>CAVUJA010000001.1:0-3216417 GCA_963741715.1 uncultured Acidobacteriota bacterium
CGAGCCGCTGGTCTCGGAGGGCGCCATCCGCTTTCTTGGCGTCGTGTCACACGATGACATGGCGGCCGTTCTCGAGTCCCACGACGTCTACCTGCTCGCGTCGGAGTTCGAGGGCATGCCCAACGCCCTGATCGAGGCCATGGGGTGCGGCCTGGTCCCGGTGGTGTCTCGCACCAGCAGCGGCATCCCGGAACTCGTTGGCGACGTAGGCAGGAACGGTTGCATGGTGCCGATCGGAGAGGCGGGCGCGTACACCCAGATCGTCTGCGTACGCTCTGGCGCCATCCCTTTCGGCGCAGGCGAATGGCCGCGCGAGCGTGGCGGACTGTCTCGAAGGGGGGCTTCGGCGTCGAGGACATGGTGACGTCCTATCTCGAGGTCTTCGATCGCGCGTGGGGCGATGCCAGCGCCGGGCGCTTCGTGCGGCGCAGGGCCCCACTCTCTCCGCTTCCCGCCGAGGTCGCCGGAGTGAGCGTGTTTCCGGTCGCCACCCCGCACGTCGTGCCGGACCTGGGCGCGTTTCCGTCGCTCGAGGATGCGGAGGATTACGACGACGAATCCGGACGCTGGCGAGGAACACCGCGCGGCAGCGATTTGCGCCTTCCAGGCGTTCTCCGGCGTCGCTCGAGGACGTTCGCGTGATCGTCGCGTCGCCCGTCTGGACCCACAACGGCGTCAACCTGTGGTCCGAGGAACTGGTGCGGGGGCTTCGAATCGCCGGTGTCGACGCGCGGCTTCTCCTGACCGAAGAATCGACCCGCCTCGGTGACAATCGACGAGCCGAGGATGGCGAGGCCGGCGGACGTCCCCGTCGAAGAACTGCAGGTGACCGGCGCCGACAACTGGGGCGCCCGATGGGGAACGATGGTCCGCACCCTGGAAGCCGCCGCGCCCTGCATCTACATCCCGAACTACGACTGGCGACACTCGTGCGTGGCGCCGGCGCTCTCGGGACGCGTCGCGGTCGTCGGTCTTCTGCACGACGACGGCCCTCTCTATGCCGAGCACGCCACGCGGCTCGGCGACTACTGGAATGCCGTGGTGGCGACGAGCCGACAAACCGCCCGCCACCTCCGCCAGGTGTCGCCCCGGTCGAGCAATCGGATGTGCACCATCCAGCACGGCGTCCGTGTGCCGACCGCGCTCGGGGACAGGGCATGGGGCGGGTCCGGCGGGACGCTCCTGATCCCGCCGGAGACGTGTGGCGGGGGCGTGCTGTCGTTCATCCGGGCGATCGTCGAGTCGGGCAGAGGCTGGTCGATCGTCGCCGTCGATCCGCCCGAGGCCGATCGGGAGTGGCTGGCGGCGGCGGGCGTGCGCCTGGCGATCCGCCCGGGCCGGCTGGCATGGCTGGAGTTGTGCGCGTCGAGCCACGCTGTCGTCATCGCTGGGAGCGACCCGGCCACGAGGCCGCCGGTCGTCGAGGCGATGGCCCATGGGTGCGTGCCCGTCACGGTTGGGTCGGAATCGCCGGACAGCAGCGCGGGGAGACGCCTGCGCGACACCGGCATCACCGTTCCGGACGGCCGGCGGCACGGCGCGGTTGGACGCCTGCAAGCACTGGGGCAGGATGCCGATAAGTGGAAGGAGATGGCGGCGGCCGCGCACCGCATGGCTCGCGAGACCGCTTTCCGCTCAGACCAGATGATCGCCGAGTTTCTCGATCTGTTCCAGCACGTCTGCGCGGACGCCGACTCCGGCTTCTTCGCGCGTCGCCGGGGAGCGGTGCTTCCGCCGCCGGCGGGGTTGACGGCACCAGCGTCTTCCCCGTCCCGTTGACCCACGCGACCGAGGCGGGCAGCTTTCCCTCGGCCGAGGACGAGGCCAGCTATCTGGCGGAGCTGGCCGGCTGTGGTGACCCCGCCGCGGTGGGACTCCCGTGAGCGCTCGAACGAGCGGCAACGCTCGCTCCTCCTCGTTCCCGAACGGCGCCGCGGCCGCAATCCGTGGGTCCTGGTATCCGTCCCTGGCGCTCGCCCGGCGCGAGGTGCGGGAAGCGGTACGCCTCGTCGGTGCTGGGCGTGGCGTGGACGGTTCTCCAGCCGCTCATCCTCCTCGCCATCTACGTCTTCGTGTTCGGCTTCGTGCTCAGCGTCTCGCACCCCGCGGACGACGGCCGCGGGTTCGTGTTGTTCCTGCTGAGCGGCATGCTGCCGTATCTCGCGACCGCCGATGGCATTCAGCGCGCCAGCTTGTCGCTGCGCGAAGACCGCGCGCTGGTCGAGCGCGACACGTTTCCCGCGCAGGTCATTCCCGTTTCGAGGGTGCTCAGCGCCGCGGTGGGCGAAGTGGTGGGGCTCGGCCTGCTGATTGCGCTGGCGATCGCGTTCGGCCGACCCGTGAGCGTCTGGATTCTCGTCCTGCCGATCCTGGTCGTGCTCCGCGTGGTCATGACGTGCGGCATCGCCTGGATCGTCAGCATCCTGGCCGTCTTCGTCTCCGATCTGAACGAGGCGCTCTCGCTGCTCCTGACGGCGTGGCTGTTCCTGACGCCGATCTTCTACCCCGAGGAGGCGGTGCCCCGGGTGCTTCGCTGGCTGCTGCTGGTCAACCCGTTGCATCATGTCGTCCGCGCGTACCGGAGCGTGCTGCTCGAGGGGCGGGCGCCGGTGCCTGACGCTGGATATGTCGTGCTGTGGGCGGTCGGGCTGTCGGCGGCCGGCGCGTGGTTCTTCCGGAAGGCGCTGGACCGGGGAAAGGACTTTCTCTAAGCCGATGATGAGCGTACGGGCACAGGGACTCAGCAAGGCGTATCGGATTTACAAGCGGCCCTTCGACAGCTTGAAGGAGCTCGTGCTCCGCCGCGAGTACTCCGAGACGTTCTGGGCGCTGCGCGACGTGTCGCTGGAGGTCGCCAGGGGCGGGTCGCTCGGCATCATCGGCGACAACGGCGCCGGCAAGTCCACGCTCCTCAAGCTGCTGGCCGGGGCGACGGCGCCGAGCGCGGGACAGGTCGAGCGCAGCGGCCGGGTCTCGGCCATTCTCAGTCTTGGCGCGGGCTTCCACCCGGATCTGTCCGGCATCGAGAACATCCGGATCGGGTGCGCGATTCTGGGGCTCTCGCCGGCAGAGACCGAGGTGCACCTGGCGGAGATCGTGGAGTTCTCCGAGCTGGGTTCGTTCGTGGAGCGCCCGGTGAGGACCTACTCGTCGGGCATGTACCTGCGGCTCGGCTTCTCGGTCGCCACGGCCGTCGAGCCACAAATCCTCATCGTCGACGAGCATCTCTCGGTCGGTGACCAGCATTTCCGACGCAAGTGCATGCGCCGCATCATGGCGTTGCGCGAGGCTGGTTGCACGCTCGTGTTCTGCTCGCACGACCTGCACGCGGTCCGGGAGGTGTGTGACCGCACGATGTGGCTTCGGGACGGCCGGCCGACACTTCTCTCCGCCACGACCCCGGTGGTCGAGGCCTACCAGGATCACATCCGGGCCCGTGATGCAGCCGTCCCGGAGCCGGTTGGGAACGAGGGAGCGCCGCGCGACCACCCCGCGGACAACTACCTGACCGACGTGGCGCTGGGCGGCGACTGCCTGAACGGCCAGGTCGAGACGGGAGGAAGGCTCGAACTCCGGATTCTCGCGCGGCTGTCGCAGGCGGTCTACCGTGACGGGGTCCACGTCGGCTTGATCCTCGTCCGAAAGGACGCCGTCTGGTGCTACGGCGTCGCGACGAAGTGGGATGGCCTGTCTGCCGGGTTGTACCCGAGGGGTGGCGATGATTACGGCGTGCGCTTCGTGATCGATGCGCTGCCGCTGCTTACAGGTCAATACAGCTTCATCGTGGCCTTGATGGACGACCGCAGCCCGCACCTGTACGATACCTGGTCCAACGTCGCGGCCTTCACGGTACAGCACGGCGGCAAGGAGGTCGGCGTCGTGCGGATACCCCACAGATGGGATCGCCCGGAATGACGTTCACACCTGGCGATAGAGCGTTTCGACCCTATGACATCGTCATTGTCGGAACCGGCCCTGCTGGGTCGGCATTCGCCCGGTCAGTGAGGCGGGCAGCCCCGTACCTCCGGCTCCTCGCGATTGAGGAGACCCCCCATCCCAGAGACAAGGTCTGCGGCGGCGCGCTGACCTACCGTGCCTTGCCGCTCGTGCGGACGCTCTTTCCAGAGGTCGGCTCCCTTCCCACGACGGGCTTCACCAGGGAGTATCGGCTCTGCTTCCCCAACGGTCGGAGCGTTGCTCGAGGCGACGGCGAGTTCGCCGTCGTCTGTCGGCGCGTGTTCGATGAGGCCCTGTGGAATGCGGCGCGATCGGATGGCGTGGAGACGCTCGAGGATGCTCGCGTCACCGGGTTGCTGCGGAGCGCCGGACGGGTCACCGGCGTCTGCGTGGAGCGGCGGTCGGCACGTTGGAACGTCCAGTGCAGGATGGTCGTGGGAGCGGACGGGTCGACGAGCGTCGTGCGACGGTGCACGGGGAGCGGACCATCACGCAGCCGAGGAGCAGCCGTCCGACAATTCGTGCGTGACGTCGACCCGGCGGCCCGGGCGCTCGTGTTCCTCGTCGATCCGGGGTGTCATGGGTATCTCTGGATCTTCCCCTTCGAGTCGGAGGGGGAGCGGTGGGCCAACGTCGGGTACTTCTGCCATACCGGGCGAGGCGTGGACCCTCGAGGGCGGTATGCGTCGATGCGGCAACATGCGGTTGCCAGACGATACTTGACTGGCGCGACCGAGGTCACGCCGCTGGAGGGCTTTCCTCTGAACCTGGCCCGAACGCACCGGGGCCGACTTGTGCTCGACCGGCGGGTCACCGGCCCCGGGTACGTGCTCGTCGGCGACGCGGCAGGATTGGCGCATCCCGATACAGGCGAGGGGATCTCGTTTGCCTTGCACTCGGGGAGGATCGCCGGCGAGCTCGCGGCGGAGTCGCTCGACGCGGCAACGTGGGGACCGGCATACGAACGGCTGGCTGTCCGATTCGCCCAGGACGCAGATCCTACGGGGTTGCTGTCGTTCGTGTTCCGAGTCCCGGGCGCGTTGCCCCCCGTGGCCAGGGACTTGTATATGCGCCTGCTGCCATGGTGGTTGAATAGACGGCAAGGTGGCGGCTCCTCGAGCGGCCCGCGACCGGCGTGGTAGGCATCGGCCGGTTGGGTTCCGCAGCGTCAGGGCGAAACGAAGTCTCTCTCGTGGGTTTGTGTAATCGGGTGCCGCGGGAGCGGGGCGACATGGAGCGCTCGGCATGGCCAGCCTGAGCAAGCAGCTCATCGACGCGTACAACCGGATCCGCGGCGGGGAGGCCGACCGGGCCGTCCTCTGCCACGCGCCGTTCACGAGCATGAACTTCGAGCAGACGGGCAAGGCCAACGCCTGCTGCTACAACAGGACGCGCATTCTCGGCGAGTATCCCAGGGACAGCCTCGAGCAGATGTGGTTCGGCGCGGCGGCGGAGCAACTTCGATGCGACATCCGCCAGGACAGCCTCGAGGGCGGCTGCAGCATGTGCCAGCGGCAGCTCGAGAGCGGCAACCTCGCTGGCTGCAAGGCCAGGATCTACGACCAGTACGCGCAGGGGAAGCCGGAGAAGGGAAGCAGAGTCCTCGCGTCGCTCGTGCCCGCGCGGGCCGTCGCGATGCCCAGGGTGATGGAGTTCGAGCTCGAGAACACCTGCAACCTCCAGTGCATCATGTGCGACGGGTACTTCTCCTCGGCAATTCGCAGGCACCGCGAGAAGCAACCGCCTCAGCGCAGCCCGTACGACGCCGACTTCGTGAGGCAGCTCGCGGAGTTCATGCCGCATCTCGAGGAGATGAAGTTCCTCGGCGGCGAGCCGTTCCTGATCGGGATCTACTACGACATCTGGGCGGAGGTGGCGCGCGTCAACCCCGGCGTGAAGATCCACATCACGACGAACGCGACCACGCTGAACCCGCGCACGACGACGCTGCTCGGGAAGATGGCGGGGGCGGGGCTCGAGGTGTCCTTCGCCGTCTCGATCGACTCGGTGAGGAAGGAGACGTACGAGGCGATCCGGGTTGGCGCCTGCTACGAACAGGTGATGGAGAACATCGCGTGGCTCTCGGACTACACGAAGAAGCGGAACGCCCATCTCGCCTTCTCGGTCTGCCCGATGGCCATCAACCGCTTCGAGGTGCCCGACCTCGTGGGGTTCGCGAGCGAGAAGGGCATCCTCGTGGCCTACAACACGGTGCTGAAGCCGCCCGGGCAGGCGCTGCGCTTCCTGAACCACGAGGACCTGGACGAGCTGGTCGCGTACTACGAGCGCCGCATGCCGGCGCACGACTCACCGATCGGAAAGGCCAACCTCGACTACTTCCTGGGCTACGTGAACCAGGTGAAGGCGTGGAGGGACGAAATCGAGAAGCCCGGTGATCGGGTGGCCAAGCTCAGGCGCATCGCCCCGTCATCCCGCCCGCAGGTGCCGGAGCTGACGCGGAAGATCCTGCTGGCCAGCATCATCGGAGCCGGCGGCCGGCGGGACCGGCTGCCGGTGGACCCCGAACTGGACGGTGTGACGCCGGAGAACTTCCGGGGCTACCTCTGCGCGAAGCTCTCCGAGACGACAGCGGAGCAGTTCTGGGACGCCTACCTCGCCTGCCTCGACTGGGTCGCTTCGGAATGCCTGCCGCCGGCCGAGTACGAGGAGTTTCGGCGCAAGTGGGACGCGCTCCTGAAGATCGCGGTGGGCCTCGTCGCGAGCGCGAAACTCGCAATACTCTCAGACCTGCTCAGGGGCGATGTGGTCGCGCACCTGCGTTTCATTCTGGCCACGGACATCGCTGTCATCGTGGGCGGACTTCGTCGGTACGAGAAGTCACCCGCTTCTCGCCCCTGATCAAACCCCGCACCGGCTACGGATCGCGCGGAACGCGACAGTTGCGTGCAGCCGGCCGGACACGAGGGAGTGTAGTATCGGCAGCACGTCGAACCGGCCGGAACCGGACCACGCGTTCCGACGCGGTACCGTTCACGTCGAGGCGGTTGAGATATGAAGACGGTCATCGTGACGCCAGAGCTGGCCGGGCTTTGCCCTCAGGGGGGCATCGGGTCATTCGTCTGGCATCTGTCCCGGCTCCTGCGGTCGGTGGGGGAGGAGGTGACGGTTCTGCTCACGGGGCGGGCACGCCCGGCCGGGAGGGGCTGGGCGGGTCGGTACGAAGGGGCGGGCATCGACGTGCGCACGGTCAGCCCGAGAGCCTTCCCTCCGAACACGATCGGGGCCTGGGATTTCGTCCGTCGCGGGCATGCCGTCGCGGATGCGATCCCAGGCGACGCCGATGTGGTCTATTTCCAGGATTGGCTGGCAGACGGATTCGTTCCGGTTCGCACGAGGCGATTGCAGGGGAGGCGGCGCCCTGTATTCGTGAACGTCCTGCACGGCCCCACTGCCTGGATCCGCGAGGCCATGGCCGAGTATCCGCGTCACGTGCTCCACGACATGAGCCTGGATTTCGCCGAGCGCTACGTCGCCGAGCATGCTGACTTCATTGCCTCGCCGAGCCAGTACATGCTCAGGTTCGTCTCAGGCCAGGGCTGGCGGCTGCCGGAGCCGGCACGAACTGCGGTGCTTGGTTACCCGATGCTGCCGGACTCGACGCCACCTGGTGCGCCTGGCCCATCGCGACCTCCCGGGTTTCGTCGCATCGCCTTTCTCGGGAGATTCGAGGTCAGGAAAGGCACGGGGCTTTTCGTCGATGCCCTGCGCGGGGTTCACCGCCAGCGGCCGGAACTTCTGGATTCGATCGAGGAGATCGCCTTCGTTGGCCGGGAGGGCAACACAGGCGGTCTCTCACCGCGGCGCGCGGCGCATCGACTCGCTGCCCTGCGCAAGCGGACACGGTTCCTGAGCCACCTGGACACGGAACAGGTTCAGACCCTCCTGCGATCCTGGGCGCACGACACCCTCGTGGTGGTTCCCAGCCTCGACGACAACTACCCTTACGTCGTGATCGAAGCCTCGCTCGTCGCCGGCCTGCACGTCATCTGCTCGAACGCGGGCGGCATGCGCGAGATTCTCCCGCCCGCGGCCGACGACCGGTTCTTCGACCCTTCCGAGCGGTCTCTCGGCGACGCTCTCGCGCGGCACCTGGCTTCCGGCCCGCGTTCTCAGGCGGCACAGTGTCCCTATGACTGGAATCGCCACAACCGGGAGTGGCTCGATTTTCACGACCGAGTCCGGCGCACCAGAGAGCCCCGACCGGGCGCCCTCCCCGTCTCCAGCAGGCCGACCCGGCACGTGGACGTCTGCATTCCCTTCTTCAATCACGGGGCATACCTGCCGGCGTTGCTCGAAGCGCTGGCGAACCAGACACTTTCGGTGGGCTCGGTCACGGTGGTTGACGACGGCTCGACCGACGGTGAGTCGCAGCGTGTTCTTGCTGAGATGGGTGGCAAGTACGCCGACCGGAACTGGCGCGTCGAGGCCTCTGCGGTCAACAGGGGCGTCAGCGCCGCCAGGAATGCCGCGGCCTCGAAGGGGCATGCCGAGTACCTGCTGTTCCTCGACGCCGATAACGTGCCCGTTCCCCACATGGTCGAGCGGTTCCTGTCGGCCATCGAGGAGTCCGGCGACGACTGCCTGACCTGCTACTTCCGAGCCTTCGAGGGCAGGCATGCTCCGTTCGAACGAGCGACCGAAGAGGCGGGGAAGTGCGCCATCCGCCAGGTCGTCCCCACAAGGTACGATTTCCTGCCTCTCGGACCGTGTCTCCCGCTCGGTCTCTTCGACAATTTCTTCGGAGACGCCGGTTTCATCGTTCGGCGGTCGGTCTTCGAAGCCCTCGGAGGGTTCTCCGAGGAGCCCGAATACCGGTACGACACCCACGAGGATTACGAGTTCCTGCTGCGGCTCATCCTCGCGGGAAAGACCCTGGACGTGGTGCCGGAAGTCCTGTTCTTCTACCGAGTCACCGGGAGCGGCCTCATGGGGACGACGCGCGAGTACCGGAATCGCCTGCGCGTGCACCGGGCGTACGCCGCGCTCCTGCAGAACGCGGGCCTGCCCGGTCTCGTGCCGTATGTCTACGGCCTGTACGAGAGGGGCAAGCCGCTGGAGTTCCTGGTGGCTGAAGCGCGACGGGCGCTCTGTCATCCGCTCGCGGCGGCCGCGACGATCGGTCGGGCGGGGATGCGGACCCTGTGGAAGCGGTTCGACGGCTGACGAGGCGGCAGCGACGCCGTGGCCCACTGCGCGACGCGCCGGTGTTCACGGGTTCCATGGTAGGATGCCGTCTCGCAGGCCTCAGTCGAGTTCACGGTGGTTCAGGAGTCCAAGTCTCTGCCAAAGGACGCAGGATCGAAGGCACCGCAGTCGCCGACGGTGTCGGTCGTGATCCCGACGCTCAACGCCGAGCCTTTTCTGCGGGGCATTCTCGAGGCGGTCTTCACCCAGGAACCAACGAGCCCGTCGGAAGTCGTCCTGGTGGACTCGATGTCCACCGACGCCACCCGGGACATCGCGGCCTCCGACGCCCGCGTCCGGGTCGTCCCGATCTCCCACTTCTCGCACGGCCGTGCCCGGAACCTCGGCGCGCGCGTGGCGACGGGGGAGATCGTCGTCATGCTGACGCAGGACGCGATGCCGGTCGGCCGGACGTGGCTCGCCGCGCTTCTCACCGCCTTCGCCGACCCGCAGGTCGTGGCGAGCTACTCGCGGCAGGTCCCGCGGGCCGACGCCAACCCGATGGAACGGTTCTTCCTCGAGCGGCGATTCCCGCCGCACCCGCCGGTGCGACGAGCGCGGCGCGGCGACGGCCCGCTCACGCTGGAGGACGTGTTCTTCTCGAACGTCAGCGCCGCGATCCGGCGGGAGGCCCTGGTCTGTCACCCGTTCGACGAAGGGTTGATCATGAGCGAGGATCAGCAGTTCTCCCGGGACGTGATCGCGGCCGGGCACGCCGTGGTCTACCAGCCGGAGTCGGTCGTGATTCACTCCCACGACTACTCGGCCGCCGAGTGTTTCAGGCGCTACTTCGACAGCGCGTGCTCGCTCAGGGTGGTCTTCCCGGAGCACGGGCTCGCAAGAACCGTGGCGATGGCCGCCAGCTACCTGCCCGACGAGGCCATGTACATGGCGCGCGCGCATCCGCGGTCGCTCCCGAGGTACCTCCTCTACAACCTTGCGAAGGTCGGCGGCACCCTGGCAGGCCTCATGGGCGATCGGCTGCCGCGCCGGGCCGCCCGGGCCCTCAGCCTGCACCGGTACCACTGGGAGGAGTAGCGTGGTGATCCCACCGGGGGGCGCATCAGGAGGCCTGACGCCGCCCGACAGGCGAGGCGCGGGCGAAGGCCCGAGCCCTCGTCATGCCGTCCGGGCGGAAGACCGGGCGCTTCTCGCGCAGGTACCACGGTGATGATCGACCCCGTGGAACGTGCCGCCCGCGAAATGCGCAACCAGGCGAAAGTCGTGGCGCTGGTCATGTGGGCCGCGCTCGCGCTCAACTGGGCGACCCCTACGCTGGTGGATCGTATCTCGGGGGTTGTCAAAGGCGCGGACTTCGTCCAGTTCTACAGCCTGGCCACCGCGAGCCGGCTACATGACTTCGCCGCCCTCACATCGTCCGGCGCGAGCTGCACGACGTGCAGGCCAGGGCCGTCCCGCAGGCCGTTGGGGACAACTTCCCCGCAGTGTACCCGCCCCAGGTCGGGCTTGCGCTCCAGCCGCTCGCGTTCTTCTCATACCCGGCCGCCCTCGCACTGTGGACCCTGCTGACTTGGGCTCTTTACGGCACGGCTACCTGGCTCTTCTGGAAGCGCTGCCCGCGCCTGCGGTCGTACGGCCGGACAGTCGCGTGGGTGGCATGCGCATCCCCGGCGTTCTGGTGGCTCGTCGCGAACGGCCATCTCTCAGCAGTGGCGTTGGGCGCGCTGGCGCTGGCCTGCCTTGCCCTGGACCGGAAACGGTCCTGGCTGGCCGGATGCGCGATCGGGTTGCTCGCGTACAAGTGGACGCTGCTGCTTCCGGCCGTCGCGGTCTGCCTCCTTGCCGGCGAATTCGCCATGCTGCTGGGCGCCGCGGCCGTCACCGCAGGCCAACTCGGGCTCGCGGTGCCGTTTGTCGGCCTGGACGGCCTCCACCAGCACTTTGTCACGATGATCGACTCGAGCCGAGCGCCGGATGTGCTGGCCGCCAAGCCATACATGATGTACTCGCTGCGGACCTTCTGGGCGACCCTCGTGCCTGGCCGCCTCGCGGTCGTCCTGTATCTCGCTTCGGCGCTCTCGGTCTTGATCGTGGCCGCTCGCGCGTGGCGTCGAACCTCGTCGGCCACAGGCCGCGTCGGGCTCCTGGCCTGCGCGGTCGTGCTGGCGACGCCGCACTTGTTTGCGTACGATCTCGTGGTCCTCGTCCCGGCGATTCTGCTCGCGGCAGACACCGCCCTGGCGCTGCCCCGCGGAAGCGCCGCGAGGACGATGCTGACTCGAACGAACCATGCCGTGTTCTTCGCGATGTTGTTCAGCCTTGTGGCCGCGGTGGCGCGGATTCAACTCGCCACCCCGCTGCTGTTCCTCTGGCTCGTTCTGCTCGCCCGTTCCGTCCGCCTCCGTTGACGCTGGGCCGACCGGCGCCGGTGCGGGCAAGGGAGGCCGGCCCCCGCGCACGTTCCGGCTTCATGGAGAATCGGCGGATTTCGACCGGCGCGTCCTCGGCGCCGAGCCACATCCCCAGGCTTGCGCGGTCGTCGTCTTCTGCCGCGGCAAAGTGGAGGTCCAGGACCGTCCAGCGGTCCGTCAGCACCAGTTCCTCGCGCAATCCCAGCGAGTGCCAGGGCGCATGGTCCTGCCACAGCCCCACCGTCACCCGGCGCAGGCGCTCCGCTCGAATCTCCAGCTCCACTTGGTATCGACGGCAGGCGGACACCGAACCGCAGGGCCGCGTCAGGCGCACGTCCCACGGCTGACTCCCGGGCCGCGGGATCACCAAGCGGGCGACGCCCGGATTCCCCCGCTCGACACGGGCTTCGGCCCGATCGTCCAGGTGCAACTGCCCGCGGCAGATCAGCCAATTTCGAACGTCTCCTGCAAAACGCCGGAGTTCACGAACCCGCCGCTGGTAATTGCCTTGAAAGAGCAGCACCTGAACCACCGGCAGGGGCGCCAGCCACGGAGAGCGCCAGGCGCACTGCAGCGCCAGAATCAGCGGCAGGTAGCATTCGTAAAAGGGGTGGCTGAAGCGCCACCATTCGATCGCCGCCGTCTCCCCCCGCTCGTGGACGTAGTAATTCCAGTTGTGAGCGACCTTCGTCCGAACCATCGCGACGTACAGCGCGGCGCCGGCCGCCAGCAGTGGGCTCAGGCGAACCAGAGAGACCAGGAGCGCGAGGAACGCCACCAGTTCGGCGGCGTAGACGCGATTCACCAGCATGCGGGTCCTGGACAGGCCCAGCCCGGTGGCCAGCGTCGAGACCCCCGCCTGCAAATCGCCGGCGCGGTCCTGGAATTCGTGGATGACGATTCCCTTGATTCCCAGGCAGAGCGACCAGATCGCCCCGCATGCGGGGAACAGCCACCACCACGGGCCGGCGCTCGAATGCGCCGTCCCGGCGCTGGCGAGCACCGAGACGGTGTAGAGGCAGGGGACGACGTGCGCTCCCAGGGTGTCGCACAGCACGCCGGCGACGCCGCGCTCCTTCAAGCGAAGCGGTGGAGCCGAGTAGATCGTCGGCAGCAGGTACTCGATGGCGAGCAATCCGAGGCTCAGCCGGGAGTAGTGGACCAGGGCGGCGGGAGCAAAGCCCAGCGCCAGCGTCACCGCGCAGGCAGCGGATCTCTGCCAGGAGGTCAGCAGACGAAGAGCGTTCTCCTTGCCCGCCTGACGGTCGGCCTCGATGTCGAACAGGTCGTTGATGAGATGCCCGTAGGAACCAGCGCACAGCCCCACGAAGAGGATCAGGCCGAAGCACCGCGCGGCCGCCGCGGGAGGAACATCGTACAGGAGTACCGAGGCGTAGCAGAAGGCGAGAACCGGCGGGACCTTGGAATCCCACCAGTCATCCGTCCGTCCGAGTCTTCGCAGCGAGGGCATTGATTGATCTGAACCATCCCGTGGGCGCGACGCTTGCCAATCCACTGAATGCCAGGTTTGGCGGGAGTTGAGATTCGGCGAGCAGTCCGCCGGCGGGTTGCCACTTCGCGAGCAGACGAACGCTCGCTTCCACCAAGCGCACGTCGTCGGGACGCCGACTACTGGCTCGTGAGCCTCACCAGGTATCGGTATCGAACCGGCCGGCCATTCCGCGTCGCCGGCTCGAAACGCCACGCTTTGATCGCGCTGATCATCATCGACGTGCGGACGTCCGGAGACGGCGTCTTGAGCCGCACGGATTCGACCTCGCCGCTCGCCGACACGACGAGTTCAACCAGGGGGAGGCTATCGACGTTGACCCCGGGCGGAGGCTCACTGGGCAGTTGGGGGTGGACTGTTGCGGGCGGGACCACGTCGAGATTCGCTGTCGAGTAGATGCTCCTGTCGCCCGGCTCCACGACCGGCGCGGGGAGCGGCGGCGGAATCCGGTATCGATGTCGGGTCGACAACCCTGTCGAGTGCGGTAGCCGGCGCAGTGGCCGGCGCAGGAATGGGCGCGCCCGCCGGACTCGTCCAGCCGCCGGTGTCGGGCGACAGCGCGCGCGTTCCGCGCGGCATTGCGGGCGGCGGGGCCGACACCTGCGGGGGAGCCACCGCCTTGACATCAACGGCGGTCGCCACACCCAGCCGCGTCCGGAGCACCTCGACACCCGAGGATACGGTCTTGGCGACGGCATCGGTCGTGGCGCCAGCCAGTTGCACGACCTGCCTGGGCCCCTGCGCAATCCACGGCACCCTCGAACGAAGTGCCACGAAGGCCCCAGCCGCCGCGGCAGTGAGAACGAGCGCAAAGCCCGTGACGACCACCGCGGGGTGACGCTTCCACCACGAGGGGACTCGGACCTGGGGACGCGGCACTGGAGCGGCGGGTATCTCCTGCACCGCGTCGACGCTTTCGGCGCGGGCCGGCAACTGCTGGTATCGATCGTACACTCCCCGGAGGACAACTGCGCGATCCGGCCGTTCGTAGTAGGCCAAGGCCGTCGTCAGTTCGTCCACCGAGTGGTAGGGAGGCGCCGGCGAAACGGCCCTCAGCACCAGGAGGCGGAGGGGAACGGGCATCTGGTCCTCGCCGACGAGCGCCGTGAGGACTTCGCCGACCCGGAAGACTGGTGACTGGCCATCAGGGCCCTTCCCCGTGACGTCGATCGTCCCGTCGGCGCCGAGAACGATTTGGTGCAGATCGGGCACGCGGACGTCGGCCGCTGGCGGGTCGTCCAGCAGCCGCTTGCACAGCGCCTGGACGATGGCGACGGCCTCGAACCATTCAACCGGTGTACGGTGCGCGAGCAGGTCGCGAAGGGTTGCGGACATAGTTCACCCGACTCCCTGGTTCTTGCGAGGTTGTGGAACAATCGCCTGCACGGCCACGGTATCCCCCTCTTGGGTGTTCGCCTTGGCGACCATCCCCACCGGGCCTTCAATCACCGCGAACCCGCGCCACGCCAGCGCGATCCGCCAGGGCCGCAGGTTCTCGCGCACCTTCAGCACGCGCCCGTCGCGCCCCACGAACAGCACGTCGATGGGGAACTTCATGAAGAACATGTGGATGCTGTTCGACGGTGCGATGGCCATCGCGTGACCGACCGGTAACCCGCTCCGCCCGAGCAGTCCGCGATTGCGCGACTTCGAGTCGAACGCCGGCTCGAGGTGCGTCGCCAGCACGGTGCCGCGATCGACGTTGACCAACTGAAACGGCGCGCCGGGCCGGGCCAGCATCGGAGTCAGGAACATCAGAGCACGACAGAAAATGCAAAATGCACAATGCAAAATGCACAATGCAGAAAAGGGAAACGGGCTCGGCGCCGCTCAGTTCCCGCTCGCCAGCGGCTGGCGGGCGCGGATGCGCGCCACTTCTGGCGAATCGGGCTTCACACCGGTCGCCCGATGTTGCGACTTTCCAGCCGAACCGCTCCGATACGGCCTGAAATCCACCACGCAGTCGTGCGTCGTCAGGAAGTTCAGGAAGCGCTTGTAGTCGGTGGCGGGCATGCCCAGCATCCCGACGACCGCCCGATAGTTCCCGTGCGTCGCGGTGAGCCCTCGCTTGACGACTTCCCGGATGTCGTGACGCGTGATGTCGCGGTCGAGGAACAGCGCGTGCACGTGCTCCCAGAAGGACAGCGAACCCTCCGTCAGCGACTTGAACAACTCGTCGGCCAGCTGCCGTCGCCGCTCGCGCACGGGCAGCACCCGCTCCACCCGGCCCGGGCGGAGGTGGCCCGGCAGGTCGTCCACGTCCACGGTGTCGCCCGCCGTCGTCCAGACCAGGCGCTCGACCACGTTCTGGAGTTCGCGGACGTTGCCGGGCCAGCGGTACAACTCGAGCGCGTGCAGCACGCCCTCGCTGAGCTGCACCGTCCGTTCGGACTTGGAGAGCAGATGCGCGACGAGCGCGCGGACGTCGTCCACCCGTTCACGCAGGGGGGGCACGTGGATGTGCACCACGTCGAGCCGGTAGAGCAGGTCCTCCCTGAACCGGCCGGAAGCCACCGCCTCGTGGAGGTCGCGGTTGGTGGCCGCAATCACCCGCACGTTCACGCGCGTCCGCGCCCGCTCCGCGCCGACCGGCTGCACGTCGCCGTTCTCGAGGAAGCGCAGGAGCAGCGCCTGCATGCGCAGGCTCATCTCGCCGACTTCGTCCAGGAAGATCGTGCCGTTGTTCGCAACTTGCAGCTTGCCGACGGTGTCGCGCACCGCGTCCGTGAACGAGCCCTTCACGTGGCCGAAGAGTTCCGACTCGAGGAGGGTCTCCGTGAAACCGGCGCAGTTGACCGCGACGAAGGGGCCCGCGGCCCGAGGGGAGTGGCAGTGCACGTGGCGCGCGATGAGGTCTTTTCCGACGCCGCTTTCGCCCGTGATGAGGACCTTCGCGTCGCTCGCGGCCACCCGCTCGGCGAGCGAGCAGATCACGCGCAGGGCCTCGCTGCGGCCGATCAGCAACGGCTTCTCGACCGTGTAGCCTTCAGCGAAGGGTCCCGACGCGCCTGTGGGTTCCGCAGTCGGCACATGCCCTCCGGGTGAACGTCGCAAGGCGGCAGGTAACTGGGCCCACGACGGTGCCGCCAGACTCCGTCAGCACAACCGTTGCCAACCTGAGATCGGGCCAGTCGCCGGGTTGCTGCTCGACGGCAGACGTCTGCCAGCTGAAGAACCCGACGCTAATCCCATGTGGCTGTATGATTTGGAGACGAGCGCAGTGCTCCAAATCAGACTACCACGGGCGCGAGGTCCTACGCTTGGTTTATCGGTCGATCGGTAAAGTCCATTATTGGGCAGACTTTATTCCGTAGGGCCGTCGAGAAGCAGACGCTACGTCGCGGAGACGACCAGCAGAGTCTGGTCATCGGCAGGACGTCGCGCGAAGGCGGACACGGCGCAAAACAGACTATCGCGGATCGCTCCCGCGCCGCGGTGCCGGTGGCTCGCGATCTGGGCGCCGAGCCGCAATTCGCCGAACTCCTCCCCCTCGTCGTTGTTCGCCTCGGTGATGCCGTCCGTGTAAAGCACCAGCACGCTGCCGGGCCGCAAGCGCGTGCCGCAGGTTTCGTAGGGCGCAGCCGGATCGACGCCCAGCACCATGCCGCCGCCGGACAATAGATTCGGCGTGCCGTTTCCGGCGACCAGCAGCGGGGGGTTGTGGCCCGCGTTGCAGTACCTCAGGCTCCCGTCGGTCGTGTCGAGTACTCCGAGGAAGAACGTGACGAACCGTTCGTCCGGGAGGGAGGCGCACAGGGAGCGGTTCACGTCCACGCACACATCTGCCGGGTCGTTCCGGCGCGCGAGCGCCGAGCGGACGGCGGCCTGGAGATTGGCGGCGAGCAGCGCCGCGGGAATCCCTTTCCCCGCGACGTCGGCGATGCAGATCGCGACGCGAGTGGCGTCGAGTTGAATGACATCGTAGGTGTCGCCGCCGATCGACGCCGCTTCTTCGCACGCCGCGGCGAACTCGAACCCGGGGATGTGCGGCAGCGTGGCCGGCAGCAGGCCCCGCTGGATGTTGCGCGCGTCCTCGAGTTCGCGCGCCTTCCGGCTCGACGCGGTTCGCTCCGCGCGCCGCCGCCCGGCCAGCGTCCGCACCGTGGCGACGACGTGGTCGTTGTCCCAGGGCTTCTGCACGAAGTCGCGCACGCCCTGCCGCAGCGCTTCGATCGCGGTCTCCATGGTGCCCCAGCCGGTCATCACGACGACCGGCAGGTTCGCGTCCACGGCGCGGACCGCCGCCAGGAGGTCGAGGCCTTCGCGGCCCGACGTGGTGTCGCGCGCGTAGTTCAGGTCCATCAAGAGGAGGTCGAACTCGCGGCGGGCGAGCGCGTCGAGGATCGCCGACGGCGACGAGGCGGCGTGGGTGCCGATGCCTTCGGGCTGCAGCAGCATCCGCAGCGCGTCGAGGACGTCGGGCTGGTCGTCGGCTATCAGCACGTCCAGGCGGGGATTGGCGGACGGATCGATCATGCCGGCGGAGGAACCAAGTGGCGTGCCAGCAGAACTGGCGCCGCAGGTCATTGACCCTGAAGGAGTTAGCGGAAGGAGTGCGCGGATGCCGGTGTGTGCCGGTGTCCGGTTCCGGGACGCGCGGTCCCAGTTGCGCGGCTCAGGTTGGCTACTGGCAGGGAGCATCCGAGCGTCTCGAGGACTTGCGTTGAGGCTCTGGGCTCCGCGCTCGAGCGGGGGGCGCGTCGGTCCGCACGGTCGCCAGATGCGTCCGGCCCGGCCACCCGCCACTCGCAGCATCTGGACTGACCGAGAGCCCTGACTCAACGCAAGTGAGCGAAGGAACCGTAGCTGCAGTCTGGTCTCGTCTCGTGCGCGAGGCAACCGTCCAAGAGGGACACCTCTCCGGCCAATGTCGCAGCTGCCGCGCCTGAGGTTGGGCTGGGCCCGGCCGGCTGATATGATCCGCTCTCGTGCGCATCGGCCCGCCGACCATGCTCGATCGCCTCTCGCGTCGTTCGCTCGTGCGGGCGGCGTTCTGGCTGTGCGCGGCGCCCGTCGTGGCGGCGTTCGGCGCGCTCGTCGCGCGCTACGACGCTTCGTCGCGACGTCCCCGCCGCGTCGTGATCCCGGCCGGCGGCGCGGAGCCGATCGAACTGGTGGACGAACTGATCGTGTGCCGCGGTCCGCGCGGAACCGCCGTGTTCGCCGCGCGCTGCACCCATCTCGGCTGCCGGATCACGCAGGTCGCAGACGGCCTCATCGTCTGCCCGTGCCACGGCTCGAAGTTCCGGCCGGACGGCAGCGTGGCCGCCGGGCCCGCGACGAAGTCGCTCGCCCCGCTGCCCTACGAGACGGATCCGAAGACCGGAGCGCTGGTCGTTCATGTCGCCTGAGCGACCGCAGCACCGCGCGCCGCGCCGCTGGGCGTTCCGCTCCACGTGGGGCGAACTCGCCTTCGCGGGCGTCTGGCTGGCGGTCGCCTCGGGCATCGCGCTGGCCGTTCCCTACGACGCGCAGCACCCGTACGATTCGATTGCGCTCGTCCTGCTGACCAATCCCGCCGCGTCGTTGTTCCGGAACATCCACTACTGGGCCGGTCAGCTCTTTTTCGTGCTGACGCTGGCGCACGCCTGGGATCACCTGTCGCGCTGGACCGAGTCGAGGGTCCCGCGGACGATGTGGTGGCGCGTGACCGCGTCCGCGCCGCTCGCGGTGTTCGTGATGCTCTCGGGCTTCATGCTGAAAGGCGACGCCGAAGCCCAGCAGGCGCTGCGCATCGTCACGGCGCTGCTGGAGCAGGCGCCGTGGGTGGGGCGGCTGCTGTCGGTGGCCGTGTTCGGCACCGAGTCGAATCGTCAGATTCTCTACGTCCACCACGTGGCCACTGCCTCGCTGCTGACGTGGCTCTTCGTCGCCGAGCACGCGCGGGCCATGTGGCCGCGCCTGGTGACCAGCGTCGAGGCGTTCGTCCCGATTGCGGTCGTCAGCCTGTTCGTGTCACCCGCGCTCCACGACGGGCTCGACCCTGTCGTCAAGGGGCCGTGGTACTTCCTGGGCCTGCAGGAAGCGCTGCACTGGAGCAGCCGGCCGGTGCTGCTGGTGGCCCTGGGTGTGGCGTTCGTGGCCGTGGTGGCGGCCTTGCCACGGCTTTCGGAGCGTGCCGGGCGCGCTGCCAAAGTGGGGCTCCTGGCCGCGCTGGTGATTTACTCGGGCCTGACGATCGTCGGATTCTCGTTCCGCGGCGCGAACTGGGCCTGGTCGGTCCCGGCATTGCTGCGCGGAACAACTGCCGGTTCGCCATCGACGGGACTCGTCCTTCACGGCCTGGGCCTGTGGTGGGCGCCGGTTGAAGCCGTCGTTCGCAAGAAGATTCCGGTGGTGCTTGGCCGCCGCGAGGGGTGCCTGTTCTGCCACGACGGCATGGGAGGGCTGTCGGCCGCGCACAGCGCCGAAGCCGTGGGGTGCGCGTCGTGCCACGCCGGCAACCCGTTCAGCCTGGACAAGGCCGCCGCGCACGCGGGCCTCATCCTGATCCCGGGCAACCTCGCGATGGCGTCTCGAACCTGCGGGACGGCGGCGTGCCACCCGTCACAGGTCGAGCGGGTGTCGGGCTCGCTGATGGCGAGCATGGCGGGCGTCGTGGCCGTGGACCGCGCGGTGTTCGGGGAGCGGACGGCCGCCGGGAACCCGCCTAATGTGGAGACGCTCGGACACTCGGCCGCGGACACCCACCTCAGGCAACTCTGTGCCTCGTGCCACCTCGGCGCGACGAAGGCGTCGCTCGGGCCCATCGGCGAGGACTCGCGGGGCGGGGGATGCAACGCGTGCCACCTGACCTACAGCACCGAGGCGCGGGAACAACTGGCGAGCTACGCCGGCGAGCGCACGGGCACGACGGGATTCTGCTGCGAGCGCCGCGCTTCCGCGAATCCACCCGAACGTCTCCATTTCGATCGAACGGCAGGCGTGCTTCGGCTGCCACTCGCGGTCGGGACGGATCTCGACGAGCTACGAAGGATGGATGGAACAGTCGACAGTCGAGAGTCAACAGTCAACAGTCGCAAGTCAAGAGTCGAAAGGAGTCGAGAGTCGAAGGTCAGGAGTCGAGAGTCGAAGGTCAGGAGTCGAGAGTCAAGAGTCGGGAGTCGGAAGCCGGCAGGCGGCAGCCAGTAGCGAGCAGCTGGCAGCCCGAAGGCGCACGCTGGCCGATGGCCGCGTGTCCGCCTTCGTCGCGGCCGACGTCCACGCGAAGAGCATGGACTGCGTGGACTGTCACACGTCGCGAGAGGTGATGGGAGACGGTGCGCGGCACGCTCGTGCGCACGAGGCGGTGCGCGTCGCCTGCACCGACTGCCACGTGGCGCCGGGCGGCGACGCGGCGCCTCGCCCATCCGTGGTCACGTTCGAACAACTCGACGCCGAGTCGCGGCGCATCGCGCAACTTCGCCGTCGCGACCGGCCGGGCGAGCGGTTCCTGGCGACGGCCGACGGCGCCGAGCCGTTGATCAACACCGTGATCGATGAGAGCGGCGCCGTGTCGTTGATCGCGAAGGCGTCCGGCCAGCGGCTGCCCCTGAAGCCGCCGGCCGCGATCTGCCTGCGCAGCGAAGGGCACGCGCGGCTTTCGTGCGTTTCCTGCCACGCGATGTGGTCGCCGCGCTGCCCGCAATGCCACACGTCGTTCGACCCGGGCCGGGAGGCGGTCGATCTGCTCGACGGCCGGACGACGAAGGGCGCTTGGACGGAGACCGCGGGAGCCTTCAAGGCCGCGCCGCCGACGCTCGGCATGCGGGCGACGGAGTTGCGCGCCGCTCGGCGCGAGACGGTGGACACCTTCATCCCCGGCATGATCCTGACGATCGACAGGAGCCAGGCGCCGGCTGGCAGCGCCGGGACGGTCTTTCGCCGCCTCTACGCGCGTTCCTTCTCTCATACCATCGGGAAGTCGCGCTCGTGCGAGTCGTGCCACGCAGACCCGGTGGCGCTCGGGTACGGCGAGGGCGATCTGCGCTACGAACGGGACGGGGAAGTGGGGCGGTGGCAATTCACGCCGCGGGCCGCACCGGGGCCCGACGGCCTGCCGGGGGACGCGTGGGTGGGCTTCCTGCAGGAACGGACGTCAGGCGCATCGACCCGGGGCGACGTGCGGCCGTTCAACGTGGAGGAGCAGCGCCGCATCCTGACGGTCGGTGCCTGCCTGACGTGCCACCGGCCCACGGCGGACGGCACCGGGCTCGAGTCGTGCGCCCGAGTGGACTCGAGCGCAAAGGGGAATCAGCCAGCCTGCACCCCGATGCCGGCCTTTCGTGACGCCATCAGGCACGTGTCGAAGCGCTGCCTCGTGCCCCGCTGGTGACCGCCTCGCGGTTTGCGACCTGCGGCGTGCGGCCTGGTTGAGCAAGGAGGTGGCAAACTGCCCGGATAGTCGGGTCACCCAGGGTGTGGCGGCAGAACGACGTTCGCCTGGGGGCCGCAAGCCGGAGGTCGGCAGCCGCAGGCCGATTGACGCATCAAGGGTAGCTGGTCGCTTTCAGGTCTTGATGCCCGTTCTGTCGCCCGTCTTCGATGCGGTCTGGAACTTCCGGCGTGCCGTTGTCGCCTCCACGGGTCGCGACACTGCGGGTGGCCAGCAGTCGATCGGCCGCGAGATGGAGTTGGCTGCGTTCGATTTGGTCCACGCCGAGAGCCGTGATGGCGAGCTGGCCCGTGTCGATGCGGTGCACGAAGCCCTTCTCGCGCAGGTACCAGAGGTGGAAATCGACGAGTTCTACCGGCGTGCGGAGGAGCTTGGCCATCTGGTACTCGCCGAGGCCCGGCATCCGCATCTCCCGCCGCCGCTGCACGTAGAGCAGCGACAGCAGCTTGTGGCGCGTCTCGGCGTCCTCCGAGAAGGCGGTCCCCTGCGACGCCTCGGACGCGACCTTCCACTTCTGGCTCCAGTAGTCGTGGTACCTCGCGTCGTAGGCGGCCCGCGTCTCGTCGCTCGTCAGCGTCTTGTGCGCTTGAACGAGCTGACGGAACCTCTCGCCGTCGCCGCCCTCGGCGTGATCGGGGTGGTGCTTCTTGGCGAGGTGGCGGAAGACGCGGTGGATGGTCTCCTCGTCCGCGTTGGGACTGAGCTGGAGCAGGTCGTAGTAATCGACAAACGGCTCGTCGGTCATGGCCACCCCCGCCGCGGCATTACAGCCGGGCCTCCGCGCGCCTTCCGACCTCCCGCGTAGCGGGACCGGAGGCACACGTACCTGCATCTCATTCTATCGGCTCGAACCCCGCAGACCGATATGCCGGTGTCGCCCCGCCTGGCCTGAAGGCCCGGGGCCACATCTGTTTGGCGACCCCGGGCGCCGGAGCGGTCTTTCCTTGGGAGAGTGGGTCTGCCATCGCCAACTCGGTCCGGACCGAGTGCGTGTGTCCGCTCCTCGCGTTGGGCTTCCACATGAACGCGATGGATGATGACGCTGTGGAAGCTCGTGGGCCGTGCGCGCTGATGGGTGCGCGGTCCAAGAACCTTGTGGGAGCGTTCTGCGCTTCCACAGGTTCGGCAGCTTCCACAGCACGGCCCGGCCGCAGGTGACGACCACCCGGCTACCCGTGACGGTCGCGCGGGGCCTCGACTCGGTCCGGACCGAGTTCAACTGGGTCTCGGCCCGCGGCGATCACCGGCCCGAAGAACCGCTCCACCTCGTGAGCGTTGTGCCGGCGGCAGCGCAGCGAGATGTTCGCGACCGTCGCTTCGCCGCCCATCGCAAAAGGCACTTCGTGGTGTCGGTATCCGCTGCGAAGGTCGCTGACGGAGCCCCCGCTCGACCTGCACCGGCGCCTGCGTCTGCTCGACGGAATGGTGGAGAGACGTTCGAGTCGCCTGTCGGCTTCCGATCGCGCTGCTCGGTCGGCTGCTTCCTGGTTCGCTCCTTCCGCGCGGCGAACTTCGCCCGCTCCAGGTCCGCCACGAGCAGGGTCAGCGCACGATCGACGATGAGCGCCAGATCACCGTTGGGCACCACGTGCCGCAGCAGGTCCCGCGCGTGCCTCAACTTGGCGTGCGTTTCCGCCGACACGGTCACCTGCACGTGGTAACGCTCCGGCGCGAGAGCTCGGACCGTCGCCGGCCGAGCGCCGAGCGCAGGCGGCACCGGAAGCAGCGCGGCAGGCATCCCCTGCCCGTTGTCCCAAAGCGGCGCGGCCTCCAGTCCCGGTTGCGCACGGGCGGGTGCCGGTTCGTCGATGGTGGCTGTAGATAGCGGCGCTTCGCTCGCCCGCGCGCTGCCGCTTGCCCTGTCGGTCTCGGCCGCGGTCGCCACCCGCGGCACGGGCACCTTCCGGATGGACGGTCGAACGTCGGGGCGTGGCCTCAGGCGCGCCGCCAGCTCCTCGACCGCGCGCTTGCCGAGATGCCTGGCCGCCGCCAGGACCTCACGATGGTTCTCCTCGGTCAGGTGCGGTCGCAGCAGGCCGACCCGTGGTCAGCGTCAGCGCGCCCTCCTGGAGCAGTCCGAGAATCACCGGGAACCGGCGCGTTGCCCGGGCGGCCTCGATGCGGAGATACGCGGCGTGCTCCGAGAGGTGCAGACGCATGGTGCAGTACGCGAAGAGGGACGGGAAGCCCTCGGGCAGGTAGAGCCGACGCTGGTCGAACTCGACGAGCGAGGCGATGAGGTCGGCTGTGGCGCCGCGTTCGCGGTGTGCCAACCGCGCGACTTCGGCGACCAGGGCCCCATCGGACAACCGAGCGAATTCCGAAGCGTTCGTGGCCATGGACACAATATAGGCGGCCACTTTCCGGCCCACGACGTTGGCGCCCGCCGCCCGACCGCAGGCTCCGATGACGTTGATGTCCAGCCGCCAGGCGATCGCCTCCGCACGCTCAACGTCGTCCGCGCCTCCGCTGTTCTGGCCGGCGGTCCCGCCCCTGCGCCGGTCACCGTCCGGAAGCTGTCAAGCCCCGGAGCACATTTCTGTTGCGTGGCCGTCACGGAGAAGCCGGAGGTCCGTATCGGCGTGCGCCTCAACTCGGTCCGGACCGAGTTCGTGCGTCCGCTCCCCGCCTCGAGTTTCCCCACGAACAAGCGGTGGTTCGGTTCGCAGTGGGATGAGGTGAAGGCGTGAGCGATGGATGATCGTCACGAACGTCGAGATCCTCGGCGGGAAGCCGTGCGTGAGGGGGACGCGGCTCAGCGTCGAGTTCCTGCTGGAACTTGCCGCCAGCGGGGCCACCCCCGCTGAGATCCTAGCGCGCTACCAGAGCTCGTGGCAGAACTGCGGAGACGCTGCGCAGTGCCTCGGTCGACGTGGTTCCCCGTTCCTCATCCTCGAACGCAAGCAGAACCGCATCCTCGCCCGCGTGCGCGTCGCCACGCCCGCCGGATTCACCCTCACCGTCGAGCACTTCCTACTCGAGCGGCCTGAAATAGAGGTTCTGCGTGTCCACTCGCAGGTACTCGCCCACGATGACATACCGATGGAGCGCGAAGTAATCCAGGATCTGTTGCCGCACCTGAGTGTGCGCCTCGATGCACACGAGCTTCGGCTTGAAACGATCGATCGCGAACCCGGCCAGCACCTTGGGCTCCGAGAGTTCGACATCGATGGACAGGAAGTCGAAGGCATCGAGCTTGGCAGCGTCGAGAAGGTCTGTCAGCGTAATCGTCGGAACATCGACCTCGCGCGCGCCACTTCCAAAGTCCTTCACGAACGTCGGGTCAGCAGACGACACCAGCAGGTTCCGATCGAGGACGTACATCTTGGCCTTTTGGTGTGACGATTCGCCAACGAAGAGTGGGAAGAAGCGCGTGCGAGGCCGGTACTTCGCATAATCGTTGGTAAAACCCCGCTGCGGATCGACAGCGATGCCAGACCAGCCGAGTTCGTGCTCCAGGTAATAGGTGTTGCTGTTCACCTTGTAGTGATTCGAGCCTACGTCCACGAAGACACCATTCCTGCGGTCTTTGAAGAAGTCCCGGACGATCCACTCTTCCTCGTGTTCGGAATACCGGGCGGGACCGTAGCGGCTGCGAAATCGTTCCGCCTCCTGTTGCGTCTGGTAGTCCGCATAGCACATGCCAGGTGACTGCCCGAACGTCCGGACCACCGCAAAGGTGCCGACGCTGGTGAGCGCGGCGATGAGAACGAGTTCCAGAAGGTCGAAGCGGGCCCGACGCGAAGACGAACTGTTCATCTCTCTTTCCCCACCTCTCCTGTATCGGATGGCGACGCTCGTCGCGGTGTACCGGACGGTCTCCGAAACCCGGATCAAGCCACGATGGCACCGCTACATTATCTCGGATGCTGGCCCCTTGGTCTGAAGGCCCGGGACAAGCCCCGCGGGGTCGGCGCGGTCTTCTTGGCGGACAATTCCGTAACTCGAAAATGTAATCCGAGGAACGCGCTCCGACCCCGGGTATTCTTCTGCGGTGCGCTTCACCCAGCCCTTCGAATTTGCCCTCACCGTCGAACGTTCCAAGTTCTACGCGCTGCTGACGCCGCTGGCATCGCCGGCCGACATGGACGGCCTCCTCAAGATCCGCCGACGCGACTACCGCAGGGCGGTGCACCATTGCTGGGCGTGCCGGGTCGGCGACGCCGCGTCCGGGACGGTCGTCGAGTTGTCGAAGGACGACGCGGAAGTGGGGCACCCGGGGCGGGTGCTGCTCGGACTGCTCGAGAAGCACGACATCGAGGGCGCGCTGATCGTCTCGCGGATCTTCGGCGGCGTGAAGCTGGGCGTCGGCGGCGTGTCGCGCGCGTTCCGCGATGCCGGGCAGGGCGCGATCAATCGGCTGCTGGAGGCAGTTCCAGCACGAAGCTCGTCCCCGCGTCCGCGGTAGACGAGAACGTGAGGCGGCCGCCGAGATACCGTTCCGCCAGCAGCCGCGCGCTGTAGGTGCCGATGCCGCGGCCCTTTCCGCCCTTGGTCGAAAACGACCGCTGGAACACCTGCTGGCGCACCGCCTCGGGCATCACCCGACTGGTTGTGCACGGTGAACCGCGGGCGCCCGGCGCGCTCGTAGCTGAGAGTGACCTGCTGGCCCTCTGCGCTCGCCTCGAGGGCGGTCGGCGCCCGGTCGGGGGAGGCGAAGAAGGTCGGACGGACCATGCAAGAACCAGTCAGTGAAGAATGCACAATGCGCAATGCAAAACGCACAATGCAAAGTGCAAAATGCACAATGCACAAAGCCGCTTACGGCTGCGCCGGGTCCTCCGCCAGGATCTCCCGCAGCAGCGACGCCACGCGGTCCGCATCGTCGGCCGAGAACGGCATCGGCGGCTTGATCTTCAGGACGTTGTGCAGGGGGCCGTCGGTGCTGACGAGCACGCCCCGATCGCGCAGCCGGTTGACGACATAATCGGCCTGCCGCGCGGCCGGCTCGAGGGTCGATCGATCGGCGACCAATTCCACGCCGAGGAACAGTCCCAGGCCACGGACGTCGCCGACGATGGGGAAGTCGTCCATCAACGAGCGCAGGTGTCGCTTCAGGCGCGACCCGACGTCGAGCGCGTGCGCCTGTAGCCCCTCGTCGCGCATCACGTCGAGCACCGCCAGCCCCGCCGCGCACGCCGCCTGCGTTCCGCCAAAGGTATTGAAGTACTCCATGCCGTTGGCGAAGGCGTCCGCGATCTCGGGACGAGTGACGACGGCGCCGAGCGGGAAGCCGTTGCCAATCGGCTTGCCGAGCGTGACGATGTCGGGCGTCACCCCCTGCGTTTCGAATCCCCAGACGTGCGTGCCCACGCGGCCGAGCCCCACCTGCACTTCGTCGGCGATCGCCACGCCGCCGGCCGCACGCACGGCGGCGTAGGCCTGTTCCAGGTAGCCGTCGGGCAGCACGATCTGGCCGCCACACCCGAGCAGCGACTCGCAGATGAAGGTACCCAGGTTTTGGCCCGCCGCCTCCACGCGTTCGATCGTTCGCGCCACCTCGCGCGCGTAACGCGGCCCGAGGGATTCGTCTCCCGTTCGGTACGGCCCGCGGTAGACGTCGGGCATCGCCACGGTGTGCACGTGCTCTGGCGCGCCGGTCCCACCGGGACCGTTGAACTTGTAGGGGCTGATCTCCACGAGCGACGTCGTGTTGCCGTGATACGCACCGTCGAGGACGACGACGTCGCGGCGGCCGGTGTAGGCGCGGGCGAGCCGCAGCGCCAGTTCGTTCGCCTCGCTGCCGCTGCACACCAGGAAGCAGACGCCGAGTCCGGGCGGCATCGTCGCGCACAGGCGGTCGGCGTACTCGACCAGCGAGTCGTGCAGGTAGCGGGTGTTCGTGTTCAGCACCGCCATCTGACGCGCGACAGCGTCGACGACGCGCGGGTGGCAGTGGCCGACGTGCGCCACGTTGTTGACGGCATCGACGAAGCGGCGGCCGTCCACGTCGTAGAGGTACTGACCGAAGCCGCGCGCCATCGCGATCGGGCGCCTGTAGGAGATGCTGAGGTTGCGGCCGATCCGCTCCCGCCGCCTTGCGAGAACCTCGGCGGGCTCCGGGGACCGGGCAGGCATCCGCTCCTCGGGCACGCCGACGATCGGATTCGGATCGGGACAGAGGCTGAGCCAGATGTCGCGCTCACCAGGCGCCGCAACGCCGGGGAACTCGCCCGACCGGCCGAGCATGCTCGTCATCACCTGGAAATGAAGGTGCGGCGGCCACCCGCCGTTCACCAACGCGTCGCCGAGCCGCGCGAAGCGCTCGCCCTTCGCAATGTGTCGTCCGGGCGCCATGCCCTCGAGGGATTCGAGGCTCAAGTGACCATACAGGGTGAAGAAGCGGAGATCGGCGGGGCTGAAGCCCCGCCCCACACCCGAGCCGCCCGGCTCAGCGCCAGCTCCGCCCTGCGCCGCACCAACTCCGTCCGGCCCCACACCCGAGCCGCCCGGCTCAGCGCCTGCTCCGCCCTGCGCCGCACCAACTCCGTCCGGCCCCACACCCGAGCCTGCTCCGCCCCGCCCCACATCCGAGCCGACCGGCTCAGCGCCTGCTCCGTCCGGCGCAGCACCCGCTGCTCCCGGCGCCATACTCACGCGATGTTCGAGGACGATCGTCGGTCCGTAGTCGCCCTCTGCCGCGTTGTTCGCCACGCTGTGAACGACGCCGTCGAGCGGCGCGAAGACTGGCGTGCCCGCCTCGCAGAACAGGTCGATGCCGAGATGCACGGTCCGGTTCTCGTCGGACCAGTTGTTCGGATGGCTGAACAGCTCGGTCACGTAGACGAGCCGCGGTTCGTCGTAGCGGCCGATGCCGACGCGCGCGCCGGCTGCCGCCATCAGGCGATCGACGTGCGCGCAGAATTCGGGGAGGCGCTGGACGATGTCGGGCGTCGGGACGTCGAGGCTGCCGACGCTCAAGTCGAAGACGACGCAGGGCGCCGTCCGCAGGCTGAATCCCAGGAGCGGGGCGAAATCGCCGCGGTGCTCCGACAGCCACGCACTGACGTCGGCAGATTCGGCAGACGCCGCCAGCCCGCACGCGCGTCTGAATACGGCCATGGCCCACGCGTCGTCCACCTGGTCGAGCCGCGCGAGCAGCGGCCAGGTGTGCTCCTGGCTGATCAGCAGGTATTCGTTGGCCGGGGCCGCCTCCGACTGCCGCTCCGCCATCGTGACGCTGATGGCCAGCCTCGCCCGGATCAGCGGCAGCAGCACCGCCCGCTCGTCGTCGGTCAGCGGAAGCACTTCGTCGAAGCCGCGCACGACCGCCGCCGCTGCCGCCAGGGGATCGGGCTTCCCGAGCATGGCGTAGGCGCAGGCCACGGCAAGGTCGGCGACCACCGGCCCCTGCACCAGGTCGCCAAAGTCGACGACGCCGACCACCTCGCGCCTAAGTCCTTCGATGCAGGAATACGGCAAGGTATTTGTGGCCTCATCCCTCGCCGTTGCTCGGGATGACCCTGAGCCTGTCGAAGGGTCAGGACTTAGTGCTGAGCGAGCAGCACCGGCCACGTGCACCAAGTGCGGATGGTGGCCGTATCTGCGAGTCGAAGTACTGGCGGCCGGGCCGGGCGCGACGAGCGCGTTGTAGTCGTTCCAGTCGCCGTGGATCACCTGCGCGCGCAGCCGGGCCAGCCGCGGTTCGACGTCCCGGCCGAACGCCGCCAGCACGCGTTCGACGATCGCGCGCCGGGCGGGGTCGGCGAAGCGATGCAGCTCGGCGGCAATCCACGGCGTTGCCGGCAGGCTCCACGGGAACTCGCGCGTCATCGCCGGGTGCGAGAACCCCTCGAACGCCCGGTTCGCTTCGGCCGCGCGCCGCCCGAGGCTCGCCAGGAGCTCCTCGGTGTGCGGCCTCACTTCCGCCAGGACGCGGCCGGGCACCCACGTCAGCAGGCGCACCATGTGCCCGCGGCCGTCCGGGCCGGCCGCCATCACGATCGGCCCGCCAGAGAGCGACGGGCACACCCTCGGAACGGCGAGCCAGGGCGCGTGCTCGGCCAGGTGGTCGAGGGCGGCATTCTCGAAGTCCAGCACCTCGGCGCGCTCGGTGGCGTTCGCGATCTTCAGGACGAACGCGGCCGCGTCGGCCGTCGTGACGCGGAAGTTCTGGTCGCGTTCGCTGGGCAGCGGCTCGGCGCGGCCGACCACGCCGAAGGCCCGCTCGGCAAGGGCTTCCGCGGTGCGGCCGTCGAACTGCGGGGCGTGCTGCACGACTACGTCCATGATGGGTCAGCCATGTTACCATCGCGTCTCGGATCGACGCGAAGAGCCGAATGAACGAACGGACGCGGATACTTCTGACGGGCGGCGGGACGGCCGGGCACGTGAACCCGGCGCTGGCCATCGGCAAGGCGCTCGCCGGGGAGGGGACGCGCTTCCTCTTCGTCGGCGTCCGCGGGCGCGCCGAAGCCGAGGTGGTGCCGCGCGAGGGGATCCCGATCCGCTTCGTGCGTGCGTCCGGCTACCCGGGTGCGCGGCCGTCGTTCGAGCTTCTGCGCTTTGCCGCGAACCTTTCCATCGGCGTCCTGCAGGCCATCGTCATCCTCCTGGGCTTTCGCCCCGACGTGATCGTCGGCACCGGCGGCTACGCCTCGGCGCCGGTGATGTTCGCGGCCGCGCTCCTTCGCCGCCTGCACCTGGCCCACGCCATCGTCTTCGTCCACGAGCAGAACGCCGCGCCCGGGAAGCTCAACCAGGCGGTGGGCCGCCTGGCCGACCGCGTCTTCGTGACCTTCTCCGAGACGCTCCGCAACTTCCCGTCGAACGGCGTGCTTGCCGGCTACCCGCTGCGCCGGCGGATTGCCCGGGTCGATCGCGACGAGGCGCGGGCGCAGCTCGATTTCCAGGTGCCGGCGGGGCGCCAGGTGGTCTTCGCGTTCGGCGGGTCGCAGGGGGCGCGCACCATCAACCGCGCCGTCGTGGACGCGCTCCGCGACCTCATGCCGCTCGCCGACCGCCTGTTCATCGTCCACGGCACGGGCCTGTTCAAGAAGGGCGACTACGACGCGTCGATGGACACCGAGGCGCGGCTGGCGTCGGCCTACACCGAGGAGGAGCGCCGCCTGATCGCCTCGTTCTACGTGAGCCGGCCGTTCTTCTACCAGATTGAGAACGTCTACGCGCTGGCAGACCTGGTGGTCGCGCGGGGCGGCGCGGGGAGCATCTACGAACTGGCGTCGCTGGGGCTGCCGGCGATCCTCATCCCGAAGGCCAACCTGCCGGGCGATCACCAGGTGATGAACGCGCGGGCGATGGCGCGCGGCGGCGGGGCAACGGTCATCTACGAGGAGGCCACGCTGGTGGACGGCGAGATCGTCGAGCGGGTGGACGGCTCCAGGCTGGCCGGCGCCATCCGCGATCTGCTCGCCGACGCCGCGCGCCGGGACGAGATGGGCCGGCGCAGCCACGCGTTCAGCCAGCGCGACGCGGTGTCGATCATCGAGGGGTGCGTCCGCAGCGCGATGGCTGTGGCGGCGGCGAAGTCCGGCGGGGGGGGAGCGCAGGCCGGCAGTGAAGCGGCCGCGGGCTGCCCCACGAGCGATCCTGGCGCGGCGGCGCTGCCTCACGAATCGCTGCCGTCGAACGCCGCGCTCCTGCTGCGGCTCGAGCGGGCCGCCGCCCGGCGAGGTCCGCATTACCGGCCGGACGACGTGATCCGGTCCGGCGACGACCACGCGTACTTCGTCAGCCGCGCGGCGTCGCTGCTGGTCAGCAGCGACTGGGAGCAGCGCAACCTGGGCGTGAAACTGATCGGCCTGCTGCACGCCCGCGAGAAGACGCCGCTGCTGCTCGCGCTGATGAGCGACAAGCGCCCGGCAGCCTGGATCAAGCGCCTGTTCGGCGGCGACTACGTCCAGGTCGGGTTCATCCGCCGCAACATCATGGCGGCGCTCGGCCGGTTGGGCGAGGTGACGCCCGGCGTGGAGGCCGCGCTGCTCGACGGGCTGACCGACCCGTATTTCGAAGTCCGGGCCGAGGCCGCCCGGACGGCGATGCTCCTGGCCGACCGGCTCACCGATCGCAGCGCCCTGGTGAGAGGCCTGCAGTGCCTGCTGTCGGACCGCTGGCTCGAGGTGGCGGCGGTGGCCGCGCAGGCGCTGGGAAAGGTCGGGCACGCGCACGACGCGCTTCCCGCCCTGCTCGCGCTGCAGAACGCCCGGTACTGGTGGCTCCGCGCGGCGGCCCTCGAAGGGCTGCTCTCCCTCGTCGAGCGCGGCGAGGCGGGCGATCCGTCCACGCTGACCGCGTCGCTGAACCAGTTCGTGCTGACGTCCACCGATTTCAAGCCCGAGTTCCAGATCAAGCGGCTCTACGGCCGCCTGCTGCACGCGATTGCGGCCCACGAAGGAGGGGAGCGGTGATTTACCTGCTGGGCGCGCTGATCCACTCGCGCGCCGGGGCGTTCGGGCTCTTTCGGCTCGCCGAGTACCTCTCGGTGCGCGCCATCGGCGCCGCGCTGACGGCGATCATCCTGACGCTCGTCATCACCCCGCGGTTCATCTGGTACCTGCACCGGCGCGGGCTGGTCGATCAGCTGCGCGACACGGGCGTGCCGTCGGCCTTCGACAAGGCCGGCACCCCGGTCATGGGCGGCACCGTCATGGTCGGCTGCATCGTCGTCGCGACGATGCTGTGGTGCAACCTGGCCAACCGGTTCGTGCTGACGGTCATCGTGGCGCTGCTGTGGTTCGCCGCGATCGGCTTCGTGGACGACGTGGCGAAGTGGAGAGCGCGGTCGGGCAACCGGGGCATGACCGAGACGATGAAGCTGCTGCTCCAGGGCGCGTTCGCCGCGGCCCTGGTGGCGCTGCTCGCCAGCCCGTGGACGCCGCTCCCGGCGCGCGAGGCGATGACGATCTACGTGCCGTTCGTCAAGACGGCGGTGGCCAAGTCGCTCGTGCTCTACCTGCCGCTCGTGTTCGTGTTCGTGATGCTCGTGGGCAACGCGGTCAACATCACGGACGGCCTCGACGGCCTGGCGATCGTGCCGTCGGTGTTCGTCATCGGCGTGCTGGGGTTCTTCGCCTACATCATGGGCAACGTGATCTGGGCGAAGTACTTCCTCTACCCGATCCTGCCCGGTGCGGGCGAGCTGATCGTGTTCTGCGCGGCGTTTGCCGGGGCCGGCGTGGGCTTCCTCTGGTACAACGCCTACCCGGCGCAGATCTTCATGGGCGACGCGGGCTCGCTGGCGATCGGCGGCTGCATCGCCACCATCTCGGTGCTGCTCAAGCAGGAGGCGCTGTTCCTGATCCTCGGCGGGCTGTTCGTGGCCGAGGCGGTGAGCTCGCAGGTGCAGGACAAGATCGGGATCAAGTGGCTCGGCCGGCGCCTGTTCTACCGGGCGCCGTTCCACCACCAGATGCAGCACACGGGCCTGGCCGAGACGAAGGTGGTCATCCGCCTCTGGATCATCTCGGGGATGCTCGCGCTCGCCGCGTTGGCGACGGTGAAGCTGCGGTAGCAATGCAGAATGCACAATGCACAATGCACAATGCACAATGCAAAATGCACAATGCAAAATGCACTGGGCAGCGGGCAGCGGGCAGCGGATCACGGACGCTGCAGTGGGCAGCGGGTCACGGACGCCGTTTGTAGACCGCCGGGCGCGGGCGGGCCGGCTCGCGAAGCGGCGACTTCGGCAAGCCGTCGCAAGCGTCAGGCGGCAAAACGCCGCGGCAGGCGCTGGGGAGTAGCCGGGTTGAGCCCGATCACTCACACGGATCGGACCGGGCGACCCCGGCGGCTCTCGGCCAACCACGGCCTGCGCGGCACCCCGCGGAAAACGCTCGCCGAGCGTTTTCAAGGAGCTTGCCCTGCGCGTTCCGCTTGGACAAGCTCGAAGCGGGGCCCCTGCCGGCGCCGCCGACGGAGCCGTGGAGCGAGATGGTCCGACCGCGGCCGGGCGGCGGGCAGCGGGCAGCGGATCACGGACGCCGCAGCGGGCAGCGGGCCGGGCCAAGGCCGCGAGAGGCCGCCGGTCGCCGCAGGCGCCCGCCTTCGCTCACGCTCGACGGTGCCGAACCGCGCCTCCTCATTCGGGTCCCTTCGGTGAGCCAGTCGGCATGGCCCGTGTGGCCTCCGGGCAAGTCTCGACTTGCGGGGCGCGGTTGTGCATCGGACCGACGGCACTGCTCGCACGTTCGTTCAGGCGGGCATCCCGCGACGCCCGTCGGCTGGGGCGCGGCCGTGAGGGCTGCGCAAACAAGGGCGCCGCTGTGCGGGCGCGGGTGGGCCGGCTCGCGACGCGGCTCAGGACCGAAGACGACCCGGACCATTTGGATGAGGAGACCCGGTTCCGCGCCGGACAGCATCTGCATCATCTCGGCGCGCAAGGCCACCAAGGCCGAGCGCGCCAAGTACGTGAAGAGGCTCCGCCCATGAGGAAGCAATACGATTTCAGCCACGCGCGACCGAACCCGTATGCCAAGCGCCTGAAGCGGTCGGTGACGATTCGGCTCTACGACGGAACGATCACCTACTTCAAGGAGCTGGCGGAGGAGATTGGAATCCCGTATCAGACGCTCATCAATGTGTACCTGAGGGACTGCGCAAGGGCCCAGCGGCGGCCGACCATGCGATGGGTCGCTCCGAAGAAAGGGGCGGCCTGACAGCGGCTGCACCCGACGGCCGCCTGCGCGGACTGGCAGCCCATGCGACGCCTTACCAAGGTGTTGTCAAGTAAGTCGATCCGGCCTAAGATGGGGATATGGTGCGTCGTGACGAAGCCAGCCAGTCTGGGCCGGCTTCCCGCTGTCCATCTCCCGCGGGTGCAAGTCCCGCCTCGGTAAGCCCCGGAGCGCCGAGTAGCAGGCCCCAGGCGTATGGCGAGAGCTGTGCGGCCCGAGCGGGGCGTCAAGAGCCTCTACGGAGGAAGCGAGCACGCGGGCCGCAACCTGACGTGAAGCCTGCAGCCTCGACACATTTACAACCCGAGAGCCGAGCCGGTCATGTCGCGGCGAAGGCCACGTTCCGCGCACCCCAGTCCGGGGACGTACGTGCGTGGGGTCTCGGCGGGGTAGGGGGCGCAGCACGCGTGCACGGAGACGGACGGAACACGAGAGGCCCGTCTGCGCCGCTCGAGTCGGAGCAGGTGCGCTCGTATAAGCCGATGGCGAAAGCGAGGCATGCGCAGCGGGCGTCCGAGGGGGTCGTAGGACCGCGGATCGTCGCGACGAACAACGCGGCGGGAGGGAAGGGCCCCTGCGGTGGTCAGGCGAGTGGCGAGGGCACGTGCGAGGGCATGGCCGGCCGGTCCGGTCCCAATTCCCCCGGTGGGCATCCACCCATCGACAAAGTACGCCACCTTCAACGCTCCCTGTGGGCCGCGGCCAAGCGGTCCCCGGATCGGCGATTCCATGCCCTACTGGATCGGATCTGGAGGCCTGACATCCTCCAGGAGGCATGGACTCGCGTGCGACGGAATCGCGGCGCGGCCGGCGTCGATCGCGTGACGCTGGCGGCGATCGAGCAGACGGTGTCGAGCGGATGCTGTCCGATCTCGGCGCGGCGCTGCGCGACGGCACGTATCGCCCGCGGCCGGTCCTGCGGCGGTACATTCCCAAGGCCGACGGCCGGCAGCGGCCGCTCGGCATTCCCACCGTCCGAGACCGAGTCGCCCAGATGGCGGCGAAACTGGTGCTGGAACCGATCTTCGAGGCGGACTTTCGCCGCGCCTCGTATGGGTTTCGGCCCAAGCGCAGCGCCACGCAGGCACTGGAGGTCCTCCGCGTCCAGGGGGCGCAGGGGGGCAATCACGTGCTGGATGCGGACATCCGGGACTACTTCGGGAGCATCGACCAGACGAAGCTGATGCGTCTGCTGGAGCAGCGCATCTCGGATCGGCGGGTGCTGAAGCTGCTGCGGCAGTGGCTCGACGCCGGGGTGATGGAGGCGGGGCAGTGGTCGGCGACGACCGTGGGGACTCCCCAAGGTGGCGTCATCTCGCCGCTGCTCGCGAACATCTACCTGCACGTCCTCGACCGGATCTGGGAGGACCGCTACGCGCATCTCGGGACGCTCGTCCGCTATGCGGACGATTTTGTCGTGATGTGCCGGACGCGGTCCGCGGTCGACGAGGCCCGCGAGCGGGTGAGCGCCGTGCTCGCCCGACTCGGGCTGGAGCTGCATCCGGAGAAGACCCGGACGGTCGACCTCTCGCGGGGGTGCGAGGGGTTCGACTTTCTCGGGTGTCACCTGCGCAAGCGCATGAGCGGTCCGATCTGGGAGCGGGCGCGGCAACGCGTCTACTACCTGCAGCGAGGACCGTCGCAGCGCGCGATGCGTCGGGTGCGCACCCGGATCCGCGAACTGACGCCTCGTGGCCGCTGTCACGAGGACCTGCGCACGGTCATTGCCGACATCAATGCGGTGGTCCGGGGGTGGGGTCAGTATTTTCGGACGGGTAACGCGGCGACACGCTTCATTCAACTCGACCGCTATGTCGAGGAGCGTCTGCGACAGCTGCTGCTGAAGCGGCACGGCTCTCGCGTGGCGGCCGGTCGGGCCGAGGCGTGGCGTCGTCCATTCTTCGAGGCGTTGGGACTCAGCCGGCTTCGCGGCACCGTCCAGTACCCGGGGACCGCACAATGTCGTGCCTAGACCGACCACCGGTAAGCCGTGTGCGGGAAATCCGCACGCACGGTTTGAACGGGGGTCTTGCTGTCTGCTGGCCGGCCCGTCCGGCTGGCTTCAAGTAGGATCTACCAATGCCCCACCTGAAACTGACGAGCAAGCGTCAGGCGACGTTGCCGGCGGAAACGTGCGAGGCGCTCGGGCTCAAGCCGGGCGACATCCTCGACCTCGAGCCGCGGCTCGAGAATGGCGAGCGCCTGTGGCTCCTCCGGCCGCGGGCCGCGCGGTCGCGCGCGTGGGTCGGCAGTCTGGCGCCGGTCGTCGCACCGGTCAAGAGCCACTCGATGGCCGCCATTCGGCGGAGCATTGCCGCCGGCCGCAAGAAGGGTGGCCTCAGGTGAGAGTCGGCCTGGATACATCCGTCGTGCTTCGTCTGCTGACCGGGCAACCAGTCGGGCAGGCCGCCGCAGCGGTGGCCTTCCTCGACACTCTCCAACGGCGTGGGGATCGTCCGGCCCTGTCGGACCTCGTCGTGGCCGAGGTCTATTTCGCCCTCCAACACCACTACCGGGCGAGAAAGGGCGACGCCCTGACGGCGTTGCGCCGCCTCTTCGAGGCCGGCGAGATTGAAGCGATGGGACACGCCGGGGACGTGCTGGCTACCCGGGGGTTGGCGTCGGCGAAGCCGGGATTCGTCGATCGGCTCATCCACCGCGCCTATGTCGCCAGTGGCGGTCGAATGGCGACGTTCGAGACCGCGTCCGGAAAACTGGACGCGGTCGTCGTCTTGGGTCGTTGAGCGTCGCGTGGGGCTGAGCCGCGAGGCTCGCTGGCAGCCGGTGGCGGATCACGGACGCGGCAGCTGGCAGCGACTCAGAGATCCTCGGGACGCAAACCGGTCCGCTTCGCAACCCGCGCGAGCATTCGAGGGCCCAGTTCCTCGTCGTCGTGGAAGGCAAACACAACATCAGGCCAGCCCTCTCGCGAGAGGGTTCGATGCGAACCGGACTGGCGTTTCGGTGTCCACCCGATTCGGATCAAGGCCGCGAGGACGCGACGAGCTTTGGCGGTCGGCCAGGGGCTCACGCGGCGAGGAAGGAGACGTTGAGGAGTTCGGCCGGCGCCTCGGCGTGATCGAGCCGTTCGGCCAGCACTCGGAGTGCGAGTGCTTGGACGCGTGCAATGGCTTCATCTCGCGTCGCGCCATAACAGAGCACGCCAGCCAAATCGGGAATCTCGGCGATCCAGCGGCCGTCGTCTTCGAGTTCGAGTTCGATTCGGAAACTGAGGCTCACGGACGTACAGTAGCACGCCCGGCGGGCAGCTGCCCAACAAGGGCCGCAAGTCGCAAGGCGCAAGCCGCAAAGCCGGCGTCAGCTCGCCCTCAGCGTGATCGCCGTGATCTCTCCCGGGCGGAAGAGGCGCATCGGCGGGCCCCAGAAGCCGGTCCCTCGCGAGACGATCAGCGTCATCCCGTTCACGCGGAACCTGCCGGCCACGTAGGGATACATCAGCTGCACGAGATAGGTGAAGGGCCAGATCTGGCCCGAGTGGGTGTGCCCGGAGAGCATCAGGTCCACGCCGAGCTGCGCGGCTCGCTCGACGCCCCACGGGCTGTGGCACAGGAAGATCGTGCTGCCCGGCGGACGATGGACGAGCGCGCGATCGACCGGCTGGCCGTCGAGGCCCATCTGCCGGCGCGCGGAGAGATCGTCCACGCCCGCCAGGACGAGCCCCGGCGCCACTTCCACCGCCGTGTCGCGCAGCAGGCGGATCCCAGCGTCCTCGAAGACCTTCAGCGAGCCGGGGAGGCCGGCGTAGGTACTCGTGGTTGCCCAGCACGCCCCACGTGCCGAGCGGCGCGCGGAGCCGCCGCAGCAGCGGCGCCAGGGATCCCGCGAGCCTCGAGTCCTGGTCGACCAGGTCGCCGGTGACCACGATGAGGTCGGGCGCGAGCGCTTCGACCTGCGCCACGCGGCTCGACAGCCACCGGCCGCGCAGGAACGGGCCGACGTGCAGATCGGACAGTTGCACGATGCGCAGGCCGTCGCAGGCGTCCGGGAGGCCACGCACGTTCACCTCGTGGCTGCGAATCTCCGGGGCGCGCAGCCCCTGGACCAGCGCCACCGCGCTGAAGACCCCGGCGACGCCAATCGCGACGACGCGCGCGGTCCTCGTCCAGGCGGGGAAGAGCCAGCCAAAGCCGGTGACGAGGTCGACCGCCAGCAGGCAGACGAGCGCGATGAAGAGCACGCCGACCCAGACGCTGGCGACGAAGTCGAGCGGCCCGGCCGCGCGGCCGAGCGACCGCGACAGCAACTGCGCGAGCGGAAAGCTGAGCCACGCGACGATGGCGGCCACCGTCAACCAGGCGTGCCACGCGGCCGACGGCTCGGGCGGCAGGTTCCACACGCGGGAGAAGACGTAGACGTGCATCAGCGTCCAGATGGACAGGACGATCAAGAAGAACGTCGCGATGCGGCCGTTATCGTTCATGGGGGAGGGGGGGTGAATGGGCCAATGCAGAATGCAAAATGCAGAATGCAGAATGCACAACGCACACTGCGCGATTCAGGAGGCAATGCAAAATGCACAATGCACAATGCACAATGCACAATGCACAATGCACAATGCACAACGCCGAAGCATGACCATGATCAGGTTACAGCATCACAGTGGGCGCCGTGCGTCAACTGCACAGATAGACTGATAGTGAGCGGCGGGTAGCGATCTATGAGGAATGTAGAATGACAAGGCGCCACGCGGGCGGCCGATGAGATAGGAAAGCCGCGGAGCGCAGGCGCTCTCTCGTCGTTCTTCATTTTGCATTCGGCATTCGGCATTTTGCATTGTGCATTTGGCGTACCTAGTCCGGCGGGCGGTCATCCGACCCGAGCATCGGGGCGAGTGGGACGGCGCCGCGTGGCGGCAGGCCGACTGGATGACCGTCGCCAGCTTCCACCCCCGCAGCAGTGACCATCGCCCGGTCACGCGCGCCGCGCTGCTCTACGACCAGGAGCAGCTCCACGTCCTCTTCCGCGTGGCCGACCGCTACGTCCGGTCCGTCCACACCGACTACGACAGCGACACGTACAAGGACAGCTGCGTCGAGCTCTTCGTTCAGCCGGCCGGCCGCGTCGGCTACTTCGCCCTGGAGGTGAACGCCGGGGGGGCGTTCTCGCTCCGCCACATCGAAGACCCCACCCGCACCTCCAACCGGTTCGCCAGGTGGTCAGCGGTCCCGGCAGAGCTGGCGGCGCAGATCCGCGTCAGCCGGTCGCTGCCCGCCGTGGTCGAGCCGGAGATCACCGACCGGACCGACTGGTGGGTCGAGGTGTCGTGGCCGTTCTCCGTCATGGAGCCCTACGCCGGCCAGCTGGGGGTCCTCTCCGGGCAGGCCTGGCGGGGAAACGCCTTCAAATGCGGCGACGAAACCTCCCACCCGCACTGGGCCAGCTGGGCGCCCATCGGCGAGGCCCTCAACTTCCACCAGCCGCACTACTTCGGGGCGTTTCAATTCGCGTAACCCCCTCGGACCTGAAGCATTTCCGGGGACTGCCGATAAGACTTCATGGGCGCGGAGGACTCTGTCCCGTATGTCTTCACTGGCGGTTTCTCGGTCTCCATATGCGAACGACGACGCGGCCACGTCGCCGGCGGCGCAGCGGTTCCACGCGCTCGTCGCCTCGCCGCTTCGCGCGGAACTGCTGCGCTTTCTGCACGCCCATCCGCGGGATACCTTCGAGATCGAAACCCTGATGGCGGCCGTCGGGTGCATGCGCGCCGACGCCGATCGCTGCCTGGAAGCCCTCGTGAGCGCCGGCGTCGCCCGCCGCTGGGCCGGCGGCCCGCAGCGATTCGGCGCCGCCCGCCCGGCGACGCCCGTTGTCGAGCATCTCCTCTCCGCGTTCCTGCAGATGCCCGGCGCGGCGGCCGAGCGTGCCGAGCCCCCCTCCGTCCGCAGGCTCCTCGAGCTGGTGGGCCGCGACGAGAAGATGCTGCTGGTGCTCGAGTCGATCCGCACCGCCGCGAAGACCGACATCTCCGTTCTGATCCTCGGCCCGACCGGGGCCGGGAAGGAGGTGGCGGCCCGTGCGATCCACGATCTGAGCCGCCGGCAGGCAAGGCCGTTCCAGGCCGTCAGCTGCGCCGCGGTGCCCGACACGCTGTTCGAGGCCGAGGTGTTCGGCCACGAGAAGGGCGCGTTCACCGGCGCGCACGAACGGCGCATCGGGCGCGTGGAACTGGCGAACCGCGGCACCCTGTTCCTGGACGAGATCGGCGACCTCGCGCTCGCGTCGCAGGCCAAGCTGCTGCGCGTGCTCGAAGAGCGGCAGGTCGAGCGCCTCGGGGGCCGGACCGGCATCGACGTGGACTTCCGCCTCGTCTCCGCCACCAACCGCCCGCTCGAACTGCTGGTCAGCGAACGGCGCTTCCGCGAGGACCTGTACTACCGGATCAACGCGTTCATCATCCGCATGCCGGCCCTGAAGGAGCGGCCCGAGGACATCCCGCTGCTCGCCCGGATGTTCCTGGCCAAGCAGTGCGCGGCAGACGGGCTGCCGTCGGACGCGCGGCAGTTCACCAACGCCGCCCTCAACCGCCTGGCCGACCATCCCTGGCCGGGCAACATCCGCGAGCTGATCGCCACCGTCTCGCGGGCCACGATGTCGGCCGACGGCCCCGTCATCGACGAACGCCACGTCGGCTTCCTGGCGTTGAACACGAACGTCGACGACGAGCCGCGCGAGGACAAGTCGATACGGCCGCTGGCCGACGTGGAGCGCGACTACATCCAGTCGGCGCTCTCGGCCACGGGGTGGAACAAGAAGGAGACGGCGCGCCTGCTGCACATCAGCAGGGAGACGCTCTACCGGAAGATCCGTACGTTCCAGCTGAGCGACAGGAGCGAACTGCATCCGTGACGCGGCGTGGGCGAATCTACATCGGGGCACTCGGGCTGACGGGCGCGATCGCCCTCGCGTATTCCGTGTACGTGTGCGCGCGGATGCCGTTCGACTACCTGGTGGTGTTGCTCGCCATGCTCACCTGGTTGAGCGGGTCGTTCGCCGTGCGCGTGCCGGGCGTGCCTGCCACCATCTACGTCTCCGAGGCGTTCTTCTTCACGCTCGTCATGATGTTCGGCGGCGCGCCGGCGGCCGTCTGCATGGCCATCGACGGCCTCCTGATTTCGATCCGGCGCCGCAACCGCGATCCGTACCGCATCATCTTCAACGTCGCCGAGCCGACCATCTCGGTGCTGGCCGCCTCCGCGGTCTTCTTCCTGCTGTACCACGGCGACCCGCTGGCCGCGGCCACGACGTCCCCCAACGTGCCCTCGCTGCTGCTGCCCGTCGGGGCGATGGCCGCCGTCTACTTCGTGATGAATAGCGGGTTGAACGCCATCGCCGTCTCGCTCGGGGCGGGCACGACGCCCTACAAGATCTGGCTCGACCACTTCCGCTGGCTCTGGCTGAACAACTTCGGCGGCGCGTCGGTGGCCATGGTGCTGGCCGTCAACTGGAACACCTGGACGTGGGGCGCCCTCGGCGTCGTGGTCCCGCTCGTCGTCATCTCGTGGTTCACGTTCAAGGCCTCGATGGCGCGGGTCGAGGACGCCAACCATCACCTCACCGAGCTGAACGGGCTCTACCTGTCCACGGTCGAGACGCTGGCGATGGCGATCGACGCCAAGGACCAGATCACGCACGGGCACATCCGCCGCGTGCAGACCTACGCCAAGGGCCTCGCCGAAGGGCTTCGCATCAAAGACACGGTCTTGCTCAAGGCCATCGACGCCGCGGCCGTGCTCCACGACATGGGCAAGCTGGGCGTGCCCGAGCACATCCTGAACAAGCCGGGGAAGCTCACGCCGTCCGAGTACGACCGCATCAAGGAGCACACGACCATCGGGGCGAAGATCCTGGCCAACGTCCCGTTCCCGTATCCCGTCGTGCCGATCGTCCGGTCGCACCACGAGAACTGGGACGGCACCGGGTACCCGGACGGCCTGGCCGGCGCGAACATCCCGATTGGCGCGCGGATTCTCGCGGTCGTCGACTGCTTCGACGCGCTGACCTCGCACCGGCCCTACCGGCCCGCGCTCCCGGACGAAGAGGCGCTGTCGATCGTCACGGCGCGCCGGGGCACGATGTACGACCCGGAGATCGTCGATCTCTTCCTCAAGCTGCAGCCCGCGCTCAGCCGTCAGGCCAACGAGCCGGGGCGCGACGCCAGCGCGTTCCAGGAACTGCTGCACACGCCCGCGGCGCCGCCGGAGGTGGTCCAGGGCACGGGCCCGGCGACGAGCGAGGTCACCGAGCGGCTGCTCACGCTGTCGGACCTCGCCACCCAGATCGGCGGCCAGACGGCGGTCGAAGACCTGGCGGTGTCGCTCGGGTGGCGGGTGCGCCAGACGGTGCCGTGCGACCTGCTCGTGTTCTACCTGCGCGACCGGGTCACCGACGATCTCGTGGCCGTGCACGCGTCGGGCGACGGCGCCGAGGTGGTCAAGGGCCTGCGCATCGGGCTCGGGGAAGGCGTGGCCGGCTGGGTGGCGGTCAATCGCACCACCATCATGAACTCGAGCGGCGCGCTGGATCTCGGCGAGCGCCGCCGCCAACTGTCGCACCCGCTCGACAGCGTGCTCGCCACGCCGCTCCGCGCCCGCGACCGCGTGGTTGGCGTGCTCTCGCTGTACGGCACGGCGCGCGAGTCGTTCACCGCCGACCACCAGCACGTCGTCGAGTTCGCGGCGCGGCAGATCGGACCGGCGCTCGAGCGGGCACTCGGCTTCGAGCAGGACCGCGTGGCGAGCCTGTTCGACGCCGAGACGGGGCTGCCGAACGAGAAGTACCTGGAGCGGGTGCTGACGTCGGCGGCCTACTTGGGGCGCGCCGATGGGCCGAAACCTGGCATCCTCCTGCTGGCGTGCGTGGCCAACGGCAGCGGATACGGGATGGTCGGCACGGCGTCGGCTTCGGCCGGCGGCCACCGCGACCTCCTGCTGAGGCTCGCCTCGACTGCCCGCACCGCGGTTCGCGTCACCGATCTCGTGTTCCGCACGGGGGAACAGGAGGTGACCATCCTGATGTCCGACTGCACGTCCGACGTGATGTCCACGGTGGCCCGCCGCGTGACCGACACGATGGGCGTCGTGTCCTGCGGCGGCGAGGCCGGGGGCATCGTCTCGTCCTTCGCGCTCTTCCCCGACCATGCCGCCGCTCCCGGCGACCTTCCCCGGGCGGCCCGTGCCCGGCAGCCGCAGTTCCAGGCCACCGACACTCATCGCTCCGGCAAGGTGGTGCTGAAGGCAGTCTCGTAGTCCGGCCCAATTCCCACCGCGACTTGCGACTTGCGGCCTGCGACCTGCCGGCCGTGTTGTCCCATCCTTCCCCCGCGTTGAGCTCTGGGCGGGGCCCGTCCGGCCGGCCGCACCGTGGCGCCCGGCGGGCCCCTGCGACGAGCGGGCGAAGCTCGCCCTTCGACCCTGCTCAGGGCGTCCTGAGCGACGTCGAAGGACGCGACCGCTCCGCGCCTGGTCTCGCCGACAACTCCCGCTCGCGCCCTGCGGCGTGCCTCTGGCGCCCCAGACGTCGCGCTTCGCGCCGACGCTCCGCGCTCGAACGAGGGGCGCGCCGGCCCGCACGGTCGCCACGGTTCGGCAGGGCTCACCGTGCCCCGAGCGCAGTCGAGGGGCAGATGCGTCCGCCCGGCCACCCGCCACTCGCAGCATCGCGACGGACCGAGAACCCTGACTCAACGCGCGTGGGCGAAGGCGAGCGAAGGGGATAGCGGGGCGCCCTGAGCCGAGTCGAAGAGCGCAGGCCGAACGACGCGTCAATGCTAAGATATCCGGCCAGGAGGCGACCATGCCCGCTCCGTCCCGGAGGCTCGTTGCGCTGTCTCGGCAGGTGGGGGCCGGGGGTGCGTATGTCGGCCAGGCGTTGGCGCGCCGGCTCGGCGTTCGCTACGTCGACCGGGAGATTCTCCAGGAGGCCGCGCGAATCCTGGGCCGCGACGACCGGGAGCTCGAGGGCCTCGAAGAGCGGGTGAGCAGCCTCTGGACTCGCATGGCCGCGGTGCTGTCCTGGGGCGCGCCCGAGGCGGCCTACGTGCCGCCGCCGCTGCCGACCCTGTACGAGGAAGACCTCTTCGCGGTCGAATCCAAGAATCATCCGCGAGGTCGCGGCACGCGAAGACGCCGTGTTCGTCGGCCGGGCGGCCACCTGGGTGCTGCGCGACCTGCCCGACGTGGTGACCGTCTTCCTGCACGCGCCCGAGGCGGCCCGCGTCGAACGGGTGATGCGCGACTACAGCCTCACGGACGCGGCAGCCGCCCTCGAACTCGTCCGTCGGTCCGACCAGCAGCGCGGCCGCTTCCTGCAGTCGGTGACCGGCGGGTCGTGGTTCAACCTCTCGCACTACCACCTCACCATCGACACGGCCGCCATTTCGCTCGACGAGGCGACCGAACTCGTCTGCCGGCTCATCAGCCTCAGGCAGGGCTAGCGAGGCGGGCCTCGGACCGCCAAGCAGGTCCGGCGACGACGCCCGCCTCGCTAGCCCTAGAAACGCTGTTGGCTGGTCCCGCGAAGCGCGGGACGTAGACGTCTGGAACGGCCCGAGCGAGGTCGACAGAACGTGACTCATGTGGAGCGACGTTGGCCGTTCCAGACGTCGAGCGAGGCGGGCCTCGGACCGCCAAGCAGGTCCGGCGACGACGCCCGCCTCGCTAGCCCGAGAAACGCTGTTGGCTGGTCCCGCGAAGCGCGGGACGTAGACGTCTGGAACGGCCCGAGCGAGGTCGACAGAACGTGACTCATGTGGAGCGACGTTGGCCGTTCCAGACGTCGAGCGAGGCGGGCCTCGGACCGCCAAGCAGGTCCGGCGACGACGCCCGCCTCGCTAGCCCGAGAAACGCTGTTGGCTGGTCCCGCGAAGCGCGGGACGTAGACGTCTGGAACGGCCCGAGCGAGGTCGACAGAACGTGACTCATGTGGAGCGACGTTGGCCGTTCCAGACGTCGAGCGAGGCGGGCCTCGGACCGCCAAGCAGGTCCGGCGACGACGCCCGCCTCGCTAGCCCGAGAAACGCTGTTGGCTGGTCCCGCGAAGCGCGGGACGTAGACGTCTGGAACGGCCCGAGCGAGGTCGACAGAACGTGACTCATGTGGAGCGACGTTGGCCGTTCCAGACGTCTAGCGCCCTGAAAAAGGGCCAAAACGTGCTACACTGGCGGGGTAGACAAGGGCCGAAAACCACCTTCCAGTTGGACCCGTTTGAATCCAGACACCAGTTCGCCTCATCCCGCACGCCCCTATCGGCGGCATACCCGCCGTGTTCACGGTCAGCCGGCCGGCAGTAGCCGGACACCCCGCACGGCCTCGCGGCGCGAAGACGCCGAGTCGCGCGGCCCGTCGTTCGATTCGTTCGGCTTCCCGCAGGCTCTGCTTCGGGGCGTCGGCGAGCGCGGCTTCAAGACCGCCACCGCCATCCAGCGCGATGTCATCCCGGTGGCCCGGGAAGGCGTGGATTCTGATCGCCTGCGCCGAGACTGGCACCGGAAAGACCGCGGCGTTCGTCCTGCCCATCCTCGAAAGACTCCTGGCCCGGCGCACCGCGGCTCAGGTGGGGGACGCCGCGCGGACCGCGGTGCTCATCCTCACCCCCACGCGCGAGCTGGCCGTGCAGATCGAGGACGACATCGAGGGCTTCTCGTACCACACGGGGCTGTCGAGCGTGGCCGTCTACGGCGGCTCCCCGTCGGACCCGCAGGAGCGCGCGCTCCGATCGGGCGTGGACATCGTCGTCGCCACGCCCGGCCGCCTGATGGACCACATGCGCATGGGCGCCACCGACTTCTCGGCGCTCGAGGTGCTGGTGCTCGACGAGGCCGACCGGATGATGGACATGGGCTTCTGGCCCGACATCACCCGCATCGTCTCGGAGCTGCCGCACGACCGCCAGACGCTGATGTTCTCGGCGACGATGCCCGAGGAAGTGATGACGCGGGCACGGGCGATCACCCGTGACGCGCGGATGATCGAGAGCGGCGCGCGTAACGGCCCCGCCCGCACGATTTCGCACCAGGCGGTGTTCGTGCCGTCCGGGGAGAAGGCGTCGTGGCTGGCGTCGTTCCTCCGCCGCGAGCAGGGGCCCGTGCTCGTCTTCGTGCGGACGAAGGTGGGCGCCGACAGGCTGGCTTCGCGCCTGATCGCCCAGGGGATCAGCACCGCGGCCCTTCACGCCGATCGCACGCAGCAGCAGCGGACGGCCGCCGTCGAAGGGCTGAAGTCGGGCCGCCACCGCTCGCTCGTCGCGACCGACGTCGCCGCACGGGGCCTCGACATCGAAGGCATCTCGCACGTCGTCAACTACGAGGTGCCGACCACCCGCGAGGCCTACGTGCACCGGGTCGGCCGCACCGGGCGCGCGGATCTCGCCGGGCACGGCCGTCACCCTCGTGGCGCCCGAAGAACGCCGGGCGCTCAGCGCGCTGGCTCGACAGTTGGAGATCGCCATCGAAGAGCTGGCGCCGCCCCGAGAAACCCCGCGAGATTGATCAGGCGCCCACCGCAAGACGGGGCGTCGCCGCGTCCCGTTTCCGCTATCCTGTAAGATGATGCGGCTCCCGTGTTCATGTTGCGCGGCCATCGTCCTCGCGGCAGCTGTCGCTGCGGGCGCTCCGGCGGCCGCCCGCGTGCCGACCGGGATCCGGGGCCGCGTCACCGACCCCGACGGGCTCCCGCTGCCCGGCGTCGTGTTGACGCTGGTGGCGGTGGAACAGGGCCCGGGCTCGAAGCCGCACTCGGCCGTGACGAACGGAGACGGCGAGTTCACGATCGACGCGCCGCCGGGCGACTATCGTGTGACCGCGGAGCTCGCGGGCTTCGAGCCGGCGGAGCAGGCGGCGCACCTGTCGGGCGCGGGCGTCGTCGAACTCGACCTTCACCTCCACCTCGCCGCGCACCAGGAGAGCGTGACCGTGAGAGCCGATGCTCCGCAGACGGTGCTCGGCGACACGCATCCCGATGCCCCGGTGACGGCCACGCGTGAGGTGCTCGACGCCGGCATGCTCCCCAACAGCCAGTACCGACGACGTGCTGCCACTGCTGCCGAACGTGGTGCGCGGGCCGGACGGGTTGATCGCGGTGGCCGGCGCCCCGGCGCCGCAGGCGGGGCTGCTCGTCAACGGGCTGAACCTGACGGACCCGCTGAGCGGCGAGGCGACGTTGATGCTGCCCCTCGAGTCGGTCGACTCGGTGGAGGTGTTTTCGGGCGGCTACGCGGCGGATGCCGGGCGGGCCACGGGCGGCGTCACCTCGGTCCACACCCGGTCCGGCGAGGACACGTGGCACGTGTCGGCCAACAGTTTCTTCCCGCGCCTGCGCTTCGCGAACGGCGCGCCGGCCGGCGTGGCCTACTGGGAGCCGAACGTGGGCGTCAGCGGGCCGCTGTGGAACAAGCGGCTGCGATTCGAAGAAGGCCTGAGCTACCGCTACGACCGCAACCATTTCGACACCCTCGCCGGCCAGCAGGACAGCGTCTCGCGATCGCTGATGTCGTGGTCGCAGATCGACTGGCTCGCGTCCGATACGCAGCGCCTCACGGGAAGCGTCTCGTTCGACCCGCAGCGAATCGACCACGCGAATGTGACGGCGTTCACGGCGGTCGGCAGCACCCCCAAGCTCGAACGAGGCGGCTGGAGCGCCAGCCTGGTGGACCATCTGACGATCGGCGAGCGGTCGGTCCTGGAACTGCGCGCGGTCTCGGTGCACGACCGCATGACCCTGATGCCGAACGGCACCGGAACCTACGAGATGGCGCACGACACGATCACGGGCGCCTACTACGATGCGCGCGACCTGCGGGGCACGCGGTCCGAGGGCGCCGTCGTGCTGTCGTGGGCCGCGCCGCACGGGCACCAGTTCGAGGCTGGCGCCAGCGTCTCGTTCGAGTCGGTCGACGGGACCGAGTCCGCGCAGCCCGTCGAGATGCTGGACGACTTCGGCCGCCTGCGGCGCCGCGTGACGTTCTTGCCGGAGGGCGCGCCCGTGGCGGCGACATCCACGCACCCGGGGTTCTTCGTCCAGGATCGCTGGGCGGTCTCGCCACGCCTGTCGCTCGATGCCGGCGTCCGATACGACAGTTCGTCCTCGGTCGGTTCCGCGGCGTCGCCGCGCGTCGCGTGGACCTACAAGCTGCCGTGGGGCGATTCGTCGTTCGCCGGCAGCGCCGGCGTGTTTGCCGACAAGGTTCCGCTCCTCGCCTACGCGTTCACCGGGGGTCAGAGTCGCCTCGTCGAGACCTTCGACGCGTCGGGCACCCTCACCGCCTCGCAGGTGTTCGTCAACGGCGCGGCGCCTCTGAGCGCGATTCCGACCGCGACCAGGTGGGACCTCGAGCTGTCGCATCGCTTCACCGACGGGCTGCAGCTCCGGGCCAAGTACCAGGAACGCCACGGACGCCACGAACTGGTGGTGGACCCGGTTGCACAAGGCGCGTCGTCGGGCACGCTCGACCTCCGGGACGACGGGACATCGAGCGCGCGAAGCCTGGAAGTGACGGCGGCCTATCGCGTGAGCGGCGGTCGCCAGGAATGGTACGTCTCGTACGTGAGGGCAGCCGCGCAGGGGCCGACGAACACGCTGGCCGAGATCCAGGGGCCGTTCAGGGAAGCCTACGTGCAGCCCGATCAGATGGCGCCGCTTCGATCCGACGTGCCGAATCGCGCGCTGCTGTGGGGGATGCTGCACCTGCCGCGGCGAATCACCGCGGCGCCGTTCCTCGAGGTGCGCGACGGCTTCCCGTACACGCCGATCGACGAGACCTGGAATTATGCCGGACCGGTGAACGGCAGCCGCCTGCCGTGGTTCGCGTCGCTCGATTTCTACATCAACAAGATCTTCACGATTTCCCCGCGGCTGCCCGATGCGCGCCTCGGCCTCAAGCTCTACAACATCGCGTCAACCCACACCGAGCGCGACGTGCAGCGCGACATCACGCGGCCCGACTTCGGCCAGACGTACAACCCCATCCCGCGCGACTTCACCTTCGTGTTCGAGCTTCTCTGGGGACGCAAGTAGGGGGCCGGGGGCGGCCGAACTTGTCCCGCCACCAATGCAAAATGCGCAATGCAAAATGCAAAATGCGCGATGCGAGATGCACGGCATTCGGCATTGGACATTCGACATTCTACATTCTGCATTCTACATTCAGGCCTGCTGGCCCTGCTCCTCCGGATACAGTCGCGCGCGGCAGTCGGGGCAGAGGCCGTGGCTGGTCTTCAGGTCGAGGTGCGAGTCCAGGTACGACTCGATCTGCTGCCACAGGTCGTCGTTCAGCACCTTCTTGCAGCCCATGCAGATCGGCAGGGCGTCGGTCATCGCGAAGAGCAGCGTCAGGTTCTCGATGAACAGCAGCACCCGCGGCGCGCCCTCGTAGACGATCGGCGCCGCCGTCACGAGCGCGTGCATCTCCTCGACGTGGTCGCCGACGGTCTGTTCGAGCCGCGTGCGCCGCCGGACGGGTTCAGCCCCCTTCAAAGCGAACGAGACGCTGGTGCGAATGACGCAGTCGCTGCACGACTCCGACTTGCCGCAGCCGTTGACGCTGTTGATGCACTTGAGCGCCTCCCCGCCGCGCTGGCGCAGAGAGTTCGAGGAGGCGTCCTGCAGCAGCCGGCCGGCCGCCGGGTTCGAGGCGAGCACCCGCATGTCTTCGTCGACGATGAAGGCGGCGAACGGGAGGGCATCGAACACAGCTGACGAGTGAGTCACGCCGTCCTTGGCGGTGGGAGTCATGGAGCCTCCAGGGGGAACCGCCTCATTTTACCCCGTTTCTTCACTGGCATTGAGGATCTGGGCGGGGCCTGCCAGGGCGCACCGCCCAACCGCACCCTCGGCCGTGACGTAGAATCAGTGGATGAATGCTTCGCCGCGGGCGGCCCCTGGGGTGGCGAGCCGCCTGCGCTGGCTGGCCGCGGCGGTGCTGGTGCTGTCCACGGCGCTGAGCTTCGTGGACCGCCAGGTGCTGGCCGCCCTCGCTCCGCTCCTCAAAGATCAGTTCCACCTCTCCAACCAGGGTTACGGCTACGTCGTCTCGGCCTTCTCGCTGGCCTACGCCATCGTCGCGCCCGTCGCGGGCCTGCTGATCGACCGGGTCGGCCTGAACCTCGGCATCACCGCGGTGGTCGCCCTCTGGTCCCTCGCGGGAGTGGCGACGGGATTCACCGGCGGGCTCGGCAGCCTCCTCGCGTGTCGCGCGGCCCTCGGGGCGGCGGAATCCGGCGGGATCCCGGCCACGGGGAAGGGGTTTGCGTTGTACCTTCGGCCGGGCGAGCGGGCGATGGGCACCGCGCTGAACCAGGTCGGCATCACGCTCGGCATGATGGCGGCGCCGCTGCTGGTCGGCGGGCTGGCCGCCGCCTACGGATGGCGCTCGGCCTTCGTGGCGACCGGCGTGGCCGGCTTCATCTGGATCCCGCTCTGGATCCTGGCGGCGCGCGTCGTGCCCGTTCCCGCCGCCTCCGACCCGGCTGCGACGGCCTCCGCGCCGGGCCGCGACTGGAGGATGTGGGCGCTCGCCGCGGCGAACATCCTGATGATGACCGTCTACAGCCTCTGGATGAACTGGACGACGATCTTCCTCGTCTCGGCTCACGGGATGACGCCGGCCGACGCCAACCGGCAGTTCGCCTGGATCCCGCCGGTGTTCGCGTCGTTCGGCGGGCTGTTCGGCGGCTGGCTGTCCATGCGATGGGTGCGGGACGGCATGGGCCTCTACGCGGCTCGACTCCGCGCCTGCGTCGTCGCGGCGGTGCTGCTCACCTCGACGGCGCTGGTGCCGCTGGCCCCGGGCGCGGCGCTCGCCACCGCCCTCATCTGCGTCAGCTTCTTCATGGCGGTCGCGATGAGCGCGAACATCTACGCGATGCCGCTCGACCTGTTCGGCGCGCGGCGCGCCGCGTTCGCCGTCTCGCTGCTCACCGCCTCCTACGGCCTGATGCAGACCGTCGTGTCGCCGGTGTTCGGCTGGCTGATCGACCGCTACGGCTTCGGGCCGGTCTGCACGCTGTCGGGGACGCTGCCTCTCGCCTCGCTCGCCCTGCTGGTCGCCGTCGGCCGCCGGTCGTGAGCGGGGCAGTCTGCTGGCTCGCCGCCCTTTCAGCCGCCGGTCGTGAGTGCTGGTAGAGGGATCCTCGATCGCGCCGAACCGCACGCCACTATTCGGCGCCTCCAGCGCGAGCCAGTCGGCATGGCTGCGGTGGAGCGGGAGAGCGGCCGCGATGTCTCGTGTTGGGAGCGTCGGCCGGTCGCGGGCGCCTCGCTCCCGGCTCCGTCGGCTGCGCGGGCGAAAGCCCCCTCGGCCGTCGTCGGCCGGCAACCGCCGGGGTCGCCCGGTTTGATTCGTGTGCGTGATCGGGCTCAACCCGGCTCCTCCCCACAGCCTGCGGAGGCGTTTCGCCGTCTGCCGCTCGCCACCGCTTGCCGAAGTCGCCGTTCGCGAGCCATCCCGCGTCCGTCCGACTCTGCGTTTGCGGTTGGATCGGCCGCGTCCCGGCCGACGGGTGTCGGCGGATGCCTGCCTGAGCGAACATGCGAGCAGCGCCGTCAGTCGAATGCACAACCGCGACCCGCAAGTTGGGACTTGCCCGGAGGCCACCCAAGCCATGCCGACTGGCTCGCGCGGAAACAGCCGAATGAGGAGTCGCGGTTCGGCGCTGTCGAGCGCCCTTCGACTTCGCTCAGGGCGTGGTGAGCGGGTCGAACCACGTGAGCGAAGGCGGGCGCCGCCGGCGACCGGCGGCCCTCTCTGCGGCCGAAGGTCCGCCGGCCGACGCTCTGCCACACCGACACACGCGAAGGCCGACTCCCGCCAGGAGACTCCGCGGCCGTGGGTTGGCGGGCCACGGCCAGGAAGGACGGGTCTACAATTGGGGGACGGCCGCTCGCCGTCCTGGCCGCTGAACGAGGGCGTTCCTTATGAAACGATTGTCGGTGTTCGCCGGGGCAGCCTTGGTCCTGTCGTTCGTGCTCGCCGCCCCGCGTCAGCTCCCGCTCCACGCGCAGGCGCGGATGGTCTCGCTCGTCTCCCAGGACAACGGGCACGTCGCGCTCGGCATCGCCCTGCGCCGCCTCGGCGTGTCGGGCACGTTCCTCCAGACGGCCGCTCATCCCGACGACGAGCACAACCAGCTCTACGCGCTGCTCACGCTCGGCCAGGGCCTGCGGTCCGTCGACGTGCAGACGACGCGCGGCGAAGGGGGCCAGAACGAAATCGGGCCCGAGCTGTTTCGCGACATGGGAGTGCTCAGGACGTCGGAGCTCCTGTCGGCGCACCGCCTCGACGGCGCAGAGCAGTGGTTCACCCGCGCGATCGACTACGGCTACTCGTTCGACCCGAACGAGATCTACCAGAAGTGGGGCCGCGAGGAAGTGGTCCGCGACTTCGTCCACCTCATCAGGGCCCAGCGCCCCGACGTCGTGTTGACGATGACGATCCAGGGACGGGGAGGGGACCGCGCGCACGAGGCGACCGCGGTGCTCACGCGGGAAGCATTCCGCGCCGCCGCCGACCCGGCGAAGTTCCCCGAGCAGATCAAGGCCGGGCTGCGGCCGTGGCAGGCGAAGAAGTTGTACTTCACCGGCGGGGGAGGCGTCGTCGGCGGGCAGCCACCGGGCGCGCCGGCGTCGGCCCAGGGCGAACACTCCGCGACGGTTGACGCGGGTGCCTACGACGAACTGCTCGGCCGAACCTACCAGGAGATCGGCGCGGACGCGCGCAGCAACCACAAGTGCCAGGGCATGGGCCAGATGGCGCCGCTGCCCGGCGGCATCGGGGGCGGCCGCGGTCCCGCGGGACCGTCGCGCTACCGGCTGGTCGACACCACGATTCCGGGCCAGATGGACAAGGACGAAACCTCGCTGTTCGACGGCGTGGACACCAGCCTGGCCGGCCTCGCGCAGTTCGCCGGCCCCAACCCGCCCGCCGCCCTCGTGGCCGGCCTCGCGGCGATCGTCGAGCAGGCGCAGCGCGCGCAGCAGGCGTTCCAGTCGGGCAACGATGCGGGGACGGCGGCTCCCGTGGTTGCCGGTCTCGCGGCGATTCGCGCGTTGCGCGCCCGGCTCGGCTCGATGGGGCTGACCGATGCCGCTCGTTACGAGATCGACTTCCGGCTGAACACGAAGGAAGCCGACTTTGCCAACGCGGCGCTGCTCGCCTACGGCCTCGCGTTCGAGGCGCTGGCCGACGATGGGTTGGTGATCGGCGGGCAGCCCGTGAAGGTGTCCACGGTGGTGGCGAATCGCGGGGGCGCCGACGTCGCAGTCAGCGGCGTCTCGGTCGCCGGCTTCGCCGCGCCGGCGGGCTGCGGCGCCGGCAGCGCCAGGGCCCGCGGGACGTTCACGTGCTCGGCGGATGTCGTCGTGCCGACGGACGCGCGTCTGACGGAGCCCTACTGGACCGACGAGTACCTGGGACACCAGGCCGCCGAAGGCCGCGCTCAACATCTTCGCGCCCGACGTCCCGTTCGGCCTGCCCTTCCGGCCTTCGCCTTTCCGGGTGTCCTTCCGCGTGAACCTCGGAGGCGTCGAGGTGACCAAGGACCTGGCGGTGCAGTACCGCTACGCGAAGGACATCTTCGTCGGCGAGAAGCGGATGGAGCTGAACCTCGTCCCGGCGTTCTCGGTGAGAACGACGCCCGAGACGGCGGTGGTTCCGACCGGCCGCGGAGCCGCGGCGGCGAAGCCGGTGGTGCGGGAGATCGTGGTGTCGGTGACCAACGGCACGAAGGGCGCGGCGCAGGCGACGGTCGCCCTCGAGCTGCCGCCAGGGTGGAGCGCGGCGCCCGCCACCGCGGCGCTGACCTTCGCCAACGAAGACGAGGCGGTGACAACGCGCTTCGCCGTGACGGTGCCGGCGACGGCGAAGGTCGGCGACTACCAGGTCCGAGCCGTCGTCACGTCGCCCGCAGCGGCCGGCGCGAGGTTCGGCGAGGGCTACCAGGAGATCGACTACCCGCACATCCAGCGACGGCAGGTGATCAAGCCGGCCCACACCGACCTCAAGGTCATCGACGTGAGGACCGCGCCGAACGTCAGGGTGGGCTACATCGTCGGCGCGGGCGACCAGGTGCCGCCGGCGATCGAGCAGCTCGGCGCCAGGTTGAGCTTCGTGCAGCCCGACGAACTGGCGTGGGGCGACCTCTCGAAGTACGACGTGATCGTGACGGGCGTGCGCGCGTATTTGAAGCGGGCGGACCTGCGCGCCTACAACCGGCGGCTGATCGACTTCGCCGAGCGCGGCGGCACGGTCATCGTCCAGTACAACAAGATGGAGTTCAACCAGGCGCAATACGGGCCGTTCCCGGCGAAGGTGGGCAGCGGCCGGGTGACCGACGAGAACGCGCCGGTGAAGGTGCTCGTGCCCGGGCACCCGGTGTTCAACTTCCCGAACAAGGTCACCGACGCCACGTGGAAGGGCTGGGTGCAGGAGCGCGGCCTCTACTTCCTCGGCGAGAAGGACGCCAGGTACGTGGACCTGTTGTCGATGGAGGATTCGGCGCCGGACAATCCCGGGGTGAAGCTCGGGTCGCTCGTGGATGCGAAGGTCGGAAAGGGGCACTGGATCTACGTCGGGCTCGGCTTGTGGCGGCAGCTGCCGGCGCAGACGGAAGGGGCTTACCAGCTGCTGGCGAACCTGATCAGCCTGCCGAAGGCGCCGGCTGGCCGGACGGCCGGAGGCCCGGGTCGTTGAAGCGCGCCGGGCGTTCGCGGGTATACTCGAACGGCTGGGTTCGGGACCGCAGACGTCGGGTACTACGGTAGGCCTAAGTGAGGAGGCGTGAAGCCATGCTCCGAGGAGTCTTTGCAGCCCTGCTGGCGCTTGCGCTGGCTGTTCCCGCCGCAGCTCAGTCCACGGCGGCCAACGGATCGATCGAGGGCACGGTTGCCGACACGTCCGGCGCGGTGCTCCCTGGTGTCACGGTCACGGTGACCAACACCGAAACCGGCGCGCAGCGCACCGTCGTCACCAACCAGGACGGGCTGTTCCGCGCGCAGGTGCTGCCGCTCGGCACCTACAAGGTGGTGGCCGAACTCCAGGGATTCAAGAAGTACGAGGAGTCGGGCATCAAGCTGAGCGTCGGCCAGACGGCGGTCCTCAAGATCTCCATGGGCGTCGGCACGCTCAGCGAGACCGTGACGGTCAACGCGCAGGACAGGCCCGCGCTGGAACTCGCACGGATCGACATCGGCCACACGATGAGCGACCGGGAGGTGCACAGCCTTCCGCTGGTCGCCCGCAATCCATACAACTACGCGCTCGTGCAGCCGGGCGTCACCGGCTACGAGAACGTGGAGTTCGGCGTGCCGAGGCTTGCCGCCAACGGCGCGGCGATGCGCATCAACTACCAGATCGACGGCAACACGAACACCGAGAAGGACCGCGCCGGCCTGCGCCTGCTGCCGATGTCCGAGGTGATGATCCAGGAGGTGAAGGTCATCACCACGGGCTTCGCGCCCGAGTTCGGCCAGACGATGGGCATGGTCTTCAACGCGGTGACGCCGTCGGGGACCAACGCGTTCCACGGGCAGGCGAGCTACCTGTTCCGGCGCGACAGCTTCAGCGCGTTCCCGTTCTTCTTCGGGTGCGGCAGCACGACGGTCGCCGCCAACTGCCCGCCCGTGAAGCCGGACGCGGTCAAGCCGGCGACGAAGGTGGACACCTACACCGCCGACGTCGGCGGGCCGATCCTGAAGAACAAGTTGTTCTTCTACGGCGGTTACGAGCGGACGAGGCGCGACCTCTCGTCGGGCAGCCTGATCACGGTCAGCCCCGACGTCATCGCGGCCGTCGGCCTCGCCCCGCAGCCCTCGGCCGCGCCGAACGTGCAGACCGCGCAGTTCATCATCGGAAAGGGCGACTACCAGGTGAACAGCAACCACCGGATGACGCTGCGGTGGCTGCAGTTCCACAACAACGCGCCCTACAACGCCGGCACCGCGGGCGGCGGCACGATGGAGCGCGAGACGGACTTCTTGGACGCGATGGACTCGATCGCCGGGCAGATGGTGTCGACGTTCGGGTCGAACCTGCTGAACGAGTTCCGCCTGCAGTACGCCCACCGGCACCAGAGTTCGGCCGCCAACGCGGACTCGGGCACCGGGCCCGCGATCAACATCACCTCGCCCGCGGTCCGGTTCGGCGGCCCGTATGGCGACACCGGCCAGAACAGCGACGGCTTCGACTTCAAGCAGAACATCTGGCAGGTCATCGACAACTTCACGATGGTCAAGGGCAAGCACAGCGTGAAGTTCGGGTTCGACTGGCAGAACATCCACGACGAGCGGACGGCCGCCAAGCAGTTCCTCTATACGTTTCCGAGCGTGGCGGCCTACACCCTCGCGAAGTCCGGCGTGAACCCGCTCGGCTACACGACCCTGCAGCAGTTGACGGGCGACCCCAGCTTCACCATGTCCACGAACGTCGTGAGCTTGTTCGTGCAGGACGACTGGCAGGTGGCCTCGTCGGTCAAGGTTCTCTACGGCGTGCGCTACGATCTCTACAAGTACCCCGCCGGCCTGCCCAACGCGCCGCTCGCGCAGACGCAGTCGTTCAACATCGACAAGAACAACTTCGGGCCGCGGGTAGGCGTGGCGTGGGCGCTCAGTCAGACGACCATGGTGCGGGCCAGCACCGGGATCATGTACGACCAGCCGATCCTCGGCGGCTACGAGCAGGCGCTGCAGCTGTCGGGTTCGCCCAAGGCGCCCGTGTACCAGTACAACAACACCACGCCCGGCGCCCCGGCATTTCCGAATGGCGTCACGTCGGGCACCTTGTCCACCCAGTCGCCGTGGGCGGTCGACCCGGCGTTCCAGGTGGCGCACACCTGGCAGAGCAACGTGCAGGTGGAGCACGCGTTCGGGAGCGACTTCACGGTGTCGGCCGGGTTCATGTATGCGAAGGGCGGCCAGCTGCCGGTCGTGACGGACGTGAACCTGATCAACCCGGTGGGCACGCTGGGCGACGGGCGGCCGATCTACAGCACGGCGGTGAACGCCGGCACGCGTGCCGACCCGCGCTTCAATCACATCAACGAGGTGCAGTCGATCGGCGACTCGACCTTCAAGTCGTTGACGCTGCAGACGACCAAGCGTTTCAAGAAGGGGCTGACGTTCAACGTGCAGTACCAGCTCGGCAAGGGCGTGGACAACACGCCGCTGCTGACGCAGCTGACCGTGCAGTCGGAGCCCGGGCGGTCGGACCCGAGCAACCTCAATCGCGACCTCGGCCCGAACCCGCTCGACATGCGCCACAACTTCACCGGCAACATCGTCTACCTGACGAGCAGCCAGTCGGGGAACGCGTTCGTCCGCACGCTGTGCACCGGCAACGAGTTCGGCGTGCTGCTGCAGTTCAACAGCGGGCTGCCGGTGAACATCCTGGCCAGCGGGCCCACGACCGGCGACTTGAACCTCGACGGCGTGAACAGCGACCGGCCGCTCTACGTGAGCCGCAACTCGCTGTACCTGCCGGCGCGCAAGAACGTGGACCTGCGCTACACGCGCTTCATCCCGATCAGGGGCGGCGTGCGCGGGGAAGTGATCGCCGAGTTCAAGAACCTGTTCAACACGGTGCAGATGTCGGGCATCAACACGACCATCAAGACCGACGCGCTGGGCAATCCGCTGGTCCCGATCCCGACCGACCCGTACCAGTTCGTGAACCCGTCGGGCTACGAGCAGCGGAAGTTCCAGCTGGGGTTCAAGATCAGGTTCTGACCCGGCTGGCGGCTGGCGGCCGGGGTCGGAGCGATTTCTTTCTTTGTCAGTGCCGAATCACAAAAAGGAAAGAAACCGCTCCGACCCCTTACTATTTCCGCGGGATTCGGGAGTCAGGATTCGGGATTCGGTGTGCAGACTGACTCCTGAATCCCGACTCCTGAATCCCAGGTCATTCCCTCTCTCCTTCCTTTGGAATCGTCGGGCTCGCGAAGTCGGGCAGCGGGTCGCCGAAGATGTAGTGGTTGAACCACCAGAGGTTGTGCTCCATGACTGCGCGCGAGGCCTTCGGCTTCGTCACGCCGTGGCCGAACCCCTTGTAGACGATCATCTCCACCTTCACGCCCCGGTCCTCGAGGCCCTGCCGCAGCTCGTAGGCGTTGGCGATCGGCACGCGCCGGTCCAGTTCGCCGTGCTGGATGAGCGTCGGCGTCTTGGCCTGCCTGACGTAGGTCATCGGCGACGTCTTCGCGTAGATCTCCGGGTCCATCGCCGGGTCGGCGCCGAGGTACTGGATCGTGAACGGCGTGATGTCGGTGTTGTAGTAGTAGGTGGCCCAGTTGGAGATGCCGGCGCCCACCGAGATCGCCTTGAAGGCGGTGCTCGACGTGGTGAGGAACGCCGAGATGTAGCCGCCCTGGCTCCAGCCCATGCAGGCGACGCGCGCGGGATCCACCCAGCCGAGCTCGACGAGGTGCTCGACGCCCGACAGCACGTCCCACGCGTCGCCCACGCCGAGGTTTCGCACATTCAACTGGCGGAACTTTTCGCCGTAGCCCGCGCTGCCGCGGTAGTTCACCTTCAGCAGCAGTGCCCCCCTGGCTGCCCAGATGTCCGCCGGGTAGACCCGCGAGTCGATCATCGTCGGGCGGTCGATACCGGTGGGTCCGCCGTGGATGATGCAGAGCAGCGGGTACTTCTTCGCCGGGTCGAAGTCGGCGGGCTTGATCAGCACGCCCTCGATCACCGTGCCATCCCTGCTCGGCCAGGAGATCACCTCGCGCCTGCCGAGCGTCCAGCCGGCGACCTGGTCGGTCATCGACGTCAGGCGCCTGGGCGCAAACGGCGAGAGCGCCGTCACGTAGATCTCGACGAGCGACGAGGAGGAGTTGGCGCTCAAGGCCGCGGTCTTGCCGTCGCGCGTCAGCGAGCCGCCCCCGAGCATCAGCGAGTCCTGCTGGCTGATGCGGGTGATGGCCCCGGTGGCCGGATCCACGCGGAACAGGTGCGACGCCGTCTTCTGCGACGCGCCGAAATACACGCCGTCCCTCGTCCAGTCGAGCAGCCCGGGCTGCTCGTCGAAGCCGTCGGTGATCGACCGGGGCGTGCCGCCCTCGGCGGGAACCACCGCCAGGCGGGTGTTGCTGTAGAAGAACTTCGGGTTGCCCATCGCGGACGAGAACACCAGGCTGCGGCCGTCCGGCGACCAGCGCGGGTTGTTGTCGGGGCCCGGCAGGTCCACCACTTTCTTGACGGCGTTGCCAGAGAGGTCGAGGACGTAGATGTCCGCGGTGCCGCTCTGGACGAGGTCGGGGTTCACCGTCGCGCTGAACGCGATGCGCGTGCCGTCGGGCGACCAGGCGAACGACGACACGGAGACGGTCTTGCCCCTGGTGCGTTCCGTGCCAGAGGCCGGAGCGCTCATCGCGGCCTGGACGTCGAACGTGCGCAGGTGCTGGTATGCGTACTCGTGGCGGATCACCTCGAAGTCGCCCAGGTAGTCCCTGCGGGCCTTCACGTCCTTCTCGACGGTGTCGCTCGTCGTGAAGGCAATCTGCTGGCCGCCTGGCGACCAGGCGAAGTTCCCGACGCCGTTCTCGGCGATGGTCAGCACGAGCGCTTCACCGCCGTCCGGCCGGATGACGAAGACCTGCGGCTTGTCGGCGACGCGGCTGCTGAGGAAGGCGACCCATGCGCCGTCGGGCGACCACTGCGGGTTGGAGCACGACTTCTCGCCGCGCGTCAGCTGGTAGGTGCGCCCCGACGCGACGTGCACGACCCAGACGTGCGTGACGAAGGCGTCCTGTTTCCAGTCGGGAGCCGTGACGGTGTAGGCCACCCACGTGCCGTCCGGCGAGATCTGCGGGCTGCCGGCCGACTTGAGGTTCAGCAGGTCGTCCACGGTCGGCGTGTGCCCGGGCGGCGCGGCCGACGTTGCCGGGGCGTGCGCCGAGGAGAAGACGACGAAGAGCACGGAGAGCAGGATGCGCGTGAACATGCCGCCGATTCTAATCCCATAGCTCCTCACGATGGGTCACATCCGGCATAACTCGTTCGACGGTGTCGACCACAGAGCCCTCGGAGCCCACAGAGGCTGTCACGCCCGACGGCATCGCGGCTCGGCCACCGGCTCCCACGCCCCCGGTGGGCGAGCCAGGAGGGGCGGCTGGACGGCGCCGGCACGAAAAGCACGGGCGCAAGGAGGCTTCTCGTGGCGGCGCGGCCCAGCCGCCCCTCGCGCCACGGGCTTCGCCCGCGGCGCCGATGCCCACGGTCACCGGATCTCGCGTGCGACGGGTGCCGGTCTGCCCTTGGTGGTCTCTGTGCGCTCGGTGGTTCCTCCGGGCATTCCATTCGGCCGCGGATGTGTAGGATCCTGAGGAGCGAAGGGGTGACGCGAAGCTGGAGTAGGATCACAGGCGCCATGCCGACCGCCGCCATTGCCGCTCGGGTGCAAGCGATTGTCGCCGAATTGGAGTCGCGCACGAACCCCGTGAACATCGCCGGGATGGCGCGCTACGGCATCCGCGCGGCGAAGGCCTACGGGGTGCCGGGGCCCGAACTGCGCCGGATGGCGAAGGCAGCGGGAACCGACCACGCGCTGGCCGCGGCGCTGTGGAAGGCGGGTGCCCTGGAGACCCGGGCGATCGCCGTGCTGGCGGACGATCCCGCCAAGGTCACGCCCGGGCAGATGGAACGCTGGGCCGCCGACTTCGATTCGTGGGCCGTCTGCGACGCCGCCTGCTGCCACCTGTTCGATCGCACGCCGCACGCGGCTGCGTTCGCCCGCGAATGGGCGTCGCGCGACGAGGAGTTCGTCAAGCGCGCGGGCTTCGTCCTGATGGCCGGCCTGGCGTGCCACGACAAGGCGGCGCCAGACGCGCTCTTCGCCGAGTTCCTCGAGATCGTCGAACGCGGGGCGGACGATCCGCGGAACATGGTGAAGAAGGGCGTGAACTGGGCGCTGCGCGGGATTGGGAAGCGAAACCTGGCGTTGAACCGAAAGGCCACGGCCGTCTGCCGGCGTCTCGTCGAGCGGTCGGGCCCGGCCCGGTGGGTCGGCTCGGACGCGCTCAGGGAACTCACCTGTTCGACCACGCTCGCCCGGATTCGCAAGTGACACTGAGGGGCCAGGTCTGCAACACGACATCCTCCAGAGGTGTGCAGACCTGACCGCCGACCGTGCTACCGGTCTTCCAAGCGTCCGAGCGTGCTCTCCAGCGACTTCTTCAGCTTCTCTGCAGCGCCGTCGATGGCGTCCGGCAACGAGCCGGCCAGGTGGGTGACGGCCACCGGCTGGAGCCCGCCGAGCCGGGCTTCCATCACGCAGCGCTTGTCGTCGGCCCCACCCTTGAGGCGGTTGACGTCGCTCAAGTGCACTTCCACCCTCGTGATTCGCGGGGTCCACCGCCTGACGGCGCCCTCCACCGCCGCGGCCACCGAGTGGGTCAACGCGTCGCCTCCGTGGATGCTGCTGTCGGTATGAACCTGGACCTGCATCGGCACGTCCTCCTGGTTCGATGATACCGCGGCTCGGCGCCGACGTTCATACCTCAACTGCGGTTCGATAGACGGCGCAACGGCGTGCCTGAACTCGTCGGCGTCCGGGCCGATTCCCTGTCAGGCGCCTCGCTGCGCACCAGTGGTGACCTCGAGAGCCAACCGGTCCAGGTTCGGCGTTTACTCCGCGAACATCTCCTGCAGAACCCGTAGAACGTCCTTCACGGTGTCCGGCTCGAGGTTCCCCAGGCGCTTCACGAGACGCTCGGTATCGACCGTGCGAAGTTGGTCTACCGCCACATACCCGGCGCGACGCTGGAAGCGGCATGGCACACGCCACGGGTACGCGTGGCCCCCCGTTGTCATCGGTGCCACGACCACGGTGCGGAGGTTCTGGTTCAATTCGTCGGGGGACACGATGAGGCAGGGGCGGGTCTTGCGGATTTCGCTGCCCTTGGTCGGATCGAGCGCGACCAGGTGAACAGCGCCGCGCGCAAACAGCGAGCGGGCTATCGCCATTCCCACTCCTCTGTGTCAAAACGACTCCCGGCCGCGGGGTCGAGCGGCTGGTCATCGCCGCGGGCGTGCATTTGCGCTGCGGCCTCCACCCAGCCGGCCCGTGTGCGGTGGGCGGCGCGCACAATCAGCCGCCCCGGCTCGGCCTGCAGCTCGACCTCGTCGGGCAGTTGCGCCTGCTCGAGCAATGCCTTGGGAACGCGAATACCCCGAGAGTTGCCGATCCGGACGATCCGTGCTGTCGTTGCCATGGTGACTACATTGTAATCACGTCGCCCGAATCGGGCAAGGCATCGAACCGTGATTGAGGAGGCGAGCGAACCGAATAGAATGCTCAGGGGCGAGCGTGAACCCCCGAACGGATTGCGACAGGAGCAGGCGATGGCGATACGGAGAGCGAGAGCGGGCGCGGCGGCGCTGGCGGCCGCGGGTGTGATGGCGGCGGTCGCCTTGTCGGCGGCCTCGCCGCTCAAGTCGTCGTGGCGCAACATCGATCCCGCCGCCACCCCCGTCTCCAAGATCATCGTGATCGGGTTCACCCGCGACGTGGCGACCCGGCGCACGGCGGAGGATGCGCTGTCGGCGGAGATCCGCAAGGTCGGCGGAACGGCGGAGCCGTCCTACACGGTATTCCCGTGGGATCTGCCGAAGGAAGCCGAGGCGCTCAAGGAGAAGGTGGCCGCGGCCGGCTTCGACGGGGCCGTGGTGGTGCGCGTCGCCGGCGTCAGCCAGGAGCAGTCGTGGGACCCCGGGTTCGTCTCGGTGATGCCCGCCTACTACGCGTCGCCCTGGAGCTACTGGGGCCACTGGTATCCGTACGCGTGGGACCCCGGGTACCTTCGCACCGACACGACGGTTCGCATCGAGATCGTGGCGTATTCGGTCAGCGCCGGGGTGATGGTCTGGACCGGTCTCACCGAGTCCACCAACCCCGGCTCGGTCCGCCGGCTGGTCCAGGACGTGGCGGCCGCCGTGGGCGCGGAACTCAAGAAGCGCAACGTGGTGCGCTGATCGAGGAGCCTCGCCCCGTCTTCAGGCGCCAGGCCGCCCGACTCCGCTGTGCGGTTCGAACGGGCCGCGCCGCTAGTCGAGAAGATCCGCGTCGTTCACCTCCACGTACTCGGTGCGATCCGTCTCGATCGTTCGCGGGAACTCGCGCGAGAGGACCCCGGTACTCCGGTCGCGCGCGGCAAAGGTCACGCCGGCGGCCGCCAGGTCTGGTCCCGTCGGCGTCTGCAGCCTCTTGGTGTCGACGGAGAACTCGACCGTGGCGTTCGCCCCGACGGTGCCCAGCAAGCTCCCGTTCATGTAGCAGTCGATTTCATGCCCCGAGGAGAGGCGATTGGCGAACACCACCTGGAACGTCTTGATGTCACTGCATCCTACAGACCCCATCAACGCTGCGAAGGTGAGTGCCACCATGACCACGCGTTTCATGCCGGTGTTCCTTTCCTGGGTTCGACAGGTTGAGGGTTGCGTGCGACCGGTCGCATGGACGAACCGCCCGCTCTCGAGTCGCCGGCTCGCCAGTCCCATGGCGCCGGGAGTTCCACCATCTCAGCAAAATGAGATCCGCGCCCCAAGACGGCGGAAATGCCCAGGAAATCGCGGACGCTGCGCGGAAGTTCGTGGCGGCGACGACTTTATTCCGCTTGAGAAGGGTATTCAACCAACGGGAGCGGGCGATTCTCGCGCGGCGCGGTTGACGACGGTGAGACAGCCGACGTCGCCCGTCAGGAGGGTCAACGTGACGACAACAACAGACGACCGTCGGTGCTGCCGTCGGTTCGCGTGTGTGGCGCTTGCAGGTTGGACGATCGCGGCGTCTGCGGGCGCGGCCTGGGCCCAGGCCGACAACAACCCACTGCCTCATCTCGTGAGCCGGGACGGCCGGCACGCGTTGATCGTGGACGGCAAGCCGTTCCTGATGCTGGGAGCGCAGTCTCACAACTCGAGCGCATGGCCGGCGATGCTGCCGGGGGTCTGGCAGGCGGTCGAGCTTCTCCACGCCAACACCCTCGAGGTCCCAATCTACTGGGAGGTGATCGAGCCCAGGCCCGGGACATTCGACTTCTCGTCGGTCGACGTCCTGCTGGGTCAGGCGAGGGCGCACAAGGTGCGCCTGGTGTTGCTGTGGTTTGCCACCTGGAAGAACGGCAGCAACCACTACATGCCGCCAGTGGATGAAGAGCGACTCCGCCAAGTATCCGAACATCACCGGCCCGAACGGGCATTCGGTGGATTCGCCTTCGCCGCACACGCAGGCCGCGATGGAAGCCGACGCCACCGCGTTCGCGGCGGTGATGAGGTACCTGAAGAAGGCCGATCCGCAGCACACGGTGCTGATGGTCCAGGTCCAGAACGAGCCCGGCTCCTGGGGGAGCGTGAGGGATTGGTCGCCAGCCGCTCAGAAGGTGTTCGAGCGACCGGTGCCGGCGGAACTTCTCGAGCCCGGGGTGCTGAAGGCGCTGAACAGACCAGCCGGCGCCAAGGGAACCTGGCTGGAGGTGTTCGGCGACGACGCCGACGAGTACTTCCACGCCTGGTCGGTCGCTCGCTACGTCCAGCACGTGGCGGCAGCGGGCAAGGCGGTGTACCCGTTGCCGCTGTACGTCAACGCGGCGCTCCGCGATCCGCTCGGCAATCCCCGTCCATCGTCGTACGAGAGCGGTGGCCCGACCGACAATGTGATCCCCATCTGGAAGGCGGCTGCGCCGGCCATCGACCTGCTGGCACCGGACATCTATCTCTCGGGCAGCGAGCGGATCCTGAAGGTGCTGGATCTGTACGACCGTCCGGACAACCCGCTGTTCGTGCCGGAAATCGGCTTCAGCGCCGACTACGTGCGCTACCTGTACTCGGTGCTCTCGCACGGAGGCATCGGCTTTGCGCCGTTTGGCGTGGACAACAGCGAACAGGGGCCGTCCGAGGATGCGGCAAACGAAGCCAGGCTGAAGCCGCTCGCACTGGAATACGCCATGGCCGGGCCCATGATGCGGGAACTGGCCCAATGGGGCTTTGAAGCGAAACTCAGGGCCGTGGTGGAGCGCGAGGACCACGCCGAGCAGACGATCGATCTCGGCGCCTGGCAGATGGTGGTGGCATTCGGCGCCTCGCGCGGACGCGCAGCGCAAGCCAACGCCGAGCCGATCGGCAAGGTGCTGGTGGCGCAACTGGGAGAGAGCGAGTTCGTCGTCATCGGTACGCTGTGCCGCATCACGTTTCGGCCCGCTGGCGCCGGCGCGGGCAAGGCCTGGCAGTACCTGAAGGTCGAAGAGGGCCGGTACGAGAATGGAGCGTTCACGCTCCTGCGCATCCGCAACGGGGACGAGACGGATTGGGGCGGACCGCGTTTCGGCGCCGTGCCGGCCGTCCTGCGCGTCACGCTGGTGACCCGCTGACGTGACCGTGGAGGATCATCCTCCGCTGCCGTCATCGACATGCCAGGCCGCCTGCAAGGCTCGTAGTACCTTGGGGACGTCACAGCCGATCCCGTCGTTTCGGGGTCGGCTGCGAGTTACGCGCGGCCGCGGACGGCGGCCAGGTCGGCGGCTCCGAACATCACTCCGGGTGTGGCGGATGAGTGGTTGGCCAGCACGCGGCAGGGGTCGCCGGGGTCGCCGAGCGAGCTGAGCACGATGGCCGCGGCGGAGAAGTCCTCGTCACGGGTGTAGCCGGAGACGGTGACGATGCACGTCATGCCGGCTGAGGTGGCGGCCTGCAGACCGTTGTTCGAATCCTCGACGACCACGCACTCGGCGGGCGAGATGCCGAGCTTCTCTGCGGCGAGCAGGTAGATGTCCGGCGCGGGCTTCTTGGCTCTTCACGCAATCGCCGGCCAGCACGAGGCCGAAGTGCGCGTACGTGTCTTCGCCCACGGCATGGCGCAGCACGGCACGGACGGCCTCTTCGGCGGAGGTGGACGCGACGGCCAGCGTCCACCCGTCGGCCATCGCTTCCTCGGCGAGGCGCTTCACTCCGGGCCGCGGCGGAATGCGGCCGGAGAGGATGATGTCCTTGTAGATGGCGGTCTTCTTCTTGTGCCAGGCGGCGATCACGTCGCGCCGCGCGGCGTCGTCTGCGGGGCACTCGGGCCAGGCAGCCAGGAACGCCGGCTCGGAGAACAGGCTCGCCATGCGTTCCTTGCCGCCGCCGATCTCGAGCTTGCGGCCGTACTCGTCCACGGACCACGACCACGGCACGCCGCATTCCTTCCACATCTGGTTGAAGGCCGGCAGGTGGCCGAACTGTTCGGTGTCGCCGAGGACGCCGTCGCAATCGAAGATGAGTGCTCTGCTCACGCTCTTCCCTCGCTGCCAAAGACACGCATGAACTCGATCACCTGATTGACCACCTTCTTCTTCACGGCGCCGAGGAGCTTGAGCGGATTGTACTCGGTGGGCTTCTCGGTGAGGTATTCGCGGAAGCCGTCGGCCATGGTGATCTTGAGCTGCGTCGAGATGTTGACCTTCGGCGCGCCGAGGCGGATCAGCTCGCGGAACGTTGCGTCGGACAGTCCGGTGCCGCCGTGAACGACGAGCGGCACGGGCTCGGCCGCGACGATCTCCGCCACGCGCTTGAAGTTGATCTGCGGCGTGCCCTTGTAGACGCCGTGTGCGGTGCCGATGGCCGGGGCGAAGCTGTCGACGCCGGTCTCGCGGATGAAGGCCAGCGCCTTGTCGAGCGCCACGACGGCGCCGCCTTCTTGGCTGCCCACGCCGTCTTCAACGCCCTTCACCGCTTCGAGTTCGCCTTCCACGGCCACGCCGGTCTGGTGGGCAAGCGCCACGACTTCCCTGGTCTGCGCCATGTTGTCTTCGTAGGTGAGATTGGAGGCGTCGAACAGCACCGAGTTCCAGCCCGCGGCGACGCACTCTTCGATCACCTTGCGATCGGGGCAATGGTCCAGGTGCAGTGTGGCGGGGACGGGAACGCGCGAGGCCATCTCTTCGAACATCAGGCGGATGAGCCTGGCGCCCATCACCTTCACGGTCTTCACGGAGACCTGGACAATCACCGGCGAACGTGTTTCTGCGGCGGCGGTGAGCACCGCATCCATCGTGAGGTCGTTCACGATGTTGAACGCACCGACGCCGTAGCGGCGGGTGAACGCGTCCTTCAGGATCTCCTGCATCGGAGCCACAGCCATGATGTCATCCTCCCACGTGAATGTCGCGAGATCGGTCCTTCAGGCGGGCCAGCATGGCGGCGCCGGCGAGCGAGGACTGATCGCGGAACTCGTAGTCGAACTCGCCGGTCCAGCGGCGCTTGGCCTCGAGATAGCCGGGCACGGCGGCGGCGCCGCCGGTGAGCATCATTTTCGGGCCGAGGGCAACCTGGGAGCGCAGTTGCTCCAGATGGCGGCCGTGGTAGAGGGCGTTGCCGCGCGTGAGCGAGACCAGCAGGTCCTCGCGCGTCGTTTCGAGCGTGACGCCCTGGAACGCGGCTTTCTCCCGTTCGAGCGAGTAGCGGGAGCCGCCGAGATACGGCACGTACACGGGCAGCGCCGCTTCGCGCCGTTCGATATCGGGACTGGTGAAGAACGCGCGCAGGGCGGAGGGCACGAAGTCACGGTAGAAGACGTCGTCCGGCATCTCCCGGCAGAAGACCGAGTGGAACCACTCGAGCGCCTTGCCGCCGGTGTTGAGCACCAGGAAGGCGAACCAGCGCTGCGGGAGCACGTGGCAGCGCACGTTGAAGTCGGGCGAGCGCACCGGTGCATCGAGGCACGTCATGGTGATTTCGCAGGTTCCGCAGATGGCTCCGATCTGGCCGGGTTGATCGAGGCCGGCGGAGAAGGCGGCGAGCACGGCGTCGTTGCCGCCGCAGAGAACCACGGCGTCCGCGGGAAGGCCGAGTTCATCGGCAACGGCGGGAAGAATGGCGCCGACCACCGACTGCGATCGCACGAGCGGCGGCAGCCTGTCTTCGGGGATCCCGGCGGCGTCGAGCACGGGCTTCGACCAGGTCAGGTCGTCGGCCGCGGTGTTGTAGAGGCCGGTGATGGACGCGGTGGACGGATCGATGGCCCAGCGTCCGGTCAGGCGCTTCACGAGGTACGTGTTCGTGTGGCCGAACTTCGCCGCGCGGCGCCAGACATCGGGCTGGTTGTCGCGGATCCAGAGGATCGAGGCGAGCGACGAGCCGCCGCTGACGGGCAGGTTGCAGGTTTCGCGGAGGAAGAATTCCTCGCCGACGCGCGCGCGGATGGCGCGGGCCTGCGCGGTGGAGCGGCCGTCGAAGAAGAGGATGCCCGGGCCGAGCGCGCGGCCCTCGGCGTCCATCGGCGTGAGGCCGGGCGTGGTGACGGAGAGCGAGACGACGCCGACGTTGGCCAGTTCGCGCCCGAGCTCGGCGCAGCACTCGCGCAGGGCCTCCCACCAGACCTGGGGATCGACGTCGGCGCAGCCATCGCCATAGACGTTGACGGGGTAGGCGCGGCGGGCTTCGCATCGCTTCTCGAGTTCCGGCGAGAAGACGGCGAGCTTGAAGGCGGTGGTGCCGGCATCGAAGGCGAGGATGTCGCGCGTCATGGGAGTAGTCGTTCTTGCGTGAGCACCTGGCGCATGGCTTCGAGTTGATCGTCGGTGAGCGGCAGGAGCGGACGGCGCGGAATGCCGCCCCGGTATCCGGCGAGGTTCATCGCGGCTTTGACACCCGAGACGCCGTACTGGCCGGCGATGGCCTTGTTGATGCGCGTCACGCGATCCTGCAGGGGCACGCCGTGGGCTTCATCGCGCGCCTGGCCGAAGCGAAACAGCTCCACCGACATGGCGGGGAAGGAGTTGGCGAGCGAGACGGTGCCGCCAAGCGAGCCGCGGAGCATCGCGGCGAGCAGGAAGTTCGCCGAGCCCGCGAGCACGTGGAACGACTCGCTCTCGAACGGGAGGAAGTTCTCGATACCGCTCGCGGCGCTGTCCTTCATGCCGACGATGTTGGGATGCGCGGCCAGGCGGCCGACGAGCGCCGGCGAGAGCGTGACGCCGCAGAAACCAGGTGCGTTGTAGAGAAGAACGGGGAGCGGCGAAGAATCGGCGACGGTGACGAAGTAGCGGTACAGGACGTCGTCGGTCATCTGCTTGCGAAAATAGCCGGGCGAGAGGACCAGGCCGAAGTCCGCCCCGAGGTCGGCGGCCTGGCGGAGGAAGCGCTCGGTGTCGCGCTGCGCGTCGTAGGTGGCGCCTGCCATCACGACCTGGCCGCGTCCCTTGTGGCGCAGGATGGTGCCGAGCACCTGCAGCTTCTCCTCTTCAGTGAGGCTGCGGTTCTCGCCGTTGGAGCCGAGCGCGAGGTATCCGAGCAGGCCGGCCTGTGCGTATCGGTCGAGGTTGAAACGGAGGCCGTCGAGGTCGAGCGATTCGTCGTCGGCGAAAGGCGTCGAGATTGGGGCGAAGACTCCCGCCATCTTCCGTTCGAGTGTCCCGGACTCCATGGCCACCACCCCGAAAGCTGCGTGATTCGAACGACCGGCGGCAGGGCCGGGCGGCTTGGCGGGATCCGCCAAGGATACGATTCTACGCGAGTTGTTCGCCGTCGCGTTCGTTTCACGAACAGAAGGCGCGGCGATTGGGGTTCGGAGCCTTGGCCCCTTCTCGAAGTCGCACGGGTCGAGAGAGGCGCGGTGGACTCGACGGTTGGCCACGCGAGCCCCTCGGCATCGTTTGTCCCGGCGTGGTCGTACGCCGCCTCGAGTTCTCCAGTCTCCAGACTCGCGACCGAACCGGCAACGAGGCCCGAATCGGTACCGCCACGACAACGCCGCCCACGCGCCGAGACTGGGCGAAGCTCTGGTGGAGAGGGGAGAAGCTTCGGGGAACGGGGTTTTGAGTCTGGGGGGGAAGGTTCCGGTCAGGGCGCAGCGCTTCGGCCATGCCGTCAGGCCGGCTCGAGCGCCGCCGCCAGGCGAGCGTCGAGCGTCACCAGGTCCGCGCCGAGGTATCCCGCGAGCCACAAGTAGCTGGCGTCGTAGGCGGTCAGGCCGGTGGTGCGCGCGATGAGCAGCGCATCCGCGTGATCCACGTCCATCCACGAAATCCACGACTCGCGGTCCAGCGCCACGCGAAGCGCCCGGGCAATGCGACCCGACCGATCGGGGCGACGCCGCGCCTTCTTCCACGCGACGTTGGCCAATTCGTATTTCAGCAGCGGCGGCGCGTAGAGCCGGCAACCCTCCAGGCGGCCCGCTATCTCCTCGGCACCTGGCTCGTCGAACACCAGCGCCCCCAGCGCCGAGGCGTCGACGACGATGGCTCTCACCGCGAGTCCCTCGCGTCTCTGACGATCTGGACCGAGTCGCCTTCGGTGGCCACACCGAGGGCGCGAACCTTCTCGAGCAACGCTCGCGCCTGGAACGGTCTGCCGCCAGCCGCGCTCTCGAGAATCGACATCAGTTCGCCTTGGAGCGAGCGGTGGTTCAGGCGTGCGCGCCTTCGGAGCGCGGCCGCCAGCTTGTCGGGGACGGTCTTGATCGAGAGAGTCACTGGCATGGGTGGATCCGATATGGATCCATTTTAGATCTTCGACGAAGCCCATACAAGCCCTGCATCCGCCCACGCAGGCCCGGCGTTCGAATCAACGAAGGGCCACCCCACAGTGGCCCTTCGAGTCGGCGTCGCGACCGCGCGGCCTCTCAGGCGTCGAGCCGCTCGGTCGCGAGGAGATCGGATTCGCCTACCGCTGTACGACTGCGGTCCAGAGGCTCAACGGCGCCTTCGACGGTTACGGACAGCAGCCGGCGTGAAGAAGGCCAACCTCGAATGGTTCGACAAGTTCCTGGGCGAAGCTGAAGCTATTGCTGGCCGCCCTTCGACTCGCGCCGCTCGCTCAGGGCACCACTCGACTCGGCCCGTCTGCGGGCCACGAGCGAGGGAGCGGACCAAGTGATCCAGACAGGTCCGCCTTCGCGATGCTGCGCAAGGCGCCTACTGCTCGCGTCGCTTCGGCGCGGCAACCTTCGCCTGTCGGCTGGCTTGCCGAGGCGAGCGAGTGAGGTCCGCCTTCGCGCGTCTGTTGGCTTGCCTAGCCGAAGCTCACGCGAGCAGGGAAGCAAGGCGAGCGTGAGCGAAGGCTGGTGCCGGAGGAGGGAATTGAACCCACACTCCCTTTGGGGGAACGGGATTTTGAGTCCCGCGCGTCTGCCAGTTTCGCCACTCCGGCACGGGGAGTGACCGACAGTATACCGCACTCCGATTTCGGCTCCTCGGGCGCTCCGTCCGACAACGCGCTTTGGAGCTCCAACCCGTGGGCGGCGTCCGCCAGATGACATGGCTCGCGCTGCCGCGACCCCGGCTGCCGACGCGACTGCTCGACCAGTTCGACGCGTCGGTTCTTCGCGCGGCCTGCCTCGCTCCCGTTGGAAGCGACAGGGGAGAGAGACCCGACGCCCTGGGCGGCCAGCCGGGCCGCCGTGATGCTGTACTTGGTGACCAGCACCTGCACCACGCGCGCGCACCACGCGGGACGAACGCGCCTGGACGCATCCGCCAGCATCAGCTTTCCAGCGCACCACTATATGCTGTGGCAGCGTCAGTTTAAAACACTAGAGCTGGAAACCCGTCTCAGGCCCCTGGCCTGGCTGGCTAAGTCGATGCGCACAAAGGAGAAAGGGCCCTGGCTGGGTCTCCCCTGACACCGTTCCGCGCGGTGCGAAATGCCGAACAAAAAGCGAAATTGTTCGCATTTGCGGCCAGTTCTCTTGAGAATTTTCGCCCTACGCTGTATACTGGTTGCCAGTCGAGATCCCAGCCTCCAGACGAAACCCTTCCTAGAACGGGGGACACGTGACATTCCAGATCGGTGACAAGGTCATTTACCCGAATCACGGTCTCGGCGTCATCGAGCGTATCGAAGAGAAGACCATCCTTGGGACCACCTGCGGATTCTATTCCCTGCGCATTGCCTCCAACGAGACCACCGTGCTCGTGCCGGTCGGGAACGCCGACAGCGTGGGCCTTCGCCCCGCCATCGGCGGCACGGAAGTCGATCGGCTGTTCCGCATCCTCGGCGACGGCAAGATCGACAGTCAGCAGAACTGGAAGGGCCGCTTCAAGGACAACTCCGAGAAGATGCGCAGCGGTTCGGTCTACGACGTGGCCGACGTGTTGAAGAGCCTCACGCTTCTCAGCAAGTCGAAGAACCTGTCCTTCCGCGAGAAGCGGATGCTCGACCGCGCCCGGTTCCTGGTCGTCTCGGAGATCTCCGAGGTGCTGCACGAGGGCCAGATGGCCATCGAAGTGCGCGTCGACCGCGCGCTCGACCGGTCGCTGACGACGCGCACGCGCGTGGCGGCGCGCGGCGTCAAGACGACGAAGGTGTTGCCGGTGGCGGTGCCGGTGCCAGCCATCGCGCGGCGGGCAGTTCGCGCATCGTAGAGCCGGGTGGGCCTGAGCCTCGCGCCGGCGAACCAGACGCGGCGCGCGGGTCCTGCTTCCACGGGTCGAGACGAGAGGCCTGGACCGCCAGTCGGTCCAGGCCTTTCGTGTATCATGCGACCGATGACCCCGATCGTCGATGCCCAGCCGCCGCCGGTCGCGTCGGTGCCCGCGTCGCCGCCGCCGCTTCGCGGGTCCGCCCTGCTCGTTGCCGCCATTCGGTCGCTGGCCACTTACGTTGCGCTTTCGCTCTACGTCCTGCTCACTGGTCCGCCCGGGCTGCTGATCGCGTGGCTCTTCGAGCGTCCCGGCCTGCTCTACGTCCTGTCTCACGGCGGCGTCCGCCTGGCGCTGGCGCTCTCGGGGATCAAGTACCGCGTCGCCGGCCGCGAGCGCCTGCCGCGGGCGCAGGCGGCGGTCTACTGCGCGAACCACACCAGCAACGTCGACGCCCCGCTGCTGTTCCACATCCTGCATCCCCGGCTGCACATGCTCTACAAGTCGGAGTTCGCGAAGATGCCCATCCTCGGCCGCGCCGCCCCGATTGCCGGCTTCATCCGCGTCGAGCGGCAGAATCCCGAGCAATCCCAGCGCGCGGTGGACCAGGCGGCCGAGTCGGTGGCGGCCGGCCACTCGTTCATGGTGTTTCCCGAGGGCACGCGAAGCCGGACGGGTGAGCTGCTGCCCTTCAAGAAGGGCGGCTTCATCATGGCCATCAAGGCGCAGGCGCCGCTCGTCCCGGTGGCCATCGTCGGCGGGCGTGCGGCGATGACGAAGGGCAGCCGGCTGATCCGTCCCGTCACGGTCGACGTGACGATCGGCCAGCCGATCCGGACGGCCGGCCTGACGGTTGACGACCGCGACATGCTGATTGCCATGGCGCGTGCGCAGATCGAGGCCATGCTGGCCGGACACGCCGCTGCTCAGGAGTAGCGGTTGCCCGACGCCTCTCTGGCCGGGATTGTGCAACACTTAGGAAGATCGCGACGTTCGTGTTGCCATTCGAGGACATCCATGCCGTCACAAACGGCCCCCACCCACGCCCCGAGACTTGCCAGGCTTGCCGCAGCGCTCGCCGCGGCCATCATCGGCGCCGTGCTCCTCTCGCAAGCGTGGCTCCTCGCGCAGGGCCAGCCGCCGACCACACAGAAACCGCCCGACACGCCAGCGCAGTCCGGCCAGAACCCGGGCCAGGGACAGGCCGCCAAGGGCCAGGCGGCCGCGCCGCAGGGCCAGCCGCCGACCTTCAGGACCGGCGCAAACCTGGTTCGCGTGGACGCTTACCCGACCGCCAACGGCAAGCCCGTGCTGGATCTCCACGCAGGACGACTTCGAGGTCCAGGAAGACGGCGTGCCGCAGCGGGTCGACACGTTCGAGCACGTCATCGTGCGCGCGCCGACGGCCGAGGAGTCGGCTGCGCTCCCCGAGCCGAACACTGTCGAGCAGGCTCGCGAGATGGCCGCCGAGTCGAAAGCGCGCCTGTTCGTGCTCTTCATCGACACCTACCACATCTCGCGCGGGGGCGCGATGAACGTCCGCGACTCGCTCATCCGCTTTCTCCGCCGTGCGCTCGGCCCGGACGATTCTCGTGGCCGTCACCACGCCGGAACTGTCGGCCAGCACCGTCACGTTCGCCCGCCGCACCGGCAGCATCGAAGACCTGGTGGACCACTTCTACCGGTGGAGCCGCCGGGACTCGTTGACCGACTTCGACCCGATCGAAGACCAGTACATGCGGTGCTATCCGGCGCTCGCCGGAGAACCGGGCGGGATTTCGGCCGTCGCGCGCGAGATGATCCAGCGCCGGCGGGAGCGGCTCACGCTCGAGGCCCTCCAGGCGCTCGTCGTGCACCTCGGCGGCATTCGGGAAGAGCGCAAGGCGGTCCTGGCGGTGAGCGAGGGCTGGGTGCTGTATCAACGCAGCAACGCCCTCGGGCAGCCAACGCCGGGGCAGGTCACGTCTGGACTCGGCGCCGGCCAGATGATGGGCATGGCGGCGGAGCAGGCGCGCTGCGACGCCGACCGCTTCGCGCTCTCGCAGGAAGACCACCAGTTCGACTTCCACCGGATGCTGGACGACGCGAACCGGGCCAACGTGTCGTTCTATCCGCTGGACCCGCGAGGCCTGGTGGTGTTCGACACGCCGATTTCCCGGGGGATGGATATCCTGGCGGACGCCGCGAGCCTGCGAAGTCGCCTCGACTCGCTGATGACGCTGGCCGACGCCACCGACGGCGTCGCCATCGTCAACAGCAACGACCTCGACAAGGGCCTGCGCCGCGTGGTGGATGACCTCACGTTGTACTACCTGCTCGGCTACTACTCGACCAACTTGAAACTGGACGGCAGGTTCCGATCGATCAAGGTCACGGTGAAGCGGCGGGGCGTCGACGTTCGCGCGCGCCGGGGCTACCGGGCGGCCACGAAGGAGGAGCTGGCTTCGCGCGACAAGGCGATGGAGGCCGCTTCCGCTCCCGTCTCGCCGGTCGCCGGCGCGCTCAGCGGCCTGTCGAAGATCCGATCGCAGGCCGTGGTCCAGGCGCAGGCGGGCTATACCTGGGCGCCGTCGCCCGACGGCAGCCTGCACCCCACGCTGTGGCTGGCGGGGGAGTGGGACCCGTCGATCATGACCCGAGACGAGGAGTGGAAGAGCGGGGCCGAGGTGAGCGTGACGGTGACCGCGCCCGACAACACCACTCTCCAATCGTCCACTCAGACGCTGACGCGCGACGCGCGCACCTTCCTGCTGAAGGTGCCCGTGCCCGCCGGCCAGACGGCCGGCGAATACGCGGTGCGGCTGACGAGCAAGCCCGCGGGCGCGACGCTCGGCACGACCGAGACGGTCCACGTGCTGCTGCCCAAGTCGCCGGCGGCGGGATCGCTGGCCGTTGGGCAGCCGGTGGCGTTCCGGCGGGGGCCGTTCACCGGCATCAACTGGCTGCCCGTGGGCGACCCTCGTTTCCGGCGGCAGGAGCGGGTGCGGTTCGAAGTCCAGGTGGCTGGTCCGATGACCGCGAGCAGCGTCCGCCTGCTCGACCGCGCGGGCAACGCGCTGGGCGTGCCCGTCGTGGCAGGCGAGCGCGACGAGAGCGGCGGCAAGGTGGTATTGGGCGAGGTCTCGCTGGCGCCGCTCACCGTGGGCGACTACATCCTCGAATTCACGATCACCCAGGGGACGACGACGAACAAGGTGCTGGCGGCGTTCAGGATCGTTCCCTGAGACCAGCGGCCGGCCCCATGGGAACCAGACACACCGCGCGCCGGGCGCTGACCGCGTTCTTCTTGCTTGCCGCAGCGCAGTTCCCCGACCCCGCCACCGATCCCCGCGCACGCCTGCTGGCCGTTCCTTCCGGGCTGTCCGAGGCCTTGCGCACGCTGGCCAGCGTCCGCCGCACCGCCGCGCTGCGCTCGATGGCCGGCTGCGAGTGGCAGGCGGGGCCGGATGGTGCGCCTCGGGCCTCCATTTGGGTGGCGGGCGAGTTCGACGCGGTCGTGGCGGTCAACGACGAGCGCTGGGAAGAGGGCGGAAGCGTGGCGATGGAACTTGAAGGGCCGGGCGGAACGGTCGAACGGGCCACCCGGGCGATCGACCGCGACTCGCGGTTCTTCTTCCTCCGGTTTGGCGGCGCTGGCCGGCTGGCGCCCGGGGAGTACACGCTGCTGCTCACGGCGAAGCCGGAAGGCGCGGCCGTTGGCAGCACGGAGACGATCTTCGTGTGGGTGGCAGCCGTCGCGGAGGGCGAGCCGAGCCCGATCGGGCAGCCGCAGCTCTTCCGCCGCGGGCCGTTCAGCGGCTCCGGCTGGATGCCGACCGGCGACCCGCGCTACCGCCGCCAGGAGCGCGTGAAGGTGGAAGCCGCGGTGTTCGGCGACGTGACGTCGAGCGCGGTGAGACTGCTGGACCGCGCGGGGCACCCGCTCCCGCTGCCGATGACGGCCGGCGAGCGGAAGGAATCCGGCAGCACCATCGTATCGGGCGAGGTCGCGCTGGCGCCGCTTGGCGTGGGCGACTACGTGCTCGAGACGACGATTGCTCGCGGCGCGTCCACCGAACGGCGCTACACGGCGATACGGATCGTTCCGTAGCTCGCAGCCGGCCACGCCTTTCCTCAACCAGGCCGCCTGCCGCAAGCCGCAGGTCGCAAGCCGCGTCGCAAGCCGCAAGACGCAGGCCGGCCCGTTCGAGGTTACATCACCGCGGTCGGCGGAGCCGGCTCGTCGGCGTCGCCAGCCTTCCGAAGCGGGACGGCGATCAGGTACCAAACCAGGAACGCCAGCACCGGGAGCGCCATCCACGGCGCCATCGACTCCCAGCCGCCGACCTGCCAGAAGCTGTGCTGGGTGCGGAGGCCGACCACCGCGGCGATGAACAACCCGACGAGGGCTTCGCCGGCAATCAGGCCCGACGCCGCCAGCACGCCCGCGTTCTCGACGCGCGCCTTCTGCGCCGCGTTGTACCCGCGCTTGTCGCGCATCTTGTCCACCATGCCGCGAACCATGCCGCCGACGAAGATCGCCGCGGTGGTCTCGAGCGGCAGGTACATGCCGACCGAGAACAGCATGGGGCTCCGGACCTTGACCAGGATGAACGAGATCCCCATCGCGATGCCGACCAGCACGAGCGGCCACGCCATCTCGCCGCCGACGATGCCCGACGAGAGCGCCGCCATGAGGCCCGCCTGCGGGGCCGCGTAGGTCTTGCCGCCGAAGCCGCCGACCGTCTCGCCGAACTGCGCGACGTCCGAGGTGTGCATCAGGTAGAGCGGGAAGAACATCACCGCGCCGGCGAAGATGACGCCGACGACGTCGCCCACCTGCATCTTCCAGGGCGTGCCGCCCAGGATGTGGCCCACCTTCAGGTCCTGCAGCATCTCGCCGGCTACCGCCGACGACACGCAGCCGATCGCCGCCACGGCCAGCACCGCGAGGACGCCTTCCTGCCCCTTCGCGCCGACGATCACCATCGTCAGCGCGGCAATCACGACGGTGGCCAGCGTGAGGCCCGACAACGGGTTGTTCGACGATCCGATCATGCCGACGAGGTTGCCCGAGACGGCCGCGAAGAAGAAGCCGGTGACGAACATCACGGCCGCGGCCACGGCGGCGGCCAGCACCGACTGCGTGAAGTAGAAGTAGAGCGTCACCATCAGCGCGAGGATGATCGCGATAACGAGGCCGACGACCTTCAGCCCCAGGTCCTGCTGCGTCCGCTGCGTCGGGGCGGAGGCGACGGCCGACTTCTTCACGTCGGCGATCCCGCGCTTCACGCCGAGGATCAGGTTCTTCCGCATCTTGAACAGCGTGAAGCAGGCGCCGACCAGCATGCCGCCCACCGCGATCGGCCGCACGATGAACTTGTACAGGTGCGCGACGATGTCCGTCCAGGCGGCGGCCTCGTTGCCGCCGTTCAGGGTCATGTACTGATCGATCAACGTCGGCCCGACGAAGTACACCAGCAGCGGAACGAACAGCCCCCACGCCAGCAGGCCGCCGGCGAAGTTCAGCGCGCCCAGTTCCGGCCCGATGATGTAGCCGACGCCCAGGTACGCGGGTGTGACCGCCGGGGCCGAGAAGCTGGTGACGCCGCCGGTGGGCAGCTTCACCGCGGAGTCGCTGAGACCGAGCCGAACGAAGCTCTGCTTGAAGGTTCCGATGCCGACGGCGAAGTCGTTCGACGAGCGGAAGAGGCCGAGGCCGTCCATGAAGCGCACGAGGGCGCCGACGCCCATCGCGCGGAACAGTTGCAGCGCCGCTTCGGAGCCCCTCTGGCCGGCCTTGTGGATCTCGCCCGCGGCCACCGATTCGGGGAAGGGCAGGCCCGGGTCTTCGACCATTACCCGGCGCAGAATCGTGACGAACATGATTCCGAGGATGCCGCCGAGGATCATCAGCGCCGATGCGAGCAGGTACTCCTGCAGCATGTGGGCGGGATCGAACTTCCACAGCTTCAGCATCACGAACGCCGGGACGGTGAAGATCGCGCCCGCCGCCACCGACTCGCCGATCGACCCGACGGTTCGGGCGAAGTTCTCTTCGAGCACGCTGCCCTTGAACAGGCGCAGCACCGCCATCCCGATCACCGCCGCCGGGTAGGTGGCCGCGATCGTCATGCCGGCTCGCAGGCCGAGATACGCGTTGGCCGCGCCCAGCACGACGCACATCACGAGACCGAGCACCAGCGCCCGGAACGTGAACTCGCTCATCGTCGAGTCGTCGGCAACGAGAGGCTTGAAGCCCGTCTGACCCGGTTGGTCGGAAGAAGGCTGTGTCATGAGGGCGAATCTTAGCATGCGACGTCGAATCGCGCCTGAGGGAAAAGGGCATCCCGGGGGCGCGCGGCGTTCGGAAGCCGTGCGATCGTGGTGGATCGTGATCGGGCTTGACCGCGGGCGAAGCCGTTCCGTACAATTCCCGTACATTTGTGAAATCACAGAGCAAGAACCGCCCGGCTTCCGAGCAGGTATCCGAGCTCACGACCAACCGCCTGTCGATCTACCTGCGCTGCCTCGACCAGCTTGCGGCGAACGGCGTCCACACCATCTCTTCGCAGTCCCTCGCCTTGCAGTTCCGCCTCAACGCGGCGCAGATCCGGAAGGACCTGGCCTGGTTCGGCGAGTTCGGGGTCCGGGGCGTCGGCTATTCGGTGGACGGGCTGGCATCGCACCTGCGTGAGATCCTCGGACTGGGTGAGCCGATCCACGTGGCCGTGATTGGGGCGGGCAACCTGGGCCAGGCGCTGGCCGACTACCCGGGCTTCCCGCGGGACGGCTTCGTCCCGGTGGCGCTGTTCGACCGCGCCGCGGCCAAGATTGGGGGCCGCTCGCGCGGGGGCGTGCCGATCTACCACGTGCGGCGCCTGAACGCGATCGTGCGCAGGGAGCGCGTCCAGATCGCGATGATTGCCGTGCCGGCCGGCGCCGCGCAGCAGGCCGTCAATCTCGCCGTGGCCGCCGGGCTCAAGGCGATCCTCAACTTCGCGCCGGGCTCCGCCGTGGTGCCGAGCGGCGTGAAGCTGAAGAACGTCGACCTGACCGTCTCGCTCGAAGGCCTCGCCTTTCACCTCGCGACGACCGCGCATGGCCACACGACATAAAGGAGCCGGCGCCGCGCTCTCCCACGTGGACGAGTCGGGGCGCGTGCGGATGGTGGACGTGAGCGCGAAGGACGTGACCGCGCGCGAGGCCGTCGCGCGCGGGCACATCTCGATCTCGGCCGATGCGTTGGAGCTGATCCGTGCGGGGCGGATTGCCAAGGGTGACCCGCTCCAGGCGGCCCGGATTGCCGGCATCATGGCCGCGAAGCGCACGGCCGACCTGATCCCCCTGTGCCACCCGCTGCCGCTGTCGCACGTCGACGTCGTGCTCACGCCGACCGGGGACGGGTACGACATCGAGGCCACCGCCAGAACGACCGCGCAGACCGGCGTCGAGATGGAGGCGCTGACGGCCGTGTCGGTGGCGGCGCTGACGATCTACGACATGGTGAAAGCCGCCGACAAGACGATGGAGATCGGGGGATCCGGCTCATGCGGAAGAGCGGCGGCCGTTCGGGGACCTGGCGCCGGCGATGACGGCTGGAACCTGCCGCGCGTCGTCATCATCCCGCACATCAACCGCTGTGGCGCAGCGCTCACGGGACCGCGGTGGCGCACGCCTCCGTGCGTGCGCTCACGGGACCGCCCGGGTGACGCATCGAGGTCAGGCGTCGGAGCGGATGCCCAGGATTGCAGAAACGGCGTACGAGCTCGCCTCCCGAAAAATAAGCTCCGACACCGTTTCGCTTTTTCGGTAGAATTCGCATTCTTGTGAGAACCACCGACCAGACAACCTTGGCGGATTGGCCCTTCCGGGTCCTCGAACGGTATCCGAAGGCCGACGCGGTGTGCCGGTGCGGGGAGCAGGGCTGCCTTGCCCTCTCCAGCCAGCAGCTGTTCGACCAGGTCCGCGCCTTCAGCCTCGGCCTGCAGGCGCTCGGCCTCGAGAAGGGCGATCGGGTGGCGCTGGCGAGCGAGAGCCGGCCCGAATGGGTGGTCGCCGATCTGGCGGTGCTGACCGCCGGCGCCGTGACGGTGCCCATCTACCCGACGCTCTCGGCGCCGCAGATGTGGTTCATCCTGAACGAGAGCGCCGCCCGCGTGGCCATCGTGTCGAACGCCGCCCAGGTCGCGAAGATCATGGAGGTGGACGCGCGCTCGCACGACCTGCGCACGGTCGTCGTGATCGAAGGCGAGGCATCGGGCGGACCTTTCCGCGTGCTGACGATGGCCGCTGTGATCGCGATCGGCGAGCGGGCGCTCGCCTCGGACCCCGGGGCCGCGAACCGCTACCGCGACTCCGCTGCCGCCGTCACGCCCGACTCGCTCGCCACGATCGTCTATACGTCGGGCACGACCGGCGACCCGAAGGGCGTCATGCTGACGCACGGCAACATCGTGTCGAACGTCATCGCGACGCAGGGATGGATCGCGCTCGATCCGTCGGACCGGCTGCTGTCCTTCCTCCCGCTCAGCCACGTCTTCGAGCGCGTTGTTCTCTTCCGCTGCCTCTACGACGGCGTCAGCGTCTACTTCGCCGAGACGATGACGAGCGTCGCGCGCGACCTGCAGCGCGTGAAGCCGACGGTCATGACCGGGGTGCCCCGCGCGTGGGAGAAGTTCCACGGCGCGATCCAGGAGGGCCTGGGCAGGCTCGAAGGGCCCCGCAGGAAGCTGGCCGACTGGGCGGTCGGCGTCGGCTACGACTACGCCCGGCTGTGGCTGTCGGGCGGCCGGCCGTCCGCGCTGCTCGTGGCGAAGCGCGCCGTGGCCGACCGCCTCGTCTTCGCCAAGATCCGCGAGCGGATCGGCGGGCGGATCCGTTTCCTGGTGTCCGGCAGCGCGCCGCTGTCGCCGAAGATCGGCGAGTTCTTCTTCGCCATCAACGTCCCCATCCTCGAGGCCTACGGCCTCACGGAGAGTTCGCCGGGGATTTCGGGCAACCCGGTCGCCGCCCCCCGCCTCGGCACGGTGGGCAAGCCGCTGCCGGGCGTGGAGGTCAGCATCGGCCCGGACGGCGAGATCCTCGTGCGCGGCCCGAACGTGATGCAGGGCTACTACAAGCGGCCCGAGGCGACGGCCGAAACGCTGGCGGGAGGGTGGCTGCACACCGGCGACATCGGGCAGCTGGGCGAGGACGGCTACCTGACGATCACCGACCGGAAGAAGGACCTGATCGTCACCTCCGGCGGCAAGAAGATCGCCCCGCAGCCGCTCGAGAACCTCCTGAAGATGGACCCGCTGGTGTCGGAGGCGGTGCTCATCGGCGAGCAGCGCAAGTTCCCGGCGGCGCTGCTGGTGCCCGACTTCGCCAAGCTCGAGGCGCGGATCGAAGCGATGAAGCTCCGCGCCGCCTCCCGCGAGGAGTTGGTGCGCCACCCCGAGGTGCTGCGCCTCTACCAGGACGTGCTGGACCGCCTGAACGGCAGCCTCGCGCAGTTCGAGCGCGTCAAGCGCTTCGCGCTGCTGCCGACCGAGTTCACGATGGAGCGGGGAGAGCTGACGCCGACGATGAAGGTTCGCCGGCAGGTGGTCGAGCAGCGGTGGAAACCGCTCATCGAAACGATCTACGCGTCGTGACCGGCTGGCGGCTTGCGACTGGCGGCCCGTCACGCGAGAAGGTCGCCGCACGTCGCCCGCCGCAAGCCGGACCCGTCAGTGGAACAGCCTCGCCTCGGGCAGCGGCCACCACCGCACCTGCACCTTGCCGATGATATAGCGCTTCGGCACCAGGCCCCAGTGACGGCTGTCGGAACTGTTGTTCCGGTGGTCGCCCATCACGAAGTAGTAGCCGTCCTGGATCATCTGCGGGCCCCAGTCGTCGTGGCTCCGGAACTCCTTCGGCACGTAGTCGTCGTTGACGGGCACGTCGTTCACGAAGACGCGGCCGTCCACGATGCGGACCAGGTCGCCTTCCTCCGCGATGACGCGCTTCACGAACGACTTGTCCGGGTTGACCGGGTAGTACAGCATCACGATGTCGCCCTTGCGGGGCGAACTGATGCGGTAGATCAGCTTGTTGACGATCAGGCGGTCCTGGTCCTCGAGCGTGGGCGCCATGCTCATGCCCTCGACGCGCGCCACCTGGAAGCCGAAGGTGACGATCAGAACCGCGTACACGGCGGCCGACGCAATCGTCTTCACCCACGCCCAGATCTCCTCCTGGATGCGGGTGAGGGTGGCGGTGCGGGCGGCGCTGCGCGACTCGCGCAGGGACGCCGGGCGGGGCAGCGTGCCGGACACCGGCGGCCGAGGACGCCCGTGGTCGTCGCCGCCGAACCACGGCAGCCAGGGCTCGGCGTGAATCGGCTGGGCAGGGGGACCGGCTGCCAGGTGCGGAACCGCCTCGGGGGCGGCCTCCGTCCGGGCAGGCCCCGCCGGCGCCGTTTCGCCGGGGGCAGCCGCGCTCGCGAGCGCCTCTCCGCCGCCGGCTACAGCTTCAGGTAGTCGCGGAGCCGCTTGGTCTGCGACCGGCTGACCGGTATCTCCGTGGCCTTCCCGTCCTTCATCCTGAGGATGTAATTCCTGCTGAACCAGGGGACTATCTCCTTGATTTTGTTGATGTTGACGAGATGCGAGCGGTGCACCCTCCAGAACACGTTCGGGTCGAGGCTCGCCTGCAGCTCGTCCAGGGTTCGGTAGTTGGACGTCCCGGCTACTTGCCCCGTCACTATGGATATCGTATCTCCATTTAAGGACGCATAGATCACTTCGTCGGTCTGGACCAGCAGAAACCGCTCTCCCACCTTGACGGCAATCTGCCCCCGCCGCCTCTGCGGGTCGCCCACGAGTTTGACGATCTTCTCGAGGTGTTCGTTCAGCGGCGCGTCGGTGTCGGCCCGCCGGCGGGCGCGCTGAATGGCCTGGTCCAACCGTCCGGGCTCCACGGGTTTCAGGAGGTAGTCGATCGCGTTCACCTCGAAGGCCTCGAGGGCGTACTGGTCGAAGGCGGTGACGAACACGATGTGCACCGGCGCGCCCCTGGCGCTCAGTTCTCGCGCCACCTCGAACCCGCTCGCCCCCGGCATCTGGACATCGAGGAAGAGCACGTCGGGACGGAGCCGGCCGACCGCCTCGATCGCCTCGATGCCATTGGACGCCTGGCCGACCAGCGCCACGCCTTCCACCTGCTGGAGCAGGAAGCACAACTCGTCCCTGGCCAGCTGCTCGTCGTCCACGACCAGTGCGCGGAGGTCCACGTCTCTCCTTCAGGCCCCGATGCGTTCGCGGGCCGCGTGCAGCGGGATTTCGATGCGGGCGCAGGTGCCCCGGTCGGCCGCGCTCGATAGCCGAAGGTGGTGATTGGCGCCGTAGGTCACGGCGAGGCGCTCGTTCACGTTGCTCAGCCCGATCCCGGCCGTCAGCGCCTGGTTCAGCTGCTCCTCGGACATCCCGAATCCGTCGTCGGCCACCTCGATGATCAGCAGCCCGCCCTGCCGGAAGGCGCGCAGTGTGACGGTGCCGCCGCCCAGCTTCGCCGTCAGGCCGTGCTTGATCGAGTTCTCGATCAGCGGCTGCAGGATCATCGACGGCACCATCAGCTCCAGCGTGTCGTGCCCGATCTCCTTGACCACCCTGAGCTGGGGGCCGAACCGGATCTCCTCGATGTCCAGGTACTGGTCGATCGACTGGATTTCCTCGCCGAGCGTCACGAACTGGTCGCGGCTCTTGAGACGCTGGCGGAGCAGGGCGGAGAGCTTGCCGATCAGCATCCGCGCCGTCTCGGGCTTGGAGCGGATCAGCGACGAGATCGAGTTCAGCGTGTTGAACAGGAAATGAGGGTTGATCTGGCTGGACAGGGCCTGGATGCGGGCCGCCATCAGCAGCTTCTCCTGCTCGACCAGCTGGTGCTCGATGCGCGCGCCGTTCCAGATCTTGATCGGGATCGCGATGGCGAGCACGGTGGCGACGATCAGGAGAACCGTCGTCCATGGGCCGGTCGTCTGCAGGTGGAAGAGCCGGTTGACGCCGAAGCGGTGCCCGATCGCCAGGCGGATGGCCTCCATGCCGATCGGCGCCAGCACCAGGATCACCTGCCAGTCCAGCTGCATCGTCCGCACGCTCGCCCAGATTCGCCGATGCAGGCTGGTGAAGACGAACGGGGAGAAGTGCCAGATGTCGGGCTTCGGGCAGAGTTCCCGGAGGCCGCCGCCCGCGAACCCGCACCCGACCGCGAAGGGCAGCGCCCCGAACTCGCCCGCGAAGAGCGGGGGAAGACCGCACATGACGCCGACCAGCGCGCCCGCGTAGGGGCCGGCGATGAGCCCCGCGAGGAACGTGGCTTCGAGCGTCAGGTCGGCGGCCTTGTAGCCCAGCAGCAGCCGGGCGCCGACGCCGGCGCCCATCGGGATGCCGAGCGCGAGGGCGAACACGAGACGATCCGGCCAGGCTCTGCGCTCGGTGAGCAGGATCGCCCGGAAGCGGTGATAGCGCACCAGCACGATGGCGATCAGCGCGACGACCGCTTCCTTGGCCACCAGCGTGGTCATCAGGATCTGCTGGGCGGTGAGACCGGAAGCTTGCTGCGGCACCGAGCCACAGCTTGCGTCACCCCCCGGTGCCGTGTCAAACCGTTCAGGACGATGGTGTTATCATTGGTGTCGGAGGGCCCGCCGGATGATCAAAGCGCTGATGGTCGGCTTCGCGACCACGCTCCGCTATTTCTTCACCAAGCCCATCACGGTCAACTACCCGGAGCAGAAGGTGCCGGTGTTTCCGAAGTACCGCGGGAAGCAGGTGCTGATGCGGGACGAGAACGGCCTGGAGAAGTGCGTCGCCTGCGGGTTGTGTGCGGTGGCCTGCCCGGCCGACGCGATCTACCTCGAGGCGGAGGAGAACGACGGCACCGTGCAGGCCGGCCCGCGCTACGCGAAGGTCTACCAGATCCACAAGACGCGCTGCATTTTCTGCGGCTACTGCGAGGAAGCCTGCCCGGTGTCGGCCATATTCATGGGCAAGGATTACGAGCTGGCCGTCTACAGCAAGAGCGACTTCATCTGGGACAAGACCGATCTGCTGGTGGCCGCGCGCTAGCGGCGATGCATGCCCGGCCCCTTCCTCGCTGAAATCGACCAACGGGTGCTCGTGTGCGACGGCGCCATGGGCACGATGCTCTACTCGAAGGGCGTGTTCGTGAACCGCTGCTTCGAGTCGCTGAACCTCTCGGAGCCCGACCTCGTCGCCGAGGTGCACCTCGACTACGTTCGCGCCGGCGCCGACGTCCTCGAGACCAACACCTTCGGCGCGAACCGGGTGAAACTCGGTTCGTTCGGCCTCGCCGAGAAGGTCCACGCCATCAACGTCGCCGGGGTGAAGATCGCCAGGCACGCGGCCCGCGAGCGGGTTTACGTCGCCGGCGCCATCGGGCCGCTCGGCATCCGCATCGAGCCGTGGGGCAGGACCGGCGTGGACGAGGCGCAGGAGTACTTTCGCGAGCAGGCGGCGGCGCTGCTCGAGGGCGGCGTCGACCTCTTCATCCTCGAGACCTTCCGCGACCTCAACGAGATGGGCGCCGCCATCGCGGCGGTGCGGAGCGCCTGCGACCTGCCCATCGTCGCGCAGATGGCCATCGAAGAGCACGGGAACACGCTCGACGGCACCCCGCCCGAGACGTTCGGCGCCGACCTGGTTCGCCGGGGCGCGCACCTCGTGGGCGTCAACTGCAGCGTCGGCCCGGCGGCGATGCTCGAGACGGTCGAGCGAATCGCGGCCACCATCGACACCCCGCTTTCCGCGCAGCCCAACGCGGGCAAGCCCAGGCACATCGAGGGGCGGACGATCTACCTGTCGTCGCCCGAGTACATGGCGTCCTACGCGCGCCGGTTCAGCGCGAAGGGCGTCCGCCTCGTCGGCGGCTGCTGCGGAACCACGCCCGAGCACATCCGGCAGATGAAGATCGCGGTCGCGGGCGCGGATGCCCGGCGGTCGGGCGCGGTCCGCGTGAGCCCGGTCGCCACGGGCGAACCGGCCGTCCCGCCGGTGGCGCGCGAGCAGAAGTCGCGCCTGGCCCACGCGATCGCCCGCGGCACGTTCGTCCACGTCGTGGAGCTCACGCCGCCCAAGGGGCACGAGTTCGCGCCGGCCGTCGCGGAAGCCCGGGCGCTGAAGATCCACGGGGTGGACGCGATCAACATCCCGGACGGCCCGCTGGCCGCGGCCCGGATGAGCGCGGTTTCGATGGCGGTGCTGATCGAGCAGCAGGCGGGCATCGAAACGGTCCTGCACTACGCCTGCCGCGACCGGAACCTCCTGGGCATGGAGTCCGACCTGCTCGGCGCGCACGCCATGGGGATTCGAAACCTCCTGCTGGTCACCGGCGACCCGCCGCGGCGCGGCGACTACGCGTTCGCCACCGGCGTCTACGACGTCGACTCGATCGGCCTCACGAACGTCGTGAGCCGGCTGAACCACGGCGTCGATATCGGCGGCGAGGTGCTCTCCCGGCAGACCGCGTATCACATCGGGGTTGCCGTGAACCCCACCGCGCTCGACCTCGACGACGAGGTGAAGCGGTTCGAGTTCAAGGTGGAGGCGGGCGCCGAGTTCGCGATCACGCAGATCATCTTCGACCTCGGCGCGTTCGACGCCTTCATGAAGCGGGTGTCCCATCTGAAGGTGCCGATCATCGCCGGGCTCTGGCCGTTCGACAGCCAGCTGAACGCCGAGTTCCTCGCGAACGAAGTGCCCGGCGTGCGGGTTCCCGACGAGTACCTGCGGCGGATGCGCGGCGCCGAGTCGGCCGAGGCCGCCTGCGCCGAGGGCGTCGCGATCGCGCGGGAGATTGCGACGGCGGTCCGCGATCGCGTGCAGGGGTTCCAGCTGTCGAACGCGACCGGGCGCATCCAGACGGCCCTGCAGGTGCTCGAAGGGCTCGGGTGAGTTAAGGCTTGTCGGCAGAGTTGCGGGAGTAGTAGAGTCTAGCGGGGCAGGCCTCGGACGGTCAAGCATGCGACGACGCCCGCCTCGCGAGACCAGGGATTCCAGTCACAATCCGGCCTAGAAACCACGGCCGCGGAGAGCTCAATGGCGCTATTCGATCGGAGAGAGTCGCACCGCACGGAGGAGTACCTCTCCTCGTCCGACGCCGCTACCCGGGCGTTGTCGGTCACGGTCGTCGAGAACGACTTCGTCGAACGTGTCTACGCCAAGGTGGCGGCCGTCTACGATTGGACGTACGGTCCGACCCTCCACCCGGGGCGCCTGCAGGCGATCCAGCGCATGGGTCTGAAGGGGTCGGACCACCTCCTCGAAGTCGGTGTCGGCACGGGCATCAACGCCGCGCTCTACCCCCGCGACTGCAAGGTGACCGGCGTGGACTTCTCCGCGGAGATGCTCGAGAAGGCCCGGGACCGGATCGCGCGCAAGGGCGTCACGAACATCCGCCTGTTCGAGATGGACGCGGCAGACCTGAAGTTCGCGGACGACTCGTTCGACGTCGTCTACGCGCCGTACGTCATGAGCGTGGTGCCCGATCCCGTTCGCGTCGCGGTCGAGATGTACCGCGTCTGCCGCCCCGGCGGGCGGGTCATCTTCCTCAACCACTTCCGGAGCGCGAACCTCGTCCTGGGCGCGCTCGAGCGCCTGATCTCCCCGCTCACGATTCACATCGGGTTCAAGGCCGACCTCGACCTTCCGGCGTTCCTGACGCAGGCCGGGCTGCATCCGGTGTCGATCGAGAAGGTCAACGTGCCCCGCATCTGGTCGCTCGTGACCTGCGTCAAGAGCTGAGGCCGCGATTCGACACCGCCACCGGGTTGCAGGCCGGCTCGCCATCGCGGGCTGTCGATCGGCGGGCCGCTGAACACGGACCCGCAGGCGGCAGCGGACCGGGCCGGGTCGTTACGCGGTCTGGCGGAGGATGATGTCCGCCGCCTCGGCGGCCCCGCTGACATCGGCCGGCGGCGGAGCGGCCTGCGAGAGCAGGCGTTCCAGGTACGGCCGCCACTCGCCCGCGAACAGCGACTCCTGTGGAATGAACTGGGACCGCACGTAGCGCGGCATCTCCTCGACGAGCACCCCGTACTCGACGAAGTGGCCGCGCGACGTGTAGAGGAGCGCGGTTCGATTCGCCGCGCACTCGGCGATGATCCCGTAGCCCGGCTTCGTCGCCACGACGTCGACCGCCGCCACCAGGTCCTCATAGCGCCACCCCGCGTCGTACAGTTCCTGCTCGTCGAATTCCACGACGCCGCGCCGGCTTCGACGTGCGGCCTCCGACATCTCGAGGTGGCCGGTCAGCACCGCGACGAAATCGTCGCCGAAGCTGCCGAAGGCTGCCGGCGCCATCCGCTTCAGGCCGTGGCCGCCGAACGACAGCAGCACCAGCTTGCGGTCGGTTGGCAGACCGAGCGCCTTCCGCGTGTCCACGGGATCGCGCTCCGACCGCCTCGCGACGAGCGGCACGTCGCGCGTGGCGCCGGGCGGCGCCATCTCGAAGCCGCCCCACATCGGCAGCCTGACGAACAGGTGCGCGTGGGCGCACGCGTCGCGAATCAGGGGAACGAGTTCGGGGAACCCGGCGGCGGCCGGATCGTAGTCCTCGTAGATCCAGTCCCACGTGAAGTTGGCGATGGCAATCGACGGGATCGCGGCGGCGTTCGCGGCGGCGAAGGCGAGCGGCGGGACGTCGCCGACAACCAGTTGGGCCCCAAGGGCCGCGAGCGCCCGGCGCTCGGCGTCCACTTTCGCGTCGAAGTCGCGGTAGAAGAGGCCGGCGCGGCGGACGGTCTCGGCTTCGTCCAGGCGCAGGCTGTCGATCTGCACCACGCCCGTGTCGCACTCGACCTGCTGCACCTCCACCGCCGACCGCAGCGTCAGGTCGAAGATCCAGCGTTTGGCGCCGGTGCGGATGACGACGGGGATGTCGGGCCGTCTGCCGCGGATGGCATTGATGATCTCGATCTCGCGCGAGGCGTGACCGAAGCCGTGGCCCGAGATGTACCAGACGATTGGGCGCATCGGAACAGGCAGGCTCACGAGCCTTCCGCCGGCGCGTGGACCGCCGCGGGCAGCGCGACTCTGAGCACTTCCTCGATCGTCGCCGCAGGGACGAACCGCATGCGGCTCTTCACGTCGTCGGGCAATTCGGCCAGGTCGGCCTGGTTGTGCTCCGGCAGGACGAACGTCCGGATGCCGTGACGGCTTGCGGCGAGAACCTTCTCCCGGATCCCGCCCACCGGCAGCACCAGCCCCGTCAGCGTGATCTCCCCCGTCATCGCCACGTCCTGTTGCACGGCTTCGTGCCGGATGGCGGACAGGATGGCCGTCGCCATCGTCACGCCCGCCGACGGGCCGTCCTTGGGAATCGCGCCGGCCGGAACGTGGACATGCAGGTCGTGCTTGTCGAGGAACGTCGGGTCGATGCCGAACTCGCGGCAGTTGGCCCTGATGTGGCTGACCGCCGCCCGTGCCGATTCCTGCATCACGTTGCCGAGTTGTCCCGTGAGGATCAGGTTCTCGTGGCCGCCGGGAACCAGCGTGGCCTCGACGAACAGCACGTCGCCGCCCGTCTCCGTCCACGCCACGCCGGTCGCCACGCCCGGCCGCGACGTCCGGAACGCCACCTCGCCGTGGATGCGCGGGGGGCCGAGGTACTCCGGAAGGTCCGCGGGCGACACCGAGACGGGGAGGATGCCCTGGCCGGCCGGCGCCGCGCTCGACGCCACCCGCGCGGCCACCTTCCGCGCGATCGTGCCCACCTGCCGTTCGAGGTTCCTGACACCCGCCTCCCGCGTGTACTGCTCGACGATGTCGTGCAGCGTCTCGTCGGCGAACGTGATGGCGTCCGCCTGGAGGCCGTGTTCGGAGAGTTGGCGCGGGATGAGAAAGCGGTGCGCGATGTGCAGCTTCTCGTCTTCGGTGTACCCGGCCAGCGTGATGACCTCCATCCGGTCGAGCAGCGCCGGGTGCACGGGCCCGAGCTGGTTGGCGGTGGCGATGAACAGCACCCGCGAGAGGTCGTAGTTGATCTCGAGATAGTGGTCGCGGAAGGTGTTGTTCTGCGCCGGGTCCAGCACCTCGAGGAGCGCGGCGGCCGGATCGCCCTGGAAGCCGACGCTCATCTTGTCGATCTCGTCGAGCATGAAGACCGGGTTCGCCGAGCCGGCCTGCTTGATCGCCTGGACGATGCGGCCCGGCAGCGCGCCGATGTAGGTGCGCCGGTGGCCGCGAATCTCGGCTTCGTCGCGCACGCCGCCGAGCGAGATGCGCACGAACTTGCGGTTCATCGCGCGCGCGATGGACTGGCCGAGCGAGGTTTTGCCCACGCCGGGGGCGCCCACGAAGCAGAGGATGGGCCCCTTCATGTCGCCCTTGAGCTTGCGCACCGCCAGGTACTCGACGATGCGCTCCTTCACCTTGTCGAGGTCGTAGTGATCCTCGTCGAGCGCCCGGCGCGCTTCGACCGGATCCAGCCGGTCGGGGGTCGTCGTGTCCCACGGGATCTCGAGCACCCAGTCGAGATACGTCCGGATCATCTGGTACTCGGGCGAGGCGGGCGTCATCCGTTCGAGACGGTCGATCTCTCGCGAGGCGACCGACGCGACGTGCTCGGGCAACTTGGCCTTGGTGAGGCGATCCCGCAGTTCCGCGGTTTCGGCGCCCTCCTTCTCTCCCAGCTCCTCCTGGATCGCCTTCAGTTGCTGGCGCAGGAAGTACTGACGCTGCGCGTCGGTCATCTCCTGCTGTGCCTGCGACTCGATCTTCCCCTTCAACTCGAGCAGCGAGATCTCCCGGTTCAGCGCCGCCGACACCGCTTGCAGCTTCGCCAGCAGGACGTGTTCCTCGAGCAGCTTCTGCTTGTCCTCGGGCTTCATGTCGAGCAGGCTGCCCAGGAGGTAGACGAGGCGGAGCGGATCGTCGATGCTCATCACCATCGCCCGCAGTTCCTGCGACAGCCCCGAGGCGAGGCTCATCGCGCGGTCGATCAGGTCGCGCAGGCTGCGGACGTACGCGTCCACCTCGAGCGAACGCTCGACCAGCTCGGGCAGCGGCGAGATGTCCGCGGTCATGGCCGTGCCGGTGCGGGCGATCGTCGCCGTCACCCGCGCCACGCCCTCGACGATCACGTGGATCCCCGACGGGGCCTTCGCCATCTGGCGGATGATGCCGACCGTGCCGATGGGGTGCAGGTCGCCCGGCTGGGGGTCATCGTTGTCCTCGCGCTGCAGCGTGAGGAACAACATGCGGTCGTTGCCGAGGGCGCGGTTGATGGACTCGATCGAGACGGGCCGATCGACCGCGAGCGGCTGGATGGTCAGCGGGAACAGCACCGCGCGGCGCAGCGGCAGCACGGGCAGCTGGTTAGGCAACTGGGGGAAGTCGTTGGTCGCCATGTCTGCATTGTCGCACAGGACGCCTCGCGTCCCGGGCGCGAGGACGCCATCTACGGGATTCTTCGCAGCCAGTGACGAAGGAAGAGTGCAGCACCACCCTGCATTCTCCATTCTCCATTCTGCATTCTACATCTCGTCGATCTACCGTTCGCTCCACCACTCGACCCGCTGACGTTCGGGGCGCCGGAACGCGAACACGCCCGCGAGCCCGGCGAGGAATCCCGCGACGTGGGCCCAGAAGGCGATGCCGCCCTGCGATCCGGTCGTGTGCGCGATCGAGCCGGCGCCGCTGAACAGCTGCATCAGGAACCAGAAGCCGAGGAAGAACACGGCCGGGATCTCGACGATCTCGATGAAGATGAACAGCGGGATCAGCGTCAGCACGCGCGAGTGCGGGTAGAGGACGAAGTAGGCGCCCATGATGCCGGCGATGGCGCCGCTCGCGCCGATGGTGGGCACGTACGAGTCGGGGTTGACGAGCGTCTGCGCGAGGCCCGCGACGGCGCCGCAGAGCAGGTAGAAGACGAGGTAGCGGCCGTGCCCGAGGCGGTCCTCGACGTTGTCACCGAAGATCCAGAGGTACCACATGTTGCCGATGATGTGCAGCCAGCCGCCGTGCAGGAACATCGACGAGAACAGCGTGGGCCAGCCGAATTCCGCCGGCACGATGCCGAAGTCGCGGACGAACACCTGCCGTGGGCCTGGCCCGAGCGAGAGCTCGAACCAGAACGCGAGGACGTTGACCGCGATGATGCCGATGGTGACGAACGGCGTGGTGCGCGACGGGATGACGTCTCGTAGGGGGATCATGCGGTAAACCCTGGATCGCGATTATAATCGAAGCACATGGTGCGTCGTGACGAAGCCAGCCAGTCTGGGCCGGCTTCCCGCTGTCCATCTCCCGCGGGTGCAAGTCCCGCCTCGGTAAGCCCCGGAGCGCCGAGTAGCAGGCCCCAGGCGTATGGCGAGAGCTGTGCGGCCCGAGCGGGGCGTCAAGAGCCTCTACGGAGGAAGCGAGCACGCGGGCCGCAACCTGACGTGAAGCCTGCAGCCTCGACACATTTACAACCCGAGAGCCGAGCCGGTCATGTCGCGGCGAAGGCCACGTTCCGCGCACCCCAGTCCGGGGACGTACGTGCGTGGGGTCTCGGCGGGGTAGGGGGCGCAGCACGCGTGCACGGAGACGGACGGAACACGAGAGGCCCGTCTGCGCCGCTCGAGTCGGAGCAGGTGCGCTCGTATAAGCCGATGGCGAAAGCGAGGCATGCGCAGCGGGCGTCCGAGGGGGTCGTAGTACCGCGGATCGTCGCGACGAACAACGCGGCGGGAGGGAAGGGCCCCTGCGGTGGTCAGGCGAGTGGCGAGGGCACGTGCGAGGGCATGGCCGGCCGGTCCGGTCCCAATTCCCCCGGTGGGCATCCACCCATCGACAAAGTACGCCACCTTCAACGCTCCCTGTGGGCCGCGGCCAAGCGGTCCCCGGATCGGCGATTCCATGCCCTACTGGATCGGATCTGGAGGCCTGACATCCTCCAGGAGGCATGGACTCGCGTGCGACGGAATCGCGGCGCGGCCGGCGTCGATCGCGTGACGCTGGCGGCGATCGAGCAGTACGGTGTCGAGCGGATGCTGTCCGATCTCGGCGCGGCGCTGCGCGACGGCACGTATCGCCCGCGGCCGGTCCTGCGGCGGTACATTCCCAAGGCCGACGGCCGGCAGCGGCCGCTCGGCATTCCCACCGTCCGAGACCGAGTCGCCCAGATGGCGGCGAAACTGGTGCTGGAACCGATCTTCGAGGCGGACTTTCGCCGCGCCTCGTATGGGTTTCGGCCCAAGCGCAGCGCCACGCAGGCACTGGAGGTCCTCCGCGTCCAGGGGGCGCAGGGGGGCAATCACGTGCTGGATGCGGACATCCGGGACTACTTCGGGAGCATCGACCAGACGAAGCTGATGCGTCTGCTGGAGCAGCGCATCTCGGATCGGCGGGTGCTGAAGCTGCTGCGGCAGTGGCTCGACGCCGGGGTGATGGAGGCGGGGCAGTGGTCGGCGACGACCGTGGGGACTCCCCAAGGTGGCGTCATCTCGCCGCTGCTCGCGAACATCTACCTGCACGTCCTCGACCGGATCTGGGAGGACCGCTACGCGCATCTCGGGACGCTCGTCCGCTATGCGGACGATTTTGTCGTGATGTGCCGGACGCGGTCCGCGGTCGACGAGGCCCGCGAGCGGGTGAGCGCCGTGCTCGCCCGACTCGGGCTGGAGCTGCATCCGGAGAAGACCCGGACGGTCGACCTCTCGCGGGGGTGCGAGGGGTTCGACTTTCTCGGGTGTCACCTGCGCAAGCGCATGAGCGGTCCGATCTGGGAGCGGGCGCGGCAACGCGTCTACTACCTGCAGCGAGGACCGTCGCAGCGCGCGATGCGTCGGGTGCGCACCCGGATCCGCGAACTGACGCCTCGTGGCCGCTGTCACGAGGACCTGCGCACGGTCATTGCCGACATCAATGCGGTGGTCCGGGGGTGGGGTCAGTATTTTCGGACGGGTAACGCGGCGACACGCTTCATTCAACTCGACCGCTATGTCGAGGAGCGTCTGCGACAGCTGCTGCTGAAGCGGCACGGCTCTCGCGTGGCGGCCGGTCGGGCCGAGGCGTGGCGTCGTCCATTCTTCGAGGCGTTGGGACTCAGCCGGCTTCGCGGCACCGTCCAGTACCCGGGGACCGCACAATGTCGTGCCTAGACCGACCACCGGTAAGCCGTGTGCGGGAAATCCGCACGCACGGTTTGAACGGGGGTCTTGCTGTCTGCTGGCCGGCCCGTCCGGCTGGCTTCAAGTAGGATCTACCAATGCCACAACCGGGCGGCTCCCCGATGCGTGTGCGCGCCGCGCCCCTCGTCGCCTCCTGCGCCGGCATCGTGCCGGCCGGTGCGCTGCAGCCTCACGCGGCCCGATGCCCCGATAGCCCGCGTCCCCACGACGATCCGGGCAGGCCGCCACCTGTTGGCCCAACCCGGCCGCCGGGCGCAAGCCGCAAGGCGCGAGCCCGATTCGCCATATCGAGCTCTTCGGCTACGATATCAACATGCTCGTCGCGGCTCTGAAGCAGGTCGGCGCGGAGTCAGGACGTGTGGACGTGGGCTTGCCCATCCTGCCGCTGGCCTCGTGAGCGCGGGCTTCATTCATCGATGATTTGCAGGCATTGCGGAACCGAGATCGCGGACAAGGCTCTGGTCTGCTACCGCTGCGGCCAGGCGACGTTCGAAGCCAGGGTCAAGCCGGGGGCATCGCCGCGGCGCCAGAGCACCCTGCCGCTCGTGGCGGCGCTGCTCGTGCTGATCCTGGGCGCGCTGTTCATGGCGCAGGCGGCCGTCGGCGAGACCCCCCGGTTCGTCTCGTGGGTGGTTGCCGGGCTGGCGCTGTTCGTGCTCGCGTGGCGGTTCTGGCGTCGTCGCCGATGAAGGAGCTTCCGAACCCTTGTTCGCGGGGGAGAACCCATGTCTGACGCGCTACTGGAAATGGACGGCGAGTCCGGGCAGCGGCGGCGCGTGGCGATCGAGAAGGATCTGTTCACGCTCGGTCGGCGGACCGGCAACGACCTGAGGCTCGTGGAGCCCGACATCTCCCGCGAGCATGCCGAGGTGGCGCGCGAAGGCGATCGGTATATCCTGCGGGACCGGGATTCGCGCTTCGGCACGTTCGTGAACAACATGCGCGTCAAGGAGCAGCTGCTCAAGCACGGCGACCTCATCCGGCTGGGACAGAGCGGCGGCAAGGAGATGGTGTTCCTGTGCCAGCCGGTCGCGGAACTGCACGCGCGGAATGGCGAGGCAATCACCGGTTCGGTTTCCTCGGCGGGCAGCGAGCTCCGCCAGGTGGCGGCCCTGCTCGAAGGGCTGCGCGCGCTCGGGTCATCGCGGGTGCTCGACGAAGTGCTGGCGCTCGTCATCGACTCGGCCATCGACCTCAGCGCCGCCGAGCGCGGCTTCATCATGATGGCCGACGCCGAGGGGCGGCTCGAGTTCAAGCTGGCCCGATCGCGTGGCAAGATCACGCTTCCCGGCCAGTCCTTCGAGACGAGCCGCAAGATTCCCGAAGAGGTGTTCCAGACCGGGGAAGCGCGCGTGGTGGCCGACCTGCTCGACGGCGACCTGCCGGCGGCGCACGTGGGAACGATTGCGCTCGGCATCCGCCACGTGTTCTGCATCCCGCTCGGCCTGGTCCGGTACCTCGACAAGGCGGATGGGCCCGCCGAGCAGAGGCGCATCGGGGTGCTCTACCTGGACAGCCGGGAACGCGGCACACTGGCGTCCGGGGCGGTGCGGTCGGGGCTGGAAACGCTCGCCACCGAGGCCGCGGTTGCGCTGGAGAACGCGCGGCTCTACCGCGAGGCGGTGGAGAAGGCGAAGATGGAGCAGGAGCTGCGGATCGCGGCCGAGATCCAGCAATCGCTGCTGCCGCCCCCCGAGTGGTCGTCGGATCACTTCGATGCGGTCGGGCGGAGCGTGCCGTGCCGCGCGATCGGCGGCGATTTCTTCGAGTACTTCACGATGGCCGACGGGTCGTCCGGCTTCGTCGTGGCCGACGTCTCCGGCAAGGGCGCGCCGGCGGCGCTGCTGACGGCCGTGACGCAAGGCGTGCTCGCGACGCAGACGGCGTTCGGCGGCGGTCCGGCGGCGGCGCTGGCGCGCGTGAACGAGATCCTGATCCGCCGCGCGATCGGCTCGCGGTTCGTCACCGTGTTCTTCGCCGCGCTGTCGAAGGACGGCAGGCTGACCTGCTGCAACGGCGGCCACAACCCGCCGTTCCTCATCAGCGGATCGAGCGTTCGCCGCCTCGAGACGGGCGGGCTGATCTGCGGCCTCTTCGAGAAGGCGACCTACGAGGAAGAGACGCTCCAGCTTCAGCCCGGCGACCTGCTGGTCATCTTCAGCGACGGCATCTCCGAGGCGTTGAACCAGGCGGGCGAGGAGTTCGGCGACAGCCGGATCCTCGGCTGCCTGAAGACGAGCGCCGCCTGCAGTTCGAGCGAGATTCTCGAGGCGCTGGTCAAGACCGTCAAGACGTTCGCGGCAGGGACGATGCAGAGCGACGACATGACCGCGGTCGTGGTTCGCTACGGGCCGCAGGCGTGACCGGAGAGCTCGAGACTCCCGCCGCCGCACAGCCTCGGCACGACAGCGGGCTTCGGCGAGGCTTGCCCGCGATCCGTGTGGCGCGGGCCTCCGTGCCCGCAAAGATCGCCTTCGCCCTCTGGGTCCTCGGCGCGCTCGTTGTCTGGAACACCGTCTTCGACGCGCACATCGTCAAGGGCGCGCGCGACTACGTGGACCGCCAGCAGCTGTTCATCGAAGGCCGCGGCCCGCGGCAGGACATGGAGCGGTCGATGGCGGCGGCCCGCACTGCCGGCCTTCGCGCGGCGTGGCTGTGGACGGGGGTCGAACTGGTGCCCGGTGCTGCCGTGTTGATGATCCTCCGTCGCCGGCGCCTCGTTCGGTAGACCGCCGGCGGGTCGCGCCGCTCCCTTCCTTCTCCTTCTCCTTCTCCGTCGTCACGACATCGCTGCCGAGAATTGACCGGGCCGTCGCCTGGCCGTTACCCGCACCGGCGAACATGCCTTCTGTCGGGTTGTGGATTGACCATGACGAATCGAGGAGGCATTCATGAAGCTGAGAGTATCGGGAGCCGCGTGGTTCGCGTCGTTGGCGCTGGGCGCCACGTGCCTGTTGAGCGTGCAGGCGTCGGGGCAGAATGACCGGGGGCCGGGTTGGGTGGCCGGTGACTTCCATCAGCACACCACCTACACCGACGGCAGCAACTCGTTCGCGACGGTGATGTACAAGAACGATCAGTTCGGCCTCGACTGGTGGGCGAACAGCGAGCACGGTGGCGCGTTCCCGACCGACGCGCGGGGACCGCTGACAATCGACGGGCCGTTCGACGTGAACGGCGGCTTTCCGTGGACCAGCTACTCGCCGAACCCGGTCATCGGCGGTGGTGCCAACATGTTCCGGTGGCAGTCGCTCCGCGACTACGCCTTCTACGACACCCTCGCGGCGCGGGCGACCTACGACAAGCCAATCCTCCAGAGCTTCGAGTGGAACGTCCCGAAGCACGAGCACTGCAGCCTCGGACTCATCGCCGGCCAGTTCCCGTGGAACCTCAGCGAGGCCACGGCTTCCGCGATCGCGCAGTTCGAGTACCTGTTCGACGCGAACGACTCGGACGTGAACGGCGGACAGGCGCAGGGGTGGAGCGGCAAGACGACGGCCAACACGCACCAGAAGGCGGTGGACGCCCTCGCGTGGCTGGAGAAGAACTACCGCAAGACCAGCTACGCGGTGTTCGCGCACCCCGAGCGCAAGGGAACGGCGGCGAAGGGCGGCTACGACATCAACGACTTCCGCGACTTCAACAACGCGGCCCCCGATGTGGCGTTCGGCTTCGAGAGCATGCCCGGGCACCAGAAGGAATCGGGTCGCGGCGGCTACGGTTCGGGCGCGTACGGCGGCGGGACCTTTGGCGGCGTCGGGGCGTACGCGGCGACGGTTGGCGGCCTCTGGGACGCGATGCTCGGTGAAGGCCGCGGCTGGTGGCTGTTTGCCAGCTCCGACTTCCACAACACCACCGGCGACTTCTGGCCGGGCGAGTACCAGAAGACCTACACCTACGTTGCCAACCGGCAGACCCCCCGGGCGATCGTGGACGGCCTGCGCTCGGGTAACAGCTTCGTGGTCGAGGGAGACCTGATCGACGCGCTCGATTTCTCCGTCCAGTACCGGGGGCGCGAAGGCGACGATGGGGCAGACGATGGAAGTCGGCGGGAAGAAGGGCAGCAACCACTTACACGGAGACCCTCGTCAGGGTGTCCCAAGGCATGCGGTGGAAGTCGGCGGGAAGGAGGGCAGCAACCAGGTGAAGATGACGATCCGGTTCAGGAGCCCGAAGGTGAACAACAACGGCGACGCGGTGGACGTCGACCACATCGACGTGATCCAGGGCTCCGTGACCGGGCGGGTGTCGCCGTGGCTCGACAAGGAGCAGACGCAGCCGAATCCCGCCTACAAGGCGATCAACAGCGATGCGAAGGTGGTCGCGACGTTCGCCGCGCACAACTGGTCGACGGATGCCCACGGCTACCGCGTCGTGCACCTGATCCTGAACGTGGACAAGAGCTCCTACTTCCGGCTGCGCGGGACGAACCTGGCGCCGGACACGCCGAACGAGACCGACGCGGCGGGCAACCCGCTGCCCGACTCCCAGATGGGCGCAAACAACCCGGCCAAGGCGTGGGCTGACCTTTGGTTCTACAGCAACCCGATCTTCGTGAGGGTGAAGTAACAGGGCCTTTCGGCCGGCGCGCGGGAGGGGCCCGAAAGGCAGCGGGCTCCCTTCCGGGCGGGGGGATGCCAATGCAGGATGCACAATGCAGAATGCACAATGCACAATGCAGAATGCAGAATGCAGAATGCAGAACGCAGAATGCAGAACGCACATCGCGATATGAACATTCGCGTGGTCTTGAAGCCCGATCGGCGACGGCCGGAGGCGCCCTGCGGGAAGGTAGGCATCTCGGTGCGCACGGGCAGCGATGTTGCACTGGTCGATGGGGCTCCTGACTCGAGGGCCCCGGCGACGAAGCAGACGACCTGGCTGCCCGCTGCCGTATCGACGGGGCTGATCCTGCTCTCGGCTCTCCTCAGGGTGAACTGACCAAGTCGACAAAGGTGGCGCTCGGCGGCCGCCGACGCACCTCAGGCGGGCAGCGACATCGCCAGGTCCAGCAGGCGCTGGAGTTCGGGGAAGGACAGCAACCGCCTGGCTTCCGCGGGCGTACACCACCTCGTGTCGCGGTCCTCGTCGGCTGGCGCGTCGCCGGCGTAGTGCATGCGGTAGTAGCTCACGTCGACGCGCCGCCCGCCGCGTTCGTAGCGGTCGCGCCCCACGAAGCGGCCGGACTCCCCGACGACGCCGGCCTCTTCGATGGCTTCTCGGGCCGCGGCGTCGAGCGACGATTCGCCCGCCTCCACGTGTCCCTTGGGGAACAGCCAGGTTCGGCCGTCGCTCGAACGGATGACGAGGACCCGCGGCGTCCTCGTGTCGGACCTCACAATGATGGCGCCACCCTGGGCGACGTGCGTATCGCGTTTGCTCATGTCAGGCAAACATGCTACCGGCCTGCCGTGTCACTGCGTGCACATCAGCGTAACGGCGCCGTAACGAAGACGGCGCGGTGCGGAGAGCCGCGTCACTTGAAGCCTGGCCTGGCCGCGAGCCTCTTCTCGATGGCCGGCAGCGCTTCCAGCAGGACATCCCCGACCACCTGCAGGCTTCGCGCGCTCACCTTGTCGAGCGTGTCGGACGCCGTGTGCCAAGGGGCATAGTCCAGGTCGATGATGTCCACGGCGGGCACGCCGGCCCTCAGGAACGGCACATGATCGTCCTCGATCAGCGTCGCCTCCGGGACGAACACGTCGCCGTGGCCCAGCTTCTTCGCGGCCGCCCAGATGGCGTCGGTCAACCAGGGCGTCGAGGCCGTCTCCCGCTTGATGACGAGGTCCTTGTCGCCAATCATGTCCACCAGGACGAGCGCCCGGAGGCTGCCGAGGCTCTTGTCCTTGCGCGCGGCCTCGACGTAGTGGCGGCTGCCGTAACGATTGTCGGGGTCCTGCCAGTCGGGGAGGGTCGCTTCCTCGCCGTCGAGGAACAGGAGTTCAACCGTGAACGGGTTCTTGCGGGCCTTCATCACCCGGCCCCATTCGATCAGAAAGGCCGTGCTCGATCCCGCGTCGTTCGCCCCGACGAACCGGAAGTCGCGGAAGATCTTCGTGTCGTAGTGGCCGGCGAAGACGATGCGCTCCGGCGAGCTTCCGGGAATCGTCCCGATGACATTGACCATGTGCAGGCGGCCCACGGGGGTGTCGGCGTCGAACGCCTGTTCGGTGACGGCGATTCCGAAGCCAGTCAACTGCTTCTCGATGTAGTCGCGCGTCGCCTGCGCCGCGGCGGAGCCTGGCGTGCGCGGCCCGATCGCGACCACCTGCCGCAGGTGCTCGTAAGCGCGGTTGCCATCGAAGGCGCTTCCCGGCGGCTGCGCGGCCTGGGCCGTGGCGGCGCCCAGCAGGACGCCCACGAGCCCGCTACACATCATCGTCCTCATCGTCATCGGCCGGCTCCTTGATGGGCTCCCCGGGGATCCAGTAATCGCCGTCCACCCACTTGGCCAGGTCCCGCAGCTTGCAGCCTTCGCTGCAGAACGGCCGCCACTTCGGATCCATCGGGTGCTCTCGGCAGAACACGCACAGCGCGACCTTCACCGCACCATTATGCAGGAAGACGGGAAGAGGGAAGGAGGAAGAGCGAAGAGGGAAGAGGGAAGAAGCGACGAGGAACAGGGACGCGGGACGAGGGAAGAGGGAACAGGGAAGAGGGAGGAAGGGAAGAAGGGAAGAAGGAAGAAAGAAGAAGGAAGAGGGAAGGGAGAAGAGGGCCGGATGAGGGCTCAGATCGCCCGGGCAGACGACAAGCCGCAGGCCGTCAGCGCGTCCCCGGGGCCGGCGCGTGGCGGACGTCCTTGGCGGCGACGACGAAGATGACGTCCTCGGCGATGTTCGTGGCGTGGTCGCCGATGCGTTCCAGGTGGCGGGAGACGAGGATCAGTGCGAGCGCCGCTTCGATCTTCGTCGGGTCCTGGAGCATGTAGGTCATCAGCTCCCGGAAGATCTGCGTCTTCAGTTCGTCGAGCTGGTCGTCGCGCCCCAGCACCGACTGGGCGAGGGCGACGTCGCGCTTCACGAAGGCGTCGATGGCGTCTCGGAGCATGCCCTGGGCGATCTCCGCCATCCTCGGGATGTCCAGGAGCGGCTTCACGGGCGGCCCGGCGAGGTACCGCGTCGCGGCCTCGGCGATGTTCACCGCGAGATCGCCGATGCGCTCGAGGTCGCCGTTGATCTTCAACACGGCCACGATCACTCGAAGGCTGGAGGCCATCGGCTGGTGGAGCGCCAGCAGCGTGAAGGCCCGCCCGTCAATCTCGATCTGGAAGCGGTTGATGGGATCGTCGCCTTCGAGGATGGCGGCCAGGCCGTCCGAATCGCGGTGCACGAGCGCTTCGACCGACGCGCGCACCCGCTCTTCGGCGAGACCCGCCATGCCGAGCAGCTTGGCCTTGAGCTGCTCGAGCTCCTCCTCGAAATGCGTGACGGATTCCTTCTCCATGCGCTTTCCTCTTGCCCCCATTTCTGCAGTAGCCGTGCCACGTCAACCGACGCGATCTCAGTCTAGCCGAAACGGCCAGTCACGTAGTCTTCGGTCAGCTTCTCGCCGGGCGCGGTGAAGAGCTTCTCGGTCTTGTCGTACTCGATCAGCTTGCCGAGCCAGAAGAACGCCGTGTAATCGGAAACGCGCGCCGCCTGCTGCATGTTGTGCGTGACGATGACGATCGTGTAGTCCTTCTTCAGCTGGTAGATCAGCTCTTCGATACGCTGCGTGGCGATGGGGTCGAGCGCCGAGGCGGGCTCGTCCATCAGCAGGACCTCGGGCTTCACCGCCAGCGCGCGTGCGATGCACAGGCGCTGCTGCTGGCCGCCCGACAGCGAGAAGGCCGACTCTCGAAGCCGGTCCTTCACCTCGTCCCAGAGCGCGGCCGCCCTCAGGCTCTCTTCGACCCGTCCCTGGATCTCGGAGCGGCCCGACGTCAGGCCGTTCACCCGGATACCGTAGGCGACGTTGTCGAAGATCGACTTCGGGAACGGGTTCGACTTCTGGAAGACCATCCCCACACGCCGCCGCAGGTCCACGACATCGGTCGCCGGCGAGTAGATGTCCTCGTCCTCGATCGCGATGCGACCCTCGAGTCTCGTGCCGAGAATGGTGTCGTTCAGGCGGTTGAAGGTCCTCAGCAGGGTGCTTTTGCCGCAACCCGACGGCCCGATGAACGCGGTGACGACGTTGGCGCGGATGTCGAGGGTGATGTCGAAGAGCGCCTGCTTCGGACCGTAGAAGAAGTTCGCGTGCGCCACCTCGATCTGCCTGCGGTGCTCGGCCGAGTGGCGATCGGCCGTGCGGCCAAGGCCGCCAAGGACCGAAACCGGGGCCGTCACGGGCCGAGGGACCGCCTCGGCTGGCGAGATCGCGTGGGTCATCGATTCGAGGATAGCCGGGCGCAGTTTCACCCGGGTTTCGGGAGTGTAAATTCGGCGGAAACGGCCGCGGTCCACGGGCGGGCGGTCGCTAGGCGACGGTGCCGTCCTGGACGGCCCCCCACTTGGGGACGATGATGATGCCGTTGCGGATGTAGAAGCCGTCGCCGTCGGCGTGCTGGACGCCGGCCTCGTTCGTCAGCCGCACTCCGCGGCCGATGCGCGCGTTCTTGTCCACGATGACCCGGTCGAGCACGGAGTCCGAGCCGATCCCGAGCGACGGGCTTCCGCTGGCGTGTACGGGCGCGTCATCGTCGTTCTCGTAGAAGTCGGCCCCGAGCAGGACCGAGCGACTGATCCGGCATCCGCTTCCAATCCGCGCGCGAATCCCGACGATCGACTCGGTAATCGAGGACTTGTCCGCGTAGCACCCCTCGGCGATCACGGCCTGATCCACCGTGCACTCGTTCAGGCGCGACCCGGGAAGGAAGCGCGGCCGCGTGAAGACCGGCCGCATCGGATCGTAGAAGTTGAACGGCGCGCTGCGGCGCGTGAGCATGATGTTGGCGTCGTAGAACGACTCGACCGTGCCGACGTCCTGCCAGTAGTCGCGGAAGAGGTACGCGTTCACGCGGTGTGTCTGGAGTGCCGCCGGGATGATTTCGTGGCCGAAGTCGACGCCGGCGTGACGTTCCAGCGCTTCGAGCAGCACGTCACGGGTGAAGACGTAAATCCCCATCGAGGCCACGAACGGCCGCGCGTCGGACGGTTGCAGGAATCTCGATCCGGGGGGGATGCTCGAGCCGATCGCCGCGAGCCGCTCCGCGTTCGGCTTCTCCTCGAACCCCACGATCTGGCCGGCCGCGTCGAAGTGGAAGATGCCCATCGCCGGGGCATCCTGCGGGGTGACCGGCTGCGCCGCGATCGTGATATCGGCCCGCCGGTCGATGTGCTCCTCGATCATCGCCGAGTAGTCCATGCGGTAGAGGTGGTCGCCGGCAAGGATCAGGTAGTACTCGGCGTCGTGGTAGATGAAGTGCCGCGCGGCCTGGCGGACCGCGTCCGCCGTGCCCTGGAACCAGTTCGGGTTGTCGGGCGTCTGCTCGGCCGCCAGGATCTCGACGAACCCGCGCGAGAACATATCCATCCGGTACGTTTCGGCGATGTGGCGATTGAGCGACGCCGAGTTGAACTGCGTCAGCACGTAGATGCGGCGGATGTCGGCGTGCAGGCAGTTGCTGACGGGCACGTCGATCAGCCGGTACTTGCCCGCGATGGGCACCGCAGGCTTGGACCGCAGGTGCGTGAGAGGGAACAGGCGGGTGCCTCGCCCGCCGCCGAGGATGAGTGCGAGGACGTGTTTCATCTGGACTAGCGTACGACCGGTGCGGCGCCTGGGCAAGCGGTCCGTGCGTCGGGCGCCAGTTTACGTGTCCACATGCCCTGCGGCCGGCGGTTCGACGGGGAGACTGACGGTGAAGACGGCGCCGCCGCCCGGCCGATTCGCGGCCCAGACCCGTCCGCCGATCAGGTCCACGAGATGCTTGACGATGGAGAGTCCAAGGCCGGTGCCGCCCGATTCCCGCGACCGCGCCTTGTCCACCCGGTAGAAGCGTTCGAAGATCCGCTCCAGGTCTTCCTCGGGGATGCCGGGCCCCTCGTCCAGCACCCGGATGATCACGCGCCCGTCCGCGGCGGCGGCTTCCAGGCGGATGCGCCGGCCGGTCGGTGAGTAGTTGACCGCGTTCTCGAGGAGGTTGCGGAGCACGTCCTGGAGCTTCGGCGGGTCGGTGCGAATCGTCGACGCCGACGGGTCCACGCTCACTTCCACCTGCTGCGATCGCGCCCGTATCACCGGCGCCAGGTCGGCCACCGCTCCGGCGAAGAGTGCCTGGGTGGGTGAGTCCACGAGTTCGGCGGACTCCTGGCGGGCGTCCAGGCCGGCCAGGCGGAGCAGGTCCTTCACCAGCCTCTCCATGCGCTGCACGTGCCGGCCGATGACCTCCAGGAACCGCAGCCGATCATCGGCAGTGATGGGCTCGTCGCCGAGCGCTTCAACGTAGCCCCGGATGGCGGTGAGCGGCGTGCGGAGCTCGTGTGAGACATTGGCGACGAAGTCGCGCCGCATCTGGTCCGCCCGCCGGAGGTCGGTGATGTCGTGCAGGACGAGGACGGCGCCCTGGCGACCCGGGCCTGCCACCGGGCCCGACCGTCCCACGATCCGCCGATCCGGAGCGCGGGGCGGCGCGAATTCCACGCTGGAGGCCACGCGACCGTCCAGCGCGGCGGTCAGCAGCGCCGCCACCTCGGGGTGTCTCACCGACTCCAGATAGTGCCCGCGCGGCGCCTCGTCGGCGAGGCCGAGAAGGGCTCGGGCGGCGGGATTCACCAACTGCACGCGCCCGCCTTCGTCGATCACCAGCACCCCTTCGACCATCCCCGCGAGGATGGCGTCGGCGCGCGCCCGGTCGCTGGCGAGCTCCTCGGCGCGCCGGGCCAGCGTCGAGACCGTGTCGTCGAGCACCCGTGCAACCGTGCCGATCTCGTCGTCCTCGTAGTCGCGAACGGGCCGCGTGAGGTCCCCCGACGCGAACCGCTTCGCCGCGGTCGCGATGGCGTTGAGCCGCCGGGTCAGCAGTGCAGACGAGATGCCCCCGAGCGCGATCGCTCCGCCAAGGGCCACGAGCAGGGCAACGATCGTCAGGCGCCGGACGTCGGCAATCTGCGTCTCGACCTCCGTCAGGGGCAGGGCGAGCCGGACGGTCGCGACGGTCGGCCCGGCCGTCCGGACCGCCACGTAGAGCATGTCCTTGCGCAGCGTCGCGCTGAAACGGCGCGAGCTTCCGACGCCGTCGCGTGCCGCCTGCTGCACCTCGGGCCGGCCCCCGTGGTTGTCGAGTTCCGCGAGGGCCTGGCCGGTCACCTCGGAATCCGCCAGCACTGTGCCGTCGGCGGCAATCAGCGTGACGCGGGCGCCCAACGTCCGGCCGAGGGCGTTCGCCTCGTTTCTCAAGCTGTCCAGGTCCCACGCGCCGGGGTGTTCGCCGAGCAACCGCGCGACCAGCGACGCTTCGTTGGTCAGGCCCCGCTCGATGCGCCGCACCGTCTGGCCCGGCAGCGTGAACGACACGAGCGTGGCCACGAGCAGGAGCGAGGCTGCCGCGACTCCGAAGACGGCGAGGAAGGTTCGGCCGCGAAATCCGAGATGCATGGGCGCACAGTTCTCCGTAGGCAAGGCCGACGGGTTCGCGGGAGCATCCGCGCGCCGGGCCGTCAGCGGTCCAGGTCGTGCGTAGAGGACTCCGCCAGCTTGTAGCCGAATTGCTTGACGGTGACGAGGGCATCCGCGAGCAGTGGCAGCTTCTCTCTCAGGCGTCTCACGTGAACGTCCACCGTGCGGGTCCCGCCGGTGTACTGATAACCCCAGACTTCGGAAAGGAGCCGGTCGCGCGACAACACTCGTCCCCTGTGCTGCATGAAGTACTCGAGCAGCAGGAACTCTTTGGCGGTGAGAGTCACCTCCGCCCGTCCATCCAGAACGACGTGATGTTCACGATTGAGCCTGATAGGGCCGAACGCCAGACTCTCCGCCGGTGGCGTGGCGCTGCGCGTGGCACGGCGCAGCAGCGCAGCCACCCTTGCGACGAGTTCCTTCGGACTGAACGGTTTCGTGAGGTAATCGTCCGCGCCCAACTCCAGACCCGCCACACGGTCGGCCTCTTCGGCCCTCGCCGTGACCATGATGATCGGCAGGTCGGCGGTGGCCGGGCTGCTTCGAAGCGAGCGGCACACCTCCAGGCCGTGCACGCCGGGCAGCATCAGGTCGAGCACGAGGAGGTCCGGCATCCGCAGCCGGACCTTGGGCGAGACGTCCGCGCCGGAGGCGATGAGGTCGACCGAGTGACCGGCCCTAACGAGATAGTGCCGGACCAGTTCCGCGATGTCGCGATCGTCTTCGACGACGAGGATGTAACTCACAGGCTTCTTCCGCCCCGATCCTGTCAGCCCCTACCTGAACTGTCAACAGGATTGCCGCCCGAAACACCCATTTAACGCCCGCGACACGCGGCCGAAATGGCTGCCTCGTAGACTGGTCCGTGGCCGCCGGGCTGGCCCTGGAACCGTGAACCGGGACCGGCGAAAGGAGCACGTGACAGAAGCCACCGCGACGTCGACTCGCCCTTCGCGCCCGGGGCGGACCCTCGCCGGGTTCGCGGCCCGGCTCCGACGCGGCGACGCTCTCGCGCACGCGGTCGCGTTCCTGTTCGGCGCACTCGTCCTCGTCATCACCGGGTTGCTCGCATGGGAACTGTGGCGCAACTCGGCCCTGTCCCGGCACCAGTTCGGCTGGCGGTTCCTGGCGACCCAGACGTGGGACCCCGTCGCCAGCGACTTCGGCGCGGGCGCCTTCATCTACGGCACCGTGCTCACCTCCGGCATCGCCCTCCTGATCGCCGTGCCGCTCGGCATCGGGGTCGCCATCTTTCTGGCCGAACTGGCGCCGAGGAGGCTCTCGAACACTGCCGGCATGCTGCTCGAGTTGCTGGCCGCCATTCCCAGCGTCATCTACGGGCTGGTCGGCGTTTCGGTGCTCGTGCCCTTGATGCGCGAGTATCTGCAGCCGGCCCTGAAAGCGATGACCGGCGGGTCCTTCCCGCTGTTCAGCGGCCCTGCGTACGGCATCGGCCTCCTGACGGCCGGCATCGTGCTCGCGATCATGGTCGTCCCCTTCATCGTGTCGGTGGGCCGCGAAGTGCTGCTCGCCGTGCCGCGCGAGCAGCGCGAAGCCGCCCTGGCGCTCGGATCGACGCATTGGGAGAGCACCTGGAAGGTCGTCCTCCCCTACGCGCGGCCCGGCCTCTACGGGGCCATCTTTCTCGCCCTCGGTCGCGCGCTCGGCGAGACCATGGCGGTGACGATGGTCATCGGCAACCGGCCGGAGATCGCGGCCTCCCTGTTCGCCCCCGCCTACTCGATGGCGGCGGTCATCGCGAACGAGTTCAGCGAAGCGACCGAGGATCTCTACGTGCATGCGCTCATCGAGGTTGGACTGGTCCTGTTCGTCCTGACGATGATCATCAACGCCGTCGCGCGCGGGCTGATTGCTGCGACGACCGACAAGGGAACCGCGCGATGAGCGTGCTGAGCCGCAACGGGCGCCGGAAGATTCTCAACCTGGTGATGCTCGGGCTGAGCGCCCTGTTCACGGTGCTCAGTGTGTCGGTGCTGTTCTTCGTGCTGGGATACCTGCTGGTGAAGGGCGGGACGTCGGTCAACCTGGCGTTCTTCACCGAGTTGCCGAAGCCTGTCGGTGAAGACGGTGGGGGGATGGGTAATGCCCTGGTCGGCAGCGCCAAGCTCCTCGGGATCGCGGCGGTCACCGGGCTTCCGATAGGCTTCCTTGCGGGACTCTACTTGAGCGAGTTCGCCGGCAGGGCGATGGCAACTGCCGTCCGGTACGCGGCGGATCTGCTGAACGGTGTGCCTTCCATCGTGATCGGTATCTTCGTCTACACCCTCATCGTCCTGCCGATGAAGCACTTTTCGACGTTTGCGGGGGGGCTATCCCTGGGGATCATGATGATCCCCATCATGACCCGGAGCACCGAGGAGTTCCTCCGGGCAGTGCCTGACTCGCTTCGCGAGGCCTCTCTGGCGCTGGGGGCCACCCGAACGCTCACCATCGTTCGGGTGGTGGTCCCCGCGGCCACCCGCGGAATCGTGACGGCGGCGATGCTGGGCCTGGCCCGCGTCGCCGGCGAAACCGCCCCCCTGCTGTTCACGGCGCTGAGCAACCGCTTCTGGAGCCCGGGCTTCAACGAGCCGACCGCCTCGCTGCCGGTCATGATCTACAACTACGCGATCTCCCCCTACGATGACTGGCACCGGCAGGCCTGGGCCGCCGGGCTCGTCCTCCTGAGCCTGGTGCTCGTCGCGAACATCTCAGCCCGCTACCTCCTTGGCGGACGGCAGACCAGCTGAACCCACCTTCGGCCTCCCGCGCTGCTCCCGAGCGGCGCGCTCTCCTGTCGGAATCTCGTCGCCCCACCCATTGTTACTCGCCGGTCACACTCCTACTACCAATGGTGGTGGTCAGCCCAGGTGGCAACAGCACTTGTGTATAATCGACGAAATGAGGTAGAGAATTGGCGGGGGATTCTGCCGTGACGACACTGCCCATGCCACACCTGGAGGCGCAACTCCAGCACGATATCAACCTGATTCGCACCACGCTGCTGGACATGGCCGCCCTGGACGAGCGGGCGCTCAACCGCGCGCTCCAGGCCTTCCTGACCGGCGACCGGCAGCTGGCCTACTCGGTCATCCTGCGCGATCAGGACGTCGACGCCTTCGAAACCGAGCTCGACCGGCTCTGCATCGAGTTCATCGTCCGGCACCAGCCGGCGGCGGCCGTCCTGCGCTTCGTCTACTCGGCGAGCAAGGTCGTCGGGGCGCTCGAGCGCGTCGGCGACTACGCGGAGAGCATCGCCCGGCAGGTGCTGCTGGCGTCTGCGCTCCCGTACGACGTCCCGACCGACAAGTACGCGGAAATCGCGAACCTGGCCATTCCGATGCTCCACAACGCGGTGCGCGCGTTCATCGAGAACAACGCCGACCTGGCCCGAACGACGGTGGCGAGCGAGCCGCGCGTCAACCAGGTGCGGGACGCGATCAATGCCGAGTTGGTGGAGTTTCGGGAGAACGGGCGCCTGCCGCTCGAAGCCTTGACGCCGATGAGCACCGTGGCGCGGCGCTTCGAGCGGGTGTCGGACCAGGCGACGAACATCTGCGAGGAAGCCCTCTACGTGGCCACCGGCGAGTATCAACGGCACAGGTCGCGCGAGGGGTTTCGCGTCCTGTTCGTCGACGAGGCGAACGGCTGTCTCAGCCAGATGGCCGAGGCCGTCGCGAACCACCTGGCCGCGCCCAGGTTCTCGTTCGCCAGCGCCGGCATGACCGCGGGGGCCGTCGATCCGCAGACCATCCAGTTCCTGGCCGGAAAGGGGATCGACGCCTCGCACCAGCTGTCGAAGGCCTTCGACCAGATCCCGGCCCGGGACCAACTGCACTTGGTGGTCGCGCTCGACGAGGTCGCGCAGCAGGCCCTGCCGCAGCGGCCCGCGAAGACCCTGGGGATCGACTGGTACGTCCCGGACCCGTCGAAGGTCCGGGCCGCTCCCGCCGAGGCGACGGTGGCGTACCGAGGAAGCGTTCGCATCGCTGTCGGCGCACATCCGCGACCTGCTCCAGGCAATCCTCGACGACCCGAAACAGGAACAGACCAAATGACGACCCGAGCCATGAACACGACAAGCCACCTCGGACGCGCGACTCGCTGTGCGGCCACCCTCTCGCTGGCGTGCCTGATTGCCCTCGCCTTGGCGTGCTCGAAGGGGAGCGAGCCGGCGAAGACCGTCATTCAGAACACCGGGTCCGACACGATGGTGAACCTGGCGCAGGCCTGGGCGGAGGAGTACGCGCGCGTCGAGCCGGCCGTGTCCGTCGAGGTGTCGGGCGGCGGGTCGGGGACCGGGATCGCCGCGCTCGTCGAGGGCACGGTGGACATCGCCAATTGCTCGCGGACCGTCGAGCCGCAGGAGGTGGCCCAGGCGAAGAAGAACACCGGGAAGGAGCCGCACGAGATCAAGGTCGGCTACGACGCCCTGGCGGTGTACGTCCACAAGGACAACCCGCTCGAGCAGATCACGTTGGAGCAGCTGGCGGCGATATACGGGGAAGGCGGGACGGTGACCACGTGGTCGGAACTGGGGGTCAAGATGCCCGCGGGCGCAGACGAGATCATCCGCGTGAGCCGGCAGTCCAACTCTGGCACCTACGCGTACTTCCGGGAGGCGATCCTCGGGAAGGGCCGCGATTTCAAGCTGGGGTCTCGCGACATGCACGGGTCGAAGGACGTCGTGGAACTGGTCTCCAAGACACCGCAGGCCATCGGCTACAGCGGCATGGGGTACACCACTCCGGGCGTGAAGATGCTGCGGGTGGCGAAGAAGGCGGGTGAGCCGGCGCTCGCGCCGACGGTGGAGAACACGCTCAACCACACCTACCCGATCGCGCGTCCGCTGTTCATGTATACGCTCGGCGTGCCGGCGGGCCCGGCGAAGAAGTACATCGACTGGGTGTTGTCGCCGGCCGGGAAGGCCATCGTCACGAAGAGCGGCTACGTGCCCCTGCCCGACTCCGAAGGCGGCGGCAGGTAGCGATGGCCCAGAGCACTCCGAGGGCCGCATCGCGGGCGCGCCGCTTCGAACGCTGGACGGAAGCGGCGATCGAGGCGCTGATCCGCATGTGCGGGATCAGCGCCATCGTCTTCGTGTTCGGCATCTTCTTCTTCGTCTTCCGGGAAGGCGCCGGCTTCCTGTTCAACGGCTTCAACGCGCTCGAGTTCTTCACCAGCATCGAGTGGTACCCCACGTCACAGAGCCATGTGCGCTACGGCGTGCTGGCGCTGATCGCCGGGACCGCGTCGGTCACCGTGCTGGCGATGGTGATCGCCGTCCCGTTCGGCATTGGCGCGGCCATCTTCATCTCGGAGTTCTGCGGCGCGCGCGTCCGCGAGACGCTCAAGGTGATCATCGAACTGCTCGCGGCGATCCCGTCGGTGGTCTGGGGCTTCATCGGCCTGACGGTGATGAACCCGCTCATCATGCGCGTCTTCAACGTGCCGATCGGCCTCAGCGTGCTGAACGGCGGCCTGATTCTCGCCCTGATGAGCGTGCCGATCATCGTCTCGATCGGCGAGGACGCGCTGAAGGCGGTGCCCGATTCGTATCGCGAAGCCGGGCTGGCGCTGGGCGTCACGCGGTGGCAGCTCGTGTACCGCGTCCTGCTGCCGGCCGCCAAGAACGGCCTGCTCGCCGCCGTGCTGCTGGGCGTCGGGCGGGCGGTCGGGGAGACGATGGCGGTGCTGATGGCCACGGGCCACGCGGTGAAGATCCCGACGAGCGTGATGGACTCGGTCCGCACGCTGACCGCCACCATCGCCGCGGAGCTCGGCGAGGCGCCCGTCCACTCGGATCACTACCAGGTGCTGTTCATCATCGGGATCCTCTTGTTCTCGATCACGTTCGTCGTCAACCTGTGCGCCGACCTCGTCGTTCGCGGAATTCGGAGACGGTGATGGCTGCGAGTCGCAATCTCCCGGGGGCCATGTTCCACTCGACCGCGTTCACCCGCCGGAAGCTGGCGAGCGAGCGGATTGCCGGGGCGATCTTCCTGGTGATGACGCTCCTGATGGTCGTGCCGCTCCTGTTGATCGTGGGGTACCTCTTCTACGAGGCGTGGCCGATCCTGTCGCTGGACTTCCTCACACAGAATCCGCGGAACGGCATGCGGGCCGGCGGCATCTGGGCGCCGCTGCTGGGCACCATCTACCTGGTCGTGATCTCGCTGATGATCGCCGCGCCGGTCGGGGTCCTCGCGGCGGTGTTCCTCAACGAGTACGCCCGCGACAACTGGTTCACGCGCACGGTGAACCTGGCCGTGGTGAACCTGGCCGGCGTGCCGAGCATCGTGCACGCACTCTTCGGGCTCGGGGCTTTCGTGCTGTTCGCCCACATGGGCAAGTCGATCGTCGCGGCGTCGCTGACGCTGGCGATCATGACGCTGCCGGTGATCATCGCCAGCACGAAGGAGGCGCTTGCGTCGGTGCCCATGAGCTTCCGGGAGGCATGCTGGAACGTCGGCGCGACCCGCTGGCAGACGATTCGTCACGTCGTTCTGCCGAACTCGATCAGCGGCATCCTGACCGGGGTGATCCTGCAAGTCTCGCGGGCCGCCGGCGAAACGGCGCCGATCATGTTCACCGGCGCGGTGTTCTTCAAGGCGATCCGGCCGGGCACCATTTTCGCCTACGGGCCGTTCGACCAGTGCATGGCGCTGTCGATGCACCTGTTCACCATCTCCACGCAGGTTCCCGACGTGCCGCCCGCGCTGCCGTACGGGACAGCAGTCGTCCTGCTGGCCACGGTCCTCGCCGTCAATGCGGCGGCTATCGCGGTACGGGTGCGCCTGCGCGCGCGGAGGAAGTGGTGACGCCGCCTTCCATGATCGAGGTTCGGGACCTGCGCGTCCGGTACGGCCAGCGTGAGGCCCTGAAAGGCGTGAGCTTCGAAGTGCGCCGGAACGAGGTGCTCGGTGTCATCGGCCCCGCACAATCGGGGAAGAGCACGCTCCTGCGCGCCCTCAACCGCACGATCGACGATGTGCCCGGAGCGGTGGTCACCGGCACGGTGATCGTGGACGGCGAGGACGTCCGGCAGACCCGGGATCTGTTCGCGCTGCGCCGCAAGGTGGGCATGGTCGCCCCGCTTCCCGTCGGGCTGCCGATGTCCATCTACGACAACGTGGCGTTTGCGCCGCGCATGGCCGGCATTCGCGATCGCGCGGACCTCGACGGCCGCGTGGAGCGCTGCCTGCGGCACGCGGCCCTGTGGGACGAGGTGAAGGACCGGCTGGGCAGTCTCGGCACCAAGCTGTCCGGCGGGCAGCAGCAGCGTCTGACGATTGCCCGCGCCCTCTCGCACGACCCGGAAGTGCTGTGCCTCGACGAGTTCTCAATCGCCATCGACCCGGTGACGACGATGCGGATCGAGGACGTGTTGAAGGAGCTTCGCGAGGAGCTGACGATCGTGCTCGTGACCAACCTCGTGCAGCAGGCCAGGCGGATCGCGGACCGGACGGCGTTCCTGTTCAACGGTGAACTGGTGGAGGTCGACCGGACCGACGTGATCTTCTCGAACCGCACCGCGAGCCGCAAGACGTTCGAATACGTCAACGGGATCTTCGGATGAACGAGCCGCACGCCGCCGCCCGCAGCATCGAGACGCACGGCCTCAGCCTCTGGTATGGGACGTTCCAGGCGCTCAAGGACGTGACGATCGACATCCGCCAGTCGAGGGTCACGGCGCTGATCGGCCCGTCCGGCTGCGGCAAGACCACGCTGCTCCGCTGTTTCAACCGGATCAACGAGCGCTACGGCGGTGTGAAGACCACCGGCGACGTGCGGATCCTGGGTCAGGACATCTACTCGCCGGATACTTCCCTCGTCGAGCTGCGAAAGGCCGTCGGGATGGTGTTCCAGCGCCCGAATCCGCTGCCGATCTCCGTCTACGAGAACGTCGTGTTCGGCCTCCGCGTGCACAGCGGATTCGGTTCACTCCGTCGCGCCGATCTCGACCAGGCCGTCGAAACCGCCCTGCGGGAAGTGTCGCTGTGGGACGATTTGAAGAACCGGCTGCACCTGAAGGCGACGACGCTGCAGCTCGAGCAGCAGCAGAAGCTGTGCATCGCCCGCCTCCTGCCGCTCAAGCCACAGGTCATCCTCATGGACGAGCCGTGCTCGGCCCTCGATACGGAGGCCACCCTCGCCATCGAGGAGCTGATGGCGACGCTCGCCGAGCGATACACGATTCTGATCGTGACCCACAACATGGCGCAGGCCCGGCGCGTCAGCCAGGAATGTGCGTTCATGTTGCTCGGGGAGGTCGTGGAGATGAGCCGGACCGAGGACCTGTTCCTCACGCCCAGGGATACGCGGACGGCGGACTACATCGAGGGCCGATACGGGTAGGCTGCCCGCCCGTGCGGCGGAGACCCCATCCCGGCCGGCCGTCCGCCGGACGGGAGCAGGGATGAGTTGGGGGCTGTTCCCGAGGATGAGGGGCGGGGCCGCAACGAGCCGGTGTAAACACCGCGAAACGTTGCGGCGTGGCGCCGGGCGGTGGCCGACGGCCGATGCGTCCTGATCGGCTACGCGTCCTGGTCGAGGACCGTGAGGAGGTCGATCATCTCCAGCGCCGAGGCGGCCGCGTCGAAGCCCTTGTTGCCGGCCTTCGTTCCCGCGCGCTCCATGGCCTGTTCCAGCGTTTCGGCGGTGATGACGCCGAAGACCACCGGGATGCCCGAGTCGAGCGACACGTGCGCGATCCCCTTGCTCACCTCGCTCGCGATGTACTGAAAGTGCGGCGTGTCGCCCTGGATCAGGCAGCCGAGGCACACGACGGCGCCGTAGCGTCCGCTGGTCGCCAGCCGCTTGGCCGCCAGCGGGATTTCGAAGCTGCCCGGCACCCACGCCACGTCCACGTCGTCTTCGGGAACGCCGTGGCGCCGCAGACAGTCCTGCGCGCCGGCGAGCAGCTCGCGCGTGAAGAACTCGTTGAACCGCGACGCCACGAGCGCCAGGCGCTTCCCGCGCGCGTCGAACCGCCCTTCGAATACCTTTCCCATCGTCGCCTCCATGGACCTGCAGCTTGCGACCCGCGGCCCGCAGCGGCATCACTCCGATGCCGCCGCCAGCGGCCAGTCGTCAGTCGCAGGCCGGTCCCGCACGTCTAGAGTCCTCCGAGCCAGTGTCCCAGCTTGTCCTTCTTGGTCTGGAGGTAGTGGCGGTTGCGCCCGTTCGGAACGATTTCGAGCGGCACGCGGGCGGCCACTTGGAGCCCGTAGCCTTCCAGGCCGACCAGCTTTCGCGGGTTGTTCGTCAACAGGTCCATCCGGCGCACGCCGAGGTCCTGGAGGATCTGCGCGCCGACGCCGTAGTCGCGGAGGTCGTCGGGGAACCCGAGCTGGCGATTCGCCTCCACGGTGTCGCGGCCGTCGTCCTGCAGCGCGTAGGCCTTGAGCTTGTTCAGCAGGCCGATTCCCCGACCCTCCTGCCGCATGTAGAGGAACACGCCGGTTCCCCGCGTCTCGATGGCCTCGAGCGCGGTTTCCATCTGCTCGCCGCAGTCGCATCGGAGCGAGTGGAACACGTCGCCGGTCATGCACTCCGAATGCACCCGCACCAGGATCGTCTCGTTCGGCTGGAGATCGCCCTTCACCAGGGCGAGGTGCACCGCCTGATCGACCGTGGTCGAGTACCCGAACAGCCGGAACGATCCCGATCGGGTTGGCAGGTCCACCTCGATCTCGCGGGTCACCAGCTTCTCGTGTTTGCGACGGTGGGCGATCAGATCGGCGATGGAGATCAGGACGAGGCCGAAGTCGTTCGCCACCTCCCGCAGCCGCGGCAGCCGCGCCATGCTCCCGTCGTCGTCCATGATCTCGCACAGGATGCCTGCAGGTTCGAGCCCGGCCATGCGGCTGAGGTCGACGGCGGCCTCGGTGTGGCCCGCGCGCCGGAGGACGCCACCAGGTCGCGCCTCGAGAGGGAACACGTGCCCGGGCCGAGCGAGGTCGCGGGGCGTGCTCGCGGGATCGAGGAAGACGCGGACCGTGAGCGCGCGATCGTGCGCCGAGATCCCGGTGGTGATGCCGTCGGCCGCGTCGATCGACGCGGTGAACGACGTGCCCAGGCGGGCGGTGTTGTCGGACACCATCGGCTCCAGCTCGAGCGCGCGCAGGCGCTCGCGCGTCGCGGCGAGGCAGATGAGGCCGCGGCCGTGCTTGCTCAGGAAGTTGATCGTCTCGGGCGTCACCTTCTCGGCGGCGGCGATGAAGTCGCCCTCGTTCTCGCGATCCTCGTCGTCCACCACGACGATTGGTTCGCCGCGCCGGAGCGCCGCCAGTGCCTCCGGTATCGAATCGAGCTTCACATGGTCTGTCATGTTCGTATCATCCGAACGCGCTCGAACGTCACCGCCATCCGCGCCGAAGGATGTCCCGTACCGTCATGCCGCCGTCGGGCGCGTCGTGGGCGCCAGCCGCAGGCCTCGCGCTGCCAGCCTGGTGATGTCGTGCCACCTTCGCGAGCACGTCCGCCTCGAGATTCACGGCTTGCGCGGGTTTCAGTGACCCGAAGCGCGTGGCTCGAAGCGTTTCCGGAATGAGCGTCACGGTGAACGACCGGCCGAAAGGGCCCGCGTCCAGCGTCAGGCTCACGCCGTCGACCGCAATCGAGCCTTTCGGCAGCAGCAGCCCGAGCAGGTGGGCGGGGGCGGCGATCTCCACTTGGCGCGAGTCGCCGAAACGCCGCACGCCAAGCACGCGTCCGACGCCGTCGACGTGACCGAGGACGAAGTGCCCGCCGAGCGAGTCCGACGCGCGGAGCGACGGCTCGAGATGCACGTCGTCGCCAGGACGCCAACTGCCGGCGGTCGTCGCCCGCCTGGTTTCGGGGGACACGTCTGCGCAAAAGCGCGAGCCTCGCTGGGCGGTGACCGTGAGGCAGACTCCATTCACGGCGACGCTGTCGCCGACGGCCAGGCCGTGAGGCACCGTTGGTCCCTCGATCTCCAGCACCGTCACGCCGCGTCCGCGTCGAGCCGCGCGAATGCTGCCGATTTCCCGGACGATCCCGGTGAACATCAGCACTCTCCCTGCAGGCCGGTCAGGGCGGCGAGGCGTTCGTGGAACGGGAGCCGGTCGAATACCGCTTTCACGTCGTCGCCGATGCGCGTCACGCGCGTGAGGTGAAACGACGTCGCGGTCCCGCCATCGGGCCACGGCACGCCGGAGCCGAGCACGATCGGTGCGGTGTAGGAGATCCAGCGGTCGACGAGGCCTGCGCGCAGAAACTCGGTGGCGAGCGTGGGTCCGCCCTCCACGAGCAACACGTGCCCACCGGCCTCAGCGAACCGCGCGAGCAACGACGCGGGCACAATCCGCCCGTCGCGCTCGTCGCATGCCACCACCACGCCGTGGCTCTGTTCGACCGTCCTCCGCCGCGGTCCCAATGCTGGCGAACTGCCGGCGAACACCAGGTGACGCCGCGGGAAGCCCGTGCCGAGGCTGAGGTCGGTGTCCGCATAGGCGGGCACGGGATCCTCGACCGGGCACGCGTCGTCCGGCTGGACGAGTCGCCCATCGAGGCGCGGGGCGTCGGCCGTCATCGTCCCCTCGCCGACGAGGGCGACGTCGCACCACCGCCGGAGCCGGTGAACGTCTCGACGAGCGCCTGGCCCGGTAAGGTAAGCCGGCTGACCAAGAGGGCGGCACTCGTCGGTCGGCGCCAAGCGCCCGTCGAGTGACGACGCCGTCTTCAGGATGACAAACGGGCGCTCGAACGCGGTGGTGGCGACGAAGGGCCAGGCCAGGTCGAGCGCGGCGTCGCCCATGACGCCGACGCGGGTTTCGATGCCGGAGGCCTGCAGACGTTCGAGGCCGCCGCCGGACACGCGCGGGTTGGGATCGCGAATCGCCATGACCACCCGGGCGACGCCGGCCGCTTGCACCGCAGGCGCGCACGGCGGCGTGCGTCCGTGGTGGTTGCATGGCTCGAGCGTGCAGTAGAGGGTCGCGCCACGAGCTCGTTCGCCAGCCTCCCGCAGCGCCGCGACTTCCGCGTGCTCGGTGCCCCCGCCGTGGTGCGCGCCCCGGCCGACGACGTGCCCGTCGCGCACGACGACCGCGCCGACAGGGGGGTTCGGCCACGGCCGGCGCGGGATACGCGCGGCCAGCTCGAGGGCTTCAGCCATGAACCGGCGATCGAACAGGTCGTCTGGGTGATCCACCGCGTCCTCCAACGGGGCGGTGGGGAAGGGCAGGCGTACGACAGGCTGGCGCCGCGCAGGCCGACGCCGTCGTGCCGAGGCCTCCAACTTCTCCCATCCAGACTGTCACTGTCGGCCCCGGAATCTCACCGGGTCGTGCCCTTGCGGGCTCGCGGGCTCTACCGCCGGTGGGGACTTGCACCCCGCCCCGAAGTTGTGGCTGACTCACGATAGCGGGCGTTGACAGCGGGTGTCAAGCGGGCGGGCAGCCGGCGGGCAGCAAGAGCTACGCCTGGACCGGCCGCCGAGGCTCGAAGACGGGCGACGCGTCGTTTCCCCCCTGCTTCGAACTTTCGCGGGCGCGCCTGTACAAGGCCTCCTGCGCGCGCACTCTCTTCCGGCCGGCCGGCTCGACGCGCACATACGATCCGTCTGGCATCAGCCGCCGCGCCTTGACGTTGTCATCGAAGTAGGTGTCGAGCACGCCGATGAGCCTGTGGCGGCACCGGCCGTCCTCGACCGGGACGAGGAGTTCGACGCGGCGCTCGAGGTTGCGCGGCATCCAGTCGGCGCTCGAAATGAAGAGCAGCGTCTCGCCGCCGTTGTGGAAGTGGAAGATTCGGCTGTGCTCGAGAAACCGGTCGACGATGCTGATGACCGTGATGTTCTCGCTCAAGCCCGGGACACCTGGGCGCAGGCGACAGATGCCTCGGATGTTCAGCCGCACCTCCACGCCGGCCTGAGAGGCTTGGTAGAGGGCCTGGATGACGTCGGCGTCGGCCAGCGAGTTGGCCTTGGCCACGATCCGGGCCTCGTGGCCTTGCTTCCTGCGTTCGGTTTCGTTGGCGATCAGCTCGAGCAGGCGCGGCTTGAGGCCGACCGGGGCGGCCTCGACCTTCCTGAACCGGACGGGCTGGGAGTAACCGGTGACCGTGTTGAAGAACGCCGACGCGTCTGCCGCAAAATCCTCGTGGCACGTCAACAGGCCGACATCGCTGTACTGGCGCGCGGTCTTCTCGTTGTAGTTGCCGGTGCCGAAGTGGACATACCGGCGGATGCCGGACGCCTCGCGCCTGACGACGATGCAGACCTTCGCGTGGGCCTTCAGCCGGCGCAGCCCGTAGATGACCTGGACGCCGGCGCGTTCGAGGGCCGTCGCCCACCCGATGTTGCGGGCCTCGTCGAAGCGCGCCTTCAGCTCGACGAGGGCGGTGACGTGCTTGTCGCGTTCCGCCGCGCGGATCAGGGCCGAGACAATCGGGCTGTTCTCGCTGGTTCGGTAGAGGATCTGCTTGATGGCCAGGACGCTCGGGTCGTCCGCCGCCTCCTCGACCAGGCGCTGGACGGGCTCGAAGCTGTCGTAGGGATGTACGAGCAGGACGTCCCCGCGTGCGACGACGTCGAAGACGCTGTCTTCGCCCTGGAACTCGGGAACCGGCAGCGGCGGCCACGGCTCGACCTTGAGATGGTCGAAGCCAGCCATGTTCGCCAGGCGGAACCAGGCCGACAGGTCGATCGGCCCCGGGACCCTGTAGATGCGCTCCGGCGGGACTCCCAGTTCCCTCGACAGGTAGTCGAGCGCGGCAGGCGATGCGGCCGAGTTGACCTCGAGCCGCACGCACGAACTCTCCTTGCGCTCGGTGAGAACATCCTTCATCTGCTCGAGCAGGTCGCCCGCCTTGTCCTCGCGCACGCTCATGTCGGCATTCCGCGTGATGCGGAACGGGACGCCTTCGAGAACCGGCTCGCCCGGGAAGAGCTTGGCGAGACGGGCGACGACGACGTCCTCGAGAAGAACGTACTGATAGCCCTCCTCCGTCGGAAGGGTGATGAAACGGGCCAGCCCCTTCGGTACAGCCACGACGGCCACCCGTTCGCGCCCCTCGGAGCCGTCCCCCGGCTTGAGCCTGACAAGAAGCGTCAGCCCGAGGTTGGCGAGGAGCGGGAAAGGGCCGTCGGGCTCCAGCGACATCGGCGTCACGACGGGGAAGATCTCGTGGTCGAAGTACCCTTCGACGTAGGCGTTCTGACGGGGATCCAAGTCTTTCATCTGAAGGCGACGCACGCCGGCCGCGGCCAGCTTCGGCTCCAGTTCCGCCAGCAGGCACGAGTACTGGTCTGCGACCATTCGCTGGGTGATTCTGCGGATTTCCGCGAGTTGTTCTGCCGGCGTATGACCTGTAGAGTCCGACTTGGTATTGTCCTCCTCGACGAGTTGCTGCAACCCTCCGACGCGAACCATGAAGAACTCATCCAGGTTCGAGCTGACGATGGCGAGGAACTTGAGCCGTTCCAGCAGGGGCGAACGCGGGTCGAGGGCCTCCTCCAGCACGCGCCGGTTGAAGGCCAGCCAGCTCACCTCGCGGTCGAGAAAGAGGCGTACGCGCTCAGCCATTGGCCACCTCTCCGAGTGCCACGCGGCCCTCCTCGAGCACGACCGGCAGACCGTAGATATCCTGGAACAGCGAGCCCTTCTCCTTCACCGCGAGACGCTCGATCGTGAGATCCTCGACGCCATTGACGGTGATCACGAACTGGTCCTTCTCGACCGCGCACGAGAGATCGCGCGCCTGCTGGAGGTGGTTCCGGTCGAGAGCGTCGGCCACGCGAAGGATGGCCGCCATCTTGGAGACGGCGAGGCGGTCCTCCTGGCTGAGCAGGTTGTACTCGGCGTGCGCCGGGCTTGGCGGCGCCCTGCGGTGGTAGCGGGCGGTCAGCGCGACCAGGGTCATGTCTTCGCGGCTCACGCCGAAGAGGCCGCTGTTCATAATGAGGTACATCGAGTGCTTGTGGTGGCTTCGGCTGCTGATGAACCCGCCGATTTCGTGGAGCATGGCCGCCACCCTGAGTAGGAACCCGAGACGCGGCTCGAGCCGGTAATGCTTCTCCAGCGCCTTGACGATCTTCATGCAGACCTCGGTCACCTGCCGGGCGTGCTTCTCGTCGAAGCGGTACTTCTCCCCGAGCTTGACCGCCGAACGGACCACCTCCTCCAGGAACGTCTCGGTCCAGGATCTCTGAAGCGTCAGATCGCGCAAGAGGCCGTCGCGAAAGGTGGCCTTGGGCACGACGATTCTCTCGGTCTTGAACGCGCGCGCGATGTGAACGTAGGCAAGCAGCGCCGGGCCGACGGTTTCCGCCTCCTCGTAGGTCATCTGGTACCTGTTGACGAGTTTGCCGGCCGAGAGCGAGATCATCTTGTCCGCCAGCGCGGAGAACGACTTGAGATCCAGCGAGGCGAGGTCGATGCTGTTCCAGTCCGGGCAGAGCTGCGCCGCCGCAATGCGGGCGTCCGCGGACATCGCCACCAGGACGGGTGACTGGGCCTCCGAACAGTCCTGGCGCATCTGCTGCACGGTGCGGCTGATGTGGTAGCCGAGGAAGGTCCGGACGCGTTCGCTGGGCGCGCGGTAGTGTTGGAGCGTCTCGCGGAGGCGCAGGGAGCCCATGCGGTAGGAATTGGAGACGGCGACGTGCCCCTGCCGCATGAAGAGCAACTCCGTGCTGCCGCCTCCCAGTTCGACGACGAGCGTATCGCCGAGAGCCAGCTCGGGCTGTTTCTCCATCACCCCTTCTGCCGCCATGAACGTCAGGCGACTCTCCTCGGCCTCGTCGATGATCCGAAGGCTGATACCCGTCGCGATGTGGATTCGGTCGCGGAAGTTCTCGCCGTTCTCGGCCTCCCGAACGGCGCTCGTCGCCACCGCACCGACCTGGGAGGGTTCGGTGATGCCGTATTCCTGCATGACCGTCCGGAATCCCTTGAGGATGTCCACGCACTCTCGAATCGTGGACGGCTCGATGCGGCCCTCGGTGAAGGTATCCTTGCCCAGGCGCACTCCCTTGTGGAGCGATTCGAGTTGGCGAATCCCGCCCGAGGGGTGAATCTCGGCAATGACCAGGCGGATGGCCGTGGCGCCGACGTCGATCACGGCGACGCATTTCGGCTTGTACTCGCCGGGTGTCCCGGCATCGGCCTGGGTTGGACCGGCGGTTGGGCTCTTGGAGCTCATGGCTGATCACCTTCGCGGCCTGGCGGCCGCCCGAGACTAGTCGCGTCACCGAACCCGGCGGTGCTCGTTCACCGACCATGACGCGCTCGTCGGGTCGGTGTTCGACCGGGTCGGTTTCGGAGTGTACATCAGGCCTTTCGGGTCCCGACATCAGCCGTGCGGGCCGCTCTCGTCCCGCACGCTCATGCGGCATGAAACCTCTTCCAGTGTGCCAGAGTTCTAGATCGCCGCGTGACGTTCAGGTAAACGGCGTGCAAACACCAAGGACGGCCGAGGACGAAGACGCCTACAGGTCACGCCTTGACAGCAGGCAGATGCCGGCGATCATAGACAGGAGACCGTCGATCTACGTCGTCCAGATTCCGGGGCGATGCCTGGCGCTCGGCTCGACTCCACAGATCGCCGCGAAGAGGGCCGGACGGGAGAAGGCGAGGTGCGATGCCCGTGAAGTCCGCGCTGGCGTTGGGCGTCCTCCTGTCGATCGGCGCCGTCGCGGGGAGTGGCTCCTCCAGCGCTTCGAGTCGATCGTCCTGAGGCTCGACCGCGTCCGACGGCCGCCACCGGCGAGCCAGCCTTGGGCCCGTTGACCTCGAATAGGAGAAGGGCAGACTCGACAGGTCGTCCGATGCTTCAACGTCTTCCTTCCTCTGTTCGCCTGGTTGCCGCCGTCGCATTGGGCGCGTGCATCCTCTCATTCACCGGCGTCTGGACGGCTGCTCTCTACTGGGTGGGCCCGGAGCCTGTTGAGCTCGGGTTCGACTCGGACTACGACGGGTCGCAGCAGGCGCTGGTCGTCACGAACGTCCGTCCCCACTCCCCAGCCGGGCAGGCGGGGCTCCGGCGAGGTGACCGGATAGTCGCCGTCGACGCGGAACGACTCGAGAGTGCGGACACGCAGCCGGACATCTGGCGACGACACCGGCCGGGTGATGGCGTGCGGTTGACGATCGTCCGCCCGGATGTCGCCGGGATGGTGCAGCTTTCAGCCAGGTTCAGGGCGCCCGAGGCGGGCAGCGTCCCCGATTACGTGTCGGCAAGCGTCCGCAGCTTGGTCGCCGTGCCATTCGTCGTTGTTGGGCTGGCGGTCCTGTTCCTGCGCCTGGAGGACCCGCATGCCTGGCTGCTCGCCCTGCTGTTCGCGTCGTTCGTGACGATTCCCCGCGTGCCCACCAACTATCTCGGCGTCGCGCCAGCGCTTCGGGCGTTCGTGCGGGGTTACGTCGCGGTCTTCCTCGGGCTGCTCGGCGCGCTGTTCTACTCGTTCTTCGCGGTCTTTCCCGTTCGCTCGCCGATTGAGCGGCGTCTTCCTTGGCTCAAGTGGGCCGGGGCGGCCGTGGGGCTGGCCGTCGCACTGCCCGGCCTCGGGACGGGGCGACTTTCGTTGCCGCCGCTGCCGTGGAAACTGCCGGCGGTCGTAGAGAACCAGGCCCCACTGGTCTACGAACTCGCCTTTCTCTTGCTGGGGTTCGTCTCTCTCGTCTGGAACTACATCGGATCGCGCGACAACCAGGCGCGGCGCAAGCTGCGGGTGATCGTGTGGGGCGCGGCCGTCGGCGTGCTGCCGGGTCTGATCTACCGCGCGCTCCAGGATCTCGGCGGCGTCGTGCCGCCGAGCGAGGCGGCAGGGACCGTCTTCGGCCTGGTCACCGTGCTGCTCCCCCTCTCCTTCGCGTATGCGGTCCTCAAGCATCGCGTCCTCGAGATTCCGGCCCTGATCCGGCAGAGCGCCCGGTACCTGCTGGTGCAGCGTGGGTTCACGGCGCTCCTGGCGCTTCTCAGTATCGGACTGACACTCTTCCTCGCGGCGACGATTGGGCCGTACTTGCAGCCACGGCTCGCGTTGGCGGCGCCCGGCGAAATCGCCCTTGGAGCGGCTTTTGGCACGCTGCTCCTGTGGGGCGGCTTGGGGGTCCATCGCCGCATCAGCCGTCTGATCGACCGGGCCTTCTTCCGGACGGCCTATGACGCCCAGGTGATCCTCGAAAACTTGGCCGAGCGACTGCGCGCCGCGGAGGACCGCCGCGGAATCGCGGCCCTGCTCGCAGGGCACCTGCGCGACGCGCTGCAGCCTGCGCGACTGGTGGTCTACGTCGAGGATGACCGCGGAACGCTCCAGGCGGACGACTCGAGGCTGCCGGCCGTGCCGGCACTCGATCGCACGCTTCCAGTGCTCACAGCCCTGGCGGCACACGGGCGGCCGGTGGATCTCACCGCGAGGGAGGGCGCGGCTTTTCGCGAGGCCGGCGCGCAGCTCGCAGCAGTCGGCGCGGAGTGTCTCGTGCCGGTCGTTGGGCGCGGAGGCCGGCTCGCTGGTCTCGTGGCCCTCGGGCCCAAGCGCTCCGAAGAGCCCTACGCGGGCGAGGACCGGCGGCTTCTCGCGTCGGTCGCGGCCCAGGCCGCGGCCGCTCTCGACAACATCCGCATGGCGGAGGAAATCGCGACGCGCCTGGAGGCGGAGCGGCGCGCGCTGCGGGAGATGGAGATTGCGAGCGAAGTGCAGCGCAAACTCCTTCCGGAATCGGTGCCGGCGATGCGGACCCTGACGTGCGCCGCGCGGTGCATACAGGCGCGGTCGGTGGGCGGCGACGGCTACGACTATCTCGATTTTGGGAACGGTCTCATCGGCCTGCTCCTGGCCGACGTGTCGGGTAAAGGGGTGCACGCGGCGCTGCTCATGGCGAACCTCCTGGCGCACGTCCGGAGCCAGAGCAGCGCGAGCCCGAACGACCCGTCCCGCGTGCTCCACAATGTCAATCGCCTGTTGTGGGCATCCACCGCCACGCAGCACTACGCCACGCTGTTCTTCGCCGTCTACGACGACGCCCGCCGGCGCTTCCGCTACGTGAACTGCGGGCACAACCCGCCGGTCGTGCTGCGGACGAACGGGGACGTGGAACGCCTCGCGCCCACCGCGCCCGCGATCGGCCTCTTCGACGAATGGGAGTGTTCAGTCGGGGAACTGGCGCTGGCGCCGGGCGATGTCCTCGCCGTCTTCAGTGACGGGGTGACCGACGCGCCCGCCGCGGATGTGGAGTTCGGCGAGGGCCGTCTCATCGAGGAGCTCCGCGCTCTCCGCGGCTCCGATCCGGCGACCATGGTCAACGCGATCTTGTCGTCCGTGCAGCAGTACAGCGGAGACACGCAGTTCGACGACCTGACGCTGCTCGTGGCGCGGTCGGTCTAGCCCGCCTCGATCACGGCCCGGCGGAAGAGGCGGCGGGTCACTCGGGCAGGCCCATCTTCCGGAAGATCTGCGGAAGGGAGTTGGTCGTTCCGCGCGTTTCCAGCGCGTCTCTGAATTCGCGAAGCAGGGTGGAGTGAGCAGGGGCGAGCAGCGCCTCGGCGGCCTCGACCACGATCCGGTCTTCGGCGGACCTCCGAGGATATCGCTCCGCGATTCCCTTCAGGGCCTTGAGCCTGCATCCCAAGTCGAAGTCCGGTGAGGGCGCGCCGTTCCGAGTATCCTGCGGACGCACTGAGTCGGGCGAGCGCATGTCATGCTCCTTCTCTTCGTCCCCGACGGGACTGCAGGGGGTGAAGGAATCCAAGGCTCCCCTCAGGTCCCCAGACAGTTCGAGGACGGTGGTCAGCCCGACCTCCCGCTCGAAGATTTCCATATCGAGAGTATGGAGAAACTACGTGACGACGGCGTGAACGCAGGTGGACACGAGCGCGGGACGGCGACGGCAGCTTCAGGCCTGCGAATGGTCGAGACGGAATCTGTCGAGATCGGCCCGTGAACTGTGGGATAATCGCGTTCGCGTGGTGAAATGATCGGCGGAAACGTCGGGTCGGTTCACAGGCGGCTTGTCGGGAGGAGCAGGCAGATGAAAAGCAAGGACATCGTCGCCGCCGCACGGAAGGCGAAGGGCCTGGCGGAGGCGGCCGAGCGAGCGCTCGCGGACGCCGTGCGGAAGGCCAGCGCCGCCCGGGACGCACGCCGGCAGTTGAGGTCGGACCTCAAGGAGGCCAAGAAGGCGTTCAAGGCCGCACGCAAAGCCGAGAGTGAGGCGGGCAAGGACGCGGAGGCTGCGCGCAAGGCCTTCCAGAAGGCCGCCGCACGCTCCGACAAGGCTGACACCAAGGTCGCCGCGTTGAAGGAGAAGGCCGCGCCCAAGAAGAAGGTGGCGCAGGAGGCATCGTCGGCGTCCCGAAAGAAGCAGCCCGCCGAAGTGAACACTGCGGCGCGTAAGGCCAAGGCGGCTCGGAAAGTCAGACCGCGGAGACAGGTCCCCAAGAGCCCGGCCTCAGTTCCCGACGTGAGCGAGGTTCAGGAGGACAGCTTCGTCGTGGGCGAATCGAGTTCGGAACTCGCGTAGCGCCCTGACGGAAGGAGAAGCGCGGCTCAGTGCCGGAGGAGCGCCGTCAGAAGCTCCGCCACGATCAGCAGGATCACGGCCAGCTCCAGGATCTCGGCCCGCCACGCCTGCGCCTCCCCGTGCAGCATCGAGTAGGTGTCACGCAGCGTCGCCAGTTTCCGGTCGATTCCCTGCCGCCACGTCCGCCCTCTGAAGATCTCCATCGCCGCGCTGTAAACCCGGGCCAGATAGACGTCGTCGGTCACCTTGAGGGAGTTCTCGACTCGCTCCACCACTTCGGTTGAATCTGCAACGAGCGTCTGGAGCTCCCCGAGCACGGCCGCGTACCCTCGCGGCAGACGCCAGCGCCGCCCCCGGGCCTCGGCAACCCGCGCGTTGAGCCTGGGCAGTTCCTCGTCGAGCATCGCGTCGTACATCCGCAGTTCGAGCAGTTGGGCGTTCGCGAACTCCAGCACGAACTGGACGTCGGCCTCCTCGGGCGCGGCCTCGACGACGAGCGCGTTGTGCCAGGTCAGGATGGCGACATCGCTGTCGTAGTACGAGAGCCGGTGCGGCAGCAGCTCCTTCTTGGCGGCGGCGGACAGTCGTCGATGTTCGTCGAGCAAGAGCGCCGCCAGGTCGTCGTCGGTCAGCACGTCAATCGACAGGGGACGTCCGCCGGCATCGCAGAGTGATGTGACGCGGAAGACCACATACTCCTCGGTCACCGGCGCCAGCGCCGGCCGGAGGATCGCCGGACGGATCCTGTCGATCAGCAACGCCAGGCGCCGTGCGAACAGAAGCGGGAGGCCCGTGTCCGTGGCGACCGCGATCCCGAACTGGGCGTAGTCGGTCCACGACAGGCCGGCCGGTGCCTGCACCCTCAACCTCAGTGAGACGACGCCGAAATCGAAGATCCGCGCCGACAACTCCGCGTCCAGGCTCCGTCCTTCCACGACCAGCGGCTCGATTCCCAGGTTCACCGTGACCGGAGGGTTGCGGATGAGAATCGCCTGGGCCTCGCGTTGGACCGGCCGCGCACGGCCGACGGCATCCGACGCCAGCCTCGACGACGCATGCTCGAGGCGCACTTCGTAGCCGACGTCGTACAGTCGATAGACAACCGCACTGCCAGCGACGCGCGCATCGAGCGGCGACAAACGGTCACGAGTTCGCAGAAGCGCCCCCGATTGAATTGTGCCACGCACCGGGGTACGTGAAGCCTCCTTGGCCGGCAGGGCTTCGCGGGGCGCGGGGCGCGCGATCACTTGGCGGCGCGTGCCGGGGACATCAGGTTCTGCAGGGCGTCCGGAGTGCAGGTGTAGCTTTCGAACGCGACCTTGAACCATCCGCCCGACGAACCCGGACAGTCCGTGATCGGCGACGAGCTCGGGCACTCGAAGTCGCGGCGCGAGGTCACCCGGCGCGACAGGACCAGCAGGACGTTGCCGCCGGCCGCGCCGGTCTCGTTTCGCTGCAGAAGGTACGGATCCTTCGACCCCTCGAGGTCCAGCTCGGTCATCCAGGCCACCGGCTTCGAGGCGGTGAGCGCGCACCCTTCCGGCATCGCCCGCTGGGCGGCGGGCACCTCGAGCGATGCGCGGTACACCGTCACCTGCGAGCCCGCCTTGGTCAATGTTGCGCACCCGCACGCCAGGAAGACGATAGCGGGCAGCCAGCCCATCCTTGTCATGAGACGGCCTCCACGTCGATCATCGGGCGGGGGATTCCGCGACGCAACCGTCGATCTCATCCCCCCAGCGGGCTTGTCGAGGGCGAACGAATCGGCCAGCCGTCCGTCACGCGTCGCGGCTGACCACGATGGGACCGCGCGCGCCCGCGCCGCTCACCGCTGTCCGCGCCGTCGCAGAAGCACGCCCGTCACGATTCCGCACACGGCGAAGCTCGCGAGTTCGATCAGGAAGAGCACAGGCGACTGGTACACCACGTGGGTGAGCACTCCCGCGGTTCCCCCGACGAGGCACACGACCGAGAGCCAGCGCGGCAGCACGCGGTTCCCCCACGCCAACCAGCCGAACAGCAGCTGGCCGAGTCCCCACGTCATGATTCCCGGATCCGTCAGGAGGAACGAGATGTTCCCCCAGACGGCCGCCTGGTATGCGCCGGCCGACAGATTCGGTGGTGCCCCCGCCGCGAGGATCGAGAGGAACGCCGCGACGTTCACGTAGCCGGCCCTTTGGTTTCTGCGCCCACAAGTGTCGTGCGCCGGCCCGGCGCACCTGCTGCCGACGCCGTACAAAGAAAACCGACGGGCGGGCGGCGGCTCTTCCGCCCGGCCGTCGGTGGAGGAACGTGTCGTCCTGCCGGGTTAGAGCTTGATCTTCTTGAGCGCTTCCATCTCGAGCTTGACGACGTTGTCGGGCAGCGGCGCGTAGCCCAGGTCCGTGGCGAACTTCTGGCCGTCGGTCAGCGCCCACTTCACGAACTCGACCATCGTCTTGGCGGCGACCTTGTCCTTCGGGTTCTCGTAGAACAGCAGCCAGGTGAACGACGAGATCGGGTAGGCGTTGTCGCCAGGGGCGTTCGTGATCGACACGCGGAAGTCGGCCGGCATCGCATTCGCGGCGGCGGCCGCGGCCGCGGTCGTTCCTTCGATCGTCGCACGCAGGAATCTGCCCGCCATGTTCTGCACGGAGCCGTAGGCGATTCGGTTCTGCAGCGCGTAGATCAGCTCGACGTAGCCGATGGCGCCGGGAGTCTGCTTCACGAGGCCCGCCACGCCCTCGTTGCCCTTGCCGCCGAGGCCCACCGGCCAGTTGAGCGCGGTGGAGATGCCGACCCGCTTCTTCCATTCGGGCGATACCTTGCCGAGGTAGTCCGCGAAAATGTAGGTCGTCCCAGAGCCGTCGGAACGGTGAACCACCACGATGTCGGTGCCCGGCAGATTCACTCCGGGATTGATCTTCGCGATGGCCGCGTCGTTCCACTTGGTGATCTTCCCGAGGAAGATGTCGGCGAGCACGGGCCCCGTGAACCTCAGCTCGGCGCTGACGCCTTCGATGTTGTAGACCGGGACCACGGCGCCGAGAACGGTCGGGAGGTGCAGGATGCTGCCGGGCGCGGCCAGAAGCTGGTCCTTCGTCATGGGACCATCGGTGGCGCCGAAGAAGACGGTTTGCGCCGTCAACTGCCGGATGCCGCCGCCGGAGCCGATCGACTGGTAGTTGATCTGGACGTTGGGGTGCAGCTTGTTGTACTCGCTGAACCACTTCGAGTAGATGGGGAACGGAAAGGTGGCGCCCGCACCGTTGATCGTCTGCGCCTGGGCGAGCACCGCGGCCCCGAGGTACCCCACGACGGCGATGGCGGCGAGCGCCGCCGTCACACGAGTGAACACTGACTTCATTGCGTCTCCTCTTGCCATTCCGCGATAGCCGTGGTGGCCGGGCCCCGTCGCGGTGCGGGTCGCGGCACTCGTCCCGGTTCGTCCAGCCCGGCGTCCGCCGGTCCGGCGCCCGCCTGCGGCGGGTCGACGTGGACGGGGCTAGAAGGAAATCAGGCTGTGGACGTAGAACTTGGTGTTGTCGGTCTTGGCCGGCGCCCAGTTCTTGAACTTCTGGTACTGCACGTCGAACAGGAGGGCCGCCGACACGCTCCCCTGCTTGGGGAACCAGTAGGAGGCGCCGACGATCGTGCGCTCGTTCAGGCCGTCGGGCGAGGTGATGTTGACGCCGCTGACGGTTCCGCCGGGCTTCATGTGGTCGTAGCGGATGAGCGCCTCGATCGAGGCCCCGTTGGCGGTGAACACCTTCTTCGGAGTGAGCCAGAACGACCAGCCGTTGCCCTCCAGCGTCGCCGCGGGGAGGCCGCCGATCAGCGCCGAGGTCGTCTTGTCCTTGGTGCTGACGTAGTCGTAGCCCACGTTGATGTAGGGATGTTCGAAGGTGGTGTTGAACACCGCGCGGTCACGCGGGGCGGTCTTCATGTAGTTGTCCCAGGTCCAGAACCCCTGCAGGCGCCAGCCCTTGAGGAGCTTCTGGCGGGGCAGCGGCCTGAAGCCGACGCGCGCCATGAACGCCTTCTGGCCGTTCACCTCGGGCCTCGCGTACCCTTCGCCGTTGTAGAACCCGACATGGATGTCGCCGTAGTTGTTCGGGAACGCCGTGCGGAACGACGCTCCGATGTCGGCGGAACTCCCGTAGCCCTCGCGCTCGTAGAAGACCGTGCCCTGGAAGCGGTAGCGGTAGATGCCTTCGATGCTGTCGATGAACGGCGTCTGCTGCATGCCCAGCTTCACCCAGCTCCCCTTCGGCAGCCAGTCGTCCAGGTTGATCTGCATGTAGGCGTACTTGAGGCGGTAGCTCAGTGCGCCGTCGAGCGAGGTCCCCGGGGCGCTGGCGCGGACGACGTCCGGCGAGATGCGGAACGCGATGAGGTGCGAGACGTTCCCCGTCACGTTGATATACGCGCGGGCCACGTTGAACGAACTCGGGTTGTACTCGTTCCCGCCTGCGTCCTTGGCGGTCGGCGTCGACTGGTACGTGTAGTCGGCGAAGATGACCGCGCCGATCTTGATCGCGGGCGTGTCATCGGGCGGGGTGTAGCCGGCGGCCGGCGTCACCTGCGCGTGGGCTCCGTGGGCGAGGCCCACCACGAGTGCGATGGCTGCCACAACGGGGAACCACGCCTTCGACGGTCCATTGGGTGTGTCGTTTGCGGTCTTCAACTCAGGCTCCTTGTGTAAGTTCACGTCTGCACGAGCAGCTCAGCCTGAGGATACGAAGCAGTTGTATCGGGGACTTCTCCGGAACGTTTCATCGCCGTTAATTGTTCGCCCGGCCCTGCCGTGGCGGTTCTCGACGGCGGCCCGGCTTTCGCGAATGTCGTGGCAGGGCACTGGCTTTCGGCGCCTCCGAGGACTTCCCGGCGGCCTGGATCTCGAGCGGCTTGCCGAGCAGTCGCTCCATGGGGGCCACCTGTCGTCCCGACGCCCAACGCTCGAGTTCCATGGGGGCGTGGGCGCGCACGGACAGCAGGAATCGGCTGCCCCGGTCCTGCAGTTCGACGTCGTCCACCACCTGGCCGTGGCTCCTGTCCAGGCTCTCGGCGAGCCGGAGGACGGCGGCACCGACGCGGACGGCGCGCCGCGCCGCGGGCGAGAGCGACGCGAGCTGCGGTTTCTTCGGACGCCCCCGCCGGTGCGCCCGCGCGATCAGGGCAATCACTTCGATCTCCTCCGGTTCGAACCCGCGGAGGCCCCCGTTTCGGATCAGGTAATACGAGTGCTTGTGGTGCCCGAGATACGAGATGTGCCCCCCGATGTCGTGGAGCAGGCTTGCGAACTCCACCCATTCCCGCGCACGGTCGCTCAGTCGATGGAGTCCTCGCGTCTGATCGAACAGCGACAGCGCGAGCCGGGTCACCTGCTCCGAGTGGGCCGGATACCAACGGCAGCGCTCCGCCAGTTCGATGACGCTGCGGCGGCGGATGTCCGGGAAGAGATCGATGCGGGCGATGCGGGAGCGGTTCCGGTGGATGTAGTCGAGCACCAAGCCCTCGCGTAGCGCGAGGTCCGAGAAGATCACTTCTTTGGCCCCCAGCACCTGCACGACCGTGTCGAGCAGGACGGCGCCCGCGACGATCAGGTCGGCGCGCCTCGCGTCCATTCCGGGGAGCTTGAGCCGCGCCGTCATGCCGAGGGAGACGACCTGTTTGCGAACCCGGTGCAATTGCTTGGCCGAGATGCGGCTGTGGTGCATGGTCTCGCCGCTGAAGAGGCTGCGCCCGGCGAGCGCGATCTGGGCCAGGCTCACCGCGCTGCCGGACGTGGCGATCACGCGGTCGAATCCGGCCGTGATGATCTGGCGCGCGAACTCGTCCACGGCGGAGCGGATGTGCTTCACCATCTTGCGCTCGTCGTTCCGGTCGAGCGGGTCGCTGTGGACGAACCGATCGGTCAGCCGCAGGACCCCAAGCGTGTAGCTTCGTGCAAGGTGGGCCTCGGTGGCCGTGCCGTGTGTCATCTCGGTCGAACCGCCGCCCACGTCGATGACGACGGTCGTGCCAGAGCTGGCGTCCACGCCGTAAACGGCCGCGAAATGGATGAGACGGGCTTCCTCGATCCCGGAGATGACACGCGGGCGGATGCCGGTTCGCTCGACGATTTCCGAGAGGAACTCGCCGCCGTCCCGCGCTTCGCGGACGGCGCTGGTCGCCGCCGCGATGATCTCGTCCACCTGGCGCGACTCGGCGAGTTGCTTGAAGCGAACGAGCGTCTCGATGGCGGCGGCGCGGGCGGCCGGTGCCAGCGACTTCCCGCCGAGGCCGCCCGCGCCGAGCCGGACCATCTCCTTCTCCCGTTCCACGACTTGGAACGACAGGTCGGAGCGGACTTGCACCACGATCATGTGGATCGAGTTGGTGCCGATGTCGATCGCCGCAAGGCGCATGTGCGATTCTCCTCGGCGGCGGGAGGCGGCCGATTTCGGTATGATAACCTCACAACCTGGAGTCTGGCCCTGATGGACATCGGCCTTTCTGCGACCTGATGTACCCACTCGTTGCCCGCCGCTCGCTCGATCGCCAGCTCGACGCCCTCTCGGGGAACCTCCCGGACGCGGTCGCCGGCGACGTCGAGGCGCTGCACCGGGCACGCGTCGCGTCACGGCGGCTGCGCGAGATCCTGGCCGTGCTCGCGCCCGGGAAGGGGGACACCGGACGGAGGGCCTGGCGCAAGGCCCAGACCGCAGTTCGCGGCATCACGCGGGCGCTCGGCGGCGTCCGTGAACTCGATGTCGCCCTCGGCCTCCTGGACGAAATCGTCTCGAGCCATCCCTCCCTGACGGCTGCAGTGATGGCGTCTCGGGCGGTGGTGGACGACGCCCGCCGATCGAGCGCGTCCGAGATGGAGGAGGCGGTGAAGGGAATCGACCTGCCGAAGCTGGCGGGGCAGATCGAGGCCCTCGTCAACGTGCGGGGCGACGGCCGAGCGGCGCTCGGGTCGTTAGGCCTCGGAGAGCGCATCCGCGAGAACGCCTCCAGGCTCGACGAGAAGGTGGCCCACGCCGGCACGCTGTTTGCGATGGACCGCCTACACAAGGTGCGCATTGCCGCCAAGAAGTTGCGCTACCTGCTGGAACTCGTCGAGCAGTTCAGCCGCATCGGGACGAGACGGGCCGTGAACCGCCTGCGGGGCATGCAGGATCTGCTGGGGCGCATGCACGACCTGGGCGTTCTGGCCGACCACGTTCGACGCGCCATCGCGCCCAACCCGGGAGCCGCTGACGTCAAGAACCTGCTGGACGCAATCGAACAGGAGATTCACGGCCTTCACGCGCAGTACCTCGCGCGGGTCGGCACGTTGGCCCACGTCGTCGACGAATGCCGCGGCCGACTCATGACTCGCATGGGTGAGCGCGCGCGCAACTCACGGGACGAAACAGCACAATCCGGGTGACACGCCATGGCTGCCCCATACCGCATCTACATGGTTCGACACGCAATCGCCGCCGATCGCGGTCCCGAGTACCCCGACGACAGCAAGCGGCCGCTGACGCCGCGGGGCGTCCGGAAGTTCCGGGACGTCGCACGAGGTCTTGCCGCCCTCGACCCCGACCTCCACATCATTCTCAGCAGTCCTTTCGCAAGGGCCCGGCAGACGGCGGAAATCCTCGCCGAGGCTCTCCCGGGTTCCCTCGAGATTGTCGAGACGGAGGCGATGACGCCCGAAGCCTCCTACGCCCAGTTCCTGGATGAACTGGCAGCGCGCGCCGCCGGCGAGTCGGTGGCGGTCGTGGGTCACGAGCCCAGCATCTCTGCATTCGCCGCCCGGCTGATTGGCGCCAAGGGAATCATCGAGTTCAAGAAGGGAGGGATGGCGCTGATTGAGGTGGACGGTCTGCCGCCCGCCCAGACGGGACGGCTGGTCTGGCTGCTCCCGCCCCGTGTCCTGGCCGCGCTGGGTAAGTAGTCCCGCGACAGGGCCTCGGCTCCCACCGCCTGCGCACTCGACCGAAAACTGCTCTCTGGGCTTCTGGGCTCGTTTATACTACTGCCTGAGTCTCAGTCGTCGCCGACCACAACCCGTGGGTGTGAGTGGAAGGAACCGGAATGGATAACGGCAGCGCCGAACGGGTCCGTGTCTATCTCCCCGACACCAACGTCCTCATCAACGATCCGGACTCACTGATCAAGCTCGCGCGGGGCAATACGGTGGTGGTTCCGTATCCCGTGGTCCGCGAGGTGGACTACCTGAAAGACAGCCTGAACGGCGTCGGGATGGCCGCGCGGAGGGTGGCGCGGCTGCTCGACGGTTTTCAGGAGGGCGCCTCGGCCGCCGCCCTTGCGCACGGCATCGCCATGCCGGAAGGCGGCTGCCTCGTCTTCGACGACAACTTCGTGCCGGCCGAGGACGCCTGGGACGGGTTCGACCCGCGCAACAACGACGATCGGATTATCTGCATCGCCAGGAAATGGACCCGGCTCCACCCAGGCGCCCGCGTGAGCCTGGTCACGCGCGACGTGGCGATGCGCGTGAAGGCGCGCCCGCTTGGCGTGGACGCCGAGGACTACCGCGACGACAAGAAGATCTCGTCGGTGGACGAGTTGTATCCGGGCACCGCGACGATCATCATCCCCGACGACTACCACGGGCTGCTCACGGACCTGCACCGCGAGGCGCGCCTCGAGGCATCGCGGGTGCGCGAGGTTGGGAGCCAGGTGCAGTTGCTCGCCAACCAGTGCTGCACGATCGCGACGGAGTCCAGCGGCAAGTTTGCCCACGCGATCAATAAGGTGGGCCCGCCCGGATATTTCCGCCTGGTCCGTAAGCCCGACAGCGACCGCGGGATCGTCCCGATGAACGCCGAACAGCAGTTCGCGCTCGCGCTGCTGTCGGACCCGGACATCCCGCTGGTGACGCTGGTCGGCAAGGCGGGCTCTGGAAAGACGCTGATGGCGCTGCTGGCCGGCTACCTGCAGCTGCGCGAAGGATACGGCCGGCTCATGATCTACCGGCCGAATATCGAGATCGGGCAGTCGCTCGGTTACCTGCCTGGGTCGCTCGAAGAGAAATTCGCTCCGTGGACCCGCCCGGTGTTCGACAACCTCGAACTCGTGATGCGCGGCCAGTCGCGCACCGGGATGGCCGCCGGTTTCGAGGAGGGCAAGAAGGGGGCGAGCCGCGAGGCCAAGAAGGAAGAGGCGGCGCGGCACCACTCGGACATCCAGGACCTGCTGGCGCGCGAGGTGGTGCAGATCGCGCCGATCTCGCACCTCCGCGGCCGCAGCATCCACGATGCGTTCATCATCGCGGACGAAGCGCAGAACATGAACCACCACGAGGTGAAGACGCTGCTGACCCGTTCGGGGCAGGGCACGAAGATCGTCTTCACCGGCGACCCCGATCAGGTGGACCTGCCGGATTCGAGCTCGATCACCAACGGCCTGATTCACCTGGTCGAGCGGTTCAAGGGGCAGGAGGAGTTCGGCCACGTCACCATGACGACGACGGTCCGCTCCCGACTCGCCGCGCTGGCGGCAAACCTGCTGTAGCGCGACATGCGCGAGCCGCCCGGCACGGGCTGCCGGGCGGCCAGTCCCCGTCACCTCGACGCCATGCCCGATGTCCTCACCGTCCTGAACCACCCCTTCTGGAACGGGGACGTGAACGAAGCGCACGACCGGGCCTCGACCGCGGCCCCGGCGCGACCGGTGGTTCGGCTCGCGTTGGCCGGAGCGCCCGCCCGGATGTTCTGACCCTGTAACTTACAATTAACGGCGGCGTGAACCGGGCGCAACCTCGAAGCACTACCCTCATCCAGAGGCGGAGGTCTGCAGATGGCGACCCGGGTCCTGGTGGTGGAAGACGAAACGGACATCGCGCGATTGGTGAAGCACACCCTCGAGCGCGATCACGACATTCACGTACAGCTCGTCGAACGCGGCGACGACGCGCTGGAAGCCGTCACCGCATCCGCGCCGGATCTCATCATCCTCGACATCAACATCCCGGTGCTGAGCGGCTTCGAGGTGTGCCGGATCGTGCGGTCACGGCCGGCGACCAGCCACGTCCCCATCATCATGCTGACCGCGCGCGCTGCTGAGAGCGATCGCGTCTCGGGCCTCGACCTCGGCGCCGACGACTACATGACCAAGCCGTTCTCGCCGCGTGAGCTTGCCGCCCGCGTGCGCGCCGTGCTGCGTCGTGCGCCGACGTTCGCTCCCGCCAGCACGCAGGTGTACCGGGGGCGGCACCTGGTGGCCGATTTCGACGCGGTCGCGATCTCCGTGGACGGCCGGGCGGTCCGCTTGACCAGGCGTGAACTCGAACTCCTGAAGTGCCTTGTACAGAACCGGAACAGGGTTTTGACGCGGGACCGGCTGCTGGAGCGGGTGTGGGGATACGACCGATCGGTCGAAACCCGGTCGATCGACGTGCACGTCGGGCGGTTGAGGAACAAGCTCGGGCCGGCCGCCGACCAGATTGAGACCCTGATCGGCCTCGGATACCGCTTCGTCGAGAACGACCCCGAGGCCGTCGGGTAGCCGCCGGCTATCAGGCGGCGTGGCGCCGAGGCAGGCCCCTGGCCCTCAGGCCCTCCTCGCGGCGAATGTAGCGCCCGTCGCCCGTGCACGACAGGAACTCCACGTCCACCAGGGCAGCGAGGACCGACTCGCAGGTCAGGTCGTCCAGTCCATAGAGGCGCTGGACCTGCGGCCGCGTCAGGCTGAGGTTGGGCAGTTCGAGGTACTCCGACCGAACCCACTGCACTGCCTGAGACACTGGAACCATTGATGACCTCCAGTGTCGAGGCTACCGGCCCCGCATCGCGAGCGGATGTCGCGCAGGTAAAATCCCTGTAACCGGTCGTGCGACAACTATCGGGCGAGCAGCATCCCCAGGAGACCGGCGCCGGCCACGACCCACGCCGTGGCGACGAGACCGAACATCGGCACGAGCAGCAGCCCGGCAAGCAGCGACCCCGCGGCGCCGCCCAGGAGATCGGCGGCGTAGAGATGGCCCGTCGCACGGCGCGCGGCTTCGACGTCGGCCGCCACGGACGCAAAGACGCTCGCCACCAGGCCCCCTGACGCGCACATCAGCGCGGCAGTCGGCAACAGGCCTGACGCCGGCCCCGTGACCGACCACGCGACCAGTGCGCTCAGCAGGACCAGTGCCGCGCAGGTCCACCGGGCAACCACCCGAGAGGTTGGGCCGGGCGCAGTCCGCAGGCGTCCGATCAGTCGGCCAACGAGCGCCGCGCCAATCGCCAGTCCGGACATGAACGCCAGCAGCAGCAAGCCGATCCATTCGAACAGCGCCCCGCTCCGCGCCTGGTAGGCGAGCAGCAGCACCGTTTCCAGCAGCATTCCGGCGAAGCCGGCGAGCCCAGCCAGCAGGCCGCTCGCCGCGCGGCCGAATCGCATCGAGACGACGACGATGACAAGCGCTGCTGTCCCAAGGGCCGTGGCGAGCCCGGCCATGCCGCCGGCGCCGGGCCGGAGCGTCAGTAATTGCGGAAAGAACCTGGCCAGCCAGCCGACCTCGGCCAGTTGATAACACACGGGCCGGGCATCGGAATTCGGCCGAGCCGGCGTCGCACGGAGCATCGTTTCGAGCTCGAGTCGTCGATCGTTCTCGAACAGGTAGCGCAGGTAGGCCGGAGTGACCAGGCGCACATCGAGACGGCGCTCGTTCCATCGTTCGATCATCGGCCGGGCATCGCGCGGCAGGGGCGACGAGGATGCGAGCACGATAGCCGACGATCCGTGGAGCGCCTCGACGAAGGGGAACGCCGCCCACGCGGCCGCCAGAATGCTCGATGTCCGAGCTGCGGCCACCGGAGACACGACGTTTTCCGGCAAGTCGAGGGCGAGCGCGAGGATTCCATCCGGCGCGAGCCGCGTCCGGCACTCCTCGAAGAATTCCTTCGTGTAGAACCGGTTCGCCTGCCCCGAGGTCGGTTGTGGCGTGGCCACGACGATCAGGTCGTACTGCCCCGGACGATTCAGGAACCGTCGTGGGTCGTCCACGACCACGTTCGGCGTCACCCCGAAGCGGCGACCCGCCTCCACGTATGCGCGGTCCAGCTCGACCACCACCAATTGCCGCGGCGCGTGCTTCGCCAGTTCCCGGTCGATGCCGCTCACGCTTCCGCCAAGCACGAGGATGCGGGAGGGGCGTGGATGAGCGAGCGCGGCGACGTGCGCGAGTTCCTCCTGCTGAACCGCCTCGCTCTCGTACACCAGCACGTCGTCCACGAAGAGCGCCGTTTGAGAACCTGCCTTTGTCGCAGTGATGCGCGCGTAGGCCGAGTCGCGCGACTCGATGACCGCAGGGTGCGTCCAGGCGGTCATGGCGAGGTCCAGTCGGCGAGATGCGGCTTCGCCCGCGACAGTCGCGGTGACCAGCAGCGCTGCGGTTGTGAGCCAGGACGCTCGCGCGAGCCTGGACGGCGGGTCGGCGCCGCGCCGAGCCTCCAGGGCGACAAGAAACGCCGGAACCAGGCAGGCGGCGACCAGCGCCAGTGCTAGGGTCTGCGCGCCTGTGGCCAGGGCGAGCGTGGTGCCGAACCCGCCGACGCAAGCCCCGGCGCTCTCGATTGCATAGGAGCGTCCGAGCGAGCGACCGGAGAGACTGGCGCGTTCTGCCGCCCAGCGGAAGGCAAGCCCCAGCAGGATCGCCGGCGGAAGCAGGGCCAGCGCCAGGACGAGCAGCTGGTGCCCGAACGGCAGGTACGCGCCGGGGATGCCGCCCAGCAGCCACCGGCTCCCGCGGATCCAGGCCACGTCGAGGGGCAGCAGTGCCGCCGCGCCCGCGAGCAGCCACGCCTCTCCCCGGCCGCCGAGGGCTGACCGGCGCCTGCCGAAGAGCGATCCCGCCGCGTTGCCGGCCATCCACACGGCCAGCGCGAGGGCGTACACGAGTTCGACACCGTAGAACGCGACGTTCAACTCGCGGAGCAGGACGATCTGCGAGAGGATGGCGAGCAGGCCGACGAGCAGCAGCAGCATCGGAGGTCGGGTGGGCGCAGGCTGGAGGCCTGCGCCACGGGTCTCACTTGAAGTCGCCTTCCTCGAAGACGTCGGCCTGGAAGGTCGAGAGCTTCGCCCCGCTGCGCCAGCAGCCTTCGCGAAGTCCGCCCTTCGTGCACAGGTTGTCGAGCATCTGGTCTCGCGTCCAGTGCTCTTCGGTGGCCACCTGGGGCAGGAAGACGGCGGAGCGCCCGTCCTTCTGCAGCAGCACGCCGTCGCGGCCCACGACGATGGCGGAGGGGCCGGGGACTTCCCGGAAGGGCGTGAGGACCGAGATCTCGATGTCGATGTCCTTCAGTTCGCTGGCGCGAACCTTCTCGAAGCGGGTGTCTTCGAAGGCGGCGGCCAGGGCCATGCTCCCGACCAATACCCGCAGCGGGCGGTCGGGCGTCATCTGCCCGATGCAGCCGCGCAGATCGCCGCGCTTGCGGAGTGTGACGAACACGCCCTGCGGACGATCGAGCGAGGCCGAGAAGCCGCGGGCCAGCGGCACGCTGCCCGTGTCGAGGTAGCGGCGGATGGTCTCGCGCGCCACCGACAGCATCAGCTTCTTGTCGGCAGCGGTCGGCGGCAGCGCCTGGGCGGCAGGAGACGCCGGGAGCAGGACGCCCGTGTCCGCGCCCGGTTCGCCCGTCGTCAGCGCCACCGCCCCGTAGCCCACGACCCGATCCGGCTCGCCGACCGGCAGGTCGCCCGAATTGGCATAGCTCACCACCCGGCCTCGCGTCGCGCCCATCGCTTTGGCGGCCACCATCGCGGCCATGACGGCGTACTCGCCGCACGCGCAGGTGGCGAGGTTCGGCGCGCCCCGGCCGGTGAGGGCCGCGGCTGCCCGGACGCGGTCGGGGTCGAGCGTGGCGACGGCCTCGAGCGTGCGCCTGTCGGCCACGTTCGCGTCGCGCCACGACGGCCAATGAGACAGGTCCGAGCTGGCCACGATCAGCGCCTGGCGGCCGGAAAGCAGGCGGGCGAGCGTCTTTCCGAATCTCGAGATGGCGCCGGGGTCTTCGCTGGCCACCACGACGGCGACCAGGGAGGCCTTGGGGAACAGCTTCTGCGCAAACGGCACCTGCACCTCGATCGAGTGCTCCTTCGCGTGCACGGCCGCGTTCGACACGCAGTCGGGGTCTTCCTTGATCAAGGCCGCCGACAGCGCCTGGTCGACCGGCATGGTTCCGAGCGGCGTGCGGATGCCGCTTCCCGGAAAGACCGCGATGCGATCGAACCCGGCCGCCGTGTGATTGGTGCCGAGAATGACGATCGTGTCGTAGCGTTGGCCCGCCGCCTGGTTCCAGGCGTCCGCGGCGATCTGGCCCGAGTAGACGTAGCCGGCGTGGGGCGCGACGATCGCCAGCGGTCGCTCCCGCCCGGCGGGCACCGCGTCGTTGACGACGGCGTCCACGGTGGCGCCGAGCGTGCGCGCGTCGGCCGGGTAGAACTGGCCGGCCACCGCCGGGTCGCGGACGCCGCCGGACGCCTGGCCTTCCGCGCCCACGTCGCCGCGGCAGCCGAGCGCCAGCACGAGACACAGGACGAGATGGCACGTGGCTGTTGCCGCGGGCCACCGCGATGGCCGAGACGCCGAGCCTCGTGTTCATGCCCATACTCCCGCGATGGTCCGCTTGCAGTACTCGCAGGCGCCGTTCCTCACGTGCATCTCGGTGACGAAGAAGTTGTCGCGCCGGATCACGATCCGTCGGCAGCCGGGGCAGTAAGTGTGATTGCCCGCGTGGCCGGGCACGTTGCCGACGTAGGCGTAGCGGATGCCGGCCGCCATCGCGACGTCCCGCGCGCGCTCGAGGGTCGAGACCGGCGTCGGCGGCAGGTTGAGCAGCTGGTAGTCCGGGTGGAAGCGCGTGAAATGGACCGGGACGTCGGGCCCGAGTTCGCCCGCCACCCACGCTGCCAGGCCGCTCAGCGACTTCTCGGAGTCGTTCAGCGTGGGAACGACGAGGTTGACGATCTCCAGGTGCCTGCCGCTCTTGGCGATCTGTCGAATGCTGCGCAGCACCGGTTGGAGCTCGGCGCCGCAGACGTTCCGGTAGAAGCTCTCGCTGTACCCCTTCAGGTCGATCTTGACCGCGGACACGGCGCGGCACATGTCTGCCAGCGGCGCCTCGTTGGCGAGCCCGCAGCTGACCATCACCGACCGCACGCCGCGGCCCTGGGCCGAGGCGGCAACGTCGAGCAGGTACTCCGCGAACACGGTCGGCTCGTTGTAGGTGAAGGCCACGACGGGCGCGCGCCGGGCGGCCGCCAGGGCCGCCATCTGGTCGGGGGCGGTATACGGCGCCTCGAGGTCGCCCGGCGTCGATTGCGACAGCTCCCAGTTCTGACAGAACTTGCAGCGGAGCGGACATCCCGACGTGCCGAACGACAGGGCGTCGCTGCCCGGCAGGAAGTGGTAGAACGGCTTCTTCTCGATCGGATCGACGTGCAGCGACGCGGGGCGCCCGTAGACGAGGCTCTTCAGCTCGCCGTTCACGTTGGCCCGCGCCCGGCACCGGCCGCTGGCGCCCGGCTTGATGTCGCACGACTGCGCGCACAGCAGGCACCGGACGAGCGCGGGATTGTGCGCGTGATCCTTGGCCTGGGGCGCGACCTTGTGGCACGCGCTGCAGTTCGCGCCGGCGGACACAGCTGTCGCCCAGTAGCGCGCCCGGGGAGCCGAGCGGAGGAGATCGCGGGGCTGACCGTCGAGCCACGCCAGCAGCGGGGAAGTGGACGTTACCAGCCCGGCCGCGCCTCCCGTCGTCCGGGCGGCCGTGGCCAGGAAGGCTCTGCGGGACAGCATGCGCCCATCCTACACCCGTGCGGGACCTCAGCGGCGTGCGTCGCGTGTCACGCGCTTCGGCCGGCGGCGGACGGGTATGTTAGCATGAGGCCCTCGGCGCGTCGGCAGGAGGCCAGTATGGCGGTGACGATCGAGATTGCCTACCTGGGCGAGTTGCACTGCGGCGCGGTGCACGGCCCGTCGCAGAACCGGCTCACGACCGATGCCCCTGTGGACAACGGCGGCAAGGGCGAGACGTTCTCGCCGACCGACCTGGTGGCCACCGCGCTCGGGTCGTGCCTCCTCACGGTCATGGGGATCGTCGCCCAGCGTCACCAGCTGGATCTCGGGGGCACTCGGGTGCGGGTGGTCAAGGAGATGACCTCGGTGCCGCTGCGGCGGATCGGCGCGCTCACGGCCACGATCAGCATCCCGCACGGCGCAGCGCTTTCGACGACCGACCGGGCGCTGCTCGAGCGCACCGCGGACCTCTGTCCGGTGCGCCAGAGCCTGCACCCGGACGTCAATGTGACGATGACGTTCGAGTACGGGAACTGACGGAGCACGGGACCACGGTCCGGCGCCGCCAGCCGCGAGGCGCAAGCCGCAAGCCGATGGAGAGGTTCCCATGAACGCAATCCAGCAGTTCGCGTCCGCCAGGACGATGGCGGTGGTTGGCGTGTCGGCTGAAGACAAGGGCTTCGGCAACTACGCCTACCGGGAGTTGAAGAAGCGAGGCCTCAGGCTGTTGCCGGTTCACCCGACGGCGAAGGCAATCCAGGGAGACCGATGCTGGCCGCGCCTGGCCGACCTTCCGGAGAGAGTGGACCACCTGCTGGTCGTCGTGAAGCCCGAGCGCGCGGAGGCGGTGGTGCGCGAGGCTGCGGCCGCCGGAGTCGGGCACGTCTGGCTCCAGCAGGGAGCCGAGTCGCCGGCCGCCGTCGAGGCCGCGGCGGCGAAGGGGATGAGCATCGTCACCGGCCAGTGCATCCTGATGTTCACCGAACCGGTCGGCGGTTTCCACAAGTTCCACCGGTTGATCTGGAAGGTGCTGGGCAAGATCCCGAAATAGCCGACGTTCTGTGTTATCGTACCCCCATCCCCTGACCGCGACGGTTGCTACGAGGCGGAGAACAACGCGAGTCCGGGCCTGAGGAGCGAGCAATGAGACTAGGTGTTCCTGAGCTGGTTCTTATCTTTGCGATCGTCTTGCTGCTGTTCGGCACCAGCCGGCTGGCGGGGCTCGGCAAGGGCCTCGGCCAGGCGATTCGCGGGTTCAAGAACGAGGTGGGGCCGAAGGACGAGGACGCCGAGAAGCGATAATCCGGCAGCCGTTGGATGTTTCGCATTGGTGTAGACCTCGGCGGTACCAAGATCGAAGCCATCGCGCTGGCGGCGGACGGCAGCATCGCCGTTCGCCGGCGCGTTCCCACTCCCCGTCACGACTACTCCCAAACCCTTTCGGCCATCGCTTCCCTGGTCCAGGGGATCGAGCTGGAGATCTGCCAGCGCGCCAGCGTCGGGATCGGCATGCCGGGCGCCATCTCGCCGGCCACCGGGCTGGTGAAGAACGCCAACTCGACCTGGCTGATCGGCCGCCCGCTGTCCGACGACCTCTCCGCGCTCCTCGGCCGCCCGCTGCGTCTCGCGAACGATGCCAACTGCTTCGCGCTGTCGGAGGCGAGCGACGGAGCGGCGGCGGGCGCGGCGTGCGTCTTCGGCGTGATCGTCGGGACGGGGACCGGCGGAGGCGTGGTCGTCAACGGCCGGCCGCTCACCGGGCTGAACGCCATCGCGGGCGAGTGGGGGCACAACGCGCTCCCCCGGCCGCGACCCGACGAAGCGCCGGGTCCGCGCTGCTACTGCGGGCACCACGGCTGCATCGAGACCTACCTGTCGGGGCCGGGTCTCGCGCGCGACCACGAACGCGCCACGGGCGTGGCGCTCGATCCGGCCGAAATCGCTCGGCGAGCCGAGGCAGGGGACACGGCGGCCATGGCGACGTTCGAGCGCTACGAGGACCGGATGGCACGCGCGCTCGCCAGCGTCATCAACGTGCTCGACCCCGACGTCATCGTGCTCGGCGGCGGCATGTCGAACGTGATGCGCCTCTACGATCGCGTGCCGGCGCTCTGGTCGCGTTACGTGTTCTCCGACCGCGTGGACACGCGCCTGGTTCCGCCGATGCACGGCGACTCGAGCGGCGTGCGCGGCGCCGCCTGGCTGTGGCCCGCCTGAGCGCGGCCGCAGGTTGCGGGCCATAGGTCGCAAGCCGCCGGCCGCGCAAGCCGCCAGCCGGCGTCAGTTCTCCGCCCTTCTAATCAGCGCCTCGAGATACCGGGACCGCATCTGCCGGCTCGCCATCGCGCGCGTGACGAGCGGCAGCCTCAGGATGACGCCGAGGATGGCGGCCATCGCCCGGTGGCTGGCCAGCGCGCGGTTGTCGAAGATCAGGTCCTGCAGCTGCCCGCGTTCGATCGCCTGCAGCACGACCCGGTGCGTGGAGTTAATCGGCGTGATCACGCGCTCGGGGCGCGAGTCGAGGTGCAGGCAGCCTTTCGGACAGGTGCCGACGCAAACGCCGCATCCGAGGCACGTGTCCTCGGCCAGTCGGGCGACCTTGCGCCGCCTCATCTTCGGGTCGTTGGCCGAGACCAGCGACAGCGCCTCCACCGGGCACGCGTCCACGCACTTGCTGCAGCCGTTGCAGTTCGTGGCGTCGAGGGCCGCCACGAAGTTGCTCGTGTGGACCGGGTGCAGAAACCCGAAGCGTCGCGCGGCCGAGAGCGCCTCGCAGCAGCAGCCGCAGCAGTTGCAGATGAACGACACGCGCTCGCGCGCGTTCTCGCCGAACTGGACGAGCCGCCGGTCGCGGGCCTGCTGCAGGAGATCGAGGCATTCGGCCGCGTCAATCCCGCGCGCCACGCCGTGCCGCACCAGCGACGAGGCGACGCCGTTGAACGTCAGGCAGATGTCCTGCGGCGCGTCGCACGCCCTGCCGACGTGCTGCATCTTGTGGCGGCAATAGCAGGTGCCGACGCCGATCGCGTAGGCCGTCTTCGCCACCTCGCTGGCTCGCTCGTAGTCGAGCACGTGCAGCGAGAGCTGCGGCGGCACCGCCGTCTCGTTCACGAACACGCGCCCCAGCCGCGTCTCGCCCCTGCCGAACAGGTCGCGGATGAAGTCCTCCTCGACGTTCAGGTACTGGTAGAACAGCTCCGCGAGCAGCTTCTGATCGAGGTCGTCCCGCACCCGCATCATCGAGAACTCGAAGAAGCCGGCCATCGGCGGCGGCAGGACGTAGGAGTGGCTGCCGTCGCGGTGCGTCGTGTCGAGGAGGATCGCGCGATCGCTCAGCGCGTCGAGCACCCGCTGCGCCTCGGCGTCGGGCACCTGCCAGCGCGCCGCGGCGTCTTTCACCCCGAAGGGCCTGATGGGAAGCCGTGCGACGAGGCCGGCCTCGCGCTCCGTGAACAGGAGTCTGAGGATCGCGAACAGCAGGTCGGACGGCGGCGCGCCCTGCGGAAAGCGGTTGATGCGATCCGCGAGGTCCTGGTAGGCGGAGCGGACGGTGAGGTGGGACATGGGGGGCTCGTGGCAATGCACAATGCACAATGCACAATGCACAATGCACAAAGCAGAAGGGCACATGCAAAATGCACAATGCACAATGCAGGACGGGAGGTGCGGACGGCAGCTGCCGCACTCTCCGGACCCGATTAGCCGGCCGTCATTTTACATTGTGCATCTGCATTGTGCATTGCAGTCCCTACTTCAGCGTCTCCTCCCCCTTGAAGTCCCGTGTCGGGCGAAGCTCATCCAGAATCCGATCGTCCTCGCGGGTGTGGGTCCCGCGCACCATGCGGCTCAACAAGGCGCCCACGCCCGGGCCCAGCATGTAGCCCTGGCCACACATCCCCTCGGCGTGCACGTAGCCCTCGACGGTCTTCGACCAGCCCAGCACCGGCGCGCCGTCGGGCGTCATCGGGTAGAGGCCCCGCCACGTCCGCCGGACCTTCACGTTCGCCAGCTTCGGCATCAGGCCGATCATGCGGTTCGCGATCGTCGGCAGGTAGACCGAGGTCTCGCGGCGGTCGGTGCCCACGATGGCCGGGTCGGGCGTGATGCAGAAGACGATGCCGCCGGGCTTGTGCTGGTAGAAGTAGTAGTTGCGCGCCCCGGGCGTCGGCCGGATGTCCACGAGCATCGGGTCGAAGAACCGCGCCACCGGCTCGGTGATGCCCGCCTCGTGGCTGTCGGGGACCACCGGCGTGTCGAGGCCGGCAGACTGCGCCAGCGGCCTCGCCCAGGCGCCCGCCGCATTGATCAGCGTTTCGGTCGCGTAGCCGCCCTTGTCCGTGCGCACGCCCACGACGCCGTTCTTCCGCTTGATGATGCCGGTCGCCCGCTCGCCGAACCGGAACTGCACGCCCAGCTCGACGGCTCGCCGGTAGAACGCGGCCGACGACATCATTGGTGAGGCGGACCCGTCCTCCGGCGAGTACGTCCCGCCCCGCAGTTCCTCGCGGCAGATGTGCGGCACGAGCGCGATCATCTCGTCGCGGTCGAGCCAGCGGATGTTCAGGCCGTAGCCTTGCTGGATCTCGAGCAGGTCCTTCAGCGACCGCTCTTCCTGCTCGCGATACGCCACGAACACGTAGCCGCCCTGGAACCACTCGATGTCGTCGCCGTGGCGGCCCTGCCAGGTCGAGAAGATCCGCAGGGAGTCGAGGCACAGCCGGATCTTCGCGGGGGACGAGTGCGTGGCGCGGATGCCTCCGATCGCCGCCTTGTTGCTGCCCTGGCCGGGGCCCGCGAACTGGTCGACGACCAGCGTTCTCACGCCGCCTTCCGCCAGGAACAGCGCCGTCGGCAAGCCGACGCTGCCGGCCCCGATGACGATGGCGTCGTAGACCTGGGCGCCCATCACATGCCTCCTTCGTGGGCGTCGGTCGCGTGCCGCCGCGGCACGTCCTGCATGGGAGCTTCGCCGGCGACCACGCCCGCGAAGGCGCCGAGCGGCACCTCCATGAAGAGCGGCCGGCGCGTCAGGTCCGCGACCTGGTCGGCCGGGATTCCTTCCTCCCTGTAGATGCGCTTGATCAGGTTGGGACAGGTCTTGCCGCCGCAGGCGCCCATGCCGCAACGCGTCACGGCCTTCAGGTGGTTCATGTCCCGGATGCCGCTGCGAATCAGCGTCCGCAGTTCCCTTGCCGTGACCCGTTCGCACCGGCAGACGATCTCGTCGTCGCCGACCGCCTGCTCGTAGCGTTCCGCGACCTCGGCCTGCCACGGTTCCTGCACGCGGATGCCGGCGATTCGAGGCGCCACGTCGGCCGGCGCCGTCACGCGCACCAGCAGCGCGCGGTCCGCCTCACGCGGCGCGCGCACGCGGGTCACCTCGACGTTGCCGAGCACCGTCCCCTCGCTGTCGAGCACGGTGACCGCGTCGCCCTTCCTGATGCGCTTGGCCGAGAACTCGTACGGGATGACGACCGTCGGCCGCGCCGCGTCCTTGCGGTAGTCCACCAGCGTGATGGCGAGGCCGGGGCAGATCGCCACGCACTTCTCGCAGCCGTCGCACGGCCCGCCCACGAACTCCGGCAGCCCCAGCACCTCGTCGCCCCGGATGCGGATGGCGTGGTTGGGGCAGATGGACGTGCACGGGTTGCACGGGATCTCCTGCGCGCAGTGGAGGACGGGGAAGACGCCGCTCCGCTCGTCGGGAAGGTCCTCGGTGATGGTCATGCCGGGACGCGACTTGAGGACCTCGGCCGTGCGATGCCACTCGGGCGGCACCTCGCCGACGTCGCGGCCGAGTCGCCGCGCGATCTCGAGGCCGCGGATGCGGCCGGTGAACATCGCGGCCGACGCTTCTGCAATCTCCTCGGAGTCGCCGGCCGCCACGGCCGGCAGCCCGAACTCGTTCGCCTTGTGCAGGAACTCGTCCACCGGGTCGAGGCCGACCGCGACGAGGATGGTGTCGCACTCGAAGCGCTTCTCGGTGCCGGGGATCGGCTTCCACTTCCTGTCGATCTCGGCGATGACCACGGCCTCCACTTCCCCGGTGCCCTCGGCGCGGAGGACGGTGTGCGAGGTATAGACCGGCACGCCCATGCGCACCAGCTTGTCCTTGTGCACCTTGTAGCCGCCGCACTCCGGCAGCGCCTCGCACAGCCCCGCGACGCCGATGCCAGCCTGGAGGGCGTGGTAGCCGGCGATCAGGCCGACGTTGCCGCCCCCGATGATGAACAGCCGCTCGGTGGGCCTGACGAGGTCGCGGTTGACGAGGGTCTGGAACGCGCCCGCGCCGTAGACGCCCGGCAGCGTGTTGCCCGGGAAGACCAGCGACTTCTCGCGCGCGCCGGCCGTCACCAGGAGGATGTCGGGCCTGACGATGACGTACTGCTGGTGGTCGCGGAGGACGCCGACGCGCCGGTCGGAGAACACCGACAGCACCGTGGAGTTCAGCCAGACCCGCACGTTCTCGAACTGCTGGACCTCCTTCTGGAGCCTGGTGGCGATGTCGATGCCGCGCGTGCCCGCGTGGCAGGCCTCGATGGATCCGAAGAACTTGTGCGTCTGCAGGACGAGCTTGCCGCCGAGCCGATGCTTGTCGTCCACGACCAGCGCGCGCACGCCGGCCTTGCCCAACTCGATGGCCGCCGTCAGCCCGGCAGGGCCGCCCCCGACAATCAGGCATTCGACGTCCACCTTCTCGATGGGGTGCGTGCGGGGATGGCCGGCCACGTCGGGAAGCACCGGCAGGCCGTCGAGCGGTTGGACGTCCATGCCGGGCCGCACGGCGACCATGCACGACTTCACGGGCAGGCCGTCGGCCACGACGGCGCACTGCGCGCACTGGCCGTTGGCGCAGAAGATTCCCTGCGGCGCGCCGTCTTTCGGGTGGTGGCCGAACGTGCGCACGCCGTTGGCGAACAGCGCCGATGCGATCGTTTCGCCCTCGCGCGCCTCGAGGGGCCGGCCCTGCCAGCGAAAGCTCACGCTCGGCGCGGACGGCGCCGGCAGGATCGGATGTTCGTGGATGCGATGATCGGGCACGGGTATGACTCCTCGGGGTCGGAGCGGTTTCAAAAAACGGCGGTTTTGAGTTTCAAATTCGTCGTTCCAAAGGACCGCTGCGGCCCAATGTCGTCAAGGTATGAAGCGGCCGAAGGCCGAACTCGGAAGTCGGAGGTCGGAAGCCGAAAAGCCGGCTACAGGCGGCGGTGCTGAACGGCCGGCGGAAGGCTGACCCAGGGGCCGGGACGCGGCTGATTCGGCGGCACCGCTCGAGTGAGGATATCACGTCCACGCTGCCGGTCGCGGGCCGCGAACCGCCAGGCCGCGAACCGCCAGCCGGCGGATGGTAGACTGCGGGGGTGCCGACCAGGGTTGACTACGCCGTGGCCAGGGATCACCTCGTCAACGCGGACCCGGTGCTGTGCGCGATCATCGAACGGCGTGGGGCGTGCGGGCTCGCGGAACGCTCGCGGGAGCAGCCGCTGCGCTCGCTGGCGCGCGCCCTCGTCTCCCAGCAGCTGTCGGTGAAAGCGGCGGCCACGATCTTCTCACGCTTCCTGGCGCTGTATCCGGACGGCCGGTTCCCCTCTCCCTCGCAGGTGCTCCAGACGCCCGTGGAGACCCTCCGTGGCGCCGGCCTCAGCCGCCAGAAGGCGTCCTACCTGCAGGACCTCTGCGCCCGTGTCGACAGCGGCGCGCTCGCCCTCGACTCGCTGGACGAGTTGTCCGACGAGCAGGTGATGGAGACGCTGACCGCGGTGAAAGGCATCGGCCGCTGGACGGCGGAGATGATCCTCATCTTTCAGCTGCAGCGGCCCGACATCCTGCCGGTGGACGACGTGGGATTGCTGCGATCGATTCAGCACGTCTACGGCTTCAAGCGCCGGCCAACCGAGAAGCAGGTGCTGCGTCTCGGCGAGAAATGGCGGCCGTACCGGTCGGTCGCGTCGTGGTACCTGTGGGCGGAGCTGGATCAGTAGGTTCTCGCAGGCCGCGAGCCGCAGGCCGGCTCAGATCTCCCGCAGCTTCTGGTACGACCCCAGCACGAGCGCGCCGACCACCATCAGCAGGACGCCGTTGACGATCAGCACCGTGGGCGCCGAGAAGACGTTGGCCAGGTAACCGGCCGTCAGGCTTCCGAGCGGCATGCCGCCGCGGAACGCCACCATGTAAATGCTCATCACGCGGCCGCGCATCTCGTTCGGCACGACCAGTTGCACCAGCGAGTTGGCGAGCGAGAACACCACGATCTGCCCAACCCCCGCAAGGAAGAGCAGCGCGTAGCTGAGGGCCGGCGTCCGCGAGAGCGCGAAGCCGACGATCACCGCGCCGAGTGCGACCTGGACGATCAGCGCCACCGACCCCATCCTGGGGAACCGGCCCATCCACGCCACGATCAGCGCGCCCACCACCGCGCCGGCGCCCTGGAACGCCATCATCTGGCTGTACTCGCCGACGCCCAGGTGGAAGACCTTCTGCACGAACACCGGCAGCAGCGTGATGAGCGGCATGCCGAGGAACGTCGTCAGGAACGCCACGATGGTGAGGCCGAGCAGCGGCCCCTCGTGACGGACGTACGACAGGCCGCCGCGCAGTTGCTGCAGCATCGGCTGAGGCGGCAGCGGCCGGCGCGGCGGGATGTTGATGATGAGCAGTGACACGATGACGGCCACGAACGAGAAGCCGTTCACCGTGAAGCAGAAGACGGTGCCGAGGGTGGCCAGCGCCACCCCGGCGAGCAGCGGGCCGATGATGCGGGCCAGGTTGAACTGGATCGAATTCAGCGCGATCGCGTTCGGCAGGTCCTTCTTCTCGACGAGCGCCGGGACGAGCGACTGATAGGCCGGGCCGCCGAAGGCCTGCGCGCAGCCGCTCATGAACGACAGCGCCAGGACGTACCAGACGGTCATCGAGATCGCGTGGCTGGCGGCGCCGCCGGCGGGCGGCCGGACGACCTGCAGGTAGACCAGCAGCGCGAGCGTGAACGCGGACGTCATCTGGATGTACTGCGACGTCAGCAGCACCCGCCGCCGGTCGCGCCGGTCGGCGACCACGCCGCCGATCAACGTGAACAGCATGATCGGCAGCTGGCCGAGGAACGCGTCGAGCCCCAGGTAGAACGCCGAGTTGGTGAGCGTCAGCACCAGCCAGTTCTGGGCGACGTTCTGCATCCACGTCCCGACGCTCGAGGTGCACGCGCCAAGCCAGAGGTTGCGGAAATCCGGGTAGGTGAACGCGGCGGCCAGCCGGCGCAGCGCGCGGCTGGACGCGGGCATCGGCGGCGCTTCGGCGACGGGGCCGGCACCGGGGGCAACGGGCGATGGTCCGGCGGCGCCGGTCGAATCAGCCATGGCTCGAGGCTGCTGGGATGAGTTTCAATGGTAACACCGCTGCCCACGCTGCCGCCCTTGATTCCCGCCCCGACTTTCGCTATATTTTCTATAGAGAACAAAAAGCGAAATCTCGCGGGGGCCTTCCATGGCACAACACGCGTTGGCTCGCACCGACCTCGAAGCGTTGCTGCGGACCCGAAAGCTCGATCGCACCATCCAGCCCGCCGATGCCGGCCAGCCCGAACGAGCCCCGGCGGCCCCCGATACCCGGCTGTCCACCGGCTTGCCCCTCCTCGACGAACGCCTGGGGGGCGGGTTGCCGCGCGGGCAGATCTCCGAGATCGCCGGGCCGCGCTCCTCGGGCCGCACCACCCTGATGACCGCCGCCCTCGCCGCCGCCACGCGCCGCGTCGAGTTGACGGCTCTCGTCGATCCGCTCGACACGTTCGATCCCGAATCGGCCGTCGCCTGCGGCGTCGAACTCGAACGGCTGCTCTGGCTGCGCGGCGAGGGAACGACGATGGGCGCGGTGGGGGGGCGGGAGCAGGACAAGCTGGAGCGGATGCTGGATCGTGGGCTGAAGGCGCTCAACCTGGTGCTCCAGGCCGGCGGCTTCGATCTGGTCGTCCTGGATCTTGCCGAGGTGCCCGCCCCCGCCATCCGCCGCCTGCCGTTCACCACCTGGTTTCGGCTGCAGCGGGTGATCGAGGGCAGCCGCACCGTCTGCCTGTTGCTCGGCCCGGCGCCGATTGCGCGGAGCGCCGAGGGAGTGAGCCTCCAGCTGGCAAGGCCCCGTGCCGGCGAGAGCTGGGGTGAACGGCTGTTCCTCGGCCTCCACATCGAGGCGCGGATTGTACGCTCCCGGGATCCGGAAGACGGGCGGGTCGGCATGTTCGCGTCAATGCCAAATGCAAAATGCCAAATGTAAAAACAAAGGCAGCGTCTCGCGTATCGGCCTTTTTTGCATTGTTCATTGTGCATTTTGCATTGCCACATCTTTTGACTGCGTATGTTCGCCTGTCTCTGTCAGCCGTCGTCGCAGCAGAGCCTGTTCGGCCTTCCTGCCACCGATGTGGAGCGGGCCGAGGGGGTGTCGCCCATCGAGGCGCTGGCGCGTGAGTTTTCGCCGCGTGTCGAGGCGCACCGCGCGGACCTGGTTTCGCTCGACATCGCCGGGCTGGGCCGGCTGCTCGGCACGCCCGCCGACATCGCGGAGGAACTGCAGCGCACGGCGCTGGAGCGGGGGATGCGGCTGCGGGTCGCGGTTGCGCCGACCCGCACCGCCGCCATGTTGCTGGCGCTCTCGGCGCCAGGGTTTGCCCGGTCCGGAACCGCGAGCCGGAAGCCGGAGGCCGTCGTCGTGCCGCCCGGCCGCGAACGCGACGCGGTGGCGCCGCTTTCGCTGGGCGTGCTGCGGCAGCTGCCCTTCGACTCGCTTCGCTCGCTCAGGGCAAGCCCTTCCGACTCGCTTCGCTCGCTCGGGGCAGGCCCGTCCGGCTCGCCGAGGCCGTTCAGGGCGGAGGAGCCGGCCGGTGCTGCCGACGTGGTCGCCCTGCTGCGCCGGTGGGGACTGAAGACGCTGGGCGACCTGGCCGGGCTGCCTTCGCGCCCGCTATCCGAGCGGCTCGGGCAGGATGGCGTGATGTGGCAGCGGCTCGCCCGCGGCGAAGATCTGCAGCCGCTCGTCGCCCGCGAGGCCGGGGCGCCCATCGAGGAGACGCTCGCCCTCGAGTGGCCGGTGGAAGGGCTCGAGCCGCTGTCGTTCGTCCTCGCGCGGATGTGCGAGCCGCTCGCCGAACGGCTGGCGGCGCGCGACCTGGCGGCAGTGGTGCTGCGCCTGTCGTTCCGCCTGGTGTCGCGCGAAACGGAAACGCGCGAGTTGCAGCTGCCGGCGCCGATGCGCGATCCGAAGGTGCTGCGGACGCTGATCCTGCTCCACCTCGAATCGCACCCGCTGTCGGGCGGCGTCGACCGGCTGACGCTCGGCGTGGATGCGGCGCCCGCCCGCATCACGCAGTTCTCGCTGCTGTCGCGCGCGCGGCCGTTTCCCGAGCAGATGGCCACGCTGCTCGCGCGGCTGGCGGCGCTGCTCGGCGAAAGCCGGGTGGGGACGCCCGCGCTCGTCGACACCTACCGCCCGGGCGCCTTCACGATGACGCGGTTTTCGGGCGGCCTCGAGAAGACGCCGTCCCCGGCCGGCGACACGGTGCCGCCGCCGCTGGCGGACGCCCCGCGTGCGGCGCTGCGCCGCTTTCGCACGCCCGTTCCGGCCCGCGTGATCGTCAAGGACGGGCGGCCGGTGCGCGTCGGCATGGAGCGGCGCGGCCTCGAGGGGGGAGTGGTCGCGGCTGCCGCGGGTCCGTGGCGCACTTCCGGGGATTGGTGGCGAGTCGCAGACGTGCGTGGCGAAGAGGCCTGTTCCGGGCGAGCGCAGCGAGTCGAGGGAGCTTGTCCCGAGCAAGGCCGTCAACCGGGCGTGGGCCGAGTCGAGGGAGCTTGTCCCGAGCAAGGCCGTCAACCGGGCGTGGGCCGAGTCGAGGGATGGAATCGCGACGAGTGGGACGTCGCCTTGTCCGACGGCGGGCTCTACCGCCTCTACCGCGATCGCTCGGCCGACCGCTGGTTCGTGGACGGGATTGTGGATTGAACTGAACAACTGGGCAACTGAGGAACTGGGCAACTGAGGAACTGAGAAACTGGGCAACTGGATAACTGGGCAACTGAGAAACTGAGAAACTGAGAAACTGGGCAACTGGATAACTGGGCAACTGGATAACTGGAACTGGATAACTGGGCAACTGAGGAACTGAGGTAACTGGTGTAGTTGGTCAGTTCTCCAGCTGGCCTGTCAGCACCCATGTCGTACGTCGAACTGCACGCCGCGTCTGCCTTCAGCTTTCTCGAGGCCGCCTCGCTGCCCGAGGCGATCGTGGATCGCGCCGCGGAACTGGGCTATCCGGCAGTTGCGCTGCTCGACCGCAACGGCGTCCACGGCGCGCCCCGTTTCCACAAGGCCGCCAAGGCCGCCGGGATCAGGGCCATCGTCGGGGCGGAACTGAGCATTAGCAGCGACCAGCCACCAGCCACTAGCACATGCAGCCACCTGCCACTAGCCACAGCCTACCGCCACCAGCGCCCCAGCCACTAGCCACTACTTTTCGTCTCCCCGTCCTCGTCGAATCTCCCCAGGGCTACCAGAACCTCTGCCGCCTGATCACGCGCATGAACCTGCGCTCGCCGAAAGGCGAGGGGGTCTTGACGCTCGGCGAACTCGAAGGGCAGACGGGGGGCCTCGTGACGCTGGCCGGGCGCGAAGCGCTCCGCGGCGGGCGCCACGGGGTGGGCGGACTGATCGACCGGCTGGTGGGGATCTTCGGGCGGCCGAACGTCTACCTCGAACTGCAGCGGCATTTCATCAGGGACGAGGAAGTCGACAACCAGGCGTTGATGGCGCTGGCGTCCGCGTTCCACGTGCCGGTGGTGGCCACGGGCGGCGTCCGGTTCGCGACGCCGGCCGATCGCCCGCTGTTCGACGTGCTCACCTGCATCCGGCACAAGACCACCCTCGAAGCGGCCGGGCGCAGGCTCGCGTTCAACTCGGAGCGCTACCTCAAGCCGCGCGACCAGGTGGCGGCGCTGTTCCGCGACATCCCGGAGGCCGTCGCCGAGAGCGCCGCGCTCGCCGATCGCCTCGGCTACACGATGGCCGATCTCGGCTACCGCTTTCCCGACTACCCGGTCCCGCCGGGCGAGACGATGGCGTCGTTCCTGCGGAAGATGACGGAGGTGGGGGCGCGGGAGCGATACCGGCCGTATCACGGCCGGGCGCGCGCGCAGATCGCGCGCGAGCTCGACCTCATCGAGAAGCTCGACCTGGCCGGGTACTTCCTGATCGTCTGGGACATCGTCAACTTCTGCCGCCAGCAGGGCATCCTCGTGCAGGGGCGAGGGTCGGCGGCGAACAGCGCCGTGTGCTACAGCCTCGGGATCACGGCGGTGGACCCTGTGGGGATGGACCTGCTGTTCGAGCGCTTCCTGTCGGAGGAGCGCGGCGAGTGGCCCGACATCGATCTCGATCTGCCGAGCGGCGACCGGCGCGAGCGGGTGATCCAGCACGTCTACGAGAAGTACGGCCGGCACGGCGCGGCGATGACCGCCAACGTGATCACCTACCGCGGCCGGAGCGCGGCGCGCGAGGTGGGAAAGGCGCTGGGCATCGAGCCGGCGCAGGTGGACCACCTGGCGAAGGTGATGCACAACTTCGAGTTCAAGGACGAGCGCGAGACGCTGGCGAAGCATCTCGACGCCGTGGGCCTCGAGGTGACGCATCCGCGCATGCGGCTGTTCGCCGAGTTGTGGCAGGCCGTCCAGGACCTGCCGCGGCATCTCGGCCAGCACTCGGGCGGGATGGTGATCTGCCGGGGGCGCCTCGATTCGGTGGTGCCGCTCGAGAACGCCAGCATGCCGGGGCGCGTGGTGGTGCAGTGGGACAAGGACGACTGCGCCGACATGGGCATCGTGAAGATCGACCTGCTGGGCCTCGGCATGATGGCGGCGCTGCAGGACGCGCTCGAGCAGATCAACCGGGGGCGCCCGCGCGCGTCGCAGCCGCTCGGGCTCTGGAACATGCCGCCCGACGACCGCGAGGTCTACCAGATGCTGCAGGCGGCCGACACGATCGGCGTCTTCCAGGTGGAGTCGCGCGCGCAGATGGCGACGCTCCCGCGGCTCAAGCCCGATCATTTCTACGACCTGGTCGTCGAGGTGGCCCTCATCCGGCCCGGGCCGATCGTCGGCCAGATGGTGCACCCGTACCTCAACCGCCGGGCGGGGCGCGAGCCGGTGAGCTACCCGCACCCGTCGCTCGAGCCCATCCTCGCCCGCACGCTGGGCGTGCCGCTGTTCCAGGAGCAGCTGCTGCGCATCGCGATGACCGTCGCGGGATTCAGCGGCGGCCAGGCCGAGGAACTGCGGCGGGCATTCGGCTTCAAGCGCTCCGAGCGGCGCATGAAGCAGATCGAGGTGCAGCTGCGCGAGGGGATGGCGCTCCAGGGGATTACCGGGAAAGCCGCCGACGAGATCGTCCTGTCGATCACGTCGTTCGCGCTCTACGGGTTTCCCGAGTCGCACTCGGCCAGTTTCGCGCTCCTCGTGTATGCGAGCGCGTATCTCAAGGCGCACTACCCGTCGGCGTTCTGCGCGGCCCTGCTCAACAACCAGCCGATGGGGTTCTACCACCCGGCGACGCTGGTGAAGGACGCGCAGCGGCACGGCGTACGGTTCGCGCCCGTGGACGTGCAGCGCTCCGACTGGCCGTGCACGATCGAGCCGGACGGCACCGTGCGGCTGGGCCTTCGCTACGTGGCCGGGCTGCGCGCGCAGGTCGGGCAGGCGATCGCGGCCGCCCGCCCGCCCGCGCCCGCGCGGCCCGCCATTTGCCCGAAGTGCCGCTGCGACGACGGGTCGATGCTGGAAGTGGTCGCCGGCCCGCGCGGCCCGTCCGGCTTCTGCAACACCTGCGCGCACGACTGGCCGCTCGTCGTCGAGCGTTTCCGCTCGGTGGACGACCTGGTGGCTCGGACCGGCGTCAACCGCGAGGAACTGTCGGTGCTGGCCGAGATCGGCGCGCTCAACGCGTTCGGCCACACGCGGCGCGAGGCGCTCTGGCAGGTGGAACGCGCCGTCCGCCCCGCGGGGGAACTGTATGAAGAAGGAGTCGGGAGCCGGGAGTCGGGATTCAGTGTTTCGGCTTCGGCGGGGCAGGCACGATCGCGAGATCGCGAGAGCGCGAGATCGCAGGATGACATCTGCCCGCTGCCCGAGATGAACTCCGTCGAGCGCGTCGTGGCCGACTACGACGGCACGGGCCTGACGATTGGCCCGCACCCGATGGCGCTTCGGCGCGACGAGATGCGGCTGCGCGGCGCGCTCCGCGCCGCCGACCTTCCGCGTCAGCGCGACGGCCGGCGCGTGCGCGTGGCGGGCGCGGTCATCACGCGCCAGCGGCCGGGCACGGCCAAGGGATTCGTCTTCCTGACGCTCGAGGACGAAACCGGCATCGCCAACATCATCATCCGCCCCGATCTGTTTGCCGAGCAGCGGATGGCCGTCATCAACGAGCCGTTCCTGCTCGTCGAGGGCATGCTGCAGAACCAGGAAGGCGTCACCTCGGTGCGCGCCGAGCGGATGGAGGGCCTGGGGGGAACGAAGATCGAGGTGGAGGCGAGGGACTTCTACTGAGGACAGACCCGTCAATGCAGAATGCAAAATGCAGAATGCCAAATGCAGAATGCCAAATGCAGAGTGGGAAGCCCGTGCACGTCTGGTTGGCGCCTACAGCTTGCGCGACACCTACTCGCGGTAGTTGCCGAACTGCAGTTCGACGCCGAAGTCCTCGTCCCGGAGCATCGCCATCACCGACTGCAGTTCGTCGCGCGACGGCGACGAGATGCGCAGCTGGTCCCCCTGGATGGCGGGCTGCACCTTGCGCAGCTTCTTGTCCTTCAGGAACTTGACGATGTCGCGCCCCGCTTCGGTGGGGATGCCCTGCTGCAGGGTGACGACGCGGCGGACGGTGTCGTTTGCGCCGCGCTCGATGTCGCCCCGCTTCAGGTTCTTGAGCGGGACCTTCCGCTTGACCATGCGGATCTCCAGCACCTCCCACAGCGACTGCATCTTGAACTCGTCGTCCGCGGTGAGGGTGAGCGTGCCCTCCGTGCGGTCGAAGTCGATGGCGGCCTTCGACCCCTTGAAGTCGTACCGCTGGGCGACTTCCTTGCGGGCCTGGTTGACGGCGTTGTCGACTTCCTGCAGATCGACCTTCGACGTGACGTCGAACGATGGCATGGGGCTATCTTACTGCAGTGCACGTCGAACTCGGCCAGCTCGCCGAGCTACTGCAGCTTCTGATCGAGCAGCCGCAGGCTCTTCATCGAGACGTCGTCGTCGGGCTCCACGTTGTCGATGCCGATCAGCAGGAGTCGAGGCCGGCGTCGCTCAGCGCGGCGATCTTCTTCCGCGAGAGGAGGGCGCCGTTCGAAACCGGCTGAAACGGCCCGGGCAGGCGGTGAACGGGCACCGGAGGCGGTTGAACGGGCACGGGAGCCGTGGCCTGCTCTGAAACCGTTGATTCGAAAGGGTCTTAGCGCACTCGGTGACTTGCGCGGCAGAGCCGTCGTCTGGTACGATCGGGCCTCATGCGCAAAGTTCCGCTCGGCCAGTCACTCCAGATCATCCGGCAGGGTTCGCTCAATTGGCGCGCCGAACGTCCGATCGTCGTGTCGTTCGAAGTGACCGACGCGTGCACCTGCTTCTGCAAGCACTGCGACCACGGCGGTCTTCGCGACACGTCGCGCGACCTGAAGCCGGGCGACTACAGCCTGTACATGGACGTGCTCCAGCCGGTCGTCGTCCAGGTGTCGGGCGGCGAACCGCTGATGCGGGAGGACCTCGAAGACGTCGTCCGCACGATACGCCGGCCGAACGGCCTGCCGTTCGTCATCCTGGTGTCGAACTGGTCGCAGATGACGGTCGACCGCTACGAGGCGCTGTGCGAGGCCGGCGTCGATCAGTTCAGCGTGAGCCTCGACTTTCCCGACGACCGGCACGACGACTTCCGGGGCCATGCCGGCCTGTACGAGCACCTGAGCCAGGTCGTGCCGGCCGCGGCGAAGCTCGGCTACGACAACATCTGCTTGAACAACTGCATCACCTCCGAGAACGTGGCGTACATCAACGCCGCGGCCGACAAGGCGAAGGAGTGGGGCGTCAACATCAACTACAGCGCCTACTCGCCGCGCCGGACGGGCTGCCGCGACTACTTCCTCACCACCGGACCGCAACTGGACACGTTGCGCGCGGAACTCGCCCGCCTCAAGACGCGGATCGACAGCCGCTGGGTGACGAACTCGATCACGACGCTCGACGCCACGCAGCGCTACTTCGAGACGGGCGGGGCGGCGGGGTGCAAGGCCGGCCTGCGCTGGCTGGTCGTCACGTGCGACGGCCAGCTGCAGCCCTGCTCGATGCAGTTCAAGCGGTACGGCCTGCAGGACCAGGCGAAGATGGTGAGCGAGTTCACCGCGCACAACACGTGCGACGAGTGCTACGTCGCCATCCGGTCGAGCCTCGACAAGCCGTTCCCGCAGCTGCTCGCCGAGAACCTCCGCGGGTTCTTCTCCTTCAGCAACGCGGCGCCGGGCAAGTAGGCCCAGGGTTCCTCCGGGCCGTGGCCCGCCGGCCGGAGGGACGCGGCTCAATCCCTCTTCACCGCGGTCATCATGACTTCCACGAGGCCGTCGGGGGACACCAGGCCGGCCCCGACGGCGGCCCGGGCCGGCAGGCTCCCGCCGAACGCCTCGCGGTAGGCGGCGTTCATCGCCGCGAAGTCGCTGACGCTGGGCAGGTAGACGACCGCGTCCGTGACGTCGCTCCAATCGAACCCCGCCGCTCTCAGCGTGCGGCCGAGGCGCGCCATCGCCTCGCGCGTCTGTCCCGCGGCGTCGCCCTTGTTGGCGTCCGTGTTGCCGAGCATGCCGGCGAGGAAGAGCCGCGTGCCGATGCGGATCGCGGAGCTGAGAACGGGGTTCGGCGTGCCCGGCGTCCCGTCGGCATTGGGTGTGGTGATCGCCTCCCGCGGTCCGCCCTTCACTGCCAGCATGGTGACCTCGACCAGGTACTGCGGGGCGGTCAGGCCGGCCTTGACGGTCGCGCGCGCCGGAGGACGCGACGTGAACGCTGCCGCGTAGGCCGCGTTCATGTCCTGGAACATCGCCGTGTCGGTGATGAACACGCGCGACGACACGACGTCGGCCATCGTCATCTTGGCGGCGGCCAGGATCTCGCGCGCGTTCTTCAGGACCGTCTCGGTCTGTGTCCTCATGTCGCCGGGAACGACGCTGTCGTCCTTGCCGCTGTGCGAAACCAGGCCCGACAGGAACAGCGTGTCGCCGGACTGGATGGCGTAGCTGTACGGGTTTCGGGAGCGCAGCCACGCCGCCGGATGCACAACCCGCCGCTCGACGCCGTCGAGCAGGGCCACCATGCTGATTTCCACGAGCGCTTCGGGCGCGACCAGGTTCGCCACGACCGTCGTGCGCGTGGGCGGGTCCTTGGGCCAGTAGGTCGAGTAGACGTCGTTCATCGCGGCGAAGTCGGCCTGGTTCTTGAGGTAGACGGTCACCGCCGCCACCTGTGACAGTCGGGACCCGTTCCGCTCGAGCAGCACGGACAGATTGCCGAGCGCCCGCGCCGTCTGCACGCGCACGTCGCCCGCCACGAGGGTGCCGCTGGCGTCGGTGGGCAGCATGCCCGACAGGTAGACGAAGCGGCCCGCGACCACGGCGGGCCGGAAGGGCGGCAGCGACAGGCCTTGAGCGGCGGCTGCGGCCGGGCAGAGCGCCGCAACGCACGCGACGAGAAGGAGCGGCCTGGGCCTCATGATCACCTCGCTTCAAGGTACAATGGCGCGATGGAGCCGTGCGCGGGGCGCGGCACGACGCGAAGGATATCGCAGGGTCTGCACGGTGATGATTGAGCGACGCCGTTCGAAACTCCACGGGTGGGGCGTCTTCGCCACGGTACGCATCCCGAAGAACAAGCGCATTATCCACTACGCCGGCGAGAAGATCACGCATCGCGAGAGCGCGAAGCGGGAGGCGGCCTACCTCCGGCAGGGCCGGATCTGGTGCTTCCAATTGGACGGCCGGTGGGTCATCGACGCCAGCGTCGGCGGCAACGACGCCCGGTACATCAATCACTCCTGCACGCCCAACTGCTACGCGCAGATCGTCGATGACGTGATCTGGATTCGCGCGTCCAAGACGATCGAGGCCGGCGAAGAGCTGACCTACGACTACCAGACGGACGGCGAGAAGAGCATCGCGTGCCGGTGCCGCCCGGCGTGCGGGACGAGGCTGTAGTGCACGTCTTCTACCTGCACGGCTTCGCCTCGTCGCCGCAGTCGGGGAAGGCGGCCTACCTCCGGGAGCAGCTCTCGCGCCGGGGCCTGCCGCTGCACGCGCCCGACTTCAACCAGCCGGACTTTGCCACGCTGACCGTGACACGGATGCTCGGCCAGCTCGAGCAGGCAATTCTGGCCCTCGCCCCGGGCCCGGTCGCCCTGATCGGGTCCAGCCTGGGCGGCTTCGTCGCGCTGCACGCCGCGGCCAGGAAGATCGGCGGTCCGGAACGTCCGCTCGCGCGCCTCGTCCTGCTCGCGCCGGCGGTGGACTTCTGTTCGGGCCGCGACGGCTGGCTCTCCGCCGCCGAACTCGACGAGTGGCGGCGGACCGACCGGCGCGAAGTCTTCCACCACGCGGAGGGGCGCTCGTACGCCATGCGGTACGCGCTCTACCAGGATGGGCGCGGTTACGATGCGTCTGCCGCGCAGGTGGAGGTGCCGGTGCTCGCGTTCCAGGGAACGCGCGACACCGTCGTGCGGCCGGCGAGCGTCCAGGCCTGGGCCGTTTCGCGGCCCAACGTGACGCTGCGGATGCTCGACGACGACCACCAACTGCAGGGGCGCAGGGAAGAGATCTGGCGGGAGAGCGCCGCGTTTCTCGGATTCCGCACGTAGACGTGGTCTGCCGGCCTTGGCCGGTGCCACGCCCTCATTCCGGTTTCACGGCTGCTGAAGGGGGTCGCGCCGTCCGAAGTGCGCGATCAGCGGTTCGTTCAAGAAGTGAATCGCCGGTGCCATCCTCTCGAACAGTTTCACCACCTCACCGTAGAACTTCCGATCGGCGGCGAAGGCGGCCGGGTAGTCCCGGCCGAACAGGAACTGCCGAAGCTTGATGTAGTCGGCCGCCGGGTGATCCGGCGGGAACCCGCGCGGCATGCGGCGAAGGCTGTCGCCGCTCACGGGGCCGACCGTCCGCACGAACGCGGGCGACTCGACCAGGGCTCGAAAGCGGGTGTGGTTCCGGGCCAGATGCTCGCGCAAGGCGTGGAGTTCGGGCGACTGCGGCATGTAGATGCCGCCGACGATCATGACCCCGCCGGGCCCGATTTCGACGTAGAGCCCGGCGCCCTGGTGTTTCGGCAGGTCCCGGTGAGGAAAGATCGCACCGACCTGCGTCTTGAACGGCGATTTGTCGTCGGTGAAACGCGTGTCGCGGTAGATCCGGTAGAGCGACGCGCGCGGCGAGGCGACCAGGTCGGGTGCGAAGCGGCGGAGTTCGGGTGCCAAGCGCTCGACGAGCGCCGTCATCGGCTCGCGCACCTCGCGCTCGTACTCTTCCCGGTGCGCGGCGAACCACGCCCGGTCGTTGTGGCGTTTGAGCCCGCGCAGGAACGTGAGCGCGCGAGGGCTGAAGCAGGGCAGGGAGGCGCGCATTAGGTCTGGCTGATGCCGCCCTCCTTGATCTTGTTGAGCAGCGTCTTGTAACCGACTCCGAGCAGCTGGGCTGCGCGCCGGCGGTTCCACCGCACCTTCTCGAGGGCGTGCACGATGGCTTCGCGCTCCGCCTTCTGAGCGGCGGCGCGGGCGATGTCCGCCAGCGTTCGTCCCGCGTCGCCGGCGGGGGACTGCACCTCGTGCGGCTCCCCGAGCGGCGGCGCGGCAGCCGGCGGCGCGGCGGGCGGCAGCGCGGTGGGCGCGTAGCCGGCGGCGGAGTCGGCGGCGAGGGCGGCCGGGCCGCCGGCGGCGACGGTCGCGTACGAACGGGCGCGCCACGGCGTCCGAACGATCTCCCGGACGAGCACCTGCTCGTCCTGGAGGATGACGAGGCGCTTGATCATGTTCTCGAGCTCGCGGATGTTGCCCGGCCAGTCGTGGCCCCGCAGCAGCTGCCGGAGCTCGGCCGACAGGACGGGCACGGGCCGGTTGTATTTCCTGGCGTACTTCGCGACGAAGAAATCGGCGAGCCGCTCGATCTCGTCGCGCCGTTCGCGCAGCGCCGGCACCGCGACCTCGATGACCTTGAGCCGATAGTAGAGATCCTCGCGGAACTCCCCCTCGGCCAGCATCGCTTCGAGGTCGCGGTTGGTCGCTGCCAGCACCCGCACGTCGACCGACTGCGGCCGGTTGCTCCCGAGCTTGGTGAACTCGCCGTCCTGGAGCACGTGGAGCAGCTTGGCCTGCAGCGCCGGCTTCATCTCGGCGATTTCGTCGAGCAGCAGCGTGCCGCCGTCGGCCTGTTCGAACTTCCCGATGCGGGTGTTCGTGGCGCCGGTGAAGGCGCCCTTCTCGTGGCCGAACAGCTCGCTCTCCAGGAGTTCCGTCGGCAGCGCGGCGCAGTTGACCTTGACCAGGGGCTTGTGGCGGCGGGGCGAGCGCAGGTGGATCGCGCGCGCGACCAGCTCCTTGCCGACGCCGCTTTCTCCGCGAATCAGGACGGTGACGTCGCTGTCGGCCACTTGCTCGATGATCGTGGCCACCCTCTGCATCTGCTCGCTGTCGCCCCAGAACAGCAACGCGTGATGCTGGTCGGCGCTCAGCTGCTCCTTGAGCTCGGCCAGCTCCGACACGAGGCGGTTCTTCTCCAGCGCGTTCTTGATCGCCACGTCGAGGGCGATCTCGCCCAGGCCCTCGGGATCGTCGGGCTTCACGACGTAGTCGGCCGCGCCGAGGCGCACGGCTTCGACGATGGTGGACGCCTGTCCGCGCCCGGAGAGCATGATCGCCTGCGTCTCCGGCCGAGCGGCCTTCAAGGCGCGCAGCGTCGCCAGGCCGTCGAGGCCGGGCATCATGACGTCGAGCAGGACGACGTCGGGTGGGTCCGCCTGCCGGATGGCGGCGAGGAGTTCGTCGCCTCGGGAATAGGTGCGCGTGTCGTATCCGCGGAGCGACAGGAAGGTGCGCAGGTAGCTCGAGAAGCCGGAATCGTCGTCGACGATCGCCACGTATTTCTTCACGCGACGCCCTCCGCGCGCGGCGCGACCGGCAAGGAGACGACAAGCGCGAGGCGGCCACGGTCCACGACCGGCGACCAGATGCGGCCGCCATGTGCGCCTACGATGTGCGATGCCAGCAACAGCCGGAACCCGAGACCGCCCCGGTACGCGTCGAACTCGTCGTGCCCTTCGCCGTCGAGAAGCGCGTCGACGGCCGACGCTTCGGCGATGGCGATGCGGACGCTTCGCCCGGCCGAGGTCGCGTGAACGCGGCAGGCGGCCGCCATCGATGCAGAGTCGGCGCGTTCGCGCAGGACGGCGACGGCCAGCGTGGTGAAGGCCGCCGCCAGGCGGCGTGCGTCGCCGAGCACGAGGACGTCGGGCTCGCACGCCCGCACCACGAAGGTGATCCCGCGGTCCTCTCCCTCATGCACGTCCTTCGCCAGGCCGACCAGGAGCGGAGCCAGCGGAACGGGTTCGCGGCGCGGCTGAGCCTGCCCGCTCTCGAGCTGCGCCAACTCGCTCAACTCGCCGAGAAGCGAGGAGACCGAGCCGCACGACTTCTCGGCGTTCTCCACGAGGGTTCTCTGCTGGTCGGTCAGCGTGTCGCCGAAGTGGCGGAGCAGCATCCGCAGGTACCCGCTGACCACGGAGACCGGCGTGCGGAACTCGTGCACCGCCAGCGACATCAGCTTCGCGCTACGCTCGTGGTTGTCCGGCATACAGGACTGTCGAGTGCGTGACGCCAACCATTAACTAAATCTAGCACGCTGGTCCGGGGTGGGCGCTATCCGTTCACGGCAGGGGTGGCTGCAGCGCGGAGCCGGGCCTCGGCCGAGAGGCGCCGGAATAATGCCCTCCCCTGGCGTGTTGCATCCATACGGGGCAGACTGGAGCCAGGGGGCTGGAGATGCTGATACGCCGGGCTGACGAGATTCCTGCGTCGGAGATCACCGACGAACGGATGTACCTTCGCCGCCGCGAGTTCCTGCAGGCATGCGGCATCGCCGCGGTCGGCCTGGCGGCGGGCGGGGCCGACCTCGGGGCGCAGTCGGGCGGGCGACCTCCCAAGCTCGCCAACGTGACGCCGGGCCCCTATGGCACGACCGAGGCGAAGACGCCGTACGAGACCGTCACGACGTACAACAACTTCTACGAGTTCGGCACCGACAAGTCGTCGCCGTCGCAGCTGGCCGGCACGCTGAAGCCTCGCCCGTGGACGGTCAAGGTGGACGGGGAATGCGACCGGCCGGCGGACTACGACGTGGACGATCTGCTCAAGCCGCACGCCCTCGAGGAGCGCGTGTACCGGATGCGCTGCGTCGAGGGGTGGTCGATGGTGATCCCGTGGGTCGGCGTGCCGCTTGGAGAGGTGCTCAAGCGGTTCGGTCCGACGTCGCGCGCGAAGTTCGTGGAGTTCACCACGCTCTACGACACGCGCCAGATGCCGGGCCAGCGCTACACCGTGCTGGCATGGCCGTACGTCGAAGGGCTGCGCCTGGACGAGGCGATGCACCCGCTGACCATCCTCGCCGTCGGGTTGTACGGGGTGGCCCTGCCGAACCAGAACGGCGCGCCGCTTCGCCTCGTGGTGCCGTGGAAGTACGGGTTCAAGGGGATCAAGTCGATCGTGCGCATCCGCTTCGTGGAACAGCAGCCGGTGAACAGCTGGCAGCGTCAGAACTCCACCGAGTACGGGTTCTATTCGAACGTGAACCCCGAGGTGGACCACCCGCGCTGGAGCCAGGCGACCGAGCGGCGGCTCGGCGAGTTCTTCAAGCGGAAGACGCTGATGTTCAACGGGTACGGTGACCAGGTGGCGGGGTTGTACGCGGGGATGGACTTGCGGAAGAACTTCTGATGACGCCGGCCCGCGTCGTGCGACTCGTGCTCAAGCCCGCCGTCTTCCTGGTGTCGCTGGCGCCGTTCGGCCTTCTGGTCCACGGCGCGTTCACCGGCGGGCTCGGTCCCAATCCCGTCGAAGCCGTGACCCACGGCACGGGCGACTGGACGCTCCGATTCCTCCTGATCACGCTGGCCGTCACGCCGCTGCGGGCGTTGAGCGGATGGAATCCGCTGGTGCGTTTCCGCCGCATGCTCGGCCTCTTCGCCTTCTTCTATGGCAGCCTACACCTGCTGACCTACGTGTGGCTCGACAAGTTCTTCGCCTGGGGTGAGATTGCCCGCGACATCCCGCACCGGCCGTTCATCACGATGGGGTTCCTGGGGTTCGTGCTGCTCGTGCCGCTGGCCGCCACGTCCACCGCGGGGATGATTCGGAGGCTTGGCGGGAGGAACTGGCAGAGGCTGCACCGGCTGATCTACGTGACGGCCGTCGCCGGCGTCGTGCACTACTGGTGGCTGGTGAAAGCCGACATCTCCCGGCCGCGGCTCTACGCGGTCGCGCTCGGCGTGCTCCTCGGATCGCGGCTGTTCGTGCCGATGCTCCGCGCCCGCCGCGCTACTGTGCCGGCTGGCTCGCGAACCGCGATTTCAGCCAGGCGATGATGGCCGGAAGCAGCGACAGGAAGATGACCGCGGCCACCACCAGGTGGAGTTGCTTCTGCAGCGCCTCTTGTCCCACGACCCGTCCCAGGAAGAAGCCCGTGAGCGCCATGGACGTGATCCACAGGATTCCGCCGACGACGTTGTAGGTGGCGAAGCGGCGGTAGGTCATGTCGGCCGCCCCGGCCACCACCGGCGCGAACGTCCGCACGACCGGCATGAACCGCGCGAGGATGATCGTCTTGCCGCCGTGCCGCTCGTAGAATGCGTGCGTCCGAATCAGGTGCTCGCGTCGGAACAGCAGGGAGTTCGGGCGGCTGTAGAGCGCGCGCCCGGTCTTGCGGCCGATGAAGTACCCGGTCGCGTCTCCGGCGACGGCGGCGACGATCAGCCACGGGATCAGCGTCCAGATATTGAGGTCGCCCCGCGCCGCGAAGATCCCGGCGGTGACGAGCAGCGAGTCGCCGGGAAGGAAGAAGCCCACCATCAGCCCCGTTTCCGCGAAGACGATGAAGATCATCCCGTAGAGGCCGACGATCCGGATCAACTCGGGGACGTTGTAGACGGTCTGGAAGAAGGCCTGAATCCACTCCACTCCGCACGCTCCTGTCGCAATCCGCGCGCCACCGCAAACGGCTGATTATAGCCGAAGACACCTCGACCCTTGCGATGCGGCTCCGGATCGGACCGCGCCGGGCGTTCGGCCTGGGCGTGCACGGGCAAGGGCGCCCGGCACGAGAGGGCACAAGGGGAATGAGGGATCACCAACGGACCATGTAGAATGGGCCGTGCCGATGCCACGGCGTACCGTACCCTGGTGGATCTACCCCTGTGCGGCGTCCTTCCTCGCCTACTTCGGCCTCCTGGTGTTTTGCGACGTGGTTCGCCCGCTCCCCGAAGGACTCCAGGTGCTGCACGCCCCGGGCGTGCCCGGCCTGGCCGTCAAGTCGGTCAAGGAGCAATCGGCGGGCTGGCAGGCGGGCATCCGCGCCGGCGACGCCATCGTTCGTGCGGACGGGCATCGGCTGGCGTCCCGCATGGACTGGGAGGGCATCCAGGTCACCCTTCGGCTCGACCGCAGCCTCTTCCTCGACACCGTCCGCGACGGCGTCCCGCGTCGCGTCGAGTGGAAGATGGCGCGCGCGGGTGTGTCCTACTTCACCCGGCGCGAGGGGGCGGAACTCCTGCTGACCCGCCTCGTTCAGTTCGTCAGCCTGCTCGTGGGCCTGCTCGTCGTGTTCCGCCGGCCGTTCGACTTGGGCGCCAGGCTGGGCGGCTGGATGCTGGCGACGATGGGCGTGCTGTGCATTTCGTTTCCGTACCGGCTGGCCACCGTCTGGGGCAGCTTGCCTCGGCTGGCCGGCCTCCCGCTGTGGGTGCCGTTCTGCAGCAGTTTTGCGCTGCCGGCCCTCCTGCTGTCGTTCTTTCTCGTTTTTCCCAGGCCGCTCCTCCGGTCGCGCCTGGCCTGGGCCGCAATCTGGCTGCCCGCGGTCCTCGTGGTGTCGAGCCACGTTGCCTATTTCGGGTCCACCATCTATGTTCCCGACGCCGAGCGTCACGTGGTGTCGTGGTTCGATGGGCGCTGGCCTGTCTGGATCGCCTATCTGATCGCGGCGGCGGCGGCGGCTATCGCGGCGTACCGCCGCGCCGACGCCACCGAGCGCCGCAGGCTCGGGGTGATGCTGCTGGGGGGCAGCGCTGGTGCGGCGGCAGGTGGGCCGATCGCGCTCGCGTATTGGCGCGGTGCCGAAACGGGCTTGTTCGAATCGCCCGGCGTGGCGATTGCCACGCTGCTGCTGCTCGCCGTCCCGCTGGCGTTCGCCTACGCGATCCTCCGGCACCGCCTGTTCGACGTTCGGTTCATCGTCCGGCAGGGCGTTCGGTACGCGCTCGCGCGGCGCCTGCTGATCTCGATCGTGCCGCTGACGCTGCTCTCGCTGGCCGTCGACATCTACTTGAACCGCGACCGCGCCGTCGCGGAGCTGTTCGTCGTTCGCGCGCCGGCGTACCTGGCCGTCGCCGTGGCCGCGCTGCTGGCGCAGTCGCAGCGCCAGAAGTGGCTCGATGCCCTCGACCGCAGGTTCTTCCGCGACCGGTACGATGCGCAGCGGCTCCTCCGCGGGGTGCTCGAGGGGTTGCACCGGGCCGCGAACCTCGGCGAGGCCGCCGCGCCGCTCGTCGCACAGGTCGAGAAGGCGCTGCACCCGACGTTCGTCGCGCTGCTGACTCGCGAACCGGGGCGCGACGCCTACGTGCGGCTGGCCGAGGCGCCGGCCGGAAGCGGGCCCATGGAACTGCCGGGCGGGTCCAGAATGCTGGCGATCGCGCGGGCGCTGGAGAAGCCGCTCGACCTCTCCGCGGCGGGGTCCGCGTGGCTGGCGGAACAGCTGCCGCCGGGCGAGGCCGACACGGTGGCGGCCCTGGGCCTCGAACTCGTCGTGCCAGTCCAATCCGGGGACCAGTGGGCCGATGCCGTGCTGGTGCTCGGCGGACGACGGTCGGGCGAGCCGTACGCGCTGGAGGATCAGGAACTGCTGTGGACGATCGGGCGCAGCCTTGCGGTCGTCGGGCGGCGCGACCGCTCGGTCGTCGGCGGCATGGCGTTTCGGGAGTGCCCGCAGTGCGGCACCTGCTACGACAGCGGGACGCCGGCCTGCGTGGCCGACACCACGCCGCTGGCTCACGTCAGCCTGCCGCGGACGCTGTCGGGGCGTTACCGGCTGGAACAGCGGCTCGGCCGGGGTGGGATGGGCGTCGTCTACAGCGCAACCGACCTCTCGCTCGGCCGCGGCGTCGCCGTCAAGGTCCTTCGCGAGGAACTGGTCGGGAACGCCGAGAGCGCGGAGCGGTTCGAGGACGAGGCCCGGATCTCGGCCCGCTTCACCCACCCGCACGTCGTCACGATTCACGACTTCGGGGTCATCCAGGGGGCGCGAGCGTTCCTGGTGATGGAACGGCTGGAGGGGACGACGCTGCGGGACGAACTGGCGAGTCGAGGACGCTTCGAGCCGCCCCGTGCCCTCGCCGTCATGCGCGGGGTGTGCAGTGCCGTGGAGTCGGCGCACCGGCGGAACCTGGTGCACCGCGACCTGAAGCCCGAGAACGTGTTCCTCGCGCGGAACGACGGGGTCGAGACGCCGAAGATCCTGGACTTCGGCATCGCGAAAGTGCTGTCGGAATCCGGCGGCGCCGGCGAGTTGCGCGAGACCGGCGTTGGCGTGATGCTCGGCACGCCGCAGTACATGGCTCCCGAACAGCTGCGGGGCGAAGCGCCCGCACCGTCCTGGGACGTGTGGGCGCTGGCCGTGATCACCTGCGAGATGCTGACCGGCAGGCATCCCTTTGCCAGCCTGGCGTTCGGGCTGTCGTCGAGCGGCGCGCCGACGGCCGTTGCGGCCGTCGCGCGCGATTCCGAGTCCGATCCCGCGTGGCAGCCGTACCTGACGCGATGGCTGTCGGTCGAGCCGGCGGGCCGGCCGGCGACGGCGGCGGCGTTCTTTGCGGAACTCGAGCAGATGTTGAGGTGAGCATGGGCGGCCACGAGCACCAGCCGGCGCAGAAGTACGGCGGACGGCGGTTTGCGACAACCCGGTGGAGCCAGGTGATCGCGGCCGGTGCCGATCAGAGCGAGGACTCGCGCGAGGCGCTGGCACGACTGTGCGAGTCGTACTGGTATCCGCTGTATGCATACGTTCGCCGATGGGGCTACGACGCCGACCAGGCCCAGGACCTGACGCAGGAGTTCTTCGCGCGCCTGCTCGAGAAGCACTATCTGCGGGCGGCCGATCCGAGTCGCGGTCGCTTCCGGTCGTTCCTGCTCGCCTCGCTCAAGCACTTCCTGTCCAACGAACGCGACCGGGAGCTGGCGGTGAAGCGGGGAGGGCGCACGACGGTGATCCCGCTCGAGTTCGAAAACGCCGAGGGGCGCTACAGCCGCGAACCGCCCGACCACGAGACCCCCGAGAAGGTGTACGAGCGGCGGTGGGCGCTGACGCTGCTCGAGCGGACCCTCGCCCGGCTCCGCGGGGAGTCCGACACGGCGGGGAAGTCGGCGGTGTTCTCGCGCCTCGAAGGTCACCTCACGGGCGAGCAGGAGACGCTGCCGTACGCCGAGCTCGCCACCGCACTGGGCATGAGCGAGGGCGCCGTGAAGGTGGCGGTCCACCGCCTCCGCCGCCGGTTCGGCGCACTGCTGCGGGAGGAGATTGCCGAGACGGTGAGCGACCCGGGCCAGGTGGACGACGAGATTCGCGAGTTGTTTCGCGCGCTGAAAGGCGCCTGACGTCCGTGGCCGATTCGAGGCGATGCGCGCGTTGCGGCGCGGTTGGATCGGAGGCCGACCTGTCGGGGTTGTGCGCCTCGTGCCTGCTCGAACTGGCGCTGGCGGTTCCAGACGCGGGCGCGCCGGCCGACGAGGACGGCGAGCCGCTCCTCCCCGAGGCCGCGTACCGCGTCGTCACAATCCTGGGCGCGGACGAGCATGGCACCACCTACCTGGCTGAGCGCGATCGGTCGCGTCGGCTGGTCACGCTCCACGTCGTGAAACTCGGACAGCCGCTCGACGAAGCCCGGCAGCGCGCGTTCCGCGAGCAGGCGTCCCGTCTCGAACGGCTGGCGCATCCTGGCATTCAACCGATCCTCGACGCGCGGCTCACCGGGGCCGGCGACGCCTGCGTGGTCAGCCCGTACACCAACGGTCCTCAGATTGGCCGCTACTGCAGTTCCTGTCGCTTCGATGGTCCGGCCAGAGCCCGCCTGTTCTCGCTCGTCTGCGATGCGGTCGGCTACGCCCACCGCCAGGGAGTGTCCCACGGCCGGCTGCGGCCCGACGCGGTCGTCGTCCAGATATCGGGCCGCGACGCCGCTCCGCTGGTCGTCGGCTTCAGCATCTTTCCGGGCATTCCGCCGGGAGTGGACGCGGATGTGGCCGGCGTCGAGTCGATTGGGCGCGCGATGGGCTGGGCCGGTGCATCGCCCGCCGCGTGGACGTCGCTCGACGCGCTGCGGGAAGCGGTCTGCGAGGACTGGCGGCGGATGGACCACCGCAGGTAGCCTGCGGCCGGGTCGGTCCTCCGCTGCCGTCCGGCCATCCCGAAGCGGCCCTTCAAAAACGATACGTGATTCCTGAGAGCAGCCGTGTCTGCGTGGCGCCGGAGTCGAGCACCCGCTCGGCGGTGATCAGCAAAGACGTGCCGTGGAATGCGTTGATCACGCCGGAGACGGCGAATCGGCGAGTGAGCGGGCGCGTGTCGATCAGGAAGCCGTTGAGGCTCGTGAAGCGAAAGACCGAAAGCGACGAGCTGTAGTCGCCGGTGAGATAGACCCACCCGCCAAATGACCGCCCCACGGAGGCATACCACGAGTCGTAGGAGCCGCTCGCACCGCGATCGATGCGCGAATCGGTGACGTTCAGGTCGATGCCGGTCTTCAGGACGTTCGACGCGTAGGCGCCGAATGTCACGCGGCCGGCCACCGCATCGTCGCGGTTGTTGCGATCTTGCCCGTACCCGCCGAACACCCGGACGTTGCGAAGGACGTTCACGGTGACCCGCCCGGTGAACGATTCGAACTTGAGTCCGTCGAGGGCTTTCGGGTCCACCGGACGACCGTCCAGCTGGTCGCGGATGATGGAGCGGGAGTCGATCGAGCGGCCGCGGTGGTAGGTGCCCTGGAACTCGACCTTGTCGGTCGCGAGGTAGCGGCCGTTTGCGAAGAAGTACGTGAGGCTGCCGGCGCCGGAGATGCCCGGCCCCGCGACGTCCCACTCGGCCGACTGATAGACGAACAGCCGCTTGTCGAGCGGCAGGTAGTTGGTGAACACCAAGACGGACCGCTCGGTCGCGCCGTTGTCGCTGACGTGAACGAACCCGAACACGTGGCGGCGCATGCCCTGGCCTTCGTAGGTGGCGAGGGCCCCGACCTTCAGCACCTGGCTCTCGTATCCGACGTCCATGATGCGCGGCTCCAGGCCTCCGAAGAGCGCCGCGCGCCAGCGGCCGCCGCTGCTCCGCGGCCGCTGGCGCACTTCGACCTCGGCGCCCGCCACCGCGCCCAACCCGCCGAGGTCGTTGAGCCACATCTGCCCGGCGCGCACGCCGACGGCGCCGCCGAAGAGGCGCACGCCCGCGTAGGCGTCGTAGATCGACACCCGGCGCGGCCGGCCCTCCGAGCCCGCGTATCCCGCCACGCGCACGTCCGCGCGGTACTCGTAGTTCACATCATCGCCCGTCGCCGATTCGAACGTGACGTTGGCGATCAGTTCGCTGTACGTGTTCTGGCCCCCGGTGTCGAGGGAGGTCGACGTGCCGTCCCCGAAGAGGGACACGCGGCCCCAGGCCGGACGCGTTTGCGCGTGCAGGGGCGGCTGGTGGATCAGCCCGGCCACCAGGGCCGCCAGCGCGAGGGTCGTCGTCCGCTTCATCACGATCCTTCCTACGGTCGCGGGCTGCCGGCGCGGCCCGAGGGATGGCACGCGTAGCAGGCGGCCGAATCGTATCGGTAGCCGGTCACCCCACCGTGGTGGCCGTCGGTCGTCGCGCGCGCGTGGCACCCGGTGCACGAGAACACGGTGTACGCGCCGGCCGTGGTATGGCACGCGGAGCACGCGAGGCCGGTGTGCCTTCCCGATGTGATGGGGAACCAGGAGTGCGTGAAGGTCCCCTGAGTCCAGGCGGAATCGCTCGCCTTGTGGCACGACTCGCAGGTCGTCGGGAAGCCGGCCGCCGTGTGGTTCGGGTTGGTCGTCTGCTGGTAGTTGGTCAGGTGACAGGCCACGCACGCCGTGGGCGTGCCCTTGTAGACGTTGTTCTTGTGGCACGCCGAGCACGCCTGCTGCAGGTGGCGGCCGAGCAGCGGGTAGAACTGGTTGTGGTCGAAGCTCGCGCTCCAGGTCGGCGACGACGCCTGGTGGCACTGGTCGCACGTCGTGGGGAAGCCGGCTGCCGCGTGGTTGGGGTTGGTCGTCTGCTGGTAGTTGGTCGCGTGGCAGCCGAAGCAGTCGCGCGGCGTGCCCTTGTAGACGCCGTTCTTGTGGCACGCGGCGCACGCCTGCGTGGCGTGGACGCCGACGAGCGCGAAGGCGCTCGCGTGGTTGAAGCCGGCGCCCGTCCAGGAGGGCGACGATGCCTGGTGACACTGGTCGCACGTGGTCGGGAACCCCGCCGCCGCGATGGTTCGGATTCGTCGTCTTCTGGTAGTCGGTCGCGTGGCAGCCGAAGCAGTCGCGCGGCGTGCCCTTGTAGACGCCGTTCTTGTGACACGCGGCGCACGCCTGGGTCGCGTGGACGCCGACGAGCGCGAAGGCGCTCGCGTGGTTGAAGCCGGCGCCCGTCCAGGAGGGCGAGGATGCCTGGTGGCACTGCTCGCACGTGGTCGGGAACCCCGCGGCCGCGATGGTTCGGATTCGTCGTCTTCTGGTAGTCGGCGGTGTGGCAGCCGAAGCAGTCGCGCGGCGTGCCCTTGTAGACGCCGTTCTTGTGACAGGCGGCGCAGGTCTGCGTCGCGTGGACGCCCACGAGCGGGAAGGCGCTCGCGTGGTTGAAGCCGGCGCCCGTCCAGGAGGGCGAGGATGCCTGGTGGCATTGCTCGCACGTGGTCGGGAACCCCGCGGCCGCGTGATTCGGGCTCGTCGTCTTCTGGTAGTCGGCGGCGTGGCAGGCGAAGCAGTCGCGCGGCGTCCCCTTGTAGACGCCGTTCTTGTGGCATGCGGTGCACGCCTGCGTCGCGTGGACGCCGACGAGCGGGAAGGCGCTCGCGTGGTTGACACCGGCGCCGGTCCAGGAGGGCGACGATGCCTGGTGACACTGGTCACACGTGGTCGCGAACCCCGCCGCTGCGTGGTTCGGATTCGATGTCTTCTGGTAGTCGGCGGTGTGGCAGCCGAAGCAGTCGCGCGGCGTGCCCTTGTAGACGCCGTTCTTGTGGCACGCGGCGCAGGCCTGCGTGGCGTGGATGCCGACGAGCGGGAAGGCGCTCGCGTGGTTGAACGACCCGGTCCTCCACGAGGGGGCGGTTGCCTGGTGACACTGGTCGCAGGCGGTGGGGAAGCCCGCCGCCGCGTGATTCGGAGTCGCGGTCTTCTGGTAGTCGGCGGTGTGGCAGGCGAAGCAGTCGCGCGGCGTGCCCTTGTAGACGCCGTTCTTGTGGCACGCGGCGCACGCCTGGGTCGCGTGGATGCCCACGAGCGGGAAGGCGCTCGCGTGGTTGAACGACCCGGTACTCCACGAGGGGGCCGTTGCCTGGTGACACTGGTCGCAGGTGGTGGGGAAGCCCGCCGCCGCGTGATTTGGAGTGGCGGTCTTCTGGTAGTCGGCGGTGTGGCAGCCCACGCAGTCGCGCGGCGTACCGTTGTAGACATTGTTCTTGTGGCAGGCGGCGCACGGCTGCGTGGCGTGCATGCCCACGAGCGAGAAGCTCGAGTGCGTGAAGACCGCCTGCGTCCACGACGCCTGGGACGGCTGGTGGCACACCTCGCAGTTCAAGGGGAAGCCTGCCGCGGCGTGATTCGGCCGCGCGGACCTCTGGTAGTCCTGCATGTGGCAGCTCGAGCAGGCGACCGTCCCTCCCATGAAGCGCCGGTCCGTGTGACACGAATCGCAAGAAAGCGTCTGGTGCCTGCCGCTGACCGGGACGCCGGTGCGCTGCGCGTGGTTCCAGAGCACCGCCGTCCAGCTGGTCGGGCGGTGGCACGACTCGCAATCGGGGCCAAGACGCGTCTGGTAGAGGTCGTCCTGGCGGCGAATCCAGTGGCAGTCGAAGCACTTGGTCGGCGTGCCGCGCGTCACGCCGTTCAGGTGGCAGCTCGCGCACGCGACGGTGAGATGCCGTCCCTCCAGCGGGAACAGGCCGGCCTTGTGGAACGCTCGGGAGACCGACGGCCACCGCTCGGGGGTGTGACAGCGCTCGCAGTCGTTGCCCAGCGCGCCGCGGTGAGGATCCTTGGCCGCGTGGCACGACGCGCAGGCGCTGCCAGAACCGACGAAACGGATCGCGGTGCCCTGCCCGGCCGGGAACGTGCCGGATTCCTGCTTGTGGCACGCGCGGCAGGGAAGCGCCGCGTGCTGGCCGCCGAAGAAGGCGGGCGGCACCTTGCTGTGGTTGTACTTGGCGATGGCGAACCCGCTGGTGGCGTGGCAGCCTTCGCAGCGCGTGCCCAGTTGCCCGAGGTGCACGTCCTTGTGGCACGACGCGCATGCCGCGGTCTTTCCCTTGAACTGCAGGGCGTGTCCCGCGTCGTCGCGGCCGGACTGCCGCGCGGAAGGTGCGGCGCCAGGGGCGCCGGCGCCGCGCGGCGCGTGACACTGGCGGCAGGCGAGTCCTTCGTGCCGTCCCGTCAACGGAAGTGCGGTGGCCGAATGCGAGAACCGTATCGCGACGAAGCCGCTCTCGCCCGCGTCGTGGCAGCGCTCGCAGGCGCTGCCGAGTTCCGTCGCGTGCGGGTCGGCATGGCAGGTCGCGCAAGCGGTGGGGGTTCCTTTGAACTTCCAGGCGACGGCCGTCCGCTTTGCGCCATCGGCCGGCCGCGACGCCGCGACGGCACTGGGCGTGTGGCAGGCGCGGCACGCCGCGGCGGCGTGCTTGCCGACCAGGAGCGGAGCGACACCGGCCTGGTGCGTGTAGGCCTTGACGGTCTTGAACTCGGCCGTCGTGTGGCAGCTCTCGCACGATGGTCCGGCCGTCCCCTTGTGCACGTCTTCGTGACACGAGGCGCAGGCTGATGACAGCCCCGAGAAGACCACCGATACCGCGCTGCCGACCTTCGTCGTTCTCGAGGGTCCTGCGGCGGCCGCCGCCTTGTGGCAGCGCGAGCAGGCGAGGGTGGCGTGCCCGCCGGTCAGCGGGAACCGTCCGCCGGTCGCGTGGTCGAACGGCGCCTTCTTGAAGGACGAGGTGTTGTGACACGAGGCGCAGTCCGGCTTGAACTCGCCCTTGTGGACATCCGCGTGGCAGTTGCTGCACCTGGACGACTGCAGCCGCGCCTGCATCGGCGGCTTCACGTGGCACGCGGTGCAGGCCGCGGACGCGTGCGCGCCGGTCAACGGGAGTGCCGTCCTCGCGTGGTCCACCTTGCGGGTGCGCCACGTGTCGGCGGTGTGGCACGACGTGCAATCGGCCCCGAAGGCCTGGCGGTGCGGCTCGCGATGGCAGTCGGTGCAGGCCGCGAACTTCAGGCCGGTGAAGACGCGGTTGACGTGGCACTTGGCGCACTCCACCGTGCGGTGCGCGCCGGTCAGCTGGAATCGCGCCTTCGTGTGGTCGAACTGGGTGTGCGCATCGGCAAACGGCACGGCGGTCGAATGGCAGTTGGCGCAGGCGGTCCCGAGCGAACCCTTGTGCACGTCGTTATGACAGGAGGCGCAGGCGGGACGCGCCTCGAGGAACGACCGCGACTTGTGACACCGGGCGCAGGCGCGCGCCAGCGGGGCGTGGCGCCCGTCGAGCGGGAAGCCCGTCTCGCGGGCGTGGTCGAAGGTGCGGGCATCGAGCCGCCGAAGCTCGGCATCCGCCCCGCCGTGTTCCGCGTGGCAGCCCTCGCACGAGTCGGTCACGCTGCGGTGGACGCCCTTCTTCGCTGCGATCCGATCGGCGACCGGCTTGTGACAGGCGAGGCACTTCGACGCGGAGATCTTCCGGCCCGGCTCGTGGCACTTCTGGCAGTTGGCGAGTCCCTCGAGGCGCGTGTGGGCCTTCGCGAGGGGGCCGGGCGACACGAGGGCGCCGACCTGGGCCTGCGCCGCGGCAGCACCGGCCAGCCATGCGCACAGGGACACGACGACGGTGACCGCCAAGCGTGCCCGCGGAATGTGCAGTGCCTTCAGCATAGGCCCTCAGCGGTGCAGGAACGATCCGTATCCGAGACAGATCGCGACCACGACCTGGACGATGGCGACATGACGTAAACAGGGGGCAGGTGAAACGCGTGCCAGAAAGAAACCGGCGTGGACCTTCGTCACGGCCGCGAGCACACAGACGACGCGGGTATGGCGTGCGACGTCAGGATCGGCGAACGATTTGGAAGCCCAGCCAACGGGCTGCAAGCGGAGTGCCGAGGTACGCGATACCCTCGAGGGTGCCGCAGGCCAGGCCGCCAAGGTGTTGGAACGACAGGGGTTGGTGCGGCCTGGTGGGACGTTCGAGGGCGTCCCGGCAATGTCGCGGAGTGTTCACGCCCGCGAGAGGTCGGCGTGTAAGTTCCACTGTGTGCCGTCGCGCCCGCAGACGGTCCACGGATCCACATGTCGAGGTAGACTGGGGCCGGAGCGAGCGAGGGAAGCCGTGGCCGATCTCCTGGAGTGCCTGATTCAGATCAAGGGTGTGGCCGACACGCCGCGGCGGCTCGAGGCGCGCCTGGCCCCACACGGACGAGACGGCCGGGCCTCGCCGCGAGGGGCCCGCGTGGCGCGGCGGCTGGCGGAGGCCGAGTTGCGCTTTGCGCTATGCCTGGGGCTCATGTTGTCGGCCGATCGTCCTGCGCTGCCGGCGCTGCCTGCGATGGCGTGCGACGAGGCCGCGGAACCGCTCGGCGACGCCGCCCGCTGGCAGGCGACCTTTGCGGCTCGACGCGCGGAAACCGTTGCCGTTCTCGACCGGTGTTCGGCTGAGCAGCTGGGACGGGTCGGCCTGGATCCATCACGGGGATCGATGACGGTCGCCGACCTGGTCGCCGTGATGCTGGCTCACGACACCGACTGCCTCGGTGAGGTCGATCGGCGATAGCGCAGGTCAGCCGTCGCGCCGTCGTTTCCAGTAGTAGTAGACGGGCACTCCAAGCGCGAGAAACGCGAGGCCGGCGCAGGCCTGCGCCGGCCGCTGCACGAGCGTGACGGCGACGAACCACGCGGACATGCCGACGAAGAAGAGCGGCGTGACCGGGTAGAACGGCACTCGCGACAGGCGCTCCGCGTCGGGCATGCGCCGCCGGAAGACGAACACGCTGGCGGCGGCCAGGCCGAAGAAGATCCAGTCGGTGAAGACGACGTAGGAGATCAGGTTCTCGAAGGTTCCCCAGAACAGGATCAGGACCACGGCCCACAGCGACTGCGCGACGATCGCGAACGCCGGCGTGCGAAACCGCGGATGGACCCGCGCCACCCGCTCGAAGAACAAGCCGTCGCCGGCCATGGCGAAGTAGATGCGCGGCGCCGTCAGCGTGTAGATGCCGACGACGCCGAACGTCGAGACGAAGATGGCCAGCGAAATCGCCGCGCCGCCGCCGCTCCCGAGCACCCGCGACACGGCATCGGCGGCCACGCGGGGCGACGCCGCGATTTCCGCGGGCGTCATCAGGAACATGTAGGCGACGTTCACCAGCACGTAGATCAGGGTGACCGAGGCGGTGCCGATGATCATCGCCAGCGGGAGCGTGCGCCGCGGGTTCTTCACCTCGGCGGAGGCATAGGTTGCGTGCTGCCAGCCGCCGGTGGACCACAACACGCCGACCATGGCCGTCGCCAGGCCGCCTGCGAGGCCGCCCGGTACCGCGGCCGTCGTCAGCGAGAACGTCGTCGTGTGGCTCGAGCCGAAGACAAAGCCGACGCCAATCAGCGCGGTGATGCCGGCAATCTTCAACACCGTGAAGACGTCCGAGAAGATGGCGCCCGCCTTGACGCCGAGGACGTTGACCGCCGTCAGCAGCAGCAGCCCGCCGACGGCGAGCAGCTTGGTCCCGAGCGGGCCGAGCGGAACGAAGTAGGCGGCATAGGTCGCGAACGCGACGCTCAACGCGCCAAGGCCTCCCGCGTTGCAGACCAGGAAGTAGGCCCACCCGAACAGGAAGCCGACGAGGCCGCCGTAGGCCTCCGTCAGGTAGACGTACTCGCCGCCCGCGCGGGGCATCAGCGCGGCCAGTTCGGAGAAGGTCAACGCTCCCGCCATCGCCATCAGCCCGCCGACCAGCCAGACGCCGATGATCAGCGCCGGGGACGGGAGCGCGCCCGCAATCAGCGATGGCGTCAGGAAGATCCCCGAGCCGATCGTGCCGCCGATCGCGATCATCGTCACGTCGAACAGCGTCAGACTTTGCCGCAGCTCGGCCATGGAGCGAAGCTTAGCAGAAGGCCTGCGGAGGAAGACGCGCGATCCGAGAGGCGATGCCGATCAGGCAGCGAAGAGTTGGGTGGCGAGAATCTTCGTGTCGGAGACGGCGACGCCGACGCCGAGGAACTCGAGCGCCGGGTCGAGGATGTTGCGGCGGTGCCCGGCGCTCTTCATCCAGCCGCTCACGATGAGCGAGGCCGCTTCGGCCGCGTCGGCGGTGCCATTCTCGGTCGAGTAGATGTTCTCCGCCACCGTCCGGAACGTCAGGCCGCGTTTCTGCACCCGGTCCTTGGGACTCAGCCGGTCGGGATTGACGTGGTTGAAGAATCCGCGCGCCAGCATGTCGCGGCTATGCGCCCGAGCGACGCCGGCGAGGTCGGACGAGGCCTCGAACGCGCGCCGTTTCTGCCAGATGCGCTGTTGGTTCGTCAGGAACGCGATGTGCCACTCGATCTCGGCGGCGCGGTCGGACGCTTTCCGCGCCGGGCGAGAGTCTGCCCGGCGGCTGAACGCCGGTCCGGCGGCAAGCGCGAGCAGGAAGGTGCGGCGGTCGATGTCCACGATTCGTTCTCGACTGACGGCGGCGTGCTCAGCCCGCCTCCGTGACGGGCGCCGGGTCGTCGCCAGGATGCTCCGAGCGTGTGACGAGCGCAACCGCCGGGACGATAATCGCGGCGCCGGCCACGATGTAGCGGTCGACGGACTCGCCGAGGAACACCCACCCGAGGAAGACCGCCACGACCGGGTTCACGTAGGCGTACGTGGCGACCTTCGACGTCGGCACATGGCGAAGCAGCCAGATATATGCCGAGTAGCCCACCCACGACCCGAACACCACGAGGTAGAAGATCGCGCCCCACGCCGTCGCGTTCCAGATGGCACGGTGATGCTGACCGAGCGCGAGGGCGGCGATCGAGTCGATGACGCCTGCCGACAGCATCTGCCATCCGCTGGCGACCAGCGGATCGACCGGCACCTTCCATCGCCGCGAGAGCACCGACCCGAACGCCCAGCAGAACGACGAGCCGAGCAGGCTCACGCACGCGCCGAACTCCATCCATCCGAGCGCGTGGGCGGCGCCGAGTTTCGGCCACAGCAGCACCACCACCCCGAGAGCGCCGAGCACGATGCCGCCGAGGCCCCAAGCGTTCACGCGGTCGCCCGTCGGCAGGATGAACTGCTCGATGAGCAGGAACCAGATCGGGACGACCGCGACGATCAGCGCGGCGAGGCCGGTCGGCACGTAGAGTTCGGCCCACGCGAGCACGACGTTCGAGACGCCGAGCAGGATGAAACCGATGAGGGCCAGCTGCGCCAGCTGCCGCCGCGTGACGGCGGTCGGGCCGCGGTGGGTCAGCTGGCAGAACGCGAGCATGAGCCCGCCCGCGATCGTGAACCGGATGCCGGCGAGCAGGATCGGGGGGACGTGTTCGACCGCGACTCGGATCCCGAGATAAGTGGAACCCCAGAAGACGTAGACGAGAGCAAAAGCGAGGACGACGTGGAATCGACGCGTGATGAGCTGCCTCGCGGACAGTCTACCCGAAATCACCTCTTTCGGGGTGGCGCCTTCCTCGTGTGCTCCTTCCACAAGTGGACGAGTGCCAGCCAGGGATGACGCCAGAGCATCCGCGGGCCGGCGGTCCGCATCACCTCGCGCATCGCCTGGCGACGAGCGGGCTGGTAGCAGTGGGTCGGGCACTCGCTGCAGGCCGGCTTGGCGTCGCCGTACGGGCAGCGAACGAGCCGCTGGTGCGAGTAGGCGAGCAGCGCCTGGCACGACTCGCAATCGCTGTCGCGGCGGCCGTGACGCTCGGCGCAGTAGAGCCGCACCATCGCGGCGACTGTCTTCTTCTCGCGCTCGATTGCACGCATCACTTCCTTGTACGATCTATGCGCGCGGTTGCGCAACTGCGCTACACTGGAGCTACCTGCCTTTCGTCCCTGTTCCCTGGCGAATGCCAGCGCCCTGGTTGGCTGTGCGCGCTGCGGACGTGTCCGGCGCCGCGCGGCACGTGGAGGTCGCATGCCTCGCGGATCGTCGTCGGGTCGGCGGCTGCCCCTGGTACTCGCGCTCTTCGCGTCGATGCTCGCGCTCGTGCCCATCGCCGGCCGCGCCGCCGACGTTCAGTTGGCGTCGGCCTGGCGGGTCGATCCCATCCGCATAGACGGCAACGACGAGGAATGGCGTGGTCGGACCGTGCCGGTCGAGGGCCACCGCTTCTCGCTCGGGCTGCTCAACGACGGCGATGCGCTCTACCTCTGCCTGACGACGACGGACCGCGTCCTGTCCACCCAGATCGCGCGACAAGGCCTGATCGTGTGGCTCGACCCGGGCGCCCAGCGGACGAAGAAGCACGTGTTCGGCGTGCACTTCCCGATCGACCCGAGGCTGGCGGCGATGCACGAACCGAGCGGCCGATGGTCCGGCGCCGACCCCGGCCAGGCGGCCCAGGCGGCGATTGGCATCCTCGGTCCCGGGAAGAAGGCCAGCGACGACGCGCAGCGCGTGCCGATGGAACAGGCGGGCGGCATCGTCGCGAACGTCGGGTTCCGCGGCAACGTCCTCGTCTACGAGATGCGGGTCCCTCTGCAGGGCTCCGGTTCGCCCTTCGCGGTGGCGGCCGACCCCGGCGGCTCGATCCGCCTCGAACTCGAGACACCCGAGTGGCGAGGTCCGTTGCCGCCGTCGCGCAGCCCCATCGGCATCGGCGTCGCGGCCGCCGCGCCCGGTGGCAGGGGCGTCGTCGGCTACCCGGCCATGGATGCGACCTACCTGAAGCCGACCGACGTGAAGGCGATGGTCCGGCTCGCTTCGGCGCGGTGAGGCCGCGAGCTGAGATCGCTGTTGCGTTCGGACGCTGCTTCGGTGTTTGATCTCGCCCACGATTGGCCTGAGGGAACTCCATGCCACCACGTCGTCCGCGCTTCGTACTTGCCATGGTCTGGTCCTCCGTCGCCGCGCTGCTGCTTGCCGCGGGCCTGCGCGCGCAGTCGACGGATCGCTGCCTCGTCCCTGCCTCGATTCGCGATCCGATCCTGGACGAACTCTCGGGCGAGCAGGCTTTCGCGCACGTTCAGATGCTGTCCGCGAACCGCGATCGTCAGCCGGAGGAGTACCAGAATCAGTTCTTCGAAACCACCTACATTCGCGACATGGCGCGCCAGTACGGCCTCTCCGATGTGCAGGTCGACTTCTTCGCGAGCGACGACACCTGGGCCGGGGAGGAGGGCGACCTGTGGCTCGTGCAGCCTCGCAAGGAGAGGATCGCCAGCCTGAACCAGGTGCCCGCCGCGCTCGCGCGCGGAAGCAGGAGCGCCGACGTCGAGGCCGAGGTGGTCTACGTGGGCCAGGGGCGGGACGCCGACTACGCCGGCAAGGACGTGAAGGGGAAGATGGTACTGGTGGCCGGCTCGCCTCGGACGCTCTTCCCCGGCGCCGTGCGGCGGGGCGCCGTTGGCGCGCTCGGCACCGGCAGCCCCGGCATCGGCAGCCAGGCCCCCGGAGCGACGGCCGATCAGATTGGCTGGGCGGCGATCTCGCCGGCCGCTGACAGCACCGGCTTCGCCTTCGCGCTTTCGCAGCGGCAGTTCCTCGAATTGCGCGACATGCTCGATCGCGGCGAGCAAGTGGCGGTGCGAGCGCACGTCCGTGCCAGGACGTATCCCGGGAGGATGAACGTCATCTCGGCGTCCATCCCCGGCACCGACCCGAAGGCTGGAGAGCTGATCCTCGTCGCGCACGCCTACGAGACGATCGCGACGCCAGGGGCCAACGACAATTGCACCGGCGTCGCCACCATCCTGGAAGTGGGCCGGACGCTCGCGCGCCTGATCAAGGACGGCAACCTGGCGCAGCCGCGCCGGACGATCCGCTTCCTCTGGGGACCGGAGATCTCCGGAACCGCGGCCTACATGTTCGAGCACCCGGAACTGCAGGGCACGCTGCTGGCGGCGCTGAACTTCGACATGACCGGCGCGAACCCGAAGACCACCGACAGCTACCTTCGCGTCAAGCTCACCCCCGATTCGCGGCCCAGCTTCCTGAACGACCTCGTGGCCAGCCTGCTGCAGTTCGTGGATCAAACCGCGATCCGCTCGCAGCAGGGTCAGAACGCACAGTTCAACTACCGGCTCTCGCCAGTAGCCGCGATCAGCTCCGGGAGCGACCATTCGGTGTTCAACGACGGCGGCGTGCCGGCGATGCAGTTCAACTACTGGCCCGATAATTTCTACCACAGCAGCGAGGACCGTATCGTTCATGTCGACTCGACCGAGCTGAAGCGGGTGGGGTTAATGGCCGCCGCGGCCACCTATTACCTGGCAAGCGCCGGGACCCAGGAGGCCCGCGCGCTCGCCTGGGAGGCGACGCTCAATGGCGAGAAGTGGATTGCCGAGGTGGCGCGCCGCGCGATTCCTCTGATGGGCCGGGATCCGGCGAAGCTCGACGAGCGGCGCAAGGCGGTTCAGCTGAAAGTGAGCGGCGCCTTCAACCGGTCCCGGGGCGCGCTCGAGTCGGTGCTGAGGGTTTCGCAGGAGCCGGAGGTGGAAGCGTCCGTCAAACGGCTGCTCGCAGCGCTCGAAGCGTCGCGAGATCTGAATGCCAGGCTTGTGGAAGAGGTCTACACCGAGCGCGCGGCCGCTCTGGGAATCAGGGCGGGTCAGCTGATCCTGACCGACAAGGAGCGAGAGTACTCGGAGCTGATTCCCAGGCGCCTCTTCCGCGTCTACTCCCCGGAGGCGCAGCAGCGGCAGAGCCAGAGGGGCGGCGGCCGGGGCCGCGGCCAGGCCGGCGAGCCGCTGCCTCGGCTGCCCGGCTTGGCGTCGAGCGAAGTGGCCAACTTCATCGACGGGAAGCGGAGCGTGCTCGACATCTACAACGCGGTGCGTGCCGAGTGCGGCAACCTGGTCGTCGGCAGCGACGACACCAAGTTCGGCTACGTCCTGTCGTCCGAGGCGCCGGACGTGGACCTCGACCTCGTCTACGCGGCGCTCGAGACGCTCCAGAAGAACGGCACGATCGAGCTCGTCCGCGCCTCTCAACCGGCCCAGCAGAAGCCGGCGAGGAAAAAGTAGCGGCCGGGCTGGTTCCTGCCAGACCAAGCGGGCGGGGCCGACGTCTTACCGAGTAGCAAGCCAAGAGCTTCGCTCCTCCTTCAACTAAGGACCCTTTGAGCCAGGGTCCTTTTTTTTGCTCCGGCCATTTGACAAATGGCCCGGACGGTTCAGAATTGCCCCTGCCCCCCCAGGAGACGAGAACCGATGCGAGAGGTGTCATTCACGCTGAACGGCAAGCCGACGCGCGTAACCGTCGATGAGACGCGACCGCTGCTGTGGGTGCTTCGCGACGACCTCGGCCTCACCGGCACGAAGTTCGGTTGCGGCGAAGGCGTCTGCGGCTCCTGCACCGTCATCGTCAACAACGCGGCGGTGCGCTCCTGCGCCACCGCCGTGGGCGACGTCCAGGGCAAGCAGGTCCTCACGATCGAAGGGCTGGCGAAAGGAGACCGCCTGCACCCCATCCAGGAAGCGTTCGCCGATCACGTGGCCTACCAGTGCGGGTACTGCACGCCGGGCATGATCATGGGCGCTTACGCCCTGCTGCTCCGGAACCCGAAGGCCGTACGTGCCGATATCGTCCGCGAACTCGACAGCCACCTGTGCCGGTGCGGCGCGCACGTGCGCATTCTGCGAGCGGTGGAGTCGGCTGCGGCGACGATGAAGGGGGGCGCGCGATGACGATCGAGGACAACGACTTCGAGCGCGACCAGGAACTGGTGACTGACGGACCGATGTCGTTCCCGGTGGACCGACGCGACTTCGTGAAGCTGTCGGCGACGGGGCTTCTGGTGCTGCTGGCCATCGAGCGGCCGGGTGCGGCACAGGAGACGGCGCGCCTCCCGATGGGGCGACAGGGCTACCCGAGCGACATCAACGCCTACCTGCACATCGGGGCCGACGGCCGCGTCACCTGCCTGGTCGGGAAGATCGAGCAGGGGCAGGGCGTCATGACCTCCCTCCCGCAGTTGCTGGCAGAGGAGCTGGACGTTCCGCTGTCGGCCATCGACATCGTGATGGGCGACACCGACCTCTGTCCCTGGGACATGGGCACGTTCGGCTCGCTGAGCGTCCGGCAGTTCGGGCCGATTCTGCGGCAGGCCGCGGCCGACGCCCGGGCGGAGCTTCTCCAGTTGGCCGCCGACCGGCTGCAGGTGCCGGCCAATCGGCTGGTCGTGAAGGCCGGCGTCGTCAGCGACCGCGCGGATCCGAAGAAGACCGCCAGCTACGGCCAGCTGACGGAGGGCAGGAAGATCGAGCGGAAGGTCACGGCGGTCGCCCAGGCAGGCGGGCCGGAACCCACTGGAGGTCAGGGGGCGGCGGGCCCGAGAGCGGGTGCGGCGCTGAAGCCGGTGAAGTCGTACACGGTCGTGGGCACGTCGGCGAAGAGGCGCGACGGCCGCGAGAAGGTGACGGGCGCGGCGAAATACGCGGGCGACATCGTGCCGCCCGGAGGCGCTCTCCACGCGCGCATCCTGAGGCCGCCGGCCCACGGCGCGACGCTTGGCGCGGTGGACGTGTCTGCCGCGGAGAAGGTGCCCGGCGTGAAGGTCGTGCGCGACGGCGACATCGTGGCGGTGCTGCACGCGCACCGCGACGAGGCCGACAAGGCGCTCGCGCTGGTGAAGGCCGAGTGGACGCGCCACGACCCGCCGTTCGACGACGCCACGATGTACGACCATTTCCTCGAGACGGCGGGTCCGGCGGCGACGGTGGCCGAAGGGGGGAGCGTGGCCGCCGGCGAGAAGCTCGTGGGCGAGGTGATCGAAGGCACCTACTACGACAGCTACGTCGCGCACGCGCCAATGGAGCCGCACGCGGCGGTGGCCGTCGTCGAGAACGGGAAGGTCACCGTGTGGGCCGGAACCCAGACGCCGTTTCCGCTGAAGAACCAGTTGATGCAGGCGCTGAAGCTGCCGGCCGAGAAGGTTCGGGTGATCACGCCTTACGTGGGCGGCGGGTTCGGCGGCAAGTCGGCCTCGAGACAGGGCGTGGAGGCGGCGCGCCTCGCGATGCTGACGGGCAAGCCGGTCCGCGTGATCTTCAGCCGGGAGGAGGAGTTCTTCTACGACACGTTCCGGCCGGCGTCGATCGTGAAGATCCGTGCCGGGCTGGACCCGGCGAAGAAGACGATCGGCCTGTGGGACTACAAGGTCTATTGCGCCGGCGAGCGTGGCGCCGCGCAGTTCTACAGCGTCCCGAACCATCGCACGGCCTGGACGGGCGGGTGGAGCGGGAACTCCGGGAACCTGCACGCGTTTGCGGTCGGACCGTGGCGGGCGCCCGGCGCGAGCAGCAACGCGTTCGGCCGCGAATGCCACGTGGACGTGCTCGCGGCAAAGGCCGGCATGGATCCGGTGGAGTTCAGGCTGAAGAACCTCACCGACCAGCGGATGGTCCGCGTGCTCGACGCGGCGGCGAAGAAGTTCGGCTGGGTGCCGAGGCCGCTGCCGAGCCGTCGCGGCTACGGCGTGGCGCTCGGTGTCGACGCCGGCACCTACGTCGCTCTCATCGTCGAGGTCGCGGTGGACCGGGCCACGGGCGCAACCCGGGTGGCGCGCGTCGTCTGCGCGCAGGAGATGGGGGTGGTGGTGAATCCGGACGGCGCGCTGCAGCAGATCGAGGGGTGCCTCACGATGGGGCTGGGCTACACGCTCAGCGAGGAGGTGCACTTCAAGGGCGGCGACGTGCTGGACCGGAGCCTCGGCGGTTACGAGCTTCCGCGCTTCTCGTGGCTGCCGAAGATCGAGGCGGTGATCGTGGACGCGCCCGACATCCCGTCCCAAGGCGGCGGCGAGCCGGCGCTGGTGCCGCTCGGCGCGGCGGTGGGGAACGCGATCTTCGACGCGACCGGCGTCCGGCTCACGCGCATGCCGCTGACCCCGGAACGGGTGAAGGCGGCGCTCAAAGGGTAGGAACCCTCGCCCAGCGCAGCTTGGCGGCGCCGGCACGTGGGTTGTCGCGGCATTCCTGCGGGGACGGCCGGGCGACCTCGCTCGCGACGGCTTCGTAGACGCCGTCGCGCAGCCCCGCCTGGAATGCCTTCTTCACGCGTCGGTCCTCGCCCGAATGAAAGGTGAGGATGGCCACCCGTCCGCCCGGGTGGAGACAGGACGGCAGCACGCGAAGCAGCGTCTCGAGCGCGGTGAGTTCCTCGTTGATCGCGATCCGCACGGCCTGGAAGACACGCCGGACGGACAGCTCCCGCTCGTCGGAGCTCATTGCCGGCAGCGCGCCCCGGACAGCGTCCGCCAGTTCCGCGGTGGTGTCGAACCGCCGCCCGGCGAGCGCACCGGAAAGGGCGCCGGCGTGGGGCTCGTCCGCGTAATCCGCCAGGGCGCCCGCCAGCTTCTCCAACGACACCGACGCGAGCCACGCGGACGCAGGCTGGCCGCGCGCCGGGTTCATCCGCATGTCGAGAGGGCCGGGAGCCTTCATCGTGAAGCCGCGGCTCGGATCGTCGAGCTGCATCGACGACACGCCCAGGTCGGCGAACACCGCGTCGGCGCCGGAAAGCCCCTCCTCGGCGAGCACCCGCGGCAGCCCCGCGAAGTTCGAGCGGCGGGCCCGGAAGCTCGCCGCGTCCACTTCCAGGCCCCGCAGCCGGGCCTCCGTCTTCGGCAGTTCGACGGGATCGACATCCAGACCGACGAGCAGGCCGCCGGGTCGGACGGCCTGCAGCATGGCCGTCGCGTGGCCGCCGTAGCCGAGCGTGCAGTCCACGACCGTCTCGCCGGGACGCAGGTCGAGCGCTTCCAGCACCTCGGCGACCATGACCGGGACGTGCGACCCGGCCGGCGTCTTCCCCGCGCCGCGGACCTTCGCCGCAGTCTCAGGGTACCGCTCCGGCGAGAGTTCCTTGTACTTCTCGTCGAAGCGGCGTGGGTACGTTCCCGCGTAGCGGGGACGCCGGCGATGGCGGACGGGCGGAGCGTCGCTCACAGTTCGCTGTACTTGGCGTTCGAGCCCTTGGCGCGGTCCACGGGATAGCGCTGCCCGTTGCGCGTCAGCTTGGCCCGCATGGCCGCGGCCAGGTCGATCCCGGAGTTGTCGGCGAGTTCGAAGAGCAGGATCGCCACGTCGGCAATCTCGTCACCGATGGCGTCCCGCCGCTGCTCGACCCGCCGTTCCGACTGCGCGTGATCCTGCCACACGAAGTGCTGCAGCAGTTCGCCGGCCTCGGCGGCAATCGCGACGGCCAGTTCCTTCGGGTTGTGGAACTGCAGCCAGTCGCGCGCGTCTCGGAACGCCCGGATCTCGGCGGTGAGGGCTTCCACGGTGGTGTCCATCTGGGAATCGTAGCAGAAGGGCCGCGGCCAGCGGACAGCCGGCGGCGGATCCGGAACGCGGTCTTCCATCTTCTGTCTTCTAACTTCCATCGGCTGTTCAGTATGATGGCTGGACACAGGAGTTCCGAATGGCTTGGCACACGGTCGTCGATCTGTTGGGCGGGAAGGTGGCGGCGGGCACCGAGGTGACGGTGAAGGGCTGGGTGCGGACTCGGCGCGATTCGAAGGCCGGACTGTCGTTCATTCACGTGCACGACGGCACCTGTTTCAGCCCGATCCAGATCGTGGCGCAGAACACGCTGCCCAACTACGAATCGGCGATCCTTCACCTGACGGCCGGCTGTTCGGTGGAAATCGACGGCGCGCTCGCCCCGTCCGAGGGGAAGGGCCAGGCGTTCGAAATCACGGCATCGGCGGTGCGCGTCGTCGGCTGGGTCGACGACCCGCTGACGTATCCGATCACGCCGAAGCGGCAGACCTTCGAGTACCTGCGCGAGGTGGCGCACCTGCGGCCGCGGACGAACACGTTCGGCGCCGTGGCGCGGGTACGCGACTGCATGGCGCAGGCGATTCACCGCTTCTATCACGAGCGCGGCTTCTACTGGGTGCACACGCCGATCATCACGGCGAGCGACGCCGAGGGGGCGGGCGAGATGTTTCGCGTCTCCACGCTCGACCTCGCAAACCCTCCCCGCACGGGGGACGGGCTGGTGGACTTCGCGCAGGACTTCTTCGGCAAGCAGGCCTACCTGACCGTGTCCGGGCAGCTGAACGTCGAGAGCTACTGCCTGGCGCTCACGCGCGTCTACACGTTCGGACCGACCTTCCGTGCGGAGAACTCGAATACCAGCCGGCACCTGGCCGAGTTCTGGATGATCGAGCCCGAGATCGCCTTCGCCGATCTCAACGACGATGCGAAGCTGGCCGAGGACTTCCTCCGCTACATCTTCACGGCCGTGCTCGACGAACGGGCGGACGACATGGCGTTCTTCGCCGAACGCGTGGACAAGACCTGCGTGACCCGGCTCGAGTCGTTCGTGAACTCGAGCTTCGAGCGGATGACGTACACGGAGGCGATTGCGGCCCTCGAGAAGTCGGGGAGGAAGTTCGAGTTCCCCGTGCGCTGGGGCATCGACATGCAGTCCGAGCACGAGCGCTACCTGACCGAGGAACTCATCGGCCGCCCCGTCGTCGTGACGGACTACCCGAAGGAGATCAAGGCGTTCTACATGCGCCTGAACCGCGACGGGAAGACGGTGGCGGCGATGGACGTGCTGGCGCCGGGAATCGGCGAGATCATCGGGGGGAGCCAGCGCGAGGAGCGGCTCGACGTGCTCGATCAACGAATCGAGGCCATGGGCCTCGACAAGCGCGTCTACTGGTGGTATCGGGACCTGCGGCGTTACGGCACCGTGCCGCACGCCGGCTTCGGCCTCGGCTTCGAACGGGCCATCAACTACGTCACGGGCCTCGCGAACATCCGCGACGTCATCCCGTTCCCGCGCGCCCCGAAGAGCGCGGAGTTCTAGCGAGGCGGGCCTCGGACTTTGGCCGTTCAAGACGTCTAGCCGGCGCCCGTCAGCCAGTGGTACCATCGCCGGGTGGAGTCAGGCAGCAGCGCATTCCCTCCGCCGCGGGGCTTTCAGGTCATCGCCAAGCCGATCGGGCCGATCTGCAACCTCGGGTGCCGCTACTGCTTCTACCTCGAGACGGAGCGGCTCTACCCGGGCACCTCGTCGTGGGCCATGTCGGACGAGGTGCTGGAGTCGTTCGTCCGGCAGTACATCGCCGCGCAGGACGGCCCGTTGGTCAGCTTCGCCTGGCAGGGCGGTGAGCCGACGCTGCTCGGCGTCGGCTTCTTCGAGCGCGTCGTCGAGTTGCAGCGGCGCTACGCGGACGGCAGGCGGATCGAGAACGGCTTCCAGACCAACGGCGTCCTCCTCGACGACGAATGGGGCGACTTCCTGGCCCGCCACGAGTTCCTCGTCGGGCTGTCGATCGACGGCCCGAAGGCGCTGCACGACCGCTACCGCGTGAACCGCGGCGGCCAGCCGACGTTCGACCAGGTCATCCGCGGCCGCGACGTCCTGCGCCGCCACGGCGTCCCGTTCAACGCGCTCTGCGTCGTCCATCGGGCGAATGCCGAGGACCCGCTGGGCGTCTATCGCTTCCTGCGCGACGAGGGGAGCGGGTTCATCCAGTTCATCCCGCTGGTGGAGCGAGCCGGGAACGGGACGGCCGTGACCCGCGCGTCCGTCGACCCCGCTCAGTTCGGGCGGTTCCTGTGCGCGATCTTCGACGAGTGGGTGCGGCACGACGTCGGCCGCGTCTTCGTCCAGCAGTTCGACGTGGCGCTCGAATCCTGGTACCAGGGGTGGACGACCCTGTGCGTCTTCCAGCCGACGTGCGGCCGCGGGCTTGCCGTGGAGCACAACGGCGACCTCTACTCCTGCGATCACTACGTACGTCCCAGCCACCGGCTCGGCAACATCCTCGCGGCGCCGCTCGCCGCGCTCGCGGGCTCGGAGTTCCAGGCCGCGTTCGGCCATGCGAAGGAAGACGCGCTCCCGAGGTCGTGCCGCGAGTGCGACGTCCGCTTTGCGTGTCACGGTGAGTGCCCGAAGAACCGCTTCGCCGTCGCGACCGACGGCGAGCCCGGCCTGAACTACCTGTGCGCCGGCTACAAGATGTTCTTCCGGCACGTCGATCCGTTCATGCGCTTCATGGCGGGGGAGCTCGGCGGGCAGCGCCCGCCGGCGAACGTCATGGCGTGGGTGGCCGCCGGGGGCTCGCAGGCCGCGGCGCGCACGCCAGGCCGCAACGGACCGTGCCCGTGCGGGAGCGGGAAGAAGTTCAAGAAGTGCTGCGGGGCCGGGTAGGAGCCCGGCCGGCAGCTCGCTCGACGGGTCAACGCTTCTTGGGCGGCGGCGCCTGGACGTAGGACGAATCCTGCGGCAGCTTGTCGGCGAACTGGTCTTCGTCCTTCAGCGCCTTCTTGAGGCGCCACAACTCCTGCTTCAGCTTCGCCACCACCGGCTGCGCCTTCGGGTCGTTGTAGATGTTGTGCATCTCCTGCGGGTCCGCCACCAGGTCGTAGCACTCCCACTGGTCCTTCTTCCAGAAGTAGATCAGCTTGTGCGTGGCCGTGCGGATCCCGTAGTGGGCGCGGGTGTTGTGATCACCCGGGTCGTGGTAGTAGCGGTAGTACATCGCCTGGCGCCAGTCGCGCGGCGTCTTCCCTTTCCAGATCGGCACGAAGCTGCGGCCCTGCATGTCGCCGGGCGTCGGCAGGCCGGCCAGGTCGAGGAACGTCGGCGCGAAGTCGCAGTTGATCCCGATCGCGGCCGAGGAAGTGCCCGGCGCGATCCCGGCCGGCCAGCGGACGACGAACGGCATGCGCAGCGATTCCTCGTACATGAAGCGCTTGTCGAACAGCCCGTGCTCGCCGAGGAAGAAGCCCTGGTCGCTCGTGTAGATCACGACCGTGTTCTCCCTGAGGCCGTTGGCATCGAGCCAGTCCAGCACGCGCCCCACGTTGTCGTCGACGCTCTGGACGCAGGCCAGGTAGTCCTGCATGTAGCGCTGGTACTTCCAGTCCTCCAGCTCTTTGCCGGTCAGCGTCTTCTTGACGCCGTTCACCTCGATCTCGACCTCGGTGGGCTTTTCGCCCAGCCAGCGCATCCTCTCCGGGCCCGCGAGTCCCTGCGGCGGCACGAGCTTGAGGTCCATGCGGGTCAGATCCCTGAAGACCGACTGCTGCTGCTCGTGGAGGGCGTCGGTGCGCCCGGCATAGTCGTCGCGGAGGTTCGAGGGTTCCGGGATGTGCTGGTTCTCGAACTGCTTCCGGTGCTTCTCGTCCGGCGTCCATTCCCGGTGCGGCGCCTTGTGGTGCGACATGACGAAGAACGGTTTGTCCTTCGGCCGGTTCTTCAGCACGTCGATCGTGACGTCGGCGATGATGTCCGTGGCGTAGCCCTTGATGACCTCGGAGCCGTCCTTGTCGTAGAACGTCGGGTCGTTGTACACCCCCTGCCCCGGCAGGATGTTCCAGTAGTCGAACCCGGTCGGGTCGCTGCCCAGGTGCCACTTTCCAACCATCGCGGTGTAGTAGCCGGCCTGCTGCAGCATCTTCTGGACGGTCGGCTGCGATCCGTCGAACCGGTTGAAGACCGGCACGCCGTTCTCGTGGCTGTACTTCCCGGTCAGAATCGAGGCACGGCTCGGCGTGCAGATGGAGTTGGTCGCGAAGACCCGGTCCATCCGCATCCCCTCGCGCGCGATCCGGTCCAGGTTGGGCGTCTTGTTCACCCGGCTGCCGTAGCAGCTCATGGCCTGCGAGGCGTGGTCGTCGGTCATGATGAACAGGATGTTCGGCCTCGACGCTCCGGCCGCGGCCTGCAGCGCCAGGTCGGCAAAGGGCCGGCACGTCAACAGCGGCAGCGAGAGCACCGTTCGTCGCGAAATGGTGGTCATGGTTTCCCTCGAGAGAGACTGCCCGCGATGCAACCCGCCGGAATCCTACCTCAGCGTCATCGTCGTCGTGTAGTCTCCGACGTCAATCCGGACCCGGTACGTTCCGGCCGCGAGACCTTTCGTGTCGAGATCGAGTGCGTAGAGCCCGGTGCGCCGGTCGTACCGGCAGAGATTGTCGCCCCTGCGCGAGGCGGCCGCAACCTCTTTCGTCAGCCGGCCTTCCGAGATGGGCGCGAGGTAGACCCTGGGCGACGCGTCGGGGAAGCGGTTGCCCTCGGCATCCATCAGTGAGAATCGCACCGCGACGACGCCTCCTGCGTCGACGGACTTCGGCGTGCGTTCTTGCAGCGGGGGAGACATGCGCACCCTGGCCATCGTGTCCAGCCAGGGCATCATGCTCGCGAGCCCGCCGTAGTAGGTGTCGTAGGTCCGCGCGTCGAGGTACGGGTCGGTCGTCAACTGTGCTCTGACGTCGGCCTCGAGGGGTGTACCGAAGAACACGTCGTTCGAGAAGTCCACGATGTGCTGTGCCTGTGACGCCTTCAGCGAATGGCCGCCACCGCCCATGTAGACATCGAGCGCGAGGTGCTCGGCGGCGCCCGCAGCGCCCGCCACGAAGAACGACAGGATCGTGACGACGCCTCGGCTGACTCGTTGCATCGCGCTGCGCACTCCCGGCCCGCCTACTGCCTTCCCGTCCCTCGGCCCGCGAACCACGCGGCGAGAGCGGCATCGAGACTCTCGAGATCCGGTCGCTGGCGCGCGGCCGCCAGTGACTCCTCGGTACTCGCGATTCAGGTCGCCCAGGTCCAGTCCGCTGCCTTCCCGCACGAAGAGCGGGATCTGGTGGACCTCGGCAGGGACCGTGACGGTCCGGCCACCGTCGTACACGCGGTCCCGACGCCACGCGTCGCGCCAGCGCGAGCCGGACGGCAGGTAGACCGCCGCCTCGCGGCGGCCCTTCTCCCAGACGGGCGAGACGAGGAGATCCGTGCCGTACAAATACGTGCCCCAGTTCGTCCAGGCCTCCGCCGCCCCGGGCTCCGCGAGCATCAACGGGCGCACGATCGGCATTCCGGTATCGGCGGCCTCCCGCGCGTGCCGGTAGCTGTAATCGACCAACCGCTGGTGAACCCGCGCGTAGAGGCGCCAGGTGGCGATGAGCACGTCGTCGTAGGAAGGAACGCGCGGCAGGTTCCAGAACCCGACGTTGCGCGTCGGTCCGACCTCCATGATCGGCGTGAACGCACTGAACGCGAGCCACCGCGCGCATACTTCCTGCTCCATCAACTGCTCGTTGTAGCCGCAGGTGTCCGACCCCCAGAGGGGGTATCCCATCACGGCCGCGCGCTGCACGGCGATGATCGAGGCGCGCAGCCCCTCCTGCGTGCCGCCGATGTCGCCCCCCCAGAAGGCCCCGTAGCGCGCACTGCCCGTGTACGCCCCACGGGGCATCAGCAGGAAGTCGTCGCCGCGGTGCTTCTTCGCTTCCTCGTAGGCGGCCCGGAGGAACATGACCGGATAGTCGTTCCGCTGCTCGCGGACGGACCTGCCGTCGAAGACCGTGAACGGACCCTGCTCGGGCATGTCCTCCTCGCCGCGATCGAGCTTGAAGGCGGCGACGCCGAGCGTCAGCAGCTTCGAGAGCCCCGCCTGCCAGAACGCGCGGGCCGCGGGATTCGTGAAGTCGGCGTGCACGTACTTGGTCGGCTGGCCTGGAACCTGGTACCCCTTCGCGACGGCGTCGCGCTCCATCTGGCCCTGGAACCACGGCGCGATCCACAGCAGCAGGTGCGCGTTCCGAGCATCGAGCCACTTCACCATCTCGGCGAAGTGCGGCAGGCGCTTCGAGTCGATCTCGAAGTCGTCGTAGCCGAGCGGGCCGGGGCCCCACGGGCGATCGATCCAATACACGCCGTTCGGGATGCCGTAGGCTTGCATCAGCAAGACGTCTTCCATCACCTGGGAGTTGAACGGACCCGTCACGGCGGTGCCGTCGTAGTACTGCGGCAGCTGCGAATGCTCGTCGCGCCACCGCCACGGCGTGAAGGTCCACTTCGGCGGCAGCAGCGGGGGGCCGGCGTCGAGGGCATGGTCCCGCACCACGGCCGCCGGGTCCGGCTCGAGGTAGATCTTGATGTCGATCGACGGCCCCTCGAAATCGATCGTCACGCGGTCGGGCTGGTTCGCGCAGAAGTCGAAACGCCCGGGCCAGGTTCCCTTGACGAAGACCCCGTATGCGCGCGACGAGAGGTAGAACGGCGCGTACAGCGAGGTGGTCGGCTTGACGATCATCTCCACCCGCTGGCCGCGCAGGTTCATGGCGGCCGTGATCCCGGGCGCCCACGAGGCCTGCTGCGGGCCGTCCACGACGCGCTCCATGAGACCGGTGTAGTACTCGTCCGGTGTCGCGTCGATGGCGAGTCCCCACCCGCGGACATCGCGGTCCGGCGAAGCGCCGAGACGGAGCGTCCGGTGCCGCCCGTCCGGCGCGAACGACAGGCGGACAACGCGCCCGTCGGGCATCGTCATCTCGCTGGAGGTTGCCGCGCCAGTGGCCAGGGGGGCCGTCAGCGCCGCAGGAAGCCGCGTTCGTCCGGCGGCTGTCTCGAAGTACAACCCGTCGATCTTCAGAGGGGTGCGAGCCGGCCGGGACCCCGGGCGGCCGAACGCCGCGGATGGGATCTCGAGCGAGGCGCCGAGCGAAGCGACCGAACTCGGCACGAGGCCCGCCTGCGGCCCCGCCGTCGGGGCCTGTCGAGCGGCGATGTTCAACGCTTGGACCTGGCCTCTGGCGGGCACTCCGTGGAGTGCCAGGCACAAGACGGACACGGCGAGCGCGCGTTGCCTCATCGGGACCTCCACGGATGTTCGCGGGCGGGCGCTCGGCGGGCCGTCGAGCTGGGCGCGAGTCAGCATGTTAGGGCCGATCGGCGCCGCGAGCAAGGTGCGAGGCGTCGCCAGGCCGCTCGCCAGGCCAGCAGTCAGGTTGACTTCGGCGGCGGGGTGCTCTAGCGTACCGGCGGCCTGGGCGCCGCGGCGTCCGGCAGGGAAGGGGAGTGCAAGATGACGGCTCTGGAACGCTTGACGCGCGAGAACTTCGGCGCGCTGCCCGTAACGTGCACGGACGGGGCCTGGGGCACCGAGTTGCAGGCGCTTGGGGAGCAACCCGGGGAACTGACCGACGCCTGGAACCTGTCCGCCCCCGACAAGGTCCTGGCCGTCGCCGCCGCTTACGTGGACGCGGGAGCGCAGGTGATCCTCACCAACACGTTCTCGGCGAACCGCGTCGCCCTTGCACGGCACGGCCTCGACGCCTCCGCGGCGGCTCTGACGCGGGCGGGGGCGGAGATCTCGCGGCGGGCCGCCGGGACGCGGGCGCGCGTGTTCGGGTCGGTCGGCCCGACCGGGAAGCTGATCGCGCTGAAGACGATCGACGCGGCGACCACTGCCGCGGCGGCCGCCGAGCAGGCGCGCGCGCTCGCCGACGGCGGTGCGGACGCCATCGTGATCGAGACGCAGTCGGCGCTGGAGGACGCGCGCGCGGCCCTCGACGCGGCGCTGGCCGCCTGCGACCTGCCCGTCGGCGTGACCTTCTCGTTCGACTCGGGCCGCCAGCACACCCGGACGATGATGGGGGTGAGCGCCCAGCAGGTGTACGAGATGGCGCGCGGGGCCGGCGCGAGCTTCGTGGGAGCGAACTGCGGGGTTGGCATCGAGGCGACGGTCGAAGTGGCCCGCCAGTTCAGGGCGTGCGGCGACGCCTTGCCGGTGTGGAATCAAGGGGAACGCGGGCGCCCCCGTGCTCGGTGCCGACGGGACCACGCGCTACGACGCGCCGGTGGAACTCTACGCCGTGCACGCGCCCGCGCTCGTCGAGGCGGGCGCGCGCTTCATCGGCGGGTGCTGTGGCTCGACGCCGGCGCACATCGCGGCGCTCGCCGCGTGCCTGCACAGGGTGTGCGGTGGCCGCGACCCGAGCGACGGGGGGCGGACGTGAGCCGGAGACTCGTGGACGCGATGGCGGACCTCCGGGAGGACGTGGTGCTGGAGGAGGTGGGGGAACGCTGATCCTGGCCTGCCGCACGATTGCCGACGAACTGGACCTCGCGCTGAGGGAGACCGGCTGCGGCCTGCCCGTGTCGTGGGTGGAATCCGGCCTGCACAACTGGCCCGATCGCCTCCGCGCGCGCCTTCAGCAGGCGCTCGACGAGGTTACCGACACCGATCGGGTGCTGCTGGCGTTCGGCTACTGCGGCAATTCCGTGATCGGCCTCACGGCCGGCCCGTACGAGCTGATCGTCCCGAGGGTGGACGACTGCATCAGCCTCCTCCTCGGCTCCTGCGCCCGCCGGGAGGAGGTGACGACCGAGAAGGCCACCTACTTCCTGACGCCCGGCTACCTGGAGCACGAGTCGAACATCTGGTCGGAGTACCAGGCGTTCGCCGCGCGGCGCGGCAAGGCGACGGCCGACTCGGTCTACGGCGTCCTGCTCAAGCACTACCGCAGGCTCGGCATCATCGACAGCGGGTCGTTCGACGTGGGGCGGTTCGTCGAGCGCACGCTCCCAATCGCGGCAACGTTCGGCCTCGAACACCAGGTGATCCCCGGCACGACCCAGTACCTCCGGCGCCTCCTCACGGGACCGTGGGACCAGGGGTTCATCAGGATCGGCCCGCGGGAGACGCTGACGTTCGATCACGTCTACGGAGCGGGCGACGCCCAGGGGCCTGGATAGAAAGCCGCCTCTCCACGTCAGCGTCGCGCGCGCGACGAGCGCAACTCCCGGTGGCGGAGGCGCGGCTACGGCGCCTTCTTCAACCCCTCCCACCTCACGACCCAGCGGCCGTCGGCCGGAAATCCGGGCGCGGGGCGAGCGGGCGCGCCGTCCCATCCCACCGCCATCATGGCCACCGCGTAGAGCAGTCCGCCGTTGCCCGGCAGGTAGATCGTCAGGCCTGGCCTCTGGTGGTTGTGGCCGTTCGCGCGGTAGGTGTTCTTCGGCGTGTCGAGCAGCAGCGCGTCGATCGCGAGCTCCGGCCGGCCGAGGCGCGCCGCGGACATCGCCACCATCGGGTAGTCCCAGCCCCACGTCGTCGGCCAGTTCCAATTGGCCCAGATCCACGTCAGCGTGCGGTCCATGACGGCGCGGTCGATGCCGGCGCCCGGCAGCACGCCGAACGCGGCGAGCACCGACGGGTGGTCGGTGGCCCACGCCGGATTGGAGTACGTGTCGGGCGCGCTCTCGGCGAACAGGTACTTCCCGTCTGCGACGGCCGGCGTAGCGAGGCGGGCCATCACGCGATCCCAGTCCGCCGAACGGCCGAGGCCGAGCCGTTCGCGCCACGCCTGCGCCGTGCGGAGCCCCCACGACCAATAGCCCAGCTCGAACGTGCAGTTGGTCGTTCGGTCCTTCGGGTACGTCTCCTGCGCGCACTGAAGCGGCGGCCCGAGGACGAGTCGGGTGCCCGACTCGTCGGGCGCGGGGAACGACGCCATGAAGTCGGCGGTTGCGAAGACCACCTCACGGAACCGTTCGAGCGTCTGCCGAGTCGGTGCCGCGCGATACACCAGCTCGGCGTAGAAGATCGGGTGCGGCTGCTGCCAGACCAGGAACGGCCCGATGTTCGACGGCGACTCGTCGCCTGAAGGGCTCGTCATCTTCGGCCAGCGCGCGCCGGCGTAGCCCTGCCGCGCGGCGGTCGCCCGCGCTCTCGGCAGGATGGCGTCGTAGTAGCCCAGGCTCCTCTCGAGCAGCGGAAGCCGGTCCCACAGCGCAAACTGCGCCGCGTGCCACCAGTGCATCTCCAGGTGGAACTTTCCCTCCCAGCTGTTGTAGGTGAGGCCCGTTTCCTGCGGCGGGAACCGGCCGGCGCACTGGATGGCGGTGAGGTACTCGGAGAGAACCACGCGGCGTTCCAGCTCGCGCCAGCGCGGATCGGTGCTGCCCGACAGGTCGATCGCGCCGCCGGTGGACCAGAAGCGATTCCAGTGGGCGCGCGTTGCGGCCGCCGCGTCGGCGAACGCGGGAACGCCCGGAGCCTTCGTGCCCGGCGCGAACACCATCACGGCCTCGAGCGTCGTCGATCCGGGCGTGGCGGCCAGTTGGTAGGCGTGCGGGCCGACGGCGACCAGCGCGCCGCCGGGCGCCCAGCGCAGCGATGCCGTGTAGGCGTCGGTGTCGAGTCGCCGCGCGAACCGCGCCTCTCGGGACGCGGGCCGCGTCAACAGCGTGGTGTGTGCGTCGGGCTTGGTCCAGTCCGCGGTGGCGACGGCGCCCGTGCCGTACGGAAACCGGATGTCGATCTTCGCGCGGCCAGCCGCGAGCAGCGGCGACCTCACCCGCACGCCTACGGCGTCGAGTGTCGGGTGGCAGATCGTCTCGACGTCCACCGGCTCGCCGTCCAGCCGGAAGTGGCTCGTGATGACGCCGTTCCAGAGGTCCAGCGTCTGGCGGACGTCAGCGAGGTCCGAGGGTGTCGCCATCTTGCCATCGGCGCGCGTCAGCGCGAATCCGATCCGCCCGAGGTGCAGCCTGTGCGGGTTGGCGCGCAGCCAGTCGATCTCGGGCGTGCGCTCGCCGGGGATGTCGGCGTAGCCGACCTGCCGCCCGTGGCTGTCGAACGTGTTGAACCGGAAGGTGTCGATGCTCCAGCGGTTGGGGTTCGGCGCGGTGTGCCACGCCCACTGCGACAGGGTGCCGAGCGGGATCGTCTCCTCGAAGGCCTCGGCGAACGTCTGGAGGCCCGTGGCGTCCACCGTGAACGCGAACTCGCCGTTGCCGACCGAGAGCGGCGACTCGACGTCGAACGTGGTCAGCGTTGGGAAATGGCGACCGACGAGCGCGCGCCAATCGATGGACGCCCGGGGCTCGCCGGCCGGCCGGCCAGCCTGGCGGGCGGCCGACCGGAGCGTCACCGCCGGCACCGCGGCGAGGACCACCGTCAGGCAGCGACACAAGTTCCGAACGGATCGTGCGTTCATCGGAACGACTCCTTGCCGCAGGCCGCCTATTATGGTCCGCTCCGCGTCGGGCCGCGGTACTGTTTCTCGATTCGGACGGCTGCGCAAGCGGCCCACCGCATCATGACCCTCGCATCACGCGCACGCACCCCGGGCCTGCCGGCTACACCTGATCACGGGCACATCGCCGGGGAAAAGCGGTATCCTGCCCCTGCGCGGTGCAGCCGGCGCGCTCTGAGGCGCGAGGGGGCGGGTGTCGGCTCGTGGCCGTCGCAAGGGAGATTCCATGAAGCAGGCCATCGTCGCCCTCTGCCTTCTCGCGACCGCCGCGGCGGCGCCAGAAAGGCAAGATGCACCGTCTTCGGACCTGGCGCCGCGACTGTGGTACCGGCAGCCGGCGGCGAACTGGAACCAGGCGTTGCCGGTCGGCAACGGCCGGCTCGGCGCGATGGTCTTCGGCGGCGTGTCCGAGGAGCGGCTTCAGCTCAACGAGGACTCGGTCTGGGCCGGCGAGTACCGCGACCGCGTGAACCCCGACGCGGCCGCGTCGCTCGCGGAGGTCCGCCGTCTGCTGATGGCCGGGCGGGGGGGCGAGGCGCAGGCGCTCGCCGACAAGACGATGATCGCGACCACGAGGCGCATGCCGCCGTACCAGACGGCGGGTGACCTCCTGCTCTCGTTCCCGCAGCAGGGCACGTTCACGCGGTACGAGCGGGATCTCGACCTCGACTCCGCCATCGCTCACGTTCGCTACACGTCGGCAGGTGTGGGCTACACGCGCGAGGTGTTCGCATCGGCCGTCCACCAGGCGATCATCATCCGCCTCGCCAGCGACACACCCGGGAGGCTCTCGTTCTCCGCGTCGCTGCGCCGCGAGCGCGACAGCGCGACGCGCACCGTGGGCGCCGACCGCCTCGTCATGGAGGGCAGGGCCCTCCCGCTGATGTCCACGCACGACCTCGAGCGACAGACGGGCATCGGCTTCCACGTGGTGGCGCAGGTCGTCCGCAGCGGCGGCCGCGTGCGCTCCGAGGGCGCGCGGGTGTTCGTCGAGGACGCCGATTCGGCCATCATCGTCGTCACGGCCGCGACGACGTTCCGCGAGAAGGACCCGCTGGCCGCGTGCGAGCGAACCATCGCGGGCGTGAAGGCCCTGTTGACGGGAACACCTGGCCGCGAGACGTCGATTGACGCGATTCGTGCCGCGCACGTGGCAGACTACCAGCGCTTCTTTCGCCGGGTTGCATTACGCCTCGACGGGCCAGTCTCGGATCTGCCCACCGACGCGCGTCTCGAGGCGATGAAGAAAGGCGCCGACGACGCGCGGCTGGCCGCGCTCTACTTCCAGTTCGGGCGCTACCTGCTGATCTCGTGCAGCCGCCCGGGCACCATGCCGGCCAATCTCCAGGGGCTGTGGAACGACTCGCTCGCGCCGTCGTGGGACAGCAAGTACACGATCAACATCAACACCGAGATGAACTACTGGCCCGCGGAGGTCACCAACCTGTCGGAGCTGCACGAGCCGCTCTTCGACCTGCTCGATCGCGCCAGGGCCGACGGCCGCCGTGTGGCAAGAGCGATGTACGGCGCGGGCGGGTTCGTGATCCACCACAACACCGACCTGTGGGGCCACGCCGTGCCGATCGACGGCGCGCGCTACGGGATCTGGCCCATGGGAGGCGCGTGGCTCAGCCTGCACCTGTGGGACCACTACGACTTCACCAGGGACCGATCGTTCCTGGCGTCGCGCGGCTACCCGATCATGAAGGAGGCGGCCGAGTTCTTCCTCGACTACCTGGTGGACGACGGCAAGGGCCACCTGATCACCGGCCCGTCGATCTCGCCCGAGAACGCGTACGTGGCGGCGGACGGTTCGAGGCCGGCGCTGGTGATGGGCCCATACATGGACACCGAGATCCTGTACGCGCTCTTCTCGAACGTCATCGACGCCAGCGAGCTGCTCGGCGTGGATGCGGCGTTCCGTGCACGGATCGTGCGCGCGCGGGCAAGGCTGGCGCCCCTGAAGATTGGGCGCTACGGGCAGCTCCAGGAGTGGCTCGAAGACTACGAGGAGGTCGAGCCTGGCCACCGGCACGTCTCTCACCTGTTCGCGCTGCACCCCGGCAACCAGATCACGCTGCGCGGCACGCCCGAGCTGGCCAAAGCAGCGCGCGTGACGCTCGATCGCCGGCTCGCGGCCGGCAGCGGCCACACGGGCTGGAGCCGCGCGTGGATCATCAACTTCTGGGCGCGGTTCGAGGAGGGCGCGCTGGCCCACGAGAACCTGGTGGCGCTGCTCGCCAGGTCCACGCTCCCCAACATGTTCGACACCCACCCGCCGTTCCAGATCGACGGGAACTTCGGTGGCACGGCCGCCATCGCGGAGATGCTGCTCCAGAGCCACGCGGGCGAGATCGCGCTGCTGCCCGCGCTGCCGCCGGCGTGGCCGGCCGGCAGCGTGTCCGGCTTGAAGGCGCGCGGCGCGGTCGAGGTGGACGTCGAGTGGAGCGAAGGGAAGGCTACCCGGGCCGCGCTGCGTCCCGCGGTCGACGGTGCCCGCCGCGTCCGCGCGCCGCGCGGACAGCAAGTGGCGTCGGTCACCTCGGGCGGCCAGCCTGTCCCGGCGGCGCCCCAGGATGATGGCAGCGTGTCGGTCGGCATGCTCGCCGGCCGCGAGTACGTGCTGAGGTTTCGCTGAGCCGATTGGCGCCACCCGCCGCTGAGAACGAAAGGGCGCGCGCCCCGACGGCCCCGGGGCGCGCGTGAGGAAGGACGCGCGGCTACTTTGCCGGCGGCACGGTCTTCGTGTAGACGACGGACGCGAAGTTCTCCCGGTAGCGGATCATCGTGTTGTTCCAGCGATCGTAGTTCGGGCCGTCGGCAATCGGCACCTCGGGGGCGGTCCCTGCCATGACCTTCGCGTCGAGGTCCATGAAGTACTTGATGTAGCGCTTGGTCACCGGCGCCCCGTTGTGGGCCGGGATGATCACCGTCACCTTGCTGTAGTACTTGTCGTACAGCTTCTTCATGTTCGCGTGGTGCAGCTTGATCTTGTCGGGGTTCATCCCGACGACCTGGCCCGGGTCGATCTCGTCACCGGTGAAGAGGTAGCCGGTCTTCTGGTCGAGGAAGGCGATGCTCCCCGGGCTGTGCGCGCCGATGGTGATGACCTCGATCTTCCGGTCGCCGAGGTCGATCGTGTCCCCGTCCTTCAAGGGCTTCAGCGTGTACGTGATCGGCGTGTTCCCACGGGCTGCGGCCGCCTTGATCTCCTCGATGGCGGGAGCAGAGGCGTACACCTCGCCGAACTGCGCGTTGCCCGAGATGTGGTCGCGGTGCGGGTGCGTGTTGACCACGACGAGCGGCTTGTTGGTGATGCTCTTCACGTAGTCGACGATCTTCTTGCCCTCGAACTCCGCCACCGTCTGTGTGTCCACCACGAGCGCCTTGTCGCGCGTCACCAGGACGTACATGCAGGTCGAGTCGAGGCCCACGGCGATCTGATAGAGGTCGTCCAGGATCTCGCGAACGGCGAGCCTCGGAGGCGCCACGTACATCGGGCCACGTTGGCCCTGCTGGGCGCCGGCAGCCGGCGGTTGGCCGGCGGTGGGCTGGGCCTGCCCGCCCGGCCCACCCTGTGCCAGCAGGGCGGCCACGGCGACGACGGCAAACGACACGACGACGAGCCAGGAAACGGACTTTTTCATGCAGAACCTCCGGCGAACGGGATGATCTTCCACTCGCAGACTGTAAACGTGCGGCGACCGGTTCGGCCGCGCAGGCCGCGATATGCCGCAGAATGCTGGCGGTACGCCGAGGGTTTGTCAACGCGAATGTTGTGGGAATGTTGTGATTTGGTTCCAGGTGCTACTGTACAGGTCGTCCTCCCGGAGGACCGTCGATGGCGACCCGGCGGCGACGGGTGAAACGGCGTCAGGGGTTCGACCGTCGCGACGCCGACGCAGGACGCGGCGAAGACCGCCTGAGACCTGGCGGACGCGATGCGGCGGCGGTCCTCGCGGTCGCGGAGTACGATCGGATTGTCCGGGAGTGCGGTCGGACGGCCGACGGGGAATGGCGGCACTGTAGGGCGACACGGAAACGGGGACGGACCGGACCTGCTTCAAGGAGAAGACTGTGACGCGGAACGGATGGCACCGGTTGTGGGGCGCAGTCTCCGGGCTTTGGCTCGTCCTGGTGGTGGTGGTCGGGCTTCCCGAGGCGTTGCGCACGGCAGGTCGAGTGCCCACCGCTGACGTCTACGCGCGAATGGAGCAACCGATCACCGTGGGTGCTCCGATCGATTTCTCGAGGGTGATGGCAAAGTCCGGGGGCGGCGTGGCACCCGAGACGGAAGAGGACCGCCTCAAGGCGGTTCTCGTCGCCGCGAAAGTTCCGGAAGCCGTCAAGGTGTACGCGTGGGATGGCTACTACGCCGCGAAGGGCGGTGAGGAGTTGAACGCCATGCTCGTGCGACTGCGGTTGCCCGATGAGGCGAGGTTGTCCGTGCTCTACACGGCGGCGGATTACCGGGGGCGGGCGTTCAGGCAACGGCGGACGGTCGGCGGCGACGTTCTGTGGTTTCCATACGGACTAACGGAGTCGGAACTTGCGGCTGTCTGCGACAACTACGCCACGGCCAAGCGTGGCATCCTGCTTCGACGCGGTTTGGAGGCATCGGCCGTGCTGATCGGCATCGCGGCCGGGCCGTCGCTCTTGCTGTACGGACTCGGTTGGACGTTCGTCTGGGTCCGCCGGCGGAATCAAGGCGGGCGATGAACGACCTCGACGGCAACCGTCGGGTCGTCGGTGCCTACGGCTGACGCCTTCAATCGATGGGGAGATGGGTGGTGGCCAGGCCCAGAATTGAACTGGGGACACCCCGGTTTTCAGCCGAGTGCTCTACCAGCTGAGCTACCTGGCCACGCGTAAGAAGAGAAATCTTACAGCGAACCCCGCCCGTTTGTCGAGAGTGCTGAGCCGGGTTTCGGGCCCGAACGCCCGTGCCACTCCGCGCGAAGCCGCTCGACCAGTCGCACCGGCTCGGTGTCGACCAACGGCTCAGATTGCGGCCCGTAGAGAAACCCGTCGTGTCGGGCGCGGGCGAACATCGCCACGAGGCTGTCGAAGTAGCCGGCGACGTTGAGCAGCGCGCACGGCTTGCGGTGGATGCCAAGCTGCGCCCACGTCAGCACCTCGAGAAACTCGTCGAGCGTGCCAAAGCCGCCGGGCATCGCGATGAAAGCATCCGACAGGGACACCATCAGCGCCTTGCGCTCGTGCATGGACGAGACCACGTGGAGTTCGGTCAGGCCCCGGTGAGCGCGTTCCCAGCCGACCAACTGCTCGGGGATGACGCCCACCACCCGCCCACCGGCGCGAAGCGCCCCGTCGGCCAGGCGCCGCATCGTGCCGACGTTGCTGCCGCCGTAGACGAGCGTGAAGCACCGTTCGGCCACCGCTCTGCCGAGTGCTTCGGCCGTGTCGCCGTACTCGTGGCGCACGCCGTCGCTCGAACCGCAGAAGACGCAGACCGATGTCACACCCGTGCCCCGGCCGGCTTGGCTCGCCAGACGGTGCGGCCCAGCACCAACCAGCCGACCGCGAGGCCCACCAGCGCCCCGGCCAGGACGTCGGTGGGGTAGTGCACGCCCAGGTAGACGCGAGAGACACCCACGAGCGCGGCGACCGCCCAGATTCCGACGCGGGCCTGCGGCCAGGTGGAGGCCAGCAGCAGTGCGCCGGCAAAGCTCTCGGCGGCGTGGCCGGAGGGGAAGGAACCGCTCGCAGGCCGCGCGCCGGCCGTGTGGAGGCTCGGATGGGCGATGAAAGGGCGCGGCCGGTTCACGGCCGGTTTCAACACGCCGTCCGACACCAGCATCGCCAGCAGCACGGCCAACACCGTCTGCCAGGCCGCCATCGCCAGCTTCTTGTCGAAGAAACCACGGACGAGGGCCGCGACGACGAACACCAGACCCGCGCGCCCGACGACGGCGAGCAACTCCGCGAGCGCGTCGAGCGCAGCGCTCCGGTGGGAGGCGAACCAGGTGACGATGGCGGCGTCCATCAATGCAGAATGCAAAATGCAGAATGCAAAACTCGACGCTAGACTTCCGCGGCCTCGTCCGCCTTGAGACCCAGTTCCTTGCGGAGACGGTCCTCGATGGCTTGCGTGATCTCGGGGTTGTCGCGCAGGAACTGCTTCGCGTTCTCGCGCCCCTGGCCGAGCCGGTCGCCGCTGTAGGCGAACCACGTGCCGCTCTTGTCCACGATCTTCCGTTCGACCGCGAGGTCGAGCAGGTCGCCTTCGCGCGAGATGCCCTCCCCGTAGAGGATGTCGAACTCGGCTTCCCGGAACGGCGGCGCCACCTTGTTCTTCACGACCTTGACGCGCGTGCGGCCCCCGATGATGGTGTCGCCGTCCTTGATGCTCGCGATGCGTCGAATGTCCACCCGCACCGACGCGTAGAACTTCAGCGCCCGACCGCCGGTGGTCGTCTCGGGGTTGCCGAACATGACGCCGATCTTCTCGCGCAACTGGTTGATGAACACCAGGCACGTCTTCGACTTCGACACGACGCCGGTCAGCTTGCGAAGCGCCTGCGACATGAGCCGGGCCTGGAGGCCCATCTGCGCCTCGCCCATCTCGCCCTCGATCTCGGCGCGGGGGACGAGTGCGGCCACCGAGTCGACGACGACGACGTCGACGCCGCCCGAGCGCACCAGCACTTCGACGATCTCGAGCGCCTGCTCGCCGTTGTCGGGCTGCGACACCAGCAGGTTGTCGAGGTCTACGCCCAGCTTCCTCGCGTACGTGGCGTCGAGGGCGTGTTCCGCGTCGACGAACGCCGCCATGCCGCCCAGCTTCTGAGCCTGCGCAATCACCTGGAGCGCCAGCGTCGTCTTGCCCGAGGATTCCGGCCCGAAGATCTCGACCACTCGGCCGCGCGGCACCCCGCCGATGCCGAGCGCGAAATCCAAGCTGATCGAACCGGTCGGAATGGCATCGACGGGCGCAATCGCGCCCTTCACCCCCAGCCGCATGATCGAGCCTTTGCCAAACTGCTTCTCGATCTGGCTGACGGCGACGTCGAGGGCTTTGCTGCGTTCAGTGCGGTCGTCGGCGGGCATCTGCGCTCCTCTCTGGGTGATTCACTCGAGACGTCTTGAACGGCCAAAGTCGCTCCAAATGAGTCAAGTTCTGTCGACGCCGCTCGGGCCGTTCAAGACGTCTACGTCCCGCGCTTCGCGGGACGAGCCAACAGCGTTTCTAGGTCTAGCGAGGCGGGCGTCGTCGCCGGACATGCTTGGAGGTCTGAGGCCCGCCTCGCTAGACGTCTTGAACGGCCAACGTCGCTCCACATGAGTCACGTTCTGTCGATGCCGCTCGGGCCGTTCAAGACGTCTACGTCCCGCGCTTCGCGGGACCAGCCAACAGCGTTTCTAGGGCTAGCGAGGCGGGCGTCGTCGCCGGACATGCTTGGAGGTCTGAGGCCCGCCTCGCTAGCCCCTGCATTCTAGAGACGTGCCGGGAGGAAAGTCAAGCGAAAGGTTTGTCTTGAATCTAAATAAAGACAACAGAATGAGCGACTTACAGATTTGTTGACTTTCGCCTCTCCGTGCTGCCTGCGCAGGGGCGCGGCGGTTTCTGCCACTGCGGCGAGCCCGACGGTAGCAGGCACGGCAATGCCGGCCGGCGAGGCCGTTATCGGCGCCGCGGGGGGCGAGCCCAGAGCGCCGCGGCGGCCACCGGCAGGAGGACCACCACCTCTCGCAGCACCGAAACCGCGTTCTGCCTCCACGCGGTCGCCAGCCAGTATCTCCTCGAGATTCCCATGAAGACCGGTACCGGCGACAGGCAGTACGCCGCGCTGAACGGCCAGAGCGCCATGATGCCGAGCGGAGGCGTCGTGTCGGAACCCAGCCAGTCGAGCAGGATGTGGGAGGCGTAGGCAAGCGCCACCGCGAGTGCGATTGCCGGCGCCCGGGGGTTTGTGCGTCGGAGCACGAGCCACGCGCAGGCGAACACCAGCAGGGCGGCCCCGACGCTGTGGGTGTACCGGCTGTGAAGGCCGACCAGCAGGTCGAGGTCGGCCGCGACGCCAGCCGCGGCAAACACGAAGGGCCAGCGCCACCGCCTCGCGAACGCGACGGGCCGCCAGCCCGCGATGGCGACGAACGGGCTCCGTCGCGAGACGCCGCTCGACGGCGGCGCCGTGAGAGCGCCAGGGGTGGTCTCCGGCGAGGCCATCCTGCAGGCTCGCGGCGAGGCGAGCCAGCCGACGGCGAATCCGGCGAGGGCGTGGCCGAGCGGGCTTGGCATCTACCGCCCGCCGCCCGTGACCTTGATTTTCCTGATCACGGACGCTCCCAGCAAGCCCTGCATCTTCGCGAGGATCACCGCCTGCGACCGTCTCACTTCCTTTCGCCAGGCCGCATTGTCCACTCGGACCTCGACCGTTCCGTCCTCTCTCAGCGCGGCGTGGGTGACACGGTCCATCGACGGGCCCACCGCGACCTTCCAGGCAAATGCGAACTTGCCGTCGGACATCGGAGCGGTCGCGAGCAGCGTGCGTATGACACCCGGGACGGCGTCGTTCAGCGGTTCCACGGGCCTATTCTCTCACGAGCGTCGGTTGGGGCCGACGCCCGGCCGCCGGGGCCGGGGACAGCGGTCCGAGGTCACCTTGGCGGTCGGAGGAAACGGCCCTGCGAGCCGTTGTAAGATTTCTCCGTGCTGATCCTCGCCTCCGTGTCCCCCCGCCGGGCCGACCTGCTCGCGGCGGCCGGCTTCGCGTTCACCGTCCGGCCGGTCGACATCGACGAACAGCCGCGCGACGGCGAACCACCCGCGGACTACGTCCTTCGGCTGGCCCGCGAGAAGGCCGCTGCGGCGGCCGCCATCGGCCGGGACCCGGACGAGGTGGTCCTGGCGGCGGATACCTCGGTCGTCATCGACGGCCTGATCCTTGGGAAGCCTCAGGACGACGAGGATGCCCGGCGGATGCTCGGCCTGCTGTCGGGGCGGGAGCACGAGGTCCTCACCGGGGTCGCCTTGCGCCGCAACGGCCGCGAGGCGACGGGTGTGGCGTCCAGCCGCGTGAAGTTTCTTCCGCTGACGACTGAGGAGATTACGTGGTACGTCGCGTCCGGCGAGCCGCTCGACAAGGCGGGGGGCTACGCGGTCCAGGGGCTGGCGTCGCGATTCGTTGAGGAAATCCACGGGTCTTACGCCAACGTCGTCGGCCTTCCGGTGACCCTGGTCTACAAGTTGCTAAGGAGCGGATTCGGGCCGGTCCTTTGAGCTGCGCACATCCATGCCGGACTTCCGGCAGGCTGATTGACCCGTCAGGATGTCCGGGGTATTCTGGGTTGGGGAAAAACCGTCGAAAGGGGCTATGTCGAACAAGGCCATCAAGATCGGATTGACTGTCATCGTGCTGGCCGTTGCCCTGGCTGGCCTGCTCCGTGCGACGCTCCGAGAAGGCACCGAATACTACAAGCACGTGGACGAGGTGCTGGTGAACCCCGGGGAATGGCAGGGGAAGAACCTGCAACTGCACGGCTACGTGGTGCGCGATTCGATTCTGCGCAAGCGCGATTCGCTCGAGTATCGGTTCAAGGTCGCGTCGAAAGTGGGAGACGACACCCGGGTGGTGTCGGCGCATTACACCGGCATCGTGCCGGACACGTTTTCGGATGACGCGGAGGTCGTGCTGAAGGGGAAACTCGAGGCCGACGGGTTCCACGTCGTGCCGAACGGAGTCATGGCGAAGTGTCCCTCGAAGTACAAAGCGAAGAAGAGGGACGCTGGCGCGCCCGGCAATTAGCGGGAGCCCGGCGCTCGTTCACTCCCGTCGTTCAGCCCAAACCAGCATCCGTATCCTGCCACCGAGGTCCGCCCGTGCGCGAACTGCCGCGCTGGCGGCCCGTGTGCGCACGGTGAGCGAGTAGATCATGGCCTCCCTTGGCACCTTCACGCTTCTCGCAGCGTTCGTGGTTTCCGCCTATGCCGTGGCGGCCGCCGTCGCCGGCGCGCGTCGCGCGTCGCGCAGCCTCGTCGACAGCGCGGTCGGGGCGTTCTACCTCGTCGCCGCGCTGCTCGCCGTCGGCTCGGCGGTGATCATCCACGCCTTCGTCACCGACAACTACAGCATCAAGTACGTCCAGCACTACTCGGACCTGGTCCAGCCGTTCGTCTTCAAGCTGACCTCCTACTGGGGCGGGCTCGACGGCTCGATCATGTTCTGGTCGTTTCTGCTGTCGGTGTTCGGGTCGGCGGCGGTCTACGTGAACAGGGAACGGCACCGGGAGTTGATGCCCTACGTGGTGGCGATCATCTCGGTGGTGCAGATGTTCTTCCTGTTCCTGATGGTCGTCCACAACAACCCGTTCTCGACGTTTCTGACTGCCGTGCCGGCCAACGGGCGCGGACTGAACCCGCTCCTCCAGAACGCCTACATGGTCATCCACCCGCCGGCGCTCTACACGGGCTTCGTCGGGATGACCATCCCGTTCGCCTTCGGCCTGGCCGCACTCATCACCGGCCACCTGGACGATTCGTGGCTGCGGGCCGTGCGCCGGTGGACGATGGTGAGCTGGCTGTTCCTGTCCTTCGGCCTCACGCTCGGGATGATCTGGGCGTACGAAGTGCTGGGCTGGGGTGGGTACTGGGGCTGGGACCCGGTCGAGAACGCCGGCCTGCTGCCGTGGCTCACCGCCACCGCGTTCCTGCACTCGGTGATGGTCCAGGAGCGCCGCGGGATGCTGCGCGTCTGGAACATGACGCTCGTGATCCTGACGTTCTTCCTGACGATCTTCGGGACGTTCATGACGCGCTCGGGCGTGGTGCAGTCGGTGCACGCGTTCGGGGAAGACCGGCAGCTGGCGTGGATGTTCACGGCCTTCATGGTGTTCATCCTCACGTTCAGCTTCGGCTTCCTCATCTACCGCCTGCCGCTGCTGCGCTCGCGTCACGAGTTCGATTCCTGGGTCTCGCGCGAAGCCGCCTTCCTGGCCAACAACTGGATCCTGCTGTTCGCCGCGATGTTCGTGCTCTTCGCGACGATGTTCCCCACGCTGAGCGAGGCGCTCGTGGGCGAGCGGCTCACGGTCGGGCCGCCGTTCTTCAACAAGTGGATGCTGCCGATCGGCCTGGCGCTGCTGTTCCTCACGGGCGTCGGGCCGCTTCTCGCCTGGCGCAAGTCCACCGTGAAGAACCTGCGCGAGCAGTTCGTCTGGGCCGTGATCGCGGCCGTCGTCACGCCGGCGGCGCTCGCGTTTGCGGGCATCCCGTTCTGGGCTCCGGGCCTCTGCTTCGCGCTGTGCGCCTTCGTGGGCGTCACGATCGTCCAGGAGTTCGTCCGCGGCGCGGCCGTCCGGCGGCAGGGTACGGGCACCGACTACCTCACCGCGATGATCGGCCTCGTCGCCCGCTCGAAGCGCCGTTACGGCGGCTACATCGTCCACCTGGGGATCGTCCTGATGTTCCTGGGGTTCACGGGCGAGGCCTTCAAGATCGACGAGCAGGTGCTGCTCAAGCCGGGGCAGCAGGCGCAGGTGGGGCACTACATGGTTCGCAACGACGGGGTGCGCATCACGGACGACGGGCAGAAGCAGATGATCACGGGGCACCTCACGGTGTTCCGGGACGGCAAGGAGATCGACAAGGCGTACCCCGGCAAGTGGCTCTACCGCGGGCACGAGCAGGAGCCCGTGAGCCAGGTGGCGATCCGCCGGAGCGCGGCCGAGGACCTCTACATCGTGATGCCGGGGTTCGACCTGCAGGACCAGTCCGTCACGCTGCAGGTCGTGATCAACCCGCTCGTCGATTGGATCTGGGTCGGGTTCGGGATCCTCGCGCTCGGCACGATGCTCGCGCTGCTGCCCGAACAGGTGTTTGGATTCGCTGCCGCGCGGGTGCCGGCCCCGGCGTCGATCACGATGCTCGTGCTGATCGTCCTGCTGATGGGGGGGCCGGTCTTCGCGCAGCACGTGGAGAGCCCGGAGTTCAAGCCCGTCGAGCCGAGGACGGCGCTCGAGAAGGATCTCTACAAGTCCATCATCTGCATGTGCGGCACCTGCGGGCGCCAGTTGGTGGGCGAATGCACCTGCGGCTATGCCGCCGAGATGCGCGCCGAGATCGGCAACCTGGTGAAGATGGGCCTCACCCGCGACCAGGTGCTGCAGTACTACATCAAGAAGTACGGGAGCCAGGAACCGCTGGCGATGCCGGTCGACACGGGATTCAACCGTCTGGCCTGGTTCCTCCCGTACGTCTTGGGCGGCGCGGGTCTGCTGATGGTCGGCTTTGCCGCCACCCGCTGGTCCCGCCACCCGAAGGGCACCGACCCCGCGGCTGCGCCCGCCCCCGCTGCGCCGTCGAAGGAACTGGTCGATCAGGAACTGGAGGCGCGGCTCGACGATGAACTCAGAGACCTCGACTAAGCGAAAGAAGAAGCAGAAGCCGACGCCGCCGCCCGCGCCGCCGCCGGCCGACGAGCGGATGCCGGGATTCCAGCCCTGGCACCTGTTCGTGATCGGCACCTTGATCGCCTCGGCGGCGGCGGCGGTGGCCGTGCGCGGCACGCGCCCGGCCAACGTCGTCTTCGTGTGCCTCACGGTGATGGCAGCCGGCGTCGCCGCGTACGCCGTCTACCGCACGCTCTGGCCGCTGGTCCAGCCCGATGCCGTCGAGAGCCCCGAGATGCTCGGCGGGCGGACGCGAGCGGCGCTCGAGCGCGAGAAGACGCTGGTGCTCCGGGCGATCAAGGAACTGGAATTCGACCGGTCGATGGGCAAGGTCTCCGAGCCGGACTTCCAGGAGATGACCGGCCGGCTTCGCGCGCGCGCCGTCCGCGTGATTCGACAGCTCGACAGCGGAAGCGCCGCGTATCGCGAGCTGATCGAGAAGGAACTGGCGGCCCGTGAGGCGTCCGAGGCGAGGAGTGGCGAGCGGCGCCGCGCCGATGCCGGGGCGGAGGCCTCCGCGACCGCGAAGGCGGCGGCACGGGCGCTGGCGGTGCTGGCCGTGGCTGGCGGCCTGGCGTTTGCGTCGCCGGCCTTCGCGCAGATGGGCGGCACGGGCGGCGGCATGCCCGGCATGCCCGACGCGAAGGCGATGTCCGGCATCCCCAGGCCGGATGGAGGAATCCCACCAGGTGCCGTGTCGGTGCGGCTGGTTCGAGGACAGATCTCGAACCTCGTTGTCGGCCACCCCGTCGAGTTCATCGTGAACGGGCAGTCGCAGGAAGTGAAGACCGACGACACGGGTCACGCGGTCATCAAGGGCGTGGCGGCGGGCGCCACGGTGCACGTGGTGGCGACCGTCGACGGCGAGCGCCTGGATTCCCAGGACTTCCAGGTGCCGGCCGACGCCGGGATCGTGTTGATGTTGGTGGCGTCCGACAAGACGGCGGCGGAGAGGATGTCGAACGACGCGGTGCCCGGCACCGTCACGATCGGCGGGCAGTCGCGGATCATCACGCAGTTCGAGGACGAGGCCCTGCAGGTCTACTACCTCTTCGATCTCGTCAACGCGACGGCGGCGCCCGTGAAGATGGATCCGTTCGTCCTCACGCTGCCGAAGGGCGCGAAGAACGCATCCGTGCTGGAAGGGTCGGCCCCGAACGCCGTCGCGAAGGGAACGTCGTTCGTCGTGTCGGGGCCGTTCGCGCCCGGGGTGACCAGCCTGCAGCTGGCGTACTCGCTCGATCCGGCCGGCCGCGTCGGGATCCGCCAGGCGTTCCCCGTGGCGGTCGCACAGGTTGCGTTGATGGCCGAGAAGGTCGGGCCGATGGTCGTTGCGTCCCCGCAGTTGACGACCATCCGGGAAGGGAGCGAAGGCGGCAAGACCTTCCTGCTCGGCGTCGGGCCCGGGCTCAAGGCGGGCGGCGTGCTCGCCATCGACATCACCGGCCTGCCGCACCAGCCGACGTGGCCCAGGAACCTGGCGCTGCTGCTGGCGGTGGCCGTCCTCGGCGGCGGCGCCTGGGGCGCGCTGCGGACCGGGGGGCGGACCGCCGAGGCGGCTGCGCGGCAGCAGCTCGAGCGGCGGCGCGAACAGGTGTTCGCGGAGCTGGCGCGGCTCGACCGGCGGCTGAAGGCCGGCCAGGTCGACGAAGACGCCGTGGGCGGGAAGCGCCGCGAACTCGTCGCCGACCTCGAGCGCATCTACGGCGAGCTGGACACCGACGCGCAGGGGCCGCGCGGCGACCAGGGAATGGCGGCGTGATCTTCGATTTCGCCGAGGTGGCCGTTCGCGACGTCTCTCGTCACTACGGCCGACGGCGCGCGCTGTCCCGCGTCTCGCTCGAATGCCGGGCCGGCGAGGTGCTCGGGCTGCTCGGGCCGAACGGCGCGGGGAAATCGACCCTGCTCTCGATCCTCGCGACGCTGCTGACGCCGTCGGCCGGGGAGGTTCGTTACGGGGCGAAGACGGCCGTCGAGGCCGGTCCGCCGCTCCGCTCGCGGCTCGGGTTCCTCTCGCACGACCTGCATCTCTATCCAGAACTCACTGCCCGGGAGAACCTGGTGTTCTTCGCGCGGCTGTACGGTCTGCCGCAGGTCGCCGAGCGCGTGGCGGCGGCGCTCGAACGCGCGGGTCTGGCCGCGCGCCGCGACGACCTCGTGTCGGGCTTCTCGCGCGGCATGCGCCAGCGCCTGGCCCTCGAGCGCGCGTTGCTGCACGATCCGCGGCTGCTGCTGCTCGACGAGCCGTTCACGGGGTTGGACGACGCCTCGGTCGACGCGCTGGTCGCGCGGCTCACGGAGCTTCGCGGCGCCCAGCGGATCATCGTCGTCGTCACGCACGACCTCGATGTCGCCGAACGTTTGCTCGACAAGGTGGCGGTGCTCAAAGACGGGCGGCTGGCGGCGTTCGACGAGGCGCACGGGCGGATTCGCGAGCACTATCGAGCCCACGTGGCCGCGGGGGAGCGATGTTCCTGAGAGTGGCGTGGCTCGTGATGCGGAAGGACCTCACGGTCGAGGTCAGGAGCCGCGAGATCCTCTACACGACCGTCTTCTTCGCGGTCGCGTGCGTGCTGGTCTTCGCCTTCGCGCTGGTGAAGGAAGGCCGGCCGCTCGAGGACGCCGCCGCCGGCATCATGTGGATCTCGGTGGCCTTCTCGGGAACGCTCGCGCTCGGCCGCACCTTCGAGCGCGAGCGCCATTCCGAGACGCTGCGCGCGCTGATGCTCGCGCCGGCCAGCCGGCCGGCGATCTACGTCGGGAAGCTGCTCGGCATCGTGCTGCTGCTGCTGATCGTCGAGGCCGTGCTGGTGCCGCTGGTCGGCCTGCTGTTCCACGCACCGATTGCCGGCCGCCCGCTCGAGCTGGCGGGGCTCCTGGTGGCGGGCACGATTGGATTCTCGGCGGTCGGGACGCTGTTCGCGGCCATGCTCGTTCGCGCGCGAAGCCGGGACGTGCTGCTGCCGATCCTGCTGTATCCGATCACCATCCCGGTGATCATCGCCGGCGTGCGCGGCACCGCGGCGTTGTTCGAGCCCGCCCCGGCCGTCGACCTGGCCCAGATGTGGATGGCGCTGCTGGCGTTCTTTGATATCGTGTTCGTAACGCTGTCGCTGTGGACGTTCGAGCCGCTGATGACCGAGTGACCGAGGCGTAGCGCGAGCCTCGAGGCCCGCGGAGTGAGCCGATGAACAAGGGATACCCGATCCTCGTGCTGCTGGCGGCGGTCCTCTTCGCCGTCGCCCCGTCGCTGGTGGTGAGCGCGCCGTACGAATCGACGATGGGCCTGGTACAGAAGATCTTCTACTACCACGTCCCGTCGGCGATGGTGATGTTCCTCTCGGCGTTCATCTGCGGCCTCGCGAGCGCCGTCTACCTCTTCAGGGCCCGGCCCGGCGCGGACCGCATCGCCGCCGCGGCGGCGGAACTGGTGGTGGTCTTCGGGCTGATCGTGCTCGTGACCGGGCCTCTGTGGGCCCGCAAGGCCTGGGGCGTGTGGTGGCAATGGGACGCGCGGCTGACGTCCACGCTGCTCATGTGGATGATCTTCGTCGCCTACCTGCTCGTCCGCCGCTTCGGCGGACCCGGCGCCGAGAAGCTGTCGGCCGCGATGGCGGTGTTCGGCATGGCCAACGTGCCGTTCGTCTACGTATCGGTCAACATCTGGCGGACGATTCACCCGACCACCCGGGTGGTGCCGACGCTCGCGCCGGGCATGCGCGGGCCCTTTTGGTACTGCGCGTTCTCGTTCATGCTGCTGTTCGGTTTGCTGCTCGCGCTTCGGACCAGGCTCGAGCAGCGGCGCGCGCAGGTGGAACATCTGTACCTGATGGCGGACGAAGACTAGACGGGAGGCCGTGATTCGGAGTCGCCTGTCTCTGTGGCGCGGGGCTTCAGCCCCGCGATCGGCGGGCCTGAAGGCCCGCCCCACAACCCCCGACTCAGAATCGAGGCCTCTCATCTAGCGAGGCGGGCCTCGGTCGAGTCGGGCCCTGTCGGCAGACAGCCGGCATCCGGTCGGCAGGCGGTGAATCGGGGACCCAGCCGGTCGCGGCGACGGGTGGCCAAGTGGAGGGGATATGCGCAGCACGCGAACGATCGTACTGGCTCTCTTGACGATCTGGCTCGTTGTCGCGGGCGCCGGCGCCGTGTGGATGCACGCGCAGGCGGCGTCGCAGCCGGCGGCGGCCGCACCGGAGCCGCAGGACCAGTTCGTGCCGGTGAAGACCCTGCCGGCGCAGGAGCAGATCCCGGCCGCCACGCTGGTGATGACGGCCTACGCCTTCGTGTGGGCCGTGCTGTTCGTATACGTCTGGACGGTCTGGCGCCGCCTGATGAAGGTCGAACGGGAGATGCGGGAGTTGTCGGCGCGGCTCGGGCAGAAGCGATAGGAGGCGTCATGGTCCTGGCGCAGGAAGTCGTCGCGGCCGCCAAGATGGGCGCAGGCCACTTCATCTACATCCCCGCGATCCTGTTCATCGGCGTGGTCATCGGCTGGATCCTGGGTTCGCGCGCCGCCCGCGACGCCTACGCGATGGAGCTGAGGAAGAGGGAAGAGCGGGAGAGGAAGACCAGGAAGAATGAAGAAGGAAGAATGACGAAGGAAGGATGACGAAGGAAGGATGGCCAGTCGCGTCGCGCCGCCGTCCGGTCGCATCGACCTTCCGGTGACACAGGAAGAATGCCGGGGCCGTCCCCGGCATTCTCCGTTCCGGGCTCTACGCGAACGCGACGTGCACCTTCCCCGACTTCCCCGTGCTCGCCAGATCCAAGGCCCGGCCGATTGACTCGAAGGGAAGGGTGTCGGTCACGATCGTCGCGGGGGCGAGCGTACCGCCGGACACGAGTTCGATCGCCAGCGTGAAGTCGCCGGGGTGACTGTAGATGAGGCTCGGTTCGATCCGGATGCCCTCGCGAACCAGCCGCAGCGGCACGAAGCTCGCCGGCGCCGTGGACAGCCCGAGCAGCATCACCGCGCTTCCTCGCGGCGCCGCGCCTATCGACAGCTCGGTGGTCGACGCCACGCCGGCGCACTCGAACACGGTGCTCACGTTCTCGCGCAGCCAGAAGCCTGCCGCGTCGTTCGTGTCCGCCACCGTCGCGCCAAGGCGGGCCGCCATCTCGAGCTTCTCCGGGAACCGGTCGTGCGCCAGCACTCGCACGCCCCTGGCCACCGCGACGTGAATCAGGAGCAGGCCCACGACGCCGCAGCCGACCACGGCCACGGTGTCTCCCGCCCCGGCGCCCGATTGGAGCAGCGCATGGAGCGACACGGCGAGCGGCTCGATGCTGGCGGCGTCGGCATCCGAGATCGTGTCGGGCACCGGCCAGGTGAACTCCGCGGGCACGGCGGCGAACTCGGCGAAGATGCCCGGAACCGAGACGCCCGTGCTCTTCTTGTTCGGACAGATGTTGCCGCGTCCCGCGCGGCAGAACCTGCAGGTCCCGCAGGTGTAATTGGGCTCGACGACGACGCGCTGGCCGACCGCGACCTTCGTCACGCCGGGCGCCACGGCCGCGACGCGCCCGACGACCTCGTGGCCGATGATGAAGGGGAAGTAGGGGGGCTGGCGGTGGCCGACGTAGAGCGAAACGTCCGATCCGCACACGCCGGCGCGCACGGGCCGAATCATCACCTCCGAATCCGCCAGCGTCGGCACCTCGACGTCGCGGACCTCGACCTGGTTGGGCCCGAGCAGCACGGCAGCTTTCATCGACACACCTCGCATGTTGGCGGGCCTCGTCGGCCCCCGGCTACTGCTTCTTCATCGTGAGGACGTAGCGGCTGGCCGTGACGCCGTCCGGAGCCACGACGTCAATCGTGATCCGACCGCCGTCGGCAACGCCGACGGTCTTGCCCGCCCCAGGCTCGAGGACGGCTCCGTTGACCTTCATCGACGTGACCTTGCCCGACATCGGCGTTGGCGCGACGGTGATGGTCTTGCCGCCGGCCGGCACCTTGACGTCGTACGCGTAGGTCCACGGGTCGAACTTGTTGGGCAGGGTGTTGGGCACGCCGTTCGACGGCGGTGCCCACGTGAGATCGACGCCCACGAGGTCGCCCCCGCTGATCTCGATGTTGCTCAGCACCGAGTATTTCCGGATGCCGCCCGCCGCGTTGTAGTCGATCGTCGTCTTGCACGCGTAGGCCGCGGTCGGCTTGCTGAGGTAGTCCACCGGGCCGCCGTAGGTCCCGCCCACCCAAATCGCGATCCAGTCCTTGTTCCGCCACATGTCGCCGACCATGCTCATGCGCTGAACCGCCGGCATCGCCTGGCCGCCGGGGCTGTTGCCGCGCAGGGAGGGCGCCGACGCGGCGTCGCCGCTGTCGATCAGCTGTTGGACGGCGGCCTCGAAGTTCCCGATGCCCGCGTATCCCACCGGCACCTCGTTGTGGGCGTTGTACACCTCGACGATCCGCCCGCCGTTCCTCCTGAGATTCATGTAGAGCTGCTGCACCATCGACAGGAAGAGGTCCATCTTCACGCCGGAGTAGTTGGTGATGTCCGCGGTGGCCGGTCGGTTGCAGCCGAACATGTCCGACCCGAAGATCCAGCCGTTCTGCTTGTCCTGCAGGATGACGAGCCCGTGCGAGTGTCCCGGCGTCTGGTAGGCGGTGAGGCGCACGTTGCCGAGGTCGAAGACATCGCCGTCCCCGAGCGGCAGCGACGCGTGGGCGGCGGCGGCGAGATCGGCCCGCTTCGACGCCAGGACCGAACCTCTGTCCTGCGCCGTCATGTAGAGCCGGACGCCGGCTTCCACGAACGCGTTGACCTGTTCGACGTGATCGGGGTTGTTGTGACCGAGGACCGCGTCGTAGGGCTTGGTGGCCAGCGTGTCGATGAACAGCTTCAGGTTGGCCTTCGCCGCCGGATACTGGCCGGCGTCCATGACGATGCCGCGCGCGCTGCCCTCGATGTAGTAGACGTGCGGACGGTTGTAGTCACTCGGATTCACGATGTCCCACACCGCGGGCGAGGTCGCCGTTGGCGCGTGGACGAGCCGGGCCTCGAAGGGGGCGGCCTGCGGGCGGACGATGTAGTAGACGAAGGTCCGGATCCCGCTGACGACCAGCCCGTTCCTGGCCGCCATCGCCTTGAGCGTGTAGTGCTTCGCGTCCGTCGTCGACTTCATCGGGTTGTCGAACAGCAAGAACCCCTTGGCCGGGTCGTAGACCTTGCTCGCCGTCGTCGGGTCGGGCGGTTCGGTGTGGTCGTCGGTGTAGGTGTAGTAGATCGTGGCGCCGGGGGTCGGCGTCGTCATGTTGACGTACCGCCGGTAGGAGGTCGTGCCCGACTTGGGCATCACCTGGACGGGCGCCACGCGCGCGGCCGCAATGCGAGCGAAGGCCGTCCTGGCCTCGGCACCCGTGAGGGCGACACCGGCCGATTTCACGTACTGGGCGGCGGCATCAGCCGTGATCGCAAACGCCTTGGCGACGATCGACACCGCGTCCTGCCGGGTGACCGGCTGGTCGGGATGGAATCTGTTGTCTGCGTCCGGCGCGACGACGGACTCTTCGAGCGCGCACTCGATCTGTTTCCCGTACGCGTCGCCAGTGCGGACGTCGCTGAACTGCCGCGGGACCGGCTTCGCGTAGTCGTTGTACTCGGACCAGTGCACCCACTGGAAGTGGTCGGAGACCATGGCCACGAACTCGGCCCGGGTCAGGGTGGCCGCCCCCGGCGCTTTGGCGGCGCCGCTGGTTTGGCCGTCTGCCGCCGCTGAGCTCAAGACGGCCAACAGCGCGAGCAACCTGGACAGCTTCATGAACTGGTTCCTTCCCGTCTGCCCGTGGCCACCGCCCCGACGGGCGGCACGACGATCACGCATACCGATGGAGGGCGTCGATCGCCCCGCGCAGCTCGCCGATCGGAATCTGGCCGGGGGCCGACGAGGCCTGCCCGACGGCAAACGACATGTCGGATCCAAACAGGAATCCGGCGACCCGCGAGAGCACACCGAGGCTACCCATCGACATCGTGCACAGCGGGAGCGCCGGGAACCTTCGACGCGCCGCCAGGGTCACCTCCAGGAGCCGGAGCACGTCGCCGGGCTCGTTCGGCATGCACGCGATCTTCGCCATGTCGGCCTCCTGGAGGACCATCTCGGAGAAGGCCGCCAGCAGGGTGTCGTTGCTCGGGGTGCCGCGGAAATCGTGGAAGGAGAGGATCAGGCGCACGTGGTGCTCGCGGGCAATACGCGCGATCGGCCCGATGAAGTCCGGGCCGTTTCGCAGCTCTACGTCGACGAGATCCACATGGCCCGATGTCAGCACGCTCCGAATGACCTCGGCCCGCGCGTCTTGCGCGAGAGGCTTGGCGCCACCCTCCTCCGACGCCCGCAGCGTGAAGATCAGCACTTCGCGGCTCAGCACCGCCCGCAACGCGTCCACGGCCTCCGAGACGCGGCGCGTGGAGAGGTCGCGGAAGGAGTCTGCGCGCCACTCGACGACGTCGGGCGACAGCGAGTGCGCGAACGCGGCCTGGTGCACGAGGTCCGGAAGGTCCCCCGCCACCAGCGGCACGCAAATCAAGGGCCGGTCTCCGCCGAACTCTGCGGTCCTGACCCGCATCGGTGGCGTTGCACAGGGTCTCATCGCGTCGCTCCCTCGCCGGTCTTCGGGCAGACGGTGCCGCGCCGCCACGCTGGCGTGCCGAAGCGGCATGGGATCAGGATCTTCTCACGAACGACCATGAGTCGTAGGGGCAGACTATAACCCAAGAGGAACCGCCCGGTGCTCGACGTCCCGGAGGGAGGATCGCGGGCAGGCCTTTCCGGAGCAGACGGTCATTTGCTTTGACAAGGCATCGTCATATTGTTTCAATGCAGAACAATAACAGGCTGGTCCCCGGCGTCCCAGGGTTCTTACACGGCACTGTTCATTCGACGGAGGCCTGGCATGAAACGCGAGTACTCGCTGGCCCACCTCACGGTCCTCGCACTTCCCCCGATGGAGATGATCGACGTCGCGGCCCGGGCGGGGTATCAGCACGTCGGCCTTCGCCTGAATCGCGTGACGCCCGCCGAACCCCTCTATCCGCTCACGACGGACCGCGTCCTGATGCGCGGCACCAAGGCGAGGCTCGCGGCGACCGGCGTCGGAGTGCTGGACGTCGAACTGGCGCGGATGGACCCGGCGCACGACGCCCAGAGCTACCTTCCGCTCCTCGAGGCCGCCGCCGAGCTCGGCGCCCGTCACGTCATCACACAGTTGCCCGACCCGGAGCGGGTGCGCGCGGTGGACCGCTTCGCGGCCATCTGCGAGCTCGCCGCGCCGTTGGGCGTCGGGATCGATCTCGAGTTCCCGTCCTGGACGGAGACGCCCGATCTCGCGGAGGCCGCACGGGTGCTGCAATCGGTCGACATGCCGAATGCCGGCATTCTGATCGACATGCTGCATTTCCATCGCTCGGGTTCGCGTCTCGATCTCCTGGCGGCGCTGCCCCGCCGATGGTTCCGCTTCGCGCACGTCTGCGACGCGCCGGGCGAGAGGCCGACGACTCTCGAGGGGCTCATCCACGCCGCACGTTCGGAACGGCTGTTCCCGGGCGATGGCGGCATCGACGTCCGCGGGATCCTGGCGTGCCTGCCGCAGGACATCCCGTGCGCCCTGGAAATCCCCGGCGACACCCTCGCCGGCCGGGTTGGACTTGCCGAGTACGCGCGGCGCGCCCTGCTGCGGGCTCGCGAGCACCTCGATGTCGTGGCCGAGCCCGTGGCGTAGCGCCGGCCAATCGACCGCACGTTCGCGGCATCGGGAGGCCCGTCCGGGTCGAGACCGGTGGACGGACGGTCGCGACAGAGGATAGGCTAAGTCCTTCGATGCACAAATACGGCAACGTATTTGTGCCCTCAGGACTTAGTGCTGAGCGAGCACAGCCGGCCACGCGCGCCACATGCCGATCGTGGCCGTATTTGCGAGTCGAAGCACTAAGGACGGGCTGGGAGATGACGTGAATCCACCTACAGATTCCCGGGCGGCGGCTGTCGCCTCGAAGATCCGCAACCTCCGCTGGTACATCGCCGTCCTGCTGCTCCTGGCGGCGGTGATCAATTACATCGATCGACAGGTCTTCAGCATCCTCGCCCCGGACCTGCAGCGCGTGATTGGCTGGAGCGAACTCGACTACGGTCGAATCGTGATCGCCTTCCAGCTCGCGTATTCCGTCATGCTGCTGTTCTCCGGGAAGCTCGTCGACTGGATTGGGACCCGGGTGGGGTTCGCGATCGCGATCGTCTGGTGGTCGATTGCCGCGGCAGCGCATGCCCTGGCGACCAACGCGTTCCAGTTCGGCGCGGCGAGGTTTGCGTTGGGCATCGGTGAAGCCGCCAACTTCCCGGCCTCGGTGAAGGCCGTGGCGGAGTGGTTCCCGGCGCGCGAGCGCGCCACCGCGACCGGCATCTTCAACTTCGGGCCGACCGTCGGCGCCATCGCGGCGCCGATCCTGGTCCCGCTGATCGCCGCCGCCTTCGGCTGGCAGGGGGCGTTCATCGCCACCGGGCTGATCGGGTTCGCCTGGGTGGCGGCCTGGTGGTGGCTCTACCACCGGCCGGAACGGCACGCGCGCATCACGGCGGAGGAGTTGGAGTACATCCAGCAGGGCGCCGGCGCCCCGAAGGCCGAGAAGGTGCCCTGGCTGTCGTTGCTGAAGTACCGCCAGACCTGGGCGTACGCGGTGGGGAAGATGCTGCCGGACCCGGTCTGGTGGTTCTATCTCTTCTGGCTGCCGAAGTTCCTGGCGCAGAACTTCGGGATTCGGGGCAAGGACCAGATGCTGCCGCTGGCGCTCGTGTACGCGTCCGCCGGCGTCGGGTCGTTGATCGGCGGGTACTCCTCCTCGGCGCTGATCAAGCGGGGCTGGTCGGTCAACAGGGCCCGCAAGGCGACGTTCGGCGCGACGGCGTTCGCCATGCCCGTCGTGATCTTCGCGGCGTTCACGTCGAGCCCGTGGACGGCGGTGTTTCTGATCAGCGTCGCGACCGGTCTGCACCAGGCGTTTTCGACGACCGTCTTCACGTTCGCCTCCGACATGTTCCCGAGCAAGGCGGTCGGCTCCGTCATCGGCATCGGCGGGGCGTTGGCCGGTATCATCAGCATGGTCGCCGCCGAATACACCGGACGCATCCTGCAGGAGAACCCGGGACACTACGTGCCGATGTTCGTGGTGGCGGGAACGGCCTACATGGTGGCGCTCCTCATCATTCACCTGCTGGTGCCCCGGCTCGAACCGGCCGACATCGGGTAACGCGTTCATCGAGCGACGTGGCGCGGGGTCGGTTCGCGCCACGCTCGGCGCCCGTTTCCTTGACACTGGCGCTCGCGGGCTCTAGATTCGACAGTTGCCCAGTTTCGATCGGTGACCCCAGAGAGCACGCGGGTTGGCTCGGAGGCCGCTTGCAGAGGGCCGCGGTCCACCCGCAGGCCAGGAGGTATCGTGGGCGTTCGCGGCATCTATCTCGTCGGGTTCAGCGGCACCGGCAAGTCCACCATCGCCAAGCTCGTGGGCGCCCAATTGGGATGGAAGGTCTTCGACCTCGACCACGTGATCGCGGAGCGGGCCGGCATGACCATCCCGCTCATCTTCGAGCGGGAGGGCGAGCCTGGCTTTCGCCTGCGCGAGGCGGAGGCGCTGCGCGAGGTGTCGGCTGACGGGGCCTTCGTGGTGGCGACCGGCGGGGGAGCGGCTGTACGCGCGGAGAACCGGCGGGTGATGGCGAGCCGCGGCTGGGTGATCGCTCTCGAAGGGCGGCCCGAGACGCTGCACGCTCGCATCCAGCTGCAGCTCAAACAGGCCGACCCCGACGCCATCCGGCCGATGCTCGATGCGGTCTACCCCCTCGACCAGGTGCGGGCGCTCAAACACAGCCGCCAGCCTGTCTACGCCCTGGCCGACTGGACGGTGCACACGGACCGGCTCACTCCCGGCCAGGTGGCGGCCGAGGTCCTCCGGGCGCGCAATCTCCTCGAGGAAACCACCGAGCCGGCCGCCGGCGCCGACGTCACGGCGACGCCCATCCGCCACTCCCTCAGCCCGGACCTGCCGCCGCCAATCGTCGTGGCAGCGGGCCCGTGGCCGTACCAGGCCGTCGTGGGCTGGAACCACTTGCACTCCCTCGGGGCCCACGTGCGCCGGCTCCTGCCGCGCGCGCGCCAGGTGGCCGCCGTCACCGACGCGGCGACCTGGGGCCGGTTGGGCGAGCGCGTGCGCGGGTCGCTGCAGGAGGCCGGGCTCGAGGTGCACGCGCGCGAGGTGGATCCGAGCGAGCGGGTCAAGACGCTGGCGCAGGCGAGCGCCCTCTACGACTGGCTGCTGGATCTCCGGCTGCAGCGCGAGGACGTCGTCTTGATCATCGGCGGGGGGGCGATCGACGACTTGGGCGGTTTCGTGGCGTCGACCTACATGCGCGGTCTTCCGCTGATCAAGGTTCCGACATCGCTCGAAGGCATGGTGGACACGGCGATCGGGGGCAAGTCGGCACTCAACCACAAGCAGGCGCACAACCTCGTGGGGACCTTTCACCACCCTCGGCTGGCGTGGGTCGACGCGGCGCTGCTGCACGACGAACCCGAGCGGCAGCGGCGGGCCGCGTTCGCCGAGGTGGTCAAGTACGCCATGCTCGAGACCTCCTTGATGCCCGGCGAGGCCATCGGTTCCAGCCTCCTGGAGCAGGTGGAGCGCCACGTCCCCGAGTTGCTGGCACTCGACCGGCAGGTGCTCCTCCCCGTGATCGCCCGCTGCGTGGCGCTCAAGGCCCAGGTCGTTGCCGCCGACGAACGCGACATGGGACAGCTGCGCATCCTGCTCAACTACGGTCATACCGTGGGCCACGCGCTCGAGACCGCGACGGGATACGGCATGCTGCACGGCGAAGCGGTGGCGATCGGCATGGCGGTGGAAGCCCGCCTCGCGGTCCTGCTCGGGCAGATCGACGAGTCGCTCGAGATCCGGCAGGGCGACCTGCTCGGCCGCTTCGGCCTGCCCACGCGGCTGCCGGCGATGCCGGTGGAGAGGCTCTTCGCGCATGTCCGGCACGACAAGAAGGTGCTCGGCGGCTCCCCGCGTTGGATCCTGCCGTGCGGCGTTGGCCGGGCGGCGGTGTCGGTGGTGGGCGAGGAGCAGCTGCGGCAGGCCCTGGCGCAGTGCGTGGCGGCGGTTTGACGTGGCCGCCGACGCAGAGCCGGAAGGTTGTCGACGGAATCCAACGATGAGGAAGATCGACCCCAGCAACTTCGGCGTGGCGCGGCGGGGCATGGCACGCGAGGTCAACCGCCGGATTCTCCTGACGTTGATGGCCGCGCACCAGCCCGTTTCGCGCGCGGACCTGGCGCGCCTGATGGATACCAATCGCGCCAGCATCACCTTGATCGTCAACCGGATGATCGAGGAGGGCCTAATCTCCGAGGGGGCGATTGGCCAGATTGCCCGGGGGCGAAAACCCAGGCTCCTGCAGCTCAACTCCCGGCTGAGTCGCGTCGTGGCCGTCGACATCCGGCCGACGAACACGTATCTCACGTTGACGGACCTGCTCGGCAACGAGATGACCGCCGTCGAGACGTGGCCGACCGATCCCCGCGTCGGTCACTTCATCCGGCGACTGGTCCAGAGAATCAGGAAACTCCTGGCCGACGCCACGCACGGGCCCGCGTGCGACGGTGTCGGAGTGGTCGTCCCGGGAATCGTCGATTCGGAGGGCAATGTCGTCCTGGCACCGCACCTCGGCTGGCACGGCGTCCCGCTCGCCGGGATGCTGACCGCGCGGCTGGGCCTGCCGGTGAAGGTCGAGAACTCCGGACGCGCGTGTGCGCTGGCCCAGATCTGGGTCGCCAAGCGTGACACGACCCCGTTGAACGACCTCGTGTATGTCAGCGTCTCCGACGGAATCGGCGTCGGCGTCATCATCAACGGCGAACTGGTGCGCGGGCGCCGCGACAGTGCCGGCCAGTTCGCGCACGTGCTGCTGAGCGTCGATGGTCCGCGGTGCTCGTGCGGGGCCAACGGGTGCTGGGAGACCTTCGTGTCGAACCTGGCCACTCTCCAGCGGTATTGGGGGACGGCGGATGCATCCACGGCTCCGGCGGCCGGCCGCACGATCGGCGACCTGATCGCGCGGGCGCGCGGTGGCGACGCGCGGGCGCTGTCGGCGTTGCTGTCGACCGGCCGATACCTCGGCCTCGGTTTCAGCTCCATCGTGTCCGCCATCGACCCGACGTGCATCTACGTCGGCGGCGAAATCACCGCCGCGTGGGACCTCATCGGCGCAGCGGCACTGCAGGCCCTGAGGGAGCGCGTTCTCGGCCCGGGGATTCCGCCCGACTTCATCCGGCTGGTGTCGCCCACGGACTACCCGCGGCTCCGGGGCGCCGCCGCACTGATCACCGCGCCGGCATTCGCCGCGCTGCGCGTCGGCTGACGGGCCGCCGAAGAACGTCGGCCTGACCCGGGTCTACCGCCCGATCAGGAGCCGGTTCCCCAACGCCTTCGGCAGGCCGGCCGCCAGGATCCGATCTCGGGCCCGTTCCACCGGGTATCCACCCTGCGGATCACTATCTCCATGGCGCCGCCGTCGAGCAGGGCGTAGGCCGCCCTCGGGTCGCCATCGCGCGGCTGCCCCACCGAACCGGGATTCACCAGGTAGCGTCGCCCGTCGGACAGCGCGACACGCTGCTCGTCGCGCGCGCCGTGGAACAGCACCTCCATGTTGCGGCGGTCGTCCAGCGCGGCGGCGGTGGGCAGGTGCGTGTGGCCGAACAGGCAGAGCGGGAGGTGCGCGGCCAACAGCGCCTCGGCGGCATCCACGTCGCCGAAGATGTAGGCGTCCTCGTCGGCCGGAGACCCGTGGCAGATCTCGACGAAGTCCTCGACGACCGCGGGCCCTTTCGGCAGCGCCGCGAGGTACTCGCGCGTCTCGGACGTGACGGCGTCCCGCGTCCAGTCGGCCGATCGCTGCGCGGTCGGGTTGAACCCCTTGGAACTCGCCAAGCCGGCGGCGACCCGGTCGTGATTGCCGCGGATGATCGCGACCGGATTCAGGCCGCGCACGCGATCGACGACGAGGTTCGGTTCGGCGCCGTAGCCCACGAGGTCGCCGAGGACGATCACGCGATCGTAGCCGGCGGCCCCCGCCGACTCGAGCACGGCGTCGAGCGCGTCGATGTTCGCGTGAAGGTCGCTGAGGACGAGATAGCGCATAGAACGGCGGACGAACTGAGCAACTGAGGAGACTGGGCAACTGGGCAACTGAAGAACTGGGCAACTGGGCAACTGAAGAACTGGGCAACTGGGCAACTGAAGAACTGGGCAACTGGGGCAACTGGGCAACTAAAGAGGCAACTGAAGAACTGGGCAACTGAAGAACTGGAGAACTGAGTTAGCTGGATAACCGAGTAACTGAATAGACAGCTAAGGACCTTTCTCGGCTGTCCGGTTGCCCCGTTGCTCGTTTCCGCAGTCATTCAGTTCCGCAGTCCCCCAGTTGCGCAGTTATGCAGTTCCGCAGTCCCCCAGTTGCGCAGTTCTTCAGTTGCACAGTTATTCAGTTGCACAGTCATCCCGTTGCGCAGCGTCCCGTTGCGCAGCGGTCCCTGTTCAGTATCCCAGCCAATCGAGGATCCGTTCAACCAGTTCTTCGACCGGGGCCGTGGCGTCGAGCCGAAGATGCGCCTGCTGGTACGACAACCGGCGCGTGTGATAGAGCGTCTCGAACTGCACGCGGTTCGACGCCAGCGGCCGACGGCCGTCCGCGGGAACGCGGGCGATGGCCTCGGTCCACGGCAGGTCCAGCCAGACGGTCACGCCGCTGGCCTGGATGTCGGCGCGACTTTCGGGGTCGGCGAAGGTGCCGCTGCCGGTCGCAACGACGACGTGGTCCAGCGGCAGCAGGCCCCGAACGGCCTCGCGCTCGGCCATTCGGAAATACGGCTCGCCATGCGTCGAGAAGATCTCGGACACCGTGGCGCGTTCGCGCGCCTCGATCCACTCGTCCACGTCCTCCACCCGCCATCCGAGCCGCCGGCCGAGCGCCCGCGCCACCGTGCTCTTGCCCGCCCCCATGAACCCGACGATGTAGATCCTGGTGGCCGTCATGCGCGGATTGCGTCCAGCACGTCGAAGAATCCGGGGTAGGAGACGTCCACGGCGCCGGCGCCGTGGATCGTGGAGGGATTCCGGGCCCCGAGCGCCGCGACGGCGAATGCCATCGCGAGCCGGTGGTCTCCAGCCGCATCGGCCGTCCCGCCGGTCAACTGCTTGCCGCCCGCCACGTGGAACCCGTCGGCCAGTTCGTCGACCTCGGCCCCGAGCGCGCGCAGCCCCGCGACTAGCGAGGAGATCCGGTCGCTCTCCTTCACGCGCAATTCGCCCGCGCCCGTCACCTTGATTGCGCCGCCGAACGTCGCCAGGGCCGCCAGGCTCGGCAGCTCGTCGATGAGACCGGGAACCTCGGCCGGCAGGATGTCGATGGGGTGAAGTTCCTGGTGGCGCACGCGCACGTCGCCGCAGGGTTCGCCCTCGTCCTCGCTCGTCTGCTGCCGTTCGACCATGGCACCCGCGCGGGCGAGGACGTCGAGAACACGGCTTCGCGTCGGGTTCAACCCGACGCCCGTGATGCGGACCTCCGAGCCGGGAAGGCCGGCCGCCGCCACGCACCAGAATGCGGCCGACGACAGGTCGCCCGGCACCGTCAGTTCCGCGGGGCGCAGTTCCTGACCGCCGTCCACCGACACGGAGGTGCCCTCCACGCGGACCTGCGCGCCGAAGCGCCGCAGGGCCAGTTCGGTGTGGTTGCGCGTCTGCGCACGCTCCACGACGCGCGTCGTGCCGGCTGCCAGCAGCCCCGCGAGCAGAACGGCGCTCTTCACCTGGGCGCTCGGCACGGTCGTTTCCCAGTCGATCCCGCGCAGCGGACCGCCCTGGATGGTCATCGGAAGCGTTCCGTTGTCGCTGGTGATGCGCGCGCCCATCCGCGACAGCGGTTCGATGACCCGGCCCATGGGCCGGCCGGAAAGCGAGGCATCGCCGGTGATCGTCACCGCCAGGGGCTGGCCGGCGAGGATGCCGGACAGCAGGCGGGTGGTCGTGCCCGAATTGCCCGCGTCGAGAGGGCCCGCCGGGGAACGGAATCCCCGCGGGCCACGTCCGATAACAGTAACGGTCGCCCCGCTCCGTGACTGTTCGATGCCCAACGCCTCCAGACACCGCAGCGTGGACCGGCAATCGGCCCCCGGCGCGTAGCCACGGATCACCGACCGTCCGTCGGCGAGCGACGCGAGGAGCGCGTAGCGGTGGGCGATGGACTTGTCCCCGGGAACGCAAACGCTGCCGCGAATTCGGTGGGCTGGACGAACCACGATTGAGCCGGAAACCACCATGGGCGCACTATAGCATCAGTCGAGTCGGGCGCTCTGCCGCGCATCGCGGGCTGGACCGTATTCTGTTGGCTGTGTTACTTTGTGCGAACCCGTCGTTGCGGCGGCGCCGGACCACTTCCTGCATGACCGAAACTGGTCACACTGTTTACCTCGAGTTCCCGAGCCTGTTCGAGATGATCGATCTCGTCCAGGCGCTGACGGACCAGCTGGGGCGGATGCTCGGGCTCGACGACGACTCCCAGCACTGGGTCGGCGTGGCGGTGAGGGAATCGGTCATCAACGCGATCAAGCACGGCAACCGCCACGACACCTCGAAGCTGGTCGAGGTCGCCTTCACGATGGCGCCCGCCGCGTCACCCACCGAGTTGCTCATTCGGGTCCGGGACCACGGCGACGGCTTCGACCCGGCGGCGCTGCCCGACCCCTTGGCGCCCGAGAACCTGCTGAAGTCCAGCGGCCGGGGCATCTTCTTCATGCGCAGCTTCATGGACGACGTCCGAATCGAGCGGGCGGCCGGCGGCGGCATGGAGGTCCGGATGCTGAAGCGCTTCAATCGGCCGTGACCGACGCCCTGTTCCTCGCCACCGCCGTCGAGTCCGTGCTGCGCGCCGGGCGGATCCAGATGGCGCACTTCGGCACCCCGCTCAAGATCGACAAGAAGGGCGCGATCGATCTCGTCACGGAGGTCGACCTGGCCGTCGAGCGCATGTTCCGTGCGCTGATCGCGGAGCGCTTTCCCGACCACGTCGTGCTGGCCGAGGAACTGGGCGGGGCGCAGGTTCCGAGCGGGAAGTACTGCTGGATCTTCGATCCGCTGGACGGCACGACGAACTACGCCCACGGGTTTCCCGTGTTCGCCACGTCGCTGGCACTCGAGATCGACGGCGAGGTGATGGTGGGCGCCGTCTACGACCCGACACGGCGGGAGCTGTTCACGGCGACGCGGGGCGGCGGCGCGTATCTCAACGGCGTGCCGATGCGGGTGTCGTCGACCGACTCGTTGATCGACGCCCTGCTGGTCACGGGGTTCCCGTATTCCGTGCACGAGGAACGGGACGACCTGGTCAGCCTGTTCTCGGCGTTCCTCTCCGAGGCCCAGGCCGTGAGGCGTCTCGGGTCGGCCGCGCTCGATCTCTGTTACGTGGCGGCGGGGCGCATGGACGCCTACTGGGAGCAGCACCTGAAACCGTGGGACATGGCGGCCGGCGCCCTGATGTTGGCAGAGGCAGGAGGCCGCATCACCGCCCTCGACGGGCAACCGTTCGACGTTCGGAAGCAGCAGTTGCTGGCATCCAACGGTGTGCTGCACGAGGATTTGCTGTCGGTCGTGCGCCGTTGGCGGGCTGGACAGTCGCTCCCTCGAAGTTGACCTCGTGACAGGACATCCCGGAGGCCTCGGACGTGAGCTGTTGGAGTTTGCGCCACTTTTCCCCCCGTTCAGCCGGCTCTGCCCGTTCTGCCGGGCTGGCATCGTTCCTGCTAGGTCTGGGGCGTCGCCACCGCGTCCCAGGAAGGATTCCTTGCCGACGGCGGCCGACTGGAGGACTCGCCATGATGCGCCCGGCTGGTAGTGTTGCGCTGGTGTTCGCCCTGTTCGGGGCTCTGATGTTCGCGGCGCCCGCGGCCGCCCAGCAGTCGCTCTCGCTCGACATCGGCTACTTCGACGTCAGGGGCGAAGGCAGCCGCGTCGCCGGCGACACCATTGTCGCGAACCTGGATGCGACGTCCCCGTTTGCGCTCGGCTACCGCGTGTCCGATTTCAACGGGGTGACATTCGGCGCCGAGTGGCTGTTTCCGCTGGGAGCGCTGTTCGAGGGCGGCGTCGGGGTGAACTACTATTCAGCACACGGTGCCGAGCTTCTATCCCGACCTGCAGAACCAGGCGAACGGCGCGGACATCACGCAGGACCTGAAGCTCAGGACGGTGCCGATCACGGCGACCTTCCGGTTTCTGCCCCTCGGGCGGCGCGCGCCCATCCAGCCCTTCGTCGGCGCGGGAGTCGCAATCATCCCGTGGAACTACTCCGAGAATGGCGATTTCGTGGATGCCGTCGTACAGCGTCTTCAACTGGGAGTACAAGGACTCGGGAACGGCGGTGGGCGCCGGTCGATCTTCGGGGGGATGCGGGTCGCCCGTCAGCCGCGCCGTGGCGTTCGGCGGCGAGATCCGGTATCAGTACGCGACCGCCGACCTGAATCCGCAGCGTGGGGTTCCCGGGCACCAAGATCGACCTGGGCGGGATCACGTACCAGGCGAACATCATCTTCAGGTTCTAGCGGACGGGGGCCCGCTGCCGGCGCCAGCTATTGGCCGCGGGCCGTCAGCTCCGTCCGTTCGTACAACGCCACGCCGCCGCCCTCGGCGACCCGCGTGAAGCCGGCCAGGAAATCCGGCTTCGCGCGGGCGCGCCTGGCCAGCACGTCGCCGCCTTCCGCCAGTTCCTCGATCACGACCCAGCCGACGTGGGCCCACGGCCGCGCTGTCGCGGCCGCCCACAGGTCGCCGTTTCCCTCGTGGACGACGTCGCGGACGTTCACGCCGATGGACGGACAGTTCCTGGACGTAGTGGGACAACGAACCGAGGCTCGCCAGGATCGTCTCGCCGTGCCAATGCGACCGCAGGTAGCCGGTGACCACCGTGCGCTCCCGGCTGTGCTGCCGGTCCAGCTGCGCTTCGAGCACCATGGGGGCTGCCGCGTCGAAGGGGTGTGTCTCCACGACGACGAGCGCGGCGAGCAGCGCTGCGGCAGCCACACCGGAGCGCGCCCTGCGAGGCCCACGCCGATGCCGGCCCAGACGGCGAGGGCCGGGACGAGCGGGATCATGTACCGGAAGCGGAACGGGTGCCCGATGAAGAACGCGTACCACGGGAGGGCGGCGCTGGCCGCCCAGCGCGAGCACGACGAGCGATGCGGCCCGGGCCCGCGAGCGCGAGCCCGGTCGACCAGGACCGCCGCCGCGCCAGCCGCCGCCCAGAGCAGCACGCCGTAGCCGTTCAGGTGATGGCTGGCCCACCAGATCGATCCGATCGTCTTGAACGGCCGGCCGGTGTCGGGGTTGTCGGCGACGTAGAAGCCGCCGGTGACGAACCAGTGCCCGACAGTCAGCCTGCTCTGGACCAGGAACGCGAGACCGGCGGCGGCGGGAAAGACCGCGAGCGACGCCACCGCCCGCAGTGCAGCCGTCGGGGGCGGCAGCCGCGCCGCCACAAGGCGAACGCCGCGAGCGCCAGCGCCGCGACCGTGACCGGCCACGCTTCGTAGCGCGTCAGGCAGGCGGCGGCCAGCGTCACTCCCGTGCAGTGTCGCCCCCGGTGCGTCCGTCCGACGCCACCCACCGCCTGAGCGAACGCCACCGACAACGTCGTCAGCGCGAGCAGCAGCGGTTCGGTCATGGGCGTGGATTGCAGATACAGCAGGTCGGGGTTGAGCAGCGAGGACCAGCGAGGCCGGCCGAGGCCGCCGACCGGGAGCCGGTAGCGTCCAGGATCAGGCGCGCGCAGGCGTAGGCCAGCACGCCGAACGCCAGCACCGAGAGCGCCGACGGCGAACGCGCCCGTGCGGTAGAACAGATCGACCTGCGTCGGGAGCAGGTTGAGCAGGTGGGGCAGAGGCAGCCAGACGGCGCCAATCTGCTTCCAGCCTGGCGTCAGGCTGTCGATGACACGGCGTGCGACCACCAGGTGCGCCTTGGCGTCATAGTGGCTCAAGCGTCAGTCCCGCGCGGACATACCACCAGGCGGCGAAGGCCCCGACGCAGACGGCGGCGAGGCCGGCGAGCCTGGCAAAACGTTCGCGCGATGGATCCGGCGGGGCGTCGGCGTCAGCTATAATCAAAGGATCTTGCTTCTCTTTCCTAGTGTACTTCCGTTCGTGACGCTCGACGCATCGCCTCTCGCGGCCGCGCGCGAGCATCAGGCGGGCCCTATGAACGGCGCTCCTCCTCTGGGCCGAGGGGCTGGCCCTCTCGTTCGGCGGCCCGGGGCTGTTCTTCGTCGCCTTCCTCGATGCGTCCTTCCTGTCGCTGCCGGAAATCAACGACATCCTCGTCGTCTGGATGGTCACGCAGCACAAGGAGCGGCTGGTCTACTACGCGACCATGGCGACGCTCGGGTCGATGACCGGCTGTTTCGTCCTCTATTGGCTCGCGTGGAAGGGCGGGGAGAGGTTCCTCCAGAAATGGTTCAAGGAACAGCATATCGAGCGGGCATCTGCGCAGGTGCGGCGCTTCGGCGTGCTCGCGCTGCTCGTGCCGGCGATCCTCCCGCCGCCCGCGCCGTTCAAGATCTTCGTGCTGCTGGCGGGCGTCATTCGGATCCCGCCCCTGAAGTTCGCGGTCGCCATCGGCGTCGGCCGCGGGGTGCGCTACTTCGCGGAGGGTCTGCTGGCCGTGTGGTACGGCGAGCGGGCCATGCAGTACATCGAGGCGCACGGCCGAGAGGCGGCGCTCTGGACGGGCCTCGTCGTCCTGGTCGCGGGGCTGGCCTACGCGTGGCGGCGTCGCCGGCAGGGCGGCGCGGCGGCGTAGAGTATAATTGCGGGCCGAATGACACCTGAGCTTTCCATCGTCATTCCTATCAGGAACGAGTCCGAGAACGTCGCGGGGCTCTACCAGCAGTTGACCCAGAGCCTGGAGCGGTTCGGGCGAAGCTACGAGCTGCTGCTGATCGAGGACGGCAGCACGGACGACAGCTTCGAGCGCCTGGCGGCGCTGCAGGCGAAGGACGCCCGGCTTCGTGTCGTCCGATTCCGCCGCAACTTCGGCCAGACTGCCGCGTTCGCTGCCGGGTTCTCGATGGCGCGCGGCCGTTACATCATCACGTCGGACGGGGACCTCCAGAACGACCCCGCCGACATCCCGGCGATGGTCGAACGCCTCGAGCAGGGCTTCGACATCGTCTGCGGCTGGCGGAAGGACCGGAAGGACCCGTTCGTTTCGCGCCGCCTGCCGTCGATCCTGGCCAACCGGCTGATCTCGATGGCCACCGGCGTGGCGCTGCACGATTACGGGTGCTCGCTGAAGGTGTTTCGCGCCGAAGTGGTGAAGCCGTTGAAGCTGTACGGGGAGATGCACCGCTTCCTGCCGGCGATCGCGAGCGAGATGGGCGTGCGGATCGACGAGGTGGTCGTCAATCACCGGGCGCGCGTTCACGGCCGGTCGAACTACGGGATCTCGAGGACGATTCGGGTGGTGCTCGACCTGCTCACGGTCAAGTTCCTCCTGTCCTATTCAACCCGCCCGTTGCAGATCTTTGGCCTCGTTGGCGGGACGATGGGGCTGGTCGGCGTTGGCGTGACGGGTTACCTGGCGTTCCAGCGGCTGGTGGGCTATCAATCGATTGGCAACCGGCCCCTCCTCCTGTTCGGGATCTTGTTGATCTTCACGGGAGTCCAGCTGGTGACCCTCGGGTTGCTGGCCGAGTTGATGGCGAGGACCTACCACGAGTCGCAGGACAAGGCGACGTACGCGATCCGCGAGATTCGCGAGGAACTGCCGTCGGCCGGATCCTGAATCCACCGCAGATCGGCACACCGGCAACCCCGCGAAGCTGCTTGACTTCTCCCGGCGCCGACGAATATTCTGCTTGGGTTCCTGGCGCCAGCCTCAATCGGATGGCAGGCCGGTGCTCCGCCCAGTAGACCCATGAGAGAATCGCCTGCGCGAGGCCGCAAGCCGGCTCCCTGAATTCAGGTGTGTCTCTTCGGTGTTCGGCCGCGCGCGGCGTCGTCACCCGCCCCTGTGTCGTTGACCAACCAGTGATGAGGAAGATTATGGTGAGGAAGCTCAGTCTCTGTGCGATCGGCCTGATTGTGACGCTCGTCCTGGCCGCCTGCAGCACGACGTCCGGCCCGTCGTCGTCGACGGCCGCCGGGGTGCTCCAGTCACCCACGAATCAGACGACGTAACAAGTACCAGGAACAGCCCATCACGCTGACCACGGCCAACGGCGTGTCGACCGGCACGGGCCCCGCCACCTACGTGTTCGAGGTTGCCAGCGATTCCGCCTTCGCCAGCAAGGCTTATACGAGCGCGAAGGTACCGGCGGGTGCGAACGGGCAGACCACCTGCAGGCTGGACAAGACGCTGGACGGCGGTTCGGGCGGCGTCGCCAAGACCTACTATTGGCGTGTTCAGGTGTTCGATGGCGAGGAAGGCGGTGCTTACTCGGCCGTGCAGACGTTCGGAATCATGCCGCCTGCCACCATCAGCGTTCCGGGCGTCGTCGCGCCGGCCAACGGGGCGGCGACAGGGAGCCTGCCCCACTTCGTCGTCAACAACTCGAGCGCCAGCGGCACCACGGGAACGATCAGCTACAACTACCAGATCTCGCGCAACACCGCGTTCACCGACAAGGTCGAGAGCGGCTTCGCGACCCAGCAGTCGGGCGGCCAGACCGCCTGGGACGGGAAGGCACCTCTCGACAACGGTGCAACGTATTACTGGCGCGTGTGGGCGTCGGACTCGGCCGGGAACATCAGCGACTACACGCCCACGTATTCCTTCAGGGTCGTGGTCGCGGCGTTCGATCCGACCAAGGCGGTCTTCTGGGACAACCCGAACATCGGGCCGTGGGCCGAGACGGCGAGCATCACGAGAATCGACTTCTCCCAGGGCTACGTGGTGGTCGATTTCGACAAGCGGCAGGGTCCCGGCAAGTGGTCGAGCGCGCCCTTTGGTGACGGCGGTCCGGGAACGATCCAGGTACTGCCTCGGGATGTGCTTCCTCATGGGCGGTCAGTGGCAGTGCTCCGCGGCCATCCAGTTCTGGGACGGACGCGAACTCGAGGCGGGCGGCAGGGCTGACGAGATCGGCATCAACTGGTACTACGACAACCGGTGGGGTCCCATGGCTGGCCACCAGCCCGCCCCCGGGGAGATGGTCATGATCTTCGCCGCGAACGGCAACGTGCGGGACAGCAAGAGTTGGGCGATCGAGCAGCGCACCAACTTCGTGCTGATTCCGTACGGGACGAACTACAACAAGTAACCGCACTCGGTTCGAGATGCTGGCGCCCGTGCCCGGCGGCAAATCCTGCTGCCGGGCACGTCGCGTTCGAGGGGATCTTCTCCCGTCTCGGTCACGCCCGGGCAAATGTCAGTGCCGTCGGGGCGATACCTCGGAGCGGGACGTGCGGCTCACCGCGACCCACGCTCCGAGCCCGGCCATCCAGAAGAGCGCGAGCGGTATCAGGCTCGCGCGGCCCTTCAGGCCCAACCCCCTCTGTCCGAGGTTCCACGACGCTTCGTACCGGCCCATGGCGTCGTTGTCCGCGGACGGCCTGAGGTCCGTGAAGCGTTGCGAGTTGAGGGACACTCGCCCGGCCTCGAAGGCCGGCCACTGCAACTGTGCGACCGGGCGCGTGAAGTCAGCGGGCGGCTGCGGGTTGGTGGACACCGCGACCAGCGAGAGCCCGACGCCGTAGAGTGCGAGGGCAGCAAGCGCCATTCGGCCGGCGAGGCGACCGCGCGCCCAGAGCGGGATGAGGCCCAGGCACGCAAACGCGAGCCCCGGAGACAGGTGCCTCGGTCCGTAGGACCAGCCGCCTTCCCAGTAGAAGTAGCTCGCGTTCAGCAGGAGGTAGAACGCCGCGATGAGGGTGGCGACGGTCGCCGGACCGCGAGAGTCTCGTTTCCAGATCAGCAGTGCCAGGCCGACAGGCGTGACCGCCAAAACCGGCGCGAGCGGCAGGAGGCCGCGGTAGTCGCCGGTGAGAAGCTGTCGAACGCGCTCGGCTGTCGGCATCGACAAGCCGAAGAACCCTTCCTTCATCGCCGCGAAGCCTTCCTCACTCGAATAGGCGACGTGGAATGGCGAGCCGAAACAGGCCCACTGGTACGCTCCCAGCACCACCACGCAGGCCAGCGCGGTCAGGCAAAGCGCCGCCGCGACCTCCGACGTGTGCCGCCAGCCGCGGTGCCTGGCGCGGATCAACGCGAAGAGGGCGAGGATTACGGCCGGAACTGCGGCTGGGAACTCCGTGACGGTGGCCCATCCGGCCGCGGCCCCAACCGCCGCGCCGAGGAATCGGTCCCGGCGCGGACTCTCCGAGTCTCCGACCGCCACCGCCGCCGTGAAGGCCAGGACGAGACCGGCCGCCGAGAGCGCGTGGCCGTAGAAGATCGTCGCATAGGCCCACATCGGCGTGCCGAGTCCGAAGACGAACGCGACCGCGGCAGCAGCGCCCGTCCGTGCCCCGAGCCGTCTGGAGACGAAGAACAGGCACACTCCAGCCAGCGCTGTGCCCAGTCCGGAGGTGGCGACGGTCGCCGCATACGACAGCACGGCAATCCCGGCGTAGGACTCGGGATCGACGCCGGCGATACGGCAGACCAGCCGGCCGGCCGCGACGAACGGGACCGCTGCGAAGGCCACGCCGGGAGCCTTGTCGGAGTAGAAGTGGCCGCCGTAAACCGACCGGTCGCCCGTGCAGTTCTCGAATCCGTCGATACGCAGGGTCCCCCGCCCGGTGATGGCCCGCACGAGCGCGAAGCGTGTGTTCTGATTCCAGCCGCCAGCTTGGTAGAAGTAGGCGTAGGACGCGAAGAGGACGGTGAAGAGTATGGCGGCGTGCGCCCGCGTCCCTGCTGACCGGTGGGCCATGAACGGAGGATTATATCCCAGGCGTGCGAGCCCCCCGTGAGCGCGGGCGTCGGAGACGCGCGCGCACGGGCGAGCCGTCGGGACGACCTACGCGCCGACGCGGAAGACCAGTTCCCACTGGCCGTAGGTCCTGGCCATGTAGTTGTAGGAGAACCCGATGACGCCCTCCACGATCCCCGGGTAGTACAGCGAACTGGTCGGGTAGTTCGCCCCCAGCCACGAGCACGCCGACGCCGGGTCCATGCCCCGTTCGAGCAGGTCGAGGATCTGGAGGTTCTCGAGCGTGGGACTCGTGACGGTCTTGCCATCCAGGGGCGATGTGCGCGTGAAGAGGTCCCATCCCTTGCTGATCTGGACGTGGCCGTAGGTGTTCGCCTGCGGCTGGGCGCCAGGCCAGAGCGTCAGCCCCTGCAGCGCCGCCATGCCCTGCGCCAGGGAGCTGAAGAGGAAACTCCGCGCCGTGCTCGGGGGGCTCGACACGTTGCTCGTTGCATCGGTGGCGGTCACGCGCCAGTAGTAGGTTGCGCCCATCGTCGCCTGCTGGTTCGCTGGCGGCTGGTAACTCGTCTGGCTCACGCCTTCGACGACGGTGGAGGTGATCGCGATTGTCGTGAAGGATGAACTGGGGGAGACCTCGAACTTGTACAGGACGCTGCCGGCCGGCCCCGTGCGAACCGAGTTGGTAACGGTCATGACCGGCCACCCGGTGGTCGTCGCGCCGTTGCCCGGGCTGACGGGCGTGGGTGCCGAAAGGGCGCTGGCCGCACCGAGGGTGAACGAACCGACGCTCGAGAACGCACCGGTGTTGTTGCCATCCTGCACCCGGGCGTGCCAGTAGTAGGTGGCGTTCGGTGGCAGCGTGTCGATCAGAACGCTCGTTTGTCCGGAGGTGCCGGCCGAGGCAGTCTTCGTGGATACCTTGCTCGCAAACCCGGAGTCGGTCGCGACCTCGAAGGTATACGTGGCCGACGAACTCGCGCCAGAGACGTTGGACACGGTGAGGGTGACGGGCTGCGCCGACCCGTTGATCGACGTGCCCGACACCGGCGACACCAGCGCCGGTGCTGGAAGGGAGGTGGTCGGGGAGGTAGACGATGAGCAGGCGGTCAGCGCCGTCGCGAGCCCGAGCAGACCGGCCAGCATAGTTGCGCGCGTTCGTTTCATGTCCTCGTTCTCGTGCAAAAGAGCGATACCCAGACAGAGATCCCGAAGGCCGAGCGACCGCATCGCTCCGTCATAGCGGCTTGCTGCATTGCCGGTGTGGGAGCAGGCGAGGAACCCAGAGTCGGTATCCTGGCAGTGTAGGGGGCGGGCGGCTGGGAAGTCAACGTCACCCCGCCACCTAGGGCCGTCGCCTCACCAGACCGTGCGTCAGCACGCCAATGCTGATCGCTTCGCCCAGAATCACCGCGACCGCCGCGCCGTTCACGCCGTAGTGGGGGATGAGATAGGCGTTCAGGGCGACCTTCGCCACCAGCCCCACGATCCCGGTCCATAGCAGCAGCCTCTCGCGGTTCATCGAGATCGCGGTGACGTGCAGGATCCAGATCGCGTAGACCAGCGGGAGGCCCGCCGAGAGGATGCGGAGCGGGGCGGCCGATGCCGCGAACTTCGGATCGAAGAGCAGGACGACCAGCGGGGTTGCCCACGCAAACGTCACCGCGCCAACGGCGATCGCCAATCCCGCCGACAGCCCCACGCCGCCCAGTGCCAGCACGCGGTGTTTCCGGCGGTCGGTCACGAACAGGCTGGCCAGCCTCGGTGCCAGCACCGAGGCGAGCACCGAGGGCAGGTAGGTGAGCCCCTCGTAGACGCCGTAGGCGTTCTGGTACACGCCCGTCTCCGCGTCCGTGCGCCACACGCCGAGCATGACGATGTCGATCCGCGAGTAGAGGTTGATGACGACGAGAAAGAGCCCCAGGGGAATGGCCGTCCACTGGAGTTCCTTCCAGAGCTCGCGGTCCACGTCGATGCCGATCGGGCCGATCTGTCGATGTGCGAGGACCGCGGCGAGCACGAGCGCCAGCGCGCGCGAGCCCACGAACGCGAGTCCGAGTCCTCGCAGCCCGGCCCCCGCCCACAGTGCCAGGGCGCCGGCGACGAGCAGCAGCAGCCGGTCGGTGATGACGACGATGCTGTCCCAGCCGAAGCGCTCGAGGCCCTGGAGCACCCCGCGCACGGTGAGCATGTAGGACCGCAGCACCAGCGAGCCGCCAATCAGGTAGCACGCGAGCCGCACATCGGCCTGGCTCCGAAGCACGGTTGCGGCTCCCGCCAGGAGGCCGAAGGCGCCCAGCGCCCAGAGCACCTTGATCCCGAGGAGGTTCCGCAGGAGCCGGTGCGCGGTCGAGTGGTCGCGCGCCACGGCGCGGATGGCCACTTGGTGGAGCCCGAAATCCATCAGCGTTTCGAAGATCGTGCCCAGGCCAAGGGCGAAGGAGAACTTGCCGTAGTCGTCTTCGCTGAGCATCCGGCTTGCGACAATCAGCAGGAGCAGCAGCAGTCCCGCGCTGGCGGCCGACACGCCGGCGAAGACGGTGTTCTTCAGCAGGTGGAACAGCGAGTGGTCCCCGCGGGGAGCCGCGGCCGGCTCGGTCATCGCGCCCACACCGTTGCCTTGAGCAGGCGCCAGTAACCGTTCAGGAACCCCTCGTAGAGCGCGCGGCCGCTCCGCACGAGGGGGTTCTTTGCGAGGTCCTCGCGAATCACGAGGCCGCCGGCCACGAGCAGGTCGGCATCGCGCCGCCGCCGGATCCGGTTGGCCACGGCGCGGTCCTCGCCGAGGTCGGGCAGTAGCTTGACGAGGCCCCAGAGGGCGCGGAGGTACACGCCGCCGTGCCCTTTGGCAATCAGAACCGCCGCCTGCAGCGGTTCGTGCACGAGCAGCGGCGGGATGATCAGGAACAGCGTGCTCCACTGGTAGTTCTTCAGCATGAAGTGCCAGCGGTTGCGAATCTGGTAGTAGAAGAGCCACGTGCCGCGGGGCCGACTGTGGTGGAGCACCAGCGACGCCGGCAGTTCGAGCATGGTGTACCCGGCAATCTTGCAGCGATGGGTGAAATCGCCGTCTTCCTTGCCGATGAAGTAGCGCTCGTCGAACAGGCCGATCTCGATCGCCGCCGCGCGGTCGAGCAGCAGCGCGCACGTCGGCGCCGCGCCGATGTCCGCCGGGTCGGGCCCGCGATCGGCGAGCGGGCGATCCATCCACGGGTTCACCGCCTCGCAGATGTAGTGGAGGGCGCCGCCCGCGTACTGGATCACGTCGGGCCGGCTCGCGTGCACCACGATGGGGCTGCCAATCTTGACGTTCGGATCCCTGGCCATCTCGGCCCGCAGCAACTGCACGGTGTCGGGCCGGATGAACACGTCCGCGTCCATCAGGAACACGAACGGTTTCTCGGCCTTCATGATCCCGACGTTGCGTCCCGGGCTCGGGCCGTCGTTCCTCTCCAGCCGGTGCTGCGTGATGCCCGGCCAGTTGGCGCGCAGCCAGTCGCCGGTCCCGTCGGTGCTGGCAACATCCACCACGGCGATTTGGGATGGCGGGCAGCCGCCGGCGGCCAGCGATTCGAGCGTCTTCGGAAGCGGGCCGAGGTTGTCGTGAGCGACGATGGCGACGGCGACGTCGGTCGGGAAGTCGGGCATCCTACACCGTGGAGAAGAAGGTCCGGCGGTTGCGGCCGGGAAGGCACGGGATGAACTTGCCGTTCAGGCGCATCAGCCAATACGGATCGTCTCCGTGCCGGATCCGCTTGGGGTGGAAGATGCGCTCCGCAAACGCCGTGTCGTAGCCGGCTCCTTCGAGAAGCCTCCTGGTGGTTCGCCCCGATACCCCCCAAGGCAGCGCGATGTGCGTCGCCGCTCCGCGCCCCAGTCGGGCGTCGAGCGCCTCCCGGGCCTCCCGCAGTTCGCGTTCGATTTCTCGCGCGCGCGCGTCCGGCGTCTCGAAGGCGCCTTGCACAGTGGGCAACTGCGCGCGCAGCTCGGCGTCCCAGCCCGGGCGGTCGAAGAATGCCGGGCCGCCGAGAGAGGCGACGTGCGCGGTCAGGCGCTCGACGACGCCCGGCGCGACCAGGAATCGCGGCCCGTCCGACATCCGCGAGCGCCAGGGATAGAGGGGCGCGCCCAGCTGGCCGGGCTCGAGGAATCTCGGCGCCCCGTCGGTCGAAAGGAGCGGCCGGTTCAGGCGGGGCCCGGCGGCGAAGGCGGGCGTGACGAACCCGACCGGCTCCGGGGCGCAGAAGATCGCGGCGTGCGTCAGCGTGTGCGACTGGACCTCGAGCACGCCCGACGCCTGCAACGCCTTCAACTCGGGCCACGTCGCAAACGGGACCGCAGACTCGTCCTCGCTGCCGGCGTCGCTCGCCCCGTCGTCCAGGGTCGGCCTGACCAGCGGAGCATCGATCACCCGGGCGGGAATCGCGAAGGTGATGCCGTGGAGGCGATGTCGCCGCAACAGCGGCGCCGCGACGGTCCAGACGCTCGCCCGGGCGTCGTCGAACGTGAGGGCAATCGCGCGATCGCGCGGCAGGCGGCCGGTCCGGACGAAGCTCGAGATTTCGTCGGCGGTGACGGTCTGGTAGCCGTTCTCGGCCACGTGCCGCAGCAGCGGGGCGAGCGTGGCCAGAGTGACTTCGTGGATGTGAAAGACCGGGAGCTGTCTCCCGACCGCGCCCCCGAACAGGAAGGCCGGGTAGGTGCCCGTCGCCAAGTCGAGCACGCCGCGCAACTTGCCGCCGCGCTCGGCGAACGGCACCGCTCCAGACCCCAACGTCATGCGCGGAATAGGATACACGCTTTCATGGCATACTAATCGGCCGTGCCAGTGCCCATCGACCCCATCGCGACCGAAGGGGCCCCGCCCGCCGCGCGTCGCCTGCCCACGCAGCCGAGGGTCGGCGTGTGGGTGGCGGTGTTCCTGCTCGTCCTGTGCGTCTGGGCGGCGTTGAACATCGATCCCCCACGCATCGGGATGGGACTCAAGGGCGACGAAGCGACCTACGTGTCGATGGCGCTGAGCCTCGCATACGACGGCGACCTCGTGTACCAGCGGAAGGACCTCGAGCGGTTCTGGGCGAAGTACCAGTGCGGACCGGACGGCATCTTCCTGAAGCGCGGAAAGCTCACGCGGCTCGAGTTCACGTCGAACCCGCCGTTCGTGCGACTGATGCAGTATGCGGACGCGCCGGGCGACACCCTCTACTACGGCAAGGCCTTCATCCACGCCGTCTTCGCCGCACCGTTCGTGCGCCTCTTCGGCACCAACGGCCTCCCGCTCTTCAACGTCCTGGCGCTCGCGCTCGTGGGGTTCGCGGCCTATCGCTTCGCGCTGGCGCGGTCGCCCGGCCCGACGGCCGCATTCTTCACGTTCGCGTTCTTCGGCGCTTCCATCGTACCCGTCTACCTGACCTGGTACTCGCCGGAGATCTTCAACCTGTCCTGCGTGTTCCTCGGTTACTTCCTCTGGCTCTACAAGGAGGTGGCGCCGCCCGCATCCGGCGGGTGGGCGCGGTTCGTGCGCGGGAGGGGCAGTGACGTTGTAGGGGCGGTGGTGCTCGGGATGGCCACCTTCTCGAAGCCGTTGAACGTGCTGTTCATCGTGCCCCTGGTACTGCTCCTGTGGTGGCGGAAACGATGGCTGGCCGGGCTCGTCGTCGGCGTGGCGTTCGCGGCGACCGTGGGCGGGTTGTTCAGCGTCAACGCCGCCATCTCGGGGGAATTCAACTACCAGGGCAGCGCGTCCCCCGGCGGCCGCAGGATCTTCTACGGGCGCTTCCCCCTGTCCACGCCGGACGTGACGTTCGAGAGCGCGAGGGGCAGCAACCCGATGGTCACGAACGACTCCGACGCCGACAGCAGCTTCGCCCCGGGCTTCCTGCCGCAACTCGGCCTGAACATCTACTACTTCTTCCTCGGCCGGCACGCAGGGTTCGTCCCCTATTTCTTCCCCGGGGTGGTGGTGCTGGCACTCTGGTTCTGGAAGTGGCGCACAATCCGCCTGTGGCAGGTGCTGGCGTTCGGCGCGACTGCGGCATCGACGCTCGGTGTGCTCATCATGCTGCCGCAAACCTGGAACGGCGGCGGCGGTCCGATTGGCAACCGCTACTTTCTCAACTTCTATCCGGCGCTCTTCTTTCTCCTGCCGCCCCTTGGATCCATGGCCGGGCCGGCGGTGGCCTGGACGGGCGGCATGCTGTTCACCGCGCAGGCGCTGGTGAACCCGTTCATGGCGGCCCGCCAGCCGTGGATCAACGCCGACCACGGTGCCGTCCGGATGCTGCCGGTCGAACTGACGATCGTCGACGATCTGCCGATCAAGCTCGACCGCTGGCGCATCGATTTCCCGGTCGGCAGCAACCCGTACCTCGCGCTCTATCTGATCGACGAGAATGTCTACCCGCCCGAGCCGGCGGGTATCTGGGTGCACGGCGAGCGGCGCGGCGACCTGCTGCTACGCGCCAAGGTCCCGATATCCGGCCTGCGAGTCACCCTGTCGTCGCCGATTCCGAACACCGTGTCGGTGTCGATGGAAGGGCGGAGCACGACCGTCGACCTCCAGCCGGGGGTGGCGGTGGACGTGTTGATGTCCAGCAAGGGCGGCGTTTACGCCAAGGGCTGGTTCAACCACGTATTGTCGGTGAAGCCGAGCCACGGCTTCGTGCCGATGAACGCCGACGCCGCGTCGTCGGACAACCGCTTCCTGGGCGTGCTGCTGCACCTGCAGGGCGTGCAGAAGAAGTAGGCGGGGCAGTCTCGCTCACCGGACCGCTAAACCCTCCGTGCGTTCGAGCCGATACAGCTGACATCCTGAGGCAGGCGCCGCGTGTCGGCCGCCAGTCCATCTCATCAGTTGGGGCCAGACGATGAAGAACGCTGTTCTCCGGGTCATCGCGCTCGCCGTCATGGCGGCCGCGCTGGGTGGTTGCGAGACCTCCAAGAGCGCCAACCCGCTCAGCCCGACCGTGGCGGGACCGATCGAGGGGGTGGTCATCGGCGCGCCGAAGCTGCTGACGCCCAGCGCCGGACAGAAGATCGCCGCGGGGGATCAGCCCATCACGCTGACGATCGAGAACGCCAGCAGCAACGGGCAGCGTCCGATCTCGTACATCTTCGAAATCGCCTCGGACGCGGCGTTCACGACGAAGTTGTTCAGCCGCGACGGCGTCACCCCAGGCACCGACGGCCGAACGAGCGTCAAGTTGAGCGACTCGCTGGCCTCCGGCCGCACCTACTACTGGCGCGCGCAGGCCGTCGATGGAGCGAACTCCGGGTCGTACCCGAGCCCGGCGTACTTCGACGTCTACACGCCGGTGGTCATCGGTGCGCCGGCCCTGCTCTCGCCGCCCGATGGCGCCACCGTCAACTCGCTGCGCCCTACGTTGGTGGCTCGGAACGCGACGCGGAGCGGGCCGACCGGCGCGATCAGCTATCTCTTCCAGGTCTCCGACTCCCAGGCGTTCAGCGCCATCGTGGCGACCGGCACCGTGGCGGAGCAGGCGACGCAGACCTCCTACACGGTGGCGCCGGATCTCGGCGGCTCGAAGACATACTTCTGGCGCGTGCGCGCCTCCGACCCGACGACGACCGGTGCGTGGTCGGTGACGCAGTCCTTCAAGACGGCGGCGGGTTCGACACCGGACCCGACGCCAGTACCCACGCCGGGTCCGGCGGCTGGCGACCAGCTCAACCTGTCGGCGGCCAGGATCCTCAACTCGCCGTCCGATCTGGCAAGCTGGCCGGTCACCACGTCGCTGCAGGTGGTGGACATGGGACCGGGCGGCATCTCCGTTCAGTTCTCGAAGAAGGATGGTTCCGGCCGCTGGCCCGACGTGACGCCGCCCGGTTGGGCCGGCCCGCTGCAGTACACGCTCGGCATGTGCCTGTACATCGACAGCCAGTGGTACTGCTCGGCGGTCGTCGAGTTCTGGTACGGCCTCGATCGGAGCGGGGGGCCTCCAGGCGACTACGCCGTGAACTGGTTCTACGATCCCGGCCGCTGGTCACCGATGACCGGGCACCAGCCGGCCGTCGGCGAGACGATCGGCATCTTCGTCTGCGCTGGCGACTGCCGCAACAACCCGAAGGGCACTCTGTCGCCGGTCAAGGAGCGGTCGAACGTCGTCCTCGTCAAGCAGCCATCGAGCGCCGGCGCGGTCTATCGGTTCTGATGTGTCGGCCCGCGCAGACAGACCGCGCCGGCGCGGCCTCGCCGTCGGCGCGCGACTCAACGTGGTGGGAGGGGCAGGAACTTCAGGAGCTCGCTCGCGACGCGCCGGTTGGTCGCCGCGTTCGGGTGGGCGTCGAACAGGCTCACCCAGGTTGTGCGCGGGTCCTCGATCGTCGCGTACATCGGGAGGAGGTCGAGGCAGGGGACCTGCTCGTCCGCGCAGAACATCCGCAGTCGCTCGTGGAGGTAGCCGAAAGGGTAGTTCGAGCCGCTCGGACCCATGGCGTCGGCCGCTGGAAAGAGCATGATGGCGACTGGCAGGCCGGCCTCACGCACCCGGCTGACGAACGCGCGGATCTCGTCCATCGAGCGGCGGGCGTTCGGCGAGTTGGGATTCCGCAGATTCCGGGCCATGTAGTGTTCGTAGCGCTCGACGATGCCGAGGTCCGACTGCAGTTCGTTCCACTGGATGTTCAGCAGGTCGTAGAGTATCGACGCCCGTTGGAGTTCGGCATGGAATGGCAGCGGCGCCAGCGGATAGGCCGTCGGGCGCTGCATATCCTGCGTTTCGAAGCTGGTGATGTAGAGCTGGAGCAGCACGAAATCGGGCGAGGTGGGGAGTACCCGCGCCAGCTGCGTCAGATGGTGCGTCGTGCCGCACTCGCCGAAATTGAAGACTTCGAACCGCGGCCCGAGACGCTCGCCCAGGAGGTTCGAGAATCGGTCGTTCGCCTGCAGTCCCTGGCCCCAGGTGACCGAGTCGCCCAATACCGCGATGCGGTACCGGTCAGGGCTCTTCGGCGGGATCTCGCGTTCACGGAAACCCAGCGCGTTGTTCACGACCGTCGGCCGGCCGGCCTGCACCGCCACGAAGTCGTTGGCATTGCCGCTGGAGTGCTGCTCGCGGAAGGCGAACCGCGCCACGTATTCGGCCCCGACCAGCGCCGCCACGATCACCACGGCCCGGAACGCCACGCGCACCGCGAACACCGGCACCGCGTTCCGGTCTCGCCTGGCAGCCGCGCGGAAGAACATGACGCCGAGCACGGCGGCGACGAAGAGCCCGTCGAGGGCTCCTTCGTGCGGCTCGAGCCACCCGACGGCGTACTGGTTGCGCAGGACGAGGAGCACCCACGCCCCGACGACGCCCGCCTCGCAGGCGGCGGCCAGCTGTCGCGCCGTGGACGAGCCGGCGGACGGCGGCGCGCTAGCCGGCATGAACTCCCGTTCGGTCGCCGGGCTCGCGGCCGAGGACCTTGATCGCTTCAGAGAGGCAGATCAACTCCAGGTCCTGCTCGCGGCGCATCTCGTAGCGAAACCCGACGCGTGACGGATCCCGCCGGTGAACGAACGTGAACACGCGAGTCCGCAGGCGGTCCTCCGTCGACACGTTGCCGAAGTAGGCGATGCGGCGATGTTGCACGTCGCGGCCCAGGATCTGCCGGTCCGAGAACGCGGGGCTTGCCGCGCGCATGGCTTCGCGTTCGGCGCGGTCCATGATGGTCACGTAGTTGGCGAAGTAGAAGATCCCCGCCCCGTTCGTGTCGCGATCGACGTCGATCGGGTAGGCGGTTTCCCATCCGCCCTCGGGAGGCACCGGCTGCCACTCGTCGTCGATGAGGTCCAGTCGGCCGGTCTCCTTCGCCAGCCTGGTCAGCTGGTATGGGTTGTCGTCGTTCGGCAGGACGGGGACGCGGGTGAAGTCGATGCCGGCCGGATTGGCCACCTTCAGGCGGCTGTTGCCCGCCTCGAGCGTGATGAAGATGGTGGCGAGCCGCAAATAGGGATGGCGGGCGGCTTCGTCGTCGGTGAGGCCCCCTCGCGTGCCGTCGCACAACGCGCTCAGGCGCGCGTCGTGGTCGAAGACGATCCGGGATTCCGCCGCGATCCCCTTGAACGCCCGAAGGAACACCGCGAACCGCAGGTGGTCGTCGAGTTGAAAGGCCGAGGGGCGGGCCTGTTCGGGAAAGCGCTCCTCGATGTAGTAGAAGGTGGCGTAGACTTCCTGCCCGATCGGGGTCCTCAGCGCCGAGAGCGGCATGCCAATCGCTCGCGCCAGGGAGGTCCAGTGGAAATGGCCGACCTGCTGGAGCAGCAGGTGCTCGGCCAGGCCCCGATGATTGGTGTGGGGCATCCCGAGGACCAGCGCGTACTGGTCCATCATCATGCCGCCCCCTGGGCCCCCGACACGCTCGCCACGAGGCTCGCGACCTTGCGGATCGTGTCGAAATCCCTGATCTCGTGGGTGTTGGTGTCGATGTCGATCTTGAACTCGTCTTCGAGAAAGGCAATGAGCTCGAGCACGCCGAACGAGTCCACGAGGCCGCTCGAGAACAGGGGCGTCTCGTCGCCGACGGCTCGGGCGCGGAACTTCTTCTCGACGAACTGCCGGATTCTGTCTTCAGGTGTCATATCGAGCCACTACGCCATGTTGGTGAACATCAGCCGCAGCACCCGGGCCGCGTTGGGCAAGTCCATCCGGAAGAACACGAGGCCGATCGTCACGAGCACGAACGTGAACGCCATGCCGGCCCAGGACACCACGCGCGACTGGTAGAACCTACTCTCGATCACCCGGTCGGGCAACCACGCCTTGTAGAAGTGGGTCGCCGTCACGAGGACGCCGTGATAGGCGCCCCAGACCAGGAAGTGTGGCGCCAAGCCGTGCCAGGCGCCGACCACCAGGAACGTGGCGAAGTAGCCGGTGGCCGCAATGACGCCCGGACGCGCTTTCAGCCGGGTCTTGAACAGCTGCCTGCCGAGGTTCGTGAAGACGTAGTCGCGGACCCAGGACGACAAGCTCATGTGCCAGCGGTTCCAGAACTCCTGGATGTTGGAGGCGAAGTAGGGCCAGTTGAAGTTCTCCGGCACACGGATGCCCATCAGCCGGGAGACGCCGATAGCGAAATCGGAGTAGGCGCTGAAGTCGAGGTAGAGCCAAAGGGCGTAGGCGATCATCGATCCCCAGGCGTCGGCCGCGGTGGTCGCGGTCAGCGTCAGCCCGGCCGGACGCGTGAGCGCGTTGGCGAGCACGGCTTTCTTCACGAGGCCCGAGAGGATGCGGAGACAGCCGTGATACACGTCCCTGGCCGAGCCGGCGGACCCGGCCACCGAGGCGGTGAAGTCGTTGTACCGCTTGATGGGCCCCGCGACGCGGCACGGGAAGAACAGCGTGAAGGCCGCGAGATCGACGATCGAGCCGCCGCGGATTCGGCCGCGGGCCCGCTCGATTGCATGGTGTATCAACTCGAGCGCCAGGTAGGAGAAGCCGAGCGGAACGAACGGACTGGCGCCATCGAGCATGTCGGTCGGCGCACCAGGCGCGGCGCCGATCGGGCTCTTGAAGTAGAGGACCAACCCGACGACGATCGCGATCGTGACCCATTTCTGGCGCAGGTCGGCGGCGATGAACGCGAGCAGTGTGACCGCGAGCACGATCCCGACAGCCCGCGGCGCGTACAGCGCGTAGAAGAGGAGGCTGCAGCCGACCAGCAGGTGGGCGCGGAATCGCGCGGGAACCACGGAGAACGTGATCCAGCACAGCGCCGCTACGAACAGGAATCGCGGCTCGATGAACACCAGGGTTCGGAGGTGGCAGGGGGTTGGCTAGAACCGCGCATACACGAAGGGAGCGACGCTTCGGCCCTGGAAGGAAGCGAGCAGCACGCCCAGCACGACCGCCACGACCGCGATCGTTGCGAGGACGAAGTCCCTTTCCTCGTCCAGGAACGACCACACTGAGCGCGCGATATGCGTCTTGTCCAACGGTGAGGCCCTCGGTGCCGATTCTACAGTACTCATCTCGGGATTGCACGGCGGCCGCCCATGCTCGCAGGTGTTCCGAAACCTGATGGCGGCACGCGTCCCGAGGCCGGTCGGCGGGGCACGGTGACGGACAGTTCGGGGAGTCTCTCCTGCCCGCTCAGCGGCGTCCCGCGGTCGTCGATCCCAGGCGGCGCGAGCGCGGCCGCGGCGCCAGGCGCCGGCGACGTTCGGACCTCGAGGGTGTTCTGAATGGACGCGAAGAACGTCTCTGCGATCTTCGCGTATCCGAGGACGGTCGGGTGCACTCCGTCCCAGCCGATATAGGCGGGGACGTCCGTGTTGAGGGCGTTGTAGACGTCCACCAGCGGCACCTGCTCGGCCAACGCCAGCGCACGCACGCGGTCGTTGAAGCCGGGCACCAGGGAGGCGGCCAGGCCGCGAATGCCGCTGGGATCCTGCGGCGGAATGGTGGCCAGGTACGCCCTCATGCCGCGGCTCCTGGCGTCGTCGATCATGTCCCTGAGGCCGGCGATGACGGCCGGCTCGATCGTCGCGTCGCGATCTGCCAGGTCGTTCGTGCCTTCCATGATCAGGACCACGTCGTACTTACCCGACGAGGAATACGAAACGAAGCGCGGGAAGGTCGTCTTGTCCGTGACCGCCTCGCCTGTCAGTCCGGCATTCGCCACCGTCGGCGTCTGCGTGGTGTAGCGCTGGGCGAGCTCCTGGCGCAACACCTCGGGATAGGTGTCCGAGGCGGGCACCTGGACCTGGGGAGCGGGCCACGGGGCCCACTGGACCGATCCCCGGGCCGACGCGGCCATGACGCCATTCTCGCCCCAGGTGATGCTGTCCCCGAATGCCACCATGGAGGTGGCCGCGAGCATTGGCACCTGGAGCACGGTGATCGAGAACCCGCACGTGTCCGCGCGACGCAACGCGTCGGTCGCCGTGCAGGTCACCGCGGTTTGACCTACGGAGAACGCAGACCCGCTGGCGGGAGCACACGTCGTGACCACGGGCGCCGTGCCGTTGACGACGGTGGGACTGGCATACTGGACCGAGATCGCATTGCCGGTCGTCGCTTGCACGGTCTGATTGGCCGGACACGTGATCGTGGGGGAGGCGGAAGCCGGAGGCGTGGGCGTCGCCGGGTTCCCGCCGCAACCAGCTAGACCGAGCACGACGGCCGCGGCGGCCAATCCGTAGAGACGACCTGACTGAATGGGCATGAACAAGAGGATCTACTACCGATGAGTTTAGCAGGGGAGTGAAGCGTTCTGTCAACGCAAAAGGGACAGTACGCCAGGAGCGGGAACGCCGCAGGGGCTTCCAGGTCACGCCGGACGACCTTGTTGTCAACGGCGGCCGCGGACATCGCGCCTCCCCGGGGCGCGGGTGCGCCGCCATGCCTGCGGCACGTATGTCGACACCGGACGACCGTCGGGCCATTCGTTGATCTTCCGCAGTGAAACCCCATATAATCGGCAGGTTTCGGTTCCTCACATCCCGACTTCCTTCAGTCTCCCGTCCTGCAGGCGTCGGGTGCGATCTGCCCATGCACATACTGATGATTGCCCCTGAGCCGTTCTTCGAGCCCCGGGGGACGCCGTTCAGCGAATACCACCGGATTCGCGCGCTGACCGACCTCGGCCACACGGTCGATCTGATTACGTATCCATTCGGGCGCGACGTGTCGCTGCCCGGACTGCGCGTCTTCCGCTGCGCCAAGCCGCCCTTCGTGTCGAGGGTCAAGATTGGGCCGTCGGCGGCCAAGATCCCGCTCGACGTCGCGCTCGGCTGGACGGCCTTCAGGCGAGCCCTCGCGGGCGGGTTCGACGTGATCCACTCGCACGAGGAGGGCGCGGCAATCGGGGTCGTCCTGGCGTGGTTGTTTCGCAGGCCGCACCTCTACGACATGCACTCGAGCCTGCCTCAACAGCTGTCCAATTTCTCGTTCAGCAAGTCGCGCCTGCTCAGAGCCGCCTTTCAGCTGTTCGAACGGATCGTCGTGAAACGGTCGCGGGTGGTCGTCGTGATCTGCCCGCAGCTGGCCGACACCGTGAAGGCGATCGACGCAGCCATCGACCCGGTGCTGATCGAGAACGCTCCCGGGTCGGGCGACGTGCCTTCGCCAGGGGACGGGGCGACGATTCGCACGGAGTTCGGCCTGGCCGGATCGACGCCGCTGGTCCTCTACACCGGGACGTTCGAAGCCTACCAGGGACTGGACCTGCTGTTCGCGGCGGCGGCGCGGGTCGTGTCGCAGCGTCCTGACGCCCGCTTCCTGCTGGCCGGCGGCCGCCCCGAGCAGGTGGCCAAGGCGCGCGAGCAGGCGCGCCAGGCCGGCGCGGACGGGGTGACGATCTTCGCTGGAGAGCGTCCGGCCGAGGAGATCCCGTTGTTCCTCGACGCCGCCGACGTCCTGGTGTCGCCGCGAAGCACGGGCACCAACACGCCGCTGAAGATCTACCAGTACTTGCGGGCCGGGCGACCCATTGTCGCCACGCGCCTGCTGACACACACCCAGGTGCTCGACGACACCGTGTCGATCCTGACCGAAGCGACGCCGGCGGGCATGGCGGCGGGGATTCTGCGGGCGATCGACGACCCGGATGCCTCGCGCGAGCTGGGACGCCGGGCGCACGAACTGGCCGAGACGAAGTACAGCTACGAGGCGTACCTCGGCAAGACGCGGGTGGCCATTTCCCGGATGGCCGGGGCCGACGCGGCGGTCGTTGCCGGGAGCGTCCGATGAGCGCGACCGACCCGGCGTCGCGCCCGCCGTCGGATCATTACAGCTACGCGGTGTATGCCGACCCGGCGCACGCGGGCCGCTTCGATCGACTCCGCTTCAGCGGGCCGATCGGCACACTGCTCGCCGAGACGCAGGAGCAGGTGCTGGTGGAGTTCCTGCCCGGCCTGGCGGGGATGACGGTGCTGGACGTCGGCACGGGCACGGGCAGGGCCGCGCTGTTCCTGGCCCGCCGTGGAGCCGTCGCGACCGGCGTCGATGCGTCGGTGCAGATGCTCGACATCGCTCGTGAGCGCGCGCAGCGGGACAATCTCGCGGTGGCGTTCGGTGTCGGCGACGCCCACCATCTCGATTACCCCGACCGGTCGTTCGACGCGGCGGTGAGCCTGCGGGTACTGATGCACACCCCGGATTGGCGGCAGTGTCTCGGCGAGTTGTGCCGCGTTGCCAGGCACCGCGTGGTGTTCGACTATCCGGCGCTGTGCAGCGCCGCGGCGGTCCAGGCGGCCGTCCGTCACGTGGCTGCAGCGTTCGGCAGCCGAACGGAAGCGTACCGCGTCTTCCGCGCTGGCGCGATCGACTCGGAACTGGCCGGCCACGGGTACTCGGTCGTCGCTCGGCACAGGCAGTTCGTGCTCCCGATTGCCGTTCACAAGGCGATCGGGTCGCGGTCCTTCACGACGGGGCTCGAACGCGTCCTGGCCGCCCTGGGACTGTTGCGGCTGTTCGGCTCGCCGGTGACGGTCGTCGCGACCCGCGCGGGAGGCCGCTGACGTGCCGGCGCACCGGGCCGACACCGTTCTCGTCACGGGCGCCGCCGGCTTCACCGGCGGCCACCTCGCCAGGACGCTCGCAGCGCAGGGTCAGCGCGTTCGCGCGCTGGTTCGCGATCCCGCCAGGGCGCCCGACTTGTCCGCGACGCCCGGAATCGAGGTCTGCCAGGGGGACCTGAGGGACCCGGCCGCCCGTGCCCGCGCGGTCGACGGCGTGGCGATTGTCTACAACATCGCGGCGATTTACCGGCAGGCGGGTGTCCCGGCTGCCGAGTATCGCGCGATCAACACCGAGGCGCCGGCCCAACTCGTCCTGGCGGCGGCCCGCGCCGGCGCGCGCCGGGTCGTGCACTGCAGCACCGTGGGCGTGCACGGCGACGTCGAGCATCCGCCAGCCAACGAGGACGCGCCGCTTCGCCCCGGCGACGTATACCAGGATACGAAGCTCGAGGGCGAACGGGCCGCGCGCAAGGCCGCCGACGCGAGCGGGATCGAACTGGTCATCGCGCGGCCGAGCGGTATCTACGGCCCCGGCGACCGGCGGCTGCTGAAACTGTTCCGCGGCGTGGCGCGGCGCCGATTCTTCGTCCTCGGGTCGGGGCAGATCTATTACCACCTGACCTACATCGATGATCTCGTCGAGGGATTCCGGCTGTGCGGCACGGTGCCGGGCGCGGCCGGCCGGACCTACATTCTCGCGGGTGGGGAAGTTGGCACGCTGGAGAAGTTGATCGCGGTCGTCGCGGACGAGGCGGGCGTGAAGCCGCCGTCGCTGCGCCTGCCCGTCTGGCCCTTCTGGGTCGCGGGCGCGGTCTGCGAGGCCGTCTGCGTCCCCCTGCGCGTCGAGCCGCCCCTCTATCGGCGCCGCGTCGATTTCTTCACGAAGAGCCGCGCGTTCGACATCGCCAGGGCGCGGGCGGAACTCGGGTTCGCGCCTCAGGTGGGTTTGCGCGAGGGCATCCGCCGCTCACTCGAGTGGTATCGCGCGAAGGGCTGGCTCTAGCGCGCGACGGGTTGGTAGAACGCCGCGAGCGCGGCTTCTTCGCGTTCGACCCTCGCCTGGCTCCAGACGAGCTCGTCGGCCATGACCCCCGCGCAGCCTTCCGCGGCCTCGCGCCCGGGATATCCCGCGGCCCCGAGCGGCACGCGCCTGGTGACGACGTCGGTCAGCGTGCCTGCCATCTCGTGTCGGACCGCGTGGACGATCTGTGCCCGAATGACGGGAACGTTCGGCGCGACGCGTCGAGCGAGGCCCGGCCGTTCGCCAACCAGCGCCAGGATCGCGCGGTACTCGCTGCCGTAGGTTTCCACCAACTGGCGTGCAACCTCGTCGTCGATCGTGGGCGGCGCTTCCCGGCGCAGGTGCTCGTGCAGGGCGTCGAGGTCCGGGCCGTCGCCGCCGGGGAGTGGCAGGTCTGCGGTCCGCGCAGGCGCCTGTCGACCGAGCAGGCGCATGACCGCGTCCACGGCCTGCGCCGCCACGCCCCTGCCGGTCGTGTACTTCACGCCGACCAGCGAGGCGGCGCCCTCGACTCCGTCGTGCGCGTGGTCGCGAATTCGAAAATGTCCTTCGAGCGCGAGGTCGCCGCGGCGGTTTCTCGATGCCGGCACCACGCCCCGGTGGACCAGCGTCACATCCTCCGGCGTCAGCTTCATGGCGGGGAAGGCCTGGTTCACCTCGTCGATGAACGCCATCAACTCCTCCCTCGAGACGCCCGAGTCGTCCGGACCGCACGTCTGCTGCGAGTGCGATGTGCCGGCGACCGCCCGGCCCCGCCAGGGAACGACGAACAGCATGCGGCCGTCGTTGGTGGATGACGCGAGCGCCGGCCCCTCCATCGGTCGATTCGTCACCAGGTTCATCGCCTTGATCAGGGGGAAGGGCCGTGACACGCCAAACGCGTCCATGATGCGGCCGGCTCCTGCGCCCGCAGCGTTCAGGGTGATGCGTGCCCGGACGTCGAAGTCGTTCCCGCCCAGTCCGTCGGAGACGCGCATGCCGATCACGCGGGTGCCGTTCTTCAGGGGGGCCTGCGCCCGCGCGTAGTTTGCGAGGCACGCGCCCGCCCGGCTGGCGGCCAGCGCGAACCCGAGCGTGAGCCGGTCGGTGTCGCGCGTCTGGTAGTCGTACCACAGCGCGCCCCCTGTCAGCCCCGCCTGCCGGACGTCCGGGAAGAGTTGGAGGCACTCGCGGCGCGAGATCGTGCGCCCCATCGGGATGTGAAGGCGCGGGACCACGCCCTCGTTCCGATCCCGGCCGATCAAGGCGTCCGCGACAAAGGCCACCTGCATGGCCAGGCGGCTGCGCGTCACCTTCCGGTACGTGGGCATCAGGAACGGCAGCGGCGTGAGCAGGTGCGGGGCGATGCGGGCGAGCGTGCGGCGTTCCACGATCGACTCGCGCATGCGCTTGAGGTCGGCCGTCTGCAGGTAGCGCAGGCCGCCGTGCACGGTCTTGAGGTGGTTGAACGAGGCCCCGGAACCGAAGTCGCCGGCCTCGACCAGCGCGACCGACGCGCCGCGCGTCGCCGCGTCGTACGCGGCCGCGAGGCCGTGAATCCCGCCGCCGACCACCAGGAGATCGAACTCGCGATCTGCGAGCCGCGTCACGTCACGATGCATGAGTAGTCTCGTCGAGGCGCTCGAAAAACCCACCAGGCCGCGTCGGATATTCTATAGTATCCGACCGTGATGAGACCTGCTGCGCCCGCTTCGAACGACGCCGTCCGGCAGTACCTGGGACACGCGGATCCACGACCTGGAGGTCAGCCGGCACGCGCCGGGGACGCCCGGCTTCTTTGCCGACCTCGACGAATACCACTTCGACAAGCTCCACCACCTGCTCCGCCTGATCGACTTCGACGCCCAGCGGGGCAAGGCCGTGCTCGACGTCGGCTGCGGCGCGGGTGTGGACGCCGTCCGGTTCGCGCGGGCGGGCGCCATCGTCACGGCGGTCGACATCGCGCCCGCTGCCGTCGACCTGGCGACGCGGAATTTCGGGTACCAGAAGCTGGCCGCCGACATCCGCGTGGCCGACGGCGAGCGCTTGCCGTTTGCCGACGCGAGCTTCGACTTCGTCTTCGCTCACGGCGTCGTGCAGTACACGACCGACGACCAGGCCCTCGTGGACGAATGTCGCCGGGTGCTGCGGCCGGGCGGCGTCGCCGTGTTCCAGGTCTACAACCGGATCTCGTGGTTGAACCTGCTGTCGAAGATCATGAAGGTCGGGCTGGAGCACGAGGACGCGCCGGTGCTGAGGAAATACAGTATCGGCGGGTTCCGGCGCCTGCTCACTGCCTTCTCGGACGTCACCCTGGTGCCCGAGCGGTTCCCCGTGAAGTCGCGGCTGCACAAGGGCTGGAAGGGCGCCGTCTACAACACGATGTTCGTGGGCGCGTTCAACGCCCTGCCGCGGCCCTTGGTGCGGCGTTTTGGCTGGCACCTGCTCGCGTTCTGCAGGAAGTAGCCGCGGCCGCGCGTCGGGCTCGAGCCCTTCGGGAGGGGTTCGGCCTCTGCCAGGAGAGGATGACAGTGCTCGAAGATCCTCCCGCACGAATCTACTCGGGCCACTGGACGATCTGGTACAGCCACACATCCCCCTGCTGAACGATCGGGCGGAGGAAGCTCTTGTAGCGGTCGATGCGCTCGAGCAGCTTCTCGCGGCTGCGCCCATCGTACAGATCCAGGTGAAACACCACGTACCGTGCGCCGTGGCGGCGCAGGATGCCGAACGCTTCCCACGCCGGGAACGAACTCACCGGTATCACCATCGGCTCGAAGTCGTCGGGGATCCGGTCGCTGTACCCGTTGACGATCGGGTGCCAGTGCGCGGTTGAATACAGCATGTACAGCGAGTGCCGGTGGAAATCGATCTTGCGGAAGAAGAACGGAAACTCGGCGACGGTTCCGGGCGCCAGGCTGGCCAGCACCCGATACGCGGCGGGCACGGGCAGCGCGGCGCGCGTGTCCCACGGCGCGGCGGCCACGTCCGCGACTGCAGCAATGCCGATGACGATTGTGACCCACCGCCGCCTTTGGGGGCTGCGCAGCCACGCGGCGAGCGCAACGCCTGCGAGCACCGCGAACGCCAAGGTCACCAGGATCCCGAATCGTGACGGCGCACGCAGCAGCGACCACGCCGGGACGAAACGGTAGGCGGCGGCGTAGAGCCACGCGTTGGGGCCGAGCGAGAGCCAGCCGGCCACGCCGGCCAGCAGCAGGTAGTAGCCGACGGTTTCGCGGAGCGTGCCCTGCGCCGCGGCACCCGGCAGTGGGCCGGCCGACCCCTTCCGAAGGGACGCAACCACGGCGGCGGCTGCCAGGCCGCACGCGAGGAAGCCCGGGAACAGGATCCGTTCGGGGTAGTCGGCCTCGGTGACCGGCAGCAGCGACCCGAGCACCAGGCGGTGCAGGTGCGCCGTCGACGTCAGGTACGACCGAAAGGTCGCCGAGTACTGCCGCGCATCCCCCAGCGTCCGAAACGGCTGCGGCTCTCTCAGCAGGTCCACGTAAGGAAGGAAGAAGGGCAGGATGGCCAGTCCGGCTCCCACGCCGACGACGAGGCACAGGGCAAGATACGACGGCCGGCGCCAGTGCTGCCGCCCGACGGCGTAGTAGACCATCCCGAGAGCTGTCGCAATCGCGGCGAAGAACCCGTAGTAGCCGCACGACAGGCCCGCCAGCGCGATGGCGAGCGAGAGCGCCAGCGCACGCCCCGCAGTCGATCGGTCGACGAACCGGTGCATCGCCCACAGCGTCAAGGGCAGGCCGCCCACCACGAGCAGCTGGATGTGCGCGTAGCGCACCGTCACGAACGGCGCGAATGCGAAGAGAACCGCAGCGATCGCGGCCGCGGCCCGGCGGCCCGTCAGGGTACTGCACCAGGCCGTATGTGGCAAGCGCCGCGAGCAGCAGGGACAGGTACACCGCCGAGTTGTACGTGGCGTACGGGTTCTGCGAGATCCACCACGCAGGGAGACCGAGCACCCCGGCCGGCAGGTTGGCTTCGCTGTACGCCAGCGTCGACTTGTGGGGCGCAAAGATGTTGGCGTCGTAGACGTGCGCCGGATCGAGGACCAGGGTACGGGCCACCCACGACACGTTCCAAATGCTCAATTGTCCGTCGCCGGTGTTCACCGGGCCGGCCGAACCGCCGCGCCAGGCAAGCGGCGCCGTCAGCGCCAGCGTGACGACCGCGAACCCGGCCAGGACTGCCAGGCGCCGCCCCCTGCCGGTGATCGCGGGCATGCGCATGCTACGACGGCTCCCGGTCGGGCCAGCCGACGATCTCGTACAGCGCGAGGTCGCCCTCGGCGGCCAGTTCGCGGAGATAGGGCTGGTACTGCTGCAGGCGCCTCTGCAGTTTCTCGAGACTCCGGCGATCGTACCAGTCGAAGTGGAAGACGACGTATCGCGCCCCGTGCTTGTGGAGGATGTTGAACGCTTCGACCGCCGGGAACGAGCTGACCGGGGTGGCGATCGCCTGGAAGTCGACCGGCAGATAATCACTGTAGCCATTCACCAGCGGCTTCCAGTGCGCCGTCGAGTTCAGCATGTAGGCGGCGTGGCGGTAGAAGCCGACCTCGCGGTAGAAGAACGGGAATTCGGCCACAGCCCCGGGTGGAAGACGCGCCAGCATCGCGTAGGGGCCCGGGGTCGGCGCGACGTGCCGGTATGGCAATGGCACCGGGATCAGTTCGGCGAGCGCAGCGACGCACGCCACGGCGGCGATCGCGGTCGCTCGGCGGCGTTCCCGCAGGACGTGCGCCACACCAAGCGCTGCGAGGACGACGAGCGCCAGCGTCACCACGATGCCAAACCGCGCCGGGGCGCGCAGCAACGAGAGCGGCGGGGCGAACCGGTACAACAGCGAATAGAGGCCGGCCTCCGGGCCGAACGACAGCCAGCCGGCGAAGAGAACGACGAGGCCGTAGAAGAGGGCGGTCTCTCGAGCGCGAGTCGGCGCGGCGCCCTGCGTCGCGGCGCGCCGTCTGCCGGCAAACGTCCCGACGCCGCCGACCGCCGCCAGGGCCAGGGTGACGAAGCCGGGGAACAACGCCTCGTTCCAGTGGAGGCCGCCCACTTTGAGAGCGGCGAACTTCAGCCACGCGTCGCCCCGCCCGTCGGCGGCCAGGTACGCCGCCCAGTTGGCCGAGGTCCTGCGCGGATTCCTCCAAGGTGCGAAACGGCTGGCCCGCGCGGTCGAGGCGCAGGTAGGGCTCGTAGAAGGGCCAGATCGCCAGAAGCGCCACGCCGGCAGCGCAGGCGACCGCCGCGTAGTACGCACCGCGCTTCCACGCGTGTCGAGCGACCAGGTAATAGGCGCAGGCGAACCCGACGAGCATGCCGGCGAACACGCCGTAGTACCCGCATGCGAGGCTCGTCGCGACGAGGACCAAGCCGAGCGTGACGGCGCGGCCGGGTCGCGGGTGGTCGATCATGCGATGCGCCGCCAGCATCGAGAATGGCAGGCCGGCCGTCATCATCAGCTGGATGTGCGCCGTGCGCGCGTAGACGAACGGGCAGAAGGCGAACAGCACCGCCGCCACCGCGCCCGCCTGGCGGCTTCCGGTGAGGTAGCGGCCCAGATAGTACGTGCCGGTGCCCGCCAGGATGAAGGCCAGCAGGACGGCGGAGTTGTGGGCGGCGTACGCGTTCCGGGTGAGCCAGTACGCCGGCACCGCCAGCACTCCGGCACCAATGTTCGATTCGGAATACGCGAGCGTGCCCGTGTGGGGGTAGAAGATGTTTGCGTCGAAGAGGTGCGAGGGGGAGGTGAGGAGCGCGTGCGCGACCCACGCCACGTTCCAGATGCTGAACTGGCCGTCGCCCGAGTCGATTCGCCCGAGGGTGCCGAGGCCGAATGCCAGCGGATAGGTCATCACCACCGTCAATACGGCCGCAGCCGACACGACGACGGCTGCCTCGACGGCTCCCCTGGCGCGCATGGCCGCCAATGATAGCATCAGGCCGGGCGCGACGCGCGCGACAGCTCTTCCGGGGTCCGCGCCGCCACGCGCCGGGATCCGACGAAGACGCGCGGAGGCGGCCCTATTTGTGGTGGTGCGGGTGCTTGCGCGCCACGTAGACCGCGGCGCCGGACAGCGAGAACAGCATGATGAGCGCCGTCGAGCCGAGCGACAACGCCATGGCCGACTCGATGGGCAGGTGCAGCCGGCTGAAGTAGAACGAGAACGTCGCCTCGCGCACGCCGAAGCCGTTCACCGACACCGGCACCATCTGCATGATGAACGAGATCGGGACGATCACGGCCAGATGGGGCACCGCGATCGGGATGTTCAGGCTGCGGGCGACCGCCGCGTAGAACAGCACCAGCAGCGCCTGGACGAGGACGGCGCCGCCGAAGGCGTTGAAGATGGCCGCCGGTCGCCGGCGGAAGCGACCGAGCACATCGGTGATCCTCGTGATCCGGCCCCCGACCCACTCGGGGTGGAACACCGTCAGCGGCTGCAGCAGGCGGCCCACGCCGGCCGGCGCGATGACCGCGGGGGCCGAGAGGAGCGTGGCCACCAGGAATCCCGTCCACAGCCAGATGGGGAGCGCGGGCGCGGTTCCGACGCCGCCCGCCACCGTCGCGCCCACCGCTGCCACCAGGACCAACCCCATGAGCCCGATGCCCCGGTCGATCAACACGACCGTCGCCGCCAGCGTCTTCGATTTCGCCGGTCCCGCGGTGTCGCGGATGCGGACCACGTCACCGCCGATGTTGCTCGGCAGGAAGTTGTTGAAGAAGGTCGCGACGAGGTACGAGGAGAGCAGCCGCCGAAAGCCGATGTCGAATCCCTGGGGCAGGAGCAAGACGTTCCAGCGCCACGTCGAGACGAGCAACTGGAGGAGGTACAGGGCAAGGGCCGCGAGCACCCAGGGGAGGGACGCATGCCTGACGCTGTGCCACAGGCTGCCGAGGTCGGTCCTCGAGAACAGGAGGGCCAGGAGGCCGAGACTGACGACCAGCTTGACCGCGGCGATGAGGACCGCACGCGCCGGAGAGTGAGGTGTGGCGGTGTCGACTGCTGAATCCATCGTCTGCGGACATCCTCGCCCCGCCAGCCCCGGGGACGACCGGCGGACAACTGGTACAAGTCATATAAGCTAGCATTGGCGACGTGGCGTGTCCACAAGGGCGAGCGCCGCACGGGTGGGGGCGGCGCTCGAGGCGCGGTGGCGGCAAGTTCGACGTTCGCATCCTCGCGAGTTAGCAGTTATGATCCTCCGGCGGACGGGGCTAGGGTTCAGGAGGAGAGGACGGCCGGCATGGAAGAGATGGCACGCATCCAGGATCAGCTGTCCGACCGTCGGCTGTCCGCCCGCCAGAAGTACGCCAGCCTCGTCGTGGGCCGGCCGGGCCTCGGTGCGCTGCTCGCCCACGAGTTCGTCGTGCTGGCTGCGCAGTCCGTGCCCGGGGCCCTCGGCCTCGCGCTTCGCAAGGTGTTGTATCCAACGCTGCTCGGCGCCTGCGGCCGAAACGTGGTCTTCGGCCAGAACGTCGTGCTGCGCCACCCCCACAAGATTCGCATTGGCAGCGACGTGGTGGTGGACGACAACTGCCTGCTGGATGCGAAGGGCGACTCGAACGTCGGCATCACGATTGGCAGCGGGGTGTTCCTCGGGCGGAACACGATCCTCTCGTGCAAGAACGGCGATATCGAGCTGGGAGACCACGCGAACCTCGGATTCAACTGCGAGATCTTCTCGGGCAGCCGCGTGACCGTCGGCGCCAACGCCCTGTTTGCCGCCTATTGTTACCTCATTGGCGGCGATCACGACCGGACGGACGCGTCGGTGCCGGTGAGCCAGCAGCGGCGGACATCCCGGGGCGTGGAGGTGGGCGCGGGCGTCTGGATGGGCGCAGGAGCGAAGGTGATGGACGGCGTGCGCATCGGCGCCGACGCCATCGTCGGGGCGGGCGCGGTGGTGCGGTCCGACGTGCCCGAACGGGCCGTGGCGGTCGGCATTCCGGCGCGCCTCGTGGGGGCCCGCGGCCTCCAGGACGAAGCCTCGCCGGGGCCGTCCGCATGAGCCGCATCGCCGTCGTCACGTCGGCTCAGCCGTTTGCCGCCGGGGGCCACTTCGAACTCGCCCACGGTCTGGCGCAAGCCCTGCGGGAGGCCGGCCATCGCGCCGACGTCGTCCTGACGCCTCAAAACCGGTTCGGGCGGCAGGGCGCGGCCTACCTGGCCACGTGGCTCACGGACGTGGGCGTGGCGCAGGACGGCGGGCGCATCGACCAGGTCATCACGCTGCGATACCCGGCCTATGCCGTGAGGCACGAGTCGCACGTCTGTTGGCTCACCCATCGGATGCGCGAGTACTACGACCTGTGGGACACGTTCCGCGACACGCTGACGCCGATCCAGCGGCCGAAGGAGACGCTGCGCCGGGCGCTCATCCACGCCGCGGATCGCTATTTCCTGTCACATCAGGTGCACAAGCTCTTCGTGATCTCCGGCGTCGTTCGGGACCGGCTCGAGCGATGGGGAAGCCACCGCTCCACCGTGCTGCATCCGCCGCCCCCGCCGCGGCCGTACCGTTGCCAAGGCTACGGCAGCTACATCTTCGCCGTCTCGAGGCTGACCGGCCTGAAGCGTCTCGACCTGCTCGTGCGGGCGCTGGCCGAGCCGGCGGCGTCAGGCGTCCGATGCGTGATCGCGGGGGACGGCGACCAGGCGGCGGCCCTGCAGACGCTCTCGCGGGACCTCGGCCTCGACGGTCGAGTGTCGTTCGTCGGTGCGGTGGATGCCGCGCAGCTGGTGGAGCACCTGGCGCGCTGCCGTGCCGTCTGTTTTCCGGCTCGCGACGAGGACTACGGCTTCGTCACCGTCGAAGCGTTCGCATCCCGCAAGCCCGTCGTGACGTGCGCCGACAGCGGCGGCCCGCTCGAGTTCGTCCGCGACGGCGTCGAGGGGTTCGTGACCCAACCGACCCCGGCGGCCGTTGCTGCCGCGTTGGCCGCGCTGGCCGCAGACGAATCCCTGGCCTGCCGCATGGGCGAGGCCGGGTGGCGGAGGGCGGCCGAGTTGACCTGGCCCAAGGTCGTCGAACAGTTGGTGATCGCCTGATGCCCTATCGGTCCCCCCTCGAGACGCGCATCGCGAAGCGAACCACCCAGGCGATCTCCGACTTCAGGATGATCGAGGAGGGGGACCGCATCCTCGTCGGCCTGTCGGGCGGGAAGGACAGCTGGGCGCTGATGCAGGTCCTCGACGTCCTCAGGCGCCGCTCGAAGAGGAAGTTCGCGTTAATCGCGGTGAACGTGGATTCCGGGTATGCCGAGTACGACCACGCGCTGATCGCGCGAACGTGCGACGAGCGCGGCTGGGAGTGCCGGATCGAGCACACGACCATCGGCGAGGTGATGGACGACCTGCTGGACGTCGGCGATACGCCGTGTTCGCTCTGCGGCCGGCTGAGGCGAGGCGTGCTCTATCGCGTGGCGACGGAGATCGGCGCCACCAAGATCGCGCTGGGCCACCATGCGGACGACTGCATGGAAACGCTGCTGCTGAATCTCTTCTTCGAGGGCAACCTGAAGTCGATGCCCGCCCGCCTCGTGTCGGACAACGGCGCGCACGTGGTGATCCGGCCGCTCGTCTACGTCACCGAGGCCGAAGCGCGCGCCTACGCCAAGGAATGCGAGTTCCCCATCGTCGGATGCTGCTGCCCGTCGTGCGGCGACCTCAGCCTCCATCGCCAGCGGATCAAGCGGCTGCTGCTGGACCTCGAGCGCGAGCACCCCGGGCTGAAGAACTCGATGCTCGCCGCCATGCGCAACGTGTGCCCGACGCACCTGCTCGATGCCCGCCTGAACCCGCCGGAGCAGCTTCGCGCCCGGGTGCGCCTCGAGCCCGGGAGCCGCGGCTGATGCGCGCGCTGGTGCAGCGCGTGAGCGAGGCGCGCGTCACCGTCGATCGGCAGGTGGTTGGCGAGGTGGGCGCCGGCCTCGTCGTGCTGCTCGGCGTCACGCACGCGGACACGCTGGCGCAGGCGGGCTGGCTGGCGTCCAAGGTGGCCGGCCTGCGCGTCTTCGAGGACGCTGACGGGAAGATGAACAGATCGGTCGTCGAGGTGGGCGGGGGAGTGCTGGCCGTGTCGCAGTTCACGCTCTACGGCGACTGCCGGAAGGGACGCCGGCCGTCGTTCGACGCCGCCGCGCGGCCGGAGCAGGCGAGGTCTCTCTACGATGCGTTTGTCGCCGAACTGCGGGCGCTCGGCGTCCCGGTCGCCACCGGCGTGTTCCAGGCGCGCATGCGGGTGGCGCTGGTCAACGACGGGCCGGTGACGCTGATGGTGGAAACGTGACGGGCGCTCCATGCTGGCACTGATCAAGGCTCACGCCTACGGCAACGATTTCCTCTACCTGCAGGAGCGGCACCTCCCGGACGTCGACCGGCAGTCGCTGGCGCGGGAGTTGTGCGATCGCTGCACCGGGGCCGGCGCCGACGGCTTGATCGTGTATCGCCGAACCGCCCGGGGCGCGGCGATGCAGTTGTTGAACGCCGACGGCAGCCACGCCGAAGTGTCGGGAAACGGGGTCCGCGGGCTCGCGGCCGTGCTGCTCGATCTGCACCACCTCGTGCCGGCCGACGACACGGTGGTGGTCGAGACCGACGCAGGGGAGAAGCGGCTGCAGCTGATTGGGCGGGACCGGGGCCGGCCCGTGTTTCGAGCCTGGATGGGCGAGCCCACGCAGCCGGTGGAGCGCGAGCTGGATGTGGCCGGGGAGCCGCTGCGCGTCGTGACGCTGCGAGTCGGGAACCCGCAGTGCGTGCGCCTGGAGTCCGAGTTGAGCGAGGCGAGGATGCGCCGGCTCGGACCGCTCCTCGAACACCACCGCGCGTTTCCGGATGGCACGAACGTCGAGTTCGCGGTCGTCGATGCGCCGACGCGGCTCCGCATCCTCATCTGGGAGAGGGGAGTCGGCCCGACGCGGTCCTCCGGAACAGGGACTTGCGCGGCCGCGGTCGCCGCGGCCGCGTTCGGCGGCGCCGACCGCGACGTCGAAGTGACGGCTCCAGGCGGATCGCAACGCGTCGAGTGGCAGCACGACGGTCTGTACCTGACGGGCTGGGCGGAGGTGCTGTTCCGGGGCGAGTGGCTGCGGAGGCCGTGAAACTGCTGCGTACAGGCCTCCCAGGCCGCGCTGCAGTTCCTGCCGGATCCCGGCAGGTGTGCCGTCGGACCGTCGTCATCGCCCGGGCACCGTCGCGCCTGCTTCTCCTGAGAACACTCCAGAAACCTCGTCGTGTTCGAGCCTCGCAGCGGGCGGTACGGCCCCGCGCAGGTTTCTTGCAGCACGACGATGACGTATAAATGATCAGCCGGGTGGCAAGCGATGTCGCAGGCCGCGACGACCGCCCGCGGGAGAAACTCGGGCGGCTCGGCCCGTCTGCGCTCGGTGACGAGGAGCTGCTGGCAATCGTGATTGCGAGCGGGTCGGCCGGCACCAGCGCGAGGGGACTGGCGCACACGCTGGTCGGGTGTTTCGGCGGCCTGCACGGGCTCCTGCGGGCGAGCCGCGACGACCTGCTGCGCGTCAAGGGCCTGGGTGAGGCGCGCGCCGCCCAGGTGCTGGCTGCCCTGGAAATCGGGCGCCGGGTGCTGGCCGTCCGGCCGGTCGAGCGGCCTCAGATCACGTCTCCGCGTGACGCGGCGCACTATCTCATGCCAGAGTACAGTGCGCGGCCTGTCGAGCAGTTCGGCCTGCTGATGCTCGACACCAGGCACCGCGTGCTTCGCGCGTCGGTGCTGACCATCGGCACGCTGGATTGCGCGGCGGTTCAGCCGCGCGAGATTTTTCGTCACGCGCTCCTGGCCTCGGCGGCCGCGGTGGTGATGTTTCACAATCACCCGTCGGGCGACCCGCAGCCGAGCGGCGAGGACATCGAGTTGACGAGGCGGGTCGCCGCAGCGGGCGAGTTGATGGGCGTCCGCGTGGTCGACCACGTCGTCCTGGGTGACGGGCGATACTGTAGCTTGAAGGAATCGGGGTACCTTTGACGATGGCCAAGATCCTGTATTTCGATTGCTTCGCTGGCGCCTCTGGCGACATGGTCCTTGGCGCGCTGCTCGACGCGGGCCTTCCGCTCGGCGAACTTCAAGCGGCACTTGGCAGCCTCATGTTGCCCGGCGCCACATTGTCGGCCGAACGGGTTCTTCGGGCCGGGCTGTCGGCGACCAAGTTCCGGCTGAGCGGCGGCGACGTCGGGCATCAGCACGGTCACGGGGACGACCACGCGGGCGGGCCGACGCACACCCACGCGCACGACGAGGGCCATTCGCACCAGCATCCGCACGACCCGCCACCCTCGCAGCCCCACGACCATGAGCCCGGAGCAGGCGGCGGTCACTCGCACACGCACGCCCACGGTGGCGACGAGGTTCACGAGCATGAGCACAGCCACGCGACGGGACGTCGCCGCCCGCACGGTCACGACCCGCACGAGGGTCATCGGTCGTTGAAGGAGATCATCGGGCTGGTCGACCGGTCGGCCCTCTCGGAGCGCGCCCGCAGGCGCACGATCGAGCTCTTCGGTCGGCTGGCCGAGGCCGAGGCCGCCATTCACCAGATGCCGCTGGAGCAGGTTCATCTGCACGAGGTCGGCGAACTCGATTCGATCGTCGACGTCGCGGGCGCCGTGTTCGGCCTCGAATGGCTGGGCGCGGACCGCATCGTCGCGTCGCCGCTCAACGTCGGCGGCGGCATGGTGCGCTCCGCCCACGGCGTGTTCCCCGTTCCGGCACCGGCGACGCTCCGGCTGTTGCAGGGCGCGCCGGTCTACTCGAGCGGGATCGACATGGAGACGGTGACTCCCACGGGCGCGCTGCTCGTGGCGGGCTACGCCACGGAGTTCGGCCCCGTTCCGGCGATGCGGGTGGAGCGCGTGGGCTACGGCGCCGGTGACCGCGATCTGCCCGGCACCCCGAACGTCCTCCGCATCGTCGTCGGACATGACGATGGCGAGGCGGGAGGGCGACCGGGTGGTGGTGCTGGAGTGCGAGATCGACGACATGAACCCGCAGATCTACGGTGTGCTGCTCGACGCCCTCTATGCGGCGGGCGCGCTCGAGGTCTACTACACGCCGGTTCAGATGAAGAAGAACCGGCCGGGGACTCTGCTGACGGTCGTCGCGCCGCCCTCCCGCCGCGAGCCGCTGACCCAGCTCGTCTTTCGCGAAACGACGACGATTGGGCTACGCTATCAGGAATCGATGCGCGCCTGCCTCGACAGGGAGCTGATCGTCGTCGAGACCGAGGCTGGGCCCGTGCGGGTGAAGGTGGCGCGGCGTGGCGGCGAGGTGCTGAACGCGTCGCCGGAATTCGACGACTGCGCACGGCTGGCCGCCGAGCGCGGGCTGCCCGTCAAGCAGGTGCACGCGCTCGCCGTGCAGGCCTATTGGCAGTCGCGCCGATAGCCGATAGGTGTCGGAGCTGTTTTTCGCGGGCACCGCTTTGGGTCGCGGTTCTTGCACCCTACGATGGAAGAAACTGCTAGGAGTGCGGTCGGTCGCGGAAAACAGCTCCGACACCCTTGGCGCGGTCGGGTTGCAGGTTCGCCAGTTGAGCAGGTCGCCGGTTTCCCACTATGTCGCGTTTCTTCCTGACCACCGCCATCGACTACGTCAACAGTCGGCCGCATCTCGGCACGGCGTACGAGAAGATCACGGCCGACGTCATCGCGCGGTACAAGCGTCTCACGGGCGCGTCCACCCACTTCCTCATGGGGAACGACGAGCACTCGCAGAACGTCTACCGCCGGGCGCGCGAGCGCGGCCTCGACCCGCTCGAGTACCGCAACCAGATGGAGCGCGAGTTTCGCGACGTCTGGGCGCGCCTCGACATCTCGTTCGACGACTTCATCCGGACGACCGAGGAGCGGCACCGGGTGGCGGTCAGCACGATGGTGCAGAGGATCGCCGACGGCGGCGACCTCTACGACGCCTTCTACGAGGGGCCGTACTGCGTTTCCTGCGAAGCCTTCAAGCCCGAGAAGGACCTGGTGGACGGCCTCTGCCCGGTGCACGGGACGAAGCCCGAATGGATTCGCGAGAAGAACCACTTCTTCCGGCTGTCGAAATACCGGCAGCCGTTGCTCGACCACTTCGCGGCGCACCCCGACTTCCTCCAGCCCGACGTGCGTCGAAACGAGATCCTCAAGCTGCTCGAGGGGGGCCTCGAGGACATTTCCATCAGCCGCGCGGGACAGCTGTGGGGCATTCCGCTGCCGTTCGATCAGTCCAGCGTCGTCTACGTCTGGTTCGACGCCCTGATCAATTACGCGTCGGGTGTTGGCTACGGGTACGATGCCGCGCGCTTCGCCGAGTGGTGGCCGGCCGACCTCCACGTCGTTGGCAAGGACATCACACGGTTTCATTCCGTCATCTGGCCGGCGATGCTGATGAGCGCCGGCGTCGCGCTGCCCCGCCAGGTGTTCGGGCACGGCTTCGTGCAGTTCAAGGGCCAGAAGATGAGCAAGTCGCTCGGGACCGTTCTGGACCCGATCGACGTCGCGCAGAAGTTCGGCCCGGACCCGCTGCGCCTGTACCTTGTGAAGGAGATCCCATACGGGCAGGACGGCGACTTCTCGTGGGAGCGTTTCGAGGAGCGGTACAACGTCGATCTCGCCAATAACCTCGGGAACCTCGTCAACCGCCTGGCGGTGATGATCGACAAGTACCGGCGGGGAAGCCTGCCCGCCGTGACTGGCGAGCCCGGCCGCCTGGCCGGCGTGGCGGATGGCCTCGTCGGCCGCTACCGTGCGGCGATGGACGGTTACGCCCTGCACGAGGCGGCGTCCGCGGCATTTGGTCTCGTCGACGCGGCCAACGAGTACATCGCGGAAACCGAACCGTGGACGCTCGCTCGGCAGGGGCAGCACGACCGGCTGACACAGGTGTTGTCCGACGTGGCGGAGGCGGTTCGGATTGCGGCAGTCATGTTGCTGCCCGTCATGCCGGGGTCCTGCGCCGAGATCCTGCGGCGGATGGGCGAGACGCGGCCCGTTGGGTCGCTGCGGCTCGACGTCGATGCAGCGTGGTCCCCGGCCCGCGAGCGCCTCGTCGCCAAGGCCGATCCGCTTTGGCCGAGGCTGGAAGGGAACAAGGAGCAATCGATGAGTGACCAGCAGGCGGGCCAGCCGCCCGTCCCCGTGCAGGCGCCTCCCGCGGTTTCGAACATCACCGGAGCGCCGGCGGCTCCCTCCGAGGGCACGGCCCCGGCCCCGGCGGCGCCACAGTCCGCAGGCGGACCCTCGGTCGGCGACCGAATCCCGATCGACGACTTCGTGAAGATCGATCTCCGCGTGGCGAAGGTGCTCGCGGCCGAGAGGGTCAAGGGGTCCCGGAAGCTGATCAAGATGCAGGTGGACGTCGGCACCGAGCAGCGTACGCTGGTGGCCGGCATTGCCGAGGCGTACGAGCCGGAAGCGCTCGTGGGGCGCTCGGTGGTCATCGTCGCCAACCTGAAGCCGGCGAAGCTGATGGGGATCGAGTCGAACGGCATGGTGCTCGCGGCCAGCCCGGAAGGCGGCCTGCCCGCCCTGCTCGGGTTCGACAACCCGCCGCCGCCGGGAAGCCGCATCAAGTGATCGACAGCCACTGCCACCTGGCCGACCCGGTATACGCCGGCGACCTCGAGGCGGTCGTGCGGCGCGCGCACGAGGCGGGGGTGTCGACGGGGCTGTGCGTCCTGGCCTATGGCGACGAGGCCGAGGCGCGACAGGCGGAACTCGTCCTCGGCCTCTGGCCCGGACTTCATCTGGCGCTCGGCGCGCATCCACACCAGGCGCACGTGTTCTCGGGGCGCGAAGCCGAGGTGGCCGGCGCGGTCCGGGCGGCCGTGGCCTCACGGGCGTCGGTGAAGGCGGTCGGCGAGATCGGCCTCGACTACCACTACGACCTCTCCCCGCGAGACGTCCAGCGCCGGGTCTTCGCTTCCCAGATCCGCCTGGCCCGTGAGCTGCGGCTTCCGATCATCGTCCACACGCGGGAGGCGGACGAGGACACCGTGGCGATCATCGGCGACGAGGGCGGGCGCGACTTGACGGGGGTCTTCCACTGCTTCTCCGGCACCGAGGCGCTGGCGCAACGGGCGCTCGACCTCGGCTTCTTCCTGTCGTTCTCCGGGATCCTCACCTTCCCGAAGGCCGAGGCCCTGCGGGCGATCGCGGGCGGCGTCCCCGACGATCGATTGCTCGTCGAAACCGACTGCCCGTACCTTGCGCCGGCGCCGATGCGGGGGAAGAGGAACGAACCGTCCTGGGTGGTTCGGACCGCCGCCGTGCTCGCGAAGGTCCGACACTCGGCACCGGCGGAGATCGACCGAATCGTCACCGCGAACTTCGCGCGGCTGGTCGGCGAGCACTGACGGGCGGCGTTTCCACCCGAACGAGCCGCGGAATCCGTCCCGTCGTGCGCGATCGGGCACGTCGTCGCGTTGACACCTTCCGAGCAAGTATGGTGTGATCATCGGACTCAGCAACTTGTGGATGAATCAGTGGTGACCCTCGCGCACATCTTCGAGCCCATACGCCAGGACCTCGATCAGGTCGAGCGCGAGTTCGCCCGGCATGTGGAGTCTCATGTCGCCCTGATTCCCGAGATCGGCCGCTACATCCAGGACGCTGGAGGCAAGCGCGTTCGCCCGGCCGTGCTCCTGATGGCCGCTCGCCTGTCCGGGTACTCCGGCGACCTGGCCATCCTCTACGCCACCGTCGTCGAGGCGATCCACACGGCCACCCTGGTCCACGACGACATCGTCGATGATTCGACGCTGCGCCGCGGCCGGCCGGCGGTCCACTCGAAGTGGGGGAACGACGTCACCGTCCTGCTCGGCGACTACCTCTACATCAAGTCGATCAACGTCGCGCTCACGCAGGACTCGCTCGACGTCGTCCGGATCCTCTGCAGCGTCACGCTGCGCATGATCGAGGGCGAGCTGTTCCAGCTGTCGAAGAACGGGGACATCGACCTCACCGAGCAGGACCACTTCGAGATCATCCAGCGCAAGACCGCCGACCTGTTCGGCGGCTGCGCCGAGATCGGGGGGTTGCTGGGGACGGCGGAGCCCGAGGGCCGGAGGGCGCTGCGCGAGTACGGATTCAACCTCGGCGTTGCGTTCCAGGTAGTCGACGACCTGCTCGACCTCACCGGCCGCGAGGAGGTGTTGGGCAAGCCGATCGCCAGCGACCTTCGCGAGGGCAAGCTGACGCTTCCGGTCATCCATCTGCTGCGGCACGGCGGCCCCCGGATGCGCGAGATCGTCGCCGATGTGGTCCGCGACCGCCAACTGACGCCCGAGCGCTGGCAGGAGTTGGCGCGCGGCCTGGCGGAGCACGGCTCGCTCGAGTACGCCTACTCGCAGGCGACCGAGTTTGGGGCCCGCGCCAAGTCGAGCCTGGCCCTGCTGCCTGCGAGCCCGGCTCGCGAAGGGCTGATGGCCCTCCCGGACTACGTGCTCGCCCGCGACCGCTAGATTGGAATCCGCGATTCGGGATCGTCCGGGGCCGTGAGTCTGTTGGCGGACGAGTCGCTTCGGAGCAGGCCGCGTCCCGAGGGCCGGAAACCGACACGCGCGTGCGCTTCTCGGCGGGGCCCCCGACGCGGCAGCCGCGTTGGGGTGCCTTTCCCGGGCGCAGCGCGTGGCGGTCGAGCAGGCGCCGATAGCGCCAGCCCGCTCCACGAGGCCGGAAACCGATGCACCGCGCGGAGGTTTCCCGGCCTGCGAAGGCGACTCGGAAACCGACAGACTCACGGCGTGCGGACGACTCAGAATCGCGGTCTTATTCAGGCTGGCCAAGCGAGCCTGGGCGGATTGAAGCGAAGCGTCGCGATCAGGCCGCCGCAGAACGCCGGCCTGAAGGTGGGGCAAGCCGCCGCGCTCGCCGAACGACCATGAAACCCGCCGAACGCCTTGCCGAGCTGCGCTCCCGCATCCGTCATCACGAAGAGCGCTATTACGTCCTGAACGACCCCGAGATCTCCGACGCCGAATTCGACGTGCTGGTGAAGGAACTCGAGGCGCTCGAGCGCGAGCACCCCGACCTCGTCACGCCCGACTCGCCGACGCAGCGTGTGGGCGGGCGGCCGGTCGAAGGGTTTGTCAGCGTCGAGCACCAGCTGCCCATGCTGTCACTCGACAACTCCTACAACGAGGAGGAGTTGACCGCGTTCGACGACCGGCTGCGCAGGGCCGTCGGCGGCGACGGGGTCGCACCCGCCAGCGTGGAGTACGTGGCCGAGTTGAAGATCGACGGCCTCAGCATCTCGCTCACCTACGAGGACGGGCGGCTGGTGCGCGGCGTGACGCGCGGCGACGGGTTCCGCGGCGAGGACGTCACGTCGAACGTCCGCACCATCAGGGCCATTCCGCTGGCCCTTTCGGAGCGCGTCGGCGGACGGGTGGAGATACGCGGCGAAGTGTTCCTCCCCCGCGCGGCGTTCGACCGGCTGAATCGAGACCGGGAGGAGCGCGAAGAGCCTGTCTTCGCCAACCCCCGGAACGCGGCGGCTGGAACCATGCGGAACCTGGATCCCTCCGAGGTGGCGCGCCGGGGCCTCTCTGCGTTCGTCTACCAGCTGATCGGCCCGGCAGACATCGTGCCCGGGCGGCACTCCGACACGTTGGCGCGCCTGCGCGCCTGGGGCCTGCCGGTCGAATCGCACTGGCAGCGGTGCTCCGGCGTCGGCGACGTGTTGGCCTACTGCGAGCGCTGGAAGGAGGGGCGCCGCGCGCTCCCGTTCGACACCGACGGCGTCGTCATCAAGCTGGACGACGTGGCATTGCGGGAGAGGGCGGGGACGACCTCGAAGTTTCCGCGATGGGCGATCGCGTTCAAGTTCCCCGCCGAGCAGGCGACGACGAAGCTGTTGAGGATCGAGGTCAACGTGGGCCGGACCGGCGCGGTCACCCCGTTCGCCGTGCTGGAGCCCGTGAGACTGTCCGGTTCGACGATCCAGCTGGCCACCCTGCACAACGAGCAGGAGGTCGCGCGGCGCGACATCCGGCCGGGCGACTACGTGCTCATCGAGAAGGGCGGCGAGGTGATCCCGAAGGTCGTCAAGCCGGTGCTCTCGTTGCGCGAGCCCGGCGTCGAGCCGTGGGTGATGCCGAAGCAGTGCCCGAGCTGCGGCAGCGCCCTGCAGAAGCCCGAGGCCGAGGCCGTCTGGCGTTGTGTCAATGCGGCGTGCCCGGCGAAGTTCCGGCGGAGCCTCGAGCACTTTGCCTCCCGGCGCGCCATGAACATCGAAGGGCTGGGCGAGGCGCTGGTGGAGCAGGTGGTCGCGGCAGGCCTCGTCCGCGACTTCGCCGACCTGTATGGCGTCACCGTCCAACAGGTGCAGGCGCTCGAGCGGATGGGGAAGAAGTCGGCCGAGAAGCTGCTGCAGCAGATCGACGGCAGCCGGTCGAACGACCCCTGGCGGCTCGTGTACGGGCTCGGCATTCGCTATGTGGGTGAGCGCGTGGCCCAGGTGCTCATCAACGCGTTCGGATCGGTCGCGGCGCTCGAGTCGGCCTCCGTCGAGCAGTTGCAGGCGGTCGACGAGATAGGTCCGGTCGTCGCCGCATCGGTCCGGGAGTACTTCGACGAGCCGAAGAACCGGCAGCTGGTGGCGCGGCTCCGCGAGGCCGGCGTCAGGACGGTCGGCCAGAAGGCGGCGCCCTCCGCCGCCCGTGGGGCGCTGGCCGGCAAGACGTTCGTGCTGACGGGGACGCTGAGCTCGATGAGCCGCGACGAGGCGGCCGCCGCCATCGAGTCGCTCGGTGGAAAGGTCACCGGCTCGGTCAGCCGCCGGACGTCGTGCGTGGTCGTGGGCGCCGACCCCGGCAGCAAACTCGACAAGGCGCGCGAGCTCGGCGTCGAGATTGCGGACGAGCCGGCCTTCCTCCGCCTCGTCGGCCGGGCCTGACGAGCCGCGGGCCCGGTCCGCAGGCTGCCTTCCTATAATGGAGGGATGAACCCGCGCCTGGCGCTCGTGACGGTCGCCCTGGTTGGGACGGTCGCGTTTCTCACGGGAATGGACGTTGCCGGGTCGCGGCAGCCCCCTTCGGTCTTCACCGCGGCCGCACCGGCTGCAGGGGGATCGCCGACCCGCCGCGTTTCGGATCCGACTCCGCCCGGCGTCGCCAACTTTGCCGAGATTGCCGCGCGCGCAAACCCCGCCGTCGTGAACATCGACGCCACGTCCCGCGGCCGCTCTTTGGTGGTGGCCGGGCCGCGCGAGTTGCCCGACCCGTTCGACGACGGCCCGGGCAGCCACTTCCGAACGAACGCGCCGCGTCGCGGGGCGGGCAGCGGATTCGCGATCGACCCGGCGGGCTACATCCTGACCAACTACCACGTCGTCGAGGACGCAGACCGGCTGACGGTGAAGCTCGCCGACGGGCGCAGCCTTCGCGCGAAGCTGGTCGGCTCGGATCCCGACACCGACGTGGCGTTGATCAAGGTCGACTCGCCGACCTCGCTGCCGACGCTCACGCTCGGCGATTCGACGCAGTTGCGGGTGGGAGACTGGGTGTGCGCGATCGGCAACCCCCTCGGCTACGAGCACACGCTGACGGTGGGCGTGGTCAGCTACCTGGGTCGGAAGCTCTTCGACCGCAGCCTCGACAACTACATCCAGACGGACGCGGCCATCAACTTCGGCAACAGCGGCGGGCCGCTCATCAGCGCGCGCGGAGAAGTAGTGGGGATCAACGCCGCGATCAGCTCGCGGGCCAACAACATCGGGTTCGCGGTGCCGATCGCGACGGCCACCGCGGACATCCCGCAGTTGAAGGCCAGGGGGCGCGTCGTGCGCGGGTACATGGGGTTGACGCTGCGGGAAGTGGACCCGGACCTGAGGGAGTCGCTCGGGCTGCCGGCGATTCCCGGCGCCCTCGTCGAGCACGTCTTCGACGGCTCGCCCGCCCAGCGCGCGGGCGTCAAGCCCTACGACCTCGTAACCTCGGCGGACGGACGGCCCGTGACGACGGCCGACGCGCTGATCCGGGAGGTGGCGGCGCTGGCGCCAGGCGTCACGGTGCAGCTGCACGTCTGGCGAGACGGGGGCGAGCAGTCGTTCTCGCTGAAGCTGGCCGAGCGGCCCGGCAGAAGCGACCCGGTTCGACCGGTCGGAGAGCCGTCTCCGCTCGCTCCGTCCGACGTCTCGGCCGCGATCGGGTTGAACGTAAAGGACCTGACGCCGGAGGCCGCGAGGCGGCTCCGGTTGCCGAAGGGCACGCGGGGCGCGCTGGTTTCCGACGTCGAGCCGCTCAGCCCGGCGTATGATGCTGAACTGGAACGGGGATACGTAATCCTGGAGATCAACCGGCGTCCGGTGACGTCGGCGGCGGACTGCCGGCGGCTCATGGCGGCGGCGAAAACCGGGCAGGTCCTGGCGTTCTTCGTGGTCGTCCCCGGCGGGCAACACGCGCTGCGAACGGTGCGCGTCGAAGGAACCCCATGAAATCCCGCATCCTGGTCATCGACGACGAGGCGGCGATCCGCGACTCGTTGCGCATGATCATCGAGTACGAGGGGTACGAGTTCATCGGCGCGTCGTCCGGGCCGGAGGGCATCACGCTCGCCGAGCGCGAGTCTCCCGACCTGGTGTTTCTCGACATCAAGATGCCCGGGATGGACGGCTTCGAAGCGCTCGAGCGGATCAAGGCCGTGTCGGACGTTCCGGTGGTGATGATCTCGGGGCACGGGTCGGGGGCGACCGGCGCCGACGCGGTCAGGCGGGGCGCGTTCGACTTCATCGACAAGCCGCCGGACACGGACCGCATCCTGGTGACCATCCAGAACGCCCTCGAGCGCAACCGAATCACCCGCGAAGTGCATCAGCTGCGGCGGGCCGTGGAGGTGAAGCACGAGATGGTGGGCGACTCGCCCGCCATCCGCCAGGTGATGGAGGCGGTGCGACGCGCGGCCCCGACCAACGCGACCGTGCTCATCCAGGGCGAGAGCGGCGTGGGCAAGGAGCTGGTGGCGCGCGCCATCCACCGGAACAGCCTGCGGAGCCGCGAGCGGTTCGTGCAGGTTAACTGCGCGGCCATCCCCGAGGAACTGATTGAGTCGGAGTTGTTCGGACACGAGAAGGGGTCGTTCACCGGCGCCACCGAGAAGCAGATCGGCAAGTTCGAGCAGGCGGATCGCGGGACGATCTTCCTGGACGAAGTCGGCGACATGAGCCTGAAGACGCAGGCCAAGGTGCTGCGGGTGCTGCAGGAGGGAGAGGTCGAGCGCGTCGGGTCGGCGCGCACCATCCGCGTGGACGTGCGCGTGATCGCGGCGACCAACAAGAACCTGGAGAAGGAGATCGAGAAGGGGAGCTTCCGCGAGGACCTCTTCTTCCGCCTGAGCGTGATTCCGGTCTTCGTGCCGCCGCTGCGCGAGCGGACGGAGGATGTTCCGATCCTCGTGCAGCACTTCCTCGACGTGCTGGCGCGCGAGAACAACTTCCGGCGGCGGCGGGTCACGCCGCGCGCGATGGAGGCGCTGCAGCGCCACCGGTGGAAGGGAAACATCCGCGAACTGCGAAACACGCTCGAGCGCAGCATCATCATGAGCCCCGGCGAGACGATCGACCTGCAGGACCTGCCCGAGGCGGTCAGGTTTGACGCTCGTCCGGCCCAGCCCGATAATGGAGGGGAAGCGGCGAAGGCAGGGGCGACGGCGGCCACGCTGCGCGAGCACAAGGAATCGGCGGAGCGGGCGTTCCTGGTTCAACGGCTGCGGGAGAACGGCTGGAACATCTCGCGGACCGCCGAAGTGATCGACACGCCGCGGAGCAACTTGTACAAGAAGCTCGAGTTCTACAAGATCAGCCAGGAGGCTGACGGGTAGCGCGATGGCGTCTCGTGGTGCAGGCGCCGGGCCTGCCTTGGTGTTCTTTGATAATCCGCCGCAGGAAGCCAGACGACCGCCGCGCCGCGGCTGTCCCCGGGCACTCGCGCCAGGGGAAACGCCGTGACGGGGAGGAAAGTCCGAACTCCGCAGGGCAGTGCGCCGGGTAACGCCCGGTCAGGGTGACCTGAAGGAAAGTGGCACAGAAAACATACCGCCCGACTTCGCGCCTTCGGCGCTTCGTCGGGGCAGGCCCTCGTGGCTTGCCGCGTTGGAGCGCGGTGGGGCAGCCTCACGGCTCGCCTCGCCGTAGCCCGGAGGGCGAAGGCGGGTAAGGGTGAAAAGGTGCGGTAAGAGCGCACCGCGCCGGTGGCAACATCGGTGGCAGGCAAAACCCCGCACGGAGCAAGACCAAATAGGGAGGCGCTACAGGACGGCCCGTCCGAAGCCTCCGGGTAGGTCGCTTGACCCCGCCAGCGATGGCGGGGCTAGAGGAATGGTCGTCCCGCCGTCGTGGCGCCGCAACCGGCCGAAAGGTCGGCGAGGCGCGCGAAGGCGGACAGAATTCGGCTTACGGCTCCCCTGCGGCACTTCTTCTGCGTAGCCAACTCCAATACTTATGTCCCTCTACCTCGTGACCGGCGGCGCCGGCTTCATCGGATCGCACCTGTGCGAGGAACTCGCGCGCCGCGGCGAGCGCGTCCGCGTGGTGGACAGCCTCATCACGGGCAGGCGGGCGAACCTCGCGCACGTCGCGGGCGTGGATTTCGTCGAGGGCGACCTCGCCGACCTCGGGGTGGCGCGCCGCGCCGCGGAGGGAGTGGACTACGTGCTGCACCAGGCGGCCATCCCGTCCGTGCCGCGATCGGTCACCGATCCGATCACGTCGAACCGCGCGAACATCGACGCGACGCTGAACGTGCTCGTGGCCGCGCGCGACGCGGGCGTGAAGCGCCTGGTCTATGCAGGATCGTCGTCGGCTTACGGCGACACGCCGACGCTGCCCAAACGCGAGGAGATGCCGACCAACCCGCTCTCGCCGTACGCCCTCCAGAAGCTCGTGGGGGAGCAATACCTCGCGCTGTTCACGAGGCTCTACGGCCTCGACACCGTGACCGTCCGCTACTTCAACGTGTTCGGGCCGCGCCAGGACCCGTCCTCGCCGTACTCGGGCGTGATTTCCCTCTTCATCAGCGCGCTGGTGGATGGCCGGCGGCCGATCATCTACGGCGACGGCGAGCAGACGCGCGATTTCACCTACGTGGCGAACGTGGTGGACGGCGTCCTGCGTGCGTGCCACGCCCCGGGCATCGCGGGCCAGGTGATGAACGTCGCGACCGGCGGGCGGATCAGCCTGAACCAGCTCCTCTCCGCGCTGTGCGAGTTGCTGGGCGTCACCTCGACGGCCGAGTACCGCGATCCGCGCGCCGGCGACGTTCGCGACTCGCAGGCGGACATCGGGCGGGCGAAGCGGTTGGTGGGTTACACGCCGATCGTGGACCTGCGCGACGGGCTCGAGCGGACGCTGGCGTGGTACCGGTCGACGGCACAACCCACCAGCTGACGTCGACACCCCGAACGAGGCGACCCGACGCAGGCCGCCGAACGCCGGCTGCAACTTCGGTTTCGAGGCGGTTCCCGCGGTTGCCTCCCAGGCAGCCGGCTTCTCCCCGCGAATGGACACATCCTGGGTTGCGTGCGCAACCTGGGTAGACGCCCGGCACGCCTGCCGGACGGCCCCCTGCACTCCTTCGACGCGCCTGTCGCGCAAGTGCCCGCCCTGGAACCAGTTCCAGCGTCGACGGCGACCGGTCCGCTCGGGTCCGGGGTTTGCCTTCCCTCTGGACGACCCCGGCGGAAGCCGTGGCGGTGGTGCCCGACCTCGAACCAGACGCCGGGCGGTCCGACCGGGGTCGCCATGCGCCGACGGGATGCCCCGTCGTGATGCCGAGAAGGAGGAACCATGCGTCCAGTCAACGTGGGAGCCGCGCTCGTCCTGGCCGTGCTGCTCGCCGCGCCCCTCGTGTCGGGCGGGCAGGCCTCGGCCCCCTCCACCAAGGCCGCCCCGGCGGCGGCCGTCAACATCAATACCGCCACCGCCGAGCAGTTGAACGCGCTGCCGGGCATCGGCGACAAGATGGCCGCCCGGATCATCGACTACCGCCAGAAGAACGGCGGCTTCAAGAAGATCGAAGACCTGATGAACATCCAGGGCATCGGGGAGAAGAACTTCCTCAAGCTCAAACCGCTCATCACCATCGGCCCGCCAAAGCCCGAAAAGAGCGGTTCCGGCCACTGAACGGGGGACGGCATTGTTGGATCGCCCGCGCGGCAGGGGGCTTCGCGCAGGGCGGCGCTGCGCAGGCACGCTGGCGGCGCGGGCGAGGCCGTCGCGGCAGAGGCCCCTGAGGCCTGTCGGGGGTCGGGAACAGACGGGCACGGCCGGAGGCCGGGTCGCCGAAGAGCCCTCGCGAGCGCCAGGGCTTGCGCTGCGTCGCCCGCCGGCCCTGCCTCTGGGTGCCCGTCGTTCCGGCCGGCGCCTGGCGCCGGCCGCCACCGGGAGAGATGCCATGTCCCGCGCTGCGTACACCCTGCTCGAACTGCTGCTGTGCCTCGGGCTCACCGGGGTCCTGGGCCTCGTGAGCACACCCGGCCTCCTGGCCGCGCGCGACGCGGTCCGCGCCGACGGCGCCGCCGACTACCTGGCGGCACTCCTGCACGGGGCCCGCATGGAAGCGCTCAAGCGCAGGACCTACGTGGCAGTCCGGTTCGAGGCAGACCCGGGCGGCGTGTCGATGGCCGCCTACGCCGACGGCAACGGCAATGGCGTGCGGGCTGCCGACATAGCGAGCGGGACCGATCCGCTGTTGCGGCCGCGCGAACGCCTCGAACAGCGCTTCGCCAGCGTGAGGTTCGGATTCGAAACGGGGGTGCCGGACGTGGACGGCAATGCTCTGGCGGCTGGCGCCGACCCGATTCGGGTGGGCACCAGCCGGATGCTCTCGTTCAGCCCCACCGGCACATCGAGTACCGGGACCGTATACCTGCGCGGCCAGGGCCGTCGCCAGCTCGCGGTGCGCGTGCTTGGGGCCACCGGTCGCATTCGCACGCTCTGGTTCGATTTCGGAGGCTGGCAATGGCTGGCTCGATGATTCTCGACCGCCTGTTCGACCGGAGGGAGTTCCCGCGCCGCACGATCGCTGAACACCACGCCAAGGTGACGGGGCGCGTCAGACCGGGCCGCGAGGTGCGACTGATCGACGTGTCGCGTGGCGGGGCGCTCGTCCACGCGGCCGCCCGCCTGATGCCCGGCAGCCAGGTGGAGGTTCACATGTCGATTGGGCCCTGGCAATGGAGCGGCAGCGCGCAAGTGGTTCGATGCCACGTGTGGGCACTCGCATTCGAGGAGCAGGTTCGATATCGGGCCGCCTTCCAGTTCACACATCCGATGGACCCGGCGAACCACGACGCATTCGAGATCGCACTGGAGGGCGCGGCGGCCGCCGCAGAACACGGGAATCAGGTGCCCGCCACGGGTAGTCTCGACCCGTGGTAATGGGGAGCTGCTACCCGCGCATGCGGTGATGCCAGGCGGTGTACGCAAAAACATTAACGATGCCTCCAACCGACGCACCGACTGGGATGGCATTGCCCTTGATGTCCCCCCTCGCACCGGCGCTATTGCCGGCCGTGACCGGAGGCCAGGATGATCCGAATGGACGACCGAGACCTGGAGGCTCTCTCGGCACCCTTCCCGCGGCCGTGGTTCCGCGGCCACGACCGGCGGACGGGGTTGTCTCGCCTGATCGGCACGCTCGTTCAGCACCTGCAATCGGGCCGCGAGACGCCGTCGCTCCGTGCGCGCTTCGAGGAGGGCCTGCGGGATGCCCTTCGCGTCCCGGCTGTCCGCCTGCGCGAGGACCCGCCGCCATACGTCGCCGCTGTCGCCTCGCCTGGCGACGCTGCCCGGCGAAAGTGCATCGACGTGCCGACGCGCGCCGGTTGCCCGCGAGTGGTGCTCGAGGCGCTGCTCGATTCGGACGTCGCGCTCGATCCGTGGAACAACCAGCTCTTCGTGGTGGCGTCCCAGCTGGCCTCGCTGGTGGTCGAACTCGAGGGACGCCGCGGCACGCCGCCCCGCATCGTCGGCGTAGTGCGACGGCCCGAGGCGGCAACTCCGCCGCTCGTCGGCGGCAGCGCCGCGATGATGACGCTGAGGCAGAACATCGCACGCGTCGCGGCGACCGACTTCACGGTGCTCATCGAAGGCGAGAGCGGCACCGGCAAGGAACTCGTGGCGCGCCAACTGCACGGGCTGAGCCGCCGGCGGCACGGCCCCTTCGTGGCGGTCAACTGCGCCGCGCTGGTGGAGTCGCTGCTCGAGGCGGAATTGTTCGGCATCGAGGACCGGACGGCGACCGGCGTGCGCGGAAGGCGAGGGAAGTTCGAGCACGCGGACGGGGGGACGCTGTTCCTCGACGAGGTGTCCGACCTGACGCCGTCGGCGCAGGCAAAACTGCTGCGGGCGATCCAGGAACTGGTGGTCGAACGGGTGGGCGGCCACACGACCCGACGCGTCGACACCCGAATCGTCGTGGCCACGAACAGGGGTCTCCGCGAACTCGCGGCGGCCGGGCACTTCCGGGAGGATCTGTTCTATCGCCTGTCCGGTGTCGAACTGCACGTGCCGCCACTGAGGGCCCGGCGCCAGGACATTCCGGAGCTCTGCGCGCACTTCATGTCGCGCTACCGGACGCCGCGGCCGATATCCCTGAGCGCCGAGGCGGCGGAAGCGCTGCAGGTGTACGACTGGCCCGGGAACGTGCGTGAACTCGAGCGGTTGATCGAAGGCGCGGTGACGCTCGCGGCGTGCGACCGGATCACGATCGGCGACCTGCCAGCGGCCTTGCGGGGCGACTGCGCCGAGGCAATCCGCGACGCGTTGAAGCGCAACGACTCCATGCGGGCCTGGGGCGCGCGTTATGCGCGGCTCGTCCTCGACCGGTGCGACCAGAACAAGCGCCAGGCCTGTCAGGTCCTCGACATCAGTTACCACACGCTCGTGTCGTATCTGCGCTGGCGGTCCGACCGGTGCGAGGAGGACGCCGGGCCACCGACTGCCGCGGACGGCGACGGGCAGGGGCCGGACGCGACCGGCGTCGAAGAGGAGGGCCACGAGAAGCAGTGCGGATAGGGAAGCGAGGTCGGCTGGCGCGGGGCAAGCCGCGCATGCCGGGTGCCTCCGGCCAGACAGGATCAGCGAGGCGGGCTGGGCAGCCATCGAGGTCGCGCGCTGAGCGACCGCCGCCGGGTTTTCGATCGGCGGGCGGTCTTCGGAGGTGTGTGATGCGACAAGTGCAGCAGCGCGCGGCGGAGGATGAACGAGGGCGTCCCAGCGGGTCCAGTCGGAGGGCGTTTCTCGGTGTTGGCGTCGGCTGCGCCGTGCCGGTCCTGCTCGGCTCGGCGCTTGGCGGGGCCAGATCGCTCTCTTCGGCGGTTCGGGACCGATCGCGCGCTGACCCTGTCTGGGGCCACCTCGCCGCTGAAGCGGCGCGCACGTGGCGCGAGGTCCGGGGTCCGCACGGCGTCCGCGGCGAGCACGTTCGGCGGCTCGCGTCGCAGATCGATCTCTTCGCTGTTCACCTCCAGGAACTCGGCGACGACAGGCGAGTAGACGAGGAGGTGAGGGCACTGGTCGAGGCGCGAGGCCGCGAGGGAGCGGCGGTCGAGATCTTCGCCCACTATCGGGGCCTCGCAGACTCGTCGGGGAGTGACGCGCCGAGCCTCGGCGCCTCGGCCCCAGACATCGCGCGCCTGGCGACCTGCTTCGAGGATCTGGTGTCGCAGGGCAGTGCAAGAGGCTTGCGCGCGCGGCGCGCGGCCCTGGAGGGGCTGGCGTCACACCTCGATCGACTCGCTGCGCCGGGCGCGGTCACCGTGGTGAAAGCCGCCGCGAGGCAGAAACCGGGCGACGACTTCCTGGGCTATCCGGAGGTGCCGCCCACGGGAAACGCCTGTGACATGCTCCAATTCCTCGTCCTGACTTTCATGGTGCTGTCGGTCTTCCTGCCCGTGTTCGGCCTCGTCGAGGCGGCAGTTCCCGCCCAGATCATGGGGGCTCTGTGCGAGGTGGTTCAGACGGTCTACTGCTGATGTAGGCGGTACGATGCGAACGTCGGTTGGTTTCTGGGCAGCGGCGGTCTTGCTGGCGGTCCGGGCGTGGTCGCGCACGCCGGCGCCTGCCGCCCATGGGCCGCAGACGCTGGCAGCGGCGGCCGTGTTCGCGCTCTACGTCGTGGGCACCGTGGCGGCCGTGCAACGGGCGCGGTCCGCCGCGGCGCCCGCGGCTGCCGACCTCATCTGGACGCAGGGGGCCGCTGGCCTCGTTCTGGCGGCCGTCCTGCTGTCGCTCCTCTAACGAAGGGCCCGGCCAAGCGCGCCGGAACTTGGCCACAAAAGCGCGTTGCCGCCACCCGCGCGCCACCCGCTCGTCGCCTTGACCCCACGCTTGCCTGCATAGTAGTGTTATTTGTCTGTTGGTCCACGTCCGCCCCTTCTCTTGCCCGGCCAGCCGATGACTCCAGCAGGCGCATCACTCCGGACGACTCCGTTGGCGGCTTGGCATAGGGCGCACGGTGCCCGGCCGGTGGCGTTCGCAGGCTGGGAGATGCCGCTGGAATACGCCGCGGGCCTGGCCGAAGAGCACCTGGCGGTGCGAACGCGTGCCGGGCTGTTCGACGTCAGCCACATGGGCCAGGTGGAACTGGCCGGGACGGCGGCCCTGGTTGCCGTTCAGCGCACGACCAGCAACGACGCGGCCCGCCTGCACGTGGGCCAGGCTCAGCACTCGGCGCTCACCACGCCGGCGGGGACGTTCGTGGACGACCTTCTCGTCTACCGCCTCGCGAACAGCCACTTCCTCCTCGTTGTCAACGCGGCGAACGCGAGCCGTGACATCGCGTGGATCCGCGAGCAGACCCGCGAGCTGGGCGACGTCGCCGTCGTCGATACCAGTTCGCGGTACGCGCTGCTGGCGTTGCAGGGGCCTTCGTCGCGTCAGGTGCTGCAGGAACTGACCGGTGCGGACCTGGCGGAGCTGAGGCACTACTGGTTCACGCACGGCGAGGTCGCGGGAGCGAGGGCGACGATCTCCCGGACCGGCTACACGGGCGAGAGTGGCTACGAGATCTTCACCGCGCCGCAGGTGGCAGCGAAGGTCTGGGACGCCATCCTGCAGGCGGGCCGCGACGCCGGCGTCATGCCCGCGGGGCTCGGCGCGCGTGACACGCTCCGCCTCGAGGCCGCGATGCGCCTGCATGGGCAGGACATCGACGAGTCCACGACCGTCCTCGAAGCCGGCCTCGAGCGGATCGTCGGCTGGGACAAGGGCGACTTCAACGGTCGCGCGGCGTTGGCCGCTCAGCACGCGGCGGGAATACCCCGCAGCCTCGTCGGGTTCGACATGGTGGACCGTGCAATCGCCAGGCACGGGCACCCCGTGTACGTCGATGGCGTCAGGGTCGGGGCCGTCACCAGCGGTACCCGGACTCCGTTCTTGAAGAAGGCGATCGGCATGACGTATCTGCCGGTTGCGCACACCCGTGCGGGCACCGAGATCGAGATCGACGTTCGTGGCCGCCGGGCGAAGGCCCGGGTGGTGCCGCTGCCGTTCTACGAACGTCCAAAGAGGTGAGCGATGTATCCGGACACCTACAAGTACACGAACGACCACGAGTGGATCGACCTGAACTCAGGCCGCATGGGCATCACCGACTACGCCCAGAAGCAGCTCGGCGACATCGTGTTCCTCGAACTTCCCGAGGTGGGGAAGACCGTGAAGAAGGGCGAGCAGGTCGGTTCGGTGGAGTCGGTCAAGGCCGTGTCGGAGATCTTCGCCCCGGTGTCGGGCACCGTCACCGAGGTGAACACGTCGCTCGCCGAGAAGCCGGAAGTCATCAACCAGGACGCGCACGGCAGCTGGATGGTGGCGATCAAGGCGGCGGATCCAGCCGAAGCGTCGGACCTGCTGGACGCCGCGAAGTACACAGAGCTGACCAAGTGACACACCGCTACATTCCCAACACGGAGGCGGACGTGCGGCGGATGCTCGGCGCCATCGGGGTTCCGAGCATCGACGCGCTGTTCGAGCCGATTCCCGCGGCTGTGCGGCTCCAACGCGAGCTCGACCTGCCGCCGGCGCTCTCCGAGCCCGACCTGACGGCGCACCTCGGCGCACTCGCCGGGCAGAACGCCGAACCATCGAAGTTTGCCGTGTTCCTCGGCGCGGGCGCGTATCGGCACTTCGCGCCGAGCTTCATCGACCAGCTGCTGCTGCGGTCGGAGTTCTACACGGCCTACACGCCCTACCAGCCCGAGATCGCGCAGGGGACGCTCCAGGCGGTGTTCGAGTTTCAGACGCTCGTGTCCGAGCTGATGGGCACCGACATCGCCAATGCGTCGATGTACGACGGCAGCACCGCGATGGCCGAGGCGGCGATGATGGCGTGCCGCCTGACCAAGCGCGACCGTGTGGTCGTCGCCCGCTCGATCCATCCGCACTACCGCGAAGTGCTCGCCACCTACGCGCGCAACCTGGGCCTCACCGTGGTCGAGGTCGGCTACGCCACAGACGGGACGGTGGACGAAGCCGCGCTCGCGCAGTCGGCCGGCGGCGCCGCCGCGGTCATCGTAGGCTATCCGAACTTCTTCGGCATCATCGAAGACCCGCGAAAGGCCGTGGCCATTGCGAAAGCCGCGGGCGCCCTCAGTGTCGCCGTGGTCACCGAGCCGGTCGCCATGGGGCTCCTCGCCCCGCCCGGCGGCCTCGGCGTCGACATCGTCGCCGCGGAACTGCAGGCCTTTGGCGTGCCGGTGAGCTACGGCGGCCCGTACTGCGGCGTCATTGCGGCGTCCGAGAAGTGCCTGCGGCAGATGCCGGGGCGGCTCGTGGGGAGGGCCACCGACACCGAGGGGCGGAGCGGCTTCGTCCTGACGCTGGCCACCCGCGAACAGCACATCCGCCGCGAGAAGGCGACCTCGAACATCTGCACCAACTCCGGCCTGATGGCCCTGGCGGCGACGATGTTCATGGCCGCCTATGGCAAGACGGGGCTGCCGGAACTGGCGAAGCTGAACTTCGACAAGGCGCACTACGCACGGACCGCGATCGTCGACGCAGGCGCCAAGACTGGCGCCAGGGCCGCGTTTGGCGCCCCGTTCTTCAACGAGTTCGTGATTGGCGGATTGGGCGACGCGGCGGCCGTCCAGAAGCGCCTGCTGGCGTCGGGAATCGTCGCGGGGCTGCCGCTCGGCCGCTATTACCCGGAGCTGAGCGACGCGCTGTTGCTCTGCGTCACCGAGCTGAACCGCGCCGAAGACATCGACCGCCTGGCGGAAGCGCTGGCCGCGTAGCAGAGGAACAGGCCCGCTCATGACCACACCCGATCATCGCGATCAATTGATCTTCGAGTTGAGCACGCCGGGACGACGGGGCTATTCCCTGCCTGCCCGGGACGTGCCGTCGGCCGCCGTCGAGGGCGCGGTGCCGGACGGCCTCCTGCGAGAAGGGATAGAGGGGTTCCCGGAGATGAGCGAGGTGGGCCTCGTGCGCCACTTCACCCGCCTGTCCACCTGGAACTACGGCGTGGACACGGGGATGTATCCCCTCGGTTCGTGCACGATGAAGTACAACCCGAAGGTGAACGAGGCGGCGGCGCGGATGGGCGGGTTCGCCGACTTGCACCCGCTGGCGCCCGAGGAAGTCGCGCAAGGCGCGCTGGCCATCATGCACGCGCTCGCGGACATGCTCGGGGAGATCACCGGACTGCCGACCGTCTCGCTGCAGCCGGCGGCGGGGGCGCACGGCGAGCTGACGGGCATGATGATGATCCGGCAGCACCTCGTCGCGCGCGACGGCAACCCGCGGAAGCTGGTTCTGATTCCAGACTCGGCGCACGGCACCAACCCGGCGAGCGCGCACTTCTGCGGCTACGAGGTGCGCGAAATCAAGTCGTGCGCCCGCGGGAACCTGTCGGTCTCGGCGCTGGCCGAGGCGATGACGCCCGATGTCGCGGCGCTCATGCTGACCAACCCGAACACGCTCGGCATGTTCGAGGACGAGATCTGCGACGCCGCCCGGATCGTCCACGGCAAGGGCGGCTTGGTGTACTGCGACGGCGCGAACATGAATGCGCTGATCGGCAAGGCCCGCCCCGGCGACTTCGGCATGGACATCATGCACCTGAACCTGCACAAGACCTTCTCCACGCCGCACGGCGGGGGAGGCCCAGGGTCCGGACCGGTGGTGGCCATCAAGGAGTTCGAGCCGTACCTGCCGGCGCCGGTGGTCAAGGCGACGCGCGACGGCATGCGCCTCGACTACGACCGGCCGCTTTCGATCGGCCGGGTGAAGGCGTTCCAGGGGAACTTCGGCATGATCGTCCGGGCATATGCCTACATCCGGTCGCTGGGCGCCGAGGGCATCCGCGGGACGGCCGAGAACGCGGTGCTCAACGCGAACTACGTGCGCGCGCGGCTGCGCGACACCTACGAGGTGCCGTACGACCGCCTCAACATGCACGAGGTCATCTTCTCGGACCACAAGCAGAACGAGCACGGGGTGACGACGCTCGACATCGCAAAGCGGCTCATCGACCTCGGGTTCCACCCGCCGACGATTTACTTTCCGCTCGTCGTCCACGGGGCGCTGATGGTGGAGCCGACCGAGAGCGAGGGCCTCGACGAACTCGACCGGTTCGTCGGCGCGATGACGCAGATCGCCGAGGAGGCGCGCACGAACCCGGAGCTGCTGAAGAGGGCGCCGGTCACGACGCGCCGGAGCCGGTTCGACGAGGCCACGGCCGCCCGCAAGCCGATCCTCCGCTGGAAGGCGGGACTCTAGACACGGCGGCAGGCGGAACGCAGTAGACAGCAGGCAATCAGTTGCGCGGAACGCGCCGCCCCAACTGCCTACTGCCTACTGCCAACTGCCTACGGCCTACGGCCTACCGCCAACTGCCTACTGCCTACGGCCTACGGCCTACTTTCAGCCGCCCTCACTCGGACAGCGCCCGCGCCCGTTTCCTGAATTCCGCGAGCAGCCGATGCGCGATCGGCCCGGGCACGCCGGACCCGATCCGGCTGTCGTTCACCGTGACGATGGGCACGATCTCGCGGGTGGTGCTCGTGAGGAACATCTCGTCGGCCGTGAAGAGGTCCTGGTCCTCCAGCGTCCGTTCCCGCACGCTGACGCCGCACGCCGTCCCGATTTCGAAGACGAACGCACGCGTGATGCCCGCCAGCAGCCCGGCGTCGATCGGCGGCGTCAGGACCAGCCCGTTCTTCACGATGAACAGGTTCGACTGGGCGCATTCGGAGATCTCGCTGCGGAAGTTCCGCATGATGGCTTCGAAGCCGCCCTGCCGCATGGCGTACTGCGACGCCAGCGCGTTGTTGAGCAGGTTGTTCGACTTGATCAGCGGGTTGATCGAGAAGGGATGGTTGCGGACGACCGGCACCAGGATGACCTTCACGCCCTTCGCAAAGGCCTCGGCCGGCGGATCCACCTGCGGTTTGATGATGATGACGAGCGTCGGGACGGGGCACGAGGCCGGGTCGTAGGTCATCGGCCCGACGCCGCGGGTGACGAGGACGCGGATGTACATCTCCATCCCCTGTCCGGCGTCGCCCTGGCCGGCGTAGAAGGCGTGCGCCGTGTCGCCTATGCGGGACAGGAGGTCGTCGTCGCCGAACGGGATGTCGAGGTTGATCATCGCCGCCGAGTTCCGCATCCGCGCCATGTGCAGCGGGTACAGAAAGGGCTTGCGATTGTAGGTGCGCATCACCTCGTAGACGCCCTCACCGTACAGGAAACCGTGGTCGAGCACCGGGATGACCGCGTCCTGGTCGCCGGTGATGCGGCCGTTCACGTAGATCGTCGCCATTCCCTTGCCTCCGAGCTGTCCGTCCCAAGCCGGCCGTCAGCCGCGCCCGCGCCGTTCGAGTCCGATCTCCACCACGCGGCGCGCGACGATCCGCAACGGGTCGATGAGCGGCGCGCCAGCCGGGCGGAGGGCGTCGAGACACATCGAGAGTTCCGTGCAACCGACGAGGATCACCGCGGCGCCCCGCTGGACGAGCGCCGTCGTCGCTGCCAGCAGGTCGGCCGACGCGCGGTCGGCCTGGTTGACCTTCACCGCGAGGATCGCGTCCGACACCCGCCGCTGGTCGGCTGGCTCCGGCAGCAGCCAGTCCAGGCCCGCCTCGGGAACCGCATTCTGGTACACCCGCTCCTCGATCGTGCCGACGGTGGCCAGCAGCCCGACCCGCGCGCCCTCGCCATGGGTCGCAACCAGTTCGCGGACGCCGAGGTCGATCATGTTCAGGAACGGGACATCGATCCCCTGCCGGATCTCTGCGAGTCTCGCGTGAGCGGTGTTGCAGGGGACCACGAGATGCGTCGCTCCGGCGCGTGCGAGCAGGAGTGCCGACGCGCGGACGGCGGCGGCATAGCGGCGGCCGCCGTCCTCCGCCAGCGACCGCATGCGTTCGGGGACGTGCGGGTTCGTGAAGCAGAGCGCCTGCAAGTGGTCCTGGTCCTTGCCGGCGGGCGTGGCTTCGATGATCAACTGCTGCAGGTAGACGCCGGCCATCGGGCCCATGCCCCCGACGATGCCGATCCGGAACGGCATTCTCGCGGCTGGGTCTGCCAGCAGGGATTCGATCTCCGGTGTGAGCATCCGCGTATGAGTCCAGGGGACCGGCCGGCCGGCTCGGCACTGTCTGCAGCGTACTCGACGAGTCCGGCGATGGCAAGGCCCGGCAACAGGCCCGGCAACTGGCCCCGACCGCGGCGTCAGGCCCCGGCGCCGGCACCAAGCCGCCTTCGGCCTGGGCCGTTCGCGGACTCGAGAAACGGGCCGATGTCGCCCGTTCCCTCCCGCCACCGCGATTGACAAAGCCGCGAAGGCCGGACGAAGATGCCCTCAATGAGAATCCTGAACGCGGAGCAGATGCGCGAGGCCGACCGGCGGGCCATCGAAGAGATCGGCATCCCGTCCATCGTCCTCATGGAGAACGCGGGGCGCCAGGTGGTGGCCGTGATGGAGGCGGCGTTCGAAGAGCTTTCCGAACGCCGGGTCGCCATCCTGTGCGGGCGCGGGAACAACGGCGGAGACGGCTTCGTCGTGGCTCGCACGCTCCGGCAGCGCGACGTCGAGGTGTCCGTCTTCCTGGTCGGTCGCCTCGGTGACGTTCGGGGCGACGCGAGGACGAATCTCGAGAGCCTCGGGCGGCTGGGCATGCCGGTCGTCGAGATCTCCGGCCAACAGGACTGGGAGCTGCACGCCTCCGAGGTGACGGCTCACGACATCATCGTGGACGCGATCGTCGGGACGGGGCTGAAGGTGCCGCTGGCCGGGCTGATCGAGACGATTGTCGACGATGTGAACGCGTCGCCGGTCCCGGTCGTGTCGATCGACCTTCCGAGCGGGGTTTCGGCGGACACGCACGAGATCATCGGGCCGGCCATCCAGGCCGCGCTCACCGTCACGCTCGGCGCCCCGAAGCTGCCCCTGGTCCTGGCGCCGGCCAGGGAGCTGGCAGGGGACCTGGCCGTTGCGGACATCGGCATTCCAGAGAACGTGATCGACGCGGTCGAGGGGCCCGACATCCGTCTTCTCACGGCGGACGAACTTCGGCCGCTCGTGCCGCCCCGCAGCCGCGACGCGCACAAGGGCACCTTCGGCCACGTGCTGGTGGTGGCGGGTTCCCGCGGCAAGACAGGAGCCGCGCACTTGACCGCCTGCGGCGCCCTGCGTTCGGGCGCGGGCCTGGTCACCGTTGCCACGCCACGCTCGTGTCAGGCGGTGGTGGCCTCGCTCGGTGCCGAGTACATGACTGAAGGTCTCGCCGAGACGCCCGAAGGGGGCGTGTCGGCCTTCGCCCTCGACGAGGCGCTGCGGTTGCCGGGCACCGTGATCGCCGTCGGGCCGGGCCTGGGCGGAGGCGAGGCGGTCGCGGCGTTCACGGCGGGCCTGGTGGAGCGCGCCGCGGTGCCGCTGGTGCTGGATGCGGATGCCATCAATGCGTTCGCCGGCGAGCCCGGCCGCCTGACGGCGCGCGACGGGCAGACGGTGGTCGTCACACCTCACCCCGGCGAGATGGCCCGCCTGCTTGGCATCCCGACCGGCGAGGTCCAGGCGCATCGCCTGGAGACCGCGCGTATGCTCGCCGCCACTCGCCGCCTCTACGTGGTGCTCAAGGGGCATCGTACGATCATCGCGACGCCGGAAGGACGCGCCTTCATCAACGCCACCGGAAATCCCGGGATGGCCACCGGCGGCACCGGTGACGTGCTGACGGGCATGATCGCCGCGTGGCTGGCGCAGCTCGGCGACCCGGTCACCGCCTGTTGCCTCGCCGTTCACCTGCACGGCGCGGCCGGCGACCTCGCGGCCGACGACGAGGGCGAGGTGTCGATGACCGCCGGCGACCTCGTGCAGCACATCGGCGACGCGGTGCTCGAGCTGACGGCCGAGCGGCACGACCGGGGTGGCGAATGACCGAGGTCGTGCGGACGGCGTCGGAGGAAGAGACGGCGTCGGTGGCGACGAGGTTCGCGGCGGCGCTGCCGGCCGGCGCGATCGTTCTGCTCACCGGGGATCTGGGTGCGGGGAAGACCGCGTTCGTTCGCGGAATGGCCGCGGGGCTCGGGATCGATCCCGACGAGATCAGCAGCCCCACCTTCACGTTGGTCCAGGAATACCGGCCTGCTGCGGTCCCTGGCCTCGTCGCGCCCGCGGGGAAGACGGGCGGGCGGACCCTCTCGCACGTCGATCTCTATCGACTCGACGGGGCGGAGGTGGACGACCTGGGCCTGGAGGAACTGAGTGCCGGCGGGGGAGTGGTGGCGATCGAGTGGGCGGAGAAGCTGGGACGCGCGCCCGCCGACGCGATCCGCGTATCGATCGTCGACCTGGGTGACGACGCGCGGGAGGTCCGCATCGACCGCGGCGAGAACCGCGCGCAGCCGTCGAAGGACCGTGGAGACTGACGAGGTTGGCGCCCGGGCGGCCATGGCCTGCCCGGCCCAGCGGCGCGGTCACTCCGAACGGTAGTTCGGCGCCTCCTTCGTGATGATGACGTCGTGCACGTGGCTCTCGCGCATGCCGGCCGCCGTGATGCGCACCAGCCGCGCGTCGGCCTGCAGCTGCGCGATGGTGGAGCAGCCGCAGTAGCCCATGCCCGCCCGCAGGCCGCCCACCAGCTGATGCACCATTTCGGCCACGCTGCCCTTGTAGGCCACGCGTCCCTCGATGCCTTCCGGCACCAGTTTCTCGCCCGATTCGTGGTTGGTCGGCTCGAGGTCGAATTCGTCCTGGAAGTAGCGGTCCCTGCTGCCGCGCCGCATCGCGCCGATCGACCCCATCCCTCGGTACTCCTTGAAGCTGCGGCCCTGGTAGAGCACGACCTCGCCAGGGCTCTCCGTCGTGCCGGCGAACAGACTGCCGATCATCACCGCGCTGGCGCCGACGGCCATCGCCTTCGTGATGTCGCCGGAGAAGCGGATGCCGCCGTCGGCAATCACGGGAACGTTGTGTGGCGCCGCCGCGCGGGCGCAGTCGAGCACGGCGGTGATCATCGGCACCCCGATGCCCGCGATGACGCGCGTCGTGCAGATCGAACCGGCGCCGATGCCCACCTTCACCGCGTCCACGCCGCGCTTGATCAGGTCCTCGGTCGCCTCCGCCGTGGCGACGTTGCCGGCGATGATGTCCACGTCCGGAAACGTGCGGCGCATGTCCTTCACCGCGTCGAGCACCTTCTGCGAATGGCCGTGGGCCGTGTCGATCACGAGGACGTCCACGTGCGCGGCCACGAGCGCCTCGGCTCTGGCCATCGCGTCCCTGCCCACGCCGATGGCGGCGCCTACCCTCAGGCGACCGAGTTCGTCCTTGCACGCCGCGGGGTACTTGATCACCTTCTGGATGTCCTTGACGGTGATCAGCCCCTTCAGGCGGAACTGCGCGTCGACCACCAGGAGCTTCTCGATCTTGTGGCGGTGCAGGATCTCGCGCGCCTGGTCGAGCGTCGTCCCCACCGGGACGGTGATCAGGTTCTCGCGCGTCATGATCTCAGAAATCGGGCGATCGACGTTGACCTCGAAGCGCAGGTCGCGGTTCGTGAGGATGCCGACGAGCCGACCCTCCTTGCTGCCGTCCTCGGTGATGGGGACGCCCGAGATCCGGTACTTCTTCATCAGGCCGAGCGCTTCGTAGATCCGGTTGGTGGGGGAGAGCGTGATGGGATTCACGATCATCCCGCTCTCCGATCGCTTCACCCGGTCGACCTCGGTCGCCTGTTCCTCGACGGTCAGGTTCTTGTGAATGATGCCGATGCCGCCGTGCTGCGCCATCGCAATGGCGAGGCCGGATTCGGTGACCGTGTCCATCGCCGCGCTGAGCAAGGGCACGTTCAGCCGGATCTTGCGGGTCAGGCGCGTGGCGACGTCGACCCCCGACGGCAGCACCTGGGAGTGTCGCGGGACCAGCAGCACGTCGTCGAAGGTGAGTGCGGTGGCCAAGTCCGTTCCAACCTGCAGCATGGCCGGCGTCGCGGTCTTCAGTTCCATCGGGCGTGTCCTCGGTTCGCGCACCCGGCAGCGGCATCGCCCGGGTGCCTGTCAACGCGCGCTGCGCCGTGCGCACCGCGCAGCGCCGTTCGCCATTCTACCTTCTGCATCCGGCGTCAGCCGTGCCGGCCGCCAGGTTCTCCGCGGGTTACTGCCCAGCGCCGTGGCACTTCTTGTACTTCTTGCCGCTTCCGCACGGGCACGGGTCGTTGCGGCCCACCTTCGGCTCCTCGCGTCGAACGGTCTTCACGACATCGTCGCCGCCCGTCCGCTGGGGTTTGCGCGAGCCGGGCGCGGAGTTGAAGACCGACGCGGCATCCCCGGCGCTGCCGCTCATCGTGACGGGCGCCGCCCGCCGGGCCGGCCGCCTCGCGGGCTGCTCCTCTTCCGGGCCGACGGGGCGCAGCCACCACATGTAGCGCACCATCTCCTCGTCCACGCGCTCCTTCATCCCCTGGAAGAGCTCGTAGCTCTCCTTCTTGTACTCGACGAGGGGATCGCGCTGGCCGTACCCGCGCAGGCCGATGCCTTCTTTCAGGTGGTCGAGGCTGTAGAGGTGATCCTTCCACTGCACGTCCACGATCTGCAGCATGATGTCGCGTTCGACGCGCCGCAGCAGATCGCCCGGGATCAGCTCTTCCTTGTCCGCGTAGCGCTTCTGCACCCGCTCCCAGAGGCTCTCGCGAACATCATCGATCTTCCGGTCCTCTTCGAAGCCGGCAATCGCGAAATCACCGGTGTCGAGGCCGAACAGGCGCGAGAGCTCGCGCTTGAGCGCGTCCAGGTCCCAGTCGCGCGGGTCGACCTGCTTGTCGCAGAAGGTGTCGACCGTCGAGTCCAGCAGGTCCTCCGCCAGGTCGAGCAGGTACTGCCGGCTGTCGACGTCCTCCTCGCCCTCCCGGATGTGGCCCTCCAGGATCTCGCGCCGCAGCGAGTAGATGCTCTCCCGCTGCTTGTTCATCACGTCGTCGTACTCGAGGAGGTGCTTGCGGACGGAGAAGTTCTGCGCCTCCACCTGCTTCTGCGCGCGCTCGATCGCGCGCGTGACCATGCGGTGCTCGATCGGCACGCCCTCTTCCATCCCGAGCCGCTGCATGAGGCCCGCGATGCGGTCGGACCCGAAGATCCGCATCAGGTCGTCTTCGAGCGAGAGGTAGAAGCGCGACGACCCGGGGTCGCCCTGCCGGCCGGCGCGGCCGCGCAGCTGGTTGTCGATGCGCCGCGCCTCGTGACGCTCCGTGCCGACAATGTGCAGGCCGCCCAGCGCGACGACCTCCTCGTGCTCGACGTCGGTCCGCGTCCTGAAGTGCTGGAAGATCCGGTCCCAGTCCTTCCGGCCGACGCGATAGAAGTAATCGATGTGGTAGAAGAAGACGTTCTCCTCGTCGTCGACGAAGCGCTCCTGCCCCTTCGGGAGCCTCTCGGCCAGCTCGTCGGCCAGGCACTGCTGGCGCGCCATGAACTCGGCGTTGCCCCCGAGCAGGATGTCCGTGCCGCGGCCCGCCATGTTCGTGGCGATGGTGACCGTCGCCTTGCGCCCGGCCTGGGCCACGATCTCGGCTTCCTGCGCGTGGTACTTGGCGTTCAGCACCACGTGCTTGACGCCCCGCCGCTTCAGCATCGTCGAGAGGCGCTCCGACTTCTCGATCGAGATCGTGCCGACGAGCACCGGCCGTCCGGAGGCCTGCTTCTCGGTGACGTCGGCGACGATCGCGTCGTACTTCTCGCGTTCGGTGCGATAGATGACGTCCGGCTCTTCGAGCCGCCTCAGCGGCTTGTTGGGCGGGATCACCATCACGTCGAGGTTGTAGATCTTCGCGAATTCCTCGGCCTCGGTCTCGGCCGTGCCGGTCATGCCCGACAGCTTCTTGTACTTCCGGAAGTAGTTCTGGAACGTGATCGTGGCGAGCGTCTGGTTCTCGCGCTCGATCTTCACCTTCTCCTTGGCTTCCACGGCCTGGTGCAGCCCGTCGCTCCAGCGCCGTCCTTCCATGAGGCGCCCCGTGAACTCGTCGACGATGACCACCTGGCCCTCCTTGACCATGTAGTCCACGTCGCGACGGAACAGCGTGTGGGCGCGAAGCGCCTGGTTGACGTGGTGGAGCAGCGGCATGTTGGCGGGGTCGTAGAGCCCCCCGGGCTGCAGCCGCCCGCCGAGCATCTTCTCGGCCTGCGCCATGCCGCTCTCGGTCAGCGTCACGGTCTTGTGCTTCTCGTCGACGAGGTAGTCGCCGGTGGCCTCGAGCGCCTCGCGATCCTCCGCCTTCGTGTCGCCGCGCGTCACGGCGCCCGCCTTCAGCCGCGGGATGATGCGGTCGACCTCGTAGTAGAGTTCGGTCGACTCCTCCGCGGGTCCGGAGATGATGAGCGGCGTTCGCGCTTCGTCGATGAGGATGCTGTCCACCTCGTCGACGATGGCGAAGTGGTGCCCGCGCTGCACGTAGTGCGCGAGCTCGAACTTCATGTTGTCGCGGAGGTAGTCGAAGCCGAACTCGTTGTTCGTCCCGTAGGTGATGTCGCAGCCGTAGGCCACCTGGCGCTCGGCGTCGGTCAACTCGTGCTGGATGACGCCGACCGTCAGGCCGAGGAAGCGATAGACCCGGCCCATCCACTCCGAGTCGCGGCGGGCCAGGTAGTCGTTGACGGTGACGACGTGAACGCCCTTGCCTGCGAGCCCGTTGAGATAGGCCGGGAGCGTGGCGACGAGCGTCTTGCCTTCGCCCGTCTTCATCTCGGCGATCGTGCCCCGGTGGAGGACCATGCCGCCGATCAGCTGCACGTCGAAGTGCCGCATGTTCAGCGTTCGGAGTCCGGCCTCCCGGACGACGGCGAAGGCCTCCGGCAGGAGGTCGTCGAGCGGCTCGCCGTTGGCGAGGCGTTGGCGGAACTCGACGGTCTTCGCGCGCAGCTGGTCCTCGGTCAGCGGCTGGATCGACGACTCGAAGCCGTTGATCGCCGCGATGAGCGGCGCCACGCGCTTCAGTTCGCGCTCGTTTTGAGTTCCGAAGACTTTAGCGAGGAGAGCACCAAGCATGTAAGGAGAGAGTCCGTGAGTATGAGGGTACCCACCGATTGTAGGAGAGGCCTGCGGGCGCGGTCAAGGAAACGGCACGGCCCGAGGCGGCAGGGCGGCCGCGGCGAACCGGCCCCGCCGCGGCCACGCCCGTCAGGGCCGGCGGCTGCCGGTCAGCAGTGACAGCGGGTTGGTCAGCTGTCCGTTGACCATCAGCTCGTAGTGCAGGTGCGGGCCGGTCGAGCGGCCTGTCGTCCCGACGAGGCCAATCACCTGGCCGCGCGTCACCTTGTCGCCAGGCCGGACCATGAAGGACGACAAGTGCGCGTAGCGGGTGACCATACCGAAGTGGTGGTCCAACACGACCATGTTGCCGTAGTCGCCGTTCCAACCTGCCGAGTCGACGGTCCCGTCGGCGGTGGCGTAGACCGGTTCACCGCGGTCGGCCGAGATGTCGATGCCGGAGTGAACCTCGGACCCGCGACCGAACGGATCTTCCCGCATCCCGAAGGTGGCCGACAGCGCGCCGTGAGCGGGCCAGATGGACGGAGTGGCGTTCAGCAGCTCGGCCCGCTTGTCGTAGTCGCCCTGGCGCTGCTCGATGCGGCTGGCCAGGCGGCTGAGGGCCTCGCGGACGGTGAAGAACGTGTCTTCGGGTGAGGCCAGGGATGTCGCGAGCAGCGAGCGGGCAATCGGCGAATCGGACGACCCGCCACCGATGGCCCGCGTCTTGACGCTGGCCGGCAGCTTCGCGAGGGCCCGGGCGGAATCGGGATCCAACTTGGCCTTCTCGGTCAGGTCCGCGATGGCATTCTCGACACTCGCCACCTGGCCCGTCAGTTCGGCCGTCATCGAACGGAAACTCTCGTTCTCGAGCTTGAGGGACTCCGCCTGCGTGCGGATGCCGCTCACTTCGGCGAGCGCGCTCCAGCGGGCGCCGAGCCCGACCAGCACCGGCAGGCTGAAGAGGACGACGATGACGGTGAGGGTGGGACGAAGGCTGAGCGTGAATCGTCGCACGACGCCCGTCGTGCGGTCCGCGATGACGATGGTGTAGCGTTTCGATTTCACGTGGCTGCTGCCCCCGGATGAGTGTTGGGTTTCGGCGTTGCCTGAATCAGCCGGTACAGAACGCCGTGCCGTGCACAGGGGCCCGACTGTAACACAGGAACCGCCGTGTTCTCAAAGAGTAAATTGTCGAAGGCGAACAGACGGCGAAACATAACTTTCGCGCCTGCTGTCCGGGAAGTTGGATCGACCGAGCGCCGCGTGGCGCGTCCCGCCGCTTTGATACACTCGGGACGTGCGCGCCACGCTCCGGTTCTACGCCGAGTTGAACGATCTTCTCGCCCCGCGCGAGCGCTTTGTCACCGTCGTGCACGACCTCCAGGCGCGGGCGTCGGTGAAGGACGTGATCGAGGCGCACGGCGTGCCGCACACCGAGGTGGACCTGGTGCTCGTCAACGGCGAACCCGTGGAGTTCCGCCGCCTGCTCGGCGATGGCGACCGCGTCGCGGTCTATCCGACGTTCGAGGCGTTCGATATAGGCACGGTCACCCGCGTTCGACCCGAACCGCTGAGAGAGACTCGCTTCATTCTGGACGTCCACCTTGGGCGGCTCGCTCGCTATCTCAGGCTCGCGGGGTTCGACGCGACCTACGACAACCGTGCCACCGACGCTGAACTGGCCACTGCCTCGGCCGCCGGACGCCGCATCCTCCTGACGCGCGACCACGGCCTGCTCAAGCGGGGCGGCGTCACGCACGGTCACTACGTCAGGGCGACGGCCCCGGCGCGCCAGTTTGCGGAGATCATCCGGCACTTCGACCTGCGGAGGCAGGTCCGTCCGTTCACGAGATGCACGGCCTGCAACAGGCTGCTGGAACCGGTGCAGAAGGCGGATGTGGCGTCGGAAGTGCCCGAACGAAGCCTCCGTCACTTCGACGCGTTCCTGAGATGCGGCGGATGCCGCCGCGTGTATTGGCGCGGGTCGCACGCCGTGCGGCTCGAGCAGGCTCTGACCCGCGCGCTCGAAGAGGCAGGCGAGGCGCCGCTTACACGAGGAACGCCTCGCGGATGAACGTCGCGTCGTAGGCGCCGAAGAAGACGTAGCCCGCCGCCGCCGCCCAGAACAGTCCCAGCGCATACTTCATGGGCTTCGACAGGTTCGGCGTCACCGTGAACAGCGCCAGCGCGAGAAACAACTCGTAGGTGCCGCGCTGGCCGTTTCCGACGTGAATCCAGATGATGTCGTACGTCAACGACAGGGCCAGCAGGCCGTAGACGGCCGCCGCAACGGCTGGGGCAGTCCGGGCGCGAACGGCGGCGACGACGGCGATGCAGAATCCACCGGCGAGCAGCGCCGAGAAGTAGACGGCCGCCCGCGAGAGGGCCGGGGCAGCCGGGTAGTAGTCGCCGTGTCGGACGTGACCGAGCAGTTGGACCAGGCCGCCGAGCGGCGCGCCGATGTTGTCGACGTTCATCCAGAAACCCTGGGTGCCCCAGTCGGGGAACAGGACCCAGCCGACGTAGAGCCTCCACACGACATACGGCAGCACGGCGACGGCCGTCAGCCAGATCGCGTCCTTCCGCTGGCGGCGCCAGAGCGCCTCTCCCGCGATGGCCACGACGAGGACCGCGCCGGTCTCCCGGATCAACAGCGACCCGGCGAACAGCGCGCCCGCCAGAACTGGTCGGCCCCGACGCGCCAGGAGGAAGCCGCCGACGAGCAGGCTGGCCGCCACCGGCTCGGGCAGGCACAACTGAACGGACTGCCAGAAGCCCGGAATCAGTACCACGAGCCCGCCGAGCAGGAGCTTCGCATCGGCGCCGGTTCCGACTGCCGCGAGGCCGACACCGGCCGCAGCCAACGACCACAGGAGCAGCCACATCATCACGCCGGGGAAGAACTGCCAGCGGCCACCGGAGAACAGCGCGGCAAGCCAGCTGAACCCGATTCGGCCGAAACGATACGGCGGGGCATCGATGAACAGACGATAGGTCGCCGGGTCGCTCCTGTACCGGGTCAGCAGGGGATCGAACGTCGTGAAGTACACGAACTGGCCGTCGTAGCCTCCGTCCGGCGTCAGCACCAGACTGTCGCGCACGTCCTGTCGCTCGTTCAGGATCGGGTCGCGGTCGTACATGGCTTCGGAGATGCGCAGGAACCCGCTGTAGTTCCCATGAAACTGGTCCGACCGAAGCCTTTCGACCACCACGCCGTACACCCCGAGTACCAGCGCGCCGACCACGAAGAGCAGCGCGGCGCGGCGCCGCGCGACGTGGCCGTCGCCGCAGAGCAGCCCCTGGATGCCAGCCGACAGTTGCGGCAGATAGGCCAGGACGGCCAGGGTCACGAACAACCTTGGCGACAGCAGCAGGAGATACGGCGTGAAGTAGCGGGACAGCCACACGAGGGACAGAAACGCCACGACCAGGACGAGGGCCGCGGCGTGCCACCGGGCGAGGCGTGTGTTCAGCCGTGGCCCTCGAACGAACGGCAGCGACCCGCACACGAGGAACACAGCCGCGGCCCAGGGCCAGGACCACCCCTGCGACGGCGTGAACTGGGAGGGGGCGATGACCAGGTCGTAGCTCCTCGTCGCCCCATGATGGGTGGCGACCTCCAGGTAGGCCAGCGACCACACGGGACCGGCCTGGCCGGCCGCCTGAACGCGCAGCGTGTGGCTCCGCCCGGCGTCCCAGGCCGTCACGGCGCAGTCGAGCCGGTGCTCCCCGCGTCGAACGGTTGCCCGACAGATGGTGTTGCCGTCGACGGCTATGGAGAACTCCAGCGGTGCCGCTGACAGGTGGCGAACGCGCGCGATGACCGCAAAAGGCGGCCCGAGGCCCTCCCCGGGGAACGCGGGCACTTCCGCGGCGACCGCACCGCCGACCGGGGCCGCCGGTCGCGTGATCACCTTCAGCCTGTAAGACCGAAACGAAGACGCGACCCGGGCATCGAACACCGCGCACAAGGCTGCCGCGGCCAGCACCGCCACCAGGACGCGTCGCCAGCCAGGACGGGGCGGCGTAGAGGGCATCGGCCGGGAGGCGGTGGCGACGCTTCGTCCGGCGCCCGGGTGATGATCTGAATGCAACGGTACCTCGTGTGTGGTCGCCCGGCGGCGAAGACCGGGAATCGCGCAGTATAGCCTACGTGTTCGCCATCTCGCGGGCGTCGTCGGTGAAGCGGTACTGCAGCGCCTCGCCCACGTGTTCGGCGCGCACGAGGTCGGCGCCCGCCAGGTCGGCAATGGTGCGTGCGACCTTCAAGACGCGATGGTACCCTCGGGCGCTCAGTCCCAAGCGCTCGACGGCCTTCTCCAGCAGCCGCCGCGCCCCCGCTTCCGGCCGGCAGTGCCGCCAGACCATCCGGCCCTGGAGCTCGGCGTTCACGCGCGATCCGCCCGCACCCGCGCGGCGCCGCTGCCGGTCGCGTGCCAGGAGCACCCGCTCGCGAATTGCCGCCGATGCCTCGGCCAGCGCGTCGCCTCCCAGCGCCGACGCCGGCACGGCCGGCACCTCGACGATGAGGTCGAGCCTGTCTCGGAGGGGGCCCGACAGCCTGCCCCGGTAGCGCGAGATCTCGGGAGGCGAACAGCGGCACACCCGCGTCGGGTCCCCGAGGAATCCGCACGGGCACGGGTTCATCGCGGCCACCAGCATGAAGCGTGCCGGGAAGGTGGCCGTTCGAGCGGCGCGCGCGACCGTGACGGTGCCTTCCTCGAGGGGCTGCCGCAGCACTTCCAGGGCGCGCCGATCGAACTCCGGCATCTCGTCGAGGAAGAGCACCCCGTTGTGCGCGAGGCTGATTTCGCCGGGGCGGGGAACCGAGCCGCCGCCGACCAGCGCGACGTCCGAGACGGTATGGTGGGGCGCCCGGAAGGGACGCTCGCGCAGCAGGCCGAGGCCGGGCGGCAGCAGCCCGCACACCGAGTGGATGGCGGTCGACTCGAGCGCCTCCTCGAAGCTCAGGGCCGGCAGTATCCCCGGCACTCGCCGCGCCATCATCGTCTTGCCGGCGCCGGGTGGCCCAATCATGAGCGCGTTGTGCCCCCCGGCGGCCGCGATTTCGAGCGCCCGCTTCGCCAGCACCTGCCCGCTCACGTCCGCGAAGTCGGCCGAAAGGACCGGCGAGGCCGGGCGCTCGAGTGCCGGCATCGCACGCACCGCCGCCTCCGGGGCGTTGAGGGCGCCGACGGCGTCGTGGAGCGAGTCCACGGGGATGACGCCCAGCCCTTCAACGACCGCCGCTTCCGGCGCGTTGGCCGACGGCAGCAGGATGCAGGCCAGGCCGTCACGCCGCGCGGCCGCCGCGACCGGCAGGACCCCGCGTGTCGCCTGGATGCCGCCGTCGAGGGACAGCTCCCCGAGCAGCACGATGTCGTCCACCTGGCGGCGCTCGACGACTCCCGTGGCGGCGAGAACGCCCAGAGCGATGGGGAGGTCGAACGACGAACCGGCCTTTCGCACGTCGGCCGGCGCCAGGTTCACGGTGATGCGGTAGGGAGGGAAATCGAATCCCGAGTTCCGAATCGCGCTGCGCACCCGGTCCCGGCTCTCACGGACGCTCAAATCGGGCAGGCCGACCATGGTGAACGCCGGGAGGCCGAAGGCTACGTCCACCTCGACGTGCACCGGAAAAGCCTCGATTCCGAAAACGGCAGCGCTCCGCAGGCACGCGAGCACGGCTGCTTCCGACTGCAATCGTCCGGCCGGCGAGGACCATCGCGGATTCTCTCGCAGAACCGGAGGGGAGCCGGTCACCGAGCGTGGAAACGTGTCGTTTCTTGCCCGATTGCGGGGACGGCGGTCGGCAGGAACTGAAACGGGTTCGGCGCCGGGCGGGGGGCAATACACGCGGCGGCGCGGCGCGCCCGACCGGCTCCTACTTCAGGTAGTTCGGCGACGCGAAGATCGTCAGGTGAGCCCCAGGCATCAGGCGGTCGCCCGACAGGCGATTCCAGACCATCAGCGATCGCACCGTCGTTCGGTACAGCCGCGCGACGGACGACAGCGTGTCGCCCGGCTTCACCCGGTAGGTCACCTTCACCGCGTCGGACGGGGGTTCTGCCGCGGGTGTCGCCGCCTCGGCCACCACCGTTTCGTCGGCCGGAGCCGGCTTGACCTCGGTCACGACGGGTGTCGGCCTGTCCGGGCGGCCGGCCAGCAGGAGGGCGGGCTCGACCGGCACGACGAGATTCTGACCCGGAGATACCAGCGCCTTCGTCGAGAGGTAGTTCGCCTCGGCGAGGTCCGTGCGGCTGACGTTCAGCTTCTTCGCGATGGTGGCGAGCGTGTCTCCGCGTTTCACGGTGTAGTCACTTCAACGCGGCGACGTCGACGGGTGTCAGTTCGGCGAAACGCGCCTCCAGCGCGGCCGCCGCCCCGACGGGAACCTTGATCTCGTAGTCCGGGTACCTCACCGGGGTCGTCAATCGCCTGAGTTCCGGGTTCAGCCCCTGGATCTCCGAGACCGTCGTGCCCGTCCACTCGGCAACGCGGCGCAGATCGACCGGCCGCGGCACCTTGACCTTCTCGTACTCGAGCGGCAGCTCGGACTCGACCTCGAAGCCGTAGTCGCCCGGGTTCCTGGCGATGACGATGGCGGCCAGGATCATCGGCACGTACTCCCGCGTTTCCCGGGGGAGGTACTTCTGCCGTTCGGCCAGCGACCAGAAGTTGTCGAGGCCCGAGCGCTGGAGCGCCCGCTGCACCAGTCCGGGCCCGCCGTTGTACGACGCGAGGGCCAGGTGCCAGTCGCCGCCGAAGGAGCGCGCGAGCGTCTGCAGGTAGTCGGCCGCGGCGCGCGTCGCCTTCTCGGGGTCCGACCGCTCGTCGATATACCAGTCACGCTTCAGCCCGTGCTCGCCAGCCGTGGCGGCCATGAATTGCCAGACCCCCCGGGCCTTCGCCCGCGACACGGCGTTGGGGTTGAACGCGCTCTCGATGAGCGGGACGTAGGCCAGATCGAGGGGCAGTCCCTCTGCGCGGAAGACGTCCTGAATCATCGGGAGATAACGCGCACCGCGCTGCAGGCCCGCCGCGAACCAGTCGCGCAGCCGTCCCTGGAACAGCTCGACGTAGGCCAGCACGCGTTCGTTCAGCGGGATGTTGATGTCGTAGGTGGTGTTCTCGCGTTCCGACGCCGCTGTCCGCTGGGTCTTGGAGGAGGCTGCGGCGGCGAAGGTCGATTCCTCGAGCAAGGCGTCAATCGACGCCGGATCCGTGCGGTTCTCGGTGAACCCGTCGCCGGCGGCGAGCGCCGTCGCCTCGTACGCGCTGATCCGGTCCACCAGGCGATCGAAATGCTCGCGAAGCCGTGCGTCGTAGCGGGCGCCGTAGGGCGACTGCACCAGCACGTCGACCGCACGATCGAACTCGGCCCGGGCGCGATCGAGGTGCCCGATGGACAGTTCCTGCTGCCCGCGTTCGAAGTGCTGGTGCGAGGCGGCGATGAGCGTCGCAATCGGATCGAGCGCGGGAGCCGGCGGAGGTACGGGCGGCGGCGGCGGCGTTTTGGCCGGCGCCGGGGCTGCGGCCGGGAGGTGCGCTGGCGTCCGGGTGGCACAACCAGGCATCGCCAGCACGAGCGCCGCCAGCGCCAATAGCGGACGCCAGTGACGTGGAACCATGCACACTCCCCGGGGTGTCCAGCCCTCTCCGAAGGCTGGACGAGAGTTCTCGAGGTGGCGCGCGGGCGCGCGCCAGGAACGGACCGGTCGGGCGAGGTCGTCGGTTTGCGCCGCAACGGGGGGCGTCGCCGACCCGGCTGTGTTTGCCGCCAGCCGGAACCATATCATCGGCCGGCAGCGATGGTCAACCATTTCGGCCGCCTCTCGGCGGCGGCAAGTTCTTGCTCCTCAGCACTGACGGGAAGAACGCGCGGTCGCGCCGGCCCCGGCCGCGCGGCGGCCGCGGAGCCGGCTGATCGACGACCGCCTCGCGACGGCAGGGCTCACGCCTTCTTCGCGCCTTCCGATTGCCCACGCCAGCCACCTGCGATACGATATTGCGTTCTGGTGGAAGCATTTCCGGCGCGAGGTTCAGCGAAGACCGGTTCGGTCGAATGGTTATGAAGACTCCTCTGCTCGTGTCCGCGCTCGTCCTTGCCGCCGTCGGCGGCGGCTGCTCGAGGCCCTCCACCCAGCCGCCGGTCGCCACGCCCTCGGTGGCGGTGAGCCATTCCAGGATTCCCCTTGGCAGCCCGCTCGAGATTACCTATGAGTTCAAGGTGGCCACCGACGCTCCGGCGTTCAAGGAGGACTACCGGGTGTTCGTCCACTTCGTGGATGCCGACCAGGAGCTGATGTGGACAGACGACCACTTCCCTCCGACGCCCACGACGCAGTGGAAGCCGGGGCAGACGATTAAATACAGCCGTTTGATGTTCGTGCCCGTCTATCCCTACGTCGGCGATGCCGCCATCGAGGTGGGGCTGTACGGCAAGGACGGAAAACGCCTGCCGCTGGCGGGCACCGAGAGGGGGCAGCGTGCCTACGAGGTGGCGAAGGTCCAGGTGGCGCCCCAGACGGAGAGCATCTATCTGACCTTCAAGGACGGCTGGCACCTTGCCGAGATCTCCTCGGAAAATGTGGGCACGGAGTGGCACTGGACGAAGAAGGAGGCCACGCTGTCGTTCAAGAACCCGAAGCAGAACGCGATGTTCTACCTCGACTACGGCGGGCAGCCGAAGGTGATGACCGAGCCGCAGACGGTCACAGTGAGCGTCGGCACCGAGGTGGTGGACACGTTCCAGGTCGGGCGCACGGGCGACGTGCGGCGGATTCCGCTCACCGTCAGCCAGCTGGGCACCGGGGATCAGGTCGAAATCAAGTTGAGCCTCGACCGCACGTTTATCCCGGCTGTGGTCACGGCCGGCGCCCAGCCCGACAAGCGGGAACTGGGCCTGTGCGTCTTCCATGCCTTCGTGGAGGCGCGCTGAGGCCCGCGGGCGGGCGCGGGCTGGACGAATGTCGAACAGTGGGGATCGGCGTTGTTGACCGAACGGGCAACTGGCATGCTTCCGGCCGTGCGCCGCACCGCGATCGTGCTGTTCCTGGCCTGCCTCGGGTGGCAGGCGGCGGCCGGCGTCTCGCAGGCGGAAATCGTCTTCCTCACCACCGGGAGGTCGCTCAACGTCAAATCGCACCGTTTCGACGACGACCTGGTGGTGCTGACGCTGCGCGGTGGGGGAGAGATCACCTGCGGCGCATCGCTGATCGATCGCATCGCCCCCGATGAAGTCCCCTATCCGGAGCCGGACGCGGCGCCGGCCGACTTCGGCCCGCTGGAGGCCGTCCCCTACGCCGCGATGATCGACGAAGCGGCCAGCCGTGAGGGCGTCGACCCGCGGCTGGTCCGGGCGGTGATCAAGGTGGAATCGGCGTTCCAGGCCGAGGCGCGGTCGCGAAAGGGGGCGATCGGCCTCATGCAGCTGATGCCGGACACCGCCCGCCGGTACGCGGTCGCCAATCCCTACGACCCGGGGTCCAACATCGAGGCCGGAGTGAAGCACTTGAAGATGTTGCTCGGACGCTTCGAACTGGCGCTCGCCCTGGCCGCCTACAACGCTGGCGAGGCGGCGGTGGAACGGTTTCGCGGCATCCCGCCGTACCCCGAGACCCAGAACTACGTTCGGCAGGTTCTGAAACTGCTCGGGCCCCCCGTCGCGCGCTGAGTCCCACCGTCCCGAGCAGCGCGTGGCTTTCCGCCTCGGGACACCGCTGAAGGGCACGGCGGCAGCGCGCGAAAAGTTGATATAATCGACCGCGCTCGTTCGCATGATAATTTCCGATCTCTCAATGGCTTGCGATGGAATTCCGCTGTAGGCTGTCGACGCCGGGCGGCGAGATCAGCGAGGGAATCTACGTCGCCGACAGCGAAGCGCGGCTGCGCCACGACCTCGAGCAGAAAGGGCTGTGCGTGCTCGCGCTCGCGCCTCGCCATGCCATCGCGGGATGGGCGCCCCGGTTTCCGTCGCGGCGGCGCATCCCGGCGCGCGAGTTCGTCGTGTTCAACCAGGAACTGGCGACGCTGCTGAAAGCGGGCATGCCGCTGGTGCAGTCGCTCGACATCCTGCGCGGCCGCCTGAGCAACCCGCTGTTCAGGGGCGTGCTCGACGACATCTACGAGAAGGTGCGCGCGGGCACGTCGCTCTCCGACGCGTTCGCGGCCCACGGCGATCTGTTTCCCGGCGTCTACACCGCGTCGCTCATGGCGGGCGAGAAGAGCGGCAGCCTCGAAACGGTGCTTCGCCGCTACGTCGCCTACGTGAAGGTGATCGCGGGCGTCAGGCGCCGCACGCTCTCGGCGCTGATTTACCCGGCGGTGCTGCTCGGGTTGTCCCTGGTGGTCGTCAGCATCATCGTCGTTCGCGTGGTGCCGGCCTTCTCCGATTTCTACGAGCAGTTCGGGCGGGAGTTGCCGCTGATCACCCGGACCATCGTCGCGGCGTCGAACCTCGTGCGCACGGAGGGCCTGGTCGGGCTGTTGCTGCTGGGGGTGTTCGCCGTGGCCATCAACGGCTGGCTGCGGCGACCCGGACAGCGCGAGCGCCTGGGCCGCCTGGTGCTGCGGCTGCCGGGAATTGGTCCAACCGCCCGGAAGTTCGCCACGTCTCAATTGGCGCGGACGCTCGCCACGCTGCTTGGCGGCGGGATCCCGCTGGTCAACGCGATCGAAGTGGCAAGCCGCTCGATTGGCAACCGGTCGATGGCGGCTGCGATGGAGACGGTCGGCGGGCGCGTGCGGGAAGGGGAGTCGTTCGCCGCGGCGATGGCGGCGCAGGGCGTGTTTCCGGACGTGGCCGTGAAGATGGCCGAGGTCGGCGAAGCGACCGGGGCGCTGCAGGAGATGTTGAACAGTCTGGCGGACTTCTACGACGAGGAGATCGAAACCGATCTCGGGCGGTTCGTCACGCTCGTCGAACCGGCGCTGCTGGTGATCATGGGTCTCGTGATCGCCAGCCTGCTGCTGGCGCTGTACATGCCGCTGTTCCAGATTTCGAGCGTGGTCGGTCCGTAACGTCGCTCGCCGTGGGGCGTGGTGTTCGGTGTGAGGGGAGCTGCGTGGAACACAGGGAACCTGGAAGCCGTTCGGTGAGCGGAGCCGCGGCGGCCGGATCGCCCGCGCCGGGCGTGCCGGCTCTGTACCTGGACGGCGCGGCGCCCACGGCGGAGGATCGCGGCGAGGAGCTCGCGCACGCCCGCCGGCTGGCGGAGCGCTACGGTCTCGAATTCGTCGACTTCGAGCAGTTCCAGATCGACCACGACCTGTTTCGGTCGATCCCGGCGGACCTCATGCTGCGCTACGGGTTCGTGCCCGCGCGGCGCGAGGGGCGGTCGCTGGTGATCGTCGTCTCCGACCCCACCGACCTGCCGATGATCGACGAGCTGGCGCTGCTGCTGGCGGCGCCGCTCAAGGTGACCGTCGGCGCGCGGTCGTCGATCGAATCGATCCTGAAGAAGAGCGAAAGTTCGCAGCGCGTGCTCGAAGAGGCCACCGAGGGCTTCCAGCTCCAGCTGCTGAAGGAGGAGGAGAACGGCGAGGAGAGCCTGACGGTCGAGAAGCTGACGAGCGACATCAGCCCGATCATCCGGCTGGTCGATTCGACGGTCTATTCCGCGATCCAGCGGCGGGCGAGCGACATCCACATCGAGACGCAGGACGACGCGGTCTACGTGAAGTACCGGATCGACGGCGTGCTGCAGCAGGCGATGCGGCCGATCGCCAAGCAGCACCACAGCGCCATCATCTCGCGCATCAAGGTCATGGCGGAGCTCGACATCGCCGAGAAGCGCGTGCCGCAGGACGGGCGTTTCAAGCTGCGCGTGCCGGGCAAGACGATCGACTTCCGCGTGTCGATCATGCCGAGCGTCCACGGCGAGGACGCCGTCATCCGCATCCTCGACAAGCAGTCGATCAGCGAGCAGTTCTCCGAGCTGCGGCTCGACATTCTCGGCTTCCCCGAGACCGAGCTGAAGCGGTTCCGGAAGTACATCGCCGAGCCGTACGGCATGGTGCTGGTCACCGGGCCGACCGGCAGCGGGAAGACGACGACGCTCTACGCGGCGCTGTCGGAGATCAAGTCGCCCGAGGACAAGATCGTCACCATCGAGGACCCGGTCGAGTACCAGCTGCGCGGCATCACCCAGATTCCGATCAACGAGAAGAAGGGGCTGACGTTCGCCCGCGGCCTGCGGTCGATCCTCCGGCACGACCCCGACAAGATCATGGTCGGCGAAATCCGCGACCCGGAGACGGCGCAGATCGCCATCCAGTCGGCCCTCACCGGCCACCTCGTGTTCACCACGGTGCACGCCAACAACGTCACCGACGTGCTCGGCCGCTTTCTCAACATGGGCGTCGAGGCCTACCAGTTCGTCTCGGCACTGAACTGCGTGCTCGCGCAGCGGCTCGTGCGCAACATCTGCCCGCACTGCAAGCGGCCGGCGAAGGTGAACCGGTTCATGCTCGAGGAGTCGGGGATGGACCCGGCGCTGGAACACGCGCACACCTTCTACGAGGGCAAGGGATGCATCGAATGCGGCGGGACCGGCTACAAGGGGCGGCAGGCGATCTGTGAATTGTTGGATCTTTCCGACCGGATCCGAGAGATGATCCTGGCACGCCGGCCGACGTCCGAGATCAAGAAGGCCGCCCGCGACGAGGGGATGCACTTCCTGCGCGAGTGCGCGGTGGAGCGCGTGCTGCAGGGCGTGACGACGCTGCGCGAAATCAACAAGGTGACGTTCGTCGAATGACACTGCCTTCATTCCTCGCCACGCCGGCGCCGACCGTCGCGGTCCAGATTGCGCCCCGGTTCGTCTCGGCGATCTCGATCGGCCGGCAGGGCGCGTCACCGGTCATCGCCGCCCACGCCGTGGAGCCGCTGCCCGCAGGCGCGGTCACCGCGTCGCTCGGCGGACCGGCCATCGCCGACCGGCGGGCCGTCGGCCGGGTCGTCGGCCGGGTGCTGGGGGCGCTGAACACCCGCGTCCGGCGCGTGGCGCTGGTGGTTCCCGACGGCATCGCGAAGGTGTCGCTCGTGCGGCTCGACTCGGTGCCCGCCCGGTCGCAGGACCTCGGCCAGCTGATCCGGTGGCACGTGCGGAAGTCGGCGCCGTTCCCGATCGAGGAGGCCCAGGTCAGTTACTCGGCCGGCGCCGCCGGCGCGGACGGGGGCCGCGAGTTCGTCGTGGCGCTGGCGCGCCGCGACGTGGTCGAGCAGTTCGAGGGCGCGTGCGCCGAGGCGGGCGCGCATGCGGGCTTCGTGGACCTCGCGACGTTCAGCCTCGTGAACGCCGTCGTGGCCTACGCGGGCGAGTTGGCCGGCGATTGGCTGCTGGTCCACGTCACGCCCGACTACGGCAGCATCGTGATCCTGCGCGGGCGCGATCTGATCTTCTTCAGGAGCCGGCCGGAGGGCAGCGACGAGAGCCTGCCCGACCTGGTGCACCAGACGGCGATGTACTACGAGGATCGGCTGGGCGGAAGCGGGTTCTCGCGCGTGGTCGTGGTCGGCGGCGTGGGGGAGGGCCTTCCGACACCGACGTCCACGGCCTTCGACGCGATCCGGCGGCAAATCGACGCGCGGCTGGGCGTGCAGAGCGACGGGATCGACCCGCAGCGGATGGCGCGCTTCTCGGACCGCATCGCGGCCGACCCGCCGCTGATCAACATGGTCGCGCCGCTGCTCGGCGCGCTCACCGGCGCGGCGGCTGGAGTGTAGGGGAACCGATGCTCCGAACGAACCTGTCGACGCGTCCCTTCTACAACGAGCGGCTGGTGCAGCTGGTGCTGGCCGCGGTCGCGCTGGTCATCCTCGGCTTGACGGCATTCAACGTCGTGCAGCTGCGCACCCTGACGACGCGCCAGACGCAGCTGCTCGGGCGCGTGGGCGGCGACGAGAAACGGGCGGCGGCCCTCAGGGCGGATGCCGAGGTCGCGCGGCACAACGTCGACCGGGCGCAGCTCGAGTCGGTGGCGGCCGCGGCGCGCGAAGCGAACGCCCTGATCGACCAGCGAACGTTCTCCTGGACGGACCTGCTGAACCGGCTCGAAGCGACGTTGCCCGCGGACGTGCGGATCCAGACGATTCGGCCGACGACCGACCGCGAGGGCCGGTTCCTGGTCACCATGGGGGTGGTCGGCCACCGCGTCGAGGACATCGAGCAGTTCGTCGAGCAGCTGGAAGCAACCGGAGCGTTCCGGCACGTCATTTCGCGCACGGAGACCACGAACCCGCAGGGGCTCCTGGAGGTCGTGCTCGAAGCGCGCTACCTGCCCTCGGACACTGTGGCCGCTTCGCAGGGGCAGGGCCGGGCGGCGCCGGCCGCGCCCTCGCGGCCGGCCGGGGAGGACTGAGACCGTGTTGCGACGCGTGCTCACCGAGCAGCGGAGATTCGTCGTCGTGCTGGCCGCCGCCCTCGCGGTCAACGTGGGCGTCTACGCCGGTCTGGTGTACCCGCTGTCGGCCCGGGTGGCAGACGCGGACAACCGGGCGGCGCGGGCCTCGCGCGCGTTGCGAGAGGCTCAGCGGGAATTCGAGGCGGCGAAGGGCGTGGCCGCCAGCAAGCAGCGGGCGGAGGGCGAGCTGCAGTCGTTCTACGGCAGCGTGCTGCCCGCCGACCACCGCGCCGCGCAGAAGGTCACCTACCTGAACCTCGCGCAGCTCGCACGCACCAGCAACCTTCGGGTGGTGCGCCGGGCGCAGGACGAGGGGCGGGAGCGCGAGAGCGCGCTCGACCGCGTCCAGATTTCGTTGGTCCTCGAGGGGCAGTACGAAGACGTGCGGCAGTTCGTGTACCGTCTCGAGACCGCGCCCGAATTCGTGATCATCGACGACATGACCATCGAGCAGGCGCGCGACGGGGGGACCGCGTTGACGCTGAAGCTGCAGTTGTCCACCTACTACCGGGCGACGGCCGATGCCAGCTAGGCTCACGTCACGCCAGTGGAGCCTGGTCGCGCTCCTGGTGATCCTGGCCGCCGTGCTGGCCTACCAGGTACCGGGGAGGAACCGGGACTGCACCGGCGAGCGGTCCGGCGTCGAGGCGCGCGGTTCCCGCCCGCGAGGCCGCCGCCAAGGACCGCGCCGAATCGGTGCCGGCGCTGCGGTTGGCGGCCCTGGGCGCCGCGAGGGCGGACCCTGCCGCGAAAGGGCGCAATCTGTTCCGCGAGCAGCCGAAGGCGCCGCCGCCCCCGGTTCGCGTGGTGCCGCCGGCGCCGCCGCCGCCGGACCCCAATGCGCCGCCGCCGCCCCCCCGCCGCCGCCGCCGATTGCGCTGAAGCTGCTCGCGATCGTGCAGGGCTCCGGCAAGCCGGTGGCCGCCTTGACCGACGGGCGCGACGTGTTCTACGGGCGCGAGGGGGACATCATCGAGGGGCGCTACCGGATCGTGAAGATCAACGTCGAGAGCATCGATATCGCGTACGTGGACGGCCGCGGCCAGCGGCGTCTGGGGCTCACCGGCTAGATGGGGTATCGTGCTTCATCCACCCGGTATTGGCGGAACGCGTCCAGCGTGGCGGATTGGAGGCCTGGCTTGAAAGCGGACTTCTGGAAGGCAGCAGGGCTCGTTCTCGCGGTCGCGCTGGCAGCGGGCTGCGCCGGCAGCAGCGCCTTCAACAAGGCGGAGCAGGTGGCCCGCGCGGGCGATTGGGACGCGGCCGTCACCTACTACGAGAAGGCCGTCGAGGACAAGCCCGACGAGGCCACCTACAAGATTGCCCTCGATCGAGCGAAGATCGCCGCCTCGCGGGTCCACCTCGAGAGGGCCGCTGCGCTGGAGGAGAAGGACGACCTCGAGGGCGCGATCGCGGAGTACCGGAAGGCCGCCGAATACGATCCGACGAACCGTCGCGCGAGCACCAAGGCCGCCGATCTCGAGAAGGTGGTGCGCGACCGCGCCGAGGCGGCGCGGCCGCGCCCGGCCATCGAGCAGATGAAGGAGAAGGCGAAGCAGGCGGCCGCCGAGCCGCTGCTCAACCCCGCCTCCCGGGCGCCGCTCGTGTTCAAGTTCGCGGCTGGAATCGCGGTCAAGCAGATCCTCGACTTCCTGGCGCAGGCGAGCGGCATCAACGTCATGTTCGAGGCCACCTACAACGACGCGACGACGACGAAGTCGGCCATCGACCTCGACGGGGTCACGCTCGAGCAGGCACTGAACCTGGTCCTGACCTCCAACAACCTGTTCTACAAGGTCCTGAACCCGAGGACCATCCTGATCATCCCCGACAGCGCCAGCAACCGGCAGAAATACGAGGACCAGGTCATCCGCACGTTCTACCTCTCGCACGCCGACGCCACCGAGATGCTGACGCTGCTCAACGGCATCCTGATCGCCCAGACCGCCGGCGGCAACCGGCCGTCCATTCAGCCGAACAAGGGCGCCAACAGCATCACGATCCGCGGCAGCGCGTCGCTCGTGGCGATCGCCGAGCGGGTGATCGAGAACAACGACAAGCCGCGCGCGGAGGTGGTCATCGACGTCGAGATTCTCGAGGTCAACCGCACGCGCGTGAAGCAGTACGGGCTCAACCTGTCCAACTACGCGATCGGGGTGCAGTTCTCGCCCGAGGCGCCGCCCGGCCAGCTGACGAACCCGGGTGCGCCCGGTACCACGCCGGCGGCAGGCTCCTCGGTGGCCAACACCGGCCAGTTCAACCTGAACTCGATCGTGCACGGGATCAACACGTCGGACTTCTACCTCACCGTGCCCTCGGCCGTGATCAAGTTCCTCGAGTCCGATTCGCGCACGAAACTGGTTGCCAAGCCGTCGCTCCGCGGCGCCGAGGGCACGAAGCTCGTCGCGAACCTCGGCGACGAGATTCCCGTGCCGTCCACGACGTTCCAGCCGCTGGTTGCCGGAGGGACGGCCATCAACCCGATGACCTCCTACCAGTACAGGTCGGTGGGCGTGAACGTGTCGGTGACGCCCCGGGTGACCTACGACGGCGACATCATCCTCGACCTCGAGGTCGAGAGCAGCACGAAGGGGAGCGACGTGAACGTGGCCGGCACCAACCTGCCGTCGTTCGGCTCGCGCAAGGTCGCCACGCGGATGCGGCTGCGCGACGGCGAGTCGAACCTGCTCGCCGGCCTTCTCCGCGACGACGAGCGCAAGTCGCTCACCGGTTTCCCCGGCGGCATACACGTGCCCGTGGTCAAGCAGCTCTTCTCGGCGAACGACAACCAGATCTCGCAGACCGACATCGTGATGCTGCTGACGCCGCACATCATCCGGACGCAGGCGCTGACCGAGCGGAACCTCCAGGAGATCTACATCGGCACCGCGTCGAACCCGGTGCTGGGCGGCACGCCGCCGTTGATTGGGGCGCCCGGAGAGGCGGCGTCGGCGCAGGCGGCGCCGCCGGTGATCGAGGCCCCGCCCGTCGCCGCGCCGCTGCAACCGATCACGCAGATGCCGTACGGTTCGCCGGGCTCGGCGCTCGTCGGCGGCGCGCCCGTCGGGAAGACCACGCCGCAAGGCACGCCCGTGGTGCCGCCAGGCAGTTCCCCGATCCCCGGCACGGTGATGATGCCGCCGCAGCAGCCGGCGGCGCCGCCCCCGCCGCAACAGCCCCCCGCGCAGGCCGCGCCCGCGCCGCAGGTGCAGACGCCCGCCGCCCCGACGCCGGCCGCGCCCGCGCCGACCCAGCCGGCGACGGCAGGCGCGCCCGCGGCCACGGCGCCAGCGGGCACGCCGACGCCCGCGCCGACGCCCGCGCAGGTGACCATTACGACCCCGGGTTCCGACTGGCGCGTGGGGCAGGGGCCGTACACCGTCACGTTGTCCGCGCTCAACATGCCCCGGGTGACCACGATCACGCTGACGCTGACCTACAACCCGACGGCGCTGAAGCTACGGTCGCTGCAAGAGGGCAGTTTCATGCGGACGGGCGTGCCGGGCACCGCCTTCGCACACCAGGAGGACAGCGCGGCCGGGCGGATCGACCTGACGATCAGCCGGAGCGGCGACATCGTGGGCGCCACCGGCGGCGGCACGCTGGCGGCGATGGTGTTCGACGCCGTCGCGGCCGGCGCGGTGAGCTTCCGGGTGAGCGGCGTGGCGACCGGCCCTGGCGGGAACATCCCGCTGCAGTTCACGCCGGCGACGGTCTCGGTCCGGTAGGATGGCCATGGGTTCCTTGGGTTCGGCACGACGCCTCCGCCTCGCCGCCAACGGCTACACCTTCGTCGAGCTGGTGGTCGTCGCCGCGATGCTCATGATTCTCGCGTCGGCGATCCTGCCGCTCGTGAAGGTCACCATCCAGCGGCAGCGCGAAGTGGAACTGCACCGGGCCCTGCGCGAGATGCGGGTGGCGATCGATCGCTACAAGGACGCGGCGGACCAGGGGCTGATCGGCTCGGTGGACATCAAGGCGGGGTCGGAGGGCTATCCGCCGGACCTGGAGACGCTGGTCGAAGGCGTCCGCGTCGCGAACGACGCGTCGGGCCGGAAGCTGAAGTTCCTGCGACGCGTTCCGATCGACCCGATGACCAAGTCGACGGAATGGGGAATGCGCTCGTACCAGGACAACCCGGACGCGACGACGTGGGGCGGGCAGAACGTCTTCGACGTGTTCACCAAGAGCGCGGGCACCGCGCTCGACGGCACGAAGTACAAGGACTGGTAGCCCGATGTTGAGATTCGCCAGCGGGTGGCGCAGCCGGAGCACGGCGTCGGGCCCGCGAAGCAGGGCTTCAGCCCTGCTCGGCGGCCGCTCCGGCTTCACCCTCATCGAGTTGATGGTCGTCGTCGCGCTGATCGCGGTGCTGGCCGGGATGGGCGTCGTGCAGTACCGGTATTCCGTGGTGCGGACCAAGGAAGCCGTCCTGCGTGAAGACCTCTTCCGCATGCGCGATGCCATCGACCAGTACTACGCCGACAAGGCCAAGTACCCCGCCAGCCTCGAGACGCTCGTCTCCGACGGGTACCTGCGCCAGGTGCCCAGGGATCCGATCACCAACTCGTCGGAGACCTGGCAGACCATGCCGTCCGAACCCGACCCGGCCAACCCGGACGCCGAGCCCGGCATCTTCGACGTGAAGAGCGGCTCGGAAGGCGTGTCGATGGACGGTTCCCGCTACGCGGAGTGGTAGCGGGCTGGCAGACACATCTACCGGCGGACCGACGCCCTCGTGCGGCAGCACCGCCGGCACCTCGCCCGGATGGCTGTCCGCGACGTTGCCCTTGCGCGCGTCGCCGATGAGTCGTGCCGTACAAGAAAAGAGGCGGCCCTTTCGGACCGCCCCGTTTCGGCTCAGTCAGTTCCCGCGCTATCGTACCGTGCTGATCCTCGTGATCACGACCGACGTGCTGCCGATGCCCAGCCGGCCATCCGAGCCTTCGGCCCTGACCGATATGGTGAACGTCCAGCTCGAGAAGCCAGTCGGTATGCTGGAAGCCAGGTAGACGTGAGACATCGTTCCCAGCGGTGTCGTGAACGTCCCTGTTCCGTCGCCGAAATCGAACGTGTAGTTGTTGATCGTGGGTGACCCGGGCGTGGGCGACGCGGTCGCGGTGATGGCAGTGCCCGTCTGCCCGGACGAGGCAGTCACGTTCAGCGTGAAGTTCACGGCGGCGAACACGACGACAGGTACGGACGCATAGGTGCTCTGACCGCTGGCGTCGGTCGCGGTGGCCGTGGCCGTGTAGCTGCCGGCGCTGAAGTACACGTGCGGCACCGTGACCGATCCACTGACGGCGCCAAGGCTGGCCGCCCCGCCGTCGCCGAAATCGACCATCACCGACCGAATCGGTGGCGCGCCCGTGCCGGCAGTCGCATTGACGGTGAAGCTGACCGAGATTCCGGCGGTCGGCGTCGTCGTCGGTCCGGTGATCGTGACCGCCGGCACCGCCACCGCCGTCACCTTGGCCGTCGCGGTCTTCGTGCCCGCCGTGATCGTCACCGTGGCCGTCTGGTTGGTCGTGAGCGTCGTCGTCGCCGTTCCGCCCGCGTTCGTCGTCGCCGTGACGGGCGACAGCGTGCCCTGGTCGGTGGAGAATGCCACCGGGACGCCGGAGAGGCCGTTGTTGTTGGCGTCGAGCACCGTCGCCGTGATCGTGGACGATCCGCCCAACTGCGACACGCTCGACGGGCTCGCCGTGGCCACGACCGTCGTCGCCGCCGCCGCGCCCACCATGATCGAGACCGCGGTGCCGGTCGTCGCGGTGGTGCCGCCGGTTCCTCCGCCGGTCCCGGCGGTGCCCGACGTGGAGCTCGAGCCGCTGAAGGCGTTGATGGTCGCGGTGCCGGATATCGACCCGGCGTTGAACGTGACCGTCACCTTCCCGTCCGTGGTCGTCGCCTCGTTCGGGCTGATCGCGCCGAGCGACGTGGTAAAGGTGACGAGGGTGCCATTCTGAACGGGCCAGCCGCCCAGTTCCTGCACGCTCGCCGTGATCTGCGCGGTGCCGTTGAGCGGCAGGACCTGGGTGTTGGTGTACAGCCTGATCGTGGTGCCCGAGGGCGCGAGCAGCGGCACCTTGTCGCAGGAGCCGAGCCACGCCGAGAGCAGTATCACCAGAACGATCGGAAACCCGCGCGCCGGCCGCGCTGTGGTTCCAGGAATCCCGTGCGGTTGCAGGTCTGGTATCATGGAATTCGCCTAGCAGTGTACTACATGAACCCATCCGGTCAAGGGCTGAACGGGCCTTGTGGCGCCGGTCTTTGCGGGGGCGATGCCCCTCGCCGCGGAGGTGTCCGCGCCGGTGGCCGCGCAGGCTACGCCATGGCGGCGCTGCTGGTGGCGATCGCGGTCATGGGAATCGCGATGAGCGTCTTGCTTCCCGCCTGGCGGCAGGCGAACCAGCGCGAAAAAGAGGAGGAGCTGATCTTCCGCGGGCGCCAATACGTGCGGGCCGTCCAGTTGTTCCAGCGGCGGTTCGCCGCGGCGTACCCGCCCAGCGTCGATCTCCTGGTTCAACAGAAGTTCCTCCGAAAGAAATACAAGGACCCGATGGCCGCGGACGGGGAGTTCGAGGTCGTTTACCAGGGCAGTCTCCTGCCGTTCTCCGTCACACCTGGCCGCGGCGGCATGCCGGGGCAGGGGACGGGCCAGGGGCAGCGGGGCGGCACCGCGCCGCGCGGCCAGGGGGGAGGCGGCTTTACGTTCGACTCGCGGTCGGGAGCCATCACCACGCAAGGCATGACGACCGGGCGCGGCGCCGGGCCGCGGGGCGGCGTCCTGGGCGTCCGCAGCAAGAACACCGACGCGTCGCTCCGCACTTACAATGGCGCCACCCACTACAACGAGTGGTTGTTCGTGTTCGTGCCTGCGCTGACGGGGCCGGGGCAGGGGCGCCCTGGTATGCCGGGTGGACGGGGCGGCGCGACGGTGCCGGGCATGCCGGGCGGCGGCCGCGGCGGCGGGGGGATGGGTCCGGGCGGCATGAGGGGCGGCCCCGGGGGACCTCGCGGCGGCCAGAGAGGTCCTGGCGGGTAGCGCACGGCGGGACATCTCCCCCTCCTGACGGGGCTGGACGGCTTCGGGTTTGAAGGAAGAACGCCGGGCAGCCTGGCGCAGGGAGCCTGGGGACGAAGGTCTAGGGAGAAGGCCGAAGCTCGCCCATGACCGCGTCGTGAAGGGCGCGCCTGAACGCGGCGATCACCTCTGAAGTCGCGGCCTCCGGGTACACCCGGTTCGTCAACAGCACCACGTAGACGCCGGCCAGCGGATCGATCCACAGTGACGTGCCCGTGAAGCCCGTGTGGCCGAAGGCCTGCGCCGACATGCGCGTGCCGCAGGACGATGTCGGAAGCATCGTGTCCCACGCGAGCGCGCGGCTGGTGGCGGGGGAGAGGCGGGACGTGAAGCGCACCATCAGGCCGCGAGTGCCCAGCCTCCGCGAGGAGGCCCCCGTCCTCGTCGCCAGCACCACCCGCGCGAACGCGCCGACGCTGCTTGCGGTGCCGAACACGCCGGCATGTCCGGCCACGCCACCGAGGGCCGCAGCGTTTCGATCGTCCACGATGCCGGGGCGCCGCGGGTCGTCCGTCGTCGGAGCCGTGCGGGTCAGCCACCCGGCCGGCGGGCGGAAGCGGAGGTCCGAAGCGGCGCCGACGGAGCCAAGCGCCGCGTCGAACTGCTCGTCGAGCGCGGCGCCGCCCGCGTCCTCCAGAATGAAGCCGAGCAGGATGAAGCCGAGGTCGCTGTAGATGGCGGCAGTGCCGGGCGCAGACTCGAGCGGTTCGCGGCAGATCGCCTCCTGGAACTCGGCGCGGCCCGAGCAGGTCTCGTAGTACGGGCGATGCGCGGGCAGGCCGGAGGAATGAGCGAGCAGGTCGGTGACCGTTGCCGCGAGCCGATTCTCTCCTCGCCACGCCGGCACGAGGTCGGCGATTCGCGACCCGAGGTCGAGCCGGTCCGCCTCGACCAGGCGCATCGCGACCGTCGCGGTCGCGAGCACTTTCGTCAACGATGCCAGATCGAACACGGTATCGAGGCGGGCTTCAGGCGCGTCGGGACCGTACGACAGCCGGCCGCGGGCGATGTGCCACGTGGGCCCTTGCGCGGTGCCCACCTCCACGACGGCGCACGGAGCAACCCCGCGGGCGATGTAGTGGTCGACGACCTGCAGGGCTCGTGCGAAGGCGGGCATCCGCAGCCTCGCTAAGGCGTGAAGAATGCGGCGCGGGCGACTTGCGAGAGGTAGTCGAGGCCCCCCCGGGGCAGGCCGATCAGGCTGTCGTAGGAGAACAAGACGATGCCGGACGCGCCGAGTTGCCGGGCGATCCTGATGTTCTCGATCGTCTCGGACGAGGACAGCCGGTAGGCCCCGATGCCCGCCCAGACCGGCCGCGACCCGGCCGCCAGGCGCGCGCTGGCGACTTGCGCGCTGAACGTCGCGCTGTCGGTGGCATAGGCCATCGGGCAGACGACGTCCAGGAGTTCGCGCTCGAGCCACGTCGCCCAGTCCTGGAGTCGCCGCGCGTTCGCTTCCTTCGCATCCGGTGCGACGGCCGCCGAGAACACCGCGTCGGGCCGCCGCGCCTTCACGCTCTGCCGGAGCCGGGAAACGAGCATCGTCAGCCTCTGCCGCCGGAATTCCCGCCAGCGATCGGGATAGGCCTCGGCCCATCCCACCAAATCCTCGCCGACCGTTTGCTCCTGCTGCCGCCGGGCGCTCGGAGCCAGGCTGTCGAGGACGTCGGCCCTGAACGCTTCGAGGGCGCCCCGGCTGTAGTCGAACTCGTCGCTGGGGTAGCGAACGTAATCGAGGTGCACGCCGTCGACCGGGTAACGGGCGACGACGTCGGCGACCACGGCCACCGTGGCCTCGACCGCCTCCTCCTGCACCGGGGACGCGTAAAGCCCCTCGACCTCGCCGTTCTGCGCCCGCGTCCAGCGTGTCAGCTTGTCGAGGTACAGCTGGCTCCGGGGGTCGAGCAGCGCCATGTCGCGGGCCAGCGCACGCGGGACCATCAGCCACTCGGGGTGCCGATAGACGATGTGAGCGCGCGAGGCGGGGATGTCGGCGGCGCTCGACACGAGTGCGATGTTCATCCAGGCGTGGACCCGCAGGCCCTGCGCGTGCGCCAGGGAGAGCGTGAGCGCGAGCGGGTCGAAGGTGTCGGGCTGGCCCGCAAGGGCGGCCGCGCGAGGTTCGAGGCCGTCGTTGAAGTAGGCGTCGCCGCGCCCCCGCACCTGCACCAGCACCGTGTTGAACCCGCCCGAGCGCGCCGACTTCACCATGGCGGCGACCGCTGCCGGCGTCGTGACGGAGGTTCGAGTCACCCAGAGCGCCCGCACTTCCTGTATGGCCGGCAACGCGGGCCCCGGCGACGCGGCGACGACCGCTGGCGCCGCGAAGAAGGCTGTGGCGACGACGGCACCGGCGGCGATGCGGGCGTGGCAGCGGGAGAGAACGGACAGCAAAGACATCGATCTGTTTATCTTACCACGGCAATCAGAGGCCTCTCCGCCGGCAGCCGCGTGAAGAGACTCGGGCGCCGATGACCTCCCGGCGTTCGAGTCGAGAAGCCGGTCACGAATGTGGCGTGTGCTTGGGGCGGTCGGGCGACTCGATCAGCTCGTGCAGGCGCGGTTCGATGTCCTCGCCGATGGCGTCGCGCACCAAGTCGGCGGCCTTCCGCAGTTTCGCCAGCGCCTGGCGGTAGTTCAGGCCGGTCTTCTGCATGACAATGGCGGCCTTGACGTTCCAGTGGGCGCGCTTCAACAGGGCCTGGGCCGCCTCGTAGTCGATGCCGCTGACGATCGTGAGGATTCGCCGGGCGCGGTCCTTCAGCTTCTCCGACGAGGTCTGCACGTCCACCATCAGGTTGCCGTACGTCTTGCCGATGCGCACCATCGCGGCGGTCGTCAGCATGTTCAGCACCATCTTGGTGGCGGTGCCCGCCTTCAGCCGCGTGGAGCCCGCGATGACCTCGGGGCCGACCGCCGGGGCGATCGTGAGGTCGACGAACGTCTGCAGCTCCGTCCCCGGGAAGCAGGTGACGAAGATGATCCGCGCCCCGGCGCGGCGCGCGCGGTTGAGGCCGCCCCGCACGAAGGGCGTCATGCCGCTCGCGGAGACGCCGACCACGACGTCCTTCGAGGTCGGGTGGAGGCGGGCGATTGAACGCGAGCCGTCCTCGTAGGCGTCCTCGACGCCCTCGGGCGCGTGGGTGAAGGCGCGCCCCCCGCCGGCCATCACGGCCTGGACGAGCGACGGGTCGGTGCCGAACGTCGGGGGGATCTCCGCCGCTTCGAGAATGCCGAGGCGGCCGCTCGTGCCGGCGCCGACGAAGATCAGCCGCCCGCCCTTGCGGAGCGCCTGGCTGATGATGTCGACGCCCAGGGCGATGCGCTCCTTCTCCTTCGAGACGGCCGTGATCGTCTTTCGGTCTTCGTCCACCATCAGGTCGATGATGGCCGACGGCGTCATCTTGTCGATCCCCAGGCTCGCGGGGTTGATGGCTTCGGTGGGCAGTTGCTGCCACTTCGATTGCACGGACATCATGGCACCAGTCGCAGTTCGAAAGCCGGAATGGTAGTCCCGGCGCGGGGCACTGTCAAACCGGCCGGGCTCGCGCGCGAGGCACTCCACCTTGGCCTGGTTCTTCTGCCTTCACTCTCGTGTCTTCCGTCCTGTAAGCTAGCGCCGATGCCCGAGCACGAGGCTGCAGCCGCCATCGACGCCTACCTCGACCATCTCCGCGTCGAACGGCGCCTCGCGCGGCTGACCCTCGAGAGCTACAGCCGGGACCTGGCGGCGCTCGCGCGCTTCGCCGACGAATCGGCGGCCTCGGTCGAACGCCTCACGCGCGAACACCTCGAGGCTTTCGTGCGCAGGCTGCTGTCGTCGGGCCTGTCGCCCAGGTCGACCGCGAGGGCAGTGGCGTGCGTGCGCGGTTTCTACCGTTTTCTCGTCCTCGACCGCCGGCTCGACGACAGCCCCGCCGCGGACCTCCGCGCGCCGCGCGCCTGGCCGGCCCTGCCCAGGTTCCTGACCGTGGAAGAGGTCGATCGCCTGCTCGCCGCGCCCGACGTCGCGACCCCGCTCGGCCTGCGCGACCGCGCGCTCGTCGAACTGCTCTACGCCACCGGGCTCCGCGTGTCGGAACTGGTCGGCCTCAGGCAGGCGGATCTGAACCTGGAAGGTGGCTACCTGACGTGCGTGGGGAAGGGCGACAAGGAGCGGCTCGTCCCGATCGGCGACCAGGCCGTCTTCTGGATCCGGCGCTACCAGCGGGAAGGACGCCCGCTGCTTGCGCGGGGCCGGCCGTCATTGCGCCTCTTCCTCAACGCCAGGGGCGGGAGCCTTTCGCGCGTCGGCTTCTGGAAGAACCTCAAGGCGCACGGGATCAGGGCCGGCCTTCCGCGGGGCCTCAGCCCGCACGTCCTCCGCCATTCGTTCGCCACGCACCTGCTCGACCGCGGCGCCGATCTCAGGGCGATCCAGATGATGCTCGGGCACGCCGACCTCTCCACCACCCAGATCTACACGCACGTGCTGGACGCCCGGATGCGCGCCGTCTACGAGCGCTTCCACCCGCGCGACTGAACGACGCTCGCGCTGCGTGCGGCCCCGCTGGCGGCGGCTCGCACGCCCTTTGCCACGCGGCTCCGCTTGACCGGGGCCCTGATGAACGCTAGAGTCAAACGATCTCTCGACGACGCATCCACGACATCTAGAGCGGAGGACCTCGACGCATGAGCCGTGACGGCCGCCACCTGTTCACGTCCGAGTCGGTGACCGAAGGGCACCCGGACAAGATTGCCGACCAAATCTCGGACGCGATTCTCGACGCCATCCTCACGCAGGATCCGGTCGGGCGCGTCGCCTGCGAGACGCTCGTGACCACCGGCCTGGCGATGATCGCCGGCGAGATCACGACCAGCTGTTACGTCGACTTTCCGAAGATCGTCCGCGAGACGATCAAGGAGATCGGATACACCCGGGCGAAGTACGGGTTCGACTCCGACACCTGCGCCGTCCTCTCGTCCATTCACGAGCAGTCGCCGGACATCGCCATGGGCGTCGATCCCGGGGGGGCCGGAGACCAGGGCCTCATGTTCGGCTTCGCGTGCCGCGAAACCGACGAGCTGATGCCGCTGCCGATCATGCTCGCCCACAAGCTGTGCATGGGACTGTCGTGCGCGCGGCGCGACGGCGTGCTCGACTACCTGCGGCCCGACGGCAAGTCGCAGGTGACCGTCGAGTACGCGGATGGCGTCCCGGTCCGCGTCGACGCCATCGTCGTCTCGAGCCAGCACAGCGCGCTCGTCGACAAGGAGACGATGCGCGAGGGCATCCTGGAGAAGGTGATCAAGCCGGTCGTGCCGGCCGGGATGATGGACCGTCACACCAAGATCTACGTCAACCCGACGGGCCGCTTCGTCATCGGAGGGCCGCAGGGCGACGCCGGCGTGACGGGTCGGAAGATCATCGTCGACACGTACGGCGGGGCGGCGCCCCACGGCGGCGGCGCCTTCTCCGGCAAGGACCCGACGAAAGTCGATCGCTCGGCGTGCTACATGGCCCGCTACATCGCCAAGAACTGCGTGGCGGCCGGCCTCGCCGACCGACTCCTGGTGCAGCTGGCCTACGCCATCGGCGTCGCCGACCCCGTGTCCGTGATGGTCGAAACCTACGGAACCGGGCGGATCCCGGACGCCCGCATCACGGAACTGGTGCGGACGAACTTCAAGCTCACGCCGCGCGGCATCATGGAGGAACTGGACCTGCGGCGGCCGATCTACCGCAAGACCGCCGCATTCGGCCACTTCGGCCGCCTGGATCCCGACTTCACCTGGGAGCGCACCGACCGGGCGGCGGCGCTTCAGAGCGACGCGGGACTCTAGGCGCCACCCGACTGCGTCGATGGAGCATGCAGCATGCAGACCGGAGAACGGCCGGGCGGCCCGTCGGCCCCCGTTCTCCGGGTTCCGTCCTCCGGTCGTCCTTCGCACGGCCCTTCCATCGTGACTCCAGGACCTCGTTCGTGGACGCTGGCGGCGGTCGCTGGCGCGCTGCTGGCGGCCACCTTCTTCGCCCTGCCCCCGGGTCCATTCACGGCCCCTCCGCCAGCATGGGGCGCGTCCGGCACGCACGTGCGCGGGGTCTTTCACGTGCACACGAGGAGGTCCGACGGCACCGGGACGGTCGGGGAAGTTGCCGAGGCCGCCTCGCGTGCGGGTCTGCAGTTCGTGATCCTCACCGACCACGGCGACGCGGTGCGACGTCCCGACCCGCCGGCCTATCGGTCGGGCGTCCTCTGCATCGACGCGGTCGAGATCAGCACGACCGGCGGGCACTACGCCGCGTTGGGATTGGGCCCTGCGCCGTACCCGCTCGCCGGGGAGCCGCGCGACGTCGCGGAAGACGTCCGTCGTCTGGGCGGTTTCGGCATCGTCACGCATCCGCTCTCCGGGAAGGCGGAACTCGCCTGGCGCGCCTGGGACGTCCCGGTTGACGCCATCGAATGGCTCAACGGCGACAGCCTGTGGCGCGGCGCGCCCGCCTCACGCCTGGTGCTCGCCGCCTGGACCTATCTCTTCCGCCCGGTCGACTCGCTGGCCCGGCTGTATCGAAGGCCAGCCGAGCTCGCGCGGTGGGACACCATGGCCCTGACGCGGCGCGTCATTGCCCTGGCCGGCAGCGACGCCCACGCCCGATTCGGATTCCGCGATGGCCCCGAGCCGTACGCGAATCCGGTCTATCTGAAGGTGCCCTCGTACCGAGTGGCGTTCGAGGTCGCCTCGCTCAGAGTTCGGCTGGAGCAGCCGCTGACCGGGCGCGCCGAGGCCGACGCAGACGCCGTCGTCGGCGCCATCCGGGCCGGCAGGCTGCACACCATCGTGGACGCCCTTGGCCGGAACGGAGCGTTCGAGTTCACGGCAACCAGCGAGGGAGCGACCGCAGCCGAGGGCGGAGAGGTGCCGCTCGGCAACCCCGCCGTCATCAGGGTGCGCAGCAACCCACCGCCGGGCGGGTGGCTGGTCCTCATCCGCGACGGCAATGAGGTGCATCGCGTCCGAACGTCCGAGTTGATCTACGCCACCGACAGGCCTGGCGCCTACCGCGCCGAGGTCTGGGTGCCGACGGCCGGGAGCGAGCAGCTCCGGCCCTGGATTGTCGGAAACCCGATCCGGGTCGGTCCCGCCGCGACGCCGCAGCCCCCGGGTGCGCCCGACACCGGCGGGCCGTCCGTGCCGCTCGAGGAGGCATCCAACACGTGGGGTGTCGAGCACGACCCGCGTTCGACGGCGATTCTCGACCGGCAGGGCGGGGTCGGCCTCTCCTACAAGCTCGCGGGCTCCGACACCCCGTCGTCGTTTGCCGCCATCGGCGCGACGACCGGCATCCCCCCGGTGGCAACCGGCTTGGTCTTCACCGCTCGGGCAGACCGGCCGACGCGGGTGTCGGTTCAGATTCGCATCCCGACGGCGGGGGAGGGGCTCCGGTGGCATCGTTCGGTCTACCTGGACGCCAGCCCAAGGGAGATTGCGGTCCCGTTCGCGGAAATGACCGCCTTGGGCGCCGCGCGCCACGAGACGCTGCGGTTGTCCGCCGTGCGAACCATCCTGTTCGTAGTCGACCGCGTCAACTCGCTGCCCAACTCGAGCGGCCGGTTCACGATTGGCAACGTCCGTTTCTCCTCTCCGTCGGCTTCCCGAAAGTAACTCCCGGCGCTGCCCCCGTTTCATTTGGCAGGATGACCGCCGGAGACGACGATGATGTTCGTATGACAGAGAACGAGTGCCTTCGTAGATAATATTACGAGTCTACTCGTAGGGCGCCTGGCAGAAGCGGCAACGCTGTCGCGCCACTTCCCTCGATTCGCGCCGAGCGAAGCCTGGCGCGCAGGCAGCCTACGTGCGAACCGTGAGGATGAGGTAAGCGGCGCCCGCCCCGAACAAGAGGTTCGGAGCCCAGGCTGCGAGAAGCGGCGGCAGAAGGCCGGCAGTGCCGACGAGGCTGAAGAGGTTGTTCGCGGTCCAATACACGATGGCCAGAACGATGCCGATGCCGAGGCCGTAGAGGGCCCCTCGTCGCCCGGTCATCGCCGCAAACGGGACCGCGAGGAGCGCCATGATGATCGTCACGAATGGGAACGAGATCTTCCGGTGCAGGTCGACGAGATACTGGAGGATGTTGTGGCCGGCGCCCTGCATCTCGTCGATGTACTCCGAGAGTTCGGCGTACGTCATCGACGCCGCCTCCGGTTGCACGGCCCCGAAATAGTCGGGCGATTCCATGGTGACGCTGCGCGAGGCGAATGGAACATAGGTCGATTCGGTGGCGCTGCGGACCTCGCGCACCCAGCCCGGCCCCGCCGTCCAGGTGCCGACAGGAGAGTCCGGCGTCTCGGCCGGCCGCGCAAATCGAATCCGCTCGGTGAAGGTGATCCGGCTCAGCCGCCAGTTCTTCTGGTCGATGTCGTACTTCCAGAAGCCCACCAGTTGCCCGCGCGCGGGGTCGAAGAGGTCGTAGTGATAGATCTCCCCGCTGCGGCCGGCGATCCACCGGCGGTCCAGGACGTTCGACGGGCGGGGTCGCCCCTGTCGAATGAGATGCTCGAGGTCCAGTGCCTGCCGGTTCGACGGCGCCAGCGCGTACTCCTCGATTCCGAACAGGACGAGGCTCGCGACCGCCGCGAGCGCGACCATCGGGAAGGACGCCCTGTACAGGCTGATTCCGCACGCGCGCATCACGATCAGCTCGCTGTTCCGCGTCAGGGCGCCGACCGTCACGAGCGTCGCGATGAGGACAGACAGGGGGACGATGTAGTAGACGAACTGGGGAGTTTTGAAGACGAAGAACCAGAGCATGATGCTCGGCGTCGTCAATCCCCGGAACAGCTTGTCGGAGAGGTCGATGAACTGCGAAACGTAGAAGATGCCCAGGAGGCTGACGAACGTCAGGGCCTGGATGCGCAGGTAGATCTTGGCGATGTAGCGGTCGAGGATGCCGACCCGGGGGAGCCAGAACTGCGGGAACCGGACCACCAGAACGGGACGCCCCGAAGGTGCGCCGCCGGCGGCGTCGGCCGATCGACGCGCGGGAAGAAGCCGCCTCAGGAAGGCGAGTGCGGGCCCGACGACTCGGGACGAACTGCCCGACGAACGGGCGCGCCGGTAGACCACGAGCGCCCCGGCGGGGCCGAGGATGATATTCGGGAGCCAGGCCGCCAGCCAGGCAGGGAGGACGCCGCCGAGGGACAGTGAGCGGGCCTGGTACATGATGATGTAGAACGCGAAGATCACGCCGCTGCCCAGCGCAAAAGCGCCCAGCTTTCCGCCGCGGCTCGAGCTCACGCCGAACCCCAGCCCCATCAGCGCGAACACCAGGCACGCGGCGGGGATGGAGAACTTCTGGTGGATGTAGTACTCCGGCCGCTCGCTCGGCTGCTTGGCCTTCTGGAGTTCGGCGACCGTCTGGCGCAGCTCCGCCACGGTCTTCTCGGCGTCGCCCTTGAGCGGTGAGGCCTGAGGGAAGACCTGAGACGGGTCGAGTTGCGTGTTCAAGGCCTGCGACGCGCTTTGTTCGAATTCCGCGCGGCCGCCGCCGTCGGTGCCCATCCGGTAGGTCACCCGGTCCTGCAGCACCATTTCCACCGTGCCGCCGACCTTGCGTCCGTCGGGCAGACTCCGCGGGCGCTGGAGGACCATCCGACCGCTCCGGGCCAGCGAGATCAGGGGCGGGCCGGGCTTCGACGTGTCGGCGACGAAGACATCCGTCCAGCCCTGTCCTCCGGGGGCGACGTCGCGGGCGTAGAGCACGAGGTTCGGGAAGTCGTCGAAGAAGATGCGCGGCTTGATCTCGCTCTCGACCCTGGCCGCGATGACCTGGTACTCGATCTCGCGGAACGCCTGATTGGCCCTCGGGACGGCGTCGATCAGCACCCACAGCGTGGCGGCGGTGCAGACCGCTGCCAGCGTCATCACCGGCCGCAGCATCCTGAACAGCGTCACGCCGCACGCCTGCATGGCCACCCATTCGCTGTCCCCGGAGAGACGGCCGAACGCCACCAGCAAGCCCAGCAGGAAGGCCATGGGGATGGTGATGGCCAGCGCCTGCGGGATCAGGAGGAAGAGCATCCGCAGGATGACGGAGACCTCGACCCCCTTGGACAGCAGGTCCTTGGCGACCCGATCGATCGGGCCCATCATCAGCATGAACGTGAAGACCAGCAGCGCCAGGAAGAACGGCGGCAGGATTTCGCGAAGGGTGTAGCGGTCGAGGATCGGGATCATGCGCGGCGGCAAGAACGATAGCACTGACGGGTCGGCGGAATCCAGCGGGCCGCCAGAAACCAGGCCGGTGGATGGGGCCGGGCGCCTTCGACGTGCGTCAACTCGTTCCGCGCGGACGCAAATGCGGCCACGAAGACCGGTTGGGGAGGTCCGAGGTGGGAGCGAGGCCGCCGATGTGGGGCCCCATGTCGGTTTGCCGTCGAGGGGCGGCCGAGCCGGGACGGATCCATCCGCAGAATTTCCACAGGGGTGTTTTGCACGAGTTTTCTGTCGTGTCTGATAATGTATGTTATGTTAACTTGCAGCCCGATTCACTGCGACGGAGCCCTCATCCCGCATCGCTGCCGGCCCCAGCGACTGCCCCGCTCCTGAGCCTGATAGTTGCAGCGACGCTTCGGTGGGAAAAGGCGCCGCTCGAACCTAGCGGCTGGCGACCACCAAGGCCATGCCTCCAGGCGCGATGCAGCGATCGACCGGGCCTACTCTCGAGCGTCTCGAAGTTCGGCGAGGATCGACTCCAGCGTCTCGATGATCTCCCGGCGCTCCACGGCGCCCTTTCGGAACTGCAGCTTCATCGTAAACGCCTTTGTCGTCGGCCGGTAGTTGAAGACGTATGCGCGCGGTCGGCCTGGCCCGGCGTGGCGGGGTTTGGCCGCCTCGCGCCGGACGGATTCGCGTGTGGCGTGCCCGGACGCAATCCGTTCCACCAGGGCAATCATTTTCTGCGGGTCTGTCTGCCTAACTATCTCTAGAAGCAATGACTTAGAAGAAATGTCGGCCAGCCGACACAGATTTCGAACCTCGTCGGGGATCTTCGTCAGGGTGAGCGATTCGGTGATGGACGTTCGCGACCGGCTCAGTTTCTTCGCCAGCTCCTCGTGGGTATACCCGCAGCGCGTGGCAAGCCCCTGGAGGGCGTCGGCCTCTTCGAAAGGCGTCAGATCCTTCCGCTGCAGGTTCTCTACCAAGGCGAGTTCGATGACCTCGGTGTCGTCGGCATCGCGGAGGACGACGGGCAGCTCCGGTAGCCCGGCCTGGACGGCCGCCTGGTACCGGCGTTCCCCGGCAACGATCTGATACCGGTCTCCCCGCTGTCGAACCAGCAGGGGCTCGAGGACGCCCTTCTCTGTGATGGAGGCGATTAGTTCGGACAGGTCGCCCATCATCTGGCGCGGCTGCGTCGGATTCGGGTCGATCTGCTCGATCGGCACCATCCGCCCGACCGGCGCTCCGGCCGATGCTGCCAGCGTCTCGACGTAGTGTTCGTCGTGACGCATCCGAACGGTTTCCGGCAAGCCCCGCCTAGGCACGTTCCATGACCTCCTCGGATAGCGAATAGTACTCCGTCGCGCCAGACGAGTCAGGCGCGAACGTGAAGATCGATTCCTTGTAAGCCGGGCTCTCTTCCAGTCGCACGCTCTTCGTAATCACCGTGTTGAAGACTTTCGAGCCAAACACCTTCTGGATCTGGCTCCGAATGTCTCGTGCGAGCGACGTCCGCCTGTCGTGCATCGTGATCAGGACTCCCATGATTTCCAGGCCCGGGTTCGCGCGGGCGCGAACCTTCTCGACCGTCTCGAGCAGGTCGTCGGTTCCCTCGAGCGCGAAATACGATGACTGGATCGGGATCAGAAGGTGCGTCGCGGCGACGAGCGCGTTGACCGTGAGCAGCCCCAGCGCCGGCGGGCAGTCGATCACGATGATGTCGTGGCTCCTCGTCACCGGCTCCAGCCTGTCCTTCAGCCGAAAATGCGCGTCCATCTCCCCCACCAGCTTCGCCTCGAGCTTGGCCAGGCCGATGCGGGACGGAACGATCGACAGCCGCTCGACGGGCGTCGGGACGATGATGTCGGCAACCGAGCAGTTGGGCTCGGTGAGGGCGTCGAACAGGCTGCGCGCGACGCCCGTCATGTCGAGATACGACATGGTGCTGTTCGCCTGGGGATCCAGATCGATCAGCACCGTGCGGTGGCCCTTCAGAGCCAGCGCGGCACCCAGGTTGATGGCGGTCGTGGTCTTTCCAACGCCGCCTTTCTGGTTGGCAATCGCAAGGATCATGAGAGGTTCGGAAAGCGCGTGCCGGACGAGTGTGCGCGACAGGCTTCGCTATTCTAGAAACCGTGACGAAGGCTGTCAATTGAAGAGCGCGAACGATGACTCGGGAGTCGAAAAACCGCCCAAAAATGAGAACGCCGGCTGAGAGCCGGCGCCCTGAGGAGCTTCTCGTGCCCCCGCGCAGAAACCAGAACCCTACATCTTGTACTTCCCGAGTTCCTCGGGGTCGAGGCTCTCGAGCCACTTCTGCAGGCGTTCGGAGTCTGCCTTGTCGGTACTGAAGTCGACGCCCTTGGCGTTGTCGATGACCGTTTCTTCCACGAAGATCGGCGCCTGCGTCCGGAGCGCGAGGGCGATGGCGTCGGACGGCCGCGAGTCGATCGCCACCGTGTCGTGGCCGACGTCCACGTAGATGAGCGCGTAGAAGGTATTGTCGCGGAGATCCGAAACCACGATCTTCGTCACGCGCCCGGAAAGGTCCTCGATGACGTTGCGCAGCAGGTCGTGGGTCATCGGCCTCGGCGTCGAGATGTTCTCCATCTGGAGCGCAATCGCATTCGCCTCGAAGATCCCAACCCAGATTGGCAGGACGCGCTGACCGTCCGCATCGCGCAGGATGATGATGGGCATGTTGGTAATCGGGTCGACCATCAGCCCCTTGATTGACATCTCAATCTGCATGCGCGCCGGCCTCTCTCCTTCTGCCAAGGTCAAGCTTCTGACAACTTAGGCGTCGTTCCCGGTCCTGTCAACCGATGGCGCCGCGTCAGCCGGTTCGCCCCAGAGGCTGTTGGGCCCCGCCCGGCGAATGACGACCGGCACGGTCCGCCCCAGCCACCCCGGGTCGCCAGGCAGATTCACCACCGCATTCCCCGTCGTTCGTCCCGCGATCTCGTGCGGCCGCCTGCGGCTCCTGGAGTCCACCAGGACGTCGAAGACCCGACCCACCGCGGATCGGTGCAGGTTCCACTGGATTCCCTTCTGTAGTTCCTGCAGGGCTGTCAGGCGCCGCCCCTTCTCTGCTTCGGGCACATCATCTCGCAGCCGTCTGGCAGCGAGGGTGTTCGGCCGCTCCGAGTACTTGAAGGAGAACATCGAGCTGAAGCCCACGGCCCGCGTCAGCGAGAGCGTCTGTTCGAACTCGGCGTCGGTTTCGCCGGGGAACCCGACGATTATATCGGTCGAGAGGGCGATCTCCGGCACCGCCTGGCGGAGACGTTCGACCAAGGCCAGGTAGTCTTCGCGCGTGTGCCGGCGTCGCATGGCCTGGAGCACGCGGGTCGATCCGGATTGAACCGGCAGGTGAAGGTGCTTGCAGACGTGCGGGAGGTCGCGGATGGCCTCGACGAGCCGGTCCGACGCGTGGCGCGGATGCGGACTCGCGAAGCGGATGCGCTCGATGCCGGCGACGTCGTTGACGGCCTCGAGAAGGGCCGGGAAGTCGCATGCCGGGTCGTCGGGCGCCCGGTAGTGGTTGACGATCTGGCCGAGCAGCTGGACTTCCCTTCTGCCACCGGCCACCGCCTCGCGCACGTCATCCAGGATCTCGGACTTCGCGCGCATCCTCTCGTGACCGCGGGTGTAGGGGACGACGCAGAAGGCGCAGTAGTCGTTGCAGCCCTCGAGGATGGTGACGTAGGCCTTGACAGGATCGGCGCGCCGGGCGAGACCCAGCGGGAAGCTGACGTCTTCGTAGGGGTTGATGTCCACCTGCGCCCGTCCCGATGCCTCCGCCTGTTCGAGTAGCGTCGGCAGCTGGCGCGTCGCCTGCGTGCCGACGACGACGGAGACGTGGGGGGCGCGGCGAAGGATGGCGTTGCCTTCCTGCTGGGCGACGCAGCCCGCCACTGCGACGAGCGGCCCCGCGTCACCCGCCTCTCCCTTCAGCTCGCCAAGCCTCGAGAAGAGCTTCTCGGCTGCGCGTTCGCGAACGCTGCACGTGTTCAGCAGGACGATGTCTGCCTCGTTTTCCTGGTCGGTAGCCTCGTAGCCGGCCTGTTCGAGCAGGCCGGCGATGCGCTCCGAGTCGTGGAAGTTCATCTGGCAGCCGAACGTTTCGATCAGGTACTTTCGCGCCATGGGGACTCAGCTTGTCAACGAAGAATTTCGTCGGCCGGAGGGCTTCGACCTTTCGCTTTCGACTTTCGTGTTATGATCGCTTTCGCCCTGCCTCGAGCGCAGCATCTCCCGCGCGCTTTCCCGGGCCGCGGCCGTGACGGCCGCGCCGCCAATCATGCGCGCGAGTTCGGCCTCTCTCCCCGCCCGGTCCAGCCTGTCGACCTCGGTGGCCGTGCGGCCGTCGCGGACTTCCTTCCGGATCAGGAACTGGCGGCCCCCGAAGGCGGCGATCTGCGGGAGGTGGGTGATGCAGAGCACCTGGAACGTCTCGCCGAGATTCCGGAGCTTGCCGCCGACCGCGTCGGCGACCCGGCCGCCGATGCCCGCGTCGACTTCGTCGAAGATCAGGGTCTTCCCAGGTTGGTCCAGCGACGCCAAGCTCTTTATCGCCAGCATGATACGTGACATTTCGCCGCCAGACACGATGCGTGCGAGCGGGCGGAGGTCCTCGCCGGGGTTCGGCGACACGAAGAACTCGCCGGCATCGTAGCCGCGCGGGGTCCACTGGGCCTCGGGGAGCGGGTCGGGCGCGAAACGCACGTCGAACCGCGTGTGCTCCATGGCGAGTTCCTTCAGCTGGCTTTCGAGCGCCCGGGCGAAGGCGGTGGCCGCCGATCGCCGGAGGCCCGACAATCGGCCTGCGCGGGCGAGATAGGATTCCGCCGCCGTGCGAACGGCGACCCTGGCATCCGCAAGCCGATCGCCCAGCGTCTCGAAACCGGCCTGCTCTCGTCGAAGCGCCTGACGTTTGTCGAGCGCGTCCGCCAGCGTCGGCCCGTGCTTCCTGACCAGGCGTTCGAGGGCTGCCAGCCGGTCCTCGACTTCCTGCAGCCGTTCCGGCGACGCGTCGATGCTCGACGCGTAGCCGCGGAGGAACGTCGCGAGGTCCTCGAGCTGGGACTTGATCGAATCCCGGGCTTCGGCGAACGGCGCAAACCTGGCGTCGAGCGTCGCCAACTCCCCCACTCGCCGCCACACCTGGCCGAGACCTGCCAGCACCGCCTCGTCGCGATCGTAGAGCAGTTCGTAGCTCTCGTCGGCGAGACGGCGGACGCGCTCGGCGCTGGAGAGCAGGGTGCGGAGCGAGCGGAGTTCCTCGTCCTCGCCGGGCTTCGGCTGGACCTTGTCGAATTCCGCCAGCTGGAACTCGACCAATTCGAGGCGCGAGGAGCGCTGGCGTGCCAGTTCCTCGACCTGTGAGAGTTCCGCTCGCGCCCGTTGGAGCGCCTCGAAGGCCGCCGCGACGTCGGCGCGCGGGCCATCGACACCCGCGTAGCGATCGAGCAGGTCCAGGTGCGTGTCGGGATCGAGCAGTGCCTGGTGCTCGTGCTGGCCGTGGAGATCGACGAGCGTCGCGCCGAGTTCGCGCAGGGCGCCCACCGTCACGAGCGTCCCGTCCACGAACGCCCGGCTGCGTCCCTGCGCGGTGACCTCCCGCCGGATCAGCAGTTCCTGCCCGTCGCCGCCGTCGAAGACGGCCTGCACCGTGGCGCAGTCCTCCCCCGTGCGGACGAGGTCGGGCGATGCCCGCCCGCCGAGGAGCAGGCCGACCGCCTCCACGAGAATCGACTTGCCGGCCCCGGTTTCTCCGGTGAGAACGCTCAACCCGGCGTCGAACTCAATCGTGGCCGACTCGATGACGGCCAGGTTCTGGATGGCGAGGAATCGGAGCATGCACGTCCCCACGAGGACGGGTTAGGAGAGCCGGAACCGCAATGATATCATATGTTTGACAGCTGTTCTTGGCACATGCTAGGCTAGGTCAACTGCGCTGTCCCAGCGGCGCGAGGTCCATGGAGCGGAGGCACGTTTGCGCACGCTTGGATGCTTGGCGCTTGCACTGCAGGTGGAAGGCGCGGTCGCACCTGAGAGCGGGATGGGTGGAAACCTGTTCGGCCTGATGCTCAGGTCCAGTCCGGTTGCCAAGTTCGTCCTGCTCGTCCTGATTCTCTTCTCGGTCGCCTCCTGGGGCATCATCCTCTACAAGCTCTGGATGTTCCGGCGGGCCGCCCTCCAGTCGGCGACGTTCCTGGACGTGTTCCGCAAGAGCAGCAAGTTCTCCGAGGTCCACGCGGTCTGCAAGACGCTGGCGGACAGTCCGCTCGTCGGGATCTTCCAGTCGGGCTACGCCGAGCTGAACACGCAGTTGCGCCTGGCGCCGGTCGCGCCGGTGACGGCGCAGAGCCTCGGTGCGGGCGCGGCCCCGTCGCGCCCGACGCTTCACAGTCTCGCGGCGCTCGACCGGGCGCTGCTTCGGGCCTCGATGCTCGAGGCCAACAAGCTCGAGGACCGGGTGCCCTTCCTTGCCACCACGGCCAGCATCACCCCGTTCATCGGCCTGTTCGGCACCGTGTGGGGGATCATCAACGCGTTCGAAGGGATCGGGCAGACGGCCTCGACGAGCCTGGCGGTGGTGGCCCCCGGCATCGCAGAGGCGCTGATTGCCACGGCGGCGGGGCTGTTCGCGGCGATCCCGGCCGTGTACTTCTACAACCTGCTCGCACATCGGGTGAAGCTGTTCGCCACGCAGATGGACGACTTCTCGCTCGAGTTCCTGAACATCGCCGAGCGGAACTTCACCTAGGACGGCCGAGACGCGATGCCGAAGGTTCAGCCGATCGAAACGGGTGCCGGCGGCGGCCGCGCGCGGTCGCGCCGCGTCGTCTCCACGCTGAGCGAAATCAACGTCGTGCCGCTCGTGGACGTCATGCTCGTGCTGCTGATCATCTTCATGGTCACGGCGCCGATGATGCAGCGCGGGATCGACGTCAACCTGCCGGAGGCGCGGCGGGCGCAGGAGATGAACGACCAGCGGGTGTATGTGACGGTTCCGTTGTCGTTCAGGAAGGACCATCGCGTGAAGATCGGCGACGAGGCGTTTCCGCTGGCCGTGCTGGCGGAGCGGGTGCGGCAGGCCATCCGGTACAGGACCGACAAGAACGTGTTCCTGCAGTGCGACGGCTCCCTGAGCGTCCAGGAACTGATGGACGTGACGGACCGGCTGAAGGAAGGCGGCGTCGAGAACGTGGGGATCGTGGCGAAGTTCCCGGAGAAGCGGTAGCCGCCGGGGCGCCGTCCTTTCGGGCCGTGAGCGCGCGGGCGTCGATCCCGGCGCCGCCGGGGGTTTGCAGCGCGGCTTCCCGTCCGCGAATCTGAAATGGAAGCGGTCACCGCCGTCCTCATCGATCGTGAGCGCGCCGCGCGCGGCCTGAGCCGGATGGTCGGCTACTCGTTCGGGCTGCACGTCGTGATGGCGATGGTCCTCGCCGTCGGCGCCAGCCACTGGTTCGGCTCGACGCCGAACGCGATGCCGAGGGTGGTGATGAACGTCAGCCTCGGCGGGGCGGCGGGTCCCGACACGGGCGGGTCCAACCCGCTGGGCGGCCGGCCGGTCCAGCGAGCCGTGCCGGCGCCCGAGGTGCGGCCGCAGCCGCTGAGGACGCCGGCCGCGAAGACGCCGGAGATGACGGTTCCCGTGCCGGCGCCGAAGGCGAGAGCGAAGCCCCCGAAAGCGACGCCGCCGGCACCGGACGTGAAGACGGCGCCCGAGGGGGCGCGCGGACGAGTGCCGGTCACGGGCCCCGAGGAGAAGTTTGGCGAGAGTTTCGCGGAGACCGGCGTCAGCGGGTTGGGGATGGGGCTGGCGACCGGCGGCACGGGCACGGGCTCGTCGCTCGACGTCGGCAACTTCTGCTGTCCCGATTACCTGCGGACGATGGCGCGCCGGATCACCGAGAACTGGAACTCCCGCCAGGGTGTGAGCGGCATGACGGTGATGCGGTTCACGATTCAGCGCGACGGCCGGATCACGGACATCGGCGTCGAAGAATCGGCCGGTTACGTGCTCGACCTGACGGCGCAGCGGGCCCTGCAGAGCCTGCGGCAGCTGCCGCCGCTGCCGCCGGCCTATACGTTCCCGAGCCTCACGGTTTACCTTAGATTCGAGTACAAACGCTGATGCGTCGAACCACTCATGCCCTTGCCTGCTCCCTGGCCTCGTGCGCGGCCGTCCTGCTCTCCGCCCAGGGGGCGCCGCCCCCGACGGGCCAGCAGAACGCCGTGGCGCTGACCATCACCGGCGAGCCGGGCGCCCTGCCCCGCTACGCGGTGCCCGACTTCATTCCGCTCGGCACCGACGCCGCGACGGTGGAGGCGGCGAAGACGATCGGCCAGGTGCTGTGGGACGACCTCAACTTCGAACGCGAGTTCGACATGATCCCGCGCGACACGTACGCGTCGATCCCGGCCGCGCGGTCGATGACCGGCGTGCCGTTCGACCGGTGGCGCGAACTGGGTGCGGACGGGTTGATCATCGGCACCGTGCAGCGGCAGGGCGACGCGCTGCGCGTCGAGGTGAACCTGTTCGGCGTCAAGACGCGCCAGTCGGCCTTCGCCCGCGAGTACACGGCGTCGGCGTCGAACCCGCGCTTCTTCGCGCACACCATCGCGGACGAGATCTTCCAGTCGCAGCTCGCGCTGCGGGGCGTCGCCCGCACGAGGCTCGCCTTCGTGTCGGACCGCGACGGCGAGCGCCTCACGGGTTTCGTCGAGTCGCGCGTCGTCAAGGAGATCTACATCTGCGACTACGACGGTGCGAACCAGCGGCGCTTCACGGTCAACCGCACCCTGAACATCAACCCCGCGTGGTCGCCCGACGGCCGGTCGCTCGCGTACACGTCGTACATCCGCGGCGTGCCCGACATCTTCATCGCCAACATCTACCAGGGCACGACGCCGGAGAACCCGCTCCACGGCGGGAAGTACGAGGAGAACTTCCTGCCGGCGTTCTCGCCGGACGGAACGAAGATCGCGTTCCAGTCGAACCGGGACGGGAACCCCGAGATCTACGTGATGAACCGGGACGGGTCGGGGATTCGCCGGCTCACCAATCACCCGCTGAGCGACGGCACGCCCACGTGGTCGCCGTCGGGCAAGCAGATCGCGTTCACCTCGGATCGCAGCGGCTCCCCGCAGATCTACGTGATGGACGCCGACGGGCTGAACGTGACGCCGTTGACCGTCGGCCTCGAATGGTACTGCGACCGCCCGACGTGGTCGCCGGCGCCGTTCAACGAGATTGCCTACGCTGCACGCACGGGGCCCAGCACGTTCGACATCAAGGTGCTCGACCTCGCCACCCGCGAGCGGCGCCAGATCACGTTCGGCGAGGGCAGCAGCGAGAGCCCGGCCTACGCGGCCAACGGGCGGCACCTCGCGTTCAGTTCCACCCGCGCGGGCAAGCGGCAGATCTTCGTGATCGACCGCATGGGCAAGGACGTTCGGCAATTGACGAAGGCCGGGAACAACCAGACGCCGGCCTGGTCCAGGTAGCGAACCGGAGGAGTGAACATGCACAGTCGTTGGGCTTCGTCCAGCCTCATCGTCCTCGCGGCGGTCGTCGCGCTCACCGCGGGCGCCTGCCACAAGAAGGTTCCACCGGTTGCGCGGCCGATCCCGCCGCCGCCGCCCGTGACGTCGCCGGAGCCGGTCAAGCCGCCGGCGCCGCCCGAGCCGGTCAAGGAGCCGCCGGTGACGCCTCCGGCGCCGATCGTCGAGGACAGGATGCTCACGGCCTCGCTCGACGAGATCAACAAGAACTCGCCGCTGAAGCCGATCTTCTTCGACTACGACAGCGCCGAGGTCTCGGCCGAGAGCCAGAAGATCCTGCAGGACAGCGCCGAGGCGATGAAGAAGTACCCGTCGTGGGTCATCACGATCGAGGGGCACTGCGACGAGCGCGGCACGGCCGAGTACAACCTCGCGCTGGGCGAGCGGCGCGCCGTGTCGGCGCGCACCTACCTGGTGTCGCTGGGCATCCCGGCCGAGCGGCTGCGGGTCGTGTCGTACGGCAAGGAGTTCCCGTTCGACCCGGGCCACAACGAGGCGGCGTGGGCGAAGAACCGGCGTGATCACTTCGTGGTGACCCAGAAGTAGAATACGAACCAGGGCCGCTCGGCGGGCGATTCGTGCGCGCCCGGCGGCCTTGTCACGAACGAACCGGCCGCACGCCGCGAGCCGGACGGAAGGTAGAAGGTATGTGGCGACAGCGCACGCTCCGAGTTCTCCTCGTGGGCACCTTGCTCGTGTGGGCCTCCGGCACCGCGTCGGCGGCCAGCAAGGAGCACCAGCAGATGATGGCCGACATCCGGATGCTCCAAGAGCAGACGGCGCTGCTCCGCGCCCAGCTGAGCGAGCTGCACGATGTGCTGAAGGCCGTCGGTTCGAAGCTCGACGAGCAGGCGGGCGTATCGCGCAAGGCCTTCGCCGACCAGAAACTGCTCGTCGACACCATCTCGAACGACCTCCGCGTCGTCCGCGAGAAGGTGGACGACAACAACGTCCGCGTCAGTTCGCTGACCCAGGAACTCGAGGCGGTGCGCATGGCGATGCCGCAGGGCGGCGCGACGGCGCCGGCCGCAGGCGGTGACGCGGCCTCCGGCGCCGCGCCGACGGGCGCCCCGGGGCTGCCGCCCCCGGGCGCCACGCCTCCGGCGGTGTCGCCGCAGCGGCTCTATGACAACGCGTGGGGCGACTACGTCGGCGCACAGTACAACCTCGCGATCTCGGGATTCGAGAACTACATTCGGACCTTCCCGAAGTCCGAACTGGCGGGCGAGGCGCAGTACTTCATCGGGGAGAGCTACTACCAGCAGGGGATGTACCGCGAAGCCGTCACCGCGTACGAGCGGGGGATCGCCGACTACCCGAACGGCAAGCGGAACCCGGACATCTATTACAAGCGCGGCATGGCGCTCAACGCGCTCGGCCAGACCGACCGGGCCCGCGAGAGCTGGGAGTACATGGTGAAGAACTTCCCCAACTCGGAGGCCGGGCGCCTTGCGAAGCAGCGGCTCGATCAGTTGATCCGCCGCGAGCCGCGCGGCGAGCAGGGCGAAGACGAATGGCAGCCGTAGCGCCGGACTCGGCCCAAGGGCCGACTCCTACGAAAGGACAAATCGATGGGCACCGTGAACCGGGTGATCCTGGTAGGCAACCTCGGCCGGGACGCCGAACTTCGTTACACCGGGGGAGGTTCCCCCGTCGCCAAGTTCAGCATCGCGACCACCGAGACGTTCAAGGGCCGCGACGGCGAGAAGAAGGAAGAGACCGAGTGGCACCGGATCAACCTCTGGGGCAAGGCGGCTGAGACGCTCACGCAGTACCTGACCAAGGGCAAGCAGGTCTACGTGGAGGGCCGCCTGAAGACGCAGAAGTGGAAGGACAAGGAAGGCAACGACCGGACCACCGTCGAGGTGACGGCCGACAAGATCACCCTGCTCGGCGGCGGGCCGAGGCGCGAGTCCGCCGACCGCGACCAGGGCGGCCACGAGACGGCGGGCGCCGAGGCCGCCGCGATGCCCTCGGACGACGAGGTGCCGTTCTGAGGTCGCCTTTTCGAAGAGTGTAGAACAGGTGGCCCGTAGTGTGCTTTCTACGGGCCATTCTGCTGTTTACACACCTCACAGCAGCCGCTACCATCTCGCCTAGGCTGCGATTTCCTGGAACGTAAACAAGAGAGAGCGCCGTGGCGCCGTCAGGCGCGAAGGCGCCCCCCGTGAAGCGGAGCACCTTGGCCTTGCGACGGAGCGATTGCCTCGCACTGCGTGGGCTCGCTCTCGCGTGCGCGGCCGGTGCCCTGTCGGACCACGGCCACAGGCAGATCGACGGCACGGAAAGAGACAGGAGATCGTGATGCGTTCGTCCTCACGGTGGCGTGTTCTCGTCGTTGAACGAATACTGCCGCGTTTTACCCCGAGCGCACAACGCCGGATTCGTGACATGGCATTCCGCTTCGGTTGGCCTTTCCGACTGCGCCTGGGAATTGACGATCATCGTGGACCGCGCGACGGCGAGATTGATGTCCATCGGGTGCTCGAGGCAGAGAGCGTCGAGTCGTTGGCGGCTGAGGCCGAGCGGTACTTCGCAGACCAGGCGACGAGTAGTGGTTCCACTCCTGCGCGGAAGCCATTCAGGTCGGTGGAAGAAGCGTCCGACCATCTGATCCCCTTCTGCCATGTGCTGATGGGGCTGCAGTTGTTGCCCCGGATGCGTGTGCTCGATTTCGGCGCTGGGCTGGGCTGGACTTCGCGTATCTTCCTGCAACTCGCAGTCTGTCTTTGGCAGGGGGAAGACGCGCGGCACAATGTCAACAATCAGCGTCCGGGCGCTGCTCCTGTCGACATCCGGCAGAAGGCGAGTCGTCTACGCTGTTGCTCGGAAACTAATTACCGCCTGTTGACGGCGGCAAGTATCTGAAACCGTTCTAGGCAGAATTCAGGAGCCGGGAGTCAGGATTCAGTGCTGCGGCGCAGCCTGAATCCTGGCGCGCGTCCCGGGTCGCTCTGACTCCTGAATCCCGACTCCTGAATCCCGACTCCTGAATCCCGACTCCTGAATCCCGGCTCCTGCTTACGTCCGCTGCGCGTCCTCCCTCCCGTACCGATCCTCCAACCGCACCACGTCGTCGAGTTCCGGCGTCGAGACCTCGAAGATGTCGCAGTCCTGCAGCGCGGTCATGCGGTGCACGGTCTTGGGCGCCACGTGGACGCGGTCGCCCGGGTTCATTTCGATCTTCGCGAGCGAGCCGTTCTTCTCGATTTCGAACAACAGGTGGCCCGCCCAGAGGAGGATCGTCTCCTCCTTGCGGTTGTGGTATTGCAGGCTGAGGGCATGCCCCGCGTTGACGTGGAGGATCTTGCCGACGTAGCGGTCGGTCTTCGCCCAGTGCAGCTCGTACCCCCAGGGTTTCTCGACCTTCGTGTAATCAGCGCTCCCCACTCGTGCCTCCTGTGCCGGGCCTCCGGCCGCCCGTGCCGCGCGGCGGCGGCGCCTGCGCGCGGCGAGCCAGCGTCCGTTCGATGTCTTTCGCGGTGGACAGCCTCATCACCCGCGCAGCGAGCCGCTTGGCCTCGCCGGTCCGCAGTGTGGCGACCACGGCGCGCGCCGCCGGGATCGCCGCGGGGCTCATGCTGAAGTCGTCGAGGCCGAGCCCGATCAGCAGCGGGAGGATCTTGGGGTCGGCGGCCATCTCTCCGCAGAGCGACACCGGAACCCGGCGCCTGGCGGCCGCGCGCAGGATCGCGCGGAGCGTGCGCAGCACGGCGGGGTGGAGCGGCTCGAACAGGTGCGAGACCCGCGCGTCGGTGCGGTCCACGGCGAAGGAGGTACCGGATCAGGTCGTTCGTCCCGATGCTGAAGAAATCCGCGTCGCGCGCCAGCAGGTCGGCGGTGAGCGCGGCGGACGGGATCTCGATCATCGCCCCTGCCGGCGGGAGGCGGTCGACCGCTTCCCCGCGGGCGGCGAGTTCGGCGGCCGCCTCGCGCAACGCGGCCTTCGCGTCCCGCAGCTCCTCGAGGCCCGACACGAACGGGAAGATGATCCGCAGCCGGCCGTGCCGGCTGGCGCGAAGCAGCGCGCGCAGCTGCATCTTGAACAGGTCCCGGTGGGCGAGGCTCAGGCGAACGCCGCGAAGGCCGAGCGGTCCGTTCGAGGCGTCGCCGCGGCCGGTGGCCGAATCGCCGTTCACGCCGGGGCCCCACGGGCGGAGCTGGCTCTCGTTCACGTCGAACGTGCGGATGGTGACCGCCCCGGGGGCCATGCCCTCCACCAGCGCCCGGTACGCGGCGTACTGCGCGTCTTCGGTCAGCGATTCGGCTGACGACACCGCCAGGAGGAACTCGGACCGGTAGAGGCCGATGCCCCCGGCGCCCGCAGCCCGCGCGATCGCGATGTCGTCGGGCAGTTCGATGTTGGCCTGCAGCGTGATGACCTGCCCATCCGCGGTCGTCGCGGCCGGGGCCAGCGTCCGCGAAGGCATCCTAGAGGGGCCGGTTCGGACGGCGCTCCGCTGGCGGACGTCGTCCACGAGTTCCGCCGGCGGGTCGACGATGACCTCGCCGGTCGAACCGTCGATTACCACCATGACGCCGGGCCGGACGGTCCCGCTCGCACGGGCCACCCCCACGACGGCCGGGACGTGGAGCGAGCGGGCCAGGATGGCGGTATGGTGCGTGCTGCTGCCGGTGTCGCTCGCGAATCCCTGGATCTTCCGCCAGTCCACCTGCGCCGCCATCGACGGCGTCAGTTCGTCGGCGACCAGGACGGAGTCGCTCTCGACGTCGCGGAACAGGTCGGCGCCCAGCCCCCTCGCCCGCCCGAGGTTCATGCGCAGCCTGCCGACCACGTCGGCGACATCGCCGCGGCGCTCGCGGAGGTAGGCGTCCTCGATCCCGTCGAAGATGCCGGACAGATCCTCGAACGCCCGCTGGACGGCCCACTCGGCGTTGACCTGCTCGTCCCCGATCAGCTCCCGCGCCCGAGACACCAGCATCGGGTCGTCGATCATGAGCAGCTGGGCGTCGAAGAGGTAGCCGAGCTCCGAGGCCGCGCCGCGCGCCATCCGCGCCTTGATCTCGAGCAGCTGCTGCCGGGAGCGCGCGCGGGCGTCCTCGAGACGCGCCGCCTCTTCGGCGACCCGCTCGGGCCCGATGGGAAACCTGATCACGAGCGGGTGCAGCATGAGCAGCACCGCGCGGCCGACCACGATCCCCGGCGACACTCCGATGCCCGTCAGGCGGTGCACGGCTCCTCACCGAATCCCGACTCGACGAGTTGGCAGAGCGCGTCGAGCGCGGCCGCCTCGTCGTCGCCTTCCGCCGAGATCGTGATCTCGGTGCCTCGGGCCGCGGCCAGCAGGAGCACGCCCATGATGCTCTTGCCGTCCATCACGCGAGCGCCGCGGCCGACGCGCACCCGCGCCTGGAAGGCGCTGGCGGTGTGCACGAAGCGGGCCGCCGCGCGCGCGTGCATGCCGAGTTGATTGCAGACCGTCACGGTGCGAGAGACCATAGTCAGAAGGTGCGAATGTCCATGCGGCCCGAGGCCTGCGGCTCGCCGGCGGCAAGCCGGACGTGCTTATGCCTCCGGCTTCGTTTCGGACCGCAGCAGGTCGGATGCGATCCAGATCGCGTTCCTCCCGTGCTCGCGCATGTCGCGCGCGACGGTGAGCAGGTTCGACGATTTCTGCGCGCCGGCCAGTTTGATCAGCATCGGGAGGTTCACCCCCGTGATCACCTCGACCCGGTCGGCCTCCAGGAACGTGAGGCCGAGATTCGCGGGCGTGCCTCCGAACATGTCGGTGAGGATGAGGACGCCCTCGGGGCCCTGGACGCGGGCGATGGCCTGCTTGATCTCCTCGCGCGCGTCGTCCACATCGTCGTGCCAGCCGATCGAGACGGCGGCAAACTGCGGCAGGTCGCCGACGATCGTCTCGGCGGCGTTCACCAGCTCGGTGGCCAGTTGGCCGTGGGTGACGACTACAACGCCAATCATCGGACCTCCTCGCCGGCCGGCGCCAGCCGCAGGCCGCAAGCCGCCAGTCGCCAGCCGGATACCAGCCGGACACCTGCGAACCCGCCGCCGCACGTTCGCAGGCTCTCCCTCACTCGCTCCCGATGTCGATGTCCCGGTGCCGGACGCGCAGGCGGACACCGTCGAGGTCCGCCAGGCGCCGGCGCAGCGCCTCGGCCATCATGACGGAGCGGTGCCGGCCGCCCGTGCAGCCGACCGCCACCGTCAGGTAGCTCTTCCCCTCGGCGACGTAGTGCGGGACGACGAAGCGCAGGAAGTCGGTCATCTTCTCGAGGAACTCGCCGGTGGCCTCGTGCTCGTTCATGAACTGGACCACGAGCCGATCGCGCCCGGTGCGAAGGCGGAGCTCCGGCACGAAGTGCGGGTTGGGCAGGCATCGGACGTCGAAGACGAGGTCCGCCTCGGGCGGCACGCCGTGCTTGAACCCGAAACTCGTGAAGGTGATGAGCATCCGGCCGCGGGGCGAGCGTCCCCTGGAGATGGCCATGAACGCTTCGCGGAGCTCGTGAACCGTCAGGTCGGTGGTGTCCACGATCTCGTCGGCCAGCGCCCGGACCGGGACCAGGCGCTCGCGCTCCTCCCGAATCCCGTCGCTCACCGGCCGGTCGTGCGCCAGCGGGTGCGGGCGCCTCGTCTCGCTGAAGCGTCGCACGAGGGCGGCGTCGGTCGCCTCGAGGAAGATCAGCGCGGGGTTCAGGCCGCGCATCGAGCGGAGCTTGCGCAGCGCCTTCGGGAACCGCGAAAGGAAGGCCCCCTCGCGGACGTCCACGACGATCGCCACGCGCTTGAGATCGCTCTCGGCGCGCTGCGAGAGCTCGGCCAGCGTCGGAATGAGCGTGATGGGGAGGTTGTCGACACAGAAGTAGCCGAGGTCCTCCAGCGCACGGATGGCCTGTGACTTCCCAGCCCCCGACAGGCCCGTCAGCACCACGAAGCGGCTGCCCGTCGCGGGCGGGCGCACCTGGCCGGGGGCCGCGCCTGTCGTCGACGTCTTCTTCACGCGTCCCCCTCGGGGTGGTCGTCGCGGTCGGCGTCGGGGTCGATGGCCGCCGCGTCGGGCTCGCGAAGCTGACGCTCGAGCCGCGCGGCCAGCTTGCGGGCGGCGTGGTGCCCGCGCGACCGCAGCAACTGGTTGCGCGCGGCCACCTCGACGAGGATCGCCACGTTCCGCCCGGGCGCCACGGGCATGCGCAGCAGCGGCACCCGCAGGCCGAGGATCTCGTAGTGCGCGTCGTCGAGCCCCAGCCGCTCGTACTCGCGCCCCGGCTCCCAGCGCTCCAGCTGCACCACCAGTTCCACGCGCTTCGACGATCGGGTGGAGGCGACGCCGAACAGGTCCTTGATGTTGATCAGGCCGAGGCCGCGAACCTCCATGTGGTGGCGCGTGAGGTCGGGGCACGTGCCGATCAGCACGCTCTCGGCGCGTCGGCGAATCTCCACGGTGTCGTCGGCGACCAGCCGGTGCCCGCGCACGATCAGGTCGAGCGCGCACTCGCTCTTGCCGATGCCGCTCTCCCCCACGATCAGCACGCCGAGGCCGAGGATGTCCATCAGCACGGCGTGCATGATCGTGCGCTCCGCCAGCGAGTCCTCGAGGATCGCGTTGACCTTGGCGATCGCGATCGGCGTCGCGATCGAGGTGCTGAGCAGCGGCACGCCGGCGCGCTCCGACTCCTTCACCAGTTCGGGCGGGGCCGTGAAGCCGCCGGTGATCATGACGGCGGGAATCGGGTGCGCGAACGTGCGGCGCAGCGCGTCGGCGCACGACAACGCGGGGAGGCTCTCCAGGTAGCGCACCTCGCTCTCGCCGAGGATCAGGATTCGCCCGGGCGACAGGTAGGCGTCGAAGCCGGCCAGGGCGAGGCCCGTCTTCTGGGTGTGAGGGCTGGTGATGCGCCGGTCGAGGCCCGCGGCGCCCGATACCAGCTCGAGCGGGAGCCCGAGCGCCTCGGGGCGGCTGCGCAGGAGCGCGCCGACGCTGACGCTGGAAGTCGAGGTGACCATCTCGTGCGGGACTAGCCCTCGGGTTCGATGAGCCCGAGGTGCCCGTCCTTGCGCCTGTACAGCACGTTGATCGAGTCGGTCACGGCGTTCCGGAACACCAGGAACGCGTCGTTCCCGCCTTCCACCGCCATCGCGGCCTCGTCGACCGTCATCGGTTTCACCGGGTAGCGCGGCACGCGGCGGACGCGGGGTCTCTTCGGGAGATCGGGCGGCGCCGGGGCCCTCAGCTCGGTCTCGGCGGCCAGGATGCGGGGCGAGGTCGCCCGGCGCTTGCGCTCCTGCCACTTGCCCTTCATCTTGGCCAGCTGCTGTTCGATCTTCTCGATCGCGCCGCTCACCGACGTCTCCCAGGCGTTGGTGCTGCCAAGGCCGTGCAGGAAGCGGTCGCCCCGCGTGTGCACGGTGAACTCGGACTTGTGCCGGTACTTCTCGCGCGTCAGCACCGCCTGGACGGAGACGATCCCGCCCTTCAAGAGGCGATCGAGCTTCGCGAGCCGCTGCTCGACCTGCTTCCGCAGGTCGGGCGTGATGTCGACGTGTCGGCCGGTCAGTTCAAGTCGCATGGGCAGCCGTCAGTACAGCACCTTGCGCTGGTTGGAGGTGGAGATCTTCAGTTCCTCCCGGTACTTCGCGATGGTCCGCCGCGCCAGGACGAGGCCTTCCTTCTGGAGCATGCTGACGATCTTGGAATCGCTCAGGGGCCGGTGCGGATCCTCGTTCTCGATGATCTTGCGGATGCGCTGCTTGATCGTGACCGACGACACGCTCTCGCCGTACGAGCTGCTGATGCCGCTGTGGAAGAAGAACTTCATCTCGAACACGCCCTGGGGCGTGTGCATGTACTTGTTCGTCACGACCCGGCTGACGGTGGACTCGTGCATCCCGATGTCGTTGGCGACGTCGCGCAGCACGAGCGGCCGCAGGTGCTCGATGCCGTGGTCCAGGAAGTCGCGCTGGAAGTTGACGATGCTCGTGGCGACCTTGTAGATCGTCTTCTGGCGCTGCTCCACCGACTTGATCAGCCACAGCGCCGAGCGGAACTTGTCCTTCACGTACGCCCGCGTCTCGTCGCTGTTCTCCGTGCCCTTCTCGAGCAGCCGCCGGTACGCCGGGCTGATCCGCAGCTGCGGCAGGCCCTCCTCGTTCAGCACCACCACGTACTGGTCCTCGATCTTGACCACGGTGACGTCCGGCGTCACGTACTGCGACTGCGGGCGGTTGTAGCGGCTGCCCGGCTTCGGATCGAGGTGCTGGATGATCGCGATGTGCTGCTTGAGCTCCTCGACCGGCAGGCTCAGCTTGCGCGCGAGTTCGGGCACCTGGTGGTTCTGCAGCAGGCGCAGGTGCTCGGTGACGATCTTCTCGGTGGGCGACCCCTCGAGGCCGAGATGGCGCAGCTGCAGCCAGAGGCACTCCTGCAGGTCGCGCGCGGCGACGCCGATCGGATCGAACGCCTGCACGAGCTTCAGCGCGCGATCGACGTCCGTCACGCTCCAGTTGCCCATCGAGGCGATCTCGTCCACCGAGGCGACGAGGTACCCGTCGTCGTCGAGGTTGCCGATGATCGCCGTGCCGATTTCGCGGAGCGTGTCGTCGTCGGTCTTGATCGAGAGCTGCCAGAGCAGGTGGTCCGAAAGCGACGTCGTGGTGGAGAGGGTGTTCTCGATGGGCGGCAGCTCCTTGACTTCCTGCTGCGCGCGCGGCCGGTACCCGTCGTCGAGGTAGTCGCCGAAGAAGTACTCGTAGTCCTGGTCGTCCCAGGCGTCGGACTTCTGTTCCTTGGGCGGCTCCTCGGGCTTTTCGGGAGCGGCGGCCGCCTCGGCGGGCTGCAGCTCCTCGGTCGGCACTTCCTCCAGCATCGGGTTCTCGACCATTTCCTGCGTCAGCAGCTCGCCGAGCTCGAGCGTCGACATCGGCAGCAGCTTGATCGCCTGCTGCAGCGATGGCGTGAGGATCAGTTTCTGGACGAGCTTGGTGTGAAGCTTCTGCTGGATCGCCATGGCCTAGAGGTCCGCGGCAACGGAACCGTGATCCATATTAGTCCAACCTGAACTCGGTCCCGAGGTAAATCCTCCGGACGTCGTCGTCGTTCGCGAGGCCCTCGGGCGTGCCGCTCCGGAAGATGACGCCGTCGCGCACGATGTAGGCGCGGTCGGTGATCCGGAGCGTCTCGCGCACGTTGTGGTCCGTGATCAGCACCCCGATGCCCCGCTCCTTCAGGTGGAAGATGATCTTCTGGATGTCGGCGACGGCAATCGGGTCGATGCCGGCGAACGGTTCGTCGAGCAGGATGAAGAGCGGCGAGACGACCAGCGCCCGGGTGATCTCGACCCGACGTCGCTCGCCGCCCGACAGCGTGTACGCCGGGGCGCCCGCCAACGGCGTGAGGTTGAGTTCGGCGAGCAGGTCGCGAAGGCGGGCCCGCCTGGTCCGGGCATCGATGTCGAGCGTCTCGAGGATGCCGAGGATGTTCTGCTCGACCGTCAGCCCGCGGAAGATCGAAGGCTCTTGGGGAAGGTACCCGATCCCCTTGCGCGCCCGGACGTACATCGGGTCGTTGGTGACGTCGTTCCCGTCGAGGAGGACGTGACCGGAGTCGGGCGCGGTGAGCCCGACGGTCATATAGAAGGTCGTCGTCTTGCCCGCGCCGTTCGGGCCGAGCAGCCCCACCACCTCCCCGGAGGCCACGTCGAGGCTCACGCCACGCACCACCGTGCGCCCGCTATAGGACTTCGTGAGTTCGTGCGTCCGCAGGGTGGCCATCAGTCGACACGAAGCCCTTCAGCGTTTGATCCCGCGCTTCAATTCCGTGCGTCGCTGCTCTTTCCCGTCGACGAGGATCCTATCAGTCGATCTGAAGAAAATCAAGGAATTCCCGGTAGTTTGGCCCGTTTCGTCCTCGAGCGTGACGGGCAACCCCGACATGGTGTACTGGTCGATCTTGGCAACGTAGGTGAGCCGGCTGCCGCTCGCCTTCCGTCCGTCCGGGGTGCGGAGGTTGACCCCGGTGTACGCCTCGAGGTGGTCCACCTCGCTTCCGCCCTCGAGCAGATAGATCTCGATCTTGTCGGCCGTCAGGTCGCCGTCGGGACCATTCAAGCGCGCCGTGCCGGTGTACGTCACGCGGCGGACCGAGTCGTCGTAGACGAGGTCGGCGGCCGTGGCGACCGATCTGAACGGCTCCTTCGCGTTGGTCTCGCTGTTCGCCTGGTCGAGGATCATCCGCGAGTCGACGCCGCCGGACGCCGTGAGGTTGCCGGTCTGGTCGTCGACGACGATCTTCTCGGCCTTGATCCTCGTCTCCTCCTGCCACAGTTGCGAGTTGCCCGTGTAGACGGCGTGGGACGAAGAACTGTCGTAGACGAGGTGGTCGGCAATCGCGTACACGGGCTTGTCCGGCTTGAGCATGGCGGGGCGGTGCGGCTGGCCGGACGTGACGCCCCTGCCGCCGGGCTGCGGCGAGCCGCGCATCTCCGTCTTCACCAATTCGGCCGCCGTGACCTGGTTGGTGTCGAGCCCGATGTCGATGCGCCGGCCCTCGATGGTCGCCTGTTCGTCGAGGACCTGCGGTTGGCGTCCCGTCTTCTCCTCCGCGCCCGACAGGTTCAGCGTGCCGGCGGCGATGGCGTAGCGCGCCTCGCGCGACGTCGCCGTCATCGTGCCCTGCTCGAACTGGACGCCGCCGCCGAAATGCGCCGATTCGATGCTGCTGAACCCGTTCTTGAGGGCCAGATCCATCGTGCTCGACCTCGCGACCCGCGGCTTCGCAGGGGGCGCGGGCGATTCGCGAAAGTCCACGCCTTCGCTGAACGTGGCGTTCGTCAAGCCGGCTTCAGGGGTGCCCGTCCCCTGCAGCGCCCCGGATTTGATCGTGCGGGCCGGCGTCGCCTTGTCGGCGAACAAGTCGAGCACCACCTTCTCGCGCGCCAGGAGCGCGGTCACCACGGAGCCGTCCGGCCCCATCCCGATGTCGACGAACTGCCCCGAGAGACGTCGCCCCGCGCTTCCCGCGGCGCCCGCCAGGTCGATGACGCCGTCGCCGCTGAGCACGGCGCGCTGCAGCGTCTTGCCATCCTCGGCATAGGTGAGGTCCATGTCCCGGGCGGCTAGGTTCCTCAGGCCGCCGTCGGCCTTCGGCACGCCGCCGACGCGCGACGACCCGCGCAGTTCCAGCATCTGGATCCGCTTCTCGTCGGGCGTCAGGTAGGCGACGCCCGCGTCGGCGGAGATGGTCTGGGCGTTGCGGACGATCTTCACGCCGCGCTCGAAGCGCATGTACTTGTCCGCGCGCGCCAGCCCCGCGGCTCCGGCCTCGATGTCGGCGCCGTCCTCGCCCTTCTCGTCGGGCTGGTTGCGAATGACGACCTTGTCGAGCAGCCACAGCACGTCGCGGTTCTTGTCGTAGGTCATGCCCACCGCGGTCCCGGCCATCCTGCCGCGGGTGAACGCCACCGGCCCCGGCGCCCGCACGAGCCCTTCGCCGTCCACGTAGGTGGCTTCCTCGGTCTTCAGGAGGAGCCCGTCGCTCGAGGCTACCTCGACCGCGCCCTTCAGCGTGACGTCGACGTTCGGCGACTGGCCTTTCATCTCCGCGTCGTGCGCCTTGATCAGGAAGTCGCGGCCGCCGCGCTGGAGCACCTTGAACACGCCGTCGGTGACCTTCGTGCGCCCGTCGGCGTACGTGCCCATCCACTCGTACCGCTCGATGCTGATGTCCTCCTTGGCGCCGAGGAGGCGGACCGACCTGCCCTTGACGCTCTCGACCACGGCCCGCGGGTCGGTCCGCGCCAGCGCCGGTGCCTGCGCCGTCTTCTGCACCGGCCTCCGCAGCAGCACGCCCAGCGTGACGGCCAGCAGCAGGATGAAGAGGGCCAGCCCGTGGCGGAGGCGCCGTTGCCAGGGAGTCATAGGGCGGCAGGCCGCCGAGCACGGCCGGCCTGCAGGTCAATGCCCAATGCAGAATGCCCAATGCAGAATGCCGAGTGCGTCACGTTCTGCATTCTACATTCTTCATTGACCGGCCGTTGCGCCCGCCTCTGTCGCCCGCATGTCGGCCACGGTCAGCTCGGTGTAGGTCTCGCCGTTGAAGGTATTCTGCGTCAGCGAGAAGGCCAGGTCCAGCCCGCCCCGATGCTCCAGCAGGAACGGCTCCCGCTCCGCCGATCGCCAGGCCATCGCGCGAAAGATGCGGCCCCTCTGGCGGACGCCCATCTTCAGGTGACGCTCCTTGACCCGGCGGGGGCCGTCCACGATTTCGACCGGGCCGGCGCAGAACACGGGCCTCGGGTTGCCGATGCCGAACGGCTCGAGCGACTGAACCTCCTCCACGAGCCGTCCCTTGATGTCGTCGAAATCCAGGTGCGCGTCGATCCGCAGCCGGGGGCGCAGGTCGTCGGGGCCCAGGCGGTCGTCGCCGTACGACTGGAGCGCGGAGCGGAAGGCCTTGAGCGAGGCGCCGTCGAGCGTCAGGCCGGCCGCCATCCGGTGTCCGCCGAACCGCATCAGGTGCGGGCTGCAGGCCTCGAGGGCGCCGAGCATGTCGAACGACCCGATGCTGCGGCACGAGCCGTGAGCGACGCCGTTCTCGACCGAGATGACGACGGCCGGCCGGTAGAAGGCGTCGACCAGCTTCGACGCGACGATCCCGATGACGCCGCGATGCCATCCGTCCCCCGAGACGACGAGCACCGAGTGCGCGCCGATGTCGGGATCGGCCTCGATGGCGCGCCGCGCCTCGCCCAGGATCTCCTGCTCCTGCTCCTGTCGGCGCAGGTTCTCCCCGTTGAGCTGCTCGGCCAGCGTTTTCGCTTCGGCCGCCATCGCATCGTCGCTCGCCAGCAGCAGGCGCGCCGCGAGGTCCGGCGTCGACATCCGCCCGGCGGCGTTGATCCGGGGCGCGAGCACGAACGCGACGGCGTAACTGTCGATCGTCCTGCCGGTGAGGCCCGCGACGTCGATCAGCGCGCGGAGGCCGACCTTGTGCGGGCCGCGCGACAGGAGGCCGAGGCCGAGTTTGGCGATCACCCTGTTCTCGCCGATGAGGGGCACCACGTCGGCGAGCGTCCCGAGGGCCGCGATCTTGACGAACGCGGGCAGCCACTTCTCCCGCCCCGTTCGGGCGCACAGCGCCTGCACCAGCTTCAGCGCCACGCCGACGCCGGCCAGGTTCTTGTCCGGGTAGGCGCAGTCCCGTCGCTTCGGATTCAGCACGGCGAGCGCGCGCGGCAAGTCGCGGTCGGGTTCGTGGTGGTCGGTGACGATCAGATCGACGCCCAGCTCGGCCGCCCGGGTGGCAGCGGCGAGGCTGCGGATGCCGCAGTCCACCGAGACGATCAGCCGCACGCCCTCCGCCGCCAGACGCTCCACCGCGGCGGGCTGGAGGCCGTAGCCGTCGCGAATTCGCTCGGGGATGAAATGCGTCACGTCGCCGCCCATCCCGGCGATGGCGCGCTCCAGGATGACCGTGGACGTGATGCCGTCCACGTCGTAGTCGCCGTGAATCGCCACCCGTTCCCTGCGCTCGATGGCCGCCAGCACGCGGTCGACGGCCGCCGCCATGTCGGTCAGCCGAAACGGATCGTGAAGGTGGTCGAGCGACGGCCGGAGGAACCGCTCCGCCTCGTCGGGCGTGGTGATGCCGCGCTGGCAGAGGAGGCGCGCGGTCACGGGGCCGATGCCGGCGGCCCCGGACAACGCGGCAGCGGCGGTCTCATCGCACGGCAGTCGATCCCAGAGTCGGGGTAACGTGGCCACTCGTCAACCTGCATCCGGCGCGGCCATGTCGACGAAGTCCGAGCCCTGGCGGCCCATCTGCCTGAATTTCTGGTAGCGCGCGGCGATGCGCGCCTCCGGGGCGAGCGGCCGGACGGCCTCCAGGGCCCCGAGAATCGCGCGGTCCAGCAACCCGGCCGCCGAGGCAGGATCGTTGTGCGCCCCGCCGACCGGCTCGGGGACGATCGCGTCGACGATTCCCAACCGGAGCATGTCGGGCGCCGTCAGCTTGAGCGCCTCGGAGGCTTCCACCTTGCGCGCGGAGTCGCGCCACAGGATCGCGGCGCACCCTTCCGGCGGAATCACGCTGTAGATCGCGAATTCCTGAATCAGGATCCGATCGCCGATGGCCAGGCCGAGCGCCCCGCCGCTGCCTCCCTCGCCGCAGATCGCCACGATGATCGGCGCGTCGAGGACCGCCATCTCGCGGAGGTTGTAGGCAATCGCCTCCGCGACGCCGCGCTCTTCCGACTCGATGCCCGGGTAGGCGGCGGGCGTGTCGACGATGACGATGACCGGACGCCGGAATTTCTCGGCCATCTTCATCGCACGGATCGCCTTGCGGTAGCCCTCGGGCTTCGCGTAGCCGAAGTTCCGGTAGATCTTCTGCTTGGTGTCGCCGCCGCCCTTCTGGTGGCCGACGACGAGGACCGGCTCGTCGTGGTAGAGGGCCATGCCGGCCACGATCGCGTGGTCGTCGGCGAAGCGGCGGTCGCCGTGGATCTCGACGAAATCGGTGAACAGCCGCCCCACGTAGTCGAGCATGCACGGCCGGTTGGGGTGGCGCGCCAGTTGCACGCGCTGCCATGGCCTCAGGTTGGCGTAGATCTCCCGGCGCAGCGAGTCGACGCGCCGGCGCAGCTGTTCGAGGTCGCGGTCGCGCGCATCGGTCCGGGGCATCAGCGACAGCGCGTCGATTTCCTTCAGCAGCACCGCGATCGGCGCCTCGAACTCCAGCACGTCGTTGGGTTTGCTCATGACTCTCCGTTCTCCAGCCCTACCGGAGCACCACGGTGCCCGGGCCGCAAATCCGTTCGAGCTCGGCGATGAGCTGCGTCGACGGTTTGACCCGCGTCTGGCCGAGCACGTCGGCCTTCACGCGCAACGGCCGTTCGCCCCCGCGCAGTTCCACCTCGAGCGCCACCTTCCTGTCACCCTTGTGCCGCGACAGCACCTCGAGCACCGCCTCGACCGTCGAGCGATCGTGCGGCGGCATCGCCAGGCGGATGGCGACCTGGCGCGCCGCCTTCTCCCGCACCGCGTCGATCGCCACGATGTCGCTCGCCAGCAGCCGGCTGCTCTCCTCGTCGCGCTCGAAGCGCCCCTTCACGAGCACCATGCTGTCGGTCTGGATGAGCGAGGACGCCTTGCTGAACGTCTCGGGGAACGCCACGACCTCGAGGCTCCCTTGGGGATCGTCGAGCGCGAAGGCCGCCATGCGATCGCCCTTCCGCGTTTTCAGCGACCGCACGGCGCCGATGATGCCGCCCACCGTCACCTCGAAGGATCGCGCCGCCCCGCCTTCTTCGCCGTCGGCGTCGCCGGCGCCGACGAGCTCGGCGATGCTTCGCGCGCCGATCGCCTGCAGCTCCGCCGTGTAGCGTTCGAGCGGATGGCCGCTCCAGTAGAGTCCCAGCGCCTCCTTCTCGCCCGCGAGCTGCTGGGCCTCGGTCCACGCCGGGACGTCGGGCAGCTCGGCGCGGGACGAAGTCTCGTGATCCGGCTCGTCGAATCCGCCGAACAGCTGGGCCTGGCCCTGGTCGCGGTCCCGGCGCGTGCGGGTGCCGTAATCGAGCGCCTTCTCGACGGCGGCGAACAGCCGGGCGCGGAGCGCCGGCACCGGCAGCGAGCCGAGCGCCGGCGAGGCGGCGGCCATGGAGTCGAGCGCGCCGGCCTTGATCAGGCTTTCGAAGACGCGACGGTTGACCAGCCGCGAATCCAGCTGCTCGCAAAGCTGGAAGATCGATCGCACGCGACCGCTCTGACGCCGGACGTCGAGCAGCGCCAGCACCGCGCCCTCGCCCACGTTCTTGACCGCCCCCAGCCCGAAGCGGACGCCCCCCGGGGTGACCGTGAACGCGAGCTCGCTGCTGTTGATGTCGGGCGGCAGCACCCTGACGCCGAGGTCGCGGCACTCGCCCAGGTACATCGCCAGCTTGGTCGTGTTCTGCGATTCGATCGTCAGCAGCGCGGCCATGAAGTGCGCGGGGTAGTTCGCCTTCAAGTAGGCCGTCTGGTAGGCGACCAGCGCGTAGGTCGTCGAGTGCGACTTGTTGAAGCCGTAGCCCGCAAAGGCTTCCATCAGGTCGAACAGGTCGCCCGCCTTCTTCGGGTCGACGTTCCGCTTCCTGGCGCCGTCCAGGAACTTCTGGCGCTGCGCCTGCATGACCTCGATGTTCTTCTTCCCCATCGCCTTTCGAAGCAGGTCCGCCTCGCCGAGCGTGAAGCCGGCCACCTCGTTGGCGATCCGCATGACCTGTTCCTGGTAGGCGATGACCCCGTAGGTCTCCTTGAGCACGGCCTCGAGCTGGGGCAGCTCGTACTTCACCTCGACCCGCCCGTGCCTGCGCCCGATGAAGTCGTCCACCATGCCGCCGCGCAGCGGGCCGGGGCGGTAGAGCGCGTTCAAGGCGATCAGGTCCTCGAACCGCTGGGGCTTCGCCTTCCGCAGGATCTCCCGCATCCCCGAGCTCTCGAACTGGAAGACGCCCAGCGTCTGGCCGTTCGAGAACAGCTCGAAGGTCTTCTCGTCGTCGAGCGGCAGCGTCTCCAGGTCGAGGCCCTGCCCCGTCGTCCGCCCGATCTCGGCAATCGCATCGTCGAGCAGGGTGAGGGTGCTGAGACCCAGGAAGTCCATCTTCAGGAGACCGATGCGCTCGATCTCCTTCATGCTCCACTGGGTCGTGATTTCGTCGCGGGCGCCCTTGTGCAGCGGGGCGAACTCGGTGATTGGCCTCGGCGCGATGACGACGCCCGCCGCGTGCACCGAGGCGTGCCGCGTCATGCCCTCCAGCCGGCGCGCGACCTCCAGCAGTTCCCTGACCCGCGCGTCGGTGTCCTCGAGTTCCTTGAGCGCCGGGTTCTCGGCCAGCGCCTTGTCGAGCGTCATGTCGAGCGCGGCCGGGATCAGCTTGGCGACCTTGTCCACGTCGGCGTAGGCGATGTCGAGCGCGCGGCCGACGTCGCGCACGACCGCCTTCGCCTTCATCGTCCCGAAGGTGATGATCTGCGCGACGTTCTCCCGCCCGTACTTGCGGGTGACGTACTCGATGACCTCGCCCCGCCGGCGCTCGCAGAAGTCGATGTCGATGTCGGGCAGCGACACGCGCTCGGGGTTGAGGAACCGTTCGAAGATCAGGTCGAACTGCAGCGGGTCCACGTCGGTGATGTTCAGGCAGTAGGCGACGACGCTGCCCGCCGCCGACCCGCGGCCGGGGCCGACCGGGATCCGCTGCTCGCGCGCGTAGCGGATGAAATCCCAGACGATCAGGAAGTACCCGGCGTACTTCATCTGCTTGATCATCGCGATCTCGTACGCGACACGCGCCTTGTACTCCTCGATCGTGTGGCGAAGCCGTCCCGCGGCCCCGAGGGACTCGAGCCGAGGGACCCGGCGGGCGAAGCCCTCCCACACCATGCGCTCGAAGTACTCCTCGAGCGAGTAGCCGTCCGGCACCTCGAAGTCGGGCAGGTGGTGGACCGTCTTGCCCAGGTCGACGTTGCAGCGGTCGGCGATCCGGACCGTGTTCGCCATCGCCTCCGGGTAGTCGCCGAACACGGCGCCCATTTCCTCGGGGGTCTTCAGGTAGAACTGGTCGCCGTGGTAGCGCATCCGCTGCGCGTCGTTGACGGTCTTCGCCTTGCCGATGCAGAGCAGGATGTCGTGGGCCTTGAAGTCCTCGCGGCGCAGGTAGTGCACGTCGTTCGTGCAGACGAGCGGCAGGTCGAGGGCCTTCGCCACGCGCTGCAGTCCCGCGTTCACCACCTTCTGTTCCTCGATGCCTTGGTACTGCATTTCGAGGAAGAAGTTGCCGGGGCCGAGCGCATCGCGGAAGAAGGAGGCCGCCTCGATCGCCCGCTGCTCCTGCTCGACCAGCAGGTGGGCGGGGATCTCTCCTTTCAGGCAACTGCTCAGGCCGATCAGCCCGCGGGAGTGCTGCGCCAGCAGTTCCCGATCGATGCGCGGCCGGTAGTGAAAGCCCTCCGTGTAGCCGGCGGACACCAGCTTGATCAGGTTCTGATATCCCTCGCGGTTCTCCGCGAGCAGCACCAGGTGGTTGTACGTCTCACCGATGCCGCCGCCTTTCGTGAAGCGGCTGCCGGTGGCCACGTAGGCCTCGCACCCGAGGATCGGCTTGACGCCTTTCTGCCTCGCCTTGTCGTGGAAGATCACCGACGAGAACATGTTCCCGTGCTCGGTGACCGCCATGGCCGGGATCTTCTCCCGTGCCGCCTGCTCGAGCAGTTCGTCGACGCGGCACGCGCCGTCGAGCAGCGAGTACTCGGTGTGGAGATGAAGGTGGATGAACTCGGCCATCGGAACCGTAACGTCTGTCAGGTGGAAACGTCGCGACGTGAGGTGCGCCTGACGGTATTATACCGGCGTGAAGTTGGCGCGCCACGTCCCCGTCGTTCTCACCGCGATTGTGTGGCTCCTGACGCTCTTCCCCGGCGTCGCCGCGCCGGCGGCGGGCCAGGCTCGGCCTGCGGCCGGGTCCCGCAAGCCCGCCGAGAAAGGGGCGAAAGGACGCGAGCGGGCGGTTCCGCCGCTGGCGCTGGTCGCCGCCTGGACGGTGACGCTGCCCGCCCCCGCCGCCGCCACGCCCGCCTCCGACGCCGAGCGCGCATACGTGCCGCTCCGGACGGGCGCGCTCGTGGCGCTCGCGCTGGCGGACGGTGCGGTCGCGTGGAGCGTGGAGGCGGCCGAGATCGTCGGCGCGCCGGAGACCGGCGACGGCCTGGTGTTCGTCGCCGGTCCGCACCGCGTCGAGGCGATCGACGCGCGCACCGGCGCCCCGAGATGGCGGGCCGAAACGAGCAGCGCCGTCGGCGCCCCGCTCTTCTGGGACAACGGATGGCTGTTCGCCGTCACCGACCTCGGCGAGGCGACGATGTTCCGGGGGGCGACCGGCGACGTGCTCTGGAAACAGCTCGTCGGCCCGCCCGCGAAGGCGCGGCCGTCGGCTGCCGACGGACACGTCTACGTGCTCCTCGACGACGGCAGGGTGGTAGCGCTCGCGCTCGAAACCGGCGTCGCGGTCTGGGAGAACAAGCTCCCCGGCCGGCCGTCGTCGATCCGTCCGCTGGACGACCGCGTGTTCGTGGGCTGCGACGACAAGTTCTTCTACTGCCTCGCGGGTGATTCGGGCAAGACGAAGTGGAAGTGGCGGACGGGCGCCGCCCTCGTGGGAACCGCCGCGGTCGACGACAACTCGGTCTACTTCCTGTCGCTGGACGGCGTGCTGCGCGCCCTCGACCGTGGGAACGGCAACCAGCGGTGGAAGGCCCCGCTCCCCTACCAGCCGACGGCGGGGCCGTACCTCTCCGAGCGTCTGCTTCTCGTGCCGGGGATTCTGCCCGAAGTGGCCGCCTTTTCGGCGGTCGACGGGAAGGCGGCGGGATCGGCGAAGCTCGCTGGCGAAGCGGCTGCGCCGCCGCGCTATCTCGAGCCGCCGCAACTGGGGCAGGCCGGCCGGTTGCTCGTGGTGACCGGGGACGCGAGGGCGCAGCTGCTGATTCCCGGCGCGCCCGTGCTGCGCGGTTCCCCGCTGCCGGTTCTCTACACGGCCCCGCCGGGCATCGGGGAAGGCGCGATCAAACCCCCGGCGCCGCAGGACTGACGGGGCTCAGACCCCCCGGCCCGCCAGCTCGTCCCTCACCACGCGCGTGAGCCGCTCGACGCCCTCGACGATCTTCTCCTTGGACGGCAGCGAGAACGACAGGCGGAGAAGGTTGGCGCCGCTGCCGTCCACGAAGAACGCCCGGCCCGCCACGTAGATGACGCGATGGACGATCGCGCGGGCCAGCATCGCTTCCGTGCTGCAGTGCGGCGGCAGCGTGGCCCAGAGGAAGAAGCCGCCCTTCGGTTCCGGCCAGGTGATCAGATCGCCCATCTGCAATCGCAGCTGTTCCTGCATCACCGTCCGCTTCTCCTGGTAGAACGTCCGCAGCATCGGGAGCCGGCCGGTCAGGACGCCGCGCTTGAAGGCCTGGCAGATGATGTGCTGATCGAGCGCAGGCGGCATCAGGTCCTGCGTCTGCTTGAACAGCTCGAGCTTGGAAGCGATGGCGGCGGGAGCCACCATCCACGCCACCCGAAAACCCGGCGCCAACGTCTTGGAGAAGCTGCTCAGGTATATGACCCGCCCCTCCGCATCGTCGGCCTTGATGGGCCTCGTGTCGGCCTCCGTGGCCGCGTCCTCGAAGTACAGCGCGCCGTAGGGATCGTCCTCGACGATCAGCGTGTCGGCGCGCGCCGCCCACGCCAGGAGCTGCTGTCGCTTCTCGAGCGAGAGCAGCAGCCCCGTCGGGTTCTGGAAGTTCGGCACGAGATAGAGGCAGCGGACGGTGCGCCCCGCCGCCCGTTCGCGCGCCAGCACCCGGTCGAGGTCGTCGAGGTCGATGCCGTCCGCCTGCTGTCTGACGCCGGCGAGCACCGCTCCCGTGTTCTTGAAGGCGCTGATGGCGCCCGTGTAGGCCGGCAGTTCGACCAGCACCACGTCGCCCGGATCGAGCAGCACCTTTCCGACCAGGTAGATGCCCTGCTGCGAGCCGGTCGTCACCAGCAACTGCTCCGCTGTTGCCGCGATGCCCCGCGAGGCGAGGATCTCAAGGCAGGCTTCGACGAGAGACTTGTGCCCGCGCGTCGGCCCGTACTGCAGCACCGAGCCGTCCCGACCGGTCAGCAGCTCGGCGGCAATCTCGCGGAACTCCTCCCAGGCATACACGGCGGGGTCGGGGTATCCCGGCGCGAAGGAAATCATGTCGGGGGTTCTCATCGCCATCACGCCCATCTTGCGGATGGCAGACCCCTCGGATTTCAACGCCGCCCTGGAGAGGAAGTGCTCGTAGTCAGTCATCGCGTCGCTCATCGGGAAGCTCGGACGGGTTCGCCGGACGCGCCATCGCCCGAGAAGGACCGGTACAAGGACAAATACGCGGACAAGGCCGTCAGCCCCAGGTACTCGAACACGACGTTCCGGAGCAGCCAGGCGCCCAGTTGCAGCGGCAGGACGATGAGGCCGGCCAGCGGCACGTACGCGATCAGGTAGAAGCCCCACGTGGCGGCCACCGACAGGATGGTCGCCATCACCAACAGCAACACCGTCACGCCGAACACGCGCGACAGTTTCCAGAACTGGCCGCCCACGAACCGGCCCATCTCGGCCGTCGCCGCGCCCATGGCGCAATCGCGCACGCCGACGATGATCTGCGCGAGCAGGTACAGGACGTTGACGACCGTCACCAGCGCCACGAACAGCGCAATCCCGAGCGCGGCGACCGATCCGAGCAGGAGTGGGCGGTCGCCGCTCAACCGGTAGAGGCCGTACGCTGCGAGCAGGCAGAGCCCGGCGACCACGACGTAGACGACGGTGAGCAGTGCGCCGAGCAGGAGGAAGCGACGAAAGTAGCGGGCGGCGCCGGCCGTGAAGGCCTCGATCGAGAACTGCATGGCCCGGCGGAAGCCGGCCACTCGCAAAGGCGGCCGCTCCACGGGCCCGGCCACGCGGTCGGCGAGCACCAGGATTGAGACGGTGCCCCCTTTGACGAGGAACATCAGCCCCGATCCGCCGGCCAGCACCAGGAAGAAGCCGAACAGGTACGAGGCCAGCGCCACCGGGTGGGCGGCAAGAGTGCCGGCGACGCCGAACAGCATCTCCCGCAGATCGCCCGACAACACCTCCCCGAAGTCGCGTCCGAGCAGCGTCGTGACGAGGAAGGCGCCGCCGACGATCGGCACGGCGAGCAGCAGTTTGAACGTGGTGTCGGCGACAGACTGAATGGCGACGACCTGCCAGTTGGCGGCCGCGATCAGCGCGCCACGCTTGAGTGCCGTCCGTGCCTTCCCGGGATGCGTCATGAGCGGGGATGCGGCCCGGGCCACCACGGCGGGCGCGCGGGCCGTCGGCGCGCAATGCCGATGCTCACTATAACACCGAAGCGCCCTTTTCCCCGCCGCGTGCCTGACGTATGCTGACCTCGTCACATGCTCGCCGTCCGGCAGCGGCCGCTGCTCCTGATCGCGTCGATTGGCCTCGCCTGCTCCGCGCTCGTCGGCGCAGGCGGTTGGGTGGCCGAGCGCATTCGCCTCGGCGCCAACGACCGCGACGCCTTCCTGAAGGTGGAGCAGATCGTCAGGCGCCAGTTCGACCAGATGGCCGAGTCGCTGACGCAGGTCGCCGAGGCACAGGCGGCGGCAGCCGAGCCGGTGCTGCGCCAGCCCGCCGAGAGCCGCGACGTGCGTCCCCTGTTCGACCGCGCCAGCGAACTCGTCGCCGGCTCTTCGGTCGGGCCGCTCGCGATCACGGTGTACGGGACGGACGGAACGCCGCTCGCCTGGGCAGGACGGCCGTCCGAGCTGGGCGGTTCGACGCGCATGGGCGGCGCGGACAGGACGGCGGGCCCGGCGTCCCTGTTCATCGCGTCCGGGTCACTGGGGTTCCGTCTCGTTCGAATGGAACCGGTCATGCTGGGAACCGGGCGTTCGGCCACCCGGGTGGGAGTGGTGGCTGCCGAGCGGCTGTTCTCGGAGTTCGCGGCGGTCAGCACGGCACCCACCGATCGCTTCGTGTTCGACACCCCCCTCGCGCCCGTTTCGCTGCGCGCGATGCGAGAGGGAGGCCGCGGCCCCGCCGAGCCGTTCAGCTTCGTGATCCCCTCGCCGTCGGGCGAGCCGCTCGCCGAGGCCGCCGTGGATCCCGCCGCGCTCGCCGCCGTCCGACAGGCCCACCGGCAGGTGGTGCTGTCGCTGGCCGTGCTCGTGCTGGCCGTGACCACGCTCCTGCTCTCGGGTCCGGTCCTCGACCGCCGGGCGCTGTCGAAGACCGCTGGCGGCTACGTGGGGGCCACCGCCGTCGTCGCGCTGCTGCTGCTCGCGGCTCGCCTGCTCTTTGCGCTGGCGCTGCCGACCGGTCCAGGCCTGGCATTCTCTGCAGATGTCTATAGCTGGCCGAGACTGGGGATCTTCGCGCGCCACCCTGCGGGCTTCTTTCTGTCGGCGCTGACCGTCCTGGCACTGGTGGCGCTGGCTGCGGCCCCCCTCGAGCGCCGCCGGCTGCTCTCGCGCGGCCGCCGGGCGGCCGCTTCCGCCCGAGGCATGCCCGCGTTCGGTTTCGTCGCCTGGCAGTTGATGGCCGGCGCACTCCTCGCGGGGGCCGTGCTGGGGTACGAGCGTTTCCTGGCGGAGACGTTCCAGCGGGCCTCGCTCGACATCCTGCACTTCTCGCCACACCCGTGGGACACCGCCCGCATGGCGTTGGCGCTCGGCCTGGTCTTCGTTCACGCGGCGTTCGCGTGGCTGCTCGTGCTGCTGCTGCGGCTGCAGCTGGCGCGGTGGCGGTTCGGTCAGCGCGATGTCCGCGTGAACCTGGTCCTGCTGGCCGCCTGGGCGCTGCCGGTGGCCGTTGTCTGGGTCACCGGGTGGAACGGGATCTTGCGGGCGCTGCCGCGGGTCGAGGCGCTGTTCATCGCGGCCGCCGCGGCGGCCGCGGTGTTCGTCGGGCCCCGAGGCCTGTCGCACCTTCGCCACGCCTCGCAGGGCTACCGGCTGATCGTCGCGTTCTTCGCCCTGCTGGCGCCCGCCCTGGTGATGTACCCGTCGCTCGTCTACTTCCACGAAGGCGCCCGGCAGCGGGAAGTCGAAACCACTTTCGCGCCCGAAGTGCTCGACCAGAGCAAGAACCTCGAGATGCGGCTGAGGGCCGCCCAGGTCAACATCGACACCCGCGAGTCGCAGCTCGAAGCCGCGGTGTCGGTGCCGGCGCCGCCCCCCGGCACCGTGCGCACCGACAGCGCCTTTCAGATCTGGCAGGGCACGGCGCTCGAGCGGTATCGGGTGTCCTCGGCCATCGAGCTGTACAACAGCGCGGCGATGCTGGTCAGCCGATTCGCGCTGAACCTCCCCGAGGAGACGAGCGGCCAGACGTGGCGCGAGGAGAGCTGCACCTGGCGGACGTTCGGCGAGATCAGCCCGTTCGGGTCGCACGACCGCCAGCTGCTCCACGCGGGCCGCAACATCTGTCGCGATGGCAAGGTGCTCGGCACGATCGTCGTCCACGTCATCCTCGACAACAGCACGCTCTCGTTCATCTCGTCGCAGAGTCCTTACCTCGAACTGCTCCGGGGCGGCGCGTCGCCGCGGGAGGACGTCCGCGAACGTGACATCGAGTTGGTCCGGTACGGCTGGAGCCGAACGGCGCTCTACGTCTCGGGCAACGGCGCCTGGCCGATCGACGACAGCCTGTTTGCGCGCATCTACGCGTCGAGGCAGCCCTTCTGGACAACGCTGGCCAACAACGGCGCAGAGTATCGGGTCTACATCGAGAACGATCGGTCGGGCATCTACGCCTTGGGCTACCCCGTCATCCCCCCGATCGGCCACGTCATCAACCTCGCGGAATTGAGTCTTCTGGTCGCGCTTGCCTACGTCGGCCTCCTCTTGTGTGCGGCCCTGTTCCGCGCCGTCGCGCGGCGCGTGCGCTCCGGGCGGGCGCTGCTGCGGGAGATTCGAGAGAGCTTCTACCGCAAGCTGTTCCTGGCCTTCGTCGCCGTCTCCGTCGTGCCGGTCGTGACACTGGCCCTCGTGACCCGCGCGTACATCGCGGACCGCCTTCGCCACGACGTCGAGTCGGCGGCGCACAAGACGACCCTCATCGCCCGCCAGATCATCGAGGAATACCGCCTGCAGCCGCAGGCCACGCTGAACGACGATGCGATGGTCGGGTTGAGCCGGGTGCTGGGGCAGGACGTGAACATCTTCAACGGCGCGCGCCTGCAGGCGACGAGCGAGCGCGACCTGTTCGCGTCGGGTCTGCTTGCCACCCGGACGCCGGCGGACGTCTACCGCGCGGTCGTGCTCGACCGCATGCCGACGGTGATCACCGAGGAACAGGTGGCGGGATTCCGCTATATCGTCGCGGCCGCGCCGCTGCGGGCCGGCGAGCGGGACGCGATCCTGACGGTGCCGCTCACGCTGCGCCAGCAGGAGATCGAACGCGAGATCGACGATCTCAACCGCCGGATCGTGCTGGCCGCGATGCTCTTCATCCTGTTCGGCGCCGCGATCGGCTACCCGATGGCCGAGCGGATCGCCGACCCCGTCAACAGGCTGACGCGCGCGACGCGGCGCATCGCCCGCGGCGATTTCGACGCCAGGGTCGCCGCGACGTCCTCCGACGAGCTGAGGCGCCTCGTCGACGCGTTCAACCTCATGTCGGCCGAACTGCTTCGCCAGCGGCGCGAGCTCGAGCGCACGCACCGGCTGGAGGCGTGGGCCGAGATGGCGCGGCAGGTGGCCCACGACATCAAGAACCCGCTGACGCCCATCCAGTTGTCCGCCGAACACCTGCGTCGCGTGCACGCCGATCGCGGCAGGCCGCTCGAGCCGGTCCTCGAGGGCTGCGTCGATTCGATCCTCGCGCAGGTGCGCCTGCTGCGGCAGATTGCGTCGGAGTTCTCGAGCTTCGCGTCGTCGCCCACCGCGCGGCTCGCTCCCGTGGACCTGCCCGACCTCGTCGAAGAGGTCGTCCGCCCGTACGAGGTGGGCGGCAGCGACCGCTGGCGCTTCGTCCGCGACTTCCAGACCCCGCTGCCGCCGCTGCTCATCGACCGGATGCTCATCGGCCGCGCGCTCACCAATATCCTGGACAACGCGCTCCACGCCATGCCGGGCGGCGGGACGGTGACGCTGGCCGCGCGCACGGCGGACGGCCAGGTGGAATTGCGGGTGGCCGATACCGGTGTCGGGATGGACGAGGAGGCGCTGCAGCGGCTCTTCGAGCCCTACTTCTCCACCAAGGCCGTGGGCACCGGGCTCGGCCTGTCGATCGCGCGCCGGAACGTGGAGCTGAACAACGGCACGATCGCCGTCGCCAGCGACCGCGGGAAAGGGACCGAGGTGACGATCAGGCTTCCTGTCGCCTAGCGGCGGGAGGCTCGGCGGGCCGTCTTCGCAGCCGCGCCATCGCCATCCCGATGAATGCCGAGGCGAGGTAGCTGTACGCGAGCACGACGAGCGTCCAGCGCGGGTGAGTGGTGATCGCGAAGTAGGCGATGGCCACGGCGAGCAGGATCTTGTACGACCGGCGCGCCTGCAGGTCGATCGTCTTGAAGCTCCGGAAGCGGATCGTGCTCACCATCAGCAGGGCCGGCACGAGCATCAGCGCGAGCGCCGGGAGCGCGCTCGGGTAGTCGTGCAGGCCGTAGGGATACAGATAGACGGTCGAGGCCGGCACGGCCGCGGCGGCCGGGATCGGCATGCCGACGAAATAGCGCTTGTCCGTGCCGGTCTGAATGTTGAACCGCGCCAGGCGGATCGCGCCGGCGGTCACGAACACGAAACCCGCGGCCCATCCCAGGCGGCCGAGCGGTTCGAGGCCCCACCTGAACACGAGCAGCGCGGGCGCCATCCCGAACGACACGACGTCGGCCAGCGAGTCGAACTCGCGTCCGAACGCGCTGGTGGTCCCGGTGAGCCGCGCGATCCGGCCGTCCAGCACGTCCAGGAGCACCGCGATTCCGACGAACGGCGCCGCGGTCTCGAGCTCGCCGCGCATGGCGTAGGCGACGCACGCGTAGCCGCAGAACATGTTGCCGACGGTGAACAGGCTCGGGAGCAGGTAGACCCCGCGGCGAAAACGCCGGCGTTGCACGTCGGTGCGGCGCCGCAGCGGGTCCAGGTTGCCCGGCCGCCGATCGGGCCCGTCTTCTGTGCTCATGGCGCTTCAGACCCCCGTCGAAACCTCGGAGCCGACGGCCAGTTCTCCGAGGATCGTTTCGCCCGCCCTGACGCGGTCGCCCACGGCGACGTCCAGCCGGCTTCCGGATGGCAGGAACAGGTCGATGCGCGACCCGAACTTCATCACGCCGAAGCGCTGCCCCGCCTGCACCTCGTCGCCAGGCCTCGCGCGGCACACGACCCGCCGAACCAGAACCCCGGTGATCTGACGGCAGACCACGGTCCAGCCCTTTCCGTCGATCCAGACTTCGCTCCGCTCGTTCTCGATCGTCGCTTCCGGCCGGTAGGCGGCGCGGTACCCGCCCCGCCGGTAGTCTACCTTGGTCACGCGCCCGGTCACAGGCATCCGGTTCACGTGCACGTCGAGCGGCGACAGGAAGATGCTCACCTGCAGCCAGAGGCCTGGCCCCGGGGCGGCGTTCGGCGGCGGCGCGCCCGCCACCATCACCCGGCCGTCCGCCGGGGACACGACGGCGGTCGCCGACCATGCCTTCGGCTCGCGATCGGGGTCGCGAAAGAAGAAGACGAGCGCGCAGGCCAGCACGACGAACGGGGCGGCCCAGCCGAACGCCTGGACGGCGACCAGTGCCGCGGCGGGCACCGCGGCCGCCGCGATGAACGGGATGCCGGCTCGGTCGATCTTCATGGCGTCGAGTGACGGTCGTGTCAGGCAGGGGGCCGAAGACGTCGAGAGCCGGCTTTCGAGCCGGCTCTCCTTGCTCACGGTCCGTCGGCACCAGGCCTCAGCCTCCGTGCGCAGAAGCTTCAGCCTCGTGCCGTTGCGCCGCCCTAGCCTCTCTGGAGGCTCGGGGTGGCGGTCGGCGGCGCCGATGTCGTCCGCTCCCGGTACTGCCGAACGATCGCTTCCATCTTGTCCTTGAGCTGCAACTTCCGCTTCTTGAGGGTGACCTCCTCGACCTGTTCCGATCCGGACAAGTAATGCTTCTCGGTGAGTTCGTGCAGGCGCTCTTCGAGTTCGTGGTGCTTGCTGGCGAGTTGGCGGAACTCTTCGTCGGTTTCGAGCAACAGGGGTTTCAAATCCTGTGAGTCTGCCATTCTCCGCCTCCTTGGATGGGAAAGGTGAGAAGCGCGCGGCGGCACCCGCGGGTCATGGTGTCTGTCTCTGCCTCAACCGGTCCGGTGGGGATCCGGGCAACCCTAGTGGCACGCTACCACATCGTACCTGCCGATTCAAGCTGCACCTGATCCGCGAGTTCCGCCGACGGTTGGCAGACCCTCGAGCCAAAGAACCAGCGCGTCTTCGACGGGGTTGGCGTAGTAGTTCCTTCGCACGCCGGCAACCGTAAATCCCATATGTTCGTATAACTTAAGAGCTGCGGAGTTGGACCGGCGCACCTCCAGCGTGGCACGGCGGGCGCCGAGGCCCGCAGCGAGCCGAAGCACGAACTCGAGCAGCGTCCGCCCGACCCCCTGGCCCCGGCATTCCGGGCGGACCGCGAGGTTGTTCACGTGAACCTCGTCGAGGACCACCCACACCGTGCAGAAGGCCGCAACCCGCCACTCTGGCGTGCGCAGCACGTACCCGTAGGAGACACCGAGGTTCTGAAACTCCCACTGGAACATCTGGCGCGTCCAGGGGTTCGTGAAGGAGGCTTCCTCGACGGCCAGCACCTCGTCGAGGTCCGTTTCACCCAGGGTGTCCACAGACCAGCCCGGCGGGAGGGCGTCGTGCACCCCCGGGGGTTCGCGCGGCGGCAGTTGCCGAGGATCGTCCATCTCAGCGAACCAACCCGGCACGCCGGTCGCGCGCCAGTTCGGCGTCAGGCCGGCGGATGTAGACGGGCCGAATGGCATGCGGCGGCAGGGCATGGCCTGCCGCGGCGCCAAGCTCGGCGAGCGTGGCAATGGCAGGAGCGAGTGGCGGCACCGGGCGGGCGATGCGGGCGCTGTCTCCGAGCGCCTTCCCAATCAGTTCCGCGTAGGCGAGAGCGCCGTCTCCGACGAACGCCGTCTCGAGTCCGGCCAGCGCCGGGCCCCACTCGGCCAGCACGTCCCTGGGCTGCCCGACGGACGCCGCCGCGGCCTCGGTCCATCGGCCGCCGGCCGCCCGATACAGGCACGCATAGACTTCCCCGCGCTGCGCGTCCATCCACGCCGCGCGCAGCGTGGCCGTCCGAACGGCAGAGGCCGGCCCCGGCGCCTCGGCGAGTGCATCGAGCGCGGAGATCCCGACGACCGCGCGGCCGCCGGCAAAGGCCAGGCCCTGGATGGTGGCGATGCCGATCCGCAGCCCGGTGAACGACCCGGGCCCCGTCGCGACCCCATAAAGGTCGACGTCGGCGAGCGAGAGGGCGTGCCGGCGCAGGCAGTCGAGAATATCGCCTGGCAGGCGCGTGGCGTGGGTGCGTTCCGCGTCGCCCGCGAACGTCTCGAGGAGGGCATGGTCGCGCACCAGGGCCAGGCTGCCGGCGCGAGTGGTCGTGTCGAGCGCGAGAATCAGCATCGGAACTTCGCCTATTGTAGACTGTCTGGAATCTGAGACCCATGGCACAGTCCACCGACTACGCTTCGTCCGCCAACGCCGCGGCCACCGCCACGCCCGCCATGCGGCAGTATTTCGACGCGAAACGCCAGTATCGCGACGCGCTCGTGTTCTTTCGCATGGGCGATTTCTACGAGCTCTTCTACGAGGACGCCCTCGTGGCCTCCCGCGCCCTGGAACTGACCCTCACGTCGCGCAGCAAGGACGCCAGCGGGGGGAGCATCCCGATGTGCGGCGTGCCGTACCACGCCGTGGACGGCTACCTGGCGCGCCTCGTGAAAAAGGGCTTCCGCGTGGCCATCTGCGAGCAGGTGGAGGACCCGAAGAAGGCCAAGGGCCTGGTGCGCCGCGAGGTCGTCCGGGTGGTGTCCCCGGGGACGTTGACCGACGGCGCCTACCTCGATGCCCGCGAGCCGGCCTTCCTGATGGGGTTGGCGCCGGTCGTCGCGCAGGCGAAGAAGGACGACAACGCTCCCGCCAAGGTCCACGCCGTTGGCGCCGCACTCATCGACCTTTCGACGGGCGAGTTCCTCACCGCGGAGTACTCGGGCGAGGCGGGTCTGCAGGCGCTGGCCGACGAGGTGGCCGTCCTCCGGCCGCGCGAACTCGTCGTCCCGGCGGGCTTCTCCGTCGCCGGGCTGCTGCCGCAGGTAGCGGCGGTCGCCATCCCGACCACCACGGTCGATGCGTGGGGCTTCGAGGCCGAGTCGGCCAGATCGTCGCTGCTCGAGCAGTTTCGGACGAAGAGCCTCGACGGGTTCGGCCTGGAAGGGCACCCGCTCGCGGTTCGCGCCGGCGGCGCGCTGGTCCGCTACCTGCGCGACACGCAGAAGGTCGACCTCGCGCACGTTCGGGCCGCCACGTTTCGCCAGGCCGCCGACACGCTGGTGGTCGACCCCATCACGTTGCGCCACCTCGAGGTCGTCGAGGCCTCCTCGGGCGGGCGCGAGGGCTCGCTGCTTGCGGAGATCGACCGGACGGTCACCGCAATGGGCGGACGGCTGATCCGGCAGTGGCTGCTCCGGCCGCTGCTCTCGCTCGAGCGCGTGCGCGACCGGCTCGATGCGGTGGAGGACTACGCCTTCAAGACCACGGAGCGCGGGAAGTTCCGCGACACCTTGAAGACGGTGCAGGACCTCGAGCGGCTCGTCGCGCGCACCGTGCTGGGCTCGGCCGGTCCGCGCGACCTCGTGGCGCTGAAGCAGTCGCTCGGCGCGATTCCGCGCGTGCGGATGGTCCACGAGGAGATGCAGGCGCCCCTCCTCCGAAGCCTGGCCGCCGAGCTGGACGACGTGCCCGAGGTGCGGGCGGCGATCGAGGCGGCGATTGCCGACGACCCGCCCGCGCTGGCGCGCGACGGCGGCTTCGTCCGCGACGGCTTCGACGCGGCGCTCGACGACCTGCGCGCGATCAGCCGCTCCGGCAGGCAGGTGATCGCGCAGATGGAGGAGCAGGAGCGGGCCAGGACCGGCATCGCGTCGCTGAAGGTCCGCTACAACCGGGTGTTCGGCTACTACATCGAGGTGTCGAAATCGAACCTCGGCGCGGTCCCGGCCGATTACCTGCGCAAGCAGACCATCGCGGGCGGCGAGCGGTACATCACCCCGGCCCTGAAGGAGTACGAGGAGAAGGTGCTGGGCGCCGACGAGCGGATTCTCGAGCGCGAGGCGGAGGTGTTCGAACGCCTTCGGGGCGAGGTGGCAGCCCTCGCGCCGCGGATCCAGGACTCGGCGCGCGCGCTGGCGTCCCTCGACGCGCTGGCGGCCCTCGCCGAGACGGCGACGATCAACAACTACACGAAGCCGCACGTCCACGAGGGCGACGAGATTCAGGTGGTCGAGGGGCGGCACCCGGTGGTCGAGCGGCACTCGTCGGAGGCGTTCGTGCCGAACGACACGCAGCTGAACGGCACCACGCACCAGCTCGTCATCCTCACCGGCCCGAACATGGGCGGCAAGTCCACCTACCTCCGGCAAGTGGCCGTCATCTGCCTCCTCGCGCAGGCCGGTTCGTTCGTCCCGGCGCGGCAGGCGAAGCTCGCGCTCGTCGACCGCATCTTCACGCGCGTCGGCGCGTCCGACAACATCGCGCGCGGCCAGTCCACTTTCATGGTCGAGATGCAGGAGACGGCCAACATCCTGCACTCGGCGACGTCGCGCAGCCTCGTGATTCTCGACGAGATCGGGCGCGGCACGGCGACGTTTGACGGCCTGAGCATCGCCTGGGCGGTGGCCGAGCACCTGGCCACCAGCCCCCGGGCGCGGCCGAAGACGATCTTCGCGACGCACTATCACGAGTTGACCGACCTGGCGGACGGGATGGCCGGCGTCGTGAACTACCACGTCGACGCGCGCGAGTGGCACGACGACATCATCTTCCTCCGCAAGGTCGTGGCGGGGCGATCCGACCGCAGCTACGGGATCCAGGTCGCCCGGCTCGCCGGGCTGCCCCGAGGGGTCGTCGAACGCGCCCAGGAAATCCTCGGCGCGCTCGAGCACGACGAGCTGGCGCGGGGCGGGCGCCCGTCGCTCAGTCACACCGCCACCGAGCCGCAGCAGCAGCTCGGCCTGTTCCAGGGCCTGCCGTCCATCGGGGAGCGGATCGTCGAGCGTCTTCTCGCCACGGACCCGAACCGCATCACGCCGCTCGAGGCCCTGGCCCTCATCGCCGAACTGAAACGGGATGCCCGGGAACCGTAGGGATCTTGCGCTGACCGCAGCCGCGTGCCGGCGCCTGTGTGGTGCCGGGCTCGTCCTGCTGGCCCTGATGGCGCACGCCGACGCCGCGTCCGTCTACCTGCCCCGACTCGCGTTCCGCGTCTTCCTCACGCCGCACTTTCGGATCTACTACCACCAGGGCAGCGAGGCGCAGGCGCGCCGGCTGGCGGGCATTGCCGAGTCCGTGCGAGCCGAGCTGGAAGTTCGCACGAAGTTGCCCGCGCCCCAGACGACGCACGTCGTCCTCGCGAACCAGGACGACGACCCCAACGGCCTGGCGACGCCGCTGCCCTACCCGACGGTGCGCATCGCCACCGCCTGGCCGGCGACCTCGGACCTCATCGCGAACACCGACGACTGGCTGCGGGTGGTGTTCATCCACGAATACGTTCACGTCATCCAGCTCGAGCGCACCAGGGGATGGGCGAAGGCCGCGCGCGCCATTCTTGGCCGGTCGCCCATCTCCTTCCCCAACCTGTTCCTGCCGCAGTGGCAGATTGAGGGCTACGCGACATACTGGGAATCCCGGCTGACGGGGCTCGGGCGGCTGAACGGCGGCGACGCCCGCGCGGTCGTGACGGAGCGGGCGCGGGCAGGGGCGCTGCCTCTCGACCAGGCAGGCGGCGGGCTGGTCGAGTGGCCGAACGGGAACGCGGCCTACCTCGAGGGCGCGTGGTTCTACGATTACCTGACCTCTCGTTTTGGCGACGATGCCGTCGGCGCCCTTTCGAACCGGACAGCCGGACGACTGCCCTACCTGTCCGCTCCGGCGTTCGAGGGGGTGTTCCAGGCGAGCCTCGGCGATCTGTGGCGCGCGTTCCAGCAGCAGATCGTGTCGAGTCAGCCGCAAACGCCGGCCGAGGGAGCGGGGACGGCGCAGAAGCTGACGGACCGCGGCTACTGGGTGTCGTCGCCGCGCTTCGACACGAGCAGCACGCACGTGCTCTACTTTCTCCGCGATGCCGACGGCTTTCCTTCCGTGCGGCAGGTCCCAGTGGACGCCCCTGCCGGGCGCCCGGCGGCCATCCCCCCTTCGCGCGCCGTGGTGAGCCGGTTCGGCGGCCGCTTCCTGTCCGTTCGCCAGGGCCTCGTCTTCTTCGACGAACTGGAACTGCGCACCAACGTCGCATGGCGGAGCGACCTTCGCGTGGCCGACGTGGCCACCGGCCGCACCCAGCGCCTGTCGGACGACGGGAGGCTGCTCGAGCCCGATGTGTCGCCCGACGGCCGTCAGCTCGCGTGCGTTCGCGTCGATCAGTCGGGGCGGCGCCTGCTGGCGTTCTACACGGTCGAGCGTGATCCGGGAGGGCGGCTGTCGCTCGCGCCCGCGCACACGGCCATCACGTCCCCGCCAGGAGCGACGTTTGGCGCGCCCCGCTGGTCGCCCGACGGCCGGCGGCTGGCCGTGGAACGGCGGTTGATCGACGGCCCGTCCGAAATCGTCGTGCTCGAGCGCGACGACGGCGCCGCACGGGTTGTCGCGTCCTCCTCGCGAGGGCGCAGCATGACGCCCGCCTGGATGCCCGACGGAACGCAGGTGCTGTTCGCGTCCGACAGAGCCGGACGGGTTTTTCAGATCTATGCCGCCGATCTCGCCACCGGGCGCGTGAGGCAGGTGACGGACGTCGCCGGCGGCGCGTCGTTTCCCGACGTGTCGGCCGACGGCAGGCTGGTGGCCTTCGTCGGGGCGGGTCCGGCCGGCTACGACGTGTTCACCGTGCCGGTCGACGAGTCGCGCTGGACGCAGGTGGTGCCGGCCGTGGAGGTGACGGGAGCCGGCCAAAGCGCCGCGCGTTCCGGTGAGCCGCCGCCCGTCGGGCTGGAGCCGCGCCGCTACTCGCCGATTCCCACGCTCCTGCCCCGATCGTGGACGCCATTCGCCGACACCGAGGACGGCCAACTCCGCCTGGGCTTCGGCGTCGATGGCACCGACATCCTCGCACGTCATACCTACGCGGTGTCCGCGATGTGGCACACCCTCGGCAGTTCCGCCGGAGCTCCGCAGGGGCGCCCCGACTGGTCGGCCAGCTACGTGTACGACCGATGGCGACCGGCCCTGTTCCTCTCGGTGTCCGACAGCACGTCGTTCCTTCAGATCTCGCAGTCGCTGGACCGGCCGCCCGTGTCGGCCGACCTTCGCGAGCAGAACCTGACGGCGGGCGTGGCGCTGCCGTTCCAGAGGGTGCGGCACGCGCAACTCTGGCAGGTGGCGTTCAACGGCGGTCGCGACACGCTGACGGCGAACGTCCCCACGGCTGGAGACGGGGCGACGCTGGTCGGCAGGGCCGTCAACCGCAACGCGCTGCGCAGCGCGTGGGCCGTGAACAGCAGCAAGCAGTACGGGCGCTCGATCTCGACGGAGGATGGCGTCGCTGCCGCGATTACGAGCGAGCAGGTGCGGGACGCTCTCGGCGCCGACGGCAATGCCGATGCGTTCACCGGCGAGGTGCGGGCGTTCTGGGGCCCGGGAGCCTCCCATGCCGTGATCGCCGCGCGCGCCGGCTACGGCGTGGCCACCGGCGATATCGCGGTCCGTCGTCGGTTCTACCTGGGTGGGTCGATGCCCGCAGGCCCGCTCATCGACTTCGGCAGCGATGCACTCCGCATGCTGCGAGGCTTCGACGGCAGCGTCACGTCCGGCGATCACATCGCCGTCGCCTCGGTCGAATGGCGTCAGCCGCTGCTCCGGATCGAGCGCGGCTGGGGCACCGTCCCGGTTCTCCTGCGCACGATCCACGGCGCCGTCTTCTTCGACGCCGGTCAGGCCTGGACGTCCGCCTTTCGCCTTTCCGACGTGAAGACGTCGCTCGGCGTCGAGGGGACGCTGGACCTCGTGGCCGGGTTCGCGCTGCCCGTCAGCGTGACGGCCGGTGTCGCGTGGACTCGCGACGGGGAGGAGTCCTGGGGAGCGAGAGGCGCGGCGAGCCCCGGCGGGCGCACCGGCACGTCCGCGTACTTCCGGATCGGCCCTTCGTTCTGACGCCGCGCGGCGCGGGCGGCTCTCGCGGCGCCTCGCCGCCTGCCGCAAGCGGCGGGCGGGCGCCGGCCGGTGTTCGGCTACAATAGCGACCGACTCGACCTGAACCGAGGACGCCCATGGACTACCGACCCGACTACGAACACCACGTCCCCATGAACTTCGGCGGGTTCGAGCACTCCCGCAGCTTCGAGGACTCCCGCGCCGTGGTGCTTCCGGTGCCGTTCGAGCGGACGACGAGCTACGTCACCGGAACACGGAACGGGCCGCGCGAGATCCTTCTCGCGTCCGGCCAGGTCGAGCTGTGGGACGAGGAAACGCAGGGCGAGGCCTACAACCGCGGCATCTACACGCTTCCGGAACTCGAACTGCCCTACAACGACATCCGCGTGGCGCTCGACGAAATCAGGCGGGTCGTCGCCGACATCATGGAGCACGAGAAGTTCCTGATCGTGCTTGGAGGCGAGCACTCCGTCAGCGTCCCCGTGGTGGAGGCGCTCGCCGCGCGCACGTCCGGCCTGTCGGTGCTGCAGATCGACGCCCACGCCGACCTGCGCGATTCCTACCAGGGCAGCCGCTACAGCCACGCCTGTGCGATGCGCCGCATCGTCGATCACGCGCCGTGCACCCAGGTGGCGATTCGCAGCCTGTGCAAGGAGGAGTCGCAGGCGATTCCGGGCCTTCGGACGACGGTGTTCTGGGATCACAACATGCGGCAGGATCCGAACTGGATCGACAAGGTCGTCGCGTCGCTCGGCGACCAGGTCTACCTGACCATCGACGTGGACGGCCTCGACCCGGCGATCATGCCGGCGACGGGCACGCCCGAACCGGGCGGACTCTCGTGGCACGAGGCGATGGCCTTGCTGCGCGCCGTCATGAGCAAGCGGCACGTGGTGGCGTGCGACGTGGTGGAACTGTGCCCGCTGCCGGGCCTGGTGGGGCCGAACTTCCTGTGCGCGAAGTTGATCTACAAGATCCTCGGCTACCGCTTCGCGAAAGCCGGCCCTACCCCTTGATCGAATCCATCTCCTTCTTCGCCTCCGCGGCGTAAGGAGACTGCGGGAACTCGTCCAGGATGCGCTTGAACGCCTGGCGCGCGTCCGCCTGCTTGCCGGCGGCGTCGTAGGCCCGCCCGAGCTGCATCAGGATGCCGTCGACGGGCAGCTGGCCCGCCTTGTCCTCGGACAGCTGCTTGTAGACGGCGATCGCCTGGTCGAACTTGCCGCCGGCCACCTCCGCTTCCGCCAGGCCCAGCCTGGCCATCTGGCCGTAAAGGGAACTGCCGGCCTTGTCGATGACCTCCTGATACCGCTTCATCGCGTCGCCGTCGCGCCCGAGCGCAACCAGCAGCGAGGCCGCGTGGTAGCGAGCCGCGATGCCCGGCTCGGACGAGGGGTACGCGTCGGCCACCGTCATGAACTTGGCCAGGGCCGCCTCGTTCCGGGCCTTCTCGGTCGGGAAGCTGCCGGCCAACTGCGGCGCGGCCGGTTTGCCGGGTTCCACGGGGCACGGGCGGCACGACCTGCGCGTTCTCGACGGCCAGCGCGTCGGCGAACAGCGTGCGGGACTGGGTGTCGGTCTGGGAGCGCCAGGCAGTGAGGCCGACGGCGAGCACGATGATCGCGACCACGCCGACGACCCCGGCGAGGATCGGCTTCTGATAGGTCTCGAACGTCTCCCGAACGCGGGCGACCGTGTACGCGACCTCGTTCTCTTTGAGGCGATGCCGTTCAGTGCTCTTCATGCAGTCGAACCAGCGCCGCGCGGGGCGGCAGGAGGGCCTGGCCGAGGCCAGGGCGGATTTGTTCGAAACCCCTTGGGTATGAGATCAGACGGATATCCGTCGGTAACCAGGATTTTACCCCATCCCGCACGCAAGAACGAAACACGATGCGGCGGGCCCGCGCGGGCGGCGCCCGCAGCTGCGGCCTCCAGTCGGGCGCGTGAACCTGCCGACGCCTGGTCGGACCGATGGCCTCGAGGCGCCCTCTACTTCGCGTCCTTGACGATCCGAAACCCCGTGTTGAAGGGATCGCCCGGGCCGCCGGCGTGGACGGTCGAAACGACGTTCGCGACGTGCGAGAGGTAGCCGGCCCCCTTGAGCACGTGTTGCCTGCCTTTCGACGGCGGCTTCGCGTCGGGCATGACCTTGTCGTTGTAGAAGTCCTGCACCCACTCCCACACGTTGCCGAGCATGTCGTAGAGGCCCCACGCGTTCGGGTACATCGTGCCGACCATGGCGGTCGTTCCGCCCTGCTTGAACATGACCGCCTTGTTGGTGCCCTCACCCGGCGTCGGCAGCGCCTCCTCCGAGCCGGCACGCGACGCCCATTCCCATTCGAACTCGGTCGGCAGGCGATACGCGTTCGTCTTCTCCATCTGGTTGAGCTTCTTCACGAACGCCTGCGCATCGTCCCACGACACGCTGTCGACAGGATGACGATCCGCGTCGTCGCTGACCTTGTCCCCCTGGAACACGGACGGATTCCTGCCCATCACCTTCTTCCACTCGGCCTGGGTCACCTCGTAGCGGCCGATGTAGTACGGCTTGTCGAACGTCACGGTGAAGCCCGGGATGAGCGCTTCCTGCCGCAGCTTCTCGGCGACCGCATACTGCTCGGGCGTCCACGTCAGGCGTGCGCCGGCGCCGCGACCGCCGCCCCGGCCCGCGGCCCCCCCCTCTGCGGGCGCCGCACCCGCGGGATTCGCCGCGGGCGGCGCGATCGGATTCGGGTTGTAGCGTCCCGCGATCATCTTGCCCGGCTTCAGGAGCATGAACTGCATGCCGATGCTGTTCGTGTAGTCGGCCGGTCCCGGCGGAGGCGGTGGCGCCACCTGCTGCGCGGCGCCGCCGCCCGCGCGCCTGGCGCCGGCCGGAGGCACCGCGGCCGGCTGTTGAGCGGCTGTCGGCTGTTGGGCGGCTGTCGGCGGCGGCACGGCCGGCGGCGGCGGGGCGATCGGCGGCAGTTGCGTCCCCGGCTCGATCTCCCTGATCGCCATGTTGCGGAATCCCAGCGGGACGCCCGGGGTGTTGTACGACAGCGGCATCACCATCGTCGAGGGGCCCGTGGACGTGAGGAAGTGGAACTGCAGGGCGATGAAGCCGTCGGTCATGCCGGCGACCATGTCGTTCTTCGGCTCCTGCACGTCCCACATCTGTTCGCCGTTGACCCAGAGCGTGATGCGCGGCGTCGCGCCCGCCATGCGGATCCGGAACGAGTTCCAGTCGTTCGGCTTCCAGACCTCGGCCATGCGCGTCGGCCGCGCGCCCTGGCTGATGCGCAGCGATTCGCCAAGGAGTGCCCCGTTGCCCGCGTTGGCATCGAGTTCCACCTGGTACGCCGCGCCCTCTTCGGTGGAGCGCAGGAAGATGCCGCTGTTGAAGCCGGGCTTGAGGTCCGTCTCGACGTAGAACTCGAAATCGCCGTACTTCTTGTTCGTCAGCAGCAGCCCGCCCTGGCCGAACGGGTGCTGGAGGATGTAGACCGCGCCGTCCTTCACCGTCAGCTGCGGCGTCTTGCCGTGATGGGCGGTGCGGCTCGGATGCCAGCCCGTCAGGTCCTTCCCGTTGAAGATGCGGGTGAAGCCGTCCGGAATCGGGCCCGGCGACTGCGCCGCGAACGGCATGGCGACGACCCCCACGGCCACCGCGAGTGGCGCGAGCACCTTCAACGCCAGCCCGGCGAGTCGACGGCGTGCCGCCTTGGGCTCTCGATCGGATCGCGCTCTCATGGGTCTGTGCTCCCGGGAGATATACCGACGGACGGCAGGCGCACCCGCGCCAATGTCGTGTCGCGGCCTATCTTATACGATTGGCCGCGGCGAGCGCGCCCTTCGGTCAGGGTCCCATGGGGTGCGGGCGGATGGCGCAAGCATGCCGGGGTCCCTGGCGGTTTGGAGGTGTTCGGCTGGAGGGGCGGCAGCGGCCAGCCCATCTCCGATTCGTGGGAGTTGACGATGTTCCAGCGGGGGGCCGCCACGGGACACACGGCGAGCCGTGATGTTGGCCCCGGGTGCCCTGCCGTCGAAGTCGTACGGCCTATACTCGGTATATGAAAGGTCGCGCTGGCTGTCTGGGCGGATGTCTGACGAAGCTGGTGCTGATGGCGCTGGCCGGGCTGGCATTCACCTGGCTCGTGATCGTCGTGCTGAATCCCTGGGCGCTGCACATCGGGGGGCGCTCGACGCCGCTGCTCTACTGGCAGGGTACGGGCACGGTGCTGTCGAAGGACGGGAAGACCTATCCGCTCTACCTGTGGATCTGGCCGGGAAGGCCGCGAGGCTTCAGCGGCGGCGGGCGACGGGAAGGCAAGCGCGTGATGGCGGCCATCAGCGGGAACGGCTGGCTGTGCATTGCGCCAGGGACCATGGAGCGAATGGAACTGAGCGGCACGATGTACGGCGGGTACACGAGCACGGCGGACGGCCTGATGGACTTCAGGCTGCTGGAGCGTCGGGCGGCGTTCGCGCTCAACTACCAGAATCGCGGATTCTTCGACCTGGCCGGAGATTGGCACGGGCCCGACCTGGTGATGGACCGGCCGAATGAACAAGGGGTCCGCCTGAAGTCGGGACCGTTCATCGATCACGCGACGGCGACGCTGCACTGGGCGAGCTATGCGGAGTTCGAGGCGGCGTGCCGGGTTGCGCGGAGCGGGGCCGGCCGCACCCCACCAGAGTAACTGCGCACGGGTGCTTGGGCTCAAGACCACCGGCCCCGCCAGCCAACGGTGGGCCGTCGCCGGCGACACCCCACGCCTGACCGCTGCGTGGCGAACGCTCAGCCCACGGACCGCCACGAGGCGACTCTCGCTACGATTCTCCTCGGACGCCCCAACCGCGTGCCCTGTGCCCTCGCCCGCTGCAAGGCGTATTTGACCCGTTCCGCGATCCGTACGCGCTCGAACTCCGCTATCGCGCCGAGAATGTGGAGCTGGAGCTTGCCGGCCGGCTGATGTCGTCTTCCGCGATGGCATGACATGCCAGGCCATGTCGTCCCGCGCGCAACCTTGCGAACCAGGTGCCGGCAGGTGGTCGCCGTGTATGAGCACCTCCAAATCCCGGACTCTTGGTGAGCCCAATACGCGCCTCGTGCCGTGGCACTTGACCGGCTAGATTCCAGCCGGAATCTTGGACCGCATCATCTTCTTTCGATCGATCTTGGGGCCATCCACGATGAAGGTGCCGTCGCCGACCGCGTGCATCGTTCTCTTCTCTCTTCTTGAACCATCAATGTAAGCGGCGACGCCTTCCAGCACGACGATGTTGTGCCGTCTGACGGTGTCGATGACTCGACACTCGATATTTGCGAGGCACTCCCTGATCAGCGGCGCGCGAACGTGCCTGCCCTCCATGGGGGTCAGCCCGAACTTCTCGAACTTGTCGGTGTCCGCGCCGGAGCAGGTTCCCACGCCGATGACCCGATTGATGAGATCCACGGCGGGAACCGCGATGACGCACTCTCCGGATCTTCGAAGCGCGGCATACGAGTAGTTCCAAGGCCCGGTGGTGATGGCAAATACGGGCGTAAAATCCACCACCATGGTCCACGAGATGGTCATGACGTTGTTCTTCCGACCATCGTTGGTGGTCACGAAGACCACTGGTCCAGATTCCAAGAGCGTGAACGCCTTGCTGAGCCGCAGCTTCTTCATCTCCACCTCCCGTCTGACTCCGCGACGATGAGCCGTGGTCGCCCCAGGCGCCGGCCTTGCGCCCGCGCCCGTGCCAAGCCCGCCATGACCCGTTCGGCGATACGAGACCGTTCGATCTCCGCGATGGCACCGAGAATCTGCATCTGGAGTTTCCCGGCCGGCGTGGTGGCGGCTATGCCTTCCGCGAAGGATACGAACGCGACCCCATTGCGTGGAGTTCCTCGGAGAGAGGGCGCTCTTCGTTAGTGAGTATTCCGCCGTGCGGGCGGGCATTCTCGAGGCATCGGGGTCTACCGATCCGATGTGGTTCCTGCCATACACCAAAGGCCCGGCGCTGTGCTGCCGGGCCGTTGGTCTATCTGTTTTAGTTTCTTCTATTTATGTGGCGCGCCCGGCAGGACTTGAACCTGCGACCCCCGGTTTAGGAAACCGATGCTCTATCCTGCTGAGCTACGGGCGCCCGAACTCGTATTATTGCACGGCCGGCGTCCGTCGGCGGGCCCCGACGCCGGCGCGACGCAAGCGGAGATTAGTACTTCAGCAGCGAAAACACCTGTTCATCCGTGAGGTGCTGGCGCCCATTCAACGCCACGAGTTCTATCAGGAACGCCAGACCGTGCAACTGCCCGCCCAGGCGCTTGACCAGCCGTGCCGCCGCCCGCGCCGTTCCGCCGGTCGCCAGCACGTCGTCCACGATCAGCACCCGCTGCCCCGGCTCGATGGCGTCCTCGTGGATCTCGATCGCGTCCGCGCCGTACTCGAGCTGGAACGCCTCCTTGATCGTCCTTGCCGGCAGCTTGCCGGGCTTCCGGATCGGGCAGAACCCCGCCCCCAGCCGGTCCGCCACGGCGGCCCCGAGGATAAAGCCGCGGCTCTCGATTCCCACCACCAGGGCGATGCCCTGATCCAGGTACGGCGCGGAGAGACCGTCGAGCGCCGCCTTGAACCCGGCCGGGTCGCGCAGCAGCGTCGTGATGTCGTAGAAAAGGATGCCCGACTTGGGGAAGTCCGGCACGGAGCGGATGCGCGATTTCAATGTGTCCATTGTGGCGGGATCGAGAAGTTGAGAACCACGAGTCGGGCGTCATCGCCCGTGCTCAGCGCGGCGAGAACGACGGGAACCGCCCGGTCGGCGTCAGCACCTCGGTGACGACGTCCTCCACGCGCGCCCGGCCCGGGCCGTGGCGCACGGCCCGTTCGAACCGTTCCATCGCGTCGGCGTCTCCCTCGGCAATGATCTCCACCGAGCCGTCCGGGACGTTGCGGACCCAGCCCGTGATGCCCTCAGCGGACGCGGCCTCCATCACGAACCAGCGGAAGCCAACGCCTTGAACGCGTCCGGACAGCAGAAACCGTCGTCCGATCATCATGAGTCAAGGGCCCCGCAATCGCAGTGCCGAGCTGCGGATTATACCGGACGCGCCCGGGTGCTGTCAGCACGACGTATCGCGCCATCGATGATTCCGGCGAGATCGTCGTCGCGCCGTGATTCAGGCACGACCGCCGGCGCGTCGCCTCGCGTCCGCCGCCCGGTTGCACTACTCGACGAGCGGCAGCTGTGCCGGGGCGCGTGTCCGGGCGATGCGGGGAGGCGATCCGGTTCGACGCCCGAAGGTCGGCAACGCCACACCGTCGTAGTTCTGGGACTGAACGCGGCAACCGGATTGGAGCACGGGCAGGCGGCGACAGACGGCAGAGACAGCTGGTAGAGGAAGAACGCGCGAATCCCGCACGCGAAAAGCGAAGAACCCGCCGTTCGCTTCCGACGCTCACCGGCCCCCAACGGTGAACACCAGTCGCGAACGGCGGGCGCTGCCACCCATGGTGGCAATGGCAGTGCCAGGAGCCGCCACGCGCGAGACCGACGCGTTTGGCTGAAGATCCGACACCTCAGCGAAGTGCTGAGCTCATGGGCTCCGGGTTGTCGGCACAGGATTCCGGCAGCTTGCCGGGAATTCGGAGGGGCCGGACCGCGGTGTGAGCCATCCCCGAGGGTTTCTGGAACCAATGCGCGTCGTGGCCGGCGCCCCGCCGCGGCGAACGGCTGGCACAGAGGTCGTATGACAGAACCCCGCATGCCATCCACCAAGGCCGCTTCGCTCGTCCTGCTCGTCGACGACAACCCCGACATGCGGACGCTCTACGCGATCTACCTCCACCACGAAGGCTTCGAGACCGAAGAAGCCGGACATGGCTTCGAGGCGTTCGACAAGGCCCTGAAGCGGCCCCCGGACGTGATCGTGATGGATCTGCGAATGCCCAAGCTCGACGGCTGGGAGACGGTTCGGCTGCTGAAGAACCGCGCGGCGACCCACCACATTCCGGTGATCGCGCTGACCGGCGACGACGACATCGAGCACTTGAAGCTGGCCCGAAACGCCGGCTGCGACGCGGTGCTGCAGAAACCTTGCGATCCCGAAGACCTGCACGCGGCCGTCGTGAGAGTTCTGGGCGGCGTGCCCGCCTGACGCCGACGAGCGCGCCGCGTCAGCGGGCTGCGGGGGCGTGGCCGAACTCGGAGTCGACGAACGCCTCCAGCTCGTCCCTGCTTCGGTAGCCCAGTGCCAGCCCGTGCGCGCACCGGTAGCCCGACACGAGCCGTGGAATCATCCCGCGCCTCGCCTCGTCGAACAGGACGATGACCCGCTGGCCCGTCCGTCCCGCCCGGCCGGTGACGTAGCCCACTTCGAAGCCGACTCCGTACGTGGATCCCGACGCCTCGGCGACGAGCACATCGCAGTCGTCGAGCCAGCGCCGATCGCGCTCGTACACCTCGTGCTCGGTCAGCGTCGCCTCGGCGTTCTCCACGTCGTCGCGAAGGAGGTGCTCGGTCAGCACCTCGTGGCCGTGGGCACGCAGTCGGGCAGCCACGGCGCGAGCAACTTCCACTCCGGCCCTGTCTCCGCGAACCGTGCAGGCAAGGTAGACGCGCACGCTCACCTCCTGGTCAGCCTCTCGAGGAACCTTCTCCGATGCGTCCCGCCGATTCTACACCCCGGCGCGGCGTCGGATTCACGCGGTGCGAGGTCCTACTTTTCGCACGCACGAGACGGCGCAACGGGCCTACAATGTGCGGTCAGGAGGGGACGACATGCGACTATCGTTGGCGCGGCTGCTGGCGCTCGTGGTAACGGTCAGCCTCGCGGCGTGTGCGGGTTCTGCACCGTCGCAGGAGTTCGGCAAGGCGGACACGGACCAGATCAGGCGGCTGGTCCAGGACTTCGTGGCAGCCTACAACGCCCAGGACGTGGCGAAGGTCGGCACGTTCTTTTCGGCGAACGCCGCACTGATGCCGGCAAATCAAAGCACCCTGCATGGAATCGATTCGATCAAGGGCTGGTTCGATCTTCGCTTCAAAGACGATGGCGCCAGGGACCTAGCCATCGAGCCGCTCGCTGTCGACGGCCACGGCCAAATCGGTTACGTCGCCGGCACGTTCAGCCTCAACCTCCAGCCGCCGAACGGCGCTCCCGCCCGCCACGATCGCGGCAAGGTCGTCTGGATCGTGCACAAGTACCTCCGGGCAGTGGAAATTCGAATTGCAGATCATGAGCAGCGATCTGCCGCCGGTCGTTCCGCCGGCCGCACCGCCGGCCAAGTGACAACGCCCCGGGGATCAGGCCGGCCAATTCGACGACTGCCTTGGCCGTCCTGATCGGGGTCGCGCGAGCCTACCGGCACAAGCGCGACGGCCTGATGAGGTCCATCCTCTCGAGGTTGAGCCACGTACCTTCTTTCATGATGGTCGCGTTGCCACTGGCCACGCTCACCCAGTGGCCTTCGATCGTTCCCACCCTGAACGCGGTCGGCCCCGCCACCGGACCGAATTCCAGGCACGCGCCGGCCGTGACCACGGACGGGATTTCGCTTGCCTGGGCGCGCAGGTGCGGGATGTAGGGCGTGACCGCCACTCCGGCTGCCAGCAGGATGACGACGGCGACGAGCGTCAGAACGCGGTGCTGCAACATGTCGGTCTCCTTTCGACTCGCTACCCGCGTGGTTCCCGGCTGAAGCATACGAGCGTCGGGACGGGATGTCGAGCCGGCATCGGCCACGGCAACTGGCCGGTCGCCGTCAGGCGCGTGACCTGCTGCGCGGCCGTTCGATGGCGAGCCTCTTCATGCGGAAGCGGAGCGTGCTGGGATGGAGGGCCAGCGACTCGGCGGCTCCGCCCGGGCCGTTGACGCGCCAGCCGCACTCGTCGAGCACGGCGACGATGTGCGCGCGCTCCGCCGCGGCGAGGGCGCGATCGGCGGCCCGGACCTTCGATACCGGGCGCCCGCGCCCGAAGGCGTCATCGATCTCGAGGACCTCCCCCGCCGAGCGGATCATCGCGCGCTCCACGACGTTCTGCAGTTCGCGCACGTTGCCGGGCCAGTCGTAGCGCTGCGAGCGCCTCCATGGTCGTCGCGGCGACCCGTCGATGCGTGCCGTCCGATCGCGACGCTGGAAGCGCGTCAGGAAGTACCGCGACGAGCAGCGGCGATGTCCTCGCGCCGCTCGCGCAGCGGCGGCAGCGCGATCGGGAACACGTTCAGGCGGTAGTAGAGGTCCTGGCGGAACCGCCCGTCCGCGCACCGCCGCCTCGAGGTCGCGGTTGGTCGCCGCGACGACGCGCACGTCCACCGCGCATCGTGCGCGTCGCCGCCGACCCGCTCGAACTCGCCGCTCCTCGAGCACGCGCAGCAGCTTGGCCTGGAGCTCGAGCGGCAGCTCGCCGATCTCGTCGAGGAAGAGCGTGCCGCCGTTCGGCGAGCTCGAAGCGGCCCGCGCGCTGCGCCGACCGCGCCGGTGAACGCGCCCTTCTCGTGGCCGAACAGCTCGCTCTCGAGCAGGCCGTCGCGGCAGCGCGGCGCAGTTGACCCCGACGAACGGGCGCTGGCGCCGCGGGCTCCGTTCGTGGATCGCGTGCGCGACCAGCTCCTTGCCGGTGCCGGTCTCGCCGAGCAGCAGCACCGGCTCGGCGGTGGGCGCGACCTGCGCAACCCGCTCGAGCACCAGGCGCAGCGCGGCGCTGTTGCCGACGATCTCGTCAAGTGATGGTTGGTCTTGAGTTCCTCGTGCAGGTAGACGTTCTCGGCCTGCAGCTGGCGGTTCAAACGCTCGATCTCCGCGAGGCCGGCGCGGAGCGCCAGTTCCTGGCGGCGTCTCAGCAGAGCCGCCGCGATTATCTGGGCGATGAGGCGCACGCGCTCGACGAGCGGGTCGGGCCAATCGCGCGCGTGGCGGAACGACCCGACTGCGAGCGCGCACACCAGTCTGTCCGCCGATGGACACGGGGACCGTCAGGTTCGACCTCATGCCGACGCTGCGCGTGTACCGTCGTTCAGTCTCTGCCTCGGTCGGCAGGTCGCGTTCGAGTTCGCTATAACGCACCACCTCGTTGCTGCGCAGCCGGCCCAGGTACCACCGCAAGGCCTCCGCGTCCTGGGTGCGCATCGGGGCGATCCCGGGGCGCCCCCAGAAGTGCAGCGTATGGATGGTGTCTTCCTTTTCGGCCAGTTCAAACACGGTCGATCGGTCTACGTCGAGCGTCTCCACAAGGTATTGGAGAGCGGACTCGATGGCGTTGGGCAACTGGTCGATGGCGATATAGCCGAATCGCGTGGAGATGTCGGCGGTCAGGCGCTCGAACGACTCGAGAACACGGTCGATGGATCTGATGATCTCGTTCGGCATTTGGGGTGGCGCGACCATGCGAGCCTACCGCAAACCGGGGCCGATAACAACATGCTGCGCTTTCTGCTAACAGCATATTACGAGCACCGCCAATCTTCGAGACAGCGCGGCTCGGTCTGCGACTGTAACAGCATAACAACCAATAGGTTGCCGTCGCACGGCATCTACAACATCCGCCGGAGTCGTTGTTGCAGGTTGCTCACGTCGTGCAATTCAGAGCCGAAGTCTGCGATCGCGGGGCCGTGCGGGTCATCCGACTGGCCGGTCGCCTCGATCGGGAGCAAGCATCCGATCTGATTGGGCTCTGCGACCGGGCGCCGAAGCCGCTGCAACTCGACCTGGGCGACCTGGTATCGGCCGACGCGGTGGGTTTTGAGACCCTCGGGATGCTACGGCGTCGGGGAATCGGTCTGGTGGACGTTTCGCCCTACGCGCGATACAGTTGGAATTCGAGCAAGCGAATCACACCCGGGAACCGGGACGAGCGGGCGCGGTCGACACGAGGCCACGCAATCCGACAACACGACGGACACGGAGGATCGATGAGAAGACACGCATTCGTCTGGGTGATGGCCCTTGCGGCCGCCGTTCAGATGCTCGCCCCGGTCCCGGCCGCGGCGCAGCCGAAGAAACCCAACATCGTCATCATCTGGGGCGATGACATCGGCCAGTCCGACATCAGCGCCTACTCGCACGGCCTGATGGGCTATCAAGACGCCCAACATCGACCGCATCGCGAAGGAAGGCATGATGTTCACCGACATCTATGCCGAGCAGAGCTGCACGGCCGGCCGGGCGTCGTTCCTCACCGGCCAGTCCGGCCTGCGCACCGGCATGACCAAGGTCGGCCTGCCGGGCGCGACGCTGGGCCTGCAGAAGGAAGACCCGACGATGGCCGAGCTGCTCAAGCCGCTCGGCTATGCCACCGGCCAGTTCGGCAAGAACCACCTGGGCGACCGCAACGAGTTCCTGCCCACCGTGCACGGCTTCGACGAGTTCTACGGCAACCTGTACCACCTGAACGCCGAGGAAGAGCCGGAGCTGCCGGACTACCCGAAGGACCCGGCGTTCCGCGCGAAGTTCGGTCCGCGCGGCGTGATGGACTGCAAGGCCTCGAACACGGACGACCCGACCGTGGACCCGCGCTTCGGCAAGGTCGGCAAGCAGGTGTGCAAGGACACCGGCCCGCTGACCAAGGCGCGGATGGTGACGATCGACGACGACATCGCGAACCGGGCCGTGGACTTCATCCAGCGGCAGAACAAGGCCGACAAGCCGTTCTTCGTCTGGGTGAACTTCACCCACATGCACTTCCGCACCCACACCAAGCCGGAGAGCATCGGCCAGGCGGGGCGTTGGCAGAGCCCGTACCACGACACGATGATCGACCACGACAAGAACGTCGGCAGGTCCTCAAGGCGCTCGACGACCTGGGCATCGCCGACAACACCTTCGTCATGTACAGCACCGACAACGGCCCGCACATGAACAGCTGGCCGGACGCCGCGATGACGCCGTTCCGCAGCGAGAAGAACTCGAACTGGGAAGGCGCCTACCGGGTGCCGGCCATGGTCCGCTGGCCGGGGAAGATCAAGCCGGGCAGGTGTCCAACGAGATCGTCGCCCACCTCGACTGGCTGCCGACGATCCTGGCGATCGCCGGCGACACGCAGGTGACCGACAAGCTGCTCAAGGGCTACAAGGTCGGCGACATGACCTACAAGGTCCACCTCGACGGCTACAACCTCGTCCCCTACCTGACCGGGCAGGCGCCGAAGAGCCCGCGCGAGTCGTTCCTCTACATCAACGACGACCAGCAGGTGACCGGCCTGCGCTACGACAACTGGAAGTTCGTGTTCATGGAGCAGCGGGTCCAGGGCACGATGCGCATCTGGGCGGAGCCGTTCGTCACCCTGCGGGTTCCGAAGATCTTCAACCTCCGGACCGATCCGTACGAGCGCGCGGACATCACGTCGAACACCTACTACGACTGGCTGCTCGACCACGCCTTCCAGCTCGTGCCGGCCCAGGACTACGTCGGCCAGTTCCTGATGACCTTCAAGGAATACCCGCAGCGGCAGAAGGCCGCCAGCTTCAACCTGGATGAGGTCTTCGAGAAGATGAAGGAAGGCGTCGGGTCGAAGTAGGGACTGCCAATTCCGAGTTGACTGGTCTGCGGCCGACCGCTTCCTGCGGTCGGCCGCAGACGCGCTCGCCCGTCAACGTGGATGCCCCAATCCGGGCCAGGCACTCGTGACGGCACGCTTCATCGATCACGAATTGAAACCCGTTTCCCTAAGTCCTTCGATGCACAAATACGGCAACGTATTTGTGCCCTCAGGACTTAGTGCTGAGCGAGCACAGCCGGCCACGCGCGCCACATGCCGATCGTGGCCGTATTTGCGAGTCGAAGGTACCGTAAGGAACCGTCATGCTGAAACTCGTCGCCGCCACTGCCTTGCTCGTTGGATTCGCATCCACGTCCGCCCTGGCCCAGGCTCCCGCACCAACGCCGACCGCCGCGAGCCAGACGGCCGCGACCGAGACCTGGAACGGCCTGCCGGATGGGTTCCAGGTTGACGACCGGCGACTTCCGGATCTCCGCCGAAACGGTCCTCCGCGCGAGCGGCGGCAATTTCCCGTCGAGCGACGGGAGCTTCGAGAAGGACCCGGCGAGTCGGCGAAGGCCAGCACGATCTGGGGCGATGCGACGTGGCGCCTCGGGCGGCGTCACCAGTTGAAGTTCGGCTACACGCGTTTCAGCCGCGAGAGCCAGAATTACACGCTGGGCAGGACCTTCACCTGGAACGACCAGGTCTACAACGCCGGGCTCTCCGCGTCCGCGAGCGTCGCGAATAGCATCACGTCGGCCTACTATCGCCTCGCCCTGGTCAAGACCGACCGCGTCGAAATCGGTCCGGCCGCCGGGCTCGGCTACCTGACCATCGACGCGAACATTCGCGCGACAGGAACCGTGAACGCCCGGACCGTCTCCCTGGACCAGAGCAAGAATGTCGGCCAAATCACAGGTGACGTGGGCGCCTTCTTCAACGCGTGGGTGAGCAAGATCGTCGTCGTGCGGGCCGACTTCCTCTACATCAAGGTGAGCCCCGGCGACCTCACCGCCTCGGTCACCGATGGCCGTATCGCCGTGGACGTCTATCCCTCGAAGCACGTGGGGATTGGCGCCCAGTGACAAGGACTACAAGTTCAGCCTGGATTGCGGCGCCCGTAACGCCACGGTGGGCGGTGACCTCACGTTCCAGGGCCCGCAAGTCTACGCCTCGTTCCTGTTCTGACGGACGCAGGCTTAGCTGGTACCTGAGGATTCGCAGAAATGAGAAGCACTCACCGCGGTCGAACACGTGTCAGCCTGTTGTTGGCCGGTCTCCTGGCGCTCAGCCTGTTCCCCGGCTGTTCGACGCCAACACGCTGACACCGCCCCGGCCCGGAGCAAGCTCGGCACTGTTCCCGAGTTCCATCCCGAACTCAAGTTGGGCGCGCTGCAGGGTTACCTGGATCCCAAGGCGCTTCCGAACAGCCTTGCCCTGATTCCCCTGCCGCCCGCCCCCGGTTCGGCCGCCTTCGCGCTCGATGTGGAGGTTGCGAAGAACACGTTCGCGTTGCGCGACACGCCGCGATTCGCGCTGGCGGCGTCCGACTTCGAGCTGAATGTGCGGCACTTCATCCAGGTCTTCTCGTGCGCGCTCAACACCCAGATCACCAAGGAGAACGCCCCGTATCTGTATAACTTGTTGAGCCGCTCGTTCACGGATGTCGCCCTCTCGACCTACGGCGCGAAGAACTACTACAAACGCACGCGGCCTTTTCAGCAGAACGGCGAACCGCTCGCCGTGCCGGAGCAACGAGCGTTTCTCGAAAAGGACCCGTCGTATCCTTCCGGGCACACGGCCCTCGGGTGGGGATTCGCCCTCATCCTGAGCGAGATTGCGCCGGAGCAGGGCCGACCAGCTCCTCGCCCGCGGCCGGGCGTTCGGCGAGAGCCGCATCGTCTGCAACCATCATTGGTACAGCGACGTGGTGTGGGGCCGTTTCATGGGCGCCGCCGCGGTCGCGCGGCTGCACGCCGATCCCACGTTCGTGGCGGACATGGAGGCGGCCAAGGCCGAATTCGCGGCGCTCCGCGCCAAGGGTGTGCCACCGGCGGGCGACTGCCAGGCGGAAGCCGCGGCCCTGGACCTGGGTTTCCAGGCCCGCAGCGTGACCGCGATCGACATCCTCCTGGAGCCGGACGCCACGATGCTCGGGCATTCCGCCGAGAACAACGCCCGCCTGCTCAAGGTCTTCCCGCAGGGCTTCCCCCTGGATGCGACGCACACGCCGCACATCACGCTGATCCAGCGGTTCGTCCGCACGGCGGATCTGGACAAGGTCTACGCCGCGGCCGCCCAGGTTCTCGCCCGCGCCAACGTGACGGCCCTGAAGCTGGAGGCCTTCAAGTACTACTACATCCCGACCGGCGACAACGGCCTGGCCGGCATCTGCGCGAAGCCGACGCCGGAACTGCTGAAGCTGCAACGGGACATCGTGGCTGCCGTGGCCCCGTTCACGGTGGCGACCGGCGACTCGTCCGCGTTCGTCACCACGCCCGAGGATCCGATGATCGACCCGGCTTTGATCGGCTACGTCTCGGCGTTCGTGCCGAAAGCCACCGGCGACCATTTCAATCCGCACGTCACCACTGGCGTCGCTCCCAAGACATACCTCGATCCGATGGTGGCGGCGCCGTTCGAGGCGTTCACCTTTTCGCCTGCGGGCGCGGCCGTCTACCAGCTCGGCCAGTTCGGCACCGCGGCGAAGAAGCTCAAGCAATTGGATACGAAAGCCAGAGCCCGGTGATCGTGAGCTGCGCAACCGTCCGCGTCCCAATCGCCGCAGGGCTGTACTCCTGTTCACGTTCGTGGTTGCGCCGCCGCTGGCGCGCGCCCAGGACGACGAGACAGGGACGAGTACCGGCTCACGCTCTTTCCGAGCCACCGGATCACCGATACGGTGACGGGCTTTGCGTACCTCGGCTACGTCTGGAACCCGGAGAAGGAGTATCGGACGTACTACCTGGGCTGGCCGGCCGCGACCTATGCCCCAAAGGCGCTGGGTCCAGATCTGGGGCGGCATCGTCGGGCTCTATACCGACAACCAGGCGAGCGCCGACAAGCTGGAGGTGCGGCCGTTCGGGGGCGTGAAGCTGTTTCTTCCAAACCACCTGAAGTGGAACATCTACAACTTCACCCGCTACGAGTACCGCGCTATCGAGGACCGCGCCACCCACGACTGGATCGGCAGCTCGCGCGTTCGCAGCCGCTTCGGTGTGGAGTTCCCGCTGACACCGCGCGAGCGGACCTGGCAGCCGAAGACGTTCTACGGCCTGGCCGACGTCGAGCCGTACAACCGGTTCGACCGCGTCCAGTGGATCCGCTCCGCGTGCGCGCGGGCGCCGGCTACGTGGCAGGCGACCGCGTGCGTGTGGAGTTCATCTACCACGCGCAGTGGACGCACCCGCCCGGCAGCGGCGGCCTGTCATTCACCGACAACATTCTATCGGGTGAACATCAAGCTCGGCTTGACCAAGGGAATCATCGGGCGGTTCCACGAGCCCGATATCGACTGAACGCCACGGGGATCGGCGTCTGTCCGGCGGCGGGCTACTGGTACGTTTCGCGAGCAGGCCGCTCTTTCAGTTCGTCCTGTTTCGCTGGTATCTCTGGCTGTTCATCTGGTCCCGTCTTCCCTGGCGGAGTTCGCGCCTCGATCTCAACCTCATCCCGCCCCATCCCGACCGTGCGGCCGGCCTCGGCTTTCTGGCAGCGAGCACGGCCGTCTTAGCGTCACCGGTCTGTGAGCAAGGTCGCTCCGCAAAGGTGTCGAGGGTCAAGTCAGCGAGCCGGCGCTCGCTCGGCTGATGGGCCGGTTCAAAATGCCGGGAGTCCGCATAGGTAACGTGAAGAGGTAAGGGAGGGCACGCGAGATTGGGAAGAAGCAACGCGACGCGCTGCTGAGAGAAACGGCGGGAATCACCAACAAAAAAGCCCTTCACCGACCATGAGGTCAATGAAAGGCTTTCTTCGGGAGAAGTTGGTCGGGGCGAGAGGATTCGAACCTCCGACCCCTCGGTCCCGAACCGAGTGCTCTACCAGGCTGAGCCACGCCCCGACCCAAGAAAACTTATCTTACCTCAGCCTCCCTCTCGAGGCCAAGTCCTTTTACGAACGACGCCGCGTCGTGCGCAGTCATGTCCGACTGGAGCGGCGTCACCGAGACATAGCCGGCACGGATCGCCTCGTGGTCGGACCGCCCGTTCGAGATCCACTCGTCCTGCCCTTCGCCAATCCAATAGTAGGCGCGGCCGCGCGGGTCGTGGCGCTCGGTCACGCTCGTCGCGTGGTTGCGTGCGCCCTGCACGGTCAGCGCGGATCCCTTTCGGTTTCGCACGCGGCACGTTGACGTTCAGGAAGACGCCGCGACGGCATGCCCGACGCGAGCACACGTTCCGCCACCTCCCGCGCCACTCCGGCCGCGTCGGCGAAGTCCCACTCGCCGGTGCCTTGCTGGAGCGACACGGCGATGCTGGGCACACCCAGCAGCGCGCCCTCGAGCGCTCCAGACACCGTTCCCGAGTAAGTCACATCGTCGCCGACGTTCAGCCCCTTGTTGATGCCCGAGACCACCAGGTCGGGCAGGCCTCGCAGCACCGAGGCGACCGCGATGTTCACGCAGTCGGTCGGCGTGCCGTCGAGCGCGTAGACCGAACCCGCGGAGGTGTTCGAGCCGCAGCGGGTGATGCAGGGTGAGCGCGTGGCCGACGGCACTGGCTTCGCGAGTCGGTGCCACCACGGTTACTTCACCGAGCGCGGCGAGCGTCTCCGCGAGAACACGGATGCCCTTCGAGCGCACGCCGTCGTCGTTGGTCACGAGAATTCGAGTCATTGGAACTTCTGATTATACCGGGTACCGCAGGGCGCGGCCGGAAAGAGGGCCCCGGCAAGGCCGGCAGCCTCGACGTGTCAGCTGCGCTCGACGAGCACGGCGAGGAGCAGCGTGGCCAGCAGCGCCAGGCAGGCGCCAAGGCCGAACGCGGCGGCTGGGCTCACCAACTTCCACACGAGGCCGAAGACGACGCTCGCCAGCAGCGATCCCACGCCGATGGCCCCGTTGTAGAGGCCGAAGGCGGTGGCTCGCAAGGATGTGGGCGCGAGGTCCGCGATGAGCGCCTTCTCCGTCCCTTCGGACAGCCCGTAGTAGCACCCGTAGACGAGGAACCACGCCACCAGCGCCTCGATCGACGTCGACGCGGCGAAGCCCGCATAGACCAGCGCGTAGATCAGCCAGCCCGCCCCGATGACCACCCGCCTTCCCCATCGATCCGACTTCACGCCGCCCCACACCGACAGGGCCGACTTGACGACGTGAAGCAGCGCCCAGAGCAGCGGGATCACGGCGGCACCGACGCCGGCGTCGCTCAGGCGCAGCAACAGGAAGGCGTCAGCCGAGTTCCCGAGCGTGAAGACGAGCAGGACGGCGAGGAGGACGAAGTACTGCCGCGGCAGGTTGCGCCACCCCAGGGGCGGCGCCGCGGCAACGGGTTCCGACCCGACACGCGATGCTGGCTCGGGCGCAGGCTCGCTCAGCAGGAACAACGACGCGACGGCCAGCGCGCCGGGCACGACGGTGATCGCGAACAGCGTGCGGTAGCGGCCCGGCAGCACGAACAGGAACAGCGACGCCAGCAGCGGCCCGAGTACCGCGCCCGCGTGATCCATCGCGCGATGAAAGCCGAACACCCGGCCGCGCGTTTCGGGCGTGGCGCTGGCGGCGAGCAGCGCGTCGCGGGGCGCGCCCCGGATCCCCTTGCCCGCGCGGTCTGCCAGCCGGACGGCGAGCAGCTGCGGCCACGACGAGACCAGCGCGGTGAGCGGCCTCACGGCCGACGACAATCCGTAGCCCGCGATCACGATCGGACGGCGGACGCGCCAGCGGTCCGAGAAGTGTCCCGACAGCACTCTCAGGACGCTGTTTGCGGCCTCGGCGCACCCTTCGATCAAGCCGAGCGAGACGGCACCCGCGCCGAGGACGCGCGTGAGATAGATCGGCAGCAGCGGGTAGATCGCCTCGCTGGCGGTGTCGGTGAGCAGGCTCGTGAGCCCAAGAAGCCAGACCGGGCGCGGCAACCCGAACAATGGGCGCGATGCCGGGCCGCCGATGTTGGAGGATGCGGGCCGGGCAGGAGTCGAAGGCCGCATCGAGGCGTCCCGCGCTAGTGTCGAACGCGGTGGGCGTGCGACGCAGGACGCGCCGGCTGGTACCGCGGGACGTGACGCCGCGGCGCGGTGCTCGTGTCGGCCTCCGCGCGCCGGCGCTCCGCCCGCGCCGGCGCCACCAGCGCCTGCGGCGCTGCGAGCCGGCCCATGAGCCACGTGCCAGGCGTGGTGCCGGTCGTCGCGACGCTGGCGAGGTGTCCTGCCATTGCGAGGCAGGCAACCGCGGGCCAGAACCACTGCGCGCCCACGGCAAGCGCCAGCAGCGCGGCCGGCATGACCGCCATCGAGACGTCGAGCAGCCCCGACGCCAGGCGCCGCGCCACGGCCGCGTAACCCGCTGGGCCCCGCGCGTGGTCCAGCGCAAGCCTGCAACCAGGCTCATCGTCGACGGCTTCGGGCACCGCCGCTGCCGGCGAGGCCGGGACCTCGGCCGGCGATGCCGTCGGCTTCGACTTCGATACCCGGGCGGACTTCGAGTCTTCGGCAGGGTCGAGGAACAGCCGCGAGAACCGCACCACCGTTTCTTCCGGGTCGAGGCCGACGGCCACCGCGTAGCTGCGGATGAACGCCCGTCGGAAGATGCCCGAGGGCCACCGGGAGAGGTCGGCGCGTTCGAGCCCCGCAAAGAGCGTCGCGCTGACCTTGGTCTGCTCGGCAAGAGCGTCCAGCGACAGCCCCCGCCGCTCCCGCGCGCGTCTCAACTCGGCCGCGAAGGCCGTCCGCTCTCTCATCCGCTCACCACCCAGAGACTCAAAGCCCCCGCTTCGGGGCTCGAGCCGCCGCAATCAGGTCAAGGGCACCAGAATACGAGCGCCGGCCGCCGGATTCAAGGCTTTCGTTTGTTCTATTTGTGCAAGGGATGGCGTGCTTGAGTTGGCGACCCACTATGTCTTGAGGGAAACCCGCTGACGGCACATGGCCCACCGCACGACTGAGAGGACCGCCGGGTTCGCCAGCGCGAAGAGAAGCGGGGTCCCCCGGGGCCGCTCACCTCGACGCGGCGTTCGACGCTGCCCATCAGGCCGCCGAGTTTGCATCGGGCATGCGCCAGCGCTATAACAGCCGCATGGTTCCCCTGGCAGACGATCTGGCACGGCAAACGCGCGAGGGCGAACTCTACGAGCGCTACAACGGGGATTGGACGCGGTGCTTTGCGTGCGGTCACCGCTGCCCCATTCCCAACGGCGCGCAGGGCGTGTGCAAGGTGCGGTTCAATCGGGACGGCCGGCTGATGGTGCCGTGGGGCTACGTCGCCGGCGTGCAGTGCGACCCGATCGAGAAGAAGCCCTTCTTCCACGTCTACCCCGGGTCCGGCGCGCTCAGCTTCGGCATGCTCGGCTGCGACCTTCACTGCAGCTACTGCCAGAACTGGGTGACTTCGCAGGCGTTGCGGGACCCTCACGCCACGCTGCAGTCCGAAGCCGCCTCGCCCGCGGCGCTCGTGGACGCTGCCCGCCGCCTTGGCGCGAAGGTCGTCGTGAGCACGTACAACGAACCGCTGATCACCGCGGAGTGGGCGGTCGAGGTGTTCAAGTGTGCGAAGGCGGCCGGGCTGGCAACCGGCTTCGTCTCGAACGGCAACGGCACTCCCGAAGTGCTGCGCTACCTTCGGCCCTGGATCGATCTGTACAAGGTGGATCTGAAGGGCTTCGACGACCGGCGCTACCGCGAACTGGGCGGCCGGCTCCAGCCGATCCTCGACACGATCGCCTCGCTGCACGAGATGGGAGTCTGGCTCGAAATCGTCACGCTGCTCGTACCCGGCTTCAACGACTCCGACGAGGAACTGCGGCGGCTGACGGCATTCGTCGCGGGCGTCGCCCCCACCATCCCGTGGCACGTCACGGCCTTCCACGAAGACTACAAGATGAGCGGGAAGGGCAACACCACCGCGGCGATGCTCGAGCGCGCCGCGCGCGTCGGCCTCGACGCGGGGCTGCAGTTCGTCTACGCCGGCAACCTGCCGGGCTCGGTCGGCAGGCTCGAGGACACGCGCTGCCCGACGTGCCACGACACGCTCGTTCGCCGCCGCTCGTTCCTGGTTCGCGAGAACCGGCTGACGGCGAGCGGCGCCTGCCCCCGCTGCGGCACCGCGATCCCCGGGCGCTGGTCCTAGCGGGCCGGGCCGCGTCCTGGGTTAAGATCGAACCATGTCCGTGGTCGATCTGCTCGGCCGGCCGCTTCGCAGCCTCCGCGTCTCGGTCACCGACCGATGCAACCTCCGCTGTCAGTACTGCATGCCGGAAGCCGAGTACACCTGGCTGCCGCGCGAAAACCTGTTGTCGTTCGAGGAGATTCGCTCGCTCGTCCGCGTGTTCCACGCGCTCGGCGTGGACAAGGTGCGGCTGACGGGCGGTGAGCCTCTGCTCCGCCGCAATCTGCACGAACTCGTCCGCCTGCTCGCATCCGATGGCCTGCTCGCCGACCTGGCCATGACGACCAACGGCATGCTTCTGGCCGACCAGGCGGACGCCCTTCGCGCTGCGGGCCTGATGCGGCTCACGGTCAGCCTGGACACGCTCGACCCCGGCCGCTTCACGGCCCTCACGCGCCTCGCCACTCACGCGCGCGTGGTCGAAGGGCTCGAGTACGCCGCGCGGCGCTTCGGGTCGTTGAAGATCGACACGGTCGTGATGCGCGGCGTCAACGACGACGAGATCGTGCCGCTCGTCGAGTACGGCACGCGCCACAACGCGGAGGTCCGCTTCATCGAGTACATGGACGTGGCGGGTGCCACGCAGTGGGCCGGCGACAAAGTGCTGCCGCGCGACGAGATCCTGCGCCGGCTGGCCGCGCACTACGGGGCGGCGGAGCCGATCGCCGAGTCGGCCTGGGCGCCGGCCGACCGGTTCCGTCTGCCGGACGGCCGGGTGGTCGGCGTGATTGCGTCCACCACGAACCCGTTCTGCTCGACCTGCGATCGGGCGCGGCTGACCGCCGACGGCATGTGGCTGATGTGCCTCTACGCCACGTCGGGCATCGACTTGCGCGGGCCGCTGCGCGCGGGGATGCCACTCGAGGCACTCCAGGCCAGGGTCGAGCAGGCGTGGTCGGCGAGGGCCGATCGCGGCGCCGAGCTCCGCGCGGCCGAACGCGAGCGCGGCATCTACATCCCGGCCTCGACGCTCAAGCGCGATCCTCACCTCGAGATGCACACGCGGGGAGGGTGAGCCGGCGTCCTCCGACAGGCCGGCGCGGCCGACAATGCAAAATGCACAATGCAAAATGCACAATGCAGAACGACGGAGAACGACGTCCGCTATCCGCGTCTTGCACTCCTCACTTTGCACTCGGCATTGATCCTGGTCCTCGTTCGCTCCCGGTGATCAGGCGAACGCTTCGCTGGTAGGTGAAGTAGGCCCACGCCCACTGCAGCATCACCCCCAGGCGGTTTCGGAAGCCCACGAGCTTCATGATGTGCAGGAACAGCCACGCCACCCACGCGGGCCAGCCCGAGAGGCGCAGCCACCCGAAATCGGCGATCGCCGCGGCACGGCCGATCGTCGCCATGTTGCCGTAATCGCGATAGCGGAACGGCTCGCGCGGCCTCCCGGCCGCCGTCCGGCAGACCATCTTCGCGGCGTGGCGCCCCATCTGGATCGCGACCTGGGCCACCCCCGGCAGCGGCCGCCCGTCCTGCTGCAGCGACGCGAGGTCCCCGATGGCGAAGATGTCGGGGTGGCCCGGCACGCTGAGATCGGGTTCCACCAGGACGCGACCCGCACGATCTAGCGCAACGCCGAGCGAGCGCCCGATGCCCGATGCCGCGATCCCGGCCGCCCACAGGACGGTGCCTGCCTCGACGCGCCGGCCTCCCGCCTCGACGCCCCACGGGCCGATGTTCGTCACCGGGGCCGACATGATCACTTCCACGCCCAGCCCCCTCAGCGACCGGAGCGCCGCCTGCTGGAGCGAGTCGGGGTACATCGCGAGGATTCGCGGGGCCGCCTCGATCAGGACGATCCGGGCCGACGCCGGATCGAACGTGCGGAACTGGCGGGCCAGCGTGTGCCGGGCGATCTCGGCCAGTGCGCCGGCCAGCTCCACGCCCGTCGGCCCGCCGCCCACGATGACGAAGGTCAACAGCTGCCGTCTGGTCTGCGGTTCCTCCACACGCTCGGCTCGTTCGAACGCCATCAGCACGCGCCGCCGCATTTCGAGCGCGTCGTCGAGCGTCTTGAGGCCGGGCGCGTCCGCTTCCCACTCGTCGTGTCCGAAGTAGGCGTGCGTGGCTCCGGTGGCGAGGATCAGGAAGTCGTACGCGAGCTCGCCTGCATCGAGGCGAAGGAGGTTCCGGCCCGCATCGACCTCCCGCGCTGCGGCGAGCAGGACGCGGACGCCGGGCTGCCGCCGCAGCATCCAGCGGATGGGGGACGCGATGTCGCCGGGCGACAGGCCTGCCGTTGCGACCTGGTAGAGCAGCGGTTGGAAGGCGTGGTAGTTGTGGCGGTCGAGGAGCGTGACGCGGACCGGGCAGCCCCGGAAGGCGCGAACCGCGCTGATGCCGCCGAAGCCGCCGCCGGCGATGACGACGTGTGGGGTCAGGGGGACCTCCCCCTCCATCCCACCTCTGGAGCGCGCCGGTTGTCAACCGCGGCCGAGCCGTGGGCACCCGAGAGGGATGCACCTTCGTCGGCCCGCGACCGTCAGCGCTCCGCGGCCTCCGCGAGCGAACGAAGGGCCTGGCGGGTCTTGGCGAGCTCTTTCGTCAGCCGCTCCAAGAGAGACGGGGCGTCGGCCAGCCGGCCTTCCCGCCCTGCCGCCTCCAGCGCGGCGGCAGCATCGTGCGCCCCTGGCGCACAGAAGTTGCCGACCGACCCCTTCAACGCGTGAGCCGACCGCGCGACCCTCGGCGCGTCAGCGGCTGCAACCGCCGCGGCAATCTCGTCGACGAGCCCCTGCTCGTCCTCCAGGTAGAGGACGATCAGCTCCCGCAGGAGTTCTTCGTCGCCTTCGAGGCGGTCCATCAGCGCCCGCACGTCGATCGCGCCATCCAGGGAGTTGCTCATACCGTTCGCGCCCGCTCCTTGACGGGTTGCCCGGCTCCCGACCCTTCGAGCTCACCATTAGCCTCCATCCCTTCGAACCCGGCGTCAATGGGGATCGGATTCGGGATCGGATTCCGATCGCACGCGAAGGGCCAATCTCGCTAGCTCGATGGTTCGTCGCAGGCGAGTCGAGGCCGCCCCGTGCCCCTGTAGTAGAATTCGCTGCACGGCTTGGAGTGCCAGAGCACTGCTCGACGGCGGCAGCGAGGCCGCGCCACGTCCGCCGTGGCCGACGTCTGCGAGAACGGCGGCCACCTCGACGCCGGCCGGAGATGGGATGACAAGGATGCCGAGCCAGGACGTCCGCACTTGCTTGATCGTCGCCGCCTTGGCGGCCGGCCTCCTCGGGGAGTCGGCCGGGCTGACGGCTCGAGGCCGCCAGACCCAGGGCGAGTGGTGCACCTTCGCGGTGCTGCGGCGCGACGGCATCATCTTCCCTTTCGCGAGCTACGACAACGGGAAGTGGCTGAACCGGTGGCCCGAACCCGGGCGGAAGATGGACATTCCCATCACCGTGGCCGAGACCCCCAAGGGCTGGTGGCTGCGCGACCGCCCGGTCTCGACGTGGACCGCCTGGCCTTCGCAGGGCGAGAGTCGCGCCATCAACGTCCGCAACCCGCTCAACATCTCGGTGGAGTGCACGCGGCAATTAGCCCTGCAGACCGACTACTCGTCCACCGCGCCCCCGGCCCCCCCCGACATGCAGCCCCACCCCAAGGACGGACTGGCCACGATCGGCGACGTGAAGGTCGAGGCGGTGGACGTGCTCGCCGCGCAGTCGCCCGAGTGGCCTCGCGTGCTGGAGGCCATCACGGCGCCGTTCGAAGCGTCCGAAGCCCGGGCCGCGAAGGCGTCCCAGAACCAGAACGTGGAGCGCGACCCCAAGCGGCGGGCCCAGTTCCCCCTCGAAATCGAACTGCTGCTCCGGTCGCCCGGTCCGACGCCGGGCACCCAGATGCTGTACTTTGAAGCGGTCAGGCGTTACTTCCGCCGCCCGCCGAACACGATCATCAGCATCGTGCCGGACCGGCGTCCGCTCGCCTACGGCGCCGGCTGGGTGGAAATCGATGCGGCCGGGAAGGTCGTTCCTCAACAGCCGTTGCCGGTCGAGCTTTCGGACAGCCAGCGCGAGAACCTGCTCTACGCCCTGCCTCTCGGAACGTTCCAGCTCGGTGGACGACGCTTCTGGGCCGTGCAGCGCGCGGGTTGGGGATACGAACGCTACGAGATCGTCGAGATCGCGGAACCGCAGGTCAAAGTCGCTTTCAAGGTCGTCGGCGGCTCGTGCCGGTGACCGCGTCGATCCGATAAGACAGTCCACAGGAGGAGAGTGAGAATGACTCGCTTGCGATTCTGGATGGCGCTTGCGGCGGCGGGCCTGCTGGTGACGGCCGCGATCGCGCACGCGGACGTGAAGACCACCGAGAAGTCCCAGATGAAGTTCGAGGGGATGCTGGGCCGGGTGATGGGGCTCTTCGGCGGCCGGGCGATGAAAGACGGCATCGTCAACACGGTGGCGGTGAAGGGTGACCGCAAGGTCATCTCGAGCGAGGACAGCGCGACGATCGTGGACCTCGGCGAGGAGAAGATCTACGAGCTGAACCTCAAGGACAAGAGCTACAAGGTGGTGACCTTCGCAGAGATGCGAAAGCGGCTCGAAGAGGCGCGCGCCAAGGCGGAGGAAGAGGCCCGCAAGCAGAAGGGGCGCGAAGAGAACAAGGACCCGAACCAGAAGGAGATGGAGATCGAGTTCCACGCCAAGGAGACCGGCCAGAAGCGCCAGGTCAGCGGCTTCAATTGCCGGCAGGTGATCATGACGATTGGCGTCCACGAGAAGGGCAAGACGCTCGAGCAGGCCGGCGGCCTGCTCATGACCATGGACATGTGGCTCGCGCCGCGCGTGCCGGGCATGAAGGAACTCGCCGACTTCGACGTGCGCTACGCGAAGGCGCTGACCGGCGCCGCCACACCGTCCGCAGACCAGATGGCGCAGGCGTTCGCGATGTACCCCGGGCTCAAGGACGCCATGCTCAAGATGCAGAGCGAGAAGGTCAACATGGACGGGACGCCCATCGAATCGACCATGACCGTTCAGACGGTGCAGACCAAGGAGCAGGCGTCCCAGGCCAAGAAGGACGAGAGCCCGGGGCCCAGCGCCACGTCGCCCGCGGGCGCCATCGGCGGGATGCTCGGCCGCTTCGGCAGAAAGAAGGAAGAACCGAAGCCGGCGACGTCGGACGGAGGCGCGACACAGGCTGCCCCGGGTTCGGACACGAACATCACCTTCATGACCATGACCAACACCGTGCTGAGCGTCGGCCCAACCGTCTCCGCCGACGAGATCGCGGTGCCGGCAGGGTTCAAGCTCAAGAAGTAGCCGCGGGCCGCCAGCGGACCGCGGAGGCCCGCGGGGAGCGGACGGCCGGCGCGCCAGGTCGGCTGGCGGCTGCTGCGACCAGGGTCCGCTCCCAGCCGGGGCTGGCGGCCGAGTGTCCGTTTCTGGGACGGCCTGGTTCGTCGTCGCACACGGTTCTTGCCGGCCGTCGTCCAGGCAGCGCCGCTAACCCGTTGACAATGAGCGTCTTGCGCGGGTGAATCCGTCTGGCACAGCTCTGGCCTTATCCGGTTCGTCTCCAGGGAGCCGCGGCGTGGCCCGCTTGGGTGACCTTTTTTCACGCCGTTCACGTCTAAGGCTATCGAGCATGGATATTCAACGCCCGTCAAGCGTCGCCCGAAACAAGAAGATCCGCCAAATCGTCATCGGGGCGGTCGCACTGGTTGCCGTCGGCCTCATCACCGTCGCGCTCTCCCGCCTGAAGCCGGCGGCGCCGACGGTCGACAAGGGCACCGCGTATCTCGACACCGTCAAGCGCGGGCCGATGGTGCGCCAGGTGCGCGGCCTCGGGACGCTGGTCCCCGAGGACATCCGGTGGATTCCGGCGGCGACCGACGGCCGCGTCGAGCGCATCGTCGTGTACCCCGGGACCCTCGTGACACCCGACACCATCATTCTCGAGCTGACGAACCCGACGCAGACGCAGGCGCTCCTCGAAGCCGAGCAGCAGCTGAAGGCGGCCGAAGCCCAGTATTCCAGCCTGCAGGTGACCGTCGCCAACGACCTGCTCGCACAGGAAGCTGCCGCGTCGGCGATCCGCGCCGACGCGCGCCAGGCGAGGCTGCAGGCAGAGGCGGACGCCGAGCTCGCCAAGGACGGCCTCGTCTCCTCGCTGACGACCAAGCTGTCGCAGGTGAAGGCGGACAACCTCCAGTCGCGCGAACAGATCGAGCAGAAGCGGTACACGTCGATGCGCGACTCGGCCCAATCGCGGCTGGCGGTCCAGCAGGCGGAGGTGGACCGGCTGCGGGCGCTCGTCGGCTTGCGCCAGACCCAGGTGAACCAGTTGCACGTGCGAGCCGGCCTCGCGGGCATGCTGCAGCAGGTGCCGGTGGAGGTTGGCCAGCAGGTCGGGCCGGGCACCAACCTGGCGCGCGTGGCCGACCAGGGCCACTTGAAGGCGCAGTTGAAGATCGCGGAGACGCAGGCCAAGGACATCTTGATCGGCCAGACCGCCGCCATCGACACCCGCAACGGCATCATCCCGGGCCGCGTGTCGCGCATCGACCCCGCGGTGCAGAACGGCACCGTCACCGTGGACGTGGCGCTGCAGGGCGAGCTGCCGAAGGGCGCGCGGCCGGACCTCAGCGTGGACGGCACGATCGAACTCGAGCGGCTCGAGAACATCCTCTACGTCGGCCGACCCACCTACGGCCAGGAACAGAGCGTCATCAGCCTGTTCAAGCTGGACGACGATGGCGTGACGTTCTCGCGCACCAAGGTGTCGATCGGGAAGACGTCGGTGAACACGGTGGAAGTGAAGTCGGGACTGAAGGAAGGCGACCAGGTGATCCTCTCCGACATGTCCCAGTACGACGCGTTCGATCGCGTGCGATTGAAGTAACCCCCGTCGCCCGGCCCGACCGGGAGATCAGTTGCGCGGCACGGCGTCCGCGCCCGGCAACAATCAGCAACCCGGCTCTCTGGAGGCACGATGAACGGCAACGGACCGGAACGACCGCTCATTCAGCTGGAAGGCGTCACGAAGGTGTTCTACACCGACGAGGTCGAGACGCACGCCCTGTCGGGCATTCACATGGAGATTCGCAAGGGCGAATACGTGTCGATTGCCGGACCGTCCGGCTGCGGCAAGTCGACGCTGCTGTCGATCCTCGGCCTGCTCGACACGCCGACGGGCGGCACCTACACGTTGAACGGCCAGCCCGTCGCCAACCTGAACATGGCCGAGCGCGCCCGCATCCGCAACCGCGAGATCGGGTTCATCTTCCAGAGTTTCAATCTGATCGGCGACCTCACGGTCTTCGAGAACGTCGAACTCCCGCTCACCTATCGGGGCATGAAGTCGGCCGAGCGCAAGACGCGCGCGAACGAGGCGCTCGAGAAGGTCGGCATGGCGCACCGCGCGCGGCACCTGCCGAGCCAGCTCTCGGGCGGTCAACAGCAGCGCGTGGCGGTCGCCCGCGCGCTGGTCGGCGCCCCGCTGATCCTCCTCGCCGACGAGCCCACCGGCAACCTCGACTCGCGCAACGGCGAAGCGGTCATGGACCTGCTGCGCGAGCTGCACCGGCAGGGCGCGACGATCTGCATGGTCACGCACGACCCGCGCTTCACCCGGCATGCGGACCGCAACATCCACCTCTTCGACGGGCAGGTGGTCGAGGAGAGCATGGAGTCGACCTCGGCGTGACCCCGATCATCGCGCTCCGGCAGATCGAGAAGTTCTACCAGCACGGCGTCAGCCGCACCTACGTGCTGCGGCGCGTGACGGCCGACATCCGCGAGGGCGAGTTCGTCTCGATCATGGGTCCGTCGGGCGCGGGCAAGTCGACGCTCCTCCACATCTTGGGGATGTTCGACAGCGCGTGGACCGGCGAGTACGACTTCCTCGGCCAGCCGGTCCACACGATGAACCAGAAGGGGCGCTCGGCGCTGCACAAGCAGCACATGGGTTTCGTCTTCCAGAGCTACCACCTGCTGGACAACCTCACGGTTTACGAGAACCTCGAAATCCCCCTCTCCTACCGCGACGTCAAGAAGAGCGAGCGCCAGTCCATCGTCTGCGACGTCCTCGACCGCTTTCAGATCGTGGGCAAGAAGGATCTCTTCCCGAACCAGCTCTCCGGCGGCCAGCAGCAGCTGGTGGCGGTCGCCCGTGCGGTCGTCGCCAGCCCGAAGGTGATCCTGGCCGACGAGCCGACCGGCAACCTGCACACGGCGCAGGGCAGGGAGATCATGGAGCTGTTCAAGAGGCTGAACGCCGAGGGCGCGACGATCGTGCAGGTCACCCACTCGGAAACCAACGCGTCCTACGGTGACAGGGTCATCCAGCTGAGGGACGGGTGGGTCGTGGGGGACTGAACGCGGTCAATGCACAATGCAGAATGCACAATGCAGAAGGTAGAATGATCGCGCGTCACACTGTGGCTGCAAGTTCACACTCCGCGGCGGTCGGACATCCGAGCCTTCTTGACAATCGTGGTCAGGATTGCCACCAATTCCCGGCTCTCCTCCAGCAGTCCGGCCGTCTCCTTCGGAACGGGAGACACAGTGGCTGCCACGAGGCGTAGCCAGTACTTGCTCTCGAGGGCCTCTTTTCTGGCGATGCTCGCGCGCGCGATGAAATCGGCCTTGCTCTGGCCCCCTGTCGCCTCTTGGAGGTTTGCGCCGACGGAGGTTCCCGCCTTAGCAAGCTGGCCACCCAGCAGTTCTGGAACTCCCCGCCGCCGGATCAGCGCCTCGCACAGGACGAGCACCCGGCACGCAAACAAAAACGACCGGTCCTCGATGTTGTAGGGAGTTGATGCATCGGCCATGGAGTCTCCAACGAACTCTCCCTGCAGAGACCGTTCCAAGAGCCCGGCCGGGCATCCGCTCCCGGTACCCGCCGCACGTGTGGCGGGCCCTTCGGCTCCTTTCTGCATTGTGCATTCTGCATTGTGCATTGAGAGCGGAGGCGGTCGATGAAAGCGTCCGATCCCCTGCGCCCGAGAATCCTGATCGCCGACGACCAGCCTGACGTCCTCGAGGCCCTCCGTCTGCTCCTGAAGGCCGAAGGGTGGGATCTCGAGGCGGTCAACTCGCCGGCTGGTGTGCTCGACGCCGTCGCGCACCGCGAGTTCGACGTCGTGCTGATGGACCTGAACTACGCGCGCGACACGACGTCGGGACGCGAAGGCCTCGACCTGATCACCCGGCTCCAGGCGCTCGATGCGGTCCCGCCGGTCGTCGTCATGACGGCGTGGGGATCGGTGGATATCGCCGTCGAGGCCATGCGGCGGGGCGCGCGCGACTTCGTCCAGAAGCCGTGGGAGAACGAGCGCCTGCTGACGATCGTCCGCACGCAGGCGGAATTGACGCGCGCGCTTCGGCGGGGCCAGCGGCTCGAGGCCGAGAACCGCGCCTTGCGGGAGCAGCCCGAGTCGCACCTCGTCGCGCAGGCGCCGGCCATGCAGCCGGTCATCCAGATGATCGCGCGCGTCGGTCCGGCCGACGCCAACGTGCTGATTACCGGCGAGAACGGCACGGGCAAGGGCGTCGTGGCGGCGGCGCTGCACGCGGCGTCCGGGCGCGCGACGCGGCCGATGGTCACGGTGAACGCGGGCGGGCTCTCGGAAGGCGTGTTCGAGAGCGAGCTGTTCGGCCACGTGAAGGGCGCGTTCACCGACGCCAAGGCGGATCGCGTCGGCCGCTTCGAGCTGGCCGACGGCGGCACCCTCTTTCTCGACGAGATCGCCAACGTCGGCCTGCCGCAGCAGGTGAAGCTGCTGCGGGTGCTCGAGACCGGCGAGTTCGAACGCGTCGGCTCGTCGCGCACGCGCCAGGTGAACGTGCGCGTCCTGTCGGCCACCAACGCGGACGTCTTCGAGGAAGTGGCCGCCGGACGGTTCCGGCAGGACCTTCTGTTTCGGCTCAACACGGTCGAGATCCGCATCCCTCCGCTTCGCGAGCGCCGCGAGGACATCCCGCTGCTGGCCGCCCACTTCCTCCGCATTCACAGCCAGCACTATCGAAAGCGCCTGGGAGGCTACGAGTCGGGCGCGCTGCAGGCCCTCCTCGAGCACAACTGGCCCGGGAACGTCCGCGAACTCGACCACGCCGTCGAGCGCGGCGTGCTGATGGCGCAAGGCCCGCAGGTTCGCTTGTCCGACCTGAGCCTGAAACCCGCGCGCGAGACGAGCGGCCGGCTGGAGGACATGAGCCTCGAGGACGTGGAAGCGTCGCTCGTGAAGAAGGCCATGGCCCGCTACGACGGGAACGTCAGCCACGCGGCCCGCGCGCTCGGCCTCAGCCGCAGCGCGTTGTATCGCCGCCTCCAGCGCTACGGCGTATGACCAGGGCCCGGCGCCGGCCGCGGCTCAATCACGAGCGGCGCGTGCTGCTCATGGCCGTCGCGTCGGGCCTGCCCGCGGTCGTCGTCGCGCTCGCGCTGCTGTGGACCGGCGACTTCACCACGAAGGTCGTCTGGACGCTCACGGCGCTGGTGCTCGCGTCCTGGTGGGGCTTCTCCCTCGCGCTTCGCAGCCGCGTCGTCTACCCGCTGCAAACCTTGTCGAATCTGCTGGCCGGCCTGCGTGAAGGCGATTCCTCGGTGCGCGCCCGCGGCGCGCTGGCGAACGACGCGCTCGGCGAGGTCATGCTGGAGGCGAACGTCCTCGCCGAGACGCTGCGCGAGCAGCGCCTCGGCGCTCTCGAGGCCACGGCCCTCCTGCGAAAGGTCATGGAGGAGATCGACGTGGCGGTGTTCACCTTCGACGCCGCCCATCGCCTGCGCCTGACCAACCGCGCCGGCGAGCGCCTGCTGGGCCGGCCGGCCGAGCGCCTGCTGGCGAGCACCGCCGAAGAGCTCGGCCTCGCCTCGTGCCTCGACGGCCCGTCGCCGCGCGTCGCCGGCATGGCGTTCCCCGGCGGCGTCGGCCGCTGGGAGGTGCGCCGTACCAGTTTTCGCCAGGGCGGGCTTCCCCATCAGCTCCTGGTGCTCACCGACGTCAGCCGCCCGCTGCGCGAAGAAGAACGGCAGGCGTGGCAGCGCCTGATGCGCGTGCTCGGTCACGAGATCAACAACTCGCTGGCGCCCATCAAGTCGATCGCCGGCAGCCTGGCCCGGCTGCTGAAACGCGAGAACCTGCCGCACGACTGGCGCGACGATGCCGCGCGGGGCCTCGACGTGATTGGCACGCGCGCGGAGGCGCTCACCCGGTTCACCGCCTCCTACGCGCGCCTGGCGCGGCTGCCGCAGCCGCGCCTCGCCCCGCTGGATCTCCCGGCGCTCGTGCGGCGCGTGGCCGGCCTCGAAACCCGCCTCGACGTGGCCCTTCTCCCCGGCCCCCCGGTCACGCTGTCGGGCGACAGCGACCAGCTCGAACAACTCTTGATCAACGTGGTCCACAATGCCGCGGACGCGGCCCTCGAGACCGGGGGCGGCGTGACGATCGGCTGGTCCACGACGCTCGGCTTCCTGGAACTCGCCGTGGACGACGACGGGCCGGGGCTGGCGCAGACGGCAAACCTGTTCGTCCCCTTCTTCACGACGAAGCCCGGCGGATCCGGCATTGGCCTCGTGCTCAGCCGGCAGATCGCGGAGGCCCACAGCGGCAGCCTGTCGCTGGCGAACAGGGACGGCCTGCGGGGGTGCCGGGCGCTGCTCCGCCTGCCGCTGGCGCCCCGCGCGGCCGACGCCGAACCTCCCTCCCGCGGACCGGCCGACGGCGCCGGCGCCGGTCCTGCCGGGAACCCGGCGCCCGCCAGGCGACTGGGAGCCGACCGCCTTTCCTAAGGTCCGTCACTGCAGCGATTTGCCACCTCCGGCACCGGAATTGCTGCGAGCGCCTCGAGCTTTCCGTATCATTTTCGCCAAGCCGGGCATCGAAGTCCGCCGTCGTCATGGGAGAAATCCGCAATGCCGGGTGATCCTCTCTGCCGAACGCCCAGCACGCCTCGAGCGCTGCCCTGCCGGAGGTCTGTTCTCAAAGGACGTGATCTATGAGCCATCGCGACAAGTGGTTGGTCGACGAACTCGAACGGCGTGGGGTGTCCCGCCGCGAGTTCCTCGGGTTCTGCACGGTCATGACCTCCGCACTCGCCCTCCCGGCCTCCCTGTCGGCCCAGGTGGCGAAGGCGCTCCAGAAGACCGAGAAGCCGGTGCTGGTCTGGCTGGAGTTCCAGGACTGCTGCGGGAACACCGAGTCGTTCCTCCGCGCGTCGCGCCCGGCGGTCGCGGACATCTTGCTCGACACGCTCTCGGTGGACTACCACGAGACGCTCATGGCCGCCGCCGGCGCGCAGGCGGACGAGACGCTGCAGAAGGTCGTCGGCGACAAGAAGGGGCAGTACCTCGTCGTCGTCGAAGGCTCGATCCCGACCTTCGAGAAGGGGGCCTACTGCACGATCGGCGGCCGGTCGGCGCTCGACATCGCCCGCGAAGTGTGCGGCGGCGCGGCCGCGACCATCGCGATGGGCACGTGCGCCGCGTACGGCGGCATCCCGGCGGCGGCACCCAACCCCACCGGCGCGCTCGGCGTGCGGGACGCGGTGCCCGGCCTCAAGAATCTCGTCAACCTGCCGGCCTGCCCCGCGAACGCGGAGAACATCACCGCGCTGCTCGTGTACTACCTGACGTTCAAGACCTGGCCGCCCCTCGACCAGTTCCAGCGCCCGCTCTTCGCCTACGGCAAGCTGATTCACGACAACTGCGAACGGCGTGCGCACTACGACGCCGGCCAGTACGTCGAGGCGTGGGGCGACGAAGGGCACCGGACTGGTTACTGTCTCTACAAGATGGGCTGCAAGGGCCCGGTCACCTTCCAGAACTGTCCGCGCGTCCGCTGGAACGAGGGCACGAACTGGCCAATCGGCTGCGGCCACCCCTGCGTCGGCTGCGCCGAACCGGACTTCTGGGACAAGATGACCCCGTTCTACAACCACCTCCCGGGGCCGCCGTTTCTCGGTCCCGGCTATACCGTGGACCGGGTGGGCGTCGCCGCCTCCGTGGGCATCGCCGCGGCGTTTGCCACCCACGGCCTCATTTCCTACGTGAAGCGCTCTCGAGAGAAACAGGAACACGAGCCCCCGAAGCCCGACGCGACCGGAACGGGGAAAGGAGCCTAGGGTATGGCGCACATCGTCGTAGACCCCGTGACCCGGATCGAGGGCCACCTGCGGATCGAGGCCGAAGTCGACGGCGGCAAGGTGCAGGACGCGTGGTCTTCGTCCACGATGTTCCGCGGGATCGAGTTGATTCTCCAGGGGCGCGACCCGCGCGACGCCTGGGTGTTCACCCAGCGGATCTGCGGCGTGTGCACGACGGTCCACGCCATCGCGTCGATCCGCGCGGTCGAGAACGCGATTGGCGCCGTGCCGCCCCCGAACGCGCGGCTGCTGCGCAACCTGATCATCGCGATGCAGGCGGTGCAGGACCACGTCATCCACTTCTACCACCTGCACGCGCTCGACTGGGTCGACGTCGTGTCCGCGCTCTCGGCCGACCCCGCGAAGACGTCGTCGCTCGCCGAGTCGATCTCCGACTGGCCGCTGTCGGGCGCGAAGTACTTCGCCGGCGTCCGCGACCGGCTGAAGGCGTTCGTGGAGCGCGGGCAACTCGGACCCTTCGCCAACGCCTACTGGGGCCACCCGGCCTACAAGCTGCCGCCCGAGGCGAACCTGATGGCGGTCGCGCACTACCTCGAGGCCCTCGAGTGGCAGCGCGAAGTCATCAAGGTCCACGCGATCCTCGGCGGCAAGAACCCGCACCCGCAAAGCTTCCTGGTCGGCGGCATGGCCACCCCGGTGGACCCCGACAAGCAGGCGTCGCTCAACGCCGACACCCTGGCCTCGGTCCGGTCGCTGATCGAGACGGCCCGCGACTTCGTGGCGCGCGTCTACATTCCCGACGTCCTGGCGGTCGCCTCGTTCTACAAGGACTGGGCGGCGGTCGGGGCCGGCGTCGGCAACTACCTCGTCTTCGGCGAGTACCCGGAGGACGACGGGCCGAAGCCGCCGCTGTTCTTCCCGTCGGGCGTGATCCACAACCGCGACCTGACGAAGGTGGAGCGCTTCGATCCGTCGCAGATCACCGAGCAGGTGCGCCACTCCTGGTACAAGTACACCGGCGGCGACCAGGCGTCGCTGCATCCCTTCCAGGGCGAGACGAAGCCGAAGTACTCCGGCCCGCAGCCGCCGTACGACCGGCTCGACACCAACGAGAAGTACAGCTGGTTGAAGTCGCCGCGCTACGCCGGCGCCCCGATGGAAGTCGGCCCTCTCGCGCGAATGCTCGTGGCGTACGCGGCGGGGCATCCACGCGTGAAGGAACTGGTCGGCGTCGTCCTCGGCAAGCTCGGCGTCGGTCCGGAAGCCCTGTTCTCGACGCTCGGGCGCGTGGCCGCCCGGGCGATCGAAACGCTGGTGCTGGCCGAAAAGCAGAGCGAGTGGCTCGACCAGCTGGCCGCCAACATGGGGCGCCACGACTTGCGGACCCACGACAACTCCAAGTGGGACCCCGCTTCCTGGCCGAGCAGCGCGTCCGGGGTCGGGTTCCACGAAGCGCCGCGCGGCGCGCTCGGGCACTGGGTGCAGATCACGAACGGCGCAATCGCCAACTACCAGTGCATCGTGCCCAGCACGTGGAACGCCGGACCTCGGGACGCGTCCGGGGCGCGGGGGCCGTACGAGGAGGCGCTGCGCGGAACGCCGGTGGCGGACCCCACCAAGCCGGTGGAGATCCTCCGGACGATTCACTCGTTCGACCCGTGCCTGGCGTGCGGCGTCCACGTCCTTGACGCGCGAAAGCAGGAACTCGCGCGAGTGAGGCTGCGATGATTGGCGACACCCTGCTCACCGACACCGTGCGCGTGTACGTCTGGGAATGGCCGGTGCGCGTCTGCCACTGGCTGATCGTCGGCTCGATCGCGATCCTCTCGCTGAGCGGGCTGTACATCGCGAACCCGTCGATGATCACGACGGGCCTGGTCTCGCAGAGGTCCCTGATGGGGCTGGTGAAGCTGATCCACTACTCCGCCGCGATCGTCTTCGGCATCGCCGTCCTGACGCGGATCTACTGGATGTTCGTCGGCAACAACTACGCGAGGTGGGACAAGTTCGTCCCCGCGCGCAAGAAGCGGTGGAAGGCGGTCGGGCCGACGCTGAAGTACTACACGTTCCGGATGCGGAAGCCGCCCGGGTTCGTCGGCCACAACCCGCTGGCGGGCCTCACCTATACGGTCGTGTTCGTGATCTACTTGATCATGATGGGGACCGGGCTGGCGATGTATTCGGTCAGCGCGCACGTCGGCTCCCCGCTGCGGTGGTTCCAGTTCCTCGTGCCGCTGGTCGGCGGCCTCGCCACCGCGCGTTGGCTCCACCACGGGTTCATGTGGATGCTGATCGGGTTCGCGCTGCACCACGTCTACAGCGCGGTGCTGATGTCGCAGGTCGAGGCCAACGCGACGATCGAGTCGATCTTCTCCGGCTACAAGTTCGTGCCGCACGAAGACCTCGTGTACTCGGGCTACCGGTTCATCGATCGGAAGGACACCCGTGGATAGTCGTTCGCGCCTGCTGATCCTGGGCCTCGGCAACTTGCTCTGCAGCGATGACGGGCTCGGCGCCCTCGTCGCGGGAGCGATTGCCAAAACCCGGGAGATCCCCGAAGGCGTCCAGGTGCTCGACGGGGGCACGCTCGGACTGGCGCTGCTCCCGTACCTCGAGGATGCCGAACGCGCGATCCTCGTAGACGCCATCCAGGCGGACGCCCCGCCCGGTTCGCTGGTGCGCCTCGAGGGCGAGGACGTCGGCCCCGCCGTCGCCGCCCGGCTCTCGGTGCACCAGGTGGGCGTCTCGGATCTGATCGAGGCGGCGCGGTGGCGCGACCGGGTGCCGCCGACGCTCGTCCTGCTCGGCGTGGTGCCCCAGACGACCGACCTCGGCGTCGGCCTGTCGGCGCCCGTGCAGGCGGCGGCCGGCGACCTGCTGCGACTCGTCGTGGAAGAGGCCCGGCGCCTCGGTTTCCCGCTCGAACCCAAGGCCGGCCATGACCCTGATTCGTTCGATCCCGCCGACGGCTGCGATCTGCGCGACCCTCGCCCTCGCGGGCTGCAGCCGGCCCTCTGACCTGCCCGCGGGGTTCGAGACCCGCGTGGCCAGCGCGGCGGCGCGACAGCGAGGGGCCGTCCTGTATCGTCAGGACTGTGCGCTCTGCCACGGCGAGCACGGCGACGGGCGCGGCCAACGCGCGTCCTCGTTCACGACGCCGCCGCGGGATTTCACGAACGCGGCGTGGCGCCGATCCACGTCGCCCGCCCGCGTCTACCGGGCCATCCGCGACGGCCTCCCGGGGACGCCGATGCCGTCCTGGCGCGCCCTGGGAGACGCCCGCCTGACGGACCTCACCGCCTACGTCCTCTCGTTCGGGTCCGACCGGTAGCCGGATCTGGGGAAAACCTCCACATCGACGAAGGCCTCGGCCCTCCCGCCGGTGCCGAGTTTTCGCCATCCGCCGCGCCGCGCCGCCGGCTCCAGGGGCAGATGCCTCGATTTCGGCGGCGTTTCTGATAGACTCTTGAGCCGGCAACGACTTTGCTTCAAAGCGCCAATTGGGCCGCGCTGCCCGGCGCGGTGACTCCCAGCATGCTTCATCCATTTCTACTCGCTCTCGCTGTCGCAGTCGGGCTGCAGACGCCTGCCGCCGTCCAACCGAAGCACGAGGACATCGAGACATGTCTCGCCTGCCACGGCGACAAGTCGATGTCGGTCACGCTGCCGAGCGGCGAGACGCGCGGGCTGTACGTGGACCGGGAAGCGTTCAAGAAGTCGGTCCACGGGGGAAAACTCGGGTGCACCGACTGTCACACCGACATCACCGACATCCCGCACGCCTCGAAGCCGTTCAAGACGAAGCGCGAGTTCACGATTGCCTACTACGAGGCGTGCAAGCGCTGCCACTTCGCCAACTACAGCAAGACGCTCGACAGCGTGCACTACCCCGCCATCGCCCGCGGCGATCGGATGGCCCCGACCTGCGTCGACTGCCACGGCGCGCATGATGTCACCCGCCCGAACCAGCCGCGTTCCCGCATCTCGCAGACCTGCGCGGTCTGTCACCAGGGCGTGTCGGCCGTCTACGCCAAGAGCGTGCACGGTCGCGCCCTGATCGAGGAGCGGAACGCCGACGTGCCGACCTGCACCGACTGTCACCAGTCGCACGCGATCGCGGGCCCGCACGCGCCCGGCTGGCGCCTGAAGAGCCCCGAGCTCTGCGCCAACTGCCACGCGAACGCGTCCATGATGAAGAAGTACAACCTCTCGACGTCGGTCATGCAGACCTACCTCGCCGACTTCCACGGCATGACGGCGTCGCTGCAGGAGAAGGAAGAGCCGGGGGCCGAGGGGGGCCGCGTGGTGGCGCTCTGCATCGACTGCCACGGCGTGCACGACATCACCAAGACGGACGGGCCCCACTCGGCGGTGATGAAGTCGAACCTGGTCAAGACCTGTCGGAAGTGCCATCCGGGCGCTTCGGACAACTTCTCGTCCGCGTGGCTGTCGCACTACGAGCCGACCTTCAAGAACGCGCCCCTCGTCTACTCGGTCAAGATCGCGTACTACATCCTGATCCCGTTCATGATCGGCGGCCTCGTGCTCCAGATCCTGCTGCACCTGTGGCGGGTGGTGGTCAACCGATGAATCGCTACGTCATCCGTTTCACGCTCAAGCAGCGCATCGAGCACGCGTCGGTGATGACGCTGTTCCTCCTCCTCGCGCTCACCGGGCTCCCACAGAAGTTCTTCGAGGCCTCCTGGGCGCAGGCGATCATCTCGCTGCTGGGCGGCATCGACCGCGTGCGGTGGATCCACCGGGCGTCGGGCATCCTGTTCACCCTGTTCACCTTCACCCATCTCGGCGTCATCTCCGCGCTGGTGGTCACGGGGCGGGCGACGCTCTCGCTGGTCCCGACCCGGCAGGACTTCCTGGACGCGATCCAGCAGCTCCGCTACTACCTCGGCGTGACGGACGTGCCCGCGAGGTTCGACAAGTTCGACTACAAGCAGAAGTTCGAGTACTGGGGGCTGGTGCTCGGCGCGGTGATCGTCATTTCGACCGGCCTGGTGCTGCTCTTCCCGATCTTCGTCACGCGGTATCTGCCCGGCGAAGTCGTGCCGGCCTCGAAGCTGGCCCACGGCAACGAGGGGCTGATGGCCTTCCTCGTCGTCATCGTCTGGCACATCTACAACGCGCACCTCAACCCCGACGTGTTTCCGTTCGACACGACCATCTTCACCGGCAAGATCAGCGCCGAGCGGCTCCACCACGAGCACGAACTCGAGTACGAGCGGCTCAAGGAGAACGAGTAGGGGGCCGCAAGCACGCCTTTCGACTTCGCTCGGGGCGCCCTGAGCCGGGTCGAAGGACGGAGGCTTGCGCCACGCGTGATGCTCCGCGCCTTCCTGTCCCAGTCGATCCTCCACGCACTGGTGGCGGCGGTCGTCGTCGAGGCCCTGCTGCGCGCGTGGCGGGTGGCCGATGCCGTCTGGCGGGTTCGGCTCCGCCTGATCCCGCTCGCGGTCCCCCTCGTCTGGCTCCCGTTGCTGTTCCTGGCCGCACCGTTCCGCGCGAGCCCTCGCTTCGTCGCCGGCGCCGCGCTGTTCGCGGGCGAGCGGTGGAACCTGATCACGGTGGCCGGGAGCGGCCTCGGCGACCTGGTGCTGCTGCTGTGCGCCGGGGCCGGGTCCGCGCTGTTCCTCCGCGACGCCCTGCCTCCCCTGCTCGATCTGCTGCGCGGGAGCGCCCGCCTGCCGCCTCCCGCGCCCTGGCAACCGACCGGCGCCCTCGTCGCTGACCTCGCCGTCCGCCACGCGGCCGCCCTGGGCACGCCGGCGCCCGCGGTGCGCGTGGTCTGGTCGAACTCCCCGGCGCTGCTGTGCGAAGGCGCCCGCCGGCCGCGTCTCGTCGTGTCCCCGGCCACCGTCGCGCGCCTCGACGCCGAGGAACTCGAGGCCGCCGTGGCGCACGAGGTCGCGCACGCCGCGCACAAGGACCCGGCCTGGGGGCTGGTGCTCATCGTCGTCCGCGGATTGCTGTTCTTCAATCCCGCGGCCCAGTGGGTCGCGCGCGCGCTCGTCGACGACATCGAGCGGCGGGCCGACCAGGCCGCGGTGCGCCTCACCGGCCGGGCGGAACCGCTGGCCCGGACCATCGTCAGGCTCTTCCAGCAGGGCCACCCGCTGCCGAGTGCCCACGACGCCTCCTTCGAGCGGGTCTTCTGGCGGATTCGCAAGGAAGGCGTCGAACGCCGCTGCCGACGGCTGAATGCCGGCGAGGCGTGGGAGAGGCTGGACCACGGCCGGCTGCGCGTGGCGCTGGCCGTCGCGGGGGTGCTCGGCCTCGTGTCGTTCGTCGTGTAGTGCAACGGCGCCGCCCCGGCTCCGGCGCGGCGCGTCGTCAGCGGATCGGGACTGCCGAATGACCTCCTCCCGGCGGATCGTCCAGTCGTGGCTCGTGGTGATTGCGGCCGTTGCGCTCGCCCTGAAGGCGGCAGACCGACTGCCGGCCCTGCTGGCCGGGACGCCCTACGGCGTGCGCGTCTATCGGTCCGTCGAGGACGCTGAAAAGGCGATCGGCGCGCGTATCTGGCTGCCCGCCTACTATCCGGACACGCTGGCCTGGCCGCCCTCGCGCATCGACGCGTGGCCGGGCCCGCCGGCCGTGGTCGCGCTGCGTGTCAATGGCCGCGGCACCGACCGCGAGCGCCTCGTGCTGGTCCAGTCGGTCGGCGCGCCCGCCAACCCGCCCGCGCTGCTGCTCGAGCCAGGGCAGGCGCTGACAACGGCCGAGGTTCGACTGGACACCCGCTCCGCCACCGTCGTTCGGGTCGTGCTTCCGGACGGCGAAGTGGTGCATGATGTGCGGTGGGACCAGGGAAGGCGCCGGGTGATCGTGCGCTACCATGGTCCGGTCGAGGAACTGCTCTTGATCGCCTCGAGCCTCGAGCGAACCCACTCATGACGTCCTTCTCAATCGGGCGCGCCTGGGGCCGCAGCATCCAGGCCCGCGTCGTGCTGCTGGTCGGCGCGGGCATCCTCGCGGCCCTCGCCATCCTCGGCGGAACGGCCTGGGTCGGCCTGGAACGGATGGCCTCGCGGCTCTCGGCCGAGCGTCTGCTGCTGGCGCGCAGCCTCGCGGTCCACCTCGACTATCTGGTGCAGGCGGACATGGAGGTCTTGCAGGGCGTGTCCGCCGCGCCGGGCCTCGGCCTCGATCCCCAGTCGCTCCAGGCCGCCGCGCCCGCGCTTCGCGAAGCCTATCTCCGCTCGAGTCTCGTCGAGCGCGTCCTGCTGATTGCGCCGACGGGCGAGGTCGTCATCCGTGAGCCGGATGCGCCCGAGGCGCCCTCGGTCGGACCGGACCGTCGCGACGTGGAGGCGGCGTTGAATTCGGGGCGCCCCGCGGCATCGAATCTGGAGGGCAGGGACGCGTCGCGGCGCCTCTACCTGCTGGTGCCGATGCGCAACTGGCGCGGCGAGGTGTTCGCCGTCGCAGCGGGCGAGATCGATCCGAAGGGCGTGCGGCTGTCGGCGGTGCTCGAGCCGTTCCAATTCATCGGTCCCGGTTCGATCGACGTACTCGACGGCGCCGGCAACACGATTGCCAGCACGGACCCATCCCGCCGCCTGCTGCTCCGAGACGACACCCCCGTGATGACGACGGCCATCAGGGAGCGCCACGCGATTGCCGGGCCGGGGACCGCCGCCGACGCGCAGATGATGCTGGCGCTCGCGCCGTTGAGCGCCGCGCGATGGGGCGTCCTCATCCGGCAGGACGAGTCCGTCGCATTCGCGCAGGCGCGGTCCGTGCGCTACACCATCGCCTGGCTCGGCCCGCTGCTCCTCGGCCTCGCGCTCCTGTTCGCGTGGGGCGCCGCCCGCAGCGTCCGCAGGCCGATCGCGGTGCTGACCGACTCGGCCGAACGCATCGCTTACGGCAACCTGAACCAGCCGATCCCGGACCTCGGCCGCGACGAAATCGGCCGCCTCGCGCGGTCGTTCGAGCAGATGCGGCTGGCGCTCAAGGGATCGTTGGATCACGTGGAGCGCGCCAACCAGCAGCTCGAGCAGCGTGTCGAAGAGCGCACCCGCGAGCTCAAGGGCCTGTACGAACAGCTGAAGGAACGCGACCTGTGGCGCGAGGAACTCTTGCGCAAGGTCATCTCGGCGCAGGAGGACGAGCGCAAGCGGCTCGCGCGCGAACTCCACGACGAGACCAGCCAGACGCTGAGCGCGCTGGCGATGAAGATCGAGACCGCGCTGGCCGCCTGGCCCGCCGAAGCCTCGCGCCAGCGGCTGGCCGAGGCCAAACAGCTCACCATCCGGACGATCGAGGAGCTTCACCGCCTGATCTTCGACCTCCGTCCCTCGGTGCTCGACGATCTCGGCCTCCTCTCGGCGATTCGCTGGTACGCCGAGCGGCATCTCGAGCCGCGAGGCATCGCCGTCCGGTGCGAGTTCAGCGGGTTCGGCAGCCGGCTGATGCCCGAGTTGGAGACGGCCCTCTTCCGCGTGACGCAGGAGGCCATCACCAACATCGCCAAGCACTCGGGCGCCGACACCGTGCTGATCCAGTGCCTCCAACGCGACGACCACATCTGGATCGAAATCGAAGACGACGGGAAAGGGTTCGTGCCGGCCAACCTGCCCCCTCCCGCGGCGCGCGAGCGCGGGCTCGGGCTGATGGGGATGCGCGAGCGGGTGGAACTGTTCGGCGGGACGCTCGAACTCGACTCGGCGCCCGGCCGCGGCACGCGCATCGCGATCACGGTTCCCGTCGTCCAGGAGGTGGAGGGATGAGCAGCATCCGGGTATTGATCGCCGACGACCACGCCATCGTGCGCGACGGCGTCCGCGCCCTGCTGACGCTGTCCGACGACATGACGGTCGTCGGCGAGGCGGCGACCGGGCGCGAGGCGATCGACCTCGCACGCCGCCTCAAGCCCGACGTCATCCTGATGGACATCGCGATGCCGGGGCTGGGAGGCCTCGAAGCGACCATCGAGATCCGGAAGGAGAACCCCCAGGCGCGGATCCTCGTCCTCACGCAGTACGAAGACCGCGAGTACATCCGGCGCTTCTTGAAGGCGGGCGTGTCGGGTTACGTGCTGAAGAAGGCAGCCGGGTCCGACCTGACGTCGGCGATCCGCGCCGTCCACCGGGGGGGGCTCGTGCTCGATCCCGAGGTGGCGCGCGAAGCGATGCGGGAGCAAACGGGGGCGTCGACGCCCGGCGGGTCCGGCGACCCCTACGACGCCCTCACCGACCGGGAGAAGCAGGTGCTGCGGCTCGTCGCGGAGGGCCACAGCAACAAGGACGTGGCCGAACTGCTCGACATCAGCGTCAAGACCGCGATGTCGCACCGCGAACACATCATGCAGAAGCTCGACCTGCACAGCCGGACCGAACTCATCCGGTTCGCCCTGCAGCACGGCGTCATACGGGTCGATCCCTAGTAGAGGCCAAGAAACTCGTTAATGCACAATGCGCAATGCAAAATGCACAACGCATCGTGCGCAGCGCCGACCGGGGTCGCGTCTCTGCCGTTGTGCCCTCTGCCCTCTGCCTTCGGCATTCGGCATTCTCCATTCTGCATTCCTGCCCGGCCCGGCCCGCCGAACCGGTCAGTCGTGCAAGTCGGGACGGCGCGGCTCGCGGTGACGCTGCGGGCCCTGGGCCGACACGTCGATCGCCGCCGGGTCGATCTCGTCGCCGTTCTCCGCATCCGGCGTCTTCTTGCGGCCGCTCGCCAGGTAGGCCTCGCCGGGACGCCAGGCCGGCGTCATCGTCGCCGCCACGTCCACCGCGCCCGAGCGGCCCATCGCCAACGCCTTCTTGCCCAGGAAGGTGAACAGCATGGCGAAGCCGATGAAGGGCAGGAACATCGCGTAGACCGCGCCCATCAGGGGCGCGACCACGAGGAGTGCGAGCACCGGGACCTTCAAGAACCGGTCGCTTGCCCCGCCGGGCAGGATGCCGCCCTGCTTGGGCACCATCGTCATTTCCCACTTGCCCAGGTTCCAGTAGAAGCCGTTCCGCGCCGCGGTGCCGCCAAGTCGCTTCGTCATGATCCACCTCACTATGAATGCCGGGGAGCGTCGCTTTCTGAAGACAATGTAGTCCCGGCCGCGCGAGCCGGCAATCGGGCGCCCGCCCGGCGATGGCGGGAATCTTTCCCGAGGCGATACCGGGAAAACGCCCGAGACGGTGTCGGGCGAACGACCGATGCGGCGGATCAACCCCTTTACGCTGAATGACTTGCGGATGAATGAACCTTGGCGGCCCGGAGCTCGCGAGCCTGGGCCAGTTCGAAGATCTCCTGTGCCTGGTCGCACCCCGAACGCAGCGTCGACGTCACGTAGTCGAAGATGTCCTGGCGCATGCCGTTGGACTCGGGGTCCCGGCGCAGCACGCGCCAGCACACGAGGTTGAGCGCTTCCATGGCGCCGCACAGCTCGCTCGCCAAAAAGCCTTCCTTCAGCCGCTGCTCGGCAAGGTCCCGGCAGTAGCCCATGAACACGCCCTTGTCGTGCGTGCGCACCGCGTTGAGCAGGCTTCGGTAGATCAGCCGGGTGTGCCACTCGATCTGGTCGCGGGGCATGAGCTGGTAGCGCGCGAAGCGCTCGCGGCCCCGCTGGCCGGTCAGCATCTCGGTGAACTCCCGCATCACGACGTCCTGGTGCTGCTCGAGCAGCCAGTGGATCTTGAGGTTCGTCGGCACGTGGACGGCCTTCATCGCCGCGCGATTCAACTCCGCCCACGTCACCGGGTCGGTCTTCATGTTCTCGACGAGGAACGGCATCCGGCGCAGCAGGTCGAGCCGCGGCCTGGGAGCCCACTGAATCCGCAGGCGCGTCCGGCCGGCGTCCACCGTCATGGCCACATCGACCGATTCGGTCATCCACGCCCGCTCGAATGGCCGGTCCCCGACAAGGCGCCCGAACAGGTCGCGCGCCCGCACCACCGGGCCGCACAGTGCCTTCGGCAGGAACAGCGGCTCCCGGCGCGCGCCGTAGAACGCGGTCGTGCACGACGCGAACAACTGCGCGTGAGACACCGCCCCGTCAGGGCTCGCCAGCAGCACCTCGCATGGTTTCAGGTCGTCGACCCGCGACAGCACGTCGAGCAGGAACAGCACCAGGTCGTTGACGTGGAGGTACGGCACCGCCGTCCGGCCATGACCGTTCAGCAGGCGCTGGTTCCAGCCGGCAGAGAGCCAGTTCTGCAAGAGGACGAACAGCGGCGGGTACTCGCACCAGTCCGAGAACAACGGCGCGAAGCGGAGGATGAGCGGGTGCAGGCGGTCGCTGTACTCGAACATCAGCGCCTCGCCCTCGCGCTTGGTCGCCGCGAGGATGTGCGAGCCGTGCGGCCGGCTCTCCTCGGTGATGGCGCGGCCGGGCTTCGGCGGGCGGCACGCCAGCACGGAACTGCCGAACAGGAAATGACGCACGCCCTGCGCCACGCAGGCGTCGAGCACGTGCCGGAGCCCGATGACGTTCGTGCGCCAGTACTCCGCGTCTTCGTTCCCGGTGAAATCGAAGTAGGCCGCCAGGTGCACGACGACGTTCGCGCCGCCCGCCTCCCCGATCTGCCGGAAGACCGCGTCGACCTGGGGGCGCTCGCCGACGTCCGCCTGGTACCACTCGACGTTCGGGTGCGCACCGACGCCGCTGCGGGCCTGTGACCGTCGCGCGATCGCGAACACGTGGAAGTCGTCGCGGAGCGCCTGCACCAGCGCGCGGCCCACGAAGCCCGACGCGCCCGTGATGATGATGCCGGTACGGTTCATGATGTGCCGAGCTCGCGGGACGATTATATGCGACGGACGGAGAACTTGTCCGGTTCGGCGCGACCCCAGGGACCGGCCTGGCGCGTGGAGTTTTTCAACATCCCATCTCGAGCTCGTTCTCAATGGTTGTAGAATGTTAGGCCATCGGAGCCGGTGGCCCTCGCCGCTTCCTTGGTGTGTGCCGGCCCCTGCCGTCGCCAGGTCCGCCTCCCCGCAGTCGAGGGCAGGCTGGGAGTCGCGCGATGTCTCCCCAAGAGCAAGTGCCCATATCCGAGCAGCCGGCCGTCTCGCTGGAGGTCCAGTGGTGGAACCGGCTGGGCGTCAAGGCCGCCGCCGTCATCACGTTCGTCACGGTGGCCTGCGGCGCCGCGCTCGTCGTGATGAGCCTCAGGGCGCAGCATGCCTACCTGACCGCGGAAGTCGTGCGCGGGGCCGCGCAGTTCAGCGACACCATCAAGGCCAGCACCTACCACTTCATGCTGGCCGACGAGCGCATGACCGCGTACCGGACGATGGAGATGATCGGGCAGCTGCGGGGCATCGAGCAGGTCCGGATGCTGAACAAGGAGGGCCGCGTCACCTTTTCCACCGACCGGTCCGAAATCGGCCGGCTGGTGGACAAGCGAGCCGAGGCCTGCTACGCCTGCCACGCGGCCGGCCAGCCGCTGGTGCGGCTGAACGTGCCGTCGCGGAGCCGCATCTTCACCCGCAACGGCCACCGCGTCGTGGCGATGATCACCCCGATCTACAACGAGAGCAGCTGTGCAACGGCGACCTGCCACCAGCACCCGGCCGACAAGCAGGTGCTGGGCGTCGTGGACATCGCGATGTCGCTCGAGGACGAAGACCGCGCGGTGGCGGCGCTCGGGCGGACCACGACCTTGTGGTCGGCGCTCGGGGTCATGGTGCTCGCCGCGACGGTCGGGTGGTTCTTCCGTGGCTACGTCATTCGTCCGGTCGGCGAGCTGCTGGCCGCCACCGAGCGCGTGGCGCAAGGCAACCTGGAGCGTCCGGTGCGCATGCGCCGGACCGATGAGATCGGGCGGCTCGCCGCCTCGTTCAACGACATGACGGCCTCGATGCAGCAGGCGCGGCGCGAGTTGCAGCAGCTGAACGAGAATCTCGAGCGCCAGGTGGAGGATCGGACCCGGGCGCTCAAGAGCGCGCAGGCGCAGCTCGTCCAGTCGGAGAAGATGTCGTCGCTCGGCAAGCTCGCCGCCTCGGTCGCGCACGAGATCAACAACCCGCTGGCCGGCATCCTGACCTACGCGAAGCTCTTGATCCGGATGCACGAGGAGGGCGAGCTGACGGAGAAGGCGCGCGAGAGCTGCACGCGCAACCTTCGCCTGATCCAGCGCGAAACCGAGCGGTGCAGCGCGATCGTCCGCAACCTGCTCGACTTCGCGCGCCAGCGCCCGCCGAGCCTCAAGCAGCTCGACGTGAGCACGGTCGTGGAAGAGGCGCTGTCGCTGCTCTCGCACCGCCTGATGATGCAGAACGTCACGCTGCAGAAGGACCTGCCGCCGATGCCGCTCATCAAGGCGGACTTCGGCCAGCTGCGGCAGTCGTTCGTCAACATCGCGCTGAACGCCTGCGAGGCGATGAGCAAGGGCGGCACACTCACCGTTTCGTCCCGCGTGGTCGGGACGACGATCGAGGTGACCATCGCCGACACGGGCCCTGGCATCCTGCCCGAGAACCTCACGCACATCCTCGACCCGTTCTTCACGACGAAGGAGAAGGGGACGGGGTTGGGGCTCTCGGTCGTCTACGGCATCATCGACCGCCACGGCGGGACGATCGACATCGAGAGCGAGGTGGGGAAGGGGACGGCGGTGTACGTGCGGTTGCCCGTCGCCTCGGGCTCGCCCGCGGCCGACGCGACGAGCGCGGCGGCGACGTAGGACTCAATGCACAATGCACAATGCCAAATGCTCAATGCCAAATGCAGAATGCACAACGCACCATGCCAGCCGGGCGGGTGATCGCAGCACGGCGCGGGCGGAGCATGGCACGGTGACGCCGGGCGCCCGACACGGCGAGCGGCCAGCGGCAGGCGGGAGGAGTTGACGGCGAGTGGACGTGTTCCTGTGGTGGATCGGCGGCGGAGCGGCGGATCACGAGCTGCTCGGGACCCTGCGGAGACAGTCGGAACACGTGTTCCGCGTCGACGCCAGGGCGTGGCTCGGGCACGACCGCCCGATCGACTCGTTCGACCCGCGCCGCCAGCAGCACTCGTCCACCAGGATTCTCAAGTGGCTGCTCGAGACGAAACCGGCCCACGCGGCCAAGGTCGTGGGGATCACCGACGCGGACCTGTTCATCCCGATCCTCACGTTCGTGTACGGCGAGGCGCAGCTGGGCGGAACCGCCGCCGTCGTGTCCACCGCGCGGCTGCTCCCCGACAACGGGTTCCGGCCGGATCCCGCGCTGCTCATCGCGCGCGTGACCAAGGAGTGCATCCACGAGCTGGGGCACACGTTCGGCCTGCTGCACTGCCCCGCGCCGACGTGCGTGATGGCCCGGTCCGTGAACCTCGTGCAGGTGGACGCCAAGGAGGCGGCCCTCTGCCACGACTGCCAGATTCGGTACGCCGAGATCAGGAAGCAAGGACACGAACACCATGAGCAAAGAACGGACCCGGATCCTCATCGTCGATGACGAGGAGATCGTCCGCGAATCGCTGTCGGACTGGCTCGAGAAGGACGGCTACACGCTGGCGACCGTGCCGGACGGCGAGACCGCGATGGACCGCATTCACAAGGAACGGTGGTCCATCCTGCTCGTGGACCTGAAGATGCCGGGCATCGACGGCCTCCAGGTGCTCGAGGAGGCCAAGAAGGTGCAGCCCGATGCAGCCGCCGTGATCATGACGGCCTACGCGACGGTGGACACCGCCGTCGCCGCGATGAAGATCGGCGCGTACGACTATCTCGTGAAGCCGTTCGACCCCGAGGAGCTGAGCCTGATGATCCAGAAGATCGTCACGCAGCAGGCCCTGGTGCGCGAGAACGTGCTGCTGCGGAAGGTGCTCAAGCGCGACTATCACTTTCGCGACCTGATCAGCAAGAGCCCGGCGATGCAGGCCGTGTTCGACCTCGCGCGGACCGCCGCGCGGAGCAACTCGACCATCCTCATTCTGGGCGAAAGCGGCACGGGCAAGGAGCTGCTGGCCAGGGCCGTCCACGCCGAGAGCCCGCGCAGCCAGGGGCCGTTCGTCGCCGTCTCGTGCGCGGCGCTCACCGAGACGCTGCTCGAGTCCGAGCTCTTCGGCCACGAGAAGGGGGCGTTCACGGGCGCGGCCGTGCGCCGCAAGGGCAAGTTCGAAATGGCGGACGGCGGCACGCTCTTCCTCGACGAGATCGGCGACATCACCGCCAAGCTGCAGCTCGACCTGCTGCGGATCCTCGAAGACCGCCACTTCTTCCGCGTCGGCGGCTCCGACTCGGTCCACGTCGACGTGCGGATCGTCGCCGCCACCAATCGCGATCTCCCGAAGGCGGTGGCCGACGGCTCGTTCCGCGAGGACCTGTTCTACCGCCTGAACGTGATCCCGATTCACCTGCCGCCGCTGCGCGACCGGCTCGAGGACATGCCGCTGCTCGTCGAGCACTTCCTCGAGCAGCTGGGCGCGGAGATGAACCGCCGCGTCGACGAGGTGGCGTCCGACGCGATGGGCATCCTGATGGCCCACACCTGGCCGGGCAACGTTCGCGAACTCCGCAACGTCCTCGAGCGCGCCATCGTCGTCGCGTCCGGCCACGTCATCCAAGCCTCCGACCTCGGCCTGCGCCGCCCGCCGTGCATCGACGGCGGCGCCACGGGGACGATGGCGTCGCTCGAAGACGTGGAGCGGCACCACATCGGGCGGGTCCTGGCGGATGCGGGCGGCAACATCAGCCAGGCCGCGCGGACGCTGGGCATCGACCGCGCGACCTTGTACAACAAGCTCCGGAAGTACAACCTCCGCAAGGACGGCGAGCCGGACTCGGAGCACGAGGACGCGCCGTGACACCCGCGAGGCGCCAGAGGTCGCCCCGGCCGGGGACGCTGGTGGTAGCAGATGCTTCGCCCGGTGGGCCCGGGCAGTCGCCTCGTCCACGATACGTCTGCCTCTCGCGTGTCCCGGGGGGCATCCCGTCCACGACCCGCCTCGGTGCCTGCGGTCCGTGCCCCGCTTCGATTCGCCCGTGTTGAATCTCACCACACCCTGCTGAGAAGTACCACAGATCGCACGGATCGCGTCGTTTGCAGGCGTTTTCGACGGTTTTCGCCTCAGGATTCGCTTTCTCCCAAAAACGACCGCTGAAATATCCAGCACCCGCCTCGCCGGGCGAATCGGGACTCGGCCCGCGGCGATCGCGCAAGTGATTTGTTTCACAATCACTTGCAGCAGACTCGCGCGGTCGGCGCTGCTTGGCATCGGGCTTGCCAATCCAAGGGCGAGAGACAATACCCGATGTCCTGCCCACACCTGAAAGAAGTCGTGATGCTGTTCTGCCGGGCGTACCCGGTCAAGAAGATGGTTCCTCTTGATCGCCTGGCGTCGGCGAACCCGTGCCTCGGTGGCGACTTTCAGCAGTGCCCGCTCTTCAAGGACCTGTCAGAGCGGCTGAAGGCCTGCCCCGAGCACGAGTCGATCTTCGAGACCGTCCAGCCTCAGAAAGGGGTGCAGCGATGATGCTCGCTGTAGCGCTGGCCGCGGCGGCGATGGGACTGCTCGCGCTTTCCTCACTGGCAGCCCATGCCCGGTGAGCGGAGCCACCAGGAGACACGTATGGAGTTGAACCGGAGAACGTTCTTCAAGCTTGCGGGGGCCGCCGGGGCCGCCGGGGTCGTGGGCGCGCCGAAGGCCGCGTCCGCGGCGCCGCTGCACCGGCCGAACACCCCGGCGGTGCTCGTGGATGCGACGCGCTGCGCCGGCTGTCGCGGCTGCGAGGCGGCCTGCAGCGAGTCGAACCATTTGCCCGCGCCGGCGATGGCCGGCCAGGACGCCGTGTTCGCCAAGCGCCGCAAGACGGACGTGAAGATATACACGGTCGTGAACCGTGCGTCGGTCGACTCGAAACAGGGCGAGGCCCGCTTCGTGAAGAGCCAGTGCATGCACTGCCTCGACCCCGCGTGCGCGTCGGCCTGCCTGGCCAAGGCGCTCGAGAAGACCGCCGCCGGCCCGGTGGTCTATCACCCGGAGCGCTGCCTCGGCTGCCGCTACTGCATGGTCGCGTGCCAGTTCGACGTCCCGAAGTTCGAGTTCGACTCACCGGCGCCGTACATCAACAAGTGCTCGTTCTGCGCCGAGCGCCAGGCGCAGGGACTGCAGCCGGCGTGCACGTCGGTCTGCCCCACCGGGGCGCTGCAGTTCGGCCACCGCGAGGAGATGCTGGAAGAGGCGCGGACACGGATCTACCAGAACCCCGACAAGTACGTGCACCACGTCTACGGCGAGGAAGAGGCGGGGGGCACCAGCTGGCTCTACATCACCGACGTGCCGTTCGAGAAGCTCGGGTTCCGCACGGACCTGGGTCCGACGTCGCCGCCGGAGCTCACGCGCACGGCGCTCGCCGCCGTCCCGTTCGTCCTGACCTTGTGGCCTCCGCTCCTCATGGGGCTCTACACGTTCAGCAAGCAGCGTGCAGCGGCAGCCAAGGGTACCGAGAAGGAGGCGCACCGTGACTGACACCACCCTGGACCGCGGCTTCGACGCACGGTCCTGGATCACCGAGAAGATCTTCCTGGGGATGTCGTTCGGCGACTACCTCAAGTCGCTGCTCACCCCTGGCAACGCCATTTTCGCGCTCATCCTGACCGTCGGCGTCCCGATCGTCATCTACCGGTTCGTGTACGGCATCGGCGCGGCGAGCAACCTCACCCAGATGAACCCATGGGGCATCTGGATCGGCCTCGACGTGATGAGCGGCGTCGCGCTCGCCGCCGGCGGGTTCACCATCGCCACCGCCGTCTACGTCCTCGGGCTCGAGGAGTACCACCCGATCGTCCGGCCGGCGGTGCTCACCGGGCTTCTGGGCTACCTGTTCGTGGTCATCGGGCTCTGCGCCGACCTCGGCCGCCCCTGGAAGCTGCCCGTGCCGATGGTCTACTCGTTCGGCACCGGCTCGGTGATGTTCGAGGTCGGGTGGTGCGTGTGCCTCTACCTGATCGTGCTGGCGCTGGAATTCAGCCCGGTGGCCTTCGAGTGGCTCGGGTTGAAGAAGGCCCGCGAATGGGCGGTCAGGGCCACGCTCGGCCTGACGATCCTGGGGCTGTGCCTGTCGACGCTGCACCAGTCGTCGCTCGGCGCGCTGTTCCTGATGATGCCGCACCGCGTGCACCCGCTCTGGTACTCGGGTTACGTGCCGATCTTCTTCTTCGTCTCGGCCATCGTCGCGGGACTGAGCATGGTGATCGTGGAGAGCGGCCTCTCGCACCGGGTGTTCAAGTCGCAGATCAAGGCGCACGATCCCGGCCAGGCCGACCGCCTCACGCTCGGTCTCGCCAAGGGCGCCGCGGTGGTGCTGTTCGCGTACTTCTTCCTGAAGATGCAGGGGCTCGTGGACAGCGGCCGGTTCGACCTGCTGCTCACCCCCTACGGCTACTGGTTCATGTTCGAGATGCTCGGGTTCGTCCTCGCGCCGTGCTTCCTCTACGCGATGGCCGTCCGGCGCCAGAACGCCACGATGGCCCGCTGGGTGGCCGGCTGGGTGGTGCTCGGCATCGTGGTCAACCGCCTGAACCTCTCGGTGATCGCGTTCAACTACAACGCGCCGCAGCGTTACGTCCCCGGGTTCATGGAAATCATGGTGTCGGTCACGATCATCACGATCGGGATCCTCACCTTCCGCTGGATCGTCAACCGGATGCCGGTGCTCTACGAGCATCCCGACTATCCGCAGGCCCACTGAGGGTGGAGGCACAGTCCGATGGGTCACGACCTCATCACGATTTACTGGATCAAGGCGGTGGAGTACGTCCTCGCCTTGTCGTACCTGCCGTTGTTCCTGCTGTTCTGGAAGTTCGTCACCCCGAGGCGCGAGGCGGCCGTCGCCGTGCCCGCGGCGGCCCCCGGCTGGGCCGACCAGCTGGCCGAGTTCTTCCAGGTGCCGGCGAACCTCTTCTTCCATCCTGGCCACGCCTGGGTGCGGCTGGAGGGCGGCGACACGGTGACCGTGGGGATCAGCGACTTCGCGCAGAAGCTGGTGGGCCCGCTCGGCCGCATCCAGCTGCCCGCGGTCGGCACGTCGCTGGTGCAGGGCGAACCGGCGCTCCGGCTCGATGCCGACGGCGCGTCGATCCCGATGCTCGCCCCGGTGGACGGCGAGGTGGTCGCCATCAACAGCGCGATCGCCGGTTCGGCGGACGCCGTCAAGCGGTCGCCCTACCAGGACGGTTGGCTGATGACGGTGAAGAGCGCGAAGCTCGCGAGCAATCTCAAGAACCTGATGTCCGGCTCGTTCGCGCGCCGGTGGATGGACACGGTCTGCGAGAGCCTGGGCGGCGAAATGGCCTCGATGGAACTCGGCCGGGTGTATCTGGATGGCGGCCATATCGTGGACGGCCTGGCGCGAAGCCTCGCGCAGGACGAGTGGCCGGCGCTGGCCAAGCGCTTCTTCCTGACCGAGGACGGAGGCAACCATGTCTAGGCGGCGCTGGACCATTCGCGCGGTCGTCCTGCTCACGGCCCTCGTCGTCGCCGGCGGCGCGGCGGCGCAGAACATGCCGAAGCTGCCGCCCGACATCACGCTGCCCCAGTCGGGGGACAGCCCGGGCAAGGTGGTCTTCAGCCACCAGACCCACGTGGGCTACCAGGCCAAGCCGGACTGCACCGTGTGTCATCCGAAACTCGCGCCGATCGTCAAGGCGGCAAGCGGTGCCAAGCGCGCGCCGATCACCCACGCCGCAATGCTGAAGGGGCAGGCGTGCGGCGCCTGCCACGGCAAGGACGCGCACAACTTCGACGATTGCACGACGTGTCACAAGTAGGGTCTTCCCAGGAGAGGGAGTGAGCCATGCAAGCGGTCATCGATACGCTCCAGAACGTCGGCATCTTCGTGCTGTTCCTCGCCGCGCGTTTCGCGGTGCTGCTGGTGGTGCTGGCAGTCTTGACGGTCGTCTTCCTGGCCGGCCTGGCCGGCGTCCGCCTGGTGCAGCACGCGCGGCGGCGGGCGATGGGCCTGACGATGGTGGACGGCCTGATGTGGCGCGGACGGGTGTACTTCTCTGAAGGCCACTCCTGGCTGCAGCCGCGCGAAGGCGGCGCGCTGCGCGTGGGTCTCGACGACCTCGCGCAGCACGTTCTCGCCCGCATCAGCGACGTGATGCTGCCCGAACCCGGGCGGCTGGTGAAGGTCGGCGAGCCGGCCGCGGTCATCCGCTGCGGCAAGCGGCGCGCGATCATTCCGGCGCCCGTCAGCGGCCGCATCGTCGCGGTCAACCACCGGGTCGTGAAGTCGCCGGCACGGCTGCACAACGACCCCTACGGCGGCGGCTGGCTGTATGCGGTTCAGCCCGAGGACACGGCGTACACCCGCCTGCCCTACGGCAACGACTCGCGTCCCTGGTTCTCGGGCGAAGCGGTCCGGCTCTCGCAGTTCTTCGAGCACCAGCTCGGGATGGCCGCGGCGGACGGCGGCGAACTCGTTGCCCCCGGTCCCTCGCTGCTGAGCGAATCGCAGTGGGAGGAGATGACGCAGAGCTTCCTGAAGTCGTCGAAGTAGGCCGCGTCCCGCTCACCTCCTCGCCGGCAGGGGCTCCCGGGCCCCTGCCGCTTCTTTTGTGCCAGCCGCCTCCGCCGCTTGCACGGTTTCACCCGGCGCCCCGCTTTGCACGCAAGCGTTCCTCCCCGATTGAATCCGGGCGGCCGCCTCCCGATCATCAACTGAACCAAGGAGGTGCCATGACGATGAAGGCGCTGCTGGTCGGCCTCAACCGCTATCCCGATCCGATCAACTCGCTTCGCGGCTGCCTGAACGACGTCGCCCAGATCCACGCCCTCGTCGGCTCGCGCCTCCATCTTGCGGAGCGCGACATCGTCACCCTCACGGACTCGCGGGCCACGACACGGAGCATCGTGAGCCAGCTCCACTGGCTCGTGGACGGGGCGTGCGCCGGCGACGTCCTGCTCTTTCACTACTCGGGACACGGCTCCCAGGTGGAGGACGTGCACGGCGACGAAACCGACGATCAGCTCGACGAGATCATCTGCCCGTACGACCTCAGGTGGGACGACCCGTTCACCGACGACGACCTCTACGCGATCGTCAAGGACCTGCCAACCGGCGCGAATCTCACGGTCGTCCTCGACTGCTGCCACTCGGGCACCGGCCTGCGCGCCGTCGGCGACGCCGGGCCAGAGGGCGCGATGCGGCCGCGCTGCGTGGAACGGCCGCGCTGCAGGCGCGCCCGGGATCGGCGATCGCGGGCGCTGCGCCGCTTCGGCGTGCGCGCGGCCCAGCGCGGCGCCATCCTGCTCGCAGCGTGCCGCTCCGACCAGGTCGCGGCTGACGCATTCATCGACCGCGATTATCACGGCGCGTTCACGTACTACCTGTGCCGCGCACTCGAAGAGACCGCGTGCGCGGCCAGCTATTCCGCGGTGAGTCAGCGCGTCAGGCGTCTGCTTGCGGAGAACGGCTACGACCAGGTTCCGCAACTGGAGGGGCCGGCGCCCCTGCTGCGGCAGCCGGTCTTTGCGGGCGCCGCCGCTCTCGCCCTGCGCTGAGCCGCCGGGCGCGGACGCGGCTCGCCCTGCCGTCGATCGGATTCAGGGGGTCTGGCCCGGCTGGCGCCGGACGTGCGTAAAGCCCCGGCGCGATCGCACGGTATACCGATCGTCGGTCGTGCGGACGCGAATGGTGTGGTACTGGCCGTCCGGCTGGCGGGCGGGGGCGTAGGCCAGGGTGTACTGGTGGTTCAGCTCCGTCGCGATGCGCTCGGTGGCGCCGCGCAGTTCGGAGCTGTCGTGAATCACCTCGGTGTAGCCGCCCGACTGGCTCGTGATCTCGTTGAGCGCTTCCGGCGAGAAACCGCGGTTGATGGCGGGACCGCTCGGGGCGTCGAGCGCAATGGCGTAGACGAACGCGTCGCTGTAGTTCACGCGCCTGAGCGCGTCCTGGAGCCTGGCATCGCTGGCGGTGTCGTCGCCGTCCGAGATCACGACCAGCCCGCACCGCTCGTGGCGGCGCTTGTCGAACATCGGCACCGCCTTGATCAGCGCGTCGTAGATGGCAGTGCCGCCGAACGGCTTGACGCCGTCGAGGCGGCCCGCGAGCGCGCTGGGCGGCCGGGTCCACGGCGCCTTGATCAGCGGCGCGTGGTTGAACACCATCAGGAACGCCTCGTCGCCCTCGTCGAGCAGCGACAGGACGAACCGGTCGATCGCCCGGCGCGCTTCCACGATGCGCACGCCGAACATGCTGTCGCTCACGTCGACGGCAATGCCGAGGCTGATCGGCACCCGCTCGCCGGTGAACTGCAGGATGCGCTGCTCGATGCCGTCTTCGAAAACCCTGAAGTCGTCGATGCCCAGCCCCGATACCAGCCGCCCGTCCCGATCCTTGACCGTTGCCTGGACGATGACGAGGTCCACGCCCGACTTGAACACCTGTCTCGACGCGAGGGTCGGGCCGGTCGACAGCAGGACGGCGGCGACCGTGGCCGAGAGGAGCGGCGGCACCATGCTTCGCACGCTTTCACTGTAGCGCGGCCGCGGCCTCGTCGGGTAGGCCGTTCCTCGACGGCCCGGCGTACCGCCGGCCGCGAGGCAGGCACTCGAACAGGCGGCGCGGTGACGGCCTTACGGCTGTCTCGCTGTTACGTATCTGCTAGCCAAACGTCGAAAGGTCGGAAACCTCTAGGCTGTATCTGCTAGCCAAACGTCGAAAGGCCGGAAACCCTCTCAGGCTTCCGGCCTTTTTCTTAGGTATTTTGGTCGGGGCGACTGGATTCGAACCAGCGACCCCCTGAACCCCATTCAGGTGCGCTACCAAGCTGCGCTACGCCCCGACCTCGTCCGACTATTCTACATTACTTGCCGCGGCGTCGCGCCGCTGTTTGGCGGCGCGGCGCGGCTTCTGCGCCGCGGCCGGCGCGTCCATCACGTCGTCGAGCAACGGCAGCTGCTCGTCGGAAGCCGGCTCCGGGTGCGGCGTGGCCGCAGGCTCGGCCGGGCGAGGGGCCGCCGCGGGCTGTGACAAGAGATCGAGCAGCGAACGCAGGTCGCGCCTGGCTTTCGTCACGCGCGCCCGCGTGTCCTCTGATGCCGGCGGTGGCACTTCGAGCAGCGCGTCGTCTTCCGCCGGCTGGTCGCCTTCGATCTTCCGTCTCGCCCCGGCCAGCGTAAGGCCCTCCGCGAACACCAGCTGCTTGATCCGGAGGATCTGCTCGACATCCGTACGGCGGTAGATCCGCGGCCCGCCGGGCCGCGCGGCGGCGCCAAGGCCGGGGAACTCCTTCTCCCACGACCGCAGCACGTACGGCGGGATGCGCGCGATTTCGCACACCTCGGACGCCTTGAAGGCCGCTCGATTGGGAATCTCGACGCTGTTGTCTGCCACAGGCTTGCCTAGGTGCGGGCCCCTTCGTCGTGTCCCCTACATTCTACATTCTTCATCCGTCACTCTTCACGGGCCGCCGCCCGGTCTCTTCCCCGCCCTCTCTTCCCCGCCCCTGGTGATCGCGTCGCGCGCGCACTTGGATCCGCACCGGCGTGCCGAGGAACCCGAACGACTCGCGCAACTGGTTCACCAGGAACCTCGAGTAGGAAAAGTGGAACGTCGTCGCCACGTTCGTGAAGAAGACGAACGACGGCGGCGCGACACCGACCTGCGCCGCATACAGGATCCGCACGGCCTTCCTGCCCGGGCTGGCGGGCGGGTGGGCCGCCGTGACGGCTTCGACGAAGCGGTTCAGCTCTCCCGTGCTCACCCGCTTCCGACGGGCCTCCGCCACGCGGTCGATCGTTTCGAGGAGCTTCGGTGTGCGCTCGCCGGTCATGGCCGAGATGTGCAGCACGGGCGCGTACTCGAGGAACTTCAGCCGCCGCCGCATCTCGTCGTCGAACGTCTCCGCGTAGTCGGGGCCGTTCCCCTTCACCAGGTCCCACTTGTTCACCGCCACGATGATCCCGCAGCCGGCGCGCTCCGCTTCGCCGGCAATCGCCCCGTCCTGCTCGGTTGCGCCCTCCACCGCGTCGATCACCACCACCGCCACGTCTGCGGCCTCCACGGCCCGGCGCGCGATGATGACGCTGATCGACTCGAGCTGCCCCGACTTCGCCACCTTGCCGGACCGGCGGATGCCGGCCGTGTCGACGATCCGGAAGTTTCGCCGGTGCCATCGGAGCAGCCCGTCGACGGCGTCGCGCGTCGTCCCTGGCAGGTCGCTGACCAGCGACCGCTCCTCCTTGAGCAACCGGTTGACCAGCGACGACTTGCCGACGTTCGGCCGCCCGATGACGGCCACGCCGGTTTCTCCGGCTACCTGGCCCGGAAGGTCGTGGCGCCGCCATCGCCGCGTTTCGCCTTCCTGGACGCCGGGCTGGTCCCCCTCCGGTTCGCCGGCCTGGCGGCCCGTCACCGTGGGCAGGTGGGCGACGATTTCGTCGAGCAGGTCGCCGACCCCCTGGCCGTGCTCGGCGGCGATCTCCACCACGGGATCGACCCCCAGCTGGAAGAGTTCCATGGCGCCGTCGCGGGCCCGCCGGTCGTCCATCTTGTTCACCGCGAGGAGGATCGGGGTGCCTGTTCCGCGCAGCGCCCTCACGATCTCATCGTCTCCGGGCGTCCGGCCCTCGCGGCCATCCACCACCAGCACGAGCAGATCGGCGCTCGCCAGCGCCCGCCGGCCGTGTTCGAGAACGAGCGCGTGGAGCGGGTCCTCGCTGGCGCCGTACATCCCGCCGGTATCGGTCAAGGTGAAATCGACGCCGTCCCAACTGACCGGCTGTGAGATCACGTCCCGCGTCGTCCCGGCCACGGCGGTGACGATGGCGCGGCGAGATGCCGTGATGCGGTTGAACAGCGTGGACTTGCCGACGTTGGGTCTTCCCACGAGAACGACGACCGGGTTGGCCCGTGTGTGCACGTTCCCCCTCTGGTGGATGGTGGGCGCCGTTCCGGCCGCCGCCGGCCCGCCGGAGGGCGTTCGGAAGGAGCTTGACAGTGTAAGTCTCTCTACCTATGATGCTTAGCAGCTTCCAGTGGAGCACCTCAGCATGATCAAGGTCGACATCGTCAACGAGGTCTCGAAAGCGGCGGACATCACCAAGGTCAAGGCCGAGTTGGCGGTGGATGCGGTGTTCGACGCGATGCGCGTCTCGATGCAGCGCGGAGACCGCATCGAACTGCGCGGCTTCGGCGTCTTCCAGGTGAAACCCAGGAAGCGCGGCATCGGCCGCAACCCCCGCACCGGCAAAGAGGTGCGCATCCCGCCCGGCCGAACCATACGGTTCAAGCCCGGCAAAGACCTGCAGAACATCAGCTGAGCGGTCCCTTGTCCCCAACCCCTGACGATCTCCCGGCTTCCTCCACCCCAGGAGGCTCGGCGGGCGAGACGCCCGCTGATGACCTGTTCCGGTCCGCGGAGGCTCCGCCGCCGTTCGACTTGGGCTACGCCAGTGTACCGCGGATTCCGCTCGCAGACGAATCCCGGCAAGTGCTTCCCGATCAATTCCTTCGCTCAGCCTACCCGCGAGACCGCATCTGGGTGCACGTCCTGCTGTTCCTGGCAACGCTGCTTTCCACCACGCTGGCGGGTGCGGAGCATTACGCCGCGTGGATGGCCGATTTTCGGGCAGTCCAGGTCCAGTTCGGCTGGCCCATCCTGGTCAGGGGGCTCTGGTACAGCCTGACGATCCTGGCGATCCTGGGGGCGCACGAGTTCGGACACTACTTCGCCTGCGTTCGCTACCGGATCAACGCGACGCTGCCGTTCTTCCTGCCGCTGCCCATTGCGCTCACCGGGACGTTGGGCGCCTTCATCCGCATTCGCCAGCCGATTCGCACGAAGCGGCAGCTGTTCGACATCGGGATCGCGGGACCGCTGGCCGGCTTCGTCGTGGCCATTCCCGCGCTGTTCATCGGTCTCGCCATGTCGCACGTGGTGCAACTGCCGAAGTCGTCGGAAGGCATGTTGTCGCTCGGCGAACCACTGGCCTTCAAGGCGGCCGCGTGGATGATCTGGGGCACGATCAAGGACGGCTACTCGCTGAACATGCACCCGGTGGCGTTCGGCGCGTGGTTCGGCCTGCTCGCGACGGCTCTGAACCTCTTCCCGATCGGCCAGCTCGACGGCGGTCATATCTCCTACGCCGTGCTCGGCCGACGTTCGACCTACGTGACGCTCGCGGCCATCGGCGTGGCCGTCGTCCTCACGTTCTTCTCGCTGAGCTGGCTCGTGTGGACGGTCCTGATGGTCGTGATGCTCTTCGCGCTCGGCGCGCAGCATCCGCGCACGCTCGACGAGGACGCGCCCATCGACCGGACGCGGCTGATCCTGGCGTTCGTCGCGCTCGCGGTCTTCGTGCTGAGCTTCACGCCCGCCCCGATCGAACCGTTCGACATGATCAAGAAATAGCGCGGTTCGGCTCGCGGTTGTCGGCCCGGTTGCCGTCACGCGTGCTGCCAGCGAACCGGATGCCTCGAGCCGCGAAGGCTACAGCACCGACATCGGATCGACGTCGACGATCACCCGGCGGCGCAGGTCCGGCTTCGCGTCGAGGGCGCGCCGCAGCGCGTCGCGCATCGCGGACCGCCGGCTTCCCTTCAAGAAGAACTGCGCCCGATGCTCGCCGCGCAGTTTCATGAATGGCGCCGGCGCCGGGCCGAGGACGACGAAGCCGCCGGTCTTGGCGGACTCGCGCAACGACCGGACGAGGATCCCCGCATCCGACATCGCGTCGCTCATGTTCCCCGCCCTGACGATGCCGTTGGTCAGTGCGACCTGCGGCGGATAGAGCATCGCGCGCCGGAACGCCAGCTCCTCCTGGAAGTAGGCGCGGTAATCCTGGCTGCGTGCGTGACGGATGCTGTAGTGGCCCGGGTAGAGCGTCTGGACGATCGCCTCTCCCGGCTCCTCCCCCCGCCCCGCTCGGCCTACGACCTGCGTCAGCAGCTGGAAGGTGCGTTCCGACGCCCTGAAGTCCGCCATTCCAAGGCCGACGTCCGCCGACACCACACCGACCAGCGTGACCCTGGGGAAGTCGTGCCCCTTGGCGATCATCTGCGTCCCGACGAGCACGTCGATCTCGTGCCGGCCGAACCGTGACAGCAACGCGGCGGCCGCGCCCCGCCTGCGGATCGTGTCGCGGTCGAGGCGCGCGACCCGGGCCTCGGGGTACGCCTTGACGATCTCCTGCTCCACCCGCTCGGTTCCGAAGCCGGCCTGTGCGAGGTACGGCGCCCCGCACGACGGACACGCCTTGGGCACGGTTGCCGAGTAGTTGCAGTAGTGGCAGCGCGCCCGCATCACGTCGCCCCTGGCGTGGACGGTCAGCGACACGCTGCAGTTCGGGCAGTCGATCGTGCCGGCGCACTGGCGGCAGAACACGGCCGTCGCGTAGCCGCGCCGATTGAGCAGCACCAGCACCTGTTCGCGCCGCGCCAGGCGGTTCCCGATCGCATCGGCCAGCGCGCTGCTCAGCACGGTGTCGGGCCCGCGCTCGGCGAACTCCTCGCGCATGTTCACGAGCGCGACGCGGGCCAGCGGTCGATCGAACACGCGCCGCTCGAGGGCCAACAGCTCGTAGCGCCCCGCCGACGCGTTCTGGTAGGTCTCCATCGACGGCGTCGCCGACCCGAGGACGACCAGCGCGCCTTCGCGCTTGCCGCGCATCACGGCGACGTCCCGGCCGTGGTAGCGCGGGCTCTCGTCCTGCTTGTACGACCCGTCGTGCTCCTCGTCCACGACGATCAGGCCCAGCGAAGCCAGCGGCGCGAACACCGCGGACCGCGTGCCGACCACCACGTCCACGTCGCCCCGCCGGATCCGGTGCCACTGGTCGTGGCGCTCGCCGTCCGACAAGCCGCTGTGCTGGATGGCGACGCGGTCGCCGAATCGGCCGCGGAACGCGGCGGCGAGGGCGGGCGTGAGGCCGATTTCTGGCACGAGCACCAGTACCGACCGGCCACCTTGCCGGACGGCGGCGGCCAGCCTCAGGTAGATCTCCGTCTTGCCGCTGCCGGTCACGCCGTGCAGCAGCACCGTCGCAAAGCCGCCACCCGCGACGAGGGCGTTCAGCCTCGCGAGCGCCGCGGCCTGTTCGTCGGTGAGCGCACGCACGTCGCCGCCGGCGTGGCCGTCCGGCATCTCGGCCCCCGCCGACTCGAAGGGGTCGCGATCGACCTGCTCCCGCCGGAGGCTGACCATTCCCCGGCCGCGCAACCGTTCGATGACGTCGGCGCCAAATCCCTTCTGGCGGAGTTGCGGCATGGGCACGCCGTCGCCCGCGTCCGCGAGCGCGGCCAGCGCGGCGCGCTGTTTCGGGCCGAGCCCCGCGACCGCGCCTTCCGTGCCGAGCGCGCGCGCGCCGTCCGGTGTGATGGCCGCGACGCGAACCGTCTTGAAGGCGTCCGCCCGACCGCCCAGCACTTCCTCGATCTCGACGAGGCCGTCCGCCTGGAGCGCACGCGCCACGGCGCGGGCCGGGGCCGGTCTGGGTCTCCGACCGGACGCGTGGTCGAGCCGATAGGCAATCGCCCGGAGGGGCGTCCAGGCTCCTCCGGACAGACCGGCGAGGACGGATTCGCGCAGCGTCGAGGGCGTCGTGCCGACGCGAAGGGCGCGAGCCTCGCCGGCTGGCGTGATGCGCACGCGCCACTCCCCCTCGACCCACGCGAACGGCGGCATGGCGGCGGCGATCGCCTCGCCCGGGCCGCAGGCGTAGTACTCGCCCACCCACTGGCCGAGTTCGACGATGCTCGACGGCAAGAACGGCGATGCGTCGAGCACGTCGATGAGGTCCTTGAGCACGGCGGGATCCGCGCCGGTGGCCGTTCGCGCCGGCGGATGGTTCGACACGACGACCCCGGTGAGCCGGCGAGCGCCCAGCGGGACGAGAACGCGCGCCCCCACGGCCGGAACGTCGACGCCTTCAGGCACCCGGTACGTCAGCGCATCGAGCGCGGGAACCGGCACGGCGACCGAAACCAGGCGCGGCATGTTGGGGCGTTCGAGGCTGGCTACGGCAAGAGCGACTTGGCGAGCTTCAGGTCTTCCCACGCGTCGCGCTTGCGTTCGGGGCTCCGCAGCAGGTATGCGGGATGGAAGGTCGGAATCAGCTTCGCGCCGCCGTAGTTGTAGACGCGGCCGCGGAGGCGCGAAATCGGGTCCGAGGTCTTGAGCAGCGCCTGGGCGGCGAACGTGCCGAGTGCGACGATCACCTTGGGCCTGATCGTCTCGACCTGGCGGAACAGGAACGGCTCGCAGGTGGCCACCTCGTCCGGCTCCGGGTTCCGGTTCTCGGGCGGCCGGCACTTGATCACGTTCGCGATGTAGACGTCGTTGCGCGTCCGGTCCAGGGTCGTCTCGATCATCTTCGTGAGCAGCTGTCCCGCCCGCCCGACGAACGGAATGCCCTGAATGTCTTCGTCCCGGCCCGGGGCTTCGCCGATGAACATCAGGTCGGCGTGGGGATTGCCCACTCCGAAGACGATCTGCTTCCGGCCGAGCCGGTGCAGCTTGCAGCGCGTGCAGTCGCCGAGGTCCGCGCGGATGGCAGCCAGATCGACACCGCCGGGAATCTCCGGCGTTCCCGACCCGGGCGGCCGGCCGTGCGAGTCGGGCGCGGGCTGGCCATCCGCGCAAACGGGGGTATCTGCCGCCGCGTCGGGGGCAGATCCGTCGGCCGGATCCCGTTCGCGCCAGCCCGGGTCGCGGCTCAGGCCAGTGACGCCGAGTTCGGTCAGGAACCGCAGGTGCTCGGCCAGTTGATCGCGTGGGTCCACTTGGTGCTCGCTCCCGGCCCGGCGGGCCCGAAGGCCCGCGCCACGAAACCGCTTCTAGTGCCTGGTCGCCCGCATCAGCTCCACGATCCGATCGACGATGGCTCGTGCGACGCCGGCCTTGGATTGCAGCGGCACGTCCGTCTCGCCATCCGCCGTGACCAGCGTCACCGCGTTGCTGTCGACGTCGAATCCCCGGTCGGCGCGCGAGACGTCGTTGGCGACGATCATGTCGACCTTCTTGCGGCGCCGCTTGTCCCGTGCCCGGTTCAGCACGTCCGTCGTTTCCGCCGCGAAGCCGACGAGCAACCCGCAGGTCAGAGCGCCGGCCGCCCGCTGCGTGCCCAAGTCGGCGAGGATGTCCGGCGTCCGCGCGAGGCGCAGCACCAGCTCGTCCGGGTCCTTGGCGATCTTCTCCGGCGCCCGGACCGGGGCGTAGTCGGCCACCGCCGCAGCCATCACCACCGCATCCGCGTTCTTCGCCGCCGACACCACCGCCGCGTGCATCTCGGCCGCCGTCCTGACCCGGACGACCTTCACTCCGGACGGCGGCGCGGCCGAGGTCGGGCCGGCCACCACCGTGACCGCCGCACCCCGCTGCGCCGCCTCTGCCGCCACCGCGAAGCCCATCCTGCCGCTCGACCTGTTGCCAACGTAGCGAACCGGGTCGATGTCCTCGTAGGTGGGGCCCGCCGACACGACGACCTGCAGGCCCGCCAGCGTCTGCGCCGGCCGCAACGCGCCCTCCGCCGCCGCGACGATTTCCTCGGGTTCGGCCAGCCGACCCTTGCCCGTCCACCCGCACGCCAGAAACCCCTCGCCCGGTTCGACCACCCGCACGCCGCGGCCGACCAGGGTTTCGAGATTCCGCCGGACCGCCTCGTGGTCCCACATGTTGGTGTTCATCGCGGGCGCGATCATCACCGGAGCCCTCGTGGCCAGATACAGCGAGCTGAGGAAGTCGTCCGCGATGCCGGCGGCGAACTTGCCGATGATGTTCGCCGTCGCGGGCGCCACGAGCAGGAGAGCGATCGACGACGCGAGGGCGATGTGCTCGATGTCGGCGTTCGCACCGGGCTCGAACTGGCCCGTGATCACGCGGCGCCCGGTGATCGCCTCGAAGGTCAGCGGCCCGACGAACTCCGTGGCCGCGCGGGTCATGACGACCGCCACGTCGTGGCCGCGCTTCTGGAGGCCGCGCGCCACCTCGACCGCCTTGTAGGCGCCGATGCCGCCGGTCACGCCAAGTGCTATCAGCATAGGAGGCTACCGAAAGGTCCGCGCGATGGCTTCGGCCCACGGCGCCATCTGCGGCTGTCGACACCGCTCGGCCAGGACAATCGCGCGCAGCTGTCCGGCGCACGGTTCGATCTCGTCGTTGACGATCACGTAGTCGGTACTCGACGAAGGCCTCGATTTCCTGGCGCGCCGTTTCGAGCCGGCGACGGATGGCCGCCTCCGGGTCGCGGCGGCGGTCCCGGAGCCGCCGCTCGAGGTGCGCGAAGGATGGCGGCATGAGGAACACGGCCACGGAGGGCACTCCCGCCGCCCGCACCTTGCGCGCCCCCTGCACGTCGATGACCAGCACCAGGTCTTCGCCGGCCGCGAGGCGCGACTCGGTTTCCGCGGAACCGGTCCCGTAGAAGTCGCCGAACACCTCCGCCCACTCCAGGAAGGCGTTCGCCGCCCGCATGTCGCCGAAGCGGTCCGGGCTGACGAAATTGTAGTCGACGCCGTCGCGCTCTCCCGCGCGTATCGACCGCGACGTGTACGACCGCGAAATCGCCACGCCGTCCGTCGTCTCCACCATCCGCCTGACGATCGTCGTCTTGCCGGCCCCGGACGGCGCGGACACGATGAAGAGGCGACCGCGGCGTTCACTCGACATTCTGCACCTGCTCGCGCATCTTCTCCAGCTCGGCCTTGGCGTCCACGATCAACTCCGTCACGCCGAGGCCGTCGGCCTTCGACCCGATGGTGTTCACCTCGCGGTTCATCTCCTGCAGCAGGAAGTCGAACTTCCGTCCGCTGGGCTCGTCGCTCTCGGTGAGCGCCACCCAGTGCGCCAGGTGGGCGCGGAACCGCACCACCTCTTCGCTGATGTCGGATCGCGCGGCCGTCCTCACGATTTCCTGCGCGATGACGGTCGGGTCCGTCGGCACGTCCCGGGTGAGCTCCTTGACGCGCTCGGCCAACCGAGCCTCCACGGCGGCCCGCCCCTCGGCCGCCGCCTGCTCGATCCGATCGATCAGGCCCGCGAGTGTGTCGCGCCGGCCGTCCAGGTCGGCTCGCAGGTGCTCTCCCTCTCGACCGCGCATCTCGTTCAGCGCGGCAATCGTCTCCTCGACGACCGATTCGACCGCGGCCGTCAACTGCTCCACCACCTCGGGCGGGTCCGCCGCTCGTTCCTTGAACACCAGGGCCTGCGGAATGCGGACCAGGTCGCCGGCCGTCAAGTGCCCGATCACCAGGCCCTGCTCGCGGGCGCGGGCGATCGCCTCGCCGATCCGCCGGACGAACTCCTCGTGGAGCTCCACCTCCGGTGCCGGCGCCTCCCGCCACTGCACCGACACGCTCATCTCCACCCGCCCGCGCGCAATCTGCCTCTGCAGCGCCGCCCGGAGCCTCGCCTCGGCGGCGGCCAGCGAGGGCGGCACCCGCAGTTGCACGTCGAGGTAGCGATGGTTGACGGCGCGAAGCGTGACGCCCACGGTCGCCCGGCCCTCTTCCCTGGTGAGCGACGCGAAACCGGTCATGGAACGAAGCATATGAAAGATTCAGGAATTGGAAGCCGATTCTGCGGAAACCTCGAGCGGGCGCCGGCCTGCCACCAGCTGCATCGCGTACAGCTTCGCGTACGCGCCGCCCGGCCTGGCCAGCAGCTCGTCGTGACGTCCTGCCTCGACCACGCGCCCGCGCTCCAGAACGACGATCACGCTCGCGCGTCTCACGGTCGACAACCGGTGCGCGATCACGATCGCCGTCCGGTTGGCCATGAGGTTCGCCAGCGCCTCCTGCACCAGGTGCTCCGACTCGGCGTCCAGCGACGAGGTGGCCTCGTCGAGGATGAGAATCGGCGAGTTCTTCAGCAGCGCGCGGGCGATCGCGAGCCGCTGCCGCTGGCCGCCCGACAACCGCTGCCCACGCTCGCCGATGACCGTCCGGTAGCCGTTCGGCATGGCCGCGATGAAGCCGTGCGCGTGCGCCGCCCTCGCCGCATCTTCGATCGCCGACTGGCTCGCCCCGGGCGACCCGTAGGCGATGTTGCCGGCAATCGTGTCGTCGAACAGCACGGTCTCCTGGGTGACAATGCCAATCTGCGACCGGAGCGAGGCGAGCGTCACGTCGCGGATGTCGCGGCCGTCGATCGTAATGGCCCCGCCCGTCACATCGTAGAAGCGCGGCAGCAGGTTCACGAGGGTCGTCTTGCCGGCGCCGCTGCGCCCCACGATCGCCACCATCTCGCCGGCCGACACCGTCAGCGAGACGCCTCGCAGGATCTTTCTCGTCCGGTCGTCGTCGTAGTTGAAGCTGACGTCGTGGAATTCGATCGCCCGCGCCAGCGGGTCGAGCGCGAGCGCCAGGGGCCTGTCCACCACCTCCGAATGCATGTCGAGGATCTCGAAGATCCGCTCGGAAGCCGCGCTGGCCTGCTGGAGGTTCGCGTTCACCCGGCTCAGCTTCTTGGCCGGGCCGTACATGAGGAACAGCGCCGCGAAGAACGACGTGAACTCGCCGGGAGTCAGCTTGGCCTCCCTGATTTCCTTCACGCCGTACCACAGCGCGGCCGCCATGCCGAATCCGCCCAGCACCTCCATGATCGCCGGCAGCGCCGACAGGGCGGCCGTCACCTTCATGTTCGCGCGGAACAGGCGCTCGGCCGCCTGCGCGAACCGCGACCCTTCGTGCGCCTCGGTCGCGAAGGCCTTCACGATCCGGTGCCCGGTGAACGCCTCGGCGCTCACGTGCGACAGGCGCTCGAGCTCCTCCTGGCTGCGCCGGGAGGTCTTGCGGAGCCGCTTGCCGAGCCGCGCGAGCGGGTACATCACCAGCGGCGCCCCGGTCAGGAAGACCAGCGCCAGCTTCGCGTCGTAGTGGAACAGCAGCCCGACGTAGCCGACGAGCGCGAGCGATTCGCGCAGCAGGTCGCCGATCGTCTCCGACACCGCCTGCTGGATCTGCCCGACGTCGTTGGTGATGCGCGACATCAGCTGGCCGGAGCTGCGCCGGGCGAAGAACGCCGCCGACTGGTTCAGCATGTGCCGGAACAGCCGGTTTCGCACGTCCATCACCACGCGCTGGCCGACATCCGACATCAGGTACGCCGAGAAGTACCCGCCGACGCCTTTGAAGACGTTGGCCGTCACGATGGCCGCCGCGACCCAGGCGAGGTTCGTTCCGTGCTCGAGGACGTCGTCGAAGACGTTCTTGATGAGCGCGGCCAGCCCGGCCGCCCCGGCCGCGTACAGGACCATCCACCCGAAGGCCGCCGCGAGACGGCCCCGATAGGGGCGCGAGAACTGAAGCAGCCGGATGAGCGGATTCAATCGGTGACCCGGAACTTGAGCAGGATCCAGAGCGCCACGAACCCATCACGCCAGGTGATCTTCTTCCCCTGTTCGTAGCCGCGGCCGTCGTACGTGATCGGGATCTCGTAGACCCGGTACCCGCCCTTGAAAATCTTCGCGGTCATCTCGGGCTCGATGCCGAACCCGTTCGACTGCAGGTTCATTCCCCTCACGATCTCGGCCCGCATCACCTTGTAGCAGGTTTCCATGTCGGTGAGCATCGTGTTGTAGAGGATGTTGGTCAGCAGCGTGACGATGCGGTTCCCCAGGTAGTGCGAGAACATGAACACGCGGTGCCGCCCCAGGAAGCGGGAGCCGTAGACCACGTCCGCGCGCCCCTGGCAAATCAGGTCGATGAGGTCGGGGTACTCCTCGGGCGAGTACTCGAGGTCCGCGTCCTGGATGACGACCAGGTCGCCCCGCACCTCGTCGAAACCCCGGCGCAGCGCCGCGCCCTTGCCCTGGTTCCGCTCCTGCAGGACCAGCTGGAACCCCAGCTCACCCTGCAGCCGGGCGAGGATGTCCCGCGTCCCATCCCTCGACCCGTCGTCCACGATGATCAGCTGGATCCGCAGCGGCACCGCGAGCACCCTGCGGACGATTTCCTCGACGGTGTCGCGTTCGTTGAAGACCGGCATGACAACCGACAACAACGGGTCGACGAGCCTGCCTCGGAAGCTTGCCGATGGTCGCGTCATGCTCGGCGGTCCTGGTATTTCTGCGGGTGCGCCCGGAACCACTGCCAGGCCGTGTCGATGATGACGTCGAGGTCGGCAAAGCGCGGGCGCCAGCCCAACTCCGCCTGGATTCGCCCGTTGCCGGCGTATAGCACGGCCGGGTCGCCGGGCCGCCGCGCTGCCACGGTATGGGGCACCTGCCGGCCGGTCACCCGCGCCACGGCCTGCAAGACGTCCCGAACGGAGTGCGCGCGGCCGTTGCCCAGATTGTAGGCCGCCGACGGCCGGCCCGACTCCAGCGCGTCGAGCGCCAGCAGGTGCGCCTGCGCGAGGTCGGTCACGTGGACGTAGTCGCGGAGGCAGGTGCCGTCGGGGGTCGGGTAGTTGTCGCCGAACACCTGGAGCGACGAACGTCCCGCCGCGGCCTCGAGGGCCAGCGGGATCAGGTGCCGCTCGGGGTGATGGTCCTCCCCCAGCTGCCCGTCGGGGTCGGCGCCGGCCGCGTTGAAGTAGCGCAGGCACATGAACCGGATCCCGTACGCCCGCTCGTAGTGCGGCAGCGCGCGCTCGACCGCCAGCTTCGTTTCGCCGTAGGCGTTGATCGGGTTGGCCGGGTGGCCCTCCAGCAGCGGCACCTCCAGCGGTTCGCCGAACACGGCGCAGGTCGAAGAGAAGATGAAGCGGTTCACGCCTTCTTCGGCCATCGCGCGCAGGACCGCCAGCGTGTTCTCGACGTTGTTCTCGTAGTAGCCCGCCGGGTCCCGCACCGAGTCGCCCACGGCCGCCAGTGCGGCGAAGTGCATCACGGCCGTGACGCCGCGGCTGGCGATGACGGACCGCAGCAGCGCCACGTCCCGCGTGTCGCCGACCACCAGGTCGGCGCCGAGCGCGGCCTGGCGGTGGCCCTCGGACAGGTTGTCGTAGATGACCACCGGGCGGCCGGCTGCCGCCAGCGCCTTCGCCGCGTGGCTGCCGATGTAGCCCGCGCCGCCGGTGACCAGCACCGTGCCGCGCCTAGCGCCCGATCGAGTAGTAGACGAATCCATCGGCCTTCATCTGCTCGCGGTTGTAGATGTTGCGGCCGTCGAAGACGACCGGAGAACGCATGAGCTTGCGCATCTTCGCGAAGTCCGGCTCCCGGAACTCGTTCCACTCGGTGACCAGCGCCAGCGCGTCGGCGCCAACCAGCGCGTCGTAACTCCGCTTCACGAACGTCGCCCGGTCCCCGAGTATTCTCTTCGCGATCTTCATCGCCTCCGGGTCGTAGGCGCGGACCGTCGCCCCGGCCTCGAGCAGCTGCTCGACGATCGTGATGGCCGGCGACTCTCGCATGTCGTCGGTCTTCGGCTTGAACGACAGCCCCCACACCGCGATCGTCCGCCCCTGCAGGGTCCCGAAGTGCCTGGACATCTTCTCCACGAGCACGAACTTCTGCTGCAGGTTGACCCGCTCCACCGCGTCGAGGATCTGGAAGCCGTAGCCCTTGTCCGCCGAGAACTTCAGGATGGCCTGCACGTCCTTGGGGAAGCAGCTGCCGCCATAGCCCACTCCCGGAAAGAGGAACGCCGGCCCGATTCGACGGTCCGAACCGACCGCGCGCCGAACCTGGTCCACGTCCGCGCCGTACAGCTCGCACACCCGCGCCACTTCGTTCATGAACGAGATCTTGGTGGCCAGCATCGCGTTCGCGGCGTACTTGCACATCTCGGCGCTGGCGCAGTCCATCACCATGATCGGCGCGCCCGTGCGGGTGAACGGCGCGTACAGCTCCGTCATCAGCTGGGTCGCGCGGGGGTCCTCCGCGCCGACGACCACGCGGTCCGGCTTCATGAAATCCTCGACCGCCGCCCCCTGCTTGAGGAACTCGGGGTTGCTGACCACGCTGAAAGGGTGCGTCGTTTCGCGGCGGACGATTTCGCGGACGCGTTCGGCCGTGCCGACCGGCACCGTGCTCTTGTCGACAATCACCTTGTAGCCGTTCATCGACCGGGCAATCTCGCGAGCCACGCCCAGGACGTGTTCGAGGTCGGCTGAGCCGTCCTCGCCCTGCGGCGTGCCGACGGCGATGAAGATGATGCTCGAAGCCCGAACGGCCGAGCCGATCTGGCTGGTGAAGGTCAGGCGCTTCTCGGCGCGGTTTCGGCGGACCAGTTCCTCGAGGCCCGGCTCGAAGATGGGAATCTTGCCCCGGCGCAGGGTGCGGAGCTTGGCCTCGTCCCTGTCGACGCACACGACGTCGTTGCCGTTCTCCGCGAAGCAGGCGCCGGCCACCAATCCGACGTAGCCGGCTCCGATGACCGCGATCTTCATCCCGAACGGCTCCTGTCACTCCCCGCGCACGGGAGACACCCATCCCCCAAAAACCGCGACGTTAACACAAGAGCAAATTCCTGTCAAGATACTGAAAAACAAGCACTTACCAGCAGCGTAACCACGCCGGCCGCCGTCGTCTGCCGCGGTGAGCGGCCATGCACGCCGATGGCGACGGAGGCGTGCAGGCGAACGCCCGCCTGTTCGGCCCCGGTCGCTTCGCCGAGCGGCCTGGGAGGGCAGAACGGCGTGAGCCGAAGCCTTTCCACGCCGCGCCGGCCCCAGGTCGCCAAACGCCGCGCAGCGACTGAGCTTAACACTTGCGCTCGCGTCCCGTCGCAGGCTACCGTCTCCCGCGTGCGGATCCTCATAGACTACCGGCCGGCGCTCCGGCAGCGCACCGGGGTCGGCGAGTACGTGCATCAGCTGGCGCGGGCGTTGGCCGAACAGCGAATGGACCGCTCGGTCGAGCGGCGCGCGGGAGACCGCCGGGCCGGCGCCAACGCCGACAGCGTGGACGTTTTCACGAGTTCCTGGAAGGACCGGCCGGCCGGAACCGCCGTGGCCGATCTCGGCCCCGCGGTTCGCCTGGTCGACCGCCGGGTGCCCGTCCGGCTACTCAACGCCGGGTGGCAGCGCCTCGGCTGGCCGCCGGTCGAGTTGCTGACCGGCCGTTCGTACGACGTCGTGCACTCCCCGAACCCGGTGCTCATCCCGTCTCGAGGGGCGGCACGGCTGGTCACCATCCACGACCTCGACTTCCTGCTGCAGCCCGAGCGGACGCGCGGCGAGATGCGCCACACCTACCCCGCGGTTGTTCGGCGCGATGCCGCCGCCGCCGACGGCATCATCGTCGTCTCCCAGCAGATGGCGGGGCAGGTGACCGAGCTGCTGCACGTGGACCCGGACCGCGTCACGGTGTGTCCTCACGGGGTCCCCCGCTGGGCGCCCTCCGACCCGCTTTGCCCCGGGAACCCGGAAGGTCACTACGTCCTGTTCTTGGGGACCCTGGAGCCGAGGAAGAACGTGGATGGGCTGCTGGCGGCCTACGCGGCCCTCTGCGAGCGGCGCCCCGACGCACCGCCCTTGAAACTGGCGGGAGCCAGCGTGCCGGGCGCGGAGGGCTGGCGCGCCACGATCGCTCACCCCCCGCTTCGCGGCCGGGTGGTGTACGAGGGCTACATCGAGGAGGCGGGCCGCCAGGCGCTCTACGCCGGCGCGCGCCTGCTCGTGCTGCCGTCGTTCAACGAGGGGTTCGGCATGCCGGTCGCCGAGGCGATGTCGCTCGGCGTTCCGGTCGTCGCATCCAATCGGGGGGCTCTCCCCGAGGTGAGCGGCGACGCCGCGCTGCTGGTGGACCCCGAGGACATCGCCGGTATCAGCGACGCGATGGAGCGGGTATTGTTCGATGCCGAACTGGCGCGCGGGATGGCCGAGCGCGGCCTTCGGCAGGCGCGGCAGTTCACGTGGGCGCGGGCGGCGAGATTGACTCGCGAGGCGTACGAGCGGGCCATCCACGTGCGTCGCGGGCGGCCGGGAGACTGACGGCGTGCAGATTGCCATCGACGCGCGCGAACTGTGCGGCAAGCCGACGGGCGTCGGCCGGTACGTGGCCTGCCTGCTGCAGGCCTGGGACCGGCTGCCAGAGGCGGCGGCGCACCGCTTCGTGCTGTATGCGCCCGCGTTCACGGCCCGGTCCGCCGTGCGCGCGCTCGCTCTGGCAGCAACGAACCTGCGGGTCGAAACGCGGGCAGTTCCCGGCGGCAGCGGCACGTGGTGGGAACAATTCCACCTCGCGCGGGCGCTGAGGCGCGACCGCCCCGACGTCCTGTTCGCCCCGGCATACACCGCCCCGCTGGCCGCGGGCGTGCCGGTGGTGCTCACCGTCCACGACTTGTCGTTCGTGGCGCACCCCGAGTGGTTCCCGGTTCGGACCGGGATTCGGCAGCGCCTTCTGGCCACGCTGGCGGCCAGGCGGGCCCGGCACGTCCTGACCGACTCGGAGTTCTCGCGGGGAGAGATCGTCACGCGCCTCGGCGTCGCCCGCGACCGCGTGTCCGTCATCCCACTCGGCCTGAGTCGGCCATCGGCCCTGCCCCAGGCGGCTCGGGCGGTGGCCCGGGAACCGATGGTGCTGTTCGTCGGGTCGATCTTCAACCGCCGTCACCTGCCCGAGCTGATCCGTGCGGTCGCCGACCTCGCCGTCCGCCGTCCGGACGTCCGACTCGAGATCGTGGGGGACAACCGCACGTTCCCGCGCCAGGACCTCGAACGCCTCTGCACCGAAGCCGGCATCACGCACCGCACGACGATCCGTTCCTACGTGGCCGACGACGTCCTGGCCGACCTCTACGCGCGAGCCGGCATCTTCGTGTTCCTGTCGGACTACGAGGGCTTCGGCCTGACGCCGCTCGAAGCGCTGGCCAGCGGGGTGCCGATCCTCGTCGGCGACACCCCCGTGGCGCGGGAGGTGTACGGCACGGCCGGCGCCTACGTCGCCACGACGGACCCCGCTGCCGTCGCCGCCGGCGCCGAACGCCTGCTGTTCGACACGGCCGCACGGGCGGCCATCCTGGCGAATGCCCCCGAAGTGCTCGCACGGTACTCATGGGAACGGGCCGGCCGGTCCACACTGGCTGCACTGCTCGGCGGCCGTGACGGGCTTCGCACATGATCGACCTGGCCATCGTCATCGTCAGCTACAACGTGCGGGAGGACCTGGCGCGCGCACTCGCCTCGCTCTCCGAGTCTCCGCCCGGCGTGTCACACCAGGTCGTCGTGGTGGACAACGCGTCGTCGGACGGAAGCTCGCGGATGGTCCGGGAGCGCTGGCCCGCGGTCCTGGCGCTGGATGCCGGGGCAAATCTCGGGTTCTCGAAGGCCAACAACCTCGGCATTCGCGCGACCGCCAGCGAGTGGGTGCTGCTGCTCAACAGCGACACCCTCGTGCCGGCTGGCGCCGTCGACGCCCTCCTGGCGGAACTTCGCGCCCATCCCGAGGCCGCCGTCGCCGGGCCTCGCCTCGTGGACGCCGCGGGCCGCCCCGAAATCTCGTTTGGCCCGATGATCGGCCCGTTCAGCGAGTTCTGGCAGAAACTCGTCGGGCAGCTCTACGAACGCGGGTGGGGCCCCGTCCGCAGGCGGATGGAACGGGCTCTCGCCGCGAGTCGAGACGTGGACTGGGTCAGCGGCGCGTGCCTGCTGGTACGCCGGGAGGACGCCGAGGCGGTGGGGCTGCTCGACGAGCGCTTCTTCCTCTACACCGAGGACGTGGACTTCTGCGCGTCGATTCGTGCCAGGGGGCGTCGCATCCGCTTCGTCGGTTCGGTGGAGGTGCAGCATCTTCGCGGACGATCGCGCGCCCACGACCCCGGGGCCTCCCGCGCGGCCTATAGGCGGAGCCACCTGGCGTTCTACGCCAAGCGCCACCCGGGGTGGCACCGGGTGCTGCGCTGGTACCTTCGGCTGAAGGGCGAGTTGCCGGAGGGATGAGCCGGGCCGGTCTTCCGCTATCATTGCAGCGATGAGCCTCGACCCCAAGCCTTTCGCCTCGAGACGTCTTGGACGGCCAGAGCCGCTCCACGCCTCCCCAGCCCTGAGTCCTGAGCCCTGTTGTGCGCATCGCCATTGACGTTCGGAAGTACCACGACTTCGGCATCGGCACATACATTCGGAACCTCGTCCATCAACTGGGGAGGATCGACAAGGAAACCGACTACGTGCTGCTCTGCCAGCCGCAGGACCGCGATCAGATTCTGCTGCCCGAGTCGAATTTCCGCATCGTCGTCGTATCGGCCCCGCCGTACTCGGTCAGCGAGCAGTTCCGCATCCCGGTGGCGCTGCGGCGCGAGCACGTGGACCTCTTCCACGCGCCGCACTACGTCCTGCCGCCGCTGATCCACTGCCGGTCGGTCGTGACCATCCACGACTGCATCCACTTGATGTTCCCGCAGTACCTGCCGGGACGGCTGGCTTACGCGTACGCCAAGGCTCAGCTGTGGACGGCGGCGCACCGGTCCGATCGCATCCTCACGGTTTCCGAGACGTCCAAGCTCGACATCCTTCGCCGCTTTCACGTGCCGGCGGACAAGGTCGCGGTGGTCTACAACGCGATCGACGAGCGGTTGGCCGTTCCGCCCGCCGATGAGGACTTCGAGCGCGTGCGGGCGCGGTACCAGTTGAAGGATCCGTTTGCGCTCTACGTCGGCAACATCAAGCCGCACAAGAACCTCGAGCGCCTGATCGACGCCTTCCACGAACTGCGGCAGGAGTCTGCGTTCGAATCGCTCAAGCTCGTGATCATCGGCGACGAGATCACGAAGTACCAGGGGCTGCGACGCGCCGTCCACCGGCACAAACTGCACAAACACGTGCGGTTCTTCGGGTTCGTCCCGCTGGGCACGCTGGCGGTGCTCTACCGCCTGGCCAGCGTCTTCGTCTTCCCCTCTCTCTACGAGGGATTCGGGCTGCCGCCGCTCGAGTCGATGTACTTCGGCACTCCGGTCGTCACGTCCAACGTGTCGTCGCTGCCCGAGGTGGTCGGCGACGCCGCGGTGCTGGTGGATCCCTACGACAGCCATTCGATCGCCGAAGGCATGCGGAAAGCGCTCACGGACCAGGGCCTGCGGGCCTGGCTGCGCGAGCGCGGCATGGCCCGCGCGCGGGAGTTCTCGTGGGAGCAGTCCGTCGCCCGCATCCGCGAGGTGTACGGCGAGGTGATGGAGCAGGTGCAGCCGCTATGACGGCAGGCAGTGCGGTGCCGCGGGTCGCCCTCGTGCATGACTGGCTCACGGGCATGCGGGGCGGCGAGAAGGTGCTCGAGGCGCTATGCGGGCGGTATCCCGACGCGTCGCTGTTCACCCTCGTCCACCTGCCCGGCAGCGTGTCGCCGGCCATCGAGCGGCTGTCCCCGCACCGGTCTGTGCTGTCGGCCGTGCCTGGCGTCGCCCGGCTCTACCGCCACCTGCTGCCGCTCTTCCCCGCCGTGATCGAGCAGTTCGACCTCGACGACTACGATCTGGTCATCAGCACGAGCCACTGCGCGGCCAAGTCGGTCGTCCGGCCCGGGCGGGCCCGGCACTTGTGCTATTGCTTTACGCCGATGCGCTACGTCTGGGACCAGCGCCACGCCTACTTCGGCACCGGCCGGGCTGGGCAGGCGGGGCGAGCCCTCTACCCGGTCCTGGCCTGGCTGGCCAGGTGGGACGCGGCCACCTCTCACCGGGTGGACCGCTATCTCGCAGACTCTCAGCACGTTGCGCGCCGGATCCAGCGATACTATAATCGCGGGGCAGCCGTGGTGTATCCGCCGGTCGACACCGACTTCTACTGCCCGGATGCCGTCGTGCCGACGCCGACGGCGCTCGTAGTGTCCGCCCTGGTTCCCTACAAGCGGATCGACGTGGCCATCGAAGCGTGCCGGATGGCCGGGGTGCCGCTGCGAATCGTCGGCCGGGGGCCCGAGGAAGTCCGGCTCCGCGCGATGGCCGACGGGCGCGTCGAGTTCCTTGGGAACTGCGCCGACGAGGAGATCCGGGCCGAGTACCGCTCCGCCGGCGTCGTCCTGCTTCCCGGAGAAGAAGATTTCGGGATCGTCCCGGTCGAGGCTCAGGCGTGCGGGCGGCCGGTCGTGGCCCTTGGCCGCGGCGGCGCCCTCGAGACCGTGGTGGACGGCGTGACCGGAGTGCTGGTGGCGTCCGAGTCGCCCGAGGCGCTCTCCGACGGCATTCGCCGGGCGCTCGACTTCGCGTTCGACCCGCTGGTGATTCGCAGCCACGCCGAACGGTTCGGCCGCGCCCGATTCGAGTCGGAATTCGCGAAGGCGATCGACGAACTGGTGTCCGCCCCCGCGGGCGAGGCCGCATGGTAAAGCGCTACAACCGACTGCTGGTGGCGTTCCACGTCTGTTCCGATGCCGCGCTGGGCGCATTGGCGTTCGTCCTCGCCTACCTGATCCGGTTCGACACCGGCCTCGTACCTGTCTCGAAGGGCTACCCGCCGTTCGAGCGCTACGTCAAGGTCCTCCCGCTCGTCGCCGGCCTGGTGATCTTCGCCTACTACCTGCAGGGGCTCTATCGGCTGCGCCGCGGCCGGTCGCGGGTCGACGACTTCTTTGCCGTCTTCGTCGGCAGCATCGTGGCTGTCGTCTTCGGCATGTGGGCCACGCTGTATTTCCAGGCCTATTACGTGAGCGACGCCCTCAAGCAGGTGGGGGCGCTGGAAGTGTCGCAGCTGGTCTGGGCGACGTTTCTGGCGCTCAACGTTGCGCTGACGTTCGCGTCGCGCGAACTGGTGCGGCAGGCGCTCGAGCGCCGCTGGCGTGCCGGCATCGGCCTCAAGCGCGTGCTGATAGCCGGCGTCGGAGAACTGGGCCGTTTGGTGGCAGACCGCATCCTGGAGCACCGCGACCTCGGCCTCCACATCGTCGGCTTCCTCGACGATCGCGCCGGCGGGGACCACCTGGGGTACAGGGGCCTGCCGCTCGTCGGCACGCTCAGCGAGGCGGGCGAGATCGCCCAGCGCGAGCGCGTCGACCAGCTCTACGTGGCGCTGCCGCTCGACGAGCACCACAAGGTCGTGCAGGTGGTCGAGGGGGCCAGCCGTGAAGGCGTGGACATCAAGGTGGTGCCCGACCTCCTGCAATTCATCGCGCTCCGCGCGAGACTCGAGGAACTCGACGGCGTCCCGATCATCAACATCAACGACGTCCCGCTCCAGGGCCTCAACAGCGCCATCAAGCGCACCGTGGACATCCTCCTGTCCGCCGTGGCGCTGCTGCTGCTGGCGGTTCCCCTGGCGCTCGTGGCGCTGCTGGTGCGGCTGACGTCGCCTGGCCCGGTGTTCTATCACCAGGAGCGGATGGGTCTCGACGGCCGCGGGTTCACCGTCTACAAGTTCCGGTCGATGTTCCAGGACGCGGAACGTGAGACCGGCCCGATCTGGGCGGAGGACGACGACCCGCGCTGCACGCCGCTCGGCCGGATCCTGCGGCGCTTCGACATCGACGAACTGCCGCAGATCTGGAACGTGTTCAAGGGCGACATGTCGCTGGTCGGCCCGCGCCCCGAGCGTCCTTACTTCGTGGAGCAGTTCAAGCAGCAGTACCCGCAGGTACATGCTGCGGCACAAGGTGCGGGCTGGCATCACGGGATGGGCCCAGGTGAACGGCTGGCGGGGCAACACGTCGCTCGAGAAGCGAATCGAATACGACCTGTACTACATCGGGAACTGGTCGCTGCGCCTCGACCTGAAGATCATGTGGCTCACACTGGTCAAAGGCTTCTTCAAGCACGCCTACTGAGACCCGGCAGACTCACACCCCATGAGCAAACCACGTGTCGTCATCACTGGAGCCGCAGGCTTCATCGGATCGCACCTGGCCGAGACGCTGCTCGATCTCGGGTACGCGGTGGTGGGCATCGACAACCTCCTGACCGGCGACATCGCCAACGTGTCGCACCTGGTGAACCGGGACTTCCTGTTCATCAAGCACGACGTCACCAACTACATCTACATCGACGGCCCGGTGGACGTCGTGCTGCACTGGGCCAGTCCGGCCAGCCCGATTGACTATCTCGAACTGCCGATCCCGACGCTCAAGGTCGGCGCGCTGGGCACCCACAAGGCGCTCGGGCTCGCGAAGGCGAAGCACGCGCGGTTCGTGCTCGCCTCGACGTCCGAGGTGTACGGCGACCCGCTCGAGCACCCTCAGCGGGAGAGCTACTGGGGCAATGTGAACCCGATCGGCCCGAGGGGCGTGTACGACGAGGCCAAGCGGTTTGCCGAGGCGATCACGGTCGCGTACCACCGCTACCACGGCGTGGACACGAAGATCGTCCGCATCTTCAACACCTACGGGCCGCGGATGCGCGTGAACGACGGCCGCGCCGTCCCCACCTTCATCCCGCAGGCGCTGCGGGGCGACGACATCACGATCTTCGGCGACGGCAGCCAGACGCGCAGTTTCACCTACATCAGCGACCTGGTGGACGGCGTGGTCCGGCTCATGACGTCGAGCCTGAACGAACCGGTCAACATCGGGAACCCGCACGAGATGACGATCGCGCAGATCGCCGCCACGATCATCCGCATGACGGGTTCGAAGAGCCACGTGGTCTACCGTCCGCTTCCGACGGACGACCCGAAGGTGCGGCAGCCGGACATCACGAAGGCGCGCACGCTGCTTGGCTGGGAACCGAAGGTGGATCTCGAGCACGGGCTGGGGCGGACGATCGAGTACTTCCGCAAGAAGCTGGGGATGTAGGCGGAATCGGGCAACTGGGCAGCTGGGCAACTGGAGAACTGGGCAGCTGGGGAACTGGGCAGCTGGGTAACCGGGCGAATGAGGTGGATATCGTCCAGCTCTCCAGTTGGTCAGTTCTCCAGTTGTTCAGTTCTTCAGTTCTTTGGCCTTCTCCCGCTCCCCGTGCGGCGCGTTGATGATCTGCGCAGCGTGCCAGATGTAGTGGAAGCCCGAGACGAGGGTGATCGCGAGCGCGGCCCAGATCCCCACGTCGACCAGCACCGAGTGCCGGCCGAGGAAGTTGAACCACATCACCACCACGCACGTCACCACGTAGACGCCGGTCGCGACCTTTCCGTACACCGAGGGCTGGAACGTCCTGACGCCCATCGCCGCCGTCACGATCGCCACCGTCGTGACGATGACGACGTCGCGCGTGATGACGAGGACGGTGAGCCAGACGGGGAAGCGGTTCACCAGGTCCGTGCCCGGGACCGTGAGGACGACGAACGTCGTCACCAGGAGCAGTTTGTCCGCCATCGGGTCCAGCCAGGCGCCGAGGCTCGTCTGCTGCCCGGCGCGGCGGGCGATGAGGCCGTCGAGCCCGTCCGTGATCCCGGCTACGACGAACGTCGCGAGCGCCCAGCCCGGGCGACCGTAGACGACCAGGATGACGAACGCCGGGATGAGCAACATCCGCAGCAGGGTCAGCTGATTCGCAACAGTGAGTCTGGTCATCGAGCCAGCACCTCGAGGCGATGAATGACGTCGAGGGCCTCGCTTCCCGAAACGACCCGCGTCGGCCTGAAGAAGCCCCCGTCGAGCAACGGCACCACGTCCGCGCCCACCGCCATCGCGGCAGCAGGATACCCCAGGTGCGAAGCCGGCAAATCGGCGATTCGCGGCCGGGCCGCGCGCCACTGTCGGCCGAGGGTCGGCCGTCGCACTTCGATCAGCGCCAACACCCGGCTGGCCACCTCCGCCAGCTCCAGGCGGCGCACGAGGCTGCGCGGCCCGAACGTGTGGTTCGGGTACGGCTCCATGACTCCCGCACGCACCGTGGCCATGATCCACGGCGCGGCCCAGTGGGACCGTACGTCGGTGACGACCACCGCGTCCTGCCGCGACGAAGACTGCAGCAGCGCCGAGAGCCGGACGCCCACCAGCGCGGCCAGTTCTCCGCGCGTGATTTGCTCGGAATTCCCGATGTTCTGGTATTCCGCCGGCAGCTTCGCCAGGTCGGCGCGCCCCCTGGCACGAGTGAGCCGCGCCCGGGTCTCCTCGGCCGGTTCGATCGCCAGCGCCTTCGAGTAGGCGTCGGCCGCGCCCGCGAAATCGCCGCGCTCCTCCAGGATTTCCCCCGTCAGCACGAGCGACCTCGCGTCCGAGGAGTCGAGCGACACCGCCTTCCGCAGGTCTTCCAGGGCCTTGGCCGACTGGCCCTGCTTCTGCTCGACGGCCGCCAGTTCGCGATAGAGGAGTCCGCTGTCGGGCGACGCGGCGATGGCCCGCTCGTACACCGCCGCCGCCTCGTCGTACCGACCGGCATCCGCGGCCTGCCTGGCCGCGGACAACGCCGCCTGCTGGCTTCGGAACGCGAGCACTTCCAGGCGCCGGCCGACGTCGGCCAGCGAGGGATCGGCCGCCAGCGCCTCCCTGTAACTCTTCACCGCAGCGTCGACCCGCCCGGCGCCCGCCAGCGCATCGCCCTTCCCGACGAGCGCCGGTACGTAAGAGTGCGCCTGCAGCAACACGCGGTCGAAGCGGCTGATGGCGTCGGCGTAGTCGCGATCGGCCAGGCTCGCGTAGGCCAGCCCGGCGTCGGCCGGAAAGAACCCGGGACTGGTCTTCAGCGCGGCACCGAACTCGCGGCGGGCACCGCGGACGTCTCCGGCCTGCAGGAACTGCCAGCCCCGCTGCTGTCGCAGGGAAAGGTCCCCGCTTGCCACGCCGGCGGGAGCCGCGGGAAACACGAAGTCCGGGTACTTCGGCGCCGTGACGACGGGGGCGGGCGCGAGCGCCGGCGCGCAGGCGGCGGCGAGCGCCGTCAACGCGATCGCCAAGCCCAGGCGCACGTGGGCGCAGCCGCGGCCCGGCGGCCGGCTACCCATCGGGCGCCTCCCTTCCCTGCTGCAGGCGGCTCCAGAGCCGCTGCGGGACATCCGCCTCGATCAGCACCTGGCCGTCGTGCTCGGTGTGCTGCGCCACGCGGCCGAAGCGGTAGATCTGGGCGAGCCGCTGGCGATCCGCGTCGTTCGAGGGGTCGAGGCCGACGACGATGCGTCGAACGTCGAGGCCGAGGCGCGCGGTGATGGCGTCGACGAGTTCCGCCCGGCCCAGCCCGGTCGCGGCCGAAATGCAGAGCGTGTCGGGTTCGCGCCGTTCCAGCCGTGCGCGGTCGGCCGGGTCGAGCAGGTCGCACTTGTTGAACACGTCGATTGACAGTACCTCGCCCGCGCCCACCTCGTCCAGCGTCCGCCTGACCGCGGCCATCCGATGCTCCATCCCCGGCGTCCCTGCATCGATCACGTGCAGCAGCAAGTCGGCCGCGACGACCTCCTCGAGCGTTGCGCGGAACGCCGCGACCAGCGTGTGCGGCAGGCGGTCGATGAAGCCGACGGTGTCGGACACCAGCAGTTCCCGATGGTCCGACAGGCGCACGCGCCGCACCAGCGGGTCGAGCGTGACGAACAGGGCGTCGGATGCGACCGCGTGCTCCCCCGCCAGCAGGTTGAAGAGAGTGGTCTTGCCCGCGTTCGTGTACCCGACCAGGGCCACCGTGGGCACGGACGCCTTGTGACGCCGCTCCCTCAGCTGCATCCGGCGCCTGCGCACTTCTTCGAGCTGAAGGTTCAGGTGCGCGATGCGCTGCCTGATCTTCCGCCGATCCACCTCCAGCTTCGTCTCGCCGGGGCCGCGCGTCCCGATGCCTCCCCCGAGGCGCGACAGCCAGTCGCTGCCGCCGACCAGTCTCGGCATGAGGTACTTGAGCTGCGCGAGCTCCACCTGCAGCCTGCCCTCGCGCGTGCGAGCCCGCGACGCGAAGATGTCGAGGATCAGCTGCGTCCGGTCCACCACGGTCTGCGAGAGCTTCGACTCGATCTGCCGCAGCTGCGCCGGCGACAGCTCGTTGTCGAACACGACCAGATCGACGCCCGCCTCGTCGCAGGCCGCGGCAAGCGTCGTGATCTTCCCGCGCCCGAGAAAGGTGGCGGGGTCCGGCCGGTCCCGCTCCTGCAGGACGCGCAGCACGACGCTGGCGCCCGCCGTCGTCGCGAGGCCAGCCAGTTCGTCCAGCGACCGCTCCGCCTCGATCCGGCGGACGTGGCCCGTGATCAACCCCACGATTGCCGCGCGCTCCGATTTCACGACACCTCCAGGACCCGCGAGAACGGAACCGCGCCCGCGCGAATCAGCAGCGGCGCGTGCGCACGTGCGTCGACGATGGTCGACGCCGCCGAACCGGGAGTGCGGCCGCCGTCGAGCACGAGATCGACCATGTCGCCAATGGCCTCCGCCGCCTCGTCCGCCGTGCTGACCGCCGGGTCGCCAGACCGGTTGGCGCTGGTCGAGACGATCGCGAAACCGGCGCCTGCGGCCAAGCGCCGCGCAGCCAGGTGGTCGGGAACGCGGATGGCGACGGTGCCCGTTCCGCCGTGGACGGCGGCGAGGATCGGAGGCGCGGCGTCGACCACCAGCGTGAGCGGGCCGGGCCAGAACGCCCGGGCGAGGCGTAGTGTGAGCGCCGAGAGGTTCGTGGCCGCCGCTCTCACCTGCTCGACGTCGGCGGCGATGAGCGGCAACGCGGCCGTCGCCGCCCGCCCCTTCGTGCGAAACACGCGTTCCACGGCGTCATCGCGCCGCGGGTCGGCGGCGAGGCCGTAGAAGGTGTCCGTGGGGAACACGACCAGGCCGCCGGCCAGCAGGACCGCGGCGGCGCGAGCGAGCACGGACGCCTCGGGATCGACCGGCGAGATCCTCAACTTCTCCACGCGTCCAATGTATCATCGGCCGCGCGCCGTCGTACGCCGGTGCGACAGTCCGACGACGCCGCAGGGCCGGCGCGGTCGGCCGGGCGGCGTCGGCTTCTGCCGGCGCTCGCCGCGCGGCATCCGTGCTCAGCCTCCGGGAGCGGCGGAGGGGGCGAACGGCGGCAGCGAGCGGCGCGACGGGCGGTCCTCACGGTATCCGAGCACGTAATCCGCCTGCATCAGCTTGTGAATCTCGCGCGTGCCCTCGTAGATGACCGCTCCCTTGCAGTTGCGATAGAAGCGGCCGACGGGATACTCGTCCGAGTATCCGTTGGCGCCGTGCACCTGCACGGCGTCGCCGGCCGCGCGCTCCGACGCCACCGTGGCGAACCACTTCGCGAGGCCCGTCTCCCGCGTGCTCCGGCGCCCCAGGTTCTTGAGCCAGCCGGCCCTCAGCCACAGCAGCCGCGCGGCCTGGTAGTCGGACTCCATCTGCGCGATCATCTCCTTCACCAGCTGGTGCCGCCCGATCTCCTCGCCGAACGTGGTCCGCTCCCGCGCGTAGCGGGCCGACGCGTCGCGGCAGGCTCGGATCAGGCCCGTGGCGCCGGCCGCCACGGTATAGCGGCCCTGGTCCAGCGCGAACATCGCGACCTTGAACCCCTCGCCGGGACGGCCCACGACGTTCTCCTCCGGCACCTCGACCTCGTCCATCTTGAAGAACCCGGTATTGCCCGCGAGGATGCCCCATTTCTCCTCGAGCGTCCCGCTGCTGAACCCCTTGAACGTCCGCTCGACGATGAAGGCCGACATGCCCGACGGATCGCGGCGCTTCTTCTTCTCGAGGTCGCTCCAGGCGAACACCAGGAACTGGTCCGCCACGTCCGCGAGCGAGATCCACATCTTCTCGCCCGACAGGACGTAGCGCCCGCCGCGCTTGATCGCCACGGTTTGGATCCCGCGCGCGTCGCTGCCGGCGGACGGTTCCGTGAGGCCGAACGACGCAATCTTCCGGCCCTGCGCCTGCGGCACCAGGTACTTCTGCTTCTGCGCGTCGGTGCCCCACGAGAGCAGCGTGAGGCTGTTCAGCCCCACGTGCACCGAGAGGATGACGCGAAGCGAGGTGTCGACGTACTCGAGTTCCTCGCTGGCCAGGCCGAGGCTCAGGTAGTCGGTGCCCGTGCCGCCGTACTCCGCCGGGACGGACACGCCGAGCAGGCCGAGGTCGGCCATTTGCGGCAAGATGCGTGGATCGAACCGATGCTGGCGGTCCAGGTCGCGGATGTGCGGCGCGACCTCGCGCGCGGCCCACTCGCGAACGCTCCGTTCGAGCAGGACGTGTTCGTCGGTGAGGTCGAAGTCCATGGTGTCGAGGGCGCGTCAGCCCGTCCGCGTCACGCTGACGGCGGCGCCGCGGCCCAGGCCGAGCGTTTCGGCGGCGCTCGAGCTGTTGGCGGCGATCTCCAGGTGATCGGTGCTGCCGAACAGGCTGCACACTTCTCCCGGCGCGATCTCCGCGTAGGTGGTGACCAGGCGTCCCACCAGGTGCTCGCCCGCGCGAATCTCGAAGGCCGCCTCCCCGGGCCGCCCGAGTCGCTCGAACGACCGCCGATCGATGTTGGTGATGAGATTGCCGAAGCGATCCACGCGCAGGACTTCGCCCTGCACGTCGCGCTCGCCCACGGCGGGATCCGGAATCGTCAGCCGCAGGTAGTCGGCCACCCCGCGGCCGAGCGCCTTCAGCTCGGTGCCCTTTGCAAGCCAGCCGGCCGCGGGCGCGAAACGGTCGCGGCCTTCGAACGTCCGGCTGACCGTGGGACGCGCGAACCGGCGCTCCGTCAGCTCCACGACGCGCTTGGGCGGCGATTCCTTGAACACCGCCGAGAGCACGCCGTTGTCGGGCGCGACGAACCGGTGCTCGCCGGCCTCCGCGGCCAGCGGGCGCCGCGACGACCCGACGCCCGGGTCCACGACGACCAGGAAGATGGTGCCGGCCGGGAAATACTTGTAGGAGGCGGCGAGCTCCAGCGACGCGGTGAGCACGTCGTGCGGCGGAACGTCGTGGGAGATGTCCACGAGCGTCACGTCCGGGCAGATTCCGAGCACCACGCCCTTCATCGTGCCGGCGTAGTGATCGCGGATGCCGAAATCGGTGAGCAGCGCGACGACTGGGCGCATGCGGCTGCCTTGCGTTACGGGTTCGTGAGGTACTCCGGCTTGCGGAACAGGATCTCCCGAATCTTCGTCTGGAGCAGGAACGAATCGGACACCCGCAGCCGGTCGAACAGCTTGATGATATCCCGGTTCTGCATCACCGGCTGCCGCATTCGCAGCGTCGAGTAGGCACGGTGCCGGAGGTTGGCGTCGTCGGCGACGATGAACTTGGTGAAGCGCGCTTCGGCGGGGTGCGCCGTGGCGAAGAACCCGAACAGCGAGCCGTTCGCCCTGAGGACCCGCATCAGGTGCCCGGCCACGACCCGCGCGGACGCCTTGTCCAGGAAGTCGAACAGGTCCCAGCACAAGACGCCGTCCACGCTTTCGGGTTCCAGGGGGAACCGCGTCTCGAGGAACGCCGGAAGGTCGGCTTGGCGGTGCTCGCGCTGAAACCGATCGAGGTCCGCGAAGACGTCCTCGATGAAGATCTTGCACCCGAGCTGCTCGCCGAAATACGCGATGTTCGGTCCGACCACGGGGCCGAGGTCGAGGAGGGCCGGCGAGGGGCGGGACCGGAGCGAGGCGACGAATTTCCTGAGCGCCTTGGTCGGCACCACGAACTCGGACTCGACCAGGCCCGGAGCCGGCTCTGGCCAATCCTCAGCCGCGCGACGCGGGGCAAGACGGGAGAGGAAGCCCGTCATCTTCCCAACACCGGACAAGGGTTTGCCTCACCAGGAATGCAGGGCGGAGCGGGCGCCGCAACGATCGGCGCCCGCCGCCGGGGAGTTGACCTACCGGATGCGCGCGGCGTTACGCCTTGACCGCCGCGGGCGCGGCCGCCTTGACCTCGGCCTTCGCCTCGGGAGCCTTCGGCGTCTCCTTCCGCTGCATGTCGACGCTGCCTCGGAAATGCGCCCCCTCGGCGATCGCCACGCGCGGGGAGATGATGTTGCCGTCCACCGACCCGTTGTCCCGAATGTCCACCTTCTCGCTGGCCAGGATGTTCCCCGTCACCTCGCCGAGCACGATGACCGCCTTCGCGAAAACCTCCGCCTTGATTCGGCCGTGCGGGCCGATCGTCAGGACATGGTCCCTCAGCTCGATCTTGCCGTCCACGTGCCCTTCGACCGTGAGGTCCTCGCTGCCGTTCAGCTCACCCTTGATGACGACCGATTTGCCGATGTTCACAACATCCCTCGCGTCCATGTGGCGCCTGCCTTCCGGTTCGGGCCCATGCGCCGGTGGCGCGGCGGGCGTTCCTGTGGGTGTCGCCGGCATCGCGGCGTCGCGGCCAGCCGTCGGCCGCACGTTCTCGTCTCGCTTCCACATGATAAACCTCCGACTTCCCGGTTCTGCTGGCCTGCCTGAGAAGGAAACATGCGCCCGGCTCGGCAGCCGATCGAGTGCTGATGGAGAAAGCTCCGCCAGTATATGCAACCCCTTCCGCGCTTGTCCACACATCTTCTGCCGCCGCCGGGTTGACGGCGGCCTGCGCGCCGGGTTCCCTGGCCGGCCGACATCTCTTGCAGGTACCGGCACTTGCGGCCGGCGCGACCGCGAACTCCCGGCGGCCGACCCGCGTCGGAATGATATGATCGGCGCACACACACCACCATCCGATGACACGTCGCATCTACCTCGATCACAACGCCACCACGCCGCCGGCTCCCGAGGTCGTCGACGCCATGACCCGGGCCTTGCGCGACGACTTCGGGAACGCGTCGAGCATCCACGCGTTCGGCCAGCGGGCAAAGGCGGCGGTCGACGAGGCGAGGTCCGAGGTGGCCCGGCTGATCGGCGCCGAGCCGGGCGACCTCGTGTTCACCGCCGGGGGCACGGAGTCGGACAATCTCGCGCTGCGTGGCGTCATCGGGGCGGCCGTCGGGGCGCGGCGCCGGCTCGTGACGACCGGCATCGAGCACGAGGCGGTCGTCAATACCGCGGCGGCCCTGGCGCGGGGCGGCTGCCCGGTGACCACGCTACCCGTCGGCTCGTCCGGCGTGGTCGACCCGGCCGCGCTGGCGGACCGGCTTGCCGACGATGCGGCGCTGGTGTCCGTGATGCTGGCCAACAACGAGACCGGCGTGGTGCAGCCAGTTGCCGAGCTGGCGCGGATCGCCCACACGCGCGGGGCGGCGTTCCACACGGACGCGGTGCAGGCCGCCGGCAAGATGCCCGTCGACGTGGCGGCGCTCGGCGTCGATCTGTTGTCGCTCGCGGCGCACAAGTTCGGCGGGCCGAAGGGCGCCGGCGCGCTGTGGATGCGGCGGGGCACCACGCTCGCGGGTGTGATCACGGGGGGGCGGCAGGAACGAAACCGCCGGGCCGGCACCGAGAACGTGCCGGCCATCGTGGGCTTCGGCGTGGCCGCCGGGCTGGCGCGCCGGCGGCTGGCCGCCGACGCCGCGAAGGTGGCCGCCCTGCGCGACCGGCTCGAGGCCGGCATCCTTGCCTCGGTCCCGCGCACCGTCGTCAACGGGGCGGGCGTCGCCCGCGTCCCGAACACGACGAACATCGCGTTCGAAGGCGTGGAGGCCGAGTCCTTGCTGATTGGCCTCGACCTCGAGGGCATCGCCGTTTCGACGGGGTCGGCCTGCTCGTCGGGCACGCTCGAGCCTTCGCACGTGCTGCGGGCGATGGGTCTGCCGCACGGCCGGGTGCAGTCGTCGATCAGGTTCAGCCTTGGACCCACGACCACCGACGAGGAAATCGGCGCCGTGCTCGAGGTGGTGCCGAGGGTGGTCGAGCGGCTCAGAAAGGTGGGACGGCGGTAGTGCGCATCGTCGTCGCAATGTCCGGGGGCGTCGACTCCTCGGTCGCCGCCGCGCTGCTCGCGGATGCGGGCTACGACGTGGTCGGGCTGTCGATGCAGCTGTACGACCAGCGCGACGGCCGGGTGACGTTCGGTTCGTGCTGCACCATCGACGACCTGCACGACGCCCGGCGGGTGGCCGCCACGCTCGGCATTCCCCACTACATCGTCAACCTCGAGCGGCGGTTCGAGGAAACCGTGATCGCGAACTTCGTGAGCGAGTATCTCGCGGGCCGCACTCCCCTGCCCTGCGCTCACTGCAACAGCACGTTGAAGTTCGCCGAGCTCGTGGACCGGGCGGCCGGGCTCGGGGCAGAGGCGGTGGCGACGGGACACTATGCGCGCGTCGCGCGCGACCCGGAGACGGGACGCTGGCGGCTGCTTCGCGGGATCGACGCCTCGAAGGATCAGGCGTATTTCCTGTTCTCGCTCACGCAGGAGCAACTCGCCCACTCCGTCTTCCCCTTGGGCGGCCTGGAGAAGACGGCGGTGCGCGAACTCGCCCGCAAGTATGGGCTTCGCGTGGCGGACAAGCCCGACAGCCAGGAGATCTGCTTCGTCCCGAACGACGATTACGCGGCGGTCATCGACGCGCGCGCACCGGGCGCATCCACGCCGGGCCCGATCCTCGACATGTCCGGGCGCCAGGTCGGCACCCACGACGGCATCCATCGTTTCACGGTGGGCCAGCGCAAGGGGCTCGGCCTCGCCGCACGGGCGCCGCTCTACGTCGTACGAATCGACGCGCCCTCGCGCGCGGTCGTCGTGGGCTCGAGGCAGGACGTCGAGCGCACCGTGTTCGAGGTATCGGGCGTGAACTGGATCGCCGGCACCGCCCCGAGCGGTCCCATCCGCGCGCGCGTCCAGATCCGGTACCGCCATCCTGCCGCGGCGGCCACGGTGGAGCCGCTGACAGGCGCGCGCGCACGGGTGGCATTCGACGCCCCGCAGGCCGCCGTCACACCGGGGCAAGCCGCCGTGTTCTACGAGGAAGAAGAGTTGCTGGGAGGCGGGTGGATCGACGACCGGCCATAGGCAGCGGAGAACGGCCTACTGCCTACTGCCCACTCCGTTACGCGGTCACGCTCGTGTGCTCGTTCGCGTACTCCGGCCATCCTTCGAGGAAGCGCTCGGCGTCGAGCGCGGCCATGCAGCCCGACCCCGCCGCCGTGATCGCCTGCCGGTAGACGTGGTCCTGCACGTCGCCGCACGCGAACACGCCGGGCACGCTCGTGTGAGTGCCGTCGTGCGTGACGATGTACCCGTTGGCGTCGAGGGCGACTTGCGTGGCGAACAGCCCCGTGTTCGGCGTGTGGCCGATCGCGACGAAGAGCCCCTCGACCGGCAGTTCGTTCCGTTCGCCGGTCTCGACGTCCCGCAGCACGACGCCGCTCACCACGCCCTTCTCCACGCTCCTGACCTCTTCGACGATCGAGTTCCACCGGAAGTCGATCTTCGGGTTGGCCGCCGCCTTGTCGCGCATGATCTTCGACGCGCGCAGGGCGTCGCGGCGATGAATCAGCGTGACGCGCGACGCGAACTTCGTCAGGAAGATCGCCTCCTCGAGCGCCGAGTCGCCGCCGCCCACGACGGCAATCGGCTTGTTGCGATAGAAGAAGCCGTCGCACGTCGCGCAGGTCGACACGCCGTGCCCCATGAGGGTCCGCTCGGACGGCAGCCCCAGCAGCCGCGCCGACGCGCCCGTCGCGATGATGACCGTGCGCGCCCTGTACTCTTGCTCGTCGGTCCTCACCGTGAACGGCCGTCGCGAGAAGTCCACGGTGGTGACGCGGCCCTGGACGACCTCCGTGCCGAAGCGCTCCGCCTGCGCCCGCATCGACGCCATGAGATCCGGCCCCAGGACGCCGTCGCTGAAGCCGGGGAAGTTCTCGACCGCGGTCGTGACCATCAACTGACCGCCGGCCTCCGTCCCCTCGATGAGCAGCGGGGACAGGTTGGCGCGGGCGCTGTAGATCGCCGCGGTCAGCCCCGCCGGGCCCGAACCGATGATGATGACGCTTCGAACTTCGCTCATAGCAGGAACCGTCCCGGATGCGGCCGGCGCGTTACAGGTTCTTCTCCACCATCTTCTTGATCCCGGCGTCGTCGGCGCCGACGAACGAATCGATCACCTCCCCGTCCTTGAAGAGCAGCAGCGTCGGAATGCCACGGATGCCGAATTTCGTGGGCACGTCGGGGTTCTCGTCCACGTTCAGCTTCGCCACCGTGAGGCGGCCCGCATAGTCCGCGGCGAGCCGGTCCACCGTGGAGGCGATCCGGCGGCACGGCATGCACCACTCGGCCCAGAAATCGACGAGGACCGGCGTCGGTCCCTTGACCAGCTGCTCGAACGTGGAATCGGTCACACTCTGGATGTTCTCGGATGACATCGCTGCTCCTCTTCGGTCGCCGGCGGGGGCCGGCGTTACGGACACGCGGCGCCCGCCGCGTGTCCAGTCTTCTAAGGGATTCATGCCGGCTGCCGTCGGTTACGCGCCTGGATTGCCTGCTCGTACACTTTGACGTACTCGGCGGCCGAAGCGTCCCAGGAATGATCGCGCGCCATGCCCGCTCGCTGCACCTTGCGCCACAAGCGTCGCGAGCGGTAGAGCTCGAGCGCCTCCTGCAGCGCTGCGCGCAAGGCCTCGGGCGTATAATCCTCGAACTTGAAGCCCGTCCCGCTCTGCGCGCGCGCGTTCCAGCTCTCAATCGTATCATCGAGCCCGCCAACGGCCCTCACGACCGGCACGGTGCCGTACCTGAGGCTGTACATCTGGTTCAAACCGCATGGCTCGAATCTCGACGGCATCAGGAAGATGTCGGAGCCCGCCTCGATGAGATGGGCCAGGCGATCATCGAAGCCGAACCAGACCGCGATGCGATCCGGTGACTCGTCGGCCAGCCTCTGCCACAACTCCTGGTAGCGCGCCTCCCCGGTGCCGAGCAGGACGAACGTGGCGTCCAGCGCCGGCAGTTCCGCGCCGAGCGCGGCCATGAGGTCGAAGCCCTTCTGGTCCACCATGCGAGAGACGATCCCGACGACGGGACGCTCGAGCGCCGACGCCGTCACCGGCAGCGCCATCGCCTCGAGCAGCGCCCGCTTGGACGCTCGCTTCGCGCCGAGCCTCTCGGCATCGTACGGCATCGGGAGGTACGGATCGCGGGCGGGGTCCCACACGGTCGTGTCGATACCGTTGAGGATCCCGCACAACTGCGTCGCTCGCCTCCGCAGGATGCCGTCGAAGCCGAACCCGTATTCGGCCGACTGGATCTCCTTCGCATAGCGCGGGCTCACCGTCGTGACGAACTCGCTGAAGTTGATGCCCGCCTTGAGGAAACTCAACTTGCCCCAGGTACTCGAGCCCCTCGACGCCGAAGAGATCCCAGTCCAGGTGGAGCGCCGGCATCCAGACCGGCGGGAACAGCCCCTGGTAAGCCAGGTTGTGGATGGTGAACACCCGCCCCGCCGTTCGAAGCGCCGGGCGTTCGGCGAAAACTCGGTCGAGGTAGACCGGCGTCAGACCCGCCTGCCAGTCGTGAGCGTGGACGACGTCGGGGGCGCGGTCGGGGCGCGACGCGTATTCCAGCGCGGCCCGCGACAGCACCGCGAATCGGATCGCGTTGTCGGGGTAGTCGGCATTGCCCGTGCCGTAGAGCCCGGGGCGGTCGTAGAGTTCCGGGCAATCGACGAGGATCGCGCGCGCCCGGTCGGCCAGACGGTGTTCGACGAACGCCACGTCGAAGGTGCGGCCCGCCATCGGGACCGTCACCCGCTCGAGCCCGGTGCCGGTGGATGGGCCCCGGTACCGCGGCAGCACCACCGTGACGTCGTGGCCGAGACGCGCCAGTGCGAGCGGCAGCGCACCGACCACGTCTCCGAGCCCGCCGGTCTTGGCGAACGGGACTGCCTCGGACGCCACCATCAGGATTCGTCGCCCGCGCACCTCCACCTCGCTTTCAGCCCGACAGGATACCATCCCCGGCGCGCGGCCCGCGACTCGCGCCACGCGGCCGTCTGCGGCCGGCCCCGACCGGTCTCAGTCCCGTCCTTCGGTCCGAAGCGTCCGCAGCAGTTCCTCCATGTCGTCCGGCAGCGGCGCCGCGAACGAAACCCTGCGTCCCGACGCCGGATGCACGAAGGCGAGCCTTGCGGCATGCAGCGCCTGACGCCCGAACGCCGGCTCGCGCGACTCGTCGCGCGGCTGGCCGAAACGATACTGTCGCTCCCCCACCAGCGAGTGTCCGCGCACACCCGCCTGCACCCGAATCTGGTTGCGCTTCCCCGTCTTCAGCGAGACCTCGATCAGGGCCTGCCGTGCGAACTGCTCGAGGACGCGATAACGCGCCTCGGCGTCTTTCGCCCGGGCTTCCTCGAGATGCGCACGTTTCTGAACCAGCCGTTCCTTGTCCCACACCAGCTTGTCGCGCCACACGCCGGACGCCGGCTGCGGGTGACCGTTGACGATGGCAAGGTAGACGCGGTCTGGGACGTGGCGCTCGAACTGTGACTTGAGGTGGTCGCGCGCCGCAGGCGTGAGCGCGAACAGCACGAGGCCGCTCGTATCGCGATCGATGCGGTGCACCACGTGCGGCCGGGTGCGAACACCGGACCGCAAGTGATCGGCGGCCAGGTCGAGCAGCGTCACCTCGCCCTGCGCCTCCCCGGGAAGCGGTTCGACGAGCCAGCCGGGCGGCTTGTTCACGACGAGCACCGCTGCGTCCTGGTGCACGACGTCGAGTTGCGCGCGGGCAGAGACGATTTCGCGGCGGCGAGGCCTCGAGCTCCCGGGCCGGTCCGGCCAGTAGCCGACGCGGTCGCCCGCTCCGAGCCGGCGCCCGGCATCGGCGAAGGTCGCCTCGTCCCCGTTCAGGAACACCTTGCCGCAGGCGAGCGCGTCCTGCGCGCGGCCGCGGGACCCGATTTCGCCGCGGGCCGCCAGCCAGGCGTCCAGCCGCTTGCCGGCGTCCTCCTGGTCCACAATCCATGCTTCGGAGAGATGCTTGTTGCTCACGGCGGAAGTCCGGGGGCGGGAGATGCCCCGTGTCGAAACATACCACGCGAAGCGCCCGCCGGTGCCGGGGCGAACGGCGCCCCCGGCCCCCACGCGCGCCGGCGGGTGTCGGCGGGCCCGCGTTTAGCACTGCTCCCGCCGTAGCGGGCGGGGTACAATCGACCCGTGCCAGAACCCCGCTCCCGCCCGCAGCGCCCCGGGTCCCGCGAACTAACCGAACTCCGCCATCTCAAGCTCCGCCACCCCGAACTGGCCGAGGCGGTGGACCTCCACCTCGCGCTGCTCGAACTTCAACGCCGCGTGCAGGCGCGCGTGCCCATGCCGTGGGTGGAGTTCTCGGCCGAGTGGCTGAAGCGGCAGCACGAGGCGGGCAAGCCGCTGCTTCGCTTCGAAGACATCCCGCTCGACTGGACCGACTTTCGGCTGGTCTTTCGCCAGACGGCCGACGTGCTTCGGCGGTTCGATGCCCTCGAAACCGCCGACTATCAGGCCATCCAGGCCATGTCGCGCGACGGCCATGCGCTCGAGCCGCTGGTCGTGCGGTGGTTCAACGCCACGGCCGCGCCCGAGCGGCTGAACGACGCGCCGGCGCCCGCGGCGCCGGCCTCGCCCGAGGCGCTGGACCAGGTGCTCGCGCTCGCGATGCGTCCGTTCCTCGAACGCTGCGCCGACGTGGTGCAGCAGCGCGCCGACTTCAGCACGTGGACGCACGCCCACTGTCCCCTGTGCGGCGGCGAGCCCGAGTTCGCCGTGCTCGTCTCCGACGGCGGCCGCGTGCTGATCTGCGGGCGGTGCACCGGCCGCTGGCGCTTCGACGAGAGCGCGTGCCCGTTCTGCCACAACGACGACCGCAGCCTGCTGCCGTCCTTCACGAGCCCCGACGGGCTCTACCGCCTGTACGCCTGCGACGTCTGCAAGCGCTACGTCAAGGCGTACGACGCGCGCAAGGGCGGCCGGCCCGTGATGTTGTCGGTGGATTCGGTGGCGACGCTGCCGCTCGACGCGGCAGCCATGCAGCGCGGCTACAAGGGGTAGGAGCCTACTCCTGCTGGTCCTGCTTCTGCAGCAGTTCCTGCGCCTGGGCGGACATCCACGTGAACAGGTTGCGGACCTCGGTGAAGCGGCCGGCGTTCGACCGGGCGCCCAGTACCACGACGGCCACCGACTGGTTCACCTGCGGCATCTTCAACAGCGTCGCCAGGCAGTAGCCCGATCGGCCGATGAAGCCGGTCTTGGCGCCGAGCACGCTGCCCTCCATGTCGGTCCGCGACAGCAACTGGTTCGTGCTGTGGATCGTCACCGGGCGCCGTGCCAGCATCAGCGTGTACTCGGGCTTCCGCATCACCTCGGAAATCCGCTCGTCACTCGACGCGTAGGTGATGAGCCGCGCCATGTCGTAGGCCGACGAGACGTTCCGCGCATCGAGACCCGACGGATCCGCGTAGCTCGTGCTCTGCAGCCCGAGTTCGGTCGCCTTCTCGTTCATCCGGGAGACGAACCCCGACGGCCCCCACGGCGACGTTCGCGCCAGCGCGCGGGCCGCCGCGTTGTCGGACGAAATCAGCAGCAGGTGCAGCAGGTCGCGCACCGGCACCTGATAGCCGGCGCGCAGGTGGGTGGTGGACGCCGCCAGCGTGTCGGTGCGGTCGACGGTCACGATCTGCGACATGTCGGGGTCGCTCTCGATGAACACCACGGCCGTCATCACCTTCGTGATGCTCGCGATCGATCGCTTGTCCTGCGAGTTCTCTTCCCACACCACCTGGTTGGTCTGCGGGTTGTAGATGATGGCCGCGGCCGCGTGCAGTTCCGGCACGAGCGCCCCGGTCGCGTCGGTCTTGTAGCGCGGCAACACCGACTCGCGCATCATCCGCATGCGCGCCGCCACGCGGGCCTGCGACAGCCTCGCGGACCGGGCCTTGGCCGCCTGCGACGAATACGCCGCCTTCGCTGCGCTCGGCGCCTTCTTGGTCGACTTCGTGGCCTTGCTGGCGGGTTGCGAGGCGGTCGACTGGCGTCCCTTTGCGGCCGCCGCGGCGGCCGAGGGGCTGACCAGCAATCCTAGGGAAAGGCAGACGGCCGCGACGGTGGCGACGGGCCCGGTGGGTCGGCGACGTGGTGTCATGTACGAATTCAGCCGGCGGAGTGCAGCCCGCCACCGGGATTGTAACAGACCCGGTTCAGGTTGCAAGCCACTTTCTCAAGGTATCTCGGTCTGTCCGCAGGACTTGTGCAGTCCCACGCGGCGCCGGCCCGCCGGCACCACCCCAACCGTATACAACGGCCGTGCCAGGTTGGGCCCGCGCACCGCCCGCGCCGATGGAGCCAGTGGATACCCGGGAACCGCCGGCCGGAGGCGCCAGTGACCACGCCCGGCGTCCTCGCGGCGCAGAGGAAGGGCGTTGGCAATCGCGAGTTCCCGGCAGCCGAGCGGTCTTTCCGGCAGCGGGTCTGGCGGAGCTACGATGGCGGTTCGTCCTGCGCCAGTTCCTCGGGCGTGTAGTCGTCGATCGGTTCGGGCTCGGGCGGCGGCTCGCGCAGCACCTGCTCCAGGCGGTCCGCGTCGAAGCCCACCAGCACCTGTCCGCTCACGACGATCGTCGGCACGGACGCGACCGCGGCGCACAACAGCAGCTCCTTCAACACGACCGGGCTCGAAAGCGGATCGCGTTCCTCGAAGGGCTGCCCCCACGCTTCGAGCGCCGCACGGGCGGCGCGGCAGTGCGGGCAGTCTCCCGTGGCGTAGAGCACGATGTCATGCGGACGCATGCGGTACCAGCCTCGATGGCGTCGGTGAAGACTGGAGAATCATAGTCGAAGACGCGCCGACCCCGCGGGCATCCGGCGGCGGCTCGCGTTGCGCTGGTCCGCTGCGCCGCGCACTGCGACGCCCGCGTCAGCGCCCGGCGAGTGCAACCGCGAGGAGCAGCACACGCTCGGTCCCCTTCCACGAGTCGGTGGTGTCGATCGACTCGGTCGGCGAATGGGCGCCGCTGCCCCGCCCGCCGCCCCCGACGGTGACGGCCGGAATACCGAGGCTCATCGGGATGTTCGAGTCGGTCGAGCCCTCGTCCGTGTTCACCGGCAGCCCCAGCGCCTGGTTCACGGCGACGGCCGTCTGCACGATCGGCGAGGTCGCCGGGGTGCGGCCCGCCGGCCGATCGCCAACCAGGTCCTTCGTCACCGTCAGCCTCCCGTTGCCCCAGCGGAGATTCTCGTCCTTCACCGCTTCGTCGACGGCCTTCTGGAAGCTCGCGTCGATCGACGCAAGCGCGGCGGGGTCGGACGAGCGCATGTCCGCCTCGAACCACGCCTCGGAGGCAATCGAGTTGACCGACGTCCCGCCGCCGATGCGCCCGACGTTGAACGTGACCTTGGGCTCGCGCGGCACCTGCAGGTCGGCAATGCGCCCGACGGCGCGTCCGAGCGCGTGCACCGGGTTCACCAGGCCGAACGCGCCGAAACTGTGGCCGCCCGGCCCCCGGAACGTCACCCTGTAGCGGTGGCTGCCGACACCCACCGTCGTGATGCCGTGCTCGGTGCCGTCGATCGACACGAACGCATCCACCTGCCCCTTCAGCGTCGTCGCGAAGAGTTCGCGCACGCCCCGGAGGTCGCTCAGGCCTTCCTCGCCGACGTTTGCGACGAACGTGATGCTGCCGCCGGTCTGCACGTGCCCGGCGTCCAGCGCCCGGGCGACGCCCAGCAACACCGCCAGGCCGCGGCCATCGTCGGCGATCCCCGGGGCGCGAAGCACGCCGCCCTCGCGCCTGACTCGCACGTCGGTTCCCTGCGGGAACACCGTGTCGAGGTGCGCCGCCAACACGAGGTTCGGCCGCGCCGAGAGGCCGGGACGCTCTCCGATCACGTTGCCGACGCGGTCCACCCGCACGTTCCTCAATCCGAGCGCCTCGAACTTCCTCTTGATGGCGGCGCCCCTGTCCGCTTCGGCAAAGCCCGGCGCAGGGATCTCGGTCAACTCGATCTCTTCCTCGATGACCCGCGCCTCTCCCCGGCGCGCGCTGTCGCGAGCCGCAGACACCGCCGGGTCCTTCAGCAGCGCGGCGACGGACGCTGGGGGAGCGAGAGGGGCCCCGGCGCCCGGCAAGGCAGCCAGGCAGGACGCGGCGACGAGGACGACACCGGCAAATCGGCGGATGGTCACGTTCGGACTCCAACAAGGTTCGACCGGCGGCGGCGGCCGGCGACGTGCGGCGTGCCTGACATCACCGCGCCGCAGGCTGCCGGCGTCGAGCCGCGGCCTTCGGGCCGCGAGCCGGATGCATCTTCGATTGGCCGGCCAAGGCTGTCAAGTGGCGAGCGGATCCAAGTTTTTGGCGGAGGCGATCCAAGGAAGACGAAAACTGCGGCGCGCGCGCCCTGCCTGGCGCAGCCCACTCTGGCGCCCGGCGAATCGCGGCGCCGTCCAATTCGGCCGATTCCCAGCAGAAGAAGCGGCGCCCGCATTCGACGACGGGTCGCGGCCGCGCATCCGAGTGGCCGGCACGCCGGTTGCTATCTCATCAGCCGACGGATGCCGTGGGGTGCGCCGAGCCCACAGAAGGGGCTAACCACCCGTGGCTCCTTCTGTGAAACTTCGCGGTATCCGTCCAAGGAGTCACGCTATGAGCCTCGTTCGGCTCCTCGGGTTCTCCACCCTGACGTGCGGTTGCGTGGTCGGCCGATATCTGGAACTGGCCGGCAACCGGGAAGTCGTCTACGTGGAAGAAAAGGGCGGCGAGTGCGCCAGCCACGCACACCGCCGCAATCACGCAATCCCCCGGTCGCGGGTCGACTCGGATGGCATGGCCCTGGCAGTGGTGACGGCTGCACGAGCCTCGTAGAATCGAGGACGGTGACCGACTCCCCGCTCCGACCCTATCGAACGCTCCGCGGCCACGGTGTCACGTTTGAATTCTTCCTCGGAGACTGCCTCCGCGTTCTGCCTCGTCTCGAGCGGGCGTCGGTCAACGTCGTTGTCACCTCCCCCCCGTACAATCTCGGCATCGCCTATCGGTCCTACGAAGACGCGCTTCCCCGTGACGAATACCTGCGTTGGACCGAGGCCTGGGTGCGTGAGGTGGCCGCCGTGCTGAAGCCGGACGGGTCACTGTTCCTCAACGTCGGCGCCAAGCCCAAGGACCCCTGGGTGGCGATGGATATCGCGCAAGCCGTGAGACCCCACCTGACGCTTCAGAACACGATCCACTGGGTCAAGTCGATCGTGATCGAACGGAACGCCGCGGGGGCGGCCTGCGGCTTGTCGCGTGACCTGGCCGTCGGACACTACAAGCCGATCAACAGTCCGCGCTTCGTCAACGACTGTCACGAATTCATCTTTCACTTCACGCCGGCCGGCACGACGCCGCTGGAACGGACGGCGATCGGCGTGCCGTACCAGGACCAGTCGAACGTCGCTCGCTGGCACTCGGCGGCGGGCAACCGGCGCTGCCGGGGCAACGCGTGGTTCCTGCCCTACGACACGATCAACAGCCGCGAGAAGGATCGCCCCCACCCGGCGACGTTCCCCCCGCGACTGCCCGAGTACCTGCCTGCGGCTGCACGGCGTGACACGGTGCGGCCGCGTCCTCGACCCGTTCACCGGCCTCGGCAGCACGGCGGTCGCCTGTGCGGGACTCGGGCTCGATTTCGTCGGGATCGAACTCGATCGGGAGTACCTGGACGCGGCCATCGCGCGCGCGGAGCACGCGCTCGGCTCGCTGCGGGCGGCCTGCCGCGACGAAGGAACGGAGACAGACGAATGAGGCACGGAAGCGCCCGGCCACGGGCCTCGCCCGGCCGGGATTCGGCGAAGCGCCCCCCGCACTTCTCTTTTGACAAATTGCGTTTTCGGACGAGTTTCTGTGCCGGGCCGACGTCTGCTGAGGCCTGGCGCGACCCCAACCGGCGGTAGGACCAGCGTGTGGAGACCAAACCGGTAGCACAACCGTTGACTTGGGCTGGCCTGCCAGCATATTGTGTCCAGTCGACCAGCCCGCGCCCTCGACCTGTTGATTCGAACAGCCAGCACGAAACAGCCACTTTCCCCGAGACGCGGTGTGCGAGTCATGGCGGCTCATCCCAGGAGCCTCTGAGGAGAACCGGAGCGAAGCGATGAATAATCTATCCAAGAATCTACTGTGCCTGGCGGCGGCGGTCTTCGGTACTGCTGGCCGGGGCGCAGGCTGGCTTCGGCCAGAACATCACGTCCGGCACCCTGTCCGGAACCGTGTCCGACGCGCAAAAGGGCGTCCTGCCCGGCGCGACCGTCACGGCCACACACGTGCCCACCGGCACGGTGTACGAAGCGGTCACCCAGGCCGACGGTCGGTACACGATGCTTGCGGTCCGCGTGGGCGGCCCCTACACCATCAAGGCGACCATGGCGGGCTTCAAGGATGACGTCAAGACCGGCGTCGAAGTGAGCCTCGGCGAGGCCCGCACCGTGGACTTCACGCTCGGCCTCGCGACGGTCACCGAAACGGTCGATGTCGTCGCCGAAGCGCAGGTGATCGACACGCAGCGGGCGGGCACCGCGGCCAACATCACCAGCGACGAGTTGGCGAACCTGCCGACCGTCAACCGCAGCATGTTCGACTACGCGCGCACCTCCCCGTATTTCGTCATCAACCCGGTGGGGACGGACGCGTCGTCGATCTCGGTGGCGGGCCGCAACGACCGCTACAACAACATCCAGATCGACGGTGCGGTGAACAACGACGTGTTCGGCCTCTCCAGCAGCGGCACGCCCGGAGGCACGACGAGCACCGAGCCCATCAGTCTCGATGCCATCCAGGAACTCCAGCTGGTGGTGTCGGCGTACGACGTGCGGCAGGGCGGGTTCTCCGGCGGCAGCGTGAATGCCATCACGAAGAGCGGCACGAACAGCATCCACGGCACGGCCTACTATTTCGGGCGCAACCAGAGCCTGGTGGGCGTGGGGCCGAGCGACAAGAAGTTCGGCACGTTCAACAACAAGACGTTCGGCGCGAGCGTCGGCGGGCCGATCGTGGCGAACAAGATCTTCTACTTCGGCAACGTCGAGATCGGCCGCAAGAGCACCCCGTCGGGCGGGTCGATTGCCGGGTCCGGCGTGACCTTCGGCCGCACGGCTGAAGTCGATCGCTTCCTCAGCATCCTGAACACCAAGTACGGCTACAACCCGGGCAGCAAGGACGAGTTCACGCGCACCACGAACAACGACAAGGTGTTCGTGCGCGCCGACATGAACATCGCGGGCAAGCACCAGCTGACCATCCGGAACAACTACGTCAAGGGGTTGAACGACATCGGGACGGCCGTCGGCAGCACCTATAGCTTCCCCGACAACTTCTACCGGATCAACAGCACCACGAACTCGACCGTCGGCCAGTTGAACAGCAACTTCGGAACAGTCTTCAACGAGTTCCGCGCGGCCTATTCGCGGATTCGCGACTTCCGCGACAACCCCAACGCGCCCAAGCCGTTTCCGCAGGTGAACGTGCGGCTCGCCGACGGCAGCAACCTGCGGGCCGGCACCGAGCAGTACTCGGCCGCCAACCAGCTCGATCAGGACGTGATCGAGGTGACCGACGATGTGACGATCGTCAAGGACAAGCACACCTTCACGGTGGGCACCCACAACGAGTTCTACAAGTTCCGCAATCTGTACCTGGCGAACAACTGGGGCTACTACCAGTTCAGCAGCATGGACAACTTCGACGCGGGTCTCGCGCAGGGCTACGACCTGTCGTTCGGCACGTACGATCCGGCGTTCGCCGCGCGGTTCTCGATCCGCCAGTTCGGCCTGTATGCCGGCGACCAGTGGCGCGTGAAGAACAACTTCAGCCTCACCTACGGCATCCGGTTCGACACGCCCCAGTTCCCCGACAAGCCGACCAGCAACCCGGCCGCACTCCAGTACTTCGGCTACGCCACGGACGTCGTGCCCGTCGACCGGATCTGGTCGCCGCGCGCGGGCTTCAACTGGCAGATCAGCCAGGATCGGCGCGAGCAGGTTCGCGGCGGCGTCGGCGTGTTCTCGGGCCGCACGCCGTACGTGTGGCTGTCCAACCAGTACGGCAACACGGGCATCGAGGTCACCCGACCGCGCGTCTCGTACAACACCAGCAACAAGGTCGTCTTCGTCCCCGACGCGCTGAACCAGCCGAAGAACGTGGGTGGAGCGCAGACGAACGAGATCGACATGGTCGATCCGAATTACAGCTACCCGAAACTGGTCCGCACCAACCTCGCCTACGATCGCGAGCTGCCGTGGGGCGGGCTGGTTGGGACGGCCGAGTTGGTCTACTCGAAGAACATCCAGGACATCAAGTACCAGAACCTGAATTTCGTGGACAGCGGGACCGTCGCCTTCGACGGCCGCACCGTGATGGCCCGAAAGGTCTCGACGATGAGCGACGCGATCTTCCTGACCAACTCGACCCAGGGCAGTTCGTGGAGCCTCGCGTTCAAGGTGGACAAGCCCTGGAAGAACAACTGGATGGCGTCGGCCTCGTACCTCTACAACCAGTCGAAGTCGATCATGGACGGCACGTCGAGCCAGGCGGCGTCCAACTGGGGCTACAATCTCACCCCAGGCAACCCGAACGAGACGCCGCTCGCAACGTCGAACTACGACGTCCGTCACCGGATCAACGTCAGCCTGTCGTACCAGCTGAACATCCCGCATGTTCCGACGACGCTGTCGATGTTCTACAACGGACAGTCTGGCCGGCCGTATGCGATGATTTTCTACTCCTCGACGAACATCAACGGCGACTTCCGCACCACCAACGACCTGATGTACATCCCGCGCAACGTGAGCGAAGTGGTCGTGACCAAGGGTACGCCCGACCAGCTCGCGGCCTTCCTGGCGGCCGACCCCTGCGTCAATCAGTACCGCGGGATCGATCATGCCGCGCAACGGCTGCCGGCAGCCGTGGACCAACGGCGTGGACTTCCAGCTCACGTCCAAGGTCCCGATCGGGAAGCGGAGCCTGGAGTTCGACTTCGCGGTCATCAACTTCATGAACATGTTCAACAAGGACTGGGGCAAGGTCCAGTACCCGGAGCAACAACTACAATTCCGACATCACGTACGACGGCATCGACAAGGCCACGGGCAAGGCGATCTACAACATCAGCTACCTGAACCCGACCAGCGGGACCTGGTCGCAGTGGTACTTCGATGACTTCCGGTCGCGCTGGCAGGCGCAGTGGGGCGCGCGCTTCCGGTTCTAAAGGTAGGATTCGGGATTCAGGATTCAGGATTCGGTCCGTCACGGGTACGAACGAAGGGCCAGCGGAACGTCCGCTGGCCCTTTCTTTCTTGCGCCCCGCTTCCCGGCTCCTGATCCTCCGCCGGCGTCGAGTCCTACTTCGCCTTGGCCTTGGTGCTCTTCAGCGAGTACCCGCTACGCGCCCAGACGCTCACGTCCTTGCGGGTGACCTTCACTTCAATCCTGCGATTCCGGCGGAACGGGTCGGGGTTGTTCGAGTAGAAGCCGAGCAGGTAGTAGTCGCTCGTCTCGGCATCGATCCGCTTGAGGCCCTTGTCGAAGTCGTTCGAGTTGACCATCGCGAAGCCGCCCGTGTTGTCGGCGAGCACGCGGAGGCTGTCCTGCGACGTCCTGAGGTAGGTCTGCCACTCCGTCTGGTCCACGTTCTCGTCGATGTCCGGCACGCCAACCAGGCCGCGCGGGTCGATCGTGTAGATCGACACGTTCGCCCGGTTCGCCGCCCGCGCGAGTTCCGACAGTTCGCGCGCCAGGTCGGCATCGGCGAAGACCTGGGCCTTGTTGAACAGGTCCGAATCGTCGGTGGTCGGCCCGGTATCGCCCGTGCCGGCGGTGTCGCTCGCGTTCGACGACGACCCTGTGGGCGGGAGCCCCGAACGCTCCTGCTCGGCCTTGAGGCGCGACTCGGGGAAGGGGTCGAAGTCGTACCCGTTGCTGATGTAGATGAGCGACTTGCGGCGGTCCCGGACGTCCCCGAGCTGCTGCAGCATGTCGAACGCCGTCGAGAACGCCACGTGCGCCCGGTGGCGCACTTCGGTCGGTCCTTCCGCGGTCTCGCCGCCTCCGAGGATCTCGGACGGCTTGAGTCCGCTGCCGGTGATCTTGTTCATCGCCTCGTCGAGGCGCTTCAGGTTGTAGGTCAGCGGGATCTCAATCGACGAAGGACCGGTGGAGACGACGCCGAACAGGTCGCCGTCGTGCACGAGCTGCGTGCGGATCTTCTTCATCAGTTCGCGGACCCGGCCGGTGTTCCGGAAGTCGAGGTGGAGGTCGTCGAGCACGAAGATGAAGATCCGCCCGGCCGCGTCGTTGGTCGGACGCTGCGCCGGCAGGATCGATCCCCTCGCGCTGCGTCTGCACGGGCGCCGCCAGCGCGCTGTACTGTCGGCCGCCGTGGAACATCAGAAGCTGGACGACATCCTGCTTGACGCCGTCCTCGTACAGCTCGAATTCCTCGGGCTTCAGGTCGGCCACGAACTGGCCGCGGGAGTCGCGCGGGATGACGTCGGTCGTCACCAGGTCGATCGAGGTCCTGAACGTCGGCACTTGCGGAGCCACGATTTCGGGCTTCACGGGAGCCTGGCCCTGCTGGCTCTTGTCCCGTTGGCCGCCAGGCGCCTGTGCGAGTACGAGGGTGGACAGCACGGCGGCCCCGACCACCGTCAAGGCGAACCGCTTCCCGTTCATGATCATGCCCTCAAGTATAGCGTCAGCGGCGTGGCAGTGCCGCCCGGCGCGAAACCGGCGTGTTGCTGTCCGTCATGCGCAGAGGCCGGATCGTGGCGGAGGCCCGCCGCGATTCAGCCAGGCGGGTGCTACCTTTTCTTCTGGGCACGGGCCGGCTTGGCGGCGGCCCTCTTCGCGGCGCCGCGCTTGGCCGCCACCCGCTTCGCGTCGCGACGGGCAGGCGCCGCCTTGCGCGCGCCACCGTTCGCCGCGGCCGACCGGGGAGCTGCCGATTTTCGCGGCGCGGGCCGTGCGGGAGCCTCCGAAGCCGCTCGCCTGGCGGCGCGAGGCGGCGCCGGGGCCCGGTAAACCATGTTGAACCGCATCTGGTCGCCTATCGGGTGGAAGGTCCAGATTTCGGCGACCGGGATGTTGTGGTCGGTGCAGAGGCGGCGGGCGGGCTCCACCGAACCGGTCGGCACGTACAGGTGGAAAGCCGCCTTCAGTTGCCCCATCCGGGCCCACTCGGCCATGGCCTCGAGGTTGTTCACCGATTCGCCGGTTTCGACCTCGACGACGATTTCGGGCTTGTTGGGCTTGCCCAGCGGCGCCAGCACCACGTCCGGGTACAAGGTCGACTCGCCGTAGGGGACGGAGACCGCCGTCTCGCTCCCCTGGTTGATGCCGACCGCGTACTTTCGACGCCAGCGCTGCTGCAGCAGGCGAATCACCCGATCGTGCTCCAGTTGCTCACGAACCGGGCGGACAAGGATGGGCGTCACACGGCCTCCCTGGAAAACACCACGGGCAGGGGCTGCTGGACCAAACGCGAGATTATAGCACCCTTGTCTGCGGGCGCCAGCCCGAATCGGGGCCCAAACCGCCGATCGCGGCTCCTGATGTGCCATACTACTTGGCGGGCAGCATCGGCGCAGCCCGCGCGCCTCGCGCCGGCCGGCCGTCGGGGCGGTGCGCGGGGGTGTATCGCCGCCCGTCCAGTTACATTCTGCGACGCACCTCGAATCCGACCACGATGAACGACAGATTCCTGAGAGCTTGCCGGCGCCAGCCGGTCGACGCCACCCCCGTCTGGTTCATGCGCCAGGCGGGCCGCTACATGGCGGAGTACCGTGCCCTGCGGGCGCGCTACACGATGCTCGAGCTGTGCCATACCCCGGATCTGGCCGCGGAAGTCACGCTCCAGCCGATCCGGCGGTTCCCGCTCGATGCCGCCATCATCTTCTCGGACCTGCTCCTCCCGTTGCAGCCCCTCGGCCTGCCGTTCGATTTCGTGAAGGGCGAGGGGCCGCAGGTGGAGCGCCCGGTGAGGTCCGAGGCGGACGTGGACGCCCTCTCGGCGTTCGAACCGCGCGAGCGGCTCTCGGCCCCGCTCGAGGCCATCGGCCTCGTCAAGGCCGAGCTGGCCGGACTGGTTCCGCTCATCGGGTTCGCCGGGGCGCCGTTCACGCTCGCCTCGTACGCGATTGAAGGCGGCCACTCGAGCCACTACGCCCACACCAAGGCCTTGATGTACGGCAACCCGAAGGCCTGGCACCGGCTGTGCGCCCTCCTGGCCGAGACCTCCGCCGACTACCTGCTGGCGCAGGTGGAAGCGGGCGCGGACGCCGTGCAACTGTTCGATTCGTGGGTGGGAGCGCTGAGCCCCGCCGACTACCGCGAGTTCGTCCTGCCCCACAGCCGGCACATCTTCGAGCGCCTGAAGACCGCCGGCGCTCCGACGATCCACTTCGGCACGGGCACCGCGACGCTGCTGCCGCTCATGGCCGAGGCGGGAGGAGATGTCGTGGGCGCCGACTGGCGCATCCCGCTGGACGACGCCTGGGCGCTCATCGGTGAAGACCGCGCGATCCAGGGCAACCTGGACCCGACCCTGCTGCTGGGCCCGACCGACCGCCTGATCGCGGGGACGGACGACGTGCTGCGGCGGGCGGCCGGGAGGCCCGGCCACATCTTCAACCTCGGCCACGGCATCCTGCCGGGCACGCCCGTGGAGGCGGTAGAAGCCCTGGCCAACCACGTGCACGGCGTGCAGGCATAGAGTGCGGAGCCGTTCGGACCCGCCCACCGCGGGCCCGAAGGCTCGCGCCAGATCCGAAGGAGATCTCTGCCCTTGTCGCTGGCAGTCCTGTTGATGGCTCACGGCACCCCCACGTCGCTGGACGAGATGCCCGAGTACCTGACGCGCGTGCGGGGCGGGCGGCCGCCGTCCGACGAACTGGTGGCCGAGATGCGCCGCAACTACGCGGCGATTGGCGGACGTTCGCCGCTCACCGACATCACGCTGCGGCAGCGCAACGCGCTGCGTGACCGGCTCGGCTCGGACGTGAAGGTGATGGTCGGGATGCGCAACTGGCACCCCTTCATCGGCGACGTGCTCCGGGCCCTCGACGGCTCTGGCGTTGCGCGCGTCGTCGGCATCCCGCTCGCGCCGCAGTTCTCCACGCTGAGCGTGCAGAAGTACGTCGAGGCGGCGCAAACGGCCATGCCTCCCGGGATTTCGTTCGAATGCGTGGGGTCGTACCACGACCACCCCCTGCTGTTGAAGGCGTTTGCGGATCGCATCCGGCAGGCTGGCGGTCCCGGCGACGACGAGCTGGTGGTGTTCACGGCGCACGCGCTGCCCGAGCGGGTGATCGCGGCGGGCGATCCCTACCTGGAGCAGGTGCGCGCCACGGCGCGGGGCGTGGCGGCCGAGGCCGGCATCGGGCGCTATGAGATCGCGTTCCAGAGCGCGGGGCGCACGCCGGAGCCGTGGATCGGCCCCGACCTCGGCGAGTTCGTCCGCAGCCGGGCTGCGGCCGGTGTGCGGCGCTTCCTCGTCGTGCCGATCGGGTTCGTCTGCGACCACACGGAAATCCTGTTCGATATCGACGTGCTGGCGGGCGGCGTGGCGCGCGAGTGCGGCGTCGCCTTGCGGCGGCCGGAATCGCTGAACGACTCGGCCCCGTTCGTCGCCCTGCTCGAGGACCTCGCGCTGAGGCCTGCTCGGCTGGCGATCTGAGCCGACGCGCCCTGGCGGCAGGTTTCTTTCGTCCTCGCATTGTGCGATCTGCCTCGTGCATCCTTGTTGATGGAGTTCTCGAGACCCTGTGCCGGAACCTGTTGATGTCCTGATCGTCGGCGGAGGGATTGCCGGCCTCGCCACGGCGTACGAACTGCATCGGCGCGGCGTCGGCTTCCGCCTGCTCGAACGCGCCGGACGCCCTGGCGGCGTCATCCTCTCGGAGCACGTCGACGGCTTCACGTTCGACGCGGGCCCCGACGCCCTGCTGATCCAGAAGCCCGCCGCCATCACCCTATGCAGGGAGCTGGGTCTGGGCGACCGGCTCTTCCCCACCACCGAGCCGCGCGCGGCCTTCATCCTGCGGGGCCGCACGCTCCACCCGCTGCCCGAGAGCTCGGTGCTCGGCATCCCGCGGAACGTGAGCGCGCTGGCCGCGACGCGGCTGTTCTCGATCGCCGGCAAGGCGCGCATGGCCGCCGAGATCTTCGTGAAGCCGCGGGTCGACGGCGCGACCGACGAGTCGATCGCCTCGTTCATCGGCCGCCGCTTCGGCAAGGAGGCCGTCACCTACCTGGCAGAACCGCTGCTGGCGGGCATCCACGCGGGCGACGTGAACAGGCTCTCGATGCGCGCGTTGTTCCCCAGGTTCCTCGAGGCGGAGCGCAAGCACGGCAGCGTCCTTCGCGCCTTCCGGCAGATCCGCCAGCCGAGGTCGAGAAGCGGGGCGTTCATGTCGCTGCCCGGCGGCCTGGAGGAAATCGTGCACGCGCTGATGCGCGTGCTGCCGGGCGACTCGGTCTCGTTCAACGCGCCCGTCTTGACCATCGCGCGCGACGCCGGCAGCCCGGGCGCGGGACGCGGCCGCTACGTCGCCCGCCTCGAGTCGGGCGGCTCGCTCGCGGCGCGCGCCGTGGTGGTCTGCACCCCCGCGTTCGTCGCCGCCGCGCTGCTGCGCGACGCCGACGCCGAGGTGTCACGCTTGTGCGATGCGATCCCGTATGCCTCGAGCGCCACGGTGACCCTCGGTTATCGGCGAGACGACGTGGCGCACCCGCTGCGCGGCTCGGGGTTCGTGGTGCCGCGGGTCGAAGGCACGACGATCATGGCGGGCAGTTGGATCTCGTCGAAGTGGCGGATGCGCGCGCCAGACGGCTTCGTGCTGCTCCGCACGTTCATCGGCGGTGCCCGCGACCCGCAGGCGATGGAGCGGTCGGACGAGGAGCTGATCGCGGCTTCACGCGCGGAAATGGGCGCGCTGCTCGGGATTCGCGGCAACCCGCTGTTCACGCGGCTCCATCGCTGGATTCGCGCCAACGCCCAGCACGACGTCGGGCACCTCGACATCGTGTCTTCGATCGACCGGCGCCTCGCCAATCTCCCCGGGATCTTCGTGACCGGCTCGGGCTTCCGCGGCGTCGGTGTCCCCGACTGCGTGGCCGACGCCCGGGCCACCGCCGGCGCGGTCGCCGGCTGGTTGTCGTCGTCTGCTGCGATCCTATGATGATGAAACGACACTCGCCCAGGCTCGTGGTCTTCCTGGCGTTCTGCGCCGCTGCGGCTGCTGCGGCCGCGTGGCTTGGCGGCGCCGGCCGCGTCGCGGCACAGACGCCGACGTCCCGCGCGCAGCTCACCCCGGAACTGCAGAAGCTGCTCGGGCAGATCAAGCAGGTGGACACCGGCCAGCTCGCGGTGTCCGAGGAAGACGGCCGCATGCTGCGCGTGCTCGCGGCATCGAGCCGCGCGAAGCGTGCGCTGGAGATCGGCTCGGCAAGCGGCTACAGCGCGATCTGGATCGGCCTCGGCTTGCGCGAGACGGGCGGGCGGCTCGTCACGATCGAGTACGACGCCGCGCGTGCGAAGGAGGCGGCCGAGAACGTCCGCCGCGCGGGCCTGGCGGACATCGTCCAGGTCGTGCACGGCGACGCGTTCAAGGAGATCCCGACGCTCGCGGGGACGTTCGACTTCGTGTTCTGCGACGCCTGGAAGCGCGACTACAAGCGGTTCCTCGACATGGTGCTGCCGCGCATGAGCGCCGGCAGCCTCTTCCTCGCGCACAACGTCGTGAACAAGGGCGGCGACATGCCGGACTTCCTCGACGCCATCGAGAAGGATCCGAACCTGCTGACGGCGATCGTGACGCCCTCCGGCGAGGGCATTTCCATTTCGATGAAGCGCCGCTAGCGAGCGAGGCTTCGGCTCAGACCGCCCAGGTTCGCTTCGCGAGCCTGCTGTGCTTCTGGACGGCGCCTGCGGCGTCGTCATCGACATCTTCCAGGTTCGCAGAAAGCCCCGAAGGGCCCTCTTCTCCTCGTCCCTCGTCCCTCGTCCCTCGCGGATGGTCGGCACTCCTGCCGGGTGCCCGGCGCACGTGGCGGGCGTATACTCAAAACAGGCAGCGATCTACGGCGGCCCACTGGCACGAGCCGGAGCCCGACGGGGAAAGGATGAGCCGCCGTTTGCGGCCAGCAAAGGAAGCGGACGATGTCCAAACCCTATGCCAACCTGGTCCCGAGCGTGGAACGTCGGCTGTCCGCCTGGATCTCATTGAGCGAAACCCACGCAGGCGGCGGGCGGAAGGGGCCGCGGCCCACCATCACGATCTCGCGCCGGTTCGGGTGCGAGGCCTACCCTCTCGGCGAAGAGCTCAAGGCACTCCTCGACCGGCTGACCGGCCAGACCTGGAACATCTACGACAAGGCGCTCATCGAGCGGGTCAGTCAGGACGAGCATCTCTCGCTCGCGGTCCTGCGCGACCTCGGCGGACCGTCGCGGGCGATCGATCGGATCGGGTACTTCGTGCCCGGCTACCAGACCCAGCCGGAAGTCTTCCGGCACATTCCCAAGTACATCTTGAAGATCGCCGAAACCGGCAACGCCATCATCGTCGGGCGCGGGAGCGCGATCATTACGCACGATCTGCCGAACTGCTACCACTTCCGGCTCGACGCGAGCTTCGAGTTCCGGGTGGCGTCAATGGCGCGGCGCCTGGAGATCAGCGAGGCGGAGGCGAAGGCCCTGGTCCACGAAGGGGAGAAGACGCGCGAGCAGTTCGTCGACGAGTGCCTGCACGCGACGGGGGCCGATTCGGTGTGGTACGACGCCGTCTACAACAACGCGCGCCACAGCATCGCCGAGATCGCGCGCAGCATCGCGGCGTACGTCATGGCCGCCCAGGAGGCTGTCCGCGCCGGCCCGTTGGCCGAAGAGCACGCGTGAAGTTGACCATGTCGGCTGTGTTCTGGTGAGCCGGGTGGGGATCGAACCCACGACCACCGCATTAAAAGTGCGTTTTAGGCGTCTTTCACTATACCTCCACCATCCCACGTCAGATACTGATTGACCCTTATACAGCAAGGGCTTTACACTGTTCTCGCGTGTGACGGCGCGGTGACCGACAGTGACCGCGAAATACCACTGGAATACCACTGGGAATACCACCAGTGAAAAACGAGGGGCGTGTGAAACAGAAGATCACGCAGCAGTACCTCGGGGAACTCAGGCCCGGCAATTACGACGTCGGAGACGCGCAGCAGCCGGGGCTCTTCCTCCGCGTGCGTGCGAGCGGCGAACACTCCTGGCTCGTCCGCATCGGCAAGCAGTGGCTCACGCTGGGGCTCGTGGCCGACCTCCCGCCGGGCAAGGCCCGCGGGCTGGCGCAGAACGCCCGGACCCTGAAGGCCGAAGGCGGCGACCCCTTCGCGGCGAAGCGTACCGCGCGGCTGAAGGCTGCCACCCTCCGTGACTTCGCCACCGGGCACTATCAGGAGTGGGCGGGCACGCACCACCGGGACGCGGCGGCTAGCGTGGCCCGCGTGCTGGCGGCGTTCGCCGACTTTGCCGACAAGCCCTTACCGGCGATCACGGCGTTCGCGGTGGAGCGCTGGCGCGCGGCCCGCCGCAAAGACAAGATCGCCGCGACGACCACCAACCGAGAGATCGCGCTGCTCAAGGGCGTGCTGAGTCGGGCGATCGAACTCGGCGCGATGCGTGGGCCGAATCCGTTGACCACCGTCAAGCCCGTGTCCGTCGATCCGCTGGCGCGCGTCCGATACCTCAGTCCTGCCGAGGAAGCGCGCTTGCTGAAGGCACTCGAGGCGCGCGAGACGAAGATGCGCGCGGCGCGCGCCAGCTTCAACAAGTGGCGGACCGATCGCAGCCGTCGCCCAATCCCTGACTACCCTGCCGACCGCTACGTCGATCACGTCCAACCGCTCGTGCTGCTCGCGATGCACACCGGCGCTCGGCGCGGCGAGCTGCTCGCGCTGCGCTGGGCCGACGTTGACCTGGTGTCGAACATGGTCACGTTCCGCGGCACGACGACGAAGACGGCGCGCACGCGGCGCGTGCCGCTCAACGAGACTGCTGTGGCCGCCCTTCGCAGGTGGGCGCCGGAGCATGTCCAGGCCGACGCCCTGGTGTTCCCGGGTGACAGGGGCAAGCCAATGGCGAGCGTCAAGACGGCGTTTGAGAACCTGCTCAAGGACGCGAAGATCACCGGCTTTCGGTTTCATGACCTACGGCATCATGCGGCCTCGAGGATGGTCCAGGCGGGCACCGACCTGTATGTCGTCTCGGAGATTCTCGGCCACCAGTCGATGACGATGACGAGGCGCTACGCGCACCTGCGCGACGCCGACAAGGCCGCGGCGGTCGCGACGATCGCCACGGGGGCACGATCATGACTCTGAAGACCACGAAGACCACCGACGGGATCAGCGTGGTGACGACGACGCACATCCCGAAGCCGCACACGTACACGTCTGTCGCACAGGTTCGTGAAGTCGAAGCGGCCTTCAAAGCGGCCTATGGCGCGTGGGGATTCGAGCACAGCATCGGCGGCGCGGAGCGCTTCTGGCTGGCCGTGCCGGCTGACACCGAGGCCGAGCCGCTCTCGCTGGGCTCGTATCGCGAGCGCATCTTGCGACAGATCGCCTACGTGCGGCAGATTGTGGCGCTCCGCGATTCGGCGGACCCCTTGAACAAGGCGAAGCTCGAACAGTGGATTCTCGAGGCGATGCGCCTGGGCAAGATCATCACCGAGGCCGAGTGGCGGTTCACGCTCGGCGACGACATCCGCGGCAACCGTCGCAAGCGCCGGCAAGCCCGCGAGCAGAGTCCACGGGCCGCGCAGATTCACCGCAGGAAGACGCACACACGGTATGCGGACCTGGCGCGGCGTGTCCGTGACTATCAGCGACAACATCCGGACTGGTCGCTCTCGACGCTCGTGGAGAACCTGAATCGGCGGCTCCAGGCCGACGATGAGCGACCAACGAGCCTCCGCACGATCTCGCGCGTGATGGTTGCGGAAAAAACGCGGCAGAACCGCCGGTAATGGCAGTGGCCATGTTCTACGGTTAGAGCATGGCAAATCGAAGCAAGCAGTCACCCGCCAACATCGCACCATCCCGCGACCATCGGCACGCTTGCGCCGGCCGTCCTTCGGGAGTCCGACGCGGCGCGCTACATCGGCCTGTCGAAAGCCTACCTCCGCAAAAGCCGCCGCTTCGGCCGCGGCCCGCAATTCGTGCGGCTGCGACCAGGGCGGTCGATTTTGTACCGCGTGTCGGACCTCGATCGGTTTCTCGAAACCCAAGTGGTCAGAGTCGCCTAGCCCGTACAAAACATCGGCCGCCGGGATCAGCGGCGGCCAGCGAGGCGACTTATGCAACCGACTCCAAGTATAACACCAGACGACGGCCGCCGCGCTGGCCTGTCGAGGCTTCAGCGATGGATCCTCACTCTCGCGCACGAGGACTATCGTCAGTGGACAACATCCGCGGATCGACTCGCCTCCCGCTATCGCTACTTCGGCGCGCCATTCCAGATCGTGAAGACTACTCGCGCGCAACAGGCCGGCCTCTCGCGGGCGCTCCGGCGATTGGAGCATCGCGGGCTGATCCTCCGGCAGAACCAGACGAGCGGGATGCCGATGCGCGGACCTCGCCCCGGCGGCTGCCGTGAAGCCTCGAGCGACCCGCACAACCGAACGACGCACGTTCGGCTGCTACCCGCCGGTGTCGAAGCGGCAGAACGGTTAACACCCGAAGGCGGTGGCGGATGTTAACCGATAAGGCTGGTCCGCGCTGGGAGCGCATCCAGGCCGCGGCGCTGGCCGACCTGGCCGACGACGAAGTGACGCTGATCGACTTCGCGGGGTCACTTCAGCAGGACGTCACGACCTACAAGGTGATGATCACGATCCTGCTCGCGCAGCTGGCACGACGCCCTAGTCCGTGAACGGCAGCTGCGCGAGCGCCTCTGCCGCGCAGAACCAGATCATCCGCGACGTACCTCGAGACGCCGGCCGCGCGGCGGGATCGGCGGGCGGCATGACGGCGACGACGATCCCCGCGCGTCACGTCGATGGCACGACGGGCGAGACCGTCTACCGTCCCGATCGCGATGTGATCGCGGAGGCGATCGCCCGCCTCGGCGAACTGGACGAGGAGCCAGACGCGGGACGACGCCGAGCAGGACACCCACCATCTCGAGGCCGACGGGCACGACGCGGACGACGGACTCCCGGCCGACGCGCTCGCCGACGCGGTAGACGTGGCGCTCGAGGGCCAGCGGATCGAGGCGGACGGCATCCCCTACGCGGTCGACGGGCATGATCGCCGGCGCTCGGGATGCTCGGGCTTTCTCGTGGCGTACAGCCAAGGTCGGCAAGACCACCTTTGGATAGGCGCTCGGGGCGGCCGTGGCGATGGGGCGGCCATTCCTCGGGCGGGCGACCACGCGAACCGAGGTGCTGGTCATCGCGGCGGAAGACCCGCCGGAATACGTGGCCTGGCTCGCCCGGCATCTCGATGTCGGCCCCGGGATGGATGACGTTCTACCGACGATCGATCCTGCTTAACGACTGATGGCCTGGACGCGGATCGTCAGACACGTCAAGGCCGGCGGCTACGGGCTCGTGCTGATCGCCTCGTGGCAGGCGGTGGTCCGGGGCCTCGTCAAAGACGAGAACGACAACGCGGGCGCCGTCGTCGTTGTGGAGGCCGTGAAGGCCGCGGCACGGGCCACGGGCGTGCCCTGGATCATCGACGCGCATACCGGCAAGGGTGAAGACCAGACCGACGACGCGGACCCGTCGCGGGCCATGCGGGGCGCCTCGTGCGGCGGCCGGCGCGGCCGACTACACCCTGAGCCTGCGCTACGCCAACGGGGCCTTCGGCACACAACGGAAGTTGAGTGGCCGCGGCCGCTTCGTCTCGCTCGAGCCGACCGTGATCGACTTCGACGAGACCACGAGCACCTACACCGTCGTGGCCGCGGGCGGCAAGGACGCCCTGACCGAAACCACCTGGCGGTTGATCTGCGACCTGGGGGCGCTCACCACGAGCGGCCAGTCGGCCGGGACCATCGCGAAAGCGATCGGGATGGTGGCGAACGGCGAACCGACCAAGACCCACAAGCGGCAAGTGGCGAAGGCACTCCACAACCGCGACGGGGTACTGCGCGCAGAGGAATCCTGTCGCGGCGGCAAGACGTGGCTCTACCGACTCGCGACGGAGCCCGTATGACGAACCGGACACAACCGGACACGGATGCCGTTGTCCACTTCGGGGTGATGGTCCGATCTTCACTTACGGGGAACTGGACAACTGGACAACCTACCCCCATAGGGGAAGTGCTTGTCCACTTCCCCCTATGGCTAAGTGGTTGTAGGCCAGAACGGGGTTTTGCGAACTGGACAGAACTGGACACGCATGGTGGTTGTCCACTTCGGAGGCGTCGTGCGTGAACTGCTGACCCGCGACGTCCTGCACCGCGTCAAGGGCAGGCCGGCGATTGAACGCTCGACACGCGCGCTGCTCCTACGGGTGCATCGCTTCGGGCGGGCCAGGGCGACGACGCGTGAAGACGTGCTGTGGTCGGCCAGGTGGATCGACGGGCTTGACGAATTGCTCCGCGGCGAACGGCCATCCCAATTTCACGACGGCGAACAGGAGGACTAGATGGACATCGAAACAGGGGCGGTGCTGCGTGGCGTTCGTGCTGGCAGTCGTGTTGCTCATCGCGGGACTGTGGCCGGCGAGGCAACCGCGGTGAAACTGTGAATCTGTAAGTCGTTATCGCGCAATAGGATACGGGGTGGGCGTGTTTTTCCTAGGGCACGCGCCCTGTGACATCGCGTCCCAGCTCGGCGCTCTCGAAATTGAGGGTTTCCTTTGAAAAAAACGCCATCCGCACCGAAAAACCTGAGTTCTGAGGCAAAAAGCCTGTGGCGGAAGCTGGCCGGCGAGTATGCGATCGACGACGAAGGCGGGCGGTTGATTCTCGCGACCGTCTGCGAAAGTTTCGACCGGATGCGCGAGGCGCAGCAGCAGATCCGAAAGGACGGGCTGGTCCAGGTTGACCGATTCGGGCAACCGAAACCGCACCCTGCGGCCGTGATCGAGCGCGACAGTCGCGCCGGCATGTTACAGGCGCTCAAGTCGCTGAACCTGGACGTTGAACCGCTCAACGCGGGCCCCGGCCGGCCCGGTGGGAGGTAGCCATGCCGACGACACGACGGAGACGCGGCCGGGGCCCTGTGGGGCTCAGCGTCGCGATGGTGGAGATGTTCTTGACCGGCGTGTGGCCAGTCAACGCCGACGGCTCGAAGCCGCTCGGGCGCTTGCCTTGGTTCCTGATGACGGACGCCGAGGTGCGCGCGCTGTGGCTCGAACATCGGTCGATGCTGATGGCCGAGTGGCGGCGCCGGGGCGCCGCGGGCCAGCCCTGGGGATCGAGGTTCGACGACGCCGAGGCGTCGAGGTTTTCGGAGGTGCGCTGATGCCGACGGTTCGACGACGACGACTGCGCGGCCCGGTGACGGCGCCGCTCTCATTGGCACTCGTGGATCTGCTACTCACCGGCCACACGCGGCACCCGGACGACGTGCCGGCGGCCGAGCGCGACACTTACGATCACTTTCTCGAATTCGATGACTGGCCGCCGGAGAAACTCGAGGCGCTCTGGAACGCGCACCGTCCCGCCCTGGAGGCCGAACAGCGGCGGCGGCGTGCCGGCGAGAGGGCGCCGCGGTGACGGACCGCGAGCTGCTCGAGACGGTGCTCGAGGAACTACGCGGCTTGCGCGCGGACTTGGCCCGGCGCTCGGGACGGTCGGATGGTGCAGACGGCCAGCTAGTGATCGCCCTGGCCGCGGCTGCGGGAGAACGGGCATTCGCTGGGCGGGACGTGCTGCGACACGCGACTGTCGATCCCGATCTTCGGACGGCGCTGGAGACGGCCGGCTTGCGGACGGCGCGGCACGTCGGCCAGGCGCTCAAGCGCTGTCATGGGCGGAACCTCGGCGGCTTCAGCGTCGTGCGGATCAAGCGGGATGAGCGCGGGGCGCTGTGGAGCATCCGCCCGGCTGTATCAGGCGATCGACATACAGCGGCGTGACGGGCGAGTCCCGTCCGCGGATAGTGAGTGGCGACGGATCGTTCACTCACACCGAAAGGGAGACCGAGATGGAATATTTGAGAGACGACACGCGACGACTCGAAGTACGGCAGAAGGCCCTCGCCCTGCTCTCGTGGGCCGTGGCCAAAGACAGCACGCTCAGCGGGGATGCCGACGAGGTACTGGTTCAGCGCGGCGCCGCCCGCTACATCAAGTCCGGCGACGTGCTGACCGCCGGCGACTTCGGCGCGACGCCGGCGCCCACGAGTGCGGCCCTGGCCGCGCTGGTCAACGCGGAGGATCTCGCCGGCCGCCTCGTGGGCGCGATCCGGATGCCGCTGACGATGCCGGGCCGGCTCCAGATCGGGACGATCGGCGCGTCGGAGGTGGCGGAGGGCGCGGTCGCCCCGGTCAGCGTCCTGACGTTTGGCGCCGCGACGACGCCGGCCAAGGTGGAGGCGATGATTGTCGTGAGCAACGAAGCCCTGCGGGCCGTCGATACCACGACACAGAACGCGATCCTCAACATCCTCCTGGCCGCCGCGGTGGCCGCGAGTGACCGGAAGCTCGTCGCCCTCTTGACGGCGGGCACGAGCACGGGCACGGCGACGCCCGCGGCCCTGCTCGCGGCGCTCGACCAGGCGGCGAAGCCGTACCTCATTACCAGCCTCGGCGATCTACTGGCCCTGCCAGCGGGCACCGTGCGCGACCTGCAAGCGGCCGGCGTCTCGATCCTGACCTCGCCCGCGGCGGCCGGCATCCTGATCGCGTGCGACGCGAGCGGCATCGTGATTGCCGATTCGGGCGTCGAAGTCCGCACGGCGAGACACGCCACCGTGTCGATCGACCTGACGGGCGGCTCGCCCGCGAATCCCGTGCTCGTCTCCTTGTGGCAGTCCAATTTGACGGCCCTGGGCGCCCTCCGCTATGTCCGCGTCTCGGCGCGCGCAAACGCGGTGGCCTACGCATCCGTCGTCGGGAGCCCGATCCCATGAGCGGCGAATACACTCCGGAACACCTTTCGGCCTTCAGGCGCTACCAGGCTCACGGCTATACCGTGAAGGAGCTGGCCGACGATGAGTTGACCGTGCTCCTCGAAGATCCGAACTTCAGCGGCGAGGTTGGAAAGGAACGGGAGCGGCGAACGAAGGCGCTGGCCCCGCCGCCGCTCCCGCCACCCCCGCCGGCCGCCCCGGTGGTCACGTCAACACCGGTGACGTGGAAGGGACTGGAGAAGGCCCTCGGGCCGGTCGTGGAAGCGATCGTGAAGCGGATCGTGGCGGTGGAGAACCGGCCGGTGCTGAAGGACATGGGCACCTTCAACGGGAGCGTCAAGTACGCGGCCGGCGAAATTGTCACGCACGGCGGGAGCATGTATCACTGCAACGTCAACGACACCAGCGAGCGGCCAGGCACGAGCGGGAGTTGGACGCTGTGCGTCAAAAGCGGCAGGGATGGCCGCGACCGAAGGGACGAGGAGCGATGACTGACACACCGACCGTCGGCGCCGCGCTGCTACATGAACTGTTGCGCCTCCAGGGGCGGATCGAAGTGCTCGAAGCGCAGGCCGCCCGTGTGAAGGGCACGGTGCTCGACATGGACGCGATCGATGAGGCGCGGATCGACGTGGATCGCGCCGTTGACGAATTGGGCGCCGACGTCGACGCGGTGATCAAGGAGACGCTCACCCAGTTGGTCGAGGCGCTCAAGCGGCGGTTCGAGGCATCCGGCCTCGACGACAGCCAGGACGCCCTGTAGCGGCCGTGGAGATGGCCCCGAGCATCAGGCCGTCGCGCCATCCGATCGGGCGCTGGCGGCCCTGGTGGAAGCGACAGCAGGCCCTCAGGCTGGTGCGGCGCTGGCGACTGGCTGGGAAACGGCGGCGAATAGTCGGCAGGATGCCGAGAAATAGCCGCGGCGCCCACTCCTCCCACCGATGGGAAGCGGAGGGCCCACGGATGGGAAGGTTCAGGTGGGACGAAGTTGGACCCGCCTATAACTCCTCCCGTGCGTGCGTGGGGGGGAACGTTTAGGTGGGGGAAACTTTCCCCCGCCTAACGAGTTCTCCCGTGCGTGCGTGGGGGGGAACATGCAAATCGGCAACCTTGCCGAATCGCATAAGGTTTCTCCCGCGTGCGCGTGGGGGTAGCGTAAGCAGGGATCACTTCGATCCTTGCTTCCGCATCCCTCCCGCGCGTGCGTGGGGGAACGAGTGGTTCGCCAAAGTTGACAGAAGCACCTGTTTTCTCCCGCGCGTGCGTGGGGGGAACGCAGGTGCGCACTACTGCGCAACTGCCAGAACAGGTTTTCTCCCGTGCGTGCGTGGGGAGACGCAGCTTTTGTCAAATCTGACAGAAGCTGGGGATTTTCTCCCGTGCGTGCGTGGGGGGAAACTTGACAGGCAGGGGGCCAGCGGGTGAAGAATCCGCGGTGAGAGCGCGAAGCCGAGGGAGTGACAATCCCCTGGCCTCGCTAACGACTTCACCTGGTCATGACCAGGTTGATGGCTGCCATATTCTACCTGACGTCGTTCCCCATTTTTCCGACGCAGCCCCGCGACCTGGCCGACGTGCGCCTGACCGGCGCAGGAAGGCCCGTATGCTCATCCTCCCGCCCGATGTCCTCACCGATGCGGAGCGGCCCTGGCTCCAGAACCAGCACGTCACTCGACGCTCGCGCCGTCGCGGCGCCTGGCTCGAGTGGTCGCTCACGCTCCTCCTGCTCGCCCTGCTGGTGTTCCTCATCGCGGGCGGTGGCCGATGACCGCCCTCATCAAGCAGCCCGATCGGCGACAGGGCCACGTCGACCCGCGGCCCGATCCGGTGGAGCGGCGGCGCCCGGATGTGGTTGTCGACTCCCATGCCGGCTTCATCGTCTTCCGGCCGACCACGGCCGCCGGCCGCCGGCTGGCTGGAGACGCACTGCGCCACGGAGCCGTGGCAGTGGTGGAATGGGCGCTTGGCTATCGAGGGACTGACCTATGCTGCCCGATCCTCGACGCGATGATCGCCGACGGGCTGACCGTGGGCGCGGAACACGACTGACTCGGTAACTCGACCTGCCTGGAGGCTCGTATGCACGTCACCGTGTGGATTCGTCGCGACGGCACCGCGCCATCCGAACCCGCCGTTCTGACCACCGACCACCCGGCCAGTTCCTACGGGCTGCCCGTCGTCGTGCTCCGCGGCGAGGCGCTTGGACCCGCGGAGCTGGGCGGCGAACTGGTCATCGAAGACCCATCGCGGCGGGCCGCGCCGAAGCGGCCGGCTACCGCGTCGCGGCGCCTGGCGGGGCGCGATGAGCGAGAACGGCTTGCTCGTGATCGGCACGGGCGCGGCGACAGAGCCGACGATTCAATGAGCCGGGACGACGGACGCTAGGACCAGGGGCCGGCGGTGCCGGCCCTTTCGTTTCAGGCGGGAACATACCACCAGCGATACCACCAGCCGGCGCTTTTCCGCGATACCACCAGCGATACCACCAGACTTCCCAGCAAGGCGGGCCTCTGGCAGGCCCTTTTCGTAAATCGTTGATTGTGTTGGTGTTGTCTGGTGAGCCGGGTGGGGATCGAACCCACGACCACCGCATTAAAAGTGCGATGCTCTACCACTGAGCTACCGGCCCCTCGGGCAGGCGGCCGGATGGCAGGTGGAGTCCCATCCGGCCGGGTTTACGATGGTAGCACAAGGAGCCGTTCTGGCTGCCGCGGCGCCCCGGCACGCGGCGCTGGAGGAGGCTCTCGCCGGGGCGGCCCGTCCTCCGCGAGGCGAGACCATTCCGCCGCCCGCCTCGCACCGCTCGCCTCCGCACTAGCTGGCGACTGCGACCGTTGCCAGGCCCGCACCGACGGCCAATCCGATGAGTGCCCCGTTTCCGAGCGGGTCCGGCCGTTGCCACCTGATGGTGCCGATGTCCGCCTTGCGGAAGTCCTGCGGCACTCCTCCGACCAGTCGTGACAGAGACGCGGCTGACAGTGCGCCAGTCTTCCCCTTGTGATCGGTCAGGTAGACCGTGTCGCCGACGCCGAGCCGGGTCGGGATGCTCAAACGACGAGACGGGCGCCTGCGCATCAGCCCACGCTGGGATCCCCAGCACGAGTGCCACGATGATCCCGAACACCACTGACCGCTCCGAGGCGACCCTGCTGCTCATGGCAGCCTCCTTCCGAACCCGCCGGTCACTGGTTTCTTTCCTCCCGTGATGCGAATTGGCGCTGCCGATTGGCTCATCGAAAGACCGGTGGTCTGACGACTCCGCGGGCGGGGCCGGGGCTCAGGGCTCGAGCCGTAGGATAGACAGATGGCTCGGGGGCCTGCCCGCCGCGGGCGTTGTCGTGGCGGATACCCGAGGCTGACGTGATCGTCGGCCTCGTGCTACAATTGGAAGTTCTCTACGCGCCTCGCGCGTCCCCATCGTCCAGAGGCCCAGGACATAGCCCTTTCAAGGCTAAGACGAGGGTTCGACTCCCTCTGGGGACGCCAACACTTGCTTCTTGCCCCCCGTTCGCCGTCAGCTCACTGAAAACCAAGCACGTTGCGCCGGTTCGACGTTCTGAACTGTCGGGCGCGGCCATCGGGACGACATTACCACGCGCCCCGGCGCCCCGCGGTCGGCGGCACGGCAGAAACAGCTGACGCAACGAGGTCCGCGTTGTGAGCCCTCAGCCGGTCTCGCCTACAATCCGCATCACGAGGTCCTGGCAGGCGGGGACAAGAGTACCCTCGACACGGTGGGGGTCGCGCGCAGGCACGTCGCGCCCCTCGGCGGTCGAGGGACTGCGGTTGCATGAGGGAGCAGACTACAGGCCGACGGTCCGCGGAACGAACAGGAAGCGGAATTGGCAGAGCCGAAGGAGGCAATATGGAGCCCGTGGTCAGCCACATAGAGATCACCGTCAGGGACATGGAGGCCGCCGTCCGCTTCTACGACAAGCTGCTGCCGCTTCTCGGCTTCAGCTTGGCGTGCCGTTCTTCTGCAGTGATCGAAACGCATGACAAGCATGTTGTGTCCTACGAGCATCCGCGGCTGGGCATCGCGATCACGTCACCGAGGCGGGAGTTCGCCGGTGAGGCGGTGCATCGGAGGAGGCCGGGTGCACTGCATCACCTCGCGTTCAGGGTGGAGTCGCGAGCCGACGTGGATAGACTGCACGAGGAACTTCTCGAGATCGGCGCCAACGTCGTGATTCCGCCGCGGGAGTTTCCCGACTACACGCCGCCCGGCTACTACGCCCTGTTCTTCAAGGACCCTGATGGAATCAGGTTCGAGATCGTCACGCACTAGATGCGCGAGGCAGAGGCTGCTGCCGCCCGAGCAGCGAGGCTGGCCGTACCCGAGTGGCCGAACTCGGCGATGCCGCTGACCAGATTCTAAATCTCTCTCTCGAGGCCGGCGAGGCGCGCCGAATCAGATCGCAGGGAGCGCGGAGCCGGGAAGCTTCCGCCGGTTCTTCAACTTGCCCGGAGGGCGAGAACCGCCCTGTCGCTCAGCGGCCAATCCCGCCGGCACTCGAACGTGACGAGGCCCGCTTGACTGGTTTCTCGCGCACCCGACGGCCGCGCCACAGCAGGTAGCAGACGGCTGCGAGTGTGCCGTACGTCGCGGCAAGCAACCACCCCGTCTCCCACGGGATGCCGTCAAGATGGATCGATGAAGCCGGCCACAGGAGCTGAACGGCGAACATCCCGCGATGGGTGAAGCTGTCGAGCAGGATGTGAAGCATCCAGCCCAGTGTCTCGAGCACCAGCCTGCGGGTCACCAGCCAGAGGCCCACGAAGACCACGCCAGACACGAGCAGGCTGTGAGCGCAGTTGTACACCGCCCACACCCACTCGAAGTGGGGCCCGTCCGGCGTGGGCAGCAGCGACCGCGACGCGCCGGTCAGCCACCACCAGATGCGCAGGCACGCCGGGATGGTGAAGGTGACTAAGATCCGGGAAGACGCCGAAGAACACAGCCCATCCCAGACGAATCCGCTCGTCCGATTTCCGCCGCAGGCCGGCGACGGCCGCCGCGGTCGAGATCCCGTGCGCGATGATGTCCAGTGTGTCCTCGCTGCGAGGCCAGCGCCTTCGAGGCGAGATCTTCTTGTTCCAGGACGCCGCTGTCAATGACAGGTGCGGCGAGATCGAGAGCCACGCCAGGCTCGGCCCTCCGCCCACCCGAGCCAAACGCCCTCGGCTGCCCGGCCCGATCGACCGCACCGTCGAGCCAGGAGGCCGGACTCCAAAGACTTGCAGGGCCAGCGGCAAGTCCTGAGCGAACGTCGTCCTGCCGCCAGACGCGACACCCGGAGTCACCCGACGATCCCGACAGGCTGTCACGTCCTTCCTCAACGAGCCCGCAGGCCGCCAGGCGCAAGCCGGACTGCCGCATCGGCTGTGCCGGGCGGGGGCACGCCCCAACCGGTGATACGCTGAATGAAGACTTGACCCGTGGGCTCTGCCGGGCCATCGCGCGACGCGACCGCGTCGGGCCGCGCGAGAGCCCCAACCATCACCGAGGAGCGCGCCGTGACCGAACCGGAAGAAGACTTTGCCTCGATGTTCGAGGCCTCGCTGAAAGCCAAGCGCGTCGAGAGAGGCGAGACGATCGAGGGGAAGATCGTCGCGATCGGCGAGGAGGTGGCTTTCGTCGACGTGGGCGGCAAGGGCGAGGCCACGATCGACCTCGGAGAATTGAGGGACGCCCAGGGCGGGCTCGAGGTCGCCGTGGGCGATCGCATCCAGGCCCTCGTCGTGTCCACCGCCGGCGGGATCACCTTGTCGCGCAGACTGGCTGGCGGGGCGGCCACCGACCGGCAGCTCGAAGACGCGTTCCACACGGGCCTGCCCGTGGAGGGCAAGGTGGATCGGGCGGTGAAGGGCGGGTACGAGGTTCGCATCGGGCGCCACCGAGCGTTCTGCCCGTTCTCTCAGATCGGCGTCCCGGCGGCGGACCCCTCCACGCAGGAAGGGCAGGTCTACCAGTTCCGGATCATCGAATACGGAGAAGGCGGCAGGAATCTGGTGGTGTCACGTCGCGCCCTGCTCGAGGAAGAGCAACAGGCCCAGGCGGGCGAGGTCAAGAAGGGCATCGTCCCGGGCGCCGTGCTCCCGGGCCGCGTTGTCTCGGTTCGCGAGTTCGGCGCCTTCGTGGACCTGGGCGCCGGCGTGCAGGGCCTGCTGCACGTGTCGGAGATGAGCTGGGCCCGGGTGTCCGAACCGTCCCAGGTGGTCAAGGTCGGAGACGAGATCACCGTGAAGGTCCTCCGCGTGGACGCGGAGACCGGCAGGATCGCGCTGGGATTGAAGCAGCTCACCGCCAATCCGTGGGACAAGGTCCACGAGACGTACGAAGTGGGCCAGGTCCGCGTCGGCCGCGTCACCCGCGTGGCGGAGTTCGGCGCGTTCGTCGAACTCGAGCCCGGCGTCGAAGCGCTCGCCCACCAGTCCACGTTCGCCCCGACCGGACAGCCCGGCGGGTGGTCCACGTCCGTCACGCCGGGGATGACAGGTGCCTTCGAGATCCTGAACCTCGACCTCGAGAAGAAGCGCATCGGCGTGGCGCTGGTGCTGAAGGGCGCCGGGGACCAGCCCGGCGCAGCGCCCTCCCCGTCCGGCATCGTGCCGGGCGCCCGCCTCAGGGGAAAGGTCGAACGTCACGAGAGGTTCGGCGTGTTTGTGTTCCTCGCCCCAGGCCGAATCGGCCTCGTGCCGACGAGCGAGACCGGCGTGGCGAGCGAGGCAGACGTGAAGCGGATCTTTCCGGTCGGCGCTGAGGTCGAGGTCGTGGTCCTGGAGGTCGACGCAGCAGGCCGCCGCATTCGCTTGAGCACCAAGGCCGTGCAGGACGCCCGCGAAGCGGACGAGGTGCGGGAGTACCGCGAACGAACCCAGCAGCCATCTCCGGGCGGCCTCGGGTCGATGGCCGACAAGTTGCGCGGCGCCCTCGAGCCGCGTCAGAAGTAGACAACGCAGCCCGGCCGTTGCCGAACATCGTCCCGCCGCCGAGCCTCTGTGAAATAACTGTGACGAGCGTGCGGGGCGGTCCCAGAAGGCGCTAGATTGAGAGTCGGGTTTCAGCCTGACAACCACGACGATATGCGGTCCCTGCGTGCACGGACCGCTGCGAGAGGCGACAAATGTTCGAGGGTCTGCTGCAGCCGATGCACCTGGTTCTGATCCTGGGGATCGCGCTCATCGTGTTCGGGCCGAAGCGACTGCCGGAACTCGGGAAGAGCCTGGGCCAGTCGATCCGCGGTTTCAAGGAAGCCGTCAGCAGCGGCGAGGACGGCGACAACCACCCCACCAACCGGGACGGAACGAGCTGAGTTGAATTCCGCCGGAATCCGCGATTCGGGATCGTCCGGGGCCGTGAGTCTGTTGGCGGACGAGTCGCTTCGGAGCAGGCCGCGTCCCGAGGGCCGGAAACCGACAAGCGCGTGCGTCGGTTTCCCGGGCGCAGCGCGTGGCGGTCGAGCAGGCGCCGATAGCGCCAGCCCGCTCCACGAGGCCGGAAACCGATGCACCGCGCGGAGGTTTCCCGGCCTGCGAAGGCGACTCGGAAGCCGACAGACCCACGGCGTGCGGACGACTCAGAATCGCGGTCTCTTGTTCAAGCTCGCGCACGTTGCCCGCCGTGACGCCTTGCCGCCCACCCCTGTGCTAGTGGTGTGCTCGCGTCGGCGCGCGCCCCCTTCTGGGTGAGCGTGGCGCCTGCGTGCGCGCGGGTCGCCTCGCCTCGCGGTTGTCCCTCCCCTCCCGGAACGTCACCTTGCTGGCGCGCGGCCGGCCGGCCAAGGCTTCCCCACGCCGGACTTGCGGGTCTGCCGCCGGCCCGCGGCAGAGGCTCGGGTGATGACGGCCAAGCTGTGAGAAAATGGCGGCCATGTTCAAGATCGAGGAGTCGTTCGACAGGCGGATGCTGGCCGAGCAGAAGGACCGCCCGGTCGTCGTGTTCACGGAACCGCTCGACGCGCGTGTCCTCGAAGCGGTGTGCCATCTCACCCGCTACATCAAGCCGGTGCTGCTCGCCGGCGAAGAGGCCGTGCGCGACGTCGCGGGCTCCTTCCTGGCCCACCTCGAGCCGTCCAGGGTGGAGTATTCGCTGAGCGAGTGCGCCTTCGTCGACATCGCCGACCGGCCCGACCTGGTCGAAGAATTCGCGACCGACTGCCTCTCGCACCCGAAGTGCCGCGCCGAGGCCAGCGACATCGAGTCGGCTCGCCGGGCGCTGGCCGAGCCCGGGCTCTTCGGCATCTACGCCGCGCACCTCGGCCACGCCGACATGGTGGTCGGCGGCGCCTCGCACAGCTCCAAGCAGTTCTTCAGGCCGATGCTGGCGCTGCTCGCAAACCGCCCCGTCGTCTGCGAGGTCGGCATCTTCGTCCTGCCCGACGACTTTCCCGAGGGCTACTACCCGCACAACATTGTCGTGTTCGGGGACGTCGGCGTGAACGGGGTGATGACGCCCGAGGTGCTGGCCGAGGTCGCGGTCGGGACCTGCGCCGTGGCGCGCGACCTGATCCCCGAAGACGTGCTGCCCGAGATCCACGGCGCGATCGTCTCGTATTCCCATCGCGGTTCCGACGAAGGGCCGTCGCCGGACACGGTGCGGCAGGCGCTCGCGCTCATCCCCGACCTCCTGAAGAAGCGCGTGAGCAAGGCGCGCCGCTACGCGTCGATCCGCATCATGGGCGAGGTCAAGTTCAGCGCCGCCATCTCGCGCCGCTCGGCCGAGCTCTACGGGATGAACGGGATGTCCGGCGGCACGAACGTGATCATCAGCCCGAACCTCGAAACGGGCAACCTGCTCTACCACCTGTACGCGGCACGCTTCCCCACCGCCAAGAAGTTTCCGGCGCTCTTCGGCGTCGCCTTCCGCGGCGTGGACCTGGCCATCGACTGCACGCCCGAAGACGTGCGCCTGGCGGTCAAGTCGTCCGTCCTCCGCCTGCTGCGCGACGGCCGCTGGAGCCGCACGCCGAAGGATACGTTCTTCAGGCGGCACCGCGTGCTCGTCGTCAACCCCGGGTCGACGTCCACCAAGGTCGCCGTCTACGAGGGCGACCGCGAGCGCTTCGCGAAGGAGATCCTGCATTCGCCGGAGGAACTGGCGCCGTTTGCCGGCCGCCGCATCACCGAGCAGCACGAACTGCGCCGCGACGCGGTGCTGCGCGTGCTCGGCGAGTTCGGGCTCACCATCGCGGAGTTCGACGCCGTCTGCGGGCGGGGCGGCCTGCTGCGGCCGCTTCCCCACGGCACGTACCGCGTGGGCCAGGCCATCCTCGACGACCTTCGTTCGGGCGTGGGCGGCGACCACGCCTCGAATCTCGGCGCGCTCATCGCGCACGAGCTGGCAGCGCCAGCGGGCAAGCCGGCCTTCATCGTCGACCCGGTCGTCGTGGACGAGGCGCCGCTGCGCGTGAAGATCACCGGGTTCAAGGAGATCCGGCGGCGCGTGATCAGCCACGCGCTCAACCAGGTGGCCTCGGCGCGCCGCTACGCGCAGGAGTGCGAGACGTTCTACGAGAACGTGAACGTGATCGTGTGCCACCTCGGCGGCGGCATCTCCGTCGGCGCGCACTGCCAGGGCCATTATGTCGATGCGAACAACGCGCTCGACGGCGAGGGGCCGTTCACGCCGGAACGCTCCGGCAGCCTGCCGGTGGGACAACTCACCGACCTGTGCTTCTCGGGGCGCTACACGCACGCCGAGGTCAAGCGGATGATCAAGGGTGCGGGCGGCCTCATCGCGCTGGTGGGCACGTCGGACCTCCGGGAGGTCGAACGACGGATCAAGGCGGGGGACACGTGGGCGGCCGAGGTGTTCGACGCCCTCGCCTACCAGGTGGCCAAGGCGGCCGCGGCGCTGCTGCCGGCGTTCGAAGGCCGGAAGATCGACAGCATCATCCTCACCGGCGGCATGGCGCGTTCGAAGGCGCTGGTCGAGCGGCTGACCCGCTACCTGTCCGGCGTTCCGTGCGGGGTCACCGCCTACCCCGGCGAGAACGAAATGGTGGCGCTCGCCAAGGGCGCGCTCCGCGTGCTGTACAACAAGGAAGAGGCGCGGGAGTACCTCGTCGAAGAAACGGTCGGCACGAGCCGCGGGGTTCTGTGACCACCGAACGGCACCTCGATCCGGGTCGCTTCCCGTTCGAGAACGCGATCGAAGAGCGGTTCGTGCGCGCGTCCGGGCCGGGCGGGCAGAACGTCAACAAGGTGTCGACGGCGGTCGAGCTGCGCTTCGATGTGCAGCGCACCACGTTGCCCGACGAGGTGAAGAGCCGGCTCCTCCACCTGGCCGGGTCGCGCCAGTCGGCCGACGGGCGGCTCCTGATCGACAGCCGCGAGCACCGCACGCAGGCGCAGAATCGAGCGGCCGCGCGCCAGCGGCTGCTCGATCTCGTTCGCAGGGCCAGCCGAAGCCCCCGAAAACGCGTGGCGACCAAGCCGAAGGCCTCCGCGCGCCAGGCGCGCCTGACCTCGAAGAAGCACCGCGGCGCGGTGAAGGCACTGCGCGGCAGGGGCTCCACGTCCGACGAGTAGACCGACCCGCGCGGTCGGGCGCCGCCACGGCCGCGGACCTCGCATGCAGAGCTGGCCGATCCGGTTCGGCTACTCAGCCCGACCCGTTCCGCATATAATTCGCCGATTGCCGCCCGCGTTCCGCGGCACCAACTCCTCAGGACAACATTGATGAACGACCGTCGCTTCCTTCCGATCCTCCTGCTGCTGTTCGTTGGCAGCGGCTGCGCGGCCCTGGTCTACGAGGTCGTGTGGTTCCAGCTCCTCCAGCTCGTGATAGGCGTCTCTGCGGTGTCGCTTGGCGTGCTGCTCGGTACCTTCATGGGCGGGCTGTTCCTCGGCAGCCTCCTGTTCCCGCGGTTCGTGCCGCCGACATTCCATCCCCTCCGCGTTTACGCGGTGATCGAGATCGCGATCGGCGTCATCGGCCTCGCCGTACTGGTGGTCGTTCCGCTGATTGGCGGCGTCTACACCGCCTGGGCCGGCCCCGGGTTGACCGGGCTCCTGCTGCGGGGGCTGGCGGCCGGCATCTGCCTGCTGCCCCCGACGCTGCTGATGGGCGCCACGCTCCCCGCGCTGTCGCGGTGGGTGGAATCGACGCCGAAGGGCGTCTCCTGGCTGGGGTTCTTCTACGCGGGCAATACCGTGGGTGCCGTGCTGGGAAGCCTGCTCGCGGGCTTCTACCTGCTGCGCGTGCACGACATGCCGACCGCGACCTTCGTTGCCGTCGGACTGAACGTCGCGGTCGCGGCCGTCTCCCTCACCGTGGCGGCGATTGCCAGGCACAAGCCCCCTGAGACCGGCTCGGCGGACGTGAAGCCGGTACCTGGCGCATCGGCCGTTTACATCGCCACGGCGCTGTCGGGGCTCACGGCCCTGGCCGCGGAAGTCGTCTGGACGAGGCTGCTCTCCTTGTTGATTGGCGGGACGACATACACCTTCTCCCTGATCCTCGCCGCCTTCCTGGCCGGCATCGGCATCGGCAGCGCGGTCGGTGCCGCCATCGGGCAGACCCCTCGACGCGCCCGCATCGCGCTCGGATGGTGCCAGGCGCTGCTGGCCGTCGCGATCGCCTGGGCGGCGTACTCGCTGTCAGCCTCGCTTCCCTTCTGGCCGGTGGATCCCTCGATCTCCGACAGCCCCTGGTTCAACTTCCAGCTCGACTTCGTCCGAAGCCTGTGGGCGATCCTGCCGGCGACGCTGCTGTGGGGCGCCAGCTTCCCGCTGGCCCTGTCGGCCCTGGCGACCCCGGGGCGCGACCCCGCCCGGCTGGTGGGCCGCGTGTACGCGGCGAACACGATCGGCGCCATCATCGGGTCGCTTGCGGCGAGCCTGGTGCTCGTTGCCGCCATCGGCAGCCAGCACACTCAGCAGATGCTCATCCTGCTCTGCGGCGTCTCGGCCCTCGTCGTCCTGGAACCGGTTGCCGGTGCAGCCATCCGCTCGCCGCGGCCGTGGCTGCGTTTCGCGGTCATCGTGCTCGTCGTCATGGGCACGTGCGGCACGCTGATGACCCGAGCCGTGCCGGCCGTCCCCGGCCTCCTGGTCGCCTACGGGCGGTTCACCGCCACGAAGTCCGGCCAGGGCGAAGTGCTCTACATGGGCGAAGGGCTGGCGTCGTCGGTCGCCGTCACGCGGCTCGGCAACGGGATCATGAGCTACCACAACGCCGGCAAGGTGCAGGCCTCGAGCGATCCCGAGGACATGCGCCTGCAGCGGATGCTCGGCCACCTGACGACGCTGGTGCCTGCCAAACCGAAGTCGGTGCTGGTGATCGGCTGCGGCGCCGGCGTCACGGCGGGCGCCGTGTCGGTGGACCCGGCCGTCGAGAAGGTCACGATCGCCGAGATCGAGCCGCTGGTGGTCCGAACGGTGTCGACGTACTTCAGCAAGTACAACTTCGACGTGATCCGGAATCCGAAGGTGACCGTCCACCTGGACGATGCGCGGCACTTCCTGGTCACCACCAAGGAGAAGTTCGACGCGATCACGTCCGACCCGCTCGATCCGTGGGTGAAGGGCGCGGCGATGCTGTACACCCGCGAGTTCTTCGAACTGGCGAAGAGCCACCTGAACCCCGGCGGCGCGGTGACGCTGTTCGTGCAGCTGTACCAGAGCAACGAAGACGCGGTGAAGAGCGAGATTGGCACCTTCTTCGAAGCGTTCCCCAACGGAGCGGTATTCGCGAACACGGTGAACAACGCGGGCTACGATCTGGTCCTGCTCGGCCAGACACAGCCCATCAAGATCGACGTGGACGCGTGGTCCGCCAAGCTGGAACGGCCCGAGTACCTGCCGATCGCGACGTCGCTTCGCGAGATCGGCTTCCCGACGGTGGTCGATCTGCTCGCCACCTACTCGGGGAGCGCGAGGGACCTGGCGGGGTGGCTGAAGAACGCGCAGATTACCCGCGACCGCAACCTGCGCCTCCAGTACCTGGCGGGGATGGGGTTGAACCTGCGCCAGAGCGGGACGATCTACAACAACATGCTGGCGTATCGGCGCCAGCCCAACGGCTTGTTCCTCGGCGCGCCGCAGACGATCGAGGCGCTGCTGGACACGATCGAGAATCCGCCTCTCCGCTACTGAACAGACGCTCGCTCGCGTTGACGACCAGGACGCGCCGCCCGGGGGCGCGTCACCCCTCGCTCCGCCAGTACTCGCCGCCCCCGCCCTGCCGACCCATGAAGCCGAACTCGACCAGGTAGCGGCGAAGGCGCGCGGTGTCGTCGCTGAACCCCTTCAGCACGGCGTTCACCTCTTTCTCGCTGTAGCGGCGCCGCGCGTCGAACGCCTTCACCACGTGCCTCAGGATCGCCAGTTCCTTCTTCCGCTGCGCCGGGAAAGCCTTGATGCGGCCGTCGGCGGCGAGGTAGGTCTTCAACACCTTCCGGTCGAAGGCGTCCGCTTCCACGTCGGCCGCGACTTCGGGAAGCGTGTCGTCCTTCAGCAGGCGGTGGGCCATGGCCGCCAGCGCGCCTTCTTCGAGCCGGTAGATGCTGTAGTACCCCTCCGCGCGGGCGCTGACCAGCCCGATGGCGGACAGCTTGGCCAGGTGGTGGGATACGGTGGACGATGTGAGCCCCAGCTTGCCCGCCAGACCCTCCACCGAGTGCTCATGCTTGGCGAGCAAGGCGACGATCTTGAGGCGGTTGGCGTCCGAGAGCGCCTTGAAGAACGCCAGGAGTTCGTGGGTTGCCGCGGCGTCGTCGCTGCCTGTGATCGTCATATGACTACATCGATTCAAGTCGAACTAGTGTGGCAGGCGTCAACGTTGATGTCAAGCCCGTTGCGGCTCGTCCCGGCTCGGCCCTACTCCGGCGACACTTGCGCCGCCGCCCACCCGTTGATGAACCGGTTGAAGTCGAGCAGCTGTTTCTGGTGCTGGTCGAGAAACGCCAGTCCGGCCGGCACCGGGAATGCCTTGGCCCCATCCATCCGGCGGACCAACGGCGGCACCACGACCATCGTGTCCACCGGGCTGCGGGTGGCGTACTGGCGCCCGAGCTCCTGGAAGTCGGCGCCCGCGATGTAGAACCGCGGCGTGCCCTGCCAGGCAAGCACCACGCGGCCGAACCGCCGGTCCTTCTGTCGGTAGGCGAACTGGAGGAACGCGCGGAGGACGTCGATGCCCTTCGTGTCGGCCGCAGCCCCGCGGAGGTCGTAGACCAGCACCGTTGGATCGACGTACCAGCGCCAGTGCACGCGCACCGCCATCCCCTGGTTTCGGTCGTCGCGCTCGAGCACCTTGTCCATCGGCTGCTGGAACAGGCCGTAGTTCAGCAGGATCACCAGGGCCGGCACGAGCACGATCGCCGAGCGAAGCAGACGGCGTCTCATCGGCGGTAACGATACCATGGCCGTTCTCACTGGCCGCCGCGCGAGTCGAGTTCGTCCCAGCGCGCGTAGGCCGCGATCAGCTCCAGCTGCAGCGACTCGAGCCTCGCCAACGTCGCCCTGATTGTCCCCGACGCCTCCTTGTAGAAGTCGGACGCGGCGACCGCCGCGTGGAGCCGCTGCTGCTCGGATTCGAGCGCCTCGATCGTCGACGGCAGCAGGTCGAACTCGCGCCGCTCCATGTAGGAGAGCCGCTTGCGTGAGGGCGCCGCCTCGCCGGGCTCGGCCCCCGGCGCGTTGCCGGTGTCCGCTCGCTCGGGCCTCGGTGCCGCGAGGCGCGCGGCATTCACCGCAGCCGCGGCCGCCCGCTTCACCCGCTGCCAGTCTTCGTAGCCGCCGACGTACTCCCCGACGTGTCCGCCCGCTTCGAGCACCAGGGTGCTGGTGACGATGTTGTCCAGGAAGACGCGGTCGTGGCTGACGAGGATGAGCGTGCCCGGCCACTCGACCAGGTTCGATTCGAGCAGTTCGAGCGTCTCCAGGTCGAGGTCGTTCGTCGGTTCGTCCAGCACGAGCACGTTGGCGGGCCGCGTGAAGAGGCGAGCCAGCAGCAGCCGGTTCCGCTCGCCTCCCGAAAGCGCCTTCACGGGTGATCGCGCCCGCTCGGGCGGGAAGAGGAAGTCGCGCAGGTAGCCGTTCACGTGCCGCGGACGGCCGGCCACCATCACAACCTCGCTGCCGTCCCCGATCGTGTCGAAGACGCTCCGTTCGGGGTCGAGCTGCTCGCGCTGCTGGTCGTAGTACGCCACCTCCACGTTCGCGCCCCGGCGGACCTCGCCGTCATCGGGCGGAAGCTCACCGAGCAGCAGCCGCAGCAGCGTGGTCTTGCCGGCTCCGTTGGGCCCGATGACCCCGACGCGGTCGCCGCGCATGATGCGCACGGACAGGCCGCGCACGACGACCTCGCCGCCGAACGCCTTCCCCACCCGTTCGGCCTCGAAGACCACCTTGCCCGAAGGCTCCGCGTGCTCGACCTGCAGGCGCACGCTGCCGACGTGCTCGCGCCGCGCCGCGCGCTCGGCCCTCATCGTCAGCAGCGCGCGAACCCGACCCTCGTTGCGGGTCCGCCGCGCCTTGATGCCCTGCCGCAGCCACGCCTCTTCCTCGGCCAGCTTCTTGTCGAACTTCTCGAGTTGCAGGGCCTCGTTCGCCAGCCACTCGTCCTTCTTCCGGAGGAACGTCGCGTAGTCCCCCGGCCAGGACGTCAGCCGCCCTCGGTCGAGCTCGACGATGCGCGTCGCCAGGCGCTGGAGGAAGGCGCGGTCGTGGGTGACAAGCAGCACGGCGCCCGGAAAGTCGGCCAGGTAATCCTCGAGCCACGCGATCGCGTCGATATCGAGGTGGTTCGTCGGTTCGTCGAGCAGGAGCAGGTCGGGCTGCGACACGAGCGCTCTCGCGAGCAGCACGCGGCGGCGCCAGCCGCCGGAGAGCGTGTCCACCAATGATTCGGCCGGCAATTGGAGGTGCGAGACGATCTGCTCGACTCGCTGCTCGAGCCGCCACCCGTCGCGCTCCTCGAGTTCGTGCTGCAGCCTCCCCAGGCGGTCCAGCAGCGCCGGCCCGCCGGCCTCGGCCACCTGCCGCGCGGCATGGTGATACGACGCAACCAGTTCGCTCAAGTCGCCGAGCCCCTCTGCGACGACGTCGAACACGGGCCGGGGGTCCGACAGCGGCGCGTCCTGATCGAGCCGCGCCGTGCGCAGTCCGACCTGCCGCCACACGGAACCCGAGTCCGGGGTCATCTCGGCGTTGATGACCTTGAGCAGGGTCGACTTGCCGGTGCCGTTGCGGCCGATCACGGCGACCCTTTCGCCCGGTTCGATTTGAAGGGTGGCTGCGTCGAGCAGGGGCAGGTGTCCGAAGGCGATCGAGACGCGGTCCACGTTGACGAGCACCATCAGCCGAGCCTATCACACGGCGGCGCGCCGGCAGGCCGCGCAGCCAGGCTCGACGGGGCACCAGCGCCCCCGTCGGGGCGCCCTCACGGCTGCCTGGTCGCGCCTGCCAGCCGGTGCACCTCGCTCCCGGCCAGCAGCAGGGCACCCACGCCGTAGACCTCCGTGGTGTCGGCGCTGGTCGCGCCCGGTTCGGCCCCGATCGGCTGCACCCAGCCCAGCATGCCGCCGGGCTGCATGGCGGCCACCATCGCGCTCCACCCCTTGCGCACCGCCGGCTCGTAGACGCCACGATCGAGAATGCCGCGATTGACGCCCCAGGCGAGCGCGTAGACGAAGAATCCGGTACCGCTCGTCTCGGGATTCGGCCGGCTGTCGGGATCGAGCAGGCTCGATCGCCAGTAGCCGTCCCTCCCCTGGACCGACGCCACCTTCGCCGCCATCTCCCGGAACAGCGCCAGGTACTTCGGCCGGTCCGGGTAGTCCTGCGGCATGTCGTCGAGCACGCGGGCGAGGCCGGCGATGACCCATCCGTTGCCGCGGCTCCAGAACACTTTCCTGCCGTTCGGCTCACGCGATGCGAAGTACCGGCTGTCGCGGTAGTAGAGCCGCTCCTCCTTGTCGAAGAGGTAGTCGGTCGTCTTCCACCACCAGCGATTCGCGAGGTCGAGGTACTTGCGGTCGCCCGTTGCGGCCGTCATGGCGCTGAACGCCGGCGGCCCCATGAACAGCGCGTCGCACCACGCAAGTTCCCGCGTCTCGATCGCGTTGCCCCACACCAGCGGCTCGTCGTATTTTCGCGCGGCCAGGAAGGTGAACAGCGCATTCGCCGGCCTCAGCATCCTCGGGTCGCCGTCGACCTGGAAGATCTGCGCGTAGGTCGCGATGACCGCGTAGTCGTCGGCATGCCCGGGCCGCAGGCCGGGCCGCCACTGGTTCCGCTCCCCCATCGCCCGCATCGCCGACAGGTACTTGCCGTCCGGCGTGACCTTCGAGAACGCCATCATGCCGGTGTAGAAGGCGGCCTGCGTCCAATCCCACGGGTCGTGGAACGACGGGTGTGCGAGCTGCCAGTCCGCCGCAGCCGACATCACCCGCAGGATCGCCTGGGGCTCGACATCGCCGCTCAGCGGAGGCGCGGGCTTGCCGGCAGTCTGTGCGGCCGCCGGATTCGCGGCGACGAGACCCGCGGCCAGCACGCAGGGGCCGAGCATCGCAAACGGCTTCATGCATCCTCCGGGTGCGCCAGGCACGCGCGCACGACAACCCGCGGGCACCCGCGAGCCTACTGTCAGGGCCGGACGCCTGCGGTCGCGCAGGCAGCGAAAGGCGCCAGGTGACGCCGGAAATGGCGAGCGAGGCAGTCGCTGTAAGCGCCAGGATTGGCGTCGAGCACCGCCATGAACCAATCGTAGAAGCGGCGTCGGCCATCCGGCAGCGGCGCGGTCAGCACCGAGCCGAACGTCACGTGAAGGACCTGCCGCGCGTCGAACTGGTCGAGCAGCGCGGGCAGGTCTCCGGCCGGCATCCCGCCAGCCTCGGGAGCGCGGTCGAGTCTTGCCGAAACGTGGTAGCTGGCCTTGTCGGTCTCGTAGCGGTCGCGGCAGAAGGCGTAGATCTCCCTGAAGAAGGCCGGGTCGAGCATGGCGAGCGCCCGCAGGGCTTCCAGGTAGCTCGTGCCGGCGGTCTTCAGATGCACGAGGCCGCGGGTGTGCGACGCGACGAGCGGATAGATCGCGAACTTGTCCGAGCCCGAGTGCAGGCTGAGCTTGTAAGGCCCAAGCGCGCGGGCGATGTCCGCGTGGACTTCCAGGTCGCGTTCGAACGCATCGAGGTCGCCGATGTAGTCCACGCCCTTCTCGAATCGGCCGACGTAGCGCGGCGCCAACCCGATCCACTGCACGCCGAGCCGCCGCAGTTCGCTGGCAACGTAGTAGTGCTCGGCATGCGACGTCGGGCTGTCGGTCTCGTCCACCGACACTTCCATCTCGAATCGGCCCTCGCCGGCTGCTTGCGCCAGGTGCCGGTGCATCCGGACGACGTGGGCCACGGCACGCCCGTATTTCGCGGCCGCGCGGAGCAGGCTCTCCGCATCGAAGGCGATGCCAACGCCGCCGACGTCGAAGGTCCGGCCGGCGAAACGCGCCATCAGCGACGACTCCGAGTCCTCGAGCACGTCCCACGGGAGCTTCCCGACGGCAGCCCGGAGATCGGGGGCCGACGCCGCGTCGGCCGCAGCCCAGACGTGCTCGCCCGGGTCCACGGTGAACCCCGAGAACCCGGCGGCCAGGCACACGTCCACGTCCTCGGTCGTCTTCAGGTGGTCCGCGTCGGAACCGAACCCGTCCGTCCACCCCTCTGCGAACGCGCCCCACATCGCGTCGTCGAGGACGCCGGCCGGTGTGCGTGCGGTGCGGCTCATCTCGCGCATCGACTGCTGCGCGAACACCGGGGCGATGACGCCGCCCGCTTCGCGAATCGCCCGGATGTGACCCGGCGTGGCCCTCCCCAACCGGTCGCCGAGCCCGGCGGACGTGCGGAGGCCGACGAGCGAAGGGCGCAGCCAGGGCAGGCGCGCTCGCAGGGCCGCCGCGTTGCGATTCGAGAGGGGGCCCACCAGGAGCGGCCGGCCGCCGTGGGTCGTTCGCTCGCCCTCGAAGCCCGCGAGTTCCTCCGCGGTGCTGCAGGCCACGAGCAGGCGCTGCTCCCCGGAGACGCGGGCGAGCGCGAACTGCGCGTCCTTGGCGGAGGCCGCCGACGCCGCAATGACATCGAACCCCAGCGTCGCGAAGTCGTTCGGGTGTGTGTGCACGGCCGCTTCCATTTCGTGGACGACGCTACCGCTGGATTCGGGCCGACCCGCCCCGCGCGAACGCTTTCACCTGCTCGACGGTCGCCATGGTCGTATCGCCCGGGAAGGTGGTGAGCAGCGCGCCGTGAGCCCAGCCCAGCTTCACAGCCTCGGCCGGGTCGCCGCCTGAAAGCAGGCCATAGAAGAAGCCCGAGGCGAAGCCGTCGCCGCCCCCGACTCGGTCGACCACGTCGAGCTCGCACGTGGGCGAGCAGTAGGTCGCGCCGTTCACCCAGGCGACGGCGCCCCAGCCGTGCCGGTTGGTCGAATGCACCTCGCGCAGCGTCGTCGCCACGCCCTTCACCTGCGGGTGTTTCGCGACCACGCTGGCGATCATCCCGAAGAAGGCCGAGGGATCGAGCTTCGACGCCGCGGCCACCTCGGGCCCCGGGATCCCGAGGCCTTTCTGGAGGTCTTCCTCGTTCCCGACGAGCACGTCCACGTGGCGGACGATGCGGTCGATGACCTCCACGGCCTTCTGCTGGCCGCCCCAGATGTTCCACAGCTTCTCGCGGAAGTTCAGGTCGAACGACACGACCGCCCCCGCCGCCTTCGCGGCCTGCATCGCTTCGACGATCAACTCGCCGGTCGTCGGCGAGAGCGCGGCGAAGATCCCGCCGCTGTGAAACCAGCGCACGCCGCCGGCGAAGATCGACGTCCAGTCGAAATCGCCGGGCTTGAGCTGCGCGGCCGCCTCGTTGCAGCGGTTGTAGAACACCACCGGGGCGCGGACGCCGAACCCGCGGTCGCTGTAGACCGCGGCCATGTTCGGGCCGTTGACGCCGTTGTGCTTGAAGCGCTTGTAGAAGGGCCTCACGCCCATCGCGCGCACGCGCTCGGCAATCAGGTCGCCGATCGGGTAATCCACCATCGCCGAGGCGACGCCCGTCGCAAGCCCGAAACAGTCCGCCAGGTTCGCGGCGGCGTTGAACTCGCCGCCGCTGACGTGGATGGCGCAGCCCGCGGCCTTCCTGAACGGAACGATCCCGGGGTCGAGGCGGTGGACGAGCGCGCCGAGCGACAGGAAGTCGAGGGCGCCGGACGGACGGATCTCGAGGCCGTGCATCGTCGAATCTCCTTGGTTCACCACTCGGTGTGGAAGACGCCCGGCTTGTCCACGCGGCGGTAGGTATGCGCGCCGAAGTAGTCGCGCTGGCCCTGCGTCAGGTTCGCCGGGAGCCGGTCGCTCCGATAGGCGTCGAAGTACGACAGCGACGCGCAGGTGGCCGGCATCGGAACGCCGAGGCCGACGGCCGTCTGCACGACGTCGCGCCACGCCGCCTGTCGGCGGTGGATGGCGTCGGCGAAGACCGGGTCGACCAGCAGGTTGACGAGGCCCGCGTCGCGCTGGAACGCGCTCATGATGTCGCCCAACAACGTCGCCCGGATGATGCAGCCCGCCCGCCAGATGCGCGCGATGGTGGCCGGCTTCAGGTCGTACTTGTGCTCCTCGGACGCCGCGCGGAGCAGGCTGAGCCCCTGCGCGTACGAGGTGATCTTGCTGGCGTAGAGCGCGTCGCGGGCGGCGTCGATCAAGCGCTGGCGCTCGCCGGTGTAGGACAGCGACGGGCCCTTCAACACGCGGCTCGCGGCGACCCGCTGGGGCTTCATCGACGAGACGATCCGGCTTTCGACCGCGGCATCGATCGTCGGGATGGCGGCGCCCACGTCGAGCGCCTTCTGGCTCGTCCACTTGCCGGTGCCCTTCTGCTGCGCCTCGTCGAGGATCACGTCCACCAGGGGGCGGCCCGTGTCGGGGTCCACCTTCGACAGCACGGCCGCGGTGATCTCGATCAGGTACGACTTCAACTCGCCCGTGTTCCAGTCTCCGAACACCTTCGCGAGTTCCGGCGCCGACATGCCGAGCGCGCGCGACAGCAGGTCGTACGTCTCGGCGATCAGCTGCATGTCGCCGTACTCGATCCCGTTGTGCACCATCTTGACCAGATGGCCGGCGCCGCCCGGGCCCATGTAATCCACGCACGGCTCGCCGTCGTCGGCCTTCGCCGCGATCGCGCGGAGAACCGGAGCCAGTGCGTTCCAGGCCTCGACCTGACCGCCGGGCATGATGCTCGGGCCCCAGAGCGCGCCCTGTTCGCCGCCGGAGACCCCGGTGCCGACGTAGTGGAACCCCTTGGCCGCCAGATCGCGATTTCGCCGTTCGGTGTCGAGGAAGTGGGAATTGCCGCCGTCGATGAGAATGTCCGCCGCTTCCAGGTGGCCCTCGAGATGGCTGATCGCGCCGTCCACGGGCTTGCCGGCAGGGACCATCAGCAGGATCCGACGAGGCCGCTGCAGCATCGCGATCAATTCGTCAGGTGACGTCGCGATTTCGACGTTCCTGCCCGCGCCCGGTCCCGTCACGAAGGCCCTGGCCTTCGCCGCGTCCAGGTCGTAGCCGGCCACCCTGAACCCGTTGCGCTCCATGTTGAGCGCCAGGTTGCTGCCCATCACGCCGAGCCCTACAACGCCGATATCGCACTGCATGCTATCCCCCCAGTCGGTAGAGCATCTCGCCCGCGCGCGGCACCAGCAGGACGCCCTCATCCTCGCGGCCGCGCCACTCCTCGAGGCTGATGCCGGCCGGATCGCAGTAGCCCAGATTGACGCGGCGGCAGCGCTCCTCGGGAATCCCGGTCGCCAGCGTCACCTGGATCCGCGGAGCCTCGACACCAGTCGCCCCGTCGTACGAACCCAACCCTTTCACGTGCGTCGAGTGCGCGAGGACGCCGCCCGGGTAGTCGCGAAACCGTTCCCACTGGGCCAGAAAGTAGTCGCGGCAGTGATAGCCGACCTCGTCGATGACCCGCCCGTGCGTGTAGCTGACCTCGGTGATGTGCGGGGCGTAGATCACCACTTCCCCGCCGTCGGCTACCGCGGGCTCGAGCTTGTACATGCCCTTCGCCGCGGTCCACAGGTCGTCGTACATCTCGGGCATCACCGACAGCACCCGCCTGAAGGGCTTGGTGGTGTAGACGATGTGCGTCTTCGCGGAGAGCGCGGACGCGGCCCGCCACGCGGCTTCCGGGGAACCGAAGTAGAGGCCCGCCAGGCTGTCGTGCGTCACGACGAGCGCGAGGCAGGCGACCGGCCGGGAGACGAAACGCGCCGCCCGATCGATCACCGCGCGCACCGGCGTGTAGCCGGCCCCGATCACGTGGAAGTTGGTGATCAGGGCGCCCAGCCAGTGAGTGAAGTTGATGATCTCGCCGCCGGCAATGCCCGGGAAGAGGTACTTGTTCCCGCCGGAGAAGCCGACGACTTCGTGCGGGAACACGGGACCGCAGATCAGCAGCTGGTCGTAGTCGAAGATCAACCGGTTGAGGGCCACCTCGACGTCCTGCTCGAGGCGCCCCTCGGTCAACAGCCGAATCTCGGAGGCCGGGATCGTGCCGAGCGTCGCGAAGGTGCCGGGCTCGTCCCAGCGGTGGTTGAAGATGCGGCTTCGACCGAAACGCCCGTCCTCGACAGGCCGGCCAACCAGGCGCCCGAGCTGCGCGTCGGCCATGGGCTGGTGAGTGCCGAGGGCAACCAGGAAGTCCAGGGCGGCCACGCGCGGCGTGGCGCTGTCGATCGCGTCCACCATGGCCGGCAGCGGCATCGTCCGCGTGCCGTCGGGGATGATCACGAGCACGCGCTTGCCGTCGAGGTTCAGTGACCCGAGCGCCTCGGCGACGATGGCGCGCGCCTCGGCGGGCGTCAGGTGACGGCGGGGATCGCCGGAGCCGATGCAAGCCTCGCCGCTCATACGCCGCTGAAGGCCGAGAACCCGCCATCGATGGGGAGGACCACTCCCGTCACGAAGGCCGAAGCCGGCGAGAGCAGCCACATGACCGCGCCGAGCAGGTCGTCGGGGGTCCCAAAGCGCGCCATCGGCGTGTGAGCCAGAATCGTCTCGCCCCGCGGCGTGAGATTACCGGTGTCACGGTCGGTCAGCAGGTACTCGTTCTGCTTCGTCTTGAGGAAGCCGGGCGCGATCGCGTTGACGCGAATGCGCGGGGAGTACTCCTGCGCCATGTGGACGGCCAGCCACTGCGTGAAGTTGCTCACCGCCGCCTTCGACGCGCTGTAGCCGGCAATCCGCGTGAGCGGCCGGAAGGCGTTCATGGACGAGACGTTGAGGATCACCCCCTCGGCGCGCTGCGCCAGGTAGCGCCCGAAGACCTGCGACGGGAGCACGGTGCCGAGCAGGTTGAGATCGACCACCGCGCGAAACGCGTCGGCCGGGAGGTCGAAGAACGACCGCTCCGGCCCGGTGGTCGCCTCGGGCTTGTTGCCGCCCGCGTTGTTGATCAGCGTGTCGGGGGGGCCGAAGCGCTCGACGACTTGGTCGGCCGCGCGCTTCAGGCTGTCCGCGTCGAGCACATCGCCGGCCACGGCCACGGCGCGGCTGGCGCCCTCCGGCCCCATCAGGTCGAGCAGTCCCCTGGCAGGGTCCATGTTGCGGTCGAGCATCACCACGTTCGCGCCGTAGCCGACCAGGGCGCAGGCGATGTGACCGCCGATGACGCCCATGGCGCCCGTCAGGACGACGGTGCGGCCGGCGAAGTCGTACTGCCGGAGGAGTTCAGCGTGATTCATAGGCGCGATCCTTCGGCAACTCGGGACTTCAGAGTGGTCTGACCACTCGAAGCATCCGCGGCCGATCCCGGATTCGATGGTGAGTCTATCCACCGGAAACACGGCTGTCAACGACCTGAGAACTTGGCGGGCCCTACCGCCGATACCGCCGTAGATTCCGCCGAACCTCCAGTCGTTGCGCTCGCTCTACGAAGCGTTGATCTCCACTTGAAAGGGCGGATCACCAGGATCTACAGGTCAGACCAGCCAAATCGGCTAGGATGCCGTGACTCGGGACTCGTGGCTCAGGGAGGACGCCGTTTGGATCGCCGACCCGTAGCGCAGGGCAGTGACATGAAACGCGGCGATCCATTAAGCTCAGCAAACGCAGGCCGGCCGCCCCGTCAATCCTCAATCAGGCCGCAGGTCGCCAGGCGCACGCCGGACTGCCGCACCGAGGTTAGTATGCCGATCGACACCGCCGTCGTCCCTGTCGCGGGCCTGGGCACCAGGCTGCTGCCCGCCACCAAGTCGCAACCCAAGGAGATGCTGCCGGTCGGCCGAAAGCCGGTGGTGCAGTACGTCGTCGAAGAACTGACGCGCGTCGGCATGAACCGCGTGCTGTTCATCACCGGTCCCGGCAAGGCGTCGATCGAGAACCACTTCGACCTGAACGGCGAGCTGATCCAGACGCTCCGGGAAACCGGAAAGGAGGACCTGCTCGGTGAACTCGAGTTCGAGCGCGCCGCGGTGCAGTACTTCTACACGCGGCAGCGCCAGACTCTGGGCCTCGGCCACGCGGTGCTCTGCGCGCAGTCGTTCGTCGGGAGCCAGCCGTTCGTCGTGGCGCTCGGCGACTCGATTATCGGCCTGCACGCGCAAAGCGACGTCGTGCGCCGGATGATCTCGTGCTTCGCCGAGCGCCGGGCGGCGGCGGTGATTGCGTTCGAGGACGTGCCGCGCGCCGAGGTCCGCCGGTACGGCATCGCCAAGCCGGCGGACTCGGGCGAGATTTTCGAAATCGAGGACCTGGTCGAGAAGCCGTCGGCCGAGGCGGCGCCGAGCACGCTGGCGATCGCCGCGCGCTACGTGCTCTCGCCGCAGATCTTCGAGGTGCTGGCGACGACGCCGCCGGGCAAGGGAGGGGAGATCCAGCTGACCGACGCGATCAGGACGCTGATCCGGCAGGGCGGCCGCGCCTACGGCGTGCGGCTCGACGCCAGCGAGCGCCGCTACGACATCGGGAACTTCGACGCCTACTTCCGCGCGTTCGTCGAGTTCGCGCTGGCCGATCCACGCTTCGGCGCACCGCTGCGCCGATACCTGGAAGGACTCCTCGATGCATCTCGTCCGTAAACGCGCCTACGCCCGGGCCGGGCTGCTCGGCAACCCGTCCGACGGCTACCACGGGAAGACGATCTCGTTCAGCGTCCGCGACTTCTTCGCGGAGGTGGTGCTCTACGAGTGGGACTCGGTGGACATCGTGCTCGCCGAGGACGATCGCGCGCGATTCAGCTCGATCTACGACCTGGCGAAGGACGTGCGGCTGCACGGCTATTACGGCGGCATCCGCCTCATCAAGGCGACGATCAAGCGGTTCGTCGAGTACCTGCCAGGCGCGCCGGATCACGCTGCACGACCGCAACTTCTCGGTCCGCTATCAGACCACGATCCCGCGCCAGGTCGGCCTCGCCGGTTCGAGCGCGATCATCGTCGCCACGCTGCGCTGCCTGATGGAGTTCTACGGCGTCGAACTTCCGCTCGAGGCGCAGCCGACGTTCGTCCTCGGCATCGAGCAGGAGGAACTGCACATCGCGGCCGGCCTCCAGGACCGCGTCATCCAGGTCTATGAAGGCCTGGTCTACATGGACTTCGACCGCCGCCGGCGCCACGAGGTGGACGCCGTCCCGTGCTACCACTATGAACGGCTCGACGCCGCGCTGCTGCCGCCCCTCTACCTGGCATACCATGACGCGTTGAGCGAGCCGACCGAGGTCTTCCACAACAACATCCGCGAACGCTTCAACCGCGGGGAAGAGCCGGTGGTGGCGGCCATGCGCCTGTTTGCCTCGATTGCCGAACGAGGCCGCGAGGCGATCCTGCGCGGCGACGCCCAGGCGCTCGGCCGGCTGATCGACGAGAACTTCGACACGCGGCGGAGCATCTACGCGCTGCCCGCGTGGCAGATCGAAATGGTGGAGACGGCCCGGCGGGCCGGGGCCACCGCGAAGTTCGCGGGCTCGGGCGGCGCGATCGTCGGCACCTACCGGGACGACGGCGTGCTCGCACGGCTGCGCGAAGCGATGGCATCGGTCCACTCGCAGGTGCTCGAGCCGCGCGTCACCGCGTAGGCGTCCCGTGATGCCGGGCGACGGCCCGGGTGACGGCGGTCGGACCAATCGGCGTGTTCGCGCGACGGAAGTCGCCCTTTTCCTCATCGTTGGGCTCTCGGCCCTTTCTCTCAGCAGGAGGCTCCGCTCATGACCATCCATTCGCGCCGCGGCTTCGTGAAGATCGCGGCCGCCACCGCGGCGGCCGGCGTCCTCGAGGAGGCCTGCGTTCGCGCCTCCTCGTTGTCCGCGGCCGGCGCCCCGCCCGCTCCCTTCGACCTCGGCATCGCCTCCTACACGTTCCGGTCGTTCACGCTCGACCAGGCGATCGCCATGACCGAGCGGCTGCGGATCAAGAAGATCACGCTGAAGGACATGCACCTGCCGATGGCGACGACCCCGGACGAGATGAGGGTGGTGCACGCGAAGCTGAAGGCCGCCGGCATCCAGCTCTCCTCGTGCGGCGTGGTCTACATGACCACCGAGGACGAGGTGAACAAGGCGTTCGCCTACGCGAAGCTCGCGGGCATCACGATGATGGTCGGCGTTCCGGAGACGCCGCTGCTGGAACTCTCCGAGCGCAAGTGCAAGGAGACGGGCGTCGCGTTGGCCATTCACAATCACGGGCCGACGGACAAGCGCTTCCCCAGCCCCGAGAGCGCGTACTCGCTGATCAGCAAGATGGACAAGCGGATGGGGCTCTGCATCGACGTGGGCCACACGCAGCGCCTGGGCCTCGACCCCGCCTCGCAGGTGGAGAAGTACTTCGACCGCCTGCTCGACGTGCACATCAAGGACGTGGACGTGGCGGCCGCCGAGGGCGGGACGGTCGAAATCGGCAGCGGCGTCATCGACACCCCGAAGCTCCTGCGGACGCTCACGCGGCTGAAGTACACTGGCACCCTGCACTTCGAGCACGAGAAGGACGGCAAGGACCCGTTCCCCGGCGTCGCGGAGTCGGTGGGCTACGTCCGCGGCGTCCTCGCGGTCATCTGACGGATTCGGGAGACCACCCATGAAGACCAGACGAGAGTTCATCAAGAACGTCGCCGTCGGGACGGCCGGCCTCGCCGTCGGCATGAGCGCGAAGAGCTACGCGCGCGTGCTCGGCGCCAACGACCGCGTCAACTTCGCGATCGCCGGCCTCCACGGTCGCGGGCAGGCGCACCTGGAGTGCATCCGCGGCGTGCCGAACAGCTTCGTCACCCACATCTGCGACGTGGACGGCCGCGAGTTCGCCAAGTTCGCCGCCGACACCGAGAAGGCGTTCGGGCAGGCGCCGACGCAGGTGAAGGACGTGCGGAAGCTCCTGGAATCGAAGGATATCGACGCCCTGACGATCGCGACGCCCGAGCACTGGCATGCGCCCATGGCCCTGATGGGCCTCCAGGCCGGCAAGCACGTCTACGTCGAGAAGCCGTCGAGCCACAACCCGTACGAAGGCGAGCTGCTGATGCAGGCGCAGAAGCGGTACGGCAAGCTCGTCCAACTCGGAGATCAGCAGCGCTCCTCGCCGCACACGATCGAGATCATCGGAAAGATCAAGGAAGGGCTGATCGGCCGGCCGTATTTCGCGAAGGCGTGGTACAGCAACACCCGCACGGGCATCGGCGTCGGCAGGGCGGTCCCGCCGCCGCCGGAACTCGACTGGGAGCTGTGGCAGGGACCCGCCCCGCGCCGGCCGTACAAGGACAACATCCACCCCTACAACTGGCATTGGTTCTGGCACTGGGGCACCGGCGAGACGCTGAACAACGGCAGCCACGAAGTGGACCTGGCGCGCTGGGCGCTCGGCGTGAACTACCCTCGGCGAGTCAACGCGTCGGGCGGCCGCTACCACTTCAAGGACGACTGGGAGTTCTACGACACGCTGCTGACGAACTTCGAGTACGACGACGCCCTCATCTCCTGGGAATGCCTCTGCTGCCAGGGCAAGCAGTACTACGGCCGCGGCCGCGGCGTCACCATCCACGGCACGAAGGGCACCGTGCTCCTCGATCGCGGCGGGTACCAGGTCTACGACCTGAACGACAAGATGCTGACGGAGGTGAAGGCGGCGCCGGGCGCGGCGGGCGCGACGGCCACGCAGGACTTGCGCAGCATCGACTCGATGACGACCGCCCACTTCCAGAATTTCGTGGACGCGATTCGGACCGGGCAGCCGCTGCACTCCCCCATCCACGACGGCCAGATCAGCGTCACGACGCTGCTGCTCGCCAACGTGGCCTGGAAGTACAAACGCACCCTGAACCTCGACACCGCCAACGGACACATCCTCCAGGACGCCGAGGCGATGACGATGTGGCGGCGCGAGTACCGAGAATGGCTGGGAGCCAAAGGCGTGACTGGATGAGAGGCCGCGATTCGGGGTCGTCCGTCTCTGTGGCGCGGGGCTTCAGCCCCGCGATCCGCCCCACAACCCCACGACTCGGAATCGCGGCCTGCCCGTTTAGACGCCCGCTGCGGCACGGCCCAGCGGGAAGCCGAAGTAGTCGCGCGCGTTGACGAAGCACACGCCTTCCACGAGGGCGGCGAGCGTCGCACGGTCGTCGGGCACGATGCCGCGCCGGACGTCCTCGCCCAGGAGGTTGCACAGCAGGCGCCGGAAGTACTCGTGCCGCGAGTACGACAGGAACGACCGCGAGTCGGTGACCATCCCCACGAACCGCGACAGCAGGCCCATGTTCGACAGCGTGTTCATCTGCGCGGCCATGCCATCGAGCTGATCCAGGAACCACCAGGCCGGGCCGAACTGCACCTTCCCGGGCATGCTGCCGTCCTGGAAGTTGCCGGTCATCGTGGCGACGACTGCGTTGTCCCTCGGATTCAGGTTGTAGAGGATCGTCTTCGCCAGCTGGTTCGACTGATCGAGGCGGTCGAGAAAGCGCGAGAGCGGCCGGGCGATCTCGAAATCGCCGATCGAGTCGAACCCCGTGTCGGGGCCGAGCGCCCGCCGCAGGCGCGAGTTGTTGTTGCGCAGCGCCCCCAGGTGGAACTGCTGCACCCATCCGCGGGCGTGGTCGAGGAGCGCCAGGCGGTACAGCAGGCCCGATTTGTAGCGGGCGGCGGCACCCGCGTCGAGACGCTGCCCCGTCCGCAACTGCGCGAACGACGCGGCCAGGTCGCCGTCGGTCCACGGCTCGGCGCTGACCGTCTCGAGGCCGTGGTCGGACGCCCGGCAGCCCATCTCGTGGAAGAAGGCGTGCCGGCCGTCGATGGCCTCGAGGAAGTGGTTGAAGCCGTCGCCGATCGCAATCCCCGACGCCTGCTCCAACCGGGACACCCAGGCGTTGTACGCCTCGACGTCATCCACGGCAAACGCCTTGTCTGGACGCCAGGTCGGGATCACGCGCGTGTCCGGGTCGGGGCGGGACGCCAGCTGCCGGTGAGCCTCGAGCGAATCCACCGGGTCGTCCGTCGTGCAGACCACGGCCACGTTGAAGGTCCGGAGCAGCCCGAGCGCGGTGAATCCAGCCTCCCGAAGCCGCCCGTTGCATCGGTCGAACACCTCGCGGGCGGTCGCCGGCGACAGCAGGGCGTCGATGCCAAACGGCCGGCGAAGCTCCATCTGCGCCCAGTGGTAGAGCGGGCTGCGCATCGCATACGGCATCGTCGCCGCCCATGCCTCGAACTTCTCCCAGTCCGTCGCGTCGCCCGTGCAGTAACGCTCCGGCACGCCGTTGGCCCGCATCGCCCGCCACTTGTAGTGGTCGCCGTCCAGCCAGATCTCGGTGATCGAGCGGAAGCGGTGGTCGGCGGCCATCAGCTCCGGCGACAGGTGGCAGTGGTAGTCGATGATCGGCAGGCGCTCGGCCACCTGGTGATAGAGCTCGGACGCCACGTCGCTCTCGAGCAGGAATTCGTCGTGAATGAAGCTCTTCATAACTCACCGCACGATCTCGAACCGGTCTTTCAGCCGGATGTCCGTCGACGACGAGCCGACGCGCACTTCGAACGCGCCTGGCTCCACCACCCACTTCATCTGCGCGTCGAGCATCTGCATCGCCTCGGCGTCGAGCGCGAAGGTCACCGTCTTCGCTTCGCCGGGCGCCAGGTGAACGCGCTCGAAACCGCGCAGCACCTGTTCGTACGTGATGACGCTGCTCAACACGTCCTGCAGGTAGAGCTGCACCACTTCGTCGCCGGCCCTCGAACCGGTGTTGGTCACGTTGACCGACACGGTGACCACCCCGCCAGGCTTCTGCTGCGCGGGCATCACTCTGAGAGTGTCGTACCGGAAGGTGGTGTAGCTGAGGCCGTGCGCGAACGGGTAGAGAGGCCCGTTGGCCAGCGTGCTCTTGCCGTTCGGCCCCCCGTTCCGCTGCTCGGCCTGGGCGCCCGGACGAGTCGGGAAGTTGAACGGCACCTGGCCCACGGTCTTGGGTACCGTGAACGACAGGCGACCGCCGGGGTTGTAGTCGCCGAAGAGCACCTCGGCCAGCGCCTGGCCGCCGAACTCGCCGGGGAACGTCGCCTCGACGACCGCCGGCGCGAACTTCGCCACCCAGTTCGTCGTGAGCGCGCGGCCGTTGATCAAGATCACGATCAGCGGCTTGCCGGTGGCGTGCAGCGCCTTCAGCAGGTCGAGCTGGCGGCCTGGCAGGTCGAGGCTGGTGCGCGACATGCTCTCGCCGACCATCTGATCCGACTCGCCCATCGCCGCCACGACCACGTCCGAGGTTGCCGCAAGCGCGCGGGCCTCGTCGACGAGCGCCTGCTCCTTGGGCGACAGCGGGTCGGGCAGCAGCTCCGACTCGGGCCAGTTCGGATCCACGAAGTCGCACCCCAGCGCGTACTGCACGTCCACGTTCGGCGCCACGAGGCGCTTGATGCTGTCGAGCACCGAGACCGTCGGGGGCGCGTAGGGGCCGTACCGGTTGTTGGCGTAGGACGTCGACGTGGCGTTGGGGCCGACCACGAGGACGCGGCGGAGGTCCTTGCGAAGCGGCAGCGTGCCAGCCTCGTTCTTCAGCAGGACGATCGACTCGCGCGACGCGCGAAGCGCCAGCGCGAGGTGCTCGGGCGCCCGCAGCACCTTGTCGGCGTCGGCGGGGCGCTCGACGTAGGGCGTGTCGAACAGGCCGCGGATGAACTTCACGCGCAGCACGTCGCGCACGCGGCTGTTCAGGGTCTCCGCCGTGACGGCGCCCTGCCCGACCAGCTCGCGGAGCGGCAGGATGTAGTTCGCCGGCGAGTTGAACTCCGTTCGCACGTTGAGGCCGCCGTTGATCGCCAGCCGCACGGCGTCCCGGTAATCGGCAGCGACGCGGTGCTTGGTCTGCAGGAACAGGACCGCGTTGCTGTCGGACACGACGTAGCCCTTGAAGCCGTACTCCTTCCTCAACCTGTCGATGAGGAACGCCGGGTTGGCCTCGATCGGGATGCCGTCGTAGTCGTTGTAGGACGCCATCGCGCCGAGCGCCCCGCCCTTGACGAAGGCGGCGCGGAACGGCGCCAGCAGGACGGCCTCGACCTCGCGAAGGCTCTCGTGGGGATCGGTGCGCGCTTCACCGTCGCGGCCGCCCTTCGGGACGCTGTAGACGGCGAAGTGCTTGACCGTGGAGGTGACGTTCAGCTCCTGCAGCCCCTTCACCATCTCCACGCCCAGCGTGGACGCGAGGAACGGCTCCTCGCCGTAGGTCTCGACGACGCGCCCCCAGCGAGGGTCGCGGGCCAGATCGAGAATCGGTGAGTAGACGTTGGTGAACCCGACCGCGCGCGCTTCCTTGGCTTCGACGTGCGCGATCTCTCGGACGAGCGCGGGGTCGAACGCGCACGCCTGGCCGATTTGGGCAGGGAACGACGTCGCGCCCCACTGGCACAATCCCCGGATCCCCTCGTTGGTGAAGTCCACGGGCACGCCCAGCCGGGTCTCCTCGATGAAGAACCGCTGAACGGCGTTGATGACCTCGGCGTGCCGGGACGGCGGCTGCGCGCAATCCCGCCCGGCACCTTGCACGCCGTTGCAGTGCTCGTCGATGTTGCCGATGCCGTCCTTCCACACCTCGTGCTTCCAGGCGGGCGTGGGGAGTTCGTCCTTGAGGACGCGGTTGTAGCCGTAGAGCGTGGCGAGCTGGCACGTCTTCTCGTCAACGGTCATCTGCGCCAGCAGGTCGTCCAGCCGCTTCTCGGTGTCGGCCGACGGGTCCTCGTAGACGTCCTTCCGGCCGTTCTTGTTCAAGTCGATCCACCCCGCCCGGTAGATCGCCCGTCCGCCAGACGCCGGGGCGGCGGCCTGACGGGTCATCACCCCTGCGGGCCATGCCAGGACGAGCGCCGCGAGCACCGCCCAGTTCGCCTTCGTCATCGCTCAATCCTCTCGCCGGACGCCACGACGCGTTTCCTCACAATGAGACAACCCCGGCGCGACGGACCGGCGGGGCCACGCGCGGGGGACGCGACCGCCGGTTACCGCAGGTCCACCGGTTCCAGCTTGGGCGCCAGCAGGTGGTGAACGGCGAACGCCACCAGGTAGGCCGACGCGCAGATGCCGAACAGGATCGTGTACCCTCCGGTCACGTCTCCGGTCGATGCCTTGTACTGGTCGAGCAGCCGCCCCGAGAACCAGGGGAAGAGCATGCCGCCAATCGCGCCGGCCATTCCGCCGAGGCCCACGATCGTGCCGACGTCCTTCTTCGGGAACAGGTCCGACGAGGTCGTGAAGAGGTTCGCGGACCACGCCTGGTGCGCCGCGCCCGCCAGGCCAATCAGCAGCACCGCCGGCCAGTCGCCGACGCGCGTCACCCACAGGATCGGCAGCACGCACAGCGCGAAGCCGAACATGCTGGCCTTCCGGGCGCGCGTCACGGTCCACCCGCGCTTCAGCAAGTACCCCGACACCGAGCCGCCCAGGATGCTCAGCACGGTGATGATGGCGTAGATGCTCACCAGGTGCATCCAGCTGTGCTTGATGTCGAGGCCGCGCGACGCCTTGAAGTAGTCGGGCAGCCACGTCAGGAAGAACCACCACACCGGGTCGGTCATGAACTTCGCCACGATGAACGACCACGCTTCCCTGTGCGCGAGCGCGCGCCGCCAGCCGATCGGCGGCGCGTCGGTCCGCGTCTCGTCGCGGTCGCTCAGGATGAAATCCAGTTCGCCCGGCGTCACGCGCGTGGACCGCTCCGGCACGTCGTAGAACGGGAACCACAAGAACAGCCACAGGAAGCCGACCAGGCCCGCGGCGACGAATGCGGCCCGCCAGCCGAAGGCAAACGCGATGGGCGGCACGAGCGCCGGGGCGATGATCGCCCCCACGTTCGTGCCCGAGTTGAAGATCGCGGTGGCCAGCGCCCGTTCGCGCTTCGGGAACCACAGCGCCACCGCCTTGATGGCGGATGGGAAGTTGCCGCCCTCGCTCACCCCGAGGAAGATGCGCGCGGTGAAGAAGCCGCTCACCGACCCGACCAGCGAGTGCGCCACCGCGGCGAGACTCCACAGGGAGATCGACACCGCGTAGCCGATCTTCGTCCCGTAACGGTCGATGAACCAACCGAACACGAACAGCCCGACCGCGTAGGCGCCCTGGAAAGCGGAGTTCACCAGGCCGAACTGCTCGTTGCTCCATCCGAGTTCCTTGTCCAGGAACTCCTTGATCAGCGCCAGGATCTGCCGGTCGATGTAGTTGACCGTCGTCGCCAGGAAGATCAACGTGCAGATCACCCAGCGGTAGCGGCCGATCACGGTGTCGTGGTCGGGCGGCGCCACCCGGACGCCCGCACCCGATGCGGTCGCGCTGCTGCTCATTCACGCTCCTTCAGGCCCACGGCGGCCGGCGGATGGACGTCCCCGTTGTCTTCCTGCGCCTGCGCACGAGCCGCCCGCCGCAGGTGCTGCCCCATCGCGGTCCGCGCCCGCTCGGCGTCGCGCGCCTTGACCGCCTGGTAAATCGAACGGTGCTCCTCGGCGGCGACCCTCAGGTCCTTGGCGGTTCGAATGGTGTGGTACCGGAGGTCGTAGAACATCTTCGACACCATCTCCACCACGGTCCCGAGGATTGGGTTGTCAGCGGCGGCGGCGACGGCCTGGTGGAAGCGGATGTCGTGGTCGAGGAAGACCTCGGGCAGGTCGAGCGACGCGAACATCCCGGTCGTCTCGTCGCTGATCACCATCAGCTTGTCCGGCGTCGCGCGCTCGGCCGCGAGGCCGGCCACGGCGACCTCCAGCACGAGCCGGGCCTCGAACATCTGAGCCCTGGAGAAGCCGTGCAGGGCGGCGAGAAAGCGCAGCGGCTCGCTGGCGAGCACCGGGGGGCCGCCGGTGATGAACGTCCCTGCGCCCTGACGAATCTGCACGACCCCCATGGCCGCCAGGCTCTTGAGCCCCGAGCGGACGCTCGGACGGCTCACGCCCAACTGCTGCGCGAGGTCCCGCTCCGGCGGCAGACGGTCGCCCGAACGCACCTCGCCCCTCTCGATCAGGCCCCGCACCTGGGCGACGACCATCTCTGCCGCGGTCACTTTCCTGGCTGGTCTGGACAACATCGCGGTCACACCATTTCGCGCCGGGGTTCGGACGGACGAGCGAAGTCCAGTATCTCCGCAGCAGAACGCGTGTCAATAGCAAAGCCCGCGGATTCCTCGGTTTTCGCCGGATCAACCTCCGGTGTGCGCGGGAGCCGCGCCGTGCTCGACGGACCTCCCCGGTGAGCCTGGAGCACGAATCTGGCGCCGCTTGGTCTTACCACTCGCGACACCTTCACGCCGCGTGTGCCACCGGCGGCTATTGCCTCCCGCGAGGAGATGGAGTACAAGCGTGCGGCGGAATTCGACGCGGCGGCTAAGGAGACCCGGATGACGACGACTGGATGGCGCGGTTCACGGCGGCGTGCCGCGCTGGCGGTGTGTGCGGCGGTTGGCTTGTTCGCGGGATCGATGGGGGCCCAGGACCGTCTGCAGACGATGCCGGGCTACGCGCAGTACCAGAAGACCCGCGATGACATTGCCGGGGCCGTGACGCTGGCGAGCCCCTCGGCGGCGTGGAAAGACGCCGCCACGGTCGACTACCAGAAGAACGGCAAGACCTTCCAGTACGACCTGGCCAGGAAGGCCGCGACGGAGACCGGGCCGGCACCCGAGAGCGCCCGCGGGCAGCGGGCACAAGGCGGGGCGCCCGAGCGCGGCCGCCAGGTGACGACCACGCTGTCACCCGACGGCAGGCTGAAGGCGTCGTACCGGGCACGAAACCTCTGGTTGAGCGACGCGGACGGCGGCGGCGAGCTCGCGGTGACGACCGACGGCAGCGACGCGCCCGACAAGCGCATCAAGTACGGCACGGCGAGCTGGGTCTACGGCGAGGAGCTCGAACAAACGACCGCGATGTGGTGGTCGCCCGACAGCGCGAGACTCGCCTACTACCGCTTCGACGAACTGAAGGTGGACGACTACTACCTGCAGATCGACCAAACGAAGCTGTACAGCCGCATCGACACCGAGGCCTATCCGAAGGCCGGACGGCCCAACCCGATCGTGGACCTGTTCGTCTACGACGTCGCCGCGAAGAAGTCGACCAGGATCGACGTCCGCGACGGCAAACGTTTCGACAACTCCGTCGTCGGCCACTACGTCTACAAGGTCGCGTGGTCGCCCGACGGGACCGAACTGCTCTTCAACCGCACCAACCGGCGTCAGAACGTCCTCGAACTCGTCGCGGCGAACCCCGTGACCGGCGCGTGCCGCGTCATCATCCACGAGGAGTGGCCGACCGGGTGGATCGAGAACAGCCCCGGGATGGTGTTTCTCGAGGACGGCAGGCGGTTCATCTGGGAATCGGAGCGCAACGGGTGGAAGAACTTCTACCTGTACGACCTCTCCGGCAAGCTCCTCCATCCGCTGACGACGCACTCCGGCTTCGAGGTGCAGTCGCTCGTCAAGGTGGACGAGGATGCGAAGGTGGTCTTCTACACGGCGCGCGACGGCGACAATCACTTGAAGACGCAGCTGCACCGCGTGGGGTTGGACGGCAAGGGCGACGTGCGCCTCACCGACCCGGCGTTCAACCACTCCATCGGCGGCTGCCTGCCGCGGGCGGCGGGCGCGCGTGGGGCAGGCGGCGGGGCCGGCGCACCCCGCGCGTGCGGCATCGCCCCCGACAACCGGCATTTCATCGACTTCTATCAGACGCACGACCTCCCGCCCGCCACGCGCATCGTGGATGGCTCGGGCACGATCGTCGCCGAGCTGAATGCGAGCGACCTGACCCGGTTCACCGCGCTCGGCCTGAGGAAGGCCGAGATGTTCACCTACAAGGCGGCCGACGGCAGGACGACGCTGCGAGGGCTGATCAGCTTCCCGTCGAACTTCGACCCGTCGAAGAAGTACCCCGCGCTGGTGTCGGTCTACGGCGGCCCCGCGTCGGCGAGCGACACAGCGCGCGAGACATTCGTCCGGCCGAACCCGCTGGCCGAGTACCGGCTTCCTGATCCTGAACCTCGACTCGCGCGCGGCGCCCGGCATGGGCAAGCGCACGCTCGATTCGATCTACCTGAAGCTCGGGCAGGTGGAGATGGACGACATGGCTGAAGGCGTGAAGGCGCTGTGGAGCCGCCCCTACTTCGACAGGGCGCGCGTCGGCATCTACGGGACGTCCTACGGCGGCTACTCGTCCCTGATGTGCGTGCTGAGGCACCCCGAAGCCTTCCGCGCCGGCTCCGCCTCGTCGCCGCCCACCGCGTGGTATCACTACGACACCATCTACACCGAGCGCTACATGTGGCTGCCGGAGGAGAACAAGGAAGGCTACGAGGCGGGCAGCGCGATGGCGTACGCCGACAAGTTGAACGGCCGGCTGCTGATCTACTACGGCACCGCCGACAACAACGTGCACCCGACGAACTCGATGCAGCTGATCGACGCCCTCCGCAAGGCCGGCAAGAGCTTCGAAGTGCAGGTGGGCCCCGATGCCGGCCACTCGAGCGTGAACACCGAGCGGATGATGGAGTTCTTCATCGAGAACCTGGTGATGGCAAGGTGAAACTGGACAACTGGACAACTGGACAACTGAGCAACTGGACAACTGAGGAACCGAACAACTGAACAACTGGGCAACTGGGCAACTGAACAACTGGGCAACTGGGCAACTGAACAACTGGGCAACTGAACAACTGGGCAACTGAACAACTGGGCAACTGAACAACTGGGCAACTGAACAACTGGGCAACTGGGCAACTGGGCGACTGGGCACTGGGCAATTGGCAACTCAGCTGGCCAACCGGAGAACCGGCGGCTGGGCCATCAGTTACTCAGTTACTCAGTTACTCAGTTACTCAGTTACTCAGTTACTCAGTTACTCAGTTGTTCAGTTATTCAGTTATTCAGTTGCTCAGTTGTTCAGTCAATATCCCGCCGCCAGACCGTGCTTTCGGGGGTCGAAGAGTCCTTCCCAGCCGGTCGCGGTGCGGGCGATGGCGGTGAGCGAGCCCGTCGCACCCGGTTGCGTTCTGTACCCCATCGCGTTCAGCGCGGCCACGACGTCGGGTGGCACCCCGCCTTTCTCGTACTCGAGCACGTCGGGCAGCGCCTGCTCGTGGATCCGGGGGGCGCCCACGGCGTCGGCCAGGGGCATCGCGTGATCGACCAGGTTGACGATCGCCTGGACGACCGCCGTGATGATCCGCGGGCCTCCGCGTCCGCCGACGATCATCCTCACCTTCCCCGCCGGATCCATCACGATCGTCGGCGCCATGGCCGACAGCATCCGCCGGCCCGGCGCGATCGCGTTGGACTCGCCCTGCACCAGGCCGAACTGGTTCGGCGTGCCCGGCTGCACGGCGAAATCGTCCATCTCGTTGTTGAGGAAGAAGCCCGCGCCCCTCACCCAGACACCCGACCCGTAGAGGCTGTTGATCGTCGTGGTGATCGCCACCGCGTTGCCCGCCCGGTCCACGACGGCGAAGTTGGTCGTCTCGGAGCCCTCGCGCATCGCAGGGGCAATTGCGCTCGTCGGCGTCGCCCTGCCGTCGGGGATCGTCGCCTGGAGGCTTCGTGCGTACGCCTTGTCGACGAGACGGTCGATCGGCATCGTGACGAAGGCCGGGTCGCCGAGCGTGCCGTTGCGATCGACGAAGGCGCGCTGGAACGCGGCCGCCAGGCGGTGCAGCGCCCGCGGGCTGTTCCACGGCGCCACGTCGGGCCACGCTTCGAGGATGTTCAACGCCTCGATGACCGTGACGCCGCCCGAAGACGACGGCGGCATCGCGAGAATCCGGTTGCCGCGATAGGTGCCCGAGAGCGGCGTTCGCCACTCGGGCCTGTACGCGGCGAGATCCGCGGCGGTGATCGTCCCGCCGCCCCGCCGCATCTCCGCCGCGATCGCCTCGGCCACCGCGCCCCGGTAGAACCCGTCGGGCCCGGTGTCGGCGATGCGCTGCAGGGTGGCCGCCAGGTCTCGCTGCCTGAAGAGGGTACCAACGGCCGGCGGCTGTCCGTTCGCGAGGAACAGCGCGCGCCCCTCGAACTTCCCGATCAAGCCGGCGTTCTGGGAGACCGACGCGTTGAAGATCGCGTCGACGGTGAAGCCGTCGCGCGCGAGGCGGATCGCGGGCGCCATGACGCGGGCGCGCGGCAGGCTGCCGTGTCGATCGAGCAGGGCGAGAAGGCCGGCGACGCTTCCCGGCACGCCGGACGCCTTGTGGCCCACGAGGCTCTCGCTCGTGACCTTTCCGGTGGCGTCCACGAACATGTCGCGCGACGCGGCGGCCGGCGCCGTCTCGCGGTAATCCAGCGCGGCCGTCTGCCCTCCCGCCATCCGGACGACGGCGTATCCTCCGCCGCCCAGGTTGCCCGCCTCCGGGTACGCCACAGCGAGCGCAAACCCGACGGCGACCGCCGCGTCGACCGCGTTGCCGCCCGCCTTCAGAACCTCGAGCCCCGCCTCGGTCGCCTGCGGGCAGTTCGACACGACCATCCCGTTCGGCGCGCTGGGGATCCTCGCACCCGGCCGGTAGCTCCACTCGGAGGGGAATGTCGCCAGTTCCGCGTTGGCGGGACGCGAGGCCGGCGGCGCCTGACGGAAACCGGTGGCACAGAGACCGGCCACCGCAAGGATGGCCAGGGTTGGAATCGCGAGGGCGGAGACACCGCGAGCAGCCGGCATGGACACCTCGCCGGCAGCATACCGGCTCGGCGCCCACGGCTCAAGGATTCATCTCCCCGGCGATGTAGGCGGCGATCTTCTCCCGGCTCCACAAGTGGTCGTCGTTGAGGTGGATGATCAGCGAGTCGAGCAGGTGCTGCTTCTTGCAGCCCGGCTCGGGGCACCGGCGCACCCGGTCGTCGAGGCACTCGAAGAACTTGTAGATGCCCTTCGGCCTGATGCCCGTGGCGTCAGCCGGTAGACGGTAGATCGCCTCGTACGCCGACCCCAGCGCGTCCGAACGGTCGGTGCCGTCGAAGTAGGCGCCGAACATCTGCTCGCGGCGGCACCGGGCGCCGGTGCGAATTGCCTCCGCCAGCTGCTCCTCGTCCGGACGAACGCATTTCTTCATACTAGAAGAAGGCGCGATGACAAATCCATGCCAACGGCCCGCGTCGAGAACTGGCGACATTTCCGCCAAACGCACGAGGTGGGCCGTCGCTCGCGGACCCTGCCGTCCGCTCCCGGACGGTCGGCTGTTCACAAGCGGACGAAGCACCGGGCGAGGCCTTGCGGTTTGGGCGCTGCACGCGTCGACGGCCGGCGGCACGCCGAGAGCCCACGCCCGGTTGTGAACTACACTGCTCTGATGACCCCGACACTGCGCGGCCTGGCCTTGGCGTCAGGCCTTCTGGCCCTCACGGTTGCGTCTCCACTCGCCCGGCAGGCGCCGCCCGCCTCCGGCGCTCACGGCGGCCTCTTCAACGCCAGCAGCACGGGCCTCCGCTACCGGATGATCGGCCCCTTCCGGGGCGGGCGAACCAAGGCCGCCGCCGGCGTGCCCGGGCAGCCGAACGTGTTCTACATCGGCGCGGTCAACGGCGGCGTCTGGAAGACCACCGACTACGGCAGGGTCTGGACGCCGATCTTCGACGACCAGCCGTCCGGGTCGATTGGCGCGATTGCCGTCGCGCCCTCCAATCCGAACGTGGTCTACGTCGGCAGCGGCGAGGGCCTGCAGCGCCCCGACCTCTCGACGGGCGACGGCATCTACAAGTCGACCGACGCAGGCAAGACGTGGACCCATCTCGGCCTGCGCGAGGGCCAGCAGATCCCGCAGATTGCCGTGGATCCGACGAATCCCAATCGCCTGTGGGTGGCCGTGCTCGGCCATCCGTACGGGCCGAACGAGGAGCGCGGGATCTTCCGGTCGACCGACGGCGGCGCATCGTTCCAGAAGGTTCTCTACAAAGACGAGAACACGGGCGGGGTGGACGTGGTGCTCGATCCCGCGAACCCGGACGTCGTTTACGCGGCGCTGTGGGAGTCGCGCCAGGCGCCCTGGGAGGACGGCGTGTTCACCGGCCCGGGCAGCGGCCTCTACAAGTCCGTGGACGGCGGCTCGACGTGGCGGCGCCTCGCCGCGGGCCTGCCGTCGTTCGAGAAGGACGGTCTTGGGCGGATCGGCCTGGCCATCGCGGCCAGCAGTCCGCGTCGCGTGTTTGCGACAGTCCAGGCCGAGCGGAATGGGGGCCTCTATCGCTCCGAGGATGCCGGCGAGACCTTCACGCTGGTGCACCGCGACGAGTACGTGACCGAGCGCGGCGACGACTTCGCCGAGATCAAGGTGGACCCAAGGAACCCGGACATCGTCTACTCGGCCAGTGTCGTCGCCTGGAAGTCGGTGGATGGCGGGAAGAGCTTCACCGCGTTCCGCGGCGCGCCGGGCGGCGACGATTACCACCGCGTCTGGATCAACCCGGACAACCCCGAGATCATCGTGCTCGCCTCGGACCAGGGCGCCATCGTCACGGTCAACGGCGGCAAGACCTGGAGTTCCTGGTACAACCAGCCCACCGCGCAGTTCTACCACGTCAGCACCGACAACGCCTTTCCCTATCGCGTGTGCGGCGGCCAGCAGGAAAGCGGGTCGGCGTGCGTGGCGAGCCGGGGGGACGACGGCCGGATCACGTTCCGCGACTGGCACCCGGTTGGCGTCGAGGAGTGGGGATACGTCGCCCCCGACCCGCTCGACCCGGACATCGTCTACGGCGGGAAGGTCACCCGCTACGACCGTCGCAACGGCGAGGTGCAGAACGTGGCGCCCGTCATCAACGCCCCCGAGGGCGGCGATTACCGCACGATCCGCACCGAGCCGGTGCTCTTCTCGCCGCTCGACCCCAAGACGCTCTTCTTCGCGTCGAACGTGGTGTGGAAGACGACCAACGGCGGCTACACCTGGACCGCAATCAGTCCGGACCTCACCCGCGAACGCTGGGAGGCGCCGGCGAACGTCGGGAAGTACCGCGGGTCGCCCGCGGCGAAGCCAAGCCGGCGCGGCGTCGTCTACGCGCTCGCGCCGTCGCCCCTCGACGTCGCGCGGCTGTGGGCGGGGACCGACGACGGCCTCATCCACCTGACCACCGACGGCGGGAAGGCCTGGAACGACGTGACGCCGCCCGCGCTGACGCCCTGGGCGAAGGTTTCGATGCTCGACGCGTCCCATTTCGACGCCAACACCGCATATGCGGCCATCAACACCTTCCGGCTCGACGACCTGCGGCCGCACATCTACCGCACGCACGACGGCGGCCGCACGTGGACGCACATCACCGCCGGCATTCCCGACGGGGGCATCGTCAATACGGTCCGCGAGGATCCGAAGAAGCGCGGGTTGCTGTTCGCCGGGACCGAGCGGGCCGTCTACGTCTCGTTCGATGACGGCGATCACTGGGAATCGCTGCAGCTGAACATGCCCGCCACGTCCATCCGCGACCTCGTGGTCAAAGACGACGACCTCGTCATCGGCACGCACGGGCGGTCGTTCTGGATCCTCGACGACATCACGCCGCTCCGCCAGGTGACCGGCGCCATCGCCGCGAGCGGCGTGCACCTGTACGCGCCGCAGGACGCCTGGCGCGTGCAGTGGAACAAGAACACCGACACGCCGCTGCCCCCCGACGAGCCGGCCGGCGAGAACCCGCCGGATGGCGCCGTCATCGACTACTGGTTGAAGTCGGCGCAGGCGGGCCCGGTGGTGATCGAGATCCTCGACGCGTCCGGCGCCCTCGTGCGGCGCTGTTCCAGCAGCGACCCCGTGCCGCCGGTCAGAGACGTCGGGAACTGGCCGGCCTATTGGCTGCGGCCGGTCCGCGTGCCGTCGGCCGCCCCAGGCATGCACCGGTTCGTCTGGGACCTGCACTACCCGCCGCCCAAGGCCTTCCAGTTCTACTACCCCATCTCCGCGACGCCCGGCGAAACGGCGCCGGAACCGAAGGGCCCCTGGGCGATGCCGGGCGCTTACACGGTGCGCCTGACGGCAGGCGGCGTCGCGCAGACGCAGCCCTTGGTGGTGAAGATGGACCCGCGCGTGAAGACGCCCCGCGAGGGCCTCGCACAGCAGTTCACGCTGTCGATGAAGCTGTACGACGCGATCGCCTCGGTGCACGATCGGATCGTCGCAATCGAACCTCCGACCGCGGCCGCCGGACGCGCCCCAGGCGCCGCCGCCGCCGAGAGCCGCCGGCCCGCAGCGTCGCTGCGTGGCCTGCACGACCAGCTGCTCTCGGTGTACGGCAAGCTGCAGGAGGCCGACGTCGCGCCGACGCCGGCCGTGGTGGCCGCCGCGGAGGCGCTGCTCGAGGCGAGCGGCCGGTAGACCTCGAGGGGCAGTCCGGCTTGCGCCTTGCGCCCTTCGACTCAGCTCAGGGCGCTCCGAGCAACGCCGAGGGGCGACCTGCGGCCCGGTTGGGTCCGGTCTTCTGTGGTGGCTGGCGGCCGTTTTCCGGCGCACTCCCGCAGGCGGGTCTGGTAAGCTGAGATCATCTCAGGACAGCCCGACTTCAGCCCGACGGGTCGCCGATGATCTGCCCCCGCTGTCATACGCCGGCGCCGGAAACCGAAGCTGCCTGCCCATCGTGCGGGACGCAGTTTCCGGCGGTCCTCGACGATGTTGCGACCGTCTTCGCGGGCGGCGGCAACGACCAGGCGGAGACCCGGTTCCCCTCTGCCTCCGCTGACATCGAGGGCCTGACACGCCTCCCCGGTGGACCCGCCCTGGGCCCTGCCTCTACCTACGGCGACGGCTCGGACCCGCCTGCGCTGCCCGGCACAGCCGGTCGGGACGACGGCGGTGTCACGGGGGGCATGGCGCCGCGGTCCGGCAGCGACGGCGGTCCGCTGGGCGTCGGACAGTCGTTCGGCCCGCGTTACCGCATCATCTCGATGCTCGGACTCGGCGGCATGGGCGCGGTGTACCAGGCCTGGGACGCCGAGCTGGGCGTCGTCGTCGCCCTGAAGGTGATCCGCCCGGAAGTCGCGGCCGACCCCGAGGCGGCGCGGAGCCTCGAACGGCGCTTCAAGCGAGAACTCCTGCTGGCCCGCCAGGTCACGCACGCCAACGTCGTCCGCATCCACGACCTCGGCGAGATCGACGGCGTGAAGTACATCAGCATGCCCTTCGTCGAAGGATCCGACCTCGCATCGATCCTCGCGAAGGAGCAGAAGCTGACGGTGGCGCGCACGCTGCGGATCGCGAGAACCGCGTTGTCGGGCCTTGCCGCCGCCCACAAGGCGGGCGTCGTCCACCGCGACCTGAAGCCGGCCAACCTCATGATCACGGCGGCCGACAACGCCCTGATCATGGACTTCGGGATCGCCCGCTCCACCGGTGAAGCCGAGGCCCCCCCTGCGCCGCCGGCCCGGCACGAGGCTTCGCCAGCGCGGCATTCCGAGACCACGGTCGGGCAGATCGTCGGAACGATCGAGTACATGGCGCCCGAACAGGCGCGCGGTGAAGACGTGGACCAGCGGGCCGACATCTACGCGTTCGGCCTCATCCTCTACGACATGCTGCTCGGCCGCCGCCGGCATTCCCACGCGACGACGGCCATCGCCGAGTTGCGGGACCGGATGGCAAACCCTCCGCCGAGCCCGCGCAGCGTGGACCCCTCGATTCCCGAGGCGCTGGACGCCATCGTCATGAAGTGCGTGGCGCCCGAGGCGGCGGGGCGATTCCAGACGACCGACGATCTCGTCGCGGCTTTCGACCAGCTCGACGACGAAGGCAGGCCGCTGCCGTCCGATCGGCGGCTCATCCACTTCGTCGTGGCGAGCGGCCTGGTGGTTGTGATCCTGATGTTCGCGCTCAGCTGGTTCCTGGTGCGTCCGCGGCCGCCGGCTCCGGCGAAGGCACCGTTGCCGGTGCTTATCGCGGACTTCGACAACGCGACGCGAGACCCGGTCTTCGACGGGACACTCGAACGCACCCTCGGGGTGGCCGTCGAAGAAGCGTCGTTCATCACGAGCTACAACCGAACCGACGCGGCAAGACAGGCGAAGAAGTTGACGCCAGGATCGCATCTCACGCCAGCGATGGCACGACTGGTCGCCATCCGCGAGGGCGTCAAGGTGGTGCTGGCTGGCAGCGTCACGCGGGAGGCGGACGGCTACGCGGTGACGTTGCGCGCGATCAACCCGACGGACGGGAAACAGACCTGGGGTGCAAGGGCGACGTCCCCCACCAAGCAGGGTGTGCTGACGGCGGTGAACCGGCTGGCCGTGGACCTGCGGCGGTCGCTTGGTGACACTCCCCGCACGACCGCCTCGGAATCCCTCACGTCCTCGTCCATCGAAGCGGTGCAGGAGGTACTCGCTCGGACAGGATCTCTCGGTCGCTGGGAAGCACGAAGAGGCGATCGCGCATTACCGCAGAGCGGTCGAGCTGGACCCCAAGTTCGGTCGCGCGTATTCGGGCTGGGCGACGGCCGCGTACTTCCTCGGTCGTACGGATGAAGCGTCCGCGGAGTGGAAGAAGGCGCTCGCGTTGCTGGACGGCATGACCGAACGCGAGAAGTACCGCACGCTCGGCGTCTACTACCTGGGCATCGCCAAGAACTACGAAAAGGCGATCGAGACCTACGAGGCGCTGGCCCGGCTGTACCCCACCGACCTGGCCGCCCACAACAACCTGGCCTACGCCTACTTCAGCCTGCTGAACTTCGCAAAGGCACGCGAGGAGGGCGACAAGGCGAGGCGCCTCTACCCCAAGAACGTCCTCATTGGGAACAACTTCGCGCTCTATGCGATGTACGCCGGCGACTTCGCGGGGTCGGCCGACCAGGCGCGGAAGCTGATCGAGCAGGAGCCGTCGTTCTTCAAGAACTATCTGCCGCTCGCGATTGCGGCGTTGGCCAGTGGCGACGGCGCGGCGGCGCTCGACGCGTATTCCAAAATGGCGGAGACGGGGTCGGTCGGTGCGTCCCTGGCCGGCATCGGCCTGCCCGACGCCCTGATCTACCAGGGGCGGCTCAGGGACGCGGAGGCCGAGTTGAAGACCGCGATCGCGGCCGACGAGAAGGCCGGCAACGGCGAGCCCGCCGCGGTCAAGTGGGCGACGCTCGGTGAGGTCTACGAAGCCACTGGGCGTACGGCGCCCGCGGCATTGGCGGCGAAGCGGGCCGCGGACACGGCGAAGGAAGATGCGGCGCTCGTGCTGGCTGGACGCCTGCTTGCGCGGCTCGGCAAGACCGCCGACGCAACGGCGATCGCGAACAAGCTGTCGGGGAAACTCGAACCCCAGAGCCGCGCCTACGCGAAGATCGTCGAAGCCAGCATCGCCGCCCAGGCCGGTCGCTGGGCGGACGCCATCGACGCCCTCCGCGCCGCCATCAAGTTCGCCGACCTGTGGCTGGCGCGGTACGACATGGGCGTCGTTTACGTGCGTGCCGGCCACGAGGCCGAGGCGCTGCCGGAACTCGAGGCGTGCACCAAGCGCCGGGGCGAGGCGACGGCGCTCTTCCTCGACGACACGCCGACGTTCCGCACACTGGCCTACCTTCCCTACTGGCTCGGCCGAGCCCAGGAAGGCGTGGGCCAGCAGTCGGCCGCGACGGCCAGCTACACCGCCTTCCTCAGAACTCGAGAAGCGGCGCCGGCCGACCCACTGGTCGCCGACGCCCGCAAACGGACTGCCCGGTAGTCGGCTGGCTCACCCTGCTGCACCGGCCGGACGCAATACCCGTCCGCACCTACCGGCTGTCGTGCGGCACGAGCACGGTCGCCTTCGCCGACCCGACGACGCCGGTCTTGCTCGTCGCCGTCACGGTGATTACCAGCCGCCTGCCGGGGACGTCCGTATCCAGGCGGCGCGCCGGCAGGCGCAGGATGAACGAGTACCCGCCCTTCGGCCCGAACTTCACCGGCCCGGAAAGCGCGATCAGACCCTCGGAGTCCTGCAACGTGTAGCTGGCCGACGCGATCCCGGCCGGGCTCGTGACCCTGCCCCTCACGTTGACCGGCACGATCCTGCCGTCCGCGTCCCAGAGCACGCCCGGAGCGACTCGGATCGTCACCATCGTCGGCCCGGCAAACGTGACGATCACGTTGAAGGATGTCGGGATGCCGTGGTTGCCGTAGCTGTCGACAGCGTCGCACTTGACCGGCGTGGATCCGACCGGGAACACGGACCCGGGCGCCGGCATACACGTGGTCGTCGCCGGATTCCCGAACTGGTCGGTCGAGAGCGGGAGGACGTAAGCGACGGCCACGCCGGACGGGCTGGCCGCCGCCACCGTCACGTCCGGGTGGAACTGGATCACGGGTGCCGTCCTGACCTGAACGGTCACCGTGAATCCTTCCGCCGACGCGTTGCCGTGAGCATCCACGGCCACGCACGACACCGCCGTGTTCCCGATCGGGAACAGCGAACCGGATGCCGGCGTGCACGTCACCGGCACCGTCCCGTCGACCGCGTCCTGTGCTGACGCGGTATAGGTCACCACCGTTCCCGTCGACCCCGCGGCCGCGACCGACATTGCGGCCGGCACCGTGATGGCGGGCGGCGTCGTATCGACGACGGCCACGGTGAACGTGCCCCTGCCGGTATTGCCGGCGGCGTCAGTGGCCGAACACGTCACCGTCGTGCCAATCGGCGAAATCGGCGGCGTGGTGCCCATCGGCGAAATCGCAAACGTCGAACCGGACGCCGGACTGCAGGTGACTACCAACCCCGTCGTGACCGCGTCGGTGGCGGTCGGCGTCGCAAACGTCACCGCCGCACCGAGCGAGCTCGTTGCCTCGGCCGTGATATTTGCCGGGACGCCGACCAGCACCGGCGGCGTCGTGTCGCGCACGGTCACCGCGAAGGTGCGCATGCCGGTATTGTGCGCCGCGTCGGTCGCGGAACAGATCACCGTCGTGGTCCCCAGCGGGAAGGTGGATCCGGACGCCGGCACGCAGGTGGCGGTGCCGCTGCCCGACACGAGGTCTGTCCACGTGGCCGCCCCGTAGCTGACGACCGCCCCGGACGCCGACGTGGCCTCCGCCGTGATCGCTGCCGGCACCGTCAGGACTGGCGGCGTCGAGTCGCCGACCGTGACGGCGAAACCGGCCGAACCCACGTTGCCGTGGGCGTCCGTGGCGGAACACGTGACCGTCGCGGTTCCCAGTGCGAAGGTGGAGCCGGATGCCGGGAGGCAGGTCACCGCCACCGAGCCGTCGACCGCGTCCGTTGCCGACGCTGCGAATGTCACGATCGCTCCCGTCGGACCCGTCGCCTCGACCGTGACAGGCCCGGGCACGGTGATGGCTGGCGGCGTATGGTCGCCGACGGTGACGACGAATGACGCCGTGGTGGTCTTCTGAATGGAGGCGTCCGACGCCGTGCACGTCACGGTCGTCGTGCCAATCGGGAACCGGCTCCCCGACGCCGGGGAGCACGACGCGGTGATCGGCGCGTTCGCCCCGTCAACGGCGGTGACCGTGAAGTTCACCGATGCGCCGGTTGGCCCCGTCGCTTCGGCCGCCACGCCGCCCGTTGGCACGCCCAGCGCGGGAGCCGCCTTGGCCGCGGACGCGCTCCCGTCGCTATTGGCAGCCTGCGATACCGTCTCGGCTGTCGCCGACGCCGGGTTGAACGAGCCGTCGTGGAACACGCGCAGCGTCACCAGCGCGCTGTCGCCCGACGCGAGCGAGAAGGTCGCGTTCGTCGCGTCGGGAGCGAGGGGATTGCCTGCGGTCGCGGGCTGTAGCACCGGGTTGTTGATCACAGCCTGGATGTTGGCGTTGAACTGCCGCCCGAGGCTGCAGTCGCTCGAGCCGGGCGTGCTGTACAGCCGGTTGATTATCAGCTGGTAGATCCCACCCGGGGGCAACGATGCCACCACCGCGCTGAAGTTGTACCCGGACGCGACGTTGCCGGTGTTCGTCACCTGCCACGTCAGGTCCGTCGTCATCGGTTGGTTGATGAACGTCGGGTTGATGAACGTGGGGTTGATGAACGTGGGGTTGATGAACGTCGGGTTGATGAACGTCGGGTTGATGAACGTCGGGTTGATGAACGTCGGATTGATGAACGTGGGGTTGATGAACGTGGGGTTGATGAACGTGGGGTTGATGAACGTCGGATTGATGAACGTCGGCGTCTGATACGCCGGGTTCGCATAGCTGCTGACGAGGGCGTCGCTAATCAGCGGCGTATGCAGTTCGACGGTCGCCACGGTCCCGTCAATCGGAGGCGGCGCGGTGCCGTCCGAATTGATGACCGCGCTGCCAGTCAGCCCGGCCGCCACCGGGGCGCCCGAGGCGTCAACCTCCACCACGCTCACCACCACCGGCACCAACTGGCTCGCCGGCACAAAGATCGTCCGTGCCACCGTCGAGAGCGGCGCGATGTCCGCGAAGAGCTCGGCAAGCGGCTGCCCCGACGTGAACGACGCGACCCCGCCCGGCAACTGTCCGGTGTCGAGCCGGAAATGGCGCGTCGTCGTCGTCGCGTTCTGGACGTAGACGGCGAAGGCTCGTTCCTGCAGCGTCGAACCGGAAGTGGCAACGAGCCGGGAGTTTCCTTCGACGCCCACGACGAGTCCCCGGCTGAGCCTCGAGGTGTAGACGTTCTGGTTCCGGTTGGACACGACGTTCGGCACGCAGCCACTGCCGCCCGGCGGCGCCCACGCCGTCCAGTCGACGGACGGATCGGGCTTGACGATGTCGCGGTTGTCGGTCCACGCCGCGTGGAGGACGCCTGTGCTGTCCGGGTCGGTGTCGAAGGTCCACTGCGCGCCGCTCCCGATTGGCGGCTTGAACGTCCGGGACTGCGCCAGTTCGATGTAGTCGCCGATGAACGGCACCTGCCCGCCGGCGAACAGCGGCCAGTTCACGAAGTTGAATTCCAGCTGCACGGGGCCGTTGATCTGTCCCGCGCCGTTCGTCGAGGTGTCGACTGCCCACTGGTAGCGCGACACCTGCGTCGACGGCAGGAACGTGGCGCCACTGGCATCCGACGGGTCGCTCTGGGCCGACCGAACGTCGATGGTGTGCGGAACCACCTGCGGGATCAGGTCGAAGATCATCATGCCGAAGAAAGCCGGCCCGAACACCATCGGGGCGTAGTCGAAACGCTGGTCGTACCACGCCAGCGTCGCCCGGTCCGCCGTGCAGGCGATCGCCGGCATGAACTGGTGTCCACGGCCTGCGTAGTTCTCCACCGGGTTCGGCGCACTCCACGTCAACCCGTCGGGCGACGTCGAGATCACGATCCGCGAGTCGTCTGCCGGGGTGGGCCACCGCTGCGCCCAGGCCAGCCGATAGCGGCCCGTCGTGTCCGCGCAGATGGCCGGGTAGCCGTTGGTCCGGAACATCCGCTGTGCCGGGTTCGGATCCCCGAGGACCGGAAGTGTCGGCTGGTCGAACGCGGACGACGAGTAGGTGGGGGCCTGGGGGGGCGGCGGCGGTGGTGGATTCATGGGCCCGAGGTCGCCCACTTGGACGCCCGGCCCGAACGACTGCCCGAAGTCGGTGGATTTCGCAGCCATAATCCGGCCGCGGTTGCCGGGCGTCGCGGTGGCGAACTCGCGCCACGACACGAGAACGTTCCCCGTCACGGGGTCCACGGTCAGCGACGCCCCCTGGCCGATCGTCGTGGTGCTGTTGTACAACCGAATCGGCGTGCTCCAGTGTCCGCCGCAATCGGTGGACCGGCTGAACATGACGTCCGACACCGCGGTTGCGCCGGTTCCGTAGAACTTGGCGTAGGCGACGTAGACGTTGCCGGCCGGCACCGTCTGTGCCGCCACGCCATTGGAGGCGGGAATCGTGCAGGTCCCGGCCCCCCGGGGGATGTCCACCGCAATCCATGGCTTGTCGAGAAAGACGTTCGTCTCGCTGTCGTCCACGAGAATCGAGCGAACGTAGCGAATCGGCACATCCGCCCGCTGGGTGTTGTTGTCGTCGACGAACAGCGACACGAACACCCCCCCGGTCTGACCCTCGTCGCCGTCGCGATCATCGTCGATTGGAGTGGAGTTGCGATTGAAGGCGATGCCGCTCAGGTAGAACAGGCCATTGGTCCCGGCGCGGACGACCGGGTCCGCCGCCGCATCCCTGCCCCGAAGCGGGAACGCCGCACCCGCCGCCGACGTGTCCTGGGGGAAGCCGGGCAGGAGCGTGCTCTGCCAGGACAGCCCTTCGTCGTGGGACCAGAAGACGCCGATCCAGGCGTCACCGGTCACCTTGCCGTCCTGTACGCCCGGCGTGCCGACGAGGCGGTAGTCGTTTGCGGCAGCCAGGCAATTCACCGGGTTCCGGGAACTGCACGCCATCGACGGCTCGTTCTGCCGCTGCAGGTAGGGGTCTCCGACAATCTGGAACGGCGGGCCTTGTGACAAGGACGCCGGGCCACCCACCATGTTGATGTTCTGACCGACCGAAAGCTGCTGGCCGCTCGCTTCCGGGGGGAAGGCGGCGGTGGCGAGGAAGGCAGACAACCACGTGAGAAGCAACCCCAGCCGGGGGAAGCGGAGCGTAGCTTCCATAGAGCCTCGCAATTCCAAGGGACGGGCGTCAAAGTCCGAACGTCGGTGGCGACTATCCCGATTTCGTGCCAGCAGACGCGGTAGACCAACCAGGGACCTTGATAGGACGGAAGGATTAATATTTAGGTATTATGGACCCACTTTCTCTATATCTACAAGAGCCTCTGGAAACGCATGAAACGACTGCGCTTCCTGTAGGCTGAACGGACGGCGGGCCTGCCTCCGACCGCGCTCCGGGGTTCCAACCGGGCCGACGCCAGGATGCCGGACCAGGTGGCGGATTCTGGGGTTCGAAGGCGGGAATCAGCCGCGTGGCCGCCGACGCAGCGTCAGCGCGCTCGGCGCGATGGCGAGGCCGCCGCGAGCCGTGCAGCGAAGTTCCGAGGGCATCATCCGTCCCACGGCGTAGACGGCGTCCACGGTCTCGTCGAGGCCAACCGGGTTCTCGTAACCGCCCATCACGAGGTCGGCGCAGACGAAGGCCGAGGCGGCGCCGGCGGCGTTGCGCGTGTGGCAAGGGATCTCGACCATGCCCTGCACCAGGTCGCAGACAGACCCCATGGTGTTCTGGAAGGCGATCGCGGCCGCGTCTGCCGCCTGGCGCGCCGACCCGCCGGCGGATTCGACGACCGCCGCGGCTGCCATGGCACCGGCGGCGCCGATCTCCACCTGGCAGCCGGCGACTTCGGCGGCGAACGTGGCGCGGAAGGACACGATCAGGCCGATGGCGCCGGCGGCGAACAGGGTGCGCGTCAACAGGTCGGGCGCCAGGCCGCGTTCCTCCGCCAGCGACACCACCACGCCGGGCAGCACGCCGGCCGACCCGCCGGTCGGCGCGGCGCACACCACACCCATGGCGCCGTTGACGTGCATCACCGCCATCGCGCGCGCGGCGGCCCGCGTGTGCAGGCCGCCGATGGCCACCCGACCGGCCGCCTCGGCGTCCATCACCTTCCGGGCGGTCGGCGCGAGCAGCTGCATGGCCGGCGCCGAGGCACTCAATCCCGCATCCACCGCCGCACGCATGATCTCGAAACGCCGCCGCATCTCCTCGTCCAGCGAAGGCGCCTCCGCCCCGAGCAGGGCCGCTTCGTAGGCGAGGGCCGTTCGTCCGAGCGACCACCCCCGCGCCTCCGCGAGGGCCAGCATTTCGTCGGCCGACGTGAAGAGCGGGCGCCCACGCTTGGCGAAGCCGATCGGCGGCCCCTCGCGCAACGAGAACACACCGGGCGTGCCGAGGGCGGCCTCTCGCAGCGCGGGGGGCAGCGGCTCGACGCGCGGGACGACCATGAACAACCTGCCCGCGCCCGCCAGGGTCACCGTTCCATCGGTGGCGCAGGCGTCCGAACCCAGCAGCCGAAGCACTCGGGTCTCGGCGCCCGTCGCCACCTCCGCGAGCACGCACCACGTCTCGCCGGTCAGCCGGACCGGCCATTCGCCGATCCTGTCGATCTCGATCGCCCCGCCACCCACCGACTTCGCCCGGAGCGAGAGCCGCTCCCCGGCCGCGGACTCCAGGTCGATCTCGACGGTGTTCGGATGATCCGCGCCGGCAACCGGCTGCACGGAGAACGCGATGGCGAGCCCTTCTGCGGCGGCGGCTTCTGGCGCCTCCAGGAATCGCGGGTCGGTCAACGGCCAGCCGAGCAGGCCCGCCGCGAACGCGCGGTCCACGCCCTGTTGCTCGTACACCCGCGCGTACGACCCGGCCGGGTCGAACACGAACCGCGCGCGCGCCGGCGCGTCGCCCAGGAGCGCCCTGGCGAGGACGGCGACGTGGAACGACCCGGCGGTGTGCGAACTCGACGGCCCGCGCATCACGGGGCCGAGGATGTCGTTGAAGATGCTCGGAGCGCGCATGCGTGAGGTCCTCTCGCAGCCAACCACGTGCGGCCAGCGACCGACCGACGAGCCACTGCCCACTAGCCCTGCCCACTAGCCACTAACCACTAGCCACTAGCCACTAGCCACTAGCCACTAGCCACTGACCACTGGCCGCAACGTTCTTCCGTCCCCGTTCCATTGTGGAACAGTTTCGCGCACGGTGTGCTATCGTGGCGCGGCTCGGAGAACCCCTGCATGCACCTTCATCTGATCGACTGGGTGATCGTCCTGCTGTCGCTGCTGGTCTGCTTCGTGCCGGCGCTGTTCTTCGGCAAGCGGGCGGGCAGGAGCACCTCCGAGTTCTTCGTCTCCGGGCGCGCGGTGCCGTGGTGGCTGGCGGGCCTCTCGATGGTCGCCACGACCTTCAGCAGCGACACCCCGAACCTGGTCACCGACATCGTGCGGCGCAACGGCGTGGCCGGCAACTGGGTGTGGTGGGCGTTCGTGCTCACCGGCGTGTCGACCGTCTTCTTCTACGCGCGCTTGTGGCGCCGGTCGGGCGTCATGACCGACCTCGAGTTCTACGAGATCCGCTACTCGGGCGCGGCGGCCGGCGTGGTGCGCGGCTTCCGATCGGTCTACCTGGGCCTGCTCTTCAACTGCATGATCATGGCGACGGTGAACCTGGCCGCCTGCAAGATCGCCGGCGTCCTGTTCGGCCTGCCGCGCTGGCAGACGCTCGCGCTGGTCGGCGGCCTGAACGTCGTGTTCGCCACGCACTCGGGACTCTGGGGCGTGCTCGTCATCGACATGGTGCAGTTCTTCATCAAGATGACGGCGGTGATCGCGGCCGCCTACTTCGCGCTGCAGGTGCCGGCGGTGGGCGGGCTGAGCGGGCTCGTCGCCAAGCTGTCGGCCACGAAGGGGCCGGGCGGACTGAACTACCTGAACATCCTGCCCGACTTCACGAACAACTGGGACATGGCGGTGGCCGTGTTCATCATGCCGATCGCCGTGCAGTGGTGGGCGGTCTGGTATCCGGGCGCCGAGCCGGGCGGCGGCAGCTACATCGCGCAGCGCATGCTGGCCTCGAAGTCGGAGAAGGACGCGCTCGGCGCCGTGCTGTTCTTCAACGTGGCGCACTACGTCCTGCGCCCCTGGCCGTGGATCATCGTCGCCCTCTGCTCGATCCTCGTGTACCCGCAGCTCTCCGACATCCAGACCGCGTTCCCCCACCTCGACCCGAGCCTGATCGGCCACGACATCGCGTACCCCGCGATGCTGAAGTTCCTGCCGGTCGGCTTCATCGGCCTGATGGTGGGCGGCCTGATTGCCGCCAACTCGTCCACCATCCTGACGCACCTCAACTGGGGCGCCTCGTACCTGGTGCACGACTTCTATCGCCGCTTCATCAAGAAGGATGCGAGCGAGAGGCACTACGTCGCGGCCGGCCGCGTGGTCACGGTGCTGCTGTTCGTCTGCTCGTCGGCGATGGTGTTCGTGCTCGACACCGCCAAGGACGCCTTCGACGTCATCCTGCAGGTCGGCGCCGGCACGGGGCTGCTCTACCTGGTGCGCTGGTTCTGGTGGCGGGTGAACGCGTGGTGCGAGGTGGCGGCCATGGTCAGTTCGTTCGCCGTCTCGCTCGCGATCCTGATCCTGGCGAAGAACGGCGTGCACCTCAGCACCCACGTCGCGCTCATCCTGACGATCGCCGTCACGACGGTCTGCTGGGTGGCGACGGCCTACGTCGGCCCGGAAACCGATCGCCGGACGCTGATCGACTTCTACACCAGGGTGCGCCCGTTCGGGCCCGGCTGGGAGCGCGTCCGCATCGAGGCGGGGCTGGACCGCGACGATCGGCGCGCGCGGCGCGACAACATTCCGCTCGCGCTGATCGGCTGGGTCTCGGGCTGCACGGTGATCTGGTCGGCGCTCTTCACGGTGGGCAACTTCCTCTACGGCCGTACCGGCTACGCGATCGGCCTGCTGGCCGTCTTCGCCGGCTCGGGCCTGGTCCTGCTCTACGTCATGAACCAACTCTGGCCCGACGAGCAGCCAGCGCAGCGCTGACGGCCCGCGCTTGGACGGGCTCGTGGGCCCCGGTACCCGACGGCACCGAGCGGCCGAACGCGTGCGCCCGTCGCGGTCGGGCCAACTCGCTCCACGGCTCCGTCGGCTGCGCTTCCGCCAGTGGACGCGATGGTCGAGGCCGCTGAGAACACTCGACGGAGCGACCAGCGGCCGCCCGCCAGCCGACGGGTGTCGGGGGATGCCCGCCTGAGCGAACGTGCGAGCAGTGCCGTCGGTCGGTTAAACAACCGCGCGCCGCAAGTCGGGACTCGCCCGGAGGCTACGCCCGCCATGCCGACTGGCTCACGCAAAATGAACCGAATGAGGACGCGCGGTTCGGCACTGTCGAGCGTGAGCGAAGAAGGGCGCCCACGGCACCCGGCGGCGCAGAGCGGCCGAACTCGAGCGCGTGCGCCGGCCGCGGTCGGGTCGACTCGCCCACGGCTCCGTCGGCTGCGCGGGCAGGGGCCCCGCTGCGAGCTGGCCCAAGCGGAACGCGCAGGACAAGCTCGTCGAAAACGCTCGGCGAGCGCTTTCCGCGGGGAGCACCCTAGGCCGACGCCGGCCGAGAACCGCGGGGGTCGCCCGGTCTGATTCGCGTGCGTGATCGGGCTCAACCCCGCTGGCTCCCCAGCGCCTGCGGGTGCGTTTTGCCGTCTGTCGCTCGCCACCGCTTGCCGAAGTCGCCCCTCGACGTCGCTCGGGACGACCCTGAGCTCAGTCGAAGGGTCGCCGTTTCGCGAGCCGGCCCGCCCACGCCCGGCGGCGTCACGCTGTCGGCGGCCGCTCGCCAGCCGACGGGTGTCGGGGGATGCCCGCCTGAACGAACGTGCGAGCAGTGCCGTCAGTCGAACGCACAACCGCGCGCCGCACGTCGGAGCTCGCGCGGAGGTGGCGCCGAGCGGCCGGCGCAGCAGTGAGGGGAAGCCGCCCCACCGCGGCCGGCGTCGGCGTTTCGCTACAACAGCCTTGCGTTCAGGTCGGGGTGCTTGAGGACGACGTCCTTGACGATGTCGATCCAGATGTCGCGGCGGAGGTCGGGCAGGCGTTCGAAGGGGATCTTCTTCTCCAGCAGCAGCGTGTCCACCAGTTGATCGATCTGCCGCATGAAGAACTCGTCGGTGTCGCGGACGCCGTCGGCCGCCGCCTCGCCCGAAATCGGCACCTTGAAGAGCAGCGTGTAGCTCTTCATCCAGTAGTCGACGAAACGCTCGATGGCCTTCTGGCGGCCGCAGGCGAAGGTCAGGTACGCGTAGTTGTCGAGCACGCTTCGATCGCACACCACCACTTCGTGGTGCGCCGACGAACGGATCTCCTCGGCCACCTGCGTCGTCAGGATCCACGTCTGCGCGTCGAGCGAGGTCTTCCGGTTGATGGGCAGCGGCGACAACCGCGCGACTTCCTTGACCATGTCCACGTTGATGCCCTGGCGCTTCAGCGCGGCGGCAAGGTCGTAGCAGAGCGTGGTCTTCCCCACGCCGTGGGTCCCGATGAACGCGAGTTTCATTGCGCCGGCAGACTATCGGCTCGCACGGGGACTGTCAAGCGACCCGCGCGGCCCGCGCCGACGTTTCGCGTCGGGACGATTCAGCCGATCGAGCAGCAACTGGAAATCGTCGGGGCGAGGGCAGCGGATGTCGAGACGCGCGCCGGTGACCGGGTGCTCGAGTCGCAGCGCGGCCGCGTGGAGCATCACCCGCGGGACGCGCATCCCGGCTGCGGAAGAGGCGCCGCCGTACCGGACGTCGCCCAGGATCGGAAGCCCGGCCTCGGCGAGATGGGCGCGGACCTGGTGCTTGCGGCCCGTGGCCGGCCGCGCCTCGATCAGCAGCGCGGCCGCAAAGCGTCGAGCGATCGTGAAAGCGGTTTCGGCCGGCTGGCCGTCGGGCACCACGCGGACGCGCGCCGCGCGGCCCGTCCCCGTCAAGGCGAGCGGGCCTCGCGCCACCCAGCGCGCAGCGGGCGCGTCGGATGGCCGGCCCGCGATCGCCTCGTAGATCTTCTCGGCGCGGTGGTCGCCGAACGCGCGTGCGAGCCCCGCGTTGGCGGCGGCGTCGATCGCGAACAGCACGACGCCCGACGTCCCGATGTCCAGGCGATGATGGAGGGCCAGGTACGACTCCGGATCGCGGCGGGCCGCCGACAATCGCGCGCGGACCAGGGAGAAGAGGTCGGGCCGCGAGGCGTCGGCGCTCGCGTGGACCTGGAGACCTGCGGGCTTGGCGACGGCGAGCAGCCACCGATCCTCGAAGAGCGTGACGAGCCGAGCGTGCTCTGCGCGACCGGCGCCGCCTTCCGCCATGACCGCCGGTGCTCCGCGATCGAGCAGCCGGGACCGGTCGACGCGCGCCTCGACGTTCTGCCCGGCCCGGAGTTCCAGGCCCGGGCGGCGAACCGGCCGGCCGTCGACGAGGATCGCGCCGGCCATGACGAGCCGGCGAACCGCCGACTTCGACAAGGGACGGCCAAGCGCGTCTGGCAGCCAGGCGCCCAGCAGTGCGTCCAACCTCATCCGTTCGTCGGCGCCCGTCCTGAGACTGAACCGTTCGACGGCCACGCCAGCATTATCCGGCAATGCCAGATTCGGCGTGTGTTTTCTGCTGACGCATCGCCTCGCCCTTGGTAGGATGAAGGCAACCCGTCCGTTGAAAGGTCTCATGCAGCCAACCGCTCTCCGTCGAACTGTCGTGCTGCCGCTGCTGTGCGTGGCCACCCTCCAAGCCGGCTGCCGCCAATCCAGCGCGCGTGAAAGCGAGCAGGCGGCACAGCAGGCGCCCGTCGTCCCGGCCGCCGCCGCGCTGATCCCCGGAGCCGATCAGAACCTGACCGACGAGGCACGCGTGCTCGCCGGTCTTCAACCCTCGCCCGAGGGACGCCTGGCCAAGGTGGCCTCGAAGCCCGAGTGGCAGGCGTGGCAGCGCGAGTTCGACAGCCAGTGGACCCAGGCCACCAAGGAGCGCTTCGTCCACATGGCCGCCTGGCGCGACCGCGAGTTGCAGCCCCTCGTCGGCAGCTGTTCCACGCTCATGTACCCGTTCAGCGGCCCCGACATCCTCAACGCGTGGCTGCTCTTCCCCGATTGTGAACGCTACGTCCTGTTCGGACTCGAACAGACCGGCTCGCTGCCGGCGCTCGACCAGCTGTCGGAGGTCCGCCTGGCCCGGCTGCTGGACGAAACGCGCCGTGCGCTAAACGACCTGCTGGCGCGAAACTACTTCATCACCAGGCACATGCTGCAGGACACGGCGGCGAAGGAGCTCAAGGGCACGATGCCGCTTCTGGCCGTCTTCCTCGTCCGCATGAACGCCCAGCTCATGAGCGCGCGCGAGATGGAGATTGGGGAGGACGGCGCGCTGCGCCCGCGCACGTCGAATGCGAAGGAGCACAATGCGGCGCCCGCGCTGGAGCTCGTGTTCGCAAGGCCCGGCCACGCCCCGCAAACCGTGGTCTACTTCCGCGCGCAGGCCGAGGATGCGGCCATCAACACGCGGCCGGGCGTCCTGCCCTTCCTCGAGCGCCAGGCGCCGTTCGCCACGTTCCTGAAATCGGCGTCCTACCTGCTGCACGGCAGGGAGTTCACCCGGGTTCGCGACGTCCTGCTGAAGGGCTCCCGCCTGATTCTCGAAGACGACTCGGGCATCCCGCTGCGCTTCCTGAAATCGCCCGAGTGGGCCGTGACGCTCTACGGCAAGTACTCGAAGCCGGTGAAGGACTTCAATTACGGCTACCAGCCCGACATGGCGAAGGCCTACGCCGACGGCCGCAACGTGAAGCCGCTCACCTTCTCGTTCGGCTACCACTGGGAGGAAGGGACCGCGTCGGTGGTCCTGGCCGTGCGGTCTGCCATGCCGGCCGCGCGGTAGCGCTGGATTGCAGCCGTCCCGGAGAACGGTCCCGCCAGGTTTGGCGCCCGTCCTGCTTCTCCCGGCTCGCGTCCGACGCCGAGCGCGCGAAGGCCGTGCAGATCGCGCGCGAGACCGACGGCGTGAAGTCGGCCGTCGACCACTTGCAGGTCAAAAAGTAGCGCCGATCGCCGGTGGTCCCCGGGGGCGGCACCGGATACAATGTCTGCTGCGACCTCCGTTCGGACCATCAGCATGCGCAAGACAACCGATTTTCCCGCCGCGCTGTCGGCCGCGGCGTTTCCGCAGCTGGAGTCGTTCTTCAGCGGGTACCTCCACGACGAGTTCCAGGTGGACTACGGTTCGCCGGAGGGTGCGCTGCGCGCGTGGCGCTCGAACGCCAGCGCGAGGGAGAGCCAGCAGTTCGACCGCGAGGTCGAGAAGCTGCTGGAGGCCGCGTCCACGCTGCCGTTCGACACCGTCGCGGCGTTCGTCCGCCGCGACCTGGGCAGCGCCTGGCGCCCTTCGGATCCGGCCCGCCTGAAGAAACTGTTTGCGGCCGTCCCCAGGCGGACATCTCGATGAAGGTTCGCTTCCGCGCGCTCACTTACGCGTTCCTGCTGTCGGCCTGCCTCGTGTCGGCGTCGCCCGTCCGCCAGGACGCGTCGGCGGCGCCGGCCGGCCGCACCGAGGAGTTGATGCGCATGGCCGACGAAGTGGCCCACGAGGTGGAGGCGCTTCGCGGCTGGACCTTCAAACGCCCCGTGAAGAAGGAACGCATCTCGCTCGCCCAGGCCAAGGCCGACATCCGCCGCATGCTGCTGGCGGGCGACCGGCCCGAGCGGCGGGCGCGGGTGCAGGCCACGCTTCGCGTCGCGGGCCTCATCCCGGCCGATTGCGACCTGATCGCCACCGCCCTCACGGTGCTCGACCAGCAGGTCGCCGGCTACTACGAACCCGCCACGCGCACGCTGCGGCTCGTGGACCGCGCGAACGGCACCCCGCCATTCGTGGAGCGCATGATCCTCGCCCACGAGCTCACGCACGCCCTCGACGACCAGTATGTCGACCTGGGAAACCTGATGAAGCCCGGCACCGGGACCGAGGACACCGAGTTCGTGGCGACGGCGCTCGGGGAAGGGTCGGCGACTGCGCTGATGCTGCAGCACATGTTCGCCGCGCAGCGGTCCGGCCGCTTCACGCTGGGCGATCTCTCGGAGTACATGGCGCAGGAACTCGAACGGGCGAAGACCCTCGAGCAGCTGCCCCGCTACTTCTCGGCGATGTTCGGCTCCTACATCGTCGGCGCGACGTTCCTGGCGAAGGGCGAGCTGCCGGCGCTGCTGACGCGGCCGGACAACAAGGGTGTCGGCGAGGCGCTCCTGGCCGCGCGCAAGGCGCTGCCCCGCTCCAGCGAACAGCTGCTGCACGCGGAGAAGTACTGGGACCCCGCTCAGCGCGACGACCCCGTCGTCTTCGACGACAAGGCCATCGACCGCTGGCTGTGGGCCGGCGACAGGCACGTGCTGCATCGCGACACGTTCGGCGAATTGCTCACGGCGCTCCTGACGGCCCCGCGCGACGCGCCGCGCGACATCACCGCGCTGCAGAACGCGTCGGCGTGGACGAACCCCGGCGCGGCGGGCTGGGGCGGCGACCGGTTCTACCTGCTCGCCGACAAGACCGGCCCCGGCGTGCTGCAATCGACGAAGGACCTGCAGGGCGTGTGGCTGACGGCGTGGGACACCCCCAAGGACCGGGACGAGTTCCTGGCCGCGCTCGAGAAGGGGTCGCCGGCCCCCAATTCCGTGGCCGTCCCCGTGAACCGCCAGCTGGCCGTGGTCTTCGTGGCCATCTCCCCGGAGGAGCGCGAGTCGCTCACCCGCCGGATCGAACTGCTGCCCATCCCGATGACCCGGGGCGGGAAGGTGTGGGTGCAATAGATCTCGTCGACGGGCGACGTGTACGGCTGGTTGAGTCTGTGCTGCCGTCGGCAGACAGGGCGCCGCAAGTCGCAAGCCACGAGCCGGACAGGAAATCGCAGATGTCCGACGAGGTGGTCAAGGATGGCCTGGTAACGCCGAAACGGGCCGAGGTGTTGATGTCCGCTCGGGGCACGAAGCAGCCACGGGCTTGCCAGGGCCGCGCCCCCGCGATATCAGGACCTGGGCCCCTGCCAGACCGCCCGCCCCACGAAGAACGGCCCAAGCCGATCGAGATACAGCGACGTCTGCTGCGTCTTGCGCATCGACTGCACCACCGCCGACAGCGGAAACAGATCCTTGCCGATCAGGCCGACGACGAAGTCGTTGTCGTTGGCGTCGAGGCCATGGCAGGCCAGGCGGATGTCGTGTGCGAGGTCGGCGGCGCCGAACGACATACCGATCGCGCCGTGCTCGGCGAGGATGACGCGCTGCTCGTCGGGCGGCAACTGGGCGAACTTGCCATTGCGCCGGAGCGGATACCACACGGCCCACGGCCACGCGGGATTCAGCACCGTGCGCGTCGGCCGGTGGAACAGCACTTCTTCGAGGTCTGGCTCGTAGCCGAGCGCGTAGGTGCGGCCGAACAGCGTGAACTGCGGCTTGAGCGCGAGCGGCGCGAAGGGGCCGCTCGTCAGCGCCGGCCGCAGAACGTCCACCAAGAGCGCCGGATTCCGGCTCAGCGCGAGCACGCCCACGCCGCGCGGGTCGTTGACGTCCTCGTAGACGACGCCGGTGATGCCGGCGGCGGCCAGGTGCGGACCGAGGGCGGTGGCGTCGGGGCAACCACCGAAGGCGAAGAACTGCATGAAGAGCCGCTCGTCGGACCGCTGCGGCTGCCCGCCCCTGAGGCCGCCCTTCTCGGTGATGTCCGGCGGCTCGGGGCCGCGTCTGGCTCCCATCGTCGTCCTCGCCTCGCGGGCCTGAAGGCCCGCGCCACATCGGGCCAGCCTCGCGGGCCTGAAGGCCCGCGCCACACCGGGCCGGGGCCGCGGCTGGCGACCTGCGACTTGGGGCCGCACCGCCCGCGGATGACAGCGTGGCAGCGTGCGAGGCTGTCCACCAGCCACTAGCCACCAGCCACTAGCCACTAGCCACTGTCGCTGCCGACCGCCTACTGCCTGCTATGCCCTTCCGCCTCCGGCAACACGTCCGCCAGCCCGCCCCACGTCTCGGGGTCCTGCACCAGCAGCGTCTGGAAATACAGGTCCACGTCGGCGGCCGGGTGCGCGGCGCGTAGCGTGGCGGCGGCCTGTTTCAGGCGCTCCGCCTCGGGCGCTTTCATCTCCTGCTCCTTCAGCACGCCGTTGTCGTGCGAGATGCCGAGGGCGTCGAGGAACGTGCCGAGCATCGGCCGCTGGTGCGCCAGGTGGTAGGCCACGAGCACGCGGCCGGCCACCGCGTCCGACAGCGCCGGTAGCGCGGCCAGGTACTTCACCTTCTTGTCGAGCGGCAGCGTCCGCACCGTCTTCGGGCGGAAGCGGTAGTGCGAGGCAATCGCCAGCAGCGCCTCGGCCTGCTGCTCCACCGACTCGTCCTCGTCCTGCCAGAAGGCCGCGGCAGCCTCGACGCGCTTTTCCTGCGGAATGCGCTTCCAGAGCTTGCCCGGACCCGCCGGGACGTCCTTGCGACCGGTCACGGGCGATTGAAACGGATAGGGCATGTGGTCTCCAGCTGGGGTGAACGAAACCATGATCGTAGCACAGGCCGCGTGCTATCTTCTGCGTATGCTCCCTACAACCTCCGGCCCGGCCGCAAGGCCGCCGACGCGCACCGACTGGCTGATGTCGATCCCCTTCTTCGCCATGCACGTCGGGGTCCTGGTCGGCCTGTTCATCGTCCCCATCACCTGGAAAGGCCCACTCCTCTCCATCATCGTCTATTACGCCCTGATGGCCGCCGTGACCATCGGCTACCACCGCTACTTCTCGCACCGCAGCTTCAAGACCAGCCGCGCGCTCCAGTTCCTGCTGGCCGCCGCCTGCACGATGAGCGCGCAGAAGGGCGTGCTGTGGTGGGCCGCCAACCACCGGCACCACCACAAGTACTCGGACCAGGAAGACGACATCCACTCGCCGTCGAAGCGCGGCTTCTGGTGGGCGCACGTCGGCTGGATCCTGGTGCACGACTACGCCCGGACACGAACCGAGCTGGTGCACGACTGGATGGCCTTCCCGGAACTGCGGTGGCTGAATCGCTACCACCTCGTCCCCGTGGCTGGGCTCGGCGCGCTCATGTACTTCGCGGGCGGCCTGTCCGCGCTCTACTGGGGCTGGATCGTCGCCACGGTGATGCTGTGGCACGGCACGTTCACCGTGAACTCGCTCGCGCACGTCTGGGGACGCCGCCGCTACGCCACCACCGACACGAGCCGCAACAACTTCTGGCTCGCGCTCATCACGCTCGGCGAGGGGTGGCACAACAACCACCACCACTACCAGCTGAGCGCCCGCCAGGGCTTCTTCTGGTGGGAGGTGGACGGCAGCTACTACGTGCTGAAACTCGGGCAGGTTCTCGGCCTGGTCTGGGACGTCCGCACGCCGCCGCGCTCGGTCCTGCAGGCGGGGTGACCGCGCGCCGGGACGGCGGCGCGCCCCCCCGTTTCCGAAGTTGGGCTAGTATTCGCGGAGGACCATGACACCCCCGGTCGGCCGCCGTGTGCTGGCTTTCTTCACTCTTCTGTGCGCGGTGCTGCTGGCCGGGCTCGCGGCACAGACGTCCGCGCGGAAGCCCGCGACCGTTGGGCGGGCCGTCTCTCGAGCGGCCGGGCCCGTCTACACGACCGGTTCGTGGGACGCTGACACGCTGGGCAACCACCGCGTCGTGCTGGAAGTCGCCGCGCAGGCCGATGCCGTCCGCGCCGTGATCCCTTGGCGCCGGCGCGATGCGGACCCCGACAAGAAGAACCTGGTCGTGGTCGCCGCGCGCTCGGGCGCGCGAGTCGGCAACGTCGCCCGCGTGTCGATCACCCGCGAGGCGGGGGAAATCGTCTTCCAGCCGGTCTCGGGCAGAGGCCGATACTTCGTCTACTACCTGCCGAACGTCGTGTCGGGCCGGGCGAACTACCCAACGGTTACCTACCCCGAACCGGAGCAGACGGCCCAGCCCGATTGGCTGGCGAGGAACGGCCTCGGCCCGTCGGAGGGCGGCGTGCCGGGCACCAAGCCCGCCACGCTGCCTACGGCCCGCGTGGTGGAGTTCCAGGCCATCGACGAGCTGAACAGCTTCTCCCCGATGGAGGTGATCGCCACCGCGGCCGAAACCGAGACGCTGCTCGCCAGGCATCCGTCCTCGGCCTACCTCGTGTTCCCAGAGAACCGGCAGTTCCCGATCAAGATGACGGGCGACCTGCCGTTCCGCTGGATCCAGGCCGGCGCCAACACGGCGTTTGCAGGCGCCGCCGACCGCGGCGAGTTCTACGCCTTCCAACTGGGCGTGTTCGCGGCGCGGGCGACGCTCAACGGCCTCGACGTGACCTTCAGCGATCTGCAGACTTCGGACGGCGCCGGGGCGATTCCCGCGGCGGCCGTGCGCTGCTTCAACACCGGCGGGCGCGACTGGAAGGGCAGGACCTTCAAGAAGACTTTGGTGGTGCCCCAGGGCAGGATCCAGGCCCTGTGGCTCGGCGTCCAGGTGCCGGACGCTGCCCCCGCTGGCGCCTACAAGGGCGAGGTGACCGTGACGCCGGCCGGCCTGCCGCCCACCCGGATTCCCGTCACGTTGTCGGTGTCGGCCCGGCTGATTCCCGCGGCCGGCGACAACGAGCCCGCGCGGCACTCGCGCCTGCGCTGGCTCGATTCGATGCTCGCCTTCGACGACGACCTGGTCGCACCGTATTCGCCGGTCCAGGTCCGCGACAACGCCGTCGGCATCCTGGGCCGCACCGTCGTGGTCGGCCGCGACGGCTTCCCCGAGCGCATCCAGAGCCGCTTCACGCAGGAGATGACGTCGATTGGCGAGAAGCCCCGCGACATCCTGGCCGGCCCGGTCCGCCTCGTCGCCGAAACGGCCGACGCGCCGCTCCCGCCGTGGACGACGTCGGGCATCCGCTTCGTGAAGCGGGCGGCGGGCGCGGTGTCGTGGGAGTCGGATGGCACGTCGGGCCCGCTGGCCGTGAACACGCGGGCGCAGATGGAATTCGACGGGAACATCGAGTTCGAGGTGCAGGTGCGCGCCACGCAGGACGCGTCGCTGAAGGACATCCGCCTGGAGATCCCGATGGCCCGCGACGTGGCCCGCTACATGATGGGGCTCGGAATCAGGGGCGGCGCGCGCCCGCCCGCGTTCGAGTGGACGTGGGACGTCGAGAAGAACCAGGACTCGGCGTGGATTGGCGACGTCAACGCCGGCCTGCAGTTCACGCTCAGGGACGACAAGTATTCGCGCCCGCTCAACACCAACTTCTACCACTCCAAGCCGCTCGTGATGCCCGCGTCGTGGTCGAACGGCGGACGCGGCGGCTGTCGCATGTCGGAACGCGGCGAGGCGGCGCTCGTCGAGTGCTACAGCGGCGCGCGCACGATGACGAAGGGCGAGGTGCAGCGGTACGACTTCCGGCTCCTGCTCACGCCCTTCCACACGATCGACACGAAGGCGCAGTTCACCACGCGCTTCTTCCACGCCTACAAACCGGTCGCCGAGGCGGCCGCCACCGGCGCCAACACGCTGAACATCCACCACGCCACCGCCATCAACCCGTACCTCAACTACCCGTTCCTTCGCCCCGCCGAGATGAAGGCGTACATCGACGAGGCCCACGCGCGCGGGTTGAAGGTGAAGATCTACTACACGGTCCGCGAGCTCTCGAATCACGCGCCCGAGCTGTTCGCGCTGCGAAGCCTGGGCGACGAGATCCTGTCCACGGGCCCTGGCGGCGGCTTCTCGTGGCTCCAGGAGCACCTCGTCTCCGACTACATCGCCGCCTGGTTCGTCCCCGAATTGAAGGACGCCGCCGTCGTCAACACCGGGGTGTCGCGCTGGCACAACTACTACGTCGAGGGGCTGAACTGGCTGGCGAAGAACGTCGGCATCGACGGGCTCTACATCGACGACGTGGCGTTCGACCGGACCACGATGAAGCGGGTGCGGAAGGTGCTGGACCGAAACCGCCCGGAGGCGCTGATCGACCTGCACTCGGCGAACCAGTACAACGCGCGGGACGGCTTCGCCAGCAGCGCGAACCTCTACCTCGAGCACTTCCCGTTCCTCAACCGCCTGTGGTTCGGCGAATACTTCGACTACAACTCGGCGCCCGACTTCTGGCTCGTCGAGATCTCCGGCCTGCCCTTCGGCCTGATGGGCGAGATGCTGCAGGACAACGGAAACCCGTGGCGCGGCATGGTCTACGGAATGACCGGACGCCTGCCATGGGCCGGCGACCCGCGCCCGCTGTGGAGCGCGTGGGACGCGTTCGGGATCGCCGACAGCCGGATGGTCGGCTACTGGGTGGACGCGCGGCCCGTCAGGACCGACCGTACCGACGTCCTCGTCACCAGCTACGTCCGCGACGGGCGAACGATGGTGGCGGTGGCGAGCTGGGCACAGGACAAGGTGGACGTGAAGCTGGCGATCGACTGGCCGGCGCTCGGCCTCGATCCGGCCAAGGCAACTCTCGCCGCGCCTGCCATCGAGGACTTCCAGCCGGCGCGCACGTTCGCGGTTGACGAAGAGATCCCGATCGAGCCCGGTCGGGGATGGCTGCTCGTGATATCCCAGTAGCTGGCGGCTGGCAGCTGGCAGCTGATCCTACTGACCCCTCGCCGCATCCACGAGCTTCTTCACCGACGGCGTCACCATGAGCGCCACGTCCGCGACCGGCATGGCCGCCTTCGCCAGGCCGTCGGTTTCTTCCGGCGCCAGCACGAGCGGCGTCCTCTTCTGCAGCGCATCGAGCGCCTTCAGGCCCACCGACGACACCAGGGCCACGTGCTGCCCGAGCGCGGCCGCCTCCTGCAGCAGCGGTGAGTCCCACACCCTCTCCGCCATCCGCGCGTGGTCCTGCCACGCCTTCAGATGCGCGACAATCGCGTCGCGGCCGGCTGACCGCGACGGGTCGGCGAGCAACCCGTCCACGAGGCGCGCGAAGTCCCGGGCTTCGTCGCTTTCGGGGCGCGCCGCGTCGACGATGCGGTTGAGCGGCGTGAGGCTGGTGAACTTCGCGCGGCGGCCGCGGTTGTAGTCCTTCACCGGCTCGACGAGATCGACGATCCCCATCAGGGCCCCGGTCGGGCGGCCGTTCGCCAGCCGCTCGAGCATCGGCTGGTAGTTCGCCCGGTGGGTGATGCCGGTGGCCTCGAGGCGCCGGCTCTCGGCGTCGAGGCGCCGGTACATGTCCGCCACGTCGGTGACCGTCGCGGGCGACCAGTACCGCTCGGCGATGGCTGCCATCCTCGGCCAGATGCGCGAATCGATCGTCTCGGGCGTCACCCACTCCGCCCACATGCACGCCTCCCCGCCGAGGATGCGCGATGTTGCTGCTGCCGGCAGTCCGGCCGCGTCCTTCCCCACGGGGTCGACGGCGTAGTGCCGGGCGGCCGTCCAGATGTAGTCGAGATAGTAGCCGTTGGCAAGGATCCCTCTGTACCCGGCCGCGGCCGCATCTGCCAGCGACTTCTGTCCGCGCCACGACTGCACCACGGCACTCTTCGGCAGGTCCTTGTGGAGTACCTCTTCCCAGCCGACCATGGTCTTGCCGCGTGCCTTCAACATGGCCGCCACGCGCTTGTTGAAGTAGGCCTGGAGGTCCTCGTTCGTCGCCAGGGCGTGGCGCTTCTTGAACGCGGCGACCGCGGGGCTCGCGTCCCACTGCTTGCCGTTCACCTCGTCGCCGCCGATGTGGAAGTAGGCGTCCGGGAAGAGCGCGGCCATCTCGGTGATGAAACGGTTCAGGAAGACGTAGACCTTCTCGTTCGTCGGATCGAGGACGGGGTCCAGCACGCCCCAGGTGCGCGCGATCTCGAACGGCCCCTTCCCCGCCGAGAGCGACGGGTAGCCGGCCAGCCAGGCCTGCGTATGCGCCGGCATGTCGAACTCGGGCACCACGCGAATGCCGCGGTCGGCGGCGTAGCGGACGACCTCGCGAACCTGCTCCTGCGTGTAGTACAGGCCATCCGAGCCCTTCTGGTGCAGCAGCGGGTAGACCCTGCTTTCGACGCGGAATCCCTGGTCCTCGGACAGGTGCCAGTGCAGCACGTTCAGCTTCACGGCGGCCATCGCGTCGAGGTTGCGCTCGACGACCTCGACGGGCATCCAGTGGCGGCAGACGTCGATCATCAGGCCGCGCCACGGAAACCGCGGCCGGTCCGCGATCGTGACCGCCCGGATGCCGAACCCGGTCGGGCCCAGTTCGATCAGCTGGGTGAGCGTCTCGAGCCCGCGCAGGACGCCGTAGACGCTCGGCGCCGTCAGCGTGGCCCCGCCCGTCGTCACGCGCAGCGTATAGGATTCGTCCTCGACGGCCTTCTGGACGCCCACGGGGGCGGCGCCGCACTTGATCGTGAGCGCCGGCACGTTGCCCGTACGGACGATCGGGACTCCCGTGATCCGGGTGATGCGCTCGAGCATCCGCTCGACGGCGCGCTCGAGGCGGGCGTCCTTGTGCCCTTCGAACCTGACGCCGAAGTACGGGTCGATGACGAAGGCGCCCTGGTCGAGCGTCACGCTGGACGGCACCGGCATCAGGTTCAGCGTCGGCGGCACCTGCGCCACGCCGACCGCGGCCCCGCAGAGCCACACCGCGACAGCCAGCCAACACACGCAGAATCGTCCAGTGCACATCGGTCGTCTCCAGTCCACTGACAACTCAGGCGTCCGCGATCCGCCGGGACGCGCCCCGCCGCGTTCGCCGCTGATGCCGGTCTCGAGCGGTCTCAGTGCGGTCAAGAGTCAACGGTCAAGAGTCATTCTCGACGCCGCGTTGCCGGGACGGGTCACGAGGAACGAGGGGGCGCGATGGGGAAACGCGCGGCGGTAGGCGCGCTCCCACGCCAGGACGAAGTCCGCCACCCGGTCGTCGCCGACCAGCGCCCACACGCTCCCGCCGAACCCGGCGCCGAACGCCGACGCCGCCGCCGCCCCGAGATCGCGAGCCGAGCGCGCCAGGTGCACGGTTTCCGGCACCTGGTTCCCCAGGAGCCGCTCCGCCAGGTTCTGCGACCGATCGACGAGCGTCCCGAACCGCACGAGGTCGAGCTGCGCGAGCGCCTCGGACGCGGCCGGGACGATCTCGACGCTCTCCTCGACGAACTGATCGAACCGATCCAGCAGGTCCGCGGTCTCGAAGCCGTCGATCGCCGTCCGCTCGACCATCTCGCGGAGTTGCGCCGCGCCGGCCCTGTCGACCGCCCGGGCAAGCGAGGCATCCGGCCGCCCCGATTCGGCCCGCCACGCGTCGAGAATCGCGCGAACGGCCAGCGAGACCCGATTGTACGCGTCTTTCGCCGCACCGGTCTTCTCGGCCCTCACCCCGCTGGCGGCCACGGCAAACCGATGACCGGCCGGGCACGCCACCTGGCGTTCGTGGGAAACCGGACAGAACGAGGTACCTGGCTCAACTCTCCCGCCCGGCAGCACAGCATGGCCGTGTGATCCTCGCCGCCGCCAAACGTCCCCACGCCGCGGTCGCCGGCCAACGCCCCGTAGCTCTGCCCGTTCTCGACCGTCGCCAGGTACGCGGCCAGATCCTCCGGCGTGGCGATCGCCTCCCGGTATCGCGGGTCGTCGACCAGTTGGTTGACCCCGGAAACGGCAAGGAAGACCGCGATCACGAACGCGCTCGAGCTGCTCATGCCGGAGGCCGGCGGCAGGTCGCTCGCGAAGGCCAGGTCGGCGCCGCGCGCGGCATCCGGGAAGTTGCGGGCCATTCGCCGCAGCACCGTGGCCGGATACCGCATCCAGGCTTCCGGCGGCTCGGCGAGGCGGGCGTCGAGCGCCAGCACGACCTCGCTCCCATCCGCCACGTTCAGCAGGCGCACGCGCGAATCCGCCCGCGGCGCTGCGACCACAGCAAAGCCCTGCTCCGCCGCGCAGACCAGGCTCCGACCGCCCGCGTAATCGGTGTGCTTGCCGAGCACCTCGATTCGCCCGGGCACCCAGAACGCCGAAACCGCCTCCGCCGCGGCGATCCCGCTCAACGCTGCGCGTGAGGACGACAGCAACGCGTCCCTCACAGGCGAACCTCCACGCCGGCCAACCGCCGCGCGACCGACGGGATGTCGCCGCGATACGACAGGTCCAGCACTCCCGCGGCAACACGCACCACGGCGAACCGCTCGCCCGCGCGCATCGCCTGTCGCACCGCGTCGGCCAGTTCGAACTCCCCACGCGGAGATGGGCCGATGCGGCGGACGGCCTCGAAGATCGATGGACCGAAACGCCAGCAATTCACGCTGATCAGGGCATGCTCGCCGGCGCACGCCCACTCCCGGCCCTCGGGCTTCTCGACGATGTCCGACAGCCGCCCGTCTGGATCAACCTGCAGCACGGCGTAACGGCTCACGCGTTCGTCCTCGATGTTGCCCTCGCGCACCAGCGCCGCGCGGTCGAAGCCCGCGAGGCCGCAGCCGCCGAGCGTTCGCAGCGCTCCGAGAGCCTCGCCCGGGTAGTAGTTGTCCGAGTTGATGACCAGGAACTCCTGCCCCGACGCAAACGCTTCGGCGGCCGCCACCGCGTCGGCCGTGCCCAGCGGGCTTTCCTGCAATGCGAACGCGACGCGAACCCGCGAAGGAACGGCTCGCCTGGTGTAGTAGTCGCGGACCGCATCGTGCTCCGGCCCGATCACCAGGCAAACCTCCCGGAATCCCGCGTCGGCCAAGCCGGTCATGACGTAGTCGAGAAAAGGACGGCCGACCGGGATCAGGCCCTTGACGCCGGAATCCGCCGCACGCGCCTGCGCCGCGTCCAGCGACACCTCGTCGGCCGCGCGGCGCATGCGAGTGCCCAGCCCGCGCGCCAGGATTACGGCCTTCGTCAAGTCCGCGCCCATCTCCCCACCTCGGCGAGAGCCCGCCTTCGAGCGGCGAAGCATAGCACACGATGTGGTTTTCCTCGTCGAAACACCGTGCGCCGCGCGGGACTTGCGCTATAATCGCGCCGGCCACACGGCCGAACGTATCTTCGGCGCAAGGAGGCACAGATGGCGAAGAAGCGGACGGTGAAGACCCCTAAGAAAGCGGCCAAGAAACCGGTGAAGAAGGCGGCCCCGAAGAAGGCGGCCCCGAAGAGGGTCGTGAAGAAGGCGGTCAAGAAGGCCGTGAAGAAGGCCGCGCCCAAGAAGGCGGCCCCGAAGAAGATCGTCAAGAAGGCCGCCCCGAAGAAGATCGCGAAACCGGTGGCCAAGAAGGCGGCCCCGAAGAAGATCGCGAAACCGGTGGCCAAGAAGGCGGCCCCGAAGGAGGTCGCGAAGCCGGTGGCCAAGATAGCCGCCCCGAAGAAGGCCGTCGTCAAGGCTGCTCCGGCCCCCGTGCCGGCGCCGCCCGTCGTCCAGACCCCGGCTGCCCCCGAACCGGTCGTGGCCGCCCCGGCTCCGGACGCTCCGCCGCCGGTGGTTGTCTAGCGAGACGGGCCTCGGTCCGCCAAGCATATCCGGCGACGACGCCCGCCTCGCTAGACCAGAAACGCTGTTGGCTGGCCCCGCGCGAGCGAGGGGCTCTAGACGTCTTGAACGGCGGACGAAACGCCGAGATACTTGACTCAATCGCCAGGAATTCTGCCGTTCAAGACGTCTACCGCGGGGCCAGGCAGGCCCGGTGGGGCGGCCTGAACCAGGCCGCCCTGCTCACCTTTCCCCGACTGCCCACCGCCCCGCTCTGCAGCCGCTCGTCCGCGCGAAGCCGGGCGGTCGGGTTCATCCGCGGCTTCGCGTCGCGGCCCCTCCCCGATTCCTGTAGACTGCTCGGTGGCTCATGTCCACTGCCCTCGCAGACCTCGTTCGCGCGGTGGCGTCCGGCGCCCCGGGCACCGTCCGCCACGCCGCCCGGCTGATGTCGATTCTCTCGGACGCCCCCCACCGCCTGCCGGAGCTGTTCCACGCCGCGCACCTCGATCCGGCGACCGCCGAGCGTCTCTCGCTTCCACGGCTGCTCGTCGGCATCACCGGGGCGCCGGGGTCTGGCAAGAGCACGCTGACCGACGCGCTGGTCCGGGAGTTTCGGCGCCGCCAGCCGCACCGGCGGGTGGGCGTCGTCGCGGTCGATCCCTCGTCGCCGTTCACCGGAGGCGCGGTGCTGGGCGACCGCGTGCGGATGATGCGGCACGCCACCGACCCGGGCGTCTTCGTTCGATCCATGGCCTCGCGCGGACATCTCGGCGGCCTGGCGCTCGGCGTGAAGGGCGTCATCCGCGTCATGGGCCTGGTCGGCTGCGAGGTGGTCCTCGTCGAGACGGTCGGGGTCGGCCAGAGCGAGGTCGAGGTGGCGGGCGTCGCCGACCTGGTGGCGATTGTCCTCGCTCCCGGGCTCGGAGACAGCATCCAGCTGCTGAAAGCCGGGCTGATGGAAATCGGCGACCTCTTCGTCGTGAACAAGGCCGACCGGCCGGACGCTGCCCGTCTTCATGGCGACCTGCTGTCGATGCTGGGCGCGACGCGTGAGCATCCCGCGGGGCACCATGGGCCGATGGCAGACGAGGACGTCGCCGACGACCTGGCCCCGTGGCTCTCGCGGCGCCCCGGCACCCTCATCGCCCCCAGGACCTTCCTGGTCAGCGGCGAACAGGGACAGGGGATCGCCGAACTGGCGGACGACCTCGAGGCGCTGGCCGCCGAGTTCGGGCCGCGCTGGCAGGCGCAGCGCCTGGAGTCGATCGAGCAGGAAGTCCGGGGCGCGGTGGTGGAAGAGGCGGCACGGCGGCTGCGCGAAACGCTCGACACGCCCGGCGCAGGCGGCCGGATCGCCGGCGACGTGCTCGAGGGTCGGCTGTCGGTCGACCAGGCGGCCACCGACCTGCTGGCGGCCACGGCGGAACCGCGGATTGCGGGCCCGGCGACTGACGTATGAACGGAAACCCCTATCCGACGCCCTCGCCGGCACCCTGCCGCTGAGCCTCCCTGGCCATCAGCCGCTCGAGCGCGTCGACCACGTAGGGTCGAAGGTCGGCCGCCTTGATGATCCGGTCGAGCGAGCCGACCTCGAGGGCGCGGTGCACGCTGTGAATCGCGTCGAACTCGTCCGCCACCTGCCCCAGTTTCTCGGACCGCACCGTCCGGCTGATCTCCGAGAGTCGGGCGCGGAGGGCCGGCTTGCCCGTGTCGCTCGCCTGTTCGAGTTCCCTCTGGACGGCGACCACCCGCGGGTCCTTGCGGGTCCGCGCATCCACCTCGCGGGCGAACACCACCGCCGCGGCCGGCGCGCCGCCGATGACCGACGCGTAGGTGCCCTCCAGCGCCACGACCTCCATGTTCTCGTTCAGCGTCTTCGAGAACACCACGAACGCCCCGCCGTGGTAGCGCGAAATGACGACGAAGACGATGGGCCCCTTGAAGTTGACCACCCCGCGGCCGATCTCCGCGCCCCATTCGAGCTGGCGGCGGCGCATCGACTCGGGCGATCCATCGAAGCCCGACAGGTTCGCGAGGATCACCAGCGGGCGCACGCCGCTCGCCGCGTTGATGAAACGGGCCACCTTCTTCGACGCCATCGGGAACAGCGTGCCCGACGTGAACTGGTCGGGGCCATCCGGCGGCACGAGGCCGACGCGCGGGACCGCGCGCGACTCGAACCCGAGCATGGCCACCGGGTAGCCTCCAACGTGCGCGTCCCAGGTGACGGCGTTCTCCGCGTCGCGCATGTGCAGCCACCGCTCCAGCGGCTCGTGGTCCTGGTCGGTCACCGCCCGCATCACCTTGCGGATATCGAACGGCTTCTTGCGACCCGGGTTTCGCTCGTCGGAGAACACGTCGCCCACGAGCGCGAACCCGGCGCCCTGCACCTCGCCGTGCGGGAACGAGCAGACGTCGCGGGTGATCGGATCCCGGGTCACGGCGCGGCGGGGGAAGCGCTCTCCCGGCATGACGTAGGTGTGGTCGTAGTGCCGCAGCAGGATGCCGCACGCCTCGCCGACGTCCCGCGCCCAGTACTGCGCCTGGCCGTTCGGCCCCATGATGTGCTCGTACCCGCCGATCCCCTGGTTGTCCTCGGCCGAGACGGACCCCGAGTAGTCGAGCGCCAACTTGCCCGTCAGGACCATCGCCCCTTCGGGCGTCATGACGAGGATCCCCCTCGTGTGCATCAGCATCGTCGCTTCGGCGTTCCAGTACGGCTGGCCGCCCACGTTGATGCCGTTGACGATGACGTTGATCTCGTGACCCGCTTGCGTGAAGTCGATCAGCCGCCGCAGCACCTTCGCAATCCAGTCCATGTTCTCGGTGCCGCTCTGCATCGAGATCTTGGCGCCGGCCGACAGGGCGAACCACTCGAGCGGCACGCGCATCCGCTCGGCCATGTCGAGCGCGGCGACGATGCGCGCGCACTCCGGTTCGGCCAGCGAGCCGACTTCCTTGCTCGGATCTCCGAGGACGATCACCCGCGTCATGCCCTCCGGACACTTGGGCGTCACGTTGGAGATCAGGCCCACCACGACGTTCGCCGTGTTGTGGCCGTAGGGACGGTCCACGGGAACCAGCCGCCCGTCCGGACCGAGGTCGTGCTCGACGAACCGGCCCGCCGGCATGTCGCCCTGCATCGACTCGCCCGACGGCGTCAGCATCCGCACGAGCTCGTACGGATACGTGAGGCCACGCTGGCGCATGCGGACGACCTTCTGCGCGTAGTCGGTCAGCGGACGAATCGGCTCCGCGGACGCCGGGCTGAACTGCAGCGACATGGCCTGCCCCGCCGCCACGGCGATTCGAAGCACGGTGTCGCGCGGAACGCCCTGGTCGTCGGGGATGTCCGCCCGCACGACCACCTTCTGCAGGCCGAGGCCCTCCGCCTCGGCGCCCATCCGGCGGGCGATCGCCTCGAGTTCCTCCTTCCGGAACGCGAGGACCGGCCTGACGTAGAGCAACACGCGGTTCCACTGCAGGCGGTCCCCTGGCGCCCGGCGCAACTGCTCCCGGCGGATGGCGTTCATGGTCTCCATGAGCATCCGCTCCACGTGCGGCATCTGCACCGGCGCGCCGCCGCCGTCACGAATCGCGCTGACGTCGCGGACCTCCGCGAGGGCGAACAGACGCTCGTCCTTCGGGTTGTCGCGGGCGACGCCGCGGAACAGGTAGACGTCCTCGACGGACGGCAGGCGATCGATGTGGAAGTTGCGCAGCCGCCAGAGTTCGAGCCGCTTGGCCATCATCGGGTGCAGGCCGCGATACAACTCCTGCTCGCGGAAGCCGGCCGGGCCCGGACGGAACGTGAAGTACTCCGTCTGACCCGAGCACGCCACGACCGCCGGTCCCGACACCATGAGAACGACGCGCCGGACCGGGCGTTCGAATCCGACCTGGTCCAGCATCGCGCGCAGGTCCTCGGACGCCGCCTCGGCGTTGTCGAGCGCCGCTCGCGTCCACACGTGGAGGTCGATCACGACTTCGTGCTCGAGCGGGAACGACATCGCCACGCGCTGGATCGTCTCGAACGCGCGTCGGAGGTCGTGGCCTGCGGTGTGCGCGGCGATGACGTGGACCGTGCGCCCGTCGAGCGCGTATTCCGTGACGACGACGCTGCGGTCGCCGGCCTCGAGGCCGGTGAACGGGCCCAGATGACGGATGCGGTAGAAGCGCCGGGTCAGCACCTCGAGCATCACCTCGCGCACGACCGACGACGCCTGCTCGAAGCGCGGCGCGAACAGCTCCTTGAGCGGCTGCGGGCACTCGACGAGCGCCTCGATGCGCGCCTGCCGGCCCGCGCCGTAGGGGTCGCGCGCCAGCGTCGCCAGGTGCGCTTCCATCGTCGCGTAGACCGAGCGCCGCGCCTGTTCGAAGCCGGGGCGATCGAACGCGCGGTAGCGGACGTCGCGGGCCACGTCGCAGATGCCGGGGTGGCGGCGGCGGGCGACGGCGATCAGCCTGTCGAGCAGCGGCAGGAAGCCCGGCGCGGCGGCTGCGTCGCCCAGCGCGAGCCGCTGCTCGAGCACCGCCACCACCGCGTCCACCTGCTGGTCCACCCGCCGGTGCGACTTGAACATCCAGAGCAGGCTCTCGCGCAGCGCCCGGGTGGGCTCCAGCGTCTCGACGCCGTAGTGGGAGAGCGCCCGCTGCAGCTTGTCGAGGAAGGGGCGCGGCAGGTCGCCGCCGCGGGCCTCGAGCGTCCGCAGGTACGAGAACAGGTACTCCTCGGCGCTCAGGACACCGCTCGCGTCGCCGCCCTCCGGCGCGGCGTGCCGGGCGAACACGGTGGAGACGTCGACGAAGATCTGCAGCAGCGCGTCCTCGACGCGGCGCCGCTCCGGATCCGGCTCGTCCAGGGCCTGCGACGCGCGGACGTACTCGCTCACGAGCCGTTTCGACTCGGCCGGGTCGACGTCGAAGCCGAGCATCAACCGGCGCAGATCCTGCAGCAACGCCGGCGCCCGGTGGCCCGGTCCCCGTTTCAGTTCCCCGAACCCGGCCTTGACGCCCTTCAGGATGGCGCGCGTCCGCGACACCCGCCGCTTCCGACGCTCCTTCAGCAGCGAGACCCCCTCGAACGTCACTCGCACGCCCTGCGCGTCGCGGACCTCGCGCGCATCGACGTGCAGCAGCGGCGTGCCGGCGCCGACCTGGGCGTTCGCCATCACCATCACCTGCCGAACCGTCCCCGAGAACGGCGCGGTGACGGCCAGCTCCATCTTCATCGACTCGAGCACGGCCAGCCGGTCGCCCGCCGCGACGCGCTCCCCCGCCCTGACGTTCACCCCGACCACGATGGCCGGGCCCGGGGCGCGGACGATGCCGGCGTCGGCGCGCGAGATGCGGTGCGGGATGCCGTCCACTTCGACCAGGTGCGTGTCGCCCTGCACGATCGACAGCACGCGGTAGCGGTGGTCGCCGTGAGCGATCCAACGCTCGCACGGCCCGAGCCGCTCGACGTTGAGATCGATGCGCGTGCCCGCCACCTCGATTCGGTACTCCTGCACGCCCTGCCGGTACACCCTGAACTGGTAGCGGTGGCCGAGGTACCCGACCTCCACCTGGCGGCCGACTTCGGGCCGGCAGGTCGGCTTCATCCGGGCGGCGGACGTGAAGAAGGCTTCCAGCTCCGCCTCCGACTCGGTGTCGTACACCTGGATGGCCGCCTGCAGCAACGCGATGCCGGCGTGGTCGCCCGGCTCGCCCGTCGGGCGGGCGCTCAGCCGATCGAGCCAGCCGACATCCACCCGCGAGGCGCGGACCTCGTCGCGGTCGAGGAGCTGGAGCAGGTAGGTCCTGTTCGTCGTCCCGCCCTTCACCGCGATCGCACTCTCGGCCAGCGCGCGCTTGAGCCGGCCCAGCGCCTCCTCGCGCGTGTGCCCGACGGCGGACAGCTTGGCGAACATCGTCCCGAATTCCGGTGGAATCAGGTCGCCTTCGGCCACGCCCGAATCGACCCGGAGCCCCGGGCCGGTGGGCAGCCGGAACAGCTCGATTTCGCCGGGCGCGGCCACGAAGCCCGCGTCGACATTCTCGGCGTTCAGGCGCACTTCGATGGCGTGGCCGCTCGTCACCGGCGGCTGCCCGGGCAGCCGCCCGCCGCGCGCGACGTGCAGCGACAGCTTCACCAGGTCGACGCCCGTCGTGTGCTCGGTGACCGGATGCTCCACCTGCAGGCGCGGGTTGACCTCCATGAACGAGAACTGGCGCGTGGCCGGATCGAACAGGAACTCCACCGTGGCCGCGTCCTGGTAGTCCGCCGCCCGGCACAGGCGCAGGGCCGCCTCCTTCAGCGCCTCCTCTTCGCCCGACAACAGGGCGGGCGACGGTGCCTCTGCAATCAGCTTCTGAAACCGGCGCTGGATGGTGCAGTCGCGGACCCCGATGGCCCATAGCCCCCCTTCGTGGTCGCCGTGCACCTGCACCTCGACGTGGCGGACCCCGTCGAGCCAGCGCTCCACGAACACCGTCGAGTCGCCGAACGTCCGGCCGGCCTCGCGCCGCGCGCTGTCGAACGCGGCCGCCAGTTCCGCCTCGCTCCACGCCCGGCGGATGCCGCGCCCGCCCGCGCCGGCCGACGCCTTGACCATGACGGGGTAGCCGACCCGCTGGGCGTGCACCCACGCGACGTCGAGCGTCGATGCCGCTTCTCCGCCCCACGGCGTCACTTTCAGGCCCGCCTGTTCGGCCAGCCGCTTGGCGGAGATCTTGTCGCCGATTCGCCGGATGGCCTGGCTGGAGGGGCCGATGAACACGATGCCGAGCCTGTCGCACAACTCCACGAAATCGGCCCGTTCGGCCACGAATCCCCAGCCCGCCCACGCGGCATCGGCCTGCGTCGCCACGAGCGCCTGCTCCAGGCGCGCGTAGTCCAGGTACGTCGGCTTCCGCTGGCCGTCGGCCTCGTCCACGAAAGTCGCGGGGCCCAGGTGATACGACTCGTCGGCCTCGCGGACGAACCGCGCGCGGCGATCGGGGTCGGTGAAGAGCGCGATGGTGCTGATGAGGGTTCCGCGCTCCAGGTTGAACTCGCGGATGGCGTGGATGACACGCATCGCCGGTTCGCCGCGATTGACGATGGCCACGCGCTGGAATTCAGAGGACATGAGGACCTCGGCCGGGAATGAGGACGTCATTGTACCTCATCGCTGCGCGGCTCACCGCCTGCTCGCCGCCGCCTTCCGCCCGACCGCCGTCATGCGATAGGATTGCTCTCGCTGGCGCAACTTCGGACGGGCGGCCCGCCAACGCGGGCGGCCCGAATGACTGTTCAAAGGATTCTTCGTGACAAGACCGACCCGACTCCTGCTGGCTGCCCTGGCCGCCGTTCTGCTCGGCGTGCCGGCAGCCTTCGCGCAGCCCGTCTCGCTGACCATCCTGCACACGAACGACACGCACGGCCACCTGCTGCCGTTCAGCTACCCGGACGCCGCGGCATCCGGCAGCGAGTTGCAGGGGCTGAGGACCTACAAGGACATCGGCGGGATCGCGCGGCGCGCCACGCTCGTCAAGCGGCTTCGGGAGGAACTGGGAAGGCGGAAGGTGCCGGTCTGGCTGACCGACGTCGGGGACTACTCGGACGGCACGCCGTTCTCGACCGAGTACCACGGTGAGGCCGACGTGGCGGCGATGAACGCCGTCGGCTACGACCTCGGGACGCTGGGCAACCACGAGTTCAACAACCCGGCCGCGCAGGTCCGCAAGCTGATCGGGCTCACCAAGTACCAACTGCTGTGCGCCAACGTCACCGACCGGGCGACCGGCAAGCCGCTGGTGACCCCTTACGTCGTGCGCCAGGTCAACGGGGTGCGCGTCGGCGTGTTCGGGCTGACTACGAAGGAGGCCTCCACCTATCCCGCGGCGAAGGAGGCGTTCGACGTCGCCGACGAGATTGCCAGCGCCAGGCAGATGGTCGCCACGCTGAAGCCGAAGGCGGACATCATCATCCTGCTCTCGCACGCCGGCGACAGGATGGACCAGCGGCTGGCGGCGGAGGTCCCCGATCTCGACGTGATCGTCGGCGGCCACTCGCACTCGCGCTTGCCCTCCGGCGAGTTCGTCTGGCGCTCGGACGAGCTGAAAACCTCGTCGGTGAACGGCACCCTGATCGTGCAGGCGCACCAGTGGGGCGGCGAGCTCGGACGCGTGGACCTGCTCTTCGCCAAGGACGAATCGGGCGCCTGGCGGGTCGATCGCTACCGCGCGCAGCTCATCCCGGTGTCGGCCGACATCCCCGAAGACCCGACCGTCGCCGCGGTGGTGGACCGCTTCTGGAAGCCGATCGCGCCGCGATACGGCGAGGTCATCGGCCAGGCCGCCGGCGAGTTCGCGTCGCGCGGCGACGACCTCGCCGAATACAACCTGGTGTCGGACGCGCTGCGCGAGACGTTCAAGGCGGACTTCGCGATGGAGAACACGGGCGGCGTCCGGGCCCCGCTGCTGCGGGGCGCGGTGACGCGCGGCGATCTCGTCACGCTCGATCCGTTCAGCAACACGGTCGTGACGTTCACGGCAACCGGCAAGGAGATCCGGGCGCTGCTGCAGCGCTATTCGCCGGTGGTCTCGGGGATCCGCTATCGCCTGCAGAACCGCGAGCTGGCCGAAGTGACGATCGGCGGGCAGCCGCTCGACGACGCCAGAACGTACAGCGGCGTGACCAACTCCTACTTCGCCGGCTTCGCGCTCAAGGGCTTCACGACGCTCAAGGACACGGGCACGGTGAGACTCGACACGTTGATCGAGTACATCCGCACGAAGGGCACGGTCCGGCCGGCGTACGACGGACGCCGCATCGTCGTCAACGATCGGTAATCCCGCTCCTGCTCTTCAGCCTGGAGACGTATGCCTGCAGTCGTCACCGCCACGGCCCGGCCGCGTCAGGGCTTCCCCACCACGTTCTGGGTCGCCAACGTGATGGAACTCTTCGAGCGGGCCGCCTACTACGGCATGAACTCGGTGCTCGCGATCTACCTGACGAGCAGCGTCGCGAGCGGCGGGCTCGGCGCCAGCGTCGAGGCGGTCGGCTTCCTGACCGGCATCGTCTACGCGGCCACGTACGTGCTGCCGATCCTCGGCGGCGCGCTCGCCGATCGCTACGGCTACCGGCGGATGCTGATGGTGGCGTTCTCGTTCCTCGCCTGCGGCTACTTCGCTGCCGGCGCGATGTCCAGCTACGCGCTGGTCTTCCTCGCGTTGCTGGTGATGGCCACCGGGTCGGGGCTCTTCAAGCCGATCATCTCGGGCACGATCGCCCGGACGACCGACGAGACGAACTCGGCCTTCGGGTTCGGCATCTACTATTGGATGATCAATCTCGGCGCGTTTCTCGCGCCGCTCGTCGTCAGCGTGCTGCGCGGCTGGTCGTGGCGCTACGTGTTCGTGGCGTCGGCGCTCTACACCGGCCTGATGCTCCTGCCGACCGCGTTCGTCTTCCGCGACCCGCCAGGGACCGGCAGCAAGAAGACACTCAAAGACACGTTGGTGGGCGCGGCCGAGGTGCTCGGCGACTCGCGTTTCATGCTGATGGTGGTCGTGTACTCCGGCTTCTGGATCCTCTACTTCCAGAATTTCGGCACCGTGCTCTACTACCTCCGCGACTTCGTCGACCGCGCGCCGGTCAGCGCCGCGCTAACCTCGGCGTTCCAGGCCGTCGGCCTCCCGTGGACCTTCACCTTCGACGCCGAGCACGTGACGGTCATCAACGCCGGCACGATCATCCTGCTGCAGGTCTTCGTCAGCCGCATCGTCAAGAACCGCCCGGCGCTGCCCACGATGGTGACCGGCATGGGGATTGGCGCGCTCGGGTTCCTCTGCCTGGCGGCGTCCCTGAACGCATGGGTGTTCGTGCTGGGGATTGCGGTCTTCTCGATCGGCGAGATGACCGCTCATCCCAAGTACTACAGCTTCGTCGGCCTGGTGGCTCCTGAGGACCGCAAGGCGGTCTACATGGGCTACGCGTTCCTCTACGGGGTCATCGGCTCGCTCATCGGGGCCAACGTCGGCGCCGAGCTGTACGCCAAGCTGATGACGCCGGTCATCAACACGCCGATGGCTGCCGAGCGGGCGCGGCTGTTCTGGCTCCTCTTCGCGGCGCTGGACGTGGTGGCCGCGGTCGGCCTCATCCTGTTCTCGCGCCGCTTCGGCCACGACACGCCGTCCGCCCGTCTCTGGACCCGTCGCATCATGTACGGCGTCTACGTCGCCGTGCTGGCTCTTGGCGCGTACTACCTCTTCGCGGCGTTCTCGACGGCGCCCGTCCAATACCGAATGGCCGTCCAGGCGATCATCTTCCTCGCGCTTGGCGGAGGCGGCCTGCTGATGAACTGGTTGCGACGGTGATACCGCTCGCTCCCTGGAGGCCCATATGCGGCGGATCCCAATTCTGCCCCTGATGTTCGCGGTGTGCCTTGCGGCGGCACCAGGCGCGCAAGCGCCAGTGCCGGCGCCTGGGGCGCCGCCTCAAACAGCGCCGGCGCCCCGGACGGCCGACATTCTCCCCTTCAAGGCCACGGAGACGACGCTGTCGAACGGGCTGCGCGTGATCATCGTACCCACCGGCTTCCCGAACATCGTGTCGATGCAGATCCCGGTGCAGACGGGGTCGCGCAACGAGGTCGAACCGGGGCGCTCGGGCTTCGCCCACTTCTTCGAGCACCTGATGTTCCGGGGCACGCCGGTCTACCCTCCCGCGAAGTTCCAGGAGACGATCGTCAAGGCCGGCGCGCGCGAGAATGCCGGCACCAGCGACGACGTGACCACCTACTACGCCACCTTTTCGAAGGACGACCTCGAGAAACTGCTCGCCGTCTACGCCGACATGTTCCAGAACCTGTCGTACTCCGAAGCCGACTTCAAGACCGAGTCGCGGGCGATTCTCGGCGAATACAACAAGAACAGCGCCAACCCGCTCCAGAAACTGATCGAGGTCCAGCACGACAGGGCGTACACCGTCCACCCCTACAAGCACACGACGATGGGCTTCCTCGAGGACATCGAGGACATGCCCAACCAGTACCAGGTACTCGAAGGTGTTCTTCAGCCGGTGGTATCGGCCGCAGTTCACCGCCGTCATCGTAGCGGGGGACGTCGATGCGAGAGCGGTGCTGCCGCTCGTGCAGAAGGTACTGGGGAACGTGGAAGCCGGGACAGGAGAAACGGGTGTCGATTCCGCAGGAACCCCCGCCGTCTGGGGCGATCTACGCGCACGTGGCATGGCCCACACCGACGATCCCCTGGGTCACCGTGGGGTTTCGCGCACCGGCGTTCTCCAGCACGTCGAAGGACTACGCGGCCATGGAGATGGTCTCCGCGCTCTACTTCGGCAGCACGTCGGATCTCTACAAGAAGCTGGTCGTCGCCGAGCAGAAAGTGGACGAGTTCGCGGCAGAGAACCCCGGCAACGTCGATCCGGGGATCTTCACGATCTTCGCCCGGGTGAAGAAGCCCGGGGACGCGACCTACGTGCGCGACGAGATTTTGAAGACCGTTGCGCTCGCCCGCGCCAGCGTCGTCTCGGCACGGCGGCTCGAGGAAGCGAAGTCGCACGACCGCTACGCCGTCGCCAGGGGGCTGGACAGCACCGAGCGGATCGCGCGACTGCTGGCCGGCTTCGCTCACTACGCGCGCTCCTACGGCACGGTCAACGACCTCTACAGGGTCTACGATTCGCTGACGCCGGCGGATCTGCAGCAGGCGGCTCAGAAGTACTTCACCGACGCCGGCCTCGTGGTCGCCACGCTGTCGCAGGAGGCGCTGCCCAAGGGCATCGAGTCGCTGCCCGCGCTGGCCACGATGACTCCGGCCAATGCCACAGCGGCCGCGCCGCTGGCCGCTCCGCCGAGCCCGCGCTCCCTGCCGCCCGTGACCAACGCCGCCCCCGCCGCACACCCGGTCATCCTCCAGAAGTCGGCGACGCCGCTGCTGGACATCAAGCTGCTCTTCGATGCGGGGTCGGCCGCCGACCCGGCCGGCAAGGAGGGATTGGCCGCCCTGTCGGCGGCGATGGTCGCGGAGGCCGGTTCGCGCTCGCTGACGATCGACCAGATCAACTCGATCCTTTACCCGATCGCCGGTTCGTTCGCCGCGCAGGTGGACAAGGAGATGACCAGCTTCACCGGCATCGTGCACCGCGACAACTGGCGAAAGTTCCTCAGCACCGTCCTGCCGCAGTTGCTCGAACCCGGGTTCCGCGAGGAGGACTTCTCCCGGCTGAAGGCGGCCCAGATGAACGAGCTGGTCGAGGACCTGCGCTCGAACAACGAGGAGGAGCTGGGCAAGGAACGCCTGCAGGCGAACATCTTCCGCGGAACCCCCTACGGTCACCCGGCGGTGGGCACCGTGGCCGGCATCTCGTCCATCACGCTCGACGACGTGAAGGCGTTCGTGAGGAACGCCTATTCCCGCCGCAACCTGCGCATCGGCATCAGCGGGAACATCCCGGACGAACTCCCGGACCTGCTCACGCAGCAGCTCGGCCGGCTGCCGGCGGGCGTGCCGCGTCCGGCGACGATCGTCTCCGGCATCCGCCCGTCGGGCATGGAAGTGGAGATCATCGAGAAGGACACCCGGAGCACGGCCATCTCGCTGGGCCTCCCGATGGACGTCACGCGGGCGCATCCCGACTTCGCGGCGCTGTCGGTCGCGCGCGCGTGGCTTGGCGAGCACCGCGCGTCGAACGGCCGGCTCTATCAGCGGATTCGCGAACTCCGCGGCATGAACTACGGCGACTACGCCTACATCGAGGCGTTCCCGCGCGGCATGTTCCAGTTCTTCCCCGACCCGAACCGCGCCCGCCGCCGCCAGATCTTCGAGATTCGGATTCGCCCGGTCGCGCCGGAGAACGGACAGATGGCGCTGCGGCTCGCCGTCCACGAGCTCGCCCAGCTCCTGGAGAAGGGGCTCAGCCAGGCGGACTTCGAACAGACGCGAGACTACCTGATGAAGAACGTCTTCGTGATGACCGCGAGGCAGGACGAACAGCTCGGCTACGCCCTCGACTCGCAGTGGTACGGCATCGGGGAGTTCACCGAGACGATGAGGACAGCGTTCGCCTCCCTGACGGCCGACCGGGTGAACGCGGCCGTCCGGAAGCACTGGTCCGCAAGGGATCTGTCCGTGGTGATCGTGACGAAGGACGCGGCGGGGCTCGAGGCGCGCCTCGAGAGCAACGCCTTCTCGCCTGTCAAGTACGATGGCGAAAGGCCGGCGGCGCTCCTCGAGGAGGACAAGGTCGTCGGCGCGCTCCGGCTGCCGATCGCGCCGGGGTCGATCCGGATTACGCCGGTTGCCGAGGTGTTCGCGAAGTAGCTACTTCTTCCCCAGCATCCCGTTCTTGAGGTCGGAGGACGGCGGCTTCGGGCCGAACCAGACCGAGAACACCGCCTGGGCGAACGGCAGGCCGGGAATCGTCACCTTGTCCCGCCCGCGGATGGCGAGCGTCGTCCCGGTGCCCGGCACGTAGGTCACCGTCATCTGTTCGCCCTTCTTCATGGTCTCGAGGGCCCCAACGAGCTGCTGGACCTGGGCCTTCGGCGCGCTCGGGGCGTTGTTCGTGAACCCTTCGTCGAACGCCTCGACCATCTGCTCGCGGGTCACCTCGCCGTAGACGAACTGCAGCACGACCCGCTTGGTGGCGTCCGACTGCACGATCGCGGCGGCGTCGCCCGTCTTCTTCTCGAGATACAGCCCGCCCACGTAGACCTTGATGAACAATTTCGAGCGGATGCCCATCCCGTTGAGGACCAGGGTCTGGCTGCCGACGGTGATCGTGTCGGGCAGGGTGACGTCGGCCAGCGTGGCGGCCAGCAGCGACACCGACAGGACGCACGCGGACGCGAACGCAACGAGAACCTTCCGCATCGGCATCTCCTCGTGGTTGAGCTGAAGCCTGCGAATCATATCATCTGGTGCTGCGAGGCGAAAGCGGGCAAAATGCACGTCGAGACCAGACCTGATGACCCTCGTCGATGCGGCGCGCGCCATCGTGGGCGACGAGCGGGTGCTCGCTCGCCCGATCGACCTCGCGGCCTATGCATCGGACGCCAGCGTGTACCGCCTCGTGCCGCGCGCCGTCGTGCGGCCGACGTCCATCGAGCAGGTCCGCCGACTCTTTGCGTTGTGCCGCGAGCTGAAGGTGCCGATGACCTTCCGCACGGCGGGCACGAGCCTGTCGGGGCAGGCGGTGACCGACGGCCTGCTCGTCGATCTCTCGCGCGACTGGCGGAAGGTGGAGGTGCTCGACGGCGGCCGGCGAGTCCGGGTGGAACCCGGCGTCGTCGGCGCGGCGGTCAACGCCCGCCTCGAGCCGTGGCGCTCGAAGATCGGTCCCGACCCCGCGTCGATCCAGGCCGCGATGATGGGCGGCATCCTCGCAAACAACTCGAGCGGCATGTGCTGCGGCGTCGCGCAGAACGCCTACCACACGCTCGACTCCCTGGTCTTCGTGCTGCCTTCCGGCACGGTGATCGATACCGCCGACGAGGACGCGGATGTGCGCCTGCGGTCGGCCGAACCCGCCCTGGCCGACGGCCTGCTGGCGCTACGCTCCGAACTGATCGCGCAACCGGCGCTGGCGGCCAGGATCAGGCGCAAGTACCTGACGAAGAACACGACGGGTTACTCGCTGAACGCGTTCCTCGATTTCGAGCGACCGGTGGACATCCTGTCACGGGTGCTGGTGGGATCGGAAGGGACGCTCGCGTTCATCGCCCGCGCCGTCCTCCACACGGTGCCCGACCTGCCGGTCAAGTACACGGGAATGCTGCTCTTCTCCACCATGCGCGCCGCCTGCGCCGCCATCGGGGCGATTCGCGAGGCCGGCGCCGTGGCGGTCGAGCTGATGGACCGCGCCTCCCTGCGCTCGGTCGAGAGCCAGCCCGGCATCCCGCCGATCGCGCATCTGCCTGCCGACGCCGCGGCCCTGCTGGTGGAATTCCAGGCGCCCGAGGAGTCGGCGCGACCCGCGCTCGAGGCGGCCGCCGCCCGCGCGGTTTCCGAGGCGGGGCTGTTGGAGGCGCCGCGCTTCACTCACGACGCGGCCGAGCAAGCAGGGCTGTGGAGGATCCGGCAGGGCATGTTCCCGTCCGTCGGCGCCGCCCGGCGGCGCGGCACGGCCGTGCTCATCGAAGACGTCGCCTTCCCCGTCGGTCGCCTCGCCGACGCCGCGACCGATCTCCGGGCGCTGTTCGCCCGGCACGGCTACGACGAGGCCATCATTTTCGGACACGCCAAGGACGGCAACCTCCACTTCGTGATCACGCAGTCGTTCAACGACGAGGCGGCGGTCGCGCGCTACGCGCGCCTCATGGACGACGTCGTCGAGCTCGTCGTCAAACGGTACGACGGGGCCCTCAAGGCGGAGCACGGGACGGGGCGGAACATCGCCCCGTTCGTCGAGACCGAGTGGGGACCCGAGGCGTACGCCGTCATGAAGCGCCTGAAGCGCCTCACCGATCCGGACGGCATCTTGAATCCCGGCGTCATCATCACCGACGATCCCCAGGCGCACCTCGCCCACCTCAAGACCCTGCCGGCGGTCGAGGACGAGGTGGACAAGTGCATCGAGTGCGGCTACTGCGAGTCGAAGTGTCCGAGCCGCGACCTCACCCTCACCCCCCGCCAGCGCATCGTCGTGCGCCGCCAGATGGAGCGGCTGAGGACCGAAGGCGCCGACGCGGCCAGCCTGGCCGCCCTCGACGCCGACTTCGGCTACGAAGCCCTGGACACGTGCGCGGCAGATGGCTTGTGCGCCACCGCGTGCCCGGTCGGCATCGACACGGGACAGCTGACCAAGCGCCTGCGGACCGCACGGCACTCGCCCCTCGCACACCGGGTGGCCGGATGGGCGGCGCTCAACTTCGCGATCGTCGAACGCGCCGTTCGCCTGGCGCTCGCGGCGGGCGGCGTCGCGCGGCGCGTCCTGGGCGACGGCGTCCTGTCTGCGATCACGCGCGTCCCGGCATTCGCGCTTCGCCGGCCGCTGCCTCGCTGGCTGTCGCCGATGCCTGGCGCGGCATCGCGAAGGCTCCCGGCGACGTACGGACATGGCGCGGCCGCGGTCTACTTTCCGTCGTGCGTCTCGCGGACGATGGGCGCGCTCCCCGGCGAACCCGCCGACCTCTCGCTGGTGGACGCGCTGGTTCGCCTAGCCGAGCGGGCGGGTAGCCCGGTCTGGATCCCGAACGACGTGGCCGGGCATTGCTGCGGGGTGCCTTTCTCGTCCAAGGGCTACGCCAGCGCCCACCGCGTCGTCGTCAACCGCACCGTGGAACGGCTGTGGCGCTGGTCCGACAAGGGGCGCCTGCCCATCGTCGTCGATACCAGCCCCTGCACCCACGGGCTGAGAGGGTGCCGCGAGGCGCTCGAGCCCGAGACGCGGTCACGCTTCGACTCGCTGAGGATCATCGACAGCGTGGAGTTCGCGGCGCGCACCCTGCTGCCCGGCCTGCGGGTCGTCCGCCAGGAGCGCCGCGTGGTGCTCCACCCGGTCTGCTCGGTGGTGAAGATGAACCTCTCGGCAGACCTGGAGCGCATCGCGAATGCCTGCGCGATGGACGTCGTTGTCCCGCTCGACGCCGGCTGTTGCGGCTTCGCCGGGGATCGCGGGTGGCTCGTGCCGGAGTTGACCGCGAGCGCCACCCGGCGCGAGGCTGCTGAGGCGACAGCGGCGCACGCGACGGGTTACTACTCGAGCAGTCGCACGTGCGAGATCGGCATGACCAGGGCGACCGGGCAGATCTACCGGTCGCACCTCTTCCTGCTCGAATGGGCCACGCGCGCCGAGCGGGAATGACGAGAGGAGCACCACCCCTTCGGGCTTGTTGATCCACGGCCCTGGCGCCCCCGGTTTGCGACACGGTCTCTCGAAGGTTAGAGTGGGAAAGGGTGGCCGCGCATGACGACTGACGATCCGTATTCCCGCGTGGACTACCGCCGCCTGGTGGCGTGGCCTCAGCGCATCGAGCGCGAGTGGCCGTTCCTGTCGAAGGCGATAGGCTCGAGCGGCCGGGTGGTCGACCTGGGCTCGGGGACCGGGGAGCACAGCCGCTTCCTGGCGTCGAAGGGATTCGACGTGGTCGGGATCGACTCGTCACCTGCGATGCTCGCCAAGGCCACGGACACACCGCTTCCGCCGAATCTCGCCTTTCTCGAGGGCGACATGACGCTGGTTGGCGGGTTGGTGTCGGGCGCGTTCGACGCGGCGATCTGCCTGGGGAATGCGCTGCCTCATGTGCCAGGCCGCGAGAGCCTGGATCGGCTGCTGGCAGGGCTTCGCGCCAGGCTGCGGCCGGGCGCGCCGTTCGTGCTGCAGGTGCTGAACTACGACAAGGTGCACGATACCGGCCAGCGCTCGCTCCCGGTCAATTTTCGGAAGGACGACGGCGACGGGGAGATCGTGTTCCTTCGCCTGATGACGCCGCAGCCCGATGGCATGGTCGTGTTCACGCCATCGACGCTGCGCTACCGGCCGGGCGGAGACCCGCCCCTCGAGGTGGTCGCCACTCGAAACGTGCTGCTGAGAGGCTGGCGGCGGGCCGAACTGGAGGAGGCGCTGGCATCCGCCGGCTTCAGCCACCGCCAGGTGTTCGGTACGGTCGGCGACGTGCCTTGGGATGCGGCGCAGTCACCGGACACGGTGATCATCGCGCGGTAGAGGCCCCGGCGGCCGCTACACGCTCTGCCACTTCGGCCGCTGGTTCGAGGCGAGCACGCGCTTGCGCAGGCGGATGTTGCCGGGCGTCACCTCGACGAGCTCGTCGTCCTTGATGAATTCGACGGCCTGTTCGAGGCCGAGCACGCGCGGCGGCACCAGGCGGATGGCTTCGTCCGCCGTGGACGCCCGCATGTTGGTCTGCTTCTTCTCCTTCGTCACGTTCACGTCCATGTCGTTGCTGCGGGCGTTCTCGCCAATCACCATCCCCTCGTAGACGGGGGTGGTGGGCGAAATGAAGATCTCGCCCCGCTCCTGCAGGTTGTAGATCGCGTACGCCGTCGCCGTGCCCGGCCGGTCGGCCACCAGCGCGCCCGTCCCGCGGGCCGGGATCGGCCCGTGCCACGGCTCCCAACCGGCGAAGAGGTGGTTCATGATCCCTGTCCCCCTCGTGTCGGTGAGGAACTGCGACCGCAGGCCGATCATGCCGCGGGTGGGGATCCGGAATTCCAGGCGCACGCGCCCGCCACCATGATTCACCATCTTCGTCATGGTGCCGCGCCGGGTGCCCACCTGGGCGATGACCACGCCCTGGAACTCGTCGGGCACGTCGATCACCAACTCCTCGACCGGCTCCATCCTCCGGCCGTCCACCTCGCGCGTGATGATCTCGGGACGCGACACCTGGAGCTCGAATCCTTCGCGGCGCATCATCTCGATCAGGATGCACAGCTGCAATTCGCCGCGTCCGACGACCTTCATCTGCTCGGGGTACTCGGTGTCCTCGACGCGAATCGAAACGTTGCCCAGCAGTTCCTTCGCCAGCCGCTCGCGCAGGTTGCGGGACGTCACGTACTGTCCGTCGCGGCCGGCCACCGGGGACGTGTTGACACCGAAGATCATCGAGACCGTCGGCTCGTCGATCGCCGTCGGCGGAATCGCGTGGCGCCCTTCCACGTCCGCGATCGTCTCGCCGATGGTGATGTCCGCGAGGCCCGCGAGGCAGATGATGTCGCCCGCCGACGCCTGCTCGATATCGATCCGCTTCAGCCCGTCGAACGCGAACAGCTTGGTGACCTTCGTCTCCTGCACCGAGCCATCGAGCTTGCAGACCGCCACCGGGTCGCCAATCCGCACGCGGCCATTGAAGATGCGGCCGATGGCAATGCGCCCCAGGTAGTCGCTCGAGTCGAGGTTCGCGACGAGGATCTGCAGCCCGGCGTCGTTGTCACCCTTCGGCGGCGGCACGTGCTTGATGATGGCGTCGAACAGCGGTCTGAGGTCGGGGCCCTGCATGTCCGGGTCCATGCTCGCCGTGCCCGCGCGGGCGTTCGTGTAGAGCACGGGGAACTCGAGGAGGTCCTCGGTGGCGTCGAGGTCGATGAACAGGTCGTAGACCTCGTTCAGGACCGCCTGCGCGCGGGCATCGTGCCGATCGATCTTGTTGATGACGACGATCGGCGGGAGGCGGCGCTCGAGCGCCTTGCGCAGCACGAACCGGGTCTGCGGGAGCGGGCCCTCGGACGCGTCCACGAGCAGCAGGACGCCGTCCACCATCGACAGCGTGCGCTCCACCTCCCCGCCAAAATCGGCGTGGCCCGGCGTGTCCACGATGTTGATCAGGTAGTCCTGGTAGTGGACGGCCGTGTTCTTGGCCAGGATCGTGATCCCGCGCTCGCGCTCGAGATCGTTGCTGTCCATGACGCGCTCGGCCACCCGCTCGTTGGAGCGGAACACGCCGCTCTGGTGCAGGAGGCCGTCCACGAGCGTGGTCTTGCCGTGGTCGACGTGCGCGATGATCGCGATATTCCGCCGGAGCGGGTTGGCGACGGAAGATGGCGGCTTTCGGTGAGAAGGCATCCTACCAGTATACAGTCAGCGGGCGGCGGGTCACGGACGCCACGACCACGGGCGCCCAGCCGGACGCGGCGCCGGACGCGGATCGCCTGGGCGGTGAAGAATAGGACAGGACTGGGACTGTTACACCGGCAGGGACCCAATCGCCTCCCCGCCCGTGGCGGCGATCAGCTGGTGCTCGGCCGCCGACAGCCCCTGTTCGAGCTCGTCGTGGCCGGCAATCAGCGCTATGGACGGTTGAGCGGGGGTGGTAATCAGGGCAGCTTTCGCGACGGCCGCGACGTCGAGGCCAAGCGCAGCCAGCCGTTCCACGAGCGTCGGGTGAAGGTCGGTCGGGTGCTCGAGCCGCCGGCGGCCTATTCCTCGCAGCCGCTCCGGGGCGGTGTTCGCGGCCACCACCTCCTCGAAGAGCCGGCTCGCGTTGACGTACTGCGTTCCCATGGAGACGGCGTCAACCATCGCGCCGGCGACGGTATACCACGCCGGAGCGAACGCCTGCGCCTTCACCAACGCGGCCCCCAGTTCCTCGGCCCCGAAGGCGCCGGCCGCCAGTTGGTCGGCCTCGAACTCGCGGCCAGCCTCTGGCGCTCCCGCGGCGCTGACGGTCCCGAGGAAGAAGGACAGGAGTTCGCGCGGCGGTACCACGGCGAGCGCACGGATCCCGCGCGACTGCCGGCCGAGCGTTTCGATCGCGCGCGCCGCGCCGCCGAAGAAGGGCGCCACACCGCGGGAATAGTTTTCCTCGGCGCCGGCGAAGTGCGCCAGTTCGTGCGCCAGCAGGGCGCGGAACTCGCCGACCGCGAGTATCCGGCAGAGCGGCAGTGAAAGGCACAGCGTCCGCCCCGAGACCGTCCCGTCGAGGCACGTCACGTTCAGCTCGCTCACGAACATGGACGGCGCCAGGCACGCGACGATCGCGGAGGGCGGCCGGGCGCCAACCGCCAGCGCGGCCGCGCGCGCTTCTTCCACGAGCAACGACTGCCCGGCGGCCGCCACACGTCGGCCCACGACGGTCACCGCGGGGCGGCGCGTCACGCTGAACGCCGCGGCGAACATCCCGATTCCCCACACGGCCGCTGCCGTTCCGGCGATCAGCAACAGCGACACCGACACGCCTTCGATCGGGTTCCCGAGCAGGTACAGCGACACGGCGAGGACGGCCCCCACGGCCAGCGCCGCGTTCGCAAGCCCGAGTATCCCCGTCCCCGCGGCCGCGTAGACGACCGCGGGACGAAACATCCGGGCGAACCGCCCGCGGCTGCCCCGCAACAGCGCGCCTGCCCCGAGCAACGTCCCCAAGAAGAGGAACCCGGCGCCGCCGGCGACCGCCGAAAGGCGGATGACGCTCGAGTACCAGACGTAGGTGCCGCAGGGAGGCAGCCGCGCTGCCGTCCGCGGGTCGCCGCAGAGCGTCGGCAGCGAGTAGCGGGAGAGCAGTGGCTCGTCCGGCCTCATCCGCTGGGCGGCCAACTGGTGCACCAGCGTGGCGCGCCACCGCGACTCCCAGTCGCTCCGGCCGACCATCGAGACCGCCGTCACCAGCACCGGCACCGCCAGCACCAGCAGGAGCGGCTTCAGCAGGTCACGCATCGTCCCGCCCTTCGGCGACGCCCCAGCAGCGCAGGACGCTGATGATCATCTCCGGCGGGTTCTCGCCCGAGGCCAGTCGCAAGAGCCGATCGACAACTCGTGGCCGGAACTCGTCCAGCGTCCACTCTCGGAGGACGCGGAACGGCTGCCCTTCCGGGGCATCGATCACGGGAAAGGCGCGTTCCACCTGGACCACGCCGTGTTCGGCCGCGTGCATCCCGGCGCGCGCGATGGTCGCCGCCGCGACGCCGAACGACGGCGTGTCCGGCGTGCGGGCCTCGTGCTCCAGCCACGACAGAAGGAACTCGACGGTCAGGGTGTGCAGGCCGCGGAAGCCCTGGATGAGCAGCGCCAGCGACTGACGGCCTCCCTCGCCCAGCCCCTCCCAGCCGCGCGCGACGAGCGGCGCGACACGTTCATCGCCGAGCTGCAGCAACCCCGCCAGCACGCCAGCCCTGGGATCCTCCGCGGTCAGCTGATCGAGCAGCGAGTGCACGTAGTGCGGGCCCGAGATCGGGTCTCCGTCTTCGTTGGGCAGCAGGATCGCCAGCTCACAGGCGGCGGTCGAGACGACCGAAGGGGCCGGGTCTTCGAGCAGGAGCGGCAGCAGGCCGTTGGTGCAGCCGGCGCCCTCGCGGATGCCGTGCTCGCGGTGCAGCCGTTCCACCGCCCGCGCGAGGTGCACAACCACCTGGCGGCGCACGGCCGGTTCCAGGCGGGCCACGGCCACACGCGTGAGGTCCATCAGTCGCGGAATCGCAGCGTCCTCAGGGTCGATCGCGTAGGACAGGCACTGGTAGAACAACAGGTGCCTGAGGAGTTCCGGGTCGAGGGTGGCCCACGCCGAAGCGTTCGCCAGAAAGGCGTCGAGGTCGTCCAGGGACGGATTGTTCAACTCATCCACGCGCGCCTCACAGGGGTTCGCGCAAGCCGTGAGGCCAGCCGCGCGTACGGCGACGCCCGATCCCGAGTATGGCGGATGGCGATCCGCGCGTCAACCGACCAGGAGCCTGCCGTCCTGCATGACCATCCGGTCGTCGAACCAGACGGTGGGGCGCTCGACCAGCCCGTCGAGATGGCTGGCCACCCTCACCGTTCCCCCCATCGACTTGTTGTCGCCGAAGGCGATGTGGATGGTGCCCATCACCTTCTCGTCCTCGAGGATGATGCCGGTGAGCGTCGCCTTGTCGTTGGTGCCGATGCCGAACTCTGCGACCGTGCGCGCATCCTTGCCGTGCGGCTCGAACAGGCCGATCAGCTTCTGCGCTTCGGGGCCGCCCGAAACCTCCGTCGCATACCCTTCCTCGACGACGATTCGCAGCGGCTGGCTCATCATGCCCACGCCTGCCATCGATCCATCGACGACCACCACCCCGTTGGACCGCCCTTCGATCGGCGCCAGGTACGCCTCGCCCGTGGGCAGATTCCCCCACTGCCCTTTCTCCCTGAAGAGGCCGGAACTGGCGTGGGCCTGACGGCCGGCGACCGGCAGCGTGATGTCGGTCCCTGCCGGGGCGGTGACCCGAATCGTGGTCGTCTTCTCCATGAGGGCGCACAGCAGGAACGTCCGCGCGGCGATCTCGTGATAGTCGGCGTTCATGCACCGGACCATGATGTCTTCGGTGACGCCGGGAAGCGTCGCCACGCGGGCGCCCGCCTGGCTGGCCGCGCGCCGCGAATCGGTATGCGTCAGCGATTTCGATGTCGGGCAGAGCACCACGTCGAACTGCTTCATCAGCCCGGCCACCGCGGGCGGCGGCTCCTCGCCGTTGCTCTTGCGCGGCAACATCTCGACCAGCAGGACGTCGAGGCCGAGGTCGGCGGCCGCCTTGTGCAGCGCGAATCCGATGCCGCGCAGGGGCTCGTCGGTCACGACCAGCACGCGGTCGCCCGTCGAGGCGCCCATGCAGTCACGCACGGCGATGGTGGAGGCCGACAGCAGTGCGGGCGAAATGGCGGGCATGGGGCTGCTCGTTTCCCTTGGAGCGACCTTGGCTGTTCAAGACGTCTAGATCGCCAGCAACGCCTCGGTGACGACGCCCTTGAAGAGCGGCACCTTGTAGTCGTTCTTCTCGAGCGGGGTTGCGTCCTTCACGGCGGCTTCGGCCGCGGAGGCCGCCACTTCGGGTGTCAGCGCCTTGCCGGTGATCGCCTGCTCAACGGCCTCCGAACGCCACGGAACGGGTGCCGCGCCCGAGAACACGACGCGGGCGCGTTCGACCTTGCCGTCCTTCACCAGCACGGCCAGCGCGACGCCCGCCAGTGCGAAGTCCCACGCGCCCCGCCCCCGCACCTTGCGGTAGGAGCTCTTCAGCCCCGCCTCGGCCGCCGGCAGCAGGATCTCGGTCACGATCTCGTTCCTCTCGAGCACCGTCTCGCGCGTGATGTTCGTCTTCGGCCCGACGAAGAACGACGAAAGCGGCACGACGCGGCTCGCCCCCGGCCCCGCGATGCGGACCCTCGCGCCCAGCGCCATCAGCGCCGGCGCGGTGTCCGACGGGTGGACGATGTAGCAGCGGTCGCCGCCGAAGATGGCGTGATACTGGTTCTCGCCGGACTCGGCGAAGCAGCGGTCGCCCCCCTTCCGCAGACAGTGGAAGTCACCGCGGAAGTACCAGCACCGGGGGCGCTGGCACAGGTTGCCGCCCAGCGTCCCCTGGTTGCGCAGCTGCGGGCTGGCCACTGACGCGGACGCCTGCGCGAGCGCGCGGTAACGTTCGACAATCGTCTTGTCGGCGGCGACCTGCGCGTGCGTGGTGAGCGCACCGATGCGGAGACCGCCCGTCGGCACGGGCGTGATCCCGCGCAGGTCCTCGAGCCCGGCGACGCTGACCAGCTTCTCGGCCTTGAAGACGCCGTCACGCAGGCAGCCGAGCAGGTCGGTGCCGCCCGCGTGCAGCTTCGTGCCCGGCGCGGCAAGCTGGCGCACGCCGTCGGCCACCGACTTGGCGCGAACGTAGGTGAATCCCGGCAGCATGGTTCATCCCCTCTTCTTCGACGAGGCCAGCAGGCCGACGAGCCGCGGCGGATTGACGGGCGTGTCGGGGGTCCGCACGCCGCACGCGTGGTAGATGGCGTTGGCAACGGCGGGCGCGGAGGGAATCGTGGCCGGCTCGCCCAGCCCCTTCGCCGCCGTGTTGTTCGCCTCGTAGTCGTGCAGGTCGATCGGGACGACAACCGGATCGGGCGGTACGTCCATGGCGGTCGGGATCTTGTAGTCGTGCCAGTTGCGGTTGACCATCTTGCCGGTCTGGTTGCGGTCCAGGATGCGGCACTCGGTCAGGGCGAGGCCGATCCCCATGGTGATGGCGCCCTGCGTCTGATTCTCGAACGTCCGCTCGTTCATCACGCGCCCGCTGTCCTGCGCCGCGAGATAGCGGACCACCTTCGTCTCGCCCGTCCGCGTGTTCACCTCGACCTCGGCGAAGTGCACCCCGAACGGGTTGATCACCTTCCCCTCGGGGTTCGGCCCCCGGTAGCCCACGCCGACGATGAGGCCCCGTCCGCGCAACGCGCTGACGGCGGTCACCGCCACCTTCTTGGACGGGTCGGAGGTCGAGACGACCTCACCGTCCTTGAGCGCCAGGTCCGCCGGGCTCACCTTCAGCTGTGCCGCGGCCATCGCCAGCAGCTGCTGTTTGACGTCGAGCGCGGCCAGCCGCGTGGCCGGCGCCTCGGTCGGCACGGTCTTGCTCCCGCCGCTCGCCGTCGCGTACTGCGTTGTCGCCGTATCCGCCCACTCGACCTGGATCTTCTCGAGCGGAACGCCGAGTTCCTCGGAGACGACCATCGCCATCACCGTCTTCGTGCCGGTGCCGATGTCGCTCGCACCCATGTTCAGGTTGGCGCTGCCGTCGGCGAAAAGCTTCACGATGACAGTGGCCGGCGGCCCGCCGGCGCCGCCCCTCCAGAGGCCGGCCGCAACGCCGACGCCGCGGCGGATCGGGCCGTCACCCTGCGCCCGTTTGCGCGCCTCGACCCACCCGAAACGCTTGGCGCCCTCTTCGAGGCACGCCTTCAGGCCGGTCGACGTGTACGGCGGAGTGTTCGGGGTGGACTGGCTGACTGCGGAAATGTTCTTCAAGCGTAATGCAACCGGATCCATGCCGATCTTCTCCGCCAGCTGGTCCATCATCTGCTCGAGCGCCCAGGCGCCCTGCGGGTGGCCCGGCGCACGGAACGGACGGCTCTGCCCCGCGTTGACGAAGACGTCGGTGAGTTCGGTCTTCACGTTCGGGCAGAGGTAGAGCTCGCGGACCACGGAGTCCACGCCGCCGACGCCGCCGCCCGGGTACGCGCCGCCCGTTCCCAGCGCCGTCATCTGCAACGCCGTGAGCGTGCCGTCCTTCTTCACCCCCGCCTTGATCGTCATCTTGTCGGGCGGGCGGTTGCCGACCGCGAGGAAGCTCTCCTCGCGCGTCAGGTGCAGCTTGACGGGCCGGGCCGTGACCTTGGCGAGCAGCGCGGCGATCACGGTGTGCTTGCTGATGCTCAGCTTGGCGCCGAAGCCGCCGCCCATGTAGTTGCCGATGACGCGCACGCTCGACGCTGGCAGCTTGAGCGACTGCACCAGGCCCGATTGGATCGGGTAAACGCCCTGGGTGGAATCCCAGACGACCAGCCTCGGGCCGTCCCATTTCGCGACGGAGACGTGCGCCTCGGTGGGCGTGTGGATCTCGCAGGCCGTGCTGTAGGTCGACTCGAGGACGACATCGGCGGCTGCGAACCCCGCATCCACGTCCCCACGCGAATACCGCGCGACGTCGCCCGACCGGTTGCCGCCCTCGTGGATGGCCGGCGCGTTCGGCTTCAGCGCGTCCTCCGCGTCCGCCACGAACGGCAGGACCTGGTAGTCCACCGCGATCGCACGCACCGCATCCCAGGCCTGGTAGGGGGTCTCGGCCGCAACCGCCGCCACCTCCTCGCCCTCGTAGCGGCAGTGCGGGTCGAACAGCCGGCTGAGGGCGCCGGTGCGGGTGGTGTACCAAGGGATGTCGGCGCCAGGCGTCTGGTCGGTGACGATGGCGGCCACGCCGGGAAGCTTCGCCGCCTTGGTCACGTCCACCTTCTGGACACGGGCGTGGGCGTGCGGGCAGCGCAGGATGGCGCCGTAGAGCATGCCCGGCAGGATCACGTCGGCCGTGTAGACGGCGGCGCCGCTGACGCGCTCGTACGCATCGATCCGGTCGAGCGGCTTCCCGACAACCGCGGTGCTCGTCCAGGCAGGTGGCGCCTCGTCTGCGGGCTCGGGCGTCTCGGGAGGAACGTCGGTGATGTAATACCGTTCGTTGCCGCTCATGCGCGCCCTCCTTCGGCCTTCTTGAGTTCCGCCGCCCGGTGCGCCGCCTTGAAGATGTGCGCGTAGGCGCCGCAGCGGCAGACCGTGCCGCTGACGCCCGCCCTGACGTCGTCGATGGTCGGGTTGGGGTTCGCGCGCAGCATCCCCTCGACCGACATGATCTGGCCGGGTGTGCAGTAGCCGCACTGGAAAGCGTCCTCCTCGACGAACGCCCGCTGCACGGTCCCGAGTTCCTCGCCCTTCATCACGCCTTCGAGCGTCACGATCGCCTTCCCCTCGGACTCGACCGCGAGCATCATGCAGGAGTACAGGGGCTTGTCGTCCACCAGCACGGTGCAAACCCCGCACTCGCCGCGCTCACAGCCGAGCTTCGTCGCCGTCAGCCCCAGCCGCTCGCGCAGCACGTAGAGAAGCGACCAGCGCGGCTCCACGAGCAGGCGGCGGCTCTGCCCGTTGATGTTCAGCGTCACGCGCACGAGGTCGGCGGCGTCGGGGATCACAGCGCCCTGGGCCGCCTCGGCCTCGCCGCCCTGGCCGACCGTGGCGGCCGCCACGGCACCCGTGCCGATGGTGGCGATGAAGCCGCGCCTGGTGAACCCGGTCTGCGGGCGGGTCGGATCGTCGGTGTGATCACACATGAGGGTCTCCACGCGAAAGGAAGGGGGGCGGATTCGCTCCGAATTATAGCCCAGAGCCGCGGCCGGAGGGACGCTTGCCCTTTTCGGCCGTCTTGCCCTACGCTTGCCGGACGAGTGCGAACCGGTGCCGGTCGACGACGTCCCGGCGTACTTCCAGGCTCTCGAGAAGGCGGGCACGGTAAAGTTGACGGAGAAGGCGCCGGAGCTTGCGGCGGGCAAGGGTGCGCGGAAGAAGTAGTCGGCGAACACGTTGACTGGGAGGCATTTCGATGGCTAACGCAATCGCAGGGCTCGAGCCGGCGCTGGTGTGGAGGTACTTCGCGGAGATCAGCCGGATTCCCCGCGGGTCGAAGAACGAAGCCGCGGTCGCCGCGCACCTGGTCGAGACCGCGAAGAAGCTCGGTCTCGAGGCGATGCAGGACGGCGCGGGCAACGTCCTGGCCCGCAAGCCGGCCTCGCCCGGCCGCGAGACCGTGCCGAGCGTGTGCCTGCAGGGCCACATGGACATGGTCTGCGAGAAGAACAAGGACAAGGTCCACGACTTCCTCGAGGACCCGATCGAGCTCGTCCGCAAGGACAACTTCATCTTCGCCAACGGCACGACGCTCGGGGCCGACAACGGCATCGCCGTGGCGACCTGCCTGGCCATCATGGCCGACAAGAAGCTCGAGCACGGGCCGCTCGAATTCCTCTTCACCGTGGACGAGGAGACGGGCCTGACGGGCGCCAACAGCCTGCAGCCGGGGTTTCTGAAGAGCATGATCCTGATGAACCTCGACTCGGAGGATGAGGGCGAGCTGTACGTCGGCTGCTCGGGCGGCCGCGACAACACCGGCACCTGGGCCGCGGCGTTCGACGACGCCCCGGTGGGCGGTGCGGGCCTGCTCGTCACCGTGAAGGGGTTGAAGGGCGGCCATTCCGGCCTGGAGATCCACACGGGCCGCGGCAACGCGCTCAAGATCGTGACCCGCGTCCTCTTGGGCCTGGCGGCACTCGGGGCGCGCGTCGCCAGGATCGAGGGCGGAAACAAGCGCAACGCCATCCCTCGCGAGGCGGAGGCCGTCCTCTGGGTGCCCAAGGCGAAGGCGGCTCGCGCCGCGGAGGTCGTTGCGACGATGGACGCCGCCATCAAGGCGGAGTTGGCCACCATGGAGCCTGGCCTGTCGATTGCGTGCGAGGCTCGCAAAGGCGTCCGCAAGGTCCTCAAGAAGGGGCTGCAGAAGAAGGTCCTGCTGGCGCTGATGGCGCTGCCGCACGGCGTGCTGAAGATGAGCGCTGACATCCCCGGCCTCGTCGAGACCTCCTCCAACCTCGCGATCGTCGAGACCGGCGCGAAGGAGGTCAAGGTTCAGACGAGCCAGCGCAGCTCGGTCGCGTCCGAGATCGAGGAGGCGTCGCAGATGGTGCGGTCGGTCCTCGAGCTGGGCGGCGCCGTGGCAACGGGCTCCGACGGCTACCCGGGGTGGAAGCCGAACCTCGAGTCGCCGATCCTGAAGCTGGCGAAGTCAACGTACGAGTCGCTCTACGGCAAGGAGCCCGAGGTGAAGGCGGTCCACGCCGGCCTCGAATGCGGCATCATCGGTGAGAAGTACCCCGGGATGGACATGGTGTCGTTCGGCCCGACGATGCGCGAGGTGCATTCACCGAACGAGCACCTCTACATCGACACGGTCGGGAAGTTCTTCGCGTTCGTGCTGGCGATCCTGAAGAACGTCAAGTAGTCGCCGGCCGATCGCGGGTAGCCGACGACGGGTTTCCAAGCCAGCAGCCGATCGGGGGATCGGCTGCCGGCCCGATCCGTCGCCACGGTTCCCGTGCTTCACTTGCGTTGAGTCAGGGCTGTCGCTCAGTCCGCGATGCTGCGAGTGGCGGGTGGCCGGTCGGACGCATCTGGCGACCGCGCGGGCCGACGCGCCCCTCGGGCGAGCGCGGAGCGTCGGCGCGGAGCGCGACGTCTGGGGCGCCAGAGGCACGCCGCAGGGCGCGAGCGGGAGTCGTCGGCGAGACCAAGCGCGGAGCGGTCGCGAGCCTCGTCGCAGGGGCCCGACGGGCGCCGTGGTGCGGCCGGCCGGACAGGCCCCGCCCAGAGCTCAACGCAAGTAGAGAATCGGATCGCTGCGTCCGCGGATCGCCGTCGGCGAGCTCCGGCAAGCACGGAGGCTTGCCCCACCAGGCTTTCCGCCCGCTAGCCCCACACGGCTCCTCGTTGGTCCCTCGTCGTCTGCTCGCCTTCCTGCTTGACACGATCCCGTGCCTCGCCAGATATTGAGCAGCTCGTCTGTCATTTCCATCTCCCCGGAGAAACGCATGCGCAGGCCGGCGGTGCAGTGGACGATTGCGATCATCATCACCATCGTGTCCGCCCTGTGGCAGCGATGGTCGGGACCCACCTATCCGCTCAAGGGAAAGGTGGAGCTTGCCGGCCAGTCGATCGCGTACCGGCTGGAGCGCACCTACAGCATCACCGGGCGGATGCCGGTGATCGTCAGGACGCCGGACGCCGCAGTGGCGGGCACCGTCGAGTGGAGGAGGTTTCCCACCGGTGACGCCTGGCAGGTCCTTCCGATGGCGCGAAAGGGCGGAGCGCTCGAGGCCGCGATCCCGCCCTCGCCCGCGCCGTTGATGCCGATGGCCGGCAAGCTGGAGTACCGCGTCGTGCTGACCAAGGCCGACGCCCGCGTTGCGATCCCGGACAAGGCGGCGGTGGCGCGCTTCAAGGGAGACGTGGCCGCCTGGATCCTGATTCCGCACGTGGGCGCGATGTTCTTCGGCATGCTGTTCTCCACGCGCGCGGCGATGGCGGCGCTGTTCGGCGGCGACACCCGCACCTGGGGGCTCGTCACCGTCGCGCTGCTCGTCATCGGCGGATTCCTGCTGGGCCCGCTTGTCCAGAAGCTCGCGTTCGGCGAGTTCTGGACCGGCATCCCGTGGGGCTACGATCTCACCGACAACAAGACGCTCATCGCCGGCGGCGCGTGGATCCTGGCGGCGATCCAGCTTCGCGGCGGCCGGCAGGGGCGCGCGGCCGTGGTCATGGCGGCCGTCCTCACCGTGGTCGTCTTCGCCATCCCTCACAGCGTGTGGGGATCCCAGGCGAAGTGGTGACGGCCTTCAGAACCCCGGGATGAAGTTGAACTGGAAGACCCAGCCGGCGCGCGGCCGCTGGAACGGCCTGGAGGCGTCGAACTCGGCGACGAGCACCCCGAGGATGTTGGCGCGCACCGCGACGCCGGCGCTCGACACGGCGGTGCGCGTTCCCCCGAAGGCCGCCGGCTTCTCGCCCGCGTTCCAGGCCACGCCGGCATCGCCGAAGAACGCCAGTTCCAGCGGCACCGGCCCGTACATCCGCTGGCTCACGCCGAAAGGCCGCAGCAGCGGGAAGCGGAGCTCGAGGTTCCCGACCAGCAGGCGGCTCCCCACCAGTCGGTCGAATGCCGGGCAGGACTCGCTCGGGGTCGCCGCGCACTCGCTGCCGCTGAACGAATTGGCGTCGTAGCCGCGCACCAGCCCCGGATAGCCCAGGTAGGAGGGAACCAGGCGCGGATCCTGCCCGTCGCGGCCGTACCGCCCGAAGTGCAGGATGCGCCCCGCAACCGTGTAGAACGGCGCCGGCATGACGTAGCGCCGGTAGTCGGCAAGGACGCTCGTGAAGCGCAGCGACCCGACCGTTGGCTGCACCTGGAGCCGGTAGCTCTGGCCCGCCACCGGGCTGGTCGCGCCGAACGTCGAGGTGTCGTAGACAATGGCCGCGCCGAACTGGCCGAGCGTCAGCGACCCCGGCGCGGGGAGCGTCTGCCGCTGGTCGTCGATCAGGGTCCCGGAGTTCAGGTCGTAGGTGGTCGTCTGCACCTGCTGGTCGAAGCTGATGTTCGACACGCCGGCGGTGAATTCGAGGCGCTGCGCCACGTTGAACGGGAGGGCCACGACTCCGGTGGCGCTGCGGTCGACCTGGCGGAAGATGATCATCTGCTCGACGCCGGTCGGCGTCCCACTGGCCTGTCCAACGTTGGTGGTGAATACCGCCGAGAGGTACGGAATCTGGCCGGCAACGACGCCGTAATTCAGCCGGTGTTTGCGATTCTGGTAGGCGACCTGTCCGCCGATGCTGCGCCCGATGTCGCTCACCCCCCCGCTGAGACCGCCGTTCATCTGGATCGCGGTGCCGAGGTTGTAGTCGCCGAGCATGTCGCTCCAGAACAGCGCCATCCCGCCGCCCATGAACACGCCGTACGGGTCGACGCCGGCCGCGACGTATGGCTGCCCCACCATGTCGAGCGAGAGCTTGGCCGTGTAAGGCAAGGCCTTGGCACCCTGCGCCGCGTTCAAACCGACGGTCGGGTCCTGCTGCAATGCCTGGAATCGCTGGGACACTCGCTTCGAAGGCGGCAACTGCGCGGGGTTCGGTTCGACCGCGGTCCCCCGGGGGTCGCCCGCCGCGGCGCGCGTCGATTCCATCGCGTAGATGTTGTACGCGTTGTTCTCGTAGACGCTGAACGCCAGCCGGTTCACGCCCGGCGCGTACGAAATCGCCGGGCTGAGCGGCGTGATCCCGCTGATGCCGGTGGTGACATTGGTGATCTGCGTGGGCGGGCCGCCGGCGGGATTCACCCGGTAGATGTTGCTGATGCCCGTGCGGTCGGAGACGAAGTAGATGTCCCCGTCGCCGCTCCATTGCGGGTTGATGTTCTTCCCCTCCGCTGCGCCTTCCACCCGGTGCATCCTGCCGCTGGCCACGTCGAGCACCGCGAGTTGGTACGCCCCCGCCGTCAGGTCGTCGAGGCGCGTGCTGAACCGGTCGGTGACGAAAGCGAGGCTGTCCCCGGCGGGCGACCACGACGGCTGGAGGTCGGCAAAGGCGTCGCGGGTGAGGCGCCGCGCCTTGCCGGACCGCAGGTCGTAGACGAACAGGTCCGTCCAGCCGCCTTGCAGCGCCGAAAAGGCGATGGAACCTCCGTCGGGCGACCAGCTCGGGCTGAAGATCTCGCCCAGGTCGCGAAACCGGATTTCGCGCTCGGTGGTTCCCTTGTCCACGTCGAGCAGCACCAGGCTGGGCTTCCCGCCCTGCACCGCGGCGAACACGAACCGCCGGCTGTCGGGCGACCACGCGCCCGCGGAGTTGATGAAGCCGAGGCTCGAGAAGTGCGGGTCGAACGTCCCGTTGACGACCTTCTTGAGGACCTTCCCGGTTTCGGCGTCGGCCAGGAAGAGGTCGATCGACAGGATGTCCCGCCGCGACAGGAACATCAGCCTGCGGCCGTCCGGACTGAGGGAGGGCGAGACGTTGTAGCCCGTCAGCTCGTTCGCGGCGTGCTCGAGCGGCTTGGCCACATCCGTGATGCGGCTCGTGTGCTGCCGCACCTCCGTGGCCTGGTCGCGCAGCGCCTTCTGCCAGTCCTTCGAGATGTCCGTCGGATCCTCGCCGAGAATCGTCTCGAGCGCCGATTCGGCGTCGCCCGACGCCGCCCCCGTCCGCATCAGCGCGCCCACGGCATCGTCTCCCCACCGCCCGGTCACGTAGGCCCACAACGCCTGACCCCAACGGTACGGGAAGTACCTTCGGGTTCGCGAGGTCCTTGATCTCGGGCATCGTCTCCTGGCTGGCGGCGTCGCGCATCCACATCGCGGTGTTCGGATCGACCGGTCCGAGCGACAGGTACTCGGCCATGCCCTCGACGAACCAGAGCGGCAAGTGCTCGAACGCGGTCTCGCCGCCCGACGTCACCCTGCGCACTCCGAAGGTGGCGATGTCGTACTGGAAGGCGTGCACCAGCTCGTGGCCGATCACGTGGTCGCTCTCGGCGAGCGAACTCCCCAGGGGCAGCACGATGCGGCGTTTGACCGACTCGGTGACGCCGCCCGTGCCTTCGCCCAGCGTCCCCTCGATGACGTTCGTCTGCTCGAAGTCGGCGTGGCTGGCATAGAGGATCAGCGGCTGGCGGTCCGTGAACTCGTGACTGAAGATCCTGGAGAGGCGCGCGTACCAGCGCTCGGCCATCTGCGCGGCCTGCTCGACCGCGGCGCGCTCCTCGGGGTAGAAGTAGACGTCGAAGTGCTTGGTCTCGAGGACCTGGAACTGGAACGTCCTGTACTGGACCTTGTTGCGCCCGAAGTACTGCGCGGACACAGGGTGAGCGACCGCCAGCAGCCCCACCGCGACCACAACCCCCGGCCATCGACAGACGCGCCCCATGGGTCGCGACCTCCAACGGCGGCGGACGCAGTGCGCGTGCCGCCTCGCCTTCGCCTGCCCCGCACCGGCAGACCGCACGCAGTGCCAGGGTGGCAGGCCACGACTCCGAATCGCGGCCTCTGTCTCAGCGGCTCGCCCCACGGCGAACGCTGGCAACCACGGCGGCCGTTTCGGCCGCGACGTCTTCGACGCACTGGTCGATCTGCCCCTGCCGCGTCCGGAAGCTGAGCACGCAGACCCGGCCGAGAAACCGGCCACCGATGCGGCACCCCGTCAGCATCACCCGGCCGCGCGCCGTCACCCCGTCCAGCAGCGCCGTCGTCGCCGCGTTCTGCTCCGCCTGGCTGGCGCCTGGCCACTCGACGTGGAACGCGAAGAGCGACAGCTGCGGCGGCGCGTCGACCACCACGTACGGAATGTCGGCGAAGCGGCGCGCGGCGTCAAGGGCCAGGGCGCGTTTCTCGGCAATCGCCGCCAGGATCCGCTCCGCACCGAGCAGCGCGACGGACAGCCAGACGCGGAGCCCCGGGAAACCTCGCGAGAGGTCGGGGCCGTGCTGGCTGGGATCGTAGAATTCCTCGGCGTCCGGCATCTCCGGCAGGTACCCGGCGGTGGCCTGGTGCGCCGCCCGAAGCGCGCGGCCGTCGCGCACCAGCAGCGCGCCGGTGCCGTACGGCAGGAAGAGCCCCTTGTGCGGGTCGAGCGTCAGCGAATCGGCGGCGGCGAGGCCGGCGAGCAGCGGGCGCAGGGCGGGCACCGCATGGAAAAACGCTCCGTACGCGCCGTCGACGTGGTGCCACATCCGACCATCCGCGCAGACGCGGCCCACCTCGTCCAGCGGGTCCACCGCGCCGGTGTTCGTCGTGCCGGCGTTCGACACCACCATGAACGGGACGAGGCCCGAGACGCGGTCGCGGTCGATGGCCTCCCGCAGCGCCGCCGTGTCCAGCCGGAACTGGCCGTCGGCCGGGATGCTGCGCACCCGATCGGGCAAGATCCCGGCGAGTTTGGCCGACTTCAGGACCGAGTGGTGAGTCTGGGTCGACGTGTAGAGCACGCCGTCGCGGATCCGCGGGCCGAGCCACCGCTCCCGCGCGCAGACGATCGCGTTGAAGTTGGCCATCGAGCCGCCGGTGGTCAGAAGGCCGCGCGCCGTGGGCGGGAACTGCATCCAGTCGCGAAGCCAGTCGAGCGCGTTCGCCTCGAGTTGCACCAGGGCCGGCGCCGCCTGCCAGATGCCCGTGAACCGGTTGACGCCGTCCGCGATGAAGTCGGCGAGGGCCGCCGGATACAGCCCGCCGCCGGGGATGAACGCCAGGTATCCTGGCGACGCGCAGTTGAACGAACGCGGAATCCACTCCTCGAACAGCCGGCTCAACACCGCGTCGAACGAGGCGCCCGCCGCCGGCGGATGCGGGTCGCGCAGTTCACGACACAGCGCCTCGGCACCCGCGTCGCCGCGCATCGGCTGCGAGGGCAGCGATTCGAGGAACGCGACCAGGCGATCGACGGCGGCCGCGCCCATGCGCCGCATCTCGTCAGACGAGAACTCGAGGTTGGCCGGGTCGGTCATTTCGATGGTGCGGAGGGAGGGGCCGCCGCGCCGGGCTGACGGTCGAGCGGGTGCGTCGTGATGACGTGATCCTCGACGGGCCGACCGCCCAACAGATGTTCGTTGATGATGCGTTCGAGCACCGGCGGGTCGCAGTGGTGATACCAGGTCCCTTCGGGATAGACGACTGCAATCGGGCCGCCCATGCAGATGCGGAGGCAGTTTGCCTTGCTTCGAAGGACCCCGCCCTGTTCGGACAGGCCGAGTTCCGTCAGCCGGCGCTTGAGGTACGCCCAGGCAGCCGCTCCCTGCTCGTAATCGCTGCACTTCGGCGTGCTCTGCTCACAGCAGAGGAAGATGTGCCGGTGGGCCACGGGCACGCCGACGGCTGCCGCCTTCGCCCGCAACGGGTCGCTCTCGTCACTCGCCATTCCCAGATTGTATGCCGAAGGGGGCGACGCAATCGCAGGCCCGCTACTCTTCCGGATGCTGCCCGGCCGTGAACTCGCGCTCGGCGAGCCATCGTTCGCTCACGCGATCGACCGCGACTCGGCGCCGCCGCGCGCGCCGCTGCCAGAAATAGCCGCCCACGAGGGCCGCGCACGCCAGGCCGATTCGCCAGCGGTTGCGGGTCGCCCACGGCACGTGCTGCGGTTGCTGAATGGTAGGTGCTTCCATGAACGGGAGCCCCGCAACCTCCTGCCAGCTCAGATGCCCATGCCCGGCGCAACGTCGCGGAAGGAGCTTCCGGGTTCGACGAAGCCCGTCAGCAGGACCATTCGCCCGGCCGCGGCGTCCCAGTACTCGGCTTCCTCCACGCGCACCTTGATCAGGGACAGGCCGGGATCGTCGGGGCCGCCCGGCAGCCAGGGCAGGTAGCCCGGATGCCAGAGGCTCTTCAGCAAGACCCGATCGTCCACGATCGACGCCGTCCCCGACGCCCAGACGTAGCGGTTGTCGGCCGGCGAAACGAAGGTCACGTGCACGGCCTGGCGGTCGCGGATCTCGCCGGTCTTGCCCGTCTCCCGCGCGGTCAGGAACCAGAGAGAACCGTCGAACGGCCCGCGCTGGGCCACCATCGGGCGGCTTCGAAGCCGGCCCAACCCGGTCGTCGTGAGCATCGCCACCGGGATGTCCTTGATCATCGACGCCACGGTCGCGATGGCTTCGTCGCGAGTCGGCACTTCCTGCATAACCTCACTCCTCGGCGCCGTCCGACGCACCACGTCCATTCTACATTCCCGGACCGTCCGCGTGCCGTCACACCCCCGCCACGTCGGGCGTGGCCTGCCGGTGCCACTGTTTCACGGTGTCCATGATCGATCCGCCGATGAATTCGCGGAGGATCGAGTTGTCGGGCACCGGATCTGGACGCGCCGGCACGAACCACTGCAGGAACGACAGGAGCCGGTTGGCCTCGACACACTCGGGCGAGTCGTGCCGGACCTGGAGCAACAGCGGCTCGGCGAGCGGGCGCAGCACGGCCTGTTCGTGCAGCAGCGCCGAATTGAAGATGGCGTCGCTGTTCTCCTGGAACGGGAAGATGTGCAGCTTCTCGCCGCGCGTCACCGAGTCCCATCGCCGCAGCGTCTGCGTGGCGCTGTACCCGCGCGTCGCGGCGTCGCGGACGATGCGGCGAATCAGGCGGCAGTCGGTAGTGCTGACGCGGTTGTAGCGGTCGAGATTCAGCTGGGTGAGCGCCGACACGTAGATCCGGTAGACGCGGTCGGGCGGCACGCTCGGCACGAGCGCCGGGTTCAGCCCGTGGATTCCCTCGACGAGGATGATGTCCTCGGGCGTGAGCGTGACCCTCACGCCCGCCTCGCGGCGCCCGGTCTTGAACACGTATCGCGGAAGTTGCGTCGTGCGGCCAGCCATCAGGCGCAGGAGGTGTTCGTTGAACAAGGCCACGTCCACCGCCTCGAGGCATTCGTAGTCGAACTGCCCGCTCGCGTCGCGCGGCGTCTGGTCGCGATCCACGAAGTAGTCGTCGAGCCCGACCGGGAACGGCCGGCGCCCGTTCGCCAGCAGCTGCACCGCGAGCCGCTTCGCGAACGTCGTCTTGCCCGACGAGGACGGCCCGGCGATGAGCACCAGCTTGATGCGGTCGGCCTGCCCGGCGATGTCCGCGGCGATCGCCGCGATCTTCGCCTCGTGCATCGCCTCGCCCACCAGCGACACCTCCGCCAGCCGGCCCGAGGCGACGGCGTCGTTCAGCGCACCGGCACTGCGCACGCCGAGCCGTTCGAGCAAGTGGCTGGCTTCCTCGAACACCGCGAACAGCTTGGGGTACGGCGTGAACGGCGCAATCTCCGTCGGGCGGCTCTGGTGCGGGAACTGCAGCAGGAACCCCGGCGGGAACGCGTGCAGCGCGAAGTACTTCAGGCACCCGGTGGACGGCACCATGTAGCCCTGGAAGTACTCCTGCCGGCCGCACAACATGTGCAGGACCACCGTCTCCTTCTCGCGGTGGGCCATCAGCCGGACGCGGTCGTGCTCGCCGCGCTGCCGGAACAGTTGCACCGCCTCGGCCACCGACATCGGCACCCTGGTGATCGGCAGGTCGGCCGCCACCAGCGCCCGCATCCGTTCCTCGATCGAGGCCAGCTCCGCCTGGGTGAACGGGTCGCGCCCCTGGACCTCGCAGTAGTAGCCGCCCACCGTGGACGCCGAGTGCTCGATGCTGACCTCGACGCCCGGGAACACCTCGTCGGCCGCCCTCATCAGGACGAAGGAAAGGGAACGTCGGTAAATCCGCACGCCGTCGGTTTCCGCGGTCGTCACCGGCACGATGTCCGTGTCCTCCGTCAGCGGCGTCGTCAGCTCGCGCAGGTGCCCGTGGATCATCACCGCGACCGTCGGGGCGCCGTCGGTGGGCGAAGGCGTGCCCTGCACCGGCCATTCGCTCGGTGCCAGCGCCTGCTCGACGCGAAGGACGTCGCGGACGGGCGTGCCAATCGGCGCTTCGAACACCCGGCCGTCGGGAAACGTGGCCAGGACGTTGGTGCGCGGCAGTGACGGGCGGATTCGGACGTCCAGCGACGGCGTGTGCATAGGCGCCCATCATAGCAGGGCTCGGGGCACAGGGCTCGAAGCCCGGGGACGCAGACGGCCTCAGGCGGCCATCTGCTGCAGGTGCCCCAGGACGCGGCGCGCGAACTCGGGCCCCTTGCCCGCCTCCTCGTGCTTGAAGTACACGAAGACGTCGTTCGCCCGGCCGTGCGCCGCGCGGATGGTCTCGGCCCACGTCCGCAGCGCCGCCGGCGTGTAGCCCTCGTCGCGCAGCCTGAAGTACGCGAACGACGCGGTAGCCAGGCTCGGCGTCCGCATCGTCTCGCTGTCGGCCACGCACAATGCCACGTCGCGGGCACGGAGGGCCGCAAAGACCGTCTCGTCCAGCCACGACTCGTGGCGGAACTCGATGGCGGCCTTGACCCCGGCAGGAATCGCGGGCAGGAATGCTTCGAGCGTCCCGAGGTCCTTCCGCAGGAACGGCGGGAGCTGGAAGAGAATCGCACCCAGACGGTCGCCCAGCGTCGCGGCGAGCCGGCAGAAGGTCCCGACCAGCTCCTCGCAGTCGCGCAGTCGCGCCACGTGCGTGATCCGCTTCGGTGCCTTCAACGTGATACGGAACCCGTCTGGGGTCTGCCCCATCCATCCCGCGAGGGTGTGCTGGCTGGGCAGGTGGTAGAAGGTGTAGTTGATCTCGACCGTCCGAAACTGCGACGCGTAGTACGGCAACCGCTTCGCGGCCGGCAGTTCGGGTGGGTAGAACGCGCCACGCCATTCCGGGTAGTCGTAGCCCGAGGTGCCTATCCAATACATGCCCTGATGGGCATGCCAGATCGTTGCCACAAGCGGTGGCAGTCCGACAGACCAGCTGTCCCACGGGTCAGTCCGACGGCAGTTGGTCCGTCATCGGCTGAAAGGCGAACCTCCACCGGAGCCATGAACGTTCGGGCCATCAAGCGCACGCGCCGTGAGGGCGCCTCCGCAGGCCAGCGGAACGAGAACGGAACCGATCGCGGTGGCGACCCAGATCAGCTGCCCGGCCGCGCCTTCGATCGATCCCCAGCGGGAAAGGAGGAACGGCAGCACGCCGAGCACCCCGCCGGCCGCGCCACCTGCGGCAAACGCCGCCGCGGGCAGAATCGTACGCTTCCGGAGGATCGCGGTGGCGAGCGCGCCGCCCACGCCGTAGGCGAACGTCGAAGTGATGACGGCGTAGGCGATGACGACCGCGGGATTCTCGTAGCCCGTCAGCCCGGACAGAGGCTCCGACGTCGCCGTCAGCACGAGTCCCGTCAGCGCGCCGCCGCCGGCGAACGCCCGCGCGGCGCGCGGGCCGGCGCCCACTGCGTCACCGCCGACGGCACCTGCCGCCGAGAATCCGGCGACGGGAAGAAGCGTTCGCACCAGCCCGGCGAGCGGCGAGAACCCCGTGACGGCCGCAATCGCGCCGCCAATCGGGGGGCCGACGACCTGGGCCACCACGGCGGCGAGGCCACCCTGAAGGAAGGCGACCGCCGCACGATGGGCCGCCGAACTCACAGCCCCTCGAACAGGTCGCCAGACGGCCGGCTGCGCAACGCGGGGCCGATGGCCTGCCGGAAGACCTCGGTGCCGAGCAGGAGATTGCGGTCGGGCTGGGAGAGGAAGCTCCGCTCGACGCCCTGGTGCTGGGTCGCGTGCGCCGCGAGGGCCGCCAGCTTGCGCTGGCGCCACCGGCCGACGTCGATCGCGAAGTCCACGCCCGGGCACTCGCCAACGTCCGGCTCCCGCAACAACCGCCACGGCCGCTTTCCGGGAGTCCAGACCAGCCGCGGCACATCATGGGGGGCGGCCGAACCCGGATGCCAGCGACGGTCGGCGGCCGCCGTCACCGCGTCGATCGCGAATCTGCTGATGGCGACGTGGTCGGGGTGCAGATTGCCGCCGTTCGGGTCGAAGGACACGACGACCTGAGGGCGCTCGTCGCGGATCAGTCCCACCAGCTGGCGGCGGATGTCCTCGGGCGGGGCCTGGTCCAGTGCCCTGTCCCGGTAGCCGAGCAGTTCGACACGGGCAATCCCGAGGATCCCGGCCGCGCGCCGCAGCTCGCGCTCGCGGACGTCCGGCAGTTCCGCGGGGGTGCAGAGCGGCGGCTGTCCCACCTTGCCCGACTCGCCTCGCGTCGCGGTGGCCAGCACCACGCGCACGCCCTCGTCGGCGTATCGGCACGCGGTTCCTCCGGTCAGGAACGCCTCGTCGTCGGGGTGAGCGAAGATGAGCAGCAGCGTCCGGGACATGCGGCTCATTGTACAATTGCCCGTGGACTCGGGCGGCCTGACCTCGTAGTTGCCGGTTGTCGTTGGCGATGTTCCTGAGAACGATGCTCGCCACGCCCTTGGGCCCGATGCTGGCGGTGGCGTCGGAGGCCGGGCTCTGCGGCCTGGAATTCGACAGGCCCGAACGCGCGACGCGGCTGTGGAAGCGGCTCGCCCGCTGGCGCCCCGGCGTGGAGATCGCGGACGGCCACGCCGACGTCTTCGGCCCAACCCGCGTCTGGCTCGACGCGTATTTCGCCGCGCCAGCCTCGCCGGCCGTCCCGGTGCCCCTCGACCTGCTCGGCACCGGGTTCGAGCAGGCTGTCTGGAAGCAACTCCAGGCGATCGCTCCGGGACGGACGACGTCGTACGGCGCGATTGCGGCGGCGCTCGGGCGCGCAGACGCGGCCCGCGCGGTCGGCGCGGCGGTCGGGGCGAACCCCGTGTCGCTGATCGTGCCCTGTCACCGCGTGGTCGGAACAGGCGGGTCCCTGACGGGCTACGGCGGCGGGCTCGACCGCAAGGAGTGGCTGCTCAGGCACGAGCGCGCCCGCGGGGTGGCCGGCGACCTGTTCGTCGCGCCGTTCGAAGGCGTCCCGCGTTCATGAACGCAGTCGACATCGGCCCCATCTCACCCGCCGACCGCCGGCAGCCTCCACTCGACCTCTTCCTGATCTTCGCCTGCGCGAACATCGTGGCCACCACCTTCCAGACGGGAGCGAGCCTCGTCCCCGCGTTCGGCTTGCGATCGGCGATAGGCCTGATTGCCATCGGCAGCCTCGGCGGGTCCGCGGCGATCGCCTTGCTCTCGGCCGTCGGCCCGCGACTCGGGGTGCCGTCGGTCATCGCGGCCCGCGCGGCGCTCGGGCTTCGCGGAGCCGGCCTCGTCGCGGCGCTGCTCTACCTCACCAACTTCGCGTGGATCGCGGTGAACAACGTGATTGCGGCGTCGACGTGCGCCCGGATCGCCGGCGGTCCGGCCTCGGTTCGCGCGTGGGCCGTGGCCCTCGGCGTCGTGTCCACGCTGATCGTGGCCGGAGGGCCGCGGCTGGTGGCGAAGGCGGATCGCCTGGCAGTCCCGCTCCTGGCGGTTGTCGGCGTCGTCCTGACCGCGGCGTGCGTTCGACTGCCCAGCAACCTCCTCTGGGCGCCCGGCACCGGATCGCTGCCCTGGCTGAACGGCCTCGACATCGTCGTCGGCTACCAGGTGTCCTGGATCCTGATGTTCGCCGACTACTCGCGCTACACCGCATCGACCAGGCGCGCGAGCGCCGCGGTGTTCCTCGGCCTCGCGCTCACCAGTTTGTGGCTGATGCCCCTCGGCGCCATGGCGGCACGGGCAGCGGCGAGCAGCGATCCCGGAACGATGCTCGAGGCCCTGAGGCTGGGCGTCTCGGGGGCCCTGCTCATGACGGTGGCCACGGTCACCACGAACTTCGTCAACATCTACATGTCGTCGCTCGCGCTGCGCAGCCTCCTTCCGCGGGTGAACGACCAGGTGTCCGTGTGGTCGACCGGTCTCGTGGGCGCCGCGCTCAGCCTGTTCTCCGACGCGTGGCTCGGCCGGTACGCGAGCTTCATGGTCGTGCTCGGCGGTATCCTCGTGCCCGTGGGAGGCATCCTGCTCGCGCGCTTCTACCTCGTGAAGCAGCCTGTGAACGTCCAGCGGCTGTACGACGACGGACGCGCGAAAGACGAACGGCAGGGAGTGGAAGTCAGCGGGCGAAGCGCCGGCCAGGCGCCGACACGCGCGACGCCCGCCGCACGCCGATACGACCCCGCCGGAATCGCGGCGTGGGCAGCCGGTGGGGCCACCTACTACCTGGCATCGGGGATCGGCGGAACACTGCCCGCGCTCGTCGTGGCGGTGGGAGTGTACCTGGGGTTGAGGGGTGTGATTCGGCAGTAGACGAGACCGGCAGCACCCGAATCGACCCCGAACCGCCGCCAGCGTCCGCATTCGCGATCAGCTGGCGGCTGGCGGCCTACCGCGCCGCGAGTCCCCGCCGCTGCTGGTCGATCTTCTCGGTGGCGCGCGCGCAGGCGCGCTGGAACCGAACCGTCAGCGCCCTGTGGACGACCTCGGGCACCGGACCGACCTTCCTCCAATCGGCCTGGGCGGCGCGCACCTGTTCGGACGCGGCCTTCCACTTCGCGGAGTCGTCCTGCCGACCCGCGATCGTGTTGGTCGCCAGCGCCTCGCGCAACTGGCGCGCCAGCAGCGCGGCGGGCGACGAATCCTCGACGGCCTCCCCGGCCGCCGGCTGCCCCGCGACCGCCCCGGGCGTCAGCAGCCGCTCCACCTGGACGCACAGGTCCTCGAGCCGATGCGTGTTCGCCTCGGGGTCGATGTCGGTGCCCGCGAAGCTGGCCGGCCACAGGCCCACGAGGCGCGTGAGGGCGGCAGTGAAGCGGTCGCCGAGCCTGATGGCCCGCTCTCGCGGCAAGCCGACGGTCTTCTCGGCCCACCGCCTGCGAACGTCGGCCACCGTTTCGCGCAGGGCCTCGGGCGCCGCGGGCGGTTCGACGTCGGGTGGCGGGAGCAGCGCCTCGATCTCCTGGCACACCGCCTCGGCCTCGGCGACCGCGGACGATGTCGCGGCGTGCTCGCGGTTCTGGTAGGCCTCGAAGAACGTGTCGCAGGCCGCGCGGAAGCGCGCCCACACCTCGTCGGCCCGGGTCTTCCGGACGGGACCGATCGTCTTCCACTCGGCCTGCAGTCGCTTGATCTCCTCGATGCCCTTCTGCCACTCGGTGGTTCCGGCAATCGCCTCGGCCTGCTGGCAGAGGGCCTCCTTGCGCGCGAGGTTGGCCGTCCATTCCAGCTTGCGCTGCTGCAGGTCCGTCCGCCGGCGCGTGAAGAAGCCATCGCAGGCGGCGTGGAAGCGCTCCCACAGCGCCTTCTCCTCGGAGCGCGGCGCGGGACCGACGGTCTTCCACTCAGCCTGGAGCGCCTTGATGGCGTCGGCCGTCTTGACCCAATCGGTGGATGCGGACAGGGCCTCCGCGCGTTCACACAGCGACTCCTTGCGCACGCGGCTCGACGCCTGCTCTTCGGCAAGCTGTGCGAAGTACACGTCACACCGAGCGCGCACCGCGTCGGACGCCGCCTTGAAGCGGGCCCACAATGCCTGCGCCTGCTCGCGCGGCGCGTTCGCCACCTGCTTCCACTGCGCCTGCGCCTCGCGCAGCTGCCGGGCGGCCGCCGCCAGGTCGTCGACCTGCATCAGGCCTTCTACGCGCTGGCACAGTTCTTCCTGCACGCCGGCGTTGGCCCATCGCTGCCATTCGTCCATGTCGCGCAGTTCCTGGACCCTGGGGAACAGCGCCGACAGGACGGCCTTCAGGCGCGCGTCGACGCCGTCACGCTCGTCGCGGGTGGGCAGCGGCGCGGCTTCGTCCAATGCCGCCCTGGCATCGCGCAACGCGCGCTCCGCCTGCTTCAGCGTCAGCCCAGCCGACGCCGCCACGCCTTCGAGCTCGGTGCACAGCGCCTGCAGGCGCGCCAGGTTCTCCTGGAGGGCGCGTGCCCTTTCCTCCCGGGCCGCGTGCTCGCGTTCGCGCAGCCTCGCGTCCGCCTCGGCGAACCGCGCCGCGACGGCCGGGTCGTCGAAGCCGGCGGCCAGCACCTGCTGCCACGCGCGGCGCAGCGCCTGCACGCCGCCCCGGGCCTTCGGGAACGGCTCGGCCCCAACCAGGCGCTCGGCTTCCGCGCACAGCTGGCCGGCCTTCTCGCGGTTCGCCCGCTGACGGAGCGTGTCCTCGTGCCGCGACAAGCAACCTCGGCACATCTCGTCGAAGCGAGCGTCCCACCGCTTCGCCTCGACGGCGTCGGAAACCGACGGCAGCGCAGCCCACTCCGTGCGCACGTCTTCGATGCGCGCCGGCGTGTCGTCGCCGGCGATAGTGTGGACCCGCTCGCAGATTGCCTGCCTCGCGGCGATCGCCTCGGCGTTCGCCTGGCGGATGCGCGCCCGCTCGGCGCCCTCCGCCAGGTGCCGGTCCCACGCCTGCTGCGCGGCCGCGCGCGCGGCACGGAACCGCCCGACGAGCGTGGCCTCCGCAACATCGAGCCCCTGCCAGCTCCGGTCGATCTCGGCCAGCGCCGCCTCACCCTCGTCGAGGCCTCCGCGAGCCAGGGCCTCGAGCCGGTCGCACAGCTGCGCCGCGGAGCGAGCCTTCCGGCGCTCCGCTTCGACCGTAGGGTCGGCGGCGACCACGGCCGCCGCCGAGCGCGCGGCCGCCTGGGCCTCGACCTCGATTGCGCGCACCATGACGCGCGCTCGCTTGGCGGCGCTCTTGTTCTTCGCGCGTTCCGCCACCTGGTCGAGCAGGTCGCGCGACGTCAGGCGCTCGACCGCGGCCAGGGCCACGTCCTTGAACTCGGTACGCAGCGCGACCGTCAACAACTCGGCTTCGCCGCCGACCCGGCGCAACGCCTCGAACCGGATCGAGGGCAGCGACGCCCTCCGCGCGACCGCGGCGAGCGCCGCGTCGTCCTTGAGACGCTCGATCGCCTGGCGAGCCACGGCCTCGTTGGCCGCCGCCCGGGCCACCGCCACGACGTGCCTCGCCTCGACGAGGCCGCCGAGCGCGGCCAGACTCTCGGCCTGGTCGGTGCCCTCGAAGGCCCCGGCCGCCAGGTCGACCAGCAGGCTCACCGACTCTTCACGCACGCGCTCGTCGGCGTCGGCGCGGCCAATGGCCGCGATCGCCGCGGGGTCAATCACCTTCTTGAGCGCCGCGATGCGGACGCCGGCGTCGCGGTCCTCGCGCGCGATCGCGACCAGCGTGTCCTGTTGATCGAGCGGCAGTCCCTCGACCGCGGTGATGCGCACCGCCGGATTGGCACTCTTCCATCGGGGTTGGGCGCGGAACCTGTCGAGCAGACCCATGAGGCGTTTGTCTCCAGGAGGATATCCAGGATGCTGTGCGGGTAGCAGCCGCGATCCGGGCGCTAGGAAAGGATGTAGTTTACTATAGTTCCCGCCGCGAGCCGTGCGGCGCCCCGGACCGCCCCCGGAAGGACCTGAGCCATGCACCGACGCCGCCTGCTGGCCGCGCCCCTGCTGATCGCCTGCCTACTGCTCGGCCGCGGCGACCGCATCCACGCGCAGGCCGGCGCGACCCGACCAATTCCCACTCCCGGGCAGTTCCTCGGGTTTCCCGTTGGCGCCGACGACAAGCTGGCCCGCTGGGACAAGATCGTCGACTACATGAAGGCGGTGGCGGCCGGGTCGCCACGCGTGAGGGTGCGGGAACTCGGCAAGAGCACGCTGGGGAACCCGTTCATCGCGGTCGAGGTGAGCGCCCCGGGGACGATCGAGCAGATCGATCGCTTCAAGCAACTCGAGCGCAAGCTCTACTTCCAGGGCGGCGCCCCCACGACGGCCGAGCGCGACGAGATCTTCAAATCGGGCAAGGTGGTGGTTGCGATCACGTGCAACCTCCACTCGACGGAGATTGGATCGTCGCAAATGGTGCTCGAACTGGTCCATCGCCTGGCGACCGACGACAGCCCGGCAGTACTCGCGATCCTCGACAACGTGGTCCTCGTGTTGGTGCCGAGCGCCAACCCCGACGGCCAGATCATGGTCGTGGACTGGTTCAACAAGAACCTCGGGACGGAGTTCGCGTCGAGCCAGATGCCGTACCTCTATCACCCCTACGTCGGCCACGACGACAACCGCGACATGTACATGCTCACGCAGAAGGAGAGCCAGCTGACGGCCAGGCTGGTATGGCGCGACTGGCTTCCTGCCATCTGGCTCGACGAGCACCAGCAGGGCAGTTCGGGAGCGCGGATCTTCGTGATGCCTGCCACGGACCCCATCAATCCGAACGTGCACCCCCTCATCTACAGGTGGAACGGGATCCTCGGCCAGGCCCAGGCGGCGGCACTGGAGGCGGCCGGCAAGGACGGGATCATCCACAACTCCACCTACACGAACTTCTGGCAGGGGGCCATGGCGTGGAGCGGTTGGTGGCACAACCAAGTCGGACTGCTGACCGAGGTCGCCAGCGTCCGGATTGCGTCGTCGGTGGACCAGCGCCGCGCCGTGCCCGGCGCCAATCCGGCACCCGAGCCCGAGATCACCGGAGGCCGGCGTCAGGCCGACCCCCCCGGCCCGCTGCCGGCGCCGCGCGACGTCACCCCGCGAACCGAGTATCCCCGGCCGTGGATGGGCGGCCGCTGGACGCTCCGTGACATCGTGGACTACGAGCTCATCGCAACCATGGGCCTGCTCGAGGCAGCGGCCGACCAACGACAGGTCTTGCTCCGGCAGATCTACGAGGTCAACCGCGCGACGGTGGAAGCGGGCGGCAAGGACGAACCCTCCGCGATCCTGATCCCCGTCTCGGGCCAGTTCGAACCACGCGCCGCGGTTCGACTCGCCGAGAAGCTGCAGTTGGCGGGCGTCGAGGTGTCGCAGGCCGGCGCTGCATTCGACGCCGACGGGACGGCCTACCCGGCCGGAACGCTCGTCGTCCCGATGACGCAGGTGTTCGCGCGCTACGCGAAGGATCTGCTCGAGAAGCAGACGTATCCCGAGGTGCGGCGCACGCCGACCGCGCCGCCAGAGCCGCCGTACGACGTCACGGCCTGGTCGCTTGGCCTGCTGATGGGCGCGGACGTCAGGTTCGTGAAGAACCCCCTGCCGGCGGCCTTGCCGCTCACCCGGCTGGCCGACGTTCCGAGACTGGCGGGGGCCGTGACCGGCAACGGCACGCGTTTCACGTTCGACTACAAGGGACCGGACTCCGCGCTGGCCGTCAATCGCCTGCTGAAAGACGGAGCCAAAGTGTCGATCGAGCGGGCGGGCGGCAGTCAGACGGTCGTCGCCACCGGGGTGGCGCGCAAGGTCCTGGAGAAGCTTGCCGCGGATCTCGGTCTCGGCGTTCGCGCGACCGACGGCGTGAAGGACTCCTCGGTGAAGGCTGCTGGCCTGGCCGTCAAAGCCCCACGGATCGGTCTCTACCAGTCGTGGACCGCGAACATCGACGAAGGCTGGACGCGCTGGGTCCTCGAGCAGTGGGAGTTCGCGCCAAAGACGCTGCACAACGCCGAGATCAAGGCGGGCAAGCTTCGGCAGCAGTTCGACGCCATCATCCTGGCCGATCAGCAGCCTCGCGACATCCTCGACGGCAGCGACTCCCGCGGCGTGCGGCCCGAGTACCGCGGCGGGATCGGCGACGACGGGCTGCAGGCGCTGAAGGCGTTCGTGGCCGAAGGCGGCACGCTGGTGATGATGGGCAACAGCACGGATCTCGCCATCCAGCAGTGGGCGATCCCCGTGCGCAACATCAAGCGCGGGCTCTCGCGCGACCAGCACTTCGCGCCGGGCACCATCGTCCGCGTGCAGGTGGACACGGGCAGCCCGCTGGGCTTCGGGATGCCCGCCGACACGTACGGTTTCTACAACAACAGCCCGTTCTACGACGTCCTCGACGGCTTCGCCTCGCAGCGCGCGTCGGTCATCGCCCGCTACCCGAACACGGACATCGTGGCGTCCGGCTGGCTCAAGGGAGAGGAGCTGATGGCGGGCCGCGCGGCCGTGGTGCAGATCGACCTGAATCCCGGCCGTCTGGTGCTCTTCGGCCTGCGGCCGCAGCACCGCGCGCAGACGCAGGCGACGTTCCCGCTGCTATTCAATGCGTTGTATGCGGCCGCCGGACAGTGACGTCGAAGCCATCAGCCGGCAGTTGACCGCACGTGGCCCGGCGGGCAGTTGACAACGCGCGACGGGCGCGCCACCGCCGACTGCCCTGCCGCGTGGCGGCTTCCGTGATCCGCCGCCGGCCGCCAGCTGGTATTCTTCGAGAATGACCGACGTCTCGACCCCTCTCAGTGTCCAAGAGCGCTACGCGCCGCGAAGCATCTGTTTCGGCTGCGGTCCCTCGAACACCCGCGGGCTGAGGATCCGCAGCTTCCCCGAGGGCGACGGCCTCGTGACGGTCTGGAGACCGGAACCGCATCACCAGGCCTTCGAGGGCGCCGTCAACGGCGGCGTGGTCGGCTCGCTGTTCGACTGCCACTGCAACTGGACCGCCGCGTATCACCTGATGAAGAAGGGCGGCGCCGACGCGCCGCCGCCGACCGTCACCGCCGAGTACGCGGTGCGGTTCAAGCGGCCGACGCCGTTCGGGCCGCCGCTGACGCTGCGCTCGCGGGTCGTCGAGTCGGGGGACGATCGGGCGACGGTCGAGGCCACGCTCGAGGCCGACGGCCAGGTGTGCGCCACGTGTCGCGGAACGTTCGTGGCGGTGAAGCCCGGCCATCCGGCGTACCATCGGTGGGAGTAGGCATACGCCGCCTCGCGCCCGGCGACCGGGCGGCTGCCGGCGGAGCGACCCGCGACCTGACCGCAAGTCCCAAGCCGCGCGCCGCAAGCCGGACAAGGAGGCGACCGTGAGTGGCTCGGACTGGCCCGAAGGACTGCCCGCTGCGGTGACGGTGACGATGGCCGACGGCACGATCGTCGAGATGAATGCGCGGTCGCGGGAGGCGTTCGCCAAGGACGGCGGCGGCGCGTTGATCGGACACAGCGTCTTCGAGTGTCACCCCGAGCCGGCGCAAACGAGGACCCGAAGCCTCTACGCCGGCCAGGCGCCGAACCACTACACGATCCGCAAGAACGGCCAGAAGAAGATCATCCACCAGCTGCCGTGGTTCCAGGACGGCACGTTCGCAGGATTCGTGGAAATCTCCATCCCGATACCCGACGAGCTGCCGCACTTCGAGAGGGACTAGCGCTATGCCTCGAGCCTCCAGCGTCCCGTTTCCCAATTGGGCTATGCTTTGTCTCGCGCCCGCCGTAGCCGAGCCGGGCATCCATTCTCGAGAGCGGCATCGGGCATGGCGTGACCGCAAGCCGCAGGTCGCAGACCGCAAGCCAGCAAGGGGCCGACGTGAACACTGACAAGAAGCAGACACCGCTGTTCGACTGGCACGTGCAGCACGGCGCCAACATGGTCGAGTTCGGCGATTACGTGATGCCGGTCTGGTATGCGAGCGCGAAGGACGAGCACCTGGCCGTCATCCAGCAGGCCGGGCTGTTCGACACCAGCCACATGGCCGCCGTCCGGATCTTCGGCCCCGGCGCCTTCGACCTGCTGCAGTGGTGCTTCACGCGCAACCTCAACTCGTGCGTGGGCAAGGACAACGCGCCCATCAGCCCGGGCAAGTGCGTCTACGGCGCCTTCCTCGACGAGCACGGCCACGCCGTGGACGACAGCATCGTCTACAAGGTGGCCGGCGAAGAGTACCTCGCGGTGGTGAACGCGGGCATGGGCGGCGTCATTGCCGCGCACCTGGAGGCGAACACGCGGCACCTCGACGTGCGGCTCGTGGACCTCACCGACAGGCTGGGGAAGATCGACATCCAGGGGCCGGCGGCGATCAAGATCATGCAGAAGGTGCTCGAGTCGCCCGGCGCGGCGTTCGACAAGCTCGCCTATTTCTCGTTCAAGGGCCACTTCGACAGGACGTCGCCCTTCGCCGCCGGCGCCAGGTTGAAGGACGGCACGCCCCTGCTGCTGTCCCGCTCGGGCTACACGGGCGAGATCGGCTTCGAGATCTTCGTGGAGCGGGAACACAACGTGCCCGTGTGGAACCTCCTGATGGAGGCGGGCCGCGAGCACGGGCTCGTGGCCTGCGGCCTCGCGGCGCGCGACTCGCTGCGCACCGGCGCCGTCCTGCCGCTGTCGCACCAGGACATCGGCCACTGGGTCTTCACGCGTCACCCGTGGCCCTTCGCGCTGCCGCTCGACGCGTCCGGCCGCTTCACGAAGCCGTTCCTCGGCTCCGCCGCCATCGAGAAGGCCGCCGACGCGCCGTACACGCTGACGTTCGTCGGCAACGACCTGCGCAAGATCGACGCGCACACGGCGGTGGTTCGCGACAGCCGGGGCCGCGAACTGGGCTCGGTCCTCACCTGCGCCACCGACATGGCGATTGGCCGCCACGAGGGAAGGATCTACAGCATCGCGACGCCAAACAGGCCCGAGGGCCTGAAGATCGGCGGGTTGAGCGCCGGGTTCATCAAGGTGACCGAACACCTGGCGCCAGGCACGGTGGTCGAGCTCGAGGACCCGCGGCGGTCGATCAAGGTGGCGATTGAAACCGATGTCCGCCCGGACCGCACGGCGCGCAAGCCCTTGAAGAGCTTTCTGGGCAACTGAACAACTGGATAACTGAACAACTGGATAACTGGATAACTGAACAACTGGATAACTGGATAACTGGATAACTGGATAACTGGATAACTGGATAACTGGACAACTGGACGGCTGGGATACCGTCGACCAGTTGCCCAGTTTCCCCAGTTGATCAGTTGCCCAGTTGCCCAGTTGATCAGTTGCCCAGTTGATCAGTTGCCCAGTTGCCCAGTTGATCAGTTGATCAGTTGTCTAGCTGATCGCCTCGAACACGCCCGTTTGCCGGTTCTTCCGCACCTGGTCCCAGGCGAAGCAGCGGCCGTTCATGGCCACGTAGACGCCGGGCGCGAGCATCTGGACGAACGACAGTGCCGAGCCCAGGTTGAACATCCCGTCCGAACTGCCGAAGGCGTACGGGATCATCGCGCCGGTCAGCACGATCGTCTTCCCCTCCACGCCACTTGCCGTCGCCAGCGCCCGCGCGGTCTCCACCATGGTGTCCGTGCCGTGCGTGATCACGATCCGCGTCTCCTCGCACTGCCGGCAGTTCTGCACGATCGCGTCGCGGTCGGCGTCGCTCATGTCGAGGCTGTCGATCATCATGATCGTGCGCAGGTGCACTTCGACGTGGCACCGGCCGAGTCTGAGCATCTCGCCGACGTGCGATTCCTGGAAGACGAGCCGGGCGTTGATTTCGTCGGTACTGTTTGTCGAACGTCCCGCCGGTGACGAGAATGCGGATGGGCATGGCGGAAGTGTACAATCAAAACCAATGTCCCATTCAACGGCCTCCCTGCTCTCGGCCCTGCTGGCGCGCCGGATCCTCGTCCTCGACGGGGCGATGGGCACCATGGTGCAGCGCCGAGGGCTGCAGGAGGCCGATTTCAGGGGAGCGCGCTTCGCGGATCACCCGCGTGAGCTGAAGGGCGACAACGACCTCCTCGTCTTGACGCGGCCCGACGTGATTCGCGACATCCACCGCGGGTATCTGGCTGCGGGCGCCGACATCATCGAAACATGCACGTTCAACGGGACGGCCATCGCCCAGGCCGACTACGGCCTCGAGGCCGTCGTCCGCGAAATGAACACGGCGGCCGCCCGGCTGGCGCGCGAGGAAGCGGACGCGTGGACGGCGCGCACGCCGGAGCGCCCGCGCTTCGTCGCCGGATCCATCGGGCCGACCAACAAGACGCTGTCGATCTCGCCCGACGTGAACGACCCTGCCTTCCGCAGCGTCTCGTTCGACCAGGTGCGCGAGGCGTACGCGGAGCAGGTCCGCGGCCTCGTCGACGGCGGGTGCCACGCGCTCCTGATCGAGACCGTCTTCGACACGCTCAACGCCAAGGCGGCCATCGCCGCCGCGCTCGGCGTGTTCGACGAGATGGGCGTCGAACTGCCGTTGATGATCTCGGTGACGATCACCGACAAGAGCGGCCGCACGCTGTCCGGTCAGACGGTGGAGGCCTTCTGGACGTCGGCCGCCCACGCCCGCCCGCTCGCCGTCGGGATCAACTGCGCGCTCGGGGCCCGCGAGATGCGCCCCTACGTCGCCGAGCTCGCGCGCCTCTCCGACACGTTCGTGAGCTGCTACCCGAACGCAGGCCTCCCCAACGCCTTCGGACAGGTCACGACGAGCAGGCGGAGGAGACCGCGGCGATGGTCCGCGACCTCGCCGCCGCCGGCCTCGTGAACATCGTGGGCGGATGCTGCGGCACCACGCCCGAACACATCGAGGCGATTGCCCGTGCCGTCGAGGGGATGCCGCCGCGCAAGGTCGAGGAGCCGTCCGACCGGTTCACCCGGTACGCTGGGCTCGAAACCCTGACAATCCGGCCCGACAGCAACTTCCAGATGGTCGGAGAGCGCACGAACGTCACCGGCTCGGCAAGATTCCGGCGCTTGATCAAGTCGGGCGACTTCGCGCAGGCGGCCGACGTGGCGCTCGAGCAGGTGCGCGGCGGCGCGAACGTTCTCGACGTGAACATGGACGAGGCGATGCTCGACTCCGAGCAGGCGATGACCCGGTTCCTGAACCTGATCGCCACCGAGCCGGAGATCGCGCGCCTGCCGATCATGATCGACAGCTCGAAGTGGTCGGTCATCGAGGCCGGGCTCAAGTGCGTCCAGGGCAAGCCCGTCGTGAACTCGATCAGCCTCAAGGAAGGCGAGGACGAGTTCCTGCGCCGCGCGCGGGCGATCGCCCGTTATGGCGCCGCGGTCGTCGTGATGGCGTTCGACGAGCGGGGCCAGGCCGACACCGCCGAACGGAAGATTGCCGTTCTTGGACGCGCCTATCGGCTGCTCACCGAGCGGGCGGGCTACCGCGCGGCCGACATCGTCTTCGACCCCGCCGTTCTGGCAATCGGCACCGGCATCGAGGACCACAATCGCTACGCTCTGGCCTTCATCGAGGCGACTCGTCAGCTGAAATCCGCGTTTCCCGAGGCGAAGATCAGCGGCGGCATCAGCAACCTCTCGTTCTCGTTCCGCGGCAACGACCGGGTGCGCGAAGCCATCCACTCGGCGTTTCTCTACCACGCCATCCGCGCCGGCCTCGACATGGGCATCGTGAACGCCGGGCAGCTGGCCGTATACGAGGACATTCCGCCCGAGTTGCTGGAGCGCGTCGAGGATCTGCTGTTCGACCGGCGGCCCGATGCCACCGAGAGGCTGGTGCAGTTCGCGGGGACCTTCGAGGGCGAGGCGAAGAAGAAGGAGGCCGACGCCGCCTGGCGGTCGGGCGCGGTGGAAGCACGGCTGGCCCATGCGCTCGTCCACGGCGTGCTCGACCACCTCGAGAGCGACCTCGAGGAAGCGCGGACCAAGTACCCGCGTGCGCTCGCCATCATCGAAGGCCCGCTGATGGACGGGATGAAGACCGTGGGCGACCTGTTCGGGTCGGGCCGCATGTTCCTGCCGCAGGTCGTCAAAAGCGCCCGCGCCATGAAGAAAGCCGTGTCGTACCTCCAGCCGTTCATGGAGGCGGACAAGGAGGCCGGAGGACAGCGGGCACAGGGCCGGGTGCTCCTCGCCACGGTGAAGGGCGACGTGCACGACATCGGGAAGAACATCGTCGGCGTCGTGCTCGGCTGCAACAACTACGACGTCGTCGACCTCGGCGTCATGGTCCCCGCGGCGCGAATCCTGGACGCCGCCGTCGAGCAGAAGGCCGACATCATCGGCTTGAGCGGACTCATCACCCCGTCGCTCGACGAGATGGCGATGGTGGCGGCCGAGATGCAGCGGCGCGCCTTCACCGTGCCCCTGCTCATCGGCGGCGCGACCACCAGCCGGCAGCACACCGCGGTCAAGATCGCGCCGGAGTACGGCGGCCCGACGGTCTACGTCCCAGACGCGTCCCGCGTGGCCGACGCGGTAGGCCGCCTGCTGAACTCGAACTCTCGAGCGGAGTTCGATCGGGCGAATCGCGTCGAACAGGACGCGCTGCGGGAGAAGTACGGCCGACCGAGGCCGCGCACGCTGCTTCCGCTCGCCGCCGCCCGTGCGAACGCGGCCCGTCTCGACTGGACGGCCGAGCCGCCTGCCGTCCCATCGTTCATCGGCCGCCGTGTCATCGACGAACTGCCGCTCGAGCGGCTGCTGCCCTTCATCGACTGGACGTTCTTCTTCGCGGCGTGGCAGGTCAAGGGCCGGTTTCCCGCCGTGCTCGATCACCCGGAGCACGGCGCGGCCGCCCGCGAACTCTACGACGATGGCCGGCGGATGCTGCGGGCCATCGTGGACGGCCGCCTCCTGACGGCTCGCGCCGCCTACGGCTTCTGGCCGGCCGCCTCCGACGGCGACGACATCGTCGTCTTCGAGGACGACACGCGGGTGCGCGAGCTGGAGCGCTTCCCGATGCTGCGGCAGCAGGAGGAACAGCCGGACCGCGGGGCGAACAAGAGCCTGGCCGATTTCGTGGCCCCCGCCGGAAGCGCGACGCGCGACCACGTGGGCGCGTTCGCCGTGACGGCGGGACTTGGCGCCGACGAACTGGTGGCGCGGTACCAGCAGCAGCTCGACGACTACGGCGCCATCATGGTGAAGGCGCTGGCAGACCGGTTGGCAGAAGCGTTCACGGAGTACCTGCACGCGGAGGCGCGCCGCGAGTGGGGTTACGGCCGCGACGAACGGCTCGATGCCGACGACATGCGCGCGGAGAAGTACCAGGGCATCCGTCCGGCCTTCGGCTACCCGGCCTGCCCTGATCACCACGAGAAGCAGCGGCTGTTCTCCCTGCTCGACGCCTGCGCGCTCGGCATCAGGCTCACCGAAACGTGCGCGATGCACCCGGCCGCCAGCGTGAGCGGACTGTACTTCAGCCATCCGCGAGCGAAGTACTTCGGCGTGGGACGCATCGGCCGCGACCAGGTGGAGGACTATGCCCGCCGAGCGGGGATGACGGCCGAGCAAGCCGAGCGCTGGTTGGGACAGAACCTCGGATACTGAGAACCTGACAGCGGAGAGACTGGGGAACGTGAGTAACTGAGTAACTGAGTAACTGGGGAACTGAGTAACTGGGTGAACCCATGTCCGCGATCCGTTGTCCCTGGCCCGGCGCCGACTCCCTGTATCTCGCCTACCACGACGAGGAATGGGGCGTGCCGAATCACGACGACCGACACCTTTTCGAGATGCTGGTGCTCGAAGGCGCGCAGGCCGGCCTCAGCTGGATCACGATCCTCCGCAAGCGCGAGCGCTATCGCCAGGTGTTCGACGCGTTCGATCCGGCCAAGGTGTCCCGCTACGGTGACCGGAAGGTGGCGGCCCTGCTGGGCGACGCGGGCATCGTACGGAATCGCTTGAAGGTGAGCGCGGCCATCGACAACGCGAGAGCGTTCCTCGGCGTGCAGCGAGAGTTCGGCACCTTCGATGCGTACCTGTGGGCCTTCGTCGGTGGACGCCCGATCCTCAACGGCTGGAAGACGACGGCGCAGGTCCCGGCGAAGACGGCCGAGTCGGACGCGCTCAGCAAGGATCTGCGCGCGCGTGGCTTCCGTTTCGTCGGGTCGACGATCTGCTACGCGTACATGCAGGCGGTCGGGATGGTCAACGACCACCTGGCCACGTGCTTCCGGCACGGCCAGGTTGGCGCAGCGACCGGTGGCTAGAGCGTCTCGCCAGCGGCTATTGCTTGCTGAGCCCGCGTCCCGTCGCCAGGTAGACCGCGAAGCTTCCCAGCCAGTGCCCGCCCTCGTAGTGTTCGCCCGTCACCGCGCGCAGCCCGGCGTCGCGATGACGCAGGGCGACGGCGCGCAGTGACGGCAGGCGTGGGTCTCCCTGGGGCAACCCCGACGCGATGCCTTCGAGCATCCAGGCGCGGCTCAGGTTCAAGCCATCCAGGTGCGCCAGCTTGGGGTCGCTCGGGTCGGTCACCACCGCCGTCGCAAGCCACGCCGTGCTGCCGTCCTTCGGGATGCCTGGCAGAAAGGCCTCGAGCCACTTCGCGAATTCGCCGGGCGCCATCACGCGCCTCATCAGATCGGCCTCGGCGAGACACGGCGAGAGGAAGTCCTGTCCACTCGGCTCCCACGAGAACGGACACCCGCGGTCCTGCAGGTAGAAGTCGCGGATCCGGCCCGTGAGCAGCTCCCCGGTGGACCGGTCTCCGGCAATGCGGGCCCAATCGAGGATCAGGCCGAAGGAGAACGCCGTCTGGTCGTGCTCGCCGATTCGAATCGGCTTCGAGAGCTTGGGCAGCCATTCCTTCAACCGCTGCACCGCGGCGTCTTCCAGGGGTTTCAGCGCGTCCGCCCACTGCCGCGCCTGCGGGTCGTTCCACTCGCGGAGTTCCGCGCCGAGCTGAAGCAGCCAGGCGAGCCCGTACGGGCGCTCGAAGCTCGAGCGGCCAGTCCCGGCGAGGTATTTCACTTCCCCCGCGACGTGCTCGGGCGTCAGGCTCTGCGCCACCGCCGCCTTCGCGGCGGAGGCGAAGTGCGCGGTGGGAAACGTCCGCGCCAGCCGCACCAACAGCCAGTGCCCGTGCACGGACGAATGCCAGTCGTAGCACCCATAGAAAGCCGGCGTCAGCTCGCGCGGCGGACGCGCGTCGCCGTCGCCATTCATCACGTGCGCGATCTTGTTGGGATACTCCTTGTGCACGCAGTCGAGGGCGAGCCCCGCGAACCGCGCGGCGGCCGCCTCGTCCAGGCGGGCAGGCTCCTGCCCGGCGGCCGTCATCGCCACCCCCAGCAGCAGGCATGAAAAGGCCAACGGCAACAATCGCATCGCGTCAGGTCTCCTTCGTTCGGCGTCGGGACTATCATGTCTTCATGAACCCGTACGCAGCAAGCCTTGGCAACCGCGACGTACTGTCGGCGCTCGCGGGTACCCCCGAGCGAATCAGGATGCTCGTAGCCACCATCGGCCCCTCGGGCGTGCTGCGCAGCCACGCGCCGGGCAAGTGGAACGTCCGCCAGCTGCTGGTGCACCTCGCCCAGGTCGAGCTGGCATTCGGCGTCCGTGCCCGCATGGCCGTCACGGCGCCCGACTACACGATCCAGCCGTTTGACCAGGACCTGTGGATGAACGTGGAACCGCCCACCGACCCCGCGACGGCTCTCGCGGCCTACGAGGCCTTGCGGGCGATGAACCTCGCGTTCTTCAGGAGCCTGTCTCCCGACCAACGGTCCAAGGTCGTGATGCACCCGGAACGAGGGCCGCTGGGAGTGTGGGAGATCGCCTCCTCGCTCGCCGGCCACGAGCTGCACCACATGGCCCAGATCGAGGCCGTGGCGGAACAGATCGGCTAGGAGCGGGATGGCAGGCGGCGGCGGTCGCCGCCTACTTCTTGAACGTGATGTTGAGCTTCACCGGCGCGGTGAGCGTGACGGCAACGGTGTACCGCACCTCGTTGTACTTCGGGTTCCGGAAGACCACCTCGTGCCGGCCGAGCGGCACCTGCAGGCTCGGCAGCGGCGTCTGCCCGACCACGCTGCCGTCCACCAGGACCTCGGCAGTCTGGTCGGCATACAAGTTCATCATGCCGGTCGGCAGGTCGAGCGCCACGGTCACCACCTGGCCCGCCGGCGCATCCACGTACTGGCGCAGCTTGAGCCCCAGCGACTGGTTGACGAAGTCCAGGTGGCGGCGCCCCGGCGCGACCTTCACCGGCGCAGACCCCGTCGTTCCCACGAGCCGCCCGTTGTCGTAGACCGTCAACTCGTAGGGCGCCGTGACCTTGATCCAAGACGCCGTGGCCACCGCCAGCTGCGCCACACGCCCCGACTGAACGACGACGTCCTGTTCCTGCGAGCCGGACGGCGTCTCGATCAGCAGGGTGTGAGTCCCCGGTTGAAGGTCGGTAATCTTCAGCGGTGCCTCCCCGCGCGGAATGCCGTCGATGGCGATCTTTCCTTTCTCCGGGTACGTCGAGATCATGAGGCCGCCCCGCTCCCCGGCCTCCGGGAACGTCATCTTCTCCGACAATCTCGCGTGCGCCTCGACCTTCACCGTCTTCGACTTCGCCGACCCGCCCACCTGGAGTTCCAGCAGGTGCTCGCCCGACTTCACACGGAGCTCCGCGGGCGTATGCCCGCGCACCTGCCCGTCGATGCTGATCAAGGCGCCGGGCGGATCGCTTTCGAGGCTCAGCGTCCCCATCGTCCAGCGGCCCTCGTAGACCATCTGCCAGAGCAGCGGCGCGAGGAGGGCCGCCGCGACGGCCACGAGAACCAGCCCGATCAGCAGGGCAATCCGGACCCTGCGCTCCCGTCTGAGGGCTGGGTCCTCGGCGGCAGACTCGTCATCCGTCGTCTCTTGCTCGCGGTTGGCGGGCTGCTCGTCCTCGAGCACCAGGGCGGACAGGTCGTGACCGCGGTCGCGGGTACGCCAATCGGCAACCGAGGTGGCTCTGGGCGCCTTCGGCTCCTCCCAGGCCCTCACCGGCGCCGGAGCGGGGGGGGGCGCCGCCGACTCGACGGACGCGAGCCGCTTCGGGGCCTCGAAGAGCGTTTCCGAGCGGGCCTCCGGCTTCCGGGCACCCGCCGCGTCGGGGATCGGGATGGACCAAGAGGGCGGCGTCGGCCGTTCTTGATCCAACACGGAGGCGAGCGCGGCCGCGGCGGTCGGTGGGGCCGCGGGCGGCTCGAAGGTGTCGAGCAGCGTCGCCGCGCTGCCAGCCGGCGTGGCCACCGGCCAGGGGCCGAAGGGATCCTCGCGCAGCCGCGCGACCGGGTCGACGTCCCCGGGACGCGCGACTGCCTCTGGCGGCTCCGGGATGGTCACCGCCAGCGGGGCGCCGGCGTCGGACGCAGGCTGCGGGATCAGGAACTCAATCTCCGTCGCAGGCGGGGCGGCATCCCGCACGCTCGCTGACACGTCCGGCACGCTCACCGACCCGTCCGGCACCACGACACGTTCTTGGATCGCCGCCGGCTCTTGGGCGAGGGGCTCGACCCGGGTCGCCGCTTCGGGCACGACGACGACAGCCGGCACGCGAAGCGCCGCCGTCTCGCAAACACCGACGAACGCCTCCCACGCCATCGAGGAGGCCGAGTAGGCTTCGTCCTGCAGAAGCTGGCCGAACGCCTTCTGGGCTTCCAGCAGCGTGCGGAATGACGAGTCGCCGCGCAGCGACAGCGCCCGCTCCAGCCATCCTCGCAGCGGGGAGCGCAGCGGCCCGTGGCTGCCGTCCGGCGCAGTCTCCTCCAGTTGGGCGAGAAGCTGTGGAAGGGCGTCTGGATAGTCGGACGCGGCGAGCGGGCGCCCGAGCAGCATGGCCAGCGTGGTGAGCCCCACCTGCACGACGTCCACCCGGCGGCCCCACTGCGCCGACTTCGGATCTGGAAGCGCGGCGATCCCGAAGTCGCGCCAGAGCCGGCCGCCCCCCCACGCCTCCGCCGCCGCCACCACCACGGTGCCCAGAACATGCTCGGTGATGGCCACGCGCCCTTCGCCGGCCAGGACCAGTCGGTCGGGTCCGAGTGCGCCATGGAACCCGTCCGGAGCAAAATCGTGCAGCAGCGCCACCGACGCCATCAACTGCCTGGCGACGGACATGACGGCCGCGGTCGAGGGCTTCAGTTCAGCCCTGGCGGCGACCTCGAGGATTTCGGCGAGCCGCCGGCCGGCCACGTGGGCCGACACCAGGGCGGGCTGCCCGCCCCGCTCGACGACGTGCTGCACGCGGCGAACGCGGCAGTAGGAGGAATGGCGGAAGTTGGACAACCGGGCGACGCGGTCTTTGAGCGCCTCCTCGAAGAACGCGGCGCGGGCGAGCGCGTCGCAGAAGTGCAGGTACTCGAGGAGGGCGCCGGACTGCTGCGGAACGATGACCCGCTCACCCAGCCGGTCATGGAACCCCGGAATCTGCGACGGGGAATCGGGCGCCGACACTGCCATACTTCCTCTTGTCGGCTCGACGCCCGGAAATCATTGGCCCCTCTGCCGAAAAAGGCTCCTCGACGCCCGGAATCCGTCGATCGCCGCTGTCCCCGGGAGAAGGCGTATTACAATCACATAGAGGCCTTCAGATTAGAGGAACGTGGAGGAAGAATCGATGAGTGCCTGGCTCTACTTTGGCGCGTCGGTCGGCCTCGTGCTCCTGGCGTCGGCGTCGGTTCGAGGTCAAGGCCAGGGAGAGTTGAAACCCGGCGACCCGGCCCCGGCCTTCACCCTGGAGGGGTCGGACGGGAAGACCTACAGCCTGGCGGACTTCAAGGGGAAGAGGGCCGTCGTGCTGGCCTGGTTCCCCAAGGCCTTCACGGGCGGCTGAACGGCCGAATGCAAGTCGCTCCGTGAGAGCGGCGCCGCCATCAGGCAAACCGGCGTGGTCTACTTCACCGCCTCCGTCGACCCGCCGGACGTCAACAAGAAGTTCGCCGAGTCGCTCGATCTCGACTATCCCATCCTCAGCGACCCGACCAGGCAGGTGGCGAGGGCCTACGGCGTGGTCAGCGGCGACAGGACGACCGCCTTGCGCTGGACCTTCTACATCGGCAAGGACGGCAGGATTCTCTACATCGACAAAGACGTCAAGGTCGCGTCGCACGGGCAGGAGATCGTCGAGCGGCTCAAGGCCCTGGGAATCCATTGACGGCCGGTGGCTGCCGGTCACGCGCGGGCGGTGGTTCGCGGCCCGCGAATCGCCACCACGACGGCGAGAAACTCGGAGAGCACCATCGCCGTGGCTCCCCAGACCTGCAGGCCGCCCAGGGCGAAGTAGGGCACGTCCTGGAACGCGGTGTCGCGCAGGCGCTGATGGTGGCGGATGCAGCCGGGGTCGAGCAGGACGTCGAGGCTTGGCTCGATCACCTCGTCGACCTCGGCATCGGCCAACCGCAGCGCGGGCCGCTCGTCCGTAACGCCCACCACGGGGTGCAGCATGTAGCCGCTCACCGGGATGTGGAGCGGCGTCAACTCGCCCAGGACGCGGACGGCTGGCGGCGACACGCCGATCTCCTCGTGCGCCTCGCGGAGCGCCGCCTCCGCGATCGTTTCGCCCGGCTCCACCGCCCCGCCCGGCAGTGACACCTGGCCGGCATGACTGGGCAGGCTGGACGACCTGACCGTCAGCACCAGCCGCACGTCCCCTTCGCTGGGAAAGAGCAGCAGCAGCGCGGCCGCCGCCCGCGCCTCCGACGGCCCGCGCCCCGGCAGCCAGCCGGGCCGCGGCGTCGGCGCCAGGCGCAGCTGGGCTTCCACGCCGGGCAGCGGGCAGGCGAGTGCGGCTTTGAGCGCCCGTTCGAGTTCCGAGAACAACGCGTCCACCAGCTTCCAGCCTCGGCCCCCCGCCCTGAGCGTCGAGCCCTAAACCTTCGCGATGGCCTGCTCGAGGTCGGCGATGAGATCCTCGACGTCCTCGATCCCGACCGAGTAGCGGACGAGGCCGTCCGTGATGCCGCCCTCGAGCCGGTCCGCCTGCGACATGCCGGCGTGCGTCATCGACGCGGGATGCTCGATCAGCGTCTCCACGCCGCCGAGCGACACGGCCAGCGTGGCCAGGTGCACGTTGTCCATCAGGCTGCGCCCCGCCTCGTAGCCCCCCTTCAGCTCGAAACTGATCATCGACCCGAAGCCCTTCATCTGCCGCTTCACCAGCTCGTGCTGCGGGTGCGACTCGAGGCCCACGTAGCGCACCCACTCCACCTTCGGGTGCGCCTCGAGCCAGCGCGCCAGCTTCATCGCGTTCTCCTGGGCGCGCTCCACTCGGAGCGCCAGCGTCTTCGCGCCGCGGCTCACGAGATAGGCCTGGTGCGGGTCCATGTTCACGCCCAGGATCACCATCATCGCGCGCAGCCGCTTGTAGACCTCGGCGTCGTTCGCGACGAGGATCCCGCCGACGACGTCCGCGTGGCCGTTGATGAACTTCGTCACGGAGTGCAGGACGATGTCGGCCCCGAGGTCGAGCGGCTTCTGCAGGTGCGGGCTGGCGAAGGTATTGTCCACGACGACGACCGCGCCGTTCCGGTGCGCCAGCTCCGAGACCGCCTCGATGTCGGTGACCAGCATCGCCGGGTTGGACGGCGACTCCAGGTAGATCATCTTCGTGGTCGGCCTGATCGCGGCGCGGACGTTCGCGAGGTCGGACGTGTCCACGTAGCTGTATTCGACGCCGAACCTGCTGAAGTGCTTCTCGATGAGGCCGCGCGAGGGACCGTAGACCGACGCCGTGCTGACCAGGTGCGCGCCCTGGGACAAGAGCGCCATGTAGACCACCGACACCGCGCCCATCCCCGAAGCGGTGGCGACGCCGTCGAACCCGTTCTCCAGTTCCGCGACGTTCCTCTCGAGCGCCCGGATGGTCGGGTTCCCAATCCGCGTGTAGATGAACCCGTCCGCCCGTCCGGCAAACCGGTCGGCGCCGGTCTGGGCGTTGTCGAACGCGAACGTCGACGTCTGGTAGATCGGCGTCACGGCGCTGCCGTAGGCGTCCTTCACGGCGCCGGCGTGCACGAGCTTCGTGTTGAACCCGAGGTGCTTGGTGTCCATGTAGGTCGATCCTACCCTAGCTCGGGCGCGAACTCCTCGCCCGGGTTGATGAACCGGTCCTGCTCGAGACGGTATTGCTTGTCATACAGCTGACGGTATCGCCCATTGGCCGCCAGCAGTGCCGCGTGGCTCCCGCGCTCCACGATCTGGCCGGCCTCCAGGACAAGGATCTGGTCGGCGCTCCGAATCGTGGACAGGCGGTGGGCGATCACGAAGGTCGTTCTGCCGCGGCGCAGCGACCGGAGACCGTCCTGGATCAGCGCTTCACTCTCGCTGTCCAGGCTCGACGTCGCCTCGTCGAGGATCAGGATGCGAGGGTCCGCGAGAATCGCCCGGGCGATCGCGACGCGCTGCCGCTGGCCGCCCGACAGCTTCACGCCCCGCTCGCCGACGACCGTCTCGTACTTGTCGGGGAACGCCTGGATGAAGGCCTCGCAGTGGGCGATGCGGCTCACCGCGAGCACCTCCGCACGGGTCGCCCCCGGCCTGCCGAAGGCGATGTTCTCGGCGATCGTCCCATCGAACAGGAAGTTCTCCTGCAGCACGACGCCCAGGTTCCCGCGGTAGTCGTGCAGCCGCACGTCGGCCAGGGGGATGCCGTCGACGAGCACGCGGCCCGCGCCTGGCAGGTTGAACGCCATGACCAGGCTGATCAGGGTGCTCTTGCCCGACCCGCTCGACCCGACCAGCGCCGTCGTCGAGCCGGCGGGCGACGCGAACGAGACGCCGCGCAGGACGGGCACGCCGGGCGTGTACTCGAACCACACGTCCTCGAACTCGACGTCCCCCTTCAGCGCGGCCATCGCGAGCTTGGACTCGTCGGCCTGCCCCTCGGTCGCCATCGACCGGATCTCGCGGATGCGGTCGAGGCCGGCGAACGCCTCGCTCACCTGCGTGCCGATCGACGCGATCTGCACGAGCGGCGCCGCGACGAGTCCCGTGAAGAACAGGTACATGACGAAGTCGCCGAGCGTCATCGACCCGGCCAGGATCGCACGGCCGCCGACGACGATCATCAGCACGCCGATGACCCCGACGATCACCGTCGAGAACGCCGCGATGGCCGAGACGCCCGTGATCGACTGCGCCACGTTGCGGAACAGCCGGTGCACGCCGCGGGTGAACACGATCTCCTCGCGCTTCTCGGCGATGTACGACTTGACGATGCGGATGCCGCCGAGGCTTTCGCCGAGCCGGCCGGTCACGTCCGCGTTGATCTTCCCGCGCTCGCGGAACAGCGGGCGCAGCCGCTTGAACGCGACCGCCATGCCGCCGCCGAACGTCAGGAGGATCACGAGCGTGATCGTCGTGAGGCTCCAGTTGAGATAGAAGAGGACGCCGAGCGCGATGCCGGCGGTGACGAGTCCCCCGATCAGCTGCACGAGGCCCGTTCCCACGAGGTTCCGGATCCCCTCGGCGTCGGTCATGATGCGCGAGATCAGCACGCCCGACTTCGTCGAGTCGAAGTACGTGATCGGCAGGCGCAGGACGTGCGCCTGCACCTCCCGGCGCACGTTGGTGATGGCCTTCTGCGCCGCGACGCCCAGCACCTGCGACAGCGCGAACGAGGTGGCCGCCTGCACCATGGTCGCGCCGCCGGCCGCCATCGCCAGCGTCAGCAGCAGCTCCCCGCGGTGCTTCCCGATGACTTCGTCGATCAGGTACTTCGAGGTGGCGGGCAGGACGAGCCCCGACAACCGGTTGACGAGCAGCAGCGCGAGGCCGCCCGACAGCCTTCGCCGGTGCTGCCAGACGAGGTCGCGCGCCTCGCGCCAGACGACCGGCAGCGAGAGAGGCGTCTTGGACGGCTCAGGAGGCATCCTGTGATCGTAACACCGAGTCTAGACGTCCAGTTCCTCCGCCTCCTCGGCCCTGTCCATGATGAACCGGAAGCGCGCCGAGGCGTCGCGGCCCATCAGCTCGTTGATGACGCGATCGGTGACGATCTGGTCGGCGATCTCCACGCGAAGCAGCCGGCGGGTCCTGGGATTGAGCGTGGTCTCCCACAAGACCTTCGGCATCATCTCGCCCAGCCCCTTGAAGCGGGTGATCTCGGGCGTCGCCTTGCCCGAACCCGGCGGGCCGTGCTGCGCAAGGATCCGGTCGCGCTGCGCGTCGTCGAGCGCCCAGTGGGTTTCCTTGCCGATGTCGACGCGATAGAGGGGCGGCTGCGCGAGGAACACGTGGCCCCGCGCGATGAGCTGCGGCATGTGCCGGTAGATGAACGTGAGGAGCAGCGTGGCGATGTGGTTGCCGTCGGAGTCGGCGTCGGCCAGGATAATCACCTTGCCGTAGCGAAGCCGCGAGATGTCGAAGTTCTTCCCGAGGCCGCAGCCGAGCGCGGTGACCAGGTCGGTGAGTTCCTTGTTCTCGAGCACTTTCGCCAACGAGGCGCTCTCGGTGTTCAGCACCTTGCCGCGAAGCGGAAGGATCGCCTGCTTCGTGCGGTCCCGTCCCTGCTTCGCCGACCCGCCGGCCGAATCCCCCTCGACCACGAAGATCTCGCTGTCGGGGCGGCTGGGCGACGAGCAGTCGCTCAGCTTGCCCGGCAGGGTGAGTCGGTTCGAGGTGGCGCTCTTGCGCGTCACCTCCTGCTGCGCCGCGCGGCTCGCCTCGCGCGCGCGCGCCGCCAGGATGATCCGCCCGACGATCGCCTCGGCGACGCTCCGGTTCTCGTTCATCCAGAGCTCGAGCGCCGGCCGCACCATCGAATCGACCGCCGACAGCACCTCCGGGTTGTTCAGCCGATCTTTCGTCTGGCCCTGGAACTGCGGCTCCTCCATGAACACGCTCAGCACGGCGGTCAGGCCCTCGCGGATGTCCTCCGCGCTGATCGTCACGCCCTTGAGCGACAGGTTGTGCGTCTCGATGTAGTTTCTGACAGCCTTGCCCAGGCCCGCCCGGAACCCGTTCTCGTGGGTCCCGCCCGACCCCGTCGGAATGCCGTTGACGTAGCTCCTGACGAACTCGTCGGTGGCCTCGGTCCACAGCAGCACGAGTTCCGCCCGAAGGCCGTTCTCCTTGACCAGCGTGAACGGCGACTCGTGGATCGGCTTGAGGGTGCGCTCGGTGACGATCTTCCGCAGGTATTCGACCAGCCCCTCCGCGTGCTCGAACGTCTCCCTCCTCCCGTTCGACTGATCGTCGAAGACGACCTTCAACCCCTTGTGCAGGTAACTGGCAATCTCGAGCCGCTCGCGGATGACGGACGGCTCGAACTCGATCTTCGGGAAGATCGTGGGATCTGGGTGGAAGTACACCGTGGTGCCGGTGCCGCGGGCGGCGCCGATCTTCTTCAGCGGCCCGACCGGCCTTCCCTGCTTGAAGCGCTGTTCCCACAGCCCGCCGTCGCGCTTCACCGTGGCGACGAGTTCCTTCGACAGCGCGTTCACGACACTCGCACCGACGCCGTGCAGGCCGCCGGCCGTCTTGTAGCTGCCCTGGCCGAACTTGCCTCCCGCGTGGAGCATCGTGAAGATCACCTCGAGGGCGCTCTTCTTCGTCTGCGGGTGCTTGTCCACCGGAATGCCGCGCCCGTCGTCGGAGACCGAGATGGACGAGCCGTCCGCGTGCAACGTCACCGAGATGTTCGAGGCGTAGCCGTTCATCGCCTCGTCGATCGCGTTGTCGAGGATCTCCCAGGCGAGGTGGTGGAGTCCGGCCGAGCCGACGCCCCCGATGTACATGCCCGGCCGCTTGCGGACGGGCTCCAGGCCTTCGAGAACCGTGATGTCTTTGGCAGTGTAGGAAGTGGTCATCGTGAACCGGCAGATCCGGACAAGGATACCACCTGCGCGCGGCCGATCAGCTGGCCCGCCTCGGTCCTGACCTCCACCCGGACCGCGGCGCCCGCTCTCACCGCGGCCAGCGGCGCGCTCGTCCACAACCGGAATCCTCCGGGACGGCCGCCCTCGAGGGTGTAGTAGGGGGAGGCGTAGACGAGTCCGCCGTCCAGGTACCACCGGTGGCCGACGCGGTCGCGGAGGCCCAGCGGGGCGTAGATGGCGGTCACGGTGTAGAGGCGGCCCGACCAACCAGGGGGCAGTGACGCGACGGGCGCGACGATCTGCAGCGTCTGGCGATTGACGCCCAGGCCGAACTCCGACCGGAGCAGGCGCAGCGGCGCGGGCGGAATCAGCGGCCGGCCCACGGCGACCAGCAAGACCAGCGCGATGGCCGCGAGCCCGACGTGCAGGCGCGCCCGATACCGCGCGAGCTCTCCAAGGCGATAGCGGATCGTGGCGAACGCCAGCACCGCCAGGATCGCGCTGGCGCGAAGCGCCACGCCGTTGCTGATCCGGAACACGACGGGCAGCATCACGTTGATGCAGGCAAACAGGTTGAACGCGAAGAAGACGGCCGTGAGGCCCCGCCTGACCGACAGGTGCTGGTCGAAGAACACGTCGAGCGTGGAGATGAGCGCCGAGGCGGCGACGAACGCCACGAACACGAGGTTGATCGACCAGACCGTCGCGCTGGCGTAGTAGATGGGCAGCAGGAAGAACAGGAGCTGCTGGTAGAAGTTCTTCGTGAAGTAGTTGATGACCAGCCGCAGGCGGCCCCGCCAGTGCGTCCCGCGCTCGGGGCTGTCCACCAGCGTCGGGACCACCAGGCTGGTCAGCCACAGGAACGCGAGGTAGAAGATGGTAACGCGCAGCCAGGCGTAGTTCCGCGCGCCCGCCCACATCACGACGATACCCAGGGCGAGGGCCCAGAGGCTGTGCAGGCTCCAGAGCAGCCGGTCGTGGCGCTGAAGGAACGCGGCAACGGTCGAGATGAATCGAGGAAGTCTCGGCACGCGTGACGCAGATCATAGTCCGGCCGGCGTGCCGGCCGCCATCCTGCCGCGGTTTCTTTCGAGACTGGGGACCCGTCGGCGTCTGGGCGATCTGGCCGGCTCCTCTGGCCGTCCGGCGAGGTGACCGTCGAAGAACCGGGAAGATCGCAGGTACAATGTTCCCGCCCTTCACGCGTTGGGCACGAAAGGCGGGAACCCGATGCTTCGGCGGTGGACATCGAAGGCGGCGCTATCTGCCGCGTGGCCGTTCGGGGCCGCGCTCGGCGTCTTGCTCGCGTTCCTGTACGTCGGTCGGGTCTTCTACCTTCACTACCAGCTGGATCTCGGGTCGATGACCGCGCCCGCCCCGCGTCACACCGCGTTCCTGCTGTACTGGACCCTGCTGGGCTCGGCATGCTCCGGTCTCCTGTTCCTCGGCATCACCCGCGCCCTGGCTCTTCGGACCTCGTCGCGTCCGCCCGCTGTCGCTCGTCCGGCCCGTCACGCCCTCTGGCTCGTCGGCGGCATGGCGGCAGCCTTCCTCATCCCGTGCGCGATTCGCACGTTCCTGCTGCGGGGCGCGTCGATAACCGATGACGAGAGCGCCTACCGGTTCATGGCCGAGGTGCTGTCCACGGGCCGGCTGTGGGCCGACTCGCACCCGATGAAGGCGTTCTTCGATCGGGTCTTCATGATCAACGACGGGAAGTTCTACGCGCAGGTACTTCGTAGGCTGGCCCGCACTGATGGCGCCCGGTGCGCTCGTCGGCGCGACGGGATACATGAACGCCGTGTATTGCGCGCTGACGGTGCCGGCCCTGTGCGGCGTCGCGCGGCGATTGGGGGGCGCGACGGCCGCTAAGGCCGCGCTGCTGCTCTACCTGGCTTCTCCGATGCTGATGGCGGGCGCGGCGACCGAACTGGCGCACACCTCCTGCATGATGGCGCTGGCGTGGTCCGCGTGGTGCTACCTCTTGGCCCGAGAGCGTCCGTCGGCTTGGTGGTTGCACGCCGGCGTCGCGATCTTCTTCGGCCTCGCCGTCCTGATCCGGCCGACGTCCGCCCTGGGCGTCGGCGTGCCCATACTCGTGGCCTGGCTCTTCGCCGCCTCGAGGCAGGCGCCGGCCCCCGTGCGGGTCCGTGCCCTGGCGGCATTCGCCATCTCGGCGGCCGTGATGGCCGCAGTCTTCTTCGCCGTCAACGACGCGCAGAACGGGTCGCCGCTGGTCTCGGCCTACTCCCGCATGCAGGCGTACATGCGCGAGGTGAACTACGTCAATGTCGGCTGGTCGGCCGACAATCCGCCGACGTCGCTGAGCGCGTTCATGCTGCCGAACCGGCACGTCGGCACGGCGCTCGGCACGACGACCGTGGCGCTCGTCCGCCTCCTCTTCGACCTGCTCGGCTCGCCCTTGATCGTCCTGTTCCTCGTCCCCGCGTGGGGCGTGCGCCCGGCGCGTCTCGCCTGGTGGTCGGCGATCAGCTTCGTATGTGTGCATTTCTTCATGGGTGAATCGGGAGTGGACTCGTTCGGGCCAGTGCACTTCTACGAGATGTCGCTCCCGGTGCTCCTGCTCGCCGGCGTCGGGTTCGCCCGCCTGTCGGAACTGGCCGCCCCGTGGCCCCACTTCCGGCGCTGGCCGGCGGCCGTCGCCGCCTCCCTCGTCCTCGTCTCGCTGGCCGGGTTCGTGCCCGTCCGCTTCGCGGCGCTGAAACGCATCGCCGACAGCATCAATACCCCGGCCGACGCGGTGCGCCGGGCGCACCTCTCGCGGGCGGTCATCTTCACCGCCGGTCTCGTCGTCCCGCAGCCGTGCGTCGGCCCGACGCACGGCTTCGCCTACTTCCGCCCGAACAACGACCCTGGGCTGACCAACGACATCCTCTGGGTGAACCATCTCGGGTGGGACGTCGATCACGATTTGATGCGATACTTTCCGGGCCGGACCGGCTACCTGCTCCAGTGGGACGGTTGCGTGCCGAGGTTCATTAGGTTGTAGATGGACGTCACGATCCTGATGCCGTGCCTCAACGAGGCCAAGACGCTTCCCTCCTGCGTGTCCCAGGCGTTCGAAGCGCTGGAGACGCTGCGGACCCGGTTCGGCCTCGCCGGCGAAGTGGTGGTATCTGACAACGGCAGCACGGACGGCAGCCAGGAATCGGCCCGCTTGCTCGGCGCGCGCGTGGTCGATTGCGAGGAGCGCGGCTACGGCGCCGCGCTGTCGAAGGGAGTCCTCGGAGCGCAAGGCCGGCTGATCGTGATGGGCGACGCGGACGGCTCGTACGACTTCCGCGAGTCGGTCCCGATGATCGAGAAGCTCCTCGAAGGCTACGATATCTGCATGGGTTCCCGGTTCAGGGGCGAAATCAAGCCCGGCGCCATGCCCTGGAAGAACCGCCGCATCGGCAACCCCGTGCTCACCGGCATCCTCAACCTGTTCTTCCGAACGGGCCTGACCGACGCGCACTGCGGCCTGCGCGCCTTCACCAGGCAGGCGTTCCTCACGATCAACCCGACGTCGAAGGGGATGGAATTCGCCAGCGAGATGGTGATCAAGCCGACGCTGCTCGGCCTGCGCTGCACCGAGGTGCCCGTGACGCTCCATCCCGACGGCCGCGGGCGCCCGCCGCACTTGCGTCCCTGGCGCGACGGGTGGCGCCACCTGCGCTACCTGGTGATGCTCAGCCCGCTGTGGCTCTACTTCGTGCCTGCATTCGCGCTCGGCACGCTCGGCACCACGATCCTCGCCCTGGTGTTGGCCGCGCCGCCCGGCGGGGTCACGTGGGTCGGTCGCTTCTGGGTCGGTGACCACTGGGCGGTGCTGGCCGGCGCCTTCCTGGCCATCGCCCACCAGACGCTCCTGCTCGGCCTCGCCGCAACGCTCTACGGTGCGCGTGAGGGCTACCGCGTGGTCACTCCGTTCTTCCGGACGGTGTACTGGGCGACGCGGCTGGAGCACATGCTGGTCGCCGGCGGACTGCTACTTCTCGCTGGCATCTCGGTGCTCGGCTACGTCGTCCTCACGTGGCGGGCTGCCGAGTACGGCGCCCTCCAGATGATCCGCGAGATGGTCACCGCGTCCACGCTGGTCGTCGTCGGCCTGCAGACGATGTTCGGCGGTTTCCTGCTCTCCGTGATCAGCGGCAACGAGGCCCGCATCGGCGCGGCCGTCGCCAGCGCGGCCGGCCGGCGGCAGGCAGGGTTCGAATGAACCCCTACCGCCGCCGCATCCTGGAGACGTTCGACGCGCTGCTGCGACCCCACGCGCCGGTGGCTCGCTGCCTCGACTTCGGAGCCGGCGACGGGTGGTTCGCCTCGTCGTTCCTCGAACGCGGCCTGGCCCGCGAGGTCGCCGCGGTGGACGTGCAGCCGCGCGCGCGCACCTTCGCCAGCGTCGCGTTGTACGACGGCGCCCGCCTTCCGTTCGCCGATCGCGACTTCGATCTCGTGAGCAGCGTGGACGTGCTGCACCACTGCCCCGACCCGCGCGCCAGCCTCGAAGACGCGCTTCGGTGTTCGAGCCGTTTCTTTCTCCTGAAGGACCACACGTTCTCCGGGCCGGCGGGACGCGCCGCGCTGGCGCTGCTCGACGAGATTGGCAATCGCCGGTTCGGCATTCCCTCCCCGTTCCACTACCGAACACTCGGCGAGTGGGCCGGCTGGATCGAAAAGGCGGGGTTCGCAGAACGCCAACTGGTGCACCCGGCGCGCTGCCACCCGGGCGCGCTGGGGTGGGCGACCAACGGGCTCCAGTTCATCGGCCTGTGGGAGCGCCGCGCATGACGAGCCAGTTACAGGACGGCGCGCGGCGCCTCGAACCGCGGCCCTGGCGGGACGCCGACTGGCTCGTGATGAAGCAGCTGCGGAGCGCGGTCGAGCAGGCCCTCTCGGGGCCCGCGGGTGTGAAGGCCGGCCACCGGATCCTCGACCTCGGGTGCGGCGACAGACCGTATCGGTCCCTCGTCACGGCCCGGGGCGCCGACTACGTCGCCTGCGACATCGACGGCGACGTGGACGTGCGCATCACGCCCGGCGCACCGGTTCCTCTCCCGTCGGCCTCGGCCGACGGCATCGTCTCCTTCCAGGTGCTCGAACACGTGTGGGATCTCGACTGGTACCTCGGCGAGTGTGCCCGCCTCTTGAAGCCCGGCGGGTGGCTGCTGCTCTCCACTCACGGCACCTGGCTGTACCATCCACACCCGACCGACTTCCGCCGCTGGACGCGGGACGGGCTGGGCGGGGAACTGGCGGCGCGCGGGCTCGAGGTCCAGCACGTCGAGGCGGTGGTCGGTCCGCTGGCCTGGACGACGGTGTTTCGGTTGATTGGCATCCGGGAGGCGCTGCGCCGCGTGCCCGTCGCCGGCCCTCTGATGCTCGCCCCGACCGCGCTCCTGATGAACGCGCGCGCGGCGCTCGAGGATTGGATGACGCCGACTGCCCTGCGCGACGCGAACGCGTGCGTCTACGTCACGGTTTCGCGCACCGCGGCCTGACGATGCGGGTCCTCCTCGTCACTCATTACTTCGCGTCCCACCGCGGCGGCGTGGAAATCGTCGCGCAGGAACTCGCCCGCCGCCTCGCGCACCGGCATCCGGACATCGACATCACGTGGGTGGCCAGCGCCAGCAGCGCCGTGGAATCCGCTGACCGCCTCGTCCGTATCCCCGTCCCCGCGTGGAACGTCACGGAACGTCGGCTCGGCTTCCCGTACCCCCTCTGGTCCCCTACCTCGCTCGCCGGGATCGGACGGCTCGCGGCGAGCGCCGACGTCGTCCACCTCCACGACAGCCTCTACCTCGGGAACATCGCCGCGTTCCTCGCGGCGCGGCACCGTCGGACTCCCGTGCTGGTCACGCAGCACATTGGCACGGTCCCCTACTCGAACCCCGCTCTGCGGCTCCTTCTCGCTGCGGCGAACCGAACGGTCGCGCGCGCGGTGCTCACCGGCTCCGACCAGGCCGTCTTCGTCAGCCCGCGCGTGCGGGCGTTCTTCGAGAGTCTGTTCGGCTTTCGCCGGGCGCCCCAGACCGTGCCGAACGGCGTAGACACCGATCTGTTCTTCCCGGCCGTCGGCAGGGAGCGGGAACGGCTGCGGGAGCGCCTCGGCTTCAGCCAGGGGCAGCGCGTGCGGCTGTTCGTCGGACGGTTCGTCGAGAAGAAGGGTCTGCCGCTGCTCCGCGAACTCGCGCGCCGTGCGCCGGACGAAACGTTCGTGTTCGTCGGCTGGGGACCGGACGACCCCGCCCGATGGAATCTGCCGAACGTCCGTGCCGTCGGTGCGCTGCCCCAGCAAGACATCGCGGACTACTACCGCGCGGCCGACCTCCTGCTCCTGCCTTCGGTCGGTGAAGGCTTCCCGCTCGTCGTCCAGGAGGCGATGGCGTGCGGGCTGCCGCCCGTCATCTCGGCCGAAACCCTCGAGGGATCGCCGGACGCCGCCGGGGTGATCGCGACAGCCGCCCTCGACGCCGATTCGTGGCACGCCGCCACGCGACGGCTCGATGCCGGCCCTGCCGAGGACCGGCGGCAACGTGTCGCGGCCTTCTCACGCCGGTGGAACTGGGACGGCATCGCAGATCGATACGCGGGACTCCTGAGGGCGGCCGCAGGCACCAGGTAGACGAACCCGGCCTTCTTCCTTCTTCACCCTTCCTTCTTGCTTGCCCCCTCCGGCCCCGCGAGCCCTGCCAGCGCGAGCGAGGGCTGCAAGTCCGGTATCCCAGCCATCGCGCCCAGGCCCGTGCAGGCCAGGGCCGCGGCGGCGTTCGCAAAACGCAGCGCCTGCTCGATCTCCCACTCCTGGAGCAGCGCGTAGATGAAGGCGCCCCTGAACACGTCGCCCGACCCGGTGGTATCGACGGCGGCGACGCTGAAGCCGGGCGAGTGGAAGAAGCGGTCGCCGGCCAGCGCCATCGCGCCGTGCCGGCCCACGGTGACGCACAACGCCGGGTGGTGCGCGCGCCGAAGGCGGCGAAGCGCTCCCTCGTGATCGGCCAGGCCGGTCAGCTTCTCCGGGAGGCCGTCGGCGAAGAAGGGATAGGTGACCGCGTCCACGAGCTCCGCCGTCCGGTCCGTCATCCGATCGAGGTCGCTCGTCACCGGAATGCCGAGGCGGCGCGCGTGCGCAGCGGCCCTGATGGCCGCGGCCTGGTCCACGTCGTCCACGTGGAGCACGCGCGCGGTCGCGATGGCGTCGAGCGGCACGTCCTCCTCGCGCAGTTCCAGCGTCGGATCGCGATCCCACAGCACCGCCCGCTCGCCGCTCCGCTCGTCGATGACGATCACCGCGAACTGGTTCCTGCCCTCCCGCGCCACGACGCCCGACGCGTCCACGCCGCGCCGGGGCAGGTCGTCCCGCACTCGCCGGCCATTCTCGTCCGAGCCGACCGCCCCGATGTAGCGGGCGCGCAGGCCGAAGCGGGCGCAGACGGCCATCGCGGTCGCCGTCTGGCCGCCGCACGTGACCAGGTGGCGGCGAATCTGCATCTTCGAGTACCAGCCCTCGGGCCTCGGAAACGCTGGTGCCACGGTGACGAAATCGACCGAGTTCGCCCCGATCCCGAGGACGTCCCATGGCGGGCGGGCAGCAGTCGGCGGGTTCCACGCGGCGTTGGCGGCCATCGTCATTGAAGCGGAGGAGGAATCTCGGGAGCCGATGCGAGCACCCTGGTGAACTGACCGCGCTGGAGCAGTTCGCGCCCGCGGCCGCCGCGGCTCGTCACCTCGTACTTCGCGGTGCTGATCGTCTGCTCCGCCCCGCGGCTGGTCTCCACGGTGAGCAGATCGCGGTCGCCCTTCGAGGCGATGAAGCCCAGCACCCGGTCGTCGCCGGGCTTGAGCTTGATCAGGATCACGCCCTTGCCCGGCCCGGACAGGTAGTTCACCTCCGACACCTTGCAGAGCATGGCGCGGGCCCGCTCGGTCACCGCGATGATCGTCTCCTCGCCGCGGACGACGGAGACGCCGACGACCTCTGCCCCTTCGCCGGGCCGCGCGTAGCGCCGGCCGGCCCGGGTGCTCGCGTCGGCGAACGGCCCGAGGCCGAAACGCAGGCTGAAACCGTCGGTGGTCACCGCCAGCGCGTGGGTCGGCGGCACGTCGCCGTCCTCCGCCGCGGCGATGCCGGCCGTCGCGCGCGGGTCGAGGCTGACCGCACTCACCACCTTCTCGCCGTCGCGGAACTTGAACAGCCGCTGGATCGGCTCGCCGTACCCGGTAGAGGCGGGCACGTCGATGATCCGGGCGGTGTAGGCCACACCGAAATTGGTGAAGAACGCCACGGTCGCCCTCGTGCTGCCTGCGAGGACGGCGAGCACCGCGTCGCCCTCCCGCAGCCGCGTGGTCGACAGGTCGCGCACCTCCTTCTGCCGCTTGACCCAGCCGTCGCGCGAGACGATCACGACGTTGTCCTCTTCGACGATGAAGTCGTCGGCCGTGTATTCGACTTCCTCGCCAGCCGGTTCCAGCAGGGTGCGGCGCGGGTCGGTCTTGGGGTTGCCGTACTTCTGTTGGAGCGCGGCCAACTCTTCGCGCACCAGCGTCCAGCGGGCAGGCTCGTCGTGCAGCAGCGCCCCGATCTGCCGCACCCGCTTCTGTTTCTCTTCGAGTTCCTTCCGGATCACGAGGACCTCGAGGCGGGCCAGGCGGTAGAGCTTCAACTCGAGGATCGCGTCGGTTTGCTCCTCGTCCAGGCCGAAGCGCTTGACGATCTGCCGCGCCGCGTCCTGCTTGCCGTCCGACTTCCGGATGATGCGGATGATCTCGTCCAGGGCGTCGAAGACCTTGTCGAACCCCTCGAGGACGTGGATGCGCCGCCGCAGCGCAGCCAGCTCGTGTTCGAGCCGCTTCGTCACCACCTCGAGGCGGAAGTGGAGGAAGTGCCAGAGCAGCGACTTCAGGTCGAGCCGCTCCGGACGGCAGACCTCGGGGTTCTCGGTCGGGATGAGGCAGGTGAGGTTGACCGCGAAGTTCGTCTGCAGCGGCGTGTGCTTGAACAGATACGCCAGGACCATCTTCTCGTCGGCGTCGCGCTTGATCTCGAGCGCGACCCGGACGTCGTCGGCCGACAGGTCCTTGACGTCGAGCAGCGCCGCGAGCTTCCGGCTCACCACCACCTCGGCGATCCGCTCGACCAGCTGCGACTTGTTGACCGTGTAGGGAATGCTGGTGATGTAGATCGTCTTCGCCCCGCGCGTCGTCGGCCCCTCGGTCCACGTGGCCCGCAGCCGGATCGAGCCGCTGCCCGTCCTGTAGATCTCCTTGAGTTCGTCGGCGGAGTTCAACACCTGCCCGCCGGTCGGGAAGTCGGGCCCCTTGACGTAGCGGCAGAGCTGAACGCTGCTGAGGTCGGGGTTGTCCAGCAGCTTGACCAGCGCCGCGCAGACCTCGTGGAGGTTGTGCGGCGGAATGCTCGTCGCCATGCCGACGGCGATGCCGGTGGCGCCGTTGACCAGCAGGTTCGGCAGGCGCGCCGGCAGCACCACCGGCTCGGTCTTCGTCCCGTCGTAGTTCGGGCGGAAGCCGACCGTGTCCTCGTCGATTTCCGAGAGCATCTCGTCGCTGATGCGCGCCAGGCGGCATTCGGTGTAGCGCATGGCCGCCGCGCTGTCGCCGTCGAGCGAGCCGAAATTCCCCGACCCGTCCACCAGCGGGTAGCGCAGCGAGAACGGCTGCGCCATCCGCACGAGCGTCTCGTACAGCGCGGCATCGCCGTGCGGGTGGTAGCTTCCCATCACGTCGCCAACCACCTTGGCGCACTTGCGGTGCTTGGCCGACGCCGTCAGGTTCTGCTGCCACATCGTGAACAGGATGCGGCGTTGCACCGGCTTCAGGCCGTCGCGCACGTCGGGCAGGGCGCGCGAGGTGATCACCGACAAGGCGTAGTTCAGGTAGCGCGCCTGCGCCGCCTCGTGCAGCGCCACGGCCTCGCCGTCGCCGCCGCTGCCCGCCGGCCGGTTGGCCAGCGGGGGCCAGCTCGGGGCCTGGCCAGCCGGCGCCTTGACGTACTCCTCGAGCTCGAACAACGACTGCGGCTGATCGTCCTTGGCCTTCGACAACCTTCGGGTCCTCCGGAACGTTTGATTGTAACCTCGTCGGGCTCTCGACCGGCGGCCGGCGGTACCCGCGCCCGCCGCCTCCCCACCTATTCGAACAACTCCCTGACCCGCAGCTTCATCACCTTGCCCATCGCATTGCGCGGAAGGTCGTCCACGACGCGAACCAGCGTTGGCAGCTTGTGCTTCGACAGGCGCGGCGCCGCCCACTCGCGAAGGCCCTCCACGACGGGCCCTTCCCCGCCGCTTCGCGGCACGATCGCCGCTCCGACACGCTCTCCCCATTCCTCGTCCGGGACGCCCACCACCGCGCACTCTCGCACGTCGGGGTGCTGGCGCAGCACTTCCTCTATCTCCAGCGCCGACACCTTGTGACCGCCCGTCTTGATGATGTCGACCGACTGCCGGCCGAGAATCCGGTAGCTGCCGTCCTCGACGGCGGCCACGTCTCCCGTGCGGAACCAGCCATCGCGGAACGCCTCACGGGTGGCGTCCGGGCGCCTCCAGTACTCCAGGAACACGGTTTCCCCCCGCACCTCGATCTCGCCGGGCGCGCCGGCTGCCACCTCCCGCCCGTCCTCGTCCACCAGCCGGACCTCAACGCCGGGCAACGGCCGGCCCACGCAGCCCGGCCTGCGCTCGCCCCGAAGCGGGTTCGACAGCGCCATGCCGATCTCCGTCATCCCGTACCGCTCGAGCAGCGTGTGCCCCGTCACCTCTCTCCATCGGCCGAGCACCGAAACCGGCAGCGCGGCGGATCCGGAAACCATGAGCCGCATCTGCGCGGTGGCCGCCGACCACCGCGTACGCGGGGACGGCGCCGCCGCGTCCCACGCAGCCAACAGCCTGGCATAGATTGTCGGCACGGCCATGAACAGCGTCAGCCCGCCGTCGGCCAGGCGGTTCCAGACGCGTACCGGGTCGAAGGGCGACAGGAACTCGCACGTCCCGCCCGACCACAGCGCGCAGCTCAGGACGTTGACGATGCCGTGCACGTGGTTGAGCGGGAGCACGTTGAGGACGCGATCGTCCGCGGTCCAGCCCCAGGCCTCGGTCAGCGAGACGACCTGCGCGGCGAGGTTCCGGTGCGTCGTGACGACGCCTTTCGGCCTGCTGGTGGTGCCGCTCGTGTAGAGCATCATCGCGCGACGGTGGTCGGCGACCGACGGGAGCGGCGCGCCCGCCGTGTCGCATTCCCACAGCGCCGAGGCGGGAACCACGCGGATGGACCGGGGCCGCGCCACCGCGTCCACGGCTCGCACCGCGTCGTCACCCGCCACCACGGTCGTCGCGCCGGTGTCCTCGAGGATGTAGTCCCACTCGGAGGGCGCCTGGGCGGCGTTGAGCGGCACCGCCACGCCGCCCGCGCGCCAGATCGCCCACTGCACTGCCACGTGCTGCCATCCGGGCGCAACGAGGAACACGACCGGAGACTCGCCCAGGTCGGCACTGCCTGCGAGCAGACGGCATGCGCCTGCGAAGGACGTCTCCAGCAGCTTGGCGTAGGTGGCCCCGCCGCCCGCGCCCGCCACCGCCATCCGGCCGCCCCACGCGGCCGCGCGCTCCAATAGCGCCAACTGTCGTGTCATGTGCACCAGACGATGTCCCAGGTTGAGCGGTCGCCTCACGCGGCGTCGGCGCCCCGGCCTCCGCCTGCGCGGCGGTCCCGGCACGGTGACAACGAGACGACGCTGAATCACGCAGCCCGCCGATTGGCGCGCGCCGTGAACGACGCGCCGGCGCCCCTATCGGAAGAGGAGGCGGACCCCGAAGCCGACGAGCAGGACGCCGGTCACCCCCTCGAGCGTCCGGCGCACCAGCGGTCGCGCCATCCGCTCGGCCAGTACGCCGAGCACCGTGGCGTACATCGAGAGCCAGACCACGCTCATCGACACGTGCGTGGCGGCGAGCACGACGAACCGCGCGAGGAAGCGGTCGCCCGGGCCGATGAACTGCGGCAGGAACGTCATGTAGAACAGAATCACGGGAGGGTTCAGCAGGTTCGTCGTGATCCCGCGGAGAATCCCGCCCCGCACCGCTCCCGGCACCGCCCCAGTGCCCGCCCCCGCAGCGGGCATGCCGGTCCAGGCCTTCCGGAGGCCGCGCAGGCCAAGGTACGTGAGGTAAACCGCGCCGCCGCCCTTCACCGTCTCCAGCGTCCAGGGCCAGTGCGAGAAGACGAACGACATCCCGAGCGCCGACGACAACGCGAGCGTGGAATTCCCGATGTTGACCCCGAGCACCGTGTAGAGAGCGGCGACCCGCCCCTCGGCCACGGCCGTCTCCATCACCACGGCCATGGTCGCGCCGGGGCTGACGACGAGCAGGGCGGAAATCGTCGCGTAGGCGAAATACCGCGCGTCGAACATGCGGCATTCTACCCGCGATTGACCCCGGCCCGGCCTGCCCTCGACATTCGCCTTCGTCCGCGACCCGCGACGCCAGCCCCCGCCGGCGCCTGCTGCTCGCGGCAGCGCGAACGCTCGACGGTTCAACCAGTTTTCGGCTTAGGATGGCCTCGGCGGCGGCAGGAAGGTCCAGGTGGCGACCTATCGATATCGGCAAACGGTGCTCGACGAGTTGTTGCGGCACGGGGTGCGGCCCACGGCTCGCACCCCGCCGCAGGTCGTCGTGTCGTTTCTCGGCGAACTGTATCGGTTCGAGATTCGACGGCTGCGGGCGCGACTGCTTCGAGGTGAAATCGAGAAGCGGCACTACGCAGGTCACGTCATCGAATTGCGGAAGCGCTACCCGCTGCTCTCGGTGAACACGCGTTTGTGGACGGAGCCAGAACGACCCTTGGGCTCCTGACTTGGACCGAATCCCGACTCCTGAATCCAGCCGGCCGGGCGCAGCCCGCTACCGATGGAACTCCGCGCCGGGCTTCCATCGCGGGAAGCTGTCCGCCTGCGCCACGCGGTAGCCCATCATCCAGTAGAACTGCAGGTCCTGCACGCCGCCGCTCAAGTCCCAATCGGGCTTCACCGTGTCGGTCGGCTTGTGGTAGAGCGACGTGAAGAACTCGTTGCGGACTTCGCGGCCGTACCCCGCCGGCTTGCCGACGAAATCGTCGCCCTGGTCCGGTTCGAACGCCGGCACTCCCCGGCGGACGAACGAGAAGTGGTCCGAGCGGTAGTACATGCCGCGCTCCGGTTCCGGGTCGGGCTTCAGGCGTCGCCCCTGCTCCTTCGCGATCGCCTCTGCGTAGTCGTCGAGCTCGGACTGCCCGAGGCCGACCACCGTCAAGTCGCGGGTCTTCCCGTGGACGTTGAGCATCTCGAGGTTGACCACCGCCGCCGTGCGGTCCAACGGGCACGCGGGGTGCGACGCGTAGTAGTCCGAGCCGAGCAGCAGCTGCTCTTCGGCGGTGACGGCGACGAAGAGGATGGTGCGCCGTGGCGGCGACGGCATGGTGGCGAAGGCCCGAGCGATCTCGAGCAGGCCGGCCACGGCGACGGCGTTGTCCACCGCGCCGTGGTAGACCGGGTCGCCGTTCACGGGCGCGCCAATCCCGAACGCGTCCCAGTGCGAGCTGTAGAGCACGCACTCGTCCCTGCGAGCGGCATCGCCGCCGTCGACCCTGGCCACGACGTTTCGGGACGACACCTGGCGCAGGCGGTTCTCGAGCGTGATCGAAGCGGTGACGCCGAGCGGGACCGGCCGGAACTGGCGGGTCGCGGCCCTCGCCTTCTCACCGTCGAAGTCCCTCCCGGCCATCGCGAAGAGCGCTTTCGCCTTCTCGATCGGAATCCAGCCCTCGACGGCGGGTCTCGTCGCGTTGCCGTCCGGCTGGGCCACATCGAACTGCTCGCCCACTTTCACCTGCACGACGGCGAACCCGTACCCCGCGGCGTCCGTTTCGTGGACGATGAGCGCGCCAGCCGCGCCCATCTTCTGCGCCATCTCGAACTTGTACGTCCACCGGCCGTAGTAGGTCATCGCGCTGCCGCCGAACGTCTTGGGGTCCAGCGCGCCGGGCTTCGCGGGATCGGGGACGGGCGGATCGCCGATGAGCATCACCAGCGTCTTGCCGCGGAGGTCGATCCCCTTGTAGTCGTCCCAGTCGTACTCGGGCGCCTGCACCCCGTACCCGACGAATACCAGCTCCGAGTTGTCGAGGCTGACCGTGCCGACCATCCGCTTCGTCCAGGCCACGAAGTCGTCCTTGAAGGCGAGCGTCTGCGAGGCCGCGCCCTTGCGGAACACCAGGCTCGCCGAGGGGGCGGGCGTGATCCCGACGAGCGGGACCTGCTGGAAGAAAGTGCCGTCCGGCGCGCCGGGCTTCAGCCCCATCTTCCTGAACTGGTCGGCCAGGTAGGCCACCGTCTTCTCTTCCCCCGCCGTGCCGGGCGCGCGCCCTTCGAACTCGGCCGACGAGAGGATCTTCGTGTGTTCGAGCAGCGCCGCCCCGTCGATCGCCGGAAAACGTGCGGCCGACGGCGAGGCCGGCCGCAGCGCGTAGAGCACGAACACCGCCAGCCCCCCGATGACGGCCAGCGCCGCGACGAAGATCGAGATCCGTGTCGTTCTCATTGGCGTCCCCTGCTCTCGCCCGCTCCGGGCCCGCGGCTCGCGGCGCGCGCCTGCGGCCGACCCACCGCCAGCCTACCTGTGGAACTCCACACCCGGCTTCCATTGCGGGTACTTGTCGGCCTGAGCCAACCGGTAGCCGAGCATCCAGTAGTACTGCAGGTCCTGGACGGCGCCGCTCATGTCCCAATCCGGCCGAACCGAGTCGGACGGCTTGTGGTAGTCGTTCGCGGTGAAGGCGTCGCTCTTCGCCTTGCCCCACCCGGCCGGCCGGCCCACGTAATCGATACCGCCGCCGCTCGCCAGCGCGGGGACGCCCTTGCGCGCGAACGGGAAGTGATCGGAGCGGAAGAAGCCGCCGTTCTCGGGCTGCGGATCCGGGCGGACCACCCGGCCCTGCTCGGCCGCAATCCTGGTGGCGTAATCGTCGAGGTCGGAGTTGCCGTAGCCGGTGATCGTGATGTCCTTCGTCTTGCCGTAGACGTTGAGCGCGTCCATGTTGACGACCCCGATCGTCTTGTCGAGCGGGTAGAGGGGATCGTCGGCGTAGTAGCCGGAACCGAGCAGCCCCTGCTCCTCGGCGGTCACAGCGAGCATCAGGACCGAGCGTCTGGGCGGCGTCGGCAGCTTCGCGAACGCCCGCCCGAGTTCGATCATCCCGCCGATGCCGGTCGCGTTGTCCACGGCACCGTGGTAGACCTTGTCGCCGTTCACGGGCGTGCCGATCCCGAAGTGGTCCCAGTGCGACGTGTAGATCACGTACTCGTTCTTCAGCGCGGGGTCGCTGCCTTCGATCTTCCCCACCACGTTGTGCGAGTCGATCGCGCGAATGGTGTTGCGCAGCGTCACCGACGCGGTCGTACCGAGCGCCACCGGTTTGAATGCCGGATCGAGCGCCGCCTTCTTGGCAGCGTCGAAGTTCTTGCCCGCGAGCGCGAACAGCTCCCTCGCCTGGCCGAGCGAGATCCACGCTTCCACCGCGGCCCGGCTCATGTTCTTGTCGGCGGCGACCAGGCTGAACTGTTCGGCGGTCTTCCCCTGGACGACCGAGAAGGGGTATCCGGCCGGCCCCGTCTCGTGCACGAGCAGGACGGCCGCCGCGCCCATCTTCTGGCCCATCTCGTACTTGTAAGTCCAGCGCCCGTAATAGGTCATCGCGCGGCCCCCGAACATCTTCGGGTCGAGTTCCGCGGGGTTCGCCGGGTCGGGCACCGGCGGGTCGCCGACGAGCACGACCATCGTCTTGCCCTTGAGGTCGATGCCCTTGTAGTCGTCCCAGTTGAACTCCGGCGCCTGCACGCCGTAGCCGACGAACACCATGTCGGACTTGTCGACGCTGACGGTGTCGGACACGCGCATCGTCCACGCCACGAAATCGTCGCGCCACGCCAGCTTCCGTTCCTTGCCGCCGCGCCGGAACGACAACACGGCCTTCTGGTCCGTGACGATGCCGACCATCGGAACCTTCTGCACGTAGGTCCCGTCCGGGTTCCCGGGCTTCAGGCCGGCCTTCTTGAACTGATCGGCGATGTAGGCGACGGTCAACTCTTCGCCGTGCGTCCCGGGCGCGCGCCCTTCGAACTCGTCGGACGCGAGAGTCTTGGTGTGTTCCAGCACCGCCCTGCCGTCGATCGCCGGGTATGCCGCCGTGTCGGGGGTCTTCGAAGCCGGGGCCGGAGCGCCGCCGCAGGCGGTTGCGGCAGAGGCCGCCGCCAGCAACAGCGCGAGTGCGAACTTGCGGGTCATGTCGAACTCCTGACGGGGGTCGAGGTCAAAGCGCCTGAATTCTATCCCAGCGCGCTGCTGTTATAGTTCTCTCTTGTGACTTTTCGCGACGAGTTCAAGCCCATGCTCGGCTTGGCGGTGCCCGTGGTCCTTGCCGAAGCCGGCTGGGTGACCATGGGGATCGTCGACACGATCATCGTCGGCCCGCTCGGGCCGGCGGCGATCGGGGCCGTCGGCGTGGGCAGCATTCTCTTCCTCGCGCTCGCGATCTTCGGGATGGGCCTGCTGCTGGGCCTCGATACGCTCGTGTCGCACGCCTGCGGTGCCGGTCGCCTGGACGAGTGCCATCGCTGGCTGCTTCACGGGTTGTTGCTGGCCCTCATCATGGCGCCGCTCCTGTCCGCGCTCGCCTGGCTGGCGATCGCATGGCTCCCGCACTGGGGGCTGACGCCGGAAGTCCTGACGCTCACGCTGCCCTACCTGCGCGTCATCACCTGGAGCCTGCTGCCGCTGCTGCTCTACGCGTGCTTCCGCCGCTATCTCCAGGCGCTCGGTATCGTCGCGCCGATCACGTTCGCGCTCGTCTCGGCGAACGTGATCAACGCGGCTGCGGCCTGGGCGCTGGTCTACGGCCACCTGGGGCTGCCGGCGATGGGCACCACGGGCTCCGCGGTCGCGACCGTGCTGTCGAGGGTCTACCTGGCCGCCGTGCTGCTGGTGTCGGTCGTCGCGTACGACCGCCGTCACCATATCAGCCTCTTCAGCGTCTCGTGGTCGCCCAAGAGGCGCAGCCTGGTCCGGCTGCTGCGCCTCGGGCTGCCGGCGGCGACCCAGGTCACGCTGGAACTGGGCGCGTTCGCCGCGGCAAGCGCGCTGGCTGGCCGCCTGGACCCGGTGTCGCTCGCGTCCCACCAGATCGTGCTGAACCTCGCCAGCCTCACCTTCATGGTCCCGCTCGGCGTCGCGGCGGCCGGCGCCGTGCGGGTCGGCCAGGCGATCGGCCGTCGCGACGCGCAGGCGGCCGCGCGATCCGGCTGGGTCGCGTTGCTGCTCGGCACGGGTTTCATGGCGATCGCCGCCGTCGCCTTCGTCGCCGCACCGCGGCTGCTCATCGGAGCGTTCACCGCCAGCCAGGAAGTCTTCGTGGTCGGCCGCAGGCTGCTCATCGTGGCCGGCATCTTCCAGCTCTTCGACGGGCTGCAGGGGGTGTCGACCGGAGTCCTGAGAGGGTTGGGCGACACCCGGACGCCGATGGTGAGCAACCTGGTGGGACACTGGATGCTGGGCCTCCCCATCGGCTACGCTTTGTGCTTCTGGGCCGGCTGGGGCGTCGTGGGCTTGTGGGTCGGCCTCAGCTTGGGGCTGATCGCCATCGGCTTGACGCTCGTCATCACCTGGCACCGTCGAATCAGTCAGCTGGCCATCGCCCAGACGTGGGAACCGGCGAAGTGAAGGCGGGCCACGGCTGCGCCACGTCGACCGGCGTCTAAACTCACGACCCCCAGACAGTTCCGGCGACGGGACGTCGCAAGTTCGCGAGTTCGCAGGAGTTCCTTCAGGGACCGATGAGGTAACATGGGTGGGGCCCTGCGACAGACGTGGAGGGGGAGGAACGCATGACGGGAATCTGGCGGCCGCTCGCAGTTGCAGCCGCGCTCATCGTGACCTTGGCGGCAACAGCGACCGCGCAGACCGTGATCGTGGCAAAGACGCCGCCCGGCACCTCGGTGACGGTCGGCTTGAACACCACCACCCTCCAGACGGCGACCTCGGGCGAGGACGGCGGCGCCACGATCCCCTTGAACCTGCTGGCTGCCCGCCCCGACAAGGCCGGTACCGACAAGACCGAGCTCGACGTTCGCGTGTTCGTGGACGTGTGCGAGAAATCGCGGAACGTGTGGCTGCTGGAAACCGGCTGGCAGCCGCCTGCCGCTGGCGCCGGCTGCGCCCGGCACGAACTGTTCGGCACCTTCGCCGTCCGCAGCATCACCTCCCTCGTCGTCGACGCGGCGGAAGAGACCCAGGCCGTCTGGATTCGTCAGGGCACGCCGCCGGCGCGCTGGCTCGATCCGAACGCCCAACCAGAACGAGAGGGCGGCCCGGAGTGGCCGTTGCCGACGGGTATCGTCCTCTTCGGCGGGCTTGGCTTGGGGAGCTTCCACGAGCTGGGCCTGATCGCGTGCGGCGTAGGGACGGACTACTGCACGCCGTCGAACAAACCTCTCACCTTCCAGGTGGGCGCGGACTACTGGCTCAACCGCTACCTGGCGGTGACGGGGAGCTACATGAAGCCGTACCGGCTGGAGGTGCTCGGCTACGGGTCCGGCTACCGGTTCTCGACGTATTTCTCGCCGAACGTGGCCACGATGGGCGGCAAGTTCGGCCTCTCCGTCAGCCGCGTGCGGTTCTACGGAGAGGGCGGCGCGGTCTACCAGAGGGGCAACTACAAGACGACACAGATGGTGGACCCGATCACGGTGACCGTGAACGGCGAGCCCACGACCTTCCCCGGCGGCGTGCAGGTATTCAACTTCCAGACATCCGGCTGGAGTTGGATGGCCGGCGGCGGCGCGGAGGTCTGGGTCAAGCGGAACTGGGCGATCTACGGCGAGGCAGGTTGGCTCGGGCTCAAGGGCACGCCCATCGCAGGGGGCGAAGGCTCGCTGAACGACCGCCTGCTCTACTTCGTCGCTGGCGTGCGGTTGCGGCTGAGCCGTTAGGGGGTCTGACGCCCGGCGGCCGCGGTCCGCCGGCATGGTTAGCGATAATGGGGGGCGCCTGCCCTTTGTCGGGGGAGATTCCGTGAAACTGACTGGTCCGCGCCGTTCGGTGTTCCTGCTCGTGGCGCTGTTCGTCCTGTCCACGCTCGCGGCGGCGTGCGACAACACCCCGGTCACGCCGACGAGCCCGGCGTACAGCCAGTCCGACCTGCGCGTCGGCAGCGGCGCCGAAGCCGTCGACGGCAGCGTGGTCACCGTGACCTACACCGGTTGGTTCTACGACGTGGCGAAGACCGACAACAAAGGCGTGGTGTTCGACACAACGGTCGGCAGAGACCCGCTCGTGTTCACGGTCGGCACGGGGGCGGTCATCTCCGGCTGGGACAAGGGCGTGCTCGGGATGAAGGTGGGGGGCGCGCGCCGCCTGGTCCTGCCGCCGTCGTACGCCTACGGCTACGCCCGATACGCATCCGCGCCCCCGAACGCCACACTCATCTTCGACGTCGAACTGGTGGGCGTCCAATAGCGGCACCGGCCGGCCGACGAAGGCGAGCCTCTCGAAGCGGACCGTTGCCGGCCGCGCCCAGGACGCCTTCCCCGCAACGACTGACACGCCCAGCGCGCGGCGGCGGCCAGTGTCACGCTGGCGCCGCGACCGACACGGGCGGCAACGGCCCTTGCGCGGCCGCAGATGTCTCAGCCGACACTGCTGCACAATCCCACATCGGACGACGACGGAAGATCGTCGACTTCGCTGATAAATTCCGCGACGAAAAGCCGTCGGGACATTTGTGATGAATTTCACAAAGTGCTTGTCCGGCACGCGCGCTTCGGACAGAATAGCCAGGATCGGACGCTACGCAGATCGCGCCGAAGGCCACTTCGTTCATAACCGTACGCCGACGTCATCATCATCGTTCGTCCACGTGGCTCTCGCCGGGGACTAGGTCGCTTCGGTCCTGCCATCTGCTCCGTCCGAGTGGGGCGCGCCGCAATCCCGCGGCGCCTGCCAGGGGGTCCTCGGAAAGGCGCAGCATTTCGGTCCTCTTCCTTCATCAAGGGACTCGTGTATGTTCGACCTGCTGATCGTGGCAGCGTTGCTGGCGTGTGCGCTCCAGGCCGTTCGCGGCACACGCCTGCTGATCGCTGCGCTCTGGCTGGCGGGCGCCTCGGCGCTGACGGCGCTGATGATGTTCCGGCTCGGCGCCCCCGAGGTGGCCGTCATCGAACTCAGCGTCGGCGCCGGCCTCGTCACCGTCCTGTTCGTGTTCGCGATCAACATTGCCGGCGAGGAGCCGCCCGTGGCGCTCCGCTCGCTCGTGCCCGCGCCGCTCGCGTGGGTCGTCGCGCTGTGCGCCGTGGGCCTGGGCGCCGCCATGGCCTTGCCCAACCTGCGCACCGAGGCCGCCGCCGTCGGCGGCGAGAAGTTCGCGACCGTGCTGTGGCAGAACCGCAGCCTGGACGTCCTGCTGCAGGTGGTGCTGATCATCGGCGGGGTGCTGGCCGTCCTCGGGCTGCTCGCCGAGGGGCGGGCGGCCGCCCGGAAGGAGCATCTGTGATGGCGCTCTCGCTTCCCCTCCTGGCGGCCATCGCCGTGCTCGGCCTGCTGGGCGCCGGGCTCGTGGGCCTCCTCGTCACCCGGAACCTCATCAAGGTGGTCGTCGGCCTCCAGGTCCTGGTCAAGGGGGCAATGCTCGCCCTCGTGCTGGCCGGCAGGCTCTCGGGCCAGGTCCAGGTCGGACAGACCATGGCGCTCACCGTGATCGTGGCCGACACGATCGTCTCCGTCGTCGCGCTGGCCCTGGCAGTCCAGGTGCGGCGGCAGTTCGGCACGCTGGACCTCCAGGCGCTGTCGACGCTGCGGAGGTAGTGCCATGTTCACCGTCGAAACCCTCGGGCTTCTCTCGATTGGCCTGCCCTGGCTCGGCGCGGTGGCCGTCTGGGCGGTTCAAGACCGCAAACCCAGGACGCAGCACGCGCTGGCGGTGCTGTTCGCGCTGGCCGGCGCCGCGGCGGCCGTCGCCATGATCCCCCGTCGCACCGAGGCGAACGTCCTCGGCCTCGCGCTCGGGTCGGCGTTCGGTCGCCTCACGTTCCTGCCCGACGGCCTCGCCGTCTTCCTGGCGGTCGTCGCCACGTGCATCGGCAGCCTGGCGGTCATCTTCTCGGTCGATTACATGAAGGGCGAGCGGCAGCTGGGCCGCTACTACGCGTACGTGCTGTTCTTCATCGGGTCGATGGTGGGCCTGGTGCTCTCGAGCAATCTGCTGATGATCTTCGTGTTCTGGGAGATCACGGCGCTCTGCTCCTACGCGCTGATCTCCTTCTACAACGACGACGCCAAGGCGGTCGCGGCAGGCATCAAGGCGCTGATCATCACGCAGGTCGGCGGCATCGGCCTGCTGGGAGGCGCGCTGTTGCTCTATGTCCACCAGGGCAGCTACGACGTGCCGACGTTCCTCGCCGGCGCGTCGAAGATGCCGGCGGACGTGCTGGCGCTGATGGCGTTCGGCTTCCTCGTGGCCGCGGCCGCCAAGTCGGCGCAGTTCCCGTTCCAGACGTGGCTGCCCGACGCGATGGAGGCGCCCACCCCGGTGTCGGCCCTGATCCACGCGGCGACGATGGTCAACGCGGGCGTCTACCTGCTGGCGCGGTTCTACCCGGCGTTCGAAGGTGTGCCTTACTGGAAGCCCGCCGTCGTCGCCGTCGGGGCCATCACCGCGCTGATGGCGGCCGTGATGGCGATCGTCTCGAACGACCTGAAGCGGGTCCTCGCCTACTCCACGGTCAGCCAGCTCGGCTACATGGTCTACGCGATCGGCGCGGGCGGCATCTTCGCCAGCCAATTCCACCTGCTGTCGCACGCCGTCTTCAAGGCGCTGCTCTTCCTGTCGGCCGGAGCGGTCATCCACGCGGTCCACACGCGCGACATGCGCGAGATGGGCGGGCTCGGGAAGCAGATGCCGCTGGTGAAGACCGTCATGATCGTCGGCGGCCTCGCGCTCGCCGGCATCCCGATCCTCAACGGCTTCTGGAGCAAGGAGCTGGTGCTCGAAGCCGGGCACGAAGGCGGGCCGCTGTGGGCGTGGCTCTTCATGCTCGTCGGCGCCGGCCTCACCGCCCTGTACACCCTCCGGTTCCTGCAGATGGTCTTCTACGGCGAGCCGCGGACGGGCAGGCACGTGCACGACGCCGGCCCTGCGATGAAAGTGGCCCTCGTGCCGCTGGCGCTCGCCACGCTGACGACGTGGCTGCTCGCCGGGGACTTCGGACGCTTTCTCGGCCGCGCGCTTCCCGAAGGCCACGCCGTCGAACCGACGGCGGCGCTGCTGACGAAGATCGCGACCGCGCCGGCGACGTTCATCGCCCTGGCGGCCGTCGGGCTCGGCCTGGCGGCCTGGTGGCAGCGCCGGACGCTCTCGGGTGTGGCGTCGGCGCTGCGCGGCGTCGGCACGATGGCGTCGAACAGCTTCGGGTTCGAGGCCGTCAACCGCGGCGTCGTCCGGCTCACCGAAGGAGCGGCCGAGTCGCTGCGGACGACGCACAACGGCGTGCTGAATTGGAACGTGCTGGCGATCCTCGCCGGACTGGTTGTGCTGCTGGGCATTCTGGCGCTCGGAGGGGCCTGAAGGCTATGAATCCGACATCGGCTCTGACCTGCTTGCTCCTGCTGCCCCTCGTCGCCTCGCCGGTGATCTACCTGGCCGGCCGCATCAGCGCGCGCCTGGGCGCCGGCGCGGCGCCGGCCCGATGGTTGGCGGCGGCCACGCTGGCGGGGACCGGCGTCCCGCTCTGGTTCGTGGGGGACGCCGTGCTCCGCGGCGGTCCCGTTTCGCTCGCCGTCGGCGCAATCTCGCTGAGGATGGACGGCGTCGCGCTCGTCGTCGCGGCCACGGTGCTGCTGCTCACGTTCCTCGTCACGCTGTTCTCGATCCCCTACATGCGCGACGAGGAAGGCGAGGAGAAGTACTACGCCCTGCTGGTGTCGATGAGCGCGTCGATGGTGGGTCTCGGCTGCGCCAACGACCTGTTCAACCTGTGGGTGTGGTTCGAGGCGATGGCGATCACCTCGTTCCTGCTGGTGGCCTTCTACCGCGAGCAGCGCGGGTCGCTCGAAGCGGGCGTGAAGTACCTGGTGCAGTCGGCGGTGGGCTCGGCCTTCGTACTGGTCGGCATCGCCCTCGTGTTCGCGCAGACCGGCACGCTCGACCTGCAGCAGGTGCTGGCGGCGGCGGCGCGTCCGACGCCGCCGCAGCTGCTGGCGGCCGGTGCGCTCTTCCTGATCGGGTTCGGCGTGAAGACGGCGCTCGTGCCGCTGCACACCTGGCTGCCCGACGCGCACTCGCAGGCGCCGAGCGGCATCAGCGCGATGCTGTCGGGAGTCGTGATCGAGGCGGGCCTGGTCGCCATGCTGCGGTCACTCGGCTGCCTCGCGCCGGCCAGCACGACATGGGGCGCGATGCTGCTCGCGTTCGGCGCGCTGAACATGATCGTCGGCAACCTGATGGCGCTCCGGCAGACCCAGGTGAAGCGCATGTTCGCCTATTCGAGCGTCAGCCACATGGGCTACATGCTGCTGGGCTTCGGCGTGGCTGTCGGCTACGGCGTCGCGAACGGCGCCGCGGGCGGCTTCTTCCACCTCTTCAACCACGCGCTGATGAAGGGCCTCGCCTTCATGGCGGCGGGCGCCCTGCTCTACTCGCTGCACATCGCGCACGGGCGGCACGACCCGCTGACGGTGCACGATCTCAACGGCGCCGCGAACAAGTACCCCGTCACGGCGTTGGCGCTGAGCGTCGCCGTCCTGGCGCTCGGCGGCCTGCCGCCGCTCTCGGGCTTCATGTCGAAGTGGCAGATCTTCGTGGCGGGGTTCGAGACGCGCAGCGCGGGCGTCGAAGTCCTGGTGATCTTCGCGGCGGTCAACAGCGTGCTGTCGCTGGCCTACTACGCGCCGCTCGTGAACCGGATGTATCGCCACGAGCCGTCGCCCGTCGTCGCGGCGGGCACGCCGGTGTCGTTCCTGATGGGCGCGCCGCTCGTGGTGCTCACGCTGCTGGTCGTGCTGCTGGGTTTCTGGCCCGGGCTGATGGATTTCGTCACCCACCCGGCCGCGGTGCACCTGGTGTCGATCTTCTCGGGCTCGGGCGCCGTGGCGCAGTTCTAGAACGTGGCTCGTGGAACGACTTTGGCCGTTCAAGACGTCTACGCCCGGCGTGCGAGTTGCTCCCTGCGGCCGGCGGCGCACGCCCGCTGCCGGCGATTCGTGATCCGCTGTCAGCTGCCAGCTGAGAGCGCTGTGAGGTGCTGATGAACCTGCTTCTCGCTCCCCCGTTCGCATTCCTCGCCTACATCCCGCTCGTCCTGGTCCTCGTCGGGGTCGGGCGGATGCTGGCCGGCCCGGCGAACGCCAACGCAGTCAAGACGAGCGTGTATGGCAGCGGCGAGGCATCGCCGACCTTCGAGGCTGCGCCGGGGTATCAGCCGTTCTTCCTGATCGCGCTGTTCTTCGCGGTCGTGCACCTCGCGATGCTCGTGATCGGCATCGGCACCCTGCCGATGCCCGCGGCCGTCTATCTCGTGGGCCTGGTCATCGCGCTCGTCGCGCTGATCCTCGGATAGGAGTCGTATGGGCAACCAGTCCCTGCTCGACGGGATCATGAACCCGCTGCGAACGTGGGCGCGGGTCAATTCGCCGTGGGCCATCCACTTCAACAGCGGGTCCTGCAACGGGTGCGACATCGAGATCCTGGCCACGCTGACCCCGCGCTACGACCTCGAGCGCTTCGGCGTGAAGCTGCAGGGCAGCCCGCGCCACGCCGACGTGCTGATCTGCACCGGGCCGGTGACGCGGCTCGCCAAGGACCGCCTCGTCCGCATCTACGCGCAGATGCCCGACCCGAAGTTCGTCGTGGCGGTCGGTTCGTGCGGCATTTCGGGCGGCGCCTTCCAGGGCTGCTACAACGTCGTCGGCAGCCTCGGCGACGTGATTCCCGTGCACGCCTTCGTGCCGGGGTGCCCGCCGCGGCCCGAAGCGATCATCTACGGCGTCGTCGCGCTGCTGAACAGCCTCAAGCAGCCGGCTGCCGAGTCGAAGGCCGCCGCGGCGGTGGCGTGAGGAGATGACCATGCAGACCGAAGCCATCGTCAAGGGCGCGGAAGCGCTGCTCCAGCGGTTCGCGGTCGGCGCCGTCACGCACGCGCCGCACCGGATCGAGGCGGTGGTCAAGCGCGAGGACCTGAGCGCCGCCGTGCAGGCCATCATCGACGCACGCTGGGGCTACCTGTCGGCCATCACCGGCCTGGATCACCCGTGGCCGACGACGGCCAAGCCCGGGGCCGCGCCGGCGGCACCCTCTCGCGAAGCGGACCAGCCGATGGAAGACCGCCTCGAGGCGCTCTATCAATTCGTGAGCGGGCCGGTGGTGGCCACCCTGCGCGTGAGCGTCACCTATCACGACGCGAGGGTGCCGACGATCTGCCACATCATCCCGTCGGCGACGCTCTACGAGCGCGAGCTCATGGAGATGTTCGGCATCGCGGTCGAGAACACGCCCGATCCCGGCAGACTGCTCCTGCCAGACGACTGGCCGGATGGCGTGTACCCGCTCAGGAAGTCGTTCAAGGGACTGACGGCGTAGGACACTTCGGCGAAGGCGGGAAGGCGGAGGGCGGCCAACCTGGGCCGCAAGCCGCAGGTCGCAAGCCGCGAGCCGGTTTTGAGGACGAGATGGACACTTACCAGGAACCGCGCAAGAAGTTCGTGGTGCCGATTGGGCCGCAGCACCCGGCCCTGAAGGAACCGGGCCACTTCGAGATCACGGTGGACGGCGAGATCGTGACGGGCGCCACCGTTCGGCTGGGCTACGTGCACCGCGGCATCGAAAAGGGCGTCGAGGGCCAGAACTGGGCCCAGGCGATGTACATGCTGGAGCGGATCTGCGGGATCTGCTCGCACGTCCACGCCACGGCCTACGCGCTCGGCGTCGAAGCGCTGGCCGGCGTGCAGGTGCCGCCGCGCGCACAGGCGATTCGGGTGCTCGTGGCGGAGCTCGAACGGGTGCACAGCCACCTGCTGTGGCTCGGGGTTGCGGCACACGAGGGCGGCTTCGACACCTTGTTCATGTATTCGTGGCGCGATCGCGAAGTGATCATGGACGTGCTCGAGGGGCTCACCGGCAACCGCGTCAACTACTCGTGCAACGTCCTGGGCGGCGTGAAGTTCGACGTGGACCAGGCGCACGCCGACGCCATCCGGAAGGCGATTGACCTGCTGGAGCCGCGCACGCACCACTACCTCACGGTCGTCACCACCGACGAGACGCTCATCGGCCGCACGCGCAACGTCGGGACGATGACCGCGGAGGAGGCGGACAGACTGGGGACCGTCGGCCCGACCGCGCGGGCGTCCGGCGTCTCCCGCGACGTCCGCGTGGACGCCCCCTACGCCGCCTATCCCGATTTCCCGGTGAAGGCGATCACCGCGACCGCCGGCGACCTCGAGGCGAAGTTCATCGTCCGCCTGCAGGAACTGTTCGAGAGCTACCGCGTCATCCGCCAGCTCCTCGACGGCATGCCGAGCGGGGACCTCAGGGTGCGCGTGAAGCCGAAGGTCCCGCCGGGCGAGACCATCAGCCGCGTCGAAGCGCCGCGAGGCGAACTGCTCTACTTCATCAAGAGCGCGGGCGGAGCGAGCCCCGACCGCGTGAAGGTCCGGACGCCGAGCCTGTGCAACTGGGGCTCGGTCATCACCACCGCACCCGGCCACAAGCTGGCCGACGTGCCCATGCTCATCGCGGGCATCGACCCGTGTTTCTCGTGCAACGACCGCCTGGTCACCATCCGACGCCGCGACGACACGGAGACGTGGACGTGGGCGAGGCTGCGTCAGTACGGAATCGAGTACTACCGATGAACATCCAGCTGCCGCCGCTCATCGCGCTGCTGTTCTTCCCGGGCGGGTTGTTCCTGCTGTTCGCCGGGACCTGGTACGAATACGCCGACCGCAAGCTGGTGGCGCAGTTCCAGAATCGCATCGGCCCGCGCTGGTTCCAGCCGGTTGCCGACGTCTTCAAGCTGCTGGCGAAGGAAGAGATCGTTCCCGACGGCGTGAACCCGGTCCTCTTCCACGGCCTGCCCGTCGTCGCGCTCGTGGGCACGCTGACCGCGGCGCTCTACGTGCCGATGGCGGGCCTCGTGCCGGCCTACAGCTTCACGGGCGACCTCGTGGTGACGCTGTACTTGCTCAGCCTGATGACGCTCTGCATGGGGCTGGCGGGCGCGAACACGATCGACCGGTTCTCGCTGGTGGGCGCCACGCGGGCGCTCACGCAGCTGTTCTCCTACGAGGCCCCGTTCCTGCTGGCCCTGCTCGGGCCGGCCATCGCCGCCGGGACGTGGAAGATTGCAGACGTGGACGCGTTCGCCCGCGGGCACTGGTGGATGGTGGCGACGCAGCCCATCGGCTTCCTCGTCGCCCTCGTCGGCCTGATGGGCAAGCTGGAACTGCCGCCGTTCGACTCGCCGGAAGCCGAAACGGAGATCGTCGCCGGCCCGATGACCGAGTACAGCGGCCGCGGGTGGGCGCTGTTCCGCATCGGCCGGGATGTCGAGCTGTTCGTCGGCCTCACGCTGATGGCGTCGTTCTACCTGGGCGGCATCTCGAACCCGGTGGAGTTCATCCTCAAGACCGGCGGCCTGCTCGTCGTCACGGCCGGGCTGCAGGCGTTGTTCTGCCGCCTCCGCATCGACCAGACGGTCGGTCTCTGGTGGCGCATCGGCATCCTGCTGGCAATCGCGCAGCTGTTCCTGCTCGTCATTCTCAGGTAGGACCGAGGGGCCGGGGTTCGGAACGAGACGACTCACGCGGGTCGCTGCCGGCCGCAAGCCGCAGGTCGCGAGCCGCAAGGCGAGACGAGGTCACGAGATGCGAATTGGCGCAATGCTTGGCGATATCAGCCGGTCGCTCTTCACCCGCCCGGTGACCGAACGCTATCCGTTCGAACGGCGACCGACGCCCGAGCGCCTGCGTGGTCAGCTGACGTTCGACGCGACCAAGTGCACGGGCTGCAAGATCTGCGTGCGCGACTGCCCGGCTTTCGCCGTCGATCTGCAGGTGGTGGACAAGGCGACCAAGCGGTTCGTCATGCGGTTCCACACCGACCGCTGCACCTTCTGCGCGCAGTGCGTCGTCAGCTGCAACTTCGACGCGCTCGGCATGTCGCACGAGCGGTGGGAACTGGCAGCCCTGGATCGCGCGTCGTTCACGCTCCTCCTGGGCCGTCCCGAGGACATCGACGCGATCGAGAATCCGCCGCCGAAGCCGGTCGCGCCGGCGGCACCCTCAGCCGCGGCGGCAACTGAGTAACTGGGCAACTGGGCAACTGGGCAACTGAGTAACTGAGTAACTGAGTAACTGAGTAACTGAGTAACTGAGCAACTGGGCAACTGCGTCGAGCCGTGCCCCCGACTTCCGAGGCTGACGCCATGTCGACGCCGCTTCCCTTCCCCCCGCGCCCGCCCCGCGTGGCCGTGCTCGGCGTCGGCAACGAGATGAACGGCGACGATGGGGCCGGGGTGTGCGTCGTGCGGGCGCTGGTGGCGCGGGTGGCGCCAACGCCCGGCGTGCTGCTCATCGACGGCGGGACCGCGCCCGAGAACTTCACCGGGCCGCTGCGCCGCTTTCGACCCGACCTCGTCGTCGAAGTCGACGCGGCGCACCAGGATCAGCCGCCCGGAACGCTGGCGTGGATCGACTGGCGCGAGGCCGACGGACTGAGCGCCTCCACCCACACCCTCCCGCCGTCGGTCCTGGCGAGCTTCCTGACCTCGGACCTCGGCTGTCGCGTCGCGCTGATCGGCGTGCAGCCCGAGTCGCTCGAGATGGGCAGGCCGCTCTCGCCCCGGGTCGCCGCCGCGGTGGAGTACCTCGCCGCGCAGATGGCCGACTGGCTCGGCGCCTAGCCGGCTTGCGGCCTGCGGCGTGCCACCCACCCGCCGCCGTGGAGTCTGCGGAACATCCGGCCACGCATCTGCGTCCAAGATCGTCATCGGGTGGTTCTTGCCGCTCCCCGGGGAGGCTCGTAATGTATCGGATGGCACTGTGGGTCGTCTTGGCGATGATGGCAACGGTCGGGGCCGTGTCTGCTCGAAAAGCGCCGCCGATATCGGGGATCGACATGACCACGTTCGACAAGTCGGTGCGTCCACAGGACGACTTCTACCGGTACGTCAACGGGAAGTGGATCGAGCGGACGCCCATCCCGGCCGACAAGGCCTCGTACGGCAGCTTCGCCATCCTCTTCGACAAGACCGAGCGCGACCTCCGGGCGATCGTCGAAGACGCCGGCAAGACCGGCGGCGCGCCCGGTTCCGACGCCCAGAAGATTGGCGACTTCTACGAGAGTTTCATGGACGAGGCCCGGGTGGAGACGCTCGGGGCGAAGCCGCTGGCGGCGGAACTGGCGGCGATCGACGCTATCGCGACGAAGACCGACCTTGCCCGGGCGTTCGCCCGGCTTTTCGCCTTGGGCTGCGACGCTCCGATCGTCACGTTCACGGAGGGCGACTTCAAGGACCCGAAGAGCACGGCCTTGTTCGTGTACCAGGGCGGGCTCGGCCTGCCCGACCGCGACTACTACCTCAAGGATGACGCGAAGCTCGCCGAGTACCGCACCAAGTACGTGACGTTCCTCGGGGCGATGCAGCGGCTTGGCGGCCGTCCGGCGCCGGACGGCGCGGCCGCCGACGCCATGGCGCTCGAGACCGCGCTGGCGCAGGCCCAGTGGACGAACGTCGAACTGCGCGACATCGCGAAGATGTACAACCGGGTCGCCGTATCGGACCTCGCACGCGAGTATCCGGGCTTCGACTGGGCCGCGTGGATGGCCACGCTGAAGGTGTCCAGCCTGCCGGCGGTGGTCGTCGCCCAGCCGAGCTACGTCAAGGCATTCACCGCTGCGGTGGCCGAGTGGCCGGTCGATCGCTGGAAGCCCTATCTCGAGTCGTCGCTCATCCGCGGCTATGCGCCGTTCCTGTCGAAGGCGTTCGTGGACGCCCGATTCGAGTTCTATGGCAAGACTCTGAGCGGCACCCCCGAACAGCGACCGCGCTGGAAGCGCGCCGTGGCGGCCATCGACGGCAACTTCGGCGAGCTGCTCGGCAAGCTCTACGTCTCCCGCCACTTCTCCTCCCAGGCCAAGTCGCGGATGGATCAACTGGTGGCGAACCTCCGTCTCGCCTACAAGGACGGCATCGACCACCTCGACTGGATGGGCCCGGACACCAAGCAGCAGGCACAGCAGAAGCTCGCGGCCCTCCTGCCGAAGATCGGCTATCCGGACAAGTGGCGCGACTACTCGAAGGTGCAGGTCGTGCGAGACGATCTCGTCGGCAACATGATGCGCGCGCAAGCGGCGGAACTCGAGTACCAGCTCGGCAAGGCCGGCAAGCCCGTGGACCCGCAGGAGTGGTCGATGTCGCCGCAGACGATCAACGCCGGGTACAACCCGGTCCGGAACGACGTCACGTTCCCGGCCGCCATCCTGCAGCCGCCGTTCTTCAACCTCGAAGCCGACGACGCGGTGAACTACGGGGCGATCGGCGCGGTCATCGGCCACGAGATGGGGCACGGCTTCGATGACCAGGGCCGGCACTTCGACGGGGCCGGCGTCATGCGCGACTGGTGGACCGAGAAGGACGCCCAGGAGTTCCAGAAGCGCACGGCGCGTCTGGTGAAGCAGTTCGGCGCGTACGAGGTGCTGCCCGGGCTCGAGGTGAACGGCGAGTTGACGCTCGGCGAGAACATCGGTGACCTCACCGGGCTGGTAATCAGCTACCGGGCGTACCACCTGTCGCTTGGCGGCAAACCGGCGCCGGTCATCGACGGACTGACGGGCGACCAGCGCTTCTTCATCGGCTGGGCGCAGGTGTGGCGCGAGAAGATGCGCGACGATGCGCTGAGGCAGCAGGTGCTCTCCAACGTCCATGCCCCGGCGCCTGTCAGGGTCAACGGCCCGCTCGGCAACATCCCCGAGTTCTACGCGGCGTTCGGAGTCAAGGCCGGCGACAAGCTGTTCATCGCCCCAGACGATCGCACGAAGATCTGGTAGGCGACCTCGGTGCTCGCGCGCAAAAGCGCGAAGCCCCTTCAGGCGGGTGCCGGGGTCGGTCAATGCTCCCGCCGGCCGCCGGCGTGAGCTTCACCGGTTCGCCAGTCCTATCTCCGCGAGATTGCGGGCGCGCGTCTCGGGTAGTGTCCAGACCCACGTGGCCGTGCAAAGCGCGAGCACCAGCGGCACGGACAGGCCACCGGCCATCCCGTGCGTGGCGACGAAGTAGCTGACAACGAAGGGGGCGAAGAACTGCACGCCGCGGGCGGTGTTGTAGGTGGTCCCCATCGCGAAGTTGCGGATGTCGGTGGGAAACAGCTCCGCCAGCAGCGCGCCGAAGCCGGCCGTGCACCCGGAGCCGAGCCCCAACCCGAGGAAGCAGCCCCAGAACAACAGCGGGTGCGGAGCGAGCGACTGCCAGTGGAACGCCAGCGGGTAGAGCGATGCCGCCGTCAGGAGCGAGTAGAGCGTGAACAACAGGCGGCGGCCGTACCGGTCGGCCAGGTAGCCGAAGATCAGCATTCCCGTGAACTGGCCCAGTTGAGCGGTGAGCATCCACAGCGCCGACTTCCCGATCGGCTGCCGCATCTGCGTCTGCAGGAACTTGGGCAGCCAGGTGTAGCAGGTCCAGTAAGTCCCCAGCTTCAGCACGGCCAGCACGAAGCCCTTGAGCGTCGCGCCGACCAGGCGATAGCGAACGATCTGCGCCAGCGCCTGCCCGGGCGACAGGCGCGCCTCGTGCTGGCTTTCCCAGAGGTGCGACTCCGGCAGGTGGGTCCGGACCGCGAACGCGATCAGCGCCGAGGCGGCCGAAACGAAGAACACCGCACGCCAGCCGATGACGGGCGCCACCAGGAAGCCCATGATCGCCGCCAGCCCGACGCCCATCGGCTCGCCCGCCTGCAGCAGCGCCGACGCGCGGCCGCGCATGTGTTTCGGCGTCGACTCGGCCAGCAGCGCGTGGCCCACGGCCCATTCGCCGCCCACGCCGAGGCCGGTCAGCAGGCGGAACCCGAGGATCGACCAGAAGCCGGTGGCGAACCCGGTCAGCCCCGTGCCGATCGAGTAGACGAGGATCGTCCACGTCATCACGTGGCGGCGGCCGAAGCGATCGGACAGATAGCCGAACAGGATGCCGCCGAACCCGGACCCGCCGAGCGCCACGCCGAGCAGCGTCGCCTCCTGCCCCGGCGTCATCTGCAACTCCTGCCCGATCGGCACCAGCAGGAACGAAAACAACACCAGGTCGTAGAAGTCGAACATCCACCCGGCCAGCGAGATCAGCCAGGTGCGGATCGGAAACTGCGTGGGAACGGCTGGGGCCGTGGCCGGAATCGGGTGAGTCATCCGCGACATCATAGCCGCGGGCAGGGTGATTCTCGTAGCGCCGAGTGGCTCTTTACAGGCGGTCGGCGCCGCGCCCCGTCGCCGTCTGCGCCCGCGGGCCCGAGGCACCGGACGCTGCCGACGGCGCGGACGCGTACCAGTGGCCTCCGAACGACGGCGGCGCACCCGAGGCGCCGCAAGATCCTGAAGCGGCCGACGGGGCACCCCAGCCGTCCGAGGACGGTTCGTCCACGCAGGGCCCCGCCGGATGGCAGCCGAAGCAGAGACACCGCCCGCACGACGGGCAGACGCCCAGCGTCCCCCACGCCCTGTTGCGCTTGCCGTTGACCGCCGCTGGCCTGTCGCTCATCGCTGCTCACCTCGAACCAAAGACCGCCCTGGATCCGGGGGGCTGCATAAGTATACAGCGCGATGCATATTCTCTCAAACTGTGCGGCCGACGCCCTGGCTCGTCCCTCGTCCCTCGTCCCTCGTCCCTTCTTCTCCTCATCCCCGTCCTTCACCGCCGGGTTCCCCAGCCTTCTCGCCCACCCACGCCAGCGCCTCGCCGAGAGCGGCAGCCACGGCATCGGGATTCGTCGACTGCGGCGTGCGCCGGGCGGCGACCGCGGCCGCCGGCGTGATGGCGTCCACGACGTCCGGCCCGAAGAGCGGGTGGAACCCCGCCCACTCGACGGGGGTCAGGGCGGAGAAGTCCCGTCCCTCGGCCACCAGCTGCCGGACCATCGTCCCGACGGTCTCGTGAGCCTGGCGGAACGGCATGCCGCGCGCGACCAGGTACTCCGCGACGTCGGTCGCAAGCAGCAGGCCGGACGACCAGGCGCCGGTGCGGCGGGCGTCCAGGCGAACGCCGGCCACGATCGTCCGCATGGCTGCCAGTGACGCGGCGAGCGTCGACTCGGCGTCGAACACCGCTTCCTTGTCCTCCTGCAGGTCCTTGTTGTAACCGGACGGCAGTCCCTTCATCGTCGCCAGCCAGCCCGCGTGACGGCCGAGGACCCGCCCCGCCTTGCCACGGATCAGTTCGAGCGGGTCGGGGTTCTTCTTCTGCGGCATCAGGCTGCTGCCCGTCGCCACGGCGTCCGACAGCTCGAAGAAACGGAACTCCTCCCCGGTGAAGATGACCAGGTCCTCGGCCAGCCTGCTGAGGTGCACCATGGCCAGCGCGCAGGCGTGCAGGAACACCGAGACGAAATCCCGATCCGAGGACGCGTCGATGCTGTTGAGCGCCACGCGGGAGAAACCGAGGCGGTCGGCCAGCGCGCGGACATCCAGCCTGTAGCTGGTGCCGGCGACGGCCCCGGAACCCAGGGGCAGGACATCCGCGGTGCTCGCCGCGAAGGCCAGGCCGTCGTAGTCGCGGCGCAGCGCCGCGGCGTGCGCGAGCCAGAAGTGGGCGACCAGCACCGGCTGCGCGCGCCGCAGGTGCGTGTAGGCGGGCATCGTGGCACTGCCCGAAGCCGCCGCCTGCCCGGCCAGCGCGCCGACGAGCGCGACTAGTCCGTGCTGGAGGGCCGGCGTCCGCCGCTTCAGATACAGGCGGAGGTCGACCGACACCTGCTCGTTGCGCGATCGCCCGGTGTGCAGCCGCTTCCCCGGTTCGCCAATCCTCTCGACGAGCTTCCGCTCGACGAACGCGTGCACGTCCTCGTCGGGTCCATCGAAGAAACCGGGAGAGGACGTCCCATCTGCGAGGACCTTCGACAGGCCCTCGGAGATCCGGCGCGCGTCCGAGGCGTCGATCGCCCCTGCCGCGCCGATGGCCTCGACCCAGGCCAGACTGCCGCGCACGTCGTCTTCGAACAGGCGCCGGTCGAAGGCGAACGACCGGCCGAATTCGAAGACGTCACGGTCGGGATCACCGTCGAACCGCCCGGACCAGAGATTTGCCATGAGACACAAACGGGCCCCCGGGAGGGGCCCGCCTCAACGGATGTGGGAGTGCATCGACCCGCCCTCGGGCGACGTCAGAGTCCAACCCAGTCGGCGACGATCGGCGCCCGCCCGTGTGCAACCGATGCCCTGCGCGCCACGTCGGCGCCCTGCGAGTCCCGCCCGAGGCCCGCCGACTGCAGCTTGGCCGCCTGCCCCGCAACGGTTTCGACCGGCAGGCCCCAAAGCTTGATGAACCCTTCCGCCGCCGTGTGGTCGAACGCGTCCCCCTTGTCGTAGGTGGCCAGGGAGTGGTCGTAGAGAGCGAACGGCGACCGTCGGCCGACGATGCGGCACTCGCCCTTGAACAGCCGCAACCGCACTTGCCCCGTCACCTGCGGCTGCATCGTGGCGACGAACGCGTCGATCGCCTGGCGCATCGGGCTGAACCAGAGGCCATTGTAGACGAGGTCCGCGTACTTGACGCCGAGTTCCCGCTTCAGCCGGATGAGGTCCTTCGAGGTCACGATCGCCTCGAGTTCGCGGTGGGCCGCGTGCAGGACCACGGCGGCCGGCGCCTCGTAGATTTCCCGCGACTTGATCCCGACCAGCCTGTCCTCCACCATGTCGATCCGCCCGACCCCGTGCACGCCCGCGATGGTGGCGACGCTGTGGATCAACTCGGTGAGCGGCATGCGAACGCCGTTGACCTCGGTCGGCACCCCGGCTTCGAAGGACAGCTCCAGATAGGCGGCAAGGTCCGGGCAGTCGGCGCCCGATCGCGTGAGCGAGAAGGCGTCTTCCGGCGGCTCCTCCCACGGATCCTCGAGGATCCCGCACTCGATCGACCGGCCCCAGAGGTTCTCGTCGGTGCTGTACGGGCTCTGTTTCGTCACGGGGACCGAGATGCCGCGCACCCGTGCGTAGGCGACCTCGTCGGCCCGCGTCATGCCCCACACGCGAGCCGGCGCGTAGACCTTGATCGTGGGGTTCAACGCGCGGGCCGACACGTCGAGCCGCACCTGATCGTTCCCCTTGCCGGTGGAGCCGTGCGCGATGGCGCCGGCGTTCTCAATCTGCGCGATCTCCACCAGCTTCTTGGCAATGAGCGGGCGGCCGAGCGCCGTGGCCAGCGGATACCGGTCTTCGTAGACGGCGCCGGCCTGCAGCGCCGGAAGGATGTACTTCTGCGCGAACTCCTGTTGGACGTCGATCACGTAGGCGCTGACCGCGCCGCCGGCCAGCGCGCGCTCGCGGGCGCCCTCGAGGTTCTCGCCCTGGCCGAGATCCAGCGTGACGGCAATCACCTCTGCGCCGTAGGTCTCGGCCAGCCATGGAATGGCCACCGACGTGTCGAGCCCCCCGGAGTACGCCAGGACGATTCGTTCCATTGCCTCTCCACCGGCGCGGCCGTCGGCCAGCCAGCGCATATCTATTCACAGACGTGCATAAGTATACGTCGCCCCCGAAGCCGCCACAAGAGACATGGCCGGCTCCCGGCGCCTCCCGATCGCAGCCGGTCTATCGGGTGAGCCGTTCAATCTGATCGAGAAACGCGGCCGCTTCCTTGCTGCCGCCCGCGATCACCAGGACGGTGTCGTCACCGGCGATCGTGCCGACGACCTGGGGGAGCCCCGCGCGGTCGATGGCGAGCGCGAGATGCTGCGCCTCGCCGGGCGGGGTCCGGAGCACGACCAGCTGGTCGACCCTGGCGGTGCTCGAGAGCGAGCGTACGACGACCCGCTGCAACTGGGCGAGGGCGGTTTCGAGGCTGGGCGAATCCTGGGCCGGCCGGCCGTAGGCGCCGTCGCCGGCCCGCTTCACCAGGCCGAGGTCCTTGAGGTCACGCGAAATCGTGGCCTGGGTGGCGTGCACCCCGCGCGTGCGCAACCGCCGCTGGAGCATCTCCTGGCTGGTGACCTGCCCGTGATCCACCAGATCGAGTATGAGGGTCTGCCGCCGTGTCTTCGTCATCCGCTCCTCTGGAGGGCCTGCCCGCCGCGTATTCTACCTGGGCCGCGGCGAATCATCCACCTCGCCCTCGTCCCGGTCGTCCCGCGAGCAGGTAGCGGCCGATCCGCTCGAGGTTCGCCAGGCCGTGAACGTCGGCTTCCAGCTGCGGCACGATCACGCGCGGCGGCGCCGGCAGGCGGCGTTCGATCTCGGCCAGGTGCACCGCCTCCTGGGCCTTGCGCGACCGGAAGTACCGCCCTTCTGCCTCGTCTGGGAGCACTCGGTTGATCACGAGCCCGCCCAGGTGGATGCCCGCCTCCTCCAGCACGTGCGCGGCGCGCACCGACTCCTCGATCGCCAGCCGCTCCGGGGTCACGACGAGGACGAACGCCACGCGGTCGGGCCGCGTCAGTTCCGCGCGCACGGCGGCCAGCCTGGCCATCCGCGCGTGGAGGATCTCCAGCACCGGATCGACCGGACGGTCGCCCGTCGCCGCGGCACTGCTGTCGGCGCGCGCGCCGGCCTCGGCCGCCTCGCGCCGCCGCGCCGCGAGCGCTTCGACCCACACGCTCATCATCTCTGGCAACCGGAGGAGTCGAAGCGAGTGGCCCGTCGGCGCCGTGTCGAAGACGACGAGGTCGAACCGGTCGGCGGCCGAGGCGATGAGCTGCGCCATCCGGTCGAAGAGCGCGACGTCCGCCGTCCCCGGCATCGTGGCCGTCAACTCGATCTGACGGGCGGCGGCCTTCAGCACGCCCGGGCTGAAGAGCCCCGACATCCGCTGCTTGGCCTCGTCCAGGTAGCGGCGCGCCTCTTGGTCGGCGTCGAGCTCGACCGCCCAGAGCCCGGGAAGCACTGCCCGCTCGGCGGCGCCGAACGCGGACTCGAAGATGTCGGACGTCGAATGCGCCGGGTCCGTGGAGACGAGGAGGACCCGCGTGCCCAGCCGGCTCGCCGCCAGCGCCAGCGCGGAGGCGCACGTGGTCTTCCCCACGCCGCCCTTGCCGCCGAAGAACAGGATCCGCCGCGAGAGCAGGTGTCGCACGATCGGTCAACAGCAGGAGAAGGTGGCGAGTGGAGAGCGGTCCATCCCCATCCGGCGATGCCAGAGATGGAACTCCTCCACGAGGTAGGGCTGGATGTCGGCCAGGTAGAGCGCGGCGGGATTGGGCAGCCCCATCAGGTCCATGAAGCAGAGGAGCAGGAACAGGTCCTGCAGGCCGATGGCTTCGGCGCGGATCTGTCGCGCGTAGCCCGCCAGGGCCATGCCGCGAACGACCTCGGCGAGATGTGTGTAGAAGTCCGACGGCTCCATCGCCACCGCCCCGCTGTCAACGGAGAATGCCCGGCCGCCTCTTGCGGTCGTCATTCCTCATGTCCGCCGCCCCACCACCAGGCTCGTCCCGAAGCTCGTGTCTGTTCGCGCGATCGCGCCGAACCCGGCGTCGGCCATCCACCCGCGGATCTCGGATTCGGTGTAGGTGTCGCCCTCCGGCGTGCCGACCAGCATGTTGAGGGCGAACAGGGCGGGCATGAGGGGGCCGTCGCGCTCCTCCGTCATCAGGAAGTCCTGCACGACCAGGCGCCCGCCGGGATTCAGCGCCTGCGCGGCCTTCTTGAACAGCAGCCGGTTGTCGTCTGCGGCGTTGCTGTGGATGACCGCCGACATGAAGACCAGATCGAACCCGTCGCCGAGCGGCGCGGTCAGGTAGTCGCCGGCGGCCGTCGTCACCTCGGCCGCAAGTCCCTCCTGGGCGACGTACATCCGCGTGAGCGGCACCACGTTGGGCAGGTCGAACACGACGGCGGAGATGCCGGTCCGGGCGCGCGCGAACGCCATCGCATAGGCGCCCGACCCGCCGCCGACGTCCAGCACGCGCGCGACGCCGGCCAGATCGAGCAGGCCCACCACCTCGGCGGCCGACTGCCGGCCGCGCGTGTGCATGGCCGCGATGAACGGCCGAAGCCAGTCCTCGCCCCGATCGTTGGTGTCGCCGAGACCCGCCGCGTGGCCCGACCGGACGACGTCGGTCAGCCGGCTCCAGGAGTCCCAGAGGTGATTGGTATGGCCAAGGCCGCCCAGGTAGTCGGGACGCCCCTTCACGAGGTGCGATGCGGCGACGGTGGTGTTGCGGAAGCGGCCGCCCTCCTTCTCGAGCACGCCGAGCGCCACCAGCGCGTTCATCAGCCGGTCGGTCGCGCGCGCATCCGTGCCGAGCGCCGCCGCCGTCTCCTCGGAGGTGCGCGCCTCGTCGTTCAGCGCCGTGAACACGCCAAGCTCGAAGGCCGTGAGCAGCGGACGGCTCCGCTGGAACGCGGTCGCCAGTTCCATGAGGGTTCTCGGGGTGAGCGGGCTGCCGGCGTTCATGGGGGTCCCTCCTCGATGTCAGCCTGGGCCGAAACGGGTCCTGGCCCCGCTTCGGAGCATCATATCGAATCGGGAACGGCGGCGGAAGGAGGGGCTCAGGCGCCGGGCGCCAAGTGGAGCAAGGCGGTGCCTTCCCTGACGAAGTGCAGCAGCAGCGACTCGAGGGCCGGTTCGTTGTCGGTCGCGCCAAGCGGCTTGAAGCCGACCTCCATGAGGTCGCGCCTCATCTCCCGCGCGCGGGCGATGGTTTCGTGCAGGCTGCGATAGCGCTCCTCGGCCAACCGCTCGCCCGCCCGCTCCACTGTCAGGGCGAATTCGCCGGGCCGCCGAACGAAGTAGCAATCGACTTCCTCGACGAAGCCGCACAACTGCCAAACGATGACCGCGTTTTGCGGAACCATGTCGGTGAGACTCCTCCGGTCGACCGAAGGCAAGACCAAGGCCAGCCGCGAAACGGTCCAATCCAGGCCGAGATCGGAGGACTCGCCCCCAGAACGGTTCAGGGACGCCTCCCCTGGCGCCAGGCCCAGGCGTAAGTCCTACACGGTCTGGGCGTTTTGCTCAACGTTCTCCGCCGCTCCAGGCCGGGACGAGAGTCGTGAAACAATACAGCCGGAGAGGGTTCGAGGCTCGGGGCACGAGGCTCGGGGCTGGAAGCTCGGAATCCAAGGAGGGACTGTGAAGGCGATCGTCGTTCGCGAGTTCGGAGAACCCGAAGTCCTGAAGCTGGAGGATGTCCCCGACCCGGTTACAGGCCCCGGCCAGGTCGTGGTGCGCGTCGGCGCCGCCGGCGTGAATCCGGTCGAAACCTACATCAGGAAGGGCGCCTACGCGCGCAAGCCGCCGTTGCCCTTCACCCCCGGCGCGGACGCTGCGGGCACCGTCGCCGCGGTCGGGCCCGACGTCAGGCGCGTTTCGCCGGGCGATCGCGTCTACATCACGGGCACCGCCGACGGCGCCCGCGGCGCCTACGCCGAGATGGCCGCCTGCGATCTGTCGCAGGTTCACCCGCTGCCCGACGGACTGTCGTTCGAGCAGGGCGCCGCGATCGGCGTGCCTTACGGCACGGCATACCGCGCACTCGTCCACCGCGCCCGGGCGCGACCGGGCGAACTCGTCCTGGTCCACGGCGGCAGCGGAGGCGTGGGAACCGCCGCCATCCAGCTTGCGCGGGCCGCCGGCATGACCGTGTTCGCCACCGCCGGCTCGGACGCCGGCCTCGCACTGGTGACCGCGCAGGGCGTGGCGCGCGCCTTCGACCACCGCACGCCCGGGTACTCGGCGCAGATCCTGGAAGCCTCCGGCGGCCGCGGCGCGGACGTCATCCTCGAGATGCTCGCAAACGTGAACCTGAACGTCGATCTCGGCCTGCTGGCCGTCCGCGGGCGCGTGGTGGTCATCGGGAACCGCGGAACGGTCGAGGTCGACCCCCGCCAGACCATGGCGCGCGACGCCGACATCCGCGGCATGCTCCTGTTCAACACGTCGGCCGGGGAGATGGCGGAGATCCACGCGGCGCTGGGCGCGGGGTTTCGCAGCGGGTATCTTGCGCCGATCGTCGGCCGGCGATTCGCGCTCGCTGACGCCCGCCTCGCGCACGAAGCCGTCATGGCGCCAGGGGCGCTGGGGAAGATCGTGCTCGTGCCGGGCAAGCGAGATGGAGCGTGAAGGACGCTTCCATCAGTCAAGAGTCGAGAGTCGACAGTCCGAAGTCAAGAGTCCAAAGTCGACAGTCGGTCCGGAGTCGGGAGCCGGGCGACCGACTCTGGACTTTGGACTCTCGACTTTGGACTCTGGACTCTGGACTCCGGACTCCGGACTCTCGACTTTCGACTGTCGACTCTTGACTGTCAGCGGTAGCTACTTCTGGTACCGCTGCCGAATGGTCGGGATGAGGTATTGCGAGAACGCGCGCTCGAAGTCGAACCTGGGCGCGTAGCCCCAGTCCTCGCGCGCCGCGCCATCGTCGACGTCTGCCGGCCACGAATCGAGGATCCCCTGCCGCCGCTCGTCCACCTCGTAGCTGATCTCCGCTCCCGGAAACGACTCCAGCACGACCTCGCGCACCTCCTCGGCAGACGGGTTGAACGCGCCCACGTTGTAGGCCGTCCGGCGCAGCCGCTCGCGAGGCGCCGCCGCCAGGTGAAGCAGCGCATCCACGCCGTCGGGCATCGCCATGAACGGGATTCGCGTGTCGGGCCGCGCAAAGCACGCGTACGCCTCGCCGCGGGCCGCCGCGTGGATCATCTCGGGCGCGAAGTCGGACGTGCCGCCAGACGGCACGGTGACCGCGGAGATCAGCCCCGGAAACCGCACGCAGCGGAAATCGACCTTCCGGCTCACCGAGTCCTTCGCCAGCTGCTTGTAGTGCTTCGAGTAGTAGTCGCCCAGCTGCTCGCAATAGAGCTTGTTGCACCCGTACATCGTGCTCGGGTGGTTGTATTGATCTTCCGTCACCTCGCCCGCGCGCCCCTTGGCCGCGAGGTCCGGCATGCCGTACGCGGCGATCGACGAGGGATAGAGGAACACGACCGGGCGGCCGTGCGACTCGCCCTGCTTCTGCGCGAACTCGAGCAGGTTGAGCGTTCCCCCGACGTTCACCTCGTGCGCGGCGATCGGCGTGAACTCCGAACGGGTGGACAGCAGCGCCGCCAGGTGGAACACCAGGTTGACCTCGGTACTCGGCCACGATCCGGTCCAGCAGGTTGGTGTCGAGGATGGAGCCCTGGAACTCCCGCGACACCATCTTGGCGAGCGCCGGCTCGAGCGGGTTCACGTCGAGAGTGATGATGCCGCGGCTGCCGTCGGCAGCCAGGCTGCCGATCAGGCCGTGGCCGATCTCGCCCCCGGCGCCGGTGATGAGGACGACGGGTTTTCGCACGGACGAACCTCCAATTCGAGGAGTCGACGGGGACAGGACGTCGTGACGGGATGAGCCGGACACGCCCGGACCGAGGCAACGCATAATTCTACCGGATCTCCACCGCGGAGGCGGGCCCCGTTGGGCTATGATCCAAGGATGTTCAGCCGGCAGCGAACCGGGTCGGTCGTGTGCCCGTCGTGCGGGAACCTCGTCGGCGTCAACGACGAACGGTGCTACAACTGCGGCCGCCGGAACCCCGGGATGTTCGGGTTCGCGCCGCTGTTGCGCCGGCTGGGCAACGACTTCGGCTTCACGTCGGTGGTCATCGGCACCTGCGTCGTGATGTACGTGCTGACGCTGCTGGCGTCGGACGGCCAGATCGGCATGGGGGGTGTCTTCTCGTTCCTGGCGCCCAGCTCGCAGGCCCTCTTCCTCTTCGGCGCCAGCGGCGCGATGCCCGTCTTCGTCTTCGGTCGCTGGTGGACGATCCTCAGCGCCGGGTGGCTGCACGGCAACGCCCTGCACATCCTCTTCAACATGATGTGGGTGCGGCAGCTCGGTCCGGCCACGGTGCAGCTGTTCGGCGCCAGCCGCCTGGTCATCATCTACACGGTCGCAGGAGCGCTCGGCTTCCTGCTGAGTTCGGTCGCCGGCGTCGTCCTCCCGGGGGTACCGATCCTCGGCGGAGCGGCCTTCACGATCGGTGCGTCCGCGCCCATCTTCGGCCTGCTCGGCGCCCTCGTTCACTACGGGCGTCGCACGGGCAGCAGCCTCGTCGGCGGGCAGGCCTGGTCGTGGGCGCTCACCCTGTTCGTGTTCGGCATCTTCATGCCCGGCATCGACAACTGGGCGCACGCGGGCGGATTCGCCGGCGGCTACCTGGCTTCAATCTGGCTCGACCCCTTGAAGCCGGAACGCAGCGACCACGTCATCATCGCCCTTGGGTGCCTTGCCGCCACGCTTCTCGCGATCGTCGCGTCGGTCGTTCACGCGTTCAGCGTGCTGCGGTAGTGCCCCGCGTCCGGCGATTCACGACCCGATCGGTCGGACCGATGGAAGGGCTACCGGCTTCCCGGCACGATCGCCGGGAACTTGTCGTCCCGACCAGAATGTGCATAGAATGCGATAGGATTCCGCCGACCGAATCCGGATCACCTTTTGCAGCCGCTCGAGTGTCGGCCGATTTCGGCCCCCTATCAACGAGGAGAATTCGCGATGGCGATGATGATCAAGGAAGACTGCATCAGCTGCGGCGCGTGCGAGCCCGAGTGCCCGAACGAGTCGATCAGCCAGGGCGACACGATTTACGTGATTGACGCCACGAAGTGCACCGAGTGCGTGGGCACCTACGATTCGCCGAAATGCGTCGAGGTTTGTCCGGTGGACGGCTGTATCGTCAAGCTCGAGGCGTAGTTTCTCGCGAGGCGGCCGGCTTCTCTGCCCGCCATCATTCCCCAACTGGTCAACGAGGGCGCGCCCCCGCGGGGGCAGGCAGACCCTGCCCCGCCGGGTTCCCCCTCCCGGCGCCGTGCGGCCTCGTTGACGGCAGCCCTCCCCAGCGGTCCCGCTGGGGACGCAGCGGCTCGTCCCTTCATTCGCTTGCCCACGCGACAAGGCAGAGGTAACCTGCCATCATGACCAAGACACGGTGGTGGGGAGTTGCAGCGGTGGTGTTGCTCATGGCCTCACACGCGGACGCGCAGCCGTCCTTCTCGACCTGTTTCACCGCGAAGACGATGCGGGTGGACTACTACCACACGGGCGGCGGGCAGGAACTCTTCGCGCTCGACCAGGTCGTCTCGGACGGCCCGTGGCCCGGCAGCCGGACGCAATTGATCGACGACACCAACCTCGGCCCGTACTTCTTCGAGGTGATCGACAGGGCGACCAACAGGACCATCTACTCGCGCGGCTTCGCCTCGATCTACGGCGAGTGGGAAACGACCGACGAAGCCAGGCAGGGTCTGCACCGTTCGTTTCACGAGTCGCTGCGTTTCCCGTGGCCGAAGGGGCAGGTGCAGGTCGTCGTGAAGAAGCGCGACCGCAACAACGCGTTCCGCGAAGTCTGGTCGATGGTCGTCGATCCCGCGTCGCGGTTCGTGACCGCGACGGACATGAAAGCCCCCGGCAAGGTGTGGACCGTGTTCGAGAACGGACCGTCCGCCACGAAGGTCGACCTGCTGATCCTGGGCGACGGCTACGCCGAGGCCGACCTGCCGAAGTTCCACGCCGACGTGAAGCGCATGACCGAGCAGTTGTTCTCGACCGAACCGTTCAAGAGCCGGCGGGCCGACTTCAACGTGAGGGCCATCGACCTGCCCTCCCCCCGGAGCGGCGTCAACCGGCCGCGCACGGCGGACTTCCGGCGCACGCCGCTCGGCGTTTCCTACAACATCTTCGACTCCGAGCGCTACGCGCTGACGCTCGACAACCGATCGATGCGCGACATCGCCTCGGCGGCGCCGTACGAGTTCATCGAAATCCTGATCAACGAACAGCAGTACGGCGGGGGCGGGGTCTTCAACGACCAGGCGACCGCCGCGGTCGACAGCGCGTTCGGCGACTACATCTTCGTCCACGAGTTCGGGCATCACTTCGCGGGGCTCGCCGACGAGTACTACACGTCGGACGTGGCCTACGAAACGGGCGTCCCGGACCGCCCCGAGCCGTGGGAGCCGAACGTCACCGCCCTGCACGACCGGGCCGCGCTGAAGTGGAAGGACCTGGTCGATCCCGCCACGCCGCTGCCGACGCCCTGGGACAAGGAGGCCTACGAGAAGAAGAGCCGCGAGATCCAGGCGAGGCGCCGCGAACTGCGCGGGCGCAACGCGCCTGAAAGCGAGATGAACGCCCTCTTCACCGAGGAGATGAACTGGTCCACTCCGTTTCTCGCCGGGATGAAGTACTCGGGCAAGGTGGGCGCATTCGAGGGAGCCGCGTACGAGGCGAAAGGCCTCTACCGCCCCGAGGCCGACTGCATCATGTTCACGCGGGACAAAGTCGGCTTCTGCCGCGTCTGCCAGCGCGCAATCACGCGGATCATCGACCTGTACAGCAAGTAGCATCCGCGAGTCGTTCGAGACCCCGCGGCGCGTCGGCGCCCGCCGCCTCGACGAGGCGGCGCTGCCGCTGTCCTTCGGTGCCGCGCTCCTGGATCGGCGCCAACGCCAGGTGCTGCGGCAGGCCGCAGGTGGCCGCACCCGCATTCCCCCACGACAACTCGAAGGCTGGTTCGCCGCCATCTCCGCGGTTCGGCTGCGCGTCGCAACTTCGCCGCTGTATGATGGAGCCATGACAGCGTCGTCCGCCGCACCTCCCTCGGTCGCCCCGGCCCTTCTGTTGTCGATGCCGCAGTTGGACGACCCCAACTTTCGGCACACGGTCGTGCTTCTGTGCCAGCACACCGCCGACGGGGCGTGGGGCCTGGTTCTGAATCGACCGACCGGAACGGCCGCCGCGCAGGCGGTTCGCCTCGATCCCCCCGTCGCCATCGACAACGGGCTCGAACTGTGGGTGGGCGGTCCGGTGGAACCCGAACGCGGCTGCCTGCTGCTCGGCGAGGATCCGCAGGACGTGGAAGCGGTGCAGATCTGTCACGGCGTCTTCGTCTCCGGATCTGCCGGGCTGCTCCGCGCGCTCCTGGAGAAGAAGCAACAGCCGAAGACGCGTCTGTTGATGGGATACGCGGGGTGGGGCCCCGGTCAGCTCGACGCCGAGCTCCGCGACTCGGCGTGGCTGATCATGCCCGTCGAGCTCGACATCGTGTTCGAGGTGCCCGCATCCGAGATGTGGGAGCTGGCCATTCGCCGGCTGGGCGCCGAGCCCGGCAGCCTGCAGATGAGCCAGGGCGTGCACTGAGCCCTATTTCCACCGGAAGATCTTCAGCGCAATCCCGAAACACGCCACCGCCCACGCCCCGAGAATCGCCACCTCGCGCGCCACTCCCGTCAGCGGCGCACCGTCGAGCATGACCGCCCGCAGCGCGGTGTTCAGCGCGGTGAGCGGCAGCGCCTGGATGAACGGCTGCATCTGGGCGGGGAAGTGACTGGACGAGAAGAAGACGCCCGATACCACCCACATCGGCAGCATCACGAAATTCATCCAGCCCGAGACCGCCTCGATCGTCCGCGCCCGGCTGGCGACGAGGAGCCCCAGGCCGCCGAACGCGAGCGCGCCGAGGACCGAGACGGCCGCCACCGAAACGAGCGACCCGCGGATCGGGACCGAGAACACGAGCACCGCGAACCCGAGCAGCGCCGCCACCTCCCCCGTCAGGAACACCAGCCGCGCCAGCAACTGCGCCAGCAGGTAGTCGCGCCGCGACATCGGCGTGGCCGCGAGGCGCTTCAACACGCGCTTGGTCCGCGCCCAGACGACGTTGAACCCGATGCTCCACATGCCGGTGCCCATGATGTTCATCCCGAGCAGGCCCGGGACGAGCCAATCGATGTACCGGCCGCCGATGATCTCGAGGGGCTGCTGGCGCGCGGCGAACCTGTCCTCGCGTCCGGCGGCCCGCTGCAGCGCGGCGTCCACGGCCAGGCGGGCCCGCTGGCTCTCCGGCCTCGCGGGATCGAACCGGTAGGCCGGCGGCGTCCCCGGCACCACGACCACATCGACCTCGCCGTCGCGGAGCGCGCGGGCCGCCTTCGCCTCGGACAGCACCACGGGGCGAATCTCGGGGGCGCGGCGGAGCGCCGTGGTGACCTCCGCGCTCCCCGGCCCTTCGAGCACCCCGGCGAACACCGGCGCGTCGCTCTTGTTCCGAAACGCGACGCCGAGAGCCAACGCCAGCACGAGCGGGAAGACCACCGTCCAGAACACGGCCTCGGGCTCGCGGACGAACTCCAGCAGACGCGCCAGCGTCAACTCGACGATCGGAGGATAGACGCGGTCACGCATCGCGCAAGTGCCGGCCGGTGTGGGCGACGAAGACGTCTTCGAGCGTGGCCTGGTGGGTGGCGAACTGCGACAGCTGCAGCTGCTGCCGCTCCAGTTCTCCGAGCAGCGCCGGAATCACGACGTGCGGCTGGCTGACGCTGAGGCTGGTCGTCTCCCCCTCCTGCCGCACGTCGGTCACTCCGGGCAGCTGCGAGAGCGGCGCGGCTGCGACGCGCGAGCCCGAGGCGACCCCGAACTCGATCACGTGGTCGGCGCCGAGCGATGCAATCAGCTCCCGGGGCGTGCCGAGCGCGATCACGCGCCCGTGATCGACGATGGCCACCCGGTCGCAGAGCGTCTGGGCTTCGTCCATGTAGTGCGTGGTCAGCACGACCGTGCCGCCGATGCTGCGGAACCGCTGCAGCAGCGCCCACAACTGCCGGCGCGACTGCGGGTCGAGGCCGGTCGTCGGTTCGTCCAGGAAGAGCAGGTCGGGCTCGTTCACCAGCGCGCACGCCACGGCCAGCCGCTGCTTCTGGCCGCCCGACAGCTTGCCGACCCAGCTCCTCCGCTTCGGCTCGAGCTCGACCATGGCGAGCACCTGCGCGACGGTCGGGCCTCGACGGTAGAACGACCGAAACAGCCGGACCACTTCTTCGACCGCCAGCTTCTCGTTGAGTTGGGTCTCCTGCAGCTGGATGCCCAGTCGCTGGCGGAGCGCCTCGTCGTCCCTGCCCCACCGCAGGCCAAGCACCTCCACGTCGCCGGCGTCCTGCTCCAGCAGCCCTTCCAGGATCTCGATGGTGGTCGTCTTCCCGGCGCCGTTGGGGCCCAGCAGGCCGAAGCATTCCCCTGCCCGCACCTCGAGGTCGAGGCCGGCGACCGCGACGACGTCGCCATACCGCTTCTGGAGGCCGCGGCACCGGACCGCCGCGCGGGTCGGGTTCGTGTCGTTCACCGCTCGAATCCTGGCATGGCTGCGGTCGCCTCCGGTTCTGCTAGACTGATGGCCGATGGCCGAGGCGAAGCTGATCCTGATCGCGGCGCCGGAACTCATCCCGGCCCTGCGAGAGCGCGTGGGCGAGGAAGAGGAAGTCCTGACGTTCGCCGACTCCGAACTGCGCCGGGCAATGCAGGCGATTCACGCGCAGCGCCCCCCGGTCATCGCCCTCGAACGCCTGTTCGCGGCCAGCCCGCGCGGTGCCGCGTTGATCGCCCGCATCAAGGCCGACCGAAAGCTCGACCACACCGAAATCCGCATCCTCTCGCACGATACCAGCTACCAGCGTGTCTCGCGAAGGCCCCACGAGCTGCTGCCGCCCAAGGTGCGCGAGAAGCCGCCGCAACTGCTCGCCCCGGGCACCCGCCGGGCCCCCCGCTTCCGCATCCGAGAGGACGCGCCCGGCGCCGTCGACGAAAGCCCCGCCCGGCTGGTCGACCTGTCGGTCGTCGGCGTGCAGCTGATTGGCCCCGACGAACTGCGGCCGAAACAGCAGGTGTCGGTGAGGCTGGGCGATGGCGACGCCGCGGTCTCGGCGGCGGGAACCGTCGTCTGGGCGAGGCAGGAACTGTCCCGAAAGGGCCCGACCTACCGCGCAGGCATCGAGTTCGCCGGCGCGGACCTCGACGCCGTCGGCGCGTTCATCAAGGCGCATCACGAGAAGTAGGCGCCCGCTACCTCCCCCCCGCAGCCACGCACCAGCCCGCTGCCGTCGATCCTTCCCTGACGATCGTTTCGTCGCGGTCCGACCCGGTCGAGATGATTCCCACCGGCACGCCGGTCAGTTCCTCGAGCCGGGCGATGTACGCCCGCGCTTCGGACGGCAGATCGCCGTAGGACCGGACACCGTGCGTCGGCTTCGGCCAGCCCGGCAACCGTTCGTAGACGGGCCGGCACGCCGCAAGCTGCCGCAGGTCGCCGGGGAACTCGGTCAGTGTGCGGTCCCCGCACTGGTACGCCGTGCAGACGTCCACGTACGGCAGCCCGTCCAGCACGTCCATCTTGGTGAGCGCGATCGAGTCGAGCCCGTTCACACGGGCCGCGTAGCGCACCGCCACCGCGTCGTACCACCCGCAGCGGCGCGGGCGCCCCGTCGACGCGCCGTACTCCTGCCCGCCCTCGCGCAGCCGGTCGGCCATCGGCCCCGACAGCTCGGTTGGCAGCGGGCCGCCGCCGACGCGCGTCGTGTACGCCTTGGCGACGCCGAGGACGCTGCCGACCGCCTTCGGCCCGACGCCGAGCCCCGTGCACACGCCCCCGGCCGTGGAGTTCGACGACGTGACGAACGGATAGGTGCCGTGGTCGATGTCGAGGAACGTGCCCTGCGCACCCTCGAACAGGATCGACCGCCCCGCGGCCTGTGCCTTGGCGAGGAACAGCGAGACGTCCGTGACCCACGGCCGCATCCGTTCGCCGAAGGTCATCATGTGCTCGAAGAGCGGCTGCCACTCGAGCGCCGAATCGCCGACGAGGCGGTTTCGCGCGTTGACGTTCTCGCGGATCTGCTCGGCCAGGCCGGAGGGATCGGCCAAATCGCAGATGCGAATGCCGCGGCGGCCGATCTTGTCCTCGTAGGCCGGCCCGATGCCGCGCGACGTGGTCCCGATCTTCTTCTCGCCCCGGCGCGCCTCGCTGAGCAGGTCGAGGTCGCGATGGTACGACAGGATGACATGCGCCTTGTCGCTGATCGCCAGCCGGTCGCCGACCTCGATGCCGGTACTGGGCGAGCGCCTCGATCTCCTGGAACAGCGCCTCCGGATCGACGACGACGCCGTTGCCGATCACGCAGCTCACGCCCTCGTGCAGGATGCCGGACGGCAGCAGGTGCAGCACGAACTTGGTGCCGCCGACCAGGACGGTGTGCCCGGCGTTGTGTCCCCCCTGGTAGCGGGCGACGATGGAGAAGTTCGGGGTGAGGAGGTCGACGATCTTGCCCTTGCCCTCATCGCCCCATTGGGCGCCGATCACCGCAACGTTCATAGGTGCTTCGCAATCCTCGCGTGCGTCCGCGTACACGAAATCGGCCGGCGGGCGGCGCCGGCAGCGGGTGCAGCCGGTCCGACCGCGGCCGGCCTCGAACGCTCGAGCGGGAGACGACCCGGCTCTACAACCGGCCGATCGTAGCACAGGCGGCGCGCGAACGGCTGTCTCCAGTGCCGTCAATTCCGGTAGAATGTGTCGTCCGCCGCTCGACATCTTCCGAGGCCCGCCTCGCCAGCCATGATTCACCTCGACGGTCGCTCGCTCTCGCTCGAACAACTCCTGGCCGTTGCCGACGGCCCTGAGCCGGTCGCGCTGACGGCCGACGCGCGCGCGCGGGTGGCCGCCGCCCGCGCAGTCGTCGACCGGCTCGCCGCCGGCGACGCCGCGGTCTACGGGATCAACACCGGCTTCGGTTCGTTCGCCGAGGTCAGGATTCCGCCCGGCTCGCTCGGGCGTCTCCAGCTGAACCTCCTGCGGAGTCACGCGTCGGGCGTCGGCGAGCCGCTGCCCGTGCGCACGGTGCGCGCGATGATGGCGCTGCGCGCCAACGTGCTCGCGCGCGGCTTCTCGGGCATTCGGCTCGACACGCTCGACACGCTGATCGACGCCCTGAACCGGGGCGTCCACCCGGTCGTGCCCTCCCGCGGATCGGTCGGCGCCAGCGGCGACCTGGCACCGCTGGCACACCTGGCCCTGGTGCTCGTGGGCGAGGGGCGCGCGTGGGAAGGCGACCGGCAGGTCCCAGGCGCCGCGGCCCTGGCCGCCGCCGGCCTCTCGCCGGTCGGCCTCGGTCCCAAAGAGGGCCTGGCGCTCATCAACGGCACGCAGGCGTCCACCGCGGTCCTCGCGCTGGCGCTGGCCGGCGCCGAACGGCTCGCCCGCGCCGGCGACGTCGTCACCGCGCTGACGATCGACGGCCTCCGCGGCTCGGCGGGTCCCTTCGACCCGCGGATCCACGCCGAGCGTCCTTTCGACGGCCAGGCGGCGTCTGCCGCAAACCTGCGGGCGCTCCTCGAGCACAGCGCGATCCGTGCGTCACACGCCGACTGCCACAGGGTGCAGGACGCGTACTCGCTGCGCTGCGCCGCCCAGGTGCACGGATCGGCGCGCGAGGCGCTGCGCTTCGTCCGGCACGTCGTCACCACCGAGGCGAACGCCGCGACCGACAACCCGATGGTGTTCGCCGCCGAGGGCGAGATCCTCTCGGGCGGCAATTTCCACGGAGCGCCGGTCGCGATGGCCGCCGACCTGCTGGCCATCGCCGTCGCGCAGTTGGCCACGATCAGCGAGCGACGCACCGAGCGCCTGGTGAACCCGGCCCTGAGCGACCTGCCGCCGTTCCTCACGGACCACGGCGGCGTGCAGTCGGGCATGATGCTGGCGCAGGTGACCGCGGCGGCGCTCACGTCGGAGATGAAGGGGCTGGCGCACCCGGCGTCGGTCGACACGATTCCGACCTCGGCGAACAAGGAAGACCACGTCAGCATGAGCATGGGGGCGGCCCTCAAGGCCGAGCGCGCGCTCGGGCTCGCGCGCTACGTGCTGGCCATCGAGACGTTGTGCGCGTGCCAGGCCATCGACTTCCTGGCGCCGCTCGAAACCTCGGCGCCGCTGGCGCGCGTGCACGCGCGAGTCCGCGAAGCGGTGCCGACGCTGACCGAGGATCGGCCTCCATCGCCCGACATCGAAGCGGTCGCGGCGCTGATCGCGGCGGGCGCGCTCGAGGAAGCCGCAGGGCTGAGTGTCAAGTGAGTTCTGCGAAAACGTCGCGTGCCGTTTTCGCGGTTGACAACGCCGCCGCGGGTTCTTAACGTCTAGGTTCTCGATTCCGGGCGCCGGTGCCCGGCGGAATTCTCATGACGACCCTCGCCCGTGTCGTTCGCGCGCCCCGCGGTACCGCGATCTCCTGCAAGGGATGGCAGCAGGAAGCCGCGCTGCGCATGCTCATGAACAACCTCGACCCCGACGTCGCCGAGCGCCCCGACGATCTGATCGTCTACGGCGGCTCGGGCAAGGCGGCGCGGAACTGGGCATGTTACGAGGCGATCACGCGCGCGTTGCGGTCGCTCGAGGGCGACGAGACGCTGATGGTCCAGTCGGGCAAGCCGGTCGGCATCTTCAAGACGCACCCCGGCGCGCCCCGCGTGCTCATCGCCAACGCCATGCTGGTTCCGGCGTGGGCCACCTGGGAGAACTTCCGCGACCTCGAGCACAAGGGCCTGACGATGTACGGCCAGATGACGGCCGGCAGCTGGATCTACATCGGCACCCAGGGCATCCTCCAGGGGACCTTCGAGACGCTCGCGTCGGTGGCCGACCGGAAGTTCGGCGGCGATCTCGCGGGCCGCGTGTTCGTGTCCGCCGGCCTCGGCGGCATGGGCGGAGCGCAGCCGCTCGCCGCCACGATGAACGGCGCGGCCGCGCTGGTGATCGAAGTGGACCCGCACCGCATCGAACGGCGGCTTCGGACGCGCTACGTGGACGAGTCCACCGACTCGCTCGAAGCGGCCCTCTCCAAGGTGAACGGATGGGCGCGCGAGAAGCGCGGCCGCTCGATCGCCCTGCTCGGCAATGCGGCCGACATCCTCCCCGAACTCGTGCGCCGCGGCGTCGTCCCCGACGTGCTGACCGACCAGACCTCGGCGCACGACGAGCTGAACGGCTACGTGCCGAACGGCATGACGCTGGCCGAGGCCGAGCGCCTCCGCGCGGACGACCCGGGCGAGTACATCCGCCGCTCCGTGGCCGCGATGGGCGCGCACGTCGCGGCGATGCTGGCGCTGCAGGCACGCGGGGCGGTCACCTTCGACTACGGCAACAACATCCGCGCGCAGGCCGTGAAGGCCGGCGTGGCGCGCGCGTTCGACATCCCCGGGTTCGTGCCCGAGTACATCCGCCCGCTGTTCTGCGAGGGCAAGGGACCGTTCCGGTGGGCGGCGCTCTCGGGCGATCCCGCCGACATCCGGGCGACGGACGAGGCGGCGCTCGAGATGTTCAAGGACGACGAGGCGCTCTGCCGCTGGGTGCGGCTGGCGGGCGAGCGCGTGGCCTTCCAGGGCTTGCCCGCGCGCATCTTCTGGTTGGGCTACGGCGAGCGCGCGAGGTTCGGCCTGCGGATCAACGAACTGGTGCGGACCGGCGTCGTCAAGGCGCCCATCGTCATCGGACGCGATCACCTGGACACCGGCTCGGTCGCGTCGCCGAACCGCGAAACCGAGGGCATGCGCGACGGCAGCGACGCCATCGCCGACTGGCCGATCCTCAACGCGCTGCTCAACGCCTCGTCGGGCGCGACGTGGGTCTCGGTCCACCACGGCGGCGGCGTCGGCATCGGCTACTCGATTCACGCCGGGATGGTGATCGTCGCCGACGGAACGCGCCAGGCCGACGAGAAGCTGCAGCGCGTGCTGACCTGCGACCCCGGCATGGGCGTCGCGCGGCACGCCGACGCCGGCTATGCGGAGGCCATCGCGACGGCCGAGGCGCGGGGCGTGCGGATCCCGATGCGGGAGTTCGGGGCCGACGGTCCGGCAGACGGGAGCGCGGGACGGTGACGACTTCCCCGACGGTCGATCAGCGGATCAAGGCCACGCTGTCCGAGGATGCCGGCCGCATCCCCGTGGTGCTCGGCCTCTGCGGCTCCGGCCGCACCAGCCTGCTTCGGCGGCTCCACTGCGACTTCGGGCCGGCCGAGAGCCAGTACGTGAATGTCGAGCGCACGGCGACGACCCCGGAGCGCTTTCTCAGGGCCCTGACGGCCGACTCGCCGTTCGTCGAAGCACGGCCCATTCAGCAGGCGATGTCGCCGCGCGAGGCGTTCGACGCCACGCTGGCGTTCTTCGCCGGGGCGCACCGCCCCGACCACCGCCCGATCACGTTCCTTCTGGACGAAGTGCTCGAGTTCCGCACGTTCGAGAGCTTCCCCGGTCTGCGCCGGGCGCTGCCCGAACTGCTCGCGGTCGTCGCATCGTCTCCAAACCGTTTCGTCCTCGCGTCCCGCTACGTCACGCGCACGGAACGGGCGCTCGCCGCCGCGTCGCCGCACTTCGTCATCGTCCCCATCGGCGGCATCCCGCACGATGAACTGGCCCGGCAACTGTCGGCGCGCCTGGGCGAACTCCGCGACAACCCCGGGGATTCGCAGTCGGAAAGCTCCGCCTCGGCGCTGGCGGGCCTGGTCTCGCGCCTGGCCGAGGGGCGCGCGGCCTACGCCTGCGCCATCGTCGACGAGATGGCCGGGCAGCGCGATCAGGCGCCCGACCCGGTGGCCGCGCTGGCGGCGACACTCGAGTCCAACGCCAAGCTGGCCTCGGTGTGCGAGTTCACCTACGAGTTGCGGCTGCACCGCGCCCGCGGCTACGGCGCCTTGAAGGCGATCCTCGAGATCCTTGCCGAGCAGGAGCCGCTCACCCTGACGGAGATTTCGCGCCGCCTCGGGCGAACGCCCGGATCGACCAAGGACTACCTGTCGTGGCTGGACGACGTGGACCTGGTGTCGGTTCAGCAGAAGCGCTACCGCTTCCGTGACTCGATGCTGCGGATGTGGGTGCGGCTGCACTGCCGCCCGGCGCCGCCCACGACGGAGGACATCGGCCGCGAAGTACAGCTCCACGCGGCCGCCCGCCTGACCGTGGCTCCCGCGGTCTAGCCCGATCGGCGTCAGGGCCGGTGCTCGCCGCCGGGGACCGAACGCCGAGCCCGCTGGGGCGCGGGCCTGCCGGCTCACTCGGTCGAGAGCTTCTCGATCGCCTTCCTCGCCGCTTCCTGTTCCGCGGCCTTCTTGCTCGCCCCGCGAGCGGTCCCCTTCAGCTCGCCACGCACGCGCACCTCGACGTGGAAGACCTTCCGGTGGTCCGGGCCGCTCTCGGCCGCCACGTTGTACTCGGGCAGGTGCAGGTCGCGCGACTGCACCAGCTCCTGGAGCGCCGACTTGTAGTCGCGCCCCCAGAACTCGGGGCTGCGCACGTCTTCGAGATCCTCGGCGAACTCCCGCGACACGAAGCCCCGGGCTTCGTCGATGCCCCCGTCCAGGTAGACGGCGGCGATCACCGCCTCGTACGAGTCGGCGAGCAGCGCCTGCTTCTTTCGCCCGCCGGTCTTCTCCTCGCCGCGCCCCAGCGCCAGGAACTCGCCCAGGCCGAGGCGCCGGGCGAGCTGGGCCAGCGTGGCGGTGGACACCAGCGACGCCTTGATCTTCGACTTCTGGCCCTCGTCGAAGTGGGGGTAGTCGCGAAACAGCAGGTCGGCCATGACGAAACCGAGGACGGCATCGCCGAGGAACTCGAGCGACTCGTTGTCGATCGTGCTGCCCGACGCATCCTCGTTCGCCCGGGACCGATGGGTGAGCGCGCGGTCGAGGATCGCCGGTTCCTTGAACCGGTACCCGAGTTTCGATTCGAGCGCCGACAGGTCGCGCGTATCGTCGGCGATCGGCACCACCTCCCCCGCGGCCTGCTCCGTCCCCTGCTCGCGGATGATCTGCTGCGCCGCCTCGGCCTGCCCGGCCGGGACGGAGATGCGAACCTCGCCGAGCCCGTCGATGCTCAGCGGGAACACCGCGTGGGTGAGGTCAGACGAAGCGGCGGCGTAGATGCCGTGCGCCTCGAGCAGGCCGCGGACGATGCTGGCCTCGATGTCCGAGTGCGTGCGAAAGACCACCGCCAGCGGCTGCGCCGGGTGGCCGCGTTCAGGCCCGTCCATCCTTGAACCCCGTCCTCACCGCGCCCGGGAGGAAGTCGTCGAACTTCATCAGGATCATGGTCATGTCGTCGTGCTGCGGCGCTCCCGCGACGAACGCGTCGATCTCGCGCAGGATCCGTTCCCGCAGTTCGTCGACCGGGAGATGGCCGTGCTCCTCGACCAGCTTCGCCAGCCGCGCTTCGCCGAACAGGTCGGAGTCGGCGTTCATCGCCTCGCTGATGCCGTCGGTGAACAGCAGCAGCACGTCGCCGCGATCGAGCGGCCGCGACTCGGCGGTCAGCAGCCGCTCGAACATCTCGCCGCCGTCGATACGAAGGCCGAGCACCAGGCCGTCGGGCGTGAGGACCTCGACCACGGGCTCGCCGCCGCACTCGCGGCGGTAGATGAGCGGCGTGTGCCCCGCCCTCGCGTAGGCCATCGTCCGTTCGGCGAGGTCGATCACCGCGTACATCATCGTGATGAAGCTGCGGCTGTCGAGGTTGTCCGAGATGATCTGGTTCGCGGTGAGGAGCAACTGCCGCGGAGAGGGGCACGTGCGGCTGAGCGACAGCATCAGCCCCTTCAGCTCGGCCATGTAGAGCGCGGCCGACGTGCCCTTGCCCGAGACGTCGGCAATCAGGACGCCGAGGCGGTCGTCGCCGAGCGGGAAGAAGTCGTAGTAGTCGCCGCCCACCTCGCGCGCCGGGACGCAGAGGGCGCTGATCGAGAGGCCGGGCACCACCAGCTGGCCGCGCGGGAGCAGCGACATCTGGATCGCCCGGGCGATGCGCAGTTCCTCCTCGAGCCGCTTCTTCTCCTCGGCCTGGCGCAGGAGGTCCTCGATGCTGGACGTCATCTGGTTGAACGACTCGGCGAGGCCCCCCAGCTGGTCTCGCGAGACCACGTCGATCCGGTGGCTGAAGTCGCCGGCGCGCACGCGTTCCGTGCCTTCGAACAGCTCGTGGACCGAGCCGGTGATCGACCGCGCGAGCGCGAGGCCCATGACCAGCGCCGCCGCTTCGATCAGCAGGAAGAGGACCGCGACGATCAGCATCAGCCAGAGGATGATGCCGCCGAGGTTGTAGGCACCGACGGGCACCGACGACAGTCGATCGTAGATGTCCGCGATGTTCACCTGGATGCGCGCCGTCGTCTGCACCGCCTCGCCGCTGTCCCACTCGGTGCCCTGCAGGAACGTCACCCAGTTGATGCGCTGCTTGCCGGCCGACGCCGCCTCCTTCTGAATCAGCATCCCCTCGACCGCGCGCGTCGGCCGCAGCAGTCGCGCGCGAAGGGCCGCAGTGAGGACCACGCTGACCTCGCCGACCTTCACGCTCGTCTCGTCGCGCAGGTGGCTGTCGAGGCCGTCGTTCTTCGGAATGTCGACGATGACCGCAAAGGCCGGACGCGCCGCGTCCGGCAAGCCGACGCCGCGCACCATGGCGATCGCGGGCGACTCCTTCGACGCGGCGTCAGCGGACGCGGCGGGCGGCAGCGGATCGACCACGAGGCCGCCGAAGCCGGCGCAGCTCACCCAGGACGGCAGCACCGTCGGAGCCTCGACGTGTTCCCAGGGCCCGACGGCAATCGCGGTGACCTCGGTGCGCTTCGGCGCCGGTGCGGCCAGTGCGGCGACCGCCTCGCGCTCCGCGGCGACCACGCCCGGAAGCTGCCCGATGCGCGGCGCGGCAGCCGAACCGCCCACACACGGCTCGGGCCCGGCAGTGGGAACGAGCGCGATCGAAGCCCCCGGGTAGGTGGCGGCGAGCGCCGTCTCCCGCTGGGCGAGGACCGGCGCCGCGCCGGCCACGCCGGGACCGCGCTGGATCTCGAGCGCCGTGATGCGCGAGAGATAGACCGCCTCGTCGCGCACGTTGTTGAACCCGTTCGTGACCAGGTACGACGCCACGTTGAGGAACAGCACCAGCCCCGAGACGATGAAGAAGGAGACGATCAACAGGGCGGGAATGACGCCGATGAAGACGTAGGATAGGATCAGCTGGTCGCGCACCCGCCAGAGGCGCCGGCGGCGGCCGCGCGGCAAGAGCCGCACGAGCAGCGACACCGCGACGACGATCAGCGCGACGCTGCCCAGACCGTCCAGCAGGGCGACGACCGAGGGCTCCGACCCCGACGCGCGGCGAAACAGCCAGCAGACCGCCTTGAGCAGGACGCCGCCGGCAATCAGCCGGCCGGCGAACGTGTGCAGGAGGGCATGACCGACCTTCGCAAGCCGACCAGAAGGCCGCCGCAGCGGGGGTGGATCGGATGAACTTGAGGCTGTCGGGGTCATGCGACACGAGGATCATACAGGAAAGGGGCCGCGGCTCAAGGCTCAGGCTGGTCTGGACGGTTTGAGGCGCCGCTTCACTGGGAGTCCGTGCACTGCGCCACCCACCGCAGGTATTCCTGTCCCCCGCCGCTCACCGGCAGCACGAGCAACTCTGGCACATCGTAGGGATGGAGCGCCTTCAGGCGCGCCAGCAGCCGTGCGACCACCCGCTGCGTGGTTTTGATGACGACCTGCCGCTCGGGCGCGCGCTCCACCGCACCCTGCCACCGGTAGGTCGACTCCATCGCGGCGAACACGTTCACGCACGCGGCCAGACGCTCCTCGACGAGGACTGCGGCGACCGGCATCGGATCGGCGTCCGCCGGCCAGGTGGTGAGGACGATGACGCATTCAGGTTGTTCCATGGCGGCTTTCTCGGGCCCAGCGCGCCCCGTCGCGCATTTTTCGGTTGTGTTTTCCGCGAAGTAGGGTAAAAAGATCGTGCACACGTGTGACCGCCTGCCTTCGCGCGGCTGGCGGCCCGGTCGGAGCGGCATCGGCACCACCCCGGGGGCGCGATCGAGGGCGAGCCGCGGCCGCTTTCGGATGCCCGCGCACGTCGGACGCGCGGCAGCGGACATTATCGAACATGGACGAGCGGAATCCCGACGGAAGATCGAACCACGGCGCCGACAGCAAGGGCGTCGCGTCGGATCGCCGCAGTTCCGCGGTGACGGCCGTGCTGCTCTTCCTGGCGGCAGGGCTGGTCCTCGACGGCATCGCCGGCGAGCGTGGCTGGCTGGCGAACCGCCGAGGGCAGCAGCAGCTCGAGCAGGCGCAGATGTCGCTCGACGCGGCGCAGCGCTACAACGCCGCGCTCCGCGACCGCGCGAAGCGACTCCGTGAGGAAGACCCGGCGACCATCGAGGGACTGGCACGCCGCGAATTCGGCTTCATCCGCCCCGGCGAGAAGCTCTTCATCGTCCGCGACACCCCGAAAGAGAACCCGAAAGACAAGAAGTAGGCCAGCCGGGTCGGTCCCCCCTGCTTCGCTTCCCCTTCGAGCCATCACGCCTGCCTCAGAGTCGGCTGACCCGGTGATCCGGGTCCGATTCTTGCTGCTCTCTCAAGCTCCGTCAACACTCGAGATGGAGGTGACGAGATGAAGGGAGTCCGCGTCCTGGTCGGCACCCGGAAGGGCGCCTTCATTCTGACGGCGAGCCGCGCGCGCAAACGGTGGCGTGTGAGTGGGCCGCACTTCGGGGGCTGGGAGGTCTACCACGTCAAGGGGTCGCCGGCGGATCCGGACCGCCTCTACGCCTCGCAGAGCAGCGGCTGGTTCGGGCAGGTCATCCAACGCTCCAACGACGGCGGCGCGTCCTGGGAACCCGTGAGCAACCAGTTCGCGTACGAGGGCTCGACGGGCACGCACCTCTGGTACGACGGGACGTCGCGGCCCTGGGAGTTCACTCGCGTCTGGCACCTCGAGCCTTCCGCCTCGGATCCCGACGTCGTGTATGCGGGCGTGCAGGACGCCGCATTGTTCCGCACGGCCGACGGCGGCCACACGTGGGTGGAGCTGACGGGCCTGCGATGCCACCAGTCCTCGTCGGCCTGGCAGCCTGGCGCCGGCGGCATGTGCCTGCACACGATCCTGCTCGACGGCCGCAGCCCGAACCGGATGTTCGTGGCGATTTCCGCTGCCGGGGCGTTCCGGACCGACGACGGCGGCCAGTCGTGGCAGCCGATCAACCGCGGCTTAAAATCGGAGGGCATCCCGGACAAGGAAGCCGAGGTCGGCCACTGCGTCCACCGGATCGCGATGCACCCTGCGCGCCCCGAGGTGCTGTTCATGCAGAAGCACTGGGACGTGATGCGCAGCGATGACGCGGGCGGCTCGTGGCATGAAGTGAGCGGCAACCTGCCCACCGACTTCGGGTTTGCGCTCGACGTGCATGCGCACGAGCCCGACACCGTGTACGTCGTGCCGATCAAGAGCGACTCCGAGCACTACCCGCTGGACGGCAAGCTGGCCGTGTACCGCACGCGGTCGGGCGGCCACGAGTGGGAGGCGCTGACTAGGGGGCTGCCGCAGCGCAACTGCTACGTGAACGTGCTGCGCGACGCGATGGCCGTGGACGCGCTCGACTCCTGCGGGGTCTACTTCGGCACGACGGGCGGGCAGGTGTATGCGTCGGCCGACGCGGGCGACAACTGGTCGGCGATCGTCCGCGACCTTCCGCCGGTGCTGTCGGTGGAGGTGCAGACACTGACATGATCCGCGTGCTGCTGCCGTATCATTTGCGGACGCTCGCGCGAGTCGACGGGGAGGTACTGCTCGACGTCGCGGACCCGGTCACCCAGCGGGCGGTGCTCGACGCGCTGGAGCAGCGCCTGCCCGTCCTTCGCGGGACGATTCGCGACCATCGGAGCGGGCGCCGCCGCGCGTTCCTGCGCTTCTTCGCGTGCGGGCAGGACCTGTCGCTCGAGCTTCCCGACCATCCGTTGCCCGAGGCGGTGGCCACGGGAGCCGAGCCGTTCATGGTCGTCGGGGCGATGGCGGGCGGATAGGGGCCCGGGCTCGTCGTGGTCGGGGCAGGCTGGCATCGAGGCGGCCCGCGGGTGGCCGCAGCGCCGTGTGGGGGCCGCGTTGTGATTGACGGGCGCTGTGGTTGAGTGATACCTTTCTGTCGCGGGGTGGAGCAGTCCGGTAGCTCGTTGGGCTCATAACCCAAAGGTCGCAGGTTCAAATCCTGCCCCCGCAACCAACGCTATTTGCAGGGCTGACGGCAACGCCGTCAGCCCTTTCGTGTTTCTGGGGTTGCGGCGGCAGGATCTGAACTCCTCTTGGCCGCAACCACCGCGCCTTCGGCGCGGCGTTGCTTGGCCTGCCCCCGCAACCTCTTCCACGTCATCGCGCGGAATTCGAGCTTCTTCGTCTCCGGCTACCATCCCGAGCGAAGTCGAAGGGCGTTGCCTGTCTGCCCCCGCAACCTCCCCGGATTCCTCGGCTTCCAGCGCCTGAGCTGCGCCCAGCATGGCTGCCAGGTTCCCCTTCAGCTCGATCCTGAGGGCGCCGTCGGCCGGGATGAGCCTTATCTCGTCGATAAGGCCGCGAATCGCTTCCGTGGCTTCTGGACGGCTTTCCGGGCGCTCCAGCGCTTGGGCCAGCTTCGTGACCTTCTCCCGGTAGAGGTCCGCCATCACGGGATGCAGGAGCGGCGGCGCCTGGCTGCCGGTCGCCAGTTGCCGTTCGATCTCGTCGCGGCGCGCGCCGATGGCGATCAATTCGTCCTTCACTTCCCTGCCTGGCACGCCCTCCATGATCGACTCGACGATCTTCGCGCGTCTTGCCTCGAGTCGCTGGAGTTCGCGTTTGAGTGCGGTCACCTCCGCGCGGTGCTCCATGACGAGCCGGTTCATCTCCTTGGTGAACTCGTTGCAGAACTCCTCGAACAGCTCCTGGCGAAGCAGCTTCTCGGTAAGGGCTTTGAGCACTCGCTGCTCGACCTCGTCGCGCCGGATCCTGAGGTGATTCGTGCACGTTCCTCGGGACGAGGCCCCAAAGCAGCCGAGGCGATTGCGAGCGATGGTGATGTAGCCAGCGCCGCATTCGCCGCATCGCGTAAGGCTCGAGAACAGGTAGCGCGGACGCCGTAGTCCGGCGAGCCCGGAGCCGGCCGGCTGCGTCAGCTTCTTGCGCGCGCTCTCCTGTCGCTCCTTGGCCGCGGTCCACAACTCGTCGTCCACGATCCGCAGGCCGGGCACGCTCGTTGTCACCCACTCCGTTCGAGGATTCGGACGCGACACGCGTTTCCCGGTGTCCGGGTTCTTGATGTAGCGAAGACGATTCCAGACCAGGCGGCCGACGTAGAGCTCGTTGTTCAGGATGCCCGTGCCGCGCGCGTGGTGGCCGTGAATCGTGGACGGACTCCATTGGCTGCCGAATGGCCCGGCGACGCCTTCGCGGTTCAGGCGCTTCGCTATCTCCTTCGGAGAGAGTCCCGACGAGAACTCGCGGAAGATGCGGACGATGATCTCCGCTTCGCTCGGCTCGACTTCGCGTTCGCCGGTCGCCAGTTCTCCACCCTGCATCGAGCGGACGACGCGATAGCCGTAGCAGAGGCCACCGCCCGACTTCCCTGCTTCGATCCGCCCCCGCAGGCCGCGACGCGTCTTGTCGGCCAGGTCCTTCAGGTAGAGCGCGTTCATCGTCCCCTTGAAGCCGACGTGGAGGTGGCCCACTTCGCCTTCGGCAAGGGTGACGAGTCGGATGCCGACGAACGTCAGGCGCTTGAACAGGCCGGCCGTGTCTTCCTGATCGCGGCTGAAGCGATCGAGCGACTCGGCGAGGACGACGTCGAACTCGTGCTGCAGCGCGTCCTTCATGAGCGACTGGAAGCCAGGTCGCAGGAGCGTCGCGCCGGAGATCGCGTGGTCGGAGTACTCGCGCGCAATCGTCCATCCCTGCCGCTCGACGAAGATTCGGCACAGCCTGAGCTGATCGTCGATGGACGCGTCGCGTTGATTGTCCGACGAGTAACGAGCGTACAAGCCCACTCGCATCACCGGTCACCTCGTGGATGTCATCGGCGGCGAAGAACGCCGCCGTGGAGGACGGGTGTCGTTCGCCGGCAACGCATTGAGCCGATTCGACAAGCGGCCCACCGCATGCGCCTCGCCGAAGCGTGTCGGCCGGTCCTCATTCTGATCGAATCGGCTGACCAGAGGGGGGAACACCGCGCTTCAGCCGATGTTCCCCCTCTCGTGCCCCCCTACCTGGGTCGTGATCGCATCGTGTCGGCTACTCCTCGACGATGCCGAGGGTCAGGTAGAAGGCGTCCACGCGACGCCATGCGTCGTCCACGGTGAGGGTCAGTCCGCACTCCTCTGCGAGCGCCGCGAAGGGCGTTTTCCAACCCGCGGGAGGGGCGGGAACACCGTCCGGCAGTCTGTGGGTCTCGCGGCGTTCGAACGTCAATCGGAGCGCTTCCCGGAGTCGCTTCGGGGTGAGCGGCCTCCGCTCGAGCAGGAACGCGAGGTCGAACAGAATCGCGTACGCGGCTGTTGGCTGCGCCGGCTCTTGGGACGGTATACGCGTGGAGCTTCTCCGCCCACTGCTGCTCCACCGAGACCGCGCGGGCGGTCCCGGGAGCAATGCCGGCGAACCCCAGCCAGTCTCTGCCGACCAGGTCCTCAAGTGGTTCGAGCAGCTGGTCGCCAACTCCGAGGTCCACGTGGAAGGCTACGAACGTCCTGCCGTCCACGCGAGCGTCGATGGGAAACCGCGCACCACCGTCTGGCGCTTGGTCCAGCGTCGACATCACCTCGCCCACGATGAACGTGAAGAAATCAGGCAGCCGGACAGCGGCCGCCGTGCGCAACTGGTCGAGGAGGACGCCAGGACGCTCGGCCCGGTCGACGTCCATCGCCCTGATGGTGAAGTCCAGATCGCGCGTGGTCCTCGCACGCTGAAAGCGCAGCTCGAGGGCATATCCTCCCTTCAGTGCCCAGTCGCGTCGGGCAGGATGGGAAGGGGCGAACATCCTCGCGAGGAGTCTGTCGAATGCAACCTGGCGGCGCAAACGCTGGATGTCACCGTCGGCGTGCTTTGCGCGTTCGAGCAGCCGCGTTTCGAGAGCGGTTCGAAACGCTCCGGCCGTGCTGTACCTGTCGTGGGTTCGGCACTGCGCACCTGCTTGAGGATGACTCCAAGTCGCCGGGCTGCCCGGCGGCTTACCTGAACATCATCGAGCTGCCGAAGCGTCACGAGGCCGAGACGAATCGAGTCCTGCACGGCCTGGACCTGGAACTCACTGGCGACCTGGCCGGCCACGATGGTGTCCACCAGGGTGCGAAGCGGCGTCGTGACGCGGACGCCGTCGATCGTCTCCACGTCCCCCTCGTCCAGCCTCTGCTTCCGAAGGCGGAGGACGGTTGGAATGGCGGCCATCCTCTGAAAGCCCGGAGGGACCGTCATGTCTAGTTTGGATGGCATGACGTCGGAGAGTCCGTACAGGGTCAGCGCCGTGCGGTGGCTGTAGGTTCCCTGAGGCTCGCCCGCGCGGTTGTGCGACCAGAGCTGCCAGAGGATCAGGTCCGGGCGCGAAGGCAGCGGAAATCGAGCCAGGCGATAGATGCCCCGCCGCTCGCGGATCCAGTTGCCGGCGCGCACGTGATGGGGATGCACGTTGTCCGCGTAACCGGAGACCTTCGCCTGCCGAGTGGTGAAGAAGCCGCCTTGTTGCTCGGCAACCCCGTAGAGCCGGCGTTCCGCTTCTCGTCCGTTCACGGATATATTTCCTCAAATAATGTGAGTCATTATACCTGATTATGGCCTCCAGCAAAGCCTGCCATATGGTCCCCATATCTCGTCGCCGATACCCAGATTGATCGCGATCTCCGGATACGGAACGTCGAGGCGCTCAACGACCACATCAAGAAGAGGGCCGCGCGAATCCGTGAACACCGCGCGCCCGGCCTGGGCCGAGTACCGGGACGCGTCGGGTAAGACACGTTGAAGCGCAAGCGCCGCCGTGCGCGAGCTATGCGGCGTGTCAGCCGGCGAGCGCGCTCTCCACGTGGATCACATCGAGCCGAAGAGTCAGGATGGCAGCGACGGTCTCGAAAACCTGCCTGCGATGTGCTGGACAGCCCCCTTGAACAACGACGCGGAGGACCAGGCTTGACTCTGGGACTTCAGCGAATGGGCCGGGCGCTACTCGGCATGTCCGGCATGGATGTGGTCTTGACCACCGTCCCAGCGCCATCGGTCTGTATGAGGTCAGTCCCTACCCGATAGGCAGCTCCACCACCGACCAGAGCCGAGACGAACGTGGCACCCGGTGGCGCCTTGTATCGCAAGGCGCTCGTATCCATGTCGTAGGCGTTGCCAGCTTCGTCGTAGCCGGTCAAAGCGTCCCCAACCCGACTGAAAGGCAAGGAGCCTTGGAGCGCCGTTGGGACGCCCGGAGTACCGCCACGGCCATGGCGGGTCGCCGCGAGAGTGGATCCCCCTGAGTACGTCCACTCGATGTGCGCCCCTCCGCGAGGATCTGGAACCACTCGCCCCAGGGTCACTGCGAGCGAAGGGTCACTGGCCGGCCGCGTCGCGTCCCTGCTCTCCATCATCGTCGTGCTTGCCGCTCCGTCGGGTTCGATGCGCATGAGGTGCGCCTCGACATGGTCCGTGCGTACCCCGGTGCTACGGTCTACCGACAACTCCTCAATGGACGCACCCACGTACGCAGCGCCATCGTAGCCTACGACGGGCGTACTCATCGGCGCCGTCCTCACCCCGGAGTCGATGACCGAGCCTGGTCCGTCGCCATTCAACACCCAGGAATGTTGCCGACCGAGGGACGGGATGCGAAACAGCACGGTCCCGGTGTTCACGTCGAGACCGACGATGGTGGCGGTGCCGAAGCCGTCGTCGGCCGTCTCCAGGGCGAATATCGTCCGGCCAAACGACTGCACGGGACCTCGAATAGTCGTGGCGGACTCCGGCACGTACCACCACGGCCGCGCGTCCTCGGTCCCCGGCAGGCGCAGCAGCCCACGGGACTGTCCGGTGCTCAAAATGACTCCCCCGGTTCGGTCGGCCAATACCATCGTTGCCTCCACCGGCACCGACCACACGCTCAGCGGCGTAAGATCGGTCGACACCGTGCGGAGGGTTGCGGCGGTGGGCGCAGTCTCAAGGACGAAGAATCCAGGGCCGTCAGCATCCACGCGAGTGGCGATGAAAGTCTTCTGAGTCGCCTCGGGAGTGAGCTTCCGAATTCTCGCGCGTGCGGTCCCGTAGGGGATTTTGCCTTCCGCGGCTACCACCGTCACAACCGTCTCGGCCATTAGACCATTCCAATCGGCGTGGACGGTTGCCGTCCCCGGCGCGAGGGCGACGACCTCCACGCCGGCATCCGTCCGAGCCACCGACAGGACATCCGAGTCGTTCGCGGTCCAGTTCGCCCCGACGATGGAGGTCCCTGCCTGATCCAGCAGGCGCAAGCCGTGCCGCTCGCCGGTCTTGAGTATCACGTTTTCGGGCGCGACCGTGACTTTCGAAGGTGCAACTGCCCCGATCACCTTCACCCCGGTAACGGCAACGTTGCCCGCCTTGTCGGAGACCTGCAGGACCACCGCGTTCATGCCCGGCCGAACATCGACTGTGCACCCAACCGTGTCCCTAGTCACCGTCGCGGGGGCACCGTTGCATCTTGCGCCTGCCACGCCAGACAGCTCGTCGGTCACGGTCGCTCTGACCGTCACCGATGCACCGGTCACCACTTGACCGTGCGTCGGAGCCATCATGTGGAGGACGGGCGGCGTTCGGTCGATGAACAAGGTCACGCTCGAGGTCGTCTCGGCCCCTGCCTGGTCTACTGCCACGGCGGTGACCGTCTGTCGTGCCCCCTCGCCCCCCACTACCTTCTCGTCCGGGCAACGAGCCACGCCAGACTGGGCGACGCAGGTGTAGACGAGACGCACCTGCGCATTGTGCCATCCCGCTGCGTTGGCGGGCGGGAGCACACTCACCCGAACAGACGGTGGCCGAGTCTCCGATCCGGCTCCAGGCTCCGGCGGTTCGGCTTCCGTCCGCACGGCTGCGGATGCGGGCGAAAGCAGCGACCACACCAGGACCCCGATAGCGACTGGAAGCGAGCGGGAGAATGACATGACAGTTCCTGATGGACAGTTGAAGTGCCGCCCGTCGAGACCGGGGATCGTGGTGACGCCGATGCGTCCGGTCGCCATCATGAACATTCATCGGTCGATGATTCCGCGAAGCGCAGCAATGACCGCACGTTAGCGGCCTAGGTCATTAGCCCTAGGCGAGATGAAACCGTCACACGGGAGGACGTCCGTGTGAGGCTGCGACAACGCGTCGAACGCCGCGCGGGTTTGTGACGACACTCATCGGACAGTGTAGGCGCGTCACCGCCCGTCGGGCTGCGGCCCGCATCGAGACGCCCTCCTCACGCCGCCCCGAAATACAAGGGTTTATAGCGTCCGTTGCGTCCCCCCGCAACCACAAGGGCCGCCTGGGAAGACTGGGTGGCCCTTTCCATTTGTCCGGCCGCGTGGTCTTCCGCTTCGGCCCGCACGGTTGCGGGGGACAGGATTTGAATGAGCCTTGTCTCGTCGATGAGGCCCGAATCGCGACGCGGATCTGAGTGCGGGCGAAGCGGGCGAGATGCCAACAGACAGCCGTGGCGGGAATCGAATCGCCGCACGCATGGAGCGCGTGTCAACGTGGCTCCCCGTGGGGACGTGGTGTCTGTTTCGAAACGTCGGGACTTGCTTACAAGTCCCGACGTTTCGTATCATCAACCAATGGTGCAGGCGACGAGAAGTGACGCGCTGGCCGTCATTAGGAGGATAGGGATCGCCCGTCCAGTCGAGCTCGAGGAACGCGGTGTCGCCCGGGCGCAACTGGCCCGCCTGGTGAAGGCTGGCCTTGTCACTCGACAATCTCGGGGCCTCTACACGGTGGCACGCCACGCTCCAACCGCCGAGCACACGCTGGCGCAGGTGGCCAAGCGGGTTCCGGATGGTGTCCTGTGCCTTCTGACTGCTCTTCGGTTCCACGGTCTGACCACCCAGTCTCCGGCGGAGGTTTGGCTTGCTGTCCCGGAGAAGGCGCGCCGCCCGCGGCTCGACTATCCACGCCTCCGGATCGCGCGGTTCTCTGGGCAGGCGTTCACGGAGGGTGTCGAGGAGCGCCGCGCGGAGGGCGTCACACTGCGGATCTACTCGCCAGCGAAGACGGTGGCCGACTGCTTCAAGTACCGCCACAAGATCGGCATAGACGTGGCCGTTGAAGCGCTGCGCGACTTCACCCGGAAGTACCGCGGTCGGGCCACCGCCCTCGCGCATTTCGCGCGAGTCTGCAGGGTCGGGCGCATCATGCAGCCTTACCTGGACGCCATCTCGTGACCCGCCATCCCAACCTGGCCGCGTCTGTCGCTGCGCGTCTGCTCAACCGCGCCAAGGAGACGGGCGACGACTACCAGGCGCTGCTCACGAACTACTGCTTGGAGCGCTTTCTCTATCGCCTTGGAATCTCCAATCGCCGGGAGCGCTTCGTTCTGAAGGGTGCGATGCTCCTGCGGCTCTGGTCCGACCGCCCGTAACGCGCCACGCGCGATCTGGACCTCCTACGCCGGGGCGACGGTGCATCCCAGGCGATCAGGGACGACCTCGAAGCGATCGTCGCGACAGCAGTCCTGCCTGATGGCATAGACTCCGACGCCGCTCGGATTACCCTCGAGTCGATTCGGGCCGAGGACGAGTACGCCGGCACGCGGGCCACCCTGCCGACCCGCTGCGGTCCTGCCCGTCTGGTCCTGCAAATCGACATGGGGCTCGGCGACGCCGTGTGGCCGCCGCCCGAGGAGTGCACGTACCCGACGCTACTCGACCTGCCGGCTCCGACTCTCCTCACCTACCCGCGCGAGGTCGTCGTCGCTGAGAAACTCGAAGCGATGGTGACGCTCGGCGACCGCAACAGCCGGATCAAGGACTTCTTCGACCTGCACTACCTCGCGAGCGGCTTCGATTTCGAACGAACCACCCTCGTCGAAGCGGTACGGCGGACGTTCGTTCGCCGGCAGACGCCGGTTCCCGATGACGTGCCCATTGCCCTCACCCGTGCCTACTGGGACAACCCTTCCCGGCCGGCCCAGGTGCGGGCCTTCGCCCGACGGACGCGCGTCATGGCACGGGAGGACTTCGGGGACGAGTGCTCGCGGATCCTCGCGGCCTTTCTCTGGCCCGTGCTGGAGGACGTGCGCGAGAGTCGCTCGTCTTCAGGCACGTGGCCACCGGGAGGGCCATGGAGATGAACGAGACGGTCTCCAGGTCCGCCCCCGCAACCACCCCGGCTTCCTGCACGAATTCCTCAGCTTCCAGCGTCTATTGGTAGTATTGAAGATGCCGGGCGCTTGGTGAATCCAAGCCGGGGTCGAGGTCTTCCGGAGATGGGCAGACAGGTAGCTGCGTTGCTTTCCGTGGCGGCAATGGCCGCCGTCATAGTCGGGGTGGATTTCGCGCTCTTCAGAAACCGATTCTGGGAACGGCTGGTAGTGAATGTTGGCATTGTCCTGGTGTTCCTAGCCTTCTACTTCAGATTCCTCAGGCGTCCATGAGCGAGGGGCGATCGCGCCCTTCGCCTGCCGGCGAAGGGCCGAACGGTGGGCACGTCACCGACTCCAGGGAGTCTTCTATGAGCCCAAGCAAGAATCCACCCAAGAGATCCAAGGGGTTCACCGACGAGGAAAGGGCCGCGATGAAGGCCCGCGCCCGCGAGCTGAAGGCGGAAGCGGACAAGGTGGAAGGGGAAGGCGCCGCACTCGACGCGATCGCCAGGATGCAGCAACCGGACCGCGCCATGGCGAAACGGCTCCACGCGATCATCAAGGCCAACGGCCTGGTGGCGAAGACCTGGTACGGGATGCCGGCGTATGCCAACAGGGAGGGCAAGATCGTCTGCTATTTCCGCGACCGGCAGAAGTTCAAAGAACGGTACGCCGTGTTCGGTTTCAATGACCCGGCACACCTCGACGAAGGCCACATGTGGCCCGTCGCCTTCGCGCTGGAAGAACTGACCGTGGCCGATGAAGCAAGAATCAGCGCGCTCGTGAAGAAAGCGGCGGGCTGAGGACCGATTGCTCTGAAGGAGACACCGTCTCTGTGGGGGCGGGCGCCACCACAGGGCCCCAATTCCGTCTATCGTCTGCTACCCGCCGAGATGCAGCGTCTTCAGGAGGGCTGCATAACGCGGATCGCGTTCGAGGCTGCCGAGGAGTGGATCGCCCTTCATCTCGTTGAAGCCGCCGTCCCGCTGGACGTAGGCGCGATCGAGCCACGCGAACGCCTTGTCCACCTCACCGCGAGCGGCGCAGACCTCCGCAATCTGGAACGCCGCGTCGTTCTGGTCCTTCTCCACCAGTTCGCGGAGAGCCGAATCCGCCTCAGCCGGCTCGCCCGTCGCGTGATAGGCGAGCGCGAGACCGTAGAGGCGCCAGAACGGGTCCTTCTCCCGCTCCATTTCCTGGAGCGCCGTGGCCGCGTGGCCCAGCCTCAGCTCGACGCGGCCGAGAAACGCGTGCGCGGAACCGAAGTCCGGATTGAGTTCCAGCGCCTTGCGGAAGGCGGCCGCGGCCTCGTCAAGACGTCCCGCATAGAGCGCGTGCATGCCGAGGTTGTTCTCGGCGGAAACACTCAACGGATCGAGCTTGATTCCTCGCTTGTCCAGGCTTATGGCCTCGTCGAGGCGGCCCAGCGTGCCGGCCAGTGCGGCCGCCCGGCGGATGACCGACGCGTTACCGGGCTCCAGCTCGAGCGCGCGCTTGTAGGCACTGTCCGCTCCCGACCAGTCCCAGTCGTGAGACACCCGGATCCAGCCCAGCGCCGCATGAGCGGCGGCGAGGTCCGGTTCGAGCGACAGCGCCTTGTCCACTTCATCACGGGCCTTCGCGTACGCTTCATCGACGGGCGCGGCGCCCAGGTCGGCCTGGGCGCTGTGGACGTCGGCGAGTCCCACCCAGGCGAGCGCGTAGCGGGGATCTATCTGCAGGGCCCGCTCGTAGTAACCGATCGCGCGCTGCAGGTCTTCAGAGGTCCGCCGGCCCGCGAAATACTTGCCCTGGAGATAGCACTCGTACGCTTCGCCGGCGTGCACGGGAGATGCTGGCGGCGTTTCACTCCGGCCAAGCAGCTTCACCTTGAGCGCACTCGACACCGAGCGTGCGATTTCGTCCTGCACCGCGAAGATGTCATCCAGCTCCCGGTCGTAGGTGTGTGACCACAGCGTGAATCCGCTGGCCGCATTCACGAGCTCTGCCGAAATCCGCACGTGGCGTCCTTCCATCCGGACGCTCCCTTCGAGGACCGTCGCCACGTCCAGCTTCCGGCCGATGACCCTGAGATCCCCGTGCTCTCCCCTGAACTGGAACGACGAACTGCGCGCCGCCACCTTCAGCTCCGGAATCTGGGCGAGCGCGTTCAACAGCTCCTCGGCCAATCCGTCCGCGAAGTACTCCTGGTTCTTTTCTGCGCTCAGGTCCACGAACGGCAGGACCGCGATCGACTGGGCTGTTTCTCCCGCGGCACCAGCGTTCCGCCGGCCCACCAGCAGGTCGTGCCCCGCGAGCAGGGCTGCCAGGGTTGCCAGGAGCGTCACGACACCGGCCGCTCCGGCCAGAACAGCGCGCCGCGTGCGCCGCGCCCGCGCCGCGTCAATCGACGCCGTGTCCCGCAACAACCGACGCAGGTCCGCCTTGATCTGAGAGGCACTCTGGTAGCGCCGTGTCCGGTCCTTCTCCATGGCCCTGGCAATAATCCGTTCGAGCTCGGGCGGAACGTCCGGGTTCACTCGCGCCGGTGCTTCCGCCTCGCGGTGCAGGATGCTGTCAACGGTCCGGATCGCGCTCTCTTCCCTGAACGGCGCTCTCCCGGTCGCCATCTCGTAGAGGACGACACCGAACGAGAACAGATCGGCGCGTGCGTCCACGTCGCGGCCCCACGCCTGCTCGGGCGACAGGTAATCGATGGTCCCTACCGTCGTGCCGGGCATGGTGAGCTGCTCAGGCTGCGCGAACGTCTCGCCGTCGTCCCAGCCTCCCCCCGAGGAGACGAACTTCGCGACGCCGAAATCGAGCAGCTTGGCTTCTCCGTGATCGGTGACGAAGATGTTCGCAGGCTTGATGTCCCTGTGCACCATGCCGGCGGCGTGCGCCGCTTCGAGCGCGTCGGCGATCTGGACGCCGAGCTCGACCACCCGGGCGGCAGGCAGGGGCTTGCCGGCGATGGCGGTCTTCAGGCTCTGCCCCCGCATCAGCTCCATGACAATGAAGGGCTGGCCGTCCTGCTCGCCGATGTCGTAAATGGTGCAGATGTGCGGATGATTGAGTGCCGAGGCCGACCTTGCTTCTCGCTCGAAGCGGCGGAGCGCGTCGGGGTCGGCACCCATCTCGTCGGGCAGGAACTTCAAAGCCACGTGGCGCCCGAGGTGTGTGTCCTCGGCCTCGTACACCACGCCCATACCCCCGCCGCCGAGGGGCGCCAGGATACGATAGTGGCCGACCGTCCTGCCGATCACCCTTCCGGCCCGGCGTCGCGCCCCGTGACAGGTTCTGGAAGCTCCACACACCAAGTCTATTCGCTGCCGCGGCCTGCCATCAACCGCTGCGGTCGCTGAAGCTGGCCGCGGGACCATCGACGAGGTCCCCGTCCGGGAGCCAACGCGGCTTCCCAGGCGTCGGGCAGGAGTGTTCTGGAAACGTCGGCACTTGCACGCAAATCCCGACGTTTCGTCACCGCGATTCGCCCGCGGGCGCGGGCGCGCTCGAACAAGTGCTTGGCGGTGAGGTCGCGGTCCCGGAGGATCTTCCTGAGGAGTCCTGGGCCGATGGTCTCGCCGGCATGACCGGGGACGACCGTCGTCCGTCCGGGTGTCTGAGGAAGTGGCGGCTGCCGCGTACCCGCACAACGGAGAAACCAATGCGCTGAAAAGCAGCGATCAGCTAGGCTCCCGTCGTTCGTGGCAGCTTGATCATGACGCGAGGCGGATTCGCTGAACACCGACGAAGTCCAGCCCCCTGCCGGTGTCGCCCTCCACCTCCAGGCAGAGCTCGATGGCCTCTCTGATTCGCAACGACCTCGCGCAGAACGGGTGGGTCGACGCGTTCCGGGCCGTCAACACGCCGTTCAGCGACCTGCTCGGCCCCGGCGACCAGGGCGCGCTCATCGATCCGAACCACCAGACACCGCTCGACATCCAGGCGAGCGCCGGGATCGAGCGCGAACTGGGCGGCGGGTGGCGGCTGAACGTGTTCTACGAGCACCAGCAGGGCATCCACCAGTACCGCCGATTCGAATACGTCAGCGGGTTCACGCTTCCCGACAACGCGCCGAGCGTGTCGGTCTTCCGGACCGACAACCGCTCGCAGTACGACGGTGTCTCGGTGATGGTGACGCACCGGCTGTCGCCCTCGGCACGTCGAGATCTCGGGCCTCGCGCAGCTCGAGAGCGCGCGCCCATTCACGCTCTCGACACCCGTGGATCTGAACGGGGACGGGCTGAACACCAACGACCGGGCGGTCGTGAACGGCGTCCCGACGACACTCGACCAGTTCAGGGGCACGCCGTTCGAGCAGGTCGACCTCAGAATCAGCCGGCCGTTCGCGGTGGGCCAGCGCGTCTCGGTCGATCCGGTCGTGGAGCTGTTCAACCTGTTCAACCGGATGAACCCCGGAAACAACTACGTAACCAACGTCGCGGCGCTCGGGGGCCCTCCCGGCGAACTCGCCAATGTGCAGCACCCTTGCCTGGTGTCGGACCACGCGGCCGCCATCCAGAGGAGCTGCCCCTCGCGCCCAAACACAGACAAGACCGTCTCGACGACCGACGCCGGTGGCGCGTAAGCTGGGGGAATCGTTGGGGACACGGCGCGTCCGGCGGGAACCTCGACACTCCCGCGAGAGGGCGCGTCGGATGTCGGAACTCGATCCGGAAGGAGACATGACAATGCCGATGATGTTGACGGGGGTCCTCGCGATGGTGCTGAGTGGCCTGCCGGTGGTCCTGACGGCCCAGGAGGCCCCCAAGACGGTTGTCGAGAAGGCGCGGGCCGCCGCGATCGAGCAAGCGAAGAAGGTCGTGAACGAGAAACTGGCGGTGCCCCGGTCGGACCTCGCCGTCGAGTCGGCCACGGCGACCACGTGGCCGAGCGCGGCACTCGGATGCCCCGAGAAGGGCAAGATGTATGCGCAGGTGGTGACCGAGGGATTCCGCGTGGTGCTCGTCGGGAAGGAGAAGGAGCAGCGCTACGAGGTGCACGTCGCCGATGCGCGCGCCGCGCTGTGCACGCCGAGGCCCGGACCGAAGTAGACGCGCTGAGAGAAGATCCGGGGGCGCCGGACAGCGCCCCCGGATCGACGACCGCGAGCCTATCTCACGGCCTTCAGGCGCTTGCCGTCCGCCGTAACCCTCAGCACGAATTGATCGGTCGCAGGCCGCCTGTCGTGCCCGGCGGTGTGCACGGTGAACGCCTGCACCGCGGCCAGCCAGGTGCCGGCCAGCGGATCGGTGATCACCACGCGCTCCGGGCTGTTGAGCGTCGCGCCATCGTAGTTGGGCGCCGCCGCCGGATCCGGGCTCAGCAGCACCAGATCGAGGTCATTGGTCGGATAGCGGCTCCAGTCCTGATCCCAGAACAGCTCGCACACCAGTTCCTTCGTCCCGGCCGGTACGTCGAACTTCACGGGCACCTCGTCGCCCTGCTTGACGCGCCCGCCGGCGGTCTCCGCACTGAGCGGCGCGCGATGACGGGTGATCACGACATCGGCCGATATCGTCCCGGCGTTGGTCGTGTCGCCCTGCACCGCCACGCGGACGATGCCCGTCTGCGGGTTGTCGATCACAAAGGTCTGATCCTGGACGACGTAGGTCGGCTGCACGGCTGGCACCGCGAACGACGTGGGGGCGTCGAGAACCGTGAGGACGACGTCATCGCCAAAGAGCACGTTCTGGACCTGCGGGTCGGCCGGCTTGACGTTTTTGAGGGTGACCGTCAGCCTGTCGGTCCAGCGATCGGTCTCCACGAAGAACTGGGACACCTGGCCGGGCAGGAGGTTGCCGACCCGCGACGAGAAGGTGTCGCGGTGGAAGAACACCGGGAAGTTGCCCGTCCGCGCGGCGTTCCACATCACGCGGCCCCATGGATAGCTGGACGGCAGCCACGGCAGCGCCCACCCCTTGTCGAGGACCTGCAGGGCGGCTTCCGCGTCGAGAAGACCGAGCCCGCGATCGATCAGGCCGGATTTGTCACCGAAGGCCCTCGCATTGGCCGACTGGATGATGGCGCTGCGAATTTGCGCCGCCGACGCCGTCGGCGCCTCGCGGCGCAGCACCGCGGCGACGCCCGCCGCCGTCGGAGCCGAGAACGAGGTGCCGGACACCCACGAGAACGGCGCGCTGGTGCACGTCTTCGTACACGTGCCCTGCGCGAAGGTCGCGAAGCCGTTGGCCGAGACATTCGGGCCGAAGCGCCCATCGGCCGTCGGTCCGCGCGAGCTGAAGTCCGCGGTCTGGAGTCCGGAGAACGGCCGATACTGGAGGCCGATGCCCGCGCCATAGCCGGCAGCGTACTGAGCCTCGCGGAGGATGCGTTCGTGGGTGGCAGAGCTGGCGGCCGCCACCGTCAGCGAACCCGTGCCCGTGCCCGGGCTGCCCACGGTCATCGCGCCAAAGCCGTCGTTGCCGGCCGACACCGTGACGATCATCCCCTCTTCCACCATCCTCCGGGTCAACTGATCCTCCACGTCGTCGCCCGAGATGAGCGTCGGCCCGCCGAGACTCAGGTTGACGACGTCGATCTTGAGCGAGTCGTACTTGTAGGGGTTGTCCTCTGTGCCATTGCCGGACACCGGCACGGAGGGCACGCCCATGTTGTAGTTGTGGCGCAGCGTGATCGCGCGGTCCATCGCCGCGCTGATGCGGGAGGTCGGCGCGCTGTCGCTGTTCGACGCGAAGACCTTCAGCGCGTACAGCTTCGCGCCAGGAGCCGAGCCGATGACCGGGACGATCGAGAGCGTCGGATCACACTTGTAGTCCCCGGGGCAGGGAATCACGCTGTCGGGGGCATACATCTTCAACGTCTGAACGACCACCGAGGTGTTCGAGAAGAGGAAGAGCGCGTGGCCGGCAATCGTCGTGCCAACCCACGTGCCGTGCGGTCCGTTGTAGCGACTCGTCGGCGACACGATCGGGTCCGAGGCCGGCACAAGTGACTCACCGCCGATCACGCTCCCGCTGATCGCACCGACGGCCGCGCTGTTCGCCACGCCGCTGTCAATCACCGCGACGATCACGCCCTGGCCCTGTTTGCCCTGCGCGTGGAGCGACGCGACGTTGATCAGCGCGTTGTTGAAGCTGAAGTCGGCCGGGAAGGTCGGGAGCGCCTGGGCCACTTCGGTCGAGAGCATCCGCCCGTCCTCGGCCGGGATCGTGGCGGTCGCGCCCCCACGTCCGTTGGGCGGGGGCAGCGTCACCGTAAGGTCCTTCCTGACCGGGTCGCTTCCCGACAGGGCGGCGACGGCCGTCACCCGACTGTCCGGCACCAGAGCGACCAGCGCGTTGACGTTGACGAACCGGTAGGTCACCGTGCCGCCGAGCGACTCGATCCCGGCGGCCACTCTGTCGCACGAACCCGGACACTGGACGACGACCGACTGGTGTCGGTCGCCTGCCGCCGCAGCAGCGGCCACGGCGACGACGCTCAGAATCGTGAGCACGGCGAACGAGAGCCCTCTCCTCATGAATCCCTCCTCGATGAGCGGCGACGAACGGACCCGCCCTGGATGAACGTTCTCCGGGACAGGGACCGGGTCCGTGCGCCGGAAATGGCCAAGTCGGGTGGGCAGCTTGGCGAAATTCTAGTGGTGACGGTCGTGCGGCGCAAGGCCAGAAATCGACAGCGAACGACCTTGACGCACGAACATCCGGACGATTGTGACGGAGATCCGTCAGGAGATGGCCCGGGTCAGCGAGTTGTCGGCAGACGGGTAGCGGATTACCGCGCGCCCGCAAGGGCGTAGGGTTTCGAACATCCCGGCCCCAGCCGATCGCTCTGCGGCGCAGATGCCACACTCACCGCGCTCGCGGCGCAGGCGGTCAGAGACGAACACGTTCAAGGAGGCGATAACGGTGAAGCGGCTGTCCGCGGTGCGGTTTGCCGAGCACCTGGCGCAGTCCGGCGATTCTGCGGCGCACGACCGCCTCGGACCGGCCGCGGCCGGCGCGGTCCAGAACCGCACTCAGGTCCCCGTGACGCGCGTACTCGAGCGCCAGACAGTAGAGGACCCGTTCGTCGGGCCGCGCCTACGGGAACCTGTCGAAAAGACGGATCGCGGTCGGTCCCAACGACCGGTCACCGGCCGGAACGACCCTCCTTCGCACGAAGCGCGTTCGCGCAGTCGAGCAGCCCCATCATGTACTGCCAGTAGTGCGCGATCAGTCGGCGCCGGGTACTCCTCGTCCGTGATGAACTCCCCGGTGTAGGCTCAGAGGTAGGCGCCCTTCGGGATGGCCACCTTCATGTAGACGCCGTTGCCCGTGTGCGGAATCCTGGACGTCCGTACGCCAGGCTGAACGACAGCGCCGAATCCAGGTTCTCGACGGGGCCGGCGCTCGGAGAGCAGTCCGCGATGGCGCCATCGTAGACGCCCGGGTACTTCTCAATCAGCTTCAGGCTGATGCCTGCGCCGAGTGAGTGCGCCCGACGATGCGCGATTGCGCGGTTCGCTCGGGATTGCGTACGCGGGCCGCGGCAGGAAGGTCGACGCGATCCGTGAGGGAAAGCAGGCTCTGGCGCTCATGCCGGTAAGCAAGGACGCGTTTCGGGGTCCCGATCGCCTCGAGGAAAGGGCGCGCATCGATGCCATGGTTGGCGACCGTGACGCGGCCGTCGACCGGCTGGAGTCCCTGATGTCCATCCCTTTGACCTCGGACCGGAGGGACTCCGCGCCGACCCGACCTGGGCCTCGCTCCGCAACCACCCGCGAGGCTGCGTCGCCTTGCCGATGAGGACGACCTGCCTCGCCGTCGTCGCATCGAACGGCAGCACGCGATTGTCGTTCTGCAGCAGGACGCCGGCCTCGACGCCGATGGCCCGCGCCTTCGCACCTCCCGCGGCGAACATCGGCGTGTAGCGTCGCGTCAGCGCCCTGTCGAGATCGGCCACGCGCAGCGTGCCCGCGGCCAATGCCGCGTTCAACTCGGCGGCCGACCAGAACGGCGACGGCGACGGCATCAGGTGATCGAGGCCCGCCCGCGTCGAGGGGGCCGTGCTCCTTGCGGCAAAGAAGTCGGTCTGGACCTAGCCGTCGAAGCCCCACTCGTCGCGCAGGATGCCCGTGAGGAGGTGCGCGTTCTCGCAGGCCTGGAAGCCGTGGACGCATTGTACTCGCCGACGCCTGACGGGTTGGGAAGCGCTCGCCTTCGCGGTCCGGCGGCACGCTGAACAGGGAATCGGGGCACCCTCTCAGTGCGCCGGTGAGAGGTCGGCGACTGCGGACGTGGCGAACCCGATGCGCTGGAGGGCAGCGATCAGCTCGAGTCCCGTCGTTCCTGGGAGCCTGGTCATGATGCGAGGCGGATTCGCTGCACCCCGACGAAGTCCAGCCCGCTGTCCGAATCTCCCTCCACCTCGAGGCAGAGTTCGATGGCCTTCCTGGTTGTTTCGATCAACTCGTCGAAAGAACGAGCCTGCGCGTGGCAGCCGGGCAGAGCGGGCACGGAGGCGACATAGAACCCTTCCGAGTTGGGCTCGACGACAACGTCATACTCCCGGGGCGTTCCGACAGCCGACGATTTCCGGACAGAGGTGGATCGCGTGGGTATCGCGAATGGTCCTCACGGGGTGGTGACGGGCACGCGCTCGCGCAGCCAGCTCGTGCCACGGAGCGCCAGGAAGAAGTGATGGGTCTGGCGTCGCTCGCACCGCCCCGGGGGCCGATGCGGGGCGTGCTACACTCTGCGGGCCGTCTCGTCGATCCGTGGCGAAACTGCTCGGCCGTCCGTGTAGTGGAGATGCAGGGAAGAACCACCGATCCGCTCTTCGCGCGCCCGCTCGCCAGCGGTCCGGGCGACTGGGATCAGAATGCCGCCTTCCGCGACCTGCCCTTCTGGAACCCGTGGTACTGCGGAGGCAACATCCTGTGGGCGAACCCGCAGGTGTCGCTCGTGAGCCCCGTCGATCTGCTCGCGCTGGTGATGCCTCTCACGCTGGCGATGAAGGTCAACATCCTCGCCCACTACCTCGTCGGGTGCTTCGGCATGCACCTGGTGCTGCGGCGGATCATCGGCGTGCAGGGCACCGCCGTCACCGTCTTCCTGGTTTCCCTGTTCGTCTTCTCCGGCGCGATGGCGATGCACCTGCGAGCGGGCCACACCCTCTACCTGCCGGTGCTTCTGCTGCCCATCGTCGTGTACTGCTTCTGGGAGGCCGCCGCGGGCAAGACCCGCAGCCTGCTTCTCGGCGGCGCGATCCTCGGGTTCTCGATCCTCAACGGCGGCATGCACGTCGCCCCGCTCGCCGCCGTACTCCTCGGCGTCCTCGGTGTCGGTGCGTTGGTGTTCGGACGAACCCTGACACCGCTGGTCCTCGCCGGCGTCATGTTCGGCTTGGGCTGCGCCTTTGCGGCGCCACGCATCGTCCCCACGATGGCGTTCATTCGGAGCGCCGACTTCCATGACACGAGGCCGGTCAAGGAACCCGACTTCATGTCGGTCGAGATGCTGCGGACCGCCTTCTGGGACGGGTCTCAGGGCACGCTGCGCGGAAAGGTCACTCCCGGTGTCCAGCTCTACGGCTGGCAAGAGTACGGCAACTACATGGGTTGGTTCGGCGCGACGCTGGCGCTCGCGAGTGCCGGCTGGATCCTCGTCTTCCGTCGACGACGCGAGCAGTGGCGCGAGAGGTCCAGCGCGTTCGGACTCGTCGTGGTCGCCCTCCTCACTGCGGGAGAGTTCGCGGCGTACGCGCCCGCCACGCTGCTGCGACACGCACCGCTGTTCTCGAGCTTCCGGATTCCCAGCCGCCACACGATGCTGGCGCCGCTCCTCGGCGCGATGTGCGTGGCGTTCGCGGCCCGCGCCCTCGAGGCCACGCGACTCGGTTCCAGGTGGCGCTGGCCCCTTGGAATCGTCTGCGTGATCGGCGTGTGTCAGCTCGGGTTCGTCAACCGGCAGCAGTTTCAGGACCTCATCCTCTCCGCTGACACGCAATGGAGGCTGTTCGAGCGCACGACGCCCACCATTGTTCCAGAGGCGGTGGTGACCCCGGGCGGTCCCAGGGTGCACCGGACCTTCATGCTCGATTCGATGCTGGCCGGCGTCTCGCCGCTCCACTGCTACGAACCCCTGCAGCTGACGCAGGTGGCCGAGCCGGACCCCCTGGCGATCCAGGGCGAAGGCCGCGCCACCTTCTTCCGCCCGACCTTCTCCCCCAACCGCGTCGCGGCCATCGTGGTTGTGGGGCGCGACCCGGTGCGGGTGGTGCTGAACCAGAACTTCGCGGCAGGCTGGACGACGAACGTCGGGCCCGTCGAACACGACCCCTTCAGCAAGCGGCCATCGGTCGTGCTCCCCGCCGACTACGCCGGGCCGATCGCGTTCACCTTCTTTTCGCCCGGACTGTGGATCGGGTTGGTGATCTGCGCAATCGCGGTTTCGCTGTCGGTCGTGATATGGAGAGCATCGGCACCGCCCGGCCGGACCAAGCACGCGTGATCGCTGAGGAGACGATGGCGCCTCTTTCGACATACCTGCGAGCCGTACCTCGAACCTGGCTGTCGACGCTGTTCCTGGCGGCGCTCTACCTGGTGAGCGGGTGGCCGACTGGCGCCCCGGGCTGGTTCGTACGGTTGTCGTCAACTCCTCCCCATCCGACGTCCGCCGGGTTGCGACGATCGACGCGGCCGGGCTGGGGGCGTGGGCCGACGGAGGGGCCGGAGTGACGGTGAACTGGCGAGGTGCCTGGTTCGTGACGGCGCCGGCCCTGTATGACCTGGTGCTCTCCAGCCAGGACCGTTCTTCGTGGACGATCGACGGCCATCTGGCCAACCAGGTCGCGACCGCTGGGACGAAACAGAAATGGTGCTCGGCGGCGCTCGAGAAGGAAGTTCAGTTCCTATGAAGACCATCAACCGCATTGCCGTGCTGTCGATCGCCGCTCTCGCCCTGCTTGGCCCTCTCGCTGCAGACGGAGCCGCCCAGGGCGACTGGACCATGTACGTCGGGACGTACACCGGCGGCCCCAGCAAGGGTATCTATTCGTTCAAGTTCCAGACTTCCGCCGGGAAGCTGACCCCCAACGGGCTGGCGGCGGAGACCTCCAATCCGTCATTCCTGGCCGTCCACCCCAATCAACGCGTCCTCTATGCCGTCAACGAAGACTCGAACGGCACGGTGAGCTCGTTCGCCATCGATCCCGCCACCGGCAATCTGCGGCTGCTGAACTCGGTCTCGTCGAAGGGCTCCGGCCCGTGTCACGTTTCGGTCGACAAGACGGGCAGGTTCCTGTTCGTCGCCAACTACAACAGCGGGACGACGGCCGCCTTCAAGATCAAGCAGGACGGGTCGCTGACCGAAGCCATCGCCACCTACCAGCATGCTGGCAGGGGCGCCACCCCGCGCCAGGCCGGACCGCACGCACACATGGCGGCCGTCAGTCCCGACAACCGCTTCGTATGGGTCGCCGACCTCGGCACCGACCAGGTCATGTCGTACAGGATCGACGCCGAGAAGGGCATGGTGCCCAACGCCCCGCCGTCGGCCAAGCTCACCCCCGGCTCCGGTCCGCGCCACTTGGTATTCCGCAATGACTCCAAGTTCGCCTACGTCATCGGCGAACTCGCCGCCACCGTCACGGTGTTCAGCTACGATGCCGCCAGGGGCACCATGGCCGAAGTGCAGACGGTCTCCACGCTGCCCGCCGGCTACACCGGGCAGAAATCCTGCGCGGAGATTCGCCTGCATCCCAGCGGGAAGTTCCTGTATGCCTCCAATCGCGGCCACGATTCCATTGCCGTCTACACGGTGGATGCCGCCAAGGGGACGTTGACCTCGGCAGGTTACGTACCGACCGGCGGCAAGACGCCGCGCGGCTTCGCCATCGACCCCACCGGCCGCTTCCTGGTAGCCGCCAATCAGGGCTCCAACAACATCGTGGTCTTCAAGATCGATCAAACCACCGGCAACCTGACTCCCACCGACGACACGTTCGCGGTCGGCTCGCCAGTGGATGTGGCGTTCGCGGCGCCGACCAGCCCGGTTGCCACGCCGGGCCGCCGCGGCGAGTAGGCCCTGTGAGTGGCTCGGACTGCCCTGCGGCGGCCAGCGAGTTGCGGTGGTCGCCCGTCGTGATATCTTCTCCGGGCAGTGAGCGCTCGAGCAACCCGTGCGCGGCGGTCGGCAGGTGTCAACCAGGTACACGGCGAACGACGGCAGCGCAACCGAGAAGGAGATGGTATGGAGCTCGAATCGGGGAACAAAGCCGAGGTGCACGGGTACAAGACCATCGTCTACGTCGTCTGCTCGGTCGCCGCGCTCGGCGGCCTGCTCTTCGGCCTGGATCAGGGGTTCATCGCCAACTCGCTCGACACGCTGACCCAGCACTATCGGTTCGCGGTCCACGACAAGGAGAGCTACTCCGCGATCCTGGCCACGGGAGGGATCTTCGGCGCCCTGCTCTCGGGAATCTTCGCGCGGTTCCTGGGCCGCAAACGCAGCCTGGTCCTCGCAGGGTTCGTCTTCACGGCCGCGTCGGCGCTCTCGGCTCTGCTTCCCCCGCTCCCCCTGCTGTCCGCCCTCCGGTTCGCGCTCGGCTTCGGGGTGGGCATTGCGTCGTTCATCGTCCCCCTCTATCTCTCGGAGACGGCACCGGCGGCCATCCGCGGCTCGATGGGCACGCTGTTTCAATTGATGATCACGATCGGGATCTTCCTGATCTCGCTGAGCAACGTGTTCATCGCCCGGGCCTTCGCCACGCCGGCGACGTCGCTCCCGCTGATGTTCTTGACGGTGACGCTCTTCGCCGCGCTGATGTTCGCCGGCAGCTTCATCCTTCCCGAAAGCCCGAGGTGGCTGATGCTCAAGGGGAGGAAGACCCAGGCCGTCGCGGTACTTCGCAAGACCCTGAACACGCAGGCGGAGATCGACAAGGAGATCGGCGAGATCGAAGAGGCGCTGCACGGCCCGCAGGGGGCGGGGTTCGAGATCGTGCTGCGTGGCTACTTCTTCAAGGCCCTGCTGGTCGGCGTCCTGCTCCAGATGTTCCAGCAGCTCGTGGGCATCAACGTGATGATCTACTACTCCCCCACGATCTTCGGCTACGCGGGCATGACGGGCCTCCTCGCCATGATCATCGTGCCCACGGTCAACATGCTCTTCACCTTCCCGGCGATCGCGCTGGTCGAGAAGTGGGGCCGCAAGAAGCTGCTGTACGTGGGCGCCGTCGCGATGCTCGTCACGATGCTGGCCGCCGGATTCGCCTTCCAGTCGATCGGCAGCGTCTCCGATCCGTCGCTCATCACCGGGACCCCGAAAACGCTGCTGCTGATCTCGGTGATCATCTACATCTTCGGCTTCGCCGTGTCGTGGGGCCCGGTCGTCTGGCTCGTCTGCTCGGAGATCTTCCCGCTCGAGGGCCGCGAGGTCGGCATGACCATCACGACGATGGTCAACTGGACGTTCGCCGGGCTGGTGATGAACTACGCGCTGTCGTTCATGAACCGCTTCGGGAACGCGTCCATCTTCTACCTATTCGCCGGCTTCTGCGTAGTGGCCATCTTCTTCGTGGCGGCCTTCGTTCCCGAGACCAAGGGCATCACCCTCGAAGAGCTGGAGTTCAACCTGAAGAAGGGCGTCCGGCTGCGGAACCTGGGGCACCGCTCGTAGCGCGAATCTACGGTGGATTCCCGGCGGTGACGGTGGTTGTCCCCTGCCGCTCCGGGAGGATCCGGTCGACCAGGAGGAGCCGATGAAGCTGGCGATCGCCCCGGTGGCCTCGAAGCTGCCCGACGTCGGCGTGACGATCTTCACGGTGATGACGCGCCTCGCCGCCGAGCACGGCGCGCTGAACCTGGCGCAGGGCTTCCCCGACTTCGATTGCGATCCGGACCTGGTCGCCGCGGTGGCCGGCCACATGAAGCGCGGCAACAACCAATACGCGCCGATGCAGGGGGTGCTGGCGCTGCGCGAGGCGCTGGCGCTCAAGATCGAACGTCTGTACGGCGCCTGCTACGATCCCGCCACCGAGATCACGATCACCTCCGGCGCCACCGAGGCGCTGTTCTGCGCAATTGCCGCCTTCGTGAAGCCCGGCGACGAAGTGGTCCTGGTCGAGCCGTGCTACGACTCCTACGTCCCCGTCGTCCGCCTGAACGGCGGACTTCCGGTGTTCGTCACGCTGCGCTACCCCGATTACCGGCTCGACTGGGACGAGATGAAGCGGGCCGTTTCGCCGCGGACGCGGCTGGTCGTGCTGAACTCGCCGCACAACCCGACGGGCCAGGTGTTCTCGGCCGACGACCTCCGCCAACTCGCCTCACTCCTCGACCGGACGGACGCCATCGTCCTCAGCGACGAGGTGTACGAGCACGTCGTGTTCGACGGCGTGGAGCACCAGTCGGTGGCCGCGCGTCCCGATCTCGCCGCGCGAAGCTGCGTCGTCAGCTCGTTCGGCAAGACCTACCACACGACCGGCTGGAAGATCGGCTACGTGGCGGCACCCGCGCCTCTCACCGCGGAGATCCAGCGGGTCCACCAGTTCGTCACCTTCGCCTCGCACACCCCCACGCAACTCGCCTACGCGGAGATGACGCGCGCACGCAGCGGCTACGGCGACCTGTCGGCGTTCTACCAGCGCAAGCGCGACGCATTCCTCGCACTGCTGGCCGGCTCGAGGTTCAAGCCGATCCCCTCCCGGGGCACGTACTTCCAACTGCTCGACTACTCCGCCATCACCCTCGAGCCCGACCGCGACTTCGCCATGCGGCTTCTGCGCGAGCACCTCGTGGCCGCGATTCCGACCTCGGCCTTCCTCTACGCCAGTGACCCGCCGCCGGTCCTCCGCTTCTGCTTCGCGAAGCGTGACGAGACGCTCCAGGGCGCCGCCGAACGCCTCCGACGAGTGTGACGGGGACGCGGCACAATTCGCTTGCCCTGGTCCGACGAAACCTGAGAGTATCGGGGGCTATGACCCTTTCGATGTCCCGACCGTCACTCGTCGTCCTCCTCGTCTTCTCTGCGGTTGCGCTTGGTATCCCCCATGCCGCGCTGGCGCAGGCGCCTGCACCCGCGGCATTTGCCGAGCAGGTGGTGAATCCGCCCGAGGATGCTCAGAAGACCGCCTCTGGCCTCGCGTACAAGATCGTCACGCCTGGCAGCGGCACCGTTCACCCGACCGACACCGACCTCGTCAAGATCGCCACGTCCTTCTGGACCAAGGACAGCGCGCAGGACAAGCCCGGCACGTTCGGTTCGCCGACCACCCCCATGCAGGTGAACCGGATCGTGCTGCCCGGCCTTCGCGAGGGCATCGCCCTGATGACGACGGGCGAGAAGATTCGCGTATGGATTCCCGAGAAGCTGGCGTTTGCCGGCGCCGCCGGCAGGCCGAAAGGCCCGCTGATGGTCGAGATCGTGCTGCTCGACGTGGCTGCGGCGCCCAGCGCGCCGGCCGACGTCGCCGCGGCTCCGGCCGACGCGGTCAAGACGAAGTCCGGCCTCGCGTCCAGGGTGCTCAAGCCCGGCACGGGCACGGTGCACCCGAAGTCGGGCAGCAGCGTGACGGTGCACTACACCGGCTGGACGCCGGACGGGAAGATGTTCGACAGCTCGGTGCTGCGCGGGCAGCCGGCCACGTTCGGCCTCGACCAGGTCATCAAGGGCTGGACCGAGGGTGTGCAGCTCATGGTGGTCGGCGAATCGCGCCGCTTCTGGATCCCCGGGAAGCTCGCCTACGACGGCAGCGATCGCGCCGACGCCCCGAAGGGCCCGCTGGTGTTCGACATCGATCTGCTCGCCGTGGACGGCAAGCGGTAGCCGGGCCACGGGCTGGAAGGCAATGGCGCTCGCGACGCGCGAGCGCCATTCTTCCGCGAGGTCATCGCCGCGAAGTGACATTCATCCCGCTGAACGCCCCTGCTCGCCGCGACGCGCTGCAACTCGTCGTCACCCTCGGCCCGGCATCGTTCGGCTCCGCTGCCGCGCTGGCGTCGGCCGGGGCCACCGCGTTTCGCCTGAACGCCTCACACCTCGAGCCCGGCGAACTGGCACGCTGGCTCACGCTGATTCGACAAGCCTGCCCCGACGCACCCGTCGTCGTCGACCTGCAGGGCGCGAAGATGCGGATCGACCTCGCGAACGCGCTGGATGTCGGCGCCGGACAGACGCTGTGGCTGACGGGAAGTCCGGGGGACGGCGTCGTGGTCCCTCATCCGGAATTCTTCCGGCAGCTGCAGGCCGGCGACACGGTCAGCATCGACGACGGGCGTGTGAGGATGACGGCCGAGCGGGTCGAGGCCGGCGGGGCAAAGGTTCGGGCGCTGAACGCCGGCCGGCTGGTCGCCCGGAAGGGCATCAACGTCGAACAGCACCCGGTCCGGTTGGCGGGCCTGAGCGCGCGCGACGTGGAGGCCTGCCGGGCGGCGAAGGCCGCCGGCGCAACCGCCTACGCCTACTCGTTCATGGTCGACGGACGCGAGGCCGCCTGGCTGCGCGACGAGACCGGTGCCTGCACGATCGTGGGCAAGATCGAGCGGCGCGAGGCGATCGGGCGGATCGACGAGATCGCCTCGTGGGTGGACGCGGTCTGGATCTGCCGGGGAGACCTCGGGGCGCAACTCGGCCTGCCCGACCTCGCACGCCTGGTCGGCCGCCTCGAACCCGCGCGCTGGCCGGTGCCGGTGCTGATGGCGGGCCAGGTGTTCGAGCACCTGACCGACCACCCCGATCCGACGCGGTCGGAAGTCTGCCACCTCTACGACCTCGTCACCCGGGGATTCGCGGGCATCGTCTTGTCGGACGAGACCGCGGTCGGCCGCGATCCCGTTCACGCCACGGCGTTCGTCTCCGGCCTGCTCGCCGCGCTTCGGGCCTGACGGAGCTTCCACAACTTGAACACCGCGGGGTAGACCAGCAGTTCGAGCAGGAACGACGTGACGAGGCCGCCGATCATGGGCGCGGCGATGCGCTTCATCACGTCGGCGCCGGCCGATGTGGACCACATGATGGGCAACAGGCCCATGAATGCGGCGGCCACCGTCATCATCTTCGGCCGCACGCGCTTGACGGCGCCGTGGTGGATCGCCTCGTCGAGCCCGCCGGGCTCGGCCAGCCGCCCGTCCTTCCGGAACTGGTCGTACGACAGGTCGAGGAAGAGCAGCATGAACACGCCGGTCTCGGCGTCGAGTCCGAGCAGCGCGATCATGCCCACCCACGCGGCAATCGACACGTTGTAGCCGAGCAGGTAGAACAACCAGACGGCGCCGATGGCCGAGAACGGCACCGCGGCCATGACCAGCAGCGCCTTGAAGGTCGATTTCGTGTTCGCGTACAGGAGCAGGAAGATCAGGCCGAGCGTGAGGGGCACGATCGCCTTGAGGCGTTCGCGCACGCGAATCATGTTCTCGTACTGACCGCTCCACTGCAGCACGTAGCCGGGTGGCAGGTGCAGCCGATCGCGCACCACCCGCTTCGCCTCCTCCACGTAGCCGCCGACGTCGCGGCCCACGATGTCCACGTACACGTAGCCCGCCATGAAGCCGTTCTCGTCGCGAATCATCGACGGGCCGTCGACGAGCTGGATGTCCGCCAGCTGGCCGAGCGGGATTTGCGCGCCGCCCGCCACCGGGACGAGGATGCGCTGCAGGCGGCCGATGTCGTCCCGCAGTTCGCGCGGGTAGCGGAGGTTCACCGGGTAGCGCTCGCGGCCCTCGATCGTGGTGGTGATGTTCTCGCCGCCGACGGCGCTGACGATGACCATCTGCACCTGGTCGATCGTCAGGCCGTAGCGGGCGAGCTGGTCGCGGCGCGGCGTGAAGTCCACGAAGTGGCCCCCGGTGACGCGCTCGGCGAAGATGCTGCGGGTGCCCGGCAGCGGCCGCAGGAGCGCCTCGATCTCCTCCCCGATTCGCTGGATCTCCCCAAGGTTCGCGCCGAACACCTTGACGCCGATCGGCGTGCGCACGCCGGTCGACAGCATGTCGATCCGCGCTTTGATCGGCATCGTCCAGGCGTTGGTCTGGCCAGGGATGCGCAGCGCCCGGTCCATCTCGCCGACCAGCGCGTCCCAGGTGATGCGGTCGCGCCAGACCGTCCGGGCCCAGGCTTTGAACCACCCCGGCAGCGGCATCGACGAGTACCAGCGCGGCACCGGACGCCACTCCGACTCGGGCTTCAGGATGACGGTCGTCTCCATCATCGAGAACGGGGCGGGGTCGGTGGACGTCTCGGCGCGGCCCGCCTTCCCCATCACGCGCTCGACCTCGGGAAACGAGCGGAGCACGCGGTCCTGCGTCTGCAGCAGGTCCTCCGCCTGCGCCACCGAGATCCCCGGCAGCGTCGTCGGCATGTAGAGGATCGAGCCCTCGTTGAGCGTCGGCATGAACTCCGAGCCCAGTTGGCGGTACACCGGAACGGAGACGGCGACCGCGGCGACCGCCAGGAGGATCACCGTCTTCGGGAACCTGAGCACGAGCCGACAGGCCGGGTCGTAGACCGCGTAGATCACCCGGCTGATCGGATGCCGCTCCTCCGCCTGGTAGGTGCCGACCAGCACCTTCGTCGTCAGCCACGAGAGCCAGCGCGGGCGGAAGGTGAACGGATCCATGCGCGTGAACAGCATGCGCATGGCCGGATCGAGCGTGATCGCCAGCACCGCGGCGATCGCCATCGCCAGGTTCTTGGAGTACGCCAGCGGCTTGAACAGCCGGCCTTCCTGGTCGACCAGCACGAACACCGGGAGAAACGCGACGGCAATCACCAGGAGAGAAAAGAAGACGGACGGCCCGACGTCCTTCAGGGCCTGGAGGCGCACCTCGTGGAAGTCGCCTTTCCGGCCGCCCGCCTGCCAGAGGTACAGCTTGTTATAGGCGTTCTCCACCTCCACGATGGCCCCGTCCACCAGCACGCCGACCGAGATGGCGATGCCGGCGAGCGACATGATGTTGACCGTGACGCCCATGAAGTACATCGGGATGAACGCCAGCAGGACCGAGACCGGGATGGTGACAATCGGCACGATCGCCGACGGGATGTGCCACAGGAAGATCAAGATCACCAGCGAGACGATGATCATCTCGATGGTCAGTTCGTGGCGGAGCGTCTCGACGGCGCGCTCGATGAGGCCCGAGCGGTCGTACGTGGTGACGACCTCCACCCCTTTCGGCAGCGACGCCTTCAGGTCCTCCAAGCGGGCCTTCACGCGATTGATGACGTTCAGGGCGTTCTCGCCGTGCCGCATCACGACGATCCCGCCGACCGTGTCGCCCAGCCCGTCGAGGTCGGCGACGCCGCGCCTGATTTCCGGCCCGATCTCGACCCGTGCGACGTCGCGCAGCAGCACCGGCGTTCCGCCCGGTCCGGCCTTCACGACGATCTGCTCGAAGTCGCGCACGCTCCGCGAGTACCCGCGCCCGCGGACCATGTATTCGCTGCCGGCGAACTCCATCAGGCGGCCGCCAACCTCGTTGTTGCTCTGGCGGATGGCCGAAATGACCCGGTCGAGCGGCAGGTCGAAGGCGGCCAGCTTCGTGGGATCCACGGTCACCTGGTACTGCTTCACGAAGCCGCCGATCGACGCCACCTCGGCGACGCCCGGCACCGACTGGAGGGCGTACCTGACGGTCCAGTCCTGGTACGACCGCAGCTCGTCTGGGTTGTGGGTCCCGGACCGGTCCACGAGCGCGTACTGGAACACCCACCCGACGCCGGTGGCGTCCGGCCCGAGCTCGGTCTTGACACCCTCCGGCAGGCGCGCCTGGATCTTCGACAGGTATTCGATGACCCGCGACCTGGCCCAGTAGAGGTCCGTGCCGTCCTCGAAGATCACGTAGACGTACGAGAACCCGAAGTCCGAATAGCCGCGGACGGCCTTCACCCTCGGCGCCCCCAGCAGCGCGCTGGTGATCGGGTATGTCACCTGGTCCTCGATGATGTCGGGCGACCGGTCCCACCTGGAGAAGATGATCACCTGCGTGTCGGACAGGTCCGGCAGCGCGTCGAGGCGGATGTCGTGGAGGACGTACACCGCGGCCACCACCGCGGCCGCGGTGACGAGCAGCACGAGCAGTCGGTTGCGCGCCGAGAACTCGATGATGCGGGCAATCATGTCAGTGCTCCTGCTGTCGCCCGGCCGCGCCAAGGGCGGCATCGCGCAGGCGCGACTCCGAGTCGAGCAGGAAGTTGGCCGAGGACGCCACCATCTCGCCCGCGCCGAGGCCGGACGTGATGGCCGCCTGGCCGTCGGCGCGAAGCGCGACGGTCACCTCGCGCGCCGTGAACCGCCCGGGGCCGGACTCGATGAACACCAACTGGCGCGTACCGGTGTCCAGCACCGCGGAGTCGGGCACGACGATGCCGTCGGCGAAGGCTGCGCCGAGATCGACGCTCACGAACATCCCCGGCTTGAGGGCGCCGCGCGGGTTGGCGAACTCGAGGCGGACCTTCAACGTGCGGGTTTCGGCGTCGAGCGTCGGGTACACGAACGCCACCCTGCCGTGAAGCGCCGTCGTGCCGTCGTAGGGGAGCGTGACCGTGGCGATGCGGCCCACCTGCGCGGCGGCGGCTTCGGCCTCGAACACCTGCGCCATGACCCACACGTCTGACATGTCGGTGACGGTCAGCAGATCCATGCCGGGCTCGATGCGCTGACCCGCCACGACGTTCTTGCCGGTGACGAAGCCGGCAAACGGCGCCTTGAACGTGATCGTCCGCTGCGCGGTCCCCGTCTCTTCGATCCGCTGTATGAGTTCGGCGGGCACGTCGAACAGCTCGAGCCGGCGCCGCGCGGCCGCTGCCAGCTCCTCGCCGCCGCGCTGGACCTCGGGGAGCGTCGATTTCGAGAACTCGGCGGCGCTGCGACGCGCGCGCAGGTATTCCTCCTGGCTCGCCAGCAACTCCGGGGAATACAGCTCGAAGAGCGGCTCGCCCGCCCGCACCATCTGGCCGGTGGCATTGACGTAGAGCTTCTCCACGAAGCCCGCCACCTTCGTCGTCACCTGGCGCACCCGGGTTTCGTCGATCGCCACGGTGCCCGTGGCGCGAATCGACCGGCTGACGCGCCCCTTCACCGCGGCAACGCTCCGCACGCCCGCCAGGCGCGCGCCGTTCTCTCCGATGTTCATCTCCTGCGGCACGCCGCCGCCGCTCGGGGCCCCCGTGGACGCGGCGTGGGCGGAATCCTCCGTGGAAGGCGGTACGGTGGCAGGCGGCGCGGCGCCGCCCGGCGCGGCCTGCGACACCAGGACCAGCCGCATGCCGCAGATGGGGCACTCCCCGGGTTTGTCCGAGACGATTTCGGGATGCATCGGACACTGATACAGCGGCTTGGCCACCGCCGGCCCGGCCTGGGCGACGCCGGCCGCGGGCGTTGTGCAGGCCGCGGCGGCCGCGACCACCGCCACGAAGAATGCCAACAGCGCCAGCGTCCGGGCGAGCGTGCGGCGCGACGCCGGGCGACGGACAGCGCGGGAACGTGACGTCATGACCGGGGCTCCTTCTTCGTACCAGACGGGGTGGCCGGCTGATGGTCCCATTCGGCGTGCGTCGCGGGATTCACGAGGACGTCGAGCTGGCTCCGCGCCGAGAACCGGCTGGCCTCGCGACGCGCCAGCTCCACGCGAACGTCCGTCCAGCGGCGGAACTCGTCGAGGACCGACGCGAAATCGCCCCGGCCGCCCAGGTAGCTGGCGCGGGCGGCGTCGAGCGCCGCGGAAGACTGGGGCAGCAAGCCCGAACGATAGCGGGCGATCTGGTCTTCGGCGCGCGCAATCTCCGCGGTCAAACGCGCCGCCTCGGCCCGGATGCCCGCGGCCGTGTCTTCGAGATCGAAGCGGGCCGCCTCGAGTTCGTGCTCCGACGCCTCGATCAGCGGCCGCTGTCTGTGGGCTTTTCGAAACGGCAGTTCGACGCCGACCGTGAACGCGACGATCCGGTCGGTCCCACCCTGCCAGTAGAACGACCCGCCGACCGTCCAGATCGCGTGCAACTCCTCCCGAGCCAGGTCCACCCGCTTGCGGGCGGCGTTCACGTCCGCCTCGCGCACCACCACCTCCGGCGCCTTCGAAGCGGCCTGTCCGGGGAGCGACGCGAGGGGCGCCGGCAAGGCGGGCGGCTCGGGCAGCGACCGCACCTCGCCGATTGGCGTGTCTGGCGGCTGGTTGAGCAGACGGTCGAGCGCCGCGACGGTCACGGCCCGGTCGGCATCGAGGTCGGCCCCGCGCTCCGACAGCCGCGTGCGCTCGAGTTGGGCGCGGAGCACGGCGGTCTCGTCGGATGCGCCGGACGCGTATCGAGAGGTCGCCGTTGCGGCGAGCAGGCGCGCGATCTCTTCCGAGTCGCGCAGAATCGCCCGTTCCTGATCGATCACGTAGAGGCGGCTGTACTCGGTCCGCACCGCACTTGTCAGGTCGCACGCCGTCGCGTCCGTCTCGGCGCGACGCGCCTCCACGTCGGCAGCCGCCGATCCCTGCCTCGCAGTCTTGCGGCCCTTCGTCAACAACTCCTGCCGGACCGTCGCGCCAATCATGGACATCGGGTTCGTTCCGAGGGTCCACTGCGGGAACCCGCCGTCGCGCCACTCGAACTCCACGGTCGGGTCCGGCAGGACGGCAGCCGCCGGCAGTGCCGCCTGGGCGGCCGCCAGCCTGGCCCGTCGGGCGGAGATCGATGGCGCGTTCGCCAGCGCGCGAGCCACGAGTTCGTCCACCGGCGGCGCCGGCGCAGGACGCTCTTCGGCGCCCAGGCCCAGGGTCGATGCGAGGACCAGGACGGCCGCGCACGTCGCGGTGGCCGGCCGGTGATGACGATTCGAGATCGATCGGTCGCTGAACACTGCTCCTCCTGCTCCAGGGTGCGGAGTTACGCCTGCCTGGAGCCGCCCTTTCATGGCGGCCACAGGCGGACCCCACCCGGCTGACACACGTCGGCCGTCAGGACATCAGCGAGAGGAGGGTTTCAGCAGCGGAAGCCGGTACCGGAGAGGGGAGGCGGGCTCTGGTCCGCCGGCACCGTGGAGGCGGCGGGCGAGCCGAGCGAGAAAGCCGCGGCCGGCGAAGCGAACGTCACCGGCAGCGCGATGGGGCCGGCCACGTGCAGAGGGTCGAGCGAAGGCGGCGCGACGGACACCGGATCGCCAGCCGGACCGGGCGCGGCCTGGCAGCCGCACCGTCCGATGACGTCGCCGCCCGACTCCGTCGCGTGCTTCATGCAGCACGCGTGCGCGGCGCCCGGCGTCTGCGCGCACGGCGACGCCACGACGGCGGGAATGCCGCTGAGGTGCAGGACGAGCGCGAGGCCGAGCAGGACGCGCACGAACTCATGATGCGGGAGGCCGGCGCCAAATGCAAGCAGGCTGGACCGTACGGCCGCCGCCCAGGGCGAGGAGCCGGAGTCGGCATCGGGGCTTCAAGGCGCCGCGATCCCGAGCCATCCGGGCAGTTCCGCCAGGCTGTCGAGCCTCACCGTGGCTCTCGCGAAATCCTGCCCCGACGTCGACGCGCACGGGACGGCGACGCACCGGCTCCCTGCGGCCACGGCCGCGCAGACGCCGTTGGCCGAGTCCTCGATGACCAGGCAGTCGGCGGGTGGCAGTCCCAGGCGCCTGGCGGCCTCGAGGAAGATGTCGGGGGCCGGCTTGCCCCGCTCCACGTCGTGCCCCGACACCGTGAGCTCGAAGGCGCCTGCCAATCCGAGGCCGCTCAGCGTGGCCGCGATGATCGCCGGGGCCGAGGAGGACGCGAGCGCGATCCGCACGCCCGCACGCTGCAGAAGTCGCAGCACGTCGGGCACCCCGGCGAGCGGACTGAGCGGACGCGACAGCAGCGCGACGACCTTCGCGATCCAGGCCGATGCCAATTCCCTCTCGGTGGCGGCGAGCGAGTAGCGCAACCTCAGGGCTCGAAGGACCTCGCGGTCGGTGCGGCCGTAGAAGTTCTCTTCGGGATCTGGCACGAACGTGACGCCGTGCTCCTCGAGAAGCAGGCGCGTCCCTTCGACGTGGATCGGTTCGGAGTCGATCAGCACGCCGTCCATGTCGAAGATGACCGCCGCCGGCAGCCCGTCACACCTCTCGTTGTTCATCTCGATGCCGATCGTCCTTCCTACTTCCTCAGCGCGGGCACCCACGCTTGCTCGAACCGCGTCCCCGCCATCAGCTGGAGCGCGGCGCCGTAGCTCATCACGCCTTGTTCGACGCGGTTCGCCCGCAGGTACCGATCGTACAGCCACCAGGCCGGCCTCTGCAGCCAGCGCCACGACTGCTCGGCGCGCCGTCGAATCTCGGCGAGGTCGCGCCGAGGACCGGGCCCAAGCGCCTGGATCACCTCGGCCCTCTCATCGGCCCGCAAGGCGCCGAGTGCATACATCAACAGGACGAGGTCGCCGCTGTACTCGGCCGAAGGCGGCCCCTGGAAGCACACCAGCCAGCCGATGAAGTTCGCCTCGGATTCGTCGGCGTACCCTGCCAGGTGCGCCCACTCGTGCGCCGCGACGAACGGCCGCTCGAACGGCAGCTGCGATCGATCGACGACGACCTCGAGCACGAACGGGTCCGTCACGCCCGAAACGCCTGCCCGCTGGAAGTAGAACGTCAGCAAGGACCACTTCGGGACGCCGGGCACGGCCGGCCGGACACCGGGCGCGAGTTCGCGCTGAACCCTCTCGAACGAGGCCCCCAGCATCCCGGGAAGGTCTTCCCACGCGGGCCAGCCGGTCCGGTGCGCCGACGCGTGGAGCTCGTTGACCCGCGCGGTGAGCGCCCGTGCCAGCCGGCCCACCGAGTCGGCATTCACGCGCGACCGGTCGAAGTCGAGCCGCGAAGCGAGCGGCTCGCGACGGTAGTTCAAACCCCATGTCAGCAGGAACACGAGGTACACGGCCGCAACGGCCGTCGTCATGGCGCCGGCGAGCCTCCAGGCCGCGGTCAGCGTTCCGCGCTGCGCGCGCACCCGCCAGGCGTGGCGAACGAGCAGGACCGTTCCGGCCAGCGCGCCGATCAACAACAGGTCCGTCACCGCGAAGGGTGCGGCGTTCGTGAACGGCGTCACCAGGCGCTCGAACGCGAGGTAGGCGCGCTGCGAGTAGGCAGACTCGACCCACGCGGGCGGGATCGGCAGGAGCGCCGCGGCCAGCGCGAGGACGATGGCGGCGACACGCAGGCCGGTGGTCATGACCAGCCGCAGCCGGCAATCGAGGATGGAGAACCTGCGTTCTGCATTCGCGCGATGGCAGGCCCGCGTCAGGTGCGCTTGAGCAGCCGCGAGAAGGCAGCGCCCATGGCGGTCTCGACCGACGGCGTTCGCTGGGGGGGCGCCGGAGCCGGCGCAGGGGCCGGCTTGCCCCGGCGACCGGCCTGCCGGTTCGCCGCCGGCTCGCGGGCCGGACGCTGCCCCTGGACCCTCGGCGCGGCCGACGGCTTCTTCTCGAAGCGCATGGTCAGCGCGATCCGCTTGCGCTCCATGTCCACCTCGAGCACCTTCACCCGCACGATGTCGCCCGCCTTCACGACCTCGTGCGGGTCTTTCACGAACCGGTCGGCCAGCCGCGACACGTGCACGAGACCGTCCTGGTGCACGCCGATGTCGACGAACGCACCGAAGGTCGCCACGTTCGTCACCACGCCTTCGAGGACCATGCCCGGCTTCAGGTCGGCGAGATCGTCGAGGCCTTCCTTGAAGGTGGCCACGCGGAACGGCGGGCGGGGATCGTGGCCGGGCGCGCGCAGCTCGGAGAGGATGTCGAGCAGCGTGGGCATCCCAATCGTCTCGGTGACGAACGCCTCGAGCGAAATCGCCTGCAGGGCTTCCTCGTTGCCAATCAGTTCGACCGCCGGCCGCCCCACCGCCTCGGCCATCCGCTCCACGACCGCGTAGACCTCGGGGTGAATCCGGGTCGCGTCGAGCACGTGGTCTCCGCCGTGGACCCGCACGAACCCGGCGGCCTGCTCGTAGACGCAATCGCTGACCCCCGGCACGCGCTTGAGAATCCTCGCGCGTCCGGAACGCACCGACGGTCGACCGCACGGCCACCACGTTGTCCGCGATGCGATGGTTCAGGCCGGCCACGCGGCCGAGCATCGCGGAACTCGCGGTGTTCAGATCCGCCCCGACCTCGCACACGCAGTCCTCAATCGTCGCCACGAGCGCCCGCGAGAGGTGCGCCTGGTTGACGTCGTGCTGGAACTGGCCGACCCCAATCGTGCGCGGTTCGATCTTCACGAGCTCGGCCAGCGGGTCCTGCAGGCGGTGCGCCACGCTCACCGACGCGCGCAGCGGAACATCGAGGGTGGACAGTTCGCGCGCGGCCAACCGGGACGAGGCGAACGCGGAGGCGCCAGCCTCGGAGACGATCAGTTTGTTGAACTTGAGGTCGGGATGGCGCCTGGCCACGTCGGAGAGGAGCCTGTCGGTTTCGCGGGACCCCGTCCCGTTGCCGATGCCCACGAGGTCCACCTGGTGGCGGCCAATCAGCTCCGCGATCGCCTCCAGCGACGGCTCCCATTCGTTCCTGGGCTGGTGCGGAAACAGCGTCACCGTCTCGAGCACGTTGCCGCCCGGATCCACGACGGTCGCCTTGATGCCCGTCCGCAGGCCCGGGTCGATGCCCATGACCGTCCGCAGGCCGGCCGGTGCCGCCATCAGCAGGTCGCGCAGGCTCCGCGCGTAGCTCTGGATGGCCTCGCGCTCGGCCTGCTCGCGCAGTTGGCCTTCAATCTCGACCTGCACGTAGGGCAGGACCTTCATCTTCCACGCGCGGCGCACGACGTCGAGCAGCCAGGCGTCCGAAGCGCGTCCCCCGTCCCTGATCCCGAACTGCTCGGCGATCATCTGTTCGGGGACGCTCGGCGCCTCCCGGACCTGCGGCGGCGCGGCCGCGGCGGCTTCCTCCGCCGGCTGGGCCTCGGCGTCCTTGGCCGGGGCCGGCGATGATTCGGCCGGCGCGGGGGCGGCCCCCTGAGGGGTCGGCAGCACCAGGGCGAGCCGCAGCACGCCTTCCTTGCGGCCGCGGAACAGCGCCAGCACGCGGTGCGACGGCACCGCGCGCGCCGGCTCGCTGAAGGCGAAGTACTCGGCGAACTTGGCGCCCTTCTCCTGCCGTCCCTCGATGACCTTGGCCTGCAGCAGCGCGTGCGCGTAGACGTACTGGCGCAGCGCCTCGAGCAGCTTCGGGTCGTCCGAGAAGCGTTCGAGCAGGATCCAGCGGGCGCCGTCGAGCGCCGCCACGCGATCGGTCACGCCCGTCTCGGGATTCACGAAGCGCTCGGCTTCTTCCTCGGTCGACAGCTGCGGGTTCGAGAGGAGGAGGTCGGCCAGCGGCTCGAGGCCGAGGATCGCGCGCCTGGTTCGCGCGGCTCCGCCGCTTCTGTTTGAATGGCAGGTAGAGGTCCTCGAGGCGGGCGCGCGAATCGGCCACCGACACCGCCGTCTGGAGCTCCGGCGTCAGCCGGCCCTGCTCGGCCACCGCCTTCAGGATGAAGCCGCGGCGCTCGTCGAGTTCGCGCACCTGCTGCAGCCGTTCTTCGATGGCCCGAAGTTGGGCGAGATCGAGCCCCCCGGTCGCTTCCTTCCGGTACCGCGCGAGAAACGGTACGGTCGAACCTTCGCTGAGCAGCCGAAGGACTACCTCGATCTGATCTTCACCCACGCCAAGTTCACCGGCTATCCGACGGACGGTCGTCTCCATAGAACTGCAGCCCCTGACACGCGACCTAACATCCTAGCAAACTTCACGGCCCGATATCGGCGAAATTCACCCGAGCCGACTTCGAACGAGCAGGAAGTACGCCACCAGCAGCGCGGCGATGATGTACGACAGCCAGTGCACGTCGCGGCCCCGGCCGCCGAGCCATTTCACGACCGGGTAACTGACGAACCCGAGCGCCAACCCGTCCGCGATCGACGACGTGAGGGGAATCCCCGCCACGATCAGGAAAACGGGCAGCGCCTCCGAGGGATCGTCCCACGCAACCTTGCGCGCGCTCTGCATCATCATCGTCCCCACCAGCACCAGGGCCGGCGCCGTGATGGGCGGGTAGCTCGCCACCATCTTGACCAGCGGGCCGACCAGCAGCGCGACGAGAAACAGGAGGCCGGTCACCACCGCGGTCAATCCCGTGCGCCCCCCCGCGGCCACGCCGGCCGCGCTTTCGATGTAACAGGTGATCGTGCTCGTGCCGAGGCACGCCCCCGCCGTGATGCCCGTCGCATCCACGAGCAGCGCTCGATTGGCGCGCGGGAGCCGGTTCTGCTCCATCAGGCCGGCCTGCTCGGCCACGCCCACGAGGGTCCCGACCGTGTCGAACAAGCCCATGAACAGGAAGACGATGACGAAGGGCAGCAGCGCCGGGTCGAGCGCGCGGCCAAGGTCCATCGAGAACGCCGCCCGACCGTGCACGGCGGGCAATCCGACGACCCCCCCGTAGGAAATCCGTCCGAATGCCAGCGCCCCGGCGGTCGAGGCCAGGATCCCCCACAACAGCGCGCCGCGCACGCGACGCACCAGCAGCACAGCGGCCACGACGAGACCGGCCGCGAACACGCCGATGTCGACAGACCACAGCTGCGCGGTGAGGCCGACGAGCGTCCCGGGCTTCGCGACGATCAGGCCGGCGTGCTGGAGGCCGATCGACGCGATGAACAGTCCAATCCCGACCGCGATGCCGTTGCGCATCCCCGGGCTGATCGCGTCGACGACCGCCTCGCGGACCCGGAGCAGGGTCAGCAGGATGAAGGCGACGCCGGACAGGAAGACCATGCCGAGCGCCGTCTGCCAGGCGTCGGGCACGCCCAGTTTCGCCAGCGCCATGACCACGGTCACGAAGAAGAAGTTCTCGCCCATCCCCGGTGCCAGCGCGATCGGATAGTCGGCGACGAGCCCCATCAGGATCGAGGCCAGCGCCGACCCCAGGCAGGTGGCGACCAGCACCGCCCCGAGGTCGAGGCCCGTGGGCCGGCCGGCCAGGTCGGTCGACAACACCGCCGGCTGCACGAAGATGATGTAGGCCATCGTGAGGAACGTGGTGAGGCCGGCCATCGCCTCGGTGCCCACGTCGGTTCCGCGCGCGGAAAGCCGGAAGAATCGATCGAGCACCCGGTCCTCCCTCCGTCGACGCCTGTCCGGGCATCCCGAGGCCCGGCAACGAGTTGGCGGGACGGTATCGGACCCTGACAGCGCTGTCAAGTTTCGCTTTGCGTCGGCGCGGGGGTCTGCTAGGCTAACGGGGAGTGCACAATCCTCCTGCCAGTTATCTGAGCGCCACGAGCCGATCGAACCCGCCGTTCATTCGCTCCCTCGCAGACCTCACAGCCTGAGCAGCAAGAGTTGAGCCTCGTTCACGGTGGTTTGTTTCAACAGGGCGATCGGCGCCGCGCGGCGACGGCCGGTCCCGCACGCCGGCGAGACAAGGAGCCAGAGACATGGGTCGGAAGTTGTACGTCGGGAACCTGCCCTATCAGATCGGGGAGGCAGAACTGCAGGAACTGTTCAGCCAGGCGGGCGCGGTCGAATCGGTGCGCGTGATGCGCGACATGGCCACGGGCCGTGCGCGCGGCTTCGCCTTCGTCGAGATGGCGACCGACGAAGAAGCCCAGAAGGCGGCGACGCAGTTCAACCAGTACTCGCTCGGCGGGCGGGCCCTGACGGTGAACGAAGCCCGGCCGAAGCCCGAGCGCTCGGGCGGATTCGGCGGTGGCGGGTTCGGCGGCGGCGGCGGCAGCCGCGGCGGCCGGCGTGAGCCGCGCTGGTAGCTTTGTCACACGAACGGCGGCGGCTGATGGTCGAACTGATCGCGCGTGTCCCACCAGACTCGACTGGTCGCGAGCCGCTGGCGCCCCGATCCCCGTCCGGCTCGTCCCGCTCATGACAGTAGAGGGAGTGTTGTGAAGACTCGCATAGCCATCGCTCTGATCGCGGTCGCCCTCGTGGCCGGCTGCAAGAAGTCAACCACCGACGCGTCCAAGGGCGCGGTCACCCCTGCCCCGGCGGCCGCCGGGGCCGCGGCGGGCAAGCCGGCCGCCGTGAAGCCCGTCCCGGCGCAGCTGCCCGAGGTGATCGCCCGCGTGAACGGCGCGAGCATCGACCGCGGCGAGTTCGAGCGCGCCGTGAAAAGCCTCGAGGCGCAGGCGGGCGGGCCGGTGCCCGCCGAGCAGCGCGACGTCGTCTACCGCCAGATGGTGGACCAGATCGTGGCGATGACGCTGCTGTCGCAGGAATCGGTGGCGAAGAAGGTGGCGGTCCCCGAGACCGAGGTGGACGGGCGCGTGGCCCAGGTCAAGGGCCAGTTCCCCAACGAGCAGGCGTTCACCGCGGCGCTCGCCGAACGCCAGATGACGCCGGACAAGCTGAAGGCCGAGATCCGCCAGCAGATGCAGGCGATGAAACTCGTCGAAACCGAGATCGCGCCGACGGTCACCATCAGCGACGCCGACCTGACCGACTTCTACACGAAGAACCCCGACAAGTTCCAGGAACCCGAGGCGGTGCACGCCGCGCACATCCTCATCCGCATCCCCGAGAACGCGGACGAGGCGGCCAAGAAGAAGGCGCGCGCCGAGGCGCAGTCGGTGCTGGCGCAGCTGAAGAAGGGCGCCGACTTCGCGGCGCTCGCCAAGCAGCACTCGCAGGACCCCGGGAGCGCGCCAAACGGCGGCGATCTCGGGTTCGTCGCGAGGGGACAGACGGTTCCGGCATTCGAGCAGGCGGCGTTTGCGCTCAAGGCCGGACAGCTGAGCGGTGTGGTGGAATCGCCATTCGGCTTCCACATCATCAAGATGATCGCTCACCGCGACGCCCGGACGGTCCCGCTGCAGGAAGTCAAACCGCAGGTGGAGCAGTTCCTGAAGCAGCAGCGCATCCAGGAGAAGACGGCCGCCTACGTCGAGAAGCTGAAGTCGAAGGGGAAGGTCGAGATCCTGATGTAGCAGGCGCCGGACGTCGACCTGCGGCTGCGGCACCGCGCCGCGATGCCGCGCACGGAAGGCCGTCGCGAACGACGGCCTTTCGCGTGTACGCTACTCCCCCGCCTCGCCGCGAGGACGAGGGCGGATTCGCCGCGACAGCGGATGCCCTCGTCGACGCTGGCGGGTGGTGTGCCCTGTCCCCCGTACCGGGGTTCCTCGCTCGACCAGAGCACGTGCCACGCCCCACCCGCGGGCGGCGCGAGGAGCGGGTCGATCGCGCGGCGCCGCGAGAGATCCCGGCCGAAGTTCACGAGCAGGACCCGGTCGTCCTCGTGACCGGTTTCGGCGAAGCACCGAAGCGCCAGCGCCTGCTCCCCGATCACCGCACCGTCGATCCCGCCCGCCCGCTGTCGGCCGAAGACGGGATCGGCCCGGCGCAGGGCCAGCAGATCGAAGTGCAAGGCGCACACGCCGGCGTGACGGCGGCGCTCATCCAGGTCCAGCTGGCAGCGCTCGAACGTCTCGGGGTTCGCGGGGTCGGCAAGCTGCGATTGCACGTCGTCGCCGGCGAGACTGGGAAACCGCGCCAGGAACCGGCCCCTGCCCCGCCGCACCGACTCGGCGAGCGGCGAGCGACGCGCTTCAGTTCGGCCAATCGTGTTCGATCGGCTGGAACTGCGCGGTGAAGTGCCGCAGCACCGTGGGCGCGGACACGATGCGGTAGCCTCGAAGATTCTGCTTGAGCCGGGCCACCTCGATCACGCCTTCGGCGACGTAGTCGATGTGCGACTGGGTGTAGACGCGCCGCGGGATGGCGAGACGCACCAGGTCCATCGCACCCGCCGTTTCCGTCCCGTCGGGATGCAGGCCGAACATCACCGTCCCGATTTCCACGCCGCGAATCCCGGCCTCCACGTACAACGCGTTCACGAGCGCGATGCCCGGGTACTGCAGCGGCGGAATGTGCGCGAGCAGCGCGCGCGCATCCAGGTAGATCGCGTGTCCGCCCGACGGCCGGATGCTGGGGACGCCGGCCGCCGTCAACTTGTCGCCGAGATACTCGATCGACCGGATGCGGTAGCGCAGATACGGCTCCTCGACGACTTCCTCCAGCCCGCGCGCGATGGCCTCGAGGTCGTAGCCGGCCAGTCCGCCGTAGGTCGGGAACCCTTCGGTGAGGATCAACAACGTGCGGGCGGCCTCGGCCCACTTGTCGTCGTTCATCGCGAGGAACCCGCCGATGTTCGCCAGCCCGTCCTTCTTCGCCGACATCGTGCAGCCGTCGGCGAGCGAGAACATCTCCTGCGCGATGGCCTTGGGCGTCTTGCCCTGCTGGCCCGGCTCGCGCAGCTTGACGAAGTAGGCGTTCTCGGCAAACCGGCAGGCGTCGAGGAACAGGGGCTTGCGGTACTTGTCGCACAGCGCCCGGACGCCGCGCAGGTTCTCCAGCGACACCGGCTGACCGCCGCCCGAGTTGTTGGTCACGGTGACCATGACGAGCGGCACCCTCGCCCCGTCCTCGCGCAGCGTCCGCTCCAGCGCGTCGAGATCGACATTGCCTTTGAACGGGTGCACGAGCGACGGCACCCGCCCCTCGGCAATCACCAGGTCGCGCGCCTCGCACCCCTCGACCTCGACGTTCGCCCGCGTCGTGTCGAAGTGGTTGTTGTTCGGCACCACCTGGCCCGCCTTCAGGACGCTGTGAAAGAGGATGCGTTCGGCCGCCCGGCCCTGGTGCGTCGGGATGATGTGCTTGAAGCCCGTCAGGTCGCGGACGACCGCTTCGAAGCGGTAGAACGACCGGCTCCCCGCGTACGACTCGTCGCCCTGCATCAGGGCGCCCCACTGAGCGGCGGACATGGCGCCCGTGCCCGAATCGGTGAGCAGATCGATCAGCACGTCTTCGGCTCTGAGCCGGAAGACGTTGTACCCGGCTTCCTTCAGAGCCCTCTCCCGGTCCTCGCGGCGGGTGAACTTGACCGATTCGACCGACTTGATGCGGAACGGCTCGATGATGGTGCGGAAGTTCATATGAGGGCTCAGCGAGAACCTGCGAACCTGCGAACCGCGGAACCGACGAACGAGTACATGGTGACGTTAGATCGCCAGTTCGACGGTGCGCAAGTTCGAAAGTCGCCGGCCGGCCCCGTCTACACCTCCCAGGGCAGTCCCGACTTCCCGAAATGGCCGTAGTTCGTCGTCTGGCGGTAGAGCGGCCGCAGCAGGTCCAGCGTCTCGATGATCGCCGCGGGTCGGAAGTCGATGGCGTCGAGGAAGGCGCGCGCCCGCTGTTCGTCACCCGTGCCGAACGTCTCGACCTTGGTCGAAACCGGCTGCGCCTGGCCGATGGCGTAGGCCACCTGGACCTCGGCGCGCTTGGCGATCCCCTCCTTCACAATCTGCCGCGCCACGTAGCGGCCGAAGTACGCGCCGCTGCGGTCGACCTTCGAAGGGTCCTTGCCGCTGAACGCGCCGCCGCCGTGGTGCGCCGCGCCGCCGTACGTGTCGACGATGATCTTCCGGCCGGTGACGCCGCAGTCGGCCGACGGCCCGCCGATGGCGAAGCAGCCGGTCGGGTTGACCAGCACCTGCACCTTCGGCGTGAACCAGTCCCCCAGCACGCGGGGCGCCAGGCAGCCGGCCACGTAGTCGCAGATCTCCCCGTGGGCGATGTCCGCCGAGTGCTGCGTCGACACCAGGACGCACGTCACGCCGACCGGGGTGCCGTTCTGGTACTCGACCGACACCTGCGACTTCGCGTCCGGCCGCAGCCACGGGTACTGCCCGCTCCGGCGGTCGTCCGCGAGCCCCCGCGTGAGCCGGTGCGCGAGGAGGATCGGCAGCGGCATCAGTTCGGACGTCTCGGCCGTGGCGTAGCCGAACATCATGCCCTGGTCGCCGGCCCCCTGCTCCTTGTCGAGGCCGCGCCCCTCGTCGACGCCCTGGGCGATGTTGTCCGACTGCTTCGACACGTAGTTGAACACCGTCACGCGGTCGGCGTGAAACGGCTCCCCGTCGTGCAGGTAGCCGATCTCGCGGATGGCCTGGCGCGCGATCGCTTCGTGGTTCACGGCCGCCTGCGAGGAGATCTCGCCGGCAATCACGACCTTGTCGTCCTTGCACAGCACTTCGCAAGCCACGCGGCTGCGTGGGTCGACCGCCAGGTAGGCGTCGAGAATCGAATCGGCGATGTAGTCGCAGACCTTGTCGGGATGGCCTTCGGAAACGGACTCGGACGTCAGCGTGTGCCTCAGATTCTGCATCGTCTTCCCTCGAAAGATGAAACGAGGGCGGGCCGCACGACGCTCGCGCGGGCGCGCCAGGTTACGCGAAGCCAGACACAGGATTCGAGACTCGTGTGCCCTTTCGAGATCGCGGTCAGTCTCGCTCGCGCATGGCTCCAGGCCTGTGCGGCCTGGCCGGCTGGGCCACCGTGCGCTCCAGGAGCTGGAGCAGGACGACGGTATGGCGTACGGGTCGTCGAGCCGGAACTCTCGCCGTACTCTTCATGCTGGCAGCCCGAGACAGAGCTGCCGGGCGGCAAAACAAAAGGGCTTCGCGACCTTTGCCGCGAGCCCCGGCCGCGACTTAGATGGTCAACGTTCGTCTCCAGCCGTGGCTGGCGCGCGGCCCATCAAGTCGACAAAATCGCCGCGCTTTTCCACTATGCGGCCGAGCCCGAGCGAAAGTCAAGCCGTCGTATCGCGCCGTGTGTCGCCGTGTGTCGAGGCCTGTCAGCGCCCGATGGAAACGTCCGCACCTCTCGCTCGATGGAAACGTCCCCTTCGTTTGCGGGCCCATGTCCAGGCCGCCGAGCACGCGCCGCCCGTGGCCCGGATCGCTTCCGTCGTCGTCGCCGCGCCACGTGCGTGTGGCGCGATGGACTTCGCGGATCCCGCCGCGCGACGGCAGCCGGCGAACCCCGTACCGCCCGTCGAGGGAGGCGCCGACCGCAGCACGCCGCACGCTTACACATTTGCCAGTGCGCAGGAGAAACGTTCACGCTCGCGTGAAACGATTGCATACAGGCCAGTCGCCCGGATTCGGGCCTTCGACGCAGATCCCGAGCGCCGCGCACGTTCGACGAACCGGTGCGCGCGCCGGAATACCGGCAGCCCGCCGAGCGCCGCCGACGTTCAAGGGCGAAAGAATTCGAACGAAAAGGCTGACCTTTGTCCCACCTCGACCATGCGCGGTTGCCTCCTTCCGTGACAGCGCGGCGAGCGGCCGCCGACGGATTGTGACGGAATGCCGGCGAACGGCCCTTCGCCAACCGTCTCTGTCGCGGCCCGAGCGGTTTGCACAGAAAAGACGGCACGCGACTTGTTAAACGTTGTCGACAAGGTTCACGGGTTCTCCCTACAACACGACGACTCCAAATTCGCATGGCGCGTCTGCGACTTGACGTCGTCGTGTGTGCGCTCACTGCAGGGGCGCACGGTGCCCGGAACACGTCGTCGACGTGCGTCAGTTGTCATCGAACGCACGGCGCCCCCACGCGACGGATCCTCGAGGTCGGCGCGTGAGGCGCGACACCGTTCAGTCGCCGTGGTCATGCGTCTCTTCTGGGGCCCCCAATCGCGTCACCGTCGCTGCCCGGTGTGTCCGGCAGCATAGACCGCCGCGGCGCAGCCCCGGCGGAGGAGGAGTAGCTCGATGAGTAGACGAGGGTCACCGGTCCTGGTCATCCTGGCGATCGTGATCGCCACCGGGACAGCCTACGCTCAGAAATCGGCGATGGCGGGAAAGGGCCACGATTGCCGCGTCGCGGGAGACACGGGCGACCTGTGCTCGGCCTGTCATACGCCGCACGGCGCCAACGCCACGTTCCAGGCCCTGCTCTGGAACCGCGCGCTGCCGGTCTCGACCAGCTTCACGGTCTACGACGCCACGGTCAATCCCGACTTCAAGGGCGGCGCCGTGAACCTGGCCGGGGGGTCCCAGGTGTCGTTGCTGTGCCTGAGCTGCCACGACGGCACGACGGCGTTGAACACCGTGCTCAATGCGGCGCCCGCGACCAACCTGAAGACGACGAAGATCACCAGCGCGTCGCTGCTGGGCACCGACCTTCGCAACGACCACCCGGTGGCGTTCAGCTACGACGCGTCCGCGACGGCGGCCGGAGCGAAGCTGGTGGCCAACCCGGATATCACCAAGGTAAAACTGTTCGGCGTGACCGGAAGCCGTCGCGTGGAGTGCGGCAGCTGTCATGACGCGCACGGGACGGCGGCCGGTTTCCTTCGCGTCCCCAACACCAACAGCCAGCTCTGCCTGGCCTGCCATACCTAGAGACTCGAGGAAAGAACGCCGGGGCGGGTGCCGGGCCCGAGAGGCCCGTCGCCCGCCTCCGGCATCGTGATGGGAGTTCGAACATGCCTCTGCGACCGAAGCTGCCCCGCCTCGTCGCCGGCGTCCTGCTGGTGGTTGCGACCTTTGGCGCCGGCTACGCGCTGCAGGCCCGTCGGCAGCCCGCCCGGCCCATCGTCGCGCTGATCGACGGCATCCCGGTGGCCGGAGACGATGTGGACGTCCGGCTGGCGGACATCGTGCCGTACGCGTCGTATCACGGAACTATCGAGGGAGAGAGGCTGACGGCGCTGCGGCGCGCGGCGTTGGACGAGGTCGTGATAGACACCCTGGTCTACCGGGAAGCGATCGCCCAGGGACGGAAGCCAGACCGGGCGGCGGTGGACGCCGCGGTTGCCGAGGTCGTCGCGCGGTTCCCGTCGCGCCGGGACTTCGAGCGTGCGCTGTCCGAGGCTGGCTTGACCGAACAAGACGTGCGCGCGCGTCACGAGCGCGCCGACCTCGTGCGGGCCGCGCGGCGCGCCCACGAACCGAGGCCTCTCACCGATGCGGACGTGGCCGGCTACTACCAGGCCAACCAGGCCAAGTTCGAACGGCCCGAACAGCGGCGGCTCCTGGAACTGCTCGTGCGCATCGACCCGGCCGACCCGTCGTCCGTCGAGCGCGCGCGCCGGAAGGCGGAGGCGCTCGCCGCGCGCGTCAGGCGCGGCGAAGACCTCGGGCTCCTCGCCCGACGGTTCTCGGAAGACGAGTACCGCGTGAAGGATGGCGACCTGGGCTTCGTGCACCGGGGACGCCTCGACGAGGCGCTGGACGCGGCCGTGTTCGCCGCGCCGGTCGGTCCGGTCACGGTGGCCGAGGGGTTCCGCGGCTTCTCGGTGTTCAAGGTGGTCGGCACCGAGCCGCGCCGCCTGCTCACGCTCGACGAGGCCCGGCCGATCATTCGGGAACGGCTGACGCGGCAGCGGAGCGAGGCGGCCGCCGCCGCCTGGCGCAAGGCACTCCTGGCGTCGGCCCACGTGGAGGTTCTCGACCCCGCCCTTCGCGCGGCCAAGCCGGCGCAGTTGCAGCAGGCCGGCGGCGGGTTCGGGGCGCCGCGGGCGGATCGTGACGGGAGCGGCGAGTAATGAGGCGTCTGGCGCAGGCCTGCGCGGCGGCAGTCCTGTGCGCGACAGCGGCTCCGGTCCTGGCCGGGACGACCTTGCTGGTCGTGTCCGAGCCAACCTCCGTGCTCGAGGGGCCTCGGCGCGGCGCCGAGGTCATCACGATCGCCGCTCGCGCCAGCGTCGTCGAGCTGATTGGCCGCGAGGACGGGTGGTGCTGGATCGTGCTGGCCCGGGACGAGTACGGCACCAGACGGGCCGGCTGGGTTCCGTGCAAGGTAATCGACGCCGCCCGGCCGCAGCCGCCCTCTGAACCGGCGGCCCAGCCACCCGTCGGCCCGACGCCCGCAGTCACCGAGGCGCCGGCAAATCCCGAGGAGGGCGAAGGTCGCACAGTGGCGCGCGGCGGCCCCTCCGAAGCGGTCGGCGCGCGGCGAGACGACCTCGCCGCCGCGGCTGCCCGGTCGGCTGCTTCAAAGGCTGCCAAGCCCATCGACTATGGTCCGCCGCCGGTGCCCGTCGGGATGGAAGACACCGCCCACCGCAGCACTCTCGCCGCGTGGATCCAGCCTCGCATGCTCCGGGCGGCGTTCACCGGCGGCTACGAGGCCGCGCAGAACGGGTCGGCAGGCGCCGTGTCGGACGACAGGATCCTGCAGGGCGGGCTCACGCTCTCGACGTCGTTCGCGATCCTGGACCCGCGCGTCGCGACGTTCGACTTCACGGGCGATTTCCAGACCGGGCGGAACAACCGGGCCACGCCGGCGTCGGCGTACCACAACGGGAACACGCTCCAGAGCTACCGGTTCGATGCGGCGTTCCTCTCGGGGCGCAGCGCGCCGCTCCGGGTGTTCTCGGACCGCGTTTCCACCGACACGAGCGTGCTTCCCCTCGGCGCGTCCCTCGACCCGTCGCAGTTCACGCACGGCGTACGGAATTCGACCGGGTTTACCTGGGATGTGAACGTCCCCCGCCGGCCGCGGCTGCAGGTGTCTGCCTCGACGGGGGGTCAGTCGGACTATCGCAATTACCTGTTCGGCTTCAACTCGTTCAACACGGAGCGCCGCGCCGAAGCCCGGTTGAGCCAGGATCTCCGGCTCGGCCGGTACGACGTCGACTTCACCTACGGGCAGTTCGTCTACGACGTTCCCGACGCCAACGCGCGGAGCGACACCGGGAACGAACTCCTGCACGGAACGGCGCACCTGCAGCCAAGTTCGGCGCTGTCGCTCGACGTCACCGGGCGGTTCTCGCGCTACCGCTTTGGACTGGCGAACCAGCAGAGCCGCGTGACCGGCGTGGGTGCCGACCTCGCCGGCAGGTACAGGTTCTCGAGCAAGCTGAACGCGTCCGGTCGCTACTCGTTCTCGTCGAATGCGTTCGAAGCGCTGCTCTCCGGCGCCATCGCGGGACAGGACGTGCGCGCCGCCGAGATCGCGAGCCCTGCCCCGCTCGCCACCAACACGCTGTTCCACGACGCGGAAGGCCGGGTCGAATACGGCGGTACCCGGGCGTCTGTGGCCGCCATCTCGCGGTTCACGTCCTACGGCGTCCCGGCGTTCCAGCCCGTCACGCTGGGCGGCCTCCAGACAGTGGGCGGGCTGGCGCGAGCCGAGCGCCGCACGCTGGGCATGTCGCTGACCGGGTCGGTGGACTTCTCGGTCGGCACGGCCTCGTCGAACCGCTCGCAGAAGGAGCCCTACCGGGAGGCGGGCATCCAGGCGGGCGTCTCGCGAGAGTGGGCGCAGCGCATCCGCTTCTCTGCCGACGGTGCCGTGCGCGGGGTCGGCCGCCTGTCGTTCTACCCGGTGAGTCTCGACTCGCGCGCGCTGACGGCCGCCCTCGAGACGATGGTGCCCGCGTCGGCCCGGCTGCGGCTGGCGGTGACGTGGTCGAACAACCTACGGGACATCCTCTACAACGACAATCGGGACCAGCACACCGGCTACACGGTAGGCCTCACCGGGCGCTGGTACGACGTGGCGATCGATTTCAACCAGCTTTCCACGCGGTCGATCCTGTTGGGGGCGGACGTGCTCGGGACGAGGCCGGACGTCGCCCTCCTCGTGACGTCGCGCCCCGAAATCTCCCGCAGCTTCCTCGGTTCGTCCGATCGGAGCCGCGCGCTCAGTGTGCACCTCCGCCCGTGGGCCGGCTTCGACGTGAACGGCCGCGTGGTGCGGCAGACGCAGCAATACCCGAGCCTGTTCGACCTGTTCCAGTCGGGCGAACAGGTCTGGGCCGTGTGGCAGCTCCGGCAACTGCAGTTCGAGTTCGGCTGGGAGCGGCTGGCATCGACCTCGTCGTTCAGCGTGGTCGACGGGCGCCGGGTGTACTTCAGGGTCCGGCGCGACCTGACCTTCTTCTAGGAGCACGCACGCATGGCACTGTCCGCCCGACGACTGGTCCAACTCGCCCCGATCCCGGGCATCGCCGCGCTGGCGCTGACCGCCATCGCCGCCGGCTGGCCCGCGTGGCCCTCGCCGGCGCAGGACGGCCCGGTCTGGCCGCAGCCGCCCTCGCCGACGCGCGTCCGTTACGTCACGACCATTGCGGGGCCGAAGGACATCGGCGCCGGGCCCGGCTGGCTGGCCCGCGTGGCGTCCGCCATCGTCGGGCAGAGGCGCCAGCCGCGCCTGCTCCGCCCGCGGGCGGTGGTCATGGACCACGCCGGGCGGCTGCTCGTGGCCGATCCGGAACAGCAGATGGTCCACGTGCTCGACATGGGCCGGAAGAAATACGGGCACCTCGACCCGGCGCCGTTCGGGTCGCCCGTGGGCGTGGCCGTGGGCCCGGACGACGCGATCTACGTGACCGACTCGACGCGCCGGCGCGTCTTCGCGTATTCGCCGGCCGGGACCCTGCGCGCCACGCTCGGCGTGGTCAACGGCGAGCCGATCTTCACCCGGCCCACTGGCATCGCCGCCGGGCGCGACGGGACGCTTTACGTCGTCGACACGGTGGCGGGCTGCGTCCGCGTGCTGTCGCCGAGGGGAGCGGTCCTCCGGACGATCGGGCGGCGCGGCGCTGACGTGGGGGAGTTCAACTACCCCACTGACATTGCGGTGGGGCCCGACGGCCACCTCTTCGTCGTCGACGCCCTGAACGCGCGACTCCAGGAATTCGACGCCGACGGTCTGTTCGTGCGGGAGATCGGACGGCGGGGCAACGGCAGCGGCGACCTCGACAAGCCGAAGGGCGTCGCGCTCGATTCGGAAGGCCACCTCTACATTGCCGAAGGCCTGCACGACGTGGTGCAGGTGTTCGACGGACAGGGCCGGCTGCTGCTGGTGTTCGGCGCCAGCGGGTCGCGCGCCGGCGAGTTCTCGCTCCCGAGCGGCATGTGCATCGACTCGTCGAACCGAATCTTCGTCGCCGACGCCCTCAACGCGCGCATCCAGGTGTTCCAGTATGTCAGCCAGCCCAATGCGAACTAGCCGGATCGCGGCGGGGGTCGCCCGGAGCGGCGTGCTGGCGTGCCTGGTCGTCGCGACGCTGCCGCTGGCGTCGGAGGCCGGCCCCCCCAGCGACGTCGTCGGCTCGAAGCACGACCTGTCGATAGGCGGAGGCTCGTCGATTCGGGCCACCACCGAGACGCAGCCGTGCGTCTTCTGCCACACGCCCCACAACTCGTCCCCGGCCATCCAGCTCTGGAACCGGCCGGGCAGCACGGCGACGTACACGACCTACGGCAGCAGCACGTTCCAGTCGGGCCAGTCGGGCGGCACGTTCAACACGATGCCGGGCCGGTCGGCCGGCCAGCCGACCGGATCGTCGCGGCTCTGTCTCAGCTGCCACGACGGCACGATCGCCCTCGGCGCGACGCTGAACAACGGCACGATCGCGATGAGCAACGGCACGTTCGTGCCCGCCACCGCCAGCGTGGGGACCGACCTCTCCAACGATCACCCGGTGTCGTTCGCCCGCGCGGGCACGAGCACGGAGGTCGCCGACCCGCCGCCCGGCGACGCGGTGTCGCTGGAGACGGGCACGGCCTTCGTGCAGTGCGTGTCGTGCCACGACCCGCACAGCCAGCGGGCGGGTGACAGCGTCACGGGCAAGTTCCTCGTGAAGTCGAACGCCCGGTCGGGTGTCTGCATCACCTGCCACTCGCGCGGCGGGACGGGCTGGGCATGGGCGTCGTCGCTGCACGCCACATCGCCCAAGACCTACACCGCGGCCAACACCGGCGGCGTGGCCGGCCTCGGCGCGCACTCGGGGTACACGACGGTGGCCGACAACGCCTGCGAGGCCTGTCATCGCTCCCACTCCGCGCCCCAGGCGCAACGGCTCCTGAAGGCGGTCAATCAGCGCGACGTCTGCTTCCAGTGCCACGGCAACGCGCCGGTGGCGGCCAAGAACCTCGCGTCGGCGTTCGCGAAAACCTACCGCCACTCCCTCGAAACGTCCGCCGCGACGATCCTTCACGACTCGGCGGAGGTGACCTCGTCGCCCACGAACTTCTCCGGGGCCCGGCGGCACGTGGACTGCAGCGACTGCCACAACCCGCATGCCGCCGCCGGAACCCTGCACGCGGGGGGCTCGAACGTGATCGCGGCCGGCGGCATGTTGTCCGGGGTGACGGGCGTGGAGCCGGCCTCGTACCCGGCTGCGACCACGACCTTCCCGATGCCGTCGGCGGCACAGGGCGGCTACATCGTCAGCCGGCCGGCGGCGCGCGAGTACCAGATCTGTTTCAAGTGCCACGCGTCGTACGCCTTCGGGCTGACGCCGCCGACGTCGCCGTCTGGCGGGACCGAGACGGACAACGCTGCCGAGTTCAACCCCGGCAACCGCAGCTACCACCCGGTCGTGGGCGCCCCGCACGCGCGCGTCGCGGCCGGGACCAACCTGCTCGCACCGTGGAACACCACCACTGCGGCCACCCGGATGTACTGCTCGGACTGCCACGGCAACAACGAGGCCGTCTCGGCCACCGTGCCCGCAGGCCCGCACGGTTCCACCGCGCCGTACCTCCTGAAATTCGCCAACGCCACCTGGAGCACGACGGCCCCGACGCTGTCGGCCCCGACCGGGTTCTGCGTCAACTGTCACAACCCCGCCACGATCAGGAACACGAACCGGGTGCACGGCGTCGGCGAACACAGTTCTCGGCCATGTCAGGCGTGCCATGCGGCGGTCCCGCATGGTACCGTCCGGGGCGGCCTCATCGCGCTGACGACCGACCCGGCGCCATACAACCTCGGAGCCTCCCGACTCACCGCGTTCACACAGGCCTCGACGCCATCGGGCTACAGCAAGAGCAATTGCAGCACGACGTCCGGCTGCCACTGAGCGAGAGTATGTCCATGTCGCGCATCGCCCCAATCGTTCGCCCGTCCGTTTCGTTCGTCGCCGGCCTCTGCGCCCTCGTCATCGGGCTGTCCCCGCTGTCGGCGCAGAAGCCGAAGCCCTCCCCGGCCGGCCCCGACCTCTCGATGGTGCCGGTGCAGACGGTCTGGCCGCTCGCGCCGGAGGAACCGCGCATGCGGTTCGTCGCCGTGGTGCGCGGCAGCGCCGACGTCGGGGCCTCGAAGTCGTCGGCCTCCTCGTCCTTGAAGGACGTGCTGCTGGGGAAGGATCGGATGGCCTCCGAGCGCCCGGCACCGGGCACGTTTGGCAAGCCGTTCGGCGTCGCGGTCGACGGCTACGGCCGCATCATCGTCGCCGACCCGGCCATGGCGGCCGTGGCGGTGGTCGACGGCCAGCGCCGCATGTTCACGACCATCGGCGAAACGTCGAAGCAGGCGATGTTCCGGACGCCCTTCTCGGTCGCCGTGGACGAAGCCAACAACATCTACGTCGGCGACACCAGCTTGGCGCGGGTGATGGTCTTCGGGCCCGATCTCGGCTACAAGACGACCATCGGGGCGAAGGGCGAGCTCGCGGCGCCGACCGGACTCGCCGTGGACGACGCCCGGCACCGGCTGTACGTGGTGGACGCGCGGCGTCACTCGGTCGTCGTCTTCGAGCTCCCGAGCGGCCGCCATCTGGAAACCGTCGGTGGTCGCGGAGCCGGGCCCCGCCAGTTCAACTTTCCGACCGCGGTCGCGGTCGGGCCGGACGGACGCGTCTACATCACCGACACGATGAACTACCGCGTGCAAGTGCTCGACGCCGAACTCCGGTTCGTGCGGGCGTTCGGCTCGCTCGGCGTGCAACCGGGCCAGTTCCGGCGTCCGAAGGGCGTGGCCGTGGACGGCGACAACGTGGTGTATGTCGCCGACGCGGAGTTCAACAACATCCAGCTCTTCAACGCCGACGGCCAACCGCTGATGTACGTGGGTGAGTTCGGGACCCGGCCGGGGCAGATGCTGCTGCCGGGCGGCGTGGCGGTGGATCGCCTCCGCCACCGCGTCTACGTGGTCGAGCAGATGAACAAGCGCGTGCAGGTGTTCGAGCGGATCGTGCCGCAAGCGCATTGACGGCTGCGCCCGACGAGATCCGGACGGGCGCTGTCAGCCTTCGTCATTCTGCATTCTGCATTCTGCATTCTGCATTCTTCATTCTTCCTTCTTCCTTTCCTCCGCCGGTCCATCGTCTTCGGCAACTTGCGAACGCCCCCGCCTTCGCTCGTCGATCCTGGCCCAGGCCAGCGCCGCCAGGAAGATCGCGACGATCAGCCCGTAGCCGAGCCACTCGGGGACTTCCCACGCCACGACGCCAATCTGGTGAAGGTACTGCAGCAGCAGGCGCGCGCCGACCCAGGCAATGATGACGAAGGCGCCATCCACGAGGATCGGGTACCGCTCCACAACCGCCAGCAGCTGGCCGATGACGAGGCGCATCGCGATGATGCCCAGGATCCCGCCGGACAGCACGACCCAGGTCTTCTGCGACATCGCGACGGCGACGACAATCGAATCCACGGCGAAGATGATGTCGGTCAACTCCACCTTGACGACCGTGGCCCAGAACGCCGAGAGCCCAAGCCACGGCTTGGCCTCCGGAATCGCGCGACGCCCCCCCTCGGTTTGGTGCTCGCCGAAGAAATGCCGGAACGGCAGGTAGAGCAGGTAGATCGCGCCAGCCAGCTTCACCAGGCTGACGTTGATCATGTAAAGGCCGAACAGCAGGGCGGCCGACCGGAAGGCGAAGGCGCCGAAGATGCCGTAGCGAAGCGCGCGTTTGCGCAGCGGCTTCGGAAGGCCGAGGGCGAGCACCGCCAGAACCATGGCGTTGTCGGCGCTCAGGAGCCCCTCGAGGAGCACCAGCATCAGGATGACGAGGAAGTCGTAGCCTTCGAAGGTCAAGGTCGCCAACTCACCGTCTGGAACACGGGGGAACGCGGGACACTGGTCGACCGACTCACCGAGCACCCGACCGGCCGAACACCTGCACGAACCGCCACCGGGCGGCCCGCCCGAATGCGCCGGCCCGCACGCGCGTGAACGCCTCATTGTACCCTCCCGCTGGGCCGTTCACGCACGACTGGCGGCCGGCGACCCGCTGGCGGGCCTCCCGTGACGGGCCCGCCGCAGCCGTCCGGCCCGACTCTCCTTCGCCGGAGCCGGCTCCTCCCCGTTCGGCATCGACCGCTCCTCGTCGGAGCCCGCCTCTCGTCGTCAGGGCCGATGCCCCGCCGGCGGCGCCCAGGACGACTGGGTCGCGTCGACATTGACACGCCTCGTGTCAATGCCTATATTCGTTATGTAGCAGGTTGCCAGCGGGGACCCATGCGGATAACCAGGGAGTTCTACTTCATCAGCAGCGCGGCGAGGCTGCTTGGCATGCATCCGCAGACGCTGCGGAAGTACGAGCGGCTGGGGCTGGTCCAGCCGACGCGGACCGTGGGCAGCATGCGCGTGTATACCGGCGAGGAGTTGGAGCGGCTGCGTCTGATCAAGCACCTGGTGGATGAGTTGGGCATCAACCTGGCGGGCGTGCAGCGCCTCCTGTCGGTGGCGGAATCGGTCGAGCGCATGCGGAAGCTGAGCGAGCCCGGCCGCCGGACGCGTGACGACTCGCGGCGGCGGATCGAACGCGAGATCGAACGGCTGTGCGGCATCATCGGCCTCGACCGAGGCGACGAGGACTAGCGACCGATGGAATTCAAGGACTACTACCAGACGCTTGGCCTCGGCAAGACGGCTTCCGGCAAGGAGATCAAGCAGGCTTACCGGAAGCTGGCGCGCAAGTTCCACCCGGACGTGAACCCGGGCGACAAGGCGTCCGAATCGCGCTTCAAGGAGATCAACGAGGCGTACGAGGTCCTCGGCGATCCCGAGAAGCGCAAGAAGTACGACGAGCTCGGCGCCAACTGGCGGCAGTACGAGCAGGCGCAGCAGGCCGGCGGCTCCCCGTTCGGCGACGTCCAATGGGGCCCGGGGCAGCAGGGCGGGTACCGCACGCTCAACGAGGACGAACTCCGCGACATGTTCGGCGGGGAGAACCCCTTCTCGGACTTCTTCCAGGCGTTCTTCGGCGGCGGCGGGCGCCCGGCCGGGCGGCGGGGCCGCACCTCGCGCACCGCCCGCCCCCGCTCCGGACGCGACATCGAGGAGGAGATCGAGATGTCGCTCGAGGAGGCGATGCAGGGGGCGATGCGGCGCCTGTCGGTGAAGCAGGAGGGCCACACGCGCACCGTCGACGTCCGCATCCCCGCCGGCGTCAGCGACGGCTCCCGCGTCCGCGTGCCGGGCGAGGGCGAACACGGCGCGGCGGGCGACCGCCCCGGCGATCTCTACCTCCGCATTCGCCTTCGCGCCGACTCGCGCTTCGAACGCCGCGGCCGCGACCTCCACACGCAGGTCGCCATCCCGGTGACGACGGCGGTGCTCGGCGGCGAGGCGGAGGTGCCCGCGGTCGGCGAGCGCCCCCTGCGCCTGAAGGTGCCGCCGACGACGCAGAACGGCCAGGTGTTCCGGCTGAAGGGACACGGGATGCCCGTGGTGGGCAAGCCGGCAGAACGAGGGGATCTCTACGCCACGGTGAACGTGACGCTGCCCCGGCAGTTGACGCCCGAGCAGCGGCGCCATTACGAGGAACTCGCGAGGCTGCACTCGGCCGAGTAGCCGGAGCGCTGCCGGATTGGCGGCCAGGTATGTCGGACATGAACCTGAATCGATTCACGGAAAAGGCACAAGAGGCCCTCGTCGGCGCGCAACAGCTCGCCGGCGAGATGAACCACGCCCAGGTGGATCCCGAGCACGTGCTCGTCACCCTGGTCGAGCAGCCCGACGGCGTCGTCCCCAGCGTGCTGTCGAAGATGAGCGTCGATGCGCGGCGGGTGGCAGAGTCGGCGCGCGCCGCTCTCGCCCGCCGGCCGCAGGTGCACGGCGGCGGCATGCCCGGGATCTCTCCGCGCCTGAACGCGATCGTCGAGATGGCGCAGGCCGAGGCCGGGCGGATGAAGGACGAGTTCGTCAGCACCGAGCACCTGCTGCTGGCGCTGGCCGCGGAAGGCGCGCGCGACGAGGCGTCGCGGATCCTGCAGCAGCAGGGGGTGACGTCGGGCCGGGTGCTCGAGGCGCTCGCGTCGGTCCGCGGGTCGCAGCGGGTGACCGACCAGAACCCGGAAGGCAAGTACCAGGCGCTCGAACGCTACGGCCGGGACCTGACCGATCTCGCGCGCAAGGGGAAGCTCGACCCGGTCATCGGGCGCGACGACGAGATCCGCCGCGTGATCCAGGTGCTGTCACGGCGCACCAAGAACAATCCCGTCTTGATCGGCGAGCCGGGTGTCGGGAAGACGGCCGTCGTGGAAGGCCTGGCCCGCCGCATCGTGAAGCAGGACGTGCCGGAAGGCCTGAAGGACAAGCGGATCGTCGCGCTCGACCTCGGCGCCCTGGTCGCCGGCGCCAAGTACCGCGGGGAGTTCGAAGAACGACTGAAGGCCGTGCTGAAGGAGATCGCCGACGCGGCCGGACAGGTGATCCTCTTCATCGACGAACTGCACACCGTCGTCGGCGCGGGGGCGGCCGAGGGCTCGATCGACGCCTCGAACATGCTGAAACCGATGCTCGCCCGCGGCGAGCTGCACACGATCGGGGCCACGACGCTCGACGAGTACCGGAAGTACATCGAGAAGGACGCGGCGCTGGAGCGGCGGTTCCAGCCGGTCCTGGTCGGCGAGCCGACGGTCGAGGATACCATCAGCATCCTCCGCGGGCTCCGCGAGCGCTACGAGATCCACCACGGCGTGACGTTCAAGGACGCCGCGCTGGTGTCGGCGGCGCTGCTCTCCGAGCGCTACATCGCGGACCGCTTCCTGCCCGACAAGGCCATCGACCTGATGGACGAGGCGGCGTCGAAGCTGCGGATGGAGATCGATTCGATGCCCGTGGAGCTCGACGAGGTCGAGCGCCGGATCATGCAGCTCGAGATCGAGGCCGAAGCGCTGCGCAAGGAGCAGGACAAGGCCTCGTCCGAGCGGCTGGAGCGGCTGCAGAAGGAGCTGGCCGACCTCAAGGAAGAGCGCACGCGGCTGGCCAGCCACTGGCAGCAGGAGAAGGCCGCGATCCAGGAGGCGCGCCAGCTGAAGGAGGAGCAGGAGCAGCTGCGCGCGCAGTGGGAGCAGGCGCAGCGGGCCGGCGACTTCGGCAAGGCGTCCGAACTCCAGTACCGGACGCCTCCCCGACACCGAGCGGCGCATCCAGGCCGCCGAAGCGCGTCTCGCGGCCCTCCAGCAGGACAAGCGGATGCTGAAGGAAGAGGTGGACGAGGAGGACATCGCCGAAGTCGTGAGCAAGTGGACCGGCATCCCGGTGAGCCGGCTGATGGAGGGCGAAATCCAGAAGCTGGTTCACATGGAGGAGCGGATCCACCAGCGCGTGGTCGGGCAGGCGGCCGCCGTCAGCGCGGTGGCGAATGCGATTCGGCGCGCCAGGGCGGGCCTGCAGGACCCGAACCGGCCCCTCGGCAGCTTCATCTTCCTGGGGCCGACCGGCGTCGGGAAGACCGAGCTCGCGCGCGCGCTCGCCGAGTTCCTGTTCGACTCGGACCAGGCGATGATCCGCATCGACATGTCCGAGTATCAGGAGAAGCACACGGTCTCGCGCATGATCGGGGCGCCGCCCGGCTACGTCGGCTACGAAGAAGCCGGCCAGCTGACCGAGGCGGTGCGCCGCCGGCCGTACGCGGTCGTGCTGTTCGACGAGATCGAGAAGGCGCACCCCGAGGTGCTCAACGTCCTGCTCCAACTGCTGGACGACGGCCGGTTGACCGACGGCAAGGGCCGGACGGTCGACTTCAAGAACGCGGTCGTGATCATGACGTCGAACCTCGGGAGCCAGTTCATCGCCGGACGGGCCGCCCGCGACGCCGCCGATCTCGACGAGGGGACGCGGCGCCTGGTGATGGACGCGTTGAGGGCGCACTTCCCTCCCGAGTTCCTCAACCGGATCGACGACGTCATCGTGTTCCACCCGCTGAGCCGGGAGCAGCTGGCACAGATCGTCGAGATCCAGCTGCGCGCCCTCACGAGGCGGCTCGAAGATCGGAAGATCCACGTCGAATTGACCGACCGGGCGAAGCAGCAGATCGTGGCGGAGGGCTACGACCCGACCTACGGCGCCCGGCCCCTGAAGCGGACGCTGCAGCGGCAGCTGCTCGATCCGCTCGCGCTCGAGGTTCTCCAGGGCCGGTTCGGCGAAGGCGATCGTGTGATCGCCGACGCGGGCCCCGGCAAGTTGACGTTCAGCACGGTGAACGTCTAGGAGCCACCGTGGCACCAGTCAAACCCCGCCCGCCGCACCCGCGCGGGGGACGCCCGGGCGACCGGCGCGCCCTCGGACCGCGGCCCGTCTCGTCCATGTGGTACCTGCTGGGCTTCTTCCTCCTGCTCGCGGTCGTGCAGGCCTACCTGTTCATGCCCACCGGGCGCACCATCCCCTACAGCGAGTTCAAGTCGCTGCTCGCCCAGAACAAGGTCGCCGAGGTCACGATCGGCGACCAGGTGATCCGCGGCCAGTTGAAGCCGGCCGCGGCGGCCGACGAGAAGTCGCGGGCGTTCGTGGCGACGCGGGTCGAAGACCCCAAGCTGGTGGAGGAACTGGAGCAGCGCGGCGTGAAGTACACCGGCGAGGTCGCCAGCCGCTGGCTGCCCGACCTCCTCGGCTGGGTCCTGCCGCTGCTCTTCATCATCGGCCTGTCGAGCTTCTTCTTCCGGCGGATGAGCGGGACGGAGGGCGGGGTGATGTCCTTCGCGCGCAGCCGCGGGAAGATCTATGCCGAAGACGACGTGAAGGTGACCTTCGCCGACGTGGCGGGCGTGGACGAAGCCGAGGACGAGCTGAAGGAGATCGTCGAGTTCCTCAGGACGCCGAAGAAGTACACGCAGCTCGGCGGCCGCATCCCGAAGGGCGTGCTGCTGGTCGGCCCGCCCGGCACCGGCAAGACGCTGCTGGCGCGCGCGGTGGCCGGCGAGGCGCACGTCCCGTTCTTCAGCCTGAGCGGGTCGGAATTCGTGGAGATGTTCGTCGGCGTGGGGGCGGCCCGCGTGCGCGACCTGTTCCAGCAGGCCGAAGCCAAGGCGCCGTGCATCGTGTTCATCGACGAGCTCGACGCGCTCGGCAAGGTCCGCGTGCAGAGCCCGATGGGCAGCCACGAGGAGCGCGAGCAGACGCTCAACCAGCTGCTCGCCGAGATGGACGGCTTCGACTCGCGCAAGGGCGTGATCATCATGGGCGCCACCAACCGGCCGGAGGTCCTCGACCCCGCGCTGATGCGCCCGGGGCGGTTCGATCGGCAGGTGCTGGTCGACAAGCCCGACGTGCGGGGCCGCGAGGCCATCCTCCGGATCCACTCGCGCGGGGTGAAGACGGCCCCCGAGGTGGATCTGCGGGTGATCGCCGCGCGGACGGCGGCGTTCGCCGGGGCGGACCTGGCCAACCTGGTCAACGAGGCGGCGCTGCTCGCCGCACGGAAGAACAAGTCGCAGGTCGAGATGCGCGACTTCGACGAGGCGATCGACCGCGTGATCGCCGGCCTCGAGAAGAAGCGCGTGATGAGCGACCGCGAACGGGAGATCATCGCCTACCACGAATCGGGCCACGCCATCGTCGCCACCGTCGTGCCCGGGCTCGACCCGGTCCACAAGATCTCGATCGTGCAGCGCGGCTTCGGCGCCCTCGGCTACACCATGCAGCTCCCGCTCGAGGACCGCTACCTGATGACGCGCACCGACCTGCACAACCAGCTCGCGGTGCTCCTCGGCGGCCGCACGGCCGAGGAGATCGCGCTCGGCGAGATCTCCACCGGCGCGCAGAACGACCTGCAACGCGCCAGCGATATCGCGCGCGCGATGGTCACCGAGTTCGGGATGAGCGAGAAGATGGGCGCCGTGAGCTTCGACAGCCACAGCCGCAACCGATTCCTCGACGTGCAGATCGGCGGCGAACGCGGCAACTACGCCGAGGACACGGCACGCGAGATCGACTCCGAGGTGCGGCGGATCGTCGACGCCGCCCACGAGCGCGCCCGGACGCTGCTGACCGAACACCGGGGCACGCTGGACCGGGTCGCGAAGCGCCTGCTGGAGAAGGAAGTGATCGAGGGAGAGGAATTGAGGGCGATCGTCAACGGCTCGCCCGCGCCTTCGTCGGAGGGCTCGCCGGATCCGTCAACGTAGGATGCCGAGCGCGGAATGTAGAATGACGAGGCGGCACACGCTGCGTGCTCTTCCGCATTCGGCATTCTACATTTTGCATTTTGCGTTGACAGGGCCACCACCCCGGTGGTGCGGCCCCATCCTGCCCTACCCCATCTTCTGCATCGCGTTGAGGAACTCGGCGTTCGACTTGGTCTTGCCCATCTTGTCGAGCAGCAGTTCCATCGCCTCGACCGGCGACAGCGGGGTGAGCACCTTGCGAAGCACCCAGACGCGATTGAGATCCTCGCGGACCATCAGCAGCTCTTCCTTCCGGGTGCCGCTCTTCTGGATGTCGATGGCCGGGAACACGCGCTTGTCCACCAGCTTGCGATCGAGGTGGATTTCCATGTTGCCCGTGCCCTTGAATTCCTCGAAGATGACATCGTCCATGCGCGACCCGGTGTCCACCAGGGCCGTCGCGATGATCGTCAGGGAGCCGCCTTCCTCGATGTTGCGCGCGGCGCCGAAGAACCGCTTCGGCTTCTGCAGCGCGTTCGAATCGAGACCGCCCGACAGCACCTTGCCCGAGGGCGGGATGACCGTGTTGTAGGCGCGCGCGAGGCGCGTGATCGAGTCGAGCAGGATCAGCACGTCCTTCTTGTGCTCGACCAGGCGCTTGGCCTTCTCGATGACCATCTCGGCCACCTGCACGTGACGCTGCGCCGGCTCGTCGAACGTCGAGGAGATGACCTCGCCGTCCACCGACCGCTGCATGTCCGTCACTTCTTCCGGCCGCTCGTCGATCAGCAGGACGATCAGGTAGACCTCGGGGTGGTTGAGGGCCACCGACTGCGCGATGCTCTGGAGGAGCATCGTCTTGCCGGTGCGCGGCGGCGCGACGATCAGGCCGCGCTGCCCCTTGCCGATCGGGGTCATGAGGTCCATGACGCGGCCCGACAGGTTGTCGGGCGTCGTCTCGAGCTTGCACATCTGCTGCGGGTAGAGCGGCGTCAGGTTCTCGAAGAACAGCTTGTCGCGCGCCTGCTCCGGCGGCTCGAAGTTGACCGCCTCCACCTTGATGAGGGCGAAGTAGCGCTCCCCTTCCTTCGGCGGCCGAATCTGGCCCGACACCGTGTCGCCGGTCTGCAGGTCGAACTTGCGGATCTGCGAGGGAGACACGTAGATGTCGTCGGGGCCCGGCAGGTAGTTGTAGTCGGGCGCGCGGAGGAAGCCGAACCCGTCGGGCAGGACCTCGAGCACGCCTTCGGAGAAGATGTACCCGCTCTGCTCGGTCTGGGCCTTCAGGATCTGGAAGATCAGTTCCTGCTTCCGCATCCCGGTCGCGCCCGCGACGTTCAGATCCTTGGCGATCTGGGTGAGCTTCTGGATGCTCATGTCCTTCAGTTCGCCGATGTTGAGGCCTTCGCCAGGACGCCGCGTCGGGGTCTTGGCAGGGTCCTGCGGTTCGGCCGGGGCCGGGGACTCAGCCGGCGCTGTCGTCTGGCCGTTGGACCCGCGCGCCGCTAGGGACTGGCGCTTGTTGTTGCTTGGCATAGTGTGTGGTCTACAGGTAACTCTGGCAGGTTGAAAAACTGGAAATGCGGGGTGGAAGGCCCCCGCGGGCCGCGTGACTGGAGGAGGCTTCTGGTGGATTCAGTATAGAGGCACGGCTCCAGGCTGTCAAGGAATCCGCTAGAATCCGTGGAATCCGTCGGGCGACGCCCGGTCGGGCGGCCCTGTGAGGCCGCCGGTCGCAGGTCCCGAGGCGCAGGCCGGTACCGGCTCAGTAGTTCGCCGGACTGGCGCCGATGCCGAGAATCGAGCACGCCACCACGGTTCTCAGGCCGAGTGCCTTCGCGCGCTCCACCACCTCGGGGCTGTCGGCCCCGGGGTTGAACCAGACTTCCGGAATCCCCTTCTTCACGACGTCGTCGAGGATCTTCATCCCGACCGCCGGGGACACGTAGAAGGTGGCCATGTCGACGCCGCCCGGCACGTCCAGCACCGACGCGTAGCTCTTCTCCCCTTCCACCTCGGGCTCTTTCGGGTTGATGGGCACTACGGTGTATCCGCGATCGCGGAAGGCCCGCAGCGCCTTGTTCCCGAACTTGCGACGGTCCGACGAAGCGCCGATGACAGCGACAGTGTGAGACATGAGGTCAGTATAGCGTCAGGACGACGGACGGGCTCTGCTGTCATTCCGCGTGACCGCCGGGCTCGAAGATCTTGCCCGGGTTGAGAATCCCGTGGGGGTCGAAGGCCTGCTTGAGCCGCTTGGACAGTGCAATGACCTCGGGCGACAACTCGAGCGACAGGAAGGGCGCCTTGGTATAGCCGATTCCGTGCTCGCCGCTGATGGTCCCCTCAAGGGCCACGACGCTCTCGAACAGCCGCCGCTGCGCCTGGCGCGCCCGCTCCACCGCCGCGGCATCGGCCGCCTCCACCATGATGTTCACGTGGATGTTGCCGTCCCCGGCGTGGCCGAAGCACGGGATCAGCACGTCGAACTCCTCGCGCAGGCCGGCAACCACCGCGAAGAGCTGCGGAACCCGGCCGCGCGGCACCGCGACGTCCTGGTTGATCTTCAACGTCGCGATCGTCTTCAGCGCCGGCGACAGCTCGCGTCGCACGCGCCAGAGTTGCTGGCGCTCCTCCTCGGACGCCGCGCGCAGCACCTCGGTGGCCCCGGCAGCCAGGCAGGCCCCTTCCACCAGATGCGCCTCCTCGGCCACGGCATGGGCCATGCCGTCCACTTCCAGGATCAGCAGGCCCGCGGTGCCGGCGGGAGCCAGCGCGGCGCCGCCGAGGTAGCGCGTGACGGCCGTCAGGCACTCCCCGTCCACGAGCTCCAGCGTCGCCGGCACGACGCGAGCCCTGATCAACTCGTTCACCGCCTCGACCGCGGCCTCGATGCTGTCGAACGTCGCGCGCAGCGTCGCGCGCGCCGGCGGCTTGGGGATCAGCCGCAACACGGCCTGCGTGATGATCCCCAGCGTGCCCTCGGAGCCCACGAGCAGTTGCGTCAGGTCGTACCCGACGACGCTCTTCACGGCCTTCGAGCCGGTGCGAATCACGTCGCCCGTCGGCAGCACCACCTCGAGCCCGAGCACGTAGCGCTTGGTCGTGCCGTACTTGAACGCTCTCGGCCCGCCGGCGCACTCGGCGATGTTGCCGCCAATCACCGACTCGTCGAGGCTCGCCGGGTCGGGCGGGTAGAACAGCCCGACCTTCTCCACCTCGGCCTGGAGCCGGCCAGTCACCACGTTCGGCTCGGTGACCACCAGCAGGTTCTGCTCGTCGATCTCGAGGATCCGATTGAACCGTTCCATCGACATCAGCAGCCCGCCGCGCAGCGGCACGGCGCCGCCGCTGTAGCCGGTGCCGCCGCCCCGCACGTAGAGCGGCACGCGCCGCGCGTGACAGATCTCGGCGACGGCGGCGACCTCGCTGGTGGTGCCGGGGAGGACGACGAGGTCCGGAGGGTGGGGCTGCTTCAGGCCGTCCTGGCCGTATCGCGTGCGCGCCGCCTCGTCGTCGAGTACGAACGCGGCGCCCACGACTTGCTCGACGTCGGACCGGAACAACTCAGGCAGCATGGGGGTTACCGTGGCCGGGGCCGGTCCCGGGGATCGGACGGCCCGTTACAGCCAATCCCTGACGACGGCCTTCCTGCCGATCTCGATCTCCTTCGGCGTCGTCGGGTCGAGGGCCCAGCGGATGCGCGCGACGCCCTCGATGGCGTCTGCCGCGCTGCCGGCGTAGCTCAGGCGCAGGTAGCCCTCGAGTCCGAAGTCCTTGCCGGGCACGGTCACCACGCGTGCCTTCGACAGCAGGAACATCGACAGCTCGAAGGAGTCCTTCGCGACGGCGTCGTTCAGGCACGCCCGGAAGTCGGGCAGGCAGTAGAACGTCCCCGCCGGTCTGTGGCAGGTCACGCCGGGCACTTTCGCGAGTTCGGCGAGGATCACGTCGCGGTTGTGCTCCATGCACCGTCGCAGCGCCTCCACGTCGTCCTGCGATCCGAGCATCGCACCTTCGGCCGCGAGCTGGCAGAGGCTCGACGTGCACGACGTCGTCTGCGACTGGAGCGTGGCCATCGCGGCGACAATCTCGGCGCTCGCGATCGCCCAGCCGACCCGGAATCCCGTCATGCCGTAGGTCTTGGCGATCCCGTTCACCACGATCAGGCTGCTCGCGTTGGTGTCGCGCGCCGTGAAGTCGTAGCACGACGGCGCCGTGACCCCGTCGAACACCAGCTTGTGGTAGATGTCGTCCATGATCGCGTGGATGCCGCGGTCTTCACAGAAGCCGACGATCGCGCCCACCAGCTCGCGCGAGAACACCATACCGGACGGGTTGCTCGGGCTGTTCACGATGATGGCCCGCGTGCGCGGCGTCACGGCGCGCTGAATCTGCGCGAACGACGGCGTCAGCAGGCCCTCGTCGGGCGTGACCACCACGGGCACCGCGCGGCACATCTTCACCATCTCGGGGTAGCTGACCCAGTACGGCGCGAGGAGAATCACCTCGTCGCCGGGGTCGAGAATCGCCCAGAGCGCGTTGAAGATCGCCTGCTTCGCGCCGGAGCACACGATGACGTTCTTCGGGCCGACGGTCCGGCCGTAGTTCTGCTCGGTGTAATCGATGATCGCCTTCTTGAACGAAGGAATGCCCGTCGTCGGCGTGTACTTGATCTTCCCGCCCGCGAGGGCCGCCCCGGCGGTCTCGATGGCGCCCAGCGGCGCGGCGTTCTGCGGCTCGCCAATCCCCAGGTGGACGATGGACTCGCCCTGCTCGCGCAGGACGCGCGCCTGCTCGTTGAGGGCCATCGTCGGCGACTCGGCGATACTCCGGGCGAACTGGCTCACTCCCATACACTCCTCCGTGCGCGGGCGCCTCGCGCGTCAGGACCGCGCGGCGTCTGGCCGCGTGCCGCGCATGCGCGCTTCAACCACCTCTGGCACCAGGCCCGCGATCGGACCGCCCAGCGCGAACACTTCCCGGATCAGGCGGGAGCTGATGTACGTGTACGACTCGGCCGGCATCATGAAGACCGTCTCGAGTTCCGGCACCAGCCGCCGGTTCATCAGCGCCATCTGGAACTCGTACTCGAAATCGGAAATCGCCCGCAAGCCGCGCACGATCACGTGCGCGCCCTGCTGGCGCGCGAAGTCGACCAGCAGCCCGCCGAAGCTCCTGACGACGACCGTCGGCTGGTGGGCGAAGACCAGGCGCGCCATCTCGACCCGTTCGTCCACCGAGAACAGCGGAGTCTTCTCGCTGTTGTGCAGGATCGCGACGATGATCCGGTCGAAGATGGCGGCCCCGCGCGTGATGATGTCGACGTGGCCGTTGGTGAGTGGGTCGAACGAGCCCGGGTAGATCGCCACGCGATCGGAATCCCGGGGCGTCGTCGTCGCCGTCGTGTGGGTCATGATGTACTCGGCGCGCCGCTTCCGGCCGTGAGAGCGCCCGCGCTGCCGTGCCGGTAGAACGACAACGCGCTGTCGCCGGACGTCACGACCCGGGTGCGCACCAGGCCGCCGGCAGCGGGGGGAGAGGCCCGCCGGCGCGCGTGTTCGAGCACCACGAGCCCGTCCGCCGACAGCCAGCCGGCAGAGGCCGCCACGCAGGCGGACAGGTCCAGGTCCCCGTAGGGCGGGTCGAGGAAGATCAGGTCGAACGCCCTCTCCCCGCCGGGATGGCTCATCCGGGTGAGATCCGCGCGAATGATAGCATAGCCGTCGGCGACGCCGCACCGCGCGAGGTTCTCGTGAACCAGACGCGCCGCGCGGCGGTCGCGCTCGACGAACACGACGGCCGCCGCCCCGCGGCTGATGGCCTCGATGCCCACCGCACCGGTCCCCGCATAGCCGTCGAGCACGTACGCCCCAGGCACCAGGTCGGCGAGGACGTTGAACAGCGTCTCGCGGAGCCGGTCGGCCGTCGGCCGGAGACCGTCCCACCCGGGCGTGTCGAGGCGGCGCCCCTTCAGGCGGCCGGCGATGATTCGCATGCGTTCGCTGACCCCGCTACCCCACACTCACCAGGCCGAACTGGCGCTGCCAGCGTTCCCGAACGAAGGCGGCCAGGCGCTCGGCCTCGGGCCCGCCGCCGGCGACCCAGTCGCGCGCGTCGGCTGCCGCCTGCGCCATCACGTCGCGGTCGCGCGCGAGGTTGCCGACCCGCAGCGTCGGCATGCCGGCCTGGCGCGTGCCCGCGACGTCCCCCGCACCCCGCAGTTCGAGATCCTTCTCGGCGATGACGAACCCGTCGCCGGACGCCGCGATGGTTTCGAGCCTCGCCTCGGCGTCACCCGACAGCGGCTGCTGATAGAGCAGCACGCAGTAGGACTGATGCGCTCCGCGCCCCACCCTGCCGCGAAGCTGGTGGAGTTGCGACAGGCCGAATCGCTCGGCGTGCTCGACGACCATCACGGCGGCATTCGGCACGTCAATCCCGACCTCGACGACGGTGGTCGCCACGAGAACCTGGATCTCCCCCGCCGCGAACCGGCGCATCACGGCGTCCTTCGACGGCGGCGTCATGCGGCCGTGCAGCAGGCCCACGCGGAACGCAGGGAACACGTCCTGCGCCAGGTGGTCGGCCATCTCGGTCGCGGCCCGAAGGTCGAGTTTCTCCGATTCCTGGACGAGCGGATAGACGATGCAGGCCTGCCGCCCCGCCTCGACCTGCTCGCGCACGAACTCGTGGACGTCGTCGCGCCGCGCCTCGGGCCGGACCGTCGTCTTCACCGGCGTGCGCCCCGGCGGCAGCCCCCGAATCACCGAAACGTCCAGCCCCCCGTAGAGCGTCAACTGCAGGGTGCGCGGGATGGGGGTCGCGGTCATCACGAGGATGTCCGGGCGCAGTCCCTTCTCCCGCAGCCGCGCGCGCTGGACGACGCCGAATCGGTGCTGCTCGTCGACGACCACCAGGCCGAGCCGCGCGAAGGCCACGTCCTCCTCGATCAAGGCGTGGGTCCCGATGACCAGATGAAGCTGCCCGGCGGCCAGGTCCGCGAGCGCCGCGCGGCGCGCCGCCCCCGGCGTCGACCCGGTCAGCAGCCCCACGCGAAAGCGCGTGCCGGACAGCCAGCGGGTGACGTTGCGGAGATGCTGTTCGGCGAGGATCTCGGTCGGCGCCATCAACGCCACCTGCTGCCCGTTCTCGAGCGCGACGAGCGCCGCGACGATCGCCACGACGGTCTTGCCCGAACCCACGTCGCCCTGGAGCAGCCGGTTCATCTGCCTCGGCCGCTGCATGTCCTCGACGATGTCCTTCACCGCCGCCCGCTGCCCGTCGGTGAGCCGGAATGGCAGCATCGCACGCGCGGCCGCGCGCACGCGGTCGTCCACCACCGCCACCAGCGGCTTGACCTCGCGGTCGGCCTCGCAGCGGTGCGCCACCAGGCCGCATTGGAACAGGAAGAACTCCTCGAAGATCAGGCGGAGTTGCGCCGGCGTGCGAAACGCGGCGAGCCGATCCCCCGGAGTGCCGGGCGGCGGGAAGTGCGCCTCGGCGAGTGCCGCGCGACGGCCGGGCAACCCGCGCTCCGCGCGCAAGGCCGCGGGCAGCAGATCCTCCACGTCTTCGGGCATGCGCGCGAGGGTCTCGCGCACGAGGGTGCGCTGCATGCGGCTCGTCATCGGGCCGGTCTTTTCGTAGACGGGCACGATTCCCTGCCCGGCCGCCGACTCCTCGTCGGCCTCGTCCAGCACCTCGACGTCCGGGTTGCTGAGTTGCAGCACGCCGCGATAGCGGATCACGGGGCCGTGGAGGATCACCCGCTGATGCGGTCGCAGCGAGTTCTGCCGGTACGCCTGATTGGGCCAGACGGCGAGCAGGCAGCCCGACTCGTCGCGCACCGCGGCTTCGAAGATCTTGAAGCCGCGCCGCCCGGTCCACCGCAGCCGGCAGTTGAGCAGTTCGCCGGCGACCGTGACCTTCTCCCCTTCCTTCACGCCGGACACCGGGTGGTATGACGAGCGGTCCTCGTAGCGGAACGGCAGCCGCGAGAGCAGGTCGCCGACGGTCGCGAGGCCGGCGTGCGCCAGGGCGCGCTCGCGCTGCGGTCCGACGCCCTTCAGCGTGCGCAGCGGGCTGTCGAAGAAAGGCGCGTCGCCCACGGGCCTATTGCTTGACCAGCGCCTCACCCGGGCGCACGTCAATCTGGCGGATGCGGGCCGGCAAGGGATAGGGGTCGTCCAGGTTCAAGCCGCCCGGGTTGGCAGTGGATTTGGAATAGTAGCTGACCAGCTCCTGCACCACCATCTTCGGCACCGGCACGCCGCCGACGTGCGCCGTCTCCAGGACGAACCGCGCGGCGCCGTTGGCCGCCTCGAGACGGCCGGTGACCGCCACGGGCAGCTTGCCCGTGAGGTAGTTCAAGGGGTCGAGTATTCCGCGCGACTGCCGCTGGCCGCGCACGGCGTCGAGGTCGACCACGGCCGTGCCCGACAGGCTGCCCGAGGGAAGCACCGTGATGCGAGGTTCGGTGAGCCCCACCGGCAGCTGCTTGCGGCCGTCGAAGGCAAAGTAGGCGTTGACCTCGCGCTCGGTCACTGTCGTGACGAGCGGCGCGGGCCGCGGCAGTTCGCCGTTGCGCGCGATCGCGTCCACCTTCTGCAGAAGCTGCCTGGAATCGTCGGCGGAGGGGGCTTGGGCACCCCACAGGACCGCTCCCGCGCACAGTGCCGCAAGGGCGCCCGCGACGACGGAACGCGGATGGCAGAGGCGCGCGCGCGGCGGGCGGAATCGGCTCGACATGGCCGATTCCGAGTGTAGCACGCCGCCTTCGCCCCGCGGGCGGCGGCGAGGCGGGTCCGAGTGGTGGCCCGGGGCGTCTCGATAGATGCTCGTCAGCGACCGCGCGGCGGCTGCGCCTGCTCGCCGGCGCGCTGCCTCGCCCGCAACAGCAGGTCGATCTTGCGCCGCTCCACCTGCTCCTCGAACAAGCGGAAGCGCGCCTGCTGCGTGGTGTCGAGCACCGCGTCCAGCGCGTCGTGCGCCCGCCGTATCTCGTCGGCCGACTTCGCCTCGAGTTCCCGCAGCGCCTTCAGGCGTTCCTGCAGCGCCGCCTCGTCAACCGGCGTCGCCTTGAGCAGACCGCCCAGTGCCACCAGGAGCTGGCGGCGCGCCTGCACGTTGCGCCGTCGGGCGGCCTGCAGGGCCTTCAGCGGCGGCAGCAGCCGCGCGAACTGATCGTCGGTCAGCCTGAGCGCATCCTGCACCTGGAGCAGCACGTAGGAATCGAACCACCGCTCGAGCTCCGCGGGGCTGAGGATCGGCGCGTTCGCCCCCTGGCCCTGGCGGCCGGCGCGCTGCCCTTGGCCGGCGGGGCCCGGCGGCGGTTCCTGGGCGTAGCCGACGCCCGTCCCGAGCAGCAGGAGGGTCAGCGAGACGGCGGCGCAGAGACGCTGGCGTGTCGGTTTCATGCTGGATCAACTCCCGGACCGCCCCGGCTGCATCTCGGCGCGCAGCAGCCGGGTCAGTTCCGCGCGTTCGTTTTCGCTGAGGTCCCAGAGCGCCGACTCGGCGCCCGACATCGGACCGCCGAGGCTGTCGTTCAGCGTCTCGACGTCGAAGTCGCCCGCCAGGTGGCCCAACACGCTCCACGCGTCGTCGTCTGCCGCGGGCCCGGCGTCGGCAAGCGCGGCGTCCCACGCGGCCGCCGGAGCGAGTGCCGTCGCCGGCGCCGGGCGCTCCCGCTCCACCGCGACGGCCATCACGAGCCCCATCACGCCCACTGCCAGGGGCACGAGGATTCGCCACGGGATCCGCGCGGCCGCCTCGGCGCCGGCAGGCGCCTCGTCCAGTCGGGCCGACACCCTCGCCGAGAAGCGGTCCCAGAACAGGGGCGACGGCTCGGGAACGTCCAGGGCGCGCGTCTCGAGCAGCACGGCACGCGCGGCCGCGACGGCGGCGCGGCAGCGATCGCAGGCGGCCAGATGCGGGTGCCGCGGCTCGTCGAGCGCCTCGATCAGCGCGAGCCTCTCTTCAGCGGACAGGTGTTTCATGCCGATTCGTCCTGCAACAGCCGCCTGAGGTTGCGGAGCGCGTGAAAGAAATTCGCCTTGACCGCACCCACGGAACTCCCCAGGACCCGCGCGATGTCCTGGTGCGGCAGTTCCTGATACACCCTGAGTATCAGCGTGGCCCGCTGCCTGGGAGGCAGTTGCGCAATCGCCGCCCGCACCCGCCCCGCCCGTTCGCCGCTCAGCAACTGGCTCACCGCGTCGGGCTCTCGAGAACGGAGCACGCTCCGTTCGTCGATGGCCTCGGTGCGGTGGCGCCGGCCCGCCGCCTTGTTCAGGCAGACGTTGACCGCAATGCGGTGGAGCCAGGTGCCGACCGAGGCTTCCCCCTTGAACTGGCCGATCGCGCGGTAGGCCCGCAGGAACGCGTCCTGGGCGAGATCCGCCGCGTCTTCGTGATTGCCGACGAAGCGGTAGCACAACTGGTAGACGGCGCGGCGATGCCGCGAGACCAACTCGTCGAAGGCTTCGCGCCGACCCGCCACGCACGCCGCCACCAACGCCCGCTCGTCGAGGGCTTCCAGTTCCGCGTGCGTCAGGACGGGGACGGCTGCGCCGTCGTGGTGCGCCACCGTGGTCGTACGCTCCGGCCACCGGCCGATGATGGATGTCGTCGCCGCTCTCACCATGGTACCGTCCCGGCCTGGTGCCGGCCTGCACTGGAGTTAGACCCGGCGCGAGCGCTCAAGGTTAACTTCGGGCGGCTGCCCGGGGCAAACGCCGAGAGGGGCCGGCAAGCTCGGCCACTTGACTTTCGCCTTTCCTTTGCATATTGTCAGTTCTCGACGGCGGCGCGCCCCGCGCCGCCGCGTCCCGATGCCTCAGGAGGTCATGCGCGTGCTGCCCTTGACGAAGCGCCAACGCGAGATCCTGGACTACCTGAACGAGTTCATCCAGCAGCACGGCTACGCGCCGAGCCTCGAGGAACTCGGCCGCCGCTTCGGACTCTCGTCGCTCGCCACGGTGCACAAGCACCTGACGAACCTGCAGGAGAAGGGATTCATCAAGCGCGCCTGGAATCGAAGCCGCTCCGTCGAGTTGGTGCAGACGCGGCCCGGCGGACGCGCGGTGGAACTCCCGTTGCTCGGCTTCGTCGCGGCCGGCGCGCCGATCGAAGCGATTGCCACCGCCGAATCGATCGCCGTGCCGGAGTCGCTCGTCGGCAAGCGCGATACGTACGTCCTCCGCGTCCGCGGCGAGTCGATGATCGACGAGCAGATTCGCGACGGCGACTTCGTGATCGTCGAAGACCGCAAGACGGCCGAGAACGGCGAGATGGTGATCGCGCTGCTCGGAAGCAGCGACGTCACGCTCAAGAAGTTCTACCGCGAGAACGGCCACGTCCGGTTGCAGCCGGCCAATCCCGCCATGCTGCCGCTGATCGTTCCCGCCGACCAGGTCCAGGTCCAGGGCGTGGTCGTCGGGGTGATGAGAAAGTATTGATCTCGCGGGCCGGGCGCCCGCGCGGCACGATCCTCCTGGGCGGGCATCCTGGCCCACCCGGCGTGCTATCGTGGTACGCCATGGCCGAATCCAAGCAGATCAACCTGACCATCGTCCCGGCGAATCCGCACGACCAGCCGCGGACCTACGCCAACTTCTGCGCGATCGCCCACACGCCGTTCGACATCACCCTCACGTTCTGCGAGGTGCTGCCGCTCACGGAGAGGGACCTTCGCGAGGCCGAGAAGGACCACGTCGTGCAGGCGCCCGTGCGGGCGAACATCGTCCTGCCCCTCCCGATGGTCGGCAACCTGATCGCGGCGCTCCAGGAACACATGCGCGTGTTCAACGAGCAGGCTCCCGCCGAGGGCTGGGGCAAGCAGCCGGTCCACTGACCGCCGGTTCGGCCCGAGAGCCAGATGTCGAAGGGCAGGGCGGGAGGCCACCGTCGCGCCGGGTGCACGGCACATCCTGCGTCGTGCATCGACGAAGCGCCGACGCCTGTCCGGAGCGATCGATGAAGACAGCGGCCGAAGCTCGTGCCGTCCTCCGCAACCTCGAGCGCCAGCACCCGAACGCCGACACGGAGCTCGACTACGCCAACGCGTTCCAACTCCTCGTCGCCACGATCCTCTCGGCCCAGACGACCGACGTGGGCGTGAACCAGGTGACCCCTGCGCTGTTTCGTCGCTACCCGGATGCCGCGGCTCTGGCCGCAGCCGACCCGGCGGAGGTCGAGGCCCTCGTCAAGCGCACCGGGTTCTTCCGGCAGAAGACCCATTCGCTGATCGGCATGTCCAAGGGCCTGGTCGCGAATCACGGCGGCCAGGTTCCGCCCGACATGGAATCGCTGGTGAAGCTGCCGGGCGTCGGGCGGAAGACCGCGAACGTCGTGCTCGGCCACGCGCTCGGCGTGCCGGGGCTCGCCGTCGATCGGCACGTGTTGCGCGTCAGCAACCGGATCGGCCTGGCCGCATCGGACGACCCCGAGGTCGTGGAACGGCAGCTGTGCGAACGGCTGCCGCGCGAACGGTGGACGTCGGCCTCCGACACGCTCATCCTGCACGGCCGTCGAGTCTGCAAACCGAAGCCGGAGTGCGACCGCTGCGCGGTCCGCGGCGCGTGCGACTACTTCCAGCGAGGCGGCACGCTCGGCGAACCCCCGCGTCCCTCGCGCCCGAAGGCCGGTTCGCGCTCCGCCGCCGCCCGGCCCCGGGGCCGCCGCCCATGACACGCGACCGGTTCCGTCAGCTCGTCGCCGAGGCGCTCGACACGATCCCGGCTCGCTTCCGCCGCCACCTGCGCAACATCGCGGTCGTCGTCGAGGACGAGCCGTCCCCTGCCCTGCTCGCCGAGATGGAGATCGAGCCGCCGGACACCCTGTTCGGGCTCTACCAAGGCATCCCGCTCACCGAACGGCGCTGGGACTACGGCAACGTCCTGCCCGACCGGATCGTCATCTTCCAGGGTCCGATCGAAGATGTCTCGGAGACCGAGGACGACGTGGTCACGGAGATCGGCGAGACTCTCATCCACGAAGTCGGCCATTACTTCGGTCTGACCGAGGACGAGATCGAGGAAATCGAGGACCACTACTGGAACCGCCGCAATCGCCAGCTGGGCTACGACATCGACGGGGACAGCTCCGACGAGGACGAGGACGAGGACGAGACATGAAAGCCAGGAAGCGTTTCGGCCAGCACTTCCTGGAGTCCTCCTGGGCGGACCGCGTGATCGACGCCATCGGGCCCGCGCCGTCGGACACGTTCCTCGAGGTCGGGCCCGGCCGGGGCGCGCTCACGCTGCCACTCGCACGCCGCGTGCACGAGCTGGTCGCGGTGGAGATCGACCGCGACCTGGCGCCCGCGCTGGCCGCGCGCGTGCCGGGCAACGTCCGGGTGGTGGAAGCGGACTTCCTGCGGGTGCCGCTCGACTTCCTGGCCCCGGCCGGCCGGCCGCTTCGGGCAGCCGGGAACCTGCCCTACAACGTGTCGACGCCGATCCTGTTCCGCCTGCTGGAGATGGCGGCCGACGGCGGCCGTCTGATCGATGCCACGGTCATGCTGCAGCGCGAGGTGGCCGACCGGCTGGCCGCATCGCCCGGCTCCAGGGACTGGGGCGTGCTCTCGGCCTGCCAGCAGTTGCGCGCCCAGGTGCGAGTGGTCCTGGCCCTGCCCCCGGGCGCGTTCAGGCCGGCGCCGAAAGTGCGCTCCTCCGTCGTCCGGCTCACCTACCACCCGCCGCAACCGGCGCTGAAGAGCCTGGAGACGTTCGAAGCGCTGGTGCGGACGATCTTCATGATGCGGCGCAAGATGTTGTCGAACGCCCTGGCGCCGTTCGCCACCGCCAGGGGCGCCGACGCGGCCGCCGCGCTCGAGGCCGCCGGCATCGACGGACGGCGCCGCCCCGAAACGCTGGAGGTGGCCGAGCTGGCCCGCCTGGCGGACGTCCTCACTGCAGCCTAACTTCTTCCCTTCAGTCTAACTTCCTGTTGTGCTATAGTTTCGGCAGGTTTTCGGTCCTCCGCGGCCATCCCAGCAGCCGCGGGTGCGGGGTCGGCACCGGCGCCAGCCGGCGGCCCTGTCAGCACGAGTCGACGCCTCGTTCCTCCAACGTCGCTTCGGCGATCCCCGAGCTTCGGTCGAGGGTCGAAAGTGGCTGCGCCTTCGCCGCGCGGTCCGTTCGCAACATCACTGGCTGGGCCCATTGGTTCACCCTGTCCCCGGATCCGTGCCTATGACGTTCGCTGGGCCAGGTGACGCCCGCACGCCCGCGCTCGAGATCGTGCCGCTCGGCGGGCTCGGCGAGTTCGGCATGAACATGATGGCGGTGTCGTGGGGCGACACCTGCATCGTGGTGGATGCCGGCATCATGTTCCCGGACCCCGAGCTGTTGGGGGTGGACCTGGTCCTCCCCGACCTCACCTACCTGGAGCAGCGGGGACGCAAGGCGTCGGCGCTGGTGCTGACGCACGGCCACGAGGACCACATCGGCGGCGTCGCCCACGTCCTTCGTTACGTGGACGGACCGATCTACGGCACCCCGCTGACGCTCGCGCTGGTGAAGCCCAAGCTGGAGCGCCACGCGGTCGATGCCGGGAGCCGGCTCGTCGCCATCCAGCCGCGCACGCGGGTGGACGTGGGCGAGCTCTCGGTCGAGTTCCTCCGCGTCACCCACAGCATCCCGGGCGCCGTGGCGCTGGCCATCACGACGCCGGTGGGAACCGTCATCCACACGGGCGACTTCAAGATCGACCAGACGCCCCTCGACGGCGAGCACTTCGATTTCCACCGGTTCGCGGAACTCGGAGCGCGGGGCGTGCTGGCGCTGCTCGCCGACAGCACGAACATCGAGCGGCCCGGATTCACCGGCTCCGAGTTCGACGTCGTCGACGCGTTCGAGGAGCTCTTCGCCAGCACCCGCGGGAAGCTGGTCGTGACGGCGTTCGCCACGAGCATCTACCGGATGCAGATCCTGGTGAACCTCGCGCGCGAGGCCGGGCGGAAGGTGGCATTTGTCGGCCGGGGGATGATCGAACACTCGCAGGTTGCGATGGATCTGGGGCACCTGCAGATCCCGCCGGGCCTCCTGATTCGCGAAACCGACGTGCGCAGCCACCCGGCCCGGCAGGTCCTCTGCATCACGACGGGCAGCCAGGGCGAACCGATGGCCGCGCTGTCGCGCATCGCCGTTGCGGATCACCGGCACGTCGGCGTCGAGCCCGGCGATCGGGTGGTGTTCTCGGCGCGGGCGATCCCGGGCAACGAGAAGGCGATCGATCGCGTGATCAACCATCTCGCGCGGCGCGGGGCCGACGTCGTCACGGCGGCCAACCGGCAGGTGCACGTCTCCGGGCACGGCAGTGAGGAGGAACTGAAGTTGATGCTGTCGCTCGTGCGGCCGCGCTACTTGGTCCCGATTCACGGCGAGTTCCGCCAGCGCTCGCGGTACGCGCGGCTCGCGGAGCGGCTGGCGTCCGGGGCGGCCGAGCGCTCGACGGTGCTGATGGCGGAGAACGGCGACGTGCTGCGGTTCGACGGGACGTCGGGGTCGGTGGCCGGCCGCGTGCCTGCCGGGCGGGTGCTGATCGACGGCCCGGGAATCGGCGAAGTGGCCGACGAGGTGCTTCGCGATCGCCGCCACCTGGCGGAGGACGGCCTCGTCGTGCCGGTGCTGGTGATCGACAAGCAGACCGGCGCCATCGAGGGGGTGCCCGACATCATCACGCGCGGGCTGGTGCTCGAGCCGAACGCCGAGGAACTGCTGCGCGAGGCGGAGCGCATCATCGTGGACGTGCTCGGCGAGACCAGCGCCGAGGAGCGGACGGACCGCGGGCTGGTCACCGAGAAGATCCGGCTGGAGTTGCGACGCTTCTTCAGGAAGCGCGCCGGGCGGCGGCCGCTGGTGCTGCCAGTCATCATGGAGATCTAGACCTTGCCTGCTGGTTCGACCCTCTCACGCCGTCTGAGCGAGTTCCTCGGGGTCTCGCTGTTCGCCGCCGCGCTCATCTGGCTGATCGCGCTGGTGACGTACGACCGCGCCGATCCGGTCCTGTTCTGGACGGCGGGCAAGGAAGGCCCGACGGGCAACTTCATCGGCCCGGTCGGCGCCTTCCTCGCGATGTCGTCGTTCCAGTTGATTGGCTACAGCGCGTTTCTCGCGCCGGTCGTCCTTGCCATCGCCGCGTGGAACCTCTTCTGGTGCCGAGCTGTCGACGCCATCTACACCAAGATCGTCGGCGCGCTCTTGCTGCTCTGCTCGATGACCACGCTCTTCGCGCTCGCACTGGGGACGACGTCGAGCGACTGGAATCCGGGCGGTCTGCTGGGAAACCAACTTGCCGGGACACTCGACCGCTACTTCAACCGGACGGGCTCGACCATCCTGATCCTGACGGTCCTCCTGCTGTCGCTCATCCTGTCCACGCAGTTCTCGTTTGGCCGGCTGTTCTCGTCCGCGGTCCACGGCGTGTCGGCCAGGTGGCAGGCGGTGACGACGAGGCTGCGGGAGCGGCGTGAGGCAAGGCGAAAGGAGAAGCAGCGGCAGGAAATCGTCCGGAAGCACACGGCGCGCAACCCCGAAGAGGTGAAGGCGGCGCAGGCGAAGGCGGCGGAACGACCGGCCGCGCCCGCGAGGTTCCCCGGCGCCGACGACCGCCGTCCCGCCGCGGTACCGCTGCGCCCGGTCCCTCAGGATCAGCCCGCCGCGGAGGCCGCCAAGCCGGCGCCGGCCATCACGAAACCCGTCCCCGTCGCGAAGAAGGACAAGGCGAGCCTCGTGCCGCCGGCCCAGGACTTCGAGTCGCGCACGCCCATCGAGAAGAAGCGCGACGGCTTCACGCTGCCGCCGCTCGCGCTGCTCGACGCGCCCAAGACCGAGTTCAAGATCGACGAACGCGAGTTGATGGACTCGGCCCGCCTGCTCGAGGAGAAGTGCCACGAGTTCGCGGTGGCCGGCACGGTCGCCCAGATCCACCCCGGCCCGGTCGTCACCACGTTCGAGTTCAAGCCGGATGCCGGCGTGAAGTACGCCAAGGTGACGGGACTCGCGGACGACCTCTCCCTGGCGCTGAAGGCCGAGTCGGTGCTCATCGAACGCATCCCCGGCAAATCCACGGTCGGCATCCAGATTCCGAACACCAACCGCGAGCAGATCTCCCTCCGGGACATCCTGGAGTCGGATCTGTTCCGGCGCTCGGGCTCGAAGCTGACGCTCGCCCTCGGCAAGACCATTCACGGAGAGCCCTACGTGGCGGATCTCGCCGCGATGCCGCACCTGCTGGTGGCGGGCTCGACCGGCACCGGCAAGTCGGTGGCGATCAACAGCATGATCACCAGCATCCTCTACCGGGCCACGCCCGACGAGGTGCGGATGATCATGATCGACCCCAAGCGCCTCGAACTCGGCATGTACGAGGAGATCCCGCACCTGCTGACGCCGGTCGTCGTGGACCCGAAGCAGGCGGCGAACGCGCTCGCGTGGGCGGTGCACGAGATGGAGGAGCGTTACAAGACGCTCGCGGCCGAGGGCGTGCGAAACATCGAGCAGTTCAACCGCAACATGCGGCAGGCCATCGAGCAGAAGCGCGAGCCGGAGGAGGGCGAGGAGTTCAAGACGCTGCCGTACATCGTGGTCGTCATCGACGAACTCGCAGACCTGATGATGGTCGCCAGCAGCGAGGTCGAGGAGTCCATCGCACGCCTGGCGCAGATGGCGCGCGCCGTCGGGATCCACTTGATCCTGGCGACACAGCGGCCGTCGGTGGACGTCGTCACCGGGCTCATCAAGGCGAACCTGCCGGCGCGCATTTCCTTCCGCCTGATGTCGAAGGTCGACTCGCGCACGATCCTCGACGGCAACGGCGCGGAGCAGCTGCTCGGCCGGGGCGACATGCTCTTCCTGCCGCCCGCCTCCTCGCGCCTGATCCGCCTGCATGGCCCATATATCTCCGAACAGGAGAGTGCGCGCCTGGCGGCGTTCCTGAAGAAGCAGGCCAAGCCGGTGTACGACGACACGATCACGGCCGAGGCCAAAGGACCCGAATCGGTGACCTTCGAGAAGGACGACCTCTACGACGAGGCGGCGCGCCTCGTCGTCGACTCGGGACAGGCGTCGATCTCGTACCTCCAGCGGCGGCTGCGCATCGGGTTCAGCCGCGCCGCCCGCCTGGTGGACATGATGGAGGCCGACGGCCTCGTCTCCCCCGCCTCCGGCAGCAAGCCGCGCGAGGTGCTGGTCGGCAAGGGCTACTTCGACGAGGTGGACGCACAGCTCCGCTGATGGCGAGACTCCGGACGGCCGCACTCGTGGCGCTGATCCTGACCGGCCTCGGCCGCGCCGGCGGAGCTGCGCCCGACACCGCGCGCGACCTCTACTCCGCCGCGCTCGCCCGCGAGCAGGGCCTTCGCAGCGTCAAGGCCCCCTCGCTCAGGGACTATCGGGCGGCGGCGGCGGCGTACGACGCGGTGGTGCGGAAGTTCCCCGCGTCCGGCTACGCGGACAACGCGTTGTGGCAGGGCGCTGCTCTCGCCTCGGAAGCCTTCGAGCGGTTCGGCGACGAGCGGGACGAGGCGACCGCCCGCCGCATGCTGCAGCTGCTCGCAACCGACTACCGCTTCAGCCCGCTGTCGCTGAAGGCGCGCGACACGCTCAAGCGCATGGATGCCAAGAAGGCGCCGCCCGCACCGGCGGCCGCCCAAGCCCCGGCGGCGAAACCGCCGCCGCGGCGGCTCGCAACCCTCGAGGACGTCCGACGCACCACCATCGGGGACCGCGTGAGGGTGACCCTGGAGCTGGACGCTCAAGCGCCGTATCGCTCGGAGAGCGTCGAGAACCCCCATCGCATGTTCGTGGACATCGCCGACTCGCGCCTGGGTTCTGCTCTGTCGGAGGGCACGCTGTCGTACGACGAGGAAGTGATACGCCGCGTGCGGATCGGGCGCCACCCGGATCAGACGACCAGGGTCGTGGTCGACCTCGACGGCATCAGGCGCTACACCGTCAGCTCGCTCACCAATCCGTTCAGGATCGTCATCGACTGCGAGCGCGCGTCGGCCCCGCCGGCCGCGAAGGAATCTCCGCGGGCGGCGCCCGCCCCGCCCAAGCCGCCCGCGGCATCACCGACCGCGAAAACCGCGGCGTCGAAGGCGCCCCTGGCCAGCCGAGCCTTGCCCCTGGCAGCGAGCCCCGCCCCGGACGTCGAGTCCCTCGACGTGTGGAGCCAGCTCGATCACGCGCCGCCGCCACCCCGGCCTCGGACGGTCGCTCCCGCTCCGAGTCAGAAGCCGCTGCCGCCTGCCCCGGCGCCCGGCGATGCCGCCGGAGACGACGTGCCGGCCAAGGGGGGCGCGGCGCCGGTTCCGCCGCGCGGCGCCTACTCGCTCTCGCGGCAGCTCGGCCTCGGCGCGTCGAAGATCGTCATCGACCCCGGCCATGGAGGGCACGATCCCGGAGCACTGGGGGCGGGAGTCTCGGAAGCCGAGGTGGTACTGGACGTCGCCCTGCGCCTGGAGGCGCTGCTGCGAGAGGCAGGCCTCGACGTGGTCCTCACACGCCGGGTGGACGAGTTCGTCCCGCTCGAAGAGCGGCCGGCCATCGCCACGCGCGAGCAGGCCGACTTGTTCCTCTCGATCCACGCCAACGCCAGCCGCAACCGGACCGCGCGCGGCATCGAAACCTACTTCCTGAACTTCTCGAACGATCCGGATGCCGAAGCGGTCGCGGTCCGCGAGAACGCGGCCACCGAGCGCCGGATGAACAGCCTTCCCGACATCGTCAAAGCCATCGCCCTGAACAACAAGCTCGACGAGTCGCGCAGCTTCGCCGGCCTCGTTCAGCGCGCGCTGGCCCAGCAGCTGGCCGCGGGGGGCGGTAAGGTCACGGACCACGGCGTCAAGCAGGCGCCCTTCGTCGTGCTGATCGGGGCGGCGATGCCGAGCGTGCTCGTCGAAATCTCATTCATCACGAACACCCAGGAAGGACGGCTGCTGAAGACGCCCGCCTACCGCCAGCGCATCGCCCAGGCCCTGTTCGACGGCGTCCGCGGCTATCAGCGCTCCCTGAAGAGCGCCTCGCCCGCCCCCTTCGAGTAGGGTCGGCGGACCGTGGTACAATTCACGGGTGTTCTTCCTCCAACCCGCCCAGCCCATGACGCCGATCATCGTCAAGGTGATCGAGCAGCCATCCAAGGAGATCGGCGTCGCCGACGTCCTGATGGGTTCGGTCGGCATCACGGGACTCTTCCTGGCCGGCGCGGCGGTGTTCGGCATCCTGCTCGGCGGCGCGTTCATTCTCTTCCGGCGGTGGCAGGAGCGCCGTGAACCGGACATCCCGCACAGCGACGCCTTTCACCTGACGCAGCCTCCTCGAACCCGGACGTAGCCGGAGCCCGACGATGGACGGCTGCCGCCGAATGCGGGTCGGATGTCGCCTCACATCAGCACTGCTGCGCTTCCCGCTCGCGTCGCTGCTCGGACGGGCGGCGCTGGCGTCAGCCGTGGCGCTGCTCCCGGCGCCCGGGTGGGGATCGCCGCAGGGTCGGGCGGGCGCAATCGAGACGGCCAGCCGCGCGACCGTCTTCCTTCGCATCGTCGGCGACATCGACCTGGTGTCCAGCGACGAGCCTCCCATCGGCGCGAAGTTCCACCGTCCGAACGTCGAGATCGCGACGGGCTCGGGATTCCTGATCTCCCCGCTCGGCCAGGTCCTCACGTGCAGCCACGTGGTGGCGGACGGCGAGCGGACGGGCCTGATCGACGGGCGCAAGGCCAAGGTCGCGGTGAAGGTCACGCGCATCGAGGTGTTCGCGCCGAGCGCGACGGACGGCGCTCCGCCCGAACGCTACGAGGCGAGCATCGTGGCCGTCAACGCGGACCTGGACGTCGCCGTCCTGTCCATCAGCGGCAACGTCTTTCCGGCGGCGGAACTGGGCGACTCCGACGCTCTCGAGGCCGGCGACGGCCTCGACGCCCTGGGCTTCCCGTTCGGCCGCGACGTCGAGATTGGCCGACCGGTGTCGGCGGCACCGGTCGCCCCGGACGTGAGCGTGAGCCACGGAGACTTCTCGGCGTTCAGGGGCGACGAACAGGGGACTCGCCGCTTCCTGCAGACGACGGCGGCCGTCAATCCGGGCAATAGCGGCGGGCCGGTCATCGACGGCGACGGTTACGTGGTCGGCATCGTCAGCCGTCGGCTCTCGGGCAGCGGCGCCGCAATTGGCTTCGCCGTGCCGATCAACCTCGTGAAGGACTACCTGGAATCGAACGGGCTCGACGGGCAGCTGCCGGCGCGGCGGCTGTCGCTCGCCGGACCGCAGACGCTGGACGGGAAAGGCCTGCGCCTCCGCCTGCCGTGGGGCTACGCCGACGCGTCGCCGTTTCGCGCGCGGGTTGACACCGGCGCGGCGGGAGCGAGTTCCGCGGTTCCCACGCTGCGAATCGACCGGCTGCTCACGCCGTTGGATGTCCTTCGGCTCGCGGACGCGCTGTCGGCGGGCCAGGCCTTCGAAGCGTTCGCGCCGTCGGGCCCCTCGCGCCAGCGGGTGCGCACGATCGGAGGCCGTCGGGTCGTCGCCGGCCGCGTGACGGGCACGGCCGCGGACGGAGCCGGAGTCAGGGTCGAATACGCGGTGGTCGACCTCGGACAGGAGAAGGTGGTGGCGCGCTACGCCGGGTCGCCCGCGCTGATGGCCTACAACGCGTCCGTCTTCCGCGGTTCTCTTGCCTCGCTCGAGTCCGACCCGCTGCGGCGGCCCTCCGTTGCGAACGCGCCGGTCGCGGCCTGGGTGCCGATATCGGCGGCCGCCTCGGCTTCGCCGCCGGGCCGCGCCGTGGTCCCGGCCGGCTGGGTGCACGAGCCGCAAGGGCCTCTTCCCTGCCGGGGAATCGCGCCGGCCTCCGACACCACCGCCGCCTCGCCGCTTGCCGACTTCGCCCGGACGCTGCGCGTCGGCCTCGTCCGGCAACCGGGGTTGACCGTGTCGGCCGCTGCCGCCGCGTGCGGCACGCCCGGCGCCGACGGCGCCGGCGACTACCAGGCCGTCGGCTCCTGGCTGGGCGCCAACGTGTTCGTCGAAGGTCGGTTCGTCCAGGTGGCGGACGCCGAGTTCCTGCGGTTCGAGGTCGTCGGACCGGCCGAGGATCGAGCGGTGCTGCGCGAGCTGTTCAACGCCTGGATGTCCCGAATGCAGGCAGCGGAGCGCTAGCCGCTCCGCTCACCCGCTGGCCCGCCTGCGTCGCTACCCGATCGGTGTCGCGTCGTCGACCGGGGGCGGCTGAAGCGGCGGAACCGGGGGCACCCTCACGGCCGGCGGGCCGAAGCGGCCGAACCGCGTGAGCAGCGCGCCGCCAAGGCCGACCGTCCACACGGCGTACTCGACGACGAAGCCCACGAACACCAGCAGCGCGCCCGTCACCGCGAACGGACCGCCGCCGAATGCCACCAGGCGGCCGAGCACCGTCAGGCCCCACACCATCACGAGCCCGACGATCAACATGGAGAAGGTGGTCGGAGACGACCAGTCGAACCGGTGCTGAACCACCCGCGCCAACCCGGACACCGCGCCCGTGAACCCGAGCAGCAGCGCCACGAAGAACGCGAGGACGGCGAACGGCACGAGCACCAGCAGCGGGATGCCGATGATCGACACGGCCAGCACGACGACCGCGATGACGAGGACCGGGATGAAGAACAGCTGGGCGAGCAGGCCGAGCAGCGCCGACTTCCACGGCTGGGTGCCGACGGCCGTCTCGACGCGCTGCACCGCTTCCGGCGCGAGCAGCAGCACGAGCGTCGCGAGCAGCGTGAACAGCGCCATGCGCAGCACGCTGCCGAGCAGCCTGATCGCCCGCCACGGCCCCGCGTCGAACCACGGCATCATCCGGAGGTCCCAGTTCGGGCGAATCCGAATGGCCGGGAAGCTGACCTCGCTCACCTTCCCGGTGACGTTTGCGCTCGGATCGGTGTGCACCTGCCCGCCCACCGCCACCACGTCGCCCCGGACCTCGGCCGTGGGACCGAGCCGCACGTCGCCGCCGACCGCCACCACGTTGTCCCGCACCCGGCCGTTCACGGAGACGGAGCCGAACACCGCGACGACTGGACCGTTCACCTGCTCGTCGGCGTCCACGGTGACGTTCCCGCCGACTCGGACGCGGGTCTCGACCTGTCGGCGAAACTCCCGGCCTGGAACCTCGACCGGCGGCGCTTCGGGCATCTCCGGCGCCGTCGCGCTCGTCGCCCCGACCGGCTCGGATGGCCTTTCGCGCTCGACGCGGCCTCCCTCTGCCGGCAGCAGCAGCCGTCGCTGGAGGTCCAGGTCGAGATACGACAGCTCGAGGACGGCGTCCGCGTCGCGCCCCAGCAACTGGCGGACCTCTCCCCCGGTGACGGGATGGCCGTTGATGGCGATCGTTCCATCGCGCAGCTCGACGTTGTCGGCACCCGGGATTCGCGACAGCGGAACCAGGACAATCCCGCTCTGCACCGGCAGCACGCGGAATCGCGCCAGCACCGCGTCTGCCACCTTCCTGGCTCCGACCGGAGCGGCCGCCCCCGCCGCGGGCTGCTGAGCCGCGGGGGCCTGCCCCGGCGGCGGGGCGGCCGCGGCCGTGGAAACGATGCAGAAGGCCAGGCAGAGACAAGCGATGAACGTGCGTAGCTGCGACATCAGACACACTCCTCTCGGGGAGCCAGCAGCCGCCTCAGGCCCACGAACGCCGCGGTGGCGACGGCGAGGTTCGCGGCGATCAGGAACGGCATCACCCCGGTGGTGACCGTCACGGCGGCCGCCTGCCCCAGCGCCGCGAGCAGGTCGAGCGAGGCTCGCCACACGCCGAGGGCTGCGCCGGCGGAGGCGAGGCCGTCGTGCAGGAATCGCGCGGCCAGCGACAGGCCGGCGGCGCCGAGCGACACGACCTCCCGAGGTGACGCCAGGGCGAGGCCGACGCCGAGCAGCACGACGCCAGCCGCCACTGCGGCCCTTCCCAGCCAGAAAGCCGTCGGGTCGAGGACCCGCGCCGGCGGCAGGAACGACCGGGCCGGCACCGCCGCGACGATTCGCGCCGCCAGACCGGCCGGAGGCTGCAGGCGAGGCAGGTGCGAGGAGGCAAGGACGGCAAACAGCCGGTCCGCTTCGGCTGCGTCCGAGGCCGCATTCAGCTCCGCGTCCAGCCATTTCTCCAGCCTGTGATCGTCCCGGTGGCTCATCTCGCTCGTCCTGTTCTGTCCTACGCACCTCGAGGTGCTGGGGTTGCAGAGGCCGGCCGGGCCGCCCTACCGGACGCCTTGCCGGCGGAGGTGGGCGGCCATTTCCGCCCGGGCCCGGTGCAGGTGACTCTTGACGGTACCCAGCGGAAGCCCGGAGATCTCGACGATTTCTTCGTAGCTCAGCTCTTCCTGGTATCGGAGGACGACCATCTGCCGGTATTCCGGGCGCAGGCGGTCCAGCGCCTCCGTGAGCGCCGTTGAGAGGTCACGGTGCTCCAGCGCCCTGACTGCCTGGTCGCCCTGAGGGTCCGGCACGGCTTCGGCCAGCGCGAGGCCGGTCCGGTCGTCCGGCTCGTCGAGCGAAAGCTCGGGCGGCCCCGCGCGCCGCATGGCGTCGATCGCCGCATTGTGAGCGATTCGGAGGATCCAGTTCGAGAACTTGAACCGGTTGTCGAACGACCTGAGGTTCCTGAAGGCCTTGAGGAATGTGTCCTGCGCCAGTTCCTCGGCCTGCGACGGGTTGCGCAGCATCCGGGCCAGGAGGTTGTAGACGCTGCGCTGGTGACGGGTCACCAGTTCGCGAAAGGCATCCTCCTGCCCGGCAAGCGACCGTGCAACCAGTTCGGCATCAGTCACGCTGCACGACTCGGACGATCAGGGACGCCGAGAAGTTCCACCCCACCGCGGAGCGGATCGGAAGAGCGACGGACGTGTTCTCGCTTCCGCCGTCAGAATCGCCCGACGTCGGCCGGCACCTGCAGGTCCGCCTGCGTGGCGTTGCGCACGACGTCAACGGTCGTGTCTTCGGCGATCTCCTTCAGCACGAGCCCGCCGGCGGTCACCTCGATCACCGCCAACTCGGTGATGATGGCGTTCACGACGCGAGCGCCCGTCAGCGGCAGCTGACACCGCTTCAGGATCTTCGGCGAGCCGTCCCTGGTCGTGTGCTCCATGGCGACGATGACGCGCTTGGCGCCGGCGACGAGGTCCATGGCCCCGCCCATCCCCTTGACCATCTTGCCCGGTATCATCCAGTTGGCGAGGTTGCCGTCCTGGTCCACTTCGAGAGCGCCGAGAACGGTGAGATCGATGTGGCCGCCGCGAACCATCCCGAACGAATCGGCGCTGCTGAAGTAGCAGCAGCCCTTCGTCTCCGAGATCGTCTCCTTGCCGGCGTTGATCAGGTCCGGGTCGACCTCGGAGTCGAGCGGATACGGGCCGACGCCGAGCATGCCGTTCTCCGAGTGCAGCGTGATGTCGATCCCCGGCGGCACCTGGTTTGCGACGAGCGTCGGCATGCCGATGCCGAGGTTGACGTAGTTGCCGTCGCGAAGTTCCCGGGCCACCCGTTTCACGATGCGTTCGCGCTTGTCCACGGGCCTCCTGTCGGGCCGCCGGACGCGACGGCCTGAATCGTCACGCCTTCACGCCTTCCGCACGGTCCGCCGTTCGATGCGTTTCTCGTACGACGAGCCCTGGAGGATGTGCTTCACGAAGATCCCGGGCGTGACGATGGCTTCGGGATCGAGGGCGCCCGGCTCGACGAGTTCCTCGACCTCGGCGATCGTCACCGTGGCGGCGGTGGCCATCATCGGGTTGAAGTTCCGGGCCGTCCGATGGTAGACGAGGTTGCCCAGGCGATCGCCGCGAACCGCCTTCACGAACGCGAAATCGGCCTTGAGCGGCGCTTCGAGCACGTAGTGTCGGCCGTCGATGACGCGCGTCTCCTTCCCCTCGGCGACGACCGTGCCGTAGCCGGTGGGCGTGAAGAACCCGCCGATGCCCGCCCCGCCGGCCCGGATGCGCTCGGCAAACGTGCCCTGCGGAACCAGCTCGAGTTCCAGCTCGCCGCTCAGGCACTGGCGCTCGAACTCCTGGTTCTCGCCGACATAGGTCGAGATCATCTTGCGGACCTGCCTGGTCTGCAGCAGGATGCCGATCCCGAACGTGTCGACACCGGCGTTGTTGCTGATGATCGTGAGGTTGCGGGTGCCGCGGTCGCGGAGCGCCTGGATGAGGTTCTCGGGGATCCCGCACAGCCCGAACCCGCCCATCATGATCGTGGCGCCGTCGGGAACGAGCGCCGCGGCCTCGGCTGCGGAGGCGAGCACTTTGTCCATGTCGAAGAAGCCTCCCCCGCCTATGAGGCAGGAAACGGGCGGGCCTTGTCAAGGACGCGTCGACGCCAGGCGCCCGCGCCACTCGTTGGCGCGGGCGAACACGCGGTCGATCGTCTCGCCGTCCTTCAATCCCCGGCGGATCTCCTGGAGGACGGCGATCAGGCCGTCGAGCGCCCGGCCGACTTCGTCGGCGTTCGTGCTGCAGATGTCCCGCCAGATGTCGCCAGGGCTGGCCGCGAGCCTCGTGGTGTCGAGCAGGCCGCGGCCGGCCAGCGCCAGCCCGGCGTCGCCGGCCGCCTCGCCGATCACGCCCATCAAGGCCGACGCCGCGAGCTGCGGCAGCTGGCTGATGAATGCGACCAGGCGGTCGTGTTCCTCCGCGGACGGCAGGATCACGGGCCGAGCGCCGAGCGCCTCGACGAAGGCCCCGAGCCGTGCCTGCACGGCGTCCTGCCCGCCCGGCGCGGCGGTGAACAGCCACGGGCGGTCGACGAACAGGTCGGGCCGCGCGGCGTCGAAGCCCGACGTCGCGGCACCCGCGAGCGGATGGCCGCCGACGAACGGGAGCCGCGGCGGCAGCACGCCCGCCGCCGCGACAATCGCGCGCTTGGTGCTGCCGACGTCCGTGATCACCGCATCGGTGGCGACGTGGGCGTCCAGTCGCGGCAGCAGCTCGAGGACTTGCCCGACCGGCGTCGCGAGGACGACGAGATCGGCCTCGGAGATGATCATCAGGTCCGGGGCGGCCACGTCGACGGCGTGGCGGACCATCGCCTTCTCGAGGACATCGTTCCGATCCACGCCGATCACCAGCGCCGAGGGCCACGCCTTGCGCGCGGCGAGCGCGAGGGATCCCCCAATCAGCCCGAGGCCGACGATGGCGATGCGCGCGAAGATCGGCGGCGCGCCGGCGGGTTCGGGATCGGCCATGGGCAGCACGTGCCTACCTCGCCCACCCTCTTCTGGCCACCGGCTCGACGCAGATGCTGCGGCCGATGGCCGGCGCGATGATGCGCAGTTCCGCCATCAGCCGATCGAACTGGGCGGGGAACAGCGACTGCGCGCCGTCGCTGAGGGCGTGATCCGGATCGCAGTGCACCTCGATGATCAGGCCGTCGGCCCCAGCCGCCACCGCGGCGCGGGCCATCGGCGCCACCTTGTCGCGGCGCCCGGTGCCGTGGCTCGGGTCGGCGATGATCGGCAGGTGGCTCAGCTTCTTCACGACCGGGATGGCCGAGATGTCGAGCGTGTTCCTGGTGGCGTTCTCGAAGGTGCGGATCCCCCGCTCGCAGAGGATCACGTCGGGGTTGCCGCCGGCGAGGACGTATTCCGCCGACAGCAGCCACTCCTCGATCGTGGCGGCGATGCCGCGCTTGAGCAGGACGGGTTTCCTCAGGTGTCCGAGCTCCCGGAGCAGCGTGAAGTTCTGCATGTTCCTCGCACCCACCTGCAGGAGGTCCGCGTAGCGCGCCATCAGGTCGATCTGCGAGAGGTCCATGACCTCCGAGACGACCTTCATGTTCTGCTCGTCGGCAGCCCACCGAAGCAGCTGCAGGCCTTCTTCGCCGAGGCCCTGGAAGCTGTACGGAGAACTCCGAGGCTTGAAGGCGCCGCCGCGGAGTATCTTGGCGCCCGCCCGCCTCACGGCCGCCGCTGCCGCGCGCACCTGCGCCTCGGACTCGATCGAGCACGGGCCGGCCATGACGACGACCTCGTCGCCGCCGACCCGCACGTCGCCAATCGCGACGACCGACCCCTCCGGTCGGAAGCTGCGGCTGGCGAGCTTGTATGGCTCGCTGATCCGCACGACTTCGCGCACGCCGTCCAGCAGTTCGATCAGCGCGGGCTCCGCCTCCGCCATCCCGCCCACCGCGCCGAGGATCACCTTCGTCGTGCCGATCGAGCGGTGCACGTCGAATCCCATGCCCGCCAGCGTCCCCACGACGTGCTCGATCTGGGCGCCGGTGGCGCCCTCCGCCATCACGACAACCACGATGCCCTCCCGCGATCCCGGCGTCTCACGTGCGTCGCCCCGACGCGGGGGCGCGCCCGCGTCCGCGGCGGGCGAAGCCTGCGACGGGACGGCGCGCCGCCTTCGGCGCCAGGGGACGCGCTTCGTCGATGATACGCTCGAACACCCGCGTGACGAGCGTCATGCCCCACCGGTCGCCGCCGGCAGGCAGCCCGCCTTCATGGCGCGCACGAACCTCTCCACGCGGCTGCCGAGGTCCGGCAAGTCCGCCGCCTCTTCGACGAGGCTCACCAGCGCCGAGCCAACCACGGCGGCGTCGGCCCACGCTCCTGCCTGGCGCACGTGCTCGGGCCGCGACAATCCGAAGCCCAGCGCCACCGGCAAACCGGTGTGCGCTCGCACCCGTCCCACCAGCGCCCCTGCCCCTTCCGCCACGGTATCTCGCGCGCCCGTCACGCCGAGCCGCGAGATCACGTACAGGAACCCTCGTCCAAGCGCCGCCGCCTTCGCGATGCGCTCGTCGGACGTGGTCGGGCTGAGCAGGAAGATCATGTCCAGCCCCGCGTCGCCGAGCACTCGCTGGAACTCCCCGGCCTCCTCGATGGGAAGGTCGAGCACCAGCACCCCGTCGACGCCGGCCGCCGCCGCGCGCCTGGCGAACTCGCGCTCGCCCATCGCCAGCAGCGGGTTGACGTAGCTGAAGAGCACGATCGGCGCCCCGACATCGACCCGGATCCGCGCGACGAGATCCAGCGTGGTCGACAGCGTGCCTCCCGCCGCGCGGGCCCGCGCCGCTGCCCGCTCGATTACCGGGCCGTCGGCCACCGGGTCCGAGAACGGCACGCCGACCTCCAGCACGTCGGCGCCCGCGCGGGCCAGCGCGCGCAGCACGAGCGCCGATCGATCGACGTCGGGGTGGCCGGCGGTGACGTAGGTCACCAGGCCGGTTTCGGCCCGCTCCCTCAGCCGCGCGAACCGCTCGTCAAGGCGCGACATGGCGGCTGCCCTCCGTCATGGTGCCCAGATCCTTGTCACCCCGCCCGGACAGGTTGACGAGCACGACGCCGCCCGCCCCCGCGTCGCGGGCCACGCGCTGGGCGGCAGCGACCGCGTGCGCCGATTCCAGCGCCGGAATGATGCCCTCGAGCCGCGCGAGGTCCTTGAACGCCTCGCGCGCCTCGTCGTCGGTCGCCAGCGTGTACTCCGTGCGTCCCCGCTCGCGCAGCCACGCGTGCTCCGGGCCGACGGCGGCGTAGTCCATCCCCGCCGACACCGAATGCGTCGCTTCGACGTTGCCGTCGGCATCCTGGAGGATGAAGGTGCGCGTGCCCTGCAGCACGCCGGGCCGCCCCCCGGCGAAGCGAGCCGCGTGGCGGCCCGGCGAGAGGTCGATCCCCCCGGCCTCGACGCCGACGAGCCGCACTCCCGGATCGTCAATGAACGCGTCGAACACGCCGATGGCGTTGCTGCCGCCGCCGACGCATGCCACGACGGCGTCGGGCAGGCGGCCGGCCTGCTCGAGCACCTGGCGGCGCGCTTCGAACCCAATCACCGCCTGGAACTCGCGCACCATCAGCGGGTACGGGTGCGGACCGAGCGCGGAGCCCAGCAGGTAGTAGGTGTCGCCGACGTTCGCGACCCAGTCGCGCATCGCCTCGTTGATCGCGTCCTTCAGCGTGCGCGCGCCGCCGTCGACGCGCCGGACGCGCGCGCCCAGCCATTCCATGCGCGTGACGTTGGGCGCCTGCCGGGCCATGTCCTCCGCGCCCATGTACACCTCGCACGACAGGCCGAGGAGCGCGCAGGCCGTGGCCGCGGCGACGCCATGCTGGCCGGCGCCCGTCTCGGCGATCACGCGGGACTTCCCCATCCGCTGCGCGAGAAGCGCCTGGCCGATGGCGTTGTTGATCTTGTGCGCGCCGGTGTGGGTCAGGTCCTCGCGTTTGAGGAACACGCGGGCGCCCGAGTCGCGGCCCAGCCGGACGGCTTCCGTCAACGGAGTCGGACGCCCGACGTAGGTCGCCAGCAGGTTCGCGAAGGCGGACGCGAACTCGGGGTCTCGCCGCGCCTCGCAGTATCCGCGTTCGAGCGCCTCGACGGGTGCCACGAGCGTCTCCGGAACGAAGCGCCCGCCGAACGCGCCGTAGTAGCCGCGCTCGTCCGGGTCGCGTCGGCCAAATGCCGGCAGCGACCGGTGAAGCGCCCGGTGAACGGCGGCGAAGAACGTCCGCATCCGCACCGGATCCTTGACGCCTGGCGCGGATTCGACGCCCGACGACACGTCGATCGCCGCCGGCCGGACGGTGCGGATGGCCAACTCGACGTTCTCGGCGGTGAGGCCGCCGGCCAGCGCCGTCGGTCTCCTCGCCGCCAGCTGCGCCGCCGCCGTCCAGTCGGCCAGCCGGCCCGTGCCTCCGCGACGCGACGGCGCGGCCGCGTCGACGAGCGGCATCAGCGACGCCGGCCACCGCTCCGACTCGGCGATGGCCGCCCGGCCGGCGACCGCCTTGATGACGCGCACACCCAGGCGGGACGCATCTTCGGGACGCTCGTCCCCGTGCAGTTGCACCGCCGTCAACCCAACCTGCTCCACCACCGCGGTCACGTGGTCCAACCTCTGATCGACGAACACGCCGACCGCCGCGACGAAGGGCGGCAGCTGGCGGACGATGGCCCTCGCGCGGGCGGGCTCGACGAAACGAGGGCTGCCCGGCCAGAAGACGAATCCGACCGCCGACGCCCCGAGCTCGACGGCCAGCGTGGCGTCCTCCGCGCGGGTGATCCCGCAGATCTTGACGAACATCACAGCATCTCGCTCAGCGCGCGGCCGGGGTCGGCGTCCGCCACCAGCCGCTCGCCAATCAGGAACGCGTCGTAGCCCGCGTCGCGCAGGCGCCGCAGGTCGTCACGCTGTCGAAGGCCGCTTTCCGCCACGGCCACCACGTCGTCGGGAATCTCGCGAACGAGCGCCAGCGAGGCCGAGGGGTCGACCGAGAGCGTCTTCAGGTTCCGATTGTTCACGCCGACGACGCGCGGCGACGCCGTCAGCGCGGTCGCGAGATCGTCGCGATCGTGCACCTCCACCAGCGCGGCGAGCCCCAGGTCTGCGGCGCGAGCGTGCAATCGACGAAAGGCGTCGGCTTCCAGGGCGGCCACGATCAACAGCACGGCGTCCGCACCCGCCGCGCGCGCTTCGAGCAGCTGCCGCTCGTCGATCACGAAGTCCTTCCTCAGCAGGGGGAGCCGGACGCGCGCGCGGACGGCCCGCAAGTCGTCGAGCGACCCGTCGAAGAACGTCGGTTCGGTCAGCACCGAGATGGCGGCGGCACCGTTCGCTTCGTACGAGGCGGCAATCGCCGCGGCGTCGTAGTCCGCCCGCAGCACGCCGCGGCTCGGCGAACGACGCTTGCACTCGGCGATGACGTTGATGGACGAGGCGCGGGTCAACTGCTCGACGAAGCGTTCGCCGTCCGGCCGGCGCGAGTCGGCGGCCTCCTGAACCGCTGCCAGCGCCCCGCCGGCCCCCTGCACGGCGAGCCGGCGGCGGGTCGCCGCCACGATCGCGGCGAGGACGTCGGGGACGGGACCCGCCGTCACGCCGCCTGCTCCTGCGACAGCGCCACCATGCGGTCGAGCACGCCGGACGCGGCTCCCCTGTCGATGGCCGCGGCGCCCATCGCGATGCCGTCGCCGACCGTCGGCGCGAGGCCCGCGACGAGCAGCGCGGCGCCCGCGTTCAGCAGCACCACGTCGCGGGCGGCGCCCCGCCTGCCTGCCAGGACGTCGCGCGCGATCGCCGCGTTCTCCGCGACATCGCCCCCCTTGATCGCCTCGGCCGACGCGACCGGCAAGCCGTAGTCCGAGGGGTGCACGTAGAAGGTGCCCACCATCCCGTCGCGGCACTCGGAGACCTTCGTGTAGCCGACCGTCGAGATCTCGTCGAGGCCGTCGGCACCGTGCACCACCCACGCGCGGTCGGAGCCGAGCAGCAGCAGCGACCGCGCCATGAGTTCCGTCAGCTCCGGCCGTGGCACGCCGATCACCTGCCGGCGCGGCCTGGCCGGATTGGTCAGGGGCCCGAGCAGGTTGAACGCCGTGCGAAGGCCGAGCGCGCGGCGCACCGGCGCGGCGTGGCGCATCGACGGGTGGAAGACGGGCGCGAACAGGAACGCGAGGCGCGCCTCCTCCAGCATCCGCTCGACGAGCGCCGGCGGAGCCGCCGCCGACACGCCCAGCGCCTCGAAGACGTCCGCGCTGCCGCAGCGGCTCGACACCGAGCGGTTCCCGTGCTTCGCCACGCGCGCCCCGCACGCCGCCACCACGATCGCCGCGACCGACGAGATGTTGAACGTGCCCGCCCGGTCGCCGCCCGTGCCGCACACGTCGACGACGTCCGCGTAGCGCTTCGACAACGGCACGGCGCGCTCGCGCATCGTCCTCGCCAGGCCGACGATTTCCGCCGGGCGCTCGCCCTTCATCGCCAGCCCCATCAACAGGCCGGCCACGGCCGGTTCGCTCGCGCGTCCGTCCATGATCTCCGCCATGGCCGCGGACGCCTCGTCCTGCGTCAGGTCTTCACGCCTCGCCAGCGTCTCCAGCAGCTCGTGAAACATCGCGTCACCCGTGGAGGAAATTCCGGAGGATTCTGCCGGCCCGGGCCCGTCAGGATGGACTCGGGGTGGAACTGCACGCCGTGCACCGGCCACTCGCGGTGCCGCAGGCCCATCACGATGCCGTCACCCCGGGTGCGGGCCGAGACCACGAGGTCGCCGGGCAGGCCGTCCGCCGCGACGACGAGCGAGTGGTAACGGGCGGCCTCGAACGGCGTGGCGATGCCGGCGAAGATCCCCGCGCGGTCGTGCTCGACGAGCGAGGTCTTGCCGTGCACCGGCACGGGCGCCCGGACGACGCGCCCGCCGAAGGCGAGGCCAATCGCCTGGTGGCCGAGGCAGACGCCGAGCAAGGGAACCCGCGAACCGAAGCACCGGATGGCCTCCACGACGATCCCCGCGCCGGCTGGATGTCCCGGGCCCGGCGAGATGACGATGCGGTCTGGTGCCGCGGCCGCAATCCCCTCGAGCGTCACCCGGTCGTTCCGGTGAACGACGAGTTCGGCGCCGAGCTCGCCGAGATACTGCACCAGGTTGAAGGTGAACGAGTCGTAGTTGTCGATGACCAGGACGCGCATGGCCTACAGCCCCTCCGCGGCCAGTTCGAGCGCCCGGATGAGCGCCTTCGCCTTGTCGCACGTCTCGTCGAACTCGGCGGAGGGATCCGAGTCCATGACGATCCCCGCCCCCGCCTGCACGCTCGCCCGCGAGCCCTCCATCACGATGGTCCGGATCGCGATGCAGAAGTCGAGATTCCCGGCGAAGTCGAGGTAGCCGACGGCGCCCGCGTAGATGCCGCGCGGGTCCGGTTCGAGGCTGGCGATGATTTCCATCGCGCGGATCTTCGGCGCCCCCGACACCGTGCCGGCCGGAAAGCACGAGACCAGCGCGTCCAGCCGGTCGCAGTCCTTCGCGAGCTTGCCCTCCACGACGGAGACGAGGTGCATGACGTGCGAGTACCGGTCGAGGCCCATGAACTGCGGAACGCGGACGGAGCCGTACTCCGACACGCGGCCGACGTCGTTGCGCCCGAGATCGACCAGCATGACGTGCTCGGCCCGCTCCTTCTCGTTCGCCTTGAGCTCTTCCGCGAGGCGCAGGTCGTCCGCCTCGTCGCGGCCGCGCGGGCGGGTCCCGGCAATCGGGTGCGTTTCGACGCGGTCGCCCTCGACCCGCACGAGCATCTCCGGCGAGGCGCCGACGATCGACCGCGCGCCCATCCGGACGAAGAACATGTAGGGCGACGGGTTGACGTGACGCAGCGCGCGGTAGACGGTGAAGGGATCGGCGTCGACGTCCGCCTCGAAGCGCTGCGACAGCACCACCTGGTAGATGTCGCCCGCCGCAATGTGCTCCTGCCCCGCCCGGACCGACGATTCGAACTGCGCTCGCGTGATGTTCGAGCGGACGTTCAGCGAACCGCCGCCGCGGGCCGTCGACTGCGAGAGGTTGCCCTGGAGCTCGCGCTCGAGAAAGCCGATCTTCGCGCAGGCGAACCGGTAGAGCGCCGCCAGGTCCGCGTCGGGCGTGACGCGCGCGTTGGCGATGATCAGGATGCGGTGGCGGACGTGGTCGAAGGCGAGGACCGTATCGAAGATCATGAATCCCGCGGCCGGCTCGCCGCCGTCATCGAGCGCCCCCGCCTTCACCGGCACGGCCTCGAACCACGACGTCGCGTCGTAGCCGAGGAAGCCGACCGCGCCGCCGGTGAACCGCGGCAGGTCGGGCACCACCGGCGCCCGGAAGTCGGCCATCAGCCGCCGCAGCGTCGGGATGAACGCCTCGTCCGACACCGCCGTCACCCCCGCGCGGTCGATCGTCGTGCGGCCGGACAGGTCGGCTCGGAGCACGAGGAACGGGTCCTTGCCGAGGAACGAGTACCGGCCGAGACGCTCGCCGCCTTCCACGCTTTCGAGGAGGAACGCGTAGTCGGAGTGCTCGGCGATCTTCAGGAACGCGGACACCGGGGTGAGCAGGTCCGCCATGATCTCCCTGCAAACCGGCACGAACGTGCCCTGCGAGGCCAGCTTCGCGAATTCCTCGAACGATGTCGTCTTCATCACTCACCTGCCCGGTTCACTGCCGCCCGCCTCGGCCGGCCGGCGGGCCCGATCCACGCGGAACCGTGCCGCCCGGCTCCGCCGCGCTGCCCCCGGGAGCGGCGCAGGCCATCGCTGAGCCGCCCCCCGCCTCCCGTCTCGCCGACCGCCTCCCGACCAGATCGACCGGCACACCGTCAAAACAAAAAAAGCCCCTTCAACCGGCTGGCTGAAGAGGCTTTTCCAAGGTCTCGAGCACTGGTGGCTAGGACAGAGGCGCCCCTTCTGAGATGAACCACCACCAGTAAGCGTACGCGGCGCACACGCAGGCCTTCGCGGCGGCGCGGGCGCCGGCGGCGGGCACGACGAGTGGGTTCGCGAACTGTGTCATGGCCTCTGGAGAACTCTGCGACTCGAGTCCGTCACGTTATCAGAGCCGCCGGGGCGCGTCAACCCTCACGCCGCCGCGGGCCGGAGCCGGAGCGCGAAGATCCCCGTTTCTCCTTGACCCACAAGCAGTTCACGCGCCTATAATGACTTGTATCCGACCGATAAACACGGTTTTCCCGGACGCCCGTCCTTGCCAATGAACCCTCGGAGTCTCTGCGCAGTCGCTCTCCTGGCCGTCCTGGCGGGCTCCTGGCCCGCGGCGGCGCCTCGCTACATGTCCGTGGACGAGGTCCGTCCTGGCATGACGGGAACGGGCCGCACCGTCTTCTCGGGCGACACGGTCGAGGAGTTCAAAGTCCACATCCTCGGCGTGCTGCGCAACGTCAACGGACCGCAGCGCAACATGGTGCTCGCCCGGCTCGAAGGCGGGCCCCTGGCCGACACCGGCGTCATCGCCGGGATGAGCGGCAGCCCGGTGTACATCGACGGGCGCCTGCTCGGCGCCATTGCGTATTCGGTTGGCCAGTTTCCCAAGGAGCCGATCGCCGGCATCACGCCGATCGCGGAGATGATCGAATCGGCCGGGCCGCAGGTGCGCCGCGCGCCGCTCGACAAGAAGGCGAGGATCGATCTGCCGCTGACGCAGGAGAAGGTGTTTGCAGCCCTCCGCGCCGCGTTCTCCTCGCTGCGTCGGCCGTTTGCCGACGACCCGGCCGACGTCAGCGTCTTGGGCCTCGGCGGCCTCGACACCCCTCGCGCGGCCGAACTCGGCGTGCTGTTGCGGCCGATTGCCACGCCCCTTTCGCTCGGCGGCTTCTCGGGCGCCGTCCGCGATGCGCTGGCCGACACGTTCCGAGACTCGGGGTTCCTCCCGATGCCGAGCGGCGCCCCGGCGCTGCAGGGTGCCGCGCCGGCCCTGGCCGCCAGCCCGCTCAAGCCCGGCGACCCGGTGGGCGTCAACCTCGTCACCGGCGACTACATGATGGGCGCCACCGGCACGGTCACCGAGGTGGACGGCAACCAGGTCTACGCCTTCGGTCACCCGTTCTACAACCTCGGCACGACGCAGTTCCCGATGACGCGGGCGTACGTCTACTCGATTCTGCCGAGCCTGGAGTCGTCGATGAAGATCGCGATGACCGGCGACACCATCGGCACGTTCCGGCAGGACCGGGCCACGGCCATCTCGGTACGCTGGGCAAGGGCCCGGACCTGATCCCCGTGCACATCGCGCTCGACACGGAGCGCGGGCTCAGCAAGCAGTTCGACTTCCAGGTCGTGAACGACCAGCTCTTCACGCCCCTCCTCACCTACGTGACGATCCTGAGCACGCTGTCGTCGTACGAGCGCGAGTTCGGCGCCGCGACGTTCACCGTCAAGGGTACGGCGACGCTGCGGAATCACGGGGCGGTGAGGTTCGAGGACATCTTCACGGGCGACCAGCCGTCGGTCGGCGCCGCGGCCTACGTGGTCGCCCCGCTCACCTTCCTGCTGGGGAACGACGTGGAGCGGGTCGAACTCGACAAGGTGGACCTGCATATCACGACCAGCGAACGTCCGCAGACGGCCACGCTCGAGCGCGTCTGGCTCGACGCCGCGAGGATCCGGCCGGGCACGACGGTCCCGCTCAAGCTGTTGATGCGCACCTACCGCGGCGAGGAGATCACCCGCACGGTCCCGATCGACATCCCGGCGAACGCCTCCGGGTCGATGTCGGTGCTCGTGTCCGACGGCGGCAGGCTCGCGCAGTTCGAACAGCGCGACATTCGAACGGCGCAGCCGAAGGGCCTGGACCAGATGATCCGGTTGCTGAACCGGGCGAAGAAGAACAACCGGCTGTACATCCGGCTCCTCCGTCAGGACGCCGGGGCCGTCGTCAACGGCGAGAATCTCTCGTCGCTGCCGCCGTCCGTCCTGGCGGTGATGGAATCCGACCGGAACGGCGGCAGCTTCTCGCCCCTGCGCAACGCCACCGCGGGGGAATGGGAAGTCGTGACGGACAGCGCGGTCTCCGGGTCGCGCATCCTGACGATTACCATACAGGGCAACTGAGTGAGAGACCGCGATCGTGACCCGGCGGCGGACGGGCCAGCCTCGCGCATGTGCCCTCCCGTGCATCCTGCAATGACTGTGTCTCTCGAACCGGCACGCAGCGCATGTCCCATCGAAACGCACGACTCGTCCTGGCGGGGGTAATCGCCTCCGTCGCCGTCGCCCTCGTATCGGCCTCGACGCCCACCTTCTGGCAGGTCGCCACCCGCGCGGATCTCCTGAAGGGCGACGTGGAGAACCTCTCGATCGACAACGACGGCCGCCTCACCCTGGGCCCGCCGACCAGGCTCGTCTACGACTCCGCGGCGCCGTTCCTCTGGTCGATCCTCCCCTCCGCCGACGGGACGCTCGTCGTGGGCAGCGGCAACGAGGGAAAGGTGTTCCGCGTGGGCAAGGACGGCAGGGCGACGACGCTCTACGACGCGGCGGAGCTTGAGATCCACGCGCTGGCCGCGGGGCCTGACGGCAGCGTCTACGTGGCCGCGTCGCCGGATGGCCAGATTTACCGGGTGGACGCGAAGGGTTCGGCAACCACGTTCTTCAAGCCGGACGAGAAATACATCTGGTCGCTGGCCGTGGACGCCGCGGGCAACGTGTTCGCCGGCACGGGCGAGAAAGGCGTCATCTACAAGGTGACGCCGGACGGCAAGGGCTCGGTCTTCTACAAGACCCGCTCGACCAACGTCGTCGCGCTGGCGATGGACAAGGCCGGCAACCTCCTGGCGGGCACCGAGTCTCCCGGCCGCGTGTTCCGAATCGACCGCGAGGGCAAGGCGTTCGTCCTGCTCGAGTCCGACTTCCGCGAGATCCACTCGATCCGCATCAACGCCGCCGGCGAGATCTACGCGACCGCGGTCGCCGCGAAGAGCGCGTCGAGCAGCAGTGAGGACCGTCCGACCGACACCACCGTCGTCGAGCCCTCGAAGCCGGCCGTGGCGTCGGTCTCCACGGAGATCACCGGCATCACGGTCATCGACGTGGGCGCCGGCGTGACGAGCGACACGAAGGGGGCGAGTGCGAAGATCGGCCCGCGCGGAACGAAGGGCGCGGTATACCGAATCGAGCCGGACGGCTTGTGGGACACCGTCTGGGAGTCGTCCGACGACACGCCGTACGACGTCGCGTTCGATCCGGGAGGCGGCGTGCTGATCGGCACCGGAGCGAAGGGCAAGATCTTCCGCGTGGCGGGCGATCCGCCGCAGGTGACGCTCGTCGGCCGCGCCCCGGCGCAACAGGTCACGCAGTTCCTCTCGACGCCCGAGGGGGACACGCTCTACGTCACCTCCAACCCCGGCAAGGTGTTCCGCCTGTCGCCAGGCCACGCCGACAAGGGCACCTACGAGTCCGACGTGAGGGACACGGAGACGGTTTCCAGCTGGGGGACGATCAGCTGGAAGGGTTCGACGCCCGCCGGCTCCCGCATCGAACTGCGCACGAGGTCGGGCAACAGCCAGACGCCCGACGATACGTGGAGCCCCTGGTCCGAGGCCTACACGGCCTCCGAAGGCCAGCAGATCCAGAGCCCGAAGGCGCGCTACCTCCAGTGGCAGGCGACGCTGCTCGGCAAGGACGCGACGCCGGTGCTGACGTCGGTGACGGCCGCGTACCTGCAGCGCAACTTGCGGCCCTACGTGTCGTCGATCACCGTGTACCCGCCTGGCAACGTGTTCCAAAAGCCCTACTCCACCGGCGAGGGCGAGATCGCGGGGTTCGATGACGGCTGGCCGGATACCCGCCCGTCCCCGGCGGCGCTCGCCGCTGCAGGGTCCGGGGGCGGGACGAGCCTCGGCTCCAGCGCGCCGGCCCTCGGCCGGCGCATCTACCAGAAGGGCCTCCAGACCTTCACCTGGAAGGCGGAGGACGACAACGACGACAAGATGGTGTACGACGTCCTCTACCGCCGCGAGGGCGACACGACGTGGAAGACGCTCAAGCGCGGCCTCACCGACCAGCTCTTCGTGTGGGACACCACGTCCGTGCCCAACGGCACCTACGTCCTGCGGATCGTCGCCAGCGACAGCCCCTCCAACCCGCCGGGGGAAGCGCTGACCGGCGAGGCCGACAGCACGGCGTTCGACGTCGACAACACGCCGCCCACCGTCCGCGTGACCGGCATCCGCAAGGACGGCGGCAAGACGGTCGTCTCGTTCGAGGCATCCGACGAGGACTCCGCCATCCAGCGGATGGACTACTCGCTCGACGCGACGCGGTGGCGCCCGATCTACCCGAAGGACGGCATCTGTGACTCGCGCCTGGAGCAGTTCGAGTTGACGCTCGAGGGGGATGCGGCGGGCGTGGTGCTGCGCGCCACGGACGTGATGGGGAACGTCGCGACGGCGCGCGCCGACGTGGTGCCGAAGGGCGGCACGAAAAGGGAGGGAGGCCGCTAGACCAGGAGCGAGTGCTTCGGGCTGGCGCGCTCGAGGACCGACGTGCTGCCGCGCCGCGCCCGCGGCGTGACCTGCACCTCGGGCATCTTCCCCTTCACCGTCAGGCTGGCGTAGAGCCAGACCATGTTGACGGCCACCGGGACCGGCGACCCCGAGAAGCGGGCCGGGTTGAACCGCGCCTTCGAGATCGCGTCGAGCAGCGTGATGACGGCCTGCCGCTCCGCTTCGCTCGGCTTCTGCAGCCGGGTCCCGGGCTCCGGGATGAGCTGGAGCCGCGCGATGCGCCCCTCGCGCGTCACCACGGCATCCAGCGCCAGCACCAGGTCTTCCGTGGTCGCAGTCGGGAACGCGTCCTGGGCCGCGCTGGGGAGATTCATCGTCGGACCGACGACCATCGGGTTGCGGTTCGACCCGGCCGGCGACGCGATCGCGTAGTAGAAGATGGCGAAGATCAGCGCCAGGCAGGCGACGGTCGACCCCGTCGCCCCGAGCGCCGCCCATACGAAGTGGAGGTCCTCGAACACCCGCCCGGTGCGCCCGCTGAACGACTCGGCGTCCTCCGCTTTCATGCGGGAGACGACGCTCGAGGGCAGCCCTTCCCAGACGTCGGGCTGGACGCCCACCGACAACGCTCCGGTGCGCAGGCAGTTCCCCAGGTCGTCCAACTCCCTGGCCTCCGCCGCGCACGCCGGGCATTCCCGCAGGTGCGCCTGGACGGCGATCTGGTCGCCGACCGGCAGCTCTCCGTCGTGGAACGCGGACAACTGGCGCCGCACCTGCCAACACGCTCGCGGCATCATGACCTGTCCGCCTCTCTCAGCTGGAAGCGCAGCGCCTCACGCGCCCGGGTGAGCCGCGACTTCACGGTGCCCACCGCCACGCCCAGCGAAAACGCGATTTCGTCGTAGCTCAAACCGTCGATTTCCCTCAGAACCATGACCGAGCGCTGGTCGAACGGCAGTCGGCCCAGCGCGTCCCAGATGCGGGTCGCCAACTCCTTCTGCCCGAACATGCGATCCGGCTGGGCGAGGTCGCTGGCCGGCGGCAGGTCGCCGTTCCGCTCCATCCGCTCCTCGAGCGAGACCTGCTCGGCGCGATGCCGCCGCCGCCACCACCGCTGGCGATTCCGCGCCTGGTTGATGACGATTCGGTAGATCCAGGTGCGAAGGGCCGACTGGCCGCGGAAACGGCCGATGGTGCGAAAGACGTTGAGGAAGACTTCCTGGGAGAGGTCGAGGGCTTCGTCGTGATCGCCGAGCAGGTGCATCGCGAGGTGGAACACCATCCGCTGGTGCTCGTCGACGAGTTCGGTACAGGCCACCTCGTCGCCAGCCGCACAACGGCTGATCAGTGCCGCTTCGCGGCTCCCGACCTCGGACCAGCTGATCGCTGGTGCACGCTTCACTGTGAGTTCCCCGGCCACCTGGGCTGCTCCCTTCACTATAGCAGTTTCGCCCCTGGCTGTCAGGAAAGGCCTGCTGAACGATTAGACCCCGCAACGCCCCGAAAGTTCCCTGTTTGCGTCGTTTGCGGGAGTGCGAGGACGACCTCCACCAACCTGCGACGATCCTCGTGGCGCGGCCGCCGGCCGGTGCTGCTACCATAGGCACGGATGAAGCGGACGGCCGTCATCGCCCTGCTCGTGTCGGCGGGACTGCTGGGGATGCTCGCCTGGGAGGCGGTGGCCCGCCAGCGGGAGTACTCCCGGTTGATTGCCGAGGGCGACCGCGCGCTGGCCCGGGACGAGACGTTCCTCGCGGTCGAAGCCTACAGCGGCGCCATCGCGCTCCGCCGTGACTCGATGCTCGGCTACCTGAAGCGCGGAGAAACCTATCGACGCCGCGGCGAAACCGGTGAAGCGCTTCGGGACCTCCGTCGCGCCGCTGAACTCGACCCGACAGCCACCCGTCCCCTCGAACTGCTCGGCGACCTGAACGCCAGCCTGGCACGCTACGCGCGCGCGCAGGAGAGCTACGAGGCGTACGTCCGCCTCGACGACCGGTCGGTCCGCGTCCTGTACAAGCTGGCGCTCGCCCGATACCGCCTGGGCAATTCGCAGGCGGCGCTGCCTCCCCTCCGGCAGGCGCTGTCGGTCGACGATCGGGCTGCGCCCGCCCACTACCTGCTCGGCCTGTGCCTCAAAGCCCTGGACCAGCCGCAAGAGGCGACGGCCGAGCTGGAGAAGGCCGTGCGCCTCGAACCGGGCCTGGGCGCGGCACGGGAGCAACTGGCCGAGCTGTACTCGGCGGCCCATCGCGAGAAGGAAGCCATCAACCAGCTGGAGGCGCTCGCCGCGCTGGAGCCGCATCGGCCGGAGCGCCAACTCGCCCTCGGCCTGGCTTACGGCAAAGCAGGCCGCTCCGACCTCGCCGTGATTACGCTGAGGCGGCTGGCTGAGGATCGACGCGAAGACCCGCAGATCTACCTGGCCATCGGCCGGGTCTGGCTGGAGACGGCCGAAGCGCAGCGCGACCGGGTCGCGCTCAACAAGGCGCTCGAGGCGCTCGACGTGGTGACGAGGCGCAGTCCGCCGGGCAGCGAGGCGCTGCTGCTGCTCGGGCGCGCGCAACTGCTGGCCGGCGACGCGGCCGCCGCCGAACGCACGCTGACGCAGTCGGCGGCGCAGTTCCCCGTCGAACCGGCGGCGCTGCTGCAGTTGTCGAACGTCGCGGAGCGCGCCGGCCACCTCGGCACTGCGCGCGAGGCGCTCTTGCGATACACCGCGATCTCGGGCGACGGCATTCCCCCGCCCGAGCGCGCCATCCACCTGGGCGATCTCTCGGTTCGCCTCAACGAGCCTGGCGTGGCAGCCGCGTGGTATGCCAGGGCCGCCGAGAGTCCCACCGCACCGCCCGCCGTGTTCGCGCGCCTCGCGGAATGCCAGTTCCGCGTCGGCGACCAGGCTGGCGCGCTGGCGTCGGTCGAGCGGGGGCTGCAGCGCGAGCCGAAGAATGCCGCCTTGCTCGGCCTGCAGAAGCGGTTGCAGACGGTCGCCGCGCCGCGTCGTTAAGGTGCCTCGATCCCCAACCTGGCCATCAACTTCGCCAGCCCCTGGCGCGTGAGCCCCAGGTCCGATGCCGCGCGCGAGCGGCGCCCGCCGGCCCGCGCCAGCGCCGCCCGCACGAACGCCGCCTCGAACACCCGCCGGGCATCCTCGAGGTTGCGCGCGTCGGGGTGCGCGGCCGCCTGCCGGGCGATGACCGCGGGCAGCCGGTCGGGACCGATGCTGCCGCGAACCCCGGCCGACACCGCCAGCGCGGCCATCACGTTCTGCAGTTCGCGAACGTTTCCGGGCCAGTCGTACCGGGCGAGCGCGGCGAGCGTTGCTGGTGCGAGCGTGCTGCGGCTGCCGACGCGCGCGGTCGCCTGGCGCCAGAAGTGGCAGGCCAGGAGGGGAATGTCCTCGATCCGCGCCCGAAGCGGCGGCACGACGATCTTGATCACCTCGAGGCGGTAGAGCAGGTCGCGCCGAAAGGCACCGGCCTCGACCGCGGCGCGCAGGGAACGATTCGTGGCCGCCACGATGCGCACTTCGACGGCGCGCGGCAGGTTTTCGCCGAGCCTCCGCACCTCGCCCTCCTGGATCGCCCGGAGCAGCTTGGCCTGGGCCCGCGGCGTCAATTCGCCCACCTCGTCGAGCACCAGGGTGCCCTGGTGCGCTTCTTCGAAGAGCCCCTTCCGCTCGCTCATCGCCCCGGTGAACGCGCCGCGGGCGTGCCCGAACAACTCCGCCTCGACGAGTTCGTCTGTCAATGCGGCGCAGTTGAGCGCGCACAACGGACGGTTGGCGCGCGGGCCGAGGCGATGGATGGCGCGCGCCACGAGTTCCTTGCCGCTCCCGCTGTCTCCCTCGATCAGCACGGGGAACGGCGCTGGCGCCGCCCGCGCGATCTCCGCTCGCAAGGTGACGATCGAGTCGCTCACCCCGAGCAGCTCGTCGGAGTCCGACCGGCCAGCCACGGGCGCGGCGCGCCGGTCGAGCAGCGCACGAACGCAGGGGGCGACGGCCGTCGCCGCCGCCGCGAGCAGCGCGCCCGCCTGGGCCCAGTCGGGCGCCGAGTCGGCAGTCCACCGGCACGCGATGGCGCCGATCACCTCGCCGCCGTAACGAACAGGGACGGCGGCCTCGAGACCGCTTCGCGACGAACTCGGCGCAATCACGAGTCCGGATTGCACCGCCCGCAACGCGACGTCCTCGGAAGCCCGGCCGACGCCGTCGGCCGCCAGCACGGCCGCGTGCCCGTGTTCGTTCCCGGCGCACGCCAACGACACCGCCCTCACCCTCCCCCTCAACGCCACGCTCACCTTTCGCAACGCCTCGCGCTCATCCTCCGTTGCCTGGCACAGGCCCAGCACCTCGATGATGCCATCCGCGAGCGACGGCCTCGGCGCCCCGGCGACGCCACTCGACGCACGCGGCGAGGACGCCTGCCGAAACGGCACCACGACGGACCCGCCGCCCGCCTCACCGTCGTTCCGCAGGAGGCGTTCCAACGGACGCCCGACAACGGCTGGCAGCCGCCGCGGGTCGAGTCGTGCCAGGCGCGCGAGCCCGGCCTTGGCCTCCGCGCCGCGTCCGTCGGCCATCAAGGCCTCGACCAGGACCAGCCGCAAACGCAGGGCGCGAAGCGGGTCGTGAGCGAGCCGGGACGCATGCAGCCCCTCGTCCACTTGCTGCCGCGCGGCCGCCACGTCTCCCAGCGTGCTGAACAGGAGCGCCCTCGCGCGACAGGCCGTCGCGAGGTCCGTTGGACGCCCGGCCTGCAGCGCCGCTGCCCGCGCGACGGCGGTCGCCCGCCCCGCGGCACCGAGGTCGCCGATGGCCATCGCTGCCCGCGCCTCGAGGCACGCGCGCGCGACATCCGGGTGAACCGCGCCAAATGGCCACTCGTCGGGAAACCCCGCCGGAGCGGCCCGAACGAGCGCGGCCGCGCCATCGGGCCGCTCGCGCGCGCACGCCGCAGCGCCGAGCCGGCGCCACTCCGAAGCAACGCGGTCGTCCTGCGAAGTCGGGCGCGGCATCGACACGCGTCCGTCAGACAGGCACTCGATCGATTCCTCGAAACGGCCCTGCCACAGCAGAGACCGCGCGAGACCGAGCCGCGCAAACGCCCCGGCCGGCTCGTCGCCAACGGTGGCGGCCGCCACGACCGCGGCGCGCAGTGCCGACTCGGCATCGCAGAAGCGGCCGCTGTCGGTGAGCAGCAAGCCGGCGAACACGCCCGCGCAGACGGCCCGGTCGGCCATGCGCGCAGACTCGAAGTGATGACGCGCCGCGTCCAGCGCCCTGGACGCCTCTGACACCTGTCCGCGCTGCAGCAGCAGGCGGCCCAGCACGAACTCCGCGACTCCAGCCCCCCCGGCGTCACGACGCCTCGCGGACCGGCCGGCAGCGTCACGCAACCAGCGTTCGACCTGCGCGTGCCGGCCGCAGGCGGCAGCCTCGAGAATCACCCGCCTCGGGTCGGCGTAGCGGTGGCCTTGCGCCAATGCCGGCGTCCAGTTCGCCACGACAGCGTCGGCAGCGTAAGGCGCGGATTCCTCCCGCGCCTGCATCGGCCCGGCACCGCAGCAGGCCCACGAGGCCCGGGCGCCCGAACCGCGGGCGGACGTGAACGTGAGCAGCACGTGAGGCCGGTCGTTGTCCAGGCCGAGCGACAGGAAGAACAGCCCCGTCTCGGTTGCCAACCCGCCCGCCGCATCGCGAAGAACCGCGACATGACGCCCGGCGAGCAGCCTTCTCCACGAGGGCCCGGGGGGCTGAGGTCCGCGGTCGCCGAGCAGGCGGGCCGACAGCGGGATGTAGCCGCGGAGGCGCGCGCATCGCGCGATGGCCCGCACGGTGGCGTCACGGTCGCCGGGCTGCACGGCAAGGCTGACGGCCCGCGGACGTCCCGAGACCCCGCTGTCGAGCACCTCCGAGACACGCTCCAGTATCTCGGCCGCGCCGGCGGACCCCGGCCCGCCTGCCGCCGACTCCGCGGGTCGCGGGCGCGCCGGGCAGGGTCGCCTGCCGGAACCAGGCGCCGCCCACGATTCTGCCGTCGCCCCGCATGCCTCGAGCAGCCGGTTCAACCTCGAGAGTTCCTGTTCGGGGGAGGCCGCCGCATCCGTCTGCTCGACGCAGTCCGGCAAGATCGCCGGACGCCCCTCGACCGCAACCACCTGCGACCAGCGCAGCCTCCCGACACTGACGCGGTTCCCAACCAGGCACCCGACGGCCGCGCGCAGGGCGGACGCGGTGCAGGCATCTCGTCGCCGCCAGGGACGAAAAGGGGGAGGTGGGCAGCGCCAGGCCTCGAAGTCGGCGGCGACTGTTGCGGCGCCGAAGTCGGCCAGCGTGACCAGATGCGGGCTGGAGATCGGCGCCAGCGCCGCGCACCTGGCGAGCCAGGCCGCCCGGGCCTGGTGATCGGCGAACGAGCGCGTGCGGATCCAGACCACCTCGCCCGTTGCGAGATCGACGGCACGCCCCGGTCGGGCGACGACGAATCGATCGGCGAACAGCACCGGTGCCATGGCGCAATGAAGAGGTGCAAGAACATCGCCCGCCGGGCCGTTCGCGCCGAATTCCCAGCGATTCGCGCGGCCGCGGTGGGCGGGCCGGTGGGTCCCGCTCCGGGAGCACGCAGAAACTTCGGCTAGAATGAAGCCAAGATGCTGCGCTTTCTGACTGCCGGCGAATCGCACGGCGAGGCGCTCGTCGCCATCGTCGACGGCCTTCCTGCCGGCCTGCCGCTCTCGCGCGAGACGATCGATCGCCAGCTTCGCCGGCGGCAGGGCGGCCACGGCCGAGGCCGCCGCATGTCGATCGAGTCCGACGCGGTCGAGATCCTGTCCGGCGTTCGCCGCGGTCTCACCATCGGTTCGCCGGTGGCGCTGCTGATCCGCAACAGGGACTGGGTGAACTGGCAGTGGACCATGGCCGTCGAAGCGGATCCGCCGGAGTCGGCTGGCGGCGCGAGACGCCCGCCCATCACCAGGCCGAGGCCGGGGCACGCCGACCTCTCGGGTGCGATCAAATACGGCCATGCGGACCTCAGGAACGTGCTGGAGCGGGCGAGCGCCCGTGAGACCGCCGCCCGCGTGGCCGCCGGGACGTGCGCCCGGGCCCTGCTCGAACGCTTCGGCCTGCGCATCGCCTCGCACGTCACCGCCATCGGGTCCGTGGCCGCACCCCGCGGGGCGCCGCCGCCCTTCGACGCCGTTGCCGCGGCAGACGCGGACGCGGTTCGCTGCGTCGATCCTGCCGCGTCGGCCCGGATGGTCGAGGCGATCGACGCGGCGAGGACCGCGGGCGACACGCTTGGCGGAGTGTTCGAGGTGGTGGTGACAGGCGTCCCGCCGGGCCTGGGCAGCTACGCGCAATGGGACCGCCGGCTCGACGCGCGGGTCGCCGGGGCGCTGATGTCGGTGCCCGCGGTGAAGGCGGTCGAGATCGGCGACGGCGTCGCCGCCGCCGCGTGGCCGGGCTCGCGGGCGCACGATGCCATCCTGCCTGCGGCCGACCCCGCGCAGCCTCATCGGCTGAGGCGCCCGACCAACCACGCCGGCGGCCTCGAGGGAGGCGTCACGAACGGCGAGGACGTGCGGGTGACGGCTTACCTGAAGCCGATCGCGACGCTGATGGCGCCGCTGCCGTCGGTCGATCTCGCCACCGGCCGCAGCGCGCCGGCCGCGATCGAACGCAGCGACACCTGCGCCGTGCCCGCCGCCGCCGTCATCGCCGAAGCCGTCGTGGCGACAGCCGTGGCCGACGCGTTCCTCGAATCGTTCGGCGGCGACACCGTGGAGACGATCGCGCGGAACCTCGACAGCTGGCGCCGGGCCCTGGCGGCCGGCTTTGCGCCCGCCGCGCCGTTTGGCGCCCCGGAGGATCCCGAGGCCCGATGATCCGCCCCATCGTCAAGTACGGCGAGCACACGCTCCACCGGGCGGCCAGCCCCGTGTTGGACGTGTCGGACATCACCGGCGACCTGCGGGCGCTCGCGCGCGACATGGTGGAGACCATGTACGCCGCGCCGGGCATCGGACTCGCGGCACCGCAGGTCGGCGTCGCGCTGCGGCTGTTCGTCATCGACGTGTCGTGCGGCCACGATCCCAAGGCCCTCGTCACGCTCGTCAACGCCGAGTTCGTCGAGCGCGAGGGGATGCAGTTGGAAGAGGAAGGGTGCCTGAGCGTGCCCGGGTTCAACGCGACGGTGGCGAGGCCCGAGCGCGTCACGGTCAAGGGCTTCGACCTCGACGGACGCGAGCGGTTCTACACCGGCGAGGGCCTGCTGGCCCGCGCGTTCCAGCACGAGATGGACCACCTCGACGGCCGCACGTTCGTCGACCGGCTCCGCGGCGTCAAGCGCGAGTTGATCGTCCGGCGCATCCGGAAGCAGATCCGCTCCGGGAAGTGGTGAGTGATGACGCCCCTCCGGATCATCTTCTTCGGCAGCCCCGACTTCGCGGTGCCCACGCTCCGCGGCCTCCACGCCAGCCGCCACAAGGTGGTGGCGGTGGTCACCCAGCCCGACAAGCCGCGCGGCCGCGGGCAGCAACGGAGTGCAGGGCCCGTCAAGGCATTCGCCCTCGCCCACGGCCTCGGCGTCATCCAGCCGGAGCGGATGAAGGACGAGGGCTTCCTGGCCATGGCGGCGTCGATGGCGCCCGACCTGGGCGTCGTGGCGGCCTATGGGAAGATCCTCCCGGCCGCGCTCCTTGCCATTCCGCGGCTGGGGATGATCAACGTCCACGCGTCGCTGCTTCCGCGCTGGCGCGGCGCGTCACCCATCCACCGCGCGGTGATGGCGGGAGATCCCGAGACCGGCATCTCGATCATGCGCGTCGTGCAGGCGCTCGACGCCGGAGGGGTCTTCGCGTCGGCCGGCCGGTCGATCGGCCCGGACGAGACGAGCGAGGACGTGGAGCGCGACCTCGCAGAGCTTGGCGCCCGCCTGATCCTCCCCGTCCTGGATCAACTGGCCGACGGCAGCGCCCGCGAGACGCCGCAGGACGAATCGCTGGTCACCTATGCCCCACGGCTGACGCGCGACGAGGGCGTGGTGGATTGGGGCGCGCGCGCCCTCGCGATCCACAACCAGGTGCGCGGCCTCCATCCGTGGCCGCACGCGTTCACGTCGCTCGGCGGCGCCCGCCTGATCCTGCTGCGGTCCGCGGCGCCGGAGGGCGAACTGCCGGCCGAGAGCGCGTCGCCGGGCACGGTCGTGCGCATCGACCGCGAGGCGATCGTGGTCGCGGCCGGCGAGGGGACGCTCCTCCGCCTCCTCCAACTCCAGTCGGAAGGTCGGCGACCGGTGAGCGCGCGCGAATTCGCGGCGGGGGCCCGCCTGCGGCCGGGCGCGCGGTTCGGGCCGTGAGCCGCGTCGCGCCGGCTCGCCGCGCGGCATACCTCGCGCTGCGCGCCGTCACCTCGGGCCGCAGCGACCTGCCCGATGCGCTCGCGCGCACCCGTGAACCGCTGGCCGACCACCGCGACCAGGCGCTCGCCGCGACCGTCGCCGCAGGCACGCTCCGCTGGATGGCGGCGCTCGACGCGGTCATCGAGTCGTTCGGGGGCCGGCCGGTGTCCCGGCTCGATCCCGAGGTCCTCGACGTCCTCCGCCTCGGCGCCTTCCAACTGTTGCACCTCGACCGGGTGCCGGCGCGAGCCGCGATCGATGACGGGGTCGAGTTGGTGCGGGAACAGCGCAAGAGCAGCGCCGCCGGGTTCGTGAACGCGGTGCTCCGGCGAATCGACCGCGAACGCGGCCACCTCCCGCTCCCCTCCCGTCCGGCGGGCCCCGCCGACCCGGGCGCGCTGGACTACCTGTCCATCAGCCTCTCTCACCCGCGCTGGCTCGCCCGACGCTGGCTGACGGCCTACGGCTTCGAAGCCGCCGAGACGTGGATGCGGTTCGACAACGCACCCGCACCGCTCACGCTTCGCGTGAACACGCTGAAGACGACCAAGGAGCGTCTGGTCGCGGGCCTGGCCGGCCACGGCGTGCGGGTCGACGAGGCGCGCTTCGCGCCCGACGGGCTGATCGTGGCCGACGGCCAGCCGCTGGCCACTCCCCTGTTTGACCAGGGCTGGTTCTTCGTGCAGGACGAGGCGTCGCAGCTGGTCGCCTTGGCCGCCGGAGCCGCCCCCGGCGAGCGCGTGCTGGACGCCTGTGCGTCACCCGGGGGCAAGACCGTGGCGATGGCGGCCGCGATGCGGGACCGCGGGGAGGTCGTCGCGGGCGACGTGCGCGGCCGTCGGGTCGACTTGCTCCGCGAAACGGTCGCGCGCAGCGGCGCGCAGTCGATCCACGTCAGCCGGTTCGACGCCGCCGCCCTTCCGTTCGGCGCCATCTTCGACCTCGTCCTGCTCGACGCGCCCTGCTCGGGCCTCGGCACCATCCGGCGCGACCCGGAGGTTCGCTGGCGGAGAACGCCCGCCGACCTCCCGGCGCTTGCCGCGACACAGCAGACGCTGCTCGCCCGCACCGCCGGAACGGTCAAGGCGGGCGGCCGGCTCGTCTACGCGACCTGCTCGAGCGAACCGGACGAGAACGAGGCCGTCGTCGAGGCATTCCTGGCCGGACACGGTGAGTTCGCGGTGGAGGCCCCACGACTCGGCAGCCTCCCGGGCGCCGCCGCCGATTCCCTGGTCACGCCGTCCGGCTACCTGCGCACGCGCCCGGACCGTCACGGCCTCGAGGCTTTCTTCGCCGCGGTGCTTCGCCGCCGGTGAGCTCGGGGTTGGGCCCTCGACACGCGGCACCTTGCCGGACCCCTTCGCGGGCGGGTCGACGGGTGGGCCGTCCGGCGCCGGCGCCCCGCTCCCGTGCCTGCTACTTGGTGAAGCATAAGCACTTGTAGTACATTCGCTGTTCTGATGCCGCTCACGACCCGCGTGTGGAGCGCGGCAGCCGCCAGCCAGAATCTCTAGGTGTTCCGGCCCTCTTTCGCCTCCCCGTTCTACCGCAAATTCGGTTATTGGTTCGCCGTTCCGTCTCGCCAGCGCTACAATAGCGTCAAATGGCCGTTTCTAAGCTGGCCTGGAGTCCTGGTCTGCACGGCGTGTGATCTCGTCGTGGACGATTCCGCGGAAACGCCCCTAGGGGAATTGCGCTCGCCGGCCGACGAACTTGCCGAACTCAACATCAGAAAGGATCAGTTCGGCGTGGCAATAGCTCTTCCGACGGCGTTCGGCGCGTGCGCCTACATGATCGCGCTGGCTCTGCACGACTCAGAGCCTCTCGCTGAACAGTTTGCTTCGGAGTTACCAGCCGTCGTCGCGGATTGGAAGAGGAAGCGCAACGTATCGGGGTAGCTCGCGGCCCGGCGCAGAAGTTATCGCGCCGCGCCGCCGCAGAGCATCATCTGCGACTTGTGACACCTGAGAATTCCGGCGGTCCTCATTCTCGCAAGCAGTGGCCGCCAGCCCCCGGCGCGCTTCGTCGTGAACGCCCACCGAAAGCGAGCCATCATGCGCACATTGCTCGTCGGCGTCGCATGCCTCGGACTCGTCTCGATCGCCGCGTGCGGGAAGTCGTCGCCCACTGCGCCCACGACGCCGCCGACGCCGTCGACGACTCGGGTGATCGGCCTGAGCGGCAACCTCGCCTTCGGCAACGTCACGGTCGGCACAAAGGCCACGGGCACGCTCCTGATCAGCAACAGCGGCAACGGGATGCTGACCGTGACGGGCGTACGCTGCCAGATCTCGGGCCTCACGGCGAGCTGGCAGTCAGGCACGATAGCTCCCGGGGGGACACAGAACGTCTCCATCACGTTCTCCCCGGTATCCGCGGCCGCGTATTCTGCGACGCTGTTTGTCGATTCCGACTCCACATCAGGAACCAACGGGATCCCGGTGTCCGGGACTGGCGTGAACGCCGGGCCGTCGACGTACTCCGTGAGTGGGACCGTCACCGACGGCACGTCCGGCGGGGTCCTTCCTGGCATCTCGGTCTCTATCACGGACGGCGCAAACGCCGGTAAATCGGCGACGACCAGCAGCAGCGGCGGCTACAGCATCGGCAGCGTCTCGCCGGGCTCATTGACGATGTCGTTCTCGGCGGGCGGTTACCAGACTGGGACGAAGACGGTCTCGGTCTCTGGAAACACCCGCGTGGATTTCGTGTTGCAGCGCGTGGCCGGCCCACCGCCGCCGCCGCCAGGGCCACCGCCCGCGGCCTGGAGCCGGAGCGGCGTGGGCGACAACGTGTTCGACATGCCATCATCGGTCGCCCGCGTCCACATCACGGGACGGTACACCGGCTACAGTTCGAACTTTATCGTCTACATTGGCGGCCACCTCGTCGTCAACGAGCTGCTGGGAACCGGCTGGGACACGACCACCTATGACGGCGTGCTCCTCTCCGGGGGCGGCGGCGTCGTGGAGATCAAATACTCGAGCGGCGTCTCGTGGTCGTTCACTGAGGTGCGCTGACCAAGACGTAGGAGAGCGTATGACCACCACGGATCTCGCCCCAACCACGCGCGTCGTCGTCACCGATGTCGACGTCCCCTTCTGGTCGATGGTCGCACTGATGATCAAGTGGGCGTTCGCGAGTATCCCGGCGCTGATTGTGGTCGGGGGTGTGGTCGGTGCGATCGGAGCGGCGCTCGTGATCGGATTCCAGATTCTCTCGACGTTCCGGTAGGCCTGGCGTGGGCGTCTACAAGTGTGCGGCAGTAGAAAGGAAGCCCTGATGTTTATCGCGGCCTCATTGGCAGTCCTCCTTGCGCTGCAATTACCAGCCCCGCCCCCTCCGACGCCTGTGCCCGCTCACAAGCGGATCCTCGCCATCAAGAAGGCGCACGTCGTCCCGGTCGACGAATTCGGGCCAGATGTGCCGATCTCGAAGTGCCTCGCTAAACACCTGACGGATGCCCTCCCCATGGAAGCCGTCGCCACGAAGGAGGAGGCGGACGCCGTCTTCAAGGTTGCGGGCAACATCCCGAGCGCGACGACCCGCGTCCTGGTCGGGATGTTCGGAGGCACCCCCAGCGCGCACCTTTACATCGAAATGCCCGATGGCACAAAGCTCTGGGACGACGGCGCGAAACTCCGCCGCGCGATCGGTCGGTACGGCCAACTGGACAGCGCCGACGGGGACAAGACCGTCGAGTGCGGCCTCGCCGACGAACTGTTGGGCACGCTACGGAACGCGATGAAGAAGGCCCGCGACAAGAAGTAGGCGATGGGCGTCTGACCACTACAAGCGCAATCGCTGATCTAGCGTTCACTCGGCTGGAGCCGATATAATAGGCGAGAAGGTTCATCATGCTTGACCAGGAATTGGCCGTGTTCAACGAGCACCTGGCGGAGTGGCTGACCTGCCACCGCAACCAGTTCGTCCTCGTCAAGGGGACGGAGGTCGTGGGCTTCTATCCGGACGACTCGTCCGCACTGGAAGCCGGGGCCGAACAGTTTGGCCTCACGTCGTTCCTCGTCCGCCAGGTGATTCCTCAGCCTGTAGTGGCATCGGCGCCAGCCCTCATGCTGGGGATTCTCCGTGCCCATTCTTCACAACCACTACCAGTTCCAGGGACAAGCGCCTGACGGCGCGGTGAAGCCGCTCGCCCCAAGGATCGGCCTGCAGCTGCAGGGCCCAGTTGTTCAGGCGACGATTTCTCTATCTCCCACATTCACGCAGGCCATCACCGACAAGGGCCAATCTCTGCCCGCCCCAGTGACCGGCCTCGTGTTGATCGACACCGGCGCCTCAAGCACCTGTGTTGATCTTGATGTGGCCGCAGCGATGGGGCTCCCGGTCATCGACGTGGCGAAGATGACATCGGCGACCCACACCGCGGTCGATTGCCCGGTCTATCCCGTGCAGCTTCAGATCGTCGGGATGCCGCTCGCCTTCCAAGCCAGGCGCGCTCTCGGTGCCGCGCTGAAGGTTCAGGGCTTCGTCGCGTTGATTGGGAGGGATGCCCTCGCAGGCGGCATCTTCATCTATAACGGCGCCGCAGGCGAGATCACCCTCTGCCTGTAGTCGGACCACCAGGCTAGGAGCCCGTCTGACTAACACCCCGACGGGCTCCTAAGGGAGCGCGTCCGAGTCCGGGGAGCGCGTCCGAGGGGCGGTCACTCCAGTTGTTGATGCCGAGGGCGACGAGCCGCCACACCACGTTCGGTAGCTCGTGCGGGCAACCGCCCGCGGCCGGCGGCGCGGCGCCGCCGGTCAGCCGTAGATCAGACCGTAGTACTTGAGCACGTTGTGCGTCAAACAGATCAAGGACCACTCACCGCGGACCTTCTCCACGCCTCGCAGGAGAAATTGACGGAAGCCGCGCGCCTGTTTGATCTGGCCGAAGACCGGCTCGACGATCGCTTTGCGCCAGCGATAGACGTCCGCACCGCGCCTTCGTCCGGAGTTTGCGGCGCATCCGGTCGTTGAGGGTGGCCGTCTTCGGCAGCGGCCCGTGACCGGCCGGTATCCGTACCGCATCGTGCTTCAATCGGTCGGTCGCGATGTACGCGTCGATCTCGTGAGCCTTCACGTACTCGAGGTTCGCTTCCGAGCAGTATCCGTTGTCGGCCAGCACTTCCTGGGGCGTCTCGCCCGCCTGCGCGGCCACCACCTCGAGCATCGGCGTCAGTTGCTGCTTGTCGTTCACCGCCTGCGTCACCAGCTTGGCCCACGATCAGCTGACACGTGGCCTCGACCGCGATCTGCGCGTTGTAGGCCTGGACGAAGCTATCCGGTCCCTTCATGATCCGCGACTCGGGATCCGTGAAGTTGTACTGGGCCTTGTCCTCGGGCGTGGCGGCCTTCGCGTCTTCGCCCTCCGCCTCGGCCTGCGCCTTCGCGCGCTCCTCCAGCACCCGTTTCGCTTCACGAATGCGGGCCAGCCGCGTCTCGCGCCGCCGCAGTTCCTCGGGCAGTTCATCGCCTCGCCGACCTCGCCCGTGCTGCGCATCTTCCTGCGCGTCCGTCGCGGCCGCCTGCGTGAGCAGGTGGTGGACCTCCTGTTCGAGCTGCCGCTCTTTCTCCAGCATCCGCTTGTAACTCATCGCCTTGTGCTTCGAGGCGTTCGCGTGGACCTTGCTGCCATCAATCGCCACGCGGCCCACGCTCAGGGCGCCCGCCTCCCGCGCCAGGTGCAGCACCTGGACGAACAGCCCTTCGAGCGCGGCCAGATGTCGCTGCCGAAAGTCCGAAATCGTGCGGAAGTCCGGCTGGTTGTCGGCCGCCAGCATCCGAAACGCGATGTCCTCGCTCAGCCGCCGCTGAATCTTGCGCGACGAGAAGACGCCCACGCAGTACGCGTAGAGCAGGACCTTCGTCAGCATCACCGGGTGATACGGCGGATACCCCCGCTCTTCCTGCTCGTACGGGCGCCGTGATCGCCGAGAGGTCCAACTGGTCGACCAGGTCGCTCACGAAGTACGCCAGGTGATCCGCCGGCAGCCACTCGCGCAGGCTCGGCGGCAGCAGGAAGTCTTGCTCGGGCACATACGGACGGAACGTCTTCGCCATGCCCGATACTTTACGATGTCTGGGATCGCTCGTCGATCCCCCAGCACGCGGGCGCGCTCACAATCAGGAACGCGTCCTGTTGCTGTTACTCGGACACGCTCCTAGTACTACTTTGTTAGATCGTCGGATTTCGCAGCGAATCCGACAGTGATCACTTTTGAGGACATTGTACTTTTCACCCGTTTTCGCTACGCTAGCGCGCGGTGCTCGATCACACCGCGCCCGCCTGGCTCGCTCGACTCGTCACGTGGCTGGAGCAATACGAATCCTGCTTCAGCCACCGTGCGCAGCAGGGTGGCCTGCGCCGCTACGTGCGCGGTCTCCTCAGCGACAGCCCCCGCAAATCGATGGAAGCGATGTGGGCGCGGCTGAGCGATCCCGGGAGCTATCAAGCGCTCCAGCATTTCATCACCGAGGCGACCTGGAGTGCCGACGCGGTGTGGCGACGGTTGCGCGAGGTCACGCCCGCTCGCGAAGGCGTGCTGATCATCGACGGCACCGGCTTTCCCAAGCAAGGGAAGGCGTCGGTGGGCGTGCAGCGTCAGGTACTCGGGCACCCTCGGGAAAGTCGGCAATTGCCAGGTCGCCGTGACGGCGGCGCTGTGGACCGGCGTGCACGCCTGGCTGCTCGGCGCACAGCTCTATCTGCCCGACTCGTGGCTGACCAAGGCGCAGCGCGCCCTCGCCCGCATCCCCAAGACGGTCGCCTTCCAGGAGAAGTGGCGCCAGGCGCTGACCTTGATTCGGCAGATCCGCGCGGCCGGCATCGCGGTGACGGCCGTGGCGGCCGACGCGGAGTTTGGCGACTGCACGACGTTTCGCGAGACGTTGCACCGGTGGGGCCTGGCGTATGCCGTCGGCCTCTCGTCGACGATCAAGGTCTTTCGTGGCGCACCGCGCCTCGAGGCGCCGGCGCCCCAGCCCGGTCGCGGTCGGCCACGCTCGCGCCCGCTGCTGGCCCCCGGCGTGACCGCCGTCACCGTGGCGGAGTTGGCGGCGCAGGCCCCCGCTCGCGCGTGGCGCACGGTGTCGTGGCGCAACGGCACGAATCGCCCGTGGCGGGCCCGGTTCTGGGCCTGCCGGGTCACGCCGGCACACGATTGGCGCGAGCGCCGCGTGGCCCCGGAAGTCTGGCTGTTGTGCCAGCGGTATCTCGGCGACGATCCGGAGACGAAGTACTACCTGGTCCATCTGCCGATCACCGCGTCGCTCAAGGCCTTGGTGCGGCTGTCGCACCAGCGGTGGGCGATCGAGCAGCAATACCAGGAACTGAAGACCGAACTTGGCCTGGATCATTTCGAAGGGCGGTCGTACCCGGGCTGGCAGCGTCATGTCGCTCTCACCGCGATCGCCTACGCGTTCCTGCAGCAGGAGCGCCTCCGGCGAGGCCGGTCCGACTTGACGTTTCCCAAGGTCCGGGCCGTGATCACCGAGATCCTGACCGCCCACTACTTGATCACGCATCCGCGGTATCTCGACATCATGCTGAAACTCAAAGAGATTCAGCTGAGAAACTGACAGAGTAGTACTAGACGCTGAGGATGAGATGGCCGTCTACTGCCGCCGGGACTCGCCGTACTGGTGGATGCGGATTCCCACCGGCGGCGCCGATCCGATCTACGAATCGGCGCGTGTCCTAGTGGACGCCCCCACCAAGTGGCTGCGGGACCAGCAGGCACGAGCCGCGGAGGAAACCTATGCGGCCCGCCTGACGCAGCTCGCGCGCCAACGGTTCCGCCTTCCTGACAGCCAACCGGCGATCACGTTCTCAGGTTACGCCGAGTGGTACGACGCGCACATCACGGCCCACAAGCGCGGCGCCAGCCGCGAGCGGGAGATGCTCGAGGTCCTCTCCGCCCACTTCGGCCCGCGGCAGCTGCTGGAGGTGACGCGAGACGCGGTGCTCGAGTGGCGGACGGCGAGAGCGGCGAAGGTCTCGGCCTCGACGGTCAATCGTGAAACCGACGTCCTCAAGCACCTGCTCTCGTCGGCCGTCCCGAAGTATCTCGACGTCTGCCCGATCGCCGGCCTCGCTCGGCTGCACCAGCTCCGGGCCGAGCCCCACGTCTTGAGCCGACCGTATGAAGCGAAGTTGTTGCCCTTCCTCGCGCCTGCCGACCGCGCCCTGGTCCTGCTCGCGCTCGACACGCTGATGCGCCTCGGCGATGCGCTCGCGCTGAAGCCGTCGCACGACCACGGCACCTGGCTGTCGGTGTTGAACCCGAACACGGGAGAGAGCTACCAGGTCCCTGTGACCGGGCGGGTCCGAGCGGCGCTCGACGCGCTGAAGACCGAGCCGGATGCCTGCTGGGTCGCCCACCGGCGCACGGCCCAGAATCCGCGCGACTACTGGTCCGCGGTCAAGCTGGCGCTCGAGCGCGCGTGCGAGGCCGCCGGCGTTAGCGCCGCGCCAGAAGCACGTGCTCTCCCCCGAGGACGAGCAGGCGGTGCTGGCCCATCTCGAGCCGGACGACCGCGCGCTGTTCGTCGTGGCGATCGATACCCTGGTGCGCCTCGGCGACGTGCTCGACCTGAAGCGCGAGCACAAGCGCAGCGACGAGCTCGTCATCGAGGACTCGAAGACCGGGTGTTACACTGTGCCCCTCTCCAAGCAAGCCCGGGCGGCCCTCGACAGCCTGCCCGGCCGCGGGCCATACTATTTTGGTCACCGCCGCACGGCCGAGAACCCGCAGAACTGGCCGCGTGCCGTGCGGACGATGTTTGCGAGAGCCTGTAAGCGGGCCGGCGTGCCCTACGGGCGCGGCGCGATGCGCGTGACCTGGCACACGACCACCCGGGCGAGCGGCGCGACCCGGATGCTGCAGCGCGGTGTCGACCCGGCCACCGTGCAGCAGATCGGGCACTGGGCGGACCTGAAAGTGATGAGCACCTACCTGCAGACCAACGACGCGCGGAAGCGGGACGCCGTGGAGCGGATCGCTCCAGACTTCAGCCCGGCTTCTGCGGAGCCGAGGCGAAAGGGCGCTGAAACGAGCGGCAAACCGCAGAAGGACGCGTCGGCCGTCGCAGTGGACGCCGAACAAGAACCCTCCGATGTCTAGTGCTTCGACCCCTCCGCCGGTGCCGATTCGCCGCCGAGTGTGGAGCGCGGGGAAACTGCTCCTGATCGTCGGGGCTCTCCTCACCACGTACGTGCTGTCGGCGGCGCTCGCCGCACGCGTGGCCCTGCGTGCCCGCGAGGTGAAGGTGCCGGCGCTCGTCGGGCAAGCGCTGAGCAGCGCCAGCGCGGCCGTGGCCGGCAGCGGGCTGACGCTGAAGGTGGACGACAGCCGGCGCGCCGACCCGAAGATCGCGGCGGGACGCATCGCCCAACAGGATCCGCCGTCCGGCGCTGCGGCGCGGCGCGGCCGCACCGTCAAGGTCTGGCTCAGCACGGGCGGAGTGGTGGCCGCGATCCCCAAACTGGTCGGCGAGACCGAGCGCACGGCCCAGCTCAGGCTTCAGCAGGACGGCCTCGGCGTGGCGGCCATCTCCGAGATCCGCTCGAACGAGTTCCCGGCCGACGTGGTGGTCGCGCAAGATCCGCCGCCCGACTCGCACGCCGCGTCGGTCTCGCTGCTCGTCAACCGCAGCGAGCGGGCGGCGGCGTACGTCATGCCGGACCTGATTGGCTTGAACGGCGCGCGCGCCGCCGACGTGCTGCGCTCGGGCGGATTCAGGGTAGCCGTCGTCGGTCAGAATCCCTACCCGGGCGTGCCGGCCGGCGTGGTCATCAGGCAATCGCCGCAGGCCGGCTTCCAGGTCACCCCCGGAGACACCGTTTCGCTCGAGGTCAGCCGGTGAACATCCGACTCGCACCGTCGATCCTCGCCGCCGACTTCGCCGCTCTTGGCGACGCGATTGCCGCCGCCGAGGCTGGCGGTGCGGATTACATCCACGTCGACGTCATGGACGGCCATTTCGTGCCGAACCTCACGGTCGGCCCGGCCGTCGTCCGCTCGCTGAAGCGCCTGGCCACGGTGCCGCTCGACGTGCACCTGATGATCACCGACCCCGATCGCTACGCGAAGGCCTTCGTCGAGGCCGGCGCCTCGATGCTGTCGGTGCACGTGGAGGTGCTGCCCCACCTCAATCGCTCGCTCGCGTACATCAAGGAACTGGGTGCGAAGGCGGGCGTCGCCATCAACCCGTCCACGCCGGTCGTGGCGCTCGAGGAAGTGGCGCCCGACGTGGACCACGTCCTGGTGATGTCGGTCAACCCGGGCTTCGGCGGGCAGGCTTTTCTGCCCCGCAGTGCGTCCAAGATCAAGAGCCTTCGCGCGATGCTGGATCGCGCCGGCAACGCCGCCCCCATCGGTGTGGACGGCGGGATCGACGTCGACACGGTGTCTTCCGTGGTCGAAGCGGGCGCGGAGATTCTGGTGGCGGGCTCGTCCATCTTCCACGCTCCCGATATCGCCGAAGCGGCGCGCGCGCTTCGGGCGGCCGCCGTGCGGGCCGCCGCGCGACACGGAGCGCCCTCGCGATGACCTTCCCCCTGGTCAGTGCCCGCGAATCGGCGGCGCGCGTGCGCGTCCGCTACGCCGAGACGGACAAGATGGGCGTGGTCTACTACGCGAACTACCTGGTGTGGTTCGAGGTGGCCCGGTGCGAATGGCTGCGCGGGACGGGGAGCAGTTACCGGCAGCTGGAAGCGGACGGCACGGTCCTGCCCGTCCTCGCGGCCCACTGCGAGTACCGGCGGCCGGTCTTCTACGACGATGACGTCGAGGTGAGAACGCGGGCCACGCTGCTCTCGCCGGCGCGGGTGCGGTTCGACTACGAGATCGTCCCGAGCGGGGCGGCGGAACCGACCGCGGTCGGGTACACGGAACACTGCGGCGTCGACCCCGAGGGGCGGCCGAGGCGGCTGCCTCCGTTCCTCAGGAGGCTCTTCGAATGAACGCGCTGGTGACGGGCGCCGCCGGGTTCATCGGCTCCACGCTGGCCGGCCGCCTGCTCGACGCCGGCGCGCGGGTCACCGGGATCGACTGCTTCACGGACTACTACCCGAGGGAGATGAAGGAAGCGAACCTGGCGACGCTGCGCGGCCGCGACGGATTCACCTTCATCGAGTCGACCATCCAGCAGGCCCCGCTCGGACGCCTGATGGGCGAGGCGACGCACGTGTTCCATCTGGCGGCGCAGGCGGGCGTCCGGAAGAGCTGGGGGCGCGACTTCCAGGTCTACACGACGAACAACATCGAGGCGACGCAGGTGCTGCTCGAGGCCTCCGTCGGGACCGGCATCGAGAAGGTGGTCTACGCGTCGAGTTCCTCGGTCTACGGCGACCACACGCCGCTTCCGATGAAGGAAACCGCGCTGCCGGCGCCGCTGTCGCCCTACGGCGTGACCAAGCTGGCGGCCGAACACCTGTGCAGCCTGTATCACGCGAACCATGGCGTGCCGTGCGTGTCGCTGCGGTACTTCACGGTCTACGGCCCGCGCCAGCGCCCCGACATGGCGTTCCACCGCTTCATCCGGGCCGCGTTGCTCGGCGAGGCGATCACGCTGTACGGGGACGGCGAGCAGACCAGGGACTTCACGTTCGTCGCCGACGCGGCGGCCGCGACCGCCGCGGCGGGCCTCCGCGGGATCCCCGGCCACGTGTACAATATCGGGGGCGGTTCCCGCGTCTCGGTCAACCAGGTGCTCGACGTCATCGCCCGCCTGACTCGACTCCCGCTGGACGTGCGGCGCGAAGGCACGCAGAAGGGTGACATGCGCGACACCTTCGCGGACACCACGCGCGCCCGCGCCGAGATCGGCTTTGCGCCGACCGTGACGATCGAAGAGGGCCTGGCGGCCGAGCACGCCTGGCTGTCGGCGATGCTGAACCGCGCCTAACGAAATGATGATGCACTTCACCCGTTCCGTCTCCGGCCGCGCCCTGCTGGGCGGCCTGCTCCTCGCCGCGGCCCTGCTCTCCGCCGGCTGCGGCCAGAAGAAGCCGGTGCTGCCGGCCGGCGCCGAGCCCGACAAGTACCTGTTCGACCAGGGGACGGCGGCCCTCAACAAGCACAGTTGGCTGAAGGCTCGAGAGTACTTCCGCAAGATCGTCGACGAGTATCCCCAGAGCCGGTACCGTCCCGACGCCAAGCTCGGTCTCGGCGACGCGTACCTGGGAGACGGCTCCGTCGAGTCGCTCATCCTGGGCGGCAACGAGTTCCGCGAGTTCCTGACGTTCTTTCCCACGAACGAACGCGCGTACTACGCGCAGTACAAGCTGGCCCTGTCGCACTACGAGCAGATGGCGGCGCCGCAGCGCGACCAGACGCAGACGAGGGATGCGGTCAAGGAGTTTCAGACGTTCGTCGAGCGCTACCCGGACAGCAAGCTGATCAACGAAGGTCAGCAGAAGCTGCAGGAGTGCCTGGATCGCCTGAGCGAGGCCGACTACGGCGTCGGGTACATGTACTACCGGGCGAAGTGGTACCCCGGCGCCATTTCGCGGTTCAAGGCGGTGCTGAAGGACAACCCGACCTTCACGCGCCGAGACGCGGTGTACTACTACCTGTCCGAGTCCTACATTCGGCTCGGCCTGGCCGCCGAGGCCGCGCCGCTTCTCGACCGCCTGCTCAAGGAGTTCGAGAAGAGCGAGTACCTGGTGAAGGCCAAGAAGACGCTCGACGACATCCAGAGCGGCGCCATCGGCTCGCTGACCGCGCCGTCGAAGGACACCGAGAAGAAGAAGGACGAGAAGAAGCCTCCCGAGGACCAGAAGAAGGGCGACGCGGCGGCCCAGAAGAAGTGACCGGTGGCGTGTGACGGGCGGGCGGCGAGGCGCAGCGCGAGGCGACTGGCCTCGTGTCGGCGTTACGTCTTGACCCTGACGTCGTTCCCCGGCCCCCGCAGGAATTTCCGGTAATAGTCCACCGCCGACGCCACCGCCGTCACCACCGCCACCCAGAGCGCGGCGAGACCGACGAACGCCAGGCGGCCGGTTCGCTCCGGCCCGAGAATCATCGCGAGGATCGCCACCACTTCGGCGATCATCTTCACCTTCCCCATCGGCGACGCCGGGATGCTGATGCCGCGCGAGTAGCCGATGCTGCGGAGCGCGGTGATGGCCAGTTCGCGGCCGATGATCACCGCCACCATCCACGCGGGCGCCACCTCCATCTGGACGAGCGAGATGAACGCGGCGGAGGTGAGCAGCTTGTCGGCCAGCGGGTCCATCATCTGGCCGAGCGGCGTGACCTGCTTGCGGCGCCGCGCCAGGAACCCGTCGAGCCAGTCGGTGACCGAGGCGAGGCCGAAGATGGCCGCCGCCACGAGGTCCTTGTCCACGCCGAGGATCTGGCGCCCCTCGAACTTGGTGAGCAGCACCACGACGAGGAGCGGCACCAGGAAGATGCGTGACAGCGTCAGCGTGTTCGGAAGATTCATCGGAAGCCCGACCGTCGCCTTGAGCCGGTGCCATTGTAACGCCTCCCCCCGGCCGCACCAAAACAGCGGCGTCCGCCCGAGCTATTTACGATATGATGGACGGCTGTCATGAAAGCCATTCTGCTTGCTGGAGGCAAGGGCACGCGCCTGCGCCCGCTGACGATTCACACGCCGAAACCGATCGTCCCGATCTTCGGCCGGCCGTTCCTCAACTACCAGATCGATCTCGTCAAGAAGCTGCCGGAAATCGACGAAGTCATCCTCAGCCTGAACTACCAGCCGCGGCGCATCGAAGAGGTCTTCGGCCACGGCGACGGGCTCGGGGTCAAGGTGTCCTACGTCGTCGAACCCGCACCGCTCGGGACGGCGGGGGCCGTCAAGTACGCCGGCGGCACGCTCGACGAGACGGTCGTCGTCTTCAACGGCGACGTGATGACGCAGGTCGATCTGGCCGCCGTGCTGCGACTGCACCGGGAGCGCAAGGCGAAGGCCACGATCGTGCTGACGCCGGTCGAGAACCCGACGGCGTACGGGCTCGTGGACACCGACCACGACGGCAATGTCCGCCGGTTCCTCGAGAAGCCGAAGGCCGAGGAAATCACCTGCGACACGATCAACGCGGGCATCTACATCCTCGAGCCCGAGACGTTCGACCGGATTCCGAAGGACACGGCCTGGTCGATCGAGCGAAGCTACTTCCCGTCGCTCGTGGAGCGTCACGATGTCTTCGTCGCCTACGTCTACCGCGGCTACTGGATCGACATCGGCACGCCGGAGAAGTACGTGCAGGTGCACCGGGACATCATGGACCACCGCTTCTCGGCGCCGCCGTTCGAGGGGGCCCCGCTGAACTTCGCGCTGGTGTCGCCGGAGGCGCGGATCGAGGACGGGGCCAGCGTCGAAGGCCCCTGCTTCATCGACGAGGGCGTCATCGTGAAGCCCGGCGCGCGCATCGCCCCCTACAGCGTCCTCGGCAAGCAGTGCCACATCGAGGAGGACGCGCAGGTGGATGGCTCGATCGTCTGGGCCAACACGCGGATCGGGCGCGACTCGCAGGTGCGCCAGTCGATCCTCGGCCGGCACTGCCACGTCGGACGCAACTCGGTCCTCGGCGGCGGCATCGTGCTCGGCGACAAGTCGGTGGTCACCGACTACAGCAGGCTGTAGGCGCGGAGCATTCACGAGAAGTGGCGCGGCCCGTCAGGCCCGCGAGGAGTCTTCCGATGGCGAAACCGGTCAACCCCGAGATCTTCAAGGCGTACGATATCCGAGGCATCTACCCCGATCAGATCGACGAGTCGATCGCCCGCGATATCGGCCGCGGCTTCGTCACCTACCTGCACGCCAAGCGAATCGCGGTCTCGCACGACATGCGCATCTCGTCCCCGGCGCTCACCGCCGCCTTCATCGACGGCGCCACGAGCCAGGGCGCGGACGTCGTGAACTACGGCCTGGCCGGCACCGACATGCTCTACTACGCCGTCGCGGCGAACGGCTTCGAGGGTGGCGCGCAGATCACCGCGTCGCACAACCCGAAGCAGTACAACGGCGTGAAGCTCGTGCGCCAGGAGGCCTTCCCGCTGAGCGGCGAGGCCGGCATCTCCGACATCCGCGAGATGATCGTGAACGGGACGCTGCCCTCCCCGGCGCCGACGCGCGGGACGGTGAGCGCCGCGGAGATGCTTGCGCCCTACGTCGATCACGTGATGCGGTTCATCGACCCGGCCGTGGTCAAGCCGTTCAACGTCGTCCTCGACGCCGGCTGCGGCATCGGCGGGCTCGTCGCGCCCAGGCTCTTCGAGCGGCTGCCCTGCAAGACCACCGAACTCTGCTTCACGATCGACGGGAACTTTCCCACGCACGAGGCGAACCCGCTCATCGAGGAGAACCGCCGCGACATCGTCGCGGAGGTGATTCGGCAGAAGGCGGACATCGGCATCGCGTGGGACGGGGACGCCGACCGCTGCTTCTTCATCGACGGCCAGGGCGAGTTCGTGCCGGGCGACTTCATCACCGCCCTGCTCGCCGAGGCGTTTCTCATCAAGCACCCGGGCTCGACCATCATCTACGACCTGCGTGCCAGCTACGCGGTGCGCGACGTGGTGGCGCGCTACGGCGGGACCGCGCTGATGAACCGCGTCGGCCACGCCTTCATCAAGCGCCGGATGCGCGAGGACAACGCCATCTTCGGCGGCGAGGTCACCGGGCACTACTACTTCCGCGACAACTTCTACGCGGACAACGGGTTCATCCCCGCCTTGCTGATGCTCGAGCTGATGTCCAGGAAGGGACAGACGCTGGCGCAGCTGCTCGAGCCGCTCCGGGAGAAGTACTTCATCTCGGGCGAGATCAATACCAAGGTGAGCAGCATGAGCGTCTGCGAGGAGAAGGTCGCAGGCCTCGCCCGGAAGTACCAGGACGCCACCGTGTATCACATGGACGGCGTGTCGGTGGAGTATCCGGACTGGCACTTCAACGTGCGGCCGTCGAACACCGAGCCGCTGCTCCGCCTGAACCTCGAGGGCCAGACGGCCGACCTGATGGAACGGAAGCGGGACGAGGTGCTCTCTTACATTCGAGCCTGATGGCCGGCTGCGGATCCACGGTACCCCGGCGAGCCGCGGGGCGCGCCGCCGCGCCGCCATTCTGCCGTCAGCCGCCGCGACGCGAAACCTGCTTCGCAAGCCCTCACCGATCAGATAGAATATCCGTTTGCGAGCGGGGTTGGCCTATTGGTTGGGCAAGGGCTTCCCAAGCCCTCTAAACGGGTTCGATTCCCGTACCCCGCTCCACCATCAGAAGCGCCGGACTCGAGGCTCAGCGACGCGTCGCCCCACTCTCGCGCTTCTTCGCCGCAACCGCGGCGACCATCCCGCTCAAACCGACCAGGCCGACGATGTTCGGGAACACCTGCAGGCCGTTCATCAGGTCGCCCCAGGCCCAGACCGTCTCCACCTTGGCCGCTGCGCCGAACACGATCAGGCCGCAGTAGATCCACCGGTAGGGCTTCGTCACCCCGACGCCCAGGATGTACTCGAAGAACTGCTCGCCGTAGTACGCCCAGCCGATGAGCGTCGTGTAGCCGAAGAGGAACGCGCAGAAGGCCACGATCCACCCGCCGGCCGTGGGGATGGCGCTGTTGAAGGCGTGCGCGACCGCGGCGGTGCTGTTCAAGCCGCTGGTCCATGCGCCGGTCACGAGGATCGTGAGCGCGCTGATCGACGAGGTGACGAAGGAGACGACGAACACCTCGATGACCGCGTTCAATCCCTGCTGCGCGGGGTCGTTGCTCTGCGCGGTCCCGTACGCCACCGCTGCCGTCCCGTAGCCCGCCTCGTTCGCGTAGACGCCGCGCGCCAGACCGTAGCGCATCCCGACCATCAGCGCCATGCCCGCGGCCGTGCCGGTGGCGGCGCGCAACGAGAAGGCCTCGCGGAAGACGGCCGACAGGACGCCCGGCAGCTGCCCGGCGTTTGCGCCGATGACGAACACGCCTCCGGCGAGGTACAGACCGACCTTCAGCGGCGACAGTTTCTCGACGGCCCGACCGATCGACTTCACGCCGCCGATGATCACCAGCCAGGTCAGGATCGCGATGAGGACGCCGGACAGCCACGGGTTCATCGAGAACTCGGCCTGCAGAGCGACCGCGATGGAGTTGGGCTGCGTGAACGGCGTCGTGGTCAGCGCCGCGACGCCGGCGACCAGGGCGTAGGCCCAGGCGAGCCTCGGCGCTCCGAGGCCGTCGCGCAGGTAGTACATGGGGCCGGAGAGCACGGCCCCCGATCGCTGGCCGCGGAACGAGACGCCGAGCACCGCCTCGGCGAACTTGATGGCCGTCGCGAAGAAGCCGTAGCACCAGATCCAGAACAGCGCGCCCGGGCCGCCGGCCACGATGGCCGTCGCCACCCCGGCGATGTTCCCGGTGCCAATCGACGCGGCCAGCGCCGTCATGAACGCCTGGAACGGCGTCAGGACGCCGCGGCCGCCCGTCGCGCGCGGGACGATCGTGCGAACGGCCTCGGGAAACCGCCTGACCTGCACGACGCGGAGCCGCAGCGTCAGGAAGAGGCCGACGCCGAGCAGCAGCAGGACCAGCGGTCCCGGCACGTGGCCGACGGGGGTGTTCCAGGGGCCCCAGACGCCGTCGCTGAGCCACGTGATCGCCCGCGTCAGCATGCGCTATCCCTGCTTCTTCGCCGCCCAGTACCTCTTCATCCGCTCGGACGCCGCCTTCTTCTCGGCGGCCGTCATCTTGCGGCGGTGGCGCGTCTTCTTCGTCGGCGCGTCGGCGGACGCTGCGGCCGCGGAACCTCCCACAGCGGCAGTCACCCGTGTGGCGGGCGCCGCGAGGCCTGGGAACGCGCGCAGGATGGCGCGGCGCTCTTCCTCGATCTGCGCGAGCCTGGCGGCGGCCCCCAGGCGGGCGAGCCGTTTCAGCTCCTCGTTGCTCAGCTGGCTTACCATCGGATCCTCCTCTGCGGTTCACGAGAGTGGGGCATGACGCACGCCATGGCGGCGATCAGTCCGTGTGGACGGCGTCGATGATGCCGACGATGACCGAGCGGATCGGCGCGTCGGGCGAGCCGACGACCTGTCGCGCGCCGCCGCCTTCGTCGAGGACCAGGACACGGTCGCCGACGCCGGCGTCGACGGTGTCCACCGCAATGAGATAGGCGCCGGTCCGGCTTCCGGCTGCGTCCTCGCGTTCGACGAGCAGGAGCTTCTTCCCGGTGTAGAACGCGTGCGAGATGGTCGAGTGGATGTGGCCGGTGACCGTACCGATGGTCATCGCGCCTCCCGGGTGAGGTCGTCCACGATGCCGACGATCGCGTGATCCACCGGCACGAACCACAGGTCGAGCGCCATGGCCGCCTCGCGGCCGCCCTCGTAATAGACCAACTCGCCGGGGCCCGCCATCCGCGTGGCGTCGGCCGCCACGAGCGTTCGCCCCGCGGGCCGGCCGCTCGGGTCGAGCGGCTGGACGATCAGCATCGGCACGCCCTCGAGGCCTTCGTAGACGACGCACGCAACCAGCGAGCCGACGACGCGGCCCAGCAGCATCAGCCAATCTCCCCGTCGAGTTCGAGCAGCGCCGCCGATCCAAAGGACGTGCCGGTGCCGATCTGGCGAGCGAGCGCTTCGTGCGGAGACGAGATGATGGTGTGCCGCATCTCGCCGCCCGCCTCGCGCAAGTAGGCGGTCACGATCTCCACCGCCGCCTCGATGTCGGGCAGCTCGCCCTGGTAGATGCTCACGCCCTTGCCCGAGAGCCCCGCATCGGCCAGGCGCAGTTCCACCAGTTCGACCGGCGTCCCTTTCAGCGCGAGTTCGGCGGCCCGCACGTTCGACGCGACGGTGTCGGTCTCGATGATCGCCAGCGCGCCCGCGCCGGCCGCCCGGCGCCCGCCCAGGATGGCATCGTACACCCGGGGGTGGACGTCGGCCAGCAGGAGGTGATCGAGGACGCGCCCGCCGGCCCGGAGCAGCCCTTCGCCCAGCGATTCCTCGACGGCGCCCGTACTGCCGCCGATGAGCGTGAGGAACCGGCCGCGCGTGATCGTCCCCGACTTGACGAACGCGATGGGCGCCTTCTTCAGCATGGCGTCGGTCGCGTCGATCCCGCTGGGGATGTCGCTGAACTCGAGGATGGCGAGCGCGGGTGCTTTCTTCATCACGTGATCCTGAAGTGGTCGACCATCACGCACCGCCGCCAGCGCGAGAACGAGCGCGGGCTCGTCAGCCCCTCGCCGGTCGGGCTGGCGATGGTGAACGACGTGTAGCCTTCCGCATCGAGACCCAGACCCGACTGCGACCGGCCGTTCTTCACGAAGATGCTGCAGTCGCACTCGCGCGCCATCCGGCTCAGGCTGTCGATGTTGGTCGAGTGCATGACCGCGGTGTGGCGGTTCCCGCCTTCCACCTGCACCGCCAGGTCGATGCCGGCATCGACGTTCGCGACGCGGCACACCGGCATGATCGGCAGCATCTGCTCGGTCCAGAGCAGCGGGTGGTTTTCGCCGACCTCGACGATCCCCAGCCGCAGCGACTCGGGGACGTTCATGCCGATCTGGCGCAGGATGACGCCCGCGTTCTTGCCGATCAGGTCCTTGTTGACGTGCCCCGGCCGCCGGGGCCCGGCGGTGTCGGTAAAGACCAGGCGCTCGAGCGCGGGCACCTGGCTCGGCTCCACCACCACCCCGCCCGCGCGCGCCATCGCCGCAACCAGGTCGGCCGCGACGCTCGACACCACGAGCACTTCCTTCTCGTCGGTGCAGATGATGTTGTTGTCGGTCGAGGCGCCGAGCACGATGTCGCGGCCGGCCTTCTCGACGTGGGCCGTTTCGTCGACGACCACCGGCGGGTTGCCCGGCCCGGCGCAGATGGCGCGCTTGCCGCTCGCCATCGCCGCCTTCACCACCGCGGGGCCGCCCGTGACAACGACGAGCCGGACGCCCGGGTGGCGCATCAGCTCCTGGGCCGACTCGATCGTCGGGGTCGACAGGCAGGTGACCACGTTGTCGGGGCCGCCAGCCGACCGGATAGCCTGGTTCAGCAGCGCCACCGCCTGGATCGAGCAGGCCTTCGCGGACGGGTGGACGTTGAACACCACTGCGTTGCCGGCGGCCAACATGCCGATGGCGTTGCAGATAATCGTGGAGGTCGGGTTCGTGACCGGGGTGATGGCGCCGATCACGCCGAAGGGCGCCGGCTCGATCAGCGACAGGCCGTGGTCGCCGGTCACGGCCTCCGGCGCGAGGTCCTCGATGCCCGGCGTCTTCTCGGTGACCAGGAGGTTCTTCACCACCTTGTCTTCGACGCGCCCGAGGCCGGTCTCCTCGTACGCCGCCTTCGCAAGGACGGCGGCGTTCTCGGTCATCGTCGTTCGGATCTCGACGATGATCCGGGCGCGCGTCTTCAGCGGCAGCCGGACGAACGTCGGCTGGGCGGCGCGGGCGGCCGCCACTGCTTCGTCCACGGTCGAGTAGACGCCCAGCCCGGCCGCGGCCGGCGGTGACCCCCCGCCGGCGCGCCCGGTCGCTCCGGGCGCCGCCTGCAGGTCGGCCACGATGCGCCGGGCGATGGCTTCGATGTCGCGATCGGTCAGGCTGGCCATGCCGTCACTTCTTGTACTTGGCGGCGCCGTCGATGCTCCAGCTGTCCACGATCGCCATGACGACCGCGTCCACCGGCCGTTTGTCGGTCGCCAGCGTCTGACGCGCCGAACTGCCCGCGGCGATCAGCACGATCTCCTCGGGCCCGGCCCCCACGGCGTCGGCGGCCACGAGGTGCGCGCCGATCTCCTGTCCTTCGTCGTTCACGGGGCGCACGAGGAGCAGCTTGAGCCCGTCGAGGCTCGGCTCCTTGCGCGTGGCGACCACCGTGCCGACCACTTTCGCCAGCTGCATAGCACCGTTCTCCGGGCCGGCCGGGGCCGGCCCCGACCGCTACTTCTTGGCGGCCTTGGCCTCGGCCGCCCGGCCGAGCGGCATGACCGCGTCCACGTTGAGGTGCGGGCGCGCGATGATGTGCACCGCCACGACCTCGCCCACGCGGGCGGCGGCCACCTGCGCCGCGTCGCACGCGGCCTTCACGGCCGCCACGTCGCCGCGGATGATCACCGACACGTAGCCTCCGCCGGTCTTCTCGTAGGCGACCAGTTCGACCCGCGCCGCCTTGACCGCGGCGTCCGCGGCCTCCACCACGGCCGGGAACGACCGCGTCTCGATCATGCCAAGTGCGTCTGTCATCTGTTGACTCCTGTCAGTCGGCGATCCGCGTCAGTCGATGATCCTTGTCAGTCGACGATCCCTGTCAGTCGATGGCTTGTGTCAATCGATGTGCCGAAGCTCGCATCGTGCATTGTGCATTGTGCATTGTGCATTGTGCATTGTGCATTCGCATCGGCAGCCACGTGCCCGTCCACCCGTTCATACCCTGCCCTTGCGCCCGGTCACTTCCCGGATCGCCTGCTCGGCCGCGCGGTGGCCGACGTCGATGTCGCGCTCGTCGCCGCCCAGGTACACCCGCCCGAAGCTCCCGAAGGCGCGCACCTCGAGGATGTTGATGTGCGCCGCCTTCTCCGCTTCGTTCGCCGCCAGCGCGGCGTACCCGGCGGGCGCGACCTCCATCACGTAGAGCGACTGGCCGGGCAGGATCATCTCGCCGTGCCGCGAGCGGTTGATGAGCTGCGTGTGGTAGTCAGTGATGTTGCGCACCACCTGGCTCGACGCGATCTCGGGCTTGATGCGGTCTTCTTCGTCGAGGTTCAGCGCCTCGAGGATCGCCCGCCCCGCCTGTCGCACGTCGGCCTGAGAGTCCGAGTGAATCTCGAGCATCCCGTAGAGCCGCTCGATGATCAGCATGCCGGGCTTCACGTCGGTCGCTTTCAGGGCGACGTCGGTGACGTGCATGATGTCCATGCCCGGGGCGATCTCGACGAACAGCGACGCCTGGCCCGGCACCGGCAGGAACCCCTGCGACACCGACCCGAGAAACGACGCGTATTGCGGCTGCAGGCTGTCCAGGAAGATGTAGCAGCGAAGTTCGGCCATGTCTGTCGCCTCCTGCCGGTCCTACTTGGCGCCCGCCGCCCGCGCCTCGTCCAGGATCTTCACGCTGCTGCTGCTGCCCACGCGGGTCGCGCCGGCCTCGACCATCTTCACGAGGTCGGCGTAGCTGCGGATGCCGCCCGCCGCCTTCACCCCGAGCTTCCGGCTCGCCACGGTGCGGCTCATGAGCGCGACGTCCGCGACGGTCGCCCCGCCCGGGCCGAATCCGGTGGAGGTCTTCACGTACGCGGCGCCGGCCTTCATGCTCAGCTCGCAGCCCCGCACCTTCTCTTCGTCGTTCAGCAGCGCCGTCTCGAGGATCACCTTGCAGATCGCCCGGCCGTCCTTGCACGCCTCGACGACGGCGCGGATGTCCTTCAGCACCATCGCGTCCTCGCGGCCCTTCAGCGCGCCGATGTTGATCACCATGTCGATCTCGCGCGCACCCTCGCGGATGGCCCGTCTCGCCTCGAGCGCCTTGCTCTCGGGCGGCTGGGCGCCCAGCGGGAACCCGACGACGCAGCACACCTTCACGGACGTGCCCCGCAGCAGCGACGCCGACTGGCGGACGTAGGTCGGGTTCACGCACACGGAGAAGAACGAATGGCGGCGCGCCTCGTCGCACAGCTTCTGGATGTCGGCCTGCGTCGCCTCGGGCTTCAACAGCGTGTGGTCGATCAGGCCGGCCACCTGCGCGAGCGACATCGGCGGCGCCGCGACGCGGGGAGCACCGCCGTGTTCCTGCAGCAGTTGCCGCACGCGCTCGGCGATCCGGTTCACGTCCTCGGCCGACAGCGACGGCCCGTCCTGCGAAGAAGTGCTCATGCGCCCTCGCTCGAGATCCCGAATCATCTGCACGCGGGCCCGGTGCCGGTCGGCGGTGCAGGTGGTGCCCAGGAAGACGTCGACGATCCCGCGGGCCGCCTCGGCCGTCGTCTGGCCGGCGCCCAGCGTCAGGACGTTGGCGTCGTTGTGCTCGCGGGCGTTGCGCGCCAGCGCCTCGCTGTAACACGCCGCCGCCAGCACGCCGGGCACCTTGTTCGCCGCCATCGCCGACCCGATGCCCGCCCCGTCCACCATCACGCCGAACTGGCACTCGCCCGACGCCACCAGCGACGCCACGGCCGACGCGATCTTCGGGTAGTCCACCGCGTCCTTGCCGTGGGTTCCGCAATCGCGAACGACGTGCCCGCCGGATGACAGGTGAGCCTTGATCTGCTGCTTGAGTTCGAAGCCGCCGTGATCCGCGCCGACGGCGATTCTGAAGGCCTGGCTCATTACCGGGTATGACTCTGAATCTGATAGCCAGCGGCCCCGATGACCGCGGGAACTTGGAGCATATCACGACCGCGCGGCACTTCAACTCCCACGCGGAAATGTGCTATAGCTTCTGTCTTCCGGGACGCGGCAGGCCGTGCCCCTTCCCGCTGGAGCCCATCGACGATGCCAGAACCCGCTCCGACCGTCATGCTGAGCGCCGAGGAAATCCAGGCGCGCATTGCCGCCCTCGCCCGGGAGATCACGCAGGCCTACCCGGCCGACGAGGGCCTGCACCTGGTCGCCATCCTGAAGGGCGCGTTCCTGTTCCTCGGCGACCTGATTCGCGCGATGGACCGGACCGTCACGATCGATTTCATGGCGGTGTCGAGCTACGCGAAGGGCACGACGTCGTCGGGCGAGGTTCGGATGACCAAGGACCTCGACTCGGGCCTCGACGGGCGCAACGTGATCATCGTCGAGGACATCGTCGACACTGGCCTGACGCTCGCCTACCTGCAGGAAATCCTGCACGCCCGGAACCCGAAGACGCTGCGGACCGCCTGCCTCCTCAGCAAGCCGTCGCGTCGGAAGATCGACGTGAAGGTGGAATTCATCGGCTTCACGATCGAGGACCGCTTCGTCGTCGGGTACGGGCTCGACTTCGCCGAGAGGTACCGGAACCTGCCGTACATCGGCGTGCTCAACGCGTAGCGGCCACCGCCTCACGGACCTTCACGGCCAGCGCGCGCGCGTCGGCGAGGACCACCCGCTCGTCGAGCGTGCGCACGCGGCGGCCGCGCATCAGGACCTTCCCGTTCACGATCGTCGCCCGGACGTCGTCGCCGTGACTGACGTAGACGAGGTGGGACACCGGGTTGTAGAGCGGCGTCTGCCGCGCGCCGTTCATCGCCACGACGATGAGGTCGGCCCGCTTGCCGGGCTCCAGCGACCCGATCAGCCCGTCGAGGCCGAGCGCCCGCGCGCCGCCGATCGTGGCCATCTCGAGCGCGGTCGTCGCCGGGACCGCCTGGGGGTTTCTGGAGGCGAGCTTGTGGAGGTACGCCGCCTGCCGCATCGCCTCGAACATGTCGAGGTCGTTGTTGCTCGCCGCGCCGTCGGTCCCCAGGCCCACCGTCACGCCGGCGGCCAGGTACTTCGGGACGGGGGCGACGCCGCTCGCCAGCTTCATGTTGCTCGCGGGGTTGTGCGAGATCGAGGCGCCGGACCGCTTCAGGATGTCGATGTCGGCGTCGGTGACCCAGATGCCGTGGGCCGCCACCAGCCGCGGTCCGAGGACGCCAGTCGCCTCGAGCCACGCGGTGGGCGTCAGGTGGTGCGCCTCCCGGACGATGTTCACCTCGTCCTCCGTCTCGGCGAGGTGGGTCAGGATCGGCGCGTTGTATCGGTCGGCGAGCGCGCGGACGGCGCGCAGCGTCGCCTCGTCCACCGTGTAAGGCGAGTGCGGCGCGACCGCGGGCGTGATGAGATCGTCGTGCGCGAACGCCACGAGGAACGCCTCGGTTCGCGCCAGCGCCTCGGCCGGCGTCTTCGCGTCGGCCACCGGGAACCCGATGATCGTCTGGCCCAGCACGCCCCGGAGGCCGGCCGCCTTCGCGGCGCGCGCGACCTCGTCCTCGAAGTAGTACATGTCCGCGAACGTCGTCGTGCCCGACTGGATCATCTCGAGCGCCGCGAGTCGGGTGCCGATCCGCACCATGTCCGGCGAGACGGTCTTCGCTTCTGCCGGAAAGATGTACTTCTGGAGCCAGTCCATCAGCGCCAGGTCGTCGGCCAGGCCGCGGTACATGACCATCGGGGCGTGGGTGTGCGTGTTGACGAGCCCCGGCAGCACGACGTGACCCGCCGCGTCGATGGTCTCGGCGCCCGCAAACCTCTTCGCTACCGCGTCGGGCGAATCGACCGCCACGATCTCGGTGCCGTCCACCGCGACCGCGCCCGGAGACAGGATGCGGCGCGCGCCGTCCATCGTCACCACGTCCCCCCCGGTCACGACGAGCGACACCTGACGCCGGGACGGCCGGCTGCAGGCGGTGGCGGCGGCGAGGGCGAGCAGGAGGCAGCAGGCGGCGACGCGAAGCGGCCGGCGAAGCGTGGCGATCATAGGTGGCCGATCTTACCCTGAATTCGGCACGTTTCGAGCGCCGCGGCCGCGCCGGGCCGCGTTGTCCGCGTCGCGGCCTATCGTGTATAGTGTGCCGGTGGCTGTGTATCTCGTCGACCACCCCCTCGTGCAGGACACGCTGCTCGTGCTCCGCAGCCAGGAGACCGAGGCGGCGGTTTTCCGCCGGATGGCCACGCGGATCAGCGTGCTGCTCGCCGCCGAGGCGCTTCGGGATCTCCCCACCGAACCGTCGGCGGTCCTCACCCCGATGGGCCCCGCCGAGGGGCGCCGCATCGGCGCGGACGTCGTGGTCGTGCCCGTGCTTCGGTCCGGCCTCGGGATGCTCGACGCGGTGCTCGAACTGCTGCCGTCCGCGCGCGTCGGGCACATCGGCCTGCAGCGCGACGAGACGACCGCGATCGCGTCGCAGGTACTACTCGAAGCTGCCGCACGGGCTGGAGCACAGCTTCGTGCTGATGATCGACCCGATGCTGGCCACCGGCGGGAGCGCGGTGGCGGCGCTCGACCTCCTCACCCGCGCCGGGGCCCGCGACATCCGCATCCTCTGCATCGTCGCGGCGCCGGAAGGGATTGCCCTCGTCGAGCGGCACTTCCCCAACGTCCGCATCTACACCCCGGTGGTCGACCAGGGGCTCAACGACCGCAAGTTCATCGTCCCTGGGCTCGGCGATTTCGGCGACCGTCTGTACGGCACGCTCTGACTCTGACACGTACCGGTTGCGGCAGCGCGGTAACCGGGCGGCTGAGCGACTGGTCGGGTGGCACGGTTCTCGGAGATGGCCATATGGCGAACCATCGCACACCTCCTCAGCGGCGCGACGCCACGGCGTCGGAGCGACGGACGCGGCCGCGGGCCGAGGACGGGGGCTGGCGCACGGCGATCACCCGCATCCAGCCGAACGAGATCCTGATCCGCGGCTACGCGGTGGACGAGTTGATGGGCCGCCTGTCGTTTGGGGAGACGGTCTACCTGATCCTGCGGGGCGAGCTGCCCACGCCGACCATGGGCAAGCTGTTCGGAGCGGTGCTGGTGGCCTCGATCGACCACGGCGTCACGCCGCCCTCGACCCTCGCGGCCCGGAACGTCGCGACGACCGGGGCCCGCCTGCGCGCGTGCGTGGCCGCAGGGGTGCTGGGCTTCGGCATGTATCACGGCGGCGACATCGAAACCTGCATGCGGTTCCTGGAGGACGGGCTGGCGCGCGTGCGCGACGGGCGGAGCTACGCGGACGCCGCCGACGCGCTGCTCAAGAGCTGCCTCGACGCGGGCCGCACGCCGCCGGGATTCGGCCACCGGATTCACTCGAGCGATCCGCGAGCGTCGCGCCTGCTGCAGATGGCCCACGAACTCGAACTCGACGGCGAGCACGTGCAGCTGGTGCGAGCCATCGAACGGCGGCTCGACGCCATGCGCGCCACGCCGCCGGTCCCGCTCAACGTCGACGGGGCCATCGCGGCGGTCTGCGCGGACATGGGGTTCGAACCCGAGCTGGGCAACGCCCTGTTCATGATCGCGCGCATCCCCGGCCTGGTCGCCCATGCCAACGAGGAGCGGGTCCGTCAGCACCCGATGCGCCAGATCGATCCCAAAGACGCGTCGTACGACGGTCCGCCCCCGCGCCGCCTGCCCGAAACGAGGAAGTGAAGGACGGCCTGGGGGCTCCGGTGAGGGCCTTCGGGGACGCCGCGACGACGGCGGGCGGTGGGTTGTCGTGAACGGCCGACTTGGATTACACTGAGGGTTCTCGCCGGGACGGGCACTTAGATCAGCGGTTAGATCGCCTGCTTCACACGCAGGAGGTCACTGGTTCGAATCCAGTAGTGCCCACCACTTCTCCCCCTCTGCTGCCGCCGACCTCTTCGCCGTGGCGCTTACTGCTTCTTCGCCTGCACGATGAGCGCGGCGATCATCTTCGAGTACTTGTCGTCGGCGTCGGCAAACGCTTTGTTGTACTCCTCCTCGGAGTTCATCTTCTGTTTCTTCCAGTCGCCGTCGAACACGTAGCTCTTCGGACCGATGTCGCAGGTGTCGAACCGGTTCTCCTCCTTCTTCGGCTGGAGGCCGTCCGCGTTGCTGTCCATCACCAGCGTCCGCGAGCCTTCCACCGCGGCGCTGTTCAGATCGGTGTAGATGTCGCGGAAGTCCTTCTTCGCCAGCTTGTCGGCCATGATCGACGGCACCGCATAACGGGCCGACACGACCAGCAACTGGCTGCCCGGGAAGTAGAGCGCCGCCACGAATGCGTCCGGGGCGGCCGGGTCCTTGGCCGCAATCGTATCGAGCTTGCGTTCGTCGAGTAGCTGAGTGAGTTCCTTGACCAGTGGGGTCGACTTCGATTCCTGCGCGAAGGCGGTGGAAGGAAGGAACGGCGAGAGTCCGAACACCGCGAAGAAGGCCACGAACTGCACGACCGTCGTTCTCATATCAACTCCCCCGTTGTCACAGAAGGCCGGCACGATACGACGCGAGTGTTTTCTATCACCAGCGGCGTCGCGCGTCAATTCGTCTTTCTGGAAATCTTGCGGGATGCGACCGGGATCGGGGAATGGGCGTCGCAGCGGACGGGGGCCGCGGCCGGCCCCTGCCCCGCGTTCAGCCGATGAAGAGCGGGTCGTCGTCCTCCCCGGCGGCCGCGGCGGCCGACCGCGCCCGCCGCCCGTCCCTGAGGGCGCCGACCACGGCGCCGAGGGCCGCGAGCAGCGCGCGGCCCTCGCGGGCAGGGGCCAGGAGCGTCCCCTGCACCAGCCGCGTCGTGTCGTCGATCCGACGGGCGACATCGGTGAGAAGGCGGTCGGCGCGCTCCATCTGCGCCACCGCCAACTCGCCGACCCGGGCGGCCTGGCTCGACACGGTGGTCGCGTTGGCCACCAGGGGACGGATCTCCGTTTCGAACAGGCTCCCGATGGCCTCCAATCGCGTCGCGAGGCGCATCACCACGACAATCAGGCCGACCTGGACCGCCGCGGTCACGAGCGTCGCGACCGCAATCAGCCCGACGAACACCACGGCGGTCGTCGTCACGCGGTCTCCTTCTCGCGCGCCTCCCGGTAGGCGTCGCGGCCGCGCTCGATGGCCGAACTGATGGTTTCCCGCTGCCGGGCGAGCGCCTCGCGGGTCTGGCGGGCGGCCTCGGCGGCCTTGTCGCGACCCTCGCGCGCCTTCTCGCCGAGGAACTCGCGGGTCTCCTTCCCCGCCGCGGGAGCGAACAACAGCGCCACGGCCGCGCCCGCCGCCGCGCCAATGACGAAGGCTGTCAGGATCTTGCCGGCATTGCCAGGTTCCTCGCTCATCATGCCCTCCTTGGAAGACTGTCCAGAAGAAAGATGTCGCAGCCGCCGACCACCACCCATGATCGCACAGAGCGGCCGTGTTGCCCAGCCGTTCCGCGATCGAGCCGCACGCCGGCGACGGTGCGGTCCGAGGCTCGGACTGGCCGCGCCGGGCTGCCGGCTACCCCGCAGGCGACGCGAGGCCCAACTCCTGTCGTTTGAGCCCTTTGACACGGTCGCGAAGTTCCGCGGCCCGCTCGAAGTCGAGGTTGGCGGCCGCCTCGCGCATCTGCCGTTCGAGCCCGGCGATGTGTGCGTCGAGGTCCGCCTGCGTCCGGAACCCCGGGGCGGGCTCCGGAGCGGGCACGGCCATGTAATCGCGCTCGTACACGCTCGACAGGACGTCGTCGATCTGCTTGACGATGGAGGCGGGCGTGATGCCGTTGGCCTCGTTGTAGGCGACCTGCGCCTGCCGCCTGCGGTCGGTCTCGGCAATCGCGGCGCGCATCGAATCCGTCTGGCGGTCGGCGTACATGATGACGCGGCCGTTGACGTTCCTGGCGGCGCGGCCGGATGTCTGGATCAACGAGCCCGCCGACCGCAGGAACCCCTCCTTGTCGGCGTCGAGGATCGCGACCAGCGAGACCTCGGGCAGATCGAGGCCCTCGCGCAGGAGGTTGATCCCGATCAACACGTCGAACTCGCCCCGGCGGAGATCGCGGAGGATCTCCACGCGCTCCAGCGTGTCGATGTCCGAGTGGAGGTAGCGCACGCGGATGCCGAGTTCCTGGTAGTACTGGGTCAGGTCCTCGGCCATCCGCTTGGTCAGCGTCGTCACCAGCACCCGCTCGCCCCGCGCCGCGCGGTCGCGGATCTCGCCCAGCAGGTCGTCCACCTGCCCCTTGACCGGCCGGGTTTCGATGGGCGGGTCCGTCAACCCGGTGGGCCGGATGATCTGCTCGACGACGGCGCCTCCCGACGCGTTCAGCTCGAACGGCCCCGGCGTGGCCGAGACGAACACCACCTGGTGCGTCCGGGCCTGCCACTCCTCGAAGTTGAGCGGCCGGTTGTCGAGCGCGGACGGCAGGCGGAAGCCGTAGCTCACCAGCACTTCCTTGCGCGAGCGGTCGCCGTGATACATGCCGCGAATCTGGGGAACGGTCTGGTGGCTCTCGTCCACGAACACGAGGGCGTCGGCGGGCAGGTAGTCGAGCAGCGTGGGCGGCGGCTCGCCGGGCGCACGCCCCGTCAGGTGGCGCGCGTAGTTCTCGATGCCGTGGCAGTAGCCGATCTCCCGGATCATCTCCAGGTCGAACATCGTCCGCTGGTGCAGGCGCTGCGCCTCGAGCAGCTTCCCTTCGGCCTCCAGCGCCGAGCGCCGCTCGACGAGTTCCGTCTTGATCGAGTCGATGGCCTTCCTGGTGCGCTCACGCGGCGTCACGAAGTGCGATTTCGGGTAGATGGCAATCCGGTCGTGGCGGCGCGAGGTGCGCCCGGTCAGCGGATCGAACACCACCAGTTCGTCCACCTCGTCGCCGAACAGGCCGATGCGGACGGCCTGCTCTTCGTACGAGGGGTAGACCTCGATGATGTCGCCGCGCACCCGGAAGGTTCCGCGGCCGAACTCCACGTCGTTGCGCTCGTACTGGATGTCGACGAGCTTTCGGAGGATCTGCTCGCGTTCGATGCGCTGCCCCATCTCGAGGGGCAGCATCATCCCGTAGTAGGCCTCGGGCGAGCCGAGCCCGTAGATGCACGACACGCTGGCGACGATGATGACGTCGCGTCGTTCGAAGAGCGACCGCGTGGCGGAGAGCCGCATCCGGTCGATCTCGTCGTTGATGGTCGCTTCCTTCTCGATGTAGGTGTCGCTGGCCGGCACGTACGCCTCGGGCTGGTAGTAGTCGTAGTAGCTGACGAAGTACTCGACGGCGTTGGTCGGAAAGAAGCGCCGGAACTCCTGGAACAGCTGCGCCGCCAGCGTCTTGTTGTGGACCATCACCAGCGTCGGGCGGTTCACCCGCGCGACGACCTGAGCCATCGTGAAGGTCTTGCCCGAACCCGTGACGCCGAGCAGCACCTGGTGGGCATCGCCGCGCACGAGCCCTTCCACCAGCTCGTCGATCGCGCGCGGCTGGTCGCCGCGCAGCTGGAAGTCGGAGACGAGGTCGAAACGGTCGGACGACAGAAGCACCCCCCAATTGGCGAACGTCCGGCGCTATTTCTTGAGCGGCGCGAAATACCCCTGCCGCGTGCGCACCTTGATGTCCTTCAACCCCGGCCGGACCACCTTGATCTCCACCTTGCGCCACGTCCCGTCGGGTTTCGTATTGCTCGAGACGTAGCCCATCGAGTACTGGGCGTCGATTTCCGCCGCGACCTTCCCGTAAGCGCCGTCGAGGTCTTTCATCGTGACCGGGAAGAACGCCTGCCCGCCGGTCAACTCGGCGATGCGCATCAGGCGGCTGCGAGTCTCCATCGCCGAGCCCGACGGCACGTGCTCGAGGAACCCGATCGCGTGAACGGTGACGTCCGACGCCTTGAGCAGGTCGACCAGGTCGCCGAACGGCAGGCTGCTGGCATTGTCGCCGCCGTCGGTGTAGAGGACCAGGACCTTGCGCCCTTCCTCGCGGGAGGCACCGTCGAGGTAGACCCCAAGGGCGTCCCAAAGCGCCGTGTTGCCGTTCGCCCGCCGGCTTCGGACGCGCTCCACCAGCCGGCTGAACTCCGACTGGCTGTAGCGGGCGACGCGCACTTGCGTGTCGAAGTCGACCAGCGTGTAGTCGCGCGCCTCGCTGAGGCTGTTGAGGAACTTAATGGAGGCGCTCCGGGCGAAGGCGATGTCGGCGTCCATGCTCCCGCTGATGTCCAGCAGCGCGCCGAGGTGGAGTTCGGAAGGCGGGATCGCGGCCGTGGCGCTGCGGCCCCCCTGGGCATCGCACGGCACGAAGAACCGCAGGGCCTGCTTGCGTCCGTCCTCGTAGACCTCGAAATCCCCTTCGTCGAGGTCCGTCAGGTAGTTCCCCTTCTTGTCGACGGCCGTCACCCCGAAGTTCACGATATCCACGCCGCTCCGGAACGTCGGCCGCTGCCCGCTCTGCGAGCCGAGCCCCGCCGTGACGCCGACGCCCAGCAGGACGAGGCCCGCCATCCAGACCGTGTTCCCGGTCATCGTGCCCCCCGCGTCCGTGGCCGGCCGCCGCCCGCCCGCGCCGACCCGCTCTCCCGGCGTTCGACGCGCTTCGACCACCTCTGTTTGAGTATAATAGGAGGTTGGCGCCGATGGACTGTCATCTCTCCGTCACCCTCAGAACACTGGCCGCGCGATGAGGTGTTTGGCCGTTTGTCAGACCGAGCTCGTCGTGCGGATGCTGGAAACGGCGCTGGCCGCCAGCTTCGAGACCGAGTTCCTGGTCGAAAGCCGTCCCCTCGCGCGAAAGCTCCATGAGGCGGGCGTCAGCGTCTCGGTGGGCGACCTCACCCGCACCGACACCTACCTCAAGGCCGACCTCTCCCCCACCACCTGCGTCCTGGTCGAGGACAACAACCGTCCGGGGCTGAAGAAGCGGCTCGCCGCGATCAGCGACGCGGGCGCGACGTTGGTCTACGTGCTGGGGATGGGAACGAACGCGGGCACCCGGCGCGAGGACGAACTGCGGGCCGCGTTCCCGAGCGTGCTGTACCTCACCCTCGCGGAGCTGTTCGGCGACCCCCTGGTCACGCAAATCAGCCGGTCGCTGACGCGGGCCCGCGTGCAGCAGTACCAGCGCTACTTCTCGGACGCCGACCGCATCCTCATTCTCCTGCACAACGACCCCGACCCGGACGCGATGGCGAGCGGCCTGGCCCTCCGCAACATCCTGCGGCGCACGAAGGCGACGGCCATCCTGGGGACGCTCCAGGGCGTGACGCGCCCCGAGAACCTCCGCATGGCCAACCTGCTCGACATCCAGGTGGAGTCGATCACCCCGGCGTCGCTCGGCGAGTTCGAGCGGATCGCGATGGTCGACGTCCAGCCGCACTACTTCGGCGAGCTGATCCACACCGTCGACCTCGTGATCGACCATCACCCGCCGCAGCCCGGCTACAGCGCGGTGTTCCGGGACATCCGCGCCGACTACGGTTCGACGTCCACCATCCTCACCGAGCACCTGCGCGCGGTCGACGTGAACATCTCGGAGCGCACCGCCACCGCGCTGCTCTACGCCATCAAGTCCGACACGCTCTTCTTCAACCGCCAGGCGAACCGCGTCGACCTGGAGGCGTTCTCGTTCCTCTACCCGCTCGCCGACGCCACGATGATCCGGAAGATGGAAGGGTCGGAAGTGACGCTGGAACGGCTCGAATACGTCATGAGGGCGTTCGACGCGAGCCGGCGGGAAGAACAGGTGTTCTGCTCCTTCATGGGCCAGACGCCGCGCGAGGACCTCATCGCCTACGTCGCCGACTTCTTCCTGCAGCTCGAGGACATCAAGTGGACGATCGTCGCCGGCGTCGTCAACCAGACGCTGGTGCTGTCGGTGCGAAACCTCGGCTACTCGCGGAACGCGGGCGAATACGCCCGGAAGTACTTCTCGTCGCTCGGCAGCGCCGGCGGCCACCGCTCGATGGCCAAGGCCGTCGTGCCGATGACGGCCTTCCGGCAGGAATACGGGGCCGTCGAGGGCGCCGAGGTTTCCCAGCTCTTCCTCGACATGGCCGTCGGGTTCCTCCACGAGCACCAGCCCAACGAGAAGAAGAAGGAGACCGTGAAGGCCTGACGGCCAGGCTCGCCGCCTCCCGTCAGTCCGGATGCGGGCTCGCCTCTAAGACCCCAACGCCTGGTCCAGGTCGGCGATCAGGTCTGCCTCGTCCTCGAGCCCGATCGACACCCGGAGCATGCCGGCCGTGACGCCGGCGCGCCGCAGGTCCTCGTCGCCGTAGTTGTAGTGCGAGGTGAGCACGGGCAGGCTGACCAGGCTGTTCACGCAGCCGAGGCTGGTGGCCCGACGGATCACCTGGAACCGGTCGAACACCCTCGACGCGCCTTCGAGGCCGCCCGGCACCTCGAACGTCACCATCCCGCCAAACCCCGACATCTGCGCCCGCGCGACCTCATGGTCGGGATGCGACGGCAGCCCGGGGTAGTAGACCTTCGTCACCCGCCGGTCCTGCTCGAGGAAGCGCGCCGCGGCGGCGGCGTTCTCGTTGTGGCGCGCCATGCGCACGGCCAGCGTCTTGAGGCTGCGCCCCAGACAGGAGGCCGCCTGCGGGTCCATGACGCCGCCCAGGAACCGCCTCGTCAGGTCCACCTTCTCCATCTGCGCCTTCGCGCCCGACACCACGCCGCCGGTCACGTCCGAGTGGCCGCCCAGGAACTTGGTGGCGCTCTGCATGGCGAAATCGACGCCGAGCGCGAGCGGCTGCTGGTTGATCGGGCTCGCGAACGTGTTGTCCAGAACCGAGAGCACGCCACGTTCACGGCAGGCTCGCGCCACGCGGCCGACATCCAGGCAGCGGAGCGTCGGATTGATCGGCGTTTCGACCCAGCACAGCTTCGTGGCCGCGCCGATGAGCGCCGCGGGGTCGGCAAACTCCTCGATCGTGGCGAATCGAACGCGGATATCGAGCCCCATCAAGACGTCGTGCACCAGGCGGAAGGTCCCGCCGTAGATGGCCGAACTGCACAACAACTGGTCGCCGGGCTTGAGAAACGTCAACAGCAGGGTGGACACGGCGGCCATCCCCGAAGCGAACAGGCGCGCCGACTCGGCCCGATCGAGCGCCGCCAGCTTCTCCTCGGCCACGACGATCGTGGGATTGGCGTAGCGCGAATACAGGTACTTGTCCGTCTTCCCTTCCTGGTACCGTCGCACTTCGTCGGCGCTCTCGAACAGGAATGTCGTGCTGCCGTACACCGGCACGTTGACCGCGTCGGCATGGCGCGTCACGTCCTCACCGCGATGAATCAGCTCGGTAGACAGCCCCCGCTCTTTCACGTGTGTTCTCCGGTCATCAGCGTTGATGCATCATCGGCCCGCGGCTGCCGACGTGCGAGCGGCGTTCCTCAACACCGCCGCACGTCGCACGCCGCAAGGCGCTCGGCTTGATTCGCGCATGGAGATCAGCCGGCCGTCGGCGTTTGCGACCCCTCGACCGGAGGCATGCGCGGCCACCCTTCCGCGGCCCCTCCCGTCCCCCGCCCGCGGCGCCCGGTCGTTTCGAGCCGCTCGCCGCTCGCGCCAATCACCGGGTCGATGAACTGGCGGTAGGCGTCCTCGTAGCCGCGGTCCATCAGTTCGCCCAGCGTCACGAACCGATCGGAGCGCTGATCGTAGCACCCGCCGACGTCGAGAGGGCCGACGGGATTGTAGGCCGGCCGCACCACGTGGAGGCTCCGGAACGGTCGCGGCACGGCGATGGCCGAACGAAGCGCCGCCGCATCGGCGCCGGCGAGGTAGTCGCTGACGCGTCCCCGCCAGTCGCTCCTCGGCACGGTCAGCCGGTGGGGGCCCTCGATCTCGGGAAAAGGGGCGGCCACGATCACCTGCTCGATGCCCGCCAACGGCAGCTCGTCGAGCAGCCGATCGACGGCGCCCGGACGCGAGGCCGCGCGGTGCGCTTCGCCGCACCAGTAGCTCTCGGGCGGGAACCCGATCAGCCGGATCCCCGTGGCAACCGGCAGGCTGACCCCGGCCAGCACGGCGTCCATCAGGTGGTCGCGGCTCACCCCGGCCAGGTCGAAGGCCTCCGACAGGCGACGGTCGCCGCCGGGCCCCTCGCTGGCACGGAAGAAGTCGCGCCGATGGCGGTCGTCGAGCATCGCGAACACGAGGTCGCGGCGCATGTCGAGGTCGTGAACCGTCAGCAGCAGCTCGCGAAAGCCGGGCTGCCCCAGGTTGTCCCGAAGCAGTTCGGTGTAGGCCCTGCTCAGGTCCACGGCCTCCGGACGCCGCGCGCCGGCCGCCCCGCCGACGAGCTGCCACAGGCCCCGCGACACCGCCTGGACGGCGCCGCCGGCCGACAGGGGCGCCCCGATGACCCGCCACCAGATCGGCGCATCGTCGCGGCGCCGGCCCCGGCTTTGGAGGAGCACCGCCAACGCCAGTCCTCCGAGCGTCCCGACGAAGAGTGCCAGCGAAATCAGCAGGGCGCGCGGGAGGACCGAGGGGAGGAACGCGGGATCGAACGCGCTCTGCACCAGTGACGTGTACGCGCGCGAGAAGAGGCCGGCCGAGGGGACGCCGGTCAACTGGAAGAGAAAGCCGAGCGGATAGACGACCAGGCCGGCGACCAGCGCCAGAAGCGGCAGCAGCACGACCGAGAGCGAGGCGGCCAGCGCCCACGCCGCGGCACGCAGCGCCGGGCGGGTCCGGTAGTAGCGCCCGGCGGAGGGCGCCCGCCACATGCCGTCCGCATCCCAGAGCCGGCTCCCGCCGTCGATCGCGGCGAACACGGCCGAGGCGGAGCCCATCCCGGTCCCCGCGACGAGATCGATCTTGACGCCCGCTTCCTGGAAAGCCTTGAGGACGCCGGCATGGTAGGCGCCCGCCGTTCCGCTGCCGGTCAGCACCAGCGCCGTGCGCGTGAGCGGCGAGTAGGCCTCGCGCGACGGCGGCGTCTCGCCGATCACGCCCGCGCTCCGCTGGGGTCCTTCATAGCGCGTCGTGGATCGTCACGAGCTTGATGATCTCGAGGTGACGGACGCCATTCGGCGCCTGCACCGTGACCTCGTCGCCCGGTTCCTTGTTCAGCAGCGCGCGGCCGATCGGTGAACTGGGCGAGATCAGCCCCTTGGAGGGGTCGGCCTCCTCGGGCATGACCAGGCGATAGACCAGGGTCTCGCCGCCGCCGTCGGTCACGTGGACGATCGAACCGAGCCCGACCTTGTCGGCCGGCAGCTTGTCCAGGTTCAGCAGCGAGATCTCGCCGACGCGCTTCTTCAGCATCGCGATTCTGGCTTCGACCAGGCGCTGCCGCTCCTTGGCGGCCTGGTACTCCGCGTTCTCGCTGAGGTCGCCCAGCTCTCTCGCCCGCCGGATCTCCTTGGGCAGCTCCGTGCGGAGTTCGCGCTCGAGGCCCTGGATATCCTCCTCGAACTTCTTCACCAACTGGTCCTTGATAGACATCCGGGAGCGTTCCGTTCCTCGGGCCGCACGGCTCGTACGACGGTGTGAATCCGCCGCGGGTCCCAACCGAGTGCATTCGTGACGATTCCTGGCGATCTTAGCATAGCGACCCATTGGCTTCGCAGCGGCCGCCGGAAGCCCCTTCTTCCTGAGCTATCATGGCGCGATGAAGCAGCTCTCGAGCCGCCACCACCCGCTCGTGGCAACCTGCAGGGCTCTCGCCCGCGGCCGCGTCGAGGCTCGCGCGGAGGACGACGGCGGTCGGCTGCTGCTGGACGGCGTCCACCTCGTCAGGGACGCCGCCGCCGCCGGCTTGAGGCTCGACACGCTGGCGATGACCGCGCGCTTCCTCGGAACGCCGGAGGGGCGTGCGATCGTGGACGACTTCGCGTCGAGCCCGTCCGAGCTGGTCGAGGTCTCGGACGCGATGATGAGCGCGATGAGCCCGGTCACCACGCCGTCGGGACTGGTCGCCATCGCATCCCGGCCCGTTCGGTCGCTCGACATGGTCTTCGAGCGCGCTCCCCAGCTCGTCGTCGTCGGCGTGGGGGTCCAGGAGCCGGGCAACGTGGGTGCGATCGTGCGGAGCGCCGAAGCGTGCGGCGCGACCGGGGTCGTCTTCTGCGGCGCGAGCGCCGACCCCTTCGGCTGGAAGGCACTCCGCGGATCGATGGGAAGCGCGTTGCGCCTGCCGGTCACGTCGGCGGGATCGCTCGACGAGGTGTTCGCGGCAGCCCGGCGGAGAGGCGTCCGCGTCGCGGCGACGCGCCCGCGCGGCGGGCAGCCTCCGCGCGCCGCCGACTTGCGGCAGCCGCTCGCGCTGGTCCTCGGCGGCGAAGGCCCCGGCCTTCCGGCATCGGTCCTCGACGCCGCCGATCTGTGCCTGTCGCTGCCCATGCGGGAGCCGGTCGAGTCGTTGAACGTGGCGGTCGCCGCAGCCCTGTTCGTCTACGAAGCGGCCAATCAGCGCAGCGCCACGTGATCCGGCGCTCGTCGCGTCAACGACGCCCGGCGACGGGGTTTCCCCGAAGCCGGCCGGGCGTCTGATATGCTGCTCGCGAGGACGGACGATGACGACGCGCGACCTGTTCGGACCGACCGAGGAAGCTGGCGCGCCCGGCCCGAGGGCCCCCCTTGCCGACCGCATGCGGCCGCGCACGTTCGAAGAGATCACCGGACAGGAGAAGCTGCTCGCGCCCGGACGCCCGTTGCGCACGGCGATCGAGCGGGACCTGCTGCAGTCGATTGTCCTCTGGGGGCCGCCCGGCACCGGCAAGACGACGCTCGCCCGCCTGATCGCGCAAGTCACCCGCGCGCACTTCATCGCGTTCAGCGCGGTCCTCTCGGGCATCAAGGAAATCAAGGCCGTCATGGCCGAGGCCGAGCAGGCCCGCCGCCAACTGGGCCGCCGCACGATCGTGTTCGTGGACGAGATCCACCGGTTCAACAAGGCGCAGCAGGATGCCTTCCTGCCCCGCGTCGAGGCGGGCGACATCGTCCTCATCGGCGCGACGACCGAGAACCCGTCGTTCGAGGTGAACTCGGCGCTGCTGTCGCGGTCGCAGGTCTACGTTCTCGAGCCGCTCTCGCCCGACGCCACGCTCGCCATCCTTCGCCGGGCGCTTGCCGACGCCGACCGCGGTCTCGGCGCCGAGCCGGTGGACGTCGATCCGGGCGCGCTCGAGTTCGTCGCGCGGCTCGCCAACGGCGACGCGCGCATCGCCTTGAACCTGCTGGAGGCGGCGGTCCTCGTCGCCCCGGACGTGCCCGAAACCGGCCGGCGGCGGCTCGACACGGCATTCGTCGAACAGGTGGCGCAGCGGCGGACGCTCCTCTACGACAAGACCGGCGAGGAGCACTACAACCTGATCTCGGCCCTGCACAAGTCGATGCGGAACAGCGACCCCGACGCGGCGATGTACTGGCTGGCGCGGATGCTGGAAGCCGGCGAGGACCCCTTGTACGTGGCGCGGCGCCTCGTGCGGTTCGCCTCGGAAGACATCGGGATCGCCGACCCGCAGGCGCTGGTGGTGGCGATGGCGGCCAAGGAGGCGGTGCACTTCATCGGCATGCCCGAGGGGAACAACGCGCTGGCCCAGTCCGTCGTCTACCTGGCGACGGCGCCGAAGAGCAATGCGCTCTACGCCGGGTATCAGCAGGCGGCCGCCGACGCGCTGCGCGACGTGGCGGAGCCGGTGCCGCTCCACCTGCGCAACGCCCCGACCAGGCTGATGAAGGATCTCGACTACGGCAAGGGCTATCGGTACGCCCACGAGGAGCGCGACGCCATCGCCGCGATGGACTGCCTGCCCGAGACGCTGCGCGGCCGGCGGTACTACCGCCCGACGGAACGCGGCTTCGAGAAAGAAGTCAAACGGCGACTCGACGCATGGGACGCGATCAAGGCGAAGAAGCGCGAAGAGAACAAGACGTAGAAGAACGGGCTCCTACTGCGCCCTTTCGAGCGTCGCCTCGGCCACCGCGGGCGCGACAGGCGGAACGGCCATCTGCAGCCCCTGCACCTTCCGGAACATCTCGCGTCGTACGGGCAGGATGAACGAGAACCGGTAATCGCCCTGCATCCGGCCGATCGGAATGCCCACGATGTCCCCGCGCTGATCGAGCACGCCGCCGCCCGACACGCCAGGGTGGCCGTCGGTGAGGCAGGTGACGAGTCCGTTCGGCGTCAACTGGCCGATGTAGCCGGTGCCGAGGATGATCCCCTTCGAGTAGTCGTTGCCCAGGCGGAAGATCGGATCCGCGAAGTCGTACGGGAACTTCAGGTTGACCTTGAGCGCCGGGAGTTCGACGGGCTCGCGGGCCCTGAGGATCGCCCAGTCTCCGGGATCGACCTCGGTCGCCGCGTCTCCGGCATCCACGACCGTCGCATTCACCGACGTCTTGCCAAAGACGAGCTTGATCGAGGTGATCTGCCGGCCGTCCTCGAGGTCGCGTCCCAGCGCCACCACCGCGTGTTTGACCGTGACGAAGTAGCCGCCGCCCAGGTAGCCGGCCGTGCCGTAGTTGCTGTGCCCCTGGTTGTCGTAGGCGTAGAGCTCGACGAAGCTGCGCCGCCGGTCGCGGAGAAGCCGAACCGGGACCAGCCCCAGGTCGTTCTGCAGCTGCTGCTTGATCTCCTCCACCAGCAGTTCGCGGTCGGCCGCGGGCGCGGCCGACGAGCCCGAGGTCGCGAGGACCGCGCCCCCCGCCGCGCGGCCGGCGTGCTCGTCCCGGACGGCCTTCGCGATGGAGTCCACCTCCGTGCGGAGTTCCGCGATCCGCCGGTCGCGGTCGGCGAGCTGCCGGTCGGCTTCGTGCCGAACCGTGCACGTGCCCAGCGTGAAGAGGAGCGTCGCCGCGACCGCGGCGCCGGCGAGGTCGAGAACGTTGCGTCGGACGGACATCGTGGTCTCCGGTCCGCCGCCGGTTCAGTGGACGCGGGCCGACAAGCCCACATTTCCAGGTTCGGCAGCCAAATCGCCCGTCGGGGGCTTACAGCTTTGCCGCAACGGCCCGGGCGCATCTGGAGCCGATGCAATCGATTCGCTTGGAATGGATGAGGTAAGTCGCTGCGGACCAATGACTTACGCGAGGGACACTCTAGCGGGAGCGGAGATGGGTGTCAAACTCAGCCATATGACTCTCCGGGCAGACGGCGGACCGCGCGTGCCCGCGCGGACACGGAACCGGCGCGACGGGGAATCCGCCAGCGGCTGAAAGGTCGGCGGCGCGCGATGTTCTCCCTCCTCGCGCCTTGCCGGCCGGGCGCATCACCCGCCTCGGTGCGACAACGTACCTCTGACTCGGAACACTGGATGAGAGGCCGCGATTCAGAGTCGTCTGTCTGTGTGGCGCGGGGCTTCAGCCCCGCGACCCTTCGGCAGGCTCAGGGTCGCCCCGAGCCTGCGTCGAGGGGCGATCGGCGGGCCTGAAGGCCCATCTGCCCCACCACCCCACGACTCAGAATCATGGACTCTCATTCAGATCCGCTGGAAGTTCTTTTCGATCTCCCGCCGCGTCAGCCGCAGCATCACGGGCCGACCGTGCGGGCATATGGTGGAATAGGCCGTGCGGCGGAGTTCCTCGAGGATGTGGGCCATCTTCTCGAAGGTCAGCGGCATGTTCGCCTTCACGGCGGCGTGGCAGGCGGTGAGCGCCGCGATCCGCTTCAGCGCCTCCTCCACCGGGGCGCCCCGGTCGAGCCCGTCGAGATCCTCTGCGAGCGCGCGGACGGCGTTGACGCGCTCGTCGGGAGTGAGCAGTGCCGGGACCGCCGCGATCCGAAGGCTGCCGCCGCCGAACTCGGCCACCTCGAACCCGAAGCGCTCGAGTTCGGCCGCGCGCTGCAGCAGGGCCTGGCACCCGCCTGCCGAGAGTTCCACCACCAGCGGCTCGAGCAGCAGTTGGCTCTCCAGCCGGCCTTCGGTGAGGCGCTGCATGACGCGCTCGAACAGCACCCGCTCGTGGGCCACGTGCTGGTCGATGACCGCGATCCCCTCGTCGTCGATCGCGATGATGAACGTGTCGCGGAACTGGCCGAGCGGAATCAGCGGTCGGACGCCCAGCGTGGCGACGGGGCCGTCCAGCGGCGCCGGCGCTGGCTCGGGACCCGCGGAAGGACCCTCCGTCCCTGCCCGGTTCGGCACCGGCGCCCAACGGTTCGGGTAGATGCCGCCGAGCAGGCCCGGGAACGACGCGGTCACCGGCTGCACGGGCGGGATCGCCTGGCCGCGCAACTGCAGCTCGGGCGCGGGCCCCTGGCCGAGGGCCGCGCCGAGCGCCCGCCGCACGACCTCGTGCACCGTCGACTGATTGCGGAATCGGACTTCGGCCTTCGTGGGGTGGACGTTGACGTCGACCTGGTCGGGCTCCATCTCGATGAAGAGGTGCACCTCGGGGCTGCGCTCCTTCACCGACGCGACGCTGTAGGCTTCGATGACCGCGTGGGCGATCGTCTTGTCCTTCACGATCCGCCGGTTCACGAAGACGTTCTGCGGGCCGCGCCTGGGTCCCTGTTCCGCGAGCGCGGCGACCAGCCCGAACACCTTGATCCCCGAGGCCTCCTTCCCCACCTCCACGAGATCGTCGCGTTCGCCGTAGAGCTGGTAGAACCGCTCGGGCAGCGAGCGCACCGGCGGGCACTCGAGCACTTTCCGGCCGGCGTTCGTCAGGGTGAATCCAACGTCCGGCGATGCCAGCGCGAGCTGCGTGACCATCCGGGAGATCTGCGCCGACTCGGCGCCGTCCGATTTCAGGAACTTCCGGCGGGCGGGCAGGTTGTAGAAGAGATCGGCGACCTCGACGCTCGTGCCCGGCGGGGCGCCCGCCTCCCGCACCGACGACAGCGTCCCGCCGTTCATCCGGATCTCGGTGCCGCTCGGCGCGTCGTGGGGGCGCGTCCGGAGCACGAGGTGCGAGACCGACGCGATGCTCGGCAGCGCCTCTCCGCGGAACCCGTGGGTCACGATCGCCGCGAGGTCCTCGGATCGGGCGATCTTGCTGGTGGCGTGGCGATCGAGCGCCAGCTGGGCGTCCTCGGGATCCATGCCGGAGCCGTTGTCCTCGACCCTGATCAGCTGCTTGCCGCCCATCTCGCAGGCGATGGACACTCGCGTCGCCCCCGCGTCGATGGCGTTCTCCACCAGTTCCTTGACGACGGACGCCGGGCGCTCGACGACTTCACCGGCGGCGATCTGATTGGCGAGATCGGGGGAGAGGCGGTGGACTTTTCCCATGCTTCGCTCATCCGGCGTTCGGCCGAGCGGGCGGCGACCCGCGGCCCTCTCCGGCTCGAGGCGTTCGACCTGCGGCGGTCACGCTGTTCGAATAATGACAGAAAAAGCGATGGGCCAGAAGGCGATCGTCCGCCTCCTGGCCCATCATGACTACGGTCGCCAGCGCGACTCGCCGCCAGCAGCTACGCCTCGTGCCTCACGCTCAGCGCCGCGTGCGCCGCCGCCAGCCGCGCGACCGGGACGCGGAACGGCGAACAGCTCACGTAGTTCAAGCCGACCTTCTGGAAGAAGTGAATCGAGGCCGGGTCGCCGCCGTGCTCGCCGCACACGCCCAGCTTGAGATCCGGGCGCGCCTTCCGGCCGAGCGTGCACGCCATCGCAACCAGCTTGCCGACGCCCACCGTGTCGATGCTCGCGAACGGATCGGCGTCGAGGATGCGCTTCTCCTGGTACGCCTTCAGGAACTTGCCGATGTCGTCGCGCGAGAACCCGCACGTCATCTGCGTGAGGTCGTTCGTGCCGAACGAGAAGAACTCCGCCTCGGCGGCAATCTCGTCCGCCGTCACCGCGCCGCGCGGCACCTCGATCATCGTGCCGATCAAGTACTTGATCTTGATCTTCTGCTCCTTCATCACTTCCTGGCACACGCGCTCGACGATCACCTGCTGGTCCCTGAACTCCTTCACGAAGCCGACCAGCGGGATCATGATCTCGGGGACGACCTTCAGCCCTTCCTTGTTCAGCTGGCAGGCCGCTTCCATGATCGCCCGGGTCTGCATCTCGGTGATCTCGGGGTAGGTGATGCCGAGACGGCAGCCGCGGTGGCCGAGCATCGGGTTGAACTCGTGGAGTTGTTCGACGCGGGCGAGCAGGGTCTTCTTCTCCTCGAGTTCCTTCTTGTCGCCGTTGGTCGCCTCGAGCTTGGCGATGTCGACCATCAGGTCTTCGCGCTTCGGGAGGAACTCGTGCAGCGGCGGGTCGATCGTGCGCACGGTCACCGGGCAGCCGTGCATCGCCTTGAACACGCCGTAGAAGTCGGCGCGCTGCATCGGCTCGAGCTCCTTGACGGCGGCCTTCCGGTCGGCCTCGTTGTCGGCCAGGATCATGCGGCGGACGATCGGCAGCCGGTCGTCGGCGAAGAACATGTGCTCGGTGCGGCACAGCCCGATCCCGCGGGCGCCGAACGCGTAGGCAGTCTCCGCCTGGTCGGGCAGGTCCGCGTTGGCGCGGATGCCCATCGTCCGGGCCTTGTCGGCCCAGGACAGCAGCGTGACGAAGCGCCGGTAGATGTCCGATTCCTCGGGCTTCATCGTGCCGTTGACGACCTGCAGGATCTCGCTCGGCTTGGTGGACACCTTCTCCACCTTCACCTCCCCCGACAGGCCGTCGAACGCGATGTAGTCACCCTCGTGCAGCGCCTTGCCGCCGACGATGACGACCTTCCCCTCCTCGTCCACCTTGATCTCGGAGGCGCCGACGATGGCCGGCTTGCCCATCTGGCGGCCGACGACGGCCGCGTGCGAGGTCATGCCGCCGGTGGCCGTGAGGACGCCCTGCGACACGAACATGCCGTGGATGTCGTCCGGCACCGTCTCCTTGCGGACCAGGACGACCTTCTTGCCCTGCTCGGTCCAGGCCACCGCCTCGTCGGCGGTGAAGACCACCTGGCCCGACGCCGCGCCCGGCGACGCCGGCAGGCCCTTGGTGGCCACCGGAATCGACTTCCACTCCTTCGGGTCGAACACCGGCGCGAGCAGCTGGGACAGCGACCCCGGATCGACGAGCAGCAGCCCCTCGGTCGGCTTCAGCAGCTTCTCGGCCACGAGATCGGTCGCGATCACCACGGCGGCGTAGCCGGTGCGCTTGCCCGACCGCGTCTGCAGCATGAACAGCTTCTCGTTCTCGATCGTGAACTCGAAGTCCTGGATGTCCTTGTAGTGCTTCTCGAGCAACGTGGTGTGGCGGCGCAGTTCCTGGTAGGCCGTCGGCATCACGTCTTCGAGCTTCGTGATCGGCATCGGCGTCCGAACGCCGGACACCACGTCCTCGCCCTGGGCGTTGATCAGGAATTCGCCGTAGAACTCCTTCTTGCCGTTCGCCGGGTTGCGGGTGAAGCCCACGCCCGTCGCCGACCGATCGCCGGAGTTGCCGAACACCATCAGCTGCACGTTGACCGCGGTGCCGATGTGATCGGGGATGTCGTAGATGCGACGGTATTCCTTGGCGCGCGCGTTGTTCCACGAGCGGAACACGGCGTTCCGGGCGCCGCGCAGCTGCTCCATCGGGTCGCTCGGAAACGCCTTGCCCGTCTTGTGCCTGACGACGCCCTTGTAGCGCTTCACCACCTCGCGCAGCGCCTGCTCGTCGAGGTCCGTGTCGAGCTTCGCGCGGTGCTCGCGCTTGACGGCGTCGAATTCCTTCTCGAATTCCTCCTTCGGGATTTCGAGGACGACGTTCCCGTACATCTGCATGAAGCGGCGGTAGCTGTCGTAGGCGAAGCGGCCGTTGCCCGTGCGGGCCTTCAGCCCCTCGACCGCCTGGTCGTTGAGGCCGAGGTTCAGAATGGTGTCCATCATGCCGGGCATCGAGAACTTGGCGCCCGAGCGGACGGACACGAGCAGCGGGTTGGTCGTCGAGCCGAACTGCTGGCCCGCGACCTTCTCGAGCCTGGCGAGGTGCGCCTCCATCTCGGTCTCGACGGCGGCCGGCACCTTCCGCCCGAGCTCGTAGTACAGGTTGCAGGCCGCGGTCGTGATCGTGAAGCCGGGGGGGACCGGCAGGCCGGCGTTCGTCATCTCGGCAAGGCCCGAGCCCTTGCCGCCGAGCAGGTCCTTCATGGTCCGATCGCCGTCGGCCTTCCCGCCGCCGAAGAAGTAGACGTACTTCGTCGCCTTGGCCTTCCTCACCGGCGCGCTCTTCTTTGCCGGCGCCGCCTTCTTGGCCGGAGCGCTCGTTCTCGGTGCCTTGTCTTTCGACTTCGCTGCCGTCTTCTTGGCCATCGCGTTCTGACTCCAGTAAGTAGTAGTAGTTAGGGACGGATAAAGAATTGAATCAACGATTCAATTCGACTTGGGGTGCGATCTCGGAGATATCCGCCAGGTCCTGCATCAGCTCGTGGAGCCGCCAGATCAGCGTCAGCCGCTGGTCGCGCAGCGCCACGTCCTCCACCATCACGAAGACGTCCGTGAAGAAGCGATCCACGGCCGGGCGAAAGCCCGAGGCCAGGCGGAACGCCTCGAAGTACTCGCGCCGGGCGGCCGCCGCCCGTACCTGCTCGCCGCGAGCCAGGAAGTCGTCGCGCAGCGCGATCTCGGCCGGCTCGGCGAGCCGGTCGAGGACTTCGATCGGGCCGGACTTCAGCTCGCGCGACAGGTTCTTCACTCGCTTGAAGGCCACCGCCAGGGCTTCGAAATCGGGGGACGAGCGCACGCGGTGCAGCGCCTCGAGCCGCAGGCGCGCGTCGTACGGCAGGTCCACGAACCCGCGCCGCGAGCCGGCAATCGCGTTGATCTCGTCGTAGGTGAACCCGCGCTGCTGGAACACGTAGCGCAGCCGCTCGGCCAGGAAGGTCGACAGGTCGTCCACCTCCTGCGCCGTCTGCTGGGGGATCTCCACGCCGGGCTCCGCGAGGGCCGCCAGGCCCTGGCGCGCCTGGCTGCGGACTTCGGCAAGGTTCACGGCCGCGTCGATCCCGGTCAACTCCGGCAAATCCACCAGGACCTTCAGCAAGCCGTGGGCCTGGCGCCGCAGGCCGAAGGGGTCGCGGGTGCCGGTCGGCCGTTCGCCGGCGGCAAACAGCGACACGAGCGTGTCGACCTTGTCGGCCGCAGACAGCGCCGCCCAGGTGAGCGCCGCGGCGCCCAGGTCGGCGCGCGACGGCGGCGCGTCGAACTCGGCGGCAGCGGGCAGGTACTGGTAGTAGATCGCGCGCCACACGGGCTCGGGCAGCCCCTCCTCCCGCGCGTAGATCCCGCCCATCGTCCCCTGCAGTTCCGTGAGCTCGCGGACCATGTCGCTGGTCAGGTCGGTCTTCGCGAGCCTGCCCGCCGTCGCGGCGGCGTCGGCCCACTCGGGCCTCCCACATGCCGTCGACGCGATCCAGCGCGCGAGCCGCTCGAGCCGCGCGGCCTTCGAGTGGTAGCTCCCGAGCTTCTTGTGGAAGAGCACCGTCGAGAGCGCAGGCAGGCGCTGGTCGAGCGGCGTCTTGCGATCGGCGTCGAAGAAGAAGCGCGCGTCACGAAGGCGAGCCGTGAGCACCCGCTCGCAGTTCCGGGCGATGGTGCGCGACGAATCGGCCTGCGTGTTGGTCACCGCGAGGAAGGCCGGCATGAGGCGGCCCGACGCATTCACCACCGGGAAGAAGTGCTGGTGGTGAATCATCGTCGTCGTCAGCACCTCTTCGGGCAGGCTCAGCGCCTCGGCACCGAAGGTGCCGGCCACGACCGCCGGGTACTCCACCAGGTCGGGCACTTCCTGCAGGAGCCCGGACTGCGAGGCGGCGCTGCTCACGCGCCCGCCCAGACGCTGCGCGTGGGCGTCCAGTTCGCGCGCGATCTTGTCGTGCCGCTCGCTCCGCTCCAGGAGCACGAAGTTCTCGACCAGCTTCGTCCGGTACTCGTCGAACGACCGCACCTTGATGGCGCGACCCGCCCGCCCGCTCGTCGCCAGGAAGCGGTGCCCGTAGGTCACGGCCGCCGAACGCACCTCCTGGACCAGCCCCGACTGTGCGGCCTCGCTGCGACGGATGGTGAACGGCACCACCCTGCCGCCGTAGAGGAACAGGACCCAGCGGATCGGGCGCCCGAACAGCAGCTCGCCCCGGCCGTCCTCCAGCCAGGCGTCCCAGTGCATCTGCTTCGGGAACGCCATGTCGCGCAGCACGCCGGCCAGGACGTCGGGGAGGACGTCCACCGCGGCGCGGCCGCGCTGGTGCCTCCGGTAGGCGATGTAGGCGCCTTTCGCGGTCTCGACGCGCTCGAGCGCCGACACCTCGACGCCGTGCTTGCGCGCGAAGCCGATGGCGGCAGGCGTCGCCTGTCCGTCGGGCTTGAACGCCGCCGCCACCGCCGGTCCGTTCAGCAGTTCTTCGAGATCCGACTGGCGTTCGGGCATGCGGGCCACCCGGGCGGTCAGGCGGCGCGGGGTGCTGAACGTTTCGACGGGAGCGTCGGGCGGCAGCCGCAAGGCGGCGAGGCGCGCGGCCAGGTGATCGCCGAACTGGCGCGTGAGCGCCGGCAGCCAGGAAGCCGGCAGCTCCTCCGTTCCGATTTCGATCAGCAGCTCACGGTCCACAGTGGGTCCTGTCGTCTGTCAGTGCACGGTCCGCAACGCCAAGTGCACGATCCCACGCCATCGCCGTGGGTCCTGCATGCCGAATGACTCATTCGGGCCGCCCATCGGCGGCGGCCGGGACGGCCGACGTCTTCATCCGGTCGACGTACGCCTGCGCCACGCCCACGGCCAGCTGGCGAACCTTGAGGATGTAGGCCGTACGCTCGGTGACTCCCACGCCGCCGGCGGAGTCCAGCACGTTGAACAGGTGCGAGCACTTCAGGCATTGCTCGTAAGCCGGCAGCACCAGGTTCGACGCCAGGAGCGTCTGCGCGAACGCGTGGTGCCTGTCGAAGAGGTCGCGGTGGAACGCCACGAACGCTTCGCGGGGCATGTCCACCTGCCCGAACGCGTACTTCGACTGCTCCACCTCGTCGCTGAGGCGGACGTCGCCGTACGTCACGCCGGGCGCCCACTGCAGGTCGTAGACGCTGTCCACCTTCTGCAGGAACATCGCGATCCGCTCGAGGCCGTAGGTGATCTCGGCTGCGATCGGCGACAGGTCGATGCCGCCCACCTGCTGGAAGTAGGTGAACTGCGTGATCTCCTGCCCGTCCAACATCACCTGCCAGCCGATGCCCCAGGCCCCCAGCGTCGGCGACTCCCAGTTGTCTTCTTCGAACCGGATGTCGTGCTGCCGCGGGTCGATGCCGCACGCCTCGAGGCTCTGCAGGTAGATCTGCTGCACCTCGTCGGGCGACGGCTTCAGGATCACCTGGAACTGGTGGTGCTTGAACAGGCGGTTCGGGTTCTCCCCGAAGCGCCCGTCGTCGGGCCGGCGCGAGGGCTGAACGTACGCCACGTTCCAGTGCTTTGGTCCGAGAACGCGGAGGAACGTCTCCACGTGCGATGTCCCGGCCCCGACCTCGAGGTCGATCGGTTGCTGAATCAGGCAGCCGTGAGCGGCCCAGAACTCCGAAAGCTTGAGGATGAGGTCTTGGAACGTCATGCCATCCGTCGATGTCGGAGCCGGAGCGGTCCGTCCAGCAGCACGGTCCGAAATGCGCGCGCGTGCCGGAAGAACCGCCGCGACTTCACCGATCCCGATCAACGACGCAGATCGCGCAGGACCCGCGTCGAACGAAGTTCCTTCTCCAGGTGCAGCCGCATCAGCGACCGGTGAACGGCTTCGAGCTCGCGGTCCACCCGGGCTGGCAGCGGCACGCTGCCCAGCTGCTGCGGGGGCACGCGCCCGGACGCTGCCAGGAAGCCCAGCGCCTCGAGCGACAACGTCACGCCCCGCGACACGCCGCCGCTCGCCTGGCCGGCGCAGTCACCGCACGTGAACCGGTGCCCGTCCGCCTCGAGGTTCGCGCCCGTCCCCTCGCCATCGAGCGCCGTGCCGCAGCGATGGCACACGACGTGGGGCGGGTAGACGCCTTGAAGCCGCAGCAGCCGGTACTCGAAGTAGCGCGCCACCGGCGCGGTTGGCACCCCGGCCGCGAGCGCCTCGAGGGTGGACGTCCCCAGACGGTAGAGCCGCTCGTTCGGGTCGCCTTCCTGCGCCCACTCGTCCATCAACTCGGCGAAGTACCCGACGTGGGTGAGCGCGTCCGGCCGCGAGGCCAGCAGGGGCGAGCACTGCGATTCCGCGTAGCTCAGCCGCACCAGGTCACGGTGCTCCCGTTCGTAGTAGGTGACGCCGACCCGCGTGAGCGGCTCGAGCGCCCCGGCGAACCGGGAACGGGGGCGGCGGGCACCGTTGGCGACGCCGCGCTTCTTCCCGCGGTCCCGCGTCAGGAACACGACGATACGGTCGGCTTCCCCGAGCTTGTAGGTCCGCAGGATCAACGCGTCGGTCTTGTACAGGGGCATGACGGCCGCGTTGAACTCCTTACTCTACCATGGCTCTGCGGTACGGACTGCAGACCCGACCCTCCTGGGCTCACGACCGGCGGGGCAGGCCGAGTTCGTCGAGCAGTCGGTCGTCCTCACGCCACTCGGCCCTCACCTTCACGCGGAGGTCCAGGAAGACGTGCGCATCGAAAAAGGCCTCGAGGTTCTCACGGGCCGCCGTGCCGATCCGCTTGATCATCTCACCCCCGCGCCCGATCAGGATCGGCTTCTGCGACTCGCGCTCGACGAGGATCGAGCAGTAGAACCGCATGATCCCCTTGTCGTCGGCCTCCTCGAAGCGGTCCACCGCGACGGCGCTCGAGAACGGAATCTCGGCGTGGGTCAGGCGCAGCACCTGCTCGCGCACCGTCTCGGCCACGAAGAAACGCTCGGGCTGGTCCGTGAGGTAGTCCGTCGGGTACATCGGGTCGGCCTCGGGCAGGTGGTCGAGGATCACCTGCTCGAGGCGGTCGACGTTCTCCCCGGTGCGCGCGGACACCGGCACGATCTCGGCGAAGGCGTGCCGCTTCTGCCACGCGTCCATCAGCGGCAGGAGGGACGGCCTCGAGACCAGGTCGATCTTGTTGATGACGAGCGCGACGGGCGCCGTGGTCTTCCCCACCTGGTCGAGGATGAAGCGCTCGCCGCGACCCGCCCTGGCGTCGGTCGCGTCGCTCACCAGCGCGAGGAAGTCGGCCTGCCGGATCCCCTCGACCGCGGCGTCCACCATCCGGACGTTCATCCGGTGCGTGGGCCGATGGATGCCCGGCGTGTCGATGAAGATCGCCTGCCCCGCCGCGTAGTTGCGCACGCCGACGATCCGGTTGCGCGTCGTCTGCGGCTTGTCGGAGACGATCGCCAGCTTGGTTCCGACGAGGCGGTTGAGCAGCGTCGACTTGCCGACGTTCGGCCTCCCGATGAGCGCGACGAAGCCACAGCGCATGTCAGCCCTCGGTCCTATCGGCCACGGCTTCCCGCCTCCGGACGCGGACCTTGTTCACGCGGCGCCGCTCGGCCTCGAGGACCTCGATGGCCAGGTCGTCCACGTCGAGCTTCTCGCCGACCGCCGGGACGCGGCCCAGCCGCGCGAGCAGGTACCCGCCCACCGTCTCGAACCCCTCGCGCGCGATCTCCACGCCGAGATGTTCGTGGAGTTCGTCGATGTCCACCTTCCCGCTGAACACGTAGACGCCGTCGCCCTCGTCGGTCACCGGCTCGGTTTCCTCGTCGTACTCGTCGCGGATCTCGCCGACGATTTCCTCGATCAAGTCCTCCAGCGTCACCAGGCCCGCGGTCCCGCCGTACTCGTCCACGACGATCGCGATCTGCACCTGCTGGCGCTGGAACTCCTTGAGGAGGTCCGAGACCGGCTTGGTCTCGGGCACGAAATGCGCCGGGCGCATCAGGCTGCCGAGCGCCCTGTCGTCGGCCGAACCCGACAGCTGGATCAGGTCCTTCACGAACACGATGCCGACGATGTTGTCGAGCCCGTCGGCGAACACCGGGATCCGCGAGTACCCCTGTTCCCGAAGCAGGGTCCGGAGGTCGCCGAGCGTGGCGTCGGAACGGATGGCGACGATGTCGGGCCGCGGCGTCATCACTTCGCGAACCAGCGTGTCGCCGAAGTCGACGATCGATTGAATCAGCCGCCGCTCGTCCCCTTCGATGATCCCTTCCTGTTCACCCGCCTCGATGTAGGCCTGCGCCGCGTCGCCCTGCTGCTCCTCGGACTCGGCCGCCGTGGCCGCAGGCCGCTCGCGCCTCTCGGCGCCGAGCTTGGCGAGGGCGGCCGTCAGCGGTCGAACGCCCCTCGCCATCGCGGAGAAGGACGGGAGCAGCACGTCGAGCACCCGCTCGGGATCGCGCCGGACGATGAGCAGGGGCACGAGGTGCTCGCAGACGACGAGCAGGCCGCCGGCGGCGAGCACGACCGCGAGCGCCTGGTGCGGCGTCCCGATGCCGATCAGGCGGGCCAGCAGCACCACGACGAGCACCACCGCGACGCCGACGAAGAGGCGGACGGGCGCGAAGAACAGGACCGGGTCGTCGAGGTAGCGGCCGAGCGTCTCGTCGCGGCCGTTGCGTTCGGCGACGAGCCGGAGCGAGAGCCGCATGAGGGCGCTGAAGGCTGCCTCGACGGTTCCGAGGTAGACCAGCGCGCAGGCGAGCAGGAACACGACGAGCGGTGTCATGCCGGCCTCGCCCGCTCGATCACGCCGGCCGCGAGGCCGCCCTTCCGCCGAAGCTTCGCCTCGACGCGGGCCATCGCACCGTGGTCGGTGTCGTGGTCGTAGCCCAGAAGGTGCAGGAGCCCGTGGAGCGCGAGCACCCGGAGCTCGCTCGCGTAGGAGTGGCCGCTCTCTCTCGCCTGCCGGCGGGCGACGCCGGTCGCGATGACGATGTCGCCGAGGAACACACCGTCGGCTTCGGGCCCGCCATCCGCGGCACGGAACGAGAGCACGTCGGTGGCCGTGTCCCTGCCCGCGAACCGCCGATTGAGCCGCCGCATGGTCGCATCGCCGACGAGCGCGATCGTGACCGCACCTCGGGCCCGCGCCGGCGCCACCCCCCGCAGCCACGCCGCGAGCGCCCCGGCACGCACGGCGCGGCCCCCGGCGTCCGTGAGAGCGACGGTGAGACGGCGGGAGCCGGCTTGGTCAGGCATGGTCGGTTCAGGAGATCCGGCGCTGGGCCCCGTTCCCGCTGGAGAACTTCTCGTAGGCCTTCACGATCTGCTGCACCAGCTTGTGCCGGACCACGTCGCGGTCGTCGAAGTAGACGAAGGAGATCCCCTCGATCTGCGCGACCACCTTCATCGCCTCGATCAGGCCCGAGGTGTGCCCGGACGGCAGGTCGATCTGCGTGATGTCGCCGGTGACCACCGCTTTCGATCCGAACCCCAGCCGGGTGAGGAACATCTTCATCTGCTCGGACGTCGTGTTCTGGGCTTCGTCGAGGATGACGAACGAGTCGTTCAGCGTGCGTCCGCGCATGAAGGCAATCGGGGCGATCTCGATGGTGCCGCGCTCGAGCAGCCGCTCGACGCGCTCGGCTTCCAGCATGTCGTAGAGGGCGTCGTAGAGCGGCCGCAGGTACGGGTTCACCTTCTCCTGCAGGTCGCCCGGCAGGAACCCGAGCTTCTCGCCGGCCTCCACGGCCGGCCGCGCGAGGATGATCCGCGCCACCTTCTTGGCGAGCAGCGCCGCGACGGCCTGGGCCATCGCGAGGTACGTCTTGCCGGTCCCCGCCGGTCCGATGCCGAAGACGATGTCGTTCTGCTCGATTGCGTCGAGGTAGCGGCGCTGGTTGACGCTCTTCGGGGCCACCTGTCGCTTGCCGGATGCCCGCGGCGTGGCGCCCTTCAGAAAGTAGTCGCGCAACTGGACGTCGGTGTTCTCGGACACCAGCTGGGCGGCCGTCCTCACGTCGCCGTTCGCAATGCGGTAGCCTTCCCTCGCGAGCGATGCCAAGCCGGACACGACGCGCTCGACCTTCTCGGCGTTCGCCGGGTCCCCCTCGACCAGGAGATCCTGGCCCTGGGTGCGAATGCTGACATTCAGGAGAGACTCGAGAAAGCGCAGGTTCTCGTCGTAGGAGCCGAACAGGGTTTCAACCCCTTCTTCGGGGACTGCGATCTTTCTCATCGAGGGACCGCTCTGGCGGAACTTATCTCCTTGCTCGAGAGATACTTAAGCACGTGATCGTACCATACGGGCTGCCGCCGCGCAACCCGCAGGGGCAGGCGCCGCATCACGCCGGCCACTCGGCCTGCCGCCCCCGCTTACTGCCTCCTGAGGCTCAACTGCAGCTCCCGCAGCTGCCGGTCGTCCACGGACGTCGGCGCGCCAGTCATCTGGTCCGAGGCCGCGGCGGTCTTCGGGAACGCGATGACCTCGCGGATGGACGACTCGCCGGCGAGGATCGCGACAATCCGGTCGAGGCCGAGGGCGATGCCGCCGTGCGGGGGCGTCCCGAAAGTCAGGGCCTGCAGGAAGAAGCCGAACCGATGTCGCGCCTCTTCGTCGGTCAGGTTGATCGCCTTGAAGACTCGGGCCTGCACGTTGGCGTCGTGAATCCGGATGCTCCCGCCGCCGATCTCGCTCCCGTTGAGGACCAGGTCGTAGGCCTGCGCGCGGACGCGACCAGGATCGCTCTCGAGCAGCGAGAGGTCCTCGGGCGCGGGCGACGTGAACGGGTGGTGCATGGCCGCGAACCGCTTCTCGTCCTCGTCCCATTCGAACATCGGGAAATCGGTCACCCACGTGAACGCGAACGCGTCCGGTTTCGCCCATCCTTCGTCCTTCGCCACGGAGAGCCGCAACTGCCCCAGCACCTTCGACGTCGCGTCCGGCGCCCCTGCCGCCAGCAGCAGCAAGTCCGGCACCCGGGCGCCCGCGCGCTCGAGAGCGGCGCGGAGCGTCGCCTCGCCGGCGCCCTTGAGCGCCGGGCTCTTCAGGCCGTCATCGGCCGTCCGGACCCACACGAGGCCCGAAGCGCCCGCCTGTCGCGCCTGTTCGGTCAGCGTGTCGAGTTGCCTGCGGCTGTACTTCGCGGCGCCCGGGACCACGATCCCCCGCACGGCACCGCCCGCCGCGAGCGCCCCGCGGAAGGGCGTGAAGGACGTCTCCGCGAACACCGACGACAGGTCCTGGATCTCCAGGCCGAAGCGCAGGTCGGGCTTGTCCGACCCGTAGCGCGCGATCGCGTCGCCGTAGGACATGCGGCCGAACGGCGCCTGGATCTCGCGGCCGACGACGCGAAAGATCTGCTGCATCAGCGGCTCGATCAGGTCGAAGACCGACTGCGGCCGCGCGAACGACATCTCGACGTCGACCTGCGTGAACTCGGGCTGCCGGTCGGCGCGCAGGTCCTCGTCGCGGAAGCACTTCACGATCTGGAAGTAGCGATCCGTCCCCGCGATCATCAGCAACTGCTTGAACAGCTGCGGCGACTGCGGCAGCGCGTAGAACTCGCCCGGGTGGACGCGGCTCGGCACCAGGTAGTCCCTGGCCCCTTCGGGCGTCGACTTTCCGAGGACGGGCGTCTCGACCTCCCAGAACCCCTGCTCGTCGAAGTAGCGGCGCACCGCCATCGTCACCTTGTGGCGCAGGCCGAGGTTGGCCTGCAGGCGCGGCCGGCGGAGGTCGAGGTAGCGATACCGCAGCCGCAGGTCGTCCGAGGCGGACACGGCTTCGTCCGCAATCTGGAACGGCGGCACCGCGGCCTCGTTCAGCACCTTCAACTCGGTGACCGCCACCTCGACCTCGCCCGTCGCCATGCGCGGGTTCATCGCCTCGGCGGCGCGGGCGCGGACGGTGCCGCGGACCCCGACGACGAATTCGGACCGCAGGTGCTTCGCCCGGTCGAGGAACGCCTGCCCTTCCTGCACCACGGCCTGCGTGAGGCCGTAGCGGTCGCGCACGTCGAGGAACACGAGCGAACCGAGGTCGCGCACGCGATGCACCCAGCCGAGCAGCGTCACCTCGCGCCCGATATCGGCCGCCCTCAGGCCGCCGCACGTGTCCGTCCGCCTCCACTCGCCAAGCTCGTCGAACATGGTCGCCTACCTGTTGGCCTTCGCGAACTCGACCGCCTTCGACAGCGGAATCGATTCCTGGGCCGATGCCGCCATCCGGCGGACCGTGACTTCCCCACGCGCCAGTTCGTCCTCGCCCAGGATCAGCACCACGGGCGCCTTCAACCGGTCGGCCCGCTTCATCTGGGACTTCAACGACCGGCCCTCGTATTCGACCTGCGCATTCAGCCCCGCGCGCCGCAGGTCGCGCAGCAGCGCGAGCGAGGCGTCCCGGGCCGGCTCGCCCAGCGCGGCCACGAACACGTCCGGGTGCTTCTCGGGCAAGGCCAGGTGCTCGGGCAACGCCAGCACGAGGCGCTCGATCCCCGCGGCGAACCCGATGCCCACGCGGTCGGGCCCGCCCAGCTCCTTCACGAGACCGTCGTACCGGCCGCCGCCGAGCACGGCCGACTGCGCGCCGATGTTGCCGGCCAGCACCTCGAACGTCGTGCGCGTGTAGTAATCGAGCCCGCGCACCAGGCGATGTGACAGCGTCGAGGGCACGCCGAACAGGTCGAGGTACTTCCGGACGGCGTCGAAGTGCGCCCGGCACTGGTCGCAGAGAAAGTCCACGGTGTGCGGCAGCTGGTCGATCAGCGGCTGGTCCGCCGGCACCTTGCAGTCGAAGATGCGGAGCGGATTGGTGACGGCGCGGCGCTGACAATCGCCGCACAACTTCTTGACGTCCTCGCCGAGCGCCGCGACGAGGGCGGCCGCGAAGGCCGGGCGGCAGGCCGGGCAGCCCACGGAGTTGATCGCGAGGTCGACGCCCGTGATCCCCAGTTCGCGGATCAGCGCCCACGCCAGGTCGATGACCTCCCCGTCCACGGACGGGTCCTTCACGCCGAACACTTCGACGTCGAGCTGGTGGAACTGCCGGTAGCGTCCCTTCTGCGGCCGTTCGCGCCGGAACATCGGGCCGATGGTGTAGATCTTCGGCACGGCCATCGCCTGCTCGAGCGAGTGCTCGACGAAGGCGCGAACGAGGCTGGGCGTGGCTTCCGGCCGCAGCGCGATCCGGTCGCCATCCTTGTCCGTGAACGCGTACATCTCCTTCTGGACGATGTCCGTCGTCTCGCCGGTGCCCTTGGCGAAGAGCTCCTCGCGCTCGATGATCGGCGTCCGCAGTTCGGCGTAGCCGTACTGCTCGAAGACGCGGCACGCCGTGGCCTCCACGAACTGCCAGCGCTCCACGGTGCCGGGCAGGATGTCCTGGGTCCCCCGAATGGCTGCAATCATCTTGTCTCTACGTTCATCCAGGCGCTCGACTCCGAACCCGTCTCGACGTCACCGACGACCTGGGCGCTCGCGTCCACGAACGCGGACGGATCGATGCGGGGCAGGACCGGCCGGTAGGGACGGATCATCAGCGGCGCAGCAGGGCGAGCAACACGGTGAGCACCACGCTGACGAGCACGCACGTGGTCAGCGGGAAGTAGAACGAGAACGCGCCGCGGCGGATCACCATGTCGCCCGGCAGGCGGCCGAGGGGCAGGCCCAGCCACATCGCGGCCCCGATGGCCGCGAGCGAGAGGCCCAGGACGATCAGGAGCTTTGCCATGACACGGCAGCCCATCCCGCCCGGCTGCGCCGGGCACGCGGCGTTCAGCCAATCAGTTCCATGCCGCGGAAGAAGTAGCCGATCTCGTACGCCGCCGTCTCCGCGCCATCCGAGCCGTGCGTGGCGTTGCTCCCGATCGACGTTCCGAACAGCTTCCGCAGGCTGCCCTCTGGCGCCTTCGCCGGGTCGGTTGCCCCCATCAGGTCGCGCCACCGTCGAATGGCATCCGGAGCCTCGAGCACCATCAAGATCGCCGGTCCGGACGACATGAAGTCGGTGAGGCCGCCGAAGAACGGCTTCTCGCGATGAACCGCGTAGAACCCCTCGGCTTCCTTCTTGGTGAGGCGCGCCAGGCGCATCGCACGGATCTGGAACCCTGCACTCTCGATCCGGTCGATGATCTGCCCGGCGACCTGCCGGCCCACGGCGTCGGGCTTGATGATGGCAAACGTTCGTTCCATGGTCCTTCGATTTTACACCACAGCAGGAGCCGCGGTGGCAGAGGATGCCGACCGCCGGCGCCTCCTGCGCCCGACTCGGAGGCCGGCCGAAGGACCGGGGCCTACCGAAGCGCGTCCATGATCGCTTCCAGCGCCTCGCGGGGCGGCCGCGTCTTCTCCGGCGGCAGCCCGGCCAGGGGCTGATCCACCACGTTCAACAGCGCGAGGAAGTCGGGGCGTCCGGGTTCGACGTAGATCAGGCCGGTCGCGAACTCGCCGCGGGCCGCCGATTCGGCGATGACGCGCCGCGCCATCGCCTTGTTCGTCGGGTCGTAGTCTCCGGCCAGCTTCTTCAGGAGGAGCGTCGATCCGTCGTGCAGGCTGACGGCCTGCACCGTGCCCGGCTCGTAGTCCACCGAGATGTCCTCGAAGAAGGGAACGAAGCTGATCTCCTCGAGCGGCTCCTCGTGGTCCTTCACGTACGAGTAGCTCTTGGTAGACCCCTCGTGGTCGTTGAAGGTGACGCAGGGCGAGATGATGTCGAGCATCGCGGTGCCGCGGTGCGCGATGGCCGCCTTCAACAGCGACGCCATCTGCTTCTTGTCGCCCGAGAACGACCGCGCCACGAAGCTGGCGCCCAGGTCGATCGCCAGCGCGCAGAGGTCGATGGCCGGCAGATCGTTGACGACCCCGTTCTTGAGCGTCGAACCGAGGTCCGCCGTCGGCGACAGCTGCCCTTTCGTCAGGCCGTAGCAGCCGTTGTTCTCGACGATGTAGATCATCGGGACGTTGCGCCGCATCAGGTGGACGAACTGCCCGATGCCAATCGCGCCGGTGTCGCCGTCGCCGCTCACGCCCAGCGCGATCAGGTCCTTGTTGGCCAGCATCGCGCCGGTCGCGACCGACGGCATGCGCCCGTGCACCGAGTTGAACCCGTGCGACTGCCCGAGAAAATACGCCGGACTCTTGCTCGAGCAGCCGATCCCCGACAGCTTGATGACCTGCCTGCTGTCCACGCCCATCTCGTAGAACGCTTCCACGATGCGCTCGGAGATGGCGTTGTGGCCGCAGCCGGCGCACAGGGTGCTCTTGCCGCCTCGATACGAAGCCAGTTCCAGGCCGATCCGGTTGACCTTCTTGGTGGGCCCGGGTGGCGGGGTGATGGATGTCGTCATGATCGTGTCCTGTCGGCTCAGCGCCCGGGCCGAACCGCGTCACGCTGTTCCTGTTCGAGGATCCCGTCGGTAACGGTCCGCGCGTCGAGCGGCAGGCCGTTGTAGTGCCGGATGCTGCGCAGCCTTGGCGCCAGGCCCGGGTCGATGTCCAACCGGACGAGCGACGCCATCTGGCCGTCGCGGTTCTGCTCCACGACGTAGACGCGGTCGTGCGCCGCGACGAACGACTGGAGGTCGGTCGTGAAGGGATACGCCCGCAGCCGCAGGTACGAAGTCTCGAGGCCGGCCTCCTGGCGCAGTTGGTCGCGGCTCTCGCTGATGCCCCAGTGGCTCGTCCCGTAGCCGATGATCCCCACCCGCGCCCCTGCCACCCGGTCGACGACGGGCGGAGGCACGAGCGTCCGCGCGTGCTGGAACTTGCGGTCGAGGCGATCGACGGTCGCCACGTAGTCCGCGGGGCGTTCGCTGTACTGCCCCCGGTGGTTGTGGCCCGACCCGCGACAGAAGTAGGGCGGCAGGCCGTCGCCCGCCACGGTGCGGTACGGCACGCCGTCGCCGTCGACGTCCTTGTAGCGGCCCCAGTCTCCGAGTTCGCGCAGCTTCTCGGCCGTCAGGCGCTTGCCGCGGTCCATCGGCTGCTCGGGATACGGAAACGGGTCCGACATCCAGGTGTTCATGCCGAGGTCGAGGTCGGACATGACGAACACCGGCGTCTGCAGGCGCTCCGCGAGATCGAAGGCCGCGAGCGCCATCTCGTACACCTCGCCCGGGGACGCGGGGAGGAACATCGGGTGCCGCGTGTCACCGTGCGACAGGAACGCGGTGGAGAGGATGTCGCCCTGCGCGGTGCGCGTGGGAAGCCCGGTGGAGGGCCCGACGCGCTGGATGTCGAAGACCACGGTGGGCACCTCGGCGTAGTAGCCGAGGCCCGTGAACTCCGACATCAGCGAGATGCCGGGCCCGGCGGTGGCGGTCATGGAGCGGGCGCCGAGCCAGCCGGCGCCGAGTGCCATGCCGAGCGCGCTCAACTCGTCCTCGGCCTGCACGACCGCGAACGTCGCCTTCCCCGTCTCCGCGTCCATGCGGTACTTGCGCAGGTAGGTCGCCAGCGTCTCGCACACGCTCGAGGACGGCGTGATCGGGTACCAGGTCACGACGGTGACGCCGGCCATCATGGCGCCGATCGCCGCCGCCGCGTTGCCTTCGATGAGGATCTTGCCGGCGGTCGCGTTCATGGGCTCCACCACGAACGCGTCGCGCTTCTCGAGGCTCGCCGCCGCGTAGTCGAACCCCGCCCGGAGCGCCGCCCGGTTCAGGGCGAGCGCCTTGGCCTTCTTCGCCAGCTGCCTGTCCAGCGCCTTCTCCATCTGCGCCAGGTCGATGTTCAGCAGGCGCGCGAGCACGCCGTCATAGATCATGTTCTTGACGAGCTTGCGCAGTTTCGCGTCGGGGCACACCGCCGCGACGAGCCGGTCGAAGGGCACCGGGTAGAACACCAGGTCGCCGCGCAGCGCGTTCAGGTTCAGGGGTTCGTCGTAGACCGCGACCGCGCCGGACTCGAGCGCCAGCACGTCCTCGCGCGCCGTCTCGGGATTCATCGCCACGAGGATGTCGATCTCCTTCCGGCGGCCGATGTAGCCGTGCCGGCTGGCCCGGATCGTGAACCAGGTCGGCAGCCCGGCGATGTTCGACGGGAAGAGGTTCTTGCCCGACACGGGCACACCGGACTGGAACAGCGAGCGCAGCAGCACCAGATTCGCGGTCTGGCTGCCCGAGCCGTTCACCGTCGCCACCTGGATGCTGAAGTCGTTGACGACGGGAGCCGCGGCCCGACCGGCCGGCGCGTCCTGGACGGCAAGCTCTGGAGGTGTCATGGGGCGTCCCCGAGGCGAAGCGTGAACATCGCGCGCGCCGTCCGACCCCTCGCGCGCACCTAACTGTATGGGTAATTTGAGTATAGCACGCAGGGCAGGGCCGGCTGGCGGCCCGTGCCTGCGCCGGCGGCGGGGAGGGCTCCCGAGAGTGGTCAGGCGGGTTACGGACACCGCTCCCGGACACTTCGACGACACGCCCGCGGGACTGCGAGACACGGCCGCAGGCCGCCAGTCGCCAGTCGCAGGCCGCAAGTCGCAGGCCGGCTACAGCACCTGCCTGACCGCCGCGCCGATTTCGGCCGGGCTCTTCACGACGCGGACGCCCGCCGCGGTCAGCGCGGCCATCTTCTCGGCCGCGGTGCCCTTGCCGCCCGCGATGATCGCGCCGGCGTGGCCCATCCGGCGCCCGGGCGGCGCCGTCTGGCCGGCGATGAAGCTGACGACCGGCTTGGTGAACTCGCGCCTGATGAAGTCGGCCGCCTCCTCCTCGGCGGTGCCGCCGATTTCGCCGATCATCACCACGGCCTCGGTCTCGGCGTCGGCGTTGAACAGCCGCAGCGCGTCCACGAACGTCGTCCCGATGATCGGGTCGCCCCCGATCCCGATGCACGTCGTCTGCCCGTAACCGAGCTGGGTCGTCTGCTGAATGGCCTCGTAGGTCAGCGTCCCGCTGCGCGAGACGATGCCCACGCGACCCTCCTTGCAGATGTGGCCGGGAATGATCCCGGCCTTTGCTTTCCCGGGCGAGATCAGGCCGGGACAGTTCGGCCCGATGAGGCGGACGGGCTTTCCGCGCATGAAGGTGACGACCTTCATCATGTCGAGCGTCGGGATCCCTTCGGTGATGCAGACCACCAGCGCGAGGCCGGCGTCCACCGCTTCCATCACCGTGTCGGCGCCGGCGGCCGGGGGCACGAACACGAGCGAGGCGTTCGCCCCGGTCTCGGCCACCGCCCGGTGAACGGTGTTGAAGATCGGCCAGCCCTCGTGGGTGGTCCCGCCCTTGCCCGGCGTCACGCCGCCGACGATCGTCGTCCCGTAGGCGGCCGCGGCCTTGGCGTGGAACGTCCCCTCGCGCCCGGTCAGGCCCTGCACGAGCAGCCGCGTGGATGTGTCGAGTAGGACCGCCATCAGCGCCCTCCTGCCAGCTTCACGACGGCTGCCGCCGCCTGGTCCACCGCGTCGGCCGTCGTGAAGTTCAGGCCGCTGTCACGCAGCATCTGCTTCCCGCGCTCGACGTTCGTGCCCTCCATGCGGATCACGATCGGCAGCGTGACGTGCAGCTCCTTGACCGCGGCCACGAGGCCCTCGGCGAGGATGTCGCACCGGAGGATGCCGCCGAAGATGTTGACGAACACCGCGCGGACGTTGTGGTCGGACGTGAGGATCCGCACCGCGTTCTTGATCTGGTCGGCGTTCGCACCGCCGCCCACGTCGAGGAAGTTCGCCGGTTCGCCGCCCGCCAGCTTGATCACGTCCATCGTCGCCATGGCGAGGCCCGCGCCGTTCACCATGCAGCCGATGTTGCCGTCGAGGCGGATGTAGTTCAGCGAGAACTTCGACGCGTCGATCTCGAGGGGGTCCTCCTCGTCGAAGTCGCGAAGCTCCTTGATGTCCAGGTGGCGGAACAGCGCGTTGTCGTCGAAGTTCATCTTCGCATCGAGCGCGACCAGGTCGCCCGAGGCGGTGAGGATGAGGGGATTGATCTCGACGAGCGACGCGTCCGAGGCGGTGAAGGCGTCGTAGACCTGCATCATCACCTTCGCCGCCTTCGCCACGGCGGGCCCTTCCAGGCCGAGGCTGAACGCGAGGCCGCGCGCCTGGAACGGCAGCAGCCCGGTGGCCGGGTCGACGTGCGCCTTGTAGATCAGGTGCGGCGTCTCGGCGGCGACCTTCTCGATCTCCATGCCGCCGGCCGGGCTGACCATCACGACCGGCCGCTCGGCGGCACGGTCGATGACCAGGCCGAGGTAGAGCTCGCGCGCGATCTGCAGCCCTTCCTCGACGAGGATGCGCTTGACGATGCGCCCTTCCGGCCCCGTCTGGTGGGTGACGAGGCGCATGCCGATCATCCGCGCCGCGATCTGCTCCGCTTCGTGGGCGGACTTCGCCAGCTTCACGCCGCCGCCCTTGCCGCGGCCGCCCGCATGGATCTGCGCCTTGACCACGACGGTGCCGCCGAGGCGCCTGGCGATCTCGCCCACCTCCGGCGGCGTGTGCGCCACCTCGCCGCGCGGCACGGGCACACCGTGGCGTGCCAGGATGGCCTTGGCCTGGTACTCGTGAATCTTCACAGTCCTCGCCCCCCGATAGGATGTCCGTCGGTCTCAGCCGCCGGTCACCTCATGCTAGCCTCGCGCATCGCCGAACGCAATCGCGATCCGGACGCCGCCTTGCCACCGCCGCGCGCGCGGCACTACAATTCCCGCAACGGGCACACGTGATGATTCGCACGCGCCGCGGTCCGGGGCGGACGTGCAGGAGCAGGGCCTGGCGCAGGTGCGCCCGGCGCTGCGCGCTGGAGTTCTCCGATGAAGCCGCGCTGGAACGCGTACTCGTCGTCGGTGGCCGAGAAGCTGCTGATCGCACTGACTGGGCTCGCGCTGTTTCTCTACCTGGTCGTGCACCTGATCGGCAACGCGCTGCTGTTCCTCGGGCCGAGCACGTTCAACGGTTACGCGCACGTCCTCATCTCGAACCCGCTGATCGTCCCGGTCGAACTCGGCCTGGCCGCGATCTTCGTGCTGCACGTCTGGAAGACCGTCGCGATGTGGTGGCACAGCCGCGCGGCCCGGCCGGAGCCCTACTACCGCAAGCGGTGGGCCGGCGGGCCGAGCCGCAAGTCGGCGGCGTCGAGCACGATGATCTACACCGGCGCGCTGGTGGCGATCTTCGTCGTGCTGCACGTGCGGGCGTTCAAGTACGGCCCGGCCGCCGAGATTGCCGGCAAGCGCGATCTCTACGGACTGCTGGTGGGCTTCTTCCAGAACCCCCTGAACGTGGTGTTCTACGAGGTCTGCCTGGTGCTGCTCGGCCTCCATTTGTGGCACGGCTTCTCCAGCGCCTTCGAATCGCTCGGCGTCGACGACCCGCGCTGCACCCCGAAGGTGCTGCTGCTGGGCAAGGTCCTCGCGATCGTCCTCGCGGGCGGCTTCGTCTTCATCCCGCTGTGGGCCTTCTTCGTCGGAGGCAGAGCATGACCCCGTTGACCGTCGACACCCCCGCGTCCTCCAGGCTCGACGCCCGCGTCCCGGGCGGCCCGCTGGCCGAGAAATGGGACCGGCACCGCTTCGAGATGAAGCTGGTCAGCCCGGCCAACCGCCGCAAATTCACCGTGATCGTCGTCGGCACGGGCCTGGCCGGCGGCGCGGCCGCCGCGTCGCTCGGCGAACTCGGCTACAACGTGCTGGACTTCTGCATCCAGGACAGCCCGCGGCGCGCCCACTCGATCGCCGCGCAGGGCGGGATCAACGCGGCGAAGAACTACCAGAACGACGGCGACAGCGTCCAGCGCCTGTTCTACGACACCATCAAGGGCGGCGACTACCGGGCGCGCGAGGCGAACGTCTTCCGCCTGGCGCAGCTGAGCGTGAACATCATCGACCAGTGCGTCGCGCAGGGCGTGCCGTTCGCGCGCGAGTACGGCGGGCTGCTCGACAACCGGTCGTTCGGCGGCGCGCAGGTGTCGCGCACGTTCTACGCGCGCGGCCAGACGGGACAGCAGCTGCTGCTCGGCGCCTACCAGTCGCTGATGCGCCAGGTGCACCTGGGCACGGTGCAGATCCTCCCGCGGCGCGAGGTCCTCGACATCGTCGTCGTGGACGGGCGCGCGCGCGGCGTCATCGTGCGCAACCTGATCACCGGGGAGATCGAACGCTACGAAGGCCACGCCGTGGTGCTGGCGACCGGCGGGTACGGCAACGCCTACTTCCTCTCCACCAACGCGGTGAACTCGAACGCGACGGCGATCTGGCGCGCCTTCAAGCGCGGCGCGTTCTTCGCCAACCCCTGCTACACCCAGATTCACCCCACTTGCATCCCCGTCAGCGGCGAACACCAATCGAAGCTGACGCTGATGAGCGAGAGCCTCCGCAACGACGGGCGCGTGTGGGTGCCCAGGCAGAAAGGCGACCGCCGATCGCCGGGCCAGATCCCCGAGGCGGAGCGCGACTACTACCTGGAGCGCCGCTACCCCGCGTTCGGCAACCTCGTCCCGCGCGACGTGGCGTCGCGCGCCGCGAAGCTCGTGTGCGACCAGGGCTACGGCGTCGGCGAGACCGGCTTGTCGGTCTACCTGGACTTCTCGGACGCGATCGGCCGGCTCGGGCAGGACGTCATTCGAGAACGCTACGGGAACCTCTTCCAGATGTACGAGAAGATCACGGACGAGGACCCCTACAAGGTCCCAATGCGGATCTACCCGGCCATGCATTACACGATGGGCGGTCTCTGGGTGGACTACGACCTGATGTCCACCGTGCCGGGCCTGTTCGTCGCCGGCGAGGCGAACTTCTCGGATCACGGCGCCAACCGGCTCGGCGCGAGCGCGCTGATGCAGGGCCTGGCGGACGGTTACTTCGTGCTGCCCGCCACGCTGGCGGGCTACCTGGGGGCCACGCCCCTGGGCACGGTCGGCACGTCGCACCAGGCGTTCGACGACGCCTCGCGCGAGGTCGAGGCGCGGATCGCGAAGCTGCTGGCCGTCAAGGGGCGCCGGACGCCGCGCGAGATCCACCGCGAACTCGGCAAGCTGCTCTGGGACAAGGTCGGCATGGGCCGCAACGACGCGGGGCTGCGCGAGGCGCTCGCGCGGATCCCGGCGCTGCGCGACGAGTTCTGGCAGAACGTGTCGGTGCCGGGCGGCGAACGCGACATCAACCAGGCGCTCGAGTACGCCGGCCGCGTGGCCGACTACCTCGAGTTCGCGGAGCTGCTGGCGCTCGACGCGCTCGAACGGCGCGAGTCGTGCGGCGGCCATTTCCGCGACGAGTACCAGACCCCCGAGAACGAGGCGCTGCGCGACGACGAGCACTTCGCGCACGTGGCGGCGTGGGAGTACACGGGCGACGGGCGGACGCCCGTCCGGCACGCCGAACCGCTGACGTTCGAGTACGCCCACCCGGCGCAGCGCAGCTACAAGTAGAGGGACGGACGGCGATCATGAAGTTGAACCTGCTCATCTGGCGCCAGGCAAACCGTGGAAGCGCGGGGCAGATGGTGCCCTACGCCGCGGACAACGTCTCCCCGGACATGTCGTTCCTCGAAATGCTCGACGTCGTCAACGAGGAGTTGATCAAGAAGGGCGAGCCGCCGATCGCCTTCGACTCGGACTGCCGGGAAGGCATCTGCGGCATGTGCAGCCTGGTCATCAACGGGGTGCCGCACGGCCACGAGCACGCCACGACGGTGTGCCAGCTCCACATGCGGCACTTCAGGGACGGCGAGACGATCACGGTGGAGCCGTGGCGGGCGAAGGCGTTCCCGCCGCACAAGGACCTGATGGTGGACCGGTCGGCGCTCGATCGGATCATCGCCGCCGGCGGCTACGTGTCGATCAACGCGGGCGGCGCGCCCGAAGCGAACAGCATCCCGATTCCGCGCGACGTCGCGGAGGCGGCGATGGATTCGGCCGCGTGCATCGGGTGCGGCGCGTGCGTCGCCGTCTGCAAGAACGCGTCCGCCGTGCTCTTCGTCGGCGCCAAGGTGACGCAGCTCGCGCTGCTGCCGCAGGGGCACCCCGAACGCGCGCGGCGCGTCGCGGCCATGGTGGCGCAGATGGACGCCGAGGGATTCGGGAACTGCTCGAACGAGGGCGAGTGCGAGGCGGTGTGCCCGAAGGAGATCTCGATGGCGAACATCGCGCGGCTGCGGCGGGAGTACGTGCGTGCCGTGTGGCGCGACGGAAAATAGTCGGCTCGCCGCGCATTGTCGGGAACAAGTTCGATGTTAGGTCAGCTCCCCCCGACCGGCTGCGCAGCTTTCAACAGAATCTGTGGAAAACTCTGTTGAAAAGCCGGGGCCGGTCAGCAGTTTCCGCAACCCGGCCGCGCGTTTTTCCACTTTGCACCATCCTGGGGCGCCCGTCACGAGTTCGGCAGCCGCGCGACAATCTTGTGATCGGCCGCGCGGCGCGAGCGGGCCCTGCGGGCCGGCCGCCCCCGTCCGCCGTCCTCCGTGCTCTCCACAGCCTCCGCCGTGGACCGTTTTCGCAAGCCTCTGCGCCGTGCGCTTGCAACGGGTGTGCTGCGGAGATAGAATCCGCCCGCTCCCCCGGTTGCGCACGACGATCTTCTCGCGCCCTCCGCGACCCGGTGTTCTCTCCCACGCCGCTCCCACGACGTGCAAGGAGGTTCGGATGGCTCAGAGCCTAAGCCACGACGTTCTCATCCTCGGAGCGGGATTGGCGGGACTGCGCGCCGCCGGCGAGATTCTGCTCGCGCCTCGACGGTCGCGTCGACGTCGGCATCGTGTCGAAGGTCCAGTTGATGCGCGCGCACTCGGTCTGCGCCGAGGGCGGCACGGCAGCCGTGCTGCGCACCGAAGAAGGCGACTCGATCGACCTTCACGCCTGGGACACCAACAAGGGTTCCGACTTCCTCGCCGACCAGGACGTCGTGCGCCGGTTCGTCAACGCCATTCCGAACGAGATTCGTCTGCTCGACCACTGGGGGATTCCGTGGACGCGCGACGAGCACGGCCGCATCTCGCAGCGGCCCTTCGGCGGCCACTCGTTTCCGCGCGCGACGCTCGCGGCCGACAAGACCGGGTTCTTCGAGATGCAGACGCTGTACGATCAGCTGCTGCGCTACAGGAGCTTCACCCGGTACGACGAGTTCTTCGTGACCGACATCCTCGTCGAGGAGGGCCGCTTCGCCGGCCTGCTCGGCATCCACGCGCCGAGCGGCGAGACCGCGGTGCTGCGCGGCAAGGCGCTGCTCATCGCGAGCGGCGGCGGCGGCACGCTCTACGGGTTCACGACCTACTCGGAAACCGTCACGGGCGACGGCATGGCGATGGCCTTCCGCGCGGGCCTGCCGCTCGAGGACATGGAGTTCCTCCAGTTCCACCCGACCGGCCTGGTGCCCAACGGCATCCTGATGACCGAGGCGTGCCGCGGCGAGGGCGGGTACCTGAGGAACGCCAGCGGCGAGCGCTTCATGGAGCGCTACGCGCCCGGCAAGATGGAATTGGCGCCCCGTGACATGGTGTCGCGCGCGGAGCAGACCGAGATCGAAGCGGGTCGCGGCATCCCCGGCGCCGACGGGTTGCCCTGCATCCATCTCGACCTGACTCACCTCGGCGCCGAACGGATCAACACGCGGCTGCCGCTGATCCGCGAAGTCTGCATCAAGTTCATCGGCCTCGACCCGATCGAGAAGCCGATCCCGATCCGCCCGGTCGCGCATTACTCGATGGGCGGGATCGAGACCAACATCGACGGTTTGACCCGGATTCCCGGCGTGTGGGCGGCCGGCGAGGCTGCGGCGGTCTCGCTGCACGGCGCCAACCGGTTGGGGGCCAACTCCACCGGCGAGTGCCTGGTGTGGGGCGGCATCACGGGCGCGGAGATCGTGAAGGCGCTGCCGTCGCTCGCGAAGCCGGCGCCGGTCCCCGAGAAGCAGGTCGCCGCCCGGCAATCGCGCGTCAAGGACATCTTCGCGCGCCAGGGCAACGAGAACCTCTACGCGCTGCGGCGCGAACTCCGCAGCATGATGGACCGCGACGTGGGCGTGTTCCGCACCGGCCAGGAGTTGCGCCGCGGGCTGGCGGTCGTGCGCGAGATCCGCGACCGCGCGAACCGCGCGCCGGTGGCCGACAAGGGCGCCCTGTACAACTCGAACCTGTTCCACGCCCTGGAGCTCGAGAACCTGCTCGACCTGGCCGAGGTGACGATCGTCGGCGCCATTGCCCGCGAGGAATCCCGCGGCGCGCACGCGCGGCGCGACTTCGAGACGCGCCACGACGAGCGGTGGCTGAAGCACACCCTCGCGTGGTACACCGGCGGCCCGCCGCGGCTCGACTACAAGCCGGTGGTCATCGATCAGTGGAAGCCGGTGGAACGGAAATACTGAAGGATGAGTCAGGAGTCAGGAGTCGGGCATCCCCCGAATCCCGGCTCCCGAATCCCGAATCCTCCGTCGAAGCGAGGCACCCATGATTGAGAACAAGGGACGTCCGAATCGACTCGGGCTGCGGGGCTGGCTGGCGGGCGGCCGATGGGGGTTCGAGCGCTATCTGTACACGCTCCACCGCGTCACGGGCCTCGCCCTCCTCGCCTATTTCGTCATGCACATCGGCGTCACCTCCGCCCGCGCGTTCGGCGAGCAGGCGTGGAGCACGGCGATGGGCAGCGTGGCCGGGCCGCTGTTCAAGGTCGGCGAGTTCCTGGTGTTCGCCGCCTTCGCGTTCCATGCGCTGAACGGCGTGCGGCTGGCGCTCGTCGAACTCGGGTTCGCCATCGGCAAGCCGATCGAGCCGGTCTATCCGTACCGCACGTCGGTCGACGAGCAGCGGCCGCTCGCCATCGGCGTGATGGTCCTTGCCGCGATCCTGGTGATTGCCGGCGGCTTCGGCTTCCTGGAGTAGGAGGAACACGTGCGCGATCAACGACTCTGGACGTGGCACATCGGCGCGGGAGCCGTCATCCTGGTCCTCCTCGGCCTCCACATGACGGTCATGCACCTGGAGGCCATCGTCAGGGTCTTCAACCCGGCGCCCGGCGAGCCGATCGCGTGGGCGAATGTCGTCGCCCGCGGAAAGAGCGTCTTCTTCCTGGTGACCTATGTCCTCCTGCTCGGCACGGCGCTGTTCCACGGCTTCTACGGCCTGCGGAACATCCTCTTCGAGCTGAACCCCGGCGCGGGGGCGAAGAAGGCGGTCGACGGCCTGCTCCTGGCGGCCGGCCTCGCCCTCTTCGCGATCGGCACCTGGGCGGCATGGGCGGGATTCACCGTGGCGCGCGGCGCCTGACGAGGGGGATGAGTATGGCTGGCCATTCGGACATCGTCTTTCGCATCCGCCGCTTCGACCCCGTCGCCGACGCCGAGCCGCACTGGGAGGACTACCGGTTCGAGGCCCCGGCGGGCATGACCGTCCTCGAAGGGCTGCGGCAGGTCAAAGAGGCCCACTCCGCCACGCTGGCCTGGCGCTCGTCGTGCCGCATGGGCGTGTGCGGCTCCTGCGGCATGTTCATCAACGGCCGCCCGCGCCTCGCGTGCAACACCCAGATCTCGGAGCTCGAAAGCGCCATCGTCACCATCGCGCCGCTGCCGAACTTCGACATCATCCGCGACCTGGTGCCCGATCTCGCGCCGATGTTCGAGGCTCATGCCGCGGCCAAGCCGTTCATCATCCGCGACGACGCGGCCGAGCAGCACCAGCCGACAGGCGAGTACTGGCAGTCGGCGCACCAGCTCGAGGAGTACCTGCAGTTCTGGTACTGCATCAAGTGCGGGTGCTGCATGGCGGCGTGCCCGACCTATGCGACCGACCCCGTGTACGCCGGACCGATGCCGCTCGGCCAGGCGCACCGCTACAACGCGGACAGCCGCGACGGCGGCTTCGCCGAGCGCAAGGCCGCCCTCGCGGGCGAACGCGGGCCGTGGCGCTGCCACTTCGCCGGCGAGTGCTCCAGGGTGTGCCCCAAGGGCGTCGATCCGGCGCGGGCGATTCAGTTGATGAAGCGCCAGATGGTGTTCGACTACCTGAAGCTGTGGAAGCAGCCGCGCCCGGCGGCGCTGGCCAAGACGCCCGCCGGGACGCAGCGCCGCAAGGAGATCCCCGACGCTCCGCCGCGGACGCTCTGACGCCTATTTCAAGGCGAGGGTGAAGACCTCGTCGCGCACCGTGTCCTCGAGTTGAACCGCGTCCGCCGCGATCCTCAGCACGAGGAACCGCGAGAAGACGCGGTCGCCTTCCTTCGCAAACACCAGCTGGCCGTCCGCGGCGATGACCGCGGTGCGCGCCGCCGCGCCCGCCGCCCGGTCCTCGGCAATCCCGGACAGCGTCAACTCCGGCCGCGGAGCCAACGCTTCCGAATCCACCTCGACCCTCCGCTCGACTCGCGCAGAGGCTGCGGGCCGAGCACTCGTGAAGCTGAACGGGTTCCGACGGATGGCGCCATGGGGCGGCGGCGCCGCCAGGTAGGTGCGAAGCCGGGTCGCCCGCTCGCTCAGACCATTCCCGACCGGGTCCGGCTGCGGCGGAGACGCGCGCCGAACATCGCCGACCCCGACGGCCGGCCCGTGGGCGCCCTGCCCGAACACCATCCAGGCGACGGCCAGGAGGGCGGCGAGCAGCAGCAGTTCCGCCGAGGTCCGCGTCATACCGTGAATCATTGTACATGGGTTGCGGCCGCATGCCACCCCGTGCGGCGGTGTGCTATGATTCGCCGTGCACCCACGGGATCACAGGCACACGAGCTCGCTGGCTGGCGCTCGTCACGTCGCCATCATCCCCGCGCGATATCACTCCTCGCGTCTCCCGGGTAAACCTCTCGCCGATATCGGCGGCCGCCCGATGATCGAGCACGTCTATCGCCGCACCGCCGCGTCGCCGGTGGTGGACGCGGTCGTGGTGGCCACCGATGACGAGCGGGTGCGCGACGCGGTCGAGTCGTTCGGCGGGGTGGCGTGGATGACGCGCGCCGACCACCGGAGCGGCAGCGACCGGCTGGCCGAGGTGGCCGCGGCGCTCGACTGCGATCTCGTCGTGAACGTGCAGGGCGACGAGCCGCTGCTGTCCACCGAGATGATCGCCGAGGCCGTCCAGCCGCTGGCGGCCGACCGATCGATCCCGATGGGGACGCTGTGCTGCCGCATCGAGGACCCGGCCGACTTCACGAACCCGAACGTCGTGAAGGTCGTGGTCGACCGCGCGGGCTTCGCGCTCTACTTCTCGCGGTCCCCGATCCCGTTCACTCGCGAGGCCGCGCCCGCATCGGCGCCGTCCCGGGCGTTGAAGCACGTCGGGCTCTACGTCTACCAGCGCACGTTCCTGCTCCAATTCGCGGGCCTCGAGCCGACGCCGCTGGAGCAGGCGGAATCGCTCGAGCAGCTGCGGGCCCTCGAACACGGGTTCCGCATCCGGGCGGTGGAAACCACGCACGACTCGGTCGGCGTGGACACGCCGGCCGATCTCGAACGGGTGCGGCGCCTGCTGGCGCCGGCGCCCCGATATTGAAAACCATGCAGAACAAGGACGGCCGGCCGGTCAAGTTCATCTTCGTCACGGGCGGCGTGGTCTCATCCCTGGGAAAGGGACTCGCCGCCGCCTCGATTGGCGCCCTTCTCGAGGCCCACGGATACCGGGTCACGCTCCAGAAGTTCGACCCCTACATCAACGTGGACCCGGGGACGATGAGCCCCTACCAGCACGGTGAGGTCTACGTGACGGACGACGGCACGGAAACCGACCTCGACCTCGGCCACTACGAGCGCTTCACCAACACGGTGACGACGCGCGGGCACAACTGGACGACGGGCAAGATCTACCTGTCGGTCATCCAGAAGGAGCGGCGCGGCGACTACCTCGGGCGGACCGTCCAGGTCATCCCGCACATCACCAACGAAATCAAGGACTGCCTGAAGGCTGCCGCCGCCGACGTGGACGTGGTGCTGGTGGAAATCGGCGGCACCGTCGGCGACATCGAGAGCCAGCCGTTCCTCGAGGCAATCCGCCAGTTCCGGCAGGACATCGGGCGCGAGAACACGCTGTACATCCACCTGACCCTGGTGCCCTTCATCGGCACGGCCGGCGAACTGAAGACGAAGCCGACGCAGCACAGCGTCCGCGACCTCCGATCGCTCGGTATCCAGCCCGACATCCTCCTCTGCCGCGCGGACCGCTTCCTGCCGCAGGACATCAAGCGCAAGATCGCGCTGTTCTGCGACGTCGGCGAGGAGGCGGTCATCGCCGCGAGGGATGTCTCGTCGATCTACGAAGTCCCGCTGATGCTGGCCGCCGAGAACGTGGACGCCATCGTCCTGAGGTACCTGCACCTCCCCGAAACCACCGCCTGCCTCGACACCTGGCAACAGCTCGTCGACCGGATCCGCCATCCTGCCGACGAGATCACGATCCACGTCGTGGGCAAGTACGTCGAGTACGAGGACTCCTACAAGAGCCTGAACGAGGCGATGACGCACGGCGGCTTCCCCCACGGCCTGAAGGTGAACTTCCGGTGGGTGGAAGCGGAGGCGCTCGAGGAGCCCGACGGCGCCCGCCTTCTCGACGGCGCGGACGGCATCCTGGTGCCCGGCGGCTTCGGAAACCGCGGCACGCGGGGCATGATGCGCGCCGCCGAGGTGGCACGGAAGCAGGCGATCCCGTTCCTGGGCATCTGCTACGGCTTCCAGTGGGCGATGGTGGAGTTCGCGCGCGACGTGGCGGGACTCGGCGACGCCGACTCGACAGAGTGCAACGAGAACACGCCGCACAAGATCATCTACAAGCTCCGCGACCTGCTCGGGGTGGACGACCTGGGCGGAACGATGCGCCTCGGCCAGTACCAGTGCGTGCTGGCGCCGGGGTCGCTGGCCGAGCAGGTGTACGGCACGTCCACGATCTTCGAGCGCCACCGGCATCGGTACGAATTCAACCCGGCGTACGAGCCGATCCTCACGGCCCACGGACTGCGCATCTCGGGCAAGTCGCCGGACGGCAAGTTCGTGGAGATCGCCGAACTCCCCGGGCACCCGTGGTTCGTCGCCGTCCAGTTCCACCCGGAGTTCAAGTCGAAGCCGCTCCGGCCGCATCCGCTGTTTGCCGGCTTCGTCGGCGCCAGCTACCGGCACAAGTCCGAGCGCAGCCAGGCGCGGACGGAGGCGGGAACGGCGGTTCTGTAGCCACGCGCGTCGCCTGGCGGCTGACTGTATAATGCTCCCCGTGAACACCGTCGACATTGGCTCCTTCTCGGTGGGGGGCGGGCGTCCCCTCGTGCTGATCGCGGGCCCCTGCGTCATCGAGAGCGCCGCGCACGCCGCCGAGATGGCGGCCGGCATTCGCGAGGTCGCGGCGAGGCACGCGGTCCCGTTCGTCTTCAAAGCGTCCTACGACAAGGCCAACCGGACGTCAATCTCGTCCTACCGCGGCCCGGGACTGCGCGAGGGGATCCGCATCCTGGGCAGGATCAAGGCGGACCTCGACGTGCCGATCCTCACGGACATCCACGAGGCCTCCCACGCGGATCCCGCGGCAGACGTCGCGGACGTCCTGCAGATCCCGGCGTTCCTCTGCCGCCAGACCGATCTCCTGCTGGCGGCCGCCGCGACCGGGCGCGCCGTCAACATCAAGAAGGGCCAGTTCCTCGCGCCCCGCGACGTGAAGCACGCGATCGCCAAGGTCACCGGCGCGGGCAACGACCGCGTGCTCGTCACCGAGCGCGGCACGTCGTTCGGCTACAACAACCTCGTCGTCGACATGCGCGCGCTCCCAATCATGCGGGAACTCGGCTACCCGGTGATTTTCGACGTCACGCACAGCCTCCAGCTCCCGGGGGGCGGCGACGGCGTCACGGCGGGGCTGGCGAAGTACATCGAGCCGCTCGGGGCTGCCGGCGTGGCCGCGGGCGTCGACGGCATCTTCCTCGAGGTGCACGAGGAGCCGGCACGGGCGAAGAGCGACGCGCAGAACGCGCTGCGCCTCGACGCCCTCGACGGCCTCCTGCGGAAGCTCGTGCGGATCGACGCCATCGTCAAGGAGACCACCGGCTGATCGCGTCCACCTCCGGCCCACAGGCTATGGTCACCACCGATCCCATGACCGACGTCGAACTGGCCCGCCAGGTCCTGCACATCGAGGCGGACGCCATCCTGCAGCTGGTCGACCGCCTCGACGGCAACTTCACCCGCGCGGTGGACATCCTCCAGAACTGCGGGGGGCGCGTTCTGCTCACCGGCATGGGCAAGTCGGGGATCATCAGCCGCAAGATCGCGGCGACGCTCTCGAGCACCGGGACCGCGGCGTTCTTCCTGCACCCGGCGGAGGCGATCCACGGCGACCTCGGTGCGCTCCAGGCCGACGACGTGGTCGTGGCGCTGTCCTACGGCGGCGAGACCGACGAGATCCTCCGGCTGCTCGAAACAATCCGCCGGATCGGCGCCCGCATGATCGCGATCACCGGCTTCCCCGCCTCGACGCTCGGCCAGGCGGCCGACGTGACGCTCGATTGCCGCGTCAGCGAGGAAGCGTGCCCGCTGAACCTGGCGCCGACCGCGAGCACCACCGCGGCGCTCGCCTTGGGCGATGCGCTGGCGATGGTGCTCCTCGTGCGCAAGGGGTTCAAACAGGAGGACTTCGCCAACCTGCACCCGGGCGGGAAGCTGGGCAAGCGGCTGATGCGGCTCGAGCAGTTGATGCACGGCGGCGATCAAGTGCCCTCGGTCGCCCGCGACACGGCCATGCGCGACGTGATCTACGAGATGTCGCGCAAGGGGCTGGGCATGACCTGCGTGGTGGACGCGGACGGCGGGCTCGAAGGCATCATCACCGATGGCGACCTGCGGCGGCACATGCTGCGCTCGGCCAACGTGCTCGAGCAGACCGCCGGGATGGTGATGACCCGGGGCCCGGTCACGGTCGGCCCCGGCATGCTCGCGGTCGAGGCGCTCAACCTCATGGAACAGCGCAAGATCACGTCCGTGGTGGTGGTCGGGCCTGGCGGGGGCGTCGAGGGCGTCGTGCACATTCACGACCTGTGGCGGACCGAGTTGTTCTGATGGGGTGCGCACACGTAGACCTGGCGCGGAAGGCGGCCGGCATCCGGCTGGTGCTCTTCGACGTGGACGGCGTGCTGACCGACGGGCGCATCCTGCTGCACGGCGACGGCTCCGAGTCGAAACAGTTCAGCATCCGCGACGGCACGGGCATCGTCTGGGCGCAGCGCGCCGGGATCGCCGTCGGACTGCTCTCGGCCCGCCGGTCGGCCGCGACGACGGCGCGCGCCGCCCAGCTCGGCATCCGGATCGTCCGGCAGCAGGCGGGCGACAAGCTGGAGATGTACAAAGAGCTGCTGGCGCAGCAGAAGCTCGACGACGCCGCGGTGGCGTTCATGGGCGACGACCTGATGGACCTGCCGGTGCTGGCGCGCGTCGCCCTCTCGGCCGCCCCGGCTGACGCGGCGGTCGACGTGCGGTCGCGCGTCGACTGGGTCAGCAGCTGTGCAGGCGGTGACGGCGCGGCGCGGGAACTCGTGGAGGTGATCCTGCGGGCGCAGGGCCGATGGGACGACCTGGTGCGCGGCTACGTCGCGGAAGGAGCCCTGTGATGGGCGATTACTCGACGCTGCTCGCCGCCCTTCTGTCGCTGCTCGCCGGACTGACGATCGGCAAGGCCTGGGAGCGCTACAAGCTCCGGGACGGCCGCTGGTTCGATCGGCGCAAGGCCCGCGAAACGCCGCACTACATGCTCGGCTTGAACTTTCTCGTCTCGAACCAGCCGGACCTGGCCATCGAGGAGCTGAGCAAGGCGGCAACGGTCGATTCCGACGCCCTCGAGATCGACCTGATTCTGGGCAACCTGTACCGGGAAAAGGGCCAGGTCGGCCGGGCGATCCAGGTGCATCAAGGGCTGCTGCAGCGGCCGAAGCTGAAGCGGCTCGAGCACGCCTACGCCCTCCTGTGCCTCGGGCTCGACTACAAGAGCGGCGGGTTCGTCGATCGCGCCGTCGAGGCGTTCAACGAAGTGCTTCGCCTCGATGGCGAGAACGAGTACGCGCTGATCAACCTCGAGAAGCTGCACGAAGAGCAGCACCAGTGGCGGGACGCGTACCGAGGTCCGCCGGAAGCTGGCGCGCATCGGAGGGCGCGCGTCAGAGGCCCGCCACCACGAGACGCTGGCGTTCCTCGAGAACGAGCTGGGCCTCGAGGCCTTGAAGCAGAAGGACCTGAAGGCCGCCGCGGCGCGCTTCACCGCCGCGATCGAACTCGACACCCGCACGATCCCTGCCTACCTGCACCTCGGGGACGTGCAACGGGAGCAGGGCCTCGTCGCCGAGGCCCTCGCCACGTGGGAGCGCTGCGTCAAGGTCAGCCCCGATCGCGCGTACCTGGCCTTCGAACGCCTCGAAGCCGCGTACATCGCGGCCGCGGCGCCCGACCGCTTCCTCGGGCTCTGCCGTTCGCTGATCGCGGCCGCGCCGCAGGAGTGGCGTGCGAGGGTGGCGCTCGCGCTGCACCTGAACGCGCGGGGCAATTCCCTCGAGGCGCTCGACCTGCTGTTCGAGGCGCTCGTGCACAACCCGCACGGGCTGGCACTCCACCAGGCCATCTGGGACACGCTGCGGCAGCTGCGGCTCGACCCCGCGCTGGTCGACCGCTACGTCGACCTGGCCGGTCACGCCGTGTTCTATCTCGACCCGCATGTCTGCCTGCACTGCCGCTACCGCAGCACCGAGCTGCTGTGGCACTGCCCGCATTGTCACGAGTGGAACTCGTTCGTCGAGGAGCGCATCGCCGCGGCCAAGGACCCGGACGAGGCCTGAACAGTCGACGGTCGCCCCCTACTGGCCCGTTCCGAACACCTTCACCGCGACGATGATCGTCGGCACGAAGGCGATGATGGCAACGGCCATGATGGGCTTGTGGACGCGCGCCCGGGAGGGCGTCTCGGCCGGGTTCGCCAGCCGGCTGCGCCGCCAGCCGAACCCGCTGTAGATCATCAACCCAATCTCGAGCCAGATGATCAACCGCAGCCACGTGTCCTTCGGCAACCCCCACATCACGTAGAAGCACGACAGCGCGCCGGCGATGCCGACGATCCACGCGCCGGCCATGCCGCCGGGCACCTTGAACGGCCGCTCGATCTTCGGGTCGGCCACGCGCAGGATCGGCACGCCGATGCACACGAGGACGAAGGCCAGGAGCGTGCCGATCGACACGAGCTCGCCGACCAGGCTCATCGGCATCAGGCCGCCGCAGAGCGCCACGAACAGCCCGGTCAGCACCGTGGCGATGTAGGGCGTTCCGTGTTCCTTGTGGACCGCGCCGAACCACGGCAGCAGCCCGTCCTTGCTCATCGCGTAGAAGATCCTCGTCTGGCCCATCATCATGACGAGGATGACGGAAGTCAGCCCCAACAACGCCCCGAGCTTGATGAAGAAGGTGAAGACCTTCTGGGCAACCGGCGACCAGCCGCGCAGCGCCACGATCTTGTCGATCCCGACCGCGATCGGATCCGGCACGCCCAGCTGCCTGAAGTTCACGACGCCGGTGAGCGTCAGCGCCACGAGGATGTAGAGAACCGTGCAGATGACGAGCGAGCCCAGGATGCCAATCGGCAGGTCGCGCTTCGGGTTCTTCGCCTCCTGCGCCGTGGTCGACACCGCGTCGAACCCGATGTAGGCGAAGAAGACGACCCCCGCGCCCGTGAGGACGCCGTTCAGGCCCCAGCCGTAGGCGTGGACCTGGTTCCCGTTCAGCGTGATCCATTCCTTGGCCGGGACCAGCGCCGCGAGCCCCGTGGCGGCCGGGTTCACGAACAGGTTCGCGGGAGAGATCAGGCTGATGCCGAGCCCGATGAACACGAGCACGATCGTCACCTTGATCACGACGATCAGGTTGTTGACCGACGCGCTCTCCCTCATGCCCCGGTAGAGGATCGCGGCAACGACGAGGCCGATGAACGAGGCCGGAATGTTCCAGAGCCCGAACGCCGTCGTCACGCCGTCGTGCAGCACCACCTGCTCCCACGGCCCTTTCGTGAACCGGAGCATCGTGTCCGACACCGGGACGTCGAGGGTCTTGTGCACCAGGCTGAGGAAGTACCCCGACCACGAAGTGCTGACGGTCACCGCGCCGAAGGCGTACTCGAGGATCAGGTCCCAGCCGATGATCCACGCGATGAACTCGCCCATCGTCGCGTAGCTGTAGGCGTAGGCCGACCCGGCCACCGGGATCATCGACGCCATCTCGGCGTAGCAGACGCCGGCGAGCGCGCAGAGAATCCCGCCGATGACGAAGCTGTACACGATGCCAGGGCCCGCGTAGTGCGCCGAGGCGGTGCCAGTCAGCGAGAAGATGCCGGCGCCGATGATGGCGCCGATGCCGAGCATCGTGAGATTGAACGCCGTGAGGGTGCGCTTGAGCTGCCCTCCCGCGTGCGCGCCGTGCGCGGCTTCGCCGGCAAGCGGATCGTTGGCGTCGGCGATGAGCCGCGCCAGGTTCTTCCTGATCAGCAGACCTGCCATGTGGTGCGCCTCCGAACCGAAACTCGAGGACGTGACGTTGCCCGGGAAGGGCCGATCGCGCCGCGTCCCGGCGCCGGCGGGCGTGCGCGAGCGGCCATTATAGGCCGAAAGTCCGGGCGGATGCGCGGCGTTCCGCCGGCTTACGGCCTCACGCCGGAGCCTCCGCCTCCCGGTCCATCTTCCGGCACAGCGCATCGACCTGCCGGTCGGTCGCCTCGAACCCGCCGCCGGTGTCCACCACGTCGGTCGCCCGCTTCGCCTTCTCCGCGATCGGCCACTGCAGGGCGATCCTCGCCAGCGCGTCGGCCTCGCCGAGGCCCTCGCGACGCATCAGGCGGCGCAGCTGTTCCTCCGGCAGACAGGCCGCCACGACCACGCGGTCGAAGTCGCCCTCGCGCCCGGTTTCGAACAGCAGCGGGATGTCGGCAAGGACCCAGGCCACGCCGGACCGGGCCTGCGACTCGGCCCAGCTGGAAATCCTCTGGTAGACCCGCGGATGGACGATGGCTTCGAGATCGCGGCGTGCGTCGGGGTTTCCGAACACGACGGCGCCCAGGGCCTTCCGGTCAACGCGGCCGTCGGAACGGACCACCGAGGCGCCGAAGCGCCGGGCCACGTCGGCGGTGGTCTCCGACCCCGGCCCGAACATCTCGTGGACGATCGCGTCCGCGTCCACGGTGGGCACGCCGCGCGCGGCAATCCGCGCCCGAACGTAGCTCTTGCCGGTCGAGATCCCACCGGTCAGCGCGACCTTGAGCATCGTGCCTCGGCAGCCTTCAGCGTGTTCGAGAGCAGGAGCGCGATCGTCAGGGGACCGATGCCGCCCGGCACCGGGGTCATGGCGCCAGCCACCTCCCAGACCGCCGGGTGCACGTCCCCGACGACGAGGGCGCCCCGGCGCTCGAACTCGGCACGGCGCGGGCTCCCTGCGGGGTACAGCCGGTCGACGAGGGCACGCTCCGTCACGCGGTTGATCCCCACGTCGATGACGGTCGCGCCGGGCTTCACGAAGTCGGGGGACACGAACGCCGCCCGTCCGACGGCCGCGACCAGGATGTCCGCCGCCGCGCACACGGCGGAAAGGGCCCGCGTGCGCGAGTGGCAGACCGTCACCGTGGCGTCGCGGTGCATCAGGAGCAGCGCGACCGGCTTGCCGACGATGTCGCTGCGGCCGATGACGACCGCGTGCGCGCCGCCGATCGCGATCCCCGACCGGTCGAGGAGCTCCATCACCCCAAGCGGCGTGCACGCGACGAGACGCGGGCGCCTCTGGACCAGCCGGCCGACGTTGTCGGGATGGAAGCCGTCCACGTCCTTCGCCGGATCCACGGCGTCGGACACCACCTGCTCCGCCTCCTTGCCGAGGGCGGGCGGCAGCGGCGACTGCACGAGGATGCCGTCGTGGTCGGGGCTCGCGTTGAGCGACGCCACGACCGCCAGGACGTCATCCAGCGAGGCGGTGGCCGGAAGGCGGTGCAGGTCCGCGCGCAGCCCGGACTCGCCCGCCGACTTCAACTTGTTGCGAACGTAGATCTCCGAGGAGGAATCGTCCCCGACCAGCACGATTCCGAGGCCTGGAGGCCGCCGGTTGGCTGCGGTGAAGGAGGCCACGCGGTCCCGGAGCTCGAGCCTGATCTGCCTGGCGAGGGCGGCGCCGTCGAGAATGCGGGCGGACATCCGTCTATTCTACAGCCCATGCGCCCTGCGGCCCGAGCCCCGGGGCCGGTGCTACTGCGCCGCCGCCTCGAGGTCCTTGAGCTGCTCGGGCCGGCCGAGCACGACCAGCTGGTCGTCGGCGCGCATGACGGCGTCGGGGGCCGGGTTGAATTCCATCCTGCCGCCCTCCCGCTGGATGCCGACGACGATGACGCCGAAGCGCTGGCGCAGGTTCGCCTCGACGATGGTCCGCCCCGACAGCTCCGATGTCGCGCCGATGCTCACCTGCTCCATGGCGAGCTCCAGGTTCTCCGAGCTGGTGGCCAGCTCGACGAAGTCCACCACCGCCGGGCGCAAGGCGGTCTGCGCCATCTGGGTGGCGCCGATCTGGTAGGGCGACACGACGCGGTTCGCCCCCGCCCGCAGCAGTTTCCGTTCGGCGTCCTCGGAGTCGGCACGCGCGATGACGAAGAGGTCGGGGCGAAGGCCCCGCGCCGTGAGGATCGCGTAGACGTTCTCGGCGTCGCTGCCGAGGGCGGCGATGAACCCGCGCGCGGTGCCGATGCGCAGGCGGCGGAGGATGTCTTCGCGGCTGGCGTCGGCCTCGACGGCGAGGTCGCCGCGTTCGAGCACCGCCTGCACGGCGGCGGGATCGCGGTCGATGACGACGAACGGCACGCGCTGGCGCCTGAACTCGTCGGCGATGATCAGGCCGATGCGGCCGGCGCCGCAGAGGATGAAGTGGTCGGTGAGCTGGTCGATCATACGCGCCCGTCGCTTCTCCTGGATGCGGGGGTGCAGCCGCGACTCGATCACGCCGGCGATGATGAGGGTGAAGGCGTAGAAGGCGGTGCCGACGCCGACGATCAGCAGGGCCGAGGTGAAGACCTGGCCCGCGAAGTCCAGGTCGTGCACCTCGCGGTACCCGACCGTGGAGACGCTGATGATGGTCATGTAGAACGCGTCCCACGCGCTCCACCCCTCGATCGTCATGTAGCCGAGGGTGCCCGCCGTCAGCACGACGAGGAGCAGCCCCGCGGCCAGCTGCAACTGCCGCGCCCGCCGCTCGTCGTCGTTGCGGATGATCATGTGGGTGCGACAACCCCGCAGTCGGGCCGGTCCTAGCCGGCCTGCGCGAGCGTCCGGTCGGCCGGCGCCGGGGCCATGAACCGGTTCATGAACCCCGTGCTCAGCCTCCCCGCGGCGAAGTCCTGCTCGGCCAGGATCCTGAGATGCAGCGCGACGTTGGTCTTGATCCCCTCGATCACCGTCATCTCCAGCGTGCGCCGCATGCGCGCCACCGCCTCCTGGCGGTCGCGCCCGTGGGCCATCACCTTCGCGATCATCGAGTCGTAGTAGGGCGAAATCGTGCACTCGGAGTGCGCGGCCGTGTCCACGCGGATGCCCGGCCCGCCCGGCAGCGCGAAGACGTGGATGGTGCCCGGCGACGGCGCGAACGTCTCGGGATCCTCGGCGTTGATCCGGCACTCGATCGCGTGCCCGGTGAAGGTCACCTCGCTCTGCCGGAACGACAGCCGCTCGCCGGCCGCCACGCGGATCTGCTCCTTCACGACGTCCACGCCCGTCACCAGTTCGGTGACGCCGTGCTCCACCTGGAGGCGCGTGTTCGCCTCCATGAAGTAGAACCGGCCCTGCGAATCCAGCAGGAACTCGAACGTGCCGGCGTTCGCGTACTGCACGGCGCGCGCGGCGTCGACGACAATGCCGCCCATCTTGCGGCGGAGTTTCTCGCTCAGCGCCGGCGAGGGAGACTCCTCGATCAGCTTCTGGTGCCGGCGCTGGATCGAGCACTCGCGCTCGCCCAGGTGGACGACGTTGCCGTGATGGTCGCCGAGGATCTGGAACTCGATGTGGCGGGGCGATTCGAGGTACTTCTCGATGTAGACGTCCTTCACGCCGAAGCCGGCTTCGGCCTCCCGCTGCGCCGTCCGGAACGCCTGGCTGAATTCGGCGGGACCGACGGCCACCCGCATCCCGCGCCCGCCGCCGCCGGCGGTGGCCTTGATCAGCACCGGGTAGCCGATCTCCTTGGCAATCTTCAGCGCCTTCTCCTCGCTCTCGACAATCCCCTCGCTGCCCGGCAGCACCGGCACGCCGGCCTTCCGCATCACGCGGCGCGCGCGCGCCTTGTCGCCCATCAGCCGGATGACGCGCGGGTCGGGGCCGATGAACTTGATGTGGCAGGCTTCGCAGACCTCCGCGAGGTAAGCGCTCTCCGAGAGGAAGCCGTAGCCGGGATGGATGGCATCCGCCCCCGTCACCTCGGCGGCGCTGATGACGGCGGGAACGCTCAGGTAGCTCTGCCCCGGGCGCGGCGGGCCGATGCAGACGTCCTCGTCGGCGAACCGCACGTGGAGCGAGTGCTGGTCGGCCTCGGAGTACACGGCCACCGTCTTGATCCCCATCTCGCGGCAGGCGTAGATCACCCGCAGCGCAATCTCCCCCCGGTTCGCGATCAGGATCTTCTTGAACATCTCGTCCTTATCGCTTGATGGCGAACAGCCGTTCGCCGTACTGGACCGGCTGCCCGTTCTCGACGAACACCTTGACCAGGGTCCCCTCGTACTCCGAGTCGATGTTGTTCATCATCTTCATCGCTTCGATGATGCAAAGGGTCTGCCCCTTCTTGACGCTGTCGCCCGGCTGGACGAACGGCGGCGCGTTCGGTTCGGGTGCGCGGTAGAAGGTGCCCACGATCGGCGACGCGACGATCGCCAGCTCCATGTCCGCGTCCACGTCGGGCGCGGCCGGGGCCGGCCCGGCGGCGGGCGCGGCCGGGGCCGGAGCCGGGGACGCGGGCGCATAGGCCAGGGCCGGCGGCGCCTGCTGCACGATCACCTGGCCGCCCTTCCGGAGGCGCATCTTGAACCCCTCGCTCTCGAGCTCGAGCTCGCTCAGCTCGTGGTCCCGCGCGAGTTCCAGGATTCGCTTGAGTTCTTCCACGTCTATCATCGGCGTCCCCCGTGTCCCAGCGTCAGCGTTCCCAGCCGTCCCGGGGCACGCCGGTCGGCATCCCGCCCCCGTCCCCGGTCACCGGCACGTCGTCTTCGATCCGCACGCCGCCCCGGTCGGGCAGCCGGACTGCTATCCTATCAAAAGCTGGGCTGAGAAATCCCGCGCCAAATGGGACGCGACCGGCGCGTCACGGCCCGCCACGGCAGCCGCCTCGCGAAGCGCCGACGGCCGCCGGCCCCGGTCGTCCGATGCCGCGAGGTCGTGCCCGACCGAACCGAAGGTCGATCGGAGAGCGGGCCGGTGGCCTGGAAGACGCTAGCGCGGAGTCTGCCTGTCGGCGAGGATGGCGTCGAGCCACCGCTCGAGCGCCTCCACCTCCATGACGGCGCGCAGCGGTGAGGCCGGCGTGTCGGGCGGCGGAACGGCCGCCTCGGAAGCGGTTGCCGAGGTCGGAGGGGGCTCGGGATCGACGGGGGGCGGCGCCTGGGGCGACGACACCGGCTCGTCCCCGGCAGCCGGCGAGTCGCCGGCCGCGGGGGGGTTCGGCGCGAGTCGGAGCGGACCGGCGGTGTCGAGGGGATCCGCGGCGGCCGGAGCCGGGGCGGCCTCGTTCTCGAGCGCAAGGAACTCGCCGACGGCTTCCTCGAACGAGAGGCCGTCCGGCACCACCGCCGGGAAACGTGCCGGTTCGAGTTCTCTCGCCATCTGTCCCACGAGGTGCTCGAGGTCGGGGTCGTGCGGCGCGAGCTCGAGCGCGCGCCGGAAGTGGGCGAGCGCCTCGGGGGCCTCGCCGCGGCGGTGGTGAATGTCCGCGACGCCCTTCAGGGCGGCAAGGTTCTCGGGCGCGGCGGCGAGCACCCGCTGCAACTCCTCCTCCGCCTGCTGCAACTCCCCGACTTCGATCAGCGCGCGGCCGAGCGTGACGTGCGCCGACAGGTACCCGGGATGGTGGGACAGGCCGGTCCGGCACGTGTCGACCGCCTCCTGGAAGCGGCCCGCGCGCCGGTACTCCTCCGCCAGTTGGGCGAAGGCGATCGACGCCTTGTCCTTCTGGACTCGGCGTCGAAGCTCCTCGATTCTCGGGTGTTCAGCCACGGGTCAACCTCACGGGAGCGCGTCAGTCACCGGCCCCTCTCGGGACGCTACTTCGGAACGGCGACCGTCAGCGTCTGCGAGACGGTCGCGCGCCGCCCGGCGTCGTCCACGACGGTCAGCGTCACGCTGTAGACGCCGGCCAGCTCGAACGCATGCGAGGTCGTTACGCCGCGCGCGGTCCATCCGTTCCCGAAGTCCCACTGGTAGTCCACGATCGTCCGGGCGCCGGCCCCCGCAGACGCCGCCGCGTTGAAGAACACCTGCTGGTTGGGAGCCGGCGCGCTGGGCGACATCACGAACGCGGCCGTGGGGCTGCTCCCGAGCGTGACCGTCACGGTCCTGGTCGTCGACACGGCCCGGTTTGCCGCGTCCTTGATCGTCAACGTCACGGGATAGGTGCCGACCGGGAACTGGTGCGTCGCCACCTGCCCCGACGCGGTGGCCCCGTCCCCGAACGACCACGACCAGGATGTGACCGAGCCGCTCGTGCAGTTCGACGTGACCGTGCTGCTGCACCACGTGGCGGAGAAGACGACGTTGTCGAGTTCGCCCGGCGCGTCGGGCGTCATGCTGAAGCCGGCCGCCAGGTCGGACGGCGGGGCGATCGTCCCGGTGGGGACGAGCCGGATGTCGACGGCGCGCGCGGTCGCGTTGGCGAAGTTGCTGTTGATCGGGGTCGCGAGGACGGATACCACCGTGCCCGAGTCCACGGCGACGGCCGGCGCCCTCGGAGAGGTGTAGGCCGCGACGGCGCGGCCGTCGGAGCCGGTGACGACCGTCTTCGACGACAGCGTCCCGAAGTCGACCACCACCCCGCCCACCGTGATGTCGAGGCGCACCGCGACGTTGGGGAGCGCCTTCCCGCCGGCGTCGCGGGCCAGCACGATCACCTGCGCCTGCGACGCCCCGTCCTGCGCCAGGATGTCCGGCGTCGCCGCCAAGGTGAGCGAGAGGGCCAGTTCCGACGGCCCCGACAGCGCCGGGGCCGGCGTGTCCTTGACCGAACAGGCGGCCGCGAGTGCGACCGTCAGCAGGAGTGCCAGCGCGCGAAATGCTCTCACCATATGCTGTGCCCCGTGTGCCCGAACCCTCTTGACGATGTTCGAAAAGATGACGGCCCGCGGCGACGCCTCAGGCCGGGTCGCCCCAATCCGCGAAATTGATGCTGATGGTGCCGCTCACCGAGACGGTATTGCCCGCCTGGTCGCGACCGTAGAACGTCACCTGCGCGAGCGTCGAAATGACCTGGGCCCCGCCGTTGTTCCGCAGGGCCATCAGCGGCGCCTCCGACTTGGCCTGCGCCCGCACCAGCACGAACGTGAGCGTGCTGCCGGCCGTCACCCCGACGGTTCCCGTCGCCGCCCCGTCGAACGAGTACGGCACGTCGACGCCCTGCGTGTTCCGGCCGTCGCTGCGGACGTAGTCGACGTGATACCGGTCGATCGTGATGGTGTTGGTGTCGGTGGGGCCGATGATGGTCGTCGGGTCCTTCATCGCCAGCCGCAGCGTCACCTGGCCGATGTCCTCGTAGATCGTGGGGATCGCCACGCTGTTCGTCGTGACGTTGGTCACCACGTCCGACTGCAGGTATGTCGCGAAGCTCTGCGGCTGCGCGCCAGGAGCGGCCTCCAGCAGCGAGACGATCAGGTAGGACGACCCCTTCCCCTGCAGGACCTTGTCGCCGCAGCCGGTCGTGGACAGCAGCGCCGACAGCGCCAGGACGACCGCCGCGCCTCGCCGGGTATGTGTCGATAGAGACCTCGTCACGGTCCGCCTCCTGCCGTTACTTGAGCCTGATCACGCGGGGCGTGATGAAAATCAGCAACTCTTCGTTGGTGTCCTTGATCGACTCGCTCCTGAACAGCCACCCGAGCACCGGGATCTTCCCGAGGCCGGGCGTCCGGCTGTCGACGCGATTCTCCTGGGAGGAATAGATGCCGCCGATCACCGTGGTCGCGCCGTTCTGCACGAGCACTTTGGTCTGCGCCCGCTGCGTGTTGATCGCGACGTTCCCGTTGGGCTGCGTGTCGCCGGGCGAGCCGTTGTCCACGTCCACTTCGAGCATGATCGTGTCGGTCGGCGTGATCCGCGGCGTCACCTCCAGCGTCAGCGCCGCGGTCTTGAACTGCACGGTCGGCATCGGCTGGATCACGGTCTGTCCGGCGCCGCCGGTGGCGGGCGGTGCGACCGTGGTGGTGTACGGAATCTCCTGGCCGCGGGCGATTCGAGCCTTCACGTTGTTCTGCGTCACGACGCGCGGCTGCAGCAGCACCTTGACGCGCCCGTCCTTCTCGAGCGCCGACAGCTCGGCGTCGATGTTGAACGAGCCGTTCACGCTGCCGAGGGCGAGCGAGATCTTGTTCGGCGGCGGGCTCGTGGTGATGGCCTGGTCCACCGCCCCGGCGGCCCTGACCGAGTTCGGAAACGCCACGCCGGTGGTGTTGCCCAACTCGGGCGCCGCCTGCCCCAGGAATCCCCACTTGATCCCCAGTTCACGCGCGAAGGTCTTCGAGGTCGAGACGATGCGCGCTTCGATCTCCACCTGGCCCTCCGCCTGGTCGAGCGTGGTGAGGAGCGCGTCGGCCTTGGCGAGGTAGGGCGGGAGGTCGTTGATCACGATGGTGTTCGTCCGCCGGTCCACCGCGGTCGAGCCGCGGTTCGACAGCGCGTTGCCCTTCAAAAGGGGTTCGAGATCCACGGCCTGCGCGTAGCTGAGGGTCCTGGTCATCACCTTCATCTCGCCCGACAGCGCCTGCGCCTCGCTGAGCTTCCGAAGGGATTCCTCCTCGGCCGCCAGGACGGTCAGCGGCGCCACGCGGACGATCGTGCCGTCCACGACGTAGCCGAGCTTGTTCGACCGGAGGATGTTGTCGAGCGCCTGGTCCCACGGCACGTCGCGCAGCGTCACGTCCACGTTGCCCTGCACGGCGGGGTCGATGACGAGGTTGAGCCCGCTGATCTCCGAGAACGTCCGGAGCACCGAGCGCAGGTCGGCGCCCTGGAAGTCGAGGCTGACCGGGTGGCCCGAGTACGAGCGCGCGGTGGCCATCGACAGCTGCGGCATCTGGCCGACGGACGTGGCAGGAGACGTCATCGGCACCTGAATCGCGGGCGCCTGGGCGGAGGGAGACGGCGCCATCGCAGGCGGCGCGGGCTCCGGCTTGGGCAGGGCGGAGGTATCGGCCGGCTTGACGTCCTTCCTGGCTGGCGGCTCGGCGGCCCCCTTCATCGTGGACGCGGCCGCCTCGGCCGCCGCGGAAGGCGTGGAGGGCGCAGTGCCCTCGTTGAAGGCGACCTTCAACTCGTTCCCGGACGCCTGCACCGTGTAGGGCACCGGGCGCGCGAGATTCGAAGACCACGCGCGTCACCTGCGGCTTCACGCTGAAACTCGCCACGCGCACGCGCTCCACGGCGCCCTTCCCCACGGGCACCGTCGCGGGCACCGCGGGCGACACGCCGGCGAAATCGAGCACCAGCTTGTGCGGCGGCGTCCTCGACAACTCCGTCGAGCTGACGACAAGCGACCCGTTGCCGGCCAGCGTCACCTCGACGCCCCGCGAGCCGGCGTTGGTGCGCACGGCTTCGATGCGGGTGGCGGCGTTGGCGGCCGGCTTGGCCGGCGGCGCCCCGAGCTTGATCGTCGGCGACGCGGGCGTCGACGACCCGGCCAGCTTGACGGCCGAGGGCGCGTCCTCGTCCTGCACCACGTCCACCTGGATCAGGTTGCGCTCGCTGTGCACCTGGTGCTGCGCCGGCGCCGCCAGCAGGACCCGCACGCGCGCGACCGCCGCGCCGTCGGTGGCGCGCGCGTCCTCGAACGTCACGGCCGCGATCGGGCCCACCGGCGACGTCGCGATGCGGTTCGAGGCGCCGACGGTGCTGACGTTGCGCAAGTCGACCAGAACCGTCAGCGGGTCGGGGCGCGTCGTGACGTACGCGACCGGTTCGGACGCCTCGATGAGCACGGACGCTCCGCGCACGCTCGCCTTGGCCGAGACGGCGCTGAGGCGCGCCCGGGCCGGGGGCGGCGACGGCTCGACGGCCGCGAACGCGGCGATGACCATGCTGGCCGCCAGGGCCACTGCCAGCCCCGCCCAGGCGCCGGGTCCGCGCCCGGTCGTCGGGTGTGCGCCTTCCCGTTCCGTCCTTCGCCGGAGTGTCCAGTTGTGCCGCATCTACTTGACCTCTTCGACCGCCCGCAACGTCTTGCGGATCTCCCGTTGTTTGGTGAGCGACAGCGGGTCGTTCACCTCCTGGAGGATGACCATGCTGTCGGCGTTGATCGCCTTCACCACGCCATCCGCAAACCGATCGTTGGGGCGCACGATTAGCTGCCGCTTGGCGTCGGGCCCCTGGACGATGGCCAGGAACGAGCCGCGGCTCTGCAGGATCCCCTTGAGCACCGCGTCCGCCGCCAGCATCCCGGCCAGCCCCTCCGCCTTGCGCTGGGCGCGCGGATCCGATCCTCGATTGAGGAGGCTGACGAACGGATCGCGTCGGCCTTCCGCACGATAGCTGTAGGTGTCTTGCGTCGTCGCCGGCGCCTGCGCGGCTGGCTTCGCGGCGGCACGGCCGGCCGCCTTCGGCGGCGCAGCCACGGGCGCCTTCTGCGCCGGGCCAGCCGGCTTCTGCGCGAGCGCGACGGCCGCCGGGGCCTTGGCCGGGGGCGCCGGCTTCTGCGCGTTGGCCTGCGCCGCCGCGCCAGCCGGCACGGCCAGCGCGACGACGAGCGCCAGCAACCGGATCGTGACGTCCCGTGTCATGGCCGCACACCTCCCGGGGCCGCGCCGGCCCTGACTCGCCCCGTCGGCGCCGCGGGCTTCTTGTTCTCCGTCAGCACGTAGGTCGTCGCGATGCAGTCGGCGGTGATCGTCGAGTTCGGCTCGGGCCGGTCCTTCGCCTTGATGACAATGCCGCTGATCTGGATGATTCGCGGGAACTTGCTCACGCGGTCGAAGAACGTCGCCAGGTTGTGGTACGCGCCGTCGAGCTGCAGGCTGATGGGGACCTCGGCGTGCAGTTCCTTCTGGACCGGCGCCGGCGCGGGCTTGAAGCCGCGGATGGTGAGGTTCGACTGCACGGCCAGCGTCTGCAGGCGCCGGAGCAGATCGCCCATGTCCTTCTCTTCCGGCAGCACGTTCTTCAGCGTCTCGAGCCGCACCTCGAGGTCGGCCACCTCGGCGCGGAACTGGGGCAGGCGCTGCGCGATCGCCTGGCTCTTGCGGATGTCGACCTGGAGCGCGTCCAGCTTGCGCTGCCGCTGGGCCATCTGCTCCTGCATCGGGGTGACGTACAGGTAGAAGAAGGCGGCCAGTCCGGCCGCCGACAGCCCGAGGAACGCCCCGACCTGTCCGTACCATGGCAGCTTGGTCAGTGTTCCAGCCACGTCTCGCCTCTCTATCGCTCCCGCGTGTTCCGGCGCGGTTGCCGGGGTGCCGACAGACCTGTCAATGCCGCCGGTCCGCGTGACCGGCCTGGTCGCTGCCTGCTAGCTGCCAGACGCCGCGATGGTCGCCTTGACCGAGAACCGCGTCAGCGCGCCGCCGGCAACGGGCTCCGCCGCGTCCACCTGGCTGTCGAGGATCTCGGGCGGCTTGAAGTAGCCGCCGAGTTTCAGGTTCTCGACGAAGTCCGACAGCGCCGTGAGCGACGTGCAGCGGCCCGTGATCGTGATGTCGTTGCCCTGCTGTTTGATGTCGGTCAGCCAGAGCATGTCGGGCAGGCTGCGGCTGACTTCGTCCAGCACGTGCACCGGAACGTCGCGCCCCTTGCGCAGCTCCTCGATCAGGGCGACCCGCTGCTGCAACTGCGCGCGCCGCGCGTCGTTGGCCTGCACCTGCTCGATCAGCGTCCGCAAGCGGGCGGTCTCCTTCTGGCTGGTCACGATGTCGGTCTCGATCCGGTCGGACTGCAGCTTGAGCGACCAGTACCACCAGCCGACGCCGAGCGCGGTGAGGACCAGGATCAGGCTGCACGCCAGCGTGATCTTCTGCTGCGTGGCCTGAGGGCCGAAACCGGCCCCGCCGCCCGTCGCGCGGCGCTTGCCGCGTTCGCGGTCGACGGCCAGGAGGTTGATGCGGATCATCGGTCGCCCCCTCGTCTCAGCGCGAGCCCGACCGCCACCGCGCAGGTTGGCGCCACGTCCTCCACGCGATCGATGCCGAACTTCTTGGCATCGAACTGGATCTTGCGGAACGGGTCGAACCGTTCCACCGGGGCCCCGAACCGCTCTCCGAGCCGCTCGAGGAAGCCCTTCACGCGCGATGTGCCGCCGCTGATCAGGACCCGGTCGATCCGGTCGGAGGCGGCGGTCGCCTTGAAGAAGTCGAGGGTCTTCTGGATTTCGAGGAGGAGGTTCTCGGTGACCGTGCGCAGGATGGGCGCGACGTCGGAGGGCTCGATGCCGTCCACCGGCTCCCCTTTCTTCACGCGCTCGGCGCTCTCGAACGGGAGCCCCAGTTCCTTCTGGATCGCTTCGGTGAACGCGTTACCGCCCGCCGAGATGTCGCGCGTGAAGAGCGACTGCTCGCCGCTGACGATGTTGATGTTCACGCCGCTCGCCCCGGCGTTGAGCAGCGCCACCACCGCGCCCGGCTCGATGTCGTAGTTGGCCTCGTAAGCGTTCTGCACCGCGAAGGCGTCGACGTCCACGACGACCGGCGTGCAGCCGGTCTTCTTGATGACGTCGGTGTAGTCGGTGATCTTGTCCTTCTTGGCGGCCACCAGCAGCACTTCCATGCTGCCCTTGTCGCCCGCGCGGGTCGACAGGATCTGGTAGTCCAGGTTGACGTCCTGGATGTCGAAGGGGATGTACTGCTCGGCCTCCCAGTGGATCGACTCGGAAAGTTCCGCCTCGGTCATCACGGGCAGGTTGATCTTCTTGACGATGACCGCGTTGCCGGACAGCGAGGCGACGACGTCCCGCGTCTTGATCCGGCTGCCGTCGAGGAGGCGGCGGATCGCGTCGGCCACGGTGGCGGCGTCGATGATGGCGCCGTCCACGATCGTGTCGCCGGGCACCGGCTCGGCACCGAACCCCACGACCTTGAAGGAACGGCCCGAGGGCCGGAGCTCCACCGCCTTGACAGCGCTGGACCCGACGTCGAGCCCTACGACCGGCTTGGTTCTGCGAAACACGCCATGTCCTCTTCTACTGAGTGGGGAGGAGCGCCGCCGACCACCCCGTCCGTAGCGCAAGCCCGGTGCCAACTCGTCTTTCGGCCCGATCCGCCTCGATCTGACGGAAATCGTTGCGGAAACCACGATCTCCCCGGCACTGCGGCGTCGCGCTTTCTGCCCGCGGAGGCGGGGCCGATCACGATACCGTCAGCTGCCAGTCGGTTTCGCACCCGGGTTATCGGCAGATGATCGAAATCGGGACAGGGGGCCGACAAACGTGTGACGATCGGCCAAGTTGTTGGCCCGTGGGGACGGCCGATTGGCCGGCGGCGGACCGGACGGAGCGGCCAGGAGCCCTCCGCCGACCGTGGTGCGCCGACGGACCGCGGCGCGTGATGCGCTGCTCCGGCACCGTCACCCCTGCCCCACCTCGGCGCTGCGTCCGAGCTTGCTGTCGGCCGACCGCCGACGCGCCGGCGTCAGCCTGTCAGTTGACAGAAACGGCCAAGGTGGCTATGATTTGGGTTTGCCGTCGTTTCAAGAACACCCACAGGGAACGGTGCGATGCGTACGTTTACGCCGAGTGCGGACAAGATTGAGAGACAGTGGCACGTGATCGACGCCGAGAACATGGTTCTCGGGCGGATCGCGACGGTCGCAGCGCGATTGCTCCAGGGCAAGCACAAGGCGTCCTACACGCCGTTCCTGGACACCGGCGACCACGTCATCGTGATCAACGCTGCACAGGTCAAGCTGACCGGCCGGAAGGAAGAACAGAAACTCTACCGCTATCACAGCGGCTACGAGGGCGGCGTCCGCGAGGAGCGCGCGAAGGACGTTCGCCAGAAGAGCCCGGTGCGGCTCGTGGAAGAGGCGATCAAGGGGATGCTGCCGAAGTCGAAGCTCGGCGACGCCATGTATCGCAAGCTGAAGGTCTACCGCGGGGCGGACCATCCGCACGCCGCCCAGAAACCAACCCAGTTCAAGGTAGCTTAACGTGGCAGTCATCCAGTATTACGGCACCGGCCGCCGCAAGACCTCGGCCGCGCGCGTGTTCCTGCGCCCCGGCAAGGGCGGCATCAGCGTCAACCGCCGCCAGTTCGACGATTACTTCCCCACGGAGATGCTCCGGGTTCAGGTCCGCCAGCCCCTGCTCCTCACCGAGACGGCCGACAAGTTCGACATTCTCGCGACGGTGGTCGGCGGCGGCGTGGCCGGGCAGGCGGGCGCCATCCGTCTCGGCATCGCGCGCGCGCTCTGCGAGTACAACGCGGAACTGCGGGGCCGGTTGAAGAAGGAAGGCCTCCTGACGCGCGATTCGCGCGCGAAGGAGCGCAAGAAGTACGGCATGGCTGGCGCGCGCAAGCGCTTCCAGTTCAGCAAACGTTAACTGTTTCTATTCGAAGACGCGTGGAGGGAGCTTGGCCGGGATCGCGATGAAAGAGCTGCTGGAGGCGGGGGTTCACTTCGGCCACCAGACCAAACGCTGGAATCCGAAGATGAAGGAATTCATCTTCGGCGAACGGAACGGCATCTATATCATCGACCTCGGGAAGACGGCGAAGCTGTTCCGGGAGGCCGAAGAGTTCGTGACCCGTCTCGCATCTGACGGCGGCACGGTCCTGTTCGTCGGCACCAAGCGGCAGGCACAGGACGCCATTGCGGAAGAAGCGCAGCGCAGCGGGATGTACTTCGTCAATCAGCGCTGGCTGGGCGGCCTGTTGACCAACTTCTCCACCATCCAGAAGAGTCTCGGCCGTTTGCGGGAACTCGAGGCGATGGCCACCGACGGGCGGTACGAAGCGCTGTCGAAGAAGGAGATTGCGCGGATCGAGAAGGAGAAGCGCAAGCTCCAGAAGAACCTCGACGGCATTCGCCTGATGGCCAAGCTGCCCGACGCGATCTTCGTCGTCGATACCCACAAGGAGAAGATCGCGGTCGACGAGGCCAGGAAGCTGAAGATCCCCGTCATCGGCGTGGTCGACACCAACAGCGACCCCGATGAGGTGGATTTCGTGATCCCGGGCAACGACGACGCGCTCCGCGCCATCCGCCTGTTCGCCTCGCGGCTGGCCGACGCCATCGTCGGCGGGCGCGGCTTCCGCGAATCGGCTCACGCCGAGGCGCAGTCGGACGCCGACGCGGCGGCCGACGCCCAGCGCGGGACGCGCAACACCCGCCGGCCGCGGCCCGAGCCGCCGGCCGCCCACGCGACCGCATAGCCGCCGCGGCGAGGCTCGGGCCTCCCGGCGCAGCGGGTTGAGCACCTGACCGTGTAGGGGTGGGTTCGGCAGCCTGCCCCTACTGTTTTTTTGTACGGAGACGATGTCATGGAAATCACGGCAGCACAGGTCAAGGCCCTGCGCGACAAGACCGGCGCGGGCATGATGGATTGCAAGGCGGCCCTCGCCGAGACGAACGGCGACATGGAGGAGGCGGTCACCCTCCTTCGCAAGAAGGGCGCGGCGAAGGCCGAGAAGCGCGCCGGACGTGCGACCAAGCAGGGCGCGGTGGGCACCTACGTCCACATGCCGGTGGCCGAGGGCTCGGGCCCGTTCGGCTTCGCCAAGCTCGGCGTGCTGGTCGAGGTCAACTGCGAGTCCGACTTCGTCGCCAAGACCGAGGATTTCAAGACCCTCGTGAAGGAACTGGCGATGCAGGTGGCCGCCGCCGACCCGCTGTACGTGAGCCGCGACCAGGTGCCGGGCGCCGAGATCGAGAAGGAGAAGGAGATCTTCCGGGCGCAGCTCGCCGAGCAGAAGAAGCCGGCGAACGTGATCGAGAAGATCGTCGCGGGCAAACTGGACAGCTTCTTCGAGCGCATCTGCCTGCTCGACCAGGTGTCGGTGCGCGACCAGTCGAAGAAGGTCTCCCAGATGGTCGCCGAAACCGTGGCCAAGACCGGCGAGAACATCACCGTCGGCCGCTTTGCGCGGTTCAAGCTGGGCGACGCGGCCGAATAGGCCGACTCGCGGCCGGGGGCGTGCGCCGTGCGGCCGCGCCCGCGGTGACCTTCGATGCCGGACGCGCTCCCCCGCCCGTCCGGCATTTCGTCTGGACGCCGGCGCCTCGTCGCTCCTCCTGCGGTCTCCATTCTTCATTCTTCATTGCCGCGTCCTTCATCTATAATCCCAGTCTATATGTCCTCTCCGGCGAAGCCTGCCTACAAGCGCGTCCTCCTGAAACTCTCGGGCGAAGCGCTCATGGGAGAGCAGTCGTTCGGCATCGACCCGGCCGTCGCGGCCCGCATTGCCAAGGACGTGGCCGGCGTGCGCGATCTCGGGGTGGAAGTGGCCATCGTCATCGGCGGAGGGAACATCTTCCGCGGGGTGGCCGCCAGCGCACGGGGCATGGACCGCGCCACCGCCGATTACATGGGGATGCTCGCGACCTGCATCAACGCCCTCGCCCTCCAGGACGCGCTCGAACAGGAAGGCGTGACCACCCGGACCGTGACGGCCATCGAGATGCGGGCCATCGCGGAGCCGTTCATCCGGCGCCGCGCCATGCGGCACCTCGAGAAGGGGCGCGTGGTGATCTTCGCGGCCGGCACCGGCAACCCGTATTTCACCACCGACACGGCCGCCGCCCTGCGCGCGATGGAGGTCAAGGCGGAGGTCCTCATGAAGGCCACGAAGGTGGACGGCATCTATTCCGCCGACCCGGTGAAGGTCCCGGATGCCGTCCGCTTCGATACCATTTCCTATCTCGACGTGGTGGTGCGCGGCCTCCAGGTCATGGACGCCACGGCCATCTCGCTGTGCAAGGACAACCGCATGCCGATCATCGTCTTCAACCTGCGGACGCCAGGGCACCTGGAGCGCGCGGTGCTCGGCGAGCGCGTCGGCTCGCTCGTGACGGCCGACTGACCCCCTGGCCACATGCCTTCTCGTCGGAGCTGACAACATGATGGATGTCAACGATCTCAAGAGTCTGAACGCGGAAGTCAGGAAGCGGATGAACGGCGCCATCGAGCACCTGCGCCACGAACTGGCCGGCGTGCGCACGGGGCGCGCGAGCACGGGGATCCTCGACCCCGTCCACGTCGATGCGTACGGCACCCGCATGCCGCTGAACCAGGTGGCCTCCCTGTCGGTGCCCGAGCCGACGATGATCGTCGCCCAGCCTTTCGACACGTCGCTGATGGGTGCGATCGAGAAGGCCATCCGCGCCTCCGACCTGGGCCTGAACCCGAACAACGACGGCAAGGTCGTCCGCATCCCGGTCCCGCCGCTGACCGACGAACGCCGGAAGGAACTGTCGCGCCACGTTCACAAGATGGCCGAGGAGGCGCGCAACGCGGTGCGGACCGTCCGCCGCGACGCGAACGATCGCCTGAAGAAGCTCGCGAAAGACAAGCAGGTGTCGGAGGACGACGAGAAGCGCGGGCTGGAAGAGGTCCAGAAGATCACGGACCAGGAGATCAAGCAGGTCGACGAACTCCAGAAGAAGAAGGACGCGGAGCTGCTGACCAGATAGCCAGCGTCTCCCCGATCGACGACGAGGGCACGTCCGTCGCGGACGTGCCCTGGACCCGCCAACCGGCGTCGTGAATCGGCCCTGGCTCGGGTGGCGGCGGCCGAGGGCCGCGAGCGCCTGCTCAGTCGGCCTTCGGCTTGCTGGTGACCTTCACCACCTGATGCGTATGAGGCTCCTTGGTCGCGTGCAGCATGAACCCGTCGAGTCCGGGGAACCACGCCTCGCTCAGGATGTAGGTGTTGCCGACCTTGTCGAAGACCAGGCACGGGTCGGTCTGACCGTCCCGCGAAGCCAGCCTCGTGAGCGGTGACAGCAGGGCCTCGGCCCCCTTCGCCGGCACCAACGTCAACATCACGTCGCCGTCGTTCACGCGCAGTTCGTAGCGCCCCGGATCGTGCGTGCTCCCCCCGGCGACGAACTTGAACGGGATGTCGGCCGAGAGGGCCGGGTCCGCGTAGGCGACCGACCTCCCTGCCACCAGGAACAACACCAGGGGCACCATCACCAGCACGATTCTTCGCAGCATGTCAACCTCCGTAGCAACGAGGCGCGATGGCGCGCCCCACATTCCGGGCGACCACCACGGCCGTCAGGGCTTCGATCGGACCGCGGCGGCGGTCACGACGCGGGCGCCCGGCGCCAACCCTTCCGCGACCTCCGTGAACGGACCATCGGAAAGGCCGACGTGAATCCGCCGGGGCTCGACGCGGTCTCCCACCGCCACCCACACTTCGCCCGCCGCTCCCGGCCGCAGTTCCGCCTGCGGCCGCAGCTCGGAGAACCCCTTGGGCGGGTGGCTCTCGAGGGCGTCCAGCAACGCCTCTGTCGGACGGAAGCGCAGCGCCTCGGTGGGGATCAGCGGCACACTGTCGCGGTGGGCCACCTCGACCGTGATATCCGCCATCATCCCCGGCTTGAGGAGCAGCCGGGAGTTGTCGACGGCGATGACCGTGTCGTAGCTCACCACCTTGTCCACGACCTCCGGATCCAGCCGCACCTGCGTCACGGTGCCATCGAACTGCTCGTCGGGGTAGGCGTCGACGCGGAAGCGCGCGCGGGCGCCGACGCGGACGCGCCCGATGTCGGATTCGTCGACGACCGCCACCAGCTGCATCTTCGTGAGATCCCCGGCGATCGAGAACAGGGACGGCGCCTCGAAACTCGCCGCGATCGTCTGACCGACGTCCACCTTGCGCGCCACGACGATCCCGGCGATGGGCGACACGATCACGGCGTGAGCCAAATTGACCGTCGCCTGGTCGACTGCCGCGTGGGCGGCGTCGCGCTGAGCGGCCGCGTCGTCCACGTCCGCTGCCGCCTGTTTGGCCGCGACCGCGGCATCGTCGAGGTCGCTCTGGGGAATCAGTTGACGAGCCGCGAGGGCTTTCGCGCGGTCCAGCTTCTCGGTGGCGTCGGTGACCGCCACGCGCGCGGCCTCCAGGTCGTCGCTCGCCTTCTCGAACGCCGCGCGCGCTTGTGCAAGGTCGGCCGAGAAGGTGGAGGTGTCGAGGCGGGCAAGGACCTGCCCCTTCCGCACGATGGAATTGAAATCCACCGGCAGTTCCGAGACGGTGCCCGAGACCTCGGAGCCAACGTCCACGGTCTCGACCGGTTGGAGCGTCCCCGTACACGCGACGGACGTCATGAGGTCCCCGACAGCGACCACGCGCGTCGTCAGCTTCACGCGATCGGAGGCGGCGACGTGATGGTACCAGAACGCGAACGAGCCCAGGGCGATGACCGCCGCGACCGCCAGGTGCTTCTTCATTCTCGTGTGCCTCTACACGCTACGACGACTCAGCCATGACAGAGATGAGGCAGAACTGTGACAAGACGGTGACGTCCGAACCGCAGACCGTCTGTCGAGGAGGTGCCGCCGGGATGAGAGGCAAACAGTCGGGCAGGCGAACTGATGCGTGGGCCGGGCGCCATGAGCGCCGTCAGCCGGACGCGCGGGACACCAGCGCCAGCATGACCTGCACGGTGTCGAGGCGGCCCGGTTCTTGCGCCGCCATGATCGGGACTCTCGGGAGTGACCGATGCTCCATCAGAAGATCGCCGTCGCGCTGTGGCTGACCTCGACGCTGCCCGTGGCCGTCGCCGTGTCGGTGCCGGAGGTGATGCGGGTGCAGGGCACCAGTCAGGTGCGGATTCACGTCGGGAAGGCCGGCGCCTTCGGCTTCGCGGGTCACGGGCACGAGGTGGAGGCCCCGGTCGCCGGCACCGTCACCGTGGACGCTGCCGACCCGGCGCGCTCCGAGGTCCTGCTGGAGTTCGACAGCGCCTCGCTTCGCGTGACCGGAGAGGGCGAGCCCGGGCAGGACGTTCCCGAAGTCCAGCGAACGATGCTGGGTGACCGGGTGCTGGACGTGAAGCGGTATCCGAAGATCGTCTTTCGATCGCGCCGCATCACCGTGACGAGGGCATCGGGCGCCTTGGTCGTGCTCTCCATCGAAGGCGACCTCTCGCTCCACGGAGTCACGAAGCCGCTCACCGTCCCGGTCCGCGTCGGCCTCCAGAAGGGGTCGTTGACCGCCGAAGGCACGGCGACGGTGAAACAAACCGAGTTCGGCATCCAGCCGGTGGCGGCCGCAGGCGGGACGGTCAAGGTCAAAGACGAACTGCAGGTCTCGTTCGTCGTTCACGCGGCCGGATAGGCCGCTTCGAGCCTCGGACCGCCGCGAGCGGCGCTGAACCCTGAGGCCGCGGCGAAGGAGTCCCCGATGGTCCCGACCCGCGCACACGGCAAGATCTGCTACCTCGAAATCCCCGAGACCCGGCCGGCGACGTGATCGGTCTCTACCAGGAGCCGGCCCACCCAGCCGACTGACCCGCCGGTCGTGCTCTTCGGCGCGCCTCGAATCGGGCTCGCGCGGCACGGCGGCCCGGGCACGCAGCATCCCGCGCCGCGTCCGCGGCGACCCGGCGCCGCGCCAGCGCCCAGTGCAAGAAGTGGTTCGTGCGAGCTCTACAGCGCTTCGGTGAAAGCGGGAACCAGCGGGACCCGCGCCGCCGTTCGCGGCGGGGACGCGGTGTCTGAAAGCAGCGTGAACGCCGAGATCGGCCGTCTCCGATTCCGACACTCGCGCTCAACGGCACAGGTGGCGAGAGCCCAAAGTGGAGCCCCGAATCCGGCCGCGCAAGCCGCATGGTCGAAGACCAGGAGTACGCGGCACGGCGCCAAACGGCCGAAAAGGCGGCGGCGACTCGCCGGCCGAGCCCGCGTGCACGCGAAGGCCGCCGCCGACGCAGGGGTCGGGCATTGCTCTTGCTCTACGATAGCCGCCATACCCTCCTCTACAGGTGACTCGAGTACGCACGCGGCGGAAGGGAGATACGATGCTGAATCAGGCGAAGATTGACGAGTTTGCAGCCGGCTTCCGCGGCGAGGTCGTCAGGCCCGGCGACCCGAAATACGATTCGGTGCGGCGCGTGTACAACGCGATGATCGATCGGTCGCCCGCGCTCATCGCACGGTGCGCCGACGTGGCCGACGTCCGCCAGGCGGTGCGATTCGGCCGCGAGAACGACCTGCTCGTGGCGATCCGGGGCGGCGGCCACAATGGCGGCGGCCTTGGCACGTGCGACGACGGGCTCGTCATCGATCTGTCGAAGATGAAGGGCATCCGCGTGGATCCCGAGGCGCGCACGGTGCGCGTGGACGGCGGGTGCACGTGGAGCGACGTCGACCACGCGACGCACGCCTTCGGGATGGCCACGCCCTCCGGGATGATCTCGACCACCGGCGTCGGCGGCCTCACGCTCGGCGGCGGCATCGGCCACCTCACGCGCAAGTGCGGCCTGACCATCGACAACCTGCTGGAGGCGGACGTGGTCCTGGCCGACGGCAGCTTCGTCACGGCCGGGCTACGCGCCAACGAGGATCTCTACTGGGCGATCCGCGGCGGCGGGGGCAACTTCGGCGTCGTCACGTCGTTCCTGTTCAGGCTGCACGCGGTGGACATGGTGACGGCCGGGCCGATGCTGTGGCCGATGGAACAGGCCGCGGAGGTCATGCAGTTCTACCGGGACTTCATCGTCACCGCCGACGAGGATCTGAACGGATTCCTCGCGATGATGACCGTGCCCCCGGCCCCGCCGTTCCCCCAGCCGCTTCACCTGCGGAAGGTGTGCGCAATTGTCTGGTGTCACGCGGGCAAGCCGCAGGACGTGGAGAGAGTCATGCGCCCGGTCCGCAAGTTTCGAGCGCCGGTGTTCGAACACTTCGGCCAGATGCCGCATCCGGCGCTCCAGAGCGTGTTCGACGGGCTGTATCCCGCCGGGCTTCAGTGGTACTGGAAGGCCGACTTCGCGACGACGCTGAGCGACCAGGCCATCGCCACCCACGTGGACCACGGTTCGCGGCTGCCCACGATGCACTCGACGATGCACCTGTACCCGGTGGACGGCGCCGCGCACCGGGTGCGGCGGACGGACACGGCCTTCAGCTACCGGGACGCCAACTGGTCACAGGTGATCGTCGGGGTGGACCCGAGTCCGTCGAACAAGGACAAGATCGTGGCGTGGGCCCGGAGCTACTGGGAGGCGACGCACCCGTTCGGTACCGGCGGGGCCTACGTGAACTTCATGATGGACGAGGGCCAGGACCGGATCCGCGCGTCGTATCGCGAGAACTACGACCGCCTGGTGGCGATCAAAACCCGCTACGACCCGCGGAACTTCTTCCGGGTCAACCAGAACATCCAGCCGGCCGCGGCGAGGTCCGCGGGGGCCTGACACACGTGGGTCGACGATGCCGAGCCGCCCCGCTGCGGCGGGTCGGCTCGTGTTCTAGGCGCACGGTTCAAGGTGTTCGAGGCCCGACCGGGCACGACGCCTTGAGCCGTGGCGCGCGGGCGCTTCGAGCATCCCTTCCGATTCTCTCTTCTCCACTCTGCATGGACGGATGGTCGCCGCAGTCTGCGCCGCGGCCAGCTGTCGGGGCTATGATCGGCAGGGCTGTACCTCGCGGTGGGCTCGAATCCTGGCAGCCGAGCGTGGGAGCAGGGAAAGGAACGTCCATGTCCGCGCAATCTGCACTGAGAAGATACCGCACCACGCTGGTCCGGACCGGCCTGTTCATCCTCGCCGTTTCCATGAGCGCCGGCGCCGCGGCGTCGACTCGCGATCGCGACACCGAGCTGCTGAAGGCACAGGTGGCGGCGCAGCAATCGCAGATTGACGATCTGCGCCGCCTCCTCGACGAGCAGAGGAAACTGCTCGAGGCCATCGTGGGTGCGATGGCGACCACGCCGCCCCCGCCCAGGGTGGTTCCCGCCTCCCAGCGCGTGTCAGCCGGCTCTCGGCTGCCGGCCACCGCGGCGGTGCCACCAGCCAGCACGGCCGCACGGCCAGCGGCGCCAGACGCACTGCCCGGCGCCGCGCCGCTCGCGCAGGCCTCCTCGCCAGAGGTCGGACCGCTCAACTTCCGGATTGGCTCGGTGGCTTTCACGCCTTCTGGGCACATGGAGTTCGCGGCGGTCGTCCGCGATCGGGCCGTGGGCAGCGGCATCGCTACCAACTACGGGTCGATCCCCTTCGCCGATACCGTCAGCGGGCAGCTGCGCGAATACCAATTCAGCTCCCAGACCTCGCGCCTCGGCCTTCAGCTGGACAGCCGTGTGGGTGGGACCAGCGTTCGCGGCTACCTCGAGACGGACTTCCTCGGGATCGTGCCTGGCAACGTCGCCGTCACGTCGAACAGCGCCACGCTGCGGCTGCGTCTCTTCTGGGCCGACCTCAGGAAGCGCCAGTTCGAGTTCCTCGCCGGCCAGGCCTTCACGATGATGACCCCGAACCGGAGGGGGCTCTCCGCCGCGTCGGGCGACCTCTTCCTGCCGCAGGTCATCGATCCGAACCTGCACGTGGGCATGCTCTGGAACCGAAATCCCCAGCTGCGCTTCGTCTACCACGCCAGCGACGCGGTCGCGCTCGGGATGTCGGCGGAAGCGTCCGAGCAGTACGGTGGCGGAGGAGCGGGCACCGGTATCATCACGCTGCCGTCGGAATTGGCTCCCTACTACAGCAGCCAGGTCAACACGGGCTCGGCGAACTACGCCACGCCGAACCCGCACCAGGACATCGTCGCCAAGGCGACCTTCGACCCCGCGCTTCATGACAAGGCGGTGCACGTCGAAGCCGGCGGCGTGCTGACGAGATTCGCGTTCTACAACCCGCTGTCCGGGCAGCACTACAACGCCGCGGGTGGGGGCGGGTCGCTGAACGTCAACGTGGAGCCGACGAAGTCGCTTCGCGTGTTCGCCAACACGTTCTACAGCCGGGGTGCAGGGCGATACCTGATCGGCCTCGGACCGGACGTCATCATTCGGGGCGACGGCAGTCCGTCCCCCGTCGGTTCCTCGTCGGTGCTTGCCGGGATCGAGCACCAGGCCACTTCGAAGACGTCGATCCAGGGGTACTTCGGCATGGCGCACTTCGACAAGAACGTCGCCATCGACCCGGCGACGGGCGGCGAGGTGGGATTCGGCTACGCCGGCTCGCCGCCGAACCACAACCGGACAATCAGTCAGGGCACGCTGGGCGTCTCGCATTCCTTCTGGCGGGACCCCAGGCTGGGCGGCCTGCAGGTGGCGGCGCAGTACTCGCACCTCGTCCGCGAGGCCTGGTACGCGGCGCCGGGCGAGCCCGGGAAAGCGAGCCTCAACCTGTTCTACTTCAGGATCAGATACTCGCTGCCGGGCGCCCCGCCGGCGCAGGAGACACCGCGGTGATTCGCCGCCGCATCGTCGCGCGCGTCAGTATCCACCCGAGCTCGCCGTCACGTTGATCGTCCCGGTCATGGTCGGGTGGATCGCACAGTGGTACGGCATCGCGCCGGCAGAGTTGAGGGCGATCGCCGAACTCGTCGTACCGGGCGCCAGATTGCCGGTGTCGAAAGCGCCGCCGTCCTGAACCACCCGGTGCGTGACGGAATCGTTGTTGACCCACGCAACCGTCTGTCCGGCCGTGACGGACGCGGGATTCGGCGAGAACGACTGCGCACCGTTCATGCCGACTATTGAAATCGTAACGGTTGCGCCGCCTCCGCCGCCGCCTCCGCCGCCGGGCGTTGTCGGCATCGTCGGAGTGCTGTTGCTGCCGCAGGCCATCAGGTACAACGCCGCCAGGGCGGCGACTCCGCCGGTTGCCAGGGTCATCTTCGATCTCATCGCATCCCTCCATCTGTTCAGCGCAGCCAGCGAAGTGTCGCCTCAAACCTCCCAGGCTCGCGTCGCCAGCCCACCGTGTTTCTGGTACCGCTCGTCATCTGCCGACCGGGCGAGACTGGTGCCCGCTGGACCGATGGGAAATGGCCGCCAACGCAACCCCTGGCGAGTCGGCAGCGCGCGCCAAGCCTTACATTGGGCGGAAGTGGTTTCGGGGAAGGAAAGCGGGTCAGCAGGGTTCAGCGTTGGATACTGCTCACCTCGATGCGCGAATCGGGTTTGCACCTCGAGGCCTGCGACCTGCGGCCGTGTTGGGTAGCAGGTCGCACCGAGCGAGCGTCAGGCGCCTGGTCACTTCCCGGGCGCACGGTGGCCATCGTCCGGATGACGTTCGCCAAGCAAGATGAACCGTTCGCCAAGACTCTGCTGATCTCCTCTGGGCGGGCGGCGCAGGATGGATGGGACGTGATGCTCAGGGCGTTGGAATCGGTTGCCGAGGCGACGGCGGGCACAGCTACTGACGCCGTTGCGCGCTGGCCGAGGTAGTATTGAGCATCGTGCGAGGAGATCCTGTGCGCGTCCGGCAAGAGGCCCGTCGGCCGGAGCCCCCCGAGATCGAGCCCGCCAACGGTGCAGGGCTGCGCTACCCCGGGTTCGGCGCGTTGTTCTTGATCTGGACGGCAATCGGTGCCTTGACCTCCGCACGGCACTACTACCTGACGCCGTACAGACCGGAGACGGTCGATGTGGCGCAGTTTCTCGCCTGCGTCGCCTACCTCTATCCCTGGATCGGGCTCACGCCGCTGGTGTTCCGCCTGGAAGAACGGTTCCCGCTGGGGCCCGAGAAGTGGACGCGGAACCTTGCCGTACTGGCCGGGTGGAGCGTCCCGGTCTGTCTGGTGGCGTCCGTGTTGATGACGGTCGTAGTGGCCGTATTTGCGTGGTGGTCTCCGGGGTCGAGGACGCCGAGCGCCCTCTTCGTCCTGGCCCTCTTCCCGATCGCAGAGGCCTCGTTCTGGTCCAGCGTTGCGGGAGGCTACTTCATCCGGACGCTGTTCCAGTTGCAGGAACAGGAGCGGCGGACGGTTCGCCTGGCACTCGAGAAGTCACGGCTCGAAGCCGGCCTCAACCAGGCGCAACTCGAGGTGTTACGCTCCAGGCTCAACCCGCATTTCCTCTTCAACAGCCTCCAGAACATCTCGGTGATGATCGGGCAGGATCCGCCGACCGCGAGCCGCATGGTGACCCGCCTCGGAGACCTCTTGCGCGCGGTGTTGCGGCCCGATTCCCAGCCCGAAACCACGCTCCAGGAGGAGATTGCGCTGACGGGGTCGTACGTGGCGCTCGAGCGGATGCGGTTCGGCGATCGCCTCAACGTAGCGTTCGAGATTGCCGCGACCACGCAGGCGGCACTCGTCCCATCCTTCCTCCTGCAGCCCCTCATCGAGAACGCTGTCGTTCACGGGCTGCGAGGCGTCCACAAGACCGGGATCATCACCGTGTCCTCCTCGAGCCAGGACGGCGAACTCGTCCTGACCGTCACCGACAACGGCAATGGCCCACCGGTCCACGACGGGGCCGAGTTGAAGGTCGGCGTCGGCCTCGGGTCCACGTGTGAACGCCTCGCCCGGATGTATCCAGACTGCCACACGTTCTCCATCCGACGGCCGGCGGAAGGCGGTGCGGAGGTTCGGATCACCATCCCGCTTCGGGTCGCGGCCGAGGAGGACCTGGCCTCTCACGATGAACAATCTACGGGTGTTGATCGTTGACGACGAGCCGTTGATTCGGTCTGGCATTCGGAAGGATCTCTCCGGGATGCCGGCGGTGCAGGTCGTTGGCGAGTGTGACTGCGTGGCCGATGCGGTTGACGCCATCCGATCCACCCAGCCCGGGCTCGTGCTGCTGGACGTGCAGCTGCCAGACGGCACTGGCTTCGACGTGGTCCGACAGATCGGGCCGCAGCACATGCCGGCGGTGGTCTTCGTCACGGCCTACGACAAGTATGCGATCGAGGCGTTCGAGGTGAACGCCGTCGACTACCTGCTGAAGCCGTTCGACGAGCGCAGACTGCAGGAGAGCATCGAACGCGTCCGGGACCGCCTGTCGCGCCCGGCCGCCCTGGTTCGTCAGCTCGAAGGGCTCATCGAAGCGCGCGACACACCGTGGCTGCAGCGGGTGATCGTGCGAAGCGGGGAGCGCTTCGACTTCGTGCCGGTTGAGTCGATCGACTGGGTCGAATCGGCCAACAACTTCACGGTGCTGCACTGTCGGTCGAAGGACCACATCTTCGGCGAGACCCTGACGACGCTGGAGCATCGCCTCGACCCCGCCAGGTTCTCGCGCGTGCATCGCTGCCACGTGGTGAACGTCTCCCGAATCGTGGCCGCCCACGCCATGTCCGGCGGCGTCTTCGAACTTGAAATGCGCAGCGGCGCGCGGGTCAAGACCGGCCGGCAGTACCAGCGAGGGGGTTCGGAAGCTTCTCAAGGCGTTGGGCTAGGCGCTAGCCCACAGCCCCGACTCACCCCGAGGCTGCAACGCACGTGCAACTGTCGCGAGGCCGCCAGCCTCGAGATGAGCCCTCATTCCGACCGGAGGGCCGCGACGAGTGGCGATCGGAGCACCACGAGCCCCCCAAGGAGCGACGAGATCACGCCTGTGGCCGTCACGGCCAAGAGCAGCACACCGACCATGGCGGCAGGCACGACTCCCCCGCGAGCGGCCAGGGCCGGTGCAATCGCCACCAGCGCCGACACGCTTCCACACGCGAGGCCGCCGACCATGAGCAGCACGTGTTCGGCGACGACCATCGCGGCCAGCGTCCGTTCGCGGTACCCCATCGCGCGCAGCAGCGCCAGCTCGGCGCGGCGCTCGAGCACGTTGCGCAGCAGCACGGCCAGCAGGCCGATGGTCCCCAGGACGAGGCCGAGGGCGCCAAGCGACTGGAACGTGGAGAGGTACGTGTTCTCGACGCGGTGGTAGGAGGCCAACCGCTCGCGGCCCGACTCCACCCGCATCCCCGAATCGGCCAGCCGCTCGGTGAGCGCGCCCGCGACCGACGACGCGCGGGCCGCCGGCACATCGATGAGGAAGAACCCGTAGCCCTCCTGCCCGGGGAACATGCGCAGGAAGTTCGGCTCGGACACGATCAGCACCCCCTGCAGGATGCTGTCTTCGAGCGCGCCGACCACCCGCAGACGCACGGGCGCGCCGGACCCGTCGCGAACGACCGTCTCCCCTCCCACCGTCAGGTGCAGGCTGTACTCGAGACTGTTGGCATCCCCGATGGCCGGGATGGCGCCGTCGGCCTGCGCCTTGTCGAGCAGCAGCCACGGGTTCTTCTGTTCGCCCGTCGTCGCCGCCAGCGATGCAGCGAACGAGAAGCGGCCCTCGGCCAGGAACGCCCGCGGCGCCCCGAGGATCGTCGGTTCACCCGGCGCGTACAGGTTCAGGCAGCTCGCATCCTCGCCCTGGCGCCGCCGGAACGAGACGAACCTGGCTGCGGCGAGCGCGGGCGCCTCCGCGTCGCCGATCCCCAGCGCGTCACGTCCGGCCGGCGTGGCAGGATCCGAGAAGACGGGCAACGCCGAAGTCGCCACCAGCGCGTAGCCGCCCGTGCCCGACCGCGGGTCCAGTTGATCCCCCGGAGAGTCCTTCCGGAACGCATCCACCGAGACGATGATGAACGTGGCCGAGGCGATGAGCGCGACCGGCAGGAGGCTGCGCGCCGGCCGGTGGGCGGCACCGCGGAACGCGAGGCGCGCGAGCGCACGCCACCCGCGGCCGGTGATCGGTCGCGGGTGGTCGCGGCGAAGAACGACCGCCGCCAGGCTCAGCGTCGACACCAGCAGCAGCGTGCCCGCCCCGAAGAACCCCTCGACGTTCGGGACCACTCCGGCGGCGGTGGCGACGACAACGAGCGCCGCCGCGGCAAAGGCCGCCGGCGGCACGAAGCGGAGGACCCTGGCGCGTTTGGCCCTGGTCGCGCGCGACTCGAGGACGCCGGCCAGCAGCGCGCGGGGCGAACTGCGCCCGAGGCCACGAAGCGTCCATACGATGGCGACGAGAGACGCCACGATCCCGACACCGACGCCCACGCCCAGCGGACCCGAGGACACGTGCAGGTACAGGCGTCGAGTGCCGACGGCGCCAATCCACCACGTTCGCAGGCCCACGACCAGCACGCCGCCGTAGGCCAGCGCACCCGCGGCGCCGAGCAGGCTTCCGAACGTCAGGAGAACCGCGCCTTCGGCAAGGAAGATGCGTTTCAGCGTGGAGGCCGGGAACCCGACGGCCCTCAGCGTCCCAATCTCCCGCACCCGCTGTTCGACGCCGAGCCTGAAGAAGGACGCCGACAGCAGCACGGCAGCCGCGATCAGGAAGGCGCTGAAGTACAGGAAGTACTCTCCCAGGTCGACCGCCCCGCGGGAGGCGTCGAGCCCGCTGCGCCGGAGGGCGGCAACCGTGAACCCGGTCGTTTCGGGGTCGATGCGACTCGCGAGTTGCGCCGCGAGCGCGGCTTCGGGAAGGGCCACGCGCACCGCGGTCAGCCGGCCGAAGCGGCTCTGCCAGAGCGCCTGCCCGGTGGCCAGCGTGACAAAGGCCTTCGGCGTGCCCCGATAGCGCTCCCAGTAGTCCTCGTCCTCCGCTCGAATCCGGCTGAGGTCCAGGGGAAAAGGCGGATCCCAGGCCCGGAGGCTTCGAGCACCGGTCACACCTGGCACGTCCGGCGCCAGCGTCGCGTCCACGTCTCCGCCGATCGACACGACACCGGCCAGGCTGAACCGGGCCGTCCGCGTCACCAGGCCGGCGGCATCTTCCCACCGGTAGTAGTCGACGTCGACCGGCTCTCCGATCGACACGCCGAGGTCCCGCCAGGCCCACTCGTTCAGCCAGATCGACGGCTGCGGGTCGGCCGTCACCGGCGGCATGGCGGAACCCGCCACCCTCCGAACATCCTCCAGGGCGCCCTGCCCGAGATCTGCCGCCGCGATCACGCTGTAGGGGATCTCGCGTCCCTTCGCCCGGATGGCGTTGGCGAGGTAGGCGAACACGCCCGAGGCCGGCCGGCCGGCTTGCCGGGCCGCGTCGAACGCCGCCCGGGCCATCGCGTCGTCCAGCAGGATACGGGCACTCTCGACCATCACGCCCCGGCCGGACTCGAGCGGCCGGAGGCGGACGCCGACGTCCGACGCCGCGACCTTCTCTCGCAGCGTCCGTCGAAGGTGCGCGGACTCGTCCTCCGGCGACGGGCTCTTGACGAGGATGACGTTGGCCCGGCCCTGCTGCGCCAGTTCACGCTGCAGCCGCGCCAGCGGCACGAACACCGAGAAGACGCTGCCCTGTCCCGGCCGCAGCGCGAACTCGCCGAGCCGCTCCGGCCCGGCGACGGCGGTGCACGTCAGCCTGATCGTCTTGCTGGCGTCCTCGCGGCGGCCGTAGAGGGACTCGCCGGGAGCCTCCCGCGCGCTGCCGATGCGAAGCAGCAGGCCATCTCCGGGCCGGGCGCCGAGCTGCGCGGCCAGCGGCGCGCCGACGATCGCCGCGCGGTCCTCGAAAGCAGCGGGGATGGGCATCCCGTGAAACCGCCAGAACCGCTCGTCCACGCCGTAGACCGCAATGTCGTACGCCCGGCGGTCCGAGCCCTCGCGGATGAGAACGCCGCTGACGGCGATGATCGGACAGCTGGCACGCGCTGCTCCGACGGCCTCCCCCGCGCCGAAGGCGCGCGCGAGGTCTTCGCGGAAGAATCTGTCGGCCGAGATCACGTAGTCCGTCGCGCCGATGCGCTCGGCCAGCAGGTCCCGGAGGCTGGCCCGGACCGACTGGCCCACGAGCAGGGCGCCGGACAGCACGGCCACCGCGGCCGCGACGCCAGCGACCACGGCCACGTTGGTGCGCCAGTAGTGCAGGAGGTTGCGCAGCAGCAGCCTGGTCATCGTCTCACCGCACCTCCAGGCGAGTGTCGCTCAGCCTGTATCGCGTGCCCATCCGCTCGGCCAGGTCGAGGTTGTGGGTCACCACGACGAGGATCGTCCGATGACGGCGGTGCAGGTCCAGCAGCAGGTTCGCCACGACCTCGGCCGACGCCGGATCGAGGTTGCCCGTCGGCTCGTCGCAGAGCACGAGGGTCGGCTGCTGTACCAGGGCACGCGCGAGCGAGACGCGCTGCCTCTCGCCGCCGGACAGCTCGTGGGGACGGTGGTGGAGCCGCGAACCGAGGCCGACCTCGTCGATCAGGCTGCGGGCCCTGCGTTCCACGTCGTCGCGCTCGTTCGTCGACACCAGCGTCGGGACGAGCACGTTCTCGAGGACCGAGCACTGCGGGAGGAGGTGATGGTCCTGGAACACGAAACCGACAAGGCGGTTGCGGAAGGCGGCCAGGCGGCGATCGTCGAGCTCGAACGGGTTCTCGCCGTTCAGCAGGACGGTCCCCGAGGTTGGCGGCTCGAGGGCGCCGAGGATGTACAGCAGCGTGCTCTTCCCGCTGCCGGACGGGCCCACGATGGATACGGAGTCGCCGGCGCTGACCGAGAACTCGATACCCGACAGCACCCGAATGGATCCGAGCGGCGCCGGATAGTCCTTCGAAACCTGCTTGACCTCTAGCACGCGTGTCCCTCCTGACGCCTGTCGGCATCATGCCACGCGTCGTCATCGACGCGGCGCGAGTCTACGACCGGCCTCCGGCTGGCTCGCCGAGCAGCGGCCGGTAAACCTCCATCAGCCTCGCAACCATGTGCGGAACACCGTATCGTGCGCGTACGCCCTCGTAGCCAGCCGCCCCGAGCTGATTCCTCCGGCCGGCGTCGTTCGAGAGGGCGAGCAGGCCGCGCACCAGCCCGTCGACGTCGCCGGCGTCGGTCAGCATCCCCCCTCCGGTGTTGTCCACGATTTCGGCGAACACCCCGAGCCGGGGCTGCACGACGGGAATGCCGCTCGCCATCGCCTCCAAGAGGAACTGCCCCTTCTGGGTCGGCTGCGGCGAGGGGACCGAGAGCACGCTGAGTTCCCGCAGGAAGGCCAGCTTGCCGGCGCGGTCGACCGCGCCCCGGTACTCCAGGTGCCCGGCCAAGCCCCACGAGGTCATCTGCTTCTCGATGTCGTGGAGGTAACTTCTGTGCTCTGGCGCGAGGTAACCGGCGACCAGCAGCCGGCTCGGCGCGCATCCGGGAGTCGCCCGCAAGCGCCGGTACGCGTCGCACAGCACGTGCAGCCCCTTCTCGGGCGCGACTCGAGCCAGGTACCCGATGGTGAACGGCCGCGCGTCGAGGCCGGCCTGGGCGTGACCGTCGAAATCGATGCCGAGCGGCACGACGTGGATGCGGCTGCGGTCAATCCCGAGAAACTCGCGCATCCGGTCCGCGCCGTAGTCGCTGACGGCCACGAACGCGTCGACCGCCGCCGCGTGCGCGCGAATGAGCCGCAACGCTTCGAAGCGGAACGGCTCGCCGAGGTCGTTGAGAAAACCGTCCTCGCCCTGCAGCGTGCAGACCACCGGCACGTTCAGCTCGCGCTTGATGGCCGGCGCCAGGGCGATCAGGAGTGAGTTGGGAATGTTCACGATCTCGGGGGCGACGTCGTCGGCCAGGAACCGAATGAGCTCGAGGACCGGACGCTGCTGCGCGCCGTCGGCGCCGCGGAGCATCGACACGGTCAGCCGACCCAGCTGGTGGGGATCGACGCTCACGCCTCGCCTGGTCGCCAACCGCAGGAGCGGGGCGGCGTCGAGCAGGCGGTTCAGGAAGCGCGGCGTCCTGCGGAAGAACGGGAGATGCTCCTGCAGGAAGACGTTGATGCCGCCCATGTAGACGCGGTCGAGGCTCACGTTTCGCCCCTCGGGGCGCGTCGGCGTGTAGGTCGGAATCAGCACGACGTCGTGGCCCGCGTCCAGCAGCGCGGCCGCCAGCAGGTTGTCGCGCAGGCAGCTGCCGCAGTACATGTGCCCCGCGCCCGCCGTGATGTGTGCGATTCTCATATGGGATGCGTCGCGTGCCGACGCCGATCCGTCACCGGCTCACCGCAGGCAGAACAGCGTGCCGTCCTGCGAGCCGATGACGAGCGCCCCGCCGGCCGCCGCGGGTGAGGCCGTCAGCGCCCCTCCGGCGGTGAATTCCCAGACCTTCTTGCCAGTGGCCAGCTCCAGTTCGTAGAGCTTCCCGTCGCTCGACCCGACGAAGACGCGGCCGCCGACGATGAGGGGCGACGAATCGACGCGCGCCCGCGTCGGAAACGTCCAGAGGGCCCGCCCCGTGGAACGGGCCAGGCAGTGCACGACCTTGTTGCGCCCTCCCACGACGATACGGTCTCCCGCGACGGCGGCCGACGAATAGAACGGGAACGTGCGGGTAGGGTCGCGGTACGTCCAGCGAATGGCGCGTCGCGCGAGGTCGACTCCCAGCACCTCGTTGGCGAAGGTCCCGATGTACGCCTCGGCGCCCGCGACCGCCGCCGACGCCCCGGCATAGCCGCCGAGTGGGAGAACGAATCGCTCACGCCCCGTCGCGATGTCGATCCCCCGGAGGTGCTCGTCGCACCCAGAGACGTACACGATGTCGTTCGCGATGGCGGGCGTGCAGTGCACCGGCCCCGCGGTCTGATACTTCCAGACGAGTGCGCCCGTGGTCGCCGAGAGACAGTACAGACGCTCGTCGTACGACCCGATGAAGATGCGGTCGCCCGACCAGTTCGGCGACGAGTGGATCTCGCCCTCGGTCTTGAACGTCCAGCGGACCTTCCCCGACGTCGCATCGACCGCGTGGACGATGCCGTCCATGTCGCCGACGTAGACGACCCCTTCGCGGACCGCCGGCGACGATTCCTCGATTGATGAGTTCGTCGAGTACCGCCAGCGCTCCTTGCCGGTGGCCAGGTCGATGGCGTGGAGCACGCCGTCCGCCGAGCCCACGTAGACCGACCCGTCCACGATCGCGGCCGACGACCCGATGGCGTCCTTGGCCTGGTAGCTCCACGCGAGTTTGAGCGGCCGCCCCAGCCCCGTGTCGGCCACGCCCAGCAGCGCCGCCGACCCGCGGAACCTGGCCCACCCGTCCTGACGCGACGGCGCCTGTTGCCCGGAAACGACGGCACAGGACAGCGCCAGCGAGAGAAGCGCCGCACGCGAAAGCCAGCCACTCATCGCGTCACCGGGACCTCACCGGGCCACCTGTACGACCTTCAACTGTCTTCATGACTCCTTGTTCCCGAGCGATATGATCCGCATGAAGAAACGGTCGTGTCGCGCCCCGGTCAGTGCTTCGAGGTCGCGGGAGCGGCGATCGCATAAAGGTCCGAACGCGTCATGATGTAGAGCACCCCGTTCGCGGGTACCGGCGTGCTGTAGACAGAGTTGCCCATGTCGATTTCCGCGATCTTCTTCAGTTCCGTGCCTGCCTTCAGGACGACGACGTCGCCGTCCTGGTCGCCCAGGTAGACCTTGCCGTCGGCCGCCAGCGGGGATCCCCAGACCGGAGCCATCGTGTCGTAGGTCCAGTAGGGCTTCCCGGTCTTGGCGTCCAGGCAGTGCAGGATCCCCTTCATGTCGGCGACGTAGACCAATCCGTCGGCGACCGCCGCCGTCGAGATGGATCGGCCGATCTTGTCGTACTGCCAGACCCGGCCCGATTCGGTGATGTCACCCTTCTGCCCGGGATTGATGCAGTACGTGTGGCCGATGCCGTTGGGATGATCGGGATCCTGCCCGGAGCTCACGAACACCTGCCCGCCGGCGAAGACCGCCGTCGCCAGGCCGTAGTTGCGCGTCTTGGGCCACACGGCGTCTTTCGGGTTCAGGTCGAACTTCCAGAGCTTCTCTCCGGTTCGAGCGTTGAAGGCGTAGAGCCAGCCGTCACCTGCCGGGAACAGCACCTGCTGAACGCCGTCGATCATGGCAAGGGTCGCGGAGACCCACTGGCCGTGCAGGATGCCTTCGCCGGGAGAGTTGTCCTGCCACACCACCTTCCCGGTGTCCTTGTTGACCGCCAGGAAGCTGGGCGCCTTCGGTGCAATCACCTTCTCGTCGGCGCTGTCCCTGCCGTTGGGGGTCCCGACGAAGACGAGATCCTCCCAGATGACCGGAGATGACGCGGCCATGTAGAGCTGGGCCACGCCCAGCTCTTTTCTCATGTCGAGCTTCCAGATGATGTCCGCGTCGGTCGGCCCCTTGAAGACTTCGTCCTGGAAGGGACCGTCGTTCTTTCCGTCGGTGAACCCCTCGGTGTCTAGGCAAATCAGCTCCCCCCGGTTGCTCACGTAGTAGAGCCGCTTTCCTTCCACGATCGGGGACGAGCAGACGCCCTCTTCTGGCCAGTCGATGTCCCCCTCCAGCTTGTCCGACACGGCCTGCCAGAGGAACTTGCCGTCGGACTCGCGGAAGCACATCAGCACGCCCTTGTCGCCCGCGATCTCTGGATTCCTCGGGTTGCCGTTGTTGGTGCCGAGGAAGATCTTTCCGTCGGCGACTACCGGGTTCCCGTTCGAGCTCGAACCGAGCTGCGCCTTCCACTTGATGTTCGTGCCGGCCTTGGCATCCCAGGAATCCGGAAGGCCCTTCATCGCCGACGTCATATTCCGCTGCGGCGTGCCGCCCCACATCGGCCAGTCTTGAGAAACCATGGCCATCGAGGCCATGCCGGCAAGCACGAGATAGGCGATGTGGCGTGTGGTGCGCATGAAAGCTGCTCCGTGTCGTCCAATTCCCGAACTTGCCGTTCCGTCACCAGCCGGACGGCGGCCTGCCCTTCGACCCAGTTGCGTCGAGCTCAGGGCTCACGGCACGAGGCGACAGCACCCGCCTTCGCCTTGGCGCGCGAACGCCCCCGTCGGGCACGCCGCCGCCACCTCGCGCGCCACCGCGGGCAGCGCCTCGACCATGCTTCCCTTCAGCGGCACGGCGACCGCGGCGTCGAAACCGCGGCCGACGATGGCCAGGCCGAGGCCTTCGCCGGCGCGCGCCGCAACCGCGACGCACGCGCCGCAGAGGATGCACTTGCCCGGCTCGTAGATGACGTCCGGGTGAGAGAGGTCGCGGTGGAACTTGCGCCGTGCGCCCGAGTAGTGCGTGGGGTCGGCCCCGTACTCCGTGGCATATTGACGAAGTCGGCAGTCGGTGGCCTTGTAGCAGCCGCAGCCCATGCACCGCCGCGCTTCCTCACGGGCCACGTCTGGAGCAAGCGAGGGCTCGACTTCATCGAAGGTCGTGATGCGCTGCTCCACCGGCAGGAGCGGCGCCATCGTGCGCGTCGAGGCTTCGACGCCGCGGAAGAACTCCGCCAGTTCCTGATCGTCGAGCTTGCCCATCACCACCGACACCATCTCGGGATTCCCGACCACCGAGCGGCCGCTCAGGTACTGATTGATGGAGACGGCGGCGAGCTTGCCCGCCGCGACCGCCCGGACGGCCAGGTCCGCGCCGGTGACGCCGTCGCCGCCGGCGAAGACGCCGTCGAGGTTCGTGGCGAGCGTGACGGGGTTGACGCCAATGCCGCGCGGCGTCATCTTCAGCCCGGCCGTGCCGAGGTCCTGCCCTTCCACGACCTGGCCCACGGCCGACACGACGGCGGTCGCGTCGAGTGTGTACTCCGAGCCGGGAACCGGCACCGGTCGCGGGCGCCCCTGGAGGTCGGGCTTGCCGAGCGTCATGCGCTGGCACGTCAGCTTCAACCCGCTCTCCGTCCGCTCGAGGCCAACGGGCGCGACCAGGAGTTCCAGGCGCACGCCCTCGGCTTCGGCGGCCTCCACTTCCTCCATGAGGCACGGCATCTCGCGGCGCGTCCGGCGATAGAGGACGGTGACCTGCCCTCCCAGCCGGATGGCCGTGCGGGCGACGTCCATCGCGGTGTTCCCGCCCCCGACGACGAGCACGCGGTCGCCGAGCGAGGGGCGCCGTCCCGCGGCAACCTCCGCCAGCATCTCCACCGCCGACGTGGCCAGCGCGTCGCCCGGGCAGTCGAGGCCCCGCGACGCCTGGGCGCCAATCCCGAGAAACACGGCGTCCGACTCGCGGCGAAGCGTCTCGAGGCTCACGTCGTGGCCCAGCCGCGTCTTCATCTTGAAGCGGCCGCCAAGCGCCGAGATGACGTCGATCTCGTCGGCGAGCACGGCGGGCGGCAGCCGGAACGCCGGGATGCCGTAGCGGAGCATGCCGCCGGCCTCTTCGTGCGCGTCGATGACGGTCACCTCGTGTCCGGCGCGCAGCAGGTGGTACGCGGCGGTGAGTCCCGCGGGCCCGGCTCCGACGATCGAGACGCGCTTGCCGGTTGCCGTCTCCCGACGCGGCACGTATCGCGACGGTGACGCGAGGTCCGTGTCCGCCGCGAACCGATGGATCGACCCAATCGACACCGCCGCGCCGGCGTCGCACCGGTTGCAGCGCTGCTCGCAGAGGCGCGGGCACACGCGGCCGAGCGCCGCCGGCAGCGTCAGGAAGTCGGACGCCATCGACGCCGCCTGGACCACGTCGCCTGCCATCACCCGCGACAGGAACCCGGGGATGTCGAACCTGGCCGGGCAGCCGGTCGTACACGGGCCGACGCAGTCGCCGACGTGGTCGGACATCAGGAGTTCGAGCGCCATCTTGCGGGACGCCCGCACCTCGTCCGAGTCCGTGTGCACCACCATGCCGGCCGACACCGGCACCGCGCACGACGGCGTCAGCGTGGCCTTGTTCTCCACCTTCACGGCGCAGAGGAAACACGACGCCGCGGCCGGGTAACCGTCGACCTTGCAGAGCGTGGGGATGCGGATGCCGATCGAACGCGCCGCGTCGAGGATCGTCGTCCCGTCGTCTGCCGAGACCGAGCGGCCGTCTATCGTCAAGGTCACCATCGTCCTACACCACCTCGATCGCGTGCTCGGGACACGCGGTGACACACATGCCGCAGCGCGTGCAGCGGTCGTCGAACACCTCGTGCGGCTGGTAGGGTCGCCGTGCGATCGCGCCGACCGGGCAGGCCTGCGAGCACAGCGTGCAGCCGGTGCACAGGTCGGGCTGCACTCGATAGTGAACCAGCGCCTTGCACGATCCGGCGGGACACCGCCGGTCCCGAATGTGCGCCTCGTACTCGTCCCTGAAGTACTTCAGCGTCGTGAGGACCGGGTTGGGCGCCGTCTGCCCCAGCCCGCACAGGCTGCCCCTCTTCACGCCTTCGGCGAGCGACTCGAGGGTCTCGAGGTCGCCGGCCCGCCCCTTCCCGGCGCAGATCCGCTCGAGGATCTCGAGCATGCGCCTCGTGCCGACGCGGCAGAACGTGCACTTGCCGCACGACTCGTCCTGCGTGAAGTGCAGGAAGTAGCGGGCGATGTCCACCGCGCAGTCGTGGTCGTCGAGGACCACGAGACCGCCCGACCCCATGATGGCGCCGGTGGACGCGAGTTCCTCGTAGTCCACCCGGGTGTCGGCGAGCGATGCCGGGATGCAGCCCCCGGACGGGCCGCCGGCCAGCACGGCCTTGAAGGCCCGGCCGCCCTTGATGCCGCCGCCCACCTCCTCGACGATCTCGCGCATCGGTGATGCCCATCGGCACTTCGATGAGGCCCCCGCGCACGATCTTCCCGGCCAGCGAGAACACCTTCGTGCCCTTCGACCGTTCCGTCCCCAGGGCGGCGAACGTCTCTGGCGCCCTTCCGGATGATCCACGGCACGCAGGCGAGCGTTTCGACGTTGTTGATGAGCGTCGGCTGCCCGCGGTAGCCGGACTGCGCGGGGTAGGGCGGCCGGGGCCGCGGCATGCCCCGCTGCCCTTCGAGCGACTGGATGAGCGCCGTCTCCTCGCCGCACACGAAGGCGCCGGCGCCTTCGCGCACTTGCAGTCGGAAACTGAACGGACTGCCGAGGATCCGCTCGCCCAGCAGGCCGGCGGCCGCGGCCGACTCGATGGCCGCGCGCACGTGTCGCACGGCGACCGGGTATTCCCGCCGCACGTAGAGGAAGCCCTCGCTCGCGCCGATCGCGTAGGCGGCAATCGTGAGGCCTTCGATGACACGGAACGGGTCGGCTTCGAGCACCGCGCGATCCATGAACGCCCCGGGGTCGCCTTCGTCGCCGTTGCCGATCACGTACTTGGTGTCGCCGGCCGCCTTGCGCGCCAGGTCCCACTTGACGGCCGTCGGGAACCCCGCGCCGCCGCGGCCGCGGAGGCCGGAGGTGCGGATCTCCTCGATGACCTGCTCCGGGGGCCGCGAGAGGCACGCCTCGAGGGCGCGGAATCCTTCCCGCGCGCGGTAGTCGTCGAGCGACAGCGGGTCCACCTCGCCGCAATTCTCGAGGACGATGCGCACCTGCTTGGTGATGTAGGGTGACGCCTCGACCACCTGCGCCGAGATCGGCGACCACGCGCCGTCGTCGGTCAGCCGGGCGCGCACGTCTCCGACGGCCGCACGCACGCCGGGCACCAGCCCCGCCGGACGAACGTGCTCCCGCACCAGCTTCCGGACGTCGGCAGGCGAGACGTTGCCGTACAGGACGCGCTTCCCGCCCTCGACGACCTCGACCAGCGGCTCACGGTGACAGAACCCGCTGCAGCCGACGGGCTTGATCGTGGCGCCGCCGCCCAGCGCGCGGAGCTCCTCTTCGAGGGCGGCCTGCACCTCGAGCGCGCCGCTCGCGATGCCGCACGAACCGACGCCGATGCGGATCTCGACGGCGCCGGCCGACGGCGTCGCGATGTGCGTCGGCGCAGGAGAGGCGCCCTTGTGGCCGTTCCCGTTGCGGCCGGCGTCGGCCGCCACGAAAGCCCGGAGCACGCCGGCAGCCGACAGCGCGTTCAGCCGGCCGTAGATCTTCTCGTCGATCGTCATGACCGGCGCCAGGCTGCACGAGCCGACGCACGCGACGCGCTCGACCGTGAACTGGCCGGAGGGATCGGTGTCCGCGTCGCCCGTGATGCCGAGACACCGGCACAGCTCGTTCCGGACCTCGACGGCGCCCGAGACGTGGCAGGCCGTTCCCTCGCACACGCGGATGATGTGCTCGCCAACGGGACGCTGCCGGAACTGCCCGTAGAACGTGGACACGCCGGCAATCTGCGCCGGCGTCATCTCGCTCGCCTCCGCCACCTTCCGCAATGCCTCGTCGGGCAGGTAGCGGTACTGTCGACTGGATGGCCTGCAGGACCGGGATCACGGAATCCGACTGTCGGCCTTCCGCCGCGAGAATCTCGTCCACCGCGCCGAGGTCGAGGACCGGGCGCGTGCCTGCCGCCGCGAGCGTCAGGACCGGCGAAGCCCCCTCTCCGCCGCCGCCGCGCGGCCCCGACTTGGCGACCGGCGGGACGGGATGGTCCAGGTTCGCCCCGAACAGCCGCTGGAGCACCGACGGCACGCCCGCCCATTCCTCGCGTGCAGGCCGCAGCCAGCGCACCCACGCGAGGAAGACGCCCAGCGAGACGAGCGCCACCGGTCCGACGGCGCCGTAGATGCGATGACGGCGCGTCAGGGCCTCGCGCTGCCGGTCGAACTCCGGCTGCAGCAGCGTCTTGTGAATCGTCGCGTCGGTGCGCGCGCGCACCTTCAGGGCTTCGACGCGCGCCTTGTCCGCCGAGTCGACGCTGACGGCACGGACGTATTCGATCGCCAGCCACGAGGTCGACACGATGACCGTGAGGGCCGCCGCGATGCCGATCCACGACCTCGCCTTCGCGAACCGCTTCGGTGTCATATGCCCGCCGCCCCTGCCGAAGGCCGGTCCGGCCGTTTCTGCGGCCCTTGCTCCTCGAGCGCTCGCGCCTGGTGGGCCTGCCACTCGAGGAATGCCGCCGGCATCACTCCGCCACGACGCTCGATCTCCCGGGGACAGACCTCGTAGCAGCGCGCGCACGAGACGCACTCGGCCCGGTCGGCGCGCAGGTCGTGAATCGCGCCGTAGGGGCAGGCATCGCGGCACAGGCCGCAGTCGAGTTCCTTGTCGGGCGTGATGCGCACGTGCTTCCACGAGAACCTCGACGCAAGCGACAGCAGCGCGCCGTAGGGGCACAGCCAGCGGCAGTACGGCCGCCCGTAGAACATGCCCACGACGATGAACCCGGCGCCGAGGGCCAGCATGCGGAACGACCCGGAGACCCGGAAGAGGCTGATGAACGGGTCCCACTCGCAGAGGAGGAACCTCCGGCCCGACAGGATCTTGCCGGTCGTGCTGACGGTCGGGATGCCCCAACCCGCGAACCAGACCGCTACCGCGAGGTAGAGGAACGGCAGCCACCGCAGCCATCGTTCGATCTTCTCCGGCACCGCTTTTGGCTTCAGCAGCACCAGGTCCTGGACCACGCCGAGCGGGCACACGCCGCCGCAGAACACGCGCCCGAAGAGGAACGCCGCGACGAGCGGCAGGAAGAAGAAGGCGAGGACGCCGTACGAGATGAGGTAGTGAGGGTCGACGAGCGACAACGTCACGTTCTGGATGGAGCCGATCGGGCACGTGCAGCCCTTGCGGTAGAACCCGAAGTAGGCGACGGCGCCCAGGCTGAGGGCGATCGCGCCGGACCGGCTGCGCCGGACCAGGACGAGATAGGCGCCGAGGCCGAGGCCGGCCGCGAGCATCGCGACGTCGATGCCGACCGCCATCCCCGAGCGCGGCTCGGGGTGGGTGGGCGTCGGGAACGAGTAGCTGCCGCCGAAGTCCGGCGGCGCCTTCTGGTACTGTGCGATGACCGCGCTGGTGGCGAAGGCCAGGAGCAGAAGGAGGAACGGCCAGAGGGACCTTGGACGTCCGCCCCCACAGGAGAGGCTAGACATTGCGGTGTTCACCCTCCTGTGGGAGCGGCGAGAGGCCCGGCGCGTGCACGCGCACGATGGCCGCTTCGGGACACGCGACGAGAATCGAGCACTCGTTGCACGTCACGCAGCGGTCGTAGCGAATCTCGAGGCGCAGCGACCCGTTGCCGAACGGCGGCTTGCAAGCCTTGACGCACTTCCCGCACCCGGTGCACAGCTTCTCGTCGACCGTGTACTCGTAGTAGTTGTTGTTCGGGTCGTCCGGATCCTCCCGCCCAGCGACGCGGCGCTTGAGCGCGTCCTGCGGGCAGACCTTGCCGGTGGGCATGCCCGTCTCGTCCGGCTGGCTGGTGATGTCCATGTACGCCGGGCAGAGCCGGCAGTAGCCGCACCTGTTGAACTGGTTGACGGCCTTGACGGCCGACAGGCTCAGCACGCACGACGTGCGGCACAGGTCGCAGGCCGCGCACTTCGACGGGTCCACCTGGAACACCGCGTGCGCCGAGGCGCGCCGTGCCACCAGCGTGGTGGCGGCGCCGCCGAGCACCGTCAGGCCCACTACGCGACACGTCCGATCGATGAACTGGCGCCGTGTACTCGTCTCGCTCATGACCGTCCAAATACGGCGACCGTGCGGCGTTCGGGATCCGCCGCGACGATCCGCCCGGTGGAATCGACCGCGATGTGGATGTGCCGGCACATCGGGTCGAAGTGTTCGGGGCCGATGACCGCCAGGAGAGCGCGCTCCTGGCTGAAGACTTTCACGCGCGCGATCGCTTTCTCGGCGGTCACGATGCTGCCGTCGCGCGCAACGGCGAGGTTCACCGGATTGCAGCAGCCGACGAAGTCCTCGGGCCTCGCCATCCCGAACTTGCCGAACGACGCCACCAGCGCCCCGTCGAGCGTCCAGGACGTGACCTGGTGACGGCCGGTATCCGTGGCGTAGATCACGCCGGCGGCATCGACGTCGAAGTCCAGGCTCCCGTTCGGCAACATGAAGCTGCCGGTCTTGTTCTGCGCGCCGATGACGCCCTGCTCGGTCCCGCGGAGGTCGTACCGGCGGATCAACCTTGCCGACGCATCGGCGACCAGGACGGAGTCGCGAACGAACCGAACCGCGGTCACGTCGGCGGGCTTGTCGCGGGTGCCCGCCGTGAAACCGCCAAGCCGGGCCCCCGTGTCGCTGTACACGTCGACGCGGCCGGGCGACCCGACGGCGACGCGACCGTCCGGCGCCACGCCCAGGCACGACGCCCTTTCCGGCGCGCTCCACGTGCGTGCGAGCCGCCCGTCCTTCGCGAACACACGCACCTCGTCGTCTCCGAGCGCGTGGACCGCATCGAGCGGTCCGAGCGCGAGCCCGGACAGCGAACGGCGGAATTCTCCGGGCATGCCAGGCCCGACCACGATCGCCGCGCGCGTGAACTGCTGCGGCAGCGGCGGAGGCGGGGCCGCAGGCGGGAGACTGGGAGCGGAACCGGGAGAGCCCGCCGGCTGAGCCGCCGACGGCGCGGCGCCGGGGCGAAACACGGCGGCCGCCACGACGCCGAAGGCACCGGCCACGCTGGCTATCGGAAGAAAACGCCGCGAGATGCGCCGGCGGCCGTCGTCGTCGCGCGGCTCGGTCGGCTGCTTGATGTCGTTCGAATCCATCGATGCTCCAACGACAGGCTGGAAGCCTGTCCTACCTCTCGGCTTGCGGCTTGCGACTTGCGACTTGCCGGCCCCTCAGTTCGCAGGTTCTGGATTCGCAGGTTCGTAGTTCCCGGCCGCCCTACTCCGAACGCACCTGCGAAGCCTTTCTGCGTTGTGCATTGTGCATTTTGCATTGTGCATTTTGCATTGTGCATTTTGCATTGACGCGGTGGGGCTGAAGCCCCGCCCTGCATCCGGGGCCGAGGCCTCACCTTACTTCGCCGCGACGGGCGGGCCAACCTGCAGGCACACCATCTGGTTCATGTCGCGCAGCACGAGCTTGTGGTCGGACAGAGCGAGTGGGCCCCAGACGTCCTCGCCGGACAGGACCTGCGCGCTCGCCAGCTCCTTGTACCCTGTCGTATTCGCCTCGATCAGGCGCAGCATCCCCGACTTCCCGTCCACGACGAAGAACATCCCGTCCGCCAACATGAACCCTCCGAGGTCGAACGTCCGCGCCGTCGCGGCGTCGCCCACCGGGCTCTGCCAGACCACCTTGCCGTCCAGGCCGACGCACATGAAGCGGCCGCGCGTCTTCGACCCGACGGCGAACAGGTGGTTCTTGTAGAGGATCGGCGTGTGGACCTCGGAGTTGAATTCCGCGCTCGTGAGGGCGTAGAGCTTCTTCACCGTGAAGCCGGACGCGCCCTTCTCGACCTGGATCATCATGCTGCCGGCCTCGTAGCCGCTCGTGATGAACACCCGGCCGTCACCGATCGAGAGCGGCGAGGGCACCGCGGCCATCTTGGTCGCGAACGGGATGGTCCACAGGATCTGCCCGTCGGCCGCGGCGATGCCCACCACCTTGTTGGGCGTCATGTAGAGGTACTGCTTGACGCCGCCGATCGTCGCGATCATCAGCGAGCTGTGCGACATCAGGTCTTTGCCGGGATTCGGCGATCGCCAGATCTCCTTGCCGGTGGCCTGATCGAACGCGACCGCCAGCGCGTCGCCGCCGGTGGCCAGCACGACGCGGTCGCCGTCGAGCAGCGGGTTCTGGCCGGCGTACCAGCCGGGAATCGTCGTCTTGTAGTCCTGGACCAGGTTCTTCTGCCAGACAATCTTGCCGGTCTTGACGTCGAGCGCGTGGAACCGGCACTTCGGGTCGAGCGAGAAGACCAACTTGTCGGTGACCGATGGCACGGTCCGCGTGATGCCGTGGTTCGGCCGGATGTCCACGGCGTAGCTCCAGCGCCAGACCTCCTTGCCGTCGGCCATCGACAGGCAGCGGACGACGTGCTCCTTCTTCACGGGATCGTAGTCGTTCAAGTACAGCCGGCCGGCCTTGATCGCGACGCCCGCGTAGCCCTCGGCCACGGGTGTCTTCCAGAGCACCTTCGGACCGCCCGCGGGCCACGTTCGATACAGGCCCGTTTCGGTCGACTGGTTGTCGCGGGCGGGACCGCGCCACCCTGGCCAGTCGCCGGCCACCACGGTCGTCGCGGCGCAGAGGACGAACAGGAGCGAAGAGAAGCGAAGTTTCATGGGAGACACTCCGGGATTGCTTCCCGCCCGCAACCGCAGCTCACGGGCGCTCGACGCCAATATGCTACCGTTCGATGCGAGCCATGCCTAGCCCTAACGGCGAGGCGTCACGCCGTTCGGCGTCCGAGCTCTACCGATTCTACTGAGCGACCTGCACGCACTTCAGGTTCTTCTGGTCACGGATGAGCAGCTTGCCGTCGGCAAGGGCCAACGGGGCCCAGTTCTCACCAGGTTCCAGCAACTCCGCGCTGGCCAGCGGCTTGAAGCCGGATGGATCAGGTTCGATCAAATACAGCTTCGTATTGCCATCCGAGCTGAGCAGCAGTCCGTCGACGAGGACCGCGCCGCCCTTGTTGAAAGGCGGTGCATCACCCGTCTTCCACTTGACCTGGCCGCTCATCGTCATGCACACCAGCCCGTCGCTCCGCTCGTTGATGGTGTAGGGGACGTAGAAATTGTCCTTGTACAGAATGGGCGGCTGTGTGTGCGCGCCGAAATTGGGGTTCTTGAACAGCTCTGCGACGTCGTAGCTGCCGTCCGCCTTCTTCTGGATCTTGATCATGGCGGCGCCGGCGCTGTATCCGCCCGTGACGAGGACGCGTCCTTCTCCGGCATCGACCGCCTGCGGGACCGGGATGCCGCACTGCCAGTTGGTGTACGTCCACAGCAGCTTTCCGCTGAGCGGGTCGAGGCCGTTGACACCGCCGCCGCCGGCGCTGCGGCCGAACCCCTGGGCGGCCATGATCATCACCAGGTGGTCTTCTGCGCCGACTTTCACGATGGACGGGCTGACATACCCCGCGGCGCCGGCGAGCACAGGCGATTTCCACTTCAGCTCGCCCGTCAGCTTGTCGTAGGCCACGACGCTCGTCTGCGATGTCTGAACCCCCACGATGAGCAGGTTGCGGTAGACGAGAGGGTTCTGGGTCAGTGCCCACCGGGGAAGCGCGCCGCCGCCGAACTCCGTCCACACGTTCTTGCTCCAGACGGGCTTGTGCGTGGTCGTGCTGATGGCGTGCAGGTTTCCGGCAGGTCCGAACGTGTAGACGATGTCACCGTCGACGGTCGGCGAGGTTCGCGACCCCGGGTGGTCGTACCTGCCCGGTGCGCCGTACGCAAAACTCCACAGCTCCTTGCCGGTCGCAAGATCGAGAACCCGCAGCTTGTCGCCCACGGCGTCGTCCCGGTCCAGCACGTAGACCTTGCCGCCGACGACGGCCGGACCGCCGTAGCCGATGCCCATCGGGACGGTCCAGAGGACCTTGGGGCCTTCCTTCGGCCAGGTGCGCAGGATGCCCGTCTCGGCGGACGTGCCGTCTCTCTTTGGCCCCAGGTATCCCGGCCAATCGGCAGCGAACACGCCGGCGACGGACAAGGTGACGAGTAGTGCGATGAGTCCTGCCCTGGTTTTCATCAGTTTGGCTCCTCTCGAATCCAAGTTCCCGAGGATCTCGGCAACCCCGGACGGTCGCCCGGCCATGATACTGGAACATTCCGGCGCGGACTTGCTCGAAGCGCCAATACGCCGCTCGAATCCTCGGCCTTTGGCCGATGAAGGGCGTGGCTCGCCACCCTCGAGCCACACGGCAAGTGCCTCGGTCACGACGCGGGATGGGGGCGAGTTCGCGGTGCTGGGAGCCGTCGGGCCGGCCGCGGGCCTGTGCTGCGCGGCGGCGTTCCCGTCAGCCACGCCGATCTTGCGTGCAATCTTCACGAATATCAGCGGAGTCTTGGCGAACGGTGCGATCTGGCTGGTGAACGGCGTGTCTGAGGTGGGCGACGAGGACCACTTTCGCCGTCCGTGCCGACACCGGCCTGGAGCCACCTGAGGCGGCATTCCCGGTGCCTCTGCGGATCGATTACGGCGCGCGCGAATCGAGGCGTCTCGTGGCGGGCACCTCGGGCCGACCCGCCGCGGGCGACGCTGCCTCAGTGCGACCCCGCCTTGACGGTGTGCAGCGAGTCGACACCGCTCAGGCGGGGCCAGGCGAAACCGTACGCGGCCACGAACGCAAAGCAGAAGAGCGGCACGATGAAGGCCCGCGACATGCCGTGCAGGTCGCCGACGTGCCCCATCACCTTGGGCAGGAGGGCCCCGCCCATGATGGCCATCACGATGAAGGCGGATGCCTTCTTGGCGCGGGCCCCGAGGCCGTGGATCCCCAGCGCGAAGATCGTCGGGAACATGATCGACATGAAGAAGTAGCTGAGGAAGACGCAGGCCACCGAGAACCACCCGAGCTTCAGGAACACGAGCAGGCACAGGGCCGTGTTGACCAGGCCGTAGAGCCCGAGCACCTTGTGCGCCGAGTACGTCCGGAGGATCGCCGCTCCGCTGAAGCGGCCGGCGAGGAAGAACACGAGCCCGAGCGACGCCAGGTTCGCCGCGCCCTGGTCGGTGAGCTGGAGCGCGCCGCCGGCGCCGCCCTGGATCCAGCCCTGGAGGAATCCGCTCCGCCACGACTCGGGGAGCGGCGGCGTCTGGGACGTCATGTAGTTGATGAAGAAGCTGAAGATGCCGGCCTGGGCCGCCACGTAGAGGAACTGCGCCAGCACGGCCATCGAGAAGTGCGGGTGCGACCAGAATCGAGTGCGAAACGCCCGCCGCCGCGTCGTCGAGGCGGTAGTCGTCCTCGGTCTTGATGTCGGGGACGTCGGCGCGGAAGAAGACCGCGGCCAGGATCAGCACCACGACGCCGACGAAGGCGTAGGGGATCCACAGCGTCTGCGATCCCGTGCTCGCCCCGTTCTCGTCCTTGCCGTAGAAGAAGGCGGCGCCGGCCAGGGGGCCGAGGATCCAGCCGATGCCGTTGCAGGACTGGGCGAGGTTGATGCGCGTGGCGGCGTAGCGCGGATCGCCGAGGACGGTGGTGTAGGGGTTGGCGATCGTCTCGAGGAAGGTGAGGCCGGCCGCGATGACGCACACGCCGAGGAGGAACGCCCAAAAGGACGCGATCTCCGTGGCCGGGATGAACCAGAAGCCCCCCACCGCCACCATCAGCAGCCCGGCGACGATGCCCCACTTGTAACCGAGGCGCGTGGCCAGCCAGCCCGCGGGCAGCGCCATCAGGAAGTAGCCGAGGTAGTGGGCGAACTGCACCCAGGCGGACTGCGCCAGGCTCAGCTTCAGCTCGTTCTGGAAGTGCTTGTCCATCACGTCGATCATCCCGTTGCAGAGGCCCCACAACAGGAACAGCGAGCTGACGAGCACGAACGTGACCGTCACGTTCCGGCCGTCAGGCGTGATGAACATCCCCTTCTTCTGCTCGCTCATGTGATCTCGTCTCCGAAGCGACCGTGATGGCACCGCTCAGTCCCCGTAGAGCGGGCCGAACGTCTGGCAGGCGCGGAAGTCGGCGCCCTGGGGCTCGTGGGCCCCGAAGGCCGACCACGCGCTCGGGCGGAAGACCCGATCTTCCGCCACGTTGTGCATGGCAACCGGGATCCGCAGCATCGAGGCGAGGGCGACGAGGTCGGCGCCCACGTGACCGTAGCTGATCGCGCCGTGGTTGGCGCCCCAGCTGTTCATCACGGTGTAGACGTCGCGGAAGGGCCCCCGTCCGTCGACCCGGGGCACGAACCAGTGGGTCGGCCACGTGGGGTTCGTCCGCTCGCTGAGCGCCTCGTGCACGTGTTGCGGCAAATCGACCGTCCACCCCTCGGCGACCTGCAGCACGGGCCCGAGTCCTTCGACGAGGTTGACGCGCGACATCGTGCACGGCATCCCGCCGAGGGTCAGGAAGCCCGAGGAGAAGCCGCCCCCGCGGAAGTACTCGGTCATCGCCGGGTACCACCGGGTGGCTTCGAGGCAGCGCTCGACCTCCTCGCCGGTGATCTCCCAGAAGGGCTTCATGCCCGGTCCGCCCTCCACCGTCTGCCGTCCCGTGGCGTCGAGGGTTGCCGCGCCGGAGTTGATGAGGTGGATGACCCCGCCCGCGGCGGGGCCGGCGAGCTCGTGGCCGGTGACCCGCTTCACCGCGGCCGGGCTCCAGTAGGTGCGGACGTCGGCGAACACCTGGGCGGTCTTCGTGAGCAGGTGGCCGAACAGCATCGAGACGCCGTTCAGGGAATCGTTCTCGGTCGCGAGCACGAAGGGCTCGCGGATCCCGTTCCAGTCGAACGAGGAGTTGAGGATCGCCTCCATGAAGTCGCCGTTCGGGAAATGATCGGTCCAGTGGCGCTGGCCCTGGAAGCCGCCCAGGATCGCGTTGCGCCCGAGGGCCTCCTCGGCGTGGCGGGTGGCGAGCCGCTCGTTGCCGACCATGAGGTCGCGCGCGATGAGCGTCATCTTCACGGACATGACCCAGTCGGCGTCCTTCTGCTCGCGCGTCCTCTCGAAACCCCTGGCGTTGTAGTCGCGTCCCTCCGGGCAGTGCGCCTTCACCCAGGCGAGCGCGCGCGCGAGCTCCTCCTCGTCGTAGATCCGCTCCTCGACGCGGCGCACGACCTCCGTCATGTCCACCGGCTCGACCCGCATCCCGAGGTAGTCCTCGAAGAAATCGGCATCCACGATCGACCCCGCGATCCCCATCGAGGTGCCGCCGAGCGAGAGGTACGACTTGCCGCGCATCGTGGCCACGGCGAGGCCGGCCCGGGCGAACCGCAGCAGTTTCTCCTCGACGTCGGGCGGGATCGTGCCGTCGCCGCGATCCTGCACGTCGCGCCCGTAGATCCCGAAAGCGGGCAGTCCCTTCTGGTTGTGCGCGGCCAGGACCGCCGCGAGGTAGACCGCCCCCGGCCGTTCGGTTCCGTTGAAGCCCCACACCGCCTTCGGGTAGAGCGGGTTCATGTCCATCGTCTCCGCGCCGTAGCACCAGCACGGGGTGACCGTGAGGCTCACGCCCACGCCCTCGCGCTCGAACAGGGCCGCCGTCTTCGCCGCTTCGGCGACGCCGCCGATGCAGGTCGGCGGGATCACGCACTCGACGGGAAGGCCGTTCGAGTGGCGCAGATTCGACTGCAGCACGTGCGCCACCGACCCCGCCATCTCGAGCGTCTGGCGCTCGAGCGACTCGCGGACGCCCTGGCGCCGGCCGTCGATCGCCGGCCGGATGCCGATCTTCGGCATGGGGCCGATCAGGCGGTTGCGGGGGGCGGCGGTCTTCATCGCGGTCTCGGTGATGGTGGCCATGGCTCAACTCCTTGGGTGCGTGGGGCCCCGGCGGCCGCGACGACGAGGAGGACAGCCCAGAAGGTCGCGTTCTGCGACATGACGCCTCGTGTGCAGGTGCGGAGAGGCCGAACGGGAGATGCCCGCGAAGGATAGCACGAGGAGGCCGGGATCCGGACGGCGGCGGGCCAGACTACTCGATGGGCCGACCGTCCGCCCCGCGACGAGCCGCACCTCCCTTCGTCACGACGGTCGCGCCTTCGATCAGCACCACAGGTGCGACGGCTCCCGGCACGTCGCTCGTCAGGTAGCTGCCGGCAACCTCCCGCTCCTCGCCCGGCATCAGCGGGAAGAAGTTGTCGTCCCAGAGGACCGGGAGGATGTCGTCGTGCGTCCGTTCGTTGACGAGCCGCAGGCGCACCATGAACGCCAGGCACTTGCCGATGTTCTTCACGTGCACGCGCACGGCCTGCCGGTCGCCCTGGCGCTCCAGCCGGCTCGTCATCTCGACGTCGGCGGCCGGCAGCGTCTTGAGCGCGGTGAAATCCCCATGGCCGGTGACGGGCGTGAACTTGTAGTCGGTCTTGGCCCAATCGTAGACGTCGGGCTTCGTCGACAGCCAGTAGAAGTTGGTGCTGACGACGCGGCCCGACCCGTCTCGCAGGTCGAGTCGCACGAAGTAGGTCGGCGTCAGGCCGGCGATGTCGGGAACCACGAGCACCCGTCGGCTGGAATCCGCCTCGAGATCGACGACGGCTTCGGCCGCGTGCTTCTCGGTCAGGTCGAGATTGAACACGCGGGTCGAGAGCTTCAGCCCGCTGACCGGCGCGTAGGTGCTGTTGACCACCCACACCGATCGATCGTCGTAGGAGTACATCGGGTGGACCGGCTCGCAGGCCTTCTTCGTTCCGAAGTAGCCGCCGGCCGGCATCAGGTAGTAGTCGTAGAGGTGCCAGATGAGCGATGGCCAGGCGTTGTTCAACATCCACTGGATGACGCCCGTGCTCGCGTACTTGTTCCGCGAGTACGCCTCGAACATGGCGCGCTCGCCTTCGTACGCCATCACCTGCGACCAGCGGGCGAAGTCCTCCATGCTCGCCGGCTGGCCGTAGCGGGCGTCCATCGCCGCCCTGAACACGTCCAGGCTCCTGAACCCGCCGCCCCCCGCGTGGAAGTTCCACACGTCGTCGATCGGCCAGGTGTGATCGGCGGGTATGAACTTGCGCAGCGACTCCACCGGAGGCACGGCAGGTCCGGGTCCCGTTTCCGTGTTGAAGCCGTACGCGCCGCCGTGTTTCGTGTCGGTCAGCCAGTAGGACGGCGGCACCCAGTCGTACGGGCCGGTCATCTTGACGCCGCTGGCGCCGGTGACCGCCGTCTTCTGCTGCGTCGCCGACGACACCACGGGGTTCGGCCACCCGTACTTCTTCAGGACGCCGAGATACGCCTCCTCGATCGGCGCCGGAGGCGGGTTGTCGCTCCCGTTCAACCACACGAAGATGCTCGGGTGGTTCCGCATGCGCAACACCTGGCTCTTCAACGACTCGGTGGCGACGCCCAGGTTCTCGGGCGGCCAGTCCTTCCATTGCTCCCAGATGTCGCAGCAGCACCAGCCGGGCATGACGAGCAGTCCCATCTCGTCGGCCAGGCTGTAGAACGCGTCGGTCTCGAGCTTGCCTTCGAGCCTGATTGCATTCAGGTGCATGTCCTTCACGTAGCGCAGTTCGGCTTCCGTCCGCCCGCGCGACTCGCGCAGGAACATGTCCGGCGCCCACCCGGCGCCGCGAATCAGGATCCGCTTGCCGTTCACCCGGAACACGCGATGGCCCTGCTCGTTGAACTCCGAGGTGACCTCGCGAATGCCGAAGCGCACGGCCTGGCGGTCGGACACTCCCCCGCCGGCGAGCACGCGCAGCTCGGCGGTGTACAGATTGGCTGCCCCCATCTGGTACGGCCACCACAGCCGCGGACGCGAGAGCCTCAACCCGGGGGAATCCTGTGGATCGAACGACACGACCCGCGTCTCGCGAGGCGCGAGCGCGACGTCACGACTCACGCGGACGGCCTCGATTCGGACGTCGACGCGCGCGGCAATCGCACGGTCCGTCGCGTTCTGAATCTCGGCTGTCACGGTGAGTTCGGCGGACTCGAGCGTCCGCACGTCCACCTTGGTGGCAACCTGGGGGTTTCGCATGACGACCGGCCCGGAGGTCGTCAGATACACCTCGCGCCACAGGCCGAGATTCTTGTCGGCGGGAGCCGGATTCCAGTCGACCCAGTTGATGGCGAGGTCCTTCTCCGTGGGAGCGAAGACCTCGACGGCCAGCACGTTGGCGGCGCCGGCCCGCAACGCCTGGGTGACGTCGAATTCGTAGGTTCGATACGCGCCGGCAACATCGGTTGCATTTGCGACCTGCCGGCCGTTGAGCCACACGTTCGCGCGGTAGTTGATCCCGCCGAAATGCAGGTTGGTGACCCGGCCCGGCGTCGCCGGCGAGCGGAACTCCGTGCGGTACCACCACGAGCACTTGTACGGGCTGTCGTCGGGCATGGGCAGGCGTGAGAACACCCGGCCGATCGGATAGCTCGTGCCGGGAATCGAGCGCAGGTTCATGCCGGCAAACGGGTCGGGGAACACCTTGTCGGCGACGAGCGCAGCCAGGACCGTCGACGGGACGGTGGCCGAGTGCCAGCCCGTTGGCACGAAGGCCGGGGTCGAGACCTGGGCGCCCTTCTCGGCCACCTGGCACGACGACTGAATGGCCCACCCGGACCGAAGGTCCGTCCGTTGTTGCGCGGCAGCCGGCGCGACGAGGCCGACGACGAGTCCACAGGCGACGACGGCGCGGTTGATCATGTGCGTCACCCTCACGGGTTCACTCCCCCGGTGCGTCGAGCTCACCGCTGCCTTGGTGGCCGAATGAAACGCGCCTTCTCGCAGGCCGGCTGGAAGGGGGACCCGGCGTCGCGAATGACCGGCCGTGCGCGCAGCGGCCTACCGCTGGTCCAGCCTCACGATGGGCGGCCGCGAGAACCAGCCGCCTTCGCTGATGATCAGCCAGCCGATCGGGAAGCCGCCCTCGTGCGTGTACACCAGGCCCAGGTCCTGCGCGTCGCGCGGCACCTCGAACCGCCGGATGGCCACCGCCGATTCTCCCGGTTGCAGTCGCGTGTCGAGAGGCAATGCCGAGGGGTCGGGCCCCGGATCGTACCGCCGCCCACGGCCATCGGACAGGTAGACGACGGTGCCCTTCTCCCCCATCGGCGTACGCCCAGCACGGTTCGACAGCCGCAAGGCCACTTCGTACCGTGCGCCGGCCGACGTCGGCACGCGGTGGACGTCCGCCACCGCGATGCACCAGTCGTCGAAGCACTGGGTGTCACCGACGTGAAAGACGCGCCGCGGGATCACGATCGACGCGGCGATGACCACGGCGGTATAGACCGCCGCCCCGATCGCCAGCCGCCGCAGGATGCGGCCGGCCCTGGCCCACCGGCCGGTCACCGCGAACGCCGCGGCGGTGATCAACGTCGCAGCGGTGGTCAGGGCAAGCAGCAGGAACAGCGGCTCGAACAGGTTCATCAGCGGCATCGGCGGTCTTCACGGCCTCCTTGCCGCGGCGGTGATGCTTGCGGTAGCTGGACGAAGGCCTTCGCCGGCTGCCGTCACCCGAATCCTGCCCGGCTGCCCCGCCTTCGCGCGGACGATCACGAGGCACAGCCCGCCGAAGGCCTTGCGCTCGGGCGCCTGGAACGGTTCGAAGCTCGTCGGATCGCCGTTGTCCGTGGCCACGATCTCGCCCGGGCCGTCGATCGTGAACCGGATCCGATTGTCCGCGCGCGGCACGAGGATCCCGCCCTGATCGACGACCCGCACCGTGACGAACGACAAGTCGCGCCCGTCCGCCCGGATCTCGGACCGATCGGGCTGCGCCTCCAGGCGCGCGGGGGCCTGCGCGGTCTTCACCACGTCCGAGGCCCAGCGCCGGCCGTTCTTGTACGACACGACCTCGAGCGTGCCCGGCGCGTACACGACGTCGTCCCAACGCAGCCGGTACTCCGAGGGGCCCCTGGTCTTGCGGCCGAGCGACCTGCCGTTCAGGAACAGCTCGGCTTCGTCGCCGGACGTGAAGACGTGGACCGGCGTCACCTGCCCCTCGCGCTCCGGCCACGTCCAGTGAGGCAGGATGTGCGCCATCGGATGGTCCGGACGCCACTGCGCCTGGTAGAGGTAGAACCTGTCCTTCTTGAATCCCGCCAGGTCGACGATCCCCAAGTACGAGCTGCGAGACGAGTCGTAGGGCGTCGGCTCGCCGAGGTAGTCCCATCCTGTCCAGACGAACTCGCCCGCGACGAACGGATGCTGCGCGAGCGCGCCGAACACCTTGTCCGCGGTGGAGCCGAAGTCGACGGCGTGCAGTTCGTAGGCGGTCACCTGGCGGCTCTTCGAGTCGCCGCCCTGGCCGTCGCGCACGGGCGCGCTCAGCTCCTTCGAGACGGGAAACAGGTAGACACCGCGGCTGCTGAAGGCGGACGCCGTCTCGGTGCTGAGAATCACCTTGCCGGGGAACGTCGCGTGGAAGGCCGCGTACTGCGGCAACGTGCGGATGCGCGTCGTCCCCTCGAACTCGGGCCTGTCGCGGATCCCTTCGCCCTGGTAGTTCAGGCCGATGACGTCGACGACCGCGGGCAGCGGCATGCCCGGCTTGGCGAAGTTCATCGCGGTTGTCGTGGGCCGCGAGGGATCCTCCTCGCGCACGATGTCGCACAGCCGCTTCGCGACCGCCGCGCCGTCGCCGGCCGTGTACTGCTCGCCGACCTCGTTGCCGATGCTCCAGAGGATCACCGACGGGTGGTTGCGATCGCGGCGCACGAGCGCCCGCAGGTCCTGCTCGTGCCAGTCGGCGAAGATCAGGTGAGCATCGAGCGGCATCTTGCCGCGCGCCCACGTGTCGAAGGCCTCGTCCATGACGAGAAACCCCATGCGGTCGGTCAGATCGAGCAGCTCGGGAGCGGGCGGGTTGTGGCTCGTGCGAATCGCGTTGCACCCCATCTCGCGCAGGATCTCGAGCTGGCGCTCGGCCGCGCGGGTGTTGAACGCCGCGCCGAGCGCGCCGAGGTCGTGGTGATTGTCGACGCCCTGGATCTGGATGCGCTTGCCGTTCACGAAGATCCCCCGGCCGGGATCGAAGCGCACGTCGCGAAGGCCGAACGGCGTCTCGTACACGTCCGTCGCCTTGCCCTGATGCAAGACGGTGGTGACCGCGACGTAGCGGTTGGGCTGCTGTTGCGGCGGCGGCCCCCAGAGTCGCGGTCTGGCGATCGTGGCCGAGCCCTCTACCGTGGCGCTCGCTGCCGGTGCGACGCGCGTCGCGGCCGGCGCGATGGTGGCGGCGGCGCCGCCGACCCTCCGCCCCTCGGCATCCAGGGCGAAGATCTCGGTGGACACGCTGACGGCCGCGTCGGTCTTCGAGTCGTTGTCGAGGGAGACCTCGAGGTCGATGGTGGCAGAGACCGCCGAAACCTGACGGGTCGTCAGCCGGGTTCCCCACTGGCCGACGTGCAGCGGCTGGGTCTTGGTCAGCCAGACGTTGCGATAGAGGCCGCCGCCCGGGTACCAGCGCGAGGAGCGCGGCGGGTTGTCGAGGCGGATCGCCAACTGATTCGCGCGACCCGGGACGAGGTATGGTGTGAGATCGACACGCCAGGACGAATAGCCGTACGGCCAGCCGCCGACGATCTGGCCGTTCAGCCACACGGTCGCGTACGACATGGCGCCGTCGACATCGAGGAAGATGGACTTGCCGGCGTCGGTCGCCGGGATGTCGAGCTTCCGGCGATACCAACCCACGCCGGGGCTCGGCAGCCTTCCCATGCCTCCGCCCGGACCACCTGTCACGAACGGCCCTTCAATGGCCCAGTCGTGCGGCAGGTCGACACGCCGCCAGGAGCGGTCGTCGAAGTCCTGCCTCACGTAGGGGACATCGCCGCCCCAGTTGCCCGCCGGGCGCGCGTATCGCCGCGCCGGATCCTTGATGAAGCGGTTGCCGGTGGGCAGGATCCACGGCTTCACGACGGGCTGCGTCGGCGCCGATGCTTTCGCCACGGCGGTGGGCTCGGCGTCCGCCGGACCCTCCAGCCCCTCCTGCCCTTCGGGACGAACCTCGTAGATCAAGCTGACCGCGTTCCCGGGAGGATCGTCCTTCTTGAACCGCCAGTCGTCGTCGATGGAGATCCGCTCGCGCTGTTCCTTCGTCCGGGTCGGCTGCGCCCGGAGCGAGCCGAAGCTCACGGCAAGGGCAAGGGCAAAGAGGATCCAGGCTCGATGGGTCATGCTGTCGCACTGCCTCCGAAGGCGACGTGTTCGAGGTTCATGCGTTGAGGGGCGAGTTCAGCAGGATCTAAGACCGTCCACGTCTTTGAAGTCAACCATGTGCTGCGTGCCGCCCGCAGCGGCGAGGGCAAAGAGGGTCCGGACAGTGGGGGTATTCGCCACGTGCGCGTGGCGCGCGTCACCAGGTGTATCCGAACTTCAGGTAGATCCCGTAGTTGTCCTCGCTTCCATGCGCGTACTCGAGGTTCACCAGCATGTGGTCTTCCGGCTTCAATACGAACTGGACGCCGGCGCCATAGGAAACGTAGTAGCCGTCGTTGTTGATGGGAGCGCCCGAGCCGCCGTACAGCCACCCGACGCCGCCGAACACGGTCGCACCCAACCTTCTCGAGAAACGGATCCGCTCCTCCCCTTCGATCGAGGACATGTAGCGGCCAAGGTACTGCTCCAGCTTGTAGCCCCGCAGGTCGATCGTCGCTTCCGCGCTGGCCGGCGCGTTCGAGGTGAACTGGTTGTTCTCGCGCACCGCGAACACGTGCCCGTTTCCGTGCTCGACGAAGCCCTTGAGTTCCAGGCGGTACGAACCGTAGTCGTCGTCCGCGCCGAGCCACGTGCGGTTGGCGAGGTTGTTCAGGTTGGCGTACCACCCTTTCACGGGCATGTCCTGGTTGTCGCGCGAGTCGTGCATCAACACCAGTCCGAGCCCCCCGGAGTTGACACCGGCGAGCCCCAGGACGTCGAGTATCTTCTGGTCCGTCTCGGTCGCTCCCGTCACCATGTAGTTCGCGGCCACCGCCTGCGCGCCGATGAACCAGTTGCCCTTGACGCGATACAGGTACCGGCCCGCAACCGCGCGGAGGTCGTCGGTCGTCTTGAACGGCTTCCCGGTGCCGAGGTAGTCCTCGTACTCGTTCTCGACGTAGCCGAAGCCGACGAAACCCTCCAGCCGATGGTGGTCGGCGCCGAAGGAGGTGCGCGCGAACACGCCTCCGATCGTCGAGTGCGTGGTGCTGTACTGGAACAGGACGCCGAACATCGAGAGTTCGGATTCCGGGTCGAAGTGGTGCAGGTAGGCCCCCAGGCCGCCAAACGACGTGCCCATCTTCGGACCGTTCGAGACGAGCGGCACCAGCAGCCAGGGAGATGTCTTCTTCGGCTGCTGCAGGTCCTGGTCCTGAACGGCGACCGTGCTCGCCGCGAGCGACGGCGTCTCGTCGTCCTGCGGGGGGGCAGTCGTCTGCCCGGCCACGCGGGACGGTGCTGCCAGGATCCCGAGCAGGCATGCGGCGCGCAAGACGCTCTTCTTCATCGTCGCCCTCCAGGAGCAGCACGGAACCGGGAACGCACGCCGTTCTCACTCCTTATACTGTAGAGCTTTCGGGATTCTACTCCCCTGCCGGCGCGAAGGCATACGAGAAGGCCGGTCTCACACGCCCCTGAACGCCGGCGTGCGCTTCTCGGTGGCCCGGAGCCCTTCGGAGTAGTCCAGGCTGTGCCCGGCTTGGCGTCGTGGTTGAGGGTGATCCACCCGATCTGATCCTTGAACTCGGTGAGGACGAGCGGCATGGCGGCCTCGCTTGGCTGGAAGCGACGGGGGTGTCGCGCGACGATCGTAGGCCTGCCGGGGCCGCGCAGAGGCCACGGCCGAGGGGGCCCACGAGCAGTCGGGAGGGTGAGGCGGTCCGCGGCTGCTGCGCGCCGTGGTGGAGTAATGCGACCAGACGTTGAGCCTCGGGCTCGGCGAACAGCCGAAGAAGGACCTCGTCGAGTAGCTGATATCGCTGTGGGCCGAGGGGCGGGGAGGCAGACGTGAAGGCACGACTCGCCGGGTGGATCGTCCGCGCTGCGCCGTCCGAACGGCGCGGGGACTGAGTAAGGATCCAGGGGCCCGCCCCGTCACTGGGCGGCACGAGGAACACCGCTCTTCTCCCGGCGATGTTCCTCGAGTGGTCAGCTGCCCGACCCTAGGCCGTGGCCACGCTCGCGATCGTGGCCCCCGCCCCGGCCGCCTTGACGGTCACCTTCACCGCGTCCTCCATGGGATCCTTGAAGGGCACCTCGATCCGCAGCAGCCCGTTCACGTAGGTCGCTTCCGCTTTGTCGGGCTTCACCGGCCAACCCAACGCCAACGCCGACACGTACTCGATGTCCCTGGCCGGCGCCAACAAGTAGAGGCTGTCTTCCAGGATCTTCACGTCGACGGTCTCCGTTGGTGCTCCCGGGATCGCGAATTCCACGATGAGCATGTGGCGCTCACCATTCGCGTACGCGACGGTATCCGGCGCTACCTTCATTCGTTCTGCCTGCATGTCCACACCCTCCTTCTAGCGATCACGCCGCTCCACCTTCTGCTACACCTCGGCCACGTAGGACGATATCGTCGAGGCGCGACTGGGCGCTGCGCTCCAATATCCATGGAAGTCCTCTGAGCCACACGGCTGGTGCAGACCGCCAAGGCCCCCATCCTGGCCCTCCGGCCGCGCCGGTCGCTGTACAACTTTGAACAGGCGGTGGAAGGCCGATACGGCGGGGTGAGAATGAAATCGTCGGCATGTTCAATCCTATACAGAGTCTCTCTCGTGCCTGGACGAGAATGTGCGTCATGCCGAAGAACAATCAGGTCCGTGTAACGACTCCGCCTGTTGCCGCCGCCGTCGTCCGGCGCGTCAACACCCGCCTTTCTCGGATGGAGGACTTGTTGCTCGAAATGCGAGCGGAGCAGGACGTCAAGCTCAAGAAGATAAACAAGCTTCAGCAACAAGTGGAAGAACTGACGGAAGCCCAACGGCCGAGACGCGTTCAGCGATAGACCAGGGGCCTTCCCACGGGCGCCCACTCGGTGCCGTCCGCCTGCCGGGGTCTGTTCGGAAACACGCCACGAAGTGGGCGGACCAAGGCGGCCCACCCCGCCGGGCTGTCGGTGTTCATCGGACGGATGGAGCTTCCGGCAGGGACAGTCTGCTCTTCAGGACGCCCAGGAGCGTCGCGGCGGCGACGGGCTTCTGGAACACGCCATCCAGGCCGAGAGACACGGAGTCGGTGCTCGTGCTGAGGTCGTCGCCCACCGAGCTGAGCATGTAGACGGGGACCTTGTTGCCCAGGGCTTTCAGGTCCTTGGCGAAACTCGCGCCCGAGTCCACTTCCTCCATCATCAGGTCCACGATGACGAGATCGGGGTTCAACGCCTTGTAGGCCCTCAACCCGTCCTCGGCGCTCGAGGCCTCCGCCATCGCGTAGCCGTTCGCCTCCAGGATCATCCTGATCGCCATCCGGACATCGTCGTCGTCGTCGATACACAGGACTACCGGCCTTCCGTCTTTCATGGCTCAACCTCGGATGATCTGCAGGCGGCTGCCAACCTCGCCCGCCGCGGAGCACCCCGTGGCGGCACACTCGACGAAGCTGCCCTGCTCGCAGACTCGCCTGACGAACGCGACGGCGGCCGCGAGGTTCGCCCGCCCCTGGTCGGTCAGCGACTCCTCGTAACCATTGAATGCATGTCCGCGGATGCCCAGAACGTAGCCGACCGTCTGTGCGCCGAACAGCTGCTGCGCAAGGCCCAGGACCACCTCCGGCCGGAGGCTGTGCGTGCTGAAGCCCAGGCCGGAGGCCGGCTCGACCCGTTGAAACGAGAACGGCTCGGCCCCCGAGGCGGCCGCGTCGGCGAAGATGACCACATCGTGCCGGGCCGCGGCCTCGGCGTCCTCCAGGCAAAGCTGGTAGTCCGACTGCACCGTCACGCCGGGCAGTGCCAGGCACTCGACCTGCGCGGCCAGCGCGGGGCCCAGACCGTCATCCAAGCGGCCGGGGTTGCCATATCCGAGCAGCAGCACGGTCCCGCGCCTTTCGTTCATCTCGTGCTCTTGACGTCCAGGACGTGGCCTTCGTGGTCCAGCAACTCCAGGGTCAGGGGCATCTGGCCGAGCGCGTGCGTCGCACACGACAGGCACGGATCGTAGGCCCGGATGGCGACTTCCACGCGGTTCAGCAGCCCCTCGGTGATCTCCACTCCCGAGAGGTGGTCCTTGGCCACCTTCTGGATGGCGCGGTTCATCGGCTCGTTGTTGTGCGTGGTCGAGACAATCAGGTTCGCCTGGACCACCTGGTCGCGGGCATCGACCCTGTAGTGGTGGATCAGCGTCCCGCGGGGAGCCTCGATCGTCCCGACCGCCTCCTCGCGCCGCTCTCCCTTGACCACGAGATCGGTGCCCTGCAGGTCCGGGTCGTGCAGCAGGTCGCGGATCTTCTCGACCGCATGCAACTGCTCGATCATGCGGGCCCAGTGATAGGCCATCGTGAGGTTGTTCGGCTTGCCTCCGGTCAGCGCCGCGAACTGCCGGCGCTCGGCCTCGGCCTCGGGCGTGTCAATGAAGTCCGCCGTGTTGATCCGGGCCAACGGCCCCACGCGGTACCAGCCGTGCTCGGGGCCCAGCGACCTGATGAACGGAAACTTCATGTACGACCAGGGGCGCACTTCCTCGGCGATGTAGCCGGCGTAGCCCTGGCAGTCAACCTGGTCGAAGATCTTCTCGCCCTGGGCGTCGATGGCTCGCAGGTTCCCGTCGTAGAGGTCCATGGCCCCGTCGCCCCGGACGAGCGACATGTGACTCGATTCGAACGAGCCGAACGGCGCCAGCGCCTCGAGGTTCGACGTCGTGTAGTTCTTGGCGATCCCCAGCGCGCCACGGGCCCAGACGAGCATCTGGTCGATGTCCCCGAGAAAGCCGTCGCGTTCCTGGATCGACAGGTTCTTGTTGACCCCGCCCGGGATCGCACCGGTGCCGTGGATCTTCTTCCCCGCCGTGGCCTTGATGATCTCCTGCCCGAACTTGCGCATCATCACGCCCTGCACGGCGAGCTCCGGATGCACGGCGGCCACGCCGATGATGTTGCGGGTCGCCACGTCGGCGTCGAAGCCGAATAGCAGGTCGGGCGAGCAGAGGTGGAAGAAATGCAGGGCGTGCGACTGGAAGATCTGCCCGTAGTGCATCAGCCGCCGCATCTTCTCGGCCGTCGGCGTGAGCCTCTCGCCGCCGACGATGCGATCGGCCGCCTTCGCCGCGGCCAGATGGTGGCTCACCGGGCAGATGCCGCACAGCCGCTGCACCAGGACCGGCACCTCCCAGAAGGGCCGCCCCTGGATGAATCGCTCGAACCCTCGAAACTCCACGATGTGGAGGCGAGCCTGGACGACCTGGTTCGCCTCGTCGAGGAGAATCGTGACCTTTCCGTGCCCTTCGACACGGGTCACCGGCTCGATCGCGATCTTGTTGCCGGTGGGAAGCGCTGCATCCACGACGATCCTCCGGGTAACCAACCGTCAATCGTACTTGATCAGCTCGTATGGCAGGTCGATGCTCGCGTTGCCCAGCAACGCCGTCAGCGCCGCCCAGATCGTGTCGGCCGACGGCGGGCAGCCGGGCAGGTAGTAGTCGATCTTCACCACGTCCTGCACCGGGTAGACCCTGTCCAGGAGCAATGGGAGGTCGGGGTCGCTCGGAATCGCGCCCGTGGGGTTGTACACCGTCGGCCCGTTCCGGTAGGCCTCGTCGAGGCACTCCTCGAGCGGGATGGCGTTACGCAGCGCCGGGATGCCTCCCATGGTCGCGCAGTCGCCGACAGCGACGAGGATGTCGCAGTGCGTGCGGAACGCCTGCAGCACGTGGACGTTCTCTTCGTTGCAGCAGCCGCCCTCGATCAGGCCGACCCGGCACCGACCCGTGAGCGTCTTGATGTCGTCGATCGGCGACTTGTCGAATTGAACCAGCTCGATGAGATCGAGGATGCGCTCGTCGATGTCCAGGAGGGACATGTGACAACCGAAGCACCCTGCCAGAGACGTCGTGGCAACCTTGGGCTTGGCCATGAATCGCGTTCCTCTACTTGCTCCGCTTGTCCTCGATCTCAGAGCCGATCGGTTCGAGATCGTACTGCCTCTGCCCGATCGGAATCGCGTAGCCGGTGCGTTTCTTGAGGAGCGCACCGACCGGGCAGACGTCCATCGCCCGGTCGGTGACGTCGGCGTTGGTGTCCGCCAGGCTGGCCGCCGCGTTGACGGCCAGCTCCTTGTGCGGCCCACGATTGACGAAGCCGAAGACCTCCTTGCCGTCCAGGTCGCGGGAGGCCCGGACGCAGCGGGCGCACCGGATGCACCGGTTGTGGTCGATCAGGATGTCCGGGTGCGACGCGTCCACCTCGCGCTTCGGGAACAGGTATGGGTACTTGGGGGCGGTGATCCCGAACCGGTAGGCCATCGCCTGCAGCTCGCAGTTGCCGCTCTTCTCGCAGAACATGCAGAAGTGGTTGCCTTCGACGAACAGCATGTCGATGAGATCCTTGCGGATCTCGCTGACCTTCTCCGTCGCGCTCTCGATCACCATGCCTTGCGCGACAGGCTGGGTGCAGGCAGCCTGCGGCCGGCCGTTCACCAGCACCGTGCAGACCCGGCAGCTTCCGAACGGCTCGAGGCCCTTCAGGTAGCACAGCCGCGGGATGTAGATGCCAGCCTCGTCGGCCGCCTCCAGGACCGTCTGCCCCGGCCAGCCGTGGATCTCCACGTTGTCGATTGACAGCGTCACCCTGTCGCTCATGTCAGCGTTCCTCGATGGCCCGCGGGTAGATGACCGACGAGTGCCCGGCGATCCTCTCGGCCTCGGAGAGCGCCGCCCTGACATCGAACGACGGGTTGAACCCGTCCTTGTCGGCCTTGACCAGCGCCTCGTACTGCGGCCGGAAGTTGGCCAGCGACGTGAGAATCGGGTTGGCCGAGGTCTGCCCCAGGCCGCACCGGCTGGCGGTCTTCACCGTCAAGGCGAGCCTCTGCAGATAGTCCAGATCGCCCGGCTCCCCCCGGCCCCGGATGATCCGCTCGAGCCGTTCCTTCAGCAGCACGTTGCCGACGCGGCACGGGGTACAGTACCCGCAACTCTCGTGGACGAAGAAGTCCATGAAACAATCGGCGGTCTTGAGCACGTCCCGGCCCGGCCCGAAGGTCATAATCGACCCGCCGGTGGCGAGATCGTCGAAACAGATCTTCCGGCCGTAGTCGCTCGGCCCGATCAGTTGGCCGCTCGGTCCGCCGACCTGCACGGCGATGGCGTCCTCGGCCCCTGCGAGCCTCAGCACGTCGGCGAGCGGGATGCCGAACTCCACCTCGTAGATCCCCGGAGTCATGCAGTCGCCGGAGATGCTCAGCAGCTTGGTACCGCTGCTGCCCCGGGAGCCATGCCCGCCAAACGCCGCCGGCCCTTCTTCCAGGATCTTCGTGAGGCAGCACAGGGTCTCGACGTTGTTGACCGCCGTCGGGAAACCGAGATAGCCCTTCTGTGCCGGGAACGGCGGGCGCGTCTTGGGTTCGCCCCGCAGACCCTCGCAGGAACTGATGAGCGCCGTCTCCTCGCCGCACACGTAGGCTCCGGCGCCCATCTGGATGCGGATGTCGAAGAAGAATCCCTTCTTGCCGAGGATGTCCCTGCCCAACAGACCGTCGCTGCGCCGGGCGGCCAGGGCGTCCTCGAGGAACGCCCGCAGGTAGGCGTACTCCCCGCGCAGGTAGAGGATGCCCTCGGCGGCGCCGATGGCGAACCCCGCGATGGTCATTCCGGCAAAGACCCGGTCCGCCCGCTCGGTCAAGAGCACGCGATCCTTGAAGGTGCCAGGCTCGCCCTCGTCGGCGTTGCACAGGACGAATTTCCTGGCACCGTCGGCCGCGCGGCAGAAGTCCCACTTCATGCCGGTTGGAAAGCCCGCCCCGCCTCGCCCGCGAAGTCGAGCCGTCTTGACCGTCCGGATCACTTCCGCCGGCGACATCGCCAGCGCCTTCCTGATCGCTTCTCCGCGCACGCCCGGGCTGAAGATGATCGGTCCCGAAAGCCGGATGTTGTTTCGCACCACCGAACGGACCAGCGGATGGGCGTTGTTCCCGTCACCGAGGCTCTTGACGAGCCTCTGCGGGTCCATGTGCGTCCTGAGTTCCGCCACGATGTCGTGAGCTGCGTCGCTGGTCAGGTGGGTGACCGGGACGTCGTTGATCAGCGCGGCCGGGGCCTGGTCGGAAAGCCCGATGCACGGGACCGACTCCAGCGAGATCATGCCATCCGATGTGGTCTGGCCGAAGGTGATGCCCAGATCCTCGAAGAACGCCTGTGCCGACCGTGCGCTGCCGTGCATCCGGTCGATGATGTCGTTGCAGAGGCGAATCACCACCTTCCCCCTGGGCCGGCTGGAGAAGAAGGCGTAGAACGAAACCACGCCAGCCACCCGCACCCTGGGCGTGGACACGGCGGCAGCGATGAGGTCGATGGCCTCGTCCCCAACCCACCCGTAGCGGACCTGAACCGCCTGGACGATGTCCACCATCCGTGAGGGATCGTTGCCATGGGCTTGGCAGATGTCCCTGATGCCGTTTCGAAGGTCGCTCATGAGAGGGACGGCCAACTCCTTTCCCCCGTCGCCGATGATACCGCCGATGCACGCAGCCTCTGCCGAGCGGGGTCGGAGGTTGGCTGGCGGCTCGGCGTGCTATGTTACCACCGAGAATCGGCCACCCCTTTCGCCCTGGAACGCGACCAGGTGGCGGGTTTGGCGCGGTCGCCTCCGAATGGTCCCTGATGCGGGATGCAGCGCTTCTGCGTGCCGGACGACGACGCGCGAAGCCGGGAGAGACACACATGGCGGGCTCTGACGAAACCTCCTCCCTGTCACCCTGGTGGCGACACTCGGCCATCCTCGTGATGATCGCGGGCTTCGCCATGCTGTCCTACCTCACGGTCCGGACCTACACCGACGCCCCGCCCATTCCCGACCGAGTCGAGGACACCTCGAACCGCACGCTGTTCACGTCGGACGACATCCTGCGCGGGCAGGAGGTGTTTCTGAAGTACGGCCTGATGGAACACGGCACGCTCTGGGGCCACGGGGCGTACCTCGGCCCGGACTACAGCGCCGACACGGTCCACGAGGCGGTCGAGGTGGGACGTGACACGCTCGCGCGCACGCGGTTCGGCCGACCATACGCCGCCCTGGAGACCGGGCCCTCCGCCGAGATCGCCGATGCGGTGCGCCGCACGCTGAAGGAGAATCGGTACGACCCGGCAACGGGGACGCTCCGATTCACGGAGATCGAAGCCGCCGCCTTTGCCGAGTCCCGACATCACTGGGGCGACTACTTCTCGGGTTCCACCGCGGCCGCCGGTTTGCCGCTGAAGTACATCCGCGAGCGCACGGAACTCGACGACCTGGCCACGTACTTCACGTGGGCGGCCTGGGCCGCGGTCGCCAACCGACCAGGGAAGGCCTACTCCTATACCAACAACTGGCCCTACGACCCGGCCGCAGGCAACACGCCCACCGGCCCGACGTACCTGTGGAGTGCGTTGAGCCTCATCACCCTGCTTGGGGGGCTCGGCACCATCCTCTTCCTGTTCGGACGTTTCGACTATCTCGGCTGGCACCAGGCCTCCACGGCAGGCCACTCGCACGACAACCGCCTGCTCGCGTGGACATGGACGCCGAGTCAACGCGCGACGGCCTGGTACCTCGCCGTCGTCGCGGCCCTGTTTCTGGCGCAGACCCTGCTCGGCGGTGTGATTGCGCACTACCGCGTGGAGCCGGGGGCGTTCTACGGGTTCGATCTGTCCCGCGTGTTGCCCTACACGCTGGCCCGAACGTGGCACCTCCAGCTCGCGGTGTTCTGGGTCGCCACCGCCTGGGTGGCGGGCGGCCTCCTGCTGGCCCCGGTCGTCGGCGGCGCGGAGCCGCGGGGGCAGCGTGCGGGTGTCATCGTGCTCCTGGTCGCCCTGGCCGTCGTCGTGTTCGGCAGCCTGTTCGGAGAGTACCTGGGCATCAACGGCGTCCTGGGCCAGGCCTGGTTCTGGCTGGGCCATCAGGGCTCCGAGTACCTGGACCTCGGTCGGTTCTGGCAGATCCTGCTCGCGGCAGGTCTCGTGCTCTGGCTGGTGCTGCTGTATCGGGCCCTACGGCCCGTGATGCGGCAGGCCAACCGGTCGGAGCTGGCAGCGTTGTTCCTGTACGCCGCCGCGGCGATTCCGCTCTTCTATCTTCCGGCGCTCTTCTTCGGCCCGCGTACGAACTTCGCCGTGATCGACAACTGGCGCTTCTGGATCATCCACCTGTGGGTCGAGGGCTTCTTCGAGTTGTTCGCGACCGTCCTCGTGGCCGTGATGTTCCATCTCCTGGGCCTCGTGACCGCGAAGACGGCGACCCGCGTCGTGTACCTCGACGCGATTCTCTACCTCGGCGGGGGGATCCTCGGCACCGGCCATCATTGGTACTTCACGGGCCAAGGGACGCTGAACATGGGCGTGGCCGCCTGCTTCTCGGCGCTGGAGGTCGTGCCCCTCACGCTGCTGACGCTGGATGCCTGGGACTTCATCCGCCTGAGGAGCCGCCGGTGCGAGGAGTGCGGGCAGGCGCTGTCGGACCGCTACCGCTGGACGATCAACTTCCTGATGGCCGTGGGTGTCTGGAACTTCGTCGGCGCCGGGATCTTCGGGTTCCTGATCAATCTCCCCATCGTGTCGTATTTCGAGGTCGGGACGGTGCTGACACCCAACCACGGGCACGCGGCGCTGTTCGGCGTGTTCGGCATGCTGGCGCTCGCGGTCGTCGTCTTCGGGCTCCGCGCGCTGGCCCCGGACGCCGCGTGGGCACGCGCCGAACGCCTCATCCGGCTCGGGTTCTGGGGACTCAATGTGGGCCTTGCCCTGATGATCGTCCTGGATCTCTTCCCAGCCGGCGTGCTGCAGTTGTGGGACTCGATCGCGAACGGATACTGGCATGCGCGACAACCGGCCTTCACGATGAGCGGACTGTTCCATGGACTCGAGTGGATTCGGCTGCTCGGCGACGGCGTGTTCCTGGTGGCCGGCGTGCTGCCGGTGGTCGCCGCAACCGTGATGGTGGTTCTGGCGCCAGGCACCCGTCGGTCGGAGGAGCGCGGACTCCGGGCGTGACCCATCCTGGCGCCTTCGCGGGGCTCCTCTCGCATCGCCCGTGTCCCAGGGGTCCCAAGAGGCCGTGAGCGTCGGGAGCTTGGTCCAGCTTGTGTTGACCGACAGGATACGGCTTCCCAGAGCAACCCGACGAATTGCTCAGCATCCCGGTTTGACACTCACAACGCGGGGCCTCTAGGATGGGTGTGGAGGATGTCATGCCGAGGATCTTGGCGGCGAACCTGGTCGCGATTCTGGCCCTCGGCATTGCCGTGCCGGTGGGTGGCGGCCAGTCCTCCGGCGGGGCCCAGGAAACGAAAGAGATTCAGATGACGGCGAAGAAGTACGAGTTCTCGCCGAGCGTGATCGAGGTCCCTGTTGGCATGCGCATCGTCTTCAAGATCACGTCCCTGGACCGAGAGCATGGCTTCGAGATCGCCGGCGTCAAGGACAGCTGCGTGAAGATCCCGAAGGGCGAAACTGCCACGGTCGAATACCTGGCCGACAAGACGGGAACTGTCGAGTTCAAGTGTTGCGTCCACTGCGGGCTGGGTCACGGGAGAATGAAGGGAAGGATCGTCGTACACTGACCGGAATCCCGCTCCGGCCGAAGCAACTGAGTCGCCCGCCAATCCCCTCATCACCGCGTCATCAGCGCGAACACGCCCCAGCCCAGGTATTCACGCGTGTAGGCGGCGTAGCGCTCGGGTTCCTGCGACCTCCGCGTTGCGAAGGAGGCGGTCAAAGAGCCGGACGATGTTGATAAATAGGGTATTTATGTTCTTGATGCGGCAGGTGGGTCGACTGACACAATCCTGCGGTTTTCGGCCTATTCGTGCATGGTCGTGCAACCCGCTTAGACACAAAAACGGCCACAATAGGATCGGCTCACTGCTCGGCCTACGGTTCATCTGAGTGAGCCGCGACGAGTGGTGTCCTCACCCCCCGAGGATCGACCGACTCCCCTTCCTCCCACTCCGCGTTCCACGCCGGAGATTGAACCCCTCCGAGTCGAGCTCCGGATTTGATCAATTTGCGGCGCGACTTCGTCGGCTCCCTCACGTTCTCGGGTTGACCGGCCGGCCCTTCCCGCGGCATGAGCCGCAGGAGCCGGCCCCCCTGCGCCGCCCCCAGTTCCCTCCACGGCGCATCCGGCTCTCATTCGCGCCAGGTTGACGGTATCCCCCGTCGGCTGAGGCGCGGCGTCCGCCTCCACCTTCGGCTACGACCAGGCGAGAGCGGCTTGCGCCAGCGCGCGCGGACGCGGGAAAGCCCCGCCCCACGCGAGGCGAACACCGACCTTGAGATCCCTCGCGCTGGCGGACGCGGCGACCTCCGGCGTCCCGACCGCGAACTGCCGGACTACTTGGAGGTGGCAAAGAACCTCTGCACGGTCAGCCCCGGCATCACCTCGCCCTCGATGTTGTGCAGCAACGGGCACTCGGCGGTCCCCTCCACCTCGGTCGGTGTGGCTTTGGTCAGCGTAATGGCGCACTTGCTCTTGCGCTTGGTGAAGCGCGCCACGTCGCCGCCGGCGAACATGCTGATGCCGCTCGTGCTGAACGCCGAGTCGAGGTCTACCTTGCCCGGGCCCTGGTACATCACGACGATGTTCAAATGGGTGTCGGACGTGCTCTTCGCGTCCGGCCGGAAGACGAGCGTCGCCATGGTGAAGCCGCTCACCCGCTGAAGCCCGCCCTCCGCGTAAGTGAACGTGAGGGCCTTCCCATCGAACGCCGCCGAGGCCTGGCCTGCCTTGACTGCCACCCCTTCGTACTTCTGCGCCAGTACGGGCGCGGGCAACGCGAGGAGCGCGGCAAGCGCCAGGAGCACACAAGCGACACGCGTCATGATGATTCCTCCTGAAAGGCCATAAGGGGTACCGAGCATGCCACTCTACCCTATTCCATGTCTGCGCCTCCATCTGCCGGCGGAACGCGACCAAACCTGCCATGGTGGTCCCTTCTTTCTGCTGAAGTGATCAACGAGTTACGAGCGGCCACCAATCACCGCGAACTCCACACCGACGGCTTCGGCCGTAGGTCGGCCGCGACCAGTTGCTCGATCACTTCCACAAGACGGTCTGGTGAATACAAAGGCGGTTGTGCCACGTGGGAACCTCTTTCGTTGGTTTGGCGTCGAAGGTTTCAGAAGGTCATCTCCTGGAGTATCCTGCGTCCATGCCGAAACGCGGAACCGCACCACTCGACGGGGAACTCCTGCAGGGCACCCTGGACATGCTCGTCCTCAAGACGCTCGTGCTCGGCCCCGCCCACGGGCACACCATCGCCCACACGATCGAACGGCAATCAGACGCCGTGCTCCAGGTGGAGTACGGCTCGCTCTACCCGGCCCTGCACCGGCTCGAGGACCGTGGATGGATCGCCTCGTTCTGGGGCACCTCCGAGAACAACCGGCGCGCCCGCTACTACCGCCTGACGCCGGCCGGGCGGCGCCAGCTCGTCCAGCAGGAGAGTCGCTGGGACGCCCTGGTCGCCGCCATCAACCGCATCGTCAAGCCCGCGACGGAGTGACGCATGGGATGGAGCCGCTTTCTCCGGCGTGGCCGGTGGGATGCCGAACGGGCTCGCGAACTCGAGTCGCACCTCGAGATCGAGACCGACGAGAACATCGCCAGGGGCATGGCGCCCGCCGAAGCGCGCTACGCCGCACAACGCAAGCTGGGAAACAGCCTCCGCATTCGCGAAGAGATCTACCGCATGAACACGATCGGCTGGCTGGACACCTTGTGGCAGGACCTGCGCTTCGGCCTCCGGCTCCTTCGCCGCACGCCCGGGTTCACGTGTGTGGCCGTCCTCTCGCTGACGCTCGGGATTGGCGCCAACACGGCCATCTTCCAGTTGCTCGACGCCGTGCGCCTTCGCGCGCTTCCGGTGAAGGAGCCGGGAGAGCTCGTCGAGGTGCGACTTGCCGACCCGGGTAGACGCGCCGGCAACGTCGTCGCCCGCTACGCCCAGTTGACCGGCCCCCAGTGGGAGCGGCTCCGTGCCGACCAGCAGGCGTTCTCGAGCATGCTCGCGTGGTCGCCGGCGCGTTTGAACCTGGCCCGAGGCGGCGAGGTCAGAAACGCACAGGGGATCTTCGTCAGCGGCAGCTTCTTCGAAGTGCTCGGCGTCGCGGCCGCACGAGGCCGCGTGCTCGGCGCCGCCGACGATCTGCGCGGGTGCGGCTCCCGCGCCGCGGTCATCAGCCACGCGTTCTGGCAACGAGAGTACGGCGGCGACCCGACCGTCGTCGGGCGCCCGATTCACCTGGAGGGCCACCCGTTCGACATCGTGGGCGTCACGCCGGAGGGCTTCTTCGGCGTCGAGGTCGGCCGGATGTTCGACGTCGCCGTGCCCATTTGCGCGGCACCCGAAATCGGCGGGGAGCCGGGGCTGCTCGAGGACGGCTTCACCTGGTGGCTCTCGGCGGTGGGCCGCTTGCGTCCCGGCTGGTCGGCCGGTCGGGCGAGCGCGCACCTGCGGACCGTGTCTCCGGCGCTCTTCAAGGCGACGCTGCCGAAACAGCTGGACCCCGAGCAGGCGGACAGGTACCTGAAGCTCCAGCTGGGCGCGGCTGGCTGTGGCGGCGGCTTCTCTTCGCTGCGGACGCGCTATGAAACACCGTTGTGGCTGCTCCTGGGCCTGTCTGCGCTCGTCCTGTTCACGGCGTGCGCCAACATCGCGAACCTCCTGCTGGCGCGAGCGGGCGCCCGCAAGCGCGAGATCGCGGTGCGATTGGCAACGGGCGCCTCTCGCGGCCGCCTCGTCCGCCAGTTGCTGTCCGAGAGCCTGCTGCTGGCGACGCTCGGCGCGGCGCTCGGCGCCGTGCTGGCCCAAGTGATCAGCACCACGCTGGTGGCGTTCCTGAGCACCGGCCGTGATCCGCTGTTCGTGTCCCTCACGCCGGACTGGCGTTTCCTCGGATTCGCCGCTGCGACGGCGCTCGCGACCACGCTGCTCTTCGGGTTGCTGCCGGCGCTGAGGGGAACGTCGGCGCCGCTCGAGGCAGTGATGCGGTCATCGGGCCGCGCGCTGACGTCGAACCGTGGGCGCCTTGGGTGGCAGCACGCGCTGGTGGTCGCGCAGGTGGCCCTGTCCCTCGTGATGGTGACAGGCGCGCTGCTGTTCGCGTCGAGCCTGCGCAACCTGACGGGACTCGACACCGGCTTCAGCCCGGACGACATGGTCGTGGTCGACGTCGACTTCAGCCGTGTGGGCGTTCCTGCCGACCGCCAGCCGGCGCTGCACCGCGAGCTGCTCGACCGCGTGCGGTCGATTACGGGCGTGATCTCGGCCGCGCAAGTGGGCATCGTGCCGATCAGCGGCTGGAGTTCGGAGGACGAGCTGAGGCTCGAGGGTCACCCCGAGACCAGGATGCTCACCAAGCTGAACGGGGTGAGCGGGCGCTACTTCGAGACGATGCGCACGCCCTTCGTCGCCGGCCGCGACTTCGACGAGCGCGACGTCATCGGGTCGCCGCAGGTCGCGATCGTCAACTGGTCCTTTGCCACACGCTACTTCGGTCGCGCATCGGCGCTCGGACAGCGGCTTCTCGTGCACACGGGACCGCAGCAGTGGTCGGCGGCGGAGGTTGTCGGCGTCGTGGCGGACACCACGTACGACGATTTGAGGAACCCGTTTCAGCCGATCGTCTATCGGGCCGCCGCGCAGGACCCCGAACCCGGCAGTGGGCTGACCGTCGTCGTCCGGTCAGGATTGTCGTTGGCCACGCTCCGATCCGCCATCACGAAGGCAGTGACCGAGCGCCATCCGCAGATTTCGGTGAGTTTTCAGGCGTACCCGACAATGGTCCGCGATACGCTCCTCCGCGAGCGCCTCATGGCCACCCTGTCGGGCCTCTTCGGTGTGCTCGCGCTGGTGCTGTCGGCGACTGGCATCTACGGCGTGCTGTCGTACCTCGTCGTCCGTCGCCGGCAGGAGATTGGCGTCCGGCTGGCCCTCGGGGCAACGCGATCGAACATCGTCCAGATGGTGGCGGGCCAGTCGCTGGGCTGGGTCGGCACGGGGCTCGGCGCTGGCGCCCTGCTGACCGTCCTGACGGCGACGGCCGCGCGGTCGATGCTGTTCGGCCTGGCGCCCACCAATCCGCTGGCGCTCGTGGCCGCGGCCCTCGCGCTGGCGGTGACCGGGGCGGCCGCCACGCTCATTCCCGCCATCCGGGCCGCGCGGCTGCCGCCCACGCTGGCCTTGCGCGAGGACTGATCGCCTTTTGCGCGACAACGCGATCGTCACGGTTTCCGACGCTCCGGCGCGGGGACGCGAACATCCAGAACATAGCCCTGAACGGCTTCCCACTGTCGGTTCCGGCCGGGCACGTTACAATCAGTCGCTCGAATTTCACTCGAGGTGAGCGGATGCGCTTTGTGACCATCTCCGTTCTATCGCTTCTCTGTTTGGCCTCCTCGACGCCGGTGACCTCGACGCCCCAGGAGCGTGACCGCCGCAGGATTCCCGATACCTATAAATGGGACCTCACCGCAATCTACTCGTCCGATGAGGCTTGGCGGGAAGCCAAGCGGACATTCACTGATACGCTCGCGGGCATCAAGCTGTATCAGGACACCTTGAACACATCGGCCGAGCGGCTGGCGGGATGCCTCGACCTCCTCAATCGCCTCAATGTCGAATTTGCCCGGATGTTCGCCTATGCGAATTTGAGTCTGGATCAGGATATGCGCGCCGCATCGAATGCGGCGCTCCAGCAGGAAACGGATCAATTGGGCGCGGTGTTTGGAGAAAAGACGGCCTTCATCGAACCCGAAATTCTGGCCATCGATTCCGCCATCGTCCGCTCGTTTCTCGGCAGCAACAGAAAACTCGAACCTCACCGTCATTATCTGGACGACCTTCTCCGCCGCCAAGCGCATACCGGCACGGAGGGAGAGGAAAGAATCATCGCCGCTGCCGAGCTGATGTCGGATGCGCCGTCGAGCATTCGCGATTTGCTGTTCAACGCGGATTTCCCGTATCCCAAAGTGACCCTGGCCAACGGGAGAACGGTGACGCTCGATCCATCCGAATTCTCCCGGCAGCGGAGATCGCCGATCCGCGAAGACCGGAAGGCCTCGTCCGCGGCGTATATGGGAAGGCTGAACGACTTTCGCCGAACCTGTGGCGCGCTTATGAACGCGCAGATCATGAAGGGTCTTTTTGAGACGAAAGCGCGGAAGTACGATTCCTGCCTTGAACGCTCGCTGGACCGAGACAACATTCCCGTCCAGGTATTCCGCACCCTTGTAGCCAATGTGAACGGGAACCTGGGCACTCTGCATCGCTATTTGAAGCTTCGGCAAAGAATCCTCGGCGTGACCGAACTGCACTATTACGACCTCGCGGCGCCCCTCGCGACGGCTGCCGCCCGACCGTTCACCTTCGAGGAAGCGCGGGATCGTCTTCTGGCGGCATTCCGGCCGCTGGGCGAAGACTATCCGGCGGCGGTCAAGAGGGCGTTCGCCGGCCGCTGGATCGATGTCTATCCGACGGAAGGCAAGCGCTCGGGCGGATACTCGAACGGCTGGGCCTACGATGTCCATCCCTATATCTTGATCAATTACGGCGGAACGTTCGACGACATGAGCGGGCTCGCGCACGAGCTGGGCCATGCCATGCAAAGCTACCTATCGAACGCCCGCCAACCATTCGCAACCGCGGTCGTCCCGAGGTTCGTCGTGGAAGTCGCTTCCACGTTCAATGAAGCGCTGCTCCTCGATGCCATGCTGAAGCAGACCGGAGACGACGAGACGCGCCTCTCGATGCTCGGCAACTATCTTGACGGCTTCGCGATCACGATCTTCCGGGCTACGCTGGTATCGGAATTCGAGCTGCGCGTCCACCAGATGGCCGAAAAGGGCGAGCCGCTCACCGGCGACACCCTCAATCGCCTGTACGCCGAGATCACCCGAAAGTACTATGGCCACGATCAGGGCGTCTGCATCGTGGACGACGACATTCAATCGGAATGGGCCGTCATTCCGCAGCTCTATTCCGAGTTTTACGCGTATCAATATGCGACGGCTTTCACCGCCTCCGCGGCGTGGTCCGAGCTGGTTTTGAACGGCGACAAAGGCGCGACGAGAAAGTACCTCGATTTCCTTTCGGCGGGCGGATCGGATTATGCCATGGCCCTGTTGAAGAAATCCGGCGTCGACATGACGGCCTCGGAGCCGTTCTCGTTGTGCATGGCGAAAATGAACCGGGTGATGGATGAAATGGAGAGAATCCTGGGCCGGAAGAAGTGAGTGTCAATCCCGCCCGCCGTGCGCAAATCCTCCGTCCTGCGCGTGACGAGCGATGCGGGCCCGATGATCGGGGTTCGGTTTTCCTCGGTCGCACAGAGCCTGCGCGACGCAGCGCGACCGCCTGCTGGCCGCGTTCTCCTCGGGCTTCGGCATCCTGGCGCTGGCGCTGTCGGGGATCGGCATCTACGGGGTGCTGTCGTACCCGCTCGTCCGGCGCCGCCAGGAGATCGGCGTGCGGCTCGCGCTCGGAGCGACGCACGCGGCCATCATCGGGATGGTGGCCCGGCGCTCGCTCGCCTCGCTGGCCGCCGGGCTGGCGACTGGCAGCGTGGTTGCGGTGGCAGCCGCGACGGCCGCCCGGTCGATGCTGTTCGGCCTGGCGCCCACCAATCCGCTGGCGCTCGTGGCCGCGGCCCTCGCGCTGGCGGCGACCGGGGCCGCCGCCACGCTCATCCCCGCCATGCGGGCCGCGCGGCTGCCCCCACGCTGGCCTTGCGCGAGGACTGATCGCAACGCGCTCCCGGCTAGCGGAATCGCCGGTCAGGGCGCGCGGCCCGCTTCAACTCGGCTCCGAGATCGAGCGTGGCCAGGTACCGTTAGTCTGCTGCAGAAGAATGCATGTCCGCGCCTCAGTAGACAGAACCACGCAGTGGACCCTGACACAATTACGGCCACAACTGCTTCTGCGGAGGTCGGGTGCAGAGGAAACGCAGGATCGCCATCCCGCGTTTTTCTTAGGAAAACTGTTGGTGGACGGCACAGGGCTCGAACCTGCGACCTCCGCGTTGCGAAGGGCTCGGGGGACAAGAAGTAAAGTATTGGTCCAACAAGGGTTAGGTCCTCGGACGGCCGCCGAGCCAAGGTGGCACAATCATGCGATATTCGGCCTGTTTCTGCATGGTCGTGCAACCCGCGCTGCCACAAGGACGGCCACAATGGACTCTGGCCTATTGGGGCATGGTCGATTGAAAGTAGTTCCTGGCGTTCAGGCCCGCGTGGCGGACAAACTCGAATGCCGCGCCATGCACGGCGTTACCGCCGGCCAACGTGCCCAGGTTGACCACCCCGGTGTTGAAGCGGCCGAACTCAGCGGGAGGACTGCGGCTCCGGAAGTCGCGGGTGCGAACCGGGTTCGCGCGGAAGTACTCCTCGAGGCGGGCCGCCGTCTCTCCTGCAGTCGAGACGCTCACGGCGACATTCTCTAGGCTGAAGTTCCGCGCTTCCAAGCCGAGGATCTCGCTGCCCGCATGACGGTTGGCGGGATTCCTCGGCGTCGATTCTGTCTACGCGATCCGTTTCAGCAGATCCAGGGCCCGCCGCTGCTCGGGTGTGGGCGTGGTCACCACCGCAAACGTCGGCGCGTCCGCGTCACGCGAGGTCCGACAGGTATTCCGCACCATCGAGCTGAGATCCTCCAGCAGCGTCCGGAAGCTGTGCACCGTCGTGCCGTTCGCCAGGCGATGGGTAGCTGCCTTGTGATCGGCGCCCTGGGAGCGGCGAGCGGGCGCCACGGGGTCGCGATGCGCCTTGGCGGCCTGGTCCTCATCGGCAAACAGCACGGGCCGCCACGCCTCGCGCATGTGCCACTCCACGTAGTAGGCGAGCATGCAGAGGAAGATGTGGCTACGGACCCGGTCGGCGACCCGATGGTGGATGGGCCGCACGTGCAGGTCGATCGTCTTCAAGGACCGAAACGCGCGTTCCACCTGGCTCAGCGCCTTGTAATTACGGACGGCGTCCTCGGCCGTCATGACCTCCGCGCCGACGTTGGTCCGAATAAGGTAGATGCCATCGAGTTGCGCCTCGAGCGCGACCTGGGCCTCGCGGATGGCAAAACGAAACGCGGTGTCGGTGATCGTGAGGGCAAAGTGCTTCGCGACTTTGTACTTGTTCACGACGCGACCGACACGCAGGCCGATCTCGGCGCGGCCACGGAGACGCCCCGTCGTCACCCGCCGCTGGACCTTCTCGAGTTCCCCCACCGTCGCCGCCAGCAGGTCCTGCCGCTTGTGCGCGCGGAGCTTCGCCAATTCCGGATTGCGACACGCGATCAGCCGCTCACCTGGGTAGTCGCGATCAGCCAGTTCAAAGAGATCGCGGTCATCGAAGAGGCCGAGCTGCAGTGCCCCACCTTCCACCAGCGTCCGGATCTGCACGCTCTTGAGCGCCGTGATCCACCGCACGCCGCTCCACTGCTGCAGGGCGTCGATCGTCTTCTGCGCAATCATCCCCCGGTCGCCGACCAGGACGACGTCCCGCACGCCAAAGTCCTCGTGCACACGCTGGACCTGCGGGAGCACGGTGGTGCTGTCGCTGGCATTGCCGTCAAACACCGACACCGCGACGGGGCAGCCGCGGCCATCGGTCACCAGGCCGTAGTTGACCTGCAGCTTGTCCCGCTTCCCGTCGCGATTATGGCCGCGCTTCGCGAGCGGGCACGTCGTCCCTTCAAAGTAGCTGGAGGTCAGGTCGTAGAGCACCAAGCCGCCCGCCGTCAGATGCCGCGCGGCCAGCTTGCGCTCAATCTGGGGTTGCCGCGCCACCAGCCAATCCATCGCCGCGTAGAGGTCGTCCTCACTGGCCTCGCGCACCCCGAGGTCGTCGGCGATCGTCCGGCTCTGCCACCAGCGGGTGGTCGCCAGCTTCGTGTGGGGGCACACGACCCGCGCCGCCACCATCGCGACCACCATGTCGGCCTCGGGACAGGGGCGAGTCCCCAAGAGCCGCCGAAACCCCAGGCGGTCCATCGCCGTGAGCACCGCGTGCGTGTCGCCGTGAGGGAGTGACCGCACGACTTCGAAGTTCTCCGCGGGGATCAGCGTTTCCTCGCGCAGCGCCCGCCGGATCAGATCGATCACGTGTCCGGGCAGATGCGACAGATTGCCTACCGTCTCGTTGCAGACCTTGCCGTCTTGGCGGAAGCTCCGACGCAGCAGGTGCGACTGGTAGATCTTCCCCTTGTAGTGCCGCGTTGTCGTGACGACATGCACCGCGCCCGTTCGCTTCGGCATGCGGAGAAGATATACGGTCTGGGGCTGCAAGTCAATACTATTAGTGACTACATATTGCCGCAAACAAAAGGCCAGAACCACGACGATTCTGGCCAGAAACTAATTCAAGAGTGACGACGGATAACGCGGAACTTCAGTCTAGGCCACCGGTCCCGGTCGCAGCCCAACCTCCGCCGGGGCCTCGTCGATGCCCGACACGAGTCGTTGCCGCCGCGTGCAGGCTGTCACTTCTGTATAATCGGAGCCATGACGCCAAAATTGACCGAGAAGGGCCGGCAGACGCTCGAGGACTTGTTCTTCCATCAGGAGGACCGGCGCATCATCGAACGTCGCGCAGAGCTCCAGCAGATGAAGCAGACGAAGGAGAGTCTAGCGGCCATCTCGGGCATCCACGACGACCCACTCCTTGAGAAGCTGATTGCACTGGACATCGGTCCCGAGACGATGGCCACGCTGATCGGCATCCCGCTCATCGAGGTCGCCTGGGCCGATGGCAAGATGGACGACGAGGAGCGGAAGAAGCTGTTCGAGTACGCTGAGAGGGCCGGGTTGAGACAGAAAGGCCTGGATCCCAAGATCATGTCGGCCTGGCTCAAGACAAAACCCGATCCCGCATTGCTGGAGGCCTGGATGCAGTACATGCAGACGCTCTGCAAGGAGCTGAGCGCCCTCGAGCGACAGGCACTCCGGGACGAGCTCATGGCCGACGCGCGCTCCGTCGCGGAAGCCGCGGGAGGCATTCTCGGCTACGGCAAGATCTCTGCGGAGGAGAAGGCCATCCTGAAGAAGCTCGAAGAGACCTTCCGAAGCTAGCAGCCCGCGCGAACGATCCCAGTGGGTGGGAGAGCCCGTATTGCGGGGTGTCGTCGGCCGGGCAACGGAATACCCCTGTCAGACACCGCGGACGCCGCCCGCAAGGGCCACCCTGCTCAGGCCCCGCCGCCCCGCCCAGGCACTGCCAGCACCAGTCGTCCTACCACGATGGTGGAAGAGGAGCTCGCCGATGTGTCGACCGGCGACCGCCATCGGACGCGGGGCGGCGTCCAGGCGCGATGGCGTCTCGCCGATTCCGGCCATCATCCGAATGGGCGCGGGTTCTGGGTCCGGTGTGCCGGCCGGCGATGTCAGACGGTCCGCGCTCATGCGCGGACCGACGCGGGTCGTCGGGCGAGCTTCACCAGTTCGAACCAGAGGACGCAGACCAGGCCCGCCCCAAGGCTGAGGAGGAGATCCGTCGCGTGCAGCGGCGCGAAGTGGAACAGCCGCTGCGCAAACGGGACCATGAGCACGGACCACGCGAGGAAGACGCACGCGCCGAGCACCACCCAGCGCAGCGCGGGGTTGGGAACACGCAGCATCGCAAAGGCGGACTTGGTCCACGACCGGTTGACCAGGATGATGACGACGAAGGCGACCACCAGCGTCGCGAACGTCAGCGCGCGGGCGGCGTCGTCGGAATGGCCGACGCGCGCGAGCAGGAAGACCCCCAGGCAGACCGCCAGCACGCTGAGCCCCTGCATCACCGCGACGCCGATGGTCTGCCTCGAGAAGAGGCCGCTCGTCCGGCTTCCGCGGCGGCCGGCTGCATCACGTCGGCCTCGGCCTCCTCGGCCTCGAAGATGAGGGAGCACGACGGGGTCGATGATCAGCTGGAGGAAGACGATGTGGACGGGCAGCAGCAGGAGCGGCCAATCGGCGAAGAAGACCGGCAGCATCGACAGGCCCGCGATGGGCACGTGCACCGCGAGGATGAAGGCGATCGCCTTCTTGATGTTGTCGAAGATGCGCCGGCCGAGACGAATGGCCGCCACGATGGACGAGAAGTCGTCATCGAGCAGCACGAGCGACGCGGCCTCGCGGGCCACGTCGGTTCCGCGTCCGCCCATCGCGATGCCGATGTGCGCGGCCTTCAGCGCCGGGGCGTCGTTCACCCCGTCGCCGGTCATCGCGACGATCTCCTTGTTCGCCTTCAGCGCGTTGACGATGCGCAGCTTCTGCTCGGGAACCACGCGGGCAAAGACCTGCACGTCGCGAGATCCGCCGCGCCAGCTCCTCGTCCGACATCGCGGTCGAGCTCGGGCCCGGTGATCACCGTCTCGCAGTTGGCGAGGCCCGGCCTGCCGGGCGATGCTCTGGGCGGTCGCGGGATAGTCGCCCGTGATCATCACCACGCGCACGCCGGCGGCCTGACACTCGGCGACCGCAGCCGGCACCGTCGGCCGCAGCGGGTCCTCGAAGCCCAGCAGGCCGACGAGCTCGAGGGACAGATCGTGGTGCTCGTCGGGGAGACTGCCCTCGCGGGTGACTCCGCGCGCGACGCCGAGAACGCGAAGGCCCTGGCGACGCCAGGGCCGCAACCTCCCGCGACAGCGACTCGCGCTGCGTCGGCGCTCAGGTGGCAGAGATCCGCGATGGCCTCGGGCGCGCCCTTCGCCGCCACCACCACCTCATCGCCGTTCCCGGTGCGCCACGCGTGGCTCACGGCCAGCAGGCCGGGCGTCAGCGGGTACTCGCGAATCAGCGACCAGCCCGGATGCAGGTGCTCCGTGTCCTTGATGAGCCGGTCGCCGGCCTCGTGCAGCGCCCGCTCCATCGGGTCGAACGGATCGCGCTTGCTGGCCAGGATCGCGTGCTCGAGGAGGCCGTGCAGTTCCTCCGGGAGCGTGCCACGAAGCGTCGCGAGGTCGAGGGCGCTGCCGGCTACCGGCGAGCTGCCGCAGCGTCATCTGGTTCTGCGTGAGCGTGCCCGTCTTGTCGACGCACAGGACCGTGGCGGCCCCCAGCATCTCGACCGCCGGCATCCGGCGCGTGAGCACGTGGCTGCGCGAGATCCGCCAGGCGCCCAGCGCCAGGAAGACGGTCAGCACGACCGGGAACTCCTCGGGCAGCGTGGCCATGGCCATCGCAATTCCGGCGAGGAAGCCCTGCTTCCAGACGTCGGCACCGCCTCCGCGCGTGAGCGCGAAGACCACCACCACGAGCGCGCAGGCCAGGAGCCCGACGATGGCGAAGGTGCGGACGAGGCGCCCGGTCTCCTTCTGAAGGGGAGTCGGCTCCGGCTCGACCTGCTGCGAGCGCCTTGCCGATCTTGCCGAGCTCCGACTGCGAACCCCGTGGCCGCAATCTCGGCGATGCCTTGGCCGGCGGTGACCAGGGTGCCGGAGAACACCGAGGGCAGATCGTCGCCACCGGGCCGGTCGAGCGCCCGGGCGTCGGCCGATGGGGTCTTCCTGACGGGAACCGACTCTCCGGTCAGCAGCGACTCGTCCGTCGAGAGGTTGATGCGCGCGTCGCAGGAGGCCGTCCGCGGGGACGCGGTCGCCCTCGGCGAGGACGACGAAATCGCCCGGCACGACCTCGCGGCCCGGCGATGCGCCGCTGCACGCCATCGCGGATGACGAGCGCCCGCGGGCTCGAGAGGTCTCGCAGCGCTTCCAGCGCGCGCTCGGTGCGCCGCTCCTGGATGATGGTGATGGCCATGACGACGAAGCACGAAGCCGAGCAGCATCAGCGGCATCGGCCGGCTCGCCCATGAGGAGGTACAGGCTGCCCGCGGCGACGAGCATGAGGAACATCGGCTCGCGCACAACCTCGAACCCGATGGTCCAGCAGGCTCCGCTTCTTCTGAGCGGGAAGCTCGTTCGGCCCCTCCTGCGCCAGGCGCGCGTCGGCATCCGAGTCGCTGAGCCCGAGCAGCCCACCGAGACTCAGAACGGCGCCGGTCGCTCGGGGCCCCGGGTTGGGCGTGTCGCTCGTCTCCTCGTGCGGCTTGATCATTGATGCCTCAGAAGGGCCACCCTCACTCGCGGGTCGACCATGAAGGCATTCTGATCAATCAATCAGATTGAGTCTGCCTTCACGCCCTGTTAGCAGCGATCTCTTCGTCTATCACCATGCGCCCACCGTCGCGAACCGGTCGCCTTACTCTTGCGAGAATAGAGCGCGGGTACGTCAGGCCGCTGGCGTTCCGGGGCAACGTCTGTCCCGGTCCAGGTGGCGCCGGCGCTCCGGTCACTGCCCCAGTGGGGTGGTGCATTGAGGGTCTTCCACTCGGGTCACGCGCCGCGTGGCGCGACGTCCCAGGCGAGCGAACGGCTCTGTCTGCCGTCGTGCCGAGGCCCATCGCGTCGGAGCCCGAGGCGTCGCACGACAGCCTCCTGCGTGCCGGCCACGGCGCGAAACATCGCGGCCACAACGTCGCCCGCGACGGCCCGATAACGAAGCGTGCCCGCTTTCGAGAGCGAGACGGTTACCACACAGGCCTTGTCGACTCCTCCACGAGGGCCATTCAGGTCGGAGAAGCGCAGGGCGACCCGGTGAACGCGGCGTGCAAACCGGCCGATCGCCACCCGCATGCGGTGCTCGACCTCCTGCGCAAACCGGGGAGGCACAACCACGTGACGCGCGCGAACTTGAATCTGCATCTTGCCGCCTCCATGCAATAACGCTTGGTTTAGGGGGCTCCACGGGGGGCCGGTGCCCTCACCGTCCGCGCCACCCGACCCCGCCTCGCCGCTCTGAGCCCGCGAAGGCCGGGCTCAGCATCCCCTCCGGCGCGGCGAGCGCAAACGTCCCTCTCGCCGTCCGGCGCAGAAACCCAGACGCCACGAGGCACGACAGCAACGCCTCGCTGACGACGGCATTCAGGCCCCAGAGCCGGACGGCTTGCGGGATCGTCAGATGGAGCCCCGGCATCTCGAGGTACTCTCCACGGACCCGCGCGAGCAACTCACCGAAAGCGTAGTCCGCCTCACACATGTCGCACCTCCCCGGGTTGCTGGCTCAATCGAAAATCTCCCGCCAGAACGACTTCCGTCGACCATCGTGACCGATGTGCGGTTCGTGATCGTGCTTCCCGTACCGCTCGCCCGCCGGGTAGCCGGCCGCAGGCCCCTGCGCCGCCCCATCGGACCGCTCGATGATCTTGTCGAGCTCGCCCCGGTCGAGCCAGACACCGCGGCACCCGGGACAGTAGTCGATTTCCACTCCTGCACGCTCTGCCATCACGAGCGCGACGTTGCACACTGGACACTGCATGATCCCTCCCCCCGGGGCGCCGGCGGTCTCCGCGTGCATGCAGGCTCTCGGGCCGGGCACGATAGAGAGCGCACGGATGCGCGCCACCACGCCCCAACCCTAAGGTTGCCTGATGCATTTAGCAAATAGAATCTTAGATACAATGCCATCTATAAATACTATGGATAGATCTGGCCGCAGCCGGGGGCGCGAGGGGCTCCACTGACGACTGGGTTGGGGCGAGGCGGGCGACGGTGATGGGTCAGCCGACTGGCGTGGGCTCCCGGTGCCCCTCGAACAGATCGCTCCGCGCCTGGGCGCAGACGGCCACGACGGCCGGGTGCTTCAGCCGCCGCTCGACGGAGATGGCATAGAAGCGTTCGCGCAGACCGTCGATTCTTCCCACGACCCGCGCGTCGAACCGGCGCACGACGTCGCTCTCGATCACGCTGGGCCCGGCGAACAGTCCGTGCCCGGCGGCGGCGAACGTCTGCAGAAGCGCGGCGTCGTCGAACTCCGCCACGACACGGGGCCGGATGCCCTTGGTGTCGAACCACTGCGCGAGCAATCGCCGCAGCGACGCCTGCTCGGTGGGAAGGAGGAACGGCGCCCCGTTGAGCGACTCCGGGAACCGGCGCCGATAGCCGGCCGCGACCCGCCGCGGGGCGAAGACCGTTACGCCGCATTCCCCCAGGAGGTGATGGAATGCCCGCACGCTCGACCCGGGGGGCATCGGCGCGTCGGCGAGCACCATGTCCAGCGAATGCGTGGCGAGTTCGGCCAGAAGGTGGGCGGGACGGTCCTCTCGGCAGATAAGCTGCACGGGTTGCGGCAGGGACAGCACCGGGCTCAAGAGACGGAAGGCGACGAACTTGCCCAGGACGTCCACCACCCCGACGGAGAACCGCAGCGGTCGTCCGGTTGGGCGGTCCTTGACGGCGTCGAGGAACTCTCGTCCCAGCGAGAAGATCTCCTCCGCGTACTGGTAGGCGATGCGACCGGTGTCGGTCAGTTCGAGGCGCCGCCCGGTACGCACGAACAGGGGCTCGCCGAGTGACTCCTCCAACGCGCGCAACTGGGCACTGACCGTCGGCTGGGCCAACTGCAACTGCTCGCTGGCCCGCGTGACGCTGCCCTCCCGGGCCACGGTCCAGAAGTACAGCAGGTGATGGTAATTCAGCCACTCCACATCGCCCTCCACATAGACTATTTCGATGGACGTCTCTCGAACATTCTATTTGTTAATGCGTCCAGGCGCCCGCTACATTCATGGGGCCCGGCCGGTCGAGGACGGCGCGCGCGGGTGAGTGCAGGGGCCCAATCCCGCCGGTCCTTGCCCGGAGGCCTTGTGGAATACCTGATCTGGCTGGTGGACCTTTGTCTTCATATCGACAGGCACCTCGGGGTTGTCATTGCCGCGCACGGCAACCTGGCATATGGCCTGCTGTTCCTGATCGTCTTCCTCGAAACCGGTATCGTGGTGACGCCCTTCCTGCCAGGCGACTCCCTCATCTTCGCCGCTGGCAGTTTCGCAGGGCTCGGCGTCCTCGACGGCTGGACGTTGGTCGGCGTGCTCACGACAGCAGCGGTCCTTGGCGACGCGGTAAGCGACCCGTCTCCCGCGAAGCGGCGAGAAGCATCGCTCGGAGTGCCCACCGCTTTTGTTCGTCAAGTTCATGGTGCTGAACCGGGCGCGCAGCCTGGCCTCGTCCGTGCGCTGGAAGAGGGACGATCGTTGCGTCACGCACACGGGTGAAAGGTGGTGAGAAACACCGCCTCGTCAGGGGGAATGCTCAGGTCTCGGCATCCATCTGGCCCAGCCGCGACGCCGCTTTCAGCATCCCGCGCCCGCTGAACGGGGGCTCTCACGCGTCGTGTTCCTTGAGGTTGGCGGCGATCCGACCTCCGCGTTACCGCCACTCAGACCGGAACAACCGGAGTGCCGCCGGCGCCGCCCATAGCGATTTCGCTGGTGTTTCCGACATCTCGCACGTCTGCTGTCGCACGTTGGTGCGAATTGCTGGACACAAATGCCGCCACAACGCCCGCTCACCAGGCGTTGTACGCACAAAACGCGAGGCCGCAACCTCGCGTGTCTTAAGGACTTAAGTTGGTGGACGGCACAGGGCTCGAACCTGCGACCTCCGCGTTGCGAACGCGGCGCTCTCCCAGCTGAGCTAGCCGCCCACTCTCCATCGGCATCGCGTCGGCAACGCCGACAAGATTGGGAAGTTTAGCACGCTGCCTCAGCCTCCCGCAACCGTCGGCGATGACCCGACAACCCCAGCAATCGCCCTTGTCGCCCGCTGACCCGCGTGATACTGTCCCCCCGGGTCATCCCAAAACGCAGGCACGTCCCCACTTCGAGCGACACGTGTCACGGCCGACCTGTACCGAGAAGGACCACGCATGGGCTCTGCCACGGCGGTGATACCGACGCTCAACGAGGCCGCGAGCCTGGGGGCCGTGCTCGCGGCGATCCCCGCCGACCTCGTTGACGAGGTGATCGTCGTGGACGGCGGTTCCCGGGACGATACGGTGGCCGTGGCCAGGCGCGGCGGCGCCACCGTCGTCAGCGAACCGCGCCGCGGCTACGGGCGCGCCTGCGAGGCCGGCGCCCGGCTGGCCCGGGCGGAGGTCGTGGTCTTCCTCGACGGCGACGGGTCCGCCGACCCGCGGGAGATCGGTCGGCTCGTGCGTCCGATCTCCCTCGGACACGCCGATCTCGTGCTCGGGTCGCGACTCGGGGACCGGGCGTCGGCCGCGGAAATGCCGTGGCACCAACGCGCCGGCAATCGCTTCTCGGCCGCGTTGATCCGTGCGTGCTACGGCCTGCCCATCACCGACCTCGGGCCGTTTCGCGCGGTGCAGCGCGAGCGGCTTCGGTCCATGACGCTGCACGACCAGACCTACGGCTGGCCGACGGAGATGATCGTCAAGGCCGCGCGGGCCGGCTGGCGCATCATCGAAGTCCCGGTCGGCTGGCATCGCCGAACCGCCGGTCGGTCGAAGGTGAGCGGAACCCTTCGCGGGTCTGCGCTCGCCACCGCCCACATCCTCGGCACGATCGCGGGGCACGTCCGGGGATGAGCAACCGCAGCGAGGTGGGCTCGGTCGTGGTGATCATGGCCAAGGAACCGGTGGCCGGCCGCGTGAAGACGCGCCTTTCGCCGCCGCTGTCGCGGCACGCCGCCGCCCTTCTCTCACAAGCCCTCCTCGAAGACACCATGAGCATGGTGTCGCGCGTGAACGGCCTCCGGCTGGCGGTGGCGGTCAGCCCGCCCGCGGCGGTCCAGACGTGGGGCACCCGGCTGCCCGGCCGGCCGTTGCTGCTGCCGGTCGAAGGCGGCGACATCGGCGCGTGCCTGGCTGCCGCCACGGGGCAGCTCTTCGCTGCCGGGTTCTCCCGCGTGATCGCGCTGAACTCCGATAGCCCGACGCTTCCCGTCTCCGTCCTCGAGCAGGCCGTCGTGCTGCTCGACTTCGCGGACGTGGTCGTCGGCCCCAGCGACGACGGCGGCTACTACCTCGTCGGACTGGGTGCCCCGTGCCCGGGACTGTTCCACGACATCGACTGGAGCAGCGCGCGCGTGGCCGCGCAGACGCGGGCGCGCGCCGACGCGCTCGGGTGCTCCACGGCGTGGCTCCCTTCCTGGTACGACGTCGACACGCCCGCCAATCTCGCGCGCCTCGCGCAGGAGGCGTTGCGCCTGCCTGCCGACGTGCTCGCGTCGACGCGGCACGTCCTGGCTTCCATTGCGCCGCCGTCCGCTCCGGACGCGGCCAACGTCCGTTCGCGCGCAACGGCGCACGAACCACGAAACGGGGAGACAAACCGATGAGCGGATGCCTGACGAAGTTCGGCGGCCTCGCCGCGGGACACGAGGACGAGCAGAAACGTTACTTCGCCGAGAAACGACTCTACACGCTGCAACTCGAATCCACCGATGCCTGCCCGCAGGGCTGCGCGTACTGCTACGCGAAATCGAAGCCGGCCGAAACGCGCGCCCTGACGGCTGCCGAAATCCGCGGGCTGCTCGACGCGGCCGCCCGGCTCGAGGTGCGGGCGATCGACTGGCTGGGCGGCGACCCTCTCGCCCGCGCCGACTGGTACGAGCTGACCGAGTACGCGCGCTCGCTGGGCCTGATCAACAACGTCTGGACGAGCGGACTCCCGCTGCGCGACCCCGACGTCGCCCGCAAGGTCACGCGGACGACCGAGGGCGGCTTCGTATCGGTCCACCTGGATTCCCTGTCCCCAGACACGTACGCGCGCCTCCACCCCGAAAGCAACCCCGCCAACATCGCCGCGATCGTCGAGGGCGTGAACCGCGTGCAGCAGGAAGGCAAGCGGCGCGACCAGATGATCAACTGCATCACCTTCACGGCCCTCCAGCCGGTCGACGACGTGGTGGCGACCATGGGTTGGTGGTGGCGGGAGAAGGGAATGCGGACGTGCCTGACGATGTTCAATCCGGCCGGCATGGGCGACGGCTGGGGCCGATTCGTCCCCTCCGACGAGGCGACGCGCGTCGTGTTCGCCGAGCGCGACCGCCTCAACTACGGGACGCACGACGGCTCGATCGCCGCGATGGACACGGACAAGTTCTACTGCGGCACGATGGCCACCGTGACCTTCTCGGGCGACGTCACGCCCTGCTCGGTCATCCGGCAGGGCGTCGCGAACATCCGGGACACGCCGTTCGAGCAGATCGTCCAGGAACACCTGGGCACCCTGATCCACGCGCCGCTGCACGAATCGCGTCGCGCACCCGCGCCGTGCGACCGCTGCGAGGAGAACAGCCACTGCTGGGGCTGTCGCGCGAGCGCCTACCACTACGGCGGCGATGCGAACGGCGTCGACCCGAAATGCCCGCGGCTGCCGGTCGTTGCCGAGATCCCGGCGGGGGCCTTGCGCCGCACTTCCCAAGGAGCTACGTCGTGACCCGCGAACGCCGCCTGGACGTCGGTCTCGAGCAAGTCAGCGAGGTGTACAGCGGCCCTGGAGGTCTCCTCTGGGAGATGCTGATGGGCGAACAGATCCACGTGGGCGGCGCCCCGGAGACGGATGTTCTGGCGCGGCACGCGGGCGTCAACGCCGCCTCTGCGGTCCTCGACGTGTGCAGCGCCCTCGGCGGCCCCGCGCGCCACCTGGCCCACACGACAGGATGCCGGGTGGTTGGCCTGGACGGCACCGCGAAGATGCACGCGGAAGCCGAGCGGAGGACGCGGCTGGCGGGGCTCGAGTCGAGGGTCACCTTCGTCCTCGGCGATGCCCTCGACATGCCCTTCCCGCCGGCGACCTTCGACGTCGTCTGGGGGCAGGACGCCTGGTGCTACGTCACCGACAAGGGCCGGTTGATCGCCGAGTGCGCCCGGGTGTTGAAGCCGGGCGGCGTGGTCGCGTTCACCGACTGGATCGAGACCGGGCCGATGAGCGACGACACGTGGACCGCGCTGAACGCGTTCATGGTGTTTCCCTACCTCGAGACGCTGGACGGCTACGCGGGGCTGGCCGCGTCAGCGGGACTGGTTGTCGAAGGCCGGGAGGACCTGAGCGCCGACTTCGCCAGGCACGTGCAGTCGTATCTCGACAGCCTGACCTCGACCCATCGGCAGGGGATCGTCGCCGCCTACGGCCAGGACCTCTACGACGAGGCGGCGCGCGGCATCACGCTGTGGCGCGACGCGTCGGCCGTCGGCCAGGTGGGACGCGGACGTCTGATCGCACGAAAGCAGGCCTAGGAGCCGCCCACCATGGACTGGCCCACGCGAGCCCGCGCGGCGATCGACGGCGTGGATGACTGGGTCGGCTGGGTTCAGAGCCGATGGGACGAGTCGCCGGGGACTGCCTGGACGAACCAGGAACTGCTCGGCCACTTGTGCGCCTGGTCCGATTTCCTGCTGGACCAGGTCGAGGCCCTCGTCGGGGACCGGGCCGAGGCGATTCCGCGGATCGACGTGGACGCCTGGAACGCCGAACAGATCGACGCGCGGCGCGGCTGGAGCCCCGAGCAGTCGGTTGCCGAGTGGCGGCGGACCGCGCGGCGGGCGGCCGACCTCGGCACGCGGGTGCCCGCTCTCGTGGACGGCAGACAGTGGCGCGTGGCGTGGTCGCCGTCCCCCGTATCGGTGGCCGACCTGCTCGACCTCTGGCTGGCGCACTTCGGACAGCACCGCGCCCGCCTCTCGCGGCCGTAGCCCGGCCGTCGTCCCGGGCATCCCGTCGCGGCTCAACGCGGCGCCGGCGTCGCGCGGCTCAACGCGACGGCCACCGTTCGTCCCGCCGGAATCTCCAGCCTGCTGTGCCCCGCCGCCTCGATGTGGACCGGTTCGACTTCGTCGCCGGTTTCGGCGTCGAGAATGGCACCCGTCATGCCGCCGGGCAGCAGGAGCGTGAGGCCGGCCCCGGGCATTGGCTGCCTCACGTAGACCAGCAGGTCGCGCTCGCTTTCCAGCTCGTAGGTCCACGAGACGTTCTGGGCGTCTCTGACCATCGCGCCGGGCCCGCTCCTCGACACCAGGCGTAGGTCGCGCCATCGGACGCGGCGGAGGATCCGCTCGAATCCCGGGTCCGGCCGTCGCGTCCCACACCCAGGTCCGGCGCCGTTCGAAAGTGTAGCTTGGCGGCTGCGCCACGCGCCGGAACTCGTAGCCTTCACCCGCCCGGTTCGCGTAGCACAACGCGTGAGGCCCGCTGCATCGCATCGGCACGGGAACCGGCCGGCACGGCACCGGCCACTGCCCGCCAATCAGCAGGACCTTGCTGCAGCCGGGCGTGGCCACGGGGGCGAAGCCGGGCTCCGCGGATGACAGCCGCTCCGCGAAGACCTCGGGCAGCGGGTTGTCGAGCCCCGGCCAGCGTTCCCACAGCACGTCCGCCAGAACGGAGGGGGCACAGTAGTTCTCGGGCGCGCGGGGCTGAAAGGCCGCCGCGCACCAGACAGAGGACGCGAGCGCCAGCCCCCCAAGCCACCGTTGCTGCCGGTGCGGGACCGACTCCCCGGCGCGCAGGAAGATCGGAACCGCAAGGGGCACGAGCCAGACGCCGTATCGGCTCATTCCCGGCGTGGCCCCGTTGTTGACGTTGGTGGACTGCGCGAACGCGGCGAGAAAGACGACGGCCGAGGCGAGGGAAAGCCAGACGTCCGCTTCCGTGAGCCGGGCCCGCGCCGTCACGGCGATGGCCGCCAGCGCCGCCGCGACCGTGCACATCAGCAGGGGCGCGTGGACGGCGAGGCCCAGGTTCGGGTCCCACAGGACGGCGCCCCACTCCTGGAGCGACGGCCAGTGCGAAGCCGTCCCTTTGACGAGCTGCGGCGTCAACAGGTGCCAGCGCCACAGGTAATAGGCGGGGTGCGTCGACGCAAGCGCCGCGCCGGCCGCCGCGCCGAGCCAGACGCGCCGGTCGCGACGCCAGGCCGGCCGCGCGACGAGCGTCGCGGCAAGCGCGCCGGCAAGGACGGCCGCGACCGGCGGATTCTGCGCGGAGGCCGCGCCGAGCGCGATCATCGACCACCAGGGCGCCTCTCGCAGCAACGCGAACGCCGCCGCGAGCATCGCGAACGTGAACACCTCGGTGTGAGCCTTGTCGACCCACCAGACGACCGGACTCAGGAACAGCGCAAACGCGCCCCACCACGGCACGACGCGGCAGACAATCCACAGAGCGCCCAGCAGGAGCAGCGCGTTCAGCGCCTCGAACGCGTAGTTCGGGTGGATGCCAGCCAGGCGGGTGAGCCAGATCCCGGGAACGGCCAGCGCCGGGTAGAGCCAGAAATGAAAGAAATCCTGCCGGCCGGTCGAGTCCCTCAGCTCGGTGTGGAGGTTCAGCGGGAGGCCGGCGAATCCCCAGTGCGCCAGCTCTCCTTCGATTCGCCCGACGTCCCCGGCGGCGAGAAACGGGGGGCGGAAGTCCGCCATGTTCGCCGCCATGGCCAGGTATTCGTGGGCGTCGCCGACCCGTCGCGGCGAAGACATCGCGGCGAGAGCGAACAACACGAGGCCGAGGGCCGCAACGGTCCGCCCTGGATGCATGTGGATGGCTGACGGTAGCACAGACCGCCGGGCCGGCCTATGGAATAGCGGAAGCGGGGAGTCGAGCAACGCCTCGTACCGACGAACATCGAGACAATGCCGGACCCCCGACCGGCTGAGCGACGACGAACCGGCAGCCCATCCGGCACGCGGCGAGGCCATCCGGCGCGCGAGCCCTCTTCTCGGGCTGAAAACCGACCACACGTTTCTGGCACTCGATTTGCGGTTCGGTTGGACGGAGAGTTCACGGCAGCGCGATTCACAGGGGAATCTCGCCGCGCAAGGTGGCCGCCCATCACCATTTCGTGAACCGGCTTTCAAGTTTGAATGGACGTGCGTCATGTGGGACTGGATCAACTGCCACCTGCTGGGGCGCCACGAACACGCGGTTTCCTGTGACCCGGGCTCGATTCACCTCCGCTGCCTGCGGTGCGGCCAGCGGTCGATCGGGTGGCAGCTGGACGCCCGTGAACTCGGGCTGCAGCCATCGCCGCTCCGCGCCCGCCGTCAGCTGGTTCGCCTCGTCGCCCGGCGCCAGTCGTAGCCGCCCGGCAGGCCTCCTTGACTGTATCCGCGCGCCGCGGGGACAATACGGCATGCCTGTTCCTCGCATCACCAAGGAAGACCTCAAACTGCGCCTCGAGAATGCGGACGCCGCAACCCGTCCGAGCGTCCTCGACGTCCGGCTCAAGTACCCCTACGAGCACAGCACGGTGAAGCTTCCCGGCGCGGTCCGGATGGCCCCAGGCGCCCTCACCCCGTCGCAGCTTTCCCGCGACCGCGACATCGTTGTCTACGACTCGGATCCCGACGAAGTGACCGGCTCGAAGGTGGCCGGCGAGCTGATCCGGCAGGGCTTCCGCGCGGCGGTGCTGAAGGGCGGCATCGCGGAATGGGCCGGGGCGAACTACCCGGTGGACGCCAAGCCGGCACCGAAACCCGCGCCCGCCCCCGCCAAGTCCTGACGGACCTGGACGTTCCCGTGCAGACGCTCCGCACGCGCCTCCTGGCCGCCGGTGTCCTGGCCGCCGTCGCCTTTCTCCTCTACTACTCCACGCTGCTCCCAGGGCAGGACCTCGGCGACACCGCCTCGTTCCAGGCGGTGGCCGGCCGGCACGACCTCACGCCGCGCCAGGGCTACCCCCTCTACTACGCGATCGTCAACGCATTCGTGCGGGCCATGCCGCGCGAGCCCGCCTTCGCCGTGAACCTGGCGTCGGCGGTGGCTGGCTCGCTGGCCGTCGGCCTGGTCGTGCTCGCCGGCGCCGAGTTGGCGGGTGGCCTGGCCGCGGGGATCGCGGCCGGCCTGCTCTTCGCCGGTTCCTACACCTTCTGGTCGCAGGCGATCATTGCCGAGGTCTACGCGCTGCACATGCTGTGCGCCAACGCCGCGCTGCTGGCGCTGCTGGCGTGGTACCGGAGGCCGTCGCCCGGCCGGCTGGCCGTGTTCTTTTCCCTGTTTGCGCTCGGTTTCGGCAATCACCTGTCGATGGTGCTGCTGCTGCCGGGCATGGCCCTGTTCCTGCTGCTCGCCTCACCCGGCGGCCCGCGCGAGATGCTGCGCCCGCGTGTCGCCGCCATGGCGGTCGGGATCGCCGCGCTCTTTGCGCTCCAGTACACGTGGAACTTCAGGTCGATGCTCGCCGAGCCCGGCCACCCCGGCTACCTCGGCCTGCTCGGCAACTTCTGGTTCGACGTGACGAAGGCCGACTGGCGGGCGACGATGGTCGAGGGGATCACCAGGTCGGCGCTGCCGCAGCGGTTCGCGATGTACTGGTTCGACCTGCGCCAGCAGGTGGGCATCCCGGGAATGGTCGCTGCCGTCGCCGGCGCCGGCTGGCTGCTCCGGCGCGACTGGCGCCTCGGCACCCTGCTGGCGTCGCTCTGGGTGGTCAACTGGTGGTTTGCGTTCACCTACAACGTGGGTGACGTGCACGTCTTCTATATCCCGTCGCACTGGATCGTCGCGCTGTGGGCCGGTTGCGCGGCAGCCTGGATCGTCGGGACGGCCGGCCGCAAGTCGCGTGCCGCGGGCCTGGGATGGCTGACGCTCGCGCTGGTGCTCGCCTACCCCGCCTGGCGCATCTACGACACCTTCCCGGCGCTCGACCGAAGCGACGACCGCGAGCCGACCAACTTCTACGACAGGCTGACCGCGGGCATGGACGGCAATCGCGAGATCCTCGGGACCGACCTCGACTGGCAACTCCACAACGGCTTCGACTACTACGCCTGGAACACGCGGCCCGACCTGGTGGTCTTCGACGTGGCCGACACGCTGCTCTACTTCCCGCTGCTCGTCGCGAACAACGCGTCGCTGGGGCGCAGGGTCGTGCTCACGGAAGGAACCGCGGCAGCCGTCACAGAACTCTACGGCAGCCTCTACACCGTCGAGAAGGATCCACGGCTGACCGTGCCGTCGCTGGCCGAACGCGTGGCGGCGGTGCCAAAAGGGACACCCTACGTGCTGGTCCTGATGGAACCGGACCGGCCCGACGCCCTCGACCGCGCGGACCTGGCCGCCGCGTCGGCCCGGCTCGGCCTCCTGCCGCGGCAGGTGCCGGCCGGCCGCTACGCCGCCGTTGCGGGACTCGTCGGCGAGAAGCCCACCGCGCGAGTGTGGGACAGCAAGCCGTTCCGTGTCCACACGACGCTGGCTGGCCTTGCAGTGGACATCCGAATCGAGTGCTTCCTCCCCTTCGATACCATTCGCCGCGCCGGCTTCGGGAGCGTCATCGCCAACCGCCACCACGCCATCACCCTCGACCGCGGCGTGTCGTTCGTCGCGCTCGCCCCCGACGGCCGGGCCTCCCTGCGCGCCTGGGCGGCGGGCGCGCTGTTCGCGCCCCAGCCCCGCTACTTGGTCGAGCCGGGGACGTGAGAATGGAGTAAGGTGGACGCATGGGCCTCGTTGCCGCGGCCGCCCTGACGGCCGTCTTCCTCGGCGCGCTCCCGGCGCAAGTGCAGCCCCAGACGGCGGTCGACCTCGCCCGCAACCTGCAGCGGAAGTACGAGCAGGTGCGCGACTTCTCCGCCGACTTCGAACACATCTACGAGGGCGGCGTGCTCAAGAAGAAGATCACCGAGAAGGGCGTGCTGCTGGTGAAGAAGCCCGGGATGATGCGCTGGACCTACACGACGCCCGAGAAGAAGGAGTTCGTGTCGGACGGCCGGAAGCTCTACTCCTACGTGCCCGAGGACAGGGAGGTGGTCGTGAGCACGGTTCCCGCGGCCGACGAGGCCAGCAGCCCGGCACTCTTCCTGGCCGGCAAGGGGAACATCCTGCGCGACTTCACGCCGTCCTTCGCCTCGGTGCCCGACCTGGCGGCGGCCGACGTCGCGCTGAAGCTGGTTCCCACGGCGCCGCAGCGCGAGTACGACTGGATCGTCCTGGTCCTGGATCGTGCAACGCTCCAAATCCGGCGCCTCGTGACGAGGGACGCGCAGGGCGGCACGTCCACCTTCGTCTTCACGCGGATGCGCGAGAATGTCGGGTTGCCCGACAAGGCGTTCGCCTTTACAATCCCCCCCGGGGTCGATGTCATCACCGATGGAAGCCGACAGCGCTGATCACCGGGCCGCGTTCAGCCAGGGGGCGCGTCGCGCCTGCGCGGCTGCGCTCCTCGTCCTCGGCGGCCTCGCCGCCGGCGCCTGCGCCACCACGTCGACCATGAGCAAGGGGCGCGCGGCGGAGAGGGCGCAGGACTACGACCTCGCGGTCGCGCAGTACACGCAGGCGCTGAAGCAGAACCCGGACAGCGCCGACGCCAGGCTGGCGCTGGAACGGGCGAAGCTCAGGGCCTCCGAGTTCCACTTCAACCGAGGCCGTCGCTCGCTCGCGGCGGGCAAGCTCGAGGAAGCGGTGGTCGATCTCCAGATCGCCGCTGACCTCAACCCGACGAACAGCGCGGTGGACCGGGAACTCCGGACGGCGCGCAGCCAGCTGCGCGCCGTGGTGTCGGTGGCACGCGACGGCAAGACCCGGCTCGAAACCCTGGTCGAGCGGACGCGGGACGTTCCGCCACCCGGCCTCGACCTCCCCAAGGGGCTGAAGCTGCCGGCCTCGCTCGTGTTCCGCGAGGCGAGCAGCCGCGACGTCTACACGGCGCTGGCACGCTTCGCCGGGGTCAACGTGCTGTTCGACCCGGCGTTCCGCGACGTCCCGCTGACGATCGACCTCCGGAACAGCACGTTCGACGATGCGATCCGGGCGGTGTCGGGCACGACGCAGAACTTCTACCGCGTGACGGCGCCGGGCGCGGTCACGATCATCCCCGACACGCCGGCCAAGCGGCGAGAGTACGAAGAGGAGGTCGTCAGAACCTTCTATCTCAGCAACGCCGACGTCAAGGAGACGATCGACATGCTGCGGATGGTCGTGGATCTGCGCCGCCTGGCGCCGATCACGGCCACCAACGCGGTGTCGATCCGCGACACGCCGGAGCGGATCCAGGCGGCCGGCCGGCTGATCGCGGCCATCGACAAGGCCCGCGCCGAAGTGGTCATCGACGTCGAATTGCTCGAAGTCGATCGATCCCGCATGCTGGACTACGGGCTCCAGTTCGCGTCGCCGGGCACGAGCGGCCCGGCAGGCATCAGCGGCACGGTGGACGCCAACCGGACCGGGATGACGCTGCTCGACCTGCGGACGCTCAACGCGGCAGGCGTCTACCTCTCGGGGCTGCCCGCGCTGTACTACCGGCTCATGAGAGGCGACACGAGCACCCGCGTGCTCGCGAACCCCCAGCTCCGCACGGTGGACGGCGTGGCCGCGCAGGCGCGCTTCGGCGACCGGGTGCCGGTCCCCTCGACCACCTTCGTGCCGATCGCCACCGGCGGCGTCGCGCAGCAGCCGGTCGTCCAGTACGTCTACGAGAACATCGGCGTGAACATCGACCTCACGCCGCGCACACACCTCGACGACAACGTGTCGCTGCAGCTGAAGGTGGAGGTCAGCAGCATCTCGGGAACCGGCTTCGGGGGCCTGCCGACGTTCGGCAACCGGTCGGTGAGCACCGTTCTCCGCCTGAAGGACGGGGAAACCAGCGTCATGGCGGGGCTCATCCGCGACGACGAACGGACGACGCTGGAAGGGGTGGCCGGCGTCTCCCAACTGCCGGTCATCGGGCGCCTCTTCGGGCGCACCAAGCGCGAACGCCAGGAGACCGACATCATCGTCACGCTCACGCCGCACATCGTCCGGGTCCTCGACCTCACCGACGAAGACCTGCGCGCGTTCCGCATCGGCCGCGACAGCGGCCTGCCCCTCACCGAACCGCCGCCCGAGATGCCGCCGCGGGATCTGCCGAAGCCAATCATCAAGTAGCCTGTTCTTCGACCTCCACCTGCGCCCCCAGTTGCTTCAGGTGGGCCGTCAGGTGCGCGTAGCCGCGCTCGACGGTCTCGAGCGGACCGAGGCGGCTCTGGCCTTCGGCGGCAAGGGCGGCGGCGGCGAGCGCCATCCCCGAACGCAGGTCGCGGGTGTCGAGCGTGCGACCGCGAAGCTTGCGCGGGCCGGTGACGATGATGCGGTGCGGGTCGCAGAGGAAAAGGTCTCCGCCCATGCCGCTCAACTGCTCGAGCGCGAACAGCCGCAGTTCGTACATCCAGTCGTGGAGCAGCGTGCGCCCGGCCGCCTGCGTGGCCAGCACAGTAATCAGGCTGACGAGGTCGCTCGGGACGCCCGGCCACAGGCCCGTGACGATGCGCGAGCCCCCCGTCGGCGCGGACGGCTCGACGCGGAAGCGCGACTCCTCGAGTGAGCAGCGCACCTGCATCCGCTGGAGCACCGACGCCACCACCTCCATGTCGGTCGCGCGCACGCCCTCGACGTCGATCGCCCCCCCGGTGACGGCCGCAACGACGGCCCAGCTGCCGGCCTCGATGTAATCGCCGTTCAACTCGTGCGCCGCCCCCTCGAGGCGCCGCGCCCCCTCGACTCGAATCGTGTGGGTGCCCTCGCCCGAAACGCCCGCACCCATCTTCCGCAGGAACTGGCAGAGTTCGACGACGTGCGGTTCGCAGGCGGCGTGGCGAATCTCGGTGACGCCGCGGGCGGCGGCGGCGGCAATCAACGCCGTCTCGGTGCCGGTGACCGACGCCTCCTCGAGGTACATCGAGGCGCCGGTGAGCCCCGCGGGGGTCTCGAGGACGTGCCCTTCGCCTTCCAGTTCGCGGGCGCCCATGGCCTTCAGGACGTTCAGGTGCATCGCGATTGTCCGGCGCGCGGGGAAGTCGCCGCCGGGAGGCGCCAGCCGAGCCGCGCCCCGGCGGGCGAGCAGCGGACCGAGCAGCAGGACCGAACCGCGGAGGCGTCCGACCAGGCGGCTCTGCGGCTCGTCGCGTTCGACCTTCGCGCACCGGACGCGCAAGGTGCTCGTCCCAACGCCCTCGACGTCGGCGCCCAGGTCCACGAGCAGGCGCGCCATCACCTCGACGTCGCTGATGCACGGCACGTTGGTGAGAACGCACTCCTCTTCGGTGAGCAGGCACGCGGCCATCAGCGGCAGCGCGGCGTTCTTGTTCCCGCCGACGACGATGCGCCCCGACAGCGCCCGGCCGCCTTCGATCAGCAGTGTAGACATAGGCGCTCACAGTCAATGCACATGACAAAGGCAGAATGCCGAACGAGCACGCGCGTCACTCGGGTCTCTCATTCTGCATTCTGCATTCTGCATTCTGCATTTTGCATTGTGCATTGTGCATTATGCATTTCCATCTGACCAATCCCCCAGGCACCGAATCTCCTCCCGCAGTCTCACCCCGAACCGTTCCAGCACCGTGTCGCGACACAGGTCGATGAGTCGGCGGACGTCCGACGCGCTCGCGCTGCCGTGATTCACGATGAAGTTCGCGTGCGCGGTCGAAACGCTCGCGCCGCCGATTCTATGCCCCTTGAGCCCCGCGCGGTCGATCAACGCGCCGGCGGACGCCGGAATCCCGTCGGGCACGGCGTCCACGGCCGGATCGGGATTCTGGAAGATGCAGCCTGCGCTCGGCGTGTCGAGCGGCTGCGTCCGCTTGCGGTGCGCGAGCGAACGGCGAGCCGCCTCGCGAAGCGCCGCCGGGTCCGCCCCGGGGCTCAGGCCGAACCGCGCGGACAACAGCACCTCGCCGGTCTGCTGCAGTCGGCTGCGGTCGTAGCCGAAGTCCATCTCCGATCTCGGCACGTCGACGACCTCCCCGGCGCCGCCGAGCAGGCGCACCGATTCGATCAGCTCGCCGATCGACCTTCCGCCGTAGTGCGCGTTGCCGAACACCGCGCCGCCGACCGTCCCCGGCGTGCCCGCCCAGGCCTCGAGTCCCGCGAGCCCTCGGCCGATCGTCCAGCGAACGAGGCTGTTCAGCGCGACACCCCCGTCCGCCCGAACGTGGTCATCGCCCTCGAGCACGGTCGCGCCGCCGTGCACGCGGACGACGACGCCGCGCAGGCCTTCGTCGCTGACCAGCACGTTCGACCCGCCGCCGAGGATCGTCGTCGGCAGGCGCTGCGCGCGCGCCGCCTGCAGGACGCGGGCGAGTTCCGCGGCATCGCGCACTTCCACCAGACAGTCGGCCGGCCCGCCGACCCTGAAGGTCGTGAGAGGAGCGAGGGGCGCGTTCAGCCGCACGCGCTCGGCGCCCAGCTGGATGACGAGGGAATCGAAATCCATCAGGCGCCAGCCGCGCGTCGGAGCGCGTCCAGGAGTTTGCCGTGGATCCCCCCGAAACCGCCGTTCGACATCAGCACCACCTGGTCGCCCTCGCGGCGCTCGCGCACCAGGACGTCGACGATCTGGTCGATCTCCGGAATGTGCCGCGCCGACGCGCCGCCCGACCGGATGTCGGCCGCCAGTTGGTCCGCCGACAACCGCTGATCCTCGGGCAGGTTCGATCGGAACACGGCCGCGATGATCACGTCGTCGGCCGCCCGGAACGCGTCGGCGAAGGCCTGCTGGAAGATCCGGCGGCACGACGAAGCGGAGCGGGGTTCGAACACCGCGCGGATCCGCGCCGCCGGATGCGCGGCGCGGAGGGCGGCCAGCGTTTCGGCGATGGCCGTCGGGTGGTGGGCAAAATCGTCGTAGACGGTCACGCCGCCGACGGTGCCGAGCGCCTCGAGGCGGCGCTTCACGCCCTTGAACGCCGCGAGCCCCTCGGCCATCGTCCGGGCGTCGAGGCCCACGGCCCCGCCGACGGCGATGGCCGCCAGGGCGTTGCGGACGTTGTGGGCGCCGAGCAGCGGCACCTCGAAGCGGCCGAACAACTGCCCCTGCGCCCGGACGCTGAACGCCGTGCCGGCGTGGCCCACGCGCAGGTCGTAGCCGTGCCAGTCCGCGTCCTCGGTCAGCCCGAACGTCTGCACCGGCGACCGCGCGAACGCGCGCATCGAGGCCGCCTCTGGGCTGTCGGCGCCGAGCAGCAGCAGGCCGCGGCCGGGCACCAGGTTCACGAGCCGCCGAAACGCCAGGCGAATCTCGTCGAGGTCCGCGTAGATGTCGGCGTGATCGAACTCGATGTTGGCGATCACGGCGATGTCGGGCAGGTACTTGAGGAACTTCGCCGTCTTGTCGAAGAAGGCGCTGTCGTACTCGTCCCCTTCGATGACGAAGTCCCTTCCCCGCCCCACCCGGTAGCTCGAATCCGTCGTCGCCGAAGTTGGCCGCGATGCCGCCGACGAGCATGCTCGGATCGCGCCCGGCGGCGGTCAGCAGCCACGCGGCCATCGACGTGGTCGTCGTCTTGCCGTGCGTGCCGGCGATGACGATCGAGCGGGCGCCCCAGAGGAAGTGCTCGCGGACGGCCTCGGGAAGCGAGCAGTGGCGGATCTTCCGGTCCAGCACCGCCTCGACCTCGGGGTTGCCGCGCGACACGGCGTTCCCGACCACAACGAGATCGAGGTCCGGGGTGATGTGCTCCGCGCGATAGCCGGAGAGCGTTTCGATGCGCTCCTCGACGAGAAAGGTGCTCATCGGCGGGTAGATGTTCAGGTCGGAGCCGCGCACGTCGTGCCCCTTCCGTTTCAGCAGCGCGGCCAGCGTCGCCATCGCGGTCCCGCCGATTCCGATCAGGTGAATCTTCTTCATGGCTCGAGGCTCAGGGCTCGGGGTTCCCGGGTTACGCGGACGCTACGGCCGCCTCTTCGATGACGAGCGCCGGGCGGCGGCCGGCCAGGACGCGCGCACGTACGCCGAGCGGCAGTGTCAAGGCGGCGCCGGGCGTATGCCCGGACGGAAGGCCGTACAGCACGGGGCCTCCGAACCCGCGCACGAGGGACGCTAGGGTGTCCCTGGCGCGGACCTGCTCGCCGGGTTCGTCGCAGCCCGGAAAATCGCCGAACACGATGGCGGAGGCGCGCGAGACGATGCCGGCCAGCCGGAGCTGCGTCCAGAGGCGATCGATCCGGTACGGCCGCTCGTTCACGTCCTCGAGGAACAACACGCAGCCGTCGGGCGGGTCGAACGCGAAGGGCGTGCCGAGCGACGCGGCCAGCTGCGTCAGGTTGCCGCCGAAGACGGGGCCGCTGACCTCGCCCGGGTTCAGCACGTCGAGCTGCGGCGCGGCCAGCTCACCGAACGGCTCCAACTGCGTGAGCGCGCCCACCAGCGAGGCCAGGTCGTACGCCGCCGCGCCCTTCTCCAGGCGCCCCGCGACGGTGGGGCCGTGAAACGCCACGAGGCCGCAGCCGCAGGTGACGAACGTCAGCAGCGACGTCAGGTCGCTGTAGCCGATCACTGGCTTCCGCGCCGCGCGCACGAGCCCGGGGTCGAGCAGGGGCAGCACGTGGACGCTGCCGTAGCCGCCGCGCACCGCCATCACCGCGCCGACCGACGGGTCGCTCAGTGCGATCCTGATCGCGGCCGCGCGCGTCTCGGCCGCTCCGGCGACGTACGCCGCCCGATCGAACACCGTGGGCTCGAACACCGGCTCGAATCCCAGGCGCCGCAGCTCGCCGAGGCCGGCTTCCAGTTCCTCCCGCCTGAACGGGCTGGCCGGCGCCACGACCGCGACGCGATCACCGGAACGAAGGGCGCGGGGCTTCAGCATGGTTGAACGCCCTGCCCGACCTGCGGCCTGTGACCGGCGGCTGGCGGCGGTGTCACGCGTGATGGCGCCGCACGTCTCGGGCCGCACGCCGCGAGCCGGCACCTCATACGAACCGTCTCATCTCGTTGGCGATCATCTGGTGGCCGGCACACCCGACCAGCGCGCGCAGTTCGGGAGCCGCGGTCGGGCGCCAGGCGCGGCTGAGCGTGGTGCCCTTCATCGCCGCGAAGCGCTCCTTGGCGCGGCGCTGGTGCGCCAGGGCCGCCTCGACGCGCGCCCACGGAATCTCTTCGTGCTCCACCGCACGGACCAGCGCCTCGAGGGCGGCCGCGTGCGCGTCGACGTTCGTGCCGCACAACAGCGTGACGTCGCAGCCTGCGGCAATCGCCGACACCACCGCGCGGTCCTGCGCCAGCCGGCCGGCAATCGCCTTCATGTCCATGTCGTCCGTGAAGACGAGGCCGTCGAAGCCGAGGTCGCCCCGCAGGATGCCGGTCACGATCGTCGGCGACAGCGTGGCCGCGCGCTCCTCGTCGAGGGCGGGCACGAGCAGGTGGCCGGTCATGATGGCGGCGACACCCGCCGCGATCGCCGCCCGGAACGGCACGAAGTCCACCTCCGCCAGCCGCTCGGGGGGGTTCTCCACGAGCGGCAGGTCGAGGTGCGAGTCCACACCGGTGTCGCCGTGGCCCGGGAAGTGCTTCCCGCACGCCGCGATGCCTGCCTCCTGGAGCCCCCGGACGACCGCGACGCCCATTCGCGCCACGACCTCGGCCCGGTCGCTGAACGCCCGGTCGCCGATCGCCGGGTTCAGCGGGTTGGTCAGCACGTCGAGGACGGGCGCGAAGTCGATCGAGAAGCCGACGGCCCGCAACTCGGCCGCCATCGCCGCCGCGAACCTCGCCGCCAGCGTCTCGTCGGCGGCGCGGCCGAGCGCCGCCATCGGCGGCCACTCGGTCAGCGGGCTCCGGAGCCGCGCCACGCGCCCGCCCTCCTGGTCCACGCCGACCCAGAGCGGCAGGTCCCCCGCGAGCTGCTGGGCGTCCACGGCGATCTCGGCCACCTGCTCGGGCGATTCGACGTTGCGCTTGAACAGGATGACGCCGCCCAGATCGAACTCGCGGGCGAGGGCCCGGACCTCGGGCGGGAGGGTCGTCCCGGCGAATCCGACGACGGCCAACTGACCGATCTGGCGGTGTAGGGCGACTGGCACCCAGCCATTATAATGAGTCGTGCGCATCGAATCTTCGGCCCCGACCCGCATCGACCTGGCCGGCGGCACCATTGACATCTGGCCGCTCTACCTGTTTCACGACGGGGCACAGACGCTCAACGCGGCCATCAGCCTCCGGGCGCGGGTCGAAATCGAATCGCGCGACGACGACCGGATCCTGATCCAGTCGGTCGACACCGGCCGCGTAATCAAGGCCGACGACTGGCGCGACCTGGCGTTCGGACGGCTGGACGGCGACTTGACCCTCCTCCGCTGGCTGCTCCACTTCTTCCGCGCACGCGGCCTCTCGCTCACGACGCGTGCGGAATCGCCCGCAGGGGCCGGCATTGCCGGCTCGTCGGCGCTGAACATCGCGGTCTGCGGCGCCATGTCGAAGTGGACCGGAGCCGACTACGACGCGGAACAGCTGCTCGGGATCGCGCAGAACGTCGAGGCCCAGGCGATTGCGGTCCCGACCGGGTCGCAGGACTACCGCCCGGCGCTCTACGGCGGCATCTCGGCAGTCGAGCTGCGGGTGGACGGCGTGACCCGGGTGGGGCTCGACGTCGATCCCCGCGAACTCGAACGCCGCATCGTCCTCGCCTACACGGGCGTGCCGCGCGAGTCGGGCACCAACAACTGGGAGGTGACCAAGCGGCACATCGACGGCAACCGCCAGGTGTTCGACTGCTTCGAGCGGATTCGCGACACCGCGGCGGCGATGCGCGCGGCGCTGGCGCGCGAGGACTGGGACGAGGTGGGCCGGCAGATCGCCGCCGAGTGGGAGAACCGCAAGCGCCTCGCGCCCGGCGTGACGACCGACGTCATCGACGATTTGATCGCCCGGGCGCGCGGCGCGGGCGCGACGGCGGCGAAGGTGTGCGGCGCGGGCGGCGGCGGGTGCATGTTCTTCTACGCGAAGCCGTCGGACACCGAAGCGGTCAGGGAGGCGGTGGCGGGCGGCGGCGCGCGCCTGCTCGACTATCGCATCGAAACCGAGGGGCTGCAGGTTGGATAACCAGTCGGTTGCCCGGGTCCTGGTCGAGATCGCGGATCTCCTCGAAATCAAGGGCGAGAATCCGTTCAAGATCCGCGCGTACCGCAACGGCGCCGACACGATCGCGACCACGGCCGAACCGGTGGCGCCGATGTCGGCGGCCGACCTGCAGAAGCTCCCGGGAATCGGCCGAGACCTCGCGGCGCGGATTCGCGAGCTGATCGACACCGGCTCGATACCGTTCCGGGAGGAGCTGCTCGCCGAATTCCCCGTCACGCTGCTCGACCTCATGCGCCTCCAGGGCGTCGGCCCGAAGACGGTCGCCCTCCTCTACCGGACGCTCAGCATCTCCACGCTCGACGAACTCGAGACGGCGGCTCGCACGGGCCGGCTGCGCGAGATCCGCGGCATGGGCGCGAAGAAGCAGGAACTCATCCTCAAGGCGATCGACGAGCGGAAGCGCCATGCGGGCCGGCACCTGCTCGCCGACACCCACGAGGTCGCCGCCGCCGTCCTCGCGAACCTGCGCCACGCCTCGGCCGCCACGGAATTCGTCCCGGTCGGCAGCCTGCGCCGCGGGGCCGAAACGTGCGGCGACCTCGACATCCTGGCGATCGGCGGCGAGCCGGCGCTCATCGACGCATTCGTCGGAAACCCCGTCGCCGAGCGCGTGCTGGGCCGCGGCGACACGAAGGGCAGCGTGCTCCTCCGCGGCGGCTATCAGGCCGACCTGCGCCTCGTCCCGGCCGCCAGCCGCGGCGCGGCGCTTCAGTACTTCACCGGCTCCAAGGCGCACAACATCGTCCTGCGCGATCTCGCCGCCTCGCGCGGCCTCAAGCTGAACGAGTACGGCCTGTTCGACATCGCCAGCGGGCGGGTGGTCGCCGGCGAGACCGAGGAGGGGATCTACGACGCGCTCGGACTGGCCTTCGTCCCCCCAGAACTCCGCGAGAACCGCGGGGAGATCCCGGCCGCCGCGGAGCACCGCCTGCCCCGGCTGATCGACCTCGCCGACGTCCGCGGCGACATCCACTGCCACACGGACGCGAGCGACGGCCGCGACACGGCGGAGGCGATGGCGCGAGCCGCCCGGGCGGCAGGACTGTCCTACCTGGCGGTGACGGACCACAGCCAGGCGCTCGCCATGGCGGGCGGCCTCGACGAGGCGGCGGCGCTGCGCCACGCGGCGCGCGTGCGGACGATCTCGTCCCGGCTCGACGGCTTCCGCCTGCTGGCCGGCATCGAGTGCGACATCCGCGCCGACGGCACGCTCGATCTCGCCGAAGACTGCCTGGCCCAACTCGACGTGGTCGTCGCGTCGGTCCACTCCGCGTTCGACATGGACGAGGCCCAGATGACCGAGCGCGTGCTGCGCGCGCTCGAATGCCCGTACGTCGACGTCACTCGGCCACCCCACCGGCCGGCTCCTGCTTCGCCGGGAGGCCTACGCGATCGACATCCCGCGCATCGTCGAGGCCGCGGCCGGGCATGGCGTCGCGCTGGAGATCAACTCGCAGGTCGATCGGATGGATCTCAACGACGTCCACGCGCGTCTCGCCGGGGAACGCGGCGTGAAGCTCGTGATCGACTCCGACTCCCACTCGCAGGGGGGCTTCGGCACGCTCCGCTGGGGCGTCACGGTGGCGCGACGCGCGTGGCGCACCGCGAACGACGTACTGAACACGAGGGACGTCGAAGGCTTCTTGAAAGGACTTCGGAGGAACCGCCGGGGACGCACGCCGTGACCCCTACTCCGTCTTCCACTCCTTCTTCATCTGCGCCAACCCTTCCATGTAGACCGTGGCGCGTTCGCGCTCGGCCTCGGTCGGCAGCGACTTCAGAAGGTCGATGGCACGGTCGAAGTCGCGGGCGATCGTCTTGCGGGTCGCGTTCTTGTAGAGCCTCTTGATCTCGGCCATCGCGTCCATCACTGCCTCCGTGCGACACCCCGCGTATAGAGCTTCCTGGCGGTCAACCGAATCGGTTCGGGCACGTTGCGGTCGGTGGACAGCGACTTGACCTCGCGCTCCATCAGACGCGGGATCAGGGTGAGGGCGACGGCCACCGGCGTCTTCGGGTTGCGGACGAGAGCGGCAATGACGCCGTAGTTCCTGGTCCACGTCCGGTTCATGCCCACCGTGCGGAGCACGTCGTCCGAGACGTTGGTCATGCGGGCAAACGTCTCGACCTCGCTCTCCGTGAGCCTCGGGCTGCTCAGGACCGCGGACGAGACGAGCCGGTTCGGGTCGCGCACGAGGATCGAGCGCTCCTCGCGCGTCCCCTGCATCGCCGCCTTCACGCGGTCGGCCACCGAGAGCATCGACAGGCGCTGCGCGGTGCCGCGCCGCTGGGGGTCGGCCTCGATCTCGGCGAGGTCGGCGGCGGGCAGCGCGTCGTCCGGCGGCGGCTCGGCCGCGCCCGCCGCCACGCGCGCCGCGTCGGCCCCCGCCGCCCCTGCGAGCGCCGCGTCGCGGTCCGCGTAGAACTCGCGGATCTCGGGAGGGACGTCGGCGCCGGCGATGAACGAGGCGAGGGCGTCGGCCGGCAGCTTCCCAACGGTCTCCCGTGCCGCTTCGGCGACGTCGGGATCGCGATCCCTCGCGAGGATCATCAGCAGCTGCAGCTGATCCTGCACGGGCGGCGTCAGGCCGCCGCGCGCGGCGAGCAGCCGCACGTCGCGCGGCACGCCTCCCTGCCGGAAGCACTCGACGATCGGCGAGCGAGGGGCGAGGTCCACGGTTCCCTTCAGCGGACTTCGAGGAAATCCTGGAGGTTCTGCGCGTTCATGAGCAGGGTCCTCACCTGCCCAGCCGCGCCGAGCGGCTTGGCCGGCTTGCCGTCGATTTCCATCGTCATCGCCGCGGCGTCGCCCACCGTGAGGCTGACGTTTCCGCCGAGCACCAGGTTCTGACGGTCGCCAGGGGTCATGGTGCCGGCGAAGATGATCTTCCCGTTGCTGCGCACGGTGACCCAGCAGCGCCCGCGCGGCGCGAGCGTCAGCGAGAACCGGCCCTCGGTGGCTGGTGCGGTGATGGTGTCGGACGGGCGCGGCGCGGGCGGCGTGGCGGTCCGGGCGGCGTCTGCCGGATTGCCCGCCGGATTCGAGGCGCCCACCGCGGTGCTCGCCGCCGGGCTGCCGGCCGCCGGCTCGACGGACGCCCCGGCCGGCGTCGTGAGCACCGGCGTCTCGGGCGCTGCCGGCGTCTGCTCCGCCTGCTGCGCGGCTTTCGGCGTCGAGGGCTTGAGCTGGTCGCGCAGCCATGCCAGGCGTCCGCCGAAGCCGAAGTAGACGATCACGAGGACGAGCGGCAGGCTCCACCCGACGAGGCGCCAGACGCGGCCGGTGGCCGCCTCGTCGCCGAAGGCCGTCCGACTCTGCGTCGGTTCGTGGGCCGACGGGTCCTCCACGGCCGCGGCGTCCGGGAACCGAGCCGCGAATCGCCGGATCGCGTCGTCGGGATCGAGGCCGACTTCCTTGGCGTAGGCCCGCACGAACGACCGCAGGAAGATGCCGCCGGGCAGTCGCGCGACGTCGTTGCGCTCGAGCGCCTCCAGCGACGGCATGGAGATCTTGGTGTTCGTCGCAATCGTCCGCAGCGAAATGCCCGCGCGTTCGCGCGCGTCCCGCAGAAAGGCGCCGAAGTCCCGAGTCGCGTCTTCAGGCATCGATAGTCAAGACTGGTGAGGGCGCATTCGCCACGGAAGGCTGGACAGCCCGCTATGTTATCTCATCGCCGTCGCCGCGAGAACAGCGAAAGCAGCTCTGCGAGGCCCGCCACCACGTTCACGGCGCCGAGCCCCGACACGGCGCCCCGCACGAAGTTGTTCATCAGCAGGTGCGAGAGCCCGGGGACGACGTGCGCGAAGTAGTTGTGCTCCCAGAAGGCGGACCACGGCACGAACACGAGCAGCACGCCCACTTCGAGGAAGTAGGCGACGAGAAGGATTCGAGTCAGCAGCAGGAGCGTCAGCCCTCTTGCGACAGGCGTTCGATCTGGGCGGCCACGTCGCGGTAGTCCGGCGAGTCGGCCTGCAATTCGAGGAAGACCGCGAGGGCCCGCTCGGTCTCGCCGGCGCCGGCCAGCAGGACACCCAGATCGTACAGCAAATCGCGGCTTTCGTCAGTGGCCGCCGGGGCGGACTCGGCCGCCCGCTCGAACCACTCGATCGATTCGGCGGTCCGGCCCAGATCGCGGTGGATCCGGGCCAGCTCGGCCGCGGCCTTGAACCGGTAGCGGGGCGACCGCACCACCTGTTCGAGCGTCCTGATGGCTCCGTCGGCGTCACCTGCCTCCCGAAGGCCCACGGCGGCGCGATACTGCTGCGCGGCGCCCTGGGCGCCGGTCCGCACCGCTTCTTCCCTGAACCCTTCGAAGACGCGTTCGAGGCCGGCGAGCGCGGCCGGCGCGGCCGCCGCGGCTTCACCTTCGACGAACTCGCCGAACGTGTCGCCCAGGTCGATCTCGATGGTGTCGCCGCCGCCCTGGTCCGCCGGTCTGGCCTCGTCGCCCAGGATGTTCTCCAGGTCGATCGACGCCGGCCCCGGCCGGTAGGCGCCGTCGCCACCCGCCGCCGCGGGCTCGGCCGGCTTGGGCGGCTCGACCGGATCGGCCAGCTCCTTGAAGCTGAAGTCGAGCGTCAAGTCGGTGCTGGTGAACGGGGAGTCGCCGCTCAGGCGGTCGGCGATGACGGAGTCGGGGTCGGGTTCGCCCAGCATGACCAGCGCCGCGCGAAAACGCTCGATGTTGGCAGGCTCCCACGGCTCGCGCGCCACCAGGTCCTCGGCAATCACCCTCGCCTCGTTGGCGAGGTCGGCCTTCAGGTAGGCGTCGGCCAGCTGCGCCTGCGCGGCATACATTGTCGCCTCGAGGCCGCCGTCCACGCAGACCTCGACGAGCTTCATCAGCGCGGGGATGTGCCCCGGCACGCGGGTGACGTATTCGTGCAAGGCGGCCGCCGCGGCCGGCCAGTCGTTGTCGGCCACAGCCGCGTCGGTGGCCGCGTCGATGCACTGGAACGCCGCTTCGCCGTCGGCTTCCGACAACCGGCACCCGAGCAGCACCAACTCCTCGCGCCGCGTGGGATCGCTGTGGAGCACGCGCGAGACCAGTTCCCGGCCCTCGTCGCGGCGGCCGCTGCGGAGTTCGATCTCGGCAAGGCTCAGGAGCAGTTCCGCATCGGCCAGTTCCGGGCTGAGCAGCGCGCGGGCCCGCTCGAGGTCGGAGCGGCCGATGTAGCTGCGCACCAGCTGCCGGCGCGTCTCGAGGTCCTCCTGGTCCTGCTCGAGCGCCCACTCGAGCACCTGCAGCGCCTCGTCGCCCCTGCCGCGCGCGTAGTACTCGGCGGCGATCGCCTTGAAGTCCTGCGCGGAGGACGCGCGCCCGGTGGCGCGTTCGAGGTCGCCCTGCTCCATGTAGCGCGCGAACAGCTCGCCCCGCACTTCGCGGTTCTCCGGGGCGATCCTGAAGGCCTCGTCCAGCGCCTGCAGGCTCTCGGCAACCTTGCTCTTCTTGTGGCATTCGGCCGAGAGGTCCAGCAGCCGCTGCACGGCGCCCTCGACGTCGCCCAGATCCGCCGCCGCCTTCGCCGCCGCCACGCCTGCGGCCACGTCGGCGGGATCGAGCGCCCCGAGCTTCAGGTAGATCTCCGCCGCCCCGTGCTTGTCGCCGCGCTGCAACCGGCGCTCGGCGACGTTGGCCAGCACGGTCTTCGCGTCGGCCAACAGCCCCTGCCGCTCGGAGATCTCCGCCGCGCGCAACGCCGAGTGCTCCTCTCCGGGCTTCAGCTTGAGGACCTTCTTGTAGACGGCAGCCGCCCGTGGCAGGAACCCTTCCTCGAAGAAGTGGTCCGCGATCCGGGTGAAGTGCTCGATGCCGCTCTCCATCTGCCCGGCGCGGACGAGCAGGTCGCCCACGGCGTTGATGGTGCTCCAGTCGCGCGGCTGCTCCTGGATGATCTTCAGGTATTCGCCGATCGACTGGTCGAGCCGTCCCTGGCGGAGGAACTTTTCGGCTTTCTTGAGCGTGGCGTCCCGGTCCATGGCCACCCGTGCCTCACAGGATTGGGGAACCGAATTCGAAGAGAGCGTTCTCTGCCCGTTTATCGGTCGGTCGGTTCCTTCTCCGCAGGTCCTTCGACCACGTCGTCCAGACCGTCGAACAGCGACGGCGGCCGGAACGACCGGCGATGCGCCACGGAGTACCCGAACCTGCCGACCGCCTGGAGGTGCTCCGAGGTGGCGTAGCCCTTGTGGCGCCCGAAACCATAGCGGGGATCGGCCGCGTCGAGCTCGCGCATCTGCCTGTCCCTCAGCACTTTGGCGACGATCGACCCGGCGGCGATGGCGGAGCACCGGACGTCGCCGTGGACGATGCCGCGCTGGGCCATCGGCAGGCCGGGTATTCTGAACGCGTCCACGAGCACGAGGTCGGGGAGGGGAACGAGCGCCATGACCGCGAGGCGCATGGCCCGAAGGGAGGCCTGGTGGATGTTGATGCGGTCGATTTCTCCGGGCTCGACCGAGGCGACCGCCCAGCCGAGGGCGTCGCGGGTGATCAGTTCGTAGAGTTCCTCGCGCTCTTCAGGAGAGAGCAGCTTCGAATCGCGCAGGCCCGGAATGTGGCGGTCGGGGTCGAGGACGACGGCGCCGGCCATGACGGGGCCCGCCAGGCAGCCCCGGCCCACCTCGTCCACGCCGGCGATTCGGACGAAGCCGAGCCGCCGGAGGCCGTTCTCGATCGTGCGCGCCGCGCGCGGACGCACCATGGGGCCGGTTCCCGGCCCGGCGGGCGGCCGACGTCCTGCGGCCGGCGGCGTCACGCGCGTGAGGGGGCCGCCGGTCGCACGCCGCAGGTCGCACGCCGGTTACGCCGTCCGCTTCGTTTCCTTCATGCGGGCGGCCTTGCCCTTGAGTTCGCGCAGGAAGTAGAGCTTCGCGCGGCGCACCCGGGCCGACCGGACGATGTCCACCTTGTCGATGATCGGCGAGTGCAGGGGGAAGATGCGCTCCACGCCCTGGCCGAACGACACCTTGCGCACGGTGAACGTGGCGCGGGCGCCGCCGCGGTGCATCCCGATCACGATCCCCTCGAACACCTGGATCCGTTCCTTGTCGCCTTCACGGACCTTCACGTGCACGCGCACCGTGTCGCCCGACTTCATCTGGGGCCGATCCTTCACCTGGCCCGCTTCAACCGCATCAATCGCCCGCATCGTCGATCTCCTCCTGTCGTGCCTGCAACAGCTCGCGCACGATGGCGCGTTCCTCGTCGTCCATCTCGGCTGCGGCCAGCAGCTCGGGCCGCCGCGCCACCGTTCGTTCCACCGCCTGCCGCTTCCGCCACCGCCGCACGTGCTCGTGGTGCCCGGAGAGCAGCACGTCGGGCACCTTGAGGCCCCGGAAGTCGGCCGGCCGCGTGTAGTGCGGGTAGTCGAGCAGCCCGCGCGTGAACGAATCGAACTCGACCGACTGCTCGTCGCCGACGGCCCCCGGCTGCAGCCGGGCGATCGCGTCGAGCATCACCAGCGCGGGAAGCTCGCCGCCGGTGAGGACGTAGTCGCCGATCGATATCTCCTCGGTCGCCACGTGGTCGCGGACGCGTTCGTCCACGCCTTCGTAGCGCCCGCACAACACCACCACGTGATCCAGCCGGCTCAGCCGAACCGCATCGGCCTGGCAGAACGGCTTGCCCTGCGGCGACGTGAGGACGACCGCCGCCGGCTCCCCGCGCGTCTCGCGCAGGTGATCCACCGCCTTGAACAGCGGCGCCGGCTTCAAGACCATGCCCGGTCCGCCGCCGTAGGCCACGTCGTCCACCGTCCGGTGGCGATCCTCCGTGAAATCGCGGAGGTCCACGACCGCCAGGTCCACCAGCCCCCGTTCGATCGCGCGGCCGAGGATTCCCTCGCGGGTCGCGCCCTCGAACATCCGCGGGAAGATCGTGACGATGTCGAACTTCACGGCCGGCGATTCAAGTCCAGCAGCCCTTCCGGCGGATCGACCACAATCCGTCGGGCCGCGATGTCGATGACCACGCAGATGGCCTCCGCCAGGGGGATCAACACTTCCCCGCCCGGCGACTCGACCACCAGCCGGCTCGCGCCCAGGTCGCCTTCGACCTTCTCCACCTCGCCGACCGGCTCGCCCTTCGTCGTCTCGACCCGGCAGCCAACCAGGTCGTGCCGGTAGAACGTGCCGGCGGGCAGAGGTTCGAGCTCGCCGACCGGCACCCGCAGTTCCACCCCCGCCATGGCCTCGGCATCGCTCATCGTGACGACGCCCTCGAGGCCGATGATGGGACGGCCCTGGTGGACGCGCATGGCGGTCACGCGCACGCGCGCGATGCCCTCGGCCCGCCTGACGAGGAGTTCGGCGCCCACCGCGAACCGGTCTTCGAGGAAGTCGGTGTCGGGGTTGACGATCACCTCGCCGCGGTTGCCGTGGGCGCGCGCCACGCGGCCGACGAGCGCGCAGTCGTTCCACTCGGCGTCGGTCAAGCCGGCTCCCGGATCTCGAGCGTCGCGTCGAAGTCGTGCCATTCGCCGGTCAGGCCGACCAGGGTGCGAAGAGCCGAGGCCGTTCTTCCCTGCCGCCCGATCACCCGCCCCAGGTCGTCGGGGGCGACGAACAGCTCGACCACCGCCACGCCGCGTTGCTCGGTCTCGGTGACTTCCACGGCCTCCGGGTCGTCCACGAGGGCCTTGGCGATCACCTCGACGACGTCGCGCACCTCGCTCACTGGGCGGCCGTCTGCGGCGCCTCGGCGGCCGCAGCCTCCGGCTTGTTCGTCACGTGGCCCGCCAGAAGGGTCTTGACCGTCGCCGAGGGGCGCGCGCCGGCCTTGATCCAGTGGGCGATGCGATCGTGGTTCACGGTCACCGTCGCCGGCACCGTGCGCGGGTTGTAGTGGCCCACGATCTCCACGAAGCTGCCCTCGGTGGCCTGCTTGGTCTCGCACACCACCAGGCGGTAATGCGCCTGCTTCTTCGAACCGGTCCTGCTCAAACGAATCGCCAGCATCGAACTCCCTTTCGCTTTCGCACGTAGGAGCGGCCGGTGTGGCCGCCCGACACCACGCTCACTGCAGCTTCCCCATCCGCCGCAGGCGCTTCAGCGCGCCCTTGCCGCCGCCCGCCATGCCGCCCAGGCTCTTGATCATCTTCCGCATCTGCTGGAACTGGCGGACGAGGCGGTTGATCTCCTCGACCGACGTCCCGCTGCCGCGCGCGATCCGCTTGCGGCGGCTGCCGTTGATCAACCGGTAGTCGGCGCGCTCGCCCGGGGTCATCGAATTGATGATCGCCTCGATGCGCACCAGCTGCTTCTCGTCCGGCTTGTTGTCGGCCAGCTGCTTGAGATTCCCCATGCCCGGGATCATCCCGATGATGCTCTCGAGCGGGCCCATCTTGCGTATGGTCCGCAGCTGGTCGCGAAAATCCTCGAGCGTGAAGTCGTCGAGCCGGATCTTCTCTTCGAGGCGCTGCGCCTCGTCCTGGTCGATGGCCTGCTCGGCCTTCTCGATGAGCGACAGCACGTCGCCCATGCCGAGCAGCCGCGACACCAGGCGATCGGCATGGAACGGCTCGATGTCCTCGAGGCGTTCGCCGCTCCCCACGAACGCGATCGGCACGCCGACGACGGCCACGACCGACAACGCGGCGCCGCCGCGCGCGTCGCCATCCAGCTTGCTGAGCATCACGCCGGTGACGCCCACGCGGCGGTTGAACTCGCCTGCGCTCTTGATCGCATCCTGGCCGGTCATCGCGTCGGCGACGTAGATCAAGTCGGACGGCGACACCGCCGTCTTGATCGCCTGCAGCTCGTTCATCAACTCGTCGTCGATGTGCAGGCGTCCCGCGGTGTCGACGATGACGACGTCGAATCCGAGGTTCTTCGCCTCCGTCAGCGCGTCGCCGGCGCGCCGCACCGGGTCCATCTGGTCGGGCGGGTCGTAGACGCGCAGCGACGCCTTCTGCCCGAGCACGTTCAGCTGCTGGATGGCCGCTGGACGCCGCACGTCGGTGGACACCAGCATCGGGTGCCGCCCCTGCTTCGCCAGCCACGTTCCCAGCTTCCCCGCCGTGGTCGTCTTCCCCGAGCCCTGCAGGCCGAGCAGCAGGATCACGCGGGGCGACTTCGACGAGGGCTGGAGTCCGCCGCCGGCGTCGCCGAACAGCGCCACCATCTCGTCGCGGACGATCCGCACCACCTGCTGGGCGGGCGTGAGGCTCCGCAGGACGTCCTGGCCCATCGCACGATCGCGGACGCGATCCACGAAAGCCTTGACGACCTTGAAGTTGACGTCGGCCTCGAGCAGCGCCAGGCGGATTTCGCGGAGCGCCGCCTCGATGGTGGCTTCCGTGAGACGCGCCTCTCCCCTGAGAGACTTGAAGACGTCCTGCAGGCGATTGCCGAGGGTATCGAACATGGCGCCGACCGCGGAGACACACGTGCCCTAACCCCATGTCGGGCAAACCCTTATCGTAGACTGGCTCGGCCGCGTCTGTCAACGAACGGCTCCGCGCCCGTCTCGCGCGGACCGCACGATCTGGTTCGAGCCGCGGGCCCGGCGTGCCGAACCGCCGCAAACTGCTGGCGTTTTGCGGCCGACCCCGGTAGGATTCGCCCTAATGGCCCGATGGAGCGACGCGGTTGCGGCCCTGGTCGAGGAGCAGGGCATCACGCAGGTGGAACTCGCCCGCCTGGCCGGCGTCCATCCCGACACGGTCAGCCACGTGGTCCACGGAGGCCACTGCTCCACCGACACGCTCGAGAAGCTGGCTGCCGCTCTGGGCGTGGACATCGGCGAACTGTTCGGCGCCCCGCTCGACGACCGCTCGGTCGCCCTCAAGCGCGACCGCGTGGTGGCCGCAGTCCTGCGGGAACTCTCGTCGACCGTGTCGGACGCGGTCGCCGACGAGTTGTGCGAGCGCCAGAAGCGCAAGGGCCCGCGCAAGCGCGCGGTCGAGGTCAGGCTTCCGTTCGCCGACACCGTCTGACGGCCGGCGGCGGCCGCCGGCCGCTACCATTTCTCCGCGAACAACCCGTCCACGTACTCCTCCGCCGAGAACGGGACCAGGTCGCCGATCGCCTCGCCCACGCCGACGTAGCGGATCGGCAGCTTCAGGTCGTGCGCGATGGCCACCGCCACGCCGCCCTTGGCCGTGCCATCGAGCTTGGCGAGCACGACGCCGTTGACGCCCGCCACGTTGGTGAACTCGCGCGCCTGCGAGAGGCCGTTCTGTCCCACGGTTGCATCCAGCACCAGCAGCACCTCGTGCGGCGCGCCCGGCACCTCGCGCGACGCGATGCGGCGGATCTTCTCCAGCTCGTTCATCAGGTTGACGCGGGTGTGGATGCGCCCGGCCGTGTCGATCAGGATCGGGTCGCGCCCGCGCGCCTTGCCCGACGAAATCGCGTCGAACACCACGGCGGCCGGGTCGGCGCCGTCGCGCGCGCGAACGATGTCCACCCCCGCGCGCTTCGCCCAGATCGCGAGCTGCTCGACGGCGGCCGCGCGGAACGTGTCGGCCGCGCAGATCAGCGGCGTCTTCCCTTCCGACTTCAACAGGTTTGCGAGCTTCCCCACCGTCGTCGTCTTGCCGGTGCCGTTGACGCCGACGACGAGCACGACCCGCGGGTCGGTGGACCCGGTGCCGTTGCCCGGCGCGGGAGCCGGCACCGAATCGAAGACGGCGCGAATCTCCTCTTTCACCAGGTCGCGCAGGCTCTCCCCGTGGCGCGCGCGCGACTTCACGGCCGACACGATGTGTTCGGTCGCCGGGAGACCGACGTCGGCGGAGATCAGCAGTTCCTCGAGCGCGTCGAGCGTCTCGACGTCCACCGCGCGCGTGCGCCTCTCGGGCGCGTCGGCACGGCTGACGAGGTCCTCGAAGCGGTCGACGAGCTGCTGCTTGGTGCGGGTGAGACTCTCACGAATGCGGCCGAACAAACCCATTGGTAGATCCTATCACCGGCCGTCGACCTCGACCCGCTGGGGTCGGAGGAACAGCGCCTCGGTCGCGGCGCGCGCGTCGGTGCGCCCCTCGAGCACCGCCGCCATCTGCTCGGCAATCGGGAGCTCGACCCGGTGACGCGCGCCCAGTGCCAGCGCCGCGCCCGTCGTCTTCACCCCTTCGGCGACCATCGTCATCGAGGCGAGGATCTCGCGGGCGCTGCGGCCGCGCCCCAGGTCGATGCCAAACTGGCGATTGCGGCTGAGGCTGCCGGTGCACGTGAGAACGAGGTCGCCAAGCCCGGAGAGTCCGGCGAGCGTTTCGCGCCGTCCGCCGAGCGCGTGCGCCAAGCGGGAGATCTCCGCGAGGCCGCGCGTGATCAGCCCCGCCATGGCGTTGTGTCCCAAGCCCAGTCCCTCGACGACGCCGGCGGCAATCGCGATCACGTTCTTCAGCGCCGCCCCAATCTCCACGCCCACCACGTCGTCGGTCGTGTAGATGCGGAAGAGGCGCCCGCGAAACTCCTGCTGGACCAGTTCCGCCGCCGCCCGGTCGGCCGACGCGGCGCTCACCGCCGTCGGCAGTTCGAGCGCCACCTCGCGGGCGAAGCTCGGGCCGGAGAGCACCACGACGGGGTGGTCGCGGCCGACCTCCTCCGCGACGATCTCGGAGGGGCGGCGCAGCGTCACCTCTTCGATGCCCTTCGTCGCGCTGACAATCGTGGCCGACGTGCGCAGGTGCGGCGCGAGTTGCCGGACGATCGCCCGAGTGCCGTGCGAGGGAGTCGCGACGAGCACCAGGCCGACGCCATCCACCGCGTCCTCGAGCCGTTCGCACGGCTCCACGCCGGCTGGAATGGCGATGCCCGGCAGGAAGAGGCCGTTGACCCTCGCCGTGCGCATCTGGGCGGCAATCTCGGGCTCACGGGCCCACAGCCGAACGTCGTGCCCGGTGCGGGCGAGATGCACCGACAGCGCCGTGCCCCAGCCGCCCGCTCCGACGACCGCAATGTCCTTCATGGGCCTCGATGATACCCGAGCGGCGACTCGGTGACCACGGTGTAGGTGGAGCCGCGCGGCGAGAGCAGGCTCTCGAAGAGGGTGACGTGGTCAATCCGGCAGCGGCCGACGACCGCCTCGCGAGCGGCGGCCAGCGCCTCGCAGAACCGCGGACCGGTCGCGCTCTTCACCCGGCCGAGCGTGAGATGCGCGCGAAACGGCCGGTCGTCTCGAGGGAGACCGGCCACGTCGAGCCGCTCGCTCACGGCACGCGCGAGCGCTGACAGGGCGGAGCCTCCCTCGCCGACGCCGACCCAGACCACGCGAGGCGGGCCGGAGGGCGGGAACGTCCCCGCTCCCGCAATCGTGACCTCGAACGGCGCCAGGTCGAAAGGCCGCGCCAACTGCTGCACAATCCGCCGCGTCGCGGCGGCGTCGGCCTCGCCGATGAACCGCAGCGTGAAGTGCAGGTGTTCGGGCGCCACCCACGAGACGCGTCGGCGGCCCTCGCTGTCGCTTGCTGCCCGAAGCGTCGCAGCGACCTCTGCCGCCCGCGTCCGGACGCCGTCGTCGAGTTCCGCGGCGACGAAGAGGCGCATGGATGAGGGGGACTCCGATCCCCGGTGCCCGACCCCTACGCGAGAATCTGCCTGACCATGTTCAGCGCGGCCTGCGAGGCCTGGAACTTCACCTGCTCGCGGCCGCCCGGGAACAGGAACCTGCGCGTCTCCGTGCCGGCGGGATGGGCCACGGCCACCACGACGGTGCCAACCGGCTTCTGCTCGGAGCCTCCGCCCGGTCCCGCAATCCCGGTGATCCCAACGGCAATCTCGACGGGAACGGCGTGACTCCGCGTCCGCTCGCGCATCCCGTCCGCCATGGCCCTCCCCACGGCCTCGCTGACCGCGCCGTGCTCGGCGATCATCTCGGGCGGCACGCCCAGCAGCATCGTCTTCGACGCGTTGCTGTAGCAGACCACGCCGACCCGCACGTAATCGGAACTGCCCGCCACGTCCGTCAGGCGCGACGCGACCAGGCCGCCGGTGCATGACTCGGCCGTCGCAATCCACCAGCCCCGCTCTCGCAGCAAATCCCCGACCACCTGCTCGAGGGACCGGCCGTCCGTGCTGAAGACGTCGGCGCCGACGACCGCCATCATCTCCCGCGTGGCGCGCTCGAGAACGGTCGCGCCCTCGGGCGCGCTCGCGGCGCGCACCGAGAAGTGGAGTTCAATCTGCCCGGGGGCGGCCAGGATGCTGGTCGCCACCGGGGGATCCCAGCGCGCGAACGTCGCGTAGACCGGCTGGGCGACGGTCTCGACGTCCGATTCGGTGCGGCCGGCAATCTTCAGCACCCGGCGGTACAGCCGCGCGCCGCCGGCCAGCGGCTCGACGCGCTCGGCGAGCGCAGCGTCGACCATCGGCCGCATTTCACGCGGCGGCCCTGGCAGCAGCACGACCATCTTGTGGTCGTGCTCCAGCCACTGGCCCGGCGCCGTGCCGTTCGGATTCGACAGTACGCCGGCGCCGCGCAGCACCTGCGCCTGCACACGGTTCACGGGCGGCATCTCCATGTGGCGCCGCGCGAACCGTCGCCTGATCTGCTCGACGATCGCCGGGTCCTCGTCGAGCGGCACGCCCAGCGCGTCGGAGACCGCCAGGCGCGTCACGTCGTCGTCGGTCGGGCCGAGACCGCCCGTCAACACCACCATGTCGGCACGCGCCAGCGCTTCGACGATCACGGCGGCCAGCTCGGCGCGCCGGTCGCCGACGATCGATTTGCCCACGACTTCGACGCCGAGGTCGTTCAGCCTGGATGTGAGGTAGAGCGAGTTCGTGTCGGTGCGGAACGGCGTCAGCAGCTCGCTGCCGACGGCGATGATGAAGGCCCGACGCGGTGACGGCGATGAGGCGGCCATGACGTCATTGTCGCACCGGAGGCCGGGTCGTCGCGACGGCCGCCGTCCGGCAGCGGCTGACGACGCGCGGCTGGCGACTCGCGGCGCCGTTCGGACGTGGCGCGGCCGAACGCCTCGGGTCGCCGGGCGCGAGCCGGCGGGATCAGCGAAGGAAGGGGACCGCCCAGATCACCAGCCGCAGCGCGAGGTTCCCGTAAACGCCCGCCACCGCGTCGTCGGCCATGATCCCGAGACCGCCGTGCAGGCGCTCGCACTGCCGCGCCGGGAACGGCTTCACGATGTCGAAAAGGCGGAACAGCAGAAAGCCCACGACGACGCCGACCCACGTGACGGGCACGAACAGCAGCGTCAGCAGCATGCCCATCACCTCGTCGAGCACGACGTACCCGGGATCCGTTCGACCGTAGTGGACTTCGGCGACCGAACCGGCCCAGCAGCCGACGCCGAACAGCGCGGCGATCACGCCGACGTCCAACGCCGGCGAGCCCACCCACCTGAGGAGGGCGTACAGCACGAGAGCGGCGGCGGAGCCGGCCGTTCCGGGCGCAACCGGGAAGTGGCCGACGTAGCCGAAGGTCGCCAGGATCACTGCCAGTCGCGTCATCGTCGTCTCGGGAATCCGGTGTGGAGATCAGGAAGCGGACGCGCGCACCACCCGCGTGTCGGCCAGCCGGTCGTGCAGCCCCCGCTGCGCCGTGTCGAACGCCGCCGGCAGCAGGCCAAGGCCGGCAGCAGCGCCGCCGAGCAGGAGCGCCACGACGCGCACGAGCGCCCGACCGATGGTGATGGGCTCTTCGCTGCCAGACACGACCTTCAGGCCGAACGCCATCTTGCCAATCGTCTGACCGCTCGCCGCGGTGAACAGCGCGAGGTAGCCGCCATCGAGCAGGAGCAGGAAGACGACGAGCGGCGAAGGCGGCAGCAGCAGCCACTCGCCGGTGGCCAGCCGGCTCACACGAAGCGTGAAGTAGACGACGCTGAGGTCGAGCCCGAGCAGCATCACCCAGTCCAGGACGGCGGCCCCAATCCGCCGGCCGACGCCTGCCGGCTGGCCATCGGTGCCGGCGGGCGGCACGGGTGCGGCGGCCACGGCCGCGGCCGATTCCAGCGGCAGCGGGGGTTCCGGCGGGCGCTCCGGCACGCGGAGTGGCAGCGGCGTGCGCGAGCGGGTCGGCGCCGGCGTCAATCGGCGGACGCTCAACGGCGTGGACGGGGCCGCCGGACGAACCAGCGGCACGTCGTCCGGCGGGAGATCGCCAAAGAGCGGGAGATCGGCCGGCGTCGCGCTACCGGCCGGCAGGCCGAGGTCGAGCGACGCCTCCGGCCGGCGGCGGGCGGCGCGGGGATTCGGCGTGAGACTCGGCGGACGCCGGGCCTCGCCGAGATCGAAGTCGGCGAGCGGCCCCATCGGCTCCTGCGACGGCCGCATCGGCAGGTCGGGCTCAGGCTCGGAGGCGGCCGCCGCCAGCGAGAAGTCGTACCCGCAGTTGCGGCAGCGATCGGTCGGCTCGAACCCGATGTAGTTGCACTTCGGACACTTCATTGGTCGCGGCCCGTCGAGGTGCCCGCCGCCTCCGGTGACCGCGGCGGCTGCGCGCTCCCACCCTCGGACTTGGACAGCAGGGCCCGCTGAACGTCCCCGCGCAGGCGCGCGGCATCGGCGGCGAGCGGGTCACCGGGCCCGATGCGTTCGAGCAACCGCAGGGCGTCGCGCGCGTGGCCCTGCGACAGCAGCACCCGGGCGCGCTCGATGTCCATCTCGGCCGCCCGCGGGACCGGCAGCGGCTCGTCGGGAGCGCGCGCCGCAGCCGTGTCGCCCTGCCCGCCCCACCCGAGCAGGAAGCGGAACGGCGCCGTGCGCTCGCTCGAATCCCTGGATGTAGAAGAGCGCCGCGACGAGCGCGGCCAGGATGACGACGGGCAGCGCCCACGCCCGCACGCGGCGTTCTCGCGGCAGCGGCTCGAGCCGCAGGCGGGGCGGATGCGCGGAGGCGCCCGGCGGTACGAGCGGGCGCGCCGGCTGCTGCTCGAGGCGCGACAGGCGCTCGAGCAGCGACAACGCCACTTCCTGCGGACCGCCGCGCTCGACCACCGATGCCAGGAGCCGCCGCGCCGTTTCTGTCTCTCCGCGGTTGAACGCGTCGACGCCGCGGTGCAGCAGTTCGTCGGACTCGCGTTGACTCTCGCCGATGGCCCCGCGGGCGCGGTCGATGTAGGCCTTCGCGCGGGCGTGCCCGCGATCGAGGAACAGCACGCGGGTCCAGACGCTGATGGCCCGCTCGTACTCGCCGGCGAAATACTGGTCGAGGCCCGTGAGCAGGAGCTGTTCGATGCGGGAGTCCCGGTCCGCCGGCGACAGGCCTTCCGGATCTGGCGTGACGTCGGTATGGAGGCGGTCAGGCATAGGTGCGCAGCTCGCCACGTGCGGCCGGCGACCCGCGGCTGCAACGCAACCGCCGGCCGACGTGGCGCGTGTCAGGAAGTCACCGGGATTATACCGCGTCTTCCTCGCGCTCGGCGGCGCGGCTGGCGATCCCCAGCGCGCGCATCTTCCGGTACAGGTTGCTGCGCTCCACGCCGAGGACGTCGGCGGTGCGAGAGATGTTGCCGTTCTGGGCGGCAAGCGTCTTCAGGATGAACTCGCGTTCGAACCGCGTGCGCGCCGCCTGCAGCGAGGGCGCGTCGGGGCTCTCGTCGCCCGCGCCCTCCACGACGACTCCGGCGAGGGCGCCGTCGAGAAACGCCAGGTCGTGCGCGCCAATCGTCTCCCCGGGCGCCATGATGATGAGCCGCTCGATGACGTTGCGCAGCTCGCGCACGTTGCCGGGCCACGAGTACTCCTGGAGCGCGGCCACGGCCCCGGCGTCGAGCGTCTTCAGCCGGCGGCCGTATTCCTTGGCGAACCCGGCCATGAAGTGCTCGGCCAGCAGCGGGATGTCCTCGGTGCGGTCGCGGAGCGGCGGCACGAAGATCGGGATCACGTTGAGGCGGAAGTAGAGGTCCTCGCGGAACCGGCCCGCCCGGATCTCCGCCGGCAGCTCCTTGTTGGTCGCCGCGAGCACCCGCACGTCGACCCGCACGCCCGCCGTGCCGCCGACGGGCTCGACCACCTGCTCCTGGAGCACGCGCAGCACCTTGGCCTGCGTCTTCAGGCTCATGTCGCCGATCTCGTCGAGGAAGATCGTCCCGCCGTCGGCCACCTCGAACTTCCCCCGCCGATCGCCCACGGCCCCGGTGAAGGCGCCCTTCACGTGCCCGAACAGTTCGCTCTCGATCAGCTCCTCGGGGATCGCCGCGCAATTCACCTCGACGAACGGGCCGGACCGCCGGCGGCTCAGCGCGTGGACCGTCCGCGCCACCAGCTCCTTTCCCGTGCCGTTGTCGCCGTAGATCAGCACGCGGCCATTGGTCGGCGCCGCCATCGCCACCTGCTCGCGCAGCTGCCGCATCGCGTAGCTCTCGCCCACCATCTGCAGGTGGCGATCCACGCGCGCCCGCAGGGCGCGATTCTCGGCCTCCAGGTGCCGCTGCCGGAGCGCGTTGCGGACCACCAGCATCGTCTTCTCGAGCGACAGCGGCTTCTCGATGAAATCGAACGCGCCGAGCTTGATGGCGCGGACGGCGGACTCGATGTTGCCGTGGCCCGAAATCATCACCACCGGCACGTCGAGCTGCCGCTCGCGGATGCGGGACAGCGTCGCCAGGCCGTCCGAGCCGGGCAGCCAGACGTCGAGCAGGATGACATCGACGGCGACGCGTGTCAGGCGATCCAGGCAGGCCTCGCCGCTCTCGACGGCCTCCACCTGGTACCCCTCGTCGCGCAGGACGCCCGAGAGCGCGCTCCGCACGCCCGGTTCGTCGTCGACCACCAGAATGAGCGGCTTCATGGACGCCCGCCCCGCGGCATTGCCGCCCCGCGGCGTCCCGGCGGCAGCGCGGTCGTCGACGAAGGATGGGCCAGGCCGAATGGAGAACGCCAGGGGACCGCCGGCGCGCGCCCCTCGGAAACATCCTGCATTCTGCGGTCCGCGTGCGGCATGGGCGGGTTCCTGGAATGTCTAGCGAGGCGGGCCTCGGACCGCCAAGCATGTCCGACGACGACGCCCGCCTCGCTAGACATAGAAACACTGTTGGCTGGCCCCGCGCGAGCGCGGGGCTCCAGACGCCTTGAGAGGCAGGAAGTCGTCGCGGAAAGAACTTGCCTCATTTGCACGCGTTTCGGCCCCTCAAGGCGTCTAGACCGGCAACTCGACGATGAAGCGCGTGCCCCTGGGAACGTTCTCGGCGACGTCGATCGACCCGCCGTGCTCGGCGATGATGCGGCGAACGATGGCGAGGCCGAGGCCGCTGCCGCGCCGCTTGGTCGAATAATACGGCATGAACAGCTTCTCGCGCTCGCTCTCCGGAATCCCGGGGCCGTTGTCGGCGACGACGATGCGGGCGACGCGGTCGGCCGCCGCGTGCTGCACCTCCACGACGATGTGCCCCTTGCGCTCCATCGCTTCGATCGCGTTGTCCACGAGGTTGATGACGACGCGGCGGATCTGCTCGGGGTCCACGCGGACCAGCGGCATCGACGGGGGCGACAGGCTCTCGATCTTCACCTCGCGGAACAACCCCATGTAGAGCGCGAGCGTGTCGGCGAGCAGGCTGGGCAGGTTCGTCGGAATGCGCTTGGGCGCCGGCATCCGCGCGAACTGCGAGAACTCGTCCACCAGCCCCTTGAGCGATTCGACCTCGCCGATGATCGTCTTCGTGCACTCCTCGACCAGGTCCCGCGTGACCGGCGGCGCCGACTGGAAGTGCCGGGCCAGGCGCTCGGCGCACAGCTGGATGGGGGTCAGCGGGTTCTTGATCTCGTGCGCGAGGCGGCGCGCGACCTCGCGCCAGGCCGCCACCTTCTGCGCGCGGATGAGCGGGGTGATGTCGTCGAACACGAGCACCGTCCCCTCGGTGGCGCCGCCTTCCCCGTGCAGCCTGGTGGCCGCCGCCGCCAGGTGGAGTTCTCGGCCGTCCTTCGCCAGCGCAATCTCCTGGGCCGGCGGGTCCTGCTCGCCCGCCCGCGCCCCCTCGATCAGCCCGAGCAACGGCGACAGGTCCGAGCGCGCGAAGAGCGCGGCGATGGGCTGGCCGGCGGCGGCTTCCCCGAGGCCCAGCAGCCGGGCGGCGGCGCTGTTGATCGTCGTCACGCGGCCCCCGGCGTCGATCGACACCACGCCGGTGGTGATCCGCTCGAGCACCGTCTCGATGTAGCGCCGCCGCGCCTCGACCTCCTGGTGCTGGCGCTGCAGGTCGCGCGTCGACCGTTCGAGGTCCTGCCGGCTGCTCGACAGCTCGCCGGCCATGGCGTTGAACGCCTCGACGAGCGACCCGAATTCGTCGGAGGTCTCCGGCTCGAGGCGCTGGTCGAGGCGGCCGGCGCCGATGTCGCGCGCCGCCGCCGCCAGCAGGTGGATCGGGCGCGTGATGCGCTTGGCGAGATAGAGCCCGGTCCACGAGGCCCCGACCAGAATCATCAGCGTCACCATCAGGAAGAACGAGATGTAGACGCCGAACATCGTGTTGTGGAGGACCTTCAGCTTGCTGTAGTCCTCGAAGGCCCCGGTCATCTTCCTCGAGCGCTCGGCCATCTCGCCGGTCAGGTAATCGGACGCGACGATCACCCCGGCCGTCTCGCCGTCGCGGCCGCGAATGGGAACGGCCGATCGGAGCAGGTCCCCGCCGCTGCCGAGCGGTTCGATCCCGTGCGTCTCAGCGCCCCCCGACGCCACCCTCTCGGCCATGCGGTCGGCCGACACCCGGTTGTAGTCGGCCGGGAACGTCGGCACGCGGGCCTCGGCCACCACCGTCACTTCGGGACGGGCAGACCGCCCCGCCACCGCCCGGTACACCTCCACCAGGCTCGTGTGCTGCGTCGCCACCTCCGGCTTGATGACGTCGAACACCCTGGTGACGTCGGCGTCCGGGAAATCGAGCGGCGCGAGGGCCGTCGACAGCCGCTGCGCCGTGTCGGTCACCAGCTTCTGGCGCTCGCGGTAGTAATCGCCCGCCATCCGGTTGGCCGACGCCACGATCTCCTCGAGCGGCGCGTTGAACCAGCGGTCGAGATTCGTCTGGATCAACTCGCTGCCGACGAAGAGCACCAGCACCGACGGAATGAGCGTCATGCCCAGCAGCACGCCCACGAGCTTCGAGCGGAACCTGGCGAACGGCAGCCCGTGGCGCCGCTCGACCATCAACTTCAGGATGTTCCGGGCGAGCACGAAGACCAGCGCCAGGATCATCGCCAGGTCGGCGGCCGACAACGCGTAGAGCACGAACTCGGTGAGGAAGTCGGGCGAGTAGCGCGAGGACCGCGAGCCGAAGGCAATCGTCGCGGCCAGCGCGGCGACGAGCAGCGCGATGCCGACGAGGATGAGGAACGGGTTGTCGCGGAACGGCCGACGGCCGCGCGCCGGCCGGCGCGGCCGGCCCGGGGACGTCGACGGGGAGGAGTCCCGCAGGGTGAGCATCTACTGAATCAACGTGAAGCGCGCCTCGCCGGTCGGGGCGCCGTGCTCCCAGGGCCAGAACAGCAGCCAGTTGACGCGCGGCCGGGTCCGGGCGCGCACCCTGACGTAGTACTCCGCGTTCGCCTCGAGCTGCCGGGTGCTGAAGAGCGGCAACTGCTTGAACACCGTCATCCACTCGCGCACCTGCGCCTCGTCCTCGGTCAGGCGCGGTTCTTCTCCGCGGCCGTCGACGGTCCGCGACAGCTGGTGCTGCCGCGTCAGGTTGTCGTAACGGACCGTGGCGGTGACGGTGGACGTGGCGATGGTGCGGTCGAACCACAGGGTGCCGCCCCGCCGCAGTTCGATGTCGTAGGCGATCGTCGCGGCCATGCCGCTGCGGATGGCGGCCTGGAGCTCGCTGGTGAAGCCGTTGGCGAGCGTGAACGACACCAGGACACGGCCGTCCTTCGTCAACGACTTGACCTGCAGGTCGGGTGCGCCCGCCGCCCGGGCAGTCTGCCGCGTCGTCGTCAGCAGCGCGAGGCCGACGACCACGGAACACAGCGCCGCCAGGATCCGTCTGCTCATTCGCTCGCGTTCAGCAGCTCTTCGAGCTGCTTGCGGAACTCACCGACGTCTCGGAAGTTGCGGTAGACCGACGCGAAGCGGACGTACGCCACCTCGTCGAGCGCCTTCAGCGCCTGCATCACGAACAGCCCGACTTCCGCGGTCGCAATCTCCTTCTCGGGACGCTCCTGCAGCGTCGCCTCCACGCGGTCGGCCACCTTCTCGAGCGCCGAAACGCTGACGGGCCGCTTCTCGCACGCCTTCAGCATGCCGGCGATCAGCTTCTGCCGCTCGAACCGTTCGCGGCTGCCGTCCTTCTTCACCACCATGTACGGGATCTCGTCGATCCGCTCGTAGCTGGTGAACCGGCGGCCGCAGTCGAGGCACTCGCGGCGCCGCCGGATCACCTCGCCTTCCTTGCTCTCGCGAGAGTCGACGACCTTGTCGCCCAGATGACCGCAATAGGGACACTTCATCGGGCTTCCTCCTCCGCCGCGCCCCGCTCACTCGCGAGCGCGCGCATGCGGCCCAGCGTCAACCCTTCCCTGACCATGAAGACGATGCCGAGCAGCGTCACCGGCACGAACGACACCGCGTGCAGCACGAGCGCCGCGCTGACCGCCTTCTCCTTCGACGCGTGATAGAAGGAGGTGACCGCGATCTGGTAGAACATGTGGAAGCCGCCGATGGCACCCGGCGTGGGCACGGCCACGCCGACGACCAGCAGCGTCATCACGAGGAAGGACCCGACGAACGGCAGGTCCACCCAGAACGCGCGCGACACCAGCCAGATCCCGACCGCGATCGACACCCAGAGCGGAAACGACCAGGCGAACACCAGCAGCAGCTGCTGCGGCCGGCGCACCGCGCCGAGGCCGACGGCGAACGTCTGCGCGAGGCCCTCGACGAGCGTCGCGAACCGCTCGGGCAGCCGTCGCTCCACCTTCGCGGACCAGCGCCCGATCGCCTCGGGGTGGCCCGCCAGGAAGTAGAAGACGCCGAGGATCACCACCGTGAGGGCCGCCGCGGTCAAGCCGCCGACCTGCACCGCCCGGAACATCGCGGGGTCCGACCGGGCCAGATCCGGGTCCGCCGTCACCAGGAAGATCGCGAACAGCACCAGCACCGTCGCCATGTCGAACACGCGCTCGAGCACGACCGTGGCGAACGCCGCCGTACCGCTCAGCTTCTCGTGCTGGGCCAGGACGTAGGGGCGCAGGAACTCGCCCGCGCGCGCGGGCAGCAGGAAGCTGGCGGCGAAGCCGATGACGGTCGCACGGAACGCCACCGAAAAACGCGTCGGCCCGAGGCCCGCCAGTAGGTACTGCCAGCGCAGGGCCCGCAGCGCGTAGGTGAGCATCGTGGTGACGAGCGCGAGCAGGAGCAGGTCGATCCGGCCGCGCGTCAGTTCGGCCCAGACCTGGCGGAAGTCGGCTCCACGGAGGAACAAGGCCAGCAGGCCGACAGCCAGGCCGACGACGATGACGGTTCGGAGATGTGCGCGCATGCGGGCAAGGCACTCTACTATAAGATGTCTCCCAAGTCTATGGCCCGCCGTCACTTACTGCCCGGGTTGCCCCTGGCCCTTATCCCCGGCTGCGCTTGGGCCCTCCCTCTTGCAGTCGGGCTGCTCAGCCGGTAACATGGCGGCCCTGCGTTCGAGCGTTGACCCCCAGGCGCCGCCTGGCCTTCGCGAGGTTCCCGCATGGCTCTCGCTGCTCCGCTGCTCAGTACCTCGTTTCCGGGCGTGTCCCCGGTCAGGACCGGCAAGGTCCGCGACCTCTACGAGGCGGGCGACGACCTGTTGATCGTCGCGACGGACCGGATCTCCGCCTTCGACTACGTGCTCGGCTCGGGCATCCCGGACAAGGGCAAGGTCCTCAACCAGCTGTCGGCGTTCTGGTTCGACCTCACCAAGGACACGGTGCGGAACCACGTGCGCTCCACGAACCCGGACGACTTCCCGCCGGCGCTGCGCGCGCATGCGGACGTGCTGCGCGGGCGGTCGATGCTGGTCTGCCGCACGACGGTCGTGCCGATCGAGTGCGTCGTGCGCGGCTATCTGGCAGGGTCGGGCTGGGCCGAATACCGGAAGAGCGGGACGGTGTGCGGGATCGCGCTGCCGCAGGGGCTGCGCGAGGCCGACCGGCTGCCCGAGCCGATCTTCACGCCCTCCACGAAGGCCGAATCCGGCCACGACATCAACATCTCGAAGGCAGAAGCCGGCCGCGTGGTGGGCCGCGACCTGATCGACCAGCTCGAACGGCTCGCGCTGCAGGTCTACTCGATGGGCGCCGCCCACGCCGAGACGCGCGGGATCATCGTGGCCGACACCAAGTTCGAGTTCGGCCTCCGCGACGAGGGCGGCCGCCAGCAGGTCCTGCTGATCGACGAAGTGCTGACGCCCGATTCTTCGCGGTTCTGGCCGGCCGACGGCTACAGGCCGGGCGGCAGCCAGCCGAGCTTCGACAAGCAGTACGTCCGCGACTATCTCGAACAGATCAGGTGGAACAAGCAGCCGCCGGTGCCCTCGCTCCCGGACGAGGTGATCGCGCGCACCCGCGAGAAGTACGTCGAGGCGCTGAAGCGGTTGGCCGGCCACGGCGTGGATGAACGGGGTTGATGTGCGAGAGCGCCTGGAACGGCTGATCGACGAGATGGTGGACCGCGGCATCCTGTTCGAGGACGCGGTAGGCGCGTTCGAGCGCACCTTCATCGCGAAAGTGCTCGCGCGCGCCGACGGCAACATGACGGCGGCCGCGCGGGAACTCCGCATCCACCGCAACACGCTCAGCCGCAAGATGGCGGAGCTGAAGATCCGCAGGTAGCGCTGCTTGTAGTGGCTAACTAGCCACTACTCCGCCCGCTTCCACCTGACCGTCCCGTCCTTCCGATCCTCCAGCAGGACCCCCATCGACCTGAGCCGGTCGCGCAGGCGGTCCGCCTCGGCCCAGTTGCGCGCGGCCTTGGCGGCCCGGCGGGCGGCAATCAGCGCCTCGACGTCCTGGTCGAGCGAGGCGCGCTCGACGCGGGGCCAGGCGGCGAAGATCCGGTCGGTTTCGTCCAGGAACGCCACCACCTCGTCTCGCGTCTCGCGCGGCAGCGGGCGATGGTCGTCGATCGAGTTCACGTCGGTAACGAGCGTGAGCAGGGCGGCGAGCGCCTCGGGCGTGTTGAGGTCGTCGGCGAGCGCCCGCCAGAACTCGTCGCGCGCCCGCGCCACCCGCACGCGAGCGTCGATGTCCACCGGCGGCGCGCCCTCGCGCGCCGGCCCGGGCGGTTCTTCCATCCGCTGGCGGAACGTCCGAATCCGGTCCAGCGTCGCCTTCGCCGCCCGCAGCCCCTCGAAGCTGAAGTTGTAAAGCTTCCGGTAGTGGTTGCTCTGGATCGCGAAGCGGAACGTGACCGGCTCGACCCCCCGCTCCAGCAGGTCGCGCAGCGTGTAGAAGTTGCCGAGGCTCTTCGACATCTTCTCGCCTTCGACCATCAGGAACTCGCCGTGGACCCAGTGGCCGACCCACGGGTGCCCGATGGCCCCCTCGCTCTGCGCGATCTCGTTCTCGTGGTGCGGGAAGATCAGGTCGACTCCCCCGGTGTGGATGTCGAGCCGCTCGCCGAGCAGGTTGAGGGCCATCGCCGAGCACTCGATGTGCCAGCCCGGACGGCCCCTGCCCCACGGGCTCTCCCACCAGGGCTCGCCCGGCTTGGCGCCCTTCCACAGGACGAAGTCGCTGACCGCGTCACGATCGTATTCGTCGGAATCGACGCTGGCACCCGGCTTCATCCCCTCGCGGTCGATGTGCGACAGGCAGCCGTACTGCGGCAGGCCGCTCACGCGGAAGTACACGCTGCCGTCGCGCTCGTAGGCCAGCCCGCGCGCCTCGAGCTCGCTCACCAGGCGAATCATCTCGCCGATGTAGGCCGTGGCCCGCGGCATGATGGTGGGCCGCTGGATCCTGAGGCCGTCGATGTCGTCGAGGAACGCCTGCTCGAACGTGTCCGTGAATGCCCGCATCGCCAGCAGCCGCGCGTCGTTGTCGGCCCCCGCCGGCACGTCCTTCTGGCTGTCGCGGATGATCTTGTCGTCCACGTCGGTCAGGTTCATGCAGAAGCGCACCCGGTAGCCCGCCGCGTCGAACGTGCGGCGCAGCAGGTCCTGGAAGAGGAAGGTGCGCAGGTTGCCGATGTGGACGAAGTTGTAGATGGTCGGGCCGCAGTTGTAGACCCTCAGCTCGCCGGGCGTGATCGGCCGGACCGGCTCCACTTTCCGGGTGAGCGTGTTGAAGAGCGAGACGGCGCGCGCGTCGGTCATGCACAGAGCATCTCACAAACTGGAGAACTGGATAACTGGCCAACTGGATAACTGGCCAACTGGGTAACTGGCCAACTGGACAACTGGCCAACTGGATAACTGGCCAACTGGATAACTGGCCAACTGGATATCGGTTTGGCGGTGCCGTCGGACTGTGGGATTCTCACTCGCGCTGTTTCCTCGGTTTCTTAGTTCCTCGTTTCTCAGTTCCTCAGTTCCCCAGTTCCTCAGTTCCCCAGTTCCCCAGTTCCCCAGTTCCCCAGTTCCCCTTCGCATTTCTCCAGTTCCACGCCCCCTGGCACCTGCCCTCCCACCTCCGCGCCCACCTCCGGCCCACCTCCGGCCCACCTCCCTGTTGACACTGCCGCCCGCTGGTCTATAATTAGCAGTCGAGCACACCGAGTGCTAACAGTTACGCCAGGCCGGCTGCTAAGCACCCTGCCTGGCGAGTGCCAAACTTGGGCCCCGGCCAGACGGCCTCGGGCTTGTTCAACCACTGACAGGTGGGGGTGACATCGATGAAAGCCAGACCACTGCACGACCGGATCCTCGTCAAGCGCATCGACGAAGGCGAACAGAAGATCGGCGGGATCATCATTCCCGACACCGCCAAGGAAAAGCCGCAGCAGGGCAAGGTCGTCGCCGTCGGCAACGGCAAGGTCAAGGACGATGGCGGGCGCATCGCCCTCGACGTCAAGGCCGGCGACACGATCCTGTTCGGCAAGTACTCGGGTCAGGAAATCAAGCTCGACGGCGAGGAGTTCCTGATCATGCGTGAAGAGGAAGTCCTGGCGATTCTCGACTGACCGCGCGGCCGAACGCATTCGCAGGCGGCACGCCTGCGCCACAAGGATCCTTGACGAAGCACTGAACGGAGCAGATACCGATGGCAAAGCAGATCATCTACGGCGAGCAGTCGCGCCAGGCAATTCTCAAGGGCGTGAACGCCCTGGCCGACGCGGTGAAGGTGACCCTCGGCCCCAAGGGCCGCAACGTGGTTCTCGACAAGAAGTTCGGTTCGCCGCTCATCACCAAGGACGGCGTGACGGTCGCGAAGGAAATCGAACTGAAGAACCCGCTCGAGAACATGGGCGCGCAGATGGTGCGCGAAGTGGCGAGCAAGACGTCGGACATCGCCGGTGACGGCACGACGACCGCCACGGTGCTGGCCCAGGCGATCTACCGCGAGGGCTCGAAGAACGTGGCCGCCGGCGCCAACCCGATGGAACTGAAGCGCGGCATCGAGCGGGCCGTCGAAACCGTCGTCGAATCGATCAAGAAGCTGTCGAAGCCGGTCAAGGGCAACATGATCGCGCAGGTCGGCACGATCTCGGCGAACAACGACAAGACGATCGGCACGATCATCGCCGAGGCGATGGAGAAGGTCGGCAAGGACGGCGTCATCACGGTCGAGGAGGCGAAGACGCTCGAGACCTCGCTCGACGTCGTCGAGGGCATGCAGTTCGACCGCGGCTACCTGTCGCCGTACTTCGTGACCGATCCCGAGCGGATGGAAGTGGTGCTCGAGAACCCGGTCATCCTGATCCACGAGAAGAAGATCAGCTCGATGAAGGACCTCCTCCCGGTCCTCGAGCAGGTTGCCCGCATGGGCCGCCCGCTGCTGATCGTCGCGGAAGACGTGGACGGCGAGGCGCTCGCGACCCTCGTGGTCAACAAGCTGCGCGGCACGCTGTCGGCCGCCGCGGTGAAGGCGCCGGGCTTCGGCGACCGCCGCAAGGCCATGCTGGAGGACATCGCGATCCTCACCGGCGGCCGCGCGATCACGGAGGACCTGGGCATCAAGCTCGAGAACATCCGCGTCGAGGACCTCGGCCAGGCCAAGAAGATCACGATCGACAAGGACAACACGACGATCGTGGAAGGCAGCGGCACGAGCCAGGCGATCGAAGGCCGCGTGAAGCAGCTCCGCGCGCAGGTCGAGGACACCACCTCGGACTACGACCGCGAGAAGCTGCAGGAGCGGCTGGCGAAGATCGTCGGCGGCGTGGCGGTGATCAAGGTCGGCGCCGCGACCGAGACCGAGATGAAGGAGAAGAAGGCCCGCGTCGAGGACGCCATGCACGCGACCAAGGCGGCCGTCGAAGAGGGCATCGTGCCGGGCGGCGGCGTCGCGCTGCTCCGCGGCGTGAAGGCGCTGAACGAGCTCAAGCTCGACGGCGACCAGCAGATCGGCGTCAACCTGGTGAAGCGCGCCATCGAGGACCCGATGCGCTGGATCGCCAACAACGCCGGCGTCGAGGGCTCGATCGTCGTCCAGAAGGTGCTCGAGAGCAAGGACGAGGAGTGGGGCTTCAACGCGCAGGAGGAGCGGTACGAGAACCTGGTGGCGGCCGGCGTCATCGATCCGGCCAAGGTCGTCCGGACGGCGCTCCAGAACGCCTCGTCGATCGCCTCGCTGCTGTTGACCACCGAAGCGATGGTCTGCGACATCCCCGAGGAGAAGAAGGATGCCCCGATGCCCGGCGGCCCGGGCGGCATGGGCGGGATGTACTAAGTCCACAGTCGACAGTCGACAGTCGACAGTCGGAAGTCCAAAGTCGAAGGTCCACAGTCGAGGGTTGGTCGAAGCCGACTCTCGACTCTCGACTCTTGACTGTTGCGGGGCCCGGCGGGTGGAAACACTCGCCGGGCTTTTTTTCGGCGTGCCCGCGCGGAACGGTCGCAGAGAACGGGCGCTCGCCTCCGGATGCAACTGGTCGAGGCGCTCGTCGGCCGGCTATCGGTAGCCGGCGTGAAACGCCGCCAGGCGCTCCACCGCCACCTCGATCTCGCGGGTCGGCGGCAGGATGGTCGTGCGGAAATGCGCCGTGCCCGGGACCTGGCCGAACCCGGTGCCGGGCACCACGCAGATTCCCGTCTGCTCGAGCAGCGCCATGCAGTACTCGACGTCGGTCCGCCCCGCCGGCAACGTGATCCGCGGAAACGCGTACATCGCCCCCGCCACGACGTTGCACTGGATGCCGGGAATGCGGTTGAGGCCGTCGGCCAGCATCACCGCGCGCCGCTTCAGTTCGCTCAGGATGTGGTCGCGCTCCTGCGCGTACTGACTGTAGGACGGCGCCCCCGGCGCCGGCGGCCGCACCATGCAGTAGGTCGCCACCTGGCCGGTGAGGTTCGCACAGAGCGAGACGGACTGCAGCTTCGTGATCTCCGCGACCACGTCGGGCGGCATGTTCCGCACCTCCATGTAGCCGCCCCGCTGCCCGCACTCGCCCAGGAACCCCTTCGAGCACGAGTGGAAGCTGAAGAGGCTGACCTCCGTCTCGGCCTCCTCCACCATCACCCGGGCGAACGACACGAACGTGTCGCCGCAGAGGTAGATGTTCTCCTGGTAGACCTCGTCGGCGAGGATGGCCAGGTCGTGCGTCTTCGCAAAGCGGATCAGCATCGCGATGTTGTCGCGGTCCAGCACCGACCCGGTGGGGTTCCCCGGGTTCAGGACGCAGATGGCCTTCACCTTCACGCCGTCGCTCCGGGCCTCCTGCAGGCTCTCCTCGAGCATCGCCTCGCTCAGCTTCCAATCGTGTCCCTCGTCGAGGTAGTAGCCGACCTGCTTCCCGTCGTAGAGCGTGATCGTCGCGCTGTAGAGGGGGTACTGCGGAATCGGAATCATCACCCCGTCCCGTGGCCCGCCGATCAGGATCCGCAGCGCGGTCTGGACGCCCTTGGATGCCCCGTCGGTCAGGTAGATCGCCTCGGGATCGACGGGGATGCCGTCCCGTTCGCGGATGAACTCGGCGACCGCGTCCCGAATGAACCGGACGCCCTTGCTGTCGGAGTACGCGCCGAGTCCGTGGCGGGTGCCCTTCAGGACCCGCCCCGCCGTGGCGACGACGTCCGCCGGAAACAGGTCGGCGCCGCGGTCCATCAGGTCGGGGTACTGGCACAGGGCGAGCACCTGGCGCAGGTAGGTGAGCGGCTTCTGTTCGAACGCCTGCGGGTTGCCGATGTTGCAGTAGATGATGTCGCGCCCCTCGCGCTCGAGCTCCTGCGCGCGCGCGAGGACGGGGCCGCGCACGGCGTACTGGGTCTCGATCACCGCTCTGCCGATGTCCTTCAGCTGGATGGGCATGCTCGGTCGTCCTCCGCGGGAAACCTGACGATTCTATCAGGTCATTCCAGGCGGAGTGGGCCGACGAAGACGTGCACGGGCGAGGCGAGGCGGTAGCCGAAGATGATGATCCCCCGGATGCGGGTCATGTCCATCTCGCGCCGGTCCGGCGCGAGTCGGATGGCGTCGAGCGGGATCGCGAAGCGGTTCACCCCGGGCGCAACCTGCAGCCCGCGGTTGAAGCGGTCCGCGCTGCGCTGGTCGTGCGCGGCGTCGTGGACCCGAATGGTCAGCCGAATCGGGGCATCCAGGTCGGAGACGACCGTGAAGACGAGGCGCCGATAGCCGCGCCAATCGGGATACGGCTCGTCGATGGCAATCCCCGGATAGGTGCCGGGCAGCAGCTCGAGACGCGCCAGCGGCTCCCCGAAACCGGCGGGCAGGTGTGCGGGCCGGTCCCCCGGTATCACCCGGCTGTCGTGCTCCTCCAGGAGCCGGCGCTCCCACCACGACCCGTCGAAGGCGGCCAGCGTCGGCATCGCCGCGCGTCGCTCCGCCAGCACCGCCGTCACCGTCGCCAGGGCCGCTCCGGCCATCGTCGCCAGGACGGCCGCCGCGGCGAGAGCCGTGGCGCGGCCGCCGCGCGTGGACACCGGCGTCGTGCCGCCCACGAACCGCGGAACCGCCGCCGCGACCAGCAGGAACGCCGCCGCGCCAGCCGCGTCCCGCGCCAGGTCGCTGAACGACGGCTCGCGATTGGGCTGAAGGAATTGAATCAGCTCGGTGCCGGCGCCGATCGCGAGCGTGACGAGGAAGGCGGCCCACCAAACCCGGCGCGGCGCCATCTCCGGAGCCCGCGCGCGGATCACCTGCAGCGCGGCCAGCGCCAGCAGCCCGAACAGCGGCACGTGGCCCGCGTCGAAGACCGCGTCCCAGAGCATCGTCCGCTCGGGCGCGTCGCCGAGGAACAGGAACAGCAGCAGGGACGCTGCAAGCAGCACCCACGGCGCCGTCGCCCTCACCGCAGGAACTCCGGCGAAGCAAGTCGAGGGCACAGCAAGGAAGCGCCGCCGTCGGCGTGCGACGGGCGGCAGGCGGCGGGTGGCGGTGCCGGCGTCACGGGTCAGCGCAGCGTGAACGTCAGTTCGATGGAAACCAGCACGGGAACCGGCTGTCCCTGCTTCCTCCCGGGCTTGAAACGCCACTGCTTCGCGGCGATGACCGCCTGCTGGTCGAGGCCGAACACCGGGTCGAGCGACTTGAGAATCGACACCTGGCCCACCGTGCCGTCCGCGAGGACGATGCACTCGAGCACCACCGTCCCCTGAATCTTCGCGCGCATCGCGTCGGCCGTGTACTGCGGCTTCACCTCGCGCAGCACCTCGGGCAGGTCGATGCCGCTGCCCGGCCGATAGGCGCCGCCACCCGTGCCTCCGCCCCAGCCCGGTCCGAGCCCCGAGCCCGTCCCTGGCCCAATGCCGGTCCCGGTCCCGGTGCCCGAACCGCCGCCGCTGCCGGGCCCCTGCGAAAGCGAGCCCGACACCCCCTCGAGCGAGCCCAGGACCTTGAGCGACGAGTCGGCCATCGTCATCGCCGGGATGTCGAGCGCCGGCGGCGGGGGCGGTGCGTCGACCGGTTTGGTCTGGGGCACGACTTGCACCGGATCGGGCTTGTTCACCGGCACCGTGATCTTGTCCTTGCCCGGCAACTCCGCCTTCCGGATCGGCCCCTGCATCCGGTTGCCCCCCCCGCCGCCGCCGCCGCCCGGCCCGGGCTGATTCAGCCAGACGATGTCGTGGAGGGGGATGGAGTCCATCGGAGCCGACAGCATCGAGCCGGCCGGCGCGTATTTCAGGAACGCGACAAGCAGAAGGAAGGCGACCGCGTGCGTGAGGACGGAGAAGCCGGCGCGCTCCCAGAACGCCTGCCTGGCGTCGGGACCCGTGACCGGGTAGTAGTCCCCGAAGAGGATCAGTTCCCGCGCGGGCGGAACTGCCGCTGGCGACGCGGACACGCGCCCGACGGCAGTGTCGTGGTCGTGCGTGGCTGGAGCGGTGTCAGGCATGAAGGAGACATCTTACGCGCGTTGTTTCATGATGGCCCACCGAATCCCCGACGGGCAACTGCAAATCCGGTACCTCATCCGTCACCCGGAGGAACCGGCCATTTCCAGCTCTTCCTAACTGATAGGACCCCGAAGGCGGCAGGGCGGTTTCCGCGGCTGTCCTCTTCGGGCCTCAGAGCCGGCCGGTCCAAGCGCCGATGGCGGCGTTGCCGCCGCCGTAACAGTGGAGCGTGGACAGCGCGTCGGCTGCCCTCGGCTCGCTCTTCACCGCCACGAGTACCCCGCCCCGGACGGTCAGCGTCTCGAAGATTCGCCCGTCGTGCGGCTGGAATCCGACGCGTTTCAGGGATGAAGCCAGCCCGCTCTTGGCGAGTTCGCCAGAGCCGGCGTCGAGCGCGGGCAGGAGGGTGCCCATGGCCACGGCGGAGCCGACGCCCTGGAGGTCCATCTTGTCGGGAGTCCTGCCGAACACCTTCTGAAGCAGGCCGGCGGCCTCGGGACTCTCCTTTGCCAGCACCGTCAACGCCTCCGAGGGAAACCCCTGGCGTTTGAGCGCCTCGATGCCGCGTTCCGCCGAGGCGACATCCTTGAAGACCCCAATCGTGAATCGACCCGTTTCGACCTCAGCCACTCAGCACCTCGTCAGGAAAGAACCGTGGGACCTCCTCGGCGCGCCGACCGAGCAGATGGCATGACCTTACTGTAAGCTTGATGGCGGCACGCTTCAAGCCCGCTGCCGATTCCTATGACGCGGTCCGACATTGCGGTCGTCGGCGCCGGCCCCGCGGGGACGGCCGCCGCCTGGCGTCTGGCCCGCGCCGGCGCCCGAGTGACGGTGTTCGACGCGAGCCATCCGCGCGAGAAGCCGTGCGGGGGCGGTCTCACCGGACGGGCGCTCGAAATCGTCCGCGACATGCTCGACGGACACGCGACGGTCTCGGGGGTGCCGGTAAAGGCCATGCGCTTCTCGTCGGGCCCGCCCGGGGCCGGTCGGGAAGCCTCGGTCGGGCTGGGCGGCAGGCACCCGCTGCTCGTCGTGGCGCGCCGGGTCCTCGACCAGGCGCTGCTTCAGGCCGCCCTCGCCGAGGGCGCACGACTCGTCGCCGAACGCGTCACCGACGTCTCCTGCGGCGCGGCCGGCGCGGCCGTGACAACGAGGCAGGGTCGGTATCGGGCCGATGGCGTCGTGGGGGCGGATGGGGCGGCCAGCCTCGTGCGGCGACGGGTCCTGGCGCCTTTCACACGTGAACAGTTCTCGATCGCCGCCGGCTTCTTCGTGGACGGCCGGTCGTCCGACGAGATCGTCATCCAGAGCTACGGCAATCCGCCCGGCTACCTGTGGTCGTTCCCGCGCCCCGACCACCTGGCGGTCGGGTTGTGCGCACCGGCCGACCGGGTGCGAACCTCCGAGGATCTTCGCCCGTTGGTGCGCGACTGGCTGTCGCGCTCCCGGCTGGCCGACGGCGCGCGGCTCCGCCCCTACTGCTGGCCAATCCCGTCGCTCGGCTACGCCGATTTCGACCAGCTCCGTGTCGCGCGAGGCCGCTGGATGCTCGTCGGGGACGCGGCGGGGCTCGTGGATCCGCTGACGCGAGAGGGGCTGTTCTACGCGCTGCGATCGGGCATGCTCGCGGCGGATGCGTGGCTGGCCGGCGACGACCCGGGCGCACGCTACACGGAATGCGTGCGCGACGAGATTCATCCCGAACTGGCGCGGGCCGCGGCCCTTCAGGCGCGCTTCTTCTCGTCGGGCTTCTGCGACCTGCTCGTCGACGCGCTCAACCGGAGCGAGGCGGTGCGCGGCATCATGGGCGACCTCGTGGCCGGGCGCCAGGAGTACCGGTCGCTGCGCCGGCGGCTGCTCGCCACACTCGAAGTGGGGCTCGCCGTCCGGCTGATCCAGCTGCAGTTGCGGGGGATGGTGGCGAGCTAAGGTCGACCGCCGCCCCCACGCTGCGCGGTCGACGCGGTCGCTTCGCGCGGTATACTGAACGGAAGGGCAGGCAACGGCCGCAAGGCGACAGCGAGCCGGGCTCCGGCCGCCGGCCCGGTGGAAGGAAAGGCACGCGAATGGGACAGATTGGGGTTCCGGAACTGCTGTTGATTCTCGTCATCCTCGCGCTGGTATTCGGCGCCAACCGCCTGCCGGATGTCGGCCGCGGGCTGGGCAAGGCGATCCGCGGTTTCAGGGAGGCGACGAAGGACCACCACGACTCGCCCCCGCGCTCCTAGCGCGGGACGAGGTGCGGTTCCTCAGATCAGCACCCGGGCATCGCCCACGCGACGGGTGACACGCTCGCGGTCGAGGAACTCCAGCAGCGGGATCGCGTACTTGCGCGACACGCCGTACCGGTCCTTGAAGGTCGCGACATCGATCCGCGCCGACCCGCCGCCGGCCGACTTCAGCGCGGCCATGTCCTGCTTGAGCCCTTCGAGCGCCTGCTGGTGGAAGTAGATGGCGTCCAGCTTCACCAGCACCTTCTGACGCACGAGAAGCTTCACGACGCGATCGAGCACGTCGGCGCCGACGCCGGCCGCCTGCGCAACCTCGCGCAGGTCGCCGGGCTTGAGGCCCGCGGCCGCGAACGCCCGGTCGATCGCGCCGCGCGCCCGCTCCTCCTCCCCGGTCAGCGACACGCGGTGCGAGGCCAGCGCCAGGCGGTCCCGGCCGCCGATCTTCTTCGCCTCCAGGAGGTTCGCGAGGACCCGGTCGAACACGCCCTCGCCCGCCCGGGCGAATACCCGCTCGCGCACTTCCTCGCGCGGCATGCCCTCGGCGAGCGGCTCGGCCCGGTGGTGATCGCCCAGCCTGGACAACACCTCGCCGCCCAGGCGCTCGAGCACGGCGGGCGCCACCAGGACGTCGCCGGCGCGCGCCACGAGCCCCGCGCCTTCGAGCCGCTGCACCAGGCCCTCGACCTCTCGGGGCGCCACCCCGGCGCGGCTCACCAGCGCGGCGGCCGGCAGTCCCATCGCGCCCCGCTCGTGGACCATCGCCGCCACGGCGCGGGCGAGGGCCGCCGCCGGCGTCTCGCCGGTGGGATCGATCTGGGCGAAGCGGCCCCACGCGGCCGGCGTGCGGATGGCGCCGCGCGCCGGGTGTGGGTCGAGCACCAGCCCGCCGGCGATGGTGACGGGCGGCGAATACGCGCGAAGGATGAAGCGGTCGCCGCGCGACACGACTGCGGGCGCCTCGAGCCGCAGGCGCACGTAGGCCTCTCCTCCGCCCGGCACCTCGGCTCCCGGCGCCGGCGCCGCATCGCGCGGCTGCGCGTCGCCGCGCGACAGGACGGCGGCGATGGCGATGCGCCCGAGCAGCTCGCTCGTTCCCTGGTGGAACCGCACGCGGGTGCCGTGGCGGAGCGCGCGGGCGCCGGCCACCGTCTGCAGGCGCACGTCGAGCGTCCGGGAGGCTTCGAGGGTGTGGGGAGTCAGCAGCGTGGCGCCCCGCCGGACGTCCTCGAGTTCGACGCCGCCGAGATTGACCGCGACGCGCTGCCCGGCGTGCGCGTCCGCCGCCGTCGCGCCGTGCACCTGCAGGCCTCGCACCTTCGCCCGCCGCCCGTCCGGCAGCAGCACCAGCTCGTCGTCCACCTGCATCCCGCCCGAGAGCAGGGTCCCGGTGACGACCGTGCCGAAGCCCTTGACCGAGAAGACGCGGTCGATCGGCAGCCGCGCGCCGCCGGTGGCCACGCGTCGGGGGACGCGGCGGGCCAGGTCCACCAACGCCCGGCGCAAGGCGTCCATGCCGTCGCCCGTCCTGGCCGAAACGGGCACGACGGGGGCGTCGGCCAGGAAGGACCCGGCCACCAGTTCGCGCGCCTCCATCCGGACCAGCTCGATCGTGTCGGCGTCGGCGAGGTCGGACTTGGTGACCGCGATCAGCCCGTGGGACACCCCGAGCAGGCGGCAGATCTCGAAGTGCTCGCGCGTTTGCGGCATCACCGACTCGTCGGCCGCCACCACGAGCACGACGGCGTCGAACCCGCCGACGCCGGCCAGCATGTTCTTGACGAACCGCTCGTGCCCCGGCACGTCGACGAACGAGAACGCGAATTCCCCGGTGGTCCAGTGCGCGAACCCGAGCTCGATCGTGATGCCGCGCGCCTTTTCCTCTTTCAGGCGGTCCGGGTCGGTACCCGTCAGCGCGAGCACGAGCGCGCTCTTGCCGTGATCGATGTGTCCGGCGGTGCCGATGATGATGTGGCGGGGTCCCACGTCAGCCCCTGCGCCGACGGCGCTCGTTTCGGCCGGGCCTCTGACGCCTGCGCACGGGTTCGCGGCGCGTCGCGCCGGGTGTCCTGTCGGGCCGTGGGCCGCGCCCCCGCTCGTCCTGCCGGACCGCGCGGAGGATGTCCACGAGCCCCAGCTCGATCTGCCGCTTGTCCATGTCCACGCGCAGCACGCGAACCCGCACGCGGTCGCCGAGCCGATAGACCTTGCGGGTGCTCTCGCCCCGCAGCGTGTGCGTCGTGTCGAGGAAGCGGTAGTAGTCGTCGGACATGGTGGAGATGTGGACCAGGCCTTCGACGAAGTGCTCCACGAGCTCGACGAAGAGGCCGAACGAGGCGACGCCCGTCACGTAGGCCTCGAACTCCTCGCCGACCTTGTCGGCCATGAAGCGGACCTTCTTCCACTGCACGAGCTCGCGCTCCGCCTCGTCGGCCCGACGCTCGCGGTCGGAGGTGTGCCGCGCGATCTCCGGCAGGTCGTCGCGGAGTGCCTCGCGCTCCGCGTCCGACAGCGACGACTGGCGCGCGGCGCGCAGCAGGCGGTGGACGACCAGGTCCGGGTAGCGGCGGATCGGCGACGTGAAATGCGTGTAGCTGGAGAACGCCAGGCCGAAGTGCCCGAGGTTCGCGGGCGCGTATCGCGCCTTCTGCATCGTCCGCAGCATCAGCACGGCGACGGGGCGCTCCTCCGGCGTGCCGTGGATCTTCTTCAGCAGCGCCTGGAAGTGCCGCGGCCGAACCATGTGCGCCGGCACCGAGAGACTGTGGCCGAGGCTGGCCACGAACTCCTCGAACTTCTCCACCTTCAGCGGATCGGGCTGCTCGTGCACGCGGAAGAGGCCGGGGACCGGGCCGGCGTCGAGGTACTCGGCCACCGTCTCGTTCGCCAGCAGCATGAACTCCTCGATGATCCGGTGGGCGATGTTGCGTTCCGAGGCGACGATCGCCTCCACCTGGCCTTCCTCGTCCAGCACCAGTTCGGCCTCGTCGAAGTCGAAGTCGATCGAGCCGAGCCCCCGCCGGCGGCCGTTGAGGATCACGAACAGTTCGCGCATGCGCTCGAACATCGCCACCAGCGGCTCGTAGCGGGCGCGCGCGTCCGCGTCGGCGGTCAGGACGGCATTCACGTCGGTGTACGTCATCCGCTCGCGGGTGCGGATGACGCCGTCGTGGAACTCGTACCGTGCCACGGTCCCGCGCCGGTCGATTTCCATCAGGCAGGACTGCACGAGCCGGTCGACGCGGGGGTTCAGGCTGCAGAGGCCCGTGGCGAGGTCCTCCGGGAACATGTGAATCGCGCGGTCCGGGAAGTAGACCGACGTCCCGCGCTCGTAGGCCTCCGCATCGAGCGCGCCCCCCTGCCGGACGTAATGGGAGACGTCCGCGATGTGCACGCCCAGCCAGAAGTGGCCGTTCTCCAGCCGCTCGATCGAGATCGCATCGTCGAAGTCGCGCGCGTGCTCCCCGTCGATGGTCACGACGTCCAGGCCCCGAAAGTCGGTGCGTCCCGCGAGGTCCTGCTGCCGCGCGTGCATCGTCCGCGGCGTCTCGCGCCCGGCCAGCATCCGCCGCGCTTCGGTCACCGCGTCGGCGCCGTGCGCGTCGGGCAGGCCGTATTTCCGCACGATGATCGTGGTGTCCACGCCGGGGTCGTCGATGTTCCCGAGCACCTCGGTGACGCGGCCGATCGGGCCGCGCGTCTCGGTCGGCCACCGCGTGATCTCGACCGTGACCATCTGCCCGGGCCGCGCGCCGCGCGTCTCGGCGGGCGGCACCGCCACGTCGCGCTGGACGCGCAGGTCGAACGGCGCCACGAACCCGAGGCCCGCCTCGTCGAGATCGAAACGGCCGACGAGCGTCGCGTTCGCGCGCTCCAGGATCTTGACGATGCGCCCCTCGGGGCGGTCGCCGTCGCGGTAGCGCTCGATGCGGGCCACCACCCGGTCGCCGTGCATTGCCTCCTTCAGGTTCGGCGCCGCCACGAAGACGTCGCGCTCGTCGCCGTCCCGCCGTTCGGGCAGGACGAACCCGAACCCGCCGGCGTGCCACTGGAGGCGGCCGACCACGAGGTCCATCTTCTCGGCCAGGCCGTAGCGCCGGCCGCGGACCTCCACGAGCGAGCCGTCGGCCACGAGCGACTTGAGCTGGCGCCGGAAGCCCGCGCGCTGCTCGCGCGGCACCTGCAGAAGCTGGGTCAACTCGCGCGACGAGGCGGGATGATGCGCGCGCTCCAGGATCAGGCGGAGGACGTCTTCTCGTGTCAGCATCGATGGCTGTCCTGCAGAGTGCCGGTCCGTGGCCGCGACGCGTCCGGCGGCCGCCGGCCCGAAGCCCGAAGCCGTTCTCATTTCGCCGCCGCCGCGCGGTCGAGCGCCTTCAGCGCGTCGGCGACGCGGGCAGCCGCGGTCTGGTCGACGCTCGCGGTCGCCTGCTGGGCCTCGCCGGCCTTCGCCATCGCCTCGCGCACGGCGACGGTCGCTTGTTGGCGGCCCGCCTGCTCGAACTGGCCGGCCAGCGCGTCCATGGCCCTGCGGGCGCGCTCGATGTCGCCGCCGGCTTTGCCGAAATTGAGTTCGGCGAGGTCCACGCGGGCGGCCAGCAGGTCGCCGCGGGCCTCGGCGATACCTGCCCGGAGTTCGGTGTCACGCAGCTGCCGGTCCAAGCCCCAGCGCCCCCACGCGCCCCAAAGATACCCGGCCCCGACGGCCACGGCCAGGGCAAGCACGACCCACAACGCCATCTTCGTCTTGTTCATCGCGCCTCGCAAGGATTTGGGACTCGACTCTCAGGGTACCAGGAAACCCGGCCGGGAAGGCCGTCGAGCCGTCCGAGGGACGGCGAGGCGCGTGCACCTCCGGCCTCGATCGCCGACGCGTCCGCGGTTGATCTCGAGCTGGCGGACGTCGGCTCCGGCACGGAGGACGCGATGCGTCGTCGATTGCGGGTGCGCGAGAGTTGGCGCAGCGAGAACACGGACGCCGCTGTTGACGCGCGTCGGACAGCGGCTCGAGCAGCAGCGGGGGCGGGGCTCAGTTCACTTTCTTCGGGTCGGACCAGGCCGACAGGTTCGTCACCACGTCGAACTGCCGCAGCAGGTGCCCGATCACTTGGTCGGCGTTCTTGGAGCGGCACAGTTGGTCGAGCTGCGAGAGCAGCCGCGCGAGCGCCTGCTCGGCCGACGTGTACGCGAGCTCGGAGTAGTACTCGCGCTGACGGCGAAGACAACGCTGGTGTTTGATCAATTCATCGCGGTAGAAGTCCATCCGAAAACCGTGTGGCTGCGCGCTCGATGGCCGCCGGTCGGTCACGAAGGGATGCATGCAACTCCTTTGGCGTCAGGGAGGGCGGTGGGCAATTCCAGTTTAGTGAGCCTCCGGAACGCTGTCAACGGCGACCAAGTCAGTCGCCGCAGGTGACCCATCCGCTGGCATCACCGCAGCCGCCGCGCCGCCACGAGACCGCCGAGGCAGCCGACGAGCATCCCGCCCACGACGAGTACCGCGATCGTGCCCGACGACAGGAACTGAACCGACCTCAGGTCGACGACGCCTGCCGCCGCTGCCAGACGCGGACGCGCGAGAGCGAGGCCCGCCCGGAGCATCAACATCGCGAGCATCGCGCCGAGCCCGCCCTGGATGATCCCCTCGAACACGAACGGCCCCCGGATGAAGGCCATCGGGGCGCCGACGAGTTCCATGATCTCGACTTCGTCGCGGCGCGCGTACAGCGCGAGCCGGACCACGTTGGTGACGGTGAGGGCCGCCGCGAGAATCAGGACCGCCGCCAGCGCGAAGCCGCCCCAGCGAACGAACGCCCCGATCGACGCCAGCCTGTCGAGCCACCGGCGGTCGTAGCGCACGTCGGCGACGCCGGACATCGAGCCCACCCGCCCGGCCAGCTTGTCGAGCGCCGCCCCGTTCACGGTCGCGGAGGCCAGGCGCGCCTCCAGCGACGCGGGAAACGGGTTCTCGGTCGCGCCCGCGGTGGCGCCGGCCAGGTCCGGGAAGTCGCGCCGGAATCGCGCGAGTGCGGCGTCCTTCGACACGTGTTCCACGCCGGCAATCGCCGGGTTGGCGCGGAGGACCGCCTCGATCGCGTCACGCTCGATGGCGGTCGCGTCGTCGCGCACGTAGACGGAGAACTCCGCGGACCGACTCCATTCGGCCACCATGCGATCGAGGTGCTCGCTGAGCAGCAGGAACAAGCCCAGCATGAAGATCGCCACGGTGATGGTGAGGATCGACAGGACGCTCGACTGGCGGCCGCGCCACAGGCTGACCGACGCCTCGGTGACGAAGTACTTCAGGCCGGTGATCACGGACGGCTCCCGCGCGTCATGCCGACTCCGTCACGCGGCCGTGGTCGAGCATGATCGCGCGCCGCCCGACGTGCCGGATCAGTTCGCGGTCGTGGGTGGCGACGAACACGGTGGTTCCGGCGGCGTTGATCTCCCGAAAGAGGTTCATGATGTCGAGGGCGAGGTCGGGATCCAGGTTCCCGGTGGGCTCGTCGGCGATGACGAGCACCGGTTCGTTCACCAGCGCGCGGGCGATCGCGACGCGCTGCTGCTCGCCGCCCGAGAGTTCGATCGGATACGCGTTGGCCCGATGCTGGAGGCCGACCCACTTCAAGACCTGGAACGTGCGCCGCCGCTGCTGCACGTCGGGCACGCCCAGAATGCGCAGGGCGAACATCACGTTCTCGAACACGGTCTTGCGCTGGATCAGCTTGAAGTCCTGGAACACGAAACCCAGGGCGCGGCGGTAGCGCTGCACCTCGGCGGCGCCGAGCGTGGCGAGATCGCGCCCGTCAACCAGCACGCGGCCGCCGGTCGGCAGTTCCTGGCGCAGCAGGATCCGCAGCAGCGTCGTCTTGCCGGCGCCGCTGGCCCCGGTGAGGAATGCGAACTCGCCCCGCCCGACACGCAGCGTGATGTCGTCGAGCGCAAAGACGTCGCGGGCGTAGACCTTGGACAGGCCTTCGATGTCGATCACGGGTAGCTCTGGGAGTGCCGCGCTTCCTGGAGCGGGAGTCGCCGCCCTCGCGAGTATATCACTCCGTCCCGCTCCAATTCGCAGGGTCGATCCCTGCCACCTCATCTCGCCGTCTGGCGTTCCAGCTCGATCCGGAACGACCCGAAGGCCGTGTCGACCTCGAGCCGCAGCGGCACGCGGCGAACGTCGGTCGAAATCCAGATCGTCGATCGCAGGGCCCGGCCGACGTTCCCCGCCGCGGTGAGCCGCGGCGTCGCGCGGAACGCGTCCACCTGCCGGCCGCCCACGGCAATGGACTCGACGCGGTCGACGACGAGTTCGACCTGGTAGCGCCGGCCGCCCTCGACGAGAGGAAACGTCACCGCGTAACCGGGCGCCAGCGGCAACGTCCGCACGTAGAAGAACGCGCTCAGCCCGTCGCGCCCCTCGCGCGGCCAGGGCAGCGCGGGCCCCTCCCCAGTGGTCACGGTGCGGGCGGCCCGATCGAACCGGGTCTCGCGATCGACCACCCGCCGTCCCTCGCGCAGGTGCTGCTGCTGTCGAATCGGGATGACGCGGCCGTCGGTCCAGGTCTCCACCCGATCGTGGGCCTCGAAGAAGCGTGCGACCCACGGGGCCGTCTGGAGATCGACCGTGAGGAGATGCGCGGCGTCTCCGTTGGCGCCGTCCGCCGCCTGGCGCGCGGCGGTGAACGTGGCGGTGCCGGCCGGCATCCCCATCGCCGCAGGGCTTTCCCAAGACACTCGATAGGTCAGCTGTTCCTCGTTCGCGAACGGGAACGGCCCGGGCTCCGGGGGCGCCGGCGCATCCGGGCGCGGCGCCGCCGCCTCGGCTTCCGGCGTCCACCGCAGCTCGTAGATCGTCTCGCCGGCCAGCCGGGCGCGCTCGACCAGCGGGCCTCCGGCCGGCAACGGGAGCGGGCGCGGAGACACGATGAACCGTACGTTGAGGTCGCGCAGCGTCCACAGCGCGTCTGCGGCGGGCACCTGGTTCAGCGTGTCCACCAGCCCCATGAAGAAGCCCGGACGCTGCCCGCTGTAGCCGTTGACGATCGGGCGCCGGTGCTCGAGCGACAGGATCATGGCCGGCGTGTTCCCGAGGTCGCGGTCGAGGGGCAGATAGAGAACGGCCCCGGCACCGGGTTCCCGGGCGAGCCAGCGGCCGACGGCGCTCGTTGTCACCGGCGCGGGAACCGTCGGCAGCGGCACGTTCACATACTCGAGGCCGGCCAGCGCCACGAGTCCCAGCGGTAGGAGCAGGCCGCGGCGGCCGTCGGCACGCCGCGCCTCGACCGCTCGCAGCCCGAGCGCCGCCAGCGCCGCGAGTCCAAAGACGACCAGCACGCCGAAGCGTGCAGGCGCGCGAACCGCCTGGAAGCCGAACACGAACCGATGCAGGACGGCATAGAGAGGCCGGAAGCCGTCGGGGCCGAGCGACAACACGAGGCCCGCGATCACCACCGCGGTCATCGCCGCCACCGTGGGCCGGCTGTCGCGGCGCCAGCCGCTCCACGCGCCGGCGATCGCCAGCGCGGCCAGCGTGAGCCCCGGAAAGAGTTCCTGCTCGGGCCCTTCGTGCGCCGCGGGTTCCCCGCCGCCCGAGCCCTGCGCGGCGGCCGCCGGGCCGGCCGGGCGGAGGAGCCGGGTGCGGCCGTAGAGCAGGTTGCCGGGCGGAACGCGCAAGTAACTCTCGATCGTCGCCTCGTGCTGCGACGCTTCGTAGAGGTTGCGCACGAACCCCTCGCGCTGCTGCGCCTGCCAATACGGCCAGGCAAACGGCGCCACCAGGATCGCGCCCACGACACCCGCCAGCGCGAACCGCCCGAGGAGCGCGGGGCTCCGCCAGCGTCCGACGCCGACCGACAGCGACGCGGCGGCGACGGCGAGCGCGAGAGCGCCAATCACGCCCCAGTAGACCGACGAAATCGCCTGCAGCGCCGCGAAGAGGCCCAGCAGCGCCGCGTCGCGCCAGCGCCGGCCGGCCACCACGCGGTGCAGGAACAGGAACGCGAGCGGCAGCCAGTAGAGCGACTGCAGCTGGAGGTGCAGCAGGTGCGCGCCGCGGAACGGCATCACGCCCCAGGCGAGGCCCGCCAGCGCGGCGCCGCCTTTCGAACCGCACACCGAGCGGACGAACACGTACATCGCCAGCATGCTCGCCGCGATCGAGAGCAACAACAGCGCGTTGTAGCAGAGCGTCAGGCTGCCGGTGGCGAGGTAGAGCGGCGCGAGCGCGATCGCCTGCAGGATCAGGTGATCCGAGTAGGCCAGCGTGCGGACGGCCGGAAAGAAGATGTTCGCGTCGAAGATGCGCCCGGTGACGAGGGAGAGCGGGTCGCGCACGATCGCGCCGAGGTCCCACCCGAGGATCCAGCAGTTCAGGTACGGGTCGCCGGGGCCTGCGGGGGCTGCCAGGCGCGCAAGCGGGTGCAGCGCGAGCGGCCACGTGAAGGCCAGGGCCCCGAGCACGCTCAGGCCGATCGCCGCCGCGACTTCGCGCCGGCTCATGCCCGCTCCAGCTCCCGCTGGATCAGGTCCTTCACCAGCTCGGGGTTCGCTCGCCCCCGCGTTGCCTGCATGACCCGCCCGACAAACGAGTCGAAGACGCGCGTCTTCCCGGCCTTGTACTGGGCGACCGCCTTCGGATTGGAGACCACCGCCTCTCTGACGATCGCCGACAGCGCGTCGCGGTCGTCGATGCGGCCCATTCCCTCCTCCTCGACGATGCGCGCCGCGCCGCGGCCCGTGGCCCACATCTTCTGGAACACGTCCTTGGCCACGGTGACGCTGATCGTCCCGCCTTCGACGAGCCGAATCAGTTCCGCGAGCGCGTCGGCGGAGGTGCCCATCGAGTCGGCGCCGCTCCCCGTCTCGTTCAGCACGCGCGCCACTTCCCCCGTGATCCAGTTTGCCGCCGCCTTCGGCGCGCCGGATGCTGCGGCCACGGCTTCGAAGAACCGCGAGGTGGCGGCGTCGCCCGCCACCTGCGTCGCGTCGTACTCGGACAGCCCGTAGGCCGCGATCAGCCGCTGCCGCCTCGCCTCGGGCAGTTCCGGCAGGCGGGCCCGCATCGCCTCGACGCGCGACGCGTCGATGACGAGCGGGGGTAGATCGGGATCGGGGAAGTACCGGTAGTCGTGCGCGTCCTCCTTGCTGCGCATCACGATGGTGCGCCCGGCGGCGGCGTCCCAGAGCCGCGTCTCGTGCGCGACGCGCCCGGCCGCGTCGAGCACCGCCGCCTGCCGGACGATCTCGTGCTCGAGGGCATGCTCGAGGAACCGGAACGAATTCAGGTTCTTGACCTCGACCGGGGTGCCGAGTTCGTCGCGACCCGCCGGCCGCAGCGAGACGTTCGCGTCGCACCGGAGGTGGCCCTCTTCCAGGTTGCCGCCGTTGACGCCAATCTCGACGAGGATCGCGCGCAGGCGCCGGAAGAAGGCGGCCGCGTCGGCCGCGCCGCGAAGATCGGGCCGTGTCACGATCTCGACGAGCGGCACGCCGCTCCGGTTGAAGTCGACGTGGCTGTGGCGGTCGGAATCGGGGAACCCGTCGTGCAGCGACTTGCCGGCGTCCTCCTCGAGGTGCACGCGGAGAATCCGGACGCGCTTGGTCGCGCCCTCCGCCGGCCACTCCACGAGCCCGTCCACGGCCAGCGGCCTGTCGTACTGGGAGATCTGGTAGCCCTTGGGGAGGTCGGGATAGAAGTAGCTCTTCCGGGCGAAGACCGAGGTCTCCTGCACCGTGCACCCGAGCGCCAGCGCCGCGAGGATCGCGTCGTCGACCGCCGCGGCATTCAGGACGGGCAGGGCGCCGGGCAGGCCCAGGCACACCGGGCAGACCAGCGAGTTCGGAGGCTCGCCGGCGCGCACGGGACAGCGGCAGAAGATCTTCGTCCGGGTCGCGAGTTGCGCGTGAATCTCCAGCCCGATGACCGGCTCCCACTGCATGCCGGTATCGTATCAGAGCGCCGTCGCGCGTTCGTCGGCTGGCTCACTTCCCCTTCTGCGAGGGGCAATACCTCGGCCCCGGCGAGGTCCGCCCCCGGCGGCGCTCGGTTGACGGCTGGCCTACCGCGAGTCCACCATGGCAAGGTCCGCGGGACGGCGACACAGCTGGTCGCCCGCCCGAGCGGGAGCGACACGGCGGTGGCGCTCGCCAACAAGGACACGGGCCGCAGGAGGAAGAGCTTGGAGAAACCGGCGGGGCTTCGGACGTCGCTGCACTGGCGCTCACCGTCCCGGTGGGCGTCGGCGCTGGCGCTCGCGGCCCTCCTGATCGGGATCGGCGCGTGCGCCCGCCGCGCGCCGGTGCCGCCGCCTTCCGAACCGCTGCGCGCCGTCCTGCGCGTCCGGGTGGACTCGCGGGTAGAAACCCTCACTGTCGAGGATTACGTGGCGGGGTGCGTGGCGGCCGAGCTCGGCTCGATGCCGCTCGACCCGCGCGCCGCGGCGCGGGCTCGCGACGTGCAGGCCATCCTGTGCCGCAGTTACGCGCTCGCGAGCCTGGGGCGCCACGCCGGCGAAGGCTTCGACGTCTGCAGCACCACGCACTGCCAGGTCTATCGGCCGCTCCCGGCGACCGCCGTCGGCCGCCTCTCCAAAGAGGCGGCTGGCCGCACGGCCGGCCGGGTGCTCAAGGCGGACGGCCACCTGGCCGTCCCGGTCTATCACGCCGACTGCGGCGGCCGGACGAGCGCCGCGACCGATGTCTGGGGCGGTTCGCCGTCCTCCTACCTCGTCTCGGTCAGAGACGACGTCTGCCCCACCCACCCGCCGTGGCGCTTCGAGATCACGCTCGACCGCGTGACCGCAGCGCTGCGCGGCACGCCGGGCGTCGACCCGGACGGTCTCCGCGACGTGCAGGTCGAGAAGCGCGACGCGGCGGGCAGGGCCGCGTGGCTTCGGCTGGTCGGCACGCGCACGCCGAGCGTGCGCGGCAACGACTTCCGCGCCGCCATCGTCTCGGCCGCCGGGGCGTCCTCCCTGCAGAGCACCCTGTTCACGGTCTCCCGCCGCGGCCGGACGCTCGTGTTCGAGGGGCGGGGCAACGGCCACGGCGTGGGCCTGTGCCAGGCCGGGTTGGTCGCCCGCGCCGGGCGCGGCGAAGCGCCCGACGCGATTCTCTCCCACTATTTTCCGGGCACCACGGTCGGCCCCCGCTGACCCGGAGGTTCGCTTTTTCTTTGCTTTTCGCGGACCTGCAGCCAGGCCGAGGCGTTTTCCCGTAGAATAAGAGGCGAATGGCGGAGCCTGGAGCCGGGACTGGAGAGCGGAGCCCTGAGCCTGCGTCCGGACCCGGATCCGTGTAAACGATTTGTAAACGATTCGCCCGGCAGGGCGTAATTCAATGACAGGACGGGATTCTGAAGCTGGGAACTCGGGGATGCTGAACGCGCCAGGCAGCGCCGCGCGCCAGGACGTGCCGGTTGAGATGCTCCCGGTGTCGCTGCCCGACCTCCCGCGCCCCGACGAGGAATCCCGCCTGGCGGCGGAGGTCAAGGCCCTCGTCCGCGACGGGAACCTTCACGCGGCGCGCGACCGGTTCGCGGCGGTGGTGACGAGGCAGCAGCGGAGGGCGTCGCGGATCGCCTACCACTTTCTGCGCGACGCCGCCGACGCCGACGAAGCCGTCCAGGACGCCTTCGTGAAGGTGTTCTCGCACATCGAGTCGTTCCGCGAGGACCTTCCCTTCGAGGTGTGGTTCACGCGGATCCTGATCAACGGCTGCCTCGACCGGCAGAAGGCGCGCAAGCGGCGCGCACGGTGGATCGGGCCGTCGCTCGACGGCGAGGCGGGCGAGCGGTCGAGGGCCGAGTCGATGCCCGGCCCCGGCAGCTCCCCCGAGGAACTGCTGCTGTTGCGCGAACGTCGGACGCAGATCGCGTCGGCCGTCGGGAAACTGCCGGAGCGGCAGCGCACGATCTTCCTGCTCTGCCACTACGAGGGGTGTTCGTCGAAAGAGGTCAGCACGATCACGGGGTTGAACGAATCCACCGTGCGCGTGCACCTGTTTCGCGCGGTGCGCAAGCTCCGCTCACTGCTCGGAGGAAAGTTGTGAAAAGGGATCACGTCCATCCCGCCGACGACCGGCTCATCGCCCTGTACTTCGGCGACGAAGAGGCGAACGTCGACCAACGGCGGGCGATACGTCAGCACCTCCACGGCTGCGAGGCGTGCACGTGGCGCTACACCGAGTTGACGGCGCCGCTCGAACGCCTGCGCCAGGATGCGGCCAGCGAAGCCGACGAGGTGTTCACGCCGTCGCGCCTGGATCGCCAACTCTCCACCATCCTCGATCGGATCGACGGCGCCGCGGCCGAACCGCGGGTCATCCCGTTCCCCTCGTCTTCCGCCCGGCTCGACCGGTCGGTGATGCGGCGCCCCATCAGCCGCTGGGTGGCCGCCGCCGCCGCCGCCGGCCTGCTGCTTGGCGTCATGGCGGGCCGACTGTTCGAGTTCGGCAACTCGCGCGTGATGCCGCAGGCTCCGGCGGCCGTCGCGGACGCCCACACCGTGATCGACGCCCAAACCGTGATCTCGGCACCCCAGGACGCGGTGAGCGACATCGGCCTGCCGCCCGGAGCCGAGTTCGACGAGATCGCGCTGAGCGAGATCGACCAGGCCGTGCACACGCCGCGCATCGCCGCGCTGTCGGCGCTCGACGAAATGACGCCGCACATGCGCCCGGAGGCGATGATCGCCCGCGCCCGGGCCATTCGCTGAGGTTGCGTTGCCCGCGGCATGGCTGAGCTGATCTTTCGGAAGGGTTTTGCGCTGAAGCAGGAGGTGGCTGGCGAGCTCGAGGCCGACTACCACAGCAGCTTCGTCCAGGACATCAAGGCGGCTGGCGGCGTGTTCCGCGAGGGCCGGCTGACCGTGCGCCTGGCGCAGGAGTTCGGCTTCTGCTACGGCGTGGACCGCGCGGTGGACTATGCGTACCAGGCTCGGCGACGGTTCCCCGACCGGGCGGTCTACCTGACCGGCGAAATCATCCACAACCCGCACGTCAACGACAAGCTCCGGTCGCTTGGCATCCGGTTCCTGTCCGACCCCGGCTCTTCGCTCGCGGGCCTCGGCGCAGGCGACGTCGTGATCCTCCCGGCGTTCGGCGTCACGATCGGCCTGCTCGCGCAACTCCAGCGCCAGGGCTGCACGCTCGTGGACACGACCTGCGGGTCGGTGCTGAACGTGTGGAAGAACGTTCGCCAGTACGCGCGCGACGGGTTCACCGCGGTCATCCACGGCAAGGTCCACCACGAGGAGACGCAGGCCACGGCGTCGCAGGCCAGCGAGCACCCGGGCGGCCGCTACCTGGTGGTGTTGAACCGCGCGGAAGCGGAACTGGTCTGCAACCACATCCGCCACGGAGGCGATCGGGCCGCATTCCTCGCCCATTTCCGCGAAGCGGCGTCGCCCGGCTTCGACCCGGATCGCGACCTCGAACGCATCGGCCTCGCGAACCAGACCACGATGCTCATGTCGGAGTCGCTGGACATCGCCGAGCTGTTTCGCGCCGCGATGGCGGACCGCTTCGGTATCGCCGCCCTTCCCGAGCGGTACCACGCGTTCGACACGATCTGCAGCGCGACGCAGGACCGCCAGGACGCCGTCGTGGCGCTGCTCGATGCGCACCCGCTCGACCTGATGCTGGTGATCGGCGGCTACAACAGCAGCAATACCGCGAACCTGGCCAAGATCTGCGCCTCGCGGCTGCCCACCTATCACGTCGCCGACGTCGCCGCGCTGATGTCCGCCGCGCAGGTCCGGCACCGGCCGGTGACGGGCGGCGAGGCGGTCGCCGACGCCTGGCTGCCCCCCTCCGGGCCGGTGGCCATCGGCATGACCGCCGGCGCCTCGACCCCCGACACGATCGTGGGCCTGGCGGTCCGCCGCCTGGCCGACCTGGCCAATGGGTAAACGCCTCCTCCCCCCTTGTCGTAATGCGCAGTGAGGTGGAGGAGTGTGTCAACGGTGCTGAAGAGGCGAATCGTGACGGGCGTGCTGGCCGGGCTGGCGCTGACGGCGATGGTCGCGGCGGACCAGCAGCGGGTCGCCCAGCGCCCGCCCCAGAAGGATCCGGTCCGGGACGCGGCCCACGTCGGGCCTCCGCCCGGCGAGACGCGGTTCAAGTGGTGGCAGGACGAACGGATCGTGGCGGAGCTCAGGCTGGCCCCCGAGCAGTCGGCGCGCATCGAGGAGATCTTCCAGGCCGAGTTCAAGCGGATGAAACCGGTCGTGGACGACCTCAACCGCCGGCAGGAACTGCTGTCGAACCTAATCAGCGGGAATGACGTAACTGAAGCCGAGCTCCTGAAGCAGGCGGATCAGGTGGAAGCGCTGCGCAGCACGCTGAGCAAGTCGCGCACCCTGATGTTGTTCCGTTTCCGGCGGGTGCTCTCGGCGGAGCAGCGCACCAAGTTGGTGGAGATCCAGAAGACCCAGGACCGCGATCGCCGGCAGGGGGCACGCCCGCCGGACCGCATCCCGGGCGAGCGCTAGCGCGCACCACGCCCTCATTCAATTCCCGAACGTGGGAGGCAGATCAGTGAAGAAGTTCTTCAGTCCGATTCGAAGAGTGTGTGTGGCCGCGTGTGCCCTAGCGATGGTCGCGGGAACCGCACGAGCGCAGGCGGTGCCCGAATCGAAGGTGCTCGACCTGATGGCCCAGGCGAAGGCGCAGGTGCAGGGCCAGCCGCCCAGCGCGCCTCAGCAGGCAGGCGCGCTCTCCCCGTCCGGCGCGCAGCTGGATCTCACGATGGACGACGCCGTGGCCAAGGCGCTGCAGCTGAACATCGACCTGGGCGTCGCCCGGCTGAACCCGCAACTGCAGGACCTGTCGATCGCGCAGGCCTGGGGCGTCTACAAGCCGACCGTCACCAGCACCCTCACCTCGAACAAGGCGACGACCGTCCCGGCGAACATCTACCAGGGCGGCGACAAGGTCAACTCGCAGACCTACAACTGGAACTTCGGCGGCACGCAGGCCGTGAAGAAGACGGGCGGCAACCTCACCCTCGGCTGGAACAACTCGTACCTGAATTCCACCAACACGGCCAATACCATCAATCCCCAGTACACCACGAGGCTGCAGGCCAGCTTCGTGCAGCCGCTCTGGCGCAACCGCCAGATCGACGCCAATCGGCAGAGTGTGCTCACGGCGGAGATCAACCGGCGGCTCTCCGACGTCTCGCTTCGCGGGACGACGGTCAACACGATTGCGAACACCAAGAACGCGTATTGGGACTACGTCTACGCCATCCAGGCGGTGGAATCGGCCAAGACCTCGCTGGCGCTCGCCCAGAAGCTGGTCGAGGACAACAAGGTGAAGGTGGAAATCGGCACCCTCGCGCCGCTCGACGTCGTGTCGGCGCAGGCCGAGGCGGCCACGCGGCAGTCGAACCTGGTGTCGGCCGAAGCCACCAGGCGCACGGCGGAACTCGTGCTGAAGCGGCTCATCGTGAGCGGGACGGACGATCCGGTCTGGAGCGTCTCGATCAACCCGACGGATCGGCCGCCGACCGACGTCGCCGAGAAGCTCGATCTCGCGGGGGCGCTTCGCTCGGCCCTCGAGAATCGGACGGACCTGGTGACGGCGCGCCGGAACCTCGAGATCAGCGACATCGGCCTGAAGTACCAGCGCAACCAGACGAGGCCGGGCGTGGACCTGACCGCGTCGTACCAGGGCGCGGGCACGGGCGGCACGTATGTCAGGGTCGACCCGCCCATCCCGGGCGGCTACGGCGACGCGCTTGCGCAGTTGGGCCACTACGATCAGCCGACGTGGACCTTCTCGGTGAACATGTCGTACCCGATCGGGACGAGTGCGCAGGACGCCGCCTACGCCCGCGGCAAGGTGCAGTACCAGCAGTCGCTCGCGCAGCTGCGCGCGCTCGAGTTGACCGTCGCCACCGACCTGACCAACCAGGCGATGACGGTGGAGAGCAACTTCCAGCAGGTGCAGACGGCCACCGCTTCGTTGGAGCTTTCGAGGAAGCGGCTCGAGGCCGAGCAGAGCAAGTTCGACGTCGGCATGTCCACCAACTACAACGTCGTGCTCGCGCAGCGGGACTTCACCGACGCCGAGAACGCGCTGCTGCGCGCCGTACTGAACTACCGCAAGGCGCTCGTCGATTGGCAGCGGAAGCAGGAAACTTCGTCGTCGGGCGGCGGCGGCGCCACGGGCGGCAGCTCCACGGGCGGCGGCTCGTAGTCGGACGGCTGATCGAGGTCCCCGAGGTGAGTTCGGGAGCGGATGAACCAAGGCGGGCGGGCCGCAGGGCTGCGCCAACCGAGAGCAAGGCCGGCAGGTCACTATGAAAAAGACGATTATCACCCTCGTGGTCATCACGGCGATCGCCGCCAGCGTCGGGGGGTATTACTATACCCGGCCCGGCCCGGAACCGAAGGTGAGCACCGCGCAAGTGTCTCGCGGCGACATCACCGAGACGGTCCGCTCAACGGGAACGCTCGATGCCCTCACCGCCGTCACGGTCGGCTCGCAGGTCGGCGGGATCATCCAGGAGATCCCGGTCGACTTCAATTCGATCGTCAGGAAGGACCAGGTTCTGCTCCGGATCAACCCGGACGCGATCAACACGCAGATCGAACAGGCCAAGGCCACGCTCGTGCAGCGACAGGCGGACCTCGAGCGGAACAGGGTGGGCCTCGATGACTCCCGCGTGAAGCTGAGAAGGACCAAGGAACTCTTCGCCAAGAACCTCGCGACGCAGGCCGACCTCGACTCGGCGGACGTCGCGGTGAAGTCGGCCGAGGCCTCGCTGCGCTCCTCCGATGCGGCGCTCGGCCAGGCGCAGGCGAACCTCAATCAGCAGGAAGTGAACCTCGCCCACACGATCATCCAGTCGCCCATCGACGGCATCATCATCCAGCGCGCGGTGGACGTCGGCCAGACGGTCCAGGCCAACTACCAGTCGCCGACGCTGTTCATCGTGGCTGCCGACCTCACGAAGATGAAGTGCACGGCGAACATCGACGAGTCGGAGGTCGGCAAGATCCGGCCCGGCCAGGAGGCCCGCCTGACGTTCGACGCCTATCCGGGCGAGACGTTCGTGGGCAAGGTCGTCCAGGTCCGCCTGCAGCCGATCACGGTGCAGAACGTCGTCAGCTACGGCACGGTGATCGAGGTTCCGAACGCCGACCTGAAGCTCAAGCCGGGCATGACCGCGACCGTCGCGGTGGAAATCAACAAGAAGACGGACGTCCTTCGCGTGCCGGCCACCGCGGTCCGGTTCCGGCCGACCGAGGAGATCTTCGCGGCCTTCAATCAGCCCGTGCCGCCCGAGATGCAGCCCCGCACCCCCGGCCAGCGCGGCGCGGGAGGCAATGGCGGCACCCGCATGGCGGGCGGCGCGGCCGGCGCTCCCGGCGCGAGCGGAGCCCCCGGCGGCGCGCAGGCCGGCCCGGCGGCAGGCCAGGCCCCGCAGAGCGCGCAGAACCGGGCGGGCGGAGAGAACGCCAGCCCGTCGGCGCGCGGCGGCGGCGATCGGGCGCCGGCCGGCGGCCAGGCCATGGGTCAGGGCGGACAGGGCATGGGCGCGCCGGGCGGCCAGGGCGCGGGTCAGGGCGGCCGGCAGTTCGCGGGCGGGCCGGGCGGCGGCCAGCGCGGCCAAGGTGGACAGGCCGGCGCCGGGGGCCGCGGCTTCGACCCGAACGACCCCGAGGCACGCGCCCGCATGGTCGAGCGCTACCAGCAGATGCCCGCCGACCAGAAGGCGCAGTTCGCCAGCCGGATGAAGGAGCGCGGCATCGACATCGAGGCGCTCGCGAAGGGCGCCAAGCCCGCCGCCGCGACGCGCGGCGGCGCCGCGGCGGGCGCCGGCGGCAGCTCGATGGCCAGCGGCGGCGCGACGACGATCGACGCGCTGTTCGGTCCGCTGCAGACCCGCGTCACCCAGGGCCGCGCGTGGCTGTGGCTCCCCAACGTGAAGCAGCTCAAGTCGGTCACCCTGCGCCTGGGCATCACCGACGGCCAGTACTTCGAGGTATTGCAGGGCGACCTGCAGCCCGGTACGGAACTCGTGACCGCGGTCACCCTGGCGACGGCCTCGGCCCAGCCGGGCGCCGGGACGGCCGGCAACCCGTTGATGCAGCGCGGCGGGATGGGCGGCCCTCCGGGAGGCTTCGGCGGACGCGGCCACTGAGTCTGATGGCCGGGGGGCGCGTGGGCTCGGGGCGCCTCCCGGCGCGCGAACCGGAACGTCACCCCGCGCTGTGGGTTTGTCGGTAACTGTTCTATGCCTGTCATCTCCGTTCGTGACCTCAAGAAGACCTATATCGTCGGCGACATCGAAGTGCGCGCGCTCCGGCACGTGAGCTTGGACGTGGAACACGGCGAGTTCCTGGCCGTCACCGGGCCGTCGGGGTCGGGCAAGTCGACCTTCATGCACATCCTCGGCTGCCTCGACCGCCCGACCTCCGGCGAGTACCTCCTCGAGGGCAAGGACGTGTCGCGCCTGTCGAAAAACGACCTGGCACGGATCCGGAACCACCAGATCGGGTTCGTGTTCCAGGGGTTCAACCTGTTGTCGCGCACCTCGGCGCTGGAGAACGTGGAGCTGCCGCTGCTCTACAACGGCACGCCGTCGAAGGCGGCCGAGCGCAAACGGCGCGCGATGGAGTCGTTGCGCCTGGTCGGCCTCGAGCAGCGCTTCCACCACTTCCCCAACCAGTTGTCGGGCGGACAGCAGCAGCGCGTGGCCATCGCACGGGCGCTGATCAACAACCCGTCCATCCTGCTGGCCGACGAACCGACCGGGAACCTCGACACGAAGACGTCGATCGAGGTCATGGACGTGTTTCAGAAGCTGAACCAAGAGCGTGGCATCACCGTGCTCCTGATCACGCACGAACGCGATATCGCCGAGTACGGCACCCGGATCGTCGCGTTCCGAGACGGCGTGATCAAGACGGACGAGAAGATCACCAAGCGCCGGCTGGCGAGCGACGAGCTCGCCGCGCTGCCGCCGGCCCCAGCCGACTAGGACAGCCATGTCGATACTCATGACATTCCGGATCGCCCTGAAGGCGCTCAACCGGAACAAGATGCGAACCGCGTTGACGATGCTGGGCATGATCATCGGTGTCGGCGCGGTCATCACGATGGTGGCCCTCGGCAACGGCGCCCAGGTCTCCATCGAGCAGGCCGTCCAGTCGGCAGGCACCAACGTGATCATGATCAACGCGGGCAACTTCAGCACCGGCGGCGTTCGCGGCGGCCAGGGCGCTGCCAACAGCCTGACGCCCGAGGATGCCGCGGCCGTGCGCGAGGTGCCGGGCGTTCAGTACCTCGTCGAGACGATCAACAACCGCGGCGGCCAGATCGTCGCCGGCAACCAGAACTGGAACACGCGCGTCGAGGGCACGAACGTCGAACTCCCGCTGATCAAGAGCTGGCCGATGGAATCGGGCTCGTTCTTCACGTCGGTGGACGTGGCCAGCGCCTCGAAGGTGTGCGTCATCGGCACCACCGTCAAGACGATGCTGTTCCCCGACGGCAACGACCCGGTGGACCAGGTGATCCGGATCGGGAAGCACCCCTTCAAGATCATCGGCGTGCTGGCCAGCAAGGGGCAGTCGTCGGTGGGCCAGGACCAGGACGACGTGATTTACGCGCCCTTCACCACCGTGCAGAAGAAGATGCGCGGCGTCACCTTCATCGAGAACATGACGGTCTCGGCGTCGTCGGCGGACAACATCAAGCAGACGGCCGACAACATCGCCGCGGTGCTGCGGGTCCGGCACAAGATCCAACCGGGCGACAACGACGACTTCATGGTCCGCACGCTGGAAGACATCGCGGCGATGCGCACCGAGACCACCAAGACGATGACGGCGCTGCTCGCGGGCATCGCCGGCGTGTCGCTGCTGGTCGGCGGCATCGGCATCATGAACATCATGCTGGTGTCGGTGACCGAGCGCACGCGCGAAATCGGCCTGCGCCTGGCCATCGGCGCGCGGGGCGGCGACGTCCTGCTGCAGTTCCTCGTCGAGGCGGTGGTCCTCAGCCTCCTGGGAGGGTCGATCGGCATCGGCCTGGGGTACGGCCTCTCACAGGGATTGACGCAGTTCCTGCAGTGGCCGACGTACGTGTCTGCGAATGCCGTCCTCATTTCGTTCGGGTTCGCGGCGGGCATCGGGATATTCTTCGGGTTCTATCCGGCGCGGAAGGCCTCGGGCCTCGATCCCATCGAGGCGCTGAGATACGAGTAGGGCGGGCGTTCAGCTGTTCACTGGAGGAAAGATGAAGAAGATTGCATTGCTCGTGATGGTGCTGGCGGTGGCGATGGCAGGCCTGTCGTTCGCGCAGGCGAAGCCCGACTTCTCGGGCAAGTGGGCCCCGAAGGTCGATCCGAACGCCGCGGCGGCGGGCGGCGGCGGGCAGCGCGGCGGCGGCGGCCCGATGACCGTGAAGCAGACGGCGGCCGAACTGACCACGGAGCGGACCATGGGCGAGAACACCATGTCCACCGTGTACAAGCTCGACGGGACCGAGACCATCAACAAGACCCAGCGCGGCGAGTCGAAGAGCACCGCGAAGTTCGACGGCGCGAAGCTCGTCATCAAGACCGCCTCCGAAGGCCCGAACGGCCCGATGGAGACGACCGCGACCTGGAGCCTGAGCGCCGACGGCAAGGAACTGACCATCGTGACGGCCAGCCAGCGCGGCGACCGGACCGTGGTCTACACCAAGCAGTAGCAGAACCGTCGATCCTCGACGGTCACGCGACAGTCGACGTTCGGCAGTCGCGTCGAGGGGGTCGGCCGCCTCACGGCACCGACCCCCTTCTCTTGTACGCCCCGCGGCTGGGGTCCGGTACTCTCGACACCCGACTATCGCCCCGTGCCTGGAAGGCGCGCCAGCAGTTCCGCCACCGTCAACCCCGTCACCGGGTCGAGCCACTCCCCTGCCACCTCGCTCAGCGGTTCGAGCACGAAGCGCCGTTCCCGAAAGCGCGGGTGAGGAATGACGAGGTCGAGGTCGTCCAGCACCAGCGAGCCGAACAACACGAGGTCGAGGTCGAGGGTGCGGGCGGCGCGCAAATGGGGCCGGGCGCGCCCGCGCTCCCGCTCGATCGCCAGCAGGCCGGAGAGGAGCGCGCGGGGAGTGCCGATGAACTGGCCGACGACCGCTCCGTTCAGAAACGCCGGCTGATCGCCGACGACGTCGACCGGCTCGGTTTCGAAGAAGGATGAAACGCGCGTGCCGGTGAGGACGGTCCGAAGCCGCGCGACGGCGTGTTCGAGATGAGCGTGCCGATCGCCGAGGTTGCTGCCGAGCGCCACGGCCACGGCGCTCGCCTCGTTCGCGCGCGGCGGTCGCCCCGCCACCGGCGCGGGGGCCGCCACTACTCCACCCAGCGGGTCGGCAGCACAGAACCCGGCATCCGGGGACCTCCCGTGCGGCGGCCGAGCAGGTCGAGCGCGCCGCCCGCCGCCTGGTGGAACAGCCGGGCCTGCTCGAGCATCTCGCCGAGCATCAGGTTCAGCATCAGCTTGTGTCGAGCGTTGGTGAACTCGCCGACGCGCGGCCGCCACGCGGCCACGAAGGCGTCCACCGCCTCCGCGTCCGACTTCGCGAGGCGCCGCAGCGCGTCGTCGCCCTTCACCGCCTGGAGGGGTTCCGGGGCTGGCTCGTCGGGAACCGAGCCGCCAAGATCACGGACCGCGTCGGCCAGCCAGGACAGGTGCTGGTCTTCGCGGGCAATCACGTACTGGTAGGTGTTGTTCACGTCGTACTGGCCGGCAACGCCGGCGACCGCCACGTGGCGGCGACGCAGCGCAGCCTTCTCGGCGAGGACGTCCAGCAGCCGCTGCAGGGTTTCGGTGGGCTTCACGCGCTCTGCTTTTCCTTGCAGGTCTTGCAGACCCGCGTCCACGGGATCGCTTCCAGGCGGGCGGAGGCAATCTCTTGGCCGCAGTCGCGGCACACGCCGTAGGTGCCCTTGTCGATCCGCACCAGCGCCTCCTCAATCGCCTGCAGGATCTTGGCGTCGGTCTGCTTCAGCTTCAGCTGGATGTGGACCTCGTTGTTGCCGGTCGCCTGGTCGGCGAGGTCACCCTGCCGGCTGTTCGTCTCGTTCTGAAGAGGCTTGATGCCCCCGGTGGCGAGGATCTCCGCACGCTTCTTGACCAACGCGTCCCTGTAATGCTGCAGGTCCATACCGTCTCCTCACGCCAGGTCGTCCACAAACCCCAATGATAGCACGACCGGTGGCGACGGCCGGGCTGCGGGTTGCGCCGGACGGTCAAGCCGAGCACAGCCCTCCCGCGGCCGGGAGGTAGCTGCGCGACACGTAGTCGGTCACCATCCGGTCGGCGTTGTATCGCCACGCGAGGCTCATGATCGACCGCTTCATCCGGTGGATCCAGGCCACGGGGAGGCCGGCCGCGTCGCGGTCGAAGAACAGCGGCACAACCTGCTGTTCGAGGGTGTCGTAGAGCGCGGCCGCGTCGCGCGCCCACTGGACGTCGGGGTTCGCGTGGACGGTCCCGTCGCCGATGGCGAAGCCGTTGTGGCCGTCGTAGGCCTCGGCCCACCAGCCGTCGAGGACCGAGAGGTTCAGGCCGCCGTTGAAGACGACCTTCTGACCGCTCGTGCCGCACGCCTCGAGGGGGCGAAGCGGCGTGTTCAGCCAGACGTCCACGCCCTGCACGAGATGCCTGGCCACGTTGATATCGTAGTCCTCCACGAACACCACCCGGCCCGCGAGCCGCGGGTCGTGCGCGGCCTCGACGATCTGGCGAATGAGCCGCTTTCCCGGTTCGTCGGCCGGGTGGGCCTTCCCGGCGAAGACGACCTGCACCGGCCCGCGCGCGCGGGAGAGGATCCGCGCGAGGCGGTCGAGATCGGTGAGGAGGATCGTGCCGCGCTTGTAGGTGGCGAACCGGCGCGCGAAGCCGACGGTCAGCGCCGACGGGTCGAGCAGGTCGGGCTGGCCGCTGCGGCGGCGGACGAAGTCGATCAGGTAGTGTCGGAGGACGCCGTGCGTCTCCCACAGTTCCGCGTCGTTGATCGTTTCGACCGGCAGCCACGTGCCGCACTTGCTCTGGTGGGCCGGCCAATCGGCGCCGAGGTAGCGGTCGAACAGCCGGTTCATCGACAGCGCGAGCCAGGACCGCACGTGGATGCCGTTGGTGATGTGGCCGATCGGGACTTCCTCCTCCTCGCGGCCGGGCCAGACGCCCGTCCACATCCGCCGCGCGACGTGCCCGTGCAGGCTCGACACGCCGTTCCGGTAGCGGGAACCGCGGAGCGACAGCACGGTCATGCAGAACGGCTCGCCCTCGTCGCGCGGGTTCACGCGGCCGACCTGCATCAGCCGCTCGCGGTCGATGCCCAGCGACGTCCGCAGCCACCCGAGCTCGCGCTCCACCAGGTCGCTCGAGAAGCGGTCGTGGCCCGCCGAGACGGGCGTGTGCGTCGTGAAGACGGTCTGCAGCGACGTCTCGCGCAGGGCGTCCTCGAAGCCGAGCCCGTCCTCTTCGACGCGCTCCCGCGCGCGTTCCAGCACGGCGAAGGCGCTGTGGCCTTCGTTCAGATGGAGCACCGCGGGCCGGATGCCGAGGATGCGCAGGGCGCGCAACCCTCCCACGCCGAGCAGAATCTCCTGGCGGATGCGCGTCACCAGGTCGCCGCCGTAGAGGCGCCCCGTCAGGTCCCGCAGGTGGGGCGCGTTCTCGGGCACGTCGGAATCGAGCAGGACCAGCAGCGTCCGGCCGACGCGCGCCACCCAGACGCCGGCGGCCAGCGTCTCGCCGTTGCACGGCAGGCGGAGCGTGATCGGCTCGCCATCGGGCCCGACGGGCCGCCGCAGGGGCAGCGTTTCCACGTCGGTGACGCCGTACTCCTCGCGCTGCCAGCCCGAGGCATCGAGCCGCTGGCGAAAGTAGCCGTTGGCGTAGAACAGGCCGACGCCGACCATCGGGATGCCCAGGTCCGATGCGCTCTTCAGGTAGTCGCCCGCGAGGACGCCGAGCCCGCCGGAATAGAGGGGCAGCGATTCGTGGAGGCCGAACTCGGCCGAGAAATAGGCGACCGGGGTCACGCGAAGCGCCCCCGCCTGCCTGGCGCACCAGCTCACCTCGGAGGCGAGGTACTCCTGCAGGCGGCGGTAGTGGAAACTGATGCGGTTCTCGAGGGACAACTCCGACGCCCTCCCCGCGAGTTCGCCGGGGGCGAAGCGCCTCAAGAGCGCGATGGGATTGTGGTTGGTCTCGTTCCAGCCGCGGTGGTCCAGCTCGCGGAACATCTCGAGCACCTGCGGGTGCCAGTTCCACCAGAGGTTGAACGACAGCTCGCGCAGCCGTCCCTCGACGCTCAGCGCGTCCTGGTCGCGGCGGGGGCCGGCGTCTCCCAGGGTCCGCGAGGCCAGCGCCAGCAGTTGCGTGTTCATGGAGTCCTCCAATCGCCGCACGCGGCGACGGCCCGCGAAGGGCCGCCCATGCCTGGAGCGCACGGTGCCGGGCGCCGAAGACCAGCAGATTATCGTCGCTCGCCCCGCTCGCGGCAATCGCAATCGCCGGTCCGCCGGACCGGAGCGAGCGGGGCCGCTACCCTACTCGGACCGCAGGGTGCCGAGCGGGCGCCGGCGGAGGATGTCGGCGCTCGAGAAGAGGCCGACGGCACAGACCACGACCGACGTGATCAGGAGGCCGGCGAAGCTGACCATGAGCTGCGGCGACCACGGGATGTTGAGCGCGTGGCGGCTGATGTAGTACGTGAGGCCGACGGCGGCCGCGGACCCGATGCCGCCCGCCAGCAGGCCGAGCACGCCGTATTCGAGCGCGGTCATGACGGTGAGCAGGCGCGTCCCGGCCCCCAGCGTGCGGAAGATCGCGACCTCGTAGATCCGCTGGAACCTCGTCATCGCGACGGACCCGATCAGGATCAAGGCGCCGACGAACAGCACGAGGCCGCCGACGACCGTCACGCCGAGCGTCACCCTGGACAGCACGCGCTCGACGTTCTGCAGGATCTCGCGGAGATCGATGACCGACACGTTCGGAAACCGATCGACGATGCCGCGCTGCAGCCTCGCCCGCGCCGCGGGGTCGGACGGCGCGCGGACGGGCGCCACGAACGTCGCCGGCGCCTTGTCGAGCGGCCCGGGGCGGAACACGAACATGAAGCCGCCCTGGCGGGCGTCGCGCCAGTCGACGGCGCGAACGCTGGTGACGCGGGCCTCGACCACGCGGCCGAGCACGTCGAACTGCATGAGGTCGCCGACCTGCAAGCGCACGTGTTCGCGCACGCCGCTCTCGATGGACACTTCCGGCGACTCGGTGCGTCCCGGTCCCCAGAAGCTCCCTTCGATCACCCGTTCGTTCGGCTGCAGGCGCTCGCGCCACGTGACCGTGTACTCGCGGCCCAGCCCGCCCCTGCGCACTTCGTCGGGCCCGCGCAGCGTCACCTCCTTGCCCGTCACGCCGACGACGCGCGCGCGCAGCACGGGAATCGCGGGAGGCGGGCGCTGCCCCGTGCGCTCCGCCAGCAGCGCCTCGACACCGGCCACCTGGCCGGGCTGGACGTCGATCAGGAACATGTCGGCGGCGTTCGAACCCAGAGAGAGGGAGAACTGCTCGAGCAGGGTTGCCTGCAGCGACCGCACGCCCACGATGAAGAAGGCCCCGAGACCGACGGCGAGCAGCACCGCCCGCGTCTGGTTGCCCGGGCGGCTCAAGCGGAGTACCGCGTGCCGAAGCGCCACCGATCGCGACGAGGACAGCGGGCGGATGACGCGAATCAGCCCGGCGCCCACCAGCGACAGGATGAGGGCCACGGCCGCGAGCCCGACCGACACGCCGAGGCCAATCCTGAACGACCCGGCCTGCCACGCGGCGATGAGCACGAGGCATGCCAGCAGCACGCCGACGGCGAGCCACCGCACCCAGTCGCGGTCGGTTCCCTTCACCGATTCGCGGAGCAGCAGCGACGGCTTCACCCGCCGAACGTCGAGCAGCGGCACCGCCGAGAACAGGATCGCGACGAGCAGGCCAATCGCGACGCCCTGGACGACGGCCGACGGCGTCATCGTGTTCGGCACGGCGGGCAGTCCAGGCTGGCTGGCCACCACCCACGGGACCGCCGCGAGGCCGGCAGCGGCCAGGCCTATCCCGAGCAGGCACCCGACGATGCCGAGCAGGACCGCCTGCGCGAGGTACGCGGCGAACACCTGCCGGCTCGTCGCGCCCAGGCACTTGAGGACCGCGATGCTGCGCACCTTCTGCTGCACGAACACGCGCGTCACGCTCGACACCCCGATGCCGCCGAGGATGACGATCACGAGGCCGACCAGGCTCAGGTAGTTCTCGGCTCGAGAGAGGTCTTCGCCCACGTGGTCCTCGGTCCCGCGGAACGACCGGACGTTCACGAACTTCCCGCGCAGCTCGTTGCGCAGTTGGGTGGTCAGCGGCTCGATGGCGGCGCTCGGCACCTTCAACTGCAGGTCGCGGCTGACCCGGCTCCCGAAGCCGAGCAGACCGGTGCTCTCGAGGTCACCCGCGTCCACCAGGATGCGCGGCCCGAAACTGAAACTCTCGACCCGGCGTCCGGGCTCCGCGACGAGCACCCCGCGAATGGTGAACCGCGCCGAACCGATGAGCACCTCGTCGCCGACGCGGCAGTCGAGCTGCGCGAGCAACTCGGGCCGGAGCAGTGCGCCGTGCCCCTGCAGCAGCGCGTGCGAATACGGGCGACCATCCTGCAGCTCCACGGTGCCGTAAAGAGGGAACGCCGACTGGACGCCCCGCACTTCGGCCATCTTCGCCACGGCCCGACTCTCGTCCGCCGGCCTCACCATCGTGGTGGTCTCGATCCCCTCCGTGCGTCCCGTGACGCCCGCCGATGCCAGGCGCCGCTCGATCGCGGCGCGCGTCTGGGGGTCCCACGGCCGGTTCGTGGACAGGGTGAGGTCGGCGGCCATCAGGGTGCGCGCGTCGCTGGTGATGGCGGTCCGCACGTCCTGCACGATCGAGCGGAGCAGCACGATGCCGCCAACGCCGATGGCGATGCAGACGAAGAACAACAGGAGGCGCCGCCACGACGCGCGGATCTCCCGGGCGGCCATGCGGATGACGAACCTCATGACGCGTCGTCCCGGCGCCCGTCGCGAAGTGGCAGGCGTTCGTGCGCGAGCGCGGCCAGCCCGGCGTCGTGCGTGGCCAGCACCAGCGTGGTGCCGCGCCGCTCGTTCACATCGCGCAGGAGGTCGATGATGTGCCCCCCGTTCACCGTGTCGAGGTTCCCCGTCGGCTCGTCGGCGAGCAGAATCAGGGGATCGTTGGCGAGGGCCCTCGCGATCGCGATGCGCTGCTGCTCGCCGCCCGAGAGCTGCGACGGATAGTGGTGCCCGCGGCCGGTCAGGCCGACTTCCGAGAGAAGGCCCGCGGCCCGCGGCCGCGCGTCCGCGCGGCCCGCGATTTCCATCGGCACCAGCACGTTCTCGAACGCCGTCAGCGAAGGCACGAGGTGGAAGAACTGGAAGACGAAGCCGATCTTCTGCCCGCGCAGACGCGCCAGCCGATCCTCGTCGAGCGAGGTGATGTCGGTGCCGTCAATCACCACGCGGCCCCCCGAGGGGGCGTCGAGCCCGGCAATCAGCCCGAGCAGCGTGGACTTCCCGCTGCCCGAGGGGCCGGTGACGGCAAGGAAGCGGCCGGCCGGGACGGACAAATCCAGCGGATGCAGAATCGTGAGCGGCGACGCGCCGCTCATCACCGTCTTCGAAACGCCGTGGAGTTGGATCATCGCGTAACCGCCCGTGCCATCGGTTCGAGGACGGCCCAGAGGTGGTTCGCGATGACGCGCGCCCCCTCCGCCGTCGGGTGAATGCCGTCTCGCTGGTTCAAATCGGTCCGGCCCGCGACGCCTTCGAGCAGGAACGGCAGGAACGCCACGCGCTGCTCCCGCGCGAGCGCCGGAAACACGTCGTGAAAGCGGCGCTGGTAGTCGGCGCCCATGTTCGTCGGGCTTTCCATCCCGGCCAGGAGCACCGCGATGCCGCGAACCCGCGCGCGCCCGATGATTGCCTCGAGGTTCCGCCTCATCTCCTCGGGCGGCAGGCCGCGCAGGCCGTCGTTCCCCCCGAGCGCGACGATGAGGATCCGCACGTCGCCGTCGAGCGACCAGTCCAGCCGGCTCAGTCCGCCCGCCGACGTGTCGCCCGACACCCCCGCGTTCACCACCTCGAACCGGAGACCGGCGGCATCCAGCCGTTGCTGGAGCACCGCGGGATACGCCTCGGATCGCTCGAGGCCGAGGCCGGCCGTCAGGCTGTCCCCCAGCACGACCACGCGAGGACGCGGCGCCGCCGTCGCCCCACTCCGAGGGCCGGCGGGGCGCGACGCCGCGGGCGGGACGGCCGGGCCAGGCTGGCGGCACGCGCCCAGCAGCAGCATCGAACCGATCAGGGCGGGAAGCGCGAAGGGCGCGAGGAGTCGTCGATGCAACGTCCCCCCATTATACCGGTGCGGCCTTGGCACAGGACGACCTTCAGAGGACACGCTCCGGACGCCCGCGGGCCCGCGGCCGGGTGGCGCGCTGCGCCCGTGCGATGCGCAGAGGCGCCGTGCCTGATTCACTCGGCGGCCCCGGGCCGGGCTGCTATACTCTCGCCGTGCCCGCCCAGCCGTTCCAGGCATTGATGGCCCGCGCGACCGCCGCGCTCCAGCGCGGACGGGGCTCCGACGCGCTCGACGCGCTGGCGGACGCGCTGGGCACCGCCGGCCTGCGGCGCGAGGACGAACTGGCGGCGCGGTGCGCGATGGCGGAGGCCTGGCTGCTCCGCGACGACGTCACCCAGGCGGCGGCCGTCCTCGGCCGCCCGCCCGACGTGCTCCGCGAGCACATCCCTCCAGCGCGGCTCTCGGCGCTGTGGCGGCTTCACGGCCGCCTGGCGGCGCTGCGCGGCGATCAGTCGCGCGCGATTGCGCTCCTCGGGCGCGCGCTCAAGCAGGCGGAACTGGCGCTCGATTCGCGCGCGATTGGCCTGGCGCACTACGAACTCGGCGTCTGCTACCGCCAGGTCGGCGACCCGTCGATCGTGCGCGAACAGGTGGGCAAGGCCATCTCGGCGCTCAATGCCGCCGGCGACCGGCGCTACCTCGCCCAGTGCCACTCGCTGCTGGCCATCGTGGCGGCGCAGTCCGGACGGCCCGACGAAGCCATCGCCGCGTTGCGCCAGGCCGAGCACCTGGCCACCGTCGCGCGGGCCGACGACGTGCTGGCGTTCGTGTGCGGCAACCAGGCGAATGTCGCCCTGATCCGCCACCGTCACGACCAGGCGCTCGCGCTGGCCGACCGGGCGGTGCTGCTGCACGAACAGGCCGGCAGCGTCCACGGTCTCGCGGTGGCCCTGGCGTCGCTCGGACAGGTCTGTGTCCGCACCGGCGACCTGGCGAGGGCCGAGCGCGTGCTGCGACGCGCGCTCGAGATTCGCAGCCCGGTGCAGAGCCACGAAACCACCGGCGCCGTGTTCGACACGCTCGCGCAGATTCACCTGGTGCGCGGCGAGTTCGACGAAGCCGGATCGTGCCTGCAGAAGGCCAGCGAGGCCTACGGCACCTACGGGCTCCAGGCGAGCCGCTGGTACGAATGGTCCGTGCGGCTCTTGACGGCGCGCCTCGCGCTGCGCCGGGGCGCGCGCCCCGAGGCGCTGCGGCTGGCGATCGAGATCGCCGGCGCCGCGGGCGTCCCGCCGGCCGATGCGGTGCAGGCGGAGCTCCTCGCCGTCGAAGCGCTGCTCGCCGACCGCAAGGTCGAGGATGCCGAGCATCGGCTGGTGCAGGTCGGCGCCCGCCTCGACCCGAGAACGACCCCGGGAGCGTGGGGAGACTACTTGCGGCTGCGCGCCGCCGTGCATCTCGACCACGGCCGCACCGCCGACGCCTACCACGACCTCGCGCAGAGCGTGAGCATGTTCGACCTGCTGGGGGAGCGCTACCAGGCGGCGCACAGCCGACTCGCGCTCGGACGGCTGGTCGGACAGGCCGGGGCCCGTTCGGTTGCCGAGCGGCACCTGCGCGAAGCGCTCGCGGTCTTCGAATCGCTCGGGGCAGGTCCCGACATCGCGGACGCGCGGTCGACCGCGAAGCTGGCGCCGCCCGCCGAGGCCGACGGCGCGTATCTCTCCGCGCCGGGCGAAGCCGACGACGTGATCGTTCGGCGGCTGGTCGACGCGGCGGTCATGCCCGACCTGCTCGCCCTCGAAACCGCCTCCGCGTTCTCGGAGGCGGCCGGCGGCGACGCGGCCGTCGTCTTCCTGCGCGCGACGGACGGCGGCGTGCGGGTCGTCTCCGCCGCGGGGTGCGAGCCGGAGACCGCGTCGGCGCTCGCACGATCGGCGCTGCGCGGCTCGTCCTACGCCAACGGCGAGTTCGTGCTGGAGGCGCTGGGCCACGACGGCGACGACGAGCGGCTCGCCCTGATCGCGGCTCCGCGGGCGCTCGGCCATGCCACGGCGCGCCGGCTGCGGATGATGGGCGCCGTCGCCCGGCAGGGATTCGCACTCTGCGGGAGCCGAGAACGGGCCGCGCAGCCACCCGACAGCCGTGCGCTCCGCACGCTGGACGCCGTCATGCCCGGGTTCGTCTCCGCCAGCGCGGCGATGACGCGCGTGGTCGAGCAGATCCAGCGGCTGCAAGGGAACGACCTCACCGTCTTGATCACGGGCGAGAGCGGCACCGGCAAGGAACTGGTGGCGCGGGCCATCCACCTGGGCTCGCCGCGCAGCGCCGCCCTGTTCCTGCCGTTCAACTGCACCACGACGACGCGCGAACTGGCCGACAGCCAGTTGTTCGGCCACCGGCGCGGGGCGTTCACGGGCGCCGTCAACGATCAAGCCGGGCTCATCCGGTCGGCCGGCAGCGGCAGCCTGTTCCTCGACGAGATCGGCGACCTGCCGCTCGAGGTGCAGCCCAAGCTCCTCCGGTTCGTCGAGCAGGCCGAGATCATGCCCCTCGGCGACACGCGCCCGCAGCGCGTCGACGTGCGGGTCATCGCAGCCACCAATGCCGACCTCGAGCAGCGCGTGGCCGAGGGCAAGTTCCGCGAAGACCTCTACTACCGGCTGACGGTGATTCGCATCCATGTGCCGCCGCTGAGGGAGCGACGCGAGGAGATCCCTCACCTGTGCGCGCTGTTCCTCCGCGAGGCGTGCGAGCGGCTGGGCAAGCCGGACGTGCAGCTGAGCGCGGGAGCGCTCGACGTCTTCTCACAGCACTGGTGGCCGGGCAACGTTCGCCAGCTGCGAAACGAGATCCAGCGCGCCGTGGCGCTCAGCGGTCCCGACGGCCTCGTCCTGCCCGAACACCTCTCCCCCGGCTTCGCCGCCATGGCCGGCGAGGCGCGGCCGGAGACCCCGCCAACGAGCGGTCGGCTCGGCGACCTGCCGCTGGATGCTGCAGTGGCTCAGCTGGAGCGCGAGATGATCCGGAGCGCGCTCGAACGAAGCACCGGAAACGTGTCGGAGACCGCCCGCCTGCTGGGACTGACGCGCAGGGGACTCTACCTGAAGATGAAGCGGCTGGGGCTTGAGGCCCGTCAGTTGGGCGCCTCGTGATGGATACGTTGTATCCATAATGGCGCGTGACTGTTACCCAAGTATCCAGCGTCGCGGCCATCAGGTCCCTCGCCGTTCTGCCGCTGAACCATTCAAGCTGTTGATAACAGGTGGGATATCGCCGCGGCACCGGCCATAGGCCAATCCGTTGGCCTGCTGGACCATTCGTTGATATAGCTTTCTGGCATGAACGGACCACTCGGACTGCTTTCGAGCCCAGACATCACGAACGAACAGCGCCTCTCCGAACGCCGGACGGTCGGCTTGGCCGGTCGAGTGGTCTGGAAAGATGCCCGGGGCGCCACGCGGTTCAACAGCGTCGTCATCAGGGACGTGAGCGACACCGGCGCCTACATCGAGAACGTGAGTGGATCGGCGATCCCCAAGTATCGGCTCGTATCGCTGCAGGCCGAGCGGCCGGAGCATGGCGACTCGCTGCCCCCGCTCTTCCGCCAGGGCAAGATCCTCTCGGCCGTCTACCGGATCGGGCCGATGAGGCCCGCAACCGGCACGCCGGAAGGCTACGGCCTCCGTCTGCTCGTCGAACCGCGCCGCCGCGCCGCGGCCGCGCCCGCGCCACGCAGGGTCATGGCGCTGGCGACGGCGTAGCCCACTCAGCCGCCGCCAGCCGGGCGCGACGTCAGATCATCCCGGCCAGCGTCTCCAACCCCTTCACCGCGTCCGGTCCGAGGTCGATGCGGAGCACCCGCCTGCCGCGCTGTTCGAGCGCCATGGCGTCGCCAGCCGCCTGCGCGCGAATCAGCTGCCCGAATGTGTAGGTGGTCTCGGGCACCGGGAGGTCGCGCTCGGGGTCGTCGACCAACTGGAGGAACAGCCCGGTATTCGGCCCGCCCTTGTGCAGCTGGCCGGTGGAGTGGAGGAACCGCGGGCCGAGGCCCAGCGTCGTCGCGACCTTCGTCCGGCGGCCGAGGCGTTCGCGCAGCCGCTCCAGCGCACCCACCGACGCGGCGCTCGGCGCCACGTAGGCATGGACGGCGACGTAGTCGTGCGGCCCGACCGACGACAGCCAGCGGGTGATCGCCTCGCGCCACCGCGCCGAATCGGCGATGGCCGAAGAGCCCGCGGCCGGTGCCGCCTGGCTGCCGGCCGCGTCCATCGCTCTCCGGGCGAGGTCCTTGGCCAGCTGCACGTCGGGCTGGTCGAACGGCTGGATGCCGAGGATGGCGCCCGCCGCCGCGGTGGCGAACTGCCAGCGGAAGAATTCCTGGCCGAGATCGATCTTCTTGCCCAGCGCGATGGCGATCACCGGGTGGCCCTTCGCCGCCAGCTCGCGGGTCGCGTCGGCCAGCCCCGCCTGCTCTGCGCCCTCGATCGCGATGGACACGAACACCCGGTCGCTGCCGTAGTCGCCGGCCGCCAGCCGCGGCTCGTCCGCCACGGGCAGGATGCCCTTTCCCTGCTTGCCGGTGCTCTCCGCCACCAACTGCTCGATCCACGCCGGGAGCAGCGCCACCGATGGGCCGACGAGGAAGGTCACCTTGTCTCTGCCCCCAAGGGCGAGCTCGCCGAGCGCCGCGCCGAGCGCGACCGCCGGATTCGCGTCGCCTTCGGCGCCCGGCCCTGCGGCGCCGGCCATCGCGCGCGCGTGCTCGAGCAGGTGCGGCACGTCGACGCCGACCAGGGCGGCCGGCACGAGGCCGAACGCGCTCAGGGCCGAGTAGCGGCCGCCGACGTCGGGCCGCGCGTTGAACACCCGCCGGAACTCCCGCTCGCGCGCGAGCGCCTCGAGCGACGTCCCCGGGTCGGTGATCGCGACGAAGTGCCGGCCGGCGGCGCCGGCCGGCTGGTGCGGGCCTCCAGCCGCGCTCGTCTGGTACCTCGACCAGAAGTAGCGGAAGAACGACGTCGTCTCGCTGGTTCCGCCCGACTTGCTGGACACCACGAACAGCGTGCGCGCGAGGTCGAGCCGCGACTCGACGGCCCGAACGGCGTCGGGATGCGTGCTGTCGAGCACGATCAGCGAGGGATAGCCCTCGCGTCGGCCGAACGTGGCCTGAAAGACCTCGGGAGCCAGGCTCGACCCGCCCATGCCGAGCAGCACGACGTCGCGGATGCCCTCGCCGCGGACCTCGTCGGCGAACGCCGCGTACGCGGCCGTTTCGGCCTGCATCGACTCGGGAAGGGTCAGCCACCCCAGGCGGTCGACGAGCTCGGGCACGACGGTGGGCGACCACACCGTGTGGTCCTTGGCCCAGATCCGTGGCCGACAGCCGCTGCTCCCGGCTCCACGCCAGCCGCCGTGTCACCGACGCCTCGCAGGCGCCGAGCGAGAACACCTGCGTGTCGAGACGCGCGCAGTGGAGGGCCCGCCGCTTCTCTTCGAGCGCCCCGATCAGCGTCGTCGTACGACCGCGCAGAACGATGCCGACGCCGTCCACCTGGAGCCTGGCGGTGATCGCGTCGAGGTCGACGCCGACGCCGCGCAGTTGGCGCAGCGCGTCGCGCGCGGCCGCCACGTCCTCGTCCACGGCGTGTTCGCGCCCGCCCGTGGTCGCGGAACGCCTCGATCGTCTCGGGCGGCATCGTGTTCACCGTGTCGGGGCCGATCAGCTCCTCGACGTAGAGGACGTCGCGGTAGGCCGGGTTCTTCGTGCTCGTGCTCGCCCACAGCGGCCGCTGCACGCGGCAGCCCCGCGCGCGCAGCGCCGCGAACGGCGCGCCGTAGAACATCTCGCGGAAGCGCTGATAGACGACCTTGCTGTTCGCCACCGCGATGCGGCCGCGCAGCGCGAGCGCCTCGGGGCGTGCCCACGCTTCTCGAGCGCCTTGTCCACGGCGGAATCGACGCGCGAGACGAAGAACGAGGCGACCGACGCGACCCGCGCCGGCCGGGCGCAGCGCTCGAGGCCGTGGATGTAGGCCTGCGCCACGTCGCTCGTAGTGCCCCATCGAGAACATCAGCGTGATGTTGATGTTGATGCCGTCCGGCGATCAGCTCCTCGATCGGCGGGGATGCCGGCCGCCGTGGCCGGCACTTTGATCATCACGTTGGGGAGCGAGAGCGCCTTCCAGATGCGCCGCGCTTCGGCCACGGTCGCGGCGGTGTCGTTCGCCACCGACGCCGGCACCTCGAAGCTGACGAACCCGTCGTTGCCCTCGGAGCGGTCGAAGACCGGGCGCAGCACGGCTGCGGCGGCGCGGATGTCGTCGAAGGCCGCCGCCTCGAACAGCTCGCCCGCCTGCATCTGCGGGTGTGCGGCGAGCAGCGCGCGGAGCTGTTCGTCGTAGTCGGTGCCCCCCGCCATCGCCTTCTGGAAGATCGTCGGGTTGCTGGTGACGCCCGAGATGCCGTCCTCCTGGACGAGCCGCTGAAGGCCGCCGCCCTTCAAGACCGACCGGCTGATGAAGTCGAGCCAGACCGACTGGCCGAGGGGACCAAGTTCGCGCAGCGGGTTCACACGCTCTCCTTCCGCAAGCCGGGGCTTGCGATGCTCGGCAGGCCGGAAGCCCGCCCCGGTGGGGTCCCTCTTGGCGCCGGCCCCGACGCCGGCGCACTGTCTGCCGTGGCCGCCGGGCCCTCGATCGCGCCCCGCGGTTTCTGCTCGCATCCGAATGCCGAACGCTTTAATATTACAAGGTTGCGCAGCGCAGGGTAGGGCCAACTGCCGCGCCCACGTCCATCGGAGCAGGGTGAGTCCGCTCGGATGGCCTTCCCGTTCGACCCGACGCGCCCGTCGGCGCGCGTCGCGGGAGTGCTCAACCGCACGTCAATCTCTGCCAATCCTGGCCGCACCGCGCGGCTCCGTTGCCCAAACCAGCCCGGCCTGACAGACCGGGCGCTGGGCTGCCGGGAGTCCGGCATGCACACGGAGGAGACCGAACCGATCGTCCTTGATTCCTCGTGTTTCGAGACGCAGCCCTGGCAGCACGATAGTTGCTGCGGACGCCGTGGGGTGCCGATCCTCTCGAACCCAGCTGTCCAGTTCAACCCGGTCGCCACTCGGAGATAGCCATAATATGACACGTCATCACATCACAATTGACGGGAATGAGGCCGTCGCCTCGGTCGCCCACCGGACGAACGAGGTCATCGCCATCTACCCCATCACCCCGTCGTCCAACATGGGCGAATGGGCGGATGAGTGGTCGGCGAAGGGCAGGAAGAACGTCTGGGGCACCGATTCCGACGGTGACCGAGATGCAGTCGGAAGGCGGCGCCGCCGGCGCCGTCCACGGCGCCCTGCAGGCGGGCGCGCTGACGACGACCTTCACGGCGTCGCAGGGCCTCCTGCTGATGATCCCCAACATGTACAAGATCGCGGGCGAGCTCACCTCGTTCTGCATGCACGTGTCGGCGCGCACGGTCGCGACGCACGCGCTGTCGATCTTCGGCGACCACTCCGACGTGATGGCCTGCCGGCAGACGGGCTTCGCGATGCTGGCCTCCGGGTCGGTGCAGGAAGCGCACGACTTCGCCGCTCATCGGGCAGCGCGCCACCTTGCGGTCGCGTGTGCCGGTGCTGCACTTCTTCGACGGCTTCCGCACCTCGCACGAGGTGTCGAAGATCGAGCAACTGACCGACGACGATCTGCGGGCGATGATCACCGAGGACCTGGTGGCCGCGCACCGCGCGCGGGCGCTCACGCCCGAGAAGCCGCTGCTCCGCGGCACCGCGCAGAACCCCGACGCCTTCTTCCAGGCGCGCGAAGCGTGCAACCAGTTCTACCTGGACGCCCCGGCGCACATCGCAGGAGGCGATGGACCAGTTCGCGAAGATCGTCGGGCGGCAGTACCATCTCTTCGACTACGTCGGCCACCCCGAGGCCGAGCGCGTCATCGTCATGATGGGCTCGGGCGCCGAGGTGACGCACGAACTGGTCGAGTGGATGGTCGCGCGCGGCGAGAAGGTCGGCCTGGTCAAAGTCCGCGTCTACCGGCCGTTCTCGGTCGAGCACCTGGTCGCGGCCCTGCCGGCCACGACCAAGCGGATCGCCGTGCTGGATCGCACAAAGGAACCGGGCGCCGTGGGCGAGCCGCTCTATCTCGACGTGGTGACCGCGCTGCGTGAAGCCGGCAAGGACATCCGTGTCGTCGGCGGCCGTTACGGTCTGTCGTCGAAGGAATACACGCCGGCGCACGCCAAGGCGGTGTTCGACAACCTGGGCGCAACGGCCCCGCGCAACCACTTCACCGTGGGCATCGTCGACGACGTCACGCACCTGTCGCTCGACGTCGACCACGACTTCGACATCGAGCCCGACGACGTGAAGCGGGGCGTGTTCTTCGGCCTTGGCGCGGACGGCACGGTCGGCGCCAACAAGAATTCGATCAAGATCATCTGCGAGGAGACCGAGAACTACGGCAACGGCTACTTCGTGTACGACTCGAAGAAGTCGGGCGCGATCACGATCTCCCACCTCCGGTTCGGCCCGCGGCCGATCCGCGCCTCCTACCTGGTCAAGCGCGCGAACTTCGTGGCCTGCCACCAGTACCGGCTTCCTGGAGAAGTACGACGTGCTCTCCTATGCCGGCCCGGGCGCGGTGTTCCTCCTGAACACCCCGTTTCCCGCCGACCAGGCCTGGGACGACCTGCCCCGCGAAGTGCAGGAGCAGATCATCGCGAAGAAGCTGAAGTTCTACGTGATCGACGCGTACGAGGTGGCCAAGGCCACCGGCATGGGCACGCGCATCAACACGATCATGCAGACGTGCTTCTTCGCAATCTCGGGCGTCCTGCCCCGCGACGAGGCGATCGAGCAGATCAAGAAGGCCATCAAGAAGACCTACGGCAAGCGCGGCGAGGATGTGGTTCAGAGGAACTTCGCCGCGGTGGACGGGACGCTGGCCAACCTGCACGAGGTGAAGGTCCCGGGCACGGTGAGCGCGACGAAGCAGCGCCCGCCGATCGTGTCGCCCAACGCGCCGGACTTCGTGCAGCGCGTGACGGCCATGATGCTCGCCAACCAGGGCGACATGCTCCCGGTCAGCGCCTTCCCCGTGGACGGCACGTGGCCGACCGCCACGGCGCGCTGGGAGAAGCGGAACATCGCCCTCGAGATCCCCACGTGGGACCCGAAGATCTGCATCCAGTGCAACAAGTGCGCGATGGTCTGCCCGCACGCCGCCATCCGCGCGAAGGTCTACGAGTCGGACGCGCTGAAGGGCGCGCCCGAGACGTTCAAGGCCATGGACTTCAAGGGCAACGAGTTCAAGGGCATGAAGTACACCATCCAGGTGGCGCCGGAGGACTGCACCGGCTGCTCGATCTGCGTCGAGGTGTGCCCGGCCAAGGACAAGTCCAATCCGAAGCACAAGTCGATCGACATGGCACCGCAGCGCCCGCTGCGCGAGGCCGAGGCGGCCAACTACGAGTTCTTCCTGAACCTGCCCGAGGTTGATCGGAGCCGGGTGAAGCTGGACGTCAAGGGGACGCAGTTCTTCCAGCCGTTGTTCGAGTACTCGGGCGCGTGCGCGGCGTGCGGCGAAACGCCCTACGTCAAGCTGCTCACCCAGCTCTACGGCGATAGGCTGCTCATCGCCAACGCGACCGGCTGCTCGTCGATCTACGGCGGCAACCTGCCGACGACGCCCTACGCGCAGGACCGCAACGGGCGCGGCCCGGCCTGGTCGAACTCGCTGTTCGAGGACAACGCCGAGTTCGGCTTCGGCTACCGCCTCGCGATCGACAAGAACCAGGAGCAGGGCCAGGAACTGCTCGAGAAGATGGCGGCGCAGATCGGGGAAGGGCTGGTGGAGGCCATCGTCGGCGCCGACCAGTCGACCGAGGCCGGCATCGCCGCCCAGCGCGGGCGCGTCGTCGAACTGCGCAAGAAGCTGGCGGCCATTCCCTCGTTCGAAGCCCGGTGGCTCGAGAAGATCGCCGACTACCTGGTGCGCAAGAGCGTCTGGATCGTCGGCGGCGACGGCTGGGCGTACGACATCGGGTACGGCGGCCTCGACCACGTGATCGCCCAGAACCGCAACGTCAACCTCCTCGTGCTCGACACCGAGGTCTACTCGAACACCGGCGGCCAGGCGTCGAAGGCCACGCCGATCGGGGCGTCGGCCAAGTTCGCGATGGCCGGCAACCCGCGTCCGAAGAAGGACCTCGGCATGCTCGCGATGGCGTACGGCAACGTCTACGTTGCCCACGTGGCGTTCGGCGCGAAGGACGCCCAGACCGTGAAGGCGTTCCTCGAAGCCGATGCGTACGACGGCCCGTCGATCATCATCGCGTTCAGCCACTGCATCGCGCACGGCTACGACCTGGAGAAGGGCCTCGACCAGCAGAAGCTGGCGGTGGACACCGGCTACTGGCCGCTCTACCGGTTCGACCCGCGGCGGACGGCCACCGGCGAGAACCGGCTGCAGCTGGATTCGCCGCCACCCAAGGCCGACGTCGAGAAGTTCATGGCGAACGAAACCCGCTTCCGGGTCGTGCAGCAGCAGAACCCGGAAAACTACAAGAAGCTGCTGGCGGCCGAACAGCATGAGGTCACGATGCGGTACGGCCTCTACGAGCAACTGGCCAAGATGCACTATTCCACCGGCAAGACGAACGGCTCGGCCGAGTAACGGAGGATACGATGGACCTGACGACTACTTACCTTGGCCTTCGTCTTGCGCATCCGCTGATGCCCGGCGCGTCACCGCTGGCGGATTCGCTGGACACGGTGAAGCGGCTCGAGGACGCGGGCGCGGCCGCCATCTGCCTCCGGTCGCTCTTCGAAGAGCAGATCACGCGCGAGCAGGACGGCCTCGTCCACGAGATCGAGGTCACTGCCAGCACGTCGGCCGAAGCGCTGGCCTATTTCCCGAAGCCCGACGATTTCGTCTTCGGGCCCGAACGAGTACCTGGAACATATCCGCAAGGTCAAGGCGGCGGTGAAGATCCCGGTCATCGCCTCGCTCAACGGCACCACCAACGAGGGGTGGCTGTCCTACGCGAAGAGGATGCAGGAGGCCGGCGCCGACGCGCTCGAGTTGAACGTCTACTTCATCGCGACCAACCCGAAGGAGACCGGCGCCGACATCGAGCGGCGCACGGTCGACATCCTGCGGTCGGTGAAGAAGGCCGTCACGATCCCGGTGGCGATGAAGCTGTCCCCGTTCTTCTCGTCGGTGGCGCACCTCGCGCGCCAACTGGACGAGGCGGGCGCCGACGGGATCGTGCTGTTCAATCGCTTCTACCAGCCCGACATCGACATCGAGGCGCTCGAGGCGGTGCCGAGCCTGCACCTGTCCGATTCGTCCGAACTGCTGCTCCGCCTCCACTGGCTGGCCATCCTGTACGGCCAGGTGAAGGCGTCACTCGCCGCCTCGGGCGGCGTGCACACGGGCGTGGACGCCGTGAAGGCGATCATGGCGGGCGCGTCGGCCGTCCAGGTGGTCTCGCGGCTGCTGCACGACGGCCCGGAGCGGCTCCTCACCATCTTCCAGGGCATGAAGCACTGGATGGAGGAGCACGACTACGAGTCGCTCGAGCAGATGCGCGGGAGCATGAGCCTGCGCAAGAGCCCCGACCCGGCGGCCTTCGAGCGCGGCAACTACATGAAGATCCTGCGCAGCTGGAAGGTCAACGCGTAGCGTGGATGCGCGCCCGGCAGCCGTGCTGCGGCGCGCGCGTCACGATGCCGGATGTAGAATGCGAGATCTCGAGGGGCGGGGTGGCCGAGGCCGTCCCGCCCCTCGCGTTTCGAGGTCGGCCATCGCGCAAGGCGGAGGCGCGGTGGCCCGCCTCATTGACAGGGTTCCGTGTATGGCCCAACAACAGACCTCGTCGACGACTTGGGCGCTCATTTCCGGCTCGTGCCTCGTGCTCGGCCTCGCCGTGGGCTACGTCATCTTCGGGGGCCAGCGGCCGCCCGCGCCGGTGGTGACGCCGGCGCAGACGCAGGCTCCCGGCGGCGCGCCGCAGGCTGGCGTGCTGGACGAGCAGCAGGTGCAGGCGCTGAAGAACATCCTCGCCCGCGACCCGCAGAACGCGCAGGCCAACACCCAGTTGGGGAACATGTACTACGACGCCGGCCGCTACGCGGACGCGGTGGGGCCCTATCGGAAGGCGTTTGCCGCCGAGCCGGGCAACATCAACATCAGCACGGACCTGGGGACCGCCCTCTGGTATGCGGGCATGCCGGACGAGGCCCTCGCGCAACTCAACAAGTCGCTGGCGATCGACCCGACCCATCCGCAGACGCTGTTCAACCTGGGCATCGTGAAGCGGGACGGCAAGCAGGACCCGGCGGGCGCCATCCAGGCCTGGGAGAAGCTGCTGGCAGCCAACCCCACTTACGTCGAGCGCGAGAAGGTGCAGCAGCTGTTGGATCAGCTGAAGCAGCAGGTGGGCGGCACCCCCGTCGCGCCGGTCAAAGCGACCCGATAGGCCCGGGGGCCGAGCTCAGGCGCGAGAACGCTTCGAGCCCCTGCGCGGCGCCGCGGCGCTCACCGGCGCGGGGGCGGTGTCCGCGCGGCGGTTCACCAGCAGCGCGGCGCCCGCCACGACGAGCGCGATCGAGAACAGCTGCGCGGTCGTCATCCCGAAAAGCACCACCACGTTGACACGCACCAGTTCGATCAGGAACCGGACGATCCCGGCGGACAGCAGGTAGGTGCCGAACACCGCACGGCTGCCGGCCCCCCTCTTCCGAAGCCAGACGAGTGCCGCGGTCAGCGCGAACAGCGCGGCCGCTTCGTAGAGCTGCGTCGGGTGGACGCGGTCGGTGGTGGGTGGCAACCCCTCCGGAAAGGCGATCCCCCACGGCAACGACGTGGGACGCCCGTAGTCGTCGCCGACCAGGAAGCAGCCAATGCGGCCCACGGCCTGCCCCAGCGTCATGGCGGGCGCTGCCGCGGACAACACCGCCATGAGGGGCAGCCGCTGCCAGGCCACCATCGCCAGGCCCGCCAGGACGCCTCCGGTGAACCCGCCGAACCAACTCATCCCCCCGCGGCTGAACAGCGTCGAGGTCAGCGGCTCGGCCCAGTGCTCGAACACGTAGAGGAGTTTCGCGCCGGCCAGGCCGCCGAGCACCCCGACGAGCGCCGCGTCCATGCCCTTGCCGGCATCCAGGCCCGACCGCGTCATCTCACGCCGCAGCAGCAGGATTCCCAGCGCGGCGCCCAGCGCGACCATCGCGCCGAAGCTGGTGATCTCGAAGGAGCCGAAGCGGAGCAGGGTTGGATACATGCGGGGCCTGCGTCAGCGGACGCGAACGCGCCTGGCGGGCGCGCGCTGCAGAAGTGCCACCACCCGCGCTCGGGCGCGCCGACGCACCTCGGGCGGCAGTTCCGGCCGGCCCTCGTCGTGGCAGATGGCGACGGTGTGTTTGAGGCTGTCGAGCACCTCTTCACAACAAGGGCAGTCGCGCAGGTGGCTCTCGATGGTCTTCCTCTCGGCGGCCGGCAGCTCGTCGTCGAGATAGCGGGACAACTGCTCGAGGAAGTCCCGGCAGCGGTGGTCGTGGCCGAGGTGTAGTTCGCTCATGACGCTTCCAGGTGCTCGCGCAGCAGCAGACGAGCCCGGTGGAGCCGGGTCTTCACGTTCGCCTCGGAGATGCGCAGCACCTCCGCCACTTCCCGCGTCGACAATCCTTCGATCTCGCGCAGCACGACGACAACGCGGTAGGCACGAGGGATGGCCGCCAACGACTGGCGCAGGCGGTCGCGCAGGCTCGCGTTGATGGCCTGGTCCTCCGGGTCGCGGGCGGGGTCCACCGCGTCCACCTGCCGCTCGTGTCCGTCGCTGCCCCCCCCCGCGTCGTCGAGCGAGAGGAGGTAGTCGGGCTCGTGGGCCCGCTTGCGGCGTCCGATCAGACAGGCGTTGCGGACGGTCCGGTACAGCCAGGCGCGGAACGCCTCGGGCTCGCGGATCCGGGCCGCGTACCTGTAGGTCTTCAGCAGCGCCTCCTGCATCGCGTCGTCGGCATCGTCCGCCCGGCCGCAGACGAGCAGGCTGAAGCGGTAGGCGACTTCCTGCGCCCGCATGAGCAGCGCTTCCATGGCATCCCGGTCGCCCGCCTGGACGGCCCTGACCAGCCCCGCGTAGGACGCCACGTCGGGCGACGCGAGTTGCTCTTCCCTCAAGAGATTCGCGGGTGGGGATTTGGTCACAACCATCGGTCACCTCCCCGGCGTGTGACGCTTTGCGGAAGACGTGAATCCATAGGGGAAGACAAGCAGTTGCAGCCAAGCCCTCGCCCGGCATCTCCCGACGGAGGTGTCCATGGGTGAGCTGCGGGCCGCCTGCGCTGAACGGTCTGGCGCGGGCGATCGAACCTGCCAGCCGACGGACCTCGAATGGCTTCTATGGTATCTCGACTCGCAACGATCGTGACGATTCTCGTGGCGACTCTGGCGCGGCCGGCGGCCGCCCAGGACTCCCTGACGCTCGAGCAGGCGGTGTCCGCCGCGCTGACGAACAACGCCGGCCTCCGCGCTGCCGACGCGGGCGTGCGCGAGAGCGCCGCCCGCAAGGACGAAGCGCGGGCCGCCTACCTGCCGCGGCTCGACTACATCGAGGACTGGCAGCAGGGCAACAACCCGGTCTACGTGTTCGGGTCGCTGCTCTCGCAGCGGCGGTTCACCGCGGCCAACTTCGACGTCAACGCCCTCAACAATCCCGACCCGCTCACCAACTACCACGGCGCGTTCGCGCTGCAGCAGCCCGTCTACGACAGCCAGCGCCTCGCCGGAATCAAGTCGGCGTCGCTCGGCAACCAGGTGGCGCAGCAGATGACGGCGGAAGCGCGCGCGGAGATGGCGCTGGGCGTGACGAAGGTCTACGGCGGCGTGCTCGAGGCGATCGCCGGGCGCAGGGCCGCCGACGCGGCCGTCGAGACCGCGCGAGACGACCTCGCCCGCACCGAGCAGCGCCGCGACGCGGGCCTGGCCACCGAGGCGGACGTGCTGTCGCTCGAGGTCTTCCTCGCCCAGATGCAGGAACGGCAGATCCGCGCCGCCAGCGGGGAGGCGATCGCCCGTGCGCGACTCAACCAGATGATGGGCGCGCCGCTCGACCAAACCTTCACGCTCGCGGAGCCGGTTCCGCCGCCGGCGGCCGCCGCCCAGACCAAGGCATCGGCGGCGGACGACGAGGCGAGCGCGCTGAAGAACCGGCCTGCCGTCAAACGCGCCGATGCGCAATTGGCGCTGGCGGGCGTCGGCCGGTCGGCGGCGAAGCAGGCGTTCCTTCCGCAGGCCTACTTCCAGGCGATGTACGACATGAACGGCAACACGTTCGGGAATCGCGCCTCCTCGTGGCTGGTCGCCGGCCAGATCCGGATCAACCTGTTCGCGGGCCTCGGGGATTCCGCGCGCCTGCGCGCGGCGACCGAGGCGCAGGTTCGCGCGGCCGCCGAACGGGAGAACCTGCTCAACTCGGTGCGCCTCGAAGTGCGCACCGCCCGCGCCGAACTCGATGCCGCGCTCGCCCGCGAGGCGGTCGGCCGCGCGGCGGTACTGCAGGCCCGCGAAAGCCAGCGGATCATCCGCGATCGTTACGAATCGGGGCTGGCGGGCGTCGGCGACGTCCTGCGGGCCGCGAACTCGCTGCTCGATGCCGAGACGCTTCGCACGTCGTCCATCGTGGACGTGATGGTGGGCCAGGCCGCGCTGGACCGCGCGCTCGGCCATTCTCGATGAGCCCGGCCGGCGCTCCGCGGCCAGCGGCAGCGTCGCGCCGCACTCGATCACCGATTGCCGAACGCAGTGAAGGAAGACCGATGATTCACGTGACCTCGATGTTCACTTCTCGGAATACCGCTGGCGTCGTTCTCGCCGCCGCGATCGCCCTCTCGGCCTGCTCCGGTTCCCGCGAGGCGGCCGCGCCCGGCGCCCGCCAACCGGTCGACGTGGCCGTGCAGGCGGCCACGCTGGCATCGGGCACCCAGTCCTTCGACGTCGGAGGCCAGGTTCGGGCCAGAACGACCGCCACGCTGGTCAGCAAGCTGTTCGCGGAGGTGCAGGAGATCCTGGCGCAGCCGGGCGACAAGGTTCGCGCGGGCCAGGCGCTGATTCGACTGGACAGCCGCGACCTGCAGGCGCAACGCGCGCAGGCCGAGGCGGGCCTGGCCGCGGCCGAGCAGGGCGCCAAGGCTGCCGCGGCCAATCTCGACGCCGCGGAAGCGGGCCTCGCGCTCGCCACCGCCACGCACAAGCGGATCGCCGAGCTCCGGGCCAAGAACTCCGCAACGCCGAACGAACTCGACCAGGCCGTGAGCGCCCTCAAGGCGGCGCAGTCGCACGCCGCCGGGGCGCAGGCCGGCATCCAGCAGGCGCAGGCGGCGGCCGAGGCGGCCCGCGCCGCCCTGCGCGCGGCGACGGTCGGCGCCTCCTATGCCGTCATCACCGCGCCGTTCGACGGCGTCGTCACCGACAAGCGCGTCGAGGTGGGCAACATGGCCACCCCGGGCACGCCGCTGATGACGGTGGAAGACGATCGGAGCTTCCGGCTGGAAGTCCGGGTGGACGAGTCCCGCGTGGGCGACATCGACCGCACCGGAACCGTCGAGGTGGCGGTGGACGCCCTGGACCAGGCGGGCGCGCCAGCGGCCGCGCACGCGGGCACCATCTCCGAAGTGTCGCGGTCCCTGGACGGCGCACACGCGTTCCAGGTCAAGATCGACCTGCCGGCGAATCCGGCGCTGCGGTCGGGCATGTTCGGGCGGGCGCGCTTCGTCGGGGGGACCCGGCAGGCGCTGACCGTCCCGGCGTCGGCGATCGTCCGGCGCGGCCAGCTCACGTCGGTGTTCGTCGTCGGCAAGGACAACCTGGCGCGCCTGCGGCTGGTGCAACTGGCCAACGCCTCCGGCGACCGCGCCGAGATTGCCGCCGGGCTCGATTCCGGCGAGCTGGTGGTCGTTCAGCCGTCGGCCACGCTCGTGGACGGGGCCCCGGTGCGCGCGGCGGCCCGGTCCGCCTCGGGCGCCGCGGTCATGCGGCCGGCGCAGGGGGTCGGCCGATGAGCGGCTCCTACGGGATTGCCGGCCGCCTGGCGGCGGCCTTCATCCACTCCAAGCTCACGCCCCTGATCGTCCTCGGCTCGCTGGCGCTCGGGATTCTCGCCGTCGTGGCGCTCCCGCGCGAGGAGGAGCCGCAGATCATCGTCCCGATGATCGACGTCTTCGTCCAAATGCCCGGGGCGTCTCCGACGGAAGTCGAGCAGCGCGTCACGCGCCCGATGGAGAAGCTGATCTGGGAGGTCCCCGGCGTGGAGTACGTCTACTCCACCTCGAACCCGGGGATGTCGATGGTCATCGTCCGCTTCCGCGTCGGCGAGCAGGAGGAGCCGGCGCTGGTGCGGCTCAACCAGAAGCTCGCGTCGAACTTCGACCTCATTCCGCCCGGCGCCTCGCTGCCGCTCGTCAAGCCCCGGTCGATCGACGACGTGCCGATCATGGGGCTGACGCTCTGGAGCGCCCGCTACGACGACTTCCAGCTGCGCCAGATCGCGGGACAGCTGCACGACGCGCTCAAGGAAGTGAACGACGTGTCCGGCGTCGAGATCATCGGCGGCCGGTCGCGCCAGGTGAGTGTCGAGATCGACCCGGCCCGGCTGTCCTCCTACGGGCTCGACCCGACCTTCGTCGCACGCGCGCTGCAGGGCGCGAACATGCGGCCGCCCGCCACGGACGTGGTCAGCGGCAATCAGAGCCGTCTTCTCCAGTCGGGCTCGTGGCTGTCGAGCGTGGACGCCGTCAAGCAGGTCGTCGTCGGGTCGCGGCAGAGCGCGCCGGTGTTCGTCTCCGACGTGGCGACGGTGCGGGACGGCGACGCGGAGCCGTCGGCCTACGTCACCTTCCTCGGCCGCGACGGGCGCAGCTATCCCGCGGTCACGCTCGCCGTGTCGAAGCGGAAGGGCACGAACGCCATCGAGATCACGCGCCGCGTGGATGCGGCCGTCGCACGTCTGCGCGGCACCGTCCTCCCGGGCGACGTCCACGTCACCGTGACGCGCAACTACGGGGTGACCGCCGAGCACAAGTCGAACGAGCTGCTCTGGCACATGTTCATCGCCGTCTTCTCCGTGTCGATCCTGATCTGGCTCACGCTCGGGCGCCGCGAGGCCGCCGTCGTGCTCGTCGCGGTGCCGGTGACGCTGGCGCTCACGCTCTTCGTCTTCTACATCTACGGCTACACGCTGAACCGGATCACGCTCTTCGCCCTCATCTTCTCGATAGGCATCCTCGTGGACGACGCGATCGTCGTCGTCGAGAACATCGTGAGGCACTCGCGGCTCGCGGGGCCGGGGAAGGCCCTGAGCGCCATCACGGTGCGCGCGGTGGACGAGGTGGGCAACCCGACGATCCTCGCGACGCTGACGGTCGTGGCCGCCATCCTGCCGATGGCGTTCGTCGGCGGCCTGATGGGGCCGTACATGCGTCCGATTCCGGTGGGCGCCACCGCGGCCATGATGTTCTCCCTCGTGATCGCCTTCGTCGTCACGCCGTGGACGGCGGCCTGGCTGATGAAGGGCGCGGCGGGCCACGGGCACGAACAGGAAGACCGCTTCACGGCCATCTACCGGAAGGTGATGGCGCGGCTCGTCGCGCGGCCGGGCCTTCGGATCGCATTCCTCGGCGGCGTGGGCGTCGCGCTCCTGCTGTCGGTCGCCCTCGTCCCGCTCGGCCTGGTCGGCGTGAAGATGCTGCCGTTCGACAACAAGAGCGAGTTCCAGGTCGTGATCAACATGCCGGAGGGCACGCCGCTCGAGCAGACGGCGCGGGTGGCGTCGGCGCTCGCGCAGGAAACGCTCAAGCAGGCGTCGGTGACGAACGTCCAGGCGTACGTGGGCACCTCGTCGCCGTACAACTTCAACGGCCTCGTGCGGCACTACTTCATGCGGCGCCTGCCCCACTACGCCGACCTGCAGGTCAACCTGGTGCCCAAGGAGGACCGGTCCGAGCAGAGCCACGCGGTCGCCAAACAGGTCCGCGACATGCTGCTGCCCGTCGCCAAGAAGTACGGCGCCCGCATCCAGGTGGCCGAAGTGCCCCCGGGCCCGCCGGTGCTCCAGACGCTGGTCGCCGAGGTCTACGGGCCGGATCCGGCCCGCCGCGTGGCCCTGGCCGCCGAGGTGAAGAAGACGTTCGAGAGCACCCGCGGCGTCGTGGACACCGAGTGGTATGTCGAGCGCGAGCGGCCGAAGGACGTGCTGGAGGTGGACCAGGAGAAGGCGGCGGCAGCGGGGCTGTCGCCGTCGATGGTGGCCGGAATCGTGAGGATGGCCGGCGGCGGCGAAACGGCCGGACTCCTGCACGACGAGCAGGCGCGCGAGGACGTGCCGATCGTCGTCCGGCTGCCGCGCGACATGCGGACGGAGCTCGATTCCGTGCGGTCCATCCGGCTCGGCGGCGCCGTGTCGGTCGGCGAGCTGACTCGCGTCGTGCGAACCGTCGAGCCGTACAGCATCTACCACAAGAACCTGCGGCCCGTGACCTACGTCACCGCCGACGTCGCCGGCGCCATCGAGAGCCCGGTCTACGCGATCCTCGCGATGAACAAGGTGTTGTCGAACGTCACGCTGCCGGAGGGCTACGCCTTCGAACTGTTCAACACCAGGCAGCCCGACGACAGCGCGCGCTACGCGATGAAGTGGGACGGCGAGTGGCACATCACCTACGAGGTGTTCCGCGATCTCGGGATCGCGTTCGCGGCCGTGCTGCTGCTCATCTACATCCTGGTCGTCGGCTGGTTCCAGTCGTTCCTCACGCCGATCACGATCATGACGGTCATCCCGTTCTCGCTGATCGGCATCCTGCCCGCGCACGCGGCGCTCGGGGCGTTCTTCACCGCCACCTCGACGATCGGCTTCATCGCGGGCGCCGGCATCGTGGTGCGCAACTCGATCATCCTGGTGGACTTCATCGAGCTGCGGCTGCGCGAAGGGATTCCCCTGGCGCAGGCCGTTGTCGACGCCGGGACCGTGCGGTTCAGGCCGATCGCCCTGACGGCCGCCGCGGTCATCGTCGGCTCGGCCGTGATCCTGTTCGACCCGATCTTCCAGGGCCTCGCGATCTCGCTGATGGCCGGCGGCGTCGCGTCGCTCCTGTTGTCGCCGCTCACCGTGCCGGTCCTCTACTACATGATGAACGCGCGCGCCGCCGCGCGCGGGACGCTGGCCGCCGCGGCCCCGGTGCCGGTCGCGGAGTCGGGAGAATAAGCGATGTGGACCTCCCCCCCGTCTCGCATTCTCGTGCCCGTGGATTTCAGCGATGGTTCGGGGCGCGCCATCGAGGTGGCCGCCGACCTGGCGACCCGGGTCGGCGCCACCCTGCACCTCCTGCACGCGGAGGTCCTCGAGGTGCCGGCGTACTTCACGCGCGAGCAGCTGCAGGCGCTCGAGCGGGAACGCGCGATGGCCCGCTCGCGCGCGGACGAGTTCCTGGGCAACTTCGCCCGCGCGCACGGCGCCACCCGGTTCGCGGCCGACATCGTCGACGGCCTTCCGACGCCGACGATCCTCGAAGCCGCCGGCACGGCCGACCTGGTGGTGATGGGGACGCACGGCCGGCGAGGACCCGCCCGGTGGTGGCTGGGCTCGGTGGCCGAGCGCGTGATCCACGAGTCTCCGTCGCCGGTTCTCGTCGTCCGCGCCGGCAGCGGCGCGCCGGCGGCAGAGGTGTTCCGCCACCCGATGCTGCTGTCGGGCACGTCGGACGATCGTCTCGCGGAGATTGCGGCTCAGCTGGCGCGCGCCGTGGGCGGCGAAATGGTTGCGAAGGCGGCAGCCTGCGCGGCCGATCTCGCCGCCGAACGGCACGCCTCGTTGATCGTCGTGTCGACCGCGGGGCGCCATGGCACACTGCTGTCGCATCCCGCCGAGCAGTGGATTCGGAGTTGCACGCTGCCGATGCTGTTCGTTCCGGCCCAGGGTGCCGCCTGAATCCAAACACGGGAGACGTGAATCTCTGAGCTGGGGCAAGGCCCTCACATCCGAAGGAGAGACTTCCATGACGATCGACCGGTACCTGCGCCTGATAGGCGGCTTCTTCGTCTTCGCCGGCGTGCTGCTCGGGACGTACGTGCACCCCGGCTTCTACTGGTTCGCGGCCTTCGTCGGCCTCAATCTCGTGCAGTCCGCGTTCACCAACTGGTGCCCGATGATGTCGATCCTGCGGATGGCGGGAGTGAGAGAATAACAGGACGAGTGGAGGTCGATGTGGAAGAGACACGCTACGGAATGCGGGTGGAACTGCCGATCAGCTACGAAGAGGCGGTCGAGAAGACGACGGCGGCGCTGAAGACGGAAGGGTTCGGCGTGCTGACCACGATCGACGTCAAAGCGACGGTCAAGCAGAAGCTCGACAAGGACTTCCGCAAGTACATGATCCTCGGCGCCTGCAACCCGCCGATCGCCTACAAGGCGCTCAGCGCCGAAACCGAAATCGGCCTGCTCCTCCCGTGCAACCTGATCGTCTACGAGACCGCGCCGGGGAGCAGCGTGGTGGCCGCCGTCGCTCCGCTCGTGACGATGGGGCGGGTGGGCAATGACGCGCTGGCGCCCGTGGGCATGGAAGTGGACGCGAAGCTGCGGCGGGTGATGGCGTCGCTCGATACCGCGAAGGCGGGAGCGTGATGGACTACCTGTGGCCGATCCTCTTTCTGGTTGCCTGGGTGCTGCTGCAGACGTGGCTGCTGCCCAAGCTCGGCGTGCCGACGTGAGCGAGCGCCGCGTGTGACGTCGAGTCTCGACGTCGTCAGCAGCGCCAGCCTCCGACCGAGAAACCCTAGCGGCGGGCGGACGCGCCCGCCGCCCTTTGCTCCCCCCGGCCTGTCCGTTTCAACCGGAAGAAGGCACCCATCATGCGAGTCTGCATTCCCGTCGTCGATGACCACGGCCTCGATAGCCGCGTGTCCGGGCATTTCGGTTCCGCGCCTGGCTTCCTGCTCGTCGACAGCGACACCGGCGCGTGCCGGCTGCTGGCGAACCGCAACGAGCACCACGCCCACGGCATGTGCAATCCGCTGGCTGCGCTGGCGGGCGAAGCCGTGGATGCGGCTGTCGTCGGCGGCATCGGGACGGGAGCGCTGATGAGGCTGCAGGCGGCCGGGATCACCGTGTACCGCGCGGACCGCCCGACGGTCAGCGAGGTCCTGGCCGGGTTCAACGCGGGCACGCTCGAGGCGATCGACGGCGACGGCGCCTGCGCCTCGCATGACGGTCAGCATCACCACGGCCCGCGCGAGTGAGCCCGCCGGGGTCGACGCGATGTCCTCGACGACCCTCGAACTCCAAGAACAGCGACAGCGGGATGGCCGAGCCCGCACGGGAAGGAAGTAGGCCGCGCGGAAGTGACACGACGTGTCACGGTCACGCGCCTGGCGTCGCGTGTTCTACAATCAGGCGGCCAGCCCTCCGCCGCGCGCCGCGGCGCGGGCGGCACCCGACTCTCCACCATGACGAAACGGCCGACGACCGGCGCGTGGCGCAGGGCTGCCGTGTACGGCAGCATGTGGGCCGCCGTGGAGATCGTGGCCGGCAGCTTCCTGCACAATCTCAGGGTGCCGTTCGCCGGCGGCCTGCTCAGCGCAGTCGGCGTCATGCTCATGACCGCCGGCCACCGCTCGTGTCCCGAGCGCGGCCTGATCTGGCGCGCGGCGCTCGTCTGCGCCCTGATGAAGTCGGTGTCTCCAAGCGCCGTCATCCTCGGGCCGATGGTCGGGATCGTGATGGAAGGCCTGCTCCTCGAGACGATGGTCCGGCTGTTCGGCGGTCGGGCCGTCGGCTACCTCGCGGGAGGAGCGCTGGCTGTCTCGTGGGCCCTGGCGCAGCGGCTGCTGACTGCGCTCGTGGCATTCGGCCCGAACGTCGTTCGGCTCTACGTCGACGCTTACGCGTACGCATCGCGGACCCTGGGGGTGTCTTCGTTTGGCCCGTTCGACCTGGTTGCAGCGGTCGCCGGCATCGAGATGATCCTCGGCGGCCTGGCGGCGGCTGTCGGATTGCACGCCGCCTCCCGGTCGGATGCGCTTGCGCCGCCCGCCGGTGCGCGGTCGCAGCCGAGCGACTGGTTCCCTGGACCACCCACTCTGGCCGAGGGCCACTGGTCTCTGCTGCGGCTCGCGCTCGTGGGCGTCGGGCTCGTCGCCGGCATGGCGGGCCTCGCGAGGCTCCCGCTGTGGGCGGCTACCGCGTCCGTCGCCCTGTTCGCGGCGTTCGTCCTCAGGACGTATCCCCGGGCGGCACGCCGCGTCCGCCGCGTGTCGCTCTGGATTGAACTGGCGGCCGTCATGGCCCTCGCGGGCCTGGTGTTCGGCGGCGTCCGGGACGGCCTGGCCGGCCTGCTGGGCGGGGCCGCGGCTGGACTCCTGATGGCGCTTCGCGCGACCCTTGTCCTGTTCGCCTTCACCGCGGTCTCGGTCGAACTGCGAAACCCGACGATCCTCTCCTGGGTCGAACGCCGCGGTCTCCGCGGGCTGTCAGACGCACTCGGTGTCGCCTTTGGCGCGCTGCCGACCTTCACTCGCGCGCTGGCAGAGCATCGCCGCCTGTGGCGCCGGCCCTGGGTGCTGAACGCCATCCTGCTGCGCATCGCGAACGGGCTGGTCCTCACGCCTGACGCCGGCCGCCGGAACGCGCCGACCGTCGTCCTGGCGGGCGAAACGGGCGCGGGCAAGACGACATTCGCCACCGCGCTGGTCGGCCAACTGCGCCGCCGTGACATCCGAGTCGGAGGGATCCTCGCACCCGGGATGCTCGCCGGCGGTCGACGTTCCGGCTTCGACATCGTCAGCCTCGCCAGCGGCGAGCGGGCGCCGCTCGCACGCGAGCAGCAGGATGTGGCGAGGCCGCATGCGCGCTGGAGCCGGTTCGCCTTCGACGCGGCCGGCCTTGCCCTCGGTGCCTCGGCGTTGAACGATGGGGTCGAAGGCGCAGACGTCGTGGTCGTGGACGAAGTCGGCCCGTTCGAGCTCTCGGGCGGCGGCTGGTCCGCCGCGCTCGACGCGCTGAACGACTTCCCCGGTGTCACGATCCTCGTCGTCCGCGAATCAATCGTCGAAGAGGTCCGGGCGCGATGGGGCGGAGCGGACACGGCGGTCTATCACGTGTCTCACGCGAATCTCGACGAGATCACCGACCGGGTCCGGCGCTGGGTCCTCTCGGCCGCCCAGGTCGTCGACGTCCGTTCGGCGGACGCCGGGTGATTGCCGTCCGCCTATCCCTGCCCGTCCAGCGACTGGAAGACCGACGCGTTGTCGAGAATCGGCTCGTAGGTGCAGAACGGTTCCTCGGCGAGGTAGTCGCCGTGGTCGGAGAAGGCGCGCGCGCGGCACCCTCCACAAATCCCCTCGTACTTGCAGACCCCGCACTTCCCGGTCAGCGTCGACGGGTCGCGCAACTGCTGGAAGACCGCGGACCTCGCCCAGATGTCGCCGAACCGCTCCGTGCGAACGTTCCCGGCGCTGACCGGCAGGTACCCGCACGGGTAGATGTCGCCCGCGTTCGACACGAAGCAGACCGCGGTGCCGGCCAGGCAGCCGCGCGTCATCGACGACAGCGGCCGGCCGCCGGCCGGGTCTGGCGCCGCGTGCATCCGAGTGCCGTGCGCGACGAACGGCGTGCTGCGGTCCCCGTGCTTGCGCTCCTCCACGATTCGCTGGGCGCGGACGCGGAAGTAGTGGGGCGCGCACGTCGCCTTCAGGTCGATCGTGACGTCCTTGGACCGATCGTAGAACCAGTGCAGGACCCGCTCGTACTCGTCGGCGGGCAGCATCTCGCGGTCGGCGATGCTCACGCCGCAGCCCACCGGCACCAGCATGAAGATGTGCAGCGCATCCGCACCGAGCGACAGCGCCAGGTCGAGCAGCTGCGGCAGCTCCTTCACGTTGTGCCGGGCGACCGTCGAGTTGATCTGGATCGAGACGCCCGCCTCGCGAAGGAACCGGAGGCCGTCGATCGCCTTCGCGTGAGAGCCGGGAATGCCGCGGAACGCGTCGTGCGTCGCCGGGACCGCGCCGTCGAGGCTGATGGCCACGCGCGAGAACCCCGTGTCCTTGATGTGCTCGGCCAGCCCGCGATCGACCATCGTGCCGTTGGTCGCCAGCGCCATCCGGAATCCCTTGCTGAACCCGTAGGCGCCGATGTCGAAGATGTCCGAGCGGTAGAGCGGCTCGCCGCCGGACAGGATCAGCACCGGGCGCGCCACTTCGGCAATCTGGTCGATCAAGCCGAACGACTCCTGCGTGTTCAACTCGACGAGCGAGCGCTCGGCCTCGGGAATGGCGCGGCAGTGCTGACACCGCAGGTTGCACGCCTTGGTGGTCTCCCAGAACATCAAGCGAAGCGGCGGAACGGGCTGTGGCATCGGCACGGTGCAATCCCTGTCGTAGGCAGTAGGCAGTAGGCAGTAGGCAGCCCACCGCCTACTGCCTATGTCATATTGTCAGTTTGCGCCCGCCGCGGCGGCGCGCTTCTGAATCGACGGCCAGTCGGCCGTGTCGCCGCCGGTCTTCTTGCCGAACTCGGCAGCGGACTTCACGTCACCAAACGCGTAGTAACCGAGTTCCTTCGTGTTCTCGTCGATCTCGCTTCTCACGAACGCCGCGGTGCGAGCCTGGATCAAGCGCCCGTTGCTGAAGTCCGTCACGTACGCGACGCCGGTTTCCGCCGGGTGCTCGTTGAGGTACCGGGCCATGCACGACACCGTGCGGAACTTCATCGCGAGGCGGCCGGGCGGCGGCACGACCTCCGACGCGATCTTCACGTTGAGGATCTGACGCCTGCACGATTCGCAGATGTCGCCCACCCGGATCGGCACCGGCGTGGCCGACGAGCAGGCCAGCGTGACGAGCAGGAGAAGTCCGACGACGAGCGATGTCGCTGTTCTCATATGACCCTCCCGAGGAATGAACCTCATCCGAGAGATCGGCCACGCTGCGAACACGAGTCGCGCCCCCCGGCACTCCCTGGCTCTCTCGCTACTCGTCCTCCTCCACCAGGATGGCGCGGGCGACCGAGGGCTCCACCGCCGGTTCCGTCTGGTCGCCGGAACCCCATCACGAACACCTGCGCCGACTCGGCCGGAAGGTCCAACAGGCCGGAGACGACCGGCCGCCCGCCCGCGACGATGTAGCCCAGCAGGCCGGTCCGGTCCAATACGAATAATAGCGCCGTTCCCACCAAAAAGAGCGGCACCGCCTCCCAGAGATGCCAGCGGATGCGCAAGAGCGTCTTCTGCAGCAGGTTGCGCATCACCGGGAGGCGGACCGGCGGAAGTTCCATGATGAAGTCGGAGCGTTCTCCAGGCAGCACCCGCGCGGCAAGGAAACCCACGAGGAACATCTGGGCGACGACGACCCCGAACAGCGTCCGGAGCGCGGCGAACGAAATGCCGCCCGGATAGTTGGACACGGTGGCGTACCGGCCGGTGAGCCGGCCGAAGATCACGCTCTTGCCGACGTTGGGGTTGCCGACGAGGAGGATCTCGAGGGGCGTGGACAGGAGGAGCCACGCCGCCAGAACGGACAAAGAAAGGGGTGGCGAGTCGCCCCGCCACCCCGTCAGACCGTGCGGCCGCCGGCCCGCGGCCGGCCGCCGAGCGACGCGCTAGAAGAAGTAGAACACCCGCACGATCCCGGTGGTCCCGCTGTAGGGCCGGTTGCCGTACCCGGTCAGCAGGCTCCCCCACCAGTCGATCCGCGCCTTGTCGGTCTGCGTCCCGAGGGACGAGACCGGCAGGGTCTGCGGGCCGGCGGTGTTGATCGTGGCGTAGTCGGACACGTCGAACGACTCGTGCAGCAGCGAGAAGCCGACGCCGACCTTCGCCGACAGCGAGTAGTTGAGGTCGAACGTCAGTTGCTTCCAGTCGTTCGTGACGTTCGGCAGCGCGATGAACTGTCCCGGCGGCGTGGCCGCGAGGGCCGGAATGCGCGGGCCGCCGTGGATGAACGCCTGGTCCGACCTGCTCCAGTCGTAGGCCAGCCGCATGTCGGTCTTCTCGATCAGCTTGACCAGGTCGACATACAGGGTGACCGTGTCCACGTTCTCGTCGTTGGTCAGCGTCCAGTTGCGGTTCGGGTCCGTCCAACTCGGGTCAGGAGCCGGGTTGGCGTTCCGCGACTGCTGGAGCGCGTTGTAGGTCTCGCGCTCGTAGTTCATGCCGAGGTTGACCTTCATGTTCGGCGCGTAGTTCGCGCCGACGGTGTAGGCCTTGTTGGTGTTGTTGAGCAGGCCGAACTGCATCGAGGAGTCGGCGCCCTGGTAGTCGTCCTTGCCGGTGGCGACCGACACGGTCACGCCGACCGTCGACACCGGGGTGAAGTCCGCGAGCAGCGTGAAGCGGTCGCGGTTGCGCGACGCCTCGTCGTAGAACCGCAGCGCCGGCTGCGCGCCGCTCGCCGCGATGTCCTCGACGTCCGTGTTGACCGCCTCGCGGCTGGTGTGCTCGTACATCGCGCGCACCGCCACGTAGGCGTTGCCCATCGTGTCGAACGACACGCGGCCGGTCTTGTCCTTGTAGCCCTCGGTCGCCCGGACGCCGTGCTCGTACCGGTCGTAGCCGTAGCCGAACCGGATCGCGCCGAGCGTGAACGGCGTGAGCGACGCATTGATGTCGAACGTGTTGCGGTTGATGTTGAACGGCTCGGACTCGCCGCCCGTTTCCTCGGGCACCGCGTCCACGCGCACGTACTCGACCGCGTCGAACCCCCGCGTGAAGTCGCTGCGGCTGTTGTAGCGGTAGCGGGCGCTGAGCGTGAGGTACTTGGTGGGCCGCGAGTTCACGTTCATCACGCTGCTCGCGTAGTTGACGAACATCTCCGCCGTGTCGCGCGGCAGCGACGCCAGTCCGGGGAACGTGGCGTACGTCGCCGGGTTGGCGATGACCGAGTTCGTCGTCCACGGGATCAGCGCCGCGTTCTGGCGGTTCGCCCCCATCATGAAGCTCGCGTTGGCCGTCGTGCGGCCCGGCAGCTTCACCATGCCCAGCCAGTTCACCGTGTCCAGGCTGTTGGAGGGCGCCGTCGCCATCCGGCCCATCGCCGCGCCGTGCGCGTTCGTGTAGCCGTTCGGATCGTAGCCGGTGCCCGGCGTGCTGTTCCAGTTGGTGGCCTGGAGCGGGTTGTCCACCGCCAGGCTCGGGACGTTCTGGTTGAACTTCGAGTGCTCGTAGACCACGCTGAACATGCCCTGGTGGCTCGCCCACTCGACGCCCGTCGCGACGGACGTCTCGCGGTTGTCCAGCTCCATCGGGACCTCGACCAGGTTGTTGAACGCGAAGCCCATGCCCCACGGCATGTTCCCCGACCGCTTGTAGCTGTTGAATCCCAGCAGGAAGTCGAGGTTGTCGGTGGCGGAGAACCGCAGGTCCGCCGCGATGGTGTCGCGGCGCGACTGCATGTCGAAGCCCTTCGCGATCGAGTTGTACAGCGTGCCGGTCTGGATCTGCGCCAGCGTCTGCGGAACGCCGACGATCGTGGGCGAGTTGATCGGCGTCGCGCCGGTGCCGCGCGAGGTCTGGATCGTCGTGCGTACAGCCGGGTCGAGCGTGCAGGACCCGGTCGAGCAGACGTACGGCGTCTGCAGGCCGTACCCGTAGTTCAGGGGCGTCGAATCGAACAGGAACGACGCCTTCACCCGCCGGCTGTTGAAGTTCGCCGTGTACCGCTGGTCCCGGTACCCGACGTTGGTGGCCTTCACCTCGAAGGTCCAGGTCGCCGTTTCCTTGTTGAACAGGAAGTTGATGTTCGCTCCGGAGCGCAGGTCGCGATAGCGTTCGTACCGCGCCTCGTCACCGGCCACGGACGTGAATCGTCCGCCGACATCGACCGACCCGTCGACTGGGTCGGCGTCTCCTTCTGCTGCGGCTGGTCCTGCGCCCACGCGAAGGTCGCGGAGGCGAGCAAGAGCGCCGCAGTCCCAATCATCAGTCTGTTGCGCATTGCAATCATCCTCCTCACCTAGCGCAGTAAAGCCTTGCCGGACGGGGCATTGGACCCATGGACCTGCTGATGGCACGCCGCGCACTGCCGACCGTAGATCTTGTTGGCGTTCGTGGAGGTGTTCAGCAGGTAGCCCTCGTACACCGTGGGGGGATGCCGCGAGGTCACGTGGCAGCGCTGGCAGAGGAACGGCTCCTTCGCCACGAGCATGCGCTCGTTGTTCGACCCGTGCGGGTCGTGGCACGTCGTGCAGTTCTCCGTCACCGGCGCGTGCTCCCAGAGGAACGGGCCGCGCTTCTCGGCGTGGCAGGTGACGCACGACTGGGCGATGTCGGTGCCGGCCCGCAGCAGCTTGACGTTGGTCGCGCCGTGCACGTTGTGGCACGACGAGCACGACAGCTTGCCCTCGCGCACCGGCATGTGGGTGAACTTCAACTGCTTGTTGACGATCGGCCGGTGGCAGGTCGCGCACAGCTGCGTCTCGTTCGCCGCCTTGAGCTGCTTCTCGCCCTTCGCGTCGTGGATGCTGTGGCAGGAGGTGCAGCCGACGTTCCGCTGGTCGTGCTGGCTGCCCGACCACATCGCGTGCTGCGTCCGGAAGTGGCAGGTGGAGCACACGTCACTGGCGTCCTTCGGCGACATCCCTCCGAACACGCGGATCTTCGTCTTGTCGCCGCCGGCGTCGGCATGGGCCTTCCCCGGTCCGTGGCAGCTCTCGCAGCCGAGCGCCGCCTTGCTGTCCAAGTGACACGCCTGGCACCCGGACTGCGCCATCGGGGAGCCGGCCTTGAACGCGTGCGAGTGCGGGCCGGTCTTGAGCGCGGCGCTGCGGTCCTCGTGGCAGCCCAGGCAGGTCGCCGTGCCGGCGTACGCCCCGTGCGGGGCGGCGGCCTGCACAGGCGGCGCCTTGACCGCCTGTTGGCCCGGCGTCGCGGCGGACGCCGTCCCGGTCGCGGTGAGCCACCCGATCGCCATCGCGGCGACCAGGACCCCACGGACCAGGGTCTTCCTGAATGAATTCATAGCCTGCTCCTTCGAGTGTGACTTCCAAGCTGTAGCGGAGCCAATGGAACCCCGGAGCCCGGCGTCTCAGACGCCGCGGCCTCGACCGACGCGCGATCGGTGAATGCCCGCGCCGAGCGCTGCAATGCCGATGCCGCTCGGCCGGCCCGCGGAGCGAGGAAGAAACCAGCACTTCCCTCTGGGTTTTTCGCGTCGCACGTCACGGAAGCGGCGGATTCAATGACACCGGTTCCGAAGTCTCGGCACAGCCTGGCGAGGGTGCCGGGACTTCGGCGAATCACTGGGCGTCCCCCTCCAAATTCCCGGACCGGCCGATCCTAAAACCCGGATCTTGTGAACGTCGGCACAAGCGGTCTCGACGCTTGTGAAGGACGGCGCAAGCGTCCCGGGACGGACCTTGTACGGCGGGGCACAAAGTCCGAGGCAGGCGCCGGGGACCCGAGGTCGGAGCGACATTGGAGCGGGAAAGTCCACAAAGTGAACCGAACGGCCGGGGGTGGGGATCAACGCGGAACGCGGAGCGGAGGCCGGGGAATCGGCTCCCTCGCCCGGCCTATTCAATCGTGTGGCACAGCTCGCAGTCCTGCTTGATGACGCGCCCGTCCTTCGTCTTCTTCGCGTCATCGTGGCAGCGGAAGCAGCCGGGGGAATCCGTGTGGCCGATGTTGTTCGCATACGTGCCCCAGGTGACCTTCATCGCCGGGAAGACGTTGCCGCGATACAGGCCCTGGGTCGCGGCGACGGCCCGCGCGATGTCGCCGGCCCGCGCGGCCACACCGGCGCCCAACTGCTGCTTGTAGAAGTCGCCGAGGTGCGTCGCGATGCCGGCGAGCGCCGCGTCCTGGGAGTTGTACGTCACCTTCAGCGCCGCCACGGCCTCGCGCCGGACGAACGGCAGCGTCACGGGCAGGCCGCCGACGGCGATCGCGTCGTCCACCGCGCGCTCGGGCGTGGAGTCGAAGCGGTGGCTCGGGCGGTTGTGGCAGTCCATGCAGTCCATCTCGCGCAGCGTGCCCTTCGCCAGCTGCGCGTCGGTGACGCCTTCGTCGCGGAACTCGCGCACGCCGGTCCGGTCTTCCACCTTCACGTAGACGATCGTCTGCCGCTTCTCGTCGGTCGTGACGTAGGTGACCTTCGTCGAGGGCGCCATGTGCCAGTGGATGCCGTGCGGCTCGGTGCCGCTGCCGCTGCCCACGTGCAGCCGCAACGTCGTCGCCGACTCGGTGTTCGCCTCGTCGTCACCGAACTCGCGGATCAGGCGGACGCGGTCGCCGGTGAACTTCTCGGGCCAGTGGCACTCCTCGCACGTGTCGCGGGCCGGGCGCAGGTTCTGCACCGGCGAGGGGATCGGCGTCGGGTAGGTCTTGAACGCGACCGCGAACAGCTGGCGTGTGCCCGAGAGCTTCGACCTCACGAACCACGGGGCCCCGGGCCCGATGTGGCAGGCGACACAGGGCACGCGCGCGTGCGGTCCCGCCTGGTACGCCGTGAACTCCGGCTGCATCACGGTGTGGCACACCTGGCCGCAGAACTGCGGCGAGTCCATGTAGTCGACGCCGCGGAACGCCGCCAGCGAGATGACGATGATGTTGACGAAGGTCAGGAAGACCAGCAGGCCGGCCACGTTGCGCGTGTGGGGACGGTTCAGGTCGATGATCGGCCAGGTCACCTCCATCGACGGCTTGCCGAGGCGTTCACGGCGCCTGGCGACGTAGATGCCCAGCGGAATCAGCACGAGGCCCAGCACGAACGCGCCGGGCAGCAGCAGGAAGAACACGATCCCGATGTAGGGATTGGTGTGGAGCCCGAACAGGTCGGCGAAGAACACTCCCAGGAACAAGAGCGCGCTGACCGTCGTCAGCCAGCCGCCGAACAGCGTGAGCGGGTTGCGCGTGTGCCTGAACTTCGATTCCGCCGCCATCTGGTCCTCGTTTCGTCTGTCGCCGCCTCGCCGTTACAAGCGCGCGATGAGCACCGCGTAGACAATCAGCGCCACCATGATGAGCCCGAGCGTCACGGCCACGAGCGCGACGGCCTTCGCGAGCGTGCCGATCCAGTCGGGCGCCGGCCCCACCTCGATGTCCTCGAGGGTCTTCGCGCGCTCGAGCCGTTCGAACTCCGCCGGGCGCTCCTCGAGCAGCTCGTGCCGGCTCACGCGGCCGGTGAAGATCACCGGGTCCATCGGGAACTTGTCCGGGCGCAGGTGGCTGTTGAAGAAGTGGACGGTGAAGATGAATCCGACGGCCAGCAGGCCTTCTTCGCCGTGGACGAGCAGCGCGATGTTGAACCACGAGCCGGGCAGGAACTTCGAGAAGAACTCGGGGAACCACAACACCAGCCCCGACCCCCCGATGACGCCCATTCCCCAGAAGACCGCCCAGTAGTCGAACTTCTCCCAGTAGGTGAAGTGGTCGAAGCGCGGCTGCGGCCCCAGGCGCAGGAACCACCTGATGTGCGCCAGCATCTCGGCCAGGTCGCGCGGCTGCGGCGTCATCGACGCCGGGCCCCACAGCACCTCGAGTTCCTTCTTCACGTACAGCCGGTGCATCAGCCGGAAGACGTGGATCAGGAAGCACGCGATCATGACCGACGCGAAGACCCGGTGGATGACGCCGGCCGAGCGGCCGCCGCCGAAGACGGCCGCCAGCTTCAGCGCCCACGGGGCGTCGCTGAACAGCAGCGGCATGCCGGTGAACGCGAGCCCGAGGAAGCTGAACATCAGCATCCCGTGGAGCAGCCGGTTGAAAGTGTCGAAGCGCCGGTACTGGACGGGACCGGCCGACGCGGCGCGTGTCTGATCCATGGCCTAGTCCTCCGAACGCGGGCCGCGATTGGGGCGCTGCAGGTCCGCACCCGGCTTCACCGCCCGCGAGGCCCAGAGCGCCGTGTGGATCCCGAAGAAGGCGAAGACGCCGATCAGCAGCGCCTCCATGAACCTCGCCGCGTAGAACAGCAGCGGGTTGCGGGCGCGGTTGTGGCGGTCCGCGTGCGGATCGTACTGCGCGAAGCTCGCGTTCGAGCCCGCATGGCATTTCTTGCAGGTCGCGACGCGGCGCTGCGTGGAGACCGTCGATCGGGGGTCGGCCTGCGGGAAGATGTCGTGCGCCCCGTGGCAATCGGCGCAGGTGGCGACGCGCATGAACCCGAGCTGCGTCTCCTGACCGTGGAAGGTGTCGCGATACGTGCGCTTGGACTCGGGGTGGCACGTACCGCACTCCTGCAGCATCGACGCCTTCCACATCGGGGCGTCGGTGCGCTGGATCTGGTGGGCCGAGTGGCAGCTGACGCAGACCGGCGCGTCGGGACGTCCCTTGGCCAGCGCTTCACCGTGCGCGCCGACCTGGTACTTGCGCAGGACGCCCTCGTGGCACTTCCCGCACGTGGTCGGCACCGCGGTGCGGAACACGGGGCTCGCCGGGTCGGTGCTGCGCTGGATGTCGTGCGCGTTGTGGCAGTCCTTGCAGTCGGGCGCCACCATCAGCCCGCTCTTGCTGAGCGCCTGGCCGTGGATGCTGTCCTGGAACTGCGCCACGACGTTGCCGATCGCGATGCGGCCCTTCCGGATGATCTCCGCGTTCCCGTGGCAGCGGCCGCAGGTGGCCGGCAGGTTCAGGTGATAGGTCGGCGAGTCGGGATCCGTGGAGCTGCGAATGTCGTGGGTGCCGTGACAGTCGCGGCAGGACGCCGCCACGCTCTGCGGCGCGGCGCGCCGGGCCCGGGCGTGCACGCTCGCGTCGTATTTCGCCGCCGCCGCCTCGTGGCAGGTCGCGCAGTTGACGGGTGCCAGCTTCTCGGCGTGCGGAAAGTCGGTCACCTTCGCCAGGTCGGCGTGGCAATCCACGCAGGCGATTCCCGACTGCCCGTGGATCGATGCCCCGAACTTGTCGGGCAGCACCGCCACGGAGCGGCCGCTCGCGTCCTTGGCGGACGGGTCGCCGTGGCAGGCGAGGCAGTCGTCGTTGGTCGGCGGCTTGGGCGCGGCCGACGCCGCCACCTTCTGGGCCGACGCGACGCTGGCCGTCAGGCATGCCGCAAGCAGGAAGGCTGGAACGGAGCGCGTGGATATCATGGGCGCAAGGTCGCTGCTGTCGTGAAAGAGAGCCCGCATTGTACCGGCCGCGCCGGCACAACGCAACGGCTTCGTGACGCTTCGTGACGACGGCGGCGGCGGGAAGCCCGAGATGCGACGGTCGCGCACGGCGAGGCCGCGGCCCCTTGGCCGCGTCCCGCCTGCCCTGCCCGCCCAATCTGTTGCCCGGCTCAGTCGCCCTGTGGAAAAAGGGTCTGGAAGGATGAAGTAATGCAGCTCGACACGACCGGCCGTTTCATGGGCTGACCGGCCGCGGCAGGTCTATTGTGGATACAAACGCGCGACCTCACCGGGCACAGATCCTCGCACTAGCGAGCCAGCTCTGACGGGCGCCAACGCCCGTTACGATGTTCCTACTTCGCAAACCGGATGCCATCCCCTTCTACCCTGTTATCGAGCGAAATCACTCGAACGATTAGCGCGGGTTGCGGGGGGGCGGCATTCCTCCATCCCTGCTGCCGGGAAGCCGGCATGGCCTGCTGACGCGGCGGACAGAAGGCGCCCAGACTCGAGCCGGCAACGCACGCGCGACGACCACGCCTGGACTCGCGGGGATGCGGGGATTATACGAGAGATCGAGGTGGAGCGCGGAAGATTTTTCAGCGGCCGGACGGTCGTCGGCGAAAGATCAGGAACTGGCCCCCAAGCTGCTGCTGCTCGGCGAGGTAGCAGATTTCGCCGCACTGCACGGAGAAGTGATACCCGAACTCGGGCTCGTGCCCGGTCACGTCCTCCCACTCTTCCTCGAGGCCGACAATGGCATTGGCCGCGGCGGCGACCTGGTCGGGCGCGGCCCCGGGGAAGCGCTTGTGAAGGACGGCGAGGACTTTCTCTCGGTCGATCATATCGCGGTGGAAAGCGGCCGGGGAAGCGGAGGCGGGATCGAAACCGGCGCCGCCGATCGTCCCGGACGCATGCGGGCCCCCATCCGCATACACCCAAGAGCCACCGGCGGCACCGACGAACGCAACCCGCTGACGCAAGCACGATGCCATGCGCCCTGCAGGTCGAAACTGGCCGGCTTTCACACGTTTCCGTGGGTTTCCCCCGTGGGCGGGGGGGTGGGGGCTGGCGGGATCTCGCCGTCCGCGCCGGGATCTCGTCGCGGGCGCGGGCGCATCCGGCGCGCGAACAGCGGGCCGGCCAGGGCGCGAACGCTCCGTCGGTACGCCTCGAACGCGTAGAATCCCGGGCCTCGGGGCGCCAGCAGCGAGGCGTCGTCCGGATTGACCACGATGCTCACCTCGATGTTCGGCGCCGAGCCGATCGGAATCCAGTTCCGGCGGCACGCGTCGTAGACGTGCGCCATCACGTCGCGCATCTCCTCGAACTTCGGCGACGGATGGTCTTCCATGTCGGACCCCACCGTCGGCCTGAAGATGCACACCGTGGGGAACGCGCCATGCTCGGCTATCCAATCGATCCCCCGGTGCGTGGCCGACAGCGGCTCGACGCCGGCGATGATCTCGCCCGACACGGCCCCCTTCGGCATCTTCTTCGCGCAGTGCGCGATCGAGTCGAAGAAGATCTGCTGCCCGAGCACCCGCTCCTTGCCCGGGCACAGCCGCGCGAACCACGCCGGGTCCACGAATTCGGGGCAGAACGACAAGTGGTCTACGCCGAGCGCAATCAGCCGGTCGTAGTGGCGGAAATCCTTCTGCGGCGCCAGCTGCGCGCCGACCAGCACGCCCACCTGCTCCTTCAGCGCCCTGACGTAGGGCTCGGCGACCTGCACGCCGCGGCTCCCCTGGAACCCCGCGTTCAGGTGCACGAACGTCACGCCCGACTGCTGCCTGGCGGCGCGGGCGGTTTCCACCACATCCTCCACGGCCTTGTCCACGACCTCGTGCTCGCCCACGTTACTGCCGGTGGTGCAGAACCGGCAGTTCAGGGAAGGGCTGTAGTTCCAGAAGGTGCAGACCATGTTGACGTAGATCCCGAGGTACGTCCCTTGGAGCACCCCGACGCGGCTCATCGGGATCCCGCGCGAGGTGTTCTGCGAGTACCACGCGGGCTCGGGCGGAATGCGGATCGGATAGCGCGTCTGGCTGCGCTCGTCGACCACGTGGTAGCCGCCGGCGGGCGACCCGGCGAGGACGTACGGGGATTCGTGCGCGAACCGCTCTGCGACCGGGACGTTCACCCAGATCGCGTCCTTGAGCCACGACCCGCCGGGGATCACCACTTCGAGGCCGGAGCCGAGGCCTGCGCGCGTCCGCGAAATCCCCCGCGCGCCGGCGAGCGACACGTCGTGGGGGACACGGATGCCGCGGCAGAACAGGTCGATCTCGAGCTCGCACGCGTTCAGGGGCATGTCGGCGCCTCCCAGACCCGCGTGGGCAGCCGGTCCGGGCGGTGCGATTCGCGCTCGTGGCTCGCGCAAGCCGGCCCGGGCCAGCGTGCCGCACGCCGCCCCTGGGCGGTCACGACGCCTGCCCGTCGAGCACGCTGCGCACCGCCCTCGCAAGCGCCCCCGAGGTGAACGGCTTCTGCAGCAGCGGCGTGCCGGGCTCCAGGGCGTGGTCGGCCCGTCCCGTGCTCACCTCGTCCGCGTAGCCGGACAGGTAGATGACGGGCGTGTGCGGGTGGGTCACGGCGATGGCGGCGGCCAGCGACGGGCCATCGAGCCGCGGCATGACGACATCCGTGAGCACCAGGTCGATGCGGTCCGCCTGCTCCCGCCAGACATCCAGCGCCTCCTGGCCGTCGCGCGCCTCCATCACGGTGTACCCCAGGCGGTCGAGGATCGCGCGAATCAGGCGGCGCACCGCGTCCTCGTCCTCGACGACCAGAATCGTCTCGGTTCCGGCGGTGGCGTCGAAGAGGTTCGAGGCGCCGGCGAGGTCGTCCACCGGTTCGTCCACGCGGGGCAGGCAGACCCTGAACGTGGACCCGGCGCCCGGCGCGGTGGCCACGGCCAGGAAGCCTCCGCTCTGCTGCACGATGCCGTACACGGTCGGGAGCCCCAGCCCTGTCCCCCTGCCCGGAACCTTCGTGGTGAAGAACGGCTCGAACAGCCGCGCCAGCGTCTCGTCGTCCATCCCCACGCCGGTGTCGGACACGCTGAACTCCGCGTAGTGCCCCGGCGACACGCCGCGGTGCTGCGCCTCGCGCTCGTCGACCTCGCGACACCCGGTCTCGATCGTGAGAATGCCTCCGCGCGGCATCGCGTCGCGCGCGTTCACCACGAGGTTCATCACCACCTGCTCCATCTGCGTGGAGTCGGCCTTCACGTTGCCGGCGCGGCCCGTGCACAGGCGGAGGTCGACGTTCTCGCCGATCAGGCGTCGCAGCATCGGCGCCATGCCCTCCAGCACGTCGTCGAGCGCCACCACCCTCGGCGCGAGCACCTGCGTGCGGCTGAACGCCATCAGCTTGCGCGTGAGGCTGGCGGCGCGCTCGCCGGCGCGGCGAATCTCCTCGACGCGCCCGGTCAGCGGGTCCTCAGGCTTCAGGCGGTTGAGGACGAGGTCCGAGTAGCCGAGAATCGCGGTCAGCAGGTTGTTGAAGTCGTGCGCGACGCCGCCCGCCAGGCGGCCGACCGCTTCCATCTTCTGGGCCTGGCGCAGTTGCTCGCTGCTGCGCTGCAGTTCCTCCTCGGCGCGCTTTCGGTCGGTGATGTCGGAGATGAAGCCCTCGAGCATCGGCGGCTCGCTTGGGGACGTCTGCGCAACGCGGCCCTGCTCCCACACCCACCGCACGTCGCCGCCGGCGTGCCGGATCCGGTAGCCGAATCGATAGGCCTCGCCCGCCGCGACCGCGTCGCGGACGCCTGCCCACAGGGCCTCGCGGTCCTCTTCTCGAATCAGGCTGCCGTACGACGCGACCCGGTTCCCGACGAGGTCGGCCGGCTGGTACCCGGTCAAGGCCCGGCAGCCTTCGCTCACGAACAGCATGGTCCGCTCGGGATCGATGCAGCACTGGTAGGCCATCCCGGGCACGTTGCTCATGAGGGTGGCCAGCATCCGCTGGCTCTCGCGACTCGCCTGCTCGGCCCGGCGCCGGGCCGTCGTGTCGACGACGTGGACCAGCAGGCAGTCCTCCCCTCCCGCCCTCACCGGCACCGCGGAGAACGTCCCCTCGACGACCCCTCCCGAGCGGCGCCGCAGGCGGACGTCCTGGTTGTGGAACGCGCCGTGCTCGCGCAGCAGCGCCAGCATCTCTTCGCGATCGGCCGGCTGGATCCACAAGTTGAGGTCGGTGGCGGTGCGGCCAATCACCTCCTCGCGGCGGTACCCGAGTTCGCGCAGGAAGGCGTCGTTGACATCGAGGTAGACGCCGTCCGAGCGCCGGCTGATGCCCATGATTCCAGGCGACGATCGAAACACGCGCTCGAAGCGCGCTTCCGACTCGCGCAGCGCGATCTCGACCTGCGTGCGCTCGGTGATGTCCATCGCCGATACCAGCACGCGCGCCCAGGTGGCCTCCGCCCCGGGCGCCACCGACCACTGGAGCGCCAGGCGAACCGGGTCGCCGTTCAGCGTGTAGTTCGTCCCCTCGCTGCGCCACGACCGCTCCCCGTGCGCCAGCGCGACGATCGAACGCAGGAACACCTCGCGACCGTCGGCCCCGATGACGCGATCGAGGCCCGCGAGCAGCCCCGAGCGCGTCTCCGCGCCGTAGAGCGCGAGCGTCGCCCGGTTGACGTCCACCACCCGCACCGACTCGACGCAGTCGGCGAGTTCCTCGGGGTTGGCCTTGAAGTGCTCCTCCAGGTCGGTCACGCCGAGGGCCCGCAGGCGGTTCAGGTGGCGCCGGATGCCCGAGAAGTCCTCTTCCCAGAGGGAAACCGGGCTCTCGGAGAACAACGTGCGGTAGCGTTCCTCGCTTTCGCGCAGCCGCGCGTCCGCCTGGCGCGCGGCCGTCACGTCGTGCAGCGCGCAATGGATGCGGAGTTCGCCGCGTTCGTCGCGTCCCCGGCGTCCGTCGAGCAGCACGGTCAGCGGCGCGCGGTCGGCCCTCAGGACGGTCAACTCGACGTCGTGCACGTCGCCGCTGGCGATGGCCCGCCGGAACTTCGTGTCGTAGGCCTCGCCGCTCGCGGGCGCGAGGAACTCCGAGAAGCGGCGGCCCACCACGCGGCCGCGCGTGAAACCGGTCAGCGTCAGCCACGCGTCGTTGACCATCACGAGCGTGCCGTGCTCGGACAGCGACTGATACGGCAGTGGCAGGTATTGGTAGAGGAGCCGGAAGCGTTCTTCGCTTTCGCGCAGCGCCCGCTCGGCCTCGCGGCGCTTCGTCACGTCGCGGACGATCGCCTGCGCCCCGCCGTCCTCGAAGAGCCGGGCGCTGACCTCGGCGACGACGACCGTGCCGTCGCGCCGCAGGATGCGGCGCTCGGTCACGATGTTATGGCCCGCGCGAAGGTCGTCGACTCGAAGCGGCGCCACGACGAGACTCTCTGGCTCGAGCAGGTCCCCCACCTGCCGCTGCAACAGTTCCTCCCGGCTGTAGCCGGTGAGACGGCAGGCCGCCGAGTTCACGTCCAGCAGGCGCAGCGACGCGTCGGCGATGAAGATGCCGTCGGAGGCCTGCTCGACGAGCTGGGTGTAGCGCCGCTCCGCCCGGGCGAGGGCCTGCTGCGCCTCGCGCCACTCGGTCAGGTCGAACGCCATGGTGGCCGCCAGGCGCTGCCCTTCCCCGCTGCCGACCGCGAAGTTGATCGTGAGCCAGTGCCTGGCGCGGCCGTCCGCGAGCGCGACCACGTCGACCGACTGGCTCGTCTCGCCCGTCTCGACGACGCGGCCGTCGGTTTCGCGGAAACGGCGGGCCGTGTCGGCCGCCCAGAACCGCTCGTCCGACAGCCCCTTCCACTCGCCGGGCCGGAGCCCGAAGTGGCGCTCGAGGGCGGCGTTCGCGTAGACCATGTCGCCGGCCGACGTCCGTATGAACGCCAGCGCCGGGCTGTTGTCCATGAAGACGCGGAAGCGTTCCTCGCTCTGGCGCAGCTCCTGCTCGGCCTCCGCACGCTCCTCCTCGCGAGCCTGGACCGCGCTCGCCATCTCGTCGAACGCCCGGGCGAGGTCGCTCAGCTCACCGTGGCCGTACGGCAGCCGCGTGCGGGCGGCCGGGTCGCCGGCGGCCAGCCGCCGGGTGGCATCGAGCAGCGAGCTCACGCGCAGCAGCACGAAGCGCTCCGCCGCGAACCACGCAGCGCCCAACGTGAACGCCATCACCATGAACAGGGCGAGCAGGTGGCGGGACTGCAGCCGCTCCACCGCGCCATACGCCCGGTCGCGCGGGATGCCCACCGCGAGGCGGAGCCCGGTCTCGACCCGTCCGCGCACGGCCGTGAACGCGTAGATCCGCGAGACCCCCGCGTCCCCGGTCAGTTCCACCGTCCCCTCCGCGACGTCGCGCATCCTCGCCGAGAGCGCGCGCTCCGCCAGCCCCTGCCCCGGCACACCCGCCGCTTCCGGGTACCTCGCCAGCACCACTCCGCGGCGGTCCACGAGCACGAGTTCGGCCCCGGGCGGCAGTTGGGCGGTGGCCGCTATCTGATTCAGCCACGTGACGTCGAGGCCCGCCGCGAGCACCGACACGACCCGCCCGCCGTCGTCCAGAACCGGCCACGCCGCCACGATCACGCGCTTGCCCGTCAGTTGGCCCACCTGGTAATCGCCGACCACGAAGGTGCGGCGGTTGACGGCGCTCTGAAACCACGGGCGGTCCGAGAAGTTGACGGGCCGGTCAGGTGCCGGCAGCGACATCAGGATGTTCCCGGAGGGGTCGAGCAGCGAAAAGCTCGAGTAACCCGGGTAGAGCTTCTTCAGGACGACGAAGAAGGTGCGAAGACGCTGCGGGTCGCCGCCCCGTGCCTCGGGGACCGCCGCAAGCTCCGAAAGGATCTGGCGCGTGCCTTCAATCGCCCGTTCCTGGTCGTTCGCCAGGATCCGCGCCAGGGCGACCGTGTCGGCCGCCACCGCCTCGCGCTGCCGCTGCCTGTTCTCGTTTCCGGTGTACCAGGTCAGCCCGAACGCCGGCAGCACCGCAAGGAACACGAGCAGCAGCAATCGTCCGCGGAGTCCCGACAGGAATGGGCGTGGCACTCGTGCTCCTGAGCGTGTTGGCGGTCGAGCTGTCGAGCTCGAGTCGGGCGTGGCAGGGCCGGGCGTTCGGGTCCGCACATTGTAGGTCCGGTCGCTCAAAAAGCAAACCCCCACGTGGCCCCGATCTTGCGAGACACTGGGGAAGGCGGCGGGAACACCCCAGAACTCCTCCTCCCCGGCCGCAGCATCAGCGGATTATCGACGATCCGACAGGCAGCGTCGCGAAAACCCGGCGGACTCGGGTGCAGGTGCAGCCATGCTACCGCTCCAGGAAGGACTCGTCTACGGCCCGGTTCGCTCGCGCCGTCTCGGCTGTTCGCTGGGCGTGAACATCCTCCCCCGCAACCTCAAGACGTGCACGTTGAACTGCAGCTACTGCCAGTACGGCTGGACGAAATCCCCGGTGAGGGACGGCCGTGGCGTGCAGGCGCCCTGGCCGTCGCCGGCGGCCATCGGCAAAGCGGTGGCGGCCGTCCTTCCGCGACTGATGGGCGGTCGTGAGCGCCTCGACCATCTGACCCTCGCGGGCAACGGCGAACCGACGCTGCATCCGCTGTTCCGGGAGGTCGTGGCCGAACTCAAGGCGGCGCGAGACGCGTTCGCGCCCGGGCTGCCGATTGCCGTGCTCTCCAACTCGGGCACCCTCGATCTGCCGGGCGTCGTCGAAGGGCTCAACGCGTTGGACGAACGTTACATGAAGCTCGACGCGGGCGAGACGGCGCTGCTGCGGCGGGTGAACGCATCGACGCTGCCCATCGAGCAGATCCTCGGCGGCCTCAAACGCCTCGGAAACCTGGTCGTCCAGGCGCTGTTCGTGCGCGACCGCCTCGGGCGCATCGACAACGCGACCGACCTCGCGGTGGCGACCTGGATCGCCGCGCTCGTGAGCGTCAAGCCCTCGTCCGTGCACATCTACTCGATCGACCGGGCGCCCGCGCTCCCGTTCCTCCAGGCGGTGCCCATCGAGCGGTTGCAGGAGATTGCCAGGCGGGCGCAGGCCGCAGGGTTGACGGCCCTGGCATTCGGCTCGGCCGACCACGGCCGCGCGGGCCCGCGCCAGCTTGGTTAGGAGGGGAAGAGCTTCTCGAACCAGCTGCCCGCGCACCCTTGTGCGATCGGAACGAATCCGCGGGAGCGCAGCAGGTGCGCCGTGAGGGCGGCGCGAGGCAGGAGCACCAGGCGCCGGCCGCCGCCGGCCAGGCACGCGACTTCGAGGGCATCGAGCAGGGCGGTGGCCACCTGGTCGACCGTGCACGTGGTGCACGCGTCCAACCCGAATTCGTGGACCCGGATCTCGCCGTCGGCGCGTTCGTACGCCGCCAGCCCCACCACCCGGCTGCCGCACGCCGCCACGACCCGCCCGCTGTTCCGCAGCCGCTCTCGGCGGGCGGGCGTCAGCCGCCGGCCGCGAAACAGGCGGCGCATGTCGGTCGGCGTCAAGCAGGCCGCCTCGGGTCCGACCACCCGCACCTGTACGGGATTCTGAACCGGGGCCTCTTCCGCAAGCATCTGCACGAACGGGGCATCAGCAACCGCGGTGCCAAGCCGGCAATTGGAGGAAAGGGGCCGAAATCAACGCGTTTTCGCCGGCTGACCACCCGCGCTCGCCGGCATTCCGGCAAAACTGGCCTGATTTCGCCGATCCATCGTCACCGACGAGATGCCCCCGGCGGCCCGTCCGTGGCTGTCCTCCCTGGCCTAACTGTCTCCGCCCGCCTCGAGGTGCGTCAGCTCGAGCTTCTTGATCCGGTCGCCGAGGGTCGAGCGCTTGATGTTCAGCAGCTCGGCCGCCTTCGACTTGTTCCCGCCGCTGACCTTGAGCGCCCAGCTAATCAGGTTCGATTCCACTTCCTTCAAGCGGTCGTCGAGCGAGACCGCAGACGGGTGGGCGTGCGTTTCCAGGATCGGCTGCTGATCCTCGGCGTACTTGTGGAACAGCACGCTGACCGGCACGCAGCCGAGCCTGACCGTGTCGCAGGTGCACGTCTGCGCGATCCGCTCGCAGGCATTCTCGAGCTCGCGTACGTTGCCGGGCCAGGGGTAGCGCATGAAGGCCTGCAGCACGGCCGGCGAGATGCCGCGCGGCTCCTCGCCGCGCTGCCGGAAGTAGCGCTTGACGAAATGATCGACCAGGATCGGGATGTCCTCGCGGCGTTCGCGCAACGGCGGGAGGTTCACCGGGATGACGTTGAGCCGGTAGAAGAGGTCGTCGCGGAACTTCCCTTCCAGCGTCAGCGTCCTCAGGTCGCGCTTGCTCCCCGTGATCACGCGCACGTCCACCGGGATCTGCCGCGTGCCGCCCAGCCGTTCCACCATCCGGTTCTGCAGCACCCGGAGCAGCTTCACCTGCATGGCCAGCGGGACGTCGTCGATGTCGTCGAGGAAGATCGTCCCGCCGTGCGCGAGCTCGAACCGGCCCGGCCGATCCTTGATGGCGCCGGTGAAAGCTCCGCGTTCGTGACCGAACAGCTCGGATTCGATCAGGGTCTCGGAGAGAATCGCGCAGCTGACGGGGACGAAGGGCTTGTGCCGGCGCGAACTGGACTGGTGGATCAGGTTCGCGATCAACTCCTTGCCCGTGCCCGTCTCGCCGGTGACGAGCACGCTGCTGTCGCTGTCCGCGATCACCCTGACGAAGTCGAATACGGCGCGCATGCGCGCACTGCGACCGACAACGACCGAATCTATGGTAAACGGGGCTGTGGCCATGGGGATGGGGTCTGGGACAATTCTACCAGATGTCGCCGGTGCGAGCGGTATACTGGAAGGGCACGGGCGGGCGCTCGTGCATCATCAGCAGAGCCAGCAAACGCTTCGACTGCCGCGGGGGCAGGCCTATGATTTCGCGCGAACGTGTGCAGGCGGTGATCGAACGGATCCGGCCGCTCATCCAGGGAGACGGCGGCGACATCGAGCTCGTCGACGTCGTGGACAACAAGGCGAAGGTCAGACTCACCGGCAACTGCGTGGGATGCCCCTCGGCCCAGATGACGCTGTTCATGGGCGTCGAGATGGCGATCAAAGAAGAGATCCCCGAGTTCGAGGAGTTGCAGGTGGTCTAGGCCCGTGACCTCACCGTGCTGCCCGGCGCGGTCACTTTGGAGCCGGTGACGGTCACCGGCTCCGGGACGAATCCTTCGAGGCTTCCTGCAAGGCCTCTCCGCTCCACCACCAGCCCGGCAAACGGCGCGCGCACCGTGGTGTCGGCCAGCGGCGCGCTCGTTGAGCTGCGCCGCCGCGCCTTCCGGTCGAGTCGCTCCCGCGCCCGGCGTACGGTAAGGTGGTGGAAGGGCACTCGCGGCGACAACTCCCTCGGCTTCGACGCGCCCTGCGCCGCAGCCGGGGAACGGCAACCTCCTCCCGGAGTCTGTCATGGCCAAGCCTGTCTACATCGCCTCGTACCACCAGTCCAAGTTCGGCAAACTCCTCGGCATGACGGTGCCCGAGATCATCGCCCACGCCGTCGGGGGCGCGTGCCGCGAGATCGGCGCCGAGGCCAGCGCCATCGACGTCGCGTCGGTGGGCGCAGCGTGCAACATCTCGCTCAACCACCAGGGCCTCGTTTCGGGGCTGGCGGCGATGGTGCCCGGCCTCGAGGGCAAGCCGATCGAATCGGTCGAGAACGCCTGCGCCTCCGGCGGCCAGGCCATCCTCTCGGTCATCCACAAGCTGCTGGTCGGCGACGGCGACGTGGGCCTCGCGATCGGCTACGAGAAGATGCGCGACAACGACGGCAAGGTGGACGGCAAGCTGATTGGGGAGGCGCTCGGCTACTACTCGTACCCGGACGAGCGCGAGGGCAAGGTGTTCGTGTTCCCGCACATCTTCGCGGAGGTCATGCGCGCCTACATGGACCGGTGGGGCGTCAGCGAGGCCGACCTGGCGCAGATCGCGGTGGTCGAGTACGGAAACGCCAGGCACAACTCGTGCGCGCAGATGCAGAAGGTCCAGATCACGCTGCAGCAGGCGACGACGATCGCGGGCAACAACCGGTACATCGTGGACGGCCTGCCGCTGAAGACGTACGACTGCTCCCAGATCACGGACGGCTACGCGTCGCTGGTCATCGCCACCGACGAGGGCCTGGCGAGGCTGGGCGTGTCGAAGGCCGACGCTGTCGAGATCGCGGGCTACGCGCAGGCCACCGACCCGCTCGAGACGGCAGGCCGCGACGTGCTGCTCCCCGCCGGTGCCAACCGGGCGATGGCGAAAGCCTACGCGATGGCGGGCGTCGGGCCGGCGGACGTGAACGTGGCCGAGGTGCACGACTGCTTCACCGTCATGGGCGCGATCGGCACCGAGGTGATCGGCAAGGCCGCCCCGGGGAACGGCGCGAAGTACTGGGTGGACGGCAAGGCCGGCGCCGACGGCGAGTGCGGCATCAACACCTCGGGCGGCCTGATCGCGAAGGGGCACCCGGTCGGCGCCACGGGCGTGGCGATGGTGGGCTGGGCCGCGCAGCAGCTGCTCGGCAAGGCACCCGGGCCCCTGCAGGTGAAGAACCCGAAGGCCGCGGCGACGTTCAACATCGGCGGCCCGATCTGCGCCTCGGTGTGCACGGTGCTCAAGCGGGCGTGACGTCCCCCTGACCGCGTCCCGTTCGGAAGCATCGAGGCGTCCCTGCCGACAGGCGTTGCCCGCCTGCACCGTGCGCCTTCGAGGCACGGTCGACCGTTGACTGCCGGCAGTTGACTTCGGGTAAGATTGCAGCTTTCCCAAGGAGGACGCGCGAGTGAGCCAGCAGAGCTGGAACGTCGCCGTGGTCGGGGCGGCCGGCATGGTCGGCACCGAGATGATCAAGACGCTCGAGCGGCGCCGGTTCCCGCTGCGCGCACTTCGAGCGCTGGACGTCGCCGAGGTGGCCGGCACGGAGGTGCCCTTCGCCGGCGGCCGCGTGATCTGCGAGGAGGCGACCGAGGCGAACTTCTCGGGGATCGACATCGCGATCTTCTCCGCCGGCGCCGAGGCGAGCCTCGACCTCGCCCCGAAGGCCGTGCGCCGGGGAGCGGTGGTCATCGACAACAGCTCCGCGTGGCGGATGGACCCCGCGTGCCCGCTGGTCGTGCCCGAAGTCAATCCTCGCGACCTCGCCTGGCACAAGGGGATCGTCGCGAACCCGAACTGCTCGACCATCCAGATGGTCGTCGCGCTGAAGCCGCTGCACGACCGCGCACGCATCCGCCGCGTGGTGGTGTCGACCTACCAGGCGGCCGCCGGCGCCGGCAAGAACGGCCTGGACGAACTGCTCCGCCAGGCGCGCGAGATCCTCGAACTGGGAGCCTGCAGCGCTCCGCGAACGTTTCAGTACCAGCTCGCGTTCAACGTGATCCCCCAGATCGACGTCTTCCAGGAGGGCGGCTACACCAAGGAAGAGTGGAAGATGGTGCACGAGACCGTGAAGATCATGGGCGACCCCGGCATCCGGGTCACGGCCACCACCGTCCGCGTCCCGGTGCTCGTCGGCCATTCCGAATCGGTGAACATCGAGACCGAGCGCAAGCTGACCGCCGACGAGGCTCGCCGGATTCTCTCGACCGCTCCCGGCGTCTGCGTGGTCGACGATCCCGCCACCCGGGCGTACCCCATGCCTGCTCCGACGGCGGGAACCGACCAGGTGTTCGTGGGGCGGATCCGGGAGGACAATTCGCTCGAACGCGGCTTGAACCTCTGGATCGTGTCGGACAATGTCCGCAAGGGCGCCGCGCTGAACGCCGTCCAGATAGCCGAGCGGTTGGCGGCGGACGGCCTGGTGCGCGTCCCATGAGCACGATCCCGATCCTCGTGCAGAAGTTCGGCGGCACGTCGGTTTCGACCCCCGAACGCCGGGCGCAGGTCGTCGAGCACGTCCGGCGGGCACGGGCCGACGGTTTCCAGGTGGCCATCGTCGTCTCGGCGATGGGCCGGCGCGGCGACCCCTATGCCACGGATACGCTGCTCGACCTGCTGCGCACGGACGGCGGGCCGGTGGCCGCCGACGACTACGACCTGATGTTCACGTGCGGCGAGTCGATTGCCGTGGCGGTGATGTCGCAGACGCTCAAGCGGGCAGGCATCCCGGCGAAAGGCCTCACCGCCGCGCAGGCGCACATCTTCACCGACGGACGCCACGTCGAAGCGCACATCGAGGAGATTGACACCGCCAGGCTGCGCGCCTTGATGAACGCCGGCATGGTCCCGGTGATCACCGGCGGGCAGGGCATCGCGCGCCACACGCTCGACTACACGACGCTCGGGCGCGGCGGCAGCGACACGTCCGGCGTCGCGGTCGGCGCCGCGCTGGGCGCCTGCCGCGTCGATATCTTCACGGACGTCGAGGGCGTCGCGGTCGTGGATCCCCGCCTGGTGCCCCGCGCCCGCCTGCTCTCGACCATCAGCTACGACGCCATGTACGAACTCGCGCGTTTCGGCGCGAAGGTCGTGCATCCGCGCGCGCTGCTGGCAGGACGGCACGGGCAGGTGCCGGTGGTCGTGCGTTCGACCTTCTCGTCCGCGCCAGGCACGACCATCGCCGCCGTCGAGGACGAGGCGCCCATCGTCGGGCTGGCGCTGCTGCCGCCGATGGAAACGCTGGTGCTGCCGCCCGGCTCCGTCGACGAGGCGACGCGCGCAGGATGGGAACGCGACCGTCTCGTGATGAGCCTCTCCGACACCGGCACCGGCTGCGTCCTCGTGGCCGCCGGCGACGACAAGCGCGACGAACTGGAGGCCGCCGTGCGAGAGGCGGGCGTCGAACCGCTCCGGTCGGAGGGGCGCTGCTGCTGGCTGTCGGTGGTGGGAGACACGGCGGCTGTTCGCCAGGGCCTCGCGCAGTGGTCGGCGCGGCTGGCGCAGAACGAGATTCCCGTCAGGGGGATGGAGGTTGCCGGCCGCCGGGTCACCTACGTGCTCTCGGACGAGGCCCGCGCACGCGCGGCGGCAGCGGTGTACGAAACGCTCGCGTTCAGCGGGTCCTGACCGCGGTGGACGCCTCGCGCGGGCCCGGACCGTCCGCGCCCCCGAAGGCCGCGCGCGCACCGTGCCGCCAGCCGCCGGCGCCCTACCCTCGCTTCCGCCAGTATCTCGCCAGCCCCTGCCAGCAGTGATCCACCGGGACGGCAAGCTGGTAGCGCTGCACCCACTCGTCGTTCGGCAGCGCGCCCCGGAAGACCGCCATCATCCGCTCGACGAATGCGCCCTGGCGCTGTTCTTCCGTCAACTGCTCGTCGGCCACCAGGTCCCGCACGAAGCCCGCCGCCTGGTGCAGGCGCCGCTGCAGGTCGTCGACGTGCGCCTCGGGATCGTCGAACCCGCCGAAGTGCGCGATGAACACGCGCCGCGGCTTCCACGCGCGGACGCTGGCGAGGCTGGCATCCCAGGCGCCGACGTCGATGTCGGGAGGCGGCGTCGGAGGAATCACCAGCAGCGGTTTGCCGATCCGTATCCCGCCCGTGTCGCCGACGAACGCCGTGCCGCTCGATGTCTCGTAGTAGCTGACGTGGTGGGAGGCGTGCCCCGGCGTATAGGCGACGTGCACCTCCAGCCCTGCCACGTCCAGCACCTCCCCGCCCTTCACCACCTCCACCTTCTCGGCCGCCACCGGCAGGATGTCCCCCCACAGGGCCTGCATCCGATCGCTGTATAGACGAGCGGCACTCTCGAGCAGCTTCGAGGGATCGATCAGGTGCGGCGCGCCCCGCTCGTGGACGAAGACGCGGACATCGGGGCGCTCGCGAACCAGCACGCCCACACCGCCCGAATGATCCAGGTGAATGTGCGTGACGAGGATCGCGCGCACGTCCTCGAGCGCACCGCCGCGTTGCCGCAATGCCGCGCCCAGGGCCTCGAGGGTGCTGGCGGGACCGGGGTCGACGACGACGAGGCCGCCCGGCGCATCGATCAGCCCCGCCGCGATCACGCCGCGCCGCCCCTGAAAGGTCAGATCAACGGTGTCGACCATCGCTCACTCCCCGACGATCACCGGAGGCCCCTCGTGGTGCTGCGGCTTGCGCATGAGGAAGAGCAAGGGCAGCAGCGCCACGAACACGAACGCCAGGATCTTGAAACCGTCGATGAACGAGATCATCGCCGCCTGTTTCTGCACGCCGCCGGACAGCGCCGCGTACGCCCGCTGGGTGGCGGTGGCCACGTCGGCGCCGCCGGCAATGAAGGCCGAGCGCATGTTCTGGAACATCACCTGCGTGGACGGGTTGTAGATGTTCACGTGCGCGCCGAGGATGTTGAAGTGCTCCTGGCGGTCGCGCGCCAGGATGGTCTGCACCGCCGCGATCCCCGCGGCGCCGCCGATGTTGCGCAGGAGGTTGAACAGGCTGGTCGCCGAGCCCATCTCCTTCGGCGTGATGCGATCCATGGTCACCGTGGTGAGCGGCACGAACAGCAACCCCATCCCGACGCCCTGCACGAACTGGGGCCAGAAGATGTCCCAGAAGCCCGACTGCAGGTTCATCCACCCCATCCAATAGAGCGTGGCGGCGTTCATCAGGAACCCGATGCCGATCATCTTCCGGGGGTCCACCCGATTCATCAGGAGGCCGACCACGGGCATCGCGACGAGCGACCCGAGGCCGCGGGGCGCCATCGCGAACCCGGCCTGCAGCGCGGGATAGCCGAGCAGCGTCTGCAGCAGCACCGGCATCAGCACCATGCTGCCGTAGAGCCCGAATCCCATCACGGTGGTCAGCACCACGCCCGTGGCGAACGTCGGCTCCTTGAACAGCCGGAGGTCGACGACCGGGTGCTCCGTCGTGAGCGCGTGCCACACGAAGCCCACGAGTCCGACGGCGCTCACCACCGCAAGGGTGAGGATGAAGTGCGACGAGAACCAGTCCTCCTGCTGCCCCTGGTCGAGGCCGATCTGCAGGGCGGCGATGCCGACGGCGAGCAGGCCAATCCCCCAGTAGTCGATGCCGCCCGCGCCTCGCTTGATGTAGGGCGGGTCGAACACGTAGGCGCGCAGCATCAGGAAGGCCGCGACGCCCACCGGCAGGTTCACGTAGAAGACCCAGCGCCACGAGTAGTTGTCGGTCAGCCAGCCGCCGAGCACCGGCCCCAGCACCGGGGCGACGACGATGCCGAGACCGAAGAAGGCCATCGCCTTGCCGCGGTCCTTCGGTTCGAACGCCTCGAGCATGATCGCCTGGGACAACGGCTGCATCACGCCGCCGGTCATCCCCTGGACGATGCGCCACGCGACCAGGATCGGCAACGAGGTCGAGAGACCGCACAACAGCGAGGCCAGCGTGAAGCCCGCCACCGACAACAGCAGCAGCCGCCGGCGGCCGAAGTAGTTGGCCAGCCACCCGGTAATGGGCAGGATGATCGCGTTGGCCGCGAGGTACGTCGTCAGCGCCCAGGTCGATTCCTCGATGGTGGCCGACAGCGTCCCGGCGATGTGCGGAAGCGACACGTTCACGATGGTCGTGTCGAGCACCACCATGAACGTGCCGAACATCACCGAGACGGCGACGATCCACGGGCTGTGGACTTGCGCCTGCGGCGCGTCGATCACATCCGTCACGCGGCTACCTCGTGTAGACGGTCGGCACGACCGACATGCCGGGCCGCAGCAAGTGGTCCTTGTCCTGTCCCGGGTCGAGCACGATCTTCACCGGGATGCGCTGAACCACCTTCACGTAGTTGCCGGTCGCGTTCTCGGGCGGCAGCAGGCTGAAGCGCGCGCCCGTGGCCGCGGCGATGCTGTCCACGTGGCCGGTGTACTCGCGGCCGTACGCGTCGACGGAGATGGACACGCGCTGGCCGCGCCGCATCTTCTTCAACTGCGTCTCCTTGAAATTGGCCGTGACCCACACGTCCTCGAGCGGCACGATCGCCATCAGCGGCTGGCCGGCCTGAATCACCTGCCCGGCCTCGACGCTCTTCTTGCTGACGCGGCCCGCCGTCGGCGCCTTGATCGTCGTGTACGCCAGGTTCAGCGTCGCCTGTTCCAGGGCCGCCTGCGCCATCTTCACACGCGCCTCCGCCGACTGGGCGCGGGCCCGCGTCACGATCACCTGGTCGGGCCCGGTGTGCGCCGTGCGCAGTTCGGCCTCGGCCTGCGTCAGCGATCCGGTGGCCTGGATGCGCCGGCTCTCGGCCACGGCAACCGCCTGGGTGGCTTCGGTGATCGCGGCCTGCATCGACTCCACCGTCGCGCGCGCCGCGTCGGCCGCGGCGACTGCCGCATCGGTACTGCTGCTGGGACACCTCGTCTTTCGTGATGAGCTGCTTCATCCGCTCGAGGTCGCGCGAGGCTCGCGTCTGGTTCGCCTGGGCCTCCCGGAGGCGGGCCTGCGTCGACGCCAGCCTCGCCCGCGCCGCCTCCACGTCGCGCGTCGCGGCATCGGTGCCCGCCCACGCCCGCTCGACGTTGGCACCCGCCGAACTCACCTGGCTGGCCGTCGTCGTCGACGTGATCGGGATGCCGGCCTGCGCCGCCGCCAGCGCCGCCTGCGCGTCGGCCAGGTCGGCCTGGGCCCGCTGCAGCGCCACGCGGTAGTCGCGCGGGTCGATCTCGACCAGCACCTGGCCCGCCGAGACCGCCTGGTTGTCCTCGACCTCGACCGTCAGCACGGTGCCGCCGACGCGCGCCGCGACCGGCACGATATGCCCGTCCACCTGCGCGTCGTCCGTCGATTCCCGACCGCTGTAGTACCACCACACGCCGAGCGCCGCCACGAGGACGATGAACCCGCCGGCGGCAATCAACATGCGTTTGCGTCCCCGGGGCGCCGGGACCGCGTACCGGACGGCCGTCTCGGGCGCCGGCACGCCGGCTCGCGAAGGTTCACTCATCGTCCCGTTCTCCAGTTCGACATGAAGCCGATCCGACATTATTTTGCCCCCACCAGCTGCCGTGCCCGCAGCTCCGAGATGCCGAGGGCGCGCGCCAGGGAGATCTTCGCGAGGTTGTGGGCGTAGAGCGACGCGATGTAGTTGTCGGTCGCGGTCGCCACCACCTCCTGCGCCTGCACCACCTCGATGTTGCTCGCCACGCCGGCCGTGAAGCGATCCTGCGCCTGCGAGAGCTGATCGGCCGCGAGGTCGGACGCGTTCTTCGCAACCCGCACGCGGTCGTCGGCCGCCTGCGCGTCGAGCAGCGCCGATCGGACCTCGGTACTCGATCCGCGCCCGCAGGTCGTCGAGCAGCGCCTGCTGCTGCTTCAGCTGCGCGTCGGCCTGCAGCACGCGGCCGCGCTCGCGCCCGCCCTGGAAGATCGGCACGCGGACCGCCGCGGTGACCGCGTAGGTGCCCTGCAGCGTGTCCCAGGCGTTCGAACTCTGGCCGTAGTCGCCGGTGACGCTGAGCGACGGCAGGTAGTCCCCGACGGCCGCCTGCCGGTTCGACTGCGCCGCCTTCACCAGCGCCGAGGCGCTGCGGAGGTCTTCGCGCGACGCGTAGGCCTGCGCCAGCGCTTCGTCCAGCGTCATCCGTTCGACCGAGGTGTAGGCGAGCCGATCGGTCAGGTCGATCTGCTGCCCCAGCGGAATCCCAACCGCGCGCTCGAGCGCGAGCTTCTGCTTGGCGAACTCGTTCTCGTAGAAGATCAACCGCTGCTGCTGGGACTCCACCTGCACCTGCGCGCGCACCACCTCGATGCCCGCAACCACGCCGGCCTTCTTCTGGCTGAGGGCGCGTTCGTACAGCGCCTGCGCGGTCTGCAACTGCGCCCGCGCGGCCTCGATCCGGCTGCGGCCGGTGACGGCCTGCAGGTAGAGGTTGGCGGTCACGTAGACGACCAGCTCGCGCGCATCGCGGAAGGAGTGCTGGGCCGCCTCCGCGGCCTGCCCGCCCGCCCGCGCCCGCTGGATGGCGGCGTAGTCGAACACGGCCGTCGACGCGGTGACGTGCAGCGCCGAAACGTTGAACGGGCCGATGATGGGCGACTGGCCGGGCGCCACCGGGAACCCGTACTCCTCGAGGTTGATCTCCTCGCGCGCCTGGGAGACTCTCAGCCCCGCGTTCGGCAGCAACCCGCTGAGCGCCATCCAGCGACTGCCGGCAGCCGACTTGACCGATTGCTCGCCGAGGATGATCCCGAGGTTCTGCTTGAGACCCCGGGCGAGCGCGTCGGCCAACGAGAGCGGCAGCACGCCGGCGGTCGCCTGCCCGACCGGCACGCCGCCCATCAGCACGTTCTGGCCGGCGGTAATCGCGCTCGTCCCGCCGGCGGGCAACGGCTGCCCGCCTTCGCGGGCCAACTGCGGTTCGCCGGGCGCCGCCTGCTGCGCCAGCCCGGGGCCGGCGGCCGCCGTCCAGGCCGCCAGGGCCCAGCACCCCACCTTCAGTCTCGTGGTCATCGGTTTCCGATTCCTTTCCAGGTCAGGTCGAACGCAAACGCGATGTCGTCTTCGATGGAGCCGCGGCTCGCCCCCCGCAGGCGCTGCGTGACCAGGCCGCGCACGATGTCGAAGAGGGCGAAGGCCACCGCCTCGGTCCGCACCGGCCGGATGGCCTTGCGGCGCACCGCCTGCTGCAACACCTGGTCGATCGCCTTCACCTGCTCGACGTACAGTTCGTCGAACTCGCGGGCCTTCTGCCCGTGGCGGCAGAGCGCCCGGCCGAACTCCAGATCGTAGATGCGGAAGAAGTCGCGGTGCTCCTCGAAATAGTGGAGCTTGGAGGCGACGAACGCCCGGATCTTCTCCTCGACGCTCGGCGCCGCGGCGACAGCCTCGGCCGTCTGGGCGGCCAGTTCGACGACGCTGCGGTGCAGGGCGGCGGAGTAGATGTCCTGCTTCGAGGGATAGTAGAGGTACAACGTGCCCTTGGCGACACCCGCCTCCTTGGCGATCTCGTCCATGGTCGCCTGCTCGAATCCCCGCTCCGCGAACACGCGGTACGCCGCCTGGAGGATCTCGCCCGTCCGGAACTCCGTGACCACGTCCTTCTTCGTGCGAGTCATCGGTCTGCGACTTGCCCCTTTCGCGGCCCGCTTCCGGGCCGGCCCGCTGGCCTGCCATGATGGTCATCCAGGTGACCAAACGGTCATTCTATCATACTCATTCGTCCGGTGGGCCCCGTCCCCCGAGGTTGCCCGAAGGCTTATACTGGGGAGGCCCAAGTGACCAAATCAGGGAGGATGTCGGACGCAGACCTGCCTGCGTCGCATGGCCGGATGCCAGACGAACGCCGGAAGCGGAGCACCGAAGTCATCGACCAGCCCGAGCAGGAAGTGCGGCTGCCGCCGCTGTTCCGGGTCGTGCTCCACAACGACGACTACACGACGATGGAGTTCGTGGTGCAGGTGCTGGAGTCGATCTTCCTGATGCACCCGGCGGAAGCGTTCAGGGTGATGATGCAGGTTCACCACAACGGCCGCGGCGTCTGCGGGACCTACCCCCTGGAGATCGCCGAGACCAAGGTCGGCCTCGTGCACGGCCTCGCGCGGGAGCGGGGGTTTCCCCTCCGTGCCAGTCTCGAGGACGCGTAGCCGGCGCGAGATTCGAGGAGTCCCATGTTCAGCGCTGCCGTCGAGATGCTGTTGCACATCGCCTACCGCGAGGCGGTGTCGCGGCGCCACACCACGTTGACGCTCGAGCACCTGCTCTACGTCCTCACCCACGACCTGGAGGGCGAGCGCATCCTTGCGGCATGCGGCACGGACCTCCCCCGGCTCCGCCGCGAGCTCGACACGTTCCTGTCGAGCTCGGTCGAACAGTACCCCCGAGGCATGGAGAAGGAACCGGAGCAGACGCGGGCGTTCCGGCGCGTGCTGCAGACGGCGGTGCTCCACGTCCAGAGCGCGGGCAAGTCCGAAGTGAACGCGGGCGACATCGTCGCGGCGATCCTGCAGCAGACGAACTCGTACGCCTGCCAACTGCTCGAGGCGCAGAGCGTCACCCGCCTGGACGTGCTGAACTACATCTCGCACGGCATCTCGAAGGTCCCCGCGCCGCCATCGCAGCCCGGCGAGGAGCAGCGCCGGCGCTCGGCCCAGCCGGGCGGGCCCGGGGAGTCTCCGCAGGCGGCCCGCGACCCGCTCAGCACCTACGCGACGAACCTGACCGAGCGGGCGAGGGCGGGAATCCTCGACCCGCTCATCGGCCGCACCGTGGAACTGCAGCGCACGCTGGAAATCTTGTGCCGCCGCCGCAAGAACAACCCGGTCTTCGTGGGCGACGCGGGCGTCGGCAAGACGGCGCTCGCCGAGGGGCTCGCGATCCGCCTGCTCGAGACGGACGTGCCGGCCATTCTGCGGGGGGCGGAAATCTACTCCCTCGACACGGCCGCCCTGCTGGCGGGCACCCGCTTCCGCGGCGACTTCGAAGAGCGGTTCAAAGCGGTGCTGGCGGCGCTGAAGAGCCGGCGGTTGCCGATACTCTTCATCGACGAAATCCACGCCACCATCGGCGCCGGAGCCACCACCGGCGGAACCATGGACCTCGCGACGCTCATCAAGCCGGTTCTCACGGCCGGCGAACTGCGGGTCGTCGGGTCGACCACCTTCGAGGAGTTCAAGCAGATCGAGAAGGACCGCGCGCTCGCGCGGCGGCTGCAGAAGGTCGTCGTGGAAGAACCGTCGGTGGACGAAACGATCAGGATCCTGCAGGGGCTGCGCGCCCGCTACGAGGAACACCACCAGGTGGAGTACTCCGACGCCTCGCTCGAGGTCGCCGCCCGGCTGGCGAAGCGCTTCCTCCGCGACTACCGCCTGCCCGACAGCGCCATCGACATCCTCGACGAGGCCGGGGCGATGCTTCGACTGCAGGCGTCAGACGGCGCCGAGCCGCAGGCCGCCGGTCGCGCGCCGGCATCTGCCAGAACGTCGGCGCCGGTGGAATGGCGGCCGATCTCACCCGCGGCGCAGACCGCCGACAAGCCGGCGCCCGGCGCCGACACGGCCCCGCGGCGGGTCGTGACGCCCGCCGAGATCGAGCGCATCGTCGGCCGCATGGCGCGCATTCCCGACAAGCAGGCGTCCGCGTCCGACAAAGAGCGGTTGCGCACGTTGGAGGAAGCGCTCCGGCGCGTGGTCTTTGGACAGGACGAAGCCGTCCACATCGTCACGGGCGCCATCAAGCGGTCGCGGGCGGGGCTGTCGCAGCCCGACCGGCCGGCCGGGTGCTTCCTCTTCACCGGTCCGACCGGGGTCGGCAAGACCGAACTGGCCAAACAGCTGGCGATCCACCTCGGCAACGAGTTCCTGCGCTACGACATGAGCGAGTACATGGAGAAGCACGCCGTGTCCCGCCTGATCGGCGCGCCCCCCGGCTACGTCGGCTTCGAGCAGGGCGGCCTGCTCGTGGACGCCGTCCGCACGCACCCGTACAGCGTGGTCCTGCTGGACGAGATCGAGAAGGCCCATCCGGACATCTTCAACATCCTGCTGCAGGTCATGGACCACGCGACGTTGACGGACAACAACGGGCGCCGCGCCGACTTCCGGCAGGTGGTGCTGATCATGACGTCGAACGCCGGCTCCCGGGAGATGAGCACCGGCTCGATCGGCTTCAGCCCCGCCGGGCTCGCGACCGAGTTCGGCGAGGCCCTGGACCTGCGGGGCCAGACCGCCAGGAGCCGGGCGAAGTCGGCGATCGAGCGCATGTTCAGCCCGGAGTTCCGCAACCGCCTCGACGCGATCGTCAGCTTCTCGCCGCTCAACCCGTCGGTGATGGAGACGATCGTCGAGAAGTTCGTGCTGCAGCTCGAAGCGCAGCTGGCCGAACGGAAGATCGCGATCAGCCTGGAAGCGTCGGCACGCGCGTGGCTCGCCGTCAGGGGCTACGACCCGGTGTACGGCGCCCGTCCGCTCGCCCGCGTGGTGCAGACGGAAGTACGCGACCGGCTGACCGACGAGATCCTGTTTGGCCAGCTCGAGCACGGAGGGACGGTCTCGATCGGTCTGACCGACGATCGCCTGACGTTCGCGTTCGAGGCCGCGACTCCACCCGTGGCCTAGCGAGGCGGCCCCCGGATCGCCAGACCTGTCCCGCGACGCCGGCCACCTCGGCAGGCCGGAAACGCTGTTGGCTGGCCCCGCGGAGCGCGGGGCTCTAGATGGCTTGCAGGGCTAGAACTTGACTCAGACGCAAGGCGGCCTGCCCTTCAAGACATCTGGCGGGGACGGCCCGCGCCGGACGAGATCCGCCATCACTGGATCGGCGCGGAGGCCGCCGGCGCGCCCACCTGAGTGACCGCCAGCGGCACGGGCGGCGCCGCGCTCGACTGGTAGATCGTTCCCCCCTGGTTCGTTCCGAAGCACCGCGTACCGGTCGAGTTCGCCACCTGCGGCTCGGCGCCGACAAAATAGGTTTGCGAAAGCGACGAGGGACTGTTGCACGCCGTCACGCCGGTTGGAGCTGCGGCTCCTGCGGTCAGCGTGAGGACGTAACCGCTCTTGTTCGTGGGGTCGGTCGTCAGGTCGGGGCTGATGAACCCCTCGGTCCCCGCCTGGGGTGCCTTGCCCAGATCTGCGAGTGTGCCGGCAAATGCGCCCTGCGCGCAGCTGGACGCATAGCTCGACTGCGCACTGTTGATCGCACGGAGTGAACCGATGGCCGACACTTCGTTTCCCGCCATCCGGGCGCGCATCAGGCCGGGCACCGCGATGGCCGCGATGATCCCGATGATGGCAACGACGATCAGCAGTTCGATCAACGTGAATCCCGCCTTCCTCCGAACACGCATGGCCGCCTCCTCCCGACCTCTCCCGAGAACGTCAGCAACCGCGATGCCATCCCGGTCCACGGCACGCTGACGGCCGCAAGCCATTGATTTGACATCGCTTGCCTCGACGCTGGCCGTGGAAGCCGCCACCGAATCTCCGCCGGGGTACGCACTCGCTGCCCCTTCCTGCGGCCAGTGGGCGGCGGTTTCGGCCAACCACTTCGCCACCAGTCACAACCACTGCGCCATTGTTTCGTGTAGCCACCCGCTGTTAATTTGAAGGCGATCCTCGACAGGAGGCGAGCGCCACGGCGGCGGCGGCCGAGCCTCGAGGCGCCGAGCCGCCTTGAGCCCTGAACCCCGAGCCAGTACTCTGTAGAGATGGATCTTGGCAAGTTGGGCCAACGGATCAAGCAGCAACGCGAGCGACGGCAGCTTCGCCAAGCCGATATCGCCAGCGCGCTGCGACTCACTTCGCAGGCGGTCTCGAAGTGGGAACGGGGGGAGAACGCCCCCGACATCGCGGTCCTGCTCGACCTGGCGCGCCTGCTCGGGGTGAGCGTCGAGTGGATTCTGACCGGTCGCCAGGAAGCGCCCGGGACGTTTCCGGCCGTCGTCCTGTGCACGAGCTTGAACGGGTTCGCCGAGCGCGCCGCCCGGATGGCGCCGGCCGATCTGGCCGCCTGGTCGAACACGATTCACTACGCGGTCACCGAGGCCGTCCTGCGGTTCGACGGCGTGCCGGTCAAGTGCGTGGGAGACGGCTTCCTTGGATTCTTCGCCGGGCCGGACAAAGCCGACCGCGCGCTGAACGCCGCGCGACAGGCGAAGGGGCTCTTCGCGGTGCCCGACCTCGTGGTCGTCCTGCACGCGGGCGAGATCTTCCTCGGGTCGGCCGGGCACCCCGACTATGCCCGGACCGACATCATCGGCCAGACGGTGAACACCGCCTTCCTGGCCATGCCGTTCGTCGCCGCGAACTGCCCCGGCGGCATCGGGATCACGCGGGCGGTCGTCGACGAGCTCTCGACGGGCGCCGGGGGCGCCGAACGCGGCCGGGTTGCCGTGGCTGGACTGACCGAAGCGCTGACGATTTACGAACCAAGGAGAGACGAGTGAACGCTACCGCCACGATGCAGGACTACGCCGTGAAGGACCTGGCCCTTGCCGAGTTCGGCCGGACCGAGATCAAGCTCGCCGAGCACGAGATGCCAGGCCTGATGGCGACCCGCCGGAAGTACGGGCCGACCAAGCCGCTGAAGGGCGCGCGCGTCATGGGCTCGCTGCACATGACGATCCAGACCGCCGTCCTGATCGAGACATTGCGCGAACTCGGCGCCGACGTCCGCTGGGCGTCGTGCAACATCTTCTCGACGCAGGACCACGCGGCCGCCGCCATCGCCGCCGCCGGCGTTCCCGTGTTCGCCTACAAGGGCGAGAGCCTCGAAGAATACTGGGAGTACACCCTCAAGGCGCTCACCTGGCCCGACGGCCAGGGGCCGCAGCTCATCGTGGACGACGGGGGCGACGCGACGCTCCTGCTTCACCGCGGCCACGCCGCCGAAGAGAACGCGGCGATTCTCGACGAGCCGACCGACAACAGGGAACTGCAGATCATCAACGCGCTCATCGAGCGGACCCTGACGTCGCGCCCCGGCTTCTTCCACGCGGTGGTGAAGGGCCTGAAGGGCGTCTCGGAAGAGACGACGACGGGCGTCCACCGGCTGTATCAACTGCACGAGCAGGGCAAGCTGCTGTTCCCGGCGATCAACGTGAACGACTCGGTGACCAAGTCGAAGTTCGACAACGTGTACGGCTGCCGCGAGTCGCTGGTCGACGGCATCCGCCGCGCGACGGACCTGATGCTGGCCGGCAAGGTGGCGGTGGTGTGCGGCTACGGCGACGTCGGCAAGGGCTCGGCGCAGTCGCTCGCGGCCGCGAAGATGCGCGTGAACGTGACCGAGATCGATCCGATCTGCGCGCTGCAGGCCTGCATGGCGGGCTACACCGTGACGACGGTGGAAGACACGCTGGAGTTCGCCGACCTGTTCGTGACGACCACCGGCTGCTGCGACGTCATCACGATCGACCACATGGCGAAGATGAAGAACAACGCCGTCGTCTGCAACATCGGGCACTTCGACAACGAGATCCAGGTCGAGAAGCTGATGCAGTACCCGGGGATCACGCGCACCAACGTGAAGCCGCAGGTCGACATCTTCACGTTCCCGGACGGCCACTCGATCATCCTGCTGGCGGAAGGTCGGCTGGTGAACCTCGGCTGCGCCACCGGCCACCCCAGTTTCGTGATGTCGAACAGCTTCACGAACCAGACGCTGGCGCAGATCCGGCTGTGGACCGAGAAGCACGCGATCAACGTCTACACGCTGGACAAGAAGCTGGACGAAGAGGTGGCGCGGCTCCACCTCGATCACCTCGGCGCCAAGTTGACGACGCTGACGCCGGCGCAGTCGGCGTACATCAACGTGCCGGCGGAAGGGCCGTACAAGACGGACCACTACCGGTACTAGTCCCACGATCCTCGGGCCCCGCAGGACCCGCGACGCGCGAAGGGCCGCCTCACGGCGGCCTTTCCTTTCCACGTCCACGCACCGGCTGGGGTACCTCCTGCTCCTTCTCCGGAACTCAGGCAGGTCATCTTGCAGGGCTGCGGTACGTCTGCTCGAACCCGCTGAAACGCTGGCCGGAACTGAAGTGCTACAGGTGGGTGTGGCCAGATCTGAAGAGTCTGGGATAGGGGGGGACCGGCTGGAAGCCTGTCCTACCGTTCGACTCCCACTCGACAGGCTGGAAGCCTGTCCTACGCGCTGACGAGCACGCCCTGCTGGCCGGCGTCGAGGGCTTTCAGGTTCAGGTCGAGCAGTGCGGCCTTCTTCCCGGACAATTCCTTCCTCAGCGCCTCGATGACCGCCTCGCGGCTGACGAGGCCCAGGCGCCCGATCAGCCCGCCCAGCGCGACGATGTTCGCCAGGCGCGGGTTGCCGAGCTCCCCGGCGAGGCCGGTGATCTCCAGGTAGGTCGCGTGGACGTCGGCCCGCGTGTGTGGAATCTCGATGAGCGTCTTGTTGATCAGCACCTCGCCGCCCGGCACCATCTTCGCCTCGAACTTCTCGAGCGAGGGACGGTTCATCGCCACCAGCACGTTGGGGTGGCTGACCACGGGCGTGCCGATCTGGCGGTCCGAGACGACCACCGAGCAGTTGGCCGTGCCGCCGCGCATCTCCGGCCCGTAGGACGGGATCCACGACACTTCCTTGCCGTCGATCATGCCGGCGAGGGCAATCATCTTTCCGAGGAACAGGATCCCCTGCCCGCCGAACCCCGCGAGAACGATCTCGTAGGTCATGATTTCACCTCCGGCTTCACCACGTCGCGGAACACGCCGAGCGGGAACTCCGGCATCAGCGCCGACTCCATCCAGTCGATCGCCTCGTTCGGGTCCACGCCCCAGTTGGTCGGGCACGGCGAGAGCACCTCGATGAAGGTGAACCCCTCGCCCTTGTTCTGCAGGTCGAGCGCCTTCTTGATCGCGCGCTTGGTGCGCGTCAGGTTGGCGACGTTGTTCAGGGACGTCCGCTCGATGTAGCGCGGCGCCTTCAGCGTGGCGAGCATCTCGCTGACGTGAATCGGGTAGCCGGCAAACTTGGGATCGCGCCCGTAGGGCGACGTCGAACTCGCCTGCCCCACCAGCGTGGTGGGCGCCATCTGACCGCCCGTCATCCCGTAGATCGCGTTGTTGATGAAGATGACGGTGAAATTCTCGCCGCGCGCCGCCGCGTGGATGATCTCGGCCGTGCCGGACGAGGCCAGGTCGCCGTCGCCCTGGTAGGCGATGACAATCGACTCGGGGTTCGCGCGCTTCAGGCCGGTGCCCACCGCCGGCGCGCGCCCGTGGGCCGCCTGCACGTTGTCGGTCTCGAAGTACCAGTACGCGAACACCGAACACCCGACCGGAGAGATCAGGACCGTGCGGTCGAGCAGGCCGAGTTCGTCGATGGCTTCGGCGATCATGCGGTGGACGATGCCGTGGCCGCAGCCGGGACAGTAGTGGAACGGCTTATCGTTCAGCGACTTGGGCCGCTCGAATACCTTCTGCATGAGTTCCTCACATCCGCTGCTTGACGGCCGCAACCACCTCGCCAGGCGTCGGCACGTTCCCGCCCGAACGGCCGTAGAAGTAGACCGGCTTCACGCCGTCGACCGAGAGCTGGACGTCCTCGACCATCTGTCCCATCGACATCTCGCAGGCGAGGAAGAACTTCGCCTGGTCGGCCAGCTTGCGGAGCACCGCCTTCGGGTACGGCCAGAGCGTGATCGGCCGCACCATGCCGGCCTTGACGCCATCCTGGCGGAGCGCCTCGACCGCGGATCGCACGACGCGCGACACGATGCCGTACGCAACGATGACGACTTCCGCGTCGGCCGTCATGTACTCTTCGAAGCGCGTCTCGGCCCTCTCGATCGCGTCGTACTTCCGGTAGAGCTTGTGGATGTAGGCCTCCATGTCGTCGGCGTCGAGATAGATGGACGAGATGGTGTGGCCCTTGCGGCCCTTCGGCCCCGTCACCGCCCACTCGGAGTGATCGTAGGCGTTGGGATAGCTCTCCCTCAGTTCCACCGGCTCCATCATCTGGCCGAGGTTGCCGTCGGCGACCACCATCACCGGATTCCGGTACTTGTCGGCGAGATCGAACGCCAGCACCGTCAGGTCGGTCATCTCCTGCACCGAGGCCGGCGCGAGGACGATCACCCGATAGCTGCCGTGGCCGCCGCCCTTGGTCGCCTGGAAGTAGTCGGCCTGCTCGGGGTTGATGTTGCCGAGCCCCGGGCCTGCGCGCATGATGTTCACCACCACGGCCGGCAGTTCGGCGCCGGCCAGGTAGGAGATCCCTTCCTGCATCAGGCTGATGCCGGGCGAGGACGAGCTGGTGAGCGCCCGCCGGCCGGTGCAGGCGGCGCCGTAGACCATGTTGATCGACGCGACCTCGGTCTCCGCCTGGATGTAGGCGCCGCCCGGGATCGTGGGAAGCCGCCGCGCCATGTACTCCCCCACCTCGTTCTGCGGCGTGATCGGGTAGCCGAAATACAGGGTGGCCCCCGCCCGGATGGCAGCCTCCGACAGGGCCTCGTTCCCCTTCATGAGGACTTTCATATGAGTGCGACTCCTGGCGGGGCCGCTGCCCCGCCGACCACGCCTACCTGAACACCTCGATACAGATGTCGGGGCAAATCAGCGCGCACGCCTTGCACGCGGTGCACTTGCCGCCCGTATACGTTGCCGGGTAGTACCCCTTCACGTTGAGGTGCTTCCCCATCTCGATGACGTGAGTGGGACAGACGCGGACGCAGAGCGCGCATCCCTTGCACCTGTCCTCGTTGATCGCGATCATGGGCATCGCTTCCCCCTTTTGCCGGCCATCATGATACCTCCAGGCTCCCACGGCTGACGCATCTGCTTGCGGATCACCATCACCGGCACCCCGAGGTCGTCGAAGGCACCCGGCGCGTAGAACTCCTCCATTACCGACAGAAGCAACAGCGGATAGCGCGTCACCTCGCGCACCCTGGCCAGACCGTCCCGGATGATCTCGGGCGTGGTCTCGGCGATCAGGTGCGGGTTGGCAATCATGCCGGTAATCGGCAGGCGCGCGCGCTCGGCGATCCGCTCCGCCATGTCGACGGTGGCCTCGGCCGTCTGGTTGAACGGCCGGTACGGGTTGACCACCAGCCAGTGGCTGCACGGCTCGGCGGCGAACCCGCGGTGCAGGTAGGCCGCAACCACGCCGCCGAGGTCGCTGCCGCCGAGGTCGAACACGACCGGGCCGTCCTTGCGGTCGAAGCAGGCGTTGATGGCCGGCGAGAGCGCGGGCAGGTCGGCGTTCTCCATGCCCTCGACGCTCGACACCACCCGGATTCCCAGCTGCTCCAACTCGTACGCTTTCTGTCGCGAGCGGAAGTAGAGATTCACGATGTCGAGGTCCACCAGCGTCACCGCGTCGTGGCCCTCCTCGCGCAGCCGGATCGCGAGGTTGATCGCCAGCTCGGTCTTCCCCGTCCCGAACGCCCCGCTGACGACCGTCAGCCGCGGACCGTCGCCCAGCCTCGTCTTCACGAGATGGCCGCCGCCAGCGCGATGGAGTTGAACTTGGTCTCGTCGGAGTCGGCGCGCGAGGTCAGCACCACCGGGGCGCTCGCGCCGACGATAATCGCGGCGAGCGGCCACACCTTCACGAGGCCCAGTATCTTGTAGAGAACGTTGCCGGCCTCGATGTCGGGCAGCAGCAGCACGTCGGCCACGCCCGCAACCAGGCTGGTGATCCCCTTGTGCCGGGCCGCCTCGGCCGAGAGGGCGTTGTCGAGCGCCAGCGGCCCGTCCACGATGCACCCCGTGATCTGGCCCCGGTCGGCCATCTTGGCCAGCGAGGCCGCATCGACCGTCGCCGGCATCTCGGGATTGACCGTCTCGACGGCGGCGATGGCGGCCACGCGCGGCCGCTCGACGCCCAGGCGGTGCCCGAGGTTCACGGCATTCTCGAGGATCTGCACCTTCTGCGCGAGGTCCGGCGCGATGTTCATCGCGACGTCGGTGAACAGGACGAGGCGCCGCGGCTCGTCGGCTTCGTAGAGCGCCACGTGGCTGAGCAGCGGCCGCTGCCGCAGGCCGAATTCCTTGTTCAGCACCCCCTTGAGGAATGTGCCGGTGGAGACGAGGCCCTTCATCAGCATCTGCGCCTCGCCCGAACGCACTTTCCTCACCGCCAGCTCCACCGCGCCCGCGTCATCGCGGCACTCGACGATCTCCGGCTGGAAGCCGGAGAGGCCGAGGCGGTCGACGAGCGTTTCGATCTGGGCCCGGCGCCCGACGAGCAGCGGACGCACGACCCCGGCCTGCGATGCCTTGTACAGCGACATCAGCACGTCGTCGTCGTGCGGGCACGCGACGGCAATCGTCCGCGTCGGTCCCCGCCGAGCGAGGTCGTGAACCTGCTGAATCGAGGTGACTGGTGCCATGGGGCGCGTCCTTCGATCGTGGCGGCGCAAATAGCGCCATAAATCAGGCGAATACCTCGGGCGCGCTTCCCGCACGCCGTCTCCTCGACAGGGTCGGCGCAGTCGCTCGAACGGTGGCTCCTGGGAAGTGCCTGACGCGCGCGGAAGGGTCACCAAAAAGGGCTTCTTAGTCTCCCTCGGGCGGGTGTGCGTGTCAAGGCGGGAACCCGCCTGGAACCCGCCTCCGGCCGGGCTGCACGCCGGCCGGGTTCGGGTATGATGAGGCCGGAGGCCTCATCCATGACCGCATCGGACCAGATCCTCGACATTCTCCGCAAGGCGTACCAGATCGAGGTGGACGGGTACACGTTCTACTCGATGACAGCCGACAGGGCCGACAAACCAGCCGTGCAGGATCTGTTCGGCAAACTGGCCCAGGACGAGGTGCAGCACCAGGCGTTCCTGCGATCCGTGCTGAAGAACTACCACGACAAGGGCGTCGACGCCTTTGCGGTGGGGATCGTGCTGCCCGACCTCCGCGCGTTCTCCGAGAAGGTGTTCACGGAGCGGTTCCGCGAGCAGGCTGAAGGCGCGGCCTTCGAGATGGCGGCGCTCTCGGTCGGCATGACCCTCGAGAAGAACGCGGTGGCGTATTTCTCGGGCGCGGCGAAGAACGCGGAAGAGGCGGAAGTCAGGAAGTTCTATCACTTCCTGGCCGAGTGGGAGCAGCAGCACCTGAACGCGCTCGCCGGGCTGACGGACGCGATCCGCGGCGACTTCTGGGAGAAGAGCGGCTTCGCCCCCTATTGACGCCGGCCCGCGGCATGGGACGTCACGCGTGACACGGCCGCAGGCCGAACGCCGCGGGTCGCACGCCGCGCGTGATCAGCGGTAGAGGGCCAGCCCGACCGCCGCGGCTCCGAGGATCACCCAGATCGGGTTGACGGTGCTGAAGGTCAGCACGGCGAACGAGACGGCCGCCAGGATCACCGAGTCCCAGTGGCTGGAGAAGGCAGCCGCCCAGCCGGTCTTCCCGGCGCCCAGCACCGAACGTCCCATGTCGTAAGCCGTCCACAACAGGAGGCCCACCACCACGGGGCGCACCGCGCGCAGCATCGCGGCCACCGACCGGTTCTCCTTCACGCCGAAGAACAGCACCACCATCAGCAGCATCAGGACGGTGGTGGGCAGCACGGTGCCGCTGGCCGCCGCGACGGCGCCCGGCGTTCCCGCCAGCTTGTAGCCGACGTACGCCGAAACCTGCGGCGCGATCGGCCCGGGCAGCGCGTTCCCCATGGCCACCGCGTCGGCGAACTCGGATGGCGACACCCACCCGGCCGTCGTGACCTCGCGCTGCATCAGCGCGAGCGACGCCGGGCCGCCGCCCCACGAGAACAGCGCCACGCGCGTGAAGAGCACGAAGATGTCCCACAGGAGCATAAGGTCAGGATTCGGGAGCCGGGACCCAGGCGTCGGTCAGCCGCGACGTGCCGTTGGCCGCCGGGCGAAATCCCGGAAAGTATACCGCTGTCTCGAGCAGGCGGAGGTCAGCGCCGGCTCCGCCTCTTACTCCTTACTCCACCGACGTGCCGTTCGGCATCCGGCCGTTCGGGGCGCCGTGCGCCAGGCCTGGCACAGAGAAGCCAAAGGGCCGGGAAATCTCCCGGCCCTTCTGGCCCACCCCTCGTGGACCGAATCCCGAATCTCGACGCCCGGCTCCTGTCCGTCCTACCGGCAAGCCGCGCCGCTCACGGCCACCTCGCCGCTCACGCCGGGAATCGGCACCAGCTTCCGCTGCCCCATGGGGACGTACTCGCGGACCGTCGGGCCGACGTAGACCTGGCGCGGGCGGTAGATGCGCGTGTCGCCCTCCCACACTTCCTTCCAGTTGGCGATCCAGCCCGGCATGCGGCCGATGGCGAACATGACCGTGAACATGTTCAGCGGGATGCCGATGGCGCGCATGATGATGCCCGAGTAGAAGTCCACGTTCGGGTACAGCTTCTTCTCCTTGAAGTAGTCGTCGCTGAGCGCGGCCTCTTCGAGCGCCCGGGCGAGGTCGAGCATCGGGTCGTGGATCTGCAGCTTGTTGAGGACCCGGTCCGCCGCCTGCTTGATGATCTTCGCGCGCGGGTCGTAGTTCTTGTACACCCGGTGCCCGAACCCCATCAGCTTGATGTGCGACGACTTGTCCTTGACCTTGGCCACGTAGTCCTTCACCGTGATGCCGCTCTTGTGGATGTACTCGAGCATCTCGATGACGGCCGCGTTGGCCCCGCCGTGGAGCGGCCCCCACAGCGCGCAGATGCCGGCCGCACAGCTGGCAAACAGGTTCGCGCCGCTCGACGCCACCATCCGTACCGTGCTCGTCGAGCAGTTCTGCTCGTGATCGGCGTGCAGGACCAGGATCAGCTGCAGCGCCTGCACGATCTCGGGATCCGGCTCGTATTCCTTGAACGGGATCGAGAACATCATGTGCAGGAAGTTCGAACAGTAGTCGAGGTGCGGCTTCGGATAGACCAGCGGCTGGCCGATGGAGGCCTTGTAGGCAGCCGCCGCGATGGTCCGCTGCTTGGCCAACAGGCGCGCCGCCGCGCTCTGGAACGTCTCGGGGCTCTCCATCTTGATCACGTCCGGGTTGTAGCAGCTGGCGGCGTTCACCATCGCGGACAGGATCGCCATCGGGTGGCTCTGCGCCGGGAAGCCGTCGTAGTGCTTGTACAGCCCTTCGTGCAGCATCTCGTGCTTGGTGAGCAGGTTGCTCCAGCACTGCAATTGCTCGGCCGTCGGCAGCTCGCCGTAGATCAACAGCCACGCGGTTTCTGCAAACGTGCTGTTCTCGGCAATCTGCTCGATCGGGATGCCACGGTAGCGGAGGATGCCCTTCTCGCCGTCGATGAATGTGATCGCCGACTTGCAGGACCCCGTGTTGCTGTACCCGTCGTCGAGGGTGATCGCCCCCGATTCGGCCCGCAGCTTCTGAATGTCCACTGCGACTTCGCCTTCGGTACCGACGACGACTGGGAGATTGTAGGTCTTGCCCTGGAGCTGAAGTGTGGCCGTCTCAGGCATAGCGGTCTTCTTCCTCGGTTGAGTTGTAGATCGGTGGTCCCCTGGAACAGGCCTATTCTAAACCGAAATGCGGTCGGCAGAAGGCCGGCCCGACAAAAACGACGGGCGGGACCGCCCGCGGCCCGTCCGCCTGTCCCGTCAGAACCCGAACGACCGGGACGCCAACTCGGCGACCGAGCGCCCGATGCTGATCGAAGCCGTGGCGGCGGGCGACGGGGCGTTCAGCACGTGCACCATCCGCTCGGCCTCGACGATGCGGAAGTCGTCGAGCAGCCTGCCGGCGGCGTCCAGCGCCTGGGCCCGAACGCCCGAGCCGCTTGGACGCACGTCCTCGTCCCGAAGCTCGGGAATCAGCCCCTGAAGCGCCCTCACGAACGCTGTCTTGCTGCACGACCGGTGCCATTCGCCGAGGGCCATCGGCCAGTACCTCCCGGCCATCTTCCAGAAGCCCGGGTAGGTGAACATGTCCGCCGAGTCGCGCACCGAGAAGCTGGCCCGCGAATAGCCTTCCCGGCGGAAGGCGAGCACGGCGTTGGGGCCCGCTTCGACGCCGCCCTTGATCATCCGGGTGAAATGGACCCCGAGGAACGGAAACCGCGGGTCGGGCACGGGGTAGATCAGGTGGCGCACCAGCGACCGGCGCTCGGGGACCAGCGCGTAGGTACTCACCTCGGAAGGGCACGATCCTGACGCCCGGTTCGACCCCGCACAGCCGGGCGACACGGTCGGACTGCAGCCCGGCGCAATTGATGAGGAAGCTCGCCTCGACCGTCCCTCGCTCCGTCTCGAGCACCAGCGCGCCGCCACGGCGCGCGACCTGCGCCACGCGGGCGCTGGTCCACACCTCGCCGCCCGCCTCGGACACGATGCGCGCGAACGCCGTCGTCACGTCGGTGTAGTCCACGATGCCCGTCTCGGGCACGTGGAGGCCGGCGATGCCGGCCACGTGCGGCTCGTGCTCCCTCAGCTCCGAGGCCGCCAACCGCCGGATCCCCTGCAGGCCATTCGCCCGGCCGCGGCGCTCGAGTTCGTCGAGGGCGGCAATCTCGGACGGCCGCGTCGCGACCACCAGTTTCCCGCAGCGATCGTGCGGCACCCGATGCTCGTCGCAGAACTGGTACAGCGCCAGGCGCCCCTCGACGCAATTGCGGGCCTTGAGCGAGCCGGGCTTGTAGTACAGGCCCGAGTGGATCACGCCGCTGTTGTGGCCGGTCTGGTGCGCGGCGAGCGCACGCTCGGCTTCCAGCACCACCACCCGAACCCGACCGCGGCGCACCAGCGCCATCGCCGTCGCCGTCCCCACGATGCCGCCGCCGATGATCGCCACGTCCCAGGGCTTGCTCATGCGACTCGGTGTCCTTCCTCGAGCGGGCGCGGGCGCGCCCGTTCCCTCTCCCCGACCCTCGCTGCATACTCTGGCACATCCGCCCCGCCCGGTGTAGGGTTGCGCGGCGGTTTGGCGGCCGGCGAATTCGCTGCAATAATGGCGGACGCATGCTGACCCGTCCGACCGGCGCCACGGCCGTTGGGTTCGCGCGGGCCGCGCTGCTCGCCCTTGCCGCCCTGTCCTGCGCGGCGCGCGCGGACGCGCAGCCCCCGCCCGTCGCGCGGATCTCCTGCGGCGGCTACGAGGCGGTGCCGAGCGGGGCGGCGGCCAACGGACGACCCACGCGCCTGAGCATCCAGAAGGAGGGCCGCCTGCTCGTGACCGTCAGCGACTGGGCGGTCGTTCGGGTCGACTGCGCCGATATCGACGGCGACAAGACGTTCGAGCTGCTGGTCAGCACCTACAGCGGCGGAGCGCACTGCTGCGAGACGGTGCGCGTCTGGGCGCTCGAGAAGAAGCCGCGGACGCTGCTCGAGTACGCGGCGGGCAATGCGGGCGGCTTCGAGCTGAAGGACCTGGATGGAGACGGCCGGCAGGAACTGCTGCTCGGCGACGACAGCTTCGCCTACTTCGGCGATCTCTGCTACGCCTGCTCGCCCAGCCACCTGCCGATGATTGCGTGCGCGGTCGACACCGGGTTCCAGGACTGCACCCGCAAGTTCCCGGATGTGCTGCGGAGCGCGCTCGCCCGCTACAGCGAGCGGCTCATGCCGCCCTCGGACGACCGGGACGTGAAGGTCGTCGAAGGGGCCGCGCTGGGCACGCTCGCCCTCTGGTGCCTGCTCGGCGACGAGGACAAGGGCCTGCAGTCGATCCGCGACGCCGTGAAGAGCGACGAGGTGATGGCCTGGCTCGAGCGCGCCCGTCCGCAGGTCCACGACTGGGCGGCGGCGCGGGGGAAGAGGCTCAAGGACGGCAGACAGTGACCGGGCGCGGCCGGTGGCCGGTGGTCAGCGGCTGTTCAGCGCGCGTCACGGCGAGATGACCCTGCCATCGATCACCGCGGGACGAAAGGTGCCATGGGGTTCTCCGCGATCGACTATGCCGTCCTGGTCGTCTACCTCGTGGGCATCACGATCTTCGGGACGCTGTTCCGCAAGTCGCACCACTCGGTGAGGGACTACTTCGTCGGCGCCAAGAAGACGCACTGGCTGGTCATCAGCCTGTCGATCGTGGCCACCGAGACCAGCACCCTCACGCTGATTGGCGTCCCCGCGCTCGCCTACACGGTGTACGCGCGGCCCGAACAGGGCGGCACGTTCACCTACCTCCAGGTGGTGTTCGGCTACGTCGTCGCGCGGCTGATCATCAGCGTCCTGTTCATCCCGGCATACTTCCAGGGGGACCTGCTCACCGCCTACGCGCTGCTGGCCAGGCGCTTCGGCGCGGCGACCAAGCACTTCGCCGCGTCGCTGTTCCTCACGATGCGCGCGCTGGCCGAAGGCGTGCGCGTCTTCGCCGCCTCGCTCGTGCTGGCCGCCGTCATCGGCGCCAGCCTGCCGGGCCTGCCCCACCTGTGGCTGTGGTCGATCCTCCTCGTCGGCGTGCTGACGCTGATCTACACGTTCGAAGGCGGGATTGCGGCGGTGATCTGGACGGACCTGATCCAGCTCGTGATCTACATCGGCGGGTCGCTGCTCGCCGCGTGGCAGCTGCTCCACCTGGTCCCCGGGGGCTGGCCGACCATCGCGGAACACGCGCGGGCCGCCCACAAGTTCCAGCTGCTGTCGTTCTCGCGGGATCTCTCGCTCCCCTTCACGTTCTGGGCCGGCCTCGTCGGCGGCACGTTCCTGACGATGGCCTCGCACGGCACCGACCAGCTGCTGGTCCAGCGGCTACTGACGTGCCGGAACCAGCGCGACAGCCAGAAGGCGCTCATCACCAGCGGCTTCATCGTCTTGTTTCAGTTCGCGCTGTTCCTGACGATTGGCGTGATGCTCTACGCGTACTACCAGCACCACCCGCTCCCGGCCATCGCCAGCAACGACGAGATCTTCCCGGCCTTCATCGTCAGCAGCCTGCCGCGCGGCGTGGCCGGCCTCGTCATCGCCGCCGTGTTCGCCGCGGCGATGTCCAACTTGAGCGGCTCGCTGAATTCGCTGGCGTCGACGACGGTGCTGGACTTCTACAAGCCGCTGCTCGGCCAGCGGCGCAGCGACGCGGAACTGCTGCGGCTGTCCCGCTGGTGCACGGCGGCCTGGGGCCTGGTGCTCATCGCCATCGCGGTCGTCGCCCGCGACTGGGGCTCGGTGTTCACGGCGGGCCTGTCGATCGCCTCGCTGGTGTACGGTCCGATGCTCGGCGCGTTCCTGCTCGGCGTCCTGACCGCGCGGGCCACGCAACCGGGCGTGATGACGGGCATTGCCGTGTCGCTCGGGTGCATGCTGCTGGTGAAGAGCTTCACGCCTCTTGCCTGGACCTGGTACGTGCTGGTCGGAACGGTCCTGTGCGTGACGGTCGGCTACCTGGCGAGCCTCGCGCTCCCGGTGCCGGGCCGGCCCGTTGCGGCCGCGGAGCGGTGAAGATGCCGCCGGGCTTCACGACGTTCCCGGTCCCTTGGCCTGAAGGAAGGATGACGCGATGACGAAGCGATGGGCAGGCGTGCTGGCGGCCGTGACGGTGATCCTCTGGGCGTCCGGCCAGACTTTCGGCCAGGCGTCCGGCCCGCCCGCGGCGCAGGGCGCCGGCGTGGCGGTTCCCGCCCCCGCGGAGGGCGACTTCGTCCTCCGCGACTTCCGCTTCGCCTCGGGCGAGAACCTCCCCGAGTTGAGGCTGCACTACGCCACGCTCGGCCAACCGCGGAGGGATGCCAGGGGAATCGTCCGCAACGCGGTGCTGATCCTGCACGGCACCGGTGGAACCGGCCGGCAGTTCCTGTCGAAGAACTTCGCCGAGGTCCTGTTCGGGCCGGGCCAGCTGCTCGACGCGCGCGCCCACTACCTCATCCTGCCGGACGGCATCGGCCACGGCCAGAGCAGCAAGCCGAGCGACGGGCTGCGCATGAAGTTCCCGCGCTATACCTATGCAGATATGGTGGCCGCGCAGTACCGGTTGCTGACCGAGGGGCTGCGCGTCAATCACCTGGAGCTGGTGATGGGGACGTCGATGGGGGGCATGCACACGTGGATGTGGGGCGAAGCCTATCCCGAGTTCATGGACGGCCTGGTGCCCCTGGCGAGCGTGCCGACCCAGATCGCGGGGCGCAACCGAATGTGGCGGAAGATGATCATCGACAGCATCCGGAACGATCCCGCGTGGAACGGCGGCAGCTACTCGACGCAGCCGGCCGGGCTCGAGGGCGCCGTCCGGATCCTGGTGCTGATGGCCGGCTCCACCGTGCAGGCGCAGAAGGACGCACCCGACCGCGACGCCGCCGACGCCCTCCTCGCGCAGCAGATGCGCTCGCGCTCGGCCGGCGTGGACGCGAACGACATGCTCTACTACTTCGACGCCTCGCGCGAGTACGACCCGTCGGCCGGCCTCGGCACGATCACCGCCCCGCTGCTCGCGATCAACTCGGCCGACGACCTGATCAACCCGCCGGAACTCGGGCTGATGGAGAGGCTGATGCCGCGCGTGGCGCGCGGCCGGTACGTGCTGCTGCCGATCACGTCGGAGACTCGTGGGCACGGCACGCACTCGTGGCCGGCGCTGTGGAAGGACCACTTCGGGGAGTGGCTGAAGACGGTCACGGAGCGGAACGGGCGGTGACCAGGCGCTGCGCGAGGCCGGCAGGCGCGAAGAGCTTGCCGGCCCGGGGGGCCTACACGGCCGCGCTCGCGCCGTGGCGAGTGCTCTTCCACGGCGGCAGCAGCCGAATCAGCACGGCCAGGATGACGAACGGGAGGATCAGCAGCAGGACCGCCGTCAGCAGCCCTTCGCGCGTCGCGAACGCCATCTTGTACGTGGTGTATCCGAGGAAGCTCTTGGAGAACAGCTGGCCCCCGATCACCACGTTCCACCGCATCGCGAAGATGCCCACCAGCGTCAGCACGCCGACGCCGCCGTAGACTTGCCGGCGGACCTTGTCCGAGAGCCTGACCAGTTGCACCGTCGCGAGCATGGTCAGCGGCACGAGGGTGCCGATCACGATCTGGACGATCACCTGTGAGGTGTAGAGCCGGGTGTGGACCATGAAGTCCAGGGCGCGGAACGATTCGTCGGCCTCGTAGATGCGGTGGATCAGGTCGAGCATCTCGAGCGAGAAGTCGATGACGAAGGTGTAGAAGAGATAGCGCGCCACGGTGTCGAGACAGGCCATGTCGAACTTGCGCTCGCGCCACCAGGCCGTGACCATGTAGACGAGCATGACGGCGGCGATGCCCGAGACGATGGCCGAGAACAGGAAGACGATCGGCATCAGGGGGGTGGACCACCACGGGTTCGCCTTGACCGAGCCGAAGATGAAGCCGACGTACCCGTGCAGCAGGAACGCGGACGGGATGCCGATGACGGTCAGGGCGCGGCCGATGCGGTCGTCGAGCGCGAGGGCCGACGGGCTGATGTTATCCGACCAGAGCGCCATCGCCCCGTAGAGCCAGCGCCTGGGGCCGGACGACTCGCGCCACATCAGCACGATTTCCTTGCGGTAGTCGAGCCAGATCTCGAGCACCAGGACCACCATCAGGTACCAGAGATACACGAACCCGAACATCGCCATCGCCGACGCCGTGTGCGGCGTCAGGTACATCTCGAGCGACCGCTCCGGGTGCCCGAGGTGGAGTTGCAGCGGCAGCGGCGCCACCAGCAGGAACGCCAGGGCGGTGAGCAGCGCCAGGCGGTAGGTCGGCTTCACGGCTTCCACGTTGAACACGCGCTCGAGCGACGCGAGGATGAAGGCGCCCGCGACGAGTCCCGTGATGAACGGGTAGAGCACGATCAGCACGCCCCACTGAAGCTCGATCTCGTTCGGGTACATGAACCCCTGGACAGCCGGGAGTACGGTTTCCATCGGTCTCCTCTCGCCGGCCCGCGGCCGGCGCCATCGGTGACTTCGCTTCGACTACCTCACCGACCCGTCGAGCCCGCCGTAATACACCTTCGCGCCGGTCGCCATCTGCGGCTTGAGCACCTGCACCGGGTGGTCCCGCAGGAACGCGTGGATCGGGTCCTTCGGGTCCTTGAGGTCGCCCAGCTGCCGTGCGCCCGTCGGGCACGTCTCGCAGCACGCGGTGGTCAGGCCCTTGGTGATGCGGTGGTAGCAGAGCGTGCACTTGTCGACCGTCTCGGTGCGCGGATCGATGAAGCGGCAGCCGTAGGGACACGCCTGCACGCAGTAGCGGCAGCCGAGGCAGTACGTCTTGTCCACCAGCACCACGCCGTCGGGGCTCTCGAAGGTCGCGCCGACCGGGCAGACCTGGACGCACGGCGAGTGCGCGCAGTGGTTGCACAGCTTGGGCACGAAGAAGTGCTTCGCCGACGGGTCCGCCGCCGGGTTCTCGGGGAACCCGTCGTAGCCTCCGTTGGGCGAATCGACCTGCGGATGCTCGATGTCGTCCGGCAGCACGCGGTAGCGCTCGACCCACGTCCGGAAGTACCTCGGGTCGCGCGGCACGTCGTTCTCGGCCTTGCAGGCGCGCACGCAGTTGCCGCACCCGATGCACACCTCGATGTCGATCACCATCCCCCACCAGTGATCGGTCAACGTGTAGTTCGGCGCCGTCTCGGGCTTCCCGGCCACGATCGCCTCCCACGCGACCGACGCGGAGGCGGACAGCACGAGGAGCTTGCCCGTGTCGATCAGGAACTGACGTCGGTCTGGGTTCATGGCCGCTCCTCCGTCAGGACAGCTTCGGCGCGTGAGGATTGTGACACGCCACGCACGGCCCCTCGGGGCTGTGCTCCGCCACGACGACCTGCGGGAAGCTCTTGGGCTTCCACGGGCTGGCGTAGTGGCAGTGCGTGCAGAGCACGCGCGAATCGGGCCGGGCGGGCTTCTCGCCGCCCCCCGCCTGGACATGCGCCATCAGCGGGCCGTGGCACGCCTCGCACCCGATGCGCGCGTGCCGGCTGCCCACGCGCGCGGCGACGACGTCCGAGTGGCAGTCCTCGCACGCCGCGTGGCCCGCGTAGTGCAAGGGGCGCGCGCGCACGTCGTCGAGCGCCCCGGCGCGGAAGAAGCCGTACCGACCGAAGTCGGCCGGCACCATCCACGCGCGCAGCGCCAGGAAGGCGACGATGCCGACCGCGAACAACCCCGCCATGCGAACGAGGTGAACCTTGTCTCGCCAACCGCTCATCGAGTGCTCCTTGGCGCTGCCCTCGTGAGAACCCTCACCGCCTGACGACCCGCTGCGGGCACGGGCTGCCTGCGCGAGTGCTGGATGCGGTATGGGCGCAAGCAATCGAACTGCCAAGCAGGGCTAGGTGGTTTGCCCCTGGAATCCTTCCGAATTCCCGCCGGTACCAGGCTCGGCGGGCCGACGAGGCCGCGGCTCCTGCCGGGATCCCGGCAGCCCTCGGATGAGGCCCCGCGCGCGCCAAAACGCTTGACTCCCGACCGCTCCTCGCGGTATCAGACGTGGCACCGTGAGGGCTCGTCGATGACACCACGACTGTGCGCGCGCCTGCTGGCGGCAGCCGCACTCTGCATCTGCGTGCTCTGGGTGGCCGCCGGCGCCCAGCAGACGGCCGCTCCGGCCCCCCAGACTCTCCGGCCGCTTCCATCCTCCGTCAATAGGTCCGACGATCCGCTTCTCAGGCAGTTCCGCTTCCGGTCGATCGGGCCGGCGAGCATGGGGGGGCGCATCGACGACCTCGCGGTGGTGGAGGCGGATCCGTCCACCATCTACGTCGGCTTCGCGACCGGCGGCGTCTGGAAGACGACCAACAACGGGACCACGTGGACGCCGATCTTCGACACCTACTCCGTCTGCTCCATCGGGGCGCTCGCGGTCGACCAGAAGAACCCGAACATCCTGTGGGTGGGCACCGGCGAGGCCAACAACCGCCAAAGCTCCTCGTTCGGCGACGGCATCTACAAGTCGACGGACGCCGGAAAGACCTTCACGAACGTCGGGCTGAGGGAGACGCAGTCGATCGCGCGGATCGTCATCGATCCGAAAGACTCGAACATCGTTTACGTGGCCGCGCTCGGCCACCTGTTCGGGCCGAATCCCGAGCGCGGGGTCTACAAGACGGTCGACGGCGGCAGGAATTGGGTCGCGGTCAAGACGGTCGACGCCGACACGGGTTTCACGGACATCGTGATCGACCCGGTCGACTCGAAGACGCTCTACGCGGCCTCGTATCAGCGGCGGCGCGTGCCGTGGGGCTTCAACGGCGGCGGCCCCGGCAGCGGCGTGTGGAAGACGGTCGATGCCGGCAGGACGTGGACGCGCATCAGTGGCAACGGCTTCCCCGACGGCCTGCTGGGCCGCATCGGCCTGGCCGTGTCGCGGTCGAAGCCGAACGTCGTCTACGCGCAGATCGAGGTCGGCGCGAGCGCGGGCACCGGCGGCAACGTCACCGCCGACGGGAAGGATCTGCCCCCGGGCGCGGCGGGAGGTCAGCGGGGCGGCGCGCCGGCGCGCCAGCCGGCGGCCCCCGCCGATCCCAGGCGAAGCGGCGTCTGGCGGTCCGACAACAGGGGCAGGACGTGGACGGTGATGAGCAACAACGACGACCGCCCCATGTACTACAGCCAGATCCGGGTCGACCCGACCAGCGACCAGATCGTCTACACGATGGGCGCTCCGTTCTACATGTCCGTGGACGGCGGCCGGACGTTCAAGACGGTGCAGGGGATCGCACACAGCGATCACCACGCGATGTGGATCGACCCGGCGAACGCCGAGCACCTCATCATCGGGAACGACGGCGGCCTCGACGTCAGCTACGACCAGGCGGAGACCTGGGAGTTCGTCAACACGATGCCGGTCGGCCAGTTCTACGCGATCAGCGCGGACATGCGGAAGCCCTATTACGTCTACGGCGGGCTGCAGGACAACGGGACGTGGGGCGGGCCGAGCGCGACGCGCAGCACCCAGGGGATCACCAACGCCGATTGGTTCCGGGTTGGCGGCGGCGACGGCTTCTACACGCAGGTGGATCCGACCGACGACAACACCATCTACGTCGAGTCGCAGGACGGCAACGTGCAGCGCCTCGATCTCCGCCAGGGGATCCGCGGCACGAACATCCGGCCGAGGGCGGCGGCGCGTCCGGGCCCGGGGCAGCGCGGCCAGGCGGCGCCCGCCGGTGAGGGCCAGCCCGGCCAGGCGCGCGCGACGGCGGCCGCGTTGGGCAGCCAGGCGCTCCGCTCGAACATCGTGCCTCCGCCGCCCGTGGGTGAGCAGTTCCGCTTCTTCTGGAACACGCCCATCGTGCTCTCGCCGCACAATCCCCGCATCGTCTACGTCGGCGCGAACCAGCTGTTTCGCTCCTTCGATCGCGGCGACACGTACCTGGGTTCGCCCGACCTGACCAGGAACATCAGCCGCTTCGCCCGACCAATCATGGGCGTGCCCGGCGACGCCCCGATGGCCTCGAAGCACGACGGCGCGGGCGCGTTCAGCAGCATCGTGACGATCAGCGAATCGGCGGTGCAGCCCGGCATCATCTGGGTCGGCACGAACGACGGCAACCTGCAGGTGACGCGAGACGGCGGCGCCAGCTGGAAGAACGTCGTGGACGGCGTGTTCGGCGTGCCCAAGGAAACGCACGTCTCGCGCGTGGAAGCGTCGCACTTCGATGCCGGCACGTGCTACGTGTCGTTCGACGGTCACCGCACCGACGACATGACACCCTACGTGTTCGTCACCCGCGACTTCGGGGCGACCTGGACGGCGCTGGCGGCCAACCTGCCGGCGGTCGGCAACGTGAACGTCATCAGGGAGGACCCGAAGAACGGGAACCTGCTCTACGTGGGCACCGAGTACGGCCTCTACGTCTCGCTCGACGGCGGCGCCGAGTGGAAGCGGTTCATGAACGGCATGCCGGTCGTGCGCATCGACGACGTGCTGGTGCACCCGCGCGACAACGACCTGATCGTGGCGACCCACGGGCGGAGCATCTACATCCTGGACGACATCACCGCCCTGCAGCAGATGACCGGCCCCGTGGCGAAAGAGGACGTGCACCTCTTCGACGTCCGGCCAGGCATGCTGTGGAAACAGGACATCAGGCTGTCGCGGTCGGTCGGCGGCGCGAAGAACTACGCCGGCGAGAACCCCCGCGAAGGCGTGGCAATCAGCTACTACCTGAAAGCCGCGGCCACCGGTGAGGTGAAGTTGACGATCACCGACTACAGCGGCCGCGTCGTCCGCACGCTCGACGGCTCGAAGGCCGAGGGCCTGAACCGGGTTCAGTGGGACCTGCGCGGCACCCCGCCCGCAGCGGCAGCCGGCGCGCCGCCGCGCGGCGGAGGCGGCTTCGGAGCCCAGGCGGTGGAGCCCGGCTCCTACCTCCTGACGCTCACGGTCGGGGCGAAGGAGTACCGGACGCGAATCGCAGTCGAAGCGGACGACTTCGGACGATAGGCTCGCCGACCGGCCGCGCTGCCGGCCGGTCCCACTTCTAACGACGGGCTTGCCGCACCGGCCGCGCAGGCGGTCGGGCACACGAGGGCGCCGTCGCGCCGGTTCCCAACCGGCGGCGCGTGGCCTCCGTCTTGCACTTCCCTTCCCAGAATCACCCGGATGGCAGTGTGGCCGTGAACACGTCGACGCCTCTCGGTCCCGAAACGCTGGATGCCCTGCCGATTGCGGTCGTGGTATACGCCGCGGACGGAACCATCCTCAGCTACAACGCCCGAGCCAGCGAGCTGTGGGGGCGCAGACCGACCGCCGGCGCCAGCCTCGAGCGTTTCTCCGGCGCCGCCAAGCTCTACACTCCGTCCCGCCAGCCGCTCCGGCACGACGAGTCGCCCGTCGCGGAGGCGCTGCGCACCGGGCGCGAGGTGCGCGACGTGGACGTCGTCGTGGAACGCCCCGACGGGTCACGACTTACGGTCGCCGTGACCGCCACCCCGCTCCGCGACGCCAGCGGGACTGTCTGCGGCGCGATCAGCGTCATGCAGGCGGTGACCGAACGCAGGCGGGCCGAAGACCGGGAGCGCATGCTCCTCCAGGCGAGCACGCTGCTGGGCGCGTCGCTCGACCACCAGGACATCCTCGGCAAGCTCGCGCGGGTACCGCTGCCGCAGTACGCGGACTGGTCGGTCGTCTACGTCACCGACGAAGACGGTGAGGTGCGGGGCGTTGCCGGGGCGCACGTATCGGAGGAGAAAGAAGCGCTCATCAGGGAGCTGCTGGGCTTCCCGCTCGCCTTTCCGGACGTGACGCTCCCCGTCCTCCAAACGGGCGACTCGAGCGTGCGGGCGCTGCTCCCCAGTCCCGTGCCCGACACCGCGGCCACGGACCCCGGCCAACTGCAACTGCTCCGCCGCCTCGGCCCGGAGTCGATCATGGCCGCCGCGCTGCGGGCGCGGGGAAAGACGTTCGGCGTGTTCGTGTTCGTGCTCTCCGGCTCGAGCCGGCGGTACGAGCCCGACGATCTCGCGCTCGCCGAGGGGATCGCCCGGCGCGCGGCGCTGGCCATCGACAACGCGCGGCTCTACCAGGAATCGCAGAACGCCAACCGCCTCAAGGACGAGTTCCTTGCCACGCTCTCGCACGAGCTGCGCACGCCGTTGAACGCGGTCCTCGGGTGGACGCAGCTGCTGTTGACCCACCAGCTCGACGCCGAGGAGGCCGACCGGGCTTTGAGAACGATTCGGCGCAACGCCGAGTCGCAGGCGAGACTGATCGGCGACATCCTCGACGTCTCGCGCATCATCACCGGCAAGCTGCAACTCGACGTACGGCCCGTCGACCTGTCGACCGTGATCGACGCCGCACTCGCGTCGGTCAAGCCGGCGGCGGAGGCCCGCCACATCGACCTGGTCACCGACGGACCGTCGGCGCACTTCACGATGCTGGGGGATCCCGACCGCCTGCAGCAGATCATCTGGAATCTCCTGTCCAACGCCGTCAAGTTCACCCCGCCAGGCGGACGGGTCACGCTGGCCGTTCGCACCAACGGAGATTCGGTCCAGGTGTCGGTGAGCGACACGGGCGTCGGCATCCGCCGGGAGTTCCTCGCATCCTTGTTCGAGCGGTTCAGGCAGGCCGACTCGTCCACCACGAGGGTGCACGGCGGGCTGGGGCTGGGCCTGGCCATCGTCCGGCACCTCGTGGAGCTCCACGGCGGCACCGTGCGCGGCGACAGCGACGGCGAGGGTCGTGGCGCCACCTTCACCGTCGGGCTGCCGCTCCATTCCCCGTCGCTGTGGCGTCCCGAAGGACGGTTGGCGCCGGAGGGCGGCAACCAGCTTCCGCGCGCGCGGTTGCTCAACGCGCTCTCGATCCTGGTTGTGGACGATGATGCCGACAGCCGCCAACTCGCGAAGGCCGTGCTCCAACGGGCCGGGGCCCGGGTAGATGAGGTCTCGTCGGTGGACTCCGCCCTGGTGGCGCTCGAAAGCACGTGGCCCGACGTGCTCGTCGCGGACATCGGGATGCCCGGACGAGACGGCTACGACCTGATCCGACGGATCCGGACGATGGAACTCGCGCGGCACCGGCACCTGCCCGCCGCCGCCCTGACGGCGTACGCCGCCGAGAGCGATCGGCGGCGGGTGCTCGGCTCGGGATTCGATGTGTACCTGGCGAAGCCCGTGGCACCGGAGGCGCTGACACGAGCAGTCGCCCGGTTGGCGGGCAGGGTGCCGGCGAATGGCACGGACGCCGCCTAGTAGCGACGCGGTGGTCCGAGGCCCGCCTCGCTAGAACCTGACGCCTGCAGCAAAGTAGAGCCGGAAGGTGTCGAAACCCGGATTGCCGAAGATGCGGCCGTACCGAGCGCCGACGTCGACGAGGACCGCACCGAGCGGAAGCCTGACCCCGCCGCCGGCGGTGAACAGGAACTCGTTGCTGCGGCCCGACAGGTCTTCGCCAAGGCTCACGCCCAACGAAGGCAGGGAGCCGGTGACATCCGAGCCGTTCAACGCAAACGTGGTCTTCCTCTCGACGTTCGCCATGCCGATGCTCGTCGCCACGTACGGCTGGACACTTCCCGCCGGGAACACGTAACGCAGACCCGCCGCGCCGAAGTTGGCCGGGGTTTCGACGTTCCAGGTGGCCGCGCCCTGGCCGAGGCTACCCAGCCAGTTGCCGATGGTCGCCGCCGACGACTGCATGCCGCTGCTGGTTACGTCCGTCATCCGGCCGCCTTCGCCGAAGAGCTCGAGCGAGTCGCCGATCTTCATGCCAAACTCGCCGCCGAACGTGCTGCTGGTCGTGTTGCCGAAGGTGACGCCGGCATTGCCGGTCACATAGAAGCGCTGCTCGCCGGCGCTCGCCGCCTGCTGCGTCACCGACGATGCCTGCGCCCAGACGGTGCTCGTCATTCCCAGCAGTACGATCGTCATCAGTAACCGCTTCATCCACTCCTCCTCATCCCCGTCGTTCGAGCTTCCAGTGTGGCGACCGAATAGTGATGATACGACGGATGAGGCGGCACTGTCACCGGCGACCGTCGGAGGCAGGAGAAGCTACCGTGGCGCGGGATGGGTGCCGCGGTCCCGGAGGAGGACGACCACGGAGCGCGCGCCGACCCGGTACTCGGCCGAGCTCAGCCGCGGCGCGACCTCGTCCGAGACGACGTCCTCGGGCGGGGCGAGGGCCGTGTCGACCACACGCCGCCACTCGGCGAACGGCACCTCCTGCACGGCGAACACCTGGTCGTCCACGCCCGCGTTGATCATGACGTAGAGGTCGCGGTCGGCCTGCGAGGCGCCGCGCAGGCAGAATGCGAGCTGGTGCGATGCCTCGCCCCAGTCCACGTCGGCGGCCGTGCCGAACCACCGGACATCGTCGCGCCAGAACCGGCTGCGCCCGATCGAGGGATGCGCCTTGCGGAAGGCGATCAACATCCTGAAGAAGCGGTGGACGTCGCGGTTGGCCTCCAGCAGCGACCAGTCCAGCCACGTGGTCTCGTTGTCCTGGTTGTACGGGTTGTTGTTGCCCTGCTGTGACTGCATGAACTCGTCGCCGGCGCAGAACATCGGCGTCCCGTTCGACAGGAACAGGAGCGCGCAGAAGTTCTTGACCTGCCGCCGCCGGAGCGCCAGCACCTCCGCGGGGGCGCCCGCGTCGCCTTCCCAGCCGCAGTTCCAGCTGAGGTTGTGGTTGTGCCCGTCCGCGTTCTGCTCGCCGTTCGCCAGGTTGTGCTTCTCGTTGTACGAGACGAGGTCGTACAGGCAGAACCCGTCGTGGGCGGTCACGAGGTTCACGCTCTGAAAGGCGTGGTACGCGTCGAGGAGGCCGTCCGGGAACTGATCGGAGCTGCCATAGATCCGCGTCATCAGCTTGCCGACCGAGCCGCCGTCGCCGCGCACGAAGGCGCGGACCTCGTCGCGGAAGCGGTCATTCCATTGGTACCACTCGATGCCCGGAAACCGGCGGCCCAGCTGGTAGCTCCGCAGGTCCCACGCCTCGGCGATCAAGCGGAGGTTCTTGAAGTCGGGGTCGGCGTCGATGGCCGAGATCATCGGCGGGTCGTCGAGATCGATCGACCCGTCGGTCCGTCGCGTGAAGATCGAGGCGAGATCGAACCTGAAGCCGTCGACGTGCATCTCCCTCGCCCAGAACCGCATGCTGTCCACCACCATCTTGCGGACCGCCATGTTCGCGGTGTGGAGGACGTTGCCGGTCCCCGAGTCGTTGCGATAGCGGCTGCGGTCGTCATCGAGCAGGTAGTAGGTGGTGTTGTCGATGCCGCGGTAGCTGTAGGTCGGTCCGATCTCCTCGCCCTCCACCGTGTGGTTGTAGACGACGTCGATCACCACCTCGATGCCGGCGGCGTGCAGCGCCTTGACCATCTCCTGCATCTCGGTGATCGCGCCCTCGGGCGTGCCGGCGGCGGCGTACTGGGCGTGCGGCGCGAAGAAGCACAGCGGACTGTAGCCCCAGTAGTTGTCCTCCTGCGGGTCGCGCTGCGCGACCGGCAGCAGTTCCACCACGGTCACCCCGAGGTCGACGAGATATGGGATCTTGTCGATCACGCCGGCGAAGGTTCCGCGCCGCCCCGCGGGCACCCCGGAATTGTCGCGGCGCGTGAACCCGCGAACGTGCATCTCGTAGATGACCGTATCCGACGCGTGACGCGGCCGGCAGGCCTCCTCCCACCCGTTCGCGCGACGGCTCGCCTCGAGCACGCCGAGCGGCGCTCGCCCCGCGTTCCCGCCCCCGCCCTTCGCCGCCTCCCTGTCGAACGCCGGCGGGAAGAAGACCCCGCGGGCGTACGGATCGAGCAGCACCTTCGCCGGGTTGAAGCGAAGCCCGGATGCCGGATCGTTCGGCCCGTCCACCGAGTAGGCGTAGAAGCAGGCGCCGCGGATCTGATCCTCGGGAATCCAGCAGTGCCACACGCGGCCCGACTTGTTCACCAGGTAGTCGAGACGGAAGCAATACAGGGGCGTCGCGAAGTGGTCGGGCCCGTAGAGCAGCAGCGTGACGCCCGTCGCCAGCTTGGAGTAGAGAGCGAAGTTCCAGGACCGGGTCCTGCGATTCCAGTTCGCGCCGAGCGGCGCGGGAAGACCTTCGGCGAGAGCCCATGGGACGGGCTGGCAGTCGGGTGTCATCATCGGGTCGTGTCCGGGTTCCCGGGGGCGCCCACAGTCTACACCGCAGGCCGGCTCCCCGCGGCGCGCCGGCGGCGTGGCAGCCGGGTCACGGCTTCAGCATGCTGCCCAACTGTTCGGCGAGGACGTGGCGGATGCGGTCCTCGCCAAGCAGGTTCTTCACAAGAGCAGGCAGCTCCGACTCGACCACGACCTTGTCGTCCGATACTTCCATGACGCCGTGGACGGACGTCCCCAGGAAGCCCTTGGCCGCCGTGAACGAGAAGGTCATCCGGTGTCCCTGCCACTCCCGCTTGACCTCCTTGACCGTGACGCCTCCCGGCGGATTCTGAACGAGCCGTTCCAGAAACTGGTCGATGCGGGTGACGGCGGCCTGCTGCCCGAGCGTGTGGGACTGTTCGATGCGCATGCCTTCGGCTCCTGCTGGTGATTGCGTACTCTACCCCATGTTCCTCAGGATTGATCACATCCAGCATGCGTCGTTCGACGGCTGCAACCACAGAGATACCTCGGAACCCACAGAGCCTGTCACGCCCGGTGGCATCGCGGCTCGGCCACCGGCTCCCACGCCGCCGGTGGGCGAGCCGGGAGGGGCGGCTGGGCGGCGGCGGCACGACAAGCACGGACGCAGGAGGCTTCTCGTGCCGTCGCGGCCCAGCCGCCCCTCGCGCCACGGGCTTCGCCCGCGGCGCCGATGCCCACGATCACCCGGTCTCATGGGTGACGTGTGGGCCGGTCTGCCCTTGGTGGTCTCCGTGAGCTTCGTGGTTCTTCCAGAACGACCTGTGGTTTCGCCAGGCGATCGTCGAACACGGCGTGTACCCGCAGCCGCTGGGCGGCCGCGGGGTCAACCGGGTGGACGTTCGCGACATCGCCGAGGCGGCCGTGAACGCCCTCCTCGAGGGCACGTGCGGCGTCGTCCCCCTCAACGGGCCGCGCGGCCTGACAGGCGACGACGCGGCCCGCGTCTACAGCGAGCTGTTGGGCCGTCCGGTCCGCTATGCCGGCGACGACCTCGACGCCTGGGAGGCTCGAGCGGGCGCCGCGTTCCCGGCGTGGATGGTGCCCGACTTGCGGGTGATGTACGACTTCTTCATCCGCAACGGCGCGCATGCCAGCGGCCGTGACTTCGCCGCTCAAGAAGCCCTGCTCGGCCGCGCCCCGCGGCGTTTCGAAATCTTCGCCGCCGAACTGGCGGAGGACTGGAAACGCCAGGGCTAGTCCTCGCTAGTCCTCCCCTTGCCCCCGCCCCCCCGTGTGTGCCACCTTTGATCGAGAGGGGCACTCCCATGCAGAATCCGGTGAGGCTCAAGAGCATCCACCACGTGGAGTTCTGGGTCGGCAACGCCTATCAGGCCGCGTTCTTCTACCGAAAGGGGTTCGGCTTCTCGCAAACCGCGTACGCGGGCCTCGAAACCGGCGTCCGGGACCGCACGTCCTACGTGCTCGCGCAGGGCAAGGTCCGCTTCGTCCTGACGACGCCGCTCACACCAGAGTCGCCGGCCGCGGAGCACACCAGGTGCCACGGCGACGGCGTCCGCGACATCGCCTTCCATGTGGACGATGCCGACCGGGCCTTCGAGGAGGCGGTGACGCGCGGGGCGATTCCTGCGGTGGAGCCACGGGAACTGCGCGACGAGCACGGCGCTGTCCGGCACGCCGCCATCCGCGCCTACGGCGACACCCTGCACTCCTTCATCTCCCGCCTCGACTACTCGGGCCCGTTCCTGCCCGGCTTCGTCGAACGGCAGGTGCCGGGCAACGACATCGGCCTCCTCCGCATCGACCACATCGTCGGCAACGTCGAACTGGGCCGGATGAACGAGTGGGCCGAGTGGTACCGCCGCGTGCTCGGCTTCGAGCGCTTCATCAGCTTCGACGACAAGGACATCTCGACGGAGTTCAGCGCGCTGATGAGCGTGGTGATGGCGGACGACTCGCAGTCGATCAAGTTCCCGATCAACGAGCCGGCGCCCGGCCGCCGCAAGAGCCAGATCGACGAGTACCTGGACTACTACCGCGGGCCGGGGGTCCAGCACGTCGCCTTGCAGGTGCAGGACATCTGCGAGACGGTCGGCCGGCTCCGCGAGAACGGCGTCGAGTTCCTGCGCGTGCCCGACAGCTACTACGCCTCGCTGCCGCAGCGCGTGGGCGAGATCGCCGAATCGCTCGAGCGGTTGCGGTCGCTGGCGGTGCTGGTCGACCGCGACCAGGACGGCTACCTGCTGCAACTGTTCACGAGGCCCGTCGAGGACCGACCGACCCTGTTCTTCGAGATCATCGAGCGCAAGGGCAGCCGCGGCTTCGGGAAGGGCAACTTCAGGGCGCTCTTCGAGGCGATCGAACGGGAACAGGCGCTCAGGGGGAACCTCTGAAGGAACTGGGCAACTGGGGAACTGGGGAACTGGGCAACTGGGGAACTGGGCAACTGGGGAACTGGGGAACTGGGCAGCTGGCAACTGGGCAACTGGGGAACTCGGACATGCCGTTCTATCACCGACTCGGCCGCGTGCCGCGGAAGCGGCACATCGCCTTCCGCGACGAGGGGGGCCGCCTGCTCCCCGAGGAGTTGATCGGCAATCACGGCTTCACCGGCCCGGCCTCGCTCGTGTATCACCTCCACGAGCCGACGCGGGTCAAGAGCGTCCGGCGGCTGCGTGGCGTGGAGTGGAAGGCGGAGCCCGAGCGAGTGCTCCGGCACCGGCACTTCCGATCGATGGCCCTCGAGCCCGGCCCCAGCCTCGTCTTCGACCGGCTCCCGGTGCTGTTCAACGGCGACGTCGCGTTGTCGATCGCCGCGCCGCAGAGGGACGACGACGTCTTCTACCGGAACGCGCAGGGCGACGAGATCGTCTTCGTCAGCGACGGCAGCGGCATCCTGGAGTCGTCCTTCGGCGTCCTCCCGTTCCGGCAGGGCGACTACGTGGTGGTGCCGCGCGGCATCCTCCACCGCTACCGCTTCGCGCCCGGCACGTCGCGCTGCCTCGTCATCGAAAGCGCGGGGGCCGTGCGAACGCCGAAGCGTTACCGCAACGAGTTCGGGCAGCTGCTCGAGCACAGCCCGTTCTCGGAGCGGGACATCAGGCGCCCGGAATGGGCCGAACCGCGCGACGAGCGCGGCGACTTCCCGGTGGTCGTGAAGAAGGACAACGCGTTCGTCGAGATGGTGCTCGACCACCACCCGTTCGACGTCGTCGGCTGGGACGGGTTCTACTATCCGTGGGCGTTCAACATCCACGACTTCGAGCCGCGCGTCGGCCGGGTGCACCTGCCGCCGCCCTTCCACCAGACCTTCGAGGGCGACGGCTTCGTCGTCTGCTCGTTCTGCCCGCGGCCCTACGATTTCGAACCCGGCGCGGTGCCGGCCCCCTACAATCACTCCAACGTGATGTCCGACGAGGTGCTCTACTACGCCAGCGCCGAGTTCATGAGCCGGAAGGGGATCGAGTACGGCTCGATGACGCTGCACCCGGACGGGCTTCCGCACGGTCCGCACCCCGGCCGCGCCGCGGCGTCGATCGGGCAGGCGAGGACCGACGAACTCGCGGTCATGGTGGACACGTTCCGTCCGCTGCACGTGAGCAGCGACGCGCTGCCGGCCGAGGACCTCGACTACTACCGCTCGTGGCTCGACGACTGACGCCATGCCCCAGGCCGCCAAGGCACTCGATGCGTTGCTGCGGGGGTTGATCGACTACGCCGGGTTGTTCCCGCCCTCCGCCCGCACGATGACGGACACGGTGGAGCGCTACGCGCGCTACCGGCTGGGCCCCGACGCCGCTTGGCTCGGCCGTCTCGTCGTGCCGGCCGCCCGGCTGGTGGAATGGGAGCAGGCCGCGGCCGCCCTTTCCCTCGCGGCACGCGGGGGACCGCGATGGAGCCTCACGGCGTTGGTCGGGCTCCCCGCTTCGAAGGAGCTTGGACACGTCGCCGCCTTCAACGATCGGGGGGCTGCCGGCCGAGAAGTGCAGGCGCGCGTCGACTCGGTCGAGGTCAGAGTGGCGTCGCCGGACGACGTCCGGCGAGTGGCGTCCCAGGCGCCGGCCGGCCTCGAGATATTCTACGAGGGCGAGCCGGGCAGTGGGCCTGGAGACCCCGACCTGCTTCAGGAAGTGCGGGCGGCCAGAGGCAACGCCAAGATACGCACCGGCGGGCTGGTGCCGACCGCCGTCGCCGCGTCCAGCACCGTGGCCGGCTTCATCGCCGGCTGCCTGTCGGCCTCGGTGCCGTTCAAGGCGACCGCAGGGCTCCATCATCCGGTCCGGGCGGAACACGCGCTCACCTACGAGCCCGATTCCCCGCGTGCGGTGATGCACGGCTTCCTGAACGTCTTCGTCGCTGCGGTGCTCGCGCGCGCGTGCGGGCTCGACGCGAACGGCCTGCAGCCGATCCTCGACGAGCGCTCGCCGCACGCGTTCGAGTTCTCGGACTCGCACCTGTCCTGGCGAGGGCTGTCGGCCACCGTCGGACAGGTGGAGGACGCGCGGAGGTTCGCTCGGAGTTTCGGTTCGTGTTCGTTCGACGAGCCGATCGCGGACTTGAAGGCGATGGGCGCCTACCTATGACGTGGCAACCCGCCATCGACGACACGCACGACCCGGCGCGCGAGAGCTGGGTGGAATCGGCCAACGACGCCGCGACCGACTTTCCCATTCAGAACCTCCCGCTGGGCGTGTTCGCCCGGCGAGCCGGGCCCGATCTCGTTCCCCGAATCGGTGCGGCCATCGGCGATCGCGTGCTCGACGTCAGGGCCGTGTCGGAGGCCGGGCTGCTCGGCGGGCTCCCACCGGCGGCGCTGGACGCCCTCCGCTCCTGGACGCTGAACGCCTACATGGCGCTGACGCCCGAGGCCCGGCTGGCGATTCGCCGCACGCTCGGCGCGTTCCTCGACGCCGCACGCAGCCCGCATCGACGCCAGGGCCTGGCCTACCTCGTGCCGATGGTGGACGTCGAAATGCTGGTGCCTTGCGCGATCGGCGACTACACCGACTTCTACGCGTCCATCTTCCACGCGACGAACGTCGGCAGCATGTTCCGGCCCGACCACCCGCTCCTGCCCAACTACAAGTTCGTCCCCATCGGCTATCACGGCCGCGCGTCGTCCATCGTCCCGAGCGGCACGCCGGTTCGGCGTCCGCACGGGCAGACTCGAGCCGAGGGAGCGGCACGCCCCAACTTCGGGCCGACGGCCAGGCTCGACTACGAGCTCGAGGTGGGCCTGTTCACGGGACCCGGCAACGCGCTGGCGACGCCCATCTCGATGGACGCCGCGGAACGGCACATGGCGGGGCTCTGCCTGGTGAACGACTGGTCCGCGCGCGACGTGCAGGCGTGGGAGTACCAGCCGCTCGGCCCCTTCCTGGCGAAGAACTTCGCGACGACGATTTCGCCGTGGCTGGTGACCCTCGACGCGCTGGCGCCGTTCCGCACGGCGGCCTTCGAACGCCCGGAAGGTGACCCGGCGCCGCTTCCCTACCTCGACTCGCCCGTCAACCGGGCGTCGGGCGGCTTCGATCTGACGCTCGAGGTGCTCCTCACCTCCCGGCGGATGCGCGAAGCGGGCTGCCCGGCCGCGCGGGTGAGCCGCAGCAGCCTCTCGGCAATCTACTGGACGTTCGCGCAGATGCTCGCCCATCACACCAGCAACGGGTGCAACCTGCGCGCGGGCGACCTGCTGGCGAGCGGCACGGTGTCGGGGCCGACCGAGGACTCGCGCGGCTGCCTGCTCGAACTGACCTGGCGCGGCGCGAACCCGGCAACGCTCCCGACCGGCGAGACGCGGAAGTTCCTCGAGGACGGCGACGAGGTGCAGATGCGCGGCTGGTGCTCGCGCGAGGGTTTCAGACGGATAGGCTTTGGCGAGTGCCGGGGGACGGTTGTGCCGGCCGTACCGGCGGCTTGACGCCGGACGAGCGGCCCTGCTAATGCAGGATGCACAATGAACAATGCAAAACGACAGGCCGCGTCACACCGTCACGCGTGCTGTTTGTGCATTGAGCATTGTGCGTTGTGCATTGTGCATTGACCGCGTCAGTCCCCGTCACTTCTTCCCCATCCACTCCAGCAGCCCGGTCGACATCCACGGCACGTAGGTGATCAGCAGCACGCCGATCGCCAGGATGATCAGGAACGGGATCACGTGCTTGTAGAGTTGCGGCAGCGGCTTGTTGAACCGCGACGAAGACAGGAACAGGTTGAGGCCCACCGGCGGGAACAGGAACCCCAGTTCCAGGTTGGCCAGGAAGATCACGCCGAGGTGAATCGGGTTCACGTTGAACGCGGCTCCCAGCGGGACGATCAGCGGCGCCAGGATGACGATGGCGGCGTAGATCTCCACGACACTGCCCACGATCAGCAGGAACAGGTTCAGCGCGAGCAGGAACATCTCCTGCGAGTGGATGTGCGCCTGGACCCACGACAGGATCTGGTCCGGGATCTGCGCATCCACCAGGTAGTTCGTCAGGCCCATCGCGATGCTGAGCAGGATCAGCACCGCGCCCATCAGCCCGGCCGCCTTGAACAGCACGCCGGGCAGCGTCTTGAAGATGTGCAGGTCGCGCGTGATGAAGCACTCGACCAGCACCGCGTAGGCCAGCGCCGCGGCCGCCGTCTCCATCATCGTCAGGAAGCCGCTCGCGAACAGGCCGATCACGACGAACGGCAGCCCCAGCTCCCACTTCGCCTTCCAGGTCGAAATGCCCAGTTCCTTCCACGAGAACGCCTGGCGTTCCTTTCCGACGTGGCGGCCCACGTAGATGCCGTAGGCGGCCGTCAGGACGATGAGCAGGAGGCCGGGAAGCAGGCCGGCGATGTAGAGCTGGTCGAGCGGCACCGCCTGGTCGCGGGAACTGGCGACCACCGAGTAGAGCACGACCGGCAGGCTGGGCGGGAACAGCAGGCCGAGCGACCCGGAGGCCGTCACCAGGCCCAGCGAGAATCCCTCGGAGTAGCCGTCCTTGCGCAGGATCGGATAGACCAGGCCGCCGAGCGCGATGATCGTGACGCCCGACCCGCCGGTGAACGTGGTGAACAGCGCGCACACGGCTGCCACCATCACCGCGATGCCGCCGGGCATCCAGCCGAACAGGGCGCGGAAGAACCGGACCAGCCGCTCGGCCGCCGCACTCTCCGCCAGCACGTAGCCGGCAGCCGTCAGCAGCGGGATCGCCGGCAGCGTCGGCGACCCGATCAGGTCGTACACCTTCCGCGTGACCGCCGACACCGGCGTCCCTTCCGCGAAGAACAGCACGGCCGCAATGCCGCCCATGGCCACGAACACGGGGGCACCGAGCAGGGCGGCCGCCAGCACGACGAACGCCAGCGGCCAGATGTGCGTGAGCGCCCCGGGAGGCAGCAGGCCGATCGCGAAGGTGATCGGGATGGCCAGGAACGCGACGAGGCGGCCGCCCCACCGTTCCGACGCCTTGTACGCGAACACGATCGCCATCAGCCCGAGCGAGACCGGCATGATCGTTTCCGACCACCACTCGGGGATCCCGATCGGCAGCACGCTCTGCTCGGACAGGGTGCGGTGCAGGTTGACGATGTCGAACGCCCCCTTCCCGAGCACGGCGACGACGCCGGCCGCCACCGTGAGCCCGAACAGCCTCGACAGCCGTCGCGCGCGGCCTTCGCCGAACACTTCGGCGGTGGACAGCGTGAGGTGGGTCCCCTGCGCGGCCGCCGCCAGGCCTCCGATGAAGGTCAGCCACAACGTCAACTGCTTGACGTATTCGTCCTTGCCGGGGACGTGAAACCCACCCAGCGGGCGGCCGATCGCGTCGATGAGCAGGAGGATCGTGACCAGGCTGAGGGTCGCCGTCAGGATCGCCTGCTCGGCCCCTTTCAACACGGTCCCGAGGAATCCCTGCCTTCCGCCGCCCCCCGACCCGGGTGAGGTTTCGCTCATGGTGTGAGACCGCCTACTTCTTCGGCGCCGAGGCCGGGTGCGTCTTGCGGTACTCGTCGCGCGCCTTCATCGCTTCGTCGAACGCGTCGGCCGGCACGAAGTCGCCGCGTATCTTCGGGTAGGCGCTCTCCGCGGCCTTCCGCCACAGTTCCTTGGCGTTGGCGTCCACCGGCACCACCGTCAGCCCGGCGGCCTTCATGGCCACGATGTCCTTCTCGCCGCTCTGGCGGATGTCCGCCTGCAGCTTCGCCCCGGCGTCCTGCATCGCCTTCAGCAGCGCCGGCCTGATGTCGGCGGGGACCTGCGCCCAGGTCTCCTTCTTGATGACCGTCGCGCCGAGCAGCAGCGCCCACCGGAGGTCCGTCATGAACTTCGCCGACTCGTAGTACCGGCCGATCTGCGCGACCTGCGGCGACAGCGAGCACGCCTGGAAGAGGCCCGTTTGGAGCCCCGTCGGCAGGTCGGTGACCGCGGCCGGCCGCACGTTGAAGCCGGCCGCCTTCCAGATCTCCAGCGACTTCGGGTCGCCGGCCCACTGGAACAAGGTCAGCTTCCTCAAGTCGTCGGGGACCGCCACCGGCTTGGTCGTGAAGAAATGGATCCAGCCGCCGTCGGCCCAGTTCAGCACCACGAAGCCCTGGGCCTCGATGGCCGACTCGAAGCGCGGCCGCATCTTGTCGAGGACGGCGTACACCTCGTCGTACGAGTCGAAGGCCATCGGGATGCTGACCGCGTAGACCGACTTCTCAATCTGGGCCATGCCGACCGACGTCAGCACCGCGCCCTGCAACTCGCCCAGGCGCATCGCCTGCACCACCTCGGGGTCGTCACCCTTGGTGCCGCCGCCGTAGAGGATCACCCTGACGCGGCCGTTCGACAGCTTGTTCCATTTGTCGGCGACCTCCTTGAGGACCAGGAACCACGAGGAGTTCGTGGGCACCAGGGTGGCCATCTTGATGGTCACCACCTGGGCCGACGCGGTCGCCGGAGCCAGGCACACCGCCCCCGCAATCGCGAACGCGCTCACCCATCCCAGGACGCGCGGCCGCCGAACGTTCAGTCTCGACATCATGATCGTGTGTCTCCGAAGAACTCAGAACAACTCGTCCACCCTCGACAGCAGCCATCGTGCGCGGCGCTGCGCCAGCACGTTGGCCAGCCTCTGGTCGCGCGCCATCGTCTCCACGTCGAAGGCCAGCGCCTCGTTCAGCACCTGCTCGAACTCCGCCTTCTTCTGCTCGGCCACCAGCACGGATTCGGCGTAGGACACAAACGGCGACACGCGCTGCCCGCCCGCCAGCGCCTTCGCCTCGAGGAAATGCTCGCGGGCCTTCTCCAGGGACCCGCCCGCGCTGGCATGCCCCGCCTCCCACGAAATGAAGAAGTCGTGGATCGACCCTCTCTCCCACTGCTCGTCGAGCGCCAGCGCGCGCCGCATCATCTTCTCGATCGCCGTCTGGTTGATCGAGAGCGACGAGTCGCTCACGTCGATGGCGAACGCCGCAGCCCAGGCGGCCCCGGTGTAATAGAGCAGCGGCACGTGCTTCCTGGTGGTCTTCGCGAGCGCGGCATCGGGGTCCTTCTTGATCAGCGCGCTGAAGCCGGGGATCTCCACGTCGAAGGCCCGCATGCCGTAGCCGACCGCGCGCAGGTAGAGCTTCTTCGCCCGGGCCCGCATCGCGGTGGCCTTCTGCAGGTCCTGGGCCTCGACGTAGTCGGCCTCCTGCTGCACGAAGGCGTAGGAGTACTGCGTGAACCCGCTGCAGGCGGCAAGCAGCAGCCCCTTGTGCTTCGGCGACTCGGCCAGCAGCCCCTCGATCGTCTTGAGCCCGAAGGGGGTGGCGGCGGCGATCAGCTCGGGGTCGTCGTCGGACGCGAAGTTCGAGCCCGACTCGGCCAGGGCGTTGCCGACCGTGTTGATGGCCATCGTCTTGATGGAACAGCCCGACGCGGGCACGACGAGCAGGGCCAGGACGAGGGCGCGCAGGGTGCGATGTGCAGGCATATCGTTGGTCGAGCGACCCTCCATTGTAGCCCAATCCGCCCGCACGGTTCCCGCCCGCGGCGCCGCAGGAGCTCCGTCGGGGGCTGACGGAACGCGGAGCGAAGGTTACGCGTCCGGTCGCCTCATGGCCGGCTCGCCGGGCGCGCGGCCGTGCCGCCTGGCGAGTACAAGGCGGCGTTGAACACCACGCGGAACGTGCCGAACGACTGCGCCCGCCACTGCGGCCGGAAGCCGAGCAGCACCACGTGCCCCCGGTCGACCTCGACGTCGAGCGCGGCGGCCTTGCCGAGCAGCAGACTCTCACCGATGAGATAGCCCGACAAGAGCGGCGAGCCCTTCTCCGCGAAGCTTGCCAGCACCGTGCCGCAGAAGCCCGGCTGCGTCTCGAACACCGGGCTGCCGTCCACGAACACGGCCGCGCGCGGCGGCATCCCGGCCATGACCGGGTGCGCGGTGTTCGCCTGCACCTCGACAATCGAACCGCGCAGGAAGAAATCCTCCGGGCGGAGGCCTTCGGCGACGTTCCTGACCGGCAGTTTGAACTGCTGGATCGCGAACCGCGCCGCGCCGTTGAAGCAGACGATGGTGCCGCCGCCGCGGACGAAGCCCTCGAGCGCCTGCAGATCCGCGGCCGAGAGCGCGTAAGCCTGCTCGGGCCGAACCACCCTGGGGCCGCCGGGTGCGCCCCGCGTCCCGCCTTCGCCGCCACTGCCGCCCCCGGCCCCTTCCACCGGAATCCGGGCGTCGTCCGCGAGGATCAACACGTCCACGCGGTCGCCGATCGGCGAGCGGAAATCCTCCGGGCGGAGCGTGACCGCCTCGAACCCGTACTGTTCCAGGATCCAGCGCGTCCAGCCGGCATCCATGCTGCCGCCCCACGGCTCGAACAAGCCGACGCGCGGCTTCCTGACCGCCGCGCCGCGCGCCTGTCCGCGTTCGGCGCGAAGCGCCAGCGACTTCACCAGATCCGCCTGCACGGCGTCCGGAATGCCGGTGATCGCAAACCGCGGAGCATCGCCGCCCGCGGCACCGGGAAGGAACGTCACCGAGCCGCCCTGCCTCCAGGCCGCATTGAGCGCGCGGTAGGCGTTGTTCTGCGCGGGATCGACGAGAAGGGCGGGACCTGCGCCCGAAACCTCGCCGGGGGGCGGTACGATCGCGGCCGCGACCGGGTTCGAGTCGAAGCCGATGCCGGGCACGCTGTCGAACGGCGCCGGATCGGCGGCGGCGGTCATGTTGTAGGCGGTCGCGCGCGGCGCGCGGCCCGCCCCGGCACCGAGGTCGGCCAGCTTCGCCCGAACGTCGTCGGGCAGGGGCTTTCCGACGTAGGCCACCTCGACGCCCATCTGCAGCGGCAGCGTCCAGCCTGCCGCGTCGTAGGGGCGCAGCGGGGGACCGCCCGGATACTGGCGGAGGTCGGGGTACTGTTGGACGTCGAGCACTTCGCGTGCGAGGGCGGCGAATTCCTGGTCGGAGGGCACCACCCACGTGCCGGCCGGGTAGGAGACGCCGTCGATGGCTGATTCCGCCTCGAGCTGCGCCACGCGGACGCCGCCGAACGCGAGGCGTCGGAGCATCTCGACCGCCGCCACCGGGTCGCGCTGCTTCCGGGGAATCACGTAGGCGAAGGGAGCGGTCGACCGTCCCCTCGCGATCTGATCGCGCCCCGCCTGGTAGCGGTTGTAGAGCAGGTCGTCCTTGTACTTCGCCGCGTAGGTGAGCGTCGAGAGCGCGGCAGTCTCGTCGTAACGGACCGCGTCGGCAAGCCGCCACCAGCCACTCGGCCAGGGGCTCGCGTAGAGGCTCTGCGGGCGAAGATCTCGATACGCCGGCGGCAGGTCGGTCACGCCGTATTCACGTGGCGCGGCCAAGTTGCCCGCGGTCTCGGTCCAGAATGCCGGGATGTTCTTGAACGCCGGGGCGTAGTCCACGTAGCCCGGGTACCACGCGTCGAACGACGTGCCCATGTGCGTGGCGCCCACCAGGCCGCGCTGGTCGAGCCCCTGCGCGATCGCCATCCCGATCATGTTGATCTCGCGCGAGATGACGAACGGCGTGTGGAGGCCGACCGGCTCGGAGAACGGCGGCAGCCAGATGCGCGTGGGAAACGGCGCCGTCTGGTGAAGCACGTAGATGATGTGCGGCTCCCACTGCCGCCAGAAGTGCTCGAGCACCCGCGATTCGATCATGTTCACCATGTAGCCGTCGCGGTTGTTGTCGTGCCCGACGTATTCCTGGTAGAGCCGCGGCAGCGGCGCCTGCTCGTACGGCGTGCCGGCGTTCTGCGCCAACCACTCGCCCACCATCTGCTGGCCGTCGGGGTTCATCGTCGGCCACAGCATCACGACGTCGTTCTGGAGGATTTGCCGAATCGCCGGGTCGGCGGCCCTCGACAGCAGGTCGTGGGCGAGCTGCGGGATCATCTGGGGCCCGGCCACCTCGGTCGCGTGGCAGCCACCGTCGATGTGGACGAACGCCCTGCCTTCGCGCGCCAGCGCCAGGGCCTGCGCGTCGGTCAGCGCCGAGGGGTGGGCCAGCTTCTGCGCGATTTCGCGCAGCCGGTCGATCTTCGCCAGGTTGGCCGGAGCGGAGATCAGCGCGAAATACATCGTCCGGCCCTGGGTCGTCCTGCCGGCTTCCACCAGCTTGATCGCCGGGCTCGAGGACGCGAGCTTCTTCAGGTAGGCAATCGACTGGTCGTAGGTGGCCAGCTTGTTGTCGGCGCCGGCCTCGAACCCGAACACCGATTCTGGCCTGGGAACGACGCCCGCCAACGCCCCCAGCGCGACGTGGCCGACGAGCGTCAGGACGAGGACGAGAAAGGCCGATTTTCGCATCCGCGCACTATACAACGTTCGAGCGGGAGACGATTCGCCGCGGAGATCGGGGGCTACCAGCCGCCGAAACGGGGCCAGCGCGCGGTCACGGCGCTCGATCCGTCGACGACGAGGTACTCGGCGTGCTGGGCGGCTGTCGCGCACGCGTGGTTCGGCAGGACGCGCAGCCGGGTGCCGACGCCGAACGCCGCCCAGTCGATCGCGCCGCCGTCGCGGCGCGAGAGGATGCCGTGCTCCTGGTTGGCGTCGGTCATGACCAGGCCATCGATCGGCTGTCCCTCCGCGTCCAGGACCAGGCCGTAGCCCTGGTCCACGGGCTGCGATGCCGTGCCGCGGTCGCGCGACACCGCCATCCACCCGCCGTCGGTCAGGATCCAGCCCTTCTCGCGCTGGTGCCCGATCACGCTGACGAGCACCGACAACGCGATGTCGTCCACCGTGCAGACGCCGAGGCCGGCCATCACCAGGTCCTGGAAGACGAAGACGCCGGCCCTCACCTCGGTGACACCGGCCAGGTCCCGCGCGAAGGTGGCGGTGGGCGTCGACCCGACGCTGACGATGGGCGTCGGCAGACCGGCCGCGCCGAGGCGCGCGGCCGCCCGGGCGACGGCCGCCCGTTCCTGTTCGGCCATCGCGGCGATCGCACCGGCGGAGCGGCAGCCGTACGACGCGCCCGCGTGCGTCATCACGCCTCGCAGCGACGCCCCGCCCGTCAGTCCGCGTCCGATCGCCACGAGGTCGGGCGACCCGGGCTTCACGCCTCCGCGATGGTCGTCGGCGTCGATTTCGATGAGGGCAGGGATCTGGCACGCGTGCGCCAGGCAGTACGCCGACACTGCCTCCGCCGCCTGGAGGCTGTCGAGGATCACCGTGAGGTCGCAGCCGCGCGCGCGCAGGTCGGCCACCTGCGGCAGCTTGCCGGGGACGATGCCGACGGCGTACAGGATGTCGGACACGCCGTTCGCGAAGAACTGCCGGGCCTCCATCAGCGTCGACACCGTGATCGGCCCGCCCGGCGCCGGCATCATGCGCCGGGCGATCTCGACGTTCTTGCACGTCTTCACGTGCGGCCGAAAGCCGACGCCGAGCCCGTCGAGGTGCCGGCGCATCCCGTCGATATTGCGCGTCATGCGCCCCTCGTCGAGCACGAGAGCGGGCGTCAGGAGGTCGTCCAGGGTCATCGGCGCATGCTACACTGCCTGTCGATTCCAGACCATCCCGCGGGCGTCCCGGTCGTTGCCTCGCTATGAGCTTCCTCGAAATCGCCGGCGTCCTGACCGGCATCATCGCCGTCTGGCTGACCACCCGCGAGAAGACGTGGTGCTGGCCCGTGGGCATCGTGTCGGTCCTGCTCTTCGTCGCGGTCTTCTACCGGGCGAGGCTGTACGGGGCGATGGGCCTGCAGGTGATCTACGTCGCGCTCTCGGCGTACGGCTGGTATGCCTGGGCCAGGGGCGGCGAGGATCACTCGCCTCTTCGGGTCTCGCGCGCCGGGATCGCCGCGCTGCTCGTGTCCGGCATCCTCGGGCTCGCGGCCACGGCCGCACTGGCGGCCTGGCTGACCCGGAGCACCGACGAGTCGATGCCGTTGACCGACGCCGCGACGACGGCGTTCAGCCTGGTCGCCCAGTGGATGCAGACGCGGAAGCTGATCGAGAACTGGTGGGTGTGGCTGGTGGTGGACCTCGCCTACGTCGGCATGAACCTGTCGCTGGGGCTGGTGTGGACGGCGGGGCTGTATGCGATCTACTGCGGGTTGGCGGTGGCAGGCGTGATCGAATGGCGCCGCTCGCTCGCGTCGGTGCCCGAGCCGTGAGCCCTCTTGCCGTCGTGATTACCGGGTCCGAGTGCACCGGCAAGACCACCCTGGCCGCCAGCCTGGCGGCGCGATTCGGGTGCCCGTGGTCGCCGGAGTTCGCGCGCGAGTACGTCGATCGGAAGCGGTCGGTGCTCGACGCGTCCGACGTGGAACCGATCGCCCGGGGGCAGCTGGCCGGCGAGCGGGCGGCCGAGCGGCGGGCCGCGGAGGCCGGCGCGCGGCTCGTGATACGGGACACCGACCTGTTCAGCACGGCGGTCTACAGCCGCCACTACTACGGCGCGTGCCCCCCGTGGATTGCCGAGGCCGCCGCCGAACGAGCCGGCGATCTCTATCTTCTGCTGGCGCCCGACGTCGCCTGGGTACCGGACGGTCTCCAGCGCGACCGGCCCGACGACGCCGCGCGGGCCCAACTCCACCGATTGTTTCGCGACGCCCTCGCCGTCGCCGGCGCCCGTGTCGTCGAAGTCGTCGGAAGCTGGAGCGAGCGCGAGAAGCGGGCTGCCGCAGCCATCGTGGAAGCCCTCGACACGAGGGCGCGCCGATGAGAGAAACGGCTGGCGCCCGCTCGCCTGCGTGCGCCTGGCCGCGTCGGCCGAGAATCCGGTAGACTTCTACGCGCTATGACCGCAACGCACGAAGATGTCCTCGTGGGCCTGGTTGGCTTCGGCATGGCCGGGCGCGTCTTCCACGCCCCGGTCATCGACCGGGTGCCAGGCCTCCGCCTCGCGGCCATCGTCCAGCGCAGCGGCGACACCGCCGAACGGCTCTACCCCGCCGCGCGGGTCGTCCGCACCGTGGAAGACTTGCTGGCCGACGAGCGGATCGGGCTGGTCGTCATCGCCACGCCCAATACCTCGCACGCGCGGCTGGCGCGGCAGTGCCTGGAGGCCGGCCGGCACGTGGTCGTCGACAAGCCGTTCGCGACCTCGTCCGCCGAGGCCGCCGAACTGGTCGAAGCGGGCCTGCGCTGCCGTCGAGTGCTGAGCGTCTTCCAGAACCGCCGCTGGGACGGCGACTTCCTCACCGTCCAGCGGCTCCTCGAGGAGCGCACCTGCGGCCGCCTCGTGCTCGTCGAGTCGCGATTCGAGCGATACCGCCCGCAGCTTCGCGGAACGTGGCGCGAGAAGCCGGAACCCGGCAGCGGCATCCTGTTCGATCTCGGGACGCATCTCGTCGATCAGGCCGTCACGCTGTTCGGCCTGCCGGAGGCGGTGACGGGCGACGTCCGCTCGGAACGTTCGGACGCCGTGGTGGACGATGCGTTCGACGTGACGCTGCACTACCCGTCCCACCGGGTGCTCCTGCGATCGACGATGCTCGCCGCCGCCCCGGGCCCGCGGTTCGTCCTGCAAGGGACGATCGGCAGCTACGTCAAGTACCACCTGGACCCGCAGGAGGCCCGGTTGGCGGCAGGCGACACGCCGGGCGGACACTTCTGGGATCAGGAACCGCGGGAGCGATGGGGCACGCTGAGCCGGGCGACGGCGGACGGCATCGAGTCGGAGGCGCTTCCCACCGAGGCCGGAGACTACCGGCTCTACTACTCGAACGTCCGCGACGCCATCTGGGGAACCGCGGCGCTCGCCGTCACCCCGGACCAGGCATTCAACGTGATCCGGTTGCTGGACCTGGCGAGAGCGAGCAGCCGGCAGAGACGGACGTTGCAGGTGAGCTTCGGCGACTGACCCCCCCGGCCAACCCTACTGCTGCCCCCCGGCCACGGGAAGGTGCCACGCCTTCTTCACCTGCTCGTACTCCGCGCGCGGCAACTGGACGAGCCTGGGGTGGCGGTCGGGCGACAGCCACGCGATCATCTCGGTCAGGGTGGCCTCCTCCATCGCGGTGCACCCGGCAGTGCCGCGACCCGGCCCCTGCCAGACGTGCAGGAAGATGCAGGACCCTGCGCCCGCGATCGGGTTGGGGGCGTTGTAATCGACGACGACTCCCCACTTGTAGAGCCGCTCCTGCCACATCTTCTCGGAACTGCTCCACGCTGCCGCCGGCGAGGCGGCCTTCGTCGTCAGGTGGTTGTAGACGCTCGACGTCGCGTCGTCCACGCACTCCACGTCGTTGCCGAGAAACGTGTACGGCATCCGCCAGGCGGCAGGCTTGTCCTTCGACTGCCCGAACGCCGTCGAAAGCGCGAAGACGCCGGCCGGCGCCCTGCCGTCACCCTCGCGCTTCACCGGTCCGCTGCCCGTCGGCGACGCGAGGCCGCGCCCCCAGGCGAGGCCCGCTCTGCCGACCACGACCGGCGCCGGTGAACCGACGGGCCGCCACGCCCCGTCATCCGACGAGCGCTCGAACCGCTGCACCGTGGCGTCCACCGCGTCCCAGGTGTCGGTCAGCACGAGAACGACCTGCCGCGACTCCTGCAGGGGGTCCGGCGACCGCGGCGGCCTCGCCGTCGGCACCCGGCATCCCGCGAGCACGACGGACAGCACCACCGACAACGGGACGATCGTTCTCATCAAAGGCGCCTCCGCGCCACGGCGTCCCGACGACGGCCGCCGATTCTACGCCCCTGTCGGTCGCAGGATGCCGAGGCCGGCCCCGGACAGCTCCTCGAGCCGCCTCGACGCTCACTTCGCGGTCTTCTTCACCCAGTTCGCCATCGTCTCCATCACCGTCGCCGGGACCCTGGCGGGCTGAAAGATCGCCCCGACGTCCGCCGGGCCGTCGGTGGGCGTGAAGATGTGGGTCAGGTCCGGGAAGAGCTTCGCCTCCGACCCGGGCCGTGCGGCCGCGACCGCCTGCAGCGCCTCGAAGTCGGCCTGGAAGACCTGCGCATCCTTGCCGCCTTTCAGCACCAGCATGGGCGCCTTCGACTTCTTCAGCTCGGCAATCGGGTCACGCACGATCATGTCGCGGACCGCGTCGGGCGGCTGGCCGTTCAACTCTCGGGCCGTTGCCGTGCCCGCTCGGACTTTCGCCATGATGGCGTCCTGCATCTCGAGGACCTCGGCCAGCTTGGCATCGCCGGCCGGGGCGCTGAGGGTCCGCACCTGGTCGCGAATCACCTGGTCCATCGGCCGGCCCGGGGCGGCCATCAGGATCATGCCTGTGACGGGCACCTTCTGGGCGACGTAGGCCGCGGCCAGGCCGCCGAGGCTGTGCCCGAGCACGAACAGCCTGGATCCGTCGACGCCGGCGAGCGTCCGCGCGAACGCCAGGGCGTCCACGGCATCGTCGATCGACTCGCTGTCGAGCGTCCCTTTGTAGGACTTGGGAAAGGCGCGGGTGCGTTTGTCGTAGCGCAGCGTGGCGACGCCGCGCTCGGCAAGGCCCCAGGCGATGTCGCGGAAGGGCTTGTTGGGTCCGATCGTCTCGTCGCGGTCCTGCGGACCCGAACCCTGGATCATGACGACCAGGGGCGCCGGGGCGCCGTTCGACGGCAGGCACACGACGGCCGGGTACGGGGCTCCGTCGATCGTCTTGAACGTGACGTCGCGCTCGGTGACGCCGGCCGGCCTCTCGACCGTGGCAGCGCCAGGCGCGGCCGCGGGGACGAAGCCTTCGCGGACGAGTTCGGCGTCCTGGGCCGGCACGAACACGCGCAGCAACCGGTTGGTCGCCGCGTCGACGTAGATCTCGGCCGTCACCGACGCGACCCTGAAGAGCAGCTTCGTGGCCACCACCGCCTTGCCGTCCAGGGTGCCGTTGGCGGTGCCGGCGGCCTCGAGGGCGCCGGGGACCCTCACCAACTGCAAGGGGACAACGACCGTGACGGTCGCGGGCTTGCCGCCCGTCATGTGCAGGAGGACCTGGTAAGGCGCCGCGAGCATGTTGTCCATCAGCACGAGGTTCGGCCCCACCGGGATGTCCTGCGCGGGCGTTCCCGTCGGAGTCTTCACGGCAAAGGCCAGCACGTCGCCCTTGTGTTCAGCCGTCACCGACGCGTTCCCGAGCGCTCCAGTCAACTCGACGGCATATCGCTCCGGCGCCCACGAGGAGTTGAGGGATTCCTTCAGCGCGAACCGCATGTCGGCCCCGCCGCGCTTCATCGCGACGTCGGCGACCACCTCGTGGCCTGCCGGGGTCTGAGTGATCGTGAACGACTCGGTACCCGAGACGGTGCCCGCCCCGACGCGGGACCTGAACCTGCCCGTCTCTTGTGCGGACGCGACCGCCGCGCAGCACACCATCGCCATACCCAAGGAGATCCAGCGCATGAGTCCTCCACGGCCCCGCGGGGCGAAGCACCCCGTCGATGATGTCCGGGCCGGCCGGCCAAGGGGCCAGGACGAGGATAGCTGAAAATCCCTACACGAAGACGCGTTATCGCGAGATTCTCTCTGCTGAAAAATGCACAATTGACAGCCGGGCGCGCTCGGAACACATTGGCTGCGACCTTCTGCCGCACCATCGAGACCAGGGGCGAAAGACTCGACTTCGTGGGGTCATCACCCGGGGTACCTTCGACGTTCGGCGCCGGCAACATCGTGGCGACGGAATGGAGGGTCGGTTCACGAGTCCAGGGTCGGAGCGGCCGCGTGTTCGCGCGCGGCGCTGAAGGCGTCTGGCGGCGGTCCCGGTTGGCGCATGACCTCATCGCCATTCATCCGATTCCGCCGGCATGCCGCTGCGCCTCCATCGCTTCCCCGTCCACGCGTCCCTCGGCCGGACCGCCAAGCTCGAGGCTTGCGCGGACCGATGAATACCCTGCCTTCGCAGCCGGCCTCCGCAAGGAGTCCCGACTATGTTCGACGCGGCTGGTCCGGGTGGCGACGGATCCTCGCCGGAGGTGTCGGCGCCGCGGGTGGGAGTGTTCGTCTGCCACTGCGGCGGCAACATTTCGGACGTCGTCGATGTCGCCAGGGTGGCCGACGAAGCGTCGCGCATGCCGGATGTCGTCTTCACGACGACGCACATGTTCAACTGCTCGGACCCGGGCCAGGCCCTGATCGAGCAGAAGATCCGTGAGCATGCGCTGACCCGGGTGGTGGTCGCGGCCTGCTCGCCCACCCTTCACCAAGTGACGTTTCGGCGGACCGTCGAGCGCGCCGGCCTGAACCAGTACCTCTTCGAGCACGTCAACATCCGCGAGCACGTCTCGTGGGTCATCGAGGACCACGAGGCCGCCACCGCGAAGGCGTCGCGGCTGGTGCGCGCCGCCGTCAACCGCGCGCGCCACCTCGTTCCCCTGGACAAGCGCCGCATCCCCATCCACCCGGCCGCCCTGGTGATCGGCGGCGGCGTCGCCGGCCTGACCGCCGCACGCGACCTGGCCGAACGCGGCATGAAGGTGACGCTCATCGAGAAGCGGCCGTTCCTCGGCGGCCGGATGGCACAGTTGTGGAACGTCTTCCCCACCGGCGAGGAGGCCCGCCCGCTCCTCTGCGACCTGGTCAGGGACGTGGTCAAGCACCCGCTCGTCACCATCCTGACGGGCGCGCACGTGGCGAGTTCCGAGGGCGTGGTGGGCGACTTCAAGACCCGGATCCGCATCGACCCGCGCGGCGTGGACGAGCGGCTGACCTACCCGGGCAATGCCATCGCCGCCTGTCCCGAGGAGACGATCAGCGAGTTCGACTTCGCCTTGAGCCGCCGCAAGGCGATCTACATGCCCTACCCCGGCTGCTTCCCGCCCATCCCGGCGATCGACTGGCACACGTGCACGAGGTGCGGCAAGTGCGTGGCGGCCGTCGGCGGCAAGGGCATCACGCTCAACGCCGAGCCGCGGGAGTTGACGCTGCACTCGGGCGTGATCGTCCTCGCGACCGGCTACGACCCGTACGAGCCGCTGCTCGGCGAGTTCGGCTACGGCGTGTTCCCGAAGGTCGTCACGCTGCAGCAGCTGCACCGGATGCTCGACCCCGAGGGGCCGACCGCCGGGACGCTCCCGCTCGACGCGCGCAGGCCGGTGCGCATCGGATTCCTGCACTGCGTCGGCGCGCGGCAGGTGGACGGCGTGAATGCACCCCAGCCGGACGGGAAGGTGAAGGACTACTGCGCGCGCACCTGCTGCACGGCGGCGCTGCACGCCGCCGTGGCCATCAAGGAGCGGCTGCCGGGCGCGCACATCACCTCGTTCTACCAGGACATCCGCACGTACGGGCGCGGGCACGAGGAGTACTACGAGCAGGCATCCGAGAACGGCGTGCTGTTCGTGCGGTACAGCCCGCTGCAGCCGCCGCGCGTCGAGAAGGACCGGACGGGCCAGTGGCCGCTCGTCGTCCGCACCCGCGACCTGCTCACGGGGGGCCTGCCCGTCGAGGTGCCGCTCGACCTGCTGGTGCTGGCCACCGGCGTCGTCCCGCACGACATCAGCGAGCTCGTGACGATGTACTCCTGCGCGGTCGGCTACGACAGCTTCCTGCTCGAAGTGCATCCGAAGCTGCGGCCGGTGGAACTGGCGGTCTCGGGCGTCTTTCTGGCGGGCTGCTGCCAGGGGCCCATGGACATCACGGAGGCCTGCGCGGCGGCGTCGGCGGCGGCCTCGAAGGCGGCGGCGATGATCGCGCAGGCGCAGATCGAAATGGACCCGTTCGTCGCGACGGTGGACGAGGCCATCTGCACCGGGTGCCAGACCTGCCTGACGGTCTGCCCGTACGACGCGCTGACGCGCGACCAGGTCCGCAGCGTCGTGCAGGTCAGCGAAGCCTTGTGCACGGGGTGCGGGACGTGTGCCGCGACGTGCCCCAGCGCGGCCATTCAGCAGGCCGGCTTCAACGACCGGCAGGTGCGCGCCGAACTCGACCTGCTTCTGGGGCTCGAACCCTCCGCGACGGTGGGCGCAAGCTCGGCCGCCGACGCGGACTGGCTCGAATCGAGAGGTGAGAATTGAGCACCGAATCCACCGCCATCGCGCCGGACGACCGCCCGGCGGCCCAGCCCTGGGAGCCGCGGATCATCGCGTTCCTCTGCTACTGGTGCTCCTACACGGGCGCCGACAACGCCGGCACGGCGCGCCTCAAGTACCCGGCCAACGTGGACATCATCCGGGTGATGTGCTCGGGCCGCATCGACCCCGATCTCGTGATGGACGCCTTCGCCCGGGGCGCTGACGGCGTCATGGTGTGCGGCTGTCACATCGGCGACTGCCACTACATCGCCGGGAACCACAAGACGATGGCGCGGATGCCCCTCCTGGCGCGCGTGCTCCGCGACTTCGGCATCGAGCCCGAACGCTTCGTCCACGAATGGGTCAGCGCCGCAGAGGGGGACAAGTTCGCACGGCTCGTCCGGCAGGTCACCGAGCAGGTGCGCCAGGTCGGCCCCCTCAACTGGCCCGAACGGATGCGCTGGCGCGGCGTCGGACACGGCCAGGACCTCGATCCGTGGAGGGGAGACGCATGACGGCGAGTGTCAACCCGGGCCCGCGACAGCCGGGCAGGCTCCGGATCGCGATGTACTGGGCGTCGAGCTGCGGCGGGTGCGACGTCTCGCTGCTCGAGATTGCCGAGCACCTGCTCGAGCTGATCGAGAAGGCCGACATCGTCTTCTGGCCGTGCGTGGCCGATTTCAAGTACGAGACGGTCGCCGGCTATCCCGATGGCTACATCGACCTGTGCCTGTTCAACGGCGCCATCCGCAGTTCGGAGCAGGAGGAAATCGCGCGCCTCCTTCGGCCGAAGAGCCGCACGCTGGTCGCCTACGGGGCGTGTGCGATGGACGGCGGGATCCCGGCGCTGGCCAACCTCAAGTCGCGCGACGAGATCTACGACGCGTCGTACCACGCGAGCCCCACGGTGCAGAACCCGGGCGGGACGGAACCCCGGGAGCACTGGGCCGGGCCGGAGGGCGGCCTCGCGCTGCCCCGCTTCTACGCGCAGGTCCTGCGCCTCGCGGACATCGTGCGCGTGGACTACCAGCTGCCGGGATGCCCACCGACCGGCGTCCAGGTCTGGCGCAGCCTCCAGGCGCTGATCGCCGGCGAGGTCCCCGTCCGCGGCGCGGGCGGCCGGGTGGGTTGCGACGGCAAGTCGGTGTGTGACGAGTGCCACCGCGAGAAGCGGAAGACACGGATCGCCGAATTCAAGCGGCCGCACCTCGCGGTGCCCGAGCCCAACTGGTGCCTGCTCGAACAGGGCTTCGTCTGCCTGGGGCCGGCGACGCGCAGCGGCTGCGGCGCCCTGTGCACCTCCGCGGAGCTGCCGTGCCGCGGCTGCTACGGGGCGGCGGGCGATGCGGGCGACGCGGGCACCGCCATGCTGTCCGCGATCGGATCAATTCTCGACGCCACCACCGAGGCGAGAGCCCTCGAACTCGTGGACCAGATCGTGGATCCGACGGGCACGTTCTACCGGTTCGGCCTGGCGTCGAGCCGACTGAAAGCGCATCGCTGACGAACGGTCGAGATCGGGGTCGGAGCGGTTTGCCTGGATGACGAAACTGTCTTACAGAACTGTCTCTGGAAGAAACCGCTCCGACCCCGTGCGGGGGACCCGATGACGACGACGACCGCGCCGGGAGCCAGGCGCCGCATCAGCATCGACCCAATCACCCGGCTCGAGGGCCATGGGAAGATCGAGATCTTCCTCGATGCCGAGGGCGACGTGGCCGACTGCTTCTTCCAGGTGCCCGAACTGCGGGGCTTCGAGAAGTTCTGCGAGGGCCGGCCAGTCGAAGAGATGCCGCGCATCACGTCGCGCATCTGCGGCGTGTGCCCCGAGGCGCACATGATGGCGTCGGCGAAAGCGTGCGACGCGGTCTACAAGGTGTCGCTGCCCCTCACCGCGCGCCTGATTCGCGAACTCCAGTACGACATCTTCTACGTCACCGATCACGCCACCCACTTCTACGCGCTCGCCGCTCCCGACTTCGTCATGGGACCGGCGTCCGACCCGGCCGAACGCAACATCGTCGGCGTCATCAGGAAGCTCGGCGTGGAGGTCGGAGGGCAGCTGATCCAGGCGCGCAAATGGGGACACGAGGCGGCGGCGATCTTCGGCGGGCGGCCGGTCAATCCCGAGAACGCCATCCCCGGCGGCGTGTCGAAGCCGATCACCGCCCAGGAGCGAGACCGGCTCGAGGAGATCGCCCGATACCTCCTCGACTTCGCCAGGTTCACGCTGCGCCTCTTTCACGAACAGGTCCTGGCCAACTCTTCCTACGTGGATCTCGTGCTGAACGGGCCCTACTCGCTGCAGACGTACTCCATGGGGCTCGTCGACGAGAAGAACCGGCCGAACTTCTACGACGGCAAGGTGAGGGTGCTGGACCCGGAGGGGCGCGAGCTGTGCAAGTACCCCGGCCGCGACTACGCCAAGCACATCGCCGAACGCGTCGAGCCGTGGAGCTACCTCAAGTTCCCGTTCCTGACCGAGGTCGGCTGGAAGGGTTTCATCGACGGGAAGCAGTCGGGCGTCTACCAGGCGACGCCGCAGGCGCGGCTGAACGTGGCCGACTCGATGAGCACGCCGCTCGCGCAGGAAGCCTACGAGGAGTACTTCGACACGCTCACCGGCGACCGGAGCGGCCGGACGATGGTCCACCAGACGCTCGCCATTCACTGGGCCCGCGTGATCGAGATGGTCAACGCGGCGGAGCGGGCGCTCGAACTGCTCCGCCACCCGGAGATCACCCACCCGGAGAACTACCGCACGATCCCGCACGACACGCCCACCGAGGGTGTGGGCGTCGTCGAAGCGCCGCGCGGCACGCTCGTGCACCACTACGTCACCGACGAGAACGGCATCGTGCGGAAGGCGAACCTGGTGGTGGGCACGACGAACAACCACGCCGCGATCTGCATGTCGATCAAGAAGGCCGCCGAGGGGCTGATCCGCCGCGGCCGCGAGGTGAACGAAGGGCTGCTCAACATGGTGGAGATGGCGTTCCGCGCCTACGACCCGTGTTTCGGCTGCGCCACGCACAGCCTCCCGGGGCGCATGCCGATGAGTGTCACGGTCCGCGAGGCGGATGGAACGGTGGTCGCACGCTATGGGTGACATCCGAGACCGCTACGACGCGCTCGTGATCGGCGGCGGCATCGCCGGCATGCAGGCCGCCCTGGACCTCGGCGAACAGGGATTCGAGGTGCTGCTCGTCGAGCGCACGCCCTCGATCGGCGGCGTGATGGTGGGCCTCAACAAGGTCTTCCCGACGCTCGACTGCTCGAGCTGCATCTGCACGCCGCGGATGGCCGAGTCGGCGCACCACCCCCGCATACGGCTTCAGACCTACACCGAGGTCCGGCAGGTCGAGCCGGCCGGGACCGGGTTCCACGTCACGCTCGAGTGCAAGCCGCGCTATCTGAACGAGGAGACGTGCATCGGCTGCGACGAGTGCGAACGCGCCTGCCCCGTCGCGGTCCCGCACGAGTTCGACTTCGGGCTCGGCGCGCGGCGCGCGATCTACATCCCGCACGGCAACGCCATCCCGCAGAAGGCGGTGCTCGACGTCGAGCACTGCGTCTTCTGCAGCAAGTGCGAGAAGGTGTGCCCCACCAACTGCCTGGATTTCTCCCAGGAGCCGCGCACGGTGCACGTCGCCGTCGGCGCCGTCATCGTGGCCACGGGGCTCGACCTGCTGCCGATGTCCCGGAAGCCCGAGTACGGCGGCGGCGTCATGCCGAACGTGATGAGCCCGCTCGCGATGGAGCGCATTCAGTCCAGCAACGGCCCGTACGGCCGCGTGCTCCGCCCGGCCGACGGCAAGATCCCGAAATCCATCGCCTACATCCAGTGCGCGGGAAGCCGCGACCGGTCGATCGGCGTCCCCTACTGCTCGCGCGTCTGCTGCATGTACGCGCTCAAGCAGGCCCTGCTGCTCCGCCACTACATCCACGGCGTCGAGGTGACGCTCTACTACATGGACATCCGCGCCTTCGGCAAGGGCTACGAGCAGTTCTACCGGCGGGCGGTCAGCGAAGGCGTGTCCGTGGTGAAGGGGAAGGTGGCGCGTGTCACGCAGGCCGACAACTACGACCTGGTGCTCCGCGTCGAGCTGCTCGACGAGGGCGGCCGCGTGGACGAACACCGCTACGACCTGGTGGTCCTCAGCCAGGGCGTGGTGCCCGCATGGCATGCGGACGGGGTGATCGATATCGAAGAGGCGGCCGACGGCTTCGTCCACACACCCGAGGTGAAGTTGAACCCGTCGTTCACCACGCTGCCCGGCGTGTTCGTCAGCGGGGTCGCGGCCGGCCCGAAGGACATCCCCGACGCCATCGTCGAGGCCGGCGAGGCGGCGATGGCGGCAGCGAATTATCTGAAGCGAAACCGCTGGCGCACCAGGAGCGCGGCATGAAACCGAAGCGGCCGATCGAAGAACTCCGCGAGCGGCGGGGCGGCATGACACCGGAGTTGAAGGCCTCCTTCACCGAGCAGCAGAGGATCTTCAAGGCCCTGCGCACGGCGCTGGCCAAGGGGCCGCGCACGGTGCCGCAGCTGGCCGGCGAGTGCGGGCTGCCCGCCCCGGTGGTGATGTGGCACGTGATGGCGATGCGGCGCTACGGCGAGGTGCTCGACGGACCCGAGCAGGACCGCCACCTGCTCTATGTGCTCCCGGGGGCCTGACATGCAGCACTATCGCGTCGACCCGACACTCGCGGACGATCTCGCCGCATTCGGCGGCACGACGCTCGGGCGCTGTTTCAGCTGCGGCAACTGCACGGCGGTCTGCGGGCTCTCGAAAGGGGACACGGTCTTCCCGCGGAAGATCATCCGCTACCTGCAGGTGGGCCTGTCGGATCGCCTCCTGGAATCGCCCGAGCCGTGGCTCTGCTACTACTGCGGCACCTGCTCGGACACGTGCCCGCGCAGCGCCGAGCCGGGCGAGCTGATGATGGCGGCGCGCCGCTGGCTGGTGAGCCGCTACGACTGGACGGGCCTCTCGCGCCGCCTCTATCTCTCCGAGGCCTGGGAGTTCGGGCTGCTCGCCGGAATCGGCCTCCTCGTCCTGGCGCTCTTCCTGGTGCCCGGCTGGCTCGGCGCGCATTTCGGCTTCGCGGCGATCGACGCGCAGGCGTCCGCCCACGTCCGCCTCGATCTCTTCGCGCCGACGGCGGTGGTGCACGCCGGCGACTGGACCCTGGCCGCGCTCCTCGTGCTGCTGCTCGGCATCAACGCCGCGCGCATGGCCCACTTCGTCGCCCGGGGGCGAGGGACGCTCGCCGTCCCGCTCTCCATCTGGCTCACCAAGGCCCACGAGTTCGTGCTCCACGGCGTGACCCAGAAGCGCTGGCTCGAGTGCGACAACGACGCGCGCGGCCCGTGGCTCCGCCACTTCCTGCTCGTCACAGGCTACGCCACGATGCTGCTGCTCGTCGTCGTGTTCCTTCCCGCGTTCCAGCGCGACGATGCGAGCTTCCACTATACGGCGCTGTTCGGTTACTACGGCACGGTGACCATCCTTGGCGTCACCGCCGTGGCCATGCGAAGCCGCCTCCGGAAGCAGGCGCAGTACCATCGCTTCTCGCACGCCAGCGACTGGACGTTCCTCGTCCTGCTCTTCCTCACGGCCCTCTCGGGCATCGCGGTGCACGTCGTGCGCCTGCTCGACCTGCCGTGGCCCACCTACGTGCTCTACGTCGTCCATCTGATGATCGCCGTGCCGATGCTGATCGTCGAGGTGCCGTTCGGGAAGTGGAACCACCTGCTGTTCCGCCCGCTCGCGCAGTACCTCGTCGCCGTTCGCGAGGCGGCCCTGGCGCGCCAGCCGGCACCCGCCGCGCCCGCCCGCCACGCGCCGGCGACCGCCCGGGGGTGACGCATCGTCAGCCGTGCGGCTGGCGGATGCTCACGCGTGACGGCGCCGCACGCCGCGGGCCCGAGGCCCGGCTTCGAAGGGAAGAGCGCGGAATGAAAGATCGACGCCTCGTGGTGCTCGGCCTGGGCAACCCGTTGCGCGGGGACGATGCGGCGGGGCTCCGTGTGGCGGAGGAGGTGGCAGGCCGGCTTCGCGAGCGGCCGATTGAAGGCGTGAGCGTGGCGACCAGCTCCAGGGCCGGCCTCGAGATCATCGAACTGCTGCACGGAGCCGCCGGGGCGATCGTCGTCGATTGTCTCGCGATGCCCGCCCCCCATCCCGGCCGGGTCCGGCGATTGTCGCTGGAGGACTGCGCCGGCTCGGCCCGCCTGGTCGGCGCCCACGACCTGTCGCTGGCCGACGCGTTTGCGCTCGCGCGCGCCGCCGGCGTGGCGATGCCCCACGCCTTGGAGATCTTCGGCATCGAGGCCGAGGACACGGAGCGGATCGACGACCGCCTCTCGCCGGCGGTCTCGAGCGCGGCAGAACGGCTGGCCGCGGAGATCTTCGAGCGCATCTCGACGCTCGACGGGTAAGTCGCGGCGGAACCGCCGGACTCCCCGCTGACCGCCCGCCGTCCGGCGAAGGAGCGCCGGAAGGGGTGGTAACCTGTCGCAGCCAAACCGTCAGACCCCTGCGACGGGTTGGGAGGCGCGCGATGACGGCAGCACGGGACGACTCGGCGACATCTTCGAAGGGCGAGGCCCAGCGGCGCGCCGACCAGATTGCGGCATTCGCGAGCGAACTCGAGGACCTCGACCGCGAGGGGATCCTGGTGCTGAGCCCCGGCCAGCGCGCGGCCGTGGGCCGCCACCACGCCCAACTGCTCGCGTCTCTCGCACGCCGGTACGACGTGGACCGGAACGAGCCGCAACGGCAGATGGCGCTCGGCATGCGAGTGGCGTCGCTCGTTGCCGCCGTCACCCTCAGCGCCGGTGTGGTGCTGTTCTTCTACCGGGTGTGGGGCGCCCTCACGACGCCGGCGCAGGTGACCCTCCTCGTGGCCATGCCGCTGCTGCTGCTGGCGTCGGTGGAGCTTGCCGCGCGCCGGGAGCCCACGCGCTACGTCGCCTCGGTCCTGGCGATCATCGCCGCGGCCAGCTTCGCGCTCGACCTGAGCGTCGTCGGAGCGATCTTCGACATGACGCCCCGACCGACGATCTTCGCGGCGTGGGCCGCGTTCGCGCTTTCGATCGCCTACGCCTACGGCCTTCGGCTGCTGCTGGCGGGGGGGCTCGCGGCGGCGATGGCGTACTTCGTGGCCGTGACGGCCGCCGCCACCGGCGTGGACTGGTCGGTGTCGGTGGCCCGGCCCGAGCCGCTGCTGGTCCTCGGCGCGTGCGCGATCGGGCTCTCGTTCTGGCGCCGGGCCGCAGAGCCCGAGGGGTTTGCCGCCACGTGGCGCCTGGTCGGCGCCGGCGCGGTGCTGCTGCCGCTGGTGTTCCTCTCGACCTGGCCCGAGACCTTCAGCTACCGCTTCCTGCCGCTGCGCGTGTCGCACGGCGTCTACGACGCCGCCGGGTTCCTCCTCCCGATCGGCGTGATCTGGTGGGCCATCCGGCGCCGGTGGACGGACCTCGTGAACCTCTCGGCCGCCTTCCTGGTCCTCTTCACGTACGCCAAGTTCGTGGACTGGTGGTGGGAACTCCTCCCGCGATACCTCTTCTTCCTGCTGCTCGGCGGGCTGGCGGTCGCCACGATGCTGGTGCTCGCGCGCCTTCGCCGGCGGATGAGGGAGGTGTGACGTGACGCGCAAACCGCTCTGGCTGGCGGCGATCGTCGTCCTCGTCTCGAACGCGATGGCGCTCGGCTTCGCCTGGATGAATCGCGCGGGGGAGCCGGAGGCCGTGCTCGAACTGACCGAGCGAGAAGCACGGCTGCTTCCGCGCGACAGCGACAGCACCGCGATCACGCTGCGGCTCGCGTGGGTGGACCCGTCGGGCGCGCCCGGCGCGGCCCGCTGGTTCGATGCCGCGAAGCTGGCGAGCGTGGGCTTCGACTGCACGGCACCGCTGACGGACGAGAACTTCCGGTTCTATCGCGGGCAGGCCCCTCGCGCCGCCTACGCCGCGTTCGAGTTCGAAGGGGAGAGCTGGCAGCGCTACCTCGCGTCGATCACCTCGGAATCCGGCCGGCAGTGGGCCGAGCGGGGCTCCCACCTGGTGCTCGTCGACGCCGGCCTCGACCCTGGCCGGCTGCGCGCGCTGCACCCCAACCGGCGGCAGGTGCTCATCGCCCACGCCACCGTCGGGCTCGCCTTCGAGGCGGAGCCAGGAAAGGCGCCGGTCATCTACGGGCGTGTGAACAGCGCCTACCCGATCGACCTGACCGTGCCGCCCCGACTTCGCGACGAGATCGCCGCAGCCCGTCCCGCACCTGTGCCACCCTTCGACCCGCGCGAGCGGTGGCGAGGCACTCCGCTGCCCGACGCGCCCCGCTACGAGGTCACGGTGAAATGGGGCAGGTCCCTGGAGCCGTGGATCGATTCCCTCCGTCCAGATCCGACCACACCCAGCGGAAAGAATTGATCGTGGCCACGGCCGACCGCGCCCGCGTCGCTCAGATCACGAGAGGTCCGGCTTCGGCGTCTTCGCCGTGCTCTTCGGCAGCACCGGCGGCTTGATGTACTCGGGGTCGATCCTTCCGGTCAGCACCTTCAGGAACGTGACGATCTGCGTCACCTGGGCGTCGGTCAACGTCCTGCCAAGCTGGTATTCGGCCATGAGGCGAACCGCCTGGTCGAGGCTGGCCACCTTGCCGTCGTGGAAGTAGGGTCCGGTCTTCTCGACATTCCGCAGGGACGGCACCTTGAAGAAACCCTTGTCCCCCTCGACCTTGGTCACCTTGAAGCGGCCGGGGTCGACGAGGCCGGGATAGGCCTTGGCCGCCCCCAGCTTCTGATACGACGTCCCGCCGAGCAGCGCACCGTAGTGGCAGGCCTGGCAGCCAGTGTCGAGGAAGGTCTTCAGCCCGACCGTCTCTTCGGGGGTCAGCGCGGAGGCATCGCCGTTCAAGAGCGCATCCCAGCGCGACGGCGTCATCAGCCGGCGTTCGAACGCGCCGATGGCCCTGGCCATGTTGTCGTAGGTCACCGGCCGCTCGTCGTGCGGGAACGCCGTGGCAAAGAGATCGACGTACTCCGGCATCGACTCCAGCACCGCCACGACCGTCTGCTCGGCCGGCATCGCCATTTCCACCGGGTTCATGACCGGGCCTTTCGCCTGCGCCTCGACGTCGGGGGCGCGGCCGTCCCAGAACTGCGCGAAGTGCGCCGCGGCGTTGAAGACCGTCGGCGAGTTGCGGTCGCCCTTCTGGCCCTTGTGCCCGGTGGAGGTGGGCTCGGGATCGATCCCGTAGTTCGCCAGGTCGTGGCAGCTGTTGCACGAGATCTTCTGGCTCTTCGACAGGCGCGGCTCGTAATAGAGCATCCGGCCGAGCGCGATCTGCGCCTGCGAGGGTTCTCCCGACGCGTCGGTCACCGCGGAGGGCAGCGGGGCGAATCCCGCGAGGCGATCCCTGTCGATGGATGGCTTCTGGCTTTCGGCGGCCGGGGCGGGGGCGGGGGCCTGCTGCGAACCACAGGCCGACGTCAGGACGGCGGCAACGAGAAGGGCGCCAGCGGGGCAGATTCGTGTCATGAACCGCACCTCCGTGCATGCGTGGACGCCTCGTAGTGTAACAGCACTGCTTGCGCTAGAATGCGCCACAGGAGGCACCGATGGCTTTCACCTACCACGAGCTGAAGGAGAAGAACGTCGGCGAACTGCGCGACATCGCGAACGGGATCGATCACGAGGCCGTGCGGGGCTACACGCAGTTGAACAAGGAACACCTCTTGATCGCGCTCGCCAAGGCCCTGAACCTGTCGACCCACGAGCATCACGCGGTCGGCGGCTACGACAAGTCCGCCATCAAGGCCAAGATGCGCGAACTGAAGAGGCAGCGGGACTCGGCGCTGGAGGCGGGCGACCACATGAAGGCGGGCGCGGTTCGCCGGCAGATTCACGCGCTGAACCACGACATTCGCCGGCACACGACGAAGGGCTGAGGCCGCTCGCCGCGGGCGGGTGCGTGGACGACCGGGCGGGGCCTGGGCGTGCCCGAGATCGATCGCGAGCACGGCGCCGGCTACCGCGCGGCGTCTCCCGGGAGCGAGCGCACCGCCCTCTCGATTCTCTCGAGCGCCTCTCTCAGCGTGTCCCGCGGGCAGCCCAGGTTCATGCGCTCGAATCCCTGCAGTTCCTCGCCGAACCACGGGCCGCTGTCGAAGTAGACGCCGGCTCGCCGGAGGAAGAACTCGTCGAGCGCCTGCTGGCCGAGTCCCAGGGCGCGGCAGTCGAGCAGCGCCAGGTAGGTGCCCTCGGGGCGGAGGAAGCGGATGCGGGGCACGCGCTCGGCGAGGAAGCGCTCGGCCACGGCGACATTCCCTTCGAGGTACACCAGCAGCTCGTCGAGCCAGGGGCCGCCGTGGCGATACGCCTCCTCGAGGCCGACCGTGCCGAAGAGGCTGCCGATGGTCAACCCCGCCGCCTCGAACTGCGCCGTGTAACGCGCCAGCAGCGACGGGTTGCCGGCCACGACGATCGACGTGCACAGGCTCGCCAGGTTGAACGTCTTGCTCGGCGCCACGCAGGTCACCGTGCGGTCGGCCAGCGCCGGCGAGATCGACGCGAACGGCACGTGCGTCCGTCCGCCCAGCGTCAGGTCCATGTGGATCTCGTCGGAGAGCACCACCAGGCCGCGCCGCTCGCAGACCTCGCCGAGCCGCTCCAACTCGTCGCGAGTCCACACCCGGCCCACCGGGTTGTGCGGGCTGCACAGGATCAACAGGCGCGTGTCGGCGTCGATCACGCGATCGAGGCCGGCGAGGTCCATCTGGTAGCGTCCCGCCACGGCCTCGAGCGGGTTGCGCAGCAGCCGCCGGCCATTGTCCTGGATCGCCCTGAAGAACGGGTAGTACACGGGCGTCTGGACGACGACCCCCTGGCCCGGCGCCGTGAACGCGTTGACGCACAGGCTGACCGCGGGCACCACGCCGGGCGCCCGTGCCAGCCAGCCGCGCTCCACCGTCCACCCGTGCCGGTCGCGCAGCCACCCGATCACCGCCGCCCAGAACGACTCGGGCACCGACGCGTAGCCGTAGGCGCCGTGCGCGGCCCGCCGCGTCAGGGCCTCGACCACCGCCGGCGGCGCGGCGAAATCCATGTCCGCGACCCACATCGGGATCACGTCGCGAAGCCCGAAGGCGGCTTCGCAGTGATCCCATTTGAGCGAGTGCGTGTGGCGACGGTCGAGAACCGTGTCGAAGTCGAAGCCCGCCATGACTGCGATTATACGCGGGGCCCGGCTGGCCCCGCGCGGCCCCTGGTCAGGCGACGTGGGACATCGCCAGGTCCGATTTCATCGTCAGCGACAAGTCGACCAGCCCCTGGCGGACGACCGAGACGATCAGCTCGACCTCCTCGCGGGTGATGTCGAACGGCGGCGTGAACCGGAGGCCGGTGTCGCCGCCGTGAATCATCTCGATGCCGTGCCGCCGGAGGTACTCCTCGAACCCGCCCTCGCCGAGGACCCGGTACCGGGACGGGTTGAGCATCGCGCTGACCATGAGCCCCGTCCCGACGACCGCGTCGATGGCGCCGGGGAACTGGCGGGAGAGGGCCTCGAGCCCGGCCGCGAGGTCGCGGCCGCGGTCGCGGATGTTCGCGCGCATCCGGTCGGTCATCGCGTCCATCACGGCGCACGCCGCCTCCATGGCCCGGGCGTTCCCCGTCATCGTGTTCCCGTAGAGGCCGGTGACGTAGATGCCGGCCACCTCGTCGGTCAGCGCCACGACCGAGAGCGGATACTGCCCGGCGTTCAACGCCTTCGAGTAGGTTTCCATGTCGGGCGCGTCGCACGACTCGAACCCCGGGTAGTCCACGATGCTGAGGCAGCCCTGCGCGCGGAGCGCGGCCTGGATGGAGTCGACCACCAGCAGCGTCCCGGCGTCCTTCGTGAGCGCCCGAATCGCGGTGTAGTACTCCGGCGTCATCGCGAGGCCGGGCACGCCCTCCCCCATCACCGGCTCGACGAACGCCGCCTCGAGAAAGAACCCGGCGCGTTCGATCTCCTCGAACGTCCGCCACAGCGTCGTCAGGTCGTTGATCGGGACGAAGACGAGGTTGTCGGTCCCGCGGAAGGAGGCGAGATACTTCGTGTAGGTCGGGCGGGACGACTGGGAGATCCGCGCCGGCCCCTCGGTCCGGCCGTGGAACCCGTCGACGATCGCCAGCCGCAGCACCGGCTTGCCCGCGTGCCGCGCGCCCGACTCGGTCATCCTGCGCGCGTGGATGTCGGCCACGCGCGCCGTGAACGTGACCGCCTCCGATCCGCTGTTGAGGAAGACGAACCGGCCGAACGGGCAGGCGCGCCGGCTGCGGCCGATCTCCCGCGTCAGCCGCTCGGTGAGGGCAAACTGGCTGAACGACGGCGTCATCACGTTCGCCATCGGCAGCGGCCGCGCCATCGCGGAGAGGACGGTGTCGGGCGCGTGCCCGAGGCCCAACATGCCGTAGCCGCCCGAGTCGTGCAGGACCGCACCGTGCGACGTCACGATCCAGGGCCCCAGCGCGGCCAGGGGCACGTACGGATTGATGCCGCCCGACGGATAGAAGTTGAGGATCCGCGTCTGGACGTGCCGGCAGAGGTCTCTCTCGGCCATCTCGAACAGCTCGCCGTGCGTCGCCCGCCACCGCTCGCGTGCCTCGGCGGCCGCCTCGACGGCCCTGGCCAGCCGACCATCGCGTGCGGCGAAACGCGCGATCACCGCGTCGGGCAGGCCCAGGGTCCACGCGTCGCCCGAGGCGGAGCGGATCGCGTGCAGGATCTCGAGAGACGACCGAACATCCATCGGGGCACCTCCAATCGGGATTCGAGGCTCACCTCCAGCGAGCCTCGATGGCACAACGGCCGGCGCGGCCGGCCGTCCGCGCCGCCGGCTGCATGATTATACGGTACTCTGCATAACTATGCATGCCAAAACACGGGCCGGCCACCCGACGCGGGCGGCGCGCGGCGCCGGCCTCGTGCATCGCGGCTCCCGGGCCGCTACCCGAGGCGGATCAGCGACGGATCGTAGTCGTCCGGCTTCTGGAACCCGAGCAGCGCCAGCAGCGTCGCGGCCACGTTGCTCAGTCCCGGAGCCGGCACGGGCGAGAGCGCCAGGGCGTTGGCGCTTGAGAAGTCCTTCACCACGAACGGCACGGGGTTCAGCGTGTGCGCGACCATCGGCTCGCGCTTCCCCTTCTTCTCGGTGAACATGCAGTCCGCGTTGCCGTGGTCCGCGGTGACGACGAGCACGCCGCCGGCCGCGCGCACGACGGGCAGCAGCCGCTGGAGCGAGAGATCCACCGCTTCGACGGCGATGCGGATGGCGTTCACGTTCCCCGTGTGCCCCACCATGTCGCCGTTGGCGTAGTTCACGCGGATGAAACGGAAGCGGCCCGATCGAACCGCCCCGATCACGGCGTCGGTGATCTCGCCCGCCTTCATCCACGGCCGTTCGTCGAACATGATCTTGTCCGACGGAATCTCCACGTACTCCTCGAGCCGCGCGTCGATGTAGCCCGAGTTGTTCCCGTTCCAGAAGTACGTGACGTGACCGAACTTCTGGGTCTCGGACACCGCGAACGAGGTGACGCCCTCCGCACAGAGATACTGCGAGACCGTGCGATCGATGGCGGGCGGTTCGACCAGGAACTGGCGGGGAATCTGCGCGTCCCCGTCGTACTGCATCATGCCCGCGAAGTACACGTCGGGCACGCGGACGCGGTCGAACTCGTGGAAGTCGGCCTCCTCGAACGCGCGCGAGATCTCGATGGCCCGGTCGCCGCGGAAGTTGAAGACGATCACCGCGTCGCCGTCTTCGATCGTGCCGACCGGCTGTCCGTTGGCGGCTATGACGAAGCTGTCGAGGTACTGGTCCGTGCTCGTCGGATCCTCTCGGTAATAGGTCTCCACGGCCTCCCGTGCCGACGGAAACTGGCGGCCGATGCCGAGCACGTGCGTCTTCCACCCCCGCTCCACCACCGTCCAGTCGGCGTTGTAGCGGTCCATCGTGGTGACCATCCGGCCGCCGCCCGACGCGACGCGATAGTCGCGTCCGCCCCCGCTGTCGAGCGCCGACAGCCGCGCCTCCAGCGCCTCCAGGTAGGTCAGCGCGCTCCGCTCGCCCACGTCGCGGCCGTCGAGCAGCGGGTGGACGCGTACCCGGGCCACCCCCTCGGCGGCGCACCGGTCCAGCAGCGCGAACAGGTGGTTGATGTGGCTGTGGACGTTGCCGTCCGAGAGCAGGCCGATGAAGTGGACCGTGCCGCCCGCGACGCCGCGCGCCACCGCGGCCCGCCATGCCTCCCCGCGGAACAGGCTGCCCGACGCAATCGCCTCGTTCACCAGCTGCGCGCCCTGGGCGAACACCCGCCCGGCGCCCAGCGCGTTGTGGCCCACCTCCGAGTTCCCCATGTCCTCGTCGGACGGCAGGCCCACCGCCTTGCCGTGGGCCTTGAGCCGCACGAAGAGCGGCTCGGCGAGCAGGCTGTCGAGCACCGGCGTGTTCGCGAGAAACACGCCGTCGGCCTCGTCGCGCTTGCCGAGGCCGACGCCGTCCATGATGACGAGCACGACGGGACCAGCGAAGGCGTGGTACCCGGGAAGAGGGGCGAGCTGCAGCTGTGCCACGGCGGACCGACTCCTTGGTGTCGGGCGACCGGACCATCCGTCCGCCCGACAGCTACAGTAGCATGGCCGTGAGGGCGCATCACCCGCCTCGGCGCGACAACCCGCTTCCGAGTCGGGACACTACCGCTGCGGCCGGTCCGCCGCGTTCGCCACGTCGACCGCCAGCTTCCATCCGTCGCGCGCGCGCTTCCACACCCGCAGGTAGTAGCCGCGGATCGGCGTCCCGTCGCCGCGTGCCCGGCACGCGCCGTAGGTGTAGCCCAGGTCCCCGGCGGCGGATGCCAGTGCAAACGACGGTTCCCAGGTGAAGGGCTGGGGGCCTGAGGGGAGGATGGCCGCCGCGTCGGCCCGCCCGGTCGCCGGCTCGCGCCCGTCGCGGTAAGCCCGCACGTCGTCGGTCGCACCGGCCCGCAGCGCGTCGGCCCAGCCCGACGCCGCCAGCCGCCTGCCGAACGCGGCGTCCGCGGCCCGCAGCTCGTCGGCCCACGGGCCCGCCTGTCCGGTCGCCGCCGGAACCGCCGCCCGCACGTCCGCGCGGCGGAACGGTTGCGCGCGCAGAACGCGCCCGTGCGGCGCCTGGACGCCGAAGTCGGCCGCGACCTTCCAGCCAGCGCCCCCCGTCCGCCGCCAGACGGAGAAGAACCAGCCGGTGCCTGTCGTCTTGGGCGCGGCCCCGGCGGGTCGCTCGCTCGCCATCCACGGTCCGGTCGTGTAGCCCAGGTCGCCCGACGCGGCGACATCTCCGGTCACCGGGTCCCAGTCCAGGACCCGCGTCGCGGCGGCGGGCGACGGCGCCGGCTTGCGCAACGCCTCCTTCGCGTTCACCGGCGCGGGCGTGAACAGCACCCCTTCGTCGGAGAAGTTCGCCAGGAACGCCTCGCGCTGCGTCGTGTCGACGCTCATCTTCGCGAACGCCCGCTCGGCCGCCACCAGCGACGACAGCGGGTCGCCGTCCTCCCCGCGCGCGATCGCGACGGCCGTGATCGCGAGCGCCAGCACACCAGCCACCACAGCCGCCCGGCGCCATCGGTTCATATCGGCACCCCTTCAGTTCGTTTGCCTGCCCGCGCAGGAAGGTGACGCCGGTGAAACATGGCGAGATGTCACGTCGCCTCCCTCGCCGGCACATCTGTCGTCATGACCCGCTCCGCTGGTGCCGCGGCGTGGCAGGCTGCGTGGCCTGGACTCGCGGTGGATAATGAACGTACGGGCCGGAGGGCCCGGCCAGCCGAGGGGCGGACGCGCGTGACATCACCCGACAACGCTGCCGACGAGGAACTGCGGGCGCTGATGGTCGGCTACCAGGACGGCCGTCGCGAGGCGTTCGAGCAGTTGTACGCCCGGCTCGCGCCGCTCGTCCGCCGGCAGCTGCTCCGGCTCGCCCGCGACCCGGTCCGCGTCGACGACCTGCTGCAGGACACCTTTCTCCAGATCCACCGCGCGCGGCACACCTACGACCCCGCGTATCCCGTGGCGCCGTGGGCCTGCGCGGTCGCCCGCCACGTCTTCCTGATGGACTGCCGCTACCGCCAGCGCCGGGGAGACATGTCCCGGCAGGAACCGCTCGAGGACGCTCTTTCCTCGAGAGAGGCCGGCTACGACACCGCGCTGGTCGCGAGGACGGAAGTGCGGCGCGCCCTCGAGCAGTTGTCGCCGGCCACCCGGGCGAGCGTCCTGCTCCATCATCTGCACGGGCTGAGTTTCAGGGAGATCTCGCGAAGGCTGCGCGTCCGCGGCCCCGCGCTGCGCGCGCGGGCCAGTCGCGGCATGGCGCGCCTCCGCGAGGTCCTGAACGAAGACGAGGATGCACATGACGCCAAGTAGCCACGACGCCGCGGCCAGAAGGATCCTCGACGACCTCACGCCGGTGCATCGGCTGTGGCGGCCCTGGATGCGCGCCGTCCCCGTCTGCGCGCTCGGCCTCGTCACGGCCGCGGCCGTCTACCTCCGGCTCGGTGTCCGCCACGACGCGCGGGCCCTCGGCGCCTCGGTGGTCTGGGGCCTGTCGGCCCTGCAGATGGGATACGGAACCCTGCTCGTCGGGTCGGCGCTTCGCACGGCCGTGCCCGGCCGCGCGCCGGCCGGCCGGGTCGCGGCGCTGCTGCTGCTCGCCGGCGGCGGCGTGGTGCTCGCCGTCACGTGGCTGACCTGGTTCGCCCACGCCAGCCGCGTCCCATCCGGACTCGAAGCGCACTATTGGGCGGTCTGCATCCAGACGCCGCTGCTCATTGGCCTGCCGATGCTGATCCTCACCCTGCTGCTGGCTTTCCGCGCCTATCCGACGCACCCCCGTCTCACCGGCGCGCTGGCGGGTCTCGGGGCCGGGCTGCTGTCGGACAGCTCGTGGCGCACCTACTGCGAGGTCAGCGACCCGGTGCACGTGCTCACGTCGCACTCCGCGTCGGTCGTGCTGCTGACCCTTGGCGGCATCCTGCTGGCGTGGCTTGCCGCGCGGCGTGCCGCGGTCAGCCTTTCGTCGACCGGGACTCGGTGAAAACGCCGAGCGCGGCGCCGTCGCGGTTCACTTCGATCTTCTTGAACCTGCCGGCAAGCGGGATGCGCGCCTCGGTGTGCCGGCCGGTGATCTTCACCAGGACGTCCACCGACGGCCGGTCGGCGTAATCCACGGTCACGGTGACCGGGATGTCGAACACCTCCCCGCGCTGGTCGAAGCGGACCAGGGCCTCGCGCCCCTGCGGCCCGCCCTCGACCGTCGCGCCGAACGACACGGCGGGCTCGCTGTCGCCGTAGACCCAGCGCTCGAAGAACCGCTCGAGGTCCAGGCCCGACTCGGCCTGCATCGCCTGCCGGAGATCGTCCGACCCCGCCTTCTTGAACCGCCACGTCGTGTAGTACCGCCGCAACCCGCGGAAGAACGCGTCGTCGCCGACCATGCGCCGGAGCATGTGCAGCACCGCTGCGCTCTTGTCGTAGACGACGGCGCGGAAGACCCGGCTGTCGCCTTTGAGGTGGCCGACGCGGTAGCCGAGGTAGATGGGGCCCTGGCCCGTCGTGTCCATCGACCATTGCCGGAACCGCCGCAGGATCGACGCGAACGTGCCGGGACCGTGCAGCTTCTCGGCGTACAGCGCCGCGAAGTACTGCGCCAGCCCCTCGCTCAGCCACTGCTCGTGGTAGTTCTTCCACCCGACCGCCTGGCCCCACCACTGGTGCGCCAGCTCGTGCGCGAGGTAGAACTCGGGGAACCCGTCGAAGAACGCCGGGTCGTTGCTGTACGAAGTCGTCGTCCTGCCAGGCAACTGCTGGTTCAGGATCGCCAGGTAGGCTGGGCTGTGACCGCCCGGGAAGTTCCACTCCACGGCGGCGACCGTCACGTCGGGATAAGGCGAGTCACCGATGATCGACGCGTAGAACTCGAGGATGTCGCCGGCGGTGTCGGCGAGCGGGCGCGCGAGGCTCCGCAGCCTCGGGTTGGTCATCACCTCCAGGTTGAGCGACGCCGTGCCGTCCGCTTCCCCTTCGCGCGATGACGCCTTGCGGACCTTCAGGACGCGGGACGCGCCCTCGACCAAGGGCGTGATGAGGCACGCGAAGTAGCGCGCGGGCCGCGAGGCGACGAAAGTGAATCGCCCCCTCTCGTCGTCCTCCTTGCCCGCCGCAGCCGAGGCTGGCTCCACCAGTTTCCCGCTCGCGACGCACGAGTAATTGGGGGGGACCCGCAGCCGGAGCGTCGCGGTCGAGTAGCCGGACCCCGGCGCACGCGCATACCAGAATATCTCGTTGCTGTAGAGGAAGCTCTCCTCGAGACGAACCTCCCTGGTCGGCTGGCGCGACACCTGCAGCTGGGGGAGCGCCTCCGCGCTGGCCGGCTGCGGGGCCACGGTCCCCGCGTACGCGACGTCGAGCGTGATGCCGCTCCCCTGGGAAACGGGGGCGGGCAGTCTCACGACCACGCTGTTCTGTCCGCGGATGCGAACGGCGAGCAGCCGGCCGTACTCGGGGGACGTCACCGAGCTGACGGCGAGGGAGTCTGCCAACCGCAGCGTCAGCGTGCTGACGGAGGGCGCCAGCACCTGCAGGCGCAGCCGGGTACGGCCGGCCACCGAGTTGCGGTCGGGCTCGAACGAGGCATCGATGTCGTACGACGCGGCCCGGTAGTCCAGGCCGTCGTCATCGGAGTAGAAGCGTCCGCGGCTGGCGAGCCTGGCCGCCGAGGTGTAGACCGAGATGTTGCGGCGCCGCTCGCGCTGGAACAGCGACACGTCCTCGGCATCGTGGCTGTTTCGCGCGTAGGTCAGCATCCCGTACTTGCGCGTGCTGATTTCCGCGAGGAAGTCGCCGGAACTCGGCAGCATCGACCAGGTGTCGCGGCTGAAGTCTCCCAGGTCGAGGCCGTACGAGAGGCGCACCTCGTCGTTGAAGATGTCGTTGGCCCTGGAGAGCTGACGGGCCTCGACGGGCCGCGGCTCCAGGGTGCCGGAAACGTGGCGCTCGAGTTCGCCGGGCGGGACCCGGACGAACAGGGCGTCGACGGGCGTGTCGAGCGTTTCGCTGCCCGAGAACACTTTCACCTGGCCTCGTTCGGCAGGCTGGGCCGGCGCGACGTGCATGCGCCCCTTCCCCAGCACCACGAGCGCGGTCGGCTCTCCTTCGGCGTCGGCGACGAACACGTCGGCCTGCGGGATCGTGATCTGCGTGTCCTCGTCGGTGATGACGAGCTGTCGGCCCGACAGTTGCCGCTGTTCGTCGAGTTGCAGGCGGTAGATGGCCGGCAGCGTCCCGACCGTGCGCTGCGCCGAGATCGTCCAGGCTCCCGGGTCCGCGCTTCCGCCGGGGCGCGAAGCCCGCCTCACCTCGAGCACCCAGGTATACAGCTGCGCCGAGCGTCCCGTTTCGACGAAAGCTTCCGCGGTCAGCCGGAACCGGTCGCCCGGCGGCGTCCCTTCCAGCGGCGTCCGGTCGAGTTCGCGAACGACGGCCCGAGTGACGCCGGGCCGGATCACGGAGTCGGCGAAGGCGGATGCCTCTGCACGGTCGGCGGTGGCCGACAGGAGCGGCGTGTAGCCGTCGGGGCTGCCCGAGCGAATGGCCTGCCCGAGACGAAGCAGCAGCACGGCGACGCCGTCCGCCTGCCGGGCGGCCACGTGAACGGGCGCCGGCAGCGCCACGAACAGGCCGACGAGCGCTAGGACGAGACTGCGGGCCATGCGTACCTCGATATCCAATTTGCCGGAAGGCCGTCGAATGTGACGCGCGCGCTTTCCTTCGCGAACGAGTTCGTGAATAATGCAGCCGAGTCGATGCGGCAACCGATGTGTGTCGCGCCGGTGCTCGCCCGGGTCGCCTTCGTCGCGGCCGTGGCGTCGCTGGTGCTGTACTTCGTCTTCCTGCGCCCAGTGCAGATGCGGTGGGGCGCGACCGACGTCGAGGTGGCGCGGCCCCTGCCGGGCGACCGCGTGGTCGGCAACGCGACGTTCGTCGCGACCAGGGCGGTCACGATCAATGCCCCGCCCGAGCGCATCTGGCCCTGGATCGTGAAGATGGGCGTCGAGGAGCGGCGGTTCGTGAAGGGGTTCGAGCAGAACCGCTACATGCTCTGGCTCACCCGGTCGGCGCCCCGCCTCACGTGGTGCTGGATGCTCTCGCCGGTCGGACCCGCGCAAACGCGCGTCGTCACGCGCGTGCGCTTCTACCACGCGTGGTGGTCGCCGGCCGCGCTCCGGGTGCTGGCCGCGGACCTCGGCAACTTCTACCGCGTGCGGAAGGCGCTCCTGGAGGTCAAGGCAGGCGCCGAGGCCACTGGCGGCGCCCGCCTGTCTGCCGCCTCGGCTGCTACGCGCTCTTCGGCGCTTCCTCGGCCGTCTGCGGCGCTTCCTCGGTGGTCGGAACAATAGCCGCCGCACGCTGAACCTGGATCGTGCAGTTGGTGAGCAGCGCCGCGAGGGCGCCGACGGCGGCCAGGATCGGCGCGGCGACGGTGCCGACGACGCCGACCGTCAGCGGGAACTCGGCGACGGACCGCTCGCCCTGTCGAATCACGATGCGGCGGACGTTCCCCTCGTGAATCAGGGTCTTGACCTTCTCGAGCAGTTCCCCGCCCTCGACCTTGATGGTCTCCCACCACGTTCGTTCCTCGGGCATGGCGTCCTCCCTTGACGGCCCAATCCGTCGTCGTCTCAGAGCGACGGTGCGGCCCCGCAGGCCCGCACCGCTCGCTCAAGGAGACGACGATTCAGCCCGGGAAGTTCACCGAGGTGCTGCCGAACGCCTCTGCCGGCCAACTCCACCCGCCCTGGCGCTATTGAGCCGCCCGGGTCGCCATCCACTTCGCCCCGGTGTTGGTCGTGCCCTGCATCGTGGTGCCGTTCACCTTCCCGGTGTAGGTGGCGCCCCCGACGGTGAACGTGATGTCCTCCCCCCGGAGACGGCCCTCGGTCAGCGGAAGACCGTCGGCGCCGCGCCGCAGCGTGCCCGACACCATCTGGAACTCCTGCCGCAGCGTCAGCTGGCCGTCCGGGAGCGTCCACGTGCCCGCCACCTTCGCCGGCACGATCCACAGCAGCGCCGTGCACCAGCTGGTGCAATTCTCGCCGACGGTCGCAATCTCGTCGGCGTCCCAGTCTTCCATGGTGAAGGTGTTCGACACCACGCGGGTGCCGGGCTTGAGGTCGAGGATCTTGGGCCGCAGCTTCAGGTTGATCTGCGGCAGCAGGAACATCGTGATGACGGTCGCCTTCGAGAAGTCTGTCTCGAACAGATCGGCCTTCACGAACTGGGCGCGGTCGGAGACGCCCTCCTTGGCGGCGTTCTGTTTCGACAGTTCCACCATCTCAGGGTTGTATTCGATACCCATGGCGCGAGCGCCGCGCTTGGCCGCCGTGATCACCGTCCGGCCGTCGCCGGAGCCGAGGTCCATGACGAAATCCTGCGGCGTGACCTTCGCCATGTCGAGCATCTTGTCCACGAGCGCCTGCGGCGTCGGCACCCAGACGACGTCCTTGCCGCCCTGGCCGACCTGGGGCTGGAAAGGCTTGGTCTGTGTCTCCTGAGCGAAGGCGGGAACGGCCGCTGCCAGCAGGCAGAGGATCAGGAAGGTCCAGCGCACACGATGCGTTCGCAGCATGAATGTTCTCCTCACGCGATGGTTGTGTCACCCCACGGGCCCCGAGGTCAATGGCCGATTATACTGCCGCGGGCCCGAGACGTGCGGGCGGGCCATGTCCGGCTGCCGCCCGCCCAGCCCCGCGGACCGGGAGGGCGGCCGGCTGGGCGGGCACCTGGGGCGCCGTGCGACGCGGGCGTAGTGCTAATATTGTTGGGTCGCGCTCGTTCCCCCCCGCAGTCCTCGACGCACGAACAGAAGGAGACCCCGAGACATGAAGTTGCGCAGAACCCCTCTCACCGCCATCGTCGCTGCCTGCCTGGCGCTCGCAGCTGCCACGGCATTTGCGCAGTCGCCGCTGCCCGTGCTGGCGCCGTCGAACGTCGTGCTCCCCAACTACACCGCCCAGGCGCCGGGCCTCACCGCTGGGCTCGAAGGGGGGGCGGCGGTCGCGCGCGGAGAGGATGCCCTCTCCACGTACTACAACCCGGCCGGGCTGTCGCGGGTGAAGCAGTCCTCGCTGATCGCGAGCGGCGGAGCGATGCAGTGGGTGCACGTGACGCCGAACGCCGCCTTCCCGACCAACGTCGGGTCGGTCGGCATGCTGCCCGTCCAGCTGGGGTTCCTGTGGCGTGAGCCGTTCGACTACGCCAACTGGTCGATGGCGGTGTCCTTCTCGACCGAGAACAACTGGGACCACGCGCTGAGCGCGGAGGGGTCGGTCGGCACGCCGACGGTGCCCGAGCGCTACGCGTACTCGGCGGCCTCCGCCTACCTCAAGCGCACGGCCAGCGTCGGCGCCGGCTACAGCCCGGACGAGAAGCTCCGCATCGGCGGCAGCGCCGACTTCGTGCTGACGCAGCTCCACAGCGCCCAATCGGTCAACGATCGGACGATCGGCGCGAACGCCGCCCCGAACACGCTGGTGACGTCGTTCAACCGCACGCGGTTCATGCACCTTCGCCTGACCCTGGGCGCGCAGTACGACGTCGGCGAGCACGTGAAGATCGGCGGCACGGTCCGGACGCCGGGCATCATGGTCGGCAACAACGGCACGGCGGGCTTCGACGCGACGAAGAACGGGGGCGGGGTTGCGATCAACCTGTCTTACTACGACGAGCACCCCGAGATGACGCTCAAGCTGCCCTTCGAGTTCGTCGGCGGCGCCGCTTACGTGACGGACCGCGGGTCGGTCGAGGCCGACGTGCGCATCACGCAGGGCACCGGCGTCTACGACTACTTCGTCCCGTCCAAGCCGCTCACGACGGTGACCGACACCGGCGGGAGCGTCACCAGCGTCGAGTCGGTGTTCCCGACGGTCACGGTCGAGGGCACCAACGTGGTGGACCTGATGGTCGGCGGCCGCTACGAGGTGTCGTCGAAGGGCAAGCTGACCGTGCACGGTGGGTTCGCGACGGCCAACTCGCCGGTGGGCGGGGCCGACGGCGTGTTCAAGAAGGTCAACCTCACGCGGTTGACTGGCGGGCTCAGCGGCAGCACCGAGCACCTGACCTTTGCCGGCGGCTTCAGCTGGCAGAGCGGCACGTCGCCTCTCTACCCCGTCTTCACGTCGCAGGTCGGGCAGGCGATCGAAACCACGATCGACGTCAGCGGCTTTGCCTTCGTGTACTCGGTGGGCGTGAGATTCTAGCGAGCCCGGGGCGGGGCGGCGGCCGACGCGGCCGTTCCCGCCCCCTTTCGCCGTCGCGATCCAACCCGACGAGCGCGGTCCGCTCCAGGCTCGCCGCGACGTGCTTCACGCGTCGAACTCCAGCAGTTCCACCGGGGCCCCGTCGTCGAGGATGAACGCGACCCGCACGCCGGCGGATGGCGTGTTCGGAGCGATCAGGATCTCCTTCCCGCGAAGCGCCTCGTCCAGGTCGTCGACGGCGAAGGCGACGTGCGGAACCGAGCGGACGATGGCGGGAACGGCGGCGTGCGGTTCGAAACGGATCCACTCGATGCCGTAGGGGCTCGCGTCGAAGCCACTGACGTACATGCCGAGGTGCGGAAGGTGCCTTTCGTTGGCGCGTGGCTCGGCGTGCGGCACGCCGAGGTGGTGATAGCGCCAGCCGAGCTTGGAGATGACCGCGGGAGGCTCGTGAGGCTGCCGTGCTGTGCCCATCGGGTGCCCTCGCTGATGCGCGGCCGACGTCCGGCCCCCGCGAATGCTACCACCCCGGTCGGTGGGCTGCCAGGATAAATGCTCTGAACGCAGTCCTTTGCGCGAAATCAGCGGGTGCCACCCGGCGACCGCTTGTTGCCCCACGGCGCCCCGAGCCCGTCATGACCGGCGAGTTTTTGCGTATACTGCCGCTTCGGGCGGAAGCGGCCGGCAGGACCGGCGCTTCCGGCCGTTCCAGGAGCGGGGGCCCTAATGATCGAGCAGATCGTCGCCGTGCGTTACCGGGACATCGGTTGCGACCAAACCGAGATGTACACCGCCGAGGAACTGCTCCACCGAAAGGGCGTGGAGTTCGTGATCTTCGGCATGCTCAGGGTAAATACCGACGAGAAGGTGGTGATTGCGCAGGAGCTGTGCGAGAACGGGAACTACCGCGGAGCCACCACCATCCTGCGCCCGCTCGTGCTCGAGGTGCTTCCCATCGGACAGTGGCCGCTGAAGAAGAAGCGGCGGCGCCCGGCGGCGGCCGCTCCCGCCGGCGCGCCGGCTTCGTCGGCAGACCGCACCGTCGGACCGGCCGGCTCGCCTTCAGTTTCCGCGTCTCCCTCGACGCCTCCGCCGCGACCTGCGTGACTCGCGTCTACTGACGCAGGCGCCACCCGAACCACGGAGCCTGGTGGGGCAAGCCTCCGTGCTTGCCCGAGTTCGCCGGCACGGAGGCCGGCGCCACCAGCGATGCGCCGGCGCTCGCCGCCGGATTGGCGGAGACACTCGGGCAAGTCATTTCGCAACGGCGTCCGGCACCTTGTTCAGCGGCACATCGACCGATCCGTACCGCCCGCTGTTCACGTCGTGCACGATCACGCGCAGCACGGTCGCACCAGCTGTCGGTTTCCATGTTCCGTCGTAGCGCGTCGGCTGCCGGCGTTTCGCCTCCCACTCTGCGGCCGCCACGATGCTCGTGACCGTCGACCGGCTCGCGCGGGCAAGCCCGTCCGGCGTGCGGTCAGCGACGAGAATCTCCAGATTCGCGGAGAGCTGCGCCCCATCGGGCACGAACTGCAGCGCGCCGGTGTCCGCCAGCACCGTGATCGCGAGCTCCCCGGAAGGCGTCCTCTTGCAGGCTGCCGAGAGCGGAATCGCGGATGACCCGAGCGGGTTCGACAGGGCCGTGTGCCACACCGCGTCCGGCCACTTGCCAGCCTGCGCCACGCCTGAATCCGCCAGGTAGCCTTCGCGGTAGCGCACGTTCAAACCCGAACGCTTCACCTCGACCTTCAGCTTGTGCCACTTGTTGTCCGGGGTCTCCGGCATGTAGAACCCCAGCGTGTAGCTGCCCTGCATGTCGCCGAGGATCTTCGCCGGGCCGCTCGCGTCGCCGGGAAGGAAGTACCGTCCGCCTGTGACCGCCGCCATCGCCTGCATCGGCGCCTTGGTGTCGCTGCTGACCGCCTGCGTATCCATCAGCATCTCGAAGTTCCCGCGCCCGGTCAGTGGGACCGGCTGCCGCGACTGCGCCTTCGTGTCGGACGGCGCCTGGAGGTAGTGGGCATCGACGATGTAGAGCACGACCCCTTGTTGCGCGAGGCGCCGCGCCACCTGTCGCACCTTCTGCTCGTTGTTCTCCATCAACTCCGGCATCGCTCGCTGGGTGCCTGCGGTCTGTTGAAGCGGCGAGGTCACCGACGTCGGGTTCGTCGCCGTTATTGACACCCAGGACACGCCACCGCCGATCCAGATCACGCTCTTGCGCCCCGGAATGCCCGCAAGGTGCTGGCCTAGTCTCTCGATCGACGCCAGGCTTCGTTCCATCCAGTCTCGGCGGATCTGCGCGTCAGCCAGCGCCTCCGCTCGCAACGCATTTCGCAGGAAATAGACCATCGTGGAATACGTCTCCTGGTCGCCGTCCTGGAACATCTTCAGGAAGGCTTCCGCCTCGACGATCGACTGGCGGTAGTCCATGTCCCAGCCCGTAGCCGTCGGCAGGCCGGTCTTTCGGATTCTGGCGAGGAGGGCCTCGTGGTCGTCTGTGAAATCGTGCAGGACGTAGAGCTTGTCTGACATCAAGTAGATGCCAGTCACGGAGCGAGGCGCCAGTGCCGTCAGGTACCGCATCATGAGGGCACGCGCCTTGACGCCTTCAGTGGGCGTCATGGTGATGTTGTCGAGGACCAGGGCCGTCACGTTACGCGGCGCGGTGTCTGAATAAGTGGGGAGATTCGTGAAGATCCCAGGCGGCGGTGCGACTGCCGGGGGCGCAGTGCTGTTCCCTACTGACCCGCCGTCGAAACGGAAGACGTCCACGGGGCGCGGCTTGCCTTCGTCCCGGACGAGGAAGTCCGCGGGCCCGAGGCCGGTCACCGCGTTCCCCTTCTTGTCGACGACCGTGACCGTGACTTCCACGAGCCTGGTGGCGACGAGAAACGTCGGCACCTGTTGCTGCGCACTCGACACGGCGACGGCGAGCCCGACCGCGGCCAGTTGCCCGACGAAGACTCCCAGGCGGACCCTCATGTCCTGCCTCCAGCTTCCCGTTGGCACGTGGCGTCCCGGTGGGAAAGGCGGCAGGTCGCCGCCCCTGCGCTCCCTGCCCAATCGATCTCTCGCGAACGCCAGCGAAGGTCCGGCATCGCCCCTACCCGCGCCCCCCACTTTGTCAGGTAATTGGTGCCGGGGGCGGGGATCGAACCCGCACGACCCTTGCGAGTCCCAGGATTTTAAGTCCTGTGCGTCTGCCAGTTTCGCCACCCCGGCGCGGGGAGTGCTGGAATCATAGCACCGGCGCGAGGGATCGACCCGGGCGGCGTCCGGACGTCGGCGCCGCAGGGGTTGCGGAAGATCAGCGGGTGGGACGGGTCACGGCGTCACGCGGCGAGCGTCACGACCGCGCGCCGCCGAGAACACGCGCCGGCAACAGGATCACCGCGCGCAGCAACTCGAACACGCCTTCGACGGCGATACCGAGCAGTCGGAACGGCAGCGTGATCAGCCACACGATCGGGTACAGCACCAGCGCGAGCAGCGCCAGCGGCCAGCAGCAGAACAACAGGAGCAGCCAGAGCAGGAACTTCACCATCGCGGCCTCCGGACGGCAGCACCGCGGCCGTCACACCATTCGACGACGCCTCCGCACCGAATGTTCAGTATCGCGCCGCCCGCGGCTCGTCCGTCAGCGACGTGACCGCACCTCTTCCTTCTTCCTTCTTCCTTCTTCCTGTTCCTCTCTCCCTCGTCCCTCGTCCCTCGTCCCTATTACCCATGCACTCGTCCCTGCTCCTTGCCTACCGTCGAAGCTGCTCCGCCAGCGCGACGGGGTCCGTCGTCGGCCGCTCGCACGCGAAGTCGCGGCAGACGTATGCGGCCGGCCGGCCCTCACGCATCCCCTGCCCCGCCACCCAGGGCAGCGTGGTTTCGAGCCTGCGCGCCCGCTCGCTCCCCGGGTCCGTGCGCACCAGCACCGCGAACGGCTGATACGTGCTGTCCACGGCGTGCACGAGCGCGAGCGTGGCGCCGTCTTCACGAGGGCCGGCGATGACCACCTCCGCCATCCCCGCGTGCCAGGCTGAGAGCGCGCACAGCATCATCGGCACCGCCCGCGGCGTCCGGGTGATGCGCGGGGCGAACAGCCGCAGCGCGCGCCCCACGATGCCGTCTGCCGCTGCGGATGCGGCCCCGAGATGCGACAGCGTCAGGAGGTTCGTCACCGCGACCGAGCTCGCGGTGGGCTCGGCGCCGTCGTAGTCCTCCTTCAGCCGAAGCAGCAGCGAAGAATCGCCGGCCGCGGTGCTGAACCACCCGCCCGCCTCCGGGTCCAGGAACCGCTGGTCCTGCAGGCGCTGCAGATCGATCGCCCACTCGAGCCACTCGGGATCGCCGTCCGCCTGGAACAGCTCGAGCAAGCCGAAGCCGAGGCAGGCGAAGTCCTCGGCGTACGCGTCGATGGCGGCTTCGCCGTCGCGATATCGGCGCGAGAGGCGGCCGGCCGCCGCGTCCCACATCCGCTCGCGGATGAACGAGGCCGCGCGCTGCGCCGACGCCAGGTACTCCTGGCTGCGAGTGGCCGCCGCAAGCCGCAGGTCGCCGGTCGCAAGGCGCTCCGCCTCCCCCATTGCCGCGACGACCCGGCTCGCCCGCGCGAACGCGGCGATCATCAGCCCGTTCCACGCGGTCAGCACCTTGTCGTCGAGGTGCGGGCGCGGGCGCGACGCCCGCTCGCGGAACAGCAGGTCGCGCGAGCGCGCGAGCGCCGACTCGACGTCCTCGCGCCGCTCGCCGCGCTCCTTCGCGATCTCCTCCACCGTCCGCGCCTGGTAGAGGATGTTGCGCCCGGTGAACTCGCCGTGCGGATCCTCCAGCGCGTTCCCGTCGGCCGCGACGCCGTATCGCTGCGAGAAGATCTGCGCGTCCGGCCCGAGCAGGCGCTCGATCTCCGTCGCGGTCCACAGGTAGAAGGCGCCTTCGGACCCGTGCCCGCCCTCGGGCGCGCCCGGGGGCAGGCTGTCGGCGTCTTCGGCGGACAGGAACGCGCCGCCTTCGCCGGTCAGATCCCGCTGCACGTACCGCAAGGTGTCCTCGGCCACGCCGAGGAAGAACACGTCGCCCGAGGCCTGCGCCGCCTCCACGTACGCCAGCACCAGCTGCGCCTGGTCGTAGAGCATCTTCTCGAAGTGCGGCACCCGCCACCGCCCGTCCACGGAGTATCGGTGGAAGCCGCCGCCGACCTGGTCGCGCATGCCGCCTGCCGCCATCGCCCGCAGCGTGTGCAGCGCGGCGTCGAGCGGCGGACGGCCGCCTGTGCGCCGGTGCTCGCGCAGCAGGAACAGCAGCTCCGATGGGCGCGGGAACTTCGGCGCGCCGCCGAATCCGCCGTTCCGTCGGTCGTAGCTTCCGAGCAGATCCCTCGTGGCGCCGTCGAGGGCGATGGCGCCCGGCACCTGCAGGCCGCCCTCTCCGCCTCGTCGCGCCGGCAAGGTGCTCGACCGCCCCGGCGGCCGCCGCCTCGACGCGGCCGCGTTCGTCGCGCCAGAGCCGCGCCATCTCGCGAAGCAGGTCGACGAAGCCGGGCCGGCCCCACGCCGACGACGGCGGGAAGTAGGTGCCGCCGAAGAAGGGCCGCCGGTCTGGCAGCAGCCAGACGCTCATCGGCCACCCCCCCGACCCGGTCGTCGCCTGCACGAACGCCATGTAGACGCGGTCCACGTCCGGCCGCTCCTCGCGATCGACCTTGATCGGCACGAAGCGCTCGTTGAGCACCGCCGCCACGCGCGGGTCCTCGAACGATTCGTGGGCCATGACGTGGCACCAGTGGCACGTGCTGTACCCGACGGAGAGGAAGATCGGCTTGTCCTCGGCCCGCGCCTTGTCGAACGCCTCGTCGCCCCACGGATACCAGTCCACCGGGTTCGAGGCGTGCTGCAGGAGGTAGGGGCTCTTCTCGGCCGCGAGGCGGTTCATCGGGGGGCTCCGGGGTGTCTACGGCGTCGCCGACGAACCGTCCGGTCGCCCCCGCCGCAGGCGGGCGTAGGCCGCGGTGAATTCGACGCCGTACAGCAGAACGACCGCGGACGTGTAGATCCAGACCAGGAAGACGACCACGGCGGCGATCGAGCCGTTCACCAGGTTGAAGCGGCTCATGTCGCGAACGTAGAACGAGAAGCCTTCGAGCGCCAGGTGCCACAGGAGGCCCGTCAGGATCGCGCCGGGCCACACGTCGCGAAACCCCACCTGGACGGCGGGCACGAAGTAGTAGACGAGTCCCACGACGACGGTCAGCATGAACGTGGCCGCGTAGCGGATGAAGAAGCTGCCGAGCACCTGCAGCCCGGGAAACCGCTCGACAACCCCCGCGAACCAGGTGGCGTGCACGATCTGGAACGCGCTGACCAGCATGAGGGCGGCCATCAGCAGCAAGCCCGCCGCCAGCAGCATGAAGAACGAGAACAGCTTGTGGCGCAGGTAGCTGCGCTGCTTCTCCACGCCCCACGCGTGGTTCACCGCCGAACTGACCGCGCTGAAGACGCCGAGCGCCGCCCACACCAGCGCCGCCGCGCCGCCGACCCCGACCCGGAACCGCATCTGCTGCAGCGCGTCCAGCTGCGTGGAGAGGAAGTCGAACTGCGTCGGGAAGTACCGAAACAGGAACGACACGACGGCCTCGCGCCGGCTGACGTCGGACGTGACGCCGGCCAGGATCGAGAACATCAGGAGGAAGAACGGGAACAGCGACAGCAGGCCGTAGTAGGCGACCGACGCGGCGTAGGTGAGGTCGTCGCTGTTGTAGAACTCGAGCGACCCGCGCCACAACGCCCGGCCGACGAGACGGAGCCAGGCCACGGTGCGCACACGAAGGGCCTGGAGGCGCCCCCTCAGGCGCAGCCCGGTCTCGCTGGTCGGCGGCACGCGCCTATTCTCTCACGGTCCGTGCCCGGTCCGCGTGACAGGTCAGCCGCGGGTATGCCCGGGCGGGTAATCCCCGCCGGTCGTTTCGCTCGACGGAACCGACCCGCTGCCCGAGGAACCCGACGCACCGAAGCGTTTCGCCTCGTCGGTCCCTCGGTTCACCACCTCCCTGGCGCGTCCCATCAGGTCGCGGCCCATCTCGCGGCCGCGCTCGGCAATCTCGCGTCCGCGCTCGGCCACCTCACGGCCGCGTCCGGCAATCTCGCCGGCCGCGCCGGCGACCTTCTGGTATTGCTCCGACGCCGTGCGCCCCACCTGCGACGCCGACTCGGACAGCTGGCCGCGCAACTCGCTGCCGCGCTTCGGGGCAAACAGCACACCCAACCCGGCGCCCAGCACCGTGCCCGTCAGCAACCCCATCATGAAGCCGGAGCCGCCTTCCTCATCGTCTTCGTTCGCCATGCGGTGTCTCCCTTCCACTGACCAGTCGCAGGCCCCGACCGGACCGTTTCGCATGCGAGTCCCGCGATGCGCCTCGGTTCGGCCGATGGACCGCCGGCTTGTGTCCAGCGGATCATCAACTCCCGTGCCAGCCGTCGTCGGTCGTGTCGGTGCGGGAAACGCACAGTCTGCCGGGCGGGGCGCGCAGGGAAACCCAACTGAGCCGACGGTCGGTGCTCGCGGAGCGCTACTCCACGGACGCCGCCTGTTGGCGGGCGGCACGACCCATGTCGCGGATGTCGTGCTTCTTCATCTTGCTGTAGAGCGTCGGCCGGTAGAGGCCGAGGATGGCCGCCGCCTCCTGCTTGTTCCAGTTCGTCCGCTGGAGCGTCTGCAGGATCGCCATCTTCTCGATCTCGGCGAGCGTCCAGTGCGGCGGGATGACGAACTCGGCCGGCGCTCGGCGTCTCCTCGCGCAGCGACTCGGGGAGGTCGCTCGGCAGCGATCTCGCTCCCCTTGCTCACGAGCACCGCGCGCTCGATCGCGTTCTCGAGCTCGCGCACGTTGCCGGGCCAGCGGTTGCGGATCAGCAGGTGATAGGCGGCCGGCGAGAGCGCCTTGCACGTTCTTCTGGTAGCGCTGGCGGAACTTGCTCGAGGAAGTGCTCGCACAGCAGCGGGATGTCCTCGGTGCGCTCGCGCAGCGGCGGCACCTGCAGCGTGATCGTGTTGATGCGGAAGTAGAGGTCCTCGCGCAGCTGGCCCTCGCGCAGCGCCGTGTCGAGGTCGATGTTGGTCGCGCAGATCAGGCGGAAGTCCACGTGGACGATCCGGTCGCTGCCGATCGGCCGGTACTCGCGCTCCTGGAGCACGCGCAGCAGCTTCGTCTGCAGGTAGGACGGCATCTCGCCGATCTCGTCGAGCAGCAGCGAGCCGCCCTCGGCCATCTCGAACAGCCCCTCCTTGTCCATCGTCGCGCCGGTGAAGGCGCCCTTCTTGTAGCCGAACAGCTCGGACTCGATCAGGTCCTTGGGAATCGCCGCGCAGTTGATCTTGATGAACGGCCCCTTCGCCCGCTTGCTGTTGTAGTGGATCGCGTTGGCGATCAGCTCCTTGCCGGTGCCGTTCTCGCCCTGGATGAGGATGTTCGCATCGCTCGCCGGCCACGTTCTCGATGAGCTCGAAGAGGTCCTGCATCTTCTTGCTCTTGCCGATGACGTTCTGCGAACTTGTAGCGGTCCTGGAGCTTCTGCTTGAGCTGGCTCGTTCTCGATCGACAGGTCCTTGCGCTCGATCGCCTTCTCGAGCATGGCGAGCAGCCGCTCGGCGTCGATCGGCTTCTCGAGGAAGTCGAAGGCGCCCGCCTTGACCGCCTCCACCGACCGCGGGATGTTCCCGTGCCCCGAGATGACGATGACCTCCGAGTCCGGGTTGAGCTTCCTTGAAGCGTGCGCAGGAGCTCGATGCCGTCGACGTCGGGGAGCACCATGTCGGTGACCACGGCGTCCGGCCGCCAAGTCTCGAAAGATCTCCTCGCCCCGCGCCCCGATGAGGGCCGTCCGCACCTCGTAACCCTGCGTGCTCGAGCAGGATCTTGAGCCACTCCGTCATCGCCGGTTCGTCGTCAATGACGAGAACGCGCTTCTTCCGCTTCAGATTCATGGCTTGCCAGGGGATGAAGATCCAAACTGCCGCCGACACGGTTCTTCTCAGCGGCCTGGTCGGTACCGAAAAGTATACACTCGCGCGAGCAAATGTCCACATGTCGACAGAACCGTCGTGTTTTTCGTACCTCACATTCGAGGTCGATTCTCTGAGAATAATTCTCGCGGCGAGCCGAGATTCCACCCATTCTCGGCTGCACTCCTGCGGGAGATCGATTCGAGCCGCTGATGGACGTCATCGAAACGCGCGTGCAGACCGCGATTCCGAGCTGTTTCGCGCCAACCGGGCGCACCTCCAGGGCCTGCTCGCCGAGCTGCGCGAGCGGCTGGCGGACGTCAGGCGCGGCGGGGGCGACCGGGCGATCGCGCGGCACCGCCAGCAGGGCAAGCTGCCGGTGCGGGAACGGGTGGACCGGCTGCTCGACCCCGGCTCGCCGTGGCTCGAACTGTCGGCGCTCGCCGCGTGGGGCATGTACAAGGGCGAAGCCCCGTCGGCCGGCCTGGTCACCGGCATCGGCCGCGTCAGCGGCCGCGAAGTGATGGTGGTGGCGAACGACGCCACCGTGAAGGGCGGCACCTACTTCCCCGATCACGGTCAAGAAGCACCTGCGCGCTCAGCAGATCGCGATCGAGAACCGCCTGCCGTGCGTCTACCTGGTGGATTCGGGCGGAGCCTTCCTCCCGCTCCAGGCCGAGGTGTTCCCCGACCGCGACCATTTCGGTCGCATCTTCTACAACCAGGCGCGGATGTCGGCCGAGCGGATCGCGCAGATGGCCGTGGTGATGGGTTCGTGCACGGCCGGCGGCGCCTACGTGCCCGCGATGTCCGACGAGACGGTCATCGTGCGCGGCACCGGCACGATCTTCCTCGGCGGGCCGCCGCTGGTGAAGGCCGCCACGGGCGAAGAAGTCACCGCCGAAGAGCTGGGCGGCGCCGACGTGCACACCCGATTGTCCGGCGTCGCCGACTACTTGGCCGAAGACGACGAGCACGCGCTGCGGCTGGCGCGGACCATCGTCTCGACGCTGAACACGACCAAGCCGCCCGCGCTCGACGTCACCTCGCCCGAAGACCCCCGTTACGATCCCTCGGAGCTCTACGGCGTCGTCAACGCCGATCATCCGGGTGCCCTACGACGTGCGCGAGGTGATCGCGCGGGTGGTGGACGGGTCGCGCTTCGACGAGTTCAAGGAGCGGTACGCGACCACCCTCGTCACCGGCTTCGCGCGGCTCCACGGCTACCTCGTGGGCATCGTCGCCAACAACGGCGTGCTGTTCTCCGAGTCGGCGCTGAAGGCGACCCACTTCATCGAGCTCTGCAACCTGCGCGGCATCCCGCTGGTCTTCCTGCAGAACATCACCGGGTTCATGGTGGGCCGCGACTACGAACGCGCCGGGATCGCGAAGGACGGCGCCAAGATGGTGCACGCCGTCGCCAATTCCGTCGTGCCGAAGTTCACCGTGATCACCGGCGGCTCGTTCGGCGCCGGGCAACTACGGGATGTGCGGCCGCGCGTTCGAGCCGCGCCTGCTCTGGATGTGGCCGAACGCGCGCATCTCGGTGATGGGCGGCGAGCAGGCGGCCTCGCGTGCTCGCCACGGTCAAGCGCGACCAGATGGCGCGCGAGCAGCAGGAGATGACGGCCGAAGAGGACGCCGCGATCCGCGACGCCCATCCTCGAGAAGTACGAGCACGAAGGGTCGCCCTACTACTCGACGGCGCGGCTGTGGGACGACGGCATTCTCGACCCGGTGCAGACGCGCGACGCGCTCGGCCTGGCGCTGTCGGCCGCGCTGGAACGCGCCGGTTCCGGAGGCGAAGTTCGGCGTGTTCAGGATGTGAGCCGACATGGCGCACGAGCAGACCTACCGCCATCTCGAGGTTCGAAGCGACGGCCCCGTCGAACGCGTCGCGCTCAACCGGCCCGACGTGCGCAACGCGTTCAACCCGGCGCTGGTCGACGACCTGTACAGCGTGGGCGCGTTCGATCGACGACCGGCCGGAGGTGCGCGTCGCCGTGCTGTCCGGAGCGGGCCCGGTGTTCTGCGCCGGCGGCGACCTCGCGGCCATGGCGGCCCAGGCCGACGCCAGCCGCGAGGAGAACCTGGCCGATGCTCAGCGGCATGGCGGCGATGTTCGACGCGCTCGACCGCGTCGCCGTCCCTCTGGTCGGCCGCGTGCACGGCGCAGCGCTGGGCGGCGGCGGCGGCCTCGCCTCGGTCTGCGACGTCGTCGTGGCAGCCGACGACGCGATCTTCGGATTCACCGAGGTGAAGCTGGGCCTGGTGCCGAGCGTGATCTCGCCGTACGCGCTCGCGCGGATTGGCCGGGCGGCGGCGCGCGAGCTCTTCCTGACCGGCGCCCGGTTCGGCGCGGCACGCGCGAAGGAGATCGGCCTGGTGCACGAGGTGGTGCCCGCGGCGGCGCTCGACTCCGCGGTCGAGCGGTACGTGGCGGAGTTCCTGTCGGCGGGGCCAGAAGCCGTGCGCGCGGCCAAGACAGCTGATCCGCGGGGTCTGGGGCCTGCCGCCGGCGAAGGCCGCGGAACTGACCGTGGCCGTGCTGGCCGATCGCCGGGTGTCGGCGGAAGGCCAGGAGGGCCTGCGGGCGTTCCTCCAGAAGCGTCGCCCCGCGTGGGTGGCGCGATGATCCGGCGGCTGCTGATCGCCAACCGCGGCGAGATCGCGGTGCGGATCATCCGCGCCTGCCGCGAACTGGGCGTCGAGACGGTGGCGGTGTACTCGGCCGCCGACGCGCGCGCGCTGCACGTCGCGCTGGCCGACGCGGCGGTCGCCATCGGGCCGGCGCCCGCGTCCGAGAGCTACCTGGCGGCGGGCAGGATCATCGATGCCGCCCGGGCGTCCGGGGCGGACGCCGTCCACCCGGGCTACGGCTTCCTGGCCGAGAACGCCGGCTTCGCGGCCGCGTGCGCCGACGCGGGCCTTCGCTTCGTCGGACCGCCGCCCGCCGTGATCGGTCAGATGGGGTCGAAGATCGAAGCCCGCGCCCGCGCGGCCGCGGCCGGGCTGCCCGTCGTCCCGGGCGAGACGCCGGCCGCCCAGGACGATGCGGCGCTGCGCGAGGCGGCGCGGCGGATCGGCTTCCCGCTGCTCGTCAAGGCGTCGGCGGGTGGCGGCGGCAAGGGGATGCGGACCGTCCGCGACGCGCGCCACCTCGGCGAGGCGCTGGCGGCCGCGCGCCACGAGGCGCAGGCCGCGTTCGGCGACCAGACGCTGTATCTCGAGCGTCTGCTGGAGCGGCCCCGCCACGTCGAAATCCAGGTCTTCGGCGACGGGTTCGGGAACGTCGTCCACCTCTTCGAGCGCGACTGCTCCATTCAGCGCAGGCATCAGAAGATCGTCGAGGAAAGCCCCTCCCCCGGCATCGATGCCGGACTTCGCCGGCGCATGGGGGAGGCGGCGGTCTCGCTGGCGAAGGCGATCGGGTACACGAACGCCGGCACCATCGAGTTCCTGGTCGAAGGCCACGGCGGCGACGCCCGCTTCTACTTCCTGGAAATGAACACGCGCCTGCAGGTGGAGCACCCCGTGACGGAGATGGTGGCCGGCGTGGATCTCGTCCACGCGCAGCTGCGCGTCGCAAGCGGGGAACCGCTGCCCTGGAGCGGGGTGCCCGTGGTCCAGCGCGGCCACGCCATCGAGTGCCGGGTGTACGCCGAGGACCCGGCCAGCGAGTTCCTGCCGCAGGCCGGGCCGCTCACCCTCTACCGCGAACCGCACGGGCCGGGGATTCGCGTGGACTCCGGCGTCGTCGAGGGCGACCTCGTCGGCATCGACTACGACCCGATGATCGCGAAGCTGATCGCGTGGGGCGAGACGCGCGAGATGGCCCGGCAGCGCCTGCTGGCCGCGCTCAGGCGCTACCCGATTCTCGGCATCCGGACGAACGTGCCGTTCCTCGTCCGGGTGCTCGGGCACTCCCGTTTCGGCGACGGCACGCTGGACACGTCGTTCCTGGACAACGAAGGGCGGGGCCTCTGCGAGGCGAGGCCGGGCCCGGGCCTCGCTGCAGCGCTCGCCGTGGCCGCCGCGCACGATGGCGACGAGCGCGTCGCCTCCGCGGGCAGCCCGTCGAGTCCGTCGAGCGACCCGTGGACCCGGCTGGCAGGATGGCGGCAATGACGACCGGGCGCGGGATTCGGCGGGCGGGAGGGTCCGAGTGAGAACCGGCACCTTCACCGTTCGGCTGGGTGACGACGAGCATCGTGTCAGCGTTGGCGCCGGCGGCGACGTCCGCGTGGGCGACGCCGGGGTATTGAAGGTCGCGCAGGAGCGCGGCGGCGCGTACCGCGTGGACGACGGCACGACGGCCAGGCAGGTCTTCGTGGCAGGGTCGGGCGGGCGGCGGCAGGTGTTCGTGAACGGCGAGGTCTACGAGCTGGTGGCCGACCTGGAATCGGCCGGCGGGCGCCGCAGCGGCAGGCCGTCGGCCGACCTGCTGGCGGCGCCGATGCCCGCCCGCGTGACGGCGATTCCGGTCGCAGCCGGGCAGGCCGTGCGCAAGGGCGACGTGCTCGTGAAGCTCGAGGCGATGAAGATGGAACTGGCGGTGCGCGCGCCCCGCGACGGCACCGTGTCGCGCGTGGCCTGCAAGGTGGGCGAACTCGTGCAGCCGGGCGTCGGCCTCCTGGAGATGGTGTGACCGGCGCGCCGGCGGACGCCCGCACCGGGGTCGAGCGCCGCGACGCGATCCGCGTCGTCGAGGTCGGCCCGCGCGATGGCCTCCAGAACGAGCGTGTCGTCGTGGCGGCGTCAGACAAGATCGCGTTCGTGGACCTCTTGTCGGCATCCGGAGAGTCGTCCATCGAGGTGACGGCGTTCGTCAGCCCGAGGTGGGTGCCGCAGATGGCCGACGCCGTCGAGGTCGCGCGCGGCATCACGCGCCGGCCCGGCGTGCGGTACTCGGCTCTCGTGCCGAACCGCACGGGACTGGCGCGCGCCGAGCAGGCGGGCGTCGACGAGGTGGCGATCTTCGCCGCCGCCTCCGAGACGTTCAGCCGGAAGAACATCAACCAGGGCATCGACGAGTCGCTGGCGTCGTACGCGGGCGTGGTCGAGGCGGCGCTCGCCGGCGGGCGGCGCGTCCGCGGCTATCTCTCCACGTGCTTCGGCTGCCCGTACGAGGGCCGGGTGCCGCCCGAACGCGTCGCCTCCATCGCGGAGCGGTTGTCGGCGATGGGCGTCTACGAGGTGGTGCTGAGCGACACGATCGGCATCGCGCACCCGGGACAGGTCCGGACCGTGATCGAGACCGTGCGCGTCGGGCTGTCCGTCGATCGCCTGGCGCTGCACTTCCACGATACGCGCGGCACGGGCCTCGCGAACGTGCTGATGGCGCTGGACATGGGCGTCGCGACGTTCGACGCCTCGGCCGGCGGCCTGGGCGGGTGTCCCTACGCGCCCGGCGCGGCCGGCAACCTCGCCACCGAGGACCTGATCTACCTGCTGGACGGCCTCGGGCTGAGCACCGGCATCGATCTGGCGGCCATCGTTGCCGCCTCGCAATTCGTCGAGAGCCGGCTCGATCACCCGCTGCCATCCAGGGTCTACCAGGCCGAGCGGCGCCGGGCGTGAGTCAACGGTCGAGAGTCAACAGTCCGAAGTCAACGGCTTCGGACTCTTGACTCTCGACTGTTGACTTTGGACTTTTGACTTTTGACTTTTGACTCTTGACTCTCGACCCTTGTATGGTGGGGGCTCGTCGAGGAGGACACATGAAGAAGGTTGCGGTCGGCTGTCTCGTCGCGCTGGGGCTCGTCACGGTCGTCGGCGGCGTCGGGCTCTACTTTGCGTACGACCGGTTCATCAAGCCCACGGTGGAGATGGCCGGCAGCGTGAAAGAGCTCGCCAAGCTGGGCGAGATCGAGAAGCAGGTTCGGAACACCGATGCGTTCGAGCCGCCGCAGGGCGACGAGCTGACCCCGGAGATGGTGAGCCGCTTCGTCGAAGTGCAGCGACAGATGGAGTCTGCGCTCGGCTCCCGGATGGCCGACCTGAAGGCAAAGTACGAGCAACTGGACCGTTCGCTGAACCAGGATCGGCGCGTCGTCTCGTTCGGGCAGCTCGCCGAGGGACTGAAGGACCTGACGGCGGTCGTGCTGCAGGCGAAGAACGCCCAGGTCGAAGCGCTCAACCGCGCGGGGTTCTCGGTGAAGGAATACGAGTGGGTCCGCCAGCGGGTCTACGCGGCCGTGGGGATGACGGCCGTCGGGCTCGACGTGCAGAAGGTGGCCGCGGAGGCCCGGGCGGGCGACGTCAAGGGCTTCCAGCGGCGCGAGCGCGAGCCGGCCGGCGACGTGCCCGAGCGCAACAAGACCCTGGTCGCGCCCTACGAGAAGCAGTTGAAGGAGTGGGCGCCGTTGGCGTTCTTCGGGCTTTGATGCGCGCCGTCATCCTGGATCTCGACGGCACGATCGTCGACAACATGCCGGTCCACGTCGAGGCGTTCGCGATCTTCGCGCGGCGGCACGGCCTCGCGGCCTTGACGATGGACGATCGGAAGCGGCTCGACGGCAGGCGCAACAGCGAGATCTTCCCCGACCTGTTCGGGCGGCCGCTGACCGACGACGAGCAGCAGCGCTTCTCGGCAGAGAAGGAAGCGCTCTATCGCGAGCGGTCGGCCGGCCGGCTCGTCCCTTTGAACGGCTTGGTCGCGCTCCTCGACCGTCTCGACGCGCACGGCATCCCGACGGCCATCGCCACCTCGGCGCCGCCCCTCAACGTCACCCACACGCTGGCCGAACTGGGCCTCGCCTCGCGGTTCGCGTGCGTCGTGCGCGGCGACCAGGTGCCGCGCGGCAAGCCGTTTCCCGACGTGTTTCTCGCGGCCGCCGAGCGGCTGGGGGAGGACCCGCGCGAGTGCGTGGCGTTTGAGGATGCGCCGATTGGCATCGCCGCGGCGCGGGCGGCGGGGATGAAGACCGTGGCCGTGGCCACCAGCTTCACCCCCGATGTCTTCCTGGCGCCGGAGGTCGGCGCCGACTGGGTGGTCGACGACTTCGCGGCCTACCTGGCGGGGCCGGGCCGCTGGCTCACCCCTGCTCCTCCACGGGAACCGCCACCGGCGCAGGCACGGTCTCGCGCTTCTTCGCCGTCGCCCTCGCCCACAGCCGCGCGACGAGGTCGGTGATCTTCGCTTCGCGCATGCCGTCGAAGTACGAATAGACCACCGGCGTGACCAGCAGGGTCAGCAGCAGGCAGAGCAGCTGGCCGCCGATGATCGTCACCGCCATCGACGCCCGCGACCCCGCGCCCGCGCCGCGGCCGAAGGCGATCGGCAGCATGCCGGCGACGATCGAGATCGTCGTCATCAGGATCGGCCGCAGCCGGACGTGGTTGGCCTGGATGATCGCGGTGTGCCGGTCCAGCCCCTCCGCCCGGAGCGTGTTCGTGTAGTCCACCTGCAGAATCGAGTTCTTCTTCACGATCCCGAACAGCATCATCAGGCCGATGGCGCTGTAGACGTTGATCGTCATGCCGAACGCCATCAGCGACAGCAGGCCGGCCGGCAGGCTGAGCGGCAGCGCGGTCATGATGGTGAGCGGGTGGACGAAGCTGTTGAACTGCGACGCCAGCACCATGTAGATGAACACGATCGACAGGATGATGGCGAGCACGAGGTCGCTGCCGGCCTCGCTGAGCGTCTTCGCCGAGCCGCCGAACGTCACCTGGTAGCCCGCCTTCAGGTTGAGCTCGCCGACCTTGTTCCGCGCCTGGGTGATCGCATCGCCGAGCGTGATCTTCAGGCGGTCGAGGTTGGCGTTGACCGAGATCTGCCGCATCCGGTTGTAGCGGTCGATCGACGCCGGCGCGTTGCCCAGCGTCAGGCTCGCGACGTCGCTCACCCGGACCAGCCGTCCCCCGTTCGCGGGCACGAACAGGTCGCCCATCGTCGCCGGGTTCGTGCGGAACTGATCGTCGAGGCGCAAGGTGACGGCGTACTGCTCGTCGCCGTCCTTGTACTTCGAGACCTCCTCGCCGCCGACGAGGGTGCGCATGGTGGACGACAGCGTGTCCAGCGGCACGCCCATGTCGGCCGCGCGCTGGCGATCGATGTTGATGCGGAGTTCCGGCTGCGTCGGCTCGAAGCTCGTGTCCGAGTCCGTGACGCCGTCGATCTCGCGGATCTTCGCCAGCAGCGAGCTGGCGTTGGGCTGCTGGATCGTGCCCTTCATGTCGTCGCCGGCGTAGGCCAGCTTCTGCAGTTCGTCGATGTCGGGCCCCTGCAGGATCATCATCAGGCGGTTCATGCCGCCGCCGCCGCCGCCGCCGCGGCCGCCGCCCGCGCTCGAAGCGCCGGAAATATCGGTGCCGCCCGACACGCTCGTGCGCGCGTTCCGGTACTTGCTGAGCACGCGCCGCGCCACCTGCATCAACTCGAGCTGCGACTGCTTCCGTTCGGCGATCGGCGTCAGGGCCACCGAGTAGTTGGCGCTGCCGTTCTGGATCGACACCATCAGCGCCTGCAGGTTGTCGCCCAGCGCCTGGCGCAGTTCCCCTTCGATCGGCGTCACGTACTCGAGCGTGCGGTCGAAACTCGTGCCCCGGGGCAGGCGCAGGTTGGCGCTGAACTCGCTCTGGTCGTCGTCGGGCACGAGTTCCTTGCCGACGTAGGGGTACAGCAGGGCGGCCGACACGGTGACCGCGCCGGCGATGCCGAGCATCAGGGCCCGGTGAGCCATCGACCATTCCAGCAGCCGGCCGTACTGGCGGTCCACCCAGGCGTACGCGCCCCGGTCCTTCGAGTGCGTCTGGTGTCCCTGTTTCGCGTCCGACGGGCGGAGCCAGTAGGCGCACAGCGCCGGCGTGAGCGTGAAGGACACGAACATCGACAGCATGATCGCCGTCGCCGACGAGATGCCGAAGCTGTAGAAGTACCGGCCGACCTGCCCGGTCATGAACGCGACCGGCAGGAAGATGACGACCAGCGACAGCGTCGTGGCCATGACCGCCAGGCCGATCTCGCCCGTGGCCTTGATGGCGGCCTCCTTGGGCGAGACGCCCTTCTCCTCGATGTACCGGAAGATGTTCTCCAGCACGACGATGGCGTCGTCGATGACGATGCCCGTCGCCAGCGACAGCGACAGCATCGTCATGTTGTTCAGCGTGAAGCCGAGCGCCTTCATGACCGTGAAGGTGCCGATGATCGAGACCGGGATCGCGAACGCCGCGATCATCGTCACGCGCAGGTTCCGGATGAACAGGAACACGACGACGGCCGCCAGCAGTCCGCCGACCAGCAGGTGGCGCTGGATCTCCTCGAACGACTTCCGGATGAAGATCGACTGGTCGCGCGACGGCCGGACGGCGATGTCCGACGGCAGCGTCGCCTTGAGCCGCTCGAGGCGCGCGAGCACGCGGTCCACGACCTCGACCGTGTTGGTGCCCGACTGCTTCCGGATCGACAGGGAGATGGAGTTGACGGCCGGGGCGTCCTTCCCCATTTCCTTCTCCCACAGACGGGTCTGGCTGTGGATCTCCTCGTTCGAATCGCTCACCCGGCCGACGTCCGCGACCGTGATCACCGATCCCGAGCTGTACGAGAGGACGATGGCCTCGAAGTCCTTCACGTCGCGCAGCCGACCCATCGTGCGCATCGCGATCTCGGACGGCCCCGCGATGAAGCTGCCGCCCGGCGACTCGACGTTCTGGCGCGACACCGCGTTGAAGACCTGGGCGGTCGTCAGCCCGTAAGCCGTCAGGCGCGTCGGGTCGAGCAGGACGCGAATCTCGCGGCGGCGGTCGCCCATCAGGGTCACCTCGCCGACGTCCTGCACGGTCTCGAGAACCTGCTTGATCTCCTTGTCGGCGATCTGCGTGAGTTCCTTCGGCGAACGCTGGGCGTAGACGACCAGCGTGAGGACCGGCGATGCGTCCGGGTCCATCTTCGTCACGACCGGCGGCAACGTGTCGCGCGGGAACCGGACCGCGGCGACCTTGTCGCGCACGTCCTGCGTGGCCGCCTCGATCTCGCGCTCGAGCACGAACGTAATCGTGCAGCGGGCGGAGCCCTGGCTCGAACTGCAGCGCAGTTCGTCGATGCCGTTGATCGTGTTGACGGCCGCCTCGATCGGTTTCGTGACGGTCGTCTCGATTTCCTCGGCGCTGGCGCCTTGCAGCGAGCACATCACCGAGACCGTCGGGTAGTCGGTCTTCGGCATGAGGTCGAGGCCGAGGTCACGGTAGGAGAACCAGCCGAGCACGATCAGCGCCGCGCTCATCATGACGGCGAAGACCGGACGATGGACGCTGACATCCGCGAGTTTCATCGCGCGCCTCCCTGCCGGCCGCCCTGGCCTTGGCCACCCTGGCCGCCTTGGCCACCCTGGCCGCCTTGGCCACCCTGCCGTGCGCCACCCTGCCGTCCGCCCTGCCGCGCGCCGCCGCCCTGCCCGGCCCGCTGGCCACCCTGGCGCGCGCCGCCGCCTTCCTCGCCGCCGACGCGCACCGTGATGCCGGTCGCCAGTTCGTTCAGCCGGTTGTTCGCCAGGATCTCATCGCCCTTGAGCCCCTCCACGATCTCCCACAAGTCGCCCTGGCGGACGCCCAGCGTCACTTGCTGCTGGGTCACCTTGCCGCCGTTGATGACGTAGACCGACGAGACGCCGGCCAAGGTGGACACGGCCGTGTCCGGCACCGCGAGCACGCCCTCGTCCTTCTTCGTGAAGATGACGCCCTTGGCGAAGAACCCCGGCTTCAGCCGGTGGTCGTCGTTGTCCACCAGCGCTTCCACCTGGAACGTCCGCATGGTCTGGTCGACGGCGGGGCTCACGTAGGCAATCTTGCCCTTGAAGAGGGCGTCGCCGAACGAGGCGACCCTGAACTCGACGTGCTGCCCGGGCTGGACCACCCCCGCGTGCCGCTCCTGCACGCCGGTGCGAAGCTTGAGCGGATTGGTCTGGACGATCGTCGCCACCGTCGTTCTCTCCGGGATGAACTCGCCGACCTGCACGTAACGGTCCACGACGCCGCCGGCGATGGGAGCCTTCACGGTGGCGTCCGCGAGCTTCTTCTGCGCGAGTTCGAAGGCGGCGCGGCGCTGCATCAGCTGCGCCTTCAAGCTGCGAACCGTGTCGAACGCGGACTGGTAGGACGCCTCGGCAACCTTCAGCTTGGTCTGTGCGGCCTGCAGATCCACCGCCGACAGCACGCCGCGCTTGTTCAGCGCCTCCGCACGGGCCATCGACGCCTTGGCGTCGTCGAGGTTCGCAATGGCGGTCTTGACCGAGGCCACCTGCTCGTCGGCCGGGGGCGGCGTGTCGCCCGTGACGTTCTCGTGCATGCCGAGCTGGGCGTAGGTCTGACGGAGCGTGCTTTCGGCCTGCGCGAGCGCGTATTCGAGTTCCCTCGGGTCCAGCTGGATCAGCGGCTGACCCGCCTTCACCTCGCTGCCGATCTCCACCAGCACCTGCCGGACGACGCCGGCGGCCTCGGCGCTGACCTTCGCCTGGTCGGGAGAATTCAAGTTGCCGGCGAGATCGACCATGCGCTGGATGCTCATCCGCTGAACGGTGGTCGTGCGCACGGACACGACGGCTCCGCCACCCCGTCGCCCGCCCCCCCCCCCGGCCCCGCCGCCAGGAGCGCCGCCGGCGCCCGGTGCACCGCCGCCCGGCGCGCTGCTCCCCCCGCTGCACGCCGGCACCATCGCCGCCACCGCCACCACGGCCAACCAACGGGACGTACCAGTCTTGGTTCTGACAAGCATGAAGATAATTCCAGAATTGTAGTCGGAAGGACCCTGCCAACCTCCGCCGGGGGTGTGCGAAGGGACACTTACACTTCAGGCGTTAACTACGACGACACCCTGCCCTGCGCTTACCGAAGAATCTCGGCGCCGCTGTAAGCGCCTCGCGAATCCGCGCCGTATTGAGTTGATAGACCAAAGCTACCCACCTCCTTGGGGGTCCCTCACGAGGGACCCCTGTTTTTTTACCCGCGGCGGCGCGCGGGGGCCCGCCCTTCCGGTAACATCCGCAGTGCGATCATTCATCTGACGGCAGAGCCGGTGGCTGGAAGAGAAGCGAGGTCGAGCTGGCATGGCTTTCCTGTTTCTCGCGGTCGTGGCACTGCTGGTCTGGGTGGCCCGCCTCCATACCCGGGTGGTGGAGTTGGAGGCCTGGAGCGGTGAGGCAGCGGACGAGTTGGCGTCGCTGAAGGCGAGGCTCGCATCCCTCCAGCCGGCAGGACCCTCGGCTGCGGTTCCCGTCGTGCCGTCAGTGCGCGCGGTGTCCAAGGAAGCGTCCAGCCCGATCCCGCCACCCGGAACCTGGGTGCCAGTCGGCGAGCGCCTCGGCGCGCCGGGACGGCAAGCAGTTCAACAGGCGCCCGAGCGGCCCGTCGCGTCGTCCCAGCCCGCGCGCCCGCCGGAGGCACCTCGGCGTCCTCCCGAACCGCTCCGGCGTCCCCCCGAACCGCCCGCGCCCGTCGTCCAGGCTCCGCCCGCCGAGCCGTTCGACTGGGAGGAACTGATTGGCGTCCGCCTTTTCTCGTGGGTGGCCGGGATCGCACTCGCCGCGGCCGCCGTCTTCTTCCTGGGCTACTCGATTCAGCAAGGATGGCTGCAGCCGCCGGTCCGGATGGCGATCGGCCTCCTGGTCGGCGTCGGGCTGCTGGTCGTTTGCGAGCTGAAGGCCGCACGCCGATACCCCGTCACGGCGAACGCGATGGACGGCGCGGCCGTCGTCATCCTGTTCTCGACCTTCTACGCGTCGTACTGGCCGTGGCAGCTGGTGGGTCCGGTTGCGGCGTTCGCACTGCTCGCGCTCGTCACCGCCGTCGCGGTGTTGTTGTCAATCCGCCGCGACTCGGTATTCATCGCGCTGCTCGGCCTGGTGGGCGGGTTCTCGACGCCGGCGCTCCTGTCGAGCGGCCAGGACAACCCATTCGGCCTGTTCGGCTACCTCCTGCTGCTCAATGCCGGCCTGGGCTGGGTGGCGCATCGGAAGCGGTGGCCGGCGCTGGTCGCGCTGAGCCTTCTGTTCACCACCGTCTACCAGTGGGGCTGGGTGGCCGCGTTCCTGACCCCGGCCAAGATGCCCGTGGCGGCCGGGATCTTTCTCGCCTTCCCCGTCCTCGGATTCGTGTCGCTCGGCTTTGCGGGGCGCACCGGGGCGCTGGATGGACGCGACGGGCAGCCGCGCGGCCGGTGGTTTGAGGAGGCGGCCTCGGTGAACGGCGCCCTGCCGCTGCTCTTTGCGCTGTTCATGGCCGGCTCGCCGGCGTACGGCGAGCACCCGGCGCTGCTCTTCGGTTTCCTGCTGTGCATCGATGCCGGCCTGTTCGCCGTGGCCCTGTGGCGCCGTCAGATGCTGCTCCACGTGCTCGGCGCGGCGACCACGCTGGTGGTCTTCGCGGCGTGGATGAGCACCGCCTACGTCCCGACCGGCGACGCGGGAAGCGGCAGTTACCCGTCGATCCTCGGGTTCGCGGCCGTCTTCGTGGCCTTCTACCTGGCGGCCGGCCTCGCGGCCGGGCGCGGCAGGCGGCGCCTCGAGGGCCCGGGGCGGCTGGCGGTCGTCGCCGCGCCCCTGCTGCTCTTCGTCTTCCCCGCGCTCGTGGGCATCGAGCCGGCCGCCGCGTCGCCGGGATGGCTGTTCGGGGTGCTCCTCGCGCTCCTCGCCGGCTGCGCGGCCTTCGCGATCAGCGAGGGCGAGGGGATCGTCTACTTCGTCGCCGCCTTCCTTTCGATGGCAGCGGAAGCGGCATGGTCCGTCGTGTTCCTCACCAGCGACCGGTTGCCGGCGGCCCTCGTCGTCTACGCCGCCTTCGGCCTGGTGATGGTCGCCGTGCCGATGGCCGCGCGGCGGCGCGGACGCCCCCTCGAGCCGGCGATGCTCGGCGGCGTGCTCGTGCTGGCCAGCATCGGCCTGCTCTCGTTCCTCACCGGCGAGCGGATCGCGCCTTCGTCGCTGGTCGGGCTGGCGATGCTGCTCGCGCTGTTGAACGTGTCGCTGATCTTCGAAGCGCGAGTGCCGGGCCTTCGCCCTCTGGCGATCGTCGGCGCCGTGCTGTCGTGGCTCGTGCTCGGCCTCTGGCTGGGAACGGCCCTCGTGAGCCAGTTGGTGCCGGGGCTGCTGGTGATGGCGGGCTTCGCTCTGCTGGTTCTGGGAGGCCAGTTGTGGATCCGGAAGGACCGCGGGGAGCGGGCGAGCGATGCGGCGCAGTCTTCCCTGGCCCTGGCGCTGGTCGGCCACCTGTTCCTGCTGGTCGTCGCGGCCCAGCCGTCGCTGTCGATTCCGCCGTGGCCGATGCTCGGCGTCATCGCGCTCCTCGACCTCGCCATCGGTGCCGCCGCGCTCTACACCGGTCGGGCCGAGGTCCACGGCGCGGCCCTGATGCTGTCGCAGATCATCCTGATCGTGTGGACGGCCACGACCGGGGTTCCTCCCTGGCCGCTCGTCGCGATCGTCTCGGGGATCGTCGTGGCCGCGGCGGGGCTGGCGTGGTCTGCGATGGCGGTCCGCCGCGTCGCGGATCCGGACCATTGCGGCCGGTTCCATGCCGCCGCCGCGCTCGCCCTCGGTCTCGCGCAGGCGCTGCTCATCGTCGCCTCGCTGACGGCCGGTTCGCCGTCACCGCTCGAGCTGGCGCTCTTCCACCTCCTGGTCCTCGCGGGACTGCTCGGCCTGGCGACGTTCGCCGGTTGGCTGGAACTCTCGGGTACTGGCCGCGGCGCTGACCGGCGGCGCCGCGCTGTTCTGGCAGGCGTCGCACGCCCAACCCGAGAACTGGATGGGCTCGCTGGAGCTGGCGGTGCCGCTCTACGGCGCGTTCCTGGCCTATCCGCTGGTCCTCGGCAGGAAGATCGGCCGCCAGATCTCTCCGCACCTGGCCGCGGCGCTGGCGAGCGCCTGGTTCTTCCAGGTGGCGCGGCCCGCCCTCGTGGCCGAGGGCTACGGCAGCCTGATCGGCCTGCTTCCGGTGCTGCAGGCGGCGCTGATGGGCGTGCTGCTGATGGCGCTGCTGAGGCTGGAGCCGCCCGCGGAGCGCACGCTCGGGCGCCTCGCGCTGGTGGCCGCCACGGTGCTCGCGTTCGTGACGGTGGCGATCCCGCTCCAACTCGACAGGCAGTGGATGACCATCGGCTGGGCGCTGGAAGCCGCCGCGCTGGCGTGGCTCTTCCGGCGCATCCCTCATCGCGGACTGTTCTGGTGGGCGCTCGGGCTCCTGGCGGTGGTGTTCGTCCGGCTCGCGCTGAATCCCGAGGTGCTCGTCTACCAGGCGCGCAGCGCCACGCGCATCTTCAACTGGTATTTGTACACCTACGCCACGTGCGCCGCCGCAATGCTCGCGGCCGGCTGGCTCTTCTCGAAGACCAGCGACGAAATAGTCCCCTCGCTGCGCGCGTCCCAGGTGGCGCCCGCCGGCGGAACGGTCGTGCTGTTCCTGCTGCTGAACATCGAGATCGCAGACTTCTACGCGATTGGGCCCAACATCACCTTCAATCTCTCGGCCGGCCTGGCGCAGAATCTCACCTACACGCTCGGGTGGGCCGCGTTCGCCGTGTGCCTGCTCTCGGCGGGCATCGCGCTGCGGTCGCACGCGGCCCGGGTCGCGGCCATCGTACTGTTGACCGTCACCGTGCTGAAGGGGTTCCTGTCCGATGTCGCGAGGCTCGGCGGGCTGTATCGCGTGATGTCGTTCGTCGGCCTGGCGATCTGCTTGTCGCTCGTGGCCGTCGCGCTCCAGCGGTTCGTGCTCGCCCCGAAGGCCAGGGAACAGACGGAACGGCAGGGGCAATGAGGCTTGGACACCTGGCACTGGCCGCGGGCCTGCTGGCCGCGCTCGGGGCAGCGGAGGCCGCCCAGCCCCCGCCCGACCCTGCGGCCACGGGCGCGAGGATCGACCGCGCGTCGTTCGCCTACCGCCGCCGCATCGCGGCCGGCGCGCCGGGGGTGGCGTGGATGCGGCTCGACCTGGCTGCCCTGGCGCACTCTCGCCTCGCCGACGTGCGCCTCGTCTCCGCGAGCGGGTTCCAGGTGCCCTACCTGGTCGAGGACGATCAGGTTCCGCTCCGCATCACGCTGCCGACGTTGACGGCCGTCGAGGGCGACGAGGCCGCGCGGCTCGGAGCCTCGGCCAGGGGCCATCGCAGCGTCTACGCCCTCACGCTGCCGCTGGCGCCGATGCCTCCCTGCCGCCTGGTGCTCGAAACGCCGAGCCGGATCTTCGAGCGGACCGTCCACCTGCTCGCCCGGCACGACGGGCGGTCGGGCCGGGAGCCGAGTGGCTGGCAGACGACGGCAACGGAATCGTGGGAGCACAGCGACCCCGAGAGCGCGGCGCCGCCTCTCGTGCTGTCACTGCCGACGCTCGATTCGACCGAGGCGCGCCTGGCGGTGGACGAGGGTGACAACCAGCCGCTGCCGCTCGAACGCCCCGTCCTCGAAGTGAGGACGTGGCGGCTCCGATTCGTCCGCGCAACGGGCGACGAGTTGTGGCTGGTCTACGGGCGGCCGGACGTCGGCCCGCCGCGCTACGACCTCGCGCTGCTGGCAACGGCGCTCCGGCAGGCGCCGGCGAACGAGGTGGCGGCCGAGCCAGAATCGGCGGCGCCCGAACCCAACGCCGGGCGGAAATCCCGCCTGGTCTTCTGGGGAACGCTCGTCACCGCGGTCGTCGTCCTGCTGGCGCTGCTGGCGCGGCTGCTCAGAAACCCGGGCGAAGGAAACAACTGAACAACTGAACAACTGAACAACTGAATAACTGGACAACTGAATAACTGGACAACTGAATAACTGGACAACTGAATAACTGGAGAACTGATCAACCGGAGAACCTGGGAGAGTTGATGACCAGTTCCCCAGTTCCCAGTTCCCCAGTTGCTCAGTTCCCCAGTTCCCCAGTTGCTCAGTTCCCCAGTTCCCCAGTTGCTCAGTTCCCCAGTTCCCCAGTTACCCAGTTGCTCAGTTCCCCAGTTGCCCAGTTACTCAGTTCCGTCTGGTGCATACTGTTGTGATGCACCCAATCGCCGTTCACCGATCGTCCGTCGTGGCCGTGATGGTTGTCGCCCTTTGTCTCGCGCCCGCCGCCCAGGAGCGCGACCGATCGCAGATTCCCGATCAGTACAAGTGGGACCTGGCGGCGCTCTACCCGACCGACGCGGCGTGGCGCCAGGCGAAGGACCGTGTCGCCGCCCAGATTCCGACCATCCGCCGCTTCCAGGGCACACTGACGCGGTCGGCCTCACAGCTGCTGGACGGCCTCGACACGGTCAGCAGCATCAGCAAGGAACTGGCGCGCGTCGGGATCTATGCCAGCCTGCTGGCCGACCAGGACACCCGCGCGTCGGGCCCGCAGGCGATGCGCCAGGAGGTGTCGCGGCTTGCCTCCACGTTCGCGTCGGACGCGGCGTTTGTCGAACCCGAGATTCTGAAGGCGGACCGCGGCACGATCGCCCGGTTCATCAAGGAGAAGCCGGCCCTCAAGGTGTACGAGCACTACCTCGACGACATCCTGCGACGACAGCCGCACACCCGCACCGAGAGTGAAGAGCGGCTGATCGCCGAGGCGGGGCTGATGGCCACGGCGCCCGGGGACATCTTCGGCATCCTCTCGGACGCCGACTTCCCCTACCCGAGCGTCACGCTCAGCGACGGCAAGAAGGTCACGCTGAACCCTTCGGCCTTTGGTCTCTACCGCGCGCTGCCGAACCGCGACGATCGCCAGAAGGTGATGTCGACGTTCTTCGAGGCGCTCGGCGCCTTCCGCCGCACCTTCGGTGCGACGATGAACGCCGTCGCTCAGAAGGACATCTTCTACATGAAGGCGCGGCAGTACAACTCGACGCTCGAGGCCGCGCTGGACGAGAACAACATCCCGGTCTCCGTGTACAAGAGCCTCGTCGACGGGGTGAACGCGAACCTCCCGACGTTCCAGCGCTACCTGAAGCTCCGGAAGCGGATGATGGGCGTCGATCAGCTCCACTACTACGACCTCTACGCACCGCTCGTCGCGTCGGTGAACCTCCAGTACCCGATCGAACGGGCGCAGGCGGAGGTCCTCGCCGCCCTCGCCCCGCTCGGGCCCGACTACACGGCCGTCATCAAGCGGGCGTTCGGCGACCGGTGGATCGACCTCTACCCGAACCCCGGCAAACGGGCAGGCGCGTACTCCGAGGGCAGCGCCTACGACGTCCACCCGTACATGCTGCTGAACTACAACGGCACCTACTCCGACATGAGCACGCTCGCGCACGAGCTGGGGCACACTCTTCAGAGCTACCTCTCGAACAAGACCCAGCCCTATCCCACCTCCGACTATCCGATCTTCGTCGCCGAGGTGGCCTCGACGTTCAACGAGGCGCTGCTGATCGACCACATGCTGAAGGGCAACCTCGACGACGCGTCGAAGCTGTCGCTGCTGGGCAGCTACCTGGAGAACATCAAGGGCACCGTGTTCCGCCAGACGCAGTTCGCGGAATTCGAATTGCGGGTCCACGAGATGGCCGAGAAGGGCGAGCCGATCACCGGCGACGCGCTGTCGGCGCTCTACGCGTCGATCACCAAGAAGTACTACGGGCACGACGCGGGTGTCTGCGTCGTGGACGACTACGTGGCCAACGAGTGGGCCTACATCCCCCACTTCTACCGCACGTACTACGTCTATCAATACGCGACGTCGTTCACGGCGTCGGCGGCTCTCGCCGAGCGGGTGCTGGCCGGCGACGCCGCCGCCCGCGACCGCTATCTGAAGTTCCTCTCGGCGGGCGGGTCCGACTACCCCGTGGCGCTGCTGAAGCAGGCCGGCGTGGACATGACGACGCGCGAGCCGCTCGACTTGACCATGCGCGCGATGAACCGCGTGATGGACGAGATGGAGGCGATCCTGGCGAGGCAGAAGAAGTGAGGTCGGTGCCGGCGGGCAGGGGTCGCCACCGACGCTGAGCGGCCGGTGGCGGTGACGGCGAGGGGGGAGGGCGCTGTCCGGCTATCGGGCCCGGAAGGTGATGATTCCGCGCACCATGTCGTAGGGGGACACGCTCACCGTCACACGGTCGCCCGTCACCACCTTGATGCGAAAGCGGCGCATCCGGCCGCTCAACTGGGCCAGAACCTCGTGCCCTGCGTCGGCTTGCACGCGGTAGAGGCCGCCGCCGTGAATCGACGTCACCGTGCCCTGGATGTCGAGTAGATCGTCCTTGCTCAAAGTCCCAAGCCTTTCAGTTGAAGTATCCCGACCCGCGCCTGGCGGGCCCTCGGGCCCGCCGGGCACCAGGAAACAATCCGCTACCAGCGAGGCTCGCGCCGGCGGTTGCCGCCGCCGCCGAACCCGCCGCCCGACCGTTCGGGACGCGGCCGCGCTTCGTTCACCGTCAGGTTCCGGCCGCCGAAGTCGCGCTCGTGCAGCTGCTCGATCGCCTTCTGGGCGTCCGCCTCGGTCGCCATCTCCACGAACGCAAACCCGCGCGCGCGACCGGTCGCCATGTCACGGACGACGTTGACCGAGGCCACCTGGCCGGCGGTCGCGAACAGATCCTGCAGATCCTGTTCCGTCGTGCTGAACGGAATGTTCCCCACGTAGAGTCTCAGGCCCATGTCTGTCTCTCTCTCCTCGCCGTCGGCGACTGTCCACGGCCTTCCGGGCCGCGCGGTTGACGAAGTCGAGGCCCTGGCCTCGATGCAGCTGTTGACCGGTGAAAACGTCGCAAGAGAGAGGAGCGAGTCCAGAAGACTCGTTTCAGCTCGCGTCGCGGGCTTTCGAGGGCAGGCTACGGCCTGCAGTATAGCACGGCCGGCGTCGTGGCAGCCGGGCTGCACCGGGTCGGCTGGCCGCCCGCCCGGCCGGGGCGCCGCCATTCCTTCCTTGACCTTCCCCGCCGGCGGGGGTACTGTCAGAGGGTTCTGGCAGACAGCACTTGTAGAGGTACCTCATGGCCACGTACAAGGTCGGCGACCGCGTCACTCAGGCCAATTACGGCCACGGAACCATCACGGGCGCCGACGATCACCACACGGTGATCGATTTCGACGCGCACGGCGTTCGCACCTTCGCCACGAACCTCGTCGTTCTCGAGCGCACGTCGGAACCAGCGCCGGCCCGTGCGGCCAAGGCGCGCCGCGCCAAGGCTCCCGCCGCCAAGGCTCCCGCCGGCAAGGCTCCCGCCGCCAAGGCTGCCGTCGCCAAGGCGTAGGAGGCCGTCCGGCGTGACTGGTGGCTGGCATGCCCGTCGCGCCGCGTCCCTGGGTTACGCTCCTTACCTCCTGCAACCGCCCTCGTTCTGCAACCTGGACGCCTGACACCTGGGCTCGAGATCACGGGAGCCCGGGGTTCGCGCGCGCAGGGCCCACGGCTCAGCGCTCACGCGCGCCCGCGCTGCCGTGCGCGACGTTCAGGACGTGGCGCCGAAGGCCGGGGCGCGAGAGCACCTGGCGAAGCACCGGCTCGGCAAGGCCGGGATGGCCGAAGATCCAGCGCGCGACCGCGCCGAGTCGCAGCCGCGGGAGGTAGCGCCCGCGCCAGGCTCGGCTGTATCCGGCGAGGGGCGCGTCGGCCCCGAGCGCAAGCCCGCCGTGACGGATCGCCGCCAACAGCGCGGGGCCCGTTCCGAGCGCGCGGCTGATTCCCTCGCCCATGTAGGGATCGCCAACCGCCGCGGCATCGCCGGCCAGCAGCGCACCCCTGCCGCGGGTCATCCCGATCGAGAACGGCAGGGGACCGACGCCGCGAAAGGCGTCGGTTCTCGTGGCCGATCGCAGCAGCCGCGCCAGCGCGGGCTGATCGCGCACTGCGCTCGCCAGGATCTCCTCCCAGCGCGGCGGCCGCGTCCCGTCGAGCCTGACGAGGCCGCAGACGTTGGTGACGGCGTCGCCGAACGTGAGGGCGCCCACGTAGCCGTCCGTGTGGAAGTGGAGCGACAGCGAGCCCGGCGCCTGCGCCACGCCGACGAACGAGGCGTTCCACCCGAACCACCCGGTGCGCGTCTTTCGCATCCGGCGACCCGACAACGTCGAGAACCTGCCGTCGGCAATCACCAGCAGCGGCGCGAACATCTCGCGGCGCAGGGCCCCGGAAACGACATCGAGCGCCCAGCCGCCCTGCCGACGGGCGGCCGCGGCAACCCGCGAGCCCCACAGGATGCTGGCGCCCGCCGCCTGCAGCGCCTCGGCCATTACCCCCTCGAGCACCGGCCGCGGCACGGCCAGGCCCGTGTGACGATCCTCGGGTGACGGGGACGGTGACCTCGCAGCCACCCGGCCACGACACCCTTGTCTCGTGGACGAGCACGGCGCCTGCCCGCGTGACCCGGTCCATCAGCCCCAGCGCCTCCAGGTGGCGCGCGCCTTCGGGGCTGACGAACGCCCCGCACACGCGGGCCGGCGGCGCCGGATGCTGTTCGAGGACCGTGACTGCCGCGCCGGAGGTCCGCAACGCCAGGGCGGCACTCAAGCCGGCGGGGCCTGCCCCGACCACCAGGACGTCAGCCATGCGGCACCTTCTCGCCGGCGACGCTCAGCCGGAATGGACCTTCGCGCCGGGCTCGGAGGTAGCGCAGGTCGAGATCCGACACGAGGTGCGACAGTTCGTCCACGGTGAACGAGCGCCTGACCGAGAGCGGCCCGTCGTGCCTGACGATCGCGTTTCCGGCAACGGCCGCCAGGAAGCCGACCGCCAGGAGGCCCGCGACCGACCGGACCAGGTCTCCCAGGACGACGCCTCGCGTGGCCAGGCGGTCGATGGCGAGCAGCGCCTCGCGCAGTTCGCCCGGGGGCACGTGATGCAGGAACAACGACGCGCTGACGTAGTCGAACCGCCGCCCCGACGCGGCCACGGCCGCGAGCGCCGCCTGCTCGACGGAGATCTCCGCCACGCCGGCCACGCGGGCGCGCGCCGCCTCGGCGATGCCGGGTGCCGAGTCGATCGCGGTCACGCGGACGTCGAGCCGGCTCGCCTTCGCCCAGGAAACGACGGCGGCAGGGATGTCGGCCGCCCCGGTACCGACGTCGAGAAGGGTGATGGTGCGCGGCGGCCAGGCCGCGCTCCACCGGGCCAGGTGGCGGAGGACGATGGCGGTCCCGCCGAAGCGCCGGTTCGTCATCTCGAGGAACTGGAGCGTGCGATCGGCGACGGCAGGCGAAAGGGTGATGGTGTCCATCAGCTCAACGGCCCGCGAACGCGCCCCGAGCCCGAGCGCCTCAGCCGCCGCGCGCCCGATCCTCACCGCGAGTACTCCACCAGGGCGGCGTGCGCGGCGAAGCCCGCGCCGAACGAGCAGATCACGCCCAACTCCCCGGGGCTCGGCGGGCGACGACGGTGCTCCTCGTCGAGAACGAACAGCACGGTCGGCGACGACAGGTTGCCGGCGTCGCGCAGGACCGCGCGGGCCGCGTCGAGCGCGCAGGCCGGCAGCTCCAGCGCGCGCTCCACGGCGTCGAGGACCAGCTTGCCGCCGGCGTGCATGGCCCATCGCGTCACGTCCGCCTGTGCCAGGCCGGCGGAGTCCAGCAGTTCCCCCACCAGGCGGCGGCACGCCGCGCCGGCGCGCACCGGCACGTCGCGGCTCAGCACGTTCCGGAGGTGCCCCCCTTGTGTTCGAAAGCGCAGCGTGTCGCGCCACTCGGGCAACGTCAGTGATCGGAAGCCCAGGAATGTGGGGCGCGGCCCGGCGCGGAGGTTGGAGGCGGCGCCGCTTCGGCGGTCGGCGCGCCGCAGGATGGCGGCCGCCGACCCGTCCCCGAAGATCGCGTTCGAGATGACGAGGTCGGGGGCGTCGCCCAGCAGAATCGCAGCGCTGCAGATCTCCGTGCACACCACCGCCGCAATGCCGTCCGGGTGCGCGGCCAGGAAATGGCACGCCTGCTCGAGGGCGGGCACCGCGGCGCCGCACCCCATGCCTACCACGTCGACTCGCCGGACGTCCGGTCGCAGGCCGACCTGCTCGGCCACGTACGAGGTGAGCCCTGGGCACAGGTAGCCGGTGCACGTGGTCCCGACGACGAAATCGATCGACCGGGCGTCGAGGCCAGAGGCCGACAGCGCGCGAGCGAGCGACTGTGACGACAGCTCGGCCCCCCAGCGTTCGAAGCGCGCGAGGATGGCATCGTGATCGGTCTCGAGGATCTCGGAGAGATCGTCGAGCGCGAAATGCCGCTGCGCGATGCTGTCGTCTGCCATCACCCGCTGGTAAAGCCTCCGCGTGGCCTGCTGCAGGTTGACGTGCTCGAGCCCCCAGGCAAGGGCGGCAGACTGCGTGTAGCAGCGCGGCGGGAGCGCGGTGCCGAGCGCGACGAGCGATACCGGCGGGATGGGCGAGCGGACGGCCTGCGAACGAGGCATACAAGTCCAAGGTAGCACGAAGGCCGGCGTCCACATCGCGGCCGACGGCGCGTGGACTGCGGCGGGCGTGACGGCGCTACACTGTGCCCATGCTCGTGTCACAGCGCATCAACCGGGAGCGGGTGGTCGTGCTCGGGTGGGGGCGGGCGATCCTGCTCCAGCTGGCGCATCCGCTCGTTGCGGCCGGCGTGGCCGAGCACAGCGGCTTCGCCGGCTCGCGTTGGGCTCGACTCCAGCGCCTCCATGCCACCGTCGGCGCGATGGTCGAACTGTCGTTCGGCGACCAGGCGCAGCGGCGGCTGACAGCCGGCCGCATCAACGCCATCCACGAGAGGGTCCACGGACGGCTGCCGGAGCGCGTGGGCCGCTATCCGCGGGGAACGTGGTACACCGCGACCGATCCCGAGTTGCTGCGATGGGTTCACGCGACGCTGCTCGATTCGATCCCGCTCGCGTACGAGCGCTTCGTCGGCCCCCTGGGGCCGGCCGACGAGGACCGTTACTGCGAGGAGTCGTGCGAGGCGGGCCGACTGCTGCACATCCCCGAGGCGCTCCTGCTGACGCGCGCGGCGGATGTGGACGGGCTGATGGAGCAGAGCCTCAACGGCGGGATGCTGGCGGTTGGTGCGGCGGCGAAGTCGGTGGCGCGGCAGCTGCTCTACCCGCCCCTCACCGACCCGACCCGACCCGTGGCCTGGTTGACGCGTCTCGCGACGCTCGGGCTGCTGCCGCCGGGTGTCCGCGACTCGTACGGGTTTCCGTGGTCGCCGCGGCACGACCGCAGCCTGCGAATCGTCTGTACGACAATCCGCAGGCTGTTGCCGTTCGTGCCGGGGAGGCTGCGGTATTGGCCCGCCCCTGAGCCCGGGCACTTGCCTTCGAGCCTGGAACCCTGAGCCTCGAACCCTGCTACCTGTCGGCCGGCGTCAGAGTACCCCAGCCGGCGTCTTTGGCCGTCTTCATGTCGTTGACCAGCTGGCCGGGCAGCGTCGCGTTGAGCTTGGGCCGCGTTGCCGAATTGCCCAGCACCCAGCTGACCGCGTAGACCGTCTTGGTCACCGCCTCGAGCTTGTCGTAGTCGATCTTCTCCGCGCTGTCCGTCACGCGATGGTAGTCGGTGTGGAGACCGTCGCAGAAGAACGCGATCGGGATCCCGTTCTTCACGAAGTTGTAGTGGTCGCTGCGATAGAAGATCCGCTGGCCGCTCGGTGCCGGCCCGAGGTTGTCGTGCGTGCCGTCGGGGACGACCGTGTCGTAGAAGTCGCTGATCTTCAGCTTCAGGTAGCCGTCGTTGACGGTCCTGACGATCTTCGCCATGTCGTCGCTCGCCACCCGTGGCCCGACCACGAAGATCTCGTTGACGTCGGCTAGTTTGTAGTTGGCCGGGTCCACGTAGCCCGGCGTCCTGCTGCGCCCGACCATGTCCATGTTCAGGTCGGCGACGATCTTGGTGACGTCCACCGGCGGGAACTGGTTGAAGTACTGTGAACCCCACAACCCCTTCTCTTCGCCGGCCACCCACAGGAAGATCGCCGTCCGCTTCGGACGGATCCCCTTGGCGGCGCCCGCCGCGTACGCGCGCGCCATCCCCATCAGCGCCACGCACCCCGACGCGTCGTCGTCCGCGCCGTTGTTGATCCCGTCGCCGTTGGCGTCTGGGCTGGCGAGACCGATGTGGTCGAGGTGGGCGCTCATGATGACGAATTCGTTCTTGAGGACCGGGTCCTTGCCCTCGACCATCGCCATGACGTTGTAGGTGCGACCCTTGTCGCGCGTCACGGCAATCTTGAGCGACACCTTCTTGTCGGCGGCCAGTTCGAACGACTCGAGCCTGGCGTTGGCCGCGGCGCCGTTGAACACCTGGGCGCCGGAGAGCTTCTCGCCCTGGAACAGCGCGTTGGTGAGGTCGATGCCCGCCGTGATCGCCGGCACGGACGGGCTGGCCGTCTGGAACTTCACGACCTGGTAGGAGGGGCCGTTCGGCGACGCGCGCGGCGCCGCCGGCGTGGCCATCGTCGACAGCTGCTGGAACGTCGGGATCGTGATGATGCCGACCGCGCCGTTCTTGGCGGCGTAGCCCTGCGGCGTCACGAAGTCGGTGTTCTCGACGCCGAGCGGGTTCGGGCCGCCGCGTCCGCCGCCGCGCTGGCCGGGGCCTGCGGCCGCCGCCGCGGCCGCGAGTTCGGCGGGAAGCCCGGCCACCACCATCACCTTGCCGCGCACGTCGATGCCCTGGTAGGGGTTGGTGTTGGTCTTGTTGATCACGTAGCCGTTGCCGACGAAGACCAGCGGCGACGACGACAGCTCTGCCGCCGCGACGCCGCCGCCGCGTCCGCCGCCGCCGCCGGAGCCTGCTGTCCAGTCCTTCCCGACGTCGAAGGTCCGCGTGACCGGCGCCGCGGCGCCGCCGGCACCGGCGCGCCCGCCGCGCCCGCCGCCCGCCGGGAGCGTCAACGTGAGCTTGCTCGCCGCCGAATCCATCTGGGTCGCGACGAGTTCAATCGGCACCAGGTACGGCTCGAGCGGGTTGCCGTCGGCCGATGTCGTGACGGGCTTCAGTCCCCACTCCTTCAGGTGGCTGGCGATGTAGAGCGCCGCCGTGTCGTACCCCCGCGACGGCACGTTGCGCCCTTCGAGTTGGTCCGACGACAGGAAGTACTCGGTACGCCTTCAGTTCGTCCTGGGTGATTGCATCGACGTTGCCGTACGCCGCGCCCGACGCCTTGAGATACGGCGACGTTGCGTGCTGTGCCGACAGGACGGTCCACGTCGTGAGCGAGAGGACCCCAATCAAGAGTGAGGGGATCCCGGTGATTCGACGCATAACGCTCCTTGGGTCGTGTTGCCAATGGTGTCGGAGCTGTTTTTCCGGCGACGGCGCGGGGTGTGCACTTTCGTAGGTGTGCAGGAATTGCCAACTCGACAAACGCTCCGAAGAAAACAGCTCCGACACCATTTTCGGTTCGGGATGGGGGAGGATATCACGGTACACTTGCCGACAGGAGCATGCCCATCGGCCACGATCGCCGCTTCGTGTGGAGCCTGCTGATCGCCCTGACCCCGGCGTGCGCCCTCGTCGGCGGCCTGCCGTTCGTCAACCGGCTCGAACCCCGGGTGTTCGGCCTGCCCTTCCTGATGTCCTGGATCGTCGGCTGGGTGGTGCTCACGCCGGTGTTCCTGTATCTGGCGTATCTGGTGGGCGGGACGAACAGTGCCGCGGCGGGCGCGCGCAACGACGACTCCGCCACGCAGGACGACACCCCGCGATGACCACCGCGCTCCTCGTGATCCTCGGCTTCGTCGCCCTGGCCGCGGGCACGGGCATCGCGGGACGCGGCCGCGGCAAGATGGACATCGAGCGCTGGAGCGTGGGCGGCCGGCGTTTCGGCGTCATCCTCGTCTGGCTGCTGATGGCCGGCGAGATCTACACGACGTTCACCTTCCTCGGCGCCAGCGGCTGGGCGTACTCGCGCGGCGCGCCGTCCTTCTACATCCTGGCCTACGGGACGGTCGGCTACATCATCTCGTTCTTCCTGCTGCCGCCCGTCTGGCGGATGGCGAAGCGGCGCGGGCTCCACACCCAACCGGATTTCTTCCTCGCGCGCTACGGCAGCCAGGCACTGTCGGGCCTGGTGGCGCTCATCGGCGTCGTGTCGATCGTGCCCTACCTGCAGCTGCAGCTGGCCGGGCTCGGCATGATCGTCGAGCTGGCGAGCGGCGGCGCGGTGTCGTCGTCTTCCGCGATCGTCGTCGCGTTCGTGCTCACGACCGTGTTCGTCTACACGAGCGGCCTCACCGGCATCGCGTGGGTCGCGATCATCAAGGACGTGACGATGGTGATCGCGGTGGTGGTGATCGGCATCGGGCTGCCCGTCATGCACTTCGGGGGGATCCAGCCGATGCTCGCCGAACTCGCCCGCCAGCACCCCGAACACCTCGTCCTCCCCGGCGCGACCACGACGACCGGCGTGGGATGGGTGATGAGCACCATCGTGATGACCGGCATGGGGTTCTACTGCTGGCCGCACACGTTCGCGTCGGCCTACTCGGCGAAGGACGAGCAGACGATTCGCAGGAACGCGATCATCATGCCGCTCTACCAGTTGCCGATCCTGCTGGTGTTGTTCGTCGGTTTCACGGCCCTCCTCGTCCTGCCGGGGCTGAAGCAGCCCGACGCGGCGCTGCTGACGCTCGTCACCCGCAGCTACCCGGCCTGGTTCGCCGGCTTCGTCGGCGGGGCCGGCGCGGTGACGGCGATGGTGCCGGCCTCGATGCTGCTGCTCGGCGTCGCGACGCTGATCGCGAAGAACATCTACCAGCCGCTCACCGGCGGCGCGGTGACGCCGGCGCGGTTGATGGGCGTGTCTCGAGGCGCGATGCTCGGCGTGGCCGTCGTGGCCCTGTTCCTGGCGCTGTCGTCGCCGAAGGAACTGGTGCCGCTGCTGATCTTCGGCTACGACGGGGTGACGCAGCTGTTCCCGGGGATCGCGCTGGGCGTGGCGTTCCCGTCCATCACGACTCGACCGGTCGTGCTCGGCTTGCTCGCCGGCGAGACGACCGTCGTCTGGCTGCTCGCGACCGGAAGGGATCCGTGTTTCGGACTGAACGCCGGCTTCATCGCGCTGGCGGTCAACTTCGCCGTCACGCTCGTCTCGTGGGCGGCCTCGAGCGGCCGCCAGCCAGCGAGCGCCCGCCTGCAGTGACGGGGAACGAGACTGAAGAGGAACGAGAGAACATGGTGAGGGCCCAATGAAGGACATCCTGGCTGGCGAGATCGACGCCCTGGCCACGTCGCTGGTGGAGTGGCGGCGCGACTTCCACCGGCATCCCGAACTCGGGTTCGAGGAGCATCGGACGTCACAGGTGGTGCGACGGTTCCTCGAATCGTGCGGCATCGAGGTGCGCGCCTGCGGGCGCACCGGTCTGCGCGGCGTGCTCCGCGGCGGCCGTCCGGGGCGCACGGTCGCCTTGCGCGCCGACATGGACGCACTGCCGGTGGCCGAGATCGCCGACCACGACTACCAATCGGAGAACCCGGGCGTGATGCATGCCTGCGGTCACGACGGGCACATGTCCATCCTCATGGGCGCGGCAAAGGTGCTCGCCGCGCGTCGCGAGAAGCTGAGAGGCAGTTTCGTGTTCCTCTTCCAGCCTTCCGAGGAGGCCATGCCGGGCGGCGCATCGCTGATGGTGGAGGAAGGCGCGCTCGACGGCGTGAACGCCATCTTCGGCCTCCACCTCTGGCAGCCGCTGCCGAGCGGCGTCGTGGGACTGTGCGCGGGGCCGATGATGGCGCAGGCGGACGAGTTCGAGGTCACCGTGCAGGGGCGCGGCGGCCACGCCTCCCAGCCGCAAGCGACCGTCGACCCGGTGATCGCCGCATCGCACCTCGTCGTGGCGTCCCAGACGATTGTCAGCCGCTTTGCCGACCCGATGCAGCCGGTGGTGATTTCGTTCTCCACGATCCACGGCGGGCGGATTCACAACATCATCCCCGACTCGGTGACGCTGACGGGGACGGTGCGGACGCTGGACCCGGCCACGCAGCGGCTGGTGAAGCGCCGGCTGGCCGAGGTCTGCGAGTCCACGTGCCGGCTGTTCGGTGCCACCGCGGACTTCAGCTACCACGACGGGTACCCTCCCCTCGTCAACGACGCGGCGGCAGCGGACCTGGTGCTGCGCGTTGCGGCCGCGGAGTTTGGGGCGGAGCGCGCGCGGACGATCGCGCCGGTCATGGGCGGAGAGGATTTCGCCTTCTACCTGCAGCAGGTGCCGGGCGCGTTCGCGATGCTCGGCACCGGCGACGACCGGCCGCACCCGCACCACAACGCACGCTTCGACATCGACGAGGCCGTGCTGCCGGCCGGGGTCAGGCTGATGGTGGCGGTGGCGCTGGACATGGCGGGCGAATGACCCGTCACGCCCCTGCCCCGGCGTCGCGTTCGCGATGAGCTGCGGGGACGCCGCATGCGCCTCTCGAACATGCTCTCCGCCGTGGACTGGCACGCCTGCGGCGAGCCGGGCCGGGTGACCGTCGGCGGCGTGCGGGACGTGCCGGGCCGCACGACACCCGACGGCACGACGGCCTATTCGAGCACCGGGACACGCGAGTCGCGCCACGTCGCGGCCGTCGCGGCCCCGATGATCAATCCGCCGCCGACGAGCGGCCAGACACCCGGGGATTCGTGGTGGACCAGCCAGGCCCAGAGCGGGCTGAAGGCCGGCTCCGCCAGGAGCAGCAGCGACGCCGCGGCCGCCGGCACGTGCCGGATGCCGCGCGACAGCAGCAGGTAGGCGGCACCCACCTGGAAGACACCGAGGTAGGCGACGCCAAGCAGGTCGAGCGTCGACGGCACCGACCAGGGGAACGCAGCCGGGGCGCAGACCAGGAACGCCAGCAGGTTGCCGCTGACCGCGGCGGCGCGCGCGCCGTCTCCGCCGACGACCGGGTCCGTCCGAGACAGCCACCGCAGGCCCATCACCGTGAGCGCCCAGCAGAAGCCGCTGGCGATGCCGACCACCGTGCCGAGAACCCGGTGGGGCGCGGTGGCGAGCGGTTCGTGGGAGCCGGCGAAGAGCAGCAGCACGCCGAGGAAGATCAGGACCAGCGGCGGAATGTCCTTCCGCTTCAGGTGCTCGGCGAGCAGGAACGGCCCGAGGAGCGCGATGTAGAGCGGAGCCGTCGCCTGCAGGAACACGGCGTTGGCCGCCGTCGTCAGCTTGTTGGCGGTGACGAACGTGATCAAGGTGGCCGCTTGCGCGGCCCCGACCAGCACGGGCCGCCACGAGAACCCGCGCCACAGGCCGCGGCCGCCGGCCATGATCACGAGCGCGGCGAGCAGCGACCGCCCGCACGCGACCTGCCAGTTGGTCAGCGCGACGAGCTTGATCGCGGTGCCGCCGGTGGAGAAGAGCAGCGCGGCGATCAACAACTGCACGCGCGCGGTCCGAGTCGACATCCCGTCATCGTACATCAGCCGGAGATCGGGCGCGGCAGCCGTCCCACCGGGTCTTCGCATTTCCGCGGGCTTCTTGCCATAATGCCACCCATCGGGAGGCCGAATGAATCGATCAGCAGCGGTTGTCTTCTCGGCGTTTGCCGTCCTCGGGGTTCTCCTTGCTCATGCGGCTCCGGCCATCCAGCAGGTCGCGGATGGCGTCGTCATCCGTGTGGGCGACGGCTCGCTCGAGCTGCAGGTCTGCGCCGATGACGTAATCCGGGTCGCCTACGCGAAGGACCCGGCGTTCTTCGCCCGCAAGAGCGTCGTCGTCGCGCCCGTGCCCCCCGGCAAGAGGCCGCAGTGGACGCTGACCTCGGACGCCAATCGGGCGACCCTCGCGACGGCGAGGCTCAAGGCCCGGGTTGACCTGGCCACCGGCAACGTCACGTTTCTCGATGCCGCCGGCGCGACCATCCTGGCCGAGAAATCCCGCACCATCACGCCCGCCGAGGTGCAGGGCGAGAAGACCCAGCACATCCGGCAGCAGTGGCAGGCCAGCCCCGACGAATCGCTGTACGGCCTGGGCCAGCACCAGATCGGCACGCTGGACATCAAGGGTTTCGATCTGGATCTGTGGCAGCGCAATACCACCGTCGTCGTCCCTTTCTTCGTCTCCAGCCGGGGCTACGGCGTGTTGTGGGACAACCTCTCCTTCACCCGGTTTGGCGACCTGCGAACATTCGACCCGGTCCCGGCGGAGTACCTCTTCGATTCGACCGGCAAGAGCGGCGGCCTGACCACCGGCACGTTCGCGCCCGCCAACCCCGAGCAGCTGCAGGATTCCACCACCGCCGCCGTCATCGTCCGCGACCGAGCCGCCCGTGCAGGCGGCGGTCGCGGCGGGCAACAGGGGACCATGCGCTGGGTCGGCGAGATCCTCGCGCCGACCGGCGGCGAGTACCAGTTCCAGACCTACTCCAACGGCGGGATCAAAGTCTGGATCGACAACAAGCTGCTGATCGACCGCTGGCGCCAGGGCTGGCTCACCGAATACGACCAGGTCAAGCTTCGCCTCGACGCCGGCCGCCGCTATGCCATCAGGATTGAATCCGGCGGGGAGCAGGCCACGACGATGCAGTTCCGGTGGAAGACGCCCGCGGCGTCGCCGGATACCTCGCTCTGGTCCGAGGTCGCCGACGGCGTGGACTATTACTTCGTCTACGGCCCGGAGCTGGACAAGGTCGTCGCCGGCTACCGCAAGGTCACCGGCGCCGCATCCCTGCTCCCGCGCTGGGCGTTCGGCTTGTGGCAATCCCGCCAGCGCTACGAGAATGCCCAGCAGCTGCTGGATGCCGTCGACGGCTTCCGCAGCCGCAAGATCCCCTTCGACAACATCGTCCAGGACTGGATGTACTGGCGCGAGGATGCGTGGGGCTCGCATCAGTTCGATCCGGCCCGCTTCCCCGACCCGGTCGGCTGGATCAAGCAGATCCACGACAGGCACGCGCAGCTCATGATCTCGGTCTGGGGCAAGTTCTATCCCGGCACGGACAACTTCAACGCCCTCCAGAAAGCCGGCTACATCTATCAGGCGACGCTCGACGCAGGCCTGAAGGACTGGGTCGGACGCGGTTACGCCTACACCTTCTACGATCCCTTCAGCCCCGGGGCGCGGAAGATGTTCTGGGACCAGCTCAACTCGGCGCTGTTCAGCAAGGGCGTCGACGCCTGGTGGATGGACGCCTCGGAGCCCGACGTCGTGCAGCCGTCGCCGCCCACGCTCGAATTGACCAAGAAGTACATCGGTCAGACCGCAGTGGGCTCGTCGTCCCGCGTCCTGAACGGCTATGCCCTGATGAACGCGCAGGGCATCTACGAAGGCCAGCGCTCCGTCTCGCCCAATCAGCGGGTCTTCCTCCTCACGCGCTCCGGCTTCGCCGGCCAGCAGCGCTACGCCACCGTCACCTGGTCCGGCGACATCACATCGACGTGGACCACCATGGCCGCGCAGATCCCCGCCGCGCTCGGATTCAGCATCTCCGGCATCCCCTACTGGACGATGGATGCCGGCGGATACACGATGGAATCGCGATTCTCCTCCCGCAACCAGACGCCGGAGAACGCGGAAGAATGGCGGGAACTCAACGCCCGCTGGTTCCAGTTCGCCACGTTCTGCCCCATCCTTCGCGTGCACGGCGAACTGCAGCCGCGGGAGATGTGGACGATGGGTGGCGAGTCGCATCCCGCCTACCAGACGCAACTGAAGTTCGACCGCCTCCGCTATGCGATGCTCCCGTACATCTACTCGGTCGCCGGCAACGTCACGCTGAACGGCGGCACGATGATGCGGCCGTTCGTCATGGACTTCCCCGCCGATGCCCGCGCGCGCGAGCTGACCGACGAGTACATGTTCGGCCCGGCGTTTCTCGCGGCCCCGGTGACGACCTTCAAGGCGCGCAGCCGGCAGGTCTACCTGCCCGAGGCGAGCGGCTGGTACGACTTCTGGACCGGCGCCGCAGCGGCGCCCGGCCGGTCACTCGAGGCGGCGGCCCCGTATGATTCGATGCCCCTGTACGTCAAGGCCGGCTCGATCGTCCCCTTCGGCCCGGAGCTGCAGTACACCTCGGAGAAGCCCGCCGACCCGATCACGCTTCGCGTCTACAGCGGGGCCGACGGCAGCTTCACGCTCTACGAGGATGAAGGCGTCAACTACGACTACGAGAAGGGCGCGTTCGCGAAGATCCCGATCCGATGGAACGACGCGACGAAGACGCTGACCATCGGCAAACGCGAAGGGGCCTTCCCCGGCATGCTGACGAACCGCACCTTCACCGTCATCGTCGTGTCGAAGGCCAAGCCCGTCGGCTTCGCCTTCGAGCCACAGGCGGACCGGACCGTCCGGTACAGCGGCGAGGCGGTGAACGTTCGGATGCGGTGATCGGGGGCGGCGAATGCCGGGCGGCGTAGCGCTGAAGCTTGGACTCCCGGCTCCGATTCGAAGGGTAGGTCCGGCAGAGGTGAAGGGCTGCGTTCGGCTCCTGTCACCCCTGCCGGCAGATTCCTGGATGCGGACGGTCCTTCCTTACGCCGCGTGGGCCTGTTTGCCGTCCCAGACGATCGCCTTCTTCTGATGGACGGACTCGATGGCGAGCAAGGTCGGCAGCGTCGAGTTGAAGCCGACCTCGATCGGGCACGACGTCTTCGCGCGGGACTTGACGCAATCGAGGAAGTTGCGCGTGTGGCGGACCGTGGCCGACCCGCCCTTGCCCTCGGGATCCTCGGCGATGAGCCGCGGGTCCATGTCTCGTTCGGCCTTGAGCGGCTCCTGCTGCAGGCCTCCGCGGCGCTGGTTGTTCGGCCTCAGCTCGTGGCCGAACCGGTTCACCAGCAGGACACCCTTCTGCCCGTAGAACCAGTTGCCGTACATGTCGGGCATCGCGAAGCCCTCCTGGAGGCTGGGCGGCGTCGCGTTGGTGAGGGTGGCGACGAACTTGCCGTAGTTCCAGGTGATCGAGAACGTGTCGGGCGCGACTTCCTTGGGATCCTGGCCTGACGTGTAGATCGCCGAGGCGCTGGTGAGCAGCGGAGCCGTCGAGTCCGCGTTCATGTACCAGAGCATCACGTCGGTGAGATGAACGCCCCAGTCGGTGATCGCGCCGCCGCCGTAGTCCCAGTAGGAGCGCCAGCGCAACCGGCTGGGAACGTAGGGGTGGCGCGGCGCCGGCCCCTGGAACATCTCCCAATCGAGAGTGGCCGGCGGTTCCTGCGGCTTCTCCTGCTGCGCGGGGAGGAACGAGCCGCCGCCCGGGTACAGCAGCACGCAGTGGTTGATCTGGCCGATGTACCCGTCGAGCGTCTTCTTGTTCCACTCCTGGAAGTGCTGCCAGTCCCGCTGCTGGCAGCCGACCTGCACCACCTGCTTGCTGGCGCGCACCGCCGCCACCATCTTCAGGGCGGGCTCGAGGGCGTTCGAGACCGGCTTCTCGACGTACACATCCTTGCCCGCCGACAGCGCGTCGATCAGAATCGGGGAGTGCCAGTGATCTGGAGTCGTGATCAGGACCGCATCGACGTCCTTGTTGTCGAGAATGCGCCGGTAGTCGCCGACGGCGGCCATCTTGGCGCCGCTCTTCTCGCCCTTCTGGACGAACTCGCTCAAGCGGTTCTTCTGGACGTCGCAGGCGGCCACGAAGGCGACATCCGTGTTGTGCATGAACGCACCGTGGACCTGGTTGCCCCGCGTGCCCACGCCGATAACGCCCATCTGCACCCGGTCGTTGGCACCGAGCACCCGGTCACTGGCACCGAATACCACGGGCGACGCCAGGGTGGCGCCCATGACTTTCAAGAACGTGCGTCGATCCTCCATCTTCACAGCCTCCTGGTTCTCCGAACCGCAACGTACCTCTCGAACAATGGCTCCGGTCTGACAGCCAAGCCGCCGCGGTCGCGTGGATTCCTTCGGGAGGGAACTGAGGCGGCCCGTGGAAGCGCCAGACGCACGCGTGCCCCGCGAAATCGAGGCCGATTGTAGTGACTAGTCGGGACGTCTGTCAAAGTGCTTCTTGGGCGGCCTGCCGCAGGTCAACGAAATGGGCGCTGTTGGACAGGCGCGTCTTGGGGTCACCCCCGACTGCACACGACTGCCGCACGGCGTGGAAACCGCCCGGATTCGTTGGAGTTTTGGAGGCGCCGTCCGGATTTGGACCAGAGACGGAGGTTTTGCAGTTGGGCCAAGGCGCCAAACTGCCGGGCCAATTTGCGATCTTATTAGTGTTTTTGGAGTTTGTGGTGTGCCGAGTGAGGCTGAATTTGGCCCTTTTGTGCTGGGGGACCTCTTTGCGGCCGCGCTGGTAGACACGCAGCATGGCGTCGGCATCCTCGATTCGCTACGGCACGACGCGGAACGCGATGAGGGTCCGTGAGCGCACCGACGCGGCGGACGCGTCGCACTGGACTAGGTAGTCCCCGATCGAAAGTGGCGAGAGCAGAACCTCTCCGATCGCTGCTCGAACGGGCCCGTCATGTCCGATCGAGAACGCCAGGGGCACCCGCATCGGCTGACCTCGCCGGTCCAGCAACTGAGCCGAGACGGTTTCGACAGCCGCTCCAACGGGCAACACGACGCGCGGCCGCTCGGTTCGCCTGAACCTCGGTTGAACCGCGGGCGCGAATGGCGCGCTCGCGGCGGTCGCCCGAAAGAACTGGGGACTGCCGGTGGACGCGCCGGAGCCTCTTGGGCCCTTCAGGCGCGCCGTCACCGGTGCCTCCAACACACCGCTGGAGCGGACGTCCCTGCCCACGCGCACGACGTACTCGCCATCAGGGGCCAGGGGGCATTCCGACAAGTAGACAGAGAACGAACGGGCCGACGACGAGAGGGTCGCCCTGGCACTGGCAGCGGTCATCCCCGTAGAATCGACGAGCGTGATCGCCAGGGACTGGTTCTGGCTCCACTCCGGTTGGCGTGCGGCTTCTTCTTCCAGTTCTCCCGCCACCCAGGCGATGGGAGCGGGTTCTGGCTTCCCCGGCTCTGCCTCCGGCCACCCATAACCTGCGGCGATTCGTACCGGCTGCCGGGCTTGTTCGGCATCCAGCTGCCGGAGCGCACGCTCGCGCATGTCGGCGTCGGGGTCCGGCATTGCGGGCGCTGCCTTGGCAAGTTCGGCGCGCTCCCGGGCGGTCGGCGCCAGGTACCCACGCCGCGCGCGTAGCTTCACACCCGGCCGTGTTACCTTCACGTCGATCTTCCGAAACGTGCCATCCATCTTGCTGTTACTCGGGTAGTATCCGAGCAGGTAGTAAGAGGCGAGGTCCTCGTTGATCCGTCGAAGAACCGGCGTGAAGCTGTTGCTGTTGACCACGGCGACGCCGTCGGTGGCGGTTGCCAGCGTGATGAGCGAGTCGCCGCGCCGGTTCTTCGTCCCTTCGACGGTCAGGCCGCGGATGTCGATCGGGTAGAACGTGACGCCGTTGCGGTTGGCCTCGTCGAGCATGAGTTGGAACTCGCGGACGTTGTCGAGGCGCGCGAGCATCATGCGGTCGCGCTCGCACGTCTCGTAGAAGCCCGAGTCCCTGGCCGGGTCCAGCCTGCCCGGGATCTTCCCGATGCCTTGCGGCGATGGCACCTGGCCCCCGAGCGGCCTGGCGATGCGCTCGTCGGGACGATAGAGTTCCCACCCCTCGCTGACCACGAACACGGCCTTGCGCCCCTCGCGCAGCGCACCAAGCCAGGCGGCAAGTCCGCGCAGCGTGTCGAGCAGCCGCATCTCGCGGCGCCGAGCGACCATGGCGACGAAGATGTCCCGCACCGTTAAGTCCAGGTAGCAGGCGTCGTAATGTCGTTCGACGTCGTCGGCCAGTCCCTCGACCCACCGCCGTTGCCACTCCGCCCCCGACAGCAGGAATTCGTCGAAGCGCGACGGCCGCCGGGTGAAACGCAGCGACGAGAGCGACATCTCCGGGGTCATGATGGCGACGAGATCGTCCTCGCCGATGCTGCGATGGAGAAAGGTCGTGAGCGCGCGGCCGACCGACGTCGGGTCGTAGGTGGGCGCCGCCAGCTTGTCGCCCACCTGGTAGCCCGGCGTGTGCAGGGTGTCGAAGAGCACGACGAACAGGCGGTTGCTGAGGTCGGCGAGGGCGTCCTGTGCCTCCTGGTCGGAGCGAGGCTCGACGCGCTCGGCCTCCGGCACGGGTGCACGGGAAACAATGTGCTCGAACGACTCGATCCTCTGGAGAACTCCGTTCTCGTAGACCTGGAAGTCGTTCTGTCGCAGGTCGAGCACCGGGCTGTTGCCGGTGGTCGCGTAGACGTCCACGCGCACCAGGTTGACGGCCGCCCTGAACGAGGGCTGCGCCTGGCCGGCCGGCGAACTCTGCTCCACCGCCGCGCGGCCTCCGGAACCGGGGCTCGTGTCCGGTTGATCTCGTTGCACTGCCAGCACCGCGGCAGTCACAACGGCAGCAAGCACCACCGCCGCCGCAAAGCGACGCAGTGGCCACCGGTCCGGCGAAACAGTCACAATGCCTCCCGCTACCGGGTGTCGGCGCTGGCGTGAGGAGACTATCGCAAGGTGACGGGCCGCGCAAGCTGTCGGGCCTCGCGTGTCTGAGCTCGCGTCAGCGTGCCATCTGCGCCTGGTGTGCCTTGCTCGTCACAGGCCCTCTGGCCGCCGCTGGGACGGATTGTGTGGAGGGAGCGCTAGCCCCGGCGATCTTGCGGCGTAACATGGGGCTGTTCGGTTGGTTGATGACGGATTGAAGCGGCCCAACCGCGACAGCTGGCACCTGAAGGGGGCTACCCCTATGAAGCGCACGATAGCGAAGCTCTTAGGCTCTCTGCTCTTAGTCGCAGCAATCAGTGCTGTCGCCGAGAACCAGGAGCGTTGGGGCGCGGCGAAGCAGGGCCTTCAGTTGGCCATTGCTCCCGTCCACAAGACTTGGACCGTCGAAGAGGACCCAGAGTTCAAAGTGAGCTTCCGCAATGGCGGGACGGACGATGTCTTCTTGAACCTTGGCATCACTCTGGGTGGTCGTCGGCATTACGCGATGGCGGTTTCGCTGCTGCTGGTGGAGCCGGGAGGCCGCCAGCTTGAGTTCAAGCTCTCCGGGCCGGGTTTTGTCGCTGGGCGGCTGGACGATTATGTCGTTCCTCTTCGGACCGGGGCGATTCACGAGTTGACGCTCAGCTTGTCCGAGTTCTACGGACTGAAGCTCCCGAAAGGACGCTATCAGATCAGCGCCCGATTCCAGGGACGTGGCGCAACCATCACCAACAGCGGCCAGGATTGGACGGGCTGGAACTTCTGGAAAGGCACGTTGGAGTCCGGCGTCGCAGAGTTCGAGATTCGAGACTCCAAGTAGACTGGTAGGGTGCTGGCAGGATTTCTGGTAGGGTTTTAGCTCCATCTGGAACGGGGCGGGGCCGGGTAGCGGTTCCGCCTGGGAGCGCTGGTGGGGTCGCGTCAGGTTAGGCCAACCGCCAGTCTGCTCGTCGAGGGTCTTGTGCACCTGCGATGCGACCTTGGGTTAGGGCGACCGGCCCCTTCAGCCTGCCGACGCTAGTACCGAGTTTGTTAGATCCTGAGCCTGATTTCCGCCAGTTTCAGCAGCATCTTGAGTTTGCGCTGATGCGTGACGAAGTAATACGCGGTCAGGACATCGGTCATCACCGCACGGGCTTTCGGAAACGTGAGCCGAGCGACGCCGTGGCGCTGACGTTCGCACTGCAGAAACGCGTACGCCAACGCCGTGAGTGCGACGTGACGGTTCCAGCCGGGATAGGAGCGCCCGACGAAATCGTCCAGGCCGAGTTCGGACTTCAGCTCGGCGTACTGTTGCTCGATCGCCCAGCGCTGATGGGTCAAGCGCACGAGTGCGGTCAGCGAGGCGGTGACCGGCAGATTGACCAGGTAGTACTTCGTTTCGGGGGTCTCGCCGAGATCGCGTTGGCAAAGCAGCCAGACCTCGGGGGCCACGCGCTGGTCAGCGTGGACGAGATGCCCAGCGCGTATGCGAGGCGCAGGTGATGCAACGCGTGTCGAAACGCCGTGCAATCGCCGAATTCGGCATCCGCCGCGACCGCGGTCACGTCGATCCCCGAGGCGCGTACTTGCTGCAGCAGGGTCAAGGCCTGCCGCCACTTTTCTTGGAAGCGGACGCGCACCGGAATACGGGCGCGGTCGCGCTGATCCGGCGTCGTCCAGCTGTCGGGCAAGTACAGCTGCGCGCCGACCAGCCACGCCTGCACGCCGGTCCAGAGCGCGGCGGTCACCGCCACTTGGCAATTGCCGATGCGGCCGAGGGTGCCGGAGTATTGCCGCTGCACGCCCACCGACGCAGTGCCCTGTTTCGCGAAGCCGGTGGCGTCCAGCACGAGGACGCCCGAGCGAGCCGGAATCGCGGTGCGCAGCTCGCGCCAGAGCGCGGCCGCGTCCCAGGACGCTTCGGTGATGAAGTACTGGAGCCCTTGATACGTGCCGGGGTCGCGCAGCCGCGCCCACATCGCCGCCATGGATTTGCGGCGACTGTCGCAGAGCACGCCCTCGACATAGCGGTGCAAACCGCCCCGTTGCGCGCGCGGGGCGAACACCGGCTCGAAGTGCTCGAGCCAGGTCGTCAACCGCGAGAGCCATACGGGCGATTCGACGGCCGCCATTGCGACGCAGCATAGCGAACTCGGCGGAAAAGTACAATGTCCTCAAAAGTGATCATGCGGAACGGCGCGAATTCTCTTGGAAATCCGGCCGTTCCGTTAACAAAGTCGTACTAGTCGGTAGATTGCAGCGGTTCTCTTCTCGGCGGAATCCGAACTGCGGTCTATTGTCTCAATGACCAAACGGCGCTGAGCGTCGATGGTCCACCGTTCGTATCTGTTTAGCGCCCTGACGGCAGTGCCGGCCGGGAAGGGCGTCGCCGATCCAATATTTCGTACTTGTACGAAGATCGTGGTTCTGGCATAACTTCCGTGTGCATCGCCGCTGGCAAACCGCGTCGCGTGACGACCTCCTCGTCGAACTTGAGCGACAAGAGCGCGAGATCGCGCGGCAGCGGGCCGAGTTGGAGCGGGCCGAACGCGAGCGGGAACGGGCCGAGCGCGAACGGGAGCGCGCCGAGCGGGAACGCGATCGGTTTCGCCGCGACAGCGAGTGGCTGCGCAAGAAGATCAAAGACCTGGAGCAGAAGCTCGACGCAGTGGAACGCGCTCGCTTTCGCCAAGCGGCGCCGTTTTCGCGCGGCGCCGTGTCGGCGGCCCCACGTCGGCCCGGCCGGAAAGCCGGAGCTGGCTATGGGCGCCGTGCGCATCGCCCGATTCCCTCCCACGTCGATGAGCATTTCGAGGCCCCGCTGCCCGCCGCCTGTCCTGCGTGTGCCGGCGCGCTGCGCGAGACGCACGTCGCGCTGCAGTACCAAGAGGACCTGCCGGTCGTGCGCCCCATCATTCGCGCCTTCCATGTGCACGTCGGCCGGTGTGCCACCTGCGGGCACCGCGTCCAAGGGCGCCACCCGCTCCAAACGTCGGACGCCCTCGGCGCCGCCGCCGCGCAGGTCGGCCCGCATGCCCTGGCGCTTGCGGCCATCCTCAACAAGCAACTCGGCCTCTCGCTCGGCAAAGTCACGACCCTGCTGCGCGAACGCTTTGGCCTGTCGCTCACCTGCGGCGGCCTCGTCCACGCGTTGCGGCGCACCGCACGGCGGGCCACCCCGAGTTACCAGGCGCTCCTCGACCAGGTCCGCGGCAGCCCCGTGGTCGCGCCGGATGAAACCGGCTGGAAGGTCGCCGGTCGGCTGCACTGGCTCTGGGCCTTCGCGACGCCGGACACCACGGTGTACGCGATTCAGTCGGGCCGCGGCTTCGAAGAAGCGGCCGCGGTCCTCGGCGCCGACTTTTCCGGGGCGCTCGTGCGCGACGGCTGGGCCCCCTATCGCCAGTTTACGGCGGCGGTGCATCAATCGTGTCTGGCGCATCTGCTGCGCCGCTGTCGCACGCTGGAGCGTGATTTCGACGACCACCGCTTCGCCCCGTCGGTCGCCGCGCTGCTCCAACAGGGCCTCGGCGTCCGGGATCGCTGGCACGCCGGCACGATCACCGACCACGGGGTCGCCGTCGCCCGCGGCGTTCTGCAGAACCGGATGCTGGCGCTCCTCGACACCCCGCGCCTGCCGCCGCCGGCGGAGCGCTTCGCGCGCCACCTCGACCTCGAATTCAGCGGGCTGTTTTCGTTCCTGCTCGGGCGCGAGATCGACGCCACCAACTGGCGCGCCGAGCAGGCCATTCGCCCCGCCGTCGTCAATCGCAAGGTCTGGGGCGGGAACCGCACCGCGGCCGGCGCCGTCACCCAGCAAGTCCTCACCTCCGTGCTGCGAACCAGTCACCTGCGACGCATCGATGCCAGCGGCCTCCTCGTCGAGATGCTCCGGAGCCCCAAGCCCTTCGTCCCCCGTGCCCTCGCTCAGCGGCCGGCGGGACCCTCAACGCGCTAAACTAAGACCACCGTTCTTCATGTTCCTTGAAGGGGCCAGCCTCCTTCGTCACCCCTGAGTAACTGCCGTTCTTGATGCTGAGACTGTTCCCCTCCCAATCAACAGATGTCTCTGTCCTTCGCTCCGCGGTTGGAACCCCCGGCGCGTCGCCTGATGACAAAGCGCCCCCTGACACCGTGCCACTCACACCGAGTCTGTAGGATTCGGATGTTTCCGAGGTGGCGAATCGTCGCCGAATCGCCACTTCACCGAGGACCATCGGCGGTCCCGGCGCCACTGTCTTTGTCTTCGTCTCCCGTATCGTAACCGACGCCGCGATCTCAGCCGTCGGATGCTCCGGCTGCACTAAGACCCAGCGTCCAGCGAACGACGGCTTCTCCGCGGGCTGTCCACCGACCGCCGACGACAACGCCAGGAGACACAACGAGAATGCAATTCGCACGATGCCCTCCTTCAGCAGTCGGAACAGCACATTCCTGATAACGCAGATTATGGCAGAAACGTCTCGTCTCGGCCCTCATCACGCCAGCTTGCGGGCAAGCTGCTCGTCGAGGATTTCGCGCACCGTCAGCGGGCCGGGGCATGGGGCGGGGCCGGGTGGCGGTTCCTAGCCTATCCTTCTTACAGCCCGTCGTCGGAGGCGGACGCCTGCCCAAGCCTATCCCTACGCACGCCCGCGAGGAATCCTGCGTTGAATGTCGTGTCCTTCATGATGTCCTCGTCTGTGGTGGTCCCGTACTTGTTCGCCCAACAGTCGTTTAATGGTCGACACAAGAGGCCGTCTGCTTCAGGGGGCCGTCTGCTTCGGCCTCACCATGCGGCCGACCCGTGGGGCAACGGGGAGCGCTGGCGGGGTCGCGTCAGGTTAGGGGCCAACCCGTCGGACCAGCTTGAACCTCGGGTGGGGCGGCCGGACGACCCGGTTCGCCATCGGCTCCGTGCGCCGCCCCACGGCTGGCGTCATTTCTTGACCGGTTGGACCTCATAGTCGATCGGATATCCCTGGAAGATGATGCCGATCTGAGTGGTGGAGAACGCGAACCCACACGGGTCCGTCTTGTCCTTCAGAATCAATGAGTAGGTCTTTTCGTCAGTCGTGAACTGCGCCTCGAACCCCTCCACTTCGCGGGTCTCGAGCGTGAGTATCTCCATCGGAAGGTACTTCTTGGCCTTCCGCATGCCCTCGTTGGCTTCTGCGGTATTGACGGCGCGGACGAACCGCAGGACAGTCTGGCGACGTGCCTTCTGCGCCGCGTCCTCGCTGGGACCGTGCAGGCACTGTCCGAACGATGGCGCCGAGTAGACGACGGCTAGCAGCACGAACATCCATGTGGCTCGCATGCTCTTGCCTCTTCTGCTGTCCGAGTCGTTCTCCTGACGGTGTTGAACGCGGCCAACTCGACCAACGGGACCGCTGGTAGGGCCGCGTCAGGTCCGTCTGTCCTACTTGCCGAGTGTGCCGACCTTTTCAAACCACATGACGGCGTCGTCGGCAGCGATGAAGTACCTGCCATTGAGTTGCTGTGCACGCCGCTGCTGGCGAGCTTCCGGGCTGAGTTCTGGCGGGTCGAGTTCGAATCCGGCCTCCTCGAACACCACCAGTTCGCGGTTCACCACAATCGTTCCCTTCGCAGACCGGGCGGTTATGAGCGGATTGTCACAGTTGGCGAGGTAGCCCAAGTTCGTGAACGGCGGAGCGAAGTAGTGGGCGTCGTGTGCTCCAAAGCGCCGCTCGAGTTGGTCCGACACTGCCTCTATTCTCGGAATCCCCGTCACCACTGAGCTATCACCGGGCACGATGCACCCGGCGCAGAAAGCCATGAGGCCAGTCTGTTTCCTGAAACCAAACGTCCACACCTGATTGCTGTTCTTGCGTCGTACCTCCAGTAGCAGGTAGTCGCCCCCCCTTGGGTCCTGCACCTCAAGTAGTCGTTCCACCGTGACGGCGCCCGGCTCGAACAGCGCCTCGAAACCCTCGCCATAGGTCCGAGTGCTCCAGAGCGAGAATTGAATGTTCGCCAGAATCTCGTCCGGCTTGCTCGTCCCCGGAAACGGAGGGGTCTTGCGACCGGCGAATCGTGCCTCGGCGACCGCGACCGCCGACGGTCTGTGGTCTGGCGAGCAGCCCGGTGCCAAGGTGACGAACAGCAAGACGGTTAGGACGAGCGCCTGTCCGCGCAAGCGGGTAAACCTCCCTGGCAATTAGACACCGTCTGGCAAGAGGAGTCGTCGGAATGGCGAAGGTCCTGCGCTGCGTCCTCTACAGCACCTGGCGTTACCCTTTGGTGGGACGATGGCGCTGACAGTCTCGGCCAACTGTCAGGCCATCTTGCGGGCAAGCTGCTCGTCGAGAATCTCGCGCACCGGTCATCGCCCTTCCTTCGTCGGCACTGACAACTCGTTCACCAATTTGAGGGCGGCCGTCGGTAGGCTGTCGAGCGGATGGTCACCACAGTAATTGTCTGTCCAGGCGTCTATGGATTCGCCGTCCGTATCCCTCAGTTCCTTATTACCTGTTCCGGCACCACTGACGAATCCCCACATCCACGCTCGCGCCGCGTTCGCCTTGACGCTATCAGCGCCGTTGCGGGCTTGCTTTCTCTCCGCAATCCACTGACCGCACGACGCCACGTCCTGCGGAAAGTAAACACGGGCTGGCCGTCGCTGGAGGAGTTCGTCAGGAAGGTTTAGCTACGTGGCCTGAAGAACAAGGCTTCCCGTTGCGCTCGAATGGCGTCGGGTGAACTTCGACACGGGCGAGGTTCGACTGGACGCCGGCGCCACCAAGAACGGCAAGGGCCGCGTGTTTCCCATGACGGCAGAACTCCGCTCCATGCTGGAAGGCCAGCACGACGAGCACGAACGGCTCAAGAAGACCGGCGTCATTGTGCCGTGGGTGTTCTTCCGCATGGTGGCCGAGGGGCGCGGCGGACCGAAGACGCCGCAGCCGGTTGTCAGCATCACGCACGCCTGGAAAGCGGCGTGCAAGGCTGCTGGTTGTCCTGGCCGGATTCCTCATGACCTGCGGCGGACGGCAATCAGGAATTTCGTGCGGAACGGTGTGCCGGAACGAGTTGCCATGCGGCTGACCGGCCACCTCACCCCGAGCGTGTTCGCCCGGTACGACATCGTCAGCGATGGCGACTTGGCCGACGCCGCCAAGCGGCTGGACGAGGTGGCCGCGAAGGTCGCCACTCCGAAGCAGGCATAGACCGTGGGGGCAGGAGCGGTCCTGTCCCAACCTCCGGCCCTACGAGACCGACGGCTTGGCCCGGGACCGCAAGCCCTGTCCTCCGACCATCACCAGCGTGGACACCACGACCAGAAACGGGATCGGTGTGTCGCCAAGGGCATGCCCAGTTGCAGCAGCCGCTAACGCGACACAGGCCCCCAGGCCCAGCGGCAGCAGCAACATCCACCGGCTCTGGACGCTCACACCGGCAACGAGGGCGACCACCAGAATCAGAATGATCGTCATACCGGGAAGACTGCCACCAAATCCCAGCCGTGTCCATCCGGGGCACCCGGAGGACTTACGCGCCGAGACGACTCACCACCAAGGCTCCCCGGCAGTGCCGAGTGGCCTGTCTGGGAGGCTACCCGAGCAACTAGCTGGGGTTCAGCTAGGGTGCGGGCCAAACGACCCGCCTGCCGGGTCTGTACTTCCGCATTTTGTTAAGAGTTTTGGAGGCGCCGTCCGGATTTGAACCGGAGATGGAGGTTTTGCAGCCCGGCCGAGCGGCCCGAGATGCTGAGCGAATTCGCTGTTTTCCTAAGGAATTCGCCGATTATCAGAGTGCTGAGAGGTGCTGAAACGGGCTGAGTAGGACTGGATCTGCTACAGACTGCTACAGTCCCCAGCGCCCCGCCACGAGACGCCGGACCCGCCCGGTCCCTCAGGTCACGGAGGGAAGCTCGTGGCGCTGGTCGAGGGCGACTGACCCTCTCCAACGCCCGAGATTTCCCGAACATAAGTCTTCCCCGTGGGTGCCTTCCCAGCGTGCCGGTACGGAATCTGGCGCAAATCGTCTCGGGCCACTTGGACCATGTCTTGCTATTTTAGCGATGGCGTGTCCGTCTTTCGTGCGTCGCTGGCTTGGCCAGACCGAAGTGCGCGTGAGGTGGCATGAATGGAGGAGCAGATGAAGAAATTCGTCATCGTTTTGGCTATTCTCGGGTTTGCGTCCGTCGTACAGGCGGCCACTATTACCATCAACTATGACGGAACGGGTTTTGACCAGCCGACACAGATCCTCGGCTACTACTCGGGATTGCCCGGTGGCCCGGTCCATTCCGCCGGCTTCATGTGGCTTGACTACGGAGGCTCCATCAGTGACACCTACGGCCCGCACAGCCTCACCGCGATGGCGTTCGCGATAGACACCAACCCGGTGTGGGTCCAGTGGTCCGCTCCAGTGACCGGCGTCAGTTTTTGGTACGGGTATGCCTATCCGCTTTCGGTGGATGGGTACCTGGGAGGCACGCTGGCGTTCAGTTCCGGCGTGCTGCCGCAGAACTCCGGCGGCATGTTCGAGTACGTTGCGCCCGGCGCTTCGATCGACAAGCTTGTCTTCAATGGTACGGCGGACTACTGGACCATGGACGACCTCTCGTATTCGACCGGCAGTACCACTGTTCCCGAACCCGCCTCGCTGCTCCTGCTCGGCACCGGCCTTGTCGGACTCGTTGGCGCCGCTCGTCGTCGGATGCGAAAGTAGTCGACCAACTTCGACGGTCTCGACTCGAAGCGCCCGGTCACCCGGATGCGGTGGTCGGGCGCTTTCTGTTTCTGCATTTGACGGCGCGTGAAATCGTCGACGAGCAGCTTGCCCGCAAGCTGGCCTGATGAGGGCCGAGGCTGCCCAGCACGAGCCGCCAAACCCGCCCGGTCCCTCAGTCACGAGGGACGGCGGGCGGGCGTTCTGGGCCAGCCTGACGCGGCTACTGGCCCTGCCACACGGCAAACCGTTGCGGCCACAGAATCAGTCTCCGCCTTCGGCCTCGCGAGCAGCGCCGCCTCGCGCTTGCGCGCGTCAGCGAGTGCCTTCCGCGCCTGTCGCGGGCTGACCGGCTCCAGCCTCGCGCGGTTCACCGCGATGCGGAACCGGGCATGGCAGAGTGCCCACGTCGCGCGGTCGGGGTCGTCGCGTTCGACCTCCCACTTCCGCAGCGCCGCCTCGAGTCGCGACACCTGCGCGGACGCCTCGGGGAGGCCGGTCCGCGCGCGGTCATAGCGTACGAGGCCCCATGGGTCGCCGCCTTCAAACAACGCGGCCTCGTAGAACCGGACACGTCGCCGCGCGTGGCGCAGCGCCCGCTCGACCTCTTCTCGCGACATCTGATCTTCGATCTTCATGACAGACCTCCACGTTGCTGATCCACGAAAAACGGCCCCGGCCATCTTGCGTGGCCGGGGCGTGAAGAAAGGCGCGTGCCGGGCGACGGCAAGGAATGAACCCGCCGCCCGGCTAACGCTGGGGCCGCGCGACCCAGAGACGATTCTGCCGACCACCGGGAAGGAAGCCCTCGTGGCTTACGTCACGAGGAAGCGAAGGGCCGGGGGTCGGCTGCCTGCACCGTTACCGATGGCAGTGGCGAGGTCGTCCGCTCGCGCTTGTGACCCCTTCGCCCGCTAGGTTCTACTGCCTGACTTCCGGCCTCGCGTTCAATGCCGCCCGTCGGGCCGCGCTCTCGGCCCGCTCGTCATCGTCGCGCAGGGCATCGGGTCGTTGGCGTCCAGCGTGAGCACGATCGGCGCGATGTGGTAGAGGTCGCGAAGGTCGGCCCATGTCCGATCGGCGCAGTGATGATGCTGGCACTTGAAGCCGACCGCGCCATCGTCGCCGACCGTGAAGATGGTCCCGTCTGGACGATCCGCCACCGGGTTGCTGTGTTCCTTGTACCAGGGGCATGTGATCGAGTACACCGTCAGATCGTGGTGCTTGCCGCCGTTCGTCTCGGGTGTGCCCCACACCGTCAGCTTCGCGAGGATCTGGCCGATGTCATACCGGGGCGTAGAGGTGTCAGGCGTGGTGACTTCGGGAGCCGCGTCGACCAGCGCCTGCAGGGCCTCGATGGACACCGGCTCCAGCGCCTCCGGGATGTGCAAGAGGCCCGAGCGGCGCTGTGGGCGGTCGGCGGTGTGCGGGCCCTTGCGTGTCTTCGTGCCGTAGAGTTTCGTGATGCGCGAAGCGTTGTAGACGGACGTATCGACGTGGACATCGGCGGTGTCGAACCGCGCGGCCAGCGCCTGCAGGACATCGCGGACCAGCGCGGTAGAGTCGGCGGTGTTCGCGAGGCACATCGGGTAGACGAGGTGAGCGCCGTTCCCCGGGTCGGCGTCGATGGGCTCGGGCCAGCCCTGTGCCCGGAGGTCCGCCTTGATGTCCGCCGCCCGTGCGAATGCCGCCGCGCGTTCGTCGTCGGTGGCGTTCTGCTGGGCGGGTCGCGTGCTGGAGTCGATGTCGAGCAGGAGCCAGTCACGTTGCAGAATGGCGGCGTCGTCGACGGCGGCTCCAGTGATGGCGGCGGGGTCGTAGGGATTGAGGATCGTGTAGATGGCGACCGTCTGAGTCTGGGCGTCGTGGAGGTGGACGAACCGCGCGGCCGCGGCGGTCCCGGCGAAGCGCTCGAACGGCTGGCCTTTCTGCTGAAGTTCATCCCGCTGGACCTCGCGACGGTTGGCCCGGGCCAGTGGCTGGACGTGTTGGACGAGGTGGGCCGCTACCTCTTGCGCCCAGCGGCGCGGGTGGTCGGCCCAGCCCCAGGCGGCTACGCGGCGGGCCTTGCCCGCCAGCGTCGGGAGTTCCCGCCCCCAGCCGTGGACCCCAGACAGGTCACGGACCGGGCGCTGGTGGGGCGCGTCCAGGCGGCGCTCCGGGCGGGCGTCGCCCTGCTCAGCGCCGGGCTGTGCTGGGATGTCCCGGTGGACCGCTCGCCGACCGTGCGCTTCGAGCCGCGCGAGGATGCCACGGTGTGGCGGCGCTACTCCACGCACAAACTCGAAACCGCGTTGCTCGTCGGCGCGGCGGAAGTCCTCGCGCAGGCGTGGCCGCAACTACGACGCTGCGCCTACGAACCCTGCGGCCTGCTGTTCAAGCCGAAGGAGAACCGGCAAATCTTTCACGACCCGAAGTGCTCCGGGCTGGCCCGGTGGCATCGGCGCGACTACAAGCAGGAGATGCCGAACGCTAACCGACGAGACGCCTTGAAGAAGAAGAAGGGGGGGAAGCGATGAGAAACCGAGGAGACGGCTCGTTGTACCGGCGCGGACGGATCTGGTGGATGTCCTACAGTGGCCAGGACGGCACGCGACAGGCGGAGTCGACGGAGACCGACCGCCGACAAGTCGCGGCGCGCTTGCTGCGAAAGCGCGCCGGCGCGAAGGCGAACAACCTCCCGGTCATCGCGCATGCCGAGCGCTTGTCGTGGCACGACGCGGCGCAGGCGATGATTGACGACTTCACGGCCAACAAGAAAAAGAGCTTGAAGGTCGCGAAGCGCCGCATTGAAAAGCACCTGACGCCCTTCTTCGGCGGGCGCCGGCTGGCCAGCATCACCAGCGCCGACATCACGAAGTACATTGCCAAGCGACAGGCCGACGTCATCACGACGAAGACCACGAAGCGGCCGGTATCGAGTGCCGAGATCAACCGCGAACTTCAAGCGCTGAAACGGATCTTCAACCTCGCGATCCAGAGCGGGCAACTGGCGATGAAACCCGCCATCAGGATGTTGAAGGAGGCCCCCGCGAGGTCCGGATTCTTCGAGGCCGAGCAACTGGTCTCGGTCCTCGCGCATCTTCCTGAGAACATCAGGCCCGTGATTCGGTTCGCCAGCATCACGGGCTGGAGGATCCAGTCAGAGGTGTTGCCGCTGGAGTGGCGCAATGTGGACTTCGACGCGGAGGAGGTGCGGCTGGACGCAGGCACCACGAAGAACGGCGAAGGCCGCGTGTTCCCGATGACCGACGACCTCCGGGCCGTGCTGGAGGGTCAGAAGGCCGAGCACGACCGACTGAAGAAGGCTGGAGTGATCTGCCCCCTCGTCTTCTCGCGCATGCTCGCCGAGACGCGCGGCGGCGTGAAGAAGCCGACGGCCATCACGTCGTTCACGGTGGCGTGGCAGCACGCCTGCAAGGCAGCAGGCTGTCCGGGGCGCATCCCTCACGACCTTCGGCGGACGGCGGTTCGGAGCTTCGTGCGCAGCGGCACGTCCGAGCACGTTGCCATGCGCCTCAGCGGCCACAAGACGCGCAGCGTCTTCGACCGCTACGACATCGTGAGCGGCGACGACCTGCGCGACGCCGCCAAGCGCCTGAACCAGCCGCGCAGTCGGGAGGAGGCGTCGCGATGAGCGATAGCGACCCGCGTGTGTGTAGGCGGTGCTTTCAATCTTTCCCCGCCACTCGCGTCTCGTACGAGCACGGCCCGGCGGTGTGCAACGGCTTCTCTCGTGGAAGATTCATTCGCCGAGGGGAGGTCTGGTTCACGTCCGGCTTCCTCCGTGTCTGCCTCGAGTGCCGCGCAGCGAAGGTGCGCGAGAAAGCCGAACGCCGGGCGGCGGCTCGCCGGGCACAGCGGGCCACGGCGTGCGCGGTCTGCGGCGCGGCGATGACCGCGCGGCGCTCGACGAAGGTCTACTGCTCTCCAGCCTGCCGACGCCACGGGCGGTAACGGTTCCGGCTTCGCAACGCAACGGAACCGTTAGCGCTCCACGGGGGGGCCTGTTCCGAGGCCTCCCCGACCATCTGCTACAGAACTGCTACACTCCTGGCGTTTTGGGCGCCCGAAGGCCCAGTCAGCGGGCCTGACCGTGTGTTTTTCTTAAGGATTTTGGAGGCGCCGTCCGGATTTGAACCGGAGATGGAGGTTTTGCAGACCTCTGCCTTACCACTTGGCTACGGCGCCCCGGAGAGTTCCGCGCGGGCCGTGGCCGGCGGACGCGGACAAAAAACGCGCGGCAAACGACCGCGCGCGGCGAGGGGAAGATGGAGCGGGAAACGGGATTCGAACCCGCGACTTCGACCTTGGCAAGGTCGCACTCTACCACTGAGTTATTCCCGCTCAGCGAAGATTGAAAGTACCACACGACGCTGGTGCTAGGCAAGGGGCGGCTGCGGCGGCCTGAGGTCGCCCGGCGCATAGACGCGGAGGTCGCATCATGAATCCTGATGGCGCCATGCAACCGATGGCGCGCTCAGCTGTACGCTGCCTCGAACGCGTTCCGGTACACCTCGACCTTCAGCGTGCCGTCCTTCTCGAAGCCGATGGCGACCACGTCGAACCGGCACGGCGCGTCGCGAAGACGATGGCGCGCCAGGTAGTCCTCGGCCATGGCGGTCACCTTCGCCTGCTTGTGCAGCGTCACGGCGGCGGCGCCCCCGCCGTAGCGGTCCGACGTTCGCGCCTTCACTTCCACGAAGACGATGGTCGGGCCGTCGCGCGCGATGATGTCGATTTCGCCAAAACGGGTGCGGTAGCCCCTGGCGAGAATTGCATAGCCGCGGCGCGCCAACTCGCGGCAGGCGCACTCTTCTCCTGATTTTCCGAGGGAAATGCGATCGAGGATCGGCATACGCCGCGGAGGTGTGCAAGGCGGAGGCCGGCCGGGCCCACCGCTCGGGCTCGCCGGGAGCCCCTACAACGAGAGCTGCGCGAAGAGGTGCCGCGCGTGGTCGCAGTCGGCGGAGATCTGCGCCTTCAGCGCCTCGACACCGTCGAACGTGCGCTCGTCGCGGATCCGCTGCAGGAACGAGACCCGCATCCGCGCGCCGTAGAGGTCGCGCTCGATGTCGAGCAGGTACGTCTCGACGACGGTGGCCGACGGCTGGTGGAAGGTGGGGCGCACGCCGACGTTCGTCACGGCCGGATAGACGATGCCGTCGAGCGTCGCGAGGGTCGCGTAGACACCGTTGGGAGGGGTCAACTCGTTCGCGCTCTCCAGGTTGGCCGTGGGGAACCCCAGCAGCCGCCCGCGCTGCAGCCCGTGAACGACGATGCCGTCCATGAAGTAGTGCCGCCCGAGCAGCGTGGCCGCCTCGTCCACCCGACCTTCCGTGATCAGCCGCCGGACGCGCGTGCTCGACACCACGAACTCCTTGTAGCGCACCGGGTCGATCTTCTCCGCCCGGAAGCCGTAGCGTGCCCCGAGCAGGCGCAGCATCGAGTAGTTGCCCGACCGGTCGTGGCCGAACAGGAAGTTCGCGCCCACCCACACCTCGGTGATGCGCAGCCATTCGACGAGCACGAGCTGAACGAACGTCTCGGGGTCCCAACGGGCCATCTCGGGCGTGAACCGCACCACCGCGAGGCCTTGCACCCTGGCGTGCTCCAGCGCTTCGATCTTCTGATCGAGGGTCATCAGGAGGGGCGGCGCCTTGTCGGGCCGAACCACCCGGGTCGGGTGCGGTTCGAACGTCAGCACCAGCGGCGTCGCCGACCGCTCCTCGGCCGTCCGGACCACCCGCTCGACGATCTTCAGGTGGCCGCGGTGCAGGCCGTCGAAGTTGCCGAGCGCCAGCACCGGCTGGTGCCATCGCATCGGCCTCGGATCGTCCGGATAGTGAATGACCTCCACACCCTCACCCGACAAGAGATCTGCCAACGACGAATGCCTCGTCGTCCCTCGACCCTCGTCCCTCGTCCCTCATCCCTCGTCCCTTCTTCCCTCTCTGATCCCTATCCCTGCACGGGCACAACCAAACCATCATATGCTAGCCCAACGCCGGCCGGGAGCCCGGCCGAGGTGCCGGCGTGGCCCAGGTCGTGCGCGATGTGCGTCAGCAACGCGCGCGCCGGGCGCACGCGACCAATCACCTCGAGCGCCTGCGCCACGGTGAAGTGCGTCGGGTGCGGAACGTGCCGCAGTGCGTCGAGCACGAGCACGTCGAGCCCCTCGAGCAGCGGCCACGTTGCGTCGGGAATGGCGCTGCAGTCGGTCAGGTAGGCGAACCCGCCGACCCGGTACCCGTAGATGGGCAGCTGCCCGTGCAGCACCGGCACGGGCGTGACGCGGGTGCCGCCGACCTCGAAGGGACCGGTGACCGGCACCAGCTCGAGCCGCGGAACCCCCCCGCCCTGCTGACGCGGCTCGAACGCGTAGGCGAACACGCGCCTGACTTCGCGGAGCGTGTCGGGGTCGCCGTAGCACGGAATCACGGCGCGCTGCAGGGTATTGTAGCGGCGGATCTCGTCGAGCCCGAGCAGGTGGTCCGCGTGCGGGTGGGTGAACAGGACCGCATCGACCCGGCGCACGCCGTGGCGGAGCGCCTGCGCCCGCAGGTCCGGAGCCGTGTCGATCAGCAGCGCCGGGCCGCCTGAGACCTCGACGAGCAGCGACGGCCGCAGGCGCTGGTCGCGCGGATCGTCGGAGGTGCAGGTCGCGCACCGGCAGCCGATCATCGGGACGCCGTGCGACGTGCCCGTGCCCAGGAAGGTCGCCCGGCCGATCGGGGCGCTCAAGGTTTGCCTGCTCGCTTCTCGCCTGTCGTCAGCGCCGCGTACTGCAGGCGGAGGTCGTGGAGGACCGCATCGAGCAGCTGCTCCTCCGGCTCGTCGAGGTTTCCGGCCGTCTTGTCCTCGAGCATCGCGAGCACCTCGATGAGGTGCGCCGCTTCCCGCGGGTTCGGCGGTGACGGCGTGTCGGTGCCGGGACGCGCCAGGCGCCCGAGGTGGATCTCGGCACTCGCCGACAGCGAGAGCACGAAGAGGCTGAACGTAATCCGGGGCGTGTCGGCCATGCACCACCCTGCACGAACGCGGCCGCCGGGAACGGGGCGGAACGCCGTTCGGCCGGCCCGAACGGCGTCTCCGCGCCCGTCGGCGGGCCGGTCGTCGCGTCATCGAAATGGTAGCATACGGCTCATGCCCGACACCGCGGCCTCGGCCTTCGCCCGCCTCGTGGAAACCGTCGCCCGCCTGCGCGCGCCGGACGGCTGCCCGTGGGATCGCGAGCAGACGCTGGAGTCGCTTCGCCCGTTCGTGCTCGAGGAAACCTACGAGGTGCTGGAGGCGATCGACCGGGGCGACCGCGCCGCGCTGCGCGAGGAGATCGGCGACATGATCTTCGAGGGCGTGCTGCTGGCCCAGCTGTGCGCGGAGAGCGGCGACTTCACCGTGGCCGACTCGGTGCACTCGATCGCCGACAAGCTGGTCCGCCGCCATCCGCACGTCTTCGGCGGCGCCGAACGCGCCAGGACGGCCGACGAGGTCCTGGGGAGGTGGGAGGAGGCCAAGGCCCGCGAGCGCGCGGCCTCGCCGGAAAGCGACCAGCCGAAGACGATTCTCGGCGGCGTGCCGCGCACCCTGCCGGCGCTCCTCCGCGCGCACGAGATGGGCACGCGCGCCGCCGCGGTGGGGTTCGACTGGGAGCGCGCGACCGACGTGCTGGCGAAGATCGAGGAGGAGGTGGCGGAACTCCGCGAGGCGACCGGGCGGATGACCGCCGGCGGCGCGTCGACGGCGGCCGAGGCCGAACGCCACCGCCGCCGGGTCGAGGAGGAGATGGGCGACCTGCTCTTCGCCATCGCGAATCTCTCGCGCAAGCTCGGGGTCGAGCCGGAAGCGGCCCTCCGCCAGGCGGACGACAAGTTCGCGCGCCGCTTCACGCAACTCGAACGACGATTCGCCGCCCGCGGCGAGTCGCTCCAGCAGGCCGGCCTGGCGCGCATGGAAGAAGAGTGGGGGCGAATCAAGAACGCGGAGTAGCGCGCGCGCGACGAGGGGTGCTGGAACGCTTCACAACGCCACCCGCCGTATCCCGTGCGCCAGCATCCGCTCGTGGAAGTTGATCAGCAGGCCGAGGCGCAGCTTCGTCGTCTTCAGGTACGAGAGCACCTGCGCGACGTGGATCGGCTCGATGGCCGTAACGGCCTTCACTTCGACGATCAGACGGCTGCCAACCAGGAAGTCCACGCGCTGTCCTGGGATCTCCACGCCGCGGTAGATCACCGCCACCGGCTTCTCGCACTCGAACGGAATGGCTCGCGCAAAGAGCTCGAGGCGCAAGGCGTGCGTGTAGATCGACTCCAGGAACCCCGGGCCCAGTTCCCGATGCACCGCGAGCGCCGCTCCGATGACCTGTTCGGTCAGCTCCGTCAATTCGGCTGGCATCGGCAGATGCATCCTCGCCTCCGTTCTCGACCACGGAGATCACCGAGAGCACAGAGATACACTGAGCGACCGCGAAGAGCCGCGGGTCCGGCGAGCTTCGACGCGGCCGGCCAGAGGCCGGCCCCGGCCGGGCGTAAATGTCCGGAGACGGACCGGAATGTGCGGGGCCGGCTCGTCTCCGGGCATTTGCGCCCGGCCGCCGGATGCCGCCCTTGCGGGCGGCATCCTCGTCGAAGCTCGCCTGCGCCTTCACGCTTCGGCTCTGTGAGCTCCGTGAACTCCGTGGTTCATTTCGTGAACACTCCGGTGGCGCCCGTGAAGGTCACCACCGTCACCGTGCGGCCGTCGGTCTCCAGCGTCACGGCGCCGTCTCGATCGGTGCGGTACACGGCGGCGCCCACCTGCTCGTAGCGGCGCAACGCCTCTTCGCTGACCTTCGTCGTCGCGCCCGCACTCAGGATCGCGATGCGCGGCCGCAGCGCCGCGACGAACTCCCCCGAGCTCGATGTCGCGCTCCCGTGATGCGGAATCTTGAGCACGCGCAGGCCCGCGGGCTCGAACGATGCGGCCAGGCCGCGCTCGACGTCGCGCCCGATGTCGCCGGGCAGCACCAGCGACACCGCGCCGTAGCGGAACTCGAGCACCAGCGAATCGTCGTTGCGCACCCGCTGCCGTTCCCAGTCGGGAGGCGGCGGGTGGCGCACGCGCAGCCGCACGTCGCCCAACGACACCACGTCCCCGGCGTGCCGCTCGACCCAGGCGATCCCGGCGCTGCGCGCCTGGGCCCTCAACTGCGCCCACGCCGCAAGGGACGGCACCGGCACGCCTTCCCAGATCTCCCGGGGCCGGAGATCGCGGACCACGGATGCCGCGCCTCCCACGTGGTCCGGGTCGGGGTGCGACACCACCAGCGCGTCCAGGCGGCGCGTGCGGAGCGCCCAGACCGCGGGCGAGACGACCCGCCCCCCGATGTCGAACGAACTGCCGCCCATCGACCCGCCCGCGTCCACCAGGAAGCTCCGCCGGTCGGGCAGTTGCACCAGCACCGCGTCGCCGTGACCGACGTCGATCACCGTCACGCGGAGCCGGCCGGCCACGCCCGGCGCGACCAGCGTCGCCGGTTCGACGAGGATCCACGCGCCGCAGGCCGCTGCGACAACGGCCGCGCCCCTTCGCAGCCGGGCCCAGGCCCTCCCGGCAGAGCCGCGCGCAAGCACGCGGTTCCGTGCCGCCAGCCACGCCACACAGCCGGCGTAGTAGCCGCCCACGGCCGCCGCATGCGGCGGCGGGAGCCGGTAGGTGAGCCAGGGCGCCAGGTCCACCAGGCCGGCGCTCTCTACCAGCCCGGTGGCGCCCAGGTGCGCCGCAAATCCCGCCACGTCCGCCGCGCGGGCCGACACGGCGGAGAGCGGGACGACGATCATCCCGGCGATCTGCGCGACGCTCATCAGGGGGATGGCGAGGAAGTTCAGCGCGAGGCCGGCAAACGTAACGCGCGAGAAAACGCGGGCCATCACCGGGAAGAGGGCGAGTTCGGCGCACACCGAGGTGAGCAGCAGCGCGGCCGGGAGCCGCAGCCAGCGGGCGCGCGGCAGCGATCCGCCGAGCGCCTCGATGCCGATCATGATCCCGAGCGTCGCCCCGAACGTCAGCCAGAAGCCGGCGTCGGCGACCGACCCGGGCGAGGCGATCAGCAGCAGCGCCGCGGCGACGGCGAGCGCGTTGAGCGGCGACCCGCGGTAATCAGCCTGTCGGCCGACCAGGTAGATCACCGCCATCAGCGCTGCCCTCGCCACCGACGCGCCTCCTCCCACCGTGCCCGCGTAGCCGCCGATCACCGCGATGGTCACCCAGCTGCCGACCCGATGACCGGCGCCGCCAACCCGCAGGAGCCACAGCACGACGCCGGCGACGATCGCGATGTTCCCGCCCGAAATCGCGATCACGTGGTAGGTGCCCGCCTCCTGCAGCCGCCGCTGCACCTCGTCGTCCAGTCCGACCCGGTCGCCGATCAGGATCGCGATGACGATTGCCTCGGCCTGCGGGTCGAAGCGGCCCACGTGGCGCCGAATCGTCCGCCGCGCCAGATCGCGAGCCTGCGCGGCAAGCTCTGCACCCCACCACCCGCGGGCCACCACCTCGACGAGCGCGCCGCTCTTCACGCTGCCGACCAGCGCCACGCCCCTTCGGGCGAGCGCCACCCTGCTGTCGGGGACGCCGGGGTCCTGGTTGCGTCCGGGCAGGCGCAGGAGCGCGGGCACTCGCACCAGGCGGCCCGCGCGCCACTCGCTGGCGCGCTCCAGCCCGATTGCGCCCCCGACGGTCAGCCGCACGCCCGACCGTCCGAGTAGGGCTCGAGCCGTGTCCGGGTCCCGCGACCAGCGCTCGACGTCGACGGTCAGGCCGATGCCGTTGCTGGCCGGCGCCGCGTCTTCTCGAAGGTGGCCTTCGAGCCAGATCGGGCCCCGAGCGATGGCGTCCGCGAGTTCGCGGCGAATCAGGGGGTCGGCCGCTTCCGCCTCGGCCCGCTGGGCGAGGACGCACGCGCCCGACGCGAAGACGGCGGCGATGGCGCCGGCGAACAGCAGGCCGCGTCGTGCGAGCCATGCCAGGATGGCGAGGCCGAACGCCGCGAGGAGGAGCGCGAGGCCGGGGACCGGCGACCCGCCGCCGATCCGGGTGCCGAGCGCCGCACCGGCGAGGATGGCGAGGGCAGGGAGAGAGGCGGGGACGCGCACGGCCGGCTCGGCAGCAAAGGCGGTGCCGATGCGGCTGGCAGCGAGCGACAGACGCCCTGGCTGGCACTGTCAGAGGGATGCGACGCGGGTCGCCTGCCCGCCGGGGCCTGCGCGATCTGCCGACCGCGATTGGAGGCGGTGCGATTTCCGCCCTGCCCGGCCGCGCCTACGTGGCAGATCTTGCGTGGTAGTCCTGGAGCGCGCGAACCTCGGACACGTCGGTCCGCATCGCGCGGATGGCGCTGACGGCCGCCGACGCCCCCGTCAGCGTGGTGATGCACGGGACGCCGTGCATCATCGCCGTGCGGCGCAGCGCCCGGTCGTCGAAGAACGACGCCCGTCCGAGCGGCGTGTTGATGACCAGCGCCACCTGGCCGTTCACCACCTGGTCGGCCACGTTCGGCCGCCCTTCGTTCACCTTGTAGACGACCTCCGACGGCAGGCCGTGGGCGGCCATGAACGCCGCGGTGCCGCGGGTGGCGGTCAGCTTGAAGCCGAGCGCGATCAGGTCGCGTGCGATCGGCAGCACCGTCGGCTTGTCGTGGTCGTTCACCGAGATGAACGCCACGCCGCCGTCCGGCAGCGTCTGCCCGGCCGAGGCCTGCGCTTTCGAGAACGCCACGCCGAACGACGTCCCGCATCCCATCGCCTCGCCGGTCGATTTCATCTCGGGCCCGAGCAGGATGTCGACGCCCTGGAACCGGACGAACGGGAACACGGGCGCCTTCACGAACACGCCGCGCACCGGCACGTCGCCCGTCAGCCCGATCTCCGCGAGCGTGCGGCCGAGCATCACGCGCGCGGCGGCCTTCGCCAGCGGGACGCCGGTCGCCTTCGAGAGGAACGGCACGGTGCGCGACGCGCGGGGGTTCACTTCGAGCACGTACAGGACGTCGTCCTTGATGGCGAACTGGATGTTCATCAGCCCGACGACGCCCAGCGCCCGCGCGATGCGGCGCGTCCAGTCCCGAATCGTCTCGAGGTGGCGCTCGGCGACGAGGTACGACGGCAGCACGCAGGAGCTGTCGCCCGAGTGGATGCCGGCCTCCTCGATGTGCTCCATGATGCCGCCGATGACGACGGCCCCCGTCGCGTCGGCGACCGCGTCCACGTCGAGCTCGAACGCGTCTTCGAGGAACCGGTCGATCAGGACGGGGTGCTCCGGCGACGCGTCCACGGCGCCGCGCATGTAGCGATCGAGCGCCGCCTGTTCGTAGACGATCGCCATGCCGCGTCCGCCGAGCACGTAGGAGGGGCGGACCACCACGGGGAACCCGATGGCCGCGGCCACTTCGCGGGCCTCGTCGCGCGACGTGGCCGTGCCGCTCGCCGGCTGGTTGATGTCGATGCGCGAGAGCAGCGCCGAGAACCGCTTCCGGTCCTCGGCGAGGTCAATCGAGTCGGCGGACGTGCCGATAATCGGCACGCCGGCCTGGTGCAGCGCGAGCGCCAGCTTGAGCGGCGTCTGTCCGCCGAACTGCACCAGGCAGCTGACCTTCCCGCCGCCCTGCCGCTCGCGTTCGATGATGGCCAGCACGTCCTCGAGCGTCAGCGGCTCGAAGTACAGCCGGTCGGCGGTGTCGTAGTCGGTGGAGACGGTCTCGGGGTTGCAGTTGACCATCACCGTCTCGACACCCTCGTCGCGCAGCGCGAACGCGGCGTGGCAGCAGCAGTAGTCGAACTCGATGCCCTGCCCGATCCGGTTGGGGCCCGACCCCAGGATCACCACCTTCTCGCGCGATGTCGGCGCCGCTTCGCACTCGCTGCTGAACGTGCTGTACAGATACGGCGTGAACGACTCGAACTCGGCCGCGCAGGTGTCGATGCGCTTGTACGCCCTCGCGATCCCGGCCGCCCGCACTTCCGCGGCGACCGTCGCCTCGTCGCGGCCGGACAGCCGCGCGATCTCCTCGTCGCTGAAGCCGGTCCGCTTGAGCGACGCCAGCGTGGCGGGGGGAAGCGCCGCGCCGCCGCTCGACTTCAGCATCAGCGCCATCGCCGTCAGCTGCTCGAACTGCACGAGGAACCAGGGATCGATCTTCGAGATCTCGTGGATGCGCCCGACGCTCCATCCGCGCTCGAGCGCGGTGAAGACCCGCCAGATGCGCCGTTCGTCGGGCACCGCCAGGCCGCGCGCCAGGGTCTCCTCGCCTTCGTCGTCTCCACCGGCGAACCACAGCCAGGCCGAGCGGCCCAGCTCGAGCGAGCGCAGCCCCTTGAGGAACGCCTCCTTGAAGGTCGCCCCGATCGCCATCGCCTCGCCCACCGACTTCATCTGCGTCGTCAGCGTGCGGTCCGCCTCGGGAAACTTCTCGAAGTTCCAGCGCGGCACCTTGACGACGACGTAGTCGATGGAGGGCTCGAACGAGGCGGGCGTGACGCGCGTGATGTCGTTCGGAATCTCGTCCAGGTGGAAGCCCAGGGCCAGCTTGGCGGCGATCTTCGCGATGGGAAACCCCGTCGCCTTCGAGGCGAGGGCGGAGGACCTCGACACGCGCGGGTTCATCTCGATCGCCACGACCCGGCCGTCGGCCGGGTTCACCGCGAACTGGATGTTCGACCCGCCGGTTTCCACGCCCACGCGGCTGATGATCCGCCGCGCCATGTCGCGCAGCCGCTGGTACTCCTTGTCGCTCAGCGTCATGGCCGGCGCGACCGTGATCGAGTCGCCGGTGTGGATCCCCATCGGGTCGATGTTCTCGATCGAGCAGATGACGACGAAGTTGTCGGCGACGTCGCGCATCACCTCCAGCTCGTATTCCTTCCAGCCGAGCACCGACTCCTCCACCAGGACCTGGTGAACCGGGCTCATCGAGAGCCCGCGCGAGGCGAGCGCGTGGAACTCCTCGATGTTGTAGGCCATGCCGCCGCCCACGCCGCCCAGCGTGAACGACGGGCGGATGATGGCCGGGAACCCGACCAGCTTCACCAGGTCCAGCGCCTCGTGGAGCGTGCGGGCCACGCCGCTCTCGGGCACGTCGATCCCGATCGATTTCATCGCCTCGCGGAACTGCAGCCGGTCCTCTGCGACCTTGATCGCGTCGAGCGACGCGCCAATCAACTCCACGCCGAACCGTTCGAGCACGCCCGCCTCGGCCAGGTCGACCGCCAGGTTCAGCGCCGTCTGCCCGCCCACCGTCGGCAGCAGCGCGTCGGGGCGTTCGCGTTCGATGATCGCCGCCAACGTGTCGACCGTGAGCGGCTCGACGTACGTCCGGTCCGCCAGCTCCGGGTCGGTCATGATCGTCGCCGGGTTGCTGTTCACCAGCACGATCTCGAGGCCCTCGGCCCTCAGCGCCTTGCACGCCTGCGTGCCCGAGTAGTCGAACTCGCAGGCCTGCCCGATGACAATCGGCCCGGACCCGATGACGAGAACGCGGTGGAGGTCGGTACGACGAGGCATATCGGGAGTCAAAGAGTCAAAAGTCGAGAGTCAAGAGCCGAAGAGTCAAAAGCAAGAGTCAACAGTCGAGAGTCAACAGCCGAACGTCGGGGCTCAGCGTGCCAGCAACGAGACGAACCGATCGAACAGGTAGTCGGCGTCGTGCGGCCCCGGCGACGCCTCCGGGTGGTACTGCACCGAGAACACCGGGCGGTCGCGGTGGCGGAGCCCTTCGATCGTGCCGTCGTACAGGCTCTGGTGCGTGACCACGACGTCGGCCGGCAGGGAACCCGCCTCCACGGCAAAGCCGTGGTTCTGCGACGTGATCTCCACCCGCCCCGTCTCGAGGTCCTTCACCGGGTGGTTGCCGCCGCGGTGGCCGAACTTCAGTTTGAACGTCCGGCCGCCGAGCGCGAGCGCCAGCATCTGGTGCCCGAGGCAGATGCCGAACAGCGGCAGCCGCTGGTCGAGCAGGTCGCGCACGTTCTGCACGACGTAGGGCAGCGCCGCCGGGTCGCCCGGGCCGTTGCTCAGGAACACGCCGTCCGGCCTGGCCGCCAGCACCTCACGGGCCGGCGTCGTGGCAGGAAAGACCCGCAACGCGCAGCCGTGCGCCGCAATCCGGCGGAGGATGTTCCACTTCATGCCGAAGTCGTAGGCGGCGATGAGCGGCCGGCGGCCGGCGGCCCCCGCGCGTTCACGGCGCCCGACGAACTCGGGGTCGGTCGCAATCCCGGCATCGCCCGGGACCGGCGCCCCGGTCGAAGCCGCATAGTCGAACGGCGACTCGCAGGTGACGCCGCGGACGAGATCCGCGCCCTCCATCGGCGGCGTGCGCCGCGCGAGGTCCGCCAGCGCCTCGACCCCCGCATCGCCGCTGCCGAGCGCCCCGCGGAGCACGCCGCCGCTGCGAAGCCGGCGGGTCAGCGAGCGCGTGTCGATCCCCGCCAGCGCGACGATCCCGTGCGCGGCGAGAAAGTCGTGCAGTCCGGACGCCGACCGCCAGTTGCTGGCGATCGGCGAACACTCGCGGACGATGAAGCCCGCGACGCGCGGCTGCCGCGACTCGGCGTCGAGCGCCGTCGTCCCGTAGTTGCCCATCTCGGGGCACGTCATCGTGACGATTTGGCCTGCGTAGGAAGGATCGGTGAGGATTTCCTGGTAGCCGGTCATGCTCGTGTTGAACACGACCTCGCCCGACGTCACGCCTTCGGCGCCGCAACCCACTCCCTCGTAGCAACTGCCGTCCTCGAGCACCAGCCTCGCGCGGCGAAGCGTCATCGGTCCATGCTCCTACCCTCCCGGACGCCGCTCGAGCGACGCCGTGACCCGGTTCACCTTGCCCGCGGTGACCTGCACCCCCGAGGTCCAGACGCTGTAGCCCGCCAGCTCCAGCCTGACCGCGTGCGATCCGGCCGTCAACGCCTGCATCGTCAAGGGCGTCGTCCCCACGGGGCGGCCGTCGATCGACACCGACGCCCCGTCGGGCCTCGAGACGATCACGAGGCCGCCCTGGAACGTGGCGTGCGTGGTCGGGGCTGTCTTCCTGGCCGTGGCGGGCTGCCCCGCCGTCGCCGCGGCGGCCGCCCCCCGCGCCGCGTCCGACTTCGCCGGCTGGCGAGGCGCGGCCGGCGGCGCGGCCTTCTTGACGGGCGTGGCGGCGACGGCAGCCGCGGGGGGAGGCGTGGCGGCGGCCTTCACGGGAGGAGTCGGCGTGGGCGTGTCGCTGGTCGGCGGCTGGGGCGCCGGGACGGCGCTCGCCGGAGCGGCCGCGGGTTGCCCCGCCGCACCTTCGGGCGGTGCCGGCAAGGCGGGCTTCACCCCCGACAGCGCCGGTTCCGGCGAGGCCTTGGGCGCCATCAGGTAGCCGGCGGGAATGCCGAGCAGGAAACCGATCAGCAGCATCCCCAGGAGCGAGGCGAGCCCGACGCGCCTGGCCCGGTGTTCGACGGCCGGCTCTGCGGGCGGGGAATACCCGGGCGCGGCCGGGTCTCCCGCCGCGTCAGGCGCTTCGCCGGGGTCGTCCAGACGAAGCGTCGGCTGCACCGGTTCCTCGGCGGGAGTCGGCTCAGAAGACACGCGGCGAACCACGGGCACCTCCATCGTCGCGTCGACGCGCGGGTCGAAATCGTCCAGGGCTCCGGGTGGAAACGGCGTCGCCGTCGCCTCCGTGCGACGGTCGAGTTCGGCGAGGTCCAGGGCGGGAGCGGCCGGCAACTCCGGCGCCGCGACGAACGACCCGGCGAGCGTCGGCTCCTCCGCCGTTGGGCTGGGCGGCGCCAGCGGGGAACTGGCCAGCGGCTCTTCCGCCACCGGCCCGGTGGCAACTGCCTCGAGCGGCTCCGCCATTGGCGGCCGGTACCGATTCGAGGAACGACGGGAGCGGAGTGCTGCCCACCGACGGCTCCCTCGGCAACTCGCTTTCGACGGGCTCGTGCCCGCGCTCCGGGCGTTCGGCGGCTCTCGGGACAGCCGCCGCGGGTTCCTTGCGGGCGGCACGCGGCACCCGGCGAACTCGAGGGCGTTCGGCCGATTCGCCCATCACCAGCGGCTCGCCGGTCAGGGCGTGCTTGAGGTTGGCGGCGAAGGCCAGCGCCGAACCGTAGCGGTCGTCGGGGCGCGCGCTCAAGGCTCGCGCGAACACTTCCGCCAGCGCGGCCCCGTCGGCCGCCCGGACTGCGTCCGTCTCGACCTTCACGTGTTCGCCGGACAAGGATGGCCGTCGCCCGGTGATCAACTCGTACGACACGCCCGCCAGGGAGAACACGTCGGCCGCGCCGCCGAACGGCGCACCCGGGGCGCGCTCGGGCGCCGCGTACGGACGGCGGACGGGCGCCCGAAAACCGACGCGCTCGAGCGCTTCGACGATGCCCAGGCCCGAGAGGCGAACTTCGTGGGGCGCGACGAGGATGTCGCGCGGATGCAGCGCCCCGTGATGCACGCCCGCGGCGGCCGCGAAATCGAGGGCGCCCGCCAGTTGGCCGATGAGCCGCATGGCGTCGGGCACGGGCGCCGGCCCGTATTGCTTCAACGCCACGTCGGCCGACTCGGCAACGAAGTACTCCTGCACGAGGTACGCCGTAGACCCGTCGGCGCCACTCGCAAGCGGTGCGAGGATCGACGGGTGTGTCAGCGAGGCCGCCGGCAGCCGGCCGAGGTCGGCGGCGAGGTCGCGCGCCTGTTCGGGAGTGAGGTCGAGAGCGAATGCCTTGATGGCGACCGCGCGATCCAGCTCGGGGTCGTACCCGCGAAACACCGGCCCCAGCACGCCGGCACCCACCTGGTGCACGACGCGGTATCGGCCGAAGGCAGACGGCGGAGAAATACTCGCCGGTGTGTCTCTTGTCAGCGGTACGCACTCCTGCGTTGAAGTCCCACTGATGCTAGCACCTGAAGCCGCCGCGGTTCAACGACGCCGGAGCGGCTTGCGCCCCCCATCGCCGCCCTACCGGCCACGCGGGCTTGCCCCTCGGGCCGCCGCAGGTCGCAGGCCGCCGGCCGCGCCCCGGCGCCGCCCGCTCGCCTGCTCGTCTCATCCGCTCGCCTGACACCCCCGGCTGATCGTCCGGCTGCTCGTCTTGACACCACCCGACCGCTCTGCGACAGTACCCCTACTGGTGCACATCGAACCCGCCGGCTCCGCCGCGTCATCCCTCCACGTTCCCGTCGACATCCGCCGCTTCCCGTGGATCCGCCGGCTGGCCGCGGACTATGCCTACGATTCCGCCCGGCTGCTGCCGTTCTTTGCGGGCCACCCGAGCGACCCGCAGGCGTGGGCGGACGCGATCGCGAGGACCCAGGCCTTCCCCCGCGACCGCGAGCGCGTCGCCTCGATCGTCGGGGCCCAGCAGGAGCGTCGAGGCGCTCCCGCCGAAGCCCGGGCCGCTGCCGCACGGCTGGCCGACCCCCGCACGGTGGCGGTCGTCACCGGCCAGCAGGCGGGCCTGTTCGGCGGGCCGCTCTATACGCTGCTGAAGGCCATGAGCGCCGTGAAGCTGGCCGAGCAGGTGGCGACGCAGCACGGCGTGCCGGCCGTCGCAATTTTCTGGATCGAATCGGAGGACCACGACTGGCAGGAGGTGAGCTCGTGCCCGGTGTTCGACGCCGAGCTGCGCCGCCAGACGATCACGCTGGGCACGCCGCCCGGGGCCGGAGAAGGCAGCGTCTCGTCGGTCACGCTCGACCCGTCGGTCGTTGCCGCGGTGGAGAGCCTGCGCGCCACGCTTCCGACGACCGAGTTCACCGGCGAGACACTGACGCGCCTGGCGGCGGCCTACCATCCCGGCGCCGGCATGTCGGACGCGTTCGGCCGGTGGATGGAAACGCTGCTCGGAGGCCTGGGCCTCGTCGTCTATGACTCGTCGGAGCCCGCCACGAAGGCGCTGGCCGCGCCGATCTTCGTTCGCGAGCTCGAGTCGCCGAGGACGACCACCCGCCTGGCCGACGAACAGGGCCGGGCGCTCGTCGCGGCGGGTTACCACGCCCAGGTCATCCCCCACCCGGACAACGTGGCGCTGTTCAAGCTGAACGGCATCCGGCAGACGCTGCACTTCCGCCAGGGCGCGTTCATCGTGGCCGACTCGGCCGTCGTGTCGGCGACCGACCTGGTCGAGGAGGCCCGGCAGCATCCGGAGCGCTTCAGCCCCAACGTGCTGCTGCGCCCCGTCGTGCAGGACGCGCTGTTCCCGACCGTCTGCTACGTGCCGGGCCCCAACGAACTCGCGTACCTGGCGCAACTGCGCCCCATCTACGCGCACTTCGGCGTCCCGGAGCCCCTGATGGTGCTGCGGGCGTCGGCGACGCTGCTCGACGCGGCCGGCGCGAAGTTCCTGCAGCGATACCGGGTGCCGCTCGAGGCCTTGCAGCCCGACAACGAGGCGGCGCTCAATCACCTGCTCGAACACCAGTTGCCGAAATCGGTGGACGAGGCGTTCGAGGAGGTGTCGCGGGCCGTGGAGTCGGGAATGGCGCGGCTGCTGGAAGCGGTGCCGTCGATCGACGTGACCCTCGCCGGGGCCACGAAATCGTCGCTCGGGCGGATGCAGCACGACCTGCACACGCTGCACGAGAAGATCATCCACGCCGCCAAGCGGCGCGACGAGACGCTGCGGCGGCAGTTCGCACGGACGCGGGCGCAGGCGTTCCCCGAGAGCCACGCGCAGGAGCGGAGCGTGGGCTTCGTCTATTTCCTGAACCGGTACGGGATGGCGCTCATCGACCGCCTGCACGGCGATCTGCCCGTCGACATGGGCTCGCACTGGGTGCTCACGATCTAGGCGGCGGGATCCAAACCGCCTGCACGCAGAATGTAGAATGCAGAATGTAGAAGGTAGAATGTAGAAGACGGACACAGATGAGGCGTTCTGCCGTCTGCATTCTGCATTCTGCGTTCTGCATTGAGCATTCTGCATTTCTGCATTTGTGCATTGTGCATTGTGCATTGTGCATTGATCCGTCCCCTTGCACCCGGTGTCCCCCGGCTGGTAGTCCTGTGACATCGATCCGTTCGTCTGCAGCGACCAAACGCGCCCCGCGCCCGAAGCGGCGATGGCGGCGCTTCATCCTGCTCGCCATCGTCCTCGTCCTTCCCGCCGTCGTCGCGTCGGGCCTCCTCGGCTATTACTACGTTCGCTTCGCCCGCGTGGTCGACGAGCGTCTCCACGGCGAACGCGAACGGGTGCTTCCGCGCGTCTACGGCCGGCCGATTGAACTGCGGCGCGGCCAGGCGCTGAGCGAACGCCAGCTGGTCGACCGCCTGAACGACCTGGGATACGCCGAACGGCCCGACCCAAAGGGCGCGGGCGAGTTCGCGGTCGTCGAGAACACGGTGAAGCTCGTCCCGAGGACGGGCGTTCTGGCGGGCAAGCCGGTGCGCGCCACCTTCTCGAAGCCGCCCGTGCTCAAGGCCGGCTCACCGCCGCCTCCGCCCGGCACCGAGCGGCTGGAGCGCCTCGACACGGTCCCGGGCGGCGCCCGCGAGAGCGTCACGCTCGAGCCGCCCATCCTCACGTCGCTGATCAGCGGCGAGCGCGAGAAGCGGCGGCAGGTCCGCCTCAAGCAGATTCCGCCGCACGTCGTCAACGCGGTGCTCGCCATCGAAGACCGGCGCTTCTACGACCATCCCGGCATCGACCCGATCCGCATGGTCGGCGCCCTCATCACGAACATGACCGGCGACAAGCCCTACCTGGTCGGCGGCAGCACCATCACGCAGCAGCTGGTGAAGAACATCTTCCTCGCCGCGGTGATGTCCAACCCGCTCGAGAAATCGCTGCGCCGCAAGGTGACCGAGCAGTTCATGGCACTGGTGCTCGAGCGGCGCGCCTCGAAGGACGAGATCCTCGAGTTCTACCTGAACGAGGTCTACCTCGGCCAGCGCGGCTCGTTCGGGATCCACGGCGTCGCCGAGGGGGCGCGGCTGTTCTTCGGCAAGGACGTGAACAACCTGAGCCTCGCCGAGGCGGCGACGCTGGCGGGGGTCATCCGCTCGCCCTACAACCTGTCGCCGTTCGGGGCGCCGGCGCGCGCGAAGGACCGCCGCAACGTCGTGCTGCAGGAGATGGTGCAGGCCGGCTTCGTCAAGGCCGACGCCGCGCGGGCGGCGGCGCAGGAACCCCTCACGGTCGTGCCGCGCGCCCTCGACGCGGAAGCGCCGTACTTCGTCGACATGATCGGCCAGGAGCTCGGCGAGCGGTACGGCGACCTGATGCGCACGCCGAGGCGCATCGACGTTTACACGTCGCTCGACCTGCACCTGCAGCGGCTCGCGCAGGACGCCGTGCGCGAGGGTCTGGCGCAGGTCGAGAAGCTGTTCCGGCACAAGCGGCCGCAGCCGGTGCAGGCCGCGCTGATCGCCGTCGATCCCCGCAGCGGCGAGATCCTCGCCTGGGTGGGCGGCCGGTCGTACAACCAGTCGCAGTACAACCGCGTGCTGACGGCGAGGCGGCAGCCGGGGTCGGTGTTCAAGCCGTTCGTCTACCTGGCCGCGTTCGAGAAGGCCGCAGAGGACGGGCGCACCGATTTGACGCCGGCGACGGTGGTGGTCGACGAGCCGAGCACGTTCTGGTTCGAGGACCAGGCGTACGAGCCGAAGAACTACGAGGACGCCTACGACGGCCCGATCACCCTCCGGCGCGCGCTCGCCCACTCCAAGAACTCCGCGACGGTCAAGGTCGCGGAGATGGTCGGCTACGACACGGTGGCGAACCTGTGGAAGCGGATGGGGACGTCGACGGCGCCAAAGCCCTATCCCGCGATCGCGCTCGGCGTCTTCGAGGCCACGCCGTTCGAGATCGCGACCGCCTACACCGTGTTCCCGAATCTCGGGCAGCTGCGCCCGCTCCACGCCATCCGCCAGATCAACGCCGACTACAAGGAGGCGGCCAGGCCCGAGTGGCCGAAGACGAAGACGGTGACGCGGCCGGAAACGGCATTCCTCGTGGCGAACATGATGCGCAGCGTGCTCAACGAAGGCACCGCCGCCAGCGCGCGCGGCCAGGGATTCACCTTCGACGCGGCGGGCAAGACCGGCACGACCAACGACCTCCGCGATGCCTGGTTCGCCGGGTTCACGCCGGAACTGCTCACCGTGGTGTGGGTGGGATTCGACGACAATACGACGCTGGGCCTGAGCGGCGCGCAGGCCGCGCTGCCCATCTGGACGACGTTCATGACGCGCGCGCTGGCGGGCCGGCCGAACGAGCCGCTGGCGCAACCCGGGGATATCGTGTTCGTCGAGATCGACCGCGACAACGGCAAGTTGGCGGTTCCGGGCTGCCCCCGGGTCTTCAAAGAAGGGTTCTTCCCCGGCACGGAGCCGACCGTCAGCTGCGACCTGCACAAGTACTGACCGCCGGCGGCCAGCGGACCACGGACGCCCGGCGGGCAACGACCGAAGCGAGACAGGAATGAGCGAAGACGTCTTCCGTGCCGTCGTCCAGGCCCTCGACGGGGGCGAGCGGGCGGCGCTCGTGACCATCGTCTCGACCAGCGGATCGACACCGCAGCGCGTCGGGGCGAAGATGCTGGTCTACGAGGACGGCCGCATCGCCGGCACGATCGGCGGCGGCTGCTACGAGCACGACGCGGTGGGCAAGGCGCGCGAGGCCATCAGGCTGCACCGGCCCCAACTCGTCCACTACTCGCTCAACGACGACCTGGCCGCCGAGTCGGGCCTGATTCTGCGGAGGGCAGATGGAAGTCTACGTCGAGCCGGTGGAATCCGCGCCTCGCCTCTACCTCGTCGGCGCCGGCCACGTGTCGGTGGAGGTGGCGCGCATCGCCCGGCTGGTCGGCTTCCGCGTGCACGTCGTGGACGACCGCGACAAGTTCGCCAACGGCGATCGCTTTCCAGACGCCGAGGTCGTGGTGGACGATGTCGCCGAGTGGCTGGCACGCACGACCCTGCCCGCCGGCGCGTTCGTGGTGGTGGTGACGCGCGGCCACCGCCACGACCACGAGGCGATGCGCCAGCTCGTGGGCCGGCCGCTGCGCTACCTCGGGTTGATCGGCAGCCGGACGAAAGTCGTCAAAATCTTCGACGCCCTGGTCCAGGAGGGCGTGTCGGCGGACCGGCTGGCGACGGTCCACGCCCCCATCGGCCTCGACATCGGCGCCGTCTCCCCGGCCGAAATCGCCGTCAGCATCGTGGCCGAGCTGGTGGCCGTGCGCTCGGGCCGCATCGCGGCGCCGCACGTTTCGGCCGTGGCCCTGCGGTCCACCCTCGGGCGTTAATCCTTGCCCCTCTTGCGCTTAACCGGTGTGCCTGTATAATACTGCTAGCACTCTCGATTGGTGACTGCTAATGGGGATCTCCCGTCTCTCCGAACGCTCGCGGCGCATCCTGGCGGCCCTGGTCGGCGAGTACGTCGAGACGGGGCTGCCGGTCGCCTCGGCGACGCTCGTCAAACAGGGCGGCCTGGGCGTTTCGTCGGCCACGGTACGCAACGTGCTAGCATCGCTCGAAGAGCAGGGCTACCTCTATCAGCCGCACACATCGGCTGGCCGCGTGCCGACCGATCTCGGCTACCGGTGCTACGTCGACATGCTCCTCGAGTCGCGGCGGCCGGGACGTCTGGCGGGGGTCGAGGCGCTGCTGGCGGGTGCCCGAAGCGCCGGGCTGATGGACGAGGCGCTCACGACCGTGTCGCACGTGCTCTCCGAGGCGTCGCACCATGTCGGCTTCGCGGTGCCGCCGCAGAGCGAGGAGGCCGCGTTCCAGCGAATCGACTTCGTCCCGCTGACCGACAGCAAGGTCCTCGTCGTGGTCGTGATGAGCGCCGGGCAGGTGTCGAACAAGGTGGTGGACATCGGCGAGGCCCTCCCGATGTCCGACCTGCACCAGGCGGCGAACTACCTGAACGAGCAGTTCGCGGGCCTGCCGCTGAGCGAGGTCCGGGCCGGCGTGCTGGCGCGGATGGCGGAGGAGCGGACGCTCTACGACGCCCTGCTCTCGCGGGCGCTGCGGCTGGCCGAGTCGACGTTCAGCGGCCTCGCCGAGCCTCGCATCCTGTTCATCGAGGGGGCCGCGTCGCTCATCGAGGACACGGAGGACGGGGGCCGCATCTCGCTCGGCACCCTCCGCACGCTGCTGAAGATGATCGAGGAGAAGCACCGGCTGGTGCGGCTCCTGACGGAATACATGGAAGGGCCCGGGCTGACCGTGATCATCGGCACCGAGCACAGCGCACCCGACCTGCGCGAGGTGAGCCTGGTGGCGACCACCTACACGGACGGCGACCGCCGCGGCGCGGTGGGCGTGATCGGACCGACACGGATGAAGTACTCGCGCGCCATCTCCATCGTGGACAGCGCCGGGCGCGCCGTCACGCGCCTGCTGCAGCAGGGCGTCTGGAACCAGTCGTAACTTCCTTGAAAACCATGGCACAGGACCTCGAACCCCAGGACACAACCGGTGCGTCGCCCGACGCCGGCGCGGGCGCGCCCGAAGGCGCCGCGCCGAGCGAGGCGGACGCGCTCAAGCGCGAGCGCGACGACTATTACGACCGCCTGCTGCGGAAGACCGCGGAGTTCGACAACTACCGCAAGCGCACCGATCGCGAGCGCCGCGAGCTGGCGCAGCAGATCGCGGGCGACGTGCTCGAAACGCTGCTGCCGATCGTGGACGACTTCGAACGCGCGCTGCAGGCCGACGCCGGGCCCGAGGCCGACACCTACCGGAAGGGCGTCGAGCTGATCTACAAGCAGCTGCAGGACCTGCTGGCGCGCCGCGGCGTGAAGGCCATCGAGACCGTGGGCCAGCCGTTCGACCCCCGGTTCCACCAGGCCATCACGTACGAGTCGAGCCCCGGCAGGGCCGAGGGCGAAGTGATCGAAGAGGTGCGCCGCGGCTACGTGCTCGGCGACCGCCTGCTCCGTCCCGCGATGGTAAAGGTGGCGAGGGCGTGACCAAGCGCGACTACTACGAGGTGCTCGGCGTCGCCCGCGACGCGAACGACCAGGACATCAAGAGCGCGTACCGCAAGCTCGCGCTCAAGTTCCATCCCGATCGCAACCCGGGCAACGGCGAGGCCGAGGAGAAGTTCAAGGAGGCAGCCGAGGCCTACGCGGTGCTGGCCGACGCCGACAAGCGCTCGGCCTACGACCGCTTCGGCCACGCCGGCGTGAGTTCGGCGGCGGGCGCGGGCGGCTTCGACCCGACGATCTTCGCGGACTTCGGCGACATCTTCGGCGGTCTGCGCGACATCTTCGGATTCGGCGACTTCTTCGGGGGCGGCGGGCGGCGCGGCGGCCCGCAGCGCGGTTCGGACCTCCGCTACGACCTCGAGATCTCGTTCGAGGAATCCGCCAGCGGCATGGAAACGGCCGTCCAGATTCCCCGGCAGGAGGCCTGCGAGGCCTGCAAGGGGACGGGAGCCGCCGCCGGCACCTCGCCCACGGTCTGCCCGCAGTGCGGCGGCCGCGGCCAGATTCGCTACCAGCAGGGCTTCTTCACCGTGGCCCAGACGTGCCGGCAGTGCGGCGGGGCGGGGCGGGTGATCACGAAGGCCTGTTCCGAGTGCCGCGGGCACGGTCAGGTCGCCAGGCAGCGGAAGCTCACGGTGCGCATCCCGGCGGGCATCGCCAACGGACAGCGCCTGCGGCTCTACGGTGAAGGCGAAGGCGGGCAGGCCGGCGGCCCGGCCGGCGATCTCTACGTGGTCGTGCACGTGCAGGAACACCCCCTGTTCCGGCGCGAGGGCGACGATCTCTTCTGCCGCGTGCCGGTCACGTTCCCCGTCGTCGCGCTCGGCGGCGAGGTCTCCGTGCCGACCCTCGCGGGGCCCGAGAAGGTGGCGATCCCGGCGGGCACGCAGAGCGGCCAGGTGTTCCGGCTCCGCGGCAAGGGCATGCCGAGCGTGTCGGGCAGGGGCCGCGGCGACCTGCACGTGGTCGTCGACGTCAGCACGCCGAAGAAGCTGACCAAGGAGCAGCGGCACCTGCTCGAGCAGTTGGGCAAGACGATGCCGCTCGAGAAGCTGAAACCCGCGAGCCGCGAGGAAACCGACGAGGACCGGAGCGTCTTCGAGCGGGTGAAGGACATCTTCAGCTGACCGACGGAAGGCGGCCATCCGTGTCGCCTTCGAGTTCGCCGCCCGGCTGAAGCCTCCGGGATCCGCTGTCGGCCAATCCCGTCATGAAATGCTGGCCTGCGCTGGTCGTCCGCTTCACCCCCTCGACGCCGGCCGAGGCGTCGGCCGTGCACGACCTGGTCTCGGCGGCGCTCGACGACCTTCGCCCGACGGCGGTGCAGGAAACCGACGCCGACTGGCGCGTGTTCTTCGGCACGGCGGCGGACCGGGATCTGGCGGCCGGCGCGTTGCCGAACGCCGCCCCGGGGGCGATCTCCGTCGAGGCCGTGGACGTTCCGGACGAGGACTGGGCTCGAAGGAGCCAGCAGGACCTCGCCCCCGTGCACGTCGGACGGATCACCATCGCCCCGCCGTGGCAGGCCGCGGCCTCGATTGCGGCCGCCGGCGTGGCGCCCAGCGGCCGGGCGCCGGTCACGATCGTCATCCAGCCATCGATGGGGTTCGGAACGGGCCATCACGCCAGCACGCGGCTCTGCACGGCGCTGCTGCAGCGGATTGACCTGGCCGGGAAGACCGTGCTCGACGTCGGCACCGGCTCGGGCGTCCTGGCGCTCGTCGCTCGTGCGCTTGGCGCCAGGTCCGTGACCGCGGTCGACGACGACCCAGACGCCATCGAGTCGGCGCGGGAGAATCTCGAGCTCAACGGGGTGACGGATGGAATCGAACTGGTGGCGGCCGATTTCCGCGCGCTCGCGTCGAAGCCGGCCGACGTCGTGACCGCCAACCTCACCGGCGGGCTGCTGATTCGCGGCGCCGCGCTCCTGGCCGGCGCCGTGGCGCGCGGCGGGTCGCTCATCGTGAGCGGCGTGATGCAGGAAGAGGAAGCGGACGTCCTGGCTGCGTTCGCACCGGCGCTGGCATTGGCCGAGCGGCAGGCCGAAGACGAGTGGATCGGCGCCCGCCTCACGCGCGCGTGAGCCGCTCGATGACCTCGCGGTGCTGAGGATAGGCAGCCACCAGCCCGGCGCGCGATGCCAGTTCGAAATCCTCGTAGGCGAACCCGGGCGACACGGTGCACCCGACCAGGGTGTAGGAGGCCGGGTCCTCCACCGTCGCGCCGAACCAGGTGCCGGCTGGAATCAGCACCTGGAACGTCTGCCGCCGGTCCGGGTCCGGGCCAATCCGCGCCTCGCCCAACGTCCCGTCAGGCGCGAGCATCACGATGCTCGCGCCGCTCCCGGCGTGGAAATGCCACATCTCGTCGGAGCGGAGGCGATGCAGCGCCGAGAACTCGCTGCCGCGCAGGAGGAAGTAGATGGCCGTCGCGCACGGTCTCGGCCCGCCGCACTGGCCGCCCCCCGAGGCCGGGACGCACTGGCCGGCGGAACGATACGTTTCCGCGAAGTGCCCGCCCTCGGGATGGGGAGCCAGGCGAAGCGTGCGAATCCAGTAGTCGGCGTCGTGGCGCGCGAAGTCGCCGAACAGGCACTGCAGCGCCGTCAGGCCGACAATCGCCGCCGAGTCGGCGCGCAGCGTTCGCGGTCCCAGCGTGAGCGGCACGCAGCCGGCAGCCAGCGCGGCCGCCAGTTCGTCCGGCGTCCACCCCCCCTCGGGCCCGACGCACAGCAATGCGCCCGCCACCGGTCGGGCCGCCGGCGGCGGGGCGACCGCGGCTGGCTCTGCGAGTTCCAGCGCCGGTTCCGCCAGGAGGTAGCGGGCCATGCCCTCGGCCGACCGCAGGCACTCAGCCAGCCCCTGCGGCTCGGACACCTCGGGCACCACCGCCCGGCCGCACTGCTTCACCGACGCGACCGCGATGCGGCGCCAGCGCGCCACGCGTCCGGACGCCTGCACGCGCTTGGCCGGCATCTCGGACCGGCCGGTCTCGAGCGGGATGACGCGCGTGACGCCCAGCATGACGGCGTCGCGTATCACCCGGTCCATCGCGTCGCCCTTGAGCAGCGCCTGCGCGAGCGCCAGCGGAACCGGGGGCTCGGCCCCGGAGGGCGGCAGCGCCTCCCCGAGGGTCACGACGGCTCGGGCGCGCTCCGCCAGGTGCACCCGGCCCTCGAACTCGTGGCCGCGCCCGTCGAACACCCGCACTTCGGCCCCGGCCCGCAGGCGCAGGACGCGGCTGAGATGCTCGGCCTCGTCCGCCGGCAGTTCGACCGAACGCGCGCCGACGACGAGGCTTGGGGCGTAGAACCGGGCGTGCATGGGACGGAGGGCAGTATAACCCGCAGCGCCGCCGGCAGCAGGCCGCCTGCTGCCCACACCGCCCGCCGCCTACTGCCTACTGCCTACTGCCTACTGCGTACGTTGTATACTGCGCTTCGATGTTCTTTCGCGGGCAGACGATCGGCAAGTACCGGATCGTGTCCTCCCTGGGGAGCGGCGGTTTCGGCGCGGTCTACCTCGCCGAGGACACCTGGATCGACAAGAAGGTCGCCCTCAAGGTCCCCCACCGCCAGAACATCGACTTCGGGGAGCTGCTTCGCGAGCCGCGGCTCCTCGCCAGCCTCAACCACCCCAACATCGTCACCATCCTGACCGCGGAAAAGCAGGAGAACGTCTTCTTCATCGTGATGGAGTACGTGCCGGGCGAAACGCTCGAAGCCATCATCGAACGCGACGGCGCGATCGACCTCGTGCGCACGATGGACCTGACCTGCCAGATCTGCAACGCGGTCGATCATGCGCACTCCCAGGGGGTCCTCCATCGGGACCTCCGCCCGGCGAACGTGCTGGTCTCGAAGAGCGGCATGGTCAAGGTGGCGGATTTCGGGACGTCGCGCTTTCTCGAGGTGGCCGGCCAGGGCACCACGGTGATCGGCAGCCCGCCCTACATGGCCCCCGAGCAGTTCCACGGCAAGGCGGTCTTCGCCTCGGACATCTACTCGCTCGGCGTCACGATGTACCAGATGCTGACGGGCGGCCTGCCGTACGAGACCCCGTCGCCGGCCGACCTGCAGCGCCTGATGCGGGGAGAGCTGGTGGCGCCGCCGCGGAGCCGGAACAGCCGCATCCCGAAGGAACTGAACGACATCGTCATGCGGGCGATGGCGCCGGCCGTCGGCGAGCGCTACCAGCGCGCGGGCGAGCTTCTCGACGACCTGCTGGCGGCTCGAAGCAAGTGGGCGGGGTCCCGAGCGGTTCGTCCGGGTCAAGCGGCGGGCGCGGCGCGCCGAGCGGCGGCGGGGTCCGAACTCCAGGACATCCAGGGCCGGCTGCGGGCCCGCGAGGCGCCGGCCGCGCGGTTCTGCTGGCACTGCGGCAAGCCGCTCCATTCGCGGACCGACCGCTGCCCGTTCTGTGGCGAAGCGAAATGACTGGTGTTAAGATCCTGGGGGCTCTCCCGCACGAACGGTTTCCGTCGGCTTCCCTAGACGAACGAGGTGTTCCATGGCGTTTCCAACCACCGGTGTGATCTGGATGAACGGATCGCTGGTGAATTGGGCCGACGCGAAGATCCACATCGCGTCCCACGTGATCCATTACGGCAGCGGCGTTTTCGAAGGGGCCCGCTGCTACGACACCCCCAAGGGCTCGGCGTGCTTCCGCCTCGACGCCCACACCGCGCGCCTGTACAACTCCGCGAAGATCTACCGGATGCCGATCCCGGTCGAACCGGCGGCGATGAACGACGCGATCGTGCAGACGATCCGCGCGAACGGCTTCAAGGCGTGCTACATCCGCCCGCTGGTCTACCGCGGCTACGGCGAACCCGGCGTCAGCCCGCTCCAGGCGCCGGTCGACGTGGCGATCCTGTGCTGGGAATGGGGCGCCTACCTCGGCCCCGAGGCGCTGGACAAGGGCGTGGACGTCCGGGTGAGCTCGTGGACGCGCGCCGCGCCGAACACGCTCCCGACCATGGCGAAGTCGAGCGCGAACTACGCGGGCAGCGCCCTGATCAAGATGGAGGCGCAGGCCGACGGCTATGCCGAAGGGATCGCGCTGGACGTCAACGGCCACGTCAGCGAGGGGAGCGCGCAGAACCTGTTCCTGGTGCGCGGCGGCGTGCTCTACACGCCGCCGCTGCACGCCTCGGTGCTGCCCGGCATCACGCGCGACTCGATCATGGTGATCGCGCGGGACCTGGGCTACGACGTGCGCGAGGACATCGTCCAGCGCGAGGCGCTCTACATCGCCGACGAGCTGTTCTTCGTGGGAACCGCCGCCGAAGTGACGCCGATCAGGTCCGTCGATCGCGTGCAGGTCGGCCCGGGCAAGTGCGGCCCGATCACCCGCGCGATCCAGCGCCGGTTCTTCGAAATCGTCAACGGCGAGGTTCCCGACCTCCACGGCTGGCTCCAGTACCCTAAACCCGCCCGCGCCAGGCGCCGAAAAGACGACTAGCGCCACGACTGTCGGCAGCCGGTAGCGCGCAGCGGGTGGCAGGCGGCAGGCCCGGGGCAGCGGGCGGCGGACCACGACGCGGCCCAGGCGGCGGACGACCGGTCGACGGTGTCCACTGCCGCCGGCGGTTCGGGTCATCCGCCGTCGGCCGCGGGCCAATGCCACAGCCTCCTGCGCGCGGCCGGCCGCCCACGTCTCCGTCGACGTCCACCCCGTCCTCCGACAGGTGCCAGCATGCACGTCAACGAACTCCTCAAAGTCGCCGTCGAAAGCGGCGCGTCCGACCTGCACCTGAAGGTCGGCAGCTTCCCGATGATGCGCGTGGCCGGCGTGCTGCTGCCCGCCGGCGAGGACCGGCGCCTCACGCACGAGGACACGGTGGCGATGGCCGCCGCGGTCATGTCGAACGCCCAGCGGCAGAAGTTCAAAGAGGCCCAGGAGGTCGACCTCGCCTACAGCGTCCCGCAGCTGGGGCGCTTCCGCTGCAACGTGTTCCAGCAGCGCGGCACGATCGGGCTCGTCCTGCGCGTCATCCCGATGCGCATCAAGACGATCGAAGAACTCGGCCTGCCGGACGTGCTCGCGAGGATTGCCGACGAGGACCGCGGCCTGGTGCTGGTGACCGGCACCACCGGGTCGGGCAAGAGCACCACGCTGGCGGCGATGGTGGACCACATCAACACGACGCGATGCGTCCACGTGATGACGATCGAGGACCCGATCGAGTTCCTGCAGCGGGACAACCGGTCGATCATCAACCAGCGCGAGGTCGCGGTGGACACGCAGTCGTTCTCGTTTGCGCTGCGCAGCGCGCTGCGCCAGGACCCCGACGTGATCCTGGTCGGCGAGATGCGCGACTTCGAGACGATCGAGACGTCGCTGGTCGCCGCCGAGACCGGCCACCTGGTCTTCTCCACCCTCCACACGCTGGACGCGACGGAGACGATCAACCGCATCATCGCCGTCTTCCCGCCGCACCAGCAGAAGCAGATCCGCCTGCAGCTGGCCGCGGTGCTGAAAGCCGTCATCTCGCAGCGCCTGATTCCGCGCGCCGACGGCAACGGGCGTGCGGCGGCCGTCGAGGTGATGATCTCCACGCCGTTCATCCGCGACTGCATCATCGACAAGGAGAAGACGCACCTCATCCCAGGCGCGATCTCCGCCGGCACCTCCCAGTACCGCATGCAGACGTTCGACCAGTCGATCTTCATGCTCTACGAGCAGGGCATCGTGTCGTACGACGAGGCGCTGCACTGGGCGACCAACGTGGACGAGTTCAAGCTGCGGGTGCAGGGCATCGCCATGACGTCGGATGCCGCGCGGGAGGAGATGGCCCGCGCCGGAATGACCAACATGACCGGCGACGTCGACGTGCAGCGGTTCTCGAGATAACGCGGTCGCCGGGGCGCGTCGCACCCATGAACGACCCGATTCGAGCGGCTTACGCGGCCGGCCTCGCCATGCTGTCGCGCCGCGAACTGTCGGAAGCGCAGATTCGCGAGCGGCTCCGGCGCAAGGACCACCCCTCGGACGCCATCGACGCGGCCGTCGAGCGCCTGAAGGACGTGCGGGCACTGGACGACCGCCGGGTCGCCGTCAGCGCGGCGCGCACCGAAGCCCAGGTGCGCCAGCGCGGCCGCGGGTACGTGCTGCGGCGCCTGCAGTTCATCGGCATCGCTGCCGACACCGCAGCGGATGCCGTGAACGAAGTATTCGGTGCGCTCGACGAACGTGCCTTGCTGGAACGGGCGATCGCCCGCCGGCTTCGCGGTCCGGACGCGAGGATCCGAGACGCCTCCCACTTCCGTCGCCTGCTGCAGCAGTTGGTCAGGCAGGGCTTCCCCGCTTCCGCCGTCATCGCCGCGCTCAAGGCGCGCGCGAAGGCCGACGCCGTGCCCGACGAGGAGTAGGTGGTACAATCCCCGGTATGACGTCGAACGACACCCGCGCCTCTTTCCTCGACTACTTCGCCCGACACGGCCACCGCATCGTCGCCAGCTCGCCGCTCGTGCCGGCCGACGACCCGACGCTGCTGTTCACCAATGCGGGCATGAACCAGTTCAAGGACACGTTTCTCGGCAAGGAGCGCCGGGACTACCGCCGGGCGACGAGCTCGCAGAAATGCATGCGGATCAGCGGCAAGCACAACGACCTCGAGAACGTCGGCCCGTCGCTGCGCCATCACACCTTCTTCGAGATGCTCGGCAACTTCTCGTTCGGCGACTACTTCAAGAAGGAGGCCGTCCACTTCGCCTGGGAACTGCTGACGGAGGTCTGGACGCTGCCGGCCGACCGCCTGCACGCGACCGTCTTCCAGGGTGACGCGACCGTGCCTCGCGACGAGGAGGCCTTTGCCATCTGGCGGCAGCTCCTCCCCGCCGATCAGATCAGCGAACTGGGCGCGGACAACTTCTGGCAGATGGGCGACACGGGGCCGTGCGGCCGCTGCTCGGAGGTCCACTACTTCCGCGGGAACCACCTCCCCTGCCCGAGGCCCCGGTGCCTCGGCGTCGCCTGCGACTGCGACCGCTACGTCGAGATCTGGAACAACGTGTTCATGGAGTTCGACCGCCAGCCCGACGCCACGCTGAACCCGCTGCCCGCCCCGTCGATCGACACCGGCATGGGGCTCGAACGGATTACGGCCGTGCTGCAGGGCGTGCGGTCGAACTACGACACCGACCTGTTCACGCCGCTGCTGTCGGCGATCGGCGACATCGCCGGCGCCCGCTACGGGGCGGGGATGTCCCCCACCGACGTGTCGATGCGCGTGATCGCCGATCACGCCCGCGCCGCGACGTTCTGCATCGCCGACGGCGTGGTCCCGTCCACGAAAGGCCGGGGGTACGAGCTGCGGCGGATCATGAGGCGCGCCATGCGCCACGGCAAGCGGCTCGGGATCGGCGAGCCGTTCTTCCACCGGCTCGTCGACGTCCTCGTCCGCGAGATGGGCGCCGCGTACCCGGAGCTCGGCGCGCACCGCGACTACGCCGTCCGCCTGATTCGCAACGAGGAGGAACGGTTCGAGTCGGTGCTCGTCAACGGGCTGCCGCGGCTCGAGGAGGCGCTCGACCGGGCGGCAGGTGGCGAGAAGGTACTGGGGGGCGAAGAGGCCTTCCGGCTGTACGAAACCTACGGCGTTCCGCGCGACTTCATCGAGGACATGGCCGGCCAGCGCCAGATGAGGTTCGACGCGAGCGCGTTCGACAAGGCGATGGACGCGCAGAAGGCGAGGGCGAGGGCGGGCAGCGCGTTCGGCCTCGCGGCCACCGGGGCCGGCGCCCTCGACGCGGCAACCGAGGGGCTGCGCGGCACCCCCGACCGGTTCGAAGGATACGCGGCCACGCGCATCGAGGGAGCCGTCGTGTTGGCGACGCTGAACGAGGACGGCGAGCCGGTCGACGCGCTGGCAGAAGGCGAGTCGGGCTACGTCGCGCTCGACCGCACGCCGTTCTACGTCGAGTCGGGCGGCCAGGTCTCGGACACCGGCCGCCTCGTCGGCGGAGGCGAGCGGGCCGAGGTGGAAGGGCTCGTGCGGGCCGGCGCCGATCGGCCGCGCCTCCACCGGGTGCGGGTGAACGTGGGCGAACTGCACCCGCGCGACGTCGTGGCGGCCGAAGTGGACGGCGCGGCTCGGGACGCCACGCGCCGGAATCACACCGCCACGCACCTGCTCCACGCGGCGTTGCGGCAGGTGCTCGGGCCGCACGTCAAACAGGGCGGGTCGCTCGTCTCGCCGGACCGGCTGCGGTTCGACTTCGCGCACGACGCGGCCCTGACGCACGAGCAGGTCGAGCAGGTGGAGCTGATCGTCAACGAGCAGATCTGGCGGAACACGCCGGTGCAGACCGACGTGAAGTCCACCGACGAGGCGATTGCGGAGGGCGCGACGGCGCTGTTCGGCGAGAAGTACGGCAGCAGCGTCCGCGTCGTGTCGGTCCCGGGGTTCAGCATGGAGCTGTGCGGCGGCACCCATGTCTCGGCAACGGGCGACATCGGCTTCTTCACGATCGCGCAGGAAAGCGGGGTGGCGGCTGGCCTTCGCCGCGTCGAGGCGCTCACCGGCGCGGGGGCGCTCGCGCTGCACCAGGGGCAGCGCCGGGACCTCGACGCGATCGTGGCCGCGCTCAAGACGCCGGCAGATCAGGCCGAAGCGGCAATCGAACGGCTCGCGGCCGAAGCGAAACGCCTCGCCAAGGAGAACGGCCAGCTGAAGATGAAGCTGGCCATGGGCGGCGGCTCGGCCGGCGGCGGCGCCGACGACGACGCGGTGGAGGCCGGCGGCGTGAGGATGGTGGCGCGCCGCGTGGAGGGCCTCGACAAGGGCGCGCTCGGCCAGTTGGCCGACACGCTGAAGAACAAGCTGCACAGCGGCGTCGTCGTGCTCGCGTCCGAGAGCGAAGGCCGCGTGTCGATCGTCGTCTCCGTGACGAAGGACCTCGTCCCGCGGGTCCACGCCGGCAACATCGTGAAGAAGATCGCGCCGCTCGTCGGCGGCGGTGGCGGCGGCCGTCCCGATTTCGCCGAGGCCGGCGGCAGGAACCCCGCCGGCATCGACCGGATGCTGGCCGAGGCTCTGGCGGTGGTGCGAGAGATGGCCGGGCAGTAGGTTCCCGGCGCGATTCGAGAGTCGGCAGGCACGTATCAACCTGGCATCCGTGACGGTGTCCCTACAGTGTTCCGCCGTTCGGGCCGATAACACGAATTGACGTGCCCTATCTTCGCATCGTCTGTCTCGTGCTGGCCGCAGCTGGCGCCGCTTCCGTCGCCGACGCCCAGATCTACTCGTGGCGCGACGCGAACGGCAGGCTCGTGCTGTCCGACAAGGCGCCGGCCGGCCAGGCGTCTGACGTGCGGACCTTCAAGGTTCCCCACGCGAACGACGCCGTCCTGGTCACCAAGCCGACCGCTGGCGACTACCGGGGCAACTACGACGACCTGATTGTCCAGCACGCGCAGGCGCAGAACCTCCGCCCCGACCTCGTGAGGGCGGTCGTACAGGTCGAGTCGGGCTACAACCCGCGCGCGGTCTCGTCAAAGGGCGCGCAAGGACTGATGCAGCTGATGCCCTCCACCGCCCGGCAGCTCGGAGTGCGGGCCCCGTTCGATCCCGAAGAGAACATCCGGGGCGGCACCTCCTACCTGCGGCAGCTGCTCGACAGGTTCGACGGCAACGAGGAACTGGCCCTGGCGGCCTACAATGCAGGCCCTCTGGCCGTGGACCGCTACGGCAACAAGGTGCCGCCCTACCGGGAGACGCGCGACTACGTCCGGAAGGTCCGCACGCAGACCTCGGTCGGCACCGCTCAGCCGGCCCGCAAGCTCTATTACCGGACCGTCGAAATCATCGACGGCCGCGAGGTCGTTCGCTACTCGGACACACCGCCCGCGTCCGGGGCCTACCAGGTCATCGATCCTTCGCGATACTAGCTCTGGCCTGCGGCTGGCAACCGCTGTCCCTCGGCGGCCGCAGGCCGCAGGTCGCGAGGCGCAAGCCGCGCGGCCGCGTCGAGGCCAGGATGGCTGTCGGGCGGGCGCCGCCCGCCAACGATCTCGGAGCCGGAACCGCGTTTCGGGGTCTAACCAGTAGCACACTCGTCGGTTGGCGGCAGACACTCCCCGAAGGAGTTCCCGTGCGCCGTGCTCTCAACCCCGCCGTCATCGTCCTTGGACTGGCCCTCCTTCTCGGCCCGATCCTTCCTGCCTCCTCGCAAGAGGGCGCATCGACCGGCGTGACCGGGCAGGCGCCGAAGCCCGCCACGGCCCTGGCCCCGGCGGACGCGGAGCGCATCTTCCGCGATGTGCTGCAGCGTTTCTTCCAGGCCTACGCGGCGAGAGACATCGAGGGAATGGCACTGCTCTGGCATCCGGGAGGCCCGGCGCAATCCAGGCGCAACGTCGTGCTGGTCGAGTTCGACACCCGGGAGGTCGCCGTGGCCGGCCTCACGGTGAAGAATGCGTCGGCGGACGCCGGCGGCGGCAGGGCCCGCGCCATCCTCGACCTGTCGGTTACCGACACCGAGACCGGGAAATCGCGGCGCGAGCGCCGCGTGCGCGACTTCACCTTCCTCCCCGACGACACCGGAAGCTGGAAGATCTGGAACGAGGTGTCGCCGGCGGGCGAGCTTGCACGGCTGATCGTCGCCGTCCCCTTCGCGGAGCGCGAGGCGTTCATCGCCTCGCAGCCCGAACTGGCCTCGGACGACACCCTGCGAGGCCTGACAAACGAAGCCGGCCGGCTGCAGGGCATGGGAAAGGATGACGAGGCCCTCGACGTGCTCGAGACGCAGGCCCGCCTCGCCCGCGCGCTGGGCGACCAGGACGCACTCGGCCGGAGCCTGGTCCAGAGCGGCTCACTGCTCATGCGAATCGGGCGGTACGCGGGTGCAGGCGCGGCCTTCACGACCGCGAGAGGCGTATTCGCGGCGTCAGGCCGCACCGAGGACGTCGCGGCGTGCGACGCGAACCTGGGGAACCTGGCGTACATGCAGGGCCGCCTGGCCGAGGCGGGCGAACGCTACGAAAGCGCCTACGCCATCTTCGAACGACTCAACGACGACGCGCGCATGGCGGGCGCGCTCCACGGGATGGGCAACGCGTGCTACATGCAGGGCGACTTCTCCCGGGCGCTGACCTTCTACACCCGTGCCCTTCAGGCCTTCGGGCGCGCCAACGACCAGGGCGGCGAAGCCAACGTGCTGCAGGCCCTCGCCCTGGTCCACAAGGAACTCGGCGACTACGCCTCCGCCGCGGACGTTTGGCGCCGGGCGCTCGCGTTGACCGAGGCGAGCCGCGACCGCTCGGGGACCGCAAAAGCCTACGCGGGGCTCGGCGAGATCTACCGCCTGCAGGGGGACCTGGCGCGCGCGCTCGAGCATCAGGCGAAATCGCTGGCGATTTGGGAGCAGCTCGACAACCCGGGCGCTCGGGCCGCGTCGCATTACGCCGTCGGGCAGATCTACGCGCTCCAGCGGAACTTCGCACGGGCGATCGACTCGTACGAGAAGGCGTTGGCGCTGGACCTGGCAATCAAGGACGATCCGGCGACGTCGGACTCGGGCCAGGCGCGTGAACTGGGCGGCATGGCCGGCGCGCACTTCGCCCTGGCGCAGCCCGAGGTCGCGCTCGGCGAGTACGCGCGAAGCCTCGCGCTTCGCGAGAAGCTCGAGGACGAACCGGGGGTGATGTGGACGCTGGCGCACATCGGTGTCCTGCACGCCTCTCAGCAGCGGCTGGAGGAGGCCGGCCAGGCCTACGCGCGCAGCCTGGCCATCGCCGAGGCAAGGTCGGACCGGAACGCCGTGTCCACGGTGCTCGCGCTGCGCGCGCAACAGGAACTGGACCAGGAGCGCGACGAGGCGGCCCTCGCCTCTGCCGGCCGCGCCGCCGACATCGCCCTCGCGATCGAGCACTTCGACACGGTCATGTTCGCCAAGGTGGTGACCGGACGCGCATTCCAGAGGGCAGGGAAGCCGGTGAAGGCGCGCGCCGCCTACGAAGAGGCGGTCGCCGCCCTGGCGAAGGTCCCGGTCGGGCCTGCCGCCGAGACGTTCTTCGACAACCGTCGCGCTCCGTTCGTCGCGCTCGTCGACCTCTGCGCCAGCCAGGGGAACCCCAGGGATGCCTTCCAGTGGTCCGAACGCGGACGCCTCGACGCCATGGCCGACTTGCTCGGTGGCGACGGCTCGGTGGTTGTGAAGGGGTTGAGCGCCGGGGAGCGCGAGCAGGAGCGCGCCGCCTCGAAGGACGTCGGCGCGCTGAGCGCGCGCGCACGCCGGGAACGCGGGCGCCAGAAGCCGGACGCCGACCGGGTGGCAGAACTGCAGAAGGAGATGGCGGCGAAGCAGGCCGAGCTCGATGCGTTGCGGGCTCGCCTCTACGAGGCGCACCCGGCGCTTCGCCAGCTCCGCGCGCAAGCCGCCCCGACGGACATCGAGGGGGCCGGCGCGGCCCTGGGCCCAACTCCGACCGTCGTCGTGTCGTTCGTGCCGACCGAGGCGCGCACGTGGGCATTCGCGGTGGCCAGGGACCCGACCGCGGGCGCGTGGGGCGTGCAGAAGCTCCTTGCCATCGAGGTGAAGGCAGCCGACCTCGGCCGGCAGGTTCGAGAGTTCCGAGACGCGATCGCGAAGAAGGAGGATCGCGCCGGGCAGCTCGGCCGCGAGCTGCACGCCCTGCTGCTCGAACCGCTCCAGGCGGTGCTGGCCGGAAAGTCGCGTCTGGTGGTGGTGCCCGATACGTTCCTGTGGTCGCTGCCGTTCGAAGCGCTGCAGACGCGCGATGGGCGCTTCGTGGTCGAGGACCTTGCGGTTTCCTACGTCCCGTCGCTGACGGCGCTCTCGACATTCGCCGGCGCCGTTCCCGCCGCGACCGGTCCAAGGACGCTCCTGACTTTCGGTCAGCCGCTGCTCGCGCCGGCGCAGGAGGAACGCCTGGCGCTCCTGCGCCCAGGAGCGCCCGCGTCGACCGCCGCACCGGCTTCCGCCGGCGGCATGCCGCCCACGGCGCCTGCGCCAGCCCCTGCAGCCGCCGCGCCGGCCTCCGCTTCCGCGGCGCCCCCTGCCGGTCCGCGTCCGGCGCTGCCAACGGCCACGCGCCGTCCCGCCGCCGATCCCGAGGTGCAGGCGTTCAGCGGGTTGTTCCTGCCGGCGAATCGGAAGGTCTTCGTTTGGGATCAGGCCAAGTCGGACAGGCTGGCCGCCGGCGTCGCTGCAGGCACGCTGCTCCACCTCGCCGTGCCCACGGTCCTGACGGAGGCGGCGCCGTTGTACTCGACGCTGGCCTTCACGCCGTCCGACAGCGGGGAGCCGACGTCCGGCCTCGTCGAGGCCCATGCCCTGATGAACGTGAACCTGCCGGCGGAAGTGGTGGTGGCATCGCGGGTCGAATACGGGCCGGCCTCCGGCGAAGGCGCGGCGCTGACGGCGCTTGCCTGGATGTTCCTGGTCGGCGGCTCCCCCTCGCTGGTGGTCGACCGGTGGCTCGGCCGACCGAATGAACCGAACGTCGCCGTTCGCTTCGCGCGGGCGCACGTGGCCGGCGGCGGAACGGCCCGCACCGAGCGGCCATCCGACTCGCTGCAGAGGGCGATGAGAGCAATCCTCTCGCAGCCAGCCACGCGGCATCCCTACTACTGGGCAGGGTACCTGGCGATCGGCCGATAGCGGCGCCGCTCCCGACACGTCAGGCGCCGCCCGCTCACTCGGCCACCTCGACTTGCGCCGGGTCCGTGCGTTCGAGCACGCGGCCGAGCCACGACAGGACGAAGGCGGTTTCGACACCGAGGATCGCGGCCATGAGCGCCGCGGCCGGCAACACCGCCAGCCAGCCGACGACCTGGAAGAGCACGAAGCCGAATCCCCCCGCCACGGCGGCGGCTGGCAGCACGCCGAGTGCGAGCGCGAGCAGCGTGCCCGCGAACATCAGCATGTTCTGCCCCATCGCCTCGACGCCCCGCGCCCGGGCGCTGCCCGTGGTGATCCAGCCGGGAAACAGCACCACTGCCGCGTTCTGGATCAGGACCTGGCCGGCGATCAGCATCGGCGCCAGCACCGCGGCGCCAGCGCCCAACGCCAGCCGGCCGAGCAGGTCCGCCGGGCCGTACTTCGTCGGCGGGGCCAGCGCAAGCGTGAGGGCGATCAGGAACCACACGAGCCCCGACAGCGCCGCCGTCGGCGCGAGCAGTTCTCCGACCAGCAACTGGCGACCCGAGACCGGCCACGTCTTGAGGACCGGGAGCCTCGGCATGTCGTGACGGAGGTCGTTGCGCACCATGTAAGGGCCGACGAGCGTCGCGAACAGCACCAGCATGCCGAGCAGCGACGCGAGCCCGGTCCCGCGGCCACGCAGGCCGATCACGAAGGCCAGCACGACCACCGGAATCAGCACCCTGACGATCAGCGCGAGGGACAGGTAGCGCCCCAGCAGGATGGTGTTCTTCCACAAGACGACCGTCTCTGGACGGCCCCGGGCGGCCAGCGTGAAGGGCACCGGACGCGAGGCGGGAGCCGCCACCCGCCTCGCTGACTGGCGCCGTTCGGCTGCCGCGGCGGCGTCTTCCAGGTGCGCATCCGACTCGAGCACCCACCAGTAGTTCAGCACGAGCAGCGCCAACGCAGGCCACGACGCCGCGAGGAATGCCGCCGGCGTCGTCGTGAAGATCGGCCTGACGAGCGCGGCAAAGGGCCAGAGCAGCACGCCGGCGGGACCTGTCTTCGCCAGGTCGAGCAGCCCCCGCAGGACCCCCGGTGGCGACAGCCCTCCCAGCGCTCGCGCCTGCGCACCGAACGACCCCAACAACCCGGCGAAGAGCACGACGACAGCGGCCGCCGACGCCCACGCGAGCGCGGGGACCCTCGACATCGGCGCCCGCAAGCTCAACTTCGTCAGCGTCGCCCCGCGAACGTGCAGCTGCAGCACTGCGAACAGGATCCATCCGCCCAAGGCGGGGGACCATCGCCCCGCTGCGGCGGCCCGGGCGCCGCCGCTGAAGAACGACAGGACCAGCACGCTGAAGACGACACCGAGCTGCGACCGCAGCAGCTTGAGGTTCAACAGGCGGCGGCGGCTGACCGGCCCGGCGAAGAAGAACTGCACTTCGGCGCCCGTGAACGTCCAGGGCTGCGCGGGAAAGGGCCACAGCCAGACCAGCATCACGCCCAACGACAGGAGGAGCGCGGCGCCGGCGACGACGTCGGGCACGTGAGGACCCAGCTCCGCCAGGTCGAAGGCCGTCCGGCGCCCGGCACGCACCTGGTTGCGGACGACGAAGTAGTAGAGATAGGCGACGCCGACCACCGTGCCCGCCAGATACCGCGGCTCGCGCAGCCGGCCCAGCCGCCGGCGAACCCGGTTCTTGAGCGAGCAGGCGGTGACGTAGAGGAACGGTGCGTTCACGGGGTCGGCGGCCGGTCGGCGTGCCCGGTGGCGTGGAGGAAGATCTGCTCGAGATCGGACCCTGCGGCGGCGAGGTCGGCCCGCGACGCCAGGTCCTCGAGGCTGCCGTCCGCGATCTTCCTGCCCTTGTTGATGATCACGATGCGCGTGCAGATCTCCTCGACGAGGTGAAGCAGGTGCGACGACACGACGACGGCCGCGCCGGCGCGCGCGCGCGCCACGATCGTCTGCTTCATCCTGCGGATGCCGATCGGATCGATGCCGGTGAGCGGCTCGTCGAACAGCAGCACCGGGGGATCGTGCAGCAGGCCGCACGCGATGGTCAACTTCTGCTTCATGCCGCGCGACAGCTCGCCGGGAAGCGCGCCTTCCTTCCCGGTCAGCTCGAGCTCCTCGAGCAGCGCCGGCACCCGCGCGGCGTGGTTCTCGAGCCGGTAGAGCCTCGCGACCAGCGCCAGGTGCTCCCGAACGGTGAGGTACTCGAACAGCTGCGGCTCGTCGGGCATGAAGGCCAGCCGCCGCTTCGCCTCGATCGCGTCGGCCACGATGTCGTGTCCCGCGATCCGGACGGCGCCTGCGGTCGGCGCCTGGATCCCCACCATGCACTTGAGCGTGCTGGTCTTGCCCGCGCCGTTCGGGCCGATCAGGCCGATGACCTCCCCGCCCGCGGCCGAGAACGACAGGTCGTCCACGGCCTTGAGCGGGCCGTACATCTTGGTGAGATGATCGACGACGATCATGGAGACAGTATACGGTGAGGCCGGGCCCTGGCGTTCGGCTTGCGACTCGCGGCCGGCGGCGTGCGGCCGGGTCACGCGCGAGAATGCCGCGAGCCTCGGTCCGCCGGCCGCGGGTCGATCACGAGAATCTCGTCCGCCTGTACAGCACCCACCCCGATCCCACGATCGCCGCGGCGGTGATCGTCGTGAGCGCCGCCGCCCAGGCCGTGTCGAACGGGATGCCCGGCCGCTCGGCCAGCAGCGCCAGCCACACGAACACGCCGACCGCGCCGACCGCGATCACATACTCCCACCACCGCCGCTTCGAGGGCTGCGCCGCCAGCGGATCGTCGCCAGCCAGCGCCGACGCCACCTGCACCGCGTCGAGCCCGTAGCGGTCGCACTCCCGCTGCATCGCCGCCCGCCACGACGCCCGCTCGCCCGCCTGCGCCTCCGCGAGACCGATGGCGACGGCGCCCGCGATCATGACCAGCGATCCCGCGACCACCATCAGGCGGGCAGGGCCGCCGAGCGCCGCGAACTCGCCGAACACCAGCACGCCCCAGGCCAGGCCCCACAACTGGTTCGTGTTGGACAGCGGGATGCCCCGGCCGATCCCGATGTACTTCGCGGCGTACTGCTGGTAGAGGTCGCCGATCACCCAGCAGAAGCCGCCGAGGAACAGCCAGAACAGGCCGGGCCGTGCGACGGCGAGCGCTTCCCCGAGCTTGCCGGCGCCGCCCTCGAACACGACGGCCAGCAGGGTGACGGTGCCCAACTCGGCGAAGGTGAACACGGTGACGAACGACAGCGGGTTCATCCCGCTCAGGTACGCCTTCCGGTACAGGATGTACATCGTTCCCCAGAGCAGGCCGGCACCGAGGGCGGCGGCGATGCCCAGGACGGCGCTCCGGCTGGCGCCGCCCGGCGAATGGGACATCGCCAGGCCCGTGAGGCAGGCGCCCGCGACGATGGCCGCAGCCCCGCCCAGCACCTTGGCCCACTCCCTCGAACCCGCGTCGCGCAGTTCGCGAAACAGCAGCCATCCCCAGAACAGGCCGACGAGGCTGTTGGTGTTCCACAGCGGGAAGGCCACCGACAGCCCCACATCCCGGATGGCGAACACGGTGAGCGTGTTCGCAACGGCCCAGATCGTCCCCGCGAGCAGCGCCCACACGACGAGGTGCGGCTTCTGACGCAGGTCCGCCCACACGTAGTCGCTGCCTTTGAGGACCATCGGCACGGTCCAGCGCGCCACGAACACGCCGGCCACCATCCCCAGCGAAATGAGGAACGGCGACAGGCCGAGCGTGACGAGCTTGGTCGGGGCCTCGGCGGCGCCGAGGCCGGCCCCCGCCGCGAGGCCGCAGATCACGCCAAGCCTGTGAAGCGAGTGGTCCGTCGATGGCACGCTCCCTTGCCCTGGTGACGCAAGCCTCCGTGCCTGCGAATCAGACGAAGGCCCGGTCATGGCCTGCCCAGCAGCACGAGAAGCGTCGCCCCCAGCACGAGGACGACGACAGGGATCCAGAAGTGGACATCGGTGACGACGGCGTGGACGCGTGAACGGGGCATGGAGCCCTCCGGCGCGGGCCTGCAGGCCCACGCTGCATCTTCCTTCTCATGGGCAGGGTCGGCGCGAACGGCCGACTGCCGAGGGATTATACGGCCTGCCTGGCGGGGTCCCACAGCACTCGTTTTTGCGGTAACCTCTTCCGGAACGCGGGGCCGCGCAAGGCTCCCCGGCTTCCTCGACACAAAGGCCACCATGCCCGTCATCCTCGCCCTCGACCAAGGCACCACCAGTTCCCGCGCCATCGTCTTCGATCATGCCGGCGGCATCGTCGGCGCCGCGCAGCAGGAGTTCCGGCAGATCTTCCCGCAGTCCGGGTGGGTGGAACACGACGCCGCGGAGATCTGGGCGACCGAGCTCTCCGTCGCACACCAGGCGCTCGAGCGCGCGGGCGTGAAGGCGGCCGACGTCGCGGCCATCGGGATCACCAACCAGCGGGAGACGACCGTCGTGTGGGACCGGGCCACGGGCGCGCCGATTCACCACGCGATCGTGTGGCAGGACCGGCGGACGGCAGGCTTCTGCGACTCGCTGAAAGCCGCCGGCCTCGGGCCGGCCATCCAGAAGAAGACCGGGCTCGTCATCGACGCGTACTTCTCCGGCAGCAAGCTGCGCTGGATCCTGGACCACGTTCCGGGCGCCCGGGTGCGGGCCGAGCGCGGCGAGCTGGCGTTCGGCACCATCGACACCTGGCTCACCTGGAAGCTCACGGGCGGCGCGACCCACGTCACCGACGCCAGCAACGCGTCGCGCACGATGCTCTACGACATCGTGAAGGGCGACTGGGACGACGAGCTGCTGCAGTGGCTCGGCGTGCCGCGGGCGGTGCTGCCACAGGTGTGCTCCTCGTCCGAGGTCGTCGGGCAGACGGCCGCCGGGCTCTTCGACGCGGCCATCCCCGTGGCCGGCATCGCGGGCGATCAGCAGGCGGCGCTGTTCGGCCAGCAGTGCTTCGAGCGAGGCCTGGCGAAGAACACCTACGGCACGGGCTGCTTCATGTTGATGAACGTCGGCCAGCAGGCCGTCGCGTCGAAACACCGGCTGTTGACCACGGTGGGCTGGAAGATCGACGGCCGCACGGACTATGCGCTCGAAGGCAGCGTGTTCGTCGGCGGCGCGGTCGTGCAGTGGCTGCGGGACGGCCTCGGTGTCATTTCGCACTCGAGCGAGGTCGAGGCGCTGGCGGCGTCCGTGCCCGATGCCGGCGGCGTCTACCTCGTGCCTGCGTTCGCCGGCCTGGGCGCGCCCCACTGGGACCAGTACGCGCGCGGCCTGATGGCGGGCATCACGCGCGGCACGACGAAGGCCCACCTGGCCCGCGCGGCGCTCGAGGGCATCGCGTTCCAGGTGGCCGACATCCTCGACGTGATGAAGGCCGACTCGGGCAGCGGCCTCGACGAACTGCGCGTGGACGGCGGCGCGGCGGCGAACGGGCTGCTGATGCAGTTTCAGGCCGACATCCTGGGCGTCCCCGTCGCGCGGCCGAAGGTCATCGAGACGACGGCCCTCGGCGCCGCCTTCCTCGCGGGGCTGGCGGTCGGCTACTGGGGTTCGGCGGCCGACGTGGCCAAGGCGTGGCGAATCGACCGGCGCTTCGAGCCGGCGATGAGCGCCGACGAAGCGGCCGCCCGGCGCGCGAGATGGACCAAGGCGCTCGAACGGGCGAAGGACTGGGACCAGGCGTAAGCCGCCCAGGAAGACGCAAGTGGCTGGATTCAACGCTATCGCCGCGAGGTACCGACCGTATGAACCCATACCTGGCCGAGTTGATCGGAACCGCCATCATCATCGTGTTCGGTGCCGGCGTGGTGGCGAACGTCGTGCTGAAACAGACGAAGGGCAGGGAATCGGGCTGGATCGTGATCACCTGGGGATGGGCCATCGGCGTGTTCGCCGGGGTCGTCTGTTCGCAGGCGGCGAGCGGCGCGCATCTGAATCCCGCCGTCACGGTGGGCCTCGCGCTGGGCGGACGCTTCTCGTGGGAGCTGGTGCCGGGCTACGTCGCGGCCCAGATGGCCGGCGGGTTCCTCGGCGCGGTCATCGTCGGCCTGTTCTACGGCGAGCACTTCAAGGTGACCGAAGACACCAACATGAAGCTGGCGGTCTTCTGCACGGCGCCGAACATCCGGGTGATTCCGCGCGCGTTCTTCTGCGAGGTGGTGGCGACCTTCTGCCTGGTGTTCCCGGTGTTCCTGATCACCGGCGGCACCGTCACCCTGCCGGGCACCGGCGGGGCGGCGACGACCCAGGCGCCGGTCGGTCTCGGAAGCCTCGGAGCGCTGCCGGTCGCGCTGCTGGTGCTGGGCCTCGGCCTCGCGCTGGGCGGAACGACCGGCTACGCGATCAACCCCGCGCGCGACCTCGCGCCGCGCATCGCGCACTCGCTGCTGCCGCTCGGCACGAAGCGGGACGGGGATTGGTCGTATGCGTGGGTTCCAGTGGTGGGGCCGCTGGTCGGTGGGGCGCTCGCCGCGACGCTGGCGCGCCTGATCCTGTAAGGTGTGCGATCAACGAGGACCGGAGCGTGCGGAACGGGGACCGCGAACTGCCTCGACGGGGACGGGCTGCACCTTCCCGACCGTCGCGGCGTCTACCAGGCGGTAACCTGTCCCGGCTCGTCCCGGTAGGCCGCGGTCCACGGCGTGGTGGCGGCTTCGAGGACGGCGGCGCTGGGCCTCGCATCCGGCCGGTAGCGGTCGAGATCGTCGTTCGCCACCGCGTCGACCATCGTCCTCGGCATCGACAGCAGGCCGCTGACCACCCACGGGCAGTACCCGGTCGATCGCCTCCCTCGCCAGCAGCGTCCGCGCCGCCTCGACCGAGAGCGCCTCCCGGTAGGTGCGAGGGCTGGTCAGGGCGTCGAAGGCGTCCATCACGCTCACGATCCGAACGGTCCAGGGAATGGCGTTGGCCTCGAGGCCGTCGGGGTAGCCGCTCGAATCGTTCCGTTCGTGATGATACAAGACGATGTCGAGGATCCCCGGGGGGAAGCCCAGTTGCTGGGCCATCTCGAATCCCTGTTCGGGGTGGCTCTGCAACGATCGCCATTCCTGCTCGGTCAGGCGCCCCGGCTTTGCGAGGATATGCGTCGGCACCATCAACTTCCCGATGTCGTGGAGCAGGCTGCCGACGCGGATGGTCTCGATCATCTCGTACGGCAGGCCGTAGTGCGTGGCAAGCTGGACGCCGTAGGCGGCGACGCGCCGGCAGTGCGCCGCGACCGCCGGCCGCTTGACTTCCAGAGCGGCGAGAATGGTAGTGACGTCGCGAGCCAGAGGGATGGATACCAAAGGTTCCTCTTGGGGCCTGGGGAAACGCCCCACAATGATATCTCGGCCGTTCCCTAAAGCGCCAGTAGAGGGGGTCGTGGAACGGCTCGGCCGGCCAGGAACTGTGCTATGATCGGGGTTTCTTGCCGGGTCTGTCGGCCCGGCAGACGACTGTACAGAGGGGAAGACACACGTGGCCAGTCACGCATCCGCACTGAAGGCGCACCGCCAGAGCGTGGTCCGCCGGGAAAAGAACCGCCAGTTCCGTTCGAAGCTCCGCACGGCGCTGAAGACGATCCGCTCGGCGGTGGACGGCAACGACGTCGAGAAGGCCAAGAGCCAGCTCGCAGACACGTCCTCGCTCATCGACAAGATGGCGAGCAAGGGCATCATCCACGACAACGCCGCCGCCCGGTACAAGTCGCGGATTCAGCTGAGCCTGAACAAGGCCGCCGCCAAGTAGCTCCGGGGGCCGGGGGTGGTGCCATCAGGCCGGCGAGTGGCTCTCGGCCCGCTAGCCCCTTTCCATCCCGCACAACTCCACGACCAGCCGTTCCAGCAGGACGCGGGGGTCTCCGCCCGAAGTCTTGAGGGCCACGTCCGTCCGCAGCAGCGCGTCGAGCGCCCGCGGCAGGTCCTTCGGCGCCGCCGTCCGTTCCACCACCGACCGCAGCAGCCCGAGGACCATGACGGGCACCGCCCCCTCGGCGAGCTCGAGTTCCAGCTCGCGCAGCGCGCCGGCGGCGCGCCGCTCGGCCAACTCGGTCCATAGCTTCTTCCCGCCCGCCGACGCGGCCCGTCCGATGACCTCCTGGACCAGCTCGCGGCTGACGGTCCTTCGACCGGCCGCGTAGAGCAGGATGCGCTCGACGTCCGCCCGAAGGCGCCCGACGTCGGCCCCGGCCATCTGGCGCAGCAGTTCGGCCGCGTCGCGCTCGAACCGCACGCCGTGCTCCACCTCGAGCCGCCGGACAACGTCGGAAGACGCCTCGCAGACCACGACCGCAGCCTGCTTGGCCAGGGCGTCGAACGTCCGCTCGAGGCCGAGCCCGATCAGCACGACGGCCGCGTGCGGGTGCGGACTCTTGGCGTACTCCTTGAGGAGCGCCAGCTGGCCCCTGCTGCCGCCGCCCTCCGCCTCCCTGCCGCCCTCGTCGCCCTCGTCCTCCGTGCGCCGGCCCTTGCGGACGATCAGCACGCGTTCGGCCTGCTGGAGGATGACGACGCGACGCGGGGACAGGAGCGGCAGCGTGCTGGCCGCGTCGAGGACGGCGGCGAGCGTGCTGCCCGCGTCCGAGCCGTAGAAGCGCTGGAGGTTGAAGGCGCGGAAGTCCTCGTCGACGGTGTCGGCGAGGGACGCCCCGATCGCGCTCATCTCCCGCTCGTCGTCGCCGGTGACGAGGTAGAGCGGCTCGATGGCGCCGGCGGCAATCTGCGACCGGACGGCGGCGGGCGTCAGGCGGCCTGGCATGGCGTGCCCGTCAGAACGCTTCGAGAATCGCGCTCACCACGGTCCGCGCGAAGTCGGTCGCCATGCGATCGACGGCGTTCGAGGACTGTCCGAAGAACGTCGCGGGGTCGAGCACCCCGCCGCCGCTTGCCAGCTGGTACTCCTCGCGAAAGACGAGGCCTGGGTTCTGCCACAACACCTTGTTGTCGGAGCTCTGGATGAACTGGATCCCGACCGAGATCGTGATCACGTAGCGGGTCGCCTGCTGCGTGTCGTTGAAGCCGGACGGCGCCAGCGCGATGCTGTTGATCTGCGCCCGCAGCACGGCGTCCACGCCGGTGTCCTGCGGCAGAACCTTGTACTTGCCGCGCCCGATGAACTCCGAGCGGACCCGCTGGCACACGACCTGGCTCGCCTCGAAGTACGGCGTCCGGTTGGTGAAGTCCGGGATGCCGATCGTCTTGATCGTGTCGGGCAGGAACGACCCGCGCCCCGCCAGCGTATAGCCGCAGGACGAGGACAGGACGGCGCTCAGCAGCACGCCGAGGACGAGGGTTCGACGGGTCACAGAATCTCCGTAGTGGCTAGTGGCTAGTGGCTGGTGCTGGCGGCTGGTCAGTCTCGGGTGATCCACCGACCACGAGCCACTGACCACTAGCAACCGCCCACTACACCGGCGCGTTACTTGACGACGACGTTGACCAGTTTCCCCTTGGCCACGATCACCTTCTGAACGGTCTTGCCGGCCGTGTGAACCCGGACGGCGGCGTCGGCCAGCGCGCGCTCCCGCAGGCCGTCCTCGGTGACGTCCACCGGCACCGTCAGCCGGCTGCGCAGCTTCCCGTTGACCTGGACGGGGACGACGACTTCGCTCGACTGCGCGACGACGGGGTCGTAGGTCGGCCACGCCGCGGCGGCCAGGCCGCCCTCGTGCCCCAACATCTCCCACAATTCCTCGGCCGTGTGCGGCGTGAAGGGCGCCAGCATCAGAACCAGCGCGTCCAGCGCCTCCTTCAGCACCGCCAGCGTCTCCAGGCGTTCCCCGGCCGGGGCGGCCTCGGTGCTCGGGCGGCGGCCGGGCACGCCGGTCTCGGTATGCTCCTCCGAGAACGAGTAGAGCGCGTTCACCAGTTCCATCAGCGCCGACACGACGGTGTTCAAGTGCACGCGCGGGTCCAGGTCGTGCGTCACCCGGCGAACGGTGTCGTGCGCCGCGCGGCGCACTTCCTGTTCCGCGGCGGTCAACGCGAGCCCGGCCGGCCCGGGAATCGTCTTCGACGCGAACACGTCGCACCACTGGTCCACGAGCCGCCAGACGCGCGCCAGGAAGCGCACGCTGCCCTCGAGCCCGGCGTCGCTCCATTCGATCTCGTTCTCGGGCGGCGCCACGAACATCACGTAGAGGCGCAGCGCGTCCGCGCCGTAGCGCCCAATCATGTCGTCGGGGTCCACGACGTTGCCCTTCGACTTGGACATGGCCTTGCCGTCCTTCAGCACCATGCCCTGCGTCAGCAGGCGCGTGAACGGCTCGTCGTGCTCGACCATGCCGAGGTCGCGGAACACGCGGCAGAAGAAGCGCGAGTAGATCAGGTGGAGGATGGCGTGCTCCACGCCGCCGCTGTAGAAGTCCACCGGGCACCAGGTACTTCACCTTCGACGGGTCGAAGGCCTGCGCGCGGTTGTGCGGGTCGCAGTAGCGGTAGAAGTACCAGGACGAGTCGACGAACGTGTCCATGGTGTCCGTCTCGCGGCGGGCCGGGCGGCCGCACGTCGGGCACGTCGTGTTCACCCACTCCGGCACCTGCGCCAGCGGCGAATCGCCGCGGCCGGTGAACTCGGTCACCGTGGGCAGCACCACCGGCAACTGGTCGTCGGGCACCGGCACGACGCCGCAGTGCCCGCACGAGATCATCGGAATGGGCGTGCCCCAGTAGCGCTGGCGCGAGATGCCCCAGTCCTTCAGGCGGAACTGCACGGTCCGTTCGCCGATGCCCCGAGCCTCCGCGGCCTCGGCCATCGTCACGATCGCGTCGGTGGACCACAGCCCGCTGAACTCGCCGGAGTTCACGACGCGGCCCGGCTCGACGTAGGCCTCGGCCATCGCGCTGCCGGACGCCGGCGCGGTGCCGCCTTCCGGCTGGATCACGACCTCGATGGGCAGCGAGTACTTCCGCGCGAACTCGAAGTCGCGCTGGTCGTGCGCGGGCACCGCCATCACGGCGCCGGTGCCGTATTCGCCCAGCACGAAGTTGGCAACCCAGAGCGGCACGGCTCGCCCGGTGAACGGGTTGACCGCGTAGCGCCCGGTGAAAAACCCCTCCTTCTCCACTTCCCCCGTCAGCCGCGCCGTGCGGTCCTGCGCCCTGAACCGTTGCACGTGCTGCCGGAAGGCGTCGGGCGCGACCGATTCGTCGGCGATGCGCTCGATCCACTCGTGCTCGGGCGCGAGCAGCACGAAGGTGGCGCCGAAGATCGTGTCGATGCGCGTGGTGAAGACCTCGATGTTCGGGGCGTCGGCCGGGCCGGGGCCGCCGGGCGGCGTGTGCACGCCGGAGGCGAGCAGCGGGAACTTCACGCGGGCGCCTTCGGACCGCCCGATCCAGTTCCGCTGCATCGTCAGGACCTTCTCGGGCCACTCGGTCAGGCGGTCGGTGGCGTCGAGCAACTCCTGCGCGTAGTGGGTGATGCGCAGGAACCACTGCTCCAGGTTCCGGCTGGCGACCGCCGAGCCGCAGCGCCAGCACCCCCCCTCGACGACCTGCTCGTTCGCCAGCACGGTCTGGCAGCTGGGGCACCAGTTGACCGTCGACCGCTTGCGGTACGCGAGACCGCGCTCGTACATCCGGATGAACAGCCACTGGTTCCACTTGTAGTAGTCGGGCATGCACGTGGCAATCTCGCGGTCCCACGCGTAGCTGATGCCCAGGCGCTGCAGCTGGCCCTTCATGTGCGCGATGTTGGCCAGGGTCGAGGTCTCCGGGTGGATGCCCAGCTTGATCGCGGCGTTCTCGGCCGGGAGGCCGAACGCGTCCCACCCGAACGGGTGCAGCACGTTGAAACCGCGCATCCGCTTCTGGCGCGCCATCACGTCGCCAATCATGTAGTTGCGGACGTGGCCGACGTGGGCGTGGCCGGACGGATAGGCGAACATCTCCAGGCAGTAGAACTTCGGCTTCGACGGGTCCTCGGTCACTTCGAAGGACTTCGTCTCCCGCCAGATCTTCTGCCACTTCCGGTCGAGCGATTGCGGTGTGTAGTCGCGCACGGTAGTCGATCCTGACTGCTCGCCCCGGCGACCGACGCGGGGCGGATGAGTGTGCTGGCGGCCGCGACCCGCGGCCGTCCACGGCCTGGCGAGCCCGGGCCCGGTTCGGGGCGGTCACCGACTTCCGAATTCTGGCCCGGAACCCGGCCGGGCGATCTGGTAATTATAGCGTAGGCCAGTAGCGAGCCTGGGTGGCGCGGACGAGTTCCAGGGCCCCCGTGCCCGAGCGGGTCGGCGCGGGCGACTCGAGGGAGCCGCGCGGGTTCTCCCCGGCAAGGACAGCGACGGTCGCCGTCAGCGAGTCGCGGAGGGCCTCCAGGTGGTAGCCGCCTTCCGTCGCCACGACCATCCTGCCGCCGCACCAGCGCGCGCCGGCGTCGCGGAGCCGGGCCGCGATGCGCCGGAAACCGTCGGTCGTCACGTGCATGTTGGCGAGCGGATCGCGGTCGTGGGCGTCGAAGCCCGCATCGACCACGAGCAGTTCGGGCGCGTAGGCGGCGAGCACGGGCTCGACGATCCGCGTGAGCACCAGCAGGTAGTCGGCGTCGGTGGCCCCCGCAGCCAGCGGGATGTTGACCGTGAAGCCCTCGCCGCGCCCCGCGCCGCACTCCCCCGCCGCGCCGGTGTGCGGGTAGAACGGGTACTGGTGGAGGGAGACCACGAGCACCCGAGGGTCGTCGTAGAACGCCCACTGCGTCCCGTTGCCGTGGTGGACGTCGTAGTCGACGACGGCCACCCGCGCCAGCCCTCGATCGAGTGCGTGTGCGACGGCGATGGCGACGTTGTTGAGCAGGCAGAACCCCATCGCCCGGTCTCTCAGCGCGTGGTGCCCCGGCGGCCGCACCAGCGCGAGCGCCGCCCTGGGGGCCAGGTCCGGGGACCTGCGCGTTTCGAAGGCCTCGGGGGTCCACACCTCGTCTGCGGCGGCGATGACGGCGCCGGCAGCCATGGTCGCGGCGTCCCAGGAGCCGGGCGACAGGTAGGTATCGAGGTCGAGGGCGGCGGTAGAGCCGGCGGCGGCGGCCAAGCGGTCGACGTATCCGGGTGCGTGGACCCTCTCGATTTGCGCGCGAGTGGCGGGGATCGGCTCCACGACCGGGCCGCCTCGCGCACGCCACGCATCGACCACTCCCCGCATCACGTACGCGCGCTCGACGCGCTCGGGATGACCGGGCGGGGGAACGTGGTCAGCCGACCGTTCGCTCCAGACGAGGGACAGGGACATCAGGCAGCTCCCGGCTGCGAACTCGCGTCTCCCGGCAGAACGCCACGCCGCCCCCAGGGGGCGTGTTCACCGAATCCCGGCTCTCGAATCCCATCCCCCGAGCAACGCCAGCGCGCGGGCCTGGAGGCCGTCGAGGCGCGCTTCCAGTTCCGCCCGCTTCGACTCGATCATCGCCTCGTCGGCGTCGGCGGGCACGTCGAGCGGCTCGCCAATCGCAATCGCCACGCGGCTCCAAGGCTTCGGCACCTGCGCGCGGTCCCAACTGGCGGCGGTCCAGCACGGCGTGGATTCGATGTGAAACGGGACGACCGGGTTGCCGGTGGCCTTGGCGAGCCACACGGCGCCCGGCTGCGCCGCGTAAGCCGGGCCGCGCGGACCGTCGACGGTGAACGCCGCCGGCCGGCCCTCGGCCATGTCGCGGCGCATCTGCAGCAACGCCCGCTTTCCCCCGCGCGACGTCGAGCCGCGCGCCTGCAGATAGCCGAAGCGGCGCATGATGCGCGCGATCCACTCGCCGTCGAAGTTCTGGCTGGTGATGGCGACCACGCCCCGGTTGCGGAAGTAGAGGGTGGCCGGCAGAATGCGGCCGTGCCACAGCGCCAGGATGGGCTGGCGCCCCGCCGCGGTCACGTGCTCGAGGTGGTGCGCGCCGTCTTCGCGCCAGCGAAGCGTTCGGCCGAGCGCGGCGATGACGGGATAGCCGACCGCGGCAATGGCGGCGGCCTCGAGCTGCTTGACGCGCGACGCCCGCCAGTCCGTGCCGGTCACGGCGTCGGGGGCGGCGCCGGCCGCGCGTCCGCCGGCGGAACGGCGGCGGCGGCCGATTTCATGCGGCCGTCGACGAACGACATCAAGTCGACGACCTCGGTGGTGGCGTTGGCGCTCGCCTGGGCGCCCTTGAGCATGATCGAGCAGAACGGGCACGCGGTGACGATCGTCGGCGCGCCGGTCGCCTGCAGCTGCTCGAACCGCCGCTGGCTGATGCGAGTTCCCTCCTCGTGCTCCTCGAAGAGCAGCCCGCCGCCCGCGCCGCAGCAGAACGGGTTGCGGCCGCTGCGCACGGGTTCCTTCACCACCGCCCCGACCCTCGCGAGCAGCTCGCGAGGCTCCGCCGTATGGCCGGCGTATCGCGCCAGATAACAGGGATCGTGGAGAGCGACGTCCTCGGTGCCGGTCACGCCAAGGTCGCCGGCATTCCGCGACACCAGCACCGCGGAGTGTTCGACCTCGGCTTCGAACCCGAACGCCTTGTAGTCCTCGCCCAGCGTCTTCAGGCAGTGAGGGCACGCGGTCAGGATCTTCCTGACGCCCGCCCCCTGGAACTCGGCGATGTTGGCCGCCGCCAGCTCCTGGAACAGGTACTCGTTCCCGGTGCGCTTGGCCGGGTCCCCCGTGCAGCGCTCCTTCGCCAGGACGCCGAACGTCACGCCGCGAACGCGGAGGATGTGGAACAGCGACCGGAGCGACTTCTGGAAATCCGCCTCGTAGGAACCGGCGCACCCGAGCCACATCAGGTACTCGTGCCTCGCCGCGTCGAACGTCTCCAGGCCGGCCGACGCGACGAACTTCTGCCGCACGTCGGAGGTGAGGCCCCAGATGTTCCCGCGGCGCTCGAGCTGGTTGTACATCGCCCCCAGCGTGTCTGGCGCGTCGCCGTTCGACACCAGCCCGCGGCGCGCGCCGACGATCAGCGGCAGGTGCTCGATGCCCACCGGGCACTGGTTCTCGCAGGCGCCGCAGGTCGTGCACTGCCACAGCACGCCCGGGTCGTACACCTCGACGAGCTTCGCGTCCAGCCGCCCGGCCAGCAGCGCCGTCTCGTTCTGGAGGATCAGCTTCTTGGGGTTGAGCAGCTTGCCGGTGCCGTAGGCCGGGCAGTTCATCTGGCAGCGGCCGCACTCGACGCAGGTGAACGCGTCGAGCACCTGCTTCTTCTCGAGCTGCCCCACCGTCTCGAGCCCCACCTCCTCCTTCTCCTTCTCGAAGTCCAGGTTGCGAACGTCGCCGAGCACCGGCGACTTGAGGTAGACGGTGACGGGCGAGAGCACCAGGTGGAAGTGCTTCGAGTTGGGAATCAGCGCGAGGAAGACGAGGATGATGACCAGGTGCAGCCACCAGTTCACCGCGGCGGCCGGCCCCTCCACGACCGGGAAGACCTCCAGCAGGAACGTGACCATCAGCGCCGCGATGAACACGCCGATGAGCACCGACTCACCCGACAGCGGCCCGAGCGCCTCCGGCCTGACCGCGACGCGCCGCACGAGCAGGACGAGAATCCCGCCGAGGACGCCCGCCGCGAAGGGCACCAGCGCCAGCGAATAGAGGTGGAAGGCCGCCGTCCCCGTGACGTCGACGACGTGCAGCCCCTCGAGGAACTGGGAGGCGCTGTAGCCGGCAAAGGCCACGAAGCCCCAGAACACGAGGGCGTGGGCCAGGCCCACGGCGGGCTTCTCGGCGATCACCTTGGACTGGAAGACGACTTCGCGGAGGAACCGCGAAGCGCGCGCCGGAGCGTTCGACGTGTCGAAGGATCCGCCCGCCCGGCGGATCAGCTGCAAGCGGGTGTAGACCTGCGCCGCAAAGAGACCGACGAAGACGACGACGAGCAGCGCCAGGGTGGCGGCGGAAAGCACTACCGCTGCAGCTCCTTGATCAGGGCCGGCACCACCTCGAAGAGGTCGCCGACGATCCCGTAGTCGGCCAGCTCGAAGATCGGCGCCTCGGCGTCCTTGTTGATCGCAACGATCGTCTTCGACGCCTTCATGCCGACCGCGTGCTGGATCGCGCCCGAGATGCCGAGCGCGAGGTACAGCTTCGGTGCCACGGTCTGCCCCGAACTCCCCACCTGCCGTTCGAGCGGCAGCCACCCGGCGTCGCAGATCGGCCGCGACGCGGCCAACTCGGCGCCGAGCACCCTCGCCAGATCCTCGGCCAGCGGCAGCTTGTCCTGCTCGCGGATGCCGCGGCCGACGGCGACGATGCGCGCGGCCTGCGAGAGGTCGACGGCCTGTTTTGCCTCGCGGAACGGCGCCTCGGGCTTCTGTCGGATCGCTCCGGCATCGACGGCGGCCGGCACCGTCGTGACCGGCGCCGGCGCGGCGCCCCGTTCTGCACCGTCGGCGCTGAACGCCCCCGCCTGGACGGTCACGAGGCACGGCCCGTCGCCTTCCGGCACCACGTCGGCCGCCAGCTTGCCCTGGAAGATCAGGCGCGTGAACGCCGGCTGTCCCGCAGCGTCGGCCAGCGCGACGACGTCGGCGATGAGCGGGCACCCGATGCGCGCGGCCAGCTTCGGCACGAAGTCGCGGGCGAGGTACGTGTGCGGGAACACCACGTAGGCGGGCGCCTGCGACGCCAGAAGATCCGCGAGCGCGGCGACGAAGCCGTCTGCGGTATAGGGTTCGAGCGCGGGCGATTCGACGGCCACGACCTCGGCAACGGCCGCGGCCGAGAGCTCGGCGGCCGCCGCGTCGATGTGGGCGCCGAGAGCCGCGACCTTCACCGGACCGCCCGCCTTCGCGGCGAGCCGCTGCCCGGCGGCCAGCGCCTCCCAACTCGCCCGGTTCAACCTGCCATCACGCTGCTCGGCAACGACGAGAATCATATGCACCCTCATCCGGCTGGCGGCTGGCGACCTGCGGCTGGCGGCGGTGTCATGCGTGACAGGTCGCCGGTCGCACGCCGGACGTCGCAAGCCGGCGGCCTAGTCGATCGCCCTGGCTTCGTCGCGCAGCCGCTTCACGAGTTCCTTCGCAGCCTCGGCCGGCGTGCCGCCGAGGATCTGGGTCTGCTTGGTCTTCTGCGGCGCGTAGAGCTTCACGATCCGCTGGCGCGACCGATGCGCACCCGACGCGGCCACCTTCCGGATCTCCTTCTTCTTCGCCGCCATGATGCCCTTGAGGGTGGCATAGCGCAGCTGGTTGATCCCGCTCTGGATGGTGAGGACCGCGGGCAAGGGCATCGACACCCACTGGAACCAGCCGCCCTCGAGCTCGCGCTTGACGCGCAGCGTGCCGCCCTCGGCGCGCACTTCCATGATGATCGTCGCGTGCGGCATTCCCAGCCGCTCGGCCAGGACGACGCCCACCTGCGCGAATCCCTGGTCGTCGGACTGGAGGCCCGTCAGCACGAGGTCGAACGATTCGCCGGCCATCGCGTCGGCCAGGGCGCCCGCCACGGCGAACGCGTCCGCGGCCGCCAGCGCGTCCGACTCGACCTGGATCGCGCGGTCGGCGCCGCGGGCCAGCGCCTCGCGGATCACCTGCGAGACGCGGGATGGCCCGGCCGAGCACACGACCACCTCGCCTCCGTGGCGCTCCTTCATCCGCAACGCTTCTTCGAGGGCGTAGGCGTCGGGTTCGTTCATCTCGAACGACGCATCCTCGTCGCGGACCCAGGCCTTGGCCTCGTTGACGCGCGGCTGAGAGTCGCGCGCGAGAACCTGTTTGATGCAGACGGCTATCTTCATAGGAATCAGAAACGGCCGAGGCCCGGGCCCGGGCTCGCGGGCACCGGTGAACGAGAGGCGCCGATGCGCGGCTCGTTGCCGGGCCTCGCCGCGTTACCCTTCGAACCGCTTGAGCAACAACGACGCGTTGGTGCCGCCGAAGCCGAACGAGTTGGACATCGCGCAGGTGATCGACGCGGCCCGGCAGGCGTTCGGGACGTAGTCCAGGTCGCACTCGGGATCCGGGGTCTCGAGGTTGATCGTCGGCGGCACGACCTGGTGGTGAATCGCGAGGGCCGTGATCCCGCCCTCGATCGCGCCGGCCGCCCCGAGACAGTGGCCGGTCATCGACTTGGTGGACGAAATCGCCAGGGACCGCGCGTGCCCACCGAAGCAGCGCTTGATGGCCAGCGTCTCGAGCTTGTCGTTGAGGGGCGTGGAGGTGCCGTGGGCGTTGACGTAGGAGACCGCGGCGGGATCGACGTGCGCGCTCAGCAGCGCCGCCTGCATCGCGCGCACCGCGCCGTCGCCGTCGTCGCACGGGGCCGTGATGTGGAACGCGTCGCCGGAGGCGCCGTAGCCGACGACCTCGGCATAGATGCGCGCGCCGCGCGCCGCCGCCGAGGACAACTCCTCCATGACGAGCACGCCGGAGCCCTCGCCGATGACGAAGCCGTCACGCCCGGCGTCGAACGGCCGGCTGGCCCGCTCGGGCGCGTCGTTGCGGGTGGACAGCGCCCGCATGGCGGCAAACCCGCCCACGCCCATCGGGGTGATCGCGGCCTCGGACCCGCCGGCGATCATCGCGTCGGCATCGCCGCGCTTGATGATGTGATAGGCGTCGCCGAGGGCGTGCGCCGACGCCGAACACGCGGTGCAGGTGGCGAGGTTGGGCCCCTTCGCGCCGAACCGGATCGACACGTGGCCCGCCGCGAGGTTGATGATCGACGCCGGGATGAAGAACGGCGAAATCCTGCCCGGGCCGCCCTCCATCAGCTTCGTGTGCTCCCGCTCGATCGTGGCGAACCCGCCAATCCCCGACGCGATGATCACGCCGACGCGCGAGGCGTTGCCCGGCCCGATCGTCAGCCCGCTGTCGTCCATCGCGAACTGCGAGGCCGCGATCGCGTACTGGATGAAGACGTCGATCTTCTTGACCTCCTTCTTCTCCACGAACTGGAGGGGGTCGAAGCCCTTCACCTCCCCCGCGATCTGGGCGTCGAACTGCTCGGGGTCGAACTTCGTGATCCGGGCCACGCCGCTGCGTCCCGCGACCAGGCCCTGCCACGTCGCCTCGGTCCCGATGCCCACCGACGACACGAGGCCGATCCCTGTGACGACGACTCGCCTGCTCAAGCTGCCTCCGTTGACGCGGCGGTCCCGCGCGCGGCCGCGCGCGGGCCGACCCCGCTCCACGATCTCCCCGGCGCCGGCGCAGCCTCGGGCGCAGGCGTCCGGCTCGCGGTCGTTCCCGCGCAGGCCTTCCCGGCCTGCGGCCTTACTTCTTGGCCTTGGCGTGCGCCTCGATGTAGTCGACCGCTTCCTTGACGCGCGTGATCTTCTCGGCGTCCTCGTCCGGGATCTCGATGCCGAACTCCTCTTCGAACGCCATCACGAGCTCGACGGTGTCGAGCGAATCGGCGCCGAGGTCTTCCACGAACGAGGCGTCCGGCGTGACCTCTTCGTCGTCCACGCCCAGCTGTTCAACGATGATGCTCTTGACTTTGTCAGCAACCGCGGCCATTCATCCTCCTAGGTGTACATCGCGCCATTGACGGCGAGGATCTGCCCCGAGATATACGACGCCTCGTCGCTTGCCAGGAAGCAGACGGCCGAAGCGACGTCGTCCGCGGTGCCGAGCCTGCCGAGCGGAACCTTCGACGCCCACTCGTTCCGCACGTTCTCGGGAAGCGCCCGGGTCATGTCGGTGTCGATCAACCCGGGGGCCACCACGTTCACGGTGATGTTGCGCACGGCCAGCTCGCGGGACAGCGACTTGCTGAACCCGATGATGCCCGCCTTCGACGCAGCGTAGTTCGCCTGCCCGGCGTTGCCCATCTGGCCCACCACCGAGCTGATGTTGATGATCCGCCCCGCGTGCTGGCGCATCATGGTGCGCAACACCGCCTGGGTGCAGATGAACGTGCCCGTGAGGTTCACGTTCAAGACCATGTCCCAGTCTTCCCGCTTCAGCCGGAACGCGACGTTGTCGCGGACGATGCCGGCGTTGTTGACGAGGATGTCGAGCCGCGAGTGGCGCTCGACGACCTTGTCGACAACCGCCCGCACGCTCTCGGCGTTGGTGACGTCCATCGCATAGCCCTCGGCGCGGCCGCCGGCGGCCGTCAGATCCTGCGCCGCCTGGACGGCCGCGTCGCCGAGCACGTCGGCCAGCGCCACCGTCGCGCCCTGGCGGGCGAGCATCTCGCTGATCGCGCGCCCGATGCCGCGCGACGCGCCGGTCACCACCGCCACCTTCCCGCTCAAATCGAACATCGTGCTCCGCTCCCGGGCCCGCCTCGGCGAGCCAAGCGCCACATGATACACGCAAAGGGACTCAACGGGACGGCTGCCCGGCGAACAGCGCCGTCACCTTCTCGAGGCCGGCCGGGTCCTCGACGTTCGCGAGCGACGCCCCGCGATCGATCTTCCGAACGAGGCCGCAGAGCACGGTGCCGGGACCCACTTCAACATACTTGCGGACGCCTTCCGATGCAAGCCGCCGCACGACGTCTTCCCACCGCACCGGCGACGACACCTGCCGCACCAGCGCCTCGATCGCCGCGGCCGCGTCCCGCTTCGGCTCGGCGTCGACGTTCGCGACCACCGGCACGCGCGGATTCCTGGCCGCCAGCGCGCGCAGCTCGGGCGCCAGGCGATCCTCGGCGGGCTTCATCAGGGCGCAGTGGAACGGCGCGCTCACCGGCAGCGGCACCACCCGCTTGGCGCCCATCGCCAACGCGCGGGCGCCGGCCCGCGCGACCGCCGCAGTGGAGCCCGCAATCACCACCTGGCCCGGCATGTTCATGTTCGCCGGGCTCACCACCTCGCCCTCGGCCGCGTCGGCGCACGCCCGCGCGACCGCCGCGGCATCGAGGCCCATCACCGCCGACATCGCCCCCTGTCCCACCGGCACCGCCTCCTGCATGTAGCGGCCCCGGCGCCGGACGGTGCGCACCGCATCGGCGAAGCCAATGGTCCCCGCGCAGACGTGGGCGGAGTACTCGCCGAGGCTGTGCCCCGCGACGAACGCCGACTCGAACCCCCTCGACGCCAGCAGACGCCACGCGGCCACGCTCACCGCCAGGATCGCCGGCTGGGTGTTCTCGGTGAGCCGCAGCCGTTCCTCGGGGCCCTCGAAGATCAGCCGGCTCAACGGCTCGGCCAGCGCCTCGTCCGCCTCGGCGAACGTCTGCCGGCACACGTCGAACTCGTCGGCCAGCGCCTTGCCCATCCCCACCGCCTGGGAACCCTGACCCGGAAAGATGAATGCGATCACGACACTGACTCCCCTGACGCGGCGATCTCCCGCCGCAACCGCTCGATGAACCCGGACGACGCGAGTCGGTGGGCCGCCAGCACGCCCTGCCGCACGGCCTTCGACGACGAGCGGCCGTGGCCGACGAGAGCGAGGCCCGCCACGCCGAGCAGGGGCACCGCGCCGTACTCCGAGTCGTCCACGCGCCGCTCGAAGAGGTCGAACAGCCCGGCACCCACGCGCGGCGGCAGTTCGGGACCGAGGACGGCCACGGCCTCGCGCAGCAGTCCGCCGATCATCTCGACGAGCCCCTCGCTCACCTTGATCGCGATGTTCCCCGTGAACCCGTCGCAGACGATCACGTCCGCCGCGCCGGCGTACACGTCCCGCGCCTCGATGTTGCCTGTGAAGTTGAGGCCGCTCGCCTTCAGGAGGCGGTGGACCTCGCGGGTGAGTTCGTTGCCCTTGGTCTCTTCCTCGCCGATCGACAACAGCCCGACGCGGGGCCGCTCGACCCCGAGCGCCAGTCGCGCGTAGGCGGACCCCATCGACGCGAACTGCACCAGGTGCCGCGGCCGACAGCGGGCGTTGGCGCCCACGTCCAGCAGCACGGCCGCCCCGTCGCGGGTGGGCACCGTCGCCGCCAGCGCCGGCCGCTCGACGCCGGGCAGCCGGCCGAACGCCGCGTGCGCGGCCATCACGGTCGCGCCGGTATTGCCGGCGCTGAACAGGGCCGCCGCGCGGCCCTCCGCCACTTCCGCGGCCGCCACGCGGATGGATGCGCCCGGCCGCCGGCGCAGCGCCGCGGTGGGCGGCTCGCCCATCCCGATCACGTCGGCGGCGGGGACGACGATCACGTCGAACGCCGACGCGCCCGGACGCTCGGCCAGCCAGCGGCGCAGGTCGTGCTCCGGCCCCACGAGGGCCAGCGGCACGCCACCCTCACGCGCCGCCTCCAGCGCCCCGTCGAGGATCGTGCCGGGCCCGCGGTCGCCGCCCATCACGTCGACGGCAATGCGGTCCATCTCGCGCTCCCGGGCTACGACCGACCGCTACCCTTCCTTGACCTCGCGCACCTGCCGGCCGCGGTAGTAGCCGCAGTGCGGGCAGACCTGGTGCGAGAGCTTCGGTTCGTGGCACTGCGGGCACTCGGCCAGGGCCACCGGGGTGAGCGCGTCGTGGGTGCGCCGCTTGCGGCCGCGCGCCTTGGAATGTCGTCGCTTTGGATTCGGCATGCTATCCCGCCTGTCATGAAGATGAACGGATTGTCGTGTCAGCCCTTGCGGGCGCCCTTGTCGAGCAGCGGCCGAAGGCTCGCCAGCCTGGGGTCCACCCACTCGCGCACGCAGGAACACGTGCCCGCATTGAGATTCGTCCCGCACTCGGGGCAGAGGCCGCGGCAGGACTCGCGGCACAACGGCTTCATCGGGACGGCCAGGTAGAACTGCTCCAGCGCGAGCTGGCCCAAGTCGATCTGCTCGTCCCGGTAGTAGGCCGTCGTCATGTCGTCGTCCTCGACCTCCACCTCCCCCTCGCCGGCATTCTCGGAATGCGGCAGGTAGAGGAGATCGAAGGGGAGGTCCACCGGCAGCGCGATATCCTCGAGGCACCGCCCGCAGGCGAGCGTCAGGGAGGACTCCACGCGGCCGACCAGGCGGAACTGCAACCCCTCCTTGAAGATATCGAACACCAGGTGCACCGGGGCCTGCAGGCGGAACGCCTCGTCGGCGGCGACCGGCAGGGCCGGCGGGTCGAGCGTGCGGTCCACGTGACCGCGCGCCTCCCGCATCTGGGTCAGGTCGAGCAGCAAGTCAGACATCTCGGTACAAACTTCTCCCAAGAGACAGACCTTCAATCATAGCACGGGCATTGGCCAGGTGGAACCCGCCCCTCGCGGCCGCCCGACGTCATTCGGCCTGCGGGCCGCCGGCCTGCGACGGGCGGCCACCGCACACCGCGTCGGGCCGGTCCCGCGTTCTCCCACCTCGGGTGATGAGACGGTCCGGGCGGGCCACCCCTGTGGACTCCACACAGCCGCAGGTCGCAAGCCGCCAGGCGCAAGCGGGATTCGCGCGGCGAGGTCAGTCCCGCTGCCAGCCGCGCGGGACGTCCACCCAGGGCTTGGGGATGAACAACTGCTCGAACAGCGCGACCGCGAACCGATCGGTCATCCCGGCCAGGAAGTCGCGGGCCGCGGCGTCCACGCCCTCGCGCTCGAGGGTCCGGCGGTCGAGGAACTCCTCGGGTCTCTCCCGGACCTTCTCCCAGAGGCCGCCGAGGATGTCGGCCGCCTTGCGGAACTCGACGGTCGACACGTCGTTCTCGTAGACGTGGCGGAACAGGAACGCACGCAGCTCGAGCGTGGCGGCCTGGATCTCGTCGCTCATCCGGATGGCGTCGAGGCCGGCCGCCGCCGTCGTGAGGACGACGTCCTTGACCATGCGGCCGATGCGGTGGGACGGCGAACGCCCGAGGAGTTCGACCGCGGCCCGAGGCAGGTCGGCTTCCACCAGCAGGCCGGCGCGGATGGCGTCGTCCGTATCGTGGTTGACGTAGGCGATCAGGTCCGAGACGCGGATCGACTGGCCTTCGAGCGTCTTCGCCTGGTCGTCGCCCCCCGTCGGCGCGCCGGACTTCCCCTTCGAGTGGCGCGCGATGCCGTTCCGCACTTCCCACGTGAGGTTGAGCCCCTGGCCGTCGCGCTCGAGCACGTCGACGACGCGGAGGCTTTGCGCGGTGTGCGCGAAACCGCCGGGCACCAGCTTGTCCAGCACGCGCTCGCCGTGGTGGCCGAACGGCGTGTGCCCGAGGTCGTGCCCGAGGCCGATCGCCTCGGTCAGGTCCTCGTTGAGGTGGAGCGCCTTGGCAATCGTGCGGGCGATCTGCGAAACCTCGAGCGTGTGGGTCAGCCGGGTCCGGTAGTGGTCGCCGGTCGGCGCGAAGAACACCTGCGTCTTGTGTTTCAGGCGCCGGAACGCCTTGCAGTGGATGATGCGGTCGCGGTCGTGCTGGAACGCGGGCCGCATCTCGTCCTCCGGCTCGGGGCGGAGCCGCCCGCGCGTGTCGGCGCTGCGCGCCGCCTGGGGGGCGAGGAACTCACGTTCCCGCGCCTCGAGTTCTTCGCGAATCGTCATGGGTCGTGTCAGCGGATGGCGTCCAGGAAGCTCGTGCCGCGCGACATGGGAGCGACGCCGAACGCGTCGGCCAGCGTCTGCCCGAGGTCGGCGAACGTCGGGCGGGTCCCGAGGTCGACGCCGGCGCGCACGCCGGGGCCGCAGACGAGCAGCGGCACGTACTCGCGCGAATGGTCGGTGCTCGGCGTCGTCGGGTCGTTGCCGTGGTCGGCGGTGAGCACCAGGAGGTCGCCGGGCTGCAGCCGCGGCAGCAGTTCCGACAACCGCGCGTCGAACCGCTCGAGGTTCTTCGCGTAGCCCTCGACGTTGTTGCGGTGGCCGTAGACGGCGTCGAAGTCCACGAGGTTGGCGAAGACCAGCCCGCGCGCCGCGTGGTCGAGGGCCCGCTCCACCTCGTCCATCCCCTCGTCGTCCGACGCGGTGTGGACCGAGCCGGTCACCCCGTGGCCGGCGAACAGGTCGACGATCTTCCCGACGGCGAACACCGGGATGCCCGCCGCCTTCAACCGATCCATCACCGTGTCGCCCGCCGGCGGAATCGCAAAGTCGTGGCGGTTGGCCGTGCGCCGGAACCCGCCGGGGGCGCCGACGAAGGGGCGCGCGATGATCCGGCCGAGCCCCATGCCCTTCACGAGCATCTCGTAGGCGATTTCGCACTGCCGGTACAGCTCGGGCACCGGGATGACGTCTTCGTGCGCGGCGATCTGGAAGACGCTGTCCGCCGACGTGTACACGATCGGCGACCCGGTCCGCATGTGCTCGGGCCCCAACTGCTCGATGATCACCGTGCCCGACGCAACCGTGTTGCCCAGCGTCTTGCGGCCGATCCGCCGTTCGAACTCGCGGATCGTGTCGTCGGGAAAGCCGTGGGGAAACACCGGGAACGGGCGTTGGAGCACCAGTCCCATCAGCTCCCAGTGGCCCGTCACCGAGTCCTTGCCGGGCGAGTGCTCGGCCATCCGGCCGAACGCGGCGGATGGCGCCGACACCGCCTCGCCGCCCGGCAGATCGACGATCCGCGAGAGGCCGAGGCCGCGCAAGGTCGGTATCTGGAGGGGGACGCGCCGCGCGATGTTGCCGAGCGTGTTGCTGCCCTGGTCCCCGTAGACGGCCGCGTCGGGCATCTCGCCGACGCCGGCGCTGTCGAGCACGATCACGATGACGCGCGAGAACGTCGGGCTCACGGGGCCTGGTGGCTGTAGTAGCTGGTCACGGCGCGCGCGGCCGTAATCGTCGCGATGGCGTGCTTGAAGATCATCTGGTCGGCGCCCTCGCGTTCGACGATCACTGCGAACCGATCGAAGTTCTTGATGCGGCCCTCGAACTCGGAGCCGTCGAGCAGGCGGAACCGGACCGGCATGCGGTCGCGCCGCGCGTGATTGAGGAACGCATCCTGGATGTTCGGTGTGGTGGGCGCGGCCTTGAACTCGGACGATGGTGGCATCAGAGGCACTCCTCGCCTCGCGACACCGGCTCGCGGAGGCGACGGTCGAGAATCCGGCTGGCCGCGTCGAGTGCCGCCGGCAACTCACCCGGACCCTGGACTCTGTCTAGGTTAGGCTCTTTGCGGAACCAGATCAACTGACGGCGGGCGTAGTGGCGCGTCTCGCGCACGATCGATTCGCGCGTCGCCGCCGCGTCGCACTCGCCGCGCAGGTACGCGACGGCCTGCCGGTATCCCAGGCTGGAGAAGGGCCGGGCGGTCGCCGGGATGCCCGCCTCGAGCAACGACTTCGTCTCGGCGATGAGGCCGCGGCGGAACTGCTCGTCCACGCGGCGCGCGATGCGCTCGTTGAGCACGGCCGCGGGCACGTCGAGGTGGAGGGCCACGGTGCGCACGTCGGCCAGCGGCGAGACCGTGGCGGCGAAATGCTCGGTCAGGGGGATGCCGGTGAGCAAGAACACCTCGAGCGCCCGCACCAGACGCACGAGGTCTCGCGACTGGATGCGGAGGGCCGACGGAGGGTCGACGCGCGCCACCATCCGGTGTAGGAACTCGACGCCTCGCCGCTCCGCGATCGCCCCGAGCCGCGCGCGCAACCGGTCATCGCGACCGGGGCCGGGGAACAATCCCCGCGTCAGCGCCCGGAAATAGAAGCCGGTCCCCCCGGCGAGAATCGGAAGCCGCCCGCGCCCGAGGACTTCGCGCACCGCGGCAGCCGCCTCGCGCCCGAACCGCGCCGCGGTGTATTCCTCGGTCGGGTCGGCAACGTCGACCAGGTGGTGCGGGATGCCGCGCCGTTCGGCCGGCGGGACCTTGTCGGTGCCGATGTCGAAACGGCGGTACACCGCCGTCGAGTCGCAGCTGATGACCTCGCCGCCGTAACGCTCGGCGAGGGCGATGGCCAACGCACTCTTGCCCCCGGCCGTCGGCCCGAGCACTGCGACGAGCGTGCGCGCGCAGGAGATCACGCCTTCACCGGAGGAAGAGGCGGACGAGAACGTAAGCCGCCAGCAGCGCCGCCAGCAGCAGAAGGCCCAACTGCTGCGCGCGGGTCACAGTCCGAGCACCCTCAATGAAGAACGCAACATGTAGAACGCAGAACGCCGGGCATCGGCTGCGGCCGGTTCATTCTGCGTTGTGCATTTTGCATTGTGCATTGTGCATTGCCAGCGCGGGCCGTCCGACTCCACCGGCCCGCCCGCTAGCGGTACGGCGGCGACTCGTTGTAGAAGAACGTGACCGTGAAGAAGCACCGGTCCGACGGGTACTCCGGCGGCAGCGGGTACGTCGGGTTCGACGACACCAGCGCGCCCGCGGCGGCGCGGTTGAACGCGGTGACCGGGCACGGACCGATCACGTCGATGTCCGTGAGTGAGCCGTCCCTGTGGACGTTGAACGTGATCACCACGTGGCCCTTCATGGACATCGCCGCCATCGGCAGCAGCCAGTTCCGCTTGATCTGCGCGATGAAGCGGCGCAGCCACGGGCCGAAGTCTACGCCCTTCGAGTCGAACTGGATGTCCGCCTGCCCCCCGCCGTCGCCCCCCGGGTTGTTGAAGACGTCGCCCTGCGCGTAGCGGAAGGGGTTCTGAACGGCGGCCGCAAGCGGGCCAGGCGCGCCCGGGGCACCCGGCGTCCCGTTGCGCGTCGTGCTGGTCGGAGGCCCGGCCAGCGCGAGCGCGCTCTGCGACCCGTCCTGGCCGTTGTTGCCGTTCTGGCCGGGCGCCTGCGCGGGCGGCGCCTGTTCGGGCTGCGGCTGCGTGCGCGTCATCCGCTGCGGTGGCGTCCTGGCCGGCTGGTCCATGAACTCGGGCGTGTTGCCCCTCGAGAACGGCATCTGGTTCGTCGGGTTGGGCGCGCGTTCGGGCGACGCCGCCCTCCGGTTCTGGTCCGACTCCGGCGCCTCGGGCCGTGCCGTCCGCGACGGCAGGTCGCGCAGCGGCTGCATGAAGACGAACCGGGTGGGTTCCTTCTGGGGGACGAGAACCGCCGCGTTCTTCCCCTTGTCCGGCGACATGGACGCCAGCATGACGAGGGCGATGAGGCCGACGATGTCCAGGAAGAACGCCACGGACACCGCGATGATGAGATGGAGCAGCGATTCGAGCCGCTCAACGTCGCGGTTGATGGCCAGGTAGTCCGGACGGTCCTCGTAGAAGTCGAAGAACATGAAGAATGGGGAATTATAGCACCCGGAGTTCGAGGAACCGCCTTGGGTGGACAGGCGCTGGCAGGGCCTCTCGACATTATAGACGCCGCTGGCCGCGGTTTGGCTTCGAGGCTGTGCTATCGTGAAGCCCCGCGACATGGCACGAGTTCTCCACATCGCCCGGATCACCACGGCGGCGGCCGAACGTCGCGTTTCGTTGATGACGGCCGACCCGGAATTCTCTTTCCAGCTCGTCAGGCCCAAGCGGTCCGACACGCCCGTCGAGGTGGATGCGGTCAGGGCGCGCTCGCAGGCGACGCGTGTCCGGAAGACCGCGATGTGGCGCCAGGACGACCCGCACCGGGGCCTCTACGGTTCGATGGCATTCGGCATCCGCGAGGCCAGGCCCGACATCATCCACGCGGAAGAGGAACCCGACAGCCTCGCCGCCCTCCACGTCTCCGCCGCCCGACGCGTCCTGGCGCCGCGGGCCCGGCTCGTCTTCTTCAGCTGGCAGAACGTCGACCGGCGCAAGCGGGCGGCAGTGCGCTGGGTCGTTCGACGCACGCTCGACGCCGCGGACGTGGTGATTTGCGGCAACCGGGGCGCCGTCGACCTGCTCAGGCAGTTCGGCTACCGCCGCTCGACGCCCCTGGTCCCGGCCCTGGCCCTCGACGAGACGATCTTCTGCCGGAGGAACGTACCCCGCCTCGGCCCGGATTTCACCGTCGGCTACGTGGGCCGCCTGGTGCCCGAGAAGGGGGTCGACACGCTGATCGACGCGGCGTCGGAGACGGGCGCCCCCATCGCCCTGGCGGTCGCCGGGGCCGGGCCGTGCCGGGCGCGGCTCGAGGAGCGGGCCCGCGCGCGGCTGGGCAACGCCGCGCGCTTCATGGGGGCCCTCTCGCCCGACCGCGTCGCCGAGTTCCTGAGCGCGGTCGACGTGCTCGTCGTGCCTTCGCGATCGACGCCGGTCTGGCAGGAGCAGTTCGGCCGGGTGATCGTGGAGGCGATGGGATGCGGTGTGCCGGTGGTCGGGTCCGATTCAGGAGCGATTCCGGACGTCATCGGCGACGGGGGCCTGATCTTCCCGGAGGGCGATGCCGGCGCCCTGGCGGCGCGCCTGCGGCAGTTGCGGGAGGCGCCCGAGATGCGCGCCGAGATCGGCAAACGGGGTCGCGCGCAGGCCCTGGCGACCCAGACCGTCTCGATCCGCGCGCGCCAGGTCCTCGACGTCTACCGCCAGGCGCTCGAGAACCAGCCGAGCGCGACGCGATGACGCCCGCGCCCGTGGTCTTCGATGCGAGGACCGCGTCTCCGCACTTCCCGGGCATCGGCCGGTACACCACGGGGCTCGCACGCGCGCTGGCGGCCGCGCACGGTCCGCGGCCGCTGGCGCTGCTCCATCATCGGCCTCCCGACGCGCGGCTCCCGCTGCCGGCGCTACCCGGCATCGCGTGCGACGCCTCGCCGTTCAGCCTGGCGCAGCACTGGGAAGTACGGCGCCGCCTGCGTGCCGCCCGCGCGATCCTCTACCACAGCCCCTACTACCTGATGCCGCTCGCTCCCGGCGTGCCGACGGTGGTCAACTGCTACGACCTCATTCCGTTGACCGTCCCGGGATTCGACCCCGCGCGCCGGCTGGCCTTTCGCCTGGCGCATGCCTTGGCGTTCCGCGCCTCGGCGGCGATCATCGCGTTGTCGACCGCCAGCGCCCGCGAGATCGCTGCGTACTTCCCCGCTCACGCCGGAAAGGTCCGGGTCATTGCGCCAGGCCGCGAGCTGCCCGAACTCGAAGAGACGCCCGCGAACCGGGCAGACCCGGCCGACGCCTCGACACCCCGGGGCCCGTACGTCCTGGCGGTCGGCAGCAACAAGCCGCACAAGAATGTCGACCGTCTGGTGGACGCGTGGGCCATACTCGTGGCTCGGCGCGCAGGAGGCGATCGCGTGCGCCTGGTGCTCGCCGGCCCGCGCGATCCCCGATACGGAGATGGTGGGGCGGCCTCCGACGCGCTGAGCCAGGCGGGCCGGCTCGTCTCTCTTGGCCGCGTCGACGACCGGACGCTGGCGCAGCTCTATCGCGGCGCCACCCTCTTCGTCCTTCCGTCGCTGGCCGAGGGGTTCGGGTTCCCTGCGCTCGAAGCCATGTCGTACGGCGCGCCCGTCGTGTGCAGCCGCCTCGACACGCTCGTCGATTTGTGCGGAGACGCGGCCGCGTACTTCGACGCGCGGGATGCCGGGCAACTGGCGACGCGGCTGGAGCAGCTGCTCGAGGAGCCCGAGGCGCGGGAACGCATGCGCGCGGCGGGACGTCGCCGCTCCGCGGCGTTCCGTTGGGAGCGAGCGGCGGGCGAAACGGCCTCGCTGTACGAGCGCGTGATCGGAGCACGGGGATGACCCGCTCCACCCAATCACTGTTCGGCGCCTCGCTCCTCCTGTTCCTCGTCGTCGGCGACATGTGGTTCCCGCCGGGCTCGCCGTGGGCGGCGGCCCGCGTCCCGATCCTGGCGGTGGCGGCGGTCGCCGCGCTGTCGCTCGTCGCACGTCGGCCGTCGCTGCTCCGTCCGCTGCTGCGCTTCCCCACGGTCTTGTTCGTCGCGTTCGCGGCCCTCGACCTCGCCGCGTCGCTGATGGCCGACCACCCCCGCGCCTCGCTTCGCTATGCGGTCGGGTACCTGGTCGTCGCCGTCGTGGCGGTCGCTGCGGCCGGCTCGTTCCCGAAGCGAATGCTGCTCGACGGCCTGCTCGGAACGGTGCTCGCCAAGACCGTCCTGTCGCTCGCCGTGGCCGCCGCCCCGTCCGCCTGGTCGTGGCCGGGGCCGCGATTCCAGGGCGCGCTCGGCTCCCCCAACCCGATGGGGGCGACGGCTGCGCTCGCATACCTGCTGCTGGTCGTGTACGGCTGGTATCGTTGGCGGTCGGCGCTGTCCAGGTCGCTCCTGGTCGTCGCGGGCGGCGTCGCCGCCACCACGACGCTCGCGGCCACCCGCAGCGCGAGCGCGGCGACGGCGGTGCTGGGGGCGCTGGCGGTCGCCGCGACCGTCGGGGGCATCGGGAAGGAGGGGTGGCGGCGGCGCGCCGCGTGGCTGGCGGTCGCCGTCGCGCTGCTGGCTCCGCTGCTGCTGCTCCCGTCGGCCCACGCGGGGAGCAGCGTCACGGGCCGCAGCGCCCCTGCCGCCACCGCGCTGGAACTGCGAGGCCGGTGGTGGGGTATGCTCGTGCCCGTCGTGCTGCGGCAGCCCTGGTTCGGATACGGCGCGGGCAGCACGATGTCCCTCAGCCTGCCAGGCCGGCCGCCGTGGGGCACGAGCGCTCACAACCTCTATCTCGAGGCGGCGCTCTACGCCGGCATCCCGGCGGCATTGGCGATGCTGCTGTTCATCGCTGGAGGCGTCGCCCTGGCGGTTCGTGGGGCGCTGGCCACACGGGCGGCGCCGGACGCCGCGCTGGCCGGCGTGATGACGTTCTACGCCGCCCTGTCGCTGGTCGAGCCGGTGGTGCTCAACGGGGTGCCGTCCACCCTCGTAGTACCGCTCGTCGCAGCCGCCGCGTGCGCGATGAACGTCGGGGACGAGCGTGAAGATCGGCCATGAAGATCCTGCACCTCTACAAGGACTACTGCCCGGTCCTGGGCGGGATCGAGAACCACATCCGGGTTCTCGCAGAGGCGCAGGTCCACCGAGGCCACGAGGTGACCGTACTCGCCGCGAGCCGGCGGTGGCGCGGCGAAGTCCGGACGCTGAACGGCGTGACGGTGATCCTCGCCGGCCGGCTCGGCACAATCGCCTCCACGCCACTCAGCCCGTCGCTGTTCCGCCGACTGAGCCAGATCGAGGCGGACATCGCCCACCTGCATTTCCCTCACCCGCCCGGCGAAGTGGCCCAGTTGCTGCTCGGGCACGCCGCCGGCACCGTGCTCACCTACCACAGCGACATCGTCAGACAGCGGCGGCTGCTGCGCCTCTACGACCCGCTGCTGCGCCGGGTGCTCGCGGGGGCCGATCGGATCCTGGTGACGAGCCCGGCTTACGCGGAGACGTCCGCCTACCTGCGCAACGTGCGGGACAAGTGCACCATCGTGCCGCTGGGCATCAACGTCGAGCACTTCCAGAATCAGGGCGATCGCGAGCAGGCCGCGATGCGGGCGCGCTGGGGCCTTCCTCGCGACCGGCCGGTGGCAGTCTTCGTCGGGCGGCTGCGCTACTACAAGGGCCTCGACTACCTGCTGGGCGCGCTGCCGCTCGTGCCCGACCTGCACCTGCTGATCGTCGGCGACGGCCCTCTGTGGGACCGCACCCGCTCGCTGGCCGCTTCGCTGGGCGTGACGAACCGGGTCGTGTTCACCGGCGATGTCGGCGAGGTCGATCTGCCGGGCTGCTACATGGCCGGCGACGTCTTCGTGCTGCCGTCCCACACGCGTGCCGAGGCGTTTGGGACCTCTCTGGTCGAGGGGATGGCTGCGGGCCTGCCGGTCATCAGCACCGAGATCCAGACGGGCACGTCGTGGGTCAACCAGGACCGGGTGACCGGGTTGGTGGTCCCGCCCTGTGACCCGTCGGCGCTGGCCGACGCGATGCGCACGCTCGTGACGCACCCCCACCTGCGCCGCGAAATGGGCCAGGCTGGCCTCGCGCGCGCCCGCACCCTCTTCCAGGCGTCGACGATGGTCGATGCGGTGGAGAAGGTGTATCGGGAAGTGCTGGCCGACAGAAGCCAGAAGCCCGGAGACAGACGACCGGAACACTGATTCTGGGCGCTGACCGTCCCCGCTATCGCCTGTCTTCCGCCTGCTTCACTCCCGTATATAACGTCACGATTCCCAACGTGAGCGGGATGGCGGCGGCGTGGCGGAAGCCGCATCGGCCGAGCAGGTCCAGCATCACCGCGGGCGGGATGAAACTGTCGACCGACGCGGGCAGGTACGTGTAGGCGGAGCCGTGCCCGGAAACGAAACGGCCGATCCTCGGCAGCACGTGCCTGAAGTAGGGCATGTAGAAGGCCCGGACGAACGCCGAGCCCGGGATGCTGAACTCGAGGATGGCCACGCGGCCGCCGGGGCGAAGCACGCGGTACATTTCCGTCAGCCCGCGCTCGGGCTGCTCGACGTTGCGGATGCCGAACGCCACCGTCGCGGCGTCGGCCGACGCGTCGGGCAGCGGAAGCCTGGTGGCATCGCCGCGGGCGAACGCCACTCTCCCCGACCCGCGGGCGCGGGCCTTCTCGGCACCCAGGCGCAGCATTTCGCCCGAAAAGTCCACGCCGACCACGCGGGCCGCCGCGGGGCGCGCGGCCGCCGCCGCCAGCGCGACGTCGGCGGTGCCGGTGCAGACGTCGACGACCGTCTCGCGGCCGGTCAGCTCCAGCGATCGAATTGCGCGCGTGCGCCAGTGCCGATCGAACCCGGCGCTGAGCAGGTGGTTCAGGAAGTCGTAGCGGGCCGCGATCGCGTCGAACATCGCCGCCACGCGCGCCGGCCGCTTGTCAATGGCCATGGGACGCTCGGCCGGCAACCCGGCACCCTTCGTTCGTCATTCTTCGTGCTTCCCGCCGGCGTCAGACGCCGGCGGCCATGCGGTCGGTGATCCGCTGGGCGAGTTCGAGGGCCCGGCGGCCGTCCTGGCCGGTGACGAGCGGGGCGCGGCCCGTGCGGACGGCATCGAGGAAATCCGAGAGTTCCCGCACGAGCGGCTCCTCGCGCGGCACATCGATCTTGCCGCCTTCGATCCCCGGCCTGGCCGCCTCTCCGCGGACCAGCCGGTACATCTCCACCTCCTGCGCGGCGTAGTCGATCGACACGTAGGCATCGCGCTGGAAGAAGCGGATCTTGCGCACGCGGTCGCGACTGATGCGGCTGGCCGTGATGTTCGCGATGCAGCCGTTCTCGAACCGCAGGCGCGCGTTCGCGATGTCCACGCGCCCGGTCAGGACGGGGACGCCCACCGCTTCCACCGACGCCACCGGGCCGTCGACCAGCGACAGCACGATGTCGAGGTCATGGATCATGAGGTCGAACACGACGTCGATGTCGAGGCTGCGCTCCGGAAACGTGCCGAGCCGATGGACTTCGACGAAGCGCGGGTCCCGGAGGTGCGGGGACGCGGCGGCGACAGCCGGGTTGAACCGCTCGGTATGGCCGACCGCGAGAACGGTGCCGCGCGCCGCGGCCAGCGCGATCAGCTGGTCCGCTTCTTCGACCGACCGGGCGAGCGGCTTCTCGACCAGGACGGGCACGCCGCGGTCGAGAAACGGCGCCGCGATCTCGAGATGCGCCTGCGTGGGCACCGCAATCGACACCGCGTCCACGCGGCCGAACAGGTCGCGGTAGTCGGTGAACGCCGTCGTCTGGAACGACTCGGCGATCTCCGCCGCCCGGTCCCGCTTGACGTCCACGACGCCCACCAGCGAGGCGCCGGGAAGACTCGACAGGATGCGGGCGTGGTGCCGGCCCAGGTGGCCGACGCCGATGGCCGCGACTCGCAATGGGGTGGCGCTCGTCATGGGAATGCCGTGCCCGTCAGGCGACCGCCGGGCGCGCGCGCCCGACGACCGCGATGCCCGCCTGGTCGGCGGCCTCGATGAGTTCCTGGCGGTCGAACACCAGGGTCCTGCCGGCGTCGATCGACAGCGCGGTGGCGCCGGCGCCGCGCATCGCGCGCAGCGTCGCCAGTCCGACCACCGGGACGTCGAACCGCATGTCCTGCGACGGCTTCGCCACCTTGACGACGCGGGTGCCGGGGCCGGCGAGCCGGCCGGCGCGTTCGATGACGGCGTCGGTGCCCTCCATCGCCTCGACGGCGACGACCGCCCCGTCCTTCACCACCACCGTCTGGCCGACGTCGAGGCCGGCGATGGCGTCCGCCATCCTGTAGCCGAATGCGAGGTCCGCGGCCTCGGCGGCGGTCGGGGATCGCGAGGCGATGGGGCCGGGCGTTGCCAGAAGCGGCGTGAGGAACACCGTCGAATCGAGCAACTCGATGCCGTGGTCGCGCATCACGTCGGCGACCGCGGAGATGAGGGCGTCGGTGTTCTTCGCGCGCAGCCGCATCATCACCGAGAGCAGCAGGCGGTCGGGCAGGATCCCCGAGAAGATCTTGACGTGCTTCACCTGCCCGGCCATCACCGCGTGGCCGGCCCCCGCCTGCCGGAGCGTCTCGATGCACTTGCTCAACTGCCCGAGCGACAGCCACACGATCTCGGCGCGCGGTGCGAGGGCGGCGGCGGCGTTCAGGTCGGGGGAGGCCTCTTCCTGGACGGCGATGATCGTCACCTCGTGGCCGAGGCGACGCGCCGCGTCGAGCACGAGGAACGGGAAGGTGCCGTTGCCGGCAATCAGGCCGATGCGCATCGGGGTCTACTACGTGTCAATGCACAACGCCAAATGCACAATGCACAACTCGGACGCTTCCTGCATTCTGCATTGTGCATTTTACCTTTTGCCTTGTGCATTGTGCACGGTCCCGGCAGGCCCCGCCGGCCGGCTACTCGTCCACCACCACTTCGTCCGCGCGGCGCGTGGGCCGGCGCAGGAGCACACCGCGGTGCGACCCGCGAATGAAGTCGACGAGGTACTGCACCTCGGGGCAGGCGAGCGACTCGTCGGCCTGGATGCGGCTCACCGCGCGCGTCGTGTTCAGCTTCGACACCAGCAGATACCGGTACGCCCTCTTGAGCCGGCTGACCGACTCCGCCGGGAAGCCCCGGCGGACGAGGCCGATGGTATTGAGGCCGTAGATGCGGGCGCGGTTGCCGACCGTCTTCGCGAACGGCATCGCGTCCTTGGTGACCACCGAGTAGCCGCCGATGAACGCGTGCCGGCCCACCCGGCAGAACTGGTGCACGCCCGAGAACGCGCTGATGTTCGCGAAGTCCTCGACGTGGACGTGCCCGCCGAGCGTCGCGCCGTTCCCCAGAATCGTGTCGTTCTCGACGACGCAGTCGTGGGCGACGTGTGCGTAGGCCATCAGCAGATTCCGGTTGCCGACGCGCGTGAGGCCGCCGCCCTCGACCGTCCCCCGGTGGATCGTCACGAACTCGCGGATGACGTTGCGGTCGCCCACGACCACGCGGGTCGGCTGGCCGGCGTACTTGAGGTGCTGCGGCGCCAGGCCGATCGACACGAACGGGGCGATCTCGTTGTCGTCTCCGATTTCCGTCCACCCGTCGATGACGGTGGACGCCCCGACCCGGCATCCCCTCCCGATGCGCACCTCCGGACCAACGAACACGTTCTGGGCCAGCGTGGTGCCATCGCCGATGACCGCGCCCGGGCTCACCACCGCGGTCGGGTCGATCGTCGTGCGGTCGGGTTCCACCGCCATCAGCAGGTCGGCCTCGGCCACCACCTGGTCGCTCACGTACGCGATCCCGTGGAGCCGCGCCACCCGACCGCGGCCGCCGCGGCGGGTCACGTCGAGGCGCACGCGGTCGCCCGGCACAACCTGCCGCCGGAACTTGGCGTCGTTGACGCCGCGCAGGAACACGCGGGCGTTCGGACGCGCGTCGCCGCGGTGCAGCAGCAGGAAGGCCGAGAGCTGGGCGAGCGTCTCGATCATCAGCACGCCGGGCATCAGCGGGGCGCCGGGAAAATGCCCCTGGAAGAAGTCCTCGTTCACCGTGACGTTCTTGACGGCCACGACGCGCCGGTCCGGCTCGTGCTCGGTCACGTCGTCCACGAGGAACGACGGGTAGCGGTAGCAGAGCCGGTCGATCAGGAGCGGGAGGGAATTAGCGTGCACTGTTGTCGTCTGTCACCGGGGAGCAGGAAACACCGGACGGGGAGCGACGCGGGAGGAGGGGGCCGCCGCGTCGGAAGCGTGCCGCGGCGCCGGCCGGACATCCCTCCCGAAACGGTCGCTCGCTCCGCCCCGTTCCCCGTCCACTCAGACGCACGGCCGGCGGCGAGCACGCGCCGCGGGCCGCAGCCGCCGCTACTTGGCTGGCGGCTTGGCCCCCGCCGACGCCGCGTCGAAGCGCTTGATGATGTCGTTGGTCAGGTCGAGGCCAGGCTCGGCCCACACCATGCCCGCGTCGGTCTGGCTGAGGAGGATCTGCAGCCCCTTCTCGGTCGCCACCTGCTGGATGATCGGCGACAGCTTGCGCTGGAACTCCAGCTGCAGCTGCTGCTGAAGGTCCTGCATCTCGGCCTCGGCGTCCTGCTGCATCCGCTGGATGTCGACCTGCAGCTTGTCGACTTCCTTCTGCGTGGCCGCGCGCGCGTCCTCGCTCAGGAGGCCGCCGCTGTTCAGCTTCTGCTGCGCCGTCTCGAGCTGCTTGTTCTTGACGTTCAACTCGGCGAGCTTCTTCTCGCGAAGCGCGTTCACCCTGGCGGTGGACGACTTGCCCTCGGCCGATTCGGCGGCGATGCGCGGGATGTTCATGAAGGCGATCTTCGCGCCGTCCGGGAACGGGCGTGGGGGCGCGGCCGGCGCGGCCGGCGCGGCGGGCGGCTGGGTCGCGGCCGGCGGCGGCGTCGCCGGCTTCTGGGTGGCGGCAGGCGGCGTGGTGGGCTTGGCCTGAGCCAGTGCAAACGTCGGAACGGCTCCCAGCGCCAGGCTGAGTACCACGGCTACGGTGAAGCGTCTCATCAGTGCAATCCCTTTCTGTCGTGCTCTGTTGTCATCCGGGCGGCCTTGCTCCGCCCCTTGCCGGCAGCCGCCACCCTTCGGCTGCCTAGAACGTGGAACCCACTGCGAACTTGAAGGAGAAGGCGCTCTGCGGCTGCAGCGAGTTGTTGTAGACATTGCTGCGCAGCGGATTGTAGGCGAAGATCAGCCGGAACGGCACGTTCAGCACCGGCATGAAGAATCGCACTTCCGCGCCCGTCGACGCCTTGAACTCGTCCCATGTGTAATGCTGACCGGTGTCCCGCACCTGGCCGGTATCGGCGAACAGCACCAGGCGGACCGGGCCGGCGATCGAGATCAGAGTACTCGGCGTTGAACAAGAGCGACTTGTTGCCGCCGATGACCAGCCCCGAATCCACCGTCTGCGGTTCGAGGTTCACCGCGCCGGCCATCACGGCCGGCAGGAACGTCATGCCGTTGTAGGTCGGCGGAATGACGTTCACGGCCCTCGGCCCGATCGTCCGGACGTCGAACCCGCGGATGCTGTACTCGCCGCCCAGGTACAGCTTCTCGGTGATCGGCACCATGGCGGCGCTGCCGGTGAACGGGGAGATGTAGACGCCCTGGGCGCGGAATCCGAACGACGTCCGGTTGGTCTGCTTGAAGTACATGACCGCTTCGAGGCTCGGCTTCCAGAAGTTCGTGTTGCCGCCCAGCCCCGCGAGGTCGACCGACACAGTATACCGTTTACCGCTGGTCGGGAAAATCGGGGAGTCGATCGTGTTGCGGCTGATGCTGGGCACGATCTTGCTGATCGTCCGTTTGCCGCCCTCGGTCGCCAGCAGCAGCGAGTCGGCCAGGTACGGATTGTTGGCGATCAGCGACGGGTCCCTGTAGATCGGGTTCACGTCAACGACCTTGATGTTCTCGTAGGAGTAGTTGAGGAACATCCGCGTGAAGTCCTTCAGCGGGAACCCGAAGATGAGGTTGCCGCCCGTGGAGTCCTGCGTGAACTGCGACACGTACTCGAGACGGCGCTTGTAGACGTCGATGCCGCCGGTGATGGCCCGATCGAACAGGTAGGGCTCGGTGAACGCGACCTGGTAGTTCTGCGCGCGCGACCCGGCCTGCAGGTTGATGCTGAAGGTTTCGCCGCGCCCGAGGAAGTTCGCGGTCTGGAAGCCCAGGGTCCCGAAGAAGCCCTCGTACTGAGAAACGCCCGCGCCGAACTGGAGCTGGTTGCGGTTCTGCTCCTCGAACTTCATCGTGACGTCCATCTTGTTGTCGGTGCCCGGCGCCTCCTTGACCTCGACGTCCTTGGTGCCTTCGAGCGACTTGAAGTAGCCCAACTGGTTGATCCGCTTGATCGAGTACTTCAGCGCCTCGGTATTGAAGACGCCTTCCTCGAACAGCCGGATCTCGCGCCGCACGACCGAGTCGCGCGTCGTCGTGTTGCCCGTGAAGGTGATGCGGTTGACGAAGTACTGCTTCCCCTCGTCCACCTGCAGGACGACGTCGACGAGCGGCGCCCCCTTGGGGAGCGCTTTGGCGGGCTTCGGCGCCCCCTTCGCCGGCGTGGCCTTCGCGGCGTCGGGCGTCGTCGCGGCCTCGGCGGGCGTCGCGGCCTCGGCGGGCGCCGCGGCCTCGGCGGGCTTGGCGTCGGCTGCCCCTGCCTTCGCGGCGCCGTCCGCCGGCGCCCCGGCCGGCGTCGCCTCGCCGTCCGCCGGCGCCGCTTCGCCGTGCGGGCGGGTCATCGGCACGAGGTTGAACTGGTAGTAGCCGCCCGCGCCGTAGAGGTCGCGCGCCTTCTCGTACCCCTTCTTGATCGCCTTGTCGCTGTACCAGTCGCCCGGCTTCAGCTTGAACAGCCCGCGGAGCGCCTCCGACTTGATGATCTTGTTCCCTTCGAACGACAGGTCGGCGACACGGTACCGCTCGCCTTCGGTCACCGGGATCCGGAGCATCACCCACCGGGTCTTCCGGTCGGCCGAGTCGTCGATGTACCGCAGCTGCGGCTCGCCGACGCGGGCGGCGATGTAGCCGTTGTCGCGGTAGAACGCCATGACCCTGTCGGCGTCTTCTTCGTACTTCGCTTCCTGGTAGCTGCTCGAGCCGGTGATGAACGAGTAGGCCGTCTTCCCCTTGTTGTTCTTCATCTGGCGTTTGAGCTTCGAGTCGCTCATCGCCGTGTTGCCAAGGAACTCGACGTCGCGGATCTTGACCTGCGGGCCTTCGTCGATGAGGAAGGTGAGGTCCACCAGCTTGGGGCCGCCCTGAACGGCCTTGATCTCCGGGGTGACGGACGCGAACTGGTAGCCCTTCTCGGCCAGCATGTCGAGGACGACCTTCTTGACCTTCCTGACCATCGCCGGGTCGATGAACGAGTCGAGGCGGATCTGGGCGTTCTCTTCCTTGAGCTTCTCGTCGATCTTCGACTGCTCCAGGTGCTTCGCGCCCTCGTAGTCCACCACCTTGACGCGCTGCCGCTCCTCGAGGTTGTAGGCGATGAGCTTGCCGATGACACCGTTCGAGAACGGGTAGTCGGTGACCTCGATCGACAGGTTGTCGAGGAAGTTCATCCCCCACAGCTGCCTGAAGTCCTGCTTGATCGACTCGGTCGTCGCGACGTCGTCCCAGGGCACCCACTTGTTCTGGGAGGGCGCGCTGAACTTGGTGTGGATGTAGTAGAGGTAGGTGTCCGGGTCGACGACCGACACCCCGCCCTGCTCGGGGAAGCAGACGCCGATGTAGTAGATGACCGGTCCCGAACCGGCGGGCGGCAGGTTGACGGGCGGGCCGATCTCCTGGCCGCACCAGAGCATCCGCCCTGACGCCGGCGCCGCCGGCGCGGGCGGCTGCGACGGCGGGGTGGCCGGCGGCTGCCCGGGGGGCACCGACGGCGGCCGCTGGGCCGGCGCCTGGGCCAGCAGCGAGCGGGCGGCCTGCGCGGCCGGCGTCGCGGCGAGCGGCACTCCGGTCCCCGCGAGGACCAGCGTCCACATGACGAAGTATTGGCGGAACGTGCGCATGAATCGTCTAGGAAAGCGTGGACCGGACGCAGGCCACCGAACCCGCGTCCCGGGGCGGCGCACAGGCCTCCGCCCGATCACCATAGTTTACAGGGTATTAGACGTTTCAGGCCAGCCTCTGGCCGGTAGCGGCGTCGCCGACCGCCCGATACGCCAAGGAGCCGTTCTCCAAATACACCTCCACGGCGCCCCCCCGAAGCCTGCCGCGGATGAGTTCTTCGGACAGCGGGTCCTCCACGTAGCGCTGGATGGCCCGGCGCAGCGGCCGCGCCCCGTACGACCGGTCCTTGCAGGTCGCATTGATGATCCAGTCCACGACTTCGGGCGCCAGCGAGATTGTCAGCCGCCGGTCCACGAGATGCTCGTTGAGCTGGGCCACCAGCAGCGACGTGATCAGCCGCAGGTCGTCGTCCGACAGCGGATCGAACACGATGATCTCGTCGATCCGGTTGATGAACTCCGGGTTGAAGGTGCGGCGAACCTCGCCGAGCACCAGGTCGGACAGGCTCCGATTGACCTCGGACACCTCCGGCGACTGGAACCCGAGGCCGCCCTTCTTCTGGATGAAGCGGGCCCCGATGTTCGACGTCATGATGATGATCGCGTTCTTGAAGTTCACGCGATTGCCGAGGCCGTCGGTCAGGTGGCCGTCCTCGAACACTTGAAGCAGGATGTTGAAGACGTCCGGGTGCGCCTTCTCGATCTCGTCGAGCAGCACCACCGAGTAGGGGTTGCGCTTCACCTTCTCGGTCAGCTGCCCGCCCTCGTCGTGCCCGACGTATCCGGGCGGCGACCCGATCAGCTTCGACACGGAGTGCTTCTCCATGTACTCGGACATGTCGAAGCGAATCAGGGCGGCGTCGCTGCCGAACAGGAACGAGGCGAGCGCCCGGGCCAGTTCCGTCTTGCCGACGCCGGTCGGCCCGAGGAAGATGAAGCTGCCCACCGGCCGGCTCGGGTTCTTCAAGCCCGCCCGCGACCGGCGGATGGCGCGCGCGAGGGCGGAGATCGCCTTCTCCTGGCTGATCACCCGACGATGCAGCTGCTCTTCCATCCGCAGCAGCTTGTCGCCCTCGTCCTGGTTGATCGACGCCAGCGGGACGCCGGTCCACTTCGAGACGACCTCGTCGATCTCCTGCTTGCCGACGACGACCCGCCGCGCGCTCGACTTGACGTCGAACCGCTCGCGCACGAACTGCAGGTTCTCGCGCGCCGACACTTCCTGGTCGCGGTAGAACTGCGCCCGCTCGAAGTCGCGCTGCGACACCGCGCTCTCCATCTGCTCCACGGCGACGCGGATGCTGCGGTTGATCTCGCCCAGCTCCTCGCTGTAGCCGGCGTCGCGCAGCTTCGCGCGCGCGCCCGCCTCGTCGATCAGGTCGATGGCCTTGTCGGGCAGGAAGCGGTCGGTGATGTAGCGGCTCGACTGGTACACCGCCGCCTCGATCGCCTCGCGCGTGTACTCGACGTGGTGGAACTGCTCGTAGCGGTCCTTGATGCCGAGGATGACCTCGATCGTCTCGGTCTCGGACGGCGCGTCCACTTTCACGGCCTGGAAGCGGCGCTCGAGCGAACGATCCTTCTCGATGTACTTCCGGTACTCGGCGGGCGTGGTGGCGCCGATGCAGCGGATCTCGCCGCGCGACAGCGCCGGCTTGAGGATGTTCGCCGCGTCGAGCGACCCTTCGGCCGACCCGGCCCCGACCAGCGTGTGCAACTCGTCGATGAACACGATGATGTTCGGGTTCTCGGTCAGCTCCTTCATGATCGCCTTGAGCCGCTCCTCGAACTGGCCGCGGTACTTCGTGCCGGCGACGATGAGGGAGATGTCGAGGGCGAGCAGCCGCTTGTCGGCGAGGAAGTGCGGCACGTCGCCGAACACGATCTTCTGCGCCAGCCCCTCGACGATGGCCGTCTTGCCGACGCCGGGCTCGCCGATCAGCACCGCGTTGTTCTTGGTGCGGCGGCAGAGGACCTGCTGGACGCGCTCCACCTCGTGCTCGCGCCCGACGAGCGGGTCGAGCTGGTTCTTGATCGCCGCCTCGGTCAGGTCGCGGCTGAACTCGGCGAGCAGCGGCGTCTCCTTCGCGCGCGTGAGCGTGGTCTTCTCGTTGAGCAGCTGGACGACGTCCTCGCGGACGGTGTTCAGCCGCATGCCCGCGCTCCATGAGGATCGAGGCGGCCACCGAGCGCTCCTCGCGGAGGATCCCGAGCAGCAGGTGCTCGGTGCCGATGTAGTTGTGGAGCAGCCGGTCCGCTTCCTCGGCCGCGTAGCCGAGCACGCGCTTGGTTTCGGCGCTGAACGGGATCTCGACCGACGTCGACACCTTCTCCCGGAACACCGTCCGCCCCTCGATCTCCTTGCGGATGTTCTCGAGGGAGAGGTGCGACCGGGCGAAGATGCGGCTGGTCAGGCCCTTGCCCTCGCGAATCAGGCCGAGCAGCAGGTGCTCGGTTTCGATCGAGATGCTGCCCAGCTGGCTGGCTTCGTAGCGGGCGAAGAAGAGCACTCGCCTCGCCCTTTCGGTGTACCGTTCGAACATCCGGCTACCTGCGACGACGGGGTTGGATTGTGTGCACCGGGGAACCTGTTCGCATTATAAGGCAAAGGTCGGGACGCTCCAACCGCACCGGCGCCTAACTCCAAGTGCATCAAACAGTTCAGGCAGCGGCGGGGAGCGCCGGAGGGCGCAGGCGAGCGCCCGGCCGCGAGCCCTCAGACGAGCCGGCCGTTCTCGAGCCGGAGCACCCGGTCGCACACCGCCGCGAGCCGGGCGTTGTGGGTGGCGATGATCGAGGTGAGGGTCTGCTCGCGGTGCATCTCGCGGAGGAGCGCGTGCAGCGCGTCGGCCGTCTGCTCGTCGAGGTCGCCGGTCGGCTCGTCCGCGAGCAGCAGGGCGGGCCGCGTGACCAGCGCCCGCGCGATCGCCACCCGCTGCTGCTCGCCGCCCGACAGCGTGCCCGGCCGGTGCGTGAGGCGGTCGCCCAGGCCGACGCGGCGCAGCAGCGCCTCGGCCGCCGCCCGCGCCTCGGCGATCGGCACGCGCGCGATGCGCAGCGGCATCTCGGCGTTCTCGAGGGCGTCGAATTCCGGCAGCAGGTGGTGGAACTGGAAGACGAACCCGATGGAGCGGTTGCGGAACGCGACGCGTTCGGCGTCCGTCATCCGCGCCAGGTCGACGTCGCCGATCCGGATCGTCCCCGCCTCGAAGCGATCGAGGCCGCCCAGCACGTGGAGCAGCGTGCTCTTGCCCACGCCCGACGCCCCGACGATCGCCACCATCTCGCCCCGCTCGACCGACACGTCGACCCCCCGCAGCACCTGCAGGGTCTGCGTCGGGGTGCGGTAGGACTTCTCGAGGCCGGCGACGCTGACGAAGGACATCTTCGGTGGCTAGTGGCTAGTGGCTAGTGGCTAGTGGTTAGTGTGACACGCGTGATCCACTGATCACCAGCCACCAGCCACCAGCCACTGCCCTACCCGTAACGCAGCGCCTCCGCCGGATCCAGCTTCGACGCCTGGCGCGACGGGTAGAGCGTCGCCACGAAACAGATGACGAGCGCCGACACGACGACCAGGACGAAGTCGCGCGGCAGGATGACGAACGGCACGTAGGACACCTGGTACACGTCCATCGGGATCCGAATCAGCTTGTACCGATCGAGGACCGTCGAGACGATCCACCCCGCCGCCGCCCCCGCGGCGGTCCCCGCGACGCCGATGATCACCCCCTGCAGGACGAACACCAGCATGATGCTCCGACCCGACGCGCCCATCGTCTTCAGGATGGCGATGTCGCGGTGCTTCTCCATCACCAGCAGGATCAGCGACGCCACGATGTTCAGGGCGGCCACCATGACGATCAGGCCGATCGTGATCGAGATGGCCATCTTCTCGAGCCAGAGCGCGCCGAACAGCGACCGGTTCAACTGCGTCCAGTCCTGGGTGATGTAGGCACCGGCCGTCTGATCCGTGATCGCGGCCGCCACCGCGGGCGCCCGGTAGATGTCGTCGACCCGAAGCTCGATCAACTCGACGTTGTCCCGGCCCGTCAGCCGCTCGGCGAGCGGCAGCGACACGAATCCGTAGGTCGAGTCGAATTCGTACAGCCCCAGGGCGAAGATCCCGACCACGGTCAGCGTCCTCGTCCGGGGCATCATCCCCATCGGCGAGAGCGTCCCGTCGGTGGTCAGCATCTGGACCCGATCCCCGAGGCGCACCCCGAGGGCCCTCGCCACGTCCACGCCGAGCACGATGCCCGGCCGGCCGTCGACCTCCTTCTCGATGTCCGCCAGGTGCCCGCTCTTCATCGAACGGCCGATGTCGGTGACGGTCTTCTCGAGCGCCGGGTCGATGCCCTTGAGGTTGATGAACGCCTTCTCGCCCGCGGCGATGAGCAGCGCCTTGCCCATGACGGCGGGCGCGGCGCCCACGACGTGCGGGAACTGCCGCAGCCGCCGGACCTCCGCGTGGTAGTCGCGGATGCCGTCACCCTTCCAGACGTAGACGTGGGCGGTCGAACCGAGGATGCGGTCGCGGAGTTCGCCCTGGAGGCCGGTCATGAGCGCCAGCGCGATGACGAGCGCCATCACGCCCACCGTCACCCCGATCACGGAGATCAGCGAGATCACGGAGATGAGCGCCTGCTTCCGCTTGGCCAGCAGGTAGCGCAGGGCGACGTGCAGTTCGAAGGGCAGGTTCATCACTCGGCTCGCCGTCGTGCGCTAGTCCTTCCTCGCTCGCATCAACGGGAACAGGATCACGTCCCGGATCGAGTGGGAGTCGGTCAGCAGCATGACGAGGCGATCGATGCCCACGCCTTCGCCGCCCGCCGGCGGCATGCCGTACTCCAGGGCGTGGATGTAGTCCTCGTCCATCTCGTGGGCCTCCGCGTCGCCCTTCTGCCGCTCGGCCAATTGCTGCTCGAACCGCCGCCGCTGTTCCGCGGGATCGTTCAGCTCGCTGAAGGCGTTGGCCAGCTCGAACCCGCCCGCGTACAGTTCGAACCGCTCCACCGTGTCGGGGTCGTCCGGCTTCTGCTTGGAGAGCGGCGACACCTCGGTCGGGAAGTCGTAGACGAACGTCGGCTGGACCAGCGACGCCTCCCAGAGCGCCTCGAAGACCGCCGCGGTGATCTTGCCGGGGCCCATTCCCGGCTCCAGCTCCACGCCCAGCTGGCGCGCGAGCGCCTGCGCCGGCTTGAGGTCCCGCAGCTCCGCTTCGCTCACCGTGCGCCCGAGCCGGCGCGCGGCCTCCTCGCACACCGCGCCCCGCATCGGCAGCCGGCGGAACGGCGCCGCGAACGAAATCGTCGTGTCGCCGTACTTCACCTCCTCGCTGCCCGTCACCGTCCGTGCCACCTCCGACAGCATCTCCTCGGTCATCGTCATCAGCTCGAGGTAGTTGCTGTAGGCCTGGTAGAACTCGAGCATCGTGAACTCGGGGTTGTGCTGCGTGGAAATCCCCTCGTTCCGGAAGTTCCGGTTGATCTCGTAGACGCGCTCCATGCCGCCGACGAGGAGCCGCTTGAGGTAGAGTTCGGGTGCAATCCGCAGGTAGAGCCGCATGTCGAGGGCGTTGTGATGCGTGACGAACGGCCGCGCGAGCGCGCCGCCCGCCAGGGGCTGCATCATCGGCGTCTCGACCTCGAGGTAGCCGCGGGCGTTCAGGAAGTCCCGCACCGCGGCCAGCGTCCGGCTGCGCGCCTCGAAGACGCGGCCGGTGTCGGGGGTGACGATCAAGTCGAGGTAGCGCTGGCGATAGCGAATCTCGATGTCCTGCAGGCCGTGCCACTTCTCCGGCAGCGGAATCAGGCACTTGCTCAAGAAGCGGAGGGAGGTCGCCCAGACCGTGAATTCGTTCGTCTTCGTGCGGAACAGGTGCCCGGCAACCCCGACGAAGTCGCCGAGGTCCAGGAGCTTGAACACCTGGAAGTCGCGCTCGGCCATCGAGTCCTGGCGGACGTAGACCTGGATTCGCGACCGCCCGTCGGTGAGCACCAGGAAATTGGCCTTGCCGAAGCTCCGGATCGCCAGGATGCGCCCGCTCGTCGTCGTCTCGACGCGCGCCGCCTCGAGTTCCTCCTTCGACCGGGCGCCGTGGGCGTCGACCAGCTGGGTAATCGTGTCGGTGCGGCCGAACTCGTGAGGGTAGAGATCCACGCCGAGGCGGGCGAGCGCCTCCAGGTTGGCGCGGCGCTGCGCGAGCAGTTCGTTTTCCTGAGGCATAGGGACGCCGTCGAGACCCCGTCAGCTTCCGTCTTCCGTCTTCTGTTCCAGCTTCTTCCTGATCGCGTCGAGCACCCCGTTGACGAAGCGGCCCGATTCCTCGCCGCCGAAGCGCCTGGCCAGTTCGACGGCCTCCGAGATGACAACGGCGGCAGGCACGTCGGACACGTGCTGCAGCTGGTACACGGCCATGCGCAGGATGAGGCGGTCGATGACCGCCATGCGCTCGGGCCGCCAGTTCGACGCGGACGCCGCGATGATCGGATCGATCTCCCCTGCGCGCTCGACGGTGCCGCGGACCAGCACCGACGCGAAGGCCTCGGCATCCGGCGTCGCGGGCCTGCCCGCCTGTTCGATCTCCCCGTACGAGGCGATGGCGTCCTCGGGCCGGACGCGCCCCACCTCGCACTGATAGAGCATCTGCAGCGCCGCCTCGCGGGCGCGCCTCCGCTCGCGGAAGATCTCGTTCCTCGGTTCGTCGCCCGGCCTCGTCACCGTTCTGGTCTCCACGACAAGGTTTCGGAGACCCTGTCCATGCCCACTGGAGGGCGCGGGCGCGCACGCGCGCTCCGCATTCCGCGTCCGGCAACCAGGCCTCGGGTACTCCGAGGCCTATCACTTCCCCGTGAAGCTCGCCTGGCGCTTCTCGAGGAAGGCCTGCGTCCCTTCGCGCATGTCGCTCGTCGCGAAACACAGCCCGAAGAGCGAGGCCTCGAGGAACGCGGCGTCCGGAAGCGCCATCCCGGCGCCCCGGTTCACGGCCTCGACGATCGCCCGCATCGCGATCGGCGCCAGCGCGGCGAGCGACGCGGCCAGCTTCCGGGCCTCCTCGAGCAGCGCGGCGGCCGGGACGACGCGGTTGACGAGGCCGATCGCGAGCGCTTCCTGCGCGTCCACCAGGCGGCCGGTCAGCAACAGGTCCAGCGCGCGCCCCTTCCCCACCAGCCGCGGCAGCCGCTGCGTCCCGGCGAACCCCGGCGTCACGCCGAGCTTCACCTCGGGCTGCCCGAACCTGGCCGTCTCGGCTGCCACGCGCAGCGTGCACGCCATCGCGAGCTCGCAGCCGCCGCCCAGCGCGAACCCGTTGACCGCGGCGATGACCGGCTTGCCAAGGTGCTCGATCAGGTCGAAGACGTGCTGCCCCTCGAGCGCGTAGGTCTCGGCCTCGGTGGCCGTGAGGTGTTGAAGCTCCTGGATGTCGGCCCCCGCGACGAACGCCTTCTCGCCGGCGCCCGTCAGGACGACGACGCGCACCTGTTCGTCGCGCTTCAACTCCAGGACCGCGCGTCGCAACTCGTCGATCGTCGCGCGGTTCAGCGCGTTGAGCACCGCCCGCCGATCGATCGTAACCAGGACGATGGCGCCTTCACGGTCGACTCGAATCGTTCCAGACGGCATGGCGAGTCCTCCGCAGTATACCCCACAGCCACAGCGCACCCGCGCCGATCCCGGCGCCCACGACGTCGGCCGCCATGTCCCTCACCTCGAACTGGCGATTGGGCACGAACAGCTGGTGCGTCTCGTCGCTCAGGCCGTAGGCCGCGGCGAATCCCAGAACGACGATGAGCCCCCTGGCCGAGAGCGGGCGCACGCCGCCGGCCAGCGCTCGGGCGACGAGGAAGCCGAGCCCGGAATAGAGCAGGATGTGCGCCAGCTTGTCCGACATCCCGCCCGGCAGCGACGGCACCGAGGATATCGACGACAGCCCGAAGATCAGCGCGCAGTAGAGGACGACCGGCGCCCAGAGACGAACCCAGGAGGACCGTCGATCCGGAGGCGAAGAGGGGGGCGTGGCCACAAGTCGGGTCCGCGCGAGGCGTCAGGAGGGGAACGGGTACATCAGCCACCCGAGGACGAGCGCGCTGAGGATGAACCCGGCGAAGACGATGGCTCCGAAGCGGACCTGGTCCCGCGGCTGGTCCTTCATCAACATCGCGAACACCAGCGCCACGAAGAAGGCGAACAGCAGCATCAACAGGAAGTGGCTGGCCACGATCCCCTCACTTCCGCCCGACGGCCGTGTCGTACACGTCCAGGACGACCAGCATGTTCAGAAGGCCCGCGACGATGAGGAACGCGTTGGCGTACTCGTAGGTGACGGCCGCCACCTGGCCTTGGCCCCACCCCAGGGCCCACGCGGCCAGGTACGGCACGCCGACGCCGACATCCGCGGCGGCGGCGAGGAACACCAGCGGCTGCGACGCCTCGAACGGGAACAGCCGTCCCTGGAGGGCGAGCCCGAGCGCGAACATCGTCGGCAGCGCCACCAGGAAGATCAGTCCCTTGGCGCGTCGCCCCAGCCACAGATGCCCGCTGCCGGGCACCAGCCAGGCGGCCAACAGTCGCAGCGCCACTCCCCCGCTCTCTACTCGCTCGACGGCATCCGCTCGCATCTTGTTAGTGTAACCCGAAAGCTCATGGACGCGGCCAGCAACAGGCCGACGACCGCACCGAGAGGAACCGCGGCGATGGCCCGGGCCAGGCGGGACGACCATGCCGGGTTCCACCACTCCAGCGCGAGCGTTGCCGCGGTCGGGATGGCGGCCAGGAGCAGCGGCGTTCGCCACGCCGAGAAGGGCACGCGCAGGCGCGCGCGGCCGAACGTCCAGGCGAACAGCACCCCGAACGCGGCCGACACGTAGAGTCCGCTGCAGCGGGCGCACACGGGCCACCGCACACCGTGAGCCCAAAACGACCGGTCCGGGCGCTGATGGCAGACGAGGCTGCCGGCGAAGTACGTCGCAGCGGCGGCGACCCGGGTGAACGGTTCTGCGGCCGGGACGGCATCGGCCCAGGGGGCGGCGGCGATGAGCACGGCCCACACCACCGCGACGACCGGAAGGCCCGCAAACGCTCTGGGCATTGGTAGATCCTACTTGAAGCCAGCCGGACGGGCCGGCCAGCAGACAGCAAGACCCCCGTTCAAACCGTGCGTGCGGATTTCCCGCACACGGCTTACCGGTGGTCGGTCTAGGCACGACATTGTGCGGTCCCCGGGTACTGGACGGTGCCGCGAAGCCGGCTGAGTCCCAACGCCTCGAAGAATGGACGACGCCACGCCTCGGCCCGACCGGCCGCCACGCGAGAGCCGTGCCGCTTCAGCAGCAGCTGTCGCAGACGCTCCTCGACATAGCGGTCGAGTTGAATGAAGCGTGTCGCCGCGTTACCCGTCCGAAAATACTGACCCCACCCCCGGACCACCGCATTGATGTCGGCAATGACCGTGCGCAGGTCCTCGTGACAGCGGCCACGAGGCGTCAGTTCGCGGATCCGGGTGCGCACCCGACGCATCGCGCGCTGCGACGGTCCTCGCTGCAGGTAGTAGACGCGTTGCCGCGCCCGCTCCCAGATCGGACCGCTCATGCGCTTGCGCAGGTGACACCCGAGAAAGTCGAACCCCTCGCACCCCCGCGAGAGGTCGACCGTCCGGGTCTTCTCCGGATGCAGCTCCAGCCCGAGTCGGGCGAGCACGGCGCTCACCCGCTCGCGGGCCTCGTCGACCGCGGACCGCGTCCGGCACATCACGACAAAATCGTCCGCATAGCGGACGAGCGTCCCGAGATGCGCGTAGCGGTCCTCCCAGATCCGGTCGAGGACGTGCAGGTAGATGTTCGCGAGCAGCGGCGAGATGACGCCACCTTGGGGAGTCCCCACGGTCGTCGCCGACCACTGCCCCGCCTCCATCACCCCGGCGTCGAGCCACTGCCGCCGCAGCTTCAGCACCCGCCGATCCGAGATGCGCTGCTCCAGCAGACGCATCAGCTTCGTCTGGTCGATGCTCCCGAAGTAGTCCCGGATGTCCGCATCCAGCACGTGATTGCCCCCCTGCGCCCCCTGGACGCGGAGGACCTCCAGTGCCTGCGTGGCGCTGCGCTTGGGCCGAAACCCATACGAGGCGCGGCGAAAGTCCGCCTCGAAGATCGGTTCCAGCACCAGTTTCGCCGCCATCTGGGCGACTCGGTCTCGGACGGTGGGAATGCCGAGCGGCCGCTGCCGGCCGTCGGCCTTGGGAATGTACCGCCGCAGGACCGGCCGCGGGCGATACGTGCCGTCGCGCAGCGCCGCGCCGAGATCGGACAGCATCCGCTCGACACCGTACTGCTCGATCGCCGCCAGCGTCACGCGATCGACGCCGGCCGCGCCGCGATTCCGTCGCACGCGAGTCCATGCCTCCTGGAGGATGTCAGGCCTCCAGATCCGATCCAGTAGGGCATGGAATCGCCGATCCGGGGACCGCTTGGCCGCGGCCCACAGGGAGCGTTGAAGGTGGCGTACTTTGTCGATGGGTGGATGCCCACCGGGGGAATTGGGACCGGACCGGCCGGCCATGCCCTCGCACGTGCCCTCGCCACTCGCCTGACCACCGCAGGGGCCCTTCCCTCCCGCCGCGTTGTTCGTCGCGACGATCCGCGGTACTACGACCCCCTCGGACGCCCGCTGCGCATGCCTCGCTTTCGCCATCGGCTTATACGAGCGCACCTGCTCCGACTCGAGCGGCGCAGACGGGCCTCTCGTGTTCCGTCCGTCTCCGTGCACGCGTGCTGCGCCCCCTACCCCGCCGAGACCCCACGCACGTACGTCCCCGGACTGGGGTGCGCGGAACGTGGCCTTCGCCGCGACATGACCGGCTCGGCTCTCGGGTTGTAAATGTGTCGAGGCTGCAGGCTTCACGTCAGGTTGCGGCCCGCGTGCTCGCTTCCTCCGTAGAGGCTCTTGACGCCCCGCTCGGGCCGCACAGCTCTCGCCATACGCCTGGGGCCTGCTACTCGGCGCTCCGGGGCTTACCGAGGCGGGACTTGCACCCGCGGGAGATGGACAGCGGGAAGCCGGCCCAGACTGGCTGGCTTCGTCACGACGCACCACGTCAACATTGTACGCCGTCCCCCGGGGTCGGCCGCCTGAAGTCGAAGGCGAGCCTCCGCCGGACTTGCGTCAGCGTTCGTTCAGCACCCGCGTGGGCCCCGCCGAGTAGTATCCGGTTCTCGTCCTCGAGCGGACGTCGGGCCGGCTGAGGATTCGAACCGACAATCGCCGGAAGCTGCCGTCCTTGCGCTCGGTCTTCGGCACGTAGCCGAGCGCGTACTGCGCGGAGAGTTCGTGGGCGACCATTCAGACCGAGAGCGCGCCGAAATGCTGCTGGTACCGCGCGGCGAACTCGGCCGTCGTGTAGCGGTGACTGGAACCGCCCATGTGCTCCAGTGCGTAGGCCGCCGCGACACTGCCGAGCCGGCCGCACGTCTCGAAATCCGCGCCCGCAGCCATGCCCTTCATGAATCCGCCGCGGAACGCGTCGCCGACACCCGTCGGGTCGACGATGGCCGAGGGCGGCACCGCAGGGACGTCGATGGCGCGGTCGCGCAACATGATGGAGGCGCCCTTCTCTCCCTGGGTCACCACCACGGCCGTGGCGTGCTGCAGCATGGCTGCCGCGTCCATGCCCGTCTTCTCGCGGATGATCGCGAACTCGTAGTCGTTGCAGATGACGATGTGCGCGCCGGCTACCCCGGCCTTGATGTCGTCTCCGCCCATCCGGGCCACCTGCTGGCTGGGATCGTAGATGTACGGGATGTGGAGCGCCTGGCACTCCCTGGCGTATTCGACCATCGCCGCGGGATCGTTGGGCGAGATGATCGCGAGGTCGCAGGCGCCGGCGGCGGCGAACGTCAGTTCCGCGGCGTGCGCCATGGCGCCGGTGTAGAACGAGGCGATCTGGTTGCCGTCGCGATCCGTGCTGCAGAAGAACGATGCGGTGAACTTGTCCGGCACCTGGCGGACCAGCGTCGTGTCGATCCCCGCCGCATCGAGCCACTGCCGGTACTCGTCGAAGTCCTGCCCCGCGGTGCCCATCAGGCGCGGGCGCTCGCCGAGCAGCGCGAGCGTGTAGGCGATGTTCGGCGCGCACCCCCCGCGCCGCTTGTCCATGCTGTCGACCAGGAAGCTGAGGCTGACGCGCTGCAGGTGATCCGGGAGGAGGTGCTCGCTGAAGCTCCCCGGGAACGACATCAGGTAGTCGTAGGCGATCGAACCGGTGACGATGATGCGCATGGTGAACTCGCGTGGTGGCTGGCACCAGCCGCCGGCCGCTCCAGGTTACTTCACGTACTTCCCGATGATCGGCGCCAGGTCGCGCTTGGTCTGCTCGGGGATGCCGCCGGGGCTCGTGATGATGGCGGTGGCGAGCGCACGGCCGCACGCGCACGTCCGCCCGGACGGCAGGCGTCCGACGGTCTCGGCGATGATCGCCTGCGCGGTCTTGGCGTTCTGCAGCAGGGTCGCCACGATCATCTCCACGGTCACCGAGTCGTGCTCGGGGTGCCAGCAGTCGTAGTCGGTGACGAGCGCCAGCGTCGCGTAGCAGATCTCCGCCTCGCGCGCGAGTTTGGCCTCTTGGAGGTTCGTCATCCCGATGACGTCCATCCCCCACGACCGGTAGAGCCTGGACTCGGCGAGGGTCGAGAACTGCGGCCCCTCCATGCACAGGTAGGTGCCGCCGCGGTGCGCCGGCGCGCCCACCGACCGCGCCGACTCGTAGGCCACGCCCGACAGGTCGTCGCACACCGGGTGCGCGAACCCCACGTGGGCCACCAGGCCGCGCCCGAAGAAGGTGCTCACCCGCCCCTTCGTTCGATCGAAGAACTGGTCGGGAATCACGATGTGCTGCGGCGGATACTCCTCCCTCAGGCTGCCGACGGCGCTGGCCGAGAGAATCCGCTCGACGCCCAGCGTCTTGAACCCGTAGATGTTCGCCCTGAAGTTCAGCTCGCTCGGCATCAGCCGGTGGCCGACGCCGTGGCGGGCCAGGAAGGCGACACGCCTGCCTCGCAGCGTGGCCAGCACGTACGGGCCCGACGGCTCGCCGAACGGCGTGCTCACGGCCACCTGCTCGCGGTCGGTCAATCCGGCCATGTCGTACAGGCCGCTGCCGCCGATGATGCCAATCTCAACCGACATGTTGCTCCTTGTCGCGGGGAGAGGGCGAACGATCAGAGGTGTGGATTATACCCCGGGCGCCTGCTACTCGGCGCCGCCGAGGATCTCGCGCGCGATGACCAGCCTCTGGATCTCGCTGGTCCCTTCGCCGATCGTCGTCAGCTTCACGTCGCGGAAGTACTTCTCCGCGGGATAGTCTTTCACGAAGCCGTAGCCGCCGTGGATCTGGACGCCGTTGTCGGCCGCCCGAACGGCGATCTCGCTGGCGAACAGCTTCGCCATCGCCGACTCGCGCGTCGTCCTCGCCCCCTGGTCCTTCAGAAACGCCGCCCGGTAGGTCAGCAGCCGCGCCGCGTCGATGGCCGTCGCATCGTCGGCCAGCTTCCACTGGATGGCCTGGAACGAGGAGATCGGCTTGCCGAACTGGCGCCGCTGCTTCGCGTAGTGCAGCGCCGCCTCGTGCGCGCCCTGGGCGAGGCCCACGGCGAGCGCCGCGATGCCGATGCGCCCCGCATCGAGCACCTGCATCGCGTTGACGAAGCCCTCGCCTTCGCGCCCGAGCAGGTGATCCTCGGGCACGCGACAGTCGGCGAAGACGACCTCGCTCGTGTCGCTCGCGCGCATGCCCAGCTTGTTCTCCTTGCGCCCGGGCGTCATGCCCGCGGTGCCGCGCTCGACGATGAAGGCCGATATGCCGTGACGGCCGGCCGCGCGGTCGGTGACGGCCATCGCGACCATGACGTGTCCGACGCGGCCGTGGGTGGTGAAGGTCTTTGCGCCGTTGATCACCCAGCCGCCTCCCTCGCGCACCGCGCGGGTCTGGGTGCCGGCGGCGTCGCTGCCGGCGGTCGGCTCCGTGAGGCCCCAGGCGCCCAGCTGCTCGCCGCGCGCGAGCGGCACCACGTACCGGCGTTTCTGCGCCTCGGTGCCGAACATCGCGATGTGCGCGGTGCAGAGTCCGTTGTGCGCGGCGACGGCGAGGGCCACGGAGGGATCGACGCGCGCGAGCTCCTCGATGCAGATGCAGTACTCGACGGCCGACATCCCGGCCCCCCCGTACGACTCGGGAATCTGGATGCCCATCAGGCCGAGCTCGGCAAGCCGCGGCACGAGTTCGCTCGGGAAGTGCTGCGTCTCGTCCCACGTCATCACGTGAGGCCGGATTTCCGCCTCGGCGAATTCCCGAACCGTCCGGCGGAGGAGCTCGTGCTGCTCGGTGGCCCGGAAGTCCATCGTGTTCCCCCAGCGGTCAGCGGGCGCGCACCTCGACGGCCGGCCGCCCGTCCTGCCCGGCGTCGCGCCTCCAGTCGGTGTGAGGCGCCCGGTCCTCGATCAGCCAGCCGCGCACCAGGCCTCCATGCGAGTGCCACCGGAACCCGCGGCGTTCGAAGAACGGCGTGAGCGCACGCTGCAGCACGGGCAGGCGGTCGAACGGAATGAGCGTGGCCCACTTGGCGGGGTCTGCCGGCAGGCGCCGAGGATCGCGAACTGGCGCACCGCGACGACGACATGCCGCGCGGCCGAGCGCTCGTGCAACTGCCGCAGCACCGGCCGGGAAACGGCGCGGCCGAGTCCCAGGCGGAGCGCCGACGCGTGCTGGCTGAAGTAGTGTGGCTTCGACACGCCACCGGCCTTTCCTCGTCAGGGTGCCCCTGTCGTCCACTATAGCACTACGATCGACGGGCGGCCTGCGGCCACGGTACCGGTCCCCTGCCTTTCCCGGCGGGGCATGCAGGGTATGATGCAGGCGGAGGCATTTGCATGAAGCCGAACCGCACGGCGGTCGTCGCCGCCGCTCTCGCCGCATGGCTGGCGGCCACCACGGCATCGGCCGACATGACCGGGTTCCTGGGCCTGTCGGGCGGTCCGTCGACTCGCACCGCGTGGGGCCTGGCCGCAGGCGTCAGCTTCCTCGTCGTCGGCCTCGAGTTCGAGTATGCCGACATCGGCGAGTCGGTGGAGAACCTGGCGCCGCGGATCAGAACGGGCAGCGGCAACCTGCTGCTCCAGACGCCCGTGATCGTCGGCGGCCTGCAGGTGTACGGAACGGCGGGGGCCGGCGGATATCACATGAACTGGACCGGGGGGCAGGAGGGGTCGGATACGAACGTGGCGGTGAATGTCGGCGGCGGCGTGAAGGTGGGGCTGATCGGCCCGCTCCGGCTGCGCGCGGACTACCGCTACTTCCGGTTCATGGGGGCGGCGGTCCGGTACCGAGAACGTCCATCGTTTCTACGTCGGCGCGAACCTCAAGTTCTGAGCCGCTTCCGCACCACCCGGATCGCACGCGGCATCGCGGAGGGAGTCGGCTGGCGCGGAGTCCAGGGACGCCGCGCCCGGCGCCCGGACTATACTGGCGGCCGGAGGAGTGACCGTTGGTCGAATCCGCGCTGTCCGTCATCGAGCGCGCCGCGCTGGCGATCGTCCCGTCCCTGGGCTTGCCGCCCGGGGCGCGCGTCCTCGATGCCCCGTGCGGGGCGGGGGCCCTGACCCGGGCCCTGGCGCGGTCGGGGCTGGTCGCGGCGGGCGTGGACTTGCAGGAGCAAGCCGACGAGGGCCCGGCGATGTTCTCCCGAGCCGACCTGGAACGCCCGCTGCCGTTTGGCGACGGCGAGTTCGACGCCGCCTTCTCGGTGGAGGGCATCGAGCACCTGGAGAACGGGTTCGCCTTCGTCCGTGAGTTGCACCGCGTGCTGAAGCCCGCAGGGCGGCTGGTGCTCACCACACCGAACATCACGGGCATCCGCTCGCGGTTGCGGTTCCTCGGCAGCGGCTTCCACCACCACGACCCGCGACCGCTGAACGAGTCGGCTCGCCACCCGCTCCACCACATCGGCCTGCGCACGTTCCCGGAATGGCGCTACGCGCTCGCCGTCTCCGGCTTCCGCATCGACCGCGTCCGGCACACCCACGTGAAGCCGGTCAGTTTGGTGTACGCCCCGTGGGCGCCGTTCCTGGCCGCCTACACGACCATCGCCTTCCGCAAGGAGAAGGACCCGGAGCAGCGCCGAAGGAACGTCGAGGTTCGGCGGGCGCTCCTGTCCTACTCCGTCCTGTTCGGTGAGAATCTGCTGATCGTCGCGGACAAGGGCTGAGGCTGCCCCGCCGCCCGTCCGCACGCGGCAGTGATACGACGCTTCCGCGCGTACAAAAAGACAGCGGGAAGACCTGAGCGATCTCCCCGCTTGGCCCGGCAGCGGCCGGGCGGCGCAACCTGGATGCGAGGCGGCGGATGGCGACCGCTCGCCGCCCGTCAAGACTCTGCCGTCCCGCGCGTCGCGGGGCCAGCCCACAGCGTGGCCGTCGGGCGGCGCTGGCGTCGCCGCCCGACATGGTTGGCGGTCCGAGGCCGCCTCGCTAGAACTTGAGGAACTGCGTCAGGTCGAAGATCGTCGGCTGCGCCGGGGTGGCGGCCTTCACGTCCTGCCACTTCTGGAACAACGCCTGGCCGTCGTTCGGATACGCCTTGTACAGGATCGGCAGGAACCAGTACTCCACGTTCTTCACCGCCGGATCCGCAAACAGCACGTAGATGGCAACCGTGCTGCCGGCCACCACCGGGGCCTTGAACACCTTCATGCTGGCCATCTGCTGCTTGGCCTCGGGCGCGTCCATCTTGCCGAGCCCTTCCTTCAGCTTGTTCATCAAGTCTTCGAAATCAGCCGTCTTGTCCGGCTTGATGTAGAAGATGATGAGGCCGGCGTCGTTCTTGAACTCCAACGTCGGTTTCGCCGGGGCGGCCTGCTCCTGCGCGAAGGAGAAGCTCACGGCCCCCAGCACGAAGGCAACCGCGAGAACCAGAACAGCCAGCCGCGGATTCCAGGTCAGTCGCATTCAGGCCTCCTTGACGAGTCAGGTCGGAAAGACGGTTACTTTACCGTACTGCCAGCTTCGAGGAAAGTGGTCATTACGTCGTTGGCCAGGAGCATGCCGTTCCTGGTGAGGCGCAGCCGCCCGGCGTCGTGGAGCAGCAGCCCCGCCTCGACGAACCTGGCGAGGCGATCGCCCCATGTCCGCCAGACGTCAACGCCGTACACCTCGCGGATGCGATCGAGCCGCACGCCCTCGGCGAGGCGCAACTCCATGAAGAGCGCCTCTTCGACCTGCTCGCGGGGCGACAGCACGCGCCGGCCCGCGACCGGCGACTCGTTCCGCCCGATGCGCGCGATGTAGTTCGACGTCCCAGACACATTGTTCCACCGGACGTGGCCGACTGTCGAGTGCGCACCGCATCCGAACCCGACCCACTCGCCGTCGGTCCAGTACTTCAGGTTGTGCCGCGACTCGCGGCCGGGCCTCGCCACGTTCGAGATCTCGGTACTGTCGGTACCCGGCGCGTTCGAGCACGGTCATCGCCCGCAGGTACATGTCGGCCGCGTCGTCGTCGGGCGCCCGCGACCAGCCCGACCTCGCCATCTCGTCCTCGAGCGGCGCGTTCGGGTAGATCTCCAGCAGGTAGACCGATGCGTGCTCGGGTGCCGCCTCGACCAGCGCTGCAAGCGATTCGTCGAGGTGGGCGAGCGTCTGGCCCGGCAGCCAGAGCATCAGGTCGAGACTGAGGTTGTCGAAGCCGGCCCGCCGGGCCTCGCTCACTGCCGCCCGCGCGCGGGCGGCATCGTGCAGACGCCCGAGCCGTTCGAGTTCCGAGTCCCTGAAGGATTGGACACCGAAGCTGAGCCGGTTGACGCCCGCTTCACGGTAGGCGGCCAGGCGCCGTTCGTCCACCGTCTCGGGATTGGCTTCCATCGTGATTTCGGCCGACGAGTCGACGTCGAAGACGTCGCGGCATGCGGAGATGATGGCGGCAATCTCGGTCGGGTCGAGCAGCGAGGGGGTCCCGCCGCCGAAGTAGATCGTGTCGCAGCGCCGCCCGCGCGGACCTTCGAGCCCGCGGATCTCGGCGACGAGCGCCTCGACGTACTGCCGCTCGAGCGCCTCGTCGAGCAGGCCGCGGTTGAAGTTGCAGTAGTTGCAGATCGCCGCGCAGAACGGCACGTGGAGGTAGAGACCGAGGGGGGGCATCACTACGCGCTTGCGCTCGCAAGCAATGAAGAATGCAGAATGGAGGATGAAGAATGCAAGAGGCGGCCTGCCCTTTCCACACTCTCCATTCTACATTCTGCATTGACACGCGGCCTGTCCCTGTCAGTGCCCGCTTCCCGCTTTGCCGCCGGGCCAGGCGACGTCGGCCTTGGGGTCGGGGCCGCGGAGTTGAGCGCGCGCGGGCGAACCCGAGCGCCGCGGGAGCGCCGGCGGCCGCGCCTGGTGCTTCCACATCGCCCGCAGGTCTTCGGGCCCCGCGTTCGGCGGTCGGTGGCGGTAGTCCGCGCCGTCGTACTCGAGGAACTCGCACATCTCGTACAGCCGCGAGTGCATCCGGAACCCGACGCGCGACAGCAGCGAGTCGGGATCGGTGCGGTCCTCCTTCTCCTCGTAGTTGGACGTGAAGATGGTCAGGCGGCGCTCGTTGTACCGGGTGGTCACGATCAGGTTGAGCGTTTCCTCGACCCACTCGGAGGTCTTCTCGGCGCCGATGTCGTCGAGGACGAGGAGTTCCGCCGACATCACCGGCCGGAGCACCCCGATCTCGGTCGCCTTGACCTCGGGATTGTACGTGCTCCGAATCAGCTTGAGCAGTTCCCGGACGTCGTAGAAGAGGCCGCGCGCCCCGCGCGTGGTGATGACGGACGTGAGGACCGCGACGGCCAGGTGGCTCTTGCCGATCCCGGGCGGCCCGATCAGGAAGAGGCCCTTGTCGACCACGGGGAACGCGTCGGCGAAGCGCCGGGCCCGGACGACCGCCTTCTGCAGCTTCTCGTTGTCGTAGGTGATGAAGTTCTCGAGCGAGCAGTGGGCGTAGCGCCGCGGGATGCGGGCGTCGGCCACCAGGCGCTCGGTGTTCATCGCGCGCCAGCAGTCGCAGCGCGCCGCGCGCCGCACGCCGTCGCGCTCGACGATCTTCCAGCGGGTGTCGTGGCAGGTCGCGCAGGGCATCGTGCCGAGTATTGTGCCCGAGTTCGGCGCCGAAGGAAACCGTGAAGTCCCGCGGCCGGGCGATCCCGACGGCCGCGGAGCGGCGCTCAGTTCAGGAGCGATCGCAGTTCGCCCGCCTTGGTGCCCCGACGCAGCTTCTCCTTGGCGCGCGCCTCGAGCTGCCGCACCCGCTCGCGCGAGATGCCGAGGCGGTCGCCGATCTGCTGCAGCGTCTTCGCCTCGTCGCCGCCGAGGCCGAAGCGCAGCGCCATCACCTCGCGCTCCTTCGGCGCCAGGTCCGCGAGCGCCGCGTGCAGCACGGCGAGCAGCGACTCGCGCAGCAGCGCGTCTTCGGCGGGCGGCACCGAATGCTGCGGCAGCGTTTCGCCCAGCTCGCGCTCGTCGCCCTCCTCGGCCGAAGCCGGGTCGCTCAGCGACACGTCCGAGCCCGAGACGTACTGCAGCGCCTCGGCTTCCGCCGGCGAGATGTCCAGGTCGGCGGCGATCTCCGCCAGCGAGGGCGCATGATCGAGGCGCGCGGTCAGGTCGATGAGTTCACGGCCGAACCGCCGCGCGACCGCCGAGAGCTTCGTCGGCAGCGCGAACGGGCGGCGCTGCCCCGACAGCGCGTGCATGATCGCCTGCCGAATCCACCAGACCGCGTAGGTGATGAACTTGACGTTGCGGGCAGGGTCGAACCTGCGCGCCGCCTCCAGCAGGCCCAGATTCCCCTCGTGGATCAAATCGAGGAACCCGACGCCGAGGTGCCGGTACCGCTTGGCGTAGGAGACGACGAACCGGAGGTTGGCTTCGACGAGGCGCTTCAGCGCCTCTTCGTCGCGGTCGCGCTGGATGCGGACGGCGAGATCGTGCTCTTCTTCCGGCGTCAACCGGGGGATCTTCGCGATCTCCTGCAGGTACGCCTGCAGCGTGACGCCCTCGGGCGCTTCGTCGTGAGGCGGGTGGCTCACCTTCCGATGATACCCCGGCGGCTACTTCCCCGTCCGCGCCGCGGCCGGGCTCCCGCCCTCCGCCTCCGGCGAGGGGGACCGCGGGGCGGTCGGCGGCGAGGCGCGCACCAGGTCGGTGGGCGACGACTTGACGAGCGCCGTGTTGAGCCGCTGCTCCCAGTCATCGAGGCCGCGCGCGAGCTCGTGCTTCACGTAGGCCATGAACTCGTTGACCTCGTGCTGCATCCGCTCGATCTTGCGCCGCATGTTCAGGATGATCTCGACGCCCGCGAGGTTGACGCCCAGGTCGCGCGTCAGCGAGAGGATCGTTTCCAGCTGCTCGAGGTCCTCGTCGGAGTACAGCCGCGTATTGCCTTCCGTGCGGGACGGCTTCAGCAGCCCTTCGCGCTCGTACAGCCGCAGCGTCTGCGGGTGGATGTTGTACTTCTGCGCGACGGCGCTGATCATGTAGTAGGCCTTGCCGGCTCTCTTCGTCACCATAGGGAGGCCCTCACTCCTGCTGGTCCCACAGCCCCGCGCGCACGTCCTCCGCGTTGATCCGGCCGAACTCCCGCATCAGTTCCTTCGACCGTTCGTCGAGCACGGCCGGCATCACGAGCCGGACCTCCACGATCAGGTCCCCGCGTCCGCCGGTGCGCAGCGACGGCGCGCCGCGCTCGCGAAGACGCAGGCGCTGACCCGAAGCCGTGCCGGGCGGCACCCGCAGGCGGACGGGGCCGTCCGCCGTCGGAATCTCCACCTTCGCGCCGAGCGCCGCCTCGTGCAGCGCCACGGGCACGACGAGGTGCAGGTCGTCGCCCTCGCGGCGGAACAGCCGGTGCGGCTCGACCCTCACCGAGACCATCAGGTCGCCGGAACGGCCGCCGCGGCGGCCCGCGTGGCCGCGCCCCGGGACCCGCACCTGCGCCCCGTCCTGCACGCCGGCCGGCACGTGCACGTGCAGCCCCTCCGCGCACGCCTCGACGCCCGAGCCGCGGCACGTCCTGCACGCGACCTCGGAACGCTGGCCCGCGCCCCGGCACTCCTCGCACGCCTTGGTGAACACCATGTGCCCGCGCGCGGTGCGAATCTGGCCGCGGCCGTGGCACGCCGGGCACGCCGCGGGCACGATCGCCACCACGCCGCGCCCGCCGCAGGTCCGGCACGGGAGCTGACGCGTCAGCGCCACGAAGCGGTCGCTCCCGCGCATCGCTTCCTCGAACGACACCGTGAGCGCCGTATGCAGGTCGGCCCCCGGCTCCGGCCCCACGCCCGCGCCCGACGCCGTGCGCGCCAGGACGTCCGCGAACAGGTCGCCGAACGTCGACGCCGGGCGCTCGGCCGTCACCTCCACCGAGAAGTCGAACCCCTCGAACCCGAACGAGTAGTCGCCCTCGCGCGCCGGCTGCGACGCGCCCTGATTGTACGCGCGCCGCCGCTCGGGATCGCTCAGCGTCTCGAACGCCGCGGTGACCTGGTCGAAGCGCGAGTGCGCTTCGCGGTCGCCCGGGTTGATGCCAGGATGGAAGCGGCGCGCCAGCCGCCGATAGGCCCGGCGAATCGCGGCGTCGCCCGCGCCGTGTTCCACGCCCAGGACGGAGTAAAGGTCCATGACAGAGTCAGCTGGCGGCGGACAGCTACTTCTTCTCCTCGTCCACCACTTCCGCGTCGATGACGTCCCCCGAGGCGCCGCCCGCCGACGAACCGCCCGGGGCCTGGCCCTGGCCCGGGCCCGGGCCGCCCGACGCGCCCGCGGAGCCGCTGCCCGGTGCCTGCTTGTAGAGGGCCTCGGCCATCGCGTGGGAGGCCTTCTGCAACTCGTCCATCCCCTTCTGGATGGCCGCCGCATCGTCTCCCTCGGACGCCTTCTTCAGCGACGCAACCGCCGATTCGATCCGGCTGACGTCGCCGGCGGGCACCTTCTCCTTGTTCTCCGACAACGTCTTCTCGATCTGGTAGATCAGCCCGTCGGCCTGGTTGCGCGCGTCGGTCACCTCGCGACGCTTCTTGTCGTCGTCGGCGTGCGACTCGGCCTCGCGCATCATGCGGTCCACTTCGTCCTTGCTGAGGCCGCTCGACGCGGTGATCGTGATCTTCTGCTCCTTGCCGGTGCCCTTGTCCTTCGCCTGCACGTTGACGATGCCGTTGGCGTCGATGTCGAAGGTGACCTCGATCTGCGGCATGCCGCGCGGCGCCGGCGGGAGGCCGACCAGGTTGAAGCGGCCGAGCGTGCGGTTGTCGCGCGCGAACTGGCGCTCGCCCTGCAGTACGTGCACCTCGACTTGCGTCTGGTTGTCGGCCGCCGTCGAGAACACCTCGCTCTTGCGCGTCGGGATCGTCGTGTTGCGCGGGATCAGCGTCGTCATCACGCCGCCCAGCGTCTCGATGCCGAGCGACAGCGGCGTCACGTCGAGCAGCAGCAGGTCCTTGACCTCGCCCGCGAGGACGCCCGCCTGGATCGCCGCGCCGACCGCCACGACTTCGTCGGGGTTCACCCCCTTGTGGGGCTCCTTGCCGAACAGCTCGCGCACCACCTGCTGCACGCGCGGGATGCGCGTCGAACCGCCGACCAGCACCACCTCGTCGATCTTCGACTGGTCGACGCCCGCGTCGGACAGCGCCCGCCGCGTCGGACCGACGGTCCTCTGAATGAGGTCCTCGACCAACTGCTCGAACTTCGCGCGCGAGAGCTTCAGCGAGAGGTGCTTCGGCCCCGCCTGGTCGGCGGTGATGAACGGCAGGTTGATGTCGGTCTCGGTGACGGTCGACAGCTCCATCTTGGCCTTCTCCGCCGCTTCCTTCAGCCGCTGGAGCGCCATGCGGTCCTTGCCGAGGTCGATGCCGTCGGTCTTCTTGAACTCCGAGATGATCCAGTCGATGACCCGCTGGTCGAGGTTGTCACCGCCCAGGTGCGTGTCGCCGTTGGTCGACTTCACCTCGACAACGCCCTCGCCCACTTCCAGGATCGAGATGTCGAAGGTGCCGCCGCCGAAGTCGTAGACCGCAATCGTCTCGTCCTTCTTCTTGTCGAGCCCGTAGGCGAGCGCGGCGGCCGTTGGCTCGTTGACGATGCGCTTGACCTCGAGACCGGCGATCTGCCCGGCGTCCTTGGTCGCCTGCCGCTGCGCGTCGTTGAAGTAGGCGGGAACGGTGATGACCGCCTGCGTCACGGGCTGGCCGAGGTGCTCTTCCGCAGCCTGCTTGAGCTTCTGCAGGATCATCGCGGAAATCTCGGGCGGGGTGTAATCCTTGCCCTGCGCGCGCACCCTGACGTCGCCGTTCGGACCCTGCGTGACCTTGTAGGGGACCATCGTCATCTCTTCGGTCACCTCGTCGAAGCGACGCCCCATGAACCGCTTGATGGAGAAGACGGTGTTCTCGGGGTTGGTGACGGCCTGCCGCTTCGCGACCTGGCCGACGGGTCGCTCGCCCGTCTTGGTGAAGGCGACCACCGACGGCGTCAGCCGCCCGCCCTCCGGGTTGGTGATGACCGTCGGCTCACCGCCTTCCATGACGGCCACGACTGAATTGGTGGTTCCCAGGTCGATTCCAATGATTTTGCTCATATTCACCTTGCCTCGCGTTCGCCGGCCCGAGGGGCAGCGTGGGCTGGAAGCCAAACTCTGATACGTATGACAATATAAAATCTGCGCTTATATTTGTCAAGAGCAACGCCGAGGACCCAGCGCTGTCGCCACAAACGGGCCTGCCTCGGCCATGGGGGCCAGCCTCAGGCCGTCCGCTGGTCACGTGGCTGGGCCCGTCGAGCGGGCTCTGCGTCTGACCGCGACGCCGCGAGCCTGCTATAATCGTCCGTGCCGGCCCGCCTGCCTCGGTCGTCCAGAGGAGTTCTCATGCCAAGCCGCTCGATCTCTGCCATGGCCGCGGCGATCTGCCTGGCTGCCGGGTCAGCCTCTGCGCAGGGAGGCCCTCCGGATTACGGCGCGCCGGCTCACGTGGCGGTCGTCCAGGGATCGGCGACGCTGGAGCGCAACGGCGTGGCCGAGGCGGCAGCCGAGAACCTGCCGCTGCTGCAAGGCGACCGGCTCGAGACCGAGGCCGGGCGCGTCGAAATCATCCTGCCCGACGGAAGCATCCTCGACCTGGACCGGCACACGACGGTGGACCTGCTCGATGGCGGACTGCTGCGGCTGCCTTCCGGCCGCGTCATCTTCGTCGTCGCAAAGCCGTACGGCGGCGAAGCGCGGCGCGACTACCAGGTGGACGCGCCGGCGGGCAGCGTGCGCTTCGCGCGCGAGGGCGAGTACCGCGTGTCGACGCAGGTGTCCACCGGGCCGCCCTTCCTCGAGGTGAGCGTGGTGCGCGGCGAGGCGGTGGTCGATGCCGAAGGGCGCTCGGTGCCGCTGCGGCCCGGCGAGCGGGCGCAGGTGGCGCAGGGCCAGGGTGTCAGCGCGATCGGCTCCTTCAACTCGGCGGTCGCCGACGCCTTCATCGAGTGGGCCGACAGCCTGCGCGCCGAACGGGCCGGCAGCCAGTCGGTCGCCTACCTCCCGCCGGAGTTGCAGGTCTACGGCGGCGCATTCGACCGCGAGGGTTCCTGGGACAACTCGAGCGAGGACGGCTGGGTGTGGTACCCCAACGTCGCCGCCGACTGGCAACCCTATTACGACGGCGGCTGGTACCCGTACGCGTGGGGCTGGACGTGGGTCGGCGGCGGCCGGTGGACCTGGCCCACGCATCACTACGGCCGGTGGGGCCACGGTGGACACGGCTGGTACTGGATCCCGGCGGGGGGCTGGAGCCCTGCGTGGGTTTCCTGGGGTTTCGGCGCCGACTACGTGGGCTGGTGCCCGCTCGGTCAGCACGGCGTCCCGGCGTTCGGCCTGTCCATTGGCTTCTCGGCCGGCGCGGCGAACCTCGGGTGGACGGTGGTTCCTCAGCGCGCGTTCGGTCACGGATACCGCGTTGCGCCTGTACGCCCTCCACGGGCAGAGCCTGCGCGCCGTCGAGCGCGTCAACTTCGCGGTGCGCCGAGAGGGGCCGCCGGTGCCAGGCGGCGGCACACAGCGTTTCGGGAACGGTCGCGCCGCGCCGTACAATCGCGCGCAGGCCTCCGCCGAGCGGCGCGTCGGCGGTAACCCGGGCTGGGGGCTGGCGACGCCTGGCGCCCGAACCGCCGCGGCGCCGCGCACTCCGACGACGAGCCCGGACGGAAGGCAGGGACGCGCCGGGGGCATCGCCGACCAGCCCGGGATGCGCGGCAGCGACGCCGCCGCGCGCCAGGGGCCCCCGACGAACGCGACGGCTGGCCCGAGGGTTGGGTCCGCGGAGTATTCGGCGGCCGCGCCGGCGCGGCCGTATGACACCCGCGCGCTCCCCTCGACAGCGTCCGCGGCTTCCCCGGGGCGGCTCGGGCCGACCGGAAGCGCCCCGTCGGGTTCCCCGCTCGGCAGCGCCGTGCCGCGCTCGGCGCCCTCGCGCCCGTCCGAATCGCGTTCGCCGTACTACTACCTCGGACCGTCGGAACGGCGGCAGTTGCCCGATGCACCGGCTCCAGCCTCCGATCTCCCGATCGCGGGGCCCCGCGGCGGACAGGGCGATGTCGCGCAGCCACGCGGTCTCCCGGACGTGCGATGGTACTCGCAGCCGCCGGCTTCGTACGGCTGGCGCCCGCAGGCAGACCCGGCGGACAGCCGCGCCTACTCCACCGGCCGCGCGTACCCGTCGTCGGCCTCGACGTGGCCCAATCCCGCCGTGCGCACCGACGCGGCGTCCGACGGGTCCGCATCGCCGAGACCCTCCCCGCCTTCGGGGTCGGCGCCGTCTGCAGGCTCGCCCGGCCCGTCGAACCCGGTGTCATCGGGGTGGGCGGGCGGCGCGCGAACGCCCGGCCGCTCTTCGGCCGGTGCTCCGAGCGGCGGGGGACGCGCCGCGGGCGGGGGAAGCGCCGCGGGCGGCCGCGCGACGGGTGCAGGCGCTCGCCCGTCCGGCGGCCGGGGAGGGCGGGGACGCTAGGTGTAGAATCCCCCTGTGGCCCACGTAGTCATCCGCGTCGCCCGGCACGCCGGGCTCGCCGCGCTCTTCGTCCTCGCTGCGGTCCTCGGCATCGTCAGCGGCATCGTGTTCGCCTATGCGGGAGATCTCCCGCAGATTTCCGCGCTCGACGATTACACGCCGAATACCATCACGCGCGTCTACGCATCCAACGGCCAGGTCGTCGGGGAGTTCGCGACCGAGCGGCGCGTCGTCGTGAAGTACGACGACATCTCCCCGAGGCTCCACCAGGCCATCATCTCCGCCGAGGATGCGGACTTCGACCGGCACTTCGGGGTCAGCGTCTCGCGGATCGTCATCACGGCCGTGGAGGACATCGCGAAGCGACGCCTCGCCGGCGCGAGCACGCTCACGCAGCAGCTCGCGCGCAAGCTGTTCCTCACCGACGAGAAGACGTGGGAGCGCAAGGTCAAGGAGGCGCTGCTGGCGATCCAGATCGAGCGGCGCTACACCAAGCGCGAAATCTTCACGCTCTACTGCAACCAGATCTACTTCGGCCACGGCGCCTACGGCGTCGAGGCGGCCTCACGCCTCTACTTCGACAAGCGGTCGAAGGACCTCACGCTCGAGGAAGCGGCGCTCATCGCGGGCATCATCCAGACGCCCGAGCGCCAGAGCCCGTACGTGGACGTGAAGCGCGCGGCCCGCCGCCGGAACTACGTGCTGCAGCGGATGGCGGAGGAAGGCTACATCACCAAGGCGCAGGCGGACGCGGCGATGCAGAAGCCGATCGAGGTCCGCGGTCAACCGGGGCAGGAAGAATCGATCGCCCCGTACTTCGTCGAGGAGGTCCGCAAGTACCTCGAGCGGAAGTACGGCGCGAAGCAGCTCTACGAAAACGGCCTGTCGGTGTACACGTCGCTCGACGTGGACCTGCAGCTCGCGGCCAACCGGGCGTTGGACGCCGGGCTGCGCAAGTTCGACAAGCGCCGCGGCTTTCGCAAGCCGCGCCGCAACCTCCTCGACGAAGGGCGCTCGATCGAGCAGCACCGCGAGGGCCGCTGGGAGCGCCCGATCGCGCCCGGCCAGGTCGTACCGGCCGTCGTCGTGGCCATCGGCACCGGGAAGAAGGCCGGCCCCGCGCAGGGGCCGCTGGCCGCGCGCCCAATTCCTGCCGGCGCCGTCCGCCTGAGAATCGGCAGGTATGCGGCGGACCTCACGAAGGCGGGCATCGCGTGGACCGGCCGCACGTCGCCATCACAACTGCTCCGTCCCGGCGACCTCATCGACGTGAGCGTGCAGGTGGTGGACGAAGCCGCGGCCGCGCTGACGGTGTCGCTCGACCAGACGCCGCTCGTGGACGGGGCGCTCCTGGCCCTCGACAACAAGACGGGCCAGATCCGCGCGATGGTTGGCGGATTGAGCTTCAGCCGCAGCAAGTTCAACCGGGCCGTCCAGGCGTACCGCCAGATGGGTTCGGGGTTCAAGCCGATCGTCTACACGGCGGCCATCGACCGTGGCTTCACGCCGACCACGATCCTCCTCGACACGCCGGTCTCGTACTCGGCGGGCGCCGGGCAGCCACCGTACTCGCCCCGCGACTACGACGGCAAGTACGAGGGCGCCATCACGCTGCGACGCGCGCTCGAGCAATCGCGCAACGTACCGGCGGTTCGGACGATGGACCAGATCGGGCCGAAGCAGGTGGTGGACTACGCCCGGCGCTTCGGGTTCCAGGGCCCGATGGAACCGTATCTCTCGCTGGCGCTTGGGGCCGCCGAGGCGAGCCTGCTCGAGGTGACGGCGGCGTACTCGGTGTTCCCGAACCAAGGCGTGCTGATGAAGCCGTACCAGATCCTCAAGATCGTGGACCGGCAAGGGAACCTTCTCGAGGAGAACCGCCCGCAGCCGCGCGAGGCGATTCGCGCGGACACGGCCTACGTGATGACGAGCCTGATGCAGGGCGTCGTGCAGCGCGGAACGGGTGCGGCGGCCGCGGCGCTCGACTGGCCGCTCGGCGGCAAGACCGGCACGACCAACGACTACACGGACGCGTGGTTCACCGGGTTCGACCCGAACGTGACGGCCGGCGTCTGGATCGGCCACGACGACAAGAAGCCGCTCGGTCCGGCGGAAACCGGTGCGATGGCCGCGCTGCCGATCTGGATGGACTTCATGAAGGTCTACATCGAGACGAAGTGCGACCGGCAGAACCCGCCCGCGTTCCAGCCGCCGGGCAACATCGTCTTCGTGAACGTCGACCGCGCCTCGGGCCAGCCGCTGTCGAGCGACGCGCCCGGCGCGATCGACGAAGCGTTCATCGCCGGCACCCAGCCGGGCGGGATCAGGCAGTAGGCAGGCCCACGGCGTAGACCTCGGCCGGCGTGCCCACCTGTTCGACGCGGCCCTGGCTCCGACTCGTGACCGTCGGCCGTGGACCTGCTACTCGTCCGCCGCGCCGCCCTGGCCGAGCGTGCCCGCGGCCTTCTGTTTGAGGTAGCTCTTGATGAAGACGTCGATGTCGCCGTCGAGGACGCGGTTGATGTCCCCCACCTCTTCCTTCGTCCGGTGGTCCTTCACCATCTGGTAGGGATGCAGCACGTAGCTGCGGATCTGGCTGCCGAACGCAATGTCGCGCTTCTCGCCGCCCAACTGGTCCAGCTTCGTCTGCTGCTCCTTCATCTTGAGATCGTAGAGCCGGGCGCGCAGCACCTTCATCGCCGAGTCGCGGTTGCGCCCCTGCGAACGCTCGTTCTGGCAGGTCACGACGATGTTCGTCGGAAGGTGCGTGATGCGGATGGCCGAGTCGGTGACGTTCAGGTGCTGTCCGCCCTTCCCGCTCGATCGATACGTGTCCACCCGCAGGTCCTTCTCGTCGATCTCCACCTCCACGTCGTCGGGCAGTTCCGGCCAGACGTAGACGGAGGCGAACGACGTGTGGCGGCGCGCGGCCTGGTCGAACGGCGAGATGCGGACCAGCCGGTGCACGCCGGCCTCTGCCGACATCATGCCGTACGCGTAGTCGCCGGTGAGGGTGAACGTGGCGCTCTTGATGCCCGCCTCGTCGCCGGGCTGGTAGTCCATCAGCTCGCGGCGGAGGCCCTTGCGCTCGGTCCAGCGCATGTACATGCGCAGCAGCATTTCGGCCCAGTCCTGGGACTCGGTGCCGCCGGCGCCGGGGTGGATGGTGACGATCGCGTTCTTCTGATCGTGCTCGCCGCCGAGAATCTTCCGGGTCTCCGCCGCCTCGACGTCACGCTCGAGCGCGTCCAGCCCCTCGGCGAACTCGCGCTCGACCGGCTCCCCTGCCTGCGCCCACTCGACCAGCACGGACAGGTCGTCTTCGCGCCGCCTCAGCGCGTCCACCATCTGGACTTCCTGCTCGAGCCGGCGGCGGCGCTGGAGCACCTTCTGCGCCTCGGCCTGGTCCTTCCAGAAGTCGGGCAGCCCGACCTGCGCCTCGAGCCGGCTCAACTCGTCGCGCGGAGATGCCCGGTCAAAGAAAACTCCGCAGCTCGGACGACCGCTTTGCCAGGTCCTGGTGGCGCCGAATGAGCTCGTCGAGCACGATTGCCATCTCACACCTCTCGTACAGGGTTCAACAGGCCCCGCTTCGATCTCGCTCGGGGTGCGAAGTCGAGGGGCCGGGACATCAGGATCCGGTGCCGCGCGGCTGGTTCGGCAGTCCCGCGCGGGTGACGAATCCCGACAAGAGCAGCGACGCGAGCGTGGCGACGACACACGCGTAGGCGAACAGGTCCCCCGTGCGCGAGTAGACCGTCCGGCCGGTCAGGAACCGCACCTCGCCGACGACCGACGTCTCCGTGAACAGCGGGGTGCGGGCCAGCACGCGGCCGTACGGGTCCACGATCCCACTGATCCCGGTGTTCGCCGCCCGCGCGAGGTAGCGTCCCTGCTCGACCGCGCGGAGCGACGCCATCTGGAAATGCTGCCACGGAGCGGACGAATACCCAAACCAGGCGTCGTTGGTGATCGTCGTCAGCAACTGGCTGCCCATGAGCACCGCGCGGCGCGCGAGGTCCGGATACACCACCTCGTAGCAGATCGCCGTGCTGACCGGGTGCCCCGCCACCGGCAGCAGCACCATCCGGTCGCCCTCCGAGAAGTCGGACACGGCCTGGACCAGCGGCCCCGCGAAGAACAGCAGCCGTTTCATCGGCACGTACTCGCCGTACGGAACCAGGTGCATCTTGCGGTAGATCCCCGCCACCTTTCCGTCGGGATCGACGAGGAACGCCGCATTGAAGTAGCGTGGCGGCGTGGTCCGCTCGACCTGGTCGCTGCCGAACAGCAGCGTCGTGTGCGTCTGCACCGCCAGCTGCCGAATCACCTCGCCGGCGGCCGGCTCTTCCTGGAAGAAGAACGGCAGCGCCGACTCCGGCCAGAGAACGAACCGGGCACCCGCCGCCGCCACCTGGCGGGTGCGGTCGACGTAGGTCCGCACCGTGCTCGCCGCGCGCTGCGGGTCCCATTTTTCGTCCTGCGACACGTTGCCCTGGATGAGGCCGACCGTGTACGGCACGCCCTCGCGCGTCAACCGGTTGTCGGCCAGCCGGGCGCCCCCGAAGGCGGCCGTCGCGACCACCGCGACGGCGGCGGCCGCCGTCGCCCGCCAGCGCAGCCGGGTCCTGTCGAAAACGACCAGCACGAGCGCGGCGCTGACGAGCACGAGCAGCGCGGACAATCCATACACGCCGGTGACGCTCGCGAGTTGCGCGACCGGCAGCACGGGCGTCTGGCTGTAGCCGAGCAACTCCCAGGGGAACCCGGTGAACAGGTAGCCGCGCCCGAGTTCGGTCGTCACCCATACCGCGGGCGCGACCAGCAGCGCACGCATGCCGAGCCTCGAAACCAGCCGGTGCACGATCAACGCGAACAGCGCGGGATAGAGGGCCAGGTACGCCGCCAGCAGCAGCATCAGCGACCACGCGACGGCGGAAGCGAGGTCGCCGTACTGCCGCATCACCCAGCCGGTCCAATAGGTCGTGCCGATGAAGTAGGCGAGGCCGGTCCACAGGCCGAGGCGGAAGGCGCGCAGCGAACCCGCCGGGGCCTTGGCGGTCGGGCGGGAGACCAAGCTGGCGAGGAGCGGCGCAAGGGCGACCCACCCGAGGGCGGGAGACCCGAACCGCGGGAAGCTGAGCGCCAGGAGGATGCCGGACAGTAACGCTAGCGCGCGATGAGCGATGGCTTGAGCTGCTCCTCTTTTTCGAGGCGGCGCTTGACCGCGTCGGCTTCCTTGCGGGTCTTGAACTTCCCCACTCGAACGCTGTACAACCCGGGCCCGTTGGCGGTCGCCGGCAGTTGGATCACGAACGTGCCGTAACCTTTGCCCGACAGCCGCGTCGCGAGCGAATCGGCCTGCCCGCGGTCCTTGTACGCCGCGACCCGCAGGGCGTAACCCGCCCCGGCGGGCTCGGCGTTCGCCGTCGCCGCCACGGCGGGCGCAGGCGGTGGCGGGAGCGGCTTGCCCTTCGAGTCCTTCACCTCGGCTCCGGCCTTCTGCGCCTTCTCGTCCTTCGGGGCGGCCGGTGCGGCGGCCTTGGCAGGCTCTCCCGGCTTCCCTTGCGACTCGAGGCGCTGGTAGTAGCTCAGCTCCTCTTCGGGCGGCGTCGGCGGCGGAGTAGAGGGCGGCTGGGCGGTGGTCCCGGAAGTCATCGGCTGGGTGGCGGTGACGCCGGCGGTCGGGTCCGCGGCGGGTGACGCCCCCTGCCCGGCAACATCGCCGGCCACGGCCGGCTCTTTCTGCGCCCGCACGCCGCGCCCGACGAGCACCCCGCACAGGAACGTCACGACGAGCACGACGGCGGCGCCCATGAAGAGCGCCGCCAGTTGCTTCCCGCTCAACTGGATTTCGCGAAAACCGTCGTCGGCCATGCGGCGCTATTGACCTCGCTCCTGCGTCCCCGCCCCCTCGGCTGGCTTCACCGGCTTGTGCCCGATGAGGTTCAGCAGGTCGATGGGCAGCGGGAAGATGATGGTCGAGTTCTTCTCCGATGCGATCTCGGTGAGCGTCTGGAGGTAGCGAAGCGTGATGGTGACAGGCTCGACGGCGATGACCGTGGCGGCCTGCGCCAGCTTCTCGGAGGCCTCCAACTCGCCGGCAGCGTGGATGATCTTAGCACGTTTCTCGCGTTCGGCTTCCGCCTGGCGGGCCATCGCCCGCTGCATGTCCGCGGGCAGATCGACGTGCTTCACTTCGACGGCCGACACCTTGATCCCCCACGGGTCGGTGTGCTGGTCGAGGATCAGCTGCAGTTCCTGGTTGAGCTTCTCGCGCTGCGACAGCAGGCCGTCCAGTTCGACCTGCCCGAGCACGCTGCGCAGCGTCGTCTGGGCGAGCTGCGAGGTGGCGTAGTGGTAGTTCTCCACCTCGACGATCGCGCGGCGCGGGTCCATCACGCGGAAGTAGACGACCGCGTTCACCTTGACGGACACGTTGTCGCGGGTGATGACGTCCTGCGGCGGCACGTCCATGACGATCGTGCGCAAGCTCACGCGCACGATGCGGTCAATGGGCGCGAAGACGAGGATGACTCCCGGCCCCTTGGGCTCCGGGAGAAGCTTGCCGAGCCGGAAGATGACGCCGCGCTCGTACTCGGCGAGGATCTTGATCGAACTGAGCAAGTAGAACACGACCACGAGCAGGAGCAGCATCAGGGGCTGAAAGGGGTTCATCGTTCACCTCGCTGGAAAACCCGGGGTAAGGAAAAGGAAACAGCGTCACGCGGGCCGGTTGCGAGCGACGTGCAACGTCAGCCCCTCCACGGCCGTCACGAAGACCTCGTCACCCTCCGCGATGGTGTCGTTCGATATGGCGGTCCAGATTTCGCCGTGCGTCGCCACGCGCCCGGGCCGCCCGGGCGCGATGGCGGCCAGCGCGCGGGCGGGTTCACCCATCATGCCCGCCGTCCCCGTCGTCGGGCGCCGTCGCTGCGACGCGATCCCGAGGCGGACGAGCGCGATCAGGATGGCCGACAGTCCGAGCACGACCGGCAGGATCACCGAGAGGCTCACCTGCAGTTCGGGCGCCGCGGAGTCCATCAGCATCATCGAGCCGAAGAACAGGCTGGCGATGCCGCCGACGCTGAGGACGCCGTGGCTGGTCACCTTCACTTCGAGGACCAGCAGCGCCACGCCGAAGAGAATGAGCAGGATGCCGGCGTAGTTGATCGGCAGCACCTGGAAGGTGAAGAAGGCGAGCAGCAGGCAGAGCCCGCCCGCGACGCCCGGCAGCACCGCGCCGGGGTTCCACAGCTCGATCGTCAGCCCCAGCATCCCGAGGCTCAACAGCAGGTAAGCGATGTTCGGGTGGGCCAGCGCGCTCAGGAGCCGCTGCCGCCAGTTCATCTCGATGTCCACTACGCGCGCGCCGGCCGTGTGCAGCACCACCGTGCGCCCATCGAAGCGACGGATCGTCCGGCCGTCCAGCTTGGCAATGAGGTCCGGGACGTCCTTGGCCACGAGATCGATCAAGGGGGGCTTGGCGTCGATCGCCTCGGTCTCGGTGAACGAGCGGCTCTCGCGTACGGCCTCGTCGGCCAGTTCCACGTTGCGCCCGCGTCCGCTCGCCCAGGTGCGCGCGGCCGCCGCCACGTCGGACGCCAGCTTCTTCGCCATCGTCTCGTCGAGCTTCTCGCCGCCGCCCTCGACCGGGTGTGCGGCGCCGATGTGCGTGCCGGGCGCCATGGCCGCGATGTCGGCCGCGATGGTGATCAGGAAGCCTGCCGATGCCGCGCGGCTGCCCGAGGGCCCGACGAAGACCGCGATGGGCGTCTTGGCCGACAACATGCGGGAGACGATGGTGTTGGTGGAGTCGAGGAGTCCCCCGGGCGTGCGAAGCGTGAAGATCACGAGCGCCGCGTCGTTCCGATCCGCCTGGGCGATGGTGTCGACCATGAACTCGGCCGAAACCGGGTGAATCAGCGCGTCGACGGTTGCGGAGTAGATGAGCGGCCCGCCGGCCGCGGCTGCCGCGGACGGCTGCGGCGCACCGGCCGCCAGCGCGAGCGCCAGGAGAAGGAGGCTGCCGACCCCCGCCCGCGAGCGACGACTACCCTTCACGGACGTCACGTGCAACATGGGTCACCTGCCGGGAGAGATTATACGGTGGAAGGGGCTCTCGCGGGTGGGCGGGGAACGTCTGCCTACTTCTGCGCACCTGCACCCAGCTTCGCAGCCAACTGCTTGGCGTCGCCGTCATCGGGATCGAGCTTGAGCGCCGCCTGCAGTTCGGCCCGCGCCTTGGCGACGTCCTTCGCCTGCAAGTAGGCCTCGCCGAGAGCGGCGTGGGCTGCGGCCGTTTCCTGACTCCACAGCGAGATCTTCAGCGCCTGGATCGCATCCGCTGTCCTGCCGGTGCGCAGGTAGGTCCGCCCGAGCAGCAGGTGGACGGCGGGCTGGTAGGGCAGGACGTAGAGTGAGCGCTTGAACTCGTCGATGGCCGCCTGGTTCTGGAGCTGTTCGTACAGCCGGCGGCCCCGGTCGGCGTGGAACGCCGCCAGGTCGCGCTGCTCCTGCTGCTCGGCGGGCGCCAGCACCGCATCGACGAGCCCGAGCCGCGGCTCGTCGATCCCCTCGCGGAGCCGCTCCAGCCCTCTTGGCACGGGCTCGGCGGCCGCGTTGGGGCGCCGGTCCCATTCCTCGTACCTGGACGACAGCTGCTTGGCCAGTTCCTTCTCGCGCACCGCCTCGGCACTCGCACCTGTCGCCGACAGCACGGCGGCGAGCACGAAGTGCGCGTCGCCGTCGGCCGGATTGCGGCGGACGGCCTCCTTGAGCCAATACAGGGCCGCCTGCTGGTCGTGCTCGAGCCAGTAGGAGTAGCCGACGTTGAACGCGTAGTCCGGGTCCTCGGGGTCGGCCTCGGCGGCCTTCGTGAAGTAGTAGGTCGCCCGCCCGGCCTGCGGCGTCGCGCCGCGCCGCGCCTGGACGACGCCGAGGTTGTTGTAGAGCGCGGCGGCCGGCGACTGGTCGAGCAGCCCCTTCAGTGTCGTGAACGCGTCGTCGTACTGGCGGAGCCGTATCTGCGACAACGCGGCGAGGAAGCGCGACTGCCGGTACTCGCGCGCATCCGCGCGCACCGCCAGCGCCGCGAGGGCCGCTTTCGCGTGGTCCCCCTGCGCGGTGTAGACGTGCCAGAGGGCAAGGCGCGCCGGGGTGAAGGACGGCTGCAGTTTGAGCGCCGCGTGGAGGAATCGCAGCTGCGCGGCGGTCGTCTCCGCCACCAGGCCCTTGACGTAGTTCTCGAAGACGCCGAGCGAGCCGTGGTCGACCTCGAGCCGGTCGGGCACGGAGAGCCCGGGCGGCAGGAGCTGCCGGGACAGCCGCTCGAACACCCCGAAGAAGTCGGCGAGCGGGCCCGTCGCCTCGGCGGGCGGCCGCATGCGCCCCGTGTCGAGCCGGATTGCGCGCGCCTTCACCGTCAGCTGCCCGTCGGTCACCGAGAAGCTGCCGAGCACGACCTGGGCGGCCCCGATGCTCTGTCCGAGCCGGATGATCGTCGCCTCGCTCAACGGCGAGGCCGGGGGCAGCTGAAGCCGCTCGAACGCCGCCAGCCGCTCCTGGCGGCTGATCGCACCGACGCCCATCGCCTCCAGGTTGTCGGCGATCAGCATGGCGGCCGCCTCCGACACCCAGTAGAACTTGCCTTCCCGCTGAACGTTCTCGAAGGGGACGACGAGCAGGTGCTCCCGCGGGGCGGCCGCCTGCGCGCGTGACAGGGCGGGGCTGGCGAGCACCGCCAGGCAGCAGCAGATCAGGCGCGAGGCGCGAATCATGACACCCCTCATGCGGGAGGCCTGACGGCCGCGGCCGACGCGCCGGCCGCCTGCCCGACGCGCAGAGCGATCAGGCAGCTGGCGTCGCCGGAGGCACGGCAGGGGCCGAGCCGGACGTCGGCCGGCACGTCGTACAACTCGAGGAACCGCGAGACCACCGCGGCGTAGAAATCGCAGAGCGGCTCGCGCGACGACTCGCGGATGGTGCAGAAGAGCGAGGCGCGCACGTCGACGAGGCCTTCGCCCTTGCGCAGGCGGACGATCACGCGAGTCCCCACGTACGTCCGCCTGATCGTCGCGCGGACCAGGCGCAGCACCGCGCGCGAGCGCAGAGACGCCGGCAGGGCCCGAATCAGGCGTCGCCGCGGCGACCAGTGCGACGCGACCGTCCACTCGGCGGCGTACTCGCCGGCCCGCCGGCAAATCACGTGATACGCGGCGCCCTCCTGGCGAAGGAAGCTGAGAACGGCGTGAAGCGGGGCCAGGCCGATGGTGCCGTGGCGCAGGCCTTGGGAATGCAGCCAGTTCTCGTAGAACTCGAGCCGGTCGGGCAGCACGTCCGCAATGCCCTGGTGGAGGCTGGCGACGAGGATCCGGCCAATTCCCGCTTCGCTCATTTTCTGTTAAGGTAAGAGCGCCAGTGGACGCGGCAATCCTTGCGGGCGGCCGGGCCCGCCGATTCGGCGGCGCGGACAAGAGCACGTTGCGCGTCGGCCCTGCCACGATTCTCGAACGCCAGCTCGACGCGCTCGACGGTTTGGCGGACCGGGTTTACGTCGTGGCGTCCGATCCGGCGCCGTTCGAGCGATACGGCCTGCAAGTCGTCCCCGACCGGCTGCCGGATGCGGGCGCCCTCGGTGGCATCCACACGGCGCTGGCCGAGGCCGGGAGCCGGCACGTGCTGGTCATCGCGTGCGACCTGCCGTTTCTGACGGCGCCGCTGCTCGCACGGCTGGCCGGGCTCGCCGACGACGACCACGACGCGGTGGTCCCGAGGTCGAGCGACGGCCGCCAGCCGCTCTGCGCGGTGTACGCGCGGCGGCTCGTCGAGCGGGTTCGTCGGCAGATCGAAGCGGGTCACCTGAAGATCCAGGAACTGCTCGAGGCGATCCGCCTGCGGGAAATGGGCCCGGAAGATCTCGCTCGTTTCGATCCGGACGGCCGCCTGTTCCACAACGTCAACACGCCGGGCGATTTGGAGCTCGCCCTGCGGTTCGCCGCACGCGCGGACCGGCACGCCGGCCGCTGACAGCCTCGATTATTGCACGACGCGCGGCCCGGCAAACCAGCAACGACAACCAGGCCATGATACTTCCAGTCCACGCCTTCGTCCGCGAGCGGATTCTTGCAGCCCTCGGGCGCCACTACGGCCTTGCGCCCGCCGACTGCCCATCGATCGTGATCGACTACCCGCCGACGCGAGAACTCGGCGACCTCGCCCTGCCACTGGCATTCGAACTCGCGCGCAAGCTTCGCAAGGCGCCGAAGCCGATCGCCGAGGAGATTGCGGGCGCCGTCGGTCCGATCCCCGGCGTCGCCCGCGTGGAGGCGGTGAAGGGCTACCTGAACCTGTTCCTCGATCGTTCGGCGTTCCTGCAGGAACGGCTGGCGGCCGGCGGGCCGGCGCCCGCGCCGATCGCCGGCGCCGGCGTGAAGACGATCGTGGAACACACGGCCATCAACCCGAACAAGGCCGCGCACATCGGCCACCTCCGCAACTCGGCGCTCGGCGACACGCTCGTCCGGGCGCTGCGCTTCCGCGGCGTCCCGGTCGAGGTGCAGAACTACATCGACGACACCGGCGTGCAGGTCGCGGACGTCGTGGTGGGCTTCCGGCAGCTCGAGCACAAGGACTTCGCCGCCGTCCGCGCGATCGCCGACTCGACCCGCTTCGACTTCTACTGCTGGGACCTCTACGCCCGCGTGGCCGATTGGTACGACGCCGACAAGGCGCGGCTCCAATGCAGGCTCGACGCGCTCCACGACATCGAGCGGGGCGGGAACGACGCCGCCGACATCGGCGCCTTCATCGCCGACCGCATCGTCCGATGCCACCTCCTGACGATGGCCCGGATGAACGTGGGCTACGACCTGCTGGCGTGGGAAGGCGACATCCTGCGCCTGCACTTCTGGGCCAAGGCGTTCGAGATCCTCAAGGAGAAGGGCGCGGTGTTCCTCCAGACCCAGGGGCGGCTGGCCGGATGCTGGGTCATGCCGATCGAGGACGAAGCGGCGGCGCCGCCCGAAGGCGAGGGCGGCGCGCCGGGCGAGGACGACAGCCGCGAGAAGGTGATCGTGCGGTCGAACGGGACCGTCACCTACGTCGGCAAGGACATGGCCTACCAGCTGTGGAAGTTCGGCCTTCTCGGCAAGGACTTCAACTACCGCGTGTTCAGCCGGCGGCAGGATGGCGGGCCGATCTGGGCCACGTGTGAGACCGCCGCGGCCGACACGCCTCCCCATCCGCCGTTCGGGGGCGCGGGCGCGGTGTTCAACGTCATCGACGTGCGCCAGTCGTACCTGCAGAAACTCCTGAAGCAGGCGCTGGCCGCCATCGGCCACCCGTCGGAGGCGGAGCGGTCGGTGCACTTCTCGTACGAGATGGTGGCGCTGACGCACAACACCGCGCGGCAATTGGGCTATACGCTGTCGGCCGAGGACGCGGCCCGCCCGTTCGTCGAGGTGTCCGGCCGCAAGGGCCTCGGCGTGAAGGCGGACGACCTGATCGACATCCTGCAGAAGAAGGCGGGCGAAGAGGTGGTGAAGCGGAACCCCGAACTCGCCGCCGGCGACATGCAGCGCATCTCCCAGGCCATCGCGATTGCCGCCGTCCGCTACTTCATGGTGCGGTTCTCGCGCGGGAAGGTGATCGCCTTCGACATCGACGAAGCGCTGAATTTCGAGGGTGAAAGCGGCCCGTATTTACAGTATGCTGTCGTCCGCGCGAACAATATCTTCCAGAAGCTCCGCGACCGCGAAGGCGTCGGCGAAGAGGAGTTTCTGGGCCCCCTCGGCAGCATCCCCGTCGAGGAGTTGACCGGCGCGGCGCACGGGCACGACCTCTGGGCACTCGTCCTGGAAGCGGGACGCCTGGACGAAGTGGCGGAACAGGCCGTTCGAACGCTCGAGTTCTCGGTGCTGGCGAAGTACGCGTTCGGCCTGGCGCAGATGTTCAACGCGTTCTACCACCGATACCCGATTCTGAACGAAGACCGCGACGACGCCCGGCGGTGGCGGGCGGCGGCGGTCATCTACTTCCGGAACCAGTTGACCGCCGCCCTGGACCTGATGGGCATCGCGGTGCCGCCCCGGATGTAGCCGGCCCGCCGTGAGTGGCCGGCCCGAACGAAACGTGCCATCGAGGGCCGGACGCACTGCGGCCCGAGCGACGGGGGCCGCGCCCGGCGGGGTTTCCGGTCTGCACGCATCCGGGTGTGAGCGCTTCCTGCGAGTGTGCCGCCGTCGCGTTACCGCGGGTTGAAACTAGAGGTCCGTTATGTCTCCGATCATCGGGATCGCCCCGTGCCGCAGCCTCCCGGACTACGTGGAATCGGTCCGCCGCGCCGGCGGGGAACCTCGCGTGTTCGACCCGCTGAAGGACCAGCCGACGCAGGCGGTCGGCGAGGTGGACGGCGTCCTGATGACGGGCGGCGTGGACATCGACCCGGCGCGCTACGGGGAGGATCGACACGAGCTGGTGACGGCGATCGAGCCGGAGCGCGACGAGTTCGAATTCGCGCTGCTGCTCACCGCCCGCGAGGCGCGCCTGCCGGTGTTCGGGATCTGCCGCGGACTGCAGGTGATGAACGTCGCGCTCGGCGGCACCCTCATCCAGGACATCACGGCGCAGATGGCCGGCATCCTCCCGCACACGGTCGCCACGCCCCCCTGCCACATCGCGCACGAAGTGTGGGTGAGCAAGGGCAGCCGGCTGTGGACGCTGATGCAGGAGAAGATGGTGGACGGCGAGACCTGCTCGGTGAACAGCCGTCATCACCAGGCGATCAAGCGGCTCGCCTCCGGGTTCGAAGTCACCGCCACCGCGCCAGACGGCGTGATCGAAGCGATCGAGTGCCGCAACTCGACCTTCTGCCTCGGCGTCCAGTGGCACCCGGAGAACTTCTGGCGGACGGGCGAATTCCGGCCGCTGTTCGAGGGGTTCATCGAGGCCTGCCGCAAGTAGATCCGCCCGGATCTCCCCGTCGGCCATCCCGACAGCGGCCGGGCGCCGAGGACCCGGCCCGACGCCCGCGGCCGCTCATGCGTGCTCGTCCCTCGCGAAGACACCGATGGCTTCCACGTGGGCGGTGTTCGGGAACAGGTCGAACGCCTCGACGTGGGTGAGGACGTATCCCGCGTCGATCAGTCTGCGCGCGTCGCGGGCGAAGGTGGCGACGTCGCACGACACGTAGACCAGCCTCGCGGCCCTCTGCGCGACGACCGCCGCCGACGCCTCCTTCGACATGCCCGTCCGCGGCGGGTCGAGAATCACCGCGGCATCCGCCGCCACCGGGTGCATGGCCAGGTAGCCTTCGACGGCCATCTCGACGGGCGTCAACGCCGCCCCGTACGGCGCGGCGTTCGCCCGGAGGTCGGCAGCGCCGGCGCGGTCGCCTTCCACGGCCACCACCGACGTCCACCCGGACGCGGCCAGCGACGCCGAGAACAAGCCCACGCCCGCATAGAGGTCGACGACCCGGCCGCCAGGCACCAGCGAGACGACACGCGCGGCCAGCGCCTCGAGCAGGTAGCGGTTCGCCTGGAAGAACGCCTGGGCGTGGTGCTGCAGGCGAACCTCCGCGGCGGCGCCGTGGGCCCTCGGCAGGCGCAGCGTATCCAGCACGCACGGCGCGCCGCCCGCCGTGACGGTCCGGCGCACCGGAGGCTGACCGCCCCGCTCCCTGCCGCCACCGAACGAGGCGCTCACCCCGACGACGGTCGGCACCGTCGCGAGGGCCGCGAAGCCGGGCGGGACGCTCGGCCTGTTCAACTCGAGGTGAAGCGCCCGCTCCGTGGCCGGCACGTTCTCGCTCAGTTCAATCTCGGTGACGCCGTCCAGTCGGCCGGCCCGAAGGTGTTCGGCCAACTGCGCCAGCAGGTCGCCGGTTTCCGGGAGCAGCTGGCGGGTCGCGACCGGGTCGCACATCCCGTGCGTGCCCTCCCGGAAGTAGCCCAGCGTCCGCCCGCGCGCGTGGAAGCGCGCCCGCATCCTGTACCCTTCTTCCGGCGACGCGGTCACCGGAACCGGCTCGTCGAGCGAGATCTTGCCGATGCGCGCCAGCGCGTCGGCGATGACCTCGGCCTTCAGCGCGAGCTGCCGATGGTAGGCGATGTGCGCGTACACGTTGCCGCCGCAGGCCCAGTCGCGAACGCCCGTGCGCCGATCCGGCGACGCCTCCAGCACGTCGATCGCCGTCGCGTAGGCGACGCCCTGTCCCGTCCGCTCGACGACGGCCCGCACCCGTTCACCCGGGATCGCGGCGTAGACCAGGGTGACCAGGCCTTCGTGGCGGGCAATCATCCGGCCGCCGGCGGCGGGTTTCTCGATGGTGAGATCGATGACGGTTCCGGGGGAGAGCATCGCTGGCGCCTGTCAGTCGTCGTATGAAGTCGGCGGCAGGCAGCGCTGTTCGCTGCCAGCGGATCGCGGACGCCCGAAGGCCCGACGGATCGTACGTGACGCCGGTCCGCTGACCGCTGGAGCATCGGTGGACCGCTGCGGTCCGAGCGGCGGCTGCCCGCTACCCCTCATACCCGATGTCCGGCAGCTTCCAGTACTCCCGCACGAGATTGTCGGTGGCGGCGGCCACGGCGCGAGCGTAGTCGGCGGCCTGCATGCGGGCTTGGAAGCCGGATAACTCCTGCGCCGCCTCGCGGCCGAGCGCGGCCAACGCGTCCGCGGGGGTGGCGCTGCGCGCCGCGGTGATGAGGCGGCCGTCGATGCCGCGCAGACGCTCGACGAACCGGGCGCGCGCCTCGCCGCGCAGGCTGCGGCTCGCTGTGCGCTCGTCCGCCAGTTCGGCGATGATCGCCTCGGCCGCGGCTTCGAGCGCGGGCCCGAGGGCGCCGGCGGCGACGCGGTCGGTCAAACGGGTGACGACCCGGTCGAGGTGCGCGCGCAAGGAGTGGGCCGCCCTGGTCTTCTGGTCCGCGCCCTCCTCGCCCGCCACCGCCCCGCCGCCACCCGCGGTGCCGACACCCACCGCGCGGCGCCATTGATCGAAGGCGTCCAGCACGTCGGCCTCGCAGTACTCGATCCGGAGAGGACGCCTGGCTGGCCCTTTGGCGGCGCGCCGCTCCACGCAGGCGTCGATCCCGCGCAGCGCCACCTTCAGCGGGATGCCCCGGGCGGCCCACCCCGCGACCATCTCGAAGGCGGGGCCGACGATCCGGACCAGGTGCCCGGCGTTGCGCCGGCACAGGTGCGCTTCGACCTCGCGGCAGAACGAGTCGGCGTCCACTAGCACTGGCGCGGCGCCCCCTGGTTCCGCACCCAGATCAGGCGCAGCCCGTGCAGCGTGAGGTCGCGGTCCACCGTGTCGATGGCCGACGTTTCGGGCGCGATCATCTCGGCCAGGCCGCCGGTGGCGATGCACCCCGCGCGCTCCCCGAGTTCGCGGCGCATCCGTTCGACGATCCCCTCGACGAGTCCGACGTACCCGTAGAACAACCCCGACTGCATCGAGCCGACCGTGGTGCGACCGATGACGGCATCGGGACGCCGCACGTCCACGCGGGGCAGGCGTGCCGCGCGCTCGAACAAGGCGTCGGCCGAAATGGTCACGCCCGGGCAGATCACGCCGCCCAGGTACTCGCCGGACGCCGAGATCGCGTCGAAGGTGGTGGCGGTCCCGAAGTCCACGACGATCAACGGCCTCGCCTCCGCACGCCCGTATCGCTCGTATGCGGCCACACCGTTGACGATGCGGTCGGCGCCGACCTCGGACGGGGCGTCGTAGAGCACCGGCATCCCGCTGTCTGTCGCGGCGTCGACGACCAGCGGCTCGCGGTTGAAGTAGCGCCGGGCCATCTCACTCGTCGGCCTCGTCAGCGTCGGGACGACGGACGCGAGAACGACGCCGTCCACGTCTCCGGGTGAGAGCCGGCCGTGCTGAAACAGCTGCAGCGCCCACATCCCCATCTCGTCCGCCGTCCGCTGGCGCTGCGTGGACAGCCGCCAACTGTGCAGCAGTTGGTCCCCGGCGAAGACGCCGACGACGATGTTCGTGTTGCCGATGTCCAGTGCGAGGAGCATACGCAGGAGTCAAAAGTCAAAAGTCGAAAGTCAAGAGTCAGGAGTCGGAAGTCGAAAGCCAAGAGTCAAAAGTCGAAAGTCAAGAGTCGGAAGACACGATACTGCGTCTCCACCGCACGTCCCCCGCGATCACGCGCCGCGGGGCCGCGGCGTGTGGGCCGACGCTGACCAGCAGCGCGCCGTCCCGGTCGACCCCGGCGGTGGTCGCTTCGACCCATCCACCGCCCGAGACCACTTCCACCTCGTGCCCGACGCTGGAGGGCGACAACGCCCGCCAGCGATCGAGGATGCCCGGGAACCCGCCGTCCGACAGATCGCGGATCCGTTCGGCCAGGCACGCCAGCGACTCGGCGAACACCGCGGCGCGATCGACAGGCCGGCCAATCTCCGCCTCGATTGACGTCGCGCGGTCGGCGATCTCCTGCGGGTACGCGGCCGGCAGCACGTTGATGCCGTAGCCGAGGATCACGTGCCGGAGCTCGCCGCCCGCGGCCGCGCCTTCCGCCAGTATGCCGCAGACCTTCCGCCAGCCGATCACGATGTCGTTCGGCCACTTGATGGCGGCCTCGATCCCCGTCGACCGACGGAGTGACTCCGCGATAGCCACGCCGGCCGTCAGCGTCATCGACGCAGCCGCCGACACCGTCCCCCCCGCTAGCCCGCGCGACACGGCCGGCGGGCGGATGACCACCGAGACGTAGAGGCCGGCGCCAGGGGGCGAGAACCACGTTCGCCCCATTCTCCCGCGGCCGCGCTCCTGGAAGTCGGCCGCCACCACCGTGCCGTGCGGCGCCCTTGCCGCCGCCGCGCGGGCCGCCAGGTCGTTGGTCGACGTCACCGTGTCGAACCACGCCACGCGCGACGCAAAGCCGGCCAGACGGCTGGCCCGGCGCGCCATCGCGTCGCGAAACTCCGCCGGGAGGTCAACGGCCGATGACATCCAGAGGCTCATGGCTGGCCACCGTCAATGAAGCATGAAGAATGGAGGATGAAGAATGCGGAACTCGAGAACGAGGATTCAGGCCATTCTGCATTCCGCATTCTGCATTGACAGGCTTCACGCGTCAGGCCCCCATCTCCCGCAGCGTGTCGGTGATCTTCCGCCACTGCACGTCGAGCGCCCGGCGGCGGGCGCGCGCATCCTCGACGACCTTGCCCGGCGCCCGCGACACGAAGCTCTCGTTGGCGAGCTTCGCATCGAGGCTGGCCATCTCGCGCTCGGTGTCGGCCAGCTTCTTGCGAAGCTTCTCGATCTCGGCGCCGCGGTCGGCCTGCGGCATCTGGATGTGCAGGCGCAGGTGGTTGAAGACGCGCGTGACCGTCTCCGTGCCTTCCTCCGGCACGGGCGCGGCGTCGGCGAACGACAGGGACGTCAGGCCGGCCAGCGCGATCACGTAACCCTTCTGGTCCTCGAGGAGGCGGGCCTGCGCGGGCTCCGCCCCTTCCACCGTCGCCGCGATGCGCTCGGAAGGCTTCACCGTCCGTTCCGCGCGCGCGGTGCGAATCGCCGTCACCACGCCCTGCACCAGCTCGATCTGGCCCACGGCGGTCTCGTCGGCCCAGTCCGCCCGCGGCTGCGGATACGCCGCCAGCGTGACCGTCTGCCCGTCTTCGGCTCGCCGCGGCAGGTGCTGCCACAGCTCCTCGGTCACGAACGGGATGATCGGGTGCAGCAGCCTGAGCACGCGGTCGTGCACCTCGAGCAGCACGGCTCGTGCGGTCTCGCCCTCGGCCCCTCCCGCCTGGAGGTGCTGCTTCACCATCTCGATGTACCAGTCCGCGTACTCGTGCCAGAAGAAGTGGTAGAGCCGGTCGGCGGCCACGTCGAAGCGGTAGGTGCCGAACGCCTCGTTCACCTCGGCGGTCACCGCGTTCAGGCGATGCAGGATCCAGCGGTGCACGAGCGGCAGCGACGACGCCGGTGGCACCTCGGCGCGGCCCTCGTCGGCACCCAGGTTCATGAGCGCGAACCTGGACGCGTTCCAGATCTTGTTGATGAACTGCCGGTAGCCGGTCATCCGCCCTTCGGACAACGGGATGTCCATGCCGGGGGCCGCCATCGCGGTCAGCGTGAACCGCAGGGCGTCGGCGCCGATCTCGTCCATCACTTCGAGGGGATCCACCACGTTCCCCTTCGACTTGCTCATCTTCTGCCCCCGCTCGTCGCGCACGAGGCCGGTGATGTAGACGTCGCGGAACGGGATGTCGCCGGTGAACTTCACGCCGGCCATGATCATCCGCGCCACCCAGAAGAAGATGATGTCGAACGCGGTCAACATCAGGTCGGTCGGGTAGTAGCGGAGGAAGTCCTCGGTCTGGTCTGGCCAGCCCATCGTGCTGAACGGCCAGAGCTGCGAGCTGAACCAGGTATCGAGCGTGTCGCTGTCCTGTTCGAGCGCGCCGCCGCACTCGCACCGCTCGGGCGCCTGCTCGGCCACCACCATCTTCGCGCACGAGGTGCAGTACCACGCGGGGATGCGGTGTCCCCACCAGAGCTGCCGCGAGATGCACCAGTCGTGGATGTTGTACATCCACTCGTAGTAGGTCTTCGTCCAGTTCTCGGGCAGGAAGCGCACCTGCCCTGCTTCCACCACCCGAATCGCCTCCTTGGCCAGCGGCTCGACCTTCACGAACCACTGGGTGGACACGAGCGGCTCCACCACCGTGCTGCAGCGCTGGCAGGTGCCCACGGCGTGCTGGTGGTCCACCGTCTTCTCCAGCAGCCCCTCGCGCTCGAGCTGCTCGACGATCGCCGCCCGCGCCTTGAAGCGGTCCAGGCCGGCGTAGGGCCCGCCGGCCGCGGTGATCTTCGCATCCCCGTCGATGACCGCCACCTCGGGCAGGCCGTGGCGCTTCCCCATCTGGAAGTCGTTCGGGTCGTGCGCGGGCGTCACCTTCACGACGCCGGTGCCGAACGCCGGGTCCACGAACTCGTCGCCGATGATCGGCAGTTCGCGCCCGATGATCGGCAGCCGCACCGACTGGCCAATCCGATCCTTGTAGCGCGCGTCCGTCGGGCTAACGGCGACGGCCGTGTCGCCCAGCATCGTCTCGGGGCGCGTGGTGGCCACCGTCACGCCGGGGCCGCCGGCGGCGCCAGGGTAGCGCACGTACCACAGCTTGCCGGTGGTGTCCTTGTGGACCACCTCGAGGTCCGACAACGCCGTCCGGCACCGCGGGCACCAGTTCACGATGTACGTGCCGCGATAGATGAGACCTTGCTGGTAGAGCGTGACGAACACCCGGCGCACCGCGCGTGACAGCTGCTCGTCCAGCGTGAACCGCTCGCGGCTCCAGTCCACCGATTCGCCGAGCTTCCGCATCTGCCCGGTGATGGTGCCGTGGCTCTTCCGCACCCACTCCCACACGCGCGCCTCGAAGGCCTCGCGGCCCAGATCGTGACGGCTCTTGCCTTCCTGCGCCAGCTGCTTCTCGACGACGTTCTGGGTGGCGATGCCCGCGTGGTCGGTGCCGGGCAGCCAGAGAACGTCGAAGCCCTGCATGCGCTTCCAGCGCGCGATGATGTCGGGCAGCGTGTGGTTGAGGGCGTGCCCCATGTGGAGCGAGCCGGTCACGTTGGGCGGCGGGATGACCATGCTGAAGCGCGGCTTGCCGGACGCCGGGTCGGCGCGGAAGGCGCCAATCGACTCCCAGAACGCGTACCAGCGCGGGTCGACCTCGGAATGCTCGAATGCCTTGGAGAGTTCACGCATAGATCGTTTGATCGTAATGGAAGACGGAGGGAATGGGAAACGGGAACGGCAGAGACGAGCCGAAACCGCAGAGAACGGGGACGAGAAGGGCGGCCAGTGACGGCGTCCAGGATCCGCCGCCGGAAGGCGGTTCTACTCGAGGGAGGACTTGATCCGCGCGATCTCCTCCCGCACCAGCCGCTCGGCGGTGGCGGAGACGATCTCGGCGACGACGCCGCGGAAGGCCGGTTCGCCAAGACGCTCGAGAACGCGACGCGCCACGTCGTCCACGAACGCCTGGGTGACGGCGGTGCCTGGCAGCAGCACGGTCGCAGCGTCCGGCCGGCCTCGGTGGACGACGTCCGGGCCGTGCTCGCGTTCGGCCTCCAGGAGCGAGGCAAACGCGTCGGGAACGGGCACCGGCGTCAGCGACCCGGCCGCTTCCACGGCGGCAGCGCGAGACGGGCCGCCCGCTTCGTGACCCGCGCCGAAGACGCCGGGCCCGCGGGGCGGTTCGAGCGCATCCGCTGGCGAGATGTCCATGGACTCAGAGGGCGCGCCCGCCAGCGCGGGCCAGACGGGAGCCGCGTAAGCGGCGGCCGTCCAGGGGTCGGCTGCCGCAGGACGCGTCGCGGGCACGTCGCGGCCCGGCTGGCCCCCCGTCAGATGTGCGAACGCCGCGTCGAGGCGATCGAAATAGTCGTCGAGGGTACTGTCGGGCGCCGCAGGCGGTTCCGGCCGGACGCTAAACTCCTCGAACTCGAACTGCCCGCCGTCGGCCGGCGGCGTTGGAGGCGTGTCCAGCCGTCCGGTCGCGTCCTCGTCGGTTTCCGTCACCGATGACGCATCGGCGGCTGCCGCCGGGCGTTCGGCCGCCGGCTGGATCTCCGCACCGCCCGGCTCCGCGGCGGGGAGCCGCGCCGCGCCGCTCAACAGTTCCCGGACGCGGCTGATCAGCAGGTGCGGCTCGAAGGGCTTGGCCAGCACGCCGTCGCAGCGCACGGCCCGCGCCCGACCGTCGTCCACGGGTTCGAAGGCCCCGGTCAGCAGGAGCACGGGGATGTGCTCCAACGACGGGTCGTTCTTGATGAACGCGGCGACCTCGTAGCCGTCCTGCTTCGGCATGCCGACGTCGGCGAGCACGATGTCGGGACGGTCGGACAGGATGCGGTCGATCGCCTGTTGTCCGTCGCCCACGGCCGTCACCTGGACGTCTTCGTCGGCAAAGGTCAGCTCGATCACCCGCTGAATCGTCACACTGTCGTCGGCGAGCAGCAGTTTGTACGGCATCCGGTCCCCACTGAACGGCCCAAGCCGAAGGGCACACATCGTTTATCGGACGGGCGGGTGGCGGGCTACAGCGGGGCTCGCGGCGCAGGGCTCACGGCCCAGAGCCGCGGCGTCCGGGCAAAAGGAGCCGCCGCCCGGCGGACGAACCGGCCGGCTACGCTTCTGCCCTCACCCGCACGTTCCGCTCGATGAAGTCGACGACGTCCTTCATCGAACTGCCCGGTCGGAAGATGCCCCTGACCCCTATCGCCTCGAGCTTCGGCACGTCGAGGTCCGGGATGATCCCGCCGACCACGACCAGCACGTCGTCCAGGCCGTTCTGCCGGACCAGCTCCATGACGCGCGGGCAGATCTGGGTGTGGGCGCCGGACAGGATCGACAGTCCGATGACGTCGGCGTCCTCCTGGAGCGCCGCGGCCACCACCTGCTCGGCCGTCTGCCGAAGGCCGGTGTAGATGACTTCCATCCCGGCGTCGCGCAGGCCGCGCGCAATGACCTTCGCGCCGCGGTCGTGCCCGTCCAGGCCGGGCTTGGCGATGACGATTCGGATCTTACGCATAGGTTCTCCGGCTCACGACCTGCGACCTGCCGCTGGCAGCAGAGTCACGTTCGACCCGGCCGCAAGCCGCACACCGCCAGCCGCTCTCGTCACACCACCGGCACTTCCTCGTACTCGCCCCACACCTCGCGGAGCGCGTCGCACATCTCCCCGACCGTCGCGTAGGCGCGGACGGCTTCCAGGATCGGCTCCATCGTGTTGCCGTCGCCCGTGCCCACCTCGCGCAGCCGGTCGAGCGCGCGCCGCACGGCGTCGTTGTCCCGATCGCGCCGCAGCCGCTCGAGCTTCGCCAGCTGCCGCGCCGACGCCGCCTCGTCGATGTAGAGCGTCGGGACGGGCGCCTCGGCCTCGGCCACGAAGTCGTTGACCCCGACGATGATCTTCTCGCGGCGCTCGACGGCCAGCTGGAACCGGTAGGCGCTCTCCGCGATCTCCCTCTGTGGGTAGCCCTGCTCGATCGCCGCCACCATGCCGCCCATGCCGTCGATCGTCGCAAACTCCTCGAGCGCCTCGTGCTCCATGTCCGATGTCAGCCTTTCGACGAAGTAGGAGCCGCCCAGCGGGTCCACCACGTTGGCGACGCCGCTCTCGTGGGCGATGACCTGCTGCGTCCGCAGCGCGAGCGTCACCGCTTCGCTGGTGGGCAGCGCGAGCGCCTCGTCGAGCGAGTTGGTGTGGAGCGACTGCGTGCCGCCGAGAATGGCGCCGAGGGCCTGGAGCGCCGTGCGCACGACGTTGTTGTAGGGCTGCTGGGCCGTGAGCGACACGCCGGCTGTCTGCGAGTGGAAGCGGAGCTTGAGCGAACGCTCGTCCCTGGCGCCAAACCGCTCCCGCATCACCCCGGCCCAGACCCGGCGCGCCGCGCGATACTTGGCGATCTCCTCGAAGAAGTCGCTGTGGGCGTTGAAGAAGAACGACATGCGGGGCACGAACCCGTCGACCGCCAGGCCGGCATCCACGCCGTACTGGACGTACTCGATGCCGTCGCGCAGCGTGAACGCGAGTTCCTGGAGCGCCGTCGCGCCCGCTTCGCGGATGTGGTAGCCGCTCACGGAGATCGTGTTCCAGCGCGGCACCTCGCGCGCGCAGAAGGCGAAGACGTCGGTGATCAGCCGCATCGACGGACGCGGCGGGTAGATGTACTCCTTCTGGGCGATGAATTCCTTGAGGATGTCGTTCTGGATGGTGCCCGAGATCTGCCGCCAGTCGGCGCCCTGCCGCTCGGCCACCACCAGGTACATCGCGAAGATCATCGAGGCGGGCGAGTTGATCGTCATCGACGTGGTGATATCGGCGAGGGAGATGCCCTCGAACAAGGTCTCCATGTCGGCCAGCGACGCCACCGACACGCCGCACTTTCCCACCTCGCCGAGCGACAGCTGGTGGTCAGGGTCGCGGCCCATCAGCGTCGGAAGGTCGAACGCCACGCTGAGGCCGGTGCCGCCGTTGCGAAGCAGTTCCTTGTAGCGCGCGTTCGTCTCCTCGGGTGTCCCAAACCCGGCGAACTGCCTCATCGTCCACGGCTTGCCCCGGTAGCCCGTCGGATGGATGCCGCGCGTGTACGGAAAGCCGCCAGGGTCGTTGAGATCGCGGTCGTAGTCGATGGCCGAGACGTCGCGCGGGGTGTACAGCCGTTCGACCGGGCGCCCGGAGACGGTCGTGAACTGACGAGGCCGCTCGGTGCCGGTGCCGCTGCCGGCACGCTCCTGCGCGGCGGGCCGGCGGGCCGAAGGCGTTCCGCTGGTGGGCTGCATTGGTAGATCCTACTTGAAGCCAGCCGGACGGGCCGGCCAGCAGACAGCAAGACCCCCGTTCAAACCGTGCGTGCGGATTTCCCGCACACGGCTTACCGGTGGTCGGTCTAGGCACGACATTGTGCGGTCCCCGGGTACTGGACGGTGCCGCGAAGCCGGCTGAGTCCCAACGCCTCGAAGAATGGACGACGCCACGCCTCGGCCCGACCGGCCGCCACGCGAGAGCCGTGCCGCTTCAGCAGCAGCTGTCGCAGACGCTCCTCGACATAGCGGTCGAGTTGAATGAAGCGTGTCGCCGCGTTACCCGTCCGAAAATACTGACCCCACCCCCGGACCACCGCATTGATGTCGGCAATGACCGTGCGCAGGTCCTCGTGACAGCGGCCACGAGGCGTCAGTTCGCGGATCCGGGTGCGCACCCGACGCATCGCGCGCTGCGACGGTCCTCGCTGCAGGTAGTAGACGCGTTGCCGCGCCCGCTCCCAGATCGGACCGCTCATGCGCTTGCGCAGGTGACACCCGAGAAAGTCGAACCCCTCGCACCCCCGCGAGAGGTCGACCGTCCGGGTCTTCTCCGGATGCAGCTCCAGCCCGAGTCGGGCGAGCACGGCGCTCACCCGCTCGCGGGCCTCGTCGACCGCGGACCGCGTCCGGCACATCACGACAAAATCGTCCGCATAGCGGACGAGCGTCCCGAGATGCGCGTAGCGGTCCTCCCAGATCCGGTCGAGGACGTGCAGGTAGATGTTCGCGAGCAGCGGCGAGATGACGCCACCTTGGGGAGTCCCCACGGGCGTCGCCGACCACTGCCCCGCCTCCATCACCCCGGCGTCGAGCCACTGCCGCCGCAGCTTCAGCACCCGCCGATCCGAGATGCGCTGCTCCAGCAGACGCATCAGCTTCGTCTGGTCGATGCTCCCGAAGTAGTCCCGGATGTCCGCATCCAGCACGTGATTGCCCCCCTGCGCCCCCTGGACGCGGAGGACCTCCAGTGCCTGCGTGGCGCTGCGCTTGGGCCGAAACCCATACGAGGCGCGGCGAAAGTCCGCCTCGAAGATCGGTTCCAGCACCAGTTTCGCCGCCATCTGGGCGACTCGGTCTCGGACGGTGGGAATGCCGAGCGGCCGCTGCCGGCCGTCGGCCTTGGGAATGTACCGCCGCAGGACCGGCCGCGGGCGATACGTGCCGTCGCGCAGCGCCGCGCCGAGATCGGACAGCATCCGCTCGACACCGTACTGCTCGATCGCCGCCAGCGTCACGCGATCGACGCCGGCCGCGCCGCGATTCCGTCGCACGCGAGTCCATGCCTCCTGGAGGATGTCAGGCCTCCAGATCCGATCCAGTAGGGCATGGAATCGCCGATCCGGGGACCGCTTGGCCGCGGCCCACAGGGAGCGTTGAAGGTGGCGTACTTTGTCGATGGGTGGATGCCCACCGGGGGAATTGGGACCGGACCGGCCGGCCATGCCCTCGCACGTGCCCTCGCCACTCGCCTGACCACCGCAGGGGCCCTTCCCTCCCGCCGCGTTGTTCGTCGCGACGATCCGCGGTACTACGACCCCCTCGGACGCCCGCTGCGCATGCCTCGCTTTCGCCATCGGCTTATACGAGCGCACCTGCTCCGACTCGAGCGGCGCAGACGGGCCTCTCGTGTTCCGTCCGTCTCCGTGCACGCGTGCTGCGCCCCCTACCCCGCCGAGACCCCACGCACGTACGTCCCCGGACTGGGGTGCGCGGAACGTGGCCTTCGCCGCGACATGACCGGCTCGGCTCTCGGGTTGTAAATGTGTCGAGGCTGCAGGCTTCACGTCAGGTTGCGGCCCGCGTGCTCGCTTCCTCCGTAGAGGCTCTTGACGCCCCGCTCGGGCCGCACAGCTCTCGCCATACGCCTGGGGCCTGCTACTCGGCGCTCCGGGGCTTACCGAGGCGGGACTTGCACCCGCGGGAGATGGACAGCGGGAAGCCGGCCCAGACTGGCTGGCTTCGTCACGACGCACCATGGCCCCATTATATGCGGCAACCTTCGCCGCAACGCCGGGCGGCCCGGGCCGGTCCGTGTGTCCGTCCCTGCGCCGAGCCGCCCCGGGGCAGAGGTGCCGGCCGGGGACCGGCGAAACGGCCACCGTCAGGGCGAGGGACTCGCCCGCTGCGACGCCCGCGGGGCGGACCGGTCAGTTCGTGTTGGCGAACGTCGGCAGGGCCCGCAGCCGCCGAGAAACGATATTGGACAAATCCCGGCAACGCGATAAAATTCAGTCGGTGGATTTTGCTCAGTCAATCAAATCCAAAGGAGCGCGCATGAAGAAGTTGGTCGTGATTCTCTCCGTGATGGCCGTGGCCGTGTTCATGTCCGGCATGGCGACCGCGCAGGAGAAGACCCCGCCCGGAGTCGTCATCCTCAAGGGCTCGCCGATGGGCGGCGTGAAGTTCGACCACGCCAAGCACAGCAAGATGGAAGGCGTGAAGTGCGAGACTTGCCATCATCCCTCGAAGCCCGAGAAGCCGTATCCGGCCAAGGTCACCCACGAGGCGTGCCAGGACTGCCACACCAAGGCGGCAACGCCCCCGATGAAGACCGCCGCTCAGGGCGCGTTCCACGCGGCCATGGCCAAGGGCGGCACCTGCATCGACTGCCACGTGAAGCAGAACGCCGCTGGCAAGAAGGCACCCACCAAGTGCCCGGAATGCCACAAGAAGGAAAACGTGTAGTTCTACCTCACGGGCCCGGTCTCGGCCGGGCCCTCAATTCCCCGCCCCCTTCCCACGGCGCGCCGATCCCGTCGGCGCAGGTCCTGCCTTCAACGGATACACCACTGTCCTCATTCCTGACGGCGCGCCAGCGGCGCGTTCGATGGGCGTGGCGAGCCGCGTTCTCTGTAAGGCGTTGCGCGATCTGGCCTTGGACGTGGAGTGTCGACGGGGAGCCGACGCGCGCCCGCCCCGGCGCCTCGGTTGCATCCTGCCAGTGGGGGGTATTTTGCGCCCCCTCGTCGCGGGCTCGGAGGGCCGGCCCGCGTGGAGGAGCACATGGGAGCGTTCGTCGTTCCGCCGGTGTGCGCGCGGTGCGGCAGCTATGACGTCACGTGGGTCGGAGAAACCCGGGCTTCCGTGTTCGTCCGATGCAACCGCTGCCTGGACGTCTGGCGGCTGGACCCGATCCTGGATCGCGAGCGCATCGTGCCGGCCCACCCGGCCCGCGAGCCCGTGCCGGCGACCTCGAACGCCGGCCGCTGGTGAACGGCCCGGTCCTTCTCACCGCTCGACGAGCGTCACCTCCACCACCATCTCCCTGCCGGCCCGGAGGACCGTCGCCTTCACCGACTGCCCGGGCGCAAGCAATCCAAGCAGACCCGAGAACGCCTGGAGATTCTCGACGGGCTTGCCGTCGATGGCGCGAATCACGTCTCCCTCCCTCAACCCCGCCTTCTCCGCCGGCGACCCGGCCACGAGCCCGTCGACCCTGACGCCGGGCCCCTCGAAGGCGAAATCGGGAACGGTGCCGAAGCTGACCCGCCGTGCGCCCTGCGCGGCCGGAGGACGTGCCGCGGATGCCGGCGAGGCGGCCGCGGCCGGTGCCATCGTGTTCGTCAGCGGCTCCGCCCGTTCGGCCAGGTAGACGACGCCCTCGCGGACGAACGTGGCGACCTTGACGAGCCCCGGCACGTCGACCTTGTCCACGGTGTCCGTCGGGCGATGGTAGTCGCCGTGCGCGCCCGTGAAGATCTGAACGGCCGGGACACCTTGTTGAACGAAGCTCGCCTGGTCGGACGCCTGCATGGCCTCGGGGACGTTCCGGCTCTCCACGCCGGTGACGAAACTGGCGCCTCGGAAGATGTGCTGCCACTCGGACGCGGTTCCCGTTCCGATGACGGAAACCCTCTGGTCGCCGAGTCGGCCCACGGTGTCGAGGTTGATGACGCCGATCACCTGGCCGATCGGGAACCGAGTGGTGTGCTCGACGAAGTACTTCGAGCCGGCAAGCCCGGCCTCCTCCCCGGTGAACGCCACGAACACGATCGAACGCGAAGGCCTCTCTGCCCCGCTGAGGGCGTGCGCCAGTTCCAGCATGACCGCGACGCCGCTCGCGTTGTCGTCGGCGCCAGGATGCACTGTGCCCTCGTCTCCCTTGTGGACGTCCGGCCAGCCGAAACCGAGGTGGTCGTAGTGAGCACTCACCACGACGGCCTGCGACCGCCACTCGGCCTTGCCTCCCGGAATGTAGCCGACGACGTTGGCGACGGGCTTCGACTCCCCTGCCGGACCGACGACGAGCGTGAACGGCTGGAAGTAGGACCCGTCGGCGCCGCCCGGAGCCAGCCCGAACGCCTTGAACCGCTCGGCGATGTACAGCGCAGCCGCCTCGTGGCCCGCGCTTCCCGGGCCGCGGCCCTGGCGCGCGGCGTCGGCGAGGTAGGCCACGTGGCCGGCCAGGGCCTTGTGCGAGAACGCGGGAGGGAGTTCCGCCAGCGCGCGACGCGGGTCGGCGGGCAGGTCGGCCAGGCGAGGCAGCGCGGTCGCCGCGCGGCCCGACGCGCGCGCCGCCATCGCGCGCACGTCGACGCGCAGCGGCGAGTCGGATTCCCGCCACTGCCCCTTCAGCACGTTGACCGGCTCGGTCCCTTCGAATCCCAGGTAGGAGTACTTCCCGTAGTGCGGCAGCTTCCGCCCGAGGCCGGGAAAGGCGGCCGCCGGATCGATTGCCAGGAACCCGACGGCCTTCTCGGGGTTGCCCGGGTGGCGGGCTGTCAGAACGAGCGTGTGGCCGGCCAGCGCCATCGTCTCGCCGTCCACCTCGATGCTCGAGCCCCCGACAGTCATCCCGCCGCCCGACCGGAAGACCCGGTCCGCCAGGCGGTTCGCGCGGCCGGCAATCCACACCGCCCGGTCGCGAGGCAGGTCGGTCACCTCGCTGTCGAGCTTCACCTCGACTGCGTGGGCGTCGCTCTGCCACCCCGTGAACAGCTCGCGCCACGCCTGCTGTTCGGCGGGGGGTGCGGACGCGGGAACGATGGCGAGCACGCGGGGTTCGCCGAAGATCTCCCCGATCGACGGCGGCGTCTCGCGGGCGTCGAGCTTGCGGAACACGTCGAAGCTCGGGTCGACGTACACCATCAGCGGCGACTCGGGCACCCTCACCGAGAAGCTCCGCTCGGCCGTCTCGAGGTGGACGACCTGTCTCGTCGCGCCCTTCGGCGTCTGGACGACGACCGGCACGTCCACGCTGAAGGGTTCTCCGCCCTGCGTCTGCCGCAGCACACCCGCAACCACGAACGCTGACGCGCCGGCGGCGGTGTCCGGACGAACGGCTTCCACGGCGACGGCGAGAACCGGCGCCCCCGCCCGCCCCACCCAGTCGGCGAAGAAGCGCGCGTAGCTCTTCGCCGTCACCGCCTCCGCCGTCCTCTCGAAGTCGGCGAACGACGCCCGCTTGCCCAGGTAGTCGCGATAGAAGCGCGCGAGGATCTTGCGGAACGCGTCGTCGCCGACCTGCAGGCGCAGCATGTGAAAAGCCATCAGCGCCTTGCCGTACCCCACTGCCTCCGTGGACGCGCTCTCGCGCGAGCGGAACGCCGTCAGCGGGAAGTCGCGCGCCTCCTTGACGTAATCCCGGTACTTCTGCAGCGTCGAGCGGCGGTATTCGTCGCCGGCCCCCCGCTGCTCCTGGATGAGGTGATCGGCGAGGTAGGCGGTGAGCCCTTCGCACCAATTGCCCGACTCGTAGTCCACGAACACGGAGTTGCCCCACCAGTTGTGGAGGATCTCGTGCGGGTACGACGAGTTGATGATGAACGGGAAGCGGATGATCTCGCGGCCGAGCAAGGTGAAGGTCGGCATCCCGTAGCCCGTCTCCCAGAAGTTCTCCACCAGCGCGAACTTCTTGTAGGGATAGGGTCCGATCAACTGCCGATACATCTCGAGGTACTGCGCGGTGGCCGCCAGGTACCGTCCGGCCAGCCCGTCGTCCTTGTCGTGAAGGTAGACGAGCGTCTCCACCGCGCCGGCCGTGTCGCGCCACACCTGCAGCGGCCCGCCCACCAGGTAGATCTCGTCCATCGCGCCGCCCGAGTCCCAGCGCGCGTGGCCCCGGTCGTCGCGCGACGTGCCGTTGCCCTGCGAGATGACGTGCCAGCCAGCCGGCTCCGCGACGTCGAGGTCGAACTCGAGCAGGTCGCGACCGAACGACGGATACCAGAAGCTGCTGCCGGCGAGGTAGACGCCCTCGGCGCCCAGGATCCCCGCCGTCTCGCGGAACCCGCGCGTGTACTCTTCCTTCTCCTCCGACAACCCGAAGTTGACGAGCCCCTCGTAGGTCAGCAGCAGCGTCGAGACTCCGCCCGGGAGCGTCGCCCGGTACCGCTTCACGCCCACCTGGCGCCCGGTGCCCGCGCCGGTCCCGTTGATGCCGAAGAACGTCGCGTCCTTGCCGAGCGGCACCTCCGCTGCTGCCGGCTCGCTGCGCGTCAGGCGCAGCGCCGCGTTCATCACGAAGTCCACGGCGCCATCGGCCGGGCGGTCCGCGAACGTCACGCGGTCGACAACGCTGAGCTCGTGCGACGCCGGGTCGATGGCGACGGTCATCGAATGCTTCACCCGCCCCTGCAGCGGCGCGGACGTGGCGGGTGCGGATCCGAGGAGGACGACGGCCGCCGGCACGGCGGCCAGCCACAGGCGGCGGGATGTCCTGGTGCGCACCATCCCGAGATTCTACCCGACGTCGATCCCGCAAGGCGGCGCCGTGCCAGTGCGCTGTTAGAATGCGCTCATGCGCGCGACCCTGCTGTCGGCTGCCGTCCTGACCGCGACGCTGGGCACGTCTCCCGGCGCGGCTCCGCCTCTCCCGGCCGATGCGCCGCGGCTGCCCGGTCCCGAGCTGAACCTGAAGCTCGAAGCGCCGATTGCGACCTGGGACGAAGCGCTCCCGCTCGGCAACGGGCTGCTCGGGGGCCTGCTGTGGGGCGACGGCCGGACGCTGCGGCTGTCGCTCGATCGCGGCGACCTGTGGGACGAGCGGCCGGCGGACGGCGTCGACTGGAGCAAGCTCACGTGGAGGATGGGCCGTGATCTGGTGGCCGCCGGGAAGAACGACGAGTTCAACCAGCTGTTCGACCGACCCTACGACGGCCCGCATCCCACGAAGATCCCAGCCGGGCGGCTCCAGATCTCTCTGCCCGCCGGGCACCACCTCACGTCGTTCGAGTTGAGCCTCGCGGATGCGCAGGCGCACGTTCGGCTCGCTGGCGGCCGGTCGGTGGACGCGTTCTTCAGCGCCGCCGAGCGTGTCGCGCTCGTGCGGCTGCCCGCCGTGGAGGATTCGGCCATCGAGGTCGTTCCGCCGGCGGGCCTGTCGAAGCTGGGATACCCCGGCGCGAGGGTCGGAGGGAGCGTTGGCGCGCGAATTCCTGCGCGCGGCGGGACTCCGGCCCGGGCCGAGCCGACTGCCTCGACGTGGTTCGAGCAGGACGCGGCGGGCGGCCTTCGCTTCTGCGTCTACGCCGCGTGGCGCCGCGAGGCCGACTCCACCCTGCTCGCGGTGACGGTCACGTCCACGCGCGACGGCGCCCCAATCGCGCTCGCGGAACGGCTGACGCGCGCGGCCCTCGACCTTGGCTACCAGCGCGGCCTCGAAGCCCACGCCGCCTGGTGGAACAGCTTCTGGTCCGCCTCGCGCGTGACCATCCCGAACGCGGCGGCCTTGCAGCACTACTATCTCGTCCAGTATTTCTACGGCGCGGCCTCGCGGCGCGGAGCGCCGCCGGTGCCGCTGCAGGGCGTCTGGACCGCGGACGCGGGCGGCCTGCCGCCGTGGAAGGGCGACTACCACAACGATCTGAACACGCAGACGGCCTACCTGGCCTACCAGACGGCGGGGCACTTCGACGAAGGCGCGGCCTACCTGGACCTGCTCTGGGACCTGCTGCCGAAGTTCCGCCGATTCGCCCGCGACTTCTACGGCGCGACCGGCGCCGCCGTGCCCGGCGTCATGACGCTGGGCGGGCAGCCGCTCGGGGGCTGGGGCCAGTACAGCCTCTCGCCGTCGATGGGCGCGTGGTGCGCGCACCTGTTCTACCTGCACTGGCGCTACACGGCGGACCCGGTGTTCCTCGAGGAGCGCGCCTACCCGTTCTCGCGCGAGATCGGCACGTTCCTGATGAACCTGCTGCGGCCAACGCCCAACGGCGTCCTCGTCCTGCCGCTCTCCTCCTCGCCCGAGATCCACGACAACGGCGCGAAGGCGTGGCTGGTGCCCAACTCGAATTTCGACATCGCCTGCGCCCGCATGCTGTTCCTCGCGATCTCCGAGATGGCGCGGGCGAGCGGGGCGGCCGCGGATGCCAAGCGGTGGGCCGATGCGGCGGCACGTCTGGGACCGCTGCACGTGTCTCCGGCCGGCGTCCTGAAGCTCGATGCGCAGAGCGAATTGACGGAGAGCCATCGCCACCTGTCCAACCTGATGGGCATCCACCCGTTCAATCTCCTCACCGTGGACGGGACCGATCAGGACCGGCGGGTCATCGCGGCCTCGATACGGCAGTGGGACGCGCTGGGCACGCGCGGGTGGGTAGGCTACAGCTTCTCGTGGATGTCGTGCCTCCGCGCGCGCGTGGGAGACGGCGAGGCGGCCTGGAAGAACCTGGAGATCTACCTCGAGGCGTTCATCCTCAGGAACGGCTTCCACGTGAACGGAGATCAGACGAAGTCGGGCTACTCGGACCTGACCTACCGGCCGTTCACGCTCGAGGGGAACTTCCTCGCCGCACAGGCAGTGCACGAGATGCTGCTCCAGTCGTGGAGCCCTTCGCCGGGACGCCCCGACACCGAGGTCATCCGGGTCTTCCCGGCACTGCCGAAGGCCTGGGCCGATGCGTCGTTCGACGACCTCCGCGCCGAGGGCGGCCACCGCGTCTCGGCGCGGCGCGAGAAAGGCACGACGACCTGGGTGCGCGTGACGGCCGGGCACGATGGCGTCGTCCGCATCCGCGACAGCTTCGGCAGCCGGACGGTCAGGTGGAACCGCGCGGGCGTCGCGAGGGTCGGCGGCAACTTCGAGGTGACGCTGAAACGGGGCGAGACGATCGAAGGTTCGATGTAGGCCGACCTCATCCGCGCGGGAGCGTATACGGCCGCCGGCGGCTCGCGTCGAGCGCCGACGGGGGCCCAGGAGCCGGCAACTGCCATCAACGGCCGCGGCCCAGGCTCCGGCGAGGGACCGATAAATACAAGACGACAGCGGCATATTCTCCGATAATCATTTGCCTTGACTGGTCATTGTGTGTATATTTTTCATTATTGACTGCCAGCTGGCCGTCGCCCTCCGGGCGCGGTGCGGCGGCCGGCGCGTCTCGCGAAGCGGGCCTTACTCCCGCCTCCTTCGAGGCGGATGTCGTCAGCAGAGAGGGGATAATCCGTGAACAAGAAGGCATTCAACCCGTTCGAAATGGCGCAGGCCCAGTTCGACAAGGTTGCCGACGTCCTCAACCTCGACGCGGCCACCCGGGAGTTGCTGCGCAACCCGATTCGCGAGTACTCCTTCGCGATCCCGGTGCGCATGGACGACGGCTCGATGAAGGTGTTCCGCGGCTTCCGCGTCCAGCACAACGACGCGCGCGGCCCGGCCAAGGGCGGCATCCGCTTCCACCCGCACGAGACGCTCGACACCGTGCGCGCGCTCGCGACGTGGATGACGTGGAAATGCTCGGTGGTGGACATCCCGCTCGGCGGCGGCAAGGGCGGCGTCATCTGCGACCCGCACAACCTGAGCCAGCGCGAGCAGGAGGCGATCTGCCGCGGCTGGGTGCGGCAGTTGGCGAGGAACGTGGGCCCGGTCCAGGACGTGCCCGCGCCCGACGTGATGACCAACCCGCAGCACATGCTGTGGATGCTGGACGAGTACGAGTCGATCCACGGCGGCCGCTACCCGGGCTTCATCACGGGGAAGCCGGTGGGCATGGGCGGTTCGCTGGGGCGCACGGAGGCGACCGGCTTCGGCGTGATCTTCACGGTCCGCGAGGCGCTGCGCGAGATGGGGCTCAAGCCGGCCGACTGCACCGCGGCGGTCCAGGGCTTCGGCAACGTGTCGCAGTACGCCGTGCGGCTGTTCCGGCAACTGGGCGGCAAGGTCATCTGCGTGGCGTGCTGGGACCAGGAAGACCAGGTGTCCTACACCTACCGCAAGACGTCCGGCGTGGACCCCGACGAGCTGATGAGCATCACGGACCACTTCGGCGGCATCGACAAGGCGAAGGCGAGCAAGCTCGGGTACGAACTGCTCCCCGGCGACGCGTGGCTCGAACAGGAGGTCGACGTGCTGCTGCCGGCCGCCATCGAGAACCAGATCACGGGCGAGAACGTCCGCAAGATCCACGGCAGGGTGAAGCTCGTCGCCGAGGGCGCGAACGGCCCGACGACGCCCGAAGCCGACAAGGTCATCCAGGAGCGCGGCATCTTCGTGGTCCCCGACTTCCTGGCCAACGCCGGCGGCGTCACCTGCAGCTACTTCGAGCAGGTGCAGGGCAACATGAACTACTACTGGGAACGCGACGAGGTATTGGGCAAGCTCGACGTCAAGATGACGTCGGCGTTCAACGCCGTCAGCGAACTGGCGCGCAAGCAGAAGCTGTACATGCGCGACGCCGCCTACGTGATCGCGGTGAACCGCGTCGCCAAGGCGTGCAAGGATCGCGGCTGGGTCTAGACAGTCGAGAGTCAACAGTCGAGAGTCGAGAGTCAGTCGGGGGCGGCTCGAAAGGGCCGCCCCTTTTTCGTACTGGTGTATCCTCATCCTGCCCGGAGGCGCCGCCGATGACCACGCCCATCGCCCCGCCCGCCGTTCCCGCGTTCGACCGCCGCTTCTTCGACGGCACCGAGCACTTCACGCGCATCGGGGCGGGCGATTTCGGAGGCAAGGCCCGCACGCTGCTCGCCATGAAGGACCTCCTCGCGGCGGCCGTGGAGGGACGCGCCCGCCGGCACTTCGAGGTCCAGATCCCCACCCTGACCGTCATCGCCACCGACATGTTCGAGACCTTCATGCACTCGAACGGCCTGTGGGACGTCGCTGGCTCGGGCGCCCCCGACCGCCGGATCGCGCTCGCCTTTCAGTCCGCCGACCTCCCCGTCGAACTGCTCGGCGATCTCTACTCGCTGGTCCGCCAGGTGCACACTCCGCTGGCCGTGCGGTCGTCGAGCCTGCTCGAGGACGCGCTGAACCAGCCGTTCGCCGGCGTCTACGCCACGAAGATGATCCCCAACAACCAGCACGACGCCGAGACGCGGTTCCACAAGCTGGTCGAGGCGATCAAGTTCGTCTACGCGTCGACGTTCTTCGAGAACGCGCGGGCCTACCGGCGGCTCACCGGCCACGGCTCCGAGGACCGCATGGCGGTCATCCTCCAGGCCATCGTCGGCACGCGCCACCGGGACCGGTTCTACCCCGAACTGTCAGGCGTCGCGCGGTCGTACAGCTTCTACCGGTCGGGCAACACGCGGCCCGAGGACGGGGTGGTGAACCTGGCGTTCGGGCTGGGCAAGACGATCGTGGACGGCGGTGTGTCGTGGAGCTACTCGCCGGCCTACCCCCAGGCGACCCCGCCCTACTCGTCGGTGCGCGACCTGCTGCGGCAGACGCAGTTGGAGTTCTGGGCGGTGAACATGGGCCGCCCGCCCGCGTTCGACCCGGTGGCCGAAGCCGAGTACCTGGTGAAGTCGCCGGTGGGCGAGGCCGAGGAAGACGAGACGCTGCGCCTCCTGGCGTCGACCTACGACGCGCGCTCGGATCGCCTGTCGATGGGCGTCGGCATCCGCGGGCCGCGGGCGCTCACGTTCGCGCCCCTGCTGGTGCTCGAGGAGTACGCCCTCAACGACCTGCTCAGGCAGCTGCTGCTCCGGTGCCAGGAATCGATCGGCACCCCGGTGGAAATCGAGTTCGCGGCCACGTTCCCGCGCGAGGGCGAGGACGGCCCGGCGAGGTTCGGCTTCCTGCAGGTCCGGCCGATGAGCGTGCCGGACGCCGTCGTGGACGTCGACCTGGATTCGGTGGACCGCGGCGACGTGCTGCTCGCTTCCACCCGGGTGATGGGCAACGGCGTGATCTCGGGCGTGCGGGACGTCGTGTACGTCAAGCCCGACGGGTTCGAGGCGCGCCACACGCCGGCGATCGCGAGCGAGATCGCCCGGCTCAACCTCGACCTCGTGGACCGGGGCGTTTCCTACCTGCTCGTCGGCTTCGGCCGTTGGGGCAGCGCCGACCCGTGGCTCGGCATCCCGGTCGCCTGGTCCCAGATCGGCGGGGCGAAAGCGATCGTCGAGGCCACGCTGCCGTCGATGAACGTGGACTTGAGCCAGGGTTCGCACTTCTTCCACAATATCTCCAGCTTCAACATCAGCTACTTCTCGGTGCCGTTCCACGCGCCTTTCCCGATCGACTGGGCGGGGCTGTCGCGCCAGCCCGTCGTGACCGACACCGGGTTGGTACGGCACGTTCGCCTCGACCATCCGCTGCACATCGTCGTGGACGGCCGGCGGGGCCACGGAGCCGTCCTCTGGCGGGCCCCGGGACCGTGACGGCCCGCACGACAATGCAGGATGCAGCATGTAGAATGCACGAAGGGCGGACGATTGTGCGTGTGCCCTTGCGCATTGACGGGGCCTCGAGCATCCAATGAACCCCACCAACCAGCCGGTCAACAACATCATCGAGCAGCTCCAGGAGCGCGCGAAGGAGCTGCACACCCTTTACAAGGTCCACGAGCTGATCAACCAGCCCGACGCCTCCGTCGAAGAGGTGTGCCGCGGCGTGGTGGAGGCCGTCCCGTCCGGCTTCCAGTTCCCCAGCGTGTGTTGGGCGAAGCTGACGCTCGACAACAACGTCTACGAGCCGGCGCGGGTCACCGAGACCAACTGGGTGCTCCGCTCCGACATCACCGTGCAGGGGCAGCACGTCGGGCAGATCGAGGTCTTCTACACCCGCCAGATGCCGCGCGCCGACGAGGGGCCGTTCCTCAAAGAGGAGCGGAAGCTGATGGACACGATCGCCGAGCGGCTGGCGCACTTCCTCATGCAGCGGCGGCTGCAGGCGACGCTGCGCAACTGGCAGTCGGCGATCGAGAACCTGGCGTCGCCCGAGAAGCGCGAGTGGTGGGTGATCATCGAGTTCCTGCGGAAGACCGACCAGCACCTGCTGATGCGGATCTCCCGCCGCATGCTCAATTACCTCTGCTGGAACGGGATCGACGAGGCGCAGCAGCTGCTCCAGCGGTTCGCGTCCGACTTCACGCAGCAGGCCGACGGCTTCGAAGACAACATCCCGCTGCGGCGCAAGAGCATCGAGGAGCTCCTGGCGCTGACGGAGGACGCGTTCCGGATCGCGTCCACCCACCTGAGCGAGGGCGAGATCGTCAGCTGCATCCAGAAGTGGATCAAGGACGACAAATCGGGCTTCCTGGTCGAGGCGGTCGAGAACCAGTGCACCTCGCTCACGGACATCGGCCAGGCGCTCGAACGCTACCACCAGCTCGCGGTGCACGACGACGAGCTGTCGCGCTCGGTGCAGATCGGGCTCCGCGTCTCGCTGGCGCGGCGCTTCTTCACCGAGGACCTCGAGTTCATCAACACCGCCAAGAACTACATCGAGATCGGCGACTTCTACGATCTGGTGAACCACATCATCAGCCCGCCCGCGAGCCACGGGAAGCTGGGCGGCAAGAGCGCGGGCATGCTGCTCGCCTCGCAGATCATCCGGAAGTGCGGCGAGTACTCGGACCTGCTCTCCGGGATCAGGGTGCCGAAGACCTGGTACATCGCGTCCGACGGCCTCATGAGCTTCGTCGAGTACAACCAGATGGAGGACGTCTACAACCGGAAGTACCTGGAGATCGACCAGATCCGCCGCGAGTACCCGCACATCGTGCAGGTGTTCAAGAACTCGCGGTTCCCGACGGAGATCCTGAAGGGATTGTCGCTCGCGCTCGACGACCTCGAAGGCAAGCCGCTCATCGTCCGGAGCTCGAGCCTGCTCGAAGACCGGATGGGCGCCGCGTTCTCGGGCAAGTACAAGAGCCTCTTCCTGCCGAACGTCGGCACCAAGGGCGAGCGCCTCAGCGCGCTGACCGACGCCATCGCCGAGGTCTACGCGTCGCTGTTCGGGCCCGACCCGATCGAGTACCGGGCCGAGCGCAACCTGCTCGACCTCCACGAGGAGATGGGCATCATGATCCAGGAGGTGGTGGGCACGAGGATCGGCCCCTACTTCCTGCCGTCGTTCGCCGGCGTCGCCTTCAGCAACAACGAGTTCCGGTGGTCGCCGCGCATCAAGCGCGAAGACGGCCTGGTGCGCCTGGTGCCCGGCCTCGGCACGCGCGCCGTCGACCGCCTCGGCGACGACTACCCGATCCTGGTCGCGCCGGGTCAGCCCGGGCTGCGCGTCAACGTCACGCAGGACGAGATCCTGCGGTACGCGCCGCGGAAGATCGACGTGATCAACATCGAGATGCAGCGGTTCGAGACGACCGACGCCGCAGACCTGATCAAGGACTACGGCCGCGAGTACCCGGCACTCGACCTGATCGCCTCGGTGTACGACGGCGAGGGGATTCACCGCCCTGTCGGCTTCGGCTGGGACCCGGCCGAAGCCCACACGGTGATCACGTTCGACGGCCTGGTCAGCGGCACGTCGTTCATGGCCCGGATGCGCGCGCTGCTGAGGCTGCTGCGCGAACGGATCGGCGCGCCCGTCGACGTCGAGTTCGCGTCCGACGGCAAGGATCTGTACCTCCTGCAGTGCCGGCCCCAGAGCTTCTCGCGCGACGCCGTTCCGTCCTCGATCCCGCGCGACCTGCCGATGGACCGCGTCGTCTTCGCCGCGAACAAGTACGTGTCCAACGGCCGCGTCCCCGACGTCACGCACATCGTGTACGTGGACCCCGAGGAATACGACCGGCTCGAGAGCCTCAACGACCTCAAGGACGTCGGGCGCGTGATCGGCAGGCTGAACAAGCTGCTGCCCAAGCGGCAGTTCGTGCTCATGGGCCCGGGGCGCTGGGGCAGCCGCGGCGACATCAAGCTGGGTGTCAGCATCACCTACTCCGACATCAACAACACCGCCGTGCTCATGGAGATCGCCGCGAAGAAGGGCAACTACGTCCCCGACCTGTCGTTCGGTACGCACTTCTTCCAGGACCTCGTCGAGGCGGGCATCCGGTACCTGCCGATCTTCCCCTCCGAGCCGGGCCAGGTGTTCAACGAGTTGTTCCTGCGCCGCGCGCCGAACATCCTCGCCGAGCTGATCCCGGAGCACGCGCACCTCGCGAAGGTCGTCCACGTGATCGACGTGGAAAAGGCCACCGACGGCCTGATCCTCCAGGTGCTGATGAACGCCGATCTCGAGGAGGCGGTCGGGTACTTGGCCCTGCCCACGCAGGGCCAGGCGGCCGCGCAGGAGCGGCGCACGGACACGTTCCAGGTCACCGACGACCACTGGCGGTGGCGGCTGCGGATGGCCGAGCACATCGCCGCCGAGGTGGACCCGGATCGCTTCGGCATCAAGGGCATGTACGTGTTCGGCAGCTCGAAGAACGCGACGGCGGGCCCGGGCAGCGACATCGACCTGATCGTTCACGTCGACGACAACGAGGAGACGCGCCGCCAGCTCGAGATGTGGCTGGAAGGGTGGAGCCTCTGCCTCAGCGAGCTGAACTACCTGCGAACGGGCTACCGGACCGAGGGGCTGCTCGACGTGAAGATGGTGACCGACGCTGACTTCGCCGGCCAGTCGCCGTTCGCCTCGAAGGTCGGCGCCGTCACCGACCCCGCCCGCCCGCTGACGCTCCACAAGCGCGCGAACGCCGGCCGCCCGTAGCATGCCTCGGTGCTTCTTCGCCTCCGACCTGCACGGGCGCACCGACCGCTACGCCAAGCTGCTGGCGGCGGTGGCGGCCGAACGCCCGGCGGCCGTGTTCCTCGGCGGCGATCTCCTGCCGTCCGGCCTCGGCCTCGCCGAGCCGGTCAATCCCGACCACCAGGACTTCATCGACGGTTTCCTGGCGCCGGCGTTCGAACGCGCGCGGGCCTCCCTCGGCCCCGCCTACCCGGCGGTCTTCGCGATCCTGGGCAACGACGACCCGCGGGCCGAAGAGGCGGCGATGCAGGAGGCCGGCACGCGCGGGGTGTGGCGCTGTGCGCACGGCCAGCGCCTCGAGTGGACCGGCTACACGGTGTACGGGTACTCGTGCGTCCCGCCGACGCCCTTCCGGCTGAAGGACTGGGAGCGGTACGACGTGTCGCGGTATGTCGATCCGGGATGCTCGTCGCCGGAGGAAGGCTGGCGGACGGTGCCGGCCAGCGAGTCCGACGTGCGCTACGGCACGATCAAGGACGACCTGCAGGCGCTTGCCGGCGACCGGGCGCTCGACCGCGCCATCCTGCTGTTCCACAGCCCGCCGTACCAGACTCCGCTCGATCGCGCCGCGCTCGACGGCCGCTTCGTCGACTCCGTTCCGCTCGACGTCCACGTGGGGAGCGTCGCGATCAGGCGCTTCATCGAGACGCGCCAGCCGCTCGTCACGCTGCACGGTCACGTCCACGAAGCGGCCCGCATCACCGGCGAGTGGCGCACCGTCATCGGCAACACCCGGTGCTTCACTGCAGCCCACGACGGACCGGAGCTCGCGTTGGTGCGCTTCGACCCGGAACAGTTGGACGCGGCGACACGCGAACTGCTCTGAGACAGAAGTTCCCCAGTTCCCCAGTTGCCCAGTTCCCCAGTTGCCCAGTTCCCCAGTTGCTCAGTTGCCCAGTTCCCCAGTTGTGCTACAGGTCGCCCAGCCTGAGCACCGCTCGCGACAGGTCGATGTCCACGCGGTACTTCCCGAGTAGACGGTAGCCGAGGATGCCGCCAATCTCGTAGCCGAGGAGGACGCTCGGCGCGCGCAGATCGATCACGACGACGGGCTGGTCCGGCAGGCTGATCGGCCCGAACGCCAGGTTCACGCCGGGCAGCAGGTACGCGTCGGGATCGAGGCCCGATGCGCCGTAGACGCGCAGCTTGATGCGGCGGCGATCGGCCGGCGTGAACAGCTCCCGAGCCGTTCTCGCGTTCAGGGAGATCGCCTCGCCGCCGGTGTCCACGACGAAGCTCGACGGGATGCCGTTGACGGCCCCTTGGACGGTCGCCAGGCGGTCGAGGCGCAGCGGGAGTTCCCGCGCCCCGGGCTGAGGCGGGAGCGGCTCGCCCAGCGTCACCTTGCGCTTCCTGTAGTCGATCGACACCGACAGGCCGATGGCGAGGGGCGAGAAACCGTCCATGCCGTCAACCGGGATCTCGCGCATGACTGGCGACTTGATCAGGACGGGCAGGTTGTAGACGGCCAGCGTGCCGATCTCCAGGGACATCAGCCGGCCCACCTTCAGACCCCGGATGCCCGCCTCGCCCACCCCGGCGGTCAGCGTCTCGGTGAAATAGGGGATGTTCAGCTTCCTGGCGGTCTTCTCGCTCAGGATCGTCTGCTCGGCGCCGGTGTCGATCGCGAAGTCCACCGACCTCCGGCCGTTGATCTTCCCCTTGACGATGACCTTGCCGTTGACGAGGCGGAAGTCGAGCACGTGCTGCGTCACGCCGCCCTTCGCCATCTCGAACGGCACGCTGCCGCCGAACGATCGCAGGAACGCGATGTGGTTGAGCGCCCACTGGATCTTGTCCGCCCGGTCGGGCCGATCGGAGCCCTTGAGCATGCTCAGGTAGACCAGGTAGGCGGCGGCCGCCTCCTGGTAGCGGTGCATCCGTTCCAGCAGGGAGCCCAGCGTGAACCGCAGGTCGGCATCGCCCGGCGCCGAACCCAGGGCCGCCTGCACCTCGTCGAGTGCCGGCGCCATCTGGTTGCGCGAGGCGAGGGCACGCGCCATGCCGGTGCGCGCGCGCGGGCTTGCCGGTGCGACGCTGAGGGCGTCGCGATACGCCTTCTCCGCTTCGTCGAACCGGCCGGCGCCCCAGAGCGCGTCGCCCGCGAGCGCCAGCGTGGCCGGGTCGGTGGTCCCCTCCCCGCGCAGCGACGCCAGCTGCGTCACGGCAACGCCGAACTCCGCGACCCGGAGGGCCGACCGCACCGCGCCCGCACGCGCGCGGTCGCGGAGTGCAACGTCTTCGCAGTCGGTGGCGGCGATGTAGGTGTGCATGGCCGCCCGGTTGTCGCCGTGGTCGGACAGGACGTCGGCGACCGCGATCTGGGCGGCGGCCGTGGCCGCGCTGAACCTCTTGCCTGCGGCCACCACCGAGAGGGACAACAGGCAGACGAACGACAGCAAAACGGCCAGACGGGCCCGTGTGGTCATAGGGCGCTCCCCCGGAACAGGTTCTGACAAGATGCTCGCGGCGCGGCGACGAATGACGATAGACGAATGCAGGTTCGAAAGAAGCAAGCCCGTTCTGTCGGCCGATGCGTACCTGTCGCCGTGGGTCGGCAGCTGGCGGACACCCGGGGCCGCATCCGCATGGCGCACTGCCACCGGCGTCTGCGGCCGCCCCCTATCGCATGTAGTGCTCGATCGGGACGCCGTCGTACATCTCGTCCACCCGCAGGATCTGTGCGTCCCGGGAGTACACGGTCAGCTCGTAGTCCTCGCTCATGATCAGCGCCTTGATCGGCTTGGTGGGGCAGACCTCCGAACACAGGCCGCAGAAACTGCACCGGGAGAGATTGAAGTCGAAGTAGTCCAGGGCCTTCAGCTTCTGGCCGGGCTCGCGGTGGCCGCCGAGCGAGATGAGATCGTCCGGGCAGGCCTTGGCACACTGGTCGCAGACGATGCACGTCTGCGCCCCGGTGCCCGGCTCCACCTGGAGCCGCAAGACGCCGCGGAACCGCGGAGCCGTCGGCCGGCGCTCGGCCGGGTACTGGAACGTGAAGGCGGGCTGCGGCGTGTAGGTCAGGGTGAGCCACAGCCCCTTCAACAGGTCGATCAGGAAGATCTTTCGCAGCAAGTCGGTCATCGCGCTACCCTTCCACGAGGCTCGGCTCGGTCTGCCCGACCTTGATCACGCGCTCCTTGCGAAGCACGGTGCCCTCTTTGCGAATCTTGTCCTGCAGCCGCATCAAGCCGTAGAGCAACGCCTCCGGGCGAGGCGGGCACCCCGGGATGTAGATGTCCACCGGCACGACCTTGTCCACCCCCTGCAGCACGCTGTAGGTCGGGAACGGGCCGCCGGCGTTCGAGCAGCTGCCCATCGAGATGACCCACTTCGGCTCGGGCATCTGGTCGTACAGCCGCCGCAGCACCGGCGCCATCTTCTTGGTCACCGTGCCGGCGACGATCATCACGTCGGCCTGCCGGGGCGAGGCGCGGAACACCTCGGCGCCGAACCGCGCGATGTCGAACCGGGATCCGCCCGTCGCCATCATCTCGATCGCGCAGCACGCCAGGCCGAATCCCATCGGCCACAGCGACGACTGCCGGGCCCAGTTGAGCATCGTGTCGAGGTTCGTCGTGATGAAGTTGTCTTCGAACTTGTGATCGATCAGGCCCATTGGGCGAGCTCCCTGTGAATCCTACTTCTGATAGTGCTCCGCGTTGATCTGGATGAAGTGCTTCCACTTCTCCGGCACCTCGTCCAACACGAAGATCGCTTCCACCGGGCATGCCGGCACGCACGCGCCGCAGTCGATGCACTCGTCGGGATGGATGTAGAGCAGTTCGGCGGTGGCGAACTCGTCCTCGTTCTTCCTGGGGTGGATGCAGTCGACCGGGCAGACGTCCACGCACGCCGTGTCCTTGGTGCCGATGCACGGTTCGCAAATCACGTACGCCATGCTCCCTCCGGGTTGTCTCGCGTCGCTACGCGACGCCCATCGCCACGGCCGACAGGTAGCCGAGCCGCATCGAAATGTGCCGAGCCAGTTCCCACGCACCGCGGTTGTGGACGCCCGCGATCGGCCGGTCGTCGGCGCCGTGGCCGAACACGCCCACGCGGGCGACTTCTCGTCCCGAGTAATCGAACACGGGCGCGCAGGTGCAGCACATCCGCTGCGCCCCCGAGGCTTCACCGCTCTCGTCGAACCCGAGGTGCCGCACGAGTTCGCCGCTGCGCGAGACGTCGCGCGTCTCGGCGAGCCGCGCACAGCTCAGTCTCCGTGACGCCGCCGGCCCGTTCACCCCGTTGAAGTACAGGGAGCAGTGAGCCGGCATCTCCTTGCCGTAGACCGTCCGCATGGCGACGTCCCCGGCCTCGGAGCGCCAGATATAGGTGACCTCTCCCCCCGCCGGCACCGAAAGAAACGTGTGGAACCCGGACTGCGCGGCATAATCGCGCAAGACCGGGTAGGCGTGCAGACGCAGTTCGGAGCGCCCCATCAGGCGAAACGAGAGGTCCAGCATCTTCACGCCGAGCGCGTATCGCTGGGTGTCCTCGTCCTGCCGGACGTACCCGCGCCGCTTGAGGACGGTCAGCAGCCGGTGCACGCTCGGGCGCGGCTGTTTCAGCGTGCGGGCCAGGTCGGATAGACTCATTCCGGCCGGCTCCCTCGACAGTGCCTCGCACACGTCGAACGCCTTGTCGATGGATGTCGGCTGCGCGCCAGCCGTGACGGGTGAGGTCGGCTGCTCGAATGTCACAGAGTCCACTATGTGGAACGCGGTTTCGTTCTACAAACAGTACCTGCCGGCGCCTTCCGGTGTCAAGCCGATGGGCGGCGCCCGTCACCACGCTCGTGCTGGCTGCCGTTGCGGTGACCAGGGCCGGCAGCCTGCCGCCACAGCCGCCCTCGCCGTTCAGCCTGCCGGGACGGCCGTCTCCAGCCCTGGCGAGGTTGTTCGTTCCGGCGGCAGCGCCGCCGGGCGCCTACGAGGTGCTCGTGCTCGACGCTGGGAATCGAGAAGGCCAGGCAGGCCGCCTGGGAGGCGGCCCGGGATGGCGGCCGGGCGCCGGCGACCCCCGAGTCGTGGCCGGTCCACAAGTTGGATCCGCTCGAGGCCTTCGGGGAGGCGGGCACCTATCCGCGCACCACCGTGGCGCGTCTGTACACCGGCACGCGCGCCCAGGTCGTCCGGTTCCCGATCGAACGGAACGGCAGGACGGTGGCGGCCGTCACGTTGATCTCGCCCTACCCCGACCCGACGCTCTCACGCCTCGAACCGGGGACGCTGGCGATCATCCTGCACGTCGACCGACTGGCTGGCAGCCGGCAGCCCGTGACGGACCCGGTGGGTGACGGCCAGTCGCCCGGCTGCTCTTCCGCGTCCGCGTCCATCGCCTCCCGAGCGCTGACCGGCTTCTAGTAGCTAATCCCCGCCGCCTGGCCGGGGGTGCATTCGGTGACGGTCACGCCGGCCGGGACCCACTTCCGCAGCTCCTCGGGCGTCCCCGTCAGCAGAGGGAACGTGCCGAAATGCATGGGCACGACGCGCGTCACGCCGAGCAACTCGCAGGCCTTGCCGGCTGCCCTCGGTCCCATGGTGAAGTGGTCGCCAATCGGCAGGAACGCGAGCGACGGCTGATGCAGTTCCCGGATGAGCGCCATGTCGCCGAACAGCGCCGTGTCGCCGGCGAAGTAGACCGTGCCGCCGTCGGCGAACTGGATCACGAAGCCGCCCGGCTCGCCGAGCGCGACGATGCGGCCGCCCTCTTCGACCGTGCTGCTGTGTTCGGCGTGAACATGAGTCACCTTCACGCCCGCGATCGCCTGCGTGCCCCCCTTGTTCATCCCGCTGACCGCCGGCGCGCCCTTCGAGGCCAGCCAGCTGCAGATCTCGAACCCCGACACCACGGGCGCTCCCGTGGCCTTCGCGACCGGCAGGGCGTCGGTGATGTGGTCGGAGTGGCCGTGGGTCACGAGGATCAGGTCCAGCTTCTCGATGTGGTCCTTCCAGCCGCCCTTCTTCCACGCCGCGGGGCACGCGGGATTGGACTCGATCCAGGGGTCGATGAGGATGGTCGGGCCGGACGGCGCCCGGAGCAGGAACGTGCCGTGACCGAGCCAGGTTGCGATGATGGAAGCCATAGCACTCCTTCCGTCTGTGACAGCTTGCGGCCCGCCTACCAGCCGATTCTCCCCCGGCCGCCCCGGCCGGCGCAACACCTTGCCCGGCGCTTGCCCGGCCAGTCGGCCGCGACCTGCGTGTTATCATCAGTGTTTCAGGCCGTATGTCCACTCCCATCGAGAGTCCGCTCGTGCTGGTCCGGCCCCGGGAACCGAAGCCGTCCTGGCTGAAGGTCAAGGCCCCCGGGTCGCCGAGCTACATCCGCCTGAAGCGGCTGATGGGCGACCTCCGGCTCAACACCGTGTGCGAGGAAGCGCATTGCCCGAACATCGGCGAGTGTTGGCACCACGGCACGGCGACGTTCATGATCCTCGGCGACGTCTGCACGAGGAACTGTCCCTATTGCGCGGTCGCGCACGGCCGCCCGGCGGGACTCGATACCGCCGAGCCGGCCCGCGTCGCCAGCGCGGCCGGGCAGATGCAGCTCCGCTACGTGGTCATCACGTCGGTGGACCGCGACGATCTGCCCGACGGCGGCGCGTCGATCTTCGCCAGGTACAATCGCCGAGATTCGCCGGCGCGTGCCCACGTGCCGCATCGAGGTGCTCGTCCCCGACTTCCAGGGGAAAGAGGCGCCCCTTCGGGCGGTGCTCGACGCCGGCCCCGACATCCTCAACCACAACACGGAAACGGTCCCCCGGCTCTACCGGCGCGCCCGGCCCGGCGGCCGCTATCCGCGGGCGCTCGAGCTGCTCGACCGCGCCCGGAAGCACGCGCCGCACATCCCCACCAAGTCCGGCCTGATGGTCGGCCTGGGCGAGGAGTGGGACGAAGTGGTCGCCACGCTGGCGGACCTGCGGTCCGTCGGCTGCGGCATCCTCACGATCGGTCAGTACCTGAGCCCCTCGGCGGCCCACCTCCCGGTGGCGCGCTACTACCACCCCGAGGAGTTCGACATGTTGAAGACAACGGCGCTCAGCATGGGGTTCGGCCACGTCGAGTCCGGCCCCCTGGTGCGCTCGTCCTACCACGCTCACGAACAGGCTGACGCCTACGACGAGTCGACATGGCCAACCAACGACTGATGGACCGATCGACGGCGGTCTCGAACGACGCGCAGGTCGAGCTGCTGCGGAAGATGCTGCTCGGCCGTCGGTTCGAGGAACGCTGCGCCGAGATGTACGCGCTGCAGAAGATCGGCGGCTTCTGCCACCTCGCCATCGGGCAGGAAGCGGTATCGGTGGGCGCCATGTCCACGCTGCAGCCCGACGACTACATCTTCTGTTCCTACCGCGACCACGTGCACGCCATCGTCAAGGGCAGCGACCCGGGCCGGGTGATGGCCGAACTCTTCGGGCGTGACGGCGGCCTGTCGCGCGGCAAGGGCGGGTCGATGCACCTGTTCGACGCGGAACACGGCATGCTCGGCGGCCACGCGATCGTCGGCGGCCACATCCCGCTGGCGACCGGCACCGCGTTCGCCTCGAAATACGAGGGCAAGCCGCAGGTCACCCTCTGCTTCTTCGGCGAGGCGGCGGTGAACATCGGCGCCTTCCACGAGTCGCTGAACATGGCCGCCCTGTGGAAGCTCCCCTGCGTGTACATCGTCGAGAACAACCGCTACGGGATGGGCACGGCCATCGAGCGGGCGTCGGCGATCTACGACGTCGCGCAGCGCGCGTGCGCGTACGACATGGCCAGCGAGACCGTGGATGGCATGGACGTGCTGGCGGTTCGCGAGACGGTCGGCCGCGCGGTGGAGCTGGCGCGCCGCGAGAGCATGCCCACGCTGATCGAGGCGCGCTGCTACCGGTTCATGGGCCACTCGATGTCCGACCCGGTCCACGGCCATTACCGGACGAAGGAAGAAGTCGAGGAGCAGAAGCTGAAGGACCCGATCCGGCACCACTTCCAGCACCTCTCCGAGCAGGGTCTGCTGGATCAGAAGGGCCTGGAGACGATGGACGCGGCGGTGCGGAAGATCGTGGACGCGGCGGTGGAGTTTGCCGACAACAGTCCCGAACCGCCGGCCAGCGCGCTGTATGAAGACGTGTACAGCGAGCCGTACGGACCGTACACGAGAAGCCAGCAGTAGTAACTCCCCTATGCCTCTGATCACCTATCGTGACGCCCTCACCCAGGCCCTGCGCGAAGAAATGCGGCGCGACCCGAAGGTCTTCCTGATGGGCGAGGAAGTCGGGGTCTACCAGGGGGCCTACAAGGTCAGCCGCGGTCTCCTGCAAGAGTTCGGCGAGCGTCGCGTCATCGACACGCCGATCACCGAGGAAGGCTTCGCCGGCGTCGGCGTCGGCGCGGCGATGGTGGGGCTGCGCCCGGTCATCGAGATGATGACGTGGAACTTCTCGATGCTGGCGATGGACCAGATCGTCAACAGCGCCGCGAAGATGCTCTACATGTCGGCCGGGCAGTTCAAGATCCCGATGGTCGTGCGCGGTCCTGGCGGCGCGGCCCACCAGCTGGCGGCGCAGCACTCGCAGTCGCTCGAGTCCTGGTACGCCCACGTGCCCGGCCTCAAGGTGGTGGCGCCTTCCACGCCGTACGACGCGAAGGGCCTGCTCAAGAGCGCCATCCGGGACGACGACCCCGTGATCTTCATCGAGGGCGAGACGCTGTACGGTTCGAAGGGCGAGGTGCCCGAGGGCGAGTACCTGGTCCCGATCGGCGTCGCCGACGTGAAGCGCGAAGGGACCGACGTCACCATCGTCGCGTGGTCGAAGATGGCGAACGTGGCGCTGCAGGCGGCCGACACGTTGGCCGCCGAGGGCGTGTCGTGCGAGGTCATCGACCCGCGCACGCTGCGGCCGCTGGACGAGGGCCCGGTCATCGCGTCGGTGAAGAAGACGAACCGGTGCGTGATCCTCGAGGAGGGCTGGGAGTACGCCGGGATCGGCGCGCAGCTCGCCTACCTGGTCCACCGCGACGCGTTCAGCGATCTGGACGCGCCGGTGACGCGGGTGACGGGCGCCGACGTGCCGATGCCGTACGCGAAGAACCTGGAACACATGGCCATGCCCTCCCCCGCCCGCGTGGTGCAGGCGGTGAAGGAAGTGCTGTACATCGACTAGCAGGATTCGGGAGTCGGGATTCGGGATTCGGTCTGCCGGCGCATTCAAAGTCCTGCATTCCGAATCCTACCGACTCCTGGCTCCTGACTCCTGAATCCTGGCTCTGAGGTACTCCTTATGGCTTCCCGCGTGGTCATGCCGAAGTTGAGCGACACGATGGAGGAGGGCAAAATCCTCCGCTGGCTCAAGCAGGAAGGCGACAAGGTCGAGACCGGGCAGACCCTCGCCGAGGTGGAAACCGACAAGGCGACCGTCGAGATGGAGGCCTATACCAACGGCACCATCCGGAAGCTGGTGGCCGGGCCGGGCGACACCGTCAAGATCGGGTCGCTCATCGCGATCATCGGCGCGCCGGACGAGGACATCTCGGCGCTGCTCGAACAGCCGGCCGCCGCGCCGCCGCCGCCGCCGCCGCCGCCGCCGAGGCCCGCCGCGCGGCCCGCGGCCGTTCCCGCGACGCCGGCGAAGCCCGCCCCCGCCGCGGCAGCCCGCGACGCGGCCGCCAGCCGCGCGCTGCGCGCCTCACCGCTGGCGCTGCGGATGGCCGCCGAGGCCGGCGTCGACCTCACGTCGCTCCAAGGCTCCGGGCCGCAGGGCCGCGTGATCAAGCGCGACATCGAGGCGGCGGTGTCGAAGGCCGCCGCGTCGCAGGTCGGGGCCGCCCCGGCGCCGCCCGTGGGGGACGTGCAGGAAATCGAACTCTCGTCGATGCGCCGCACGATCGCCAAGCGCCTCGTGCAGAGCAAGGCGCCCGTGCCGCACTTCTACCTGACGGTGGACGTGGCCGCCGAGCGCCTGTGGGATTCGTATCGGGCGCTGAAGGCGCTCGACTACCCGGTCTCGCTCAACGACGTCATCATCAAGGCGTGCGCCTCCGCGCTGAAGCGCCACCCCGAGATCAACGCCTCGTTTGCGGGCGACCACATCAAGCAGGTACTCGCGCGTGCACGTCGGCCTGGCCGTCGCGCTCGAAGACGGGCTCATCACCCCGGTGATTCGGGACGCCGACTCCAAGTCGTTGGTCGACATCGGCGCCGAGGCGCGCGAACTGGCCGAGCGCGCCCGCGCCCGCCGCCTCCAGCCGCACGAGTACACCGGCGCCACCTTCTCGATCTCCAACCTGGGGATGATGGGCATCGAGGAGTTCTCGGCCATCATCAATCCGCCCGAGGCCGCCATCCTCGCCGTCGGGGCCGTGCGCGAAGTCCCGGTGGTCGAAGGCGGGCAGGTGAAGGTCGGCCGGCGGATGAAGATGACGTTGGCGGTGGACCATCGCGTCGCCGACGGCGCCCAGGGCGCGCGCTTCCTGGCCACGCTGAAGGGGATGCTCGAGAACCCGCTGCTCATCGCCTGAACCAGGAGAGGCTCGCCCTCCGGCGTCCGCCTGCTAGAATGAGGCGCCCTGTCCTGGAGACCCTGTGACCCTTGCCGTCTACCTCGCCGCAGCTGCGGCGGCGGTGATCTTCGTCGCCGCCTGCGCCTGGCGGATACTGTCGTTCGCCCGCGCCCCGCTGCATCTCCGGTGGGAACTGTATCCGGTCCCGCACGAAGCGCCGGAACGGGTGGCGCACGGCGGATCCTATTTCGAACAGGGCGAATGGTGGCGTCACCCGCGCGCGGCGAACCTGGCGGGCGAACTGAAGTTCATGCTGCCCGAGATGCTGTTCCTCCGCGGGCTGCGCGCCGTCAACCGGCCCCTCTGGTATCGCTCGTTCCCGTTCCACTTCGGCCTCTACCTGCTCGCCGCGTCGCTGGCGCTCCTTTCCGGCTCCCTGGTCCTGGGACGGCTGGGGGGGGCGGCGGTCGCCCGCCTGTTCTCGGCGCCGGCCGCCGTGTCGGGCGCGGCTGGAACGGCTTGCTGCCTCGTCGGCGCCGCGGGGCTGCTCCACCGGCGCCTCACGGAACGGGCCTTGAAGGTCTCCACCTCGGCAGGTGACATCTTCAACCTGTCGTTCTTCATCGCCGCGCTGGCGCTGCTCGCCGTCGGCTACGCCGCCCGCCCGGCCGGCTCGCCTGGCGCCGCCGCCACGCTGGCCGGGCTGCTGTCCTGGGACCTCGCCGTCCAGGTGCCGACCCTGTTCGGCCTCGGGATCGTCGCCGTCGCGGCGCTCGGCGCCTACATCCCGCTGACCCACATGTCGCACTTCATCGCGAAGGTCTTCACCTACCACGCCGTACGATGGGACGATCGGCCACTCCTGCACGACGAGCGGCGTGCCCGGGCGATGGCCGAGTACCTCACCTACCGCCCGACGTGGAGCGCGGCCCACATCCGCAGCGGCGACCCGCGGACCTGGGCCGAGGTCGTGGCGCACAATCCGTCCGAGGCGCCAAAGGCATGAAGGATCGGGTGAAGCTGTCCGACGTCTCCAGCCGTTCGCGAGACCCGCTGCTGCACCTCGAGCCGCAGCGACTGCCCGCGCTGCCGCTCGAACCGGCCCCGGGGAAGCCCGCGCCGCCGCGCGACCTGGCGAACGAGTACGCGCTGGACGACACCCGGGTGCTCACGCTCCCCAATCCCCAGACGCCCGAGGAGGAGCGCGCGCTCGTGGAGCGGTTCCTGGCGGGCCTCGAGAAGCTGTTCTCGCGCGAGAACAACTGGGCGTTCCTCCAGCCGCTGCTGCTGACGGTGGAACACTGCGCGAAGTGCCAGACCTGCTCCGACTCGTGCCACATCTTCGACGCCAGCGGCGGCGCCGAGATTTACCGGCCGACGTTCCGGTCGGAGATCCTGCGCCGCCTCTACTTTCAGTACGTGAAGGGCGGCGGCCTCGTCTCCGCGTGGCAGCACGGCACGGTCGAACTCAACTGGCCGCTCGTGGCGCGGCTGGCCGAACTCGCCTACCGCTGCAACCTGTGCCGTCGCTGCGCGCAGACCTGCCCGCTCGGCGTCGACAACGGACTCGTCGCTCACGAGATCCGCAAGCTCTTCTCGATGGAGATGGGCATCGCGCCCAAGGAACTGCACGCCTCCGGTTCGATGGTGCAGCTGAAGACCGGCTCGACGACCGGGATGAACCCCGCGGCCGCGAAGGACAACGTCCAGTTCATCGACGGCGAAATGTCGGAGAAGACCGGCCTCGCCGTCGACACGCCGTGGGACGTCGAGGGCGCCGACATCCTCCTGATCCACAACGCGGGCGAGATCCTCGCCTGGCCGGAGAACCCGGGCGCCTTCGGCGTCATCCTGACCGCCGCAGGCATCTCGTGGACGATGTCGTCGGACCTCGCCGGCTACGACTCGGTCAACTACGGCCTCTGGTACGACGACGCGCAGTTCGCGCGGGTGGCCGTGCGACACGCCGAGGCGGCCCGGAAGCTCAAGGTGAAGAAGATCGTCGTCGGCGAGTGCGGCCACGCGCACAAGGCGCTGCTCGTCGTCGCGGACCGGCTGCTGGCGGGCGACCTCGCCATCCCTCGGGAGAGCTTCCTGACCGTCCTCCGCGACATCGTCGTCGGGGGCCGTGTGCCGCTCGACGCGTCGCGCAACGACTTCCCCGTCACGCTCCACGATCCCTGCAACGTCGTCCGGCTGATGGGCATCGTCGAGCCGCAGCGCGAGGTCCTGCGCCGCATCTGCCCGCAGTTCCGCGAGATGACGCCGCACGGCGTGGACAACTACTGCTGCGGCGGCGGCAGCGGTTTCGCCATCATGAACGGCGGGACGTTCCCGGACTGGCGGGCACAGGTTTCCGGGCGCAGGAAGCTGCAGCAGATCCTCGGCGCCTTCGCCGATTGCCCGGATCGCGCGACGCCGAAGTACGTGTGCGCGCCGTGCAGCAACTGCAAGGGGCAGATCCGCGACCTGCTCGCCTATCACAAGGTGTGGGACAGCCACCGCATCATGTACGGCGGCCTGGTCGAACTGGTCGTGAACGCGATGACCGACGTCACGCCGGGCTTCCTGGAGTGGGAATGGCGATGAGCAAGGGCCTGCGGCCTGCGACCTGCGGCGTCCGGCCATGCCGCGCGTGACCCGGTCGCAGGCCGGCAGCCGCACGCCGCTGGCCGATCTCGCTCGAGCCATCGTCTCGTGCGAACGCTGTCCCCGCCTGCGCCGGTACTGCGAGGCGGTTGCGCACGAGAAGAAGCGCGCCTACCGCGACGAGGTCTATTGGGGCCGCCCGGTGCCGGGGTTCGGCGACCCCGCCGCCCGCCTGCTCATCGTCGGCCTCGCGCCCGCCGCGCACGGCGCCAACCGGACGGGCCGCATGTTCACCGGCGACAGTTCGGGCGACTTCCTCATGCGCGCCCTCCACGCGGCCGGCTTCGCCAACCTTCCGGCCTCCCGGCACGTCGGCGACGGCCTGGCGCTCACCGACGCCTACATCGCCGCAGCCGCGCGGTGCGCGCCCCCCGACAACAAGCCGACCGCGGCGGAGATCGCCAACTGCCTGCCCTACCTGGTCGCCGAGGTGGACGCGCTGGCGCGGCTCCGCGTCGTCGTGGCCCTGGGAAGGATCGCGTTCGACGCCTGCCTGACGGCGCTCGGGCCGATCGCACCGAAGCCGGCGTTCGCCCACTGCGCCGTGTGTTCGCTGGGCCCGACGCGCCCGATCCTGATCGCGTCCTACCATCCGAGCCGGCAGAACACGAACACCGGCCGGCTCACCCCGGAGATGTTCGGCGCCGTGTTCGCCGAGGCCAGGCGGCGCCTGGCGCCGTGATACGATGCGCAGCCGTCCCGAGAGCCAACAATGGACCTCATCTACCTCGACAACGCCGCGACGTCGTTTCCGAAGCCGGAAGAGACCTACGTCTTCATGGACCAGTTCTACCGGAGCCACGGGGTGAATCCCGGGCGTTCCGGCTTCGACCTGTGCATGGAAACCGGACAGTTGGTGGACGACACCCGGAAGCAGCTGTGCCGTCTCTTCAACGGCACCGATTACAACCGCCTGGTCTTCTCGTACAACTCGACGGACGCCTTGAACCTGGCGCTCTTCGGGCTCCTGCAGGCGGGCGATCACGCGGTGACGACGACCGTGGAGCACAACGCGGTGCTTCGTCCCCTGCACCACCTGGCGGTGCACGGTGGAGTCGAGGTGGATCACGTCCCGTTCGATGGGAAGGGTTTCGTGGATCCGGCGGCCATCGCGGCGAGGTTCCGGAAGAGCACGAAGGTCGTCGCGGTGAATCACGCGTCCAATGTCCTGGGCACGGTTCAACCGGTCGCGGACATCGGACGGCTGTGCGCCGAGCGCGGGATTCGCCTGGTCGTCGACGCGTCGCAGACGGCGGGCAAGATCGCGATCGACGTCCAGGCAATGAACATCGACGTCCTGTGCTTCACCGGCCACAAGTCGTTGATGGGACCGACGGGCATCGGCGGGATGTACGTCCGCGATGGCGTCGAGATCCGCCACACCCGGGCGGGGGGCACCGGCGTCCGGTCGGCGCAGCGCGCGCACCTCGACGAATACCCCTGGCGATGGAGTACGGGACGCCGAACGTCGTAGGCATCGCCGGCCTGCACGCCGGCGTGCGGTGGCTCGAGACGAAGGGCCTCCACGCGATCGAGGCGCATGAGATGGCGCTCATGCGGCGCATGGTGGACGGCCTCCGCGGCATTCCCGGCGTGACGATGTACTGCCAGGACGACCTGGACCGTCACATCGCCGTCATGATCTTCAACGTCGCAGGTCTCGACGCGGGCGACACGGGGACGATCCTCGACGTGGACTGCAATATCGCGTGCCGCACGGGCCTCCACTGCGCGCCGATGGTGCACGAGCAGATCGGGACCGACAGACTGCGCGGCGCCGTCCGGTTCGGCCTCGGCCCCTTCAACGTCGAGGCGCACGTCGACGCGGCCATCGCCGGAGTGGCGGCGATCGCGGCCTCACGGGCGGCCCTGGCGTCCTCGCGGGCGGCGGTGCGATAGCGGGCGAAACGGGATGGCCCCGCCGCGCCAATGCAGAATGCAGAATGTAGAATGAAGGTTGCCGGAGCCTCCGGGCCCGCGGTTTCCGTTCCGTCATTCGGCATTCGTCATTCGTCATTCTTCATTGACGTAAGTCGCTGAGGAGCGTCCATGCCAGGCGACATCACCGAGTTCCTGTCCGCCTACCCCGCCTACGAGAACACACGGGCGATCGACGAACTGCGCGCCCGCGACTTCTCGAGGCTGGATGCCGGCCGGCACGTCTACCTCGATTACACCGGCTCCGGACTCTATGCCGAGTCGCTGATCCGCCGGCACGCGGAGCTGTTGACTTCCGAAGTTCTCGGCAACCCGCACTCGTTCAACCCGACATCGGCGCGGGCGACCGAACTCGTCGAGCGTGCGCGCAGCCGCGTCCTGGCGTTCTTCAACGCGTCGCCGGGCGACTACGAGGTCGTCTTCACGGCGAACGCCAGCCAGGCGCTGAAGCTCGTCGCCGAGTCCTACCCCTTCGAGCACGGCGGCCGCTTCGCCCTGACGTTCGACAATCACAACTCGGTGAACGGCATGCGCGAGTTCGCCCGGGCGCGCGGCGCGTCGGTCACCTACCTCCCGGTGCTGCCGCCGGACATGCGGATGGACGAATCGGCGCTCGCGGAGCTTCTGAGGACGAAGGCGGACGGCAACGCGAATCTCTTCGCCTATCCCGCCCAATCGAACTTCTCGGGCGTGCAGCACGGGCTCGGGTGGATCGAGGCCGCGCAGGGGGCCGGCTGGGACGTGCTGCTCGATGCCGCGGCGTTCGTCCCGACCAACCGGCTCGACCTCTCGCGCTGGCATCCCGACTACGTCGTCCTGTCGTTCTACAAGATCTTCGGCTACCCGACCGGCGTGGGCGCGCTGCTCGCCACCCCGCGGGCGCTCGGCAAGCTGATGCGGCCGTGGTTCGCGGGCGGCACCATCACCGTCGCGTCGGTCGGCGCCGACCGCTACGTCCTCGCCAGCGGCTCGCCCGCCTTCGAGGACGGCACGGTCAACTTCCTGAGCCTGCCGGCGCTCGAACTGGGATTCGACCTGATCGAGACGGTGGGCATCGTCACCATCCACGAGCGGGTGCGCTCGCTGTGCGGGTGGCTGATCGATGCCCTCGTCGCGATGCGGCACTCGACCGGGCGGCCGATGGTCCGCATCTACGGGCCCATCACCCAGGACGCCCGCGGCGGCACCGTCACGCTCAACTTCCACGACGCCGAGGGCCGCTTCATCGATCACGAACTGATCGAGCGCGGCGCCGCCGAGCGCGGCATCTCCATCCGCGGCGGCTGCTTCTGCAACCCCGGCGCCGGCGAGATCGCGTTGGGGTTGTCGGCCGGCGAGATCGCGCAGTGCTTCGCCCGCTCGCTCGACCGGATGACCTACAACGAGTTCCGGCGCTGCATCGACGACAAGAGCAGCGGCGCGGTGAGGGTTTCGCTGGGCCTCGCGAGCAACTACGCCGACGTGGCGGCGTTCCTCGACTTCGCGCGGACGTTTCTCGCGTAGACCGTCCATCTCCCGGCCAGAACTCGCGCGTTCGGCGACGCGCGGCACGGCTGCCTTCTCAAACCCGCGTTCCCGGCGCTGGGGAGGCGGCGCGGGTGCACTCCGCGGCCACGTTGACCGCCACGTCCGGGCGGTCCGTGATGATCCCGCTGACGCCGAGTTCGAGCAGGCGCCGGATGTCCTCGGGCCGATCGACGATCCACACCTGCACCGGCACGCCCGCCCGACGCGCGGCTCGCACGAACCTCGGCGTGATCACGCGGATGTTCTCGCGCTGCTCGGGAACCTGCAGCGCCCGATAGCGGTGGAACGGCGGCAGGAGGCCGAGCCGCGACGCCATCACCGCCCAGAGGACGTCGGCGCGAGAACCGCTCGTGGTCGCGGCAGGCGCGAGGCGCCGCACCTCGCCGAGAACCGCGCCGAAGAACGACCCGAAGCACACCCGCTCGAGCGCTCCCGCCTCTCGAACGACCTCCACCGCGGCCCTCGCCATGGCCGCGCTGTCGTCCTTCAACTCGACGATCAGGAGCATCCCGGGGTAGCGCGCCATCACGTCGCGCAGCATCGGCACGGTGACGCCGACGCCACGGAATGGATGGGTGCCGTCCCCCGGCGAGAATCGATAGCCGGCGTCCACCTGCGCGAGTTCGCAGGCCGTCAGGTCGGCGATGACGCCCGTCGCGTCGCAGGTCCGGTCGAGGCGCGCGTCGTGGCAGACCATGACCTCGCCGTCCCGCGACAGGCGCACGTCCATCTCGAGGCCGTCCACGCCCTCGGCGACCGCCCGGTCGAACGCGGCGAGAGTGTTCTCGGGCGAGAGGCGGGCGCCTCCGCGATGAGCGAAGACCAGCGGCCGGTCGAACGGCACCCACGGCTGCCGAGACACCATCCGTCGATCATAGCCGTCCGTCCCGAAAGTCGAGAGGCGAGAGTGCACCACCCGCCTCGCTGCCCGAGGTCAGCGACAGCCGGAGCGCCCGACGGGTGCCGCGCGGCGCCTGGGCGACCCGACCAACCGCGATCCGGAGGCCGACAGGGCCAAGCCGGACCGTTTGGAGCTCTGCCTAAACCAGATGAATTGGGTCCGAATATGCATGCTAGTATCGGTCATGGACAGCCCCCACAGCTCCATCAGCACCCTCGGCGCGCTTCGCGCGGCGGTCGCCCGCGGCACCATCGAACGGCGGAGCGTCAAGACCGAAGTCCGCCAGAACCTGATGCGGAAGCTCCGCTCCGGCGGTACGCTCTTCCCCGGCATCGTCGGCTACGACGACACCGTCATCCCGCAGCTGGTGAACGCCATCCTGTCGCGGCACAACTTCATCCTGCTCGGGCTCCGAGGACAGGCCAAGAGCCGCATCCTCCGCGGTCTCGCGGGCCTCTTGGATGACGTCATCCCCATCGTCCCCGGCTGTGAGATCAACGACGATCCCCTGGCCCCCATTTGCCGCGCGTGCCGGGCGAGGGTCGAGCAGGAGGCGGACGACCTGCCGGTCGCATGGCTCCCCCGCGAGGCGCGGTACGTCGAGAAGTTGGCGACGCCCGACGTCACGATTGCCGACATCGTCGGGGACGTCGACCCGATCAAGGCCGCCCGCGGCGGCATCCAGCTCTCGAGCGAGCTGACGATGCACTACGGGCTGCTGCCGAGGGCCAACCGGGGGGTCTTTGCGATCAACGAACTGCCGGACCTCGCAGGCAAGATCCAGGTCGGCCTCTTCAACATCCTCCAGGAGGGCGACGTCCAGATCAAAGGCTACCCGGTGCGGCTGCCGCTGGACGTCATGCTCGTCTTCACCGCGAACCCGGAGGATTACACGGCGCGCGGCAAGATCATCACGCCGCTGAAGGACCGCATCGGGTCCGAGATTCGAACCCACTACCCGGCGACGCGGCAGAGCGCGATGGAGATCACCGCGCAGGAAGCCTGGACCGACCGCTCGGACGAGGGACTGCGGGTGCAGGTGCCGGCGTTCGTGCGCGAAGTGGTCGAGGAGGTGGCCTTCCAGGCGCGCGACGACAAGAAGATCGACAAACGGTCCGGCGTCAGCCAGCGGATGCCGATCACGAGCCTCGAGAACGTCGTGTCGAACGCCGAACGGCGCGCGCTGGCCGCCTGCGAGAGCGTGGCCGTGCCCAGGGTGACCGACATCTACTCGGCGCTGCCGTCGATTACCGGCAAGTTCGAGCTCGAGTACGAGGGCGAGCTGAAAGGCGCCGACTCGGTGGCGCGCGAACTGGTGCGGGCCGCGGTCTCCAACGTGTTCACCGGCTACTTCGAGGGGACCGACACGTCGGAGGTCGTCGGCTGGTTCGACGCCGGCGGCTCGCTGCAGTTGAGCGACAGCGACCCGGCCGTCGAGGTGCTCGAGCAGGCAAAGAGGGTGCCCGGGCTGATGGAGATGCTGAGCGTTGCCGGCACCAAGGCCGACGCCCCGGCCCCCGAATCGGCTTCGGCCGTGGATTTCGTGCTCGAAGGCCTGTACTCGCTGAAGAAGATCGCCCGCAGCGACGAGCGCGGCTATCACGGCGCCAGCCAGCAGACCGGCCCGCGGCGCGCCAGCCGCCAGGCGGAGGCGATGTTCGAGGAAGGCGGCCAGAAGAAGAAGTACTCAACTGAGGATCGGCGGACGACCTGCGGACGGCGGCCGGGCCGATGTCGCGCAGGCGGCCACGCGCCAGTCGCACGAGCGAAGAGAGTCGAACGCATGCGGTACAGGTATTCGAAGTTCACGGGCGACGAGCTCGACGGTCTGGATCTCGAGGAACTGCTGTCCAGGCTGTCCGATCTCCTGCTGTCGAGCGGGTTCTCGGGGCAGCAGATGCCCTCCTGGGCGGACCCGGACGACTCGATGCAGGCGCTGCACGACGCCATTCTCGAGGCGCTGCTGACGGGGGGGCTGCTGCCCCAGGAGACGGTCGACCAGCTGATGGACTCCGACCAGAAGGGCCGCATCGAGCAGCTGATCGAGGACCTCGTCCAGCGGCTGGAACGCGAGGGCTACATATCGAGCAGCCCGGACCTCGCCGCCGAGAAGCGTCAGCGGGAGTTGCGCGCGACAGGGGGCCGTTCGGCCGAACAGGCTCCTCCGATCAAGTTCGCGGTGACGGACAAGGCGCTCGACTTCCTGGGATATCGTGCGCTGCGCGACCTGCTCGGCTCGCTCGGCAAGAGCAGCTTCGGACGCCACGACACCCGCGACCTGTCGACCGGGATCGAAGCCATCGGGGCGCCGAAGCCCTACACCTTCGGCGACACGATGAACCTCGACCCGAGCGGCACGATCCTCAATGCCGTCCGGCGCATTGGGATCGAACGCGCCGCCGGCCGCTTCTCGCCAGACCTCGACGGCGGCGGCATCGACGTCCAGTACCGAGGACCTCATGGTGGCCCAGGGCGAGTATCAGAGCTCCTGTGCGACCGTGCTGATGCTCGACTGCAGCCACAGCATGATCCTCTACGGCGAAGACCGGTTCACGCCGGCCAAGCGGGTGGCCATGGCGCTCGCCACGCTCATCCGGGCACAGTATCCGGGCGACTCGCTGCACCTCGTGCTGTTCCACGACTCGGCGGAGGAAGTCCCGCTTCGCGACCTCGCCCGCGTCCGCGTGGGACCGCACTACACCAATACGCGAGAGGGGCTGCGGCTCGCGCGCCGGATCCTCGACCGGCAGCGAAAGGACATGCGGCAGGTCATCATGATCACCGATGGCAAGCCGTCCGCGATCACGCGGCCGGACGGACAGGTCTACAAGAACGCCTTTGGGCTCGATCCCTTCATCGTCGGCGAAACGCTGGCGGAAGTGGCCGCATGCCGGCGCAGCGGGATCCTGGTGAATACCTTCATGCTGGCACGCGACTTCGACCTGGTGAGTTTCGTCCGTCGGGTGGCAGAGATCTGCCGCGGGAAGGCGTATTTCACGACGCCCTATACGCTCGGGCAGTACGTGCTGATGGACTACCTGGACCGGAAGACGAGGACGGTCCACTGACGGGCGACCGAATAACTGTGCAACTGAGCAACTGAACAACTGAATAACTGAATAACTGAGTAACTGAGTAACTGAGTAACTGAATAACTGAGTAACAGTTCCCCAGTTCCCCAGTTCCCCAGTTCCCCAGTTCCCCAGTTGCCCAGTTGCCCAGTTAATCCAGTCCCCAGTTCCCCAGTTTCCCCAGTTCCCCAGTTCCCCAGTTGTCCAGTTATCCAGTTGCCCAGTTATCCAGTTGCCCAGTTATCCAGTTGCCCAGTTATCCAGTTGCCCAGTTGCCCGTTGTCCAGTTCCCCAGCTGCCCAGGTGCGCCAGCGCCCGGGCGGCGGCGGCCATCCGCACCGGCTCGCCGACCCGCCGCGAGCGCCACAGCAGGTTGTGGGGCGTCACCGTCGCGGCCACGAACTCCACGACCTCGGTTTCGTAGCCCGCCGCCTCCAGCCGCCACGTCCGTTCCGCATCCACCATCGCTTGGATGAAGCGCCGTCTGACGGGCGCATGGCGGGGAATGCCGAGCGCCGCCGCGCGCTCTTCGGCGCGGGCGGCCGCCGCGACCGCCCGGCTCGTGCAGCAGGGAACGAGGAGCAGCGCCCGGGCGCGAGACTCGATCGCCCGCTCGATGACGGCGTCCGCTGCGGCCCCGCAGGCGTGGAGCGCCGTCACAATCGACGGGCAGTCGGGCCAGGCCGACTCGTCGCCGACGTCCGCTTCGCGGCACTCGACGCTCACCGGGGTTGCCAGCCGCGCCGCGGCGAGCCGGCTGCGCTCGACCCTGCGCGCGTCGCGCTCGATCGTCACGACGCTCGCCGGCACGGCCGACGGCTCGAGGACGAGCTTTGCCGCCAGCAGCCCGACGTAGGACTTCCCCGCAGCCGCGTCCACGAGCACGAGGGGAGCGTGCCGCGCGCGCCGATCGACCGCGCGCGCCACCTCGTCGAGGAGCGCCGCCACTTCCCGCGCCTTGCGCCGGTCTGCTTCGCGCAGCCCGGCACCTTCGGCCGCAATGTATGCGACGTTCAGCCACTGCTCGACGTCGGCCAGCGCCACGCGCGTCATCGGCCCAGCCGGCTGGCGATGAGCGACACGACCTTTTCGCCGTGCAGCCGCCCGTTCTCGATGAACACCGGCGCCGAATCGACACCGACCACCACGCCCCCTGCAAGGAAGAGGTTCAGCACGTTCGTCTCGAGCGTTTCCGGGTCGTGCGCGGGCACCAACGTCACCGGGTCGATCTGCACCCCGCATCGGCGCAGGAACTCGCGGTCGGTGTGGTAGCCCGTCAACAGCAGCACCGCGTCGGCCGCCAGTTCCTCTCCGCGGCCATCCTGCTCAATCTGCACGCAGCCTTCCGCGATCCTCGTCACCGTGGCCCCGAAACGCGCGGCCACCGATCCCTCCTTGATCCGGTTCTGAATGTCGGGCAGCACCCAGTACTTGATGCTCGGACTGAGGGCCTGGTGCCTGTGCACCAGCGTCACCTTCGCCCCCGCCCGGTACAACTCGAGGGCGGCTTCCGCCGCCGAGTTGGCGCCGCCGACGACGACCACGCGCCTCCCGTAATACGGGTGCGCTTCCTTGTAGTAGTGCTGGACGTGGGGCAGATCTTCGCCGGGCACGCCGATCACGTTCGGCTGGTCGTAGTAGCCCACTGCCAGGACGACCGCCCGCGCGGACTGCGCGCGCTCGCCGCCCCTTGCCGGGGAGGACCGCACCTCGAATCCCGCGTCCGCGGCGGCGAGGTTCCGCGTCACCGACAGCACGGGCTCCATCAGCGACACGCGCAGCCGGCAGGCATCCACGACGCGACGGTAGTAGCGAAGCGCCTCGATGCGCGTCGGCTTCTCGAACGGGCTCACCAGCGGAAGGCCGCCGATCTCCAGGAGCTCCGGCGTCGTGAAGAACACCATGTGCGGCGGGAAGTTGAAGATCGAGTTCACGAGCACGCCCCGCTCGATCACCTCGTAGTCGAGGCCGCGTCGAGAGCACGCGATGGCGGAGGCCAGGCCGGACGGGCCGGCTCCAACGATGATCACGTCACGAGTCGGCATATGCCTTCATTCTAGCGCGGCGACTTCGCGGGCGGAGGACGGCAGGGCGGCGGACGGCGGGATCTTGCGCGGCACGCCGGCTTCAGGGCCGGGGCGGCGCTCGTCGGGGCCGCGCATCGGCGGACGACCGGCCGCAAGACGCAAGACGCCAGCCGCCAGCCGTTGTACGATAGCGGCATGTCCGACGCCCTCCTCGCCGACCGCTGGCACTTCGGCTTCACGATCATGTTCCACTACCTGTTCCCCGTCCTCACGATGGGGCTCGGGGTCCTGATCGCGGTGCTGAAGACGCTCCACCTGTTCCGCGGCGACCCCCTCTACGCAGCGCTCGCCCGGTTCTGGGCGAAGATCTTCGCGGTGACGTTCGGCATGGGCGTCGTCACCGGCATCCCGATGGAGTTCCAGTTCGGCACCAACTGGGCGCGCTTCTCGGACTTCGCGGGCGGCGTCGTCGGCCAGACGCTCTTCATGGAAGGCGTCTTCGCGTTCTTCGCCGAGTCATCGTTTCTCGGCTTGTTTCTCTTTGGCGAGGGGCGCGTGCGCCCGGTGGTGCATTGGCTGTCCGCCGTCATGGTGGCGCTCGGCGCCGTCGTCTCGGGCTTCTTCATCACCGCGACCGACGCATGGATGCAGCACCCCGTCGCGTACGAAATCGTCGACGGCCGCGCGCAGTTGACGAGCCTGTGGGGACTGCTTTCCAATCCCTACGCCGTCTGGCAGTTCCTCCACACGATCAGCGGGTCGATGGTCGCGGCCTCGATGGTGGTGTCCGGGGTGGGCGCCTTCTACCTGTTGTCGAGGACCTTCGAGGCGGCGGGCCGCCTGTCGCTGAAGCTCGGCGTGGTCGCGGGGCTCCTCTTCGCGACGACGTCACTGTTTCCGACGGGCGCGATGAACGGCGAGAACGTCACCCGGTATCAGCCCGTGAAGATGGCGACGATGGAGGGGCTGTTCAGGACGCAGGAGGGCGCGCCGATGGCCATCATCGGGATGCCGGACACGGAGCGCCGCGAACTGCTCGACCCCGTCTTCGTCCCCCGCGCACTGAGCTACCTGGCCTACGGCGACTTCCGCGCGAAGGTCGTGGGACTCGACGATTTCCCTGCCGACACCCGACCGCCGGTCGAACTCGTCTACTACGCGTACCACATCATGGTCGGCCTCGGCACGATCTTCATCGCGGTGCTCGCGGCGGCCGCCCTGCTGCTGTGGCGTGGGCGGCTCTTCAGGTCCCGGTGGTTCCTGTGGATCCTCATGCTGGCGACGCCGTTCCCCTACATCGCCAACGAGGCCGGCTGGGTGGTGGCCGAGGTCGGACGACAGCCGTGGATCGTCTACGGCCTGCAGCGCACGGCGCAGGCGACGTCCACCAACGTCAGCGGCGGGATGGCCTGGTTCACCCTGCTCGGGTTCATGGGCATGTACGCGGTGCTCGGTCTGCTGTACCTGTTCGTGACCGCGCGGATTATCGACCGCGGCCCGGCCCTCGAGCCGTGACGGATTCAGGAGCCGGGGTCCAGGATTCGGCGGACGCGGCCGCAAGCCGCGGGCCGCGCGCCCGGAAGCCGACATGATCAACACCTTGTGGTTCCTCGTCCTCGCCGGCATGCTGGTCGGCTACGCGATCCTCGACGGGTTCGACCTCGGCGTCGGGATCCTGCACCTCTGGGTCGCGCGCGGCGAGGACGAGCGCGAGACGGCCATCGACGCCATCGGACCCGTGTGGAACGGCAACGAGGTCTGGCTCCTCGCGGCGGGCGGCGCGATGGTCGCCGCCTTCCCTCGTCTCTATGCCTCGGCGTTCAGCGGGTTCTACCTCGCATTGATGCTCGTCCTCTGGCTGCTGATCCTGCGCGGCGTCGCGATCGAACTCCGGCACCAGGTCGGCAATCCGCTGTGGCGCGAGGCGTGGGACGTCACGTTCTCGGTGTCGAGCGCGCTGCTCGCCGTGTTGTTCGGCACCGCCGTCGGGAACGTGCTCCGCGGCGTTCCGCTGGACGCCGAAGGCGACTTCCTCGGCTCGTTCGCGCTGCTGCTCAACCCGTTTGCCGCTCTGTGCGGCGTCCTCAGCGGCGTGGCGCTCGCGCTGCACGGCGCGGCGTACCTGGCGATGAAGACTGAGGGGGCCGTGCAGGCGAGGGCGCGCAGGGCCGTGATGCCGCTCTGGGGCGCGATGGCCGTGCTGCTGACGGCGGTGACGGCCGCCAGCTTCGTGGTGCAGCCGACCTTCACGGCGAACTTCGCCCGCTGGCCGGCGCTCGCCGTGCTGCCGCTGGCCGCTCTGGGTGCGGCCGCCGGACTGGCGTGGTTCGAGGCCCGCGGCCAGGACACGCGAACTTTCCTGGCCAGCGCCGGGCTGATCGCGGCGGTGCTGGGCTCGGTGGCGGCCGGCCTCTACCCGCGCCTGCTCCCCGGGCTGGCGGGATCGGACGTCGCCGCGCTCGACATCTACAACTCGGCGTCCTCTGCGCGAAGCATGACGCTCGCGCTCGTTGTGTACCTCGGCGGCATGGCGGTCGTGGTCGTGTACCTGGGGTACGTGTACCGGGTATGGATGGGGAAGGTGAAGCCCGGCGGCGGATACCACGCGTGAGAGATCTCGGTACACACGAAAGGCCCGCCGAGCGGATCGTTGAAGAGCACCCCCTCGACGGGCCTAGAGAACGCCCGGCGGTTGATTGTCAGTAGTCACTGCCTCCTCCAGGAATTTGGGACTCGTCCGACGGGCCGCGCGGCCCGCCACGCGTCTCTCAGTCCTCCTTTCAGAGCGAACGGAAACGAACACCGACCTCCCGTGTCGAGTGCCGACGCGACGGGCGAGCGCGCCGTAGCCGCTGTGCCCGTGACTTCGGGGAACGTGATCCGGTGGATCAGGTCCGACTCGCCATCGGCTCCCCGTGCGGGAGTGATATCAACCTACGCCTGGAGGCGGCGTTCGTCAAGCCCACAACGAGCGGCTCAAGGCTTGTCCCTCGAACGCACATGCCTCGCGGCCCCCATGACCTCGTGCGGCGGCGTGGCGTCGGCGCGTCGAGCGTTCCGATCGCGGTTCCGTGGGTTCATCGGGCCGCCATTGTCTCCACGCGTCGACGCGGGCATGGGACATCCTGGCGCAATCGCGGCCCCTCTGCGTTCCGGGTCACCGGGCTGTCGGCCACCGGCCGAACGTCAGTGTCGAAATCGCGGCGCGCTGAGCTAGAATTCAGCGCAGAACAGCAGGAGGAATCCCGGCGGGCATCGGCACCTGCAGGCGATCGGGCCACGGATCGGGTTCCGCGGCGAACTCGGCGAGAAGGCGGGCCCGTGACCGCACGCGGGCTGGGCATGTCGGAAGGAGACAGAACGTGGTGAACGAGCACAACCTGCGTCGGGTCGCTCTCGTCGTCCTCATGGCGTCGGCGGCCGCGCTGGCGCTTTCGTGCACGCCGGGCAAGCCGTCCCAGGCCCCGCCTTCGTCGAGCGCCGCGGCGCCGGCGCCGGCAGTCGTGCCTCCGGCGGGACCGGAGGCCGAGAAGCGCATCGAGGCCATCGTGTCGCAGATGTCCCTCGAGGAGAAGGTCGACTACATCGGCGGCACCGACTGGTTCTTCATCCGGGCGGTACCGCGGCTCGGCGTCCCGTCGCTCCGGATGGCCGACGGCCCGTTCGGCGTGCGGCTCACCTCGCCATCCACGGCGATGGCCGCCGGCATCGCGCTCGCGTCGACGTGGAATCCGTCGCTGGCAGAGCAGGTGGGCGTGGAACTCGGTCGCGACGCCCGCGCCCGCGGCATTCACTTCCTGCTCGCGCCCGGCGTGAACATCTACCGCGCGCCGATGAACGGCCGCAACTTCGAGTACTTCGGCGAGGATCCCCTTCTCGCCTCGCGCATGGCCGTCGGCTACATCACGGGCGTGCAAAGCCAGGGCGTGAGCGCCACGGTCAAGCACTTCGCGGCCAACAACTCGGAATTCGATCGGCACCGCACCGACTCGGTCCTCGACGAGCGGACGCTGCGCGAGATCTACCTGCCGGCGTTCGAGGCAGCGGTCAGGGACGCGAAGGTCGGGTCACTCATGACCTCGTACAACCTGATCAACGGCGTCCACGCGTCGCAGTACGGTCCGCTGATTACCGACGTCGCCAAGAAGGAATGGGGCTTCGACGGCGTCGTGATGTCCGACTGGAAGGCGACCTACGACGGGGTGGGTGCGGCGAATGCGGGCCTCGACCTCGAGATGCCGAGCGGCGTGGCGATGAACCGCCAGTCGCTCCTTCCGGCCGTCAAGGCGGGTACCGTGTCGGCGGCGACGATCGACGACAAGGTCCGCCGGATCCTCCGCGTGGCGGCCCGGTTTGGCTGGCTGGACCGTCCGCAGGCCGACCTGTCGATTCCGGCGCTCAACCCACAGGGCGCCGCCGCCGCGCTCGCGGCGGCCCGCGAAGGGATGGTGCTCCTCAAGAACGAAGGCGGCATTCTGCCGCTCGACCGGGCGCGGCTGAAGTCCGTCGCGGTCATCGGCCCGCTCGCGCATCCCGGGGTGCCGGTTGGCGGCGGGAGCGCCGGCGTCCAGCCGTACAGAACGGTGAGCCAGCTCGAGGGGATCGTCGCAGCGCTCGGTCCCAACGTCACCGTCTTCCACCATCGAGGGCTGCCGACCTACGCGGAACTCGCCAACCGCACGAACTTCACGACGGAGCGCGGCGGTGGACGGGCCGGCGTCGTGGTCGAGGTGTTCGGCAACCTCACGCTCGAGGGCCGTCCGGCCGGGACGCGGGTCGAAGAGCACATCAACCTCGTGGGGCCGTACGTGCCGCCAGGCCCCAGCACCGAGCCGACGGGCGCCTACTCGTCGGCCCGCTGGACCGGCTGGTTCACGGCCGCCGACTCGACGCCGCACCGGTTCTTCGTGTTCGACTTCCGCGGAGAGGGCGGCTGTCGCGCCTCGGTGGACGGCACAGCGGTGATCGACAACTGGGAGGTGCCGAAGGCGCAGGTGACCGAGACGACGATGAGCTTCACGCCGGGACCGCACAAGGTCTTGCTCGAGTGCTCGCGACGGGTCATCCCAGGCTCCACGGGTGTCAGCGTCCGGCTCGGGATCGTTCCCGAGCAGGCGATCGTCGAACGCGACGCGGTCGCGATCGCCGCCAAGGCGGATGTCGTCGTCGCTGCGCTCGGGTACGACGCGCAGGTGGAATCGGAGAGCGGCGATCGGCCGTTCGCCCTGCCGGGCGGTCAGGATCTGCTGCTCAGGGACCTCGTGGCCGCCAACAAGAAGACGATCGTCACCGTCACGTCGGGCGGCGGCGTGGACATGGCCGGCTGGATCGACTCGGTGCCGGCGATCGTCATGTCCTGGTTCGGCGGCGAGCAGGGCGGCACGGCGCTCGGCCAGCTCCTCACCGGCGACGCCAACTTCTCGGGCCACCTCCCGATCACGATTGAGAAGGCGTGGGCGGACAACCCGAATCAAGACAGTTACTATCCGGCACCGGGCACGAAGAAGGTCCCCTACGCGAACGGGATCTTCGTCGGCTACCGCGGCTACGAGCAGAACAAGGTGGCGCCGCTCTTCCCGTTCGGGTACGGCCTGTCCTACACGACGTTCACGTTCGGCAAGCCGGTGGTGACACCGCAGGCGGGCGCGACCGGGCCGGCGTACACGGTGGCGTTCGACGTGACCAACACCGGCGCACGCGCCGGTGCGGCGGTCGCGCAGGTGTATGTGGCCCCGGTCCAGCCGATGGTGCCGCGGCCGCCGAAGGAGCTCAAGGGGTTTGCGAAAGTCGACCTGAAGCCGGGCGAGATGCGGCGCGTGACCGTGGCACTCGACGCGAGGGCGTTCTCCTACTGGGACGCGGCCAGCCACCGGTGGCGCGCCGATCCCGGCGATTACCGGGTCCTGGTCGGCTCCTCGACCGCCGACACGCCGGTCGAGGCGACGGTGACGCTCAAGTAGAACGGGCCGGAATGAGCGACGGGGCGGCCGCCTTGGGCGGGCGCCCCGTCCGTGCCACTAGCCACTAGCCACTAACCACTAGCCACTAGCCACTAGCCACTAACCACTAGCCACTACGAACGTCACCCCTACCCGATGAACTTCCCGCGCGCCGTGTAGTGCGTGTGCAGCAGCAGGTGCGACATGTGGCCGCACGGGCCGTCGGTCAGGAACTCCGAGTACAGCTTGAGGACCGCCGGGTTCTCGTGCGACTTGCGCACCTCGCACGCCGCGTCTTCCTCGTAGATCGCCCGCGCCCGCGCCTTCCGGATCTCGGGAGACGTCGGGATGGGCTGGCCGCCGCCGCCGATGCAGCCGCCCGGGCAGCCCATGAACTCGATGAAGTGGCACTGGGCGAACTCGCCGCCCGCCTTGATGTTCTCCATCACCTTCTTCGCGTTCGCGGTCCCGTGCGCCACCGCCACCTTCAGCGTCGCGCCCTCGAGGAAGTCCCAGCTCGGGATCAGGTTCTTCAGGATCGGCGCGACTTCCCTGGCCACTGCGGGCACCGGCAGCTCGACGTAGCGCACGCCGTCGAACCCGCGAAGCGGCACGATGTTCGCGTTCTCGAAGAGGCTCTCGACCTTCGCCCCGGTGACCAGCTCGATCACCGTCCGCAGCGCCGCTTCCATGACGCCGCCGGTCGCTCCGAAGATCACGCCCGAACCCGTCGCACCGCCGAACGGGTCGTCGAACGCGCTCTTCGGCATGTCGGGCAGGTGGATCCCCGCCTCCTTGATCATCTGCGCCAGCTCGCGCGTCGTCAGGCCGTAGTCGACGTCCTTGAAGCCGCTCGAGTCCATCTCCGGACGGTTACACTCGAACTTCTTCGCGGAACACGGCATCAGCGCGACCGTGACGATGTCCTTCGGATCGAGGTTGTGCAGCTTGGCGTAGTAGGTCTTGATGAGCGCGCCGAACATCTGCTGCGGGCTCTTCGCCGAGGACAGGTTGGGGATGTACTCCGGGTAGAAGTGCTCCAGGTACTTCACCCAGCCCGGCGAGCAGCTCGTGAACTGCGGGAACGCCGCCGGCTCCTTCTTCACCAGCGCCTTGTGGAGCCGCAGCAGCAGCTCGGTGCCCTCCTCGAGGATCGTGAGATCGGCGGTGAAGTTGGTGTCGAACACCTTGTCGAAGCCGCACAACTTCAGCGCGGTGTTCATCTGGTACGTCATCGGCGTCCCCGGCGCCAGGCCGAAGCACTCGCCGATGCCGGCCCGGGGGCTCGGCGCCGTCTGGATGACGACGTGCTTCTTCGGGTCGTCGATGGCGCGCCAGACCTCGTCGGACGCGTCGTTTGCGTGGAGCGCGCCGGTCGGGCACCGGTTGATGCACTGCCCGCAGTTGATGCAGACCACCTCGCCGAGCGGCTTGTCGAGGTAGGTGCCGATGCGCGTCTTGTCGCTGCGGCCGACGGCCTCGAGCACGCCCACTTCCTGGACGTCGATGCACGTGCGGACGCAGCGGCGGCACAGCACGCACTTGTCCATGTCGCGGACGACCGAGTGGCTCGACTTGTCGACCGGGTACCGCGACGCGGTGACGTGGCCGAAGCGGAAGAAGTCGACCCCGTGCTCCTTGGCCAGCGTCTGCAGCTCGCAGTTGTTGTTCCTCTTGCAGCTGTAGCACTCGCCGTAGTGCGTCGAGAGCAGCAGGTCCACCACGTGCCGGCGCGCCTGGCGGACCTTCGGGGTGTGCGTGCGGACCTTGATGGGGGCGGTCACCGGGTAGGCGCACGCCGCCTGCAGGGTGCGCTGCCCCTCGACCTCGACCACGCACACGCGGCAGACGCCGGCGACGCACAGGTCGGGGTGATGGCACAGCGTCGGGATGCGGATGCCAAGCTGCTTCGCGGCGTCCAGAACCGTGGTGCCGAGCGGCACCTTGTGGTCCTTCCCGTCGATCGTGATCGAGACGAGCCCGCCGATGTAGCCGGCCGCCTCCCCGCCGGGCGCCGCAACGTGCTTGCCCTTCTGGCTGACGGGCGCGCGCGACGTGTCGCAATCCTGTCTTGTATTAGCGCTCATGGTTCGTTCTCCGGCTCAGTGCTTCGAGGCGCAGTCGTGGTTGTCCGTGCTCTTCGCGCGGCAGGCCGGATGGCTCCCTCAGCACCGAGTCCTGAGGGCACGCTTCATCGGCGGCCCGCGTGCCGCGAAGGGCTCAGTGGACCAGGGTGCGGCCCATGATCTCGTCCTTGAAATGCTTCACGATCGAGACGAACGCGTTCGGGCTCGACTGCCCGAGCCCGCACTTGGACGCGAGCTGCATCGTCTCGCACAGCGCGAGGAGCTCCTGCAGGTACGTCATCGAGCACTCGCCGCGCTGGAGCATCTCGACCCCCTCGAGCAGCTTGGTGTTGCCCGCCCGGCAGGGCGTGCACTGGCCGCACGATTCCTCGACGAAGAACTCCATGAAGTTGCGCGCGACCGCCAGCATGTCGCGCCCGGCGCCGAACACGATGACCGAGCCGCCCGTGGAGACGTCCTCGAACGCGATGCGCCGGCCGAACTCCGGGGCCGGGACGCAGTGGCCCGACGCGCCGCCGATCTGCACCGCCTTGGCGCCCTGGCCGCCGACCCGGTCGAGCAGTTCTCCCACCGTGATGCCGAGCGGGAACTCGTAGACCCCCGGCTCGCGGCAGTCGCCCGAGACGCTGAACAGCTTGTAGCCGGTCGACTTCGCCGTGCCGATCGACTTGAACCACTGCGCGGTGCGCGTCAGGATGCAGACGACCCACGCGAAGGTCTCGACGTTGTTGACGACCGTGGGCTGGCCGTTGAAGCCGGTGTCCACGGGGAACGGCGGCCGGTTGCGCGGCTCGCCGCGGTTGCCCTCGAGCGATTCGATGAGTGCCGTTTCCTCGCCGCAGACATAGGCGCCGGCGCCCATGTGGATATGAATGTCGAACGTGAAGCCGGCGAGCCCGCCGATGTCGGTGCCCAGGAGGTGGTTGTGCCGGCGGCGCTCGAGGACCTGCTCGAGCTGCGGCCGCAGGTAGACGTATTCGCTGCGGAGGTAGAGGATCCCCACGGTCGCGCCGATGGCGCGCGCCGCGATTGTCATCCCCTCGAAGACCATGTCCGCGTGGTCGGACAGGATCACCCGGTCCTTGAACGTGCCGGGCTCGCCTTCGTCCGCGTTGCAGATCACGTACTTGTGGCCGCCCGCCTTGACCTTGGCGGCGGCCGCGAGGTTCCACTTGGTGCCGGTGGGGAAGCCGGCGCCGCCGCGGCCCCGCAGCTGGCAGGCGCCGACCTCGCCGATGATGTCGGCGCGGCTCATGCCCAGCGCGACGCGCAGCCCGGCTTCCGGCTCCACGCTGTCGAAGGTGAACGGCGTCTTCTTGCTGTTGACGGGACTCATTGCATTTCGCCCTTCGCTAGGAGTGCGCGGCCTGGCGCGCGTGCGCGCCGAAGGTGCTCTTGCACTCGTCGATGATCGCGTGCACCTGCTCGGGTGTCACCCGCGTGTAGACGCGGTCGTTCACCAGCAGGGCCGGGCCCTGGTCGCACATGCCCAGACAGCTCGCCCACGCGAGGCTGAACCGCCCGTCGGCCGACGTCTCGCCGAACCGAATCCCCAGGTCGTTCTCGAGCTGGCGCGCCACGCGCGACTTGCCGGACAAATCGCAGGAGATCGTCTGGCAGAGCCGGAACACGAAGCGGCCGCGCGACTCCTGCCGGAGGAAGGCGTAGAACGAGCTGACGCCGTAGACCTCGGCCGGGTGGATGCCGAGCTCGTCGGCCACCACCTGCATCGCGTAATCGGAAATCGTCGCGTGCGCTTTCTGGATCTCCTGCAGCACGGGAATCAGCGAACTGCGCTCGCGCCCGAAGCGCGCCACCAGCCCGCGGATGTCGTCCTGCAAGCGCTGCTGCTGCCCTACGAGCATCGTGCCTCCCCCTGCTGAGCGGCGAGCAGTTCGTTGACCTTCCTCACGAGCAGGTCCGGCTGGATCGGCTTCTCGAAGAAGGCGTTCACGGGCACCAGTTCCTGGTCCTCGTCGTAGGTGAACCCGGTCACCGTGCCGACGCTGGTCAGCATCAGGATGGGTGTCTCGCACCCCTGGCGGCGCAGTTCCTGGGCCATGGCAATCCCGTCGTCGGCCTGTTCCATCATCACGTCGAGGATGATCAGGTCCGGGTTGCCTTCCTCGATGGCCTTCATGCCGTCGGCACGGTTGGACGCCGTCTGCACCTCGTGCTGCGCCTTCTTCAGGAACAGCTCGGTGGCGAACGTGATGTCCGGGTCATCGTCCACGATGAGAATCTTGGCCATGACAGTCCTCTGTAAGGGCGAAATACCGCGTGCCGAGGCGCACTCTCCCGGCGCTAGAAAGACGGACCGCGGGCGGGCGGCGGGTACGCAGCGCCGACGGGGAGGCGTCTCGGCGGGCTTGTGAAGGAAGGCACAAGAGTTGTGCCACGCTTCACAGCTGGTAATTCTATCCGTTGGGATGGCTCGCGCGCAACATCCGAAGTGGGCAGCCGGTTCAGGGAGAGGACGGTCGGCCGCAGGCAGCGGGCCGCGCCGGACCAGTGTCAAACCGCCGGCCGACTGGTGCATACTGCATGACGGTCGACCGGTACGATGCGGATTCGCCGCCACTTGCAACCCAGGAGTGTGCCCCATGGCCCTTGCCGATGCCCTGCTGCCCGAATTCGACCGCGAAACCGGCGTGACGCGCCGCCTGCTCGAGCGCCTGCCCGACGACAAGTTCGGGTGGAAGCCCCACGAGAAGTCGATGCCGCTCGGGCGGCTGGCCGCCCACGTCGCCGAAGTACTCACCTGGCTGCCCGAGACCGTGCACAAGACCGAGGTCAACTGGGACAGCTCGGCTCCCCGCCAGCCGAAGGACTACCCCACCCGTGCGGACGTGCTGAAGTTCTTCGACGAGTCGCGCGAGGCCGCCCGCGCCGCGCTGGCGGGGGCGAGCGATGCCGAACTGATGCAGCCGTGGAGCTTCAAGAAGGACGGCCAGGTGGTGTTCAGCCAGCCGCGCATCGGGATCATCCGCGGCATGGTGATGAACCACCTGATCCATCACCGCGCGCAGCTCGGCGTCTACCTGCGAATGCAGAACGTGCCGCTGCCGGCGATGTACGGGCCGTCGGCGGACGAGGGGGCGTTCTAGCCGGAAGCCGCAGGGCGCCGGAGGGGCGCGCGCCAGCGATTCACCCGGTCGGCAACGACACGGCGGCTGCGGCCGGCGCGAGCGGGAGCGTGACCGTGAACGTCGTGCCGGCGCCCTCCTTGCTCTGCACGCCGATGGTCCCGGCGTAGCGATCCACGAGGTCCTTCACGATGGCGAGGCCCAGCCCGGTGCCCACCTCGTGCAGCGCCTTCGCGTTCTGCGCGCGGTAGAACTCCTGGAACAGTTTCGGCAGGCTGTCCTCGGGGATGCCGATCCCCGTGTCGGCCACCGCCAGCCGGGCGCGGTCCCCGTCTCGCACGAGCGTCACGCGGACGCTTCCCGACGTCGTGTACTTCACCGCGTTGCCCACCAGGTTCGTCACCAGGCGGTCGATGTCGGCCGGGTCGGCCACCACCTCGAGGTCGTCGGACACCACTTCGCACGTCAGCGACAGGCCCTTCTCGGCGGCCCGCGCCTGCTGCCGGTCGCACACCTCGTCCACGAGCGTGTTGAGCGCCACGCGCCGCCGCTCGGCGGCCTTCATGTCGACCTTGCCCGACGCGAAGTCCAGGAGGTCGTTGACCAGCGACTGGAGCGCCTGCACCCGCTTGATGGCTCGTTGAATCACCGCCAGGTGCGCCGGCGAGAGCTCGCCGACGTAGCCGCCGGCGAGCGCCGTGAGCAGGCTCTCCGTCACGCTGATCGGCGATCGCAGCTCGTGCGTGGCGATCCGCACGAAGCGGGACTTCTCGCGGTCCAGTTCCTCCAGCATCCGGTAGGCCTGGGCGTTGTCGATGGCCACCGCGCCGTGGACCGCGACCAGCTCGAGGAACGCCGCGTCCTCGTCGCTGAACCGGTGCCCTTCCCCGCCGTAGGCGCGCAGCACGCCGAGCGGCCCGCTCTTGCCCGCCAAGGGCACCGACAGCATCGACTCGATCCCCTCCTCGCGCACGCGCGTCCGGCTCCAGATGCGCGGGTCGTCGGCGGCGGCGTTGACGAACAGCGGCTCGCCGGCCAGCGTCGCCTGGTCGAGTCGCGCGCGGGAGAAGTCCTGGGGCACCTTCCCGACGTACTCGTCGCTCAACCCGAACGTGGCGGCAAACGCCACCTGCTTCCGCTTCGGGTCGATCAACCGGATCGCGGCGCCCTTGCACTCGAGGACGCGGGTGGTCGATTCCACCAGGCGGTTCAGCACGGTCTGCAGGTCGAGTGTGGCGGTCGTCTCGCGCACGCTCTCGTAGAGGCCGCCGATCTCCTTCTCGCGCCGGCGGAGCCGCCGCGCGATGGCGACGCAGATGTAGGCCAGCAGGAAGCACGCCCAGGTGAAGAACGCGAGCACGCTGAGCGCGTAGAGCAGCTGGTTGTGGCGCGGCGCCCCGAAAAGCGCCACGTGCGGGATCACGCCGACGTACTCCAGCGCCGCCTCCAGCGAGACCAGGATCGGCGCCAGGGCGACGTAGAGGAAGACCCGCCGATGCGGCAGCAGCAGCGCGGCGATCGAGATGTGGAAGAGGAAGAAGATGATCGCCGGGCTCTCGATGCCGCCCGACAGCGCCGTCAGGAACGTCATCCCCAGCCAGTCGAGGATGATCTGCACGCGCGCGAACAGCGCGTACGGCTCGGTCGTGTCGGTCGTCGTGCGCCGCAGTTCGCCGAGCCACCAGCGGAGCGCGCCGTTGTACGCCAGGATGAAGATGCCGACCCCGTAGAACGGCCCCTCGGGAATCGGCAGCTTCAACAGCCTGGCCGCCACGAAACCGGCCGCCAGCACCCCCACGCCGGCCAGCCAGCGAATCCCCACGAGCCAGCCGAGGCTGCCAACCAGCTCCTGCTCGGCCAGCGTCCGGCGGCGGTCGTCAACGGCGACAGTCGAGGTGAAAGTAGGCGTCATCCGGATTCCCCGTGTCTCGAGCCTCTACTTGATCGCCTCCGGCGGCGGATACGGAATCCCCAGCTGCTCGAGATAGGTCTTGTACTTCGACGGGTCGTAGTAGAACTGCTTCATCGCCGGCCGCAGCTGCTGCATCAGCGTCTCGTTCAGCCACGTCGCGGGCTTGTCGTTCTCGCCCGGGAACGGCTGGTAGGTCGCCTGCTTCCCCTGCACGTTTCGGAAGTAGTCCCACGCCTGCTGCACGAGCTCGGGCTTCATCAGCAGGTCCATCGCCGTCAGGGCCTCGATCTTCGCGCCCGTCGTGACGCCCTTGTGCGCCACGGGCGTGGCCTCGGCAATCGCGCTCGACCAGTGATGGCCGACCATGCCCGGGATGTTCGCCGCATAGCGGAGCGTCACCGTGGGCACCGACCAGGAAACGTCGCCGATGTCGTCCGAGCCGCCGCCGCGGTTGTCTTCCGGCCGCGTCGGCCCATCCAGACGGCCGACCTCGGTCGGCAGGCCCTGCTCGCCCACCTTCATGCTGCGCTGCACGAGCTTCGCGAACGCCTGGTCGGCGTCGCTCCACTTCGGCATGCCGACCCTCTGGATGTTCGCGTACATCGTCTCCGCGACGATCTTGTTCATGTGCTGCGGCCATCCGGATCCCAGGAGCCGCGACGTCACCTTCGTCCCCGTCATCATCGCCGCGCCATCCGCCATCGCGTTCCCGATGTCCCACATCTCCTTGATGTGCGGGTAGTCGATCTCGCGGAAGTAGTACCAGACGCTGGCGGTCGCGGGCACGACATTCGGCTGGCCGCCGCCGTCGGTGATGACGTAGTGCGACCGCTGGGAGAGGCGCAGGTGCTCGCGCCGGAAGTTCCACCCGACGTCCATCAGTTCCACGGCGTCGAGCGCGCTGCGGCCCAGCCACGGCGCGGCGCCCGCGTGCGCGGTCTGACCTGCGAAGGTGTACTCGACCGACACGGCGCCGGTGCCGCTCGCGTCGCCCCAGCTCACGCTCGTGTTCGACGAGATGTGCGAGAACAAGCAGACGTCGACGTCCTTGAAGACGCCGGCCTTGGCGAACTGCGCCTTGCCGCCCAGCAACTCCTCGGCGATGCCCGGCCACACGACGATCGTCCCGACGATCTTCTCGCGCTCCATCACGTTCTTGAGGGCCAGCGCCGCCGTGATGCTCAACGGAATGCCGGTGTTGTGGCCTTCGCCGTGGCCCGGCGCCCCCTCGATGAACGCCTCGTGCCGCGGCACGCCCGGCTTCTGTGACGTCCCGAGCAGGCTGTCGACGTCCGAGCCCAGGGCGATCACCGGCTTGCCGGAACCCCAGCGCGCCGTCCATCCGCTGGGCATGCCCGCCACGTTGTCGGCGATCGCGAAGCCGTTCTTGCGGAGGATCTCCGTGCAGTACCTCTTGGTTTCGAATTCCTGGAAGCCCGGCTCGGCGAAGCCGAAGAGCGAGTCGACCATCTGCTGGGACAGTTCGGCGAGGCCGTCGATCTCGGCCGACAGACCGCGCTTGAGCGTCTCCAGGCGCGCGTCGGCCGGGGAGAGGGCAGGGGGCTTCGACCCCTTCGCGGCGGCTCGCGGTCGGGCGTTCGACGCCGGCTCCGTCGTCTGCGGGGGCTTGTCCTGCGGGGCCGCGAATAGCGTGATCGAAACCAAGACAGCCAGGAGGCACGCCCAGGACGGACGACTCGCGCGCATCGGCAACTCCTTGCGGGGGAGGGCGAGGGGTAGTCTACTCTAGAAGTGGCCTCGCGGCCCAAGGCGCGCGGCCACGAGCCCAGACCCCGCCGATGATGACCGACTACGTCCCGGTATCGTGGCTGAAGAACGGCCACCGCATGACGATATACGCCTGGGCCAGGCCCAGGCGCTTTCCCAGGCTTCCGAATCCGGAGGAGCGCATCTTCGCCGTGGCCGCCGACGCGCGAGTGCTGGCCAAGTGTCACTGGCAGCATCGCCGGGCGGAGCATCCCACGCTGCTGGTGCTGCACGGCCTCGAGGGCTCGGCCGACGCGCACTACATGCGCGGTATCGCCGACAAGGCCTTCGCGGCCGGCTTCAACGTCGTCCGGCTCAACCAACGGAACTGCGGCGGCACCGATCACTTGTCGGTCGGCGTCTACAACTCCGGCCTGACCGCCGACCCCGCGGCGGTCATCCGCGAACTGATCGAGTGCGACCGGGTGCCGTCCATCGCCGTTGCCGGGTACTCGCTGGGGGGAAACGTCACGCTGAAACTGGCAGGCGAATACGCCGCGGCTCCCCCGCCGCAGGTGACGGCGTTCGTCGCCGTCTCCCCGACGCTCGACCTGGCCGCGTGCATCGATGCGCTGGAGCGGCGCTCGAACTGGCTCTACCAGCAGAACTTCCTGGTAGCCCTCAGGACGCGCATCAGGCGCAAGCGCCGCCTCTTCCCGGCGCACTACTCGACCGAGCCGCTGCGCCGCGTTCGCTCGGTCCGCCAGTTCGACGATGCCTACACCGCGCCGATGAGCGGCTATCGGGACGCGGCCGACTACTACTATCGCGCCAGCGCGCTTCGGGTCGCCGGCGCCATCCGCGTCCCCACCCTGATCATCACGTCGGAGGACGACCCGTTCATCCCGGTCGGGCCGTTCGGCGATCCGGCCGTGGCCGGCAACCCGGCGATTCGCCTGCTCGTCACGCGGCACGGCGGACACTGCGGGTTCGTCTCCAGGCCGACGCGATCGAACGGGCCCGCGCGTGGCGCGGCCGACGACGGTTACTGGGCCGAGCGGATGGTGGTGGCGTTCGCCGCGCAGCAGGCAGGCACAGAGAAGGCGTGCGGGGCGAGTGAGGTCGCCGATTGAGAGGCGGCCGGGGGGGCGGGAGTTCGGCCGCCTGGGGAACGTGGTCGCGCTACCAGCGCGGTTCGCGGCTGTAGCCGCCGTCGCCGCCGTAGTCCGAGCGGCCCGAGCCGGCGAACGAGCGGCCGCCGCCGCCCGGCGTCTTCGGCCGGGCCTCGTTGACGACCAGCGCGCGCCCTTCGAGCGCGTACTGATGGAACTGCGCAATCGCCTTCTGCGCGTCCTCGTCGCTGACCATCTCCACGAAACCGAAACCGCGTGCGCGCCCGGTGACGGTGTCGCGCATCACCTGGACGTTCTCCACGGCGCCCGCCTGGCCGAACAGGGAGCGCAGATCCTCGTCCGTGGTCTTGTAGGGAAGATTGCCGACGTACAGTCTCCGACCCATGCTTCGACTCTCTCCTGCGATAATTCGCGCGACTTCACTAACGAGAGGACCCGCGCGCTCGGGACACTCGCTCCAGAAAGCTCCCTCCGTGCCCGACACTCGATAACGCTCGACGCGCAGGCAAACCGGGCGGCTTCCACTGTGGCAGCGAGAGTATAGCAGGGGGTCGGGGCTGCAACCACACACTTTTTGTGCCCCGGCGGGGTCGGATCCGCCAGCCTGCACGAAGCGGAAGTTTGCAGACCGACCGCCCTGGGGCGGCGCCAGGTGATACGATCGCTCCGTGCGTACCACCGCTCTGCTCCCGCTCCTCGTGGTCCTGCTCGCAGGCTGTGCACGCGGGCCGGCGCCGCGCCAGTACCAGTTGACCGGTCAGATTCTCGACGTCAGCCCGGACGGCAGCCAACTCGTCGTCAGGCACGACGACATCAAGGGGTTCATGCCGGCGATGACCATGCCCTTCCGGCTGAAGGACCGGTCGCTGGCCAAGGGACGACAGCCCGGCGACCTGATCCGGGCCACCCTCCTCGTGACCGACGACGAATCGTGGCTGTCGAGCGTGGAGAAGACCGGGTGGGCGCCGCTCCCGGCGGGTCCGGCCGCCAGCCAGCCGGGCGTCCAGTTGGTGAAGCCGGGCGAGGCCGTGCCGGACGAAACGCTGGTGGACCAGGACGGCAAGGCGTTCCGGGTTTCGTCTCTGAAGGGCTCGGCGGTGCTCGTCACCTTCATCTACACCCGATGCCCGCTGCCCGAGTTCTGCCCGAGGATGGACGCCTATTTCTCTTCCGTCCAGAAGGCCATCGTCGACGGCAAGCTGGCGGGGCCGGTTCGGCTGCTCTCGGTGTCGTTCGACCCGGATTTCGACACGCCCGCCGTGCTGAAGGCCCACGCGGCCCGCGTCGGGGCAGACCCGCGCATCTGGACGTTCGCCACGGCACCGCGCGACCGGGTGGAGGCGTGGGGCGCCAGCCTGGGCCTCAGTGTCATCCGCGACCCGGTGTCGCCCGCCAACATCACCCACAACCTCCGAACGGCGGTGCTCGACCGGGAGGGCCGGCTGGTGAAGGTCCTCGACGGCAACGAGTGGACGCCCGACGAAGCGATCGCCGCGCTGGCCTCGGCCCCCGAGGCTCGTCGCTGAATCGAGAGCGCCTATGATCGACACCGCGCGAATCAGGCAGGTCGTCGCCGGCGCCGCCGGGCGGAGGGTGCTGCTCGAAACCGAGGGACTCGAACTGCTCGCCGCCCTGGGCATCGACGCCCCGGCGCACGTCTTCGTCCGGACCGCACGCGAAGCCGCGGCAGCCGACACCTCCCCGCTCGGCGGCGAACAGGTGGTCGTCAAGGTCATCTCCCCGCAGATCCTCCACAAGAGCGACGTGGGCGGCGTGAAGGTGGTCGAGCGCCGCCGCGACGCCATTGCGGCCGCGATTGCCGACATGGAAGACCGGCTCGGCGATCGCGGGGTCGTCGGCTTCACCATCAGCCAGTTCCTCCGCCACGACACGACCATCGGCAGCGAGTTCATCCTGGGACTGCGGTGGACCGCCGACTTCGGTGCGGTGGTGACGCTGGGCGCAGGGGGAATCTACACCGAGTTCCTGGCGGAGAACTTCAGGCCGGGACGCGAGATCGGGATCTTCTCTCCTTCCGTGACCAACGACCGGGCGATCGAGGAGACCGTGACGCGCCTCGCGATAGGCCGCCTGGCCACCGGGCGGCTGCGCGGTCAGCCGCCGCGGGTCGAGATGGCGGTGGTCGTGGACGCGGTGCGCCGGTTCATGGCGCTGGCGGCGGCGTGCGTGCCGCACGAAATCGCCGAGTGCGAGATCAACCCGGTCGTGATCGCCGGCGGCCGCCTGGTCGCGCTCGACATCCTCGCGACGCTCGGAGACGGCCGACGCCCGATCACCCCCGCGAGGCCCCTCGGCAAGCTGAAGAACCTGCTCGAGCCGCGTTCCGCCGCGATCATCGGCGTCTCCGAGAAACTGAACCCCGGCCGCATCATCCTCAACAACCTGCTGCGCGAAGGGTTCGACCCCAACCGAATCGTCGTCGTCAAGCCAGGCAGCGCGGAACTCGCGGGCTGCCGGTGCGTGCCGGACATCGCGTCGCTGCCCGCACCGGTGGACCTCTTCATCCTCGCGATCTCCGCGGCGCAGACGCCGCAGGCGATCACCGACATCGTCGAAGGCCGGAAGGCCGAGAGCATCATCGTGATCCCGGGCGGCCTCGAAGAGAAGTCGGGCACCGAGGCGATCGTCGGACGCATGCGCGAAGCCCTGGCGTCGGCCCGCGAGAGCGCGTGGCAGGGTCCCGTCATCAACGGCGGGAACTGCCTCGGCGTCCGATCGCTTCCCGGGCGCTACGACACGATGTTCATCCCCGAGTACAAGCTGCCGGTGCCGGCCGGGCCGGTGTCGCCGGTGGCGTTCGTGTCGCAGAGCGGCGCCTTCGCCGTCTCCCGGATGAGCAAGCTCGGACGCCTCAACCCCAAGTACGCGATCACGCTCGGGAACCAGATGGACCTGACGGTGGGCGACTACCTCGCCTACTTGAAGAACGATCCGGCGCTCGAGATCTTCGCGGTCTACGTGGAGGGATTCAAGGAACTCGACGGCCTGGCGTTCCTGCGGGCCGCGCGTGACATCACGGCCGGCGGCCGCAGCGTCATCCTCTACCGCGCGGGACGGACGGCGGCCGGGGCCAAGGCCTCGGCGAGCCATACCGCGTCGATCGCCGGCGACTACGCGGTGACCCGCGAACTGGCGCAGGCGGCCGGGGTGGTCGTGGCCGAATCGTTGGCCGAGTTCGAGGACCTGGTGCGGGTGTTCACGTTGCTGCGCGACAAGCGCGCGGACGGCCCGAGGCTCGGCGCCATCTCGAACGCCGGATTCGAGTGCGTGGCCATCGCGGACACGCTCGGCCGGCTCGAGCTGCCGGAGTTCGATGGCTCCACGTCGGCGCGGCTCGAGGCGGTCTACCGCGAGGCGAGGATCGACTCGGTCGTGGACGTCCACAACCCGATCGACCTGACACCGATGGCCGGCGACGCGGCGTACGAAGCCGTGATCCGCGCCGTCCTGGAATCGGACGGCATCGACGTCGGCCTGGTTGGCTGTGTCCCGCTGACGGCGGCGATGAACACGCTGCCGCGGGGCGAAGGCCATCGCGAAGACCTGACCAGGCCCGACGGGATCGGCATGCGCCTCGCGCGCCTCAAGACGGAACTGCCGAAGGCCTGGGTGGCCGTCATCGATGCGGGGACGCTGTACGACCCGCTGGCCGAACTGCTGGAACGGCACGGCGTGCCCACGTTCCGGACGGCCGACACCGCGCTGCGGCTGCTGAACACGTTCGTCGGCGCCCGGGCAGGCGCGGCGCGCGGCGCGTCGGCCGCGCGCAACTGATATGCCGCGGCACACCACGGCCTGCAGCCTGCGACCTGCGACTGGCGGCGGTGTCCCGGCAGCTCGCGGGGCGGCTGCAAGCCGCAGGCCGCAAGCCACGAGCCGAGCCGCCGCTGCCGGCTGGCCTGGAGGTGCGGAGCCGGGCTTCAGCCCCGCCGAGCGCCGCCTGATCCGTCGCCTCTCCACCCCCGCGCGCGTTCAGCGCTGGCTGAACACGCTGCCCTACAACACCGAGCCGCCGCCAGGGGGCCCGACGCTGCGCAGCTTCCGCGAGGTCGCCCGCACCGGCACGGCACACTGCCTGGAAGCCGCTGTGGCCGCCGCGGTGATCCTCGAGCAGCACGGCTACCCGCCGGTCGTCCTCAGCTTCGAATCGATCGACGAACTCGACCACGTGCTGTTCGTGTACCGGGAGAAAGGCCGCTGGGGATCGGTCGCGCGGTCGCGCGATCCCGGCCTCCACGGCCGCAAGCCTGTCTTCCGGACGGCCCGCGCGCTGGCGTCCAGCTACGTCGATCCTTACGTGGACTTCACCGGGCGGATCACCGGCTACGCGGTGGTGGACCTGCGCATCCTCGGCGACTACGACTGGCGGCTGTCGGAGCGGAACATCTGGAAGGTCGAGCGCCTGCTGCTCGAGCACCCTCATCGGCCGATCCGCACGTCGGATGCACGGGTCGACCGCATGCGGGCGCGCTACTTCGCCTTCAAGCGCGCGCACCCGGATCGGAAGCCCGTGGACTACGCCGGCAGCGAGCGCTGGTCGGAGTTGCCGGCGCACTACGCGGCGCAGGCGGAGGACGAGAAGGCGGGCGGCGGCAGCCGGCCGAGAGCCGGGCACCGCCGGCACCCGCGCGGCTGACCGGAGGACGCAGGAGCGGCGCCGCCAGCCACAGGTCGCAAGCCGCCGCCGGCCGCGAGCCGCCCCTCGACGTTGCTCTGGGCGCCCTGAGCAGAGTCGAAGGGCGCCAGCCGGTCTTCAATCCAGGTCGAAGTCCCGCTTCGGCGGCGGCCCGACGGGTTCGTCCCTCGCTTGCCGCAGCGCTTCTTCGAAACGCTTCGACAGCGCGTCGCCGCGCGTCTTCTGCGCCTCGACCGACTGCACGAACACCGCCTCGCGCCTTGCCTTCTCCTCGGCCAGGATCTGCTGCGCGGCATCCAGGTCGGGCTTGTCCTCCCGCTCCGGCTCGCTGTGCGAGATCACCCGGCCCAGGTTCAGATCCACCACCAGCAGCGCGCCACAGCACGGGCACGCCACCTCGAGCTCCGACTTCAACTTCGCCATGGGGTCACCTCCGCCGGCCCTCGCCCCAAGTCAGTTTGACGGGCTTGCCGTCCGCCCCGCGGGCCAGAACCTCGACGCCGAACGGCGACTGCGTCTTCGGATCGAACCGCTGCCCGAATCCCGCGACGAACACCCCGATGGGCACGTCCAGCCGCTGCCCCGCGGCGAGCTGCGGCGCCTCCGCGCGATAGTAGTCGTTCAACCACACCTCGACGCCGGACCAGGATGTATCGGTCATGTTGATGACGCTGATGCGATCCCGCTGGACGATGATGGGCGGCTTCTCCTCCTCGGAGCAGGCCGCCGACAGGCCCAGGAGGACCAGCAGGAGCAAGACCGTGCGCGGGCGGCACATGTGCCGACACTATCACAGTCGACGGATGCCGACAGTCCGGCTTGCGCCCTTCGACTCCGCTCAAGGCGCCCCGAGCAACGTCGAGGGGCGCCTTGCGACCTGCCGGCCTCGCCGCGAGCCGCAAGTCGGCAGCCGCTGGCCGATTGACGCCGCAGCACCTGCAAAGAACCGGTGACGGGCCCGACGCCCGCCACCGGTTGAGGTGTTGCGAAGTCAGCGATCCGGACGGCCCGGAGCGCGGCTCGACTACGCTAATCGAGTAGTTGATCACGTCCACGCCGTCTGCCACCGTCTGATCGATGGCTGCCACCGGGCCGGAAGTGCTCCCGCTGGCGATGTCGGCGGCCTGGGTGGACCACAGCGCTTTGAACATCGCGATGCGCGCGCGGCGCCATACCGCTGATCTTGCCAGATGCCGTGGCAGGCCGCGCAGCCTGGACACGTTGTTGCCTCCCGCCGTGGACGACGTGTGCGTGCCGTGGCCGTTGTCGTCGCGGGCCGAGGCGAATCCCCATAGAAGGGTGGCGTCGATGCCCGCCCCCCCCACGCCGCGTACCCTATTGACGAGCATGATTTCATAGTGATATCATTCTGAAAGCATCACTGAGGAGGGTGCCACGATGATTCGCGAGAAAGAACTGTCGGCGGTCTCCGGCTGGCTCGCCCTGGCCTTCCTGCTTCCCCTCTTGATCGGCATCGTCGCCCTGATCGTCACGGTCGCGCGGAGCGGAGACGCGCAGCCGTGGATCATCGTCGGCCTCGCCCTGCTCGCGGCGGTCGACGGCGTCTGCCTGGGCGGGCTCTTCGTGGTGAACCCGAACGAGGGACAGGTGCTGCAGCTGTTCGGCAGCTACGTCGGCACCGTGAAGGCGCCGGGGCTGCGGTGGGCGAACCCGTTCTACACCAAGAAACGGATCTCCCAGCGCGTGCGCAACTTCGAGAGCCAGCGCCTGAAGGTGAACGACATCGAGGGCAACCCGATCGAGATCGCGGCGGTCGTGGTGTGGAAGGTGGTCGAGACGGCCGAAGCGAGCTTCGAGGTGGACAACTACGAGAACTTCGTGCACGTCCAGAGCGAGGCGGCGCTGCGCAATCTGGCCACCAGCTATCCGTACGACGCGCACGACGACAAGGTGACGTCGCTGCGCGGCCAGACGGCGGCCGTGGCCGAACACCTGAAGTCGGAGATCCAGGCGCGGTTGGAGAAGGCCGGCGTCCAGGTGATCGAGGCGCGGATCAGCCACCTGGCCTACGCGCCGGAAATCGCGGCGGCCATGCTGCAGCGTCAGCAGGCCGGCGCGATCATCGCCGCCCGCGCGCGCATCGTCGAGGGCGCGGTCGGCATGGTGGAAATGGCGCTCGAGCGGTTGTCGGAGAAGCAGATCCTCCGCCTCGACGAGGAGCGCCGCGCCACGATGGTGAGCAACCTGCTGATCGTGCTGTGCGGCGAGCGCGGCGCGCAGCCGGTCATCAACACGGGATCGTTGTATCAATAGCGTCGATCGGCTGGCAGCGGATCACGGGTGCGGGAGGCTGGCGGCGCGACCCTCTGCCGGCTGCGCGTCCGTGAACCGCGGGCAGCTCTCGCGCGAGTGAACTGTGGCAGACCGCAAACCCTTCCTGCTTCGGCTCGACCCGGCGACGCTCGACGCCTTGCAGCGCTGGGCGAACGACGAGTTCCGCAGCCTCAACGGCCAGGTCGAGTACCTGCTGACCAGGGCGTTGCGCGAGGCGGGAAGGGCCAAGGCGGACGATCGAACGCGGAAGGCCGACGACAGAAAATAGAAGGACGGCCGGCGGCGGCGCGACCCGGGCGCAGGCCGCGCGTCGCTCGGCCGATGACGAGGCAGCGCCATGTTCGTGCCGATCCACCACATCCACCGGTCGCGGGGCAAGAGTCCGCAGGTGAAGATCAAGGCGGTACTGGGGGCGGTCGTCGGGGCCCTCGTCACGGGCGTCCTGTCGAGGGTGCTGCACGGCGGCGGTCCGAAGGCCGTGGTACTGGCACTCGCGTTGGGCCTGGGGTCGGCCGCGCTCGGCATCGCGCTGGCGCGCCGGATCGGGCGGCAGGGCAGGATCTAGAGAATTCCGCTACCCTTCCTCTTCGAACTCGCCTTCTTCGGCCGGCAGGAGGCGCGTGGGCGCCCGAAGGGCCTCGCGGTAGTCGAACAACGGCAGGTCGCGGACGTGAAGCTGCGATACGCACCCCGGTGACTTGACTTCCACGACGACCGTGACCGGGCTGCCCTCGACGCCCTCACGGAAGCCGATGCGGCAACCGCAGGCGAGACGGGCGTGCGTGAACCCCTTCAGCATGACTTCGCTTCCTCTCCGCGCCGCGCGCGGCCCACACGCGGCCGCACGTACTCGACGAAGCGATCATACTACAGCAGCGACTTGATCTCGCTCTCGAACTGCTCCTTCGTCACCGGCCCGATGTGCTTGACACAGATCTTGCCGTCGCGGCCGATGATCACCGTGATCGGCACCGCGAAGACCGGGCCGAACGCGTTCTGCACGTCCTCGCGATCCTGGCCGACCACCAGCGGGTAATTGATCTTGAACTGCTTCGCGAAGGGCGGCAGCGCCTCGGGAGGGTCGTCGACCGACACGCCGACGACGCGGAAGCCCTGCTTGCGGTACTTGTCCTGAAGCTCGACGAACCACGGAATCTCCAGGCGGCACGGCCCGCACCACGTGGCCCAGAAGTTCAGCAGGACCACCTTGCCCTTGTAGTCGGCCAGCTTCACGTCCTTGCCCTGCGCGTCTTTCAGGGTGAAGTTCAGATCGGCCTTGGCCGCATCGGGGGAACAGCCTTGCGCGGAGGCGGACCCGCCCGACATCCAGCCCGCGATTCGCTCGGGCAGCGGCGTGAACGCCACCACGATCAGACCCAAGCCGACGGCGACCACCAGCCAGCGTTTCTTCATAGCCACCCATCAAGGGATTCGAGAATCGGCGTCCGGGATTCAGCGGGTGACGGAAGCTTCCGTCTGCGACCGGAAGTACTCTGCGATCGGACGCATCTCGGCCTCGCTGTCATCGCCGAGCAGCACGTAGGTGGTGTCCGCGCGGGACCAGATCGTCGCGACGCGCCCCGCGACACTCACTCGCGTCTGCGGATTCGACGTCCCCGGCACCATGAACAACGACACCGGCCGCCCCGCGTGCCGGTAGAGGACGTGCGCCACCGACCCGTCGGTCGAGAAGCACCGCCGCGCGCCGAGCAGCGCCAAATGGAGACTCGGAAGCCCCTCCGGCACCGCGAACCGCCAGCCGTAGTCTGCCTCGAGCTGCCTGGACACCGCCCCGGCATCACCCTGGGCGACTTGGGGCTCGAAGAACGCGAAGCACTTCATGTGGTCGAGCGACAGCTCGGCGGCGAGCAGGGTCGGTGAGTGAGAGAAGGCCCCGAAGGCGAAGACGCCGGCGACGACCAACGCGGCGAACGCGACGCCGAGGCGCCGCCACCCGTCCGCCACCCGCCGGCGAACGCGCGCCGGACGCGGCGCGAGCGCGGCGCACCGTTCCCGCAGCCCCGGCGGCGCAGGGGTGGACAATCTCGCGGCCCGCACCATCAACACGCGCCGCGCCGCCTCTTCGGCCCCGGCCCTGCGGGCGCACGGCGCGCAGGCGGCGAGGTGCTCGTCGACAGCCCGACGCCGCGCTTCGCTCACCTCTCCGTCGAGGTACGGCGTGATGAGCCCGTCTATCTCTGCACAGCTTGCCATGGCAGCCTCAGCGCGCCTTCGCCGCGCTCAACCGGTCGTAGAGCAGGCGGCGTCCCCGCGAGATCCGCGACATCACCGTGCCGATGGGCACCTCCAGCATGGCGGCGATCTCCGCATACGTGAACTCCTCGACATCCCTCAGCCAGACCGCCTGCCGAAACGCCCCGGGCAGGCTGTCGAGCGCCGCCTCGAGGTCGGCGTCGAGCGTGTTGCGGAGCAGGAGCTGCTCGGGGGTCTCGGGCTCTCCCGGCAGCGCCGCGGCCGCGCGCTCGATCTCGTCCGCCTCGACGGCCAGCGGCTCCCTGACGGCGCGGCGCCGGCGGTTCAGGAACGTGTTGTGAAGGATGGTGAAGAGCCAGGCCTTGAGGTTGGTCCCCGGCTGGAACTGGTCCGCAGCGCGAAAGGCCTTCAAGTAGGTGTCCTGCACCAGGTCTTCGGCGTCGGCGGGGTTCGCGGTCAACCGCAGCGCGGCGCCGTACAGACCGTTCAGGCAGCCCAGCGCCTCCTGCTCGAACGCCGATGCCTGGACGTCCTGGTCCCGATTGGTGCGTCGCGCCCGCGTGAACGGCATGGTTCCGCCGGGCCTGTCAGGTGGAACCCCTGCTCGGCCCGGATTATTCCCCCGCCGGTGATTCTTTCACAGCCGGGTCGCCGAGGAGAAGCGCGCTGTCATCTCCGGGCGGCGCGGAGCGGACTGCGCCGAGGACAGATGGCCGGCGGGCGTCGATTCGTCGCGCGCCCGCGGCCCTCCGCCGATGGTATCAGTCTTGCTGAGTCGTCCCCGGGCTGATCCATCGGTTGCAGCCCCGCTGAGTGAAAAAGTAAGATTCCCGATGGGGCCCCCACGCTCCCCGGCATTCGCCTTCCGCTGAAGAGGTGATCGCTATGCGCACGCGCACGACTGGCGCGTTTCGGGCGACGTTGGTCGCCTGCCTGCTCCTTGCCGCCCTCCTGCTGGCTTCCCGTCCCACGAAGGCGCAGACGCCGTTCGTGCCGTACTTCGGGAAGAACCTGGTGCACTACGGCAACTTCGACTGGCACATCTACCAGACCGATCACTTCGAGATCTACTACTACACCGCGATCGAGAAGCACCTCGAGCGGGTCGCGAGCTACGCCGAGAGCGCGTACCAGACGGTCAGCTCCGACCTGAAGCACGACCTGGCGTTCAAGGTGCCGCTGATCATCTTCAAGACCCACACCGAGTTCGAGCAGCAGAACGTGATCCCGGGCGCGGCGCAGGAAGGCGTGGCGGCGTTTGCCGAGCCGACCCGCAACCGGATGCTGCTGCCGCTCGATGAGCCGCCCGACCTGCTCTACCGGACGATCACGCACGAGCTCACCCACATCTTCGAGTTCGACATCATCCCGCAGTCGCTGATCCGCCGCGAAGAGCCGCTGTGGATCAACGAGGGCCTCTCGGACTTCGAGACCGGCTACTGGGCGCCGCTCGACCTCGCCACCGTGCGCGACGCCGCGGTGGCCGACATCGTCCCGAAGATGAGCCAGCTGCAGGGCTACGGCGACTTCTCGAACCCGCGCCTGATCTACAACCTGGGGCATGCCGCCTTCGAGTTCATGGAATCCCGGTGGGGCAAGGAAGGCATCCGGCAGTTCCTCTTCTCGCTGCGCAAGAGCGTGATCGGCGGGGGCGACAGCGCCTACGACGAAGCGTTCAAGCTGAAGGCCGAGGATTTCGATCAGCAGTTCGAGAAGTACCTGAAGGACCGCTTCAAGCCGTTCCGCGACAAGGAGCGGCCCATGGACTACGGCCGCGACCTCGCGCCGAATCCGGAGAAGTCGCGCTACATGAGCGCGCTCACGGCCGAGCCCTCGCCCTCCGGCGACCTGGTGGCCATCGTCACGGGCAACCGCCGCGACCAGGAGTACGACATCATCCTGGTGTCGTCGAAGGACGGCACGGTGGTGCGGAACCTGACGGCGGGCTTCGACAAGGACATGGGGTTCCAGTACCTGTCGATTCCCGGCACGCGGTGGAACACCGTGCCCTGGTTGTCCTGGTCGCCCGGGGGCGATCGCCTGGCCTACGTGGTGCGCTTCGGGAAGGGCAAGGGGATCGTCATCGAGGACGTGGTGACCAAGAAGGTGCTGCGGCGCATCGAACTCCCCATCGACGAGCCCGAGTCGCCGTGCTTCTCGCCGGACGGCAAGAGCATCGCGATCTCCGGCCTGCAGAACGCGAAGTCCGATCTGTTCCTGGTCGACATCGAGAGCGGGAAGGTCACCAACCTCACGCAGGACCAGTTCTACAACTACGCGCCGACGTTCGCCCCCGACGGGAAGTCCATCGTCTACATCGCCCGCGTCAGCGGCAACGAGAAGCTGTTCCGTCTCGACCTGGCGACGAAGAAGTCGACGCAGATCACGTTCGGCACCCACGACGACGCGTCCGCCCGGTTCCTCGACAACGACGACATCGTGTTCGCCTCGACCGCCATCGATCCGACCCAGACCGTCGACCCCGAGGTGGCGCGCAACGGGAACATCTACAACCTCTGGACGCTCAACCTGAAGAACGGCGAGCTGAAGGAATACACCGACTCGCTGGGCGGCAACGTCAACCCGGTGCTGCTCAAGGACAGCAAGGGCACGAAGGTCGCGTTCATCACCTACTACAAGGGGGAGTACGGCCTCCACACGATGGAGCTGACGAAGCCGTTGAAGACGGCGGCCACGGCCGACTTCGGCGCGCCGGGCCCGGTCATCGACTTCCAGGCGCCGCTCACCCACACGCTGGTCGCGCAGAACGTGCGGAAGAAGAAGACGTGGGAGAAGCTGTTCCTCGAGAGCCGGCCGAGCATCACCGCCGGCGTGACGAACAGCGGCGACTTCTTCGGCGGCACCCAGCTGTCGTTCAGCGACGTGCTGGGCGACCACCGCTTCGACCTGACGATCGGCGCGATCATGCAGTACACGACATTCGCCGGGTCGTACATGGACGTCTCGCACCGCTTCCAGTGGGCCGTGCAGGGCATCTACCAGAAGGAGTTCTACTACGGGAACAACCCGTACTACTACGACCCGAGCCTGACCCCGTACATCAGCCGCGACCTGGCCCAGGCCACGCGTGCGATCGAGGGCGGCAGCGTCTTCGGAATCTACCCGCTCGACGCCTACCGCCGGCTCGAGGTCTCGGCCGGGTTCTTCCACCAGAGCGACTCCTACAACAACGCCGCCGACTACTCCTACGTCTACGGGGGCGTCCAGACCCAGGGCTTCAGCGGATCGCTGATGCCGTTCAGCGTCTCGTTCATCCAGGAGACGACGGTGTTCCGCGAGTTCGGCCCGCTGGCCGGCAACGCGCTGAGGCTGTCGTACGAGGCGGCGCCGAAGATCGGCTCGCTGCAGTCGCGGCAGACGATCGACGCCGACGCGCGGTACTACCAGCGGCTGTTCGGCACCGGCGTGCTCGCCTTCCGGTTCCGCGGGTACAAGAGCGCCGGCGACTACCCGAACTACCTCTATTTCGGCGGCATGTCGGAGATGCGCGGGTACGACTACCTCCAGTTCATCGGGCAGAACGTCGCGTTCGCGAACGCCGAACTGCGCTTCCCGATCGTGGAGGCGATGCTGACGCCCCTCGGCGTGCTCGGCGGCGTCCGCGGGGTGTTCTTCTTCGACATGGGCGCCGGCTGGTTCCCCAACCAGGGGTTCCAGTGGTGGTCGAGCGATCCGGTCACCTACACGCCGCAGACCGGCCTCGCGCAGGATCAGAACGGCAACCTGATCCCCGTCTACGGGCCGCCGGTGACCATCAACGGGTTCAAGCTGATCGACTCGCGCGCGTCGTACGGCGTCGGGGTCGAGACGTTCGTCTTCGGCTTCCCGATGCACTTCGACTGGGCGTGGCGGACGATGTTCAACAACGCGTATTCGGACGCGATCTACGGCTCGGACTGGCGCAAGCCGCGCTTCAGTTTCTGGATCGGGTACGACTGGTAGGGACGCGTCACGGGTGGAGTGGCTAGTGGCTAGTGGCTAGTGGCTTGAGGATCACTCCCTCGTTCGTCTTCCCGTTCATCTTCACGACCATCGGCCGGTCGAAGCGGAGGCGGCGCACGCAGGACGCCTCCTCCGCCGCCGGCTGCGCGGCCAGCCATTCCCAGTCCACGAAGCCCTCCCCCGCGTCCGGGTTCACCGTGAAGTAGCCCACGTTCGACGAGGTGAGGTTCTGGAAGAAGTGCGTGCCCTGCGACGGCGACACGGTGAAGTCGCGGAAGCCCGCCTCCACGATCGCGCGGGCGCCGGCAATCTGGTCCCAGGTGACCGGGATGCCGAGGAAGGGTTCGCTCGATCCCCAGCGGCCCACGCCGACCAGGATGTAGGGCTGGCCCTCGGCCAACAGGCGGTGGTTGAAGCGCGCGACATCCTGCGCCACGTCCTGGCTGCGCTCGCGCTCGAAACGATGGTAGTCCACCACGACCATGTCGCGTATGCCATCCAGCCGGCCGTTGCCGAGCACCGACCCGCTGTGACAGATCGCCGCCTGCCGGTCCTCGTCGGTGATGACCAGTTCCGCCGCCTCCCGCGCAAGCGCGAGCGGCCGGAGCTGCAGGAAGGCGAACGACGCGTCCTGCCCCGGCATCGACGGCAGATCCACCGCAAACTCCACTTCCACCGCCGCGCTCGTCCCCTGCTCGCCGATCTCCATCAGCGTCGTCAGGATCTCGGACAACGGAAACATGCCGTGCTTGAGGATCGGCGCGAAACTGACCAGGCGCACCCCCGGCCGTGACAGGCCGTCGTAGATCGCGTCGTTCTCGCGCGAATAGGTGGAAGCGAGGTAGCCGAGCGTGCCGTCCGCCTCGGCCACGTCGAGGCCGCAATGCTCCACCGCCGCGTCGCCGGCCCCGTCTCTCGTGTCGTCGCCGAGCCGCAGCGCGCAGAACTCGCGCTGCGAGTTCCTGAGCGCCACCTTCACCGACGAGAACTGCAGCAGGTGCTTCGGGTACCGCGGGCAGAAGCGGAGGCAGGGTTCGCCGTCCACCACGGTCGCCCCGAGGCCCAGCGCCACCGCCGCGACGCCGTCGGCGGCCGCCATGGGCGCCACCGGATAGAAGTTGTGCGAGCGGGCGACGCCGGCGAACGTCGGGTAGAACAGGGCCCCGTGCCGGCTGCCAATCAGCTTCTGGAGGATGACCGCCATCTTCTCCTCCTCCAGCCGGTACGGCGTCGCGCTCAGGTAGCCCTTGGCGTGCTGCGAAAAGGTGGACGCGTACACCCGCCTGATCGCCGACTGCAGCTGCGACAGGCGGACGGCCGGGTCGGGGTGATCGTTCGCCAGCATGTACGTGGCGTAGACGCCCGCGAATGGCTGGTAGTGCGAGTCCTCGAGCAGGCTCGACGAGCGGACCGCCAGCGGGTAGCGAATCAGCTCGAGGAAGGACCGGAGGTCGCGCACCGTGTCGTCGGGCAGCGGCGCGAGCAGGAAGCGCCGCTCGATCTCGCGCTCGTCGTCGCACTCGATGGCGAAGCCGCGAAGGGCGTTGTGATCGAGGAAGCGGTCGAAGGCGTCGGTGGCGACGACGGCCGACTGCGGCACGAAGACCTCGACCTCCGGGAAGCGGTGGCGGACGGCGTATTCGTCGAGCAGCACGTTCACGAACGCGAGGCCGCGGGCCTTTCCGCCCAGCGATCCTCCGCCGACCCGCGTGAAGATGCTGCTCCGGTCGAACGTCTCGCGGCTGAAGTCCACGATCGTGGACCGGGCGCGGTGATCGCGGTAGGCCCGGATCGAGTTCACGAGATCGCGGCGCAGTTCCTCGTGGTCCGCGAAGTCCGACACCTTGCGCGGCCGCATGTGGTGCGCGAGCGCGAACTCGGTGCGCGCCTTCAGCCACTTCGAGAAATGGTTGCGCTCGGAGTGGTAGGCGATGCTCTCCCCCGGGATCGTCGCCAGCAGGTCCTCGAGCATCCGGAGGTCGTGGGCACGCCCGACCTCGGTGCCGTCCGGCAGCCTGAACACGAAGTCGCCGAACCCGAAGTCGTCGATCATGAAGCGCCGCAGCTGCTGCAGGAAGACCGGCGACTCCTTCAGCAGAAAAGCGGCGCCGACCGATTCGGCGAGCGCCCGGTTCGCGGGCACGCTCGACTGCAGCGCGACCGGCACGTCCGGGTGGGCGGCGCGCACGCGGTCGGCGAACGCCACGCCGGCGTCGGGCGCGATCTGGCCGTTCATCGGGAACTCGATGTCCGAGATGACGCCCAGCACGTTCTCCCGGTAGGCGGAGAAGTGGCCCCAGGCTTCCTCGAACGTGCGGCACAGCAGGATCTTCGGACGCGCCTGGATGCGCATCAGGCGGTGCGACAGGTTCACGCCCTCGGGCGCGAGCTGCTGCGAGTGGTGCATCAGCTCGGAGTAGATGACCGGCAGGAACGACGAGTAGTAACGGACGTTGTCCTCGATGACGATGACCACCTGGACGCCCATCAGCGCCGTGTCGTGGGCCACGTTCCGGCGGTCCTCGATCTCCTTGACGATCGCCAGCAGGATCGTGACGTCGCCCTGCCAGAGGTAGACCCGCTCGAGGTCGGACGTGTCGCGACGCGCCAGGAACGCCGACAGCTCGCGCGTGTCGTAGGCGAGGAGCACGACCGGGATGTCGAGGCCCGCCGCCTTCACCCTCCGCGCGAGCGTGAGGGCATCCATGTCGCCGACGTGCATCGACGTGATGATCAGGTTGAACCGTCGGCTCCCGGCTGCGAGGTCCAGCGCCTCGGACCCCGACGACACCCGGGTGATGCCGGGGCTGTGGCGGAAGCTGAGGTCCAGGAACTCGCTGAGGATCAGCTCGCCCAGCTGGCCGTCCTCGGCCAGGATGAACGAATCGTACAGGCTGCTGACCAGCAGGATGTTCTCGATGCGGTATTGCGCGAGGTCCTGGAATCCGCGGAAGCGCCCGAACAGCGGCGCGCCGGCGTCGGCAGCGGTGACGGAAGTCATGGCGGACCTGGGCACGGGCCAGAGGGAGCCGGAGGCGCCGGCAGGAGGCCGGCGCCTCTCTTCATTGTGCCTCAGACCAGCCCCTGGTCCATCATCGCGTCGGCGACCTTGAGGAAGCCCGCGATGTTGGCGCCGTTGACGTAGTTGCCCGGGCAGCCGAACTCCTGCGCGGTCTCGAAGGTGGCCTTGTGGATCGCCTTCATGATCCCGTGCAGGCGCTGGTCGACCTCTTCGCGCGTCCAGCTCAGTCGCAGGCTGTTCTGCGACATCTCGAGGCCCGAGGTCGCGACGCCGCCGGCGTTCGCCGCCTTGCCGGGGCCGTAGAGGACCCTGTGCTCGAGGAAGACGTTGACGCCCTCGAGCGTCGTCGGCATGTTCGAGCCCTCGGACACGACGTAGACGCCGTTCTTCACGAGGTTCTGCGCGTCCTTGCCGTTGATCTCGTTCTGCGTGGCGCTCGGGAACGCGCAGTGCGCCGTGTGGTTCCAGAGCGGGTTGTAATCGAGCTTCGGATCGATCGGCGTGTAGACGACGCCCTTGAACTTGTCCGCGTACTCCTTGATGCGGCCGCGGCGGACGTTCTTGAGCTCCATGACGTACGCCAGCCTCTCGGCGTCGATGCCCCGCTCGTCGTAGATGTAGCCGCCCGAATCGGACACGGTGACGGCCCGGCCGCCGAGCTGGGTGATCTTCTCGATCGTGTACTGCGCGACGTTGCCGCTGCCCGACACCAGGCAGGTCTTCCCCTCCAGCGTCTCGCCGCGGGTCTTCAGCATCTCGGCCGCGAAGTAGGTTGAACCGTAACCGGTGGCCTCGGGGCGAATCAGCGACCCGCCCCAGTTGAGGCCCTTGCCCGTGAGCACGCCGGTGAACTCGTTGCGCAGCCGCTTGTACTGGCCGAACAGGAAGCCGATCTCGCGGCCGCCCACGCCGATGTCGCCGGCCGGCACGTCGGTGTCCGGTCCGACGTGCCGGAACAGTTCGGTCATGAAGCTCTGGCAGAACTTCATGACCTCGCTGTCGCTCTTGCCCTTCGGGTCGAAGTCCGACCCGCCCTTGCCGCCGCCCATCGGCAGGCTGGTGAGCGAGTTCTTGAAGACCTGCTCGAAAGCCAGGAACTTCAGGATGCCGAGGTTCACGGACGGATGGAAGCGGAGGCCGCCCTTGTAAGGGCCGATGGCGCTGTTCATCTGGATGCGGAACCCGCGGTTCACCTGCACGTTGCCCTGGTCGTCGAGCCAGGGCACGCGGAAGATCACGATGCGCTCGGGCTCGAGGATCCGCTCGACGATCTTGTACTTGCGGAACTCGGGCCGTCGCTGCAGGACGAGGTCGAGCGACTCGAGCACCTCGGTGACCGCCTGGTGGAACTCGGGTTCGGCCGGATTCTTCGCCTTCACGTCCGCCAGCAGGTCGTTCACGTAGTTCGACGGCATTCAGCACCTCCTCGCATGAAGCCACTGACACGCCCAGGGACCGGAGGCACAGCGGCGCGGCATCCGATCGGATCTCTTGTACGACTTGGCAGGGGTAACGTCCATAGACAGTTAATGATTAACTTATCTATAATCTGACTCGATATGGCTCGACCTCTGGCCCATGACGACGTGTTTCAGGCCATCGCGAGCCCGGTGCGCCGCACCTTGCTCGACAAGCTCAGCAACCGCGAACAGACCGTGCGCCGCCTCGCCGAGTCGTTCGACATGACGCTGCCCGCCATCTCCCAGCAGCTCGCCATTCTCAAGCGCGCCGGCCTCGTCTCGGCTCGTCGGGCGGGGCGGTGGCGGGTGTACCGGCTCAATGCCGAACCGCTGCGCCAGGTGGGACGGTGGCTCGATGGCTACCACCGCTTCTGGACGGCGCACCTCGAGGCGCTCGGCGACGATCTCCGTCGCGTTGGCAGGTACGAAGAGCGCTGGCGGTGAGGGCAGGAGGCGGAGCGGTCGGGGGCGTTCAAATCAGCTGGTGATCTTGAGCGGCACCAGTTCCGACGCGTCCCCGCCGGCGCCCTTGGCCCTGACCTCGATCAGATACTCGCCGGCCGCGAAGCCGGCCAGCGGCAGGTCCAGCTGGTAGAAACTACCGGGCGCCTGCGGCCCCCGCACGGGCAGTTCCACCATCTTGTTGCCCGCGCGGTTGAGGACCTGCGCGGTCACCACCGGGGCCTCGTTTCCCGGCCCGTATGCGTCGAAGCGAACGAGCAGGCGCTCGGTTCGCCGGAACTCGCGGCTGGCCGTCGGCACCGGCGAGGGGTTGGCGGTCAGGGCCTGGAACTCGCGGGCGTTCGTGCTGCGGAATACCGCCGGCGTGCTGAGCCCCACGTGCCCCGCGGTCAGGTCGGGCACCCGCAGCTCGCGAACGTCCGTGTCGAGCGTCTCGCCCTGGTCACCCTCCACCGAGACGCGGAGTTCGAGCGGCCCGGGATCGGCGTCGAACGTGACGCTGGCGGGCGGCCGCGGCGGTGAGGCCGCGGCGCCGCCCTCGGTGCCGTCGGTCGTGGCCGGCGCCGCGCTGGCGGCGGGCGCGCCGTCCCCCTTCACGGGCCCTTTGAAGTACGAGCGCTCGGCGCCCGACGCCTGGACGACCACGTCCACGGGCTGCACGCGGTCCAGGCCGGGGACCGGCGGCAGGGGCTCCCACACGAACGTGACGCGCGTCTTGCCGTTCTCGCCGCGGCCGACGCCAATCCAGCTGCGGATGTACCGGCCCCGGCGGGGCTCGGAGATGGACCCGAGCGCCTTGGTCACCGCCGACGCCACCGGCGCCGGCGCGGGCTTCACCGACTCGGCCCGCTCGGCCCTGGTCAGCGCCCAGTAGCCCTTGCGCGACCGCAGCTGCACGCCCGGCCGTTTCGTCTTCACCTTGATCTCGTGGTACTTCCCGTCGGCCGCGGTGTTGGTGGAGTTGTAGCCGAGCAGGTAGTAAGCCGCCGAGTCGCGCACGACCTGCTTGAGACCGGTCTCGAGATCGTTGCGGTTGATGATGGCCCGTCCGTCGGTTTCGCCCGCCAAGGTGCGCAGCGTGTCGAGCGTCCCGCTCAGGAACATCTGGTCGGTCCGCTGGCCGACGCCCTCGGAGATGTCGAACTCGCCGGTGGACAGGCCTCGCGGATCGAGCGTGTAGATCGCCGTGTTGTTCCGGTTCGCCGCGTCGTACACCCGGCGAAGTTCGTCCTGCAGGTCGAGGTTCGCGTAGAACGCGCTGCGGTCGTCCACCGACTCGAGTCCCTGCGCGCCGCGCGCCGGGTTCCGCAGGCCGGGCATCGCGGCGATGGGGTCGTTCAGCTGCGCCGGCAGGACGTTGCTGAACCCTTCGCTCACCAGGATGACCGCCTTGCGCCCCTCGCGCAGCGATCCCATGCGGGTGACGAGCGACTGGAGCGCCGAGAGCGTCACCTGGTTGCGAATCCGCTCGACGGTCGCCGCCGGGTACATCGCGTACTGCTCCTCAACCGGATTCCTCGGCTGGTAGTCGTACTTCCGCCCCTCGAAGTGCTGGACCGCCTCGAGCAGCTTGTCCTGGTCGCGGGTGATCGGCACCGCGCTGACCGGCGTCAGCGGATACATGATCCCCACCAGGTCCAGGGGCGCGAGATCTTTCTGGATGAAGGCCGTCAGCGCCGGGCGGACGGCCATCGCCGAGACGCGCCGCACGTGGTAGTCGTCGAGGAAGATCGCGAACAGCCGCACGTCGTCGCGGCCCGCCTCGGACTCTTCGTCGTACTCCGTGCGGATTTGCCTCGGCTCGGGGTCGTCCGGCTTCAGCTGGCCGTCGACCTTCACGAGCTTGAACGTCTCGATCTTCTGGGGCTTGCCGTCCTCGGTGACTTCGAAGTCGCCCTCGGTCAGGTCGTTGACCGACTTTCCCTCGCGGTCCGTGACGATGACGTCGACGCGCACGAAGTTGACGCCGGCGCGGAAGATCGGCGCTGGAGGCGGCTGCCCCTGCGGTGCCGGCGGCTGCGCCGGGGGCGGCGTCGCCTGCCTTGCCGACGGGGCGCCGACCCCGAGCAGGAGCCCGAGCACGACGACCGCGAACCACGGCACCCGCATGCCGCGTCGTCCGCCCGTCTGACGGGATCTGCCTGCCGTTGATGGTGCCTGCATCGCGTTCCTGCCGGCGCACGGCCAAATCGATTCTGGTCGGATAGGTTGATGATAACATCTTGTCTTCACACCGCAGGCCTTCGAGGCGCAGGGGCGGCGACGCAGTGGCGCCCTCAGGACCTGGTGCTGAGCGAGCACAACCGGCCGCGTCGTGCATGGACCGGCCGTGGCCGTCATGGCGAGTCGAAGCGCTTGGGAGGACGACCGTGTCCCACGAAACGCTGGAGCCGGGCCTGCCGCTCACCGTGCTGGCCGAGGACGAACAGCTGTTCCGCGCGAGCGTGCTGGAGTTCGCGGGCCAGCGCATCCGGCCGCTCGTCCGCGAGATGGACGAGCACGCCAAGGTTCCCCGGTCGCTGCTGGACGACTTGTTCGGTCTCGGCGTGATGGGCATCGAGATCCCCGACGGCTTCGGGGGCGGCGGGGCGACCTTCTTCCACGCGGTGCTCGCCGTCGAGGCGCTCTCCCAGGTGGACCCGTCCATCGGCGTCCTGGTGGACGTGCAGAACACGCTCGTCGTCAACGCGCTCATGCGGTGGGGGACCGACGAGATCAAGCGCACCTTCCTTCCCGCCCTGGCCGCGAAGACCGTGGGCGCCTACGCGCTCTCGGAGGCCGGTTCCGGCAGCGACGCCTTCGCGATGGCGACCCGAGCGGCCGAACGGGACGGCGGCTGGGCGATCACCGGCCGCAAGCTGTGGATCACCAACGGCAACGAAGCCGACCTCTTCATCGTCTTTGCCAACGTGAAACCCGACGCCGGCTACCGCGGCATCACCGCCTTTCTGGTCGAGCGCGGCGCACCCGGGTTCACGGTGGGCAAGAAGGAAGACAAGCTGGGCATCCGGGCCAGCAGCACCTGCGAATTGCTGTTCGAGGACTGCCTGGTCACGCCCGACCGCGTGCTCGGGGAGGTCGGCAAAGGGTACAAGGTGGCCATCGAAACGCTCAACGAGGGGCGGATCGGCATCGGCGCGCAGATGATCGGCCTGGCGCAGGGCGCGCTCGACCACGCCGTCGCCTACACGAAGGAGCGGAAGCAGTTCGGGAAGGCGATTGCCGACTTCCAGGCGGTGCAGTTCCAGCTGGCTCAGGCGGCCACCGAGCTCGAGGCCGCGCGCCTGCTCGTCTACAACGCGGCGCGGCTGCGCGACGCCAAACGGCCGTTCCTGCGGGAAGCGGCCATGTGCAAGCTCTTCTCGTCGCAGGTCGCCGAACGGGTGACATCGCTGGCCGTGCAGCTGTACGGCGGGTACGGCTACGTGAAGGACTACCCGGTGGAGAAGCTGTTCCGCGACGCGAAGATCGGCCAGATCTACGAAGGCACGTCGAACATGCAGCTGCAGACCATCGCCAAGCTGATGCTGGGATAGGGCGGTCGACGGATCACGGACGCAGAAGCGCCATCGACGCCTGGACCGCGGCCGCAAGGTAGACCGCGCTGACGCCTATCGCCGCCAGGGGTTCGCCCCAGGCCATCCACCCGGCCGGCCGGAACGTCGCTCGCGTTCCTGCGCGGGCCGTGCGCGCCGCGAGCGCCGCCAGGCACGCGGCCCGCGTCCGTGCCGCGCGGTCCGGGCTCGCGTCGTAGACCGCCAGGGCCCGCAGATCCTCGTCCATCGGTGAATGCCGGTCGATGCCGTCCATGGTGCTATCCCGCCTTGGCGCGCGTCACGGCGCCGTCTGCTTCCATCGCTGCCGCCAGCCGCTCGCGGGCCCTCTGCAGCCGCTTCCGCAGCGCCTCGGGCGCGAGCCCGACTGCCCGCGCCGCTTGCGCGGGAGACAATCCGCCGACGACCACCATCAAGAGCAGCTCGCGGTCGTTCAGCGACAGGCGTGCGAGGGCGCGCTCCAGCCGGCGTCCCGTCTCGTTCCTCGCGGCGGCTTCGAAGGGTGATTCGCCGGGCGCCGGGGTGGGCCAGCAGGCGGGCGCGTCCGCCACACGCGTGCTGTCGAGCGCGCGGTGGCGGCACCAACTCGCAAAGAGGTGCCGCGCAACGGTGAAGAGCCACGCGGCCAGCGAGGTGTCGTCCTCCAGACGCGGCGCGCTCGCCACGAGGCGTAGCCAGGTCTCGTGCAGGAGGTCTTCTGCGACGTCGCGCCGGCGGCTCAAGCGGGCCAGGAACGTGAAGAGCCGTGGCCGGTACGCCTCGTACACCGCTTCGAACGCGGCGGCGTCCCCCGCCTTCAGCCTCGCGACGAGCCGGCGTTCGAGTTCGGGCTCCACGATGAGTTCAACGCTCCAGCCCCGCTTGCGTGACCGAGTCACGGCGGGGGTTGCCGGGCGTTTCTACGAGTGACCAACCAAGGAGGCTGATATGCCAGGTCCGGTGTTCTTCTTCTTCGCGCTCGTCGGCCTGATCACGCTGGCCACGGCGGCCTACTTCGCCTTCAAGCCCGCCGAGCGGACGCTTGGCATCCTGCGCCCGCTGTGCGTCGCGACGACCTACTCGGCGCTGGCCGCGTTCTTCGCCGGCATCACCAACGGGCTGTACGGACTGAGCCGCCTGCTGGACGGCGCCAATGCCCCCGGACCCGGCCGGCTGTGGCCGGTGGTGGTCGGGGCGTTTGCGGAATCGCCGATCCCGCTGGTGGCCGGCTTCGCCGCCGTGTCGGTCGCCTGGCTGCTCGTCGCGGTCGGGTTGCGCCGACATGCCGGATGATACCCGGACCGGCCGAAAGGCGCGTCCGAATTCCGAGGGCAGGCGCGGGGCTTGAATCCTGGGTCCCGACTCGTGAATCCTAATGGCTATGACCCAGACTCTTCACGTGACCGGCATGACCTGCGGCGGGTGCGAGAACGCCGTGAAGCGGGCGGTGGGAAAACTGCCGGGCGTGTCCTCGGTGGACGCCTCGCACGCGGCCGAGAAGGTGACCGTCGACTTCGACGAGGCGCAGACGAGCCTCGACGCCATCAAGGCGAAGATCACGACGCTGGGGTACCAGGTGCAGTGACTAGTCTGCCAGGATTCGCGCGAAGACGGGCCGCAGCCGGTTGCCCGTCTGCTCGAGGTCTTCGGGCAGCACCCGCACGTTCCCCACGACCGACATGAAGTTGGTGTCGCCGGTCCAGCGCGGGACGACGTGGATGTGCATGTGGTCGACGATCCCGGCGCCGGCCGGGCGCCCCAGGTTCATGCCGACGTTGATGCCCTGGGGACGGTACGCCTCGTGCAGCGCCATCTCGGCGGCCTGGGTGAGGCGCATCATCTCGGCCAATTCCTCGGACGTGGCCAGCGCCAGCGTGGCCACGTGACGGTTGGGCACCACCATCAGATGGCCGTTGTTGTAGGGAAACAGGTTGAGGATGATGAAGCAGGTGGCGCCGCGGTAGAGCATGAGCGGCGCCGCGTGGTCTTCCACCTGGGCGGCGCAGAAGACGCACCCCTTCGGCTCGCCGCTCGCGCTCACGTAGGCGAGCCTCCAGGGAGACCAGAGGCGTTCCAGGGACATCAGACGCCGCTGATCACCGCCTGGTCCGGCTCGGACGCCAGCACGACGCCCTCGCCAGCCTCGCCGCGGTTGATCAGTTCCTTCAGTTCCTTGCCCGGCTTGAAGTAGGGCACCTTCTTCGGCGGCACGTCCACCTTGTCGCCGGTCTTGGGATTCCGCCCCTTGCGCGGTTCCCGACGACGCAGCCGGAAGCTGCCGAAGCCGCGGAGCTCGATCTTCTCGCCGCGCTGCAGCGCGTCGATGATGCTTCTGAAGACCGTGTCGACGATGACCTCCGAGTGCTTCTTCGTGAGGTCCGAAACCCGGGACACTTCTTCCACGAGTTCCGCCTTCGTCATGCTGCCCCCTGGAATCACAGGCGCTCTCCTCCATTGCGAAGTAAGCGGTGTCCAGCAGGCCGTGTGCAGCGCATCACGCGTGACACGCTGCCTGCTGCCCACTGCGCACCGTCACGGTCACCGCGGCAGGCGGCCAGGTGCCCGTGGACACCTGGCCGCCGCACCGGACTACTGGAGGTTCTTGATGTGCTCGGCAATCGTCGCGCCGACGCTGCCGCCGTCCGCGTAGTGCTGCCAGTCCTGCCGCTCCTGGTCGAGTCGCAGCGCCCGGATGCTGAGCCCGATCTTCCGCTCGCCGGGGCTGAGCTTGATCACCTTCATGGGATACGTCTGGTCCACCTGCAGGTCGATCTTCTCGCCGCCCGCCGGCTGCGTCTCGTCGAACTCCGATACGTGGATCAGCCCTTCGATTCCTTCCGCCAGTTCGACGAACGCGCCGAAGTTGGTCAGGCGGACCACCTTGCCTTCCACCGTGTCGCCCACCTGGTGGCGAGAGAAGAACTCGTCCCAGATGTCGGTCGCCAGCTGCTTGAGGCCGAGCGACAGCCGCTGGTTCTCCGCGTCGATGTTCAGGACGACGGCTTCCACCTTGTCGCCCTTCTTCAGCACCTCGGACGGGTGCTTGACGCGCTTGCTCCACGACATGTCGGAGATGTGGATCAAGCCGTCGATGTCCTCCTCGACCTCGACGAACGCGCCGAACTCGGTCAGGTTGCGCACCTTGCCGACGATGCGCGAGCCCACCGGGTAGCGGTCGGCGAGTTCCTGCCACGGGTTCGAGCCGATCTGCTTGAGGCCGAGGGAGATGCGGCGGGCCTGCGGGTCGAGCCCGAGGACCATCGCCTCCACCGTGTCGCCGACGTTGAGGATCTTCGACGGGTGCTTGACCCGCTTGCTCCAGGACATCTCGGACACGTGAATCAACCCCTCGACGCCCGGCTCCAGCTCCACGAAGGCGCCGTAATCGGTGAGGCTGACGACCTTGCCCGACACCCGCGCCCCGACCGGGTACCGCTCCGCCACCGCCGACCAAGGGTCGGCCGACAGCTGCTTGTACCCGAGCGACACGCGCTCGGTGGCCGGGTCGTACTTCAGCACGATCACGTCGATCTCGTCGTTGACCTTGAACAGTTCGGACGGGTGTCCGACGCGGCCCCACGACATGTCGGTGATGTGCAGGAGGCCGTCGATGCCCCCCAGGTCGATGAACGCGCCGTAGTCGGTGATGTTCTTCACCACGCCGCGCAGCACCTTGCCCTCGGCCAGCGTCTCGAGCGTGTGCTTCTTCTTCTCGGCGTTCTCTTCTTCGAGGAGGATCTTCCGCGAGAGCACGATGTTCCCGCGCTTCTTGTTCACCTTGATGACGCGCATGCGGAGTTCCTGGCCGCGCAGGGCGTCGAGGTTCCGCACCGGGCGCACGTCCACCTGCGAGCCGGGCAGGAACGCCCGCACGCCGATGTCCACCGCCAGGCCGCCCTTGATCCGTTCGATGACGCGGCCGATGACGACCTTCTTGTCGGAGAAGGCCTTCTCCACGTCGTCCCAGATCTTCATCTTCTCCGCTTTTTCGCGGGAAAGAACGACGTAGCCGTCGCGATCCTCGGTGCGCTCCAGGAGCACGTCCACGATGTCGCCGGGCTGAACGGTGACCTGACCGTTCTCGTCCAGGAACTCCTGGACCCCGATGATGCCTTCCGACTTGTAGCCGACGTCGACGATCACCTCGGAGTCGGTGACCTTGAGAACCGTGCCCTTGACCACCTCGCCTTCCGCGATGTTGCGGAAGCTGCTATCGTAGAAATCGAGCAGTTGGGCGTATTCCGCCGAGTCGGCGTCCTGGTCGTCACCATGATTCATGCGAGTCACGGCTGGTGTCGGCTCACCTCCTTTGCGCTGGAGCTCGGGGTTGGTCGTCCCCTGGGCTTCCAGTTCCGATCCGTTGGGGCTGTTAACGTCCGCCATGTGTTGCGGGTCCTCCTCTATCGAGATTTGCCGGGTTCACAGCACCGGCGGGCTGGAATCGCGAATCGCTCAATGGCGATAAGCGATACATAATACGATAGTTATCGGAAAACTGTCAAGGTGACGGAAAGGACCATCCGATGGCGAAGCGCAAGCCGGCTACGCGGTCGGGGGGGCGCCGCGCGCCGTCCGCGAGCGCATCCAGACCAGCGGCCCGAAGAGCTGCCGCCCGGCCGGCCGGGGCCCGGGCGGGGGGCGTGACGACGCGTGCGGCCGGGGCGGGACGGGCGAAGACCGGCAGCGGACCGGTCGCGCCCCGGGCGAACACCGCAGGCGGGCGGGCGGCGCCGGGCCGGACGGGGCGCGGCCAGCCGCCCGATGTCGTCATCGACAGGGACCGCGCGGCGGGTGCCCCGTCTCGCGGCCCGGCGAAGGCGCCGCCCCGCGGGCCGCAGGCGGCCCCGCCGTCAGCCGCCGCCAGCAGGGCCCGACGCCCGCCGTTCGAGAAGGCGCCGGGCGAGGAGGGCCCCTCCCCGGCCGTCCCGTCGTCGCTGGACCTGAACCTCCGGCCGTCGGCCGCCCGCAGCGGCCGCGCCGAACTCGAGGAACGGTACCGGGAGCACCATGAGACCGACCCCGGGATGACCGCCGGCGACATCGACGCGGACTGGGAGTCGGCCTACAGCGTGGGCGACGAGGCGCCCGGCGGCGACAACCCGACGCCCGGGCAGGCCGTCGTCGAGGACGTGGGCCGGGCGCTCGGCGTCGAGTACGAGGACGGGGAGGAGTTGAAGGCGGTCGACAAGATTGAGAGCCGCGACCGCCACCGCTGGGAGCTCGACCCGGCGTCGGCGGAAGACTACCGGGAGAGGACGCGCGGAGGCGGGAAGAAGCGGAAGAAGTAGTCGCGTCGGCTCTCGGCCGGCTATCGACCGTCGGCTCTCGACTGCTGACTCTCTCCGGCGGCCCGCACCAGCGCGAGGACCCGGGCGACCACCGCGTCGATCGGCAGCCCCGTTGTGTCGATGACGTGCGCGTCGGGGGCGACCGCGAGCGGCGACACCGCACGGGTCCGGTCCGACTGGTCGCGGGCGGCCAACTCGCTCGCCACCTGGGCCATGTCCTTCGAGCCGTTGTGCGCCTCGTCGTGCACCCGCCGGCGCGCACGCTCCTCCGCCGACGCGTCGAGAAAGACCTTCACGTCGGCCTCGGGGAACACCACGGTGCCGATGTCCCGCCCCTCCATCACGACGCCGCCGCCCGCGCCGATCGCGCGCTGCCGCGTCACGAGCGCCGTGCGCACGCGGGCGATCCGGGCCACCCGCGCCGCGCCCCGGTCGATCTCCGGCGTCCGGATGGCGGCGGTGACGTCGACGCCGTCCACGCTGACCAGCCGGTCGCACGCGTCGATCACCGCGCGTTCCGCCAGGCCGCCCAACCCGTTCTCGTCGTCGAACGGCAGCCTGTCCTGCAGCGCGCGCCACGCGACCGCGCGGTACATCGCGCCGGTGTCCACGTGCCGGTACCCGAGCGCCGCGGCGACCGCGCGGGCCACTGTCCCCTTCCCGACGCCCGACGGCCCGTCGATGGCGATGATCAGTCCTGCATTCATATCCGGCTTGCGGCTTGCGACCTGCGGCTTGCGGCTTGCGACCTGCGGCTTGCGGCTTGCGACCTACGGCTCGCGGCTTGCGACCTGCGGCTCTCGGCTTGCGACCTGCGACCGGCGACCTGCGGCTCGCGGCGCAGTCCCGCCGACGATTTGTCCTGAACGAACCCACCGAATTCCGACTCTCCGCCGCGGCCTGCCAGACCCCGCCCGTGTGACACCGCCGAAAGTCGCAGGCCGCAGGCCGCGAGCCGGGCGAACAGTGTAACATCTCCACCGATGCGTTCCCCGGCCCGCTGGGCGGTGATCCTGATCGCTGTCGCGGCCGCGCTGGCCGCCGCGGCGCTGGCCGCGCGCCCCTATGTTCGCGCGACGTCGCTGATCGTACGGACGGCGGGCCTCGGCCGGCAGTACCCCACACTGGCGGCCATGGAGACCGATGCGGTCGCCGAGAAGCGGGATTCGGTGCCTTCGCGATTCGGGCCGCTGCGCGCAAAACTCTACACCCCCAAGACGCACACCGAGGGCGCGCTGCTGCTCACGCCCGGCGTGAACGCGCTCGGCATCGACGAACCGCGCCTCGTCGCCTTCGCCCGGCAGCTCGCCGCCAGCGGCTTCATCGTCCTCTCGCCGGAGCTTCCCGACTTGAGCCGCTACCAGGTGACGGCACGCTCGACCGACATGATCGAGGACGCCGCCCTCTGGTTCTCGAACCGCACCGATCTCACGCGCGGCCATCGGATCGGCGTCGCCGGCATCAGCTTCGCCGGCGGCCTGTCGCTGGTCGCAGCCGGTCGCCCGAGCCTGCGCGGCCGGATGGCCTTCGTGTTCTCGTTCGGCGGTCACGCCAACTTCCAGCGCGTCGTGCGGTACCTGTGCACGGGCGTCGAGCCGCCTGCCCCCGGCATCGTCGGCGCGCCGCCGGTGCCCCCGCCGCACGACTACGGCGTGGCCATCGTGGCGCTCGACCTCGCGGAACAGCTCGTGCCGGCCGAGCAGGTCGAACCGCTGAGGGCGGGCATCCTGACCTACCTGCATGCGTCCCACCTGTGGCTGTTCGACCGAAAGAAGGCGGACAGCGAGTTCAGGCAGGCGCGGGAGATGGAGGCGGCGGCGGTCGAACCTGGGCGAACGATCCTGCACCTGGTGAACGAGCGCGACGTGAAGCGCCTGGGGGCCCTGCTGCTGCCGCACATCGGCAACCTTGGCGACGACGCCGCCCTGTCGCCCGACCGGTCGCCGGCGCCCGACGCGCCGGTGTTCCTGCTGCACGGCATCGAGGACAACGTCGTCCCGGCGCTTGAATCGCTGCGCCTGGCACAGCACCTGGAGCCGTATACGACGGTGCACGTCCTGCTCACGCCGCTCGTCAGCCACGCCGAAGTGGACCGGCCGGCGACGGCCACGGACGTGATCGCGCTGGTGCGGTTCTGGGCCGGAATGTTCTAGCGAGGCTGGCCTCACACCGACGAGCGTGTGGTGGCCCGCCTCGCTAGAACGAGAAACGCTGTTGGCTGGTCCCGCGAAGCGCGGGACATAGACGTCTTGAACGGCCCGAGCGACGGCGACGGACTTGACTCATTTTGGATCGACGTTGGCCGTTCAAGACGTCTGTCAACACCCGACAGCGACGGTCGAGAGTCCGGCCCCGAGCATCGGCGTTCGGCGGCCACTATCGACTCTTACCCGTCGACTTCCGACTGTCGTCCGTCGACTGTTGACTCCTGACCGGCTGCGCCGCCTTGCGCAGCGCCGCGACCTCGCGCGGTGTCAGTGGCCGGTGCATCCCAGTCTTGAGCGCGGGATCGGTGAGCGGGCCGATGCGGACGCGGCGCAGGCGGACGACCGGGTGGCCGACCTCCTCCAGCATGCGGCGGACCTGGCGCGTGCGGCCTTCGTGCAGGACGATCGAGACAATCGCCTGGTCGCGGTGCTGGCCGACGCCGCTGTCCACCAACGCGACTTCGGCCCGAGCGGTCCGGCGGCCGTCCAGCACCACGCCGCGAGCCAGGCGATGGAGCGCCTGGGGGTCCGGCGTCCCGCGAACGCGGGCGTGATACTCGCGCGCCACCTCGTGGCTTGGATGCGTGAGCGCCGCCGCCAGGTCTCCGTCGTTCGTGAGGATGAGCAGCCCTTCCGAGTCGTAGTCGAGACGGCCGACCGGGTAGACGTACTCGTGCAGGCCGGGCACGAGATCGAGCACGGTCGGGCGGCCCTCGGGATCGGAACGGGTAGTCACGTAGCCGCGCGGCTTGTTGAGGAGGAGGTAGATCCGCGGAGCGGTGCGTCGGACCCGGCGCCCGTCCACGCGGATGTCGTCGACGGCGGCGTCGGCCTTCGCGCCCAGTTCGCGGACCGTCTGCCCGTTGACCGTGACGCGGCCCTCGATCATCAGCCGCTCGGCCGCCCGGCGCGACGCGACGCCGGCACCGGAGAGGATCTTCTGAAGTCGAGCGTCCATGCCGTGCCTCGGATGTGGCGGCGGGCTTTCGGGCCCGCCGGCCGCCCGTCGACGCCGCTCGGGGCGCCCCTGAGCCTGCCGAAGGGCCGCGCTACTGCGGCTCTGTGTCCGGTCCCTGTTCGTCGATGTACAGCGTCTTGTCCGGGTCCGGCTTCGTGTCCAGCGGCAGCATCGTCTCGGACGGCCCGGCCTCCGCCAGCCCGCTCGGCGGCTCGAAGCCCAGCACGTCGGCCATGTCCTCCATCTTCGGGAGGTCGTTGAGGTCGCGTAGGCCGAAGCGAATCAGGAACTCGCGCGTCGTCGCATAGAGGAACGGGCGGCCGACGACCTGCTTGCGACCGGCGATCTTGACCAAGCGGCGTTCGAGCAGCGTCGCGACCACGCCGGCGGTATTGACGCCGCGGATCTCGGTGATCTCCGGCGCCGTGATCGGCTGCTTGTAGGCGATGACGGCGAGCGTCTCGAGCGCGGCCACCGACAGCTTCTGCGTCTTGCGCTCGTGGAAGAGGCGGCGCACCCACTCCGACAGCTCGGGGCGCGTCACGATCTGGTAGCCGCCGGCGACTTCGACCAGGTGCAGCCCGCCCAGGCCTTCGGCGTAGTCGCGGCGCAGCGCGTCGAGCGACACCTGCACGTCTTCCTTCGGCTCGCTCTCGAGCACCTTGAAGAGCGTCTTGGGCGTCAGCGGGTCGGGGGACGCGTAGATGAGCGCCTCGATGACGGCCTTCAGTTCCTCGGAGACGCAGCCGGCGCGGACTTCGGCCACCGGTTCCGGGGGCGCGGCGCCGGCGGACGTCGCCTCGGTTGCCGCGTCGCCGTCAGCCGGGTCGCCGGCGACCGACACGTCTGCCGCCGGGACGTCGTCGTCCGCGAGCCCCTCGCCGGCTTCCACCGGTGGGGCGTCGCCACGCACCTCGTCGGCCGAGTTCTCGAGCGGATCGCCCGGGACTTCGCCGTCAGCCGATGCTGCTGGGTCCTCTGCCTTCTTCATTCTGCATTCTTCATTCGTCATCGACGCCTTCCGGCGCCAGTCCCGCGTGCGCTATCGCCCGACCACCGCCGTCTTCGTCTTGTAGATCCGGATCGACCCGAACGGCCCGGCCTGGAACACCCGGATGACCTTCAGCCGAATCATCTCGAGAAGCGCGAGAAACGTCACGATCATGTCGCCCTTCGACCCCACGTCGTCGAAGAGGTCTTCGAAGCCGCACGCCTCGGTTTCGGAGAGCCGCGCGAGCAGTTGCTCGATGCGCGTCTCGATCGGGATCTGCTCGGCCGGCAGCGCCACCTTCGGCCGCTGCCTGGCGCGCTCGAGCACTGTCCTGAAGGCGGCGATCAGGCTGAAGAGATCGACCTCGAGCTCCGGCTCGCATTCCTCGCCGGCAATCGGCGCCACCCGGCCGTCGGGCCGCTGCCACTGCGCTTCGCGCAGCGTCTCGCGTTCGTGCAGCAGCTCTGCCGCCTGCCGGTAGCGCTGGTGCTCGAGGAGGCGGCGGACCAGCGCTTCGCGCGGGTCTTCCTCGGGGTCTTCCTGCGTCGGGTCCGGACGCGGCAGCAGCATTCGCGACTTGATGTGGATGAGGGTCGCCGCCATCACGAGGAACTCGCCCGCCACGTCCAGGTCCAGCTCGCGCATCAGGGCCAGGTATTCGAGGTACTGCGCGGTGATCGCCGCGATCGGGATGTCGTAGATGTTCACCTCGTTCGTCTTGATGAGGTGAATGAGGAGATCGAGGGGCCCCTCGAACTGGTCGAGCTTGACCGCGTAGCTGTCGAGCGACGACTCGAATTCCTCTGCGACCGGCCGTTCCATGGACTCGCGTGACTCCCCTGGCTCGCGTGACGCCTGTGACTCGCGCAACACTCGTGCTGCCGCTGGTCCCCCCCTCGTCCCTCCGTCCCTCGTCCCTCTCTTCCCCGTCCTCCTCCCTATCTGTAGCTGACCTTCACCGCCTCCCGCACGCGCTCCATGGTCTGCTGCGCGATGCGCCGGGCGCGGGCGGACCCGTCGAACGCGATCTCGCGAATGCGCCCCGGCTTCGACAACGCTTCGGCGCGGCGCTGGCGCATCGGCTCGAGGACGTTGTTGAGCGCGGCGGCCAGCTTCTTCTTCACCTCGACGTCGCCCACCTTGCCCAGGCGATAGCGCGACTTCAGGTCCTCGACCTCTTCGACGTTGTCGTTGAACGCGTCGTGGTAGACGAAGACCGGGTTCCCCTCGACGGTGCCGGGAATGTCGGCCCGGATCCGCTTCGGATCCGTGTACATGCTCATCACCTTCTTCCGCACCGCCTCGGCGTCGTCGGAGAGGTCGATGGCGTTGCCGTAGCTCTTGCTCATCTTCCGGTTGTCGAGGCCCGGCAGGCGGGCGAAAGACGTGAGCAGCGGCTGGGGCTCGGTCAGCACGTCCTCGACGATCGTCTCGCCGTCGCGGACGCCGAGCTTCGCGCCGTAGAAGTTGTTGAACCGGCGGACGACCTCGCGCGACAGTTCCAGGTGCGGCACCTGGTCCTCGCCCACGGGCACGTACTTGGCGTCGTACATCGCCACGTCGGCCGTCTGCAGCAGCGGGTAGCCGAGGAAGCCGATCGTCGAGAGGTCTTTTTCCGACAACTGCTCGCGCTGCTCCTTGTACGTCGGCACGCGCTCGAGCCACGGAATCGGCACGACCATCGACAGCAGCAGGAACAGCTCGGCGTGCTCGGGGACCAGCGACTGCACGAAGATCGTCGACCGTTCCGGATCGACGCCGGCCGCGATCCAGTCGGCGACGTTGTCGTACGCGTTCTCGACGAGCGCCGACGTCTCGGCGTACTCGCTGGTCAGCGCGTGCCAGTCGGCGATGAAGTAGAAGCAGTCGTAGTCGTCCTGCAGCGTCGCCCAGTTCTTCAGGGCGCCCACCAGGTGACCGAGATGCAGCCTGCCAGTCGGGCGCATGCCCGAAACGACGCGAGGTTTCACAGTAGCCACAATAGCAGGTGTCGGTACGGGACGCCGACGACGACGCTGAAGGTCCCCGAGAGCATCAGCGCGTAGAGCAGCACGAACCCGTACGGGCGAAGGCGATCGAGGCCGACGGCCATGCGTTCGGGCAGAAGGCCGGCCAGCACCGTGCTGCCGTCCAGGGGGGGAATCGGCAGCAGGTTGAAGATCGCGAGGAGCAGGTTGATGGACAGCGCGGCCCAGGCGATGAGCGCGACCGGGGCCGCGAGAACGCGTCCGCCCGCGTCGGGGCCGGCCAGGCGCAGCGCGACCGCCCCCAGGAAGGCGAGCGCCAGGTTGCTGACGGGACCGGCCGCCGCCACCATCAGGTAGTCGCGCCGGGGCTTCTCGAACCGCCAGGTGGCGACCGGCACCGGCTTGGCCCAGCCGATCAGGGGCAGCCCCGGAGCCAGCATCCCGACGAGCGGGAACAGGATCGTGCCAATCGGGTCGATGTGGACAATCGGGTTCAACGACACGCGTCCCAGCGCCCGCGCGGTCGGATCGCCGAGGCGGTCGGCCGCCCACGCGTGGGCAGACTCGTGCACGGTGAGGGAGAACACGAGCACGACGAACGAGATGAGAACCTGAGCGATGTTGATGTCCACGAAAGCTAATCAGGCTAACACAAACGCAAATGGTGTCGGAGCTGTTTTTCTGGCGCTCCGGAACTGTACGCCGAATCTGCAATCCCGACGGCTGCTCCGGCTTGGGTTGGATCCGGTCGGCTCACCGCGACGCGGCGAAGTACGCAATCACCGCGTCCGCCAGCTTCGGGCCGACGACCGCGGTCAGTTCCTCGCGGGTCGCCCGCCGCACACCCGCGAAGCTGCCGAACGCGGTCAGCAGGGCGCGTCGTCGCCGCGGCCCGACTCCCGGCACGCGGTCGAGTTCGGACCGGAGATCGCGCATCCGGCGCGCCTGGCGGTGGAACGTGACGGCGAAACGATGGGCCTCGTCGCGAACCTGCTGCAGGAGCAGCAGCCCCGGGCTCGAGCGCGCGAGCGCCAGCGGTTCCTCGCGATCCCGGGTGACGACCAGTTCTTCCTTCTTGGCGAGGCCGACCGCCACCAGGTTCGAGAGCCCGAGCTCCTCGAGCGCCGCATACGCGGCCCCCAGCTGCCCCTTGCCGCCGTCGATGAGGATCAAGTCCGGAAACGGGCCGCCCGCATCGAGCACCCGCCGATACCGCCGCATCACGACCTGGTTCATCGCAGCGAAGTCGTCCAGGTAGCGGTCGGCCTGCCACTCGCGACCGGCGACTCGCGGCCCCTCCGGCTGCCGCCGCAGCCGGAACTTCCGGTACTCGGAGCGCTTCATCCGCCCGTCCTCGCACACCACCATCGCCGCCACCGTCTCGCTGCCTTGGATGGTGGAGATGTCGAAGCACTCGATGCGGCGCGGCAGCCCGGGCAGGCCGAGCGCCGCGCGGAGCATGTCGAGGCCCTCGTAGTGGGCGGCATCGGTCTGGTTGAAACGCGCCTCGTACGCCTGCGCCGCGTTCCGGGCGGCCAGGTCGAGCAGGCCGCGCTTCTCGCCGCGCCTGGGTACGACCAGCCGGACCCGCCGCCCGGCGCGAGCCGACAGCCACGCCTCGATCACCTCGGCGTCGGGGAGTTCGACGGGGAGGTGGATCTCCGGCGGCACGTCCCGGTCGCCGTAGAACTGCTGCAGCGTAGCCTGCAGCGCCTCGGTGACCGGGTCGGTGACCGGGCCGGGCCCCTTCTCGCGGCCAGCGTCCGGGGGCGTTGCCACCCCCGCCGGATCCGGGGCCGAGCCCAAGGCAGCCCCGGCGCCGGGCACTGACCCCGTCCCCGGCCTGGCAGAGTCCGCAAACAGGTCGACGCGCTCGACCACGCGCCCGTGCCGGACCTCGAACACCTGGATCGTCGCGCCCGCAGGGCCGGCCCGGATGCCGACGACATCGCGGTCACCCAGCTCCACCGTGGCCATCTTCTGCTGGCGCTCGCGCAGCTGCTGGATGGTCCTGGCCGAATCGCGCAACTGCGCCGCCTGTTCGAACCGCTCGTCGGCGGCCGCCTCCTGCATCCGCTGCTTCAGCCCGTCGAGCAGCTCGTCGGTCCGTCCGTCCAGGAACAGCCGGGCGTCCTCGACTGCGCGTGCGTATCGCTCGCGGCTGCACAGCGCGTCCACGCACGGCGCAAGGCACCGCTTGATGTCGTACTCGAGGCAGGGCCTGCCGCGACGGCCGTTGATCTCCTCGTTGCACGAGCGCAGGCCGAACAACCGGTGGCTGAGCGACATCACCTTGCGGGCGAGGCTGGCAGGCATGAAGGGTCCCGCGTAGACGTTCCCGTCCCGCTCGACCCGCCGGGCGACGAGGACCCGCGGAAACGCCTCGGTGGTGGTCAGCTGCAGATACGGATAATTCTTGTCGTCGCGCAGCAGGATGTTATATTTCGGCATCCGCTGCTTGATGAGGTTGTTCTCCAGCGCCAGCGCCTCGACGACGGAATCCGTGAGAATGACGTCCAGGCCGTCCGCCTCATCGAGCAGGGCGTCTGTCTTCGGACTGGTGCCGTAGGCGCCGAGGTAGCTTCGGACGCGGTCTCGAAGCGAGCGAGCCTTGCCGACGTAGATGGTCTCTCCAGCCGCATTGCTGTAAAGGTAGACCCCCGGCTGTTCGGGGAGGCGGTCGATGCGACTCTTGAGATCACGGATGGGCATGGACTACACTAGTTCGCTTTCCGCGCCGCTGGCCGATCTGCAATTATAGCGAACCGCGCACGGCCGCCCGGAACCGGCTGGAGCCCGAGCCGCCCATGACGTTCACCGGCATCGTCGGAAAGGTGTGCAATCTCCCGCTGCGCGGGATCATTGCCGTGTGCGTCGCCCTTCGCATCTCCCCGAACGTCCTGACCTTCACGGGCGTGGTGGTCAACGTCACCGCCGCCTGGCTGCTGGGCATCGGCTACTTCTGGACGGCCGGGTTCGTCATGCTGGCCGCGAACATCTTCGACTACATCGACGGCAAGGTGGCGCGCGCCCGGTCGCGCGAGACGGCGTTCGGCGGGTTCTGGGACTCGGTCATGGACCGGTTCTCGGACATCACGCTCTTCATCGGCCTCGTCTACCTCTACGCGAAGGCCGACCGCGTCGACTACGTCATCATCACCGCGCTCGCCATGATGTTCTCGGTGATGACGAGCTACACGCGCGCCCGCGCCGAGTCGCTCATCGAGCGGTGCAAGGTCGGGTTCATGGAGCGGCCCGAGCGGATCGTGCTGTTCATGATCGGCGCGTTCACCAACCGGATGGCGGCCGTGATGTGGGTGATCCTGATCCTCTCCATCGTGACGGTGGCGGACCGGATCTACTTCACGTGGCGCGAGCTCAACGGCGTGAAGGAGAGCAGGAAGCCGCTGGTCGTGAACGTCTTCTGGCGGGCCTTCTTCTGGACCGACGATCGCGCCAGCTGGCAGTACGACCTCTGGGTGATCGCGATCCTCGCCTTCGTGTGGCTCACCCCGCCGGACTGGATCCACGATCCGATCGCGGTCGGCGGCCGCGGCATGATCGGGTGGATCCTCGGGCGTTGACGCCCGCTAGCCCGCCTTCCGCTTCCGCTCCGCCGCTCTGGCCGCCGGGGCGTGCGCGGACGTCTTCCGGCGCGCTGGCAACTCGGCCTTGCCCGGCAACTCGGCCTTCGCCGGCCTCTTCTTGCCGCCGCTCACCGCGTCCAGGCTCTTGCGAAGGGCGTCCATGAGGCTGACGACGTTCTGCGGGGCCTCGACCGGCGAGGGCGCCACGATCTCCTCCCCCGCGACCTTCGCGTCGATGATCGCGCGCAGCCCTTCCCGGTATTCGTCGTGGAAGTTCTCGAGATCGAGGTGGCCTTCGAAACTGCCAATCACCTGCCGCGCGAGTTTGGCCTCGTCAGGATTGATCTCGGCCGGCACGGCGCGGAGTTCGTCGATTGCGTCCATGCTCCGGATCTCGGCAGCGTGGTGGAGCGTGAACATCACAATCCCCTTGGCGCGCGGCTGGACCGCCACGAGGTACTCGCGCCCGTACAGCGCGAGTTTGCCGATGCCGGTCTTGCCCTTCATCCCTTCCCGCATCACCGCGTAAGCCTCCGACGCCATGGGGCCGTCGGGCGCGAGGTAGTAGGCGCGGTCGAAGTAGATCGGATCCAGCTCCTGCTCGTCGGCGAACCGAACGAGGTTGATCACCCGCGTGGACTCGGTCGTCACCTTGGCGAAATCCTCGTCCTGCAGGACGACGAACCGGCCCTTCTCGAACTCGTAGCCCTTCACGATTTCGGTGTTGGCCACGTCGCGGCCGCAGTGCGGGCACCACTTCTTCTGCTGGATGCGCGTGCGGCACTCGTCGTGGAGCTGGTGGAACGACACCGCCGCCGACGACTCGCTGGCTGGGTACACCTTGATCGGGATGCTGACCAGGCTGACCTTGAGGAAGCCTTTCCACGTCGAGCGGGCGGCCATGGCGACACCTTTCGCAGACCCGCCGGCTGGCGTCGGCGGGAGGGGTGGACGAGCGGATTGGAGTGCCCAACACCACTATAAGACGAAACCGCAAGGAAAACTGGGCAACTGAGTAACTGAACAACTGAGTAACTAGACAACTGGCTAACTGAACAACTGAGTAACTGGCCAACTGGCCAACTGAGTAACTGAACAACTGAGTAACTGGCCAACTGGCCAACTGAGTAACTGAACAACTGAGTAACTGGGCCAACTGAATGAGCTGGCCAGCCGAACGGCTGGAGTCCCCAGTTGCCCAGTTGTGCAGTTCCCCGGTTGCCCAGTTGTGCAGTTCCCCGGTTGCCCAGTTTCCTTACGCGTCGTCCCGCTCGTCGCGAAGGCCGAGGCGCAGGCCGGCGTCGCCGAGGGTGATGTCGCGACGGGCGATGAGGTCGCGGAGGATGCGGCGGACGGCCCCGAGGAGGTGGCCCGGGACGACCAGCCGCGCGGCCCTCTGCCCCTTGCGCGAGGCGAGCACGAGCACGGGCTCCGCCTCCTCGCGCCAGCCGACCGCCCCGATCGTCCCGTAGCGGACGAAGCGGCGGTCGCTCCACACGCCGTCGCGATAGAAGCCGCGGTCGATGCGCGCCGTCATCGGGACGATCCCCGCGTAGTAGACGCACATCATGCCGACGCCGAACGTCTGTTCGACGGCGCCGGGGCGGACGAGCAGGTCGTAGAGGAACAGCAGCGCGAGCGCGACGCCGATCCCGATCTGCATCTGGTAGAGCGGCGGCCGGCGGCCCGGCCAGGTGAGCAGCGCCGTGCGGCGGCGGCGCCAGTAGGCCACCTGCTCGCGAAGCCCAATCAGGTTCGCGACGAGGAATCCGACACCGAAGAGGAACAGCAGTCGGGCCACGGCCAGTCCTACCTCGCGAATCCTTCGCACCCGTTCGCGGCAGGTGCCGATGAAGGATGAGGGATGGAGGCGACGCGCGGACGAACGGTCAGACCGCCCCGGGCACCGAGGCCAGCGAGGGGTCGAAGCAGCGCCGGCAGCGCGCCTCGTACGTGCCCTGCGCGCCCAGCAGCACGCGGTCCTGGCTGGCCACGAGGCGCTGCGTGTGGTTCGCCGGGTTTCCGCACACGACGCAGATGGCGAGCGTCTTGGTGATGTACTCGGCGATGGCGAGCAGCTGCGGCATCGGTTCGAACGGCTTCCCCAGGTAGTCCTGGTCGAGGCCGGCCACGATCACCCGCTTGCCCCGGTTCGCCAGCTCGTTGCACACGGCCGGGAGATCCGCGTCGAAGAACTGCCCTTCGTCGATCCCGACCACCTCGGTGTCTTCCTGGACCTGGCTCAGCAGCGCCGTCGAGTTGGCGACGTTCCGCGACGCGATCCGCATGTCGCTGTGCGAGACGATGTGGTCGTCGCTGTACCGGTTGTCGAAGGTCGGCTTGAAGATCTGCACCCTCTGGCGGGCGATCTGCGCCCGCCGCAGGCGGCGGATCAGCTCTTCGCTCTTGCCGCTGAACATGCTGCCGGTGATCACCTCGATCCACCCCGCCAGCTTCGTGCGTGGTACGTCCATGACTCGATCCCCGCGGCCGCCAGGCGGCCCGCGTCAACCCCGGGCGTTTACGCCCGTGACTGGTACTGGCCGGTTTCCGTGTTCACACGGACCTTGTCGCCCTCGTTGATGAACGGCGGCACCTGCACGACGAGGCCGGTCTCGAGCGTCGCGGGCTTCAGCTGGGCGCTGGCGGTGGCGCCCTTGATGGCGGGGGTCGTGGAGACGACCTTGAGATCCACCGTCTGCGGCAGCTCGATGCCGACCGGCTCGCTGCCGTAGAACTCCATCTCGATCACCGATTCGGCCACCATGTAGCTCATCGCATCGCCGAGGACCTCGTCGGTGAGCGCGATCTGCTCGTACGTCTCGGTGTCCATGAAGTGGTAGGCCGAGCCGTCGTGGTACAGGTACTGCATCGACTTCTCGTCGAGCGTCGCGCGCTCCACCTCGTCTTCCGACCGCAGTTTCTGGTCGGCCAGGGCGCCCGTGCGGATGTTGCGCAGCTTGACGCGGACGAACCCGCGGAGGTTCCCGGGCGTGACGTGCTGCAGTTCCAGGACCCGGAACAGGTCCTCTCCCATCTTGATCAGCATTCCCTTGCGCAGTCGTGTCGCTTGCATGGCCTCACCTGGCGTCCGAAGACAAGACGATCGCTCTCGATCTTCCGTCAGAGCCGATCGTCGATTGTAGCACAGGGATTCTCGCAGGCCGGCCCTCCCCGACACCCGGAACGTCGCGGCGATGCGGGGCAAAGGCGTGCGAAACGTCGCGGGGTGGGGCTGTTCCGGGCGGCCCGGCACTCGTGCTACGATGGCGTGTGGCCTTCACGCGATGGGATCCGCTGCAGGACCTGCTGGCGCTGCACGAGCGCATCAACCGCCTGGCGGGCAGTGACGAGGCGGGATGGATGCCTCCCGTGGACCTCTACGAAGCGCCCGACCGCTACGTCGTCACCGCCGAGGTGGCCGGGCTCTCGCGCGACGACATCCAGATTCACATCCAGGACGGCAAGCTGACGCTGCGCGGCGAGCGCCCGCCGCACGATCCCCAGTCGCTGCGGTTCGAGCGCGTCGAGCGCGGCCACGGCCGTTTCAACCGGACCTTCGTGCTGCCTCACGCCGTCGATCCGTCGGGCATCACCGCCGACCTGTCGAACGGCATCCTCACCGTCTCGGTCCCCAAGGTCTTCGACCGACGCCGCATCGACATCGACCAGGGCTGATCGCGGCCGGGCTGCCTCGGCGTGGGCCGCCATGACAGCCGACCCGTGCGCAGCGCCGACCCGTGCGCAGTGCCGGCAGGCGCGGTCGGTGCTACGCTATCTGAACCGGGGGAATCACCATGCTCAGAAGGACCACCTACGCCATCATCCTGATCCTGGCCGGCTTCGTCGCGGGCCTCGTCATGACCGGACGGCTGCGATCGGCCAGCGAAGGCGGTGCCGCCACCGCGCAGCGGAGCGGAGCGGCCGTCACGGCCTCGGGCGGCGCGCAGCTTCCCGTCGCGGCCGCGCTGCCCGATTTCAGCGCCGTCGCCGGCCGCGCGGTCGGCGGCATCGTGAACATCTCGACGCTGGCGTTGGTGCAGACCTCGAACTCGCCGTTCCCCAACGACCCGTTCTTCCGTCAGTTCTTCGGCGACCCCGACGAGTGGTTCGGGTCGCGCTTCGAGCAGGCCCCCAGCCTCGGATCCGGCGTCATCATCTCGTCGGACGGCTACGTCGTCACCAACAATCACGTGGTGCAGGGCAACGTGCGCGAGATCACCGCGGGCCTCCCCGACAAACGGGAGTTCAAGGGCCGAATCGTCGGCCGCGACCCGATGACCGACATCGCCGTCATCAAGATCAACGCGCAGGACCTGCCCGTGCTGCCGTGGGGGGATTCGTCGAAGCTCAAGGTCGGCCAGTGGGTGCTCGCGATCGGCAGCCCGTTCGCGCTGAACCAGACCGTGACGCTCGGCATCGTGAGCGCCCTCGGGCGGACCGGCATGGGGCTCGCCGACTACGAGGATTTCATCCAGACCGACGCGGCGATCAACCCGGGCAACTCGGGCGGCGGGCTGATCGACGCGCGCGGCGAGGTGATCGGGATCAACACGGCCATCGTCTCCCAGTCGGGCGGCTACCAGGGCGTCGGCTTCGCGGTGTCGAGCAACCTGGCCCGGCGGATCGCCGACGAGCTGATCAAGTACGGCGAGGTGCGGCGCGGCTCGATCGGCGCCGTCAACGTGCGGACCATGACGCCCGACATCGCCGGCCAGCTGGGCATCAGCCAGACGAAAGGCGCCATCGTGCTGGGCATGACCAGAACCTCGGTCGCCTACCAGGCGGGCATGCAGCCGGGCGACGTCATCGTGTCGTTCAACGGCTCGAGGGTCGACACGGCCGAGGCATTCACGAAGCTGCTGGCCGACGCGAAGATTGGCAGCACCGCGGCGATCGAAGTGATCCGCGACGGGCGGCGCCTCGCGCTCAAGGTGCCGATCTCGGGCCGAAGCGCGGGAACGCGGTGAGCGGCGCACGCCGGGCCCGCGTGGCAGCCGCGGTGGCGGCCTGCCTGGGTGTCGTCGTCGTCCCCGCCGGCGCGGCCCGACAGGCGGCGCCGAGCCCGAAACCCGCGGCTCCGCCGGTGGCGGTGGCGACGCCTCCGCCGCTCGACGCGGTGCCGCTCCATTACCAGCTCACCGTCACCCCCGACTTCGGCACCGCCACGTTCGACGGCGACCTCACGATCGACTTCCGGGTGGACAGGCCGACGCAGCGCATCACCCTCGACGCCGTGGGCCTCGACATCCACGATGCCGACATCGCCCTCCCCGACGATCGCCACGTCAGGCCGTCGGTGACGACCGACGCCGCCGAGGGAACGGCGACCTTCACCGTGGCCACGCGGCTCTATCCGGGCACGATCAAGCTGCGCATCGACTACGAGGGCAGGCTGCGCTCCGACGGCCGGGGCTTCTACCTCGTCCGGACCGGCGGCCGGAAGTACCTCGTCAGCCAGCTGGAGTCGACCGACGCGCGGCGGGCATTCCCGTGCGTCGACAACCCCGCCTACAAGGCGAGCTTCGCCGTGTCGGCCGTCATCGACCAGAAGCTGACCGGCATCTCGAACGGCCGCGTGATATCGGACACGCCGGCGGAGAAGTTCGGCAAGCACGTCCTGCGCTTCGGCACGACGCCGCGCATGTCCACCTACCTGGTGGCGCTCGCGGTCGGAGAGTTCGGGTGCCTCGAGGCAACCGCGGAGTCGATCCCGATCCGGGTTTGCGCGTCGCCCGAGAACAAGGACCGGGGCGCGTTCGTGCTCGAGGCGGCCAGGCGGGCGCTCCAGTTCGATTCGCAGTACTTCACGTTCAAGTACCCGTTCGGCAAGCTCGACCTGCTCGCGGTGCCGGGCGGCTTCCCCGGCGCGATGGAGAACAGCGGTGCCATCTTCTTCGACGAAGGGTGGCTGGCGGATCCCGATCGCGAGCCCGAGAACGCCGCCGCCGACGTGGCCGTCACCGTCTCCCACGAGGTCGCCCACCAGTGGCTCGGCGACGTCGTCACGATGAAGTGGTGGGACGACCTGTGGCTGAACGAGGGCATGGCGACGTGGCTGGCGCCCAAGGCGGTGGCGGCCTGGAAGCCCGCCTGGCGGGTGGAGATGTCGGCGCTGGCCGACGCACGCAAGGCCATGCGCGTCGATGCGCTCCGGTCCGCCCGCCCCGTCCGCGCCGGCGTGGCGACCGAAGCCGAGATCGAGGAGTCGTTCGACGCCATCGCGTACGAGAAGGCCGCCTCCGTCCTTCGCATGGTCGAGACGTGGGTGGGGCCCGACGCGATGCGCAACGCCGTGAACGCCTACGTCCGCGCCCACGCCTACGGGAACGCCACCGGAGAAGACCTGTGGAACCAGGTGGCGACCGCCGCGGGCAAGCCCGCCGACCAGGTGCTGCGGGCGTTCCTCACCGAGCCGGGGGTCCCTCTCGTCTCGATCCGCTCGGCCTGCGAGGGGGACGAGACATCGATCACCGCGTCGGTGCGGCGATACGCAACCGAGGGGGAGGCGGCCTCGGCGCCGGCCGCGTCGTGGCCCATCCCGCTCGAGGTGCGAGGCGTCAATCGGACGGCGCCGATGCTCGTCTCCACGCCGCACCTGCTCACCGAGGCAACGCAGACGTTCAGGATCGCCGGCTGCTTCTCGGCCGTCCTCGCCGACAGCGGCGCCACCGGCTACTTTCATACCGCCGTCCAGCCCGAGGCGCTGGCGCTGCTGACCTCGGTCGCCTCGTCCCGCCTCACGCCCGCGGAGCGGGTCCGGCTGCTGGACGATCAGTGGGCGCTGTCCGCGGCCGGCACCGAGAGCATCGGGGCGTACCTGTCGCTCGTCGCCGCGCTCGCCGGCGACACGACGCCCGAAGTGCTCGAGGCGATCGCCGAAGGTCTCGACTTCCTGCGTGCGCACGTGGTCGACGACTCGTCGCGCCAACCGTTCGAGGCGTGGGTGCGGGCGGTGTTCGGGCCGCGCGTCGCCGCGCTCGGCCGGCAGCCGAAAGCAGGCGACCCGGCCGAGCTCGAGCGCCTCCGGGCGGCGGCGCTCGACATCCTCGGCACGGCGGCGCGCGATGCGGACACGCTGACGATGGCGCGGACGCTGGTGGTGGCCGATGCGTCCGGGGCGCAGCCCGCCGACCGCGCGATGCTGCCGAGTCTGCGGCGGCTCGCAGCCCGGACGGCGGACGCCGAGCTCCTGGAGAAGCTGCGCGCGCAGGATCCCGTCGAAACGCTTGCCTCGGCGGGCGACGCGTCGTTCGTCACGCAGGCGCTGGAGTCGGCGATGCGACGCCCGAGCGGACGCGCCGACCTGCCCGCGCTGATCGCGGCAGCCCTCGACAACCCCGCCGTCAACGGACCGGTCTGGCTGCTGGTGAAGGCCCGGTGGGCCGACATCCAGCCCGCGCTCGACGGATCGTTCGCCCTGTCGGGCATCGTGGCCGCGACCGGCTCGTTCTGCGACGCCCCCGCCCGCGAGGACGTGAAGCAGTTCTTCGCGGACAAGACGTCCACGATCCGCCGCACGCTTCAGCTCACCCTCGACCGCATCGACGCGTGCCGCGACTTCCGCCTTCGCCAGGGAACGCCGCTGACCGAATGGCTCACCCGGAAGTAGCGCGGCGCGCACGAATCCGGCGCTTCGAACCTTGAACCGGCCCCTTTGACACCGCACGGCAGCCCACGACGGAGCAGCGCCACAAGCGTTCCGTGCCGACGCGGAGGCCCACGCGTCCGCTCCACGCAACCTCCGCGTACTCGAGGCCGCGGCTCTCGATGAAGAGCGTGTCTCCGCACAGGTCTGCGCGGTTGTCCGCGAGCGTGATCCCCATCGCCCGCGCCAGGCTCCCGGGCCCCCGGCACAACTCGTGGTCCGCCATCTCGGAGCCCGGCCGCCGGTCACCGGCACGGCGCCGTCGCATCAGCGCGAGGCCGTCGATCGGCGCCAGCGCGCGCACGAGAACGGCCGCCGGCCGGCCCTCGGCTTCGGTCACGACGTTGAACAGGTTGTGCACGCCGTAGTTGAGATACACGTAGGCGAAACCCGGAGGCCCGTAGAGCGGCGCGTTGCGGGCGGTCGGTCCCGGCGCGGCGTGGCAGGCGGGGTCGTCTTCGCCGATGTAGGCTTCGACTTCGACGATCGCGCCGGCCGTCACGCCCGACCCTCTGCAGTGCACGAGAACTTTTCCGAGCAGCTCGCGCGCGACGCGCAGCGTCGGCCGGTCGTAGAACGCCCGGTCGAGCGGCGTCATTGCGCCCGGGCTTTGAGCCGGAGGGTGGCCCGTTCGGCCGCCGCCGCCACCGACGGGTTGGCGTCTTTCTGCAGCGCCTCGACGGCGGCCACTTCGCCTTCGCCGCCCACGACGCCGAGGACTTGGAGCAGCGCCACGCGTGTGTCCACGGCACCCGACGCCGCCGCCGCCACGGCGGGCGCCGCCGCCGCGCGGCCGACTTCGACCAGGTATTCCTGCGCCTGCGCTCTCGTGGCGGCCTGGTTCATCGCCTCGATCAGCCGATCGACTCCCGCGGCCTGCCCGCTGCGGGCAAGGGCGAACGCCGCCGCGACGCCAACCGTGGCCGACTTGTCGGCAGCGAGCGCGGCCGACGCGGCCACCGCCTCGGCGCCGCCAATCCGCGCGAGCCCCTCGCCCGCCACCAGGCGGACGGAGCTGTCGCGGTGAAGGAGCGCGGCCTTGAACACCGGCGCGGATGTCGGGTGGCCGATGCGCGCCAAGGTCGCGAGGTAGACCAGGCCCTGGCTGCTCTTCTGGTAGTACTCGTAGGCGGCGGTCACCGACTGCACGGCCCGTTCCCACCGCATGGCGCCGAGCCCGTCGAGGGCGCCCATCCTCACCCGCTGGTCCGGATCGTTCATCGAGTGGACGAGCGCGTCGCCCAGCCTCTGGAGCCCCTGCACGTCGCACGGCGCCGGGCAGCGCTGGAAGATCCGGCCGGCCGCGCGCGCGACGGCCGCGCGCGTCTCGGGCGCGGGATCGCCGAGCCGCTCGGCGAGCGTGTCGGCGACCTGCGTGTAAGCAGGCGTGGGCGCGCGCCCGTCGAGCTGCGCCAGCACGCCCAGCGCGTAGATGCCCTCGAGGCGGAATGCGGGGTCGGGGTGGCGCGTCGGCCCAAGCAGGCCAATCACCACCTCGTCGGGCACCGGCGCGATCGGCAGCGAGGCCCACGGGCTGTCGAACGCGCGCGCCGCCGGCTTGGTGTCGCGGACCTCGACGATGACCGCCACGTGCTTCCGCAGTTCGATGCGCGTGCCGAGGAAGATGCTGAGTTCGGCGTACAGCGCCGCCCTCTGCAGCCGCTCGTCCGGGTCGGTCAGCAGCGCCGCGATGGGCCCGCCCGCCTCCGGGTAGCCCGACTCTTCGAGCAGGCTCAGCGCCTGCATGCGCGCCGCCGGGTCGGGCACCTTCAGGCGCGCGATCGCGTCGTCGAACGACAGTTGCTGGGCGCCGGCGGGCACGGCGCAAACGAACATCACCGCTGCCGCGAGAATCTGCTTCATCGCAGGAGATCCTACATCAGAGACCGCGGCAGGGTTGCCAGGAACTCAGACACCAGGGACGCCGCGGCTGTCTACGGAAGCACCGTCTTCAGGTAGTGCCCGGTGTGCGACGCTTCGACGGCGGCGACTTCCTCGGGCGTGCCGGCCGCGACGATCCACCCGCCGTCGTCTCCGCCCTCCGGGCCGAGGTCGATGATGTGGTCGGCCGTCTTGATCACGTCGAGGTTGTGCTCGATGACGAGCAGCGTGTGGCCGGCCTGCAGCAGCTTGCGGAACGCCGCCAGGAGTTTCGCGATGTCGTCGAAGTGCAGGCCGGTCGTCGGCTCGTCGAGGATGTAGAGCAGGCGCTCGCCGGTGCGCGACGCCAGGTGCGCCGCGATCTTGATCCGCTGCGCCTCGCCGCCCGAGAGCGTCGTCGCCGGCTGGCCGAGCCGCAGGTAGCCGAGGCCGATCTCGTCGAGCAGGTGGAGCCGGCGCAGCACCTTCGGCGACCCGGCGAAGAACGACAGCGCCTCGCGCACCGTCATGTCCAGCACCTGGTGCACGTTGCGGCCGCGGTAACGAACCTCGAGCACCTGCGGCTTGAAGCGCTTCCCGTCGCACTGCTCGCAGGGCACGAACACGTCGGCGAGGAACTGCATCTCGACCCGAATCTGCCCTTCGCCCTCGCACGTCTCGCACCGGCCGCCCGGCACGTTGAACGAGAAGTGGCTGGCCGTCAGCCCCCGCGAGCGCGCATCCTTCGTGGACGCGAACAGCTCGCGGATCGGGTCGAACGCTTTCAGGTAGGTCACCGGGTTCGACCGGGGCGTCCGGCCGATCGGCGCCTGGTCCACCAGCACCGCATCGCTCACCGCCTCGGCGCCCTGCACGCCGCGGTGCGCGCCCACCTTCTTGTCGAGGTCGCCCTTCAGCCGCTTGATGGCCGGGTAGACGATGTCGTGGACCAGCGTGGACTTGCCCGACCCGCTGACGCCGGTGACGCACGTCAGCGTGTTCACCGGAATCGTCACGTCGATCTTCTTCAGGTTGTGTTCGCTCGCGCCCAGGATGCGAATGCGCTGCCCCGTCCCCCGCCGCCGTTCGCGCGGCACCGGGATCGCCAGCTCCGATCGCAGGTAGCGCGCCGTCAACGAGCGCGGGTCTTGCATCAGGCCGTCGAGCGTACCCGAGTAGACGACCCGCCCGCCCTGCTCACCCGCGCCCAGGCCGAGGTCCACGATGTAATCGGCCACGCGGATCATGTCGGCGTCGTGTTCGACGACGAGCACGGTGTTGCCCTGATCGCGAAGCTGGTGGAGGATGGCGATCAGCCGCCGGTTGTCGCGCGGGTGGAGGCCGATCGACGGCTCGTCGAGCACGTAGAGCGTTCCCACCAGCGCCGACCCGAGCGACGTGGCCAGATTGATGCGCTGCGACTCGCCGCCCGACAGCGTGGAAGACAGGCGATCGAGCGTCAGGTAGTCGAGGCCCACCTCGCTGAGGAACGCCAGCCGCCGCCTGATCTCGGCCAGCACCTTCTCGGCAATCGCCGCCTCGCGCTCGCCGAGCGACAGCCCCGCGAAGAACCGCCGGGCGTCGCGCACCGTGAGCGCGCAGACCGCGTCGATGGTGCGTCCGCCCACGCGCACGTCGCGCGCCTCGCGCCGCAGCCGCGCGCCGCCGCAGTCGGGGCACGTCTGGTAGCCGCGGTAGCGGCTGAGGAACACCCGGACGTGCACCTTGTACTTCTTCCGCTCGAGCCACGCGAAGAAGCCGCGGACGCCCTCGTAGTCGCCGCCGTCGCCGTCCATCACGAACCGCTTCTCGTCCGCCGTCAGGTCGGCCCAGGGCACGTCGAGGCGGACGGCGCCCCCTTTGGCCGCGCGTTTCAGGTCCGCGAGGTTCGCCCGGTAGTGCGGCTTGCTCCACGGTTCGATCGCGTTGTCGGCGATCGAGCGGGTCGGGTCGGGCACGACCAGGTCGGTGTCGAGCTCGATGACATTGCCGAAGCCATGGCACGTCTGGCACGCGCCGAACGGGTTGTTGAACGAGAAGAGCCGCGGCTGCGGATCTTCGTAGGCGATGCCGCACGGCCGGCACTCGAACCGTTCCGAGAAGACGTGCGTCCGGGGCTCGGCGGCCGCGCCTCCGGCCTCGCCCGCGGCGAGTTCCAGGGCGAACGCGGCCCCGCCCCCCTCGCCGTAGGCGGTCTCGATCGAATCGGTCAGCCGCGTCAGGACGTCCGGCTGCACGCGCAGGCGGTCCACGACGACGTGGAGGGTCGTCTGGTCCTTCAGCAGCGCCGCTTCCACGGCGTCGAACGAGACCGCGGTGCGGCCGTTCAGGAGCAGCCGGCCGAACCCCTTGCGCCGAAGGGCGTCCAGCGTCTCGCCGATCGGGTCGGCGCCGTTCGCGCCGCCCGCGCCGTTCCCGTTCGGCCCGTGACCGTCTGCGCCGTTTCCGCCCGGCCTCTCGTCGCCCGCCGCGATCCCGAGCATGTCGCCGTCGGCCGCTTCGTCGATGGGCTCGGCCCCGTCCGTGGCGGGCGTCTTCGGCGCGGCCACGACGGGCATCTCGAAACCGATGATGAGCCGGGTCCCTTCCGGCAGCCCGGCCAGGCGCCGCGCCACCACTTCCGGGCTCTCGCGCACCACCTCCTGGCCGCAGTTCCTGCAGTACGTGCGGCCAACGCGGGCATACAGCAGGCGGAGGTAGTCGTGGATCTCGGTGGTCGTGCCGACCGTCGACCGCGGGTTGCGGATGCTGTTCTTCTGCCGGATGGCGATGGCCGGGGACACGCCCTCGATGGCATCCACGTCGGGCTTCTCCATCCGCTCGAGGAACTGCCGGGCGTAGGCCGAGAGCGATTCGACGTACCGTCGCTGCCCCTCGGCGTAGATCGTGTCGAAGGCGAGCGACGACTTCCCCGACCCGCTGACGCCGGTCACGATGACCAGCGCGTTGGCCGGGAGGGTCAGGTCGATGTTCTTGAGGTTGTGCGTGCGCGCGCCGCGAATGACGAGTTCGGCGGCCGCGCCCGCGGTCGGCTCGGACATGGTACAGAGGGCCTACTGCGGCGATACCAACGGGGGCCGCAAACCCACCATGTTACTGCAGCGGGTCCCTCCGTTCAACCGACGGCTGGCGGCCGGCGGCGGCGCTCCAGCCGCCGGGCCGCTGCACGGGCCGACGCGCGTGATCGGGCGCGAGCCACCGAGCCGCGCTACTGCGCCGCCTTTCTCTTCGCCACCCAGGTCGTCATCATCTGCCCGACGCCGTAGTTGAGATTCCCGGCCGCCTGGCCCTCGCCCATGCTGCCCGTGAGTTCGACCGCACTCCCGTCGACGTAGGTGAAGCTTATCGCCACCTTGCCCTCGGCAAACGAACCGGCAGTGATGGGCGCCGCGCCCTGCTCGTTGCCGACTTCGCCGGTCACCTTGCCCAGCTCGAGTTTCAACTTCATGCTGAAGGGCATCGCGCCGCCGTCCGGCATGGTGACGGTGCCGGCCCACTCGCCCGATACCGGGTCGGCAGCGGCGGCCGACGGCCTGTCCTTCTCCTGCCCCACGGCAGGTTTCTCCCTCGCCCAGGCCGCGCCCGCAATCATCGCCGCCGCGAAAAGAACCGCTACGAGTCTCATCCGTTTCCGCATATGCCTCCCGCAAGTGGGGCCAGGCCCCGGTTCGTTCTGCTCCGACGCCCGAGGGCCCATGTGCGCCACGGGGTCGTGAAACCGGCTCTCTAGACCAGCACCGGCTGATACGCGTAGAGCGCCGGCGCGCCGCCGGTATGGACGAACAGCACGTGTTCGCCCTTCTTGAACGCGCCCCTTCGGACGAGGCCGATCAGCCCCGCCATCGCCTTGCCGGTGTAGACCGGGTCGAGCAGGATGCCCTCGACGCGGGCGAGCATCTGCACCGCTTCGACCATCTCGGGCGTCGGGAGCGAGTAGCCCGGGCCGACCCAGTCGTCGAGCGCCGTGATCGCCTCGCGCGGAATCCCGCCCGCGATGCCGAGCATCGCGGCCGTCTCCTGCGCCAGCTTGTGGACGTTCGGCTCCTGCTCCTCGCGCGTTCTGCGGACGTTGATGCCCGTCAGCGGGATGTGGCCGTTGTTGCCGACGAGACCGCAGATCAGCCCCGCGTGCGTCCCGGTGCTGCCGCTCGCGCACACGATGTGGTCGAGGCGGATGCCGAGCTCGTGGCTCTGGGCCAGGATTTCCTCGGCGCACGACACGTAGCCGAGCGCGCCGAGCGGGTTCGAGCCGCCGCCGGGAATGACGTACGCCTTGCGGCCGAGCACCGCAACCTGGTCGGCGGCCTTTTGCATCTCGGCGGCGAGGTCGGCCCCGGCCCGCACGACCGTCACGGCCTCGACGCCGAGCAGCCGGAACAGGAAGTTGTTGCCGGTCGCGTCCGGGTTGTAGCTGTGGGCGACGCGTTCCTCGAGGACCAGGCGGCACTTCAACCCTTCCTTGGCCGCGGCCGCGAGCGTCAGCCGGCAGTGGTTCGACTGGACGGCCCCGCACGTGATCAGCGTGTCGGCTCCCCTGGCCAGCGCGTCGGCCACCAGGAACTCGAGCTTGCGCGTCTTGTTGCCGCCGCCCGCGAGGCCGAGCAGGTCGTCGCGCTTGATGTAGAGGTCGGGGCCGCCGAGCAGCGCCGAGAGGCGCTCCAGCTTCTCGAGCGGCGTCCAGCCCGGGGTGTACCGACGGCGCGGGAATCGTGCGAGGTGCATGGGATCGGTGGCTCCTGTGTACGGCCGAACCGGGTCTTTCTCGGCGGGGGCCAGTCGAGGCGTTAACAGGGTACCACGCGGCGTGTAGAATCTGAAGAGTATGGCTAGCCCTCTCACCCTGACGCGCGTGTGGCGGATCCTGAAGGAAGTGGACCTCGACGCCATCCGGCGCGAGGCCGGTCGCCGGGTGCGTGTCCTCGTCATCGGCGAGGACACGACCGACGCGGACGAACTCGCGGTCCGCCTGGCGGAGGGCGGAGGCGATCCTGCGCGGTGGCTCACCGCGGTCGACGCGCCCCTGGCGGCGACCCCGCCTGCCCCGGCCCGCCCCGGCTCGAGCGACGCCGTGGTGGACGGCCCGGACGTGGTCATCACCCTCGTCCGTGGCGTCGGCCCGTCGACCGACATGGCGGCGGCGCGCCAGGTGTGGGCCGCGCGCAGGGTGCGGCTGCTGACGGTGGTGGTCGGTTCGACTGAGAGTCCCGGCCAGGTCACCGCGCAGGGAGACACGGCGCGCGTGGCGATCGACCGGCTGGACCAGGAGGGCATCGCCTGCGTCATCGACGGCATCTTCTCCCTCGTCGAGCCCGAGCGGCGGGTCGCCCTCGCCCGCCAGTCGCCCGCGATGCGGCCCAAGGTCTTCAACGCGTTGATCGAGGAGACGGCACGCACGAACGCGGGCTACTCGTTCAGCACGGGCTTGGCGGAGACCGTTCCCCTGCTCGACATCCCGCTCAACATCGGCGACATGATCGTGCTGTCGAAGAACCAGCTGATGATGAGCTACCGGATCGCGCTGGCCGCGGGAAAGAACGGTCGGCCGCGCGAACTGCTCGGCGAGATCGTCGGCGTGCTGGGCGGCGGGCTGCTGTTCCGCCAACTGGCGCGGCAGTTGGTGGGCCTGCTGCCGGTGATCGGTCTCGTCCCGAAGGTGGCCGTGGCCTACGGCGGCACGTGGGTGATCGGCCGGGCGGTGGTCGTGTGGGCGACGGGCGGCGGCAAGGTCACCGCCGCCCGGCTCAGACAGCTTTCGCGGGAAGGAATCGCCCGCGGGCGCAGGGTGGCGAAGTCCATGCGGAGGGGGACGGATCTGTAGGGGCCCCGCGCCAGCCGACTGGGGTCGGAGCGGTGTTCGCCGGTTACACAATTGACATTCAAATATGTCGCTGCGAGATACCGCTCCGACGCCTATTCACCCAGCGCGTGACGCGCGGCGATCTGGGCTCGGTGCCGGCGGAGTGCGAGCCATTCGTAGCGGTCGGCGAACCGGGCCGCGCGGGCGCGGCGCAGGTCGGCCACCAGGTCGGCATTGCGGAGTCGCGGACCGGCCGCAGGCCCGGTCGCACCGGTCATCGCCGGCCGGCACGGATGGCGCGAGGCGGAGCGCCGGACGGGCGAAGCGGCGAGCAGGGGCCGCAGCGTCTCGAGTCGGTGCCGGAGACAGGGCGAAGCGCGGAGGCTGGTGTCGTCATACCCCGACTCTACGAGCGGGGTATGACAGGACAGGTCAGAGCGGCGAGCCGGGGGCCACTCCCCGTCGGCGCAGCCGGGACGAGCGGTCGAACCGGGCTTCGACGTCCATGCCGCGATGGGGCGTAGACGCCGCGAGCAGCACTCGGCGGTTCGTCATGGTCCGCTCTCGCAGGGCAGGGAAACGGCTACTGCTTGTCGTAGACCATCTTGGCGTCGCCCTCGCCCATGGGGGTGGCGAAGTGCATGTTCACCGTCAGGGTCTTTCCGTCGTCGGACAGGCCCCACCTGTTCGTGATCGTGACCTCGGTCCCCTGGAAATCCATCTTGGTTTCGACGACCAGTGCGTTCCCGTCCCACTTGAGCGTGCTCTTGGTGTCGCCCATGGGCCCCTTGTTGAGGCACACGTCGGTCGTATAGCTGCTGTTGGTCGTGTTCGTCCCCTGATCGCCCGTCTGCGTGTTGACGACGGTGAGTTGGGGATCGGCGTGCGTGACCTTCTGCACCGCGCTCGAGGGGGCGGGGATCATGCCGAAGTCGCTCTTGGCCGGGGCCAGCTTCCATTCGCCGCTGAAATTGGGTTTGGACTGCGCCAGAGTGCGCCGGACGACGGCACCACGAGAGCGATCGCGAACCACCGTGACATCTTCATAGTGTTCTCCTCAACGAGTTGGGAGCCCATTGTCAGGCGAACGGGCGACCGGCCGCTCGACGCCGGCGTGGGAGGCGGGAGCCGAAGGCGCGGACTCGAGCGAATGGGGACGTTTTCGATTCACGGATGCCGGGGGATCGGCTATACTTTCGTTTCTTGGCTGCGGGGTCTTTGCGGCCAAGGTTCACGCCTGGCCGGCGTAGCTCAGTTGGTAGAGCAGCTGATTCGTAATCAGCAGGTCGTCGGTTCGAGTCCGACCGCCGGCTCCAGTTTCACAGATACCCATTCCTGCGGACGCAGGCCTCGAGCTCGGACTTCGGGCTAACGCCGGGCTGACACCAGCCGGCGGTGTCGGCCGAGGACGCACCTAAATAGCATTCAGGCGGTCACCGATTCGATCCAGGTCAGGTGCGGCGTTCTTCAATGCAACATTGCCCAACCGCCGCGCCGCGACTCGCTAGGAGGTCGGGGACTTCCTGGCCGGAACCTCCATCATGGCAGTGACGACGCGGTCGGAGACTCCCGCCTTCTTCAACGCCACCAGCGCGTCTGTATCCAGGGAAAACGCGGCCTGACTGTTCTTGATCTTCGCGATGATGACGTCATCCGACACGCCACCGCTGGCCAACTTGATGACGTCCTCGTTCGTCATACGGTTGCTTGATGCCTGGTCCTCGGTCATGCCGCCAGTGCCATACTGAGCGGCCAGCGCCCGCTCTTGTTCACTGAGCGGCGGTGGTGGAGCTAGCGGCAATTTGGGGGAGAAGACCGTCTCTCTCAACTGCTCGACTAACCGTGAGGCTACTTTCCTCGGGTCTCGACGCCAGCGAGGGAGCCCCGGACCGGCTGCGGTCCAACGTCTGCGGCCTGACCATCTCATTGGTCGCCGGTCAAGGAGCATAGCTCCAGTTGCGTGGTCTTTGTCTGCGGACAGCCAGCCTTCGTGCCAACTCCCTTTGCGGTCCTGTGACGCGCCAGTCAGAACGAAGTGGGCTTGTTCCCGCTGAAGCACCAACTTCACCGGCACCCTCTTGTTCACCATCTCGGCGCGAATGTAGCCGTCGAGGTCGCCCGACATCTTCTCAACATAGACGCAGGCGCCGGTGGGCAGCACCTTCTTAGGGTCGGCGCCTCCAGCAAGCAGGGTGGCAGCGCGCATGGACAGCGCGACAAGGACAACCGGAACGACCCAACGGTTACTCATAAGGCCTCCGGGAACAGGTTCGCTAGTAGAGCAGCGCGAATGATGCTAATGCCCGAAACAAATGGCCCGTCGATTGGGGTCGCATTGATCTCCCGCAGCGGCGAAGCGCGCGGAGATCGGAACGTGGACGCGCATCGGGTCCGCGTTTAGAGTGTCGCCAGGAGCGAGACGCCAGCAGAGGTCGGGGGAAACCCTACACCGGAACGAACACCAGGGGAAGGACACCGGAGCGTCTCCTAGCCACCTCCGCGCGCCCGCTGGCGACCTAGCGTCGCTCCGGGTTCGTGCGGTCGATTCTAATAAGTCATGGGCGGTTAAGCGTCACCGTCATACTGAAGTTGTAGCACCCGCCGCTGTAGTCGAAAAGGTAGCGGTCATAGAACCTTGGAATTGCTTACCAACGAAGGTTCCGGTGGCCGAGTAGCTTTCGTAGGCGTTGCATGACGCATCCCAGAGATTAGCCGCAGACAGCCCCTGACCGGAGACCGCGCCAGTCGTGCTGATCGTCGTTTCCCCCAGCGGAAGACTCATGGTGCCGAGGTTTGGGATGTTCAATACGAGCAACGCCAAATTGTCGGTGCTTCCCGATTGCGTCACCGTCATCGTGGCGGGTGCGTTTACCGATCCGCCCAACTGAGGATACGTGATAACGGCGGTGCCCGAGTAATTCCCCGCCACATGAGGGATTGTCGGCGTACTTGGATTGGTTGGCGAATTTGAGCCACCTCCGCAAGCGACGGCAAGCACAGCAACGACGGCGACAAGCACGATGGTCAGCCTTCGCATCGGCCCAACCTCCATTCTGTAAAGGAACTCTACCAAGCCAGAAATGGAGCCGTCTTGCGGCGAGCGGCTTCGACTTCCTTATCGGCTCGTCCGTCTTGTCGAGACACCCTTTAGTTTCCGTCGTGCCCCGCCGTGACTGCGCACGCGGGTAGTTCCCACCCGTTTGGGTCGTCGTTACCCTGGCCGAGTGCGCAAATTCTCAATTGAGGGCCGTGTGCGCGTGACGCCATGCGGTTTGCGGGGTGCAAGCCGGGGACGCACTGTGGGCGAGTCAGCCAGCCGAGGCGCGTCACCTAGCATCGAGGCCGGCAAGGTAGCAAGGCGATCCCGAGTAGCGCAAGGGCCAATTCCCTTTCTCGTCGCGACTGGGACTACCTGTGTCACGTACCTTCACACCAGCGTGACTTCCAGCCTTCCGTCCTATTGTCGCAAGCGCGAACGAATGACAATCCCGACGACGACCCGCAGGTCCTTCTCGGTGATCGGGTCAGTGAAGACACTGCCGAAGCTCACTTCCGCCATCGCCCCAACCTTCCCTGACGAAGAAAAGGTGACCCGGACTGAGGCAGTCCAGAAACGACGACGTCTTACTGGCGCTGGAGGTCCTCCTGCTGACAGGAGTCGAGCGGCAGCCGCGCGAGGTGTCGAAAGCTGCCCCGCCGGCGAGCTACCGGGCGGACACGAAGAGCACGTCCAGCAGCGCCAGTCCAAACACGCGGCGGCCGTTCAAGGACGGGTTCCACGATCACAGCCAGAACTGCGTTGAGTACATCGTCTGGAGATCGGCGGCGACGAGATCAGGATGCGGGGGGGAGGACTCACTTGTCGTGAGCTGATAACGAGGATGCGCCGATCGACATCGGGCCGCCGGTGTAGGTCCAGGACTGAGTGAACGTGCCCGTCATCGAGGAACCGACCGTGGCCCCGGTCACCACGGTAGACCACTTGAACGCCAGGACGTTGTACGACCCGGAAGCTGGACGTTTGCCTGTAGACTGCCATTCCCGTCCACCGCCCCGGAGAATGTCCCGCTGATCGCCCCCAAGTAGAGGGTGCCGCTCAAGGTGGTGCCCGTTTGGGTGATCAGCAGCTGGATCGGCGCGGTCGCACCCGACATCAAGTCGCAGAAGCCTATGGTGTAGTAGTCCCCCGTATTGCGACAGGCCTTGACATTGTAGTTTCCCTTCCACGTCCCCTGATAGCTCGCAACCGTGGGGGTAGGGGTAGGGGTAGGGGTAGGGGTAGGGGTAGGGGTAGGGGTAGGCGTCGATGGGGACGGATCACTGCCACAGGCCGCGCAAACCACCGCCAGAATGCACGTCAGGATCACGGCGACTGTCATTCTCATGATTGCCCCCTGTTTTCGCTCGATGGCCATCTCTAGCCGAGCGCGACTCCGACGAGTCTTCGTAAGTTGCGGGTGTGACGGATACTGAATCGAGCGACAACGGAACGACGAGTGACCTCGAGCGAGCGGAGAGCGAACATGGCGGCGGCTACCGGCAGCCCTCCAACTGCCGTGTGAGTTGAATGACCAGAATAGGTCACGCCTTCTCAAGACATCGGAATGGCCGACGAGAACAGACCGAACCAGCAGGGCAGAATCGATGCCAGAGGCTCAGCTAGGACTAGCTGGCAACTCTGAGCCGATTCGCAGGAGAATCATCGGTCTTTTGAACCTGACGGCAATGGGCCAGAGGCATTCAGGGATCTATGTAGCCGACTATTTGCCGCCTACCGAACGAAAAGGTGACCCGGACTAGCTCGGTCCACAATCTGTCGAAGTCCCTTCGCCGGCAGTACCGGAAGGCCATCCTCGGCGGCGGACGTACACCGACGGGGCCGGGAGCGTGCGCTCTCCCAGTAGGGCCACCGCTCCTGCGCCAGAGTCCACGGCGGCCCTGCGAAAAGCTGTGGGTGGTACGAACGGCGAAACCTACGAGACGGGGAAACACGGCTAACAGAAGCTACCCCCCCTTGGCTGGCCAACCCATAGAGAAGCCAGAACGGCCTGCCGTAGACGTTCACGACAACCACCGGTCGTAGATCGCCCGCCGTGTGCTGCGCCCGCCTCCCGTCTCGACGCCACGATGTCGGCCGGCTGCGGCAACGCCTGCGGCTGTCTCGGTCGCCGGTCGGAGCCCAGTTCTCGGTAGGGAGCCGCTGTCCGCTTTCTCTTTGCGTTCCTGGCGGAGTCTGCGTATCTTAAGGACCTGATTCAGCAAACCTCTCCACGAGGGTGCCTATGAAACCGCTCGTGACCCTGCCGGTCATCATGGCGATGACGCCGGTGCTCGTTATCGCGCTGGGCACGGCGCGACAGCCGCCTCTCAGCCAGGGCCAGCAGCAGCCGGTGCAGGCCCAGCCGTCGCCGGCCCCGCCAGCGGCTCCCGGGACGGTCACCTTCAACACCGTCATCACCAAACTGAAGAACAAACAGCAGGTGTTCTGCAACACCGTGAGCGATCCCGACACGGCCGCCGCGCGCAAAGCCTGCGAAGGCCAGGATTACATCTGGATCGAAATGCAGCACAGCACCCTGACCTGGCGTGAGGCGCAGAACCTCATCGACGCGGTCGCCTCAGCCGGCTGCATTCCGTTCGTCCGCGTGCCGTCGGCAAACGTCGGTGATATCCAGAAAGCCACCGATGCCGGCGCGCTCGGGATCATCGTTCCCATGGTCGAGACCGTGCAAGAAGCCCGGAATGCGGTCCTGTTCTCCAAATACCCGGTCGGCAATCTCGAATCCCCGAATACCAAGCCGTGGGGGCATCGCAGCTCTGGCCAGAACCGTGCTGCCTCCATCTGGGGCCGGGACTACCCCACCAACGCCAACAACAACGTATTCGTCATGATTCAGATTGAATCCCCGGCCGGCGTCGGCATCATCAACAACATCCTCGACGAGGTCGAGGGCATCGATGCGGTCATGGTTGCGAGCAACGATTTCGGCGCGCACGCTGGCGATCGCGACGGCTCCCCGTCCTACGCGGCGCGCGAGGAAATCGTCCGCAAGTCCGTTCTGGCCCATGGCAAGATTCTCGCCGGACCTTCGAGCTGGCAGAACCGCCCCGGTTACATGTTGTTTCAGGGCCGCAGCGGCGCCACCGGTACGGGATACATAAGACGCTAGCCTGTTGCGTGAACCGACCATGGCACGGCGGCAAGACGCCGGCTGTCGGACCGTTGCGCCACGCAGGGTGCGCGGCGGATCAGTACCCGCGCTGTTTGTCCACGACGTTCATCAACGGCAGGCCGCCCGAGTAGCGGCGGACGTTTTCGGCCAGCAGCCCCACCAGGCGGATCTGGCGTTGTGGCGCGTATCCGGCGGTGTGGCACGTGATGACCAGGTTCGGGCAATCCCAAAACGGGTGACTGGACGGCAATGGCTCGGGGTTCGCCACGTCGAGCCCGGCGCCGGCGATCCAGCCTTCCTTCAACGCCCGGACGAGAGCCTGGTCTTCCACCAGCGTTCCGCGCGAGATGTTGATGAAGTAGGCCGTCTTCTTCATGGCCCTGAACACCGGCTCGTTGAACATGCCCTGGGTTTCCTTGGTCGAGGGCGCCGCGCTCACCAGGATGTCCACCTGCGGGACCATCTCCATCAGCCACGCCGGCTCCCGCAGCGTGTCCACGAAGGCCGGCTTGACCATGGGTTTCGCATCCGTGGCCAGGATCCGCATGTTGAAGCCGTAGTGCGCCCGCATGGCCGTGGCCGATCCCAGGCCGCCCAGGCCGACCACTCCCATGGTCATGCCGTCGACCTCCACCAGGTTCCGCTCGGGACGCCACGTCCGCGTTGCGAACTGCGGAATGTAGTACTTGTCGAGCCCGCGCGTCAGACTCAACAGCATGGCGATCGCGGTCTCGGAGATCGCCGGCGCGAACATCCGCGCCATGTTGGTCACCACCACATGGCTCTTGACCAGCTCCGGAAACAGCACCCTTTCCATTCCTGCTTCCGTCGCCTGGAGCCACCGCAGGTTCTTCGCCTTGGCCAACATCTCCGCGTTGATCGCGCCGAACACGACGTCGGCCTCCGGCAGCAGCTTGCTCGATTCGTCGAGGTCGGCCGGCACTGTGATCTTGACGTCCTTGCCTTGGGATTCGATCTGCTGAATCTCCGCCGGCGTGTATCTGGGAGGAGGAACTGCGGAGGACGTCGTGGCGGTCACGATGCGAACCCGGTCGGGCGGCGGATCGAATATGGCTATCCTGTCCGAAGTCACGAGAACAGGTGCCGCGGAAGCGGCGGCGGCTGACAGGAACGATCGACGGGACATCAAGTTTTCAGTCACGGTCCTCTCCTTCTCGTCGCCGACTGCCAGGAACGTTTCCTGCGGACACGCCATCTGGATGACCTCCGCCCGTTGCCGGTGTCAGGGGCTCTACGTCTTCGGAACTGGCAGCCGGGATGCAAGGCCGCTACTCGTCCTCGCCGCCCGACTTGCCGTAGTGGCCGTGCAGTCGGCGCTCGTACTCGGGGTCGACGGGCCGGGATGGATCGTACTCGGGGCTCTTCTCGAGTTGTGCACGAGTCACGGTCACGTGCACCTCGGAGTGGTGCCAGTCCACTCGCTCGATCCAGGCTGGGGCCAGCAGCACCTCCCTGCCCGATAACCAGTGGCCGGTGCGCACCACCAGGTAACGGATCGCCCAGCACTCGTCGTCCACGAGGAAGTCCTCCACGTGCCCGATGTCACCATCCGTCGCCCGTATGCGGTAGCCGGTTACGGCGTGCGAACTCCGGAGGTGCGGATTGGTGCCCCTTCTGACCGCCCAGACCCAGCGCCGTTCGGGACCGAAACCCGCGCGATTGACGGACGCCGCGGAACCCGGATGAGGATACGGCGACGCTCCCCAGAGGTTGTCCCCCTCCCAGTACGGAGCGTAGCCGTAGTAGCCAAAGAAGTTGGTCTCGTGCTGCCGCGCCACCGGCTGGTCCGTGTCGATATCCGGACTGTTCTCCACCTGGGCCTTGGTCAGTGAAGCCTCGATGCAGTTGTGCTCCAGGTGTACCCCGTGCAGGGCGATGGGCGACACGAGCACCTTGCGCCCAGACAGCCACTTTCCCGCGTCGACGACCAGGTAGCGGACGGTGAAGGTCATGTCGTCGAAATAGCACTCTCGGACCGTGCCGACAATCCCGTCGGTGGCGCAAATCCTCAAACCGTGGAGTTCCTTCATGCTCCGAATCATCGCATCCCCCTCCTGTCGACACTCAAGAACCAGGCCAGAGCATACCCCCATACGAACAGCGCCCACGTCCATCCGAGGGGCGTCATGAAGAGCTGTGCCTCAGCGAACACCACCGTTGCCACAGAATCTGAGCGGCCTCCAGGGGAACCGCCACGCCGTCGTGGTGGGGGACGAGACGGACCGCGCAGCCCGTCGCCGGGCGGGCCGCTCAGGCCCCGGGCATCAGGCCGAGTTGCGCGAGCGCGGCCACGTTGTCCCACGAGGTCCACGTCTCGGCGACCTTGCCGTTTTCGAACCGGTGCATGCCGATGATGGTGATCGACGTGCGCCGGCCGGTTGCCGGGAAGGGGCCCATCGGACCCAGCTGCGTGCCGGTCCCGATCGAGCGCCAGGCGACGAAGTCGCCTTCCCCAACCAGCATCTCGATCTCCTCGTGGTAATCGGGAAACGTGACCTGGTTTCCCAGCAGCCACGACCGCATGGCGTCCGGACCGCAGAGTTCCTGGAGTGGCGGCGGCATCGCCTGGCAGTGGCGCACGTAGTTCGGCGCCAGCATGGCGACGAACTCATCGACGTGGCCGGCGCTCAGCTTCTCGAGCGCGTTCGTGACGGCCGCCTTGTTGGTCTCCACGCTCATCGCTGCCCCCTTCCTCGTGGCGCCGGACCGTCCTCCTGGCGCCGGACCGTCCTAGTGACACCGCCCTCCGTGCCGGCGAGCTACCTCGGAATCTCCACCACCGGCAGCCCCAGGCGCACCCTGATGGCCTGGTAGCGGGGCTCGCCGCGGAGATGATCCATCCCCGCATCCGTGTTCAGCAGCGGCACCGAACCTTCCCGCGCATCGACGGCGCGTTCGAGCCAGAGCAGCTGGGCGTCGGTGTCGCCGATGTTCGCCGCGAACCAGGCGAGGGGCCCGACGTACCTCGCCTGTGCGAGCCGATCGAGTTGGCGCAGGACGTCGTCGGCGCGGTCCTGCCGCCCCAGCCGCCGCCACGCGCCCGCGAGGAAGCCCACCGCGGTCGGGATGGTCGAGGCCGCCGCGTGTTGCTCGATTGCCTCCTCGAGCCGCCCCTGGATCAAGTAGAGGCGGCCGAGCTGGAAGTGCGCGAGCGCGAATGACGGGTCGGCGTCGATCACGGCCCTGAAGGTCTCCTCCGCCCGTCCGAACCGCCGCGCGTAGAAGAGCGCCAGCCCAAAGGTCGTACGCACGGTGGGCGAGAGCGGGTCGCATTCGCACGCGCGCTCGGTTTCCTCGATGGCTTCATCGAAGCGGCCCGCGGACGTGAGCAGATGCGAGTACCAGATGCGCGCGAGCGCGTAGCCCGGACTCAGCTCGAGCGCGCGCTGGAAGTGCGCTTCGGCTTCCGGCCAGCGCCACTCGAACATCCCCGACTCGTGACCGAGGACGGCGTGCGCGTCGGCCAGTTCCGGGTCGAGTTCGCGCGCGCGGAGCGCCGACTGACGGGCGAGCGGAAAAACGGCGGAGGGCCGCATGAAGCCGGCGAATCCCTCGACGGCGCGGCACTCGCCGATGGCCGCGTGCGCCGCCGCGTACGAGGCGTCGGCCTCTACGGCGCGGTCGAAGCAGTGGAGCGCCTGCGACATCGACTCGGGGCTTCGGCGCGCGGAGAAGTGCCGCCCCTTCAGGTAGAGGTCGTGCGCCGCCGGGCTGGCCGTCGTCCTCACCATGACGCGTCCCGACTTGTCTCCGAGCAGCTTCACCTTCAGCGCCAGCACCACCGATCGGACAATCTCGTCCTCGACGGCGAAGATGTCCCCGGCGGGACGGTCGAAGCGCTGCGACCAGATGTGGCAGCCATCCGCGACGTCGATGAGCTGCACCGTCACCCGGACGCGGTCCCCGGCCCGCTGCACGCCGCCCTCGAGCACCGCGCCCACGCTCAGCTCGCGCCCGATCTGCCGCACGTCGACCGCGCGCCCCTTGAAGGCGAACGCGGATGTCCGGGCCACGACGCGCAGGCCGGCCAGCTGCGCCATGCCGTTGGTGAGGTCCTCGGCCAGACCGTCGCAGAAGTACTCCTGGTCGCGCGCCGGCGCCATGTCGGTGAACGGCAGCACGACAATCGAAGGGCGGCTGGCCGCCGGCGCCTCGCGGTGCGCGGCCGGCGTGGCGACCAGGCGGTATCCCCGCCTGGGAATCGTCTCGATGAACCGGGGTTCCTCGGCGGCGTCATCCAGGAGTTGCCGGAGGTCCGCGACCGAACGGCTCAGGACCGACTCGGCCACGAAGCGCTGCTGCCAGACGTGGTCGAGTATCTGGTCCTTGGTGACGACCTCGCCGGGATGGCGCGCGAGGAAGACGAGCAGGTCCATCAGCCGGGGCCGCAGGTGCCGGACCTCGCCGTCTCTGGAGATCCGGTTCCGCGCCGGTTCGACGAGCCAGCCGCCCAGTGTGAACGCTGCGCCGGGGGAGGCAGGTTCCACGACCGGGAATTATAGTCCCGGCCGTGGAATCGTGCCCGTGATCCGGGCTTCCAGGCTCCGGACCCGCCCTACCGCAGCGGCCGGCCCGGCACCCCCGCATCGATCTTCACCAATCCCGACCCGGGCCACGGCGGGCCGGGCGCCAGCGCGGCAGGTCCGGCACGCCGACATCGATCTTCACCAGCCCCGACCCGGGCCATGGGCAGCTCTTCGTCGCGAACCTCGGGTGGATGTCCACGATGGCGCCGGGGCCACTGTTCGCCGCTTCCAGTGCCGAACGCCAGGCTTGCCGGGGTGTCGAGGGGGGCGTTCAAGGGCAGCTCTGGAGGCCCGAACTGGAAGAATGCCACGGTGTTCTGCGATCGGTCGTCGGCGTTCAGTCGAACGACCGCGCTGCGGCTGACGAGAGCCACGTAGACGTTGCCGTGCACGTCGAGCGCCAGGCCGTCGCCCATCGGCGGCGCCGGGTTGCCCGACAGCGGGGAGCCCGCGACTTCCCCGATTTGCGCCCAGATCTCAGGCCGGCCAGGCTTACTCTGCCGCAGCACCGGGACGCGCACGATCAAGCTCTTGTCGGTGTTGACGACGTAGAGATCGCCGCGGAAGAAGGCGATGCCGTTTGCGCCGACCGGGTAGCCCAGCACCGCCCCCACGCCGGTCAGCAGCGCGTCGCGAATCCACAGCGTGGCGTCGCCGCCACGCGGCACGCGCCAGATGCCGCCTGGGCCGTACCCGCCGGTGTCCGTCATGGAGTACGACTCGGTGATGTACAGCGTTCCGGCCGGGTCGAAGGTCAGCGCGTTGGCGAAGACGATCTGGTCGGTACCGGGCACGAGTTCGGGCCCGCCTCCATGGCGCGGGATTCGGTAGACGCCGCGGCCCGCACCAACGGCCACGGCCGCGTAGACGTCGCCCTCGGCGCTGATCACCAGGCCGCCGATCATGCCCGGCCCCACCTCGGCGACGCGCTCGGGGACGCCGTCGCGCGAGTACCGGACCACGACGCCGTTGTCGCCTTCGCGAACGGAGACGAAGACGCTCCCGGCCTTGTCCACCGCCACGCCCTCGGCGGTGACGCCAGGCACCGGGATCCACGCGGGGAAGGTGCCGGCCCCGTGCGGGCCGGCGGCATGGGCCGGGATCGCCAGCAGGGTCAGACAGGCAAGGACGATGGCGAGACGGGATCGGATATCGTTCATATGTCCTCCGTGCGCCACACGATGCCGCACGAGACCGGGTGAAGTCCTTCCCGCCGTCCTTCCGTATTCCTTCCAATCCGCTGCCAGCAGGCCCGTGATCATCCGCCGGGATCTGCATCGCCAACGGCTCGCGTCGAGGGGCGCCGTCGCGCCCACTTCGGCCGAGACGGCGTCTAAGCTCGTAGGATGCGCCGGCACCCCGTCCCCGTTGTCGTGATCGTCATCGGCGCCCTCGCCGCAGCCGGCGCCTGGGGCGTGCGCGCGCTGGTCTCGCGCGGCCGCCAGGAACCCGACGGAGGCACTCGGGCCCTGCAGGCGGCGATCGCCGAGGTCGAGGCGGGCCGCAGAACGACGCCTCTCATCGGAGAGTCCACCGCCGGCGGCGACGTCACCGTGACGTTCCTCGCCCGGAGCCCCGGCGGCCAGGTGCCGCGCGTGGTGTCGGACGTGACGGGATGGGGCGAGCACATCGACGGCACGTTCGACTTCTCGGCCGGCACGATGACGCGCGTGGGCCTGACGGATTGGCACTCGCTCCAGGCGACGGTCGCGCGCGGCGCGCGCATCGAATACCAGATCGCTTACGGCCAGGCCGACTACCGCTTCGACCCCCATAACCCTCGCCGGAGCGTGGGACCGGCAGTCGGCGGGGCCGCGGCGTCCGAGTTCGTGACGCCCGGGTACACGCCACCGCGGGAATTCGAGGATCCCCGGCCTTCGCCGGCCGGCGTGGTGAGCGGAGCCGCCCTCGAGAGCCCGTGCGAGGTCATGCTCTACAGGCCGCCGGCCCGTGGTCACACGGGCGACTACCCGGTGGCGGTGTTCCTCGACCTGCGCACGGATCCGATGTCGCGGGTGCTCGATTGGCTGATCGCGCGGAGCGAGATCGAGCCGGTCGTGGGGGTGTTCGTCGGGCCCACGTCATTCGGCGATGGGCGCTGCTCGGGAGAGCCGCTTCGGACGTTCGTCGCCGGGAAGCTGCTCACCTGGCTGGCGTCGAGCCACGGCGTGGCCAGCGGCACGGACAATCACGCGATCGTCGCCATTTCCTACGGCGCGAAGGACGCGGTCGACATCGCCCTCGGCCACACCGACGCGTTCGGCCGGCTGGGTCTGCTCATTCCGGGCCGGAGGATCAGCCGGGCCGACATGGCGGCGATAGGGGGGCATCGCGGCCCTCGCCTGCGCGTGGCGATCCTGGCCGGCCGGTACGATCACGCGAACCTCCCGACGGCGCGCGGCGTGCGGCAGGCCTTCACCGACGCCGGCCACCTCGTGAACTACGTGGAGGTTCCGGAGGGCCACAGCACTGTCACCTGGCGCAACCACCTGCGCGACGTGCTCGTCGGCCTGTTCGGCATGCCGAGCGCCCCAGCCCCGGCGGAGAGGTAGAGGGCGAGGAAGCGCTTCCTCCACGGGCACACCGACCATCGGTCCGCTGCTATACTGCGAAGTGGCCCCCGGCGTCGGGAGAGCGACGCCTCGATCGCGGATTCCCAGTCGGGGGCGGCCTTCGTGAGGTTCTACCGGCCGGTCTGGCCGGCAGCCTGGAACGCGCCCTCACACGATGGAAAGGAGAGTCCGATGAAGAACCGACTGCTGTGGGGAGTCCTCGTGGTCGCAGTGTTGGCCGTGGCCGTCGCGGGCATCGGCGCGGCGGCGAAAGCGTATCAGTTCACGGGCACGGTCAAGACCGTCACCGGCACGGGCTTCACGGTCGAGAAGAGCGCGACCGAGACCTGGGAGTTCTCGACCGACAAGGACACCAAGGGCGCACCGAAGGTCGGCGACAAGGTGACGGTCTACTACAAGATGATCGCCACCGAGATCGAGGTGAAGCCCGCCGCGGCCGCGACAAAGAAGAAGTAGCCGGCGCGGCGCCGGGGTAGTATGGGCCCTGTCCACCTCGCCGTTGGCACTGGGCCTCGCCTATGCACCCACTCGAACGTCTGCGGAGCGTCCTCCAGGGCACCCCCGTCGATCGGGTGCCCAACTTCGACATCTTCATGGCGAGGGCGGCGCATCACGTCGGCGCCAGGCTCTCGACCTACTACCTGGACCATCGCGTCCTGTGCGCGGCCAACCTGGCCGTCCTCGAGGACTTCCGCCTGGACATCGTCCAGGCCATCTCGGACCCGTATCGGGAGGCGGCCGACACCGGGCTCGACGTGGAGTTCCCGGACGACGGCCTGCCGAGCAACCGGACGCCGTTGATCGCCGACCCGGGGACGTTGCGCCGCATCCGCTTTCCCGTCTCCGAGTTCGGCCCTCGCATGACCGACCGCCTGGAGGCCATCCGCACGCTGCGCGCGGCGGTGGGCGGCGAAGTGCCGGTGATGGGGTGGGTGGAGGGGGCGCTGGCCGAGGCCGCCGACCTGCGCGGCGTGGGCAATCTCATGATGGACCTCGTCATGAACCCCGGCTGGGTGCAGGAACTGCTCGAGCGGTGCGTCGAGGTGGAGGTGGCGTTCGCCCGCGCGCAGGTCGAGGCGGGGGCGCACATCATCGGCCTCGGCGACGCCGTCGCCTCGCAGATCTCGCCCTCGATGTACCGCGAGTTCGCCCTGCCCTACGAGCGGCGCATCTTCGACGCGGTCAGGCAGCTGGGCGGCGTCTCGCGGCTGCACATCTGCGGGAACACCACCCACCTCCTGGAAGACATGCCTCGCAGCGGCGCCGAGATCATCGACATCGACTGGATGGTGGATATGAGGCGCGCCGTGGAGCGTTTCGACGGGACGGTCGTCTGCGGGAACATCGATCCCGTCTCGATCCTGCTGCAAGGCACGCCCGAACAGGTGCGCGACGGGGTGCGCGCGAACGCGGCGGCAGGCGGCAGGCGCTGGATCTCGGCGGCCGGCTGCGAGGTCCCGGACGGGACTCCTGCCGTGAACCTGCTCGCCCACCACGAGGCGCTGCTCGAAATCGCGACACACGGCGGATGAGTCCGGTGAGGGCGCACGCCGTGTGGCGCGTCGGAGGAGCGCGAGCCAGCGAGGGCGGCGGCCACCGGGGCCGCAGGGTCACTTCCCGGCTGTCTTGCCGTTGACGCTGTCGAGGGCCTTGCACAGCGCGTCCGCCCACTGGCCGATCGCCTGCTTCGCCTCCACCGAGTTCGTCACCGAGTTGGCCCACTGAAGGCCCCGGGTCTTCGAGCCCTCCTTGGTATCCACCACCCGTGCCAGCATCTGGCCGGTCACGGAATCCGCGAGCTGCATGACGAGGGTCATCCGCCCCGCGTCCATCACGTAGCTGCGGGTCGTCGCGCTCTGGCTGTCCGGGGCGGTGATGTAGACGTTGGTCAGCGCCGCCTGCACCAGGAGCACGTCGTCTCCGGCCGCGTCGGCCACCGGATAGCCGTCCTTGGTCAGGCGCTCGGCGAACACGTCTCGGAACAGCTTCGACAACTCCTCGCGGATGCGCTGGACGTCGGCGCTGCTCAGCCCGCCCTGCAGGCCAATCTTGCCGCTGTTCGGATCCCAGTTCTTGTCCATCGCCACCTGGACCGGGTCGAGACGCACACGTTTGTACGCCTTGAACTGGACCTTCGGCCGCACGTAGACGTGATCGAGCGACTTGCTCTTGACCCGAGCCAGGCCGTCCCACTCCTGCGGGGGCTGCTGCGCCAGCGCGGCGCCGGGCACCATCCACAAGAGAATTGCGCTCGTCAGCACGGCCGTCATCCCCGCCAGGAGCGCGCGCATTCGATGGGAAGTCGCAGTCATGATCGAACCCCTTCCTGACCAGACCCGCATGGAGCACTGCCGTTCCGACGCAGGCCGTCCTTACGACCGATCACCTCCAGATTCTAGCGCGGAATAGGATCGGCGCCTCCCTGACGAAAGGCGCTCGGCGACTGCCAGCGGCACGTCGAGTGGGCAACGCCTGCACCCGCGGCCGGCGAGGATCAGGATAGGGCGGCCCACCGCCGTGCCCGCCGCACGCGAACGCCTACCCGGCGCGCCGCAACGGCTCCAAGCGCTGGATCGCGGCAGCCACGTCGGAGTGCAGCGCGTGCCACAGATCCCAATCCTGCTGGAGCCCGAGCCAGAAATCGGCGCTCATCCCGGTGACCCGCGCGAGACGCAGCGCCGTGTCCGGGGTCACGCCACGCCGACGCCGGACGATCTCGTTGATCCGCGGAAACGACACGCCGAGGCGGACGGCGAACGCCGACTGCGAGATCCCGAGCGGCTTGAGGAACTCCTCGAGCAGCATCTCGCCGGGGTGGGTCGGGGGCTGCTGCGTGGGCAGTCGACGAGCGTTCAAGGGGCGGCGTGCCGGCGGCTCAGTGGTAGTCAACGACCTCGACTTCGTCCGCATACCCGTCCTCCCATCGGAAACACACCCGGTACTGCTCGTTGACCCGAATGCTGTGCTGGCCAGCCCGATCCCCGTGCAGCCGCTCGAGGCGATTTCCCGGCGGCACGGCAAGTTCCCGGAATTCCCTGACCCGGTTGATCTGGGTCAGTTTCCGTCTGACCGCAGGCCACAACTGCGCTGGGCAGGCGCGGCGCGCACGCCGGCTGTCGACACCATCGAACAGGTCTTCCGTCGCGGCATTCGCGAAGGACCGTATCACGATGTCCATTATAACGGATCCCGTAGAGGACCGGGCGTGCCTAGTCGCGGATTCCGGGCCGGCGCGCTCCTGAGGAACTCTCGGCGAGTTCAGTCACGGTGGACGGCAACCCTGCGATCGACCCCCTCGAGCTGGCGGCAAGGATGGACGTCCTCTCGCAGATGTACGAGGACGCGGGCGTGAACATCTTCGCCAGCGCCTTCCTGATGAGCCGGCGCGACTGCGGCCTCGCAGAAACCCCACGGCCCAGCTCGACGCCGGCAGCGTCACAGAGTAGCGTGAGAGGAGTGCGTGTCCTCGACTCACACCAACAACGCTGCCACTGACAGGAGGCTGACGTGACCCCCCCAAGCGAATCCTCGACAGGCACCAAGATGGCGATGCAGAGCCCGAGGCTGCAGTTCCTCGACGCCTACGACCGCGAGCACGCGACCACCCTGCGCGTCCTCCGCGCCTACCCGATCGACAAGCTCGAACTCAGACCGCACGCGAAGTGCAAGACGGCCCGCGAACTCGCCTGGACGCTCGCGATGGAGCCGGCGTTTGCGGAGAAGGCGCTCACAGTAGGACTGGACTGGACGAAGCCGCCAGCCCCGGCGCCCGCGCCGGCCACGATGGACGCCATCCTGGACAGCGTCGAGAAAGGCCATCAGCGGGTGGTCTCGCTGGTCGAGGGAATGCGCGACGACCAGATGCTCGGGACCGTGAAGTTCTTCACGGCGCCGAAGACCCTCGGGGACGTTCAGATCATGGCGTTCCTGTGGATGCTGCTCTTCGATCAGATCCACCACCGAGGTCAGTTCTCGGTCTACCTCCGGATGGCCGACGGCAAGGTGCCGTCGATCTACGGCCCGACGGCCGACGAACCCTGGATGTAGCCAGACGGGCGTGGCCGGAGAGCGGCCGGGGGTCGTGTGCGGCATCGCCGCGGCCCCTCTTCTTCCCAACCTCCCAACTCGATCAGCGTGCCTCCACCGATTCCGAGCCGGGAAAGATCGCCACGCCGACGGCCGACGGAGGCAGCTTCGACACCGGCAACGTCGCACCGGGGTGCCAGGAGGGATTCAGCAAGCGTCATGCCGCCCGCGATCCGAGGAATCAGGCCGGTTTCTTCGGTCGTGGCGCGGGAGCGTGGACCGGCCACGTAAGAACTTTCGCCGGTCGTAAGGTTGCGTCAGGCGTCGAAGACACCCTTACACACCCGGCCGAGCGTCCTCCATAGAGGACACCTCGCGAAATCGGCCGATAACGGGCCGTTTCTTCGCGCCTTCTTGGGTGGTCCCGTCCTTGCTCCGGATGCAGGGCAGAACCGAACCACAGGGAGGGGTCATCAATGAGAGCACATCGATTCGCGATCCTGTCGGCACTCGGCACCGCCGTCCTGCTCGTTGGCCCGGGCACGCCGGCGCACGCACAGGCCAGGGTCCCGGGCTGGGGCGCTGTCGTCGATGTGCGGGCGCAGGTCGTCGACGCGCGGGCGCAAGCCTACGACAACGGTTACAACCGCGGGTACCACGAGGGGACGGAAGAGGCCAGGGCCGGGCGTCAGGCCGACGTCCGCCGCCTGAATGAGTATCGTGACGCCGACTGGGGCTACCAGAGCCACTTCGGGTCTCGCGACGCGTATCGGAGCATCTTCCGCGAAGGCTTCGAGGTCGGCTACCACGATGCCTTCGAGGGACGGGAGAACCGGCAGGTGCTCCAGCCAACATCGGTGCGTCAGGAACGGCGCGAGTACGGCTATGGCGCGTGGGGCGCCGACCGCGAGCGCGGCCCGTCTCAGATCGCGTTCAACTACGGCTACAACGATGGGTTCGAGCGCGGGACGAGGGCCGCGCGGAGACACCAGGCCTTCGACCCGGACGACGAGGGCTGGTACCGATCCGCCGACCGTCACTATGATCACGAGTACGGTTCGCGCGATCGCTACAGAGCGGCCTACCGCGACGGGTTCCTGCGGGGCTACGAACGCGGCTACCGCAACCTGGACCGCGACGACATCCGCTGAGTGACGTCGTGTCACGCACGAGAGTCCGGGTGCCGGGATCGTGTCCGGGCACTCACACCAAGCCGACGGGCCGCCGCTCGGCGGCGGCCCACTCTTCGCGCCGAGGCGGCAGTTGATGCGAGAGAACCAGTTCCTCTAACATCACGAGCGATGGCACGTGCCATCCGATCGCCTTGCGGCACGCGGGCGATGCGTGACGATGGCGAATCGAGGAGGCCCGTGCGCTACCACTCTCTGGCGATCGCGTTCCTGTCGCTGGCCGCAGCCGTCTCGACGCTGGCGGCGGCGCAGGCGCCGAACGCGCTGCTGCGCCCCGACGCGCCCGAGGTGGACCGGCGCGCGCCCGAGGTGTTCAGGGTCCGGCTGGACACCACGCGCGGCGCGATGGTGATCGAGGTCCATCGGGCGTGGGCGCCGCACGGGGCGGATCGGTTCTACAACCTCGTGGGCGTCGGCTACTACGACGACACCAGGTTCTTCCGCGTCATCGAAGGCAAGTGGGCGCAGTTCGGGATCAACGGCAACCCGAGGGTCTCCGCGGCGTGGCGCGAGCGGACGATTCCAGACGACCCGCGCGTCGAGACCAACGCTCGCGGCACCGTGGCGTTCGCCTTCGCCGTCCCCAACGGCCGGACGACGCAGGTGTTCATCAACCTGCGGGACAACGCCGCGACGCACGACAAGGAGCCGTTCGTGCCGTTCGGGCGCGTGGTGGACGGGATGGACGTCGCCGACGCGCTCTACAGCGAGTACCGGTGAAACGTCGGGCAGCGGCATTCGCGCCGGCAAGCAGGCGCCGCTGTTCGAAAGCGGCAACGCCTACCTGGACGCGAACTTCCCGAAGCTGGACAGGATCAGGAGGGCGACGATCCTCGAGTAGGACAGTCCGCGAAGCGCCGATTCGCCGGCCGCGCGCGCGGCCGTGCAGGCTGCGAATGGTATGATCCCGTCATGCGCCCAACTCGTCGCTCCGTTCCTGGCCCTGCGCTTGCCGTGATCTCCCTCGCCGTCCTCGCCGCTGCCTGCGCGAGTGGGGCGGACTCGGCGTCGTCCTCGGAGCCTTGGGGCACGAACACCGTCGAGGCGGCCGACCTCGTCAAGGAACTCTCGGCAGCCGACAAGCCTGTGGTGGTGTGCACGGCGCCGCCGTTCATGTACCGCGTGGGGCATGTCCCGGGCGCGGTCCTGCACGGACCGACGTCGGAACCGTCCGGCCTGAGCAGCCTGAGCGAGTGGGCGCAGGCGCTGCCCCGTGCGACGAACATCGTGATCTACTGCGGTTGCTGCCCGCTCGCGTACTGCCCGAACCTCAGACCGGCCTACAAGACGCTGAAGGCGATGGGGTTCACGCGCCTTCGCGTGCTGCTCCTGCCGGAGAACTTCGGAACGGACTGGATGAATCGCGGCTACCCGACGGAGCGGTGAGGTAGCGTTCAGAGGAACCGACCGTATGAGCCACCAGCCCCCCGCCCCGCCCTCCATTCCGCGAGGACCGGCCGAATTCGCGTGCTCCGACCTCCTGGTGCGGCTCGATATCGAGCTGCCCGGCGATGCGTCGGCCATCTCGGGGGCCGTGGAACGGGTCCTGACGCTCGCCATCGAGTCCCGCTGCGCGCAGGGCAAGGAGTTCGAGGTCGAGACCGCGCTGCGCGAGGCGCTCGCCAACGCCGTCCGCTACGGCTGCGAACACAACCCCAGCAAGAAGGTGCAGCTGTCGGTCGCCTGCGACCAGGCGCGCGGCATGCTCATCGTGGTCCGCGACCCCGGCGCCGGGTTCGACCCCAGCCAGGTGCCCAGCCCCGTGGCCGGCGACCAGATCTACTCGAGCCACGGGCGCGGCATCTACCTCATCAACCAGTTGATGGATCACGTGGAGTACGGGCACGGAGGGACGGAGATCCGGATGGTCAAACGATGAAGCCGGGCGAACTGCTCTACCTCTCCGCCGCCGACGTCGCTGGATTGTTCCTCGACCTTCGCACCATCATCGGCCTGTTGACCGCCGCCTTCCGCGAGAAGGGGGAAGGGCGCGTCGAGATGCCGCCGAAGCCGGGCATCCACACGCGTCCAAACGCCTTCATCCACGCGATGCCGGCGTTCATCCCCGCGATGAAGTCGGCAGGGGTCAAGTGGGTCGGCGGCTATCCAGAGAACCAGAAGGCGGGCCTGCCGTACATCACCGGCCTGCTGATCCTCAACGACGTGGACACGGGCGTTCCGTACGCGGTGATGGACTGCACGTGGATCACCGCGCAGCGCACGGCGGCCGCGTCGGCGCTGTCGGCGCGGTACCTCGCCCGGCCCGAGAGCGAAACCGTCGGCGTCCTCGCCTGCGGCGTACAGGGACGGACGAACCTCGAGGCGATGACGGTGGAGTTCCCGGTGAAGCGGGCCGTCGCCTTCGACATCGCGCCGCGCGTGCAGGAGCGCTTCGTCGAGGAGATGTCGGCGAAGCTTGGCATCGAGGTCGTCGGCGCGAGCGATGCGCGAGCCGCGGTCGCCGAAAGCGACATCGTCGTCACGTCGGGCCCGATCCTGCGCGACCCGACGCCGACGATCCAGGCGGGCTGGCTGCGACCCGGCGCGTTCGCGAGCGCGGTGGACTTCGACAGCTACTGGTCGCCGGCGGCGCTGGCCGAGTTCGAGCGGGTCACGACCGACGACCACGCCCAGTTCCAGTACTACCGGCGCGCCGGCTACTTCCGGCGGGCGCCCGAGCCCGACGCCGACCTCGGCGAACTGGCGGCGGGATTGAAGCCGGGCCGCGCGAACGCCGACGAGCGAACCCTCGCCATCAACCTCGGGCTCGCCCTCGACGACATGGCGGTCGCGCCGGAGATCTACCGCCGAGCCTGCGAGCGCGGCATCGGCACCTTTTTGCCCCTTTGACCCGGTACTTCGACTCGCGCATCCGGCCACGATCGGCATGCCGCGCTGGCCGGCAGTCGCAGGTCGGCAGCCGCAGGCCGGATGACGCATCACGGTCAGAGCTTCGGCGGCACCCGCCGCTTGGTCGCCTGCTCGAACGCGAACGCGATCTCGATCAGTTTCGGCTCGCTGCACGCCGTCGCCGTGAAGCTGACGCCGTACGGGGCCGGCTTCGGATCGAACCCGGCCGGGAACGCCGACGTCCCTCCGCCCGGACCGCCGCCCGGCGCATTCGCCACGAACGCGAACGGGACGAGGACCGTCGGGTAGCCGGGCTTCGCCGCGATCGCGGCACCGCCGGACGATGGGAACAGGAGCGCGTCGAGGTTGTTCTTCTTCATCGCCGCGTCGATCCCCTCGGTCGCGCTCAGGCGGATGTCCTTCTCGCGATCCGCCTGGTAGCGCGCCCTGTCGGCGCGGACGTCCATCTCGTCGGAGATGTCGAGCAGCGCCTGGCCGTACTTGATCGCGCCCCCGCGCTGATGGGCCACGTTCCACAGGCGCAGTTCGGTGAGCGTCTTCACCGGCGCGGCCGCGCCGAGCGAGGCCAGCCACGCGGTGAAATCCCGCTTCATCCCGTACTTGAAGACCACCGAGCAGTCCGCGTCCTTGCCCTTCGCGTTGTCCAGGCCGCCGCAGGTCGACCACAACAGGTAGTTGTCCTTGGCCTCGGTCGCCGTCACGCTCGGAATGTCGGCGGGATCGACGATCACCGCGCCGTGCTGCTTCAGGATCTCGATCGCCTCGGCCATCACCTTCGCCTGTTCGGCGTTGAGCCCGCCGCGCGGCTGCGTGGCGCCGGGCGGCGTGACGCGGTCGTAGAAGTACGCGCGCGGGATGCCGATGCGCACGCCCTCGAGCCCGGCGGGATTGAGGAACTTCGTGTAATCGCGACCCGGCGGCGGCGTGCAGGCCTTCGTCGCCGCGTCGTTCGGGTCGGGCTGCGCGCTCTCGAGCGCGCCGAGCACGATGGCCGCGTCGGTGACCGTGCGCGCCATCGGTCCCGGCGTGTCCTGGTCCGCGGTGATCGGGATGACGCCGTACCGGCTGACCCGCCCGACCGTCGGCTTGATGCCCACCAGCATGGTGGCGTTCGACGGGCTGAGGATCGACCCCGATGTCTCGGTGCCGACATTCGCCGCCCAGAAGCCCGCCGCGGTGCCGATGCCGGAACTCGACCCGCCGGTGCCCAGAACCGGCCGGCCGTCGGCGGCCGCCTCGCGCGGGTCGCGCCGCGGATCGGTACGGATTCATGCCGTAGCCCCCGAGTGCGCTGTAGTTGCCGGGCATGCCGGTCGCCACCCAGTTCGCCAGCTCGGTCATCACGGTCTTCGCGACGATCACCGCCCCGGCCTCGCGCAGGTTCTTCGCGAGCGTCGCCTCGTACGGCGGGATCAGGCCGGCGAACGCCAGCGCTCCGCCAGTCGTGGGCAGGTCCACGGTGTGAATGTTGTCCTTGAGCGCCACGGGGATGCCGTGCAGCGGCCCGCGGATCTTCCTCTGCGCGCGCTCCGCGTCGCGCGCCTCGGCCTCCTCGAGCGCCTTCGGGTTCACGGTCATGACCGCGTTCAGCCGCTTCTCGTCGACCGCGATCCGCAGCAGGCACTCGCGGACGAGGTCCTTCGAGGTCACGCGGCCCTGCTCCATCGCCGCGCGCATCTCGGGAATCGTGGCCTCGACGACGGTGAACGGTGGAATCGGCGCGGCGGCCGCGGGCTTCCTGGACTGGGCGGACAGGACGGCCGCGCCAGCGGCGGCCAGCAGTAGGGCGGCGGCGATGATGTGCTTCATGGCCGCCCATTCTACCGAAAACGGCCCGGCCCTTTTTCGGCCGCAACTCGAGCCTCGGGAAACGACACCAGGCCCGCCGCCTGGCTGCGCATCAGCGCAAGACGACTGGCGTCGCCTGGAACGGGCGCGAGGATTGTGATCCGAAAGAGGATACTGGTGCTCGCGAGGCGGCCACCACACGACCGTCGGTCTGAGGGCCGCCCCGCTGGTGCCGGTCAGTGCGGAAGGCAGCGCCGGGCCCAGTTCTGAAGGTCCGCGGTGAGCCCAGACCTGCCGGTGGAGTCGTTCAGCAGGGGCCACCGGCCCGCCTCCAGCTCGAAGCACGCGTCGTGCCTGGGCGTGACCACCTTCACGCTCTTCTTGACGAACGTGAGGTCCTGCACCTCGAACCGTCCGGGGGCGTCGCCGAGCGTTTCGGCAATCCACGTCATGACGTCCTGGCAAGTCACGGGCGCGTTCTGCATGTCCGCCTCCACCAGAGTCAGGCTGTCGGCCTATACAGCCGATTCTGACCCGATTCGCGCCCGTGTCAACTGGAAACGCGACGCCGACCCGAGGCGCCAAGCCAGGAGCCTTCGGAATCCGGCGGCGTCGGAAGGTGCCGCAGTCCGAGTGTCCGGGACGGTGGTCTGGGACGGATGTGTCGAGGCGGGAGGCGGGCGCCGCCGCGCTGGCGCGCGCGGCGGCAGTTTGAGCTCTCGACGGAATGCAGCGGGAGGCACCCCTCCGTGTTAGAAGCGCAATCCGATTCCGAGAATCGGCCCGTGCAGGGTGTAGTCGAGATGGATGTCCTTGTTGCCGAACTTGGCGGTCTCGAGCGTGCCGTTGATCTTCTCCTTGCTGAACCCGTAGCCCGCGGTCAACAGGAAGTGCTTGATGGGCTCCCACTCCGCTCGCGCCTGGCCGCTGGTGGCGGAGTACGCGTCACCCCCGGGGCCGACCCAGTCGAGGTGCGCCTGCAGCCGCCACCGCCTCGCCAGCTGCGGGTGGTAGGTCACGCCCACCATCGGGTCCCAGCGGCCCGGCTCCCAGCTCACCTCGGGATAGGTCAGAACATCGGCCCTGACCCTGAGACTGAGGTAGCGTGCGCCGGCCTCGGCGTAGAGGTCCTTGACGACCATGAAGCCGCCCCTGATGCTGCCCGCGTAGATCTTCAAGTTGACGTCCACGAAGGGAGACGACTTCGACGCCTCGAGGCCGGCGTAGTTGAAGGTGCCTTCGGCCGCGAACCGGCTCTTCTCGACGCGGAATCCGAAGAACGCCGCGCCGCTCAACCCCGAGTTGGCGCTGCTTTCGGGCGGCGTGCCCGGCGGGCACGCGGTGCACGGCGGCGCATCGGGCAGCCGCACGTGAACTCCCATTACCGGGATATACGCCAGGACCGGATAGATGTCCACGTTCCAGCCTGAGCCGGAGGGCTTCTCGGTGGTCGAAGCCGGCGGCGGGGACTGCGCCGACGCCGACTGTGCGGCGCTGGCCTGGTTCGAGCCAGTCTGGGCGAGGACGGCAGACGAAACGCAGAGCAGGGTCACGAGCGCGATCACAGCCGCGCGCATTGCAGGATTCTTCATGGTTCGGCTCGCGCTACTTCTTCGGCGCGTCGACGCTGACGGCCAGCGCCTGCGTATAGGTGATCTGCACCTTGTCGCCAACCTTCACGCCCTTCAAGTTCGACTTGTCCTCGATCTTGAAGTGCATGGTCTCGCCCTTGTCGGTCTTGATCGTCACCGACGGCACCGCCAGGTCGATCGCCTCGATGGTGACGACCGCCGTCATCTGCTGCGAGAGCGTGCCGGCAGGCCGCGCGCCCATGCCGCGGACCAGGCTGGGCGGCGCGCTGGCCGGGGGTTTGTCGCCCGGCTTCTGGATGGAGAAGACCACCGATTCGTAGTACTTGAACGTGATCTTGTCGCCGACCTTCAGCTCGGCGAAGCGCTTCACCTCGGGACCGGCATAGATGGTCTCGACGGTGCCGTCCTCGGCCTTGAGCGACACCAGGCGGTTGGTCGAGTCGATGGCCACGATGGTGGCCGTCTCGGTCATCATCGCGCTCTTGCTCACCGACGCGGGAGGCTGTGCGTACGCGGTACCCGCGGCAACGAGGGCGACGAGGCAAACGAAGAGGATTCTGCGTGTCATCTCTCTGTCCTTCCTATGCGGCCTTCGGCGGATCGTACTGGAACATCTTCGCGAGGGCCTTTCCAGATCAGCACTCAATTGTAGCCTGAAATGGGAGAAGATCGGGCGGGGAAGGCGATCCCCGGCGAACGCGCCGGGGACCGCGACCCAGGGCCTAGCGAGGCGGGCCTCAGACCGCCAAGCATGTCCGGCGACGACGCCTGCCTCGCGAGACCCAGAAACGCTGTTGGCTGGCCCCGCGAAGCGCGGGGCTCTAGACGTCTTGAACGGGCCGAGCGACGTCGACAGAACTTGACTCACTTGGGGCGACTTTGGCCGTTCAAGACGCCTAGAATCGGACGCCGAAGGTAATCGGCAGGAACTGGCCGGTCGCTTTGCCGTGCGACATGCCGGCCTGGTCCACCACTTCCGGTCCCCAGATGTAGTGATAGCGCGTCTCGGCGTAGAACTCCGCGCTGTCGCCGAGCTTGATGTTCACGCCGGCGCCGAAATTGATGCCCAGGTCGTCGCTGCTGCGCGAGCCGACGATCTTGTCCACGGGCACCCAGCCGCCGGGGTAGCACACGTACCACCACGGGTCGCAGTAGCCCGGGACGTAGCCCACCGACGGCGTGGTGACCTTGACCGAGCGGTGGTACCAGCCGAGGCCGGCGATGATGTACGGCGAGGCGGCCTTGCCGGAACCGCCCATCGGCTTGATCACGGCGTTGAAGTCGATGTAGTGGAAGTTCGCGTCGGCGTTGAAGGTGCCGGTGGTGGTGCTGCCTCCCGGGGTGGACGCGATCTGCTGCGTGATGTCCTTTTGGCCGAGGCCGTTGAACGAGTACTCCACCTGGATGCCGAAGGTCGGCTTCACGTTGACCGTGATGCCGGCAACGAAGTTGTACCCGTTGCCGAGATGGTCCTTGATGTCGCTCAACGCGAGGGTCGGCCCGCCGCCGAAGTTCACGTTGACCTTCTTCTCGTCCACCTGCGCAAAGGCGGGAACGGCGGCGAGGATCAACGTCGCCGCCACGAGCCACTTCACGGTACGCATTGGCTGATCTCCTTGGTGATGATGGTCCGACGACGTCGAGCGCCCTGCCACACCCGACACGCGGCAGGCGCGAGAACCGCTCATCGACGCGGCATCCGGGGCGGCGCCCGGGGTGACAATCGGGCGGCAACGGGCCGTGGGGATGCTCCACTTGCGCTAGGACGCGTGCTCGAGCCAAACGGTTCCCAAGCTCCACCAGGCCGACCTCCAGCCTGCCCTCAACTGTTCAGTGTGTCATGGCTTCGCAGGGACGGCCGACTGACAGAATTGACAGGTTGCGCGCGAAATTTCTCCGAGAGGCTGGCGGTGAGGTTGTCGCCTACAATACGAGTCGAGGCGGGCTGCCTGGCCCCCGCCAGGCAGTCGTCCAACGGCCACGCGACGCTCCCGGACACCATCCCGTGATTGTCACCATCCGCGCGCGGCTCCTCTGGCTCGTCGCCATCGCCATGCTGCCCGCCGTGGGCATCATCGCGTACGACGAGTACCTGTTCCGCCAACTGGTCTTCCGGGGCATCCAGGACGATGCGCACCGCGTCGTGTCGATGGTGGGCCAGCAGATCGAGACGGAGATCGCAGAAAGCGGCAGGCGGTGCCGGCTGCTGGAGCGGCTGCCGGCCATGCAGGCGATGGACGGCTCGTCCAGCCCCCTGCTGGCCGACGTGCTCAGGGAATCGCCGCAGTACACCAATCTCGCCGTGGCCGATGCCGCCGGGCGGGTCGTGTCGAGCGCCCTGCCCATCTCGGGTGACGTCTCGGTCCGCGAGCACCCGTTCTTCACACAGGCGCTGGCGACCGACGGCTTCTCGGTCGGAACCTACTCGCGCAATCCAATCTCGCCCCGCCCGGGCCTGGACTTGGGCTGCCCAGTCACCGACCCGAAGGGCGGCGTCCGCGGCGTGCTCTGGCTCTCACTGGGATTCGAGTGGGCCGCCGAGTTCGTGGCGAGCGCGCAGCTGCCGCCGGGAACGGTCCTCCTTGTCGTGGACCGCAACGGCGCAGTGCTCATGCGGTCGGCCGACGGCCAGCGCTGGTCGGGCCGGCGAGTCAACCGGACGGAGACCTTCGAGAGGATGCGGCGGCAGGCGTCGGGGATCGCCACGGGCCAGGGCATCGACGGGACCGAGCGCCTGCACGCCTTCACGACGGTCAAGGGAATCGGCCGAGAGGTCGCGGCGTACGTGTCGGTTGGCATTCCCACCGCGTCGGCGCAAGCGGCCGCGCGGAGGTCGCTCGCCCGCAACCTGGTCATCCTCCTGGCCGGCGCCCTCGCGTGCCTGGGCCTGACGTGGCTGGCCGCCAACCGATTCTTCCTGCGCGAGACGCGCGCGCTGCTCGACACGGCGCGCCGCATGAAGCGCGGCGACCTGTCGGCGCGCACCGGGTTGTCGGAGGGCCGCGGCGAGCTGCGGGACGTCGCCAGGGCGCTCGACCTGGGCCTGGCGGCGCTCTCGGAGGCGCAGAAGGAGATGGCCGAGGCCAAGGAGGCGGCCGAATCGGCCAACCGGGCGAAGAGCGCGTTCCTGGCGGTAATGAGCCACGAGATTCGCACGCCGATGAACGCGATCATCAACATGACGGGGCTCACGCTGGACACGCCGCTCAATCCGCGTCAGCAGCAGTATCTCGGGGTGGTGCACAACTCGGCGCGCAACCTGTTGGGCATCATCAACGACATCCTCGACTTTTCGAAGATCGAGGCGGAGAAGCTCGAACTGGAGGCCGCGCCTTTCGGCCTGCGTGCACTGGTCGACGAGGTCACCGAAACGTTCCGCGCGAGGGTCGTCGAAAAGCACGTCGAGCTCGTCGCCTCGGTGGGCGCCAACGTGCCCGACCGCCTGGTGGGCGATGCGCTGCGAATCCGGCAAGTCCTCACGAACCTCGTCGGGAACGCGTTCAAGTTCACGCACCAGGGCGAGGTGGCCATCAAGGTCAGCGCGGACGCCGGCCATGAGGACGAGGGACCAACGAAGGCAGAAGGGAGCCCGAACAACGAATGGGCCGGTCGCGTGCGGCTCGCGTTCGCGGTGCGCGACACGGGCATCGGCATCGCGCCCGAGCAGCAGGCGCAACTGTTCGAGGCGTTCAGCCAGGCCGACTCGTCCACGTCGAGGAAGTACGGCGGCACCGGCCTCGGCCTTGCCATCAGCCGGCGCCTGGCGAGGATGATGGGCGGCGACCTCGTGCTCCAGAGCCAGGCCGGCGCGGGCACCACCTTCACCTTCACCGCGACGGTCGCGGTCGCCCACGAGGAGCCCGCCGAAGCGGTCGCCGTGCCCGCACGGCTGCGCGACCGGCCGGTCCTCGTCGTGGAGGACAACGACACGAGCCGCGAGATGCTCGAGATGTTCCTCGAGCGCTGGCAGGTTCGGGCGGTGTCGGCCGGCTCCGCCGAAGAGGGGCTTGCGCTGCTCGAACGCGCGAACGTGGAAGGCGCCGCCGATCCCTTCGGCCTGGTCGTCCTCGACTGGATGCTGCCCGGCATGGACGGCCTCGCGGCGGCCGCGCGGATCCGCCAGCGTCCGGAGACGAAGGCCCTGCCGATCGTGCTCGTGAGCGCGTACGCCGGGAAGGAAGAGGAAGCCCGCTGCGCCGAGATTGGGGTCAACGTCTTCCTCCCCAAGCCGCTCACGGCGTCGGCCGTCTTCGACGCGATGCTGGAGGCGCTCGGGCTGGGCGCCCGCACCGAGCGGCGCCCCGCCGTGGCGTTGCTGGTGCGCGAGTACGAGAACGTGAAGGTGCTGCTGGCGGAAGACAACGAGGCGAACCAGATGGTCGCGTCCGAGCTGCTGGCGCTGCTCGGCATCGACCTCGACATCGCCGCCAACGGGCGGGAAGCGGTGGAGATGGCGCGCGCCGGCCGCGGCACTTACGCCTGCATCCTGATGGACATGCAGATGCCCGAGATGGACGGTCTCGAGGCCACGCGCGCGCTGCGGGCGGACGCGGCCTTCGACGACTTGCCGATCATCGCGATGACCGCCAACGCGATGAAGCAGGACCTCGACGCCTGCCTCGCGGCCGGCATGAACGACTACGTCACCAAGCCGGTGGACCGCGCCGCGCTGGCGGACACGCTGCGGCGCTGGCTGCCGGCGTCGGCCAGGATCGCCGATCGGCCGGCGGCTGGCGACGCCCGGCCTGCGGACGGCGCGGCCGGCCCCGTGACGTCGCCACAGGCCGCCAGTGGCGAGCCGCACGCCGCCCTCCCCGGCCTCAACGTCGAGGGCGCCCTGGCCCGCCTGGGCATCGGTTTCGAGTCGCTGCAGCGGATGTTGGTCCGCTTCGCGGACGGCCAGCCGCGGACGGTCGCCAACCTGCGGGTCGCGGTGGACGCCGGCGACGCGGCGGCCGCCGCCGCTCACGCCCACGCGCTCGCGGGCGCGGCAGGCAACCTCGGCGCCGACACGCTGCGCGAGGGGGCAAAGGCGCTGGAACTGGCCGCCCGCTCGGGCAGCGCGGACCTGGCCGACCTGGCGGCGCGCGTCGAGAGACTGGCGGCCGTCGTGTTCCAGTCGATCGACGCCCTGCGGACGCCGGCCGAATCACCGCCGACCACGCCCGCGGCGGACGAGGCGGCGCCAGCGGCCCCCGCAGGGACGCCGGCGCCAATCGACTCCGCGACGCTGAAGAAGGCACTGGTGGAGTTGCAGGACGCGCTGGCGGCCGGCGATCCCGACGCGAGCGGGGCGGGGTTCGACACGCTGTCCGCTCTGCCGCTGCCCGGCGCCGCGCGCGCCGCCGTCGCCCGCGCCCGCACGCAGGCGGACGACTACCAGTTCGACGAGGCGCAGGAAACGATCCGTTCGATTTCTACCGGAAGCGGGAGTTGAAACCTGCGGCGGGGGGCCGTGATCCGTGTGGGGGGCCAGATGAAGGACCTGTCCGAGAGCCGCGTCCTGATCGTCGACGACGTGAAGGCGAACGTGGACGTGCTGGTGCAGGCGCTGCGGGGCGAGTACAAGCTGAGCGTGGCGCTGGATGGCGCCAGCGCGCTCCGGAGCCTCGAGCGCAACCCGGCCGATCTCGTGCTGCTCGACATCATGATGCCGCCCGGCATCGACGGCTACGAGGTGTGCCGCCAGATGCGCGCGACCGAGGCGACGCGGGAGGTGCCGGTCATGTTCCTCAGCTCGCTCGAAGACGTGAAGGACAAGGCGCACGGGTTCGAGGTGGGCGGCAACGACTACCTGACGAAGCCCTTCGAGATGCTCGAGGTGAAGGCGCGCGTGCACTCGCTGCTGAAGGCGAAAGCGTACGCCGACGCGGTCAAGGAGGCGATGGCGCGCGACCTGCGCATCGCGCGCGAGATCCAGATGGGCATCCTGCCGGCGGACCTGGAAACAGCGACGCGCAACACCGGTCTCGACGTGAAGGCGCTGATAGAGCCGGCAAAGAAGGTCGGCGGCGACCTCTACGAGGTGCTGCGCGCCGACGACGACCGCGTGGTCGTGGCGTTGGGGGACGTGTCGGGCAAGGGCATTCCCGCGGCGCTTTTCATGGCCGTGGCGGTCACGGTACTGCGCACGCTCGCCCGCCATATCCCGGAACCCGCCGAGATCCTGATGCGGCTGAACGACGAACTGGCGGCCCAGAACCCGCGCGGCATGTTCGTGACGATCCAGTGCCTCGTGTTCGACTTCGCGAAGCGCACGGTGACCTGCGCCGGCGCCGGGCACCATCAACTGGTCATCCTCTCGACCGGTCAGCCGCCGCGCCTCGCGTTTCCGTCCAGCGGCAGGCCGGCAGGGTTGCTGCCGACGAACCCGATCCAAAGCGACTCGATGCCGTTGTCTCCCGGCGACACGTTCGTGCTGTTCTCGGACGGCGTGAGCGAGGCGATGAATGCGGCCGACGACTTCTTCGGCGAGGACCGGCTGCTGGCCCTGCTGGAGGTCGCGTCGGCCGGCTCTCCGGCCGAGATCGTGCGCCGTGTCCTGGACGGCGTGCGCGGCTTCGCCGGCACCGCGCCGCAGTCGGACGACATCACGATCGTCGCGGCGCGCTATCGGTAGCGCTGATCCGCGTAGTGGCTAGCAGCTAGTGGCTAGTGGCTGGTGGCTGGTGATCAGTGAATCACGCGGGACGACTAGCCACTGACCACTGTCCACTAGCCACTACGGAGCGTCGCATGTCCCTTCCCACCCACAAGACCAAGATCGTCGCCACCATCGGCCCCGCGTCGGACTCGCCCGAGATGCTCGAGCGGCTGATCCGCGCCGGCATGAACGTCGCCCGGCTGAACTTCTCGCACGGCGACTTCTCGGGGCACGCCGACCGCATCGCGCGCATCCGGGCGGCTGAGAGGGCGACCGGCCGGCGCGTGGCCATCATGGCCGATCTGCCCGGGCCCGAAGATGCGGGTGGGAACCATTCAGCCCGAACCGATCGATCTGCGCCCAGGCGACCCGTTCACGCTGACGACGGAGGACGTCGTCGGCACGCCCGAGCGCGTGTCCCAGTCGTTCGAGCGTCTGCCCGCCGTTGTCAAGCCGGGCGACCGGCTGTTCCTCAACGACGGCCTCATCCAGCTGAACGTGGACGCGGTCGAGGGCCACGACGTCCGGTGCCGCGTCACCGTCGGCGGCGAACTGCGGTCCCGCAAGGGTCTCAACCTGCCCGGCATCGATCTCGGGATCTCGGCGTTCACCGACCACGACCGCACGTGCCTCGAGTTCGCCGTCAGGAACGGCGTGGACGCGGTGAGCCAGTCGTTCGTGGAAACGGCGGACGACATCCGCTCGGTGCGGGCCGCCATCGACGCCCTGGGCAGGGAGGTGTTCGTCATCGCGAAGATCGAGCGGGCGGGGGCGCTCGAACATTACGACGCGATCCTCCAGGCGGCGGACGGCATCATGGTGGCGCGCGGCGACCTGGGTGTGGAAGTGCCAATCGAGCGGATCGCCATCACGCAGAAGGACCTGATCGCGCGCGCCAACCTCGCGGGCAAGCCCATCATCACCGCCACCCAGATGCTGGAATCGATGGTGTCGAGCCGGCTGCCCACGCGAGCCGAGGCGACCGACGTCGCGAACGCGATCCTCGACGGCACCGACTGCGTGATGCTGTCGGCCGAATCGGCCATGGGCCGGTTCCCGGAAGAGGCGGTGGCCACGCTCGCGCGTATTGCCGCCGAGACCGAGCGGCATCGCACGCGGGTTGGCCAGGATCGGGTGCGGGAGTACTACCGCGCCCACCAGCCCACGACCGTGTCCGAAAGCATCGCCACTGTGGTGGAACGGGCGCTCGACACCGTTGCGTGCGACACCGTGTTCGTGCCGACGCGCACGGGGTCCACGGCGCGCATGCTGTCGCGCTTCAAGCCGGCCGTGTGGGTGGTGGCGGCGAGCCACCGGCGCGAGGTGTGCCAGGGGCTCGCCTTCTCGTACGGGGTCTGGCCCGAGGACGTCCGCGCGGAGGAGGCGGACTGGGAGGACTTCGCGCGGCACTGGCTCGATGCCCACGCCGTGGAGGGCCGCCGCGCGATGCTGGTCTCGGGGCCGTCGGCCGCCCGTCCGGAGGCGAACCACCGGCTCGAGTTCATGCGGCTCTGAACCAGAGGCCGCCATTCGGGATCGCGGACCTCCCTCGTCCCTCGTCCCTCGTCCCTATTCCCTGTTCCTTCCCTCGTCCCTACTTCTGGACCGGCCGGTACCCGGTGTTCTGGATGACGACCGTGATGTTCTTCGCCACGGCGTTCAGCGTCGTCTGGGCCGCGTAGAGCGCGCCGTCGGCGAGCGAGTTCATCTTCACGTCCAGCGTGACCACGTCTTCCTTCTTGTCGAGGTACGTGTTCACGCCGAGGCCGAGCAGCTTGCCCGCGCCGGGTTCCAGGTCGATCGTGAGCGCATCCCCGGGCTTCAGGTACTGGGAGATGGCCAGGCGCACCGCGCCGCCGGCCTGCGGTGTCGTCGTCACGCGCCCGGCGTCCTTCGCGGCCTGGATCTTCGCGGGATCGGGCGGCACGTAGGAGTGGATCAGCGCCGCCGCGTTCTTCATGTACTCCTGCATCTCGTCTTTCTTGTTCTCGACCACCTTCTCCTTCACCCGCCCGCCCCTGCGGCCGCCGGCCTGGGGCTTCTCGGCGGCCGGGGCCGCGTCGAGCGAGATCTTCTGCACCTTGCCGTCGGCGCCGTAGTAGCAGCGGTTCTGCTTCCGCGCCTTCTCCTCGCCCTTGAGGCTGATGATCGTCGTCTCGACCCATTCGTAGCCTCGGGCCTTCGCCAGGCCCTGCTGCAGCGACTGCTTCAGGGCGGCGACGGCGTCGGCCTTGCCGGCGCCGGCGGCCGGGGCCTGCTGCGCGTGCAAGAGCACGCCCGTCCCGAGCGCCAAGGCAGCGATGAGAGCGGCGGCAGCGTGTTTCCAGGTCATGGTCGTCCTTTCTGGCCCCAGCCTATTTCGCGGCTTCCAACTTCTTGGCGGTCTCGGCGCTGGCCTTGGCCGCCTCGGCCTTCGCGCCGGCGCCCATCTCCTTCACGTCCACGACGACCTTGAGGATCTGCCCGGTGAACTTGTTGTCGTAGGCCTTGTAGTCCTCCGTCACCGGCGTCGCATCGTCTTCCCCGACGTCGGCAGTCTCGTCGGCCGAGAAGATCATCGGCTGCGTGCGCTCGACCCGTCCCTCGGCGACCTTCTTGTCGTTCACGAAGATCGTGGCGAGGCCGCCCTTGCCCAAGCCGCCGCCGTCGTAGGCGAACTCGAGGCGGACCGTCGCCTTGCCCGGCGGGAATCGCCTGCGCCGCGGCGACCGTGGACCGCTGGAGGCCCAGGAAGTTGTAGGCGTAGATCGGCCTGCCGCCCTTCATGTAGAGCGTCCACCCGCCGAACCGGCCGCCCTGCGCGAGGATGACGCCGTTCGCGCCGCCGGCCGGGATCTCCACGTCGGCCGTGATCGTCAGCAGAGCGGTTCTTCACGTTGAGGAACACGTTCTCCGACATGCCCTTCATGCCCGCGTGGAGCGTCAGCGACGTGCGGTCGCCCATGAGGTCCGGCCGGCCGGCCAGCTTCGCGTTGACGCGCTCGAGCGACCGGTCGTCGATGGGCAGCACGCGGTACTTGACCGCCTCCTTCATGAAGAGGTCCTGCAGTCTCCTTCAGCTTCGCCGGGTTCTTGGCTGCGAGGTCATTGGCCAGGCTGAAGTCGTTGCGCGTGTCGTAGAGCTCCCACTTGTCGTTCAGGAGCTCCGCGCGCGGGTTCGCCTCCCACGGCGCCTTGTGGACGGTCCCCGCGAACCAGCCGTCGGCGTAGATGGCGCGGTTGCCGAAGATCTCGAAGTACTGGACCTTGTGACGGCCTTCCGCCTTGGCATCGTCGAAGGTGTAGGCCATGCTCACGCCTTCGATCGGCGCCTGGGGCGTGCCGTTCACGCCCTTCGGCTCGGGCAGACCGGCCGCCTCCAGCACCGTGGGCGCCACGTCGATGACGTGGTGGAACTGCGAGCGCACCTCGCCCTTCGCCTTGATCCGCTTCGGCCAGTACACGACCATCCCGTTGCGGGTGCCGCCGAAGTTCGACGCCACCTGCTTGGTCCACATGAACGGCGTGTCGCCCGCCACCGCCCAGCCGGCGGCCATGTGCGGATACGACATCGGTCCGCCCAGCTCGTCGTAGTGCTTGAGGATGTCCGCGACGGTTTCCTGGACGCCGTTGAAGTAGGTGCATCTCGTTGAACATGCCGTTCATGCCGCCCTCGGCGCTCGTGCCGTTGTCGCCGACGATGTAGAACACGAGCGTGTTGTCGAGCTGCCCGGTGTCCTGGATGGCGTCGATCAGCCGGCCGATCTCGGTGTCGGCGTACTCGCCGAAGCCGGCGAAGATCTCCATCTGGTGCGCGAAGAGCCTCTTCTCGTCGGGCGTCAGCGCGTTCCAGTCCTTGATCGCCTCGGGCTTCGGCGCGAGCTTGGTTCCGGGCGGCACCACGCCGAGCTTGATCTGGCGCGCAAGGACCTCTTCCCGCATCGCGTCCCAGCCCTGGTCGAACTTGCCCTTGTACTTGGCGATCCACTCCTTCGGCACGTGGTGCGGCGCGTGGGTCGCGCCGGGCGCGAAATACATGAAGAACGGCCGGTCGGGCGTCAGCGCCTTCTGGAACTGCATCCAGGCGATCGCCTTGTCCGTCATGTCGGTCATGAAGTGGTAGTTCGGGTCTTGGGAACCTCGACTGGGCTCATGTCGTGGTAGAGGAACGGCGCCCACTGGTTCGTCTCGCCGCCGATGAACCCGTAGAACTCGTCGAAGCCCGGACCGCGTCGGCCAGCGGGTGGTCGGGCCGGACGGGCTGACCTCCCACGCCGCGGTCTCGTGGTTCTTGCCGAAGAAGGCGGTGCTGTAGCCGTTCAGCCGCAGCATCTCCGCCAGCGGCGCCACGTTGTTCGGGCGCTGCCCCGTGTTGCCCGGGAACGCCGTGGCCGTCTCGGTGATCGCCCCCATGTTGTTCATGTGGTGGTTGCGGCCGCTGAGGAGCGCGGTGCGCGTCGGCGAGCAGAGCGCCGTCGTGTGGAACTGGTTGTAGCGCAGTCCCGCGTTGGCCAGGCGCTCGACGGTCGGCATGTGGACCGGCCCGCCGAACGCGCTCGACATGCCGAAGCCCATGTCGTCGATGAGGACGATGAGCACGTTCGGCGCGCCCTCTGGCGCCTTCACCTCGAAGCGCGGCGGCGGCGTGGCCTTCCGCGCGTCGAGCTCGGTTTCGTGCGGATAGTCCGGCTCCGGCGATCGGCAGCACCGTGCGGTCGATGGCCGCCGGCGCATTCGCGTTCGCCGGCTGCTTTGCTGGCGCCGGTTGCGGCGTGGAACAGGCCGCGGTGAACAGCAACGCGGCGGCGGCGGCAACTAGCCAAGTCTTGTTCCTCATCACGCGCTCCTCCATGGACCCGCGACCGACGCCGGGGCCAGGCGATGATTCACACTATCACCGTCCCGCGCCAGGGACAGTTCCGCATTCTCCATTGTGCATCGTGCATCGTGCATTCTGCATTCGCATGTGCATTGTGCATTGTGCATTGTGCATTGCGCATTGTGCATTGCCGCATCACTCCCCCCTACCGCCTCCGCCCGCCGCCGCTGCTGCGCGCGGCACCGCTGCTGCGGCCGCCGCCGTAGCTGCTCGCCTTTCCCGACCCGCTCTGCACACCGCTGTAGGTGTTGGTTCGCGTCGTGCCCGCTGCGCGGGCGCTGGCGTCTTTCTGCACCTGGCTGGCCGTGTCGCCGCTCCACGAAGACGTGCTGGCCGTCGAGCGCGCCGCGCCCGTGGCCTGCGTGCCCGCCTGGGCGCCCTGGGTGCGTGCCGTGCCCGTCGTCGCCTGGCTGGTAGCCGTCTGGGTGCCCGTCTGGGCACCACGCGCCTGGGCCTGCGACTGCGCCTGCGTCTTCGCCTGGTTCTTCTGCTCCTGGCTGGGCGCCTGCACGTTGCTCCAGCTCCCGTTCTCGTACTTCTGGTAGCTGTCGCCGTCCTTCTTGTAGACGTTGCCGTCGTGGCCCGCGTAGACGTCGCCACTGCCGCTCCTGGCAATCGCGGTGTTGCCCGCGGCGCCGCTCCGGGCCACCGCCGCGCCGCCCTCGCTCGTCCGCCCGGCGGCCGTCGTCGTCCCGGTCCGGTAGTTGGTGGAGTGCGCCGTCTGGGCCCAGTCGTCGCCCCGCGCCACGGTCGTCGAGCCCCAGTTGCCGTAGACGTTCGACCCCTGGCGCGTCTGCCCGTAGGCCCCCGTTCGCGGGTTGTAGGCCTGTCCCACGGCCGCGCTGCCGTAGGGGCCGTAGGCCGCCGCGCTGCGCGAATACGTCCCGGTCCTGGGGTTGTATTTGGCGCTCACGCCGGCCCCCCCGTAGGGCCCGTAGGCCACCGCGCTGCGCCCGTAGGCGCCGGTCCAGGGGTTGTACGAAGCCCCGTAGCCGTATGTCGGGTAGTGCGGGTAGTAGACGGGGTACGCGCCGTAGTGCATGTAGGGCGGATAGTAGTAGCCGGTGCCGTGGACCGCGCAGCCCCAGGCGATCATCACGCCCGTGAACGCGAGGGCGGTCGCGAAGATCACCGCGTCGTCATTCGACTCCTGGACGGTGACGTAGGTGACGTTGTAGGACGGCGAACTCGGCGGGATCTCGTAGATCGCCTTCGGCACGTCGCCGGTGACCTCCCACGGCCCGGTCGGGCTCTTGGACATGAACCACACGCCCTGGAAGCACATGTAGTAGAGGTCGCCGACCTTGAGGATGTCCTTGTCGGTGTTGACCGCGCGAGACACCGTCGTCTTCTCGACCGGCTGGAACTGCGGCGCGCCGTCGTAGGCCACCTCGGGCGCCGGCGTGGCCTTGGTCACGCGTGCGGTCTGCGGGATCTGCGCGAGCAGCACCGCCTCGGCCGCCTGCTGCGTACCGGGGACCGACGCCAGGACGCGCGACCGCTCGTGCTCGAGCGGAATGCGCTTGAATTCCTCCGGCATCTTCGGCGTCGCGAACGTCCAGGGGCCGGCGAAGTCGGGGCCGGTGAACCAGCGCCCGGCCACGAGGTAGTACACCGGCCCCGACGGCCCCATCCGGAAGACGTCGGCGGTCGTGTTGCTGACCCACAGCAGGCTGCCCGCGCCCGTGACGGGCACGTACTTCGGCTCGCCGGTCAGCAGGATCATCTCGGCCGGGATCAGGCTGACGAACACCTTCGGGGTCTTGTCGGCCGAGAGCTTCTTCCCCGGCACCTTGCTCTTGACTTCCTTGAAGTTCTCGTCGGCGGGAAGCTTCTTGAAGCTCTCCGGCAGCGGGCTTGCGGCCGTCCACGGGCCCTTGATGTCCGTTGCCTTCAGCCAGGAGTCGCCGGCGAGCAGGTAGTAGGCTTTCGTCGGCGTGTGCTCGAACAGGTCCCAGTTCGTGTTGATCGCGACCTTCAGGTCGTTGCCCTGGATGGTGTTCCAGATCGGGTCGCCGTCGAGGTTGACGAGGACTGCCGGGGTCTTGCTGAAGAACACCGTCGGCGGGTCGGCCTTGATGCCCTCGACGTTCTTCGGGATGATCTGGCTCGCGTCGATGTTTGCCAGCACCCGGTCGAGCGCGATCACGCGCTCGTCCAGCGGCATCGATTCCGAGATCTCCGTCAGCAGGTCGCGGACCTGCTCCTTCTGCAGCGTCGAGAAGTTCGACTCGGTGATCGTGAAGTCGGAGAAGCTCACCAGCCGCGTGTCGACCGACACCTTGGTGTCCGATTCGATCTTCAACGTGCCGAACGCGGGCTTCTGCGCCCCCGTGGCCTTGTAGGAAACGGCGGCGAACAGGACGGCGTGGCGCTGGTCGGCCCAGGTCGCCACCTGCGGCTGGTAGATGACCAGCGCGGCGCCGGCGTTCGTCGTGTACGCGCGCGGCCACCCGCCGTCGGGCGGCGCCTGCGTGGCGGTGGCAGGGGCGGCGGCGCTCTTTGCGGGCGTCATGGCCTTCGCCGTCTGCCCGTGCGCGAGCGGCGCCATCGGCGACCACGCGATGATCAGGGCCATCAGCAACGCGACGCGCGCGCAGGCAGGCGTGCGGCGGAAGTGAACGGTGCTCACTTGTAGAACCTCCTGACGGTGAAACTGATGGCGTTGTCCGACGTCGAAAACGGCTCGTCGATCGTATTGCGGGACCGCGTCCACGCGTAGACGAGTTCCGCCCGCCAGGTGAAGCTGCGGCGGAAGGCGAGGCCGGCCCGGATGCGCTGCCGGTTCGCGAACCGCTCCTCCGGGTCGGCGAGGGGCACGAACCACTCCCAGTCGGCCAGCAGCGTCCGTGCCCCGTCGTCGGTCACCTTGGCGCGGTTGAGGGCGAGCTGGAACTCCACCCGGTTGCGGACGCGCACCGTCGAGGACGTCGGCGTCCCCTGGCTGTAGAACAGGTTCCGCTCTTCGAACAGTAGACGGTCGCGCAGCACGAACCGGCGCGAGGGCGGCAGTTCGCGCGCGACGCGCTCCTCCAGAACCGTGGGCACGTTGCGCGAGAACACGTAGAAGCGGAAGCCGGCCCGCGGCGTCAGCTCGAACGACTCGAGGCCGTCGGTCTGCTTCGTGTAGCCGGTGCCCGCCTCGGCGATCAGGTCCACCCACTTCGCGGGCGAGTACTCGACGTTCGGCGTCACGCCGAACGTCCACCACCCGGCCGCGTCCTGCTCGGTGTTGGCCGCCATGGCCTGCGGCTCGAGGTCGAGCGCATAGGCCAGGCGCTCGGTCCTGATCCAGTTCAGAGACAGGTCGCCCCAGAGCTGGAGGTTGGTCTGGGCCGAGGCTGACCCGAGCGAGGCCAGCACGCACCAGGGCACGAGACACGCGAAGCGCTTCCACATCGAGGGGCGCCTGGTAGGGTGCGGGGAGACCATCCTGTGAGCGCCGGCCTTCTCTGTCTCAAAACTTGAACGCGAAGCCGACGACCGGGCCCTGGGCCAGTACGTTGTACTTGAACAGCGTGTCATTCGCACCCGTCGAGTAGTCGATGTCGAACAGCCGGTAGCCAAACTCCAGCGAGGAGGCCTTGCCCAGGTTGACGCCGACGGTCGGGAACAGCTGCCAGGTGAATGTCGAGCCGACGCCGAATCCGCCGATCTCGGCGAAGACCTGCGCGTGCCAGCGGGAGGTGGACTCGGGCGTATGGAGCAGGACGCCGACGACCGGGTCGAACCAGGTCTGCGACCCGTCGACCGTCCTCTGGTTTGGCCCGTTGAAACGCAGGTTGCCCTGCAGGGTGTCGATGCGGCCGCCGAACGTCACGTCGGCGATCGGGTTGAGGCGCCGCAGCCCGTAGAACGAGAACGCGCCTTCGTTGAAGTCGACGCTGCCGGTCACGCCGACCGGCCCCGGCGTCGTCCCGTTGGCGCCGAGCGCCATCCAGATCGCGTCGCCGCCGACGCCCCAGGCGCCCTTGCGCGCGACGACCAGGCCCATGGCGCCGAACTGCAGGTTCGACAGGATGTCGCCGAACGACATGTCCACGTCGATCTCCTGGCCCTTGACGACGGTCGTCCCGGTCATCCCCGAACCGAACACGTAGGGCGCGACGGTGATCTTCCAGCCGTCGGCGGCCGGCGTCTGTGCGGCTGCCGGACTTGCGGCAGACACGGGTAAGAAGAGAACGAGTGCGAGAAGCGAGAGCTTGCGCATGAAAGGTGAGTCTCCAGGCGGGCTGCGCCCGCGCGCCGGGCACCGCCGGACGTTCCGGCAGTGCCCGCGCCTGTCCGTTACTTCTTGGGCTTCGGCGGATACGCCTTGAACATCTTCTCGACGGCCTTGTTGACCTTCTCGGCGTTCTTCTCGGCCTTGTCGCTCATCGTGTCGGACCCCACGCCGCGCCAGGCGAGCTTCTTCGTCTGCGCGCTGTAGAGATCGACCGCCAGCGTGCCCTTGACGTAGGTGTTGACGGACGTGCTGCTCATGCCGCCGCCCCAGCGATAGGGTCCGCCGTAGCCCGTGCTGACCAGTTCCTTCTCTTCCTTCGCGACCGCGTGCGTCGCCACGACGACGTCCGGGTTGCTGGTCACGAGCTTGAGACCCTTCGCCTGGAGCGCCTTGTCCACGGCGTCGTGGATGCGCTGTTCTCCGAGCGGGTTGGGCGAAGGCGTTCCCGTCGTCCACGCGTAGGTCTTGAACGCGCCGAAATCGACGGCCGGGTCGAAGTCGGTGCTGACCTTCTGCGCGAGCGCCAGCGCCGGGAGCAGCGCGATCGCGAGCGCCACTAGCGCCAGTTTCACCGTTCTCATCGTCGTACCTCCTGATTGGGACAAAACCTGCGGCCCGCAGGAACTAAAGGTCCGTAGCCCGTCATTTTACCGCACCGGCCATCGCGCCGATCTCCGGGCGCGGGCCCAGCGGCCGTCGCCGGTCCCCTTGCCCAGGCCGCACGCCGTCACCCGGAAGCTACCCGATCCGCTGCGCCGACGCCAGCAGTTCGGTCGTCTCCGGCAGCTTCGCCGTCGTCACTTTCTTCCACTGCTGCTCGAGCAGTTCCTTCGCCGCCTGCTCGAGGAACTCCGGCGCCGCCCACTTCTGCACGTCGAAGTCGTTCTTGATGTACCCGTGGCTCAGCATGAAGTCCTTGCCAATCTCCACGGACACCAGGTTCTTCGGCGACAGGTTCGGCACCATGTCGATGTGCTTGATGCCCTCGTAGGTGGCATCGACGTCCCGGTAGAACGTCTGCTTGTCGAGGATCGCGGCGGCGGCGCGCTTGTGCTCGTTGGCCCAGCGGCCCACCTTGATCATGCCCTTCATGAACGCCACCGCCAGTTCCGGGTGCTTCTCGGCCATCTCGTCGGTGCAGGTGATGGCGGCCGGGATGTTCGCGACCTGGAGCGTCCAGTCGGGATACCGCGACAGGTCCTCGATCGACTTGAACTTGCCCGTTTCCTCCGACAGCTGCGAAAGGGGCCCGGTCTGCATGTACATCGCGTCGATGATGCCCTTCTCGAGCGCGGTCTCGAGCGGCCGGAAAGCGAGGTCGTGCTTGTGGTCGCGCCGCAGCCACAGCTCCGACGGGTTCTCCATCAGCGGTCCCATCATCTCCGGCTTGTCGTACCAGTCGTCCGGGTAGGGGAACTCGACGATCTGCACGTCGTTGCGGGTCATGCCGTTCAGGCGGAGCATCAGCTCGATGCCCTGTTCCTCCTGGATGCCCCACCAGTCGGTCTTGATCGTGTTCTGGCTGCGCGACAGCCCGATCTTCTTGCCCTTGAGATCGGCCATCCGGTAGATGTCGTCACGCGAGCGCACCATCATCACGCCGCCCTCGGCGGGCGCGTGCGTCACGCCGAGGAGCCGCGTGCGGCGGATGTCGGCCATGACGTGGATCGGCGGGAAGAGGCCGCCGAAGCGGATCATGTTGTCGAGGTTGTGGATGTAGTGCGGGTACCAGTCGTTCTCGGCGCGGGCGCGGAGATACAGGTACTGGATGCCGAGCTTCTTGAACTCCTCCTTGGTCCAGCCCAGTTCCTGGTCCACGTTGCTGGCCGAGACCAGCGGGCAGTTGGTGTAGTACACCTCGTCCCAACGCAGTGCCACGGTGCTCAGTGTCTTGGTCATAGTCGGTTCCACTCCTGAAAGGTCTCCTCGGGCGCAGGCACACGTGATGCGGCCTGCCGTGTCATCTGCCGTCTGCTCCATAGCCTTCCCCTTCGGGTCGTCACTGCCACGTCACGTCCGTCTGTAGGTGGTTCAAGGCGCCTGTCTCCTCAGTAATCAGGGTCCTGGAACGTCGGCTCGCGCCCTTCGTTGAACGCGCGGATGCCCTCGACGCGGTCGGGGTGGACAACCGAGCGCCAGTGCGCGTCCATCATGATCGCGGCGGCCTGCTCGATCGGCTCGCCTTCGCCCATGAGCACGGCGCGCTTGACGGCCTGCACCGCGGTCGGCGAATTCTCCGCGATCTTCTCTGCGAGCGCCCGGGCGGCGGCCATGAGCCCGGCCGAGGGGTGAAGTTCGTTGACCATCCCGAGCCGGTGCGCTTCCTGCGCGCTGATCGGCTCGCCGGTCATCAACATCTGCATGGCCTTTCCCGGAGGAAGCAGCCGGGGAAGCAAGACGGGCGATCCGCCGCCGGCGGATAGGCCGACCATCGCCTCGGGCTGGCCGAACCTGGCATCGTCCGACGCGATGATGAAGTCGGTGCTGATCGCGATCTCGCAGCCGCCGCCGTACGCCATGCCGCGGACCGCGGCGAAGATCGGCCGCCGCAACTGGCGGATCGTGTAGAGGACGCGATCGAAGACCTGGCGCTGCCGCAGCCATTCCTCCTTGGTCATCGCCTTGCGCTGTCGCAGGTCGCCGCCCACCGAGAAGGCCTGGTCGCCGGCGCCGGTGATAATGGCGACCCGGACGTTGACGCAAGCCGCGATCGTCTCGAGGGCCTCGATCAGGCTTGCGGCCAGTTCCGTCGTGATCGCGTTGTCCGCATGCGGCCGATTGAGCGTGATGATAGCCACGCGACCGCCGGCGACGTAATCCACCAGCACGGGCTGCTCGGGTTCCGCAACATCGGATGGCGTCCGATAGCCGATTTGCTGCATGCGTGTTGCTGACACGGTCACGTTTCAGTCTCCCTTGGCGTCTCGAAGTGCTTTGCCTTATGCGATCAATGACCTGATGCTCAGACGCCGGATTGCCGGGAGGTGACCGCATCTGCCCGCGGTGCGGCGGGCGCCGGCTCGTCGCGAAACGCTGCCGCCGCGTGGCGATTCGTCGGGTAGAAACGTCTCGCGTCGATCAACTTCATCAGTTCGTATTTCTCCAGCCACGAGCGGAACGAGCGGTCGGCGCGGCTGACGGCGAACGTCACGTTGCCGCTTCGCCAGCATGTCGATCGCCTGTCGCAGCACCCCGGCGCCGGTCGTGTCCACGTCCACCATCGCCTGCGCGTCGAGCACGAACCACCGCACCGGCGTGGGCGCCTCCGCGAGCAGCCGATCGACGTCGTCGGTGAACAGGGTGGCGTTGGCGAAGTAGAGCGGCGCCCCGAACCGGTAGACCACGAGCCCCGACGCCCCCAGGGCCTGCCCGGCCGTCAACGGCACGAAGTGGCTGCCGTCGGGGGCTTCGACGAGGGTCGAGGTTTCCGGCCGCGACGCCCGCCGAATCACGTCGATGGTGGACAGCAGGAAGGCGATGGCGACCGCGCGCAGCGGCCCCAGTGCCAGCACCCCCACCAGGCAGGTGGCGGCAATCCAGAACTCGGAGCGGCGCATGTGCCAGAACTCGCGCAGCTCGTGGACCTCGATGAGCGACAGCACCGCGTTGGCCACGATCCCCGCCAGCGCCGCGTTGGGCAGGAACGCCAACAGGTCGGTGAAGAACAGCAGGACCACCGCGATCGTCACGGCCGCCACGAGGCTGGGGAGCTGGCTCCTGGCACCCGACGCGTCCATCGCCGCCGAGCGGGACGGGCTGTTGCCGGTGACCAGCGACCCGGTGAAGGCAGCCGCCAGGTTGGCCGCGCCGTAGGCGAACAACATCTGGTCGCCGTCCGCCTTGTAGCCGTACTTGTTGCTGTAGCTGCGGACCACCAGGAGGCCTTCGCAGAGGAGGATGGCCACGATGGCCAGGGCGCCGGGCAGCAGCCGCAGGTAGTCGGCCAACGGAATCGCCGGCAGCGTCAAGCTCGGGGCGCCCGAGGGGATGGCGCCGAGCACCCCGACACCCTTGGCCGCGAGGTCGAACACCGCGACGGTGATCGTCAGCAGCACCAGGGCCACCAGCGCCCCGGGAATCCTGGGTGCATACCGCTTCATCAGCCGGACGATCAGGAAGGCGCTGACGCCGATCGCCACCGAGTACAGGTTGGCGCGCGGGATCGAGTGGAAGACAGCGATCAGCTCGACGAAGTAGCCCTCGGTGCTGACCGAGCTCGCCATCGCCTCCTTGAGCTGCTCCGCCACAGCCAGTACGCCCGTCGCGTCGGCGACGTGAGGGGCGGCGAGGATCTTCCGCACCTGGTTGGTGAACACCTCGATGCCGAGGCCGGTGATGAAGCCCGCCATCACGGCGCGCGACAGGAAGTTGGCGAGGAACGCCAGCCGGAAGATCCAGAAGATGAAGAACAGCAACGCGCAGACCAGGGCCAGGGCCAGCGCGTACTGCATGCGAAGCGGATCCCCGGGCGCGGCGAAAGCCACGAGCGCGGCGCCAACCAGGGTGGCCATGGAGGCGTCCGGGCTCGTCACGAGGTGGCGCGAACTCGCCAGCAAGGCAAACACGACCAGCGGAACGATGGCCGCATAGAGGCCGGCCACCGGGGGCAGGCCGGCCACCTGCGCGTAGCCGATGTTCAGCGGGATCATCAGGGCGGCCAGGGTGACGCCCGCCGAGACTTCCCTGGGCACGTCGGCCAGGGTGACGCCCTGGAGCCCGACGAACGGGCGGGGCCAGCGGATCTTGGCGAACACGTTGGAAGCCTCTTCACTCATGACGTGAACCTTCCATGATCGCAACCTCGCGCAGCCGCCTCATGCCGCAGCGCCCGCAAGGGTCTTGTCGGCCTGCCTGGCGAAGATCTGCGCGCCAAAGGCCGCCAGGACGACGGACCACAACGTCCACATGATGGTCATCACCACGATACGGGGGTCCGCGTTCGGTATAGCAAGAGCCGCCGCAAGCACGGCAGCAACATTACGCGTCCCCATCCCGAGCGCCATGACGCTTCGCTGGCTCTGTTTCATGCCGAAGCCGAAGCGATACGTGATGAGGCCCATCGCGACCATGAAGAGTGTCATTGACAGGAGTGCCATTTCGCCTGCGGTGTTGACCATCCCCTGGCCGTAGATCACCAGGCACCACGCGATCGTCAGCATCGTGGAGAGCAGGGCCAGCCCCTTGACCGCCGGGAAGATCCTGGTCGCACCGTTCGCGGCGTAATGCCGGATCGCCGCGCCAACCACCAGGGGCAGCAGGATGGTCAGGAGGAGCGGCTTCGCGAGCGCGGATGCGCTGATCGTCAGACCCGCGATGAGGAAGGGGGCCATCAACGGCATCAGCACCACGGTGCCGACCGCCACCAGCGGAATGAGGGCGCCCGCGAAGGCGATGTCGCCGCGGGCTTTCCCGACCATCTGCTGCAGGAACGGCGCGCTGGGCGCCAGGCTGGCGAGGAGCACCACGACCACGTACGGTTCAGCCAGCGGAAGCAACCGTGTGATCAGGTAGCCGAGCGCGGGCCCGACCACCCAGCCCCATGCGAAGATCAGCGCCAGCGATTTCTTGTCCCGCAATGTCACGACGACCTCGGGTACCTTGACCTGGAGCCCCATGGCCGCGAGGTTCGAGACGGTGAAGACAAAGACCAGCGGGCCGAACGTGGTCTGAAGAAACTGCATTATCGAGTCCATCGGTCATCGCCTCCTGCGCGCATTCGCCTGCGACATCGTCTCGAACCGCGTCACGAATCCGACAACGATCGGCGGCTCGGGCTGGCCGCCCGGTTCACACTCACCGCTTCGGAAAGAGCATGACCACCATGAACCGCACCTGGTCCGCCGCCGCCGTGTCCGGGTGGACGACGTTGTGGTAGTAGTGGAACGCGAGGGTCATTGGCCGGCCCGAGAACACGATGGTGCGGCTGATGCCCGCACCCACCGGAACCGTCCACTTCTGACCGCTCTCCGCATCCCAGTTGGCCGTGATGACCGGGACGGTCGAGATCGCCCAGCCCTTCCCGAAGTTGAAGTTGACGAACGGCTGCAGGAGGAACTGGTTCATCTTCGTGTCGGACCCGGCGTCGGAAAAGGTCCAGAGGTTGTTCACGACCGCGCCGATCACCCACGGCCCGGGCATCGTCAGCGCCACGAAGGTCGGGCCCGCGGCCCAACTGCCTGTCCGAAGCGGAGCGGCCGTGGCCGTCGGCATCGACACCACTGGCCCGGCCCCCCAGATGACCTTGCCGCCCTTGGACGGCGTCAGGTAGACCTGCTCCTGGATGTCGCCGATCCCGCTGTAGGTGGTCGTCTCCGGGCCGGGCACGCTCACGATGGGGACGATCGTCCGCACGATCATGTTCCACCGGCTGCTGACCTTGAACGGGATGACCGGCTGGAGGTTCAGCAGGAAGAAGGTGCCGTCCTCCAGGCCGCCGCCGGAGTTGAAGTTCATCTGCCACGGCATCGTGGCCATCGAGGAGATCGGGTTCTGCTGCTCCTTCCCCAGGGCCGTCGCGTCCACCGGGGGCGCCGTCTGGGCCTGCGTCTGGGCCGCGGAGGGAACGGCCCCGATCAGCGCGAGGGCTGCGACGGCGCACGCCGTGAGGCACCGCGACAGCGGGTTGGCCGACGGCGTCTTGGTCCACGTGTTCATGACGACAGAGTCCCCCAACTCACCGCGTAGCGGCATGTCAACTCGCTGCCTTCCCCGCCAGGTACTCCAGGCGCATCTCCTCCCACTCCGCCATGCTCGAGGGCACGTGGAACCACTCCTCCTCGGAGACCGGCTCCATTACGATCGCGTCGGGGACGCATCCGATCACGCACACGCCGCACCCGATGCACTTGTCTCGGGCGACCACCGACTTGCCGGGCAGGATTTCCGGCGTGCCCTCGCCGGGAGCCGCGACGACGGACGGCATCCGCTTCGGGCCCTCGGAGATGGCGTCCACCGGGCAGCGGAGAATGCAGGCCCCGCACGCGGTGCACGGCTCGGGATCGATGACCGCGCGGTAGTTGGACTTCTGGGCCCCTTCCGCCACGCCGGCCAGCTTCTGTCCGTGGAAAATTCCGCAGCAGCACGAGCAGCAGTTGCACGTGCCGACGAACTGCGGCGACTCCGCGCTCATGGTGAAGCCGTAGAACGCGAGATGGACGTGCCCCATCTTCTCGAGCCGTCCGAGAAGCTTCGACGCCTCTTCCCGGTCGAGCACCGTTTCGCCGAGCGGGGTCTGCGGCGGCAGGCCGACGAAGCCACATCGCTTCATGGGCTTGCGGCAGCTGTGCCCGTGCAGCAGTTCCACCTCCCGCTTGCACACGCAGGGAATGACGAGGAAGCGTTCGTGGCGCGCGAAGTGGGCGTCGATGTCGTTGTGCGGTTCGCGCTCGAGGTACTCGGGCTTCACCGAGCCGCGCACCGGGACCACCCCGAGCACGCCGGGGCGGGGCGACAGGATCCGCTCTCCCCCGCCTTCGACGACGAACTGCTCGAACAGTCCGGCGAACTCCTTGTCTTCCTGCCGCATCATCGCCTCGTACCAGCCGACGAGGAACTGGCCGAGGCGGTACTTCTTGACGCCGACGCTGGTGGGCGCCAGTCCGGGCGCCGCCATGCCGGGGGAATCGAGCCTCACGAGGCGGCGCGGAATCAGGCTTTCGAGCAAGGCCGTGACGTCCGCTTCGTCGCGGCCCACTCGCGCGGCAATCGCGGCCGCCGTCTCCGGCATGCGGGTCAACTGGCCCGCGAGCCAGACCTCCTCCGGCGTGAACGCCATCTTGATCAGCTTGATCTCGACGCCGGACGCCGTTCTCGGAAAGCCGTGCGGGAGGGCGTCCAGCGCGTTCGCGAGCCGTTCGTAGACGTCCTCGTCTGGCGTCACTTGGCACCCCCGGTGCGCCCGAACGCCTCGTCGATGATGGCCTGGAGGTGCCGGACCAGATCGTCGGACGGGGTCTTGTAGTCGTCCAGCTCGTACACCTCGCCCAGCAGCTCGTACTTGCCCAGGCCGAACCGGTGATACGGGAGCAGCTCGTAGTCGATCACGTTCTTGTAGGGGCGGATGAACGCGAGGACCGCCCGGATGTGCTCCTCGTCGGCGTTGATGCCGGGAATCAGCGGGGTGCGCGCGATGAAGTCGATGTCTGGGAACGTCTCGTAGGCCTTCTTGAAGTTCGCAAGGATGCGCTCGTTCCCGACGCCGGTCCACTTCTTGTGCCGCTCGGTGATCGTGAGCTTGTGGTCGTGCAGCACCGTGTCCACGTGCGGCAGCACCTTCTCGATGTAGCCCCACGGCACGTTGCACGCCGTCTCGATCGCCGTGTTGAAGCCGCGCTTGTGGGCGCCCTCGAGCAGCGCCGCCGCGAAGTCGGGCTGCAGCAGGCACTCGCCTCCGCTCAGCGTGAGGCCGCCCCCGGTGTTGCGGTAGAAGGAGCTGTCCTTCTCCGCCTCGTCCAGCACGTGGTCCACGGTCATCCGGGTGCCGAACATCGACAGCGCCTTGGTCGGGCACAGCGCCACCAGGGCCTCGTCGCAGTCCGCGGCCAGGTCCCAGTTCACCTTCACCTTGTCGTCTTCGCCGGCCTCGACCACGTAGAACGCGCCGTCGGGGAAGGGCGGCTTCAGGCACGCGCCGCATTCCTTCCTGCCGACGCACTTGACCGGCTCGTAACAGAGTTCCGGCTTGAAGGCGATGCTCTCGGGGTTGCCGCACCACTTGCAGCGAAGCGAGCAGCCCTTGAGGAAGACGTTCGTGCGGATGCCCGGACCATCGTGGCTGCAGTAGCGCTGGATGTTCAGCACGATCCCGGTCGGGGCCGACGTGGTCGCCTGTGTCGTCACAGCTCCCTCCCCAGGAAGATGCCGAGGGAAGTTGCGATCTGAATGAACTCGCTGTCCGCGGGCACCGTTCGCACCTTGTTGATGGCGTCGGCGAGAGGCACGAACTTCAGGTCCGGCGGGACGAACGCCACCATCGACCCGTAGGTGCCCGCCTTGATCGCGCGAACCGCGCCGGCCCCGTAGGCCAGCCCCAGCTGCCGATCCACGGCCGTGGGGGCGCCGCCCCTCACCCAGGGACCGAGGACCAGCGGGAAGGTCTCCTGCGCGATCGACAGCTGCAGCCGGCTCGCCACGGTTTCGGCCGCCTGGCCCGCGCGCCGGATGACATGTTCGCTGGCGACGCCGGTCGCCAGGGGCGAGAGCGACGCCTTGAGCGAGGGGGTCGCGGCCACAACCGCCAGGTCGTCCACGAAGGTCGCCCCTTCCGCCACTACCACCAGCCCCCACGGCCGCCCGGCGCTCACCTTGTCCTCCAACCGAGCCGCCACCGCCTTCAGGTCGCTGGGAATCTCGGGGATGAGCACGGCATCCGCGCACACCGCGATGGCCGACTGCAGGGCCAGCCACCCGGCCTGCTCGCCCAGGACCTCCACCACACCGATCTTGCGCGCCGACTGCGCCGCCTGGCGGACCCGGTCGAGCATCTCGATGGTGAAGCTGAGCGCGCTGTTGAAGCCGAACGACACGCTCGTGGCGGCCAGGTCGTTTTCGATCGACCTCGGCACGCACACCGCGTTCAGGCCCTTCCGATGGAGCTTGTAGATGATGCTCAGCCCGCGGCCGCCGACGACCGCGATCAGCGCGTCGATGTCCGCGGCCTGCAGCTTCGCGAGCAGCTCGCCAGACAGGTCTGCTTCCTCCACCATCTCGAGCTCGTTCACCTGCCGGACGTGGAACGGGTCCACGCGGGCGGCCTGGCCGAGGAGGCCCGCGGCGGTCGGATCGATGTTCCGGATCGTCTCCGGGCTCAGGGCCACCAGCCCCCCGTCCGGGTAGCGTTCCGGGTGCAGCAGGCCGTCGAACCCGTCCCGGATGCCGACCATCTCCCATCCCAGTCTGCCGGCCGCCAGGGCCGCGCCCAGGATCACGGAGTTCAGGCCGGGCACGTGGCCGGCGCCGACCATGATGCCGATGCGCCTGCGAAAACTGGCGTGACCGATTTCTGTGGACACTCTCTGCCTCCTCATCCACTTGGCGCCCGCCGCGCCCGCTGCCCTGACCCGGCCAGAGACAACCGGGATGGCGTGACCCGCGGTCACGCCATCCCGGGACGGCCTCGGCTCGCCGCTAGTTGAAGCTCTGCTCGGTGCGCGCGATGATCTCGTCCTGCACGCCCTTGTGCAGCCGGGTGAAGAAGGCGCTGAACCCCGCCACCCGCACGACGAGGTCGGCGTACTTCTCCGGGTGCTTCTGCGCGTCCCTCATGATGTTGGTGTCCAGGACGTTGAACTGGATGTGGTAGCCGTCGTTGTCCATGTAGGTCTTGACGAGGTTCAGCAGGGTCTCGCGGCCCTTCCGGGTCTTGAGCTGGTTCGGCGGGAGCTTCATGTTCATGTGGGTCGCGGTGAACTTGACCGCGTCCGCACCCTTGGCCGCGGACATGGCCAGCGCCGTCGGTCCGTTGACGTCGGTGCCGGGCATGGCGGACAAGCTTCCGTCACTGAGCGCCACGCCCGCCTTCTTGCCGGTCGGCAGCGCCCCCGTGACCAGCCCCATGAGGTTGTGGATGCTCTTGGTGTAGGAGTCAGGCGCCGATCGGATGTCCCGGCTGATGTAGTTACCGCCGCCGTCCACGTTCTGGAAGGCCTGGAAGATCGAGTTGTACACGCGGCGAACGAACTTGTTGACCTCGGGGATGTCGTTGCCGTGCTTGGGGGCCCCGTAGCAGAGCTTCCCGACCTTCTCGTACTCGCCCTCGAAGTTCGCCGCCAGCGCCTTCTTCAACTCGGCCATCGTCAGCTTCTTCGTGTCGTACACGAGGTGCTTCACCGCCATGAGCCCGTTGGCGGCGTCGACGCCACCGACGGTGATCTGTGCGACCGTGTAGTAATTGGCCCCGCCGTTCCAGACCTCGGTGCCGCTCTCGATGCACCCCTTCGTCAGGATGGAGCGCCAGCTGACGGGCAGGTACTCGGCGCACAGGATGCTCGCGATCCACGCCTCCTTCCGGAGGGTGTCCTCGCAGAACTGGAGCTGCTGCTCGAACGCCGCGTACAGCTGCTCGAACTCCGTGAAGGTCTCGGGATCCCCGGTTTTCGGTCCGATCTGCACCTTCGTGCGGGGATCGAAGCCGTTGTTCAACGTCAGCTCGAGGACCTTCCCCAGATTCGGCTGCCCTTCCACCGGGTGCCCGGTCTCGTAGGGAATGTAGGAACCCACGCAGGCGCCAACGCAGGTCCTGCGGGCCTTTTCGAGCGTGATGCCGGCTTTGCTGCTCCCGAAGAGGTTCAGGGCTCGCTTGACCATCACGTCCCCGTTGACGAACTGCGGCATGCCGATGCCGGTGTCGATGACGTCGAGGACCTTCTCGAGGAACTTGCCGCTGATCTTCTCCGTGTAGCAGCAGGACAGCGGCGGCTGGGGCAACTTCAGGTACTGGGCGGCATCGAGGATCAGGTAGTCCATCTCCGCCGTCGCGTCGTCCCCTTCCTCGGTATAGCCGCCGAGGGTAATGCTCTGGCCGAGGTCGGCGGAGTTCTGGATCGCGACCCGCTCACCGTAGTAGTAGCCGATCTCGTTCAGCTTGATGAACAGGAGCTCGAGCAGGTAGGTCGCCTCTTCCGGACCGATCAGGCCGGCCGCCTTGTCACGCTGGTAGTACGGCTCGAGGTTCTGACCCAGGTAGGCCTCCGAGTAGCCGCAGCCGACCTGCTCGATCTCGGCGCAGATGTGGCAAAGGAAGTGGCACTGGATCGCCTCCCGCAGGTTCCGCGCGGGGTGCTCGGGCACGTGCTCGCACACCTCGGCGATGTCGAGCAGTTCCTGCTTGCGCTCGGGGTTCGTCTCCTTCGCTGCCATCTCGCGGGCCAGCGCGGCGTAGCGGTGCGCCAGCCGGATGACCGCCCGCATCGTGATCAGGCAGGCCTCGTAGAAGTAGAACTTGGAGGCATTCGGCAGCCGCATGTCGAGGGCCATCTGCCGCTCCTCGACCTCCTTGATGATGCTGGCGAGGCCCTCCCGGTACACCCGGGGATAGTTGAGGTTGCCGCCGCCGCCCGGCCAGGACATGAACTCCGCAACGAGGCCCGCCTTGTAGACGGGGTCGGGATCAAAGCCGTACTTCTTGATGAAGATCTCGTCGGCCCGCGGTCGCAGCGCCCACTTGTCCCAGTACTCGAGTGCCCACTCGTTCGCCTTCCGGTCTTCCGGGGTCTTCGATTTTTCGACGGTCTTCTCTTCCTTCATCCACTCCACGTTCCATTCCGGATACGTGTAGACGGCGTTCACGCTGCTCGCCATGCTGCCGACGATGAGGCTCTCGTCGATGTACAGCTTCTTCCGCTCGATCAGCTCGGCGAAGAACTTGGCCCTGCGGATGATCTGCTGGTAGCCGGCGGTGCCCTCGTAGACTTCCGCCATGATCCGGATCCGCTCGCTGTCGATATCCTGGGGCGTGCTCATGTGCTGCTGCTTCAGCCGGTCAACCCGCGCGTGATCGACCTTGATGCGCCCGCCTGAACCCGCTGTCATATTTGTCGTGGCCATCGTCAGCTCTCCTGCTCTCTAGTGGTGTTAGGGGTTGATCTTCTCTGCGCCGCGCGCACGTCAGACCGTCGCCGCACGGTTCCGCCCGGTGCGACCGCGCCAGCATGCCGCCCGAGATGTTCTTCGCCGTGAAGCCGTTCTGAAGGAGGATCCGCGTCGCGTAGTAGGCGCGGACCGCGGAGCGGCAGATGACGTGAATCTCCTTGTCGCGCGGGAGTTCGGCGAGGCGCGCGCGAAGCTGCGGCAGCGGGATGTTGACCGCGCCGGGCACCGACTCGACCTCCAGTTCCGGCGGGTTGCGCACGTCGAGGAGGAATCCGTCACCGGTGTCGTCCCAGTGCACGGTCGGCACGTCGCCGCGCAGGAGGTTGCCGGCGACCATCCCGGCGAAGTTCACCGGATCCTTCGCGCTGCCGAACGGCGGCGCGTAGCAGAGTTCCGCCTCCTCGAGGTCGTACATCGGTGGCGCCCATCTGGATCGCCATCGCGAAGGCGTCGATCCGCTTGGCCACGCCGTCCTCGCCGAGCACCTGCGCGCCGAGCAGCCGGCCGTCCGACTTGCGGAACAGGACCTTGATGGCGAGCATCTTCGCGCCGGGGTAGTAGCCGGCGTGCGAGTTCTGGTACAGGTAGGCCTTCTCCACGTCCCGCGACCCCCAGCTGCCGGAGCACCTTCTCGCTCGGTCCGGTCTGGCCGATCTCGCCCTCGAAGATCTTGCAGATCGACGTGCCCTGCGTGCCGCGGTAGCGGGAGTCGCGCCCGGCGATCACGTCGGCGGCGATGCGCCCCTGGCGGTTGGCGGGGCCCGCCAGCGGGATCAGCGTCCACTGGCCGGTGACGTAGTCCTTCACTTCGACGGCATCGCCGACGGCGAGGATGTCGGGATCGCTCGTGCGCATCTGCTCGTCCACGCGAATGCCCCCGCGCGAGCCGATCTCGAGGCCGGCCGCCTTGGCGAGCGCCGTCTCGGGCCGGACACCGATCGCGAGGATCACGACGTCCGCCGGGTGGCTCTTGCCCGATGCCGTCAGCACTTCGAGGGAGCCGTCCGCGCCCTGGCGGAACCCGGCCACGCCGTCGTTGAGCTCGAGCCGAACGCCGTGCTTCACGAGGTACTGCTCGACCAGGCGCGCCATCTCGGGGTCGAGCGGAGGCATCACCTGGTTCAGCTTCTCGATCAGCGTCACCTCGAGGCCGAGGTGCTCCAGGTTCTCGACCATTTCCAGGCCGATGAAGCCGCCGCCGACCACGACCGCGCGCTGCGGTTTCGTCACCGTCTGAAAGCCGGTGTAGGAGTCCAGTCCGGTCTTGGGCGCCTCGTGCTGATGGAGCCACTCGCGGATGTGCCGCGCGTCCGGCACGGTGCGCACCGAGAAGATCCCCGGCAGGTCGATGCCCGGAAGCGGCGGGCGGATCGGTGCGGCGCCCGGCGACAGGACCAGCTTGTCGTACGACTCGGTCGTGACCTCGCCGGTTGCCACGTTGCGGAGTTGAACCGTCTTCGCTTTCGGATCGATGGCGACCGCCTCGCAGTTGGTTCGCACCTCGATGCCGAACACCGCGCGGAACATCTGCTCGGTGGCCACGAGCAGGTTCGCTTCGTCGGCGATCACGCCGCTGACGTGATATGGGAGCCCGCAGTTCGCGTAGGACACGTACGGCCCGCGCTCCACCATCAGGATCTCGGCCTTCTCGTCGAGCCGACGCAAGCGCGCCGCGCACGACGCCCCCCCTGCCACACCGCCCACGATGATGACTTTCATGGCTGGCTTCCTCTCCCTCGATGGAACGAACCGTTAGCTGCCGACGCGAGGCATGCCGGGGCTCCGCAGCCGCTCGATCAACTCGATGCCCTCGCTGGACGACACGTGCTCGAACCGGATGTCGGGTGCGCCGCCAGAGAGTTCGACGGCAGCGAGAATGCGGCGGTACAGGTCGGAGCGAAGGTGCGCCTCGAGCGCATCGTCCGTCTCCCAGCGCTCGACGAAGACGACCGCCTCCTCGGGCCCCTGTTCGTCGTAGATGTCGCAGGCGCTGCAACCCGGTTGGGCCCGGACCCGGCCCTGGACCGAGCGAAGAACCTCCAGCACGCCGGCACGCCCCGAGGGCGGTGGCAGGATCCGGACGGTGCCGAGAATCATGCCGGGTGGCATTGCTCAGGCTGTGCCAACGCGCCGGAAACCGCGTCGGAGCACTAACAGGCTGGCGGGTGGTGGTTTACGGGAGGGTCTCGAAGCGCCAGACGGTCCGGGGACGACGACGCGGGGACGAGGAGTCGTCTTGCGGTTGGAATGTCGTCCCTCGCGCCGGTGAGCGGGCGCGCCCGCCTCACTCCGCGCGCCGTCGGCCGGACGGAATCGCGAGCTTCTTCATCCGGCTGTACAGGGTGGCCGGGTTCAGGCCGAGCGCTGCCGCCGCGCCGCCGGGGCCCTTGATCCGCCAGCCGGTCGTCTCCAGCGTCCGCAGGATGTGGTCGCGCTCGACGTCGGTCAGCGTCTGCGGCAACGCGGCGCCCGGCGCCGCGTCACCCAGCAGCGGCACCTTCAGCGTCTCCCCCGTTGTGACGATCGCCGCGTGCTCGATCACGTTCCGCAGTTCGCGCACGTTGCCGGGCCATGCGTGCCGCACCAGCGCGTCCATCGTCGCCCGCGGCACCTGCGTGATCTTCTTCCCCATCCGCGACGAGAACTCCTCGAGGAACGTCCAGACGAGCAGCGGGATGTCCTCGGCCCGCTCGCGCAGCGGCGGCATGCGGATCGGAAAGACGTTGAGGCGGTAGAAGAGGTCCTCGCGGAAGCGCCCCTTGCGGACGTCGTCGGCCAGGTCGCGGTTGGTCGCGGCGATCACGCGCACGTCCACCTTGATGGTGCGCGGACTGCCCAGCCGCTCGAACTCCCCCTCCTGCAGCACGCGCAGCAGCTTCACCTGCACGTCGGGCGGCAGCTCGCCGACCTCGTCGAGGAAGAGGGTCGAGCCGTCCGCGACCTCGAACCGTCCCACCTGGCGCGTGAGCGCGCCGGTGAAGGCGCCGCGCTCGCGGCCGAACAGCTCGCTCTCGACCAGGCCCGACGGCAGCGCGCCGCAGTTCACCTTCACCATCACGCGGTGCCGGCGGTGGCTCTGGCTGTGGATGGCCCGGGCGATCAACTCCTTGCCCGTGCCGGTCTCGCCGCGGACGAGCACGGTGGAGTCGGTCGGCGCAACCTGCTGCACCTGTCGCAGCGCCGCGGTCACCGCCGCGCTCTTCCCCGTGATCTCGCCCTGGGCGAGCGCCTCGCCGATCTCGGTGCGCAGGTAGTCGGTCTCGGCCTGCAGGCGGTCCTTCAGCCGTTCGATTTCCTCGTAGGACCGGCGGAGAGACTCCTCGGCCTGGCGCCGTTTGGTGACGTCGCGGAAGACGCCGAACGTCTTGAGCACCCGCCCCTCCGCGTCGCGCGTCGCGGCGCGCGCCATGTGCTGGATCCACCGCTGCCCGAGCGCCGGGTGGAGGTAGCGATACTCCTCGGCGAGCCGTTCGACGCGCCCGAGGTGGAGGCGGTCCCGGGCTTCCATGATGCGCGGGCGGTCGTCCGGGTGCAGGTGCTCCACCCAGAACTCGAAAGGCTGGAGGCCCTGCTCGCGGTCCGCGGGCAGCCCGCAGACAGTCCGAAACCGGTCGTCCACGTAGGCCGCCCCGTTGCCGTAGTCGATCTCGTAAAAAGCGAGGCCGGCAAGGTCGGCTCCCGCCTCGAGCCGCTCCTCGCTGACGCGCAGCGCCTCCTCGCCCCGCTTCCGATCGGTGATGTCGTTCGAGACGCCCATGAGGCGCACGGGCTCGCCCCGGACGGAAAAGTGCGGCCGCCCGCGCGACAGGATCCACCGGATCTCGCCGCTCGGGAGCACAATCCGGTACTCCACGTGCACCGGCTCGGCCGATTGCGCGGAGCGATCAATCGCGGCGGCGACGCCGGGCCAGTCGTCGGGGTGTATCGCGGCCTTCAGGCGCTCGATGGAGACGATGTCGTCGGCCTCGAGGTGGAAGATCGCCCGCGTCCTGTCCGAGACCCAGAAGATGCGCGTGCGGTAGTCGTAGTCCCAGACGCCCGTCTCGGCCGAGTCGGCGGCCAGGACCGAGCGCGCCTCGCTCTCTCGGAGCGCGGCGTCGGCCCGCCGGCGGGCCAGCGCGTTGGCAAAGACCTGTCCGACCAGCTGCAGCCGCGTCACCAGCACGTCGGGCCAGTCTCGCGGCGCGCGCGTGGTGTTGAACCCCAGCGCAGCGACGGGCGCCGCGCCGCCGACCGACAGCGGGAGGGTGAGGTTCGACTTGACCCCGAACTGGCGCAGGCTGGCGCGGTCGAACGCGGCCGCCTCGGGAAGGTCGTCGAGGTCGGAGACTCCAACGGGGCGGCCGGCCAGCATCTCCTGCTTGAGCCAGGGGAAGTGCTCTCCCGCGCTCATGCCCCGCATGGGGGGCAGCAGATCCTCCTGCGAGGCGTAGAAATGCGTGAGGACCAGGTCTCCGGGCGCCTCGGCCGTCTCCTCCCAGAGGGCGGAAAGGTCGATTCCGAGCAGTTCGCAGATGCTGCGCTGGACCTCCTCGATCGCGCGGTCCAGGTCCTCCGAGCGGACGCTGATGAACCTGCTGGAGAGTTCGAACAGCAGCGTTTCGAACCGCTCGCGTTGCTCGGCATCCTCGGCACGGGTTGGGACTTCCGCTGACATCTTTCGATCTTAACCCGCAACGCGGTCTTTGACGCGGGCCGTGCCGTGCGCGGCTCCTTGCGCTGGACGTGCTGTTCGGGACGGAGAGTCGAGCCGGGACGGTCAGCGACTGTCCACGTCCGCGGTCTGGCCCTGGATCTTCAGGCGGCGCATCGGCGGCGTCAACAGGCTCCCCACCTGGACCTGGAAGTAGTCCTTGACCACGCCCCAGTCCGACGGCGCCTCGCCCGGCAGCCGCGTTTCGCGGTCGGCGTCGTCGAAGTAGGTCAGCGCGCGCAGCAACAGCCCGTCGTCGATCGCTCCCTGATAGACGCTGCGGACCGCCGCGAGTACGGACGCCATGCCCAGGCGCTGCTGTTGGAGCATCACGTAGAGATCGAAGAAATCGCGCCGCAGGCCTCGATCCAGAATCGCGTGGAGCTTGGTCGCCAGCACACCCGTGACGTCGAGATGCCGGGCTTCGACGTGGGGCACCAGGTATTCGAGGACGAAGACCGACACCTTGATGCCGTTCCACAGCAGGTGAACGGTGTCGCGCGTCCGCTCCTGGATTTCCACATCGCCGTGTCGACTCAGCTGACCGACCATGTCGTCCAGATTGGCGGGACCGTCGATGCCGAAATCCACGTCGCGGCTCGGACGGTACGGGGCAAAACACCGGACGGCCTGTCCGCCGATGACAAACCAGTAAGGAAGAGGTTCGACAGCCGCGGCCAAAACGCGGGGCATGACCTGTGAGGGCGTGAAGAGTGCGGTCATCGAAACCCCCGCCATCGCATCACCGCCAGGAGCAGACCGAGGCTGCGCGGCCGCCACCCCCGCACGCGCCGCGCCTGGTGCAGGTCGAGCCAGGGCAGGCCTGCGGCGTAGCTGATCGCGCCGAGCGAACCGTAGTTGAAGCAGTAGAACGCGAGTTGGTGTCCCGGCACGCGCCCATCCGTCGCGATGTTGTAGAGGGCCTCACCCACGGGGCGCGGCAACGCGGCCACGGTGTAGATGTGTCCGTCGAGGCGGGCGAGCGCGTTGTAGACGCTCGCGCGCGCCGGGGGTCTCACTCCCTCCGCCTCGCAGATTCTCGAGACCCTGCGCAGCAGCGCCGCCATCGACGGACGGTCCCGTCCGAGCGCGGCCTTGCGCACGGCGGCGAGGACGGTCGCGGGCAGTCGCGAACGACCCGCGTCCGAGCGCCGCCGGCGGACGGATGTCCGTTCCAGCCGCCGCCGGGCAAGGCGTTGAGACTCTCCGATATCGAACATATCAGCGAGTTAATTGTAGACAATTGGCACAATAAACGCAAACAATGAGCAGCACGTAACTCGCGGACATTCAATCCGCCTCGCCTTGGCTGCGGCCGAGATGTCGAACCTTGCCCGGGCGGCGTCCGGCGGCGTGATACAATTCGCCGGCCTCGATGCGAGAAGAACGGCTGGAAGCGTTCAGGAAGACCCGCGCATGGCCACCGGGCTTACGTCGCGACATCCGGTCTGGCTCGGCGTCGCACGTCCACGACACGCCTGGGAACTCCTGCGCAACACGACCTGGACCTTCTCGCGCGAGGCGATGCTCCAGGCGCGGGTCCCGGGGCATCCTCTATTACGACGGCCAGAGGTTCATGGTGCCGGCCAGTGCGGGCGTGACCGCTGTGGGCGGCCTTGCCGGCAAAACGATTTGGTCGCGGCCGAGGTGGTGCCGGAACTGGCGCTCTGGCATCTGCGCGCGCGAGGGCCAGCGTGTGAGTTTCGGGCAGTTCATGCGTCTCGGCGCGCCGATCACCCTGGCCCAGCTCGGCCTGGGCGCGCTCTATGTCGTGATCCTCACGCTGGTGCTGCGCGAGCGTTGTGGGCGAGGGACACCGGGGGCCGTGGAGCCCGTGATGGAGGTTCGACTTGGCCTCCCGAGCGGGGTCCGCTCGGCCGGCAGGGAGGGGCGCGTATGCCGGAAGACAAGCCCGGTCGCGGGCCAGTGCTCGATCCCATCGAGCGCGCTTCGGAGGCGATCTTCGGCGTGCTGATGGCGGTGAGCATCACCGGATCGCTCAGCGTGGCCACGGCGGGCCACCAGGAGATCCGGACGATGCTGATGACGGCAATCGGGTGCAACCTGGCCTGGGGCCTGACCGACGCCGTGATGTACCTCATCGGCGCGGCGGTCGAGAAGCGCCGCAGGGTCAACCTGCTCGAGCGCCTTCGAGTGACGACCGACCGGACGGTCGCCCATCGCATCGTGGCTGATGAACTGCCGGAACGGCTTGCGTGGGGCGCGCAGGAAGGCACCCTGGAGGCGATCCGAAAGACCCTGGTCGCCGTGCCGATCCCGGGGGGCGAACTGACAGCGCGCGACCTCCGCGCCGCGGGTGGGGTCTTCGCGATCGTCGTCCTGGCGACAATCCCGGTGGTGCTGCCGTTCGTGTTCATGAGGAACGTCGCTGCGGCCACCCGCGTGTCGGACGGCCTCGCCGTGGCCACGCTCTATGCCTACGGCCACCTGCTGGGCGTCTACACGGGCGGCAGGCCGTGGCGCTACGGCGTCTCGATTGCGACGCTCGGAGTGACGCTGGTGGCCATCATCATGGCGCTCGGGGGATGAGCACGAGGACTTTGCCCGCGCTCGCGTTTGCCGTGCTGGCGCTCTGCGCCGCCGAGGCGGCGGCACAGCCGATGGCCGCCGCCCGAGCTTCCGCACAACCCGCCCCGTCCGCCGCTGACGGCGGGACGGAGCACTGGTCGTTTGCCGCCTCGGCCTACACCTATTCCCTGCCGGAGGCGGACGACTACGTGCAGCCGACTCTCGCCGCGGACCGCGGCCGGCTGCACCTCGAGGCGCGCTACAACTACGAAGACATGAAGACCGGCTCCGCGTGGGTTGGCGTCACCTTCGGCGGGGGGCAGTCGCTGACGTGGGAGGTGACGCCGATGGTCGGCGGGGTGTTCGGCAACACCGATGGCGTGGCTCCGGGTTACAGGCTCTCGCTTGGCTGGCGGAAGCTCGAAGCGGACAGCGAAGGCGAGTACCTGATCAACACCGCCGATGCGTCGGCGAGTTTCTTCTACAGTTGGTCGGAACTCGCGCTCGCCCCGACCGAGTGGTTCCGGTTCGGCATCGCGGGGCAACGCACACACGCCTATCACTCGGACCGCGACATCCAGCGCGGCCTGCTCGTTGGCTTCACCTACAAGCGTCTGGACGTGGCCGGTTACCTCTTCAACCCGGACGACTCGAAGCCCATCGTGGTCGTCTCGGCGCGCGTGACGTTCTGAAGAGACTCGTCGAGGCGTGAGACCGCGCCCATCACCTGGGAGAGAATCGTGAAGGTCACGTGCCTGGCACTCGAGGCCGACGCGGAATGAGGCCAGAGAACGAGACGGCTGCGGTGGCCGCCTGGCGCGCCGGGGCGGGGCCGTACTGGATCGATCTCAGCGGTGGTGGGCCGGCGGAAATGGCGGCCTGGCTGGCGAACCTGGGACTGGACCCCGGGCTGCTCGAGCTGATGCGGATCGGGGACGCCGAAACGAGCGTCCTCCCGCTGGTCGAGACCGGAGAATCGAGTCTAAGCGGGAGGCCGCGATTCTGAGTCGCTGGAGCGTGGGCCGGCGTTTTCCGACGCGAGGATGAGGGTCGGTCGCCGGTCACACGGAGTCGACCGGGCCGTAAATGTCGCGCCGGAGGATCGCGACGAGTTCGCGGGTCATGTACAGCGCGATCGGCCCGAGGAACAACCCCATGAGGCCGAACGCCATCATCCCGCCGAACATACCGAGAAACAGCAGCAGGCCGGAGAGCTTCACACCTTTTCCCGCGAAGAGCGGGCGCAGCACGTTGTCGATTGTCGACACCACCCCGGCGCCCCACGCGAAGAGCATGACAGCCTTCCAGGCGTGGCCGGTGTAGGCGAGCCAAATCGCCGCAGGCAGCCAGACGACCGCAGTCCCGAGTGGAAGCACCGAGAGGAAGAACATCGTGGCGGTGAGGGGAAGGGCGTACGGCACGCCGAGGACGTAGAGCGCGATGCCGCCCAGCGCCGCCTGCGCCGCCGAGGTCAGCCCGGCACTGATCATCAGCGACCGCGTCATTTCCTGCAGGTCGTCCACGATCCGCGTCGCATCAGCCTCGGGAATCGGGAGGGCGCCCGCCACCGCCTTCGAGAACTGCCGGCCGTGCGTGAAAAACACGGGCATCCCGACGATCATGACGATGAATGAGAACGTCAGTCCCAGCGCCCCGCCGACGAGCGCCGGCCCCCTGTCCGCGACGATGGCACCTGCCGTCCTGACGCCGCTGATCGCGGCGGCGTTGAGATCGATGTGGGCGATGCCGACCAGGTGCTTCGCACGATTGAGCGCGTTTCCGACCCACGGCCACCGATCGCCGGTCCCGAGATCGCCCCCGCCAGGCTGGAGGGTCGCGACCCACCCGTAGGCCGCGACGCCGCCCTCGACAACCTGCGCGACGGCCACGACCAGGGGCACGACGACGAATGCGGCAACGAGGAGGGTGACCACGGTCGAAGCCATCCACCGTCGCCCCCGGAACGTCCTTTCGAGGCGCGAGTGAAAGGGCCGGAACGTCACCACGAGGACCGCCGCCCACATGAATCCGACGAGGAACGGAGCCACCACCTCGTAGGCCGACCAGAGGACGAGAACGAGAACGAGGGCGAACAGCAGACGAACACTCGGGTCGCGGTTCATCGTCCGCTCACTTTCGGCGGCGCGATTCATACGCCCACCTCCTGGTTCACCAGGACCTGGGCGATCAGCCCCGTCCATCCGGTCTGGTGGCTGGCGCCGCACCCTCGGCCGGTGTCGCCGTGGAAGTACTCGTGGAACGGAATCAGGTCGCGCCAGTTCGGATCGGTGTTGAACATCTCGCAACCCCCGAAGACCGCCCGCCTGCCGCCTCCGTCGCGCAGAAAGATGCGGGCCAGCCGCGTCGAGAGTTCCTGCACGACCTGTCCGAGGTTCATCGTGCGGCCAGACCCTGTCGGGCATTCCACCGTAAAGTCGTCGCCGTAGTAGGCGTGGTATTCCAGGAGCGCCAACAGGATCATGAAGTTCACTGGCATCCAGATCGGCCCGCGCCAGTTGGAGTTCCCCCCGAAGAGGTTCGTTTCCGACTCTCCCGGCTCGTAGTCCAGCCGGAATTCCAGCCCGTCGAGCTGGAGCACCATCGGGTTGTCCTTGTGCGCACGCGACACCGAGCGGACTCCGTACGGCGACAGGAACTCGCCCTCGTCCAGCATGCGGGCCAGCATCCGGCGCAACTGATCTGGCCGCACGAGGCCGAGGAGCAGGTTGTCGTTGGGGCCGGGGACGACCATGGGGCCGACGCTCTGAACGAGGTCCGGCCGGTGGGCCATGAACCACTCGCGCCGGCGGTTGAAGTCCGGGTAGCGGTCGAAGGTGTCGGCGGGGACCGTCGCCGCGCCGAACATCGGGACGAAGCCGACCATGGTGCGTGCGCGCAGCGCGAGCGGCTCGTGGTCCTGAGAAATCAGGTGGTCGTAGAAGAACCCGTCCTCCTCGTCCCAGAGCGACTTGAGCGGGTCGCGCAGGCTGTTCATCGCGTTGGCGACGTAGACGTAGTGCTCCCAGAACTTGCTCGCGACGTCCTCGTACGAGGGGTTCTGCTTTGCCAGCACGAGGGCGATCGTCAGCAGGTTCTTGGCGAACGCCGCCATCCAGCTGGTGCCGTCGGCCTGCCCCAGCAGGTAGCCGGGCGGCAGCTTGCCGCGGTCGAAGGCGCCGATGTTGTCCATCCCGAGGAAGCCGCCCTGGAAGATGTTGTTCCCCAGGGCGTCCTTGCGGTTCACCCACCAGGTGAAGTTGAGCAGCATCTTCTGGAACACGCGCTCGAGGAACCCGTAGTCGGCTGCGCCCGTGCGCTGGCGCTCGATCTCGAACACCGCCATCGCGGCCATGGAGAGCACGGGCGGGTTCACGTCGTTGAAGTCCCACTCGTAGGCGGGGATCTGCCCGTTGGGGTGCATGTACCACTCGCGCAGCATCAGGAGGATCTGGTCTTTCGCGAACTGCGGGTCGACGTGCGCCAGCGTGACGCAGTGGAACCCGAGGTCCCACGCGGCAAACCACGGGAATTCCCACTTGTCGGGCATCGAGATGACATCCCGCGCGAACAGATGTGTCCACTGGTGATTGCGACCGTCGAGGCGTTCGGCCGGGGGACTCGGGCGCCCCGGATCGCCGTCCATCCAGTCGCCGACGATGTAGTGGAAGAACTGCTTCGACCACAGCATCCCCGCGAATGCCTGCCGCGCCACCATCCGTGCGTCGTGGGGAAGTACCCCACGCCTCGCCGTCGGCGCTGTAGTCCTCGCGCACGGTGCCCCACGCGCGCTCCGCGAGGTACGGTCCCCAGCGGTTCCAGTGCCCCTTCCGGTCCCGGTTCATCGCCAGGCGCGCACCTTCACGGGTGTCGTAGATGTTCATGAGGCCCTCGGATGATATGCGACTGCCACGCCGGGTCGATCGGCCCGCCCGCGGGCACACGACGGGCAGAGCTCGCGATCCAGTTGGGCCGCCATGTGGTCAGGCAGGCGACGGCGAACGAAGTCCCGGTGCGCAGGCGTCTGCGTCGGCGCTCCGCATTCGCTGCAGGCCAGCAGCGGCTGCTCGCGCACCACGGTTCCCGTGATGATCGTGCGGCGCACGCCGTCCCGATCTTCGAGGACGATCGCTCCCGTCGGGCAGACCTGCGTGCACGCGCCGCAGCCGATGCAGAACTGCCCGGGCCGCGTGAAGTCCAGGTGGGCGAGCCGGCCCGCCCCGGTGTCGGCCATGCGCAGCGCCTCCACCCCCATCTCGCTGCAGACGGCCATGCAGAGGCCGCAGCCGATGCAGATGTCGCAGCGCAGGCACCGGCGGGCCTCGTCGTGCGCCATCGCGTCGGAGAGGCCCTCCTCGATCCGGACGTAATTGCCCTCGCCGAGCGTCTCCTCGGCCGTCCGCTCGGGCATCGTGGCGCGGCGTTTGTGCGTGCGCTCGTCTGCCGCCACGACTAGGGGATCGACCTCGGCGCGGCGTACCGGCATGCCGGTGGCCGCCTCCATCGGCGCTCCGCGCAGCCAGGCGTCGATGGCGGCCGCGGCGATTTTTCCCGATCGAATCGCCTCCACGGCCGTTCGCGGTCCGTGCTGCCCGTCGCCGCCGGCAAAGATGCCCGGCACCGTGGTCATTTTGGTTTTCGGGTCCGCGACGATGTAGCCGCGCGTGTTCTCGACGCCGCTGCCATCGAGGCACGCGAGGTCGGTGCCCTGGCCGGTGGCGAGAATGACGTGATCGGCGTCGAGTTCCAGGAGGCGGCTGCTTTCGAAAACCGGATCGAACTTGCCGGTCTCGTCCTTGACCCGCTCGCAGAACTGGAAGACGGCGACCCCCTCCTCCTCGAAACGCAGCGGTCCCCAGCCGGGGTGGAGTTGCACGCCTTCAGCCACGGCGAGTTCGATCTCACCCGGGCTGGCCGGCATGTCGCGCCGATTTTCGAGCGAGGTCAGGTCCACGTGCGTCGCACCCTGCCGCAAGGCCGTCAGGGCCACGTCGATGGAGACGTTGCCGCCGCCGATGACGACAACCCGCGGCCCGACGCGCGCCGGTTCTCCGCTCCGCGCAGCGCGCAGGAAATCGATGCCGCCGAGCACGAAGGGCAGGTGGGCCCCTTCGACGGGCAGCAGACGCGCCTTCTGCGTGCCGAGCCCGAGGAAGACGGCGTCGTAGTTCTGGCGAAACTGCTCGACGCTCGCGACCGGGGCGCTGGTGAAGATCCGCACGCCCAGGACCTGGATCTGGTCGATCTCCTGCTCGAGCAGGTCGGGCGGGTTGCGGTAGGCGGGGATGCCGTAGCGCAGCATCCCGCCAGCGTGCTCCTGCGCCTCGTGGATCTCGACGTCGTGCCCGAGAGTGCGCAGGTAGTAGGCCGCGGTGAGACTGGACGGGCCGGAACCGATGATGCCGATGCGCTTGCCGGTATCCGGCGCAATCTCCGGCTTCGGATAGCCTCCATCGGCGAGGCAGTGCTCGGCCGCCTTGGCCTTCAGCGGCCGGATGAACACGGCCCCGTTGCTGCCGCCGCGGACGCACGCGGACTCGCACGGCGCCGGACACACCAGGCCGCAGGTCAGCGGCATCGGGTTGTCGCGCCGGATGACGTCGATGGTGGAACGGTAGTCGCCCTGACCGAGGTGAGCGATGAAGGTCGGGATGTCGATGTTGGCCGGGCACGTCCGATGGCAGGGGGCCGCCTTGCGCTCCAGGCAGAGACCCTCCGGGCAGGACTCGCGCCGGACGTGCTTTTCCCACTGCGCGCGGTAGTGGAGCAGGGAACTGCCCAGGGGCCACGCGGCAGCCAGCTCCTGCGAGGCGAGCTCGAGCGCCATCTCGTCGAGGGCGGCGAGATGGGCGGGCTGGCCGCGGCCGAGTGCGATCTCGGCCACGAGGCGAGCCGCGCGCGCCAGCAGCCCGCGCACCGCGGCGTCCTCTCCGTCGGCGAACAGCCAGGACCGATAGAGCGCACGCCCCGCCTGCTTGACCATGCACACGCCGTCGGCCATCACCATCAGGGTGGACGGCGCCGGGGTGACGCCCACGGACGCCAACGACAGCGGCTCGCACGACAGGTCGGCCTTCGAGAGCGGCAGGAAGCCACCGAGCCCATCGTCGAAGACGAGCACGGCGTCCGTGCCTGCCGCCACGTCACCGCCACCCCAGTCGCCGATCTGGTGACGCAGGTTGCCAGACCGCGCCAGCTCGACCAGGCCGCGCTGCGTCACGCCGCGGCGCAGCGTGAGCAACGACGCGTCGAGGCCCGACTGCCCGGCGAACAGCAGGGCGATCCGGCACCAGGTTTCCGGCGAGTGCACCAGCCGCGACGTGTCGGCGGTCGCGCCCTCGCTCCGGCAGCCCGGCTGGCAGTCGCGCCGCACGTCCACCTGTCGGCGGGGGACCGCCACCTGGGACTGGGCGCGGAGGGCGTCCGCGGCGTTCAGGAACGCCGCTTCGCGGCCCGTCAGCTCGGGCGGCAGTCGAAGTTCGACCTTGTGGCTGTCGCGCAGGCCGGCCGCGATCAGCAGGCCCTCCGCCAGCAGCCAGGGGGCGCGGTCGAGCACGGTGGCCGAGCCGAGGGCCTTCGCGTCGGGGCCCGTTGCGTCGATCACCAGCACCGAGGGTCCATGGCCGCGCAGGAACCGGCGCCAGGCGAGGTAGACCGGCTCGGCGGCGCCGGCACACTCGGCAAGGCCCGACTGTTGCACGCGCTGCAGCCGCTGGAGCGGCGTCAGGGACTGGGCGGCGGCGAGGCCCGGCATCGCGGCGTCGAGGGTCGGCGCCGGCGGCGCGGCACCTGACAGGGCGGCCGCGCCGGCATCGAGCCACGTAGGCAGCATCTGGAGTTCGCTCATGGCTCCTCCCTATGCGCCGGCCGGCGGGTCGGCCAGAATCAGGCGAGCGTAGCGCTCGCGACGAGGGTCGGGCAGCTCGGTGGACACGGCGAACGACAGGCAGCCGGTCACGCACTTGGTGACGCAGGCCGGTTGCAGCCCGGCATCGAGACGGTCCTTGCAGTAGTCGCACTTGACCACCTTGCGGGCGGCCGGGTCCCACTGCGGCGTGCCCCACGGGCAGGCGGCCATGCAGCTCTTGCAGCCGATGCAGAGACTGTGCTCGACAAAGACGATGCCGTCCTTCTCGCGCTTCTGCATCGCGCCGGTCGGACAGGCCCTGATGCACCACGCGTCCTCGCAGTGGAAGCAGGGCATGAAGGCGAAGCGGATGCGCGGCCGTCCGCCGATGTCAATCGGGCCGACCGCGATGATCTTGCACGGGGCCGGGCCGGGGCCAAGATCCTTGTTGGTCTTGCAGTGCACTTCGCAGGCCTGGCAGCCGATGCAGCTGGTCTCGTCGTGTCGCAGGATGTAGGTGCTCATTGTCCGGCCCCCTCCCTCGCGGCTCGCTTGATCTGCACGATGGTCTCGGTCAGCGCACAGCCGCCGCCGGCCGGGTCGAAGTCGTAGAGCTTGCCGTGCTGCAGGCGCTGGTCGGCCACGCCGACGCCGCGGGCGCGCGTGGCGAGCGGCACCGTGGCGCCGTAGCCGTGCAGCATGAACACCGCGTCGGGGTGGATCCACGGCGTCACCATGGCCTTGATGCGGCCCGAGTAGCCGCCTCCACCATTGATCTCCACCTCGTCGCCGTCACCGATGCCGAGCGGCCGGGCGCGGTCGGGGTGGATCCAGAGCACCTGCTTCGGCGCGATCTCGTTGAGGATCGGGTTGTTCAGCGACTGGCCGTGCGCCAGCGTCGCCGTCTTCGCGAACAGCAGGTTGAAGCGGTCGTCCACCGGCGCCACCTTGGCCTCGTACGGCGGCAGGCTAGGCAGCCCGGCTTTCTTCAACATCTCGCTCTCGATCTCGATCTTGCCCGAAGGGGTCGGGAACCTGAGCGCCTCGCGCGGAATCAGCTTCGGCGCGTCGGCCAGGCCGACCACCCCCTTCTCGCGCATCTCGGCGACGGTGACGCCGGTACCGTCGAGCTGGTAATTCCAGATCTCCTCGATGGTCTCGAAGTCGAGCGCCTCCTTGATGCCCATGCGGCGCAGGATTTCGCGGAAGATCCACCAGGCTGGACGGCTGTCGAAGCGCGGGGCGACCGCCTGGTCGCGCATGAAGATCACCGGCACCGGGCCGGGCAACAGCGCCAGGATGTTGGCGCGCTCGAGGTAGGTCGACTCGGGAAGGATGACGTCGGCGAACCAGCCCGTCTCGGAATAGCGCACGTCGATCGACACGATCAGCTTCAGCGTGTCCAGCGCGCGCCTCGTCGCTTCGGGGTCGGGCAGGCCGGTGAAGGGATCGTGGCGGTAGGCGAAGTAGGCGCCGATGCCGTAGGGCTGCCCGGTTTCCATGGCGGCGAACGCCTGGTGCAGCATGCCGATCTCGGGGTCCCACTGAGGCCGGGTGGTGCCGGCGCCGTCCACTCGCGGCTCCTCGACCTTGGGCACGCGGTCGGTCAGGTGATTCAGGCCCTTGCGGCCGTAGAATCCGGGCAACTTCCCGAGAATGTAACCGCCCGGCGTCTCGAAGTTGCCCATCAGGGCGTTCAGGATCAACGCGGTACGCGTGACGTAGAACGACTGCTTGTGACGCGCGGTCATCCAGCCCGGGTGGAAGATCACGTGCGGCGCATCGGCGGCGACTTCCCGGACGAAGGCGCGCAGTTGGTCGGCGGGAACGCCGGTGTGCGGCTCCTGCCATTCCGGCGTCGCGTCCTTGACCGCCTCGCGCAGACCGTCCACGCCGGAAACGAAGCGGGCGACGAAGTCTTTGTCGTACGCCTCCTGCTCCAGCACTTCACGGATGATGGCGAGGTTCAGCGCGTAGTCGCTGTTCGGGCGCACTTGCCAATAGCGCGTCGCCTTGCTGGCCGTGATGGTGGCGCGCGGGTCGATGTAGGTCACGCGCATCCCTCTGGCCACCGCGGCCATGAAGGCCTTCGCCTCCTTCACCGCCAGCGATTCGACGATGTTGCGGCCGTAGAGCACCAGGTGCTTCGCGCGCCCCAGGTCGGGGATGAGCCCCTCGTGGCCAAATCCGAGAATCGAACGCGCAGCGTTGTGGCCGTTGCCGCCGCAGCCGGCGTCGTGGTTGAAGTAGTTCGGTGAGCCGAGCGCCTGCACGAAGGTCCGGGTCAGATCGGTGAAGAAGCCGCCGCGATCGGAGAGCGCGATGCCGCGGCCGCCGAAGGCCGCTATGGTCTCTTTCAGTTTGTCGGCGATGTAGTCGAGGGCCTCGTCCCAGGACGCCCGCCGCCACTGGCCGGCGCCGCGCGGGCCCATCCGGATCAGCGGACTCTGCGGGCGCTGGTCGTCGTCGGTACTGGAACGCGAGGCCAGCCGAACCCTTGGCACAGAGGCTGGCGCCGATGGCCGCGTCGTGCGGATTGCCCTGCAGCCACACGACCCGACCGTCTTCGACCGTCACTTCGATCGGGCAGCGCACGGCGCACATCCCGCACATGCTGTAGACCGTACGGCGGCCCGGGGCGCCCACACCCTGTACGTTTGGTGCCATCGAACTCATCTCAGTCTCCTCCCGAGAGTTTCAGCGCGCGTCGGTCGGCGTCCTGCTCGGACTCCTCCTGCGAAACAGCCTGTCGTGGTCGATGTCGAAGTGGTACAGCTTCGCGACCGTGATGCGCTTGGCCAGCGCGCTGCAGACCAGGCACGCCGCGAGGCTCCCGATGACCGGGCCGACCCAGTAGATCCACCAGCCGTCCCATTGCCCTGAGACGACGGCCGGCCCCAGGCTGCGGGCCGGGTTGGTGCTGGTGCCGGAGATCGGCGACTCGGCGAACACCATGACAGCGTAGAGAAACGGGAACAACGCCGGCGTGAAGGGACGGAGCTTGCGAATGCTCAGAAAGACGGCCAGCAGGGTGACCATCGCGAACGTGGTGATCACCTCTCCCGCCAGCACCGCCCCCGTGGAATAGCCGGTTCCAGGCAGCGTCGCCCCGAACGCCACGCTGCGGCCCATCGCGCCCCAGGCGAGCAGCGGCAGGGATCCCAGGATCGCTCCGGCCAGTTGCGCCACGATGTAGCCGGCCGTGGTCTCCAGATCGAGCTTGCCCATCAGGCGGAACGCAAGCGTCACGACCGGATTGATGTGCGCCCCGCTGCGCTTGCCGACCGGCGAGAGCGCGATGAGTGCGCCTGTCGTTCCGAACAGGAACCCCGTGATCAACCGGCGCCAGCCCTCACTCGGAATCACCGGCGCAACGGGGCTGCCGTCCCCGAACATCAGGACGACGAGCGACAGGCCCACCAACACGAGGGCCGCGGTGCCGATCAGCTCTGCGAGGAACACTCGCCAGGGCACGCTGCTGGCCACGTCGGCATTCTCTGCCATCTGATCCTCGCGCACCGCGTCCGACCGGCCGTCGTCGCTCCGCGGCTCTGGCATGGAAGGGCCGTCGGTGACTACTTGGCCGCGTTGGCCCCCTTCACCCGCGTCCTGACCGCGTACAGGCCCGTGCTCGCCGTGATGAAAGCGTTTGTCTGTCCTTGCCGCAGAAGCTGACGTTCGCCGTCCAGCGTTCGTCGGGAATCTGGAGGTGTTCGACGCACGCACCCTCTCTCCTGCCCGGCCCGCGCTCAGGTCGTCTGTGTCCCGCCCACCTGTTCCCTGACCACTCGATCGAGGAGGGTCCCCCGCTCCGTCTCCAGCATGGCTTTAGCGTCGACTCGCCCGAAGACGTCGAGGAGGAGGGCCACCAGACCGGTCCAGCCCGTCTGGTGGCTGGCCCCGAGCCCGGCGCCGTTGTCGCCGTGGAAGTACTCGAAGAACTGGAGCAGGTCGCGCCAGTGCGGGTCCTCCTGGAACTTCGCGGTGCCTCCATAGACGGGCCGTCGCCCATCGGCGCCGCGAAGGAACGTGCCGGCCAGCCGGCGTGCCAGTTCCTCGGCCACCTCGAAGAGCGTCAGATACCGCCCGGAACCGGTGGGACATTCGACCTTGAAGTCGTCGCCATAGAACGGATAGAGGCTCAGGAGCGCCCGGACGATCAGGATGTTGACCGGCATCCACACCGGCCCCCGCCAGTTGGAGTTCCCGCCGAACATCCCGGTGTTCGACTCCGCGGGCAGGTACTGGACCTTGAACTCCTGCTGGCCGACCCGGAAGATGAACGGGTGGTCGAGGTGATAGCGCGAGACCGAGCGGATACCGTGCGGCCCCAGGAACTCATTCTCGTCGAGCATGTACCCGAGCACCCGTTGCAGCTTCTCCTTGTTGAGGATCGACGACAGGCGCCGTCCCTTGTACCCGATGAACCCCTCGTCGGTCGGCGCCACGTGGGAGACCAGTTCCGGATGACGCTTCCGGAAGAGCGCGATCATCTCCATCAGCTTCGGGTAGCGCGTCACCGCATCTCCCTCGAAGACGGTGGACGCGCAGAGCGGCAACAACCCGACGAGCGACCGGACCTTCAGGCGGGTGGCCTGGCCATCCGGCAGCCGCAGCAGGTCGTAGAAGAACCCGTCCTGCTCGTCCCACATCTCGTCCTGGTTGTCTCCGGGGCGGTCCATCGCGTAGGAGATCCACAGGAAGTGCTGGACGAACTTGAACGCGGCCTCCTCGTACATCGGGTCATATTCGGACAGGATCAGGGCCATTTCCAGCATGCACTGGCAGTAGAACGCCATCCATGCCGTCCCGTCCGCCTGCTCGAGCGAGCCGCCCGTCGGAAGCGGCGCGCTGCGGTCGAAGATGCCGATGTTGTCAAGACCCAGGAAGCCTCCTCCGAACACGTTCTTCCCGGACGGATCCTTCCGGTTCACCCACCAGTTGAAGTTCAGCATCAGCCCCTGGAACGACCGTTCCAGGAAACGAAGGTCGGAGCGGCCGAGCGTCTTCTCCATCTTGTAGAGATAGACCGTCGCCCACGCGTGCACGGGAGGATTGACGTCGCTGAAATTCCACTCGTAGGCGGGGAGCTGCCCGTTGGGGTGCACGTAGAGATTGCGCAGCATCAGGAGCAGCTGCTCCTTGGCGAAGTCGAAATCCACCAGCGCCAGGGTGGTGGTATGGAAGGCCAGGTCCCAGGCCGCGTACCACGGGTACTCCCACTTGTCCGGCATCGAGATGATGTCGGCGTTGAGCATGTGGAACCACTCCGTGTTCCGGACGCCTGGCCGGGGAACCTTGGCCAGCGGGTCACTCTTGTGCTCGGCGAGCCACTGCTCCAGGTCGAAGTAGTAGAACTGCTTGCTCCACAGCATGCCCGCCAGCGCCTGGCGGTGCACGCGGCGCTCGTCCTCGCCGAGCGATGGCGGCGTAATTCGGTCGTAGAACTCGTCCGCGTCAGCAATCCGGCTGTTGAATGTCTGCTCGAATCCGCCGAACGGGTCCTCTGGCCTTGCGGCGGACAGTCGCAGGCGAACCGTCAGGCTGCCCTGCGCCGGCACGTCGAGCGCGAAGTGGGCCGCCGCCTTGGTGCCGACGTGGTCGGGATTCACCGCCTCGCTGCGGCCCGAGACGACGTAGTTGTGGAACGCGTCCTTGACGAATGGGGAGGCGCTCGGCTGGTTCCAGAGACGCTCGGCGTTGCTCTCGTTCTCGGTGAAGAGCAGTTCCGACGCCCCGTCGCACGACAGCCAGTAGTCGCCCAGGCCCGGGTGCGACGCGCGAATCACGTCCGGCCCATCGGCGCGCAGGGTGGGCTTCGGCTCGCCGTCGCCCCAGGACCACGTGTTCCGGAACCACAGCGTGGGCAGCACCCGCAGCCGGGCCGCCTCCGGACCGCGGTTGCAGACCGTGACCCGCACGAGGAGGTCTTCCGGGCCTTCCTTGGCGTATTCCACGAACACATCGAAGTAGCGGTCGTCCTCGAACACGCCCGTGTCGAGCAGTTCGTACTCGAAGTCCTCGCGCGACCGGCCCCGGTTCGTGTCAATCAGGTCCCGGTACGGGTACTCGCACTGGGGATACTTGTACAGGTACTTCATGTACGAGTGCGTGGGCGTGCTGTCGATGTAGAAGTAGTACTCCTTCACGTCCTCGCCGTGGTTGGCCTCGCTGTTCGTCAGCCCGAAGAGCCGCTCCTTCAGGATCGGATCCCGCTCGTTCCACAGGGCGATGGCGAAGCACAGCCGCTGCTTGTCGTCCGAGATGCCCGCCAGCCCGTCTTCGCCCCACCGGTAGGCGCGCGAGCGCGCCTGGTCGTGCGAGAAGTAGTCCCACGCGTTGCCGTCGTCGCTGTAGTCCTCGCGGACCGTTCCCCACTGGCGCTCGCTCAGATACGGCCCCCATTTCTTCCATGGGGTTCCTGCCTCGCGTGCATCGTTCAACCGCTTCTGTTCCGCGACATCGACGATCTTCTGATCTGGCATGGCTTCTATCTCCCGCGTGGCGACGGAATCAACGGGCCTGAGATGGAGCGGGGCCTGCCGCGCGACAGGACCCGCTCCCTGCCGGCTACTTCACCTTCACGGCGTACGGATTGCCGCCGAGCGCGTTCGAGATGTCGGTGATGGCCTTCTGGCCTTTCACGCTGTTGCCGGCGTCGTCGAGCGGCGGCGCGATCACGGCGATGCCGAACTTGCCGGGCGACACGGCGATGAGCCCGCCGCCCACGCCGCTCTTGCCCGGCAGGCCGGTGCGGTACAGCCACTTCCCGGAATCGTCGTAGAGGCCGGCGGTTGCCATGATGGCGAGGATGCCGGGGACCTTGTCGGCGTCCATCACCTGCTTGCCCGTCACGCGGGTTCTTCCCGCCGAACGCGAGCGTCGCGGCCATCGTCGCCAGATCCTTGGCGTTCACGCCGACCGAGCACTGGCGCGTGTAGAGGTCCACGGCCTGCTGCCAGTTCGCCTTGATGTACCCGTAGGCGAGCATCAGCGCGCCGATCGCCTGGTTGCGCTGGTTGGAGTCGGACTCCGACTTGTACACGTCCTGCAGCACCGTCAGCGGCCGGCCGGCGAAGTCGTTGTAGGTGCCGATGATCTTCTTCCACACCTCGTCCGCGGTCGCGCCCTTGACCATGCTCGTCGCCGAGATGGCGCCGGGGTTGACGAGCGGGTTCATCTCCGGCGCGCCGGCGCCGGACATCACCTTGATGCCTTCGATCGCGACGATCGAGTTGAACCGGGCGCCTGTCGCGTCCACGCCGATCCGATTCGGGATGGCGTCGATGCCCTGCTCCTGCGTCACCTGCGCGGCGGTGAACACCTTCGAGATCGACTGGATCGACACCTCGGTTTTCAGGTCGCCGGCCGAGTACACCTTGCCATCCGCCGTCACGACCGCGATGCCGAACAGGTTCGGGTCGACCTTGGCGAGCGCCGGGATGTAGTCGGCGTTTTTGCCTTCCTTGAGGTCCTTGTACTTGGCGTAGGCCGCGTCCACCGCCTTCTGGATGTCGGCCGGGGCCGGCGACTGCGCCAGCGCGGAACCGGCGAACGCGAACAGCAGCGCGATCGCGAGAGCGACGAACCGGGTTCGAATGTGCGTCGTCATCATCAGCCTCCGAATCGACGAGAGAAGTTGTACTTGAACGAGAACTGCATCTTGTAGCCGTCGTAGTGGAACCCGTCCGCGAAGTTCACGCGGCGCCCCCACTGGAACTCGCCGCCCACCATGACGTTGGCACCGGGCTGTAGAGCAGGTTCCCGAGCGCGTAGTGCCCGTCATGGAACGCGTTGGCGGCCTGGCCATCCGTATTCTGGTTGTCCTGGTACGAGTAGCCGACGGTGCTCTCCACTGGTCGTTCCACTGGTGGTCGAGGAACATCACCAGCCCGATGATCGGGATCGTCTTGCCGACGACCGGCGACACCGGGCTCGCCGGGTTGTTCGCGATGCCAATGTCCACCGGCGCGTCGTTCATGTAGTTCTGGATGCCCTCGCCGTAGACCAGCTGCAGGCGAAGCACGTCGGCCTTCGTGAACTTCAGGTTCGAGCTGAAGTTCAGCCCCCAGCCCCAGGCCTTCCCGCTCAGGTCGTACTGGTCGTTCGTGATCATGTCGTCCCAGGCGATCCGGCGGAGCATGCCCGCCACCTGGACGTGACCCCATTTCTGAGTCAGTTTGTAGTGCCCGGAAAAGTCGGGCAGCGGGGAGCGGCCCTTGACGTTCTGCAGCTCGATGCGGTCCGCTAGCACGCCCTGCGTCGCCGCTCGCGCCCGGCCGCTCGAGGGCCAGCACGACTTCGTGGTCGCCCATCACCGGCATGTAGCGCACCTGGACGTTCCGGAAGAACACCATGCCCGTCGGGCCCCAGTACTCGAGCGAATTCGGGAACACGTCCGGGTCCATGAAGGGGCTCCAGGTCTGGCCGGCCCCCACCTTGCCCAACTGGCCGTAGGCATGCCGCAGGCGGAACGTCGTCTGGCCCGCGTCCACGCCGGTGCCGAACAGCTCGAACTCGAACTGCGTCTTCAACTCGCCCATCGCCGTCGGTGTCGACGTCTTCACGCCGAAGCGGCTCTGGCGGACGCCCGCGAACGTCGAGTTCGTCCTGGCCGAACTGGTCCGCCACCGACGGCAGCTTGCTGACGCGCATCGTGTCGAACCAGTTCGGGTCGATCTGTCTTGAAGTTCTGGCCGATGTCGAGCATCGCGAAGCCGTAGATGTCCATCCAGGCTTTCGGCTGCTCCGGCGCCTGTGCCGCCTTCGCTCCATCCGCCGCCAGCGTGTCACCGTCCTGGGCCGTCGCCGGAGCCGCGAGCGCCAGCAGCGCGAGGCCCGCGCACGTCGCTATCGTTCGAATCAATCGTCTACTCATGTGCCGCCACTCCTTGATGATGAGCGTTTAGCGCCAGCCTCCGTCCTTCGACCGTGCTCAGGACGCCCCGAGCGGGGTCGAGTGGCGTGCCGGCGACTGCTTACTTGACGTGCGCTCTCTCCCAGGCGCGCACCTTGCGCCTGGCCTCGTCGAACAGGCGCTCGTAGTTGCCCTTGAGAAGTTTCTGTCGCGCGTCGGGCGTCAGCTTGGCGAATAGCGGCGCGTAGATGTCGTAGACCTTCAGGTACTTGCCCTGCTCGGTCGGCGCCACTTCGTCGGTGCCGAACAGGAACCGGTCGGGGAACTTGTTGACCAGGTCGGCCATGGCCGCGGTCGTCTCGGGCGTGGCCACGACGTACTTCGCCATCTCGTCCCACGAGATGTCGACGTAGAAGCCCTTGAGCGCGGGATTCGCGAGACCGCGCTCCATGAACCCGAGCTGGTCCTTGACCGGGTGAACGACGCGGCCGACACCGGCGTGGGCCCAGATGATGTTCGCATCCGGGTGCCGCTTCAGCAGGTCGCGCATCTGCAGGACCATGTACGGCTCCTGGCCAGGCTTCGGGAAGGGCACGTCCACATCGGTGTGGAGGATGGCCACCAGGCCGGTCTCCGCGCAGAAGTCGAAGATGCGATCGAGCGCCGGATCGAGGAGGCTCGCCGTCTTGCCGGCGACTTTCGACGAGACGAACTCCTTGTGGATCGTGAACTCGCCGATGCCGGAGAACACGCCGGGGAACGTCATCAGCACCCGCTTGATGTGGTCGGCGGCGTACATGTCTGCCGGGTTGAACCCGATGATCATCGGGTCGAAGCGCGCCTGTTCGGCCGGCGTCAGCGCCTTGTACTCCATCGCCAGCACCGCGTCGGCGAACGAGTAGTAGTAGAGCGGCGCGTCCGACTGCAGGTAGTAGGTCGGGGCGAAATCGCCCGAGTTGTTCTTGTCCCACATCTGCTGCAGCGGGATGCCGAACACCGCCGCGCGGCCCACCTTGTCGCCCATCACCTTCAGGAACTCCTTGAGCGTCGTCCCTTCCTGGATGTAGTTGGTCAGGTGGAGATGGGAGTCGTTCAGGACGTATGCCTGAGCGGCCGCCGGCGGCTGTGCCGGAGCCTGCCGCGCCAAAGGCCGCGTGGCCAGAGTCCCCGCCAGTGCGATCGCCAGCCCAATCACCAAGAACGACCGAGGACGAGTCATGCCAGCCTCCCGCTCCTAGAAGTTCATCTCGAAGTCCGTGTGGAAGACATTGCCGTTGCCTCCCACGGGATAGGGAACGGCCGTGTAGCCCACGGGACACTTGTTCAGATGAATCCACTCCCCGTTGAGTCGGAGGCCGCGTTCCTTGGCCACGTACCAGTTGAAGCCCGCCCGCAAGTCCGATGCGTTGCCGTAACGGCCGAGGATCCTGGAGCCGCTGAGGTACGCCTGGAGGGTCTTGGGCACGACCATCGCCGACGACTGAAGCTGGAACCCGTGGTCGTTGATCTCGGCGATTCCCGTTGTGTTGGTGCCCGCGAAGTTCGAGAGCCGGCGTCGGTAGTACTCGCCCTCCAGCGAGAGGCCCTTGTACTTGACCCCCGCGTCCACGCTCACCATGTCGTAGTCCAGCTTCTCGACGCCGATTCCCGCGCCGAAGAGATCGGCCGTGAAGATGTTGCTCCCGTCGGTGAGCCGGATCTGGCTGTTCTCGATGCTGTTGGTGCCTGGCTGGGACTGCTTGTCCTCCCGGCTGTGGGTGTAGTGCCCTGCCAGCCGCGTGGCGACTTTCTCGTGGTAGTCGTAGTCGCCGAAGGTTCCGTAGAGACCGAACTCGCCGGTCGTGGGCAGCCATCCGAGCATGAAGGAAGTGGTGTTCAGGGTGTTGTCGAGCTTGGCAGCGCTGATGCCGAGTTGACTCAGGTTGTTCCCGACCATGGCCATGTACTTGACCTTGGTCGACAGCTCGCCCTTGAGCCAGATGCCGGACGTGTAGGAGCCGCGGAAGAACTCGTCCGCGATCAGCCGATTGTCAACCCCGAGCCAGTAGGGGAACTGGCCTTCGGTGCTGCGCACGCTGGGAAGGGCGTTGATGCCGCCACCCAAGGTCACGTACCGGTTGAACGTATAGCTCAAGTACCCGGCGCCCACCACCTGGGCGGGCTCGCCTTGCGAGGTGTTCGCGCTCCAGACATACAGGTAGTAGCGGAACTTCGGGGTCATGAACCAGCCGGGGAAGGCTATGAAGAACTTGTTGAGCTGGACGTCCTGACGTTGCTGCACCGTCTTGGTGTTGCCGAAGTAGTCGGTGTAGGTCGGGTCGAGGCCCTTCTGGTTCACGTAGCGCACGTAGCTGAAGAGCCGGACGTACATGTTGCCGTTCTGCCCGTCGACGATCAGGAACCCCATGTTGGGAATATAGGCCGGGGATTTCGTCTTCGCCTCTGGCTCCTCGGCCGTCGTCGCCATCCCCCGGCCGACCACGAACTCGCCGACGCATCCGTCCGACACCCAGACGCCCTTGTCGTCGTACCCCCATGTCCTGCCGAGCAGGCAGGGCGATTCCCCGGCAGACTTGGCCAGGACGACCCCGTGCGACGTGTCCGCCCGGCAGTGCTGCCGTTCGCCTGGCTGCGAGGAGCACGCAACCGTGACCGGACCCGAGCCGGCCGGCTGGTCTTGCGCTCGTGCCAGGGTGGGCGCCAGCAACCCGAGCCCTGCGACCAGGAGTCCCACTCGAATCTCATAGCTGAAGCTGTTAGGCACGCCGCGTCTCCTTGGCCGATCGTCTGCCGGAAAGTGCGCGCGCGAGGCGGGTGACCGGGCCCCGGACCAGGGCGTACGGCACGATGGCGCACACCACGGCCACGATCAGCAATTGCACAGGGTAGAACCACCGAAGGAACACCAACTGATACGTCGTGTCGAGCACGAGCGCCATGACGAAGACGCGGCCAACATCCTTCCACTCGGAGCGGAAAAGCCCCCGCCGGTCGTCCGGAACCGTGACGATGGTCCACAGAAACGGTGGCCGCCCTTCACGTGCGTCCTTGAGGCCGGCCCGGATCCCCAGGACCATGGCCACGGTCGGCGCCATCAACAGCCGAAAGTGCATGGGGCCGCTCTCCCGGCCGAGCAGCTGTCCTACCTCGCGACTCAGCAGGGCCAGGATGGCGTCCATCGCTCAACCTACCTCTCGGGCTACCTCGAACCTGTGGCCACGGAGCATCATGCCTCCGCGAACTGGATGACGACCTTGATGTCGTCGGGCTGGCGCTCCAACGCCCGCTTGAACTGCTCCGGCGGCTCGCGCCGCGTGATGAGACGCGCCAGCCACGCGGGGTCCGCGTTGGCCAGGACCTGCCCCGCCCTGTACCAGTGCCGCTTGTTCGCGTTGACGCTGCCGACCACGACGTTGTTGCGCAGCACGATGTGGGACGCCACATCGGCGGTCGGAAGTCCCACGGTGCGTCCGCCCGTCCCGACTCCCGTGAGGCACACGACGCCGCCGGCCCCGACGCCCTGGATCGCGTCGGTGATGACCTGGCCAACCCCCGTGCACTCGATGATCACGTCCGGCTCGAAGCCGACACTTCCAACGCTGCCGCTGTGGTAGGTCGCCCCCAGGGCGCGAACGAGTTCCGGCTTGGCTCCGGTCTCGACCCGGTCGAGAACGTGCACGTCGAGCCCGCGCTGCTTGGCGACGAGCGCGGCCAGCAGTCCGATCGGCCCCGCGCCGGTCACGAGCACGGTGCGCGGCTCCCAGAAGGCACGGTGACCGACCGCGCCGACCTGTTCCCACGCCTTGGTGACAACCGTCGTCGGCTCGAGCAGCACGCCGAGGAGCCCGAGTGAACGATCGACCTTCATGGCGTACTCCGGCTCGATCCGCCAGCGCTCCGACATGTAGCCGTCGATCGCCTTGATGCCCCGCTCGGTGTACTGGCCGTTCCGGCACATGTCCCACTCGCCCACCGCGCAGTTCGGGCACGGCACGGGGTCGGGACGCCGCACGATGCCGACGACGAGGTCCCCCTTCGTGAATCCGCCGCTCGGGCCAGGGTCGATCACGCGGCCGAGGGATTCGTGCCCGAGCACGAGGCGCTTCTTGCCCTCGGGGGCCCAGCCGTACTTGCCCTCGACGATTTCGACATCGGTTCCGCAGACGCCGACCGCCACGGCCTCCACCAGAACGGACCCGTAGCGGGGTTCTGGCTCAGCGATGTCTTCCAGGCCCGCGGTACCTGGGTTGAGCGGTTCCACGGTGATGGCCTTCATGCGGTTCCTCCTCAATACCGTCAGTGACTGGGTGGCCGCGGCGGCCCGTTCACCAGCCGCGGCCCAGGCCGCGCGAGCCCCGATCGCTCTAGACCACGCGCTTGGCCACGCTCCGCGCCGCCGAGCCGACGGAAATAAAGGAGAACCCCGTGAACAGCAGGTTGACCCCAACCAGCGTGCCGACGGCCCACAGCCCGGAGAGCGGCCAGTCCCTGAGCAGCAGGAAGCCGAGGATGACGCCCATGGCGCCGCTGAACAGCATCGGGCCCCAGCCCTTCTCGGGTCGCACGTGGAAGGCCAGGAGGACGTTGGAAACGCCGTCCACCAGCAGGTACGCCCCCATCAACATCGTCAGCATCACGAGGCCGATTCCTGGCCGGCCGACGAGGATGACGCCGGAAACAAACGTGAGGATGCCCCCGATGAACGCGAGCGTGCCCTGGCCAAACGAACCAGCCCGGAAGGCGCCGAGGGTTCGGGCCACGCCGGCGATCACCATCGCGATCCCGATGAAGAACGTGATGCCGAGGCCGCTCATGAGCGGAGCCGCCATGGCGGCAAACCCCGCAACCACGGTCACCACTCCCAGCACGACGAGCCACCCGGCGTACTTCTTCGCCTCTTGAGCCCAGCCACTGATCGCCTGTCTGACGTTCTCCATATCATTCCTCCTTCAACGCAGCACCAGACGCGATACGCGCCATCGCGGACACCCTTCCGAAACCGAGCCAACGCGGTCCATCCACCGTCGCGATCAGCGATCCGCTGCGCGAAGCGGAATGCGCGCTCGTTCGATGAACTCGATCCCCTCGCTGGCGACGATCCGATCGAAGCAGATCTCCGGCGGACTGCTTGATAGTTCGAGTGCGCCCAGAACGCGGTCGTACATGTGTGAGCGAATGTGCGCCTCGATCGCGGCCTCCGATTCCCACCGTTGGACCAGCACGATGGCCCGCTCCGGCCCTTGTTCCTCGTAGACGTGGCAGGCCGCACAGCCGGGCTGGGCCAGTGCGGGCTCTTGAATGCTCCGCAAGGTCTCCAGCACCTCGCCGCGTCGTTTCGGCAGCGGCAGGATCCTGAGTGTTCCGACTATCATGTCCACCGGGATTGCTCGATCCGTACCAGGTCGGGCTCCAGGACCGGTGACCTGGTCTAGGTGATAGAGGGGGTTGAAGTTGAAGAGTGTGCGGTACCAGCGCCCGGCGCATCGAGCGTGGCCCGTGAGGAACACATACCAACTGCGGGTTGGTCTGTGTTCTTCGCGATGACGCCGGGTGAGGCGAAGGCGGGCGCGTTCGAAAGACCCTGGCTCGTCAGTCTGCGAGTGTCACGAGCGGCCGCCGGCCGGCCGAGCGGAATGCCCGGTTTCTTCATCCGGCCGTAAAGGACTCCCGGGTTGATCCGCCTGTCGCGCGACCGACCGGGCGTAAGCTGTATGACATGAGATTCAGTTTCCTCGGACCCCTGCCCACGCACCGCGGCCTCGGCTTCCTCGTGGCCGCCTCGCTCGCTCTCGTGCCGGCCGCGCTCGCGGCGGAGGGCACGTGCGGGATCACGGGCGTCCCCGCGTCGTCGCGGTCGGCGACGTCCACGCTTCTTACGACCACCTGGTGAGCGTCCTGACCATGGCCGGGCTCCTGGACCGTTCCGGTCACTGGCCGGTGGCAGGAGTGTTCTCGTACAGGTGGGCGACATGCTCGATCGCGGCGTCGAGGCGCGCCCGGTGCTGGACCTCCTGATGCGCCTCGAGAAGGAGGCGCGCCCCGCGGACGGTCGAGTCATCGTGCTCCTCGGCAACCACGAGCGCTGGGCTGCGAGGAGATCAACCGGAAGGTCCGAAGCGAGCTGGGCACGGACCTGGCCCGGACCAGGGCGAACCCGCAGGAGGCCCTCGCGACCGGCCAGAACGGTCCGCTGTCTTACCGCGGCCTTGCGCAGGAAGACGAGACGGCCTTCCTCCCCAGCGTCGAGAAGGTGCTCCAGTCAATGGGGGTGACGGTGGTCGTGATCGGCCACACACCCACCGGAAACGGGAAGATCCGCCCGCGCTTCGGGGGGCGGGTGGTGATGATCGACGTGGGGATGCTGGCGGCGCTCGGCGGCCACCGCGCGGCCCTCGAGGTGGGGCCCGACGGGTCGCTCACCGCGATCTACCCGACGGGCCTGAAGGTCCTCAAGCGGAAGGCGGCCGACACGCCAAAGCCGCGGGGGCCGTGGGCCGCGCGTGCCACTCCATTCTGACGGGGGCCACGCCCCCACCGGTCGCCTATGGGTTCGATGGCTTCCGCGCCTCGCCCTGAACGGTGATCGGCCAGATCGTGGCCATCAGCCAGCTGACGGCGATGCCCACGACGCTGCCGAGGAGGACCTCAGCCACGCGCAGCAGCCCGAGCTCGGGCGCAGTGAGGCCCGAGTGCGCATGCAGGCTGCCGGCGATGACGATCGCGGCGGTAATCGGCGCCTGCCGCCACATCACCGGGATGCGCACCACGTAGGAGGACAGCAGCACCGTCACCGCGAGCGCGAAGGGGAGCTTCCACGGGTTCGGCTCGCCCGCCATCACGAAGAGCAACCCGACCGCGCAGCCGACTGTGGTGTTGATGAGGCGGCTGCGGAACATCTTCAGCGCCTGCTTCACCACCGGCTCGCTCGATGCGACCATCGATGCGACGGCCCAGATCGGATTCGCCCTGCTGAACAGGCGCAGCAGGAGCCCGATGATGATCGTCGCGAAGAAGACATTCACGGCGAAGCGCACGCCGAGGAAGCGATCCTCGCGCAGGCGGTCGAGCACTCTCATCCCACCCGCCTCCAGGGCGCCCGGGGCGCGGCCGTCACTCATGCGCTTGCGGTGGATTGCCCTTGAGCCTGTAAACGATCCCCGTCTTCGTCGCCCCCAAGAGGAGGTAGTTGCGGCTGTTCTCCTGCAGCGCGACGAAGAGGCGCCTGGCGCGCTCCACCGCCTTATGGTTCAGCTCATCACGCTTCTTGAACTTCACCTGGAACGCGAACTCGCCCACCAGCGGGCGGTGCGAACCGCGCTCGCGCCAGAGCGCCAGGTTGAACTTCGCCGCCATCCCCTTGCCGAAGTCCAGGGTGCCCAGGTCCTGCAGCACCTCCTCGACGACTGTGTGGTTGACCAGTTCCACGCGACCGGCCTCGGTCTTGAGCGCCGAGGCGAGAACGGGGAAGACGCGCGTCAGCGCCTTCGTCGTCGTGGTGGGGTCGCCTTTCGACGCTTGGCCCACGGGGAACTGGACGTTGTGCGAGAAGAGCAGCCGGTACGCGCCCACCTGGTCCTTCAGCGGCAACGCTTCGACCTTGAACTTCACATCGCACTTCCCGGCGATCTGCGGGCGCACGTCCATCTCAGCTGCCTTCTGCATGTCCGGGTACCGGAACTTGAAGACGATCTCCGGGTCGCCGGAGGGGAACCCGTCCTCGTACCGGATGCGCCGTCGCAGGATGAACGCGTTGTTGTAGAGGGCGAAATCGGCGGTATCGAAGAAGACCACCTCGCGGATCTGCGGCCGCCGCGCCATCCCTTCGTCCGTGCATTCGACGTCGTTCTCCGTGGCGGTGCGCTTCACGATCTTCGCGTAGTCGAGAAAGCTCCTCGTGGACGTGAGGACATCGGGCTTCAGGGTGATCTTGCACTCCAGGAACTGCACCTCGTGCAGCGGCGTTCCGTCGCTGTACCTCCCGGGCTTGAGGTCGGGCACTCGGCTCGGGATCCCGGGCTGGCTGTCTTCGACAGGCTTCTTGTTTCGCATAGTCCCAATTCAGGGAAGCAATGACTGCCTCGCCTTTTGCCGGGCGGTGGCCTTCGCAGGCATCTGGCACGCGGCCGCGGTCGGCAAGCACAGGCTACCCGCCGGGCAGGCCGCCGTCATCCAGAATCCACTTGTTCATTACCCCTCGTTGTCCTTTCGCTCCGTGCGGATGGCGGCCGTCGACCACCGGAGAATGCTCGATCCGTGCCAGTCGAGCGTCGAGCCCGGTGACCGGGCTAGCCCACTGAGGGGGCTGGAGTTGAGTGGTCTGCGGTGTCAGCGCTCGACGCATCGAGAGTCGCTCGGCGCGGAACACAGACCAACTGCGGGTTGGCATGTGTTCCTCGCGATGACGCCGGGTGAGCGGGTTCGAGAGGCCCCGGTTCGTCAGTCTCCGTGGCCGGCGGCCGGCCGGCCGAGCGGAATGCCGAGTTTCTTCATCCGGCCGTAGAGGGTTCCCGGGTTGATCCCCAGTGCCGCTGCTGCACCCTTTGGCCCCTTGACGCGCCAGTCTGCCGTCTCGAGCGCTTGGAGGATGTGCTCACGTTCGGCGTTGGCCAGTGTCATCGGCCGGTCAGCCGACGGTATGGCCTCGTCGATCGTCGGCACGGTGAGCGTCTCGCCAGGGGTGACGATGGCCGCGTGCTCAATCACGTTGCGCAATTCGCGGACGTTGCCCGGCCAGCGGTAGCGCTGGAGCGCCTCCATCGTCTCACGCGGCACCTGGGTGATCTTCTTGCCCATGCGGGAGTTGAACTCCGCGAGAAAGGCCCAGACCAGTTGCGGGATGTCCTCCGCTCGCTCCCGCAGCGGCGGCACCCGGATCGGGAACACCTTGAGCCGGTAGTACAGGTCCTCGCGGAACCGTCCCTGGCGGATCGCGTCGGCCAGATCGCGATTGGTCGCCGCGATCACGCGCACGTTGACCTTGAGCGTCCTGGGGCTGCCAAGCCGCTCGAACTCGCCCTCCTGCAGCACGCGCAGCAACTTCGCCTGCAGTTCGAGCGACAGCTCGCCAATCTCGTCGAGGAAGATGGTCGAGCCGTCAGCAATCTCGAATCGACCGACTTGGCGCGTCAGCGCGCCTGTGAAGGCGCCCTTCTCGCGGCCGAAGAGTTCGCTTTCCACGAGCCCGGACGGCAGGACGGCGCAGCTGACCCTGACCATCACGTGGTGGTGCCGGGGACTGAGCCGATGGACGGCCTGTGCGATGAGTTCCTTGCCGGTGCCGGTCTCACCCAGAATGAGCACCGAGGCGTCGGTGGGCGCCACCTGCTCCACCTGACGCAGGACCTTCTGGATGGCCGCGCTTTGCCCGGTGACGTCGCCCTGAGACGTGGTGACCCTCAGCTCGGCCTTGAGGTAGTCGCTTTCCGCCTGGAGACGGTCCTTCAGCCGACGGATTTCCTCGAACGACTGCCGCTGGGCCTCCTCGGCGCGCTTGCGTTCGGTGATGTCGCGGAGCGCCCCGAAAGTGCGAACCGCGCGCCCGGTGGCGTCGCGGGCGATGACGCGGCCCATGTGGTGAATCCACCGTTCACCACGGGTCGGATGCAGAAAGCGATACTCGGCAGAGAGCCGCTCCAGACTGCCGTCGTGCAGATTCTGGCGGAGCTCCAGCACGCGCGGGCGGTCGTCCGGATGTAAACCCTCTTCCCAGAACTCGGCGAACTGGAAGGCGTGCGCGCGGTCGGGCGGGAGGCCAAACAGGTCTCGACACCGGTCGTCGACAATCCCGGCGCGTTTGCCGTAGTCCAGCTCGTAGAACGCCAGACCGGCGAGGTCGGCTCCCACCGCGAGGCGATTCTCGCTGGCTCGAAGCGCCTCCTCCGCTTTCCGGCGCCGGGTGATGTCGATGGAGACGCCCATCAGGCGCTGCGCCTCGCCGGTTGGACCGAACGAAGGCCGCCCGCGGGAGGCGATCCAGCGCACGTCGCCGTCGCCCGGAAGCAGGATCCGGTATTCCACGTCGACGAACTCGGCGAGACGCGAGGACCGCTCGATGGCGCTCTGGACGAGATGCCAGTCGTCGGGATGGACCGATGCCTCGAGACGCTGCAGGTCGACGGCATCGTCAGGCGGGTAGCCGAAGATTGCTCGAGCCCGTGGCGTCACCCAGAAGACGCCGGTACCGTAGTCCAGCGTCCAGAGCCCGGCCTCGGCCGCGTCGGCCGCGAGACCCAGGCGTGCTTCGCTGTCCCTCAACGCTTCGTTGGCAGACTGCGCGGCCAGCGCGTGCGCGAACACCTGCGCGACCAGCTGCAGGCCTTGCACGAGCTTCTGCGGCCAGTCGCTTGGCGCCCGCAGGGTGTCGAACGCCAGCGCGCCAACGCGCTGTCCGTCTCCCGCCGAGAGCGGAAGGCACAGGCTCGATTTGATGCCATGACGGCGGTGGTGCTCGGCGTCGACGAAGGCCTCCGGCGGCAGCTCGTCCGGAGACGAGACGGCAACCCGGCGGCCAGCGAGCATCTGCTGGAAGTACCAGGGGGACAGCTCCTGCCGCAGCGGGCCGGGACTGGGCGGTTCCTCCGTGGCCAGGTACACGTGGGTGAGCGAGGGGACGCGTGGTTCTGCCATCGACCATTGCCACAGCACCGCGAGGTCCATGCCGAAGAACTCGCAGACCCGGCGCAGTTCCGCATCGATCGCGCGGTCGATGTTGCCGGGAGGCAGATCGATGAACGTGGAGAAGAGGTCGGCCAGCAGCGTCTCGAACCGCCGAGGTTCGTCGAGCTGTCGAAGATGGCCGGCTTCGGGAGCGCTCATGACACCATTATCTCCGCACGTCCGCGGGCCGTCCATCTGGTCTGGGAATCAGCTTGGAAGGCACTCGGAAGCCGCCGGCCTCGTCGCGAAAAAGGGGTCAGCGCTCGTGGCCGGACGTCAATGCGGGTGACTTGGTCAGCGTCTTCGGCCCCTCGGTGGCCGCCTGGCCGTCCGGCAGTCTGCCTGGAGTGTCTGGCCCGTGGTGACGATGGCGCCGTATTCGATCACGTTCCGCAGTTCGCGGACGTTGCCAGGCCAGGAATGGCGCTGCAGCGCCTCCATCGTCGTCCGCGGTGCATGGGCTGGCGGCCGAACCTCATGGCGATATCGTTTGATACAAGTACGTGATATCATTCGTGGCACCATGGTGACCATACGGGCTTCGCGCGCGGCGTCCGGCCGCTTTCTGCTGCGCGTCCCGCAGAGCGTCCATGCGCGGGTCCAGGCCGCCGCCCGGCGTCTCGGCGTGTCGCTCAACGAGTACCTGCGACCGCCGACTGCGCGTGCCCGGACCGGCCGTCCTCCTGGAGCCGGGGGCGGCGGCGAGCGTGGAGCGGTCGCTGGCGCAGTTCGACGCCGCACTGGCGGGCGTCCTCGTCTACGGCTCGTACGCACGCGGCGACGCCACGGCCGCGTCCGACGTCGACCTGCTGGTCGTCGTCGATGCCGCCATCGCGCTGACACGCGCGCTCTACCGCGACTGGGACGACGCGCCGGTCGACTGGCAGGGCCGGCATGTGGACCCGCACTTCGTGCACCTGCCGGCCGGCCGGCGTCCGGCCCCCGGGGCCTGGTGCGAAGCGGCGCTCGACGGTGTCGTCCTCTGCGAGCGCGATGGCGCGGTGACGCGCCACCTGGCCGCCATCAGGGGCGAGATCGCGGCCGGGCGCCTCGTGCGGCGCTCTGCGCATGGCCAGCCCTACTGGACGGTGGCAGCCTGATGAGGAACCGGGATCTCTCGGCCGATCACCTGCGGCGCGCGGAGGCGCGGCTGCGTGCACTGGACGTGCTGTTCGAGGCGGAGAGTTGGGCCGACGTCGTCAGGGAGTCGCAGGAGGTGGTCGAGCTCGCGCTCAAGGGGCTGCTCAGGGCCGTCGGCGTCGAGCCGCCCCGGATCCACGACGTGGCGGACGTGATCGAGGCCGAGCGCGGCCGCATCCCCGAGGCGCTGAGGCCCGACATCCCGCGCCTGGCGACCGCGTCCCGTGCGCTGCGGCGCGATCGGGAACTGGCGTTCTACGGCGCGGAAGATCTCACGCCGAGCGATTTCTACCGCAAGCACGATGCGACCGACGCCCGCGAGGCTGCGCGGCTGGTCGTGCGACTCGTCCGTCCGCACGTGCCCACGCACGCGTAGAGGAGGTGACCGGCACGGTCTGTCTGCCCCGTGGACACCGCGGCCCCGGCCGGTGCGGGGGGGGCCGGCGCGTCAGAACACCATCCGTATCGCCCGCGTGAGCAACTCGTCCAGCGAGATCATCGTCAACGTCAGCGGGACCACTGGTGCCAGCGTCACCACCGCCAATTGCAGGATGGTCTGCATCGAGAACGGCACCAGCCTCATGCCCTTCACCAACTCGAAGCTGTTGCCCAGGTCGGCCAGCGACTGGATGTCCCCGCTGCCCACCAGCGGCTCGTCCGCCGGCGCGCCGCCGCGCAGCCACTTCCGGTCGAACTCGCGGACATAGCGCTGTGCCAGCCCGCCGTACTCAGCCAACCCAACGCGCTTGGCGGCTGCGAGCTTCGGGGCGAACACCAGCATCGGCCCGAGGACGGCGAACAGCATCCAGGCCACCAGCCCGATCATCTCCACCTTGAATTCGGGCAGCCGTGCGCCAGCGTAGAAGATCTTGTTGGCGATCAATCCGGCAAGAAGCGTCCCCTGCGCCAGCAGCAGCGGCGCGAACGCGTAACCCACCAGCGCGAGAAACCCGAGTCCGCCGCACCGGTCCGGATGTGTCGGCAGGAGCGTCAACTCGAGCCGCGACACCTGCCACAGGAAGCGCGCCCAGATGACCAGCCGGAAATACCAGCGCACGAGCAGGAACTGGAACAGCGGCAGGCTTACCCAGCCCAGCCACCAGCCGGCGGGCGTCAGGTGCAGTCGGCCGTCCACTGGCGCGCCGTACCAGGTGGCGACGTTCAGCGCCGCCTGCGTCCGCCAGACGTATCCGACCCCGACGACGTAGACGAGCGCGATGAGTAGCACCTCGGCGGTAATCGAGTTGCGCAGGCGGGCGGCCGAGGCAATGAGCGCGTCGAACCTCGCCCGGGAGGCGTCCGGGACCACGCCGCGCTTCACGAACTGCCGCACCATGGGGCCCAGCCGCAGGTTCACGACGAGTTCGGCGACGACCAGCAACGGCAGCGCCAGCAGCAGGCGGACGTGCATGTCCACGTCGTGGAGGAACGGCAGCGTGACGCGTCCGCCCCAGGCAGTCCCCTCCGCGAGCGACAACAGCAGCAGCGGCACCCAGGCCACCGCGGTCAGCACGATGATGCGGCGGTGCAGCAATTCCAGCCCGTCTCCGGCCAGGTGCGACCGCCGAAACAGCTGATACAGCGGCCCGCCGAGCACCAGCGAGAAGTCGCGTGGTTCCGTCACGAACGGTGTGTCGGGTGTGGGCATGCGCGTGCTCCTTGGGTCATGCCTCGGAGAACTGGATCACGACCTTGATGTCGTCGGGCTGCCGCTGGAGCGCGCGAGCGAACTCCTGCGGCGGTTCCCGCCGCGTGATCAGGCGCGCCAGCCACGCGGGGTCCGCCTTGGCCAGGACCAGCCCCGCCTTGTACCAGTGGCGCTTGTTGGCATTGACGCTGCCGACGACGACGTTGTTGCGCAGCACCACGTTGGACGCGACGTCGGCCGTCGCCAGCCCGACGGTGCGCCCGCCGGTGCCGACGCCCGTGAGGCACACGACGCCGCCAGACCCGACACCCTGGATCGAGTCGGTGATGACCTGCCCGACCCCCGTACATTCGATGATCACGTCCGGCTCGAAGCCCACGCTCGCGACGTTGCCGCTGTGGTAGGTCGCTCCGAGGCTGCGAACGAGTTCCGGTTTGGGTCCTGATTCCATCCGGTCGAGGACGTGCACCTCGAACCCGCGCTGCCTGGCGATGAGGGCCGCCAGCAGGCCGATGGGCCCCGCCCCGGTCACGAGCACGCGGTGCGGCTCCCAGAAGGCGCGGTGACCCACCGCGCCGACCTGTTCCCACGCCTTCGTGACGACGGTCGTGGGCTCGAGCAGTACGCCCATCAGACCAAGCGAGCGATCCACCTTCATTGCGTACTCGGGCTCGATCCGCCACCGCTCGGACATGAAGCCGTCGAGGGCCTTGATGCCGCGCTCGGTGTACTGGCCGTTTCGGCACATGTCCCACTCGCCCACCGCACAATTGGGACAGGGCACCGGGTCGGGGCGGCGGACGATCCCCACCACCAGGTCCCCCTTCTCGAGGGGACTGCGTGGCCCGGGATCCAGCACCCGGCCGAGCGATTCGTGCCCGAGCACGAGACGCGCCCTGCCCTCCGGGGCCCAGCCGTACTTGCCCTCCACGATCTCGACGTCGGTTCCGCACACGCCCACCGCGATGGCCTCCACGAGGACCGACCCGTCCCGCACGTCCGGTTCGGGAATCTCCTCCAGGCTGGCGCTGCCGGGGTGGCGCGGCAGCACGGTAATCGCCTTCATGTGGATCCCTCCTGCTGACGGCCAATGTTTACTCCCCCGCGTTTGCCCCCGGCCCCATGCCGGGCGCCGCACGGACCTCGAACAGGTGGCACTGCCACGGCTTCAGCTCGACATATAGCCCGCCATCGCGCATGTCGTCCCCGCCGCGCTCGTAGGTCGCGCCGGACAGCACGTCGTCGAGGCGCCACTGCCGCCCTCTCAGGTCGTCCCACGGCAGGTGGACGCGGGCCTGCGCCGCGCCCGGCGCGAAGTTCACGACGACGAGCGCGCGCGCGTCCGCGTCGGTCCAGCACCAGGCAAGGAGGTTCTGGCAGCTCTGGTTGTCCGGCCACCCGCTGCTGTCGCACAGGCGCCACTCGCCGTTGCGGAAGACGTCGAGCCTCGTCGCCTGGAGCAGGCGGCCGTAAAAGGCCGCCAGGTCGTCGTCAGCCGCTTCGGCGGGGCGGCGGGCGAGGAACACGGGCAGCCGCACCTTCAGCCCCTCGAACTGCCCCTCGTGCAGCAACCGGTAGCCCGGGAGCGTGAGGACGGCGACGGCCGCGGCTCGCCCCTTGGCGCCCGGAAACGCCGCGGCGGCGCGGGGCTCGTCGTGATTCTCGATGAACCGGACCATCCCTTCCTGGTAGGCGCGGTCTGCAAGGAGGTGCTGCCGGACCTGTTCGGCCGGGCCGTGTTCCATCCGGTCGTAGAGCTTCTTGTCGTAGCAGGCGTCGAACCCCTGCTGCTGCAGCTCCCACTCGAGGTCCCAGTAGGCCTCGGCGAGGAACCGGAATTCGGGGTGCGCCGCCTTGATCGCCGGGATCGCCGTCCTCCAGTAGTCGGCCGCCGGCCTGTCCCCGGCGCGCCAGCCCCACGTGCGCTGGAAGATGTCGTTCAGCAGGAGCATCGCCATGTCGCAGCGGATCGCGTCGCACTGGCCGGCGATCTCGAGAATCGTCTCGACCACCGCCTGGCGGAGGCCCGGTTGGAAGGCGTTGAGCTGGAGGACGTCGGGCCATGCCGGGAAGTACGGATCGCGGCCGCAGGCGAAGACGTGGCCGCCCGCCTCCACGAAGGACGCCGGGTCGTTTCTCAGATCGTCTCCGTTCCCCTGGATGAAGTACTCGGGATGCTCGACGGTCCACGGGTGGTCGGGCGCGACGTGGTTCGGGACGAAGTCGAGGACCAGCCGGAGGCCGCGCGCGGCCAGCGACTTGCGAGCGACGGCAAGGCCGTTGGCGCCGCCGAGGTGCGCATCGACGACGTAACGGCGCACGCAGTAGGGCGAGCCGACGTTGTCGGCCGCCGTGAAGTCCGGAAGCGCGCGCCTGAAGTCCTCGAGGAGCCCCTGGTTCCGCATCGAGATGCCGATGCCGGCCGGGCTCCGCTCCCAGACGCCCATCAACCAGACGGCGTCGCAGCCGTGGGCGGCGATGGCGTCCCACTCCGCCGTCGGGACCGTGGCGAGATCCACGACCGCCTGGCATTTCGAGCTGAGATCACCCAGCCAGACCCACGTATTGATCTCGTAGATCACCGGGTGCTTCGGCCATGGCTTCATGTTGCCCTCCCTGTCGGTCTCCCCATCGACCAGTGAAGAATTCGCAACCCCGCGGTGTCTCGCGGAAAAACAGCTCCGACACCTTTTCTCGTCAGGCTTGTTCCCGATGGCGCAGGTAGCCGGCCACCAACGACGCCATCACGACCGTCGTGAAGACGACGCCGAAGAGTCCCTGGAACAGCACGACGGCGCGCGCGACCGGCGCCACCGGCACCACGTCGCCGAACCCGATGGTCAGCATCGTCACGAAGCTGAAGTAGACGAGGTCGGGAAACGACGCCTCCCGCATCCCCGGCACGTGGAATGCGAGCGGCGTACGTGCCTCGATGACGCCGTAGACGACCGCGAAGGCGAGGCCGGCCATGATGTAGGCGGCGAGCGCGCCAGCCAGCACGTCGCCGGTGACGCGGGGACTGCGCACCACGCCCGACATCAGGAGCCAGGTCGTGTAGACGGAGAAAAGGACCGACAGGGCCGGACCGCCTTCGAGCGCCAGGGGCCGGTAGCCCGAGAGCGCACTGCCGTTGAACGCCACGGCGGCGAAGGCGAGCGCAAAGGCGAGGCGCCGTTCCCGCTTCCGGTCGGTCGCCACGGCGATCGCCGAGAGCGGGATCGCAATGCCGGTGATGTCGAGCAGGACGTGCTGGTCGCGCCCGCGATCGGACGCGACCAGCCAGAAGAGCACCACGAACTGCAGGACCAGCACGACGGTGAAGCGCGCCCGCGGTAAGCCGACGCGCCCCGCATCGAAAGCCATGGCTACTTCTTGATGGGCGGCGGCGGCAACGGCTGCGTCGTGGTCTTCGGCGGTTCGGGCGTCTGCGGCGGGGGCTGCCACCCCCCGCCGAGCGCGCGATACAGCAGCGCGATCGATCGCCACTGCTCGCCGCGCGCCTGCGCCAGCTGGATCTCCAGCTGGAACAACTGCTGGTCGGCGATCAACACTTCCAGGTAACTGGACAGCCCGGTGTCGTACCGTGCCCTGGCCAGCTGCGTCCCGTCGCGGAGCGCTTCGACGCCATACTCGAGTTCGGTCCGCTGCACGCCGAACTTCTCGATGCCCACCAGCGCATCGGCCACTTCCCGGTAGCCGTTGAGCGCCGCGCTCTGGTACTGCGCGATCGCCTGGTCGAACCGCGCCTTGTTCGCCTCGTAGTTCTGTTTCAGCCGCCCGCCGTTGAAGATCGGCTGGAACAGCCCGGCGCCGAGCGACCAGACCATCGACTCGGGCGAGAGGAAGTTGGACATCGCGCTGCTGACGGCCCCAGCGGAGCCGGTGAGCGTGATCGTCGGGTAGAAGAGCGCCTTGGCCGCACCGACGTTCGCGTTGGCCGCGACCAGCTGCTGTTCCGCCGCGAGGACGTCGGGCCGGCGCTCGAGGAGTGAGGCAGGCAGCCCCGCCGGGACGGCCGGCACCTTCTCGCTGAGCGCTCCGGCCCTCGCGATGGAGGCCGGCGGGTGGCCGAGCAGCACGCTCAAGCTGTTCTCCGCCTGCGCAATCTGGCGCTCCAGGCCTGGGATGGAGGCAGCCGTCACCGCCCGGTTCGCCTTGGCTTGGTCCACTTCGAGGCGGTTCGACACGCCGCCCGCCAGCCGCGTCGTGTAGTAGGCGATCGTGTCGTCGTTGACCTTCACCGTCCGCCGCGCGATCTCCAGCCCGAGATCGAGTTCGCGGAGGAAGAAGTAGGTGGACGCGATGTCGCCCACCAGCGTCACCAGGACGGCGCGGCGCCCCTGTTCGGTGGCCAGGTACTGCGCGACGGCCGCCTCGCGGCTGCGGCGCAGGCGGCCGAACAGGTCGATTTCCCACGATAGCGTGCCGTTGAGCGCGATGTTGTTGTAGAGGCGGTCGGGGAACTGGTCCGCTGGCAGCTTCGGGTCGCCAACGCGGGACTGCTGCGCGGCGGTGTACCCGAAACCGACGTTGACCTCGGGATACAAGTAGGACTTGGCGATGCCCGCCAGCGCCCTCGACTCCATGACGCGCGCGGACGCCACGCGCAGATCCAGGTTGCCCGCGAGGCCCTCGCGGATCAGCGCCTGCAGCGCCGGATCGTCGAACACCGACCACCACGGCAGGTCGGCCATCGACTCCGCGGTGGCCGCTTCGACACCGCGATACTGCGCGGGCGGGCTCATCTGGGGGCGTTCGTAGTTCGAGCCGAGAGCCGCGCAGCCGCCCCCGAGCCCGGCGAGCGCGAGCGCCGCGGCCACCGGACCGCACCGGCGGAAGAGGGTGTGTGTCGTCATCAGTGGCCTCCTCCGACGGCCGGAGCGTCGGTCGATGTCGGCGCGTGACCGGGCTTCGATCGCGTCAGCTTGCCGACGAGAGTATAGAGCGCCGGCACGAGCAGCACGCCGAGGATGGTGGCGATGAGCATGCCGGAGAACACCGTCATCCCCATGACCTTCCGCGATTCGGCGCCCGCGCCGCTCGCGCGCACGAGCGGGACGACGCCGAGGATGAACGCGAACGCGGTCATCAGGATCGGCCGGAACCGCAGCTTGGCCGACTCCAGCGCCGCCGTCGCCACGTCCTTCCCCTGGTCGTGGAGCATCTTGGCGAACTCGACGATCAGGATCGCGTTCTTCGCGGCCAGGCCGATCAGCATGATCAGGCCGATCTGCGCGAAGATGTTGTTCACGTAGCTCAGCGAGGAGTGCCGCGCCCACCAGAGGCCGAAGTAGGCGCCGAAGGCCGCGAACGGCGTCCCGAGCAGGACGCTGAACGGCAGGCTCCAGCTCTCGTACTGGGCGGCCAGCACCAGGAAGACCAGGAAGATGGCGACCGCGAACGTCGGGCCGGGCGACGGGGCGCGCTTCTCCTGGTACGACATGTCGGCCCAGTCGTAGCCCATGTCGGGCGACAGCACGGTCGGGTCGGCCGCCACCTCCTCGAGCGCCTTCTGCGCCTGCGCCGAGCTGTACCCCTCGGCCGGCACGCCCGTCAGTTCGGCCGCCCGGTAGAGGTTGAACCGGTTGGTGAACTCGGGGCCGCTGGTGGGCCGCGTGCTCACCAGCGTGTCGAGCGGCACCATCGTCCCCTGCGCGCTGCGCACGAAGAACAGGCCGAGCTGCGTCGGGTCGGTCCGGAACTGGGGCTCGGCCTGCACGTAGACCTTGTAGACGCGCCCGAACCGGTTGAAGTCGTTGACGTAGGCGCTGCCCAGCAGCGAGCCGAGCGTCGTGTTGACGTCGGCAATCGTCGCCCCGACCTTCAGCACCTTGCTCCGGTCGATGTCCGCGTACACCTGCGGGACGCTCGCGCGGTAGAGCGAACCGATGCGGCCGATCTCCGGCCGCTTCCGGGCCGCCACCATGAACCGGGTCGGCCTGGTCGGCGAGCCAGTCGGGCGTGTGGCCCACGCGGTCCTGCAGCTCCATCGTGAACCCGGCACCCGTTCCGAGGCCGGGGATGGCGGGCGGCCCGAAGGCCACCGCAACGGCCTCGGGCACCTCCTTCGCGAACGCCTTGTTCAACGCGGCGAGCACACCGTTGGCGTGCAACTCGGGCGTCTTGCGCTCCTCCCACGGCTTCAGTTCCACGAAGAAGAAGCCCATGTTCGTGGAATACGCGCCGGTGATCAGGCTGAACCCGGTGATCGTGTTGTAGCCGTTGACGCCCTCGTTCTCAGCCAGGACCTTCTCGATCTTCCGCATGACCGCGTCGCTCCGCTCGAGCGACGCCGCGTCGGGCAGCGAGGCGTTGACCAGGATGTAGCCCTGGTCCTCCTCGGGGACGAACCCGCCCGGGATGCGCCCGAGGAGGACGACCGTGAGGAACACGAGGCCGCCGACCAGCACCACGCTCACGAGCAGCTTTCGGACCAGGAAGCCGGCGAGGGTGAGGTAGCCGGTGGTGCCCGCGCCGAACACCTTGTTGAAACCGTTGTAGAACGGCGTGAGCAGGCTCTTCCTGCCGCCCGCCGGCTTGAGCAGCAGCGCGGCGAGCGCCGGCGAGAGCGTCAGCGCGTTGAAGGCCGACAGCAGCACCGAGATCGCGATGGTGATCGCGAACTGCTGGTAGAGCCGGCCCGAGATGCCGCCCATGAAGCCGACCGGGACGAACACCGCCGCCAGGATCAGCGCGATGGCCACGACCGGCCCCGACACTTCCTCCATGGCCTTGAACGTGGCCTCCTTCGGGTCCATGCCTTGCTCGATGTGGTGCATGACCGCCTCGACCACGACGATCGCATCGTCGACGACGATGCCGATGGCGAGGACCAGGCCGAGCAGCGAGAGGACGTTGATCGAGAACCCGAGCATCGGGAAGAAGATGAACGCCCCGACCAGCGAGACCGGCACGGTGAGCAGCGGGATCAGCGTCGCGCGCCAGTTCTGGAGGAACACGAACACGACGATGATGACGAGGACGACCGCCTCGAACAGCGTGGTGACGATTTCGCTGATGCCTTCCGAGACCGGGAGCGTCGTGTCGAGCGACACCGTGTAGTCCATGTCGCGCGGGAACCGCTTCTTGAGGTCCTCCAGCGTCGTCTTGATGTCGCCGGCCACCTGCAGCGCGTTCGTCCCGGGGATCTGGAACACGGCGATGACCGCCGCGGGCTTGCCGTTGTGGCGGCCGACGGCGTTGTACAGCTGCGTGCCGAGCTCGACGCGCGCGATATCCTTCAGGTGCACCTGCGATCCGTCGGGGTTCGAGCGAACGATGATCTCGCCGAACTCCTCGGCGTTCAGCAGGCGTCCCTGGGTGCGCACCGTGTAGGTGTACTCGGTGCCCGGCACCGCCGGCGGCCCGCCGATCTGGCCCGAGGGCGACAGCGTGTTCTGCTGGGAGATGGCGTTCACGATGTCGGGCACCGTGATGCCGAGCCGCGCGATCCGGTCGGGCCTCAGCCAGATGCGCATCGCGTAGTCGCTGCCGCCGAACAGGTTGATCTGGCCCACGCCCTTGATGCGGGCGATGTTGTCGTTGATGTTGATCGTCGCGTAGTTCGAGAGGAAGTTGTTGTCGTAGGTGCCGTTGGGCGACTTCAGCGAGATGACCAGCAGCGGGAAGGCCAGCGCCTTCTTGACCGCCACGCCGTAGGTCTTGACCGACGCCGGCAGCTGCGGCATCGCTTCCGACAGCTTGTTCTGCGTGAGGACGTTCGCCATGTCGAGGTTCGAGCCGACGTCGAAGCTGACCTTCAGGGTCAGCGTGCCGTCGTTGGCGTTGGTCGACTTCATGTAGATCGAGTTCTCGACGCCGTTGATCTTCTGTTCCGCCGGCGTCGCCACCGAGGCCTCGACGTCGGTGGCGCTCGCGCCGACGAACGTCGTGGTGACCTGGACCATCGGCGGCACGATCTCGGGGTATTGCGCGATGGGCAGTCCGCTCATGGCCACGAAGCCGAGCAACACCGTGACGATGGAGATGACCATCGCGACGATGGGCCGGTCGATGAAGAAGCGCGACATGGCTACTTGACCCCTTTCGCCGCCTCGGCAGCGGCCGGCGCCACCAGCTTCGGGGTCACGGGCGCGCCTTCACGGATCTTTTGGAGGCCTTCGACCACCACCTTCTCGCCCGGCTTCAGCCCCTCCTCGATCACCCACAGGCTGCCGTCCCGCGGGCCGACCTTCACGTTGCGGAAGGTGACCTTGTTGTCGGCGCCGACCACGGCAACGCTATACAGATTCTGGAGTTCCTGCACGGCCCGCTGCGGCACGAGGATCGCGCCCTTCTTCATGTCGCTCTCGAACCGGATGCGCCCGTACTGCCCGGGCCGGACGATCAATTCGGGGTTCGGAAACTTCACCTGCACCGCCAGGGTGCCGGTGGTCGGGTCGATGTTGCGCTCGATGGTGTCCAGGTACCCCTTGTGCGGGAGGATCGTACCGTCCGCAAGAATCAACTCGATGGGCGTCTTCTCGCGGGTTTCACCGGCGGCCACCCGCTCCTGGAGCCGCCGGGCGAGCCGCAGGTACTCGGCCTCGCCGATGCCGGCGCGGAAGTAGATCGGGTCGATGATCGAAATGGTGACGAGCAGCGTGCTCTCGCCGCGCCCGACGAGGTTGCCCGCCTTGACCCTGGTGGTGCCGACCAGGCCGTCGATCGGCGACGTAATCGTGGTGTAGCCGAGATCGAGCTGCGCCTGCTCGACCGCTGCCCTGTTGGCCTCCACCTGGGCGGTGGCCGCGTCGCGGGCGGAGACGGCGTTGTCCAGTTCCATCTGGCTCACGGCCTGCTTCGCGACCAGGGGCTCGAAGCGCTTGACGTCGTTGACGCACTTCTCGAGCTGGGCCTGCGCCTTGGCGAGGTTCGCCTTTGCATTCGCCAGCGTGGCCTGGAAGGGCTTGGGATCGATCTGGTAGAGCAGGTCGCCCTTCTTGACCAGGGTGCCCTCGGCGAATGCCACCCTGTCGAGGTAGCCTTCGACACGGGCCCGAATCTCGACGTCCTGGTAGCCGGCGGCCTGGCCGACCAGTTCCGTCATGACCGGGACGTCCCTTTGGATCGGCTCCGTGACCTCCACCTCGGGCGGCGGCGCCTGCACCGGCGCGGCTTCTTTCGTGCACGCCGACAGCAGCACGGGAACGACGCAGAATAGGAAGAGGATCGACTTGCGTCTCATCGCCTGAACCTCGCTGGCAAGTGACGGTGGCTCATCCGGGGAGTGAATCAGTTATTCTAGCGAACTCCGCAGCAGGGCTCCAAATGACACGCCTCCCCTGCTGGCTCAATTCGGGGCGATGCTAGCACGGCCGCCCGCCGATCGGCAGATGAACGCTAGTTTTTCAGCCAGTCAGCTGTCGGTTCTGACAGGTCCCGGACACGGCAAAAGCACGGCGCCTTGCCTCAGGCAATGAGCCTCACCCGCCCGGTTCCGATCTCGTAGATCGCGCCGACCAGCTTCACCCGTCCCTCGGCTTGGCGGGCCTTTGCCTCGGGGCTCTCGAGGACCTGGTGAATCGTCCACCGCACGTTGCTCTCGACGGCCCGCGCCTCGAACTCCTCCTCGGGGATGGCCGGATCGAACTCGGGCAAACCGGGGACAATGGTGTCCACCAGTTTCTGGATTCGGGACAGGGTGTGCCCACCGTGGTACTTGACCTCGACGGCCGCGTGCACCGCGCCGCATCCCTCGTGCCCCAGGACGATCACCAGCGGCGTCTTCAGGTGCGACACCGCGTACTGCATGCTCCCGACGACTTCCGGAGAGATGACGTTGCCGGCCACCCGAATCACGAACAATTCCCCGAGGCCGACGTCGAAGATATGCTCGGGCGAGACCCTGGAGTCGCTGCAGCCGATCAGCGTGGCAAACGGCCGTTGTCCCTTGGCGATGTCGGCGAGGCGCTCGGGGCGGAATGAAGGTGCCCTGGCATCGCCCCGCAGGAATCGTTCGTTGCCCGCCATCAGGCGTTGCAGGGCTTCATCTGCGGAAATCGACATCATGGCGACCCCACTTCACGTCGCAGGTTCTCAGGTTCGCAGTTCGAAGTTCGCCAGTTCCCCGGTTCCCCAGTTGGCCAGTTCCCCAGTTCCGCAGTTCCCCGGTTCCCCAGTTGGCCAGTTGTCTAGAAGGTCCACCCGACGGTCAGCGTGACGCCGAGGTCATGCTTCTTGGCGTCCTCGGTGGGCGGCTTGCTGTCGTAGGAGTAGTAGATGGTCGTCCCCACCGTGAAGTCCTTGACGATCTCTCGCGACAGGCTCGCGTTGAGATCGGTGCGCACGCGCCCGGTGTCGGTCAAGCTCGGAAGCAGGATGAACGAGGTCGCGAGGTTCGTCTTGGGCGTGTCGTAGGTGAAGAAACTGTGACTCGCGCCGACGAACGCCTCGATGTTGTCCTTCCGGTCCCCCTCGACCGGGATCTCGCGGTTCACCTCCAGCCCGGCGGACCAGTTGAGGACCGTCCGGTTCGTCTGGGAGATGTACCGGCCGATGCCGCCGGCGACCGAGGAACGCAGGTCGATGCCCAACTCGGTGTTGCGCTCGAACTTGCCGCCCGAGACGGCGAACCAGCGACTCCGCAACATGCGCATGTATTCGACCCTGAACATGACGCGCGATTGTTGCGGTTCGTTCGGCTGGAACGTGAGGGTCGAATCGAGCGTCGTGGTGAGGGAGAACTTGGGGCGGCGCGTAGTCACCGAGACGTTCAGCGTGCCCTGGCCGATGCCGCTCGAACTGGTGAAGCTGGCGCCGAGGTTGACCGAGCCGTCGAGCCGGTCCCAGAACCGCTGCTTGAGCGGGCGGATCCGGACGACGAAGTCGAGCGAGAGCTCGATGGACTGGTCGCCGAGTTGGAGCGTGAGCAGGCGCGGCGTCCTCCCGGCGCCCAGGCTCCCGTAGTAGCGCAGGCCGGAGGTCGTCTCCACCTCGAAATAGGCGGGCGCGGTGATTTCGACGACCCGGTCCCACTTGATGTAGAGCGTGGCCGCCGCATCGGTCTTGAACGTGAGTTTGGCGAATTCGAGGCCCTTGACCTCTCCCTGCAGCCGGTCGCCGTTGGTGAGAAGCACCGTGTCTGGGTACGCGGCGGAGGCGAGGGACGCGCACCCGAGACTGCACAAGAGCGTCAGCACGACGGCCGCGGGCAGGCCGCCTGATCGCGGCAGCGCAACCCCACGCCGTTGGTGACCGGACCCCGGACGCATGGGCGGCATGCTACCATGCCTCAGCCGTGGAGTGCCCCTCCCGACGCCTTCTCGGCGGTGATGCGCATGGCCAGCAGCCTATTGTCACGCACGATACTGGCCGCCACTCTGTTGGTGCTTGTCGGGACGACGTCCGCGGCGCAGGACCTCGAGCCCAAGGCATACTCGGCGAGCCCGATCGGCGCGGTCTTCCTGGTCGCCGGCCTCGCCCGGTCCACCGGGTCGGTGGTGTTCGATCCGAGTCTGCCGATCACCGACGTCGAGGCGAAGGTGAACGGGGCTCTGCTCGCCACCGGCTACTCGTTCGGCCTGGCCGGCCGCCTCGCGTTGGTCACCGCTGCCGTCCCCTACGGGTGGGGCGATATCAGCGGGAGAGTGTACGAGGACGCGCAGACCATCACCCGGTCCGGGCTGACCGACGCGCGGGTCAAGTTCTCCGTCAACCTGGTCGGCAATCCGGCCATGGGGGCCCGCGCGTTCGCCAAGGCTCCGAAGAAGACGATCGTGGGCACCAGCCTCACCGTCGTCGCGCCGACGGGCCAGTACTACCCCGACAAGCTGATCAACCTCGGAACCAACCGGTGGGGCTTCAAACCCGAGATCGGGGTCGCTGTGCCCAAGGGGCGGTGGGACATCGACGCGTATCTGGGCGTGTGGCTGTTCACCGACAACGCCGACTTCTACCCCGGCGGCCAATCGCGGTCGCAGGACCCGGTGGTGACGCTCCAGGGGCACCTCAGTTACACGTTCAAGCCCCGGCTGTGGGCCGCGTTCGACGCCACGTGGTACCGAGGTGGCGCGGCGCAAGTGGAAGGCGGCACGCCAGGTTCCGCCATGAACAACTCGCGCATGGGGGCCACCGTGGCGTTCCCGACGACGCGCTTCCAGGCGCTCAAGGTTGCCGTCAGCCGCGGCGTCATCGTTCGGACCGGCACCAACTTCACGGCGCTGAGCGTCGGCTACCAGTGGCTGTGGTTCACGAAGAAATGACGACCTTCGCCACTCGATGCGTGGACATTCGACATTCGGCATTCGACATTCGGCATTCTCCACGGGCCCTCTCTGCAGAGAAGGTGTGTAGATGACCTACGTCCTGGTAGCGGCTGGCATCGCACCGCTGCTGTGCGTCTCGATGCTCGGCGCCCTGGAGGCCGGCCGGCGCCTCGGCTTGCGGCACAGGGCTGGGGCGAGAACGGATGACGGCAGCAGCACCGGCGCCATCGACGCGGCGGTGTTCGCGCTGCTCGGCCTCCTCATCGCGTTCACCTTCTCGGGGGCGGCCGCCCGGTTCGACGGGCGCCGTGACCTGGTCGTCGAGGAGACGAACGACATCGGCACGGCGTACCTGCGGGTCGACCTCCTGCCGCCAGACCGCCAGCCGGCGCTCAGGGAGGCCTTCCGGAAGTACCTCGACGCGCGCATCGACGTCTACGCGAAAGTGCCCGACATGGCGGCGGCGCGCGCTGCCCAGGACCGGGCGAACGCGCTGCAGGTCGAGATTTGGAAGCAGGCGCTCGAGGCGACCCAGGCGCCCGGTGTGCCGACCTCCGCGGCGGTCCTCCTGATGCCCGCGCTGAACGCGATGTTCGACATCACGACCACGCGCACGATGGCGGCCGAGATGCATCCGCCCGCGATCATCTTCGGGATGTTGTTCCTGCTCGCGTTCGCCGCCGCCATCCTCGCCGGCTACGGGATGGCCGCCGGCACGACGCGCGCGTGGCTGCACATGGTGGTCTTCGCCGGGGTGATGGCCCTCGCCATCTACGTGATCATAGATCTCGAGTACCCCCGTCTCGGCCTGATCCGCGTGGACGCATTCGATCAGGCAATGGTGGCTCTTCGGGCAACGATGAGATAGCAGCGACGCGTGTATCAACGGCTGAGGCCGGCCGCCGCGCGAGATACCGCCGCCGGCCGCGGCTGCGCTATCATGCCGCGTGCCCAACCTGGCTCTCTTCCGTGAGGACCCCATGACGCGCAGGGCGATGCGAATCGTTCGCCTGGCCGTGGCTGTCGCACTCCCCTTCGTGCTGGCCGGTCACGTGTTGGCGCAAGGGCAGGGCCCCGCCGCTCCTCAGGACCTCGTCGAACGTCGCATCCAGACGGCGTCCGTCGTCGTGGACGGCGTACGGCTGTTCAAGGTTCAGGGGATCAGCGCGTACCCGGCACAGGAGCGCGCTGCCGCGATCGAATCCCGCATCGTCGACGTCGCGACCGACCCCAGACTGGGGCCGGAGTCGCTGCACATCGAGGAGACCGCGCTCGCCAGCCAGATCAAGGCCGGCGAACGGATCGTGATGAACGTCCTCGACGTCGACGCGGCGCTCGAGGGTGCCCCCCGCACGCTGGTCGCGCCGCTCTACCTCTCGAAGATCCGGGACGCCGTCGTGGCGTACCGCACGAGTCGCGCGCACCCCGCCCTCGAGTGGGCCGCGATGTGGGCGCTCGGCGTAACGGCGGCGTTCGCCGCGCTGCTCGCCCTCATCCGGTGGGTCGGGCGGAAACTGGACGGCTTGCTCGAGGGCCGCTACCGGCAAGGGGTCGCCGCGCTGGCGGCGAGATCACGCGACGTCGTGAACGCGACGCGGTTGGAGACGGCGGTGCGATCGACGCTCCGCGCGATGCGCGCCGGCGCGTATCTCGCGGTGACGTTCGTGTACGTGCGGTGGGTGCTCGACCTGTTCCCCTACACGCGGTCGATCGCGCGGAGCCTCTCCAGCTACATCGTGGATCCGCTGCTGACGATGTGGACGGCGTTCGTGCAGAAGATCCCCGATCTGTTCTTCCTGGCCGTCCTGTTCGTGTTCGTGCGATTCGGCCTGCGGCTCGTCCGCCGGTTCTTCGATTCGGTCGGGGCGGGGCGCATCCGGCTGGCGAGTTTCGACCCCGAGTGGGCAACGCCCACATACAAGCTGGTGAGGCCGCTGGTCATCGGCTTCGCGCTGGTGATCGGCTACCCCTACATTCCCGGGTCGAGTTCGGACGCGTTCAAGGGGGTTTCGGTCTTCCTGGGCGTGATGCTGTCACTGGGGTCGTCGTCGTTCATCTCCAACATGATTGCCGGGTACACCGTCATCTACCGCCGGGCCTTCAGGGCGGGCGATGTCGTGAAGATCGGCGAGGTGATGGGGTTCGTGACCGCGGTCAGGATGCTCGACACCCACGTGCGGACGTTCAAGAACGAGAACGTGGCGGTGCCCAACTCGCAGTTGCTGAACAGCCACATCGTCAACTACAGCGCGCTGGCGAAGACGAGCGGCGTGATCCTGCACACCATCGCGGGCATCGGTTACGAGACGCCGTGGCGGCAGGTGGAGGCGATGCTGGTCGAGGCGGCGCGGAGGACGCCTGGCTTGAAGACCGACCCGCCGCCATTTGTGCTTCAGCTCAAGCTGGACGACTTCTGCGTCCAGTACGAGCTGAACGCGCACTGCGGCGAGCCGTTGCTGATCTTCGAAACCTACACCGAGCTGCACCGCAACGTCCTCGACGTGTTCAACGAGTACGGCGTGCAGATCATGACGCCGGCGTACATGAAGGACCCGGACTCGCCGAAGGTCGTCCCCCCCGACCAGCGGTACCTCTCGCCGGCCAAGCCCGAGGGGGCGGCGCCCGGACATGGCCCGCGGCCGCGCGGGGCGGCGTTCACGTAGATGCCTTGATTGAGGGGCAGGAATCCTTGCGAATGAGTCAAGTCCTTCGCGACGCCATCCGGGCCCCTAAGGCATCTAGAGCCCCGCGCTTCGCGGGGCCAGCCAACAGCGTTTCTATGTCTAGCGAGGCGGGCGTCGTCGCCGGACATGCTTGGAGGTCTGAGGCCCGCTTCGCTAGACATCACGGCCGGCGAACCTGCGGCGTGCGACTGGCGGCCGGGTCAGGCGTGACACGGCCGCCAGCCGCAGGTCGAAGGCCGCCAGTCGTTACTTCTTCGCCGGCGGTTCGAGCGACACGAGGAGCGCCTCGGTCCAGGTGATGTCCACCTTGTCGCCGACTTTCACCTGCGCCAGCACCTTCTTGTCCTCGACCCTCGAGGAGTACTTCCAGCCGTTCGGGCCGCTGAAGGTGATCGACGGGATCTTCTCGTCGATGGCGGTGATCGTCGCGGTGATCGTCCGCTGCTTGGCGGTCGTCCCCGCGGTGGACGTCTGCGACGGAGTCTTCGCCGCGGCCGCGGTGTCCACGTCCTTCTCGCCCGGCTTCTTCACGCGGAGCACCATGTTCTCGTAGTAGCGCGCCTGGATCCTGTCGCCGACCTTGACCGTCGAGAACGCCTTCACGGTCTCCGGGACGATCGTGGTGACGTAGGTGCCATCGTCCTTCTTCAACGTCAACGTACGGGTGGACGCCTCGATCCCCTCGACCGTCGCCGTCACCAGCTTCGCCTCGCCGGTGATGGTCTTGGTCTGGGCCATCGCGATCCCGGCAAGCGGAATCATGAACGCTACGGCCACGACGATTGCAGCGAACCGCTTCATTTCTTTCCTCCTCGACGTTGGACGTGCGCTGATGTCAATAGATCTCAACTTTTGATTGTACTCAGAGTGTCCGCCGGACAGCGCACGAAATTCTGCCAGCCGACATCTGTCAGAAGTGACAGGGTGGGAGGGCGGCACCGGGGTCGGAGCGGTTTCGTTCAGCGTCGTCGAGGGATGACAGAAGTGTTACGCGTCAGTGCCCGCCGAACACCTGATATCCCTGGGCCCGGAGTTCGTCGGCCAGGCGTGGCTCAGCTTCCACCGCGTCCTCGTAGGTCATGGGGTTCAGGTGCGCGTAGAGCCGAGGCACGAGGCGCTCGCCAAACCGCTTGACGATTGCGGCCGATTTCTTCCCTGCCTTGTGGTTCGCGAAACGTTCCTCGGGTGACAAGCCAGTCATGCCCACGTAGTATCCGGCGCGGCCGTCGGCCTTGGGATTGCGCAGGTAGACGACGTAGACGGAGTAGTGGCGACGAACGTCCTTCGATTCCGCCATGCCCTGTGGGGCAAGCCTCCGCGCTTGCCTGAGCCCGCCGGCACGGAGGCCGGCGCCGCGTCCGCCTACCTGGTCGCCCCTACGGGCGGCGCCCACGGCGCGGCGGCCTTGTCCTTGATCGCGCGGAACTTGTCGCTCACGCTCGTCAGCCGCGCGTCCCACTCGGGGTTGATCACCTGGTTCTGCACGACCGCATGGAACTTGGTCATCACCATGACGAGGAAGATCGGCTTGAGGAATGCCTGCCGCACGTTCGAGGCGAACAGCGCCGCGATGACCAACCCGCCGATGAAGCCGCCCGGCTTGGCGGAGACGGGCAGGACCGCCAGCATCAGAAAAGCGGGCGCCAGCATCACAACCCAGACGACCGCGGTGAGCACCTTGTCGAGCACCACGACGTAGAGCGCGGTCTTGAGGATCTCGCCGCTGTTCTGCGCGTAGTAGATGAGGCCGTCCTTTCCGGCACGCCACGGATTGTCGTCGCCGCGCGCCAGGTCGTAGGAGAAGATCGTCTCGTCGATGTAGGTCGTCGCCGCCCTCACGACCGCGTTCACGATCCCGACCACCGAATGCAGGCCGGGAAGCGGAATCAAGTGGCTCACCCAGTCGAGCGTGCGGTTGAACGCGGCGACCACGCCGCGGATCAGCAGGTCCACCGCAAACAGCACGTTCACTTCGCCGAACCGATCGGTCACCACCCGGCGGCCGTAGTCGAACATTCCGGTGGCGCCGTTGTCGATGCTCCCCTTCGTGATGAGTTCGGTCAGCACGGCCACGTGCCCGGCCTTGATCAGGTACAGCGCGTACCGGACGACGAACTGCCAGGCGAAGCCGTAGGCGCCAAGTCCGACGATGAGCCAGCCGATGCCGACCCACGGGTGGACGTTCGCGCTCAGCAGCGCGGCCCCGCCGAAGGTCATCGCGAACCACACGACCGTCACGAGCGTGAATCCGACGAGGATGCCGAACCTGACGAGCGCGTAGGGCAGCGTGCGCATCACCAGCGAGACGGCGCTGCCGAAGCCGGCGTGCGAGACGGCCAACGGGTACGAGTGGCGCACCGGCGCGTCGGGGTGGCTGTACGGCGTGAGCGTGGGCATCGGATGGCGGCTCCTTGAATGGTGTAGGGAGTTATAGCACCACTCGCCGCACGGAGGGCAACGATTACCGTCGACACGGGACGTCGGTTGCACGGCGTCGGTTGCCGATGCGCGATCGCCGCTGCGGTGGTTCGTCCGTGGGCGTACCCCCGGTCGGAATCACTTTGGCGATCCGACCCCGCCGGTGAATATCGCCTTCGGCATCTTCACGTGCACGCCCAGCGTCTGGTCCACGAGCTGCGTGACCGCCACGTCGCCGGCGATGCTCGTCAGCTGATACGCCTCGTGCCTGGTCAACCCCTTCGTCGCCGACAGGAAGTCGATCATCTCCTGCAGCGCGGCCTTCGTCGCGACCGCCAGGTCGAGGTCGGTTGCCATGCTGATGTAGTGCGTGGGCGTTTCGGCGCGCGGCCAGGTCAGCGTCATTCCCTTGCGGACCGTCAGCCGCAGCCGCCCGCGCAGCGACGTCTCGATCGCCGTCTGGTCCACCTCCCCGTCGCCCTGAGCCGCGTGCCCGTCACCCACCTCGAACAACGCGCCGGCCACGAAAACCGGGATGTAGAGCGTCGTGCCAGCCACCAGTTCCTTGTTGTCGATGTTGCCGGCATGGCGCCCGGGCGGCGTGCTGCTGACGCGCCCGGCCGCCGGATCCGGCGCGACGCCCATGCTGCCGAAGAACGGCCTCAACGGAAGCACGATCCCGGGCGCGAAGGTGGCCGTCATCGCCTTGCGGTCGAGCGGGATGATGCGAATCCCGACGCTGCGGTCGCAGTTGTCGCGCACGTACCCGCTGCAGCCGTTGTAGCCGTAGTCGATCGGCAAGTCGATGGACAGGATGTCCACCTGCAGCGTGTCGCCCGGTGCCGCGCCCTCGACGTAGACCGGGCCGGTGAGGATGTGCCCGCCGGGCCCCTTGCGGTCGCCCGTCACCTCGCGGACGACGTCGCGCAGCGACGCTTCCACCTTGTCCGCGGGAACACCGGCGCCCTCCAGGCCGGCCGGCGTATTGGTGAGCAGCGTGTCAACGTCCACGACATCGCCGGACGCAATGCGGAGGACGGGCTTCGCCTGGGACCAGTAGTAGCCGTAGGCGACCGTGTCCGGCGACGCTTCGAGGCGATGGACCTTGTCGGCCGGCATGGCCGCGGCGGCGGCCAGGCCGATGACGGTGACGGCGGATGCAGCGAGGATGCGGCGCATTGGTAGATCCTACTTGAAGCCAGCCGGACGGGCCGGCCAGCAGACAGCAAGACCCCCGTTCAAACCGTGCGTGCGGATTTCCCGCACACGGCTTACCGGTGGTCGGTCTAGGCACGACATTGTGCGGTCCCCGGGTACTGGACGGTGCCGCGAAGCCGGCTGAGTCCCAACGCCTCGAAGAATGGACGACGCCACGCCTCGGCCCGACCGGCCGCCACGCGAGAGCCGTGCCGCTTCAGCAGCAGCTGTCGCAGACGCTCCTCGACATAGCGGTCGAGTTGAATGAAGCGTGTCGCCGCGTTACCCGTCCGAAAATACTGACCCCACCCCCGGACCACCGCATTGATGTCGGCAATGACCGTGCGCAGGTCCTCGTGACAGCGGCCACGAGGCGTCAGTTCGCGGATCCGGGTGCGCACCCGACGCATCGCGCGCTGCGACGGTCCTCGCTGCAGGTAGTAGACGCGTTGCCGCGCCCGCTCCCAGATCGGACCGCTCATGCGCTTGCGCAGGTGACACCCGAGAAAGTCGACCCCCTCGCACCCCCGCGAGAGGTCGACCGTCCGGGTCTTCTCCGGATGCAGCTCCAGCCCGAGTCGGGCGAGCACGGCGCTCACCCGCTCGCGGGCCTCGTCGACCGCGGACCGCGTCCGGCACATCACGACAAAATCGTCCGCATAGCGGACGAGCGTCCCGAGATGCGCGTAGCGGTCCTCCCAGATCCGGTCGAGGACGTGCAGGTAGATGTTCGCGAGCAGCGGCGAGATGACGCCACCTTGGGGAGTCCCCACGGTCGTCGCCGACCACTGCCCCGCCTCCATCACCCCGGCGTCGAGCCACTGCCGCCGCAGCTTCAGCACCCGCCGATCCGAGATGCGCTGCTCCAGCAGACGCATCAGCTTCGTCTGGTCGATGCTCCCGAAGTAGTCCCGGATGTCCGCATCCAGCACGTGATTGCCCCCCTGCGCCCCCTGGACGCGGAGGACCTCCAGTGCCTGCGTGGCGCTGCGCTTGGGCCGAAACCCATACGAGGCGCGGCGAAAGTCCGCCTCGAAGATCGGTTCCAGCACCAGTTTCGCCGCCATCTGGGCGACTCGGTCTCGGACGGTGGGAATGCCGAGCGGCCGCTGCCGGCCGTCGGCCTTGGGAATGTACCGCCGCAGGACCGGCCGCGGGCGATACGTGCCGTCGCGCAGCGCCGCGCCGAGATCGGACAGCATCCGCTCGACACCGTACTGCTCGATCGCCGCCAGCGTCACGCGATCGACGCCGGCCGCGCCGCGATTCCGTCGCACGCGAGTCCATGCCTCCTGGAGGATGTCAGGCCTCCAGATCCGATCCAGTAGGGCATGGAATCGCCGATCCGGGGACCGCTTGGCCGCGGCCCACAGGGAGCGTTGAAGGTGGCGTACTTTGTCGATGGGTGGATGCCCACCGGGGGAATTGGGACCGGACCGGCCGGCCATGCCCTCGCACGTGCCCTCGCCACTCGCCTGACCACCGCAGGGGCCCTTCCCTCCCGCCGCGTTGTTCGTCGCGACGATCCGCGGTACTACGACCCCCTCGGACGCCCGCTGCGCATGCCTCGCTTTCGCCATCGGCTTATACGAGCGCACCTGCTCCGACTCGAGCGGCGCAGACGGGCCTCTCGTGTTCCGTCCGTCTCCGTGCACGCGTGCTGCGCCCCCTACCCCGCCGAGACCCCACGCACGTACGTCCCCGGACTGGGGTGCGCGGAACGTGGCCTTCGCCGCGACATGACCGGCTCGGCTCTCGGGTTGTAAATGTGTCGAGGCTGCAGGCTTCACGTCAGGTTGCGGCCCGCGTGCTCGCTTCCTCCGTAGAGGCTCTTGACGCCCCGCTCGGGCCGCACAGCTCTCGCCATACGCCTGGGGCCTGCTACTCGGCGCTCCGGGGCTTACCGAGGCGGGACTTGCACCCGCGGGAGATGGACAGCGGGAAGCCGGCCCAGACTGGCTGGCTTCGTCACGACGCACCATGCCGGCATTGTAGACCGGCTTTCGGCTCCGGGGTCTCGGGAGGTCCCCCCGGGGGCGGCAACGCGTCAGGGGCGGGCCGGGTACTTCATCTCTCCAGCGCGGATGGCCACGGGCAGCACGTTCTCCTTCAGCGGGATGGGGCAGTTGTAATGCGGCGAGTAGTTGCAGAGCGGGTTGGTGGCCAGGTTGAAGTCGAGCACGTACGGCACATCGGCGCCCGCGAACGGGATGAAGAGGTAGCGGCCCACGTCGTAGGTTTCCGTCCCGGTCGTCGCGTCGCGGAATGCCACGAACAGCTCGTCGCCGTTCTTCGGCGCGGGGCCCGTGGCCAGCGCCGTCAAGCGCAGCGCCCGTCCCTCCGCGACGAACTCGAACGTGCCGACACGGAAGTACTCGCGCTGCAGCCCGCGGCTCGTCGTGATGGTGACCGGGGACGCGGCGGCATTGGCGACGAAGCGCGCCTTCAGCTGCCACGCCAGGTTCGGCGCATACCATTTCAGCCCGGTGAACGCTTTCCGCGCCGCCGACTCGGGGTCGAACACGCGGGCGTTGCCGTTGCCAGGGGCGACGAGCGCCTCGACGAAATAGCGGCCGAGGTGAACCACGTCGCGCCGGTCGAGCTTCGTCCTGGCGGAGACCGCCGTGCCCGGCAGGCCGGAAACGTCGCCGTTGCCGCCGGCCTTCACGAGGAGCGGGCGCGCGCCGGTGACCGGGGCGACAGAATACGCGCCGTCCTGCAGCGTCAACTCGATGACATCGACGCCAGCCGGATTCGCGCCGAACACCGCCCCTTTCGGCCCGACGCCGAGGCGCATCGTCTGCCCCGGCTGGAAGTACTGCACCGCGACCGCGGTGAACGGCGACATCGGCGCCTTCGCGTACGACTCGTCGGATGCCTTGTGCGACGCGAGGATGGCGCCGGCGGGATCGGCCGCGCTGCCGCCGGACGACTGGCCGACCGCGTGGCCTGACGACATCCACGCGGCCGCTGCCAGCAGGCACATCGGCATCGACCGCCGCCACCAGTTCGTCGTCATACGTCCCTGCATTCTACATTCGTCATTTCGTGTCGAGGACGAACGTGATCTTCTGCCCGGCTCGCAGCACGGTCACCTTCGCCTGCGCCATGCCTTGAATCTGCCCGAACAGCCGCATGACGGTGGCCATTCCGTCGAGGGGCTGGCCGTTCACTTCCTGGATGACGTCCCCGTCGCGCAGTCCGAGCTGGTCGGCCGCCCCGCCCGGCCTGACCTGGCGGAGTTCGAAGCCCTCGATCACCCGCTGCCCGTTGTCCGCGTCGCGGTATTTGGGCACCGCGAGTGCAGACTCGAGCACATCGGGCAGGTTGGCCAAGTAGCGTTCGACCGAGGCCTTGGGAACCTCGATGGCTGGCGGAACCGGCTCGGCGGGCGGTGGCGTGGCCGCAGGCCGCGCGTCGGCTGGCGGCGCGAGACGTCCGGGGCCCGGGAACGTCAGGAACTCCAGGCGCCTCGACTGCAGGTTCTCCAGGACCACTCCGTCTTGCCGGACCTCGCGGATCTCAGCTACGTCGCACGCGCGCTCGCCGGCCGAGAACATGCCGTGCCGCTCGGGCGGATCGACGCAGCGGATGAGGCACGCCGACCGAGCCGGGACCTCGCGGTCGACGATCAGGCCGGTGAGGCGCAGCGCCAGGCTCGACGGCGGAAGGTCCCGCCCGGCGGCGTCGCCAGCAGCCTGCAGCGACGTCAACAGCGCAAGCACCAACAGCGGGGCGATCATCTCGGTCTCGTGCACCTGCGGCGAGAAGGCAGCGCGGCAGGTCGGGAAGTCCACCCGACAATTCGCCAGGCGCGCCGGTCGCCATCGGGGCATGCTAGCATCGATCGTATCGACCCAGAGAGGAGGCGCGATGGGAGTCCCCGCAGTGACCTCGGACGTCTACCCGGGCCTGACCTATCAGGATCCTGCCGCCGCCATCGAGTGGCTGTGCCAGGCGTTCGGCTTCGAGAAGCGGCTCGTGGTGCCGGGACCCGACGGCGGCGTGATGCACAGCGAACTGACGCTGGGGCCGGGCACCGTGATCATGGTTGGCGGGCCGCGGCCCGAGCACGGCCGCTCGAGCCCCAAGGCGCTCGGAGGCGTCAGCCAGGTGCTGTCGGTGCGCGTCAGCGACCCCGACACCCACTACCACCGTGCGAAGGCCGCCGGCGCGGAGATCCTCCACGACCTCCAGGACGCCGACTACGGGTCGCGCGGCTACCTGGCGAGGGACCCGGAGGGCCACTTGTGGTACTTCGGCACCTATCGGCCCGGCGCGCACTGGCAGCAGGAGTAGCATGGGCGGAACCATGGCCTTCCTGGCGTGCCGGGTGTATCGCGAGGCCGGGGGCGTCGTGGCCCGCCTCGTGGACCTGAGCGTCGACGACCTGACGGCGGGCGAGGTCGTCATTCGCGCGGAGTGGTCGGGCATCAACTTCAAGGACGCGCTGGGCGTGACCGGCCGCGCGCCGATCTACAGGCGATTCCCGCTCAACGCCGGCATCGACGTCGCCGGCCGCGTCGAGTCGTCGTCCGACCCGCGCTTCTGCCCCGGCGAGCGGGTCCTGGTCAACGGGATGGGGCTGGGCGAAACGAACGACGGCGGGTTCGCACAGGTCGTGCGCGTGCCGGGCGACTGGGTCGTGCCGCTGCCCCCCGGGCTGGGCCCGCGCGATGCGATGGTGCTGGGCACCGCGGGCTTCACGGCGGCCCTCGCGCTCCATCGCATGGAAGCGAACGGCCAGGCGCCGGCGCTCGGGCCCATCGTCGTCACGGGCGCGACCGGCGGCGTGGGCTCGGCCGCGATCTCGATGCTGACGCGCCGGGGTTACCGCGTGATCGCGGTGTCGGGCCGGCCGGAGCACGAGGCCTACCTGCGCGGGCTTGGCGCCGACGAGGTGGCGACGCCCGAATCGCTCGACCTGGGCACGCGCCCGCTCGAAGCGGCGCGCTTCGGCGGCGTCATCGACAACGTCGGCGGGCCGGTGCTGGCGGGTCTGCTGCGGCACGTCGCTCCCTGGGGCAACGTGGCGGCGGTCGGCAACGCCGCGAGCCCGTCGTTCGACGGTTCGGTCTTCCCCTTCATCCTGCGCGGCGTCACCCTCCTGGGCGCCAGCTCGACCAACTGCCCCATGGATCTGCGGACCGCGATCTGGAACCGCCTGGGTGCCGACCTGCGGCCCCCGTCGCTGGATCGGATCGCCAGCAAGACCGTTCGGCTGCCGGACGTCATCGGCGCCTGCGGCACGCTGATGAATCGCTCCGCGCTCGGCCGGGTGCTCGTGGACTGCCGTCCCTGAGCCCTGAGCCGTGGACCCTGGGCCCCGAGCCTGCCCGCTGTCACCGGCGGCGCGCGTCATGAGTCTCTCGATTGGTTGAGGAGGCACGATGGCACTCTTGGACGACAAGATCCGCAAGCAGGTCACGGCCGCGCTGGCCGGCATGGCGAAGCCGGTCAGGATGGTGATGTTCACGCAGGGGGACGGCGGCGCCCTCGAGTGCGAGTTCTGCGAGCAGACCCGCGAGCTCGTTCAGGAGGTCGCGTCCCTCTCCGACAAGATCGCCGTCGAGGTGAAGGACTTCACCGCCGACGCGGACCTGGCGAGGCAGTACGGCGTGGACAAGATCCCGGCGGTGGTGCTGCTGTCGGACGGCGAGACGCCGAAGGATCACGGCATCCGGCTCTACGGGGTGCCGGCGGGCTACGAGTTCTCGACCTTCATCGAGGACCTGCGGATGCTCGGCAGCGGCGATCCCGGCCTGAGCCCCGAGACGACGAAGGCCCTCGCCACGCTGACGCGCCCGGTGCACATCCAGGTCTTCGTCACGCCCACTTGACCGTACTGCCCGCGGGCCGTGGTGCTCGCTCACAAGCTGGCGATGGCCAGCGACCTCGTGACGGCGGACATGGTGGAAGCGACGGAGTTCCCCCACCTGGCGATGAAGTACCAGGTGCAGGGCGTTCCCCGCACGGTGATGAACGAGATCACCCATGTCGAAGGCGCCGTGCCCGAGTCGGCCCTCGTGTTGCAGCTGATGGCCAGCTTCGGCGGCCGGCTCGCATAGCGATCGGCGGCCAGCACGCGGCGCTGCATGCGGCCGTCCGCGGGTTTCGCAGTGCCGTCGGCTGTGGCCTCCGGCCGGTCGTGGGCGTCGGGCCGATCCGGTTTCCTGCCGGCTGTGCCTGCGCGCATAATAGGCCCGCGGGGTGCGAGCGAGCACCGCGCTCCCGGGAGCAGGCCTCGTGAACACGACACACACTCCGGGTCGCCCGGCACAACCCGCGGGCGCGGCCGACGTTCGGGCGTGGTCGCTCGTCCGCCTCCGGTGGGGGTCGGCCGCGGGCCAGTTCCTCATCATCCTCGGCGCCTGGCAGGTGGCCAACCTCGCGCTTCCCGTCGCGGCGCTCCTCGAGCTCGCGTCGCTCACCGCCGTCACGAACGCCGGCCTCTGGTTCTGGCTGCGGTCGGGGCGGACCATCGACACGGCGTGGACAGGCTCCATCCTGGCGTTCGACACGCTGCAGCTGACCGGTCTGCTGCACGTGACGGGCGGCGCATCCAACCCGTTCAGCGTGTTCTACCTGGTGCAGATCACGGCCGCGGCCTCGCTGCTCGGATCGGCGTGGACGTGGAGCATCTCCGGGCTGGCCGTCTCGTGCTATGCCGCGCTGTTCGCCCTGCCGTCGGCGCCGCGCGATGCGGAAGCGGAGCACATGGCGCAGATGATGGAGGGGCACCTGCGGGCCATGTGGGTCGCGCTCACGCTGGCCGCCGCGCTCAGTGCCTACTTCGTCACGCGCCTGACGGCGGGCCTCGCGGCCCGCGATCGGCAGATCGCCGAGATGCGCGAGAGCGCGGCGCGCCGCGATCGGCTGTCGGCGGTGACGACGCTGGCGGCCGGCGCCGCGCACGAACTGGCCACGCCGCTCACCACCGTGGCCGTCGTGGCCGGCGAGCTGCAGCGGTCCATCGCGGCGCTGCCCCCCGTCACCCGGGCCCGCCTCGACGAGGACATCGGCTTGATTCGCAGCGAAGTGGTGCGGTGCCGCGAGATTCTCGACAGCATCGGCATCGGATCGGGGAGCGCGGCGGGCGAGATGCCCGAACGGTTCACGGCCGCCGAACTGCTGGCGGAAACCCGAAGCCGCCTGCACCCGCCGGAAGCGGCGCGCGTGATCGTGGTCGGCGCCCGGGCGGCGACCGAAGTGTTCCTGCCGCGGCGCGCGCTCGGCCGGGCGCTCCTGAGCCTCGTTCGCAACGCGCTCGACGCGTCGCCCGAGCACGAGAGCGTGATCGTGGAGGTGGAAGCGGGCAGCGAGGGCACCTTCACGGTGACCGTCCGCGACCGCGGCTGCGGCATGGCGCCCGACGTGCTGGCCCGCGCCGGCGAGCCGTTCTTCACGACCAAGCCGCCCGGGCAAGGGCTCGGCCTCGGCCTGTTCCTGGCCCGCAGCCTTGCCGAGCAGCTGGGCGGCCGCTTCTCAATCGACTCGTCGCCGTCTCGCGGCACGACCGCTCGCATGATCCTGCCGCTCGAGGTGCACGCCGATGCCAGCTGAGAGCAGCCACCTGCGTTCGCTGTTGATCGTCGAAGACGACGACCGCCTGCGCAGCCGCCTGTCGCGGGCCCTGGCGGAGCGGGGGTTCGACACGCGCGAGGCCGGCGACGTGCCAAGCGCGATCGCGGCCGCGAGGGACGACAGCCCGGAATACGTCCTCGTCGACCTGCGCGTGCCCGGAGGCTCCGGGCTGGACGTCGTTCGCGAGGTCAAGGCCATCGACCCGGGCACGACGGTCGTCGTCCTGACCGGCTACGGCTCGATCGCGACGGCGGTGGAGGCGGTCAAGCTCGGGGCGGCGCAGTACCTGACCAAGCCGGCCGACGTCGACCAGATAGTGGCGGCGCTGACCCGCAACTCGGCGGGCCCGGCCGTCTCGGCGCCTGGCGCAGACGACGGCCTCGAGCAGGTGCCGTCGCTGGCGCGCGTGGAGTGGGAGCACATCAACCGCGTGCTGGCCGATTGCGACGGCAACATCTCGAAGGCCGCGCGCCTGCTCGGCATTCACCGGCGCTCGCTCCAGCGCAAGCTCGACCGGTTCCCGTCGCTCCGCTAGTCGGCCGGTTGCCAGCGGGCCACGAACCCCGAAAAGGCGGGCCGGCCGGCCCGACGCCGCCGGAGCTCCGACGCCTGCGCAGAAGCGCATCTGGTACTTTCGTACCACGCCGGCATGGTACGAAGGTCCTGCGACAACTTGCCGCATTTTCCGAAGGAAACTCGCGGTCTACACTCCGGGGCATGACTCATCGATTCCTGCCCCTTGTCGCTCTCATCCTGGTCGTCGGCGGCTCGGTCGCGCTCTCCGCGGCGGATGGCGTCACGCCCGGTTTCATCTCGGGCACCGTCCAGGCGCCGGACGGCGCCCGCCTGCCCGGCGTTGTGGTCAGCGTCTCGATCGACGGGAGGCAGGTGTCGCAGGTCGTCTCGGGCGACCAGGGCGTCTACCGCGTCTCCGGGCTGACCCCCGGGCGCTACGAACTGTCGGCGGCGCTCGACGGCTTCCGCACGACCGTCCTCGAACTCGACACCACCGCCGGCGATCTCGTCGGCCGGGACATCACCCTGCCGATCGCGTCGCTGGTGGAAACCGTCACCGTCGTGGGCCGTTCGGACCGCGAATCGCTGGAAGTGCCGCGCATCCGCGAGAGCGGCGCGCGTGACGTCGGAGAAGCGCTGGCGAGCCTCGCCGGGGTGTGGAAGGTCCGCCGCGGCGCCATGGCCAACGACGTCGTCGTGCGCGGCTACCAGGGTGAGAACCTCACGGTCCTCATCGACGGCGCCCGCCTCTACGGCGCGTGCCCGAACAACATGGATCCGACGGCCTTCCACGTGGACTTCTCGGAGGTCGATCGCATCGAGATCGGCAAGGGGCCGTTCGACGTCAAGAACCAGGGCGGCCTCGGCGCGGCGGTCAACATCGTCACCAAGCGGCCTCCCTCCGGCGCCCATGCCAACGCGCAGTTCTCCGGCGGCTCGTTCGGGTACGTGAACCCGTCAGCCACCGCGTCCTACGGCAACGGCAACGCGGCGATCCTCGGCGGCTACTCGACGAGGCGCGGCGACCCGTACCTGGACGGCTCCGGACGGTCGATGCTCGCCACCGCCAACTACCTGCCCACCGCCTACGATCTCAGCGCCTTCGACGTGGACACCACGTGGATGCGCGTGGACCTGGCCGCCAAGGGGGCGCACGGCCTGCAGGCCAGCGCGACCAGCCAGCGGGCCGGCCGGATGATGTATCCCTACCTGCAGATGGACGCCACGTTCGACGATGCCGATCGCCTGAACCTCGCGTACGACTATCACGCGACGCGCGGCCTGATCCAGGCCGCGCGCGTGCAGGGCTACGCCACCCGCGTCCACCACTCGATGACGGACCAACTGCGGCAGTCGTCGGTGGGCATGCCCCGCCCCTACAGCATGGCCACGGAAGCCCGAACCGGGACACAAGGGGTGAAGGCGGAGGCGACCATGTCCGGCCTCACAACCGGCATCGAAACGTACCGCCGCGAGTGGAACGCCGAGACGCAGATGGCGGGGATGAAATACCAGCCGCAGTACTCGATTCCCGACGTGGTGATGACCTCGTTCGGCGTGTTCGCGGAGTACACGCGGCACCTCGGCAACTCGGTGACGCTGGACGTCGGCGGCCGCGTGGACGGCACCCGCTCCGACGCGGATCCCACGAAGGCCAACACCGCGCTCTACGTGGCCTACCAGGGCCGGTCTCAGACGTCCGCGTCCGACACCTACCCGACCGGGAAGATCCGGCTGGCCTACAAGCCGGTCGAGAGCCTGACGATCAATGCGGGACTGGGCCACACGGTGCGCGTGCCCGACCCCCAGGAGCGGTACTTCGCGTTGAAACGCGCGGGCAGCGACTGGGTGGGCAATCCGTTCCTCGTGCCCACGACGAACACGGGCGTCGAGGTCGGCGCCGCGTGGCGCGTCGGCCGGCTGTTCCTCAACGCCGCCGCTCACCGCGACGCGCTCGGCAACAACATCGGGGTCTACCAGCAGGCGCGGGTGGCGATGGTGCCGGGCGTGATGAACTCCTACGCGCGGTCCTACCGGAATACCGACGGCACCATCACGGGTGCGGAAGTGGAAGCGACGGTGTCGATCACCGACCGGCTGTTCGCGTCGGGCGACGTGTCGGCGCTCCGCGGTCAGCAGACGGTGAACGCGGCCGCCGGCGTCAACAGCCCCTGGCTGGCCGAGATGCCGCCCGCGCGCGCGCGGCTGGCGCTGCGCTACGAACGGCGTGCCGCCCGCCATTCCGGGTTCGCGGAGCTCGAGGGCGTCTACTCGGCCGCCCAGACGCACGTGGACACCGACCTGCGGGAGAGCCCGACGCCCGCGTACTCCCTCCTCAACGCCCGCGTGGGCGGGTCGTACGGGCACGTGCGATTCTCGGTAGGGCTGGCGAACCTGCTCAACCGCACCTACATGGAGCACCTGTCCTACCAGCGCGACCCGTTCCGCACGGGCGCCAAGGTCTACGAGCCGGGACGGAACGTCTACGCGAACGTGGCCATGGTGTTCTAAGTCGGCTTGCGACTGGCGGCTTGCGACCTGCGGCCGTGTCGGGTCGACAGGTGGTGGCCCGCCCGGATCGTTCCGTCACGCCAGGCGGGGGAACGCGGGAACGGCATCACTTGGCGAACGCCGCGTCCTCGACGGGTGCGTTCAGCTTCACCTCGGCGAACTTCAACGTCGTCACCGAGTCCCAATCGGCGATTCTGACCTCGAAGGGCACCTTGACGGCGCCCACCGGGCGATAGTCGGCGTAGTCGATCTGTTTCTGCAGGCGGCCCATGACGGTGCGAAGCCGTACCAGGCGCCGGACCAGGAAACCGGACGCGCGGTCGAACGACAGCGACTCGGACACGTCGGGCGACACCATCCCGTTCAGCGTGATCACGTCACGGCCGTCGATCCGTTCGTACCGGCCGCCCTGGACCCGCGACAGCGACGACTTCAGCCGCGCGCCGAGCCACGGGCTCGCGTCGCTCGCGACCGCGAGGGCTTCGACGCCCGAGAGGTCCCGGCCGTTCTCGCCGTTCTGCGCCCACGCCTTGGTCCCGTCGGACGCCCGGCTGCTCGCAACCTTCCCTTCGATCGTGATCCGGTAGCGCCCCGGTGTCTTCTCGGTGACGACGGCGGGCGACGATGCGCCGCCGCGATTCGTGGCCGTCCCGCGCATGACGGCGCTCGTGACCTTCTGCAAGGCCGTCTCGCCGCCGAGGGCCTCGTAGTACTTCGCGAACACCTCGTCGGAGGTTTCCTTCGGGGCCGGTGGACGCGTGCCGGGTGGCAACGCGGCCTGCGCCGCTTGCATGGCCAACTGGTCTGCGGTGAACGGCAGCGCGATGGGCGGCATTCCGACCGGCGAACGCCGGCCCTCGTGGCACGTCGCGCACGACACGGTGGGCTGCCCCTTGAAGTAGTCGGCGTCGATGCGCCGCGTCAGCTCGATCATCCGGCGGGCGGTCGTCTTGTTGTCCTTGTCGTCCTTCTCGAACGCGAACTTGCCGTCGGGATTGCGCACGTGGCACGACTCGCAGTTGAAGCCGAGCGACGCCTCCATGAACACCATCGCCTCGTGCAGTTGGGAGGCGGGCAGGTCGCCGAGCACCTTCAGGTTCATGTATTTCTCGCTCGCCTTCGGACCCTGGTCCGCTGCCTGCGCCGCGGGCGGCTGGCCCACCGGGCCGGCTGGAGGCGGCCCCTGCTGGGGCGCGGCCGCGTGCGTCAGGGCGACGGACGTGGTGAGACAGGCCGCCAGCACCGCCACGCACGTGAACACGGCCCGAAGACGAGTTGACATAGTCCTTCTCCTCGCTCCCGCACACGGTCTGGTGGCGGAAGCAGCATACGTCGGTCAGGATTCGCGAGGATTGCCCTACCCGATCATTAGACACTACGTTCCGGCGCAGCTCAAGAGGCGGGGGTCGAGACGGACGCGCCGCGTGCCCGCTACGGCTTCCGCAGCTTGCCGAACGCGTCCGCAAAGGCGTTCGAGAACGCCCCCGCCGGCTTGGGCGGGCGCGGGCTGCCCTGGGGCGGACGTGGCGGCGGTGCGCCGGCGGGTTCATGGCGCGGCGGCGGGTTCCCGGGACGCGGCAGCGGCGAGGTTGCCGACGGGGACGTGCGGGCCTCGCGCCTCTGTGCGGGCTGCGGGTTCGAGCGCATCGACAGCGCGATCCGCTTCCGCGCGATGTCCACCTCGAGCACGGTCACGCCGACCCTCTGCTGCACCTTCACGACCTCGGCCGGATCCTTCACGAAACGATCCGCCAGCTGGCTGACGTGCACCAGCCCGTCCTGGTGGACGCCGATGTCGACGAACGCTCCGAACGCCGTCACGTTCGTCACGATGCCCGGCAGCGTCATGCCTGGCTCGAGGTCTTCGATCTTCTCGACGCCTTCCTTGAAACTGAATGCTTCGAATTCCCGACGGGGATCGCGGCCGGGCTTCGCCAGCTCGCCCAGGATGTCGGTGAGCGTCGGGACGCCCACCGTATCGGTGACGTACCGCTGGGGGTCGATGCGCGATCGCAGCGACGGGTCCCGAATCAAGTCGCCCACCTCGCAGCCGAGATCGGCCGCCATCCGGTCGACGACGGCGTAGCTCTCGGGGTGCACGGCGCTCGCGTCGAGCGGATGGTCGCCGCCTTGGATGCGCAGGAACCCCGCGCACTGTTCGAACGCCTTCGGGCCGAGCCGCGGCACGCGCAGCAGGTCGTGTCTCGACCTGTAGGGGCCGTTGTCGTTGCGGAAGGCGACGACCTTCCCCGCCAGCGAGGGGCCGAGCCCCGACACGTAGCCAAGAAGCTGCTTGCTGGCCGTGTTCAGCTCCACCCCCACCCCGTTCACGCACGACACCACCACGTCGTCCAGGCCGTTCTTCAGCGACGCCTGGTCCACGTCGTGCTGGTACTGGCCGACGCCAATCGACTTCGGATCGATCTTCACGAGCTCCGACAGCGGATCCATCAGGCGGCGGCCGATGCTCACGGCGCCGCGCACCGTCAAGTCCTGGTCCGGGAATTCCTCGCGCGCCGCCTCGCTGGCCGAGTAGATCGACGCGCCGCTCTCGTTGACCACCGCAAGGACGATCGAGGGCGGCAGGCCGAGCGACCGGACGAACTGCTCGGTCTCGCGGCTCGCCGTGCCGTTGCCGATCGCGATCGCCTGGACGCCGAAGCGCTGCGACAGCGCCAGCACGGTGTCGCCCGCACGCTTGACCTGCTCGGGCGAGGCGGCGGTCGCGTAGATGACATCGTGGTGCAGGAGCTTGCCCTGCGGATCGAGCACGGCGACCTTGCACCCGGTCCGGAAGCCAGGGTCGATGGCGAGCACCGTCTTCTGCCCGAGCGGCGGCGCGAGCAGCAGCTGCCGCAGGTTGTCGGCGAACACCCGGATCGCCTCGGCATCGGCCTTCGTCTTCGACTCGTGGCGGATCTCGCCCTCGATCGCCGGGCCGAGCAGCCGCTTGAAGCTGTCGTGCGCCGCCAGCCGCACCTGCTCGCCCCCCGCCGTGCCGGGCGCCTCGACGAACAGCCGTTCGAGAACTGCCAGGGCGTCCTCTTCGGGAGGCGCGACGCGAACGCGCAGCACGCCCTCGGCTTCGCCGCGACGGATCGCCAGCATGCGGTGGCTCGGGATGGACGCGACCGGCTCGGTCCAATCGAAGTAGTCCTGGAACTTCGCGCCCTCGTCCTCCTTGCCCGCCACCACGGACGACTTCACGCCGCCCCGGTCCCAATACAGCCGGCGCATCGACGCACGCGCCCTCGCGTCGTCGCTGAAGCGCTCCGCGAGGATGTCCCGGGCGCCGGAGAGCGCCGCATCGACGTCGGGGACGTTCTTCTCGGCGTTCACGAAGGCGCGCGCCTCCTCAGCCGGGTTCGCCGCCGCCTGATTGGTGAAGATGAGGTCCGCCAGCGGCTCGAGGCCCGCCTCCCTGGCGATGGTCGCGCGCGTCCGGCGCTTCGGACGATACGGCGCGTACACGTCCTCGAGTGCCGTCATGGTTTCGGCGGCGTCAATCGCGGACGACAGCTCGTCGGTGAGGAGGTCGCGATCCTGCAGCGACTGGACGATGGCGGCGCGGCGGTCGTCGAGTTCGGCGAGCTGCGCCAGGCGGTCGCGTATGGCGGTGACGGCCACCTCGTCCAGGCTGCCGGTCGCTTCCTTGCGATACCGCGCGATGAAGGGCACCGTTGCCCCTTCGTTCAGCAATGCCGCAGTGGCCGCCACCTGTCGCGGCCCCACCTTCAGCTCCCCCGCGATCTTCCCGATGTACGCTTCGTTCACGCTCGCTCCCACGGTCTGGCAGGGTGCCAGGTCGATGAAGAATGCAAAATGCACAATGCAGAATGTCCAATGCCGAATGTCGAATGTCGCGTGCCGAATGCCGAGTGCTGGATGCACACGCGGCGTCCCGTGTGCGGCAGTCGCCCCGTGCCAGTCTCTGCATGGTAGCCGGTTGCGGCGCCCTCAAACAGGCTTGACTTCTCCGCTATCATCCGGCTGGGAATTGTGGTCCAATGCCGGCCGGCCCCCTCGGACGTGCGCGGAGACACGTGCGCGGGGCGGCTCGCGGACGTGCTGCCCGCTGATGGTCGTCAACTGCCTGCGGTGGTCGGATGACCAACGATTTCCCTTTCGCCTGCCCGCTCCCGTTGGGCATGCACGCGCGGCCGGCGAGCGCGCTCGAGGACCTGGCGCGCCGCTTCGCGGCCGACGTGTCGATCCTCAACGGACGCACCGGCCAGTCGGCCAACGCCAAGAGCGTCCTCGGCATCGTCTCGCTCGACATCCGCCACGGCGACCGCTGCCGCCTCGTGGCGGTGGGCCGCGATGCGGCGTGGGCCATCGAGTCGCTCCGCGCGTTCGTCGAGCGGCGGCTGCCGCACGTGGACGACGCGCCGGCGGTGGCACCGCCCGGCCCGGGAGAACTGGTCCTCCCGCCGGTCCTGCGGCAGGCGGGCGGGGCGGTGACGGCGGGCATTGCCGTCGCGGGCGGAATCGGCATCGGCCTCGCGATCCCGGTGGCCGGCTTCCGCGTGCCGGACTCGATTCCCCTGACCGGCGCCGGCGACGTCGGCGCCGAGGTTCGCCTCGTGGAGGACGCCTTCGGCCGCGTGCTCCAGCGGTACGACGACCGGATCGCCGCCGGCGGCGGCCGGGTGGAAACCGACGTGCTGCGCGCGCACCGGTCCGTCGCGCGCGATCCCGAGTTCGGCCAGGCGATCGTCCGCGCCCTGCAGGCGCACCAACGCACGGCGGCCGGCGCCATCATGGAGGCCGAAGCCCAGTTCAGCGACATGCTGGCCGCGACGGGCAGCGCGCTTCTGCGCGAGCGCGCGCTCGACATCCGCGACGTCTGCCGCGACCTCCTCGCCGAGGTGTACGGACCGGAACTCCGTGAACCAGGCGCGGTGCTGACGCGAAACTCGGTGTGCCTCGCCGACACCCTCACGCCGGGACAGTTCCTGGCGCTCGATCGGCGCTGGCTGCGCGGCCTCGTGCTGGTGCACGGCGGCACGACGTCGCACACGGTGATCCTCGCGCGGTCTCACGGCGTTCCCACGCTCGTCGGCGTGGGCGGCCTCGACCCGTCCGCCCTCGGGGGATGCGAAGTCGTGGTGGACGCGGAGCTGGGCATCCTCGTCAGCAGCCTCACCGACGCCGCGCGACGCTACTACGCGATGGAGTGCCGCCGGCTCGAAGGCCGCCGCGCCCGCGTCCAGCGCTTCGCCGAACGGCCGGCAGCCACGGCCGACGGGCGGCGCGTCGAGGTGGCAGCCAACATCGGGAGCGCCGACGACGTGAGCGAGGCGGTCACCGCCGGCGCGGAGGGGATAGGCCTCTTCAGGACGGAGATGCTCTTCCTCGCGAGGAAGGACGCGCCGGGCGAGGACGAGCAGTTCGAGGAGTACCGCCGCGCCCTCGCTGCCGCCCGCGGGCGGACGGTGATCGTCCGCACGCTCGACGTGGGCGGCGACAAGCCCCTGCCCTACCTCGCGCTGCCCCGCGAAGACAACCCGGTCCTCGGCTACCGCGCGGTCCGAATCTACCGCGAGTTCGAAGGCCTCTTCCGCACGCAGGTCCGCGCGCTCCTCCGCGCCTCGGCCAGCGGTCCGCTGCGGACGATGATCCCCATGGCCGCGTCGGTCGACGAAGTCCGGTGGGTGCGCGCCGTCGTCTCGGAGGAGGAAGCCCGGCTGCGATCGGAGGGCGTGGCGTTCGATCCGACGATGCCGCTCGGCGCGATGATCGAGGTGCCGGCCGCCGCGTTCCTGATCCCGGAATTCAGCCGGCTGCTCGACTTCTTCAGCATCGGCACCAACGACCTCCTGCAGTACTTCATGGCGGCCGACCGCGGCAGCGCGAGGCTCGCGACGCTGGCCAACCCGCTCGAACCGTCGTTCCTCCGGCTGCTCGATCGGATCGCCGCCGACGCGCGCGCCCATGGGCGATGGGTGGGGTTGTGCGGGGAGCTCGGCGGCCAGCCGCGCTGTCTGCCGCTGCTGGTCGGCCTCGGCCTGGACGAAATCAGCATGGCCCCCCAGGAGATCGCATCGGCGAAGACGCTGATCGGCGGACTGTCGGCGGCCGGTTGCCGCGCGCTGGTCGAGCGCGCCATGGCCGCCTCGAGCGCCGCGGAGGTGGCGCAGTTGCTCGATGCGCGGAGCCACTGGCGACAGGAGCCGCTGCTCGTACCGGAGTTGGTGGCGCTCGACGTGGACGTCCGCAGCAGGGAAGAAGCCATCAAGGCCGCAGTCGACCTGCTGTACGCGGCCGGCCGGACCGACCGCCCGCGCGACGTCGAAGAGGCCGTGTGGCAGCGCGAGGCGGCCTGTTCCACCGGCTTCGGACACGGTTTTGCGATCCCCCACTGCCAGACGGACGCCATCGGCGCCAACTCGATGGCGGTGGTCCGGCTGCGGGCGGGCGTGCCGTGGGCCTCGCTCGACGGCCAGCCCGTCCGGACCGTCCTCCTGCTCGCAATCCGCGAGGCCGAACAGGCGGCCGAGCACATGCGGGTGCTGGCGGCGCTCGCGCGCCGTTTGATGCACGAGGAGTTCAGGAGCGCGTCCGAGAGCGCGCAGGACGCGAACGGAATCGTCCGGACGTTCGCGGAAGTCGTCGAGCCCGACTAGAGAAATGGTGTCGGAGCTGTTTTCTTGCCAGAACCGGAGCGTACGCAGAATCTGCGATCCCGGAGCGCCGTGACTGTCGAGGGGCGGGCCTGACGCGTCGTTGGTCTACCGGCGGCGCCGGGCCGCCTGGGCCGTGTAGGTGCTCTCGAAGATCTTGTCGGCGCTCGCGGCCTCGAAGCCTTCACGGCGGTGCTCGCGGCGGATCTCCCGCGCCGGCAGGTGCGCGAACTCGTCGAGCACCCGTCGTTCGGCGAACTCCACGTACGAGCCGGGAATCTCGTGAACCTCGGCCCCGCCGGCTCCGTCGTCGAACGTCGCATCCACCATGGCCGCGACGGTGCTGCTCTGGAGGAGTTTCCCGTCGGCGCTCACCTTGGCCTTGCCGCCCGAATCGTTCAGCGTGAAGCCGTTCGATGCGAGGAAGCGGTTGAAGGCGTCGAGCGTGTTCCAGCCGACGGGCAGGTTGTGGATCGAGACCGTGAAGTGGTTCAGGTAGTAACGGTTGTAGATGACCCAGGCGGCGAACTCGCTCTCCTGCCGGAGCCGCTGGTAGTCGGCCCACGTCGGCGTGCGCCAGAGGGGCGCGTGGAGGAACGCCACGACGTCATCCGGCGAGTCGAGGTCGAGCCGGTCCACCGGGTCGGCGGTCACGTCGTCGGTGTAGGAGTGGATGATCGCCTGGGCCCCCTCCGACAGCTGAGGCACCCGCAACTCGGAGATGAAGATGCGCGGGAACGACGGCGCAGGGGGCGCGTACCAGTTCGCGCTGACCTTCTTCGCCGGGAAGTCATACCGATCGCGCCGCTCGTAGCCGTAGTGCAGAAACACCCGCTCGAGCGAGGCGATGCCAAGCCGTGGAACACCGAGCGTCCTGAACGCGACGTGGTCGTTCTCGATGTCCGAGGCCCGGGGGACGAGCCCGTTTCGAACCATCGTCGCGACGACCGCGCCGACATCAGGTACGTGCGCCTGGTAGCGCCGCATCAGACCGTCGAGCACGCCGGCGAGCGCGGGGTGGACTGGATGCCCCATGAATCGAGGGTAGCGGATCGGCGGAGGGCCAGGCAACGACCGTGACGGCGGCGATGCGGCGTGTGGCTGGAACCAGCTGGACTGTAACAAGTGACAGGTCTGCCGACAGCCGACTGCGCAATAGCGCAGAATTGGCCAATCCTTGGTCCACGCCCTCGTTTCTTGCCCATCTTCCGGCGGCTTGTGATGGCATGACGTCATTTCCTGTCTGTCAGATTTGACGGTGCGCGTTTGCGCGTCTGAGCTGCAGGATTGCGCGTCCGATCTATACTTGGCTGCTACCATGGGTGATTGCGGCCCCGGCAGGGCCGGTTCGCCGGCCACGCGCCGGGAAAGTGGCGCCGACCTGAGAGGCGACTCGAGCGCCGCAGGCCGTCCACGGTCTGACGATTCGGGGGAGAGCGTGAGCGCTGCCTTGCCGCGTGCCGGGGGACCCCTCGGATTCGATGACCGCGGTACGCCGCCTCCACCCCGGAGCGTGCGGCGACTCGCCGCGCTCCGCCTGGCCGCGGGCCTCGTCGTCCTGGCGGCCGCTCCCGCGTCCGCCGCCCAGCCCAAGACGGTCCTGATCCTGATCTCCGAATCGATGGAGATGCCAGCGGGATTGGCCGTCGTCCGCGAGGTGGTCGCGGCGTTGAGGACGAGCGGCGGAGCGGTCAACGCCTACGCGGAGTCGCTCGAACGCAGCCGGTTCCCGGGCGACGACCAGCGCCTGCTCGCGCTGTTTCGACAGCGCTATTCCGTGCCCAAGCCCGACCTGGTCGTGGCCATCTGCGAGCCAGCCGTGCAGTTCGTCCTCAAGCACCGAGACGAACCGTTCCTGCGCGATGTGCCGCTCTTGTACGGGTTCGTGGATCAACGCATGGCGCTGGCATTCGGGAGCCCGCCCGCGACCGCGGGCGTCGCGCTCGATTCCGACTTGCTCGAGTTCACCGATCTCGCCCTCAAACTGCACCCCACCACCCGGCGCGTGGTGGTCGTGGGCGGCGTTGCGGATTTCGACCGCGGCTGGCAGGCGTCTTTTCAACGGATCGCTCCGCAACTGGAGTCTCGGGGCGCCATCCGCTACCTCACCGAAGGGTCGCTGCCGGAGCTGCTCGGAGAGTTGGCCACGCTCCCGGACGACAGCCTGATCGTCTACCTGTCGATGTCCCGCGACCGGGATGGTTCGGTCTTCGTCCCGCGCGACGTGCTCGACCTGGTCCACCGGGTGTCCCGGGTTCCCGTATACGGGCCGAGCAGCACGTACGTCGGCCGGGGCGCGGTTGGCGGCCCGGTGATGGACATCGAAGCGCACGGCAGAGAGCTGGGGGCTATGGCCGCGCGAATCCTCGCCGGCGCTGCGCCCTCGTCGCTCAAGCCCGGCGTGACGAAGCCGCGGATGATCTTCGACGCGGGCGAGCTGAGCCGGTTCGGCATTTCCGAGGCGTCGCTGCCGAACGGCGCCGAGGTGCTCTACCGGCAGAACGAGTGGTCGATCCACCGGGGCTGGATCGTCGCGGTCTTCGCGCTCCTGTCCGCGCAGACCGCGCTGATCGTAACCCTCGTCGTCCAGCGGCGGAAACGCACCGCGCTCCAGCAGAGCCTGGACAGCCGGCTCGGATTCGGGACACTCCTGTCGGACGTGTCCACCGCGCTCAACGCGGTGCCGTTGAGGAGCCTCGACGGGACGATCAGGTCGGCGCTCGAGCGGACCCGCTACTACTTCGACGTGGACTCGGTCGCCATCCTGGACGCATCCACGAGGCCGGCGACGTGCCGCACGCAGTCGGGTTCGGATTCTGGCATCCCCGGCCATGGCAGCGGCTTGTGCCTTTGCCGACGCCCCGTTCGCGGCCCTGAAGCTGGCTACGTTCCAGCCGCTCGTGCTCGGCAGCCTCGACGATCTGCCCGGCGACTCCCATGCTGAACGCGCGCTGTTGGCAGAAGCCGGCATGCAGTCGTTGGCGATGCTCCCGATGGAGGTGGGCGGCCAGCTGCTCGGCATCCTCAGCTGCCTCTCGATCAGCCGGCGAACACCGTGGCCGGCCGAGATGCACCAGCAGCTGCGCACGCTGGCGGAGGTGCTTGCCAACGCCCTGGAGCGCCAGCAGACGGCGGCGGCCGTCTCCGAGAGCGACCGCCTGAAGGGCGCGATCCTCTCGTCCATGTCCGCGCAGATCACGGTGCTCGATCGGCAGGGCACCATCATCGCGGTGAACGACGCCTGGACGGAGTTCGGCCGCGCGAACGGAGTACGCGACGAGACGACGATCTCGCCTGGCGCCAACTACCTGGAGGTGTGCCGACGGGCGGCGGCCGACGAGCGGTCGGACGCGCGCGAGGTGCTCGAGGGCATCCAGGCGGTCTGCGACGCGCGGCGCAACGTGTTCGAGCACCAATACCAGTGCGACGGCCCCGACGCCCAGCGCTGGTTCGACATGAAGGTGCTGCCGCTGCGGCGGCCCGAGGGCGGCGCGGTGGTCACCCACCGCGACACGACCGCCGAACGGCGCCACGAACTCGCCCTCCGCGAAAGCGAGAGGCGCTTCAGGCTGCTCGGCGATGCTCTCCCGGTGGGTGTCTGGATGACCGACCTCGACGGGCGGTGCATCTACGTCAATCGCACGTGGACCGAGTGGACGGGCCGCCCCATGGAACTGGAGTTGGGGGAGGGCTGGGTGGACCGCGTTCATGCGCGGGATCGCGCCCGAGTGCTCTGTGCGTTCCGGGAAGCGCTGGCCGCGAGAAGAGGGTTCGCCAGCGAGTTCCGCCTGCAGCAACGCGACGGCACGTACCGCTGGGTGGTCAACCACGGGCGGCCACGCTGCGACGAGAAGGGCGAGGTGCTCGGCTACGTCGGCGGCTGCGTCGACCTCACGGAGCGGCTGGAGGCGCAGGCCCGGCTGCGCGAGCTGAGCGGGCGGCTGATCAACGCGCAGGAAGAGGAGCGGCGCCGAATCGCGCGGGAACTGCACGACGACCTGCAGCAGCGCCTCGCGCTGCTGGCGATCGAACTCGAAGGCGCGGCGCTCGGCCGGCCGCTGAGCGGTCACGAGGACTGGGCGACGCAGGCGCGGAGGTTCTGGACCCGCACCAACGAGATTTCGAGCGAGGTGCACCGGATCTCGCACCGGCTGCTGCCCCTCAAGCTCGAAACCCTCGGCCTGCTGACGACGGTCGAGAGCTACTGCCGCGAGGTGACACAGCAGGGCGTCCGGGTGACCTTCACGCACTGCGACGTTCCGACATCGGTCCCCGACGACGTGGCGTTGACCGTCTTCCGGGTCGTCCAGGAGTCGCTGCGCAACGTCGTGAAGCACAGCGGCGCCTCCGAGACCCGCGTACAGTTGTCGGGCCGCAACGGCGGCCTGCACCTCGTGATCGCCGACAGCGGCTGCGGGTTCGACCCGAAGCTGGCGGCGGCCGGAGGCGGGCTCGGCCTCTTCAGCATGCGCGAGCGGCTGGGGCTCGTCGGCGGCGAGATCACCATCGAGTCGGCGGTCGGGTCGGGAACCCGGATCGACGCCAAGGTGCCGCTGGGCGCGAAGGCGCTGCCGTCGTGGTCCGCGGACGGCGTCGCTCGTTCCTACCGGGAGGCACCATGAATCGTCCGCGAGTGGTTCTGGCCGACGACCACACCATGCTGGTCGAGGCGTTCGAGAAACTGCTGGCGCCGTCCTGCGACATCGTTGGGAAGGTCGTCGACGGCATGGCGCTCGTCGAGGCGGTTCGCGAGCTCAGGCCCGACGTCGTCGTCCTCGACATCAGCATGCCGCTGCTCAACGGGCTCACGGCCGCCGGCAGGATCCGCGAGTTCGACAAGGACGTGAAGCTGGTGTTCGTGACGATGAACGAGGACCCCGACTTGGCCGCCCAGGCGTTTCAGGTGGGCGCGTCGGCCTACCTGCTCAAGCGCTCGGCGGCCTCGGAGCTGCTGGCCGCCATCCAGCAGGTGGTGATGCGCCGGTCGTACGTGACGCCCCTCGTGACCGAGGGCATGGTGCAGGCGCTGATGGAGGGCGGGGCCGAGAGGCAGGGCCGGCAGGAGCTGACGCCGCGGCAACGGGAAGTGGTGCAGCTGCTCGCGGAAGGCCGATCGATGAAGGAAGCCGCCTCCATTCTCAACATCGCACCGCGCACGGTCGCGTTTCACAGGTACCGCCTGATGGAGCAGCTCCACGTCAAGACGAACGCGGAGCTGATCCAGTACGCGGTGAAGCACCACATCGTCTAGACGCGTCGAAGGATTCAGGAGTCGGGATTCGGGATTCAGTGGGACCCACTGAATCCTGGCTCCTGAATCCTGGCTCCTGAATCCTGGCTCCTGACTCCCGAATCCTGTCCCCTACTTGGCCCGGTACGGATTCCCTCCAAGTGCGTTCGAAATGTCGGCGATGGCCTTCTGCGCCTTCACGCTGTTGCCCGCGTCGTCGAGGGGAGGCGCGATCACCGCGATGCCGAACTTGCCTGGCGACACGGCGATGAGGCCGCCGCCGACGCCGCTCTTGGCCGGCAGGCCGGTGCGGTACAGCCACTTCCCGGAATCGTCGTAGAGACCCGCGGTCGCCATGATGGCGAGGATGCCGGGCACCTTGGCGGCGTCGACGACCTGCTTGCCCGTCACCGGGTTCTTGCCGGCGAAGGCCAGCGTCGCCGCCATCGTCGCCAGGTCCTTGGCGTTCACGCCGATCGAACACTGGCGGGTGTAGAGGTCCACCGCCTGCTGCCAGTTGGTCTTGATGTAACCGTAGGCGAACATCAGCGCGCCGATAGCCTGGTTGCGCTGGTTGCTGTCGGACTCGGACTTGTAGACATCCTGGAGGACGGTCAACTGGCGGCCGGCGCAGTCGTTGTGGATGCCGATGATCTTCGCCCACACCTCGTTGGCCGTCGCCCCCTTCACCATACTCGTCGCCGAGATGGCGCCCGGATTGACCAGCGGGTTCATCTCCGGCGCGCCGGTGCCCGCCACGGTCTTGACCCCTTCGATGGCGATGATCGAGTTGAACCGGGCGCCGGTCGCGTCCACGCCAATCCGGTTCGCGATGGAGTCGAGGCCCTGCTCCTGGATGACCTGCGCCGCGGTGAACACCTTCGAGATCGACTGGATGGACACCTCGGTCTTGAGATCGCCGGCCGAGTAGACCTTGCCGTCCGCGGTGACGACGGCGATGCCGAACAGGTTCGGATTCACCTTGGCGAGCGCCGGGATGTAGTCGGCGTTCTTCCCTTCCTTGAGGTCCTTGTACTTCGCGTAGGCCGCGTCCACCGCCTTCTGGATGTCGGCGGGCGCCGGCGACTGGGCCCAGCCCGACCCGGCGAGGCACAGGACGGCGGCGACGAACACGATCAGCGCGGTCCGAATGGTCCTGGTCATCTTCTATCCTCCGAGGCGATGGGAGAAGTTGTACTTGAACGAGAACTGCATCTTGTAGCCGTCGGTACTGGAACCCGTCGGAGAAGTTCACCCGACGGCCCCACTGGAACTCGCCGCCCATCATCACGTTGGCGACCGGGCTGTACAGCAGGTTGCCCAGCGCGTAGTAACCCGCGTGGAACGCATCCGCCGCCTGCCCGTTCGAGTTGGTGATGTCCTGGCTCGAGAAGCCTACGGCGCTGCTCCACTTGTCGTTCCAGCCGTGATCGAGGAACACGACGGTGCCGACGATCGGCAGCGTCTTGCCGACGACCGGCTTGACCGGGTTCGAAAGGTTCGACTGGATGCCGACGTCCACCGGCGAGTCGTTCATGTAGTTCTCGATGCCCTCGCCGTACACCAGTTGCAGCCGGAGCACGTCGCTCTTCCCGAACTTCAGGTTGGAACTCATGTTGATGCCCCAGCCCCACGCGCTGCCGCTCAGGTCGAGTGTGTCGGTGGTGAGCAGGTCGTCCCAGACGATCCGGCGGAGCATGCCGGCCACCTGGACGTGGCCCCACTTCCTCGACACCTTGTAGTGGCCGGAGAAATCGGGCAGTGGGAAGCGGCCCTTGACGTTCTGCAGCTCGATGCGGTTGGCCAGGACCCCCGGGTCGCCGCTGGCGCCCGGCTTCTCGACGGCGATCACCACTTCGTTGTCACCCATCAGCGGGATGTACCGCGCCTGGATGTTCCGGAAGAACACCATGCCGGTCGGCCCCCAGTACTCGAGCGAGTTCGGGAAGACGTCGGGGTCCATGAACGGGCTCCAGGTACTGGCCGGCGCCCACGTGCCCGAGCTGGCCGTAGGCGTGCCGCAGGCGGAACGTGGTCTGCCCTTCGTCGACGCCGACGCCGAACATCTCGAACTCGAACTGCGTCTTCAGCTCGCCGAGCGACGTGCCCGACGAGGTCTTCACGCCGAAGCGGCTCTGGCGGACGCTGGCGAACGTCGAGTTGTCGAGGCCGAACTGGCCGTCGACGGACGGCAGCTTGGTGACGCGCATCGTGTCGTACCAGTTCGGGTTGATCTGTCTTGAAGTTCTGGCCGATGTCGAGCATCGCGAAGCCGTAGATGTCCATCGACGGCTTCTGCTCCTGCGCCGGCTTCCCGGCGTCTTGCGCCATGGCCGGGGGGACAGTGAGGGCAAGGAGCGCGAGCGCCGCCCCTATCGCTATCGCTACAGACAGTCGTCTCTTCATGGCCCGCTCTCCTTGATGATGACGTCCGCTACTTGACATGAGCCTTCTCCCACGCGCGCACCCGCCGCCGGGCCTCGTCGAACAGCCGCTCGTAGTTGCCCTTGAGGAGCTTCTGCCTGGCCTCCGGGGTCAGCTTCGCGAGCAGCGGCGCGTAGATGTCGTAGATCTTGAGGTACTTCCCCTGGTCGGTCGGGCCCACTTCGTCGGTGCCGAAGAGGAACCGGTCGGGGAACCTGTTGATCAAGTCCGCCGTCGCCTGCACGGTCTCGGGCGTGGCGACGACGTATTTCGCCAACTCGTCCCAGGAGATGTCGATGTAGAAGCCCCTGAGCGCGGGATTGGCCAGCCCCCGCTCCATGATCGAGAGCTGGTCCTTGACCGGCTGCACGACGCGCCCGACGCCCGCGTGCGCCCAGATGATGTTGGCGTCGGGGTGCCGGACCAGCAGGTCGCGGACCTGCAGCACCATGTAGGGTTCCTGCCCGGGCTTCGGGAACGGCATGTCCACGTCGGTGTGCAGGATGGCCACGAGGCCGGTCTCGGCGCAGAAGTCGAAGATGCGGTCCAGCGCCGGGTCGAGCAGGCTCGCCGTCTTACCGGCGATCTTCGACGAGACGAACTCCTTGTGGATCGTGAACTCGCCGATGCCCGAAAACACGCCGGGGAACGTCATCAATACCCGCTTGATGTGATCGGCCGCGTACATGTCGGCGGGGTTGAACCCGATGATCATCGGGTCGAAGCGCGCCTGCTCGGCTGGCGTCAGCGCCCGATACTGCATCGCCATCACGGCGTCGGTGAACGAGTAGTAGTACAGCGGCGCGTCGGACTGCAGGTAGTAGGTACGGCGCGAAATCTCCCGAGTTGTTCTTGTCCCACATCTGCTGCAGCGGCAGCCCGAACACCGCCGCACGCCCCACCTTGTCGCCCATCACTTTCAGGATCTCGCGCAGCGTCGGCCCCTCCTGGATGTAGTTGGTGGTGTGCAGGTGCGAATCGTGGAGCACGTAGGCGGTCGCCTGTGGCGCAGGCGTCCCGCCTGCCGGAGCCGCCGGGGCCTGCGCGGAGAGCCGACCCGCCCAGACGCCCGCACCAGCCGTTGCGAGACAGAGCCCGACGCACGCCACGAGGGCCAACCGGAATCCGGACCTGCTGTTTCGCGTCATGACGATCCCTCTCGGCGTCGCTTAGAAGAACACCGAAAACGCGGCTGCAAACGTCGTCCCCGTCTGACCGCCGATGTAGTAGCCGAACGAACTGCTGACCGGCGAGTGGTGCACGTCGATCACCTGGACGTTGAGCCGGTAATTGCGCGAGTTGAACGGATAGACGTTACCGCCGATGAGGTACTCGTTGGCGTTGCTGAAGCCGGCGCTCTTGTCGCCGTAGATCTGCGAAGTGGCGCCGTAGACTTCGAGCTTTTTCGGAATCGGGTAGAACGCCGCCTGGATGTAGAAGCCGGCGTCGTGGATGCTCGCGACCGGCAGCACTCCGTCCGCCTTGAAGTTGTCGAGCCAGCGGTTGTAGATCTCCGTCTGCAGGAAGAAGCCCTTGTACTTCACGCCCGCATCGAACGACAGGATCCGGTAGTTCACCGTGTCCACGGTGACGCCGGGCGCCAGCGCGCCCGTCTCGAACACGTTGACGCTGTCGGCCAGCCTGAGGGTCGTGTTGTCGGGCCCGCCCGACGAGTTGCTGAAGCGCTGTTCGGGGCTGAAGGTCGTGGACACGCCGAACCGCGTCGCCACTTTCTCGTGGCGCTCCCAGTCGCCGTAAGCGCCCTTGGGCCCGAACTCCTTCGTCGTCGGCATCCACCACGCGGAGGCGCCGGTCGTGAACTTCCGGTCCAACTGGCTCGACTTGACCCCGAGGATGCTGTTGTTGTCGCCGAGCATCACGTTGTACCAGAGGCCGGGCACCGGTTCGCCCTGCGCCCAGACGCCGGCCGTGAAGAACGGCCGGAAGAACTCGTCGGCCATCACTCGGTCGTGGCCCAGCCAGTAGGGATGCGACCCCTGGAGCGATCGTGTCCCGGGGTTCCCATTGAAGCCGGCGTACAGGCTGAACTTCCGGTCGAACTGGTAGCCGAGGTTTGCGAAGATGGCATTCTGGTTGGTGTCGAGCACGGTCCAGAGGGTGACGGCGTAGATCAGCTTCGGGCTGCCGACCCATCCCTTGAGGAAGATCATGATCCGGTGCGGCCAGATGTCGTTCCGACCATCGACCGTGCGCTCGTTCCCAAGGTGATCGGTGAAGGTCTGCTGGCCTGGCGTCTGGTTGACATAGCGCTCGAGCATGTAGCCGCTGATCGCCAGTTCACCGGCGCCGTTCCTCCCCACCAGAAAGCCGTTGCCCGGTTCGAAGTCTCCCCAGGATTCCACGCCCTGGGTCGTCGGTCTCCTGGGGGCGGCGCTGGCCGCGGTCGGGGGCGCGCCCGCTGCGCCCTCCTGCGACGCCACGCCGAGTTGAAACTCGCCGCCGCAGCCCTCGGACACCCACACGCCCGCCTCGTCGTAGCCCCAGGTCTTTCCCAGCACGCAGTCAGTGGTGCCCGTCGACTTCTTCAAGGCCACTCCCGCCGACGTGTCGGCCAGGCAGACCCTCTGCTCGCCCTTCTTCGACTCGCAGGCGACCGTGCCTCCCACCTTCGCTACGGGATGCGCCTGTGCCGCGCCGGCGGCCGGCTTGTCTTGAGTCGTGGCGACCGCGCCTTGTGGGTATGCCGGGGCTGCCATGAATGCCAGTAGACCGATCGCGGCCGTCGCCGCTCCTGCGAAACGCATTGGGTTCTCCATGTGTTCGTCGCCCGGTCGTTCTGATGCCGAATGGTCCCGGGTCAGCCACGACCCGAGGCGTTTTATCGTACCCGCTCGGGGACACTGCCGCCAACCTGACAGAACTGGCAGTCGCCGACGGGAAGAACTGACAGCCGGCGAGCGGGCCTGGGCCGCGTCAATCACGCCCCCGAAGCGACACCGGTCTTCACGCCTGCTCGCCGCGTCGACGATCAGTACGCGTCGTACATCTTCTGGATCCGCGCCGGGTCGCCGGTGACGGTCAGCGCCAGCCGGAGCAGCACGCGCGACTTCTGCGGATTCAGGTCGAGCGAGGCCACGAGGCCCAGCTTGTCGTCCTCGACTTCGACGTTGCGGCCGACGTTGCCCGTCACCACGCGGCTCGAACGGACGCACACCACGCCCTTCTTCGCCGCCGCCGCCAGCGCGTCGAGCCCGGCCTTCGTCATGTTGCCGTTGCCCACGCCGGCGACCACGATGCCCTTGGCGCCGGCGGCCACCGCGGCGTCGATCAGCGCGCCGTCCATGTTCTCGTGCGCCATGATAATGTCCACGCGCGGCAGCGTCGTCACCTTGTCGAGCGAGAACTCCGAGTCGACCGTGTGACGCGCGGACGGCGTGCGGAAGAACTCGCACTCGCCGTAGGCGACGGTGCCGATCAGGCCGCGCAGCGGCGACATGAACGTCTGCACGGCCGTCGTGCTGGTCTTGGTCAGCGACTGCGCGCCGTGGATCCAGTCGTTGATGACGACCAGCACGCCCCGGCCCGCCGCCTGCGGATTGGCCGCCACCGCGACGGCGTTGAAGAAGTTGAGCGGGCCGTCGGCCGACAGCGCGGTGGACGGGCGCATGGAGGCCGTCATGACCACCGGCTTGTTCGACTTCACGACGAGGTTGAGGAAGTAGGCCGTCTCCTCGATCGTGTCCGTCCCGTGCGTGATGACCACGCCGGCAACGTCCGGCATCGCGACCAACTGGTTCACCCGGCGGGCCAGCTTCAGCCACACTTCGTCGTTCATGTCCTGCGAGCCGATGTTCGAGATCTGCTCGCCGCGCAGGTTCGCGAGCTTTTTGGCCTGCGGCACGGCGGCGAGCAGCTGGTCCACGCCCACCTGGCCCGAGGTGTAGCCGGCCTGCACGTCGCTGGATGCGGCGCCCGCAATGGTGCCGCCGGTGGCGAGCACCACGATGTTCGGCAGGGGCTTCGGCTGGGCGGCCAGGGGCGACGCCGCGGCGAGAACCAGGGCGACGATCATCACGGCGAGCGGCGCGCGGCGTCTAACCATACGGATCTCTCCTCTTCCTATTTCGTGAGCATGACGATGACCGGGCCCCAGGCGGTGAGCAGGATGTTGCCGAGGGCGTAGGGAACGGTGTAGCCGAGGACGGGAAGCTTGCTGTCGGCCTCGTCCTGGATGGCGCGCAGCCCCGCGGTGACGGTACCGGCGCCCGCGCTGGCGCCGAGCAGGATCACGGGGTTCATCTTGAGCACGTGGTGGCCGAACAACAGCGCGACGGTGTGCGGCACGACCGCGACCGCCAGCGCGACCGGGAGCAGGCTCGGGCCCGCGCTGCGAAGGCCGGCGACGAAATCGGGGCCCGCGCTCAGCCCGACGACGCCGATGAACACGGCCAGGCCGATCGTGTCGAACACCCACAGGGCCGGCTCCGGGATGCGGCCGAACGTCGGCCGCACGGCGCGCAGCCAGCCGAAGACCAGGCCCATGATCAGCGCGCCGCCGCTGGCCGTCAGGCTGAGCGGCAGGCCGCCGACCGTCACCGACAGCGCGCCGAGCAGGCCGCCGACGACGATGCCCAGCCCCACGAAGACGACGTCGGTTTCGCTCGAGGGCCGCTCGATGTAGCCGAGCGCGTGGCCGGCGCGCTCGACGTCCTCGCGCGCGCCCGCCAGCCGGAGCAGATCGCCCTTGTTCATGGTGGTGGTGGGCGTGAACGGAATCTCCTCGCCGCCGCGCACCAGCTTCATCAACACGACGCCGCGGCCGTGCAGTTCCGCCAGCGCCTGGAGGCTGTGGTCTTCCAGGCTCTTGTTCGTCAGGACGACGTCGTACGCGACGAGAGGGAGGTCGAGCACGGTGCGGTCCGCGACCTCGACGCCGAAGCTGGCGGCCTCCAGGAGCACCCGGCGCCGCGCCGCGATCGTCACGATGTCCCCGGAGTGCATCACCGTGTCCGGCGTCGTGTCCACGGCCCGATCGCCGCGCCAGATCCGGCCGATGAACAACCGGTCCGGCGCGAACGACTTCTCCACTGACGCCACGGTTCGGTTCGCCAGCGCCGAGTCGCCGATGCGGAAGGCGCGCACGTCCCATTCCCGGTACGCCGACTGCACACCGGGGGACGTGCCGGCTCCGCCCGACAGCGTCTCGGCGAGCTTGCGGCTCTCGGCCTTGAGGTCCACCTTCAGCAGCCGCGGGGCAAGGCTCGACAGGAACCAGACAACGAAGCCGGTCCCGACGAGGTAACTCACCGCGTAGGCCACCGGAATGTTGTTCAGCAGCCGCTCTTTCTCGGCGGCGGGCACGCTCAGACGCTCGATCGTCTGACCGGCGGTCCCGATGACCGTCGACTCGGTGAAGGCCCCGGCCATCAAGCCGGCGGCCGTGCCGCAGTCGTAGCCGAAGATCTTGGCGGCCGTCACCGTGATCGCCAGGCTCGTCACGCACAGCACCACGGTGAGCGCCAGCTGCGGCAGCGCGTTCTTCCGGAGGCCGCGGAAGAACTGCGGCCCGACCTTGTACCCGGTCGCGAACAGGAACAGGTCGAAGAACACGATCTTCACGAGCGGCGGCACCCTGATGTCCAGCTGCCCGATGAGCACGCCGGCCAGCAGCGTGCCGACCACGTTGCCGAGGGCGAACGTCCCGATCCGCACGCGGCCGATCAGGAACCCCAGCGCGAGCGTCAGGAAGATCGCCAGCTCGGGGTTCTGGCGAAGCGCGTCGACGAAGTAGGCCATGTCAGTTCCCCGTCACTTCGCGATGAACAGCAGCCACGGCGTGCCGACCACCAGATACACCAGCAGGCTGAACGCGGTGGTGATGGCACCCAGCCGGTAGGCGTCCTTCTGTGAGAGGTAGCCGCTGCCGGTGAAGAGCAGGTTCGCGCTCGACCCCTGCGGCGCGATCACCGAGAAGAAGTTGCTCGCGAACAGCAGCAGGAACGCGAGCGGCGTCGCCGGCACCCCGAGCTTGACGCCCACGCCCAGGAACACGCCGAACAGGGCGAGCACGTGCGCGGTCTGGCTCACGAAGAGGTAGTGCAGCAGTACGTACGCGGCGGCCAGCGCCACGTAGGCCGCCGGCCAGGGCAGCCCGCCGAGCGCCCCCGAGAAGCGCAGCCCGAGGTAACCCATGAAGCCGAGTTCGTTCAGCTGCCCGCTCATCGTGTAGAGCACCGCGAACCAGATGTACGTGGCCAGCACGTCTCCTTCTTTCGCGATGTCGGAACCCTTCAGCGCGCCGGTGGCCAGCAGCACCCCGAGTCCGAGCAGCGCGATCGCGGTCGAATCGAGGTGCAGCGTCCCGGCGAGCGCCCAGGCCACCACCATGCCCGCGAAGGTGAGCGTGACGATCTTCTCGGTGCGGCTCATCGGGCCGAGCGCCGCCAGCGCCTCGCGCGCCGCCGCCGGCGCCCCCGGCGTCGCCTTGACTTCGGGACCGATGACCTTGAACAGGAGGAGCGGCATGAGGGCCATGGCTGCCAGCGTGGGGGCCGAAGCCGCCAGCAGCCACGAGCCAAACCCAATCTCGACGCCGAACGTCCGCGCGATCTCCGCGCCCATAGGGTTGGCGGCCATCGCGGTGAACCACAGCGCCGACGACACGCTCAGGCTCGCCATGCCGGAGAACATCAGGAACGCGCCGAGGCGGGGACGGCCGCCCGGCCCCGGCTTCACGCCCGCCGCGTCGCACAGCGAGTACACCAGCGGGTAGAGCACACCTGCGCGCGCCGTGTTGCTGGGAAAGGCCGGCGCGATGACGCCATCCACCACGAAGACGCTGTAGGCCAGCCCGAGCGTCGATCGCCCGAACACGCTGACCGCCATCTGGCCGAGGCGCTGACCCAGCCCGCACAGCACCACGGCCCGTGCGACGAGGAAGGCGATCACGATGAGCAGGATGGTCGGGTTCGCGAAGCCGGAATAGGCGGCCGCCGGCTTCAGCGTGCCCGTGAGCACCGCGACCGAGACGGCGAACAGCGACGCCGTCAGGATCGGCAGCGCGCCGACGATCACCGCGAAGATCGTGGCGACGAACAGCGCGAACAGGTGCCAGGCCGGGAGCGTGAGCCCCTCGGGCACGGGCGAGAACCAGATGGCCGCCGCCAGCAGCACCGTGGCGAGCCGGGCGGCGGGCGCCCGCCACCACCCTGGCGGACGGCCGCGCTCGACCGGTTCGCGGGCGACGGCGGCCTGCGGGCTCATCGGGCGGCCGCTTTCGTCCGGAACCGCCCCTTCAGGCCGACCGTGTTCCCCTGCACGGAGCCGTCTTCCCCCTGCACGACGTACTGCCACTCGAACGCGTACTCGCCTTCGACGCCCGTGAAGCGCCCGGTCCCGCCGGTGATGGTGCCCACCACCCGCCGGCCGGCGCGCATCGCGTCGCCATTCAACCGGCTGAAGATGCGATCGCCGCGCTCGTCGGTCCAGACCGCGCGCCCGACCGCCAGCCCGGCGCCGTCATCGAATGCGATCACCTCTCCCTGGAACCCCCGGCCCACGCCCGACCCGGGCGGGATGACGACGGCTCCCGAGAGGTACGACGTTGAGGCCGTCCGCCCGGAATCCGTGGGCAGCACGCGCCGCTGCCCCGCCGCGTCCCAACTGCCCTCGAAGAGGCGCCATCCGTCAGACGGCGCCGACTGTTCGCGGGCCGTCGGGAACGGAACGAGGGCGACGGCGAGCATCAGCGCGACGATGAACACGACACCTGCGGGTTTCATCGCGAATCCGTCCTTTGAACGCCGTATGAGAGAGCGCCGAGCGACACCCTGGCCACGTCCCGCCGCCGCCCTCAACTCGACACGTCGTAGGCCAGCGTGATCGTCTCGATCGCCGTGAGCGTGCTCTGCCACTGGCCCTGCACCGCTGCGGCCGCCGGGTAGGTGGAGATGAAGGGCTTCAGGTCGGCCGCCGCCTTGACGAGCCTCGGCACCACCGCGGAGACGTCGTCATAACGGGTGACCCGGTGCAGCAGGTCCGACGCCGACGATGCGAGCGCCTCCAGCTGGCGAACGGTCCTGTTCCGTTCGACGGAATCCATCACCCGGTCCTTCTTCACGACCGACCCGAGCATGTCTGCGAGGTCCTCGGAGGCCGCGGCCAGGCTGGCCGCGGACAGGCGCAGCTCCTGATCCGAGACCCGCCGCGGCACCCACGACGACGGCTCCGACTGCCACTCGATGTGGTAGCTGTGACCCAGTTCCGCGATCCACGGGACGAGGTCGGTCCAGGCCGCCGGCGGGCCCGTGGACCCGGCCTTCAACGACGACTCGAAGGCCTTCGCCTGCCTGAAGAAGTCGGCGACCATTGGGGCCGCAGTCGCCGCCGGAGGCCGGTAGTTCGAGATCATCCGCGCCGCCGCCGTCTTCAGGCTGGTCAGGGCCGCGGGGCGGACCTGCGGATCGACGCTGCCGATGTAGCGGTCGAGCACGCGGCGGACCTGCTCCATCTGCGCCCTGACCTCGAGGTCGTCGGCGCGAACGGCCGTCTGGGCCGTGGCGGGGGCGGCCGCCACGGCCAGGAGGGCGACGAGCGTGAGTCGAACCAGTGACATCGGACGTCCTCAGGAGCGCTTCGCCTGTCCGGTCATCGCGACCGGGTCGAGGACCGCCGCAATCTGGTCCTCGCTCAGAATGTTCCGCTCGCGGATGATCTCCAGGATGCCGCGACCGGTCTTCATGGCCTCCGCCGCGAGCTCGGTGGACTTGTCGTAGCCGATGACCGGGTTGAGCGCGGTCACCGTGCCGATGCTGTAGTTGACGTAGTGCCGGCACACGTCGGGGTTGGCGGTAATGCCCTCGACGCAGTGCACCCGCAGCGTGTTCGCCGCGTTGATGAACATCGTCTGCGCCTCGAACACGCACGCGGCGATGACCGGCTCGAACACGTTGAGCTGAAGCTGGCCTCCCTCGGCGGCCATCGAGACCGTCTGGTCGCTTCCGATCACGCGGAAGCACACCATGTTGACGACCTCGGGGATCACCGGGTTCACCTTGCCCGGCATGATCGAGGAGCCGGGCTGCTTGGGCGGCAGGTTGATCTCGCCAAAGCCGCAGCGCGGGCCGGACGACAGCAGCCGGAGGTCGTTGCAGACCTTCGAGAGCTTGATCGCCAGGCTCTTCATGCAGGACGAGTAGAGGACGAATGCCTGCGTGTCCTGCGTGGCCTCGATGAGGTCGGGCGCGAGGTGGATGGGGAACCCGGTGATGCGACCCAGGTGCTCGGTGCACTTCTCCGCGTAGCCGGCCGGCGCGTTCAGGCCGGTGCCGATGGCGGTGGCGCCCATGTTGATTTCGCAGAGGACGTTCTGGATCCGCTCGAGGGCTTTCACCTCGCCCGCCAGCGTCTCGGCGAACGCCGCGAACTCCTGGCCGAGCGTCATCGGCACCGCGTCCTGCAGTTGCGTCCGCCCCATCTTGACGATCGCGGCGAACTCCGCGCCCTTGGCGCGGAACGCGGCGATCAGCTCGTTCACCGCCGCCACCAGCCGGACGTTGCCGAGCGCCATGCCCATGTGGAGCGCGGTCGGGTACGCGTCGTTCGTGGACTGCGAAAGGTTGGCGTGGTCGTGCGGGCTGCAGGTACTTGTATTCACCCTTCTTGTGGCCCATCAACTCGAGCGCGCGGTTGGCGATCACCTCGTTCGCGTTCATGTTGGTCGAGGTGCCCGCGCCGCCCTGGAACACGTCCAGGCGGAACTCGTCGTGCAGCTTCCCGTCGATCAGCTCCTGGCACGCTCCTTCCATCCCCGCCAGGATCTCGGCGTCGAACTGGCCGCAGTCGAAGTTGGCGCGCGCCGCGGCCATCTTGACCATGCCGAGGGCCCTGATCAAGTCGGGGTAGAGCCGAAGTTCGACACCGGAAATGTGGAAGTTCTCGAGGGCGCGGGCCGTCTGCACGCCGTAATAGGCGTCGTCGGGAACCGCCTTCTCGCCGAGGAGGTCGTGCTCGATCCGGACTCCGGGCTGCGTCATGGCATCGTCCTTTCTCACGTCTCAGCTGGGCAGTCTACCGCCCGGTCACGGGGTGGCGAACTGTCAGAACTGACAGGCGCGGCGGCAAAAAGAGATAGCCGCCGGCGGACGGCCTCGGCGACGCTCACCGCGGCGAACAAGCTGGTAGACTGGGACGCTTCCTTCACACGAGGTGCTCATGACGACGGCACCAGACACGGGACTCGCGGCGCCACCGCGACGGTCGGTCTTGCCGGTTCGCCGCTGGCTGCGCGGCTACCCGGCGGCGTGGCTGCGCGGCGACCTGGTCGCCGGCATCACGCTGGCAGCCTACCTGGTGCCCGCGGCGCTCGGCGACGCGTCGCTCGCCAACCTCCCGCCGGAGGCGGGGCTCTACGCCTGCCTGTTCGGCGGGCTGGTGTTCTGGCTCTTCTGCAGCTCGCGCCACACGGTGGTGTCGGTCACCTCTGCGATCTCGCTGCTGGTCGGCGCCTCGCTCGGGGCGGTGGCCGGCGGCGACGCCACGCGTTTCGGCGCGCTCGCGGCGGGCACCGCGCTGATCGTGTCGGCCATTGCGTTCGCCGCCTGGCTGGGGAAGGCGGGCGCGATCGTGAACTTCATCTCCGAGAGCGTCCTGGTGGGGTTCAAGTGCGGCGTCGCGCTGTTCCTCGCCAGCACGCAGCTGCCCAAGCTGTTCGGCTTCCGCGGCGAGCACGGCGACTTCTGGGCGAACAGCGCCTACTTCCTGCGGCATCTGCCAGAAACCAACGCCGCGGGCCTCGCGATTGGCGGCGCGGCGCTCGCCGTGCTCGTCCTCGGCAAGATCTTCCTGAAAGACAAGCCGGTGGCGCTGCTCGTCGTCGTCGGCGGCATCGTCGCCGCGTCGGCGCTGCAGCTCGACGCGCGCGGCGTCAAGCTCCTCGGCGAGGTGCCGCGGGGGCTGCCCGCGCTGGGCCTGCCGGCGCTGCACTGGAGCGACCTGAACGATCTGCTGCCGCTGGCCGTGGCCTGCTTCCTCCTCGGCGCGGTGGAGACCGCCGCCATCGGCCGCACGTTCACGGCAAAGCACGGCGGGCGGCTCGACGCGAACCAGGAGTTCCTGGCGCTGGCCGCGGCGAACCTCGCGGCGGGCCTCGGCCGCGGCCTCCCCGTCAGCGGCGGCATGTCGCAGTCCGTCGTGAACGAGGGCGGCGGCGCCAGGACGCCGCTGTCGGGCGCCCTGGCCGCCGTGATCATCCTCGTCGTGGTCCTCTTCTTCTCGCAGCTGCTCCGGACGCTGCCTCAGCCGGTGCTGGCGGCCGTCGTGCTGGTGGCCGTCGCGGGCCTGTTCAACGTGTCGGCCCTGAGGCACATGTGGCAGGGCGACCGCCACGAGTTCGTGGTGGCGGCGGGCGCGCTGCTCGGCGTGCTCGGCTCCGGCCTCCTGCGCGGCGTGATGATCGGTGCCTTCATTTCGCTGGTGCAGCTCCTCCGGCGGGCGTCGGGGTCGCACGTCGCCTACCTCGGGAGGATTCCCGGCACGCGCCGCTTCTCGGACCGCGCGCGGCACCCGGACAACGAACTGGTCCCGGGCGTCTGCATCGTCCGCCCCGAGTCGGGCATCGTCTACTTCAACGTGGACCACGTGTGCGACGTCATCCGGGATCGAACGAAAGGGAGCGTGCCGCCGGCACGGCTCGTCGTGCTCGACCTGTCCGCGGCGCCGATGGTGGACATGCAGGCGGCCCACGCGCTCGCCGGGCTGGCGGACGAACTCCGCGCGCAGGGCATCAAGGTGCAGGCGGTGGAGGCGCACGCGTCCGTCCGGGATCGGGTGCGTCGCGAAGGCGTGGACGGCCGCCTCGGCGGCCTGAACCGGTCCACGTCGGTCGCGGACGTCGTGGACGCCTTCCTGACCGGAATCTGAGCCTGCGCGAGCGGCAGTCATCGGCCCTCGGCCAAGTGCCCCGGCCTCCGTCGGCACGGCTGACGCCGTGCTAGGATCAGCGCTGGAGGTGCCCGATGCGGAAGACCCTGTTCGTGGCGGCCGCGTTCCTTATGGTCGCCGCGTTCGCGTCCGCCCAGGACGTGTCGTACAACTTCGACCAGAAGGCCGACTTCACGAAGTACAAGACCTACAAGTGGGTGGTGAAGAAGGACGCCGAGCAGCCCGATGAACTCACCGCCAGGCAGATCGTCGCGGCGATCGACAAGCAGCTCGCGACGAAGGGGCTGAAGAAGGTCGACGCCGATCCAGCCGACCTGTACATCGCATACCAGGTGGCCATCTCCAAGGAGAAGGAAGCCACCACTTGGAATACCGGGTACGCCATGGGTCCCGGCTGGGGCGGCCGCTACTACGGCGCGTATGGCGGCGGGATGTCGAGCACCACCATCTCGACGATCTACATCGGGGCGATAGACCTCGACATGTACGACCCGGCCACGAAGACGCTCGTGTGGCGCGGCCTGGCGTCGAAGCAGATCGACACCAAGGCGAGCCCCGAGAAGCGCCAGAAGAACCTCGACAAGGGGATGGCGAAGCTGCTCAAGAACTTCCCGCCGAAGGCGAAGAAGTAGCGCGACCCCGTGGTGTGATGCGTCTGCGGTGACACGGATGGAGATTCGCATCCTCGCCGACGCCGATGCCGTGGCCGCCGAGGCTGCCCGCGTGATCGCCGCAGACGCGCGGTCGGCCGTCGCGGCGCGCGGACGGTTCGTGATGGCGGTCAGCGGCGGCAGGACGCCCTGGCAGATGCTCCGCACGCTCGCGGGCGAAGACGTGCCGTGGAGCGGAGTCCACGTGGTGCAGGTGGACGAGCGGATCGCGCCCGCCGGCGATCCCGACCGCAACCTGACGCACCTGCGCGAGAGCCTCCTGGGGCACGCGCCGCTCTTGGCGGACCACGTCCACCCCATGCCGGTCGAAGACCCGGACGTCGAGACGGCCGCGCGCCGCTACGCGCAGATGCTGGAGGGGATCGCCGGCACGCCCCCGGTGCTCGACCTCGCGCACCTCGGCCTCGGCGCCGACGGCCACACCGCGTCCCTGGTCCCCGGCGATCCCGTCCTCGACGTCGAGGACCGGGATGTCGCGCTGACCGGCGTCTACATGAAACGCCGGCGCATGACGTTGACGTACCCGATGCTGAACCGCTCGCGGCGCATTCTCTGGGTGCTGACCGGCGCGGAGAAAGCCGGGATGCTGCCCCGCCTGCGCGCCGCCGATCGATCGATCCCGGCCGGGCGCGTGCGGCAGGAACGGGCGCTGGTGCTGGCCGATCGCTCCGCGCTCGGGGCGCGGGCCTGACGACCGCACCTCGCCAGCCGCCTCTCGCGACGGAGTCGCGTTCTGCCGCCGCCGCACGATCGTGACGCGGACGGAACAGTCCCGGAGATCCCATGGACGCGCCATTGCACCCGGCCGACGCCGACACGCGGCTCAAACGGGAGGCCGCGACCGCGGCCGTGACCTGCGTCGAGTCGGGCATGAAGATCGGGTTGGGCACGGGCAGCACGGCAATCTTCGCGACGTGGCGCATCGCCGAGATGCTGAAGGCGGGAACCCTGCGCGACGTCGTGGCCTTCGCGACGTCGAAGGCCACGTCCGCCGAAGCCGCGCGCCTGGGCATCCGCATGATGCCCGACGACCTGCCGCACGACCTCGACGTGACGATCGACGGCGCCGACGAGGTCGACCCGGAGCTGAACGCGATCAAGGGCGGCGGGGGCGCGCTGCTGCGAGAGAAGATCGTGGCGCAGGCCAGCCGCCGCGTGGTCATCGTCGTGGACGACAGCAAGCCGTCGCCCAGGCTCGGCACACACAGGCCGGTGCCGGTCGAGGTGCTCTCGTTCGGCTGGCGCAGCCAGGCCCGCTTCCTGGAATCGCTCGGCGCGGCGGTGGCCATCCGCCACGACGACGAGGGCCGATTGTTCGCGACCGACTCGGGCAACATGATCCTCGACTGCCGGTTCGGTCCCATCGCCGACGCGCGGCAGCTGGCCGCGGCGCTGGGCGCGCGCGCCGGCATCGTCGAGCACGGCCTGTTCATCGACCTGGCCGACGATCTGATCGTGGGCAGTGCGCAGGGCGTCCAGCACCGCACCCGGCCGGTGCCGCGACGCCGGCCCGGAAACGCAACGTGACGCAAGCCTCCAAGCCCTTCCCCTGGTCCCTCTTCGTGTCCGAGATGGCCGGGACCGCGCTGCTCGTCCTCGGGGGCCTGTCCTGGGTGATCCTGATGTTCGGCGAGGGCAGTCCGCTGCCCCGGCTCCTGCCGGATGCCGGCGTACGGAGTGCGATCACCGGCTTCCTGTTCGGCACCACGGGAGCGTCGATCGCACTCTCGCCGGTCGGGAAGGCCAGCGGCGCTCACATCAACCCCGCCGTCACCTTTGGGTTCTGGCTGTTGGGGAGGATCTCGTTCAGCACCCTCGGTCTCTACGTCGCCGCGCAGCTGCTCGGCGCGAGCCTCGGGGCACTTCCGCTCCTCGGCTGGGGGAACATCGGGCGCAGCGTCGCGTTCGGCGCCACGGTACCCGGCGCCGGATACAGCACGTGGGCGGCACTGGGCGGCGAGGCGGTCACGACGTTCGCCATGGTCGCGCTCATGTGCGTCTTCATCGCCTACCGGCCGCTGCGGCGCTTCACGCCCGCGATCTTCCCGCCCTTGTTCTCGTTCATGGTGTGGGTGGAGTCGCCGGTCTCGGGGACCAGTTGCAATCCCGCCCGGACGTTCGGCCCCGCGCTCATCTCCGAACAGTGGGACAGATGGTGGATCTACTGGGTAGGGCCGCTCGCCGGTACGTTCGCGGCGGCCCTCCTCGTCAGCCGGCTCGGGCGGCGGATCGAGGTCGCGAAGCTCTATCACTTCGACAGCGCCCACGACCGGCTCGCTCGGCGGGGTTGATCCGTCGCTATAATCTCACCCATGACCGCCATCGAACGCCGGGCCGCGTCCCCGCTCGACATCTTCGCTCGCTTCGCGCACTCGCAGGCCTTCGGCAGCGTGCTGCTCCTCGCGTCCACCGTGGCGGCGCTGTTGCTCGCCAACTCTCGCTGGGCCGACATCTACTTCGGCCTGCTGTCGACGAACGTGGGGCTGGCGTGGGGCGACACGCACTTCGCCCTTTCGGTCCAGCTCTGGATCAACGACCTGCTGATGGTCGTGTTCTTCTTCGTGGTGGGCCTGGAGATCAAACGCGAGCTGGTCGCCGGGCAGCTGTCCACGCCGAGGCGGGCGGCCGTGCCGGTCGTCGCGGCGGTGGGCGGGATGATCGTCCCGGCGCTGTTGTACGCCTGGTTCAACCCGTCAGGCGAAGCCGCGGCGGGCTGGGGCATCCCGATGGCCACCGACATCGCGTTCGCCCTGGGCGTGCTGGCGATCTTCGGCGCCCGCGTGCCGGTCGGCCTCAAGGTGTTCCTGACGGCGCTCGCGATCGTGGACGACCTGGGCGCCGTGCTGGTCATCGCCGTGTTCTACTCGCACGGCGTCTCGTGGCCGGCCCTCGCGGTCGCCGGCGGGTTCCTCGCCGCCATTGCCGTCGCCAACCGCTTGCGCGTCGGCCACCCGGTCGTCTACGTCGGCCTCGCGCTCGGCGTCTGGGCGGGCGTGCTCGCGTCGGGGGTCCACGCCACCGTCGCGGGCGTGCTCGTGGCGATGCTGGTGCCGGCCCGATCGAGGCTCGACCCGCACGCGTTCCTGGACCTGACGGAGGACCGGCTGTCGCGGCTGCGCGCGGCACGGCTCACGAACGACAGCATGATCGAGGACCGCTGGCAGCTGGACGCGATCTCGGACCTGCGGCGCGTCGCCTCCGAGATGCGGCCGCCCGGACTCGCGCTCGAAGAGACGTTCCACGGATTCGTGGTGTTCGTCATCCTGCCGCTCTTCGCGTTCTTCAACGCGGGCGTCGCCATCGACGGCCGGCTGACCGACGCCGTCGCCAACCCGATCGGCCTCGGCATCATCGTCGGGCTGGTCGTCGGGAAGATGATCGGGATCACCGTGTTCACGTGGCTGGCGGTCGCGCTGGCGCGGGCGGAACGTCCCGAGGGCGTGGACTGGTCGCAGATCTTCGGCGGCGCGTGCCTGGCGGGCATCGGGTTCACGATGTCGATGTTCGTCACGCAGCTCGCGTTCAGGCTGCCCGAGAACCTGGCACGGGCCAAGGTGGGCATCCTGGTGGCGTCCGTCTGCGCGGCGGTGATCGGAGCGATGGTGCTCCACCTGCGGCTGCCGCCACGGCCAGCCGCCCGCTCGACGAACCTGTACACGGGACTGTAGGGCGGGCCTTGCGGCCCGCCTCCGAGCGGTCGTGCCTATTTCGCGGCCTTCTGCTTCATCGCAGCCTTCGCCACGTCACGCCGCTGCCCCTGCTCCATCACCAGGCGGTAGGCGATGTAGTACTTGTAGATGTTGGCCACGTAGGTCACCGTCTCGCGGCCGATCCGCTCCGAGGCAACCTGCTCCACGTTGCCGAACCAGACGTTCGGATTGAGGCCGCGGTCGGCGGCTTCCTTCCGCAGCTGGCGGATCTTGCCGGGCCCCGCGTTGTACGAAGCGAACGTCATCAGCCCCTTGTTGAGGTCGTCCATCGGGTCGTCCTTGAAGTACTGGTCCATCATGAACCGCATGTACTTCACGCCCGCGTGGATGTTCGGCTCCAGCTTCTGGATGTCTCCAACCTTCTGCTCCCGGCCGGTGGCCGGCAGGAGCTGCATGACACCGACGGCGCCAGCAGGACTCTTCTTGCCCTGGTCGAGCGTCGACTCCTGGTAGCCTTGGGCCGCCGCCAGCAGGAAGTCGATCTTGTACTCGCTGCCGTACTTCCGGAAGAGTCTCACCATCGACTCGAACCTGGCCCGCTGTCCCTTCGACGTGGCGTTCTTCGCGAAGCTCGTGTTCACGAGGTAGCGCTTCTCGATGACGTTGCCGAACGCCGTGCCCAGGCCGTACTTGCCGATGAAGGCGTTCAGGGCCGCCGCCAGCTTCGGGCTGTTCTTGCGGATCGCCGGCGCCAGTTCGCCGCCGCCGTGCACGGTCACGTCGGGGTGCACGGTCAGGTCCGTGAAGATCTTCTTCCAGAACTCGGCGATGTAGTCGTCCACGACGGTGGCGGGAATCAGGCCCGCGTTGACCATCTCGAGCAGGTCGTCGTCCTCGAGGTTCTCCGATGCCTCGCGGACGACGATCGGGGGTTTGCCGCGGGCCTTCAGCTGCTCGTTCAAGTCGAGCAGGTGCTGGTAGTAGCTGCTGGTCTTCTGGACGAACACCTGCTGACCGGACAGGTCGTCGGTGGAGGCGATCGCCGCCCCCCCGGGACCGGTCACCACGATCTCGCTCACGTTCGTCCGGGTGGCATTCGCGAAGTCCACCAGCTTCAGCCGCTCGGGGGTCTTCGTGATCTGGGCGACGACAATGTCGATCCTGCCGCTCACCAGCCCGGGGAGGAGCAGATCGCGAGGCACCGGCACGAAGACGACGTTGATCTTCATGTTGCCGGTCTTGAGCGTCTTGTTCAGCTCGTCCTCGAACTGTTTCACGTACTCGGTACGACACGCCGCGCGGCTGCCCGTGATCCACGAAGTAGAACGTGCGGTTGAAGGTGACGCCGACGCGGATCATCCGGCGCTTCACCATCTCGTCGAAGTCGCCGAAGAACGGCTTGGCCACGATCGCCTTGATGGAGTCGGGCAACTCGGTCTCGAGCATCGGCTTCTGCGCGGCGTCGGGCGACTCGGGCGCTGCGGCGGGCTGCGTGCCGGCCGCCTGCTGGCTGGCCGCCTGGTCCGCCGGCTTGCCGGCGGCGCATCCGCTGACGATCGACAAGGCGGCAGCGAGCGCCAGAACGCAGGAGGCGGCCGGAGCCATCCGTAATCTCGACGGTGCGTGCATCAACGACTCTCCTCGAACCGGGGCAGAGAAGGCGATTCCTCTGGAAGGGGGTTCCCCGTTACTGTATCAACATCTGGCAGCGCCGATCCAAACGGTGATGGACGACCTGTTGACGCGGGTGTGGACGAACCTCGTCGGCCGGCTGCACGGACCACTGCAGTTCAGGCTCGTCATGCAGCCGATGATGGCGGCCCTGCTCGCCATCCGCGCCGGCCGGCGCGGATGCGCGCGAAGGCCGCCTGCCGTACGTCTGGGCGCTGGTGTTCGAACACGCCCAACCGGAGCGAGAACTTGCGGAGCGGGCGCCGGGACGTCGCAAGCGTGTTCATTATCGCGATGCTCGTGGACGTGGTCTACCAACTGCTCGCACTGGGCTGAGTCTACACGGGCGAGACCCTCATCGTCGCGTTCCTGCGGGCCGGCGTGCCGTACATCGCACTTCGGGCGCTCGTCAACCGGGTGGCAAGGACGGTGGCGGGAAGACGGATCTAGGACGGCTCTTCAGGTGCTACGCGCGCTGCCCGGAGGCGGGCGCACCTGCCCCTCGCCGGGCCGCGGTGCCCGTTTCCCTGAGGAAGAACGCCAGGACGATGGCGGCCGCCACGCCGTACAGCAGCGGTTCGAACGTCGTCTGGTAGTGCTCCAGGGTGAACGAGGAGGCGCCGCCGCTGACGCCGGCCATCACCCAGCCGAAGATCGGTCCGAGCAGCGCGCTGAACGTGAAGTTGAGGAAGTTGACGACGCCGGTGGCCGACCCGCTCACCCCGGGAGGATTCGCTTCCTTGATCACGGTGTAGGGCAGCATCGCCGCACCCGACGCCACGCCGGCCAGGATGCCGAGCACGTAGGGCGGCAAGACGTCTGCCGGGCCGTAGAGGATCCACGCGAGGCAAGCCATGAGCACGCCGGCGCTGCCGATGATCACGGGCTTGCGTCGGCCGATGCGATCGGAGACGTAGCCAAGCAGCGGGCAGCCGATGATCCACCCGAAGGGCACGCTGGCCGAGCGAATGACGGCGCCCGCGTACTCGTAGCCGTGCGCGTCCTGCAGGAAGCGAACGCCCCAGGTCATGTCGAGGATCGTCGTCGGGATGAACAGCAGGCCGGCGATCATCCCGCACAGGATCGACTGCGGGTTGCGGAAGACGATGCCGAGGCCGAGGCCGGCTGCCTTCACCCAGCCGTCGCGCCGCGCAGCGGGCTCGGGGGCAGGAATCAGGAAGAAGAGCAGGACGCTGATCGCCAGCCCCGCCACCCCCATGCCGATCCAGAACGTGCTCCACGGAACGCCCGACCCGATCAGCGGGCCGACGACGAACTGACCGGCCGACCCGCCGGCCATCCCGAACATCTGGGTGGCGCCGATGAGGGTGGCCGCCTTGGACGCGGGGAAGTTGGTGGAGGCGATGTAGATCGCGCCGACGAGCGCGAACACACCGCCGGCGCCCTGCAGGAAACGCCCGATGCTCGCGGCGCTCCCGTTGCCCGTGGCGAACAGCAGCGCCCCGACACCGACCGCGGCCGCGCCGATCGGCACGACTTTTCGCGGGCCGAGGCCGTCCATGGCCGCGCCCGCGACCAGGCTGAACGGCGAGTAGCCCCAGTAGAAGAGACCCGCCATGGACGCGACGCCCATGGCGGTGAGACCGAACGCGTCGGAGAGCTGCGGCATCATCACGCCCGGCGCCGAGCGGAGGGTGTACTGGTAGAAGTAGTACACTGCCGTCACCAGCCACGCGATCACTGCCGTCCTGACGCCGCGGCTCATGGGAGGATCCTCTCCCGGCCTGCGACTTGCGGCGTGCGGCTGGCGGCCATGTCGCGCGTGACCAGGCCGCAAGCCGCCAGTCGCAAGCCGTCAGCCGGTGTTAGCAGAGCACGACCGACACCGCCAGGCCGCCCTCGGACGTCTCCTTGTACTTGGAGTTCATCTCCTTGGCGGTCAGGGCCATGGCCTCGACCGTCGTGTCGAAGTCCACGCGGCGATCGACCGGGATCTCGTTGCTCGCGATGATGAAGCCGGTCCACGCCTTGACGGCGCCGTAGGAGCAGCGCTCGATGCACGGCAGCTGGACGTAGCCGGCCACCGGGTCGCACGTCAGCCCGAGGTGATGCTCGAGCGACGACTCGGCCGCATTGGCGACGACCTGCGGTTCGAAGTCGCTGCGCCTGCGACAGGAACGCCGCGCCCATCGCGGACGCCACGCCGATCTCCGCCTGGCAGCCGCCCTCGGCGCCGGCGAGCGTCGCGTTGTGCTTGCACAGGTAGCCGATCACCGCCCCCGCCAGCATCCCGGCCCGGATCTTCTCCTGCGACAACTTGCGGCCGCCCTCGCCGATGGAATACACGAGCGCGGGCATCACGCCGGCGGACCCTCCCGTCGGCGCCGTCACCACCAAGTGGCCGCGCGCGTTCTCCTCGGAACCCGCCAGCGCGTAGGCGGCGACGACACCGACGCCGCGCTGGGCCGCGTACGCGTCGTCCATCGCGCGCTTGTAGACCTCGCCGGCCTTCGTCTTGAGCTTGATCGGCCCCGGCAGCACGCCCGGCGGCATCTTCAGCCCCGTCTTGACGATGTTGACCATCGCCGTGGTGACCTTGTCGATGAAGGCGTTGATCTCGGCCTCGGACTTGCCGGACACCGCGACCTCGTTGGCCATCGCCACCTGGGCGATCGACAGCTTGTTCTGCTGGCAGTGCGCCAGCAGTTCCTTCATCGTCGAATACGGGTACTTGGGCTGCCCCTTCTTGGGCGGCTGGTAGCCCTTCCACTCGATGAAGCCGCCGCCGACCGAGTAGTACTCCTGCTCGAGCAGCACCGCGTCGCCGCCCATGAGCTTGCAGGTCATCGTGTTGGGGTGCGGGAAATCGCCCTTGGGCGCGTCGTAGACGATGTCCTTCAGCGACGCGTTGAACGTCGTGTTGCCGAGCTTCACCGGAAAGACCTGGTCGGGCTTGTCGCGCAGCGCGTCGAGGAACAGCGGGTCGATCGTCGCCGGCTCCTTGCCGATGATGCCGGCCAGCGCCGCGCGTTCCGTGCCGTGGCCCTTGCCGGTGGCGCTGAGGCTGCCGAACAGGTACACCTTGAGCGCGGTCGCCTTCGCGAGCTGGTCGGCGGGCAGCTTCGTGCAGCGCTGATAGAAGTCGTAGGTGATGCGCATCGGGCCGATGGTGTGCGAACTCGAGGGCCCGGGGCCGACCTTGTAGAACTCGTCGATCGTCGTCATCACCGGCCCCTTGGCCTTCTTGACGACTTCGAGGTCCGGCGACAGCCCGGCGGCCGGCTTTGGCGCCTGGACGGGCGCGGCGGTGGCCGCTGCCTTCTCCGTCTCCTTCGGCGCCGCGCACCCCGTGATCACCGCCACCGCGCCCACGACCGCGCTGCGCATCATGAACGCCCTTCGGTCCACGCCGGCCGGTACCGCGTTCGGGTCCGGCACCTCGCCGGGACGAAACAGATCCTGCTCGTCGCCTGGCTTGCGTTCCATCTTTCCCCCCAGTCGGTGTTCGGTTGGGCAGGCGCGCGCACCGGTCGCACGCCGTCGTACGGAAGGACCGAAACTGGACGCAGCCTATCGTCGCGCCCGGCAAGCGTCAACTGTATGGATTGACAGGGACGCAGGCTTGCGGCTCGCGACGCGCGACTTCCGGCGGGCCATGCTCGAGGCCGCCGCACAGACCGCCCGTCGATGGCCGCCAGCGGAAGGAAGCCTGTCAGAACCGACAGGCTCCCGGGGCCAGACAACGTGCTAGCATTCGTACGATCTTGAGGTTTCGGAGCGTCCGTCGGCATTGTTGCCGAACCTCGACTGCCCGCCTGACCGCTTCATTGGGAGTAGACCCGGTCATGTTGATGGACATGCGTTCGCATCATCCGGCCCGGATGCGGATCGTCCTGGCCATCGTCGTCTCGATGCTCGTGCAGCCCGTCGCGCCAGTCTTCGCAGGGCAGGCCCCTGCCTCGACGGCGAAGCCCGCTGCCACTCAGAAGCCGGCCACGACCCAGACGACGTCCACCCTGGCGGGCGCGGCGGCGGCCGCGAATGCGGCGTCGGCGGCCCTGGCCGACCCTGGATGGCCCCGGGCGTACCAAACCGCCAGTGGCACGAAGTTCATGATCTATCAGCCGCAGGTGGCCAGTTGGGATAAGCAGCGCCACCTGGTGGCGTACGCCGCGCTGTCCGTCGATACGGGGGCCAACCAGAAGCCGGCGCTCGGCACCGTCAAGCTCGAGGCCGACACGAGCGTGGCGATGTCCGATCGCCTCGTCAACTTCTCCAACATCCAGCTCACCGAGTCGAACGTGCCGGCGCTGCAGAAGGAGCAGCTCCGCGACGTATTGACGACGATCTCCAGTCGCCTGCCCGCCGAGGACCGGGTCATCGCCCTCGATCGGGTGCTGGCCAACATCGACAAGAGCCAGATCGCGCCGAAGAACGTCGAGGGTGTGAAGGCCGACCCGCCGCCGATCTTCTACAGCGACACCCCGGCGATTCTCGTCAACATCGACGGTGATCCCATCTGGAGCCCCATCAAGGAGAACGACCTCAAGTTCGCGGTGAACACGAACTGGGACCTCTTCTCGCACGAACCGACCAAGGTCTTCTATCTCCTCAACGACGGAGCGTGGATCAAGGCGACCGACCTGAAGGGCCCGTGGGAGCCGGCCGGCAAGCTGCCGGAGAGCTTCAAGAAGCTGCCAGCCGACGACAACTTCAAGGAGGTCAAGGCCGCGGTGCCCGGCAAGAAGGTCGACGCGAAGAACATGCCCAAGGTCTTCGTCAGCACCACGCCCGCCGAGTTGATCCTCGCGAAGGGCGCGCCGAAGTACCTGCTGGTGAACGGGACGAAGAGCCTGCTCTGGGTGTCCAACACCGACAGCGACGTCTTCCGCGAGGGCCAGCAGGGACCCGTGTATTTCCTCGTCTCCGGCCGCTGGTTCACTTCGCCTGGGTTCGACGGCCCCTGGACGTTCGCCACGCCCAATCTGCCGGCCGAGTTCCAGAACATCCCGCTCGAGCACCCGCGGTCGCGCGTGCTCGCGGCGGTGCCGGGCACGCAGCAGGCGGCCGAGGCGGTGCTGCTCGCGCAGGTGCCGCAGACGGCGCGCATCAACAAGAAGCAGATCAAGGCCCCAGACGTCGCATACCAGGGCGACCCAAAGTTCGAGCAGGTGACGTCCACCAAGGTCTAGTACGCGACGAACACCGACAAGGACATCATCAAGTTCGGCGACATCTACTACATGTGCTTCCAGGGCGTCTGGTTCATGTCGAAGCAGGCGACGGGGCCGTGGGAAGTCTGCACGAACGTCCCGAAGGAGATCTACGAGATCCCGGCCAGTTCCCCGGTGCACAACGTGACCTACGTGACGGTCGAAGAAGACAACGACGATTGGGCGACGTTCGCGGTGGTGGCGGGCTACACGGGGCTGATGATCGCGTGGGGCTGCGCCGTCTGGGGCACCGGCTACTATTACCCGCCGTACTGGGGCTGGGGCGGCTACTATCCGTACTACTACCCGCGGTATCCGAGCTACGGCTACGGCGCGTGGTACAACCCGTGGACCGGCGCGTACGGCCGGAGCGCGGTGGCCTACGGGCCGTATGGCGGCGCTGGGGTGACTTCGCGCTACAACCCCAGTACGGGGACGTACTCGCGCGGCGCGGCGGCGTGGGGGCCGTACGGCGCCCGCGGCTACGGCGAAGCGTACAACCCGCGAACCGGGACCTACGGGCAGACGCGGCAGGGGTCGAACGTCTACGGCAGCTGGGGCAGCACCGCGGTGCAGCGCGGCGACGACTGGGCGCGCACGGCGCGCGTCACGAACAACCGGACCGGCACCACCACTCGCGTCACGCAGGGGTCGGGCGGCGGCGGCGCGATCACGCGCAACACGCCCGGCCCGGGCGGCGGCGGCGTCGCGCGAACCGGGAGCGGCGACATCTACGCCGGCCGCGACGGCAACGTCTACAAGAACGACGGCGGCTCCTGGCAGAAGTACGACGGCAGCGGCAACTGGAACACCGTCGAGCGCCCGACCAATACCCCCGGCGCGACGGCCCGCGACCAGGCGGCGGTGAACCGGGGCGAGGGCGCCGGCGCGACGGCAGGGACGACGGCGCGCGCGGGCGGAACGACGGCTGGCGCCACCGCGGGCACGGCCGACCGGTCCACCGTGGATCAACTGAACCGCGACTCGCAGGCGCGGGCCGAAGGGAGCCAGCGCACGCGCGATTACGGCACCGTCAAGAGCGGCAGCGGGACCAGCGGCCGCACGGGTGGCACCAGCAGCTATCGTCCGAGCGGCGGCGCGAGCCGCGGCGCAGCGCGCGGCGGCGGCGGCCGGCGCAGGTAGTTCTTTGGCTCTGTCTTCAACTCGCTGGAGGAACACGATGATTCGCAGATCCACCCGAGTAGTGGCCCTGGCCGTCCTGGCGCTGGCCATCGTGGCCGCCGGCGCCCTGGCGCAGGACAAGCCGGCGCCCAAGGTGCAGATTCCGAACCCCGGCGTGCCCCAGGTCATGACGATGGAGGGCGCGTTCGTCCGGGCCGCCTACAACAACGAGGCCTACGTGATCCTCGGCTATCGCACGGCGAACGAATCGGTGGGCGAGCCGTGGATCGTGCTCGACGTCGGCACGACCTTGCGGGAGGGCCAGAGGGCCCAGAAGCTGACCCGCGACGAGATCTCGATGACGACGCCGGACGGCAAGACGGTGCCGCTGCCGTCGAACAACGAGTTCCAGGCCGCCAACCTGGCTGCCCTCGAACGGCGTGCATCGGTCTCGAGGGACTCCATCAACTACTTCCCACCCTCGGCCACCAGGGCGTGCTCGATCGGCTTCTTCAAGGAGCTTTCCCAGCGCACCATGTCCTGGGACGAGGTCGAAGTGGACTCGACGCGCGCCTGCCTCGGCCGCCTCTACTTCCCGGTGGCGGGCGGGATCAAGTACGGCCAGTACCTGGCTCAACATCAAGTTCGACCAGGGCGTGATTCGCGTGCCGTTCCGGATCCTCACCAAGGAAGAAGAGAAGACGCTCAACAAGAACTACAAGAGCATCAAGTCGCAGGTGGACGAAGCGTTCAAGCCGAAGAAGAAGTAGGTTTTGGCTAGTGGCTAGTGGCTGGGTGGCTAGTGGCTAGTGGCTAGTGGTCGGTCCTGACTCCCGACTCCTTGACCGATCGCCCGTACAGCAGCGAGTAGTGCCTGTACTTGCCGGGCATGTGCGAGCCGACGCCGGCGATCGCGACGACGGCGAACAGGATGGGCGCGCGCACCGGCCACGCGAACGGGATGGCGCAGAGCAGCGCCAGCTTCAGCACGACGGCCAGCCCGCCGACCTGCGTCAGCCAGTCGAACGACGTGTAGAGTTCGACGGCCAGCATCACCGCACCGCTCGCGATCGCCGCCCAGAGCCAGGGCAGCAGGCTGTCGGGGGCCGCGCCGAACACGTGGCCCCCGAGCAGCGTCCCGGTCGCGGCCAGGTGCACCGTGCGCGCTCCGACGTTCCACGCCCGGGCGTACGGCAGTCTCCGTCGCGGGTCCGGCAGCAGCAGCGAGCGCAGGTCCATCGGGGCCAAGTGTAGCGTATGATGGGGCCTCGCACGCCAAGCCGATGACACGCATCCGCGGGGCGACTGCCCCGCTTCTCGCCCACCTGGTAACCCTGCTCGCGCTCGCAGGCGCGGCCGCTGCGCAGCCCGTGCCGCCGACGACGGCCGGCCAGGTGCTGCGCTGGGGCGGCGATTCCGAGGGCGGCGCGCCCTACGTCGAGGCCGACCCCGCCAACCCCGCCATCGTCCGCGGCTTCGACGTCGACGTCGCCGAGATGATCGCCCGCGCACTGGGTCGCACGCCGCAGTTCGTCCAGGTGGCGTGGGGCTCGATCGACGCCTCCGTCCGCCGCGGCGACTTCGACATCGGCATGAGCGGCGTGGAAGACACGCCGGCCAGGCGGGCGCAGCTCGTCGTCTCGCGGCCCTACTTCGAATTCCGCGAGGTGCTGACCGTCCGCCGCGCCGACGCCGCGCGGTTCCGCACCCTCGACGACCTGCGCGGCCGGCGGATTGGCACGCTGGGCGGCACGCAGGCCTACGAGCTGCTGCTCGCAGCCGGGCCGACCCACCGCATCGTGGCGGTGTCGTACGACGACGATGTGCATCCGTACACCGACCTGGCCGACGGGCGAGTGGATGCGGTGCTGCTGGACCACATCATCGCGGCCCGCGCGGAGCGGCGCACGGCCGGCCTGTTCACGCAGCCCGCCGCCGTGGCCGTCGGACACTACGTCATCGTGCTGGCGCCGGGGCGCGAGGCGCTGCGCGACCGGATCGACGCCGTCCTGGGCGAGGCGATGCGTGACGGCCGCCTGGAGCGGATCTACCGGCGCTGGGAGATCTGGGACGATCAACAGGCCGCCTTCTTCCGCGGCGCGGTGGCAGGGCCGGCCGAAGGCGGCGTCTCCGCCGCCCAGCCCGCTCGCCGGGAGACCTCGAGCCCGCTCGCCGCCACCGTTCGCTACCTGCCGGCGGTGCTCCGTGCGGCCCTCGTCACCCTCGTGCTGTCGTGCCTGTCGATGGCGCTGGCCGTCGTCGCCGGCGTGGCGGTCGCCAGCGGGCGGCTGTACGGAAGCCGCGCATTGCGCCTCGCGCTGACCGTCTACGTCGAGGTGACGCGCGGCACCCCTGTCCTGCTGCAGCTGTTCGTCATCTACTACGGCCTGTCGTCGGCCATCCGGCTGCCCGCGTTCGTGGCGGCTTGGATCGGCCTAGGGCTGAACTACGCCGCCTACGAGAGCGAGATCTATCGCGGCGCCCTGATCGCGGTCCCCGTCGGTCAGCTGGAGGCCGCACGCACGCTCGGGCTCACCGAGGGGCAGGTGCTCCGCCTGGTCCGCGGGCCGCAGGCGTTCCGCCTGGCGCTCGCGCCGATGACCAACGATTTCGTGGCGCTGCTCAAGGACTCGTCGCTCGTGTCGGTCATCACGGTGATCGAGCTGACGAAACAGACGCAGATCTTCGCCGCCAACATCGGCAGCTGGGTGATGCCCGGCGCCCTGTGCGCGGCCGTCTACCTGGCGATGTCGCTGCCGCTCTCGCGGCTCGCGCGCCGGCTGGAGAAGACGTGGAAGCTGCCGCAGTCGTAGACGGGTCGATGCTGTCGATCCAGGGGCTGTCGCTGCAGCGCGAGGCCACGCCGGTGCTCCGAGGCCTGGACCTGGAGATTCGCGCGGGCGAGCGCGTGGCGCTGATGGGACTGTCGGGTGGCGGCAAGACGACGGTGCTCCGCGCGGTCTGCGCGTTGGATCCGTTCCAGTCCGGTAGGATTCACGTGGGTGGCTTCGAGCTGGCGCCCGGGCCCGTGCCGCGGGAAACGCAGCTCCGCCCGCTTCGCCGCCTCGTCGGCATGGTCTTCCAGTTCCACCACCTCTTTGCGCACCTGTCAGCCGTCGAGAACGTGGCGCTGGCGCTCGTCCACGTGCTGGGCGTGCCGCGTGACGAAGCCCTGGCTCGCGCGCGGACGCGCCTCGACTCGCTGGGCGTCGGCGGGCGAGCCGACGCCATGCCGTCGGAGCTGTCGGGCGGCGAGGCGCAGCGCGTCGCGATCGCCCGGGCGCTCGCCCTCGACCCTCCCCTGCTGCAGATGGACGAGCCGACGGCGTCGCTCGACCCCGCCCGGCGCGGCGAGCTCGCCGCCACCCTGGTCGCTCTGGCGTCCGCCGGCCGCACGCTGCTCGTCGCCACGCACGACGTCCCCTTCGCCCGCGCGTTCGCCACCCGCATCGCCGTGCTGGCCGAAGGGCGCACCGTGGAGGACGGGGGCCCGGAGGACGTGCTCGAGCGGCCGAAACATGCCGCGACCAGAGCGTTGCTGACAAGTCACGAGCAGTGAGACGAGCGACCGTCCCTCACGCGTGATCCACTAGCCACCGACCACTCGCCACCAGCCACTACGCGGTACAATGCTCTGCATGTACCCGACAGTGCTCACCCTGCACTCGTATCTGCGCTGGATCGTGATCCTGCTCGGCGTGTGGGCGATCGTCAGCGTCCTGCCGTCGCGCCTGGCGTCCGGACGCCGCACGTCGCCCGTCCCCGGCCTGCTGTTCTCGGTCGGCCTCGACGTCCAGATGCTGCTCGGGCTGGTGCTCTACGTCGCGCTCAGCCCGATCACGACCGTGGCGATGGAGAGCATGGGCGCCGCCATGAGGAACGGACCGTCCAGGTTCTGGGTGGTCGAACACCCGACGGTCATGATCCTGGCGGTGGTGTTCGGGCACCTCGGGCGGCCGCGCCGCGGGAAGTCGAGCGTCGTCGGCCCGCGCGCGATTGTCTGGTTTGGATTGGCGCTGCTCGCCATCCTGCTGGCCACGCCGTGGCCCTTCATGCCGCAGGGGCGGCCGTGGGTGAGATTCTGAGGAAAGACATCGGGCCGGAGGGCAACAGCCTCTCCGAGGCTTCTGAACTCCGGCCCGCCGATTCCGTCAATGCAGAATGCAAAATGCCGAATGCAGAAACGGACCACCGGTTCCGTTCGACATTCGTCATTCTACATTCTTCATTCGGGCCAACTCGCTCGCCGGCCCGCTACCCCTGGTGCACCAGGTACGCCTCGACCATGATCAGCGAGCGCTCGCCGGCGGCCTTGACGATCTTGAGGAGGTTCTCCATCGTGGACACTTCCTCGACCTGCTCGGTCACGAACCACCGCAGGAAGTCCTGCGCCGCGTAGTCCTTCTGCTCGATCGCCATGGCCATCAGCGCGTTGATGCGGTTGGTGACCTCGATCTCCCAGTTCAGCGACGTCTGGATCAGCTCTTCGACCGAGGCGAAGGTCGGCGTCGGCGCCGCCACGGAGGGAATCGTCACCGTGCCGCCCACGTCGTTCACGTACTTCACGAACTTCAGCGCGTGCCCGCGCTCCTCGTCCGACTGCTTGGCAAACAGCGCCGCGAGCTTCTTGAGGGGCAGGCCTTCGAGGTGGGCTGCCATGTTGAGGTACTGGTTCGAGGCGAACAACTCGAGCCCGATTTCGTCGTTGAACGCGGCGTTGAGTTTGGGGCTGATCAGCATGGCGCTCTCCGTTGAAAGGCGTTCTGTGGAAGTGTCTTCTCATCATACCTCAAGCACGGGTCCACTTCCCGCGCCGACGCGGCGCGGCGGAACCGCCCGGGGCCGGGTCTACGAAGCGCCACTCGTAGGTTGGCAGACCTGGCCGCCGGACAGTCCACCTGTCGGCGGTCAGCGCGGAAAGCACCGGTGCAGGGCGATGCCGGTGGCCGTGGCCACGTTCAGCGAGTCGATGCCGGGAGCCATGGGGATGCGAAGCCGGACGTCCGCCGCGGCCAGGGCGCCTTCGCTCAGCCCCGTGCCCTCCGAGCCGGCGAGCAGCGCCACCCGCGAGCCATCGCTCAGAGCCTGGGCCCAGCGCCCGATGTCCAGCGCCGCCGGAGACGGGGTCAGGGCGGCCACCGTGAACCCCGCCGACCTGAGCGTCTCGATCTCGGTCGGCCACTCGCCGGCCTCGGCGAACGGCACGCGCAGCGCCGCCCCCATCGAGACGCGAATCGTCTTGCGGTAGAGCGGGTCGCAGCAGCCGGGACCCAGGACGACGGCGTCGGCGCCGAAGGCGGCCGCGTTGCGGAAGATGCCCCCGAGATTGTCCGCGTTCGCAATCTGCTCCAACACGACCAGGCGGCGGACGGCCGGCGGACGCGCGAGCAGCGACGAGACCGACACGGGGGCCGGCCGCTCCCCGACGGCCAGACAACCGCGGTGGATGTCGAAGCCGGTCAGGCTCTCCATCGCGCCGCCGGACACGACGAACACCGGCAGGTCGGGAAGGCGCGGTTCCAGCACGTCCGAGAGCGCCCGACACGCGTTCTCGGTGAGGAGCACGGAACGGGCCGCGAGCGGCGACTGGGTCAGCAGCGTGCGGACCACGAGCCGCCCCTCGGCGATGAAGACCTCGCCGCGACGGAGCCGCTCGGGGTCCGGCAGGTGCCGGTAATCGGCCAGTCGCGGGTCGTCGAGCGCTGCGACGTGCTCGATGGACATCTGGACGGGAATGATACCGCTTGGCTGCGCAGTCTCTTCCCTCGTCCCTCGTCCCTCGTCCCTTCTTCCCGGTCCCTAGCCCTCGGCCCCTCCTCCCTGTAAGATTTCTCCATGCGCCTCCTGGTGGTCGAAGACGACCCCACGATCTCCTCGTTCCTGGTCAAGGGACTGCAGGAAGCGGGCTTCGCCGTGGATGCCGCCGAGGACGGGAACCGGGGCCTCCTGCTGGCCGTCACCGAGCCGTACGATGCCGCCGTCCTCGACCTGATGCTGCCGGGGCGGGACGGCCTCTCGCTGCTCGAGGAGTTGCGGCGGAGGCGGGTCGCGACGCCGGTCCTCATCCTGTCGGCGAAGCGTTCGGTGGACGACCGCGTCAAGGGCCTCCAGGCGGGCGGCGACGACTACCTCACCAAGCCCTTCGCGTTCTCCGAGCTGCTGGCCCGCATCCAGGCGCTGATCCGCCGCTCGCAGGGCGCGACCGAGCCGACGCGGTTGACGGCCGCCGACATCACGATGGACCTGGTTGCCCGCAAGGTGGAGCGCGCCGGCCGGCCGATCGAACTGCGGCCGCGCGAGTTCGCGCTGCTCGAGTACCTGCTGCGGAACGCCGGCCGCGTCGTCTCGAAGACGATGATCATGGAGCACGTGTTCGACTACAGCTTCGACCCGCGCACGAACGTCGTGGACGTGCTCGTGTTCCGCCTCCGGGAGAAGATCGACCGCGACTTCGAGGTCAAACGGATCCAGACAATGCGAGGCGTCGGCTATGTCCTCCAAGTGGCGTGAGAGCCCAGCCTACACGCTCGGCGCCAGGCTGGCGGTCTGGTATGCGGCCCTCTTCGCCGGCAGTTCGCTCGCGATCGTCGTCTTGACCTACGTGCTGCTCGCGACGTCGCTCGCTCAGCGCGATCGCGACCTGATTCGCACCACGCTCGTCGCCTACGCCGGGCAGTACCAGCAGGGCGGGCTGCCGGGCCTCGAACGCGCCATCCGCAACGACCAGTCGGCGGGCCGGCCCGAGCGGCTGTTCGTGCGCGTGGCGGCCGGCGGCGAGGACATCATCTTCTACAACCTGCCCGGCGACTGGGCGGAGTACGACCTCTCGCAGCTCGAACACCCGCACAAGGAGGGCGGCGAGCTGTGGGCGCAGATCCCCCGCCGGGGCACATCCGACGTGCTGGAGGTGCAGTCGACGTTCCTGCCCGACGGCACGCTGGTGCAGGTGGGCAAGAGCACCGAAACCCGCGACGAGCTGCTCCGGCGCTTCCGGACGGTCCTCGCGATCGCGGTCGCCGTCTTCATGCTCGTGGGCGCGCTGGGCGGCGCGCTGCTGACCCGCTCCACCATGCAGCCGCTGCGGCAGCTCGCCGGCGTGGTGCAGACGATCCTCCAGACGGGCCGGTTCGAAGCCCGGGTCCCCGTGCGGGACTCGCGCGACCCGCTCGACCAGCTCGGCGCGCTCTTCAACGGCATGCTCGATCGTATCGTCGGGCTGATTGCCGGCATGCGCGGATCGCTGGACAACGTGGCCCACGACCTGCGGACGCCGATGACGCGGCTGCGGGGAATCGCCGAGCGTGCGCTCGAGAGCGACAGCGGGGATCCGGCCCGCTACCGGGAGGCGCTCGCCGACTGCCTGGAGGAAGCCGAGCGCGTGTCCGAGATGCTGAACACGCTGATGGACATCTCCGAGGCCGAAACGGGCGTGATGCGGCTCTCGCTGGAACCCCTCGACGCCGCGGAGATCCTGACGGACGCGGCCGACCTGTATGCGGACGTCGCAGAGGACAAGGGCGTGACGGTGGAGGTCGAGTCGCCCCGGGGGCTGGCCGTGCTCGCCGACCGGAATCGCCTGCGCCAGGTGATGGCGAACCTCGTGGACAACGCCGTCAAGTACACGCCGCGCGGCGGCCGGGTGAAGCTGTCGGCCCGGCAGTCGCCCGGGAGCGTGATCCTCGACGTGGCGGACACCGGCCCGGGCATCGGCGCCGAGGATCTGCCGCGCATCTGGGACCGGCTCTACCGCGGCGATCGCAGCCGCTCCGAACGCGGACTCGGGCTCGGCCTCAGCCTGGTTCGCGCGATCGTGGAAGCGCACAGAGGCCGGGTGGAGGTGGAATCCTCACCCGGCCAGGGTGCGCGGTTCACGGTCACGCTGCCCGGAGGGTGACTCTCGACAGTCAAGAGTCAAGAGTCGAAAGTCAGAAGTCGAAAGTCGAGAGTCGAGAGTCTGGCTTTCGACTCTGACCCTCGACTCTCGACTGTCACGAGTCGGTCACGAGTTCGCCCGCGCCGGCAGCGCGAGGAACAGGTCGTTGCCCTGTCGGTTGACCAGCAGCAGCGCCGGCTTGTTCGCGCTGGCTTTCACCGCCTCCTGGAACTGGGACAGGTCGTTCACCGGCTTGTGGTTCACCTCCACGATCACGTCGCCCGACTGGATGCCGGCCTCGGACGCGGCGCTGGCCGGCGTCACGTCTTCGACCACCAGGCCGCTCTTCGCCCGCACGCCGAGTTCGCGCGCCGTGTCCGGGGTCAGTGGCGCCACCGTCATGCCGTAGCGTCCGCCGTTCCCGCCGCTCTCGCGGTCGTTCGACGCGCGCCGCGCTTCGGACAGCTCGCCGAGCACCACCTGCTTCGACTCCTCGCGGCCGTTGCGGAGGATGGTCACGTTGGCCGTGCTGCCAGGCAGGCTGCTCGCCACGTGGTTGCGCAGCGAGTTGCTGTCGGACACCGGTATGCCGTTGAACGTGACGATGACGTCGCCGCGCTCGATGCCCGCCTTCGCCGCCGGGCTGCCGCTCTCGACGTTGCTCACCAGCGCGCCCTGCACCTCGTGCAAGCCGAGGCTCTCCGCCAGGTCGGACGTCACGCCCTGCACCGTGACGCCCATCTTCGCGCGCCGCACCGTGCCGGTCTTGATCAGCTGCTGCATCACGTTCTGCGCCATGTCGGACGGGATCGCGAAGCCGATGCCGATGCTGCCGCCCGACGGCGACAGGATCTGCGAGTTGATCCCGACCAGTTCGCCGCGCGTGTTCACCAGCGCTCCGCCCGAGTTGCCCTGGTTGATGGGCGCGTCGGTCTGGAGGAAGTCCTCGAAGCTGCCGTCCGAGAGGCCGGTCGCCCGCCCCTTCGCACTGATGATGCCCATCGTCACCGTCTGGCCGACCCCGAGCGGGTTGCCGATGGCCAGGACGACGTCGCCCACGCGGACCTTGCTGGCATCGCCGAGCGGCAGGCTGTGGAGGCCGGTCGCTTCGATCTTCAGGACGGCCAGGTCGGACGGCTTGTCCGTGCCGACGACCTTGGCCGCGAACGAGCGGCGGTCGGTCAGCTCGACGCGGATCTGCGTCGCCTGGTCCACGACGTGCTGGTTCGTCAGGATGTAGCCGTCGGGACTCACGATGACGCCCGAACCAAGCGCGCCTTCCTCGCGCGGCTGGGACGGGACGCGCCGACCCTGCATGCCGAAGAACTGCTGGAAGAAGTCATCGGGAATCGGGCTCGACGCCTGTTTCACGAGGTGTTCGGAACGGATCGTCACCACGGCCGGCGCCACCTGTGCCACGATGTCGGCATAGGAGCCGGGCGCGGGCAGGCCCGGGCGGGCCTGCGCAGACGTCGGTGCGGGGTTGACCGCGGCGGGTGTAGCGGTCCCGGGGGCGGCGCTCACGGTGGAACCCGCAACGCTCCAGCCGATCAGCACGCCCGCAAGCAGGACCACGGCCGCCAGCGTGGCCAGCCGGGTGCCGACGGGGAACAACAGTCGAAGTCGATCTCTGTCCATGTCTCATCCTCGAGGTTCGCGGCCGGGCACGTTCGTCCCGTCCGGGGTTTCGTCTCTGTTAGATAAGACGCTGACGAGGATTACAGGGCTGTTTCCAGAGGATTACATCGGTGTAATGATAGTCAAGAGTCGAGAAGTCAACAGTCGAGAGTCCTCAGTCGAAAGTCCTCGGTCGAGAGTCCTCAGTCGAGAGTCCTCACTCGAGAGTCCTCACTCGACGGTCTTTCGACTGGAGACTCTCGGCCTTAGACTGTCGTCTGTTGTCTGTTGACTGCGGACTCTCGACTCTCGACTCTCGACTTTTGACTACCGGTGCGCCGGCCGGGCTGCCGCGACGAGCCAGATGACGCCGGAGACCGCGACGATCACGGGCATGATCAGCACGGCCTTCGAGAGGCCGAAGCGGTCGGACACGGCTCCGATGACAATGGGCGCGGCGGCGTCGCCGCAGAGATGGATGAAGAAGATGCTGACCGCCATCGCGGTGGCGCGAATGGCGACGGGCACGACCGACACGAGCACCACGTTGATCGGCCCCGTGCTGAGGAACACGAGGAACTCGGCGGCGAGCAGCGACGCCATGAAGGTGTTCCGGTCGTGCCCCGAGAAGGCAATCCAGGCGAACGGGATCGCCAGCACCATCGACACGCCCGAGACGTACAGGTGCGCCTGGCGGATGCGCGGGGCCAGGATGTCGGCCAGGTACCCGCCGAGGAACGTGCCGCCGATCCCGGCGATGACTGTGATCGCCCCGACGACGTAGTTCGCCTCGTCCAGCGCCATCGCGCGCTCGCGGTTCAGGTAGACGGGCACCCAGAACGACATGCCGCCGACGGCGAACGTGTACGCGGCATAGCCGGTCACCGCCATCACGTAGTCGCGGTTTCGCGCGAGCGTCGCCAGCGTGTGAAGGTAGCTTCGCGGCTTCTCGATTGACGCGGCCGGCGGGTCGTTGATGCCACGAGGTGGGTCGGGAGCGGTCAGTGTGAGCAGCGCGAGCGCCAGGCCGGGCAGGCCCACGGCGTAGAAGGCGGCACGCCACCCGAAGTGCGATTCGATGGCGCCGCCGAGCAGGTAACCGACCGCGCTGCCGACCGGAATCGCGAGATAGAAGATCGCAAACACCCGGCCGCGCCGCTCCGGTGGATAGTAGTCCGAGATCAGAGCGGGCGAGATCGCCGCGTACGACGCTTCGCCCACCCCGACCGAGCCGCGGGCGAGCAGCATCTGCCAGAGGTTGCCGGCCAGGCCGGCGCCAGCCGTGGCGAGGCTCCAGATGCCGACGCCGATGGCCATCAGCCGCGTGCGCGACAGCCGGTCGCCCAGCCATCCGAACAGGGGCGACGCGATGAAGTAGGAGAAGAGGAACGCGCTGCCGAGGATGCCCAACTCGGTGTCGGTGAGCCCGAGCGCCTCCTTCACCCGCGGCGCGACGGCCGGCAGGACGTAGCGGTCGATGTAGTTGACGAAGTTGAGCAGCGTCATCAGCCCGAGGCCGTATGCCGCCGCCTGCCGCGTCAGTCCCGACTTGCCGGTCACTGCTTGGTTCGACATGCTTCGCCCTCAGGATTCAGGAGCCGGGATTCAGTGTGCCACAACCGAATCCCGAATCCCGACGCCCGAATCCTGACGGTTCGCTACTGCAAGGTTACCGTCTTCGTCACCTTCCCCGCCTTCAGCGACCGGTACGACACCGTGACATCCCCCTTGCCCGACACGAGGAACTCGTACTCCACCTTGCCGTCACCGGGCACCTGCACGAACTGCAGTTCCGGCTTGTTCGCCTTGTCCGCCACCGTCTCGATCGGCACCCCGCTGACCTGGCCGCCGGCCACCACTTTCGCGCCCGCGCCCGAGACCGTCAACTGGTCCTGCGGGTGAATCTTCCGCTGGATCGCGGTGTAGGTGAGCGAGGGAATCGAGCCGCTGTTGACGAGGCGGACGCGCACCTTGTAGAGGTCCGCGCCGGCCTTCTCGGGCGGCAGGACGTCGAGGGAGATTGCGGGCGTCTGCGACGCGGCGAAGAGCACCGCCGAGGCGTTGCGGTGCACCAGGTCGTTCAGCATGAACGGGTGCGGCAGCCGCGAACTCATCTTCACCCAGCCGCCGATCTCGATGTCGCCGAACTGCGGGTGCTTGAAGGGCTTCCACGGCCGGTAGAGATCGCCCTGCGTCACGTAGTCGCTGAACTTGAGGCGTTCGCGCTCCTGGTCCGTGTTGCCGCCCATCAAGTCCGTGATCTCGCTGGCCTGCGGCGCCGCGGCGCCCGGCTTGGGCGGCGGCCGGAACGTCTCGGACTCGGTGACGAACAGCTCGCCGACGAAGCTGTATGCCCCAATCACGTTGTCGGTGAAGTCGGTGAAGTCGCCGTACGTCGCGTAAAGGTCCTTCCACGACACCAGGTAGCGGTAGCCCGGGACGATCTTCTCGATGTTCTTCCCCAGGACGTCGTAGACGCCCACGTCCGACGCGTTCATCGGCTCTTCGGCCTTCGTGCTCGGCCCCCTCAGGTACATGCCGCCGTTGTTGTGAAACGCGAAGACGACGATGATGTTCGGGCGGTCGGTGAGGAACCTGGCGATCGCGCGCATGCCCGACGCTTCGAACGGGTAGTCGCCGGATCCCGACTGCACGTAGGGTGGCGCCCAGTTGATGCCCCAGTTGCGGTTGCCGTCCACGTAACCCTCGCCGTCCTCGTTGAGCTTGCCGTCGTTGTCGTTGTCGATCCCCTCCTCGCCGAGCAGCGTCCACTCGCCCTTCTCGCCGGGCTTGACCCGCACCATCAGCCGCGGGTCTTCGGGGTCGGTCTTGTACTGGCCGAACGGGTCCTTGCGCCGCATCATGCAGATGTTCCCGTCGCCGTCCAGGTCGTCCGGACCGTCCTCGTCCACCAGGCCGTCGTGGTCATCGTCCTTCGGGATGCGGATGCTGCGGTTCGAGCTGGGGTTGTTCGGGTCGTTGAAGAAGTGGAAGCGGCCGTCCACGTTCACCGACGGGATGACGTAGAAGACGTTGCGGTCCACCAGCTTGGTGATTTGATCGTTCGTCCCATAGCCGGTCAAGAGGCGATTGAGCACGCCCAGGCACACCTCGCCCGCCTGGATCTCGTTCCCGTGGATGTTGCCGTCCACGTAGACCCCGGGCTTGTCGGCCGCGGCGCCCGTCTTCGGGTTGTTGACGGTCATGGCCCAGATGTCGCGCCCCTCCTCGCTCTTGCCCACGACGTCAATCGTCGTCAGGCCGGGATAGGCGGCGTGCAGCACGCGCAGCGCTTCGCCGAGCTGCTCGTAGGTGTAGTAGCGATCGAAGCGGAGCGGCACCACGGCCGCGTCGCTGCTCGTGCCGAGCGGCAGGACGACCGGCTTCGCCGGCGCGGATCCCTTGGCCGGCTGTCCCTGGGCCGACAGCGCCTGCACGAGGACGAAGCGTCGCGCCCACGACGCGGGGAGAAGCCCCGCGCCTGGCGCCGAAGCGAAGGCGGCGAGCGCCGCCAGCGTGAGCATTGCCGTCGCGTGCCGCGAACTCATTTCACACCTCCCTGCGCCGGGCCGAACGCGACGCGCCCGGTGTCGCTCCACGCGTTCGCCGACTCGAGGACGACGTCGAGGCCGGCCATGGCGGGCGGCACTTGCACGATCCACTCGAGCTTGACGCTGCGGCCGCCGTCGACCTCGTTGATGGGCGTCCGCGCGCGGCCCGACACGAAGGTGAGGGCCTTTGCGCCCTCCCGGCCTCCGAGCAGCACGACCGCGGGACCGACGTGCTGGTTCTTGCGGCCCATCGCGGTCGGGAACGGCAGGTAGCCCGTGTTCTCGACCCACACGGTCACCGCGTAGACGCCGGCGCCGCGCGGCCTGGCTTCGGTCTCGAGAATCTTCAGCCGGGGCAGCTTCTCGGCGAGCTTCAACACCCACGGCACCTGGCCGTCGAGGAGCGTCTTCACCATCGCGGCCGGCGGCGTCGTGTCACCGAACGGGACCAGGCCGCCGATCTCGACGTCGCCGAGCGTCGGGTGCTTGTACGCCGCCCACGCGACGAAGCCCTTGCCCTGCAATTCCTTGTCGCTGAACGCGAGCTGCGCCTTCTGCTTCGGGTCTGCTCCTGCGGAGTCCTTCGGCTTGGGCATCTGCTTCAGCATCCCCGCCATCTGCCTGGGCGTCATCTTTCCCGACTTGACGCCCTCGAGCAGCATCGGCGGCTTGATGTTGTCGGGCGCGCCGACTTCCTGGAGGAACGCCGCGATCTTCGCCTCGCCGAGCGCGACGAAGGCGTCTGGCGTCATGGCCTCCAGCGATTCGGCGGTGATCCCCGACTTCTCCTTCTCCGCGGCCTTCACGTCGGGCAGCGTCCAGAGATCCATCGTGAAGACCGGCACGCCGAGGTGGTAGTACGACCAGAGTTCGAACGACCCGTCCTTCGGCTGCGGCGGATCGAGCCGCTTGGCGTCCAGCTTGTTGGCCTTCAGGAACTCCGTGTAGTTCGCCGACAGCTCCTTGTAGAACTTCAGGTCGTCTTCGAGCGGGTTCACGATGGCGCCGAGGCCGAGGAACGATCCGATCATCCCCTCGGTGATCTCGTATCCCGGAGGCGCGAGCGGCCGAACCATCTCGATGATCTCGCTCATCGAGTAGGTGCGGCCGGGGTCGGCGCCGAACTGCGCCGCGATCTTCTCGGGAATCTTGATCGCGGAGGCGTCGAAGCTGCCCTGCCGCCCGCCGGCCGGCGGCTGCAGGCACAGGTTGCTGGCGCCGAAGGCGAACGTCATCGCGATCTCCGGATGGTCGATCGCGAACTTCATGACGCCGAAGGTCTCGGGTTCGCTGCCCGGCCAGCGTCCGCCGGTGGGCGTCCACGGGTGGAACAAGTGGGGAAAGGTGATGGCGATGTTCGTCCCGCCCGGCGGGTCCTCGTTGTACTCGCCGTCGCCGTCGTTGTCGATGCCCTCGGTGTAGATCTTGTAGATGCCCTTCTCTCCCTTCGACGTGTCGGCCTTGCGCATGAGGCGGGGCTCTCCTTCGACCGGAATCCACTCGCCGGCCGGGTCCTTCACGCGCATGTCCGTGATGAGGCCGTTGCCGTCGAGGTCGTCTGGACCGTCCTCGTCCACCTGGTCGTCCAGGTCGTCGTTCCAGGGGCCCGCGTTGCGTTCGTCGGCGACGAGCGGCTTGCGGAAGTAGCGCGCGGCCGCGTCGGGGTTGCCGTTGGGCAGGATGAACCAGGTCAGCGACTTGGCGGCGTTGGCGTCGGCCAGGACGCGTTCGGCGAGCGCGAGCGCCGCCTCGGTGGCGAGCGGCAGCACGCCCTCCATGTTGGCCACGACGAGAACCGCCGGGACCTGGCGGGGCTTCTTGCCCACGTCGGGCCCGATCTCCAGGACCGTCAGGTCGACGCCGCCTCGGCTGGCGGCGATCTTGTGCAGCGCGGTCCGCGCCGGGTTCGCCTTGTTGAACGCCGCAAGAGCCGTGTTGACCTCCTGCGGCGAGTGATAGCGGTCGAACGCCAAAGCCCCCGCCGACGTGTTCTTCGCTGACGCGGGCGCGGCAGGCTTCTGCGCCTGCGTGGCCGCCCCGGCGGTGAAGACTCCCGCCGCGAGCGCGGCCATCAGGAGCCGGAACAGTAACCTGGACTTCATGGAGCCTCGTTTCTCGAGAAAGACCGGGCAGACAGACGAAGATCGTGCCGACCCGACGGGTCAACAGCATATGACGAAACTCGGCTGGCAGGGGTTCAAACTGCCTACTGCCTACTGCCTACCGCCTACTGTCCGCCTGCCTCATTCCTGTCCAGCACCACCACCGTCTCGACGTGCGCGGTGTGGGGGAACATGTCCACCGGCTGGATGCGTTCGAACCGATAGGTGGCGGGAACGCGGGTGACGTCGCGCGCGAGCGCCTCGGGATTGCACGACACGTAGACGATGCGCGGGGGGCGGAGGATGCTGAGGAGCCAGTCGAGGACCGCCGGCGGACACCCCTGGCGGGGCGGATCGAGCACCACGGCATCCCAGGGTCCGGCGAGTCGGCCGGTCGCGTCCTCGACGCGCGACGCGATCAGGCGGCACGCCTGCTCGGGGATCTTGTTCAGGCGCATCGCCGATTGCGCGCCGGCCAGCGCGTGCCTGTTCTCTTCGACCGCGGTCACGGTCCGTCCCACCTTCGCGAGGGGAAGGGCGAACAACCCGACGCCCGCGTAGAGATCGAGCACGCGCCCGAACCGCGCGCCCGACAGCGGGTCGAGCACCTCGTGCACCAGCACCTCGGCCGCCCGGACGTTGGTCTGGAAGAACGCCGTCGGCGCCACGAGGTACGAAACGCCGCCGACCTGTTCGCGCAGTTCGCCGAGGCCGAACAGGCGCCGGGTCTCGCGGCCGAAGAGCATCGAGCCGGGTCGATCGTGCACGTTCAGGTGGAAGCCGACGCGCGGGCGCGCGGCGGGCCGCTCGCCAGACGCCATCACCTTCCGAATCTCCGACGTCACGCGGCGAAGCGGCGCCACGTTCTCGGTCACGACGAGCGTCCCGAGCAGTTCGCCGGAGCCCTCGGCGACGCGGGCGACCACGTGGCGCGCGATCCCATCCTCGCCGTCGGGGGTCGCGCCGGGGATGCGCGCCCGTTCCAGCACCTCGCGCAGCGCGAACGCGAACCGGTTGCCTGCCTCCGCGTGGACGGGGCACTCCTGCACGGCGACGACCGATCGCGTCGCCCGTCGAAAGTGTCCCATGACCAGCCCGTGCCCGCGGCCTCCCGGACCGAACACGAAGCTGACCTTGTCGCGATAGCCCCACGGCGCCGAGGGGCTCGAGGCAGTGTCATCGCCGCAGGCTCTCGATCCTACCGGCGTCGGATCACCCGGCGTCGGCAGTGTCAGCCGCACGTCCAGGCCCGGCAGCAGCCCCTGCAGCAGCCGCTGCTTCAACCGAAGCTGCTCGCCGTACGCGATGTGCTGCCACGAGCAGCCCCCGCACGGCCCGAAATGGCGGCACTTCGGCCTGACGCGGTGCGGCGAGGCGACGAGCACTCGAACGACTTCGGCGGCAACCGAGCCGTCGCGGCCGCGCGCCAGTCGGGCATCCACGCGCTCGCCGGGAATGGCGAACGGCACCGCGACCGTCCGGCCATCCGCCTTGGCCAGTCCGTCGCCGTCCAGGGTGACGCCGGTGATGTCGAGTTCCATGGTCAATCGCGTCGCGGCCGGCGTGCGGCTGGTGACATGCGGCCGGCGCCCCCCACGACCGTCATGCCCTGGCGAAGTCGATGAAGCCGCGCCGCGCGTCGGTGTGGATCAGGCGCACGCGCACGCGGTCGCCCACGTCCAGCCCTTCGAAACCGCGCTCGAGCCGGCCTTCGACGGGCGGCTTGAAGACCCGCACCCACGTGCCCTTGTTGGACGCGCCGGTGACGATGCCGTCGAAGACTTCGCCGATCCGCGACTCGAGCAGGAGCGCTGCGGCGGCCTTCCTCACCAGCCGTTCGACCTTGTGCGCCTCGTCTTCCATGTCGGTGCAGTGCGCCGCGATCCGGTCGAGTTCCTCGAGCGAATACGGGACGGGCGCGCCCGCGGCTGCCGCCTTGATCAGCCGCTGCGTGACGAGATCCGGGAAGCGGCGGTTCGGCGCCGTGGAGTGGGTGTAGTCCTTCACCGCCAGGCCGAAGTGGCCTTCGCCCTCTTGGTGCGGCCGGTCCACGACGTACTCGCCGGCGCCGAGGAGCTTGATGACGGCCAGCGACAAATCCGGAAAGCGCACCGGGTCGGCGGCGCGGCGGGCGGCCAGGAAGTCGGCGAGCGCGCGCGAATCGGGGTCGGACGGCAGGTGGACGCCGGTACTGCGCCGCCAGCGTCTCGAGGCGATCCCACCGCTCGGGTGACCGGACGACGCGGCGGATGGACGGGAAACCTTTCGCGTCCAGGAACTGGGCGGTCGCGCTGTTCGCGGCGATCATGAAGTCTTCGATCAGGTCGCGCGCGCGGTTGTCGCGATCTTCCGCGAGGTCGCGCACCGAGTTCCCGTCGAACACCGGCCGGACCTCGATCGTCTGGAAGTCGAGCGCGCCGCGCTCGAGACGCGCCTGGCGGAGGCGCCGCGCCACCGCGTCCTGGGCGCGAAGCTGCCCGTCCATTCCGGGCACCGCCGCCAGCGCGTCGGGCATGGCGCCCTCGCCGTCGAGCCAGGCGGCCACGCTGCGGTACGCGAGCTTCGCGCGATTCACCACGAGAGCCGGGTAGACCTGGGCCTCGGCCGTCGAGCCGCCGGCGTCGATGACGAGATCGGCCACGATCGCGTGGCGCTCCTCGCCGAACCCGAGCGACGTCAGGTCCGTCGACAGCCGCTCGGGCAGCATCGGGAAGATCCGGGCCGGCGTGTACACCGAGGTCGTGTTCTGGCGAGCGTGGTCGTCGATGGGGCTGCCCGGCGCGACGAGCGCGTCGACGTCCGCGATCGCCACGAGGATCCGCGTGGCACCGTCGGGCCTCGCTTCGGAGACCGACAACTGGTCGAGGTCGCGGCTGTCGTCGTTGTCGATGGAGCACCAGAGGAGGCTGCGCAGGTCCCGAACCTGCGAGCGGTCGGCGCCGGGGCCGACGGCCTTCACCGTCTCCGGCTTCGCAGCGTCCGCCTGCGCCACGGCGGCCCGCGAGAACTCGGCCAGCAGGCCGTAGTCGGTCATCGCCTGCCTGGCGATCTCGTCGAGCAGCTGGCGGTGGTCGTGCGTCTCGTCGGCGTTTCTCATACCGGTAATCCTACCCTCAACTGTCAACCACCGAGCGCACAGAGGAACACGAGGGCCTGACACTGTGGCTTCGACGCCGCCGCGGAGCGCGGCGGTGCGACGGGGAGCGACTGCCACGGGGACGAGCCCGATGGACGTCGGCCGGGTTCGCCTCCGTGGCATCGCTCCCCGCGGGCCGGCTGTTGGCCGGCGTCGTCGAAGCCACTCCCCGCTTCCCACCGGTGTCCGGCTCCGTGATCTCGGTGTTCTCCGTGGTTCAACCCGCGGACGCGGCGATGTGGCGCGGCGCCCGCCCGCGGACTGCCGCGACGGGTGATACACTTTCCGCCGTGCCACGCGGTCCTCAGCCAGCCAGCGGTGTGTCCGGGCCAGGTCCGGTGACGGTGCGGACGGTCTGTCCGCGCAACTGCTACTGCACGTGCGGCATGGTGGTGACGTTCGAAGCCGGGCGAATCACGCGGGTCGAGGGCGACCCCGAGAACCCGGCCACGCGGGGGCGCGTCTGCCTCAAGGGCATCAGCTACGCGCGGCGCGTCAGCACCGCCGGGCGGCTGCTGCACCCGCTCAGGCGCCGGCCGGACGGCACGCTGGCGCGCGTGACGTGGGACGAAGCGCTCGGCACCATCGCCGCGTCCCTCGAAGGCATCCGGCAACGGCTCGGCCCGCAGTCCGTCCTCTACTACGAGGGATCGGGAAGCCACGGTGCGCTCGGCCGCCTGGCGATGGCCTTCTGGCGCCAGTTCGGCGGCTGCACGCTGACCTGCGGCGACCTCTGCTGGCCGGCGGGCCTCGAAGCCACCCGCCTCACCTACGGCGCGAACCTCCACAATCATCCGCGCCACACGGCCTCGAGCCGGTTCGTCCTCCTCTGGGGCCACAACCCGGCCGAGACCAACATCCACCAGATGCGGTGGATCCAGGACGCGCAGCGAGGCGGCGCGATCGTCGCGGTGGTCGATCCGCGCAGCACCGACACCACCGACGCGGCCGACCTCCACCTGCAGCCCCGCCCCGGCACCGACGCGGCACTGGCCCTCGGCATGGCGCGCGTGATGGTCGAGGCCGGCCTGCACGACGAGGCATTCCTGTCGCAGCACGCGTCGGGCTTCGACCGCTACTGCGAGCGACTCCGCGAGTACCCGCTCGGTCGCGTGTCGGCGATCACCGGCATTCCCGGTGCGGCGATCCAGCAACTGGCACTCGACTACGCGCGCCGCGCGCCCGCACTGCTCATCGCCGGGTTCGGCCTCCAGCGACACCATCACGCGGGCCAGACGATGCGCGCCGTGTCGCTGCTGCCGGCACTGACGGGCAACATCGGCGTCCCCGGCGGCGGCTGGCAGTACGCGAACCTGAACAGCCACTGCCTGCGGGACCCGCCGCTGCCGCCCGAGCCGCCGGGTGTGCGCCGCGCGATTCCGGTGGCGCGCCTTGGCCCCGCGCTCGGGGAACTCGACCGCCCGCCGGTCGCCGCCGCGTGGATCGAGAAAGGGAATCCGGCCAGCCAGAACCCGCGGTCGGACCTCGTGCGCGACGCCCTCGCGCGCCTCGAGCTCGTCGTCGTGGTCGATCAGTTCCTGACCGACACCGCGCGCCTCGCCCACATCGTCCTGCCGGCCAAGACGATGTTCGAGGAAGAGGACCTGGTGACGGCGTACTGGCATCCCTACCTGCAGCGCCGGGCGAAGCTGTGGGACGCCCCTGGCGAGGCCAGGACGGAGACGGAGATCTGGCGGCAGTTGTGCGAGCGGTTCGGCTTCGATACCAGCTACTTCCCTGCCGACGACGAGGAGGTGCGTCGGCTGTTGGTCGAGATGCTGCCGGCTGCACCGGCTCCGGCAGACGCCGCTCCATCGACGAACGACGCGTCGGCGCGAGGCATGAGCCCCGCCCTGCGCGGACAGCGCCTCCTCGATGCGCTCGCCGTCCGTCCGGTCGACCCGACCGGCTCGGGGGAGATCGCCTTCGCCGATTTCGCGTTCCCGACGCCATCGGGAAGGATCGAGTTCGCCTCGGACGAGGCCGCGCGCGCGTGGGGCCTGGACCCGGTGCCCGGCTACGTCCCACTCGACGAGGGTCACGAGTCGACGCAGGCGTCGCGCTACCCGCTCCAGCTGCTGTCGTGCAAGACGCGCGACCGGATCCACTCGCAGTTCGGCAACCTCGACTGGGTGCGCGACGTCGAACGGCCCCATCGGCTCGACATGCACCCGGACGACGCGGCTGCGCGCGGGCTGCGCGAGGGGGACGCGGCGAGGATCTGGAACGACCGGGGAAGCCTCGGGCTGACCGTCCGGATCGACGCGGGACTGCGGCCGGGCGTGGTGCACGTGCTCGAAGGCCGTTGCCACGAGGACGATCCGGATATCAACCAGTTGACCGACGCCGGCGTCACCGACATCAACCACGGGGCGACGTTCTACGAGTGCCTCGTCGAAGTCGGTCCGGCAGGCGCCTTGCGGCGCGCGACTCGCGGCGGGGTGCCGCTGGCGACGGGTGCCGACCGCCCGTCGACGGCGGCAAGCCCGCCCGAGACGGCCGCAAGCCGCAGGTCGCGGGCCGGCAGTGGGCCGCAGGCGGCATGTCGCCAGCCGTCGGCCGGGCCAGGCCGCGGCTTCCTCCTCGACCTCGGCCGATGCGTGGGCTGCGGCGCGTGCGTGCTCGCGTGCAGGCTGGAGAACGGCTGGGAGTCTGGGAACCCCTGGCGGCGGGTCATCCCGCTGAATCTCGCGCGGCTGCCGGCCGGCCCCACCTATTTCCTGTCGGTCGCGTGCCATCACTGCGAGCACCCGGCGTGCGTGGCCGCGTGTCCGTCACGGGCCTACGAGAAACGGCCGGATGGCGTCGTGGTGCATCATGCGCAGCGGTGCGTGGGATGCCGCTACTGCGAGATGGCCTGCCCGTTCGGCGCGCCCCGCTTCGATGCCGCGGCCGGCATCATGACCAAATGCCACCTGTGCCACCACAGGATCGACGCCGGCGATGCGCCCGCCTGCGTCGCGGCGTGCCCGACGGAGGCGCTGCGGCTGCGGCGCGGCAGCGAGGCGACCGACGAGGGCGCGGCCCGCGTCCCGGGCTTCGTCGACGCGGCGGCGTGCGGCCCCAACATTCGGTTCGTCGTTCCTGGCGGGCGCCGGCGCGAGCGGTTGTACGGACTCCTGGTGCAGACGCTCGAGAGGCGACCGTAACCGACGGCTCGCGTTCGGCCGACGTCTCCGCTGTTGGGACGCCGCCCTGCGACCGGGCGGGACCGGTCCGTGATGGCAGCGTTGCGGCTGCGGCCCCATGCACGTATGATGCGCGGACTCGTTCAGCTTCCCGAGGAGCCCGGCGATGCTTGGATTCGTTCCCGAAGGCGTCCGCGAGTTGGGCAGACGGGTGGCCCGGTTCCGCCTCCGCCGCCAGTTGAAGGCCCGCGGTCGCGATCGCCAGGGCGCGCTGGCCGCCGTCGGACGCGCCGCCTGGCAGGCGCGAGTGGACCTGGCCGGCTACGAGGAGTGGCGGGACCCGCTCGCCCGGCTCGAGGCGAGGGCCGGCGAGTTGACGGCCACGTCGGAACGGCTGGAGAAGGAGCAGGCGGACGTCCGGTCGCGGCGACAGGCCGAGGTGGCGCGGTTCGAAGCGCTGATGCGCCCCGCCGCCGAGCGCCGGTCGGCGGCCGACGCCGCACTGACGGCTGCGCGCGCGGCGCTCGCCGAACAGGAGAAAGCGCTGCGGGCGGCCGAGGCGCCGCAGGCCGTGGGAAAGGGGTCGGCGGCGGGCACCACGGCGCAGCCATCCGCTCCCGCCGTCTCGCCCGAACAGCTCTCCGCCCTGCGCGCCGGCCTGGCCGCACGCACGGGTGACGTGGCCCGCCTGACCGACGACAGCCAGCGTTGCGCCGCCGAGGTGAGCCGCATCGACGCCGAGCGCAAGGCGGCGCTGAACCCCCTCGACGACCAGCTGAAGCGCCTGCAGCAGGACGCGAGCGGCACGAGCCGGGAACGGGCCGGCGTCTCGAAGGAACAGCTCGATCGTTTCGCGGCGCTCGGGGGAGCCTTGTACGACCGCCGGGCGCCGAACCCGGAGGTCGCCGCCCAGCTCGACGCCGTCTCCGCGATCGACCGGGCGCGCGTGGACCTCCAGGCGGCCCTCGATGCGTCTACCGCGCTCAGCGCCAGCATGCCTCGGGGCACGATGCTGCGCTTCGCCGGCGTGCTGTTGGCGCTTCTCTTCCTGGCGCTCGCCGCCGTGTTCGGCAGTTACATCTGGCTCGCACATCAACGGCTGGGCATCCCGTGGACGACGCCGGGCGGAGGCACGGGCAGGCGGAGTGTGCCCGTGGCGGCGAAAGCCGTCGGCGAGAGCGCGAGGGATCAAGCCGTGGAGGCCTTCGTGCGCTCCCCGGGCGAACGCGCCGCCCAGGACGCGGCCATCCCGGTGCTCGTCCAGGACCTGCTCGAGCTCGGCGGCACCGCCGACCGCCGCCACCTGCCGACGCTGGCCAAGGTCCTGCGCAGCCCGCACGCGCAACTGCGGTCAGCGGCGGCGGATGCGATCGGGATGATCGGCGCCACGCCGGCCGAGAGCGCGGCCCTCGTGGCCGCGCTGAACGACGCCGTGCCCGCCGTGCGCGAGAAGGCGGCGCGCGCCCTGCGGCCGCTCCGTCGGGAGCCCGGCATCGAAGCGCTGTTGCAGCGCGCGAGCCAGGCGCGCGACGAGGGGCGTCCTGGCAGCGGTGCCCGGCGCGAGACCCTCGCGCCCGACCCCGCGCCCGACCAGGCGTCGCTCGGCACGGCCCTGTTCCCCGGCGCCACGTTCCTTCACTTCGCCAGCGACGTGGCGCAGGGACGCGCCGCGTTCGCGACCGCGGAACCGCCGCAGAAGGTGGCGGCGTTCTACGCGGCCCTGGGCCGCCGGCCTGCCGTGGACGGCCCGGAGTTCTCGCGGCTGTACTTCGGCGGATCCTCGCGGGATCCGAGCGGCGCCGAGCGCCTGCAGGCGGAACTGGAGTCGTGGGTCAAGCAGGCGATCCAGCAGGGCCGTCCGCCGGCGCAGATGGAAGCCGAGATGAATCGCGTGGCGGCGCGCCAGCGGGACCTCCCGCTGGTGCGATACGCCGACGCCGGGTTGTTCGGCTCGCCGACATTCGTCGCGCTCGATGCGTCGGAGGCCGGCGGCCAGGCCCACGTCGCGCGGTACGTGGTCGTCTTCGAGGACAAAGCGCTCGGGAAGACCGGCTTCGTGATTCACGTCGCGCGGCAGCCGTAGGTCGCCACGCGCAGGGTGACTGCCGGCTTGCCTAGGGCGAGTGTCGGCCGGCGGTCCACGCGCGGCGTAGGTTGCGTTGCGCGTCGGGATCGTCGGGGTCGATGGCGAGTGCGGCGCGGAACTCGTCCACCGCCCGGTCCGTCTGCCCGGCCTGGTAGAGCGCGTAACCGTAGTTCGTGTGCGGACGCGCCTTGCGCGGCGACTTTCGCGCCGCGTCGGCCCAGAAAGCCACCGGGTCGGCGTAGAGCCGGTTGCGCTCGATCGTGATGCCGGCCAGGAGCAGCACGATCGCGCCCGCCGCGAGCCGGAGGGCGAGCCGCGACCTGGCGTGCGCGGCGGGCAGCCATGTCGCCAGCCGCGCGCCGCCGGCCGCAAGCCGGTCGACGAGGGCGACGAAGAACCCGATCGACGGGAGATACAGGTTGCGTTCGCTGAGCAGATCGTAGCGAGGCAGGATCGAGTTCGTGGGCGCCAGGGACACGAAGAACCACAGCAGCCCGAACGAGAACAGAGGCGCCCGCCGCACGAAGATGATCGCCAGCGTCGCGAGGACCGCGATCGAAGCGACGCACAGCGGCGCCGGCCACTGCCAGAAGGAGGTGACGAGAGGCAGGTCGTGATCGAAGTTCAGGCGCGAGGGCGCGGGCGCTGCCAGCAGGGTGGCGCCATACGCGACCGCGCACGCCTGCGACAGCAGGTTCTCGCTCCATCCGCGCAGGCCGAGGCTGAAGCGGAACAGGAAGGCATAGCGCGCGTGGAGCGCCGCGACGCTCAGGAAGACCGCCACGGTGCTCCACATCGCCAGGTGGTGGCGGCGGCCGACGCGGCTCTCCGGCGCGGACGCCGCGCGGCCAAAGGCGAAGTGCCAGATCAGCAGGAGCGCCGGAAAGACGATGGCCGTCTCCTTCGACAGCAGGGCCAGCGCGAGGCAGCAGACGATCGCGGCCGTCGTGGCGGCGCGCCAGGGATCGGGGCGGGCCACGACTGCGCGCCGGCCGGACTGGTGCCGCCAGGCGGGGCCGACGGCGAGCCACAACGCGGCCAGCCCGAAGAAGGTGGCGAGCAGCGTCGGGCGCCCCGAGACGTAGGTGACGGCCTCGCTCCCGATCGGGTGAACGAGGAAGACGAGGGCCGTCCAGAAGGCAATCCCGGAGAAGCTCCGACGCCCGGCCCGGCGCACGTGGACCGCAGCAAGGCGTACACGAGCAGCCCGTTCGCCAGGTGGAGCAGCAGGTTCAGCAGGTGGTAGCCGGCCGGCGAGGTCCCGAACCACCAGCGATCGACGAAGAATGAGAGCTTCGTCACGGGCCTGATCATCTGGGGCACGTGGCTGACGAAGCTCCCGAGGCTCTGCAGCCGCGGATCTTGCAGGATCACGCGCTCGTCGTCGAACTGGAAGACGCCCTGGAAGGCGTTGGCGTACGTCAGCCCGCCTGCCAGCAGGAGGAGGACGACGGCGCGGCGCGTGGCGCGTGCGGTGGAAGACGGCATGTGCGGCCGGGGCGGAGATCGCTGCGCGACAGCATAACCGCTCCGGCCCCGTTTCTGGAGGTGACCCGTGCGGGCAACCCGTTCTTCGAGGCTGACCCTGGCTGGCGCGGCCGTCGCGGCGCTGCTGGCCGCGGTCGGCGTATGGCGGCTCCAAATCCCCGTGTCTGCGCAGTCGCGGCCCTGCACCTGCGATCCGGCTGACCTCGAGGACGTCCAGGACAAGCTGGATCTGACGCGGAAGCAGCTGGACGCCTGGAAGCAGGTGCTCGACGAGGTCCAGACGGGCGCCGCCGGCGCCGCCACCAGCGGCGACACCGCGGGCGAGCGTTTCTGCACGCTCACCGGCCTGCCGGCCGACTGCCTGAAGCCGGCGAACAAGGACCAGAAGCGGGCCGGGAGCGTGAACCCCGAGACGCTGAAGCCCGAGATCAACCCGGCCTACGCCGCCGCGCACTGCGACGCCGTCGTGGACAGCGTGGACTACCACGAGCGGATGCACCCGAAGTTCTTAGAGTTGAACCGGTTCAACTACCGGGTCATCCTCGGCGTCCTGGGGTGGAACTACAAAGCGGGCGCCCGGGTGATGTGCTGGAACGAGATGTTCGCCCACGAGGAGCAGATCCAGTTCCTCGAGGAGAAGAAGGCGGAACTCGAGGAGCAGTGCCGCCCGAAGATATCCACCTACCCGACGGACCAGGAGAAGGAAGCGCAGAAGGAGCGGGTGGCGGCAGCCGAGAAACGCGTGACCGCTTACGCGCGGACAATCGTCTAGGCGCGGCTGACGCCTGGCCCCGCCGGCCCGGGTTCCAACGGGAGCGGCCGCGGAGTATTATTTTGTTGAGGCAGTCCCATGACCACCAGTGCTCCCGGCCCTGCCGCCACCGCGTTCCACGAGTGGCCTCTGGTCGTCTTCACCACGCTGGCGATCACGGGCGCCGGGCTGCTGACGGCGCCGCTGCTCGGGTGGGCCATCGCCGGCACGCCGGCGCCGGCGACGGGAACGATGCCGTGGGGCGCGCTGCTGCTGGGTGCGGGGCTTGCGGTGTCGCTCGGGCATCTCGGACGGCCGCTGCGCGCGCCGCTCGCGACGCTCGGCCTGGGACGCAGCCGGCTCAGCGCCGAGGTCGTCGCGGCGGCGGTCGCGCTGGCGGTCGGCGGTGTCGCCGCGGCGATGCCGTACGTGTCGCCGGTGCTCGACACCGCTGCCGCGCTGAGCGCGGCAGCCTTTCTCGCGACCCTCGGCCTCGTCTACAGCCTGCCCGGTCAACAGACCTGGCGAGGCGCGGTCGTCTGGATGCCGTTGACGAGCGGCGTCGGGTTCGGCGCCGTGTCGCTGGCCGCGATCTGGGGCGAGGCAGTCACGGCGATCGGCGCCGTCGCCGCGGTGGCGCTGGCGGCGGACACCGGCCTGCTGATTCTCCGCCGGCTCGCGCTCGTCTTGCCGGCCACGCCGCTGCGTCCGCGCTACCCTGCGCTCTTCGCGGGCCGCGACGTCCTGCTCGCTGCAAGGTTCGCGCTCGTCGACATCGTGCCGGGCGTCTGCCTGTTCGCCGGTCTGCCGAAAAGCGCTGCCGGCATCCTCGCGCTCGGCATCCTCGTCGACCGGCTGTCGTTCTACGGGCTCGCCTGCCAGCAGACGACGGAGTCGGCGGTCGATCGCATCGAAACCCTTCTCGCGAACTGACACCCTCGGCCCTTCAGTGTTGGACCTCTGCGTTCCAACCGTCGACTTCCGACCCGACCGCTGACTGTCAACTCGACTTTCGACTTTCGACTCTCGACTTTCGACTCTCGACTGTTGACTGTTGACTGTCACGGTCTGTCCCGCGGCGACACCGTCACGGTCATCCGCTCGGTGCCGCGGAGAAGCGCGAGCGGCAGCTGCTGACCGATGCGGTCGCCCGTCAGCAGCCGGTGCAGGTCGTCCGCGCCCGCCACCGCCTCCCCCCCGAACTCGACGATGATGTCGCCCTCGCGGATCCCCGCGCGAGCGGCCGGGCCGTCGTTCTCGACCGCCACCACCAGGACACCGGTGTCGGACGGCAGGTGGAAGTACCGCACGACGCGCCGCAACAGCGGCACGTCCTGCACGCCGATGCCGATGTAGCTGCGGCGCACGCGCCCCTCGCGCAGCAGGGCCGGGATGAACACCCTCGCCGTGTTGATCGGCACGGCGAAGCTCAGGCCCTGGCCGCCCATGATCATCGCGGTGTTCACGCCGACCACCTCCCCGCTGGCCGTCACCAGCGGCCCGCCGGAGTTGCCGGGATTGAGCGCGGCATCCGTCTGGATGATGTTGTCCATCAGCCGTCCCGTCTTCGAGCGGAGCGAACGCCCGAGCGCGCTGACCACGCCGACGGTCACCGTGTGCTGAAGCCCGTACGGATTGCCGACGGCCACGACCAGCTGCCCGGGGTGGAGCAGGGACGAGTCGCCGAGGGTCGCCACGCTCAGGTCGGGCGCGCTGATCTTCAGGACCGCCAGGTCCGTGTCGGGGTCCTGGCCCACCAGGTCCGCCGCCAGGCGCCGGCCGTCGGGAAGGGTGGCCGCGAGGACGGCGGCGCCGTCCACGACGTGGCTGTTCGTGAGGATGAGGCCGTCGTTCGCGAAGACGAAGCCCGAGCCCGCGCCCTCGTCCGGCGCCGGACGCCCGCCGCCGGCCGGCCGGCCGGGCTTGCGGGTCACCTCGACCTTCACCACTGCCGGTCCCACCACGCGCACCGCGTGGACCACCGCGCGTGAGTAGGCGTCGAGCGCCTCGTCGTCCGTCATACCGCCACCACGCCGCGGCGCACGCCTCGCCGGACGGCGTCCGCGCGGTTGTGCGCGCGAAGCTTGGCCAACACGGCCGCCACGTGAAACTTCGCGGTGTGCTCGCTGATGCCGAGGCGCGCGCCGATCTGCCGGTTCGACAGCCCCCGGGCCAGCCACGCCAGCACTTCGGCTTCGCGCGCCGTGAGCGCCTCGCCGGGCATCTCGTCGTCGTCGCCGGCGCCGCCGTCGGCGGCCTCCGCCGCCTGCCGGCCGTCCAGGATGCCCGTTCCTGCCGTCGCCTGCCAGTCCGCAACAACGACGGCCAGCCCGGCCGCCGCAGCGAGCACGCCCGCACGCAGTTGTGTGGCCGGGGCGTCGGCGGGCAGCACCGCCCAGCCGGGCGCGTCGAAGCGGCGCAGTTCCTCGAGCGCCGCGGGCTCGTGGTGGTCGAGGAGCAGGACGAGCGCCGACGGCCAGCCCTCCTCGACGTCGGCGAGCGTTTCGAGGGCGTCCGCCCCGTCGACGACAGTCACCGACGGCCGCAGGTCCCGGTCCTCCCCCTCGCCCATCACGCGCACCTCGTCCGACTCGAGCGCGCTGCGCAGCGCGTCCCGACGCGACGGGGACGGGGAGACGATCAGCACATTCAGCACAATTCCGAGTAGTGACTGGTGGCTAGTGGCTGGTCGTCACGCGTGACGTCCGTCGACTAGCCACTGACCACCCGCCACTAGTCCCTCCTGTGTCCTCACGGTTAGGCCTGCTCCCCCACGTCCGCCTGCACCGTCAGCGCGACGCCGCCGCGAATGACGTCGACGCCGACGGTCTTGCCCACCAGCTCGCCCGTGAGCATCGCCAGCAGGTCGTCATGCTGCCGCACGGGCTGGCCGTCGAAGGCGACGACGACGTCTCCGATGAGCAGCGAACGCGACGCGGGACTGTCCGGCGCAACGCCGACGACGAGGAGGCCGGTGTCCTGGGCACGCCCTGCCCTCTGCCCTTCGGGGATTCTCACCAACTGCGCGCTGATGCCCAGGAACCCGCGCTTGACGCGTCCCTGCTCGGCCAGCACGCCCGCGACGTGCCAGGCGATGGCGCCGGGGATGAACAGCGGCAGGCCCCGCATGGACGCGCCGGTCGCCACGCCGGCGACGGCGCCGGCCGCGTCGACCAGTGGACCGCCTGCGCCGAGCGGGTGCACCCGGACGTCGGCGCGCAACACCTGTTCGATTGCCGGCCCGCGCCCGGTGCGCAGCGGCCCGCCGACCACCGAGACGATGCCGGCGCTCGCAGCGATGGACCCGCTCCACGTCCGGCCGAGGAGCACCGCGAGGCTCCCGACATGGGTGGCCGGTGCCGGCTCGAGCGGCCGGGCGGCCAGGTCAGCCGCTCGCAGCACTGCAAGGTCGGTTGCCGGGTCGACGCCGGAGAGTTCCGCCTTCACACCTGCGTCCTCCGCCGTTCGCACGCTCAGGCCGTTGCCGTGCTCGAGCGAGTGTGCGGCCAGCAGCACGCGCCCGGGTGCGAAGACGAAGCCGGTCGCCGGGCGCGCGTGCCTGCCGCGCACTTGGACGACCGAGGCGCTGGCGCGCTCGACGAGCGCCGCCAGCTGATCGGAGTAGTCGCCGAGAAGTTGTCCCAAGGCCATTGTAGTTCTCCCTCCCTGGCTGCCACTCTACCCGGCGGGCCGGCGGCGCACATCAGCCGATCGGGCAGGCGGACGACGGCTGCCCGGCTCGCGATCGGCGCCGGGCGGCAGCGGCGGATGTCCGGGGGGCCGACGCGCAGCTCTGGCGCGGCCGCACGAGGAAAGTCGCGGACCGCGGGCCGGAAAAGCCGGAAAAGGGGTTGTCATCCCTTCCGTCGTCCGATAGACTGCCCGGGATCGGGTGCTCGTGCGGGCGCCCGTGGGGATGCTACCCGTGAAAGGTGACATGGAACCCCCAAGTTGGAGTGATTCGCCGACTGACCCGGCCCGTGTCGCGCGTGCCATCGTGCCGTTCGACCGCTCGGAAGCTGCCCTGGACCTCCGCCCGTAGGACCCTGCTCCAGGCACATTTCCGAGCCGGGCCCACAACCTGGCAGAAGGGGATGTGCCGAATGATCCCGACGATCCTTTCGCACACGACCGCCCTGGTCCGACAGGCCGCCGATCCTCCGCTCATGGCGCCTCGCGCCCGAGGATGTCAACCCATGAGTGCCACGGGGGTCGCGCCATGTTCTGGATCAGCAAACTAATCCACTACCTGAACCGGTTCCGCCGGCGGCTGATCGTGTTCTTCGCCGTCCTCGGTCCCGGGATCATGGTGATGGTTGCCGACAACGACGCCGGCGGCATCTCCACCTACGCGGTCACCGGCTCGAAGTACGGCTTCACGCTGCTCTTCATCTTCATCCTGCTCGTCCCGATGGCGTACTACGTCCAGGAGATGACGGTGCGCCTGGGGGCCGTCACCAAGCGCGGCCACGCGGAGGCGATCTTCGACGGGTTCGGGCCGTTCTGGGGCTGGTTCTCGCTCGGCGACCTGGCGGTGGTGAACTGGCTGACGCTGATCACCGAGTACATCGGCATGACCGCGGCCGTCAGCCTCTTCGGCGTCCCGCCCTGGGTGACGGTCGTCGTCGTCACCGGCATCCTGTTCGCGATCGTGCTGTCGGGCGAGGTACTGGACGTTCGAGAAGATCACGCTCCTCTTCTGCCTGCTCAACCTGGTCTACATCCCGGCGGCCTTCTGGGCGATGGAAACGCCGACCGCGCCGGCGTGGAGCGCCGTGTTCGAGGGCTTCTTCACCCCGAACGTCAGGCTTCTCGCCCGAACTCCTCTTCATCCTGCTGGCCAACATCGGGACGACCATCGCGCCCGTGGCAGATCTTCTTCCAGCAGAGCGCCGTGGTGGACAAGGGCCTCGACGTCAAGGACATCACCTTCGGCAAGTGGGACACGATGGCCGGGGCGATCCTCACGTGCGGCGTCGCGGTGTTCATCATCATCGCAACCGGCGCCGCGTTCTTCTACCACCACCCGCCGATCGTGATCGAGGACGCGAGGCAGACGGCCGACGCGCTGGCGCCGCTGCTGCCGCACGGCGAGGGCGCCTGGGCGCGCCGGCTGTTCGCGATCGGCCTGTTCGACGCCGGCTTCCTCGGCGCGCTCTGCATCTCCCTCTCGTCGTCTTGGGCGGTCGGCGAGGTGTTCGGCTGGGCGCACTCGCTCAACAACAGCGTGCGCGACGCCCCCTGGTTCTACCTGCTCTACCTCGCGCATGCTGCTGACGGCGGGCGTGGTCGTGCTGATCCCGAACGCGCCGCTGGTGACGATCACGATGTTCGTGCAGGTGGTGGCCGTGACGCTGCTGCCGTCGGCCCTGCTGTTCCTGCTGCTGCTCCTGAACGACAAGGGCCATGTGGGCGAGCACGTCAACTCGCGCTGGCAGAACATCGCCAACGGCACCATCGTCGTCGTGGTGATTCTCATGTCGACCGTCCTCGGCGTCACGACCCTGTTCCCGAAGCTGCTGGAATAGGAGGGCCCCATGGTCAGCCTGCCGAAGAATCCGCCGCGTTCGAACGAGCCGCCAGGCACCCCGCTGGCGCACAACCTGGGCGCCGGCATGCACTTCCTGCACTTCTCGCAGCTGCTGAAGCGACCGGTGGTCGCCGGGTCGATCCGCGACCGGATCGGCCGGGTCACCGACCTCGTCTTCAACCAGGTCGAGCCGTTCCCCGAGGCCGCCGGCATCTTCATCGACCACGGCTGGGGCAAGCCCACCGAGTTCGTGCCGTGGGACAAGGTGGTGAAGATCGAGGACGATGCGATCTTCGTGCAGCCCGCGCCGGGCGGCGCGTATCCGCCGTTCGTGGACCAGCCCGGCTGGATCATGGTGGACAAGCACCTGATGGGCCGGACGATCCTCGACATCGACGGCCGCCGGATCGAGGTGGTGAACGACGTCCGCTTCCTCGAGTCGCACGGGCGGCTCCTGCTGGTGGACGTGGACCTCTCGTTCAACGGCTTCCTCCGTCGCTGGGGACTGGGCCGCGTCCTGCGCGGCGGCGACCGGCTGGTCTCGTGGAAGTACGTGCAGCCGCTGTCGCTCGAGGACGCGATCCCGACCGACCGGCTGAAACTGTCGGTCACGCGCAGCCAGCTTCAGGACCTGCCGGGCGAGGACCTGGCCGACGCGTTGGAGGAGCTGTCCGGCACCGAGCAGCAGGCGCTGTTCTCGGCCCTCGACCCCGAGAAGGCGGCCGAGACGCTGACCGAGGCGGAGCCGCGGGCGCAGCGCCAGATCATCGAGGACCTGACCTCCGACCAGGGCCGCGCGATCTTCAACCGCATGACGGTGCTGCAGCTCGCCAACCTGTTCGCCTCGCTGCCGCAGGAGAAGATGCGCGAGGTCAGCAGCTGGCTGGGGCCGGTGCGCGCCAAGGCGGTGCAGAACCTGCTGACCGAGCGCGAGGCCACGGCCCGCGACATGGTGTCGGCGAGCTTCGTCGCCAAGCCGGCGAGCGCGCGCGTGGCGGACGTGCTGAGGGAGATCCGCAGCGCGCGCCACGAGCCGCGCAGCCTCTCGTATCTCTACGTGGTCGCCGACGAGGCGCCCGTGCTCCAGGGCGTCGTGGACCTGCGCGACCTGGTGCTCGCCTCCGACGACACGCCGCTGTCCGAGATCATGGCGTCGCCGGTGGTGGCGGCGCAGGAGAACGACCTGCGCGACGACCTCGAGAAGATGTTCGAGAAGTACGGGTTCGGCATGATCCCGGTCGTGGACGACCAGGACCGCCTCTTCGGCGTGATCCGCTACAACGACATCATGAAGGGACCGGAGCTGAATACGTAGAGCACGTAGGATTCGGGAGTCGGGGGTCAGGATTCAGTCAACTGACTCCCGAATCCTGGCTCCTGAATCCTGTAGGAATACACCATGCCGCGAGTGAAGCTGACGAAACCAACGAAGGTGCTGCTCTGGGCGCTGCAGTTCTATCTCGTGGCGCTGCTGATCCTGATCCTCGTGCGATTCCTGCGCGTCGTGGGTTGACGGGGTCTGCATTCTGCACCGTCGTCATTCTGCACTTCTTCACTCTGTACCTGCCGCCTCGCGTTCGACCACCTTCAGACCTCGAACCACAGGACGCTCGCGGCGCCGACGACGAGGCACCACGCGAGGTCGTGGGCGTGCAGCAGCGAGAAGCGGAAGATCGCGCGCAGCGCCGGGACGTAGAGGGCGCACGCGAGGAAGGCGGCTGCGCCCCCGGCCACCAGCCACAGCGCCCGGTTGGGCAAACGCACCCTCGAGAAGATCGTCTGGGACCACGAGCGGTTCGCGAAGATCAGGCCGATGTTCGCGACGACGAGCGTCGTGAACGAGAGCGCGCGGGCCCGCCCCTCGCCGTAGCCTCGGAGCTGCGCGGCGGCGAACATCCCCGCCACCGCGACGAGCACGACGAGCCCCTGCAGCAGGCTCACGCCCACGGCCTGCGCCCCGAACAGGCGCTCGCGCCGGTCCCGCGGCGGCCTGTTCATCACGTCGGCTTCCTCGGGCTCGGCCTCGAAGACGATCGAGCACGCCGGGTCGATGATCAGCTCGAGAAACACGATGTGGACCGGATGCAAGGCGAGCGGCCAGCGGAAGAGCACCGGGATGAGCGACATGCCCGCGATCGGCACGTGGATCGCGAAGATGTAGGCCATCGCCTTCTTCAGGTTGTCGAAGATCCGCCGGCCCAGGCGCACCGCCTGCACGATCGATGCGAAGTCGTCGTCCAGCAGCACGAGCGACGCCGCCTCGCGCGCGACGTCGGTCCCGCGGCCGCCCATCGCGACGCCGATGTTCGCCGCTTTCAGCGCCGGCGCGTCGTTCACGCCGTCGCCCGTCATCGCCACCACCTCGCCGTTGGCCTTCAGCGCCTCGACCAGCCTCAGCTTCTGCTCGGGGACCACGCGGGCGAACAGGCCCGCGCCGTGCGACGCACGCCCGGAGCTCGGCGTCGCTCATCGCGTCCAGTTCCGGCCCGGTCACGACGGGATCGGAGGGGAGCCCGACCTGGCGCGCGATGTGCTGGGCGGTGCCCGGGTAGTCGCCGGTGATCATCGCCACGCGGATGCCGGCCGTGCGGCACTCGCCGGACGGCGGCGACCGCGGTGGGGCGCACGGGGTCGGCGAGACCGACCAGGCCGAGCAGTTCGAACACGAAGTCGTGCTGCTCGCCGGGAAGCGCGGCCGGCCGGAACGTCGAGCGCGCGACGCCGAGCACGCGGAGGCCGTCGCCCGCCATCGCCGCCACCTCCTCGGCGAGCGTCCGCAGCGCGGCCTCGTCCAGGTGGCAGAGGTCTGCGATCGCCTCGGGCGCGCCCTTCGCCGCAATCACGTAGTCGTCGGTGTCCCGTGACTTCCAGACGTGCGACATCGCGAGCAGTTGCGGCGACAGCGGGTACTCCCGCACCAGCGTCCAGTCGCCGTGGTGCTCCGTCTGCGCGAGGTAGCGATCCCCGAGTTGCTTGAACGCCTTCTCCATCGGGTCGAACGGGTCGCGATGGCTGGCGAGGATGGCGAACTCGACGGTCTCGTGGAACGGCTCCGGCAGCGGCGTTCGGCCGTCGGTCGCCACCTCGTGGAGCCGGCCCGACGCGCAGATGCGCCGCACCTCCATCTGGTTGAGCGTGAGCGTGCCGGTCTTGTCGACGCAGAGCACCGTGGCCGCCCCCAGGGTCTCGACGGCCGCCACCCGCCTGGTCAACACGTGGCGCAGCGAGAGCCGCCACGCGCCGAGCGCCAGGAAGATCGTCAGGACGACCGGGAACTCCTCCGGCAGGGTGGCCATGGCGAGCGTGATGCCCGCCAGCAGCCCGTGGAGCCAGCTTCCGCGCGTGAGGCCGTAGACCACCACGACGATCGCGCACAGGGTGCCGCCGAGCAGCGCCAGCCGGCGGACGAGCAGACGGGTTTCGCGTTCGATCGCGGTCGCCTCGGGCTCGAGCGACCGCAGCGCCCGTCCGATCTTCCCGAGTTCCGTGTGCAGCCCGGTGCCCGTGACCTCGGCGACACCCTGGCCCTGAACGACCAGCGTGCCGGAGAAGACGTAGGGCAGGTCATCGCCCCCGGGCCTGGCGTGGAAGCCGGCTGCCCGGCGCCGGTCTTCCGGCTCTCGGCTTCCGGCCGCGCCCGGCGGCGGCGCAGGCCGCGCCAGTTTCGCACCGGCACCGACTCGCCGGTCAGCAGCGACTCGTCCACCGTGAGGCCCGTCGCGTCCAGCAGCGCGCCGTCGGCGGGCACGCGGTCGCCCTCGGCGAGCATCACGAGATCGCCGCGGACGACCTCGCGGCCGGGGATCCGCTTCCGGCCGCCGTTCCGGATGACGAGGGCGCGCGGGCTCGACAGGTCGCGCAGCGCCTCCAGCGCGCGCTCCGTTTTGCGCTGCTGGTAGAGCGTGATGCCCATCACGACGAACACGAACCCGAGCAGGAGGATGCCTTCCGTGAGGTCGCCGACAGCCAGGTAGACGCCGCCGCTCGCGACGAGCAGGAGGAACATCGGCTCGCCCACCACCTCGAGGGCGATGGCGAACAGGCTGCGGGGCTTGGATGCGGGGAGTTCGTTGTAGCCGTCCGAGCGGAGCCGCTCGGCCACTTCACCATCCGACAGGCCGGACGCGGACGTCAGGTCGAAGGACACGGGGGGATTATACCGGCTGACGGCTGGCGACCTGCGGCGGGCGGCGGGCGACCTGCGGCGGGCGACCTGCGGCCGGCGGCTCATGGCCGGATCACGCGCCCCCACCGGGATCTGGACAACCAGGGACGAGGAGGCTAGAGTGTACAGTGTGGAAGTGTCCCTGCCCTGTAGGAGTGCTCAGATGTCTCCGACGCTGCCGGTGGACGAGACGGTCGTGAGGCGGGCTCGAGCCGAATACCTCGAGATGCCTGGGCTGAGGCTGACGAGCGCCCAGGCACAACGACTCTGGGGACTCGATCGACGGACGTGCGAGGAACTGCTGACGGCCCTGACGCGCGCGCAGTTCCTGGCCCGAACGAGGGATGGCGCCTTCGTTCTTTCCGCCACCAGGACATAGACCGCCGACCTAGGCGTCTCGTGCGGCCGGCGCCCTGCCGTCGCGGCGCCCGCGTGTTCGTTGGGACGCTGTCCGCTTGCCCGCTCTGCGCCGGCGGCACGACCGCCGGCAGAACCCCTCTCGACAGCTCCGACTGACCCTGCCGCCCCACCAGGCCGAAGCGTCGGCACCGGACCGCCGGTCGCGCGAATTGCGCGGTTGACCTACACTGGACCCACCCGTGGCCACCGACTTCTTCATCGTCATCGCGGCCGGCTTCTGCGGCGGTGTCCTCGCGCGCCTGCTGAAGCAGCCGCTCGTGCTCGGGTACTTGCTCGCGGGGATCGTCATCGGCCCGCACACCGGCGGAATCACGGTCAGCGACCCGCAGAACCTGGAGCGGCTTGCCGAGATCGGGGTCACGCTCCTGCTGTTCGGCCTCGGCCTCGAGCTCTCGCTGGCCGACCTCGTGCCCGTTCGGCGAGTGGCGCTCGTCGGCTCGCCCCTGCAGGTCGTGCTCACGATCGCGTTCGGCGTCCCGCTCGGGCGCTGGCTCGGGTTTGGCTGGACCGAGTCGGTCTGGCTCGGGTCGCTGGTCTCGCTGTCCAGCACCATCATCGTCCTGAAGGCCCTGCAGGCACAGGGGCGCATGGGCACGCTGTCGAGCCGCGTCATGATCGGCATGCTGGTCGCCCAGGACCTGACCTTCATTCCGCTGATGATCCTGCTGCCCACCCTCGGCGTGGGCGGCTCGGGCTCCGCGGAGGTGCTGCTCGGAACCGCCAAGGCGGCCGCGCTGCTGGCGGTGCTGCTGTTCGGCGGCACGCGCCTGATTCCGCCCTTCGTCGGGTGGGTGGCGCGGTCCGGATCGCACGAACTCTTCCTCCTGGTCACGATGGCGATCGCGCTCGGCATCGGGTACCTGTCGCACGCCGTGGGCCTGTCGTCGGCCGTCGGGGCATTCGTGGCCGGGCTCGTGCTCAGCGAGTCGGACTACAGCCACCAGGCCCTGAGCGACATCATCCCCCTGCGCGACGTCTTCAGCCTGCTGTTCTTCGCTTCGGTCGGCATGCTGCTCGACCCGGTCCAGGTCCTCGGCAGCTGGCGCACCGTGGCGCTGGTCGTCGCGCTCGTCAGCCTGGTGAAGGGCTCCATCTTCTTCGGGATCACGTGGTCTTTCGGCTACCGCAACGTCGTTCCGCTCGCCGCCGCGCTCGCGCTCTTTCAAGTGGGAGAGTTCTCGTTCGTGCTGGCCAGGGCCGGCCTGGCGATCGGCGCGATCTCGGCGCCGCTCTACTCGCTCGTCCTCAACACGGCGGTGGCGACGATGGTGCTGATGCCGGTGGTGTCGGGGCTGACGTCGCCGGTCTACGGCTGGATCAGCCGCCGCCGCGCGGCCGAACCGGTGCAGACGATCAACCTGGCGGACACGACGCCCTCGGGCCACGTCATCATCGCCGGGGCGGGTCGCGTGGGGTGCGGGGTCGCCGACGTGCTGCGCCTGCTCGATCTGCCCGTCGTGCTGATCGAACTCGACCACGTGCTGATCGACCGCGCGCGCGAACAGGAGCGCCCCGTCGTCTTTGGCGATGCCTCACAGGCCGTGGTGCTGGAAGCGGCGGGGGTGCGCCGGGCGCAGCTGCTGCTGGTCACGATCCCGGTCTTGGGCGTGTCGCGGGCGGTGATCGAGCACGCGCGCCGACTGAACCCCCAGATCGACGTGGTGGCCCGCGCCGAGAACCCCGGCGCGATGGCCGCACTGCACCGGATGGACGTCTCGGAGGTGGTGCAGCCGGAGATCGAAGCGAGCCTCGAAATGACCCGGCAGGCTCTGCTGCACCTGCACCTGCCGACGCTGGACATCCTCCGCCTGACCGACCGGCTCCGCGAGGCGCCGTATTCGCCGACCTACGAGCGGCACGCGGCACGCTACCCCGAGCTCAGCCGCCTTACCGCGGCCTCCCGCCTGTTGGACCTGAGATGGGTGCGCATCCCCGAAGGCAGCCGAATGGCCGGGCGCACGATTGGCGAGCTTGCCGTCCGCTCGTCAACGGGCGCCTCAATCGCCGGCCTCCTCCGTCAGGAGACGTTCACGGCGGGACCCGGGCCCGAGAGCGTGCTGGCCGCCGGAGACCTCGTGGCGGTCGTCGGCGACCGGCAGCAGATCGCCCGCTTCGAGGACGCGGCCGCGGCGCCGGCGTGATCGCGCCGTGGGCCGGGGCTGGGTTCCGGTCCACGCTCACCGGGCCGGTTCGCGGCTCACGAAGGCGACTTGAGCAGGCGGTACTCGATGTTGCGCAGGGCCGCCGCCGTTTCGTAGCTGGCGAACCCGAGCGGCTTGGAGTTCTCGATCTCGCCCGGGCGAAGTCCGACCTCTCGTCCGCTGAAATTGACGAACACGAGCCGTTCCTCGTCGATCCACGCCTCGATCGTGTAGTCGGTCACCCGCACGCGGATGGAATACCACTGCCCGCTGGTGAATGACATCGTCGTCGTCGTGTCGTTCTCCGACGCATCCATCGTGTCGAGGCTGGACAGGCCCACCACCATCCCGCCCCAGCCGCCGGTGATGAACGTGCAGAACGAGTCGTGCACGGGAAAGGTCACCGCGCCGAAGAAGTCGTTGCCCCTGATGCGCGCAGCCTGGTAGCGGATCTCGTAGTTGGCCGTCGGAAACGGCTTCGTCCAGGAGACGCCCGTCATGTACCCGTCTCCCAGGATGATCTGCCCCTTTTCGACGGTGACCTTGCCGCGGGCGACGAACGGGCTCTCCTTCCACCCGTCGAGAGTCTTCCCATCGAACATCGGACGCCATTCACTTGCGGGCGCCGGCGCCGCGGATGGGGCCTGCGGCCGGTCCCGGGCCGCGGGCGCGGCCATCGCCGCCAGAACGACCGCACCGACCATCGACAGCAACAGTCCTTTTGGCATGCGCGCATTATTCGCCGAACCCGGCCCACACACAAGGAGTGCGGCCCGCGTGGCGCGCGGCGCAACGATTCCCCAGTTGCCCGGTTCCCCAGTGACCCAGTTGGCCAGTTGCCCAGCCGGCGGCGGGACCCGGCGCGTCCTGCAACGCAGGTTCAGCCCTTCGAGCTCGATCGGCGTTGTTTCTGAGGCGGCGCGTCGCCGGGCGCGCGATTCCCGTCCAGGAGGCGATGGTGAGTCGCAAACAGCGCCAGTTCCAGTCGGCTGGACACGCCCAACTTGTTGAAGATGCGGGTCAGATGGTTCTTGACGGTCTGCGCGCCGAGCGACAGGCCCACGGCGATGTCGCGATTGGTGGCGCCGTCCAGGACCGCCTCGACAATCTGCAGTTCGCGCGCCGTCAGCGTCTGAGCCGGCGTGGACGGGCTTGCCGCGTCGGCCGGCGACCGACGGAGCGCACTGACGAGACCGCGAATGTGCTCGTGGCCGATCCAGTGCCTGCCCCGGGCGACCGCCCTCACGCACTCGCACAATGCCGATGGCGACACGTCTTTGAGCAGGACGCCGTGAGCGCCGAGGGTCACCGCGGACACGATATCGGCGTTCGAAATGGCGGCGGTGAGAATGACGACCCGGACGCCGCCGTCGCTCGCTTGCAGTTGGCGAAGCGCGTCGAGGCCCGTCGCGCGCGGCATCTCCAGGTCGAGCAGCAGGACGTCGGGACGATGGGCCGCCACGAGCCGAACCGCTTCGCGGCCGTCGCCCGCTTCCGCAACCACCGAGAACCCGGCCTCGCTCTCCAGCACGAGTCGGAGAGCGTGGCGGAACATCGTGTGGTCGTCCGCGATGACGACGCGGACGGTGGGCAACTCCGGACTTCGCATGGGTCGGTACCTGTCGGGGAGGAACTGCGATCCTGTCGGCACCGGGGATGGCGCCGTGGGGAGTCTAGACGGCTTTGCCGCGCGACACAAGCGGAAGGTGGACGACATTCCCGAATCTCGATTCGGCCGCCGGTGGCATAATCGCTCGCGGAGCCCGGCCGCCCTGCCGGCCCGGGTGCCCGATATGTCCCTCGACGGCCCACCTGCAAACGCCGACGTCCCTGCGGCCGACGTGCGCGCCGCGCTGGCCCGGGTGCTGCGATCGAGCCCGTTCGCGCGCTCCCCGCAGCTCCAGCGCTTCCTCACATTCCTCGTGGACGAAACCCTGGCCGGCCGCGGCGAACGACTGAAGGAGTACGTGATTGGCCTCGAGGTGTTCGCGCGGCCGCCCTCGTACGACCCGCGCGTCGATTCCCTCGTACGGGTGGAGGCGCGCCGTCTCCGGGCGGCGCTTGCCGGCTACTACTCGGCGGAAGGACGCGGAGACGACGTCGCGATCGAACTGCGCAAGGGATCCTACGTTCCGTCATTCCGCCAGCCGCATTCAGGTCGGCCCGCAGCCGGCGGCTCGCTGCCAGCCGCGTCGGACGACGCGAGGGGCCTGAAGCCGGAAACGGCGCGCCCCTCCGGCTGGCGCGCGTGGGGCATGGCCCGGACGGGTCGCTTCACCGCCATCCTCGTCGTCCTCGCGGCGATTGCAGCGGGCTGGGTCGGGGCCACCCGGTTCTTCGGATCGAGGCGCGTCCAGGCCCTTACCGAGCGCGATTCGATCGTGCTCGCCGGCTTCTCCAATACCACCGGCGACGGGGTGTTCGACGAAACGCTCAAGCAGGGGCTGGCGACCGAGCTCGAACAGTCGCCGTTCCTGAACATCGTGTCCGAGCGCCGCGTCGGCCAGGTTCTCAAGCTCATGGGGCGCGGGGCGTCCGACCCGCTGGGACCCGACGTTGTCAGAGACCTCTGTCTGCGCGCCGGCGCGAAGGCCGCCATCGGAGGCTCCATCGACCGACTCGGAAGCCAGTACGTGATCGGCCTGACGGCAACCGATTGCACGACGGGCGACGATTTCCTCCATGTCCAGGAGGCGGCCGTTCGCAAGGAGGCGGTGCTGCGGGCGCTCAGTGGGGCGGCCAGTACCCTGCGGCGCCGGCTTGGCGAGTCGCTCGCGTCGGTCCAGCGGTTCGGGACGCCGGTCGAGGAAGCGACCACCGCCTCGCTCGAGGCGCTGCAGGCCTACAGTCTCGGACGAAGGACCGCGGGTGAGAAAGGGAGTCCGGCCGACATCCCGTTCTACAAGCGGGCGCTGGAACTCGACCCCGACTTCGCCGCGGCGCACGCCGCACTCGGCGTGTCCTACACGAACCTGGGCCAGCCCAGTGCCGGCAGCGGGCACTTGGAGAAGGCGTACGTCCTGCGGGACCGCGTCAGCGAACGCGAGAAGTTCCGCATCTCGGCGTACTACCTCCAGGCCGTCACCGGCGAGCTGGAGAAGGCGGCCGAGGTGTACGAATTGTGGAAGCAGAGTTACCCGCGCGAGTTCGCGCCGTACGCCAATCTCGCGCTGGCGCACCTTTGGCTCGGCGACTACGAGAAGGCGGTGGCGGAAACGAAGGAGGCGCTTCGCCTGGAGCCGGGCAACGTCCTTCCCTACACCAACCTCGCGGCCCTCCTGATCAAGCTGGAACGGCGCGACGAGGCCGCCGGGGTCCTCGAGCAGGCAGCACGGCGGGGCCTCTCCGGCACGTTCCTCCGGCTCAACCAGTGCTACCTGGCCTTCCTGGCCGGAGACGCGACGTGCGCCGAGCGGCACCTGGCGGAGGTCCCCGGCGATCCGGGCGTCGAGGGCCCGCTGCTGTCGCTGCAGTCCGACACCGAGGCTTACTCCGGACGGCTTCGACAGGCGCGGCTGCTGACCCGGCGAGCGGTCGATGCGGGGCTCCGCGGGGCCAGCAGCGAAGCGGCGGCCACGTGGCTCCTGAACGCCGCCCTGCGCGAGGCGGAGTACGGCAACCGGACGTCAGCTCGCCAGATCGTCCGCGAGGCGCTCGACCTCTCGAGCGGGCGCGACGCCATGACCGCAGCGGCGCTGGCCTGCGCGAGGTCCGGCGACCTCGCGAACGCGGGGCTGCTGCTCGAGAAGCTGGAAGGCGGATACCCGCTCAGCACCGTGATCGCCAGGTATTGGAAGCCGACCATCCTGGCAGCGGTCGAAATCGGCAGGCGTCATCCGGCGCGCGCCCTGGAGCTGCTTCAGCCGGTCGCGCCATACGAGCTGGGATCGCCGCCACCCATGGGCCTCGCGACCCTCTATCCCGTCTACCTCCGGGGCGAGGCGCTCCTGCAGGGAGGCAACGGCGCCGAAGCCGCGAAGCAGTTCCAGATGATCCTCGACCACCCCGGGCTCGTGCTCAACTTCCCGCTCCACGCGCTGGCGCGTCTTCAGCTGGCGCGGGCCCACCGCCTCACGCCCGATCGGCCGGCGGCGCTCCGGGCCTACGACGACTTCCTGGCCCTCTGGACGGGCGCCGACGACGGGCCGGTCCTGCGAGCGGCGCAGGCCGAACGCCGCGCTCTTCGCTAGGCCTTCGCATCCGTTGTTTCGCCCGCGCTTCGTCTCGCGTGCGTCTCGGGGCCACCTAACCCTCGTGTCACGCCGTTTAACTTGCCTGCGGTCGGGCCCGGGCGCACATTGGCCCCGGGCGCCGCGTGCGCGTCCTCAATCCCGAGCATCGATGGAGGCCTTATGCAGACGATTGCGCGGGTTCTCGTCGTCGCGGCGGCACTCTCCGCCGCCTGCGGCGGCGGCGGCGACAGCAAGAGCGGCAGCCCCGCAAGCCCCAGCACCCAGGCGACACTGGCTGGCACCTGGATGGCGACGAAGGCCGAGTTCGTCAGCGCCTCGAACACCAGCGTGCGCGTCGAGATCGTCGCGCAGGGGACCAAGCTGACGCTGACACTCGATTCGGCCGGCACCTACACGCAGAAGATAGCGGACCCGGGCCAGGCAGGACAGACGACGACCGGCACCTGGAGCGCCAGCCAGGACACCCTGACCCTCAAGCCCGCCGGGATGACCTGGGACATCCAGTTCGGCATGACCCTGAGCGGCACGGTGCTGACGCTGAATGGCGGACACGTCAGCTTCGACGTCAATGGGGACGACCGGGACGAGGAGACGCTGGCGTACCTGACGTTGGCGAAGCAGTAGAGGTTTCCCCCGGCGCCGCGCCGCGTCACAGCGTCGGCCGGTCGTGGCACGTATCGACCAGTTCGCGCTTCACGAGGTCGCGGCGACCGAGCATGGCGAAGAACTCCCCCAGGTACTCCACTGCCTTGCGGCGCTCGGCGTCGCCCAGACCGGGAATCGCACCGACGAGCGCCTGCATCTCGGCCTGCTTCGCGCGGAACGCGGCCAGCGCCGGCTCGAATTCCTCCACGCTCCGGCAGGGCCCGAGGTAGGACCGCGCCCGGACCGCCGCGATCTCCTTCCTCAGCTGCGCGTTGGGGACCGCGTACCGGGGATCGACCAGGCCGGTGACGTCGAAATCCCACGTGATCGGATAGAACACCTTTGCCGGCGTCTGCACCGCGCGGACGTTGTGCATCCCGGAGACCGAGTAGTCGGGATTGCCGATCATGTACTGGAACAGCGCCATCAGCGTGAGCGACTCCTGGTCGAAGTCCTTGAACAGCATCCCGGGCAGCTCCACCGCGCGCCCTTCCATCCGCCGCGCCACGTCGTCCTCGTCCTCGATGAACACGGCGTTGTGCGTGGACAGCGTGCGGCCGGTCTTCGAGTCGACGTACGAGGCCTGGGCGAGCCGGACGCGGAACGACCGCGGTGTCATCACGTTGTAGAGGCGATACGCCAGGTACTCGAGCAGCACGAGCTGGTCGAACGCCTGGGCTTCGTTGCAGTGCGCCAGGAGCTTCAGCTTGCTCTGCCCGTCGAACACCGTGCGTTTCGCGCCCTCCTTGACGAACTCGATGCTGAGCGGCGCGAACGAACACACGTCCGATCTCAGCCTGATGTTCCCGCGCGTGCGCAAGGTCACCTGGAGCGGGACTCCGCCCTCCTGGCCCTTGACGGTGAGCACGGCGGGAAACGACTTGGTGCTGGCGTAGTCCCGATCCTTGTTCACCGCCTTGAAGTCGGCGGCGAGGGTGAAGGCCAGCGGCTCCGCCTCCTGGAACAACCGGCGCCCCTCCGCGTCCTTGCGGCGTTCGGCCAGCTTCGCGGCATCGGGCCACGGCTCGGCCAGCCTGGCCGCCGGCGTCTTCTTCGGCTTCTGGACCTGGCTGGGTTTCGCCTGCGTGCCGTGCGGCACGCCAACCGCGCCGAGGGCCGGCGCGGCGGGACGCGCGGGGGAGAACAGCAGCAGGAGCGCACCGACGATGGCGGCCACGCGCGGAGAGGGCATCACAACCTCCTGGCTGCGGGATCCGCTCAAGTATCCACGGTAGTGGTCGCTCGTCAAGCCGGCCGGCCGGCCGGCAGCGTCAACGCCGAGCGGACGTGCAGCTCGCGTGCGGATGGCAGACGACCACCGTGGACGCCGGGCGGCCAGAGCCACTTGTGTCAGCCGGCCAAGAGGGTGACAATGCGCGCGCTGGCCCTGACCGCGCCGCCACTCGTGCGTCCGGAGGTTCTGCCCATGAAAGCCGCCATCTACACGCGATTCGGACCCCCGGACGTCATCCGGATCATGGATGTTGAAGAGCCCGTCCCCAAGGACGACGAAATCCTGATCAAGATTCGCGCGGCCTCGGTCAATCCGCTGGACTGGCACTTCCTGCGGGGCACGCCGCGCCTGGGCCGGGTCGTCTTTGGGCTCGTCAAGCCAAGGCACCCCCGGCTTGGCGTGGATGTGGCGGGCCAGGTGGAGGCGGTGGGCAGGAACGTCACGCGGCTCGAGCCGGGCGACGAGGTGTTCGGCGTGTGCAAGGGGGCCTTTGCCGAGAAGACGTGCGCTTCGGAGTCGGAACTGGTCACCAAGCCGGATCGCATCTCGTTCGAGCAGGCGGCCGGCGTCCCGATCGCGGCGCTCACGGCGCTGCAGGGGCTTCGCGACCATGGACGCCTCCAGCCAGGACAGAAGGTCCTCGTCAACGGCGCCGCGGGAGGCGTGGGCACGTTCGCCGTGCAGATCGCCAGGGCGTTGGGCGCAAACGTGACGGGCGTCTGCAGCACGAGGAACGTGGAGCTGGTGCGATCCATTGGCGCGGATCAGGTGGTCGACTACACGCGAGAGGATTTCGCTGGAAGCGGGCGGCGCTTCGATCTGCTCTTCGACTGTGTCGGGAACCGCTCCTTGTCGGCGTGCAGGCGCGTCCTCACTCCGAAGGGGACCTACGTCGGGATCGGAGGAGGAGGACCGGACACCAGCTCGTTCAGGCTCGTCTCCGCTGCCATCACGCAGATGCTGCTGTCCCGGTTCGTGAGCCAGCGGCTCCGCGGATTCATCGCCAAGGCGCGCCAGGAGGACCTGGCTGCCCTGCGAGACCTCATGACGAGCGGAGAAGTCACACCCGTCATCGACAGACGCTTTCCGCTGAGCAACCTCGCCGACGCCATCCGCTACCAGGAAGCCGGGCACGCGCGTGGGAAGGTGATCATCACGATGGGATGACTCCCCGGCCGGCTGACTTCAGGCTGCCCCGTTCCTCGCCTCCCGCCGCTCAGCCTCGGGATGCAGCAGAGATCGGTGGTAGGATTGCCGCCGGCCGGAGGGACCATTGAATCGGCGGCTGTCGCGCGTCGTCCTCATCGTGCTCGCGTCGCTCGCGGCTGCCGGCTGGTGGGTGTGCCGCGCCGCGGCGCCCCTCACGGCGCAGGCGAAACCGACCGCGCCGCGCATCGCGTTGCGCGCCGGCGCCGCGCGCGTCGACATCACGCCAGACGCGCCCGTGGCCCTCGAGGGCTATCTCAACCCGGAGAACAGGATCTCGACGGGCGTGCACGACCGCCTCTACGCGCGGGCCATCGCCTTCGAGGCCGGCAGCGAGCGGCTCGTCCTCGTCTCGTGCGACCTCGGGACCTTGGAGTTCGGTCCCTACTTCGTCAGGGCGATCACCGAACGATGGGGCTTGGACCCGGGGCGCATCCTGCTCTGCGCAACGCACACGCACAGTGCTCCGCAACTGTCGCTGAACGACGGCTACCCGCACCCGAACAACGCCCGCTACACGCACGTTCTCGAGCGCCAGTTGGTGGACGTGACCGGGCGCGCCCTCGCGTCGTTGGCCCCGGCGGTCCTTTCGGCGGCGCGCGGCCGGGCGGCGGTAGGTGTGAGCCGCCGCAAACCGGTGGACGGCCGCATCGAGATGGCGCCCAACCCGGAAGGGGCGGCGGACCCGGACGTGCAGGTGCTGCGCGTGTCGCGGCCGGCCGGGCCGCCGTTCGCGATTCTCTTCGGCTATGCCAGCCACGCCCGTTCCCTGCGCGGTGCGAACCGGCTCGTGAGCGGCGACATCTTCGGGATCGCCGAGCAGGTGGTGGAGCGGTCACGCGGCGGACTCGTCGCGGCCGCGTTTGCCGGGACGTCCGGCGACGTCGATCCCGTGGAGGTGGTGGACGGCTTCGAGGCTCCGCCCGGCAGCACGCCGCCGACGATTCGCCTCGGCACCATTCTCGGCGACGAGGTCGTGCGCGCGGCGGGCGCGGCGCAGCCGGTGCCGCCACCCGCGGGCGTCCGGACGGCCGCCGCGCGCGTGCTGTTGCCTCCGAAGACGGCGGGCCTGACGAAGTGGGTCGACGTCATCGTCGCCGCGGTCGGCAACGTCGCCTTCGTGGGCCTCGACTGCGAGGCGTCGGTCGAGATCGGTCTCGCAATCAAGCGCGCCTCGCCGTTCCCGTCGACGTTCGTCATCACGAACTGCAACGGCTGGGTGGGCTACCTTCCCACCGCCCGGCAGCACGAGGAGGGTGGATACGAGCCGGGCCACACCGGGTTTGGGCCAGCTGCGGCGGACCTCCTCGTCGAGAAGACGCTGGCGATGCTCGCACAACTGCGCGCGCAAGGCCGGCGCCGGCCATGACCTGTAGGATGCGTTCGCGCGCCAAGGCGGCAGCACGACCGTCAGCAGCGGCTCGACACCGGCGAGCCCGGCCACGACGCCGAAACGAACCAGCTCTCTGCGGCCTGCGTCTAAGGTGTGCATGATGCCGATCTGGCTGGAAGCCCTTTGGCAGGACGTTCGGTACGCCTGGCGGATGCTCGCTCGCGCACCGGGATTCACGGCGGTGGCCGTCCTATCCCTGGCGGTCGGGATCGGGGCCAACTGCGCAATCTTCAGCTTCGCCGATGCGCTGCTCCTCCGGCCGCTGCCAGTCGCCCGGCCCGGTGAGGTGCTCACGGTCGGGTCGACGATCGCGATCGAGGCGTTCGGCGCCAGCGGCCTCGCCTCGTCGTACCGCGACTACGTGGACGTACGCGAACGCAGCCGGAGCTTCGACGGCCTCGTCGCGTTCTCGTACGTCACTGCGGGCTTCGCCAGCAAGCCCGGCGCCGTCCCCCAGCTGAAGATGGGAATGCTCGCCAGCGGCAACCTGTTCCAAGTCATGGGCCTGCGGCCCGCCGTCGGGCGGGCGTTCCTTCCCGAAGAGGATCGCGTGCCCGGCCGCGACGCCGTCGTGGTCCTCGGTCACGCGCTCTGGGAGCAGCAGTTCAGCTCCGACCCGTCGGTCGTCGGCCGGCGCGTGGACATCGACGGACGCCCGTTCACGGTGATTGGCGTCGCTCCTCCCGAGTTCACCGGCATGGACCAGTTCGTCCGCACGGACTTCTTCGTGCCGCTGATGATGTCGCCCCAGCTGCTGACGGATCCGAAGGCGGCGTCGCTCGAGGCCCGTGACGCGCGGAACCTGACGGTCAAGGGGCGGCTGGCGCCGGGCGTGTCCCAGGCCGCGGCGCAGGCAGAGGTGGCGACCATCGGCGCCGACCTCGAGCGCGCGTACCCCGAGACGAACAGGAACCGCCGCTGGGCGGTGCGAACGGAGTTGCAGGCGCGCGTCGCCCAGAGCCCGCCCGACGCGATGCTGGTGGCGATGTTGGCGACGCTCGCGATCGCCGTCCTGCTGGTCGCCTGCGCCAACGTGGCGGGGCTGCTCGTCAGCCGGGCGCCGGTGCGGGCGCGCGAGATGGCGATGCGGCTCGCCATCGGTGCCGGCCGCCGCCGGCTCATTCGGCAGCTGGTGACCGAGAGCCTGCTGACGGCCTTCGCGGGCGGGGTCGCCGGCCTTGGCGTCGGCTACGCCGGCATGCTGCTCTTCCGGCAGGTCGAGCTGCCGACGGACTTGCCGATTCAGCTGGCGTTTCAGCTGGATCGGCGCGCCCTGCTGTTCAGCCTGGCGGCAGCGGTCGCCAGCGCGCTGCTGAGCGGCCTCCTGCCCGCGATTCAGGCGAGCCGGGCGGATCTGTCCGCCGTGATGAAGGCGGGCGAGGCCCCCGCGCCAGGCCGCCAGCGCCGCTGGGGCCGCACGCTGCTGGTGGGCGGGCAGGTGGCTCTCTCGGTGGTGCTGCTCGCGGTCGCGCTCTTCATGTATCGCGGTTTCAAGGGCCAGCTGGCGGCGGGACCCGGCTATCGGACGGACCACCTTCTCATGATGACCTTCGACACCAGCCTCGTGCGCTACACCGACGCGCAGTCGGCCCTGTTCTTCAGGGACGTCGCCGACCGCGCGCGCGAGGTGCCCGGCGTGACGAGCGTGTCCATGGCGACGTCGGTTCCGATGTCGAACAGCGTGGGCATCGAGCCCCTCGTCCCCGAGGGGTACCAGTTTCCAGCCGGCAAGGAGAACGCCGCGGTGTTGGCGTCCCGCGTGGACGAGCACTACTTCGACACGATGGGCCTCACACTCCTCCGGGGGCGCAACTTCACCATCGACGACGCCGGCGATGCGCCGAAGGTCGCGATCGTCAACGAGCCGTTCGCCCGTCACTACTGGCCGAACCAGGATCCGGTCGGCAAGCGGTTCCGCCTCGTCCGCGACCAGTCGTGGGTGCAGGTCGTGGGACTCGCGAAGACGAGCAAGTACCTCTTCATCATGGAGCCGCCCACCGAGTTCGTGTACTTCCCGTACCGGCAGCGCCGCGTCGACGAGATGGTGATGGTGGTGCGATCCGCGGGCGATCCGGCCGGTCTTGCCGGGCCGCTGCGGGCCGTGGCCCGGCAGCTGGACCCGACGCTGCCCATCTACAACGTGCGGACGATGGCCGAGTTCTACCGGATGCGGGCGACGACCATCTTCAACGTGATCGTCTCCACCGTCGCCGCCATGGGGCTGATGGGCCTCGGCCTCGCCATCGTCGGTCTCTACGGCCTGGTGGCGTACGCGGCCAGCCGCCGAACTCGCGAGATCGGGATCCGGATGGCGATAGGAGCAGGCCAGACGGCGGTGCTCCGCATGGTCCTCGGTGACGGCCTGCTGCTGGCGGCGGTGGGGCTGGTGGTCGGCCTCGCGGGCAGCGTGGGCGCGGGGCAACTGCTGGAGGCGGCGTTTCCGACGGGCGGCGACCAGCGAGACCTCGGCGCGCTCCTGATCGTGACACCCGTCGTGCTCGCCGTCACGTTCCTCGCCGCATACGTTCCGGCACGCCGCGCGTCGCGGGCCAACCCGCTGCAGGCGCTGCGGCACGAGTAAGCCGCGGTGTGATGCTGCGCGCCGTGGGCTGGCCGGGCGCTGGTTTCTGGGCCGCGCGCTCCGCCGCGCGGCGAGACAGAGATTTGATGTGGGTAGAATGGCTCATTCGCGGAGGTGATCGACTCATGCGTCGAATGATAGTCGCCGTCGTCGTCGCTGCGCTGTGCGCTACAGTCACGAACCTGGCTGGCCAATCGCCCAAGGCGATCGACCCGCGGAACATGGACACGTCGGTCAAGCCGTGCGACGACTTCTATCAGTATGCCGACGGCTCCTGGATCAAGGCCAACCCGGTGCCGCCGGACAAGAGCCGCTGGGGCAGCTTCGAAGAGCTGGCCGATCGCAATCGCGACACGCTGAAGTCCATCCTGGACGAGGTCAGCGCGAAGAAGGACTGGCCGGCCGGGAGCATCGAGCAGAAGGTCGGCGACTTCTACGCCAGCGGCATGGACGAAGCGGCCATCGAGAAGGCGGGAACCGCGCCGCTCGAGCCGTATTTCGCCATGGTGGACGCCCTCCGAAGCGCCGGCGACCTCGCGCCGGTGCTCGGCAAGCTTCGCGCCGCGGGCCTCGGCGTCGGCTTCGGCTTTGCCGTCGCGCAGGACCCGCGCGAGAGCACGCGCTATATCGGCAGCCTGAACCAGGGGGGCCTCGGCCTGCCAGACCGCGACTACTACACGAAGGACGATCCGAAGTCGAAGCAGATTCGCGACCAGTACGTGGCGCACGTCGCGAAGATGCTGGAGCTGGCCGGCCACACGCACGAGGCCGCCACGGCCGAAGCGGCCGTCGTGCTCGGCATCGAGACCAGTCTCGCCAAAGCCAGCCTCACCCGCGTCGAGAACCGTGATCCCCAGAAGACCTACAACAAGATGACGCTGGCCGGGCTCCAGGCCCTCGGCGCCGGCTTCAACTGGACCCGGTACTTCGGCGGGCTCGGCATCACGCAGGTGCCGGCGCTCAACGTGCGTCAGCCGCAGTTCTTCCGCGCGTTCGCGGACATGGCGGCCAGCGTGCCGGCCGCCGAGTGGCGAACCTACCTGCAGTGGCACCTGGTCCGCGGCATGGCCGACTCGCTCACCAAGGCGTTCCAGGACGAGTCGTTCGCCTTCGACGGGAAGGTCCTCAACGGCGTGCCGGAGCAGGAGAAGCGGTGGATGCGGGTCCAGGCGTCCACCGACCGGGCGCTCGGCGAGGCGCTGGGCCAGCTCTACGTGCGCCGGGCCTTCAGCCCCGAGGCGAAGGCCAAGATGATCGCGCTCGTCGCCAACCTGCGCGCCGCCCTCAGGGAACGGATCGAAACGCTCGAGTGGATGGGTCCGGAGACCAAGGCCCAGGCGCTCCGCAAGCTGGCGGCGTTCAACGTCAAGGTCGGCTACCCCGACAAGTGGCGCGACTACTCGGCCCTGGAGATCACCCGCGGCTCCTACGCCGAGAACCTGCTCCGCGCGCAGCGGTTCGAGAGCGCCCGCAACCTCGCCAAGCTCGGCAAGCCGATCGACCGCACCGAGTGGGGCATGACCACGCCGACGGTGAACGCTTACTACAGCAGCACGATGAACGAAATCGTCTTCCCGGCCGGCATCCTGCAGCCGCCCTTCTTCGCCCCACAGGCGGACGACGCGGTGAACTACGGCGGGATTGGGGCGGTGATCGGCCACGAGATGGGCCATGGCTTCGACGACAGCGGAAGCCAGTTCGACGCCGACGGCAACCTGAAGAACTGGTGGACCGAAGCCGACCGCGCCGCGTTCAAGGCGCGCACCGACAAGCTCGTCGAGGAGTTCGACGGGTTCGAGGCGCTCCCCGGCGAGCACGTCAACGGCAGGCTGACGCTCGGCGAGAACATCGGCGACCTCGGCGGCCTCACGATCGCGTACGCGGCGCTCGAGAAGGCCCTGGCGGGCAAGCCGCGGCCGGCGCTCATCGACGGCTTCACGCCGGAGCAGCGGTTCTTCCTGAACTGGGCGCAGGTGTGGCGGCAGACGATCCGTCCCGAGGCGCTGCGCGTGCGGCTCTCCACCGACCCGCACAGCCCGGGCAAGTTCCGCGTGAACGGCCCGCTCGGCAACATGCCCGAGTTCTTCGCGGCGTTCGGGTGCGCGGCCGGGTCGCCGATGGTCCGCCCGGCGGACCTCCGCACGAGCATCTGGTAGAGTGACGCGGCTCGAGAGGAAGCCCGAGGCCAACGAGAGCCCCGCGCGGTGACGGTTTCGTAAAGACGCGGCGGGCCTGGCTGCAGACCGCGCGGCGGAGGGACTCTTCGCACGGGCTCACCCAACCGGAAGGCCGATGGCGCGAACGAGTTCCCGGAAGCGCGGGTGGTTTCGGGCCTCGTCCCACTTGGGCTCGACGCCAAGCTCGAGCAGATGGACGTCGCGCTCGCGATAGGCGCGTTCGAGCCACGTGAGCGCCACTTCGATGTCTCCGAGCCCCAGATACACGACCGCGACGGCATTCGGCGGCACGTTGCGTTCGGCCGAACGCTGCTCCAATTCGAGCAGGACCGCTTCGGCCTCGCGCCGCCGTCCCATCCGACCGAGGATGCAGCCAATCAACGACACCGGCTCGCTGTGCGCGCCCGAGCCGTCCTTCGCCAGCTTCGCTTCGGCGAGGGCTTCGTCGTGTTGCCCCTGGTGGAGGAAGAATCTCGCCGCGAGGACGTGAGTCACCCAGAAGCCCGGATCGATTTCCAGCGCTCGCCGGATCAGGCCAGGCACCTCTTCGTACCGGCGCGCCTGGAACCGAAAGTCTCCCGACAGGGCCGCGATCAGTTGCGCGAACGGGTCGAGCCGCCCGGCGATGTCGATCTCGGCGAAGGCCTCGTCGAAACGGCCGACGTTCGTGAGCATGCGGCCCAGCACCTGGTGCGCCCTCGCGTAACTGGGATTGCGGGCGATCGCCCGCCTGGCGTGGGCTTCCGACGCCGCCCAGTCCCAGTCGTTCCAGAACCGCAGGCTGGCGAGCGCGGAGTGCGCCTCGGCCGACTCGGGGTCGATCGCCAGCGCGTCGAGCGCGGCGCGTTCCGCTCGAGGGAAGGCGTCGCCCGGCGCCACGTCGGCCGCGATGGGAAGGATGACGTGGGCCTGTGCGAGCCCGGCCAGCGCGACGGCCATCCCGGGATCGATCTCGAGGGCCCGGGTGAAGTACTCGATGGCCCGCTCCAGGCTGGACCGCGTGACGTGCCAGAGGTGGAACCGTCCGCGCAGGTAGGCGTCGAAGGCCGTCTGGTCGATGGTGGGCGCGATCCCGGCCGTGACGACGGCGGCCGGCGTCACCGTCACCTGCACCTGGTCGGCGATGGCACGCCCGAGTTCGTCCTGCACCGCGAGGACGTCTTTCATCTCGCGGTCGTATCTCTGGGCCCATACCTGCGTCTGATCGCCGGTGCGAACGAGCTGGACACCGATGCGGACCCGATCGCCCTGCCGGCGGACGCTGCCCTCGAGCGCGAAGTCGACGCTCAGTTCCCGGCCGATCTCCGCGACGCTCTTCCGCGCGCCCTTGTAGCTCATCGACGACGTCCGGGCGATGACGCCCAGCCGGTCCGTGCTCAGGCTGCCGAGCGCCGTGATCGTCTCCTCGGTCAGACCGTCGCTGAAGTACTCCTGCTCCGGGTCGCGGCTCAGGTTGTCGAATGGCAGGACCACGAGCATGACACGCCGCGAGCCGAAGTCGTCCTCCGGCCGGACGGCGCGTTCCGAACTCGCCGCGCGCGCGTTCGCTGCCTGCAGGTCCGACAGCAGCGCTCCCGCGTCCTGGTAGCGTTCGCCCGGCCGCTTCGCCAGGCACCGGCGGACGATTCGGGCCAGCTCGGCGGGCACGTTCCACCCCGGCGCTGCGAGGTCGGGCGGCTCTTCCGTGACGATCTCGAACCACCTGGCCGGCGATGTCGCCGCTTCGAAGGCGCGCCGACCGGCGAGCATCTCGAAGAGCACGGCGCCGAAGGCGAAAACATCCGTGCGCAAATCGACAGCCTCGCCGAGGGCCTGCTCGGGGGACATGTAGCCGGCCGTGCCGACAACCGCCCGGGAAACGGTCACGCCGTCGATCGTGGGCGCGTGGCTGGAACCCTGTCCCGGCGGATTCGGCTGAACGACCTTGGCGAGGCCGAAATCGAGGATCTTGACCCGCTCGTCGCGCGTGATGAACAGGTTCTCTGGTTTGAGGTCCCGGTGGACGAGGCGCTGCTCGTGGGCCGCCGCGAGGCCGCGCGCGGCCTGGGTCGCGTAGTCGACGGCCGTCGCGACCGTCAGCCGGCCGCGGCCGAGGCGCTCCCTCAGCGTCTCACCCTCGAGCAGTTCCAGGACGAGATAGGGCGCACCGTCGCGGCTGCCGATGTCGAAAATCGTCAGGATGTTGGGGTGGTTGAGACGGCCTGCGGCCCGCGCCTCCCGCTCGAAGCGCCTCAGGCCGTCACTGTCTGTCGCCACGGCGCCGGAGAGGACCTTGATGGCCACATCGCGGCCGAGACGCGTGTCGCGCGCGCGCCAGACCTCGCCCATGCCGCCCGCCGCAACCCGCGAGACGACCTCGTAGGGGCCGAGCCGCTCACCACCGTGGAGAACGAGCTGCATCTTGCCGACCACCATCGTCCGGCAGCCGACGCCGCCGGGACACACGGGCGCGTCAGACGCGCAACACCCGCATCCGCGTCATGGCGATAATCCTCTGGCCCATTATGGCGCAGGACAGGCAGTCCAGCAGTCGCACGAAGGCCTCCCGTCCGGTCCGAACGGGAGGCCGTGTCTTCGTGTCTCCCGACGCACTTCGGTCGCTCGCCTGCCGCGATTCGACCCCGGGCTAGGAGCCGTACCCGAGCGCCTTCATCTCAGCGTCGGTCTTCAGCTCGTCTTTCACCGAGAAGACCCCGGAGGTGAGCGACGCCAGGTTCCTGGCCAACACGCGCTCCGTATTGCTGTTGACGACGCCGGTCAATGTGACGTGGCCGTTGTCCACGACGATGTGGATGGGCGGGTAGCTCATGGCCGCGTAGGACTGGAATGCCGGGTTGCCGTAGATCCTGTGCGCGAGTGCGTACCGGAGCTGTTCGTCGTAGATCGACACGGGCAGCACCTGGATGTCGTTCTTCACCGCCGTAACACCCGGGAGACGCTCGATGCGAGCCACGATGTCCGTCGCCTTGAAGGGCATCGTGACCTCGCCGGTGAGCGTGACCACGCCACCCTGGAGGTGCCCCGACACGTCGTCGAACACGGAATACCGCGCGTAGGTCAGGATCGACTGACCGATCTTCGCAGCCAGCTGGGAGAGCTCCTGCGGAGTCTGAGCCGCCTGTGGAGGCTGAGCCGCCTGCGGAGGCTGAGCCGCCTGCGGAGGCTGAGCCAGCGTGATGCCCGGCCATAGAAGAATTGTCACCGCTGCTATCGACGCTACTGCCAGGTTTCTCGACATGGGTCCATCCCTCCTGCTCATGAAGACCGTCGACGTATCCGCGTAACGCCCATGTGCATCCTGGCCCCTGCCTGAAATTCAAGCAATACGGGTGCCAGCGGCCGTGCCGACCAAGCTGTTGAAATGGAAATACTTGCTGGCGCGGGCCCTTCTGATATGCCTTCTGGCGAGGACGGTTCACGCCGGCGTCGAGCGCGGCGGTAGACAAGGCGCCGGCTTACGGTGCGTCGCGGCCGTCTTCGACGAAGAACAGCCGCGGCGGCATGGTCAACTCAGACAATCTGGAAGAAGCGCTCGCGCGGGAATCTCGCGTCAATTCGCGATTGGTGCAACGCCATGGCCTTCTCGGATGAGAAATCATCCGACAGGAGGAGGCGAGTGCCGTTCACGAGGTCGGGGATTCGGCCCGGCAACTCCTCGCCCATACACGGGACCTTGCGAGACGCAGCCAGGTCCTGGACGCACCCGCTCGACATCTCCATCCAACACGGATACTTGTCGCACACAGGCAGAACGCAGTAGAACGGCACGTCGTTGAAGTAGCACTCGGGCCACCGCGCGCCGGAGATGGAGAGCCACGGAGTCCCGACGCTGGGGGCCAGGAACGCGAAGCCGGTGTGGGGAGCAACGAGTAGGTCACACCACTCGAGTAGTGCGAGCTGATTCCAAATGCCAATGTCGTAGCAGTCGAAGATGCGGTTGGACGCGCGCGTCAGTTCGTCGATCTCGGCAGCAGAGAACCCCGCAGGTACTGGATTGATGGTCGGCGCGGCTCTTGCCGGTGACGAAGAAGTGGGCGTCCGGGAACTCGCTTCCGAGAGTAGACAGCGCGAGCGTCCACCAAGCCGCACCCGGATAGATTGGCTCCGGACTGGATCCGCCCGGAAGCACTGCGATGTTGACGCGCCCGGGATTGAGGCTCTCGACGAAGCTCCTGGCGAACTCCGGGACTCGCATCCGAATCGTGGCGTTCGGCTCATAGCCCGGCGCGCCAGGCGCGCGCGTCAGCAAGTGCTGGCCCCCGCTCCACTGGCGAGCTTCGAAGCGTCGAGCTGCAACATTGTGGAAGTTCCTCAGCGGATCGGCGAACGGGAATGGGCTCGTGGTGACCCGGTGATCGGTGACGACGAAATCCCATGTTGCCGGGAGGTGACGAAGGCATGCCGCATCCTCGTTTTCCGATTCGCAGAACTCGTCCACGTCGATGGGATGGGCGCGAGTGATCCAATCGCAGGCGCCCGCCAGTTCGACGGGCGTTCTGCTGTTAAGCAGCAGGTGGACCTCGACGTGCTCGTTGGCATTCCAGAGGCCTCTCGCCGTCTTGAATGCTTCGACGGCGTGGCCAACAGGATGGTAGTAGACCCAGTTGAGCAACAAGGTGCGAGCTCGCATCTGGAGCCATTCTACTGAAGCAGACCGCCGCCGCAGCCCTGCCACCATCCTGACTCGAACCTGCGCCCCCCCGGCTTGGAAGTGAGAAGAAGGGAAGCAACCAGGGGCAGCGGGAGGCCGCTGCCCCAATGCGTGTCGCGCTTGGTCAAACAGCCGAGGACGGCGATCCTCGGCCTTCGGGCTGAGGATCGCCGAACCTCGCGCCGCGCTACTCGTGGGTGGGCGTGACCCGGCCGATGAGCCGGTCGCCCACCCCAGCCTTCCATTCGCCGTCCGCCCGGAGCATCAGGCCCTCGAATTCCCCGGTACCGAACGCGACGACTCGGTAGGTCCAGAGCGAGGCGCTGTTGACGGTGCCCACCATCATCCCCTCCCAGCCGCCGCGGTCCGGCACATCGAGGAGGTAGGTTCCCCAGATGTGCCCGCTGAACGTGTCGCTGTCGAGGTTCATGTCGAACCGCATGGTGATCGCGCCCTTGACGCGGTCGTCGGTCGCCGTGACGACGGCGAAGGCGAGCATCCGGTCGCGCACTTTGGTGCGGCTCCGTTCGGGGCACCACGGGGGCATCAGCCCCGGCAGCGCCTCGACCCCCGCGGCGGGGCAGCTGATGCTCCCCCGCTGCGGGACCGCGCACGACGGGAGCGGCGTGCAGACGGTCTTGGCCAGCGTCTCGAAGTCCCAGCTCTGAGGCTTCACGATGCTCCCGCTGGCGAACAGGCACGCGCCCGCCACCACCGTGATCAGGCCAGCGAGAAGTGTCCGATGCGGCATAACTCCTCCTTTGAGCGGTCCGGGCGCAGCCGTGCCCGGCCGCGTGGAGGAGGATGCGCGGCCCGCCGGGCGGGCGCAAGCGGCGCAAGCGGACACGCCCGGCGTGTCATCTCGCGCCCTGTCCGCCGGTCAGGATGGCGGCGAGCTCGTCGGGCGGCCGCCGCTCAGGCCGACGCGGCGGAGGAGGGCCTCGAACCGGGGGTCGGCTCTGACGGGGTCGAACAGCGGGTCGGCTGCGGCATGGAGCAGCGAGGGTTCCCGGCGGGTGAGTGAGAGCTCGAGCCACTCGAACGCGCGGTCGCGATCGCCGGCGGCGGCGAACAGCGCCGCGGTCTGCTCCGCCGGCTGAGTGCCCGCGCTCGCGCCCGGCACCGTGGACACCGCAAGCCTGGCGAGAACGCCGTTCCAGTCGCCCCGGCGATACGCCAGCCGCATTTCCTCGAGGGGGGCCTGGCCCTCCGCGCCCAGCGCCTGTGCCCACGTGTTCATGGCCTCGTCGCGACGCCCGAGCAGCCAGCAGGCCAGGGCTCGGCGGTGAAGCACTGGCCGGTTGGCCGGGGAAGCGCGCAGCATCAAGTCCGCCTCCGCGACCACTTCGTCGAAGCGTCGCGCCATGTGCGCGTGGTAGAGCAGCACGATCCGCGCGGGCCACGCCGCGGGGTCGTCCCGGAGGACCGCACGCAGCTCCGCGAGGCTCTGCTCCTCCCGGCCCGTGACCTCAGGTAGTCGGCGTAGGCGTGACGGACGATGGCGACGTCGGGCATGGCGCGGGCGGCAGCCTCGAGCCGCCGGCGCGCTCCGGTGAAGTCCCGGTCCCGGTAGAGGGACACCATCCCGAGGACGGCGACCGCCTCCGCCTGGCTCGCGTCGAGCGCGAGGGCGCGCTGCGCGGCGTCCCGGGCGGCGGGGAAGACGTTGGCCGGCGGCGAGTTGCCGACAAACGCCCGTGCGGCCATCGCCAGCGCGATGCCGCTCCACGCCTGGGCGAAGCGCGGGTCGAGGTCGAGCGCCTTTCGAAAGAGCGGGATTGCGCTGTCGAGCCCCTCGGCGGTCATCGAATGATAGGCGTAGCGCCCCCGCATGTAGAGAGCGACCACCTCGGGACGAATCGCCTGAGGGGTCGCGCCGCGCGCGCCGCCCAACCCGTCGGCACGTTCCCACGGCCGCAGCAGGAACAACGCGGCCACGCCGATCGCCGCGAGGAGAACGACGACGAGGGACCGCAGGTCGGCCCGGCGCCAAGCCGGGCCACGGCGGGTTCCGGTCGCGCCGGGGCCGTCCGGCTCGATCGCATCGTTCGCCGTGGCCGCCGTGTCCTCGACTCCCGCGTCGTCCGGCGCCGGCTCGGCGGCCAGCCGCCACGCGTCGAGTTCGGACTTCAGCGCAAACACCGGCGCCCTCCCCTTGCCCGGCAGGCGGTGGACCGGCAGTCCGCGGGCGCTCTCCCAGCGCATGACGGTCCGAACGTCGCGCTCCAGGTAGCTTGCCACCTCCTTCCACGACCCGAGCACGTCGGCGTCGTCGGTTCCCGGCTCGAGCCAATCCACCGGATCCTCTGCTGGGGTCATGTTCCACCTCGAGTCCCTGGCACCCATCGCGCCGGCCCTCGCGCGGCTGGCGCAGACCCGCCCGCGCTGTGCCGTACGATACGCGCGAACGAGCGCAGAGCCAAGAACCGGCGTGACGATAGGCGACCCACTCGTCGAAGATCTTGCACAGGAACGTTCCGAAATCCTCGGCCGAGGGCGTGTCCTCGCTCAGGCGGTTGTCGAGACGTTCCGCCCGAGCGCGGCAGACCTGCAGGAGCTCCATTCACCAACCCGAACTACTTGGCCGGTTTCGGACCGGGAGCCCCGGCCTTGTCCTTGAACAGCAGCAGGGCGAACTCGCGCAGGCTCCGTCGCCAGATCTGGAACTCGTGGGCCGTCACAGGTGCAAATCCTCGATCAGGTTGTCATAGACGCATGAAGGGCGCGGACCGAAATCCACGCCTGTCACATGAGAGGCCTCGCGTCTCCCGGAATGTCGAAGGACACAGGCCGGCATCCTTTCAGCGGCCTGTCTACAGATGCTGGTTGATGATGTTCTCGAGCCACTCCTGCTTCCCGCTGATCAGCGGCAGATTCTCGTGCTGTGCCGCCAGTCTCGCGAGGTCCGCTAGACCGAGCTGCCCCTGGCTGAGCTGGCGAGCACCAACTCGCTTTCCTTGGGCGTGATGTCGATCCTGGCGGCTCCGGCACGCAAGCCGGAACGGAGGGCCTGAGCATCCACACGACCGGCCAAGAGGCTCAGCGCGATGGCGCCTACGATCAGAAGCCGGATTCTCCGCATCACAGCCTCGCCTTCGTCAGCGACGGGATTCCCCTGAACCGCTCATCTGCGTCGCGACGCGGGACAGCCAGGAAACACCCTGAACGCTCCCGAGCACCTCGAGGATGGACATGAGGAGGTCCACCGACTGGCCGCCGCCCTGCACGTCGACCCCGCGCCGCCGACCCGTGCTGCATATACACGCCGGCGCCGGTCAGTATCACGCGCTCAGCAGAAGGCGGGACGCCGGCCCTCGCCTTAGGAGACTCCAGCTAGTCGCTGCCTGGGAAGGTTGAAGGCGCGTGAGGCATGTGCCCGGAACGGACCCGCGAAGGCTGGCGCGCCCGGCTGGGAGGCAACCGGGGGCAGCGGAGGACCGCTGCCCCAATGCGGTCTCGGTTGGTCAGACACCCGAGGCAACCCGAGAACGCCTCGAGCCGCCGCGGATTGTCTGCGATTTGTCAGCCGAGAACGCGATCTGCGACACCCGGACAAACGCAAGAAAGGTCGCAGAAAAAAGGGCAATTCAACTTGCAGCGGGGCGAGGGTTCACGACTCGTAATCCGGGCGCCCCGCGCACTCAGGCAGCCCCCTTCTTCGGCTCCGTCCAGCGCATCGTCGGTCGCCGTTTCGACGCCGCGCAATCGCGGAGGTAGGAGTTGATCAGCGTCTGATACGGAATGCCCGTGTCGGCGGCCAACTCCTTGAAGTACGCGATGGTTCGCTCATCGATGCGGATGGTCACCGATCGCTTCAGCCGTTTTGCGTAGGGATTCGGCCGTGCATTGGAGAAGTCGTATTCCTTTCTCATGGATGGTGCCTCTTCACGTAAACGACACGCTCGACCTTGGAGGCCTTGCGTGCGGAGATGATGCGAATGGTGTCGGGATCTGACCGATACGCGTGCACGACGACGAGCATTCGCGCCTCGGCGCTGAAGCCCAGGAGAACGAATCGTGCCTCGTCCTGCGAGTGCTCGGGGTCGTCGATGATGAGTGCCAGGTCGTCGAAGAAGGCCGTTTGAGCCTCTTCGAACGTGACCCCGTGCTTTCGGGCCGTTTGTCGTCGCCTTCGCCGGGTCCCATTCGAAGCGAATCTCCGGCACGAGGCAGGTATGCACGATGTATTTACTGAAGGCAAGTGAGCGGCGCCGCGATCGGACCCATCACACGAGTATTCCCGAGAGATCGGGAACGAGGGCCGACTGGCTTAGTAACAGGGTACTCACAATTACGATGACGTATTCACCTCATGCGGCGGCCGCCTCTGCGTCGCGCGTCGCCAATCGCGCGAGGAGTTTGGCCAAGTCCGCCTTCGTGAAGTTCCACTCGAACGGCCGGGCCACCGTTTCGTAGTGCGTCTGGAACCGCAGGAGTCGATCCTCGACCTCGTCGAGACTGCCGAAATCGCACGGGGTCAGGACCTTGCGCTGCACGATGGAGAAGTAGATCTCGATCTGGTTGAGCCAACTGGCGTGCACGGGCGTATGCACGACGACCAGATGGGGCCAGCGGCCCTGCAACCGGGCGGTGCCGGCCGCGCCTTGATGGGAGGACCCGGTATCCAGGACCCAGAAGACGCGTTCGGCCGACCGATACGGTTCCCGCGCCATGACCTCGGCGACCAACTGGTCAAACGGGGCGCGGCCGGTGCCGTGGTCGCAGCGGCCAAAGAGTTTGGCGCGATGCCCGTCCCAGGCGGCCAAGTACCGCGTAGGCCCCGCGACGTTCGTATTCGTGTTCGACCCGGATCGGGTGGCGCGGGCGAGGAGGCGTCGACGCGTGGCACCGTCGACGGGCTTGGATGCTCGTCTTCTCGTCTGCCGACAGGACGTACTCCTCCGCACGCAGGGGCCGGCCGTCCCACGTGCGATGGTAGAGGTCGAGGACGCGCCCGGCCTTCTCGGCGAAGTGCGGGTCCCGGGGAAAGATCCAGCTGTGGACGCGCCAGGGCTTGATGGCGTCGGCGCTCAGCCACCGCCAGAGCGTCGTGCCGCTGATTTGCGCGACCAACCCGCGGGCGACCACCGCACGATGCAACTCCGGGATGGTGAACCGCGCCAATGGCAGCCCGAGCGTGGCCGGCAATTCGCACGCGAGGCGCTTAACGGCGACGACGAGATCGGGGGGAAAAGCGGGCTGGACGCCCGCCCCGTGGCTCCTCATCGAGTCCCGGGAGGCGTTCCAAGTAGAACCGCTTGCGCCACTTACTGACGATTTGGCGCGGGAGATCGACGCGCTCGGCGATGACGTCATTGTCGAGTCCGTCAGCGGCGAGCAAGATGATCTTGGCGCGGATGACGTCTCGATACGGTGACGTATACTTGCGGGCGCGTTGCTCGAGGGCGTCGCGCTCTGCGTCGGACAGGACGACGACAAACGGGCTGCGTCGCGGCACGGTAGCACCTCCTGGCCGTGCTCGCAGCGTATCACCGGCGGCCGCCTCCTGTCATTAGAATACGTCATCGTACTTATGTAACGCTGTACTTAGCACTGGACCCCGCTTGAAGGGGCTCGAAATGTTCGGTAAATAAGCCTAGTTCAACAATGATGAACATGTCATAATATCAGAACACCTGGACGTCGTCATGCCGCACTTGGAACCATATCTCGCGCTGATCGCCACCTGGATGCCTGGTGTGGACACTCGTGTCGTCAAGGAGCCTCGGTTGGGCCGGGCGCGCTTCGACGCAGCGCTCGCGTGGAAGGGACCAAGGGGGACGATTCGCTACCTCGTGGAAGAGAAGGGACACCTCCAGAACCAGGACGTCCGTGTCGTGATCGACCAACTGCAGCGGTGGAGAGAGCAATTGCCGGCAGCCGAGCGCGGAGCGAGACTCCTGCTGCTTGCGCCGACCGTCCGCCCGCACCAAGCTCCGATTCTCGAGCGGGCCGGCATCGACTACCTAGACCTGGCCGGAAACGCCCATCTTGCAGGTCCCGGGCTGCTCGTCCACGTTGAGGGACGGCAGTTGGCCACGGCGCCGGTGGGACGCCGCGGGCGGCCGAACAAGGGCTGGGTCAAGGCTGTTCTAACGCTGCTGGTCAAGCCGGAGCTGGTCAATCGTCCGTATCGTGATACCGCCGGGCAGGCCGACGTCGCGCTCGGCACGGTGGCTGCCTGCATCCAGGACCTGATCGCGCGCCGCCTGCTCGTCGAAGCCAAGGGACGGCGCCAGGTGGCTGACCGGCAGCAACTCGTCGCCCTTTGGGTCCAGGCGTACGTGGATGTGCTACGTCCGAAGCTGACGGAGCGCCGGTTCCAGGTTCGTGCGGAGACGAAGCCGGAGATCTGGGAGCGCCTCGGAGACGTCCTGGGGAAGCGCGACGTTCGCTGGGCGTTGACCGGCGCGGACGCTGCCGAGCGCCGAGCCAACTACTTCCACGCTGAGGACACAGAGATCTACGCGCCGATTGGCGCGTTCGACGATCGTGAGATCCTCAAACGGTTGGTGGCGCAGCCCGCCGCGCGCGGCGGCAACCTGCTCGTGATCGAGGCGCCCGCCCCTGCCGCAACACCGGACGGAGCCGGGAAGCAGCCGCCCGCGGCGCCGCCTCTACTGGCGTATGCCGAACTCCGGTACCGAGGGACCGAGCAGGCGCTCGAGGCGGCGGAGATGCTCCTGCCCGCGGTGATGCACGATGAGACGCACTGACCCGCTCGTCACCGGCGTCTTGGCGGACCTGGCGCGCTGCCTGCGCGCGTTCGACGTCGAGTTCTGCGTCATCGGTGCACTGGTTCCCGAGCTGCTGCTTGAGGTGGCACCGCGGCGGATGACGAAGGACGCGGACGTCACCGTCCTGGTCGACACGCTCGCCGATTTCGAGCGCGTCAAGCGCGGGCTCGAGCAGTACCGGCTTCGCACTGACCGCTGTGCCGCATCGTCTCACTCACCGGGACGGCGGTTGGGTGGACCTGCTTCCGTACAGCCGCGCGCTTGCTCCGAACAGTCGCCTCCGGATCTCGCCCGAGGCGACGTTGAACGTGGCGGGCTTCGAGGCCCTCGTGCCCAACGCGGTCCCGGCCACGATCGCGCCTGGCGTGACCATTCCGGTCGCGCCGGTCCCGCTCTACGTGCTCCTCAAGCTGGTGGCGTACGGCGACCGAATGGAGCGCAAAGACCTCGCGAGCGTGATGCACTGCCTTCGGCACTATCGGGAGGACGACGACGCCCGATACGGCCTCGAACACGAAGGCGAACTCGTTCCGTTCGAGTTCACGCCGGCGTGTCTGCTCGGCCTCGACGCCCGACGGTTCGTGGCGCCGCTCGCGACGTCCATTCGTCCGTTGCTCGACCGATTCGACAGTCCTGACGCTATCATCGTCGGCCTCGTCGTCAGCGAAGATCGGCCGGGCCTGATCGAAGACTCGGACCGTATCGAGGTGTTCGAGTTCTTCCGCTGGTTCCGCCTGTCGGCCGGTCTGTGAGACCGGCTGGCACGGCCGCCTTTGCCTATTCGCCCAACTGCGGCTGGCGGCCAGTCCCTGGGCTGGGAATACCCAGGTCCTTGCAGATCTTCTGCGCGAGGAAGTCGTCGATCTCGCGATGTCTCGGGACCGCCGAACTCTTGCGGCCGGCGCGGTTGACGTAGACCGCGTGGATTGGCGCCTTCGCGCAGCAACTGGCAGCCGTTGGCATCCAGGTGGCGCACGAGGTCCCGCCCCCGTCCGGGCTACGGCGGGGCCGCCGAAGCCTTGCGCGAAGGCGCCGACGCGCTTCATGCGGAGAGCCTGTTTGTCCGTCCCTGCGCTACCGCGCCCTGGTCTACCACGTGCAGCACCGCGGTCTCTACGAGGCGATCGGCGAACCTCACAGCCGGTTCGGTCGGCCCGTTCCGGCTATCGCCATCTCGCCGCGCCTGATGGTCCTCGACGCCGTGATCGGCGCTCCGGAGGTGAGGTGGCTGCCAACGGCCCGGGAAAGGGCCGAGCACTTCACCGAGCGCCTCCGCGTGCCCGTCGAGTGCTTACCAATCCGGGTCTCTCTGAAGCGCGACGATTCATCTCGCAAGCTGTTCCCGGACGCTTTGCCGGTGGGTATCGAAGCCGGCGAGCGCGGCCTTGACCCGGCGGTCACGCTCCCGGGCCTGGCAGCTATCCACGCGGAGACCACCATGGCCGGCCACATCGAGCCACCACGAATTATCAGTCAATTGTCAGTGGCGCCCGATTTGGCCTTGCCCGAGGGCCGTTTTGAGATGAGCAGAAAGAGAACCGGCAAGCTTGCCAAGCCGAAGCCGCGCGCGCAGTTACATGCGCGGCGAAGGTTGGCGCGCCCGGCTGGACTCGAACCCAGGCCCCCCGGCTTAGAAGGCTCGAAGGGGAGGGCGCAAGCTGTCTCGATGGTTGGAGTTGCGCGCGCGGTAACTTCCCGCGGTAACTTCGACCAGGCTATTGGCGCCGCGGCGCGGCGTGTCGACGTCGACCCCGACCCACCGCTCCGAGGCGGCCTGTGGCGTGCCGTGTTTTGTCACGAGTGCAGGTTGGCGAGGAGCGAGCCGGCCGCATAGTCGGCGTACGTGTTGGGAAGGTCCCGCGGGATCACGGCCAGCGGCTGGTCGACGCATCCGCCACCGGGAAGATTGGAGAGGTGACCATCACGGTCGGATGACCTCGATGTGTCGGGGTTTGCGCAAGGCTCGGGTGAGAACTTCTCACGGCGATCTGCATATCTGGGTACGGACGCCGATGAAGATTCCCGAAGACATCTGGATCAAGGCGCTGGCGATGGGCCTCTCCCTCGCCTGGGGCTTTTCGGAGTAGTTCTTCGCCATTCACAATCGCCGCAAGAACGAGAGTGCCTCCCAGGAGAAGGATCAGGGCAGTTTCCTGTGGATCTCGCTCTCCGTGTCGGCCGGCATGACCATCGCCTGCCTGTTCGCGTTCTCTGGATACGCGGCCCTCCCGCACCTGCACCGCTGGGAATTGGCCGGCCTCCTCGTCATGCTCGCGGGCGCTGGAATCCGAATCCAGGCGATCCGTACTCTGGCGAAACAGTTCACCTCCCGCGTCACGATGCTGCCGCACCACACGCTGATCCGCGAGGGAGCCTACCGCTATGTCCGCCATCCTTCCTACCTCGGACAGATCCTGATCCTCGCCGGAGCCTGGAGGAGGGATCTATAATCACCGCCTCGCACGCCGTCTCCCGTCCAACTTCCGCGAGGTCCGCAGATGAACACTCCCGCAGTGCAAATCGTCCTCGACGAGCCCGGAGCCAGTTTTCCGTGCGGAGGGATCATCTGCGGCAGGGTGAACGTGGCCGCGCAGGAGGCATGCGCGGGCAAGCGACTGATCGTCGCGCTGGGTTACAGGGCATCCGGGAGCGCTCCCACCCAGTCGATCCGTTCGCAGAAGGACACGGAGACCAGGGAGATCTTCGCCGGCGCGTGGGCGCCCGGCGCGTACAGTTACCCGTTCAGCCTGCCGGTTCCCGAGGCGTGCAACTACGCCGGCACCATCATGACCATCACCTGGTATCTGCGCGCGGGCATCGGGACCCGGGCGGCCACGTCGTTCGACGTCGACAGCGAAGACGAACGGGCCATCAATCTCACTCCCGCGGAGGTTTCTCCGAACGACAGGGAACGGAAGAAGACATCAGAGCTGATTCGCAGGGACCCTGTCCGAACCTCGCCAGGCTGCCTCCTGACATCCATCGCTCTCGTCCTCGGCGGGTTGTTCTTCGCCTGGCTTGGACTGGGGCACGACGCGTCGTTGCCCGGCACCATCGCCGTCGTGGTGGGGCTGGCGTTCCTCGGCGTGATGATCCGACAGGCGTTGATCAACAGGAAGATCGCTATGACGGAGTTGCGCATCGGGTCGACGGTGGTGTGGCCCGGCGTGGAGGTACCCTGCAGCATCACGCTCCAGCCGAAGGCAGGGATGGACGTCGAGAGCGCGACACTGAAGCTGGAGGGGTCGGAGCACGTGAAGAAGTTCACCGGGATCTACCGGAGCACGGGACCGGTCAACACGCACGTCGTCCACGTCGAGGAGAGGTCGCTCGAGCTGACGGCCAGAACGCTGCCGGCCGGCGTTCCCGTCGAGTTGAGGGGCCGCTTTGCGGTGCCCGCCACAGCGGTCTGCACCATGAGCTTCGACAACGAGCTGAAGTTGCTGTGGCGTGCGGAGGTCAGGATCAAGATCAAGGGCAGCCCGGACTGGTTCGACGTGCAGCCAGTTACCGTGCTGTCTCGAAACCCCGAAGACGGGCCCTCCTGAGTCGATCTCCCTCGTGGCGCCGAGCTTCTTCAAGCTGGCCACGATCGATGCGCTGGTCGACTACGTCGTCGCGGTGGCGGCCCACGCACCCGAGTTCGAGAGAAGTCCCGCCGGCCCTGCAGCGCGTTGCCAGGAAGCGGACGACAAGCCTCCGGCCTGCTCGCGAGGCCCCTCCGGCCGCAGACCAGAAACCACTGATCAACTGAAGTTAAGTGAGATGGCGCGCCCGGCTGGACTCGAACCAGCGACCCCCGGCTTAGAAGGCCGGTGCTCTATCCACCTGAGCTACGGGCGCGTGAGCGAGGACGATTGTACCCGCACCGCCGCGCTCCTGCCAGCCTCGCGCCCGGGGGCGGGCGCGTCACCGACACGCCCGGAAGGGCGGCCGCACGTTCACCGCGCCTGGACGATGAACGGCCCGCCGTCCTGCGCGTGCAGCCGGTCGAGGACCTTCCGCGCCTTCTGCAACTCCTCGAACGAGAGCCGCCACAGCCCGAAGAGCACGCCCGTGGTGACCACGTTCACACCGATCCTCTTGAGCACGCCGAGCGCGTCGGGAAGCACTCCGTCGGGACGGTGAGCGGGCGGCGTGGCCGGATCGTTGTTGACCACCAGCACCACCCGGTCGTCCGCCCCGGCGAACTGCACCGCCTGGAAGACCTGGGCAAGTTCCTCGCTCGTCTTCTGGATGGCGCCCGCTGCGCCGGAGACGACCAGCAGGAGCCGCCGCGAGTCGCCGAACCTGACGGCAATCGGCCCGGAGGCCGGCGGCGCGTCCGCCTCGCACTTCAGCGCGGCGAACACCGCAACCACCGCCTCGCGCAGCGGTTCGCCCGTTTCCCAGAGAACGCTCCCGATGCGGTCCATCGCGTTCAGGTCCGCCGAGAGGCGCTCGATCTCCGCGCGTCGATTCTGGTAGCCGGGCGGCATCTCCGCGACCATCCATTCCGGCGTTTCGATAAGAGCTGTCTGCGTGCGTCCAGTCATCGTGCCCCCCCGCGGGCGCCTCGCCGTCGGCCGGTCCGGCCCGCCTGGCAGATTCTAGCTCATCGAGAAACCACTCGAAGGCGCATTTCGCATCCTTCGAGGAGTGCGACATCGAGGGCCACGTGGACTTCATCTTCGGCGGCGCCACCGCGTGGTTCGAGCGGTGCCGCATCCACTGCCGCCGCGACGGCTACATCACCGCCGCGTCGACGCCCGAGAACGCGGCGCACGGCTTCGTGTTCAGCCGCTGCCGCGTGACCGGCGAACCCGGCGCGAAGACGTACCTCGGGCGGCCGTGGCGCGCCTATTCCGCCGTCGCCTACGTCGAGACCGACATGTCGGAGGTCGTGCGCGGCGAAGGGTGGGACAACTGGAAACTCCCCGAGCGCGAGAAGACCGCGAGGTACCGCGAGTACCGCAACACGGGAGCGGGCGGCAAGGCGGAGTCGCGCGTCGGATGGTCACGCCAGCTGACAGCGCCCGAAGCCGAACGACTCACGGTCGCCGCGGTCCTGGGCGGCACCGACGGCTGGAACCCGGCGTCCGTCGGCGCGACAGCCCGCTGACAGGCGCGAGCTCGTCCCTCGTCCCTCGTCCCTCGTCCCTCATCCCTCGTCCCTCGTCCCTCCTCCCTGTTTGCCTCGGGCCGAACGCTCGCCGCATACTGAAAGTTCACCATTCATCGTCCGGGCGCCAGCCTGGCGCCCGGGCCTGCGGACTCGGCACATTCCGGCGTGGAGCCGGGGAGGAGAAGCGAACGTGGCCCCCAAGAAGCTGATCGCGGTTGTCGGTGCGACGGGCGCGCAAGGCGGAGGACTGGTGCGCGCAATCCTGAAGGACCGGTCGGGCGAGTTCGCGGCACGCGCGATCACGCGCGACGTCAACTCAGCGAAGGCCCGGGACCTGGCCCGACTTGGAGCCGAGGTCGTGAGCGCGAACCTGGACGATGTCGAGAGCCTGAAGCGGGCGTTCGCCGGCGCCTACGGCGCGTTCTGCGTCACGTTCTTCTGGGACCACTTCTCGGCCGAGAAGGAGGTGGCCGAGGCGCGCAACATGGCCGAGGCCGCGAAGGCCGCCGGCGTGCAGCACGTCATCTGGTCCACGCTCGAGGACACGCGCCGGTGGGTGCCGCTCGGCGACGCCCGGATGCCGACGCTGCACGGCAAGTACAAGGTGCCGCACTTCGACGGCAAGGGCGAGGCGAACCACGTGTTCCTGGACATGCGCCTGCCGGTGACGCTGCTCAACACCTCGTTCTACTGGGACAACTTCATCTTCTTCGGCGTGGGGCCGAAGCCCGCTCCCGACGGCGCGCTCGCGCTCACGTTCCCGATGGGCGACAAGCCGCTGCCGGGCATGGCCTCGGAGGACATCGGCAAGTGCGCACTCGGCGTCTTCAAGGCGAAGGGCGAGTTCATCGGGAAGGCCATCGGGATCGCGGGTGAGCACCTGACGGGCGCGCAGCTGGCGGAGAAGATGGGGCGCGCGCTTGGCCGCAGCGTGCGGTACAACGACGTGCCGCCGGAGGTCTACCGCGGCTTCGGGTTCCCCGGAGCCGACGACATGGGGAACATGTTCCAGTTCAAGCGGGACTTCAACGCGGACTTCGTGGGCGCTCGAAGCATCGAGTTGAGCCGCCGGCTGAATCCCGAACTCCAGGACTTCGACGCCTGGCTGGCCGCAAACGCGGCGCGGATTCCGATCGAACCGGCGGGATGACGCGCCGCGGGACAGCGAGGTGCCGGTCGCCCGACCGCGCGCGCTACGGCCGGTGCCTCGCCGGGTCGGACGTCACCGCGGCATGTCTCACGCCGCGGAACATGTCGATCAGTTGCTCCTGCGAGTGCGCGCCCAGCTTCCGATAGAGGGCTCGCAGGTGGTTGCGGACCGTGTAGGGGCTGACCGAGAGCGCCCGGGCCATCGAGGCGACGCGGTGCCCCGATAGCAGCAGCCCCAGCACTTCGCGCTCTCGTGGCGACAGCTCGGCGACGAGCGGCGCGATCTGTGGCGGCAGTTCCCCGCCCGCCTCGTCCGCCGGTTGGACGCCCACGGCCTCGGCGACCTTCCGCAGCCGGTCCTGGATGCGCGCCGTCGTGGCCGCCAGCTCTCTGCCTTCGCGCTTCGACCGCTGCAGCTCGGCCTCGCGCTCGCGGCTCGCTTCGGCCTGGCGGAGCGCCACTTCCACCGCCGCGCGCAGCTGCACGTCGTCGAACGGCTTCCGGACGAAGCCGAACGGCGCGGTGCTCACGGCGCGCCGCACGGTCTCGTCGTCGCCCTGGCCGGTCACGTACACGACCGGCAGGTCCCACCGCCGGCGAATGAGACCCGCAAGCTCCACTCCGTCCATCGGCCCTTCGAGACCGATGTCCATGATCACCAGGGCGGGCAGGCGCGTCTCGAGATGCGAGAGGGCCTCGGCCGCAGACGCCACGACGCCGGCCACGGTGTGGCCGTGGAACGTCAGGCAGCGCCTCATGAACTGGCCGACGAGCCCGTCGTCCTCCACGACGAGAACTTCCGCCGGCAGGTGATGCGTCGAGGTCTCGTTGTTCATCGGGTCCAGCCGGCTGACGGGCCGGGAACCGGCGCCGGGGCAGCCACGTCCGCCTCCAGGGCCGGCGTCCTGACGATCGACAGCAGTTCCTCGTTCAGCTCGGACACCCTGGCGCCCGCCTGTCGAACCTCCAGCACCTGCTCCCGCACGTCGCCAGCGTCGAGCTGCTTCAGGAGCAGCTCGCTGTAGCCGTTGATGATGGTCAACAGGTTGTTGAGCTCGTGGGCGATGGCGTTCAGCCGCGCGCGAACCGCCGGCGTGCGGATGTCGTGAGGGGGGCGGCCGGGCGATGCTGGGCTGTCGATGGGCATGGGTCTCAGGAACCGAACCGATCGCTAAACGTACCCCCGTTCAGCTCGCGTCGCAATAGCCACCGCGCCACCCGTCTGCCACCCATCGCCACGCAACGCCAGGCAACACCAGGCAACACCACAATGTGTCTTGACATCAAGTGTGATGACATGTAATATCCGAAGGGTGAGCGATTTGAAAGCGGAGTTGAGGCAACGCAAGCCGTTCCGCAGCCTGGAACACGAGGCGCACCTCAGCATCCAGCGCACCGCCGCCGAACTCGAGCACGAGTTCGAAACGGCCGTGAAGCCATACGGCATCACCGCCACTCAGTACAACGTACTCCGCATCCTGAGGGGCGCCGAGCCGTCCGGGTTGTGCCGGAACGAGATTGGCAGCCGGATGCTCCGGCGAGTGCCCGACGTGACGCGACTGCTCGATCGGCTGGAGGACAGCCGGTTGGTGGTGCGCGAGCGCGGTGGCGACGACCGCCGGTTCGTGACGACGCGCATCACCGCTGCCGGCCTCGACCTTCTGGCATCCCTCGATGCGATCGTCGACCGGCTGCACGAGGCGCGGCTGGGATCGCTCGGCGAGGACCGCCTCAGGCTGTTGATTGAGATGCTCGGCCAGGTTCGAGTGGGGCTCTGATCCCCTTTTTTCCGCACATGAATGTGACAACACACAGTATCGACAGGTGAGAGGGAGCAAACGATGACCACCGCAACGCAGATTCGCACGTTCAGCATCGACAAGGCCCATTCGGAAGCCGTCTTCCAGGTTCGTCACCTCGTAACCAAGGTGCGCGGCCGGTTCACCGACTTCGAGGGGACGATCGCGATGTCTCCCGACGACCCCGCGCAGTCGTCCGTGGATGTCGCCATCAAGGCGGCCAGCATCGACACGAGCCAGCCGGACCGCGACACGCACCTCCGTTCGGCCGACTTCTTCGACGTCGAGAGGTTCCCGATGCTGACGTTCAAGAGCACGCGCGTGGAGAAGGCCGGCGGCGACTCGTACGCGGTCACGGGCGACCTGACCATTCACGGGGTCACCAAGTCCGTCGTCCTGCCCACGACGTTCCTCGGGATGGCCAAGGACCCGTGGGGCAACGAGCGCGCCGGCTTCGAAGCGGAAGTGACGATCAACCGCAAGGACTTCGGCCTCAACTGGAATGCGGCGCTCGAAACCGGCGGCTTCCTCGTCGGCGACGAGGTCAAGATCAGCCTGTCGGTCCAGGCGATCGCGCAGCGGTGAAAAGTGTGGATTTGCGGACCCGACCCCGGCAGAATGCCAGAGGAGGATCCAAAATGTTCCGACGCTCCTTGTCTCTGCTCGTCATCCTCGCGCTCGCTTGCGTCGCCGTGCTGAGCGCCGCGCCACAGGCCAAGCCGCCGGCCAGCCCGCCCGCGGAAGCGACGGTCACCATCGGCGGTAAGACCATCACCATCAAGTACTCGGCGCCCTCGGTCAGAGGCCGCCAGATTTGGGGTGAGGGCGGACTGATCAGCAAGGACCGCACGTGGCCGGTCTGGCGCGCGGGCGCAAACGCCGCCACCTCCCTCCACACCGACGCGGATCTCCAGATCAAGGACCTCGCCGTGCCGAAGGGCGACTACACGCTCTTCGCGCAGGTGAACACGGAACCGTGGCAGCTGATCGTGAACAAGCAGACCGGGCAGTGGGGCCTGACGTACAACAAGGATCAGGACCTCGGCCGCGTGCCGATGGACATGAGCAAGCCGCCCGCGCTCGTCGAGGTGTTCAAGATCACGCTGACGGCCACCGGCCCGAACTCGGGCAAACTCGAACTCGCCTGGGAGAACAAGGTCGCCTCGGTGCCGTTCACGGTGAAGTAGCCGGCCAGAGCGCAGGCGTCGGATGGTAGGCAGCAGCAAGAAGGGCACCTTCTTGCTTCGGTTGGAGTGTCTGCGATGAAGCCGCTGCGTCTTCGGCCCTCCGGGCGCCCGCACGCCGGCGTCCGCCTGTTCGTGGTGTCGGCCATCCTCGCCGCCGCCGCCGTCGCGGTCGGCACCGTCTCGGCGCAACCGCCGGTCGCGGCGAACCTCTACTCGGGGCTTCGATGGCGGATGCTCGGTCCGTTCCGGGGCGGCCGCGTCAACGCGGTGAGCGGCGTGCCGGGGCGGCCGTCCACGTTCTACTTCGGCTCGGTCGGCGGTGGCGTCTGGAAGACCACCAACGCCGGCCGCACGTGGGCACCAATCTTCGACTCGCAGCCGATTGCGTCGATCGGCGCCATCGCCGTCGCCCCGTCCAGCCCGAACGTGGTCTACGTCGGCACCGGCGAAGCCGACATGCGGTCGCAGATCTCCTACGGCAACGGCATCTACAAGTCGACCGACGGCGGTCGGACGTGGAAGCATCTCGGCCTCGAGGGGACCCGGCAGATCGGCCGGGTCCTCGTCGATCCGAGGAACCCCGACATCGTCTACGTCGCCGCGCTCGGCCACGTCTACGGGCCGAATCCCGACCGCGGCGTGTTCCGCTCGAGGGACGGCGGCTCGACGTGGCAGAAGGTGCTGTTCGGGAACGAGAACGTCGGCGCGGTCGATCTCGCGCTCGACGCGCGGGATCCGCGCGTGATCTACGCGTCGCTCTGGAACACCCGGAGGCCGCCATGGTCGATCTACCCGCCGTCGTACGGGCCCGGCAGCGGCCTCTACAAGTCGACCGACGGCGGCACGTCGTGGGCCGCGCTGAAGGCGGGCCTGCCGACCGAAGGCGTCGGCCGAATCGGTGTCGCGACCGCGCCGACGAACCCGCGCCGCGTGTTTGCGATCGTCGACGCCCGGCAGGGCGGGCTCTACCGCTCGGACGATGCCGGCGCCACCTGGACGCTCGTCTCGGGCGACACGCGCATCTGGGGGCGCGGCTGGTACTTCTGCAAGGTCGTCGTCGATCCGCGAAACGCCGACGTGGTCTACGTGTCCAACACGTCGCTCTACCGATCGGCGGACGGCGGCCGGACGTGGACCGCCATCAAGGGCGCGCCCGGCGGCGATGACTATCACCAGCTGTGGATCGATCCCGACGATCCGGCGCGCATGGTGCTCGCGAGCGACCAGGGCGCGGTGGTGACGCTCGACGGTGCGCTCACGTGGAGTTCCTGGTACAACCAGCCGACCGCGCAGCTCTATCACGTCGCGGCCGACTACCGGTTCCCCTACTGGGTGACGGGCGCGCAGCAGGACAGCGGGTCCGTCGCGGTCCTCACGCGGAGCCCGCACGCCGAGATCGGCACTCGCGAGTGGGTACCGGCGTGCGCGGGCGGCGAGGCGGGGTACACGGCGCCAGACCCGCTCCGCCCGGAGATCCTGTTCGGCGGCACGGTCGCGCGCTGCAACGTCCTGACCGGCGAGATCACCGACGTCTCACCCGAGCACGCGATGGCCGAACCCGCGCGCCACACCTGGACGGTGCCGCTGGTCTTCTCGGCGGCCGATCCGCGTTCGCTCTACTTCTCGAACCAGTTCCTCTTCAAGACGACCAACGGCGGCGACAGCTGGTCGCAGATCAGCCCCGACCTCACCCGGGAGGATCCGGGCGTTCCGGCGAACCTCGACGACGCGACGGCTCTGGATGCGCCGAAGACGGCACGCCGCGGCGTGATCTACACCATCGCGCCCTCGGCGCTCAAGGCCGGCGTCGTATGGGTGGGCACCGATGACGGCCTGATTCACCTCACGAGGGACGACGGAAAAGCGTGGCAGGACGTGACGCCCCAGGCGCTCACGCCGTGGAGCAAGGTCGTGATGATCGAGGCCTCGCACGGCGACGTGAACACGGCATACGCCGCCGTGGACCGGCATCGACTCACCGACAACGAGCCCTATCTCTACCGGACGCGCGATGGCGGCAAGACGTGGCAGGCCATCACCGACGGCCTGCCGGCCGGCGTCTACGTCCAGGCGGTGAGGGAGGACCCCGAGCGTCCGGGGCTGCTGTTCGCCGGCACCGAGCTGGCGGTCTTCGTGTCGTTCGACGCCGGTGACCACTGGCAGTCGCTGCAGCTCAACCTGCCGCCGGTGTCGATGCGCGACCTGGCCGTCCACGAAGACGACCTGGTCGTCGCGACGCACGGGCGCGGCTTCTGGATCATCGACAGCATCGCGCCGCTGCGGCAGATCACGGCCGAGGTCGCCCGCGCGGATGCCTTCCTGTTCCGGCCCTCGGATGCCGTCAGCATGCCGCCGGGGACGGAGAACGGCACGCCGCAGCCCCGGGACGAGCCGCTGGCCGAGAACCGTCCGTATGGCGCGATCGTCGATTACTACCTGAAGTCCGCGCCGTCGGGCCCCGTGATCATCGAGATACTCGATGCCGCGGGCGACGTCGTCCGCCGCTACTCGAGCGCCGACAGGCCGGCGCCGGTGGACCCGAACACGCTGAACATCCCCGCATTCTGGCGGCCGACGCCCGCGCCGGTCTCGGCGGCGCCGGGGCATCACCGCTGGGTCTGGGACCTGCGCGCGACACCGCCGGCGCCCCCGCCGGGCGAACAGGGCGCAGGAGGCGGCGGCCGAAGCGGCGCGCTGGTGCTGCCCGGCACCTACACCGTCAGGCTCACGGTGAGCGGAAAGGGCTACTCGCAGCCGCTCAGGGTCTTGCGGGACCCCAGACAGTAACGATGTCGGAGCTGTTTTTCTGCCGGGCGTCCTCGGGGTGCAGTTCCTGCAATTGAACGAACTGCACTGTTCCCGGATGCCCGAAGAAGACAGCTCCGACACCTTTTGCGGGCGGGCGGACGAGGGACGCTCACGCCGGCAGGTCAGCTCCCGTGTGATATAGTGAACCGGCTCTTTTGGCCCTTTGAAGTCTGCCCGATCGCCGGTTCACATCGCTTCCCGAGAACTCGAGTCCCGAGAGTTGGTGCGGCCTGGCAGGCAGCTGCCGTCCCGTCGCACAGCATGTCATTCGTCCGCCTCTTCCAGACGCTATTCCTCGGACCGCGCGTCACCGAGCCGCTGCCCGGCGCCGGCCACCAGCCCGGCGACCTGGACGAACTGACGGCGGCGGGAGCCGAACTGCGTCGCGTGCTGGCGGACCTCTACGGCGGCCGGTCGCTTCGCATCCGCGCGGTGGACGCCGGGTCCACGAACGCCGAAGAGCTGGAGTTGCTGGCGCTCGGCAACGCCTACTACGACATCGAGCGGTTCGGCCTCAGTTTCGTGGCATCGCCGCGCCACGCCGACATGCTGATGGTCACGGGGCCCGTGGTCCGCAACCTCGAGCGAGCCCTGCGCACGACATTCGAGGCGGCCCCCCAGCCCTGCCTCGTCGCGGCCGTCGGCGACGGCGCCTGCACGGGGGGCATCTGGCGCGGGTCCTACGCCGTGGTGGGAGCGGTCGACGAGGTCGTCCCCGTCCACATCCGGATTCCCGGCGATCCCCCGTCACCGGCCGAGATCCTCGAAGGCCTCGCGCGCGGCTTGCGGAGAGTACGGTGACGCCGGCCTCGCTGACGACCGGCGCCCTCATGGCAGCCCTCCTGCTGTCGCTGCTCGCGGCGCTGGCCGGCCTGGCGGCGTCCTCGCGACGCGCGCGCCGGCTGCATCACCTGGCGATGGTGGCCAGCGCGGCGGTCGGCCTGGCCGGGGCCGCGGCGTTCCTGGTGTGGCAGGTGCCGCGCGTGACGTTCGCCGCCTCCGGCTTCCTCTTCCAGGCGCCGGTGGTGATCGATCGCCTGTCGGCGTTCTTCCTCCTGCTGGTGCACGCGGTCGCGCTGACGGCGTCGTGGTTCGGGGCGCGCTACACCGAGGACGAGGCCGACCGCTACCCGGTCCGCGTCGTGCTCCCGGTCACCGCCGTTTTCGTTCTCAGTATGCAGGGCGTCCTGCTGTCGTGGGGCATCGCGAGCTTCCTGCTGTTCTGGGAGGCCATGTCGCTGTCGGCCTTCGTGCTCGTGATGGCCGACGGCAGGCAGGAGTCGCGCCGGGCGGCGCTGCTCTACCTGGCGATCGCGCAGTTCGGCGTGGGCGCCCTCATGGTGGGATGCGGCATCATCGGCGAAGGGTCGCTGTTCGCGACGTTCGACACGCTGGCGAGCAGCGTCGGGCTTCTCTCGCCCGCCGGCTCCACCACGGCGGCCGCGCTGGTGATCTTCGCGTTCACGTCCAAGGCGGGCCTCGCACCGTTCCACGCCTGGCTGCCCGAGGCACACCCGCGGGCACCCAGCCACGTCTCGGCGCTGATGTCAGGGGCGATGTTGAAGGTGGCGGTGTACGGCCTGGTGCGCTTCACGGCCGTGTGCTGGGCAGATCTGCCCGGCGGATGGGGGATCGCGCTGATCGCGCTCGGCCTGGCGGGCGCAGCCGTGGCCGTCATCTACGCGAACATCGCCGTGGACCTGAAACGAATCCTGGCGTGGAGCAGCGTCGAGAACATCGGCCTCGCCTTCACGATGTTCGGGTTCCAACTGTTGCTGCGCGCCGAGGGGTGGCCGGTCCTCGCCGACGCGGTGATGGCCGCGTTCTTCCTGCACCTGCTCGCGCACGCGCTGTTCAAGTCGGGTCTGTTTCTCGGCGCCGGGGCGATCATCCACGGCGCGGGGACGGGCAGGATCGAACAGCTCGGCGGCCTCGCCAGCCGGATGCCGGGCTTGTCGGTGGCGGCGTTGGCGCTGTGCCTCGCGGCCGGCGCCCTGCCCCCCTTCGGATCGTTCGCGGCCGAATGGATGCTCGTGCAGGCGACGCTCGCGTCGCTCGGCACGCACCGCGCTGGGGTGGTGGTCGCCGCCGTGGCCGTGTTGGTGGGCGTCGCGTTTGTCGCCGGCCTCGCGGTCTTCGCGATGGTCAGGCTGTTCGCGTTCGTGTTTCTGGCCGAACCGCGCTCGATCGGGGCGCGGGAGGCCCTGGAGCCGCTGCCCGGGCTGCGACGCCCGGTCATGACGCTCGCGGCTGCGGTGCTGGCGCTTGGCGTGGCGGTGCCGTGGCTGCCGCCGCTGTTCCCCGGAACGTTCGACATCCTCGGTGAAACGGCCGGCGGGACGTGGGTCGTGTCCCGCGGCGTCGGGCTGGAGACGGCCAGCGCTCTCGCGGCAGGTCTGGCGGTGGCGGGCGCCGCGGCCTGGCTGTTGCGCCGGGTCCTCGGCGCGCGGGACGCGGTGAGGCGCTACCATACCTGGGACTGCGGCCAGCCGATCGACGCGTCGATGGAGTACACGGCCACCGGCTTCTCCGCGCCGGTCCGCTTCTTTCTCCGCGACATCGTGCGGGCCGAGAAGCACCTGGTCTTCCGGCCCGTCGTCGCCTCGAATCCCTGGATTCGCCGGGGCGAGATGGAATTCCGCAAGGCTGCGGGGGTCCTCGGCCACCTCTATTTCCCGATCGCCCAGCTGATCGAGGCGGTCGGCGATCGCCTGCGGCGCCTGCAGAACGGGGTGATCCAGTTCTATATCGCGCTCATTCTCGCCACGCTCCTCGTGACGTTGTGGGTGGCCCTGTGATGCCCGCCCTCCTGACACTCCTGCAGGTCGCGATTGTCGTCGCGCTCGCGCCTCTCGCGACCGGTCTCGTGCGCAAGACGAAGGCCCGGCTGCAGGGCCGTCAGGGGCCGCCCCTGCTGCTGCCCTACTGGACCGTCCTGACGCTGATGCGCAAGGAGACGGTGCTCTCGACCAGCACGTCGTGGGTGTTCCGCACGGCGCCGTTCGTCGTCCTCGCCACGTCGCTGCTGTCGGCGGCCATCCTGCCGCTCGTCGCGCGCGGCGGGGCGGCGGCGCCGCTGTCGCACCTCATGATGGTGGCCGGCATCTGGATGCTCGGTGCGGTCTTCCTGGTGCTTGGCGGGATCGACTCGGCCGGCGCCTTCGGCGGCATGGGCGCCAGCCGGGAGATGACCATCTCGGCCTTCCTCGAGCCGGCGCTCCTCGTCACGTTCGCGGCGTTCGCGGTGGCCTCGGGCTCCCCCACGGTGGACGGCATGCTGGCCGTGGCCGGCGTCGGCCTCGCGGCTCACCCCTGGCTGCTGCCGGCGGTCGGAGCGCTGGCCCTCGTCGCGCTCGGCGAGAACGCCCGCTACCCGGTGGACAACCCCGCCACGCACCTCGAGTTGACCATGGTGCACGAAGCGATGGTGCTCGAGTACTCCGGGCCGCTGCTCGCCATGATGGAACTGGCCGCGATGATCAAGCTCGCGGTCTTCGCGCTGCTGCTCGCCAACGTGCTGGTGCCGGCGGGAATGGCCGCGCCGTCGGCGGGCGCGCTGGCGATCGCACTGGCGCCGGTCGCCGCGCTGCTGAAGCTCGGCGCCGCCATGGCGCTGCTCGGCGTGCTCGAGTCGAGCATGGCCAAGCTCCGGTTCTACGGCCTGCCCGAGCACTTCTTCGGCGCGCTGTTCCTCGGGCTCACGAGCCTTGCGCTCGGCCTGTTCGCGGGGTGGTTATGACCGACATCGTGTCGCTCGAAGGCGTGTGCGCCGGCGGCATGCTCCTGACGGCGTTCTTCTCGATGGGGCGCAAACGCCTGCCCACGGTGCTGCGGCACTACTCGATCTCGTCGGCTTGCCTGGCGGGCCTCATCGTGACCCACGCGGTGCGGACGGCACATCCCGCCGAGTACACCGGCGCGGCCCTGACGATTCTCGTGAAGGTCGGGCTGATCCCGTTCGGGTTGCTCGCCACGGCCCGGCGGCTCGGCGAGACGCTGCGCCTGAGGCCCATCGCGAGGCCCGTCGTTTCCTACGCGCTCGCGGTGACCTCCGTCGCCGGCGCCTATCTGATGGCGCGGCGGCTGCCGCTCGGGATCGGCCCGACGTCGCCGGCCGGCCAGTTCGTCCCGCTCTGGAGCCTGGTGTTCGTCGCGCTGGCCCTGATCTTCCTGGGGTTCCTGATGTTGATCATCCGGCGGGACCTCTACTCGCAGATCATCGGGTTCCTGACCGTGGAGAACGGGATCTCGGCGTTCGCGGTGGTGGCGCTCGGCGGCGTCCCGTTCCTGACCGAGATGGGGATCTTCGCCGCCATCGGGTCGGGCGTGGTGCTGATGGCTGTGCTGAGCCAGCAGGTCCACAGCCTGTACCGCTCGCACGACACGGCCAGGCTCAGTGACCTCATCGACTGACATGCTGCTCTTCGCGTCGTTCCTCGTCCCGGTGCTGGCCTCGCTGTTCGCGGCGATCGCGCGGGACACCCGCGCGCTCGGTCGCTCGGCGGTGGCCGCGAGCCTGGTGGCCACGGCCGGCCTCGGCACCCTGGCGGTCCTCGTGTTCGCCCGGGGGCCGGTATGGATGGGCGACTACTGGATGATCGATCGGTTCGCGGCGATGATGATCGTGCTCATCCAGGTGGTGTGGGTGGCCGCGTCGCTCGCGAGCCTGCGGTACATCGAGGCGGAGCACGCGGCAGGCATCCTGTCGACGCGCAAGGTGCGCATCTACTACGGCCTCCTTCCGTTGTTCGTGCTCGCGATGCTGGTGACGGTCGCCACCGACCATCTCGGCGTCCTCTGGATCGCGCTCGAAGCGACGACGCTGACCACGACGCCGCTCGTCGCGCTCTACAAGAAGGACGGCGCGATCGAGGCGGCCTGGAAGTACCTGCTGCTCTGCTCGCTCGGCATCAGCGTGAGCCTGCTCGGGCTGCTCCTGCTCGCCTACGCCGGCGTCGGCGCCGGCCTCCCGCTGGACCGCGCGTTCTCGCTCGGCGCCCTCCGGGAGCGGGCGGCGGCGCTCGACCCCGAGGTGGTCCGGTGGGCCTTCGTGTTCCTCTTCGTCGGCATCGGGACCAAGGTCGGCTTCGTGCCCATGCACCCGTGGCTGCCGGACGCCCACAGCCGGACCCCCTCTCCCATTTCGGCCTGCCTGTCGGGCGTGCTGTTGAACGTCGCCCTCTATGCGCTCCTGCGGTCCAAAGCGGTCGTGGACCTCGCCCTCCGTCAGGACGCCTGGACGTCCGCCTTCTTCACCGGGTTCGGGCTCCTCTCGATCCTGTTCGCCGCGTTCGTCCTCCTGCACCAGCAGAACTACAAGCGGATGCTGGCGTACCACAGCGTCGAGCACATGGGGTTGATCTCGTTCGGCCTCGGGATGGGACCGGTGGGCGCGGCGGGCGCGGTGATGCACATGATCGGGCACACGCTGGCGAAGAGCGCGCTCTTCCTCACGGCGGGCGAGATCCTGCTGCGCCTGCACACGACGAAGATGGCCAACGTCAAGGGGCTGTTGCGCCTCGCGCCGCGCACGTCGCTCGCCTTCATGCTGGGTTTCCTCGGCCTCATCGGCATGCCGACCTCGATCATCTTCTCGAGCGAGCTGACGTTCGTGGTGGCGGCGGCCCGTCGCAGCCCGGGCGCAGCCCTGGCCGTCATTGTCGGGCTGGCGATCGTGCCCGTCGGGGTGCTGCACCACCTGTTCTCGATGCTGTACTCGGACGCTCCGGCCGACGCGGGGCCCGCCGCGCCGACCGAGGCCTTCACCATCACCCACGCCGTGGTGGCGGCCGAACTGGCGTTGCTGTTCGCCGGCGGCGTCTTCTTCCTGAGCACGCCCGGCTTCGAGTGGGCCTCCAGCATCGCGCGCGCCTTTACGGTGTACCCATGAATGCCGACCAGCTTCTGCGGGCGGTGGCGGGCCTCAGCGACGAGCTGCGCACGTCGGCCGAAGGCCGTGTGGCGGCGCCGGTCGCCCGCGCCGACTTCGCCCGGGTGGCCGCCAGCTTCCACACGGAGTGGAACCTGCCGCTCGACCTCCTGTTCGCCACCGACGACCGGGAGCAGGGCGGCGGCTTCGGCGTGCACGCCGTGTTCGCCGTCGACGACGCCCACCACTTTCTGGAGGTCACGACCGACCTTCCGGCCGACGCGCCCGTCTACGACTCACTGACGCGCCACGTCATGGCGGCGCACTGGTACGAACGGTACGCGCAGGACATGTTCGGCGTGCGCGCCGAGGGCCACCCCGACTCCCGGCGGCTCGTGCACCACGAGAACGTGCCCGCGCTCACGCATCCGCTTCGCAAGGACTTCGACTGGGACACCAGGCTCGCGCACGCCAGCGAGCCGTATCCGATGGGTCGCGTGGAAGGCGAAGGCATCTTCCAGATTCCGGTCGGCCCCATCCACGCCGGCATCATCGAACCCGGCCACTTCCGCTTCAACGTCGCGGGCGAACGCATCATCACGCTCGAAGGGAAGCTGTTCTTCACCCACAAGGGCGTCGAGAAGCTGCTCGAGGGCCGGACGGCCGACGAGGCCCTGCCGCTGGTCGAGCGCGTCTCCGGCGACTCGGCGGCTTCCCACGCGCTCGCGTTCTGCCAGGCGGTCGAAACCATCGCGGGCTGCGTCGTCCCCCGCCGCGCCCGTGCCCTGCGCGTCATCGCGGTCGAACTCGAGCGGTTCACGATGCACCTGCACGACGTCGCGAACATCTGCGGCATGGGCACCGGCTACACGGTGATGGCCGCAAACGGCTTCCGCATCGTCGAACGGCTGCGCCGGCTGTCTGCCAGGCTGTTCGGCAACCGGTTCTTCAGGGGCTTGATCGTGCCGGGAGGAGCGGCGTCGCCGCTCTCAGCCGATCAACTGACCGACGCGGTGAACACGATTGACGAGGCTGCGAACGAGGCGTCGGGCCTCGTCCGGCTCGCGCTCGACTCGGACACGCTGCGCGACCGCCTCGAAACGACGGGCGTGCTGACCCGCGAGGCGGCGTGGGCCTACGGGGCGAAGGGCGTGGCGGCCCGGGCGTCGGGCATCGAACGCGACGCACGCTGGAACCACCCGCACGCGGCGTACGGCGAGCTGCCCGTCAGCCCGAGGACGCGACCTGAGGGCGACGTGTTCGCCCGGGTGATGCTGCGCGTGGACGAGATGTCGGATTCGGCGGGCCTGATCCGCGCGGCCGCGGCCATTGCCGGAGACCGGACCGCGGAACCTGGGTTCCGTGTGGCCTGTCATCCGCAGGACGGCGCGGCGCTGGGATGGGCGGAGGGCTGGCGCGGCCAGATCCTCGACTGGGTGCGAATCCAGCACGGCGTCATCGATCGCGCCGTCATCCGCGACCCGTCGTTCTGCAACTGGCCGCTCTTCGGCGAACTGGCTCCCGGCAACATCGTCCCCGACTTCCCGCTGTGCAACAAGTCGCTGAACCTGTCGTACTCCGGGACGGACCTGTAGCGACCGGCGTGCGGCCGGCGACCCGCGGCATGCGGCCGGCAACCCGCGGCCTGCGGCCAGGTCGCGCGCGACGATGCCGCCTGTGGGGTACCGCCTCCGAATTCCTGCCGGCCATGCTACGCTACGGTTCGTGCACATCCCGGACGGCTACCTGAGCCCATCCACGTGCGTGGCGCTTTACGCCGGCGCGGCCCCGTTCTGGTGGGTGGCGCTTCGCCGGCTCAAGCGGACGCTCCACACGCGGCTCGTGCCCCGGCTGGCGCTGTTCGCGGCGTTCTCGTTCGTGGTGATGATGTTCAACATCCCGCTGCCCGGCGGCTCGACCGGGCACGCGGCTGGCGTCGCCCTGGCCACCATCGTCCTCGGGCCGGCCGCTTCGATCCTGGCCATCTCGACGGCGCTCGCCATCCAGGCCTTCTTCTTCGGCGACGGGGGGATCACCGCGCTCGGCGCCAACTGCTTCAACATGGCGGTGGTCGGCTCCCTGTCGGCGTTCGCCGTCTATCGGCTGCTGGCCGGCCGCGCGCCGCTGGCTTCGCCGAGGCGGATGGTGGCCGCAGGCCTCGCGGGCTACATCTCGATCAACGCGGCGGCGCTCGTAACGGCCGTGGAGTTCGGCATCCAGCCGATGCTGTTCGTCGATGCCTCGGGCGCGCCGCTCTACTGCCCGTATCCGCTGAGCGTCGCCGTGCCGGCCATGATGATCGGCCACCTCACGGTCGCCGGCATCGCCGAACTGATCCTGACGGGCGGGGTGGTCGCCTTCCTGCAGCGCACCGACGTATCGCTGCTGGCCGCGACGGCCGGGCGGCGCGTGCGCCAGGCGACGTCGGACGCCGCGGGCGCGGGCAGCCTGCGCCCGCTCTGGGTCATGCTCGGCGTCCTGATGGTGCTGACGCCGCTCGGCCTGCTTGCCGCGGGCACCGCCTGGGGAGAATGGCAGGCCGCCGACTTCAGCGACCCTGCGGCCCGGCAGGCGATCGCGGCCGCGTCGCTCGGCCGAACCCCGCCGCCGGCTGTGCCGAGCGGGCTCGCGCGTCTCTCGGCTGCGTGGACCGCGCCGCTGCCGGATTACGCCCCGCCCTTTCTTCGCAGCGCGGCCGTGGGCTACCTCCTGTCGGCGATGTTCGGCGCCGGCCTGGTCGTCCTCGCCGTGATGGGAACCGCGGCCCTGCTGCGCCTGCGGCCACGCCATCGAACCTCCGACGACACGGTGCGCTTGTGAGCCTGCGCGCGGGATCCCCTCGAGGCTTCGTCGAGCGCAGCGTCGACGCGCTGCGCGAGGCCATGGAACGCGCCTCGGCCGCCGACACCCACGCCGGCGCGGGCGGCTGGCTCCAGCGCATCGACCCACGCGTGAAGATGGCCGGCTTCCTCGCGCTGATCGCCGCGGTTGCGCTCGCCCACCGCGCCGACACGCTGGCGGGCCTGCTGACGGCGGGACTGGTCCTGACGTTCACCTCGCGGCTCCCCGTCTCGACCATGCTTTCGGGCGTGTGGCTGGCGACCCTCGGGTTCGCGGCGGCGCTCGCGCTGCCCGCGCTGGTGCTGACGCCGGGCACGCCCGTTGCCCGCGTGCCCCTGGCCGGGTGGGCGGTGACGGCGCAGGGCCTGACGACCGCCGGCTACCTGCTGCTGCGGACGGCCGCGACGACGACGTTCGCATTCCTGCTGGTGTTCAGCACGCGCTGGTCGCACGTCCTGAAGGCGCTGCGCGCGTTCCAGGTGCCCGTGGTGCTCGTGGTCGTGCTCGGGATGACCTACCGCTACATCCTGCTGCTGCTCGACGCGGCGCACGACATGTTCGTCGCGAGGCGCAGCCGGTCGGTCGGGAGGCTGACAGGCGCTCACCGCCGTCGCCTGCTCACCCAGAGCAGCGGCGTGCTGCTGACGAAGAGCCTGCAGCTGAGCGGCGAAGTGTTCCTGGCCATGCAGGCGCGCGGCTACCGGGGCGAGGTGTTCGTGCTCGACGACTTCTCGATGGCGCGCGCCGACTGGGCGGCGCTCGCCGCATTCGCGGCTGCCGCCGCCGTCGCGGTGTGGGCCGGCCGATGAATCTCTTCGACATCGACGCCATCACCTACCGGTTCAGCCAGCTCGTCGCGCTCGACGGCCTCTCGCTGTCGATTCCCGCCGGCACGCGCATAGGCCTGCTCGGCGCGAACGGCTCGGGCAAGTCGACGCTGCTGCGCATCCTCGACGGCCTCTACTTCCCGGAGGCGGGGCAGGTGCGCTTCTTCGGCGAGCCGATGTCCGAGGCCCGGTTCGCGGACGACGCCTTCGCGTACGGCTTTCGGAAGCGCGTCGGCATGCTGTTCCAGAACCCGGACGTCCAACTGTTCAACGCGACGGTGTTCGACGAGGTCGCGTTCGGCCCGCTCCAATTGCGCTGGCCGGCCGCCGAGGTCCGGGCGCGGGTGATGGAGACGCTCGATCGATTCCGGGTGTCGCACCTCAAGGACCGGGTGCCCCAGCGGCTGTCGGGTGGCGAGAAGAAGCGGGTGGCGCTGGCCAGCGTGCTGGTGACGGAGCCCGACGTGCTCCTGCTCGACGAGCCGACCGACGCGCTCGACCCCCGCAGCCAGAGCCAGCTGATCGATCTCCTCATGGGATGGGCGGACGGGTCGAAGTCGGTGATCACCGCCACCCACCACCTGGGAATCCTGGAGGAGATCGCGGACCGCTGCTTCGTGCTCGACGGCGGCCGCCTCGTGGCGGACCGCCCGGCGGCCGACATCCTGAAGGATCAGGATCTTCTGGACCGCACCAACCTGATCCACGCCCATCGCCACCGCCACGACGGTTCGCTCCACTCGCACCCGCACACGCACGGGATCTGACGCCGATCCCATTCTTCCCTTGCGGCCGGACAGAATGCCGGGAGGCACCACCGAGCTCACGGAGGGCACAGAGGCTGTCACGCCCGACGGCATCGCGGCTCGGCCACCGGCTGCCCGCCCCCGGTGGCCGAGCCGGGAGGGACGGCTGGGCGGCGCAGCCGCGAAAAGCCCTGGCGCAGATCGCTTCTCGTGGCGGCGCCGCCCAGCCGCCCCTCGCGCCACGGGCTTCGCCCGCGGCGCCGATGCCCACGGTCACCGGCTCTCACGGGCGACGGGTGCCGGTCTGCCCCCGGTGGTCTCTGTGAACTCGGTGGTTGAAACCGTCGAACGACTCATGCCGGATGTGAGCAATCTCGAGGAGCGGAGGGCGAGAGAAGGGATTAGTCTGAAGTTCCGCGTTATCCGTCGTCACTCTTGAATTAGTTTCTGGCCAGAATCGTCGTGGTTCTGGCCTTTTGTTTGCGGCAATATGTAGTCACTAATAGTATTGACTTGCAGCCCCAGACCGTATATCTTCTCCGCATGCCGAAGCGAACGGGCGCGGTGCATGTCGTCACGACAACGCGGCACTACAAGGGGAAGATCTACCAGTCGCACCTGCTGCGTCGGAGCTTCCGCCAAGACGGCAAGGTCTGCAACGAGACGGTAGGCAATCTGTCGCATCTGCCCGGACACGTGATCGATCTGATCCGGCGGGCGCTGCGCGAGGAAACGCTGATCCCCGCGGAGAACTTCGAAGTCGTGCGGTCACTCCCTCACGGCGACACGCACGCGGTGCTCACGGCGATGGACCGCCTGGGGTTTCGGCGGCTCTTGGGGACTCGCCCCTGTCCCGAGGCCGACATGGTGGTCGCGATGGTGGCGGCGCGGGTCGTGTGCCCCCACACGAAGCTGGCGACCACCCGCTGGTGGCAGAGCCGGACGATCGCCGACGACCTCGGGGTGCGCGAGGCCAGTGAGGACGACCTCTACGCGGCGATGGATTGGCTGGTGGCGCGGCAACCCCAGATTGAGCGCAAGCTGGCCGCGCGGCATCTGACGGCGGGCGGCTTGGTGCTCTACGACCTGACCTCCAGCTACTTTGAAGGGACGACGTGCCCGCTCGCGAAGCGCGGCCATAATCGCGACGGGAAGCGGGACAAGCTGCAGGTCAACTACGGCCTGGTGACCGATGGCCGCGGCTGCCCCGTCGCGGTGTCGGTGTTTGACGGCAATGCCAGCGACAGCACCACCGTGCTCCCGCAGGTCCAGCGTGTGCACGAGGACTTTGGCGTGCGGGACGTCGTCCTGGTCGGCGACCGGGGGATGATTGCGCAGAAGACGATCGACGCCCTGCAGCAGTGGAGCGGCGTGCGGTGGATCACGGCGCTCAAGAGCGTGCAGATCCGGACGCTGGTGGAAGGTGGGGCACTGCAGCTCGGCCTCTTCGATGACCGCGATCTCTTTGAACTGGCTGATCGCGACTACCCAGGTGAGCGGCTGATCGCGTGTCGCAATCCGGAATTGGCGAAGCTCCGCGCGCACAAGCGGCAGGACCTGCTGGCGGCGACGGTGGGGGAACTCGAGAAGGTCCAGCGGCGGGTGACGACGGGGCGTCTCCGTGGCCGCGCCGAGATCGGCCTGCGTGTCGGTCGCGTCGTGAACAAGTACAAAGTCGCGAAGCACTTTGCCCTCACGATCACCGACACCGCGTTTCGTTTTGCCATCCGCGAGGCCCAGGTCGCGCTCGAGGCGCAACTCGATGGCATCTACCTTATTCGGACCAACGTCGGCGCGGAGGTCATGACGGCCGAGGACGCCGTCCGTAATTACAAGGCGCTGAGCCAGGTGGAACGCGCGTTTCGGTCCTTGAAGACGATCGACCTGCACGTGCGGCCCATCCACCATCGGGTCGCCGACCGGGTCCGTAGCCACATCTTCCTCTGCATGCTCGCCTACTACGTGGAGTGGCACATGCGCGAGGCGTGGCGGCCCGTGCTGTTTGCCGATGAGGACCAGGCCGCCAAGGCGCATCGCGACCCCGTGGCGCCCGCTCGCCGCTCCCAGGGCGCCGATCACAAGGCAGCTACCCATCGCCTGGCGAACGGCACGACGGTGCACAGCTTCCGGACGCTGCTGGAGGATCTCAGCTCGATGGTGCGGAATACCTGTCGGACCTCGCGTGACGCGGACGCGCCGACGTTTGCGGTGGTGACCACGCCCACACCCGAGCAGCGGCGGGCCCTGGATCTGCTGAAACGGATCGCGTAGACAGAATCGACGCCGAGGAATCCCGCCAACCGTCATGCGGGCAGCGAGATCCTCGGCTTGGAAGCGCGGAACTTCAGATTAGTAGATCATCTCGCCGCTCAGAAACGCCGTCGTCCTCGGATCGGAGGGGTGATCGAGGAACTGCGCGGTGGGGCCGGCTTCGACGATCTGGCCGTCGAGCAGCAGCGCGACACGGTGCGCGAGGCGGCGGGCCTGGAAGATCTGGTGCGTCGCGATGACCATCGTCACACCCTGCGCCTGGCGCTGGCGAATGAGATCCTCGACGAGTCGGACGTTGCGCGGGTCGAGGTTGGCGGTGGGCTCGTCGAGCAGCAGCACGTCGGGGTTGAAGGCGACCGCGCGGGCGAGCGCCACGCGCTGGATTTCGCCGCCGGACAGCGTGCGCGCGTGGGCGTGTCCGAGGTGAGCCAGCCCGAGCGCCCCGAGCAGGGCGTCGGCCTCGGCCCTCGTGCCGGCGGCGCCGCGAACGCGCAGGCCGTACGTGAGGTTCGCGCGGACGGAGCGGTCGAGCACGAGCGGGTGCTGAAAGACGGTCGTCACCCGGCGGCGGCGCTCGAGCGGCGGCGGGGCGTCGAGCCGCTCGCCGTCGAACCAGAGGCGGCCGGACGTCGGCCGCTCGAGGAACTGCAGCAGCCGAAGCAGCGTGCTCTTGCCGCAGCCGCTCGGCCCGACGATCGCGAGCGTCTCCCCGCGCAGCACCTCGAAGCGGGGGAGGTCGAGCACGATCCGATCGCCGTACCGGTGCTGCACCGACTCGAGCCGGTAGAGCGCGTCGGCAGCGGTCATCGGTCTCGAAGCCTGCCCTGCAGCCGGATGAGGATGGCGTTCGCGCCAAACGCCAGCGCGATCAGCGTCACGCCCAGCGCCATCGCCATCGCGAACTCGCCCTGCCGCGTGTAGAGGACGATCGCGGTGGTGAGGACCCGCGTCTGCCCGTCGATGTTCCCGCCCACGAGCATCACCGCGCCGACTTCCGAGATGATGCCGCCGAACGCCGCGACGATCGCCGCGGTGACGCCGACGCGGGCTTCCTGCAGGATCGCCCAGATTGTCTGCCAGCGCGACGCCCCGAGCGCGTAGAGCTCCTGCCGTACGGCGCGGTCCACGCCCGCGACCGCGCTCATGGTGAGGCCGGCGACGAGCGGAAACGCGATGACGGCCTGCGCGACGATCATCGCGGCCGGCGTGAAGAGCCAGCCGAGGACGCCCAGCGGACCGCTGCGCGAGAGGAGAAGGTAGACGAAGAGGCCGACGACCACCGGGGGAAGACCCATGCCGGTGTAGAGCGCCAGCGTGACGAGACGCTGGCCGCGGAAGCGCACCAGTCCGAGCAGCGCGCCAACCGGCACGCCGGCGATCGTGGCGAGCAGGAGCGCCGCGCCCGTCACGCGGAGCGTCAACGCGACGATCTGCAACAGCTCGGGACGGCGGAACTCGATCAGGAGGTCGGACACGGCAGGGTCAGAAACATGTCAATGAAGAATGGACAATGAAGAATGCGGAAGCGAGTCACGAATGACGCACCAGGACGTGGCTCGCGCGACCCCCCTGCACTCGACCTTCCGCATTCGGCATTCGACATTCTGCACTCGACATTCGGCATTCGGCATTCGACATTCGGCATTCGGCATTCGGCATTCTGCACTCGACATTCTGCATTCTGCATTCCGCATTCGACATTCGGCATCCTTGCCGACGCGCCGCCGGCGTCAGCGGCCCGACGCCTTCTTCCACGCGTCGGAATCGGGATAGTACAGCGGCTGGCCGAACTTCTTCACGCCGAAGCTTCCTATCTGCCGCTGCGTGTCGACCGACGTGATCCACCGCACGAACTTCTCGGCGGCGGCGGCGTTCACGCCCGGGCGCGTGTCGGGATTCACCGCCATCACCCCGTACCGGTTGCGCAGGTTCGGGTCGGGATTCTCGGCAATCGAACGGCCGCCGAGAAGCAGCGTCAAGCTCGGGACCCGCTCGCGCATCGACAGCCACGTGCCGCGGTCGGACAGCGTGTAGGCGCGCTGCTCGCCGGCGGCGACCAGCGTCTCTCCCATCCCCTGCCCGAGCGAGCGGTACCACGCGCCTGCAGGCTTGACCCCGGCCTGCTCCCACAAGGCGAGTTCCGCGGTGTGGGTGCCCGACTTGTCCCCGCGGCTGGCGAACGGAGCCCGCGCGGCGGCGATGGCGGCCAGCGCACTCGCGGCGGTCTTCTTCTCCGCGACCTTCGCCGGGTCGGCGGCGGGGCCCACCAGGACGAAGTCGTTGTACATCACGTCGAGCCGCTCGCGCGCGTCGCGCTCGGAGAGGAACCGCAGCTCCTGCTCGTAGGCGTGCACCAGCACGACGTCGGCGTCGCCCCGCCTGCCGAGTTCGAGCGCCTGCCCCGTGCCCACCGCCACGACGTCCACCCGGCAGCCGCACAGCTTCTCGAACGACGGCAGGATGGCGTCGAGAAGGCCCGTGTCGGCCGTGCTGGTCGTGGTGGCCAGGCGCAGGACGGCGGGGTCTGCGGCGCGAGCCGCCCCCGCAGACACCGCCAGCAGGCAGACCACCACTCCCACTCGCCGTACGGTCAGCATCGTCATCTCCGCTGGCGCGTGGACCGGCGCCGGCCGAGCCGCGTCCTGGCCTCGACGCCTCGTGTTGCACAGGTGGAAGTGGCGCGGACGCGAGACGCCACCGTGCCCTGGACCCCGCCGCCGTGGAACAGGAGAACCCGCGTGCCGCGGTCTTGTCAACCCGGACGAAGCAACACTCCGCCGTGCTCGGCCGAGGCGGGGCGGATGTGCGCGGTGCGCCGAGCGGCGCGCCTGCCTGGGGTCCCGGGAGGCAGACGGCAGTCTGGACAGGCTTGCACGGCATTCGAGCGGACCCTGGGGAAAGAAGTGCAAAACGCGCCGACTTGGCATAATGTTGAACGATTCCGGGAGATCAGGGGATGGCGCCAGCCGAAGAACCGATCGTGTTGTGGTGCCTGCGCGGCCACGGGCGCGATGTCCGCTGCCTGCGCCAGAAGACACGGCTCGGCCTCGAACTCCGGGTGCTCTGGGGCGACGAACTGTTCCTGACCGAGAACTTCCGCGAGCCCGAGCGGCTCCTGGCCCGGGCCGACGAATTTCGGGCGACGCTCGAAGCGCGCGGCTGGAAGCGCGCGGCGCCCGGAGAAGGACCGCCTCCCCCTGGACCGGGCTGGATGCCCGAGACCTCGGCGGAGGTGGAGGACCTCCCTTCCGCCCGCGGCGAGACGCCTTCGGCGGACGACGCGGCCCGGCGTCCGACGGTGCTCATCGTGGATGACGAGACCACGGTGCGGTCGTTCTTGAAGGCCTATCTCGAAGATGCCGGATACCTGGTCTGCGAAGCGGGCGACGTGGACAGCGCGCTCACGGCGCTGGACGTTGGGCCCGTCGACGCCGTCGTGCTGGACGTGCGGATGCCGGACCCGATGGGCTGGGGCCGCACGGGACTCGAAGTGCTGGCCTTCATCCGCCTGCACGCGGCCTTTGGCCGCCTGCCCGTGATGATCCTCACCGGGCATCCGCTCGACCCCGAGGAGCAGGACCTGGTGCGGCGGCACCGCGCCTTCCTCTTTCAAAAGCCGGAAGGCTACCGGATGCTCCTGCAGCGGCTCGGCCAGCTGACCAGGCGCGGCCGCTGAGGTTCCCGCCATGACGGACCGACGAGACTTCCTCAAGGCCGGCGGGCTGCTGGCGGCGTCGGCGCTCGCTCCCGCGGTCTCCCGGCAGGCTCAGCAGCCCAAGCGCCCTCGGGCGACCGGCGCGCGGATGAAGCTGTCCTACAAGCCGTACACCCTGGCGCTGAAGCACGTCTTCACCATCGCCACCTCGTCGCGGACGACCACCCCGTGCGTGCTGACGCAGATCGAGTACGACGGCGTGATCGGCTACGGCGAAGCCTCGATGCCGCCCTACCTCGGGGAAACGCAGGACAGCTGCCAGGCGTTCCTCGCCAAGGTGACGCTGGGACGCTACTCGAATCCCTTCGAACTGGAGACGATCCTCGCCGACGTCGATGCCGTGGCGCCGGGCAACCCGGCGGCGAAGGCGTCGGTCGACATCGCCCTGCACGACCTCGTCGGAAAGCTGATGAACCAGCCCTGGTGCCACATCTGGGGCTACGACCCGACGCGGGCGCCCTACACCAGCTTCACCATCGGCATCGACACGCCCGACGTCGTGCGGCAGAAGGTAAAGGAAGCCGCCGAATACAGGGTGCTGAAGGTGAAGCTGGGTCGGGAGAACGACCACGAGATGATCGAGACGATCCGGTCGGTCACCGACAAGCCGCTGACGGCCGACGCCAACCAGGGATGGAAGGACCGCCAGCAGGCGCTCGACGAGATCGCGTGGCTCGCCGCGAGGAACGTGCTGTTCGTCGAACAGCCGTTCCCGAAGGAGGCGCCGCTCGCCGACTTCGCGTGGCTGACCGAGCGCAGCCCGCTGCCGATCATGGCCGACGAGATGTGCCAGCGGCTCTCGGACGTGAGGACGCTCTACGGCGCCGTGTCGGGGATCAACATCAAGCTGATGAAGTCGACGGGCATGCGCGAAGCGCAAAAGATGCTCGTGCTGGCGCGGTCGCTGGGGATGAAGGTGATGCTCGGCTGCATGACGGAAACCTCGTGCGGCATCTCGGCCGCGTCGCACCTGTCGCCGATGGTCGACTGGGCCGACCTCGACGGCGCCCTCCTGATCAGCAACGATCCGTTCACCGGCACGACCGTCGTGGACGGCAAGATCACGATCCCGTCCGCTCCCGGCATCGGCATCGAGCCCGCCGCCTAGCCCGCTCGCGCCTCTGGGCCCTTCACGGCTCGGCTGGCCCCGCCGGCCGAGCCCAGCCGCTGCCGCCCTCCGCTCTTGGCCCGCTCTGTGCAACCTGTCGACACCGACACGCGTGAACATTCGGTATCAAGGAGCAGAGCAGCACATGAAGAAGATGATGACGGCCCTGTGCATGGCAGCGGTGGCCTCCTGGGTGGTGACCGTCGCGGCGCAGACGCCGAGCCACAGCGCGAAGAGCACCAAGAGTCCGAAGGCGATGACCTACACCGGCTGCGTGCAGGAAGGCAGCACGCCCGGCTCGTTCACCCTGACCGACGTATCGATGAGCGCCACCGGCACCAGCGGAACGTCGGCCACGGCCGCCTCTGCCTCGTCCGGTACGCAGGCGACCGCCAAGAACGAGATGATGACGTACCGGCTGGACGCGGCGGGCGGCGTGGATCTGAAGTCGCACGTCGGCCACAAGGTGGAAGTCACCGGCACGATGGAGAAGAGCAGCAGCAAGGGTGCGTCCGGCACGAGCGGTTCGAGCGCCGGCGCGACGGGCACCGGCACCAGCGGCGCCGGCTCGATGTCGTCGAGCCAGAGCGGCATGTCGGGCATGTCGGGCATGTCGGGGATGGAGCACACGCTCCGCGTGCAGTCCGTGAAGATGATCTCGACCACCTGCCCGGGTCGGTAGCGGTGGTCTGCGTGTAGGTGTGGCGCGGGCCGAAACGGCCCGTCTGCCCCCGTGTCCTTGCGGCGGGCCTTTCGAGGCCCGCCGTTTCGCTCTCGGGTTTCCGCGTACGCCTATGCGAGCAGACAACCTCCACGCGGAACTTCCGCGGTGGCCGCAGACCCGCAGCGAGCTCGACGAGTGGGTGGAGGATCACCTAACGCTCCCCCCCAACGACCGTGCTCGCCTGCTCACCGCGATCGACGTCGTCTTCACCCGACACCAGCGTCTCTGGCAGGAGTCCAAAGAGGAAGCCATCCAGGCCATTTCGTCGGGCTTCAACGAGAAGCTGGCGCGCCTGCGGAGCGAGTTGTCCGCCAAGGACGCGACGGTGAGCAGCATCGCGCGCTACTTCGAGGACCTGGTGGGCCACCTCACGGAGCGGTCCCACCGGGACGCGAAGACGAAGCTGATGAACTTCGACTGGTTCATGCAGCAGCTCGAACGTTTCCTCGAACTCGAGCAGCGCGTCCGCTACTGCGCGGTGGGCCTGGCCGACATCGCGCGCTTCAAGTGGTACAACGACACGTTCGGCCATCCGCTCGGCGACCGGGTATTGGAACACGTCGCGCGTCTGCTTCGTGAACACATCCGCTCCGATGACGCGCTGCTGCAGGAGATGACGGCGCGCCGGCGGCCCGACCTGCATGCGCGCTTCGGCGGCGACGAGTTCTGCTTCCTGATCCCCGACCTGAACAGCGGCCGCGAAGCCGAGACGGTTGCCGAACGCTTTCGGTCGTCCGTCGAGCGCTTCGCGTGGAACACGCTCGAGCCGGCGCTGGTCGAGCACCCCGTCCGCGTGGACGTGGGCGTGGTCTGCCTCAAGATGGGCTCGGTTGGCGAGCGGCGGTTCGTCGCGCGGCGACTCGCGCGGCAGGTGCTCCAGCACGCCGACCAGTTGATGTACGCGTCGAAGGCCGAGGGGTCGACTCGGGTGCACCTCGAAGCGGCGAGGATCGACGGCGGCGAGATCGTGCTCGCATGACCCGCCGATCGAGATGCACGCGCCCGCCCCCGCGGCTCGAGAAGCGCCTTTCCACCTAACCCGGCCGATGCTAATATTGATGGTTCCCTCCGGTGTGGTGGGTATAGCTCAGCGGTAGAGCGCCGGACTGTGGCTCCGGAAGTCGCGGGTTCGAACCCCGTTACCCACCCCAACCTCCTTCTCCGACTCCTTCAATGACTTGTCGGTGCCCGAGGCGCTCTCCGAGTGCGTTCCTACAAGCGCATCATCGGGCGAACTTCAAGGATTCTTGAAGACCTCTCCGGTCTCGAGCAGGCTCGCGGCGGCGAGCAGCGCATCCTGCGTCTGGTTGTCGTACCGCTCCGTCGTGACGACGATCGACGCGTGGCCCAACAGGTCGGACCTGCGACAGCGGCACAGCGCGCTCGACCAGGCGGCTCACGTAGTCGTGCCGCAGGTCGTGCCACCGAAGGTCGATGCGCCGATAGGCCGCATGGCACTCGGCGGTCAGGCAGCCCGAATCCCGGCCCTTCGTCCAGGCCGGCAAGACTCCGTGGGCACGCAGCACCGTAAGGATCCAGGCCGTTCGGAACCGGCCAATTGGGCTCGCCGGTTGCGTAGCTGCACACGGCCGCTTCCGCCGGCTTCCTGGAGCCGTCGGCCCCCTCCCGCAGGAAGTCCAGGACGGCCTTGAGGCGAAGCGTGCCGACCGGAACCCACCGGGTTTTCCCCGACGTCGTCGTCTCTCCCCGCAACCTGAGCCAGGCGGATCGCGAGTCGATGGCGGCCCACGTCAGCGCCAGCATTTCCCCGCGCCGCAGCCCCGCGTCCAGCGCGAGGACCAGAAGCGGGCGGAGGTAGTCTGGCGCGGGCTCGAGCAACTGCTGCATTGTCTCACCGTCATCTGTTCGACGAAGTTGAGGCGCAACGCCTGCTCCGCCTGTCGGGTCTACCAGTCCGCCGACTCGCCGGCGCGCTCCAGATCGTCGCAGAATCTGCGTACCTGGTTGGCAAGCGCCTCGCTGGTGGCCTCGCGCGACAGGAATCGCTGCACCCATCGGACGAAGTAGGGCGCGGCAGTCTGCCGGACCGACTGCCCCTTCAGGAGGAATTCTCCGAACGCCTGGAGGGCGGATTCGAGGTCGCGCATGCTGTGCTCCGCTGAACAGTCGGCAATCGCCGCGCCACCGTCCCCGGGGCTGCAGAACCAGGCATGTGCTGCGGGCGACCGGATGCGTGGACTCACCTGCGAGCAGTTTCAGCGACCATGGCGAGTTCCCCGAATGACGTTTGTGCTGCTCAGACCGCCTTCTGCCTATCACCTGTGCCGACGGTTAGTGCGGCCGGCGGCGATTCCCGGCGACAGAGCGCCAGAAGCCGCCCAAACCCATCGATGCGAAAGGCACTTGCCTCGACCGTCTACCACGGTAACAATGCGGCGTCTTGGAGGCATGAACGGAAGACGGGTGGCGTTTCCGGCCACCGAGCCCGGACACTCCGCGTTCCACCTAAACGATTGTTAGGCCAGTTGGTGAATCGGCGTGTGGACAAAGAACTATGAACTCCCAATTACTTGTCAGTGCCGCGGCAGCGGCGTTCATCCAGCTCATGATACTGGGCGGTCTCCCACTCCTGGGATACTTCATCTACCAGAGGTGGCAACACCATCGTGCGTTCTCCGAGGTTTTGAAAAGAGCCGGGCTGCAACGTTGCCCCGGCCGATATCTTGTCTACAGCATTGCGTTCGCACTCGCGGGACTCGTCCTTGCCGTGTTCTGGCCACCGCCGCTGGAGCCATTGACCCGTCGAGGGTCAATGTATCGGGACTTTGTGGGCCTCGGCCTCACCATGCCCGCCATCGTGGCGGCGATCCTCTACGGAGCCGTGCAGACGGGCTTGACCGAGGAAATCCTGTTTCGCGGATTGATCGCTGGAAGCCTCGCACGCCGACTCCCGATTGCATGGGCGAACTTGGCGCAAGCGGTTATACACTTTCTTCCACACTGCTTGATTCTCCTGGTGGCGCCGGAGATGTGGGGGCTTCTGCCGCTTGTATTCGCGGTTATCCTCTTCTTTGGCTGGGTGCGGATCAAGTCCGGTTCGATCTTTGGACCGTGGCTGATGCATTCGGCCGGGAACGTGGCGATGGCCCTGACCGTCGCCATTCGCACCGCGGCTTGATATTCGTGGGTGACAGCAACCGTGGCAAGGTCCGGCATGCTATCCAGAGCAGGCCGATGAACAGCCCTCCGGTCGCTGAGGCCCACGCCAGTTGTCCAACGATGACCCGACCGGTACCGTTGAAGTGGCTGAGAATCTCACTCATAGCGCACCGTCACTTCTTTGGGCGTGACTGCAATCGGGAGACGACTTCTTGAAGTTCCGCGAGTTCGGCATCGGACAAGTTGCCGGACTCCGAGAGGTAGGCGACGAACGGCGCCACCGAGCCGTCAAGGCTGCGCTCGACAAACCGGCGCACCGCGTTCGTCAGCAGTTCCCGTGACGACACGCACGCCCGATAGCGGTAGACGCCTTTCACAATGTGCCGGGACAAGAACTTCTTCCGGCGCAACCGCTCCATCATCGTGAGCACAGTAGACCGGGCGAGGCCACGTTCGCTCCCGTACGTCTCGCTCACCTCACCCACCGACGCTTCACGCGCTTCCGCGATGTAGCGGACGAGGGCCATTTCCTGTTCGCCTATCGTCTTCTCAGCCACAGCGGCACGCTCCAGTGCTTACACATGTCGGCATCATCATGCCAGCGACGACAGATGTAGCCAACGAGCTCTTTGTGCCGTTCCAGGAAGGGTGATGCTCTCGGCGTGGAGAATAGCCCTTGGAGTAGGAACGCCGGGGCCTGGCCGGAATCGCTTCTCAGGTTCTCGATATCGCTTGGCCTGCCCGCCGCATCCTTCTCGAGGCACCTCCGGAGGGGATGCCAAGCACGACCAGGTTGATCAACCCGTCGTCGCCGCCGCCCAGAAAGGAGGCCTGTTCTGCCCCACGCGAGGCCCTTCGGCGGAACCCTGACTTCGGTTGGCAGGCCACCTTCGCAGAGCTTGATCCACACAGTCTGACTGTGTAGCAGTTCTGTGTATGCCAACCAACCTCTCCATCGATGACCAGCTCCTCGAGCAGGCCCGCAGCGTGGGCGGGTACCGGACCAAACGCGAAACGGTGAATGAGGCGTTGCGTGAGTTCATTCAACGACGCCAGCGCCTCGAGCTGGCGAGACTCGCCGGCAAGGTGGAATACGACCCACGTTACGACTACAAGCGGGAACGGCGGACGCGGTGATTCTCCTGGACACATCCGTTCTCTCGCGCGTGTTCCGGCGAAGGCGTCCGGGGCCGGAAGAGCGTCGGCTTCAGCTCGTGTTCGAAGAGATGATGGCGAGTGACGTGCCCCTCGGCCTGCCCGGCGTCGTCCTGCAGGAGGTGCTGAGCGGAATCCGGTCTCATCGGCAGTTCAGCGACCTCACGGCGAAGCTGCTGGCGGCGTTCACCGTTGTCCCCGAAGGGAGTTCCGAACACATCGAGGCGGCGCGGGTCAAGAACGTGTGCCTGGCCAAAGGGCTCAAGGTGTCGGGGGTCGACTGCCTGATCGCCGCCCGTACCAATCACCGGCAACCACGAGCTCTTCGCCGTCGACGAGGACTTCGAGGCGATTGCGAGGCACACGGCGCTGAGGCTGTTCCGGGGACACCACGTCGCATGACATGGGCTCGCGAAGGGCCGGCCTCGGCGGGACGGTGCGAGGATGAGACTGGGCGCCGGCGGGGTGGGCGAGGTCCACAAGGCCCGCGACACCCGCCCGGACCGCACGGCGCCATCAAAGGACGTGCCCCGGAACTCGGCCCCTACTTCTTCGGGTACCCGACCGACTGGGCGAGCACGACCATCTGCGTGTCGCGCAGCTTGAGCGCCTTGCCGAGCGCGGCCTTGTCCACCGACGCGCGGACGACGGTGGCCAGTCCCTCCGATGCGCAAAACAGGTAGGCGTTGGCCGAGATGAAGCCGGCGTCGGCCCCGAGGTTGACGGCCTGCTGCGGGTCGCTGGCTGGCCGGCCGGCCTTGGCCAGGTCGGCGACGTAGACCAGGTTCAGCGCGGCGGTCGCGGGAAACGGCTGCGTGCCGGTGGCGCCCCGCAGGTCCCCCGGCGCGACCGGGTCGAGGGCGTGCGCCTTGGCGTCGTAGACATACGCGCCGTCCGCCATCACCACGTAGACGTCGATCTCCTGCTTGTTGCTCGCCGAGGGCGCCGTGCGGCGGCCGTCGGGCCGGGTGATGCCCCAGGCCGCCCAGAGCAGGTTGGAGAGCACCTGCGGCGCCAGCTTCTCGGGACCGAACTCCCGGGCCGACTGCCGCGCCTTGAGCGCCTGCATCAGCGGCTTGCCGCCCTCCGTCTGCGGGGCCGGCAGCTTGATGGACGCGAGGTCCTGGGCCGACGCGGCCGCGGCGAGAACGAGCGCGAGTGTCACGAGTGCGGAGAGTGTTCGTCGAAGCATGTCGGCCTCCTGGGACAGCGGCAGGTTGAAGGACGCTGACCGTTCTCGAGCGTCAGGCGCTCTTGATGCTCCGAGTGGTGGCATCCCACACCGCAACCGTCCTGTTCGAGGACCAGTAGTCGGACATGTGACAGCCGGCGAGGGCCGCGTTGTTGCCGAACGTCTCGTTCTCGACAACCGGTTTGCGCGTTCTCACGGCCTGGAAGAAGTTCGCCAGGTGATCGACCATGTCGCTGTAGCCCGAAGGCACGCCGTAAACCTCGTCGTCCTCCTGCAGCACCTTGAACTCGCCGACGCCGGGGCTGGGATGCTGGCGGTCCCAGTCCTCGATGTACTGCTCACGCTGCTTCGTGGGCCACGAGCCGATGGAATACCCCTCGCGAGTCACAGACGGCGGCTCGGGCCTGAAGACCAGTGTCGCCCCAGCGCCCAGGGCGGCGGCACTCCCTTCGCCGTAGATGAAGAGCGTGCCCTTCTTCCCGTAGAAGGCGAAGAGCTGATTCTGGTGCTGGTTGTTCTGATTGCAGCGCAGCACCACCTGGAATCTCGGGTAGTCGTAGATGCTCCACTGCAGATCGGGGAACTCGCGGCCGTCCTTGTAGTGATAGATCCCGCCCGTGGAGAAGGCGCGGATCGGCGGCGCGGTAATGCCGGCGACATGGTGGATACCGGAGAGAAGATGCACGAAGAGGTCACCGGGAAGGCCTGCGCCGTAGTCCTTGTAGCAGCGCCAGGACACGAAGCGCCGTCCGTCGAATGGCCGCTTGGGCGCGTCGCCGAGCCAGGTGTTCCAGTCGATGGTGCGCTCGTTCGCGTCGGGCGGAATCGGGTAGACCCAGGCGCCGCTGTCGGTGTTGCGGTCCCAGGCCGCCTCGATCGTGTCGACGTCCCCCAGCTTCCCGGAATCCCAGATCTCCTTGGCCTTCGCGTAGAGGATGGAACTCACGCGCTGGCTGCCGATCTGGCAGATCCGCTTGTTCTTCTGCACCGCGTCGATCATGGCAAAGCCATCCTCGACCGTGTGTGACATCGGCTTCTCGCAATAGACGTCCTTGCCGGCCTGCGCCGCCTCCACCACGAGGCGGCGATGCCAGTGGTCGGGCGTGGCGACAATCACCGCGTCGATGTCCTTGCGGTCGAGGATGCGCCGGTAGTCCCGGGTCGTGAACAGAGCGGCGCCCACGAGTTCTCTGGCCGACTCCTGCCGCGTGTCGTACAGATCCGCGGCAGCCACGCACTCGATCCCGCGGACCCGGCGACTGGCCCTCAGCAGGTCGCAGCCTTCCGTCCCCGTGCCGATGACGCCAAATCGCACGGTGTCCGACGCCGCCGCCTGGCGTGGCACCCCGGGGTCCCGTGCTTCCAGTATCGCGACGTTCCTAGCCACGCTTCCCGCGGCCACCGCCCCAGCGCCCAGCCGAACGAAATCGCGTCGTGTCAAAGAGAGCGGTTTCATCGCAGATCAGACCTCCTTTGGTGGTCACAGGACAGCGCGACGAGGACTGGATTGATTCCCGTCAATCTGCCGCCGGGCACTCGCGGTTGCGCCCCGGTTGCCCGCTGCCCTACCGAAGCACGCGCCAAGATACACTCAGCGACGCCGCGTTCGCAAACCCTCGTATCCCGCCCTCGTATCGTCCCGCGCTTCATCCTGTCGCGATCTGTCGCCATCCCGTCCTTGCCCCCGCCTGCCAGTCGAGCGTAGGATCCGCGAAACGGGAGGGGAAATCATGTCCGGCTACCACTCCAGACGCGACGTCCTGAGACTCGGCGGCGCGGCGGCCGCCGCCTTCCTCGCGAGCCAGGCGCGGCCGGCGGCGCGTGCGCCGTGGAAGACGCTGCCCATCGGCACGCAGCTGTGGTGCGTGCGCAAGCAGCTGGCCACCGACATTCCCGGAACATTGACGGCGCTCGCGACCAGCGGCTTCGACGGCGTCGAACTCGAGAACGCGTTCGGCAAACCGGGCGCGGAGTGGCGGAAGTACCTCGATGCGGCGAAGCTGAAGGCATGCGGCTTTCACCACACGCTCGGGGAGCTCCAGGGCGACAAGCTGGCGGCGACGATCGAGTTCAATCACGCGATCGGCAACGACAAGCTGATCATCCGCTCGCTCGCGGCCGACGTCTACACGTCCGGCGACCTCCTGAAGCACACGGCCGACACGGTCAACGAGGCCGCGGCGCGGGTGAAGGCGCACAAGATGCGCGTCGGGTACCACAACCACACGACCGACTTCAATCGCATCGACGGCGAGTACTGGTGGAACGTCTTCGCCGATCGGACGACGAAGGACGTCATCCTGCAGCTCGACACGGGAAACGCCTCCGATCTGCCGGGTGGTGTGCGCCTCGTCGATCTGATCCGCCGCAACGCGGGCCGCACCGTCTCGCTGCACGTGAAGCCGTACTCGGAGGCGAAGCCCGACGCGTACATCGGCGACGATGAGCTCGATTGGCCCGCCATCATGACCGCCAGCGAGTCGGTCGGCGGCGTCGAGTGGTACATCGTGGAGTACGAGCGGGAAGTCGCGCCTCCGCTGGAGGCGCTCGACGACAACCTCCGGCGCTTCAAGAAGCTCCGAAGCTGAGGGGTCGATATGAAGCGCTTCTTCAGCGACGCGCTGAGAACCAGCGCGATGGCGGACGCCATCGAGCGGCGCGATCGGGTGCAGCGAAGCCTGGCGCAGGTCGAGGCGCTTGGCCTGCACATGACCGGGATTCCCGGGCGAAAGACCCTCATCTCGATCGGGAGTGGAATCTTGGACAGCTTCCCCAAGGGGTCCCCGAGGGGGATACGATGTGAGAGCGAGCTTCCAAACGAGGGACCGTGGCCAAAGCCTCGAGGGATTTTCAGATCTTCGCCAAGCCGGCGGGAGCCATCTGCAATCTCGACTGCAAGTACTGCTACTACCTGGACAAGGCGGAGCTGTACCCCGACAACCGCGCGCCGCGTATGACGGATGCGGTGCTGGAGGAGTACATCGTCCAGCACATCGCCGCGTCCAGCGGCCCTGAAGTCAGCTTCTCCTGGCATGGCGGCGAGCCGACGCTGCTGGGCGTGGACTTCTACCGGAAGGCCGTCGACCTGGAGCGTAAGCACAAGCCGGCCGGGTGGGTGGTCCGCAACGGCATGCAGACCAACGGCGTGCTGATCGACGAGGAATGGGGACGCTTTCTGGCAGCCGAGCGTTTTCACGTCGGCGTCAGCCTGGACGGACCCGCCGAGTTGCACGACGCCTACCGCGTGAACAAAGGGGGGCAGCCAACGCACCGGCTGGCGATGCGCGGCTACGAGATTCTGCGCGGCAGCGGCGTCTCGCTCGATGTTCTGTGCGTCGTGCACGGTCTCAACGTCGAACATCCGCTGGCCGTCTATCGCTTCTTCCGCCGGATCGGCGCGCGCTACCTGGGCTTCCTTCCGGTCGTGGAGCCGGCGCCCGGAACCGGGCGCGGCGTGAGCGAGCACACGCCATCGGCCGAGGATTTCGGAACGTTCCTGTGCAAGATCTTCGACGAGTGGATCGCGCGCGACGTGGAGCGAATCGGGGTTCAGTACTTCGAAGAAGCCGCGCGGCCGGCGGCCGGGCTGGACCACTCGCTGTGCATCTTTCGCGAAACGTGCGGCCAGATTCCCACCATCGAGCACACCGGCGATCTCTTCTCCTGCGATCATTACGTGGACCGCGAACACCGGATCGGCAACATCCACCAGACGCCGCTGGCCGGGATGCTCGATGGTGCGGCGCAGCGGGCCTTCGGCGAGGCCAAGCGCGACGCGCTGCCGCGTGACTGCCGGGAATGCGAAGTGCTCGCCATGTGCCACGGCCACTGCCCGAAGTACCGCTTCGTGCGAACCCCGGACGGAGAGCCGGGACTCAACTATCTGTGCGCGGGGTTGAAGCGGTTCTTCACGCACGTCCGCGAGCCGCTGGCGAGACTCGTGGCAAAGGGGCGCGAGCCGGCGGCGACGGCGGTGCGAGCCCGGATGGACGCCGGGCGGAACGATCCGTGTCCTTGCGGCAGCGGCAGGAAATTCAAGAAGTGCTGCGGGGCCGCCTGAGGCCCCGTTCGCGCGCGCCCAGGCCGTCGAAGCACCCAGCCTCAGCCGGTGCTAGAATGCGTCGGAGAACAGCGCCGCGGGGCCATCGTCCACAATCATTCAGACAAGGGAGTGCATCGAACATGATTACCGTTTCGAGAAGGCATTTCTTGGGTCAAGGCGCGGCCGGAGCGGCCGCGGTCGCCTTGGGAGCGCGGGTTGTGGAGGCGCAGGATTGGGCCAAGGCGATTCTCGAGAAGTCTCCGCGGAAGAAGGAGTGGGTCACGGTGAAGGACGGCGCCAGGAATGTCGACTCCTTCGTGGCCTTTCCGCAATCGACCGCGAAGGCGCCCGGCATCGTGGTCATTCACGAGATCTTCGGGATGACCGACTGGGTGCAGAACGTCACCGACGAGTTCGCGGCCGCGGGCTGGGTCGCGATCGCGCCCGACCTTCTCTCGGGCATGACTCCGGACGGCAAGCCCGCCCGGAACCTGCCGATGGGCGCGGCGGGCGGGATGATCAACAAGCTGCCGCCGGACCAGATCACGGCGGACCTCAACGCCTGCGTCGACTACGTGAAGGGCCTTCCCTCCTGCAACGGCAAGGTCGCCGTGGTCGGGTTCTCGTGGGGCGGAAGCCAGTGTTTCCGCTTTGCGACCAACCGGAAGGACCTGGCGGCGGCTTTCGTGTTCTACGGAAGCGGGCCGGAAGCGGCCGACATGCCGAGGATTCAGGCGCCGGTCTACGGGTTCTACGGCGGCAACGACGCTCGCATCGGGGCCTCGATTCCCGCGACGCAACAAGGGATGAAGGCGGCCAACAAGGTCTTCGAACCGGTCACCTACGAGGGGGCCGGGCACGGCTTCATGCGAAGCGGCGAGGACCCGAGCGGGTCGGAGGCGGACAAGAAGGCGCGCGAGGCCGCCTGGGCCAGGCTGAAATCGCTCGTAGGCAGCTACAAGTAGGCTGCCCGCGGCGAGCAGTCATCGTCAGCCACACGCTCGTTGGGCCCGGCGCCGGACCGTGGCGCCGGGCCTGATTGCCTCGTACGCCCGGGACGGCCTCGTCACGCGGCGCTTTCGAAGGTCACCATGACCTTCATGGCCTTGTCTCCCTGCTCTTCGATGATTCGGTATGCCTGGGGATAGTCCCGGAATCCGACGGTGTGGGTAATGAGGGCATCGAGTTCGATCAGCCCGGCGCCAACCAGCTCGATGGCTGTGACGTAGTCTTCGACGCGATACATCGCGGTGCCGATGACCCGCAGCTCGTGATCCTGGATGAAGCCCATATTGACCGTGCCCAGGTCGGCGAACACGCCGACCACGACGATGTCCGATCCCTTGCGGGCATACTCGACGGCCTGTTTCATCGTGGCGTCGATGCCGACGCACTCGAAGATCACGTCGGCCTTGTCCGGGCCAAAGGCCGCGACGATGCCGTCCAGGAGATCTCCCCGGCTGGGATTGACGGTCTTGATGCCGCACCGGGAGGCCGATTCGAGGCGATAGGCGCTCAATTCGCTGAGCAGGACGTCGGCTGCGCCCAAGGCCTTGGCGGCCTGTGCCACGAGGTTGCCGATCGGCCCTCCGCCCAAGACCAGGGCCTTCTTGCCGGTGACGTCCCCGTGACGCCGGACGGCGTGCACGGCTACAGCCAGCGGCTCGATCATCGCGCCTTGTTCGTAACTCGTGTTGTCCGGCAGCTTCACCGCCTTGCCGGCCTCGGTCACGAAGTACTCGCTGGCCATGCCCGTGGTCTGGAAACCCATCACCTGGAGCGCTTCACAGGCGTTGTACATCCCATGTGTGCATGGGTAGCAGCGGCCGCAGACAACCTGGGGCTGGATGGTCACCCTGTCTCCGGCTTTGAAATCGGCGACCTCGGCGCCCACTTCAACCACCAGGGCCGAGACTTCATGCCCTTGCACGACTGGATAGGGCGTGTAGGGGTGTCTGCCGTGGAAGACATGAATGTCCGACCCGCACACTCCAATCCGCTTCATCTTCACTTTGATCTGATTTGCGGCGACCGCAGGCACCGGGACTTCCCGAAAGGTGATGTCTCCGGGTCTCTCCATGATGGCTTGAATCATCTCGACCTCCCCCGCGTCAACCCGCTGGATGAGAGACCGCGATTCAGAGTCGTCTGTCTCTGTGGCGCGGGGCTTCAGCCCCGCGATCGGCGGGCCTGAAGGCCCGCCCCACAACCCCGCGACTCAGAATCGCGGCCTCATATCCTAGTTGGAGGCGTGCGCCGCCAGCCCGACGGCCGCGCGTGGCCCGCCCTTCTGGTAGCAATCGAAGCCGACCGCCAGCAGCAGCACCGCGCCCTTGGTGACCATCTGGACGTACTGACTGACATTCAAGAGGACCAGGCCGTTGCCGAGGACCCCGAGAATCAGGACACCCGCCACGACGTTGTTGATCTTGCCCTGGCCGCCGTTCACGCTGACGCCGCCGAGAACGACTGCCGTCAGGACGTCGAGCTCGAAGCCTTTGCCCGCCAGCGCCTGGCCGGAATTGGTTCTGGAGAGCATGACGATGCCCGCGACGCCGGCAAAGAGACCGGAGAGGGCATAGACCAGATACTTGACACGCTTGACGTTGATGCCGGACAGGTTGGCGGCCTCTTCATTGTCGCCGACGGCGTAGAAGTAGCGCCCGAAATAGGTCTTCTCGAGTATGAAGGATCCGGATGCCAGAATGACCACCATGATGATGACGGGCACCGGGACCGGGCCGACATACCCCTGGCCGATCACCGAAAAGCCCTTGGGAAAGCCGAAGATCGGAATGCCGCCGGAAATGATGTAGGCCAACCCTTCGAGAATGGTCATGCCGCAGAGGGTGACGATCAGCGGCGGCATCCTGAAGTTGGCGATGATCCAGCCATTCAGGAAACCCACGCCGGTGCTGAGGGTCAACGCAACCAGGCAGGCAACGAGGGGATTCTGGTGACCGTTGACCATCAGCCACGCCGCCACGATGTTGACCATCGTCATCTGCGAGCCGATGGAAAGGTCGATGCCGCCGACCAGCAGAACGAAGGCCATTCCAACGGCCGCGATCCCCAGCATGGATACCTGGCGGGCGACGTTGAACAAGTTGGCCGGGACCAGGAACGCCTCGCTGCTTGCGCCAAAGACGACGACGAGCAGCAACAGCACGAGATAGATGCCGTATTTCTTCAAGGAATCAGCACCCTTCATGAACCGCTCCCCTTCCTCCGGCGTTGGATGCATAGCTCATGATCACTTCCTGGCCGAAATCCGCCTTGTTCACCACGCCCGTCATTCTGCCCTCCGACAGGACAACGATGCGGTCGGAGAGGCCCAGGAGTTCCTCCAACTCGGAGGAGATCAGCAAGACGGCCTTGCCGGACTCGGTCAGGGCGCGGATCAGCTTGTAGATCTCCTGCTTGGCGCCGACATCGATGCCCCGCGTCGGTTCGTCGAGGATGATCAACTCCGGATCCGCCGCAAGCCCCTTGGCCAGGACGACCTTCTGCTGATTGCCGCCGCTCAGATTCCCGACCCGTTGCTCCAGGCCGGGCGTCTTGATTCTCAATTCCTCGCTGTACCGTTGGGCAATTCCTCGTTCCTTCCTCTTGCTGACAACCGAAGCGAAGGAGATCCTCTTCAGGATGGCCATGCAGATGTTGCCCTTGATATCGATCGACATCAGCGCCCCTTGCCGTTGTCGATCTTCCGGCACCAGGGCGATGCCGAGATCGATGGCGTCGCGCGGCGTGCGCGGGGCAATCTCCCTCCCTCTGAAGATGACGGTGCCGGCAGTCTTCGGCTCGATCCCAAAGAGCAACTCCGCCAGTTCCGTCCGTCCCGCGCCGATCAGCCCGGCGAACCCCAGGACTTCGCCGCGTCCGATCGTGAACGAGATGTCGCTCAGCCCATTGCCAGACAGGTGTTGCACGCTGAGGAGCGGCTCGCCGGGAATGGCGGCCTTGCGGGTCGGATACGTTTCCTTCAGTTCCCGGCCAACCATCAATCTGACCAGTTGGCTGACGTTCGTGTCTCGGGTGTCGACGGTTTCGATCTTCCGGCCATCGCGCATGACCGTGATGCGGTCGGCCAGCCGAAAGACCTCGTCCATCCGGTGGGAGACATAGATGATCGTGACGCCCGCCGCCTTGAGTGTGTCCACCAGGTTGAAGAGCCGTTCGACCTCCGCGATCGTGAGCGGGGCCGAAGGCTCGTCCATGATCAGGAGCCGGGCGTTCTGGGAGATCGCCTTGGCAATTCCCACGATCTGCCGGTGCCCCACCGGCAGGTTCTTGACGAGCTCGTTGGGATTGATGTCCATCCCCAGCTGACCGAAGATTGCCCTGGCGCCTTCCGCCATCGCCTTGCGGTCGATGACGATCCCTTTGCGGATGGCTCTGCCGAGAAAGATGTTCTCGGCAGCCGATAACCCGCCCACCAGGTTGAGTTCCTGGTAGATGGCGGCGATGCCATTCGCGGCAGACCGCCTGGGGGTCATGAAGCTGAACTCCGTGCCGCCAACAGAGATCTTCCCGCTGTCTGGAACGACCGCACCGGTGCAGGTCTTGATCAGCGTGGACTTGCCGGCCCCGTTCTCACCAACCAGGGCGTGGACTTCGTTCCTCGCAATGTCCAGGGTCACGTCGTTCAAGGCGACAACGCCCGGATAGCTCTTCGTGATGTTCCTGAGCTGCAGGATCGCGCCTGGCCCGGACATGATGCCAACCTCTCAATCCCAAGCTGGCTGCAGCTTCTCGATTGAGCTCGCTACTTGCTGGATGTGTAGTACAGATCGAGGTTGTCCCTGGTCACCGGGATGATCGTGCGATAGATCCTCTTCTCGACTCTTTCACCGGCGACGAGCTTCCTGACCCAGCCATAGATCTCGGCAGCGATCTTGTCCGGGCCGCCAGTGATGAGGACGGACATCCTGCACGCCTCGTTGTTGGAGATGGCCGCCAGTTCTTCCGGGGTGGCGTCGGCGGCGAAGATGCCGAAGGTGTCCGTCAGTTTGCCGGAGGCCTTGACGGCTTCGTTCGCCCCGATGGCGCCACCGCCGCCGATGCAGGCGATGACTTTGACGTCGGGGTTGGCCTGGAGGATGGTCTCGGTCTTGGACTGGCCTTCGGTCGGGTTGATGGCGGCAGACTGGGCAACAATCCTGGCTCTGGGCGCGCCGGCCTCGATGCCATCGACGATGCCCTTCCCTCGCTCGAGCAGCACCTGGATCTGCGGATAGTCGAGCACGGCGACCCGAGCGGTGCCGCCAAGCTTCTCGTTGATCCACTTGGCCGCGTGCTCGCCGATCGTCTTGCCCAGGGCGTAGTTGTCGATCAACCAGTTGATATCGGAATTGACGATGTCATCGTCCCAGCAGAAGACCTTGATGCCCGCGGCTCTGGCCTGGCCGAGAACGGTCTCGACGGCATTCTTGTCGGCCGGGTGCACGATGATGACCGTGACGCCGCTGGAGATGAAGTTCTCGATCTGCTGGATCTGGGCCGAGGCGTTGCTCTTGCAGTCGACGTAGGTCATGGTGCCGCCGTCGGCTTCCACGAGTTTCTTCAGCGACCGACACGACCCTGACCAGATCTGGTTGCTCAGGTCCTGGACGGTCATGCCGACGCGAATGGCCTTGGCGGTTGCCGTCGAGGCGGAAGACGCGGGCTGGCCGCCGCCGGAGCAGCCGGCCAGCACTGCGGCACACAGGATGGCAGGCAGCAGTCCTCTCTTCATGGGCTCGACACGCCTCCACGTCGCGGGGTTCTTCAGTCTCGTCTCACGCTGTCAGACGCCAGGGGCGACGGTCGGAAGAGCCGCCCGCCCGGGCAGCCAGCCGATTATCGCCGTTTCGTCCGACGAATGAACACTGAAACCCGCGCAGGCGACGCCTGCACGTCGCGCTTGCGGGCGTGCGTGAGTGCCCGGCGCTGGTTACCTGAAGGTGCCTTCCCTGTCAGTTGCAGCCAAGCGGCAGACCGAAGTAGCCTGTTTCCATGACCAGCGTGGCCGAGATCACTGGGGCCGTGAAGCGTCTACCAAAGAGAGACCTGGCGCGTTTCCGAAAGTGGTTCGCCGAGTACCGATGCGGCCGAATGGGACCGTCAGCTCGAGTCCGACGCCGGCGCCGGCCGCCTGGATACGCTGATCCACGAAGCCCAGCGAGACCACCGGGCCGGCCGCACCAAGCCACTGTGACGCACCACGCCGCTCCCCGCTTCTGGCGTTGCTACCGGGAGTTGCCAGGGGAGATCACAGTTCCCTGATCTTGACGTTCCGGAACCAGGTCGCGTAGCCGTGATCCTGGAGGCCGATGTAGCCCTCGTGCGCGATGCCCTCGATGAACCCCGGGAAGGTCTTGAACTTGCTGCCCTCGACGAGCGCGTTCCACTCCTTCGTCCACAGCGTGTATTCGACGACCTTCACGCCGTTCTGCGTGTGCGTCACCTGGCCGTCCTTCACGCGGATGACGATCGTGTTCCATTCGCCGACCGGCTTCACCGTCTTCGGATCCGCCGCCAGCATGTCGTAGAGCGAGCCGGCCAGGTGGCTCGCCACCTTGTTGTCGGTCGCGTCCACGTTGTCGAGCACCTGCACCTCCGGGGCCGCGTAGTAGATCGGTTTGCCGGGCACCTCGCGCACGTTGTAGAAGATGCCGGAGTTGCCGGCCTTCTCGGTCTTCCAGTCGACCGACAGCTCGAAGTTCCGGTACTTCCTGGCCGCGTAGAGGATGTCGCCGCCCGAGGCCTCCCCGGTCTTCTTCCCGGGCGCGGTGAAGACCTTCATCGCCTGGTCGTCGATCACCCAGTTGGCGGGCATCGCCGTTCCGTTGCACTGGCGCCACCCGTCGAAGGTCGTGCCGTCGAACAGGAGCACCCACCCGGCCTTCTTCTCGGCTGCCGTGAGCGTGTTGGCCGACTGCGCGGGCGCCACCGACGCCGGGAGGATCACGAGACCGGCGAACGCGATCGACAGGAAGATGCTTCTCATTGGAGTCCTTTCGTGGGCCGGCCTTGCGGTGATACCGCCAACGCGGCGAGGTGCTACTCCTCGACCCTCAATAAGAGACCGCGATTCTGAGTCGTCCGCGCGCCGTGGGTCTGTCGGCTTCCGAGTCGCCTTCGCAGGCCGGGAAAGCTCCGCGCGGTGCATCGGTTTCCGGCCTCGTGGAGCGGGCTGGCGCTATCGGCGCCTGCTCGACCGCCACGCGCTGCGCCCGGGAAACCGACGCACCCGCTTGTCGGTTTCCGGCCCTCGGGACGCGGCCTGCTCCGAAGCGACTCGTCCGCCAACAGACTCACGGCCCCAGACGATCCCGAATCGCGGATGCCAATCCAGAGGGTGCCTGTCACGCCAAGTCGATCGCCAAGACCTCGTGGCCCGGCACCGAGGCAACGGTGACGGCTGGTGGCCGCCCTTCAGGCGGTTCTTGGACGTGCGCTACGCGTGGTGCCGAGGCCGATGAACCCGCCGCGAGAGGACGAGTGTCTCGGCTCCATTCGGTATGATACGATTACCGCCATGGACATACAGACTTGGCATCAGATCAAGGAAGACCCGCTCAACCCGCTGGCCGGGCGGAAAGCGCTGCACGGCAAGATGATCACGCTGGCGCGTTTCCGTTTCGACAAGGGCAACAAGGTGGCCATGCACCACCACGCCAACGATCAGATCACGACGGTCGAATCCGGATCGGTGCGTTTCTTCACGGACAAGGAAGAGACGATCCTCAAGGCCGGCGACATGGTGTGCGTGCCGCCGGATGTCCCGCACGGAAACGAAGCGCTCGAAGACACCATCATCGTCGAGATCTTCTCGCCGGTCCGCCAGGACTGGATCACCGGCGACGACTCCTACCTGCGCCAGAAGTGACGACCCCTTAGTTCACGCGCGCGGCTCGGCAGCCCGTCCGAGCCGCCACGTGAGAGGCTGTGAGCTCGTCCCCGAAACCGCCCCAGGCGGGCACGCGGGGGAACGCCCGAGAGTCGGTCGCGGTTCTCGACTACCTCACAGCAACTGAGACAGTGGCTACCTGCGCCTCTTGGGCAGCCCTGACCTTCTCCCGAAGCCCCGCCGGATCGAAGCCGAAGTCCTGGTAGATCTCGTGGGGCCGCCCGGACCTCGAGAACTTGTTCATCCCGATGACGCGCGCCGTGTAATCGGCGGGCAGCAGGAACGGGTACAGGAAGCCGGGCCACCCGTTGTGAAGCGTCACGACGTACTGCCGCTCGTCGTCGGAGAGTATCTCGTTCGCCTGCTTCGGATCGCGCGCCCGCAGCTCCTCGTACAGCTGCGGCGACGTGACGGCCACGATCTTCACGTCGGCCGTCTCCTCGATGTCGGGGAGCACCTTGAGCAGGTTCGCCATGACCTGCCCGCCGCACACCGCCAGCACGAGCTTGCGCTTCCCGTTGCCGCGGTACTGCCGGAAGACGTACGCGCCCTTGATCGCCTCGATTGCCGGCGGAATGCCGTTGCCGCGCTCGAGCACCGGCGTGGGCGGCCGCGCCACGGAGAACGCCACCGGTTCGCCCTTCTTCGCCGCGTGGAAGAGCATCTCGACGGTCTCGTTGGCGTCCATCGGCTTGTAGACCTTGATGCCGGGGTACGCCGTGAAGAGGGACATCCAGAAGAGCCCGTGGTGCGTGGGGCCGTCCTCGCCGGTCTCCGGGCCGTCGTGCGCCGCCAGCATGATGAAGAAGGCCTTGGCCTGGGGGTTCACGTCGTTGTTGATGAGCGTCATGCGGACCGAGTTGGCCATCATGGGCGTGAACACGCCGTAGGTGGCAAACGCGCTCATCGGGCGGAAGCCGCCCGGCAGCGTGTCCTGCGCAATGGCCGCCGACATCATCGCCATGTTCTGTTCCGCGATCCCGAACCGCAGCCCGCGGCCCAGCGCCTGGTCCTTGCCGATCACCCCGTAGACGTTCTCCGCCTTCCCGGTGAGGATGGACTTCATCAGGTCGCCGGAGCCGATGTAGAAGAACGCCGTGTTCTTCATGGCCCACTCGAACCAGGCTTCGCTGGCTTTTCTCGTGGGAACCGCGGAGCCTTCCTTGAACACGAGCTCCGGCGGCAGCGTGGCCGGCCGTTCGAAGGTCCGGTAATCCGCCATGGGCCTGCCCGGCAGAGCGGTCTCGATGCGCCGCCTCAGTTCCGGTTCCGGTGCGAGCCTCGCGGCGGCGGCCTGCAGCCGTTCCACGAAGTAGTCGTTCACCGGCCCGGCCAGGGCCGACACCACCACTCGAATGTCGGCCGCCACGTCCCCCTCCTTCCCGGGGATGTCGAAACCGATCTTCTTCATCGCTTCGACGTACTCCGGGTGAGGGAGCGGCGTACCGTGGGAATCGGCCGTGCCCTCCAGCTTGCCGTAGTGTTTGCCTTTGAGGGCATGACAGATGATGACCGTGGGTTTCTGCTTTCCGAAGCCCCCGTCCGCCAGGCGATACGCGTAGGCGAGCTCCAGGACGTCGTGCCCGTCCACCTCGATGATGTTCCAGCCCGGTGAGAACCAGTGGTTGAGGAAGGGCGACGGCATGGCGTCGAAGATCGGACCGTCGATGCCCTGCTGGTTGAAGTCGAGCGCGACGACCAGGTTCTGGATGCCGAGCGTGGAGGCGATGTTGCGCGACTCGTACGTCATCCCCTCTTCGGTCTCGGCGTCGCCGGCAATCACAAAGGCGCGCGTGGCCAGCCCGCAGGAGCGATGCAGAACCGCGAAGCCCAACCCCGCCGAGATGCCGTGCCCGCTCGAGCCCGTGGACGAGTCGGCCAGCGCGTAGTGGGATTCCACGTGCCCGCTGGGGCCGGCGAACGTGCGGAAGGCCGCCAACTCCTCGGGATAGACCGTCGCGCCCAGAGCGTCCGCCGGAAGCGCGATGCCCTTCTTCCGAAGCGCCTCGTACACCAACGCCACCACCGAGTGAGCCAGAGGCGAGCAGTGGCCCGCGCTCCACACCACCCGGTCTCGCCCGGCATGCTTCGGCACGAGCGCGTCGAAGCCCAGGACGCCGCTCGCCAGGAGCGTGACCAGCATCTCGGTCTTGGAGGAGGAGCCGCCGGGATGGCCGGACTTGGCGCCGTCGACGGCGGCAAACGTCAGGCCGCGGACGACCCGGCAGAGTTCCGCGATCTTCTGCTCGTCGATGTCGGGCAACGCAGGCAGGGGCAACCCTTTGAGGTTGAGGTACGCTCCGCCCTCTGGCCGATACTGAAAACGCTCTGGCTGAGCGGCGGCGAGCGCCTCCAGCCCGTCCTTTTCCAGCACGTTGTACTCGGTGGTCACAGAACTCATAGGTGTGTATCCAGGCTGCTGATCAGAAGAGGTGGGGGGGCGACGCAAAAAGTATACACGACTTCGATCCGTCCCCCGACCGCGAGGGGGGTGTGCCGAGCGGCGCCGCGGGCATCCCGCAGCGCTGGGACTCGGCAAGCCGACGGCCGCATGGATGGCGAACGCGGAGCGGAACGGGTTAGAATCCGGCAGCCGAGGAGTCGGCGCGGGGTGACTGCACCAATCGCAACGGACAACTTATGAAGTACACGCTCTCCTGCCTCAGCCTGATTGCCCTGATCGCGTTCTCGGCCGTGTTCGCCGCGGAACCGAACTACCGCAACTTCCGCGTGGCGCTGTACGCGCGCGTCTACGAGACGCAGCAGATGAAGGATCCGGCCTGGCTGGAATCCCGATGGGCCGCCGTGTCGCGGCACATGAAGGTGGACAAGATCTACCTGGAGACCCACCGCGACACCGTGATCGTGGACCAGGCCACGCTCGACCAGGCGAAGAAGTTCTTCGCCTCGAAGGGGCTCGAGGTGGCCGGCGGCATCACCGCCACCATCAGCGAGCGCAATCAGTTCGAGACCTTCTGCTACTCCAATCCGGAACATCGGGCGCTGATGAAGAAGGTCGTGGAGTTCACGGCGCGCAACTTCGACGAGTTCATCCTGGACGACTTCTTCTTCACCGACTGCAAGGCCGACTCCGACATCGCCGCCAAGGGCAAGCGCTCGTGGACCCAGTTCCGCCTGGCGCAGATGGACGAAGCCGCGCGCACGCTCGTGCTCGGGCCAGCCAAGGCCGTCAACCCGAAGGTGAAAGTCGTCATCAAGTACCCCAACTGGTACGACCACTTCCAGGCCCTGGGTTTCAACCTGGAAACCGAGCCCCGCATGTTCGACGGCATCTACACCGGCACGGAGACGCGCGACCCCAGCGGGAACCAGCACCTGCAGCAGTACCACGGCTTCTCCATCTTCCGCTACTTCGAGAACCTGAAGCCCGGCGGCAACGGGGGCGGCTGGGTGGACCAGGGCGGGATGAACCTGCCCAACCGGTTCGAGGAGCAGTTGTGGCTGACGCTGTTCGCCAAGGCGCCCGAGATCACGATTTTCAACATCGGCGCCATCTACTCGCCCGGCAAGAACCCCGACGGCACGCCCGACCCGGATTCGCGCGCCGCCGGCCTCGCCGGGCCGGTCTTCGAGCGCGTCGACAGCTTCCTGGGCAAACTGGGCCGCCCCGTCGGTCTGAAGACCTACAAGCCGTACCACTCCTCCGGCGAGGACCACTTGCCCAGCTACCTGGGGATGATCGGGATTCCGATGGACATCGTGCCCGAGTTCCCGGCCGGCGAGTCCACCGTGCTCCTGACCGAACAGGCCCGCTTCGACCCCGCCATCGTGGACAAGATCAAGCGGCAGCTCACCGCGGGGCGCAACGTGGTGATCACCTCCGGCCTCCTGAAGGCGCTGCAGGGGAAGGGCATCGAGGACATCGTGGAGCTGGAGTACACGGGGCGGACCGTCGGCATCCGGGAGTTCGGAGGCCGCGGCGCGCTGGGGACCAAACTCGACGCCGACCTGCTGCTTCCGGAGATCCGCTACTACACGAACGACTCGTGGGAGGTCGTGACCGCGTTCACGTCGCCCAACCGGACCTCGGGCACGCCGGTCCTGCACTCGGCGAAGTACTCCAAGGGCATGCTGTACGTGCTGACGATTCCGCAGGCGCAGGGCGACCTCTACCGGTACCCGCAGCCCGTGCTTCGGTCGATCCGGGACGTCCTGACGCGAGACCTGTACGTCCGGCTCGATGCGCCGTCGATGGTGGCGCTGTTTCCCTACGACAACGACACCTTCATTGTCGAGTCGTTCGCCGCCGATCCGGTGCAGGCCCGCATCGTGACGGCGCGGCGGATTACCAGGCTGCAGGACCTCGAGACCGGCGAGGAGGTCGCGGGACAGGCGCAGGGCAACAACACCGTCTTCGACATGCCCCTCAAGAGCGGCACGTTCCGGGTGTTCGCCGCGCGTTGAGGTGGGCTCGCGCTCCGTCCCCGTGCGGCGGCAACGGCCTGCCGTTCCTGCCGCGCCGCGTGCAGCAGCGGCAGCTGGTCGGCGTCCTTCCACGACTCCAGGAACGCGTCGTAGGCGGCGAGGCTGCGCGGCGCGTCGCCCGCGTCCCGGAGGGCCCGCGCCTGCCCCAGCCGGGCCACGGGCACCCATGCCCCGAACGCGGCCGCCCGAAGCCGCACGAGTTCACCGAAGGCGCCGGCCGCGTCCGTCGGCCGGCGCGCGGCAGCGGACGCCAGGCCCCTGATGCCGAGCGGCGCCAGGCCGAACGAACTGCCCTTCTCGTAGCGCGCGAGCGGCTGCAGGATGCGGAGCGCCTCGTCCGCGCGCCCCTCGCGGGCCACGATCAACGCCTCGACCGCGGGGGCGAAGACCTTCAGCGGGGCGGGATCGGCCGCGGCCGCACGGGTGGCATCTGCGAGCAGGGTGCGCGCGCGGGGGACGTCGCCGAGGAGCGCGGTGGCGAGCGCCGCGCGCACCAGGCTCACGGGCCCGGCGTTGGCCGCCAACGCCGCGTCCACCGCCGCTCGCGCCGCCGCGCGGTCGCCTATCAGCGCCTCGGCTTCCGCCAAATCGACGCGGATCGCTGCCGCGTCAGCCCCGGTCCCGGTCTTGCCCGCCTCCTCCAGCGCGTCGCTCCAGACACGACGCGCCTCCGCCAGCCGTCCCCTGCCGGCAAGCGTCTGCGCCCGCAACGCGTGCCAGACCATCGGCGTTGACGGGGGGCGCGCCGCCCATCGGTACTCGCGTTCCATCGCCGCCTGGTCGCCCTCGATCTCTGCCGCCACCCAGAGCAGGAGGTGGCTGCTCCAATCGTCGATCCCGCGACGTGCCGCTTCCGCCACGACATTCCGGGCTTCGGCGAACTGGCCCGTCACGACCAGGGCCTGCACGAGGTTGTTGTACGGCAGCTCGTAGTTGGGACCGAGGCGGATCGCCTCCCTGGCCTCCTTGGCCGCCGCCTCGTACTCGCCCATCTCGTCCGACAGGGTGGAGGCGATCGCGTTGGCTGGGATGGGGGAATCCGGGGTACATCGCCCGCCAGGCCCGGTAGGAATCGAGTGCTTTCTGCGCATCGCCTTCCACGAGGCGGTAATACAGCCCTTCGATGAAGAACCGTTCCGGCTGGCTGACGCGGCCGGCGGACTCGAAGGCGCGCCGCACCGCCGGAATCGCTTCCTCGCGCAGGCCGATGTTCCTCGCCGTGACGCCGCGGGCCGCCCATGCCATCGCAAACTGCGGGTCGAGTTCCGTCGCCTGCCTGTAATAGGGCAGCGCCTCCTCGTGGCGCCCGGCGTTGCGGTGGACGTCACCGAGGGTGAGCGCCCTGAGCGCCTCGAGCGACGGCGTCGTTGCCTGGACCAGCGGCACGCCGTGCTGGCGGAGCGACTCTCGCGATTCGCCGAGCCTCTGCCGGATGCGCGTGGCCGCCAGCTCGAGCGCCGGCAGCACGCGCTCCCGGCTGGCCGCCTGCTCGAGCGCGCGGCCGAGCGATTCGCCCGTCTCGCAGGCGATGGCTTCGATGCCGACCGCATAGCGCGCACCGAGGGGCGCGATCGACCCGGCCAGCAGCACCGCCGCCCCTTCGCGCCGGCAGATCTCGAGCGCCAGCGGGCCGACGACCCGTTCGTCCGGCGAACGGCCCGCGCGGCGGAGGGCCGACCGGACGGCGTCCTGCGGCAAAATGCGCAGGAACGGCGCCTGCTCCAGGTTCACCGCCAGCGCCAGCCTCAGCGTGTCGTCGAAAACCCTGTCAGGGGTCGCGTTCTTCACGTCGGCCAGCAGCACCGTATCGCGGTCGGTGAGCACCAGCGCGGGCGACTGCCTCGCCAGGAAGACCGCGCCGGCAAGGCCGGCGACGACCACCGCCAGCCCCGCGATGAACCACAGCCGCGCCGGGCGTCCGCGAGCGGCTGCCGGGGGGGAAGCCGGCGTGGGCAGGAGATCGGACGTCGCCGGCTCGACCAAAGCCGGTGGTGACGCGGGCGACGCCTCGGCCCCGCCAGGCTCGTCTTCCAGCCACTCGACGGGCGCAATGAGCCGGTAGCCCCGCTTGGGAAGCGTGTCGATGTAGCGCGGGTGCTGCGCGTCGTCCCCGAGGATCTGGCGAAGTTCGGCGACGCACCGCGAGAGGCCCGAGTCGGCGATGAACTGGCCGGGCCACACCTCGGCGAGGATCTCGGACTTGAGGACGGTCCTCCCCGGCCGCTTCGCAAGGCAGATCAGGAGGTCGGTCAGCTGAGGGCGCAGTTTCTCGACGGCCTCGCCACGAGACGCCTGACAAGCCCTCGGGTCTACGAGCCACTCGCCGACCGTGAAGCGAGCCAGGCGACCTGCGTCGAGCCGTTGTTCTGCCATGGCGGACGAACCACGGCCGTACTATACTCCCGCGCCACCCTCCTGGCGACGAGTTGTAGGAACTTCCGAGGACGGCTGTAGGAAGCCGCGCGCCACGCCATCCGTCCAATCGAATGACGGACCCGGGACAGCCCGCGCAGGCTCCTGCGACCATCGAGTTCACCGGCCGCGGGCTCCCGGGGGAGGGAGGCTCCATGGCGGCCGAACGTGGCGAGCGCGACCTGTTTCCGGACGACCTCCGCATCGGCGACTGGCTCCTGCAGCCCAGCATCGACCGCCTGTCGCGCAACGGTACGACGGTCCACCTGAGACCGCAGCTCACCAACCTGCTCGTCCTGCTCGCCGCACACGCCGGCCGCACCGTGTCGAAGCACGAAATCCTCTCGAGTGTCTGGGCGGGCCAGTTCGTTGCCGAGTCGGGCATGACGCGCTGCATCGCCGAGCTTCGCCAGGCGCTGGGCGACGATGCCCGCGACCCGAAGATGGTCCAGACGATCACGAAGCGGGGTTACCGGCTGACGGCGCCCGTTGCGCGCGTCGAACAGCCCCTCCCAGTCGAGCAGCCGCAAGCCGCCCCGAGGGTGCCGGACGAGCCGGTTGGTCCACTTCTGACACCGTCGCCCGCCGGGCTTCCGGTGCCGACGGCAGATGGCGAAGGACAGGACCCGCCGGCGAACGACGGCGCCCCCGACAGGACGGTCGTCGCCCCTGACCGCGCCGATGGACACCCGCCGGCGGCCGGGTCCCCCCTGCGTGGGCGGCGGCCGCCACCGCGCGCGGCGGCGTTGATCGTCGCGGGAGGGCTTGCGCTGGTGGCGCTCACCCTGGACGACCACGTGAATCCCGTCGCCGCGCCATCGGAACGTCACACCGTGGTGCTGGCGGACGTCGAGAATTCGACCGGCGACCCGGCGTTCGACCAGACGCTGCGCCTGGCGCTGGCGGTGCACCTCGGCCAGGCGCCGTTCCTGCGCATCCTGCCAGACACCCGCGTGCGCGCGTCGCTCGGCCTCATGGGCCGGCCGCCGGAGCAACCGATTGTCGGAGGGGTCGCGCTGGAACTGTGCCGCCGCGAGGACGCCGCCCTGTTGCTGGCCGGCTCCATCTCGAAGCTGGGGTCTCACTATGCCGTCGGTCTCCAGGCCGTTGCCTGTGCGACCGGCGACTCGGTGGGCCGCGAGTTGGCCGAGGCGAAGAGCAAGGACGAGGTGCTGGGTGCGCTGGGACTGGCGGCCGGTCGACTGAGAAAGACCCTGGGCGAGTCGCGCGAGTCGCTGAGCAAGTACGACGTGCCGATCGCGCGCGCGACCACATCGTCGCTCGAGGCGCTGAAGGCGCTGAGCCTCGGCGACGTCGCGCGCGATCACTCCCGCACGGAGGACTCGCTGATGTACTTCCGCCGGGCGACGGACCTCGACCCCCTCTTCGCGCTGGCGTGGGCCAGGCGCGGCGCGGCGGCCCACAACCTGGCACGGGCCGAGGGCGACGAACGGTCGGGCCAGTTCGCCGAGGCCAGGATGTCCTTCCAGAAGGCCTTCGAACTCCGGGACCGGGTGAGCGAGCCGGAGCGCTTCTACATCCTGGCGCACTATTACCGCTCGGTCCTCGGGGACCCCGACAAGGCCCTGGAGGCCTACACGCTGTGGAACCGGATGTACCCAGGGTCCTCCATCCCGTCGATCAACTCCGCGTCGATACGCGCCAACCTCTTCGGACAGTACGAGGCGGCCCTGGCCGACGCGCGCGAGGGAGTCCGGCTGGCGCCGAACGGCGCGGTGTCCAACCTGTCGCTGGTCGGGGCCCATCTCGGGACCAACCGGCTGCCCGAAGCCAGGCAGGCCCTGCGCGACGCAACGGCGCGCGGCGTGGACAACCTCGAGTGGCATCGGCTGGCGTTCGAGATGGCAGTCCTCGACGGCGACGCCGCGGCCATGCAGGAGCATATTCGCTGGGCGTCGCGCGACGCGGCCGCGACGATGGTGATCACCGGGCTTCGGGCGCTCGCAGCCGCGTCGGCCGGCCGGATGCGCGAGGCCCGCCAACTCTGGCCGGAGGCGGCGCGGGCCGCCGCCCGGGTTGGCACCCCCGCCGCGCGCGCCTCGGTCCTGCTCGCCCAGGCGGAAGCCGAGGCGCTGCTCGGCAACCCCCGGCTCGCTCGAGAGGCGGCCGGCGCGGCGCTGGCCGTCGATCCATGCGAATCCACGACGCTGTCGGCATCGTCATCGCTGGCGTTGGCCGGCGACGCGGTGCGCGCGGCCAGGCTGCTCGACGACCTGCCGCCACGCTCGGAGCCGGACACGATGAGCGGCTACGTCTGGGAGCCCGTGGCGCGGGCGCTCGCCGCCGCCGCGGCCGGGCGCCACGCGGAGGCGCGGCCGTTCGTGATTCGGATCCTCCGGTTCGAGCGCGGACGGTACTTCCGGCTGGTGCCACTCGGCGTGCGCGCGTGGGTCGAACAGGCGGGCGGCCGGGCGCCGGAAGCGGCCGCCGCGTTCGCCGAACTGCTGGGTCTCCAGCAGGTGGCGCCGACGTCTCCGTGGACGGCGTTCGCCCGCCTGGGCCTCGCGCGGGCGCTTCGGGACGCCGCCGACCCGGCCGGGAGCCTGGCTGCCTACGACGCCGCGATCGAAGCCACGAAAGACGGCGACCAGGACGCCGCAATCCCGATGGCGGCGCGGCGCGAACGGGCCGCACTCGCTGCCCGGTGACCGTTCCGAGGGCCGGCGATTCGACACCACGCTCGGCGCCACCTTCCACCTCGAGTCGGGCATCCCGAACACACGTGCGATCGCGGTGATCTCCGGCGTCGCCTGCCGGCCGCGAGGCTTTTTCGCGCACTCTGTAAGGTCATTCGAGCGATTCGCGAACAACTTCCCCGAGGCTGGCCGCGTCAACTCGTTCAGAGCGCGCCAATCACGGCCACGCTGATTGAAAGAGGGAGAACAGCCATGCGAATCCGAACAGCACTCCTACTCGCAGCCGTCACGTTGATCGGCGCCCCGGGCGCCGACGCAGCCGGGCCGGCCCGCGATCCGCGCGTCCGGCCGCTCGACGAGGGGGCGGCGTCCCTCGTCGCGGAAGCTCAGGAGAAATCGCCCACGGTGCGCAGCCTCTTCAAGCAATTGGAAGGGGCGGACGTGGTGGCGTACGTGCAGACCGTCCGGAGCGTGGAGGGGCTCCCGCTATCGGGGCTGCAGTTCCTCGGAGCTTCGACGGTCGAGCGGTACGTCCTGATTCAGATCGCGAACTGCGATGTTCCCTGCCGCCGAATCGAACTGCTCGGTCACGAGCTGCGGCACGTCGCCGAGGTGGCAGGCGCGCAGTGGGTCAGGAGCGACGATTCGATGCAGAGGATGATCCAGAAGGTGGGCTGGCGAGACACCGAAGCGGCACGGGGATACGAAACGAGATCGGCCACGCTGGCCGAGAAGCAGGTTCGCAGCGAAGTTCGCGCGACCGGCACACCCAACTAGATGCCTTGAGGGGCTGGAATCCTTGCGAATGAGTCAAGTTCTCGCGACGCCATCCGGGCCCCTCAAGGCATCTAGAGCCCCGCGCTCGCGCGGGGCCAGCCAACAGCGTTTCTGGTCTAGCGAGGCGGGCGTCGTCGCCGGACATGCTTGGCGGTCCGAGGCCCGCCTCGCTAGACATCTTCCAGGGCCGGGATCGTGACGGATGAGGCAGGTTTCGGAGAGACCGCCCTGGAAGATGTCGATGACGACGCCGGAGGCGTCGTCCAGAAGCACAGTAGGCTAGCGAAGCGAGCTGGACGGTTCGAGGCGAGGCTTCGCTAGTAGGCGTTCTGGGGTCGGTTCCCTCGCGTGCGGCCTTGCCGTTCCAGGTGCTTGGCGCAAGGGGCCGGCCGCCCTCAGGCGGCCGGCCTTCCCGTTTGCAGCCCGGCACACCGTCACACATCCCTTCGATTCGTGATCCCGCGTCTCCGGCTCGACAACGGACTGCTCGACCGCCGACGCATGGATTCCGCGCGGGACTCGCCTTCGAGGGTATCATCACCAACAGCGGAAACGGTCCTCTCGGCGCGGGCGGTCGTCCTGGACGGACCGCGGAGTGTCGCGAGGCGGCGGCCCGGGACGGCGCGACCGCCGCGGTGGAGTGCTTGCAGGCCGATCCCGATCACGAAGGCAGGGTTCTGCCACGCCAGGCGAGCGCCTGGCGGCGTCGACGGCGAGGTGACATCGATGCCCGGACCGACCATCACCCCCGACAGCCGCGTCAAGCCCGAACCGTGGCTGCTGCGGATCTCGAGCGCGCCGTGGAACTACGCCATGAGCTTCGTCGCCGATGCCGCCCTCGCGCTGGGCCTGCTGACCTGGGCAGTCATGACCCTCGATCGCCCCGGGGCCGTGGCGCCGGTGGTCGCGGCGGCGCTGCTCGCCTACACGCTCATAGAGTACGTGGCGCACCGGGTGGCGTTCCACGGGCCGCTGTCGCCTCGTGTCATTCGCGAGGGACACGCCAGGCACCACGCGGCGCCCGAGACCAGGATTGCCATGCCGTTCTTCGCGCCTGTCGGCCCGGCGATGGTCCTGCTGGGACTGGCGGCTTCCGTGCTGGGGTGGAACCTGGGGGCGCTCTTCACGGGCGTCTGCGCGCTCGGGTACTTCACGTACGACGGGGTGCATCACCTGGTGCACACGCCCGCGGTGCAGCGTCGGCCCATCACGTGGCTGCGCGCGATGCACTACGTCCACCACGCGCGGCCCAGCCTGAACTTCGGCGTCACCACGCCGCTCTGGGATGTCGTGCTGGGCACGTGGGTGGCCCCGAAGAAGGGCTGACGCGCCTCGCGGCCGGCGCGAGTCGCGCGCTGGTCAGGCTGCACCGGGCACCGGCGTTTCGTTCCGCTACTTGATCTTCATCTCCGTCGTGACGTTGAACGAGCGGAAGCTCCGGTAGACGGCGCGGCCCTCGATCTCCTCCGTCGGCGTCGAGTACCGCTCATTCATCTCGGACGGCGCCCACAGGCCGAGGCCCGGCGCCGGCTTGTAGGCGACCGTCGTCGTCATCTCGGCGCGGCCGGCCGTGACCGAGATGCGCGTCTTGAGGATCCGCCCGTTCAACGGATCGACCCAGTACGTGCCGCTCGCAGGCGCGTCGGCCCGCATGTTGTCGGGCTGCACCAACGTCGGCCGGGCCGTCTCCTCGAATGCCAGCTTGACCGCCCGGATTCCGTCGACCGTGTCCTCGCCGTCACGCCAGAACGACAACCCGCCGACGCGATTGGGCGAGAGGTACTCCAGCGGAAGCGTCGGCGTGTTGATGTTGCGGAAGAGCGTGCCGACGTTGTACCGCGCGCCCTCGTTGCTGATGTCCCGCGCCAGGCGCGACGCGTCGGCCGGGTTCTCGAGAAAGAGCTTCTGCACCCGCGCTTCGCGGTCGCGCACCAGCCGACCGTCCACCTCGAACACGTCGCGGTACTGCGTCCAGCCGGCCTCCGCGCTCGTCAGCACGAGCAGCAGGTCCGACTTCAGGTGCCTCGTCGTGTTCGAGCCACCGCCGCCGCGAACCAGGCGCTGATTGTAGTCCTCTTCGGCGACCACGTTGCCGAAGTCGCGGACGTAGACGGCGAGGTACTCGGCCAGCCGCGCCAGGATGATGGCCAGTTGCGGGTCGTCCGCGGTCGGCCGCCGATCCGGCCGGGCGGCTGGCAATGGACTCGCGGCCGTGGGCGGGGTGTTCGCCGGCGGAGCGACGGGGGGCGTACTCGCCGGCGCGGCAACCAGCAGCGCAGGCACCGGATCGTGTCGCGCGACCCACAGCCCGGACGCGTGGACCGTCGTCTTCGACCGCGCGCTCTCGATCTTCACGGTGCGAAGTCGCGACGGGCTGTCACCTTCCCGGCCCTCCACTTCGACCAGGTAGCCGCCCCCGAGCGCCGCGCGGATCCCGTCGAACGCCTTCGAGTCGGACGCGTTCTTCGCGACCGTGATCGTGCCGCCCGACCCCGTCGCGATCGCGCTCATCGCGTCGTCTCGAGCGTTTCGCTTCCGGTCCTGCCGGCCCACCGCGACCAGGTGGACGACGACGCGCGCGCGTGCGGCGGACGCCAGGACGGCAGACGTCGTGTCCTGCGGGAAGGTCGGGTCCGCCGCGTCGTTCGTCCACTCGGCCTGCCGAAAGACCACCACGGTCTTGAGGCCGGGGAGGCTCGCAAGGCCGTCGATGATCCCGCGCAGCACTCGCGCCGAGTCGGCCGGGCTGAGGTCGTCGCTCCCGCCGCTTGCGGCCTCCTGCCGTTCCCCCGCGCCGCGCGCCGCCTCCTGCTCGCGTTCGACGCGCGCCTGTTCGTCGAGGTCGCCGCTCGCGCCCGCCGAGGGATTCGTCGCATCGGTCACCGGTTGCAGCAGGGCTTGGGCAGACGGCGCGTCGGCGACGGCCCGACCCGCGACGTGGGCGAGAGCCGACTGCCGCTGGGCGGGGTTGGCGGTCAGCACCAGCTCGGCCGGCGGTCGAGGCAGCGCCGCCGCGGCCGCACGGTCGGTGGCTCCCAACTCGTCGAGCATGCGGTTGACCACCGCCACCACGGGCTTCTGCTGGCCGCGGTAGACGGCGTTCTCGTCCACGAGCATGAGCACCGAGCGCGTGCGTTCGGCGGCGGCCGCGGCGTCCCGGGCCGGGTCGGCCAACCCGGCGGCGGTCTCGGCGCCCGGCCCGCGGTGAACGAACCGGATCGACACGACCCGGCGCGGCTCGCCGTCCACGGTCACTCGAACGTCCGGCGGCCGCAGCGTGGTGACGGTACGGCCGTTGTCGTCGGTGACGCCGACGTCGAGGAAGACGGTCTGGACGGCTGGCGCCGGCATGCCGGCTGAGGCCGCAGCGGCGACGCCGCCAGTCGAGTGGAGCAAGGCGAGGGATGCGGCGCACGCGGTGATGGCGCCGACCGTCAGGATACGCACGGGGACATCATAGACCAGGCCCGTGGCCCCTGGACGCGCCGGCGCGGCAATCGGAGTGCAGCCTCGGGCGAGATGGATGCGCAACGGCGTTCGCGAACGGCCATGCCGGGCCGCGGAGTGAATCTCTACGCGACGTGCGCCACGAAGTGGCAGGTCGGCCCACCGCGACGGAGGGAATCCACGATCTCGACTTTGACGGGACGCTCCAAGGCCGTCTCGAAGACCGTCTGGTGCGTCGCGCGGGTGCACTCGCAGTGCATGTCGCGGGGCCTCGCCGGGTGGTACCTGGCGGCCGGGCAGTAGCACTGCCTGTTGACCGCCCCGTAGCGCACGTGCACGAGGCCGCCTTCACGCCACACCTCGAAGTTCTTCTTGTAGGCTTCGAGGAGCGCTTCGACGCTGCCTTTCCCCTGCTTGGCGATGTCCTGTTTGAACTGGAAGCGGCGGAAGCAGCCCCGGCCGCAACCGGCCATGACCTTGACCCGTGTGGGCTCGTCGAGCTCCTTGTACATCGAGTCGAACAGGTCCTCCATCCAGTTCCGGGTGAACTCCTTCTCGGGGTCCGCCTCGGGCGGTTTCGCCGTCTGCGCGGGAGCCGTGTCGGCGAACAGAGCGAACGCGCAACACCCGAGCGTTCCCTTCACCGACGTGGTGAGAAACTCTTTGCGATCCATCTGACCTCCTCCGGCCAACGGCGGAACGAGACGACGTTCCCAGCCCGTTCTTCCTCAGGATCCTGCCCATCCTCGGCCGGATGAAAGCCGGGAGGAACCACGGAGGTCACAGAGACCACCAAGGGCAGACCGGCACCCGTCGACCGTGAGAGCCGGTGACCGTGGGCATCGGCGCCGCGGGCGAAGCCCGTGGCGCGAGGAGCGGCTGGGCCGAGCCGCCACGAGAAGCGTCCTGCGCCCGGGCTTCTCGTGCCGGCGCCGCCCAGCCGCCCCTCCCGGCTCGCCCACCGGGCGCGTGGGGGAGCCGGTGGCCGAGCCGCGAGGCCGTCAGCGTGACAGCCTCTGTGTGGTCCGGGGCGCTCTGTGGTTGAAACCGGGCAAGCCCGTTTGCTCTGGATACGGGCAAACGGGCCCGCGAGTTCCGGTGGCCAATCATCGCGCGGCGCAACGGCGACTGGATGGAGCCTGCGGAAGCGTGGCTCGAGCGCCGCGACAGCCCGTCCCCTGGTCTCAGCGCGCCCGCACCCGGCGGGACTCGAGCGGAGACACGCGGCTGATCAGGTACATGGTCACGCAGGCCTCGGCAAACCAAGGCATCGGCCCGAACGTCCCGGGCCGCAGGTCCCCGGGCACCGGGCCTTCGACGCGGGCGGACGGCCGGCGAGCGCGAGGAGGGCGCGCGCCTACTTCCCGGCGGTGGTGTCGAGCCGCAGGAACCGTGCCGCGTTGTTGTACAGGATGTCCCGCTTCTGCTGCGGCGTCAGGTAGTCTGCGTTCTGGATGATGCCGATGGAATACGCCATCAACTTGGGCCAGGCCATCTGGTCCGTGCCGAACATGACCCGGTCCTCGAAGCCGGCATCGACGAGGCGCTCGATGTACCGGTTCACTTCCTTCAGCGGGTAGCTCCAGATCAGCCCGGCGACGTCCACGTACACGTGGGAACTGGCCTGCAACAGCGTGAGCATGTTGTCGATCATCGGGTAGCCGGCGTGCATCACCTGGACCCGCAGCTTGGGGTGGCGTGCGAGGAGGTCTTCCAGGAGCAGCGGGTTCCCCATGGATCCGCGGAACGTGGGCATGCCGATGTTCGCGCGCCCGGAGCCGCCCGTTCCCATGTGGATGGCGACCGGGATGTCGAGCTCCTCCGCAAGCGCGAAGTACTTGTCGAAGGAGGGGTCGCTCGGCGAGAGGCCCTGGTACTGCGGCGCGATCTCGCTCATGATCTTGAACCCGTCCTTCGTGAAGGCCTTGCGCAGGTCCTCGAGCGAGGCGGGCGTTCCCGGCGCAGGCCCGTCGCTGAAGCTGGTGCCCGGGATGATGCGCTTGGGCGCGGCGTCGCGCCACTTCTGCACGCTCTTCGGGTCGCCGATGACCACGGCCGTGACGTTGAGCCGCTCCATCTCGGCGACCAGGTCCTTGACGTACTCCCCCTTGGCCGAGGGATAGAGCTTCGGGGTGCACTCTTCCTGGATCCAGCCGAACGACGCTTCCTTCGTCTTCGGATCCGAGGCCGTGAACGCCGGCGTGTTCGGACACATCGGGCCGAGCCCGGGGAACGACTCGTCCATGGCGTGCACGTGGACGTCGATCACCGGGGGAACGTCGCGGCTGGTGTTCTGGGCGTTCGACGCGGCCGGGGCCATCACCAGGCACGCGCCCAGGAGAAACGACAACGCGGCAGCTCGATAGTGGCGAGTCATGGGTGCTCCTCGATTCGACCGGCGGCGCACGTTCACCGCGGTTCCCGATTTGGCCCGAGGTCGATCAGCCGGTCTGCGCCCCGACCCACCGAGGCCGGCGATTGCCCGGCCGCGACGGGCAGCGCCCTCCGGCCCGCCGGCCCGAAGCCGGCGCGCCGCCGGCTACCGTTTGTAGGTCTTGGATTCCCCCGTCCGGCCGTTGGTGACGATCATCGTGCCGTTGTCCTCGGCGGAAACCTTCATCCAGTGGCCGTCCGACGCCGGGTCGATATTGGCGATGACGTCGTCGGGAGGGTTGCCCTCGGCGGCGCTCTGCGACTTGTGCAGCATGTAGAAGCCCTGGAGCCCGGGCGCCGCCTTCATCAGCGCGACCACGGAGGCCGAGCCTCCCTTGCGCGCGCCGTTGTTCATCACGGCGACGCGAGCGCCAATCGCGTTGACGAGCGCCGGGTTGTTGGAGAGATCGGCGCCGTGGTGGTTGACGAGCCACAGGTCCACCGTCCCGATGAGATTGTTGGGGCACATGAGCTGCATCTCGCGGTTCCAGGTGAGATCGCCCATGTCGAGCATGCGGAACGAGCCGAAGGTGAAGAGCGTCGCGACGGAGGCCGCGTTCTCGGACTTGTCCTCGTCGGTCTTCTCCCACGTCTTGGGCTGCACCCCGGCGCAGGCCGCGTTGGGTGTGCCGGCTCCCTTGAGCGGCGTCTTGATCGTCTCGAACGCGGACGCCAGCACCTGCACGTCCACACCCGCGAACGGAATCTTGTCGCCCGGCTTGACGACGATGTGCTTGGCCTGGGCCCACAGGTCGTCGTAGGCCTTGACCGCCGCGGTCGTCCGCGCGTCGCTCACGACCGCGGCGCCGTGGTCCACGAACAGCGCCACCGGCATCTTCGCCACCAGTGACGGCGTGTTGCTCACGTGGTCGAGGTCGTAGTGCGTGGTCAGCAGGACGTCCAGCTTCTTCACGCCGGCCAGCTGGCACACTTCCAGGATGCGGTTCGTGTCACGGTCGTTCCCGTTGCTGCCGGGGAACCCCGTGTCGATCAACATCGACTGGCCGGCAGGCGACACGACGAGCACCGCCTTGCCGCCTTCGGTGTCGACAACCCAGATGTCGAGGGACTTCCCGGCGGTGAAGGTCACGGCCGAAACCAGGCAGAATGCGACGAGCAGCACTGCTTTCTTCATGCGCGCATGATACACCACGCAACCGCCCGCAGCCCGGTCAGCACCTCACCTCACAGCCATGTCGGTGACGGCCCGGCGGCCGCGTCGAGGAACAGGACTCTGCAGCCGTCCGGCTTGCGATCGGCCGCCCATCGGCGACCGTTGAGCAGACAGGCCTTGGCCCACACTTCGCCGTCCAGCGCCGTCGAGGTGACCACCGACACCTGCGCGACGGGCTGCAGCGGCCGCCCGGTTCGCGGGTCGACGATGTGCGAGTACATCTTCCCGTCCGACCAGTGACACTGTTCTCCCGTTCCGGACGTGGACAGCGCCGCATCGTTCAGGAAGACGTGGGCAGCGCACGCGCCGGGATGTTCCGGATCGCGAATGTCGGCCCGCCACCCTCGCTCTCCCGTGGGCGGCGCCCCGAGGCCGTAGAGGCTGCTCTGCGACCCCGCCACCAGGGCCGTGTCGAAACCGTGTTCTCGCAGGATGTCCGCCATCCGGTCGACGGCGTACCCCTTGCCGATGCCCCCGGAATCGAGTTCCACGCCCGGATGGTCGAACCGCACCGTCCGGCCTGCCGCATCGAGCTGGACGAACTGATGTCCGACGTGCGTGCGTGCGGCCGCCAGTGCCTCTGCAGTCGGGATGCCGCCGCTCCCTCGGTAGAAGCCCCAGGCCTTCTTCAGGGGGCCGACGGTGACGTCGAACGCACCTTCGGTCCTGCGGCTCTGCTCGAGGCAGACGGAGATCAGGCCGAACAGTTCAGGGGATGCCGCGACCGGGTGGTGCGCGGCGAGGCGGTTGACGAGGCTCCATTCGCTGTCGGGGCGATAGATCGACAGCAGGCCGTCGAGGCGGCGCACCTCGGCGAAGGCGGCCCGGACCGCAGCTTCCATCAGGTCCCGGTCGCGCCCGTGCAGCACGATGGAGAACGTCGTCCCCATCGCGCTGACACTCTGGCGCAGCCGCAGGACCTCGGAGTCCGAGGGCCGGACCATGACGGCCCCAGAACGAAGCGCTACAGGGCCAGGTTCTGGCGGGCGTAGGTGATGCACTGCTGGTTGTACTCGTCCTCCAGCTTGACGGCGGCCTCCGGGCTCAGTCCGGTGGTTCTGGGCAGCGGCTTCTTGGGCGTGTTCTTCTTGACCAGCGCCAGGACCTTCGCCAGATCTCGGCCCGGGAGCGGGCTGACGGTGTCGTCGAACGTCGCCCAGTACTTCGTGGTGTAGACCGGGATCTTCAAGGGATCGCGCGTGATCATCTCCAGGTCGAAGATCATGTTGGGGTCTTTCTGGCGCAGGATCTGAACCATCTGCTTCAGGTCCAGGATGCCCTCACCCATCGGGACTTCGGACAGCAGGAATCCGTCTTCGTACTCCTCGACCCCCATGTCCTTGACGTGCGCGAAGAAGATGTAGGGTTCGAGCGTGCGGAGAGTGTCCATCGGGTCTTCGCTGAGCGCCATGTTGTTGCCGAAGTCGAGGCAGACGCCCACCCACTCGCTGCCGAGGCGCTTGAGCCAGGCCGCCTGTTCGGCCGCGCGCCAGCCCTTGTGATTCTCGATGGCGAGCTTCATCTGGTACTTCTTCAGCAGGGGCTCGACGGCCGCCACCTGCTTCTGGCAGTTCTCGAACATCTGCTGCCACGGCTCGAGGGCGGAGAAATCCTCGTAGCGCCGGCCGGTCATGGCCGCGTGGAACATCACGGCGCCGGCGTCCTTGTAGGCCTTGATTTGCGTTTCGACGGCCGCCAGGTCGCTGTTCTGTTTCGCGAACCTGATGTCGCAGACGAGGTGCATGTTGTAGGCTTCGAGCCGCGCGCGGAACTTCTTGATCTCGGCCGGGTCCGTGGACGGCGGGTTGGTCTGGACGCCGGCCAGGCCGATCGAGTGGCAGTGCTCGATGATGTCGAACGGCTGCCCGCCGCCGCGCGCGCCGCGCGAGCGCAGGGAGAATGCCGTGGGTGCGCCGCCCATCTTGGGAGCGGTCGGCGGCGCGGCACCGGCGGACTTTCCACCCACCACCTCCGAACGGGCCCGAGACGGGACCAGCGCGCTCCACGCAGAAGCCGCGCCGGCCGCCGCAAGTACCTGTCTTCTTGTCAGCATGATGTCGTCCTCATTGGCGCCGGGATTGGGCGCCACGAGATTACCCTGCCGGGCGAGTCCGCGCAACCCCGCAGATCGGTCCCGCACATCGCGATCCGCGCAAATCGGCCGAACGGCAGAGGCCGGGCGCGCCTCTGTCGGCGTGGTTCGCGATCGGGCGGCTGACGCCGTGTTTGATTCTGGCGCCAACTCCGGTATATTGCTGCCGTCTGAACCTGCCGGCCGGCCGCCGTTCCTGGCGCATGCGCGGGCAGCGTCGAAACGGTGCGCACCCGATCCAAAAGAAGCCGCCGCCCAACCCGGGTGGATGGCAAGGAGCGAGTTCTCATGGCACTTCCGACCGAAAGGAAGCTCCCGAGGCGTGAATTTCTGACGATGTCGGCAGGCGTCGTGGTGTCCGCAGCGGCCATGCCGTACGCGGCCGTCGCGCAGAAGGCCCCCGAGGCGGAATGGCGGAACAGGCAGCCCGGCATGACCTACCGTCGCCTGGGTCGCACCGGACTGATGGTCTCGTCGATTGGGATGGGGGGCGACGACATCCGCCCCGAGGGCATCGACTACGTGCTGTGGTCCATGGACATGGGCCTGAACTACTTCGACACCGCCCCGCAGTATGGCGGCGGGGCGAGCGAGCGCGGCTACGGCGCGGTTCTCAAGGCACGGGGGCGCGACAAGGTCATCCAGAACACCAAGGTGAACGCGCACCCGAACCGCATGCAGCGATACCAGGAGATCTTCCGGTCCCTGCCCGAAGCCGAGCAGGAGACCTACCGGAACAAGGCGGCCGAACTGGTCGCCCAGAAGGACCTCGAGAACGCCGACTACCTCGGCCCCTATTTTACCGGGCAGGGTTCGAACATGCGGAGCCACATGATCGCGAACCTGCTGTCGGAGAAGTACCCGGGACAAGTTCGACGCCCAGAAGGATCTCAAGCAGTACATCGTCACCTCGCTGGAGAAGAGCCTGGTCTCGCTCGGAACGGACCACGTGGACTGCCTCCTGATGCGCGGCATCGAGACTCCGTTCGAGGTGAAGAACACGCCCGAGGTCTTCGAGGCGTTCGAACTCCTGAAGAAGCAGGGCAAGTGCAGGTTCCTCGGCTTCTCCGCGCACTCCGATCCGGCGGGCGTCCTCGACGCGGCCATCGACACGGGCGTCTATTCGATGGGGATGATTGCCTATCACTTCCTGAATCACCAGTGGGTGGACCCCGTGCTGGAGAAGGCGAAGAAGGCCGACTTCGGCGTGATGGCGATGAAGGCCAGCCGCGTGCTCCAGAATCCCTTCAACCGCCGCGAGACGCAGCCGGACCGCGTCAAGGCCCTGAACGCGCTCGTGCCGGGCGACATGACGATCTTCCAGAAGGGGTTCCACTGGGCGCTCCAGAACCCGAACCTGAGCGGCGTCGTCGCCGGTATCTCGAACATGGAGATGGCCAAACAGGACATCCCACTCGCGCTCGAAAAGAAGTCGTGACCGCCGCATCGTCGCTCGTCCCATTCCGTTGGCCGGCCGAGTGGAAGGACGCCTCGGCGCTGGCCCTTCTGAAGGGAACTCCCATCAACTGCCTGGCCGGGAGTTCCCCGCCCCCGTTTCCGATCGGTGACCTGCCGTTCGTCACCCTGGATGCGGCAAAGCCTCCGGAGGGCATTGCTCTCTGCGAGGGCGTGTGGCCGCGCGTCCTGCCGGCCAAGGAAGACGACACCACGGTCGCGGGTGTCACCGGCGGGCCCTGGGTCGATTCGAACGCGGGAGCGGTCCGCATGGCGCAGACGAAGGAGCCGGCCAGGCAGGCCTGGCTGACGTACTCGCCGCCCGGCGCGAAGGAGGTCATCCCGTTCGAGGAGTACGTCCGGCCCGTCGCCGAGGCGGGAGCCTACGGCGCGCGATGGGTCATCGCGCTCGACGCGCAGTTCGCGCAGGCCATCGGCAACAAGGACGTCCGGGCGCTCGGCGTCTGGAAGCAGATGATGGGCGTGCTGAAGCTGTTCGAGAGCCGGGTTGAGTGGCGGGCCTGGCAGCCGGTGGCCAACCTGGCGCTCGTCTCCAGTTTCCGGGGAGACATGCAGCTCGTTGCCGAGGAGTTCGTCGCCCTCGCGCCCCGGCGCCACCTCGCCTATCGCGTCGTTCTCGCCTCCGACTTCGCTCGAGCGTCGTTCGAGAAGCAGAAGGCGATCATCTACCTGGACACCGCGGTGCCCGCGGGGGAAACACGGAACACCCTCGTGCGGTTCGCGGAGAACGGCGGCACGGTGCTGGCCCCGCGCGGGCTCGTCCAGGCCAAACCCGTCGAAACGAGGTACGACCACGCGATCCACTCGGTCGGCCGCGGACGGGTCATCACGCCGATCGACACGTGGGAGGATCCCTTCACGCTGGTGCGCCAGGTCCAGCTCCTGCTGAGCGTCCGCGAGGACGTCGTGCAGGTCTGGAACGGCGGCGACATGAACAGCCACTACCTGTCGAGCCCGGACGGCCGTCGGGCGATCGTCCACCTGATCCCCTACGCCTCCGGCAACACCCAGCCGGTCACGATAGGCGTGCGGGAGCGGTACAGGGCTGCCCGGGTGACCACGTCGGCCTCGACGACGCCGGTCAAGATCACTTCGGGCGGGCTCGGCTTCGAAATCCCGGTCGGCGAGTTCTCGTGCTTCGCCGCGGTCGAACTGGACGCGTGACATGACGTCGAATGATCCCACGGGCCGATGGAGCCGCCGCGACCTGCTGATCGCCGCCGGCATGGGTCTCGCTGTCGGGAGAGTGGCTGCGGCGCCGTCGGCACGGGTCGCCATCGCGCGCTGCCCGGACTACTCGGCGAGCGTGCTGCCGGCCCTGCGCAAGATGTTCGACGGCCTCGGCGGGATCGGGAGCCTCGTCGGCGGCAAGACCGTCGCCATCAAGATCAACATGGCGAACCCGCTGCGCGCGCGGACCGGCTACCGGCCGGCCTGGTTCACGCGGTGGAGCCATCCGGCCGTCATCGGCGCGGCCGTCAGCCTGATCGGCGCGGCGGGGGCGCGGCGGATCCGGATTCTCGAGGGCTCCTACGAAGACGACAACCCGCTCGAGGAGAACTTCCTGCAGGGAGGCTGGGACCCGCGCGACATCCTGGCTGCCGCCAAGATCGTGGAGATGGAGAACACCGATTCGCTCGGCCTCGGGAAGAAGTACGAACGGCTGAAGGTCCCCGGCGGCGGCCTGCTCTTCCCGTCGTTCGACTGCAACCACTCCTACGCCGAGTGCGACGTGATGGTCTCGATCGCGAAGCTCAAGGAGCACCAGTCGGCGGGTGTCGCGCTGTCGATGAACAACATGATCGGGATCGCGCCCACCACGATCTACGGCGACGCGGCCGGGTTCGAGGAGCCGGCGCTCAGGCCGTTCGGGCGCCGCGGCATGCTGCACACGGGCCGCCGGCAACCCTCGACGCTCGTGCCCGGCGAGACGAATCCCGAGTCACCGCGCGAGGCCGGCTACCGGATCCCGAGAGTGGCCGTCGATCTGGTCGCCGCCCGGCCGATCCACCTCGCGATCATCGACGGCATCGAGACGCAAACCTCGGTCGAAGGCGCGGCGCCCGCAGCGGGCGCGCGGAGGATCCACCTGGTCAAGCCCGGTGTCCTCGTCGCCGGGTTCAACCCCGTGTGCACCGACGCCGTGGCCGCGGCGCTGATGGGATTCGATCCCGCGGCGGGTCGCGGGACCGCACCGTTCGAGACGTGCGACAGCACGCTCGAGCTGGCCGAGGATGCCGGAATCGGGACGCGCGACCTGAAGACGATCGAGGTCGTGGGCGCGCCAATCCGCGGACTGGCACTCCCCTTCCGCCGCTATCTCTAGCGAGGCGGCCCTCGGACCGCCAAGCATGTCCGGCGACGACGCCCGCCTCGCTAAAGAGAAACTCTGCCGGAGAAGCGCGGGAAGCGCTTGGCCAGCGAAAGAAGAAGCGCAATTCCGGCGAAACAGGCGTTCATCTATGCGCGGCGTGCGGCGCCGCCCCAGTGGAGACGACACCCGCTAGCTAACCAGAAACGCTGTTGGCTGGCCCCGCGCGAGCGCGGGGCTCTAGATGCCTTGAGGGGCCCGGATGGCGTCGCGAGAACTTGACTCATTCGCAAGGATTCCAGCCCCTCAAGGCATCTAGGGGGGCCGTCGTACGGCGGCGGCCCCGTTGCATCCGGCGCCCGCGCCTGGTCGCCGGCCGATCTCACCCCCCCAAGCGACGAGGAAGCACTCATGTCGAAGTCGATTCTCGCGCTACGCCGGAAAGGCGTTCGTCCTCCTGATGGCGGGGGCATTGCTGACGCAGTGCGGTCCGTCCAGCCAGCCGGCCCCATCGTCCTCCGCGCCGCCGGCCGCCGCGCCGAAGCCAGCACGCCTCTCCGGCCCCGACGTGGAGAAGCGCGTCGACGCGATCCTGTCGAAGATGACGCTCGAAGAGAAGATCGAGTACATCGGCGGCGTCGACAGCTTCTACGTCCGTGAGATCCCGCGCCTCGGCGTCCCGCGGCTCAAGATGGCCGACGGTCCGTTCGGCGTCCGCGCCTCCGGGTTCTCGACGACGCTGCCGGCCGGCATCAACCTCGCGGCATCGTGGGACCCGGCGATCGGCGAACGCGTCGGCCTGGAGATCGGCCGCGACGCGCGGGCGCGGGGCGTCCACTTCCTGCTCGCGCCCGGCGTCAACATCTACCGCGCGCCGATGAACGGACGCAACTTCGAGTACCTCGGCGAGGATCCGTTGCTGGCCAGCCGCACGGTCGTCGGCTACATCCGGGGCGTCCAGAGCCAGGGCGTGAGCGCCACGGTCAAGCACTTCCTGGGCAACAACTCGGAGTTCGATCGCCACAACACGAACTCGATCATCGACGAGCGCGCGCTGCGCGAGATCTACCTGCCGGCCTTCGAGGCGGCCGTCAAGGACGGCCAGGTCGGCGCGCTGATGACGAGCTACAACCTCGTGGACGGGATCCACATGTCCCAGCACGGCGCGTTCAACACCGACCTGCTGCGCAAGGAGTGGGGCTTCACGGGGGTGGTGATGTCCGACTGGAGCGGCACCCACGACACCGCGGCCGTGAACAACGGCCAGGACCTCGAGATGCCGTCGCCGATCTACATGAACCGCGACACCCTCCTGCCCATGATCAAGGCCGGCACGCTGTCGGTGGCGACGATCGACGAGAAGGTGCGCCGCATCCTGCGCGTCGCCGCGGAGTTCGGGTGGCTCGACCGCGACCAGACGGATCGCTCGATCCCGCTCTCGAACGTCGAAGGACAGGCGGCGGCGCTCGACGCGTCGAAGGCCGGCATGGTGCTGTTGAAGAACGAGAGCGCCACGCTGCCCTTCGACAGGAAGACGATCCGATCGATCGCGGTCATCGGCCCGATCGCGCACCCGGCCTCGCCGGTTGGCGGCGGGGCCGCGCGGTCGGAACCGTTCTGTGCGGTGAGCGCGCTCGAGGGCCTGCAGCGGGTTGCCGGCGCCGGCGTGAAGGTGTACTACCATCGCGGGATCCCGACGCTGAACGACCTGGCCGACCGCACCCGCTTCACGACCGACGCCGCCGGCACCAAGCCGGGCGTGACCTTCGAGGCGTTCACCACGCGGACGGCGTCCGGCGCGACGACGATGTCGCGCGTCGAACGCAGCATCAACTACGTGGGCTCGTTCATTCCCGGAAGCGCCCTCGTCGCCCGCTTCCAGGACTCGTCCGCCCGGTGGTCCGGCTACTACACCGCGCCGAAAGCCGGGCCGTACACGCTCTTCCTGCAGGTGCTCCGCGGGGAGGGTGGAAGTCGCGTCCTCGTGGACGACAAGGTCGTCATCGACGGCTGGGAAGTCAGCAAGGCCATCCTCAGCAGGACGAACGTCACCTTGTCGGCCGGACCGCACCGCGTGGTGGCCGAGGTCTACCGCCGCCGCGAGTCGAGCCTGACGGGCGCGCGCGTCCGAGTGGGCATCGTGGACGAGGAGCAGGTTGTCGAGGCCGACGCGAGGGAGATTGCCCGGCACGCGGACGCGGTGGTGGCCGCCGTGGGGTTCGACTACGAGGTCGAATCCGAGGCTGCCGACCGCACCTTCGAGCTGCCCGTGGGCCAGGACGCCTTGGTCCGGGCGCTGGCCGACGTGAACAAGAAGACGGTGGTCGCGGTCACCTCCGGCGGCGGCGTGGACATGACGCCGTGGCTCGACCGCGTCCCGGCGGTCGTGATGACCTGGTTCCCTGGCGAACAGGGCGGCACGGCGCTCGCGCAACTGCTGATGGGCGACGCGAACTTCTCCGGGCACCTGCCCATCACGATCGAGAAGGCGTGGGCCGACAACCCGGGCCACGACGCCTACTACCCCGCCAAGGGCAGCACGACGGTCACCTACTCGAACGGAATCTTCGTCGGCTACCGTGGCTTCGAACAGAACAAGGTGACGCCGCTCTTCCCGTTCGGGTTCGGATTGTCCTACACGACGTTCCAGTTCCGGAACGTGGCGGTCACCCCGAAGGCCCGCGCGGCCGGGCCCGCTCACACGGTGAGCTTCGACGTGGCGAATACGGGCGCGCTGGCCGGCGCGGCCGTGGCCCAGGTCTACGTGGCGGCCGTCGCCCCGAAGGTGGCGCGGCCCCCGAAGGAGCTGAAGGGCTTCGCCAAGGTGTCACTGGCGCCCGGTGGGGTTCAGCACGTTTCCGTCGATCTCGACGCCCGGGCGTTCTCTTACTGGGACACTGCCAGCCACCAGTGGAAGGTGGAACCCGGCGACTACGAGATTCGGGTCGGCGGGTCGTCAGCCGACACGCCGCTGAAGGCGAAGATTACGCTGAAGTAGATCCCTGGCCGCTCCAGCCCCCGGTCGCGGCCAATCCCGTTCGCCCGGGCGCTCCCGGACTCGATCGCAGAGGGCGTAGTGCATTGTGCATTCGCCCGAGGCCGATGCCGCTAGATTCCCTCCCGCAACCGGCGCGCGAGCTCGACGCCCGTCTGATCGGTGGACGGCTGGTAGCCTTGGAGTGGCACGATGCGCTCGTGAATGGCGTCCAGGAGCCACTCCGGCTGCGGGAAGAACATCGATTCGAGCTCCGCGGCCGGCGTGATCCAGTTCCGGCTGCCGATCACCACCGGCGGGGCGTCCAGCGCGTCGAAGGCCAGCTGCGTCAGGTTCGCCGCGACGCTCTGCATGAGGCAGCCGCGCTCCACCGCCTCGCACGCCAGCAGCACCTTGCCGGTCTTCCTGACGGACCGCACCAGCGGCTCGAAGTTCAGCGGGTTCGCCGACCGCAGATCGATCAGCTCGGCAGAAATCCCGAACTTCGCTTCGAGCGTCTTCGCGGCGGCGACCGCCGTGTACAACGCCGGCCCGAACGTGACGATCGTGAGGTCCTTCCCCGCCTTCTTGATCGACGGCTCTCCGATCGGGATCTCGTAGTAGCCCTCGGGCACCCCCGCCTGTTCGAACGTCTCGCCGGCGTCGTAGATCCGCTGGCTCTCGAAGAAGATCACGGGATCGGTGCCGGCGAGCGCCGCGTTCATCAGGCCCTTGGCGTCGTACGGCGTCACCGGGAAGACGACCTTGAGTCCCGGGATGTGGTGGACCATCGCACTCCAGTCCTGCGAGTGCTGCGCGCCGTACTTGACGCCGACCGAGATGCGCAGAACGACCGGCAGGCGCATGAGGCCGCCAGACATCGCCTGCCACTTCGAAAGCTGGTTGAAGATCTCGTCGCCGGCCCGGCCCATGAAGTCGGCGTACATCAGCTCGGCAACCGCGCGCCCCCCCTCCATCGCATAGCCGACCGCGGCCCCGACGATGCCCGCTTCCGAAATCGGCGAGTTGAAGAGGCGATGGTACGGCAGCGCCTCGGTGAGGCCCCGGTAGACGCCGAACGCCCCGCCCCAATCCCGGTTCTCTTCGCCGAACGCCACCATCGTCGGATCGATGCTGAAGCGATGTGCCAGGGCCTCGAAGATCCCGTCGCGAAGACTGAACGCCTTGATCTTCGGCACCGGCACGCCGTCGACCTCGGGGGTTCGGATCCGGCCCTTGATCTGCTGCACCCGCGGGTTCTTCGACCAGTCCTGGAGCAGCTCCGGCTTCCTGTCGTCGCGCGCCTCCAGCTTGCCGTTCGAGAACATGACGCGGCCGACCAGGTCCGAATCGACGGTGATCCGCGGGGCGGCCTTCGGGTCGATGGCCAGCTTGAACATGTCGAAGACGATCGACTCGATGCCGGTGCGCGCCGCGTCCAGGTCGTGTGCCGGGAAGACCTGCCCCTGCACCAGCCGATCCTTGAACGACAGGAGCGAATCCGCCTCCAGCCACTGCTCGATCTCCTCCTTGGTCCGGTAGCTGGAGGAATCCGAGGGCGAGTGGCCGCTGATGCGGTAGGTCACCGTGTCCAGCAGGGCCGGCCCCCTGCCGTCGGCCAGGACCTGGATCTTCCTTCGGAACGCGTCGATGAGAGCGAGCGGATCGTAGCCGTTGACGCGTTCGGCGTGCATCTGCTCGGGGTTGACGCCGGCGCCGAGCCGAGCGATGAAGCGGCAGCCCATGGTCTCGCCCATCGGCTGTCCGCCCATCCCGTACTGGTTGTTCATGCAGTTGAAGAGGATCGGCAGGCCGCCGCCCAGCGTCGGATCCCAGAGCGTCCGGTACTGGTCCATCGACGCGAAGGTCATCCCCTCCCACACCGGGCCACAGCCGAACGACGCGTCGCCGATGTTGCACACGACGATGCCGGGCTTGCGGTTCACGCGCTTGAAGAGCGCCGCCCCCGGCGCGATCGAACCCGAGCCGCCCACGATGGCGTTGTTCGGATAGCTGCCGAACGGCGTGAAGAAGGCGTGCATCGAGCCGCCCATGCCGCGGTTGTAGCCGGTCTCCTTGGCGAAGAGCTCGCTGAACGCGCCGAAGACGACGAACTTGACGGCCAGCTCGGCGACCGAGCCGCGATGGTCCTTCTCGAGCGGCCGGAGAATCGCGCCGTCGAGGTACGTCCGCATGATCTCGAGCAGCGTCTGCTCGTCGAGCTTGCGACTCGCGGAGAACCCCTTCGCCAGGATCTCTCCGTGGCTCCGGTGCGAGCCGTAGATGTGATCGTCGCGCGACAGGAGGAACGCCATCCCGACGGCGGACGCCTCCTGCCCGATCGACAGGTGCGCGGGCCCGAGGTGATCGTAGGCGACGCCCTTGTAGACGCGCTTGGTCTTGATCTCGTTCAGGATCGTTTCGAACTCCCGGATGGCCGCCATGTCCTGCCAGATGGCCAGGAAGTCCCGTGGGGCGAAGTTCGACCGCTCCTCCTGAATCGTCTTCTTATAGGTGTTGACCGGAATGTCGGTGAAATGAATGCAGTCTTCGGCCAGCAGCGTTCGGGGTTCGACAGCGATGGACTTGGGCATGGCGGAAACTACCTGCAGTGCTGCTCCACGTGCAGCCCGTCTCGGCAGAGAGGCCCTGGAACGGGCGCCCCCGGTCCGGGGGCACGAAGGATGGACTACTCAGGGCCCTCGTGAACAGTCCGGGCTAGTAGTCCAGCTCGGCGATGCGCTCGATGTGCTCGATCTGCTCCCGCACGGTCTTCAGGAACCGGGCGGCCGGCGCGCCGTCGATCACCTGGTGATCGCTGGTCAGCGAGAGCCCGATCTGGTCGACGAACTCGACGACGCCGTTGCGGCGAACCGGCTTCAGCTGGATGGCGTTCACGCCGAGGATGGCCACCTGCGGCGCGTTCAGGATCGGCGAGAACGACTCGATCCCGTAGGTCCCCAGGTTGCTGACGGTGAACGTCCCCCCGGTGAGGTCGTCCGGCGCGATCGTGCCGTCGACGGCCTCCGCGGTCAGCTTCTTCGCCTGCGCCGCGAGTTGCGGCAGCGTCAACAGCTGGCTGTCGCGAATCACGGGCACGAGCAGCCCTCGCGGCGTGTCGCAGGCGAACCCGAGGTGGATCCGCGAGTGCTGGTAAATGGTACCGTCGATGAACTCGACGTTGACCTCGGGCACCGCCGCCAGCGCCTTGACGGCGCAGAACAGGACCATGGCATTGATGTTCAGCGCCGACGCGTCCTCGGCGGAACCCGCAGCCTTGACGCGGGCGCGCAGCGACAGGAGGCCCGTCGCGTCGGCCGACCCGTTCAGGGTGTACTGGGCGGTGGACGCCAGCGACTGCCGCATCCTCCGCGCGATGGTCGCCCGAAGACGCGGTGGGGTGACGGGCCTGGCCGTGGGGTCGGCCGGCGCCGTACGCTCGCCGGCGCCTTGGCCGCCGAGCCCGTCGCGGTTGCCGATCGACGCGCCGGCTGAAGCCGGCGGCCGGTGCGCGCTGTAATAGAGCTGCTTCAGGTCGTCCTCGAGGACGCGCCCTCCCGGGCCGGACCCGGCGACGGCGCCCGGGAAGAAGTCGTGCTCCTGGGCGAAGCGCCTGGCCCTCGGGCTCATCGCGGCTGCGGACGCGGCCGGTGCGGACTCGGGCTCGGGAACACCGGCCGCTGCAGCGGGCGCCGCCTCGGCCGGCGGTTCCTGGGCGGGTGCCGGCGCCTGCGGCCTGTACCTGATCGACGGGCTCTCCCGGGTCGCCAACGACCGCCACGGTCGTGAAGACCGGGACGACGTCGCCGTCTCCGAAGAAGACCGCCAGCAGCGTGCCATCCACGGGCGCGGTGAGCTCGAAGCCTGCCTTGTCGGTTTCGATATCAGCCAGGATGTCGCCGGAAGCGACCGTCTCGCCGGGCTGTTTGTACCAGCGGGCGAGGACGCACTCCTCGACGGCGTTCCCGAGCTTGGGCATCTCGATTGGGGTAGCCATTCGCGTGTTCCGATCTGCCGCGACGCGTCCTTCGCGAAACCTACTTGAGGCCCTCGATCAGCTTCCAGCCGGCCTCGACGAACTGGCACAGCGTGCGCTGCGTCGGCCCGTAGGTGATGAAGTCGGCCGGCGCCATGCCGTCCGGCTCGTAGCCCTTGACGAATTCCGGCATCGAACCGAGCCGGCGGACGACCTCGGGGTCGATGTCCTTGTCGATGCGTTCTTCGCAGGGACGGTCCCCGGTCACGAACCACTCCTGGGGACCGGGGGCAATCGACATGACGAGGTCGGCGCCTGCCAGCTCCGTCAGGTGGTAGTCCCCTCGCAACGCCGCCACGAGCAGCACGGCCTCGTACCCCCGTTCCTGGTAGATCCGGTACGCGCGCTTGGTCGCGGCAAGTCCCGACTGGCGGATGTCGGACTCGCTCACCGGGGCGCGGTTGTCCGCCGCCACCTCGCGCAGGTAGTCGTCGAGCCGGCCAATCATGATCACGGCGAAGCACTCGCCGGGCGTCACGCCGTGCTTCCGCGCCCGCTGCCGGCCGGCCCGGCACCGTTCCGCGATGGCGATGGCTTGCGGCACCGTGAAGCTGACCGTGGCGGCCGTCGTGATCCCCTCGGCCACGCAGTCCTCGAGCACGTCGAGGCCGGCTGCCACCGCCGGAAGCTTCACGGCGATGTTCGGCGCCCAGGCGTGATGCTGCCGGGCCATGGCCATCATCGCCTCGCGCTCCCCTGCGCGGGACGGGTTGACCTGGGCGCAGACGAAGCCGCTCTTGCCCGCGCTGGCGTCGAAGTGCGGCTTGTACATCGCCGCGGCGCGCGTGACCACGTGCCGCATCAGCGCCTCGGCCTTCTCTTCGCCCGAAACCTTGGTGGCGAGCACCGCGTCAATCTCCGCAGCCCACGCGGCCCTGTTCCTGGAAAGCGCCACGCTCGTGAGGAACGGATTCGTCGTGACGCCGACGGCGCCGCGATCGAGGCCGCGCTGGAGCTCGGCCGGGTCGGCCGAGTCGTGCCACCACCGCGTCTTCGTGTTTTCGACGAGCCAATTGAGATAAGTGCCGGCGTTCACGGTGGCTCCTCAGTATTTGCGGACTGGTGTCCCGCCTTTGACCATGTTGCGGGCCATGGGTGTCCCCATGATCCCCAGCCCGGCGAACCCGATGTTGATGTTCTTCGAATCCGGCGGGATACCGGCAGTCGCAATCGAGTCCATCCTCTCGGTCGCCGCAGGAGTGGAGCAACTGCCCGACCAATATACATGGGACGGTCGGTGGCAGTCATCAGGTTATTCGCGGTTCAGGTCATTCGCAGGTTGATCTGCGGAGACCGTTTGCGTACACTCCGGCTCCATAGGAAACACGTGGGAGACGGTTCCATAGAAAGGATGCCGCAATGCAGGATTCTGCAGGCAACACACTCGACAGCCCCGTCAAGAGCAGCAAGCCCACCCGGCGCGAATTCCTGGCCGCCGCGGGCGCAGGGGTCATGACGGCGGCCTCCTATCGCCGCGTCCTGGGCGCGAACGATCGCGTGGGAATCGGAGTCATCGGATTCGGCCTCATTGGCAAGCAGCACATCGCGGATCTCAAGAAGTTCAAGGATGTCGAACTGCTCGGCATGTGCGACTGCTACAAGCCGCGGTTGAACGAGGGGCTGGCCTACATGGAGAGCCCCAACGCCAAGGGCTACAGCGACTTCCGAAAGATGTACGAGAACAAGGACATCCAGGGCGTCGTCGTCGCAACCCCGGATCATTGGCACGCCCTGCACACCATTTCCGCCTGCGCCGCCGGCAAGGACGTCTACGTCGAGAAGCCGATGACGCTCTTCGTCGACGAAGGCAAGTGGATGCTGCAGGCGCAGAAGAAGTACAACCGCATCGTGGTCGTCGGCACCCAGCGGCGGCACGGCAAGGGCGTGCGCGAGGCCAAGACGGTCGTGGAGAAGGGAACCCTCGGGAAGATCCACTCCATCCGCTGGTCCTCGTACCGGAACATCTACCCGGGCTTCGGCGTCACGCCGGTTGGGACTCCGCCCCCGGATTTCGACTACGACATGTGGCTGGGGCCGGCGGAGAAGAAGCCGTACAGAGCGCATCGCGGGCTCTATCATTTCCGCTGGTTCTGGGACTTCTCCGGCGGCCAGATGACCAACCTGGGCGCGCACACCATCGACCAGATCCTCTACGTCATGAACGTCAAGGGGCCGACGCTGGTCTCCTCGACGGGAGGCCGGTACGTGCTGGAGGACGACGGAGACACGCCGGACATCCAGGACGCCATGTGGGTGTTCGCGGGGGCCACGCCGGGCGCCAAGGGATTCGTGATGAATGCCGCGATCCGCGAAGCGAACGCCTCGCGGAGTCTCAATGACACGGCGTCTCGCGGGCAGCTCTACCTCGGGACGAAGGGCAGCATGGTCCTGGCGGGGAACTGGCAGGTCTACCCGGAAATGAAGGGCGATCCGGTCAACGACATCCCGAAGTTCATGGGTCAGCCGGTCGGCGGCCCCGTCTACACGGACACGAAGCCCGTGCCGTGGATTGAGGCGTCGAAAGGCGCGGTCGCGGAGTCCGATCCCCGCTACGGCACCGGCGGCGAAGACACGATGGCGATGAACGAGCAGGATTGGATCAACTGCATCAAGTCCCGCCAGAAGCCGTTCTGCGACCTGGAGGGGGGACACCGGGTCTCCGTCGCGTGCATCCTGGCGAACATGTCGCTGAGGCTCGGCCGGGAGATTCGGTGGGACCCGGACAAGGAAGTGGTGATCGGCGACAAGGAAGCCGCCGCCATGTGCGTCAAGCCGTATCGCGCGCCGTGGGACAAGGTGCTCAGGGAGTACGTGACCGTCTAGTCACGCGGAACACGACCGCGGATTCCCGCAGGCGCCTGCGAGAATCCGCGGTTCGATCGTTCCGGCCTCCGGCAGTTTCCCGCGCGTCTCCCTGCCTCCTCCTGCCGACCGTTCCCCAGGCGCACCTCCCGAACCGCCACCGCTCCCGGAGCTTACGCGACCCTGGCCGGCTTCCGGCCGACGATCACCACGATCACGGCCGCCATCAGTTGCACGCACGCGAGCGCGAGCAGGGCCGGGAGCATGCTGTGCGTCTGATCGCGGATGAACCCGACGGCGTGGGGACTGGCATAGCCGGCGAGATTCCCGATGGAGTTGATCCAGGCGATGCCTGCGGCCGCCGCGGACCCCGAGAGGATCGCGGTCGGCAGCGCCCAGAAGACCGCGAACTGGCACATCAGCGCCGACGCCGCCACGACGAGCGCGATGAGTCCGGCCACGCCGGAAATGCCGGGGATGGCGCTTGCCGCAAAGGCCACCGCGCCGATGATCCCGGCCACGCCCATGTGCCAGCGTCGTTCGCCGGTGACGTCCGAGTGGTGGCCCCAGACATTCATCGCGACGATGGCCGCCGCCCACGGGATCGCCGAGATCCAGCCTATGGCCTGGGGACTCGTCGTGAGGGTGTCCTTGATGATCTGCGGGAGCCAGAAGGTGATGCCGTAGTTGCCCGCCGTGATCCCGAAATAGACGAGGCTCAGAAGCCACACCGGGGTGCTGCGAAAGGCATCCACGAAGCGGTGCCCGGACTGGCCCCCTTTCAGTTTCTGGGCGTTCTCCTCTTCGAGGCCCCGCAGGACCAGGCTCTTCTCATCCTCCGAAAGCCAGCTCGCCTTCGACGGGCTGTCGGTCAGGAAGACGAGGGTGACCAGGCCCGCGAGCACGGAGGGAACGCCCTCGAGGAGGAACAGCCACTGCCAGGCGGAGAGGTGTCCCGACCCGGTCATCGTGGCGAGAATCCACCCGGAGACGGGACCCGCCACCATGCCGGAAATCGGAACGGCGCTCATGAAGAAGGCCACCATCCTGGCGCGGCGCTTCTGCGTGTACCAGTACGTCAGGTAGAGAATCACGCCCGGGAAGAAGCCCGACTCCACGATCCCGAGCAGGAACCGGAGGGCGTAGAAGCTGGCGGCTCCCCTGACGAACAGCGTGCAGGCCGATACGATGCCCCAGGTGATCATGATCGGGCCGATCCAGCGGCGGGCGCCGATCCGCTGCAGGACCATGTTCGCCGGCACCTCGAACAGGAAATACCCGATGAAGAAGATCCCCGCTCCGAGACCGTAGACCGAATCGCTCATGCCCAGGTCCTGCTGCATGTTCAACTTGGCGAAGCCGACATTCACCCGGTCGACGTACGCCAGGACATAGCAGAGGAACAGGTACGGCATGATGCGCCAGGTGATCTTTTGATAGACCGCCGCTTCGGACAGACGCTTCGACACGCTGGTTTTCATGGCGAACACTCTACTCCAAGATCGGCAGGGCCGGCTCAGTCCTTCAGCTCGCGAATCCAGACGTTGCGGAATCGGACCGGGTTGTTGTGGTCCTGGAACATCAGCGGCCCCTTGTCCGGGATGGGGGAGTACTCCGACACGGTGTGGGGACCGAGGTAGTCGGTGCCGCCCTCGAGCGCGACGTGATCCTGGATCAGGATGCCGTTGTGGATGACCGTGAAGACCGCTTTCCTCGTCACCTTGCCGGACTGGTCGAAGAGCGGCCGGTGGTAGACGATGTCGTAGGTCTGCCACTGCCCCGGCTTGCACGAGGCGTTCACCAGCGGCAGCGCGCGGCCGTACAGCGCCCCGCACTGGCCGTCCGGGTAGGTCGGGTTCTCGTAGGAATCGAGCACCTGGACCTCGTACTTGCCGTGGATGAACACGCCGCTGTTGCCCCGCCCCTGGCCGACCCCGGTGACGACCGACGGCGTCGCGAACTCCACGTGGATCTGCGCCGAGCCGAATTCCTGCCGCGTCCTGACGTAGCCGGCGCCCTTCACCGACTCCATGTAGCCGTCGCGAGCCACCCACTTCGACGGCTGCCCCTTCACGTCGGTCCAGTTCGAGAGGTCCTTGCCGTCGAAGAGCACGACGGCATCGGACGGCGGACGCGAGGGAGTCTCCTGAGCGCCGCACACTCCCGGCGTCACCACCGGCGGCGCGGGCCGGGCCTCGTCGTGGACCATCCAGCGCCCGGTCGGCGTGTCGACCCACTGCACCGGCGGTGCCTTCGGGGGGGGTTGCTGCGCCAGCAGCGCCGCGCCGGCGACGACCGAGACGAGGCATCCGCAGACGACCGCAAAACGTCGGCTTGTTCTACTCACGTTCCACCCTCCGCGTTGAATGGCCGCCGGACCCGCTGCCGGCCGCCGTGAGAACCCGTTCATCCTACTACCGCGCCGACCTCGCGATACAGCGGCACACGCGCGGCCCGTCCGGGTGGGCAGGTTTGTCTTCACGCCGTCGCTTGCGCTCTCGACCCGCATGATATAGTGACTCCCGCCAGGGACGCTTGGTACGCTATGCCATCACACCTGCTGGCAGACGTCATCCATCCAGCGCGCTGAGAGTGTACTCCCGCCGGATTGGCGGGAGTCGTCGTCATTCTCGCGGCGAGGCAGGAAGTGTGGGGCAGTGGCAGAGTGAGCCGAAGGAGGCCAGTTCCATGGAGAGTGTCAGCCGTCGGCATTTCATCACGACCTCCGGCGCCGCGCTCGCGGGAGCCGGCGTTCTTTCGACTGCGCCGCGGAGCGTTCGGGCCCAGGTTCCGGGCGCCAACGACAGGGTTCGCGTGGCGATCGTGGGAGTGCGGAAGAAGGGCCTCGAGCACATCAAGTCGTTCGGCGAAACGCCCGGCGTCCAGATCGCGGCCCTGTGCGATTGCGACACCCAGTTCCTGGACCTGGAGGTCAAGAACCTCAAGGCCCGCAATCAGACGGTGGCCGGGCACGTCGACGTCCGCCGCGTGCTGGATGACCGGAGCATCGACGCGGTCATCCTCTCGGTGCCGGACCACTGGCACGGGCTGATGACGGTGTGGGCCTGCCAGGCGGGAAAGCACGTTTACGTCGAGAAGCCGGCCACCTACAGCATCTGGGAGGGGCGGCAGATGGTGGAGGCGGCGCGCAAGTACAACCGGGTGGTGGCCGTCGGTTCACAGGAACGGTCCGACACCGGCCTGCTGGCGTTTGCCGCGCACCTCAAGGAAGGCAGCCTGGGCAAGGTCCGTTACGCCCGGGCCATCTCCTACGGCCTGCGCGAGAGCATCGGGAAGGTCAACGGCCCGCAGCCCATCCCGGCGACCTGTAACTACAATCTGTTCCAGGGCCCCTCGTGTCTGACTCCTCTCAGGCGGCAGAACCTGCACTACGACTGGCACTGGTTCTGGCCCACCGGCACCGGCGAAATCGGCAACCTTGGCGGCCACGTCCTGGACGACTGCCGGTGGATCACCGGCCTCAAGGGCCTGCCGAGGCGCGTCATCAGCCTGGGCGGCCGCTTTGGCTACGACGACGACGGGGAGACTCCCAACACCCAGATCGCCTACTACGACTACGCGGAGTTCCCGGTCCTCTACGAGGTTCGAGGGCTGCCGGCGAAGCGGGGCGTCGACTACATGGATCAGTACCGCGGCGTTCGTTTCGGGCTCGTCATTCAGTGCGAGAACGGCTACTTCGCGGGCGGTCGCGGCGGAGGCTGGACCTACGACAACCAGGACAAGAAGATCAAGGGGTTCCCGGGCGACGGCGGCGGGACGCATCACCTGAACTTCATCGACGCGGTGCGGGCCGGCAAGCCGGAGATGGTGCGCGCCAGCATGCGCGAAGGTCACCTGTCCGCGGCTCTTTGCCACATGGCCAACATCTCCTACCGGCTTGGCAAGAGACAATCCGTCCAGGAAACCAAGGCCGCGGCGGCGAGCCACGAACTGCTCGACGAGACCGTCGGCCGGCTGTGGCCTCACCTCGAGGCGAACGGGATCGACCTCGCCAAGACCCCGATGACGGTAGGCCCCACGTTGAGTTGGAACGATCAGGCCGAGAAGTTCCAGGGCGAGCACGGCGACTGGGCCAACATGCTGCTTAGCAGGACCTACCGGGAGCCGTTCGCGGTGCCCGAGAAGGTGTGATTGACACGGCGCCGTCGCCGGGCCATCGCGGGGAGCGATGTTGCGGGCCGGAGCCTGGCCGGCCCGCGTGCCCCGGTGGTCCCGGGCCCTTCCGCAGCGCTACTTCGACTTCGGCGGGAGAGCCCGACGGTAGGGCGTGAACTCGCCGAGGCTGCAGCTACCCAGGTCCATACCGCTGACCGGCTCGAACACGGTCATGACGTCGCCGCGGCACAGCCGTGCCGCCGGAGTCCGCACCCTGAGCGCACGCCCCGAATCGAGGCCGGCACACCCGGTCGGCGGCCGGTTCACATAGACGACATCGTCAATCGTGTCGTGGAAGAGGATGACTCGCCCCCCGTACGACTCGTTGCTCCCCAGATCGCGCTCGTTGACGCAATCCTGCGATGGACCCGCAATCATGCCGCTCAGAGCGACGGCAAGCTTCGCGTCGGCCTCGTCGGCCTTCGCCTGGGCGCGCGCGGGGGCGTCGGGCGCTCCGCCGTGCGCGCAGGCGGCCACGAAGACGCCTGCGAACAGCATCGTGATGATCCTCATGACATGCCTCGCTGAACGACCCGCCTCCGGCCGCGAGGCCGGGTTCTGTGTCTATCCTACTCCCCGGCGAGCCGGCCGGCGCGGGATGGCGAACCTCAGCGAAACCGCCAGGTGATGAACGCCACGATGGCGTTGTTGCCGGCGGCCGTGACGGGCTGCGGCGTCGTGGGCACGTTGCGCCAGCTGTCGAACGCCGGGTTGTTGGTGGCGAACATCTTGCTGCTGTTCGAGGCGAGCGTCACCCCGTTCTGGGCGAAGTAGGCTCCGACGGCAGAGTTGAGCGCCGGGTCGACCAACTGGCCGAAGTTGATGTCACCACGGCCGTCCGGCGCGCGGAAATTCGTGGTGCGGACGTCGCCGTTGCCCATGTCGGTCAGCGGGTACTGCCACGCGGCGCCGACCATCAGGTTGCGGTAGCCCGGTATCTCGGCCTGCAGTCCGGCACGGACCTCGGTGACGTTCACGATGCGCTCGACCCTGGTGCCGCTGCCGACGTGCAGCGTGTAGGTCAACTCGCCGATGGCCCACGTCTGGGCCGTGCCGATCCTGAAGATCGGCACACGCGTCCCGCCGGTGAGCGACAACTCGTCGCGCAGCTTCAACGGCACGGTCGTCGGCTGACCCACGAGGAACCCGGGCGTCCCCGCGCGGGAAGAGTCCACGTACTGGACGCGCATCGCCCTCAGGGCCGGGGCCCCGACGAACCTGTACCCGATGTTGCCGACGAGTTCCGTCTCCTTCAGTTGCTTGGCGAACGCGAACCCGATGCCGAGGTCGACGCCGCCCGGCACCCCGGCGAGATGCGCCCAGTTCGAGGTGTTGCCCTCGGGGTGCTCGGTGGGGATGGCGAAGTAGCCATGGATGCCGAACCCCAGCGGATTGCCCCGCCTCTCGGAGAGCAGGCTCACCTTTCCGCCGACAACGACGTCCCCGGAGGACTGCGAGAACGCGCCCCACGACGGCGGCACCACGTGGACGGTGGACACGTCGTAGGTCTTGTAGGGGACCTCCTGGACGAACAGGAAGTACGGCTCCGAACGATTCGCCACCGTCGGATAGGTGTCGATGAGCAGATCCAGCGGTGGAACCGGGTACGACACCGGGTCCAGGTTCACGGCGTTCGCCCTCAGCACGGGCGTGAAGTCGACGAACGCCTCGACCCGCCTCGTCACGCCGATGGCGAACTGAACGCCGAACTTGACGATGTCGATGTCGCCGGGGTTCCGGTCGTAGTTCATCTCGAAACCGGCGACCTCCCACTTGCCCGGCTCGAGCGTGTCGGGAGTGACGCCGCGTATGAGCCCGGTCCCGCCCGAGAACGAGAGGCCGTGCGCCGGCCATTTCGGCTCGGGCTGGCTCGAGACGCTCGGCACTGCGGAACCTCCGGCCGGCGAGGTTCCGGCGCTCTTGGAGAACTTGGGCAGGAATGACACGCCACCGTAAACGAGGTAGGCGTCGGTGCCGGGGCTGGGATGCGTGCGACCGCCGTTCGAGATGTGCTGGTACTTGAACCCGGCGACGAGGCCGGCCTTCGACGGGCGGCCAATCCGCACGCCGAACCCGATCTGCTCGTAGAAGTTGAGGAGGACGTGGGTTGCGGCAGGTTTCGCCCAGACGATCAGCATGGGGCCGGTGCCAATTTCTGCGGTCGGGCGGATTTGCCTGCCGCCGGCGAAGTTCCATCGCAGTAGGATGGGTGCGAGCCCGATGGCCCCGAAGTTCTCCGGGCCGCGCGTCCACAGCGGCTCGGCCTGGAGCACGTATTCGAACTGGCCGGCCAACGGTCCGGGGCCGTGCCTCTCGGTCAGGAACCGGCCGACCTCGACGGCCATCCACCACATCTTCCGATCCGACGAGGAGTCCTTGTAGTCGATGGGCAGTGAGCCGCCGCCGAGCAGGCGCAGTTCGAAGGCTCCCTTCCGGAAGTCCCTGTCGGGCGCCTGGCTGTCCGCCGCCGGGGCCGTGTCGGCCGGCGGTGACGAGGCGGGCGGTGGCCCCGCGTGGCGGCATGGGCGCCTGCGCAAACGCGACACCCGTCCAAAGTAGTGGAAGCAGCAGGAAGGCTCGTGCAGTGATGGTCGGTGTTCGCTTCAAGACGGCGTCTCCAGGGGAACCGCGCCTGCCCCAACTCCCGACGGCAAGGACGGCTGCCGCATCTGGAGTCTCGAACGTGCTGCTGAAGCGTACTCGGCCGCGAGCGCCTGTCAAGCGGAAACGCTAGAGAAACGCCCCCGCTGGGCCTCGGAGGCACGCGACACCGGTCCAGGGTTGCGTGCCACCGGGGGCCACGCCGGACATCGGGCCATTCGCGCCGGCTTCCCGGCTTCGAACTCGACCTGCTGAACGTCCTGGTCGGTGCGCGTCAAACGGCGTGCCGCCTGCCCGCAGCACGATTGCCGAGTTCGAACATCGGGCACGTCGATACCGTCGCGTTCGACGGTGCTGCAGACACGCTGCGACCTGGCTGAATATGGCCCATTGCCGGCACCACGACGGCCGGCACCCGGATTGCTGCCCTGACTACCCGATGCGACCGGTCTGAAGCGCCAGCCCGCCCGTCGAGGAGGGCGGAGTTCGGCTCGGGGCGGTTGCGTCGCATGAGGAGAATGCAAACGACCTCGAGATTGCCAAGGAGATGGCCGTCGAGGTCGGGGTGACGCCGACGCCGTTGCCGGTGACGATCGTGCCGACGGCGGTGGTGACGGAGGCGCCCGTGCCGGTGGTCGAGAAGAAGTAGGCGGATGCAGACACTCGTCGGGGACGGCGGTGGGGCGCAGCCTTCGCGGCGGGCGCCGCCGACCCCGACCACCCTCACGGCGATGACAGGGAGGGGGCCGCGAACTGGCTGTGATAGAGCTGGTGGTAGAACCCGCCGGCGGCCAGCAGCGACGCGTGCGTGCCGTGCTCCACGATGCGCCCGTGGTCCATGACCAGGATGTGATCGGCACCGCGAATCGTGGACAGGCGATGCGCGATGACGAAGCTCGTGCGGCCCTCCATCAGCGCCGCCGTCGCCCGCTGGACGAGCACCTCCGTGCGGCTGTCCACCGCGCTCGTGGCTTCGTCGAGGATGAGAATCTGCGGGTCGGCGAGAAACGCCCGGGCAATGGTCAGCAGCTGCCGCTCACCCGCCGACAGGTTCCCGGCATCGTCGTCCAGGCGGGTGTCGTAGCCGTCGGGCAGCGTCCGCACGAAGTGATCGACGTGCGCCGCGGCGGCCGCCGCCACGATCTGGGCCTCGGTCGCCCGCTCGCGCCCGTATGCGATGTTCTCGCGAATCGTCCCCGAGAAGAGCCAGGTATCCTGCAACACCATGCCGAACAGGCGGCGGAGCCCCTCGCGGCTCATCTCGCGCGTGTTCACCCCGTCGACCAGGATCGCGCCCCGATCGACCTCGTAGAAGCGCAGCAGGAGGTTGACCAGGGTCGTCTTGCCGGCGCCCGTCGGACCGACGATCGCGACGGTCTCCCCGGGCGCGACCGCGATGTTCACGTCGTCGATCAGCGGCACCTGCGGCTGGTAGCGGAACGAGAGGTCGCGCAGCTCGATGGACCCGCGCGCGCGTTCGACCACGGCCGGCCGTTCGGGGTCCGCCGATTCCTCGCGCTCGTCGAGCAGTTCGAACACGCGCTCGGCCGACGCCACCGCCGACTGCAGGACGTTGGCGATGCTCGCCAGCTGCATGACGGGCCACGAGAACTGGCGCGAGGACCGTGCGAACGCCTGCACGCCCCCGAGCGAGAGGGTGCCAGACGCCACCTGCCAGCCGCCGACCACCGCCACCACGACGTAGTTGAGATTGCCGACGACCGCCATCGCCGGCTGGATCGCGCCCGAGATGCACTGCGCCTTGAAGCTCGCGTCGAACAGCTGCTCGTTCTCGGCATCGAACCGCCGGGCGACCTCCGGCCCGCGCCCGAACACCTTCACCACCGCCCGCCCCGTGTGCGTCTCCTCCACGAGCGCGTTGATCGAGCCGGTCCGCTGCCACTGGGTCGCGAAGTGGGCCTGTGCCCGTTTCGCGATGACCATCGTGACGGCGACCGACACGGGGACGGCCAGCAGCGACGCGACGGCCAGCAGCCAGTTGATCCACAGCATGATCCCCAGCACGCCCACCACGGCGAGCAACGACGTGACGACCTGGCCGAGGCTCTGCTGGACCGCGGTGGCGACGTTGTCGAGGTCGTTGGTCAGCCGGCTCAGGATGTCGCCGCGAGGATGGGTGTCGAAATAGGCCAGGGGCAGGCGACCGAGCTTGCGGTCGGCGTCCCGCCGCAGCTCGTAGACGACGCGCTGCGACATCGTGACGGTCATCCGCTGCTGGAGCCACTGGAACAGCGCGCTCAGCGGGTACGCCACCGCGAGGAGGAGGAGCAGCCGACGCAGGTGCGGCCAATCCACGCCCGCGCCGGGGGTGAGCCTCATGCTCGAGTACAGGTCGGCCAGCCGACGGTCGGTGTCGCGCTCGCTCCTCGCCAACCGGTCGACGAACTGCGCCGCCGTCTGCCCGGGCGGGATCTGGCGGCTGACGACCCCTTCGAACAGGACGTTCGTGGCCTGGCCGAGCACTGCCGGTCCCAGCACGCTGAACGTGACGCTGACGACCGCCAGCAGGATGACGAAACCGATTGCCGACGCGTGGGGCCGGAAGAGGGCGAGCAGCCGGCGCGACGCCTTCTTGAAGTCCTTCGACCTGGCGGCGGGGGCCCCCACCACGCCAAATGCCCCGGGACCGAAGCCCCGGCCGCCGCTCTCCGGCCGGCGCGCGCCGTCGCGGGCGGGCCCGCCGCGCCCGCTCATGCGGCCTCCCCTTCGGTCAGCTGCGAGAAGACAATCTCCCTGTAGGTTTCGTTGTCGCGCATCAGCGTCTCGTGCGTCCCGATGCCGGCGACCCGGCCGCCGTCCAGCACGACGATCTTGTCGGCGCGCCTGAACGTGCTGACGCGCTGGGCCACGACGATGACGGTCGCGTCGGCGGTCACTTTCTCGAGCGCGGCCCTCAGGCGCGCGTCGGTTCCGACGTCGAGCGCGGAGAAGCAGTCGTCGAAGACGTAGATCTTCGGCTTCTTGACCAGCGCCCTGGCAATCGCCAGCCGCTGCCGCTGGCCGCCCGACACCGTCGTCCCCCCCTGCGACACCGTCGCCTCGAGCCCGCCATCCATCTCGCGCACGAACGAGGTCGCTTGGGCGACGTCGAGCGCGTGCCAGAGGTCGGCGTCGGTGGCGGCCTCGTCGCCGTACCGAAGGTTGCTGGCCACGGTGCCGGAGAAGAGGAAGGCACGCTGCGGGACGAACCCGATTCGCGCCCAGACGTCCTGCTGCCGCAGCGCGCGAACGTCCACGCCGTCGATGAGAACCGCGCCGGCGGTGACGTCGTAGAACCGCGGAACGAGGCTGACGAGCGTCGACTTGCCGCTGCCCGTGCTGCCGACGATGGCCGTGACCTCGCCCGGCCCCGCCGCGAACGTGACCCCGCTCAGCACCGGGTCCTCCGCGTGCGGGTAGCGGAACTCGACGTCCCTGAACTCCAGGCGGCCGCCCGCATCGGGAGGCGTGACGGGCGACGCCGGATCGCAAACCGTCGGGACGGTGTCGAGCACCTCGAGAATCCGTTCGGCCGACGCCGCCGCGCGCGGCACCATCGCGAACATCATCGTCGCCATCATGGCCGACAGCAGGATGAGCGCGATGTAGGTGATGTAGGCCGTGAGGTTTCCGATCGGCATGCCGCCCCCCGACACGCGGAGGCTCCCGAACCCGACGACGGCGACCGTGGACAGGTTCAGGATGCCGAAGAGCGTGGGGAACATGGCGGCGAATACCCAGCCGACCCGGGTCGCGACGTCGGCGTACTGCGTGTTGGCGAGATCGAAGCGACGCTCCTCGACATCGGTCCTCACGAACGCCCTGATCACGCGGATGCCGGCCAGCGTCTCGCGGGCCACCAGGTTGATCGCGTCGAGCTTCACCTGCATGGCCCGGAACAGGGGCATGGCCCTGGCCAGCATCCCGCCGACGAGGGCGCCCATCAGCGGCAGGGCGACGACCAGGACGAGCGACAGCGGGGCGTCCTCCCGGATGGCCATGATGACCCCGCCGATCGCCAGAATCGGCGCCAGGATCATCATGGTCAACGCCAGCAGGACGACCATCTGGACCTGCTGCACGTCGTTCGTGTTGCGCGTGATCAGCGAGGCGGTGCCGAAGCGGTTCACCTCGGTCTGCGAGAACGTCAGCACGCGCCGGAAGATGGCCGCCCTCATGTCGCGGCCGACGGCCATCGCCGTTCGGGCGCCCCGGTAGACGGCAGCCACGCCAGCCGCCAACATGACGGCGGTTACGGCGAGCATCACGACGCCCGTCCTGATGATGTAGGCGACGTCGCCCTTGGCCACGCCGTGATTGATGATGGCCGCGTTCAGGTTGGGCAGCGCCAGGTTCGCCATCGCCTGGACGAGCAGCAGCAGCAGCACGAGCGCGAGCTGCGCGCGGTACGGCTCCAGGTATGTCCGAAGCAGCCTGATCATCGATCGAACCTCAGCACGCCAACCCCAGCACCTCGCTCGTCTGGCACCGGACACGGCGGCAGAGTTCGCGCTCGCTCGGAAGCGACTGGCCGAAGGTCGGGATCATCCGGCGGAGCTTCGCCTGCCATGCGTCGGTGGCAAGCCGTTGCGGGAAGCACCGGCCCAGCAGCTCCAGCACGATCGCCACGGACGTGGACGCGCCGGGCGACGCGCCCAGGAGGGCCGACAGCGTGCCGTCCGCCGAGGTGGCGACCTCCGTGCCGAATTGCAGGTAGGTGTTCGTCTTCGGGTTCTTGTGGATGATCTGGACGCGCTGCCCTGCCGTGCGAAGCTCCCAGTCCTCGGGCCTCGCCTCCGGGTAGAGCTCGCGCAGCGTCTCCAGGCGGCGCTCCGACGACTGCAGCACCTCCCGGACCAGGTAGCGGACGAGGGACACGTTGCGGGTGGCGGACATGACCATCGGCACCACGTTGCCGGGCCGCAAGGAGTACGGAAGGTCGAAATACGATCCCAGCTTCAGGAACTTCGTGGAGAAGCCGGCGTAGGGGCCGAACAGCAGGCCCCTCTGCCCGTCGATGAGGCGCGTGTCCAGATGCGGCACCGACATCGGCGGCGCCCCGACCCGCGCTTTGCCGTAGACCTTCCCCTGGTGCTGCGCGATGACCGCGCCATTCAGGCACATCAACCACATGCCGCTGACCGGGAAGCCGCCGTAGCCCCGGGCCTCGGGAATGCCCGAGTTGAGGAGCAGCGGCAGCGCCCGGCCGCCGGCGCCCAGAAAGACGAAGCGGGCGGCGACGTGCTTCGACTCGCCCGTGGTCAGGTCCTTGACCGTCACGCGCCAGCCCCCGTCCGTCCTGCGGTCGAGGTCCTTCACCTCGTGCTGCAGGTGCACGGTCACGCCGCCGGCCCGGTTCATTGCCCGGAACAGGCCGCGCGTCAACGCGCCGAAGTTGACGTCCGTGCCGGCCCGGGCCCGCGTCGCCGCCACCTTCTCGGCCGGGTCGCGGCCCGTCATCACGAGCGGCATCCACTCCGCCAGCTCGCGCCGATCGTGCGAGTACTCCATGCCGTCGAACAACGGGTGATCGCCGAGCGCCTCGAACCGCCGCCGCAGGAACGCCACGTCGTCGTCGCCGCGGACGCAACTGATGTGCGGAACGCTGTTGATGAAGTCGCGCGGCGTCGTGAAATGACCCTGCGACACCAGGTAAGCCCAGAACTGCCGGGATACCTCGAACAGCCCGTTGATTCTCAGCGCCTTGGACACGTCGACCGTGCCGTCCGCGCGCTGGGGAGTATAGTTCAGTTCGCAGTAACCGGAATGGCCCGTGCCGGCGTTGTTGGAGACGTGCGAGCTCTCCAGGGCGATGTCGTCCAGCCGCTCGAAGGCCTCGATCGACCAGCCCGGTTCCAGTTCCTTCAGCAGCGCGCCGACGGTCGCGCTCATGATGCCTCCGCCGACGAGCACCGCGTCAACCAGCGTTTCGTTGGTGACCATCTTGCCCCCTTCGGAGCCGCCCGGATCCGCCAGCGGGCGCGCGCAACCGCAGCGGGGCCGCAGGCGACTCCCAATCGCGGCCTCCCATCTAGAGAATTCTACCGCGGACCTCGATGCCCGACGCGGCATGGCCGAGCGCGGCAACGTCTCGGCCGGACCGCGTCGCGACGGACGAGCGGAGGTTGGCGGTGCGGAGGGAAGCGCGTGATGCCCGCGAAGGCCGGCTTGCCGGCCGTCGCGGGCATCACCAACACTGGGACGTTACTGCAGGCCGAACAGGGTGCGGGGGGTACCGATGCCGGTCACGTTGTCGTAGCCCGTGCCCGCCTTGTACCGAGCCTGCCGTACCGGACGTCACGTCGACGTCTTGAACGACCAAAGTCGCTCCGAAGGGGTCAACGGGGCCGCCGCGGAACTCGACTTCAGCCTACGGTGATGAGATTCCTCCGCGGGGGCCGCGCGACGGTCTACTTCTTCAGCGGCGCGTCGGGCGTGGGCTGCGTCCTCGGCGGGGCGGGCGGCTTGGCCGGACCGGCCTTGCGCGCAGGGATGCGAACGCGAAGACCCGCTCCCACCTGGAAGCCGCCGGCATGCATCTCCACCGAGGGTTGGCCGCTCACGGGAAACGACACCGGCGCCCACGTGTAGCGGACCATGCCGCCGACGCCCATCGACTTGCTGAAGAAGTAGCCCACGTCGGCCCCCGCCCCGAACCCGAAGGCCGTCTTCGACGCCTCGGTCGTCGCCGCCGTCACGGTGCCCGAATCGAATGGATAGCCGGACGACAGCGTGACCCCCTCCGGCTCGACGATCGTCTGCTTGACGCTGAAGATCGACGGGCCGCCGAACAGCATGAGGTTCATCCTGGGCGACATCGGGATCACCCAGGCGGCCTGCAGGTGGATGCCCAGCTGGCTGTTGCTCGAGTCGACGCTGCCCGAGATCGCGACGGGACGATTGAGGTAGATCGGGTTCGGCAGCGACCCGCTCACGGTCGCCGTCGTCGAACGGCTGACGGCGGTGAGGCCGAGCCCGACGGCCATGTTCCGCCACAGCCGGTAGCCGCCCTCCACGTCGAAGCCCGCGGCGCCCGTCGCCGGGAACACGATGCCGACGGTCGCGGTCTCTGCGAACGATGCCCACTGCTGGGTCTGCGTGAAGTCGGAGACGCCCGTCTCGTAGAACCCGCCGATGGAGAAGTACCCCCGGTCGGTCCAGTCACCTTTGGACGGCGGGCGCTTGGGCGCGGCGGCCCTGGCGGGCTGGTCGGTCGTGCCGCCGCCCGCCGGCGCCTTCTGGCCGGCCGCACCCTGGGCGGCCGGCCCGGGCTGCAGTTCGACCGCCGATGCCGGCACGAACCCTTCCCTCCCCGACTTGGGATCGCGCACCCTGTACCAGTCCCGGTCCGCGTCGAGCACGTCGAGGACGGCGCCCGTCCTCAGTTCCAGCACGACGGCGGCGCCCGGGGAAGCGCCGGCGCGCATCGGCGTGTGGTCGACCTTCACCCGAACGTTCGCGGCCGAGGCGGCGAGGACGCCGGCGCACAGCAGTGCCGGCACCAGCACGGAGAGTCTCTTCAGCATCGCGGCCCCCTATTTCGATGAGAGGCCGCGATTCGGAGTCGCCTGCCTCTGTGGCGCGGGGCTTCAGCCCCGCGACCGGCGGGCCTGAAGGCCCCACAACCCCACGACTGAGAATCGCGGCCCCTCACTCAGAACACGCCGACGGCGGTCCACGCCTGGGTGACGGCGGCCTCGACGCTGCCGCCGATCCCGTACAGCGTCCGGGCCTCCTGGATGGTCTTCGCTCGCGCCAGGCTGAACGTGGCGTTCGAGGTCAGCGTGGTGAATGCCCTGAAGAACACCTTCTCGATCTTGTCGCGGTTGGCGGCGCCGACGCCCGTCACCGCGATCCCCGACGTGCGGTTCGTGCCCCCCTCCACCGCGAGGTAGAACGCGTGGTTGGCGATCGACGAGTTCGTGTGCACGCCGCCGTTGTCGTTCGTGCCCGTGTAGCGCTTGGAGTAGTGGTCGGGATCGCCGTACGCGGTCGGGTCGCTGAACGAGCGGTCGCCGGACAGCGCGCCCGGGAAGCGTGCGCGCACGGCATCCTCGCCTTCGAGGTAGTCGGCCTTCAACAGGCCCGAGCCGGCCGGCTGCTGGAAGAACTCGGTGCCGGCACCCATGATGTCCGAAAAAGCCTCGTTGAGGGCGCCCGACTCGTTGACGTAGATCAGGTTCGACGTGTAATCGGTGACGCCGTGCGTGTATTCGTGGGCGACGATGTCGAGCGCCGCGGCGAGGTAGTCGAGCGTCTGTCCCCCATGGGCGGTCAGGTAGTAGCCCGCTGGCAGGCCCTCGCCGAGCATCAGCATGTCTTCGCGGTTGTACCCGCACTGCCCGCAGTAGAACGCGTTCATGTAATACGTGTCCTGGTCGCTCGGGCCGTAGCTCTCGAAATCGGACCGGCTGGCGGGGTGGACCACGATATGGAGCGGCCGCGAGTCCAGGTTGTTCAGGCCCTTCCAGCCGTGCCTCTTGTAGAAGTAGTCGTAGGCCCAGCCGGCGTAGGTGTGCGCGTCCACGACCACCGAGTCGGTCCACGTCGCCCCCGTGTTCGTCGCCATGTCGCTCGGCTGCAAGGGGACCTTCCCGTCCAGCAGATTCCTGGCCCTCGGCAGGTTGCCCTTCAAATCGTAGGTCTTGAAGGTGGTGGGCCGGATCATGTCCCAGGCGTCGTAGGTCCCGGCTTGCGAGACGCAGCTGACCTTCTTCTGATCGCTGGCGACCAGGTTCTCGCCGACGAGGATGCCGTTGCCGATGAGGGCGGTCGCCTTCTGGACCTTGAGGTCGTTGTAGCGAAGTTCGACCGCTCCGGTCTGGGCGTTCACATAGAGCACCGGCGTCTCGTTGCCGAGGAACGCCGACAGGCGGTAGGTGAGCGCGAACGTGTTGTCGGGTCTCGGCAGGATCACCAGCTCCGGGACCAGCCGCGCGTCGGCCGGGGCGCCCGTTTCGCTCTGATAGATGTGGATCGCCTGCTCGGGAGTCAGCGCCGGGTTCGTGGCGACGGCGATCCCCGAGTAGACGGAGACCGTAACCGACAGCGTCATCCGGCCGTCCGTCTCGCGCACCACCTCGCCGCCCTGGACGCGGACGCCGTTGAAGTACTGATCCAGCCGTTCGTGCCGCCGTCCGGGCAGCAGGGAGTCGATCTGCACGGTGCGCATCCGCACCTCCCGATCGCGCTCCATCGTCGTGACACGGTCGTCCCAGTCACGCAGGGCCCGGCCCGACACGGCCAGCAGGCGATCCTGGCGGCCGGCGCCGCCGCCCCCCGACTGCGCCGCGACATAGACACCCAGCCCGACGCAGAGCGTCAGGGTGACGGGAATGATGACGCTGCTGAATCTCCTCATGAACGGCTGCTCCAGTCTGGTTGGCCGGAATGGAGGAAGCGCGCCGGCCGGCGGCTGGCGGTCGGTCAGCCATTGTACGAGGAACGGGAGGGAGGGGCCAGGGACTACATGAGCCCGGCCTGGCACGCCACGCCGGTTCCGCCGAGGCCGCAGAAGCCGCCGGGGTTCTTCGCCAGGTACTGCTGATGGTAGTCCTCGGCGTAGTAGAACGGCGGCGCGGCGGCAATCTCGGTGGTGATGTCGCCGTAGCCGGCAGCCCGCAAGCGCTGCTGGTAGGCATCACGCGACGTCCTCGCCGCCGACGCCTGCGCGTCGTCGAAGGCGTAGATCGCCGACCGGTATTGCGTCCCGACGTCGTTTCCCTGCCGCATGCCCTGGGTCGGGTCGTGGTTCTCCCAGAACACCTTCAGCAGGTCCTGGTACGTCGCGCGAGCCGGGTCGAACACCACCAGCACCACTTCCGCGTGCCCGGTCTGACCGCTGCACACTTCGCGGTAGGTCGGGTTGGGGGTGAAGCCGCCGGCGTAGCCGACGGCGGTGCTCACCACACCAGGAGCCTGCCAGAACTTGCGCTCGGCGCCCCAGAAGCAGCCCATCGCGAAGAGCGCCCGGGCCGTGCCCGCGGGGAACGGCGGCTGGAGCGGAGCCCCGTTCACGAAGTGTTTCGCCGCCACCTCCACGTGCTCCTCGCGCCCCGGCAGCGCCTCGGAGGGCGACGGCATGCGCAGCTTGGATCCGAAAGGCATTTCTCACCTCACGACACGAGACGGAACGCGGCTGCCAGTAGGCAGTAAGCAGTAGGCAGTAGGCAGTTGGCGGTTGGCGGTTGGCAGTTGGCGGTTGAGTCACGGAGCGCCCTTTCCGGCTGCCAGAGCAGCGGGACTGCATGCCGCCGCCTGCGCACGCCGCCGGCTGACGATTTCGGTTCCTAATTGCCCGTTCTGATGATAGCAGGCGGCCTCGCCGCATTGACAGCGCCGCACGAGCATGGTTTCATCAGCGAGCCCGAGGCACCCCCAGGTTCTCGAGAGGCAAGGATCAGACCATGAGCGGTCCGAGGCTGCTGGTCATCGGCGACGTCGCGTGGGATGTGCTGATGCGGCCGGCGGGCCACCTCGTCTGGGGCGCCGACGTCTACGGTCACGTGGATCTCTTCCCGGGGGGCTCCGCGGCCAACGTCGCCGTGTGGTCGAAGCGGCTCGGCGCCGACGTCACGCTGGTCGGGCAGGTCGGACAGGACCGGCTGGGCGACCTGATGCTCGCCCACCTGGTGTCCGAAGGCGTCGGAAGCTCGGTTCGGGTCGTCCGCGGCGGCCAGACCATGCGGATCGGCGTCGTGATCCGGCCGGACGCCGAACACGCGTTCATCACCGACCACAGCCAGCCATTGCGCCTGTCGCCGGACGATCTGCCGCTGTCGCTGCTCGACGCGGCGGACGCCGTGTTCCTGAACGGCTACGCGGTGTTCATGGCCGGTTCGGCGGCCTTCGCCCGACCGTTGCTCGACGAGGCCCGGCGACGCGGCGTCCTGATCGCCTTCGATCCCTCGTCGTTCTCGCTCGTAGGCCGCTACGGTGCGGCGAGGCTGCTCGACGAGATCGGCCCGCTCGGCGTGCTGCTGGCCAACGAAGATGAGGCGCGCGCCCTGCTGCCGGCCGGCGGCGATCTGGGCGAACTGCTCGCGCGAACGCCGCTGGCCGTCGTCAAACGCGGCGGCGACGGCGCCATGGCGCTTCACGCGTCGGGCCGCCTGTCGGCGGCCGCGGACCCGATCTCGGTGGCCGACACCACCGGCGCCGGCGATGCCTTCGACGCCGCCTTCCTGGTCGAATTCCTCGCTCACCACGACCTGGCCCGAGCCCTCGCGGCCGCCAACCGCCTTGGCGGGCGCGTGGCCTCGCAGCTCGGCGCACAGGAGGCAGTAGGCAGTCGACAGTAGGCAGTCGGCTGTCGGCAGTAGGCAGGATCAGCCACTGGTCGGCCCCCCACCGCACGAAGTTCCACAGCGCGGCCGGCCTGGAGGCCGGCGTCAGAAGCCCTCAGGCCAGGCGCCGCACGATCGGTCGCGGGAAGGCGTTCCGCCTGGCGGCCACCGGCTCGCCCGCGGCGAGGGCGTCGGCCCGGACGGCCTCGTGCTCGAGGACCAGCAGCTCCTGCAGCCGCTGCGCAACGAACACCAGTTGGCTGTTGATCACCTCGACGCGGCCGCGCAGGTCGGGCACCACCGACGGTTCACCAATCTCGCGCACCAGCCGGTCATAGCGCGAGAGGACGTACTCGAGCCGGTCGCCGACGCCGCAGAGCTCGGCGAGGGCCTCGCGACGCACGAATCCGTTCCGCCTGCCGCCAGGCACCTTCAGGAGTTCCATATCCGTCCTCCGAACGCGAGGCCGCATCGACCGCGCAACCACTCCCGTACGGCCGGCACAAAGGGGGTCTCGTGCGGCGCAACGTCGGAGCGATGAGAAGCTGGTTGAAGAAGGCACGCGAGCCGACCAGGCTCGCAGGATACACGAGGGGCGGAATCGATTCGCGGGAATGCAAGAGGTTCGCCACGGACCGGGATCGGCCCGTTTGCTGGTCTTTCGGAGGTGGCGCCCCGTCGGCGGGGGCCGGTGACTGGCGCGGCAACTGAGCCGTAGTTGTAAGAGTTACACTCCAGCTGGAACGAGCCGCTGAAATGCTCGGGCTTGAAGCGTGTGCGGACAGAACCGTTGAGTCAGGTTTCGCTACAGGTGCAATCTACTCGTAGCGCAGCGACTCGATCGGGTCGAGACGGGACGCCCGGACCGCGGGCCACAGGCCGCTGATGAGGCCGGTCAGCGACAGGACGCTCGTCGCCGTGATGAGGATCGGCGGCGACAGGATGAGGTGGATGTCGGTCGATCGGGACGTGTCGCCGATGAGCGTGCCGATGAACGGCAGGATCCCGATTGCGCGGGTGAGCGCGTACGACAGCATGATGCCGACCAGGCCCCCCGCGAACGTGATCGCGACGCCCTCGAGCAGGAACTGGGCGAGGATGTGCCGCCTCCGCGCGCCGAGCGCCTTGCGAACGCCGATCTCCCGGGTCCGCTCCTGCACCGAGACCAGCATGATGTTCATCACCCCGACGCCGCCGATCATCAGCGTCAGCGAGCCGATGAAGACCAGCACCACCATCAGTCCCCCGGCCATGCCATCCACGACCGACATGATCTCGGCGCTGGTATCGGCCCGGACGGCCCTTTCGTCCCGCGCGTCGAACCGATGCCGCGCCGCCAGCGTCTCGCGCACCTGCCTCAGCGCGACGTCCTGTGCCGCCGGCGTCAGCGCCTGGTAGACGATGTCGTTCACGTACTCCTGGGCGAACATCGACTTCATCGTCGTGTGCGGGATGAAGACCGACATCGAATCCGGGTAGAAGTAGGACGACAGCTGCGCCTTCTGCGCGAGCACGCCGACTACTTCGAACGTCAGCCCGGCGATGCGAACCGTCTCGCCGACGGGCGGGATGTTGCTGAACAGCGTCTTCGCCACGTCGGAGCCGATGAAGGCCACCCGCCGGTGCTTCTCGCAGTCCTCGTCGTTGAGGAAACGGCCGGCGCCCGGCGTCTCCGAGCGCATCGCGCCGTATTCCGGCGACACGCCCCGCACGCCCGCCGTGGTCGATCGGGTCCCGAACACCAGCGGCAGCGACTGCAGGTATTCGGGGCTCGCCTGCTTGACCGTGCCCAGCTGCCGCAGCGCCTCGACGTCCTCCTCCTTGAGGAAGATCCGCCGCCCCGCCCGCTCGCCGCCGACCTGCGAGCTCGTCTGGCCGCCCCGAATCCGCGCCGTGCCGTCCGACACCGCGTTCCTGAAGCCGACGACGAGCGCGGCCCGGAAGCCCTGCCCGTAGGCCATCAGGATCACGACGGTGACGATGCCCCAGGCGATGCCGAGCATCGTGAGCCCGGCCCGAAAGCGATGCTCGCGAATCGCGGCCGCCGCCTGCAGGATGACTTCCTTCAGCAGCATGAGTCCCGGGCCCCCGTCCTCCGACTCTCGTCCCGTCCTCCGACTCCTTGGGTCACATCTCGTACCGGAGCGCTTCGATGGGCGGCAGCGACGCGGCGCGGCGCGCCGGGTAGGTCGACGCCGCCACGCCAATCAACGCGAGCACGCCGATGGCCGCCGCCGTCGTCTGCCACGTGGTCACCATGCCTTCGAAGCGCGCGGGCATCGGCGCCAGGTTCACGAGGCCGCAGAGCCCGACACCCACGAGGAAGCCAATCGCGCCGCTCGACAGCGTGAGCGCCAGGCCCTCGCTGAAGAACTGCCACTGGATGGTGCGCGGCCTGGCGCCGATCGCCTTGCGGATGCCGATCTCGCGCGTCCGTTCCTTCACGGCCACCAGCATGATGTTCATCACGCCGATGCCGCCCAGCGCCAGCGTCACCAGGCTGACGACGACGAAGAAGCTGTGCATGGCGCCGATCATCTTGCCGAACATCACCGCCTCGATCGCGGTGTTCCACATCGAGAGCGCCTCGGGGTCACGCGGGTCGAACCCGTGCCGCGGCGCGAGCACGGCGCGGACGTCGGTTTCGACGGGCCCCTGCGCCTCGAGCCCCAGGAAGCCGCCGATCCCCTCCCGCTCGACCCACGCTTCGAGCTGCTTCGCGACCTCGGGCCTCGGGGCGGCGATGATCGCCGACACCGAGTCGGCGGTGTACAGGCTGCCCGGCATCGGGAAGTCCTTGCGGGCGGCCTCGTAGGGGATGAACAGCCGCTCGTTGTCGGCGCCGGTGTAGTTGGAGTCCTGGTCCTTCTTGCGGACGCGGCCGATCACCGTGTAGGGAATCCCGTCCAGGCTGATCGCCGCGCCGACCGGGTCGCGCTCGGCGAACAGCTGACGGCTCGCCTCGGTGCCGATGACCGCGACGCGACGCGCCTCCCGGCAGTCGGCGTCGGAAATCACGCGCCCGCGGTCCACCTCGATCGTGCGCATGTCCTGGTACGCCGGCCAGACGCCGCTCAGTTGGAGCGAGCTCGCGTTGTACGGGCTCTTCGCCCGGATGCCGCCGCGCATCAGCTCGGGCGAAACCTGCGCCAGCAGCTTCGATCTCTCTTGCAGCAGCCGTACGTCTTCGATGTCCAGCGTCACCAGCCGTCCCGCCCGCGCGCCGCCGGCCTGCATCGCCGTGCGGCCGTCGCGGATGATGACGATGTTCTTGCCGAGTTCCTCCAGGACGTGCTGGTTGCCGCGCTGGAAACCCTCGCCCACCGCCGACAGCAGGACGATCGAGATCACGCCCCACATGATCCCGAACATCGTGAGGAAGCTTCGCAGCTTGTTCGCCGCGAGGTTGGACCAGGTCTGGCGGAGGAGTTCCATGGCGCCCCGCTACTGCAATACCACGCGGTCGCCCGGCGACAGCCCCGTGAGCACCTCGGCGCGCGTGCCGTTGCTGACGCCGACGGCAATCGGAACCCGCTCGCGCCCGGTCTTGGCCGCCGGCGCCACGCGCTCGGCGAACGCCTTGCGCGAGGCGTCGTAGATCACGGCACGTTCGGGGATGAGCAGCGTGCCCTTGTGCTCCTCGAGGACGATCTCGGCGTTCGACGTCATGTTGGCGCGCAGCTCGCCCGACGCGTTGTCGATCGACACCCGCACCTCGAAGTTGACAACGTTGTCCTTCTCGACGCCCATCGGCGCGATCTGCGTGACGCGCCCCTCGAACGGCCGATCCTTGAAGGTCTCCACCTTGATGCGCGCCAGCTGGCCGAGCCGCACGAGGCCGATGTCGGCCTCGTCCACCTTGCCCTTGACGTAGACCTGGCTGATGTCACCGAGCACCATCACGAGCGTGGCGCTGGAGCCGAGATTGAGGATCGAGGACACCGGGCTGCCAATCTCGATGTCGCGGGAGAGCACGACCCCGTTGATCGGCGAGCGGATGGTGGCGTTCGCGAGTTCTTCGTCCGCGCGGTCCACGCCCGCCTGCGACTGCGCCACGGCGGCGCGGGCCTGCACGACACGCGCCTCGGCGACGCCCAGCTGCGACTGGGCCACCGCCTGGCGGTTGGCGGCCTGGTCGAGCGCGATCCTTGCGTCGTCCATGTTCTGCTGGGAGATGAGCTTCTCGCGGGCGAGCTGCTCCGCCCTCTCGACGTTGCGCCGGGCGAACGCGACGTCGGGCCCCTCGGCCTCGATCTTGTTCTTCGCCAGCTCGGCTGCCGCCGCTTTCAGGTTGGCTTCCGCCCCGTTCAGCGCCGCCTTCGCCTCGCGAAGCCGCGCGGCAAGGTTGTCGCGGTCCAGTTCCGCCAGGACCTGGTCAACCGCCACGCGGTCGCCCACCTGGACCTTCAGCTCCTTGATGATGCCGTTCGCCTTCGACTTGATGTCGACCTTGGTGACGGGCTCGATCCGCCCGGTCGCGACGACCGAGCGGGCGATGTCGCCCCGTTCGACGGCTGCGAGGCGGGACGGATCGATCGTGGTCTCGGGCCTGGCGAGAACGGTGAACCCGAATATCCCCAGGAGGACGAACGCGGCGGCAATGCCCGCGATGACGACCTTCTTCCGCCGGCTGGGCTTGCTCATGCCATCCTCGTTGCGCGTGAAGGTGAAGCGAAGACACGTCGAAAACCGGTTCCTTCCTCACAATACGCAGGGGCGACTGGCAGGGTTCCGGCCTGTCGTGGTAACGTAGTCCAATCGGATTCAATTCCGCGGTTTCCCCTCCCCGCCAGCGGTGTGGGCGGAGACCGGCTTGCGGAGAGAAGTGAGGAGAGAAGTCAGGATGGCGAAGAGCACGAACGGCGGCACGACGAAGAGCACGACTGCGGACGCCAAGGCGCGGCGCGCCCCGGCGCGCCGGAAGGCGGACAGGAACGCGGCCGAGACGCCCGTGGCCGTGGCAGCGGAAGTGGGAAGGGCGCAACGGGTCGCGACCGGAGTGGCGGGGCCACTCGAGACCGCAGGTCTCAATCCCGAGGAGGTCCGTCGCCGGGCCTACGAACTCTACATGAGCCGCGGCGGCGCCAACGGGTCCGACGTCGACGACTGGCTGGAAGCCGAGCGCCAGCTCCGCAGCCGCACCCACTGATCGGCCGCGCGCGGTCGGAATGCAGCGTGGCGGCCGGGGGCTTTCGGCACTGGCCGTCTTCATTCGGCATTCTGCATTCTTCATTGCCCGCGTCAGGGAGTCATGCCCCTACCCTGCCGCCCGATGCTCGCCTCGCTCGAGGACGTGCCGCTCCAGAGTGAGCACTTCGTCTACGAGCCGAAATACGATGGCATTCGTACCATCGTCGAGCTCGAACCGTCCGGCCGCGAGGGCACGGTCCACCTGTATTCGCGGCTTGGCAACGACAAGACATCCCAGTTCCCGGAGGTCGCCCGGGCCTTGCGGCAGTTCGGCCGCCGCATCAAGGCCGGTATCGTCCTCGACGGCGAGCTGGTGGCGCTCGACGCGGCCGGCGAACCGGCGGGGTTTCAGAAGCTCCAAGGACGGATCCACCTCACGCGCGCCGACGACATCGGCCGCGCGGGCGGCGCGGCGCCGGTCGCGTTCATCGCGTTCGACATCCTCCGCGACGGCGCCGAGGATCTGGTCGGGCTGCCGCTGTCGGCGCGCCGGGCCCGCCTCGAGCGGGTGTTCGGCAATACCGGTTCGCCGCTGCTGCGCCTGAGCGAGTTCGTCCCCTCCGACGGCCGCGCCCTCTACCAGCGCGCGATCGACCGCGGCTGGGAAGGCCTGGTCGCAAAGCACCTCGACTCGCGCTATCGCCCCGGGCACCGGTCGCCCGACTGGCGGAAGCTGAAGATCACCCTCGAACAGGAATTCGTCGTCGGCGGCTGGACCGAGCCGCGCGGGTCCCGCCAGGGATTCGGCGCGCTGCTGCTCGGCGTGTACGAGCAAGGCGACTTGGTCTACGTCGGCCACACCGGCACCGGGTTCAGCGAAGATGAAATCCGTGCGGTCCTCGCCCTGCTGAAGCCGCTCGAAACCGCCGCCAGTCCGTTCCGGGAGAAGCCACGATCCAACGAGCGGCCGCACTGGGTGCAACCCACGCTGGTGGCGCAGGTCCGCTTCACGGAATGGACGGACGACGGGAAGCTGCGTCACCCGGTGTACCTGGGGCTCAGGGACGATGTGCAGCCAACCGAGGTTCGCAAAGAACACGCCAGGCCGAACGGTGGCGGCGTGCGACGGGCGGCCGCGAGGAGGCCGGAAGCGGCCGGCCGCGAGGCGCAGGCCGCCAGCCGCAAGTCGCAGGCCGCAGGCCGCGTGGCACAGGCCGTGTGGCGCGGGCCTTCAGGCCCGCGAACGGCTGGCGGCGACCTGGCGGCGCAGGTACTCGTCCGTCGAGGAGCGCGGCGGCGAGGCGATCGTCACGCTTCCAGACGGCCTGCGCCTGAAGGTCGGCAACCTCGACAAGATCTTCTGGCCGGCCAGCGGCCTCACCAAGGGCGACCTCCTGCGCTACTACGCCGCCGTTGCGCCGGTGCTGCTGCCGGTGCTCGACGATCGGCCGCTGGTGATGAAGCGGCTCCCGAACGGCGTTCGGGGCCAGGCGTTCTACCAGCAGCGCGCCCCCGAGGACGTGCCGGAAGGGGTGCGGGTGCAGACGCTGCCCGACGACGAGGTGCCGAGCCGGCTGATTGGCGGCTCGCTGATCTCGCTGATCTACATGGCGCAGCTCGCCGCGATCTCGCAGGACCCGTGGTTCTCGCGCGTCGCGTCGCTGCAGTGTCCCGACTTCGTGGCCATCGACCTCGACCCGATGCCCGGCGTGACGTTCGAGCAGGTGCTCGACGTGGCGCGGTGGGTGCACGAGGAGCTCGACTCGCTCGCCGTGCCGGGCTTCCCCAAGACGTCGGGCGCCGACGGCGTGCACGTCTACGTCCCGCTGCAGCCGGGCACGCGCTACGACACGGCGCTGCTCTTCTGCCAGCTCCTCGCGACGCTCGTCGCGCAGAAGCACCCGAAGGACGCGACCGTGACGCGCAGCGTGCACGCGCGCGGCCGCAAGGTGTACGTCGACTACCTCCAGAACGTGCGCGGCAAGACGCTGGCGGCGGCGTACAGCGCGCGCGGCAGCGACTTCGCCGGCGTCTCGACCCCGCTCACCTGGAAAGAGGTGGACAAGGGCATCGAGCGTGAAGCGTTCACGATCGAAACCGTCCCGAAGCGCCTCGCGAAGGTCGGCGACCTGTGGGCGGGGTTGCGGCAGGCGAAGGGGGTGGACTTGCAGGAGTTCGTAAAGAACGGCAGGTAGCTGGCAGCGGTTCACGGATGCGGCAGCGGGCAGCTGGCTGCCTGACCGGCTGCCAGCTTGGGTGTCCGTGATCCGCTGACAGCCGCCAGCTGTCACTGGGCCGCTTTCCTCCGCAGCAGCAGGACCGGCACGGCGACCTTGTGCCGGACGGCGTCCACCGTCTGACCGCGGATGACGTCGCTCATCCCGCGGTGGCCGTGGGTGGCCATGGCGATCAGGTCGACCTGCTGCTCCTCGGCGACGCGGCAGATCTCCTTGGCCGGGTCGCCCATGCGCAGCAGCGCCTCCACCTCGAAGCCGCGGTCCAGCAGGCCGTCCCTGATCCGGGCGAGGTAGGCGCGGTCCTCCTTCATCTCCTCGGATTCGCGCAGGTTCAACTCGTCGAAGTGCCGCGCGGCCCATCCGTCAGCGACGTGGACCAGCACGAGGCGGGCATCGGTGAGCCTGGCCAGCGGCTCGACGTGCTCGAGAATCGTGCGGTCCGCATCCGAGTTCTCGATGGCGACGAGGATCTTCTTGTACATGGGGCGCCCGCGCTCCTCATCCTGCATTCGTCATTCTGCATTCGTCATTCTGCATTCGTCATTCTGCATTCTGCATTCTGCATTCTGCATTCTGCATTCTCTTCTGCCACGTCAGAGCCAGGAGACGACCGTCTGCCAGAGCAGCCAGACGTTGAGCAGCGTGATCAGCGCCGCGCACGGCCAGGCCGCCAGCTTCATGGCGGTGCCGATGGCCAGCCGTCCCATCCGGCGCTTGTCGCTCGCGAAGAGGATCAGGGGAATGACCGCGAACGGCAGCTGCAGGCTCAGGATGACCTGGCTCAAGATCAGCAGGCTGCCGCTCCCGCGCTCGCCGTACATCACGACCGTGATCAGCGCCGGCACGATCGCGACGGCGCGCGTGAGCAGCCGCCTGAGCCACGGGCGCATGCGCAGGTTCAGGAACCCTTCCATCACGATCTGCCCGGCCAGCGTGCCGGTGAGCGTCGCGTTCTGGCCCGAGAACAGCAGCGCCACGGCGAACAGCGTGGAGGCGGCCGTGGCCCCCAGCAGCGGGGTGAGCAGCTTGTAGGCATCCGAGATGTCGGCGACCTGCTGGTAGCCCGTCCCGTGGAACGTCGCCGCCGAGACGACGAGGATGGCGCCGTTGATGAAGAGCGCCGAGCAGAGGGCGACCGTCGAATCGAGCACCGCGAACGACACCGCTTCGCCGCGGCTCTCGTTCGTGTCCCCGTACTTGCGGGTCTGCACGATCGACGAGTGCAGGTAGAGGTTGTGCGGCATCACCGTTGCGCCGAGGATCCCGACCGCCAGGTAGAGCATCTCGCGATCGTGGAACAGCTGCGTCGTGGGGAGGAAGCCGACCAGGACCGCCGTCAGGTCGGGCTTCGAGGTACAGCAACTCGACCGCGAAGACCGCGGCGATGCCCGCGATGAGCAGCACGACCAGCGCTTCGACGTACCGGAACTTGTGGTGCTGGAGGTACAGCACGATCAGCACGTCGGCCGACGTCAGGCAGACGCCTATCGTGAGCGGCAGCCCGAACAGCAGGTTGAGCGCGATGGCCGATCCGATCACCTCCGCGAGATCGGTCGCCGCGATCGCGATCTCCGCGAGGATCCAGAGGACGATCGTGGTGCGGCGGGAGAAACGGTCGCGGCAGGCCTGGGCGAGGTCGCGGCCGGAGGCGATGCCGAGCCGCGCGGCGAGCGCCTGCAGGAGGATCGCGATCAGGTTGGAGGCGAAGACGACGCAGAGGAGCGCGTATCCGTACCGGGCGCCGCCGGCGATGTCGGTCGCCCAGTTGCCCGGGTCCATGTAACCCACGGCCACCAGGTAGCCCGGACCCGCGAAGGCGAACAGCTTCCTCCAGAAGCCGGCGCCCCTCGGAATGGCGACGGTGCCGTGCACCTCGGGCAGGCTCACCTCGCCCGAGGCGACGCGGGTGAATGGCCCGTTGCCGGGAAGCTGCGCCTCAGCCACGAGGCCATTCTCGCACAGCTGCCTCCTGTTCCCGGACATCCTTCCCGAGGTCCACGTCGTCCTCCTCCTCGTCCAGGTCCTCGGTGTCCTCGAATTCCTCCTCGTCCGCCGTCTCGTCGCGGATCTCTTCCCTATCGCGGCCCGGAATATCGCCGTAGCCGCTGTCACTCGATTCGGTGCGTTGGTGGTCTGCCATGGGGCTCCTTTCGAGAGCCCTGACGCAGCAAGGCTTGCGCCACGGGCAAGAAGCGGCCAGCCCTTTCCGGCGGACGCACGGGTTGCGCCACGCAACAGGCCCGTTCACGCGATTGGAGCGAGAAAGGGGTCGGGCCCATGCCCGGCCGAGGTGTTATGATCTTGACGCGTGCGCCCGTAGCTCAGTTGGATAGAGCGTCGGCCTTCGAAGCCGCAGGTCGGGGGTTCGAGCCCCTCCGGGCGCACTTCTTCCCGTCTTCCCAAGCACGCCCAGGGCGCCGTAGCAACGCGAGGATGAGGGTTCGCCCGCAGCGTTGCGAAGGCGGCCGGGCGCACCATTCCCATTGAAGACAGGCTCCCGCCGAAAGACCCGCCGAAACGATTCGCCGTGCGCTTGGCGCCGCGCCGTCGCACGTCCTGGGCCAGTTCACGACTGAGACGCTCTTGCTCTCGTTGGCGGGAGGGGTCGCGGGAGTCCTTCTGGGCCTGGTGCCCTTCCACCTCGCTCGGCGTTCGCGGGTAGGCAACGGTCGGCTACTGACGCTTCGCCGTGAAGGTCCCAGACGCCAGGCCGCCGAGGTCGACGGTGCCTTTCAGCGCATCCTTGTTCTCAACGGTGCCGGTGTACTTGACCTCGATGCCGTTGGTGGTGAACGCAAACGAGATCTGCTGGCCCTTCACGCTCCCGGTCAATGCCGCGTCGCCGAGGACCTGCGACGAGTAATCGCCGGTCAACTTCTCGCCGTCCTGTTTCAGCGTGACCGTCGGCTCGCCGGTCCCGGCATCGGTGGTCACCGTGAACAGCCACTTCCCCGTGAGGTCGACCTTCGCGGCCTGGGCTGCCGCAACGACGGACGCAAACACGACGAGGCATGCGCCGGCCAGCACCCGTTTCATCCGCTCGTTCATAGTCCTCTCCTCCTGTCAGTCACGGTCACACAACTCTAGCGTACTCGACTCCGGAAGAACGGGTACCTTCGCGGGGCGGGTCGGAAAGACCTACCATTACGGCGTGCCGAGCCAACCGTTGGTTGTCGTGGTGATTCCCGTCCTGGGAGGTGCGCTGTTCGCGCTCGTCGGAGCCTTCTCCCTCCTTCCGACCACGACCTCGCTCAAGGCGGCGCACCAATACTCCACCACGCGCGCCGCCTTGACATGGGTCCTGCCCGTCATCCTGAACGTGCTCGTCGTGGCGGGGGTCCTGCTCTGGCTGACGCGTGCCCGCAGCTAGGCGGCAAGTCCCGCCGTCGCCTACAGCCCGAGCCAGTAGCTCAGCTTCACGAGGAACACGTTCGTCGCAGGGGCCAGGCGCAGCGCCTCGAGACTGCTCGTCAGCGACTTGCCGAAGATCTCCTCGTCGGTCCAATCCTGCGACCAGACCGACGTAGAGCGAAGTCGAAGACGGTGTACGGAATGCTCATTCTGGTTGCCGACCCGGTCGATCCCAAAATGGTGAACCACCCCAAGGACGACGTGACTTACACGATGCGGCTTGTGCCCCCGCCAGCCTGCTCAAGCAAGTGAGTCTGCCCTGCGGTCGGCCGCAAGGGTGTCAACAGACCCAATGGGGAGCGGCCCGGCACACGCAATCACCTCTCGGCGAGCCACCAGCTGTTGCGCGGCACAGCCGTTGACGATCTGCCGGATGCGCCAACGCATCACCGCGGCATCAGCGCGAACACACCCCAGCCCAGGTATTCTCGCGTGTAAGCGGCGTAGCGCTCGGGTTCCGAGGTCAGTTCGGCTCGAACGTCTTTCGCGAACTCGTCGCCGGGATTGGCTTCAAGCCATCGGCGCATGGTGAGCCATTTGGCCGCCTCGTATCTGTCCCAGCCGTCTTGGTCAGCCAGAACCATTTCGACGACGTCGTAGCCAAGGTGCCCGAAAGACGCGAGAAGTTCTGGAAGCACGAGAAAGTCGGAGACTGAGTTGGCAAGACACCCCTTGGCAACATCTTCCGTCGGCGGTGACTGCCGCCAGTAGGGCTCGCCAATGAGGATGATCCCTCCGGTGCGCAGGCTCCGCTCCAGAAGCTCGATAGTGCCGACGACTCCACCGGCGATCCAAGTGGCACCGACACAGGCTGCCACACTGGCCTTCTCGTCGGATACATAGCCGGCAGCATCGCCATGGATGAACGTGACTTGATCGGCGACGCCGAGTTCTTCAGCACGGAGTTTCGCTTGCTCGGTGAACAGCTGGCTCATGTCGATGCCGGTGCCGATGACGCCGTGATCGCGTGCCCAGGTGCACAGCATCTCCCCCGAACCGCTGCCGAGGTCGAGCACTCGGGCCCCCGATTCCAGACGCAGCGCCGCGCCGAGAGTGGCAAGCTTTTCGGGTGTGATCGGGTTGTGGATGCGGTGAGCACTTTCAGTGACGTGGAATATCCGTGGGATGTCCATTGTGAATAATCCTTACGGGTGTGAATGAAAGCGGGCTTGAGAGATTCGAGAAGCGCCGCCAGGAGGCCCGCAAAGCCGCATGCGTTGGAGTATAAGGTCACTCATACTACGAGGTGGCGCCGACGGTCCTGCCGTGCCGGAGCCCAGGACAGGAGATCTGGATTCACAGCGAGCGCGGCCTCCGCAGCTGGTTCGCTGGCGCTGGCCAGAAGGGCGCAGCGTTGGAGAAGTCTACTCGTCCTGTTGGGTGCGGATGTCTCGAGCGGTGCCTGACGATCGGCCTCACCCGCCGGCGCTCGCCGGCGCACCGCTCCGGTCGGGTGCAGGCGATGTTGGGTGCCTGATCCGTGTGTCCGGTTCCGGATTCGTCCGGCCTGTCACTGCCGACGAGGGCTGCGAGCCCCTCCGGGCGCACGTCTTCCCGTCCTTCCAAGCAGACGCCCAGGGCATCGATGCAGCTCCGTGCGAAGGCGGCCGAGCGGGGCGTGGGAACTCAGGTTCGCAGCCGCCGCGCCCGCCGAGCCGCGCCACCTCGACGATGGCGCCCACGCCGATGTCGCCCTTGATCGACTCGTACGGCGGACGGCCGCGGTTGTAGACGAACGAGGGGGCGGGTATTGTAAGGTCAGCGGGCGCACCGGAGAGGACACCCATGACATTCTCTCGAGGCTGTCGATTCCTTGCCGCGACCGCCATCGCGGCGGTCATCACCCCATTCGCGGCGATGCGCGCGCAGGCGCCGTCGCCGCAAGACGCGGTCCCTGCCGGCGGCCGGTGGGAGTCGGCGTTCCGATCGTTGCCGCTGCCGGCCAACATCCGCGCCTACGACGAGCGCATGAGCGCCCGGCCGCACCACGTCGGGTCGCCCTACGACAAGGACAACGCCGAGTGGATGCTGGCGCGGTTCAAGGAATGGGGGTGGGACGCGACGATCGAACGCTTCGACGTCCTGTTCCCCACGCCGCGGACGCGCATCCTGGAGATGGTGTCGCCCACGAGGTTCGCCGCCCGGCTCGACGAACCGGCCATCCCGGGCGACCCCACGTCGGGACAGAAGGCCGAGCAACTGCCTACCTACAACGCCTACTCGGTCGACGGCGATGTGACCGCCCCGCTGGTCTACGTGAACTACGGCAGGCCCGTGGACTACGAACAACTCGAGCGGCTGGGTGTCTCGGTGAAAGGGGCGATCGTCATCGCGCGCTACGGCGCGGCGTGGCGCGGCATCAAGCCGAAGGTCGCTGCCGAACACGGCGCCGTCGGGTGCCTCATCTACTCCGACCCGCGCGACGACGGCTACGCCGAAGGCGACGTGTACCCGGACGGCCCGATGCGGCCGCGCGACGGCGTCCAGCGCGGCAGCGTGATGGACATGCCGCTCTACCCGGGCGACCCGCTCACCCCGGGGGTCGGCGCGACGCCGGACGCCAAGCGGCTGGCGATCAAGGACGCGCCCACGATCACCCGGATCCCCGTGCTGCCGATCTCCTACGGCGACGCGCAGCCGTTGCTGGCGGCGTTGAAGGGACCCGTCGCGCCCGCGGCGTGGCGCGGAGCGCTGGCCTTGACCTACCGGATCGGACCGGGCCCGGCCACCGTCCACCTCGAGGTCGCCTTCAACTGGGACATCAAGCCGCTCTACGACGTGATCGCCCGGCTGCCCGGGTCCACGTATCCGGAGGAGTGGGTCGTCCGCGGCAATCACCATGACGCGTGGGTGAACGGCGCCGGCGACCCGGTGAGCGGCATGTCGGCCGAACTGGAGGAGGCGCGGGCCCTGGGCGAGCTGCGCAAGCAGGGCTGGCAGCCGAAGCGGACGATCGTGTACGCGGCCTGGGACGGCGAGGAACCCGCGCTGCTCGGGTCCACGGAGTGGGTGGAAACCCACCTCGCCGAGCTCGAGGCCCACGCGGTCATCTACATCAACACCGACAGCAACGGCCGCGGCACCCTCGACATGGCCGGCTCGCACACGCTGGAGCCGTTCATCAACGCCGTGGCCCGGTCGGTGGAGGACCCCGAGGCGAAGGTCAGCGCGTGGAAGCGCCTCCAGGCGGCGACGATCGAACGGGGCACCCCAGAGGCGCGCGCCGAGGCCCGCACCCGTTCCGACCTGCGGATTGGCGCGCTCGGGTCTGGGTCTGACTTCACGCCGTTTCTCCAGCACAGCGGCGTTCCGACGCTGAATCTCGGCTATGGCGGCGAAGACGCCAGCGGCGTCTACCACTCGGTCTACGACGACTTCCACTACTACACGCTCTTCGAGGACACCGATTTCGCCTACGGGCGGCTCGCCGCGCAGACCGTCGGCACGGCGGTCATCCGGATGGCCGACGCGGAGGTGCTCCCGTTCGACTTCGCGCGGCTGGCCGAGACGGTCAAGGAGTACGTCGGCGATGTGCGGGCGCTGCTGACGCGCCGCCAGGAGGAGGTGCGCGAGCGCAACCGCGAGATCGAAGATGGCGTCTTCGCAGCCACCAACGACCCCCGCCGGCCGCTCGTCGCGCCGGCCGCCGAAGCGGTCCCGCCCGCGCTGAATTTCGCGCCGCTCGAAAACGCGTCGACGGCGCTCACCGCGGCAGCCGGCCGGTACCAGAAGGCGCTGGCGAACGTTTCAGGGCGCCTGGCTGGCCAGCCGGCCGTCGTCCGCGCCGTGAACGCGAAACTGATGCAGAGCGAGCGGCAGCTGCTCGATCCGGCGGGCCTCCCGCACCGCGAGTGGTACCGGCATCTTCTGTACGCGCCGGGCTTCTACACCGGCTACGACGTCAAGACGCTGCCCGGGGTGCGCGAAGCCATCGAGCAGCGGCAATACCCCGAAGCCGATGACGAGATCGCCCGCGTGGCACGGGTCATGGCGCGTGAGTCCGCGCTGGTGAACGCCGCGGCCGGTGAACTGGAGCGCCTGGCCCTGGCGGGACGATGAGCGAGCGCGAGGCGCGAAGGAAGCAGGGTGTCGCGGCCTCACGGAACCCGGGGCCGATGGCAGCGGCGTTTCTCATCTATCGCGCGGGTCGTAGCCCTCGCGCGCGCGGACGACCATGCCCTTCCGCCGCACCGACACCTTGATGCTCCGGAAGCCGTTGAGCGCCTTGGCGTCCGGCGTGTAGCCCAGGCGGTACTGGCTCCGCAGCTCCTCCTCGATCTGCTCGTAGATTTGACCGAGCGACTCGTTCTTCTTGCCGACTTCGAAGTAGGTGCCGCCTGTCTGCCGGGCGAGCTGCCGCAGGTTCTCCTTCCCGCGCTCGACGTCGGTGCCGCCGCCCGGCGCGCCGGCTGGCGGACCGGGGGCGCGGGGCGGGAGGGGCATCCCGCCGCGAGCGCCGCCGCCGCCCGGGCCGATCGTCACGCCGCCCGGCAGCCGGATGCCAGCGGTCGGCGCGCCGGTGCCGGCGTTCTTGTCGTAGATGCGGATCGGGTAGATCACCGTGTCCGCGCCCTGCGCCGCGGTCACGGCCCGCGCCAGCCGGTCGCCGACGTGGTCCCCATCCCCGAGAATCAGCATGGCCTTCCGGCCGCCCTGGAACTCCATGATCTCGCGCGCCGAGTGGAAGACGGCATCCGCCAGCGCCGTCTCCAGGCCCGGGCTCGGTGGCTGCGGGTAGCGCCGCCCCTCGCCCCGGCCTTCCCCGCCGGGCCCTCCCCGGCCCCTGCCGCCTGGGTGGGCCTGGAGACGATCCAGCCCCGCTTCGAGCTCCGAGCGCTTCGAGGTGAGGCCCTGCAGCAGCTCGATCTCCGAGTAGTACCTGAACCAGGAACGCCTGGTCCTTGTCGGGTCGGAGCATCCGGCTGAAGAACTCCAGGCTGGCGCTCTTCTCGACGTCGAGCATCTTCGACTCGCTCGACGTCGTGTCCACGAGGAGGCCGACGGTCAGCGGCAGCTCGCTCTCGCGCGAGAAGAAGCTGATGACCTGCAGCCGGCCGTCTTCGCTGATGCTGAACTCGTCCCGGGTCAGGTCCGTCACCAGGCGGCCGCTCTTGTCGCGCACCGTCACAGACACGTTCACCACCTCCACGCCGCCCGTGAAGGTCGGCCGCTGCGGGCCCGGCTGGGACTGGGCCCGAATCCCCGCACCGCCGGCCACGGCCAGCGCGGCGCGGACCAGGAGGTCACGGCGGGTCAGGAAGTGGAGGTCGGTCATGGGGCCAGCGTCGCCACGAGTGCAACACCAATGCCACGGCCGAGGAGCCGGCAACATCGAAGACCTTGCCGGTTCTGCCGCGTCGCGGCTCGGCGCTGTCCCAACGAGGGGACGCCGGTGAAGGCCCGTTCGGTGTTGGAATACTAGTGCTTCTTCATCATCCAGATGGTGCCAAGGCCGGGCCGGTACAACACCAGGTGGTCGAGCTTGCCGCTGCCGTTGTAGTCGAAGGCGAAGGCCCGGTCGGCCGGATCTGCCAGGTCATAGCCTCCGATGCCGTCACCCGGCGAACCCTTGAACACCGGCGCAAAGGTGTTTCCGCCGGTGTGCTTCAGGATCCAGATAGTGCCGGTGCCGGGCCGGTACAACACGAGATGATCGAGCTTGCCGCTACTGTCGTAGTCGAAGGCGAACGCGCGATCGGCGGGGTCTGCCAGGTCGTAGCCGCCGATGCCGTGCCCCGGAGATCCCTCGGCGTAGACGGAGGAAAACGTTCCTCCATTGTTTCTCAGGATCCAGAGGGTGCCCAAGGCAGGCCGATATAACACGAGGTGATCGAGCTTGCCGCTACTGTTGTAGTCGAAGGCGAACGCGCGATCGGCCGGGTCTGCCAGGTCATAGCCGGCGATGCCGTGCCCCGGAGATCCCTCGGCGTAGACGGAGGAAAACGTTCCTCCACTGTTTCTCAGGATCCAGAGCGTGCCCAAGCCAGGCCGATATAACACGAGGTGATCGAGCTTGCCGCTACTGTTGTAGTCGAAGGCGAACGCGCGATCGGCCGGGTCTGCCAGGTCATAGCCGCCGATGCCGTTGCCCGGCGCACCGGTTGAGGGACCGATTGCCGAAAAAGTCCCTCCAGTGTTCTTCAGGAACCAGATGGTGCCGGTGCCGGGCCGGTACAACACGAGATGATCGAGTTTGCCGCTGCCGTTGTAGTCGAAGGCGAACGCGCGGTCAGTGGGATCTGCCAGGTCATAGCTGCCGATGCCGTTGCCCGGCGCACCGGTTGAAGGACCGATTGCCGAGAAGGTCCCCCCAGTGTTCTTCAGAAACCAGATGGTGCCGGTGCCGGGCCGGTACAACACGAGATGATCCAGCTTGCCGCTGCCATCGTAGTCGACGGCGAAGGCCCGGTCGGCGGCATCCGCAAGGTCGTAGCCGCCAATCCCGTCGCCCGGAGAGCCCTTCGCGAAGACCGGCGGTTTGAATTGGTCGGGCGGGAAGGGAATCGACGCGAGCGCACCATCCGGTACCACGCGCACCGAGCCAAATCCGCCATACGTGGCCAGATCTGCCGGTGTGGCGACCCCCCGCCGCACGCCCGCCATGATGCGGTAGACCGTGGGGTCCGACCACTCGCGCAACAAGGTCCCGTTGTCTGGCGGGCCGGCGAACGCGCCTATGGTCCCGTCGGGGACGACACGCACCGCGTTCCAGCCGCCAAAGCGCTCGAGCCACGTCGGGTCGGGGATCCAGAACGGGGAGCCACCCTGGTAGAGGAGGACGGGCGCAGCACTTCGCTCGCGCAGGAGAGCGCCGTCGCGCGGGCGCACAGTGCGTTTGGGAGGAGCGGACGCTCCGGCCAGCCGGACGCTCGCCGGTGTACCGCCCAACGCGGAAAGTTCAGCGGTTCCCGCGAGAGGCATTCGCGCGCCATCGGTCACCATCCACGTTCTGCTGTCGCCTGACCAGGCGAGGAACTGGCCAAAGCTCTTGGCGAGTCCGGCAGGCGGCGTTACCGGCCTGTAGTTGCTGCAGAAGAACCCGGCCAGTGTGTCGGTGCCATCCGAAGGCGTCTTCGCCACGAGCGAACCGCCGGTGAAGTCGAGAGTGACCTCGTTGTGCCCCGTCTCGCCATACTGATGCGGCGCGTTGTTGTCGTAGACGAAGAGCGTCACAGTGTCGCTGCCGGTTACTTCGTAGCCGTAAGCAAGGATCTGGTGCTGGTCCCAGAGACCGCGATTGGTGTAGACGAGGCCGATGGGCCACGGCAGCCCGCCGTCGATGTGGCTCCTGAGCTTCACCCATTCTTGCTTGGTGCGCGCGAGCAGCGAGCCGGCACCGCCGCCGAGCCAAGCGGGTACCTGATTGAGCACCAGCGACCACTCGAGCGTCCGCTGCAGCACCCCGCCGCCGCCGAGGCTGTCGATGAGGCGCAACCAGATCGTATTGCGGATGGTCGTGGATGCCGGGTCGCTGCGGGACGGCTGGTCGCCCGCGTGCGCGCCACGCGGGAGAGGCGCCTTCGCGTGCCAGCAGTCCAGACTGGCGTAGGCCATCCCCCCGCACATGCCGTAGGTGGGCAAAGGCCCGAGCGCCGCGTAGGTGTGGGCAGCTGCCGCTACGGCGGTGATCAGGATGGGGTCCGGTGCGAGGGCAGCAACAGCTGCGACTGCTGCCGGGATGGCCGGCTGGACCAGCGCGTTCAAGGCCGCGCGTTCGGTGGCATCAAACGTCCAGCTGTTCGAGAAGGCAAACCCGTCGGCATCGTTACGCCACGCAAGGACTGGCATTGGAACGGCTCCTGTCTATGGATTGCCAAGACTACTTGTGGTCGTGCGCTCGCGTTGACAGCGCACGACGCGAAGGTCTGTTTGCCGCGCTTGAGCGTCTCTATGCTATACGTGCGAGATTGCGCTCGTGTCACAGTTTCTTGCCACATGCCTCTCGCGTCGTAAGAACGAGGCGCCCGGGTCCGTCGGGACTGCATCCTGCTACACTCGTGTCGTGGCGAATGGTGCCTTCTATCGACTCGGCCGGATGGCAGGCGTTCGGGTCCGCGAGGCCAAGTGGATCTGGCAGTCGGTCGCAGGAAGTGAGGCCGACGCCATCGAGGCGGAGCGCAGCGTGGGGCGCGCCATGGCCGCGGCCCTGCTCGAGGAGTCGCCTTGCGACTCAGATCAGACCACCCAGGCGTTGCTGGACGAAGTTGGCGAGAGCCTCGCGGCAGTGGTTCGGAATCGGCTCCATTGCTTCCAGATGACCTCTGTCACCGCGGATCAACCGACGGCCTTTGCGCTGCCGGGCGGGTTCATTTTCATCGCGCGATCACTTATCTGCCTGTGCGGCCGGGACAGGGACGAGGTGGCCTTTGTCCTCGCGCACGAGATGGCGCACGTCATCCGGCGACATGCCATCGACAGGCTGCTCAAGCACAAGGTCGTATCCGCAGCGGCGCTGGTGTCGCCGGGCAGGGGGGCGCTCGCGTCGTGGCTTCGCCAGGTCGGTTTCCAGTGGTTGGAGTGCGCCTATTCGCAGGATGAGGAGGTGGAAGCGGACGAACTCGGCCTGCTGCTCATGCGCGCGGCCGGATTCGATCCCGCCGGCGCGATACGCGTGCTTCAGCGCCTTGGCAAACTGGACCGGCGTCCTGACCCTCTCGGTCTGGGCCCCTATCTGTCAACGCATCCCCCGGTCGAGGACCGCATCGTTCGACTCCGCCGGATCTCGCTGGCCAAGGAGCATCAAGCGAAGAAGGAGCTCACTTCGGCGGCGGTCCCACCGACACCTGCAGGAAGCCGTCGGGCCTGATCCACCGGCCAACCGCGGCCTTCACGTCGGCGGCGGTCGTCGCCAGGTAGCGGCCCGCCGCCCGGGTCGCTTCGTCGAGCGGTAGCCCCTCGACGGCTTCTCCGAGCAGCCGCCCGGCGATGGCGTCCACGCTCGCCTCGGACAGCGAGATCTGCCGGACGAGCAGCGTCTGGGCCCGGCGGAGCTCCTCGGCCCCGACCTCCTCGGTCCGAAGTCGCTGGAGGTCGCGCTCGATGAGCGCACGGGCCTTCGACACGTTCGGCGGGTCGCAGGCGTAGGTCACCGTGTAGAACGCCCTGGTGCGGCCCGCTTCGAGCGACGAGTCCACGGTGTAGACGAGGCCGGTTTCTTCCCGCAGGTCCCGGTACAGCCGGCTCGCGTAGAACCCTCCGGACAGAACTTCGTTGGCGACCTGCAGCGCATAGTAGTCGGGCGAGAACCGGGTGATGCCCACCGTCTCGGCCAGCGTGACCTCGTCCTGCACGCGGCTCGAATCGGGCACCGCGACCGCCGACGGCGTGTTGGCAGGAATCGCCGGCAGAGTGGTGCCGGGCTTGGGCCCGAGCGCCTTCCACGCTCCGAACGAGCGCTCGATGACTGCTCTCACCTGCCCGGGCTGCACGTTCCCGATGACCACGATCGTCGTCATGTCGGGGCGGAAGACCGAGCGGTAGTACGCCTTCACGCGATCGAGCGACAGCCCGCGAACCGTTGCCGGCGTTGCGTGCCTGAGCGAAGGGTCGCCCTTGGGATGGAGCCCGACCTTCAGCGCCCGCTGCGACAGGTACCCCGAGCTCTCCAGCTCGCCCGCGATCGTCGAGGCCGTCTGCTCACGCACCGTCTCGAAGGCCTTCTGCGGCAGCGCCGGCTCGAGCAGGTTGGCGGCCAGCAGCCGCATCCCGTCCTCGAACTGCGGCGACAGCACGTGCAGCGAGAAGCTCGTTCCGGCCGACTCGTCGGCCGCGATGTCGTCGAGCGCCTTCTGGAACTGGACCCGGTCCAGGCTCGTCGTTCCGTACGAGAACAGGTCGTCGAGCACCGCCGCCACGCCCTCCTCGCCGGCGGGCACCTGCAGTTCGGGCGTGGTCTTCACCTGCCCCACCACGGTGACCGTCTCGCTGATCGTCTCGGGCTGGACGATGACGCGAAGCCCGTTTGAAAGCGTCATCACCGACGGATGCACCGTCGATGCGGGCAGGCGAGGCTCCGCCATGACCTTCTGCGCCCAGTCGGGCAGAGCCACCGGTTTGATCTCCTTGCTGGCGAACGACTCCCTGCCCCGCCTCGCGCTCACCGGGGCGGCCGCCCCGGACTTGGTCGGCGTCAGGATCCCGACCACGTTCGGCACACCGAGCAGGTACTTCCTCGCGACCCGGTCGACCTCCTCCGGCGTCACCCGCCGGATCGCCTCGATGTCCTCATCGGGGGAGTTCCGGCCCTCGACGGCCACGGCGTCCGACCACGTGTCTGCCAGGCCCGACACGGCGTTCATGTTGAACGCGTCGTCCGCGATTTCCCGGCGCTTGGCGGCCTCCACCAGCTCCGCCGGCACCCCGTCGGTCGCGTAGGAGGCCAGAATCCGTTCGAGCGTCGCCACGAGCTGACGGCCGTCGCCACCCTTGGGAAACGCCGCGATGGCGTAGGCAATCCCGGTTTCGCGGAACGGGCTGAACGCGAACTCGGCCGACAAGGCGCGCCCTGCCGGCACCAGGGCGTAAAGGTCGGCTCGCTGGCTCGAAAGCACGTCGGCGAGGATACTGGCGGCGGCGAAGTCGGCGCTGTCCGAGCCCGGAAACCGCACCGCGACCGCGGCGAGGCCATACGGGCGGTCGGTGTCGAGCGCGATCGTCTGGGACGCCATCGGCTGCACGACCACGGATGGCCGGGCCGGAAGCGTCTTCGCGGGAATCGAACCGAACAGGGCCTCGACCTCGGCCATCGTCCTGGCGGGGTCCACGTCGCCGGCGATCACCAGCACGGCGTTGTTCGGCGCGTACCAGGCCTCCTGGAACGCCTGGAGCATGTCGCCCGTCGTCTTGTCGAACGACTCGCGCGTCCCCAGCGCGTCGTGCGCGTACGGCGTGCCGGCGAACATCGACGCGAGGAGCCGGGTGTAGAAGACGTAATCGGGATCCGACAGGTCGCGCGCCACCTCCTGCTCGATGGCGCCGCGCTCCTTGTCCCACAGCGCCTGCGTATCGAGCACGCCGCGCATCCGCTCGGCTTCGATGTGAAGCGCGATGTCGAGATCCGCCGCTGGGACGGTGAAGAAGTACCGCGTGACCGTCTGCGTGGTGTTCGCGTCGAAGTCGCCGCCCATCGCCGCCGAGATGGTGGACAACTGTGCCGCAGACAGGGAGGGACCGCCCCGGAACATCATGTGCTCCTGGGCGTGGGCCAGGCCGGGGAACCCGGCCGGCGCCTCGTTCGACCCGACGAGGTAGTTGATCTCGGAGGTGACGACGGGAGCCAGCGGGTCGCGCACGACGATCACTCGCAGGCCGTTGGCGAGCGTCTGTCGCACCACTTGCGGCCCGGCCGTCCGCACTCCGATCGCCGCCATCGCAAGGAGCCCGACCGCGAGACACGCCGTTCGCATCGACTCGCTCATGCGCGGCCTCACTACAGACGAGCGTAGCACGACCCCCGGCGGCTCGTCACCGGCCGTTGAGTTCGTCGTTTCCCGGAACGCGAGCGGCAATCCGTCTCCAGATGCCAGAGACAATCGGCTGCGTCGGTCCACCGTGACGGTCGACTTGCCCTCGCGGCGTCCGACGAACGCGAACCACTGTCCATCGGGGCCGAACAGAGCGGCCTCGAACTCATCGAACCGCGCCCCGTCCAGGTGAATCGCTTGGCCACAATCCCGGTGAACCCTGTCAAGACGTGAGCGCGGCGGCGTCTCCTTCCTCGTCGGCCCAGAGCGAGGCGAGTTCGAGGGCGAGGTCGGTGAACGGCGCGGCGCGGACGATCTCGACGCCGGTGTGGGTGGCCAGGATCGTCCAGCGGCCCGCCTCGAGGCGCAGCACTTCCAGCGTGCGGCCTGCCGGATCGACGAGCCACGCGTGGGCCACCTGCTCGCGCGCGTAAATCGCCAGCTTCTTGACGCGGTCGAGCGACGCCGTGGACGGGGAGAGGACCTCGCACACCCAGTCGGGCGCCAGCGAAATGAAAGCCGTTTCGGGCAACCGCGGCAGGCGCGCCCGCCGCCAGCCGGCCAGGTCTGGCACGAGCACGTTCCGATCGAAGTGCAACTCTGGTTCGTGGAGAATCCGCCAGCCACCTGGCCCGCCGCGCCCGCGCTGATACGGCAGCACGATGTCCGCGCCGAGCGAGGATGCAGCGTGCGCGTGCCGCGGCGCGGGGCGCGGCGACGCGTGCAGTTCACCGTCCACGATCTCGGCCACCATGAGGTCGGGAACCTGTATCAGGTCCTCGTACGTGGCGGGCCGGTCGAGCGGTGGGATGCGGGGCATCGGCTCCATGATACATCGTCCATTCGCATGGAGCGTGCCGCCGCAAACAGTCGAAAATGCTCGTGTTTCCGCCACTCTCAGGGAGCCCATTGGCAGATTCCGCGGGCCCGTCGCGTCGTCCGCGCGCAGGAACGGCCACCGTCCGACGCTGGATACGACGCGGCGTCGTGCATGCCGGCGTCATGGACGGTGGGAATGTTCGCACGTCATCTCCTGTTTGAGAATCTCCGGAAACACAATACAGTTGTCCAGGATTTCTCAACCGCAGGAGGCTACAGGTGGTCAAACAGTCCGTGATTGCAGCTCTGGTCGTTCTCGCGTTCGTGTCGACGGTTGCCGGACAGGCGGCCCAGCAGGGACAGGCGCCCCAGCAGGGCCGAGGCGGCCGGCCGGTGCAGAGTGAATGGATATTCAGCGAGTCGAACCCCGAGAAGCCGCCCGTGCCGGGCGACCCGACCGAACAGAAGATCCTGAGCCTGATCGAAGAGCTCGCCGGGACCGATAAGTCCAACCTCATGGTCCCGCTGGAAGACGGCAGGCTGCTTCGAATGCTCGCCGAATCGACCGGCGCGAAGAACGTGGTCGAGATCGGCACCTACAACGGCTATTCGACCTTGTGGTTCTGCCTGGCTCTGCGCACCACGGGCGGGAAGATCACCACCCACGAGATAAGCCCCAAGAACATCGCTCTCGCACGCGAGAACTTCAAGAAGGCAGGAGTCGAAGATCTCATCACGCTTGTCGAGGGCGACGCTCACGAGACAGTGACCCGGCTCAAGAAGCCGATTGACATCCTGTTCATCGATGCGGACAAGCCGGGCTACGCGGACTATCTGAAGAAGCTGCTGCCCCTGGTTCGGCCGGGTGGGCTCATCGTGGCTCACAATACGACCAACACGGCTCGGCAAATGCCGGACTACTTCACGGCCGTCACGACAGACCCGAAGCTCGATTCGATCTTCCTGGGCCAGCAGAGCGTGGGTATCGGCCTCACGCTGAAGAAGCGCTCGGCGAAGTGAACGGACGTTCGGCGCCCACGACCCGTGGCGACGCGTGCAAGGTAGTGGGCCCGGACTGAACTTGACGGGGGATGGGCGGACAGGCTGAAGCGCAGGAGGGGGTGCTCTCGGGCTCTGGTGGCGGGTTTGGGACACGTTCACGCGACGAGCAGTTTCGGCATCCGAGCCCTGGGGGCGAAGGAGGCGGCTATGGTCCGGCAGACCATCCCGGTGGGACGGATCCTGGGGATCCCAATCGGTCTCGACTACTCCTGGTTCCTCATCTTTGCGCTTCTCACCTGGATGCTGGCCGGCAGCTACTATCCAGCCGAGTTCGGGACCTGGCCGCCGTGGCTGTACTGGGTCACGGGCGCCTTCACCGCCGTGCTGTTCTTCGTGAGCGTGTTGCTGCACGAACTGGGGCATTCGGTGGTCGCCTTGCGGTACAAGATCCCGGTGCGCAGCATCACGCTGTTCATCTTCGGCGGCGTGGCCCGGATTGGAGCCGAACCGCCGAGCCCCACGGCGGAGTTCTACATCGCCCTGGCCGGGCCAGCCGTGAGCCTGGCCCTGGCCGTGTTGTTCTGGGCGATCAAGCCCGTCGTCGCGGCGGTGGAGCCGTTGTGGGGACTGGCGAAGTACTTGGCCTACATCAACTTCGCACTCGCGTTCTTCAACCTGATCCCCGGGTTCCCGCTCGATGGCGGCCGAGTGTTCCGCGCCGTCGTGTGGGCGCTCACCAAGAACCTGCGCCGTGCCACGCTCACCGCGGCCGGCGTGGGGAGGTTCTTCGGTTTCCTGTTCATCCTGCTCGGCGTCTGGCAGGTGCTCAGCGGCAACCTTGGCGGAGGGCTGTGGATCGCCTTCATCGGCTGGTTCCTCGACAGTTCGGCCTCCGCCCAGATACAGCAGGTGACGTTCCAGGGCGCGCTGGCCGGGCATACGGTCTCGCAGGCCATGAGCACGGGATGCGCGGCCGTTCCCGTCGACCTGACCTTGCAGCAGCTGGTGGACGAACACATCCTGACCAGCGGCCGCCGCTGCTATCTCGTCAATCGCGGCGAAGAGACGCTCGGCCTGATGACGCTGCACCGGGTCAAGGGGGTGGCGCGGGACCGCTGGGCCGAAACCACGGCGGCGCAGGTGATGCTCCCGATCGGGGAGCTCAAGCGCATCGACCCGGACACCGATTTGTGGGCCGCGCTTCAGATGATGGACCGAGACGGGGTGAATCAACTTCCCGTGATGGTCGGCCAGCACGTGGCCGGCATGCTGAGCCGCGAGGACGTCGTCACGTTCCTGCGCACCGTGCGCGAACTGGGAGCGTGACGACCCGAGGGAGGGCTGGGCGATGACATCACCGGACGACAACGACGGGCCGGGCAGGCTCGGCCTTGCGCTGATCCTGTCCTTGGGCCTCGGCCTCGTCGGCGGCGTGGCCGTGGACCGGGTCGCTGCGGGAGGATTCTTCGCGCCGGACGTCCCGGCGAGCTTCCGGCTGATTCCCCAGGCGTGGAGCACCATTCAACGCGTGTACGTGGACCGTGCCGCCGTGCAACCGCGAACGATGGCGTATGGCGCCATCAGCGGGATGGTGGATGCGCTGGGCGACACCGGACACAGCCGCTTCCTCAGTCCCGAGATGGTCAAAGCGCTGGGCGACCTCCAGCGAAGCAAGTTCGAGGGCGTCGGCGCCGAGATTCAGATCCGGGCCGGCCACGTGGTGATTGTCGCGCCCCTGGACAACTCTCCCGCGCAGCGCGCGGGCCTGCGGGCCGGCGATATCATTCTCGCGGTCGACGGCCGGGTTGTGACCGGGCTGCCGATCGACCGTGTCGTGGCACACGTATCCGGGCCCGCCGGCACGTCGGTGACGCTGACGATTCTGGAGTCGGCGTCGGGCCGCACGCGCGAGGTCGCCCTGGTGCGGGCCTCCATCACGATTCACGACGTCAGCTGGCAGCGGCTGCCCGGCACCGCGGTGGCGCACTTGCGCATCAGCAGCTTCGGCCAGGGCATGACCGCCGATCTGCGCAAGGCCTTGACGGCGATCCGCCACGACGGCCTCGAGGGCATCGTCCTGGACCTGCGGAACAACCCCGGCGGCCTGTTGGAGGAAGCCGTTGGCGCGACCAGCCTTTTTCTCGCGCACGGGAACGTGCTGCTGACGAAGAACTCGCGCGGCACGATCACGCCGGTCCCTGTCCAGCCAGGAGGGGCCACGGACACGCCGCTCGTCGTCCTCGTCAACGGTGGAACCGCCAGCGCCGCCGAGATCATGGCCGGAGCGCTCGACGATGCCCGCCGCGCGAGGCTGTTCGGCGTGACGACCATCGGCACGGGCACGGTGCTGAGCCAGTTCGCGTTGCCCGACGGATCGGCGCTGCTGCTGGCCGTCGAGGAATGGCTGACGCCGGGCGGGCGGGTCATCTGGCACAAGGGGATCACCCCGGAGACCGTCGTGGAGTTGCCGGCGGGTGTGGCGCCGGTGCTTCCGGAAGAAGAGCGGGACATGACCGCGGCGCAGCTGCGATCCAGCAAAGACGCGCAACTCCTGCGCGCGCTCGACTGGCTCGGCCGGTAGCCGTGGCTGCCCCTTCCTCCGGCGCTGGCGAGCGCTTGCAGCCAGTCGGCCGGCGCCCGGCCAGGCTCGGCGGCGTGGGCCTCGGCCACGAATACATGACTTGCTGCTAGAGTAATCTAGAGCAGTTTGGACTCGTCGGGCGCACGAAGACCTGCGGCGGTTGTCCCCACAACCGCCGGGCCGGCGTGGACCTGCTCCAGGGGACTCCCATGCGCCATCGTCCGATTCGCGTGGTTGCCGCGGTGGCCCTCGCGGGCCTGCTGTCGGCAGGATGGGCCGCCGGCCAGACCCTGCCGCCCGGCTCGCCGCCCCCGACCAGCCTGGTCACCAGGGAACAGGCGGTCGCGCTCGCCGTGCAGCGCAACCAGTCGCTCCGCGCCCAGCGACTCGCGGTGGATCAGTCCCGCGCCGGCGAGATCACGGCCGGCCTCAAGCCGAACCTCCTCTTCACCTCGTCGCTCACGGAAATCCCGGTGTTCACGCCGGACCAGCTCACGTGGTCCAACCTCGCCAACAACCAGACGTTCACCGCCGCGTTCAGCTACCTGCTCGAGCGGGGCGGCAAGCGCGATCGCCGCATCCAGGCCGCGCGAGACACCACCGAGATGACGGCCCGGACGGTGGACGACGCCGCGCGGCAGATTCGGTTCCAGGTCGGCCAGTCCTTCGTCGGCGTCCTGCTGGCCAAGGCAACCCTCGAGTTTGCCCAGCAGGGTCTCAAGGACTTCTCCGAGGTGGTCGACCTGAACGAGCGGCGCGTGACGAGCGGCGATCTGGCCGAGGGCGACTACCTGAAGATCGTGCTGCAGAAGCTGCAGTTCGAGCAGGACGTGTCGTCCGCCGAGGTGGCCCTGGTGCAGGCCAGAGCCGCGCTCCGACAACTGGTCGGCTACGACACGGTGGCCGAGGGTTTCGATGTCGTGGGCGAACTCGCCCGCCACGCCACCGCCGTCTCGCTGGGCGCGCTGCAGCGTGAGGCGATCGCCGCGCGCCCGGACCTCGAGTCGGCGCGCGTCAACACGAAACTGGCCGACAGCACGCTCGGCCTCGCGCAGGCGAACCGGCTCCGCGACGTCACGTTGGAGGCCGAATACGACCGCAACGGACCCGTGAACGGCGTCGGCGTCGGGTTGTCGTTCGAGCTTCCGATCCACAACCGCAACCAGGGCGAAATCGCGCGGAGCCAGTTCGCCCTGGCGCAGGCTCGCGAATCGGAGTCGGCTGCGCGCGTCTCGGTGCTCACCGACGTCGTCAGCGCGCACGCCGCGTTCAGCACGAACGACAAGGTCGTGTCCATTTACGAGTCGGGCTACCTGGATCAGGCGCGCCGGTCGCGCGAGATCAGCCGCTACGCGTACGCCAAGGGGGCGACGGGGCTGCTCGACCTGCTCGACGCCGAGCGAACGTACCGGGCCACCGAGATCGCCTACCGCCAGGCGCTCGCGGCCTGGATGGCCAGCGTCGAGCAGGTCAACTTCGTCGTCGGAAAGCAGGTGATCCAGTGAGACGGGCCGCCATCGTCCTCCCTGTCCTCCTGCTCGCCACCGGCTGCAGCCGGCTGCCCGACACCGGCAAGGCGCCGGCGCCGAGTGGCGGCGACCGCGCGGCGCTGTTCACCGTCGCGCCGGCTCAGCTGTCGCAGTTGCGCCTGGCGCCCGTGGAGGACGCCGAGTGGACGGCCGAGATCCAGACGACTGGCACCGTGGACTGGGACGGGGACCACACCACGCAGGCCATCGCGCAGGTGAGCGGGCCGATCGCGAGGATTGTCGTCGATCTGGGCCGGCGGGTGGAGGCAGGCGACCCGCTGCTCTACGTGTCGAGCCCGGACCTGGCGACCGCGGTCTCCAACTACCGGAAGGCGGCGAACCGGCTGGACTTGGCCCGGCGCACGCTCGAGCGCAACACCGACCTGCTCGCCCACCAGGTGATCGCGGCAAAGGACCTCGAGGCCTCGCAGGCCGATTACAGCGACGCGTTCACCGACCTGCAGAACGACCTGCAAGCGCTCAGGATCTTCGGCGTCACCGCCGGGGAGATCGAGGACGCACAGCGGCAGAACGTGCCCATCCGGTCCGAGATGGCGGTCCGGTCGCCCATTCGCGGTGTCGTCGTCCAGAAGCTGGTGCTGCCGGGGCAGCTCGTCCAGGCGGGCGCCACGACGTGCTTCTTCATCAGCGACACGACGACCGTCTGGGTGCAGGGACACCTGCACGACGAGGATCTCGTGCACGTTCGCGTTGGCGACACGGTGGACGTGCTCACGCAGGCCGCGCCTGCGCCGCTTCGCGGCACCGTCTCGTACATCGGGGCCATGCTCGACGCCGCCACGCGCACGACGCCGGTGCGCGTCGTCACCGGCAACCGAGAGGGGCTGCTCAAGAAGGATCAGTTCGTCGATCTCGTCATCCACGCGTCCGCGCGGCGCCGGGTGCTGACGGTGCCGGCCTCGGCGGTGCTCTACACCGGCGAGAACCTCCCGATCGTCTACCGGCAGGTGGAACCGGGCCGTTTCGCGCGCGCCGCCGTCCAGCTCGGCGCGCAGCACGAGGGCCGGTTCGAGGTGCTGTCGGGCCTGCGCGCCGGCGACACGATCGTGGCCGAGGGCGGCGTGTTCCTCCAGTTCGCCGAAACGTACGAGCGCTAGCGAGCCCATGATCGACCGCATTGTCTCCTTCGCCCTGTCGCAGCGGCTCATGGTGATCGTCGCGGCCATCGCCCTCGGCGTCTGGGGCGTCGTGGCGTTCGGCAGGCTGCCGATCGACGCGTACCCGGACCTCTCGCCGCCCCACGTCGAAATCGTCACGCAGTGGCCGGGCCACGCCGCGGAGGAGGTGGAGCGCCTCATCACGATCCCGATCGAGGTCGAGATGAACGGCATCCCGAAACTCGAGGCGCTGCGTTCGATTTCGCTCTACGGCCTCTCGTCGGTGACGATGAACTTCGACTACGACGCCGATCCGTACTTCGCGCGCGAGCAGAGCTTCGAGCGGCTGCCGAACGCGCAGCTGGCGGCCGGCGTCACGCCCGTCATCTCCCCGCTGTTCAGCCCGAGCGGCCTGATCTACCGCTACGTGCTGCAGAGCCCCGACCGTTCCCCCCAGGAGTTGAAGACGATCGAGGACTGGGTGCTCGAGCGGCGCTACCGGGCGATCCCCGGCGTGGCCGACGATTCCGGGTTCGGCGGGACGACGCTGCAGTACCAGGTGCTTCTCCACCCGGACCGCCTGTTCGCGCTGGGCGTCAGCGTGTCGCAGGTGATGCAGCAGCTCGCCAGCAACAACGCGAACGCCGGCGGCGGCTTCTACTCGCAGGGCGGACAGGCCTACTACGTGCGCGGCCTCGGCCTGGTCAAGACGACCGGCGACATCGGCGACATCGTCGTGGCGGCGCGAAACGGCATTCCGATCAAGGTTCGCGACGTCGGCGAGGTGGTCACCGGCCACGCGCCGCGGCTGGGCGAATTCGGGTACCTCGGGCAGGACGACGCCGTGGAAGGCGTGATCCTGATGCGGACGGGCGAGCAGGCGCAGGTGGTCCTGAAGAAGGTCGAGCAGCTGACGCGCGACCTCAACGAGCGGGTCCTGCCGCCCGACGTCAAGGTGGTGCCCTTCTACGACCGGCAGGACCTGCTGCAGGAGACGACCAAGACCGTCGAGGGGAACCTGCTGCGGGGCATGGCGCTCGTGCTCGTCGTGCTGGGCCTGTTCCTGTTCAGCGCGCGCACGGCGCTCATCGTGGCCGTCACGATCCCGTTCTCCCTGCTGTTCGCGTTCATCTGCCTCGACTGGCGGAACATCCCGGCCAACCTGCTGTCGATCGGCGCGATCGACTTCGGCATCATCGTGGACGCCGCGGTCGTGATGGTGGAGAACATCTTCCGCGAGGTGGCAGCCCGCGCCGGCGAGCGGACCCGCGCGATGGACGTCATCCGCGCGGCGGCGCGGGACGTCGAGCGGCCCATCTTCTACGCGATCGCCGTCATCATCGCCGGGTACCTGCCCATCTACGCGCTGACGGGGCCGTCCGGCCGCCTGTTCCACCCGATGGCGAGCACGATGTCGTTCGCGCTCGTCGGGTCGCTGCTCTGCACCCTCACGCTGCTGCCGGTGCTCTGCTCGTATCTGCTCACGCGCCGCATCAGGGAGCCGAAGGCCCGGCTCTACGAGCGCCTGCGCGGCGCGTACGGCCGGCTGCTGCAGGTCTCGTTGCGGCACCCGGTCGCCACCGTGGCGGCCTGCGTCATCGCGTTCGGCGCGTCGCTGCTGCTCGTGCCGTTCATCGGCGCCGAGTTCATGCCGCATCTCGACGAGGGCGCGCTCTGGATCCGCGCGACGACGCCCTACACCATTTCGTGGGAGGAAGCCGCGAAGCTCTCGCCGAAGATCCGGGGGATCCTGCGGAGCTTTCCGCAGGTGACGACGGTGGCGAACGAGCTCGGGCGGCCCGACGACGGGACCGATCCCACCGGGTTCTTCAACAACGAGTTCTACGTCGGCCTCAAGCCGTACGACGACCCGGTGTGGCACACGGGATCGATCCGCACCAAGCCTCAGCTGATTGCGGCGATCGACGAAAAGCTCGCGGTGTTTCCCGGCGTGATCTTCAACCACACGCAGCCGGCCGAGGACGCCGTGGACGAGGCCGAGACGGGGTTGAAGAGCTCGCTCGCGGTGAAGATCTTCGGGCCGGATCTGGCCACACTCGAGCAGAAGGCCGACGCGGTGAAGCAGGTCATCTCCCGCGTGCCCGGCATCGAGCACATCTCCATCGTCCGCCAGCTCGGGCAGCCGAGCCTCGTCATCGAACCCGACCGCCAGAAGCTCGCGCACTACGGGCTGAACATCAGCGACGTCAACACGCTGATCGAGGCGGGCATCGGCGGGGCGGCCGTGTCGCAGGTCATCCAGGGCGAGCGGCAGTTCGACCTGGTGGTGCGGATGCAGGAGCCGTTCCGCCAGGACGCCGACGCCATCCGCCGCCTGCTCGTCACCACACCCGACGGCCAGAACCTGCCACTCGACGAGTTCTGCACCATCCGGGTCGACAACGGCGCCTCGTTCATCTACCGCGAGGGGAACGAGCGCTACATCGGCGTGCAGTTCAGCGTCGAGGGGCGCGATCTGGCCGGCGCCATCGGCCAGGCGCGCGACGAGGTGGCGCGGGCGGTCCGGCTGCCGGGCGGCTACCGGTTCGACTGGGGGGGCGAGTACAAGGACTACCTGGCGGCGCGCGCGCAGATGACCGTCATCATGCCCCTGACCCTGGTGCTGATCCTGCTCATCCTCTTCGCGCTGTACGGGAACGTCAAGTTCCCGTTGATCATCGTGTTCAGCGTGCTGGTGACGGCGCCGGTCGGCGGGCTGCTGGCGCTCAAGCTCACCGGCACCAACTTCAGCGTGTCGTCGGGCCTCGGCTTCGTGGCGCTGATGGGCGTCGCCGTGCAGACCAGCGTCATCCTGTACTCGTTCGTCAACAAGCTGCGGCTCGAAGGCCACGAGATCGTCGCGGCCACCTACGAGGCCGCGATGATGCGGCTGCGGCCGATCATCATGACGGCGCTCGTCGCCTGCTTCGGCCTGCTGCCCGCCGCGATGTCCACCGGGATCGGCAGCGACTCACAGAAGCCGTTTGCCATCGTCATCGTCGGCGGCCTGATCTCCCGGCTGTTCCTCTCGATCTTCATGGCCCCGGCGCTTTACACCCTCGTCGCACGGAAGGACGACATCCTGAAGGTGTGAGGCGCGGACCGGGTGCAGGCCGCCCGCGCGGAAACCGGCCGTGACCCGGAGGCTCGAAAGGCCTTCGCCTTTCGGAGACCTTCAGCGGGACGCCGACTTCCGTTTCAGGTACTCCGCGTACCGCTCCGCACCCAGCTTCTGCTTCAGGTAGTCCTCGTATTCCTTGAGCAGGGCCGGATCGCGCGGACTGCTGTAGATCTCGCCCGACCTGTACTTGCCCTCGTCGAACTTCAACCGCGTCCACTCGTCGTGAATGTGGGTGATGTCGGCGGCATCGACGATGTCCTTCACCAGGTGGGGCGGGATGAAGCACACGCCCTCGCGGTCCCCCAGGACCACGTCGCCCGGCAGAACCGTCGTGTTGCCGACGCGGACCGGGATGTTGATCCCGGTCACGACGACGTTCCGGATCGCCGGCGGCGTCGCCCCTCTGAAGTACCCCGCCAGGTCGAAGGCGGCAATGCCTTCGAGGTCGCGAATGGCGCCGTCGATGACGAAGCCGGCGCCCGTCTTCTTCCAGATGTAGTAGGCCAGGTTGTCGCCGATGATCCCGCCGGCTGCGATGTTTCCGCCCACGTCCACCACGAGAACGTCGCCCGGCTCGAGCATGTCGATGGCGGTCTGATGCGAGAGGCGCGCGACACCCTTCGCTTTCGCCTCGGCCAGGTCAGCCTCCGTGACATCCGCCCGCGCGGGCATCAACTGCAGCGTCACCGCCCGGCCCACCAGCTTCTTGCCGGGTCGCAGAACCTGCAGGCCGTCGGCGAACTGGTTGGGGTAGCCGCGGCCCGCAATCCCGAGAACCTCTTCCGCGGACAGCCCCCGGACCTTGTCGAGAACCGCATCGGGAACCTTCGGCCTGCCGTCGGGGAAGCGTTCGTACGGGTTCTGGGCGGTGTATTTCAGCATCTGCTCCCGGGTCCACGTGAAGGCCTGCCCCTGCGAGAGGGCGGGAGCGAGCACGGCGGCCAACAACACCAACAGCACCGCCCACGGCCTGCAGGCGCGAGGTTCCGACCTGGGACTTGCGGCGGGCAGACTCGACAGATTCGGCATGATCACCTCCATCCGACTCCTACGCAAACCACGTGGCTCCGGGCCTCTGCAGCGTCCGCACGTACGCGTCGTTCAGCTCCAACCCGATCCCGGGGCGGTCCGGGACGGTCACAAAGCCCTTCTCGATGATGTCGCCTTCCTTGACGTACTGCTTCCACTGCGCCATGCGCTCGGGCGGGTGGCCCCAGTGCCATTCGAGCACCAGGGCGTTGGGGATCGCCGCGAGGACGTGGCAGGACGCCATGGTCCCCATCGGCGACGCCTGGCAGTGCGGCGCCATCGGCACGTAGTAGGTGTGGGCCATGTCCGCGATCTTGCGGGCCTCCAGCAGGCCGCCGCACTTCTGGATGTCGGGCATGACGATGTCGACCGCCCGCTTCTCCAGCAACTCGCGGAAGCCGTACCGCAGATACAGGTTCTCCCCGCAGCAGATGGGCGTGTTCGTCGACTCGCGCACGTCCCGCAGCGCGTCGATGTTCTCGGGCGGGACGGGCTCTTCGAGCCACAGCAGCTTGAAGGGTTCCAGTTCCTTCGCGACCCGCTTGGCCGTGCCGGCGTCGTAGCGCCCGTGCATGTCGGCGGCCAGGTCGATGCGCTTGGGCAGCGATTCCCGCATGAACGCCACCTTGTCCACCATGTGCTCGATCTCGGCGTTGTTCGCCGTCCAGTTCACCCGGTCGAAACGCGCGGGGTCGCCGCCGTTGTCGATGTCGATCTTGGCCGCGGTGAACCCCATGTCGACGATCTGGGAGATGAACTCGCGGGCCCTCGGATCGTTGCGGTTGTCGGTCCCCGAGTCGCAATAGATGCGGACGCGGTCGCGCATCCGGCCCCCCAGCAGTTGGTAGACCGGGAGCCCCAGGGCCTTGCCCGCCAAATCCCACAGCGCGATCTCGACCGCGCTGAGGGCGGCGACGTACTGGCCGGCCTGCGCCCCGCCGAAGATCCCGGACGTGCGCAGCCGCTCGAAGATGGCGTCGACATTCAGTGGATCCTGGCCGACGAGCGCGTTGCGGAATCCCGCGACGATGGAGGCGCCGCCGCTGACGGCATCCACGCCTTCACCCTCGCCGACCAGCCCCTGGTCGGAGTAGACACGCACGTGGAGCGCGCGGACGTATGCCGTGCGCACGTCCGTGATCTTCAGCTTCGGCCGCCGGTACGGCGACGTGGAGGTCTGAACGGCAGCGGACAACCCTCTCAGACCGAACAGCGAGGCGAAGGTCCCGGCCGCGCCCTGGAACAACGTTCGTCGATCAATCATGACTGTCCCTCGCTTCCCGATCCGGTGAGCTGCTCTTCGTCATGCCCGTCGAATACTGTTTGGCCGGAACGCCGTCTGTCGCGTCCGACAGCGACGCCACATTCTCACCTTGTTGGACGGTCGAGGCAAGTTCCGGCGGCGCGATGACCCGTTCCGCCTCCCGTTTCCGGAATACGGATCAGGAGGAACATTTGATGAACCGCCACAGCTTCCGAATCGCCTTCACCGCCATCGTCATCGTCGTCGGGCTGGCCGGGACGGCCGCGGCCGAGGGCCGACCCAGGTGCTCGAACGCCACGCTGAACGGCGCCTGGGGCTACACCGAGACGGGCTCGGTGATTGCTCCCGCGCCCACCGGCGGCACGGTCGTCGTCAGCGCGGCCGCGGTCGGCCGGTACGAGTTCGACCGGGCCGGCAACTTCGACGGGGAGCAGAACAGCAGCGCCGGCGGCGCGGTCGGCCACGACACGAAGGAGGGAACCTACGCGATCAACGCCGACTGCACGGGCACGCTGACACTCACCGCCTTCCGGGACGGCGTGCCGCAGCGCCTCTCGATCTGGACGTTCGTCATCGTGGACGACGGCCGCGAAATGCGCGCCATCATGACGTCGATGACGCTGCCCAACGGCACCGCCCTGTTGCCGATCATGACCATGACCGCGGGAAAGGTACACCCAGGGCGGGGGAACGAGAACTAGCGAGGCGGGCCTCGGACCGCCAAGCACGTCCGGCGACGCCTGGTTCCGTGATCGGGATGACGCGCGGCGGGCATCCACCCCTATAATGGGCCCGGAGCGTGGAGCGATGGCCATCGACCGCGATCGCTGGCGGCGGGCTGAGGAGCTTTTTCACGCGACGCTGGCACGGCCGCCGGAGGGCCGCGCGGCGTTCCTGGACGAGGGCAGCGCCGAGGAGGCCGATCTGCGCCGTGAGGTCGGCTTCCTCCTGGCCAGCGACGAGCGGGCGGCCCTCTTCCTCGAAACCCCGGTTTTCGTGCCCGCGGACGCCGCGATCGCGGTTCGCGGCTCGCTGGCGGGCCGCCAGCTCGGGACCTACCGCGTCCTCTCGTTCATCGGCGCCGGCGGAATGGGCGAGGTATACCGCGCCCACGACGACAAGCTCGACCGCGACGTCGCCGTCAAGATGCTGCCGCCCGAGTTCGCCCTCGATGCCGGCCGCCTGGCGCGCTTTCACCGCGAAGCCCGCACGCTGGCGTTGCTCAATCACCCGAACGTCGCCGCGGTCTACGGCCTCGAGGAGTCGGACGGCCTCCACTACCTCGTGCTGGAACTGGTCGAAGGAGAGACGCTTCGCGGGCCTCTCGACGCGCGCACCGCCCTCCGCTGCGCCTGCCAGGTCGCGAGCGCCGTCGAGTCCGCGCACGAGCACGGAATCGTCCACCGCGACCTGAAGCCCGCCAACATCAAGCTCACGCCGGAAGGCCGCGTCAAAGTGCTGGATTTCGGTGTGGCCAAGGCGACGACCTCCGTCGCGGACACGCCCGAGCGGGGCGCGGACGCGGCGCCTGGAACGCTGGCGGGGCTGATCGTCGGCACGCCCGGTTACATGAGCCCCGAGCAGGCGCGCGGCGCCGAGGTGGATCACCGGACCGACATCTGGGCGTTCGGGTGCCTGTGCTACGAGTTGTTCTCGGGCGCTCGCGCGTTCCCCGGCGAGACGGACGCGGACACCATCGCCGCCGTCCTCGAACGCCAGCCGGACTGGGGCGCGCTTTCCGCCGACACTCCGCGCGAGGTGCGCGCCCTGCTGCGACGCTGCCTGGAGAAGGACAAGTCGCTCCGGCCCGGCCGCATGTCCGACGTGCGCGCCGTGCTCGAAGACAGCCTTCGCGTTCCGGGCTGGCGGCGCGCGGTCGCATGGCTGCGCCAGCCGCGCCATGCCGTCCCGGTGGCCGCGCTGCTGGCGCTGCTGGCGCTCGGCGGAGCGCGACTCTTCCGCCAGGACGCCAGGCTCCGCTGGGCCCGGGAGCAGGCGGCCGAAATCGTCCGGCTCCAGGATGCCACCGACTACAGGGCGGCGTCGCGCCTGCTCCGTCGCGCGGAATCGATTGCGCCCAACGACCCCGCGCTCCGCCAGGCATCGCTCAGGACGGCGATGCCGCTGACGGTCACGACGACGCCCCCCGGCGCAGACGTCTGGGCCACCGGGTTCGCGCCCGACGACGAGAACTGGGTGCGTCTCGGCACGACGCCGTTCACCGCCCGCCGGCTGCCCATTGGGTTCTACCGCGTCCGCGTGCAGAAGCCGGGATTCGAAACGATCGTCGCGAGCGGCGAGGTGCACGGCGGCAGCGCGATGGACTTCGTGCTCGACCCGGCGGGCAGCCTCCCTCCCGGGATGGTGCGGGTCCCGGCCGGCGTGGCCAGCGTCTCGACGCTCGACGCCGTGCGAGTCGGCGCCTTCGTGATCGACCGGTACGAGGTCACCAACAGGCAGTTCAAGGCGTTCGTCGATCGCGGCGGCTACCAAACGCAGCAGGTCCTGGCGGGAGGAGTTCGCGCGGGACGGGCGCACGCTCCCGTGGGACGAGGCGATGCGGGCGTTCCGGGATTCGACCGGCCGGGCCGGCCCTTCGACCTGGATCGACGGCCAGTACCCGGGCGGCCACGACGACGACCCGGTGGGCGGCGTCAGCTGGTTCGAAGCCGCGGCGTACGCGGCGTTCGCGGGCAAGCGCCTGCCGACGATCTACCACTGGCAGCGGGCTGCCAGCCCCGGCTGGTTCTCGGAAGTGCTGCAGCTCAGCAACTTCCACGGCACCGGCCCGGCACCGGTCGGTTCGTACCGCGGCCTCGGTCCGTACGGCACGCTCGACATGGCGGGCAACGTGAAGGAGTGGTGCTCGAACGAGGTGTCGGGGAAACGCTTCACGCGCGGCGGCGCGTGGAACCAGGCCGCGTGGACGTTCATCGAACTCGACGGGCGCTCGCCCTGGGATCGGTCGAAGGAGAACGGCTTCCGCTGTGTGCGCGACGCCGCGCCCGACCCGGCGCTCGACGCGCCCGTCAGGCAGGAATCCATGGCGCGGCGCACCGGCGCGCCGGCCACAGACGCGGCCTTCGAGATCTTCCGCAGCTTGTACTCCTACGACGCGGCCTCACTCGACGCCCGCACCGAGGGCGCGCCCCTGGAAACGACGGACTGGCGGCGCGAGACCGTCTCGTTTGCCTCGGCGACCGCCAACGAACGAATCACGGCGCACTTCTATGTACCCAAGCGCGCGACGCCGCCATACCAGGCCGTGCTGTACGCGGACCCCGGCATGGCGCTGCGGCTCCCGGCCCCCGAGCCCGGCGAGGAACGGATCTTCGAGTTCATCGTGAAGAGCGGGCGGGCCTTCCTGAACCCGGCGCTGAAGGGCTACTACCAGCGGCGCTACCCCACGCCGGCGGCCGGCCCGAACGAGGGGCGCGATCGTCTGCTGGCCGAGTCGAAGGACTTCCGCCGCTGCCTCGACTATCTGGCGAGCCGCGGCGACGTGGATCGCGACCGGCTGGCGGTCTTCGGCCTCAGCCGCGGCGCCTCGATCGTGCCGATCCTCGCGACCGGGGACGACCGGCTGAAGGCGGCGGTTCTGCTCAGCGTCGGGCTGACTCCGTGGCGGCCCGAGCGCCCCGAGGCCGATCCGCTCAACTTCCTCCCTCGTTTCACCGTCCCGACGCTGATGGCCGCGGGCCTCTACGACTTCTGGTTCCCCGTCGAAGCTTCGCAGCGCCCGATGCTGGCCCTGCTCGGGGCGCGCGAGCAGGACAAGCGCCTGGTCCAGTGGGACGGGGGGCACGGCGACCTGACGCCGCACTACGGGATGCTGACCAGGGAGGCCCTCGCCTGGTTCGACCGGTATCTCGGTCCCGTGAAATGAGCCGTGCGGCCGCCGGGGCGCCGGCGGCGCATGTGACTGACCGGAAGGCCGCAAGAGACCGCGCGTCGGAGCCGTGGGGGTGTGGGGCGGGCCTTTAGGCCCGCCGATCGCCCCTCGACGCGGCTCGCCCTTCGGCTGGCGCTCAGGGCGCGGTGAGCGAAGTCGAACCGCGGGGCAACCCTGAGCCTGCCGAAGGGTCGCGGGGCTGAAGCCCCGCGCCACGAAGACGGACGACTCCGAATCGCGGACTGCCATCTATCGTACGGCGTCGGGCGGCGGGGACAGCTGCGCGAGCAGCCAGGCCTTGGCCATCCGCCAGTCGCGCTTGGCGGTCTCGACGGAGATCTCCAGGACCCGGGCGGCCTCCTCGAGCGTCAGGCCGGCAAAGTAGCGGAGCTCCACGAGGCGGCTCTTACGCGGATCGAGGCGGGCGAGGGCGTCGAGTGCCGCATCGAGGTCGAGCACTTCGACGGCGTCCGCCTCACGGCCAGGACCGGCCACGTCGGTGAGAGGCACCCGCACGGCGTCGCCGCCGCGCTTGGCCGACGCGCGCTGGCGCGCGTGGTCGACGACGATGCGGCGCATGACCTGCGCGCAGAGCGCCAGGAAGTGCACCCGGCTCTCGCAATCGATGGCCCCCGCGCGCAGCAGCTTCAGGTACACCTCGCTGGCGAGAGCCGCCGACTCGAGGCTCTCGCCCGGACGACGCCGACCGAGCTGCTGGTGGGCAATGCGGCGGAGCTCGGGGTAGGCGAGTTCCACGAGACGGTCGAACGAGCCCGGTTCACCGGCCTTCCAGCCGGCGAGAAGTGCCGTGATCTCCGTGCCGCCCTCCGACGACATCCCCTCAACCTCCCGCCGATTCGACGGTGATCGACCCTCACGTCGATCCGCGGATGCGAGTATCCCCGTTTCCCGGCCTGCTGGATATACATTGCAGTTCTATGTATACTACCTCTATGTATCAACGCCTTCGCCTGGCTGACGCCGGTGTGCCAGCCCCCGGTCGCGCCGGTGCGGGCCCAGACCAGCGGCGGAGGACCCCGGTCCGATGAGCATCAACAAGGACCTCGTCGCCGCCTCGTCGACGGCCCTCGTGCTCGCCATCCTGGCCGATGGGGACAGCTACGGCTACGCGATCCTGAAGCGGGTGCGCGAGCTCTCCGGCGGTGCCCTGGAGTGGACCGACGGGATGCTCTATCCGGTGCTCCATCGGCTGGAGCGCTCCGGCCTCATCGAGTCCCGATGGGCGAAGGCAGAGTCGGGAAGGCGGCGGAAGTACTACCGGATCACCGAGGCCGGCCGCAACCAGCTGGCCGACGAACGCCGCCAGTGGCAGACCGTGGACAAGACGCTCGGAAAGATCTGGTCGGCGATGGCCGACTGCGCAAACGCCCCCGTCGGTCTCATTCCCTTCCTCCAGCGGAGCTGACCCCATGGACCCGAAACACGCAGACAGCGCGGCGGTGAGCCCACTCGAGACGCAGATTGAGGCGTGGCGGGCGCACCTCCGCAACAGCCGCACCATCACCAGCCAGGACGCAGCGGAGCTCGAAGATCACCTGCGCGAGCAAATTGCCTCCCTCGGCGCCGACGGACTCGCCGACGACGAGGCCTTCCTGGTGGCCGTCAAGCGGATGGGGGCGATCGATGCCCTGACGCGTGAGTTCGCGCGGGAGCATTCGGACCGTCTCTGGAAGCAGCTCGTCCTCTCGGGCGACCTCGAGCAGCCAGGAGGGGGGGCGGCTGCGGCCGGATGGTCCCGCAAGATGTGGATGGCCCTCGCGCTGGCCGTGGGGGCAGCCGCGGCGATGAAGATCCCGGGCCTCTTTGGAGTGCCCTTCGACCCTGGCAAGAGCGCGTTCTACCCGCTCAACATCAGCGTCATCATCTTCCCGTTCATCGCCGCGTACTTCGCCTGGGACCGGCCGCTTCCGCGACCGGGCCGCGTGTGGCTGGCGGTGGTCTTCGTGGTGTCGGCCGCGCTCGTCAATGCCTTCCCGTTCTCGCCGGCACCGGGCACCAAGGTCTCGCACACCCTGGTACTGACCGCGCTCCACCTGCCCATCGCCCTCTGGCTGGCGGTGGGAATCGCCTACGTCGGCGGGCGGTGGCTGGGGAGCGACCGGCGGATGGATTTCGTCCGCTTCACCGGCGAGGCGTTCATCTACTTCGCCCTGATCGGCCTGGGCGGCGGCGTGCTCATCGGGACGACGATCGGCATCTTCCAGGCCATCGGCATCAACATGGAGCCCATCGTCCAGGGCCTGATCCTGCCGTGCGGCATTGCGGGCGCCGCCGTGATCGCCAGCTGGCTGGTGGAAGCGAAGCAGAGCGTGATCGAGAACATGGCGCCCGTCCTGACGCGGATCTTCACCCCGCTGTTCGCGCTGCTGCTGCTCGCCTTCATCGTGACGATGGCGTGGACGGGGCGAGGCATCGACGTGAAGCGGGAGGTCCTCATCGCGTTCGACCTCCTGCTCGTCGTGGTCTTCGGCCTGCTGCTCTACTCGATCTCGGCGCGCGACGCCCTGGCGCGGCCCGGGCTCGTCGACTGGATCCAGCTCACGCTGGTCGGCGCCGCCCTCGTGGTGGACGTCCTGGCGCTCTGGGCGATCGGGTCGCGGATCTCGGGCTTCGGCTTCACGCCCAACCGCGTGGCGGCGCTGGGGGAGAACGTGATCCTCCTGGCCAATCTCGGCGGCTCGGCTTTCCTCTACGCGCGCTTCCTCCGAGGCGGTGTCGGCTTCTCACGCCTGCTGAACTGGCAGACCTTCTACCTCTACGTCTTCGCCGCCTGGGCGGCGGTGGTCGCGTTCCTCTTCCCGCTGCTGTTCGGATTCGCCTGATTCAGGCCGGCTGGGGTCTGGCGCGGCCAGCGACCTACCGGCGCCCGGTGCGGATCTCGACGAGGAAAGCCCCACGGTTGCTCGACACGACACGGGTGTTCACTCCGAGGTACAGGCGCCCGTCCTCCGGCATCACGATGGAATTGGTGTTCGACCCGATCGGAAACGGTGCCCCGCGCCCTACCCGGCCGATGAGCCCGCCAATGGGCATGAGCCGGACCGGGAGCTGGGATGCATCGACCCGGTAGCGCGGGTTCCCGTCTGGCCCGGCGACATCGCGATCGGAGTCGCCGAACTGGATCTGGCCGGACCCGCGGAAGCTCACCCGGTCACCTCGCCGCACGGCGATGCCGGTGTCCGACCAGGCACGGTTGGCCGCCACTCGAAACCCCGGACCGGCCTGACCGACCGTCTCGAGATCGCGGTTGCCCGCGTGTCCTGGATCCGCCGGTTGACGAGCCGCGTTCCCACCCGAATTCCGGCCGCCGGTCCCGCCGTTCGTCGACGCCGGGTCGGGGGCGACGTTGTACATCGTCCTCGCCGCCGGAGTGTCGAGGTAGATGCGCGCGACGTCGCGCGCGCTGTACTCCTGGCGCTGACCACGCTGGTCGGTGAAGGTCACCGTCGAACCCTCGATGATGTTGTCGAACCGCCCGTAGACGAGGACGCCGGATCGGAGCACCAACATGTGGGACTGCCCGTTCATCCGGTTCAGCCCCGCCAGCTCCTGCTGGGACGGGACACCCCCGCTGAAGTCGATCACGGCCACGTCCGCCTCCGGATACGCCTGCTCGCGCAAGTTACCCGTGCCGCCCGGCATGTCTCCGAGGTTGAAGAACCCGAGAACGAGGTTGGCTCGCTGGTCGCCGTGGGCGACCAACACGCCACTCGCGCGCTGTCCGCTGCGCAGGATGAAGGTCGCGCGCTCGGCAGCGACCAGATCGAGCGGGAGGACGATCATCATCACGGCCGCCGCGACGACGAGACCGAGCTTGGTGTTCATACTGGGTGCCTGCCTTTTCGCGTCCTTGATGGACCCCCTCGAGATCGTTTCCCCATCCTGACAGCAAGACGTCCCTCGGTCTGTGCAGAAGCGCACACAGCGTCGCCCGGCGCCGGCGTGTGCGGTTGTGAGCATCGCTCGCGGCTGAGATCTGCCCCGCGTCTTCGTGTTCAGCGGCACGATCACGGACACCGGGCCGAGCGGGCAGCCGATCGCCGGCGCGCGCGTCCAGGTGTTCGCGGGTGTGACCGACTACGTGCTGTCGGACGCCCACGGCCTGTTCGCCATCAGGCTTCCCGCCGGCCACACGATCGTCGAGGTCAGCATGGATGGGTATCAGACGTGGAGCGGGGAGATCGAGATCGGCGGCGACATGGAGCTGGCGGTCGTCCTCATTCCGACACCTCCGGGCGCGACGGCTGCCGATGACTCGAGTCAATAGAACATGTTCTCCGTTCATGCCCGGTTTCTACGGCGTAGTCCGGAACAGCAGCCGGCCCGGGTCGCGGCTCGCCGTGCAGTCTTGGACAGACGTCCAACTGCCCCGGCTGGTACCCTTGGCCTGGGTGACGACCAGGTCCCCCACGGGGTTGGCATCGAACCCCAACATGGAGGCGGCAGATGTGGAACAAGGACGAACGGAACGGGAAGATTCGCCGGGCAAAAGGCAAGATCAAGCAGGCAGTCGGCGGACTGATCCACGACGACGCCCTCAAATCGGAAGGCCAGCGCGACGAGGTCGTGGGAAGCGCCGAGGAAACGATCGGTGAGGTGCGCCGGACCGCCAGCGGGGCGGTCGAGAACATCAAGAACGCCGTGAAGTAGCGAACGTCGGTGGGCCGCGAGCCGGCGATCCTGTCCGCTCGACGGTGCGCGTCCCACCCGCCGCCCGGTTCAGATGTGAACGCGTGCCTCGCCATTGCTCGTTGGCGCGGAGTTCAACGCCGGGATCGGGCGTGGGCCATCGACCACTCCTGCTCCCGTTGTCGTGCTTCTGCGACCTGAGCCGGGGTCATCTTCGTGGCCAGCCTGTCCGCAAACACCCTCGGCGCGTCGCCCGACGCGCGGGCGCCCGCCAAGTTTGCCCATTTGAGCGCTTCGACGTAGTCCCGAGCGACACCCACCCCGTCGGCGTACACGACGGCCAAGGTGAATTGCGCCGCCGCGTCTCCCTGCTCGGCGGCTTTGCGATACCACGTCGCCGATTGCACATCGTCTCGAGGAACGCCCTGGCCTCTGGCGTACGCGTCGCCCAGGGCGACCTGCGCCTTCGCGTCTCCCTGGCCTGCGGCCTTCAGAAACCACGTGGCCGCTTGTTCGGAGTCCTGCCAGACGCCGTACCCGTTCGCGTACATGCCGCCCAGGGTGAACTGCGCCTCTACATCGCCCTGCTCGGCCTTCAGCTGACACGTCTTGAACTGCTCCTCCGGCGTCGGCTGCTGTGCCTGAGCGAGTGGCTGGCTCTGCGTCGTTGGCGCGCCGTGCGACACGCCGGCCGAGCTTGCCAGGAGAGCGAACGTCGCAACGGCAACAGCGAGCCTCCGGCCAGTCCGACCGGATGCGCAACGGCCTGTCACTGGAACATCTCTCATGGTTGACGCTCCTTCTTTCCGCCGATCAGGACGCCCGCGCCGGCGAAGGCGCCCGGCAGTTGTGCCCGGCGGGGGATGATGCCGACGAAGATCGCGGCGCCGATTTCGGGCGCGCGAGCCCACCCGCCGGGCGCACTCAGTGTCACCGCCAGTCGATGGCCTGGGGCGCGCTCCGCGCTCGCTCCCCTGCGACGCGCTGCTCATGCGCTTCCTGACACGTGATGCATCGAACGGCGAAGGGCTGCACGTGCAGCCGGGCCTCGCCGATCGTGCCGTCGCACGCCACGCACCGTTCGTCGCCGCCGGCGTCGAAGCGGACCAGCGCGTCCTGAACGCCCTGGAGCGTGCGTCGCTTCATCTGGGTCACGGTGGCGTCGACGTCGTTCTGGACGTGGGCTTCCGCGTGCTCGCTGTCGTCCAGCCCACCTTCCGACCTGTCGTGGGACACGCGCTGCACCCGACGCTGCAACACGGCCTTCATGTCGCGCTGGCCCGCGCGAAGCATCTCCTGGAGGCCCAGGTGGCGCGCCTGGCGTGTCTGCGACGAAACCGGCATCCTCCGCCGGGTGGGCATGGGGGTCGTCCTTTCGTGAATGGCAGGTTCCCTTCACCGTAGGATGCGCGACACCGCCGAGGCCTGTCTGTCCAATCCCGCACACCGAGACCCTGTGCGGGATGGGACAGCACGGTCGCCCGTCGAGGCCCTCGATCACCGGCGGAACTGGTCACACGAGCGCGACGTCCGATGCGGGACGCGCGCCGCAGACGGGATCCATCAAGATGGAGGACACGAGGCTTCGAAGCATGAAGGATCTGCGCGGGCTCACGACCGGCGCGACCGATGGCGACATCGGCACGGTCCGCGGGGGAGACGCGGGGACCGGATGCCTCAGCCGGCCCCTCGGGTTGCGGCGGGGCCGGCAGGCTCAGTCGTGGAGCACGACGCTGAGCAGCGAGTCGTGGATCTTGAGAACGCCGTTGTAGTCGATGAAGCCGAGCTTGCGGAACTTGTTCATGAAGAAGTTCACGCGGGAGCGAGTCGTCCCGACCATCTCTGCCAGCACCTCCTGGGAGATCTTCGGCACGACCCGATGCAGGTCCTCGTCCCGTCCGTAGCGCGCCATGAGCAGCAGGACCCGGGCGAGCCGCTTCTCGGCCGAGTTGAACAACTGGTCGACCAGGTCTGCCTCGACCCGCGCGTTGCGGCCGAGCAGGTACTCGATGAACCGGTCGGACATCGCGTGTTCGTCGTGCAACAGGCGCATCATTTCGCGTCTGGGGACGACGCGCAGGGTCGTTGGCTCGAGTGCAGTGGCCCTCCCGAGGCGGAGGGGCCGACCGAGCAGGGCGCCCTCACCGAGGAAGTCGCCGCGCCCCAGCATCGCCACGACCGCCTCCTTGCCGCCCGTGGAAAGCACGGAGAGCCGCACGACGCCTTTCACGACGTACATGATGCTATCGCCCGGGTCGCCCTGCGAGAGATCACCTGCGACCGGCGATACTCCAGGACCGTTCCCGGCATCGCGTCCGAGTCGAGAAACGCCTGGACGTCGAAATCCTGCCGCGGTGAACCGCTGGGTTTCATGGCGGTGCCCTCACCGCAGTGTATACCCGTGGTCAAGTGTCAGCTGGGGACAGCCGCTCCCGCGGCGACGGATGCCATTCCAATCCGCGGGCGATCGGGAGCCGGTTCGTTCCCTTACGACGACCGCAGGGCCTCGGTGGGTTCCACCCTGGTCGCTCTCAGCGCCGGCAGGTAGCAGGCCAGAAGCGCAGCCAACGACAGCAGCAGGGCCGCGCCGACGAACGATGCCGGGTCGTGTTCGCTCACCTGGTAAACGAGTCCCTTGAGAGCCGCCCCGATCGCCACGGCGAGCAGCACCCCGATGACCAGCCCGACCGACACGAGGGCCATCCCCTCGCGCAGCACCATCCGCAGCACGTCCGCCTGCGTGGCGCCGAGTGCCATTCGAATGCCGACCTCCCTCGTGCGCCTGGCCACGAGATAGGCGCGCACGCCGTAAACGCCGATCAGGGCGAGGAACGCCGCCACGATGCCGAACGCGGCGAACATCCGCGCGCCCATGCGGACGCCCCATGCCGCCATGCTGTGGTCGCGGTAGTCGGCCATGCTGCTCGCCAGCACGATCGGGATCGAACTGTCCACGCTCCGAACCTGCTCGCGCATGGCGCCGAGCGCCGCGGCCTCGGCCGCCGGGCCCGAGGACGCAATCCGCGCGTGCAGCGTCATCGTCGGGCGGAAATGCTGCCCGAAGGGCACGAAGAGGTGCGGCCCCGGCGTGGTGTCGAACAGGCTGTGGCGCGTGCCCGCCACCAGGCCCACCACCTCCATCGGCACGCGCACGGCCGCGTCAGGGTCGGGCAGGTAGACGTACCGTCCGATGGGGTCGGCCCCCTCGAAGAGGCGCCTGGCCAGCGGCTCGTCGATGACCGCCACGCGCGGCCCGGCGGCCTCCGATTCCTCCGCCTCGGTGAATCCCCGTCCCCTCAACACCGGAATACGGAGCGTCCGAAAATAGTCGCGCCCGACGACGTAGAAGGCGGCCGCCACCCCGTTCCGGTCGCTCCCGCCCTGACTTGCGTCACCGGCGCCGTAGGACGTGCTGGCGCCGCCGGCGTCGTTGTCGGCCCGCTCGTCGGCCACCGCCTGCCCGACGAAGCGGACGCGGCGCGTCTCGCTCATGTTGCCGAACGGGACAATCGACGCCAGGCTGGCCGCGCCGATTCCAGGGGTGGCGCGCACCCGCGAGAGCACGCGCCGGTAGAAGTCGTGCTCGGCCGGCTCGTCGATCCGGGTCAGGCTGGGATCGAGCCCGACGACCACGCTCCGGTCGAGCGCGAACCCCGGGTCCGCGTTCGCGGCCTTCGCCGCGCCTCGAACGAACAGGCCGGCCGCGGTGAGCAGCGCCAGCGAGAGCGCGACCTGCCCGACCACGAGCACGTGCCGAAGGCTGAAATAGCGATGCCGACTCGTTGACGCCGCCCTGGCCCCTTCCTTCAACTCGCCGAACACGTCGGTCCTCAGAAGCTGCAGCGCGGGTCCCAGGCAGAACGTCAGCGTCGCCAGCACCGCGAGACCCAGCGTGACGGCGAAGATTCGAACGTCGGGGCGGGGATCGACAGTCACCGACAGCTCCGACAGCGGGTCGAGCGACGCGGCGAAGGCGTGGAGCGCCCAATAGGTGAGCAGCAGGCCGACGGCGCTGCCGGCGATCGAGAGGACGAACCCTTCGGTCAGCAGTTGTCGAACGACGGCCGCTCGGTTGGCGCCCAGCGCGAAGCGCACCGCGATCTCGCGGCGCCGGCTGGTCGAGCGCGCCAGCAGCATGTTCGCCAGGTTCATGCAGGCGATGACCAGCACGATGACGGTCATGCCCTGCAGCAGGCCGGACATGGTGTACGCGCCAGCGTCGTCTTGCGGACCGTCGCCGATGCCCGTCCGGGAGATGGGCCTGATCTCGAAACCGAGGTGCCGATGCTCGGCCGGGAACGCCTCCTCGAGTTGACGCGCCAGCGCGTCTACTGGGGCCTTGGCCGAGGCGAGCGACACGCCGGGCTTCATCCTGGCATAGACAAGCAGGGAGTCTTCGCCCCGGTCGGCGAAGGGCTTGCGAGCGGTTCGGCCGAACGCGTGTCCGACGACGAGGTCGTAGACACCGGTCGGCAGCCACACGGCCGGCGTGATGAGCGTGGTCGGGCCGCCGAAGCCGGCCGGCGCGACGCCGATCACCGTGAAGAGCTGGGCATTGATGCGAATGGTCTTCCCGACGATGTCTGGATCCGCCCCGGTCCGCCGCCAGGTACTCGTCGCTGACAATCGTCACCAGGCGGTTCGCGCCGGGCGCCTCCTCTTCGGGCAGGAACCCTCGGCCTTTCACGGGACGGACGTCGAAGAGCGGAAAGAGGGTTGACGTCGAAACGAACGCGAAGGCGCGGCGGGTCATCTCGCCCTCGCCCAGCCCGACCATGGTTACGGCGAGACCGGCCGTGCGGGCAAAGGACTGGTTGTGGTCGCGGATGTCCACGTAGGCCGGGTACGACAGGGCGTGATACGAATCGGGGCGCGTGCGGTCGTTGGCGTGCAGGGCGGCCAGTTGACCCGGCTGCGACTCGCCGTGCAACGGCCGCAAGAGGACCATGTTGATGAGACTGAAGACGGCGGTGTTCAGCCCGATCGCGACGCCAAGAATGAGCACGGCGACCGCCGTGAACGCCGGCGTGCCAGCCAGGGCCCGGCAAGCGTATCGAACGTCGGACAGCACGGCCCGCATAGATCCTCCCATCTACCTGCTATACGGCCCGCGCATCCTGCTCTTCGTCGTCCGCACAGTTGACCGGAACCCTCACGCTCAATGCGCAGGGCAACGGCAATGCGGTCTTCATCTTCAAAACGGGGAGCACGCTCACGACCGCCAGCAACTCCCGTGTGGCCCTGACCAATGGCGGGTCGGCCTGCAACGTGTTCTGGCAGATCGGCAGTTCCGCGACACTGGGGACGGGGACCACGTTCGCCGGGAACATCCATGCGCTGACGAGCATCACCCTGAACACCGGCGCGACCGTGTCGGGAAGGACCCTCGCGCGAAATGGCGCGGTGACGCTGGATACCAACACCGTCGACGCCTCCGTGTGTGGGGCCCCCGTCCCAGCGCTCCCCGGGTGGGCGCTGATCGCCCTGGCCGCTCTCCTGGCCCTGGCTGCGTCCACCGCCATTCGCGGGCGATCGGCGTAGTCGGTCGACCGGGGCGGAAGCCCCCGGCACGCGAGATGGCCTTCGGGTGTCTCCTTCCGAGGAGCACGCTGGGCGTGCATCTCTCGCCACTGACAGGGCTCGAGCGCCGCCGCAGCGTCGGTCAGCGCCCGTGAGCCTATTTCCACGACGCAAACATCGCACAACTGGCGACTGTCATCACGGCCACCGTGACCCAGCCGAGCACGGCCAGCCATCGAGGGTTCGACCGCGATCCCATCACTGCGGGATTGCTCGTCAGAAGAAGCACGATGACGATGAGCGGAGGCGCCAGCACACCGTTGAGAACTGCCGCCCAGAACAGCATGGAGACCGCGTTGAAGCCCGCCCAATCCAGGGCGAGCCCGAGCACCAAGCCGACGGCGATGACCCCATAGAATTCGCGGGAGCGACCGGCGCGATCGGCCAGCGACCCCCGCCACACCGCCCCCTCGGCGACGGCGTAGGCGCTGGATCCGGCGAGAACCGGCACGCCCAGCATGCCCGCGCCGATCAGGCCCAGGCTGAAGAGCCAGTACGCGCCGTCCCCCGCGAGCGGCCGCAACGCGTCCGCCGCATCCTTCGCCGTGGAGATCACCGTCTTGCCGTGGGCATGGAGCGTCGCCGCCGTCGTCAGGATGATGAAGTACATGATCAGATTCGAGAAGAACATCCCGGTCACGACGTCGTTGCGGGATTTTCGCAACTCGTCATCAGTGGCGCCCCTGCGCTGGGCGAGGGTCGACTCACCCTGCTCACGCTCTTCCTCGACCTCCTGAGACGCCTGCCAGAAGAACAGGTAGGGAGAAATCGTGGTTCCGAAGATCCCGACGAGCGTGGCCCAATACGCCCCCGACCATTCGACGTGCGGGATGAACGTCGAGCGGATCACCGCGGCCCAATCGGGCTTGGCGAAGAGCGCAGCCAGGACGTAGGAGAACAGAACGAGGGTCAGCCACTTGAAAATGCGCGCGATGCTGTAATAGGACGACCAGATGAGAAAGGAGCCGACAGTCAGGGCATAGACTGGTGTCCAGTAGAGGCTCCTGATGCCGGTCACCATCTCGGTGACCTTCGCCATGCCGCCGAGATCGGCCCCGATGTTGACCGTGTTCGCGATGACGAGCAACGCGCATGCGCTCCACAGCACCCACCTCGGATACCGGCGTCGAATCACAGCGGCCAGCCCCTGGCCCGTCACCATGCCCAGGCGCGCGCACATCATCTGCACGGCCGTCATCAGCGGAAACGAGAACAGGGCCGTCCACAATGGGGCATACCCGAACGCTGCGCCCGTGACGGAGTACGTGGAGATTCCGGAGGGGTCATCGTCGGCGGCACCGGTGATCAGACCTGGCCCCAGACGGGCGAAGAACCGGCGGAACTGAGGCTGCCCGCCTCGGTGTGTCTTGCCTTTCGATCGGTGGCGTCCGGTCATCGGCCCCGTTGCGGTGAGCGAGAACCGCGCGGCGGCCCAGGGATCCGAGCTGCGCCGCCGAAGGGACGACCCGCCTACACCGAAAGCAGACGGCCGAAGAACGACCGATAACGGCGCAGCGCCAGCCGCAGGTTCTCGGTCGACACGGTTTCGTCGTGACCCCACTCGTTGTCGAGTCTCGCCCGTTCATCCACGAACACTTCCGCCAGGCGCTTCATCGTCTCTGCGACCAGGCTGTCCGCCTGCTCTACCGCGCGGCGGGGCTCGTCCACGAAGCCCACCTGGATCGCATTCCAGCGGGCGCGAAACGCCTTCGCCTCATCGGGCGCAAAGAGCGGCGTCGCCTGTTCGTCAGTAGCCACTTCAAGACCCTTCTCCAACGCCGTTCGCTGGCCGGCGTCAGCCAAAGCCACCGCCACGAGTCCCGCATCTCTCTGGTCTTCCTTCTTGTGCTCTTCGCTCATGGGATTCCTCTCCTGCCGTCTCCGGCGCTCTCACAGGCTGCGTCTCGCGGCTCTCTCCCGCGAATCGAGTATCGGTCCACGAGCGGCAGTACGCCTGTGCAATACCGCACAGTCTCACCGAGGTCGTCCCTCCATCCTGTATCAGGAGAGTCAGGCGGCCGCTCACCAAACGGGCTCTACAAGTGATACCGGACTACGATGGCGTTGCGGTTTCCAGGCCTCCATTGCCAAGACGGGAAATCGGGGTGGGCTGAAGATGATGGCGCTTCGACCAAAGGTCCTTGCCCGTTGGGTTCCGTGGTTCATCGGGCTCAGCCTCCTGCTCGCCGTGGTGATGTTCGCCACCCACCGCAGCGAGGAGATGGCTTTCGCGCAACTCCTGCTCCACGCTCGGCCCGCTTGGCTGATCGTCGCCCTCCTGCTCCAGCTGGGAACCTACGTGACGGAGGCCCGGATCTGGCAGCGAGTCCTGTGCCGCGCGAACATATCGAAGCCGCTCCGTTCTTATGTCGGTCTGGCGTTGGCGAAGCTCTTCATGGACCAGGCCATTCCCAGCGCTGGCCTGAGCGGCACGTTGCTCGTCATCCAGGCGCTCGACCGACGCGGAGTGCCGCGCGGCGCGAGCATGGCCGCGGTTGTCATCGATCTCGTGAGCTACTACGCCGCGTACACTCTGGCTCTTGGCGTCGCCCTCGTCATCGTCTGGGTACTCGGAGACCTGACGCCGTTGATGGCATTGCCAGCGTGCATCTTCGCACCCGTGGCAGCAGTCGTTCCGACAGCCCTGTTGTGGGTGAGCCGTGGTCGGACGTTGCCCGGCTGGCTCGAGCGGCTACCCCTCATCAGGCCAGCACTTCGAGCGCTCGGTGAGGCGACGCCCACGATTGCTCACGATGTCTGGCTCATCACGCGGTGCACGGGCCTCCAGTTCGCGATCTTCGCGCTCGATGCGGGGACACTCTGGCTCATGCTGTGGGCCCTCGGCCTTGCGGTCAATCCAGCGCCGGTCTTTGCGAGCTTCATGCTGTCAACGCTGGCGCGGACGCTCGGAGTGATTCCTGGAGGGCTTGGGGTATTCGAGGCTGTCTCAGTGGCCACGCTCGAGCTCATCGGAGTGCCGGTCGCTGCCGGTCTGGCGGCGACACTCCTCTTCCGCTTCTTCACCTTCTGGCTACCCATGGCGCCTGGACTGATCCTCGCGCGGCGTGAGGCGAGGGCCGATTGGCAACGCCCGACGAGCTAGGCGCCCCGCGAGACGTGATCTACCCCCCGAAGTTCCAGCCGAGCACGACGGTGAACTCGCCACCGCCGGGCCGCGCCCCCCGCCAGAAATCGTCCGAGAAGCCCGCATCCCAGTTCCAGGCACCGGCGACGCCCAGCGTGAACACCGACCCGAGGCGGAAGTCCAAGCCGCCGCCCAGTCGGCCACCGAAGGTCGTGCCGACCCGTGCGCTCCCGAATTCGTCGTGGTACCAGCCGAACACCGGCCCCATGCCAGCCGTGACGTACGGCTCGACGGAGCGCGTCCAGGTCATGCGCCGGACCGGATACCAGCGCACGACGAGGGGGATGCCGGTCGTCGCGCGCACGCTCCCCGCGTCTCCCAAGCCTTCCCAGTCCCCGCGAGCGCTGACGAGCGAGGAGATCCCGACGATCGTCATCTCTGTTCTTTCTCGCGAACCGGGTCGCAGACTGAAAGGCTACGCCTCCGCCATCGCCCGGGCGCGAAACTCGCGCCAGCACCGCCCGGCCCGTGGCTTCCCGCCGCCTCAGCCTAGCGGACCGTCAGCACCGGACAGCTCGCGCCCCGCACCACCTGCTGCGTCGTCGAGCCGAAGAACGCCAGTGCCGCACCGCTGCGACCCTGGGCACCCATGACAATCAAGTCGGCGTGTTCATTCGCCGCGATGCGGAGAATCTCGTGGTGCGCGCGACCGGGCACGACCACGGTTCTGACGCCGCGGGGCAGCGGGGGTTCCCCTGAGGCGAGACTGTCGAGCCGCTGCCGACCATCCTCGAGCAGGTAGGTCCGAAACTCCGGGACGTTGAAATGCGCGTTCTCGAGTGGTTCCTCTTCTGCCAGGAATTCAATCACGTGGACCAGGACGACAGACGCGTCGGCGCGCCGTGCGAGATCGAGGGCGAATCCGAACGCCTCCAATGCCGCTGGCGAGAAGTCGACCGGACACAGTACGGTCCGGAGCGCGACGTCGAGCGGCGGCGTGGCGGGCGCGTGCGGCGGCACGGTCAAAACCGGGCACGGCGCCTTCCGCAGCACCTTCTCGGCGACGGACCCGAGAAAGAACCGGTCGAACCCGCTGCGGCCGTGCGTTCCCATCACGAGGAGGTCGGTGCGCATGTCAACCGCCTGGTCCACGACGGTGGCGGCCACGTCGCCTTCGGCTGCCGCCAGGGCGACAGTGCCCTCGCCCAAGCCAGCAGCGACTACGGTCTGCCGCAGTTGTTCGAGCACCTCGTCGCGCGAGGTGGCATACACCAAGCTGATCGGCTCGAGGCCGGTCGTGACCTCCATCGGCGTGAACGAAGGGACCACGTGCAAGACGGTCAGGTGGCCGTCGTACCACTTCGCGATCGCGCCGGCATAGGCGAGAGTCCGAACCGACAGGTCGCTGAGATCGACCGGACAGAGGATGTTCTTGAACTCGACCACGGGCCACCTCCTTCAAGGCAGAAGCTGCGACTGCCGGGCGCCGTACCGCATCAATAACCTACCGGCGGCGACGAGGCGTGTCTGTCCAAATGCGCACAGAGCGTTGCCGGACAATCGGAGACGCGCGGAAACTCCCTCCTGGACTCCTGCTCGCGCTTCGGTTCAGAGCGTGCTGAAGTGGACAGACGCGCGACGGAACCCTCGCCTAGCATGTGAACAGACGGAAGCAGAAGCCGAGCGCGCATCCGGACAATGGGCCTCCGGCTCGATACGTGTCACACCCATGGAGGTGACGTGATGTTGGCGACAATTGCCGTGGTGTTGCTGATCCTGTGGTTGCTGGGGTTCTTCGCGTTTCACGTGACCAGCGGCCTGATCCACATCGTGCTCGTCGTGGCGTTGATCGTGCTTGTGCTGCATTTCCTGCGGGGCCGGTAGTCGTCGGCGGCCGCGCCGTCTGACGCCTATGCGCTGCTGTGCAGACGAGGTCGCGCCTCGTGAAAGGGTCTGGCCCGTGGGACGCGCCACGTGCGTGGGTGCAAGAACCATCGGGGCCGTGTCGATCATCATGACGGTCACGGTCAACTTCACGCTGCCGTAGATGTCCGCGCGGCCGGCCCGTTTCGAGGCCGAGGGTGAGCGGCCGCCCGAGTCCGCAAGGGAGGTGCAGGATGGGACGCTTGTTCGGGATAGTCGTTGTGTTGGCCGTCGTGGCGGTGGGTACTCACATGCTCGGATACTGGTCCCTGGATCAGGTCACGGGGACGTGGCGAAGCGCCACGCCCGCAACTGGAACGGCCGGTACGGACACCGCCCGAGACCGTGCGGACCGACCCGGCACGCAGGCCAGGCAGGCCGCGCAGAAGGTGGACGACTACGTGTCGGACGCCGAGCTGACCGCGAAGATCAAGGCCAAGATGGCGCTGGACGACGGCGTGCGGGCGCAGACGATTAGCGTGGCCACGACCGGTGGCGTCGTGACCCTGACCGGCACGGTGGGGTCGGCCTCCGAACACGATCGGGCGGTCCGGCTCGCGCGGGACACGAAGGGCATCAAGCAGGTGGTGGATCGCCTGACGGTCGTGCGGCCCTGAGGGAGAGGGACCGTGGGTGTTCACTCGCCTACTTCTCTTTGACCGCCTTCGGCGGCGCGGCGCGATACCCGCTCTTGAGGGCTTGCTCCTCGGTGAGCCACTTGCCTTTCTTGGTCGTGCCGTACGATGGGTCACCCTCTTTGTGGTAGACCTTCGTCGTCGTGTCGACCCAGACCATTCCAGCCTGCGGCGGCACGCGAGGCGCGCCGGTCAGCGTCCGGTTGACCGTGTCCGCGGCCGACGCGGTGGCTGCCGCGCCCGTCTGGACGCCCTTGGCAGCCGCGCCCACACCCTTTTCGACGCCTTTCGCGGTGGCGTCGGCGGCCTTCCCCACACCAGAGGCCGCCGTCTGAGCGCCCTGCTCGGTCGCGACGGCGGCCTTTCCCGCGGGCCCAACCTTCACAAGCGGCGTGATCTTCTCGATCGTGCTGGCTGGCAGCCCGGCCTTTGACAGGTCGGCCACCGCGGTGTACGGCCGACCGGCGATGATCTGCTTCGCCGTGTACTGGTCGACGCCCGGCAGGGTCTCGAGCACGGCCTGGCTCGCCGTGTTGAGGTCGATCTTCGGGTCGCCCGCCTGACCGGCCGCTCCGGTCTGCGCCGAGAGCGCGGGTGCAACGGCCAGCGCACAGGCGAAGGCCGCCGACGCCAGCCAGAAGGATCGCCGCATGGATCGTGAAGTGAGGGTTGACATGTCATCGTCCTCGAGGGATCGGGTAACGGAGGACCGCCATGCGGGAGCGCATGCAAGCCCAATAACGTCGCGCGTTCACAGGCTAGTCGGACACGCGCGTCCAGTCAGTTCACTTCAGCACAGTGCCGTTGTGAACAGATGCAGGGACACCAGCATGTCAGGATTGGGCAATCGCGGACGTCCCGCCTGGCCCGTCTCACGTGCCCGGCAGGCACGGTGCGCCCGGTCCCGCCCAACTCGAAACGGCGCGCGCCGATGCCGAGAGCGTCCTGAAGGGGTTCGGTGCCCGGGTTTGGCGAATGACGGGCTTCACCGACGAGACACAGATCGAGACTGGAGGGCGATCGCAATGACACTCAAGAATGCGGCACGGCTGGCGCTGATTGGAACTTGCCTGGCCACGATCGTGCTGATGATGGGGTTCATCGCTGACGTGGTGGGCGTGGCGCGAGGGCTTCTTCCGGCGGTGAGACTGGTGACGTCTCTCGTCTACGCCTTCGCTGGTCTGAGTGTGGTGGTGTTTCTGTTCGCCTTCCACCAGGCACAGTCCTGAGCGAGGCGTCGGGCCTCTGGTCTGAGATAGAATGGCGTCAGGCGGTCGACCGAACTCTCCATCCACATCAAGAGCCGCAGCGTGGCGATCAACATCGGTCTCGATATCGGCGCGGTCGGACTCAAACTGGCGGCCGTCGGGGAGCCGTGCGACGGGCCGCTGCTCGAGGAACTCTGCACGCCGGCACGCGGATTCCGGCTGGTGAGGGAATCCGCGCACCCGCTCGCCGTGTCGAGCTACCTGCGAATCGGCGGGAGCCCGATCCAGGCGGCCTACGACATCCTGCACACATTCTACGAGTCGGTCCCGGAGGCGCACGTCGAGGGCATCCGCGTGACCGGGTCGGGCAGCCGGACGGTCGCCCGCATTCTGGGCATCTATTTCGAGAGCGAGTTCAAGGCGACCGCCCACATGGTGGCGCGGTTCTACCCGGACGTCCGGACCGTCTTCGAAATTGGCGGGGAGAGTAGCCGGTTTCTGCGCCTGCAGCCTGACGAGGGCGGCGGGCCGAGCCTGATCGCCGACTACGACCGGGGCGGCGAGTGCGCCGCCGGGACAGGCTCGTTCCTCGACCAGCAGGCGCTTCGCCTCGGCTACTCGGTCGAGGAGATGAGCGCGGTGGTTCGCTCAGCCGCATCCTCGGCCCGCATTGCCGGCCGCTGCTCGGTGTTCGCCAAGTCGGACATGGTCCACGCACAACAGAAGGGCTGCTCGCCGGGCGAGATCCTCCGCGGCCTGTGCCGCGCCGTCGCGCAGAACTTCAAGAGCAGCGTGGTCAAAGGGCGGTCGGTCGCGGCCCCCGTCGTCTTCATCGGGGCGGTCGCGTCCAATGAGGGCGTCGTCGAGGCGCTGCGCAAGGCGTTCGACCTCGACGAGGCTCAGCTCGTCGTTCCCCCCTGTACGCCTGGTGCGGGGCGATTGGCGCCGCCATGCTCGAGGCCGCCGAGCCGCAGAAGCGCTCGTTCGGCGAGATCCACCGACTGCAGCAGCACTCCGGTCAGCGCCGGCTCTACGACGGCACGCCGCTGTCGCTCGATCACGTCGTCCGGTTGCGCGACCGGGTCGGGCCGGACCGGCCGCGGGCGAGCGCGGACCGGTTCGATGCCTTCCTGGGGATTGACGTCGGTTCGGTCTCGACGAACCTGGCGGTGATCGACCAGGCCGGCACCGTCGTCTTCGACAGCTACCTGCGAACGGCGGGCCGGCCCGTCGAGGCCGTCCAGCAGGGTCTCACCGAGCTCGTCGGGATGTGGGGCGACCGGCTGCGGATCGGCGGGGTCGGCACCACGGGATCGGGCCGGGAACTGGTCGCTGAATTCGTCGGCGCCGACGTCGTCCACGACGAGATTACCGCGCACAAGACCGGCGCGGTCCACGTGAGTGCGTCCCAGGGCGGTCGGCCGGTGGACACCATCTTCGAGATCGGCGGGCAGGATGCGAAGTTCATCGCGATCGAGAAGGGCGTCGTGGTGGACTTCACGATGAACGAAGCCTGCGCCGCCGGCACCGGGTCGTTCCTCGAGGAGCAGGCCGGGAAGCTGGGCATCGACATCAAGGACGAGTTCTCGCGGCTCGCGCTCTCATCGACCACGCCGACCAAGCTCGGCGAACGGTGCACGGTGTTCATGGAGCGGGACGTCACGGGCTGGCTCCACAAGGGCGAGCCGATTCCGAACCTCGTTGCCGGACTGGCCTACTCGATCGCGCTCAACTACCTGAACCGGGTGGTGCGGGGCCGGCACATCGGCGAGGTGATCTACTTCCAGGGTGGAACGGCCTACAACGATGCGGTGGCGGCGGCCTTCGCGGCCATCCTCAGCAAGCCGATCACCGTGCCGCCGTTCAACGGCGTGATGGGCGCCGTAGGGATGGCGCTGATCGCGCGCGACTGGCAGCGGGCGTCCGGGGTCCGCACGCGGTTCCGCGGGTACGACCTGACGCGCCTCGACCGCACGACCCGCGACTTCGTCTGCCGCGCCTGCGCGAACGAGTGTGACATCAGGGAGTTCACGATCGAGGGGCAGAGGAGCTACTGGGGCGACAAGTGCTCCGACCGCTATCGCCGCCCGGCTGCCTCCGCCCGGAAGCCCCTCATCGAAGACCTGTTCGAGTACCGTGACCGTGTCACCGAGGAGGTGACCGGGTGCCCGCTGACCACGCCGGACTCGCTCGCCCCCGGGTCCCTGACAATCGGGATCCCGAGGACGATGGCGACGCTCGAGCACTACCCGTTCTGGCACCGGTACCTGTCCGCGATCGGCGTCCATCCGGTGCTCTCGCGCCCCACGGATCGTCGCATCGCCGGCGACGGCATCCAACTCGCGCTCGCCCAGCCCTGCTACCCCGTGCAGGTGGCACACGGCCACGTGGCCTCGCTGCTCGACCTCGGCGTGGACTACGTGCTCGTCCCGAACATGCTCGACAACGAGGCGCACGACGCGTCGCCTTGCGTGGCGCACTTCTGCCCCTGGACCCAGACGCTCCCCTACGTCCTGCGCACGGCTCCTCGGATCGAAGCCGACGGCCACCGCCTCCTCGCGCCAAGCCTCCATTTCCAGCTGGGGCGGGAGCGGGTCAAGGCAGCGCTGGCCGAGATGGCGGCGCGGCTTGGCGTCCGGAAGCGCGCGAGCGACCAGGCCGTGGACGCGGCCTACGCCGCGCAGCGCGAGTTCCAGAACCGCCTGCTGGCGGCAGGCGCGAGGGCGCTCCACACGCTGGCCGACGCCGGCGCGCCGGGCATCGTCCTGGTCGGCCGGCCCTACAACATCTACGACCGCAGCATCAACTGCGACATCCCCCGGAAGCTCCGGCGGAACTACGGCGCGAACGTCATCCCGATGGACTTCCTGGTGACGGGCCGCGAAGCCGTGGACGACATTCACGACAACATGTACTGGACGTCGGGCCAACGGATACTGGCCGCCGCGCGCCTGGTCGCCTCGCGACCGGACCTGCACATCATCTACATCTCGAATTTCAAGTGCGGGCCCGACTCCTACATCAAGTACTTCGCCCGGCAGGCGGCCGGCGCGCCGCTGCTCGTGCTCCAATTCGACGGGCACGGCAACGACGCCGGCTACCTCACCCGGTGCGAAGCGTATCTCGACAGCAAGGGCATTCTGCGATGCGATCCGGAGATGGCCGCGGGCGATCCGCGCGCCCAGGTTCCAGCCACCCGCTGACGGGGCGGACAGTCTATATCCCGCCCATGGCCTACGGGAGCGCGAGAGCCTTCGCCGCCGGCTTCCGCTCGCTCGGGGTCCGGGCCGAACTGACGCCGCCTTCTGACGCCCGCACGAGCGAACTCGGCGCCCGCTACACCGCCGGCGACGAGTGTCTCCCGGCCAAGATCACGATCGGCGACTTCATGCGCGTGTTCGATCGCCCCGATGCCGACCCGGCGCGCACCGTGTTCTTCCTGCCGACCGCCGACGGTCCTTGTCGGTTCGGGCAATATGCCGCCTACCTCAGGCGCGTGCTCGACGCAAACGGCCTCTCCGCCGTCGAGGTCTTGTCGCCCACCAGTCGCAATGCGTACGGCGGACTCGGCACCCTGGCCCGTCCGTTCATGCGGACGGCCTGGCGGATGCTGGTGGCGGCCGATGTCTTGCAGAAGGTGCTGCTGCAGCACCGGCCGTACGAGCGGCGGCCCGGCGCCGCGGACGCGATCTTCGACGAATGCCTCGACGAGGTGTGCAACGCCGTGGAGCACGGCCCGACGGCACCTGCGGCGCAGTTGCGGGTGCTCCGCGGGGCGCTGGTGCGTTGTCGCCTCCGGTTTGCCGGCCTCGACGTCCTGCCCGACCCGTCACGGCCGCTGATCGGTATCGTTGGCGAGATCTTCTGCCGGCTCAACACCTTCTCGAACGAGAACGCCATCCGGCGCCTCGAGCAGGCAGGCGCCGAAGTGTGGCCGTCGGGCATCACCGAGTGGGTGTGGTACACCGTGGCGGAACAGTTTCGCAAGCTGCGGCTGAACGGACGCACGGTATCGCTGGAGGGTGCCTCCAGCTGGGCTCGCGCGCGCGCCCAGCACCGCGACGAGCAGGTCCTGCTCGAGCCGTTCGCCGCCGCGTTGCGGGGATACGAGGAGCCTCGCATCGACGATGTCGTCGAGGCCGCGCATCCTTACCTCCCGGTCGATGGCGCGCTCGGTGAGATGGTGCTCAGCGTAGGCCGGTCCATCCGGCTGGCCGCCCAGGGGGTCGATGGCATCATCGACATCAGCCCCTTCACTTGCATGAACGGGATCGTCTGCGAGGCGGTGTACCCGTCCGTCTCGCGACATCTCAACGGCCTGCCGATCCGGTCGCTGTACTTCGACGGCGCCGCCCGGGACCTCGAGGCCGACCTCGGCGTCTACCTCGATCTCGCCCGAAGCTATCAACGCCGCAAGACCGTCCCGCGTCCGCCCGCCGCCCCGCTGAGCCGATCCTGGCAGCGGTAGACGCGGCGCCCCTCCGCCTTCGCCTGTCCGCCCTCCGCCCTCCGCCTCCCGCCTTCCGCCTTCCTGTCGCGCGGCCCGCACGTTTGTCGCTTTTCATTCTTGTGCGTTACGATCCGGCCCCGGAGGATACTAGGAAACACATGACAGCCATCATCAATCGCGCCTGGACCCTCGTCTCGCGGCCGGAAGGCCCCTTCAAGCCGTCGGACTTCCAGTGGACCGAAGCGCCGGTTCCCGAATCTCGCAGACGGACAGGTGCTCGTGCGCCAGGTGTACTTGTCGCTCGACCCAGCCAGCCGGGGATGGGCGGGCGCGACGCCGACGTACATGCCGTCCATTCCGCTCGGCTCGGTGATGCGCGGCTTCGGTCTTGGTGTCGTCGATGCATCGCGCGATCCCGCTCTCAGGCCGGGCGACCTCGTGCAGGGCCTGCTCGGTTGGCAGACGTACGCGGTCGTCGATGGCCACACCGTCGGCCGGGTTGTCCGCGACCCGGCCCTTCCCCTGGATGCGTACCTCTCGGTCCTGAGCCATATCGGCGCCACCGCGTACTTCGGCCTGCTCGAAGTCGGCGCGTTGGCCGCCGGCGAGACGCTCGTGGTGTCCGGGGCAGCCGGCGCCGTCGGCTCCCTCGTCGGCCAGATCGGCAAGATCGTGGGGTGCCGAGTGATCGGCGTGGCCGGAAGCCAGGAGAAATGCGCCTGGCTCACGGAACTCGGGTTCGACGCGACCATCAACTACAAGCAGGAACCGGTGCTGTCGAGGCTCCGCCGCCTGTGCCCGAACGGCATCGACGTGCACTTCGAGAATGTCGGCGGCGGCATCCTCGACGCGGCCCTCGCGTTCATCAATACGCGGGCCCGGGTGGTGTTGTGCGGGCTGATCTCCCAGTACAACGAGGCGGTCCCGCCGCCCGGTCCCCGGTTCATCGGCAACCTGATCACGCGCCGTGCGAAGGTCGAGGGGTTCATCGTCGCGGACTATCAGCACCGGTTCCGCGAGGCATTCGGCCCGCTGACGGAGTGGCTGAAGGACGGACGCCTGCGCTACCGCACCGACATGGTGGACGGGCTCGAGCGCGCGCCCGTCGCCGTGAACCGCCTGTTCGAGGGAGCGAGCACCGGGAAGCTCATGGTCAGGATCTCCGACGATTCCAGGTTGCCATGACGACAGACCCCGCGCCCGATCCCCCGGTGTCCCCGGAGCGCCGGGCGTTTCTCGCATTGCCGCATCGCCCGCCCATGCGGTTGGTCGAGGAGGTCCTGGCCATCGTGCCCGGCGAGAGCGCCCGCACCACCCGTACCGCGCACCCGGGAGACTTCTTCTTCCAGGGCCACTTCCCCGGCCAGCCGGTCGTGCCCGCCGTGATCCTCGTCGAACTGCTCGCGCAGACGGGCGGCCTGGCGGCGTGTTCGGGCGACCAGCCGGCCCCGCCGGGGGGCCTTCGCCTCGCGGCACTCGGCGTGTTCAAGTTCCCGGCTGCCGCGGGCCCCGGCGACGTGCTCGAGGCTACCGCCCGTGTCGCGGGCCGCCTGGCTGGATTGATCAAGATTGAAGGAGAGGTGACGGCGTCCGGGCGGCGCGTCGCGGTCGGCAGCCTGACCCTGGCCCAGGCTTCCCCCGGCACTCCGGCGCCCGAATCGGAACCCGCCTGACGCGCTCCCGGTCGCGAGCAGGAGCCGCTACTTGGGCTGCTCGCCCGCCAGACACGGCCCCTCGCCCGCCCGGATGAGCGGGGCCTGCGAGGCGGACGGGTCCGGCCGCAGCCGGCCGTCGTTCGGGACGCTCAGCGCCGCGGGCCGCTCGGCCACCGTGAGCGGCACCTTCTGGTTGCGATTCGCGTGCACCTCGTGCCGCCCGTGGTCACGGTGCCACTCGGCCACCGTGGGAGGGCGGCGCAGTGTCTCGGCGATCTCTCGCCACCCGATGCCGGTGTTGTAGGCGCAGAAGGCGATCTCGCCGATGGGCGTGGCGTACGGAATCAGGCACATCTCGGTGCGCTGGCAGTCGTAGGTCCACAGGTCCTGGAACCACATGCCCGCGACGAACAGGATCAGCCAGTCGTCGCCCTTGCGGTGCGCGTTGTCGCGTGCGCCCATCTTCCCGCCGAGGGCTCCGCCGCTCTGCTTGTCGAACTTCCCCACCAGGTCCCGGAGTCGGAAGCCCTCGGGCGCGGAACCCGCGCGGTAATTGCGAAGGAGCGCGAGGGCGCTCTGCAGCTGCGTCAGGAAGCGGCCGCGGTTCGACCTGATGATGCGGGCGGTGTCGCCGAAGAACCGCTCGACGTTCAGCATGGCGGGCAGCGGCGCCCACGCCTTCGTCCGCTTGTTCACCATCATCGCGGTGGCGACGCCGCAATCGGGGTGGCACGCACACTTCAGGGTGCCCCACTCCGCCGCCGGCCCCTTGATGAGATCAGTCAGGTCCGCCGCCGCCCCGACCAGCGACAGGGGGAACCAGTCACGCATCGGGTCGAACGCGCCCGTCTGCCGGTGCACGTCGTCCACGAGGTGGGAGAGGGTGTACCGCTGGCGAAGCCGCCGTTCTTCGTCGATGTCCTCGTCGCGTCCGGTGAAGGACACCGGCTGGAACGCGACGAAGCTGATCTTGTCCGCGTTCTCGACGGCGAACTTGACGATGCGGCCAACCTGGTGGTCGTTGACGGTGCGCACGACGGTGACGACCAGCACGACGTCGATGCCGGCCTCGAACAGGTTCTCGATCGCGCGGAGCTTCACCTCGAACAGGTTCGGCACCTTGCGATGCGCGTTCGATTCGTCGCCCACGCCGTCGAACTGGAGGTAGGCGATGCGGAGGCCGGCCTCGGCCGCTTGCCGGGCGTAGTCCGGGTCCTGCGCGAACCGGATGCCGTTGGTGGCCGCCTGCACGCTGAAGTAGCCGGCCTGACGCGCGTAGGCCACTGATTCCAGGAAGATCGACGAGAGTGTCGGCTCGCCGCCGGAGAACTGGATCGAGATCTGCCGCTTCGGCCGCACCTTCAGAGCGTTGTCGATGTAACCCTTGACTTCATCCAGCGTCAACTCGTGGACGTAGGCCACCTGGTTGGCGTTCATGAAGCACGGCTCGCACATCATGTTGCAGCGGTTCGTGAGGTCGATCGTCAGCACGCCGCCGCGGCCGTACCGGATGGACGACGGGCCGTGATTGTGCAGCGGGTCCGACGAGGAATCGACGTCGCCGCCCGGAAAGAGGCGCTCGATCCGGCGGGTGAATGCCGGGTTGGTGGACAGCGTCTCCTCGAAGTGGCCGTGAACCGGGCAGTCCTTCTCCATCACCACGCGCCCGTCGCGTTCGAGGATCCGGGCGGGAATGTGTCCGGAGCGGTCGTGGCGCAGGTCCTCCAGGCCAACCTCGCCTGCCTCGATGCGGCCTCGGAGTTTGCGCACGCACTCGGGGCACAACGAGACCGTCCGGCGTGGCAGGTCGAAGCCCGCCGTGGCCGACGGGTGCGCGGCCGTTCGCTCCGCCGGCAGCCATCCCGGCTGGGGCGACGACGATGACGGCACCAGCGAATTGCCGGCCTGGAAGACACGCCACGCCGCGTCCGCCACCCGCGTCAGAAGATGTTCCTGGAGTCTCGCCGCGCCCATGCCACCTCGACCCGAATCGCTCGGCCTGTACGTCAGAGCATTGAATCTTACAGCGCCGGATGAGGCCGGCGCAACAGCGGGAACCGAGCGAGGTGATTGGCCCTACCCCTCGTCGGGCCCGTCCCAATAGGGGTAGAACTGATACCAGAGGTGGGGATACTCAGCGACCTTGGTTTCGAGGATTGCCGCAAACTGTTGCATGGCATCACGCACGTTCACCCCCAGGTCGCCCTCCCGCTCAACTCGAATCGGCTCGCAGGTCGAGCCGAGGTAGCGGCCGTCCTCTTGCCGCAGGATGAACGACGGAACGAGTGGAGCGCCCGTGAGGCAGGAGAGGAGGGCGGGAGATCGAAGGAAGGCCGTTCGTCTCCCGAAGAACTCCACCTCCACCCTGTCCCGCCCCAGCGGGCGGTCGCACACGAGCACGACGACTCGGCCCTCGGCCAGGCGGCGGCGGATGGCCAGGGCGGTATCCGAGGGATCGCGCACTTCGAGGGTCTCGATTCCGGCCGATGCCCGCATCGAGTGGCGCTGCGCGTTCACGGCCGGGTCGGTCTCGGGCAGGACGACGACCGTCAACCGCAAGCCGTACACGCCTCGCAGCAGCACAGCTCCGAGTTCGAGGTTGCCGAGGTGGCCCGTGACGAGCAGCGCACCGCCCGCCGCGGACCGGAGATGGGCCGGAGACGCCTGGGGCGACTCCATCGCCGACAGCTGGCGCCGGTCCATCGACAGGCTGCGGAAGAGGTCGGCCACCTCGCGCGCGTAGGTGCGGTACGTCCGAAGCGCCAGCCCCCGGCGCTCGCGCTCGGAGAGGCCGGGGGCCACGATGCGCTGGTTGGCGACGAGCGCCGCCGTCGACTGCCTGGCCAGGTGAAAGGCGAGCCACGTGCCGCCGTGGCCCACCAGGTCGCTCGCCGGCCGGGGAAGGTGGTCCACGCCCCAGCGGGCCAGGCTGAAGATCCGGCCGGTGTTGAGCCCGTGCAGGTGCCACCGGACCCGCTCGCTGTCCCGAAGGCCGGGCATGCCCTCGTCTGCCGGCGGCGGCACGCCACGCTGGCTAGCCACGGCTCAGATACCGGTAACGAACGGCCATCATGCACGTCCGGAAGGTGTCACGAATCGAACGCAGCTTGCTGTTCGCGCCGCCATAGCGGGCGGCGATGTCAACGTGCCCCAGCACGGCCCCCTGCCGCACCAGCTTGATCAGCATCTCGGTCTCGAACTCGTACCCCGTGGCGGTCAGCCGGACGGCGCGCAGGCTCTCGGTGCGAACGAGCCTGAACCCGCACTGCGTGTCGGCAACATCGGTTCCGATGAACCGGGAGAGGATCCAGCTGCCGATGCGGTTGCTGTAGAAGCGCGCGGTCGGCATCGACCCTTTGACGAAGGTGCGTTCGGCGAGCACGAGGTCGCAGCCGTTCTCGCCCGCGTGCAGCAATCTCGGGATGTCGGCCGGATCGTGCTGGAAGTCGGCGTCGAGCAGCAGGACGTGCGAGTACTCGCCGGCCAGCACATGCTCCAGGCCGGCGCGCACGGCGGCCCCCTTGCCGCGGTTACCCGGACGGGTCATGACGATGGCGCCGGCCGCCGCCGCGCACGCCGCCGTCCGGTCGGTCGAGCCGTCGTCCACGACGACGACGTTCGGCACGAAGCGCCGCACGCGATCCACTACGGCGCCGACCGACGGCTCTTCGTTGAACGCCGCGATGAGCGCACAGACCTTCATGGGCGGCCGCCAACCTCCTGCAGCAGGGCGGGGAGGACCAGCAGCGACGCCACCAGGCAGCTCGCGATCGCCAGCACCGACGTGACCCCGAACGAGTGCAGCGGCGGGTAGCTGGAGTTGATCAGTGACCCGAACCCGATCAGGGTGGCCGTGCAGGCGACCATCACTCCCATGCCGGTGGTCGCGAGCACGTCGCGCATCGGCCGGGTCCCCTCGAGGCTGTAGCGGTAGATGATGTAGATGCCGTAGTCGGTGGCGATGCCGACGAAGGTCATGGCCGCGAACAGCGAGAACAGGTCGAGATCCGCGCCGGCGAGCGAGAGCAGGCCCGCCGTCCACGACAGGCCGAGCACGGTTGGCAGGAACGCCAGCAGGGAATGACGCGCGCTGCGGAAGACGACGTAGATGATCAGCCCCACGACCGCGGTGCCCGCGCCCAGGCCGCGCAAGAACTGCGGCATGGCCCGGGCGGCCAGTTCGCGGTCGACGATCGGGACGCCGGTCAGCCGAAACGACGGCGCCTGCGCAGGAACGAGGGCGGCGAGACGGTCGATGTCGGCGGAGGTTCGCGGGTACAGGTAGACCGCCACCAGGTAGCCGTTCTCCACTCGCACCGCGAATTGCGAAACGAGGGTGGTCAGGTGATGCTGGACCAGCCCATCGTAGGTGACGCGCTGCGAGCGATCGAGCATCCGTGGCAGACGATCGAGAAACGACCGGAACGTGCCGGGCCTGAAGCCGGCCTTCGCCGCCGCCCGCTCGAAGTTCCCGGCCACCACCGATGGATCCACCTGCGCGCCAGCCAGGAGGCCGGCTACCGCGTCCTGCGATCCGGCCGGGGGCAGCCACGCCGTCGGTGAACTGACACTGGCCGACGGGACGTCGCGCTCGACCGCCCGGGCGAGACGCGCGGCCGACCCGAGCAGCGGTTCGAGTTCGGGTCCTTCCCCGAGGGCAATCAGGACGTCTTGGGGCAGAGCGAACCGCTCTGCCAGCCGTTCCTCGAGCTGGACCCCCTCGCCGCCAGTCTTCAGGCGGTCCAGGCTCGCGTCCAGCCGCAGGCGTGTGCCAGCCGTCCCCAGCACCGCGGTGGCGACGCCGGCGACGATGAGAATGGCGCGCCCGTGACGCTCGACGAACCGGCCCAGCCAGGGCGCGGCGAGCGGCTTCCCACCCACCTTCGGGTGAGTCGCGCCGATCAGCGCCGGGACCACGGTCAACACCAGGAGGCAGCAGAAGCACATCCCGAGGCCGACGAGCCGGCCCAGATCCTCGAGGCTCGGAAAGTCCAGCAGGGTGAGCGCCAGGAAGGTCACCGCGGTCGTGCCGTAGGCGACGACGATGCTGGTCGCCGTTCCCGATGTCCGGGCAACCGCCTCGGGCTCGCTGAACCCCCGCTGGCGCTCCTCGATGAACCGGAGATACAGCAGCACGACGCCGTCGATGCCCAGGCCGAAGAGCATCGCCGCGGCGCCGCTCGTCGCCGGCGACAGCGGTCCCCTCAGGCCGTTGACGCCGAGCGTCAGCAGCGCCGCAACGACGAGGGGGGCGGTGCCGAAGGGCAGGATCCACAGCGTCCGGAAGACCGCCACCACCAGCACCAGGAGGACCACGAGCGAGGACGCGGTGTTCACCACCATCTCGCGGCGGATGACCCGTTCGGCGTCGAGCGCGATGCGGTAGCCGCCCGCCACCTGCACGGTGACGTCCCGGGCGCCCTGCGGAGCATCGTCCTCGGGGTCACCCTCGGCGGCCGCGCGCGCCGATGCCTCGATCTCCGAGAGTCGGGCGAAGAGCCGCTTGCAGAAGTCGGTGTCGAACGGGGGGCGAACCGGCTTGGCGAGCACCAGGCGGCTCCGCCCGTCCCGCGACACGTAGCCGCGCCGTGCGGGGTCGAACTCCACGAGGGTCTGGCCCCGCCCGAGCTTGTCGCGGAGCAGCGCCAGCAGGCCCAGCGGATCCTGCTGCACGTAGGCCTTCACCTGCGGCGAGGATATCGCCAGGAGGCTGCGCGACTGGGCCAGCTGGGCCGCCATGCCGGACGGTGTCAAGCGCGCGAGCGCGGCCTCGGCCTCGTTCTTGCCGAGCAGCAGCAGCGCGCGGTCGAACAGGTAGTTCCAGTCCTTGAGGTCGTCGAACAGCTCCGCGTCCACCGATGCGATTTCCGGGGCGCGCCGCAGGCGGTCCACGTATCGGTCGATGAAGGCCTCGCGATCGGCGATGTCCTGCCCCTTCGGGACCTCGAACAGGATGTAGACGTGGTCCACCGTGCCGAACTGCTGGAGGTAGAGGGCGAAGCTGCGGGCGGCGGGAGCGTTCCGCGGCAGGAGCCGCAAGATGTTGGCGTCGAACGAGAGCCGCGCGACGAGCGCCAGTCCCAGGGCCAGGGCCGCGGCGGCAGCCAGGAGGACCGACCTCCGGTACGTGTAACTGGCTCGAAGCAGACGTTCGATCATCGGTGCGGAGCCAGTCTAGACGTCTTGAGCGGCCAAAGTCGATCCAAATGAGTCGAGTTCTGTCGATGTCGGTCTGGCCGTTCAAGACGTCTACCGTCGCGCGCTTCGCGGGACCAGCCAACAGCGCTTCTGGTGTAAACGCCGTGGCGGGCCGTGCACGGTCTGAGGCCCGCCTCGCTAGCAACAACGTTGGCGGACCCGCAACGAACGCCAGGGATTGGCCCTGCGCCGCCGCGCCGGAAACCGGCCGTGAGCCTGCCGGTCGCCTGTTGGTCGCCTTGCCGGTGCTCTGACAACGATGCTATCCTGCCGCCTCTATGAACGTGCTCCTACTGCGCCCGGCGCCGCTCAACGAACGGTTCGGCACGGCCCCGTTCTTTCGGACCGAGCCGCTGGGGCTGGAGTATGTGGCCGCCGCGCTCGAAGCGCGTGGCCATCGCGCGACCGTCGTGGACCTGCGGTTTGGCGGTGCCGTCGAGCGCTGGATCTCGCGGGTCAAGCCCCAACTCATCGGCATCACCTGCATGCACTCCCTCGAGTACGAGGAGACGCTTCAGCTGATCCAGGCTGTCGGGCGGGCGGCGCCCGACACCTTCCTGTTGCTTGGCGGGCATACGGCAGCCACCTACCCTGCGCCGGTCGAGCACCCCGACGTCGATGCGATCGCAGTCACCGACGGCGAACGCGTCGCGCCCGATCTCGCCGACATGCTGTCGCGCGGCGGGTCGGCCCGCGATGTGCCCGGCCTCCTCGTCAACGCCGGCGGCGGGCAGTTCGTGCCGACCGCGCACGCCGAACCGGTCAGCCTCGACGACGTGCCGCTCCCGGCGCGGCACGCCCTGGCCACGGGCCACACGCACTACTCCTGTCTGCAGTTCAAGCCCGTCTGGGTCGTGGAGACCGCGCGGGGCTGCCCCTACCGCTGCTCGTTCTGCTCGGTCTGGTCTCTTTACCAGCGCTCCTTCAGGCACCGGAACATCGACGCGGTCTGTCGCGACCTGGCGTCGGTCGGTCCGTACATCTTCATCGTGGACGACTTGTTCTGGCACGGCACCGAGCGCAGCCTCGAACTCGCGCACGAACTGGTCCGGCGCCAGATCCGCAAGGACTGGGTCGTCGTGCAGAGCCGCACCGACCTGGTGGCCGCCCACCCGGAACTGCTCGAGGCGTGGAAGCCCTTCTCGAGGGCGTTCGACATCTTCTTCGGCCTCGAGGCCGCGACCGACGGCAAGCTGAGCCTGCTGGACAAGGACAACTCCGTCGAGAAGATGCTCGAGGGGGTCCGGGTCGCCCGCGAATACGGGTTCGGCGTGACCGGCAACTTCGTGATCGATCACGACTGGGACGAGGACGATTTCCGCCGGCTCTGGGCGTTCGTCGACGAGCACAAGCTTCATCGTGCCGGCTACACCATTCACACACCGCTCCCCGGGACGCCGTACTACGAAACGGTCCGCCGTCGCATCCGCGTTCCCAGGTGGACGCAGTTCGACATGAGCCACCTGCTGTGGGAGCCGAAGCTCGGGGCGCAACGCTTCTTCGAGCTCTACTGCGAGACGTGGAGGCGGTCGGTGCTGAATCTGTCGGGCAGCAAGCCGTGGTACAAATGGCTGGGCCAGATCAAACTGCGGCAGGCCCTGCTGCTGATGAAGGCGCTCTCTCGCACACAGCGGATGATGGACCCGGCCTTCTACCTCGCCGAGCACGACCTCCTGCCCACCGAGGCAGGCACGTGCACGGAGGCGGCGGCCGAGCGGGCGGAGCGGGGGGCGAAGCTCGCAAGCTGACGGCCGCGGCCGCTACTTCTTCTTCCGGGCGGATGGCGCGGGAAGGCCCGTGTCGAAGGCGTTGGCCGGAATCGGCACGTTGAACTGGACGTCTTCGACCGTGATGGTGTCGCTGTCACCCCCGGGGAACGTCATCTTGATCCGCCACAACACCAGCGGTTCACGGGTGACCCAGACCTGCAGCCGCTCCAATCCCTGCTTGATCTGCTTGCGCTTCGGCACCAGGTCGACCTGGTACCCGGGCGGCGTCATCTCCGGGTCCAGGAACGCGCGCACGACGAACGACTTCCGCAGGTCGTCCGGGGTCGCGTCCACGAAGTAGTGGTTCACCGACTTGAGGATCTCCGTCACGTCGGTCTCTTCGACCGGGCCCTGTTCGCGCCTGATCACCACGCGGCTGCCGTCCATGATGATCGTCTTGCGTTCGGGCGCCGTGTAGGTCATCGCCAGCTGCGCCGGCTTCGCCGCGAGGATCGTCCCACGGGCCACGACCGGTTTGACGAGCAGCGACGACACCGTCGTCTGCGTGAACCGCGCGCGTATCGTCCGCCGGGTGGCCTCGGCGGCGCGTGTGCGCATGTGGATCTCGTCGAACAGGTCCGGTGCCGCGGGACGCGCCGACACGGCGACCGTCAGCAAGACGACCGCGGCCAACGCGCCGCGCGCCGCGTCCATGGGCAGGCGCGGCATCCGCGGACGGGTCGACGATTCCGGCATTTCTGGCCCCTCCATGGTTTGAGCCGATGCTCTGGCTGATGATACCCTACTGCCCACATGCGCGATGATGTGGTGGTGACCGGGTTGGGAGTCCTCTCGAGCCTCGGAACCGGCCCGGAGGTGCTTGCGGAAGGACTGCTGGCCGGTCGCACAGGGCTCGCGCCGGTCTCCAGGTTCAGCACCGAGGGCTGCCGCTCGCACACGGCTGGACTCGTCCGTGACTTCGAACCGTCGCGCCACGTCGACCCGCTGAAACTGCGCCGCCTCGACGAGATCGGGCGCCTCGCCCTGGTCGCCTGCCGCCTCGCCGCCGACGACGCGCGGATGCCGGCAGGCACGGAGGGGGTCGGCATCGTGCTCGGCAGCGCGAACGCCGGCATGCACAGCACCATCCGGCATCTCCACGGCCTCGCGACGACCGGGCCGGCCGGCGTGCCGGCCCTTGGCTTCAGCAACACGGTCGGCAACGCGGCCGCGAGCCTCTGCGCGATCGACCTGGGCTTGCGCGGGCCCAACCTGACCGTCGTTCAGAAGCAGGCTTCAGGCCTTGCCGCGGTGGTCATTGCGGCCGGCCTGGTCCGCGAGGATCGCGGCGCGGCGTTCCTGTGCGGTGGGGCGGACGACATCGAGGAGCACGCCTTCCGCATCTATGACCGCTTCGGGCCGCTGTCCGGGTCCGACGGGCGCGGAGAGGCAAGCCGCCCGTTCTGTGCCGCCCGCAACGGGTTCGTCCTCGGAACAGGCGGCCACCTGCTGATGCTCGAGCGGGCAGCGGCGGCCGCCCGGCGCGGGGTCGCGCCCTACGGGGAAATCCTGGGAACCGGCGCCGCGGCGTCCGCCTGCAAGCCGGCCGCGTGGCCGACCGAGCCGGACGGCATCGTGCGGGCGATGCGCGCCGCGATGCAGGACGCGGACATCCAGCCGGCCGACGTTTCTGCCGTATTCGCGTCCGCCAATTCCACCCCGGCCCTCGACCGGGTCGAGGCGCTTGCGGTCGAGCAGGTGTTCGGTCCAAGAGGCGTTCCCGTCGTCTCAATCAAGGGCGCCGTCGGCGAGTACGGCGCCGCAGGGACGGCCTCCCTCATCGCCGCCCTTCTCTGTCTGGCACGCGGCGTCGTGCCCCCGACCCTGGGATGCGAGCCGGTGGACCCCGCGCTCCGCATCGACGTGAGCGCGACCGCACGTCGGGCGACCGGCCGGATCGCGCTCGTCAATACCTCGGCGGATGGCGGAGCCCACTACTGCATCGTCGCTCGCGCCGCGTCGTCGCCACGTTGATGGCTGGCTGGTGGTTGCGTTATAGTGCCGGGGCGGACGCTTTGTCGTCCGCTCACGCGAAGGAACCTCGGGCCCGACGGCAACTGGAATGGATCAATCTCTTTCGACGAGGGTCAAGGCGGCGATCGTGCGAAGCCTCCACCTGCCCATGCCTCCGGAGGATATCGCCGACGACGTGCCATTGTTCGGTGCGGGACTCGGCTTGGACTCCGTCGATGCGCTCGAACTGGTGCTGGAGATCGAGCGGGAGTTTGGCGTGAAGGTCAGCGACGAACAGCTCGGCCGTCGCGTCCTTCGCACCGTCAACACCATCGTGCAGCTTCTCGAGCACGCCCAGGGACAGGCGTCGTCCGCTCAAGGCTGATACCACGTGCCAGGTCGGATCCGAAACTTCCTCACCGTCGATGTCGAGGAGTGGTTCCACGTGTGCGGCGTGGGCGGCCCGCTCGCGCCCGAGCACTGGCCGGGACTTCCCAGCCGCGTCGAATTCACGACGGACCTGACGCTGGAGCTGCTCGCGCGGCGGGGCGTCACCGCCACCTTCTTCGTTCTCGGGTGGGTCGCCGAACGTCACCCCCGTCTCGTGCAACGCGTCCTGTCCGCCGGGCACGAGGTCGCCTCGCATGGGTGGTCGCATCGTCGCGTCTATGAAATGGACGACGTGTCGTTCGAAACCGATCTGATCCGTGCTGGCGCCGCCATCGAGGCGGCGGGGGCTCCGACTCCCGCGGGGTTTCGCGCCGCCGAGTGGTCGATCAACGACCGCTCGTTGTGGGCCCTGGACGTACTGGCGCGTCACGGGTTCCGTTACGACTCGAGCATGTCCCCCCTACGTCTGGTCGGAAACCCCGCCTATCCGCAAGTGCCCCATTGCCGCCACACGACCGGCGGCGACCTGCTCGAAGTTCCACCCCTCGTGGCCCGGCGGTTCGGCCAGCAGTATCCCCTCGGCGGGGGCTGGGGACTGCGGATGAGTCAGCCAGCAACGGTCGTGAAGGAAATCGAGGCGCGCAATCGCGGCGGCGCGCCTGTCACCCTCTTCGTCCACCCGTGGGAACTGGACCCGTCTCCACCTCGGATGAGACTGCCCTGGGCGCGTCAGTTCAGTCACTACTTCCGCCTCCGGGGCTTCGCCGGCCGCCTGGACAGGATCCTCGGCAGCGTCGAGTTCCAGGCCATCGGCCAGTGGGCCGCGGCCGGGTCGTGCCCATGACGTGCCGGCATGCGTCAGCCTTCGCGGTCGCCGTGTGGCTGGCCGCCGCACTGCCCGTCGCCGCCGCCACCCCAGTGTTGCGGGGGCTTGGCGTTGACGAGACGCTGGACGGAACGGCGGTCCTGGCCGCGGCGCTCGACACCGCCCGCGTGAGCCCGGCCGACGTGCCGGTCTTCGTCCGGCTGCTCGTGCGACGCGCCCAATTCGACCCGGGGTCGCCGGGGCTCGGACGGCTCGACCAGAGACTCGATTTGTACGCCGGCCGGCACGTGCCCGTCATGCTCGTCCTCGCCGACCCGCCCCTCGGCGTGGCCGGCGTCGACGCCTGGGGACCGGCGCTGCGCGGCCTCGTCCAACGCTGCCGCGGCAAGGTTGTGGCCTACCAGATCGGCGAACGGCTCGACGACCCGGCCCGGCCCGCACCACGGGACTACGCCTACCTGGTGAAGTTCGTGGCCGTGCAGGTGCGGTCGGTCGACAGCGCGGCCCTGGTGGTCGAGGGCAGCCTCCAGTCTCCGGGAGCGGAGCAGTGGCAGGAAGAGCTCTACCGGGAAGACGTCGCCGCATACCTGAACGTCATCGCCCTGTCGGCCCCTCCGGGCGGAGAGGGCCGCGCCGGCGTCGAGGCGATGCTCGGTGCGCTGGATGGCGTGGCGGCCGCGAACCACGCGGAACCGCTTCTCGGCGTGACCGGTGTCAACCTCCCCGGCGACGGGCGGCAGGCGGCCGAGCGATTGCTCGGGTGGCACCTTTCGCACCTTGGCGGCCGCAGCAGCTTCACGACCTGCGTGGGCACCGCGGAAGCGGTGGCCGCCGCGCTGGCAGCTGCGGCCACGATCAAGGACATCATCGGCGGTGACGTGATCACGCTCGATGACCGGACCTCGAACCTGGAGCTCACGATCGACGGCCGGACCATCCCCGGCACGCTTCCCCATCGGCTGCTGTACAACCTGACCACCTTCGCCACCTACCTCGTCTGCTGGCCGTCGGCCCTCGAGGCCGGGCACGTATTGCAGGCCAGCCTTCACCTGGCGTCGGCGGGCACGACGGCCCTGCGCGACCCGGGCGCCGGCGCCACGACCAAGGTGCGGGAGGTCACGCGCGACGAGGGTGCCCTGACCTCGACGGCGCGTGTCGAGCTCCCCGGTCGGTTCGTGGTGCTCGACTTCAACTTCGGCGCCGAGGACGTCTACGCGATTCGGTCGGAGGCCACGGAGCGGGCGGCGCCCACGGTCGACGAGATCATCTTCCGGTATCAGCAGACGGAAGCCGCGCAGGCGGCCGCGGTCCGCAACTACATCGCCCACGCGCGCATCGACATTCACTTCCAGCCGACGGCCCTCGATTCGTACGACGTGGTCATCGAGAACCAGTTCTTCGCCGGCCCGGACGTCACCGAATGGCAGGAACTGAGCTTCTCGCTGAACGGCACACGCTGGGGTCGCAACCGTCCCCCGTTTCCCCTGCTCCAGCCCGAAAAGGTGCTGTCGCTGCCCCTGTCGCTGCGTCTCAACCGCGACTATGCCTATCACCTGATCGGACTCGACCGCGTCGGCGACCGGCCCTGCTTCGTCGTCGCCTTCGACCCGGTCGACCCGGCGCGCTCGCTCTACAAGGGCCGGGTCTGGATCGACACCGAGCGCTACGCGCGCCTCAAGCTGCAGGCGGTGCAGACCAGGCTCGCGGCGCCTGTCGTCTCGAACGAGGAGGTGCAAACCTTCGAGCGGGCCGAACCGGTCGGCGACACACCGGTGTACCTGTTCAAGAAGCTGGTCAGCCGGCAGATCATGTCGATTGCCGGCCGGAACCTCCTCGTCGAGAAGCAGGTCGTCTTCTCGGAGTTTCGCGTCAACGACGCCTCGTTCGACAGCCTCCGCGAGCAGGCCCGCCGGAGCGACGACCTCATGTACCGCGAAACCGATGGCGGGCTGCGCCACCTCGTCAAGCGAGGCGGCGAGCGTGTTGTCAGCGATCAGGCGACGAACGGCGCCAAGGCACTCGTTGCCGGGGTCACCATCGATCCCTCCTACGACACTCCGATCCCTCTGTTCGGCATCGACTACCTGAGTTTCGATTTCCTGGGCCGCGGCCTCCAGTTCGGGTTGATATTCTCGGGGGTCCTGGGCGCCGGCAACCTGCAAAAGGCGAATCTCTGGGGTACCAAGCTGGACGTGAGCGCCGATTTCTACGGCATCGTGGTCAAGAGCAACGATCAGGTCTACGACACGGAGGGCGAGCGCAAGGACGAGCGCGTCCAGAACCGGACCGCGTCGACCGGCCTCAACCTCGGGTACCAGGTGACGGCCTTCCAGAAGGTCACGGCGAACGTGCACATTCAGTACCGATCAGTACACGGCGTCGGAGGGCAACACGGCCGACTCGTTCACGCTGCCGGTCAGCACCTCCACCACGAGCGGCGGCTTCAACTACGAGTACCGGCGCGCCGGCTACTCGCTCCTCTCCAGCTGGACGCGGTTCCATCGGGCCCAGTGGGAGCCCTGGGGGGAGGACCTGTCCGCGTTCGACCCGTCCACGCAGACCTACGACAAGTACAGCGCGGGCGTGACCAAGGACTTCCTTCTCTCGCCGTTCAGCAAGATCCACCTGAACGCGGCGTACTATGGCGGTCAGCGTCTCGATCGTTTCTCGATGTACCGCTCTGGGCTGTTCGACGAGACGCGCATGCGGGGAATACCGTCCGCCGGCCTCCGCTTCGCGGAACTCGGCATGCTCAGGGCGTCCTATTCGTTCAACCTGTTCGATATGTTCAGGCTGGCGGCGTACGTGGATCACGCTCGCGGCCGCACGCCCGACGTGGCCGACTGGCAGCCCGCCACCGGCGTGGGCTTCGAGGTCAACTTCGGCGGTCCGAAGACGACGATGCTGAAGATCGGTGTGGGGAAGGGGTTCCTGCCGGCAATCTACCGGGGAACCGGTTCGATTGTCGTCGATTTTCTTGTGTTCAAGCCCCTATGACACAAGGGCCGTCCCCCCGCCGGCTGCGGGCCGACCTGCACGTGCACTCGCTCCACTCCGGGTTCACATCGAACATGCGCCCGCTTCGGAGCCGCGACTGCTATTCCGAGCCCGAGGCCGTCTACCGGGCGGCGCGCGCGCGCGGGATGGATCTCGTCGCGCTGACGGACCACGACAGCATCGACGGGTGCCTGGAGTTGCTGGACCGCCACCCGGGCGCGACCGACATCGTGATGGGCGAGGAGATCGGGTGCCGGGTTCCCGGGAGCCAGGTGCGCGTCCACCTGGGCGCGCTCGGCCTCACCGAGCGGCACCACCGGGACGTCCAGCCGCTGCGGGGCAACGTGTTCGAGGCGGCGGCGTTCCTGCGCGGAGAAGGCGTGGCGCTCGTGCTCCATCACCCGTTCCATTTCTTCCGCGGTGAAACGCCGGTCCGTGACTACCTCGAACCGGTCCTGGCGACCGTGCATGCCGTCGAGGTCCGCAATGCCACGATGACGGCCGCGCACAACGACCTGGCCGCCGAGGTCGCGACGCGGTGGAACAGCCGGCATCCCCTGGCGCGTCTCGGCGAGACCGGCGGCAGCGACGCCCACGTGCTCGCCCGCGTCGCCGGCGCCTACACCGAGGCCCGGGGGCGCACGCCCCAGGAGTTTCTCGAGAGTCTCAAGCGCGGCGAGAGCCGGGGCGGCGGCCTGCACGGAACATACGGCGGCTTGACACGGGAGATATACGGGGTGATCGTCAGCTACTGGCTCGGGCTCGTCGGCCTTCGGCGGAGCGGGCTGTCCGGGTCTCACCGGGCTCAGGGGATCGCGCTGTCGCTGCTCCTGATGCCCTTCCAGTTCACGCCGCTCATCGTCACGGCCATGGTGAGGCGTGGCGAACGCCGCCGAGTGGAGCGGTGGCGGCGCGAGTGCGAGGCGGGCTTCCTGTCGGGCCCGGGCGGCCCTGTCAACCGGTCCGAGGTCGTATGAGGGAACGGCGGATTGCCATCACCGGCATGGGCCTGACATGCGCGCTGGGTCTGGATCGCCAGTCGTCCTGGCTGGAGTTGTGCGAGGGGCGCTGCGGCATCCGCGACCTGTCGCTCTTCGACGCTGCGGGCTACCGGAGCCGGATGGTCGCGGAGGTGCCGGCCTGGGACGGCGCGCGCTCGTTTTCGCCGCACCAGCGGCGCCGTTACTCGCGGGCCGATCAGTTCGCCATCGTGGCGACGTCCGAGGCGCTGGCAGACTCGGGGTTGCTGGCCACCGCGATACCACGCGAGTCGATCGGCGTGTTCTTCGGTGTTGGGACGGGAGACCTGCTCCGCAACGAGGTCTACTTCTCGGAGTTGTTGACGCGGGGCATTCGCCGGGCGCATCCCGCGAAGATCGTCACCTACCTCAATCATGGCGCCGCGGACCCGGTCGCGCAGCATTTCGGCCTGCTGGGTCCCCGAGCCTGCCTCAACACCGCGTGCTCGTCCAGCGCGATGGCTATCGGCCACGGTGCGGACCTGATCAGGAACGGTCGAATCCAGGCGGCGGTCTGCGGCGGCGGCGAGTCGCTGTGCCGCATGGCGTTGAGCGGGTTCAACGCACTCCGGGTCGTGGACGTCGATCCCTGCCGGCCGTTCGACGTGAGCCGCAAAGGCATGAACCTCGGGGAGGCCGGCGCCGTGCTGGTGCTCGAGGACATGGCGCGGGCACGCGCACGCGGCGCGCACGTGCACGCGGAACTTGCCGGCTGGGCCGCGTACTGCGAGGCCTACCACGCGACGGCTCCCGAGCCGGATGGCCTGGCGGTCGCCGCGCTGCTCGAGACCGCCCTCGCGGCGTCCGGAGTGTCGGCCGACGAGGTGGACCACATCAACGCGCACGGGACCGGCACCCCGCAGAACGACCGCGCGGAGGCCCTGGGGATCCGAAGGGTGTTCGGCGACCGCGCGTCGGACATTCCGGTCACGTCCATCAAGTCGATGCTGGGGCACTGCCTGGGTGCGGCCAGCGCGGTCGAGGCGATCGTGCTGGCTCTGACGATCGAGCATGGCGTGATTCCGCCGACGGTCCACCATACGCTGACGGACCCCGAGTGCCCGGTCGACGTGGTCGCAAACCGCTCCCGATCGCGCGAGGTGCGGTGCGGAATCTCGACGTCGCTGGCCTTCGGCGGCAACGACGCCGCCCTCGTCATGCGACGGGCAGATTGAACGTCGAAACCGCCGCCGGCAGGTGGCCGCGGATGTCGGGCCGCCCGCCGGCGCCAGTTCATGGCGTCCACGATCGTCGTGGCGCCGGCCTCCGTGCCGGCGAGGGTGGCTGGTCCGTCAGGCTTCCGAATCGCCTTCCGACGCCAGGTCGGCCGTGAGCCTGAGGGCGGCGTCGTCCACTTTGCCGATGCCGAGTGCCGGCAGTTCGTCGAGCACCCGAATGGTGCGCGGGACCTTGAATGGCGCCAGGCGTTCGGCCATGAACGACCGGACCTCGGCCGATGTGAGGCTCGTCGGTCGCCTTGGGACCACGAACAGCGCGACGGCCAGTTCGTCGTAGCGGCTGTAGGTCACGGCGTGCGCCTGTTCGACGAGCGGCGATGACTGTGCCATCTGGACGATCTCGGCCAGCGAGAACCGGCGGCCTCCGACCTTGACCACCGAGTCGGACCGCCCCAGCAGCGCGAACCCACCTTCCGAGGGTTCGACCAGATCATCGAGCTGGTGCCATGCGCTCGGGGGATCCTGCCACGGCGACCGGATCACGAGGCAGCCGTCGTCGTCGCGCACCTGCCACTGGAGCCCTGGCAGCGGGTTCCAGGGCCCGAACCCGGTTCGCGTCGCGATGCCCGCGGTCTCCGTCGACCCGTAGACCTGGACGATCGGCCACCCGGCCCGCTCGTGGAAGAGCTCGGCGACGCTCCTGGGGAGCATGCCGCCCGAACTGAGATAGACGGCTTCAGGCAATGGGGCCGCGAGCGCCTGGCCGATGAGGCGGTAATGCAGCGGAACCCCCACCACCATGGTCGGCCGTTCGCGTCGGACCGCATCGATCCACGCGTGAGGAGATGACCCGGCCGGGAACACCACGCGTCCGCCCGTCGACGCGGGCATGTTGATGCCGTAGATGTATCCGAGGATGTGGTGAGCCGGCACGAGCGAGAGCGTGTGAATCGGCCCCGGCAAGCCGAGCCACGCCGGTTCGACGTCGAACTGCCGCTGTAACTGGAAGTCGCGTTTCGTGACGATCTTCGGGGCGCCGGTCGAACCGGACGTCAGGAACGCGAGGATGGTGTCATCCGAAGCCGGCAGCGACGCGGTGAATGTGCCGCTGCGCGTCTCGTCAACGGCAATCTCCGCGGAAGACGGTTCCTCCCATGCCGGCACCAGCGTCGGCATGCCTTCCTCGAAGTACCCTCCCGCGGCGGCCTCCGCGCCCACCGCCGGGTCGAGCAGCAGGGGGTGGCGGTGCTGCTTCCAGAGGGCCAGCAGCGAGGCCACGATGAACGCTGACGAGCGCGCTCGGACCGCTACACGGCTGCCGGCATCACGCCACACGCTCCGGTCGATATCTCCCGCCAGCGAGAGGAGGCGCTCCACCGTCCATGCCTGCCGATCGTCCACGAGGAACACGTGCTCCAGCGCGCCGGCGAACGTGCAGGCCAGCGGGTGGGCCGTCGGGTCGGGAACCGCTGCGGTCATCCCCGCCCCGGCCGCCTTCCTCTGGAGACGTGGCGCACGTCGAGGCGAACCGCGCGCGCTCTTGTCTGTCCAGGTGAGTTGTTCATCTGCGTCCGAATTGGATTGTAGCGGGGGGCCTTCCCGCGACCGAACCGGCGCCGTCCGGCCAGTATTCGAGTGCGCCGTATCATACCCGTTCGCCGCAGCCTCGCACAGTCTCTCGCACGTGTGTTCACGAGCCAGTCGGAGCTGCCGGCCGAAGCCAAGGCCCGGATCGACGAAGTCGTCAACCAACTGAAGGCGAACCCCAACGGCGCCTACATCGAGGTCGAAGGCTACACCGACAACCAGGGCGCGAAGGCGTACAACGACCAACTGGGCCTCGACCGCGCCGAATCCGTCAAGCGCTACCTCTACGAGGCGCACCAGATACCGCTGCATCGGATCAACGTCATCAGCTACGGGTCGGCCAATCCGGTCGCGCCGAACACGACCAAGGCGGGCCGCGCGCAGAATCGCCGGGTGGTGATCCGGATCCTGGCGTAGCGGGACGCGACTGCGAGCCGGGACGGAAGGCCCAGGAGGCGCCTTCAGCTGCCGGCTCGCGCTCCGTCGCCGGACACCCCGCGGCGCACCCAGCCGTCCGGCACGCGCCGAAACTCCTCGCGCGTCACCAGGCCGAACGTACGAGACTCGCCCTGCCATTCGTGCCGCTCGACTGCGACCTCCGGCCCGTCGATCTTCAGGACGTTGAACGAGTTGCTCTCGCCGCGGCCGCGAACCGAGGTGGCAGTCCCGGCCTCCACCACGAGTGCGGAATACCCTGCGATGTGGTAACGCGTGGCGCTGTGCGACGTGTGACTGACGTGGAGGTGGCCCGCCAGGCACAGATCCACCCCGACCCGGGCGAGCGCTTCCATGGCCATGTGTCCGCGGCCGACGAGGTGGCGTTCGTCGTGACCGGCGGGCACATCGAAGGGATGATGCGTGACGACGATCTTCACGACTCCGGCGGCGGCCGTTCCCAGTCGTTCGGCAACCCGCGCCGCCTGTGCGTCGCTGATGCGTCCCGCCTCGATCGTCAGCGAACGCGCGGTGTTGATGCCCAGAACCGCGATCTCGTCATCAGCATAGAACGGCATCAGGTCGTCCGTGATGTAGCGTCGGTACTTGTCCAGTGGATGAAGGAAGCGTGCGGCCACGTTGTGCAGAGGCACGTCGTGGTTCCCGGGCACGACGATCTGGGGCGACGGCAGGCGGTCGAGCAACGCGCGCGCCTCCTCGAATTGAGAGGAGCGGGCACGCTGCGTCAGGTCTCCCGATACGGCCACCAGATCGGGTGCGATCCCCCTGATGACCTCAATCAGCGGAGCAATCACGACGCCGTTGATCCGGCCGAAATGGAGGTCGGACAGATGGACTATCGAGCGCACGACCTGCCTCTCAGTGTGCCCCGGCTCGAGCGCCTACGCCGTGGGAGTGCCGACAGCCTCTCGTCCCGGCGTCTGACCGGCGGCTGGCGTCAGGACACGCAGCGCCCCGGGGCGGACGGCGTAGTGGAGCGGCGGCCGCAGGATGATCAACTCGCCGTCGAGCGCCATCCGAACTCGCGAGCGCCGCGTTTCGACGAACAGATTGGTGGTCGCGAAGGCCAGCAGGTCTCGCTCCTGGCGAAGCTTGCCGGCCAACGCGCGCAGGGCCAGCCGGACGAGGCCCCATCGTCCGAGTCGGCTCGTGGCGTAGACACTGAGCCGCCCCTTGTCGAGGCTCGCGCGGCTGCCGATCGTGAGCCGCTCCGTTGCATACTCGTTGTTGCCGACAAACAGGAACGGCGTCCGGCCAGTCAGTGCGTGCCCGCCAACGCTCAGGCGAATGTCCAGAAACGGATGGCGGCGCAGCACCGCGAGCGCCGCCCACACGGACGCCGGTCCCTTGCCCCACCCCAGACGTTGCTGTTGCTCACGTTCGCGAACCATGCGCGGGTACAGTCCCAGGCTCGCGTTGTTCAAGAAGAGATGGCCGTTGACCTCGCCCACATCGACTCTGACCGCGTGGCCGGCGACGATCGCGCCGACCGCGCCTTGGAGGTCGAGCGGAATACCCAGGTCCCTGGCGAAGTGGTTCAGGGTGCCGAGCGGCAGCACGCCGAGCGTCTTGCCGGAATCGACGGTGGCTGCGGCGACGGCGTTCAGCGTGCCGTCACCGCCTCCTGCCACGATGCGCTCGGCATCGCCTCGGGCGGTCAGTCGCGCGAGATTCGCCAGGTCGGTGCCGTCAGCCGCCACCGAAACCCGCGCATCCGCTCCGAGCGCGCGGAAGGCCTGCGCCACATGGAGCCCAACCTCCGGGCGCACGCCGCCGCCGGACGCGGCGTTGACGATGACCTCGATTCCCGCTCGCATCATACCGGCCAGGGTCCCTGACCTTCTGCTGGTCCCCCCGCCATGGTACGGATGATCACGCGCGCGTTGCCACGGCCGCCAGGGGCATCTCCGGCCCGTTGACCAACTCCTCGAAGAGGGTGCGGTAATGCACCATGGCCTGGCGCAGCTCTTCCGTGGTGGCCTGTCCCAGCGTCTGCCGAACGGCAATGTCGTGAGCCATGCGGTAGTTCTTCAGGACCAGCGGATGATCCACGGAGATGTCTGCCGCCCGCTGTTCGAAGTCGGTCGTCGGATAGCCCCGCGTGGACATCACATCGGCCAGCAGCAGGTCCGCTTCGGTGACCGCACCGGCCGGACCGTCGACGAAGCGGGCCTGGACCCCGCGCCAGGATTCGAGGAACTTGGCGCGATCGGCAAGGGCAAGCGGCTGCACGTGAAAGCCTTCGACGCGTTGTGTGCGCTGTTCGAGCCCGGCTTCGCCGTGCCGCTTGGTGCCGCCCTTCTCCACGGCGCGGGCGTACTCGGCGCCCCCGAACTTCGTGCGCAGGCGTTCCGTCCGGCGGCGACGGGTCCATAGCCACGTGGCGAGGCCCGCGGCAGCCACCACCACGAGGGCGATGACGACTGTCAGTTCCGTCGCGTTGAGCGTCGTGAAACTCATCTTCTCTACCTCCAGTATCGGGACCACGCACCCTTCGCCGTCCTGGCTCGTTCGAGTGCGCCGTCCACGCTTGCACCAGCGTAGGCCGCTGCGGGCGCCGCGTCTGTCCACTTGTGCACGGATCGAGGACGCCGCCCCGCGTGACGCACGCCGGGTGTGCTCCCCTGCACAGACACGCGTCCGTCAGAGTCGTATCGTGGATGGCGTATCGCAACGCTCGCGCGGTTGCCAGGGCCGCGGTCGATTCGACGGCGGCGTCGAGCGGGAAAACGGCTGTCAGGGTCACATCGGACGGCCCCGGTCCACGGGTCGTCATGGCGTTTACGGACTAGGCAAATGAGGCGGATCATGAGAATCAACATGGTGAGTCGGGCGGTCGTGGTTGCGAGCATCGGCGCGGTGGCGCTGCTCGGACTGAGCGCGCCGAGCGACGCGGCGGGACAGGGCCACTCGGGGAAAGACCAACAGACGAAGCAGAACGGGCAGAAGAAGCAGGACCAGGAGCAATCGAAACAGCGCCACCAGGCGCAGGTCGATCAGCAGCAGCAGCGTCTGACGCAGTACCGATGAACACCTGCGTCAACAGCAGCGTCTCGCCCAGGAACAGACGGCCCAGCTGCAGCAGCAAAATCGCCGTGCCCAGTACAGCGTCCAGCAACAGTACGTGGCGCACCTCCACGAGCAGCAGCTGGCGGTCCAGCGGCAGGCGCCCGCCAAATACGCGAACGACCCCTACTTCTCCACGCCCGCGACCTATCTGTACACGCGGGGGGGCCGGTCCTACGAAACCAACCGATACGGTGCGACGCTGCTCAGGCAGGCCGTGAACTACGGGTACGACCAGGGCTATCGCACCGGGCAGGCCGATCGACAGGACCACTCGATGTCCAACTACGAAGTCTCGTTCGCGTATCGCGATGCCAACTACGGCTACCACGGCTTCTACGTCGACCGGGACGACTACAACAACTACTTCCGGGAGGGCTTCCGCCGCGGCTACGAAGACGGCTACGGCCGGCGAACGCAATACGGTACGTATGCCAACGGACGGGCCACGATTCTGAGCGCGGTCCTGGGGTCGGTGCTCCACTTCCAGGTCATCGTCCGCTAATCCAGATGGCAGTCCACGATTCTGAGTCGTCTGTCTCTGTGGCGCGGGGCTTCAGCCCCGCGATCGGCGGGCCTAAAGGCCCTGCCCCACAACCCCACGACTCCGAATCGCGGCTTCTCCCGACACCCCTCGAGGCTCTCTGCAGACGCCCGAGTAGCGCCCTCTGTGCAGCGCCTCGCTGATGTGGTTGATAATCACAAGGGAACAGGGCCAGGCCGCGCGGGCGTTCGACCGGCACGACGTGACCCAAGGCAAGCATCCAGGGGGCTCGCTTGGGCGCCACCCCCCAGGCACGGCCCCGCTGTTCTCAGCGAGGGCGGCGGTCCCCAGTGCCAGGCGACAGGAGTCCCGTCATGCCCAAGACGCCGAGCGATCTCACCCGCCGCGATTTCCTGAACGCCGGCCTGGCGACCGCGGTGGTTGTCGCGAGCGGCGCCCGGTCGGCCGCCAGTGCCGGAACCGCCCCGCAGAGCCCAGGCTTGCCCTGGTACCGCCGCGCGTATCGCTGGGGCCAGACGAACATCACCGAGAAAGACCCGATTCGCTACGACATCGCGTGGTGGCGCGCGCAGTGGCGGCGCACCCAGGTGCAGGCTCTCGTCATCAACGCCGGCGGCATTGTCGCCTACTACCCCAGCAAGTTTCCCCTCCATCACCGCGCCGAGTTCCTTGGAGGGCGCGACCTGTTCGGAGAGCTCACGAACGCCGCCCACGACGACGGGCTGTTCGTGATGGCGCGGATGGACTCGAACCGGACGGACGAAGACTTCTTCAAGGCCCATCCGGACTGGTTCACGCGCGATCGGGCCGGCCAGCCGTACCGCGCGGACGACAAGTACATCACCTGCGTCAACAGCCCCTACTACGACGAGTACCTGCCCGACGTGATGCGCGAGATCGTCGAGCGATCGCACCCGGACGGTTTCACCGACAACAGCTGGGCCGGCTTGGGCCGGTCGAGCATCTGCTACTGCGCGAACTGCGTGCGCGCGTTCGAGGCGCACGGGGGCGCCGCGCTGCCGCGGGCCGCCAACTGGGACGACCCGGTCTATCGAACCTGGATCGCCTGGAACTACGCCCGCCGCGTCGAGATCTGGGACCTGAACAACCGCGTGACCCGCGCGGCCGGCGGCCCCGACTGCGTCTGGTCCGGGATGATGGGCGGGGCGATCACCGCGCAGGCGCGGTCCTTCCGCGACCTCCGGGCGATCTGCACTCGCGCCGACATCATGATGCTCGACCACCAGCGTCGCGACGACAACACGGGGTTCCAGCAGAACGGCGACACCGGCGCACGCGTGCACGCCGTCATGGGATGGGACAAGCTGGCGCCCGAGTCGATGGCGATGTACGAGTCGGGCCCCGGCTACTACCGCGTGGCGAGCAAGCCGGCCGCCGAGGCTCGCCAGTGGATGTTCGCGGGCTTCGCGGGCGGCATCCAGCCCTGGTGGCACCACGTGGGCGCCTACCACGACGACCGGCGCATGTACCGCACGGCCGAACCGGTGATGCGTTGGCACAAGGCGAACGAACGCTACCTGGTCAACCGCACGCCGGTGGCGAGCGTCGGCCTGATCTGGTCGCAACAGAACACCGACTTCTTCGGCCGTGACGAGGCGGCGCAGCTGGTCGACGGGCCCTACACCGGCTTCATGCACGCCCTCGTCCGGGCCCGCATCCCGTACGTGTCGGTGCACATCGACGACATCGAGCGGGAGGCGGGACGGCTCGAGACGATCATCCTCCCGAACGTGGGCGCCTTGTCGGACACGCAGGCGGCGGGGATCCGGCGCGTCGTCGAGGGCGGCGCATCGCTCGTCGCGACCGGGCACACCAGCCTGTTCGACGAGTGGGGCGTCTCGCGGCCGGACTTCGCGCTGGCCGACCTCTTTGCCTGTCACTTCGAGGGCGAGGTGCCGCGCACGCGAGGTGCGGCGGCAGCGGGCGGCGGTTCGACCGTGGCCGTGTTCGCGCCGGACGCGAGCGGCCATACCTACCTGCGCCTCGACCCCGAGCTGCGCGGGCGTGTCGACGGGCCGAATGCGGGCGACGAGCCGGCCGTCACCGGCGAGCGTCACCCGGTGTTGCACGGCTTCGACGACACGGACATCATCGCCTACGGCGGCACGTTGAAGCCGCTCCGCGTGGAGCCGGGCGCCACGGTGCCCTTGACCTTCGTCCCGCCTTTTCCCACCTATCCGCCCGAGAACTCCTGGATGCGTGTGCCGAAGACGACCATACCGGGATTGATCCTGTCGCGGCATGGCCGGGGCAAGGTGGCCTACATGCCGGCCGACGTCGATCGCCGCTACGCCCTCGAGCACCTTCCCGACCATGCGACGCTCCTGGCCAACATCGTTCGCTGGGCAAGCGGCCCGGCCATTCCCCTGAGCGTGGAGGGCACGGGGTTCATCGACTGTCATCTCTTCGAACAGCCCGGGCGGATGATTCTGCACCTCGTCAACCTGACCAGTGAGGCGAGCTGGCGGGCGCCGCTGGACGAGCTGATCAAGGTGGGTCCCTTCCGCGTGAGCGTGAAGCTCCCGCAGGGGCTGACGCCGCGTTCCGCGCGCCTGCTCGTGGCCGGCGGCACGGTGCCGCTGCGGCGCGGGACCGCCGCCGCCTTCACGGTTGACGCGATCCTCGATCACGAGGTGGTCGTGATCGAGTGACGCCCGGGCGACAGCACACGGGTCGAGATGCGGAGCACCGGCGTTGATGGACTTCTTCGACGCGCACCTGCGCGGCAAGCCGACCTCGCGCGCGTTCGACCGATACCCGACCGACGCCGAGCGCGAGGCGGCGATTGCCGCGGCCGTGAAGAGGTAGAACGCGGCGTCAGCAGCCGCGAGCTCGTTGACAGGCGGCACCGTGCGATATATGGTAACCATATGCCTGGCACGCAGAAGACGACCGTCTACCTGGATGCCGACGAGTACCGGCGGCTGAAGAGCCTCGGTCGCAGTCGGGGCGAGAAGGCCGCCACCATGGTCCGCGAGGCGGTGGCCGAATACGTCGCCCGGCACGCGCCCGCGCGCCGGCCGAAGAGCCTGGGCAGGTTCTCCAGCGGGCGCCCCGACCTCGGTGAACGGGCCGAAGACCTGCTCACCGGGATGGGACGGCCCCGGTGATCGTCGCCGACACCGGGGCTGTCGTGGCCCTCATCGACACGTCGGACCGGCATCACGCGGCGCTCACCGCGCTCTACGAGGAAGGTCCGGAGCGGTGGGTGCTCCCCTGGGCGATCCTGCCCGAGGTGGACTACCTCGTCGGGTCGTTCCTCGGCCAGCGTGCGGAAGAGGCGTTCCTCGCCGACCTCTCGGACGGCCTCTTTCACGTGGAGTGGGGTGCCGAAACGGACCTCGTCCGCGCCCACGAGCTGGCGCGCCGGTATCGGAGCCTCGCGCTCGGTCTGGTCGACGGGATCGTCGTCGCCGTCGCCGAGCGGCTGCGGGCCGAGGCCGTCGCCACGCTCGACCTGCGCCACTTCGGCGCCTTGACGATCAAGGGCAACCCCGCACTGTGGCCCCGCGACCGCTGAAGCGGCAACGCCCCACCATACAGCGTCCTCACACGTGCGCCAGCCCGGCCGGACACGCGCGCAGAGAGCCAATGTCACCTTCCAAACAGGCCTGGCTCCGCCGTTGATTGTCACCAACAACCGTGATAACGTGTGTACGTGGCAAATATCACAGTATCACTGCCAGACGATGTCTACCGGCGTGTCAGGGTGAGGGCCGCCGAGGAGAATACGTCGGTGAGCGGCCTGGTCAGACGGCTGCTTCTCGACGTCGGAACCCAGGAGACCGAGTTCGAGCGGCGCAGGCGTCTACAGGACGAAGTGCTCGCATCGATCGAGCGCTTCAGCGCGGGCGATCGTCTGACGCGCGACGAGGTGCATGGCCGTGACGTTCGTTGACACGAACGTGCTGTTGTACGCGGTGAGCACCGTGCCGGAGGAACATTCAAAGGCCCTGGCCGCTCGCGCGATCCTCGACCGCACCGACGTTGCGCTCTCCGTGCAGGTTCTGCAGGAGTTCTACGTCCAAGTGACCCGTGCCGGGCGCCGTGATCCCCTCACGCGAGGCCAGGCGTCGGCGCTGATCGAATCCTGGCTGCGATTCGAAGTCCAGGACGTCACCGTGCCGCTGATGCGAAGCGCGGTCGAGACTGGCGCGCGCTACCGGGTCTCGTACTGGGACGCGGCCATCATCGAGGCCGCACGGATGACCGGATGCCGGACGGTGTTGTCGGAGGACCTCGCCGACGGTGCCGACTTCGGAGGCGTCCGCGTCATCAATCCCTTCGGGCCTTCCGGCACGGGCGCCTGACGCCACACCGATCGTGTGGGGGATGTGCAGCGTGTCCAGCTCGCGCACGACGAGAGGTGCCGATTCGATCGGATCGATCACTGCTTGACGGCTGTGAACGTGCCTTCGACTCCCGCCACCGAAATGGTGCCTTTCAGGCTGCCCTCACCCTCCAGCTTGCCCGTGAAGACCAGGTGGTACGTCCCGTCGGGCGTGTCGAACTCGAAGGTGACGGCCGCATCCTTGACGCTGCCGATCAGGGTGACGTTCGCGTTGTCCGCCAGCGCCCCCGCGCCCGACAGTTTCTCCCCGTCCTGTTTCAGGGAGCAGGTCATCTTGATGGCGTTGCCGTAGACATCGCCGTCGACCTTCCACGTCCCGGACACGTCCGCGGCAAACAAGGTCGCCGTGGCAACGACGAGACAAAGCGCACACACCAGATTCCTCATGACGTCTCCTTCTTCACCGGGGCATCTCGTCGTCACTTCCCAAACGCGGCCTTGATTCCGTCGAGCGACACACCCAGTTTCGCGCGCGCCACCTTGTCCAACTCGGCCTCGGCGCCGCTCAAGTGCATCGTGCAATGCACGTGGGTAAGGCTCTTGCCGGGTGCCAAGGCTGCCGCCGGAGACGAGGACTCGATTTCGAAAAACGGACCGAGCGGCTTGGCACCGGGCGCGGGGGGACCGTCGTTGTAGCTGTTGGCGGCGTCGCCACGGTAAGGGTCGTCCTGGAGCTTCCAGAGCGAGTTGACGTAATCGGTCACGCCGGGCGGCTGGCTGAACTGGACAATCGTCAGCACCTTGTTGTCCGCGTCGTAGCTGCCGAGCACGGCCTTGCTGCGCCGGGGGCCGATGCCGATCTTGCTGCGGAACCTGCCGTCGGCGCTCAGGAACACCACGTTGTCTTCGACGACGAGGCGCTCGGGGGGAATGCTGCCAAAATAATCGGACGTCACCTTCACCCCGAGGTCGGATGCCGGCCCGGCCTTGATTGGAACCACCACCGTGGCTGAGGGCGAGGGATTGTACATGCCCAGGATCCAAATCGAGAGCAGTCCCGTCTCCTTCTTCCAGGTGTTCTTGCCCTTGTTCGTGATCGTGTTGTCCGTCTCGTAGGCCACCAGGCTGATGCCCTGGGAAGGCTCGACGCCCAGGCGCTTCCAGGCAGCGCTGGCGTCCAGGAGGCGGACCTCGCGACGCACCGCCACTTCGAAGCGGGTGCCGGAGTAGTTGGTCAAAGGGAACTCCGACGTGAACGCCGCGCGCGTTGCCGACCGGCTGGCCACCTTGAAAGGCTCCGTGTCGAAGGCGGCGGGCGTCTGCCAGTCCTCGAACTCGAACTTCGCCCCCTTGGCGAAGAAGATCGAAAACTGCCCGCCCTCGGGCCCCATCCAGAAGCGGTCCTCGCCGCCAAACGCGTTCATGTGCGGCCCTGTCTTCCCGGACGCGATCAGCTCACGATTGATCCAGCCGAAGCTGGGTCCGCCTTCGCCACTGGCGGTGCTGGTCATCACGCGCCCCTGCCAGGCCGGCGAAACGGCCACCCTCGCCCGGCCGCTGGCGTCGCTCAGCACGATGATCCCGGTGTGCTTCTGGAGGAACGTGATGTCTTCGCCAAAGGTGGGCGCGCCCGTGCCGGGCAAAGGTGATGCGGTTGCGGTCATAAAGACAATCGTGAAGATCAGGCAGATCGTTCTCATGGTTCTGCGGGCCTACTTCACCACGTCCGAGTTGCTCACGAAGGCGACGGTCTTGCTGTCGGGCGCCCAGGAGTTGACGTTCATGGAACCCTGGCCGCCGTAAACGTAGGCCACGACCGTCGGCGCGCCGCCGTCACGGGGCATCTTCCTGAGGTAGACCCGCTTGTACCACGGGTGATCGGTGGGCGCGATCTCGGGGCCGTAGGTGATGAACAAGATGGTGCGCCCGTTCGGGGACACGTGCGGGAACCAGTTGTTGAAGTCGTCGAAGGTGAGCTGCTCCTGCCCGCTGCCGTCCGGCCTCATGCGCCAGACCTGCATCCGGCCGGTTCGCGTGGAGTTGAAGTAGATCCACTGGCCGTCCGGCGTGTACTCGGGACCGTCGTCCAGGCCCGGCGCCGTGGTGAGCCGCGTCTCGGGACCGCCTCCTGACGGGACCAGGTAGATGTCGAAGTCGCCGTTCCGCTGCCCCGTGAACGCCAGGAACTTGCCGTCCGGCGACCACCCGTGGAGATAGGAGGGCCCGACGGGCGTGATTTGCACGGGCGCGCCGCCTCCCACCGGAACGGTATACACCATGGAGGGCTGCCCGCCGCTCAGCCCGAGCATCTTCCCGTCGAACGACAGCGCGTGGTCGTTGTTGTTCGCCGTCATCTTTCCCGTGTCGATGCCGGTCAGCGTGCGCGCGGCCAGGTCGAAGCTGTACATCAGGCCGTTGCGGTTCATGATGAGGCGCTTCCCGTCGGCCGTGTAGTTGGGCGCCTGGATGGAATCGTCCACGTGGTAGACGACGCGCCGCGCGCCGGTCTCCACGTCGAGCGTTTCCACGTCGCTGCCGATGTACTCGCGGTAGGGCACGAACCCGTCCCGCACGGGGCGGATCAGCCGCACGTTGCGCAAGACGGCCGTCTCGGAGACGTCCGGGTCGTGCGAACACACGAAGAGGCCCACGTAGACGTCCTCGCCGAGCGTCACGCCGGTGACCTCCTTGGTCTCGTAGGTGTCGCCGAAGCGCGCGACGGACATCGTGTAGACGTCGCCCTTGCGTTCGAGTTGAAGGACGTCCGGGCCCTTCACGTCGGAGCGGATTTCCTCGGTGTCTGCGCCTTGGGCCCGCCGGAATTGCAGCGCAGTGAGCCCGTCCCCATGGAGGCTGACGTTCACGTGGGGAGAGCCGGGGTCGAGGCTCGAGCGGACGATCAGGCCGACCTTGCGATGAGGCGCCACGCCCTTGCCGACGAACTCGACCCTCGATTGGAGGATGAAGTTCCCCCTGAGCTTCTTCCAGACGAAGTGGAACTCGTCCTTGCCGAGCCACATGTTGCTGCCCGAAGCCCGCACGGTGTAGGTCTGGGCAGCCTGGTCGAAGACGGCCGACCCGGGGATCTTCACCGGGCCGACGTCGTCGTGCCCCTCGAAGATCCCGACCGGGCCCGGTGCCCCGAGAGACGGCAGGATGGCGGCCACCACGAGGGCCATCACGCAACCGACGGCGCGAGCGGCGTATCGAGCATTCATGATCATCTCCTGCGGCGCGGATTTCGTCCGCTCAACGGCCTGCCCATGCCGGCGTCCAGATTCGGAACTGCCCGCTGCAATGCAGCAGGCCCATCAGGTACCAGAGCCCGTCGTAGTAACGGTATCTCCCGGACGGAATCTCGGTGGTCCACAGCGCCTCGACGAACCGCACCGCCCGCGCGTCCGTGGCGGCGAGACCGGCGACGGCGTTGGTCGCGACGAGCGCGGGCGAGTGGTTCGCCTCGAGTTGGGTCGTCCCGTCGAGCGTCCAGCGATTCCCGTAGGTGCCGAGCCCCTTCGACTCGAAGAACGCCTGGATGCGATCGCTCAGCACGCGCTCGCGCGGGTCCGCCGCCCACCAGGACCAGTCGACCGACCAGTTTGCCGCCGTGCGCCAGGCATCGGGCCCGAACGTGCTCGACCTCTGGTTCCGGCTGTTGCTCACGGGTGTGCCGTCGAAGTTCGCGTACTCCGGCGCCAGCCCGGTCGCCGGGTTGGTCGTCTTCTGGAAGAAGTCGCGGCTGACGCGCGCCGCCTCTGCCCAGAACGGCCTGTCGGCCGCGGGGCCCCACCTCGCCCACAACTCGTAGAACGCCGGCAGGTGGTAGGACGGATCGGTGTGATCCGGCCGCCCGTTGTCCGGCGTGAACCGCACCATCTTGTGTTCGAGGTTGAAGTCGGCGCCGTCGGTCTCGATGCGATCGGGGCGGCTGGCCCACGGCCCGGTGATGACGCCGCGGTTCTTCATGTCCGAGAGAAGCCGGTCCGCCATCGCGCGGTAGTCGTAGATGTCCTTGCCGTCGCCCCACCGCGCCGACGCGAAGTACAGCGCCATGGCGTAGTACTCCTCGCCGTCCGGCGCCGGCGACTCGCTGTTGGGCGTGCCGTCGGTCTTCAGGGACCACGAGAAGTAGCCGTAGGCCGGGTGCGCGGGCGAGTCGTGGTACATGAACGTCCTCGACCAGTTCCACAGCGCGTCGAACTCCGCCTTCCTGCCGAGCTGCACCGCGATCATCATTCCGTACGACATGCCCTCGCTTCGCACGTCGTTGTTGTTGATGTCGCTCAGGTACGCCAGGCGGCCCCTGGTGTTCTCGCCCGCCCAGTAGAACACCGCCTGCGTGTCCGGATTGCCGTGGAAGAGCTGCTGGAACGCGGCGTCGACCTTCTTCTTGATCTCGGCATCCGAGTGGCCGGCTTCGCGGAAGAGGTTCCGGTACCGCCCCGTGGCGAACGCGCCGGCTGCCGTGGCGCCCTTCGTAACCGTCGGCGCGTCGATGATCTTCGCGGCCCAGTCGGTAGCCGCCACGTTCTGCCCTCCCGGGAAGGGCGGCAACTGGATGCCGCCTGCCCCGTCCGACCTCAGTTCGATCGAATCGCGCCAGGCGCCCGCGCGAGGATCAAACCAGGTGAGGCGATAGCGGGCGTTTGGCCGCCAGCCGGTCGTCCGGCCGCGCTGCGCCTTGTTCTCGAAGTACAGGAGCCCGAGCCCCTTGTCCGGCGTGCGCATGAGGAAGGACCATCCGTCCAGCCCCGTCTCGGAACTCCCCGCCGGCTTCCTCGCCGAGAGGTCGTGCGAAGCGAGCTGCAGGTCCCGGTAGCGCGTGCCCTCGGAGAGGATGAACGTGCCCAGCCCGCGCATGTACTCCGCCGACTCGTACCGAAGCGCCTGCCAGAAGTAGGGCCGCGGCCCCGGCGGTTCGGCGGCGCTCGTCACGTCGTAGGCGCCGGTGCCGTGCACGTGGCCTGCCAGCCCGCCCGACAGCACGCAGCCGTACATCTGGGCGCGGGAGAAGTAGTTGTCGCGGTCCGCCCCCGATTCGGCCTGCTCGCCGTCCACCACGTTGTTGCCGTGCACCCACCCGGTGTAGTGCGGCTCCAGGTCGGCCGTCGGCATGGCGGGCGACAGACCGAACTGCCGCTCGATCGCGCCGTAGATGGCGTGGTCCCGCGGCTTGTTGCCGGTGCTGTGCATCGTGATCCACGGCGCCCGCTCACCCGTGCCGAACGTCGTGTCCGTAGCGTGGTCGATCAGCGAGGTCACCGGCTGGCCGAACGGCATCGGGCCGTACTTCCGGTAGTGGTGGTTGATCGCCTGGTTGAACTCCTCGGCGGTCAGGCTGAGGTTGGGCAGGTAGATGTCGAAGTGGATCTTGCTGAAGATCATGTTGTGCGCGCCGTAGCGCGCCACCATGTACTGCAGGAACCTCGCGTAGGACTCGTCGAAGTCGGAGTACGCCTTCCACGGCGGGGCGACGTCGCGCCGGATGGTCTCGAGCATGGCGACGAACCCCTGGTCGTTCAGGAGCCGCATCTTCCGGTCGAGGTTCTGAAAGAACCCCGGCACGATCCGATCGAAGTCCGGAAGCCCCTCGCTTGCCGGCACCATCTCGAACGGGCGGTAGCCGCGCTCGTCGTGCATCGACTTCGCGGTAGGCTTGCCGCCCGGGACCTCGATGCCGAACGCCTCCCAGGCATTCCGATAGTAGACGCCCTTGCGGTCGGCGTAGGTGGCGGGGTACTGGTCCGACGCCCAGGTGGGAAACGCCGCGATCATGCTCACCGAGTTGAAGCCCTGTCTTTTGCGCAGCGCCACGGCCTGCTGGAACGTCACGCCCGGGCCTGGCTGGTACCCCGGGTCGGCGGCCGCGTCGGTCAGGGGCAGGCGCCATGTCGCCGCGCCAAGCCAGGTGTCGCCCAGCAGGAAGAACGGCGTGCCGTCGGCGTACTGCAGCGCGTGGCCGATCGCGTCCGGCCGCAGAAACCCCCGCCGGTTCGCGTTCTGCTGCTTCTCCCCCTCGGTCCACTCGACCGCCGCAAACGCGCCCGTCTTCCCGTTCAGCCCGGCGTCTGCGGGCTGGTTCGACCCGCTCGTCCAGCTCCATTGCCCCGGAGCGGTGGCGACGATGCGGACGCGAAACACGTCGCCGCCGTCCCAGAAGCCGTAGACGCGCTTCGCGAAGCCGGGCCCGGCCAACTCGACCCAGCACTCCACCTCGACGTACGGATTCGCGTACGGACGCGACGCGAGAAGCTCGATCTCCTGGAGTTCCCAGACGTGCGCGGGCGGGGGTGCCGACAGCGCCGGGCGGCCGGAGAGCACCATGAACAGGCCTGCGAGAACAGACCACCGCATCGCAATCCCCCTTCGATTCCGCGTGTGGCCGACGATGCCGGGACGCTGCAGGCGCCGCAGCCGGTGTCGCGAGCGTCGGCACGCCGAAGAAACAGGGCCGGCGGCTAGTCGACGGGCCGCGCGATCACAGCCGGCGGCCGGCCCTCCGGCGGTCGGCGTCACTCGATGATGTAGGGTGCCCGCTGCGGCCGCGACAGCAGCGCGTTCGCCTCGTCGTCGTTCTTGAACCGTTCCTTCAGCGGGTCCCAGGTACAGCTTGCGCTTCGCCTTCATGGCGATGTGGTGCAGCAGGCAGGCCGAGCACGACCGGTGCGCCACCTCGACCGGGGCGATGGGCTGGCGGCGCGTCCTGATGGCCTGCAGCCAGTTGCCGTGATGGTCGGCGCTCTCCTCCAGGTGGACCTCGTCCGGGCCGATGACCGACTGGATGATCTTCGGGTCGCTCGCCGAGAGCGCCTGGCTGTCCTTCAGCTTCGCGACGGGGTCGCTGGCGGTCACCGTCTCGTTCCCGCGCGACACGAAGACCCACCCGTCGGTCCCGATGAACTTGATCCCGTTCGGGAACTCGCCGCTGACGACCATCGTGACGCCGTTGGCGTAGAGGCCATAAGTCTTGAAGTCGCCGTGCACGTCCCACAACCCTTTTGTCGGGAACCGGGCGCTGCCCCAGATTTCCACCGGCCCAGTGTGCTCGGCGTCCATGGCCCAGTGCGCCGAATCGACATGATGCGCGCCCCAGCCCGTGATCATGCCGGCGCCGAACTGCTCGCAGCGCAGCCAGCCCGGCCGGTCGTACCCGGCCTGGGGGTGCACGCGTTTCTCGGTGTAGTAGACGTAGGGCGTGGACCCGAGCCACATCTCGTAGTTGAGGGTCTTCGGGACGGGCATCTCCGGCTCGTCGTCGCCGGACGGGTCGCCAGGCAGGCCGACTTCCACCGTCTTCAGCTGGCCGATGCGCCCGTTGCGAACGAGTTCGGCCGCGTAGCGGAACTGCGGCGACGAACGCTGCTGGCTGCCGATTTGGAAGATCCGCCCAGACCGGTGCACGGCGTTGCTCAGCGCCCGCCCCTCGGCGATCGTGAGCGATGCCGGCTTCTGGAGGTACACGTCCTTGCCGTGCTCCACCGCCGCGATCGCGACGAGCGCGTGCCAGTGATCGGGCGTGCTGATGACGACGGCGTCGATGTCGGGGTTCGCGACCAGCTCCGCGAAGTGCCGATACGTGGTCACGCCGTCGTACGGGCGGCCTGCCTGTGCCGCGTAGTGATCGTTGACGAGCTTCCGGCCCTCGTCCAGGCGCCGGGCGTCGAGGTCGCACACCGCGACAATCCGGGCCGTGTCGAACTTCCAGATGCCGGGCATGTCGTGCCCGCGCGAGATGCGTCCGGCGCCGATGGCACCGACATTGATCCGGTTGCTCGGCGACGACCTGCCAAAGACCGACGCCGGCACGATGGCGGGAAAGCCCGCGACGACCGACGTGGCCGCCGCGACCCTGGCAGCGGATCCCGCCAGGACCTTCACGAACGTCCGCCGGTTCACGCGTCGTCTCGCCATGGCATTGCTCCCCGTTGCGGTGCGCCGACAGCCTAACAGAGTCGGCAGTGGCGGTTCCACATCGACGTGCAGAGCCTCGGCTCGGGGAGCCGAGGGTGAGCCTTCCGCCACGCGCGCCGTATACTGTGCGGATGCTGCCGACGCTCGCCCTCCTGCTGTCCCTGCTGCCCCAGGCCTCGCCGCAGTTCCGCGAGTGGAACCGGCCGGTCGAACCGTTCCGCGTCGCCGGCCCGCTGTACTACGTCGGCACGGAGAACATCACCTCGCTCCTGCTGACGACGCCGGCCGGACACGTCCTGATCGACGCGGGCCTCGAGGAGACGGCCCCGATCATCGTCGACAACGTTCGGCGGCTCGGGTTCCGTGTCGAGGACATCCGCGTGCTCCTCAGCACGCACGCCCACACGGATCACGCGGGCGGACTGGCACGCCTCAAGGCCGTCACCGGCGCGCGGCTCTACGCGGGCGCGGCGGACGTCGACCTGCTCGCGCGCGGCGGGCTCGGCGACTTCGCGTTCGGCGACACGCTGCCGTTCCCGCCAGTCACCGCCGACGTCGCCGTCCGCGACGGACAGGAGATCGCGATTGGGAACCTGCGCGTCCGGGCGGTGGCGACGCCGGGCCACACCAAGGGCTGCACGACGTGGGCGTTCGCGATCACGGACGGCGGCGCGACACGGCAGGTGGTGATGATCGGCGGCACGACCGCCCCGGGCTACCAACTGGTCGGCAATACCGCCTACCCCGGCATCGCCGCCGATTTCGTGGCGACGTTCGCGCGCCTGCGCTCGCTGCGGGCCGACATCGTCTTCGAGGGCCATGGTTTCGCCTTCGACCTGGAGGCGCGGCGCCAGGGCCGGCGGCCGTTCGTGGACGCCGGCGCGCTGGAAGAGTCGGTGGCCAGAGCGGAGGCGGCGTTTCGGAAGCAGTTGGCCGAGCAGAAGAAGGCCTCCGGCGGCGCGCGGCCTCACAGCACGCTCGGCGGCGTCACCGATTCGATGTCGTGCAGGCGCGTGAGGTCGATGGCGACACGATCCATGTCACCCAGGTACATGTCGCGGAAGCGGGCGCCCCACACGATGTCGACCTTGTCGTAGCTGGTCTTCGCGTGGACGGTCTGCGCGAAGGTCTCGTCGGCCGCGCTGATCAGGCAGACCACCTCGGGGTCGGACGCGGCGAACGACTCCGGCGTGATCCCGCGGAACGGGCTGGCCCCGATGATCGGGTGGACGACCACCCAGTGCAGCGGCATGAAGATGATGGCGTCGCGCTCCAGCGCGAGCTGGTCGAACCGGCGCCGGCGCACGCCGTTCTCCTCGGTCCACCGCGCCAACGACACCACGGCATGCACGTCCGTCAGGTTGTGGTTCCTCAGGTTCACCAGCCGGAACATCAGCGCCCACCCGTCCTGGTAGGGCGCGATGATCGCATTGCGGCTGAAGCGGACCCGGGCGGTCGGCCGCGTGAACCGCGCGAACAGCAGCCCGCTGAGGATCGCGAAGCCGAGGAGGCCGACCAGCGCCTCGACGCCGACGAGCACGTTGGCCGCCCGCGTGGCGGGGACGAGCTTGCCGTAGCCGATGGTCGCGAGCGTCTGCACGCTGAAGAAGACGCAGTCCTCGAAGCGCCGCAGCGCGGCGGGCGCCGAACCGGAGATCGCGTCGGGACCGGCCAGCCAGTAGAGCGACGCGAAGAACAGGTTGGTGACCACGTATCCGGCCGCCATCAGCGCGAGCAGGCGCGGAATCGGCAGCGAGAGCAGCGTGTTGTAGGCGTTGTAGGGGTGAAACGGACTGAGGTTGTTGCGGCGCACGTTGAACGTGCCGTCGTGGTTGAGGAGCCGGACGCGGCTCCTCTCCGAGAGCTTGCCCCCAAGCCCGAGGTCCTGGTCGAGCCGTTCCCGAGTCGGTCCGTCGGCCACGGGTGAGAGTCTCCCCTACTTCAAGAACAGCTCCACGACCGGAATCTCGACGTCCGGCTTGAGGATCGGAAGCCTCACGACGAGATCGCCGGCGCCCGCCTCCTCGCTGATCCACGTCGTGCTTCGCCGGGCGCTCGTTCTCAGCTCCGACGCGTCGTTCAGCAGTTGCGCGTACTCCACCTTGCCGGCGTAGCCGGGCAGCACCAGTTCGCCCATCGGCCACGCGAGCAGGTGCACGTACAGGCGGTTCGTCTTCGGGTTGTAGGTGAGCAGGCTGTTCGGCGGCGCCTTGAAGGCGTCGGGCGCCTGCGTGTTGCCGTAGATGGCGCGGCCGTTCACCTGCATCCAGCGGCCGAACGCCGCCAGGCGGTCCTGGGCACGCTCGTCGAACGTGCCGCGCGCCGTCGGGCCGACGTTCATCAGCAGGTTCCCGCCCTTGCTCACCGTGTCGACGAGCAGCTCGATCAGCTGCTTCGAGTCCTTCCAGCTCGTCTCGTCGCGGTAGTAGCCCCACGACCCCGAGAACGTCTGGCAGGCCTCCCACGGCACCCGCACGCCGTTCATCTTCACCCACTCGGCCGGCTTGAACTGCTCGGGCGACCTGAAGTCCCAGCCGCCCGGCACGTCGAGCAGGTCGAGGCGGTCGTTGACGATGATCCCCGGCTGCAGTTCGCGAACCATCTGGAGGAGTCCGACCGAGTCCCAGTCGTCGCGCCCCTTGCCGTGCCCGCCGCCGGTGAACGAGAAGTCGAGCCAGATGATGTCGATCTTGCCGTAGTTGGTCAGCAGTTCGCGGACCTGGTCCTTCAAGGTACTTCCGATAGACCGCCATGTCGCGGCCCGCGTTGAGCTTCTCGTAGTCCGCCGGGTTCGACGGGCTCTGCGGGTGGTTGCTGTCGATCGTGTAGGACGGGTGGTGCCAGTCGAGCAGCGAGTAGTAGAAGCCGACGCGCAGCCCTTCGGCGCGGAACGCCTCGACCCAGGCCTTCAGCAGGTCGCGCTTCGCCGGCGTGTTGGTGGCCTTGTAGTCGGTGACCGCCGAGTCGAACAGGCAGAAGCCCTCGTGGTGCTTCGACGTGATGACGGCGTACTTCATGCCGGCGCGCTTCGCCTGCCGCGCCCACTCGCGCGGGTCGTAGAGGTCGGGGTCGAACCGGTCGAAGTACTTCTGGTACTCGGCGTCGGTCATCCGCTCGTTCTTCTTGACCCACTCGTGGCGGGCGGCCTGCGCGTAGAGCCCCCAGTGGATGAACATCCCGAAGCGGGCGTCCGTCCACCAGGCCAGGCGCGCTTCCTTCTGGGCCGCTGTTTCGGCTGGCAGTCGGGGCGGGGCCGGGGCCTGCCCTTTCGCTCCCGGGACCATCAGCATGACGGCGACGAGGCTCGCAGACAGCAGCGTTCGCATGGCAGCACCTCGGGGTTGATTCAACGGGCCGGGACCGCTTCTGTTCGACGGGAAGATACCACGGGTTCGACCTCGGAACCTCCAGACGCCGTTCACCAGACGCCGTTCGCCTCTTTCCCGCTCGGGGGCGTCCAGTGGGAGGCCGGGTGTGGCATACTGCCGGATCATGTCAGTTGGCTGAGACAAGGAGGCCGTGATGTCGCTTCGTACGTGGGCCGCGGTGGTGCCGGTGCTCTTCATCATCCTGGGAACCGTCGCAGCCCAGCAGCCCGAGAACACCAGCGAGTCATTCCGCAAAGAGTACCTGGAGAAGTTCCCCTGGACGCTCGCCAACACGACCGCTGGCGATGCGATGACGCTGCGCATTCTCGTCGAGTCGAGGGGGGCGAAGAACGGCGTGGAGGTGGGCACCAACACCGGCTACGGCGCCATCAACATGGGGATCGGGTTCGAGCGGACCGGCGGCCGTCTCACTTCGATCGAAATCAATCCCCGCACGGCCGCGGCCGCACGAGATCACCTGGCCAAGGTCGGACTGGACAAGGTCGTCACGGTCGTCGAGGGCGACGCGTTGAAGGTCCTGCCGACGCTGCAGGGCACGTACGACTTCGTCTTCATCGATGCCCTGAAGCCGGACTACCTGAAGTACCTGAAAGCGCTGGAGCCGAAGCTGAAGCCCGGCGCCGTCATCGTGGCCGACAACGTAATCGACTACGCCAAGCAGATGCCGGACTTCCTCGCGTACGTCCAGTCGAGCCCGTTGTACGACACGCAGATCATCCGCGCGTCCATGCAGAAGAACGACGGCATGTCGATCAGCTACAAGATTCGTTGACGGGAACGTTGGGGTGCGGACGGGACGACGCTCGTGCCGACGCAGCACGCCGGCCGCCTGGCGCACCGCTCTTGTGACCGGAGGTCATGGCCATGATCGTCGTTCGTCGACTCGCACTGCTTCTTCTCGCCATCGCCGCATCGGGCGTCGTCCTGTCCGCGCAGGCTCCGCCCGCCGGCGCTCCCGCCGGCGCCCCCGCCGTCAGGTCGCCCGAGGTGCTGCCCGACGGGCGCGTCACCTTCCGCCTGCTGGCGCCGACGGCGACGGAGGTGCGGCTGAACGGGCAGTGGCCCGACGGCACGAACGTCGCCATGACCAAGGACGGCAACGGCGTGTGGTCCGTCACGGCCGGCCCGCTGAAGCCCGAGCTGTGGATGTACAGCTTCACGGTGGACGGCGCCCGCGCCATCGACCCGCGCAACGTGAACACGGCGCGCGACGGAGCCAATTACCTGAGCACCTTCTTCGTCAACGGCCCGGGCGCCGCCCCCTATCAGGTCAACGACATCCCGCACGGGTCGCTCAACATCGACTGGTACCATTCGCCGTCGCTGAAGCTGACGCGCCGGGTGTTCGTCTACACGCCGCCCGGCTACAGCCCGGGCACCACGCGCTATCCGGTCCTCTACCTGCTGCACGGCGGCGGCGGCGACGAAGAAGCCTGGACGAGCATGGGCCGGACGCCGCAGATCCTCGACTACCTCATCGCCCAGGGCAAGGCGAAGCCGATGATCGTCGTCATGACCAACGGCAACGCCGACCAGGCAGCGGCCCAGAACCTCGTCCCGCCCGCCCCGCGGGCAGGCGGCCCGAGCAGCAGCCCGACGGCCGCGTCGGTGCTGGCCTTTCCGGAGAGCCTGGTGGCCGACGTCGTGCCGTACATCGACAGGACGTATCGAACCTTGGCCGACCGCCAGAACCGCGCCGTCGCGGGCTTGTCGATGGGCGGCATGCACACCGCCTCCGCCGCGCTGGCACACCCGGACCGGTTCGCCTGGGTGGGCTGCTTCAGCGGCGCCTACCCGGTGTGGCCAGGCGCACGCAAGATCGTGGAGATGGGGCAGGTCGCCCCGACCAGGTCAGGACCCGGCAGGAACGAACGGTTGAACATGGAAGCGGTGGACAAGCTGTTCCCGACGGTGAACGGCAGGTCGGCCGCGTTCCGCCTGTTCTACGTCGCGGCGGGCCTCGACGATTTCGTCCTCGAATCCGGGCGCGACTTCCTCGACTGGCTGAAGTCCAGGGACATTCGCTACGTGAACGTCGAGACGCCGGGCTACGCGCACGTCTGGCCCTTCTGGCGCGTGGCCCTGATGGACTTCGCTCCGCGGCTGTTCCAGCCGGCGGCCCAGTAGCCGCTGCGCGGCGGTCCGGCCTGCGCGCGGCGGCTGCGTCCTTGACCTGGATGGCGACCGTGATATAACCGATCAGGCCGGCGCTCCGGCGGCCGTCCGATTCCGCGTGCGCGCGGCGGGATCGAGTCCACAGCCAGCAGGTTCCGCGACTCATCGACCTCGTGACGATTCGCTGAGCTGGCGCCGTATCAACCCGGCGGTGTTCGACGAACACGCCGCCACAGCAGAACAAGAACGCCATGGCTCTGATTGATTTCGGCGGAACGAAGGAAGAAGTCGTCACGCGGAAGGAATTCCCGATGGCCAGGGCCCGCAAGGCCCTGAAGGGCGAAGTCATCGCGATCATCGGGTACGGCGTGCAGGGGCCGGCCCAGGGCCTCAATCTCCGCGACAACGGCTTCAAGGTCATCGTCGGCCAGGCGCCCGAGTTCAAGCGCGACTGGGACCGCGCCGTCGCCGACGGCTGGGTGCCCGGAAAGACCCTCTTCCCCATCGCGGAGGCGATCCGGAAGGGGACGATCATCCAAGTGCTGCTCAACGACGCGGCCCAGCGCCAGGTTTGGCCGCTGATCAAGAAGAACCTCAAGCCCGGCGACGCGCTGTACTTCTCGCACGGCTTCTCGATCACCTACCGGAAGAAGACCGGGGTCGTGCCGCCGAAGAACGTGGACGTGATCATGGTCGCGCCCAAGGGGTCGGGCCTGAACGTGCGCCGCAATTTCCTGTCCGGGGCGGGCATCAACTCGAGCTATGCCGTCCAGCAGGACGCCACGGGCCGGGCCAGGGAGCGCTGCCTGGCGGTCGGCATCGGCATCGGGTCGGGCTACCTGTTTCCAACCACGTTCGCGCACGAGACCAACAGCGACCTCACCGGCGAACGCGGCGTCCTCATGGGTGCGCTGGCCGGCATCATGGACGCGCAGTACGACGTGCTCCGCGCGCACGGCCACTCTCCGAGCGAGGCCTTCAACGAAACCGTCGAGGAGTTGACCCAGTCTCTCATCCGCCTGGTGGACGAGAAGGGGATGGACTGGATGTACCAGAACTGCTCGGCCACGGCCCAGCGCGGGGCGCTCGACTGGAGGCCGCGTTTCCGGAAGGCCGTGATGCCGGTCTTCAAGGAACTCTACAAGCGCGTCGCGTCCGGCCAGGAGGCCGAGCGCGTGATCGACGCCTGCGGCGCGAGGAACTACCAGAAGCAGCTCGGCAGGGAACTGGCCGATCTCCGCGACTCGGAGATGTGGCGGGCCGGGGCCGCCGTGCGCGCGCTGCGTCCGGAACAGGCCGCCAAGGCCATCGCCAAGGGCGTCAAGGGTGTCGGCGGCAGACAGTCGAACTGAGTGACGCGATCCCCTGCGAACCGGTCGAACTGAAGAGGCGGGGCGCCTTGCCCGACGCCGCGCAGACGGTCTTGTCCAAGGCTCCCGGTGGGGCTACTATCGTCTCGTCCCGCCATCTGAAGGCGAGTCGATGAAGGAGGAACTATGAAGTTCGCGATCGGCTCCTTCTGTCTCGTAGCGTGGGCGCTTTCGATCGGTGTCGCGGCGGCGCAGAAGGCCCCCGCGTTTGGACCCGGGCCGTCGGCGGCTGGCGCCGTGAATACCACGCCGGCGGCGCCCGGTTGGCCGATGATGCCGAAGGCCGCCTACGGCGACAAGATCGACCTGAACAGCGCGATCTGGGAGCGGTTGATGGATCTGCCGGGCGTCGACAAGGCGCTCGCGGAGAAGATCATCGACGGCCGGCCCTACAAGTCGCCAAAGGAACTGAAGGAGAGGAAGATCGTCCCGGACGCCACCTATTCGAAGATCAAGAACATGGTGGAAGCGAAGAAGACGAAGAAGTAGCGGCCGGTCTGGCGGCCGCGGGGCGATGGTCGGTGGAATGTTCGGGGCGGAGCCCGCAGGCCGGCAGGCCCGCCCCGAGCGGCGCACCCGGCAACCGTGAAAGGGGTGGGTGCCAGGTCCACCATCACGACGACCCGCGCTCGTCGGTCACGCAGGAACCCTTGCTCCGCCTCGTCCCACGGTCTGGCCGGGCAGCAGGAAGAGGCGCGCGCGATCCTGGCCGACGTTCGGGCGAGATCCTCGACCTCCTACGTGCCGGCGTCGGCAGCCGCCATCGTCTTGTGCGGTCTCAGAGACGACGACGGCGTCCTCGCCTGCCTGGAGCAGGGGGTTGACGACCGGGACGTCCTGCTCCCGTGGTTGAAGTTCATGCCGCTCTTCGACTTCCTGCACCGGCATCCGCGGTTCCAGGTGGTGCTCGAACGGCTCGGACTCTCGGAAGCGCCGACGTCGTGAAGAGCGTGGGGAGGACTACCGGCGGGGCGACCCCACGCGACGCGGAACGGCACCTGCACGCGAGCGGCCAGGGCCGAGGCGCGGGCCGTAAGACGCGAGGGACATGCAGTCCAGAGAGGTGGCGGCCGTCGGCTAGTGCGTCAGGCCGTAGATGACGTAGTTCACGCCGAACTTGAAGGCCTCGTTGGTGGGATCGACCAGGTAGAAGCCGGTTCCCGAGTGCTCCATGTAGTCGCCGATGTCCATGTTGTAGTTGACGACCACCTCGAGCCGCCTCGACGGGTCGTTGTTCTCGTAGATCCCGTAGTACTCCCCCTTCAGGCCTCTCTCGCCGAGCCGGCCCGGATACGGCACCTCGAGCGACTCGATTGAGAAGAACGTGTTGAAGACCGGGTGCGCGGTCGTGAGCCGCTCGATCCTGGCGTCGGGCAGCACCGTCCTCATCGCGGCCTCGAACACGCGCCACTCGTTCTCGAAGTGGAAGTCGTCCACGATCAGGAACCCGCCCTTGGCGAGGTACGTTCGGAGGCCCTGTGCCTCGCTGTCGGTGGGATACCAGTACCCGGGCTCGGAGAGGTACGCGACCGGGTACTTCATCAGCTCCGGATCGTCCATCCGGAGGATGTTGCTGCCGTCGCGCCGGGCGGGCACGGCCGTGAGGTCCTTCAGGATCGCCGTGAAGTTCTGTTCCATGTCGGGGTAGTCGTACCGACCACCCGGGGTACTGCTGGTACCACAGCCGCACGAAGGTGAAGCGGCCGTCGTACGCCACCCTCGCTCCCGGCGGGGGAACCTCGTACCGGAATCGGCCCCGCTGGGCGTCGGCGGTCAGGACCATGAGCAGCGCCACGGCGAGCAGAGTCCCGAAGCGGTAGGCCGGCCGGCGGGCATTGAGCATGGGCGTGCCCATACTCTAGCCGGTTCTCGGACGCCGGTCCACCGTGCGTGTCGCGCCGAACCGCCAGGGCGTTACGAAGGTTTCCTCTTGCCAGAGCCGTTGAGGGCGACCGCTTGGCGCACGAGCGCCTTGAAGGCAGACCCGTCAACCTCTTCTCCTTCGTGGATGTCGATCGCGCGGCGCACGTGTCCCTCGAGACTCGAGTTGAAGAGACGGGCCGGATCCTTCAGAGACGCGCCCTTGGAGAAGGTGAGCTTCACGACCTTCTTGTAGGATTCGCCGGTGCAGATGAGGCCGTCGTGCGACCAGGTCGGAGTGCCCATCCACTTCCACTCCTCGACGACGTCCGGATCGGCGTCCTTGATGAGCTTCCGCATTCTGCTGAGGGTTTCCCCGCGCCAGTCCCCGAGTTCGGCGATTCTTTGCGAGATGAGCTCCGATGCCGATTGGCCCTGGGTCGCGCTCGACTTCTTCATGTTCTCGTCCTGGAAGTTCCACCTCACACGCGTGGCGTAGCCGTGCGGTTTGTGCTACAAGGATGCACGCTGGGTGCCACGTTCGGTCTCGAACCTCTACCGACAGCAGGGAACGCCAGAAATGCAGCCGACGCCGACATACGAGGAGTTGCTTGCCCGGGTGGCACGGCTCGAGCAGCAGTCAAGACGGCTGCAGGCCATCCTCGACCACGCCCCCGTCGCCATCTATGCGAAGGACCGCGACGGCCGCTTCGTCCTGGGCAACCGGGCACTCGAACGGTTCACCGGACGCACCGTCGCGGCGATCCTCGGGACCACGGACTACGACTGGTCACCGGCCGAGGACGCCGACGGCTGGCGTGAGCACGATCTCAAGGTATTGGAGAGCGGACGGGTCTGGGAATTCGAGGAAACGGGCACCGACGGCGACGGGCGCCCCTATGTCAACCTGTCGCTGAAATTCCCGTTGACCGACGAGTCGGGCACCCCCGTCGCCGTCTGCGGGATATCGACGGACATCACCGAGCGCAAGCGGGCGGAAGCGCAGGCCGTCCAGGGCCAGAGGACGTTCATCGACTTGGTCGAGCGTGCCCCGTTCGGCATCTACATCGTCGATGCCCGGTTCCGCATCGCGCACATGAACGCCGGCTCGCAAGAGGGAGCGTTTCGGAACGTGCGGCCCGTGATCGGCCGGGATTTCTCCGAGGCCATGCACATCCTGTGGCCCGAACAGGTCGCCGCAGGAATCATCGCCGCCTTCCGTCATACCCTCGAGACGGGTGAGCCGTACTATGCGCCGAGCTTCTTCAACCCGAGGCACGACGTCCAGGCGGTCGAAGGTTACGAGTGGGAGCTTCATCGCATGACGCTGCCGGACGGGCAGTACGGCGTCGTCTGCTATTACTTCGATTCGACGAAGCTGCGGGAGGCAGAGCAGTCGCTGCGCGAGGCCGACCGTCGCAAGGACGAGTTCATCGCGCTCCTGTCGCACGAGCTGCGCAATCCACTCGCGCCGATCCGCTACGCGCTGCCCGTCCTCCAGGGCGCCTCGCCGTCCGACTCCGTCCGGCGGGCCGTGGGCGTCGTCGAGCGCCAGGTCGCGCACCTCACCCACCTGGTGGACGATTTGCTCGACGTCTCGAGGTTCACCACGGGCAAGCTCGAACTGCGCCGCGACCGCGTCGCTCTCGGAACCGTCGTGAAGGCGGCCGTCGAATTCGCCGCGCCGGCGATGGCGGCCGGGCAGCATTCGCTGCACATCGTGACGCCCGAAGAGCCCGTCTGGGTGTATGGCGACGCCGTGAGGCTGTCCCAGATCACCGCGAACCTGCTCGACAACGCGGCGAAATACACACCGTCGGGTGGACGACTGGAACTCGTGGTGGAATGCGAGGGTCAAGAAGCCATCATTCGAGTGCGCGATAACGGCATGGGGATCCCTCCCGACGCGCTGGACACCGTGTTCGAAATGTTCCATCAGGTGGAGCGGCCCGACAAGGTGCAGGGCGGCCTGGGGATTGGGCTTGGCTTGGTGAAGAAGCTGGTGGAGATGCACGGAGGACGGGTCGGCGTGCAGAGTGCCGGTGTTGCGCAGGGCTCGGAGTTCACGGTGCGTCTCCCTCTCGCCGACCAGGTCGAGCCAGAGCCGGTGGAACACGCCAGCGCCGACCCCGCCCGCGGTGAAGGACGCCTCAAGGTGCTCGTCGTCGACGACAATGCCGATCTCGTCGAGATGTTGTCCATTGTCGTCGAGAGCTTCGGCCACGACGTGCAGAAGGCGTACGACGGAGCAAGCGCGCTGTCGGCCGCCGCATTCTATCGGCCGGACGTGGTGCTGCTCGACCTGGGACTCCCGGACATGTCGGGGCTCGACGTCGCGCGGGAACTTCGCCGTCGCGCTGAGACGGCGACGACCCATCTCGTCGCCCTGACCGGGTGGGGCGCAGACGAGGACCGCCAGCAAACCCGATTGGCGGGCTTCGACAGGCACCTGACGAAGCCAACCGACCCCGAGACGCTCAGGCGGCTGCTGACCGAAGTGAGCGGCGGCCCTTCGCAGGGACCGCGGAAACCTCGCCCCGTGGAGCAGGCCGAATGAAGAAGATCACCTTCTTTCTGGTGGCGTCGGCCGCACCGGCCGGCGCGGCGCGGGCCGAGGGAGGCTGACGGGCGCGTTCGCCGAACCGGGAATGGGCGGTGTCACAGCCACTGCTTCAGGAAGCCGACGATCGCCTGTCGCCCTTCGGGAGTCTCCTGGTGCGCCACGTCGTAGCGCAGCAGCTTCCATCGCTCGGGATGCCCGTGCCGGGCGTACTCGGCCGTCAGCTCGCGGTCGATTCGGTCGACGCCGTCGAGCGGGGTGAGCGCGTCGCGCAGGCCGACGAGGCCCAGGTGCGCCCGCGGCGCGATGAGGGCGTTGATCTGCGAGGTGGTGAAGTGCTTCAGCAGGGCCGGGACGTAGTAGTAGACGCCGTGGTGGCCCAGCCCCTTGGCGGCGATGAGGCTGTCGAAGTCGGTCAGGCAGTTGATGTCCACCGTCACCTTCACCCGCTCGTCGAGGGCGGCCAGCCACCAGGCCATGGTGCTGCCCATGGACATGCCGAGCGTGGCCACGCGCTGCGGGTCGACGTCGGGCCGCTGCAGCAGCACGTCGAGGGCCCGGAGGCTGTCGTACACCATCATCCCCCAGAGGACCTGGCCTCTCCAGAGCGTCAACTTGAACATGTCCAGCTCGGACGTGCCGCTGCGCTCGCCGAAGATCCAGTGGTCGATCGCGAGGGCGACGTACCCCAGGTCCGTCAGTTCCTTTGCATAGGGCGTCGGCTGCAGGTAGCTTCGGCCCTCGACGAACTCCTGCTTCCCGATCGTGTAGCCGCCCCCGTGCGAGTGGTTGAAGAGGACGGCCGGCAGGCGACCGGTCGCACCGCGCGGGCGCGCCACGTAGGCCGGGACGGGCTCGAGGCCGTTCAGGTCGAGCACCCAGGTTTCGAGGATGTAACCCTCGCGCTCGGCCTCCCCGGTCTTCCGCCCGGATACCGGGCGTGTTCGATCCGGCAGGCTCCCCATCAGCCCGTACAGTTCCGCGCGGCGGTCAGCCGGCCCGGCTGGCCGCCCCGCCGCGGCCTGCGACAGCGACAGCGCCCCTGCCATCGGCATCATCGCCCCCATCGTCAAGACATCCCGGCGCCGAAAGCCCGTGTCGGTCATGGGCGGATCCTACACCAGCCGGCCGCGGGCCGCGTTCCGGTTCCTACTGCGCCGCTCGCGGAATGCCCACCTGCCCAAATCCCGGCGGGGGGCCAGTACGATACATCCGCACCAATTGTCAGTTGGCCTATTCCGGTGAATAGTAGTGGCCGGAGTCAGGCGATGAACACGACGCAATGGCAGGGGCCGCGCCATTCACTACCTGCTCAACTACTCGGCGGAGCCGCGAACCGTCGCGAACCCCTTCGCCGCCGGAACGGAGCTGCTGTCCGACAAGCCGGTCCCCCAAGGTGGCCGAGTCGAGTTGGGGCCCTGGGGTGTTGCCATTCTTGCGGAGAATCCGCGGAGCGCGCCGACACGTTGACTCGAACGCCTGGCTGGACAAATGCGGAGTTTCACTGAGACCGCTTTCATCGTATCCTCCTCACCAGGTTGGGCTGTAATGATGCACCTTCGTTCACTCGCGCTCTTCGTCGTTGCCGGCACCGCACTCATGGCGGCGGCACCCGGCCGCCTGCCGGCGTCACCCACCGCGCCTCGCACGTGGTGCAACCCGCTGCCGATCCCGAACTATCCGATCGGCCGTCTCGTGAGGGACGTGCGAAACGGCGACAAGACCGACGGGTCGTTCCTCTGGTTCATCGACCACGCCGAGCAGTACCGCGAGCTGGCGGACCCGACGGCCATCTGGCACGACGGCCGGTGGATCCTCTACCCGTCGGTGGACATGGCGTGGGTGAGCGCCGACATGGGCGCCACGTGGCAACACCACCCGCTCAACGTCCGTGACATCGGTTACGCCCCGACCGTGGTGCGGCAGGGCGACCGGTTCCTGCTGATGGCCAGTTCGTCTCCCCTGTACGCAGCCTCCTCCCCGCTCGGCCCGTTCAAGGAGCTCGGCCGCCCGAAGCTGCCCGCCGGCCTGCCCGACACGATCGACCCGATGCTCTTCGTGGACGACGACGGCCGCCTGTTCTTCTACTGGGGCTGCACCGAAACCGGGGGAATCTTCGGCATCGAACTCGACCGGACCGACCCGACGCGGACGATCGGCGAGGCGAAGAAGCTCATCCCGTTCTCGCCCGACGCCCACCCCTGGGAACGAGTTGGCGAGTTCAACCAGCAGCGGAACGCGGGCTGGATCGAAGGATCGTGGATGATCAAGCGCGATGGGCGCTACTACCTCACGTACTCGGCGGCCGGCACCGAGCACCGTGCGTACGCGATGGGCGCCTACGTCGGCACGTCGCCTCTCGGGCCGTTCACGGCGCAGGCGCACAACCCGATCTTCCGAACGACGGCCGGCCTGGTGACGGGCACAGCTCACGGGTCGATCGTCAAGGGGCCCGGCGACCGGTGGTGGGTCTTCTACACCGTCGCGGCCGGCGTCGCGCACGGGTTCGAGCGGCGCGTGGGTATGGACGTCGTGGAGTTCGACGCCCGCGGCGAGCTGGCCGTCCCGCGGGCCACCTCGACGCCCCAGTGGCTCCCTGGCCAGGCGCCGGGCGGGCGGGGACCGACGGACACCGGCTGGCTCCCGCTCAATGGCGGCGTGCAGACTCTCGGCTCGTCGAACGCGCCGAACCTCACCGGCCGGCTGGCGGTGGACAGCGACCTGCGGACGTGGTGGCAGCCGGCCGAGGGCGATGCCGCCCCGACGCTCACCAGCCGGCTTTACGGGCCGGCCACGATTCGCGGCGTCCGGATTGCCTGGCGCGACATCGGCCTCGACTCCAATCGCGGCGTGCTGCCCGGCCCCCATCGCTACCGCGTCGAGCTGGAAACGGCCGCGGGCACGTGGCAAACGGCGCTGGACCGCACCGCCAGCGACGAAGACCTGCTCGTCGACTACCGCGAAATCGAACCGACGCTCGCATCGCGGGCGCGCCTGGTCGTCACCGCCTGGCCAAAGGGCCTCACGCCCGGCGTCGCGGAGTTCACCGTGTTCGGCAACACCGAGCCCGCGAAGCGGTGAGGCAGACGGTCGGCCGGCCGCGCCCGGCTCAGATGCTATACTCGACGGCCGGAATCCCTCAACACGAACGGGGCGGGCCTGCAGCGGCCCGGTGGCGCAGGCTGGAGGCCTGGGCCACGAAGACTTCCCTTCCAACGGAGGAGACGACCGTGCCGAGGTACCTCATCGAACGCGAGCTCGCCGGCGCCGGCGCGCTGACCAGCCAGCAGCTCACGTGGCTCGCGCAGAAGTCATGCGACGCGATCCAGGGCATCGGGCCGCAGATCCAGTGGCTCGAGAGCTTCGTGACCGACGACAAGATCTACTGCGTCTACATCGCGCCCAATCCCGAGCTGATTCGCGAGCACGCGCGGCGGGGCGGTTTCCCCGCCAACCGGATTTCTGAAGTGAAGTCGGTGATCTGCCCGATCACCGCGGAGTAGCGCGGGGCGCCCCCGCTCGCGCGCTGGCGCCGGCGAACCGGCCCGGGGCTCTCCAATCCGCGCCCCGGTATCGCAATTGCGCAAAAACGATCAAGCGTCCCGTTATGGTTTCTGGTATGACTTGGGCCAGAGACTGGAGCAGGACGTATGCGAGCGGTCACACTAGAGGACTATAAGCGGCGGCTGTTGCGCGTGCTGGTGCACATCCAGGGCCACCTCGACGAGCGGCTTCGGCTCGAGGAGCTGGCCGGGCTGGCCTGCTTTTCGCCCTGCCATTTCCATCGCGTGTTTACGGGCATGGTGGGGGAATCGGTGAAGGAGCACGTCCGGCGGCTGCGGCTGGAGCGGGCGGCGACCCAGCTCAAACTCGGCACGGCGCCGGTCACTTCCATCGCCTTCGACGCCGGCTATGAGAGCCACGAAGCGTTCACCCGCTCGTTCCGGGCGGCCTTCGGGCTCTCGCCCTCGCAGTTTCGATCCTCCAAACAGACGCCACACCACGACCGCTGCGCCTTCCGGGCTGCATTACGGGCACGGAACGCAGTGCGCAGATTTCAAGACGACTCCGCCGGCAGGCAAGAGCATGAAGGTGAAGATTGAACGTAGAAGAACCGATCCGCGTAGCGTTCATGCGCCACATCGGGCCCTACGCGGAGGTCGGCGCGACCTGGGACAAGTTGCTCCCCGTGCTCGGCAAGGAGGGATTGCTGGGCGGCGATTCGCTCATTCGCCGGCGTTTGCCACGATGACCCGGACGTCACGCCGCCGGACAAGATCCGCTACGACGCTTGCGTGAGCGTGGATGAGAGCTTCCCGCCTTCGGGGGACATCGGCGTGCAGGTCATTCCCGGCGGCGAGTACGCAGTGACGACCCACTTCGGCCCGTATCGGAAGCTGGGGCAGACCTACGCGAAACTGCTCGGGCAGTGGCTGCCCCGGAGCGGACGCGAGCTGCGCCCGACGCCCTGCTTCGAGGTCTACCTGAACGACCCGCAGAGCACCGAGCCGGAAGGATTTGGCTACGGATATCCACGCGCCTTTGGTCAACAGGGACGGCATCCGACACTCGGACTCCAGTCGCAACGAGAAAGGCAGATCCCAGATATGCCAACGCAGACAGAAATAGACCTCTACAAGCTACACAAGACAGAATACGCCGCGCCCCGAAAGCCGGCGTTGGTGGACATCAAACCGGCCACCTACCTGGCGATCTCCGGCCAGGGCGCCCCTGGCGGGGAGCGCTTCGGTGAGAGCATCGGCGCGCTCTATGGCGTGGCGTTCACGGTCAAGATGACCCGCAAGTTCGCCGGGAAGCAGGATTACGCGGTCTGCAAGCTGGAAGGCCAGTGGTGGGCGGACGGGGCGATGAACTTCGCGAAACTGCCGCGCGAGCAGTGGCAGTGGAAGCTGCTGATCCGCACTCCCGATTTCGTCAGCGAGCAGGACGTGCGCGAGGCGGTCGCGGTGCTGTTGAAGCGGGGCAAAGGAGAGGACGCGAAGCGGGTCCGATTGGAGACCCTGGCGGAGGGCCGCTGCGTCCAGATGCTGCACGTCGGGCCTTACGAGAGGGAATCCGAGACGGTCGCCGTGATGGCGGCGTTTGCCGAGAAGCAGGGCCTTGGGTTTTCCGGCAAGCATCACGAGATTTACCTCTCCGACCCGCGGCGCGTTCCTCCAGAACGGCTGAAGACCATCCTGCGACAGCCGGTCCGGACTGTCTGAGCGCGGGGCGCGCCCGGCGGCGGGTGCCGCGGGTCACTCCGCCACCGCCTGCCACAGCCGCCACGCACTCAGGTGCGTGGCCTCCGGCCGCGCCATATCACGCGGCAGTACACGAAGACGTTCAGCAGCAGGACCGCGGTGCCGAGCGCCACCTGGATGGCACGGGTGAGTCCGGCAGGGTACAGGACGGATTCCACGTAGTGATCGATGAACCCGCCGGCGTAGACGGCCCCTCCCCCCGCCTCCCGCAGCGCGTTCTCCAGCGGCGTCAGCGGGCAGATCCAGCCCGCGTACTCGATCAGCACGGCCCAGACGGCCGCCGGAAGGTGGATCCATCCCAGTCGCGGCCACCGGAGGACGGCCGCGCCTCCGATGACCGCGAAGACGACAAAAGAGAGGTGGACCAGCAGGACCAGGTCGGCGAGCGTTCTGTAGGGCATCGGCAACCGTCAGCCAACGGCGGTGCACTCGGCAACGCGGGTCCAACGCGGCGCGACCCGGGGCGGCATCGAGTTCTGGGACGGCTCCGATCCTGGCCTTCAGCCGAGCATCAGATAGGCCGCCGCCGCGAGCAAGAACGCGAGCACGACGGCCAGGATCGACCAGGCCTGCCATCCCAGGGTCATGAGCGGCAACCGACTCGAGGTGGTCATGGCTGCCTCCTGTTGTGGCTCCCGATCGGTTAGACACCAACGCGAGCCCAGCAGGCCTGCCTCTTCTGCCATCCCCTCAGGCGGGTGCCGGCCGAGCGGCCTCCCACGGTCAGTGCTTCCCCAACGCGCACTCGTTCCGGCCGACTTCCAGTTCCTCAGCTTCGTCGTCGGTGACGTCAACCAGCCCGATGTTCACCGCCTTGATCGTCCGGTAGGTGTCGGGGAACGACCCGACGCTCGCGGCGACCCAGGCGGCGAAGTCGGCGGCGGTCGCGTGCTGCAACGCGGGATTCGACACCAGCAGTTGCGAGACCGTCGCGCCCACCGAGCGGTCGGCGTTGCGCTCCCGCTCGCCGCCGTAGTGCGCCGGATAGACGGTCAGGTCTGCGGACCATTCGCGCCGCGCGCGCTCGACGCTCTCCCAGAGCAATTCGGTCCACGCCGCGGTCTTTCCCGCCAGGTCGGGTCGGCCGACGGAGCCGACGAACAGGAAGTCGCCTGTCATGGCCACCGAATCGTCGATCACGTACGACACGCTCCCCAGCGTGTGCCCTGGGTTGTGGTGCACGCGCACGTTCGCGCGGCCCACGCGAATCACGTCGCCGTCCGCGATGGGCAGGATCTCCACCCGGCCTGGGCGCCCGTCGTACGGGTACTCGGTGTCCGCCGGGTGCAGATAGTAGGGCACGCCGTATTCGCGGGCCAGGCGCGACGCGCCGCTCACATAGTCGGCGTGCACGTGCGTGTCGGCCACGCCCACGATCCGCGCGCCCCGGTTCGCCGCCTCCCGGGCGAACGTCGCGTAGTCCAGCGGCGGGTCTGCCACGAACGCCTCGCCCGCGCTGATGACGAGGTAGCCCAGATCGCCTTTGGCGATGCGATCGAACTGGACGAACGTGTCGACCGACGCCGGCGCCCGGAGGACGCGGGGAACGACGAGGCGCGACCACGCCGCGAGACCGCCGGCCAACGACAGTGCTCGCGCGCCGAGGGAATTGAGGTGGGCGGCGACGACGCGGCTGTCGCGGCCCTGGCCGCAGACGACCGCCACGGGCAGCATCGGGTCGAAGGGCATCGCATCGAGGGATGAGAATCCGCAGCACGTCCGAACCCCGGACGTTGTAGAACCTGTCGGGAGGCGCGAGGTCGACGTAGCCCTGACGCAACCGGTCGGGAGCGCGGACGTCGAGCACCTGGATGTCGTGCTTCGCCTCGAAGGCGGATGCCAGTTCGCCGGGGGAAATCTCGGCAGTTGAACTCGGGTCGACCATTTGGGGACTCCGTGTGCGGCAGCGCGCGGGCCGCCGCAGAGACAGTCGGCGCCGGCACCGACGAACGCGGCGGAAAACTGTGCGGATTTCCCATTGTAGCCCCGAACTCATCGGCCCTTGCGTTGACGCGAAACGGGCCGGCGCGTAACGTGGGCTGAAGAGACTGAAGAACGACAGCACGAGGTGCCGAGAAGGAGCTGGCCATGGCGATGCGGGTGGTTCGGCTTGGAACCCCGAGGGACCCCGGTGAGGGCCTGCGTGTAGGAACGGTGCGGCGGCCGCCGCGCGGCGTGCCGAAGGCCGACTTCGCTTCGCGCAACTTCTACGACGTCTGGCTGCCCGGCCTCGCGCCGTCCGAGGCCCTGGTGAAGGACGCGCTGCGCGCCAAGGACGACCGAGCGTGGAAGGCCTTCGTCAGGAAGTACCGCGCCGAGATGAAGCGGCCCGAGGCGGCGCACCTGCTGACGCTGCTGGCCGCGCTGTCCCACCGGACCAACCTGTCGGTGGGCTGCTACTGCGAAGACGAGAGCCGCTGCCACCGCTCGGTGCTCGGGGAACTCCTGAAGGAGCACGGGGCGAAGATCGCCGGCACTGACGCCGAGTAGTCGGAGATGCGCAGCCTGCTCCTCGCGGCGTCGCTCGTGGCCTTGTCGATCTCGCTGCACGGCCAGACCGCTCGCGTCGGCGGCGCCGACCTCGTCACGCCGATGGAGCGCGGAGACCTCTTCGGCGCCGTCACCCATTACTGGGGCGACATCATGCCGACGCGGATGCGCGAACTCGGCGCGAACTGGGTGCGGGCCAACTGCCCCTGGGCCGACGTCCAGCGCACGCCCGACCCGGATCCCTCCACCTGGGACTGGGGTTGCCCCGATCAGGCGATGGCGGCCACCACCCAGGGCTTCCACCTGCTCTACGGCCTCGGATACGCGCCGTCGTGGGCGAACGGCGGCCGCAGCAGCAACTACGCGCCGACCGGGGAATACGTCAGCGCCTGGGCGCACTACTGCACGGAGCTGATGCGCCGCTATCGAGGGCGCGGCGTGGTCTACGAGGTGTGGAACGAGCCGAACCTCGACGCCTTCTTCATGGGCTCGTTCGACGACTACGTGAACGTGGTGCGCGCCGCCAGCCAGGCGCTGCTCGCCGTCGATCCGACCGGCCGGCTGTCGGGCCCGGAAACGTCGAGCGCCAACACGCCCGGGCGCGAATCGTGGCACGCGGACGCGGTCTCGAGGCTCGGTTCGATGTTCGACGTCGTCACCAGCCACTGGTATTGCAGCAGGAACTGCCCCGCAACGGCCGATGCCATCGCCCAGCAGGTCGCCGCCTACGTGCAGTCGCGGACGGCCAGCCTGCCCCAGGGCGTGCCGTTCTGGCTCACCGAGACCGGCTTCGCCACGCCCGACGACGGGCGGCAGGCGCTCTTCTACGACGGCGTGCTGCAAGCCTACCAGCAGAACTTCACCGAATCGCGGCGCCGCCGCCCCGCCTGGCAGAACGTGTTCTTCTACCACCTGCTCGCCCCCGACGACGCGACCATCGTCCGACTCGATCCGGCGCGAACGCCGCGACTGGCCTTTCGCCGATACCAGGACTGGATCAACGGGCCGACGGTCGCGGTGCCGCGCCGGTGACGCGGCCCGGCGTCGGGGGTTCACAGCGAGAGGGCGTCGGGCGCGTGTCGGGCGTCAGGCGTGTCGGGGCGTGTCGGGCGCGAGGCGAGCGCTGGGCGTGTCGGGCGTCGGATAACGGGCCCGGGCCGGCGGCGCAGTCGGCTGTGGTAGACTGTTGGTTCTCGCCAGCGCGCGCCCGTAGCTCAGCTGGATAGAGCGTCGGCCTCCGGAGCCGAAGGCCACAGGTTCGAATCCTGTCGGGCGCGCCACACTTCGCACGGTTGGGTGACAAACGGGTGACAATCGTGCGGGGTTTCGGGAGCCGGGGCCGGCTCCTGCTGCACAACCCGGGCGCGCTTCCAGCTCACTTCCAGCCCTCTTCGCAATTCCTCATCGGTCACGTTCAGGTACCGCTGCGTCTGCTGCAGGCTGGCGTGTCCGAGCATCAGCTGGATGATGCGGATGTCCACACCATCGGCGAGGAGCCGTGAGGCGCCCTCGTGCCGCAGGTCGGGTGGAATCCTCCCTCGCGAAGGCGCTCTCAACAGCCGACCAAGTCCTGGTGCCGAGACCATCAGGCGTATCATGGGGCGATGAAATTCGAGTGGGATCCGAAAGCGATATGAGGTCAAGAGTCCACGTCGAAGACGGTGACGACATGCTGCCCGAGTACCGATTTCAGCGCCGCCGTCCGCGGCAAGTACTACGAGCGATATCAGAAGGGCACGAACGTCGTGCTGCTCGACGCGGACGTGGCGGAGGTGTTTCCAAACGCCGCCTCGGTGAACGAGGCGCTGCGGCTTCTGGTATCGCTGGCCGACGCCAAGGCCTCTCGGACTCCGTCCACGGCACGACGCCAGAAGTCGAGGCGGAAGAGCGTGCGCCGTTCCCCTCAGACGCCCGCCGCGCGCGGTCGGGGGTGATTCGGCGCGGCACTTTGTTAGGCCAGAAACCTGACTCGAGGACAGCATGACGCCGCTGAAGCGGATCACCGGGGACCCAGTCGTGATGAGCGGGAAGCCGTCCATCCGCGGGCTGCGTGTGACCGTCGGCACGGTCGTTGGCCTGCTCGCGGCTGGGCGCACGGGCGAGGGGATCCTGGAGGCCTACCCCAACCTCGAAGCCGACGACATTCGCGAGGCGCTCGCGTACGCTGCGTGGCGGGTCTCGGAAGTTGAAGTACCGCTGGGCCAACCGTGACCCCGTTCCCGAACACCCGCTATTGTCGTTGGCCGCTCAAGGCGTGATCGAGACCGTTCACCAGACTCGGGCGGGGCGGGCGGCATCAGCGCCGCGTCACCTGAGGACAGCGGAATCAGATGCCTGTACGCGTTCGGTAGCAGCTATCGTTCGACCGTCCAGCCAGGGTTATCGAACGGCAAGCCGCGATTGGCACGACACCCGTCGAAGCCGCGCCGTGCCGCCCTCTCACACGCAACTGCGGCAGGTTCGGACTCGCGGGAGCACGCCAGCAGGGAGGCGCCATGCCGGGAGCGTTTCCAGCAGCGGCTGAAGGTGCCGAAGTACCGATGCCGTCTGTACGACGCGAGAGTCCCGGTGGAGACGGGGTTCTGCCAGGTATCGGCGCCTCCCGCATCGACCCGCTGATCGCTCTCCTGGTCGCCGGGTCTTCCTGGGTCGTCCGAGGACGACGTCGAGCAACATGATCCGCGGCAGGACGACGGCAGCCGAGACCGGGCGCAGCATCCGCCTGCGTCCCTCTGATCGACCGCACCAAGCGCGCGTCCCTGAAGTCCGTTCTCTGGCACAGAGCACCGGTGACAGGACGAGGGAGAACGCGCGACTGGTGGGCATGGGACGTGTACCTCGTAGAAAAGCAGTAGTTGTCGAGGTGGAAGCACAAATGACGCGTCAACTGTCTCGCTATGTCGGATGTGTTGTCGTTGTACTGGCTTCTCTTGGGGTGATCCTCTTTGGTCAGTCCGGCAAGCCGAACTCGCCCAACGGCACGCAGAAGACGCACCGCCGTGTCGTAGAGGTGGCTGGAGGACTGGAGGGTCTCTGGCGCTTTTCTGATGCAGTCCTGGCGGGTCTTGTCCTGGAACCTCGGACCTACGAAATGACTTCGGCTTCAGGAGTCACGTTTATCCTCGCCCGCAGAGCAGTGAAGATTACGGAGGTCTTCAAGCAGACCGAGCCGCTGTCTGTGGGTGACATCATTTTCGTCGATCAACAAGTGGGATCTCGCTACGACGGCAGAATCGAGGAGGTTGAAAACGCCGTAGATGTCTTGACGACCGATGCGGTCCATGCCCTCTTCCTCACTGCCTATGCTCGAGAACCGAAGGTGTATAGCCTGGCCACCGGCGCTTCTTCCAGCTACCGACAGTCAGGAAAGGACGCCTCGACACCGGCGAGGTCTGTACGTCGAATCCGGTAACTGGGACGATCTCTTTAGTCAATTGCGCGCCTTCCGCGCCGTCCCTCCAGCCAAGAAGTAACTGAAGTTCTAGTTGGCGGCTGAATGCCTGTGTCGGCGGTCCTCAGAGAGTCTCCGAGGGCCGCCCGACGATCTTGACCAGGCCCTCGACCTCGCGATCGGCTACGAGATGAAGAAGGCGGGCAGGATCAACACGACGCGCGGGGGCCGGTCTCACCCCCGCGGACGCCGCTTGTGAGTTCTTGTGAGCCTCGCTTCCTCTCGGTGGTTCTCGCTTACCTTCGGTTCCTCCTTCAACCGGCGGTTTCACTCAGAGAATCGCGAATCCTGGCGTGTTTTCGCTGCCCCGTCTCATCTTCAATCCTGTCGGGCGCGCCAACCTTCGCTCCCCTGCGGATCGCTTCCGAACTTCCTCGGGGAGCTACGGCTGGCAGGTCAGTAAGACACAAGACACTCCCAGTCCTTCTCGCAGCGCTCGCCTCTTCTCGCCTCCATTTCCATCGCAACGTCTCGCGCGAGCCTCGGCGAGACGGCTCATCAAGACCGCGACATAGCAGGGGCGAGGACCAGGATTGCTCGCGCAAGTCCTCTTCGAAGCTCCTCATCCGTGGGGTCGAGCCAGGGCGTAGTCGCGCGATTGCCGTAAGTGCTGCGAAATCCCGATTCGCTGGGTCATCGAGCCGAAGAACGTTCCAGACGTTGGTGTCGCCAGGGAAGTCGAATCCCCTCGCAGCGACGCCCACGATCACGCATCGACGCCCGCCGAGGGTCACCGCTCGCCCGACGATCCGATGGTCTCCTCCGAACCTCGCTCGCCGTAACCTCAGACGGTCAAGACCCTGTTCCTGGATGGGCTCATCGCCTCCCTCTCGCACGCGGAGTAATCGCGACGTTTCACGAGGATTGGGCGAGCGAGTGCGGCGGCTCCGACGGAGCGGAAGGCAGCGGCATCAGGTGACCGTAGGCGTGCGGTAGCAGGTAGCGTTCGACCGTCCGGGCAGGCCCACTGGACGGCGGCCGATGGCTGCCGAAACATCCGTCCAGGCTCCGCCGGGCTGTCTCCTCACACGCCACCGCCGCACGCGCGGACTCACGGGAGCACGCCAGCAGGAGACGCCACGCCGGGAGCGTTTCTAGCGGCGGCCGGAGGTATCGAAGCAACGACCGGAACGAGATCGCGGACTGCTCGGTGACGATGAAGAGAAACACCGGGCAGCCGTCCGGCTCGATGCCAAGCCGCAGCGTGTCGAGGAAGTGCCGGTGCCGTCCGTATCCGACGACGGTCCTGACGGGCATCAATCCTCGCGGGGACGTCGTCGGTCGCTGCCGGGGAGCCGACGGGCTGGATGTCGCCTTTGTGATTCGGCGCTGACAGCCCGTCCTGCTTCACCAGGTTCGCACTCGTTACGGCCATCGGGGAGTGATGGCTGGTGACGAGTCTCGAAGAATGAAGGCGCATCGAGGGCCACCACCGGGTACTCGTGACGCGACTGGAACCCAGCGTTCGGTTATACTGTCTCGAATGACGTGGGCAGAGCTGACCCGTCGCCTTCGGTCTGCGGGTTTCGTTGAGGAGCGGGTCGGCAAGGGGAGCCACCGGAGGTTCGTGCATCCCGTCACCAAGAAGGATGTCTGGGTGTCCGTCCACACGAAGAAGGACGTCGGACAGCTTGCCCGTCGCATATTGAAGGATGCGGGGCTGGAATGACCACGAGGTATCCGATCGTTTTCGAAGCAGAAGACAGCGGAGCGGTAAGCGCCTATGTGCCGGGGTTGCCCGTGTACGCCGCGGCCGACACGGCAGACGATGCCGAAGACGCGGTCCGCGAACTGCTCGCGCTCTATGTCGCGGACCGCCAGGCGCGTGGCCTCGCTCTACCCAAACCGCAGACCGGAGTGAAGGTTGCCCGGGTGACAACGTCGCGCGGACGATCTACCGTCGCCATCGTCGGCCCGGCAGCGCTGCTCGGGCATCAGCGGTCGGCGAGAAAAGCAGCGGCGGCGCGCCAGAACGGACGGCGCGGTGGTCGCCCTGCGGTGGGCTCCCGGACTCGCTGATACGCGGCCGCCCGGATGGCGTGGGCGTCTCGCGTGGGCACGTCCCTGATGTTCATGCGGCAGCGTGGCGGGATAGGACTAGCCGGACCCGAATCCCGAGCCGAGCCAACATGTCGATCAACGCATCAGTACCTGAACAGGTCTATCCGACCACGTAGAAGATCACTGACGCGGGGCTGCCTGACGCCGAGGATCTTGGCCGCTTCGGCCTGCTTGAGTCCTCGCCGTTCGATCGCCTTCTGGACGGCGATCATCAGGTCGGAGCGAATCCGGAGGTGCTCGGCCTCCTCCGTGGAAAAGCCGAGGTCCCGGAACACGTTCCCGGTCGAGGGGGTGAACTTCACGAGGGTCCTAGGGCGCATAACCGCCTCTCTTCTTCGCCAATAGAGCCTCGAACCTGGCGCGGGCAAGCCGGATATCGCGCTGCGCCGTCGTCGCGGTCTTCTTCACGAATGCGTGGAGAACGTAAACCGCCTCGGCGAACGTCGCAAGATAGACCACGCGGTGTTCAAGGCCGGTATGGACACGAATCTCGCGAACGCCTGTCCCCACGGTCCGCAACGGCTTCCAGTCGTTTGGGTCCGATCCGAGCTGGACGAGCCGCACCTGAAAGCCGGCGACGCGGCGAGCGTCCACCGGGAACGCCCTCAGGTCCGCCCGCGACGACCCGAGCCACAGGATCGGCTTCATGCGAATATACAAATATCAGTATATGATGCAGACTGCCGCCCGGCAAGCCTCGTCGAGGGCCGTTGTGGCGTGCGGTCAGGATCGGGGCGAGCGAACTCGCTGACGAAGCCGTTCTCCTGGCGTTGCCAACGGGAATCCGACAGGTGGTGTGTGCTGGGTCGGGGGGGAGCCCTGGCTGTTCGGGGTTCCGGAGACGGAAGTTGCGGCCTTCGCTCGCTCACGAGCCGAACGACCGCGCGAACAACTCCTCGATCGCCTTGATGCCGTTGGCCTGCATCGTGCGCGTGCCGGTCCCCGTGAAGTGCGGATGCATGATCACCGGACCGGCGCCATCTTCGTGCGCGCGCCACTCGCCATCCGCCCAGGTGAACCATCCGTCCTTCACCTGGTCGAACACGATCAGCGGCTTGTTGCAGAGCTTCGCGAACTCGGCGCCCCAACCGGTGCCGCCGCGCACCATGCCGTCATCGAGGATCCGGCCGACGACATAGATTTCCTGGCCGTGATTCACCTGGTACCACAGTGTCTGCAGAACCTTGCGGATCGTCGGCGCGTCGGTGAACCGCCGGCGCATCAGGCGCGACACGTACTCGAGGCTGACGTCGCCGGCCCGGAGTTCCTCGTGATTCAGCACCCTGACCCCTCGACCGCGCTCGATCTTGTGCCCGTCGAACGTGAAGTTCACCTCTTCCACACCATGACGCTCGGCGCAGGCGCCGAACGTCGACTCTGCGCCGGGGGCGCCGCCGCTGAACAGGATGCACTCGTCAGACTTCATTGATTGGTCTCCAGTTGTGCCGCGATCATAGCACCCGCGCTCCATGGAACCCGCGGCAAATGGAGACGACCGTTCAGCGGTCGGAGGGTCTCGAACGTAGCGTCGCACCGGGACGGTCCAACTCGAAAGCTCCCGGGCAAACCAGCTACAACGAGCGTGGAAGCCAGATTCTCGGGACGCCCCGGCTCTCGCCCAGGTCCTACACCGGCGGCTCCCAGCCCTTCCGATAGGTCCCCTCGATGTGCCGCTGCGCGTCGGGCACGTTGGTGACGCGCATGTTCACCGGGTCCCACCTGAGCACCTTGCGGACGCGGCGTGACAGCGTCGCGAGCAGCGTGAACTCGGTGAGGCGCGCGCCGTAGTCGAAGTTGCTGCACGGCGGCGTCCCCCCCTTGCAGCCTTGCAGCCAGTCCGCATGGTGGCCCTTCACGCGCGGGAGCGTCTTGGGCGGCCGCTTGTACTGCTGGTGCAACTCGAGCGGGAGCAGCCGCGGCATGCCCGACCACCCGCCACTCGTGAGGCAACCCTTCTCGCCGACGATGAGCAAGCCGTCGGTGTTCTCGCCGAGCCGCTGCCGCGCATCGTCGGGATCGACGCCGAGCGGGAACGCGGGGCGCAGCCCGGCGTTGTACCAAAACACGTTGAGTGGCCCGCGGTCCGCGGTGGCCGCGTACCGGTACGTCACGAAGTCCACGCCGCGGATCGTGTCGCTGTCCACCTCCGAGTACCGCGCTTCGACCGTCGTCGGCGCATCGAGGCCGAGGGCGTTGAACGCCGGATCGAAGTGGTGGATGGACATGTCGGGCATCGAGCCCTCACCGAAGTCCCAGAAGTAGCGCCAGCTGGCCGGCGTGTACGCGCCGCGGTAGGGACGCTCGGCCGCGGGGCCCAGCCACAGGTTCCAGTCCAGGTCGACGGGCTTCGTGGCCGGGCCCTCCGGCGTTGCTGTCGGCCCTCCCACCGCGGGGTCGCCGCTCCACGCGTGCACCTCGCGCACCGCGCCGATCGCCCCGTCCTTCAGCCACTCCACCGTCAGTCGGTGGCCTTCGCCCGAGCGCCCGTGGTTGCCCATCTGGGTGGCGAGGCCCGACTCCCTGGCGACCTTGGCGACCACGCGCGCTTCCTTGATGGTGTGCGTCAGCGGCTTCTCGCAGTAGACGTGCTTGCCCGCCTTGAGCGCGGTAAGGGTGATGTAAGCGTGGTTGTGGTCCGGGGTGGCGATGAGGACCGCGTCGATCGCCTTCTCCTTTTCGAGCATCACGCGGAAGTCCTGGTAGTCCGCGCACGCGAAGTTCGGCGTCTTCCCGGCGTAGTGCTTCTCGATCTCCGCCTTCACCGGCAGGCGGCCGGCCTTGCCGCCGTAGTACCACTTCGACATGTCCCATTCGGCTGCCGGGTCGGCGACCGCGATGATCTGGCAGTCGTCCTCCTGCATCAGCGCGCGCGCGTTGGTGCGGCCCTGGCCGCCGACGCCGATGACGGCGACGTTGACCTTGTCGCTCGGCGCGACGACGCCGGGACCGCCCAGCACGTGGCGGGGAACGATCGTGAATCCGGCCGTCGCGGCGGCGGTCGCGGCGATGAACTGTCGGCGGGTCGTGGTGGGTGTGGAGCGCATCTCTTGTCCTCTTCCTCCCCGCGTGACGCGGGTCTTCAGACGCGCGTGCGAAGAGCCGGCGACGCTCGAGATTCTATACCGACAGCTCAACCGAGGTTCACGGGCTTCTCGCTCTTCTGGTAGAAGGCCTTCTCGATCCACGCGCCGGCGTTCACGTCGTCTTCGATGCTGAAACGTAGTCCTCGGCGGACGCCGACCTTGCGCCGACGGGCTGGGTGGATGCGGCGGCCAGGCTGGCGCCGCCCTTGAAGAGGGCCATCAGGCGCTCAGGCGCCTGAGGTAATCCACGCTCTCCCGGGTCAGGTCCCAGTTCTGCTCGACGAAGTAGTTCTGGCCACCCCGGCCGCCTTCGCGGCCTTGAAGGTCGTCACCCAGTCGATCGACCCCTTGCCGACCGCGACCTGCGGCCGCCTCGCCGGGCCCCCGGTCTCGGGCGGCTGTGCCGGCGCGTTCATGTCCACGTCCTGCAGGTGCATCGAGTTGAACCGGCCCGGGTACTTCGCGAAGTAGTCGGCGCCGACGAACCCGGCGGTGATCGTGGACATCTGGAACTGGAACTTCACCAGCTTCGGGTCGAGCAGGTCGAGCAGCAGGTCGTAGGTCCGCTGGCCGTCGACGATCGAGACGTCTCGAAGCCCTCGTTGTGCAGCCCCTGCTGCATGCCGGCCTTCGCGGCCACGGCGGCGATCGCGTTGTATTCCTCGGCCGCGCGCTTCACCTGGTCGAGCGTCGGCGTGCTGCCCCCGTTGCCGTCGGCCAGCGTGGCGGTGACCATCTGCGTGATCCCGACGTCTTTCGCCCAGGCGATGCTCTTCTCCTGCGCGGTCCGCAGCTCGCGCAGCGTGAAGTGCGCGCTCTCGGCCTTCAGCCCGTGGTCGGCCAGGATCCCTCTGCACTTCCTTGCCGTCCGCGAGCGACGCGAACTCGGCGCCGTAGCCGATCGGCGAGCACAGTTCGAGCCGCGTGACGCCGATGCCGGCCATCGTCTTCGCGAACGCAGGAAGGTCGTTGAGCATCGACCGCAGCGGCCAGACCTGGCTGCCGATGGGCAGTCCGAGCGGGGGCGACTCGCGGGGCGTTCGACGGGTCTGGCGGGAGCCAGGATCCCGGCACGCGACAGAAGCCGCGCCCACGCCCGTGCGCTCCAGGAATTCACGCCTCGTCACACCACGCATGGTCTTCATCCTTTCTCTGCGTCGGCGTCACTTCCCGATCTCCCAGCCCGGCCGGTACTCCCGCGTGAGGTACCTGTTCGCGTCGGGGAGGTTGGTGATCTTCGCTGCGGCGGCGTCCCACAGGAGCCGCTTCCCGCCGAGCCGCAACGAGATGGCCGCCAGGTTGACGGCGTCGCAGATCGGCCCGGCCAGTGTGAAGTCGCCGTAGGTGGCCGGCCCGCCCTTGAACGCGGCGATCCAGGCCGCGTCGCGCGGAGACGGGCCGCGGCCGGCCTGCCCGCCACCGGCGCCGGGCTCCGGGGGCGCCGGCTCGGGGATGTTGTTCGCGGTTCGGTAGGCACGCATCTTCGCTTCCGGGATGATCTGCGCGTTCTCGGCGCGGAAGCCGCCCAGGATCTTCCCCTTGTCGCCGACGAACAGCATCCCCTCCTCGGCCAGTTCCTGGTTCTCCGCCATCAGCTCTTCGGGCACCGGCGGCTTGATCCCGCCGTCGTACCAGAAGATGTCCAGCCCGGCCCGGTCGCCCTTGGCCGCGAACCGCATGCGGACCGTGCAGGCGGCCGGGAAGGAGTAGTCGTTCTTGATCCGCTGGCAGACGTCCTCGACAACCGCGCAGACGTGGCTCGGCGTCGACTCGACGCTCGATCGGCGCGTCGAGGCTCGAGCATCTGGAAGATCGGCCAGAGGCTGTAGTGCCCCATGTCGGCGATCGACCCGCCGCCGAACTCGTACCAGCCGCGGAAATTCGTGTGGGTGTAGTTCGGGATGATACGGGCGGTCCAGCGACGGCCCGAGCCACAGCGTCCAGTCGAACCCGGCGGGCACCGGTGGCGTGTCGGTCGGCCTCATGGCGAACTGCGGCCACATCGGCCGCATCGACCAGTTGTGGATCTCGCGGAGCGTGCCGATGGCGCCGTTTCGACCATCTCGATGGCCTGCCTTCTGGCCGGTTCCCTCGCTCGCGGGCATGAAGTGCGTGGCGACCTTCTTCGCCCGCGCCGTCTCGATGACCGCCCTGGCCTCGAGCACGCGGTTGGCCAGCGGCTTGTGCACGATCACGTTCATGCCCTTCTTCAGCGCCGCGATCGCGATGGCCGCGTGGGTGTGATCGGGCGTCATCACCTTCACCGCCGTGACGTCCTTCTCTTTCTCGAGCAGCTCGCGGAAGTCGACGTAGGTGGAGCAGCCCTTGAATGGTCCCTGTCTCGCGCTGCTTCGCGTAGTAGGCCTCGACGATCTCCTTGCCGACCTCGCGCCCGCCCGGGACGTGGTCGAGACCCTCGCTCCAGGTCGGGGTCCTCGAGGAGCCGCCGGATGCCGTCGCGGATCTGGTTCTTGCCCCATTCCAGGTAGTCGGCGCCGTCCTTCTCGACGTCGCAGACGGCGACGACCTGGACGTCCGGGCTGGCGAGGATTCCGCCGATCTCCCGGATCGCCTGGGTCCCGAAGCCGACGCAGGCCAGCGTGATCTTCTCGCTGGGCGCGACGATAGCCGGGCCCGCCCAGCACGTGGCGCGGCACGATGGTGAACGTGGCCGCCGCTGCGGCCGCATCCGACAGGAACCTGCGCCGGGTCACGTCTGATGACATGGCAGTCGCTCCCGCTGTGTTGCCGCCGAGATGGACCGTTCCAGCGTCGCGGCCCGCGGCTCCCCTTTCACTTCGCCGGCTTCTCGCTCTTCTGGTAGACGGCCTTCTCGAGCCACGCGCGGCTGATGGTGACGCCCCACCCCGGTCCGTCCGGGATCGTCACCTTGCCATCGACGACCCGCAGCGACGGGCTGTAGAGACGCTCGCCGGCGTTCACGTCCTCTTCGATGCTGAACTCGGCAAACGGGCCCGCGTTCGGCGCGGCCGCCATGTAGTGCAGCGAGAAGATCGTGGCCAGCGAGAGATTCGCCGAGTGCGGCTCCACCAGCAGGCCCGCCTGCTGCCCCATCTTGGCAACCCGCCAGCCCCTCGTCATGCCGCCCACGTAGCAGAGATCCGGCTGCAGGATGTCCACCGCCTTCATCCGCATCATGCGGCGCCATTGTGCGAGGTCGTTGTCCTGCTCGCCGCCCGAGATCTGGATTTTCAGCGCGGCGGCGACCTCGGCGGTCCACTCGAGCTCCCAGTACGGGCACGGCTCCTCGTACCAGAAGTAGCCCTGGTCCTCCATGCGGCGGCCAATCTCGATCGCCTTCCGGGGCGTGTAGCAACTGTTGGCATCGCCCATCAGTCGAACCGAGGCGCCGACCGCCTTGCGCGCGGCCGGGATCATCTTCTCGGAGCGGCCGGGCGCGGCGTCGCCGTCGTGGCCCGTCGGCGTGCCGAGGCGGACCTTGAACGCCCGGTACCCTTTCTCGTCGCGCAGCCTGGTGAGCCTGGCTCCCTCCTCTTCGGGCGTGATGTCGCGGCGCATGCTGGACCCGTAGACCGGGAACGGATCGGTCTTGCCGCCGAGGAGGACGCACACCGGCTGGCCTTTCACCTTCCCGTAGAGGTCCCAGATGGCGGTATCGACGCCGCACAGCGCGCGGCAGATGTACGACCACGGGAACTTCATGTTCGCGTCGATGACGCGGTCCACCAGCGCGTCGATCAGCGCGGGGTCGCTGCCGAGCACGTGCGGTGCGACCTGGCGATGCAGGACGGTGGCGCTGATGTCGGGCTCGTAGACCGAGAGCTGCCCCCAGCCCTCGCGCCCGTCGCTGGTGGTGATACGCACGAAGCCGTAGGAGCCCTGCACCCACGACTCAATCCGGGAGATGGTCAGGCCCCTCGGGATGATGGCGAACTCGACGTAGTCCTCGGTCCGCCCGAGGTACGGGTACGACTTGACGGCGGGCGGTGACGTCGAACCGACGGGCAGGGTGGATGCGGCGGCCAGGCTGGCGCCGCCTTTGAGGAGATCGCGACGTCCGATTCTCATGAGCCCCTCCGGGTTGTCTCGTCTCGACGGTCACCCGAGAGAGTACACCACTCGGCGGGAACGCGAGAGGGCCCTGGTGACGGTCCGGCGGCTGCCGCCCACCGGGACCGGCTCTGGGGCCATCATCCCATCACGCGCGAACCGTAGCGCTGAAGGCGCGCGACGCCCGCACGTCCGCGTCTACATCGCGAGCTTCTGGTAGTTCGACTTCGTCACGCGCACTTCCAGCTTGCGGGCTGCGAGGGTCAGCACGACGCTGGCCGGACAGCTCGTCCCGTCGGGCAGCTTCTGCATCACGACCCGAAACGTCGCGGGTTCGTCCGGCTTGTCCAGCCACGTTTTGACGTCGATCTGGCGCACGGTCGTGATCGCCTTGTCGAGGGTGATCGTCAGCGCGTCCCCCGGCTTCACGTAGCCAGGGAATGTGAAGGCGAGGAGTTCCGGTCCCGCCTGGCCCATCGACGCGGTGCCGGCATCGATGACGACCTGGATCTTCTCCGGCGCAGGCGGGACGTACTGCTGGATGAGGGCCGCCGTCGCCTGGAGTTCTTCCTTCATCTCTCCGGTCTTCTTGGCGATGACCTTTCCTCTCACTCCACCCTTCTTTGCCGGTGGCGGCGGTTCCACGACGGGCGTCTTCTGAACCGTGCCGTCCGGGCCGTACCGGCACGAGTCGACCTTCGTCGCCTTGACCTCGCCCTTCAGGCTGACCTCGGTCTTCTCGATCCACGAGTAGGACCGAAGCGCCTGCTGACTCGCCGCGGCGGCCTGCTTGACCGCCGCGAGCCGCTGCTTGATGTCTTGAGCATCAGCGGGCCGCGCAAGCCCGATGAGCACGAATCCGACGACGACCGTGTCGATGATCACCTTCGTCATTGCACGACTCCATCCGTGACGGTCGCGCCACGTGTGTCTGTTCTACTGGTCGGCCTTGGCCAGAGCGAACGGGCCACCGGCCTGGTCGAACACATCCGCTTCGGCACGATCGCCTACCTGTCCTCTTCGAACACCGCCTTCACCGAACCCTTGCGGACGGCGCGGACGAGCGCGGCGTGGTCCTTCTCGTTCTGGTCGGCGTAGGACTTCGAGAAGGCCGCGATGGCCTGGCCGAACGCGTCGCTCTTGCCCATGTAGCCGCTGAGCATGGCCGCGTTCCCGGATCGGGCATGCGCGAGCGCGAGGGCCCGACCGCACCATCGGGCGTAGAGGTCCATCTCGGCCTGTCCGAATGTCTCCACGAGCGCGCTGAGTTTCATGTCCCGCAGCTGGCGGACGAAGAAGTCGGCCTTCGGCCCCCGGCTCCACCCGAGGAAGATGTCGCTCGCGGGCTGCATCCGCCGGTAGCCGTCCACGACGCGTTGGCCGTGGTTCGGGAAGACGCTCTTGCCCACGAACCGCTCGAGGACCGAGGCACGCGCTTCCTTCACTTGGAGGAACAGGGGGTCGCTGTCTCCGGCCATGAAGAGGAGCACCCAGCACCGGGTCCCGACGCTGCCGACCCCGACCACCTTGATGGCGGCGTCGCGGAGTTCGTAGCGATCCAGCAGCGAATGGTAGGCGGAGGGCAGCGTCTCGCGGTAGGCGGCGAGCGCGTTCCGGGTGGCCTGTTGGATCTCTCCAGCCGGATGGTCTTCCTGGTGGAAGATGGTGGGGAGGTGGTCCTTGATGACGGCGATGTCTCCCTTCTGCTCCACCAGCTTCGGGAACATCTCCTCGCCGCGGCTCTTCGCCTGTTCCTTCTCGATGCGCTTCGTCACCCGCTTGCGGAGCTTCGCGGGCAGGCTCGCGAGCAGCTCGTCCGAGCCCAGCGCCCGGTACCACAACTCCAGCGTCTTCATCTCGCTGAACTCGGCCATGGACTCGCGATAGCTCCGCACGCACGTCATCACCACGTCGCTGGCCACGATCTCGCTCAGACCGTTGTCCCGGGACCCCACGACGAAGCTGGCGGCGAGGCGCTTGACGTCCCACTCCCACGGCCCGGGCAGCGTTTCGTCGAGGTCGTTGATGGAGAAGATGACCTTCCGCTCCGGGGTGGCGAATCCTCCGAAGTTGCACAGGTGCGCGTCGCCGCAACACTGGACCCGGATCCCGGTCGTTGGCGTCGACGCCAGGTCGGTCGCCATCGTGAGCGCCGCGCCGCGGTAGAAGGTGAACGCGGAGTGGACCATCCGCCCGTGACGCAGCGGGAGGAGTTCAGGCACGCGGCCCTTCTCGGCCGAGAGCACCAGTTCGACCGCATCCGGCCTGTCTTTCGGTGCCTTCCAGACCGCATGAGCCTCGCGCGGGCAGGTCGTCCGCAAGGCCTTGCCGGCCGCGTAGTGCTCCGCTTGCGGTCGAGACTGAACCGGGACGGAGGCTGGTTCAGCAGACGCGTGGTGCTGCGCTGCCGAGGCCGCTACCGGCTGGCGTTTGGGCGTGCGGGTGGGAAACACGGGCTTCGCGTGTGCGTGCATTGGAGGCTCCCTTCACCGAACTGCATGGTGGCGGCCGGATTGCCGCTCCTTTCACTGACTGCGTCACTGCGCCGTGGCGGTTCCTTTCTGGGGCCGACGAATGGCTCCCCAGGCTCCAATTGAGCCGACCACCAGAAGCCAGAACGGAAATATGCCCAGACCCGGAATGGCTTCGGCAACCAACCCGGGGAGGATCGCCCATTTCCGGCCGAGCAGGAGGTACAGAAGCAGGGCGGTGACCAGATCAACGCCCAATTGCGCCGGCGGCACAACGGTCAGCCCAAACGAGAGGGCATCCGAGATCGCAGCAACGGCCAACGCCATCACGAGGCGCTTCTTGTTGGTGGTGCCCCAGGGGCTCTCCTTCAAGGGAAGATCAGGTAGCCTCACAAGTTCTCCATTGCATGCCGCCTGGAAGTGCGGCTCCGAAGCCAGCCGACGTAGAGCGCCGGAGCAGCCAGGAGGGCGGCGATCGCTTCGGGGACCGGATGGCCGGTATCGACCTTCCGGCCGGAGAAGCGGTTGAGCCACGCGTCGGCGCAGTTGCCGCAGAGGCTGCCGAGGTAGATGGCGTGGATGTAGGCCATGAGCTCGCGACGCTCGTACGGCGTGAACCGTTCCGCAAGGGCGGCACGCGCTTCCGGGGTCGGTTTGCGAACAGCGTCGGCGAAACACTGCGCGAACAGAATGGCCGTGGCGTCACGCGCGTCCACCGCCCCGAAGGTCCCTGTGTCGAGCAGGTCCGCCAGTTCATCGAGATTGACGCCATGGGCGAGCGCCAACCCGGTGTGGGCCCAATTGCAGTAGCGGCAGCCGTTCACCGAGTTGACGCCGAGCATGACTTTCTCGCGCAGCGCCCGCGGGACCGCCGGCCGCACCGTCGCCACGGCGAGCACCGGCAGGCGCAGGAGAACGGCCCCGACCGAGCGCGCCAGCAGCGGCATCGTGAACGTGCGCTTGCGAAAGGGTCCGAACGTGGGGCCGTGGGACGGCATCGGCTAACGCTCCTTCCGCCTGTGGGCGGTTCTGTTGCAGAAACGAAGAACCAACATCAGCCTGCGGACGCTAGGCCTTCCCGATTTCGAGCCGGGCGACGGCGCTCACGCCGTGGATCGCCGTGTTGTAGACCGGCGAGCACTTCTTGACCTCTTCCAGGAGCGCACGGTAGCGGTCTGGACTCTCCGAACCCGTGATGTGAAGGTGGATGCGTATTTCCGAATAGGGAACTGGAATCCCCGGGACACCGAGGGTGCCGCGGAAGTCCAGGTCGGCCTCGAGATGCACTGAAAGCCGGTCGAACCCGACTCCGCGCCGGGCAGCCGTGTAGCGGAAGGTCTGCGCCATGCAGGACGCAAGCGCGGCGAACTGCACCCGCGTGGGGTTGGGACCCTGCGCGGTTCCAAGGGGCTTCTGTTCATCGATTCTGAGAGAGTGCTTTCCAAGCGTGACGTTGATTCCAGTCCCAACGACGATCCACTCGGAGTGGAGCTTCTCCGTCCTCTTTGCACTTTGCGGGTCTTCCAGGAACCGCTTCGCGGACGCTGTCATGAACTCCTTCAGGCCTTCCGCCTCTTCGCGCAAGTTGACTTCCGTGACGTCGAGGCTGGTGACGACATTGAGAGGATCGAGGATGAGGTGGTACCCCGGGGAGCGGCTCTGTGCCAGTTCGAAGAGTTCCTGGTAGTCATCAGCGTGCTCCGATCCCGCGATGTGCGTGGTGAGCCGGATTTCACTGAACCGAGAGGGGCCATCTGCGCCGAAGACTCCACGGAGATCCCAATCCCCCTCGGCATCCACCCAGGCCTCGTCGATCTTCACCCCCATGGGATACCCGTACAGGAAGTGCGTCCCCAGAAAACAGGACAGGCCACCGGCGAGGTACGCCTCCATGGGGTTCATCCCCTTGTCGGTGCCGAACATCGCCTCGGGCAAGTCGTACGTAACCGAATGCTGCTCGAGCTTCGCGTGAACTTCGGCGATCCCCACGAGGTCGGCCTCGACGTCATCAGTCCTGTTGAATGCCATACCTGCGAATTTCTCCGGCGCGTACTTCACCAGGTTGAACGCGCCGGAAAACGCGAGTTTGAATTTCAGGTCCTTCAGTTTGGACATGTTGGTAACCTCTTTTCCTATGGTGCCGTGCTTGTTCCAATGCAGCCACGCCGAGAGTGCGAGACGGCGTCATGTGGATGGGGATTCGACCCCAGCGCCGCGCCGAAGGTTCGCCAAGAGAATGTGCACGCTGATCAGGAGCACCCACAGCGGAAAGACCAGGGGCGCCCAGGAGAACGTGCCGACGCTGAGGAGAAGAAAGAGCGCCAGGACGAGGCCGAGGTACGCCATCCATCGCGGGATGATCCCGGTGCGGAGCGATAGCGTGCAGGTCGAGATCATGAACACGCCGGCCATCTTCAGGCTGTAGACGTTGATCATCTCGTAGGTCACCGCGCGGCCGAACGTGTGTAGACCGGAATCGACGGGCGGGCCCGGGTTCGATCCGTACATCCGCAGGAGTCCCCCCACGACCGCCGCTGCGGCAAACAGCAGCGCCAGGAAGAGGAGGCCGCTGCCCAAGAAGACCGTCGCGAAGAACTTGTCCTCGCGCTGCCCCAGACGGTCCCGCAAGACGCCGATGAACCACAGAAAGGCGATGCCCGCGAACGGCACCAGGTTCAGGGCGAGACCGACGGAGCGTGCCCCGCCCGACAGCCAGGTTCCGGCCTCCAGCGGGTTGGCAGGCACCGCGATACGGATCAGCACGAGGCTCGTCATGAGCAGCAACGAGAACAGGATGCCGGCCACCGCTGCGGCCCGTGGCGTGTTCCGGCGGGTCTCCGGCGACCTGTCGGGTGCCCCTGGGTTGCTCATCGGTCCTCCTCGCCCTCGCTCTCGGTGCCCGCGATCGCGCCCATTGGTTACTCCACGGACGTGCTCCGTTCCTCCGGCACTGCTCTTTGCCCGTCACTTTCGCGCCGGCCGCCGGTTCAGCCACCCCGTCTGCCATCCAACCGACAGGGTCGTGAAGTTGGTCCCGAACCGGACGATCGCGCCAGTGCTGCACGCGACCTTGATCGAGTGCCGGTTCCCGACGGGAAACACCAGCGTTGCGCCCACGCGCGAATTCGACTCGGGCGTCCCTTTCGGCAGACCGTTCACCGACGCCTGGCCCCCCGCGTACCAGGTCGCGTCGAAGGCCGCCCACGCCTTCAGCGACAGCGAATAGCTGACGTGCGCCTGCAAGGCGGTGATAGGCGCCTGCGTTCGCGCCGCCGTGCCGGGGTAGAACGATCCGTTGGATGTGAACATCCACACCGCGGCGTACACGTCGACGAGCCACCTCCGCCCCATCGGATAGGAAAGCGCCACCTCGGGCTTGAACCCCCACCGGTTGGTGCCGAGGTTGATCAGGTGCTGGGGATCGTACTGGCCGGTCGGCGCGGAAACCATCAGGCTCGCGCCGAGAATCGGCTTGCGCGGGGACTTGGCAAACTGCTGCGGCGTCATCGCCGGCGCGCCGGCGAGCAGCACCGACAACCGAAGCCGCATGTCCGAGAGCCCCGAACGGTCAACGCGCTGCGCCTGGTCGGCGACGTCACCGGTGACGGTGGCCCAGGAGTAGGGGAGGGCGGCCAGAGCCTGGGCCGTCTTGCCGAACAGGCTGAAGCTCTCGGCGACGCCAATCGACGGCGTGTAGACGTCCGCGTGGACGTTTTCCACGGGCAGGGTCGGGTCGGTCAGCACCCCACCGCTCGAGAAGCCGAACCCCGCGATGGCGAAGGTGAGGCCGACCGGGACCCTGGCGTAGGCCCTGGGGTCGAGATCCTGCGCGGCCGCGGACGCCGTGAGGCACAGCCACAGGACAACGGCGACGGACCTGTGGGACAGCCTGCCGGCCGGGCGGCTCATGCCTCTCAGCCTCTCTCCGCGGTGCCGTGGACGCCGCCGTCGAACCCGGCCTGCTTGCCCACCTCCAGCACCCGCTTGGCATCCAAGAGTCCGTAGATCTGGATGGTCTTGGCCACGAGGCCGGTCCAGCCGGTCTGATGGCTGGCGCCCAGCCCGGCCCCGTTGTCGCCGTGGAAGTACTCGTGGAAAAGAATGTGGTCGCGCCAATGGGGATCGGTTTGGAACTTCTCGGTGCCGCCGTAGACGGGCCGGCGGCCGTGGTCATCTCGGGTGAAGATCCGGCTGAGCCGGTTGGCGATCTCCTTGCTCACCTCGAAGAGGTTCATCATCGTGCCCGAGCCGGTCGGGCACTCGATCCTGAAGTTGTCGCCGTAGTACAGGTAGAAGTTCTGCAGCGCCCGGATGATCATCGCGTTCACGGGCATCCAGATCGGCCCTCGCCAGTTGGAGTTACCGCCGAACATCCCCGTGTTCGACTCCGCCGGGAGGTAATCCACCCGGTAGTCCTGTCCCTGCACCTGGAAGACGTACGGGTGCTGCTCGTGGAACCTGGACAGCGAGCGGATGCCGTAGGGGCTCAGGAACTCGTTCTCGTCGAGCATCTTCGCGAGGATCCGGCGCAGCCGCTCCGGATTGACCAGGGCCGTGATCCCGCGCTCCGCCACCCCAAGGTGTCCCGGGCCCGTGGGGTGAATCGTGTTCAGGAGGTCGGGCATCCGGCGCAAGCGTCCCCACATCTGCGCCATCGCCCGCGGGACGCGCTCCCGCTGCCACGCCTCGATGACGGTGGTGGCGCACAGCGGCAGGAGCCCCACCATCGAGCGCACCTTGAGCCTCTGGGCGCTGCCGTCGGGGAGCCGCAGCAGGTCGTAGTAGAAGCCGTCCTCTTCGTCCCACATGCCGTCCAGCCCGGGCCGGTTCATGGCCGCGGCGATGTAGAAGAAGTGCTCCGCGAACTTCAAGACCATGTCCTCGTAAGCGGGGTCGTGGACGGCGAGTTCCACCGCGAGTTCGGTCATGTTCTGACTGAAGAGAGCCATCCACGCGGTGCCGTCCGCCTGCTCCAGGTGGCCGCCGGTGGGAAGCGGGGCGCTGCGGTCGAAGACGCCGATGTTGTCGAGGCCGAGGAAGCCCCCTTCGAAGACGTTCTTGCCGAAGCGGTCCTTGCGGTTCACCCACCAGGTGAAGTTCAGCAGGAGCTTGTTGAACGCCGACCTGAGGAAGGCCGTGTCCGTCTCGCCGCGCAGCGCCTGCTCGGTGCGGTGCAAGAAGAGCGTCGCGAACGCATGGACCGGCGGGTTCACGTCGCTGAAGTTCCACTCGTAGGCGGGCATCTGACCGCTCGGGTGCAGGTAGGCCCCGCGGAGCATCAGCTCGATCTGGCTCTTGGCGAAGTCGGGATCCACGATCGAAATCGGAAGCGTGTGGAAGGCCAGGTCCCAGGCCGCGTACCAGGGGTACTCCCACTTGTCGGGCATCGACACGATGTCCGCGTTCAGCATGTGGAACCAGTCCCGGTTTCGAAACTCGCGGCTCCCGGGCCGAAGGGGGTTGGCGCGGTGCTCGTCGAGCCACTTGTCCCCGTCGAAGTAATAGAACTGCTTGCTCCACAGCATGCCGGCGATGGCCTGGCGCATCACGCTGGCCGCGTCCGCGGAGACCGAGGGCGGGGTCACGGAGCGGTAGAACTCGTCCGCTTCCCGCTGCCGGGCGGCGAGGATCTCGTCGAACTCCGTTCCGAACGGCTGCGCGCGGCCTGCCGTCCTCCGGCTTTCACCGCCGGCGGCCTCGTGAACGAGGCGCAGTCGTACCGTCGCCGACTGGCCCGGGCCCACCACCAGACGATAGTGCGCCGCCACCTTCGTGCCCTGCCGGCCTGGGTTCACGGCCTCCTGTCGGCCATGCACCACGTAGTCGTTGATGCCGTCTTTGACGTACGGGCCGGCGTTCGGGTAGTCGGGGAATAGCCGGGCGTTGTTCGTCTCGTTCTCGGTGAACAGCAGTGGCACATCGCCGTCGCAGTACAGGGAGTACCCGCCAAGAACCGCGTGGCCTGCCACGAGCGTGCTCGCGCCCGCCGCTGACTCGATCTGTCGGAGGATGGGTTTCTCAGCCGCTCTGTCTGCGTCGGAAATCCACGACGCCCAGTCGTTGCGGAACCACAGCGTGGGCAGCAGGTGTAGCTCGGCGGCGCCCGGTCCCCGGTTGGCGGCCGTGATCTGCACGAGGATGTCTTCGGCGTCTCCTTTCGCGTACTCCACGAAGACGTCGAAATACCGGTCGCCATCGAAGACGCCCGTGTCGAGCAGCTCGTATTCCATCTCGTCGCGGGTGCGCCGGCGGTTCGTCTCTACCAGGTCGGCGTAGGGATAGGCCGCCTGCGGGTACTTGTAGAGGTACTTCATGTACGAGTGGGTCGGCGTGCTGTCGAGGTAGAAGTAGTACTCCTTCACGTCCTCGCCGTGGTTGCCCTGGCTGTTGGTGAGGCCAAAGAGCCGCTCCTTGAGGATGGGGTCCTTCCCGTTCCACAGGGCCAGCGCGAAGCAGAGGTGCTGTTTGTCGTCCGAAATGCCGGCCAGCCCGTCTTCGCCCCAGCGGTAGGCGCGCGAGCGGGCCTGGTCATGGGTGAAGTAGTCCCACGCGTCCCCATTCTCGCTGTAGTCTTCGCGTACGGTTCCCCACTGCCGTTCACTGAGGTAGGGACCCCACTTCTTCCAGGCGATCTTCTGGGCCCGCGCTTCTTCGAGTCTGAGTTGTTCAGCGGTCACATGGCACCTTCTGTTCCAGCATAGGGGTACTACGGAGCGCCCCAGCGCATGTTGTGATCGTTCACGAAGCCGATGAACGGGCCCGGCGGCAGTTCGACCACCATCGGCCCCGCGGCCTTGAGGTCCACGGTGGTGATGGCGTAGGGCGTGTCGGCGTTGGCGCCTCCGTAGGGCGAGGGCGGTGCCGGCGCGCAGGCGACGGTGCCCAGGGTGAGAGCCAGCAGGACGGCGACCGGCGTCAGTGTCGCGTTCATCACATGACTCTCAGCTGCGTCGATCGCCCTGCTCAACTCGGTGCTAGTCTGCGCGCCGTGCCTTCGTCATCGGCGGCGCAAGGAGGCTGCGCCCGTGCGCACGGGTGCAGCGCGTCGAATCAACCTCGTTTGCGTCACTTGTCCGACGCGCCCTTGGTGATCGCTTCCATCACGCGATCGAGGTTGAAGCTGCCGGGCTTCTGGCGGGGTGGGAACTCCTTGAAGCTCTGCAGCCACTGCCCAACGTAAGCGCCGGCGGGAGCGATCAGGAACATGTGCTCCATGAACCAGCGGTCGTAGTCCATGCCGATGTCCGGCGCGAGCTCGAACGGGTCCATGCGCAGGTTGGTCAAAATGGGGGCTCGTAGGGCCGTGAAGGGCTCCAGCCAGACGTGGAGTCCATGAGCGTCCTGCCTCAGGAAGGTGATCTTCCAGTTGTTGTAGCGCAGCGCGGCAACGCTGCCGTCGTCGGTCCAGTAGAGGAACTCTTTGCGCGGCCACTCGGCTTGGCCCTCGAGCGCGGGCAGGAGGTTGTAGCCGTCGAGGTGGACTTTGTAGCTGCGGCCGATCGCCTGAACGCCGCCCTTCACCAGCTTTTCCTTGATGTCGGGGTCACCTGCGGCCGCCAGCAGCGTGGGCAGCATGTCTTCGTGCGAGCCGATGTCGTTGACGATCGTGCCGGGCTTGATGACCCCGGGCCAGCGGATGACCGTCGGAACCCGCCAGCCGCCTTCCCAATTGGTGGCCTTCTCTCCCCGGAACATCGTGGTTCCACCATCGGGCCAGGAGAAGGACTCTGAGCCGTTGTCGGTGGAGTACATGACGATGGTGTTGTCCTCGATGCCGAGTTTCTTCAACTCGTCGAGGAGCTGACCCACCATTGCGTCGTGCTCGACCATGCCGTCGGCGTAGATTCCCAGGCCGGTCTTTCCCTGCGACTCCTTCTTCAGGTGCGTGAAGACGTGCATGCGGGTGGAGTTCCACCACAGGAAGAACGGCTTGTCCGCTTTCTTGGCGCGGTTCATGAAGTCGAGAGCGGCAGCCGTGACTTCCTCGTCCACCGTTTCCATGCGCTTGCGGGTCAGCGGGCCGGTGTCCTCGATGCGGCCGCCGGCGTAGCTGTGGATGACGCCGCGGGGGCCGAACTTCTCCTTGAAGCCGGGGATCTTCGGGTAGTCGGGATTCTCCGGTTCCTCTTCCGCGTTCAAGTGGTAGAGGTTGCCGAAGAACTCGTCGAAGCCGTGGTTCGTGGGCAGCATGTCGTCGCGGTCGCCGAGGTGGTTCTTGCCGAACTGCCCGGTCATGTAGCCGTAGTTCTTCAGCAATCCGGCGATGGTCGGGTCCTCTACCTTCATGCCCTCGGCTGCGCCCGGCAAGCCGACCTTGGTAAGGCCAGTGCGCATGGGCGACTGCCCCGTGACGAACGCCGCCCGGCCGGCAGTGCAGCTCTGCTGGCCGTACCAGTCGGTGAACACGGCGCCTTCCTTCGCGATGCGGTCTATGTTGGGCGTCCTGTAGCCCATCATGCCCATGTTGTAAGCGCTGATGTTGAACTGGCCGATGTCGTCTCCCCAGATGATGAGGATGTTCGGCTTCTTCGCCTGCTGTGCGGCGGCGGGCGCGGCGAACGCCATCAGCGCGATGGCGGCGGCCAGCGTCATCTCCGAAACGGCTCGATGCCTTCTCATTGGTCCATCTCCTTGCGCGGGAACTCGTCGTTCATGCGGTGCCTGCCGGCGAATCGGCTGGCCGACGAGCGCTGAGACTCCATCATACGGCGCCTGCCGGCGGACTCCGCTGTCGGACCGTGCAGCGCTCGTTCAGTGTCCGGCGCGCAGATTCCAGCCCAGCATCAGCAAGCCGATCGCGGCCACCCAGCTGCCCGCCACGCGTACCGCGATGCGGGTCCACGCGGCGCGCAGCGACACGACGAACGCCGACGACAACGCGACAAGCAGGAACACGGTGCTCGCGATGCCCACGAGGCCAAGCCACTCGCGCTGGCTCTCCGCGATGCCCGCGCCGTTCAGCCACCCGTGAACGACACCCACCACCACGGCCAGCGCCGCGACCAGGCCTGGCGACAATCGCCAGTCCGCCGCGGTCAGGCCGCCCAGCACCATGAACGACAGCGCGGCTGCCGCGCCCGGCACCAACGAGTGCCCCGAGGAGAACCCCGCGACGCCGCCGACGAACCATGCGGCCGTCAGCGCGAACAGCGTGCGGCGGCCGGCCACGCGGCCGTTGAGTCCGGCCAGCAGCGCCATCGCGAGGATCGGCACCAGGTCGTCGGGGCTCATCAGGACGTGGGAGATGCCGTCATAGACTGGCCCGAGTCCGGTGGTGACGAGGTGGGCTTCGGCGGGCGATGGCCACAGCAGAGCGGCGGCGAAGGCAGCTCCGCCGACAATCGCAAGCCGACGGCTGGCGACGGCGACACGCATCACGACACCGCCCTCCAGAAGAACATGACGCCCGCAGCCGCCACGATTGCGCCGGCCGCCCGCAGCGCCGTCTTCCCCGCCGGCCACCTGTGGATCAGGCCGAGCGCGATGCCGACGCCGTGCAGGCACCCGGTCGCCATGACGAACCCGATGCTGTAGGTGAGCCCGCTCTGTCCCATGGGCAGCTCGGTGCCGTGCGCGTGGCCGTGGAAGATGGCGAAGAAGGCGACGAGCAGGACGGCGACGGCCAGGCTCGGGCGGCTCTCCTTCGCCACGGCCGCGCCGAGCAGGATCGCCGACAGCGCGATGCCGATTTCCACGCCCGGCAGCGGAAGCCCAATCAGACCCATGAAGCCGCCGAACGCCATCATCATCGGGAACGCCACCGGCAGCATCCAGACGGCCGGCGCGCCGAGCTGGGCGCCCCACAGGCCGACGGCGATCATCGCCAGCACGTGGTCGGGGCCGGAAATCGGATGCTTGAGGCCGGTGAAGAATCCGGCGGCCTGTCCGGTCTGCACGTGCGCCTCGAGCCGCGCGCCGAGCGCGAAGAGGAGCGCCAGCACCACCCATTCGCGCGACGGCTTCATCTTCCACCCGCTGTTCATCGACTCCCCCCGAGCATCATGACCGTGCGCTGGATGAACCAGAACGCGCCCAGTGTTCCCACGGCATACCCGGGCAGCGCCTCGACCCAAGTCGGCCAGCGGATTTCGAGCGCGCGAAACGACCGCGCCAGCGCCAGGATGAGGAACACGAAGAACACCTGCCCGACCTCGACCCCGACGTTGAACAGGAGGAGCGCCCACGCGATGTCCGCCTGCGGCAGGCCGGTGGCCTTCAGCCCGCTGGCGAAGCCAAACCCGTGCAGCAGGCCGAACACGAACGCCACCACCCACGGATACCGGATCGTCAGGCTCGTCTGGCCTCGCCACACGCGGACGATCTCCGGCCCGAGAAACAGGATGCTCAGCGCGATGGCGGCGTTCAGCGGCGGCAGCGGCGCGCTGGCGTACCCGAGCGTGGCGACCGCCAGCGTGATGCTGTGCGCGACGGTGAAGGCGGTGATGGTCTTGAACAGCGTCCAGCGGTTGCCGACGATCAACAACAGCCCGAGCACGAACAGCAGGTGGTCGATGCCCGTGAGGATGTGGTCCGTGCCGAGCCGCAGGTACGTGGCGGCCAGGTCCCATCGGCTGGGCGCCGCTTCGACGACGAACGAGGGCGAGGAGGGCGTCAGCCGGATGACTTGCGTGCGGCCGTCGAGCCGCTGCAGGCGCACCAGCACGTCCACCACCGTGGCGCTCAGGCCGGCGATGTGAATCGTGCCGCCCGTCAGGCCGCCCGCGCACTTCACCGTCCACCGCTCGCTGTAGGCGTTGTTGACCATCGAGCCGCGCGGCTCGGTGGCGCCGGCGCAACTCGCGGGCAGCTCCACGTAGAGGCCGAAGCGCAGGTTCTCTCCCTGGCCGGGCACCTTCCACAGCAGGTCGTACGTGTCGGGCCCGGTCTGACGCAATTCGAGATAGGCGGGACGGATCTCGTGCGCGGAGACGCCCGGGGAGAGGACGGCGAGCAGCGACAGGACGAGGAGCGTGCGTTTCATGTCACCTGCTGCGCGGGTCGTTTCGGGCTTCGACCGGCTCCGGAGATTCGATCGTCACGGTGTAGCGCTCGAGCAGGCTCTGGTAGAACTTCTCGTTCGCTGCGAACCGATGGGCCTCCTGCCACTCGCGGCGCACGGCGTCGCGTACGTCCGTCAGCGCCGGCATTCGTCCGGCGATGCGCTCGCTTACCAGTACCAGGTGCACGCCGTAGGCGGATTCGACCGGTCCCTGCCATCGGCCAGGCGGCAGGGCTTCTACGGCCGTCGCGAACTGGTCGCCGAACAGCTTGACGAGTTCGCCGGCCGGAAGCGCCTTGAACTCGTGGTCGACCATCAGTGAATCGCTCACGGCCGCGATGTCGGCCTTGCCGCCCGCCTGGTTCAACTGGTCCAGCAATTGCGCGGTGTGACGGGCGAGGCTCGCGCCGTGCTTTTCGGGGTTGAGATACAGCTGGCGGAAGCTGACGCGCGGCTCCGTACGGAATTGGTCTGGGTGTGCCTGCAGGTAGGCGTTCAGCTCGGCGTCGGTCGGCACCGCCTGCGCGGCGATGTCGTCGGACACGAATTCCATCTTCTGCTGCAGGCGGCGGCGGATGATGCTGTCGTCCTTGTCGAGGCCCAGCGCCAGCGCCTCGCGGTAATACACTTCCTCCCGAACGCGCGCCCGGATCAGCCCCTCCCATTCCTCGCGGGTCGGAGGCCGTTGCCGGGTGCTGGAGAAACTCTCCCGCATCGACGCGAGCTGGCCCTGCGTGACCACGATCTTCCCGGTCTCGCGACTCCCGGGGGAAACGGGCATCACGCTGAAGACGATGAACAGCCCGGCCCCCAGCAGGAGGAAGTGCAACAACGGCTCTCGAAGGATGCGCTTCATGTGATGTGGTCGTTGTCAGGCCGCGTCCTTGACGATCCGCTCGGCGATCCACGACGCCAGGGCGGACACGGTGAGTTGCGGCCCCGCAATCGTCATGACCGGGAACACCGAGGCGTCGGCCACGTAGAGACCGGGATGGCCGAACACCTCTCCTCTGAAATCGACCACGCCGCTGCCGGCGTCCGACGCCATGCAGCAGCCGCCGAGAGGATGGAAGCTGATCCACGGGCGGCGCCGGCGCCGCGAATCGGGCGCGCGAACCGGCTTGGTCCGGCCTTCGCCCTGTGCGAGCCGGTCGAGGGTGGCCTGAATGCGTCCGACGACGGCCTGAGGCTTGTGGCGAACGACCACGCCACGGCCTTTCCAACTGACCTGGCCGTCCATGTCGTCCGGCCCGAACCCAAAGAGGGGAAGCAAGTGCCGGCCCTGGATGGTCCTCAGCAGCCAGCTTCCCTCGATGAGCGGACCGGTCGCGCCGAGGACCTGATGGTCCATCTCGTTCCCGGACCGTGGCACCCGTATCTGCATGTCCATGATGTGCCCCGAGACGGGCTTCGGCAGGACGGCATTGGGAACGCGATAGAGCGCCACCCAGTCGCCGGCCATGGAGAAGCGCCGGCCGAGCCTGGGGATCGGCGCGAGCGCGCCCTCGGCGGTCGATCGCAGCAGGATCTTCAAGGTGTTCAGCGTGCCGGCTGCCACCACCACCCGCCGCGCCCGCAGGGTGTCGGTGCGTCGCTGGCGCCCGTCATGGAACCGGACCTCGTAGCCACCACCAGGCACCGGCGCTATCGTCTCCACCGTGCACAAGTCGCGCACGACCGCCCCGACCTTCATCGCCGCGGGGATCAGCGTCCGGTCCATGCCCAGTTTCGCGCCGACGTTGCAGCTGAACATGCAGCGGTTGCACAGCGTGCACGGCGGCCGGACCTTCTCGTCGTCGCTGGTCCAGCGGATTCCTTGAGGCGTCGGCCCCAGCGACCACCCTTCCTTGTCGCAGACGCTCTTGAACACGCCGAGCTTGCGTTCGTCCTGCGGCCCGAGAGTGACTTGGAGCCCTCGCTCGATTCGCTCGAAGTGGGGCACAAGTTCCGCCTCCGTCACTTCGGGCGGCAGCGCGCCGTAGAACTGCGGCGCGGGACGCTGCAGGTAGGCGCCGCTGACCACCGAGTTGCCGCCGACGGCCGAGGAATTCACGACGATCGTGCCCTGGTGAAGCGACGCTTCGATCAGGCCGCTCGGCGACAACGGGATGCGGGCGCTGCGTCCGAAGCCGGACAGGCTCACGCTGAGGAGGGCCTTCATGATCTGGGGAATCGTTTCGGGAAGGGCGCGGTGCCCCTCGAACGTGCCCCACCACGTCCCTCGCTCGAGCATGGCCACCTTCAGGCCCGCACCTGCCAGGGTACTCGGCGGCGCTGGCTCCGCCGTAGCCCGTGCCGATGACGGTCGCGTCGAAATCGTCGGAACCGCTCATACCCGGGCCTTCACGGCGCTGCGGCGGTTCGGATGCCAGTACCACATGATGGCGGCGAGGCCGTAGAGCAGCGGGATGTCGGCCCACATGTGCGCGTGCTCGTTCGGGGCGGTGAAGGCCTGGTAGACCATCAGGCTCGAGTGCAACACGTTGGCAAGAATCCCCCAGTCGAACAGCGAGGCGGCGGCCTTGGGATCCTTCGCACCGCGGATCAGCAGGATCAACCACGCGAGGTAGAGCGCGAAGATCATGAGCAGGTAGGGGTGGGCCCCGTCGAAGTGCGACGGGGGATGCGGCGGCCCCAACAGGGGAAAGCCCGCCGGCAGTTCCCCCCAGAAGAAGCCGGGAGCGTACGCGAACGTCAGGATTGGCCCGACGAGCATCCCTCCCCAGCCCACCACTCGCATCGCGAGCGCAGAAGCGCGCAGGTCTTGGCTCAGTTGTGCCATGTCGAATCTTCTCTACCGCGCGGCCGGCGTGTACCAAATGGGCGAGGTGTAGGCGCGGTCGGTGACCGTCATCGGCACGTAGTCGGGCATCTTGATGCCGTACCGCTTCTGGTCGTAGGCCGTCCAGCGCGGCGACGGGATCTGGATCACGCGGACGTAATAGAACGCGCGCTCCGACGCGTCGAACGCCGGGTCCTTCCAGTACGCCGACAGCGTCGCGGCACCGATGGTGTTGGTGTAGCTCGCGTTCGCCACGTCCACGGTGCTGCCGACCAGCGTCTTGCAGCGGCCATCCGGGCCGATCGTGCGCCCGCCCGAGACGGCGACGTCGAAGACCCGCTCCTGCGACTTGCCGTCCTTGCCGAGCCAGCCCTTGACGACCTGGATGCGATCGAGGTTGGGGCCGTCCGGGTCGCGCATCGCGTGGATCAGGAAGACGGGTCGCTTGCCGGCGGGCACCTTGCTCAGATCGCCGCCCATGGGCACGCCGTGCGCGTAGCCGTTCTCGGCGAAGTCGGACCGGTCGAGATCCGCTGGAGCGAAGTCCCAGCCCGCGAACACGCGGACGGTCGAACGGTCGCCGGTGGTCGCGTAGACTTCCTTGCGCTTCAGCGCGTCCCAGATCGCCTCGCGGGTGTTCTCGCGCGCCCACACGCCGCCCAGGCCCGCCGCCTGTTCATTCCAGACCGACACCACCGGCTTGCCGTCCTTGCCCACTGCGAGCGGGGTCTTCCAGCGGTCCGGTGACGGCAGCCCGTTGGCAAACTCGCCGAAGAAGTTGTCCTCCCGCGTGGTGACCACGCCCACGTGGGCATCGCTTCCGCCAATGAGCCCGGCCTTGTAGGGGTTGGCTCCGAGCTTGGCGTCCAGTTCCAGGCCGAGCTTGAACGCCGAACGAACGTAATTGCCGTGGAGCGCGTTGTTAGCGGCCGGCTCCATCTTGGAGAAATTGACGTCCCACCGTTCGAAATTGGCGAATTCGTCGTTCGGCGACAGGTAGGGCTGGGTTTCGCCATCGCCCTTGATCTGCGTCGCCTCGAGCAGCGGTTCGTGGCTGGCGCGGGTCTCGGCATAGGCCAGGTCCATCGGCTTTCCGTCGAAGGTCTCCGCCGAGTACATCAGGCCGTTGCTCAAGTTGCCGTTGTGCGGGATGGCCAGCGCCTTGCCGCCCGTCTTCGTCGCGTACGCGTCCATGTACTTCCACAAATCGGCCGGGTCCTGGCTGTCGAACGTGGAGAAGGGAACGACCTGGCTGGCGCGGTCGGCGTTGTCGCGGAAGACGACGGTGCGATGGAGGTTGTTGCCGCCAGGCGCCGAGGTCCACTCGAAGCCGTGCAGCGCAGTGAAGACGCCCGGCTCGTTGTACTTCTCGGCGGCCGCGACGGCGTGCGCCCAGGCCGCACCCGTGAGCTTCGACGCGTCGAAGACCGGCTTGCCGGTCTGCATGGACACGACGGCCTCGATGGCGGCCTTGACGCCCTCCTGTGGGCTCGTCTTGGACATCTCGTACCAGCGCTTGCCCTGGGGAGTGGCGAGGAGATCCGGGCTGCCGGCGCGGATCTGATCGGAGATGCCCATGTACTCCGCATGGTCGGTGACGGCGACCCAGTCCAGCGGCCGGTCCTGCTTGAAGCGCTGGCCGTTGTCCATGACCACTTCGCCGCCCCTGGCGACCTTGAAGAGATCTTCAGGAGTCAGCGTGACGCCGAACATGCCCGAGTCGAAGGAGTAACCGGTGTGGACGTGGGCAACGCCCCAATAGACGCGGTTGGGAAACTTCTGGTCCGGGTATGGCGAATAGTCGGGCTTCTTCGCTTCGACGGGCTTTCGAGCAGCCGCCGCCTGAGGGGCATTCTGTGCCGCGGCAGGGGCAGCCGTCGCCGGAGGGGCCTCTTTGGCCGGGGTGCAGGAAGTCAGGCCGGCGGCCGCGAGCGCGAGGCCGAAGGCCGCCAGGCCTGGAAGTGCAGCGTTCTGCAGTCGAGAGTGTCTTTTCATCGTTGCCTCATTCCCTAGACGTCTCGAACGGCCAACGTCGATCCGAATGGGTCAAGTTCTGTCGATGTGACGTCCTCCGTTCAAGACGTCTACCGTCCCGCGCTTCGCGGGACCAGCCAACAGCGTTTCTAGTTCTAGCGGGACGAGCCCCGTAACGGTCTGAGGCTCGCCTCGCTAGAACTTGAATGCGACGCCGAGCACGGGACCCTGCGTCAGCACGTCGTAGCCAAACTTGTCGGTGCCGTCCCCCGTGGTGTAGTTCATGTCGAGCCAGCGGTAGCCGATGTCGAGCGCCGCCCACTTCGCGAGGGTGATCGACGCCGCCGGGAAGATCTGCCACTCGAACTTCGAGCCGGCACCGAACCCGCCAATCTCCGTGTAGAGCTTGAGGCCCAGGCGCTGCGAGATCGGCGCGTGGAGGATGAGGCCGACCAGGGGATCGACCCAGGTGTGGCTCTGGTCGGTCGAGAACTGCAGCGGCGCGTCGAACCGCAGGGTGCCCTGGAGGTAGTTGATGCGCGCGCCAAACGTCAGGTCGGCGATCGGGGCCAGCCTGCGAAGGCCGTAGAACGCGAATGCCCCCTGGTTGACGTCCACGGCGCCGGATGGGCGATTGGTCGTGCTGCCCAGCGACATCCAGATCGCGTCGCCGCCCACGCCCCAGTCCCCCTTCCGCGCCACGACGTATCCCATCGCGCCGAACTGGAGATTCGAGAAGATGTCGGACGCCGAGGCGTCGGTCTCCATGGCGAAGCCATGAACCGTGGTCGTGCCGCCCATCGCGGCGCCCATCAGGTAAGGTGAGACCGTCACGTGCCATTCGGATGGCGGTGCCTGGGCGTAGGCCGGCGCGATCGAGACGAGCATCATGGCGATGACGGCGGGAATGACGAGCGTTCTCATGCAACGGGCTCCTTGAATGGGTCGTTGTGTCACTGACCGGCTATTTCCGTCGGCCGCCGCCACCGCCGCCGCTGGGGCGGTAGCTGCTGCCACCACCGCCGCGGGAGTACGTGTTCGTGCGCTCCGTCCCGGAGGTGCGCGCCGCCGAATCGCGCTGGACCTGGCTCATCGTCGAGGACGTGGCGCCGGCGCTCGACGCGCGGGATGTCGCTTGGGTCTGGGCCTGCTGCTTCTGCGCGGGCGTCGGCTGCTGGACGCTGTCCCAGCTGCCGTTGTCGTACTTCTGCCAGCTGCCGCTGTCGGACTTCTTGTAGACGTTGCCGTCATGGCCCGCATAGAGGTCGCCGCTGTCGCTCTTGGCGACCGCCGATCGGCCGTTGGGGCCGGACACGCTCGCCGACGACCCGGCGCTCGACTGCGTGGTGCGCGTCGTCACGCCGGTGGCATTGTTGGTCGTCCGCTGCGTGCTGGCCCACTGATCGCCGCGCTGGACGCTGGTCGATCCCCAGCTCCCGTACGCGTTCGCCCCCTGCGCGGTCTGGCCGTAGGCGCCGGTGCGCGGGTTGTAGGCTTGCGCGGCGCCCGTGGTGCCGTACGGGCCGTACGCCACCGCGCCGCGTGAGTACACGCCGGTCGTGGGGTTGTATCGCGCCGCGGCGCCAGCGCCGCCGTACGGCCCGTAGGCCAACGCGCCGCGCGTGTAGGCGCCGGTCCACGGGTTGTAGGCGGCCGCGTAGCCGTAGGTCGGATAGTGCGGGTAGTACACGGGATAGGCACCGTAGTAAACGTAGGGCGGGTAGTAGTAGCCGGTGCCCCACACCGCGCAACCCCAGGCAACCATCACGCCCGAGTAGGCCGGCGCGGCGACGTACACGACCGTGGTGGGCGTGGAACTCTGAACCGTGACGTAGGTGACGCTGTACGACGGCGAACTCACCGGGATCCCGTAGATGGCCTTCGGCACATCGCCCGTCACTTCCCACGGGCCGGTCGCGGTTCGCGACATGAACCAGACGCCCTGGAAGCACATGTAGTACAGGTCGCCGACCTTGATGATGTCCTTGTCGGTGTTGACGGCGCGCTGGACCGTGGTCTTCTCGATCGGCTGGAAGTCCGGCGTCCCCTGATAGGACACCGCGGGCGCCTTCAGTTCTCTGCCGACGCTGGCGGTCTGCGGGATCTGGGCCAGCAGCACCGCCTCGGCGGCCTGAGGCGTGCCGGGCACGGACGCGAGGACGCGCGAGCGTGGATGCTCGAGCGGGATCTTCTTGAAGTCGTCTGGCAGCTTCTGCGACGCGAACGTCCAGGGGCCGCCGAAATCGGGCGCCGAGAACCACCGGCCCGCGATCAGGAAGTACACCGGGCCGGTCCGGCCCATTCGGAACACATCGCTGTCGGTGTTGCTGACCCACAGCAGGCCGTTCGTGTTCGCGACCAGCAGGTACGTGGGCTCGCCCCGCACGAGGATCAGTTCCGCGGGCGTCGTGGTGGCGAAGACCCGTGACACGTCCTTCGACGCGACCTTTCTGCCCGGTACCGCTCCCTTGACGGCGTTCCAGTTCGCGTCGTTCGGCAACTTGGAGAAGCTGTCGGGCAGCGGCCCCGCGGAGGCCCAGGGGCCCGCCAACGCCGGGGCCTCGAGCCACGTGTCGTTGACGCGCAGGTACAACGTCCGGGTCGACGCGTGCTGGAAGAGGTCCCAGTTGGTGTTGACCGCGTATTGAAGGTCATTGCCAGGGATGGGGCTCCAGATCGGGTCGCCATCGACGTTCACGAGCACCGCCGGCGTCTTGCTGAAGAAGATCGGCGGCGGATCGGCCTTCACGCCGTCCACGTTCTTCGGGATGATCTGGCTCGCGTCGATGTTGGCGAGCACGCGATCGAGCGCGAGCAGCCGATCTTCAGGCTGCACGGCGGCCAGAATGTCCGCGGCCACCGTCCGGGCCTGGTCCCGCTGGAGCGTGGAGAAGTTCGTCTCGGTAATCCGCAGGTCGGCGAGACTGACGAGCCGCTGCGCCGTCGACACGCTCGTCGCGGACTCCGCTCTGATCGTGCCGAACGCGGCCTTCGATGCCCCGGCCGCCGTGTAGGCGATCGCCGCGTAGATGACCATGTCGCGCTGGTCCACCCAACTCGCGATCTGCGGCTGATAGATGACGAGGCGTGCGCCGCTCGCCGTCGTGCTGGCGCGCGGCCAGCCGCCGTCAACGGGAGGCGCCGTCGAGGCGGGCTTGGTCGCGGATGTCGCGGCCGCCGACTTCGCAGGGGCCTGCGCGGCGAGGGGCCGCGAAACCAGCCCCGCGACCAGACCCACCGCCATCGCGACAACCACGCCCACGCGAACGATGCCGTGGCGGTTCAGAATCGTTCTCATTCGGTAAGGCCTCACCCTACTTCGTTCCCGCACCGGCCATGAGCGCCGAGTTGACCGCCTTCAGCAGCGCGATGCCGCTGAACGGTTTCACCAGGTACCACGCGGCTCCGCGCCGTGCAGAGTCTTCCCGTTGCCCCGGCACGTCGTGCGCTGTAATGAGGATCAAGGGGACCCACTCGCCGCGGGCCCGCATCCTGGCAAGCAGGTCGAGGCCCGACAATCCGGGCAGCTTGAGGTCGGCAACCGCGCACACGGCCTCCCCGTCGGGGGCGTCCGCCAGCAGCGCCTCCGCAGAGGCGTACACCCTCGGCTCGAAACCGGCAACACCTAGCAGGCGGTCCAGCGCCGCCCGCATGCTGTCGTCGTCCTCCACCACGAGCACTCTGCGGTGCGGGACACCCATCAGGATTCGCAGCGCCTTTCGTCCGTCCGCGGTTCAAATGTCGGCTGAAGCCTCACCGGAGCATGATGACGCCTGCCGCCGGCTGGCGCCGCATGAACAAAGGGCAACGGAAACGCCCGAAGGTGCAAGTCGGTGAGAGACACCAGTCGGTGAGACGGGTCAGTCGGCGAGACCTGTCAGTCGGTGAGACGTATCAGTCGGTGAGACGTGCCAGTCGGTGAGACGTGTCGGTCGGCGAGAGGCGTCCGTTGGCGGGCAATGTCAGTCGGTGCAGCGACGCAACTGCTCTGCGAGCCGGCCGAGTTCGGCGGCCGATTCCGCCCCGAGCTTGGCCATGATCTGGGCACGCCACAGCTTGACGGTTCGTTCGGCGATGCCCAGGTCGTCGGCAATCTGCTTGTTGAGCCTGCCGGCGACGACGCGGTCGAAGACCTCGCGCTCGCCTGCGGTGAGCAGGGCGAACCGCGCACGCAGGCTGGCCGCTTCGTCGCGGGCGGCACGCTGAGCCTCGTCGAGTTCGAGGGCCCGATGGAGCGCCTCGAACAACGTGTCGCGATCGACGGGCTTCGCCAGGAAATCGACCGCGCCCGCTTTCATCGCCCGCACGCTCGCCGCCACGGTGGCATGTCCCGTCAGGAAGATGACCGGCAGTGTCACCCCCTGGCGCCGCAGCGCGTCGTGCAGGTCGAGACCGGACGGGCCGGGCATTCGCACGTCGAGCACCAGGCAGCCGGGGCGATCGGGCGGCGGCTGCATCAGAAAGTCGCCCGCCGACGCGTAGGCGCGCACCTCGAAGCCGGCAGCCGTGAGCAACCGAAGAAGCGCGGTACGCAACGACTCGTCGTCGTCAATCACGTGGATCAGCGGCGTTGCGCTCATCGCTGCTCCGGCGAGGCGGGGATGTCGGCGCCCGGCGCCGGGAGTTCTACTTGGAACACGGCTCCCAGTTCGCGGCCGTTCTCTGCCCAGATGCGTCCGCCGTGGGCGTCGACGAGCGAGCGGGCGATTGGCAGGCCCAACCCCATGCCCGTGCGTTTCGTGGTGAAGAAGCTGTCGAAGAGCTGTGGCAGGTGCTCGGGGGCAATGCCGCGGCCGTGGTCGCTCACCGTCACTCGCACGAGCCCCGGCGCCTGCCGCACCGACACCGCCACCTCGCGCCGGCCGTCAGGCAAATCGCCCACGGCATCCATCGCGTTGAGGAGGAGGTTCACCAGCACCTGGTGGATGAGGACGCGGTCGGCCACGATCGTCGCCGGGCGCCCGTCCGTCCGGATGTCGAGCGTCACACCGCGTCGCTGCGCCTCGCCCGCCAGCAGCGCCTCGACTTCACGGACAGCGTCGTTGATGTCGAAGGACTGTCGCTCCATCTCCTTCTTGGCGAGCAGCGTCCTGAGGCGGCGGATGACTTGGCTGGCGCGCAGGTCGTCGCGCCGGATGTCCGCCAGGATCGCCCGCAATTCGTCGCGTCGATCCGGCCCGGCGTCGAGGATCATTTCGGCGGCGTCGGCGTTGCTCAGGATGGCGCCGAGCGGCTGGTTGATCTCGTGCGCGATCGAGGCGGTCAGCTCGCCCGCCACGACGAGCCGTGACGCGTGCGCAAGGTCGAACCGGTGGCGCTCAGTCTCGCGTTCCGCCACCCGGCGACGACGTCGCTCGACCAGGAGGCCGGCAATGAGCGCGGTCTGGAACAGCACGCCGGCAAGGACGGCAACGGCCTCGTTTCGGTGCTGCTCCATGATCGTGGGTGACCTGAAGTGCACAACCGCATCGCGCGGGACCAACCGTGGGTCGATTCCCCAGCGTTCAATCTGACGCCAGTCCACGTGGAGGGCGCTCGGGACGGTGTCCGGCAGGACGATGGTGTCGGGCGCCGCGCCGTCGAGCAGGCGGTTCACCGTCGTTCCCGCCTGCCGACCCATGGCATCGACCGGCGCCATGTACCCCCCAACCGTGCCGGCGCCCATGATCGGCGCCATCGGCGTGTAGATCGGGACCGCGGAGCGGCTGCACATGGCCTCGACCGAAGCTCGTGGAATCAACGCACGGCCGGCGGCATCCGCGAAATACCCGCTGGTCACCACGACCGTGTCGTCGGGCAGTCTTGCCAGACGCGTCAACAGCGCATCCAACGGCTCGCCGACGAGGAACTCGGCGGAGACTCGCGCGCCGACGCCGGCGACGGCGCTTCGGAGAAGTGGTCCCCAGCTTCGATCCTGGGGAGCCGCGCCCGTGACGATGAGGAGGCGGCGCACCCGCGGATGCCAGCGCAACGCCAGCGCGATCGTGGACGCGAAATCCGGTGTGTATGGGACGCCAATCACATCTCGCGGCAGCGGCTGGCGAGCCGCGAGATCCGTCGGGAGCACGGCCGTGTAGACGACCGGTACCTTCGTAAACAGCGTGTTGCGGCAGTCGAGCAGGAACTCGAGGGCCTTCGCCCCCATTGCCACGACGACGTCGGGACGCCGGGACACATACTTCCCGGCCAGGTAGGCCTCGAACGTCGTGAGGTAAGCCGGGCCGGCGAACCTGGGCTCGTCGAGGAACTCGTCGAATATCTCCACGTGGCGACTGCCAGTGGACACGATCGATGCGCGCAGCCCGCGATCCGCGTCGACGTTGGCCGGAAGCAGGCGGCCATTCGAATACAGCACGAGGACCGTCTTGTCCTGCGCCGCCGCGGCTGGCGCAGGCAGACCGAAGAACGCCAGCAAGCCGGCGACGAGGCAGGCTTGCGCCAGGCGCGCCCATCGCGCGGGAAGTCGCGGGTCGTTCGCCCCCTTGCTCGGTCCGGACGCTACTCGGTTCATTGGATGAGCATCCCCGATTCGAGATTGTAGATCGCGCGCCTTGGCGAGCGCGAGACGGCAGGGCACAGCCGTACCGCGGTGACCTCCAGTCACCCCTTCGTCACAACAACGCGCCAAAACCCTCCTCAATCGTCGAAGTGATGTCCTCGGTGCCCGTCGCTGAGCTTTTCAATGATGTGGTCGTTCTCGTCCCCCTCGTTCGGCCGCGTCGCGCGCGTATAATTGGGTCGGTACCCAACGCCCTCGCTGGACGAGGACACGAAGAACGCGGCAACCGACGGCGTTTCGTATTCCGGCGCGACGAACGGCCATCAGTTCACGGCCACGTACAGCAATGGCGCCACCTACTTGACAAGGGCCATGATGACGCCCAACGTCTGAACACGGCCCGCCAGACGGATTCAGCCGCTAATGCGTCGTGTGGTGCTACCCCGGCGTCAACGGCCTGGGGGATCCCAGAAAGCCCCTCGGCCCAATGGTCAGCAAGGAGGACGGTCATGGGATTGCTCGCATGGATTGTCGTCGGTCTGATCGCTGGTTGGCTCGCGGGTCAAGTCATGAAGGGCGGCGGCTACGGCGTCGTGGTGGACATCGTTCTCGGACTGCTCGGTGGTGTCGTGGGTGGCTGGGTATTCGGGCTGCTGGGAATCTGGCCCGGCGGCGGCATGATCGGCTCGATCATCGTCGCGTTCGTGGGCGCCGTGATCCTCGTCTGGATTAGCCGCCTCCTCAAGAGGGCGTGATTGAACGTGTGGTGAAGAAACAAGAAGCTCGCTGGCCCTTTGGGGGCCGCCGGGGCGGCCCTCAACTCCAGCGTGGTCATCTCCTTCACCGACCACCGCGTGCCACCGACGTCCGCAGGGGCTACATGCCGCCGCGGCCGGACCGCCCGGTCGTCTCGCCGGTCGGCGGGCCGCCCATCCGCCCTCGGCTCCGCACCGTCATCAGCGAGTCGATCGGCCGCTTCCCCGCCCACGCGATGGCGCGCAGGAGCATCGGCTGCACGTACTGCTGGGTCAGGTTCGCATAGGTGTGTCCCTGCATCCAGACGAACGCCCGGAACTCCTGCCCGCCGAACATGGTCCGCTGGTACGTCCAGATCTGCGGCACCGTCTCGCCCACGTGGCCCGCCCTCTGCGCACTCGGCGTATCGTCGATCTTCGCGGTCGCCAGCACGTGGACCTCCGGCTGCTTGGCCCACGTCATGGAGTAGAACGACTCGTCCTTCAAGGCGAAGTCCGGGATCCCCTGCATGATCGGGCTGGCCTTGTCCACGATGGTGTAGGGGACGTTGGCGTCGAGCGTGAAGTTCGTCTCGCCGTGCTTCTTAGCGCCCCCGAAGACGGCCGCGAACCACGCCGGGTCATCGGTGCAGATGGTGTCGTGGATGCCGACCAGGCCGCCGCCCCGCTTGAGGAAGGAGTCGAGCGTCGCCTTTTCCGCCAGCGTCATGAAACCGGCGTCGCCCTTGTACATGACGATCACATCCACGCCTTCGAGCTCCGGCGGGGTCGGGAAATGGAGGCCGCCGTCGACGATGGCGCCGCGCTCGGTCAGGATGTTGCTCCAGTCGGCGACGAACTGCGGGTAGTCGTGCTGGCCCGCGCCGTGCGTCTTGAGACCCCCGCGGAGGTAGACGCGCAGCGGCGCGATGTCAGTGCCCCCCTGGGCCGGCGCCGGGGGAGGCGTGCCGCGCTGCTGGGCCACGACCGGCACGAGCATCGCGGCGGCGATCGCGCTGCAAATCAGGATTCGGTGGTTCATGGGTCTCCTCCTTCAGGGATGGTTTCAGGCCGGCTGCGACACCCTCGGAATCCGGTCGAAGTTGTCCTTGAACTCCGCGCGGCTCTCCATCCCGACGGTGAAGCAGTGGACGGCGTCCTTGGTCACGGCGTACCGGAACGCATCGTCGAGGCGCTTCCGCAGCTGGCCCTCGCCGAGAATCTTCATGGCGATCACGCCCTTGCCGGCCTTCCGCATGTCGGCGATCAGGGGCAGGACCTCCTCGGTGTCCCCGTCCATCCGGACGCCAAAGTCGTTGAGCCGCGCCAAGCAGACGTCCAGCCAGGGGGTCTTGGCCGCGAGCTGCATGGCCTCCATCGAATGGCAGCTGATCCCGACGGAGCGCACGAGCTTCTTCTCCTTCGCCTCCGCCAGGACGTCCATCGGCCCCTTGTCCGACTCGGTCCAGGTCGGGCTCATGCGCGAATGGAGCAGCACGATGTCGATCTGGTCGATGCCCATTTCCTGCCGGAACCGATCGAGGTCGGCCTTCATGGCCTCGGCGTTCCGGGCCGCGGTCTTGGTCGAGATGATCACCTTCTCCCGCGGCACCTTCTTCAGCGCGATCTTCGCGGCGGCATGGCTGCCGTACCCGTCGGCGAGGTCCCAGAAGATGACGCCGTTGTCGTAGGCGTCCCAGAACAGGTCCGCCAGGCCCTGGGCGCCGAGCTGCCTCATCTGGTTCGAAGCCCCGCCGCCGCCGTAGGTGCCGGTGCCGAGCGCCATGCGGGAGACCTTCAGCTTCTGCGGCCCGAGCTCGATGATGTCGTTCGCGCGGCGCACCTCGGCCGGCCACGCGGCGGGCGCGAAGGCAAGGGCGGCTCCCGCAGCCGCTCCCCTCCGAATGAAATCGCGGCGATTGCATGGATGCATGTTGATATCTCCAGTCCGGTCAGGCTGATCGTGGCTACGGCTGCTTCGTGACGGCCTCGAGCGCAGCTTTCACGGCCGGAACGTCCAACGCGTGAACCAGGCTCAACGCCTTCTTGACCCTGGGGTCCGTCGGTCGAGGCCCCCTGCGGACGGCCGGCGTGGCGCCGCGACCCTGGTCGCCCGCCCCGCCGGGTGCGGCCGCCCCGGCAGGAGTAGCCGCCCCGGCGGCGGTGGCGCCCCCCGGCGCGTTCGCCGGCGGAGGCGGCGTCCTGAACAGGGCCATCCTGGCGTTCTCCAGGGTCCGCCCCAGCGTGGCGGCGGTCCTTCCGCCCTTGGAATCCGGCTCGTGGCACTTCGAGCACACGGCTCGCCCGCCGGCCAGCATGTCGTCGGTGCCGCGCGCGATGGCGTGGCTGGAGTGGCACGTCGCGCAGGACGGCCTCTCGCCCGTGACGAACACGGCAGCGTGCGCGCTCTTCTGGTACTCGGCCGACGAATCCGCATGGCACTTTCCGCACGTGCGGGCCAGCCTCGCGGGAGCGACGCTCGACTGCGGGTCGCTCGCCGCGCGGGTCTTGTGGACGTCGTGGCAGTCCACGCAGGTGGCCGCGACACCGTCGCCGCCCGCCGGCTTGCCCGCGTGGACGCTGGCGGCGTAGAGCGTCACCTGGTCCACGCGCGCCTTCGGGTTGTACTTCTGCATGAAGGTGGCGTTGCCATGGCAGCGCCCGCAGAACTCGGCGATGCCCTCCCGGGTGACCCGAACCCGGAAGCCCTTCGCGGCCGACATCGAGATGTTCTGGTCGGGCGAGGTAGGGTCTCCGCCGTGGCAATCGGCGCAGCTGAGCCCCCGCTTGTAGTGGATGTCGTTCTGAAACGGGATGCTCGTGCCTTCCATCACGCGGTGGCAGTCGAGGCACGAATCCGCGGCCCTCGCCGCGACGGGGAGAGATGCGAGCATCACGAGGATGACCGACACCTGCATCCGCAGAAGACTCCTCCCCGGAAGCGAGAAGCGGGCAACCGCTGCCGAGTCCGAACGCGGTCTGTGACGTGACTCTCTCACGGGTTGTTCCTCCCATCCGTCTTCTTGCCGCCAGGGTGAGCGGTCCGGTCGGAGGCGGGCTGACCCGGGAACCCGGGCATCGAGCCGGGATCTTACACCACGACGCCCTTTCGGCGCCTGGCATTTGGGGCGCTTTGGCAAACAGCGCGGGCGTGGTCGCAGTGCCCGGGCCCAAGGGGGTCAGGATGGCGCCAGGTTCATCTTGCGCAGGAGTTCGGCGACACCGGCAATCGCCCGGACGCCTCGGTCTTCTTCCCCACGAGCCTGGGATTCGATCCGAGCGGGACGGTGCCTCACTTCCCCTGGTGAATGACGGAGGCCGAGTCAGGGGCACCCTTGCTGTGAGCACAGCCAGGGCCGCAGATGCCGCACACCTCGGTTTGACGAGGGAATCTCGATCCAGGTCGCGCTGGGCAAGGTCGTCAAGCCGTTCTCTTCAGCACCATGAGCGACAGGTCGTCGTAAGGGCGCGTGGCGCCGATGAAGGCGTCCACCGACGTGAGGATCCGCTGGCCGGCGTCCCTGGCCGTCAGCACGTGCAGCCCGGGGAACAGCTGCCGCAGCCGGCTGTCGTCGTAGAACTCGCCGGCGGCGTTCATGGCCTCCGTGAGCCCGTCCGAGTACACCAGCAGCATGTCGCCAACCGCCAGTTCCTCCGTCCGTTCCTCGTAGCCTGACCCCGGCATCATCCCCAGCGCCATGTCGCCCCGCGGCAGGTCGTGGAATCCTGCCGGCCCGATCCGCACCGGCGGCATGTGCCCGGCGTTCACCAGGCGGACGGCGCCGTCCCCGTCGCGCACGTCGATGTACACCAGCGTGGCAAAGCGGTTGGGCAGGCCGTCACGACACAGGATGGTGTTGGTGCGCGCCGCCAGGTCGGCCAACGTGGGCGCATCCGTGGCGAGCGCCCGCAACGTGGCCTGCACCCTGCCCATGAGGAGGGCCGCCGGCAGCGCCTTGCCGGCGACATCGGCGAGCGCGAAGCCCACCCGGCCGCCGCCCAGATCCAGGCAGTCCACCAGGTCGCCGCCCACGTCGTTGGCTGGCCGCGTGTACATCCACACGTCCCAGCCGCGCAGCTCCGGACACCGCTCCGGCATCAGCGCCCGCTGCACCGCCCGGCCCGCCTCCAGCTCGTGGCGGGCGAGCATCTTGTCCTTCAGCTCGAGCAGCAGCACGCCGACGAGCAGCCCGGACCCGAGGATCGAGACATCCCCACTTGCGCTGGCACCCTCGCCGATCTGCACAACCTGCCGAGGCGAGGTCAGCAGCAGCAGCAGTGCCACCAGGACGACGATGCGCCGGGTCGGCGAGAGGGTGAGGAAAAGCCCCTTGAGAAGCCACCATCCCAAGTGGATCCAGCGCGGGAACCGTCCCATGCCCTTCAGGCGCTGGCGGTGTTCGGGCGTGAGGTAGAACTCCTCCAGATCCCCCATCGTCGCCCGCAGGGCCTGGCGCCACCCGGGACGGACGTCCTCGCGCACGTAGCGCCAGTCCTGGACCAGGGTTCCCCAGAGGGGTTTCGCCGAGGCGGACCCGGGGCGTGTCGTGCTCACAGTCTCTGAGACGGACCCGGCGCCCGGGAAGTTCGTTGAGCGTGGCCCGCTGCTCGAGCCCCGGCGGACGTCCAGGCTCGGTTGGGCGCGTTCTTCGCCCGAGCCTGCTACTTGATGAACCGGACCTGCGCGGCGATCTCCCGGACGATCGGCACCTTCCGTTCGTTGAAGGCGGCCTTGTTGACGTCGATCAGGTTGCGGCCCTTGGTGTCGATCGACACAATCAGCGGTCCGAACTCCCTGACGCGGCACACCCACAGGGCCTCGGGCATGCCGAGCTCCTCCCACTCGACGCGCTCGATCCGCTCGACCCGGGTGGCGGCGAGCACCGCGCAGCCGCCCGGGAAGATGCAGTGCAGCGCCTTGTGCTCCCGGCAGGCTTCCGCCGTCTCCGGCCCCATGCCGCCCTTCCCGACCACGAGCTTCACGCCGGTCTCGGCGATGAACGCCCTCTCGAACTTCTCCATGCGCATGCTGGTGGTCGGGCCAATCGACACCATCGTCCACGAGTCGCCGTCCCGCTTGACGATGGGGCCCGCGTGGAAGATCGCGAGCCCGCGCAGGTCGATCGGCAGCCTGCGTCCGAGCTCGATCAGCCGGCGGTGCGGAACGTCGCGGCAGGTGACGAGCGTCCCGTCGAGATAGACGAGGTCGCCGACGTCGAGGTCTTCGATGTCTTCGCTCTTGATGGGAGTGGCGAGCGCCTTCTTCACAGCGTGACTCCCTTGTGCGAGAGGATGTCGTAGGTGAGGTCGGCGTGGACGCGGATGGTGCCCCGCCGGTGCGCCCAGCAGCCGACCGAGACGCCGACGCCGATGGCCGAGGGGTGGCGCGCCGAGTTCTCGACGTGCACGCCCATCACGCTCGAGGAGCCGGTCAGGCCCTGCGGGCCGATGCCGAGCCGGTTGAGGCCCTTCTCGAGGAGCTGCTCCATCTCGGCGGCGCGCGGCTCCGGGTTGCGGCTGCCGATCGGGCGCAGGATGGCGCGCTTGGACAGCATCGCCGCGGTCTCGACCGAGGTGGACAATCCGACGCCGACGAGCAGCGGCGGGCAGGCGTTGACCCCGTAAGAGGTCACCACGTCGAACACGAAACCGACGACGCCCTCGTAGCCTTCGCCCGGCATCAGCACCTTGGCGGCGCCGGGCAGCGTGCAGCCGCCGCCCGCCATGTAGACCTCGATGGTCGCGGTGTCGGCGTCGGGAACGATCTCCCATTCGAGCCACGGCAACCTCTGACCCGTGTTGTCGCCGGTGTTGGTCTCGACGAACGTCTCCACGGCGTTGTGCCGCAGCGGCGCGTCCCTGGTGGCCTGGCGCACCGCCTCGCGGAGGATCCCCTCCAATTCCCCGAGCAGCGGGAACCGCGCGCCGGTGCGGATGAAGTACTGCAGCGCGCCCGTGTCCTGGCAGCACGGCCGGTCGAGCCTGTCCGCCAAGTCGAGGTTCTCGAACATCGAGTCGTAGACGACCTTGGCCAGCGGCTCCTCCTCTTTGGCCCGCAACTCGGACAGCTTGTCCATCACGTCGGACGGCAGATGCTTGCCGATGTAACCGGTGAAGGTCGCCAGGATGTCGGTGAGGAGGCGACACTGCCGGGACTTCTCGGACGCGGCGTCGCGCCGGAACTCGGATTGGGGATTCTCCGGGAGGATGTCCATTGGCGTCTCCACCCCCCACCGCGCGGGGTCCGGGGGTCGTTGTCAGCGAGTCGTGACGGGCACGCGCGAGCCGAGCGCCGTCCGGCGTGCGGTTCCGGCGAGGATCAGCGTCAGCACGGCCGACAGCACGAGCAGGCCGGCGACGAAGTACAGGCCGCCGGCGAAGCTGCCCGTGCGATCCTTGATCCAGCCGATCATGGCGGGACCGACGAAGCCGCCGAGATTGCCGATCGAGTTGATCGTCGCGATGCCGGCCGCAGCGGCGTGCCCCGACAGGAACAGGGTCGGCATGCTCCACAGCGGCGGCTTCGACGAGGTGATGCCGATGTTGACCACCGTCAGCGCGGCGACCACTCCCACCACGCCGGCGGCGTTGCCGGCCAGCGCCAGGCCCGCCGCAGCGAACAGGCAGGCCAGCACGACATGCCAGGTCCGCTCGTTGGTCCTGTCGGAATGCCACGACCACAGGACGGTGACGATGACCGCGACGGTCGGCGGAATCGAGTTCAGGAAGCCCACCTGCATCGACGACAGGCCGAGCTGCTTGATGATGGTCGGCGCCCAGATGCCGAGGGTGTAGAGGCCGGCGGAGGTTCCGAAGTAGACGAGCGCGAGCGCCAGCACCCGGAGGTCGGCGAGGCCGCGCCACACGCCGTGGCTCGCCACCGCGGCCTTGCCGGCCTGCTCGGCCGCCATCTCGTCGACCAGCCATTGGCGTTCGTCGTCCTTCAGCCAGGTGGCCTGCTCCGGCTTGTCGGTCATGTAGAACAGCACCACGACGCCGAAGAAGAGCGCCGGCGCCGCCTCGATCAGGAACAGCCATTGCCAGCCGGCGAACCCCAGCATGCCGTGCATGCCGAGCAGCGCCGCGGAGACCGGCGAACCGAACACGACCGAGAGCGGCGCCGCGGCCATGAAGATCGCCGTCACCGCGGCGCGGCGTCGGGCCGGGAACCAGAAGCTCAGGTACAGGATGATGCCGGGGAAGAAGCCGGCCTCGGCGGCGCCGAGCAGGAAGCGCAGCACGTAGAAGCTCGTCGCCCCCTGGACGAACGCGAAGGCACCCGAGACGATGCCCCAGGTGATCATGACGCGGGCGATCCAGATGCGCGCGCCAATCCTGTTCAGCGCCAGGTTCGACGGCACCTCGAACAGGAAGTAGCCCAGGAAGAAGATACCCGCGCCGAAGCCGAATACGGTGGGCGAGAACCCAAGGTCCGCGTTCATCGTCAGCGCCGCGAAACCGATGTTCACGCGGTCGATGAAGGCGACGAAGTAGAGCAGCATGACGAACGGAACGACGCGCAGACCGACCGTCCGGATCGTCCGTCTTTCGAGTTCGTGGTCGGTTTCGCGCATTGTCAGTCGAGGGCGGCCAGTTCGCCGGGCACGATCGGCTTCGTGCGCGGCAGCCGCCCTCGATACGCCAGCCAGCCCACGGCGGCCAGGATGCCGCAGAACACGGCGAGTTTCAGCGCGTCGTAGCCCCGGCCGCGCGGCAGCACCGCCCACAGGACCCACAGCACCGGCTGCGCGATGCAGACCGCCCACACCGACCCGTAGAAGTAGCGGCGCTCGTGACCCTCACCGGCCGTCGACGCCTTGACGCGCGGCAGCAGGCCGAACGCGCCCAGGATCCACATCACGCCCGCGATCGGGAAGTAGAGCATGTCGTAGAGCTGGCGGAGCTGCCACCGCCCGGTCGCGATCGCCCAGACGAGCCCGGCGATGTTGATCACCGCGAAGGCCACCACGGCGCTCCAGGCGAAGGTGTAGCAGACGCGCCGGTAGAGCGGGTTGGGGCGGTCCTCGGTGAAGCGGATGATGTACGGGGCGGGTTCGACGCCGGGCAGGCGGCCGCGAAGTCCCGCGATGCCGGTGGTCACCATGACCAGCCCCAGCCAGGCAGCCATCCGGGAGTCGAAGCCGCGGGCGAACAGGTCGAAGGTCAGGGGGCCGGGCGCGATGAAGAACGTCCAGATCCAGATGGGCCAGTGCAGGAACCGGTAGTAGAGCTTGTTACGGGTCCTGATCTTGCGTGCCGAGGCGAGTTCGACCGGGAGCGCTGCCATGCCCCGTCACTTTACACCAAGCCGGCCGGCGGCTCGACAATCAGCGCGCAACGGGGCATCGGACGGGCGAACGGCCGCCGGCACCGGGTGGCCCGGCCGCGAGCCGCAAGGCCCGGGCAGGAGAGGTGGCCCGCCTCCACGCGCAGTGTGCCCCGGCAGGCACCGGCCGGGCTACGCCCGCCTCGGGTCCGCTCCGCCACTGCTGCTCAGGGCAGCAGGTACGGCCGCATGGGTGCCCACTTTCTTCTCCATACGACGGGCAACAGGATCCGGGTGACCATCGGCGGCATCCAGCGCGTGAAGACGTGCCGTTTGTCCGGCGGCAGATTGTAGAGGAGAAACGGCACCACCAGGTGGCCCGGACTGGCGTGCTGCTGACCGTGTGTCGCCGCGGCTTTGGCCAGCCTTTCATGCTCCTTCGCGTCGATGAGCGTGGCGGCGCGGTTCACCGAGAAATGCTCTTCCTCGATGCGAATGTGCGGATGCCAGAACTCGACGATCTTCCCGAGCAGGCTGTTCAACCGTGCCATCGCCGCACCGGCCCGCGCCTCGGCGGAGACGTCGTCCGTCGCTGCCCTGGCCTCCTGCAGCAGAGGCTCCAGATCCCGGTGCTGGGCTGTCAACAAGTCGAAAGGAGCGTCCGGCAGTTTGGCTCGGAAGTACGGAAAGAGCAGATCGCTTTCCGTGAGGTGGTGGGCATGCAGGACGGACATGAGGCTTCCCACGTACGCGACGAACCCTTTTCGCGCCGATGCATCGGGATAGCCACTTTCGGCAAACGAGCGGCCCCTTTCGATTGATACGTTCAACCCGCGCGTGATGACCGCATGGATACAGAGCAGGTCCTCGGCAATGTTCGGCGCAGTCCGTTCCGACATGTCAGCCTCCTTCCGAGTGCGTTCCTGATTGTGGTGGTCCCTCGTTCCGGCAATCCCTGCAGACAGCTCTGAGGCGGTGGCGGACCTGGGGGCGCCCTTCGAGTTTGTCGGTTGACTGCCGTGGTCCAGGTGGGGTCAAATTGCCCACTGCCTGGAACAGGGTTCCGAACCGAGCCGCACGACACGTGGAGAGAACATGGACAAGAAACCGTCACGCACACCGTCGGACACGATCAATCGCCGGACGTTGTTGAGCAGAGGCACTGCCGTCATGGGCGGCGCCCTCGCCGGGTTCGCGCTGGAGCCCGGGACCGTCTTTGGGCAGGAGAAGCCGAAGGCCGGGGAGGCCCAGCCTGCCGCCGCGAGCGCAAGGCCGGCGGAACCTCCCAACCTCCACCCCCCGATCGTCGATGTCAAGGGCGGAAAGCTCCGCGGCTTCAGGGACGGCAAGACGTACACGTTCCTCGGCGTCCCCTATGCCGTGGCGGACCGCTTCGAGCAGCCGAAGCCCGTTCAGCCCTGGGACGGCATCAAGAGCGCTCAGGCCTGGGGGCCCGTGTGCCCGGTCCCGGAAATGACCGCACCCGGCGCCGACGAATTCGTCTTCCCGCATCGCTACTGGCTGCAGAACGATCACTGCCAGGTCCTGAACATCTGGACGCAGGGCCTCGGCCCGAAGGTGAAGAAGCCGGTCATGGTGTGGATGCACGGCGGCGGCTTCACGAACGGCTCCTCGATGGAATCCTATGCCTATGACGGCAAGAACCTGAGCGAGTTCGGCGGCGTCGTGACCGTCAGCCTGAACCACCGGCTGAACATCCTGGGCACGCTCGACCTCTCGGCCTACGGCCCGGAATACGCGAACTCGCGCCAGACCGGCATGGCCGACCTGGTGGCCGCGCTGCAGTGGATTCACGAGAACATCGAAACCTTCGGCGGCGACCCCGGCAACGTCACCATCTTCGGGCAGTCCGGCGGCGGCAGCAAGGTCGTCCGCCTGATGCACATGCCCGCGGCCAAGGGCCTCTTCCACAAGGTGGTCGCCCAGAGCGGCGGCGGCCTGAACTACCGCACCACCGACCCCGCCGCGAGCATCAAGGCCCAGCAGGCGGTCGCCGCCGCGACGCTGCAGAACCTGAACATCAGCGCCGGCCAGATCGACCAGATCAAGAAGACTCCCTACCAGCAGCTCCTCGCCGCCGGCATCGCCGCGCAACGCTCGGTGGCGAAGGAACTGGGCCGGCAGAGCATGGGCTGGGATGTCATTGCCGACGACCAGTACGTGATGCGCGAGTACTGCGACTGGGCGCACGAGATTCCCCTGATGGCCGGCACCGTGTTCAGCGAGCAGACCGGTACGCTCCAGCGGGGCGAATTCCGCAAGAACGAATGGAGCCAGAAGGAAATCGACGACCATCTCACTGCCGCTTACGGCGACAAGAAGGACGAGATCGTCGCCGAATTCAAGAAGGCGTTCCCGCGCAAGAAGGTCCAGGACGTGCTCTACTTCGCCGCGACGTCGCGGCCCGGTGTCAAGAACACGCTCGCCCGCAAGCTCGAAAAGGGCAAGACGCCCGTCTACAACTATCTGTTTGCGTACGAATACCCGGTCAACGGCGGCACGACGTCCTTTCATTGCTCCGAGATCGCCTTCGTCTTCCACAACCTGAGCGAGCCCCATATACGCGTTGCAACCGGCGGCGCCCCGGCCGGGCTGGCGCTGCAGGACAAGGTTGCGACGGCGTGGCTCAACTTCGCCCGCACGGGCAATCCCGCCCAGCCGGGCCTCGAGTTCAAGCCCTATACGGCGCAGGATCCGCAGACCATGGTGTTCGACGCGGTCAGCGAGTGCCGCGCGCTGCGCGACGACAAGCTGGTGTCGCTCGTGCCTGCCCCCGCAGGAGGGCGTAGAGGCTAGGCGCGGTGGCCGGCGCGCGCGCTGGGCGCGCGCCGGCCATTCGCCTCCCGGTGCCCCCGCTCGGGCGGAGCTACTTCTCGATCAGCAGCGTCGCCACCACGCCCGCATGATCGGATGGGTATGGCTGAGTGACACCGACCACCTTGGCGTCGAGCACCTCCAGGCCCTTCTCGAAGATCAGATCGATCCGCTCCACCGGCTGCCCGTCCGGGTAGACACCGGCGTAGATATCCTCCCAGAACAGCGGCCAGGTGAGACCCTCCCGCGGCTGATGCATCACCGTCCACGTGTCCGAGTAGCCGGCGGCCACGATGGACGACGCCGTCGCTGTCTGGTCCGGGCCGATGCCCAGACCGCTCGTGTCCGAGTTGAAATCACCGGCGAGCACCACCGGGAACGGCGAGCCGCTCATCACCTGGATGAGTTCCGCCCCTTGCGCCGGCTGGACGGGGTCGCCCTCGAACAGCGGCGAGGCGAGATGCGTGGCGAAGAACCGCACGCTCTTGCCGCGAATCTTGGCGTCCACGGACATCCACCCGTTGACCTGCAGGAACCCGGGGAGCGGTTCGCTGGTCGTCAGGAACTGCGCCTGCTTCCTGTTGGACAGCGCCAGCTCAGCCTGGCTGAGGTCGGTGCGCGCGAGGATCACGTTGCGATCGAGGAAGTGGAAGTTGACGCCGCCACCGACCGGCAGCATGACGTCGGTCAGCGGCTGCTCCGCGACGATCTTGTAGTGCAGGCCCCGATCCTTCAACGCGGCCATCAGGAGTTCCAGTTGGTCGGCCAGGAGACTGAGCCTCCCCCCGTCGTCGCCGATGTAGTCCCAGACCGTGGCTTCCTGCAGGGACACGAGGTACGGCCCTTCGGCCGCGATCGTGTCGGCCAGCAGCGCCGCGCGGGTGCCGAACCCGCTTTGTGCGAGTTCATTCTCCGTGGCGGCGTACGCAGCAGCCAGGTCGTTGGGGGACGCGAAGAAGAACAGGAAGTCGGTCCCCGCGTCCATGTTGTAGGTCATCACCTTGACGACCCGCTTGTTGCTGTCGGCGAAGGCCGGCGCCGTGGCGAGTCCGAGAACGAGCGCCGCCGCGACCAGCAGGACCCCGAACGTGCGGCCGCCGCCCCGATGCCTGATCCAAGAGAACATGTGACCTCCTCCTGAAGGGACGCTGGTTGATGCGCACAGCAGGCTTGCGGCTTGCGACCTGCGGCCGTCATGGGTTCACAGGTGGTGGCCTGCCGACCTGGGCGAATTGAGGATCGTGTTGGTTCTGCAATAGCGATACCACGTGGGAGGTGGCCTTCGGCGGCAGACCGGAGCGCACGCTTCGTGGAAGTCTCCGCCTGGGACGACCGAATGCGTCGCCGCCGCGACAAGTTCTGCGTGGGAAGCGTCTCGCGGCCCACTCGTGGTGTCGCGACATCACCCCGCCCGCCATGCCTGAGCTGGACCGCGGGCCTGGCTCGATCCTGTGGATGTCCTCAATGCAGGCGCGCGCTCCGCGGTATCCTGTCTCTTGGGTCCACTTTCGGCCCCCAAGCCTTGGCGGAGATGGACGATGCGAATGTTGCTGAAGATCAGTATGCCAGTAGCGCAAGGAAACGAAGCGGCCAAGAGCGGGGCGCTTCAGCGGACGATCCAGTCCACGATGGAGGCGCTCAAGCCGGAGTCGGCGTACTTCTACCCGGAGGACGGCAAGCGGACCGCCCTCATGGTCTTCGACATGAACGGCTCGTGGCAGCTTCCGCTGACGGTCGAACCGCTGTTCCAGAGTCTCGGCGCATCCGTTCACGTCACACCCGTGATGAACGCCGAGGACCTCCAACGGGGGTTCAAGGAAGCCGGAATGTAAGGCTGGGCGCACAGGAGGGCCACCATCGCGGTGGCCCCTCGCGCATAAGGAGAGACACCATGCGACGTTTCCTTGTCGCTCTGGCGGTGGCCGTCGCGGTGGGCACCTGCGTCGGGTTCGCCGCGCAGGCTCCCGCCACGGGGCCGTACTCGGTCCTCAAGACTGTGAACGTTGGCGGCCTTGGGGGCTTCGACTACATCCACGCCGACGTCGCGGGACGCCGGATTTACATTCCTCGAGGCGCGGTGCCGGGCACCCCCCCTACGCCAGCCCGGGTGGCCGTCTTCGACCTGGACACGCTGGCGCCGATTGGCGAGATCCCCAACGTCAGGGGCAACGGCGCCGTGATCGATCCCAAGTCGGGCCACGGCTTCACCAGCAGCAAGCCCGTGGCCATGTTCGACGCGAAGACGCTCAAGTTGATCAAGATGATCGACGTGCAGGGCCAGGGTGACGGCATCCTGTTCGACCCGTTCAACGAGCGCGTCTGGGTCTTCAACCACCCGACCCAGGACGCCACGGTCATCGATGCGAAGGACGGCACGGTGGTCGGCACCGTGCCGCTGGACGGCGTGCCGGAGGAGGCCGTGAGCGACGGCAAGGGCCGCATCTACGTCGTGATCCAGGACAAGGCGAACGTCGCCGTCGTGGACGCGAAGGCGCTGAAGACCATCGCGCACTACGACTTCGCCGAGAAGGCCAGCCGGTGCAACGGGCTCGCCTTGGACGCGAAGAACCACGTGCTGTTCGCGGCCTGCGGCCAGTCCGGAAATCCGCCGGTGACGCCGGCGCAGCCGATGATGGTGGTCCTCGGCGCGAACGACGGCAGGATCATCACGACGCTGCCGCTGGCCGGCAGCTCGGACGGCGCGGTGTTCAACCCGGCGACGATGGAAGTGTTCAGCTCCCACGGGAACGGGACGATGACCATCGTCAAGGAGAAGAGCGCGACCAGCTTCGAGGTCGAACAGAACCTGCAGACCATGGTCGGGGCGAAGTGCCTGGCACTGGACACGAAGACGAACCGCATCCTGACCATGGCGGCCGAGTACGGCCCGGCCCCGCCGCCGCCGCCGCCCGATCCAAACGCGCCGGCCGGGGCGCGCCGCGGCGGCCGGGGTCCGATGCTGCCCGATTCCTTCACCCTGCTCGCCATCGGGAAGGGCAAGTAGACGTTGGTCGGCGGTTGACCTCGGCGTGCCGGGCCGCGCCGAGGTCGGCCGCTGGTTCAGCACTCCGCCGACGACGCTGAGGAGCGTCGTGTCGTCGATTTGACAACCCCCCGCTCGCTCATCTATCGTCCGGTCCCATGACGACGACGGCGGACCGTTCAAGCCTCGGGTCGGACGTTCGCGGTGACGTGCTGGGTCGTGTGGCGTGGAGCGCCGGCGCCGCACTGCTCTGTTGGCTCGGCGCCCTCCATCTGGGCGTGGTCCTGTCCTTCGCCGTCGGGGCGACGGTTTCACCGGCCCTGGCGCCCGTGGTCACCGCAGCCGCCCTCGCTGCCGCCTGGTGGTTCGCCCGGCGAAGCGATCGGGCCCGCGGGCCGGGCATCGCGGCCGCCGTCGTGACCGCTGCCGTCATCGCCTCCGGCCTCGCGCTGGCGGCGACCTTCACCGATCTCACGTGGGACGGCCAGTGGTACCACCAGACGGCGATCTACAAGATGGCGGAGGGCTGGAACCCGCTCCGCGATCCGCTGCACGACTTCGGCCGCCACACCTGGAACCTGTGGGTGCTCCACTACGCCAAGGGGCCGTGGTACGTGGCGCTGGCCCTGTTCACCGCGACCGGGAACATCGAGATCGCGAAGGCCGCTTCGGCCATCACGCCCGCCATCGCGCTGCTCGTCGTGCTGGCCAGCGCGCTCGACCTGGGCCTCGAACGCCGCTGGGCGATCCTCGTGGCGTTGCTGACGGCGCTCAATCCCGTGACCACCTGCGGGATCGTCACCCACCAGGTCGACGGCATCCTCGTGAGCCTCATGGCCTGCGCCGTGGCAGCCGGCATCAGCTTCCTCCACCGCTCCGCGTGGCTGCCCGGCCTCGCCGGCTTCGTAGCCGCGACATTGTGCATGAACACCAAGTTCACCGGGTTCGTCTACCTGTGCTTCTTCTTCCTCGCCGGCGGGTTGTACGCCCTGTGGCGCCGGCGCGACCTCGTCGTGCGCTACGGGCTGCTGGCTGGTGCCGCTCTGATCGTCGGAATCGTCGTCCTCGGATTCAACCCGTACGTCACGAACACGGTCCACCGCGGCCACCCGTTCTACCCGGTGCAAGGCTCGGCCGCCTACCCCAGCCTCGCCGGCAGGGGCAGGGACCCGATCGAACTCTACGAAACGCCGCGGAACATGATGGGACGCAGCCGGTTCCTGCGCCTGGCATACGGGGTGTTCGGCAAGCCGGGCACGGCGCCGTACGTGACCAAGGACGCGGAGTTCATGTGGCCGTTCGCAGCCACCTGGCCCGATTTCGAGCTCTACTACTTCCACGACGTGCGCATCGGCGGCTTCGGCCCGCTGTTCAGCGGCGTGCTTCTGCTCGCCCTCGCGCTCGCCGGGGTCGGCTTCGCGCGGCGCGTGCTGCCCGTCGGCGGCGTGCTGCTCCTCGCCGGCACCATCGTCGTGTCGCTGCTCGTGAGCACGCACACCTGGTGGGCCCGCTACGGCCCGCAACTCTGGTGGCTCCCCATCGTCCCCGTGGCGGCCGTGCTCCGACTCGAGGGCCAGCCGTGGCTGAAGCGGGCGGCAGCGGTGATCGCCGTCCTCCTGCTGGCCGACACGCTGATGCTCAGCGCCGTACACGCGCGATGGGAATGGCGCTCGACGCAGGCGCTGCAGCAGCAGCTGGCCGACCTGCGCGATGCCGGCCCGATGACGGTCGACCTGGCCTATTTCGACGTCCCGGTCGCGGAACGATTCCGGACCGCCGGCGTGGCCTTCGACACGGTCCCGAAGTACTCGTGCCCGACGGGGCGGCAACTCACGCTGATGAGCGTCTGCCGCGGCTACCCGGAGTGGATCCGCGTGTGCCTCGCGGACGAGTCGCGCGCCGGGCAGCTGCAGGCGCTGGCGCAGTGGCGTTGGTCGGCCGAGCCCGCGCCTCGATGACCTTGCGAAAGCCCAGGCGCGACGGTCGACTGCGGGACCGGCGCGCCCGCGGCCGGTGCCGTCAGGTGCGCCCAGCCCCCCTCATCAGCCGCTCCAGCTGGATGCGGTGGCGCATCGGGTGGACGACCGCGTGCTCCAGCATCTGCTCGATGTTGTAGTCCTCGCCCCACCGGGACTTGAAGGTGGCCGGCGCGAGTTCCCGGTCCTCGAGCTCGGCAAGGTGACGCCGCCAGGCTGCGAGCACCTCCTCCAGGAACGCCCGTCCCTTGCCGGCGACGCTGACCGGGTCGTTGTCGCGGTCCACGTCGGTGACCGGGCGCTTCACGCACTCGCCGACCCACGTCAGGTAGTTCCGCGCGGCGCGCAGGACGTGCCCGCCAAGGTGGTCCGCCGACGCGTAGTTCGGGTCCTGCGTCTCCGGCAGCGGCGTCCCCGACGTTCGGAACGCCAGCCACAGGTCGTAGAAGCGATTCAGCTCGATCTCGTGGAGTTCCACGCAGCTTCGGACCGCGTTGCTCTTGAACATCGTGCTCACCCCCGATCGAACCCAGTCTAACCTCACTGCGGTGGTCCGGCTTGCGCCTTGCGACCTGCGGCCTGCGGCCTGGCTGAGGAAGGACGCCGCTCCGCGGGGTGCATCTCTCGCCGTTGCGAGGTAGGATCGCTTCGCCATGTCCGAACCGGCAGCCCGGGGCGCGCGATTCCGACGCGTCGTCTGCGACATCCGCTTCATCGTCGCGCTCACCGCGCTGGTCGTGGCCGTCTCCTCGATCCTCAAGTACGCGGCCAGCCCGGTGGCCTACAACGGCGCCGGGCATGCCAGCTACAACAACTACGTCGTGTTCCGGAACGCGTTCTCGAACCTGGTCGCCCATCGCGACCTGTACGCCTGGCACCTCGACCAGCAGTGGGACTTGTACAAGTACAGTCCCTCGTTCGCCGTCCTGATGGCGCCCTTCGCGGCCCTGCCAACGCTGCCAGGGCTCGTGCTCTGGAACCTGCTCAACGCCCTGTCCCTGGTGCTGGCCATCCAGCTCCTGCCCCTCGAGCGGCGCGCCGCGCGCGTGGCGGTCTACCTGGTGCTGATCGAGCTCGTCACGTCGGTGCAGAACGCGCAGAGCAACGGCCTGGTGGCCGCGCTGTTCCTGCTGACGTTCGCGATGCTCGAGCGGGACAAGCCGGCGCTGGCCGCCCTGTTCACCGTTCTGAACGTGGCGATCAAGCTGTTCGGCGCGGCGGGCCTCGTCCTCTTCCTGCTGTACCCGTCGAAGCGGAGGGCGGCGGGCTGGCTCCTGCTCTGGCTGGTCGTGATCGCGGCGCTGCCGCTCCTGGTAGTCGGCCCGGCGGAGCTGTCCGGCATCTACCGGAGTTGGCTCGTGCTGCTTCGAGAGGACACGGTCCGGGCCAACACGCTCTCGTTCTACGGATGGCTCGGCACCTGGTTCGGCTTGGCCCCGCCACGGGCGCCGGTGCTCGCGGCGAGCGCCGTCGTGCTGTGCCTGCCGCTGCTGAGGATTCGCCGCTACGGGGAGCGTTCGTTCCGGCTGCTGATGCTGGCGTCGGTGCTCATCTGGGTGGTGGTCTTCAACCACAAGGCGGAGTCGCCGACGTTCATCATCGCCTGGTGCGGCGTCGTGCTCTGGTATTTCGCCACGCCGCCCTCGCCGTTCACGCGAACGGTCCTGGCCCTTTCGTTCGTGCTCGTGACGCTGTCGCCGACCGACGTCTTCCCCAAGTGGATTCGGACCCGCGTGTTCGCGCCCTACTCGGCGAAGGCCGTGCCCTGCATTGCTGTCTGGGGCCTCGTCGGCGCGCAGCTGCTGTTCGGCCGGCCTCGGGACGAGGGAACGGGTTAATCGACCAGCCCGGGTTCCGCGCGTCGGCCACCGCCAGGAACGTGATGCTCGCGGCGGGAAGCGTGACCCGCGCGGCCTCGACCCGGTCGCCCTTGGTCGCAGGCACCGCGCCGTCCTTCCCCGAGAGCAGAGGGACACCGTTCAACTCGGCCTCCCGCGAGAGAAGGCCTTTCGAGGCCGTGAGGGTGAACCGTTTACCGCCCACCACCAGCGGGATCTCCTGCGCCGCCCCGCGATCGGCGTTGACGGCGAGAAGCGCGACGCCGCCCGGGCGGCCCGCCAGGCACTGCGCGTAGATGTGCACGCCGGGCGCAGGCGACGGGCCGGCGTCCAGCACCGTCGTGCCCATCAGCCTCCGCCAGAGGAGTGCGGCCCAGTAGCTGGGGCGCGGCTCGAGCGTCCGCCGACGCGCGCTATCCACTCGCTTCGGAGGATCGCGCCACGCAGGAGCGCACGACGTGGACCGCGTCCTCGGGCAGGAAGGGCTTGCGAAGCACCGAGAAGTGCTGGCGCTCGCAGAGGTCCGCCTCGTCGGTCGTCAACTCCATGCCCGTCGTCACCACCACCTTCAGGCGCGGGTGACGCCGGAGCAGTTCGAGCGCCAGCGCGAGACCGTCCCCATCGGGCAGCACCAGGTCGACGATCAGGACGTCGGGGCGCTGGCGGAGCGAGTGATCGCGCGCCTCCTGGGCGGTCGGGGCCGTCAGCACCACCATGCCGGCGGCCGACAGCGCGGTGGCCAGGCACTTGAGCAGGTGCTCGTTCTCGTCGGTCGCCAGCACGGTGAGGCGGGTCGATTCCGCTTCCGTCGGCGTGGGAGCCGCCTCCTGCCGCAGCACGAGCGCCTCGCCGTCGGCATCCACGTCGACGCGGACCACCGCCCCCGGCCTCACGCCACCCTCGGCCACGAGAGCGGCCAACGGCTGCGTCAGCAGGCGATGCACCGTCCTCCTCAACTCGCGGGCACCGTACTCCTCGCTCGTTCCCCTCGCCAGCAGCACCTCCCTCGCCGCGGGTGTGACCGTGACGTCGAACGAGCGGTCCCCGAGCCGCGTGTGGACGTGCTGCTGCAGTTCGACGATCTGCTGGTCGAGGATGGCCGCGAGCGACGCGGCCTCCAGCGGCCGGTACGTGAGCACCACGTCGATGCGGTTGACGAACTCCGGCGAGAACCGGCGCCGCACGGCCGCAATCCCCGCCGCGGTGAGACGTTCGGCGATGCTCTGCGGCGACCGCCGCTCGAGGCCTTGGAAGCCGATGTCCGGCCGGATGACGCGGAGCATCTCGCGCGCGCCGAGGTTGCTCGTGAGAAAGACGAGGGTCTTCTCGAAGTTGACCTGCGTGTTGTCGCCGAGGCGCAGCGTGGCGCGGTCGAGGACGCCGAGCAGCAGCGCCGTGAACGACGGCGCCGCCTTCTCGATCTCGTCGAACAGCACGAGGGCGAGGTCGGAGCGCGGGCTGATCGAGGCGAGCAGGCGCTCCTGCGTGAGGATCGGCTTGGTCTCGCGGTGACCGACGTATCCCGGGGGCGCGCCAATCAGCTTGGCCACCTCGTGGTCCGACTGGTACTCGGCGCAGTCGATCTTCAGCAGGTGCCTCGGGCTGCCGTGCAGGACTTCGGCGAGCGCTTCGACCGTCCGGGTCTTGCCCGTGCCGGTCGGCCCGAGCAGCAGGAAGACGCCGGCCGGCCGGTCGGGCGGGTTGAGGTGCGCCTGGTACATCTGCACGTACGGAACGATCCGATTCAGCGCCAACGACTGCCCGACGACCTTTCGCGCCAGCAGGTCTGCGAGGCTGATCGGCACCTCCGTCGTCTCCGAACGTCGGCCGTCACCGTCGCTCACTGTGGAGGCCCTCCGACCGCGATTATAGCGCCTCGGCCTCCCGCCCGGCCGTGACCGTGTTCCCGCGGGCCCTCACGCTCGAGCCGGAGCGCTCAGCCGTCGATTCCGCTGGCGCCGGCGCGCCGTCCGCGGTATGAGGATCTCCTTCTTCGAGTCCCCTGTTCCCCGCCCGAAATCGAATCACTTCGACGACTCTGCGATAGAATCTCTCCGTCCCGCCTCGTCGGGGCGGGCACGCCGAACCAACGTCTCTCGAGAGGCCCGTATCACCATGAACCCGAACACCGGCCTCGCAGTCCTCGCGGGCGCGCTGGTCCTGATCACCGCGTACTACGCGTGGACCACCCGCAAGCTGCTCGGAGCCGCCCAGGACATGTCGGCCGCCACGAGGGACATGGTGGAGGTCACCTCGAAGATCTACGCGCTGTCCGTCGCCCCGCACGTCGAGTGTCGGACGACGGTCGTCGACGGCAGCCGGTTCCCGTCGACCGATGCCGCGCCGGGCGACCTGGTGGCGGAAACCACGGTCACGAATGTCGGGGAGCACCAGGTGCGGCTGGCTCGTGTCCGGCTGGAAACCGACTCCCAGGGCGAGCTGGTCCGCCGGTTCGTCGTCCGGTGGCTGGCGCCCAACGAACGCGAAGTCGCGCACATTCGGTTCAGCCCGTCGAAGCACACGAAGGTGCTCGTGGATCTCGAGGACATGGCAGGCCAGCGCCATACGATCGTCGCCGAACCGTCGGGGGACGGGGAAACGCACTGACGCCCGAACCCGCGCCCACGTCGAGTGGATCGCCGCTGTGATCGCCCAGCATCGATGGCGCGCCGCCGCCGCCTCGCTCTCGTTCTGGCTCTGTGCCGGCGTCGGGCTGGCGCAGGAGGCTTCCGACCCGCGGGCCGCCATGCCCGAGCGGCCTACCGTCGCCACGCACGCCTACACCGTGGCCCCCGGCATCTTCGAAGTCGAGATGGGAGCGCAGGAAGGCTCCGTCAGCCCGGTCCGGTCGCAATGGGCGACTCCCACGCTGCTGAAGATCGGCCTCAGAGACCGCCTGCAACTCGACATCGCCCCCTCGTGGGTCCGCGACTCGGGCGAGGGGGCCGTGAAGTCGGGCGTCGGCGACACGACGGTCGGCGTCAAGTGGCACGTGGCGGACGCTGCGCCGGCGCTCGGCGCGTTTGCCGTTCAGGCGACGCTGACGGTGCCGACGGGCTCGGTCGACCGCGGCACGGGCACCGGCACGACCGGCGTCAACCTCCTCCTCATCTCCAGCCACGAGGTGCGCGGCGTCTCGCTCGACGTCAACGTCGGCTACACGAGGCGAAGCGGCGACGGCAGCCAGGCACCCAGGAATTCGACCGTGTGGACGGTGTCGTCGGGAATCCCCGTCGCGGGCCCGGTGGGGTTTGCGCTGGAGGTCTTCGGCTTTCCGGGAACGGCGGGACCGGCCGGCACGCCGCCTTCAGTGGCCCTGCTGCTCGGCCCGACCTTCGCGGTGTCTCGCTCCCTCGTCCTCGACTGCGGCGCGATCGTCGGTCTCGAAGGCGAGGCCGGCACGAACCTCTACGCGGGCGTGACCTGGAACATCGGCCGCGCGTGGGGCGGGCGCGAACCGGCGCGCCCTACTTCCCGCGGGCAGTAATCCACGCCACGGCCTCGATCAGCCGGGCGTCGAACTCGGCGGTCTTGTCGCTGAAGCGGTGGTCCGCGGCGTCGATCGTCCAGAGCCGCTTCGGTTCCTTCGCGCGCGCCATCACGGCGTTGATCGTGTCGAGCGGCACGAACTCGTCGTGCGTCGAGTGGATCGCCGCCACCGGGATGGGCGACACGCGTTCGATCACGGCCGCGGTGCTGAACGTCGGCTCGTTGGGCACCCCGTGCGTGACGTAGATCAGCGCGTCGCGCCAGCGCCATCCCAGTTCCGCCTTGTCGGGCATGCCGATGGCGATCACCCCGCCGACCGCCTTCTTCACGTCGTCGGTGGTCGCCGCCAGCAGGGAGAGTGCCGCCCCCTCGGAGACGCCGGCGAGAATCGGCGCCTGCGTCGATCCCGACGCGGCGTACTCCACGATCGCCTTGTAGTCCCGCGGAACGTCGGCCTCGGTCAGGGTGGAGTCGTTCGCGGTGAAGCGCGTCAGGTATTCCTTCGCGTCCACGCCGACGACGAAGAAGCCGCGCGCGGCAAGCACGCTGGCGACGTGCGGGCCGAGGTGCATCCAGCCGCCGTCCCCGCTCGCCACGATCACCGCAGGCTGTCCGCGCTGGCCGAACGTGCGCAGGGTAATCGTCTGCCCGCGGATCGTCAGGTTCGAGGTCGCCTGCCGCCCGCCGGCGCCGGGGGGAGCCGCGGCGGTCAGCGTCCCGACGGCCGTGATCAAGACCAGGCTTCGCGCGAGCCGCGTGCGTTTCATGTCGCCTCTCCTCCCGGCCGGTCGCCGTCCGGCTTCGACCCGGCGAACCGCGAGGCGACCAGCTGCCGCGCGGCGCCGAGCAACCCGTCTTCGAGATGCACGGCCGTCAACACGTACGCGATGCGGGGCAGGAGGTCCGCACGCGGGAACACCAGGTAACGCCCCTCCCAGACGGGGTTGAACTTCTTCTTGAAGTGGAAGAGGCTCCGGTAGCCGTAGACCGACGAGAAGTGATCGAAGATCAGCCGGACGCCGCGGTCGTAGACCGACATCGCCGCCTGCTCGTCCGCGTTCGCCAGCGGCGCCGCGCCGAGGCTGATCGACTCGAGCCCCTCCTCCTTGAACATGAGCGCCGACCGGGCGATCAGGAGATCCATCACCGAGGCGGGCGCGCGGTCGCGGCGGCGCATAGCATCGAGCACGAGCGCGCGTCCCTCGCGGTACGGCAGCCACGTCAGGAACGCCCAGACGACGCCGTCCGGCGTGGACGCGACTACCGTCCGTTTGTCGGCGAGGTCGTCCGCCGAGAACACGCCCAGGTTGAAACCGAACTCGCCCGTTCCCTTCGAGCGGAGCCACTCCGCGGACAGGTCCTCCAGCTGCTCGTCCACTTCGGGATCGCGCGCGTCCTGGCGGTACTCCCAGACGGTGATGCCCGGCGCCTCGCGTTCGACCTTCGCGACGCCGTGCCGCACCTTTGCAATCTTGCTGCCGCCCAGCGTGAAGCCGGCCAGCGGGACGACCGCCTCCTCTGCCACCTTGAACGACTTGAGGCCGCACTCGCTGTAGATCGGCAGCCACCGCTCTGTCGTCTCGTAGAACACCGGCACCCAGTCGTTGCGGCGGCAGAGGGCGGTGAACCACCTGATGGCGTCGGGCACGGCGTCCGCCGGGCCGACCGGATCGCCGGCCGCGACCGCGACGCGCTGGACGACGCGGTACGCGACGAACGTGTCGCGCGCGGGCAGCGCGTGGCGCTTGTCGGGCTGCTTGGCGAAGTAGGACATCGACGCGGAGCCGTGGCGCCGCGCGAGGTCCGCCACCAGGGCCAGGTTGGCGGTGGATTCGCGCCGGGAGGCGACCGGCGCCAGCAGCGACCCGAACACGTAGGCGCCGGCCATCCCGGCGAGCAGCGCGACCGACCAGCCGAACGCCTCCACGGTGCGAGTGTTTCGGTCGCTCGACGGCGGCTGGAACCCCGCAGCCTGCCAGGTCATGCGGAACGCCGCCCTGGAGTCACGCGTCAGTCCGACCCGCTGGTACCCGATGACCCCGTAGGCCGTGAGCGCGAGGGCGAGCACGGGCAGCGCCACGAGGCCGTTGCGGAGCCGAATCGGGTCGGTGCGGGCCGTGAAGCGGTACGCGTGCCGCCACAGTTCGAACGCGAGCACGCCGGCAAGGCCCGCCCTGAGGATGCTGACGTGATGGCCAAGGTGGAGCGGCACCGAGATCAAGGCCATCGCGGTGGCGATGGTCCACGCGGCGCGCTTGCCGCGCGAGAGCCCCCGGCCGACGGCGACGAGCGCGAGGCCCGCCAGCAGAATCGCCGCCCGGCTGTTGTTGCGGACTTCGACCGGCAGCCAGCCGTCGATCACGTCGATGGCCAGGAAGCGCCAGTGGAACAGCGCGCTCGCGATGTTGAGCAGGCCCACGCCCACCACGAACGCCGCCAGCCTGGCGTGCGGACTCGCGAGGGCGAGACGCCCCGTCTGATGCGCCGCGGTGAACAGCCGGCCGGCCAGCTGAAACGCGGCCTGCGACGGCTGCCGGAGGGCCAGGATCCGTGCGCGCAGTTCGCGGCTCCGGAACGCCACGGCCACGCCCGCCGCCACGAGCAGGACGACCGCCACGACGCGTTCGTACGAGGCGAGGTTCACCAGCAGCACCTCGAGCGCGTTCCCGAAGGCGTAGCCGACCAGGCCGAGCACCAGCGCCCACACCAGGCTGCCGGCGAGGTTGACCGCCGTGAACCTGACCGGCGGCATGCCGACGGCCCCGCACGAGACTGGAATGGCGATCCGGAAGCCGTACATGAAGCGCGACAGGAACAGCAGCAGTTCGCCGCGCTGCTCCAGCCAGCGCCGAACGCGGCCGAATTTCGGGTCCGCTTCGGCACGGCGGGCAAACGCCTCGCGCCCGCGCCACCGCGCCAGCTGGTAGTACACCTGGTCGGCGGCCAGCGTCGCAAAGGCGGCGACGGCGATCACCCAGCCGAGCTCGAGGTAGCCGCGGCGCGCGAGGAACGCGGCGGCGAGCAGGAAGGCATCGCCCTCGACGGCGGCGCCCACGAAGAGGATCAGGTAGCCGTATCGAATCAGTTCGGTTTCGATCATGGGGCCTCGGGCTGCTCGGCCCGGCAGCTCGAGCACGATGATACTCCGAGCCGGACCGGACTGCCGTCCGTTCGTGGTCGGTGTCGCCCCTCGAGGTTTGGGGTAGAATTCGCCTTCACCCTCGGAGACTCGATGACCGATACCCGCGTGCGACCGACCGTCCCGTTGCCCGACGACCTCCTCGAAGAGGCGGCGCGACCGCAATCCGCGCTTCGGACGGCGCTCGCGGGATTGATCGGCAACGTGCTCGAGTGGTTCGACTTCGCCGTCTACGGCTATTTCGCCACGGTGATCGGCGCGCAGTTCTTCCCGCAGTCGAGCCGCACCGCGCAGCAGCTGCTGGCGTTCGCCGTCTTCGCGCTCGGCTTCGTGGCGCGGCCGTTCGGCAGCATCGTCCTGGGGACGGTGGGCGACCGCATCGGGCGGCGCGCCCTGCTGACGCTGTCGATCGCGCTGATGGGCGGGGCGACGCTCGGACTCGGCCTCCTGCCGACATACGCGCAGGCCGGCGTGCTGGCGCCGGTACTGCTCGTCACGATGCGCGTGCTGCAGGGGATTCTCGCTCGGCGGCGAGTTCACCGGCTCGATGGTCTACACCACCGAGAAAGCCTCCCCGCTCATGCGCGGAATCATCAGCAGTTCGACCGCCGCCGGGACGACGATCGGATTCATCCTCGGATCCGGCACCGCGTGGGCTGGTCAACGCAGCGCTGACCGCCGACCAGGTGGCGGCCGGCGGCTGGCGCATTCCCTTCATCGCGAGCGTGCTGTTCTGCGTCGTCGGGTGGTTCCTGCGCCGGGGGATCAGCGAGACGGCCGAGGGGCTCAAGGCGAAGAGCATCCGCCCGAAGCTCATCCCGTCGCTCGTCGCCGACTGGCTCCCGATCGTCCAGACCTTCGGCATCGTCGGCATGACGAACGCCGCCTACTACCTGACGTTCACCTACATGGTGGAGCGGCGCAAGAGCCTCGCGGGCGCGGACGGGCAGGCGTTCCTGCTGGCCAACACCCTCACGCTCTTCGTCGTGCTCGTCTCGAAGCCGCTGGGCGGGTGGCTGTCGGACGCCTCGGGCGACGGAGGCTGATGCTGGTGCTGACGGTGGCCACGATGGGGCTGATCTACAGTGCGCTTCCACATGATGATGTACGGCACGGCCCGCGCGTTCACGATCGGCCAGGTGATGATGGCGGTGCCGCTCGGCATGGCGCTCGGCCTGCAGGGCGCGATGGTCGTGGAGATCTTCCCGCTGCGAACGCGCGTGACCTCGATGAGCTTCGCCTACAGCATCACGTTGGCGCTGGCCGGCGGCACGGCGCCGCTCGTGTCGACGTGGCTGATCGAGACGCTCGGCCAGCCGCTGGCTCCGGCGTACTACATCATGCTGTACGGCGCGATTGGCCTGGCGCTGATGCTGCCGATGGCGGAAACCAACGCACGGTCGCTGGACGCCTGAGCCGACGGCCGCGATGGTGACTCGAGGGCGACCGCGGGCGACCCACGACCCCAAATCGCGCCTCTCAGCTACACTCGCGGCCTCATTCGATCCCACAACCCCCTGGCCTGCGGAACGCCGAGCGCCAGCGCGAGGCCGAGGTAGACGAGCCCGAAGGGGCCGAGCGTCAGCGCGCCCCGAGCCAGCGGGTTGCCGGGGGGCAGCGCCAGCTTGACGATCCACGCCACGGCGGCGCCTGCGGCGGCGCACGACCACAGCCGCGGCAGGAACCAGCGAGGCAGTTCGACCGGGCCGACTCGACGCGCCAGGCCTCGACGCAACAGGAAGAACTCCACCCATCCCGCCAGGCCGGCCGACGCCGTCAATCCCGCGGCGCCCCAGCGCGGCTCGACGCCAACGAGCGCCGGCAGCGGCAGCGCCGCAAGGTAGCCGAGCGCCCCCGTCAGGACCACGCGGACGATGGCGAAGCGAAGCGGCGTGCGGGTGTCGCGAAGCGCCCAGTACGCCGACGCGTAGAGACGCGCGGACGTCGAGGCGAGCAGACCGACGGCCGACCCGGCCAGGATGCCCCAGACGTAGGTCGCGTCCTGCGACCGGAATCGCCCGGTCTGCAGGATGGTGCCGGCCACGAGGTCGCCCAGCGCGGCAAACGCCACCGCGGAGGGCACCACGAAGAACGCCACCTGCTGCAGCCCGGCCGCGAGCCGCGCGCGCACCTGGGCCGCCACTTCAGCGTCGCTGCCGGCCGCGCGCGACATCGCGGGCAGTTCGGCGGCCGACACCGACATGCCGAACAGGCTCACGGGCAGCGTGTAGAGAAGCTGCACGTTCGTCAGGCCCGTCACCGCGCCGGTAGGGAGCAGGCTGCCGATGAGCTGATCGATGTACGCGCTGATCTGGACGACGCCGCGGCTGAAGAGGACCGGCCAGAAGTTGCGGATGACGTCGCGCACGTGCGCCGATCTGCGTGTCGAGCGACGGCCGGAACGCCGTGAGCAGCCGCGCGACGGCGGGCAGCTGCACCAACACCTGCAGCCCGCTCCCGGCCACCGACGCCCACGCGAGGACGACGGCGAGCCGATCGAGATCGACGCGCCCGCCGAACCCGGCGAGCGCGCCGATCATCGCGAGGTTCCAGACCACCGGCGCCGCGTACGACAGCAGGAACCGGTGGTGGCTGTTGAGGATGCCGAGGCACCAGGCGGAGATGACGAGCAGCCCGGCGCCCGGGAACAGGATGCGGACGATCCTCACCGCCAGCTCGCGCTTCGCGCCTTCGAAGCCCGGCGCGATCAGGTCGATGAGCCACGGCGCGGCCAGCACGCCGACGAGCACGATCACCGACACGGTGAGCGCGAGCAGCCCGGCGACGGCGCCCGCGACGCGATCGGCCTCGCGGTCCTCTCCACGGCTGACGAGGCGCGCATATGCGGGAATGAACGCTCCCGACAGCGCGCCCTCGCCGAAGAGGTTCTGCAGAAGGTTCGGGATCCGGAAGCCGGCGTTGAACGCGTCCGCCGCATCCGACTCGAGGCCGAAGTAGTGCGAGAAGACCCGAACGCGGACGAGCCCGAAGATCCGGCTGACGAAGATGCCGATCGCCACGAGCAGCGCTCCGCCCCGGCGGGGGCGGTGGGCGACGGCAGTTGGAGCGTCGTTGGTCACGAGGAGAGCGATTCTATCCGATTGGCGTGGGCCCTCCGTCGCCTTTCCAGCGGCAGGGCTCGTTCCCTCGTCCCTCGTCCCTCGTCCCCGTCCCTACTTCGAGCTCTTCGCTGTCAGGCGGTCGCTAGAACGACTGGCCGATCGAGAAGTACCAGCGCCTGATGACGGGCCCCGAGGTCTGCGGGAGCGGGAACCCGAGGTCGAGCCTGAACAGCGCGTAGGGCGTGTCGAGGCGGATGCCGAAGCCGGTTCCCACCTTCAGGTCCTTGAACGACACGTGCTGGGGATCGACGAACACGTTGCCGGCATCGAGAAACGTGGCGGCCTTCACCCATTTCCACACCGGGAAGCGCAGTTCGCCGTTGAGGACGAGCAACGCGCGGCCGCCGACGATCGCGCCCGATTCGCCCGGCGCCGACAGCGAGTCCTGCTCGTACCCGCGCACCGTCCGGTCGCCGCCCGTCCTGAACCGCAGCGAGTACGTCTGGTCGTCGGTGCCGGTGACGTGCACCAGCACGCCCGTTCGTGCCGCGCCCGCGAGCACGATGCCGGCGACCTTGCGGTAGTAGGTCTGCTGGAACAGGTAGCGGAAGTAGGAGAAATCGGACCCGAGAGCCGGCTCGCCGTATTCCAGGCTGGACGACTGGAACCATCCGCGGGTGGCATCGAAGACGCTGTCGCGGTGATCCCACGCCAGGGCGGCGAACAGGTTGCCGCGGTGGGTGATCCCGGTGTCGCTGCCGCTGCTCAGCGTCGCGACGTCGAACGTCAGGTCCTCGCGGGTGAACGCGTAGCCGTACGACAGCTCGGACTTCTGACCGAGACGCCAGCGCTCCTGGTAGGTCAGCGACGACTCGATGGTCACCGCCGGTCCGGTCTCGCCCTGGTCGGTGGACTTCGACTGCTTGAAGTAGACGCTGGAGAGCGCGGGCCACAGCACCGACGTCGGGATGTTGAGCCCGGCGCGCGCGCTCCAGTTGTCCACCTCGTAACGTCCGCCGATGCCGGCGTTGAGCGCGGTGCCGAACAGGTTTCGCCGCCGGAGTTCGGCCGAGACCCCCAGGCGCAGGTCGTTGATCTGTGTGGCCGCGGTCAGGTCGTCGGTGAGTTGCAGGCCGTAGCGGAGGCGGTAGAGCGGCGCCTCCTCGAGCGTCACGACGACCTGGGTCGGCTGCTCGCGCGGCACGGCCGGGGCGTCCGCGCCGGCAGCAGCGGGCGCCACCACCCCTTCGGACATCGGCTTCAGCTGGATATCGACGCTGCGGAACACCTCGGTTTCGTACAGCCGACGCTGGGCGCGGTCGGCGGCGGCCGGGCTCGCGGCCGATCCCTTGGGCATGTCGATCGCGTGCCGCACGATCGTCTCGCGGGTCTCGCCGCGGCCGATCACTTCGACGGCACCGACCACCGAGCGGACGCCGGGCTCCACGTCGGCGGTCACGGTCACGTTCACGATGCCCGGCCCGGCTCCGCCGCCATTGGCCCGCCCGCTCACCGAGGCGCGGGCCGCCCGATAGCCGTCGGCGGCGTAGCCCGACTGGATTCGCTTCGCGGCCGCGGCCGCGGCGGCGGGATTGAACGGCTCGCCGACCTTCAACGCGAGCCACTTCTCGACGCGCGGGACGTCGGCGGCGCCGCCGCCTCGAATCTCGATGCGCGACACCACGTGCCGCGGGCCCTCGACGACGGCGATGGGCAGGCGCGCGGTGTCGCCGTCCAGCGCGACGCGGCCAGCGGACGCCGTCGCCTCCGGAAAGCCCCTCCGGCGGTAGAACTCCTGGATCGCGGCGGCAGCCTCCGCCGGCTCGCGCCACGCTTTCTCCCCGGCGCCGCTCCGCTGGAGTTCGTCGCGCAGGTCGCGTTCGGCCATCGCCCGGCGTCCCTCGAACACGATCGCGCGCGTCGACGCGTGCGGGCCGGGAACGATGCGCACGTCGGCCGTCTTCTCCCGCGGCTCCGTCGTCGTGGCGATCTCGACCGTCACGTCCGGCCAGAGGTACCCGAGGTCCGCCAAGGCACCCAGCACCCTGTCGCGCAGGTCGTCCTGCAGAAAGCGATCGTCCACTGCCTGGCTCCACGCGTCCTTCATCCCCTCGACGACCGGTTCGGGCAGCGTGAAGCCGGTGACGCGCAGCCGCGAGATCGGGCCCGCGGCGGATGTCGTAGCGAAGCGCCACCGAGTCGCCGCCGGATGGCGCGGCCTCGCGCGTCGCCGACACCTGCGCCTGCAGGTAGCCGCGCGAGTGGAACAGCTCTTCGACCCGCTCCCGGTCGCGCTGCCACTCGAAGAAGTCGAAGCGGTCGCCCGCGCCGCACCTTCGTCACGTTCAACACCTCGTGCTCGGGCAGCCCGCCACCCGACACGGTGACGCCCGTCACGCGCGGCGGCTTCTTCTCGACCTTCGGCGCGGCCGGCGCGCGCGCTTGGCCGCCCGGCTGGCCGAAGATGAGCTCGTGGGCCACCTGGAGCGAGTTCGTCTTCGAATCGGCCGACACGAAGCGCACCTGCACGCTGCCGAACGGATGGACGGTGACCGCCCACGTGAAGCCGCTTTCGCGCAGGTTCTGCGAGAGCAGCAGGTCGAGCCAGCTGGCGACCGACTTGCCGATCGTCAGCCGCGTCTCCGGATCCACGTTGTCGCCCATCAGGTCGAGATCGAGCTCGCCCACGCGCACGCTGTCGAGGCCGACGGTCTTGCCGGCCAGTCCGAGGATGTCGCTGGAAATCGCCGCGACCAGCGCGTCCTGCCCGCCGCCGCCCGTGCTGCTGGTAGTGCCTGGGCTCATCGAGTTCGACGTGCTGCCCGTGGTGATCAGCGCCATCAGGTCGGGCTGCGCGAGCGGAGGGTCGGAGGTGAGCACCGTGCGAAGGTCGTCGATCCTGCCGTCCAGCCGAAGCCTGATGTCGTAGCCCGAGCGGCGGGTGGCGGCCAGCAGGCTGACGGAGGGCAAGGCCCCGGGTTCCGGCGTGAACTCGAGGCTGCCGCGGTCGATCCTGAACACGTTGCCGCGCAGGTAGACCTCGCCGTCCGCACGCGCCTGCAGGCGGCCGCCGACGGTCGGCTGGCCGACGGTGCCGCCCACGCGGAGGGCGCCGTCCACCTCCACGCGCGCGTAGCTGTTGTCCACGAGCCCAGGCGCACGCGTCGAAACGGCCACGTCGAGGCGCGTGGCGTCGAAGAAGGAGGGCTGCGCCGGCGCCTGGCCCGCCGTCTTGCCGGAGTCCGCGAACGACGGCATCGTCGCCCGCCGGTACGCGCCCGGCTGCACCTGCACCTGGCCGGCAATCAGGCCGCCCTGCGCGTCCGCGCGGTACGTGAGGTCCGCATCGACCGTGCTCCGCAGACCGTCGGGCCACTCGAGAAGGAACGAGGTGGCGCGCGCGCGAAGGATCTCGCCCGGCGGCTCCGCATCGGCGGCCGGCCGGCGCAACGGGAGCGCCCCGGATAGCTCGACGGTGCCGCCGTTCATGTTCCCCTGCGCCGCCACCACGAGCCGGTCCTTCGCGAGCGTCAGCCGCCCCGTTCCTCCCGAGATGGAGACGCGGGGCTTGCGGAAGCCGAGCGAGACTCCGGTCAGCGCGGCGCCGCCGGCGAACGACGGCTGCCGTGCGTCTCCCGTGACCCGCGCGTCGACCGCCGCGGTGCCCGAAAGCGCCAGCGGGAAGAAGGCCCTGGCGACGGCCAGGTCCACCTCGCCGGCGAGGGCGAGATCGAGCAGAGGATGCTCCCCGCGCACGTCCACGCTGCCGCTCAACCGCAACGTGCGCGCGCCCATCGTCCACGCCGCGTCCTCCACCTGGATCCGGCCTCCGGCGAACGTCAGGCGCGCCGGCGCGGGCTGGCGGAGCGTGAGCGGTCCAAACCTGGTGTCCGACTGCGTAATCACCGCAGTACCGCTCAACGCGTCGATCCGAAGGGACGGCGCCTGCAGGTCGAGCTGCGCGCTCACCGTCCCGTGCAACTCCTCGATGCCGCTGTCGCGGCCGAGCCACGGCTCGAGCGCCTTCTCGGTGAGCGACGACAGGGACGCCCGAAGCTCGAGGCCAGGGCCCGGCGCCGCGGGTCGCCTGAGAGACTCGGGCAGCCAGGCGTTCACCATCGCGACCGGCATCCGGCCCTGCGCCGTCATCTCCGCGCCCGACCACGTCGCCCGAACCTCGCGGAAGTCCAGGACGTCGTTTGCCAACCGCACCGTGCCACTGATTCCGCCGACCGGCGCGAGGCCGCCCATCGCCACGCTGGCCCCCGACACGGTCGCGTCGCCGCTGAGCGCGAGCGTGCTAGGCGATCCGCTCGCCTGCAGCGCGGCCTGAATCCGCCCGCTCGCCTTCGGCCACCATTCGTGCAGGTCGCCGTCGGCCTCGACGCGGAGCGGCCCGTCGCCGCCAGCCGGCGCGCTGCCCGCCGCCGTGACTGTCGAGCCGCCCAGCTGGAGACGGAGGCGCTCGGCGGAAAGGCGTTCCGGAGTTGCGACGATGCGGGCCGGGTTGAGAAGGCGGACGTCGTGCCCGTCGACCGCGCCTGAAAGCGCCTCCGCGCGAAGGTCGATGTCGATGCGCTGGTCCGGGCCGCCGCGGCCGACGAACCGGGCCGACGCCGTCGCCGCACCCGTGCACGCGGTGCTCGGCCCCCCGAGGCCGGCGGCGATGTCTCCCAGCCGCGCGAGGTCGGCGCCGTCCAGGCGCGCGGTGATGTCGAAGTCGAAGGGAGACGAGAGCGCCACCTCCCCCTGGATGCCGCCGCGCACGGACGGCACGCGCGCATCGAAGCGCGCGCGCCCGCCCGCCAGGTGGACGTCCGCCTCGACGGCGCCAGGCTTCCAGAAGGGCCAGGCAAGCTGCGAGCTCGACGCTCGGCCGTCCACGCGCAGCGCCGACAGCGGCCCGGAGACCCTGCCGTCAATCGACAGTGGTCCCGATGCACGCCACTGCGCGGGCACATCCTCCAGCCACCGCGCCGACGTCGCTCACCTGGGCACCGATCGCAAGGTCCGCGGGTCGGCGATCGAATGGGACGAAGCCGCTCGCTCTCAGCGACGCGCCGGCCAGCAGCACGGCGAGCTCGTCGATCCGGGCGCCACGGCCATCGACCTTGGCCGTGACGCTCAGGCGTCCGTCACCGAGGCCGTCGATTCGCAAGGTGGTGCCGTCGATCGTCGCGGCGGCCGAAGGAGCAGACACGAGGCCCGCCAGATCGAGGCGGGCCGTCACGTTGCCGTGCAGCCGGGCGGCGAGAGTGCGCAGGCTCCCGGGTGCGGCGGGCAGCAGCGCGGTGGCGCGCGCCAGGTCCGCGGTGTCCAGCGACGCTTCCACGCGCCCCCCGACGGTCGTCGCCGCGAGCTGCGCGCCGTTGAGGACGCCGGACAACTGTCCGACGAGGATCGTTTCGTTTCCGAGGACGTGTTGGAGGCCGAGGGTCCACCGCTCCCCGTTGACGGTCAGCACGGACCGGCCCTCGAGCGGAAGGCCTTCGGCCTGCGGCCCCGCCACTGCGCCCAGCGTCGCATCGACGCGGAGCGACGGGCGGCCTTCGTCGCTCCAGTGGAACGCGGCCTGGCCGGCGAGCCGTGAAGACAACGGCAGGGGGCCTGCAAGATCGAGGCTCTTCAAGAGTCTGTCGAGGCCGACCTCCCGCCACTGGATCGTGGCCGTCGACGGAGCGCCCGCACCGAGCGCGAAGGACGCGGCTGCGTCGATGCGGCCTCCGGCCACGACAAACGAAGCCGAATCGAGCGCGGCCGCGCCATGCCCGATGGAGCCCTGCGCCCGGACCGACGCTGCTGCGACACCGTGGACCACGGCCGATGCGCTCGAGGCGTCGAATGTCAGCGCCAGGTCCGACGCCGGCCCGACAAGCGTCCCCGATGCCGCCACCTGGCCGCTCGCCGGGGCGATCGCCGGCCAGACGGTCGCGGCGTCGGCCAGGCTGAGAGAGCCTCGGTAGGAAAGATCCAGGCGCGTCGGCCCCGGCGCAAACGGCAGTGTCCCCCGAACTTCGACGCGGCTGCCTGGCAGCGTCAGCGTGAGCGGCCCGATCAGCACGGTGTCGGGCGACAGGCCGACGAGGCCGTCCACGCCGACGGCGATCACCGTCCCCGCAGGGGTGCGGAATCGGGCGCCGTTGACGGCCTGCAGCGTGCCTTGGATGTGGGCGCCCCGCGGTTCGAGCGAAGCGGACACGTTGCGGGCGTCAATCGCGACAGGCGGCGTCCCGTCGATGTGCAGATCGAGGCCGGCGATCGACAGGCGATCGACGAGGAGCCGGGACGTGGGACCCTCGCTCGGCCGGATCGCGGGAAGCCGATAGCGTCCGTCGGCGTCGCGAGCGAACGACAGCCGTGGCCGGACGATGTCGATCGACGAGAAGGCCAGGCGCCCGAACAGCGTGCTCGGCCGAAGCTGGAGGGCGACGCGGTCGGCGCGCAGGAAGGGCGCCGCGCGCGTGCGCGCGGCCGCGGCGCTGAGGTCGTGCACGGTCACGCTCAGCGTGAGGAGGTTGTAGTCGAGCCGGCCGATGTCGAGAACCGTGTCGAACCGGGCGCGCATCGCGTCCACGAGGTAGTCGCGGACCCGGTTGCGAACCGGAGGCAGGTGGACGAGGCCGACCGACCCGACCGCGGCGACGAGGCAGGCAAGGACGAGGCGCGGCCAGCGTCGCCGCCTGGGCGACGGCGTTGGCGGCTCGGGCCCGCTGGTGCCAACGGAGGTGGGCCCGCGCTCTGGGCCGGATGACGACATGGAGGTTCAGCCGACAGCCACTCATTCTATGGCATCGGCCGGGCTTGCGGATCGCGGCACGGCGAGGCCGGCAGAGGAGGCGCGGCGGCATCGCTCGGCCGCGCGTGGCAAGTCGGCCGCGGCCGTCGCAGGCCGCAAGTCGCAAGTCGCAGGCCGCAGGTCGCAAGTCGCAGGCCGGGAAGTCAGCCTCCGCAGGCGAAGTCGCAGGCCGGGTCAGGCGCAGTAGGACGTCGCCGTCCTCGCGAGGATCTCGGCCATCTGCACCACCGTCTCCACGTCCACCCATTCCACGGTGGAGTGCTCGCCGGCGCCGGTGGGTCCCATCACCACGGTTTCGATGCCTGCCTCGGCGAGCAGGGCGGCATCCATCCAGGGCGTGTCGCCGACGAAGGCGGGCTGGCGGCCCAGCACCGCCGACGCGCTCGAGGCGACCGCCTGGACGATGCGGGCGGTGGGCGCGACCTCGAACGGTTCGCGCGCGAAGAGCTGGCGCGCCGAGGCGGAGAACCTGGGATCGGAGGCTGCCAAACGGCACACGATGGAGAGGATCTGGTCGACGGCGGCCTCGACCGTCTCTCCCGGCACGGTGCGGCGCTCGATCTTCAGGACGCAGCGGGCCGCGTAGGTGCTGAGGCCGGTCCCGCCCTGGATCATCGCCGCGTGGAGCGAGGGCGGACCGACCAGCCGGTGCGCCGGGCCGGTGCGCAGCGCCTGCTCGAGCAGGTCGAGTTCGGCCAGGAACCGGCCCATCATCATCACCGCGTCCACGCCCTCGGTGAACCGGCTGCCGTGCGCGGCCTTCCCTTCCGTCTCCACCTCGATCCAGACGTAGCCCTTGTGCGCGAGGCAGACGTCCATGTTCGTCGGCTCGGTGACAATCGCTGCGTCCACCCGCACGTGCTCGATCAGCTCGGTGGTGCCCAGGCTCCCGTATTCCTCGTCCGCCACGGCCGCCACCACGAGGTCGCCGCGCAGCGGGGCGCCCGCGTCGGCCAGCATCTTCGCCGCCCCGAGGCACGCCGCCAGGCTGCCCTTCATGTCGTGCGCACCGCGGCCGTAGAGTCGGCCGTCGCGGATCTCGGCGCAGAACGGATCGGGCATCCCCTCGACGCCCACGGTGTCGGCGTGACCGTTGAGCATGAGCGAGCGGCCGCCGCCGGTGCCGCGCAGCGTGCCGACGGCGGTCGCACGCCGCGGCTCCGGTTCGAGGATGCGCGCCTCGAGGCCGATCGACGCAAGCGTTCGGGCGATGTAGGCCGCAATCTCGCCCTCGCCCGCCCCGTCCGGCGCGATGCCCGGGTTGACCGAGTTGATGCGGACGAGGTCCGTCAGCGTTCGTACGATGAAATCGCGGTCGGGTTTCATCAACATTTGGGTCAAGCCTACCACCACCCCGTACCCTTGAGCCCGGAGCCCGTCGTGGCTACACTGCCACCATGAAGGACTTCGAGAAGCTCGGCGTGTTCTACCTCGGCCGGCCGTACGACCTTTCCACTCGCCAACGCGGGCCGGCGCCGCTCCTCTACGACTCGCGCGACCTCGTCACGCACGCGGTTTGCGTCGGGATGACCGGCAGCGGGAAGACCGGACTCTGCCTCTGCCTGCTCGAGGAGGCGGCGATCGACGGCGTGCCGGCGATCGTCATCGATCCGAAGGGCGACCTCGGCAACCTCCTGCTCACGTTCCCCCGGCTGCAGCCTGCCGACTTCGCGCCCTGGGTGAACCCCGACGAGGCGCGGCGGAAGGGCGTGGGAGTGGACGAGTTCGCCGCGCAGCAGGCCGAGCTGTGGAAGAAGGGGCTGGCCGACTGGGATCAGGACGGCGAACGCATCGGGCGGCTGAAGGCCTCGGCCGACTTTTCGATCTACACGCCGGGCAGCGAGGCCGGCCTGACGGTGTCGATCCTGAAGTCGCTGGCCGCGCCCGGCGCCGACGCGGCGTCGGATGGCGAGTTGTTCCGCGAGCGGATCGCGACGACGGTCACCAGCCTGCTCGGGCTGATTGGCGTGGACGCCGACCCGGTGAAGAGCCGGGACCACATCCTGCTCTCGACGCTGGTCGACACCGCGTGGCGCGCGGGGCGCGACATGGACCTGCCCGCGCTCATCCAGCAGATTCAGTCGCCGCCGATGGCGCGCGTGGGCGTGTTCGACCTCGAGTCGTTCTACCCCGCCAAGGAGCGGTTCGGCCTGGCGATGGCGCTCAACAACCTGCTGGCCTCGCCCGGTTTCGAGACGTGGATGACGGGCGACCCGCTCGACGTGCAGCAGCTGCTCTTCACCGCCGACGGCAAGCCGCGCGTCTCGATCTTCTCGATCTCGCACCTCGGCGACGCGGAGCGGATGTTCTTCGTGTCGCTGCTGCTGAACCAGGTGGTGGGCTGGATGCGCGAACAGGGCGGCACGACCAGCCTGCGGGCGTTGATCTACATGGACGAGATTGCCGGGTACTTCCCGCCCGTCTCCAACCCGCCGTCGAAGGCGCCGTTGATGACGCTGCTCAAGCAGGGTCGCGCGTTCGGGCTGGGCGTGGTGCTGGCGACGCAGAACCCGGTGGACCTCGACTACAAGGGGCTGTCGAACGCGGGCACGTGGTTCCTCGGCCGTCTGCAGACCGAGCGTGACAAGGCGCGCGTGCTCGAGGGGCTCGAAGGGGCGGCGGCGACGGCGGGCAGTTCGTTCGACAAGGGGCGCATGGAGCAGACGCTGGCGGCGCTCGGCAGCCGCGTGTTCCTGATGAACAACGTCCACGAGGACCAGCCGGTGGTGTTCGAGACGCGGTGGGCGCTGTCGTACCTGCGTGGCCCGCTGGGTCGCCAGGAGATCAAGCGGCTCATGGACGCGCGGAAGTCAGGGGCGTCCGCGCCCCTCGTGCCTCCGCCACCACCCGCCACACCGGCCGACGTGACGCGGCCCGCTGTGGCGCGGGCCTTGAGGCCCGCGAGCGATGCCGCGCCGGTTGCAGCCGCTGCATCCGCCGCCCCCGTCCTGCCCCCCGGCATCGAGCAGTACTTCCTGCCCGTGCGTGGCAGCGCGCCGGCCGGCGCGCAGCTCGTCTACTCGCCCGCGCTGCTCGGGGTGGCGCAGGTGCGCTTCACCGACGCGAAGGCCAAGGTCGATGCCACGCAGGCGGTGACCGTGCTCGCGCCGATCGCCGACGCGCCGGTGCCCGTGGACTGGGCGGCGGCGACGGACAGCGAGTTCGGGCCGTCGGACCTCGAACGCGCGGCGGCGGACGGTGCGGCCTACGACACGCTGCCGACCGCGGCGTCGAAGGCGAAGAGCTACGACGCGTGGACGAAGGCGTTCGGCACGTGGATCTACGGAGCGAAGAAGCTCGAGGTCCTGCGGGCGGCCGACCCGCCGCTCGTCTCGCAGCCGGGCGAGACCGAGGGGCAGTTCCGGGTGAGGCTGCAGCAGGCGGCGCGCGAATCGCGCGACCAGGCCGTCGCGCAGATGCGCCAGCAGTACGCGCCGAAGCTGGCGGCGCTGCAGGAGCGGCGGCGGCGCGCGCAGGCGGCGCAGGACCGCGAGGCCGGCCAGGCGCAGGCGGCGAAGCTGCAGACGGCCATCTCGTTCGGCGCGACGCTGCTGGGCGCCTTCATGGGGCGCAAGGCGGTGAGCATGTCCACCGTCGGCCGCGCGACGACGGCGGCGCGGGGCGTCGGCCGGTCGATGAAGGAAGCGGAGGACGTGAAGCGCGCGGGCGAGACGGTGGCCGCGGTGCAGGAGCAGATCGACGCGCTGGACGCGCAACTGCGCGAACAGGCGGCGGCGATCGAGGCGGCGACGGCGAACGCGCCGCTCGAGACGCTGACGATCGCGCCGAAGAAGACCGGCATCACCGTGCAGCTGGTGGCGCTCACCTGGGTGCCGTCGTGGCAGGACGCGTCCGGCAGGCGCGCGCCGGCGACGTAGCACCGCTTGGCGGCGTGCGGCTTCGGGCGTGCGGCGCGCGGCCAACGGCTTGCGGCCTTCGACTCCGCTCAAAGCGCCCCGAGCTGAGTCGAGGGGCGGCCGGCGGCGGAGCCCGCCAAGGTCACGGCTCGAGGCGCAGGATTCGAGGCGGATGCCGACGCGTTCGGCGGCGGCGTGTCGGCGTGCGTGTCGGTTGATCAGAAGTGTTCGGCTTGGTATACTGATCGTCCCGCATGACCTCGCCGGCCGCACCGTGGCCTGCGAGCACGACTTGGAGTGGGCCGCTAGCTCAATTGGCAGAGCAGCAGACTCTTAATCTGCGGGTTCACGGTTCGATTCCGTGGCGGCTCACCATTTACTCCTTTCAGGTCAATAACTTCCAGCCACGACGCAAGTGTCTTAAATCGCTGCAAGACCAAAAAGGTAACGGCTAGGTAGCGGTCAGCACGGGTTCGCGAGGGTAGCTAGACGCAGCCGAGCCGAGTAGCTGAGACTCCGGCAGAAGCCGTTCTCGGCGCGGCTGGACGAACCCAGGTGAGAGCTGGGGACCAGGCAAACAGGGGGGCACGCCGCGCAACCGGTGCCGACCTGGTTGACTCTCCGCGATCCGCGCCGAGTGATGCGGAGCCTCGAAGGCTGGTGAGCATGCCCACGAATGTGGAGATCAAGGTCAGGGTGCCATCGCTGGCTCCGCAGCGCCGCCGACTGGTGGCGCTGTTCTTGGTCGAGAACGCCAGGATCCATCTCGGGTCGCGTCGCGGCCTCGGCACGTTCATCGAGATCCCGCGAACACCCGCGGCCCTATCGCCGCTCGGCGCCTGGAGATTGCGGAGCGGGCCACTGCGAGCGGTACGCTCGTCTGCGATGACGAGCCGCGCCGCTCGCGTTTTCCCTTTTACACGGCCATCCAGTGATTGACACGGCCGCACACGAGGCGTAAGTTGAATCACGTGAGCAACCACTCACCTTCCCCATAGACAGACACGGTTCCTCCGATGAGGCCATTGTTGTGCGGGCCGACGTGTGCGCGCCAGGCATCATCACGCGCGCCAAAGAGATGATCGCGGCGCGCGGAGGAGGGACCGATGCCGCTCTGTCACGAGTGTGGCCCCGTATCCCATCAGTGCCTTGTGTCGGTGTCTGCGGGTGTCCCGCAGTGGGTTCTACGCGTTCCGGCAGCGGCCGGAATCGCCCCATGCGCAGACGGACCGGCGGCTCCGGGTGATGGTCCGCGCCTCGTTCGACGCGAGTCGCCAGCGGTACGGCAGTCCGCGGATCCATGCCGATCTGGCGGACCAGGACGAGCATGTCAGTCGGAAGCGGGTGGCGCGGGTCATGCGAGAGGAGGGCCTGAAAGCCCGCCCGCGGAAGCGGTTCAAGTGCACGACGATGAGCGACCACGACCAGCCGGTGGCCGCGAATCTGCTCAATCGGGACTTCACCGCCGACGCGCCCAATCAGCGCTGGGTCGGCGACACGTCGGAGTTCCTGGTTGGAGAAGGCGGGAAGCTCTATCTCGCCGTCGTCCTCGACTTGTTCTCGCGCTTCGTGGTCGGCTGGGCCGTGAGCGCGGTGAACGACCGTCATCTGACGATGAAGGCCCTCGGGATGGCGATCAAGCGGCGCTGCCCCGAGGCGGGGCTGCTGCATCATTCCGATCAGGGCTCGACGTACGCGAGCGAGGACTACCAGACGATCCTCGAGACGTTCGGCATCACCTGCAGCATGAGTCGCCGCGGCGACTGCTACGACAACGCGGTGATGGAGAGCTTCTTCTCGACGGTGAAGGCGGAATTGGGTGAGCACTTCGAGAGCTACGGACTGGCGAAGGCGGAGTTGTTCGACTACATCGAGGTGTTCTACAACCAGCAGCGTCGACACTCGACGCTGGGGCAGGTCAGCCCCGCGGCGTTCGAGCGCCGAACCGCCGCGTAGGGTGTGGACGCTGCCATCCCGGTGGACGCCCAGAACGCGTCCACCGTGACTTGGAAATCTCGCACAGAACGCGAGATTCCCACAGCGACCACGACCCGTTGTACAGTTCATGAACGGAGACGAAAGAACAGACCTCAGCCAGCGTTACTAACCTGTCTACCAAATCGGATCAGGGTCAGCGTGCTCGCGCACTACAGAGCCGTCGCGCTACCGTGTCGGGTGCGCGATCCGGACCGCAAGGGCAGGGTCGAATCGGCCGCAGGCCACGCGCAGCGGACGCCGTTGCAGGGCTTCCGTGTCGAGACGCTGGACGATGCCCAGCCGTAACCGGAGTGGCGGAGGTCCGGGAGGAAACGCCCGAGGGCGGTCACTTCGGGCCGTCCGACAGAAGCTTGGTCAGTTGCACATCCAGCGATCCGTACCGCCCGCTGTTCACGTCGTGGACGATCACCCGCAAGGTGGTCGCGTCGGGCGCCGGCTTCCAGGACGCCTCGTAACGGGTCGGCTGGAGGCGGGCGCGTTCCCAATGTGCCACGGGTACCGCCGCAGTGATCGCAGACCGGGTGGAGCGCCCCGGTCCTTCCGCCGTGCGGTCTCCGATGAGGATCTCCAGGCTCGCGTTCAGATGCTCCCCGTCCGGCACCCACTGCAGGGTCCTCGTGTCCGCGAGCACCGAGAGAGCCACCTCGCCCGAGGGCGTCCTCCTGCCGGTCACGATCAACGGAAGCGCAGACGATGCGACCGGGCTGGAGAGCGCGGCCCGCCACGTCTCTTCCGTCCACTCCGCCGACTGCTGCGCCGCCCGCGACTCCGCGAGGTATCCCTCGCGGTGCTGCACGCGGACCCCAGGGCGCCTCACCTGCACTTTCAGCTTGTGCCACTTCCCGTCCGGTTCGTCCACGTAGAACCCGAGAGTGTAGCTACTTTGCAGGTCGGCGACCACCTTTTCCACCGCGGTCCGGTCCTCCGGATAGAAGTAGCGTCCGCCGGTGATCGACGCGATCGCCTGCATCGCCGACTTAGTGTCGCTGCTCACCGCCGCCGTGTCCGTAAACAGCTCGAAGTTCCCGCGTCCGCGCTGCGGCAGCGCCCGCGGCGACTGCGCTCGCGCGTCCGGCGGCGCCTCAATCGAGCTCGCATCGACGATGTAGAGCACGATGCCCAGCTGCGCGAGACGCCGGGAGGCCTTCCGCACGTCCTCCTCGTAGCTCTCCAGGAGTTCAGGTGTGGACTTCACGGGGCCGGCCACCGCGGTGACCGTCGCCGTGACCGATGCCATGGAGATGCCACTCCCGATCCAGATGAGGGACTTTCGCCCGGGAATCCCGGTCATGTGCAAGCCGAGCGCCTCGATCTGCGCCAGGCTTCGCTGCAGCCGATCGCGCCGCTCAATGGCGTCCGCCATCGCGCTGATTCTCAGCGCGTCGCTGAAGAAGCGCTTCATCTTCTCCGGCTCGATTTCACCGAACACCTCCAAAAGCTTCTCGGATTCGACGATCGCCCGGCTGTCATCCGTTTCCCGGGCCGTCGACGCAGGCAGCTTCGACTTCTCGACTCTGGCGCGCAGCGCTTCGGCGTCGTCGCTGAAGTCGTGCACCACGTAGAGCTGGTTGGCCAGCAGGTAGACTGCGGTGGCGGTTCGCGGGGCGAGCGCCCGCAGGTAGCGCATCATCTGCGCGCGCGCGCGCACGGCCAACCTGGGCGGCGTGTTGATGTGGTCGAGTATGAGCGCCGCCACCTGCGGAGGTGCGTCGACGCTCGGGGCGGGGATATTGGAAAAGGTGCCCTCGGGCAGTGGGGGCTCGGCCGGTTCACCCGCTGCTGCGGGCAGCGCCCCGTCGAACCGGCAGAGCGCCACGGCCCGCGCCTTACCTTGGTCGTACACCTCGAAGTCGCCGGAGTGGAGCCCGGTGACCGGGTTCCCCTTCTTGTCCACCACGGTGACCGAGACTTCTACGAGCCTGGTTGCCGCGCGAAACATCGGCTGGTGCTGCTGTGCCAGCAGGCCGGACCCAAGAGCGGCGACGAAGAAGCTGAGACGGGTAACGAGGTGACAACCCATACTCACTCCGGGTGCAGAGTGGTGCTTCTCTAGCGAGCAAGGCGCGCCCGAGATACGCGAATGCTATCTGTACCATGTACTTCGCACAACCGGAATTCCAAAGCTGCCAAGCGCGCGTCAGGATCGCGTCTTCGAGCACGTGTCGGCCGCCGGCGTGGCTCGTCCGATCGCTTTTTGCGGCACACCGTGCGTTGACTCCGTCGGCGAGTCCGAGTAGATTCCACGCATCGGTTTCTTGTGGGTGGTTGGCTTGGCGGTCTCGCAATCCTGTGACGTGGTCCTGCTCTCGTAAAGGAGGTCAGAGATGCGAGTCAAGAGATTGAGGAATCGCCTGTGCGTGGTCTTCGTTCTCCTGGCGATGTTGACGACTGCCGCGTCGATGTTGTCGGCCTGGTCGTTCTGCATGCCTGGCGACTACTGCGATTGGCAGGAGGAACCGGTACCTTGCAGCTCCTGGTACTGGTCGTGTATGAATCTGTGCGAGAACAACGTCGACTGGACGAACTCTTGGTGTAACGACATCACCGAGTACTCTTCGGGGCACTGCCAGTGCTACCCGGGAGAGGAACGTGGCGGGAGTTCAATAGGCCGCTGAGCCTGGAGGACTGGGCGGCCATCGCGCATCGTTGCGGGCGTCTCTCTGCCGGAGAAGCCGAAGATGGACCTGTCGGCGTTCGTTGGCGAGCTTCTCGACGAGCAGGGCGGGAGCGTCCTCCGTAGGGCGTCAAGATGCCCGCCCAGGTCCTGATGCGGAACGAGGTCACGACGTTGGTGGCCGCGGTGTGCGCCCTGACCGCGCGTGACCCGGAGAATGCGGCTGTCGCTCGCGCCTTTGGCTCTAACCGGTCGAAATGCCGCCTGCCGGATTCGAAGACAGCCGTGAGTCGAACCTCCTACTTCGTCGCGGAAGCGTTCCTCCCGCCCGCAACGAAGGCCGTCCCGAGCATCTTGGCAGCGTCCGTGAGAGTCGTCTGGCTAAACGGCGTTTCGGGCAGACGCCAACATGGCCGCAGGGATTCTCTGAGACGTCGCGCTCCATCCGCACCTCACGGCTTGTCCTCACGAACCCGGGCAGACTCTTCTCTCCAGCAGGCAGCCTATGGCGAATTCGGATTCACGGCGGGCAACGCTCGACACGGTCGCCTCCATCTGCATGGCGGCCGCTTCGGTGGCAATGGTAGGGTACCTCGCCTTACTGGTCTTTGGCGGTTGGAGCCAGAGCGCGACTGCGACCCGGAAGCCGCCCGTCCCTGCGGCCGTTGAGTCCTTGATGCCGGGTGCATTGACTGTCTCAATCGAGGGGGCGCCCCGCTTGGGCGATGCTGGTGCCACCGTCACGATCGTGGAGTACTCCGACTTTGACTGTCCCTTCTGCCGCAAGTACGTGCGCGAAACGTTTGACTTCGTGAAGGTGGCCATCATCGACTCAGGCAAGGCGACCTACGTTGTCCAGCAAATGCCGCTCGTCAATGTACACACGCGCGCCCTGCAGGCGGCCGCCGCGGCCGCCTGCGCAGGGGCGCAGCAGCGGTTTTGGGAGATGCGGGCGGCCCTCTATAAGCACGAGAAGTTGGACGAAAGCGATCTCTTGGAAAGCGCCACTCAGGTCGGCTTGAATCTCCCCCTCTTCAGCGCCTGCAAGACCCGGGCTGAGCCGACGCTTCGCGACCAAATCGACGACGCGAGACGACTCGGAGTATCGTCTGAACCGACGTTCTTGGTCGGAACGCCTCACCCTGATGGGACGGTAGGGGTGTTGCGCAGAATCAACGGGGCCCAGCCGGCGAGCGTTTTGACGTCCGCGGTCGCCGCTGTTGCTGCGATCGCGAAGCGTTGAAGACCTTTCCTTGATCCATCCGAACGTCGGCGATCCATCCGAACGTCGGCGTCACGCTGACTAAGGCCGGACTTGCCCAGCCCCAGCTCAGGCTGAGCGTCATGGATTCGGCACGTTCGTGATGATGCAGTTCTTGATGGTGGGACGTAACCGGCCGCCGTCGGGCAAGTCAGGTAGGCGCGCAGCGAACTCAGGACGGATGACGTCTCCGCTCGACGAGGCCCTCTCCAATGCCCCGTCGACCTCGCCAGCGCGCCTCTTCTCGGTCTTCTTGACGAAGCCTTGGCAGGCGGGCCAGCTGCCCGCGCTATGGCGGTAACGGCCCTTGTCAGGACATCCCATTACTCGGATGATCTTCTGGTGCGGCAGCCATCGCCGTCGGCGAAAGGCCGGTGCACTCGGTCGGGTCATCCAAGCGCGACCACCTCGCGTTCCCCGACGGGGTCAAGGATGACATGGGCAGTGCCTTGGGCATCGCGCAGTTCGGCGGCACGGCACCGTCTGCGAAACGGTGGAAGGGACTTGGCGCTGGCGTACCCAAGCTGGTCGAGTCGCGCGACGGGAACGCGTATCGGGCCGTCTACACCGTTCGCTTCGAGGAAGCGGTGTACGTGTTGCACGCTTTCCAGAAGAAGTCGCCGTCTGGCGTTCGCACCGCGAGAACCGATGTCGCACTCGTCGCGCGGCGACTGAAGGCCGCGCAAAGGGACTACGAGGCTTTGTATGGCAAGCCGAAGCGCTGATCGCGACGACGAGGTCACCCGCGGCACCAGCAACGTGTTCGCCGACCTGGGCTATGCCGATTCGACCGAACGTCAGGCCCGGCTGCGGCTCGCCCTTGCCCTCAATCGGGTGCTCGAACAGCGGTCGCTGACCCAGGCTGAAGCCGCGAAACTCCTTGGTGTGTCGCAGCCAAAGGTGTCGGCCTTGCGGAACTACAAGCTCGCCGGGTTCTCGGTCGAACGGTTGATGACGTTCCTGACGGTACTCGACCGGGACGTGGACATCGTCATTCGCCAGAAGCCCCGATCACGGCGCTCGGCGCGGATCAGCGTGGAAGCGGCGTAGCGGCCGTCCATCCGGCCTCACGCCGCTCGTCGCAGCGCCTGAATCTGGCGCAGCCACACGTCAAGCTGGTTCCAACTCGCGAAAATCCGGCTCACCACTTAACTCATTTACAATCAATAATTTACGGCTGCGGTCGTCTCGTCTCTCTGCGGGCTGCGAAGCTCGGGAGAGCGCGGGGAGAGCGTTTTCTTGTCGCTGGCGCTTGGTCGTTTGAGGCTCTGGAGCGTGGCATTTCGACGCTATTCACGGGGCTTTTCGAGCGATTCTGCGGCTCTGTCACGGCGGCTCTCGGGCTGACGTGGCGGCATTAACGATCGTCGCGGCGGCACGGTCGCTCTGGGCGCTCGTCTGGGGCGGTCTACGGGGCGTCTGGAGCGTCTAGCGGGCAGTTTCGGCGGTCGGCTGGCGCTTTGGGGCTGAGCGGGTGGCGCGGGCGGTCTTTTCGCGGCTGCGCAGGCGCTTGCCGGATGGCGGAGCGCGCCGCGCATCTCGTGGACCACGTCTTTCCGGCGGTCCCCGTTCGCCAGTGGGTCCTGACGTTTCCTCACCGTCTGCGCCATCGTCTGGCCTGGGACCACGCTCTCTGCAACAACGCTGTACGTAAGTGGAACTGCATCACTCACTCCCGGTTTGGCAGCCGCCGTGGGGGCGCCGTGACCGAGGGTCTGGGCTCGTGCTACCGCTTGACCAGCTCCACCCGCCGGTTCTTGGCGCGGCCGGCTTCGGCATCGTTGGATGCCACCGGCGCGTAGGGGCCTGCGCCGAACGCCTTGAGCCGCGCGGCGGCGATGCCGTGCGTCTGGACGAGCGCCTGTACCACCGCGTCGGCGCGATCCTGCGACAGCTTCATGTTGGCCTCGAGCACGCCGGTGCCGTCGGTGTGCCCGACGACGTACACCTTCAACGCGGCATCACCCTTCAGCAGCTTCGCCACCTCCGCGATGGCCTGCGCCGACTCGGGCTTGATCGTGGCCTTCGCGGTGTCGAACAGGATGCCGTACACAGCGGCATGGCCGGTGGATCTCAAATCGTTGCCGAAGACCTCGGCGTTGGCCTGGATGTCCTGCTCCATGGCCTGCTTCTGGACGATGCGGAACCCGTACTTGCCGGTGAAGTCGGCCCACAGATCAACCCAGATCTCCTGCCCGTCCTTGACGAGCTTGAAGGTCTCGCGGCTCGCGGTCTTGAAAACCGAGGTGCCCCCGACCTTGGCGACCGCGTTCTCGAAGTTGCGGAGGATCTGCAACGCGCTGGGTTTCTGGGTGACCGTCGCCTGCGGATAGTAGTTGATCTGCCAGTAGTGACCTTCCACAGTCTCGTTCTTCTTGGCGCTGATCGGGAACGCGAAGCTGTCGAACTGCTTCTCGGAGCAGCTATGAATCCAGGAGTCCGGCATCCGGGTGAACAGCGGGTGGTCCTTGCAGGCCCCATCGTCCTTCTGCTGGGCGCTGACGCCGGACGCCGCCACCAACAGGCACACCCACGACACCACGACACGCGCAACGTCCTTCACAGTCAGCCTCCTCGTTCCGCCAGGCCCATGGACGTCGCTGGCGGTGCGTTCGAGATTATACATGCGACGGAGGACGACGACCGCCGGCGCCGAATCTCCCCTTCGAGCGCCGGGCCGAGCACCTCGCGAATGTGCTTCTGGGCCGCGAGCATCGGCGCTTCGAGACGCGTCACTCGCTGCTTGTTGCTTGGCGCGTCCTCCGGAGCATCGGCGCCGCCGAATCCCAGAAACTCCCGGCTGATGGCAATGTCGATGTCTTCGGAAAAGCGGTCGATCAGCTTCCAGCCCTTGGAGAGTGACGTACCACCTTTGAATGTCAGGTGCGGACCAAACGAGGGCAGTCGGAACAGGGCTCGGAGTGTCCAGCACACCCAGAGGTCCTTCTCCACGCTGCCGGCGCTGAGCCCGAGTCGTCGGCCGGCCTCTTCGTAGATGACACGCTGGCGCTCGAGGGGCTGCGCGAGGAAGGCGTTCATCACCGCACCGATGAGGCCGCAACTCTCCGCATGACGTCGCCGACCCACGTGGGCGCGTAACGGAGGTCCTGCTGAAGCTCGCGCTTGTCGGCGGCGGATAGTCGGCGGCGAAGTGCAGTCACCACCCGGCCATCGACATGATCTCGGCCGAGCCAGCGCAGCGCCTGGATGACGGCGCCGCTGATTCGGCCGGCTGTTGCCATCTGCCGGGGCGTGGTGTGCTTGAGGATTATCTGCTGTCGGCCAAGCTGCAACCGACGTGACCGGCCGTCGGTCAGAAACGTGAGCCGCACCGGCACCTGGTCAGACAAGCCCAGCAGGTTGGCGGCGTGCGACCCGCTCGCCTGGAGTCGCGCACCGTCCCGCCCCGCCAACGCCGACGCCACATCGTCCGGGGACGGTGAGAGGTCGCCGAGGCGAGCGTCACGACGTGGCAGATCGTAGACACCACGGGCGAGTTTGCGAATGGTTCCGGCGCGCGCGTTCCGGCTCAGGGCGAGATCCACAGCACCCTCAGACGGCGCCAAGTAGCTGAAAAGCGGTGCAGTTACCGCGGTTCGATTGAATCGTGTGCCGTCGTACGCGATCCCCAGTTGCTGGCCTGCGGCTCGAACACGATCCGCAGGCGGGTCCGGGTAGCCTGAGCGAAGCGCTCGAGAGCGCTCGTCGACGGCCGCACCTTCCCACCTTCGAGGCGCGCGATGTAGGACTGCGACGTCTTCATACGGCGGGCCAACTGCGCCTGCGACAGGCCGGCCACCGTCCGCGCCTCGATCAGTGTCCGCGCGAGGTCGAACTCCTCTTCGAGCGCGTCGTAGGCATCCCTGTAGTCGGTATCCTTGCTCCAACGACGATGGAGTTCGCTGATCTTGGTCATGGCTTCAGTTCCTTGGCCCTCTCCAATGCCACGTCGATCTCGCGTCTTGGGCGTCTTCTCGGTCTTCTTGACGAAAGCCCGCAATATCACCACCCGCTGCTCTCCCGCGGTCACATAGAGCGCCCGGGCAATGCCGGCCTTCCCCTTGAGCCGAATCTCCCACAGCGGACCTCGGATGTGGCGAACGTGCGGCTCTTTGACGTTCGGCAAACCGACGGCTGCGATCAGTTCGGCGATCCGCACGAGTCGCGCCCGCATGTCCGGCGGCAGCTCTGCCAGTTCGGCATCGACCGTCTCGTTCAGCGTCTCGACGCTCCACGGGCATCGTGACCATAATACCAGATATGGTATCGGCATCGACGGGAAAGGCTCACGCCGCTCGTCGCAGCGCCTCAACCTGACGTAACCACCCGTCGAGGCGGTTCCAACTCGCGAAAACCGGCTCGCCGCCCTTTCACCGGCATCATCAGACGGCGCCAAGTAGTGGCCAACGGTGTCGCTACGACGGTTCGAGTGAACCGCGTGCCGTCCTACGCGATCGCTTCCGGGCGGAACAACTGCTGAAGCCGCTGCTTGTGGGCGTCCGCCGTCGGCATGACAGTTCCCGCCTCCGTTTTCCGCCATAGCTTGCAGGAGGATCACCATGAGGAATCGGCTGAGACTTGCCTTCGTCGCAGCGTTCACGTTCCTGCTGGTCGTTCCCGCAGCAGGCTACGGCCAGCATCCCAACGACCGGTCGCCGGGTCGCCACGACGAACCGGACTACCTGCCATTCAAGGCAACGTTCGAAGGGGCAGCGCGTTGGGGGTTCCCCGGCGAGTCGCCATCGGACTGTGAGGTCGCCACGACGTTCACGGACGCCACAGGTCAGGCCACGCACATGGGGCGGGCCGTTCTGTCCAGTTCCCATTGCCCCGCGATGCCGGGCTACACGGCCGATGGGAGGGTGACGATCAAGGCGGCCGACGGTGACCTGCTGTTTGGGCGCTATGACTACGATCCGGCCGATACGAGCCTCGTCCTTCCGATCGAGTGGGTCGGCGGCACTGGCCGGTTCGCGCGTACCTCGGGCTCGGTGGTGATGAAGGCCGGGATCGAGCAGCAGTTCATCCCAGGGTGCGTCGTGGACCCCAAGAACCCGTTCCCCTGCTTCGACTTCTCGGTGCCCTGGCCGTGGTGGGCCACCATGAGCGGATTCATCAGCGACACCGAGGAGCGCAGCTGGCAGAACGATGGCTGGGGTGAGGTGCCCTTCCACTCCGACGTCGTCTGGACGAAGGTCGAGGGGTCCCGAACCGCCCTCTGCACGCGGCCCGCGCCGGCGGGAACGGTCTATCTGATGCGCAATACGATCACGGGCACCGCGGTCAGTTCGCCGCTCCGCGCGGGGGAGTTCCTGGGCCACACCTGCGTGTACGGCACCCCGGGTGGCGCGCCAGCAGGGTGGTTCATGGACATTCAGTGGACCGCGGCCGACGGCGACGTGCTCCTGGCGACGAGCGATTTTCAGGTACTGGACCGGAACCCCGGGCCAGTCGGCCGCGGTGGACAATGTGACGTTCGTTGACGGCGGAACCGGACGCTTCAAGTACGCCCACGGTGAGGCGATATCCCGCGTGGACGCCAGGGCGCGTGTCGCGGCCTACGAGGGCACGCTCGGGTACGGCAAGAAGCGAGAGCAGCGCGACCGAGACGACAACGACTGACGGCACGGAGACGGCCCGAACGACCGGGACGATAGACGACACGCCACAGAGCCGTGGGGCGCCGCGCGCGCGAATCGCGGCGTGCCGACGCCCCGGCGGCGATCGCGCCCTTTGGCGTCGCAGACGCACGACCCCGCCTTGCCTCGGATGCGTGGCGGACGCGGGCCGGACTGTGAGGCGATCGCTGGTGGGCTATCGGTGAGGTCCGCGCGGCGAAGTTCCTTCCAACTCCTGTAGAATCGTGGCGTGCCGACGCCCGCGCCGCCCGACATCACGTCCCTGCTCTTGGCCTGGAGCGAGGGTGACGAGGCCGCGCTCGCCGAACTGGTGCCGCGCATCTATGCGGAACTGCGTCGGCTCGCGCATCGCCAGATGCGCGGCGAGCGCCCTGGGGGCACCCTGCAGACCACCGCGCTGATCAACGAAGCCTACCTGCGCCTCGTGGACACGAACGGCATTCGCTGGGAGAGCCGCGGCCACTTCCTCGCCGTCGCGGCCCAGGCGATGCGCCGCATCCTCGTCGATGCGGCCCGAGCGCGCGAGGCAGGCAAGCGCGGCGGCGGGACCCTCCGTGTGTCCCTGGAGGGGGTGACTCTTCCGGCCGCGGGTCGAGATGCCTCGGTCGTGGCGCTCGACGACGCGCTGACGGCGCTTGCCGCGCTCGACCCGCGAAAGTGCCGCGTCATCGAGCTTCGGTTCTTCGGTGGGCTCACCGTCGCGGAGACCGCTTCGGTGTTGCGCGTCTCCGAGGAAACCGTGCATCGTGACTGGCACGTCGCCAAGGCCTGGCTGCTTCGCGAACTGTCGGGAGAACGCTCAATATGACGACGGCCGGGCGTTTTCAGGAGATTCGAGCGGGTGTACCTGGCGGCGCTCGCGTGCGATCTCTCGAACCGTGACGCGCTCCTGCATCGTGAGTGCGCCGGCGACGCCGCGCTGCGCCGCGAGGTGGAGGGCCTGCTCGCACAGGAACCCCGCGTCGAGAGCTTCCTCGAGGACCGCGGTTGGCTCGAGGCCGACTCCCTGGCTGGCCTCGCCACGCCTGAGGAAGACGGCACTCCCGTAAAGGGTTCGAGCGGCGGCGAGGAGTTCGATGACGTCCCGCCGCCGTTCGATTCCGCCGGGCTCTTCGCCGGCAGGTACCGCATCGTCCGGCCGCTCGGCCGCGGCGGGATGGGCGTCGTCTACCAAGCGGAGGACGTGCGGCTGAAGCGGTTCGTCGCGCTGAAGTTCCTCGGGGCCGCCCTGTCCGCGCAGCCGCAAGCCAGGGCGCGTTTCCTCCGCGAGGCGCAGACGGCCGCCGCGCTCGACGACCCTCGCGTGTGCACCGTCTACGAGGCGGGCGAGGAGCAGGGCCGGGGATACCTGGCGATGGCCTTCATCGATGGGCCGACGCTCAAGGACCGCATCGCAAACGGCCCTCTGCGCATCGACGAGGTGCTGACGATCGCCAACGACATCGCCGGGGGCCTCGCCGCCGCGCACGCCCGCGGCATCGTGCACCGTGATATCAAGCCGGGCAACGTGCTGCTCGCCGGCCACCTGGCGAAGATCGCCGACTTCGGCGTCGCGCACATCGAGGGCGGCGCGCATTCGACGGCCACCGCGGGCGTACCCGGAACGCCGGCCTACATGTCGCCGGAGCAGGTCCAGGGTCTGCCGGCAGATCCGCGCAGCGAATCTCTGGTCCCTCGGATGTGTCATCTACGAGATGTTGAGCGGCCGCTCGCCGTTCTCCACGGCCAGCGGCCAGACCGACGTCTTCGCCATCGTCCACGGTCCCGCGCCCGACGTCACCGCGTTCAGGCCGGATACCCCCCAGTCTCTCGCGACCATCGTCGATCGATGCCTCCAACCCGATCTCCGCCGCCGCTACCAGGACGCGCCGAGCCTTCTCGCGGACCTCGAGGCTGCCAGACGAGGCACGCCCGGTCCTGCCGCTCGCTCTCGCCTTCGCGAGGACGCGCCCTCCATCGCCGTCCTGCCGCTCACCGACATGAGCGCCGATCGCGCGCAGGACTACTTCGCGGAGGGCGTCGCGGAGGAGATCATCCACGCGCTTGCGCAGACCGACGGCCTGCGGGTCGTGGCTCGCACCTCCTCGTTCGCGCTCGCGGGCAAGGGTCTCGACGTGCGGGAAATCGGCCGTTTGCTGAACGTGGGCTCCGTGCTGGAAGGCAGCGTCCGATCGGCGGGCAGCCGCATCCGGATCACGGCCCAGTTGGTCAACACGGAGGACGGGTTCCACGTGTGGTCTGAGCGCTTCGATCGCGACGCCGGAGACGTGTTCGCCGTGCAGGATGAGATTGCCGCAGCCATCGTCGGCCGACTGTCGGCGGCGCTCCGCCTGCCCGAGCGGACCACGATCGCCAGGCGCGGCCGCGTGGATCCTGAGGCGTATACCCTCTATCTGAAGGGCCGGTACTTCGCACACCGGCTCGCCAGGGAGACCGTGGAACCCGCCCTGCGCTGCTTTGCCGGCGCGGTGGCGAAGGACCCGCTCTTCGCGCCGGCGCACGCGGGCATCGCGACGGTGTGGGCGGATCTTGCGGAATTCAACCTGGCGCCGCTCGGTGAGGCCTGGCCCAGAGCGCGCGCAGCCGCGGAGCAAGCGTTGGCGCTCGACCCGGACCTCGCCGACGCTCACGTCGTCCTGGCCGGAATGGCGTTGTGGTACGAATGGGACTGGCCGGTCGCGGAAGCCCGGATGACGCGCGCGCTGGCGCTCAACCCCGGCGACGCGGCGGCGCGCGGCCGGTACGCGTGGCTGCTCCTGAATCGCCGCAGGTTCGACGAGAGCCGCGCGGCCAGTCGCCAGGCGCTCGCAGCCGACCCCCTCTCACCGATCCTCCACGCGTTCTCGGTGGGCGTTCACGCGGCGTCCGGACGGGGAGAAGAGGCGCTGGAGCACTTCCGTCGGGCGGTCGAACTCGCCCCTCACTTCGGACTGTCGTACTTCCACGCCGCCGTCGCATACCTCTCGCTCGGACGCCTCGACGAGGCGGCCGGCATCGTGGAAGACGGGGTGCGGCGTGGGCTGATGGTCCCCTGGGGCGATTGCATCCTCGGGATGGCGCGCGCGAAGCAAGGCCGCCGCGCAGAGGCGGCGGTCATCCTCGCCCGGATGATCGAGCAGCACGCGACACAGCCCGTGTTCTGCGCATCGATCGCATGGGTGGCTGCCTGTATTGGCGACTTCGACGCCGCCTTCGAGTGGTTCGACCGCGGCTTCGACGAGCGCGACGGGCTGCTGCCGTCGGCGCACGTCTACACCAGTGTCTTCGTCCCGGACCTCGCCGGCGATCCTCGATTCCGCGCACTGCTCGAACGCCTGCGACTCACCGACGTCGCGTGAAGACGACGGCGCCGTCAATCGCGTGCTCGACCAGCGGGCGCTGACCCAGGCATCGGCGGCGAAGCTCCATGGTGTGTCGCAGCCCGACCGCATCGCTCGGCGCGGATTCGCGCGGAAGCGGCGTAACCGTCCATCCCGGCCTCACGCCGCTCGTCGCAGCGCCTCAACCTGGCGTAGCCACCCCGATCGCCCCTCGACGCGGCTCGGGGCGACCCCGAGCCTGCCGAAGGGTCGCGGGGCTGAAGCCCCGCGCCACGGAGACAGACGACTCCGAATCACGGCCTCCCATCTAGCGAAACAGCAGCGGCGCCAACTGGATGATGTGCATGCGCCACGTGATCCAGGTGTGGGCTCCGTGGGTTTCCAGCCAGCGCGTGTTGAACCCGATCTTCTGAATCACTTCGAAATCCACCTTCGCGCCGTCATGGGCGAAATCGGTGTCGCCGGCGCTCACCCAGTACAGCTTCACCGCGCCGCCCGCCTTCAGGGCGCTCAGGGCCTTCAGCGCCGGCTCGTCGAACAGCGGGCGCGAACTGAAGAGGCCGATGTACCCGAACAGCTTGGGGTAGTTGTTCGTCGCGATGACGACGGGACCGCCGCCCTGGGAGAGGCCGGCGATGGCCCGGCTCTCCGCCCGCGCATCCACGCGGTAGTTTCTCTCGACGAACGGGATCAGGTCCTTGACGAGGCTCTCACCGATGGCGGCGTGGCCCTCGTTGAGGGGCCAGTTCGGGTTGCTGCGCTGGGTTCGGCCGGCCGGCTGCGGACCCGCCGGAGGAGCGTCCGTGCCCCTCGCGAAGAGGGCGTAACCGGGAGCTGCCCACTGCCTGGGGTTGATGTTCTGCATGACGACGATCATGGGTTTGACCCGGCCTTGCGCAATCAGACCATCCATGATTTGCGGCAGGCGTCCCAAGCTGGTCCAGGCATCCTCATCCGCGCCGCCCCCCGGATGCAGGTAGAGAACCGGGTAGCGACTGGAGCCGCTCTCGTAGCCCGGCGGGGTGTAGATATACGCGCGGCGCACCATCTTCAGCGTCGGTGCCGGATACCAGACCTGGTGCAGGAACCCGTGGGGGATGCCCGGATTGTGTTCGTAGAGCGCGGACGCCGGTCCCGGGATGATGAAGATGCTCGACAGCCGCTGTCCATCGCGGTAGCTGTCGACGTTGGCCGGATCGAGCATGCGGACGCCATCCACGGTGAAGGTGTAGCTCCACAGTTCGGGCGCCAGCGGGCCGACCGTCGCCGACCAGACGCCCTGGTCGTCCTTCGTCATCGGAACGCTGTTCTCGCCTTCCCAATCGCCGCCGAGAATCACCTCCGTCGCTTTCGGGGCGGCCAGGCGAAACGTGACGCGGTGATCGGGTTGGATGTCGGGTGAAACCACGGGCCGCCTCTGGGGTGCCTGCGCCGTCGGCGCCTGTCCAAACAGAGTCGCCGGCGGAAGCCCCAACGAGACCGCCGCGCAGGCGAGCAACACGATGCGAGATAGCGTCATGAGTGAAGTCCTCTTTCAATGGTCGGAACCCGAGTCGAATCGAGATCTCGTCGAGACAGCCCCGTCTCGCATCGAGATCTCGACCGCCGGCGGCGCGGCCGCCTACCTGACGTATCCGCGTTCCCGGTAGTACTTCAGCGCCCCCGGATGCATCGGAATCACGTTGCTGACCGCGACGGTCTGCGGATCGTAATACCAGGGTTCGAGCTGCACCTGGAACAACTGGCGATGTTCGTCCAGCGCTTTGGCCACCGCGTAGGCAAAATCGTCCGGCGCGTCGTCGCGCACGTAGATGAGGTGATTGGGGCGCATCACGGTGGGAATCGGCCGGTCCACGCCACGGAAGAGCGCCAGCGGCATGGTGGCGCGTTCGTAGCCGGGCTCCTTCGCCAGTCTCACCAGCAGCGGCTCCTCCATGTCGAGAAACACGAGGTCGTTCAGTTGGCTGGCCTCGTACCACGACCGCTGCTCCGGCGTGTTCGCCAGCAGCCCGGTGCCGATGAAGACGTCCCCCGACGCCCGCTTCTCGCGCGAGACCCGGCCCGGTCCCGTCCCTTGGGGCGGCATGAGGCCGCCGCCCTTGGCCTTCAATTCGTCGACCTTGATGCCGTAGTAGTCGAAGATGATGGCGTTGTTGCCGACAATCCACGTGGGTTCGGCGCGATCCTTGATCTGCCGCAGGCTGGTGATGCCCGACTTCTTGCTCGCCGCCGCAATCATGTAGGTCGAGGTGCGTATGACGGCGACCACGCGATAGTTCCGGCGCGGCTTCTTGTCCTGCGCGTAGGCCCCCGTGCCGTTCCACGCGTCGATCAGGTTCGATTCGCTGGTGGCGCTGATGTCCGGCACGGCGTCGGGAGGCGGCTCGATGTACTCGGCATTCTCTTCCGCGCCGGGAGGCATCACCGGCTTGGTCTTGTCGCCCATCTGCCGCGGGCCAAAGGTCGACCAGCAGACCCAGCAGACGGTGGTCCGATAGCCGTAGTAGCTCAGCGCATCTGCCGTCACCTTGGCGAGGATGCCCCACGGGCAGGCCTTGCAGGCGCCGGCGAACACCGGAGTCTTGGCCGCGATGGTGGCGGATGCGGTTGCCTGGCCCGTGCTGGCCGGACTCTGGGCGAGTCCCGTGCTCAGGGCAAGCGCTGACGCCAGGAGCACCGAACCGATGAAACGGAGAGCGACGGACCGCATGGCTACCTCCTCGCCCGATCTGCGCCTTCGAAGTGCCTCAGAATACCGCATCCCGCACAGCGACATCACGAAATGCTCAATGGCCCGGCTCCCCGTCGTCTCTCCTTCCCCAAGGTGCCGTTTCTGCCCGATCCGGGGACCGGGCGGCCGACGCGGGAGACCCCGAGCAGGAGCGCCGCTGCTCGTCGGAGATATCATGGATGTCATACTTGACGACACGGAACGTCGCCTCGCGTCCGGCGGACGTAGCCGCCTGGAAGGAGCTGACACCGATGATTGCGATCCTGGGCGCGGGCGGGGCGATCGGGAGCGAACTGGCGAAGCAGCTCGCGGCCCTTGGCCGGCCATTCAGGCTGGTGGGGCGCAGGCCGACCGCGGCGGCCGGCGCAACCGAGACGGTGTCGGCGGACCTGACGGACCGCGAGCAGACGATCCGGGCGGTGGCGGGAGCGCGCGTGGTGCACCTGCTGGTCGGGCTGAGGTACGACCACGCCGTCTGGGCCGAGACGTGGCCGAAGGTCATGGGCAACGCAATCGAAGCGTGCAAGCGCGCCGGGGCGCGCCTGATCTTCTTCGACAACGTCTACATGTACGGGAAGGTGAACGGTCCGATGACGGAGGAGACTCCGTTCAACCCCTGCAGTCGGAAGGGCGAGGTTCGCGCAACGATCGCGACGACGCTGATCGGCGAATGGAGGTCGGGCGCACTCACCGGGATGATCGCCAGGTCGGCGGACTTCTACGGGCCCGACACGGCGAACAGCGTGCCGAACGTGCTGGTGTTCGGACCGCTTGCGAAGGGCCGGAAGGCGTCGTGGCTCGTGAACGACGCGGTGCCCCACTCGTTCACCTACATCCCCGATGCGGCGGCCAGCCTCGTTCAGCTCGCCGACCGGGAGGCCGCGTGGAACCAGACGTGGCACCTGCCGACCATGGGGAATCCGCCAACAGGCCGCGAATTCGTGGCGATGGCGGCGCGTGCGCTCGGCGTGCAGCCGAAGCACCGGGTGCTGAACCGCGCCATGTTGAAGGTGGCGGGGTGGTTCGACGAAACGGTGAGGGAGTCGTACGAGATGCTCTACCAGAGCGATTCCGCGTACCTGTTCGATTCGGCGAAGTATGCGCGGGCGTTCGGATTCGGCGGGACGAGCTACCACGAAGGGATTCGCGCCACGGCCGGGTCGTTTCTGGAGCGGTGAACTGCGGCGTGCGGCGCCGGCAATCGGGACGCGGCCGCGGCGGCGAAGGCGGGTGATAATGGGAAGGGGAACCGACATGGCGGACACCTCTCGATCCGATGCCCTCGTCTTCTTCGGCGCGACGGGCGACCTGGCGTTCAAGAAGATCTTCCCCGCCCTGCAGGCGATGGTGACGCACGGCCGGCTCGACGTGCCCGTGATCGGCGTCGCGAGGCCGCCCTGGAACCTCGAGCGGCTGCGCGAACGCGCTCGTGACAGCGTCACCAATCACGGAGGGCTCGACGGCGCCGCGTTCGACACGCTGTGCGGGCTGCTCCGGTACGTCGGCGGCGACTACAACGACCCGTCGACGTTCCAGGCCATTCGCCAGGCGCTCGGGCCCGCCCGGCGGCCGGCCTACTACCTGGCGATCCCGCCGGTCCTCTTCGAAGTCGTGGTCCGCCAGTTGTGCACGTCGGGCTGCGCGCACGGCGCCCGCGTGATCTTGGAGAAGCCGTTCGGAACCGACCTCGCGTCGGCACAGAACCTGAACCGCATCCTCCTCTCGCTCTTCCCCGAATCGTCCGTCTTTCGCATCGACCACTACCTCGGGAAGACGCCCGTGCACAACGTGGTGATCTTCCGCTTCGCGAACGCGTTCATGGAGCCCTTCTGGAATCGGAACTACGTGGAGAGCGTCCAGATCACGATGTCCGAGGCGTTCGGCGTCCAGGGACGCGGCGCGTTCTACGACAAGACGGGAACCATCCGGGACGTCGTCCAGAACCACCTCTTCCAGGTGCTCTGCAACCTCGCGATGGAACCGCCCGTGCGCGCCGACAGCGACTCGGTGCGCGACGAGAAGGTCAAGGTGCTCAAGGCGATTCCGACGCTGGACGCCAGCCAGGTCGTCCGCGGGCAGTTCGCCGGCTACCTCTCGGAGCCGGGCGTGGCCGAGGGGTCGGCCACCGAGACGTTTGCCGCGGTGAAGCTCGAGGTGGACTCGTGGCGCTGGCAGGGCGTCCCGTTCTACATCCGCGCCGGCAAGTGCCTCCCGGTGACGTGCACCGAGGTCGTGGGGCGCCTGAAGAAGCCGCCGGCCGTCATCAGCGAAGGCGAACTGCAGCAGAACTACCTGCGATTCCGGATCGGCCCGGAGCCAACCGTGGCGCTCGGCACCACGATCATGGAACCCGGCGGCGAGTTGGCCGGCCGGCCAACGGAACTCGTCGCCAGCCGCCACGAGGCCGCCGGCGAGGCGGACGCCTACGAGCGCGTCTTGACCGAGGCGATGGAGGGGGACTCCACGCTGTTCGCACGGCAGGACTACGTCGAGGAGGCGTGGCGGATCGTCGACGGCGTGCTGAAGGCGGAGACGCCCCTGTACACCTACGCGCCAGGCACCTGGGGGCCTGCCCTCACCCAGCGCCAGTTCGCGCCTCCGGGCGGCTGGTGGGCGCCCGACGTTCGGGAGTGAACCGGCCGCTTACCTGAACCAGGTCTTCTCACGCGCCGTGCGGGTCCGAGGTACAATCCCGCGCGCATGCCCCTCTCCTTCCGTTCGTTCCGTTCGAGCAGCGCCGGCAACTGCCTGGCCCTGTGGACCGACGCCACGTCGATCCTGATCGACTTCGGCGTCAAGACGCTGCGCGACTGCCGCGGCCTCCTGCGCGACCACCAGCAGGCGCACGGCGCCGTCGACGCGGTGCTGGTGTCGCACGCCCACGGCGACCACCTGAGCCGGGATGCCGTTCGGGTGCTCGACGAGCACGACATCGCCGTTCACAGCCACGCGGGCGCGGTGCCCCGGTTGCGCGAGCGGCACGACCGCGAGCCGGGCGCTCGATGCCGCGTGCACCAGTTCCCCTCAGGTGCCTTCTCGATCGGCGACCTGGATGTCACCACGATCGGCCTGCCTCACGCGCCCGGCGTCCCGAACGTCGGCTTCGTCATCCGCGCCGGCCACGGCCCGCGTCGCCGCACCGCGGTCGTCGCCACGGACTTCTACGATTTCTCGACGCTGCTTCCGCACCTCGCGGGCGCGGACTTCGTCTTCGTCGAGGCCAACCACGACATGGACCTGCTGCGCGAGCACTTCAACCCGAACAGCCGGTGGCACCTCAACAACGTGAAGGCCGCGTGGCTCCTGTGTCACGCGGCTCGCGAGGGATCCTTCCACCCGCGCACGGTGGTGCTCGGCCACTTGAGCCGCGAACGGAACCGCGAGGCCCTTGCCGTCGGCGAGGTGGAGCGGGTGTTCGAACGGCAGGGGATGAGGGTGCCGTTCGGCCTCGAAACCGCGCCCAGGCTCGACGCGTCGCGCGTCTTCCACATCGACTGATCCCCCGGCGACACTCGCGGCGCCGCCTTCCAGCGTGCGCCGCCGTCGGCCCGGCATCGGGCGCTTTCCCGATGCGGCCTAGGGAATCTTTCCCCTCTGCAACGGGTGCTCGCCCGATTGAGGGTCCCGCCGGTCGGGCGTAGAGTGTCTGCAGATACCAACGGCAACGGCTTCATACATCGCGAGGTGGGTCATGGCGAATCGCATCGGCGGCACGGCGGCAAAGAGCGGCTTCTACTGGAACCTCGGCAAATGGGAGATGACGATGGTCCCGAAGCAGGGCGGCATCCTGCCGGGCGACGTCACCGACAAATACATGAAGGTGCCGGTGATCGGCCTCCTGGTGATCGCGCCGATGATGGGCGCGGCATACGCGATGTTCCTGCCGTTCATCGGCTTCGCGATGCTGTTCACGTTCCTCGGCAGGAAGGCGCTGGCGGCGGCCGGCGTGAGCGCCGTGGGCGTCGGCGCGACCATGACCCAGGCCTGGCGCCCTGGCGAGTCGTATCTGGCGGACGGCAGCCGGGAGCGCCGGAACAAGAAGAAGGCAAACCAGCACGGGTAACCGACCGCAGTTCATAGAACGGGAGCCGGCCCGCTTCATCCCCGAAGCCGCCGGCTCTCGTCGTCTTCCGCCGGGCCGCCGCGCGGTGCACCTGCCTCGATTCGCCCTTGATTCCGCGTTCCGCCTCGGTCAGCATACGCGCGGAGGTCGCATGAGCTACGAGCACTTCTACTGGTTCCTCGACCGGAAGGCGACCGACGCGGTGCTGCGGCTGCCGTGGAAGGCGTTCCTCGAGCGGCACCCGTGGGAGGCGCAGGAACTCCGCAGCACGCTGCAGTTCGTAGTCGAACCCTCGCCCGGCGAGCGCGCCATCCGCTCGATCCTCGAGAAGAGGACGCTGGCCTGGACGGTCTCCCGCTCGACGCCGGCGCTGTACCTCGTGAACGAGGTGGTCCACCACGTCCCGGCGCTCGAGCGGAAGGGCGGAACGGTCTGGTTCTGGGACTGCCGCGACTTCGAGACCCTGGCGATCAACGCCGTGGCGGCGCGGGCGTTTCTCGACGGCCGCATCCCGCCGCGGACGCTCCGCGCGGTGTTCGGCATCCACGGCGAGTACGTCCTGGACCTGCAGTTCGACCTGACCCGCATCCACGCGGCCGAATTGCTGCGGGTGGAACGCGCCATCCATGCCAAGGCCGACGGCCGGCCGCTCTTCTCGTGGCTCGGCGATCATCCGGCCGAAGAGGGCTACTACTGGCTCCGCGAGGCCGAGACGACGCTGTTCACCGGCTTCCTTCAGCAGGCGTGGGCGGAGAACTGGCCGATGCTGCCGGTCGACCCGGAGGTGACGGAGGGACTCGAGCTGAAGCCCGCCAAGGTGCACAAGTTCAGGCAGCTCCCGATCGCGCGCAAGCTTGCCTCGGCGGTGAAGACGCTGGCCGGCCGCGACCTCGCCGTCGTCCGCTACTTCGAGCTCGAAGCGCTGTAGGGCCCGGCAGGCTGCGTCTCTCCTCAACGGTGCCGCAGGCCGCAAGGCGCAAGCCGGAGCCCCGGCGAACCTTCAGCGATGCCGCGCCGTCTATTCCCAGAGAAGCGGGTCTTCAGGGAGGTGATGTGTGCGTCGACGGTTGATCGCGGTGCTGGTGATGCTGTCGTGCGGCGTGGCGCTGTCCGCGTCGGCCGGCGAGTGGTCGAAGTCCTACGCCGTGTCGGGCAAGCCTGACCTGTCGCTGTCCACCGGGGACGGCAGCGTGAGGATCGACGCCTGGGACGAGGCGCGCATCGACGTGCGCATCGAGACGGTCGGCTACGAGATCAACAGGGACTTCGAGATCGTCGAGAGCCAGTCGGGCAACCAGGTGCGGATCGAGCTGAAGTTCCCGAAGACGAACTGGGGAATCAGCGTGGGCCGCCGGTCGCTCACCGTCACCGCCAAGGTGCCCCGCGCGGTGAATCTCGACCTCCACACCGGCGACGGCAGCATGACGGTCACGGGCGCGAAGGGCGACCTCCGGTTCAACACCGGGGATGGCACGATCGAGGCGCGCGACCTCGACGGGCGCGTGACGGCGTCCACCGGCGACGGCGGCGTGAACATCGAGGGCCGCTTCGATCTGCTCGACCTCCACACCGGCGACGGATCGATCGAGGCGGCGGCGAAGCCGGGGTCGGCGACCGCCGCCCCGTGGCGCATCCGCACCGGCGACGGCGGGGTGACGCTGCGCGTGCCGGCAGACTTCAAGGCCAACCTCGACGCCGACACCGGCGACGGCAAGGTGACGCTCGACCTGCCGGTCACCGTGTCCGGCTCGATCAAACAGCGGCACGTCCAGGGCACGATCAACGGCGGCGGCGGCGCGCTCACCGTGCGGACCGGCGACGGCGCGATCCGCCTCGCACAGTACCTAGCGAGGCGGGCCTCGGACCGCCAAGCATGTCCGGCGACGACGCCCGCCTCGCTAGAACCAGAAACGCTGTTGGCTGGTCCCGCGAAGCGCGGGACATAGACGTCTTGAACGGCCCGAGCGACGTCGACAGAACTTGACTCACTTGGGGCGACTTCGGCCGTTCAAGACGCCTGGTCGGGGCCAGGTCTACGAGTACACGCTCTGCGCCCGATCGATCCACCGCTCGCCGGCCGCGGGGGCGGCGTTGCAGGTGGCGAGCCACTGCCACGCCTTCTGCCTGAGCATCGCCCACTCCATCCGGTCCTCGCCTGCGTTCTCTTCCAGCCAGGGGCGAGGGCGCAGCCGTCTGCGGATTCGAGGCGACGGTGGACGGCGTCCGCTACGTCGGCCGGGTGGAGCGGGACCGACTGGCGCGATTCGCGAACCGGCGCGTAGCGCGGCGACACCGTCGTCGGCAAGCCTCGGGAACGTGAAGCCCGGGTCCGAAGTGGAACTGTCGATCACCTACGTGACCGAGCTTGCGGCCGAGGGCCAGGCTGACTGTCCTATTGTCAAGTGTCACGTTTATCTTCCCTTTGCGAGCCTTCGGCGGCTTGCGACACACATCACGCCATTTCCGCGGACACGAGAAGTCTGGGCGGCGCGCATGACAGGGCAGGACTGAGCCGGCAATCCACGATCGCCCATCGTCTCGCCGACGCACGTGGCAGAATCTGCGTACTCCCAAGTTGAGCGGGCAGAAACAGGCCTGGCTTTAAGGGCGAATCTGGCACGAGATCCGCAAAAGCAATGGCCGCCGCTCGCCGGTGAACGAGGCCTGCGAAGGCCAGAAAACATCGTCATTTTTGAGCTTCCATCGTCGTCCCAGACGATGCTACGGTGAAGGCGGGTATGAGTCCCACGGTGCTGCGGGCGGGCGGCTTCCGCTTCTTCTTCTTCTCGCGAGAGGAGAGCCGGCCGCACGTTCACGTGCACCACGCCGCGGGCGAAGCGAAGATCTGGCTGGAGCCGGTCGTCGAGGTTGCCCTCAATTGTCGTTTGACCCCGGAGCGGTTGAACGCGGCCGTCCGGCTGGTCCAGGAGCATCACGATGAACTACGAGTCGCGTGGCACGCGCACTTCGTCCATTGAGGTGACGAATGTGTCGCGACACGGCTTGTGGCTGCTGGTAGGAAGCCGCGAGCTGTTTGCGCCGTTCGACGAGTTCCCCTGGTTCAGGGACGCGACGATCGGCGAACTGACGAACGTGGAGCTGATCGCGGGCGGCGTGATCCGTTGGCCGCAGCTCGATGTCGACCTCGCGGTCGAGTCCCTCGAGCACCCCGAACGCTACCCGCTGGTGAGCCGCCTGCCGATGTCGCGGGAGCCGGCGCGCGAGGTGGCGGCGGCGCGTGAGAAGGCACCAGCCTACCGCGTCAAGCCGGGTGCCAGAAGGGCGGCTCCGCGGCGCAAGACCGGTCGCAATTGACGGTGGGCCTCCCGGCTCCGGTTCTCACTCTCCGCTGCCCTTGAAGTGATCGTCCTCGTCCGAGAAGAGGACGTTGAAGCTGGTGAGCGAGCCGTAGCAGGCGGTGATGTAGGCCTGAAGCCTCAGCTTTGCCTCCTCGGGCAGATCCGTCGCGTTCAACTGCTGCTCGAGGGTGCGCAGGCGGTTGCGGATCATGACGACCTTGTGGAAGAAGGTCTCGATCGGCCAGGACTTCTCCTGGAGTCCCGGCTTGCCTGGACGCAGCACCATCACGCCGTCACGCCACTTCTCGGCGGGGACGGCCACCGTGACGCCGCTCTCCGAACGGATCACGCGGCGGAGCAGCGTCTCGAGATCGGCTTCGGCCGCGGTCACCGGGACGGGCTCCGCGAGGCGTTCGCGTTCGGACATGGAGGGGGGGCGCGGCTTGATGCCGGGGGCCGGGGCGGCAACCGGCGCTGCCTCGCCGCCGGCCGGCCTGAGCCTCGGACCGGCGCCCTCGGTCGCGCCGCCTCGGAAGTTGTGCTGGCTGCCGCAGAAGTCGCACTGGACGCGGATGGGTCGGCCGGACGCGTCGGCCGCGATGACCGTGTGCACGCGGTCGATCTTGCACGCCCGGCACAGGTCCTCGACGCTCTCACCGGCTCGATAGCTTCGCACGTTCACGTTCCCTCGGGGTCCGACGCGCGCCCTCGGGCGTCACAAGCTCAATGCACAATGCAAAACGCAAAATGCAAAAATGAAGGACTCAGAACGGCGCGACTCATTCTGCCTTCCTCATTCTGCATTCTTCATTCTGCATTCTGCATTGACGCTTTCGCTCCCGTGTCACTCCCCCGACGACAGGTACGTGTACCCCTCGAGCGCCTCCTCGTAGCGCTTCATGAAGCGGCCTGATTCGGCCATCGTGATGCGCTTCTCGCGCAGCGCCGATTCCACCGACCGCCGCAGGCGCGACACCAGGTCGTCCTTGCTGTACTGCAGGTAGGACAGGACCTCGGCCACCGAGTCGCCCTCGACCACGTGCTCCACGCTGTAATCGTCGCCTTCGATCTTCACGTGGACGGCGTCGGTGTCGCCGAACAGGTTGTGCAGGTCGCCGAGGATTTCCTGGTAGGCACCGACCAGGAACGTGGCGATCAGGTACTCCCCGCCGTTCGGGTTGTGCAGCTCGAGGAACCCTTTCACGTCGCGCAAGTCGATGAACTCGTCGATCTTGCCGTCGCTGTCGCAGGTCAGGTCGGCGATGATGCCGCGCCGCAGCGGCTCCTGATTCAGCCGGTGGATGGGGATCGTCGGGAACAGCTGCTTGACGGCCCAGTGATCGGGCATCGACTGGAACAGCGAGAAGTTGCAGTAATAGGTGTCGCTCAGCTGCCGCTCGAGCCCCTCGAGCTCGTCCGGCACGTAGTCGAGGTCGCGCACGATCTTCAGCAGCTTCTCGCACGTCGCCCAGAACATCTGCTCCACCCGGGCGCGGTCGCTCAGGTCCAGCACCCCCAGGTTGAACGCCGTGATCGCCTCTTCCTTGATCTGGAGGACGTCGTGGTACGCCTCCTGGAAGTTCTTCCGCGACACGCCGCTATACGCCTCCCACAGCTGGTGGAGCACCTGGTGGTCCTGCTTGACCGGCGCGGCGGGCGCGCGCCCGCCCAGAATCTCGTTCGTCGCCAGGACGTTGTAGACGAGCACCGAGTGGTGCGCGACCAGCGCTCGCCCCGACTCGGTCACCAGATCGGGGTGCGGCACGCCGTACGTGTTGCACGCCTCGGCCACCTGGCTGACGATGTCGGCGGCGTATTCCTGGAGCGTGTAGTTGACCGACGAGTGGAAGTTGGTCTGGCTGCCGTCGTAGTCGACGCCAAGCCCGCCGCCGCAGTCCAGGTACCGCATGTTCGCGCCGAGGCGGTGCAGCTCGACGAAGATGCGGCTCGACTCGCGCAGGGCGTCCTTCACCGCGCGGATGTTGGTGATCTGCGACCCGATGTGGAAGTGGAGCAGCTGCAGGCAGTCGAGCATGCCGGCCTCGCGCAGCCGGTCCACCGTCGCCATGATCTCCGAGGTCGTCAAGCCGAACTTCGATCGGTCGCCGGTCGATTCCACCCACTTGCCGGCGCCCTTCGTGGTGAGGCGCGCCCGCACGCCGATGACCGGCCGCAGGTCGAGGTCGCGCGCGGCGGCGAGGATCGTCTCGAGCTCGCCCATCCGATCGATGGTGATGACGACGCGCCGCCCGAGCTTCTGCGCGAGCAGCGCCGTCTCGATGAACGCCCGGTCCTTGTACCCGTTGCACAGGATCAGCGCCTCGGGGTTCTCCTGCAGCGCCAGCGCGACCAGCAGTTCCGGCTTCGAGCCGGCCTCGATCCCGAGGTTGAAGGGGCGCCCGTACTCCATCAACTCCTCGACGACGTGGCGCTGCTGGTTGACCTTGATCGGGTAGACGCCGCGGAACGAGCCGCGGTACTCGTTCTCGACGATCGCCTGCTGGAACGCGCCGAACAGCTGCGCCAATCGCGTCTTCAGGATGTCGGAGAAGCGAATGAGGATCGGGAGGCTCAGGCCGCGGCTGCGGAGGTCGTCCACCAGCTCCTTCAGGTCGATCTTGAAGGTCCCGGGGCCGGCGGGCGTCACGGCGACGTTGCCGGCCTCGTTGATCGAGAAGAAGTCGCGGCCCCAGCCCCCGATGTTGTACAGCTCGGCGGAATCTCCGATCGTCCAGGCCCTGAGTTCAGTTTGCAACGTCTCGTCTCCCTGCGTCCCCGCGGCGGCACCCGCACAACGTGCGGACCTTGCGCCGACTGTGAGTGTAAACCCTTAGACGCCGCGTGGAAAGAAAAGGCTCGCGCCGCCAACCGTCGGCCGCACGCTCCCTCTGGGTTAACATGAGGCGGACGACGGAGCAGCGGAGGACATATCGTGGCAATCACACGTGTCGGAGTGCTGACGAGCGGGGGCGACGCGTCGGGCATGAACGCGGCGGTGCGGGCGGTGGTGCGCACGGCACTCGACCGCGGGCTCGAGATCTACGGGATTCACGAGGGATACTGCGGTCTCATCGAAGGCGGCGACCGCGTGCGCCCGATGACGTGGAGCTCGGTGGGCGGCACCCTCCACCGCGGCGGGACGGTCATCGGCACCGCCCGGTCGCCCGAGTTCACGACGCGCGCGGGCAGGCTGAAGGCGGCGCAGACGCTGCTCGGCTTCGGCATCGACGCGCTGATCGTCATCGGCGGCGACGGCAGCCTGACCGGCGCGGACGTCTTCCGCCGCGAGTGGGCCGGCATCCTCGAGGAGCTCGTCGCCAGCGGCGCGGTCTCGCGCGACGTCGCGCTGCGCCACCCGCGCCTCACCGTCGTCGGCCTGGTGGGCTCCATCGACAACGACGCGTTCGGCACCGACATGACGATTGGCGCCGACACCGCGCTCCACAGGATCACCGAGGCGATCGACGCGATCAGCAGCACCGCCTCGAGCCACCGGCGCGTGTTCGTCGTCGAGGTGATGGGGCGGCACTGCGGCTACCTCGCCCTGATGAGCGCCGTCGCCACCGGCGCCGACTGGCTGTTCATCCCCGAACAGCCGCCGGCGACCGACGACTGGGAGGCCGAGATGGTGGCCGCGCTCAGGGCCGGCCGCGATGCCGGCCGGCGCGATGCCATGGTCATCGTGGCGGAGGGCGCGACCGACCGGCACGGGCAGCCGATCACGAGCGGGCACCTGCGAGCGGTCCTCGAGGCGACACTCAAGGAATCGGTGAAAATCACGGTGCTCGGCCACGTCCAGCGCGGCGGCGCGCCCAGCGCGTTCGACCGCAACCTCGGCACCATGATGGGCTACGGCGCCGTGGAGGCGCTCGTCGCCGGCGCCGCCGACGAGGAATCGCAGGTCATCGGCATGCGCGGCAACCGCGTGGTGCGGATCCCGCTCGAAGAGTGCGTCTCCAAGACGCGCGAGATCAACCGGCTGCTGGGGTCGCACGAGTACGCCAAGGCGCTCGAGCTGCGCGGCCACAGCTTCAACGTGTCGCTGCGCAGCCTGCAGACGCTGCTGCGCGCCCTTCCCCATCCGCCGCGCGAAGGCCAGCGGCGGATCCGGCTCGCCATCCTCAACGTCGGCGCGTCGGCCGCCGGCATGAACGCCGCCGTCCGCGCCGCCACGCGCATCGCGCTCGACCAGGGGCACGAGATGCTCGCCGTGCGACGCGGCTTCCAGGGCCTGATCGACAACGACATGCAGGAGATGGCGTGGATGAGCGTCGACGGCTGGGCGGCGCTCGGCGGTTCCGAGCTGGGCACCAGCCGCGTGGTCCCCAGCGGGCCCGACCTCTACGCGATGGCGCGGACGATCGAGAACCGCGGCATCGAGGGGCTGCTCGTCATCGGCGGCTGGGACGGCTACAAGGGCGCCCACCGCCTGTACGAGGAGCGCGCCAACTTCCCGGCATTCCAGATCCCGATCGTCTGTCTGCCGGCCACGATCGACAACAACCTGCCCGGCACCGAGCTCAGCATCGGCGCCGACACCGCTTTGAACAACATCGTCGGCGTGGTGGACAAGATCAAGCAGTCGGCCGTCGCCGAGCGGCGCTGCTACATCGTCGAGGTGATGGGCCGGCGCTGCGGCTACCTCGCGCTGATGAGCGGCCTCGCCACCGGCGCCGAGCGCGTCTACCTGCACGAGGAAGAGGAAGGGGTGACGCTGAAGTCGATGAAGGACGACCTCGACATGCTCATCCAGGGCTTCAAGGAGGGCAAGCGCCTCGGCCTCATCATCCGCAACGAAGAGGCCAATCCCACCTACGACACCTACTTCATGGCGCAGCTGTTCGGGGAGGAGAGCGGCGGCTCGTTCGCGGTGCGCGAGAGCATCCTCGGCCACCTGCAGCAGGGAGGCGACCCGTCGCCGTTCGACCGGATCCAGGCGGCGAAGCTGGGACGGCGCTGCGTCGGCTTCCTCATCGAGCAGGCGTCCGAGAAGAAACCGGCGGCCGCGTTCGTCGGCCTGGTCGCGGGCAAGGTCCGGTTCCACCCGCTCGAGGATCTGCCGCGCATGATGGACGAGCCGAACCGCAGGCCGAAGGCGCAGTGGTGGCTCGGCCTGCGGACGATCGCGAACGCCCTGTCGAGGTCGGGGCCGGTCGAAATCACGACGGCCGCGACGGAGGTCAGCGAGGTGGATCGGGACGAGGACGAGTAGCGGCCCGCACCTCACTGCTGCCCGGGCGTGTACGTCTTCTCCGCGTGCTGCTCCACGTCGGCCCGGTAGAAGTAGACGTCCCGCAGGTTGCCGGTCGCGTAGCGGACGGCCTGGTCGCCGAAGTGCGGCGAGGCCGGGTCGCCGCTCTCGCCGCCGGCGCTCACCGCCTTGGCCCGCACCCGGTCGCCGAACTCCACGACCGCCACGAAGCTGTTGCCGCTGGTGCCGTACATCTTCTTCGTGCCCGGGTAGGTGCGCGCGCCGAACGAGGCGAGAGAGCCCCAGCGCGACGAGGTGAAGCCGACCGGAATGCTGGGGCCCGCGTCGCTGAAGGTCTGCACGATGTCGGCCGTGAGCCGCTGGTACCGGTTCACCTCGCCCCACGGCGTCCTCCACGTGCCGAAGTCCGCCGTCAGCCGGTCGATCACGGTCGCCAACGCCTCCACGAGCGGCTCGGACGCCGGTGCGTGCTCCGCGCCCGGCGCCCCGCGGCTTCCCTGCCCCGCCGCACGCCGACCCGACTCCTCACCCCAATACACCGCGAGCGTGGTCGGCACCGAGTCTACGGCCCACCGGTAGTTCCACGCGCGCAGCAGGCGGACGGGTGCCTCCACCTTCGTCTTGGTTGCGTCGCCGGCGGGCAGCCGGTCCCACGCGGCGATCAGCGCCGGGATCTGGGTTTCGAACGCCGGCAGGAAGCCGTCGTAGGCGGCGGCGATCAGGCCGTCCAGCGTGAAGTCTCTCCTGTTCTCGAGGAGCTTGACGGCGTGGATGCCCCGTGGGTTCTCGCCGCCGGTCTCCACGTACACCGGGAAGTCGCCCCGCTTCGGGCTGCTGGGACCGGCCGCCGTCCACGGCCAGTTGTTCGAGTTGTAGAGCCATCCGCTCGACGGGTTCAGCAGCTTGGGGGTCTCGTCCACCGAAAGGAGGCCTTGCCACTCGGTCGCCGGATCGCTGCCGTCCACCGGCTTGGTCCAGTCGAACCGCGGGTCGCGTCTCGGGATGAAGTTCCCGTGGAAGTAGGCGATCGTCCCGTCCGCATCGGCGTAAACCGTGTTGTTCGACGAGTTGGTGTGCAGTTCCATCGTGTCGCGGAACGCCTTGTAGTTCTTCGCCTTCGTGCGCGTGTAGGACTGCGTGAGGGCCTTCACGGGCTCCTGCATGAGCCGCACGGTCACCCACTTGCCGCCGGCCTGCCGGACGACGGGGCCGTGGTGCGTGCGGTACACGGTGAAGTCCTTTCGCGCCGTGCCGGTGGCCGTCCTGTAGGGCACGCTGATGACCTGCGACGTCACCGGGCGCTCCTCGCCGCCGTAGCGGTAGAAGTACGTGTCCCCCCTCTTCACGACCGTCTCGAGGTACTCGTCGCTGTTGTCCACGCCGCTCGACGTGTGCATCCAGCCGGCGCGGTCGTTGAAGCCCTGGTAGATGAAGAACTGGCCCCAGGTGAGGGCGCCGTAGGCATTCAGCCCGTCCTCGCTCACCATCTGCGCCTCGGCGCGGAAGAAGAACGAGGTGTGGGGATTGATGAGCAGCAGCGCGTGGCGCGCCGTGGTGTTGGCGGGCGCGATCGCGATGCCGTTGGATCCGCCCGGTTCGACGTCATCGACTTCCGCGCCCTCCGGCGCTCGTGCTTGCGCCGGCGCGTGCCCGTAGAACTGCTCCAACTGGCCGAGGTCGATCTTCTCGATGTCTCCGCCGATACTTCCCTCGCTGAAGCTGAGCGCCATCCACGGCTCGAAACGCCTGATGGCGCGAGGCGCCACCCTCGGGTGCGTCGCGAGGTAGTAGTTCAACCCGTCCGCCCACGCGTTCATCAGCGTCTGCAGCCACGCGGGGCTCTTCTCGTATTGCGCCTTCAAGTCCGCCGGGTCGATGAACAGCTTCATCCGAAGGTCGCGGTAGACCGCCGACTCGCCCTCCGCCTCCGCGAGGCGCCCCAACGCGTTCAGGTAGTTCGTTTCGACGCGGTTGAAGTCGTCCTCGGCCTGCGCGTAGATCACGCCGAAGACCGCGTCGGCGTCGGTCTTGCCGTAGACGTGCGGGATGCCCCACGTGTCGCGAACGATGGTGACGTTCTGCGCCTGCCTGGTCCACGCGGCCAGGTCCTTGTCCTGCGCAGCAGGCGCGGCGGCGGCCGCGAAGAGGAGAGCGATGACGAGCGCGAACTTCTTCACAAAAGCACTTCCTGTGGGGGCCACGGCCGGAGGGCGTCTCGAATTGTAGCGCAAAGAAGCGAAAACCCTCTTGACTTCGGCAGTCCATCCGGGCGAGAGTTTCGGGTCTGAACCCGATGCCGCTCCGTCTGGGAATCATCGTCGGCGTGTGGCTCGCGGCCTCGCCCGCCATGGGTGCCGCGACGGCGCCCGTGTCGCCGGCGCCCGTCGCCGACGCCGCCCGGGCGGAGTCGCATTCGCCGGATGCGCCGGCTTCGCTGCTGGAGCTGAACGACGACGACCTGCTGCAGCGGGTGCAGATGGACCCGGGGCTGCTCGGATCGCTGTCGATCGGCGTCCCCAGCCGATCGCTCCTGTTCAACGGCGTCGAGCTCCCGCCGAGTCCGCGCTGGCAAGTCGCCCCGAACGCCGACACGTGGGCCACATCCGAAACGGTGGCGTCCATCGAGGCCGCCGTGGACACGGTCTACGAGGTCTTTCCCGACACCCCGCCCATCACGATCGGCGACATCAGCGCGCGCGACGGCGGGCACCTGAAGCGCCACCAGTCCCACCAGGGCGGGCGCGATGTGGATTTCGGGTTCTACTACAACGACCCGCGGACGCCGTGGTTCACGCCGGGCAGCGCGCGCAACCTCGACGCGGCCCGGAACTGGTCGCTGGTGCGGGCGCTCGTCACGCGGACGGACGTCGAGACGATTCTGCTCGACACCCGCGTGCAGCGCATCCTCTACCAGTACGCGTTGAGCATCGGCGAGGACAAGGAGTGGCTGGACCGCATCTTCGGGTTCGCGCGGTGGTCGCGCGAGGCGCTGATCGTCCACGTGGTCGGCCACCAGACGCACTATCACGTGCGCTTCTACAATGCCGTCGCGCAGGAACTCGGGCGCCGCGCCCACCCGCTGCTCGTGCAGGCCGGCGTGATGAGCCCGCCGGTCTACACCGTGCAGCACCTCGTCAAGCCGGGGCAGACGATCGGCCAGCTGGCGGCGCGCTACGGCACGTCGGTGCGCGCCATCCAGGCGGCGAACGGGCTCACCACCACCCAGCTGCGCGCCGGCCGCACCTATCGAATCCCGCGGCGCGGCGCGGCGGCACCGCGGACGGACGCCCTCGTGGTGCCGCACCGCCTGCTGCCGCCCAGCACGCCCGATGCCCTGGCCACCGTCGCGTGGCCCACTGAGGAATCGCTCTACTCTTCTCCCGCGCTCGAGCGGTAAGTCCCACGCACGCAACGGCGTCCGGCTCCAGGCTGCCGGAGGCGTCTCTCGCGGGCTCTCGGCCGGCGCCGGCCGAGGGGCTGTCGCCCGCGCAGCCGGCGGGTCTGTCTTCAGGGAATCATCAGGTGGGCGTGGGCCTCTTCGAGCTTGTCCTGGATCGGAATCTCCTGCGGGCACTTCGGCTCGCATTCGCCGCAGTTCGCGCACTGGTCCGCGCCGTGGCCGGCCGCCACCGTCCAGTGCCGGTAGACGGCCGACGCTTCCTCGCGCGCGTCGAACATGCCGCTCGTGTTGTAGGCGCTGAAGACGTCCGGGATCGAGACCCCGCTCGGGCACGGCAGGCAGTAGCCGCACGTGGTGCAGTTCACCTGCGTCCTCGCGCGAAAGACGTCGCGGACCGCGGCGACCAGACCCAGTTCCTCGGCCGTCATCCCGCCCGCCCGCGCCGAGCGGGCCGCCCGAATGTTCTCCTCGAGCTGCTCCGGCGCGTTCATGCCCGACAGCACCAGCGTCACCTCCGGGTGGTTCAACACCCACCGGAGCGCCCACTCGGCCGGCGTCCTCTGCTGCTCCGCACGCGCCCAGATCGCCATGACCGCCTCGGGGCCGTGGGCCGCCAGCGACCCGCCGCGCAGCGGCTCCATCGCGAACACGGCGATCCGCCGCGCGGCGGCGTGACGCAGCCCGCGGGTCCCCGCCTGGTACTCCTCGTCCGTGAAGTTGTATTGAATCTGGCAGAAGTCCCAGTCGTAGGCGTCGGCAATCGCGACGAACGCGTCCGGCGCGCCGTGGAACGAGAAGCCGATGTGCCGGATGCGTCCGTCCGCGCGTGCCCGTTCGAACGTCTCCAGCCCGCGCAGGCGCTGCACCAGGTCCCAGCGCTCGGCCGACAGGGCGTGAAAGAGGTAGAAATCGATGGTGGACGTCCGGAGCCGAGTCAGCTGCTCGTCGAGCAGGCGCTCGACGTCGGCCTCGGTCTTCATCAGCCACGTCGGGAGCTTGGTGGCCAGCTGAACGCGCCGACGCAGGCCTCGCGCCTCGAGCAGCCGGCCCACGAAGAGTTCGCTCTGGCCGCCGTGATAGGGGTACGCGGTATCGAGGTACGTCACGCCCTGCGAAATGGCCGACTCGATGAGCGACGCCGCGCGCGGCTCGTCGATCTGGTCGGAACCGCGGGCGACGACCGGCAGGCGCATGCAGCCGAATCCGAGGACGGGCAACGACACGCCGGGATGCTTGGGCAACGAACGATGCTGCACGAAGGGTCCTCCACTGAAAGGGGGCCCAACAAGTCTATACTGAAGCCGGCCGGCCCCGAAACGCCGCCGCGCGCGCTTGCTTGTCCAGACGCGGGCGCTCTCGAAGGGACCCGTGGGCGGTCGGAGCACGTCGAGGTTTGACGTGACGGGGTCCTGTGCGCCGTCGGGCTGGAAGACCGGGCAGCGTTCGAGGACGTGGGGCGCGTCGAGCGCCCGCAACCCTGTTCCGCCCGCTGGAGGGTGACGCCATGCCGTGCCTGCTCGTGATCGGCGCCCTGGTGGCGCCGCGGTTCGTCGTCTTCATGCTGTGGCTGTTCACCCACTGGTTCCGCGGCGTGTTCAACACGGCGCTGTGGCCGGTGCTCGGGTTCTTCTTCCTCCCGACGACGCTGATCTGGTACACCGCGGTGCAGCACTGGTTCGGCGGCCAGTGGACGTTCTGGCCCATCGTCGGCATTGTCGTCGCGCTGTCGATCGACCTGTCGCCCGCCAGCGGGCGCCGGCGGCGAACAGACCGCTGAACTGCGGACCGCCCCGGTTTCCCGATAGCCGAAGGAGGCACCCATGGTTCCGATCGTGTCGCTCTGGCTGCCGATCCTCGTGTCCGCGGTGTTCGCGTTCGTTGCGAGCAGCATCGTCCACATGGTGCTGCCGTTTCACAGGGCGGACTATCGGAAGCTCCCTGCCGAGGACGCGGTGATGGGGGCGCTCCGCAAGTTCAACATCCCCCCCGGCGACTACCTGGCCCCGTGCCCAGGCTCTCCGCGGGAGATGAATACCCCCGCCTTCAAGGAGAAGCGGACGCGGGGCCCCGTCGTGATGATGACGGTGTGGCCGAGCGGCCCGCCGTCGATGGCGGCGCCCCTCGCGAAGTGGTTCGTCTACTGCGTCGTGGTCAGCATCTTCGCGGCGTATATCGCGGGACGCGCGCTGCAGCCCGGGGCGCACTACCTGGCGGTGTTCCGCTTCGCGGGCGCAACCGCGTTCATCGGCTACTCCGCCGCGCTGTGGCAGAACACCATCTGGTCGGGGCGCGACTGGAAGAGCACGCTGAAGTCCACGATCGACGGGCTGATCTACGCGATGCTGACCGCCGGCACCTTCGGCTGGCTCTGGCCGCGCTGAGGGGGCGGCAGCCGCTGGCTGATCCGCCGGCTGACCGTGCCTGGAAGGCGGAGATGCCCTGCGCCTCGGTGCGTGTGCGCTCCGCCTCCTGGCGTTTCTTCTGCGGACGAAGTGCACCCGTTGCGCGTCCTGTTCCGCCTGCCGCCGTATACTCCCACGTTCTCGACGACACCCTCGCGAGGAGTCCGACCATGTTCGCCCGCCGCGCCGCGCTTGCCACCGTGCTGTTCCTCACGGGCCTGCTCGCACCGCTGCCCGCTCGGGATGCAGCCGTGAGTCCCGCGCTCTTCGCAGGGATGCAGTGGCGGGGCATCGGGCCCTACCGCGCGAGCCGCACCGTGGCCGCGGCCGGGCACCGCAGCCAGCCGCACACGTTCTACATGGGGGCCGTGAACGGCGGGGTGTGGAAGACGACCGACGCCGGGCGAACCTGGGCGCCGGTGTTCGACGACCAGCCGACCGGCTCGATCGGCGCGCTGGCGGTCGCCCCTTCCGACCCGAACGTGGTGTACGCCGGCAGCGGCGAGGGGCTGCACCGGCCGGATCTCTCGACCGGCGACGGCCTCTACAAGTCGATCGACGCAGGGAAGACGTGGACCCACCTGGGCCTCCGCGACGCGCAGCAGATCCCGCGGATCGAGGTCGATCCGCGCAGCGCCGACCGCGTGTTCGTCGCCGCCCTCGGCCATCCGTACGGGCCGAACGACGAGCGCGGCATCTTCCGATCGACCGACGGCGGGCGGACGCTCCAGAAGGTGCTCTACAAGGACGAGAACACCGGCGGCAACGACGTGGACATCGACCCGGCGAACCCCGACACGGTGTACGCCACGCTCTGGGAGGAGCGCCAGGGGCCCTGGGAGAACGCGGTGTGGGCGGGCACCGGCGGCGGGATTCTTCAAGTCCACCGACGGCGGCACCACCTGGAAGCCGCTCACGAAGGGACTGCCGGCTGTCGTGCAGGCGAACCTCGCAATCTCGGCGGCAGACCCCAGGCGGATCTACGCGGCCGTCGCGTACCTGGACGCGCCAGGCAGCGGGTCGAACCGGGGCGCGACGGGCATCTTCCGCAGCGACGACGGCGGCGAGTCGTGGACGCGCATCACCACCGATTCGCGACCGGCCGGCCGGATCGGCGGCGGCGATCTGCCCGTGCCGCTGCCCGACCCGACGAATCCCGACCGCATCGTCGTCGCGAGCACGGTGGCGTGGATCTCGGAGGACGGCGGCAGGACGTGGGCGCCGTTCAAGGGCGCGCCGGGCGGCGAGGACTATCAGAACGGCTGGATCAACCCCGGCAACCCCGACATCATGCTGCTCACGGTGGACCAGGGCGCCGTGGTGACGCTCAACGGCGGCAGGTCCTGGAGTTCCTGGTACAACCAGCCGACGGCCGCGCTGTACCACGCGGCGGCCGACAATGCGTTCCCGTACCGCGTCTGCAGCGGCCAGCAGGAGAGCGGCTCGGTCTGCATCTCGAGCCGCGGCAACTACGGCGCGATTTCGGACCGCGACTGGCTGCCGGTCGGCGTGGACGAGTACGGCTACGTCGCGCCCGATCCGCTCGACCCCGACGTCGTCTACGGCGGGCGCAGCGTGACGCGCTTCGACCGCCGAACCGGGCAGACCTCGACCGTCGGTCCGATGACCGGGCGCGCCCCGCAGGGGACCTTCCGCACCGTGCGGACGATGCCCGTCGTCTTCTCGCCGGTGGACAAGAAGACGCTCTTCTTCGCGAACAATCACCTCTGGAAGACGCTGGACGGGGGCGCGCACTGGAGGCAGATCAGCCCCGACCTGACGCGCGCCGGATGGGAGACGCCGGCGTCCGTCGGGGAGTACCTCGGCGATCCGGCCGCGAAACCGCAGCAGCGCGGCGTCATCTACACCGTCGCCCCCTCCTACCAGGACATGCTCCACGTCTGGGTGGGCACCGACGACGGCCTGATTCACGTGACGGCCGACGCGGGCGTCACGTGGAAGAACGTGACGCCGGCCGGCCTCGCGCCCTGGGCGAAGGTCTCGATGATCGACGCGGGCCGCTTCGACCCGATGACGGCGTACGCGGCGATCAACACGATCCGTCTCGACGAGATGCGGCCCCACATCTACCGCACCCACGACGGCGGCAGGTCGTGGACCGAGATCGTCTCGGGCATCCCCGACGGCGAAACCGTGAACGTCGTGCGCGAGGATCCGAAGAGAAAGGGGCTGCTCTTCGCCGGAACCGAGCGGACGGTCTACGTGTCGTTCGACGACGGTGCCCGCTGGCAGTCGCTGCGGCAGAACCTGCCCGCGAGCTCGATTCGCGACCTGATCGTGAAAGACGACGATCTCGTGGCGGCGACGCACGGCCGCGGCTTCCAGATTCTCGACGACATCACCCCGCTGCGCCAGATCGACGCCGCGTCCGAATCGCAGGCCGCGATCCTGTTCAAGCCGACGACCGCGTGGCGAGTGCGCTGGGACACGAGCACCGACATGCCATGGCCGATCGAGGAACCAACCGGCCCGAACCCGCCCGAAGGCGCCATCATCGACTACTACCTGAAGACGGCGGCGGCCGGGCCGGTGACGCTGGAAATCGCCGCGGCCGACGGCCGGCTCGTGCGTCGCTACTCGAGCGACGACCAGCTCGCCCCGATCCCCGATCCGGCGAACGCCCCGGTGCCGACCTATTGGTATCGTCCGCCGCAGCCGCTGTCCACCGCCCCCGGCATGCACAGGTTCATGTGGGACGTGCACTACCAGCCCCTCCCGGCCGGCGGCGGAGGTGGTGGCCGCGGCGGACTTCCGATCACCGCGATTCCCCACAACACGGCTCCGGCGCCGGGAACGCCGTGGGTGTCGCCGGGCACGTACACGTTGAAGCTGACGGTGGACGGCAGGACGTACTCGCAGCCGATCGTCGTCAAGCAGGACCCGCGCGTGAAGACGCCGGCGTCGGTGATGGAGCAGGTCTACCAGGCGACGCGGACGATGTACTTCGGCGCGGTGGACGCCCAACAGGCCGCGGCGAGCCTGAGCGCGTTGAGAGCGCAGGCCAGCGGGCTGGCCTCCAGGGCGCATGGCCCTGCGGCCGCGGCGCTTGCTGCGTTCGAGAAGAAGGCGTCGGCGCTCGAAGGCCAACGGCCGGCCGCCGTCGGGGGGCAGCGCGGCGCGGGGAGCGGCGGTGGGCAGCGCGGCGAGGCTGGCGCCCCGCCCGCGCCACCCGACACGCTGTGGGCGGTCGGCGCGCTGCTGGGCGGCCAGATGAACTCGATGCAGGCCGCGGACGTCGCGCCAACCTCCGCCACGCTCGAGGCCGTCGCGCGGGCGCAGGCGGCGGCCGCCCGCGTGATGGCGCGCTGGAACACGCTGAGGTCGGTGGATCTGCCGGCGTTGAACGCGACGCTGAAAACGGCGGGGTTGGGGACGCTGACAGTAGGCAGAAGGCAGAATGCAGTAGGCAGTAGGCGGTAGGGTAGGCAGTAGGCAGTAGGCGCCTCCGAAAGCTGGGCGAACAGCTCGAGGCGGCGGGCGCACCGTGGACGCCCGGGCGCGGCGTGCCTGCGTGGATCAGACGGTAGAAGCCAGGCTGCCGAGCCTGACGAGCCTCACGACCGGCTGCCCCGCTTCGCGCGACCGGACGAGATCGACGTCGAAGGCGGCCACCCAGTCGTTCTCCATTTCGGGGTCGACGAGCATCTGCGAGACGCGCCAGACGGCTCCGCCGGGTGACGCGTCCACGTGGGTGTGCCGGAGGTTTCGCGCCTCGGGGTCGAGCCTGAGGGCATCGTGCTCGGCCCGGAACGCGTCGAACGCCTCCTGCAGCCGGTCGATCCCCCACGGCACCCCGTCGCCGTCGTCCTGCCAGTCGAGGGCGGCCAGCGCGGCGCGCTGGTTCCCGGTGGACCACGCCCGCAGGAACGTGAAGATCCGGGTTCGCACGGACGCGGTGAACTTCCTTCCATCGCGCGTCACGTCCTGCGAGTCGTCCGCGGCGCCCGGCGCAGGCTGGCCGGCGGTCTCGCGCACGGCGGCAAACGGCTGATACGCCGGATCCTTCATCCGCTCCCACTCGTCGGCCAGGCTCGAGTCGACGCCGCGCAGCATCGTGCGCAGGTAGTCCTCCATCTCGAACAGGTCGTCGGTCTTGGCCTGGTCCGGCACCGTCTGGCTGAGAACCTTGTAGACGCTGTTCAGGTGGCGCAGCAGCAGTCCCTCGACGCGCTGCAGTTCGTAGTCGAGCACGTACTCGGCAAACGACCGGAACTGCTCGAACATCTCGCGCGCGATCGACTTCGGGCGGATGTTCTCGTCGCCGACCCACGGGTGCCGGTCCGCGAACGCGTTGAACGTCGCGTAGACGAACTCCTGCAGCGGCTTCGGGTACTCGAGCTTCTCGAGTTCTTCCATCCGCTGCGCGTACTCGAGCCCCTCGGCCCTCATCTCCGCCATGCGCCGATCCTTGACGCGGTCGAGCTGCCGCCGCAGGATGATCTCGGGGTTCTCCAGGATCGCTTCCACCAGCGTGACGACGTCGAGCGCGTAGGAGGGAGACTCGCGGTCCAACAGCGGCATCGTCTCGAGCAAGTAGAGCGACAGCGCCTGGTCCATCGAGAAGTCGTCCTGCAGGTCCACGTTCACCCGCAAGTAGCGGCCGTCGTCTTCGCGCGGGGTCAGCTCGATGATCTGCCGCGCGAGCAGGGAGCGGAACAGCTGCCAGGCACGCCGGCGGTGGCCCTTCTTGTCCGCGTCCGACTCGTGGCTGTCCCGGATCAGCTTCTGCATGGCGCCGCAGCCGTCGCCGCGGCGGCTCAGGACGTTCAGCAGCATCCCGTGCGACACCTGGAAGCGCGACACCAGCCGCTCGGGCGGCGCCCCGATCAGGCGCTTGAAGGTGTTCACGTCCCAGTTCACGAAGTTGTGATCGGGCGGCTTGCGCCGCGTCACCTTCTTGCCGTCCTTGGCCGCCTTCTCGCTCAGCTTGATGTTCTCGATGACGTGCTCGGGCGCCTGCACCACGACGTCCCCGCGCTCGTCGAACCCCTTGCGTCCCGCGCGTCCGGAGATCTGGTGGAAGTCGCGGGCGCTGAGGATCGCCGTCTTGCGGCCGTCGAACTTGCAGAGCCGGGTGAAGAGCACCGTGCGGATGGGCACGTTGATCCCGACGCCGAGCGTGTCGGTGCCGCAGATGATCTTCAGCAGCCCGCGCTGCGCGAGCTGTTCCACCAGCACGCGGTACTTCGGCAGGAGGCCGGCGTGGTGGAGGCCGATGCCGTGCTTCAGCCACTTTCGAATGTCGGAGCCGTACGGGCTGCCGAAATCGAAGTCGGCCACCAGGTCGGCGAGCACCGCCTTCTCCTCGCGCGTGCAGATCTTCAGGCTGGTGAAGTCCTGCGCGCTCGACGCCGCCTCCGCCTGCGTGAAGTGGACGACGTAGACGGGCGCCTTGCCGTCGGCCGCCAGCTTCTCGAGGGTGTGCGCGAGGGGGATCTCCGAGTACGCGTAGTCGAGCGGCACGGGGCGGTCGGACGATCGGACGGACACGCTCGGCCGGCCGTTCAGGCTCGTCAGCGCCTCTTCGAAGAAGGCGGTGTCTCCGAGCGTAGCCGACATCAGCAGGAACCGCGTGTACTCAAGCGTCAGGAGGGGGACCTGCCACGCCACGCCGCGATCGCGATCGGAGTACCAATGGAACTCGTCGAGCACGGCGTGATCGACGTTCGCGCCCGCGCCCTCTCGCAACCCGATGTTGGCCAGGATCTCGGCGGTGCAGCAGAGGATGGGCGCGTCCCGGTTCACCGACGCGTCCCCGGTCGCGAGCCCCACCGACTCGGGGCCGAACTCGCGGCAGAGCGCCATCCATTTCTCGTTCACCAGCGCCTTGATCGGGCAGGTGTAGACGGCGCGGGTGCCGCGCGCGATGGAGGCAAACAGCATCGCCGAGGCGACGAGCGACTTGCCCGATCCCGTCGGCGTGTTCAGGACGACGTTCTTGCCTTCGAACAGTTCGAGGACCGCCTCCTCCTGGGCCGGGTAGAGAGCCAGCCCCTTCTCGCTCACGTAGTCGAGGAAGCGGCCCAGGAGCACGTCGGCGGAGGGGTCGTCCCCGTCGGGAAGGTAGTCGCGAAGCAGGGCGATCATCGCGGATGTTGTACCTCGAAACGGCCAACCGGCCAAAACGAGCCTCGACCTGCAGCAGAGGACGAACTGGTCGGGGACGAGGCAGGTGCGTCCGGCTCGGCGTGTGCGCGTGCCCGACTCGGCACGCACCGCGGCAAAGCCGGCCTTCAGTAGTGGAACCGGTACCGCAGCTCCGCGTAAACCTCGCGCGGGTGGTTGAAGTGGGTGCCGCCGAAGGTCGCGCTGTTGTCGATCAGCACGCGGACGTCCGTCACGTTCAGCGCGGTCACCGACAGCGAGAACTTCGCACCGAAGCCCTTGCCGAGCACCAGATCGAGCGTGGTGTGGCCCGGCAGGCGAGCGGGGCCGCCGTTGTCGGGAAGTCCCGATCCGTAGTAGACGTTGGCCCCGGCGAAGACGCCCCGCGCGAGGTGCGCGTCCAGGCCCGCACTCAGCGTGTGGCGCTGGTCGTGATCGAGCGGGAACGTGGCCGCTGGAGGCGGGAAGTCAGTCAGGCCGCCGCTGATCCCTCCGCTGCCCTCTGCGCGCTGATATGAGTACGCCAGGTGAAACTGCGCGGCCTTCCACGCGCGCGGCGATCGGACCGTCAACTCCGCGCCGCGAATCAGGGCGCTGTCGATGGTCAGCGGGAAGAACACGTTCGAGTTCCCGACGCTGTTGTGGTCGAAGAAGTTCGTCGCCTCCGTGCGAAACACGTCGCCATCCACCGTCCAGGCCCGGACCGGCACCATCACTCCGGCCTGGAATTCCTCGTCGCGCTCGCCGCGCAGGGGGATCAGCGCGAGATTCTGGCTGGTCACGAAGGCGACGACCGGCCCGGACGCCGTCACCAGCGGCGGACTCTGGTAGAACTGGCCGTAGAAGCCCCGCACGGTCCAGCCGAGCGACGGAATGCGGAACGTCACGCCGGCGCGCGGACTGGTCGCATTCTCGGACAATCCGCCCGAGAAGTACGTCTGGCGCACGCCGCCGGTCAGGCTGAGCCGCGAGGTCGCCTTGAACGTGTCCTGCGCGAACATCGACCAGAGGCCGCCGGACGGACGCTGGCGGACATCGATGTCCGGACTGCTGCCGTCGTTGAAGGCGACGCCGAGGGTTTGCTCGTCCTGCTGGTGGTACCCGTAGAGTCCCACCTGCCACCGATGTCGTCCGGTGGTCGCTCCCAGGGTCGTTTGAACCCCGGCGTACTGCGACACGTGATGGTCGGTCGTGCTGACAGGGACATCCGCCGGCCCGCCGTCGTAGAGGGAGGCGTTGCGGTGGTAGAACGGCGACACCGTCAGCATGGCGCCCGACCTGAACGACCGGACCCACGAGAGGTTCACGAACGCGTCCGACTCGCGCTCGACATCGTCGATGCCAGCCGCCTGGGCCGCGAGGTCGTTGGGCACCTGATACGAGTCGCGGCGCACGGAGGTCACGAGCCGCAGCTGGTTGTCGGGATCGACGTTGAAGATGAGCGTGCCGAACCCGCCCACCCCGCGCTGCCGATCGTGAAGGACGTCCGCGACCGGCGTCTGGAGGCCGAGGTCGCTCTGGTTGGCGGTCATGCTGCCGTAGTAGGCGAAACGCTCGCTGTGCCCGCCGACGCTCACCTGGTCGTTCGTCTGCGCGTAGCTTCCGGCGCTGAGGACGACCTCGGCGTCGTTGTTCCGCTCGAATCCCGTCCGGGGCACCACGTTGAACACCGCATACGTGCGATCGCCGAATTCGGCGTCGTAGCCGCCGCGGTGGACCTCGAGGTAGTCCAAGTCCTTGGGATCGATCTGGGGCCCGACGCTGCTGGCGATGTTCGTGTTCGGCACCGGCACGCCGTCCACCAGCCAGCTCACCTGGTGTCCGCCGCGGACGTGCAGCTGGTCGTGAGCCACGTAGGAGCCCGGCACGAACGCCGTGATCATCGAAAGGCTGTTCGTGCGGCTCGCCCCGGGAGTGTCCGCGATGTCGCCGCGGCTGACGAGCGTGGTCGGCGCCATCGACGTCGGGTACGCGGCCTCGGGGTTGCCCGAAACGCGCACACCCTCGCTGACCGCGGCGATCGCCAGCTGCACGTGCAGGACCGGGGCCGTGTCCGACAACACCGTGATCTTCAGGTGTGCCGTCTCGAAGCCGGCCAGCTCGACCTCGACGGTGTAGTCGCCCACGGGCACCGGGGCCATCTGCAGTTCACCGTCCGGCCCGGTCACGGCAGACCGGCTCCAGTCGGATCGGTCCGCCTTCACGGTCACGGTGGCGCCAGGCACGGGCCGATGCTGCGGGTCGTGGACGACGCATTTCACCGTGCCGAACACCGTGGCGCTCGAGGTGGCGGAGACGGTGGCCACGAGGCAGACGGCGACGACGATTCGAGTCCACGCACGCATCACGGACCTCCGGGCACCAACGCAGCTCTTCGGACGGATCTCGTAGGTATTCAGGACCGATGCCAAGGACGAGGCGGCTCGGTTCGCAGGAAAGCACGAGGAAAACTCATCGCCGGCCGGGCCGACGGCGAGGGTTTCGTGTTGCGTCTCCGTACGAACGCGACGCGAAAACGGTCGGAGGCGAGGTGGTATAGGATGACCGGATGCTGCACCTGGAGACGCCGCGCCTCGTCCTCCGGCCGCTCGGCTACGACGACGACGCGTTCATCGTCGCGCTGCTGAACGACCCGGCGTTCCTCCGCTTCATCGGCGACCGGGGTGTGCGGACGGCCACGGACGCGCGCGGGTACATCCGCCGGACCGCCATCGCCAGCTACGAGCGGTTTGGATTCGGCCTGCTCCGCGTCTCCCTGCGCGGCTCGCCGGCGGCCATCGGCATCTGCGGGCTGGTCAAGCGAGACGCGCTCGCCGACATCGACGTGGGATTCGCCTTCCTGCCCGACTACCGCGGCCAGGGCTATGGATTCGAGGCGGCAGAGGCCGTGCTGGCGGACGGCCGGAAGTCCCTCGGGCTGGAACGGATCGTCGCCATCACCGACCCCGAGAACGCCGCCTCCATCCGGCTCCTCGAGAAGCTCGGACTGCCCTTCGAGCGCCTGATCCAGATGCCGGGGGAGGACAAGATGCTCAGGCTGCATGCGTGGACGGCGGCCGGCAGCCGCCAGGCCGCGGGCGTTCGGTCTGGCAGCGCACCGAGTGACGGACTGCGCGCCGACTGAGCGAGGCCACCCGTGCGAAAGCTGGTCCTGGTCATCGCCGCCGTCTCGACGATTGGCGCGTCGAGCGCGCCCCCCGAGACGCGGTGGACGCGCGTCGTCGCCCCGCACTTCGTGGTGTCGGGCGACGCGCCCGCCGACGAGGTGCGCCACGCGGCGTTCCTGCTGGAGATGTTCAGGGAGGTCTTCCTCCGGGTGCTCCCCGGCGCGCGCGACCGCTCGCTCCTGCCCCCGTTCGTCATCGTCTTCGGCACCGACGAGGCGTTCACACCCTACAAGCCGATGCGCGACGGCCGGCCCGCGCCGGTCGGCGGCTACGTGGTGCGCGAACCGCTCACCCCGTGCATGGCCCTTCGCGTGGACGGCACCCAGGAGTCGACGCGGACGATCTTCCACGAGTACGCGCACGTGCTGTTCGACGCGCCACGCGCCCCGCTCTGGCTGCGGGAGGGGGTGTCCGACTACTACAGCACCGCGCGGCTGAAGGAGGACCGTCGCCACGTCGTGCTCGGCACGCTGGTGCTCTCGCACGCCTCGCGGGTATCGCGAACGTGGGTCCCCCTCGCGCAGATCGTCTCGGCCTCGCGGTCCACCAACATCTGGGACGGCGAGGCGGGTCAGTCCTTCTACGCGGAATCGTGGGCTCTCGTGCACTACCTGGTTCGGGGCACGCCGCAACGCGGCGCGCAGATCCCCCGCTTCGTCGAGCGCCTGGCTTCCGGAGACGACCCGGCGAGCGCCTTCGAGCAGGTCATCGGGCCGCTCTCGCAGATCGACGCCGAACTGCGGCGGTATATCCGGAACGGAATGGCACCGCCGGAGGTGATGGAACTGCCCGAGCAGGTCGGTCTCAAGGCCGTGCGGGAGCGGACGATGTCGCCCGCCGAGGTGGAGGCGACGCTCGGCCGCCTGCTGTTCCATCTGGGACGCGACGATGAAGCGGTGCGGCGGCTGGATGCCGCCATCAGCCTCGACCCGAACCTGGGTGAGGCCCAGGCAACCATGGGCCTCCTTCTCCTCCGACACGGCCGCGCGGCAGCTGCGGTGGGGCCGTTGCGCCTGGCGAACGCGCGGAATCCCGAGAACCTGCTGATTGCCTACGACTACGCGAAGGCGGCACTGCAGGCGTTCGACGCGGGCGCGCCCGCGCCTCTCGACGACGCCGCTGCGGCGCTCTCCCACGTCGTGCGGCGCGACGGCCCCGCCGAAGCGCTCGCGGCCCTGGGCACCATCTCAGGCCGGCTGGGGCGGCTGGACGAGTCGGAGGCGCTGCTGAGAACCGCCGTGGAACTTGCCCCGGCGCAGGTGGCGACGCAGGTCGAGCTGGCGAACGTCTGTCTTCGAGTCGGCAAGTTCGACGAAGCACGCCGCATCCTGTCCGGCCTGGCTGGCCGGGCGGGAGCCGACCTCGCGCCCGTCGTGGATCAGCGCCGACGGTGGCTGGCGATGGCCGAGGAACGCGCCGCAGTCCGGGCGGACCTGGCGGCGGCGGCGGGCCTTCCGAACCCCGGCCCCGACGCCGGCCTGCAGCAGACCGGCGTCTTCCCGAAGCCGCCCGAGCTGCGAACGTTGATGGACGGCGAGCACCGCGCCGCCGGGCTCCTCGATGCGATCGGCTGCTCGGCGACGGGCATCGTCGCGGGCGTGACGACGAAGTCCGGGCCGCTGGCGCTGCGGGCCGCACGGTCTTCCGCCGTGTACGTCTCTTCGGCGCGCGACGACGCCGGCGGGCAGCTCGGGTGCGGCGTCCGGGCGCGCCGAGAGGCCGTCTACGTCACCTGGAAGAACGATCGCGAACTCGTGGCCGTCGAGTTCCTGCCCGAGGAGTATCAGCCGGATTTCCGCCCCACCCATCGCCTCACGAACGTCGCAGCGACGACCGCGATCGTGACCGGCCAGTAGATGGCGGCCAGCATGGCCGTGGCGACGGAAACTCCCGCATTGCCCTGTGCGATCAGGCGCAGCGCGAACGACGGCAGCGGGTTGTCGTTCACCAGGTAGGTCCACGTCGACGTCGGCCGCCGCAGGCCCTGGGCGGCGAGATCGATGCAGCCGCCCGACGATCTGAGCCGAAGGAAGGTCTCCACCACCTCGCCGCGCCAGCCTTCCATCATCTCCGCGTAGGCATCGATGATCTGCCGCTGGAACTCGGTGATCGGCTGGCGGCCGGCGTAGCGCTGGAGGTGGATCCCCTCGCGGACGTCGTCGATCAACGCGAGGTGCTCGCTCCAGCGCCGATCGAGCAGGACCAGCGCGAGCTCCCGCTCGGCCCGCTGGAGCTCGCCTGCACCCACCTCGCGAGTGAGCTGCTCGTGGTGCTCCGGCGCAGCGTCGGCCGTCACGGATCCGTCGGCGGAGGTCATCAGGCGTTCGCGCTCCGCGGCCATCAGCTGGCGCTGCTCCTCCACCATGCCCGAGTACCGCCAGAGCGTCTTTCGAATCTCGAAGTTCTGCCCTTCGATCACCCGCTGCGCCCGCGCGATCGCGCCTGCGACCGCCGGGTCGTCGATCGCGGCGGCCCGCGGAGCCGGCCGGTGCGCGCGCGGGATCAGATCGAGCACCCCGTAACGGCGAATCAGGTCGTCCTCCAGGCTGACGAAGAACCGCGACGAGCCGGGGTCGCCCTGTCGCCCCGCCCTGCCGCGCAGCTGATCGTCCACCCTCCGGCTCTCGTGGCGATTGGTGCCGATGACGTAGACGCCGCCGAGGGCCGCCACCCGATCCCGCGCCGCCGAGTCGCCGCCGCCCAGGACGATGTCGGTGCCGCGGCCCGCCATGTTCGTCGAGATGGTGACCGCTCCCGGCATCCCGGCCCGCGACACGACCAGCGCCTCCCGTGCGTCGTGCCGCGCGTTCAGCACGCGGCATTTCACGCGCCCGCGCCTCAGCGCCCCGGAGAGTTCCTCCGACTCGGCGACGCTTGCGGTGCCGACGAGGACGGGGCGCCCGGTCGCGTGGACGCGGACGATCTCGTCCACCAGGGCGGCTACCTTCGCGGAGCGGTGCGTGAAGACGACGTCGGGTTCGTCCTCGCGGATGCAGGGCCGGTGGGGCGGGAAGACGACCGTCCGCAGGCCGTAGAACTCGAACAGCTCGACGGCCGACGGCTCCGCGGTCGCCGTCATGCCGGCGATCTTCGGCCAGAGCCGGACGAAGTGCTGGATCGGGATCGAACCGAGCACCTTGCCCTCGGGCTGCACCTCGAGGCCTTCCTTCGCCTCGATGGCCGGCTGGATGCCGTGCGGCCACCGGCGGTTCTCGGCCACCCGTCCCGTGAACTCGTCCACCAGCTCGATGCGGCCCCGCCTGACGATGTAGTCGCGGTCGCGGTGAAGGAGGGCGAGTGCGTGCAGGGCGACGTGAATCCCCGCGAGGAGCGTGTGCTGGGCCGGCAGGTGCAGCGGCCGGCAACCGAGCAGCGCCTCGACGTGGCGGAAACCGGCATCGGTCAGCGTCACGTTGCGGTTGTACTCGTCGCAGGTGTAGTCGACGCCCTGTCGGAGCCGCGCGACGGCGGCGGCGATCACCGCGTGCGGCACCGGCGGGGGCGGGGCCTCTCCGGCGATCACCAGCGGGACGCGCGCCTCGTCGATGAGGATGAAGTCGGCCTCGTCCACGATGACGTAGTGGTAGGGACGCTGCACGGCCTCCGCCCCGTCCACCAGCGTCCGGTCGCGAAGGAAGTCGAACCCGGCCTCCTTGGCGGTGACGTAGGTGACGGGGGCGGCGTAGGCCTCCCGCCGCTCTGCCCCGCTCATGCCCTGGGCGATCGACGCGGCCGACAGGCCGAGAAGGCGGTAGACCGGGCCCATCCACGCGGCGTCTCGGCGGGCCAGGTAGTCGTTGGCGGTCAGCACGTGCGCCCCGAGGCCCGAGAGCGCGTTGAGCGCCGCCGGAAGGACGGCGGCGAGCGTCTTGCCTTCGCCGGTCGCCATCTGCGCGAGGCGTCCCCTGTGCAGCGCGACGGCGGCGAGCATCTGGACGTCGAAGGGTCGCAGGCCGAGCGCCCGGGCGCAGGCTTCGCGCGCGAGGGCGAAGAACTCCGGAAGAATCTGGTCGATTGGCCGTCCGCCGCGCGCCTCGGCCGCGAGCTCGCGCGACCGGGAGGTGACGGCGTCGTCCGAGAGGTGCCCGACGCGGAACGCGTCGATGCGGGAGAGTTCGCGTTCGTACGGACGGAGATCGTACTCGATCGGGATCCCGCGCATCCGCAGGAGTGCCCGCTGCAGGACGACGTCGGCCGCGGAGGACTGGGGCATGCACCGGCCACCACGCCGGTCCGACTACGCGATCGTGATCGACTCGTCCCGGTACACGTCCTGGATCAGGTTGAGCAGTTTCGCGCCTTCGGCCATGGGGCGCTGGAAGGCCTTGCGGCCCGAGATCAGGCCCATGCCGCCGGCGCGCTTGTTGATGACCGCGGTGGCTGCCGCGTCGCCGAAGTCGTTCTTGCCCGAGGCGCCGCCCGAGTTGATCAGCCCCGCGCGCCCCATGTAGCAGTTCACCACCTGGTAGCGCGTCAGGTCGATCGGGTGGTCGCTGGTCAGCTGCGTGTAGATCCGCTCGTCCAGCTTGCCGTAGCTCGAGCCGCCGGTGTTCAGCGCCTTGTAGCCGCCGTTGTTCTCGGGCAGCTTCTGCTTGATGATGTCGGCCTGGATCGTCACGCCCAGGTGGTTCGCCTGGCCGGTGAGGTCGGCGCTGAGGTGGTAGTCCTTGTCCTTCTTGAACTGCGGGTTCCGCAGGTAGCACCACAGCACGGTGGCCAGTCCCATCTCGTGGGCCAGCGCGAACGCCTGCGCGACCTCGACGATCTGGCGCCCGCTCTCGTCGGACCCGAAGTAGATCGTGGCGCCCACGGCCGCGGCCCCCATGTCAGCCGCCTGCTGAACCTCGCCGAACATGATCTGGTCGAACTTGTTCGGGTAGGTGAGCAGCTCGTTGTGGTTGATCTTCACGATGAACGGGATCTTGTGCGAGTACTTCCGCGCGACCGACCCGAGCACGCCGAACGTCGAGGCGACCGCGTTGCAGCCGCCCTCGATTGCCAGCTTCACGATGTTCTCGGAATCGAAGTAGATCGGGTTCTTCGCGAACGAGGCCCCGCCCGAGTGCTCGATCCCCTGGTCGACCGGCAGGATGGACAGGTAGCCCGTACCGCTCAAGCGGCCCGTCGAGAACAGCCGCTGGATGTTCCCGAGCACGCGGTTGTTGCGGTCCGAGTGCGACCAGATCCGGTCCACGAAATCGGGGCCCGGCAGGTGGAGCAGGTCTTTCGAGATCGTCTTGCACTGGTGCTCGAGCAGGTACGACGCCTTGTCGCCCAGCAGATCGAGAAGCGCTTTGTTCATGGCAGGGACCCTCGTGGATGAAGTAGGCCGTCACCGGCCCACCTCACCAACGAGGAGTGTGACACGCGGGGGGGAACCGCTCAAGTCTCTTCTGGCGCTCCGCGTCCTGCCCACCGCCAAGGTCGGCAGCCTGCTCTACCTCGAGCCGCTCGTGACGATGGTCGTGGCCGCAGCCGTCTCGGCGAGCCCGTCCGTTTCAGCTCACTGGCCGGCGGTGCGGTCATCGTCTTCGGCATCCGGACGGCCACGCTGCGCTAGCCGCGATGCGCCGGCCGCGACGCGCCAGAGAATTCGAAGAAAGCAGCCCCGCTCCGGCTTCTCTTGGCTTTTGAGCTAGCCAGCGGCGGCGTTTTTGAGTACAATTCTGTAATCCATCTCGGCCCACGCGTCCTCGAGAGGAAACCGGAGTGTCCCTCCCGGCGTCTTAACATGAGGGAGGGTTCACGCGTCGGACCCGTCAAACAGGAAAGTAGACGAAACGATGGTCAAAGGACGTTGCGCGCAGTGCCAAATCTTCGTGGTCCACGAGGAGATTGATCGACTCATCCTTTCCGGATGGAAGTCCCTCGAGGACACTCACCCCGTCGTCCGGGACATCATCCCGATGCTTTGCCCCGACTGCCGGCGGACGGCCAAGACGGGCAAGAAGTCCCAGTAGACCCAGCGCCGAGGTCGGGAGGGCAACCTCCCGACCCATTCCCCCGATCAATTCCGCTCGAGCAGCACGACTCCCGACATCCGCCGGAACGCGAGCCTCGTCGCCTTCAATCTGAAGCGCCCCAGGAATTGCCAGAGCCCTGCGAGCGGGACGGTCCGTTTCAAGCGCCGCGATTCATCCCACGTCGATCGGGTACTCGACCTCCCACCAGCCGAACGGCTCGAAGAAGGCCGTGCTCTCCTCGGGCGCAAATTGCATGGGGGCGTTCGCCGCCTGGAGGCTGGGCTGCCACGTGCGCGCGAGCATCTTGAGGAGCAAGGGGGACGCGAGGTCGATCACCCACCACCGGAGTTGCGGGACGGCCTGCAGCTGCCCGGCGAGTTCGGCGACCTGCTCGCGCGTCAGGTAGACCAGCAGCCCCTCGGTGATGACGAGCGCCGGCTGGCCGTCGGCTGGAAGACGCGCGAACAGTTCTGCACGGCCGGACGTTTGCCGCAGGTCGACGGCCACGTCCTCGTGCCGACACGTCGCGGCGGCGTCCGCCAGGTGTTCGGCTCGATAGGCCACCATGCCGGGCAAATCGGCGTCGAACCACCAGAGGTCCCGCGGCAGGTCGAGCCGATAAGCGCGGGCGTCGAGTCCGGCCGCCAGGTTGACGACGGTCCGCACGCCCTGCCGCACGAGCCGCATGATGATCTCGTCCATCACGGCGGTCCGGACGATCATCGGCCACGCCATCGATCGGGCCTTCGGTATGGAGGCGAGGATCGCTTCGCCGCGCGCGCCGGCCAGGCGGCGGGCGAATGGATCGTGGAAGAGCGCGTCGGGCCGGTCGGATTCGAGCGCCCGGTACATTGCCACCCACAATGCCGTGTCGGACACGTCGCGCAACGGAATATCCATGTGATGCGGCGCCCTCCCCGCACTCTTCATTCTACATGGGCACTCCAAACGTGAGCGGCTGGCTCGGGCGTCAGCTTCTGCTGCGTCAGCGAGGTCGCTTCGCGCTCCGTGCGACAACTCGCGAATCGGTGAACGGGCGAGGGGCGCGCCTGCCGCAGCGAATGGCCAGCCACACCCGGGGTCACGTGGTCCGACGGGCGCGGCCCCGGGGGCCACGCACTCACAGGTCGTTCACTCGAGGATCGCCACCGCCCGGACCGGCGAACCGTCCGCGTGTTCGAATGACAGCGGCAGGCACGAGAACAGGAACCGCCGTCCGACCAGCGGCCCGAGGCCCTCGAGGTTCTCGATCAGGATCGTCCCGGCGCCGAAGGACGCGACGTGGTTCGGATAGGGCGGCGGTCCCACCGGGTCGGCCGAGATGGCGTCGAACCCGACGCCCTTCAGGCCGCGCGCGACGTGCGGCATCCCCGTAGGCTACCGGATCTGCTCGACCTGCACGGCCGTGCCGTATGCCAGAACCTCGGTCACGCCGCTCATCACCTCGTTCGCATCGTAGCGCATCGCGACGATCGCGTTGGCTCCGCGTTCCCCGGCGTGCTCGAGCAGCAGGTCGAAGGCGTCCTGGCGCGTCTTCTCGCACATCGAGGTGAAGATGGTGATGTTGCCGCCGACGAGCGTCTGCAGCGACGCGCCAACGGTGCCGAACACGCTGCGCGACCGGACCACGATCCCGCGGACCACCCCCAGGTGGCGGACGATGCGGTAGCCGGCCAGCTCGGTGGCGGTGGTGACGAGGTTGGGGCTGACGGACGTGGACATCGGACGGGCTCCTTTCTCAGAACTGACGACTATCGCCGGGCCGGAGTTTCACAGCTGGAGGAGAACAAAAGGCGAATGTCCTGATATACTGATGGAATGTCGCGCAGTCTCCGGTCCAGGCGGCACGGCCGCGGCACGTGGCTCAACCCGTCGAGCCGCTTCGACCGGCTCTCGATCGAGCCCGACGCCGCGGCGGCGACCGGCGACGACCGCGCGCCGAGGACCGAGTTCCTGAAGGACTCGACGCGGTCGATCATCACGCGGAACGACAGTCCCGACATCCCGTTCGAGTATTCGGTCAACCCGTATCGCGGCTGCGAGCACGGGTGCGCCTATTGCTACGCGAGGCCCTATCACGAGTATCTCGGCCTCTCGGCCGGACTCGACTTCGAGTCGAAGATCGCGGTGAAGACCGACGCACCCGACCTGCTGCGGCACGAGTTGGGGCGGGCGTCGTGGACCGGCGCGCCGCTCGGCCTCTCGGGCGTCACCGACTGCTACCAGCCGGTCGAGCGGCGACTGCAGCTGACGCGAAGGTGCCTCGAGGTGATGGTGGAGTTCCATCAGCCGGTCGGCGCGATCACGAAGAGCGCGCTGGTGGCGCGCGATGCCGACCTCTTCGCCGAGCTGGCGGGGCACCAGGCTGCCGACGTCTGCCTGACCATCACGACGCTCGACGAGCGGCTGCGGCGCTCGCTCGAGCCGCGAGCGGCGACGGCGGACGCGCGGCTCGCGGCGGTCGCCACGCTGGCGGCGCGCGGGGTGCCGGTCGGCGTCATGGTCGCCCCGGTCATTCCTGGCCTCACGGACCACGAGATTCCCCGAATCCTCGACCGCGCCCGCCAGGCCGGCGCGTCGTTCGCCGCCTTCACCATGCTGCGCCTCCCGCACGGCGTCGGCGCGCTGTTCGACGAGTGGCTCACCGCACACGTGCCGGACCAGAAGGACAAGGTGCTCGGGAGGCTGCGGCAGGTCCGGCTCGGCTGCCTCACTGACACCCGGTTCGGCCACCGCATGAGCGGCGAGGGGCCCCTGGCGGACCTCACCGCGCAGTTGTTCCAGCGTGCCAGCGAACGGTGCGGCCTGGCCGCCGGCTCGCGCCCGCTGTCATCGGCTGCCTTTCGCCGCCCCGCCCGCAGCTGCCCGCTGTTCGATTGAAGCCGGCTCCCCCCGTGTCGCGTCAGCCGGTCGAAGGCAGGCGGCAGGCCGCGGACCGCACGCGACCGGCTGCCAGCCGAGAACGGCCTCCGGTCTGCCGCCTACGCCGTCAGAAGCTCCAGGCACAACTGCGACCAGTTCTCCAGCTGCTCGCGGCGCTCCTGCAGTTCCGACACCTTGAGGAATCTCAGGTCGGTGATGCACGCCTCGCCCTTCGAGACGTTCTCGTCGGCCAGCTCGCAGAGGTGGACGATGCCGAAGTGCACCTGGCCGACGGGCGTCGAATCGTCGTTGATCAGGCCGACGATGCGCGTGCGGAAGTGGCCGTCCATGCGGAGTTCCTCGTGGATCTCGCGCTGGAGGGCTTCCTCGTAGAACTCGAGGCCCGCCAGGAACAGGTTCTCGTCGCCGTGGTTGATGTGGCCGCCGATGCCGATGGATCCCTTCGCCACGAGCCGCTTCTCGCCGGAGCCCTTCCCGCGGACGTAGTGCAGGTAGCTGTCGCCCTTCTTGAACAGCACGTAGGGGATGATCTGCTTCTGCGACGGATCGCCCTCGGCCAGGGCCCGCGCGACGAAGTGCGTGTTCTCCGCCTCGAGAATGCGCGGCACGTAGGCGGACACCTCGGTGCGAATCCCCTGGAACGAGCCGATCTGGTCGAGGAGCGTTCGCGGAAAACAGAGCACCATCTCTTCGCGCATGCGGCAGAACCTCCGGACGCTATTCTATATCCCGTCCGCTGAAGCGGCCCTCGTCCCTGTTCCCTGTTCCCTCTCCGATCACTTCGCCGTCGTCCCCGCCGTTTCCGGCATCAGCGTCACCCGCACGAAGTTGTCCCGCTGCAGGTAGGCCCGCGCGGCGTCCTGGATGGCCGCGCCCGTCAGCTGCTTGTAGGACTCGGGCAGGGAGAAGACCGTCTTCACGTCCTCGCCGAACTGGTAGCCATACAGCAACTGGGTCACCAGGTAGCTGTTGTCCTTCACGTTGGTCTCGAACTCGCGAAGCAACGCTTCGCGCGCATCGTTCACCTGCGTCTCGGTCGGCCCGTTCGCCTGCAGCGCCTCGATGTCCTTGAAGACGGCCTTGACGAGCTCCTCGGTGCGCTGCGGGCTGCAGCCGAACGCGATCGAGAAGTCGTAGCGTCCAATCGGGACCTTCGAGACGGACGGAGAAGCGGAGATCGTGTACGTCCCGCCAAGCTCTTCGCGGATCATGTCGCGCAAACGCGTTTGCAGCACCGATCCCAGCGCCCTGATGGTCACCCGGTGCGCCTGGTCGTACTGGAACGGACCGCTGAAGACGATCCCCACCCGGCTCTGCGGCTCGAGCCCCTTCGTCACCGTCTGTTCGATCACGCCCGTCGGACGCCGCATCCCGACGTCCTTCCAGGACTCCCTGCGCCCGGCCGACGGGAGGCTCGCCAGGTACTGCTCGACCAGCGGCCTGATCGTCTCCGGCGTGAACGACCCGACGAACACGAACGTGAACCCGCCCGCGTCGGCGAAGCGCGCCTTGTAGAACGCCAGCGCTTTGTCCGGGACCCAGGCGTCCACCGTCTCTGCCGTCATCGGCCTGTAGCGCGGGTGACCCTGCGACAGCGCCGCCTGCATCGCCGAACTGAAGGCGAACGCCGGCGTCGCCGACTGGTTCTTCAGCATGGTCTTGAGCTGGGTGGTGAGCATGGAGTAGACCGGCGGGTCGAGGCGCGGCGCCGTGAAGCTGAGATGGATCAGCTGGAAGAGCGTCTCCATGTCCTTCGCCGAGGCGCCGCCGGCCATCCCCTGCTCCGTTTCGGTGATGATCGGCCTCACGCTCGCCACCTTCCCGGCCAGCAGGTTGCGCAGCTGAATCGCCGAGAACTGGCCGAGGCCGCTCGCGCCCACGATCTGCGCGGCCGCCTCGGCAGTCGGGAAATCGGCGTCGCTGGCGAGCGATGTCCCCCCGAAGCTCGTCGCGCGGAACACCACCTCGTCCTGCTTGTTGGTGGTGGGCTCGATAACCACGCGCGCGCCGTTCGAGAGCTCCCACTCGGTCACGCCGACCGCGTCGACGGCGGTCGTCTTCACGATCTTCGCCGGCGCGGGCAGCTTGTCGATCAGCGCGGCGTTGGCGACGGTGTCCACGTAGGCCGTCACCTCCTGGGTGGCGGCCCGGGCCACCGCGGCGGAGAGCCTGGCGGCGTCGGGCGGCACCAGTCCCTCCTTCTGCGGGGCCGCGACCATCACCACGCGGTTGCGGTTGCCCGTCCAGTCCTTCGCCAGCGCGTTCACCTCCGCCAGCGTGATCTCGGGAAGGAAGCGCTGGCAGAGGCCGTACTCGTCGTCCACGGACGGGATCGGCTGGCGGTCGGTGAAGTTCGCCACGTACCGGCTTGCCAGGGCGGACGACTCCAGCTTGTCGCGCTCGGCGTATTGACGCTCGTACAAGCGGAGCATGTCCTTCTTCTGGCGATCGAACTCGGTGCCGGTGAACCCGAAGCGCGCCACGCGGTTCGCCTCCACCAGCAGCCCCTCCAGGCCGCGCTCGATGCCGTCGTCCTTGACGAGCGCGCTCAGCGAGGCCGCCTGCAGGCCGCGAACGAGGGTGCCGCGCCCGGCGCCGCCCGACACGAACGGCGGGTCGGGCTTCTGCGCAAGCTCGGACATCCGCCGGTTGAACATGCCGGTGTAGAGCCGCTCGACGAGCAGCTGGCGGAAGGCGGCCACGGTGGACGGGTCGCGGCCGGCCAGCTTGTTGTAGACGGCCACCGAGGTCGTCGGAGTCTCCTTGTCGGTGGCGATGGGAAACTGCGTCTCGGGATCCTCGGGAACGCTGTAGATCGGACGGGGCCGCTCCGCGGCCGGGTTCGCGAGCGTCCCGAAGTGCTTCTGCAGCAGCGCCTCGACGGCCCCCGCGTCGAAGTCCCCCACCGCGATGACGGCCATCAGGTCGGGCCGGTACCAATCGGTGTAGAAGGCCTTCAGCCGCTCGTGCTTGAAGGTGTCGATCACCGCCTTCTTGCCGATCGGCAGCCGCTGGGCGTAGCGCGCCCCCTCGAGCAGCACCGGCAGCTGCTGGTCGCGCATGCGCGCCGCCGCCCCGCGCCCGAGCCGCCACTCCTCCGTGATCACGCCGCGTTCCTTGTCGATCTCGGCCGGGTCGAACGACAGGTTGTGCGCCCAGTCCTCGAGGATCAGGAACGACTTGTCCATCACCTCGGCCTTGTCGGTCGGGATCTGCAGCATGTAGACCGTCTCGTCGAAGCCGGTCGTCGCGTTCACGCTCGGCCCCATCCGCATGCCGATCGACTGCATGAACGTGACGATCTCCTGCTTCGCGAAGTGCGTCGTCCCGTTGAAGGCCATGTGCTCCACGAAATGCGCCAGCCCCTGCTGATCGTCGTCTTCGAGGATCGAGCCCGCGTTCACCACGAGGCGGAGTTCGGCGCGGTTGGCCGGCTGCCTGTTCACCCGGATGTAGTACCGGAGGCCGTTGGCAAGCGTGCCGGTGACGACGGCGGGATCCGCCGGCATCCTGGCGCCCGGGGGCAGGGCTCGGAGCTGATCCAGGCGGACCTTCTCCTGCGCCGTCAGCGGCGGCAACACGACGAGCAGGGCCAGCAGCGTCGCAAGGAGGGCGGTCTTGGTTCGAACCGTCATCTGGGATTCTCCTGGAGGAAGTGGCGCGCGCGCGCCGATACCGCGACCTCGGCGAAGGTGGCAATCGAGGGGAGTCGCGAAGCCGACGTGCGGGTCGAAGCGGCTACCGCGACCAGGCGACCATCGAGTTGTTGCCGATGTGCGTGACCTGGCGGAGCCCGCTCCCCGTGCGGCTCATGGTCCAGATCTGCTGGCCGCCGCCGCGCGTGGACGTGAACGCGATGTGGCGGCCGTTCGGCGAGAACGCCGGGCTCTCGTTCTGCGGGCCGAACGTCAACTGACGCGCGTTCCCCGTCGACGGCTCGATCACCTTGATGTCGTAGCCGGTCTTCGTCCGCGAGACGTACGCGACCTCGTCCGCCGGTCCGGGCGACCAGGACGGCCGGTCGCAGTACTTCTCCCTGGTCAGCTGGCGCTGGTTCCCGCCGTCGGCGTCCATCACCCAGATCTGCGGCGAGCCGGTTCGGTCGGACGTGAACGCGATCTGCCTGCCGTCGGGCGACCACGACGGCGCCGTGTCGATCGCCCAGCTCGTCGTCAGGCGCCGCGCGCCGCTGCCGTCGGCGTTCATCACGTAGATCTCCTCGTTGCCGTCGCGGTTGGAGGAGAAGGCGATCCGTGTCCCGTCGGACGACCATGCCGGCAGCCGGTTCTGGCCTCGCACGCCGACCGAGGTCACGCGGCGGTCGTCCAGCCGCGTGATGAAGATCTCCTGGGCGCCCGTGCGGAGGGACGTGTAGGCGATGGCGCGGCGGTCGGGCGACCACGCGGGGGTCATGTCCAAATCGCCGTCCACGGTGACGCGCTGCTCGTTGGCGCCGTCGTAGTCGGCGACGAAGATCTCCTTCACGCGTCGCACCGACCCGGTGGGCTCGTGGAAGCTCCCCAGCCGATCCGACACGAACGCGAGCCGCGAATCGGCGACGCCCTTGACGCCCGCCTGGTCGGCCAGCAGCTCGTTGGCGGCAATGTGGGCGATCAGCCGCGGGTTCTTCTGCGCTCCCACGAACTCCCGGCCGAACGCGAGCTGTCCGCTGCGCGGGTCGCTCAGCCGCAGCTCCAGGTGCAGTTCGCCATCTTCCCGCCGCACCGTCGCCGAGAGTACGCCGTCGGCGCCCACCGCCGTCTCGTCCACTCCGTCCGCTGCGCTCGCAAGTTCGAACACCTCTTCGAACGCCAGGTCGGCGCGCAGGACGTCGCCGACCAGCGACGCCGCCGCCCCAAGACCCGCGTCGGAGCCGTCGACTGCGGTCGGAGAGAGGCGCAAGCGGGGCAGCAGGCCGGCCCTCGGCACGATCCGAAACCGTGCCTCCCGCTCTCTCGGTGGAACCGGCGGCCGGCTGCCGCCGCCGGGAATCAGCACGAGCGAGATGACGGCCGCGGCCACGAAGAGGACGAGCGCCGCGATACGGAGGCGCCGGCGCGTGCCGCGGCTCAAGCCGCGCCCCGGGCGACCGACCGCTCGACGCGCGAGAGCGGCCTGCCGAACTGGTGGTGGCGGCGCCCACCGAGTGGGTCGCCATCGCAGATATGGATCACGTAGCCGTTCCGGAGACACCGTGGGCGCATGTCGTCATGATTGTAACCCTCAGGGCGGCGAGTTCGGCCGGCTCCCCGACGACAGCCGGCGGCAGAGTCGGTTCGCGACCAGGCGGGCCACGTACGCCCCCACGACGATGGCAATCGCGAGGCGCACGTGCGCTCGGAGCCCTTCGACGGCCGGACGCCACCGGTCGCCGAGGACATACCCGGCGATGACGAAGGTCGACGCCCAGAGAACGGCGCCGGCGTACGCGTAACAGGCGAACTGCCGAAATCCGAGGCCGGACGAGCCCGCCGCCACTGCCGTCACGTGGCGGACGCCCGGCACGAAGAAGCCGAACGTGAGAAGCCAGCGGCCCGCCTTGCGGAACCAGCGCTGGACGCGGTCCAGCACCGTGTCGGGGACGTGCAGGACGCGGCGGACGGCGCTCAGTCCGACCCACCGCCCGGCGAGGTAGCTGAGGGTGATGCCGGCCGCGCACCCGCCGATGGCCGCGGCGAGCGTCCCGGCCATCGGCAGCTTGCCCGCGCGGACGAAGGTGCCGGCGACCGTCAGCATGATCTCGTCGGGCACCGGCAATCCGATGATGCCGAGCACCTGGAGACCGAACACCGCCTGCAGGCCGTAGCGGGCGAGCCAGCCGAGGAGGCGCTGTTCCACGCCCCGGCCGACGCAAGACCTGCGCCGTTCGCGTGACGGGGTCGGAGCGGTTTCTCGAGGCGACAGAACTGTGTTTCAGATCTGTGATCCGAAGAAACCGCTCCGACCCCTGTCACGTTCACAGCGAAGACAGCACGGTCCCAATCCGGCGAAGCCCTTCCGTCACATAGTCGGGTCTGCCCCCGTACCACAGGCGGAGGTACCCCTCCAGCCCGACGTGGATCCCCGGCACGACCAGCGTGCTCTCCTCCACCCGGATGCGCTCGCAGAGGTCGATGCTCGGCACGTCGGCTCGATAATGGACGAGCGTCATCGCGCCCGCCTTCGGCCGGTTGAACTCGAGGAGGCTGCCGAACCCCTTCGCCCATCCCTCGATGATCGGGAGATTCGTCCCGAGCACCTGGCGCGTTCGTGCGTACAGCTTCTCGCGATTCTCGGCGGTCACCGCCACTCTCGCCACCATGTCGGACAGCTTGTTCGGTCCAATGGTGATGTAGTCGTGCTGGCTCCAGGTGGTCTCGACGACGGCGGGGGCCCCGACGATCCAGCCGATCCGGACGCCGGGGATTCCGTAGGCTTTCGAAAGTCCGCTGGTCACGATGACCTTCTCGGACATGCCCCAGAAGCTCTTCGTCCGCTCGCCGTCGAGTTCGGCGCCGAGGTAGACCTCGTCCGACAGCAGCATCGTGCCGGTGCGCTCGCAGCGCTCCACGATGCGCTGCATGGCGGCGTCGGAGAGCACGGCGCCGGACGGGTTGTTCGGGTTCGACAGGTACAGGAGTCTGGTGCGCGGCGTCACGGCGCGCTCGAACTCGTCCCAGTCGGGTTCCCACCCGCACTCCGGCCTGAGACGGAACGTCTTGAGGGGCGCCTGGAGGCTCTGCGGGACCCCCCAGAACTGCAGGTAATTGGGCACTTCGAGCGCCACCTCGTCGCCGGGCTCCAGCAGGGCGAGCGCGACGAGGTAGTTCGCCTCGGACGTCCCGTTCGTCACCTCGACGTGGTCGACGGTCGCGCCCGGGTAGATCGCGGCGAGCCGCTCGCGCAGCGGGATGGTGCCGTTCGACTGGCTGTAACCGAGCGGCATGTCGAGCGCCGCGTCGAGATCGAGGCCGAGGTCGACCATCTCCCGCAAGGTCACGGGGCGAACGCCGCTCTCGCTCATGTCGTACTCGACCAGGTTCTCCCAGGTCGACTGCATCCGCTCCATCTGGAAGTTCGGGATCCGCATGACGGCCTTTCTTGTTGAGTGCCGACGACCGCGTATATTCTATGCTGCATGTCGTCACCCCGGCAGCCGGGCTCCGGCCGCGCGGCGGCCGCCGAGCCGACTCGCGCGCGCCGAGGCGCCGCGGCGCGCGAACCCATCGTCGTTCTCACGGAGCAGGAGCTCCGGCAGGTCGTGGGGCTGGATCTCGAGGCGCTCGCGGCCATCGAGGACGCCTTCTCGCGGCTGGCAGAGGGCGGCGCGGACGTGCCGCCGATCGTGGGGCTGTTCGTGCCCGACCGGCGCGGCGAGGTGGACGTGAAGGCGGCATACATTCACGGGCTCCCGAGCCTCGCGGTCAAGATCGCGTCCGGCTTCTTCGACAACGGGCGTGCGGGCCTTCCGAGCGGCAGCGGCCTCATGGTCGTGCTGAGCACCGAGACCGGGTACCCGCAGGCCGTCCTGCTCGACAACGGGTATCTCACCGACGTGCGGACCGCGTTGGCGGGAGCGGCGGCGGCCAAGGCGCTGGCGCCGCGGCGCGTCCGCACCGTCGGCGTGGTCGGGGCGGGCACGCAGGGGCGCTTCCAGGTCCGCGCGCTGCAGCTGGTGCGGCAGGTCGAGCGCGTCCTCGTCTACGACCACTCGCAGGCGGCGGTCGAGCGCTACGTGCGCGAGATGCCGACCGTCCTCGGGACCGACGTGCGCGCCGCGGAACCCGAGCGGCTGGTTCGCGACAGCGACGTCGTGATCACGTGCACGCCGTCGCACACGCCCATCGTGCGCGCCGAGTGGGTGCACGCGGGCCTCCACGTCACCGCGATGGGCGCGGACGTCCCCGAGAAGCAGGAACTGGAGAGCGCGGTCCTCGCGCGCGCCACCCGGCTGGCGTGCGACCTGAAGAGCCAGTGCTTCGCGCGCGGCGAGTTCTACCACGCCATCCGCGCCGGGGTCGTGACCCGCGACGCCGACGTCACGGAACTCGGGGACCTGACGTCGCGCCGCCGCCCCGGCCGCCGCCACGACGACGAGTTCACGGTCTGTGCGTTGACGGGCGTGGGCGTGCAGGACACCGCGATTGCGCTCTTCGCCTACGACCGGGCCACCGCCGCCCGCCTCGGCACGCGATTCCCCGCGGGAGGCGATAGCGCGTCCTGATTGCCGACGAGGCTCTACTGCCCCGGGCCGGCGCGGCGAGTCGGAGTGTGAGCCCTACCTGTACTTCCCCGCGTAGTACCTGAACCGGTGGTAGGCCAGCCCGAGGCGACGCGCGGCGTCGGCCTGGTTACCTCCCGACGCCGCCAGCGCCTCGCGAACCAGCTGCCGCTCGAACGCCTCGACGCGTTCCCGGAACGCGCCCGTGCCGGACGGGGACGGGGAGGATGCGCTGGCCTCGGGGATCGCGAGGTCCTCGACGTTGATCTCCCGGGTCGTATCGCGATACGCGGCCCGCTCGACGATCGTCTTCAACTCCCGGACGTTGCCGGGAAACGGGTATCGCTCCAGCGCCGCGATCGCCGCCTCGTCCCACGTCTTGTCCCCGAGCGCGGGGACCTCCGCCAGGAACGCGCGGAGGAAATGCCGCGCCAGCAGCGCGATGTCTCCGCGCCGCTCGCGCAGCGGCGGCACCCGCACCACCTCGAACGCCAGGCGGTCGTAGAGATCGGGCAGGAAGGTGCCCTGCCGGATGCACTCGTGCAGGTCGGCATTGCTCGCCGCGACGATGCGCGCGTTCGAGCGGATTTCGTGCGTGCCGCCAATCCGCGTGAACGTGCCGTACTCGACGACGCGGAGAATCTTCTGCTGGAACGACGGGGGCATCCGCGAAATCTCGTCGAGGAAGAGGGTGCCGCCCCCCGCCTGCTCGAAGCGGCCCTGTACGAGCCGCTCGGCGCCCGTGAAGGCGCCGCGCTCGTGGCCGAACAGCTCGCTCTCGAGCAGCGTCTCGGGAAAGGCCGCGCAGTTCACCGCGATGAACGGCCGCTCGCCTCGACCGGCCTCCGCGTGGATGGCGCGGGCCACCAGCTCCTTCCCCGTGCCGCGCTCACCGACGATCAGCACCGGCCGCGGGATCGAGGCGACGCGCCGGATGCAGCCGATCACCTCGCGAATCTGGGGCGAGTCGCCGACCAGACGCGCGCGTTCGCGGCCCGCCTGGCGCAGCCGCTGGTTCTGCTCCCGCAATTCCCTGTTGCGATCGACGAGCGCCAGTGTCCGCCGCACCTTCCCGATCAGCGTCGCGAGCCGCTCCCGCAGCCGGTCGCCGCGCACCAGGAAGTCGGTGGCGCCGGCATCGACCGCCTGGGCCGCCGCGCGCACGTCGCCCTGCGCCGCCGAGGCAATCAACGGGACCTCGGCATCGGCCAGGCGGATGCGGCGCATCACCTCGACCGCCGGCGTCCGCCCGTCGCCCTCCGGGTACGGCACGACGCACACATCCACAGGCGGCGCCTCCGCCAGCCGACGCTCCAGGTCGGCCGCCGTCCGCACCACCTCCACGCGAGCCCCCTGCTCCACGGCGTCCGCGAGCGCCGACGTCAACTCCGCCAGCGGACCACCGGGCGCGTCGAGTACCAGGATGTTTCGAGCCATGGGTTGCCTGCCGGTCGACTGCTCTGCTGGTCCCGTAGTCTACCGGACCGTGTGAGGTTTTTTCTCACCCGTGATGATTATTCCCACCGGCTCACGGGCAGCCATAGCCACAAGTCGCTGAAATACAATGACTTACACGAGTCTCAGATGCGGCCGCCATCTTGCCCTTGAGCAGGGTTACCCGCCGCGCGCTGCGGGCTCGAAAGGAGACTCTGTGAACCTGCTGCTCGTCGGTGCGTCCGTCGTGGCCGGCGTCGTCATCGCCGCAAGGCTGGGCGCCTGGCTGCTGGGCGTCCGCTACATCCCCCACACCAAGGTCGGCATTGTCGAGAAGCTGTGGGCGCCGAAAGGCTCGCTCACCGAGGGCCGGATCATCGCGGCCAACGGCGAGGCGGGTTACCAGACGGAGATCCTCCGCGGCGGCGTCCACGCGTTGTACTACCCGTGGCAGTTCAGGATCCACCGCGAGCCGCTCGTGTCGATCCCCGAGGGGAAGATCGGCTACGTCTACTCGCGCGACGGCCGGCCGCTCGCCCCGGCGCAGACGCTCGGCCGGGTGACGGCCTGCAACAACTTCCAGGACGCGCGGGCGTTCCTCGAGACGGGCGGCCAGCGCGGCCGCCAGCGGGCGATCCTCCGCGAGGGCGTCTACGCGATCAACCTCGCGCTGTTCGTCGTGGTGGCCGAAGACCGCGTCTATCAGGGACCGGTGCCCGAGAAGAACCCCGCGATCTACGCCGGGTGGCAGGCCCAGCTTCGCGCGATCGACGGTTTCGACCCGGTCGTGGTCGGCACCGGCTCGGGCGTGCCGCACGACGGCCGGGACGACACGGCCGCCAACCCGTCAACCGCCGCGTCCATGCGCGACGACGACATCGCGGTGATCACCGTGCACGACGGCGCGCCCATCGAATCCGGCGAGGTGATCGCGCCCGAGGTGCACGCGGCGCCCGGGCAGGCGGATCACGTGGACATCTCGATTGCCGGCAACCGCGGCGAGGCGCAGCTGGCCGAGGCGAGGCGGCTGGCCGAGCGCGACGTGGCGAGGGCGGACGGCGAGGCGCGGGCGCGCGAACTGCTGGGCCGCGGCGAGGCGTCGCGCATCGCGCAGACCGGCGTGGCGGAAGCCGGCGTGTTCCTGAAGAAGATCCGCGCCTACGGCGACCCGCGCCTGTTCGCGGTCAACCTCCTGAGCGAGCAGATGGCGCACAGCCAGCAGCCGCTGGTGCCGCAGCGCGTGCTGATGATGGGCGCCGACGGCAACGGCGGGCCGCTGGCCGGGATGAGCCTGTTCGGCAAGCTGCTCGCGCTGCTGCTGGCCGAGAAGGGCGGCCTCGGCCTGGCGGGTGACCCGGGCGACACGGCGGATCTCGAGCAGTTCGTGAACACGCTGACCGGCGCGGCGGACGGCGCCGCGGCCGCGGCGCCGAACGACGCGGAGGCGCCGAGCGCCCCCACCCCACCCAACTCCGAATCCGACGCAGGAGTGTGAAGATGCTCTTCTTCCTCTTCGTGATCGCGTTCGTGGCGTGCGCCTGCGTGCTGGTCCCGCTCGCCTGCCTTGGAGCGGGCGCGCTCTCCCGCACCGGCAAGAGGTCGGCGCCGAAACCCGGGGCCTGATTCCGCCCGGGCGAAACCAGGCGACCGCCGAATCCGTATCTGGACCGGGGGGCCGAAAGTTACCGCTGCGGCCCCTCGGGGCGGTATAAGGTAGTCGTCATGGAAGACACCGACAAGCTGGCAACGGGCAAGGAGGTCATCCTCGAGGTCGTCCGCGCGATGCGGTCGAACCTCGAACCGTTGCTGTTCACCACGGTCGCTCCGCGCCGGTTCTACGTCTATCTCCACCCGTCGGACTTCCAGCGGCTCGAAGGCATCATCCCCGCGATCACGGCCGAGGCCGGGCGTGCGCTCGACCGCGAAGTGAAGCGCTGGAACGAGCGCGCAAAACCGTCCCTGGTCCCTCGCAGGTGGCTCGGTGGGGACGATCCCGCTGCCCCCATCGAGGCCCCGCCCGACAGCTGGGACATCAGGTTCGAGGCGGACGCCGACGGCGAGATGGCGCCCGGCGATATCGCGGTCGCGTCCGAACTCACGCTGCCCGCGCAGCCCGATTATGAGGGCTCCCGCACGCGGCGCATCACCACCATGCGGCTCGGGGAACGGACGAGCAGCCGCGAGCAGACCTCCGCAGGACCACCGGCCGAGCCGGCCGCGGAGCGAACGGTCTACGCGACAATCAGCTACCAGGACAAGCAGGGGTCGAAGCGGATCCCGATGACGTCCAACCAGCTCGTCGTCGGCCGCGGGGGTGTCGGCTACTGGGTGGACGTGAAGCTCGACACCGTCGCCGACGTCTCGCGCGAGCACGTGCGGCTGCGGCGCGACGAAACCTCCGGGCAGTTCTTCCTCAAGGACCTGAGTAGCCTCGGCACCACCATCGACGGCACCCCGGTGCCGTCGAGCGTCGAGGTGGTGGAAGGGAGGAAGCGCGACAAGGGGATCGAGGTCCCGCTGCCGCGGTGTGCCCGCATCGGCCTGGCGAACGTGATCGTCCTGGAATTCGAAGCCGGGAGCCCGTCGCACGATGCCTAGTACAGCCGCCGAGCGCCGTCCTCTTCTCGCAGCGGCGGCCAGCGACACCGGGCTGCGCCGGGAGAACAACGAAGATCGCTATCACTGCGATCCGTCCGCGGGACTCTTCATGGTGATCGACGGCGTCGGCGGCCAGGCGGCCGGCGAGAAGGCGGCCGACACCGCGCTGTCGATGCTCCGCACCCGCCTGGAGCGCGAGACGGGCGCCGCCGACGAACGGCTGCGGGAGGCGATCACGCTGGCGAACAACGAGGTCCGGCGTCTCAGCCAGCTCCGGGCGGAATGGCAGGGGATGGCCTGCGTGCTGACGGCGGCGCTGGTTCGCGACGGCCGACTCGTCGCCGGCCACGTCGGCGACAGCCGGCTGTACGTGTTCGAGGACGGCCGCGTGCAGAAGGTGACGCACGACCACTCGCCGGTCGGCGAGCGGGAGGACGCGGGAGAACTGAGCGAGGCCGACGCGATGCGTCACCCGCGCCGCAACGAGATCTTCCGCGACGTGGGTTCGGAACCCCACAGCCCCGGCGATCCGGACTTCGTCGAGATCGTCGACCGGCCGTTCGGCGACGAGAGCGCGATCCTGCTGTGCAGCGACGGCCTGAGCGACATGCTCACCTCCCCGGCGATTGCGGCGATCGTGTACGCGAACGCCGGCGATCCCGACGCCGTCGCGGTGCGGCTGGTCGAGGCCGCCAACCGCGAGGGCGGCAAGGACAACGTGACCGCGGTGTTCGCCGCCGGGACGCGGTTCGCCGAACGGGCGCGTGCCTATGCGGGGGCGACCCACCAGCCGAGTGCACCGCTGGACCGGGCGCCGGCGGAAACCGCCGGCACCGGGGCGAACCGGCCGGGACTGCCGCGCGTTTCCATCTCGAGATGGACGGCCGCCGCCCTGGGGCTCGCGGCCGGCTGCGTGCTCGGCCTCGCCCTGGCCGTCCTCGCGGCGACGCAGTGGAAGGCGCTGAACGAGTGGGCGCTGCAGGTGAACCGGCCGCCGGCCTGGGCCCGCACCTGGACGGTGGGATTCGAACCCGGAGCGGACTTCAGCTCGCTGGAAGAGGCGCTGGCGCAGGCGCGGCCCGGCGACACCGTCAACGTGGGTCCGGGCGAGTACCGCGCGCCGCTCGCGCTTCGCCCCGGCGTCGCCGTGATTAGCGTGAAGCGGCACGAGGCGATCATCCGGCCGGCCCTCGGCGGCGAGCCGTCCGCGGCCGTCGTGGTGAGCGGCGGCAGCGGAACGCGGTTCGCGGGTTTCCGGATCTCGGGCGATGCCGAGCGTCCCCTGGCGATTGGCATCCGCGTCACGGGCACCGAGGCGCAAGTCGACGACGTGGAGATCAGCGGCGCGACGCAGGCGGGCGTGCTGTTCGACGAACGCGCCCGCGGCGTGCTTCGCGGCAGCGCGATTCACGACAACGCGTGCCCCGCGGTCGTGGCCAGGCCTGGCGCGTCGGCATTGCTGCTCAACAACGTGCTCACCGCGAACGGCACGCAGGCCGGAAAGGCCCGGCCGGCCGTGGAACTCGACCGCGCGCACGCCTCGATGTTCGGCAACATCATCGTCGGGAACGGCGAGGACCAAGTGGCGGGACTGCCCGCCGGCAGCAAGGCGGACCTCCTTCGCGACAACGTCGTCGGACTGCCGACCGTTCCGCCCGCGCCGCCGAGACGCTCGCCGGGCGGCGTTCGCGAGCCGGGCAGGTGAGCCCCGCGGCGAGGGTCGAGAGTCGGAGGCCGGCGGCCGCAAGCCGCCGGTCGCGAGCCGCAAGTCGGACGTGGTGAATGCTCGATCGCGATTTCGGTCCCTATCGCCTCATTCGGCGCCTCGGTCGGGGCGGCATGGCCGACGTCTACCTCGCGCGCAACCACGCGACCGGCGCGGACGTCGCGCTGAAGGTCGTCGAGCAGAAGGGCGACCGCGATTCGCGGGAGATTTGCGAGGCCGAGCGCCGCGGCGCCGCCCTGCAGCAGCAGTTCAGCGCGGTCGACGCCCACGTGCCGCAGGTCCACGACTCCGGAACGCGGGACGGCTACTTCTACATCGAGATGGAATACGTGGAGGGCGAAGACCTGGCCGAGCGCATCGGCCGGGGCCCTCTGCCGCCCGGCGAGGCGGCGTGGATCGCGGCCGAGCTCTGCGAGTTCCTCGAGAGGGCGCACGCCTTCGAGGCGGTCGTCGACGGCGCCCCGCTCCGGGGCATCATCCACGCGGACATCAAGCCGAAGAACGTCAGGCTGAACGCGGCGGGCGACGTGAAGGTGCTCGACTTCGGCATCGCCAAGGGCCTGGCGCTCAGCCGGAAGCTCACGCGCAACGACTTCGGCAGCCTCGCCTACCTCTCGCCCGAAAGGCTCGACAGCGGCGAAGTGGACGTGCACGCGGACTACTGGTCCGTGGGTGTCCTGCTCTACGAGATGCTGGCGGCGGCGGCGCCGTTCGAGGCCGAGACGAACTCGAAGCTCGAGGCGCTGATCCGACAACGCCAGCCGCCCTCTGCGCTGCCCGCATCCTGCCCGCCGGCACTCGCGCGCATCGTCCTCAAGATGCTGGCCGGCGACATCCGCCGCCGCTACCACTCGGCCGCCGAGATGGCCGCGGACCTGGCGGCGTTTCGCGATGGGGCGGAATCCCAGGCCGACCGCGAGTGGGCCGGGGAGGCCGCCTCGGACGAAACGCAGCGGACCGCGACTGCGCTGCCGGATCCCGACGCGACGCGACGGTCGACAACGGCCGACGACATCGGCAGCGATCGGGTCGAGAGCGAAGCCACCCGGCGAACGCTGCCGGAGACGAAGGGGTCGCACCCCGTGGCCGCAGTCGCCGCGAACACCGGGCCCGGTCGGGGGAAGGGGCCGGGCCCGACGTCCAAGGTCAAACGGTGGCTGGCGGTGGCCGCCGTCGTCGCCGGCATCGGCATCGTCGGCAACGAGACGGTAGTCTGGAGCGCGGCCAGGGAGCTGCAGGTGACACTGGCGACGGGCCAGGGGTCGGAGGTTCAGGGCGTGTGGGATCGCTACCAGGACCTGTCGCATCGCAGCCTTCTCGGCATCGGACTCGCCAGCGTGCGCGCGCCCCTGAAAGAACGGCTGCGCACGCAGGCCGACCGGGTCATCGCCGATTTCCGCCAGGACGAGCCGACGGTGCGAGAGGCGCAGTGGCGCGACGCCGCAAACTGGCTGAGCGACCTCCTGCATCTCGACCCCGCCGACCGCACCGCGGCGGCTCGCTTGCGATACTGCGAGGCGCAGCTGCAGCGGATCGACGGCGAAGCGCGCAAGCGGAAGAAGCAGCCCGCCGCGCAGGCCCTTCGCGACGCCGTCAGCCGGTTCGAGGATGCCGCGCGTCTCGACACCCGCTGGCCCGATCCGTACCTCGGCCTCGCGCGGACGTACATCTACGGCCTCGAAGACGTCGACAAGGCGGTCGGGTCGATGCACGAAGCGGAACAGCGCGGCTACCGCCCGGGCAATCGCGAGCTGGTGCAGCTGGCCGACGGCTACCGGACCCGCGCGGACCGGATGCGGCGCGAGGCGCAGTCGGTCAAGGGGCTCGAACAGGAGCGTTCGTGCCTGCAGAAGGCGGCGGACGATTACACACAGGCGATGCAGATCTACGGCCAGGCCATCGGCTTCGGCGAGGCGTCCAGCGCGGTGCGGCAGGTGCAGGCGCGCCTCGACGACGTCCAGAAGCGGCTGGCCGAGTTGCCCGAGGCGCAGTAGTCATGCGGATGACCCACAGTACCGCCGCGGAACGCGTGGCGGCGGCGACCACGCGGCGGGCGAAAGGACGTCCCGTCGAGCTGCTCGGCCTGCTGGCGGCGACGGCCCTGACCCTGGCCGGTTTGTGGCTGGTGTCGTCCGCCCGGTCGAGCATGCTCGGCGAGGCCGCGCGCGACCTGGCGACCGGCCGCCTCGTCGACCTGAACGCGGTGGACAGGGCCGAGCAGGTCCTGCCAGCACTGGAGGGGGTCGTCGCGGACGCCGCCGAGCGCCGTTTCGTCGCCGATCGCCTGGCCGCCTGGATCAACACCCCGGACGGGTCGGGAAGTCCGCGGCGCCGGCTCAATGGCGTCAACGTGCTGGGGACGATCACGATCGCGGAGCAGGATCTGCCGGCCAAGCAGCGGATGGCGACCTTCCGCGAACGGCTGGTCGAGCGTCGCGACCAGCTCGCCTCGAACCCGAACGCGCTGACGGTGCGCGTGCCGCTGTTGACCGCGCAGCAGCTGAGCGCGGCGCGGCGGGTCTTTGCGGTCCGCGCGCCGGGCGACTTCCACCGCAGCCTGCTCTGGGCCGCAGGGCTCCTGGTGATTGGCTTCTACGCCGCGCACGCGTGGCTGAGCGTGCGCCGGTCGACCGGCGACCCGTGGCTGCTGCCGATCATTCACCTGCTGTGCGGCATCGGACTGGTGATGATGGTCAGCATCCGCGATCCCGTGCGCGACCCGATGCTGTTCGTGCGCTTCGCGCAGGGCGCCGCGGCCGGATGCGTGCTGCTGGCAGCCGTTTCGACCGTCGACTTCCACCGCTCGATCGTCCGGCGGCTCAGCTACGTGCCGCTGCTCGGCGCGGTCGTGCTGTCGCTGCTGTTGATCGCGTTCGGGAGCGGCCCGGGCACCAGCGACGCCAAGGTGAATCTGATGGGCGTCCAGCCCGTCGAAGCGATTCGAGTGCTGGTCGTGCTCTTCCTGGCCGGCTACTTCGCCAACCGGTGGGAGGTGCTGCGCGCGCTGAAGGAGCCGGGACTGGGTGGGGGCCGGTACGGCCTCGACATCCCCCGCCTCGACTACGTGCTGCCGGTCGTCATCGGCATGGCGCTGGTCCTGCTGTTCTTCTTCCTGCAGAAGGACCTCGGGCCCGCGCTCGTGCTCGCGTGCGTCTTCCTCGGCCTCTACGGCGTGGCGCGCGGCCGCAGCACGATGGTGGCCCTGGGCTTCCTCGTGCTGGTGGGCGGCTTCGCCGCCGGCTACATGGTCGGGTACCCGGCCACCGTCGTGCAGCGCGTGCAGATGTGGTGGTCGCCGTGGGACAACCCGGTTCGCGGCGGCGACCAGGTCGCGCACGCACTGTGGGCGTTCGCGACCGGCGCGCGCAGCGGCACGGGGCTTGGCCTTGGCGATCCGCGCTCCGTGCCGGCAGGGCACACGGACCTGATCCTGGCGGCCGTCGGCGAGGAGCTTGGCCTCGCTGGCCTCCTCCTGGTCTTCGCGCTCCTGGCGGCGCTCGGCTATCGAGCGCTCCGCATCGCGCGGCGCGCGCCCGGCGACTACACGGTGTTCCTGTCGCTGGGCCTCACGCTCGGCATCGCCCTGCAACTGCTCCTGATCTCGGCCGGCGTGCTCGGGCTGATGCCGCTGACCGGCGTGACGACGCCCTTCCTCAGCTACGGCCGCTCGTCGATGATCGCCAACTTCTTCGCGTGCGGCGTGCTGCTGGCAGTGAGTCACGGCTCGGTCGGCGAGAAGGAGAAGGCGGAGTTCGGCCGTCCGATCCGGTGGCTGGGCGCCGCGCTCGCCGCGGGCTTGGTCGTGGTCACAGGCCGCGTCGCGTTCGTGCAGACGTGGGCGGCGGACCGGACCGTGGCTGCCACCGCGCTGACCGTGCAGGCCGATGGTGTCAGGCGGTTCGAGTACAACCCGCGGCTGATGGCGGCCGCGCAGCGGATCGTTCGCGGCACGATCACCGATCGCAACGGCATCCCGCTCGCCACGAGCCGCATCGCCGACCTCCAGGCCAGCGCCGCGGCGCTCACCGACCTCGGCGTCTCTCCCACGGACGTGTGCCCCGCGCCCGCGACGCGGTGCTACCCGTTCGGCGGCCTCACCTATCACCTGCTCGGCGACTGGCGCAGCCAGGTGAACTGGGCGGCGGCGAACACGTCGTTCGTGGAGCGCGATTACGACAGCCGCCTGCGCGGCTACGACGATCACGCGCGGGTGGTCGAGGTGGCCGACCCGCTGACCGGCCGGAAGACGAAGGTGATCCGGCGCGACCTGATCGAACTCGTGCCCCTGCTCCGCCATCGAAACGATCCGGACCACGAACAGGTCCGGCGAATCCTCGACCGCCCCCGCGACGTGCGGCTCGCGGTGGACATCCGGCTCCAGCTCGAGGTGGCGGCGGCGCTGAAGGCCGGCGTGGATCGCGTGGGACAGAAGGAGGGCGCCGCGGTCGTGCTGTCGCAGGCGGGCGACTTGCTGGCGTCGGTTACCTACCCGTGGCCGGTGATGCCGCCCGGGCTCGGCGTGAAACCGCGCGGCGACACGACCAGCGACGACCCCGACCCGCGACTGCTCGACCGCGCGCGCTACGGGCTCTATCCGCCCGGATCGAGCTTCAAGCTGGTCACGGCGGCGGCGGCGCTGCGCAAGGATCCGTCACTCGCGGACGAGTCGTTCACGTGCGAGCGCCTGCGTGACGGCCGCGTCGGCAAGCAGTTGCCCGGATGGAACCGGCCGATCCGCGACGACGAGGCGGACAGGTCGCCTCACGGCACGCTGAAGATGGAGCGTGCGCTGATCGTGTCGTGCAACGCCTACTTCGCGCAGCTCGGCCTTCGGCTCGGCGCCCCGGCCCTGCAGGAGACCGCGGCACTGCTCGAGATTTCGCTCGGGCAGCCCGAATCGACCAAGCAGGTGCGCGACACGCTGCCCTTCGCGGCGTACGGCCAGGGCCAGGTGCTGGCCACCCCCTTCAAGATGGCGCGGGTGGCCGCCATGATCGCGGGCGACGGGGCGATGCCGCAGGGCCGCTGGGTGATCGACGAAACCAACCGGCGGACGGATTCGCCTCGCCCGGTATTGTCGCCGCCGCAGGCCAGGACCCTGGCCGCGACAATGCGGCGGGCGGTCGTCGAAGGCACGGGGCGGAGCGTGAAGGGCATCGAGCCGGCCATTGCCGGCAAGACGGGCACGGCGGAGGTGCAGGACGCGCCCTCGCACTCGTGGTTCGTGGGCTTCGCCCCGTTTGGAGGGGAGGCCCAGCCCGGGGCGACGACCGGCAAGACGGCTGACGCGATCACCCGCATCTCGTTCGCCGTCGTGATCGAGCACGGTGGCTACGGCGGTTCGGCCGCGGCCCCCGTGGCCGGCCAGATCGTCACGGCCGCCCGAGACTTGAAAATCATCCAGTAGGTCGTCGTGCCATGAGCATCCTCGACAACGTGCGGAAGATCGAGAAGCGGATCGCGAAGCTGGCCGAGCGCTCGGACCTGCCGCCGCAGCCGCTGGAGATCAGGAAGGCCGCGCTCGACGACATCGAAGATCTGGCCGAGCCGGCCGGCCGCGCGCGACGCGTGTTTCCGTACAACCGCATCACGGTGGAGGTGGCGGCTGCTCGGGCGAACCAGCGGGCGGCGATCGAGGCGGTCCTCGGCCAGCAGAGCGACATGCCGGCCGCGGTGGCGGCGCGGCTGGACGCCGCCGGATGCCCCGTGCCGCGCGGCCTGGAAGTGCGGCTGCGAATCGTGCGGCGCGCGGGCGGCGACTGGGAGACCGGACGCGTCTTCCGCGTGGTGTGCGAGCGGGCGGGCGAAGTGCCGTCCGCGCCGACGGCATCGGCGGCCCCGGCGGCCACCCTTTCCGTCGTGAAGGGGGACGCCACCCGCCGGACGTATGCGCTGAAGGCCGAGCGGACGAATATCGGCCGCCTGTCCGAGGTCCTCGACCGCGACAAGCGCGTCGTGCGGCGAAACCAGGTGGTGTTCACCGAGCGCGACAACGGCGTCAACCAGACGGTCTCGCGCGCTCACGCGCACATCGCGCGGACGCCGGGCGGCGAGTATCGGCTCTTCGACGACCACAGTTCCTCTGGAACGCGCGTCTTTCGCGGCGGCCGGACCATCCCGCTGCCTGCGGGCAGCCCGCGGGGAACCCGGCTCCAGGCCGGCGACGAGATCTACGTCGGACAGGCCTGCCTGAGGTTCGAGATCACCGAGGGCTGAATTCGACCATCTGGTCGAATCCTCCGACCTTCCCGTCGAAACGAGCCCGGCCCGGCGGGCTGCGTCTTCCGCACGCCCTCCCGCTAAGTCCCTTCTTCTCCATCTGTTTAGTCCTCCCGCGCGGCGCGCCGGCCAGGCTGGTCCCTTCCTTGCGCTGTCCTGGGCGAACGCGGCGCGACGGTCGCGGCGCGACAGGCGGATTCGGCAGGAGGACACCACATGAAACGGGCATTGATTCTCGGGATCGGGGCGATGCTGGTCACGGCGACGGTGGCGGCGGCGCAGGGCAAGCCGGCCGCGGCCGCGGCCCAGGCAACCGGCCAGACGACGGTCGGGGCGAACTTCGTGGACGCCAACGGCGATGGCATCTGCGACAACTTCCAGGCCGGCAGGCGCGGCGCGGGCCAGGGTCAGCGACAGGGCCAGGGGCGCGGCATGGGCCGCGGCCAGGGCAACGGCACCCACATCGGCCCCCAGGATGGCACGGGGTTCGGCGCGCCGGCAGGGGCGGGCGCCGGCACCGGCACGGGCATCTGCGACGGCACCGGTCCAAAGGGGAGAGGTCGCGGCCCGCGTAAGTGAGCGACGGTTCAGGATTCGATCCGTCCAGCGGGAGTCGTTCGACGGTTCAACCACTGAGACCTCGGAGCCCACAGAGGCTGTCACGCCCGACGGCATCGCGGCACGGCCACCGGCTCCCACGCCCCCGGTGGCCGAGCCGGGAGGAGCGGCCGGGCGGCGCCGGCACGAAAAGCGCACGGGCGCAGGAGACTTCTCGTGGCGGCGCCGCCCAGCCGCCCCTCGCGCCACGGGCTGGGCCCGCGGCGCCGATGCCCACGGTCACCAGATTTCGCGTGCGACGTGTGCCAGTCCGCCCTTGGTGTCTCTGTGAGGCTCGGTGGTTCCTCCCGCCATTCCATCAGGCCGAGGATGTGCAGGATCCTGAGGAGCGGCGGGGACGTGACGTGCGGCCCGGAACTCGGAAGGTGGCACGGGCCGTCAGGCCCGTGGTAGACCGATGAACAGCATGGACTTCTCGACCTCATCGCGCGCGTTCTTCCTCACCTGCACGCTCACCTCCCTCATGCTGGCCGCTGCCACCGGGGCGGCGGCCCAGCCCTCGCTCACGGTGGCCTTCGGCCGGGCGCTCAACTCGATGTCGTCGACCGAGCCGATGGCCACGGACGGCCCTCGAACGACCGGCGGATCGATCGAGGCCGAGCACCAGGTGGCGGACGCACGCCTGCGGCTCCACTACGCGCTCGACGCCGGCGACTACAACACGACCGGCGACTGGGCCTACCTCCAGAACGAGGTCGGGGCCACGTGGCAGGCGCGGCGCGCGCAGGCCTCCGGACCCTCGATCTTCGCGGGCGCCGTCGGCACGTTCCGCTCGAACGGCAGTTCGTGGTCGGCCGCCGACTACCGGGGCATCGGGCTGTTCCTCAATGCCGAGTGGAAGCCGGCCGAGACGAAGACGCTGCGCGCGGGCTATCGCTTCGACGCGCGGGCATTTGCCGACATGCCGGTGCTCGACCAGGTCGAGCACGAGGGATTCGCCAGTGCGCTCGTCAACCTCCGTTCCCGCACCACGCTGATCGCGGAGGTCCAAGCCGGCGCGAAGCGGTACGACGTGCTCGACGCGACGCCCGTCACCGCCACGACCACGGCAGCCACGGAACCCGGCGCGCTCCATGGCCGCGGGGCCGGGGCGATGTCCAAGGCACCGACGCTGGTGCTCGCCACCACCACCTCGTCGGCAGCGGGCTCGGTGAGCGGCACCGCGGGCCAGGTGACGGTGCTCGGCCGCGTTGCGCAGTCTCTCGCCGACCGCACGGGAGTCACGCTGCAGTACCAGCAGCGGGTGAGCTTTGGCGCGCTGCCGACCGCTGTCGTCACCACACCGGCGCTGTTCTTCGACGATGGCGTGTACGACGACCCCTTCGCCAGCAACGCGGCCGGGCTGCGCGCATCGCTGAAGCACATCCTCCAGAACGGGATGGCGCTCGAGGCGGCCGGCGCCTGGACCGGCAAGGACTACCGGGGCACGGTGGCGCTCGGCGCCGACGGCCTCCCCCGGCCGGGCGACGCCCTCCGCGCCGATCGCATCTGGCGGGCCGGCGCGTCGTGGACCGCGCCAATCCTCGGCGAGCGCACAGGGGCGTGGAACCTCGGCCTGTCGCTCGACTACCTGTTCACGCGCCATCAGTCCAACGACGCGTTCTACGACTTCACCTCGCACGCGGTCGGGTTCGGGGTGAAAGTGGCCTACTGACGGGGCCGTCAGGCGCCGACCGGGCCGGCCCCCCGACGGTCGGCGTCGGGGGCCTCGCCGCCCTGCCCGAGCTGGTACTTCCGCAGCTTGTAGCGCAGGTGGCGCTCGCTCATCCCCAGCGCCCGGGCGGCCCGCGTCTGAACGCCACCGGCCCTGTCCAGCGCTTCCACGATCAGCGCGCGCTCGAATTCAGCCACCCGCTCCACGAAGGTCGCCCCCTCGCCGGCCTTGCCGTCGGCCTTCATTCGCGCGAGGCGGATCGGCAGGTCGGCCGCGGTGATCGTCTCGCTTCTCGCCAGCACCACCGCGCGGTGGACGAGGTTCTCGAGTTCGCGCACGTTGCCGGGATACTCGTACTTCACCAGCACGTCCATGGCCTCCCGCGAGACCTCGGTGACCGGCGACGGCCGTTCGGCCGCAAACCGCTCGAGGAAGTGACGCACCAGCGCCGGGATGTCCTCGCGGCGCTCGCGGAGCGGCGGCACGTCGATCGCGACGACGTTCAGGCGGTAGTAGAGGTCGTCGCGGAACTCGCCGCGCGCGGACATCGCCTCGAGGTCGCGGTTGGTCGCCGCAATCACCCGGACGTCCACTCGCAGCGTCCGGGTGCCGCCGAGCCGCTCGAACGCCTGCTCCTGGAGCACCCGGAGCAGCTTCACCTGGGTGCTTCTGGGCAGGTCGCCGATTTCGTCGAGGAACAGGGTGCCGCCGTCGGCCAGCTCGAATCGTCCGCGGTGTTCGCGCTCGGCGCCCGTGAAGGCGCCGCGCTCGTGGCCGAACAGCTCGGACTCGATGAGGGTGTCGGGCAGCGCCGCGATGTTCACCGCGACGAGCGGGCCCTTGCCGCGCGGGCTCGCATAGTGGATCGCGCGCGCCATCAGCTCCTTGCCGGTGCCGCTCTCGCCGCGAATCAGGATCGTCGCGCGGCTGGCGGCGGCGCGGGCGGCGGTATTGATCGCCTCGGCCATCCGCGAGTTGGCCGTCTCGAGCCCCGAGAGGCGGTGCCGCGTCTCGAGCTGCTGCCTGAGCTCGCGATTCTCGGCCACCAGCGCGCGGCGCTCGAGCGTGCGGCCGATCAGGACATCGAGCTCGTCGAGGTCGATCGGCTTGGTCAGGTAGTCGGACGCGCCGCGCTTCATCGCGTCGACCGCGCTGGCCACGGTGCCGAAGGCGGTCATGACGACGACGGCCACCTCCGGGTTGATCTTGCGGACGCCGTTGAGCACGTCCAGCCCGGTGCCGTCGGCCATGCGCAGGTCGGTGAGGACGAGGTCCACCAGGTGCGCGGACACCTGGCCGAGCGCCTCGCCGACGCCGGCCGCCTGCAGGACGTCGAAGCCGCGCTTCCGCAGGAATCCCGCCAGCACCGTCCGCTGGGCCTGCTCGTCGTCCACCACCAGGACCGTGTGTTCAGGCACCGGCGCCTCCTTCCACCTGCAGCGGCAGGCGGATGGTCATCCGGGTGCCGCGCCCCGGCGCGGAGTCCACCTCGATCGTGCCGCCGTGCGCGCTGACGATCTGCTGCGTCACCGCGAGGCCCACCCCGGTGCCCTCCGCCTTCGTGGTGAAGTACAGGTCGAACACCTTCGGCAGATCGTCGGCGGAGATGCCGGCCCCCGTGTCGCGCACCTCGATGGCGTGCCCCTTGCCGCCGGTCGCGACGCTCACCGTCACCGACCCGTTCGGCGGCGTGGCTTCAATCGCGTTGCGCACCAGGTTCTCCACCGCCTGCCGCAGCTGCGCCGGGTCGAAGACCGCGAGCCCGCCGCCAGCCGACTCGAAGCGAAGCGTCACGCCGCGGGCCTCGGCCATCGCGCGCGCCGACTGGACCAGGTCGCGAACCTCGGCGCCCAGGTCCTCTTCTCGCGGCGCGAGCTTCGGCGGCCTGGCGTACTCGAGGAACTGCTGCACGACATCGTTGATGCGCCGCGTTTCGCCTTCGACGACGCCCAGCAGTTGTGCGAGCTCGACGCCGTCGCCCGCGCCGGGGGCGCCGGCCGCAGGGAGGAACTCGCGGCGCAGCCGCTGCGCGCTCATGGCGATCGCGTTGAGCGGGTTGCGCACTTCGTGCGCGACGGTGGACGCGAGCTCCCCCATCGCGCTGAGCCTGTCGCGGCGGCGCAGCGCGGCTTCGGCCAGCGCGTGCTTCTCGCTCAGCGCGCTGTAGGCCTGGCGAAGCCAGACGGTGCCGAGGGCGAGCAGCGAGAGGACCAGCGCCGCGCCGAGCGACACCGCGAGCCGCACCACCATCCGACGCTCGGACCGGCGAAGGTCGTCGAGCCGAAGGCCGACGCGCAGGTTCGCCGGTTGGCCTTCACCGAGCGAGACCGGCCCGGCGAACTCGAGCACCGGCCGGCCGCCGGAGGTCACCTCCCGCTCGAGGAGAGGGCCCGAGGCGCCCTCGCCGACCGCGGCGCCGGCGTCGGTGTCGCCGGCCCGCGGCAGATCGCCGCGCGCGAGGTGCAGGTCGCCGCGATCGAGCGCGATGTACGCGATCTGGCCGGTGGCCGCCACCATGTCCTGAACCAGGCGCTCCAGCGAGGTCTGCCGCTGGAGGGCCTCGATCTCGCCCGCGTCCGCGTTGGCCAGAATCGCGCCGCCGTTGGCCCGGCGGATCCCGGCCGCCACCCGCGCGCGTCCGCCCCATCGCGGGCTGTGCAGTTCGCCGACCGCCTCGGTGTCGGTGCCGTCGAGCAATCGCTGGAGGAGGCCGGCCGCCGCGAACCCGCGTCCGCCGGCGCCGAAACCGGCACCCTCGCCGCCGGTGAACTGCTCGCGCGTGCCGTCGGGGCGGAAGACCGCCACGCGAAACAGGCGGTTGGCCGCGGCAATCTGCGCGAGCAGGGCGGCGTTGAGGCCCCCGCGACGATCGATTTCCGCCAGCAGCCTGACGTTGTCGAGCAGCCGTTCCTGGATCTGCGCCTCCGCCTGCGCCCCCGCGGTCTCGTTGGCGCGCGCCGCGGCGGTGATGGTCTCGCGGAGGGTGACGGCCTGCTGGCGAAGCAGCTGGAGCAGATCGCCGCGCGTGGCCGCGTAGTCGAACGCGCCCACCGCCAGGAGGCCGATTGCCGCGAGCGCGCTGGCGAAGAGGACGCGGGACGTGTGGAGGTGCGCGGCCATTCTCCACGAGGATATCACCGCGCGGGCCGGCCATGGCCCGAGCCCTCGGCCGGTCTCGCGCAGGGGCGGGCCCGCGGCGCCCCCGGTTCCGGCCGTCCGGTTCCCGGGCGACGCGGACGCACGCTGACGTAGAATCCTGGGGTGGCCCCGCCCTCCGCGCCCGCCGCACTCGAGCTCTTCCATCCCGCCGTCCGCGACTGGTTCGCCTCGTCGTTCGGCCGCCCCACGGCCCCGCAATCGCTCGGGTGGCCGGCCATCGCCCGCGGCGACTCGACGCTGATCCTGTCGCCGACCGGCAGCGGGAAGACCCTGGCCGCGTTTCTCTGGGCGGTCGATCGCCTCATGTTCTCGCCGGCGCCGCCCGTCGATCGCCGCTGCCGGGTGCTCTACGTGTCGCCGCTCAAGGCGCTCGCCGTGGACGTGGAGCGGAACCTCCGGTCGCCCATCGCCGGCGTCTCGCGTGCCGCGCAGGCGCGCGGCGACCGGTTCGTGACGCCCGCCGTCGCCGTCCGCACGGGCGACACGCCCGCCGCCGAACGGGCCCGGTTCCGCCGCGACGCGGCCGACCTGCTGATTACCACGCCCGAGTCGCTCTATCTCCTGCTGACCTCGCGGGCGCGCGATGTCCTCCGCGCCGTCGACACCGTCATCGTGGACGAGATCCACTCGCTCGTGCCGACCAAGCGCGGCGCCCATCTCGCGCTGTCGCTCGAACGGCTGCAGGTGCTGTGCGGGCGGCCAATCCAGCGGATAGGGCTGTCGGCCACGCAGCGGCCGCTCGACGAAGTGGCGCGCTTCCTCGGGGGCGTCGACGTCAGCCGGACTTCGAGCGACGCGCCCGCGCCCGCTGGCACCGCGCCCCAGGCCGCCCTGGCGCTCGAGGACGAGCTCGGCTCGAGTGGACGCGAGGTGTCGTACCGCCCGGTGACGATCGTCGACGCGCGGCAGCCAAAGCGGCTGGTGCTGAACGTCGAGGTGCCGGTGGAGGATCTGGCGAAGCTCGCCAAGCCCGTGGAGGTCCCGAGCGGTCCCGCGTCGCGGGGGCCGGTGGCGCAATCGATCTGGTCGAGCATCCACCCTCGCCTGCTCGAGCTCATCCGCTGCCACCGCACGACGCTCCTGTTCGCCAACAGCCGGCGGCTGGCCGAGCGCCTGGCGGGCGCCATCAACGAGCTGGCGGGCGAGACCGTGGCGCGCGCGCATCACGGTTCGCTGTCGCGCGAACAGCGTGCCGAGATCGAGGACGCGCTGAAGGCCGGGCGCATCCCCGCGCTCGTCGCCACGTCGTCGCTCGAACTGGGCATCGACATGGGCTCGATCGACCTGGTGGTGCAGATCGAGGCGCCGCCGTCGGTGGCGAGCGGACTGCAGCGGATCGGCCGCGCGAGCCACCAGGTGGACGCGGCGAGCGAGGGCATCATCTTTCCGAAGTTCCGCGGCGATCTCGTCGCGTGCGCGGCGGTCACGCGCGCGATGCACGACGGGCAGGTCGAAGCGACCCGCTATCCGCGCAACCCGCTGGATGTCCTCGCACAGCAGGTGGTGGCGATGGTCGCGTCGGATCCCTGGCGGGTGGACGGCCTCTTCGACGCGGTGCGCGGTGCCGCGCCGTTCGCCGGGCTGTCGCGAAGCATCTTCGAGGGCGTGCTCGACATGCTGTCGGGCCGCTATCCTTCCGACGAGTTCGCCGAACTGCGGCCCCGGCTCACCTGGGACCGGATTGGCGGCACCCTCGCGCCCAGGCAGGGCGCCGGTCGCGTGGCCATCGTCAACGGGGGCACGATCCCGGACCGCGGGCTCTACGGCGTGTTCCTCGCGGGCGCAGGCAAGGGCGCCGCGCGCGTCGGCGAACTCGACGAGGAGATGGTGTTCGAATCGCGGGCCGGGGAGACGTTCGTGCTCGGCGCCTCGACGTGGCGGATCGAAGACATCACGCACGACAGGGTCGTCGTCTCTCCCGCGCCCGGGGAGCCGGGGAAGATGCCGTTCTGGCACGGCGACCGGCCCGGCCGGCCGCTCGAACTCGGTCTCGCCATCGGCCGGCTGATCCGCGAACTGCGGAGCCTGCCCCGTTCGGCGGCGATTGCGCGCCTGATCAAGGAGCACGACCTCGATCGCCGCGCGGCCGAGAACCTGCTCCTCTATCTCGGCGACCAGGAGCGCGCCACGCAGGCGGTCCCGGACGACCGCACGCTGGTGATCGAACGCTACCGCGACGAGCTCGGCGACTGGCGCGTCTGCGTGCTCGCGCCCTTGGGGGGGCAGGTGCTCGCGCCGTGGGCGATGGCCGCGGAAGCACGCGTCCGCGAGCACCGCGCCATCGACGTCGAGACCATGTGGTCGGACGATGGGTTCGTGGTGCGGTTCCCGGACACCGACGAGCCGCCCGACGCGGCGCTGCTGCTGCCGCCGCCGGACGAGGCCGAACGGCTCCTGCTCCACCAGCTCGGCGGCACGGCGATGTTCGCCGCGAGGTTCCGCGAGGTGGCCGCGCGCGCGCTGCTCCTACCCCGGCGGCGCCCGGGCGCGCGCACGCCGCTCTGGCAGCAGCGCAAACGCGCCTCGGACCTGCTCGCGGTGGCCGCCCGCTTCGGCTCCTTCCCGGCGCTGCTCGAAACGTATCGCGAGTGCCTGCGGGACCAGTTCGACGTTCCGGCCCTGCTCGACGTCCTGGGGCGCGTCGCCTCGCGCGCGATCCGCGTCGCGACGGTCGATACGGAGAAGCCGTCGCCGTTCGCCTCGTCGCTCCTGTTCGCCTACACGGCCAACTTCATCTACGACGGCGACGCGCCGCTCGCCGAACGGCGGGCGCAGGCGCTGCTGGTGGACCAGTCGCAGCTGAGAGACTTGCTGGGAGACATCGAGCTGCGCGAGCTGCTCGACCCGGCAGTCATCGAAGACGTCGAGGCACAACTGCAGCACACCGACGCCAGGTACCGGGCCAGGAGCGCCGACGCCCTCCACGATCTGCTGCTCCGCGTCGGCGACCTGTCGCGCGACGAGGTGGCGGCGCGAACCGCCAGCGACGCGGTTGCGCGGTCGATTCGCGCGCTCGTGCGCGACCGCCGGGCAATCGAACTTCGCGTGGCCGGACACTCGCGGTACGTCGCCGCCGAAGACGCGGCCCGCTACCGCGACGCCCTGGGTGCGCCGCTCCCGCTCGGCCTGCCGGGCGCCCTGCTCGAACCGGTGGCCGATCCCCTGGGCGACCTCGTGCTCCGCTTCGCACGAACGCACGCGCCGTTCACGCCGCAGGCGGTCGCGACCCGGCTCGGCGTCTCGGCCGGCACCGTCGACGGCGCGCTCGCCCGCCTCGCCGCGCGCGGGCGAGCCGTCCAGGGCACGTTCACGCCGGGCAGGATCGGCCGCGAGTGGTGCGAGACCGAGGTGCTGCGAACCATCCGCCAGCGCTCGCTCGCAAGGCTGCGCCACCAGGTGGAGCCGGTCAGCGCGGCGGCGCTCGGCCGGCTGATGACGACGTGGCACGGCCTGCTGACGCGGCGGCACGGCCCCGATGCCCTGCTGGACGTCGTCGAACAGCTCCAGGGCGCGCCGATCGTCGCATCGCTGCTCGAACGCGAGATCCTGCCCGCGCGGATCGAAGGATACCGCGCGGCCGACCTCGACTTGTTGAGCGGCGCGGGCGAGGTGGTCTGGGTGGGCGTCGGTGCGCTCGGCGAGCGCGACGGACGCGTCGCGCTCTACCTCACTGATCACCTGGCCGGCTTGCTGCCGCCGTCCGCCGACGCGGCCGGCGAACTCGACGACCGGGCTCGGGCAATCGTCGCGCACCTGCAGCGCGAAGGCGCCTCGTTCTTCCCCGCCGTTCACGCCGCCGCCGGCGGAGGCTACCCGGGTGAAACCGTGAGCGCGCTGTGGGACCTGGCGTGGCAGGGGATCGTCACCAACGACACCTTCCATGCGCTGCGCGCGTTCACCCAGCCGCCGGCGCGCCGGCGCCGGCGCGATCCCGAACGCGCCTTCCGTTCTCGGCGGCTCACGCCGCCAACGGCGGAGGGCCGTTGGAGCCTGGTCGCGGCGCGCGCCGCGGGCCGGCCCGGCGCCACCGGCTGGGCTGCGGCTGCCGCGCAGCAGTTGCTGAACCGCCATGGGGTCCTCACGCGAGAAGCCGTCGCGGTCGAGGGCCTGCCCGGGGGCTTCAGCGCCATCTACGACGTCTTGAAGGCGATGGAAGATGCCGGCCGGATCCGCCGCGGCTACTTCGTCGGGGGCCTCGCGGCCACCCAGTTCGCGCTGCCGGCGGCCGTCGATCTGCTTCGCTCGGTTCGCGACGAGCCCGAGTCGCCGCAGGCCGTGTGCCTCGCGGCCACCGATCCGGCGAATCCCTACGGCGCGATTCTCAAATGGCCGCAGGCCCTTTCGGGCGAGGGCCCGCGTGACCGCCGCGGGCCGACGCGTTCGGCCGGCGCCGGCGTGATCCTCGTGAATGGCGAGTTGGCGGCGTACGTCGGGCGAGCCGATCGGCAGTTCCTGACATTCCTGCCCGAAGACGAGCCGGCCCGCAGCACGTTCGCGCGCGAGGTGGCCGGCACGTTGTTCACGCTGGCGACATCCGAGGGCGACCGCGGGGGCATGCTGATCGGTGAGATCGACGGCGTGGACGCGGCACGTCACCCTCTGGCGCCGTTCCTGGTGGATGCGGGCTTCGTCCGCCGGGCGACCGGGTTCCAGGCGGCCCCGCCACGGTAGCGAGCTGGTGAATGGGCAACCCGCGTCTGCCGCGCCGTTTGCGCATTGTGCATTGTGCATTGTGCGTTGTGCATTGTGCGTTGTGCGTTGACCTGCTCTTCTACACTCGTTGGCCATGCCAGAAGGTGACACGATCTTCCGCGCGGCTCGCACGCTGCATCTCGCCCTGGCCGGACGGGCGGTCACGCGGTTCGAGACCGTGCTCCCGTCGCTTCAGCGGGTGCACGACGACCGGCCGATCACCGGTCGGACGGTGAACGCGGTGCGCGCGGTCGGCAAGCACCTGCTGATGGCGTTCTCGGGCGGGCTCGTCCTGCGCACTCACATGCGGATGAACGGCAGCTGGCACGTCTACCGGCCGGCCGAGCGCTGGCAGCGCGGCCGCGCGGCGATGCGCATCGTCGTCGGCAACGCCGAATACGTGGCGGTGGCGTTCGACGTGCCGGTGGCGGAGTTCGTGGCGGCCCGGGAACTGGGGCGTCATTCGGAGTTGTCGGCGCTCGGGCCCGATCTGCTGGCGGAGGATTTCGACGCCGGGGAGGCCGTCGCCCGGATGCGCGCGCGGCCGGCCGCGGCGATCGCCGACGCGCTCCTCGACCAGCGCATCGCGGCAGGCGTCGGCAATGTCTTCAAGTCGGAGGTGTTGTTCGTCTGCGGCGTGGATCCGTTCCGGCTCGTGTCCACGCTCTCGGACGGGGACCTCAGGCGGGTGATCGACGCGAGCCGCCAGCTGCTGAAGGCGAACGTGATCGACGCCGCGCGGTCCGGGGCGCCCGGGTGGGGCGGCGCCCGCACGACCACGCGGCGGATGAATCCGGCGGCGAGGCTGTGGGTCTACGGACGCGCCGGGCGGCCGTGCCGGCGCTGCGGGACGCCAGTCAGCTGCCGCAAGCAGGGCGCGAACGCGCGCGGCACCTATTGGTGCCCGACGTGCCAGAAGTAAGGACGGACGGGCATCCTGTGCCGGCATCGTGCCGTGTGTGCATTCTGCATTCTGCATTCTGCATTTTGCATTTTGCATTCTGCATTGACCCTCCGTAAGCTGACCCTCCGTAAGCTGACACTCCGCGAGCTGACACTTGACGCAAGTCCGCCTTCCCTGAGATACTCCACTTCGATGTTGACGATCCGCACCACCGCGATGCCGATGCCGATGCCCATGTCGATGGGCATGGGGGTCGGCGTGGTGCGTGCGATCGACGGCTAGTCCAGCTGCAAGCGATCGACACCAGCACCCGCCGACCTGGGACGCCAGACGGCGGGTTTTGTTTTTTTGTGCGCCCATCATGAACGACACCTTCGACGCCGCCATCGTTGAACGGAACGCCGCCAGCATCCCGCCGGCGTCGTCGACCTCCGCCCGCGCGCGCACCACCGTCGCGACCGCGACGACCATGACCGTGCGCATGTGGACCATGTCCACGATGCGCATGCAGCCCAACGAGAGCGGGTGATCCGGCAGCATTCCCGAGAGATTTCGACGGGGCCGTCATCCGCAAGAGGTTGCGGGTGGCGGCTTTTTTCGTTTGGCGAGACCAACGGGGAGAAGGCAGATGTCGCTGCGAATCGGATTGGTGGGCTTCGGCACGGTCGGACAATCGGTGGCGAGGCTGCTGCTCCACGGCGGCGATCGGCGCCTGCGCCTCGTCAGGGTGTGCGGACGCCCTGGCGGCCGGGAGCGGCCTGCCTGGCTGCCCGCGTCCGTCGCCTGGACCACGCGTTTCGACGATCTCGTCGCCCGCGACATCGACGCCGTGGTCGAGCTGGTCGGCGGCGTGCAACCCGCACGGCAGTGGCTGCACAGGGCGCTGCTCGGCGGGAAATCGGTGGTGACGGCGAACAAGCAACTGGTGGCCGAGCACGGGCCCGAACTGCTCGCGCTCGCCGCCCGCGCCGGTGGCGCGCTCCGCTACGAAGGCGCCGTTGCCGGCGGCATCCCGGTCATCCGCGCGATCGAGGACGGCCTCTCCGGCGATCGCCTGGTCAGGGTCGCCGGCATTCTCAACGGCACGTGCAACTACATCCTCACCCGCATCGAACAGCAGGGCCTGCCCTTTGCCGACGCGCTGCGCGAGGCCCAGACGCTGGGGTATGCGGAGGCGGACCCATCCGCAGACGTCGAGGGCTTCGACGCGCGGGCGAAGCTCTCGATTCTCTGCCAGGCCGCTTTCGGCATCCGCGTGCGCCCTTCGCAGGTAGAATGCGCATCGATCGCCTCCATCGCACACGAAGACTTCGCCGAGGCGCGGCAGCAGGGCTGCACGATTCGCCAGGTCTCGCGCGCGGCGCGCGTCGGGGCATCGCTGTCCGAGGTCGTGGCGTCGGTTCGCCCCGCGCTGGTGCCCCTCGACAGCCCGTTCGCGAAGGCGAGCGGATGCCAGAACGTCGTCTCGGTGCACGGCGAATTCGGCGGCGAGACGCTGTTCGCCGGCCAGGGCGCCGGCGGCGACGCGACGGCGGTGGCGGTGGCTTCGGACCTGCTGGCCGTCGCCGCGAGAAGGAGCCAGGTTCCGTTGCCGCGCCCGATCGCGGTGACTGCCAATCCTGGGAGGCGAGGGCTGGCGGTCGCCTCACAAGTTGCGGGATTCTGACGCCCGCGTCGATCAACCTCGACCCGGAATGGGGCTCGGCCCCTTTCACAGGAAGGACAACGACATGTCGAACGAGCACGCCTACCGTCCCGCCACCATCGCCCTGCACGGAGGGCACCAGCCCGACTCGTCGAGCCGGGCGAGGGCCGTGCCGATCTACCAGACCACGTCGTACGTCTTCGACTCGGCCGACCACGCCGCCGACGTCTTCGCGCTGAAGACGCCCGGCAACATCTACACCCGCATCACGAATCCGACCACGGCGGTGCTCGAGGAACGCCTGGCGCAGCTGGATGGGGGCGTGGGCGCGCTGGCGCTCGCGTCGGGCCAGGCGGCCATCACGCTGGCCGTGCTCAACCTGACGAGCGCGGGCCAGAACTTCGTCTCCACCCGGTCGCTCTACGGCGGCACCTACAACCTGTTCCGGCACACGCTGGCACGGTTCGGAATCGAAGCGAGGTTCGTGGACTCCTCCAACGTCGATGAGGTCGAAGCGGCGATCGACGGGAATACGCGGCTCGTGTACACGGAGTCGATTGGCAACCCGAAGAACAACGTCGACGACTTCGACGCGATCGCCGCGGCGGCCCATCGGCACGGCCTGCCGTTCGTCGTCGACAACACCGTCTCGCCGTTCATCTTCCGCCCCTTCGACCACGGCGCCGACGTCATCGTCTACTCGCTGACGAAGTTCGTCGGCGGGCACGGCACGTCGATTGGCGGCGCGATCGTCGACTCCGGCCGGTTCGGCTGGGACAACGGCCGGTTCCCCGAGTTCACCGAGCCCGACCCGTCCTACCACGGCCTCGTCTTCGCCAGCCTTCCCGCGCCGTACATCACCAAGGCACGCGTCCAGCTGCTGCGCGACCTCGGCCCGTGCCTGTCGCCGTTCAACGCCTTCCTGTTCGTCCAGGGGCTCGAGACGCTGCCGCTGCGCATCAACGCACACTGCCTCAACGCCCTCGCCGTGGCCGAGTGGCTGGGCGCCAACCCGCACGTCGCCTGGGTCAACTACCCGCTGCTCCCCGGGCACCCCGACTACGAGCGTGCGAAGCGGTACTTCCCGAAGGGCGCGGGCGCGATCGTCGGATTCGGCATCCGCGGCGGTCTCGAAGCGGGCAAGCGGGTCATCGACGGTGTCCGGCTGTTCAGCCACCTGGCGAACATCGGCGACGCGAAGAGCCTGATCATCCACCCCGCCTCCACGACGCACCAGCAGCTGTCGGCGGAGGAACGGGTGGCGAGCGGCGTCACCGACGACTTCATCCGCCTGTCGATCGGCACGGAGGACATCGCCGACATCATCGAGGACCTGGAGCAGGCGATCGTCGCGTCGCAGCAGCAGACAGGCTCGCACAAGCCGCTGCTCCTGGTGGGCTGACGGCCAGGCTTGGCCCTGCGCTCCGTGCGCTCCTCGGGATCGATGCCATCCGCATGAGCCGTTCGACGGTTTCAACCACGAGCCCACAGAGGCTGTCACGCGCGACGGCATCGCGGCTCGGCCACCGGCTCCCACGCCCCCGGTGGGCGAGCCGGGAGGGGCGGCGGGGCGGCGCCGGCACGACAAGCACGGGCGCGGGAGGCTTCTCGTGGCGGCGCGGCCCCGCCGCCCCTCGCGCCACGGGCTTCGCCCGCGGCGCCGATGCCCGCGGTCACCGGATCTCTCACGGGCGACGGGTGCCGATCTGCCCTTGTGGGCTCTGTGAGCTCGGTGGTTCCTCCCGCATTCCATCCGCCCGAGAATGTGCACAATCCTGAGCCTGCGCTCACTTGCGTTGAGTCGGGGCTCTCGGTCCGTCGCGACGCTGCGAGTGGCGGGTGGCCGGGCTGGCCGCATCTGCCCCTCGACGGCGCTCGGGGCACGGTGAGCCTTGCCGAACCGTGGCGACCGCGCGGGCCGACGCGTCCCGCGGCCGAGCGCGGAGCGTCTGAGCGCGCACTACTTGACCGTGAGGGTGCCCTTCATGCCGACGTTGAAGTGGCCAGGGAAGGTGCAGATGAACATGTAGTCGCCCCGCTGCGCGGGCGCGGTGAAGGTGACCTCCGCGGTTTCACCGGGACCAACCAGCTTCGTGTAGGCGAGAAGCAGCGGCTGGACGGCGGGCGCCAGGAAGTCCGTGTCGCGCGCCGACGCCGACTTGTCGACGACGGTCTTCGCGTCCGAGGCCTTCTTCAGCAGGACGAAGTTGTGGCCCATCGCCACCTTGGGCATGTTGCCGACGTCCTCGAGTACCACCTTGATCGACTCGCCCGGAGTTGCGGCGATCGCGGCGGGGGCGAACCTCATGTTGTCGCCGACCTGGATCTCGATCACCCGCGGCGCGGCCGCCGCCGGTGCGACCGGCACGACCGCGAACGACAGCAGCACGACGCACAGACTCGCAATTGCGCGCACACGTCCCTCCGCTCTGAAGCAACCTGGTACCCACAGTGGACGAGCCCCTCCTCCACGGTAACCAATCACCTCTGCCGGCGCAACCGCCGGTTCAGCCGGCGAACACGCTCTCGAGGACGAAGAGGACGTTCGCGGGCCGCTCGGCCAGCCGCCGCATGTACCACGGGAACCAGAACTCGCCGTAACTGACCAGCACCCGCAGCGGCGCGTGCTGGGCGGCGAGCCGGGCCTGGAGCGATCGCCGGATCCCGTAGAGCATTTCGAACTCGCACCCGATCGTGTTCGAGACGCGGCGGGCAAGGGCCGTGCGAATGCGGGTGATCAGCCGCTCGTCGTGCGTGCCCACCGCGAGGAACGCGCCCGCCGGCACACCCGGCCGCAGCATGCGCAGCGCGAGCTGGTGATAGTTCTCGTCCACGTCGGCCTTGCGGGGAAATGCGAGTTCGGGCGGCTCGCGGTAGGCGCCCTTGACCAGGCGGATGGCCGGAGCCAGCGGCAGCAGCGCCTCGAGGTCGTTCCGGGTGCGCCGGAGGTAGGCCTGCAGGCAGACGCCGACCCTGGTCGATCCGGCGCGCGCGCGGCGAAACAGCTCCAGCGTCGCGTCGACGTACTTGGTGCCCTCCATGTCGATCCACACCATGTTGCCGTGCGACTCGGCGCGGGCGACGAGCAGGGCCAAGTTGCGGCCGCAGGCGTCGAGGCCGAGATCCAGGCCAAGTTGCGTGAGCTTCACCGACACCTGCGCGTCGAGCCGCATCGTCGCGATGCGGTCGATGAGTTCGAGGTAGTGTCGCGTGACCGCCTCGGCTTCCGCGAGGCTCGACAGGTTCTCGCCCAGGTGCGTGACGATGGTGCCGGCCCGGTGCTGCTCCTGCAGCTGGCGGCAGGCGTCCAGCGCCTCTTCCATGGTTTCGCCCGGCATGAAGCGGGAGGTCGATCGGCGCACGAAGGGCAGGCGTGTCGCCTTCTCGCGCAGCCAGACGCTCTCGGCCCCGGCAAGCAGGGCGCTCCTCATGATTGACATCGCGTGGGCACCCCTCCACCATCTTAACAAGCCGCCGGCGTTCGGCTCGCCAATGACGAGCTTTGAGGCCGCTGCGGTGGCTGTTATGCTCGAAGAAAGGGTTGCCCGCAACGACCACGAATCGGTCCGGTCTGTGTTGCACGAACAGGCCGCAGCTGCGCATCGAGGCTGGATGCCTTGAGGGGCTGGAATCCTTGCGAATGAGTCAAGTTCTCGCGACGCCATCCGGGCCCCTCAAGGCATCTAGAGCCCCGCGCTCGCGCGGGGCCAGCCAACAGCGTTTCTGGTCTAGCGAGGCGGGCGTCGTCGCCGGACATGCTTGGCGGTCCGAGGCCCGCCTCGCTGGACTGCTGCACGGAAGGACGCGACATGCTCAACATTGCCCCCGACATCACCGCGCTCGTCGGACGCACGCCGCTCGTACGCCTCAACCGCATCGGCGCCAACCTGCCCGGCCGCCTGGTGGCCAAGCTCGAAAGCTTCAACCCCTGCGGCAGCGTCAAGGACCGGATTGGCGTGTCGATGATCGAGGCGGCCGAACGTGAGGGACACATCCGTCCCGACACCATCCTGCTCGAAGCCACGAGCGGCAACACGGGCATCGCCCTCGCATTCACCGCGGCCGCCCGCGGCTACCGGCTCGTCCTGCTGATGCCCGACACCATGAGCCTCGAGCGGAGGAAGATGCTCAAGGCGCTCGGCGCCGAGTTGGTGCTCACCCCGGGGGCCGAGGGCATGCCGGGCGCGATCCGGCGGGCCGCAGAACTGGCGGAGGGCGATTCCCGCTACGTGCTGATGCGTCAGTTCTCCAATCCCGCGAACCCCGACGTTCACCGCCGGACGACGGCCGAGGAGATCTGGAAGGACACCGACGGCCAGGTCGACTTCCTGGTCGCCGGCGTCGGCACCGGAGGCACCGTGACGGGGGTCGGCGAGGTGATCAAGGCGCGCAAGCCTTCGTTCAAGATCGTCGCCGTGGAACCCGCCGCCTCGCCGGTGCTCTCGGGCGGCAAGCCGGGGCCCCACAAGATCCAGGGCCTGGGCGCCGGCTTCGTGCCCGAGATCCTCCGCACCGACTTGATTGACGAGGTCATCACGGTCTCGAACGAAGCGTCCGGGGACATGGCGCGCCGCCTCGCCAAGGAAGAGGGCATCGTGTCGGGAATCTCCTGCGGTGCCGCGACGGTCGGCGGGGTGGAGGTGGCCAAGCGCGAGGAGAACCGCGGCAAGTTGATCGTCGTCGTGCTGCCCGACACCGGGGAGCGCTACCTGAGCACCTGGCTCTTCGAGGATCAAGCATGAGCGAGGCACCAGACCGCCGGCTGACGGTGGATGGCGGCGGCGACGCGCCCCGCCTGTCGCTCTCCGCCGTGGTCCGGCACATGTGCTCAGACGCCGACGGCCTGATCAGGCCGGGGTCGAAGGCGCCGCACCCCAACCTGCCGTCCCGTGAAGCGCTCGCGCACATGGTGGACGGCTTTCGCTCGGTCTTGTTTCCGGGCTACTTCTTCACCCAGCGCGAGCCCACGGCCGAAGCGCTCGAGTTCCACGTCGGCGCGACGCTCGACCGGGTGATGCGCGTGCTCACCGAGCAGGTGCACCGCGCGCTGTGCTTCGCGTGCGCGGAACGCGGGCCGGACCGGTGCACCGACTGCGAGGAGCGGGCCGACGAGATCGCCAGGCGGTTCCTCGCCCGCCTGCCCGACGTCCGGCGGCTGCTGGCGGGCGACGTCCACGCCGCCTACGACGGCGACCCCGCGGCGACGAGCCCTGCCGAGACGATCCTCTGCTACCCGGGGGTGCTCGCGCTCACCTGTCAGCGCCTCGCGCACGAACTCTACGTGCTGGGCGTGCCGCTGCTGCCGCGCATGATCACCGAGCACGCGCACACGCTCACCGGAATCGACATCCACCCCGGCGCCAGCATCGGCGAGCGCTTCTTCATCGACCACGGCACCGGCGTCGTGATCGGCGAGACCTCCGAGATTGGCAACGGCGTGCGCCTCTACCAGGGCGTCACGCTCGGCGCCCGCAGCTTTCCGCTGGACGAGCAGGGGCGCCCGGTGAAGGGCGTCCCGCGCCACCCGATCGTCGAGGACGACGTCATCGTGTACAGCGGGGCGACGATCCTCGGGAGGATTACCGTGGGCGCGGGCTCGATCATCGGCGGAAACGTGTGGCTCACCCGCAGCGTGCCGCCGGGCAGCCGGATCCAGCAGAAGACGGGGACGCGGACCGCGGAGTGACGGGCGACGGGGCGGCTACCGCCCGCCCTCCCGCCACGGATAGCCTGGAATCGCCGACCCGAGCTCCTCGCGCTCGACGTCGCGCCATTCTCCCGGCGCCAGCGCGCCCAGCGTGAACCCGCCGAAGGAGACGCGCCGAAGCCGCGTCACCTCGTGGCCGACGGCCTCGAACAGGCGCCGAATCTCGCGGTTCCGACCTTCTTGCAGCCGCACGACCAGGTGCGTCTCCCGACCGGACCGCTTTCGCACCTGGACGTCGTCTGCCGCCAGGCGCCCGCCGCCCGCTTCCACGCCGGCCGTCAACGTGATCGCAGACTCGTCACTCAGCTCTCCGCGCACCGTGGCCGTGTAGACCCGCGGCACCGCGTTCGCCGGATCGGTCAGCCAGTCGGCCAGGCGCGTGTCGGTGGTGAGGAGGAGGAGGCCCGAGGTGGCGAGGTCGAGCCGGCCGACGGCCACCAGGTGCCCATCGACGCCGGTCACCAGGTCGAACACGGTCGGGCGCCCTCGCTCGTCGCGTCGCGTCGTAACGACGCCGCGCGGTTTGTTGAGGAGGACGAGGCGCCAGGCGGCGCGGACGCAGGAACGGCCGTCGACGGCCACGACGATGCGTTCGGGCACGACGAGCGCGTCCGGGTCGCGCACCGTCCGGCCGTCCACCTCCACCCGCCCGCTGGCAATGAGCCGCGTGGCCTCGGCGCGGGAAGCGATCCCGAGCTTCGAGAGCGCACGGTTCAACGGGACACGTCCCGCGCCGGCGCGCGGTCGTCGCAGGTGTGGAGCCATCGACGCCTATGCTACCCTGCTCGGAACCCGGCGAGAGGTGAGACGTGCCCAGGTACCGGCTGACAATCGAATACGCCGGCACGCGGTATAGCGGCTGGCAGGTGCAGAAGAACGCGAGGACGGTCCAGGGGGAACTCCTGCGCGCCGTGCGGGAGGCGACCGGAGCGGCGGCCCCCGACCTGCAGGGGTCGGGCCGCACCGATGCCGGCGTCCACGCGCTCCAACAGGTCGCGCACCTCGACCTCCCGAAAGCCGCCCAGCCCGAAATGCTGCGCCGGCAGGTCAACGACCTTCTTCCCGCCGACATCAACGTGCTTCGGGTCGAGCCCGTTCCGCACCGCTTCCACGCGCGGCACGACGCCGTCTCGCGCAGCTACGTCTACCAGGTGGCGCGCCGCCGCACGGCCTTCGCCAAGCCGTTCGTCTGGTGGGTAAAAGAGGAGATCGACATCGGGGCGATGCGAGACGCGGCGGGGGCGTTCATCGGCATGCACGACTTCCGTTCGTTCACCGACAGCGACCCGGACGAAACGTCCACACGGGTCCAGTTGGGCGCCATCGAGATCGAGGAAGCAGGCGCGCTGGTGCTCGTTCGCGTCGTCGGATCGCACTTCGTGTGGAAGATGGTGCGTCGGCTGGTGGGCGTGCTGGTGGACGTGGGACGCGGGCGCCTGACCGTGGCCGACGTGGAAGGCTTCCTCGAGGTACCGTCGCCGATACCGGCCCGCCTCACCGCACCCGCGTCGGGCCTGTTCCTCGAACGGGTGGTGTACGCCGGCGAGCCGCCGCCCGGGCCGCTGACCCCGGTGACGCCGATCGCCAACTGACCTCCCTCGTCCCTCGTCCCCCGTCCCTCGTCCCTCGTCCCTGTTAACTCTTCCTTCTTCCCTCTTCCCTCTTCCCTCTTCCCTGCTACTTCTTGTACCTGATCTTCCCCCCGACGATCGTGTAGAGAACGTCGGCCTTCTGGATTTCCTCCTCGGGAACGGTCGTGATGTCGGCCGAGAGAACCGTGATGTCGGCAAGCTTGCCCGGCGTGATCGAGCCGAGCTTCTGCTCCTGGAACGCGGCGTAGGCGCCGTTCAGCGTGTAGGCCTTCAACGCCTCGGCCCTCGACATTCGCTGGTCGCCGTAGAACACCTCGCCGTTCTTCTGCCGGCGGGTGACGAGCGCGTAGTAGCCTGGCAGCGGATCGACCGCCTCCACGGGCGCGTCGGTGCCGTTGGCGACGACAGCCCCGGACTTCATCAGCTTCTGCCAGACGTACGCGCCCTCCTCGGCGCGCCGCGCGCCGAGCCGCGCCACCACGAACGGGGCGTCGGACGTGCAGTGAATGCCCTGCATGGTGGCGACGACGCCGAGTTGGCCGAAGCGGGGAATGTCGGCCGCGTTGATGTGCTGCGCGTGCGTGATCCGCCAGCGCAGGTCCTTCTTGTCAGGGTGGGCCTCGAACGCTTCCTTGTACACGTCGAGCGTCTCGCGGTTGGCGCGGTCGCCGATCGCGTGCGTCTCCACTTGAAAGCCGTTCTCGATCGCCCACCGCACGGTTGCCCGCATCTCCTCCGGCGCCACGGTATTGAGGCCGGTGCTGGTCGGAAGGTCGGCGTACGGCTCCAGCAGCCACGCGCCGCGCGAGCCGAGCGCGCCGTCCATCAACCGCTTGATGGTCCGCACGGTCAGGTGACCGTGGCCGGCGTCCACCATCCGGTATTTCGTGCCGCTCTCGGCCAGCCGCGCCGCGCTCTCGTTGAGCATGACGTAGAGCCGGACGTTCAGCTTCCCCTGCTCCACCAGCTTCGTGTACACATCGACCGTCGAGAAGCCAACCCCCCCGTCGTGCACCGATGCCACGCCCTTGGAGATGAACTCGCGGTCGGCCATCTCGGCCTCGCGCGCCGCGTCGGCCTCCACCTCGTCCGGGCTTCGCTTCGCGCGTGCGTCTGCCAGCGCCCGTTGCACCAGCCCGGACGCCCGCTCCTTGAACACCCCGATGGGATTGCCGGCCGTGTCCTTCACGATCTCGCCGCCGAAGGGATTCGGCGTCGTCCGCGTGATGCCGGCCAGTTCCATCGCCTTCCGGTTGGCGATCGTGGCGTGGCCGCTCGCGTGCGTGAGCAGCACCGGGTTGTTCGGCGACGCCTTGCTGAGCATCTCGTGCGTGGGGAACCCCTCCACGGCGCCGGCCGGCAGGTGGTCCCACTTCTCCTGGTGCCATCCGCGGCCGAGGATCCACTCGCCCGGCCGAGCCTTCGCGGCGGAGGCGGCAACCATCGCGACGATCTGCTCCCAGGTCCGGGCTTTCATCAGGTCGAGATTCAGCTTCGACTCGCCGACGCCCGTGAAGTGCGCGTGGGAGTCGATGAACGCCGGCATGGCGAACCGCCCGGCCAGGTCGATGATCTCCGTCTTCTGGCCGATGTACTCCTTGATCTCGGCGACCGTTCCGACCGCCACGATCGTGTCGCCGCGCACCGCCAGCGCGGAGGCGGTGGGCTTCGTCTCGTCCACGGTCGCGATGCGCCCGTTCGTGAGGACGAGGTCGGCGGGTTCGACGCGCGGGCCGCACGCCTGCGCCATCGTGACCAGGAAGGCGAGAAGCGAGAGGCGCATGGACCACGAACGCATCCGGCAACGCATGGGAAGCTCCTTGCCGGGGCCATCGGCGCCGGCGGAGGCAGATTGTAACGCGCGGGCCTCTACTGAAGCTACGGCGGGTGCCGCAGCTCGGCGGTGGCGAAGGCGGTATCATGCTCGGGTCGCCCTGCGCCCCCGTCGAGGAGCGACGTGCGTCGGGCAACCGCGGCCTTGTCGCGCGATACACGACGCCAGCCACGGGCCGCGACCCGGGAGAGGATCTTCGTGGGGCTGTTCACATCGTTCCAGTTGAAGTCGCGCGACGCCGACACCAGGAAGCGTGCGGCGATCTCGCTCGGCGTTCGGGGCAGGAGGTCTGCGATCCCGATGCTGCAGCCACTGCTCGACGACCCCGAGTGGCCGGTGCGGCAGGCGGCGGTGGACGCGCTCGGTGCGATCGGCGACGCGTCCGCCGTGCCGCTGCTGATCGCCGCCGTGAAGCAGGCCGACCAGGTGCGCGACGAGGCGGGCGCCAGCGCGCTGCGGGCGTCGGCGGTCGAGGCATTCGGGCGAATCGGCGCGGCCGGGGTGGCGCCGTTGCTCGAGGCGCTGCGCGACAAGCACGCGAAGCTGCGCGAATCGGCCATCGCGGCGCTCGGCGCCGTCGGCGGCGACCGGGCGGCGGCCGCGCTGGCCGAGACGCTGCGCGACGAGCGGTCGAGCGTCAGGCAGGCCGGCGCGTCGGCGCTGGCCCGCGCGGCGGGCGTCGCAGCCGTGCCCGCGCTGAGGGAGGCGCTGAACCACAAGGACCCGACGACGCGGAGGTGCTGCGCGAGCGCGCTGGGCGCACTCGACTCGGCCGAGTCGGTGGCCGCGCTGCGCCATGCGCTGGCCGACCGCGACAAGTCGGTGCGCGAGGCCGCCGTCGACGCCCTCGCCGCGCTCGGCAGCCGCGCGGCGATCGCCGGGCTGGTGGCGGAGCTGCCGGCGGCGGATCGGGAGTTGAAGGGCACGATCGCGGCCCGGCTGAAGGCGATGACCTGGACGCCCGCCGACGCGGACGAGCGCGTCGTCCATGCCGCGCTGCACGGCCGATACGAGGAGGCGGCCGCGGAAGGCGCGGCGGCGGTGGACGCCCTCGTGGCGGCGCTGGCGGACCGCGACCCCGGCGCGCGCCGCGGCGCAGCCGGCGCGCTCGGACGCCTGGGCGATCCCCGCGCCGCCGCGGCGCTGGTCGCCCTCTTCAAGGACGGCGACGCCTCGGTGAGAGAGGCCGCCGTCGGGGCGGTCGGGAGCATCGGGCTGCCCGCGGCCGACGCCGTGCTCGACGCGCGGCGGGACAGGAGCGCGACGGTCAGGACGGCGGCGGCCGCCGCGCTCTCGCGAATCGGCCACGCACGCGTCGCGGCCGCGCTCGTCGCCCGCCTCTGCTCGGGGTCGCCCGCCCGGCACGCCGGCCGCGACCTGCGCGTCGTCGCCACGCGCGCCGAACTCGACGCCGCCCGTGCGGCGGCCGACGCGCTCGAACGCCTGCTGGAACACGGCGCCGCGGAGCTGCCGCCCGATTCGGTGCGGCGCTGCGCGGAACTGGCCGACGTCATCCTGATCGAACCCGGAGAGGCGCCGGGGCAGAGCGAGACGGTGGATCTGGAGGCGGCCAGGCAGTCCGCGCACGACGAGATGCGCCGGCGGGGCAGCGGGCAGTAGTAGGCAGTAGGCAGTGAGGGCTGGGGCCGTGCCGCGCGCTGGCCGCGGATTACGGGCGCCCGGGCGGGCGGCGGATCGAGAGCGGGCTCACGCCCGACGCACCAGGTCGAGGAACGCCGTGGCCGCGTGGCTGAGAGCGCGGCGCGCCGGATAGATCAGCCGGATCTTCCGCATCAGTTTCAGCTCCTTCACCGCCACCTCGCAGAGCGTTCGCCGCTCGATCTCCTGCTCCACGCACATGCGAGGCAGGAACGCCACCCCCTCGTTCGCCTGCACCAGCTTGCGGATCGTCTCGACCGTCGGCATCTCGACGTCCATGTTCAGCGTGACCTTGTGCTGCTCGAAGGCCCGCAGCACCAGGTTGCGGTACGGGGATACGACGTTGTGCGCGATGAACGTCTCCATGCCCAGGTCGCGAATCGAGACGGCCTTGCGCGACGCGAGGCGGTGGCGCGGCGAGACGACGAACGCGAGGTGGTCGGTGTAGATGACGGTCGCGGTAATCCTGGGATCCTGCGGGTCGTAGCTGATGACGCCGAGCTCCAGATCGCCGTCGACGAGCTGGCCCGGCAGCTTGCTCGAGAGGCTCCGCCGCACCTGCACGTGCACGCGCGGGTACACCTTCCGGTAGGCGGCGATGTGGGGCAGCAGGTAGAGCGTGGTCGACTCGTTCGCGCCGACCGTCAGGCGGCCGGCGGAGTTGTCGCGCAACTCGGCGAGCGCGTTGTCGAGGCCCGCCTTGAGGTTGTCGAAGCGCCGCGCGTGGTCGAGGACGATGCGGCCGGCGTCGGTCAGCAGCAGGTCCTTCCCCGCCCGATCGATCAGGCGTTCGCCCAGCTCGGCCTCGAGGCGCTGCACGGCCAGCGACACCGCGGGCTGCGTCCGAAACAGCTTCTCCGCCGCGCGCGAAAAGCTGCGCTCCGTCGCGACGGCCTGGAACACCTGCAGCGCGTACCACTCCATCTCTGCCCCCTCGCGAACCGGCTTCGCTCGCCCGCCCCCCGGCGTTCGGCGCGCCGCGTGCCAGCCGCGGCCCGGACGCCTTGGCCGAAACCACCTATCAGCGACAGTTATGACATTATGCCAAATTATCTACATTCGCATCATTATAAATTTGCCAAATGAGTTCGGAACGGGCGATAGTCACCGGAACTCCTGGAGGGGAGACCCATGGCCCAACACGTCCAGATCTTCGACACCACCCTGCGCGACGGCGAACAGTCGCCGGGCTGCAGCATGCACGTCCGCGAGAAGCGGCGCATGGCGGCGAAGCTCGTCGATCTCGGCGTGGACATCCTCGAGGCCGGTTTCCCGATCGCCTCCGAAGGCGATTTCGAGTCGGTTCGCCTGGTCGCGGGCGAAACCCACGGCGTGACGGTGGCCGCGCTGGCCAGGGCGTGCGAGGCCGACATCACCCGCGCGGCCCGCGCGCTGGAAGGCGCGGAGCGGCCGCGCATCCACACGTTCATCGCCACGAGCGACAACCACCTCAAGTACAAGCTCCGCAAGACGCGCGCGCAGGTGCTGGACGAGGCCGTCGCGGCCGTCCGCCTCGCGCGTCGCTACGTGGACGACGTCGAGTTCTCGGCCGAGGACGCGACGAGAACCGAGATCGACTTCCTGCGGCAGGTGACGCGGGCGACGATCGAGGCCGGCGCGTCGACCGTCAACATCCCCGACACCGTCGGCTACTGCACCCCGGAGGAATTCGGCGGCACCATCGCGGGCCTGGTGGCCGACGCCGGCGACACCGCGGCGATCAGCGTGCACTGCCACAACGACCTCGGCCTGGCGGTGGCCAATTCGCTGGCCGCCGTGCGCGCCGGGGCGCGCCAGGTCGAGTGCACCATCAACGGCATCGGCGAGCGCGCGGGCAACTGCGCCCTCGAGGAGATCGTGATGATCCTGGAGGTCAGGCGAGACCTTCTGCCTTACCGGACGAACATCAACACCCCGCAGCTGTTCCCCGCCAGCCAGCTCCTGAGCAGCCTGATCGCCTTCGGGCCGCAGCCGAACAAGTCGATCGTGGGGCGCAACGCGTTCGCCCACGAGGCCGGCATCCACCAGGACGGCGTCCTCAAGGAGCGGACGACGTACGAGATCATCGACCCCGCCGCGGTTGGCGTCCCCGAGAGCCGGCTGGTGCTGGGCAAGCACAGCGGGCGCCACGCGCTGCGCTCCCGTCTCCAGGACCTCGGCTTCCAGCTCACGCCCGAGCAGCTCGACGCGGTCTACCGCCAGTTCACCGCGCTGGCCGACCGCAAGAAGGGGCTGACGGACGAAGAGATTGGCGAGCTCGCCTCCGCGTATCGGCTCCAGGCCGCCAGCTGACCGGCCGCCGGGCGGCGGTCGTGCAGAATGCGCAGTGCCGATGCACAATGAAGGGTGAAAGCGAGGGGACGCGGGGCCGCGCGAGCCTGTCCTGCGTCCTGCACGCGTTGTACTGCATCGCGCATTGATCGGTAACCCATGAACCTGCGTATCCTCGTGTTGCCGGGCGACGGCATCGGCCCCGAAGTGACCGCCGAGGCGGTTGCCGTGCTGGTGCGCGTCGCCGACCTCTTCGGACACACGCTGCACACCGTCGAAGGCCTGATTGGCGGCGCCGCGATCGATGCCGCCGGCACGCCGCTTCCGCCGGAAACGCTCGCCGCGGCGACCGACCTGGACGCGGTGCTGCTGGGGGCCGTCGGCGTGCCGCGTTTCGACAGCCTTCCGCCGGACCGGCGTCCCGAGCGCGGGCTGCTCGCGCTGCGCCAGGCGCTCGGCACGTTCGCCAACCTCCGCCCGTCGCGCGCGTGGCCCGCGCTGCTCGACGCCTCTCCGCTGAAGAACGCGATCGTCGAAGGCACCGACCTGCTCATCGTCCGCGAACTGACCTCCGGCCTCTACTACGGCACGCCGCGCGGCGTGTCGGGGAGCGGCCCCGACGAGCGGGCCATCAACACGCTCACCTACACGCGCGCCGAGATCGAGCGGGTGGCGAAGGTGGCGTTCGAGCTGGCGCGCGCGCGCCGCCGCCGGGTCACGAGCGTCGACAAGTCGAACGTGCTCGAGAATTCGCAGCTGTGGCGCCGGGTGGTGATCGAGGTCGGCGGGTGCTACCCGGACGTCGCGCTCGACCACCTGCTCGTCGACAACTGCGCGATGCAGCTCGTCGTGAACCCCCGCCGCTTCGACGTCGTCCTGACCGAGAACCTGTTCGGCGACATCCTGAGCGACGAGGCCGCCGTGCTCAGCGGTTCCATCGGCATGCTCGCGTCGGCGTCGATCGGCGACCGGCGTCCGTCGGGCCGCCGCAGCGGGCTCTACGAACCGGTCCACGGGTCGGCGCCGGACATTGCGGGCCGGAACATCGCGAACCCGCTCGGCGCCATCGGGTCGGCCGCCGCCCTGCTCGCCTACACCTTCGATCTGCACCAGGAGGCGCGGGCCGTCGAGGCGGCGGTGGACGAGGTGATCGCGTCAGGCAGGCTCACGGCGGACCTTGCGCCGGCGGGACGCGCGGCCACCACCACCGAGGTCGGCGGCGCGGTGCGCGACGCCATTCGCCGGCCTTGAATCGCGCCCGCGGCGTCCATGCACGACGAACCCGGATCCGGCCCGGCCTGAATCCAGAATCCCGACTCCCGAATCCCGACGTATGCGAACCATCATCGACAAGATCTGGGACTCCCACGTGGTGGCGGCGCCGCCCGACGCGCCGTCGCTGATCTATATCGACCTGCACCTGGTGCACGAGGTGACGTCGCCGCAGGCGTTCGACGGCCTGCGCGCCCGCGGGTTGCGGGTGCGCCGGCCCGACCTCACCTTTGCGACGGTCGATCACAGCATCCCCACCACGCCTCCCGGCCTGCCCATCGCCGACGAGATTGCCGCGCGCCAGGTGGCGCGCCTCGAGGAGAACTGCCGGGAGTTCGGCATTCGGTGCGCGGGCCGGGGCCACCCCTCGCAGGGCGTCGTCCACGTGATCGGCCCCGAGCAGGGGCTCACGCAGCCGGGCGCGACGATCGTCTGCGGAGACAGCCACACCGCGACGCACGGCGCGTTCGGGGCGCTGGCCTTCGGGATCGGCACCAGCGAGGTGGAGATGGTGCTCGCGACGCAGTGCCTGCTCCAGCGTCGGCCGAGGACGCTCCGCGTGGACGTCGGCGGCCGCATGCCCGCCGGCGTCTCGGCGAAGGATCTCGATTCTCGCGATCATCGCCCAGATCGGCGTGGACGGCGGAACGGGCCACGTCATCGAGTACGCGGGCGACGCGGTGCGGGCGCTGTCGATGGAGCAGCGGATGACGCTGTGCAACATGTCCATCGAGGCGGGCGCGCGCGCCGGGCTCGTGGCGCCCGACGACGTCACCTTCCGCTACCTCGCGGGACGGCCGTCGTCGCCTGCGGGCGCGGCGTGGGAGGCCGCGGTCTCGCGGTGGCGGACGCTCGCCACCGACCCGGGGGCGGCGTTCGACCGCCGCGTCTCGTTCGACGCCGACCAGCTCTCGCCGATGATCACGTTCGGCACCAACCCGGGCATGGGCATTCCCATCGACGCGCCCGTGCCGGATCCGGCGGCGGTCTCCGACGCGGTGGCCCGCGGCGCCCTCGACCGTGCGCTCCGCTACATGCAGGTCGAAGCGGGACGACCGCTGCTCGGGCGTCCCATCGACGTCGTCTTCGTCGGCAGCTGCACCAACGGCCGGCTGTCCGACCTGCGCGACGCGGCCGCCATCCTGCGCGGCCGGCGCGTGGCCGCCGGCGTGCGCATGCTGGTCGTGCCGGGCTCGCAGGAGGTGAAACGCGCGGCCGAGGCGGAAGGGCTGCACCGCGTCTTCCTGGAGGCCGGCGCCGAGTGGCGCGAGCCGGGCTGCTCGATGTGCATCGCGATGAACGGCGATCAGCTGCGCCCGGGGGAGTACGCGGTGTCCACCAGCAATCGGAACTTCGAGGGACGCCAGGGCCCGGGCGGCCGCACGTTCCTGGCCAGCCCCGCCACCGCCGCCGCGTCCGCCGTGACCGGGGTCGTCAGCGATCCGAGGAGAGTGTCATGAGCAGCCTCCGCGAGCCCATCACCAGCTTCGAAGGCCCTGCCGTCGCGCTGGCCCGCGACAACGTCGACACCGACCAGATCATCCCGGCGCGGTTCCTGAAGACGACGACGCGGAGCGGGCTGGGCGCCAACCTGTTTGCCGACTGGCGGTTCGACGCGACAGGCGCGGCGCGCCCCGACTTCATCCTGAACGCCCCGGCGGCCGCCGGCGCCGCGGTGCTCGTCGCCGGATGGAACTTCGGCTGCGGCAGCTCGCGCGAGCACGCGCCCTGGGCGCTGGCCGACTTCGGCTTCCGCGCGATCGTCGCCGCGTCGTTCGCCGACATCTTCAAGCAGAACGCCCTCAAGAACGGCCTGCTGCCGATCGAGCTGCCCGCGGCCCTCCACGCCCCGCTGCTGCGGCACGTCGAGGCCCGGCCGGGCACCGTGGTCGGCGTCGACCTGGTCGCCCAGACCATCACGCTGCCGACCGGCACCGCCCCGTTTGCGATCGACCCGTTCTCCCGGGAATGCCTGCTCGCCGGCGTGGATGAAATCGGCTACGTGCTGCGGTACGGCGACGCGATCGCCCGGTTCGAGGCCACGCGCGCGGCCGGCGGCGCCGCTTGACACGACAGGCCGTCCCGCAGCCAGAATGGCTGATGGTCCTGCATGGCTGCGCTTGAATCGCTCGGCTGGAACGGCCGGTTCGCGGAAGCCTTCGCGGCGCACGCCTCACCGGACGTCGTCCCGGGCCGCGTTTCGCTCGAACACCAGCACATCTATCGCGTCCTGACCGCCGAAGGAGAGGCGCTCGCCCGCGTGGCCGGGCGGCTCCGGCACGAGGCGGCGGCCTCGGTCGAGTATCCCGCCGTGGGCGACTGGGTGGCGCTTCGAAAGCGCCCCGGCGAGCTGCGGTCCACGATTCTCTCCCTCCTTCCGCGACAGAGCCGCTTTTCGAGGAAGGTGGCCGGCGACGCCACGCGCGAGCAGATCGTCGCGGCGAACATCGACACGGTCTTCCTCGCCACCGGCCTCGACGCCGACTTCAACCTCCGCCGCATCGAACGGTACCTCGTCACCGCGTGGGAAAGCGGCGCGCAGCCCGTCGTGCTGCTCACGAAGGCGGACGTCAGCGGCGACGTGGCCTCGCGGGTGGCCGAGGTGACGGCGATCGCCGCGGGAGCCCCCGTCCACGCCACGAGCGCGCGAGAGAACCACGGCCTCGACGTGCTGCAGCAGTATCTCGAGCCGGGGCGAACCGTCGCCATCCTCGGCTCGTCCGGGGTCGGCAAGTCCACCTTGATCAACCGGCTGATCGGCCACGAGCAGCAGCGCACGTCCGGCCTCTCGAAATACAAGGGGCGCGGGCGCCACACCACCACGAACAGGGAACTCATCCAGCTCCCCGGCGGCGGCATGATCATCGACACGCCCGGGCTGCGCGAGATCCAGCTCTGGGAGGCGGCCGGCTCGATCGGAGCCGCATTTCAGGACGTCGAGGTGCTGTCGGCGGGCTGCCACTTCTCGGACTGCCGGCACGACACCGAACCGCGCTGCGCCGTGCGGCAGGCGGTGGCCGACGGCGCGCTGCCGGCCGACCGGCTCGAGAGTTACCTGAAGCTTCGCAAGGAGGCGGACCACCTGGCCGAAAAGCAGGACCAACTGGCCCAGCTCGCCACCAAGCGCAAGTGGAAGACCATCGCCAAGGCGCAGCGCCAGATCGGGAAAGAGTGAGCCGAACCGAACCGGGCGGGCGTTCGCCGGGCGGCGCGGATCGGACGCCCTACACCGGCTCGACGTCGTCGGCGTCCGCCGGCTCCACGAACAAGCCGGCGGGCTGGGCGAACTCGGTCTCGGACGAGGCGGCCGGCAGCTCTTCGACGTCCTTCAGCTTCCGTTGAATCGTCCGGCTCTGCTGCGCGATCGCGTCCATCTTGTTGGTGGCTTCCTGCAGCTTCTTCTGCACGACGCCCACGATCTCGCCGAACTTGCCGAACTGCGTCTTGACCGACCCCAGCACCCGCCACACCTCGCCCGACCGCCGTTCGATGGCGAGGGTGCGGAACCCCATCTGCAGGCTGTTGAGCACCGCCCAGAGCGTGGTGGGCCCGGTGATGACGACGCGAAGGTCGCGCTGGACCTGGTCCGAGAGCCCCGGCCGCCTCAGGACCTCGGCGTAAAGCCCCTCGGTGGGAAGGAACAGCAATCCGAAGTCGGTGGTCTGCGGCGGGTCGAGGTACTTGTCGTGGATGTCCTTGGCGGACTGCCTCACGCGCACCTCGAGCTGTCTGGCGGCGGCCTCGACCCCGTCGGCGTCCCCGCGCTCCGACGCCTCGAGCAGGCGCTGGTAGTCTTCCTGCGGAAACTTCGCGTCGACCGGAAGCCACACCGGCGCGTCCGCGGCGTCGCGCCCGGGCAGCTTGATCGCGAACTCGACGCGGTCGGCGCTGCCCTGCTTCGTCGCCACGTTGGCCTCGTACTGGCCGGGCGCCATCACCTGTTCGAGCAGCGCGCTCAGCTGCACTTCGCCCCACGTGCCGCGGGTCTTGACGTTGGTCAGCACCTTCTTCAGGTCGCCCACGCCTGCCGCCAGCACCTGCATTTCGCCGAGGCCGCGGTGAACCTGCTCCAGCCGCTCGCTCACGAGCCGGAAGGACTCGCCCAGGCGCGTTTCGAGCGTGCCCTGCAGCCGCTCGTCCACGGTCACACGCACCTGTTCGAGGCGGGCGGCGTTGTCATCCTGCAGGGCCCTCAGACGGTCTTCCACCGACTGGCGAAGCGCGTCCATCCGGCGCTCGTTCGACTCCGAGAACGACCCGAGCTGCTCGACGAGGGAGCTTCCCAGCCGCGCCACCGAGGTGCTGACCTCCTCGCGCAACGCGCGGTCCTGCCCGCTCGACTCGGCCCGCCCCTGCGCCAGCTCGTCGCGGAGGGCCCGCTCGACCTGCTGCTGCGAGGCCTCCAGCGACGCGAGACGCGCCTCGAGGGCGCCGAGGTCGGCCCGCGGGGGCCGCAGGAGCAGCAGCAGAGCCAGCGCCAGCCCCGCGATCACGAGCACCACCACCACGACGAGCAGCGTTTCGATCATCGGGCGGCATCGTCCCCCAGACGGGGGGCGGCGTCAAGTCCGGCTTGCGGCCGTGTCGGGCCTGAGCCCGCCGCGCACGGCAGCGTTCGCCCGACGCAAGCCGGATCTGATACGATTTTCCACCATGCCGAAGCGCCCGATGCGACTTCTCGCGTTCGTCGTCGCCGCGATGGCGACGGCCGCACCCTCCGCGCCGGCGGCCGACAAGCTGCTGCACCTCGCCATCGGCGATCCGGCAAGGAAGGACCGCACCGCGCCGCTGGTGCTCGACGGCATCACCGATACGAGAACCGGCGACCTGATTACGCCGACGGAACTGGCGGCCAGGCTCGCCAACACGCGCCTCCTGCTCGTCGGCGAAGAGCACACCAGCGTGGAGTGCCACCAGGTGGAGTACCGCGTGCTCGAGGCGCTCATCAAGTCGGGCCGCCGGGTGCTGCATCGGCCTCGAGATGTATCCCTACACCGAGCAGCGGTTCCTCGACGAGTGGCGCGACGGCCTGCTCACCGAGCCAGGCTTCCTTCGGCTGTCGCGCTGGTACGAGAACTGGGGCTACAACTGGCTCTACTACCGCGACATCTTCATGCTGGCGCGCGACAACCGGCTCTCGATGTTCGCCGTCAACACGCCGAGGGAGGTGGTGGCCGCCGTCCGAAAGAAGGGCCTGGCCAACCTGACGCCCGAGGAGGCGGCCCACATCCCGAGGGACATCGACGTGGACAACGCGGACTACATGACGTTCTTCAAGACGACGTTCGAGGGCAACGAGGGGCCCGTGCACGGCAGCGGGATGAGCGACGAGATGTGGAAGAACATGTTGAGCGCGCAGGCGACCTGGGACGCGACGATGGGCTACAACGGCGTCCAGGCGTTGAAGGCGTTCTCCGACGCGAAGGCGATCATGGTGATCCTGGTCGGCAGCGGCCACGTGGCCTACGGCCTCGGCATCGAGCGGCAGGCGAAGAAGTGGTTCGACGGCCCGATCGCCACGCTCATCCCGGTGTCGGTCGGCTCGTCCCCTGGCGGCATCCTCAGGGACACGCAGGCCTCGTACGCCAACTTCACCTGGGGCATCGCCGACGAGCTCGACTCCGCCTACCCGATGATGGGCACGTCCACGGCGGTCGGCGACGGCGATGCGGCCCGCCGCGTGATCATCGTGCAGGAGGGGTCGCCCGCCGCGCTCGCCGGCGTGAAGGTGGGCGACGTGATGCAGTCGCTCGACGGCGTCCCGCTCGCCGAGAGGGAAACGTTCAGCCAACTGATGGCTGCCAAGCGCTGGGGCGATTCGGCCACGCTGGTGGTGAAGCGTGGCGCCAACACCCTGACCCTGAACGTCGTCTTCCGCCGAACGGTCCGGGAGAAGTAGTCGGTCCGATCGCCCGGGGACGTTGGCAAACGGCCGCGGGCTGGTACACAATAGCCTTCTCTCGCCGGCCTCTTCCCGGAGCGTTCATGGACTCCACGTTCGCCCGTCCGTCGCCGCGAATCGATCGCGCTGTCGAGGTGGCGCACCTGGTGCACCGGGGCGCGGTCCGCAAGGGCACGAGCCGGCCCTACATCCTCCATCCGGTCGCGGTCGCAAGGATCCTCGAACAGCACGGTTACCACGAAGACCTGGTGGTCGCAGGGCTGCTGCACGACACGGTCGAGGACGCGAAGTACGAGAGCGAGGGGTTCCAGCGCGACATGTGCGCGCTGGCGGGCGGAGGGATGCCGTGCCCCGCCGGGCTGGCGGAGTTCCGAACGGCCTACCTCCAGTTCCTCGAGGCGGAGTTCGGCGGGAACGTCCTGCAGCTGGTGCTCGGGGTGACGGAGAAGAAGAACAACGGCGGACCGGCCCTCGACTGGCTCGAGCGCAAGAAGGATCAGCTGCTGCACCTGGCCGGGGCGTCGGAAGACGTGGCGGCCCTCAAGGCGGCGGACGCGCTGCACAACATCGAGTGCACGCTCGGCGACCTGCGCGAACTCGGCCTCACGGTGCTCGACCGCTTTCGAGGCGGGGCTCTCACGGTCTGGCATTACTCGGCGATCGCGCAGCTGGTCGCCGAGCGCCTGCCGCCGGGCCACCCGCTCGCGGCGCGGGTGGTGGACGCGGCCGGGCAGCTCTCGCTGACGGTGCGCACGCTCCGGCCGTCCCCCTCCGGGAACGCGCCCTTCCTTCCGCCGGCGATCTACTGACATCGGGCCGGCGACTTGCGGCAGTTGTCACCGGCGATCCGGCCGCCAGCCGCGCGCCGAAGCCGGATCAGAACACGAACAGCGCGTTGATGCTCAGCGTCACCTGCGTCTTGCCGAAGGAGCCGTCCGACAACTCGAAGACGGCGCGGTTCGACCAGTCCCCGCGCAGGTCGCCGCGGACGACGAGCTTGGGGTGGGGACGGAACTCGGGCGTCAGCGTGATCTCCTCGAGGGCCTGGACGTAGCCGGTCCGCGCCCCGAACGGATCGTCGAACCACTCGGCGCGCACCGTGAACGCGAAGCGGTCCGCCGCCTGGCAGCGGGCGTATCCCGCAATTCCCTGCCAGTGCGCGTCGGCCACGCCGCCGCCCGCGGTCTCCGGGAGCGGCACCTGGCTCTCCCAGCCGTAGGCGTAGTTCAGCGTGAGGGCGAGCCGCGAACCGGCCTTGAAGACGCCGTAGCTGTCCACCGTGTGGCGCGTGCTGTCGCCGGTGTCGGCCTGCTCGGGGCCGCCCAGGTACGCCACGACGAGAGACGCGCGGTCGGACGGGTTCGCCTCGAGCTGCGCGCCGATCGACTTCCCGGTGTTGTTGTCCGTCGCGTTGTCCCAGCCGTTGACGAGCAGCGCCTGCCCCGATACCTTGTCGCTGAACGCGTACGACACGCGAAGCCCGGTGTGGCTCACGGGCTCGGCGTAGCCGAACAGGAACGAGTGCGACTGGTTGTCGTTGAAGCCCTCGTAGCCGTCCACGACCTCGTACCCGATGTGGGTCGTGAACTTCCCCGCGTCGAAGCGCAGCCCGCGCCCCGCGGCGGCGACGTAGCTCACGAACGCCTGGAGGATGTCGAAGTCGCCCGCGTCGCCGTTCTCGTCGCGGAACAGGCCGGCTGCCGCGGTCACGTTCGCCACGGCGCCGGCCATGAAGTCGATGCGGAATCCCGCCTGCCCGGGGTTCGACACCTCGCGCTGCACGACGAGCTGCGCGACGTCGAGCCTCGCGCTGCCGCTCACCGTGTCGAACACCCTGAACTGGTTGGTGCGAGTGGCGGGCGAGTTGAAATTGCCCACGTACGACGTGGACACCATGCCGTTGACGGCAACCTGCTCGTGCCACGGCGGCGTCTTGGGCGCCGGATCTGGCGTCGCGGATTGCGCCTGCGCAACGGCGGCCGCCAGGCACGCCATCGTGCACGCGACGATGACGACGACCGGGCGGCGGGGCGGAAAGTAATGGCGAGGCATGGCTAGCGAGGCGCGCCTCAGACGGTCGAGCATGTTCGGGCGAGCCTCGCTAGCCATAGAGACGCTGTTGGCTGGCCCCGCGCGAGCGCGGGGCGCTAGATGCCTTGAGGGGCCCGGATGGCGTCGCGAGAACTTGACTCATGCGCAAGGATCTTAACCCCTCAAGGCATCTAGACGTGATTCCTCAGCATCAGCTCCTTGGGGTGCGGCTCCAGGTAGGTCTGGCCTGCGAGGTACCCCACCCCGCATCGCCGGACGTGGTGCCGGAACAGCGTGATCGGTACGACGAGCGGCACGAGCCCCTCCTGATAGTCGGCCACGATCTCCGCCAGCTCGGCCCTCGTCGCCTCGTCCAGCGTCTTCCGGAAGTAGCCGAGCATGTGCTGCAGCACGTTCACGTGCTTTCGGGGCGTCGCCAGCGTGGCGAGCCCGTTCATGAAGCCCGATTCGTACTCCGCCTTCACGACGGCGCGCGGCAGTTCCGCCGAGGTCGCCACCAGGCGGCCGAGCGCGCGATACGCGTCGGGCGAATGCGCGAGCATCGTGAGCTTGTGCGCCGTGTGGAAGCGTACGAGCGCCCCCACCGTCCACCGCCCGGAGAACAGGTCGCGCAACCGCCGGTAGGCGAACACGCGCTCGACGAAGTTGTCGCGAAGCCTCGGGTCGGACAGCCGCCCTTCTTCCTCGACCGGGAGCAGCGGCAGCCGCGCGATCAGCGCCTCGGCGAACAGGCCGCGACCGGTGCGGGCCGGGGCCCCGTTCGCGTCGTACACCTTCACCCGCTCCATGCCGCAGCTGGGCGAGTCCTTCTTGAGGATGTAGCCGTCGAGATCCTCGCGCGCCAGCGCCTCGGCGCGCCGTGCCGACCAGCGCGCCATGGCCTCGGTGTGGTCCGTGGCGCTCTTCACGCCGAGCAGGCGAACCGACGCACCCGCGCGCTGCAGTCGAATCGGCTCGCGCGGAATCCCCATGCCCACCTCGGCTTCGGGGCACACCGGCACCCACTCGACGAACTGTCCGAAGGTGTCCACGAGGAACGCGTCGCGCTTGTGGCCGCCGTCGAAGCGCACCTTCTGCCCGAGCAGGCACGACGACACGCCGATGCGAACGGTCACGGGCTCGGCCATCTTCTCCCCTTTGGAGGCACACCTGAGCTTGGCGCGCATAGTCTACCGCGTCTCCGGGCAAACGCACGCGCCCCGGTCAGCGATTGGCCGCCGCATCGGAGCGGAGGGTGACGACGCCGGCTGAAGCCGGTCAGGACGGGCCGGGGAGCCATCTGTCGATGTAGGCGCGGCTGTCGAACTTCCGCGAGGTGCTGGCGAACGACATGTAGCGGACCGTCCCGTAGATCGGCCGCTCCGGACCCCACGCGCGGTCGTGCTTGCCGACGATCGCCCATGCGATGCCCGCGTAGCCGCTGGGATCGCGGCCGTCCAGCTGGTACCGGTCGTTCAGCGCGATCGCCGCGGCCATCGCGTCCTCGGGCGACCGCGACCACTCGAGGATCTTCTTCGCCCAGTACATCCGCACGTACCCGTGCATCCAGCCGCTCTCCACCATCTGGCGCTGCGCGGCGTTCCAGAGCGGGTCATGGGTCTCGGTCCGCTCGAGCTCGCGCTCGGAGTACGTCCACTCGCGAACGTCCCCGCGATGCCGGGCGAGGGTGTCGAGCGCCCAGCGGGCGGCCGACTCCACCCGGTCGTACGAGGGGTTGTATCGCACGAAGTTGACCGCCAGCTCGCGCCGAATCACCAACTCCTCGATGAGCGCCTGGCGATCGGCCAGCGGCGCGTCGGCGTCACGAACCGCGAGCGCCGCTTCGCGCGGGCCGATCTGCCCGAAATGCAGGTACGGGGAGAGCCGGCTCGTGCCGTCGGCCTCGGGCCGGTTCCGTCGAATGGAGTACCCGTCGAGGCCTTGGCGGACAAACGCCTTCAGGCGTCCCAGGCCCGCATGCCGTCCGCCGCGCCACCCCGGCGCGGGCGCCACCGCGCGGTCGAGCCGCAAGTCGTCCAGGAGCCGCAGGTCGGGCGGGACACGCCGCAGGCCCGCGGGCGCCCGCCAGGCGACGGCCGCCTTCGTCCGCCGCGACGGCCGCAGGCACAGATCCAGGTGACGCAGCACCCGGGGCCTCATCGTCCCCGCGGACCACTGTTCCTTCCCGAGGAGGACGGTCGGGACGACGACGTCGGCATCCACCGTCCAGAACGGGACGCGAAGCAGCTGGCTCACCTCGCGCCGCCACCGCTCCGGTTCGCGCAGCGGATTCTCGTCGCCGACGAGCAGCGACGCGCGGACGTCCTCGCAGAAGCGCGCCACCTCGTCGCGCCCGCCCACGCGCAGCACGAACCCGACGCCCCGGGCGGCCAGCGCGTCGGGCAGCTCCACGAGGCCTTCGACCATGAACTGGAAGTGGCGCAGGTTCGCGGACGGGAAGCGAGGGTCGAGCACGAACAACGCCACCACCGGCCGGCGCAGCTCGTTCGCGGCCGCGATGGCGGCATCGAGCGCCGGGTTGTCTTCGGCGCGCTGCGCCCGCTGCATCCAGCACACCACGGCCCTCCCGTCGAGGTCGGGCGGCCCGGCGCGGCGAACGTCGACACGCGGGTCGTCAGTCAGGACAGTCAACATCGGTCACGGATGCGAGAGTCGAGCGGGTTTCGGTTCCTCGGCGAGCGACCCGCGCACCACGTGCTGCACGGACACGCGCGGCTGTCGGCCTCGCCAATATAACAAAAGGTTGTCGTGCCGAATGTCGAATGTCGAATGCCGAATGTAGAATGTAGAATGTCGAATGTCGAATGTAGAATGCCGAATGTAGAAATGTCGGGACGCAGGATGCCAGACGCAGGTCGGTACCTCTGCATTCTTCATCGAGGCCTGCCGGTGCCGGCAGCCTGCGAAGGAGCGCCATGAAATCGATCCTCTTGGTGGGTTGCGTTCTGTCCGCGGCCGTTGCGACGGCCGCTTTCGGCCAGGCGGGCGCTGCCGCCGGCGGCTCCAAGGCCGGCGTGCAGAAGAGCGCGTTCGGCAAGACGAAGGAGGGCGTTCCCGTGGACATCTACACGTTGACGAACAACCGCGGCATGATCGCCAAGGTGATGACGTACGGCGCCACGCTCACGGAGCTGGTCGTGCCCGGCAAGGCCGGGGCTCCCGCCGACGTCGTTCTCGGCTTCGACAGCCTCGAGCCGTATCTCGCCGGCGTGCCGTATTTCGGCGCCACCGTCGGACGCGTCGGCAACCGGATCGCGAAGGGCGCGTTCACGCTGAATGGCAAGACCTACAAGCTGGCCACGAACGACGGTCCCAATCACCTCCACGGCGGCAACAAGGGCTTCGACAAGGTGGTGTGGAAGGCCGAGGTCGTGCCCGCGAAAGAGGGCCAGGCGGTGAAGTTCACCCATCGCAGCCCGGACGGGGACGAAGGGTACCCGGCAACCTCGACGTGACGGTCGTGTACACGCTCACCCACGCGAACGAGCTGCGGATCGACTACACGGCGACCACCGACAAGGCGACGCCGGTGAACCTGACGAACCACAGCTACTTCAACCTCGCCGGGGAGGGCAGCGGCACGATCCTCGACCACGTGATGATGATCAACGCCGACGCCATCACGCCGGTGGACAACGGCCTGATCCCGACGGGCAAGATCGCACCGGTGAAGGGCACGGCGTTCGACTTCACGACGCCGACGGCCATCGGCGCGCGCATCGACAAGGTGCCGGGGCCGCCGCCGGGCGGCTACGACCACAACTACGTCCTCAACAAGGCGGCCGGATCCCCGGCGGGGGGTGCGGAGGGCGCGGGCGCGTTGACCCTGGCGGCGCGCGTGGTCGAGCCAGGCAGCGGGCGCGTGATGGAGGTGCGGACGACCGAGCCGGGCGTCCAGTTCTACACCGGCAATTTCCTGGACGGCACGATCAAGAACCGCAAGGGCGTGCCGTACGGGAAGCATGCCGCGTTCTGCCTCGAGACGCAGCACTTCCCCGATTCCGTGAACCACCCGAACTTCCCGTCCACCATCCTCGAACCCGGCAAGACCTACCGCACGACGACGGTGTACGCGTTCTCGGTGAAGTAGGGATCGGGGTGAGGGCCGCATAGTGGCTGGTGGTCAGTGGCTCGTGGCTGGTCGTCACGCATGACAGCGTGTTCACCGGCCACCAGCCACCAGCCACCAGCCACCAGCCACTAGCCACTAGCCACTAGCCACTAGCCACTACGAGAAACTACTTGATCCCCACCAGCTCGATCTCGAAGATCAGCGTCGCGTTGGGCCCAATCTCGCCGCCGGGGGTGCCGCGCTCCGCGTAGGCCAGGCTGCCGGGGATGAACACCTGCCACTTCGATCCGACCGGCATCAGCTGCAGCACCTCGGTCCACCCCTTGATCACCTGCCCCACCGGGAAGGTCGCCGGCGCGCCGCGTTTGTACGAGCTGTCGAATTCCTTGCCGTCGATGAACGTGCCGCGGTAGTGCACCGTCACCTGGTCGGTGGCGAGGGGCTTCTTGCCGGTGCCCATCGTCATGACCTTGTACTGCAGGCCGCTCGGCAGCGTCACCACGCCGTCCTTGGCCTTGTTCGCCGCGAGGAATGCGTCACCCTCGGCCTTGTTCTTGTCCGCAGCCACCTTCGCCTCCGCCGCCAGCTTTGCCGCCACCGTCTTCTGCAACTCGCCGATGATCGCCCTGGCCTCGTCCGCGGTCATCGCCGTCTTGGCGCCGGTGAGGGCGTCTTTCAGCCCCTGCGCGAGGATCGCGGGGTCGACCTCCACCGATCGGGACTTGAACTGGGCGCCCATGTCCATGCCCAGCGCGTAGCTCAGCTTGTCCTTCTCGGTTTTGAGCGCGGGGGCCTCCTGCGCGGCGGCCAGTGCCGGCAGCGCGACCATCACCAACGTCAGCATCCATCGCATCGTCGTGCCCTTTCTCGAGTTGAAATCAGGCCGCATCCTCGCCCGCGTGGTCGAGGCGTGCCGCCAGGTCTGGCAATCAAACGGGAGGCCTCACACGGGCGCAGGGCGCCCCTCGACGTCGCTCGGGGCGCCCTGAGCGGGGTCGAAGGGCGCAAGCCTGGTTCGCGCCTCGAGGCCGACTAGCAGGATACCCGATCGGCAGACGGGATGAGAGCGGGACAGATGTCGGTTGCATCGCGGCTTCCGTGGACGGGTCACGCGTCTGCCGTCGTGGAGGCCGGGTCGGGCACGATTCCCGTGATTCGGTAGCTGTCGATCGTCACGGCCACCGCGGCCGGCGCATCCGGATTGCCGCTCCGCCGAACGACATGCCCCTGGCACTGCACCTGGGACCGGCCACGGAGGCCGAGACTGGGCAGCGCCAGCACGAATTCGAGTGTCGCGGCGGTTTCCGGGCAGGGCGAGGGGCCCGTGAAGAGGACGCCGGTGCGGCTCACGTTCACGGTCCTGCCCGTCCGCCAGTCGTCCGCCCCGACACACCTGTACGAGAGAGGCGTCGACATCTCGTACCGGGTCGCACGAGGTCGGCCGGCTGACTGCTGCATCCAGGACCCCTTCGCGGCCGCTCACCGCCTTGCATCGACGTAGGGGGGTATCTGCGCCGTCTCCCAGTGTGAGCGAAACCCGCCTTCCCAGCAATGGCGCGAAGGTACCAGGGGACCCGGTACTTTAGCGTACTGTGACCATGCGACCGGGCGGTCGCGCGGGCCGGGGGATCCGGTCACCGTGTCCCCAAGTACTTCCGCGGCTCCTGCGCGAATCTCCGTTTGCATTCCTCCGAACAGAAGTAGTACCGGTTGCCGTTGAAGTCGAGCGTGAGGCCAGCAGCCAGTGCCTGCGCCTGGACTGTGGCCATCCCGCAAACGGGGTCGATGGCGTCGTGTGTACCTGGTCCGGGCCTGGCTTGTACGTCGGAGGAACCGTTGATGGCGGGATTCTCGCCGCCGAGCGGACTAGCCTGGGCGACTCGGGGAAACCCGGGCCGGGCGTGGTACCCTGGCCGGCGGTCAGCCGTCGTGGCCGCAAGCCGAGTTGCGGGGAGAGCAGCCGTCGCGGTGTCGGCCGAACGCACGGCCGCCTCGTCCACCTCTGTCTCGACCGCCGGAGTCGCCGCAACAGGGCCAGGCGGTTGCACTTCGGCCTTCGCGGCGTATCGAGCAGGGTCCTTGTCGAACTCCGCCTTGCAGGCGTCTGTCAGGAAGTAGTAGGTCTTCCCCGCATGGGTCGACCTCAGGACGTTGGGCGCGGTGACATCCACGTCCGCGCCGCAGACGGGGTCAGTTCTGAAGACGCTGCGACCGGTCGCCACTGGCGGCGAGGCAGGTCCCGGGTCGGACACGCCGGCCGGGTCGGCCACGGGGCTCCGCCAATCCCGGGCGGCACCGGGCGCCGGGGCGGGAACCGCGGCGGATGTCGCCCGCCCGGATGACGGCGGCGGCGCCGCCTCCTTCTCCGCATACTCCGCGGGCTTCGCCTCGAACTGCTTCTTGCACAGATCGGAGCAGAAGTAGTAGGTGCGGCCCTGGTGCGCGACGGCATGGCCGTCGGCGGTCGCCTTGGACCTGTCCACCGACATGCCGCAGACCGGATCGGTTTCCGGGACCGTGATACCGGTCGCCGCGAGCTGCATCCGGCTCTCGGAATCGATGAGAAAGTTGCCAGCCACGACTACCTGGTCGCCTGGCACGAGTCCCCGCACCACTTCGATCCGGTCATCAACCCTCCAGCCCGTTTCAATCCGGCGCGGCTCGAAGTAGCCGTTGCCGCGGTCGACGAACACGGTCTTCCGGATGCCGGAGTCCACGACGGCATCGACGGGAACCGTGATCGACTCCGGCAGGCTGACTGACAGGTCCACGTCGACGAACATGCCCGGGCGCAGCGCGAACCCCGGGTTTGGCGTGTCCAGTCGGAGCTTCAGCGTCCGGGTGGATGGGTCGAACTGGGGAAGGACGTCCCCCATCCGGCCGGAGATGGACGCGCCCTCGCTGTAAGGCAGCGAGATCTTCGCCGCGGCGCCTGGCTGGACGTAGCGCGCGTCGCTCTCGAAGAGGTCCGCCAGCACCCAGACGTTGGTGAGGTCCGCAATCTTGTAGAACTCGGTCGCGCGGTCGAATCGCTGGTTGGGAGACGCGCTGCGCTCCAGAACGTACCCCGATACCGGAGAGCGGAGTTCGATGGTTGCCACCCGCTGCCGTGTCCGCGCAATCGCGGCGATCTGCGTGTCGCTCATGCCCAACGCCTGCAGGCTCTCGGTGGCCTGCCTGACCTGGTCGCGGGTGAGGTCCGACTGCTCGGTCGGCTCGCCCTTGTCGGCGCTGATCCGATCGAGCGTGTTCAACGCATAGATGAACGCCTGTTGCGCCGCGAGCGAATCGCGGCTGTAGAACGTCAGCAGCAGCTGGTCCCTTCGCACCAGGCTGCCGGCCGAATTGGGGAGGAGTTCCCGGATCGTGCCCTCCCCGGCAGCGATAAGCCGGTAGATCCGGTTCTCGTCCACCGTCACGCGGCCCACGGTCCTGATCTTCCGCGTGACCGACGATCGTGCGACCTGGCCCACCCGGATGCCGAGGACCTGCTGGCGCTCCACGGGCACCCGCAACGCGCCGGGCGGGACAGACGACCCGCTGGCGACGGCGGGGTCGTCGGCATAGACCGGTTCGAGCTTCATCCCGCAGTCGGGCGCGGTGCCGGGCTTGTCCGACTTGTAGGAGGGGTGCATCGGATCGACCCAGTAGAGCACCCGTCGCGCCGCCACGGGCGGTCCCGCCCCGTGAGCGCGCCACGTCAGCCAGGCGCCCCCCAGGAAGCACGCGGCGCCGAAGGCGACAACGAGGGCCACCGATGTCAGCCTCTTCATGTCGAACTCCCGGAGCAGAACGAGCCGGTCCGGCCCACCAGCGGCCTGCCGGACCGACTCCAGTTGATGCGCCGTGCGAGGCCCCGCGGACGAGCCATCGGCCCGCGAGGCCGCCGCGGAACATCGCGCCCTACGGCTTCGACAGAGGCGTGACGACCAGCGGCCGCATCATGTCGTGCTCTTCGTGCTCGAGGATGTGGCAGTGCCACACGTACTCGGTACTTTCCCTTGAACCGAGGGCTCGTCGGGACCTTCACGGGGAACTTGTGGTTGATCTTCACCGGCATGTTCGGGAGATCGAACCGCATGGCCACCACCGTCACCTCGCCGGGGTTCATGCGGACGGTTTCCTTCCACCCGGTCTCGTTCGCGTCGGGTGGCCGGAGGTCGCCGATCGGCGCGAAGGTCGGTCCTTTCTCGTCGAACGGCGCGCGACCAATGATCTTCACGTTGGCGATGTGGAAGTGAATCGGGTGCGTGTCGCCCGTCTGATTGTAGATCTCCCAAATCTGGGTCTCGCCCTCGTCCGGCATATTCTCTTCCGGCGTGATGGCGTCCAGGTAGTTCATCGAGTATGTCGTGTTGCCCTCGTTGTTCAGGCCGCGCGGGACCGTCGTGCCGAGCCGCTGGATCAGGCGGCCGTACTGATCGAAGTCCTCGTTGAGGGTCTTCTGGACGAGCGTGGCGCCCCTCGTATCCAGCTCGTTGTCCCCCTGCCTCCAGGCGTCGTACAGCGCGTTGGTGGCGGCAGTCAGCCAGGCGTCGTACGACACCGCGTCCCGGGTGCCGTCGTCGACAACGCGGATCTGCAGCACCCCACGGGTATCGGGCCCGTATGCCGGGTTCTGTCCCTTCTGGTTCACGCCGCCCCAGGGGCTCCAGTCCCCGGAGCCGGCATAATAGTCGTTGCGCGGGTCGCCCCCCGGGAACGGCGCAGGGGCGTCGTTGTACAGCATCAGCACGCTGTTGTTCGGGCACTTGGAGAAGTCGATGACCACATCCGCCCGCTCAGCGCCTCCGAGCAACAGGTTGTAGCCCACGGCGTTCCCGTTGGCGTCGAAGCCGAGCGCCGGGTGAGGCGGGTTGTTGAACACCGCCGGCGCAGGCAGGAACCCGCCCTCCGTGCCGAGTTGCACGATCGGGGGGCCGGGCTTCTTCAGGTTAACCTTGAAGCCGTTGCCCGTCGCATACCAAAGCGACAGGTTGAACATCCGGGCCTGCGAACCGTTCAGCATCCGGAACCGCATGCGGCGCCGCGGGACCTCGAGGAATGGATAGGCGGCTCCGTTGAGAACGATGTTGTCCGAGAAGAACTCCGGAATGCACGAGTTGTCCGGCAGGGGCTGAATTGGGGAGCCGCCGCGGTCCCATCGACCCGTGACGCCATAGGTGTCGCGGTTGAAGTCGGGCAGTTCGTCGAGGGCGTTGGGCCCCTCGTAGACGTTCGGGTACCACAAGTCGCCGGCCTTGCCCCGCCGGTCGGCCACCTTCTTGTAGGACTTGTCCTGGAGCACGAGCGGGATGCCGACGAGATTCGGCAAGACACCGGCGTCGACCATGCCGGTTTCGACGTCGTCGATGAGGACGTACGGCGCGGCGAGGCCGGCATAGGCGTTCAGCCGCGTGATACCCACGGCATGGTCGTGGTACCACATGAGCCGTGCGCTCTGCTGGTTCGGATACCAGTAGTCGCTCGTCTTCTTGCCGGCGGCGTCCGGCAGCCAGTCCACGAGGGACGGCCCGTGCGCGCCCGACGGCGCGAACCAGTGGAACGGCCCGCCGTCGCTCATCCACGGCACGACGCCGCCGTGCAGGTGGACGGAGGCTCGATTCGGCAGCTGACCGGTCTCCGCGCCTGGGAGAGTGTTGTCCACCGGAAGCGGGTGGACGGGCGGGAGCAGGTTCGTGAACTTGATCCGCACCGGTTTGTCCCGCGTCGCGACGATGGCCGGTCCGAGATAGCGGAAGGGTGTCGCCCCATTGGTGGCGTCGGCGTAACCCCACAGCTTCGTCGGCCCGGGCAGGTCCGGGTGCATCCACTGCTGGTATTGGCCCATGACGATGCGATAGAAGTCCACCGGGATCGAGGCACCCCCGGCGAACTGTGCGGTGTAGAACTCCGTCTTGCTCGCGGAAGCCACCGGGATGCCGGCCGGGCCGACACCGGGCAGCCGCTGGATGAACCTCCGCAGCGGTGGGCTCTGCGCGAAGGCGTAGACCTTCCCGTTCCCGGCGACCCAGAGGCCCGCGGTCGCCATCGCCGATGTCGTGATGAAACGCCGTCTCGTCAATCTCATAAGTCATCCCCCATCGCAGCCGGCACGCGATGAACCGTGACAGACCTTCGCCTCGACTCAGGCTCCCGTGAAGGCCCAGTGGCAATTGTGGGCATGGGGGGCCGGGCCCGAAATGGCCCCACGGGTACTAGTGGGCGTAGCCCATTCGGTACCTGGGCGAACCTGGTACTTTGGTCCTACCTGCGGTTTCGGGAGTCCGGGAACGGGCACCCCGCGGCACGAACCCGCGCTAGGATCGCCGCCGTAGCAGTAGGGAGCCTCGTGAAGGGCGACGCTGCCGGCGCCATGCGCGTCGCCGTGCAGGGATCTCAGAAGGCCGACAACGCCCGGCCAAGTTGCGCGAGCCCCTCCGACAGCACCTCCGGCCGGCCGCCGAAGCCAAGTCTGAAGTGCGCCGGCGCCTGGAAGAAGCGCCCCGGCACGACGTCGGTGTCGAACTCGCGCGCGAGGCGCTCGACGAAGGGACCGCAGTCCTCCACGCCGCGAATCCGCGGGAAGACGACGGTTCCGGCCGCCGGCTGGACGTGCTCGAGGTCCGGCCGAGATTCCAGGAACGATCTCACGATCTTGCCGTTGTGATCGAGCAGCCTCCGCGCGCGGGCGGCGAGGCGATCGAGAAGGGAGAAGGCGAGCACCGACAGCCGCTCTGCCGGAAACGCGCCCGAGCCGTCCACGATGTCGCGCGCGCGCCGGATCGATTCGGCCACGTCGGGATGCGCCAGCGCCCACCCGCACCGAAGGCCCGCAAGGCCGTAGCTCTTCGTCAGGCTGCTCGTGGAGACGAAGACCGGCGAGCGGGCGGCCGCCGGCGGGACGTCCCCGGCGACGGCGGTATCGAGATAGACCTCGTCCACGATAACGAGCGCGCCGTGGCGTTCCGCGAGACGACCCACCTCGTCCAGGTCGGCATCGGCCGCCAGGACGCCAGTCGGATTGTGCGCGTTGGTGATGACGATCAGGCGCGTCCGCGGCGTCATCGCGGCGCGCACCGCGTCGGGATCGAGCCGGTAGCCGTCCGCGAAGCGGCGGTCGAACCGGGTCACGTTCGCATTGAGCAGCGCGACCGGCCCCATCAGCGGGTCGTACCCCGGCCGCTCCACCAGCACGTCGTCGCCCGCCTTGACGAGCGCCGCGAACGCGAGGAAGTTGGCGCCAGACGCTCCCTGCGCAGTGACCACCATGTCGGGCATCACGCCGTAGCGCGCGGCAATCGCCTCCACGAGCGGCGGATAGCCGTTGTCGTTGTCGCCGTGGAGTTCGAGCGCCTCGCGCGCGCCCGGCAGGTCGGTCAGTTCACACGGCAGGAGGTTGCTGCCTGCCAGGCTCACCCGCGAGCGCGGATGCCGCTTGGCCCATTCCATGTAGGGTGCTAATGAAGACATAGGTCTGCGCCGGCTCCGAGTCCCGTGCGTCAGCCCCGACTCTTCTCCACCCAGACGTCGGCGAGATGGAGCAGCGTCTCCACCGCGAGTTGCATCCACTCGAGCGGGACGTATTCCTTCTTGCCGTGGAAGTTCATGCTGCCGTCGAACAGGTTCGGCGTCGGAACGCCCATGAACGACAATCGCGCGCCGTCGGTGCCGCCGCGAATCGACGTCCGCCTGGGCGTGAGGCCCGCGCGCCGGATCGCTTCCTCCGCGTAGTCGGCGACGTGCGGGTGCCGGTCCAGCACGTACTTCATGTTGCGGTAGGACTCCTTCACCTCCACCTGCGCTTTGGCGCCCGGGTACTTCCGTTCGGCCCACGCGGCCGCCGCGCGCAGCGTGTCCTCGATCTCGTGCAGCCCGTCCTCGGCGAAATCGCGCACGATGAAGCTCAGCGTCGCCTCGGAGACGTTGCCGGTGACGTTGGTCGGGTGCAGGTAGCCCGCGCGCCCCTCGGTCGTCTCGGGCGTGCGGTGCTGCGGCAGCGCCATGACGATGTCGGCCGCGACGCGAACGGCGTTGATCATCTTGCCCTTCGCGTAGCCGGGGTGAACGTCGGCGCCGCTCACGGTGACCGTGGCGCTGTCGGCGCAGAACGTCTCGCTCTCGAGTTCGCCCACGCCGGACCCGTCCACGGTGTAGGCGTAGGACGCCCCGAACCGCTTCACGTCGAAACGCTCGGTGCCGCGGCCCACCTCTTCGTCGGGCGTGAACGCCACCCGGATGGGCCCGTGGAGCCGCGACGGGTCGTCGTGCAGCCGCCACATCGCCTCGAGGATCTCGGCCACGCCCGCCTTGTCGTCGGCCCCGAGCAGCGTCGTCCCGTCGGTGGTGACGATCGTCATCCCCTTGCACGCGGCCAGGGCCGGCTCGTCCGCGGCACGGATCACGACGGACGGATCGCCAGGCAGCACGATGTCGCCGCCGTCGTAGTTCCGGTGGACCTGCGGGTTCACGTTCGTGCCCGAGACCTCGAAATACGTGTCCACGTGGCCGAGCAGGCCGATCGCCGGCACCTTGCCGAACGCGGGGTGGCCGGGCGGGATGTTCGAGGGCAGCGTGGCCATCACGTAGCCGTGCTCGTCCATCTCGGCGTCTGCCAGGCCGGCGGCCTTCAAGTCGTCCACCAGCACGCGCAGCAGGTCTTTCTGCTTCTCGGTCGAGGGGTAGGACGGCGACGTGGCGCTGGACTGGGTGTCCACGCGGACGTAGCGGCAGAAACGATCGAGCAGCGATTCACGCGGTGACATAGATTCGGCCTCCACGGCTAACCGGCCTGCGACTTGCGACCTGCGGCTTGCGGCCTCCGACTTGCGGCCTGCGGCGCTGTCACCCGTGACGCGGCCGCCAGTCGCAAGGCGCACGCGGCGAACCCGTTTCAGTATTGCCGCGCGCAGGGCGTAATGCAAGAATGCCCTGTCCATGGCACAAACGCTCGGCCACCCCCCCGGAGACGCTGGATGCAACTGCACGCGATCGATTACGCGGTGATCGGCCTGTACTTCCTGTTCGTCCTCGGCATCGGCGTGGCGCTGAAGCGCTACATGCGCACCAGCCTCGACTTCCTGCTCTCGGGCCGCAGCCTGGCCACCTGGATCACCGGTCTCGCGTTCCTCTCGGCGAACCTCGGCGCGCAGGAAGTCATCGGGATGGCGGCCAGCGGCGCGAAGTACGGCATCCTGACCAGCCACTTCTACTGGGTCGGCGCGATCCCGGCGATGGTGTTCGTCGGCGTCTTCATGATGCCGTTCTATTACGGCAGCCGCGCCCGCTCGGTGCCCGAGTACCTCCGGCTCCGCTTCGACGAGAAGACGCGCGGGTTCAACGCCATCTCGTTCGCGGTGATGACGATCTTCTCGTCGGGCATCAGCATGTACGCGATGGGCCTCCTCTTCCAGGAGTTCCTCGGCTGGGACATCAACCTCAGCATCCTCGTCGCGGCGCTCGTGGTGCTCGGCTACACGTTCCTGGGCGGCCTGACCAGCTCGATCTACAACGAGGTGCTGCAGTTCTTCCTGATCGTGTTCGGCTTCCTGCCGCTGTCGCTGCTCGGCCTCGAGGCGGTCGGCTGGTGGCCCGGCCTGCAGGCGAAGCTGGACGCCGTGGCCGTCGGCCGCGGCTTCGAGGCGGGCGTGCTCACGCACTCGTGGCAGCACCTCGGGTCGGCCGGCGCGAACCCGATGGGCGTCGAGTGGTTCGGCATGGTCATGGGCCTCGCGTTCGTCCTCTCGTTCGGCTACTGGTGCACCGACTTCCTGGTGATCCAGCGCGCCATGGCGGCCAAGTCGATGAACGCCGCGCAGCGGACGCCGCTGGTGGCCGCGTTGCCGAAGATGCTGTTTCCGTTCCTCGTCATCCTGCCCGGCATGGTGATCCTCGCGCTCGTGGGCGACGCGGGCCTGGCCGACGCCGCCGGCAAGGTGGACTACAACCGCGCCCTGCCCGTGCTGCTGCAGAAGCTCTACCCCTCCGGCCTGATGGGCCTCGGGCTCGCCGCGCTGCTCGCCAGCTTCATGTCGGGCATGGCGGGCAACGTCACCGCGTTCAACACCGTGTGGACGTACGACATCTACCAGACCTACATCAAGCCGGGCGCCGACGACGCGCACTACCTGTGGATGGCGCGGATGGCGACCATCTTCGGCACCGCCGCGAGCATCGCCACCGCGTACGTCGCGATGATGTTCAACAACATCATGGACCTGCTGCAGCTGGTGTTCTCGTTCATCAACGCGCCGCTGTTCGCGACGTTCCTGCTCGGCATGTTCTGGAAACGGACGACGGCGAACGGCGCGTTCTGGGGGCTGATGGGCGGCACGGGCGCGGCCGCGGTGCACTACGCGCTGACGGGCGTGGCGGGGGGGCAGCGGGCGGGCCTGCTGCACACCTACCCGAGCGACATGGCCCAGAACTTCTGGGGCGCAATCGTCGCGTGGACGGGCTGCTTCCTGCTGACGATCCTGATCACCCTGGTGACCAAGCCGCGCGACGAGAAGGACCTGGTGGGGCTGGTCTACTCGCTCACGCCGAAGCCGTCGAACGCCGGGCTGCCCTGGTTCCGCCGCCCGCTGGTGCTCGGCGCCATCGTGCTGGCGCTCACGCTGGGGCTGAATCTGTACTTCTGGTAGAGCGCGTGACAACTGTGATCTTCAAGCCACTAGCCACCAGCCACTAGCCACTAGCCACTAGCCACTAGCCACTATGTCCCTCGATCTCCGCATCCCCATCGGCCTGCTGTTCGGCATGCTCGGCGCCCTGCTGATGGCCTACGGCCTGGTCAGCGACCCGGCCATCTATCAGGTGTCGCTCGGGATCAACGTGAACCTGTGGTGGGGCCTGGTGCTAATCCTCTTCGGCGGGTTCATGCTGGGAACGGCGTGGCTCGGCCGGGGAAAGCGCGAGAACTGACGAACTCACGACAAGTCCTAGCCCTTCGCCCTGCGCGCGTCGTAGTACAGGTAGAAACACAGCCCCACGAAGCACACCAGCGAGATGATCTGGGCCGCGTCGATGCCGGGGTCGAAGCCCATGACGGACGGCACGTCGATCAGCTGCGCGATCGACTTGAAGTCGCCCTTCGAGGCCGGGTCGGCAATGCCCGTCTTGATCAGGTTCAGCACCGCACCCAGCACGCCTGCCAGCGCCCCGCCGGCGATGAACCCGCTGGCGATCAGCGTGCCGCGGCTGCTGCGCGCCTCGGACACCTTCGGCTCCTTGCTCGACTTGCCGACGAAGTGGGCGATGAGGCCGCCGATGAACAGCGGCGTGTTGATCTGCAGCGGCAGGTACATCCCGATGGCGAACGCCAGCGGCGGGATGCCCATCATGAGCAGCAGCAGCGACAGCACCAGCCCCACGCAGTAGAGCAGCCAGGTGACAGGCGCGTTGTCGAAGATGCCCGACAGGATCGTCGCGAACAGGTTGGCCTGCGGCGCCGGCACGCGCGGATCCAGGAAGCCGGAGACGAACTGCCCGGTGGCCGGGTCGGTGTGCCCGTACGCCTGGTGGATGAGCAGCACCGTCAGCGCCACGCCGACGGCCGCGAACAGGGTGCCGATCACTTTCGACAACTCCTGGTGGCGCGGCGTCGAGCCGAGCCAGTAGCCCACCTTCAGGTCGGTGACGAAGCCGCCCGCCATCGAGAGCGACGTGCAGACGACGGCGCCCATCACGATGGCGGCGTACTTCCCGAACTCGCCCTGCAGGCCGACCGCTACCAGCGCGCTCGACCCGATGATGAGCGTCACCAGCGTCATCCCCGAGATCGGGTTGTTGCCGGTCATCGCCGTGGCGAGCGCGGCCACCGTGGTGAAGAGGAACGCGAAGGCGAACGCGATCCCCAGGCCGGTCAGCGCAATCTGCGGCGCCTTGCCGGCCACCGCCGCGTCGCCCTGGCTGAGCAGCACGTAGAAGAAGATCCCGATGGCGACGGCGCACAGCACGATGCCGCCGAGCACCGTGCTCATCTTGAGGTCGCGGTCCGTGCGCGGCACCTGCTCCGAGTGGCCGTGCCGAGAGAAGATCTGCTTGAAGCCGAGGGAGAACGCCCGGACGATGGTCGGCAGCGCCTTGAGAATCCCGATGATCCCGGCCCCGGCCATCGCGCCGACGCCGACGCGCTGCGCGTAGAGCCGGAAGACCTGGTTGGCGCTCATCTCGGGGATGAAGTCCGGGAACCCGGGCAGCGGCGCGGGCGGGATGGCGAACGCCGGGATGTGCTGCCCGAAGTGGAAGACGAGCGGCACCACGATCAGCGTCGAGAAGAAGCCGCCGGCGCAGATGATGGCCGAGAAGCGCAGCCCGGTGATGTAGCCGAGGCCCACGATCATGCTGATCGCGTTGACGCTGACCGTGGCGCGGAAGTCGGTGGCGAGCTTCTTCACCACCGGGATGAACTGGAAGTTCACGATCTCGTTCCAGGCGCGGACCGTGACGGCCAGGAAGTCGTAGATCCCGCCCACCAGCGCCGCGACGACGAGCGTCTTCGCCTGCTCGCCGCCCTTCTCGCCGGTGACGTAGACCTCGTTGATGGCCGTCGCCTCGGGGAACGGCAGCTTGCCGTGCTGCTCGGCGACGAAATAGCGCCGGAGCGGGATCAGGAAGAGCAGGCCGAGGAACGCGCCCAGCACCGACACGACGAAGATGGTCAGCAGCATGGACAGCGCGCCTGGCGCGACGTTCATGATGTAGAGCGCGGGAAGCGTGAAGATCGAGCCGGCGACGATCAGCCCCGAGGCGCCGCCGATGCTCTGGACGATGACGTTCTCGAGGATCGTGTTCTTGCGCGCGAACATCCCCGAGACGCCGACCGCGAGGATGCTGATGGGGATCGCCGCCTCCATCACCTGCGCGATCTTGAGGCCCGAGTACGTCGAGGCGACGGCGAACACCATCACCATGACGATCCCGAGGCTCACGGACCGGACGGTGAACTCCGGGACCGCCGCCCCGGCGGGCACGTACGGCTCGTAGACCTCGCCCGGCTGCAGTTCCCGGTACGCCGCCGGGTGCAGTTTGCCGCTCCCGCCCACCTGTCCGTCCTGCTGCCCTGGACTCATGCTCGGCCTCCTCGTGCGACGAGTGACTTGCCGGATGCTATCACGGCAGCTGGCAGCGGATCACAGATGCGCGAGGCCGGCGGCAGGCAGCGTGCAAGATTAGATGAGAGTCCACGATTCCGAGTCGTCCGCGTGCCGTGGGCCCATCGGCTTCCGACTCGCCTCCGCACGCCGGGAAACCGTCGTCGCTCTGCACCGGTTTCCGGCGGGAAGTGCCCGGCGCGCGCTAAAGCCGTGGCTCGAGCGGCCGCGCATCGCCGGGGGAAAGGCACCCCAACGCGGCTGCCGCGTTGGGGGCCCCGCCTGGAGGCGCACCCGCTCCTCGGTTTCCGAGCGACGTGACGGCCTGCTCCGAAGCGATTCGTCCGCCGACAGGCCCGCGCCTCACGGCCGATCCCGAATCGTGGACTTCTGTCTCGGTTTCTCGACTCTTTGACTCGGACTCTCGACTGTCGACTGTCGACGCTCGACTCTCGACTGGGAACTCTTGACTTTCGACTCTCGACTCCTGACTAGACCGTCTCTGACCGTCCGAGCGCCGGCTTCACCTCGAAGTACCACTTCCAGATCTCGTAGATCGCGGGATAGACAATCAGCTCGAGCATGAACGACGTGAAGACGCCGCCGATCATCGGGGCGGCGATGCGCTTCCACACGTCCGAGCCGGTGCCCGTGGCCCACATGATCGGGATGAACCCGAGGAAGGTGGTGGCCACCGTCATGAACTTCGGGCGGAGCCGCTTGGCGGCGCCGTGGACGATGGTCTCCTGCAGCGCGGCGAGCGAGGTGAGGAGCCCCTTCTTCTTCGCGTCCTCGTAGGAGAGGTCCAGGTACAGCAGCATGAACACGCCGGTTTCGGCGTCCACGCCGAGCAGGGCGATCAGCCCCACCCACACCGCGATGCTCATGTTGTAGCCGAGCAGGTACAGGTACCAGATTGCGCCGATCGCCGAGAAGGGGACGGCGAGCGCGACGATCGCGGTCTTCACCGCCGACTTGGTGTTCAGGTATAGCAGGACCAGCACGAGGAACAGCGTGAGCGGGACGATGTACATCAGGCGCTGGCGCACGCGCGCCATCGCCTCGTACTGGCCGCTCCAGAGGGCCGCGTAGCCGGCGGGCAGCTTCACCTTCGCGCGGAGCAGCGCGTCGGCCTCGTCCACGTAGCTGTTCAGGTCGCGGTCGGCGACGTCCACGAAGACGTAGCCGGTGAGCAGGCCGTCCTCGTCGCGCACCATACCGGGGCCGGTCGCGATCTTGATCGCGGCGAGCTGGCCGAGCGGGATCTGGCGCTGGCCGCCCGAGGCGGGCACCAGCACGCGCGAGATCGAGTCGAGGTCGGACCGGAAGTCGCGCATGTAGCGGACGTTCACCGGGTAGCGCTCGCGCCCCTCGATGGTGGTCGTGACGTTCTCGCCGCCGATCGCGTTCTGGACGACGGCCTGCGCCTCCTCGATGCTGAGGCCGTAGCGCGCCAGCTCGTCGCGGTTCCACTCGATGTCGAGGAAGAACCCGCCGCCGGTGCGCTCGGCGAAGACGTTGCGCGTGCCGCGGACCGACGGCAGGATCGCTTCGATCTGCGTGCCCAGCCGCTCGATCTCCTTCAGATCGGCGCCGGAGATCTTCAGGCCGAGCGGCGTCCGGATGCCCGTGGTCAGCATGTCGATCCGCGCCTTGATCGGCATCGTCCAGGCGTTGGAGACGCCGGGCAGTTCGAGCGCGGTGTTCAGCTGGTTGACCAGCTCCTCCTGCGAGATCCGGTCGGGCGTGACGTGGCGGAAGACCGAGACTCAGCCAGCCGGGCGCCCAGGAGGAGTACCAAGTGTCCGCCTTGCGCCACTGGTCGGTCGGCTTGAGCGTGATGATCGTCTCGAGCATCGAGAGCGGCGCCGGGTCGGTGCTGGTGTCGGCGCGGCCGGCCTTGCCGAGCACGCGGTCCACCTCGGGGAACTGCTTGATGATCCGGTTGCTCACCTGCAGCAGCTTCTGCGCCTCGGTGATCGAGATCCCGGGCATCGTGGTCGGCATGTAGAACAGCGCGCCCTCGTCGAGCGGCGGCATGAACTCCGAGCCGAGGCGGTTGAAGACGGGGATGGTGACGACGATCATCGCCACCGCGCCGCCGATCACCCACCACTTCCAGCGCAGCGACCAGCGCACGACCGGCTCGTACAGGCGCATCAGGATGCGGCTGATCGGGTGCTCCTCTTCGGACCGAATCCGTCCGACGACCACCGTGTTGGCGACGGCGCGCAGCCACGCCGGGTTGAAGGTGTAGCGGCGGACGCGCGTGAACAGCAGCCGCAGCGCCGGGTCGAGCGTGATGGCCAGGAAGGCGGCGACGATCATCGCCAGCGTCTTCGTGTAGGCGAGCGGCTTGAACATCCGCCCTTCCTGCGCCTCCAGGGTCAGCACGGGCAGGAAGGACACCGCGATCACGAGCAGCGCGTAGAAGCTGGCGGGCGCCACCTCCTTGACGGCCTCGATGACGACTTCGTGGTAGTCGGCCGTGGAACCGGTCCTCGCGCGCTCCTCGAGCTTCTTGTGCGTCTGCTCCACCACGACGATCGCCGCGTCCACCAGCTCGCCCATCGCGATGGCGATGCCGCCCAGCGACATGATGTTGGCGGTGATGCCCATGGCGCGGAACGGGATGAACGCGATGAGCACGGCCACCGGGATCGTGATGATCGGGATGATCGCGCTCGGGATGTGGAGCAGGAACAGGAGGATGATGAAGACGACGGTGGCGATGACCTCGAAGAGCGTCTCGGTGACGTTGCCCACGGCGCTCTTGATGAGTTCCGAGCGGTCGTAGATCGGGACAATCTGCACGCCGGGCGGCAGGCCGGGCTCGATCTGCTTGATCTTGGCCTTGACGCGGTCGATCACGTCGAGCGCGTTCTGGCCCTCGCGCATCACGATGATGCCCGACACGGCTTCGCCCGTGCCGTCCAGATCCGAGACGCCGCGGCGCAGATCCGGCCCCAGCACCACCTGGCCGATGTCGCGGATCCGGATGGGCGTGCCGCTCTCGCTCGCGGAGACGACGATGCTCTCGAAGTCGGCGATCGACTTGGCGTAGCCGCGGCCGCGCACCATGTACTCGGTGCCGCCGAATTCGATCAGGCGCCCGCCCGTCTCCGCGTTGCCGCCTTTCACCGCCGCGACGACCGTCTGGATCGACAGGCCGTAGTTCCGCAGGCGGTTCGGGTCGACGTTGACCTGGTACTGCCGGCCGAAGCCGCCGAGCGACGCCACTTCGGACACGCCCGGGACGGACTTCAGGTAGTACTTCAGGTACCAGTCCTGGTACGAGCGGAGGTCGGCCAGCGAGCGCTGGCCCGAGCGATCGACGAGCACGTACTGGAACACCCAGCCGAGGCCCGTCGCGTCGGGGCCCAGTTCCGTCTTCGCGTCCTGCGGGAGCTTGCCGAGCACCCCCGACAGGTACTCGAGGGTGCGGGTGCGCGCCCAGTAGATGTCGGTGCCTTCGTCGAAGATCACGTAGACGAACGAGTAGCCGAAGTCGGAGAACCCGCGCACCGCCCGCACGTGCGGCGCGCCCAGCATGGCGGTGACGATCGGATACGTCACCTGGTCCTCGACGACGTCGGGGCTGCGGTCCCATCGCGAGTAGATGATGACCTGCGTGTCGCTGAGATCGGGGATGGCGTCGAGGGGAACGGTCCGCACCGCCACCGCGCCCGCGACGGCCGCGATGGCAATCAGCAGCAGGACCAGGAACTTGTGCTCGACGGAGAAGTCGATGACGCGGTTGATCATGGTTCGGCCCCGACGTGCGACCTCTATCCGGCTTGCGGCGCCGCCATCGGCTTACGACTCTCGACTTTCGACTGAGGACCCTTGACTCTCGACTCTTGACTCTCGACTACCTGGCGTACTGCCTCGGGTTCTTCTCGAACTTCTGCTCGCACTCGAGCGATCAGAAGTAATACGTCTGGCCGTCGTGCGTCACGGTCTTGCCCGCGGCGGCCGCCTTCTTGGGATCGAGGCTCATGCCGCACACGACGTCGGCGACGGACGCGGAAACCGGCCCTGCGGCCGCGGCCTTCAGGCGCGTCTCGGAATCGAGGCGGAACGTCCCGGACACGACGACGCGTTCGCCCGCCATCACGCCCTTCGTGATTTCGACCTGGTCGCCCATGCGCCAGCCCGTTTCGATGGCTCGCGGCTCGAAGTAGCCATCGCCGCGGTCCACGAACAGCGTCTTCCGCACGCCCGAGTCGATCACGGCGTCGGCCGGGACGGTGATGGCCTCCGGCCTGTCCAGGTGCAGCACCAGGTCCACGAACAGGTCGGGGCGGAGCACGTTGCCGGGGTTGTCGAGCTCGAACCGCGTCTTGAACACGCGCGTCTGCGGATCGAACTGCGGGAGCACGTCGCTCATCCGCGCCTGGAACTCCCGGCCCTGGTAGGTCACCGTGGCCGTCGCGCCGGGCGTGAGGAATTCCCGGTCCTTCTCGAAGATCTCCGCCATCACCCAGACGTGCGAGAGGTCCGAGATGAAGTACATCTCCGTCCCCTTGTCGAACCCCTGCTCGGGCAGGATGCTGCGCGAAATCACGAAGCCATTGATGGGGGAGTAGATCCTCACTTCCTGAGGCGCGACGCGCGTCTGCTGGATCTCCGAGATCTGAAGGCCGCTCATCCCCAGGGTCCTCAGGGAGCCCACCGCCACCTGCAGGCTGAGCTGGGCGGCCGGCTCGGCCTTCCCGGCGGCATCGGCAGACACGGGCACCAGGCGCATGCCGCACATCGGGCAATCGCCGGGACGATCCGACCGGTAGGCGGGGTGCATGGGACAGGTGTAGATCACCGCCTTCTGCTGGGCGGACGTGCCCGTCACCGTTGAGGAGCGCCGCCCGCCAATCCACGACCCGGCCGCGAACGCGAACCCGAGACCCGCCAGGACAACGAGAAGCAGGGCAGATTCCTTCATGGCATGCGATGTAGGAGAAGGCATCCAAGTCGATCAACAAGGATACTAGCCAAGTCAACCTCAACAGCCAATGGGACGAAGGTCCCGGTGGCGCGCAGCCCGCCACCGAGCACCCTACTTGACCCGCAGCGTGACGAGCTCCTGCCGGGCGGCGGCCGGGCGCCCATTGGAGGAATCGACTCGGGCGTCTCGTTATGAAGGCGCCTCCCCTGACGTCCGCTGCCCGGCCAGCAGGGCGGCAACCGACGCCGCGGCCGCGACCAGTATGACCGACCAGGGATGCCGTCTGCTCATGGTGATCGCCTCGTCGCCCTGCGTCGAAGAGACGCTCGGCTCAGCCATTGCGGCCCAGCTCCACCGTGGAAGCGCAGGTTCGCCGGCTGCGCGGGAGCGGGCGGCGCGGCGGCGAGCGAGGGAACGACCGCGCCGGCGCGGGCCGGGGACGCCGCAAGCCGCAGGTCGCAAGCCGCCGGCCGGCGACGCCGCAGGTCGCAGGCCGCCGGCCGGATGGGCCCTGATCCTTGAGCGCCGGGCCCGCGCATGCTAACGTAGCCGCTAAGGGCCTCGGCTGAGCGGTGTCGTCTTGCGGGGGGCAGCGCTGCCGGCCGGGGTCGAAGGCCCGCTTGCGAAAGTGGCGGAACTGGCAGACGCGCCGGACTTAGGATCCGGTAGCCGCAAGGCTATGGGGGTTCGAGTCCCCCCTTTCGCATTCCTGCCAGCCTTCGCTGGTGATCGGACGCGAAGGCTGCCGCGCCGAAGCCCGAAGGGCGGAGGCGGGCTGTCACCTCTCTTTTTGTCCTAGTGCACGCCTCCCTGCTGCCGATAACCTCAATGAAGAGCGAATTTGTCGACGTCTCGGACACGAAGAAGACCCTGGTCATCGAAATCCCGAGTGATCAGGTGGATAGCGAGATCGACCGCGTCACCCGGCACCTCGGCCGGACGGTGCGGGTCCCGGGATTCCGGCCGGGCAAAGTGCCCCCGGGCGTGGTGAAGCAGCGCTTCCGCGGCGAGATCCTGCACGAGGTGGCGCACGAACTGGTGCCGAAGGCCGTGGACGAGGCGCTGCGCGAGCGCGGCGTCGAGCCGATTGCCACGCCGGACGTGCACGACGTGGACGTGAAGGAAGGGCAGCCGCTCAGGTTCACGGCGTCGTTCGAAACGGTGCCCCCCGTCGACCCCGGCGACTACGCCGCGATCCACGTGCGGCGCCACCCGGCGGCGGTCGACGACGAGGCGATCGACGCGGCGCTGGAACGGCTGCGGCAGCGGGCGGCCCGCTACGAGCCGGTGGACGACCGCGGCCTCGAGACGGGCGACACGGCGGCGGTGGACCTCAGGCGGCGCGCCCTCGAGGCCGACGGGACGGGGGGGGCCGAGGAGAAGCACGAGAACGTGTCCTTGGAGGTCGGGGCGGCGGTCAACCCGCCCGGCTTCGACGAGCAGTTGACGGGCATGCGGGCGGGCGACGAGAAGACCTTCACGGTCCACTACCCTGCCGACTACGCCATCGCCGAACTGCAGTCGAAGGACGTCGAGTACCTCGGTGAAGCTGCGCGCCGTCCGCCGCCGCGTCGTGCCGCCGCTCGACGACGACCTGGCCAGGGAGGTGAGCGACGCGGACACGCTCGAGAAGCTGCGCGAGCAGGTGAAGGAAGGCCTGGGCAAGGAGGCGCAGCGCGAGGCGGACCGCCAGCTCCGCAGCGACCTGCTGAAGGCGCTGGCCGCCAAGGTCGCCTTCGAGGTCCCCGAGGTGCTGATCGAGCGCGACATCGACCGGCGCACGCAGGATCTCATCCGCCACCTGATCGAGGAGCGGATCGACCCGCGGCAGGCGGGCATCGACTGGGAGGCGTTCCGGCAGGAGCAGCGCCCGGCGGCCGACGAGGCCGTGAAGGCGATGATCGTGCTCGACGAGGTGGCGCGGCGCGAACAGCTCGCGGTGAGCGACGAGGAGTTGGAGCGCGAGGTGGGGACGTTCGCCGAGCGGTCGGGACGCACCGCCCCGGCCGTGCGCGCCCAGCTGGAGAAGGACGGGGAACTGGAGCGGCTGCGCACCGGGCTGCGGCGGGAACGGGCCGTGGAGTACCTCCTCTCGCGTGTTACAATCGCGGAAGACTAACCTGCCGCCAGCCGTCGCCCACTCCAGAGCAGTCCGAACTGATCGGAGCCTATGCCAACAGAAGTGAGCGTCCCCAGGATGCAGCTCGTGCCGATGGTGGTCGAGCAGACCAGCCGCGGGGAACGCGCCTACGACATCTTCTCGCGCCTGCTGAAGGACAGCATCATCTTCATCGGCACGCCGATCGACGACGCGGTGGCGAACCTGGTGATCGCGCAGATGCTGTTCCTGGAGTCGGAGGACCCGGAGAAGGACATCCTGCTCTACATCAACAGCCCGGGCGGGTCGATCACCGCCGGGCTGGCGATCTACGACACGATGCAGTTCATCCGGCCCGACGTGCAGACCTACTGCCTGGGGCAGGCGGCGTCGATGGCCGCGGTGCTGCTGGCGGGGGGCGCGAAGGGGAAGCGGTTCTCGCTGCCCAACTCGCGCATCGTCATCCACCAGCCGCTGATGCAGGGCCTGGCGGGCCAGGCGACCGACATCGACATCGCGGCGAGGGAGATCCTGCGGATGCGGGAGCGGCTGAACGACATCCTCGTGACCCACACGGGGCAGGTCGTAAAGCGCATCCAGGACGACACCGAGCGCGATTACATCATGTCGGCGGAGCAGGGGAAGGAATACGGTATCATTGACGAGGTGATCCGGAAGCGCGCGTAGGGCCGGAAGACAGGCTGGAAGCCTGTCCTACCGGTCGTTGAGGGCGTGTCCGGGTGTCCCGTCGGGTCATCCTCCATCATGGTGAAGAAGAACGGCGACTCCGAGGTCCTGCGCTGCTCGTTCTGCAACAAGGACCAGAACGACGTCCGCAAGCTGATTGCCGGCCCGACGGTGTTCATCTGCGACGAGTGCGTCGAGGTGTGCAACGACATCATCGCGGACGACAACCGCTTCGACAACCGCGCCCAGCGGTCGCAGCTCCCGATCCCGCAGGAGATCAAGAAGTTCCTCGACGAGTACGTCATCGGCCAGGAGCGGACGAAGAAGAAGCTGGCGGTCGCCGTCTACAACCACTACAAGCGGATCGAGATCCAGAAGCAGGCGAAGAACCGGCACGACGTCGAGCTGACCAAGTCGAACATCATGCTGATCGGCCCGACGGGCACCGGCAAGACGCTGCTCGCGCAGACGCTCGCCAAGCTCCTCTCGGTGCCGTTCACCATCGTGGACGCGACGACGCTGACCGAGGCCGGCTACGTCGGCGAGGACGTCGAGAACATCATTCTCAAGCTGCTGCAGGCCGCCAACGGCGACATCGAGAAGTGCCAGCAGGGGATCATCTACATCGACGAGGTGGACAAGATCTGCCGGAAGGACGAGAACCCGTCGATCACCCGCGACGTGTCGGGCGAGGGCGTCCAGCAGGCGCTGCTCAAGATCCTCGAGGGGACCGTGGCCAACGTGCCGCCGCAGGGCGGCCGCAAGCACCCGCACCAGGAGTTCTTCCAGATCGACACGACGAACATCCTGTTCATCTGCGGCGGCGCCTTCGTGGGCCTCGACAAGATCATCCTGCGGCGGCGCGGCAACAAGGCGCTCGGCTTCAAGGCCGACGTCAAGACGCTCGACACCCGCGACATCGGCGGCACGCTCGAGCACCTCGAGCCCGAGGACCTGATCAAGTACGGCCTGATTCCCGAGTTCGTCGGCCGCCTCCCGGTCGTCGGCACGCTGCACGAGCTCGACAAGCCGGCGCTGATCCAGATCCTCACCCAGCCGCGGAACGCGATCACCCGCCAGTACCAGAAGCTCTTCGAGTACGAGAACGTCAAGCTCCGGTTCACGGACGACGCCCTCGAGGCGATCGCCGAGGCCGCGCTGAAGCGCAAGATCGGCGCGCGCGGCCTGCGGATGATCATCGAGGACCTCATGCTCGAGCTGATGTACAACCTCCCGAACCAGAAGAAGATCCGGGAGTGCGTCATCACGCGCGAGGTCGTGGAATCGAAGGAACAGCCGATAACCCTGATTGAGAAAGCTGGATAGGACGCAGGATTCAGGAGTCGGGAGTCGGGAGTCAGTCAGCACGCTGGATCCAGCCCCCCGCTTCCGGCGTCTGAGTACCTGGGAGGCGTGGCACGACCGAATCCCGAATCCTGACTCCCGAATCCTGACAAGATCGCATACATGGAAGTCTACGAAACCCTCCCGATCGTTCCGCTGCGCGACGTCGTCGTCTTTCCGCACATGATGATGCCCTTCGTCATCGGGCGTCCCGCGTCCACGCGCGCGCTCGAGCACGCGCTGGGCAAGGACAAGCGGATCTTCCTCGCCGCCCAGCACGACGCGTCCATCGACGACCCGAACCCGCAGGACATCTTCACGATGGGCTGCGTCGCCAACATCGTCCAGAGCCTGAAGCTGCCCGACGGCAACGTGAAGGTGCTGGTGGAGGGCGTCGACCGCGCCCGCGCGGTCGAGTGGAAGGAAGACAAGGGCTTCTACCGGGTCGTCGTGAAGGTGGTGGCGCGGCTCAAGGACGCGGCCGGCGACGTCGAGAGCGCCATGAGCCGCGTGGTGTCGCTGTTCGAGCAGTACGTGAAGCTGTCGAACAACCTCCACTACGACGCGATGATCGCCGCCGTGCGCGTGGACGACCCCGGCAAGCTGGCCGACACGATCGCGTCGCACCTGGTCGTCTCGGTGGACGAGAAGCAGAATCTCCTCGAGATCATCTCGCCGCTCGAGCGCCTGAACCGCATCGCCGGCATCCTCGAATCCGAGGTGGACAAGCTCCAGGTGGATCGCCGCATCCAGTCTCGCGTCAAGAAGCAGATGGAGAAGGCGCAGAAGGAGTACTACCTCAACGAGAAGATGAAGGCGATCCAGAAGGAACTGGGCCGCAAGGACGAGAAGGGGAACGAGGTCGACGAGCTGAAGAAGAAGATCGAACAGGCGAAGATGCCGAAGGACGTCGAGGAGAAGGCCATCCAGGAGCTGAAGCGGCTCGAGGCCATGCCCCCGATGTCGGCCGAGGCGACGGTGTCCCGCAACTACCTCGACTGGCTGATCGCCGTGCCGTGGCACAAGAAGTCGAAGGAGAGCCGCGACCTCAAGCGGGCCGAGGAGATCCTGCACGAGGACCACTACGGCCTCGAGAAGATCAAGGAGCGCATCCTCGAGTTCCTCGCCGTGCGCGCGCTGGTGAAGAAGCCGAAGGCGACCATCCTCACCTTCTCCGGCCCCCCCGGCGTCGGCAAGACCTCGCTGGCCAAGTCGATCGCCCGCGCGATGAACCGCAAGTTCGTGCGGCTCTCGCTCGGCGGCGTCCGCGACGAGGCGGAGATCCGCGGCCACCGGCGCACGTACATCGGCGCGTTCCCCGGCCAGATCATCCAGATGATGAAGAAGGCCGGCACCCAGAACCCGGTGTTCCTGCTCGACGAAGTGGACAAGATGTCGATGGACTTCCGCGGCGACCCGTCGGCGGCGCTGCTCGAGGTGCTCGACCCGGAACAGAACCACATGTTCCTGGACCACTACCTCGACGTGGAGTACGACCTGTCGCACGTGATGTTCATCTGCACGGCCAACGTCCTGCACACCGTGCCGCAGGCGCTGCGCGACCGCATGGAAGTGCTCCAGCTGCCGGGCTACACCGAGCAGGAGAAGACGGAAATCGCCAAGCGGTTCCTGGTGCGGAAGTCGGTGGAAGGCACCGGCCTCACGAAGGACAACATCACCTTCACCGACGACGCGCTGTCCACGATCATCCAGCGGTACACCCGCGAGGCGGGCGTCCGCAACCTCGAGCGCGAGATCCAGTCGATCTGCCGCAAGGTCGCGCGCCGCGTGGTGGTCGACAGGGACTTCACCGAGGAGATCACCCCCGAGCGCGTGACGCAGCACCTCGGGGTGCCGCGCTTCCGCCCGACGATGGCCGAGGAGAAGAACGAGGTCGGCATCGCGACCGGCCTGGCGTGGACCGAGGTCGGCGGCGAGATCCTCGTGACCGAGGCGACGCTGATGCCTGGCAAGGGCCACCTGACGCTCACCGGCAAGCTGGGCGACGTGATGCAGGAATCGGCGCAGGCGGCCATGACCTACGTGCGGTCGAAGGCCGAGGAGTTCGGCATCCCGCGCGACTTCAACCGGCGCCACGACCTGCACATCCACGTGCCCGAAGGCGCCATCCCGAAGGACGGGCCGTCGGCCGGCATCACCATGGCGACCGCGCTGGTGTCGGCGCTGACCCGGGTCCCCACCCGCAGGGACGTGGCGATGACGGGCGAGATCACGCTGCGCGGCAAGGTGCTGCCGATCGGCGGCGTGAAGGAGAAGGTGCTGGCCGCACACCGCGCGGGGGTCAGGACCATCGTCCTGCCCAAGGAGAACGAGAAGGACCTGGCCGACATCCCCAAGGCCGTGCTCGACGTCCTCAAGGTGTACATGGTCGAGACGATGGACGAGGTGCTGAAGATCGCGATGGCCGAGCCGCTGCCGCCGCCGATCCCGCCCGAGGCCCGGGCCGCCGCGCCGGTCGTCGAAGACGCGGACGACGCGCGGACGCACTGACTCTTGCAGGATTCAGGAGTCGGGATTCAGGATTCGGGACGTCACGCTGTTCCGCATGTCACGCCGACTCACTTCCGCTGACTTCGTCATCTCCGCCGTCGGGCCGCGCGACTTCCCGATCGACGCCAGGCCGGAGGTGGCGCTGGTCGGGCGCTCGAACGTCGGCAAGTCCTCCCTGATCAACGCCCTGGTGCGGAAGTCGATCGCGCGGACGAGCGCCAGCCCGGGAAAGACCCGGCAGGTGAACGTGTACCGCGTGACGCCCGCGGGCGCGGGCGCGTTCTACCTGATGGACCTGCCCGGCTACGGCCACACGGCCGGCGGCGACAAGGCGCGGCAGGAATTCAGCGCGCTGAGCGCCCTGTACTTCGAAACGCGAACGGGCAGGCGAGGTGATGGTGAGCCCGGCCGGGCGCCCGCGCCGCCACCGCGCTCGACGCTCTGCGCCGTGGTGCTGGCGATCGACGCGCGCCACCCGGGCATGGCGAGCGACGTGGAAGCGATGCGCTGGCTGCACGAGCTCGGGCTGCCTTACCTGCTGGTGGCCACCAAGATCGACAAGCTGTCGCAGTCGGAGAAAGCGAAGCTGAAGGGCGTCTGCCTGGAGGCATTCGGCGCCGCCCCGCTCGCGACGTCGGCCGTGGACGGCGACGGGCTCGACGAACTCTGGAAGCGGCTGCACGAATGGACCGCACGGCCGGTGTAGTGGCTAGTGGCCAGTGATCAGTGGCTTGTGGGTCACGCGTAACAATGTGGCAGACTAACCACTGACCGCTAGCCACTAACCACTAGCCACTGACCACTAGCCACTAGCCACTGACCACTAGCCACTTGCCACTGACCACTAGCCACTAACCACTACTCTCCAGAGGTCAAACCGTGATTTACCGCCCCTTTCCCCGCACCAACTGGAAGGTCGCCGAGATCGGCTACGGCACGTGGGGCATGGCCGGCTGGAGCGGCTCGGACGATGCCGAGTCGCTGCGGGCGATGGAACGCGCGCTGGCGCTCGGCTGCAACTTCTTCGACACCGCGTGGGCCTACGGGTCGGGCCACAGCGAGCGCCTGCTGCGCCAGCTGCTGAAGGACCGGCGCGGAGAGCGCATCTACGTCGCCACGAAGGTGCCGCCGAAGAACGGCCGCTGGCCGGCCCTGCCGGCGTACAAGCTCGACGACGTGTTTCCGCCCGGGCACATCCGCGAGATGACCGAGAAGAGCCTCGAGAACCTGGGCCTCGACTCGGTCGACCTGCAGCAGCTGCACGTGTGGAGCGACGGGTGGGCCGATGACGAGCGCTGGCAGCGCGCGGTGAGCGACCTGAAGCGCGAGGGGCTGATCAAGGCGTTCGGGATCTCCATCAACCGGTGGGAGCCGGCCAACGTCGTCAAGGCGCTCCGAACCGGACTGGTGGACTGCGTGCAGGTGGTCTACAACATCTTCGACCAGAACCCCGAGGACGAGCTCTTTCCGGTCTGCCGCGAGCTGAACGTGGGCATCATCGCGCGGGTGCCGTTCGACGAGGGGAGCCTCACCGGTGCGCTGACCGCCGACGTCAGCTTCCCGCAGGGCGACTGGCGCGCGCTCTACTTCACGGGCGAGAACCTCACGGGAACGCTGGAGCGCGTCGAACGACTGAAACGCGCCGTTCCGGCGGGAACCACGCTGCCCGAGCTGGCACTGCAATTCATCCTCGAGAACCCCCAGGTGACGACCACCATCCCCGGCATGCGCCGGGTGCGGCACGTGGAGGCCAACCTCGCCGCCAGCGACGGCCGCCGGCTCGACCCGACGGTCCTGGCGGAGTTGCGGCGTCACCGGTGGGACAGGAACACGGTGATCCCGTAGGCCGGCTGGCGGCTTGCGGCTTGCGGCCGGGGTCCGGCCTGGCGGCCTGCGGCGGTGCGTGGCCGCGAGTATGGCCGCGAGTTGCGGGTCGCGAGCCGCCGGCCAGACTGTGCTACAATTGGTGGTTCGGACTACTCTGAAGGAGCTCGACGTGAAGGAAGGTATCCACCCGAAGTACAAGGAAGTCGACGTGCGGTGCGCCTGCGGGGCGACCTGGAAGACCCGGTCCACCAAGGACGAGCTCCGCCTCGAAATCTGCTCGCAGTGCCACCCGTTCTTCACCGGCCGCCAGAAACTGATCGACACCGAGGGCCGCGTGGAACGGTTCACCAAGAAGTTCGGCGCGCAGACGTCGGAAAGCCGCAAGGCGGCCGCGAAGGCCAAGAAGGCGGCCACGAAGGAAGCTACGCCCACGGCGTAGGACGGCTCGTGGCACCGGGCTCAGGGGATTCCCTGAGCCTCGGCCGGCGCTCTACCCTCCCCCAGCCTGCCTCCCCTCGACATCGGGTAGCCCGAGATCCATCAGACCTGCCGCAGCGGGCAAGCACGGAGGCTTGCCCCACAAGGACCCCTTCCTGCCGGCGGCGCCGTCATTCAGCATTCGGCATTCGGCATTCCGCATTGCGCGTCTTGCCCGTTGTGCATTTTGCATTGTGCATTCTGCATTTTGCATTGTGCATTGTGCATTCTGCTATGGCCTGTCCAGGCCGAGCGTCGCGGCCGGTGAAGGTCCGCCCGACAGCTTCCGCGACAGCCGTCCGAGCCGGTGCCGCACGTCGTCCACGCGCTTCGCGTCGTTCGACAACTGGAGCGCCGACAGCGCGAACGCGCGCGCGGCCTCGAGGTCCCTGGCCCTGTGCTCGTGATGGATCGCCAGCGCCTCGAGCGCCTCGCGTTTGCGCTCCGAGTCGATGCCAGGCACCTCGGTGAGCCGACGCCAGGCGTCGGCTGCCTCCTCGAATCGGTGCGCCCGCCGCCAGTGGAGCGCGAGCCAGAGCAGCGCGTCACCCCGAACCTCGCGGTCCACCTGAAGCTCGAGCGTGCCGTCGTCCGCCGCCGCGGCGAGGTAGCATCGCTCCGCGTCGTCGATGCGGCCGAGCGACTCCAGCAGCCGGCCGAGCGCCAGGCAATCCGGCCGCCCGCGCGCCGCCTCGGCGCCCTCGTGCACCATCTCGAGGATCACCGCCGAGACTGCGCCGAGCGAGACCAGGTCGAGCCGATTGTGCTCGAGCACGGCCGACAGCCCGCTTGCATCGCCCGTCCTGGCGTAGCCGAAGTAGCGCGCCGGGATTTCCCAGCCCGGCACGTCGTCCTGCCGCCGGAGCCCGAGGATGTCGCGCTCGAGGGCCGTCAGCGCGCAGCTGCCGGGCGACTCGTCGAACGGGCCCGCGACTCGCGACCTGCGGCGTGCGGCGATGTCACGCCCGAGGCCCCCACCCGCCGGCCCCAGGTCCCTCGATGCGGCTCGGGACGACCCCGCGGCAGCCGGCGGGTCGGCCGGCGCCAGCCGCCGCCGCCACAGGCGCCGCGCCGGGAAGAGCATGTCCACGTGCGACAGGTCGCCGAACGGCGAGTGGAGGCGGTGGAACTGGTAGCGCGTGTCGATGAGGGGCACGTCGAACGAGCGGCCGTTGTAGGTGACCAGGACCGGCGGTTCCTCTCGAACACCGCCGCCAAGTGCTGAGCGAGCACCGTCGTTGCGAGTCGAAGTGCTCACCTGCCGCGCGACCGCGTGCAGCAGCCCGCGCTCTTCGCCGTAGCCGCGCAGGAAGAACTGCCTCGTGGCGAAGCCGTCGTCGTCGAAGAAGCCGAAGCCCACGAGGAACGCGTAGGTGCCCGCCCCGCCGCTCAGCCCCGTCGTCTCGAGGTCGAAGAACACCAGCGAGGGCGGCGCGCCCGCGTCCTTCTCGAGGAACCAGGGCAGCGCGCGATGCGACGCCCGCGCGGCGGCGTGAAAACGCTCCACCGTGTGGTGGCCGTGGCGGTGGGTCAGCGGGTAGTGCCGATCGACGACGACACACGGACCGGCCGCGTCCTCGAGAAGCGTGGCGCCCAGGACGTCGAGCACGCGCGACGACGCTTCGGCAGCCGCGCACCGTGCCGCGAAGGCCGTTTCTTCGTCGGCCTCGGGCGGGACGCCGCCGAGACCAGGGGCCGACGCCCGCGCCGGGCCCTGGGCCGACGCCGGGCGGTTCTTCAGGATTTCCTGGATGCGTGCGGCGAGCGAGGCGCGGTCCATCGGTGTCCGGGACGATTATCGGATAACGGCGCCGAGAATATCGAGCGCCACCGTCTTCGCCATCGGCCCCACTTCCCCGAGCGGGCCGACGCACGACGGGCAGCCAGCCTCGCAGGGGCACGTCGCGATCAGGTCGCGGGTCTTCGCGAGCAGCGGGGCGCGCATGGTGAACAACGGCTCGGAAAGGCCGATGCCGCCAGGGTAGTTGTCGTAGACGAAGATGCGCGGCTCGTCGAAGTCCACCGGCGCCTGGCCCGCCGAGCGTCCCCTGCCCACGCGCGCCACCGCGCCGACCTCCGGGCCCGCCACCCCCTGCGGGCCGTCGAGCGCGCTGCCGTTGCCGATCGACACGCCGACGTCGTGCCGGTCACACATCAGCAGCAGCTGCGCGATCTGCCGCATCGCGAACGCAACGCCCACCACGCCGTCGCGCCGATCGTCGCCACCGTAGGGCAGCGCCGTCATCACCCGCCGCGGAATCGTGAACCAACAGCCGGTCGTGTGCATCTCCTGCTCGGGCAGGTCCAGCTCGCCCGAGCCGACGTTCTCGTTCGTGTAGAACTTGATCTTCTTGAAGCCGACCACGCGCGAGACGACGTGCACTTCACCGTGGGACCAGGCGGCAGACAGGCTGGAAGCCTGTCCTACCGCGTCGGGCGCGGCGCCCTGCGCCGGCGGCTCCGGCCCGCTACCCGCCTCGGGCCCTGCCGTGTCGAACGTGTCGAGGATCGTGACGCGGTCGTACCGGATGGCGTCGGTGTAGTAGTCGCACTCCACCTGGCGGACGTACGCCTTGCGGTTGTCGAAGTCCAGCCGCTCCACCTGGTAGAGCGTGCCTTCCACGATGTAGATCGCCTTCTCGTGCAGCGTGGAGGGCGCGCTGGTGAAGTCGGTCTCGCCAATCACCCGCGCGTGGTCGGTGTTGTCCACGATGACGAAGTTGTCGGACGAGACCGATCGCAGGCTGATCGCGTCGGCGGGGTACGACTCGTTGGTCCAGTGCCAGTGCGCCTCCTCGCCGGGCGCCTGGCCCTCGGCCAGGTGCACGAGCCCCTCCTCCGCGAGGATCCGCAGGATGTCCTGCACGTTCTCGCACCCGAAGACCTCGGTGGTCCCGAAGGGCAGCTCGAAGGCGGCGCACTTGATGTGCGCCAGGAGGATCTGCAGGTTGTCGGGGTTGATCAGCGCGTGCTCGGGCGACGCGTCGAAGAAGTACGACGGGTTGCGCACGACGTACTGGTCGAGCGGCGCGCTGCTGGCCACGAGAACCGCCGCCGACTGCCCGGCGCGCCGGCCCGCGCGGCCCGCCCGCTGCCACGTCGCGGCAATCGTGCCCGGGTAGCCCGCCAGCACCGCCACGTCGAGCGCGCCGATGTCGATGCCCAGCTCGAGCGCGCTCGTCGCCACGACCGCGCGCACGTCGCCGTCGCGCAGCCCCTTCTCGATCTCGCGCCGCCGGTTCGGCAGGTAGCCCCCTCGGTAGCCCCGCACCACGTCGTCCGCGCCCGGCGGCCCCGACACGCTGTCTTTCAGGTACCGCGTGAGGATCTCGGTGACCAGCCGGCTCTGGGCGAACACGATGATCTGCAGGCCGCGGCGCAGGAACTCGAGCGAGACGCGGCGCGTTTCCTGGGTGTACGAGCGGCGGATCCCGAGCTGGCGGTTGACGACGGGCGGGTTGACGAAGAAGAAGAACTTCTCCCCGCGCGGCGCGCCGCTCTCGTCCACCAGCTCGAACGGGCGCTCGGTCAGGCGCTCGGCCAGCTGGCGCGGGTTGGCGATGGTCGCCGACGAGCAGATGAACACGGGGTCCGACCCGTAGTGGCGGCACACGCGGCCGAGCCGGCGCAGCACGTTGGCGAGGTGGCTGCCGAAGACGCCGCGGTAGGCGTGGAGCTCGTCGATGACGATGAACCTGAGGTTCTCGAACAGCCGCGCCCACTTCGGGTGGTGGGGCAGGATCCCGGAGTGCAGCATGTCCGGGTTGGTCAGGATGACCTGCGCGCGGGCGCGAATCGCGCGCCGGGCGTCCTGGGGCGTGTCGCCGTCGTAGGTGAAGACGCCGAGGTCGAGCCCCGCGGATTCGTCGATCACCCGGGCGAGGCGATCCAGTTCGGCGAGCTGATCCTGGGCCAGCGCCTTCGTGGGAAACAGGTAGAGGGCGCGCGTCGACGGGTCCGAGAGAATCGCGTTCAGGACCGGGACGTTGTAGCACAGCGTCTTGCCCGACGCCGTCGGCGTCGTCACGACGACGTTCTCGCCGCGCATCGCGCAAGCCGCGGCCGCGGCCTGGTGGGTGAAGAGCCGCTGGATGCCGCGGGATTCCAGCGCCTCGACCAGGCGCGGGTCGAGCCCCTCGGGCATCGGGGCAAACTGCGCCTCGGAGGGCGGCATCCGCCGCACCGCCGTCACCACCTCGTCCGGAGAATCGGCGTAGTCCTGGTGCCACGAGGGCACCAGGTGGTGCATGGCGGCCTGGAGGGCCTGTTCGCGCGACGGCCCCCCGGCCATCGAGCGGAGGGCGAGCAGGTCGCTCTGCGCCGCCTGCTGCTCGTCGTCACGGCGGGTGGATCGGGCCATGGTGGAGGATGGTACCAGCCGGCCGTGGGTCGATCAAGTGGCGAAAGGCGAATAAATGGCGGAAGGCGGGACTACAGCTGGTGCCGCACACCGTCTTCAAGGCACCAGCACAGTCGGCGTCATGCCCGTCCTCCGCGCGTACGTCGCGGCAACGCGGCGCGCCACGTCGGCCGCCGCCCCCGGCCGCGCGAGCATCACGACCGAGCCTCCGAAGCCCCCGCCGGTGAGCCGGGCGCCGTAGACGTCCGGCATCGCGCGGGCGAGGTCCACGATCACATCGATCTCGGGGATGGACACCTCGTAGTCGTCGCGCATCGAATCGTGCGAGGCGTAGAACAGCTGGCCGAGCGCGTCGAGGTCGCCGTCGCCGAGCGCCCGCACCGCCGCCAGCACGCGCGCGTCCTCGGTCACGACGTGCCGCGCGCGCCGTCCGAGGGGGTCGGGCAGGTCCGCGACCCTCGGCAGGTCCTGGAGGTCGAGGTCCCGGAGCTGCGCGACGCCGAGCCGACGCGCCGCCTCCTCGCACTCTGCGCGCCGCGTCCGGTAGTCGCCTCGCGCATGGTTGTGGGCGACGCCGGAATTGAGGACGACCAGTTCCGCGGCGTCCGGCAGGGGGATCACCGTCCAGTCGAGCGATCGCGTGTCGAGGAACAGCGCCTGCCGGTCGCCGGCCAGCGTGCACGCCATCTGGTCCATCACGCCAACCGGGGCTCCCACGAATTCGTTCTCCGCGCGCTGCCCCATCAGCGCCATCTGCACGTCGTCTATCGGGAGCGTGAAGGCCTCGCGGAAGGCCCGGAGCAGTGCGATCTCGAGCGCCGCGCTCGACGAGAGGCCGCTGCCGAGCGGCACCGTCGAGTCGATCCGGATGTCCGCCCCGCCCACGCTGAAGCCCGCCGCGCCGAGCACCCAGGTGATGCCCTGCAGGTAGTCGGTCCACCGCGACCGCTTCGACTCGGTGCCGGCGATGTATTCGAAGGGAACCGGCTTGCCGGCGTTGACGCTGAGGGCCCTCACCGTGCCGCCGGGCCGCGGCGCCAGTTCCACGACGGTCCGCTGCGGGATGACGGTCGGCAGGACGAACCCGCCGTTGTAGTCGGTGTGCTCGCCGATCAGGTTGACCCGGCCTGGCGCCGACGTGCAAACGAGTGGCTCGCTGCCGAACAGCTGCGCGAAGGTCATCGTGACTCCCTTCCGCCCCACCAGCAGACGGCACGACTCGAACCACGGAGCACACCGAGGACACAGAGGAAGACCGCTTCGACCGGGATCGGGCCGCCGGCCCGCGTGCGATGCGGGTCGCGGCGGACACGAGCCGCACATCCTCGGCAAGCGGCTCGTGTCCGTCGGGCCCGCATGCACGCACGGCGCGCCGCAGGCGCGCCGGCCCGGTCGAAGCGCTGCACGTCGCGCCGACTCGCGGACTTGGTCTCTGTGGGCTCCGTGGCCTCCGTGGTTGACCGATCAGATCAGCGAGCGCGACTGGCAGCCGTCGACGGTCAGGCTCGCGCCGCTGATCCAGCTGGCGCGCGCCGACGCCAGGAACGCGACCACGTCGCCCACTTCCTCGGCGCGGCCGAATCGCCCGAACGGCAGGTCGCGTCGCACGAACTCCGCGATCCCCTCGGGGTCGGCCTGCCGGCGCAGCCACCACCCCCCGCCCTCGAACAGGATCGAACCCGGCGCGACGCTGTTGACGCGGATGTTGTCTCGGGCGAGCTGCTGCGCCATCGACTTGGCCAGGCTGATCTCGGCGGCCTTCACAGCGTTGTAGACCATGCGGCCGCCCGCCTCGCGCCCGTAGATCGACGCGACCATGATGATCACGCCGCCGCCGCGCGCGCGCATCGAGGGCAGCGCGAGGCGGCTGGCGCGGATCGCGGGATACAGCGTGAAGTCGAACGCCTCCTGCCACTCCGCGTCGGAGGTGTCGTCGATGCCGGCGCCCCTGCCCAGGCCGAGGTTGTTGACGAGGATGTCGATGCCGCCGAAGCGGGCGAAGAGTTCGGCGAACACGGTGTCGATCCCGGCCCGCGTCGCGAGGTCGGCGGTCACGGCGAGGACGGCCTCCGCGCCGGCAATCTCCTCGACGTCGGCCGCGGCCTCCTGCAGCGTCTCCCCGCCGCGCGCGCAGAGGCAGATTCGACAGCCTTCGGCCGCCAGCGCCTTGGCGCTCGCCAGGCCCAGGCCGCGCGACGAGCCGGTGATCAGGGCGACTTTGCCGGTCAGCTCGAGGTCCATCGATCGATCATACCGGCTTCGGGCTCTTCGGTTCTGCACTTTCCTCGCCGACGACTCCCGCTCGCGCCCTGCGGCGGACCGCTGGCGCCCCAGACGTCGCGCTCCGCGCAGACGCTCCGCGCTCGACCCAGGGGCGCGTCGGCCCGCGCCGTGATCCGCTGCCGACGTCACTCCACGCGTGCGCTCTGGAGAAACCGCGTGAGCGCGTCGTTGAACGCCTCGGGCTGCTCGAGGTTCGACAGGTGTCCCGCGCGTGGGATGAGGGCGAGCCGGGACCCGGGGACCCGGGCGTGCAGGCGGCGAACCTCGTCGGGCGTCGTGATCTGGTCCTCGTCGCCCGCCACGATCAGCGTCGGGCAAGGAATGCGCGGAAGCAGCGGCGTCGAGTCGGGCCGCGACTTGAGCCGCAGGATGCCGCCGCGAATCGCGTCGGCGCGCTGCGACAGCGCCATCGCCCGGACGAGTTCGACGATGTCGCGGCGGGTCGAGCGGGTGGTCTTGCCGAGCAGGCCGGGGAGCATGCGCTCGAAAACCGCGGTGGGCCCGCCCTTGGAGAGCGCGTCGAGCATCGCGTCGCGGCCCGCGCGCGCGGCCTCGGTGTCGGCCTCGGCGCGGGTGTCGGCGAGCACGAGCCGGCCGACGCGCTCCGGCCGAAGCCGCAGGACCGAGAACGCCGCGTAGCCGCCCATCGACAGTCCCGCCAGCGCCGCCTGCTCCACGCCCAGGGCATCGAGCAGCGCCAGGACGTCCTCCCCGTAGTCGTCGATGGCCGCTGGATCTGCGGCGTCGCCCGGGGCCGACTCGCCGAAGCCGCGGAAGTCGGGCGCGAGAAAGCGCCACCCCGCCGGCACCGCGTTCAACTGCGGCTCCCACATCTCGGCGGAGAGCGGGAACGCGTGCAGGAGCACGAGCGTGCGCCAGGTCTCGCCGTTCTCGCCGCCCGCCTGGAGGTAGCTGATTCTCCGGCCCCGGTGTCCAATATGGTGGCGCATGGCTCCTCCCATCCTAGAATAATGATCGCATGCTGACCGCGGCAACGCTCGGACTGGCGGCCTACGGCGTCTACTCGGCCGGGCTCGGCGCCGTCGACCTCTTCCGCTCACCGGGGCTGGACTGGTGGGCCGACCTCGCCCTCGTGGTCCTGGGCCTGCTGCTGCTGCTCTCGTCTGCGTTCGTCCGGGTGCGGATGCCCGGCGGACTGGCGCTCGCGGTCAGCATGCTGCTCGCGCTGCAGGCCCTCTCGCTCCACAACGACTTTCACTTCTACGGGGACATCCTCGTGGTGCCGCAGGTGGCGCGAGGAGTGGTGGCGGGATGTCTCACCGCGCTGGCGTACTTCGGCGGGAAGACGGAGCACCGAGGGCCCGCGTAGCACGGACCTTCAGGCCCGCGCCCTTCGACTCGGCTCAGGGCGCGCCGCGGTTCGACTTCGCTCACCGCGCCCTGAGCGCCAGCCGAAGGGCGAGCAACGTCGAGGGGCGGTCGGCGGGTCCGAAGACCCGCCGCACGGCCACGAAACTGGGGTGGGGGCGACGTTTCAGGTGCCCGACTGCAGGCTCGTTCGGAGATCGTCGCGGCCCGCCGAACGGGCCGGCCACCAGGCGGCGAACAGCGCGAGGGCGGCGGCCGCAGCCACCGTGACGGCCAGCGTCGGCCCCGGGCTCGGCCGGACGCCGAACAGCGCGCTCTCCAGCAGCCGTCCGGCGGCCAGCGCCCCCGCGACGCCCACGACGACTCCCGGCACCAGCACCTTGACGCAGTGCAGCAGGACGAGACGCGCGATCCCGGCCTCGGTGGCGCCCAGCGCCCGCCTGATCGAGAACTCCCGCCGCCGGCACAGCGCCGCGTACGCGACGACCGCGTAGAGGCCGGACATCGCCAGGAAGACGGCGGCCGACGCGAACACCCCCGAGACCAGGGTCGTGAACCGCGGCAGCGCGGTGGCGGCCCCTACCAGCTCGTCGAGCGGCCGGACGCTTACGAGCGGAATCGCGGCGTCGAGACGGCGGAGCTGCCGACGGACGTCGGCGATGACGGCCGCCACCGGGCGGTCCTGCACGCGGACGACGAACGTGGCGGACGGCAGCATGGGCGCCTGGGCGAACGGCAGGTAGACCTGCGGATCGCCCGGCGCGGTCAGCGTGCCGTTCCGGATGTCCCCCACGACACCGACGACTCGCGGCAGCGGGCCGCGCGCATTCGGCCCGACCCGCACGTCGAGCAGGCGGTCGAGCGGGTCGAGCCCCGGGAACTGCCTGGCCGCTGCGGAGCGGCTGACGATGATCACCGGCGCGCTCTCGCTGGTATCGGCCGCGCCGAACTCGCGGCCCTCGACCAGCGGGATGCCCATCGTCCGGAAGTAGCCAGGGCTGACGAGGTGGACCTCTGCTCCGCCGCTCCGCGCCTGCGTCGCGCCATCTCCGGGGCCGGCGAGACGGATCGTCAAGCGAAGATCGCCGAACGGTGGAACCGCAGCGAAGGCGGCGCCGGAGACGCCGCGGATACTGGCGGCGCCCTCGCGCAGCCGCTCGAACAACTCCGCCTGCTGGCGCGCCGGGTAGGTGGCGTCGGCGAGATCCACGCGGAACGTCGTCACCCCGGTCGGCTGGAACCCCACGTCCGTTCGGGCGAGCACCGTGTAAGCGCGCAGAAGGCTCACGCACGCGGCCAGCAGCACGATGGCGAGCGCCACTTCCGTCGTCACCAGGAGGTTGCGGGCGACCGACGCCGGCCGGCCGGACGACGCGCCTCGATCGCTGTCGGACCACCCGCGCGTCGCGGCCGCGTGGATCGCGGGAGCCAGGCCGACGCTCGCCGCGGCCGCCATGGTGGCGCCGGCTGCAGCCATCCACACGGTCGCGTCGAACCGCGCGCGCGCCGCCGCGCTCACGGCGGCCCCTGCCATCAGGAGCAGCGGTTTCGCGCCGGCGACGGCCAACAACGACCCCGCGATGCCCCCCGCTGTGGCGATGAGCACGCTCTCGGCCAGCACCTGGCGCGCCAGGTCGCCCGGGCCGGCGCCGATGGCCAGGCGCGTAGCCCATTCCGCCCGGCGGCTGGTCACCCTGATCAACGAGAGGATGGTGGTGGTGACGCACGCGATCACGACCACGCCGGCGACCGCCCACGCCAGCGCCATGATCGGCGACGCGACCGAGGCCGCCACGTCCTGCGCGAGCGGGACGACGAGGGGCGGGCCGCCCGTCCTGCGTTTGTCGGCGTCCGGCTGGCCGGCCGCCCGGAGCCCCTCCATCTCGGCACGCGCCTGGCCCACGTCCAGTCCCGCCCGGAGCCTGGCCACCACCATGAGGTCGCGCGGGTGCGCCCCTGCCGCGGGCCGGCGGTCCGTCTGCAAGTCTCCGGCGGTCGTCGTGTAGACGTCCACGCGGTCGGCGTTGACGGGAAAGCGAAACCCGGGCGGCATGACGCCGACCACGGCGAAGGGGGTGCCGTTGAGGAGAATCGTCCGGCCGGGCACGGACGGATCGGCGTGGAACAACGTTCGCCAGCACTCGTCCGACAGAACCGCGACGGGCGCGCCGGCCGCCGTGTCGCCGGTGCCGGGCGTGCGTCCGACGGCGGCGCGCGCCTGCAGCACCTTGAAGAGGTCGCGCGTGCCGACAGTGGCGCGGAGCGCCTCGGCATCGCCGGCGCCGGTCAACGTGTAGCGCTTCGTGCGATAGCCGGCCACCGCATCGAACGAGCGGGCGGCGCCCGACCAGTCGTCGATCGTCGCGGCCGACACCGGGCCCTGCAGCGCGACGAGCCGGTCGGCGGACGGGAACGGGAGCGGGTTCCAGACCGTCCCGTTGAGGACGGCGAGCATGGCCGTGGCCAGGCCGATGCCGGTCGCGAGCGTCAGCACGGAAAGGGCCGAGGCGGCAGGGTTGCGGGCGAAGCCGCGACACGCGGAGGCGAGGGCGTGCATGACGGTTGGATTGTGCGCTCAACGCCCTGGCGCCGCAACCGTACAGACGAAAGGCGTACAGACGAAAGGTACAGACGAAAGGGTACAGACGAAAGGGGCGAACCACTTGGCCCGCCCCGTTTCCCGGCTATCGGCGATCGGCCCGGCCCGACTTTCGACTCTCGACTTTCGACTTTCGACTTTCGACTGTCGACTCTGGACTGTTGACTCTCGACTCTTGACTGTCGACTGTCAGGCGCAGCCCGACGTGCTGCCGCAGTTCGCGCACTTGTAGCAGCTGCCGCTGCGCACCATGATCGAGCCGCACGTCGTGCACGGCGGCGCGTCTTCCTGGTTCTGGATCGCGGCGAACCTGGCGCCCTTCTTCTCGGCCTCGATGCCGAGCGGCGGCAGCGTCAGCTGCTCGGCCGTGTCGGCGCGGCCGGCCGGCGACGTCGTGCTCTCGCGGCTGTTGACGCCGGCCCAGGTACTGCGCCTCGGGCGACAGGAACTTGGTGGCGAGCCACCGGAACACGTAGTCGACGATCGACTTCGCGATCCGCACCTGCGGATTCTTCGTCATGCCCGCCGGTTCGAACCGGACGTGGCTGAACTTGTCCACGAGGACCTGCAGCGGGACGCCGTACTGCAGCGCGTAGGAGACGGCCTGCGCGAACGCGTCGGCGAAGCCGGAAATCGTCGATCCTTCCTTGGCCATGACCAGGAAGATCTCCCCCGGCATCCCGTCTTCGTAGAGGCCGACGGTGATGTAGCCCTCGTGGCCCGCGATTTCGAACTTGTGCGTGATCGCCCGCCGCTCGTCGGGCAGCTTGCGGCGCACCGGGTGCTCGGCCGCCCTGGCCTCGGCGGCCTTGGCCTCGGCCGTCTTGTCGCGGGACGTGTTGAGCGGCTGCGTCCGCTTGCTGCCGTCGCGGTAGATGGCAATCGCCTTCACGCCCAGGCGCCACGATTCGATGTACGCCTGGGTGATGTCGTCGACGGTCGCGTCCTTCGGCACGTTGACCGTCTTCGAGATGGCGCCCGAGATGAACGGCTGCGCGGCGCCCATCATGCGGATGTGGCCCATGTGGTGGATCGACCGCGTGCCGCGGGCCGGCTTGAACGCGCAGTCGAACACCGGCAGGTCCTTCTCCTTCAGGTGCGGGGCCCCCTCGATCGTCTCCATGTCGTCCACGTAGGCGACGATCGCCTTGATCTGCTGCTCGGGGTAGCCGAGGCGGGCGAGCGCGGCGGGGATCGTCTGGTTGACGATCTTCATCAGCCCGCCGTCCACCATCTTCTTGTACTTGACCAGCGCGATGTCGGGCTCGATGCCGGTGGTGTCGCAGTCCATCATGAACCCGATGGTCCCGGTCGGCGCCAGCACCGTCGTCTGCGCGTTGCGGTAGCCGAACTCCTCGCCGAGCTCCACCGCCTCGTCCCACGAGTCCGCGGCGGCGCCGAACAAGTCCTCGGGGACCAGGCCGGGGTTGACGTCCTTCAGCGAGTCGCGGTGCTTGCGCATCACCCGGAGGAACGGATCGCGGTTGCGCTCGTAGCCCGAGAACGGGCCGCCGTGGTCGCGCGCGACCCGGGCGGATTCCGCGTAGGCCTCGCCCGTCATCAGGGCGGTGATCGCGGCCGCGTACTGCCGGCCGGCGTCGCTGTCGTACGGCAGGCCGCGCGACATCAGCAGCGCGCCGAGGTTCGCGTAGCCCAGGCCGAGCGGCCGGTAGTCGTGGCTGTTGCGCTCGATGGACTTGGTCGGGTAGCTCGCGTTGTCGACCAGGATCTCCTGCGCCACGATCAGCGTGTCCACCGCCGCGCGAAACGCGGCCACGTCGAACTCGCCGCCCGCGTCGACGAACTTCATCAGGTTGATCGACGCGAGGTTGCACGCCGAGTCGTTCAGGAACATGTACTCCGAACACGGGTTGGACGCGTTGATGCGGTCCGAGTTCGGGCAGGTGTGCCACTCGTTGATCGTCGTGTCGAACTGCATCCCCGGGTCGCCGCACACGTGCGTCGCCTCGGCGATCATCTTCATCAGGTCGCGCGCCTTGTAGGTGTCCATCGGCCGGCCGTCGGTGACCGCCCGCGTCTGCCAGGTCCCGCTGTCGAGCACCGCGCGCATGAAGTCGTCGGGCACGCGCACGCTGTTGTTCGAGTTCTGGAAGAACACCGAGGAGTACGCCGGGCCGTTGAACGAGCCGTCGTAGCCGGCGTCGATGAGCGCCCAGGCCTTCTTCTCCTCGTCCACCTTGCAGGTGATGAAGTCGACGACGTCGGGGTGTTCGGCGTTGAGGATCACCATCTTCGCCGCGCGCCGCGTCTTGCCGCCCGACTTGATCACGCCCGCGAAGGCGTCGTAGCCCTTCATGAACGACACCGGCCCCGACGCGGTGCCGCCGCCGGCCAGCGACTCGCGCGACGACCGGAGGCTGGAGAGGTTGGTCCCCGTGCCCGACCCGAACTTGAACAGCATCCCCTCGGTCTTCGCGAGCGTCAGGATCGACTCGAGCGTGTCCTCCACCGAGTTGATGAAGCACGCCGAACACTGGGGATGCTTCTCGATGCCGCAGTTGAACCACACCGGGCTGTTGAAGGCGGCCTTCTGGTAGACCAGCAGGTGCTTCAGGTCGTCGTGGAACGCCTGCAGGTCGGCCTCGGCCGCGAAGTAGCCGTCCTGCCGCGCCCACTCCGTGATCGTGTCGACCACGCGCCCGATCAACTGGCGGACGCTCGACTCGCGGAACTCGCCCGGCTTCGGCTTGAGCGGCCCGCGGAAGTACTTCGAGACCACGATGTTGGTCGCCTGCTGCGACCAGAACGTGGGCACTTCCACGTCGCGCTGCTCGAAGACCACCTCGCCCTTGTCGTTGGCGATGAGCGCGCTTCGCGTCTCCCACGCGACTTCCTCGAACGGGTCCCGGCCCGAGAGCGTGAAGAACCGTGCGAAGGTCAGCCCGGGCACGGCCGCCGCGGCCGGCCGTGGAGCCGGTCGCACCACGTCAGCCGTCCGGTTCTCGCCCGCTTTCGGCGAGGCTGGGGCCACGTCGTGGGTCACGCCTCTCTGCATACCGCCCTCCGCTACGGAGCGCCTGCGCCCCTCAGGCATCTCCCGCCTCCACCCATTCAAGCGACACCGCGGGCATTGGGCTGCCCATTCACGATGCCGCGCACAGTGTGTTCGACCCCGGCGTGCTCCGTCTCCGAGCCGCCCGGCGCCATCGGGCCGCCGTCGGGGCCTCTGACCGACTCGCGTGAGCATGTCGAGCCGCTGGGAGAGGCCCGACCGAGCGCTCACGGCAGAGGGTCAATATGGACGACGAGTCTACGTTTGTCAAGCGATGATCTACAAGATATTGTGCCCCTGTTTTAGGGCACTCGCAAGACCTGGGGCAAGGCCAGGACAACGTGGGACTTCTGGCAAATGCCAGAAACTCATCCGGATGGTCCCGTCTGCCAACCTATGGGAGGGCGCCGGCGGACCACCTCAGCGGACGGGCAGGCTGGCCGCCAGGCCGGCGGCCTTCTCGGCGACTTTCGCGGCAAAGACGAGGTTCTTCTCCTTCAACGCCTGCTCGGCCTGGTCGATGAAGCGCTTCGCCGTGTCGTACTGGGACCGGAGTTCGGCGTTGAGCCGCTTGTAGTCGACGCCATCGAGGTCCTTTTTCGCCTGCGCCAGCTGCTCCCGGACCTGGCGTTCCACGGTCTGCGTCGCGGGGAGGTCCTGCTGCAGCGTCGCGGTCGGCGCCGGCTCCGCGGGGCGGACGGCCTCGACGACGGGCGGAGGCGGCTCCGGCGGCTTGGCCTCCTTCGCACCGGGACTCGGCCGCGACTCGGCCCGCGGCTGCGGCGGCCGGCGGGCCGGCTTCTGCTGCGCAGGCTCCGGGTCTGGCTCGGGCGTCGTCGCGGCGGCGGGTTCCGGCTCCGGCGGAACGATCACGCGCGGCGGCGGAGCGGGCACCTCGAGCGACGGCGGCTCGGCCTGGGTCTTGGCGCGCGCGGTCGCACAGCCGCCCACGCCAAGCGCCGCGATCACGCCGACGAAGATCAGCACACGCACGGTAACCATTATGACAGGGATTCGGACGCCGGGAGCGGCGCGGCCTGCGGCAGCGAGAGGCAGAACGTCGTGCCTCGCCCCTCGGTCGACTGGACTTCGATTTCGCCGTCGTGCAGCTGCACCGTGCGGTACACCATCGACAACCCGATGCCGCTGCCCCGCGCGCGGGTCGTGAAGTAGAGATCGAAGATGCGGCCCAGGTGCTCGGGCCTGATCCCGACGCCGGTGTCCTCGACCGTGACATCGACGCGGCGGCCGCGCACGGCCGAGGCCGCGATGCGGAGCGTGCCGCCGTTCGGCATCGCCTGGCAGGCGTTCAGCGCCAGGTTCAGGAACGCCTGCCGCAGCATCGTCGGGTCGCCGCTGATCTCCGGCGCGTGGTCGAGCCCGTCGGTGATCACCTGCACGCCGGCCTTCGAACACTCCGGCTCGATCACCTTCACCACCTCGGTGATGAGCGCCTGGAGCGAGATCGGCTGCAGTTTCAGGTCCTCGGACCGCGTGAACTTGAGGAAGCCCTGCATCACTTGATCGAGCCGTTTGATCTCGTCGGAGATGATGCGGACGTGGTCCAGCGCGCCGGTCACCTCGGGCCTGGCGGCGTCCTCGGCCTCGGCCGGCGCCACCCCCGCTCCGCCGAACACCGGGGCGGGCTGGCGCCTGCCGCCCGCCGCGAGGACCAGCAGCTTCTGCCTGAGCAGCTCGAGGTGAATCGTCATCGCGTTCAGCGGGTTCTTCACCTCGTGCGCCACGCCCGCCGACAGCCGCCCCAGCGCCACGAGCTTGCGCGAGTAGTTCAGCATCGACTGCACCGTGCCGAGCGCCTGGATGTCGCGCGCGACGAGCATGACTCCCACCAGCTGCTGGTCGCGGTCCTTGATGGCGTGCGCCATCAGCAGCCGCTCGCCCGACTCGGGCGGGCCGGCACCCGGACCGTCGGAGGAGGCGGCCGACGGGAGGCCCGGGATGGCGGCCGACACGGGCCCGCTCGACGCCCGCTCGGTGGTGGCGTCGCGAACGAGCTCCCGGTAGGGGTGGTCCTGCGGCAGGAGGTCGTCCACCGGGCGCCCGAAGGGGTCGGCGGGCAGGGTGCGCAGCATCGCCGGGTTCGCGAACAACAACTCGCCCGCCGGGTTGAAGATGGCCACCTCGTCCTGCATGTGCTCGACGGCCGACTGCAGGTTGGCCTTCTGCCCGGCCAGCTCGGTGCGGTCGGCCGACAGCTGCGCGCTGACGGTGTTGAAGAAGCTTCCGAGTTCGCCGAATTCGTCCTGCTGCGGAAGGTCGAGGCGCACGCCGAACTCGCCTCTTCCCAGCCGGGTCAACCCGCTCCGGATGACGTGGATCGGGCGGAGGATCAGCTGCGCGAACGACGCGGAGACGACCATCGCGACGAGCAGCGCCACCAGGCCGGTGGCGAGCACGGGCCACAGATCCTTCGAGAACTCCTCGCGCACCAGCAGGGTCGAGACGCCGATGCGGATCGAACCGAACTTCTGCCCGCCCAGCAGCAGCGGCTGGCGGATCTCCACCGTCTCGCCCGCCGACGAGTAGATGCGCAGCAGCAGCTGCGGTCCTTTCAGCGCCAGCAGCGAATCGAAGTCAGCGGCGCGGGGCAGCGGCTTGCCCTCGCGGCTCGGAACCCACGCGGCCACGGCCACGTCGTCCATGTTGCAGATCGCCGCGTAGGTCACGTTGCGGGCGACGCCGCTCGACTCGAGGATCGCGCGCAACCCGCCGTCCGCCTTGATCGCCGCCCACGGGTCCGCCTGGCCGGGAACGACGTCCTTCGCACGCTGGAAGACGATGTTGGCGAGCAGCTCGCCCCGCGATCGACTCTCTTGAAGGAGCACTCGCGCGACGAACGTGGCGTGCAGAAAGCTCAGCACCACGACGGCGAGGCCGACGATGAGGGAGACGCCGAGAATCTGCTTGCCCTTGATGCCGAAGTGCACGAGTGGCCTGCCCTTGCCGTCTGGAACGCCAGCCGACCTACTTCCTCAGTTTCAGGCGATTGAGCTTGTTGTGCAGCGTCTTCAAACTGATGCCCAGGATCTCGGCGGCGCGGGTCTTGTTGTCGCGCGTGTGCTCCAGCGTCATCTGGATCAGGCGGCGCTCGGCCTCTTCGACCGTCGTGCCCGGCGCGAGCGACAGCGCCGGCTTCGGCGCCTCGCCGGCCGCCACCAGCACGTTCGGCAGGAGCCGCGCGTCGATGAACTCGCCGTCGGCCAGGATCGTCGCGCGCTCGATCACGTTCCGGAGCTCGCGCACGTTGCCCGGCCAGTTGTACGACTCCAGCGTGCGCATCGCCTCCTGGTCCACCGCCGCAATCGACTTCCCGTTGCGCGCGTTGAACTCGGCGAGGAACGACTGGATGAGCAGCGGCAGGTCCTCCTTGCGTTCCCGCAGCGTCGGCAGCGTGATCGCGAACACGTTCAGCCGGTAGAAGAGGTCCTCGCGCAGCTTGCCGTTCTTGACCGCCTCGGCGGGTTCCTGGTTGGTGGCGGCGATCACGCGCACGTCCACCTTCTGTTCCTGCCGCCCCCCGAGCCGCCTGAACGTCCGCTCCTGCAGCACCCGCAGCAGCTTCACCTGCGTCGAAGGCGTCATCTCGGCGATCTCGTCGAGGAAGAGCGTGCCGTGATCGGCGAGCTCGAAGCAGCCCTGGCGCCGGTCGGAGGCGCCGGTGAACGCGCCCTTCTCGTGCCCGAAGATCTCGCTCTCGAGAAGCGTCTCGGGAATCGCGGCGCAGTTGATGGCCACGAACGGCGCGGCCGCGCGGGGGCTGAGCTGGTGGATCGTCTGCGCCACCAGCTCCTTGCCCGTGCCCGACTCGCCGTTGATGAGCACCGACGCCGACGTCGGGGCCGCCTGCTCCACGATGCGATACACCTTCCGCATCCCGGGGCTGCTGCCGATCATGCGCCCGAACGACCCCTGGTCGCGCAGCTGCCGGCGAAGCGCCTTCACCTCGCGCAGCGTCTCCTGCCGCTCGACCACCTTGTGCAGCAGGATCTGCAGGCGCTGCGGGTCCACCGGCTTGGTCAGGTAGTCGTAGGCGCCGTCCTTGATGGCTTCGACGGCCGATTCCACCGAACCCTGGGCGGTCAGGATCACCACGCTGATGTCGCGGTCGTGCTCCTGGAGCGCCTTGAGCAGCTGGTGGCCGTCCATGCGCGGCATCACGAGGTCCGTCACGACGATCGCCGGCCGGAAGGAGGTGATCTTCTGCAGCCCCTCCTCGCCGTCCTCGGCGCTCTCCGTGAGGAAGCCCCAGGTGCGAACGAGCTCGGTCAGGCCCATCCGCGTGGCCGGGTCGTCCTCGACGATGAGCACCCGTTCGACGACGGGGGGCGCGGTGGCACGCTCCAGCGATTCGGCGGTGTGTTGCGTATCGAGCACCAGAGTCCCTCGCAGTTTCCGCTCGTGTTTGGGAAAGCCCTCCGACGAGTGTACTAGGTAATTCTTACACGGTCCAGCCGAACAGTCCCAGGGCGCCCGGTCGGGCGCGCCTGGCAGGGAATGGCGGGAGAAACCCCGAGAAACGCGTGGAGATTCGACCTCGTTCCGCACCGCGAGGCCGGCTCGGAGCTTGCAGCCGCCCGGGTGGACGGAGGAGATCATGCGAAAACTGATCCTGGTTGCCGTGATCGCGACGACGGCGGCTGCCGGGTGCCGTCAGCCGGCCGCCGCCCCGGGGTCGCAGCCGGCATCGACGTCCGCCGCCGCGCCGGCTCCTGGCGGCTCGAGCCAGGGCGCCGAAGCGGCGCAGGAGAACGCCGCGCAGCCGGCGTCTGCGTTGGCGGGCGCCGCCTGGCGCGAAGTCACCATTCCAGCGGGCACGCGCCTGCCGATTCGCCTCGAACAGTCGCTCGCGTCCGACACGAGCCGCGTCGAAGAACCGGTGCGGGCGACGCTCGTCAGCGGGGTTGTGGTCGGAGGCGTCACCGTCCTGCCGGCAGGCACCGCCGTTCGCGGCGTCGTGACGGAAGCCATCCGGTCGGGCCGCGTCAAGGGGCGCGCCGAGGTCGGCGTGCGATTCGACACGCTCACGCTCGAAGGCGACAGCGAGGCGTATCCCATCCGGACGGGGCTCGTCACGCGCCGCGCCCCACCCACGAAGGGGAAGGACGCGGCGAAGATCGGCGTGCCGGCGATAGGCGGAGCCATCCTCGGTGGAATCTTCGGCGGCAGGAAGGGCGCGCTCGTCGGCGGCGCCGTCGGCGGCGGGGCGGGCACGGCGTTCGTGCTGAGCACGCGCGGAGCGGAGGTTCGGCTGCCTCGCGGCACGCACCTGGCGGTGAGACTGCTGGCGCCGCTCACGGTGCGCGTGCCGGCGTGAGGGAGGGCAATTGGGAAACTGGGCAGCTGAATAACTGGGGAACTGGACATCTGAATAACCGTTACCCAGTTCTTCAGTTACCCAGTTACTCAGTTATTCCGTTACCCAGTTCTTCAGCTATTCAGTTACAGTCGGCCGGTGACGCGACTGCGGCTGATGGCCGTCGCCGAAATCCTGGCGTGCTCGGGGCTGCCGACGCAGCTGGCGATCGCCGGCGGCCTGGCGGCCATCGGGATCAGGCCGTACGGCAGCGAGGGCGCGCTCACCGCCAGTTACGTCTTCGCGCTGTCGCTGCTCGATGCGGCGGCGCTGGTGGGCCTGGTCACCTGGTTCCTGCGGCTGCACGGCGAGAGCCCCAGCGGCGTGCTGCTCGGCTCCCGCCCCGCCTGGCCCGAGGCGCTCCGCGGCGTGCTCCAGGTCCCCGTCGTGTTCCTGCTGGTCGTCGTCGTGATGGTGACGGTCCAGCGCTTCTTCCCCTGGCTGCACAACGTCGAGAAGAACCCGTTCGAAGGGCTCATCCGGAGCGCGGGGGACGCAGCCTTGTTCACGGTGGTCGCGGTCGTGGGCGGAGGCGTGCGGGAGGAAGTGCAGCGGGCCTTCATCCTGCACCGGTTCGAGCAGTATCTCGGCGGGCGGCATGTGGGGTTGGCGCTTTCGAGCCTGGCCTTCGGCCTCGGCCACGTCATCCAGGGACGCGACGTGGCGGTTGCCACCGCGACGCTCGGGGCGTACTGGGGATGGATCTACCTCCGTCGGCGAAGCATCGCGTCCACGGTCGTCTCCCATTCCGGCTTCAACGCGGCCGAGATTTTCCGCTACACTTTCTACGGCGCGTGACCGGCGCCCCGCACCGGGGCGCGCGTCCCGTCCCCGGTACCACAGCTTGCCGTTCCAGTTCCTGCGCACCGATCGACGGGCGTGGCTCGCCCTCGTCCTCCTGTTCCTCGTCTCGCTGCCCGCAGTGACGACGAGGATCTACGCGTCGGACGAAGCCGAGTACTTCTCCTACCTCCGCTCGTTGTGGTTCGACCACGACGTGTCGTTCGAGAACGAGTACCGCTACTTCTACGAGCACGGCCTGTCGAACGCCTCGGGCTTCCACGAGACGTTCCTCGAGCGCACCACCGTCACGGGACTGCGGGAGAACTGGGGCACGATCGGCTGCGCCATCCTCTGGTCCCCCTTCTACGCGGTTGGCGACGCCGTCGCGCGGGCGCTGCGCGCCGCGGGCAGGCCGGTTCCCGTCGACGGCTTCTCGCGGCCCTACGTCGCGGCCGTCTGCTACGGGTCGGCGTTCTACGGCTTCCTCGCGCTGGTGATGTCCGCGGCGGCCGCCCGCGCGGCGCTCGGTGACGCGGGCAGGCGGCGGGGAGAGGAGGCCGTGGCGGCGGCCGTCATCTGGGCGGGTACGCCGCTCGCGTTCTACATGTATGTCTCGCCGCCCTTCTCGCACGCGTGCTCGGCCTTCGCGGTCGCGGCGTTCGTGTTCGCCTGGCTGCGCGTTCGGCGCACGTGGTCGGTCGGCGGGTTCGTCGCGCTCGGGGCGCTCGCGGCGCTGATGACGATGGTGCGCGAGCAGGACGCGTTCTTCGCGGTCGGCCCGGCCGTGGATTTCCTCTGGACGTTCATCACCGCTGGGGAAGGTCCTCGGACCCGCTCGCCGGGCGCGGGCGGACGGGCGACGCCGTCGAGGCTGTCTCTGCTGCTCGGCGGCGCCGCGGCGGCGGCCGCCTTCGCCGTCGCCTTCCTCCCGCAGGCTTTCGCCTACCTCGCGCTGAACGGCCGCGTGTGGCCTTCGCAAGTCGTCACCCGCAAGATGTACTGGTGGTCGCCGCACGCGCTGCAGGTGCTGTTCTCCCCCGAGCACGGGCTGGTGTTCTGGACGCCGCTCGTCCTGCTCGCGCTCGCCGGGCTCGCGTGGTGGGCGATCCGGCCGGGGGATCGACGAGCGGTGGCCGCGGCGTTCCTCGTCATGTTCGCGCTGCAGGTCTACGTGTCGGGCTCGGTGGATTCGTGGAGCGCGGCAGGCGCGTTCGGGCACCGCCGGTTCGTCGGCACGACGGTCGTCCTGGCCACCGGCCTGTGCGCGCTCTGGCGCGCGGCCGGCGGCAGGAGAACGCGGGCGGGGCTGACCGCGGCGTTCGTGCTGTGCGCGTGGTGGAACGTGTCGTTGATGATACAGTTTGGCACGGGCCTGATGAACCGGCAGCAGCTCGAACTCGGCCGCAACGCGAGAGCCGCGTTCGTCGACGTGCCGGCCCGCCTCCCGGAACTGGCCTGGCGCTACCTGTTCGACCGTTCGAGCTTCTACGCGCCGACGCGCGGCGCCACCCGATGAGCCGCGGCATCCTCTGCTTCGCCGACGTCCGGTTCCCGCTCGAGCGGGCCAACGGCATCCAGACGATGGAGACGTGCGCGGCGCTGGCGCGGCGGGGCCATCGCGTGAGGCTGGTCGTGCGGCCCGACACCGCCAATCCGCCGCGGGATCCGCTGGCGTATTTCGGGCTGCCGGAAACGCCCGGACTCGCGATCGAACGGGTGCTGGTCGGGGGACCACCAGCCGTCCGGCGCGCGGCGTCGCTGGCCCAGGCCCTGGGCAAGGCGTTCGCGGCGGGTCGGGACGAGGTCGTCCTCACGCGCGACCTGGGCTTCGCCAGCCTCTACCTGCAGGCGCGCCGCCGCGGCGGCGCGCCGCTGGTGTACGAATCGCACGGGTTTGCGCCGACGGTGAGCGGGGAACGGCCGGCCATGCTCACCGGCGCGCCGGCCGAGTCGGCCGCCAAGCGACGGAGGCTCTTTCGGCGTGAGCAGTTCGTGTGGCGCTCCGCCGACGGATACGCCACGATCACCAGGGGGTTGTCGGACGAACTGCAGGCGCGGTTCGGCCCCCGGCCCGCGACCGCGGTGGTGCCGGACGGCGCGCGTGTGCCGGAACGGGCGGCAACCGAGTGGGCGTTTCCAGGCCCCGGAACCGCCCCGGTGGTCGGCTACTCCGGGCACCTCTACCCGTGGAAGGGCGTGGACCTCTTGATCGACGCCCTGGTGGAACTGCCCGACGCGCGCGGCCTCATCGTGGGCGGACATCCCGCCGAGCCCGACGCGGCGCGGCTGCAGGAGCGATCGCGGCAGCTGGGGGTCGCACCGCGAGTCGTCTTCACCGGGATGGTGCCGCCGGGCGAGGTGGCCTCACGGCTGAGGACCGCCGATGTCCTCGTGCTGCCGAACCCGGCCACGGAGGTCTCGGCGCGCTACACGTCGCCGCTCAAGCTGTTCGAGTACCTGGCGATGGGCAGGCCGGTCGTCGCGTCCGACCTCGCCGCGTTCCGCGAGGTCCTGACGGATCGGCACGACGCGCTGTTGTTCGAACCCGGCAGCGCGCCGGCAATCGCCGCCGCCATCCGGACCGTGCTCGCCGATCGCGGGTTGGCGGTCTCGCTGGCGCGAAACGCCAGGGAGACCGCCAGGAACTACACCTGGGACCGCCGGGCCGAACGGCTCGAGGCCCTGTTCGAGGAGGCGTGCGCGCGGCGGCGTTAGGGCTCGGAGCGATTTCTTTCCAGGACAATTCTGTAACACAGTAGTGTCATAAAAGGAAACCGCTCCGACCCCCACACACGAGACGAGGACGACCGGGCTGTGATCTCCGAACGGCTGCTGACGATTGCGCGGTGCCCCGACTGCGGCGGCCGCCTGGAAGGCGCGCCCGACGCGGCGGCGTGCGGCGGCTGCGGGCGGGCGTTCGCGGGCGCGGCCGGCTACCTCGACCTGCGGCCGAGGGAGGCATTCGACGAGCAGACGCGCTACCTGGACGAATCGCTCCACGCCGACGCCCGCCACGAGCGCGTCTCGCTGCCGCTGCTCGCCTCGGGCGTGCGCAACGACATGCTCCGCGAGTTCCTTCGCCCCGGCCCGACGGACCTCGTGATCGACCTCGGGTGCGGAAGCGGGCGCTCGCTCGTGTGGAACCAGGACCGCGGGGCGCTGCAGGTGGGCGTGGACGTGAGCCCGTTCTTCGCGCAGGAGGCGCTGGCCGGCGCGAACCTCGCGCTCGGCGACCTCCGAAAGCTGCCGTTCGCCGACGGCGTCTTCACCAAGGGCTACGCGCTGGACGTGTTCGAGCACCTGTCGCGCGAAGGCCTCGCCGGCGTGTTGCGCGAGGCCTCGCGCGTGCTCGCGCCCGGCGGGCAGCTGTTCGTCTACAGCCACGTGCGCAAGAACTCGAGGCTGGCGCTCGGACTGCGCGGCATCAACTGGGTCGCCGGCCTCCTGCACCGCGTCGGCGCGGTCGACCTCACGCAGGAACACCTGCGGAAGTCCGACCATCTGAACCCGCTCGCCGACGTTCCCGACCTGGAGCGGACGGTCGGCGAGGCCGGGTTCCGCGTCGCGCGCATCCGCTACTACACGCCGCTCGTGGGGGGCGTGGTGGAGAACATCCTGATCCGGTCGGCCGAGCAGTGGATGGCGCGCCGCGCCGCGCGGCGCGCGGCGTCCGGGCCGCCGGCCGCACGGACCGCCGCGGGCGGGGAGGCGGAGGACGCGCAGGCGCGGGCGGCGCACGCGCGGGCGGCGCGGAAGGACGCGAAGGATCGCATCGCGCGCGGCGGCGCGGTGCTGTTCGGGCTCGAAGCGCTCACGCTCCTCATGAAGCTCGACGTCATCCTGTTCGGCCGCGTGAGGTCAGGCCCGTTCTTCGCGCTGCTGGAGAAGCGAACGGAATGAACCACGGAGCACACGGAGCACACGGAGGGATGCCGGCGACCATCGTGCGGCCGACCTGGCCGCCGCTTCGACCGGAGCGCGCGCCTGAGGCGCGCGCCTGGCGGCGTGCAGGCGCGGCGCGCACGAGCCTGGCGGGTCGGGGCGGGTTCGTGCGCGCCGCCGTCTGCGCGCCCCGCGGGCCCGTGGCCCGTCCCGGTCGAAGTGGCGCTCGCGGAAATGCCGCCCCCTCTGTGCTCTCCGTGAACTCGGTGGTGGTCTTCGCGCCGGCCAGCCCGTCTGCCGGAGCGGGGCAATGAAGATCCTGTATTGCGCCATCGACCAGGCCGTGCCGGGCACCAAGGGGGGATCGGTGCACGTGCAGGCGGTCGCGGAAGGCCTGGCCCGGCGCGGGCACGAGGTGCACGTCCTCGCGCAGCGCGGCCCCGGCGGCTTCCCGGCGGGCGAGGCGCACTGGCACGAGATGGGGCCGCCGTTCGGCAGCAGCCGCCTTCGAATGGCGCGGGCGGGCCGGGTCGCGGCGACGGCCCGCGCCCTGACGCCAGACGTGGTGATCGAGCGCTACTTCAACTTCGGCGGCGAGGGCGTGCGGGCGGCAAGCCGGGTCGGCGCCCTGGCGGTCCTCGAGGTGAACGCGCCGGTCGTCGACTATCCTGGTTCGCCAAAGCGCGTGCTCGATCGCCTGCTGGTGTGCGAGCCGATGCGGCGGTGGCGAGACTGGCAGTGCCGCGTCGCCAGCCTCGTCGTGTCGCCCAGCCGCGCGATCCTCCCGGGCTGGCTCCCGGCCGATCGCGTCGTGGAACTCGAGTGGGGCGCGGACACCGACCGCTTCCGGCCCGGCGCCCCCGGCACGGCGCCGTTCGCGCGCGCGCCCGAGGACGTGGTGGCGGTGTTCGCCGGGGCGTTCCGCGCGTGGCACGGGGCGATCCACCTCGTCGAGGCGATGAAGCGGATCGACGCGCGCGGCGGATCGACCCTGCGGGCCGTCCTTGCCGGCGACGGCCCGGAGCTGCCGCGGGTTCGCGAGGTGGCGCGCGGCCTGCAGCGCGTGGCGTTCACCGGTCCGGTCGCCCACGACGCGATGCCGGCGCTGCTGGCATCCGCCGACGTCGGCGTCGCGCCGTTCGACGTCTCGGCGCATGCGCCGCTCTCGATCGCGTTCTACTGGTCGCCGCTGAAGGTCTTCGAGTACATGGCGTCCGGACTGCCGGTGGTCGCGCCCGACATCGATGGCATTCGACGGATCGTCGCGGACGACCGCGAGGGTTCCCTCTACGATTCCCGCGACCCCGGCGCGCTCGCCCGCACGCTCGAGCGGCTGCAGGACCGAGCGCTGCGCCGACGCCTCGGCGCGGCGGCGCGAGAGCGGGCGGTGAACGAGTTCAGCTGGTCGGGGCACTGCCGCCGCCTCGACGAGGCCATCGGCAGGGCGCTCGCCGCGCGGCGCGGAGGGCGGATGGCGGCGTCATGAGGATCCTGATTGCCACCGACTCGTTCCCACCGAACTGCGGGGGCAGCGGCTGGAGCACCTACGAGCTGGCCCGAGGGCTTCGCGCGCGCGGCCACGGGCTGCACATCGTCCAGCCGTGCCCCGGCAGGCCCGGCGGCACGCGCGAGTACGACGGGTTTGTGGTCCGCGAGGTCGGCGTGTTCGCCCCGCCCATCCCGTTCGCGAGGAACTACCTCAAGAACGAGCGGCTGTACTCGCGGCTGTCGCGCCACCTGGCGGAGGCGGCCGCGGGCATGGGCGCCGAGGTGATCCACGGCCAGCACGTGATGACGATCCCTGCCGCGGTGGCGGCGGGCGCGAGGGCCGGCGTTCCGTCGGTGGCCACCGTGCGCGACTACTGGCCGGTATGCTACTGGTCGGATCTCATCCACGACCCTCGCGCCGACTCGCTGTGCCCGGGATGCTCGGCTGCCGGGATGCGCGCCTGCGTGCGGCCGCGCGCCGGCGCCGCGTGGCCGCTCGCGCTGCCGATGGTTCCCTATATGCGCGGCAACCTCGCCCGCAAGCAGGCCGCGCTCGCCGGCGCGACGCGCGTGATCGCCGTCAGCTCCACGATTGCGCGCGATCTTCGAGCCCGGGCCGCGGGTCTCGTGCCGGAACGCCTGGTCACGATTCCCAACCCGGTGGATCTGCCGGCGATCAGGAACGCCGCGGCCGCGCGGCCGGCGCCCTTGGCGGGGCCGTTCGCGCTCTACATGGGCAAGCTCGCGCCGAACAAGGGGACGAGGCACCTGGTGGCCGCCATCGACGCCGCCGCGCTGCCGTGGCCGCTCGTCGTCGTCGGCGACGGCCCGGATCGCCCGATGGTCGAGCGGTGGGCGCGCGAGGCGGCGCGCGACGTGAGGCTGACCGGCTGGCTGCCGCGCGAGGAGGCGCTCGGCTGGCTCGGGGCCGCGGCCGTCCTGGTGTTCCCGTCGCACGGCCCGGAGTCGCTGAGCCGGGTGCTGCTCGAGGCGAGCGCCCTCGGCGTTCCCATCGCGGCGATGGACACCGGCGGCACCCGCGACATCGTCCAGGCCGATCGCACCGGCCTCGTCTCGACGAACGCCGCGTCGCTCGGAGAGGACGTTGCCCGGCTCGTGCACGATCGCGAACTGGCGGCGAGGCTGGGGCGGGCCGCGCGCGAACACATCGAGCAGCACTTCGCGGCAGACCGGGTGATCGCCCGCATCGAGGCGGTGTATCGGGAGGCGGCGGCCGGCCATGCGTAAGGGGCTGCGGGTCGCGATCGTGTCGCGCGCGGTGCACCCCCTGCACGGCGTCGGCGGGCTCGAACGCCACGTGGCGGACCTTGCCCGCCACCTGGCGAGGCGCTCGACCGAGGTCACGCTGATCACGCGCCCTCCCGACGCTCCCACCAGCCCTGGCGCGGCCGCCGCCGCGATTGGCGACGGCGCGCCGGTGTCCGTGCGGTTCGTTCCCTACGCCACGTTCCCGTTCGCGGGCCGGCGCGGCACGACGGTGCTCGATCGCAGCACGGCGTACCCGCTGTTCGGCCTGAGAGCCGGCCGCGAAGCGGGGCGCTTGGCACGAGCGGGATCGATCGACGTCGTGCACGGCCTCGGCGCCAGCGTGCTCGGCTACGCTCTCGCGTCCGCGTCGTTGCGCGCGCGGGTACCGCTCGTGCTGAACCCGCAGGGACTCGAGGAATTCGGCGGAACCGGACACCGGTTCGCGGGCGGGCGGTGGAAGCAGGTCGGCTATGCGCCGCTGCGATCCGTCGTGCGCTACTGCGCGAGACGGGCCGCGTCCGTGATCGCGACGGACCGTGCGATCGAACCCTCCGTCCGGGGATACCTGCACGTGGAGCGTTCGCGCATCGCCACGATTCCAAACGGCGTCGATCTCGACCTCTGCGACTCGCTCGCCGGCCCGGCCGACGGCCACCACATGCGGCGGTTCGTCCCCGCGGCCGTCGAGTACATCCTGCTGAGCGTCGGGCGCATCGAGCAGAACAAGGGCTTCCACGTGATGGCGGACGCGCTGGCCATGCTCCGCGGGCGGTCGTGGCACTGGGTGCTCATCGGGGACGGGCCCTTCCGGCCGGCCCTTCAGCGACAGGTCGCCTCGCTCGGGCTCGCCGACCGCGTGCGCATGTTGGGCCGCACGAGCCAGGCGGAACTGCACGCGTGGTACGAAGGTGCGGACCTCTTCGTGCACCCGACGCTCTACGAGGGCAGTTCGCTGGTCACGCTCGAGGCGATGGCGCACCGGCGGCCGGTGGTGGCCACGACCGCGGGGGGCCTGCCCGACAAGGTGCACCCGGGTGTGACCGGCTGGCTCGTGCCCCCCGGGGAAGCCCCCGCGCTCGCCGCCGCGCTCGACGAGGCCATGTCACGCCGCGGCCACCTCGACGCGCTGGGGGCCGCCGGCCGAGCGCTGGCGGAACGCGAGTTCTCGTGGGACGCCGTCGCCGAACGCACCATCGAGTTGTACCGGCGATTGCTGGGCTAGAATGTGGCTCGATCCTGGCCGCGGCCCGGCCGGGTCAGGTGAGCATCGCAGAAGGACCACCGTGATCGACGACGAGCGGCGCCGCGCGGGGGACATGCGGAATCGGGCGGCCGTGATCGGCCTCGTGATGGCCGTCGCGGCGGCGCTCCGTTTCTGGAGCCTGGGTGGAGGCCTGCCTTCAGCGCTGGGAGTGGACGAACCGCAGATCATGGTCCGGTCGCTGGCGATGGTGAAGACCGGGAACTTCCACCCGCACTTCTTCGACTACCCGGGACTGTATCTCTACGCCCAGGTCGCGGTCATCGTCGCCCGGTTCCTCGCCGGGGCATCGGCCGGCGCCTGGTCGTCGCTCGCGCAGGTGACCGATTACGACTTCTACCTCTGGGGCCGCGCCCTGACCGCGGCGTGCGGCACCGCCTCGGTGTATCTGGTCTACCGGGCGGGGACCCGGTGGGGCATCCGGCAGGCGCTGGTGGCCGCCGCCCTCTTCGCGGTCCTGCCTATCCACGTCCGCGAATCGCACTTCGTCCTGACAGACGTGCCGGCAACCCTCTTCGTCTCCCTGGCCCTGGTCATGTCCCTCCGCGCCCTGGAACAGCGGTCGTTCGCGGCCTTTGCGTGGGCCGGGGCCGCCGCGGGGCTGGCGGCGGGGACCAAGTACACCGCCTGGGTGTCGATCCTGCTGCCGCTCGTGGCCGCGGGACTCATGGCGTCGCCGCTGCAGATGCGGCTGCGGAACGCGTTGGTGACGGCGGCCGGCTTCTCGGCCGCGTTTCTGGCGGTCGCCCCCTACACCCTGCTCGACCTTCCCGCGTTCCTCGACGGCTTCGGCGCGCTCGCGGCGGCAGTTCCGATACGCCCGGCCTCGGCCGAGCCCGGGTGGCAGGTCTATCTGAAGCACCTGCGCATCGCCTTGGGCTGGCCCGGCCTGCTGCTGGCCGGGGGCGGGCTGGCGATATTTGCCGCGGGCCTCGTCCGCGGACCGGCGCGCGCCCGCTTCGCGATGGTACTGCTGTTCCTCGCCGTGTTCTGGTCGATGATCATCGACCGCACGCTCGTCTTCGCGCGGTACCTGATGCCCGCACTCCCGTTCGTCTGTTTGCTGGTCGGCGTCACGGTGATCGCCGCGGCAGACCGGCTCCGGCGCTGGCTGGAGGGCGTCAAGGTCCCCCGCGCGGTCATCCGGGGCGCCCTCGCGGCGCTGATCGCATCGGCCCTGGTGCACCCGGCCATCTCGTCGGTGGGGTTCGACCGCGAGATGGGCCGCCGGCGCACCGACTCGGTCGCGATGGACTGGATACGGGAGAACGTCAAGCCCGGATCCCGACTCGTTCAGGAATCCGCGTCACTGCACTTCCCGCCTGGCCGCTACGAGGTGGAGTACGTGCGGTCGGTCGCCGAGAATGGCGTCGAGTTCTACCGGGCCGGGAACGTCGATTACGTGGTGGCCTCCTCGGCGGTCTACGGGAGGTACTTCGCGGACCCGAGACGCTTTCAGAACGAATGCGCCGCCTACCGCCGCCTGTTCGGCGACCTCACGCTGGCGTTCTCCGTGAAGCCGTCGGAGGACCGCCCCGGGGCCGAGTTGAGGATCTACCGCGTGCCGCGGTAGGCGGGCCCGGGCGGGTCGGCTCAGCGCCCGGCCTGGGACAGCGTCGAGACGAATTCCCGGCGCCGCAGCCGATCGAGCCAGTCGGCAACCAGGGCGCGCTTGCGCTCGGCGGCCGCCTTCTGTTGGACCGTCTGCTGGACCTCCTCGAACGGCGCCAGCTTCCCGCCGGACGTGAATTCGGCCGGGTGTTCACGGTAGTAGCGCTGCACGTCGTCGGTCGTCGGCTGCGAGGCGCCGCCGAACCGCTGTTCGACGTACGCCTCGATCCTGAGATTGTCCGCCACCGCCGTCCGCAGACGCTCGTCGCTCATCGCCGTCCTGGCCAGCGCCCGTGCGTAGTCGGCCTCGGCGGGAAACGCGGCCCGAATCCCGGTCATGCGGCGCTCGACCAGCTCGCGCTCCGGCTCGGGCGCCGAGTAGCGCTCGACCTCACTCAACATCAGCTGGCGATTCACCAGGCTCCCGAGGAGATTCTCCGGGCTCGCGCTCCCGGCGGAAGGCGGCACCAGCCGGAACGCTTCAGCGGCGCGCACGTCGGACAGGGTGATGACCTGCGCGCCGACGACCGCCATCACGCGGTCGATGATCTCGGCCGCGGCCGGCGAGCCGGCCGCGAGCCATGCCGCGATCAACGCGGCGGCGTTCAGGGTTCTCACTCGCATATCGCGGTCCGTCCCTCGGCCCTCGTCCCCCGTCCCTCGTCCCTCGTCCCGATTAGAACGCCTGCCCTATCGTCACGTACCACGCGAAGTGGTTCTCGGGCTGCCCGTTGCCGAACGTGATCGGGTGCAGCTTCCAGGCGAAGTCCGTCCGGAGCGGACCGACGGGCGACCGCCACCTGATCCCGAACCCGGCACCGGTCCGCAGTTGGCCGAGGTCGATGTCGCCGACCTTGGCGAACACGTTCCCGACGTCGACGAACACGGCTCCCCCGAGCGACTTCTGCCTCCAGAACGGGAACCGCAGCTCGCCGTTGAGGATCACCAGGCCGTTGCCGCCGTTCGACACGCCGTTCACGTCGAGCACGCTGGCCGAGCCCAGGCGATCCAGCGCCCAGCCGCGGACGGTCGTGTCGCCGCCGGCGAAGAAGCGCTCGCTGGCCGGCAGCTCGGCTTGGATCACGACCGGCCGTCCGGTTTCGGGATCCTGCGCGAGCTGGGTGGCCGCGGTCGCGAGCCCGAGACGCAGCCCGCCGGCCAGCACCACGCCCCGTGCCTTCGGCAATTTCTTGTAGACGAATCCCTGCCACGACCCCTTCACGAAGCCGACTTCCGACCCGAGCGCCCGCGGCGCGAACGTCACGTCCAACGCCGTCAGGATCCCACGCGTCGGCTCGAACGCGTCGTCGCGCGTGTTGAGCACCGCCGAGCCCGCGACCTCCGACAGCCTGACGGTCGGGAAGAGCCGGTCCACGTCCAGCTGGCTCGCCGGGTCGATGCGCTCGTTGAAGAGCCGCGTGTGACCGAACAGGTAGCGGCCGGCCAAGGTGAACGACCTGCCGAAACGGTGGCTGGCCTCGGCGTTGACCTGACGGCGATTGAAGTCGAAGGTCGAGCGGATCGCCTGATCGAGCGCCCCGGTGACGAGCAGGTCCACGGGGAGGTCGAGGAACCGCGGCTCCCGGTAGCTGACGAGGACCCGGTATTCCCGGAATCCCGCGCCGGTGTCCTCCATCGTGCTGGTGCTCGGCGGCGGGGGGGTCGTCGTCGAGCCGGTGTTGAACTGGTCGCTCGACCGGATGGCGCCGCGCATGAAGAGCGCCACCGACCGGTTCTTGCCCCAGAGGTTGCGGCGGCCGAGCTCGAAGAACCCGCGAGGCGCGAGGTCGATCTTCTCTTCGGGCAGGCCCGTGGCGGCGTTGGTCTTCAAACGCAGCGAGCCCTCGAGGCCGCCGCCGTAGCCTATCGTGTTGACGGGCGCTTCCTCGACCGTCACCAGCAGGTCGCGGCGGTTGCCGGTGTTGCGCTCGAGAGGCGTCAACTGGACGCGGCGGAACAGGCCGAGTGCGCTGACGCGCCGCTGCGCCTCGGCGAGGGCCACGAACGAGAGCGGCGACCCGGGCTGGAGGGCCAGCGCGCGCTCGATCGTGGCCGTCTTGGTCCTCGCGTTGCCGACCACGAGGATGTGGTCGATCAAGCTGCGCGGACCTTCCTGCACGTCGAAGCGCAGCGTGAACCTCGTGCCGTCGGCGCTCAGGCCGGGCGGCACCGTCACGGTCGCCTGCTGATAGCCCAGGCCCTGGTACTGGTAGAGGACCGCGTCGCGGTCCGCCTCGACCTGGGCCTGGCTGTACGGCCCACCGGCACGCGATGCAATGGCCTTCTCGAGCTCCGACGTCGGCAACGCGGACACGCCGCGGAACTCGATCGAACCGATCGTCGTCCGCGGCCCTTCGGTAATCGTGAACCTGCTGACCAGCTGCGCGGGATCGGCCGGCACGGCCTGGGTATCGACTTTCACCTGCGCACTACGGAACCCCTGCCTCAGATACAGCTGCTGTATCGCCGCCGCGTCCGCGTCGATGGACGACTGAACGAACCATTGCCCCGGTTGCACGCGGAGCGCGGACTGGACCTCGGCCCGCGGCAGCTGCTGCGCGCCGACGATGTCGAGACCCGCGACCCTGTATCGCGGTCCCTGCGTGATCGTGAAGACGATGCCCAGCCGCCCGTCGCCGGCCGGCTCCCGCCGAAAGGGCGCCGCGGCGTCCCGGTATCCTTGCGCGCGCAGTTCGTTCTCGATGCTGCTCTGTTCGTTCTCCAGCACGTCCTCGTCCAGCGTGCCCGCGCTCAGCAACCCGAGGATCTGCTGACGACGCTTCTGGGGCAACGGGTCACCGCGGAACGAAATCGACACGAGAGGGCCGCGCGACATCCGAAGCGTGACGTCCACCCGCTCGTTGTCCGAGGAGTAGGCAAGGTCCGGATCCATCCGCGCCTCGAGGTAGCCTCCCTTCCTCAGGCCTTCCACGTAGCGCGTGATCGCGTCCTCGAGCGCGAGTCGATCGAAGCGGGCTTCCTGCTGGAGGCCCAGCTGCCGGAGCACCGCGGCCGCATCGCCGTCCGGCGCCCCTTCCACGGCTGCCTTGGCGATCCGCGCGGGTGGTCCGGCCTGCACCTGGAAGACGAGCCGCACGCGGCTGGTCTTGTCCAGGGGCTCGATCTCGGGCCGCACCGACGCCTTCAGAAAGCCGTGGTCGCGGCACTGCGCCTCGAGCATCGTCGCGATCTCCTCCGCACGTGCCACCGGCGGCGACGCCCCGTAGCGTTCCTCGACCGCGGTCTTCAACTCGTGGGGCTTCAGGCCGAGGTCGCCGCGAAACTCAATCGAGCCGACCGTGTGCAGCGACGCCAGATCGAACACGAGCGTCACGCCGGCGGGACCGAGCTCGGCGTCCACCGCCACGTCCTCGAAGCGCGCGAGCGCCATCAGGTGGATGATGCTCTCGCGGACGTCGGCTGTCGTCAGGGGGGCCCCCTGCGCCGTCTCGAGCACCTGGCGGAGGTCGGGGTCGCGGGTCTCGCGGCCGTCGACCATCATCCGTATGTCGGCAATGGGGCGCCCGACGAACCGATCGAGGGACTCCGGCGGCGGTGCCGCCGACGGCCGCGGCGTCGCGACCTGGGCGTCCGCCGCGGCGGCGACGGTGCAGAGCGCGATGGCGGCGCAGGCGATGAACCGGAGCGGCGGTCGCATCAGAAGACGTGCCTCACCCGGAAGTCGAGGGCGTAGGTGCCGTCCTCGTTGCGCGAGAAGAGCCAGGACAGCCGCTCGTTCTGGTCGTACTCCAGCAGGATCAGCTGATCGGCGCCGCCCGGCGTGTTGAGGCTCCGCGAGAACGTCAGGTAGACCCGGTTCGAGATGCGCTTGCCCATCGTCACCCGCGCCGTCGGGCTGAATCGCTGGTAGGGGTCCGTTCCCATGCTCGGCGCGATCTGGAAGGTGTCGAGGCCGAAGGTCTGTTCCACCACCTTGTTGATCGGAGCCACCGCCTCCTGCTGCAGCCGGGAGGTGACCAGGTCGCGCTGGCGCTGCTCGCGCTGCAGCGTCTGCAGCTCCGGGTCCTGCGCCTCGGCGCGCGCCGTGTCCCCGCCGAAGAGCAGCGAGAGGATCTCGACGCGCGACAGCGGCGGATCGGACGTCAGCTGGGGGTCGAACCGGTCGACCGTCCCCGTCAGCTGGACGTTCACCACGTAGGTCTGGTTGGGGACGCGGATGAGGGTCTCGCCTTCGAGGTCGAGGAACGGCTCGATCTTCGAGGGGTTCGAGAAATCGACGCTGGCGTGGCGCACGAGGTAGCGCGTCCCGTAGATGATCGCCTCGCCGCGGTCCACCTCCACGCGGCCGAACAACTGGGGGCGGTCGTAGGTGCCGCGCAGCGCCAGGTCGGCGCTCGCCACGATGTGCGCGATGTTGTTCTCCACCCGGAGGGACGAGGGCGCCTGGATCCTGATGTCGTAGCGCAGCGGCACACTCACCCCCGCGGCCGCCGCCAGGCCGCCGGCCGAGGGTGGCGTCCGCGCGGCGCTGACGAGCCGCTCGAACAGGCCGAGGTCCACGCGCTTGTCGTAGAGCGAGTCTTTGACCGTCACCGTGCCGCGAAGGGTGGGCGCGGTCAGCGTGCCGACCAGGTCGAGTTGCGCGTCGACCCGGGAGCGGAATCCCTCGGGAACGCGGAACTCCATGTTCTCGCCGGTCGCCGACAGGCTGAGCTGCCCAATCGAAAAGCCATTGAGCGCCACGCGGCCGCCGAACCGCACCTTGCCTCCGGCAATCTGCGCGGTCATGTCCTCGAGGCGAATGCCGTCCTCGCCGAATGCGACGCGGCCGTTGACCGCCTGGAGCGACTGGGGCAGCGACATGAGGCGCAGGCGCCCGTCGGCAATGTCGGCGGACCCCGCGAACTGAGGCTTGCTGAACTTCCCGGTGATCTCGGCGCGCAGCGTCGTCCGGCCCGAGCTTCGCACGTCCTTGAAGAAGAGCGGCAGAATCCCGAGATTCCCGTCGCCCGCCACGCTCACCGCGATGCGGTCCTCGTTCAGCCAGATCCCGCCCGAGACGTCCAGACGCGTGTCCTTCCCGGCGAGCTTCAACCGCTGCGCCGTGATGACGTTGTTGTCGAAACCCAGGCGAATCGGGCCGTCGTTCTGAATCTGGTAGTCGAACAGGCTGACGTCGAGGCTGTCCACCGTCGCGCTCACCGACAGCCGATCCCAGTTCGCCAGCTGGCCGACCACGCGCACGCTGCCGCTGGCGACGGCGCGCGCGTAGGGCGAGATCCTCGGCTCGAACAGGCGCACGTAGGGATCGAGCAGCGTGCGGTTGAATCGAAGACTCAGCTCGGCGTCGACGTTGGGCGACATCTCGATCTGGCCCAGACCCGACACCCCGAGGCCCGCCGCCTCGAACTGACCGATGGTGAGCAGCCGATCGCGCACGTCGAACCCGATGGCCACCGCGCCAATCCCCTCCTCGCCGAGGAAGACGTCCTCGGCGCCCATCTGCACCTCGTACCGGGGATGGAGGAACGTCGAGGCGCCGGAGGCCGTGAAGTGCATGAGCCCCGACCACCCGGCCTTCCCGTACTTGATGGAAGCCACCGACTCGAGCGGAATCCGGTCGCCGCGCGTGCTGAACGAGTAGCGGCCGTCCCACCCGACGTAGGCCGCGCCCGTCACGGTGCCGCCGCTCTTGGCGATCTCGACGGCGTCGAGCCGCACGCCCTGCCCCTCGAACCGCAGCGGCGCCGACGCGCGCTCGAACGGCTCGCCCCACGCCGTCGCCTCGGTGATCGCGAGGCGGCCGTAGCCGAAGGGCCGGGTGTACTTGTCGTAGAGACGGAACTCTCCCGACACCTTCCCGTCGAGCGGCCAGTCGTCGAGCTGGAACGCGTGCCGCAAGTCTCGCATGGGCCGGTCCCGCATCATCACTCGGGCGCTGATCTCCTCGCCGCCGTCCTTTCGCGGGTAGCCGAGCGAGAATCGCCCGTCGGCCTCGATCCTCGACTGATCGCGCGTGACCACGCCGCGCGTCACGTCGACGTAGCCGTCCTCGATCGACAAGCTCGCGCTGGCGCGGCCCCAGACGACGTCCCAGGCGCGAAGGCCGTCGCCCGCGAACTCGCCCTGAATGAGCGGGTCCTTGAACGACTTGGTCATCGTGCCGCGGAACTCGCCCCAGCCCCCGACGGTGATGACGCCGGTAGGCGACCCGAACGCGGTGATGATCCCGGCCAGCAGGCGGTCGCTCTCCTGCCAGTCGGCGCTCCGCGTGTAGAAGGGGAACTCGGAGCGGTCGCCGTAGGCCGTCCGGCCCTGGAACTCGACGTAGGTGCGTTCGGTGGCCAGGTGGCTCGGGCCGACGTCCACCCACTCGGGACCGTAGCCGTAGGTCAGCTCGCCGCCAAACGCCGTCGGCTTCGGGAAGAGGTCCAGGCTTCGCTCGGGGCCGTACTCCGGCGCTTCGGCGTGAATCTCGTCCTCGCCGGGCTGGGGCAATCGCGCCAGCAGCGCCACGCCCGCCGGCGGCTCCACCGTGACGTTCCCGTTGCCGCTGTGCTCGGTGAACTTGCCGAGCGGCCACTCCAGCAGGTTGTGGCCGGTGGCGCGGCCCACCATCTGCACACCCCGCAGCTGAAGCGCCGCCGAAAGCTGCGAAAGGTCCACGCCCTGGTAGGTGACGTCCCACCGCGCGACCGCGGGCGTCGGGTCGGACAACGGCGCCATCCGGTAGCGGAACTGCGCGTCGCCGTCGTAGAAGCGCGCCGCGGCGCGCGTGACCTCGAAGCGGTGCGGCTCCCACTCGAGCGACCCGCGGAGGTTGGTGAAGCCGAACTGGTTCACGTGCACGAGCGGCGACGTGAAGTCGCCCCGGAGCAGGTGTCCGCCCTTGAACAGGCGGAACGTCCCCTTGAACCGAGCCTCGCCGCGGGCCCGCCAGGCGTCGTTGGCGAAGAAGAGCTCGCGCATCCGCCAGAAGTTCAGCCTGGAGTCGACGTTGTAGATCATGTCGGGCCAGTGGCCGAGGTCGACTTGCCCCGTCACCTTCGACTCGGCGCCGTCGCTGAGGAGCACGATCTCGGGCAGCCGGATCAGCCCGCCCTTGTCGACCTGGAACCGCACGCGCATGTCGATGCGCATCGGCAGGTAGTCCTTGATGCGCACCGTACCGTCGGTGATGCTCGCCGTTCCCGCGTACTTGTTCCGGCGCGCGCCGGTCGTGGCGTCGCGCTCCGGCTGGTTCCGGACGTAGATGTCCAGGTTGCGCGCCACGGTGCGCCAGGTCGAGTAGTCGATGTAGGTGAACTGCCCGCGGAACGCGTGCACGTAGTTCACCGTCGTGTCGAACCGCTTCGGCCCGGCCGGCTGCGTACTCGTCCGCTTGAAGACCGGCGGCAGGCTGTCGCCGTCCTCGAACTTCTCGATCTGCATCGTCCAGTCGCCCATCTCGACCGACCGGATCAGCAGTTCGCGCCGGCTGAGCAGCCCCCACCACGGCAGGTCGATGTTGATCCGTGCGGCCGTGAAGAACGGCGCGTCCTTGGCCGTCACGCCGTCGATGCGCAACTGCTCGACGATGAAGCGGCCGCGGGCGATCTGCAGGCTGAGCCGCCCGATGTGGAGCGGGCGCCCGATCTCCTTCGACCCGTAGTTCTGCGCGAGCCCCGGCAGGAACCCGCCGGTGAGGAGCCCGAGGTCCACGGTGAACGAGATCGCGATCGCGACGACGAGCAGGAGCAGGGTGAGGAAGGCCGCGCCCACGACGTCGCGAACGCGGCGCCGCAGGGTGAACACCGCGAGGGCGCCGAGCAGCGCGATCGCCAGGGCGCGCCACGCGCCGCCCGTGACGAGGGCGACGACCAGGAGCCCGGCGCCAAGCGCGGCTTCCGGCCAGCGCCTGCGGAGAGCAGACAGGTTCACTCGATCACCGTCAGGAGCCGCCCGGCTTCGACCAGGTCGCCTTCGGTCACGTGCACATCCTTCACCTGGCCGTCCCGCGAGGCGCGCAGTTCGTTCTCCATCTTCATCGCCTCGATCACCACCAGGCCCTGCCGTGCCGTCACGGCGTCCCCCGGCTTCACCAGCACCTTGACGATCTTTCCGGGCATCGGCGCCGTGAGCCGCTGCGGCCCCCCGGCCGAGCCCAGCGTCGCGCCCTTCGCGCTCCAGCGACGCTGGCCCGGTGCGCCGTCCACCCGGGCCTGGACGACACCCGCGCGGAGGTAGACGGAAACGTCGCCAGGTTCGCGGCCGTCGACCACCGTCGCCTCGTGGCTCTGCTGCCGGGCGCCGTCGAGGATCATCGAGATCGTCGTGCGGTCGACGCGCGCCACGTCCACGACGTCGACTCGGCCGTCCGATTCGATCCGAAACCGCGAGCCCGCCCGCTCCACCTTCACGGTGCGCGCCCGGCCGTTGACCTCGATCTCGAAGTTCATAACGCGTCCGACAGGCGGGACGCCTGCCTCAACCCCATGACGCAAGACGGCGCGGTGGTTTCACCGCAAGCCGTCCACTCTCCCCCGCAGCGCCCAGCCGCGGCCGCCGCCCGTCGCCGGACGCGCCGGCGCGCGGCCGGGCGTCGCCCCTTCGCAGGCGTGTATGGCCGCGGCGAGCAGGGCGATGTGCTCCGCCTCCTCCGGCACCGTCACGAACGGTTCCCCGTTCCGCCGGGCCAGCTCGCGGTCCAGGAACGTCGTGTCGAACCGGCCGGCCCTGAACTCGTCCGATTCGAGCAGCCACCGGAAGAAGGGGATGCTGGTCTTGATGCCGCGCACCTCGTACTCGCCGAGCGCGCGCGCCATCCGAACGATCGCCTGCTCGCGGTCGCCGCCCCACGCGGACAGTTTCGCGATCAGCGGGTCGTAGAAGATCGGCACGTCGAGCCCCGGCGTCGCCCCGCCGTCGTCGCGGCGAATGCCCGGCCCGCCGGGCACCCGCCGGCCCAGCATGCGGCCGGGCGACGGCATGAACCCGTTGTCCGGATCTTCGGCGTAGATACGGCACTCGATCGCGTGGCCGCGCGGGCTGAGCGTCGCGTCCGGCGACAGCGTGAGCCGCTCGCCCTGGGCGATCTTCACCTGCCAGTGCACCAGGTCCACGCCCGAGACCAGCTCCGTGATCGGGTGTTCGACCTGCAGGCGCGTGTTCATCTCCAGAAAATAGAACCGGCCGTCGCGGTCCAGCAGGAACTCGATCGTGCCCGCGTTCGTGTAGCCGACGGCCCGCGCCACGGCGACGGCGCACGAGGCGAGCGACGCCCGGGTTGCCGGCGTGACGGCGATCGACGGCGACTCCTCGAGCACCTTCTGGTGGCGGCGCTGGATCGAGCATTCGCGCTCGACGAAGGGGATTACGTTCCCGTGCTGGTCGGCGAGCAGCTGGATCTCGATGTGGCGGGGCTGGAGGATCTGCCGCTCGAGGTAGATGTGCGGGTCGCCGAACGACGAACCGGCCTCGGACCGGGCGGCGCGGACGGCCGACGGCAGGTCCCCGGGAGCGTCGACGAGCCGCATGCCCTTTCCGCCCCCGCCTGCCACTGCCTTCACGAAGATCGGGTAGCCGATCGCCTGGGCGAGCGCGGCAATGGCCGAATCGGACACGGTCGGGCCCAGCGGCTCGACGGTGCCTGGCACGACCGGCACGCCGGCGTCGATCGCCACCTGCCGCGCGCCGGTCTTGCTGCCCATCAGCGCCATCGCCTCCGGGGAGGGCCCGATGAACGTCAAGCCGGCCCCGGCGCAGGCGCGCGCGAAGTCGTCGTTCTCGGCCAGAAAGCCGTAGCCGGGATGGACCGCGTCCGCCCCCGACCGTCGCGCCACGTCGACCAGCTTGTCGATGCGCAGGTAGCTGTCCTTCGGCGCGCTCGGCCCGATCGCGTAGGCCTCGTCGGCCAGCCGCACGTGGAGGCTCGCGCGATCGCACTCCGAGTAGACGGCTACCGTCGGAATGCCCATCTCGCGGCACGCGCGAATGACGCGCACGGCAATCTCCCCGCGGTTGGCGATGAGGTACTTTCATGCTGTGGGCCCGGCGTGACCTGCGCGGCTAATCCCCTAGCATTCTAGCATTTGCCCCCGCGCACACGGCCGGGGCGCCGAGCCGGGGCCGGCGCGGCCTCAGTAGAGAAACGGCAGGAGCTTCCGGACGCGGCGCTGGTAGGAGCCGTACTCCGGGAACTTCGCCGAGAGCCACCGCTCTTCGCGGCGCGTCTTGAAGTCGAGCAGCAGAAACAGCGCCGCCGCGTAGATCCACGTCAGCCAGCCGGACGCCAGCAGGGCGATGCCCGCCGACCCGATCAGCAGCCCCGAGTAGATGGGGTGGCGGACCAGGGCGTACGGACCGCTCTGGATGAGAGGCGCGCCCTCCTTGGGGAACGGAAGCGGCGTCAAGCCGGGACCCAGCCGGAGCCCCCCGGCCGACGAGAGGACGCCGCCGGCGCACATGAGGATCCCCCCAGCCAGCGTCGCACGTCGTCATGGGGCGGGTCCCACTCGGGCATCCCCGGAGGGACCCGCGGGCCGAACAGCACGAGCAGCATCAGCACGAACTGCGCGGCCACCAGCCACTCGCCGCGCTGGCCCTTCCACCACGGTGGGAGGTGGCCCTGCGTCATCGCGCGCTCCCCGACCGGGGCTCGGCGCACGCGGTGGCGAGTGTCAGCATGCCCGATTATAGGCCCGCCCCTACCACGCCGTCAGGGCGGGATACTGGGTGACGAGCGGGTCGGGGGTGAGAATCGTCAGCCCGTGCACGATCGCCTGGCTCACCAGGAGCCGGTCGAAGGGGTCGCGGTGCAGCGCCGGCAGCCGGGAGACGTGCAAGGTCGAGCGCTCGTCGATGGGGAGCGCCTCGATCCCGTGCGTGTCGCGCATCTCGGGCACGAATCGCGACAGGTCGTCGGGCAGGGACAGGCGTCCCAGCGCGTGCTTGATCGCCATCTCCCAGGCAGAGGCGGCGCTCAGGTAGACCTCGTTGTCGGGCGACCGGAACAGCGCGCGAGCGCGCCGAGACAGCTGTGGGTCATCGGCGATGATCCAGAGGAACGTGCAGGTGTCGAGGAGCAGCTTCACTTCCCGCGCCTCCGCGGCTTCCCGGCGCGGGACGTGGGCGGCCGTTCGGCCACCCTGGGACGGCGGCCGGCCGGCGCAGCCGGCTCCGCCTGCCCCGCGAACGCGTCGGCGACGTCGTCGGGCAACGGGTCGAAGAACGAGGGCGGCACGACGACCCGCCCGGCCGCCTGGCCGACGGGCCGCGGCTGCAGCCGCTTCGGCGCGACGACCGAGAGTTCAGCCACAGGCTGGTTGCGCTTGCAGATCAATACCCGCTCGCCCGCCGCCGCCGCGTCGAGGTATTCGGACAGCTTGGCCTTGGCCTCGTGAATATTGATCACCTTCATGGTCACAAAGTAGACCATATTAATAACCATGTCAAGGACGGCAGAGGGACGGTCGGCCTCGGCCCGTGCGGCCGCACCCGCCGGGCCCGGGGGCCGAGCCCCTACTTCCAGTGCGACAGGATGAACTCCTCGATCTCCGGCAGGCCGCCCTGCATGATCAGGTAGCCGTTGTGCGGCTCGCGGTCCGTGATCTCGTGCGACACCACCTTCCGCATCAGGCGCAGCACGTCGCCGTGGTCGTCGGTGTGCGCCAGCACCCACGACAGCTTCATCAGCGCCGTCTCGGGCAGCATGTTGTCGAGCGGGACGATGCCGATCTCCAGCAGGTCGCGCCCCGTGTCGTAGACGTACATCTGCGCGTAGCCCCAGAGCGTCTGCACCGTCATGACGACGTGCACGCCCTTCTGGATGGCCTTCTTCAGCGCGGGGTAGAGCGGCTTGTTCACGTGGCCGAGGCCGGTGCCCGCGATGACGATCCCGCGGTAGCCCTTCTCGACCAGCGCATCCACCAGGTCGGGCGACATGCCGGGGTAGTAGTAGAGGATCGTGGTGCGGTCGTCGTACACCGCGTCGATCGCGACGCGCCGGGACGCGTCGCGCTTGCGGTAGTCGTGGGTGAGATAGGTGAAGCCGTCGCGGCTGACGGTCGCGAGCGGGATGTCGCCGACCGTGCGGAAGGTGCTGCGGTAGGAGCTGTGCATCTTGCGGCAGCGCGTGCCGCGGTGCAGCAGGCCGTACCGATCCGAGGTCGGCCCGAACATGCAGATCTGCACCTCGGCGATGTCGCCGTGCGCGGCCGATCGCACGGAGTGAATCAGGTTGAGCGCCGCGTCGCTCGACGGCCGATCGCTCGACCGCTGCGAGCCGACCAGCACGATCGGCACCGGCGTGTCCTGCACCATGAACGAGAGAATCGCCGCCGTGTGTCCCATCGTGTCGGTGCCGTGGCCGATGACGATGCCGTCGGCGCCGTTCTCGATCTCCTCGCCGATGGCCCGCGCCAGCGCGATGTACTGCTCGCGCGCCATGTTCTCCGAGAACACCCCGAACAGCTTCTTGGTCGTCAGGTTGCAGATGTCGGCGAGCTCCGGGACGGCGCCGTACAGCTCGCCGGGCGTGAAGGCCGGGATGACGGCGCCGGTGCGGTAGTCGAGGCGCGAGGCGATCGTGCCGCCCGTGCCGAGCAGCGTGACGTTCGGCAGGTTCGGCCGGCGCGGGAACTCCTTCTCCGGGATCTTGTAGACGGCTTCCTTGTAGCCGACCTCCTTCACCGACCGGACCCGGTCGACGTGGAGCCCGACGTTGTAGCCGTTCTTCAGCTTGAGGACGACGTGGAGATCGTCCTGCGTCTCGCTGCGAGGCAGGATGACGCCCTCGAAGCGGCTGCCCGCGTCGTTCTCCACCTGGACGTCGCTCCACACGCGCACGCCCCATCGTTCCAGCGCGGCGCGCGCGTGGCCCTTGTATCCCTTCAATGCGTCGACTGGCGTGCTCATCGCGCTGCAATCTCCGTCCTGACGGCGTCCGCGACCTCGCGCGCCGGAACCTTGCCACGAAGCTCGCCCATCGCAAGCCCCATCGAGAAGCGGAAGAGGCGGTCGTCGCCGGGCCGGTAGAGGCGCCCGCGCGCGTTCGCGACGTCCGCCCCGACGCGCTGACGCCAGCCCGGCGGCTGTTCGCCCAGCCTCATGGCGGCCACGAACGCGGCGACCGGCGTGCCGGGCGCGTCGGCCATGACCCGCACAATCGTCTCCCACGCCTCCCAGAGCACCGGCCGCCCGGCCGTTGCCTCGAAGAACTCGCACCACGCGGCGTCGGAGATCGCGTCCACCGGGACGCCGGCGCGGCGCAGGGCCTTCGACCGCTCGCCGAACAGCAGGCACGCCTGCTTGACCGGCGCCTGGCACTCGGTCGTCACCTTGTCCACCAGGCGGGCTGCGCCCCGCCGGATCAGGAAGTGGACGGTGGAGGCCGGCACGCCGGCCGCCGTGTAGCGCGCTTCGCGCTCCCACGGGCGCGGCGCGAGCGCGGCCTGCAGCCGCGCGACGCGCTCGCGCGTGACGCGCGACGGCGGGCTGTCCGTGTCCGGGTACATGCGGTCCGGGCCGGGCAGGATCCGCTCGAAGTCGGTCATGCCGTCCTCGAACGGCTGTCTGGTCTCGTTCGGGACCCCGTTGATCGCGTCGACGTACCGCAGCCGCACCTCGTGTGCGGCGGTGACGGTGTCCTCGTCGGGACCCCAGACGAGCACGATGCCGTCCTCGGGGTTGCAGCGAAGGTGCGCCCGCACCTTGCGCAGCTCCTGCAGCGACCGGTGGTAGTCGGGCCACTTCTCGCTGTGGAGCAGGATCGGCCGCTGGTCGAGGCCGGCGATGACGCGGATGCGGCCCGCCAGTTCGTGCGCGAAGATGCAGTCTGGCTGCGTCGGCCAGCCAAGGGTGTGGCCGAGCCCCTTCACCCGGATCGCGCGCACCGTGAACTTCCCGCTGCCGAGCTCGAAGCCGGCGCGGCGCTGCTCGTCGGCGACGTACTTCTCCCAGCCCCCGACGGTCAGGAACGCCGCCTCGGACCCGGCGAACAGCGACGTGACGTCGGCGCTCTCGACGACTACCGAGTCCGGCGTCGTGAACCCGCGGCGAACCAGCTCGTCGCGCAGCTTCAGCAGGTTCACCTGGCGGATCGCCTCGCCGTGCACCAGGCCCGGCGCCCACCCGGCCTTCGGCACGCCCTTGATCTCGACGCGCCGGCCGCCGCGCACCGACACGTTGACGTCCTGGCGGCTCGCGCCCATGCCGACGCGGACGTGACCAGTGCTGCGGCAGACGCGGCCCACGAGCAGGATCGCCTCGGCGACCTCGTCCGGGGTCCGCAGATCCGGGCCGGTCACGGTCTCGATCAGCGGCATGCCCAGTCGGTCGGTGCGCCAGACGATCAGGTGGCCGCGGTCCGACACCTCGCGGCACGAATCCTCTTCGACGCTCACCTGGAGGATCGAGAGCTCGCGGCCGCGGAACGGCAATCGCCCGTTCACGCCGACGATGGCCGTGCGCTGGAACCCGGTCGGGATCGACCCGTCGAGGTACTGCTTCCGGGCGATGTGCACTTCGTCGACGATGTCACAGCCGAGCATCAGGCACTGCTCGATCGCGACGTCCACGGCGTCCTGGTTCACCAGGAACGGCGGCGTGTCGTCCATCTCGTAGGTGCACACGTTCTCCTTGTGGAGAAGGTAGATGATGTTCTTCTTGGTCTTGAACTCCATCAGCGCCGTGCCGTCGTACTCGCCGAGTTCGGAGAGCGTGGGGCGCATGTGGCGGAGCACTTCACCGTCGTGCGTGTCGGTGTAGCGACGCGCCGGGCAGTGACAGAACATCTTGCGTTCGGTGAAGAGCTGCTGGTGAACTTCGAGACCCGAGATGAGGCCGATTTCCGCGTAGAAGTCGGGAGACTTGAGTTCCAAGCAATCCTCCGGGCGGGAGCGGGGCGGACGGGACAGTCTACACCGGCTCGCGCCCGGCCTGCAGGCGCGCGCCTCCTCGAGTGACCGGCGCGCCGGCACAGGCTGTCGTGTGTCGGCCGCCGACGCGCACGCGAGGGAGTCAACACCGTCGGCGGCGGGAGACCAGGAACGCGATCACGACCGCGACGAACGCCAGCGGCAGTCCGACATCGAGCGCGACGCCCATTGGGCCGTGCGCGGTCATCCTCGGCCCGCCGTCGGCGGGCAGCAGGATTCCCCGGCCGAACGGGCCGGCGGAGAACAGCAGGTACGACGCCGTGTTCCACCCGAGGTGCAACCCCACGGGTGCGGCGAGCGAGGCCGTCCTGGCGAAGGCCAGGGCCAGCATCAGGCCGAAGGCGCCCGTGTTGAGGAACACGAACGCCATCGTGACGGGGTTCCCGATCACGCCGTACGAGAACCAGTGGTAGACGCCGAACGCACCCGCGTCGAGCGCGACCGCCCGGCGCATCCCCAACCAGCGAATCGCCTGGTAGAGCAGGTAGCCGCGGAACACGAGTTCCTCGAACAGGACGGAGTTGACGTTCAGGCGGATTCCGCGGAACAGGTCGCCGGCGCCGAAATCGGCGTTGACCCGCCAAGCCAGGCCGGAAGCCGCCGACAAGGCGGTCTGCTGAAGGACGACGGCAGCCGCGGCGGCAAGGAATGCCGCCACGAGCTGGGCCGCGCGCAGGCGCGTGGCGTCGAGCCCGAGTGCCGCCAGCCCTTTCCCCTCGAATCGCAGCAGCGCCCAGGACGCGGTAATCAGGAGCAGGCCGATCATTTCGGGAATCCGATGACGTGCGAATCCTGCCCGGCGCCAGTCACGAGAACAGCGGATGCAGGCGGCCGGCTCCTATCGTGACCTGCGCTTCTTCGCCGACTTCCGGGCAACCGCGGCCCGCTGCTGTTCCGCGACGCGCGCTTCGACCAGCTTGCGCACGAGTTCCGCCGGGAGCGGCTCGCCGGCCGGGAACCGGATGGTGCCCTTGCTGGTGTCGTAGCCCTTCAGCTCGTCTTTCAGCGCCTCAATCGGAAACGCCCCCGGGAAGAACGAGCAGTGGTGCGTCGCCGCGGCGAAGAACACCAGCACGCGCCCATCGAGACGGAATGCCGGGATCTGGTAACTGATGCACTCCTCCGCGCGCGGCACGACTTTCCTGATCGCGCGACGGAGCTTTTCGAGCGCGGCGCGCTTGTCCTCGCCCACCGTCGAAAGATACTCGTCTATGGTTGCCGCCTTGTGACGCATCGCGGCCTCCGTCGCAACCACGTGCCGGATCAGCTGGCCCAGCGCGTGCGAGAAGGTCCCACTCAGGGTAGCCGAACGCGACCGGTCTTGAGCTCCACCGCGATGACGCGCAGCTCGGTGGCGCCGACATTCTCCGCGGAATGTGGCGCGAGAGGCGCGGTCCATATCGCGGCGCCCTGCTCCGGGCGCGACGACCAGAGCCTCGAGTCGATGAGCACGTGGCCCTGCCCGTCGCAGCGAACGAAATCGCTCCACGCGAGGACGTAGAGGACGCTCGGGCACGCGTGGGTGTGAACCGGCGTCCGTTCGCCTGGTCCGATCCTGGTGTCCAACACCCGAACGTGCTCGTTCTCGAGGAGCAGGTGGTGATGCCGCGGGGCGGCTGCCATCGCGTCGAGGGCGACTGGCCATTCGTCCATCAGCGGGCTGTCGGTCATCTCGCAGACCTCCGCGCGCCCGGCCCGCCCTGGAATCCTCTCGTCATCAGCCAGATGGCGAGGACCAGCTGGCTCACACCGAGCGGCGCCAGCAACGGGAACACGACGCGCTTTCCGAAGAGCGGCATGGCGACCACGATGACTTGCAGCGCGGCCGCCGCCATGCCGAACGCAGCCAACCAGCGCGGCACCAGCCTCAACCGGAACATGGCGCTGTCGAGCACGAAGATCGTGCTCCCACCGACGGTCAGGCCGATGTAGTGCGCCCAGTTGCGCGCGGACGCGACGACTATCCGGAGGCCCTGGAAGGGCTCTCGTTCAACGGGAGTGGCCTTGGCGTACGCCTCGCTCAAGGACAACATCGACATCACGCCGATCTGCTCGAGCGCGGAGAGTGCGAGGCCTGCCGAAGCGAGCGCCAGCAGCCAGAGCGCCGTGCCCTGGGCATCCTGCCGGACGACCGGGAAGGCAGCGACGGCGATCCCGACCGACAGCGCTCCCATCGCCAAACCGAGAACGACAGAAGAGGCAATCTGCGTCGAGTGCGGAGCCGCATTCACCAGGAATCCCGGTGAGCCGAACAGCGGCGCCGTCAAGACGCCGTGCACCAGTGCACCGGCGAGCATCTGGGCGAGCGTCAACACGCCCACGACGCGACCGGCGTTCCTCGCAGCTGTCACGCCTCTGCCCCCTCTTCATGAAGCCGCGCGCGAGCGAGTCGCGGTGTCATGGCGGATCCCGCGGTCGCCGCGAGCCACCAGCCGGCTACAACGGGATGTTCCCGTGCTTCTTCGGCGGGTTGCGATCGCGCTTCGATTCGAGCGACGCCAGCGCGCCGATCAGGCGCCGCCGGGTCGTCCGCGGCATGATCACTTCGTCGAGAAAGCCGCGGCTGGCGGCGACGAAGGGGTTGGCGAGCTTGTCGCGGAATTCCGCCACCTTCGCGGCGCGCAGCGCGGCGGGGTCCTCGGCCGCATCGAGCTCGCGCTTGTAGAGGATGTTGACGGCGCCCTCGGGCCCCATCACCGCGATCTCCGCCGTCGGCCACGCGAAGTTGATGTCCGTGCGAATGTGCTTGCTCGACATGACGCAGTACGCGCCGCCGTAGGCCTTCCGCGTGATGACCGTCACCTTGGGCACGGTCGCCTCGGCGAACGCGAACAGCAGCTTCGCGCCGTGGCGGATGATGCCGCCGAACTCCTGCTGCGTGCCGGGCAGGAACCCCGGCACGTCCTCGAACGTGACGAGCGGGAGGTTGAACGCGTCGCAGAAGCGGACGAAGCGCGCGCCCTTCACCGACGCGTCGATGTCCAGCACGCCGGCCAGGTGCGCCGGCTGGTTGGCGACGACGCCGACCAATCGGCCGCCGAGGCGCGCGAACCCGACCACGATGTTCTTCGCGTAGTGGTGCTGCACCTCGAGGAAGTGCCCGTCGTCCACCACGCCGTGAATCAGGTCGAGCATGTCGTACGGCTGGTTCGGCGACTCGGGCACCAGGTGGTCGAGCGCCTCGTCCTCGCGGTCGAACGGATCGGAGGTGTCGCGGGTCGGCGGGTCGTCGACGTTGTTCCCGGGGAGGAACCCGAGCAGTTCCCGGATCAGCAGCAGGCACTCGCGGTCGTCGGTCACGGCGAAGTGCGCCACGCCGCTGCGGGCGTTGTGGGTCATCGCGCCGCCGAGATCTTCCTTCGTCACCTCCTCGTGCGTCACCGTCCTGATGACGTCGGGGCCCGTGACGAACATGTAGCTGGTGCCCTCGACCATCACCGTGAAGTCGGTGATCGCAGGCGAGTAGACCGCGCCCCCGGCGCACGGCCCCATGATCGCGGAGATCTGGGGGACGACGCCCGAGGCGAGGGTGTTGCGGAGGAAGATGTCGGCGTAGCCGGCGAGCGAGGCCACCCCCTCCTGGATGCGCGCGCCGCCCGAGTCGTTCAGGCCGACGACCGGGGCGCCCTGGCGCATCGCGAGGTCCATGATCTTGACGATCTTCGCGGCGTTCGTCTCGGAGAGCGAGCCGCCGAACACCGTGAAGTCCTGCGCGAAGGCGTAGACGACGCGCCCCTCGACGCGGCCGAAGCCCGCCACGACGCCGTCGCCGGGGATGACCTGGTCCTCCATGCCGAAGTCGCGGCAGCGGTGCACCACGAGCTTGTCCAGCTCCTCGAACGACCCGGCGTCGAACAGCAACTCCATGCGCTCGCGCGCCGTCAGCTTGCCCGCCTCGTGCTGGCGCTTCATCCGGGCTTCGCCGCCGCCCAGCTCCGCCGCGCGTTCCAGCTGCAACAGTCGCTCGCGCTTGTCCATCGGTCACCCGACCTCAGTCAAGGGTCAACAGTCGCCTGCTGCTACCGACTCTCCACCGGGTTCGTCAGTTCCCCGACGCCGGCCACCTTGACCGTGAACGTGTCGCCCGCGGCCAGCGGCCCGATCCCGGACGGCGTGCCGGTCGAGATGATGTCCCCGGGCAGCAGCGTCATGATGTTCGAGACGTACGCGATCAAGTCGGCCACGTCGAAGATCAGCTGCGCCGTGGTCGAGTTCTGCTTCAGTTGCCCGTTCTGCCGCCCCTGGATCGCGATGGCCGCCGGGTCGAGGCCGACGGCGATGGCCGGGCCGATCGGCGCGAACGTGTCGAACCCTTTCACGTGCGAGTACTGATAGCCGCGATTCTGCATGTCGCGGGCCGTGACGTCGTTGGCGCAGGTATAGCCGAGGACGTGCTCGAGCGCCCGCTCGCGCGGTACGCGCGTCGCGCGCCTGCCGATCACCACCGCGACTTCGCTCTCGTAGTCGACGCGGCCGACCCCGCCGGGCAGCTTGATCGGGTCGCCCGGCCCAATTACCGCGGTCGACGGCTTGATGAAGATCATCGGCTCGGCCGGCAGCGGCTTCCCCTGTTCGGCGGCGTGGTCCTTGTAGTTGAGGCCGATCGCCACGATCTTCGACGGCACCAGCGGCGCGAGCACCCGCGTGCCGGGCGGCAGGTCGCGCGGGAACTCGCCCTGCGCGATCTCCTCGCCGAAGTTGTACTCGCCGAACAGGTCGCCTTCGAGCAGGAAGAGCCGACCGTTGTGCTCCGCGGCGTACCGCTTCGACCCGTGATACTCGATGCGATAGATGCGATCCATCGATGCTCCCTCCGGCTTGCGGCCTTGCCACCTGCGGCCGTCCTGCGAACCCGGGCCTTCTATCTCGCCGACTCCTCGACCTGGTTCGACTTCAAACTGCGGTTGCCGGCGTTGTCCACCGCGAGCACCACGTAGGCGTAGCGCACGCCCCTGGCAACCGTCGTGTCGGTGAACGTCGCTTCCTTGACCGGCTCGGACGTGAGCGGCTTGAAGTCGCCGCCGGGCAGCGTCGCCCGCATGACGATGTAGCCTGCGAGATCCGGCTCCGTGTTCGCATCCCAGACGAGGCTGATCGCGCCCTCGCTGCCGACGGCCCTCAGCGACGTCGGCGACGCCGGCGCGAACGCATCGACCGGCGTCACGCACTCGGCCGGCGACGCCTCGCCCTCGATGGACTGCGGCCCGATCAGGGTCAACGCCCGAACGGCGTAGCAGCGGGGCTTGCCGAACTCCATCCGCTTGTCGACGAACGGCGGCGCGGGCAGGGGCTTCTCGTTCAGCGGGGCCGGCATCACCCCGCCCTGGGCGGGCGGCGCCGGAGCCGTGGCGCCGGCCGGGGCCGCGAGCGGCGGCGGCACAGCGTAGACGTTGTACGCGCCCGAAACCGGCTGCGTGCCGATCGGGGTGGACTTCAACACCGCCGGAACGTTCGGCGGCGGCGCCGGAGCCGGCGGGTACGCGTCGGCCGGCGGCGTCCACGAGATCGTGAACGCCGACTCGCTGTAGGTGACGTCCGGCTTGCCGGGCGCCGACGGCGGCGTGGCCAGCACCACGACCTGGCGCCCCGACGCGGCTCCTTTCTGCCCCTTCCGGTTGACGCCGACCGCGAGGTACAACCGGGTCGGCAGCGCGGCGAGCGGCGCCGGGGCCAGGGCGCGCGGCCCTTCCGGCGCGGGCGGCGCGACCGCCTTCGGCTTCTTCTTCTTCGGGACGACGGTCGGCGCCAGCTGCTCGGCGCCGAGCGGTTCGGTCACCACGACCACGTCGCCCTGGTCGAACCCGTTTTCCATGGAGGCCGGCGGTCGCGGGGGGGGCGGCGGCTGGTCCTCCGGCTTCACCGGCTTCTCGTTCTTGCCCCCGCCCTTCCGCGCCGTCGCCTCGTCCGGCTCCGGGGGCCTGCGAACCGGGATCGATGCGACCAGCGTGCCGTACTTGAAGACGTCTTCGTTGACGTCCGGGGAGCCCGTGAAGCCGTAGATGTCCACGCGCTCGATGCTGGCGGGCGACGTGTTGTCGGAGTTGACGGTCGGGATCTTCACCTGCAGGTACACGGTGGACCCCAGGCGGCGCGCGACGAATGCCTCGGGACGCGCCGGCACCTTCAGCAGCGGCGGGAGGGGCGGGCCCTTCTTGCCGCAACCGGCCAGGAACACCACGGCCGTGAACACGGTGAGCGCCAGGCGCGACGCGAGAGGAACAAGGCGCCGGCCGCTGATCGGGCCAATCACAGGATGTAGCGTGTCAGGTCTTCGTTCTTCACGATGTCGGCCAGCATCCGGTCGACGTAGGCGGCATCAATAGTAATCGATTTCTCGAGCAGGTCGGGCGCCTCGAAGGAGATCTCGTCGAGCAGTTTCTCCATGACCGTGTGCAGGCGCCGCGCGCCGATGTTCTCGGCCCGCTCGTTGACCAGGGTCGCAAAGTCCGCAATCCGCTCGACCGCGTCGGCGCGGATGTCGAGCGTGATTCCCTCGGTCTCGAGCAAGGCGGTGTACTGCTTGACCAGCGCGTTCTGCGGCTCGGTGAGGATCCGGACGAAGTCGTTCTTGCCGAGGGGCTCGAGCTCGACGCGGATCGGAAAGCGGCCCTGCAGCTCGGGAATCAGGTCGGACGGCTTCGAGACGTGGAAGGCGCCGGCCGCGATGAACAGGATGTGATCGGTCTGCACCATCCCGTACTTGGTGTTGACCGTCGTCCCCTCGATGATCGGCAGGATGTCGCGCTGCACCCCCTCGCGACTCACGTCGGGGCCCTGCGCACCCTCGCGCCCGGCGATCTTGTCGATCTCGTCCACGAAGATGATGCCCGCGTCCTCGACGCGCTCGACCGCCACCCGCGCGACGCTCTCCATGTCGACCAGCTTCTGCTGCTCCTCCTGCAGCAGGTGGTCCAGGGCCTCCGACACCTTCACCCGGCGCTTCTTGGTCCGCCCCTGGAACAGCCCGGGCAGCATGTCCTTGATGTTGATGTCCACTTCCTCGACCGACGAGCCGGCGATGATCTCGAACGACGGGAACGAGCGTTCGCGCACGTCGATCTCTACGGTCCGGTCGTCGAGGCGGCCGTCGCGCAGCTGCTCGCGCATCTTCTCGCGGGTGGCCTTCGCCTGGTCCCGCGACCCGGCCGGGTCGTCCGACAGCACGGGCGGCGGCGGCAGCAGCAGGTCGAGCAGCCGCTCCTCGGCGTTGTGTTCGGCCTTCGCCTGCACTTCGTCCATCTGTTCTTCGCGAACCATGTCCACCGCGATCTCCACGAGGTCGCGCACCATCGACTCGACGTCGCGGCCCACGTAGCCCACCTCGGTGAACTTCGACGCTTCGACCTTGAGGAACGGGGACTGGGCGAGCCGCGCCAGTCGCCGCGCGATCTCGGTCTTCCCGACGCCCGTCGGCCCGATCATCAGGATGTTCTTCGGCGCCACTTCCGCGGCCATCTCGGGCGTCAGCTTCTGCCGCCGCATCCGGTTCCGCAGCGCGATGGCCACCGCCCGCTTGGCCTTGTGCTGGCCGACCACGTACTTGTCGAGTTCGGCCACGATCTGCCGGGGCGTGAGCGATTCGGCGGACGCCGACAGCGATTCGGGCAGGTAGATGGGCATGGGACGCTACAGCTCTTCAATCGTCAGGTTGCTGTTCGTGTAGATACAGATGCCGGAAGCGACATTCATCGCGCTCTCGGCAATCGTCCGCGCGTCGAGGGTCGTGTGTTTGGCCAGCGCCCGCGCCGCGGCCACCGCGTAGCCGCCCCCCGACCCGATCCCCACGATCCCGTCGTCGGGCTCGATGAGGTCGCCGTTGCCCGACAGGAGGAACGTGGACTTGAGGTCCATCACGATCAGCATCGCCTCCAGGCGGCGGAGCACGCGGTCGGTTCGCCAATCCTTCGCCAGCTCGACCGCCGAGCGCTCGATGTTCCCGCGGTACTGTTCGAGCTTCGCCTCGAACCGGGCGAACAGCGCGAACGAGTCGGCGGCGGACCCGGCAAACCCCGCCAGGATCCTGTCGTTGTAGAGACGCCTGATCTTCCGCGCCCCGTGCTTGACGACCGTGTCGCCCAGCGTCACCTGGCCGTCGCCGGCGAGGACCGCATGATCCCGATGACGAACCGCGAGAATCGTGGTGCTGTGAAACATGGCAGGAAGGTCCAGGACCGGGATGGACGGGAGGCCCCGCGTCGTGCCCCCCGGGGCGGCCGGCGGCCACGGCCGGCTGGCGACGTTCGACTGGCGTCCGGCGGCGGTGTCTGGCGTGACACGGCTGCAGGCCCATGGCATCGAGCCTCAGGCCCGATCACCCCCGCAGTCTATCGGTGGCCGAAAAAGGTGTCAAGGAACCGACCCCCTGTGCTCGAGCGGAGACAGCACGCCCGGACGCCAGTGGCGCGGCACCCGAAATAGGAGTAATTTGGTGTAGCGACGGGCGTTGTGCGCTGGCAAGCCTGTTGCTGAAGTTGGTGCAGGTGCAGGACGCTCTTGCACTGCCCGACCAAGGAGTCCTCATGAAATCGCTCTCTATCACGCTGGCCGGCACGGCCGTCGCGTTGGCGCTCGTGGCGGCCCCTGCGGCCGCTCAACGGGAGCGCCCGGCAGGCGCAACGAGCAGCGGCACCGCATCGGCGGGCGGGGGCGGGTCTGCCGTGCCCCGCGACGGCGGCGGAGGTGGAGCCGTCTATTCCCCGCCGCCCTCCTCGGCCGGGGGCTCCTCGGGCAGCGCGGTGTCGGCGCCGTCGGGCGGAACCCCGTATCGGGGCGGCGCGCGCACCTACGGCGGGGCCTACGGGAGTGGCGGCGCCGGCGGGGTCGTCTACCGGCGGCCAGGGTACGGCATGCCGGACGACAGCGCGGTGCCGCGCGGCGCCCGCCCGAACCCGGGCGTTCCCGCGTCCGGCCAGGCGGTGCTCCGCAACGCGCAGCCCACGCACCCGATAGCGGGGGGCGGCCAGGGCCACCCTGGCGGAGGCTACTATCCGGGCTACCCCTACTATCCCTATTACCCCTACAACCCGTATTACCTCTATGGGTACGGAGCGTTCGGCCTCGGATACCTGTACTACGACCCCTTCTGGTGGGGCTACGGGTACGACTGGTACGGGGGCTACGGCTACGGCGCGCCGGACAGCTACTACCAGCAGGCCGCGCGCGGCGCGCTCAAGCTGAAGGTCGAGCCAAAGGACGCCGAAGTCTACGTGGACGGCTACTACATGGGCACGGTGGACGACTTCGACGGGGCCTTCCAGAAGATGCAGCTCGAGGCGGGCGCCCATCGGGTGGAGATCCGGGCGATCGGCTATCAGACGATCACGTTCGACATCCGGATCGAGCCGAACGACACGGTGACCTATCGCGGCGAGTTGCTGGCGATCAAGAAGTAGGCGCGTGCGACCGGCCGGTGGCTCGCCGCAAGTGGTGCGAGCCGCGGCGGCCCCGGCGAACTGGAGGCGGTGGTGGTTCTGCTCGGGTGGATGGCGGCGGTTCGGGAGGACGTGGGCCTCCTCGCCGACGAGTTCCTGCCCGAGTTGCTCCTCGCCACCGTTCTTCTGCTGGCGCTGTGGCTCGTCCGGCGGCTGTTCCGACGCGATGCCCCGTCGAACAACTGCTGACCGCCCCCCCGATTCACGCCGACCCGAACGGGCTGTCCGCCCGCGGACCCCCGCCGCCCGCGGACGCCTCAGGCCTCGTTTTCGGTCGTCACCGGCGCGAAGGCCTGGTTGGCGATGTAGACGACCAGGCCCGCCAGCAGCGTGACCGCGCCGGCCGCCAGCACCATCGGCCGGGCCTTGATGACGAAGACCATCATCCAGCCGGTCACCAGGAGGAAGACGATCGGGGTGACCGGGTAGCCCCACACGCGGTACGGCCGCGGAAGGTCGGGCTGCGTGACCCGCAGCACGAACACGCCGAGCACCGTGAGGAACGCCGACAGCGACAGGATGAAGCCGATGTAGTTGACGATCGCGTCGAACGACGACGTGACGATCAACGCGACGACGAGCAGGTACTGGAAACCCAGGGAGACGTAAGGGACGCCGTTCGCGTTCTTCCTGGCGAGCCACTCGAGCACGCGAACGTCCTCACCCATCACCTGCGTCACGCGCGGCCCCGCCCAGACCATCGAACTGATCGCCGACACGAGGCCGATCGAGATCAACAACCCCATGATCAGGCCGCCGGTGCCGCCGAAGATGTGGCTGGCCGCCACGTAGCCGACGTCGAGTTGCCCCTTCAGCTGCTCGACGGGCGCCGAGTAGAGGAAGACCGCGTTCAGGGGCGCGTAGAGCAGGATGACGATGAGCGTTCCGAACACCAGCGACAAGGGCAGGTTGCGGCCCGGGTGCTTGATGTCGCTGGCCACGTAGATCGCCGCGTTCCAGCCCGAATACGCGTACATCACGTAGATCAAGGAGACGGCGAACGCGGGGCTGAGCATCGAATCGATCGCGGCGCGGCTCGGCAGGAAGCTGATGGGCTGCGCTTTGGCCAGCGCGAAGCCGCACACGATCAAGGCGACGATCAGCGAAACCTTCAGCGTGGTGAAGACGACCTGGAAGCGGCTGACCACCTTGACGTTCAGCAGGTGGACGATGGAGATCAACGTGACCGCGGCCAGCGCGACGAGCGACACGGCCAGGCCCCGCTGGTCCGGCGAGATGACCCCGGTCTGCACCAGCACCCGCGACAGGTACTGCCCCATGGCCATCGCGGCCGCCGCGATCGGCGCGGAGAACCCGACCACCACGGACACCCAGCCGGACAGGAAGCCGACCACGGGGTGGTAGACGCGCGACAGCAGGAAGTACTCCCCGCCCGACCTCGGCATCGCGCCGCTGAGCTCTCCGTACGACAGCGCCCCGCACAGGGCCGCAATCCCGCCGACCAGCCACAGCGCCACGATGGCGAACCCGGTGTCGAGCGAAAGGAGCTGGAACCCCAGGCTTGTGAAAACACCGGTCCCGATCATGTTGGCGGCCACCACGGCGGTGGCGGTGCTGAAACCAATCGACCGGCGGTCCCGATTCTCAGCCGTCATGTACGCAGCCTCTCCTGTCTAAACCGGGCCCGGCCGGGCAACGGCCTGGAACGTCGGCGTGGCGCACGGGCAGGTGCTCCCGTCGAAGACCGCGTGAAGACCCAGGCAGCATTGGCGCAGGCAGGCGAACGAATCTTCGCACGCTCCCCGATTATAGGCCGGCGGTCGCAGCGGTGTCTCGCGCTATTGTTGGTCTCGCGCCGGGCCCCCTCGGGCCGTCCGGTGCCATAATCACGGCATGCCGCCCCCGGCTTTCGGTTTCCGGGACGACCCCGCGATGGCCGCCGAGCGCGAGCGGATGGTGGTCGAGCAGATCGCGTCGCGCGGCGTCAGGAACGAGGCCGTCCTCTCCGCCCTGCGCGAGGTGCCCCGACACCTCTTCGTCCCCGAGGCGCTGCGCCACGAGGCCTACGCCGACCATCCTCTGCAGATCGGACACGGGCAGACCATCTCGCAGCCCTTCATCGTCGCGCTGATGACGGCGCTGGCCCGCCCCGCCGCGACCCACCGCGCCCTCGAGATCGGCACCGGCAGCGGCTACCAGTCGGCGGTGCTGTCGCGGCTGGTGGCGGAGGTGTTCACCGTAGAGGTGATCGACGCGCTGCACCGCGAGGCGGCCGACCGGCTGGAGGGTCTGGGCTATGCGAACGTCACCGCGATCCGTGCGGACGGGTACGAGGGATGGGCGGCGGGGGCGCCGTACCGAGATCGTGCTCGTGACCGCGGCGGCGGAAGACGTGCCCGGGCCCCTCGCGGAGCAGTTGTCACCGGGCGGCCGCCTCGTGGTGCCTGTCGGCGGCCGCACCCAGGAGTTGCGAGTCATCGAGAAGGACGCCGGGGGACGGACGTCCACCAGGCGGGTGGCGCCGGTGGTGTTCGTCCCGCTGGTGAGGGAGAAGCAGCACCCGGCTTCAGGCCGGTCTACCGGGTGAGCAGCTGCCGGGCGATCTGGTACTCGCCCATCTTCATCCAGTTCTGGGCCTGGTACTTCGCGAACAGTTCGACCTTCACGTCCTTGAACTTGCTGTGCGTGAACATGTCCGCGCGCGGCGCCTCGCTCGTGTAGCCGACGTTCGTCTTCATCACCACCGGGTTTCCGGTCTGGCCCGGCGGCAGGCCCTCGGGGCCGATCGCGCGAACGTAGGGCGCTGAACCCAGTTCCTCGGGGTCGCCGATCACGTTGAACTTGGCGATCATCTGCACCGATTCCACGGTCTCGTTCGAGACGTTCTTGAGCCGCAGAGAAATCGTGGGAACGATCTTGTTCTTGTTCTCTTCCACGATCCCGGCGTCGAAGTAACCGGTGCTGACGTCGGTGATCTCGAGGACTTTGGGAAGGTCGAGCGGCTTGGACAAGCACGAGGAGAGGGCCAGCGCGGCCAGGGCGATCAGGCTCGGGCGCAGGAATGGACGGTGGCGCATAGCGTCATTCTACTCCTGCACCCTTAGAACCCGACGGGACGCCCCGGGTTCCGTCCCCGGCGTTCACTTCTTGAGCGACACGTCGAAGAGCATCCCGCTCTTCGGCTTCGTCTGCGGCGGCAACGCCGGCGGCAGCGTGTCGAACCCGATGCGCCGCATGTCGATGGCGCGCCCCGCTTGCAGGTCGCTCGCCAGCCGGCTCATGTAGGTCGCCACGTTCACCTGCTGACGCCGCTCGCTTTCTTCGAGCGCCGTGTAGACGCGCTGCATGAGGCGGTTCTCGTCGACGCTCACGTTGCCGGCCACCTGCACGGGGGCGGGTGCCGGCGCCGCGGCTTTGACCGCCGCGATCTGCTGGCGGAACTCGTCGCGCAGCTGGCGCTCCAGCGCCGCGAACTCGGCGCGGAACGCCGCCGGATCCGCGGCGGTACCCGCGGCGATCGACTGCGACGCCGGAGTCGCGCGCGGCACCTGCGCCGCCACCTGCACGATGGCCGGCTTCTGCCAACCGGTCCGGACGACGAATCCGTCCTTGTCGTACCGGACCTCGAGGTTGGCCAGCGCCGCGCCGCCCGCAACCAGCAGAACCGCGGCCGCCACCTTGGCGAGCGCGGGCAGCGGCGCCTGCCACCAGCGGGCCGGCCGAAGCACCTTCCCCGCCGCGGGTGCGGACGCCTCTTCCCCGTCGCGCACCAGGCGGAAGCCGCCGACGCGATCGGGCGGCGCCCACTGCGACAGCGACTCCCTCACCATCCCGAACCCCGCCACCTCGGCGGCGCACGCGGGGCACACCGCGAGATGTGCTTCCACCGAACCGCCCGTCGCGGCATCGCATTCGCCGTAAACGTAGGCGACGAGCGTGTCCTTGTCCGTGCAGTTGAAAGTCATACCGTCCTCGTGGCCGCCTGATGACCGGTCGCCGGCGTCCGCGGCAGTCCCGCCGCCTGCGGCGACGGGCGGACCCCGCTACGTTCGAGTTCCCGCCGGAGAACCACCATGCCCTGGTAGAGCCGCGTCTTCACCGTGCTCAGCGGGCACCCCACCAAGTCCGCGATCTCCTGGAACGTCAGCCCGTGGTACTCCTTCAGGACGATCGCCGCGCGCTGTTCTTCCGGCAACACGCGCATGGCCGCCGCCACGGCCCGACTGAGGTCCTTGCGGACCACCATGTCGTCAACCCGGACGGCCGCCTCGCCTTCGCCCGCCAGTTCGACGAGGTCCACGCCGTCGGGCGTCGCGACGACCGGCGCGCGCCGTTCGCGACGCAGCCAGTCGCGGCACAGGTTCAACGCGATGCGGTAGAGCCACGACGAGAACTTCGCCTGGCCCTTGAAACCGCCAAGCCCGCGAAAGGCGCGGAGAAACGTCTCCTGCACCACGTCGCGCGCGTCGTCTTCCCGGCCGATCGTGCGATAGGCCAAGGCGTAGATCGGCCTCTCCCATCTCTTGATGAGCTGGTTGAAGCTCTCGGTGTCGCCACCGATCGATCGCGCCACGAGTTCTTCGTCGGTCAGGCCAACGAGAACGGCCACGTCCTGCAGGATGTCCTCCCCGACGCGCGGGCACCCTTTGCAGACACCCGGGAGCGGACCGCGGGTCTGCTCCTACTGCGTTAAGACGGCGGACCAGAGGTTCTGGTCTGCGCGGATGCGCGTCGCCTCTCCATTATATGCGCTCGCCAAGGTCGACAGCCTGGCGTAGAATCCCTGACACGATATGACAACGACAGACTCTGCGGCCCTTGGCCTCCCGGCGCCGTCGGCCTCCTCCGGTTCCGCGGCTCAACGCCAGCTGCGCCTGTGCGAGGGAGTCCGTCATCTCGTCCAGGCCTTCTCGCGGACGGCCTCGTCCGCCTTCAACCTGCCGGTCGCCCTGACCGTCTGCTGCCATGAAACGCCGGCGGCCTTGAACGTCGGCGGCGCCTCGGCGTGGGTCCACGACCGGCGCACGCACGAGCTCGTGCTCGCCGCCACGGGCGGGACGGTGGGCCTCGCCGAAGGCACGCGCGTCCCCGCCGACTCGGCGGCCATGCCCGCCGCAGCATTGAGAAGCGAGGGCCCACGGGCGGTCGGCAGCAAGAGCGGGGCGTACGAGGTGGCCATCCCGCTGCGCGGTCGACGACGCGCCCTTGGCGTGCTGATGCTCGACGGTGCCGATCCGGGTCAGGCGCGGCAACCGGAATTCCTGGCCGCCGCCGCGGAGCTCGGACACCAGCTCTCGTCCGCGATCGAGAACCTGCTGCTCCTCGAGGACGTCCTCAGCTCGCGCCGCGAGCTGGCCCACATGTTCGATTCGCTCGAGGACCTGGTCGCCGTGTGCGACGCGCAGCTTCGCGTCAGCCATACCAACCGGACGCTGGCGACGCGGCTGGCCGCGCCCCGCGAGCAGGTGATCGACCGTCCGCTCGCCGACCTTCTCGGCCGCGACGCCGGGAGGTGGCTGCAGTCGGCGGGCACGAGGGAGAGCCTGCGCGCGGGCGCCACCGAGACGGGCGAATTCGACGACCCCGTTCTCGGCGGCCGCTTCGCGATGACCGTCGCGCCCTTGCCGACGCAGGACGGGCAGCCTGGCGGCGCGGTCCTCGTGGCGCGCGACGTGACGGGCCGCGTGCGGCTCGAAGCCGAGCGCGCCGCGCTGGACGAACGGCTGGTGCAGTCGCAGAAGCTCGCGGGGCTCGGCCGGTTCGTCGCCGGCATCGCGCACGAACTCAACAACCCGCTGCAGGGCGTGCTCGGCCACCTCGAGCTGCTGAAACACCAGGGGCGCATCCCCGACGACATCCGCCGCGAACTGCTCGCCGTCAGCCGCGAGGCGGACCGGGCCGCGCGGATCGTGAACAACCTGCTGATCTTCGCCGGCGGCCGAAAGGCGCCGCTGCGCCCGCTGCGCCTCAACGCGATCGTCTCGCGCACCCTCGCGCTGCGCGCGGCCGCCTGCCGGGCGGCGCGCATCGACGTCGTCAAGCAGCTCGACGAAGGGAACCCGCGCGTGGCGGCCAACCAGGTGCTGCTCCAGCAGGCGCTGCTGAATCTGCTGGTCAACGCCCTGCAGGAATTGGCCGCGATCGGTGGCGGCCGGATCGTCGTTTCGACGTGCGTGCTGCGGGAAGCCGGCCGCGTGCGCATCCAGGTGCGTGATACCGGCCGCGGGATCGCCGCGGAGTCGCTTTCGCGGATCTTCGAGCCGTTCTACTCCACCAAGGAGGTCGGAAAAGGCACGGGCCTCGGGCTGGCCATCGTCCACGGCGTCGTGAAGGACCACCACGGGACCGTCTCCGCAGTGAATCACCCGGACGGCGGCGCCGTGTTCACCATCGAGCTTCCCGTCGTGATGAGCGTACCGGGCAGCCGGGCGCGAAAGACCGCCGACGGTGGCCGCGGAGCTGCGCACCATGGATGACGTCTACCTCACGACGACCGAAGTCCTCGAGTACCTGCAGGTGAACCTGCGCACCGTCTACCGGCTGCTGAAGGCGGGCAGTTTGCCGGCGGTGCGCGTCGGCCGGCAGTGGCGCTTCCGAAGGGCGGATCTGGACGCATGGCTGGAAGGCCAGCGTTCAACGGCTCGCCGAGCCGGGGCGGCTCCCCGGCCCGCGGCCCCTGCCGCCGTTGCGGCGCCTGCCGCCAAGACCGCCGCGCCCGCCCCCCGCCGGGTGCTCGTCGCCGACGATGAAGAGTCGATTCGGGAGACGTTGTCGCGAACCCTGGTGCTGGCGGAGTACAGCGTCGAGACGGTGGCGGACGGGCCGAGCGCCGTCGAGTGCCTGCGCGCGGAGGCCTTCGACCTCCTGATCGCCGACCTGAGCATGCCGGGCCTGGACGGCCTCGCCGTGGTGCGGGAGGCGCGACGGCTGCATCCCCGGATCGCCGTCGTGATCATCACCGGCTACCCCACCGAAGCGTCCGCGATCGAAGCCATCAACCTCGGCGTGTCGGGCTACCTGACCAAGCCGTTCCGCCTCGCGAAAGTCCTGGCGGTCGTCGCCCACGCGCTGGGCGACGAAGAATAGCCCTGCCAGACTGACGACAATGTCGTATATTGTCGTTTAAAGTCTTTGTTGTCATACAGCAAAGCACTATCGATGCTTGATGTCCTATAAAGTCGTCTAAGCGACCACCGATAATTCTGATAGAGGTCGTTGGATGACACAAGGACGTCGGAGCGACACGCCTGCGTTCATGACCACCGGGGAGGTCATCGCCTTCCTTCGGGTGAACGCCAGAACCCTCTATCGACTGATTCACACCGGCGGGCTGCCGGCGGTGCGGGTCGGGCGGCAGTGGCGCTTCCGTCGAAGCGACCTGGAGGTGTGGCTGAGTCGGGATCGGGCGAGCCAGTAGCCCTTCCGACACCCTGCCAGGCCGCCGACGGCATGCCGGTGGCCTGGCTATCCCTATCCGCGCGTGCCACGTCGTGGACGCCTTCCACGCAGGAGCAGTCTGTCATGAAACGCAGCCGTCTGGTCGTAGTAGGAGCCCTGGTCGCCGCCGCCCCGTTCCTCGGCGCGCGGGCCGCGAGCGCAGGGTCCAATAGCGCCAACATGACCGTGCAGGCGACCGTGGTCGCCAATTGCACGGTCACCGCCAACCCGCTCACGTGGACATCGTTCGACACGGTGACCGGAAGCGGGGCGGACACCAACACCACCTTGTCGATTGCCTGCACGAAGGGCGCGGTCCCGACCGTGCAGATGGGGCTCGGCCAGAACGCCAGCACGACCCGCAACATGAAGAACGGGGCGAACCTGCTCGCCTACGACATCTACACGTCGACCGCCTACGACACCGTGTGGAACGCGACGAACACCGTGGCGCTGCCTGCGGCCCCGTCGAAGGCCGCGCGGCCCATGAACGTCTACGGCCGCATCGCGGCGGCCAACGACGTGCCCTCCGGCAGCTACTCGGACCTCGTCGTCGCGACGGTGAACTTCTAGCTGAGAGGCCGCGATTCAGAGTCGGTCTGTCTCTGTGGCGCGGGGCTTCAGCCCCGCGATCCTTCGGTAGGCTCAGGGTCGCCCGAGCCGCCTCGAGGGGCGATCGGCGGGCCCATCTGCCCCACACCCCCACCCCCACGACTCAGAATCGCGGCCGCCTCTTATCGAGGTGCTGGGGCGACCGCCCGGCGGGTGTCGGGCGGTTGGCGCGGCCGCGATTCGGAACGGAGCCAAAGCGATGAGCACGGTGCGAGGTTTCCGACGAGGGGGCACGTGGCTGGCTGTCGGCCTGGTGGCCTTCCAGGCGGGCGAGGCGCGTGCCTCTTCTTTTTCGGTCAACCCGACGCAGGTGTACCTCTCGGCCACGGTCAAGAGCGCGCTTGTCACGATCAGGAACGAGACCGACCAGGCGGTCCGCTTCCAGGTGGCGGCCATGGCGTGGGACCAGGACGACACCGGTCACATGCAGATGGCGCCGACCGAGGAGATCGTCTTCTTCCCGGCCCTGCTGACGCTCCAACCGCGCGAGGAGCGCCGGGTCCGCCTCGGAACGACGCTGGCGCCAGGGCCGCGGGAGAAGACCTATCGGCTCGTCGTCGAGGAGCTGCCCCCGCTGCAGACGGGGACCCCGGCGACCGGCGTGGCCATGCTGACGAAGATGACGATCCCCGTGTTCCTGCAGCCCGCGCGGGTGTCGGCTCAGGCGTTGCTCACCGACGTCGGCGTGTCCGGCGGGCACCTGACCTTCCGCCTGCGCAATGGCGGCACGACGCACTTCGTGCCGCAGGGCATCCGGGTCACGGGCAAGGACGAGGCGGGCGTGACCGTGGTGGACCAGCAGGCGACGGCGTGGTACCTCCTCGCGGGAGGGTCGCGACTGTTCGACCTCGCGGTCGCCGAACCGCAGTGCAAGCAGGTGCGGACGCTGGCGATCGAGGTCCTGCTCGGAGAGACGAAGTTGACGGAGGCCGTGCGGACGCCGGACGGGGCGTGCGCGAAGTAGCCCCGCGGGCCGACGTTCGCGCCTTTCTGCCATGACACGACGAGGGCACACCGACCGGGCCGCCAGGCGGCCGAGGGCAGCGCTGCGGGTGGCCTGCATCCTCGTCGCGCTGGCGATGGCGAGCGGCGCGGCGGCCCAGGAGCCGACGGCCCGCGCGATCCTGTCGTTGTCGGTGAACGGCGTGCGCTCGGACGAGGCGCTGGTCGTCATTCGCGGAAACGACGTACTGGTGGAAGTGGCCGCGCTCGACGTGGCCGGCGTGAAGGGGTTCGGCGGCCGAAGGGAGAAGGCCGACGGCCGCGAGTTCGTGTCGCTGCTCTCGCTGGCGCCGGACGTCCGGGTACTCGCTCGACGAGCAGGCGCTGACGGTCGCGCTCACCGTGCCGCCCTCCATGCTGGGCACCACGATGCTCGACCTCCGGCCGGCGCGGCCCGTGTTCGAGTACCGACATCAGCCGAGCCTGTTCGTGAACTACGGGGCCAACTGGGTGCAGTCGGCCGGCGCCGACGCGGCGCTCGAACTGGGGCTGTCGTGGGGACCGGGGCTGGTGCTCAACACGATGTCCTGGGACCCGCTTCAGGGGTTCGTGCGCGGCCTCACGGCGATCACGATCGATCAACCCGGCCGCCTTCGCCGCTGGACGATCGGCGACACCGTCGTCTCGTCGCGGACGCTCGGGTCGAGCATGGTGCTCGGCGGCTTCCGCGTGCAGCGCGAGTACTCGCTCGATCCGTACTTCGTCCAGTTTCCCTCGCTCGAGCTGTCCGGCACGGCGCTGACGCCCTCCACCGTCGAGGTCTACGTCAACAACCGGCTCGTCTCGCGCGAGCAGGTCTCGCCCGGCTCCTTCAAGGTCACCAATCTCCCCATCGTCAGCGGCAGCAACAACACGCGCGTCGTCGTGCGCGACGCGTTCGGCCGCGAGCAGCAGTCGGCGGCGCCGTACTACCTGGCGACCACGGCCCTGGCGCGCGGGCTGCACGAGTACGACTACGCCGTCGGCTACCGCCGCGTCACCGCGGCCGGGGCGAACTGGAACTACGGACCGCCGGCGGCCTATGCGCACCACCGGTACGGGTTCACGGATCACCTCACCGCGGGATTCGTGGCCGAGGGCGACGCGCGCCTGTTCATGGCGGGGCCGACCCTCAACCTGCGGCTGCCCTTCGGCGAGATGGAGTTCGCGGTGGCTGGGAGCAGCTCGGGCGACGGCACCGGCCTCGCCGGGTCGCTGGGGTACTGGTACTCCACGCGCCGCATCAGCGTCGGCGGGAACGTGCGGGCGATGTCGGCCGCCTACGAAACGCTCGTCGTCACCAACGCAGCCGATCGTTCGCGCCTCGAGGGAAGCCTGTTCGTCGGGACGCAATTCGGCTCGCGCACGACGTTGTCCGTGCAGCAGGCCTTCTCCGACCCGTACGTGGGCGCCACGTCCTCGCGAACCGGCCTGCTCGCCTCCATCCGGCTCACGCGGCGCGCCACGGCGTTCGTCAACGCGAACAGCGGGCTCCGCTCCGGCAACGCACGGCTGTACGACGTCTCGGTTGGCCTGAGCCTCTCGGTCGCAGACCGCGTGACCGGCAACCTGTGGCTCGAGCATCACGAAGACGGCCGCCAGGAACTGAGCGCCGACCTCGACCGCGCCCTGTCGACTTCCACGAGCTACGGCTATCGCCTGACGGCCGTGGGCGGCGACGACTCGCGCGCGGACGCCACCCTGCTCGGCCAGACGCGCTTCGGGCGCTACGAGATCGGGCAGGAGTTCAGCGACGGCGGCCAGGACGTGCGCGCGTCGGCCAGCGGCGGCATCGTGCTGATCGGCGGCGGCACACACGCGACCCGGCCCGTCGTGGACAGCTACGCGCTGGTGAAGGTGCCCGACGTGCCGGGTGTCCGGACTTACCTGAACAACAACGAGGTCGGACGCACGAACGGCAAGGGCGAGCTGCTCGTGTCGAACATGTTGCCCTACTACGCGAATCGCATCGCGATTGCCGACCAGGACGTGCCGTTGGACCGCGCGCTCGACAAGGTGGAGCAGGGCATCGCGCCCCCCTACCGCGGCGGCGCGGTCGTCACCTTCGGCGCCACGCCGGTGCAGGTGATCATCGGAAGCGCGACCATTCTCGCGGACGGCCAGACGGTCGTTCCGGCGTACGGTCAGCTGACGGTGTCGGTGAACGGCCGCGCGTTCGAGTCGCCCATTGGAAGCCAGGGCCAGTTCTACCTCGAGAACGTGCCGCCCGGCCGCCACCACGCCCTGATCGTGTTCAACGGTCAGCCGTGCCGGTTCACGCTGGACGTCCCTGTGAAGAAGGGACCCATGGTGGATCTCGGCGCCGCGCGCTGCGTCGCGGAAGGGGAGGGCAGATGACGCGTCGCTGTCCCCCGTTGTCTCGCTCGTGGCTGCAGGCTGTCGTTGCCCTCTGCTGGCTGCTGTGCCCGGTGCGGCCCGCCGAGGCGGCCTGCACCGTCACGGTCAGCGCCGGCGTCAAGTTCGGCGCGTACGACGTGTTCAATCCCCAGCCGCTCGACACGACCGGCTACTTGTCCTATCGATGCGACCAGTGGCACAACTACGTCGTGCGCATCTCGCTGACGCGGGGTCAGAGCACGTCCTACGCCGCTCGAACCCTGGGCGTCGGAACCGACCTGCTCCAGTACAACCTGTTCCTCGACGCGGCCAGGACTCTCGTCTGGGGCGACGGATCGGCGGGCACCGGGGTATTCACGGACTCCGGCGTCGGGCTCACGCGAAACAACCTGCCGATCTACGCCCGCATTCGCGCGGGGCAGGACTCCAAGCCGGGCGCCTACAGCGACAGCGTGACGGTGGTCATCGACTTCTGACGGATCAGACGTCTTGAACGGCCAAAGTCGCTCCGAATGAGTCACGTTCTGTCGAGGTCGCTCGGGCCGTTCAAGACGTCTATGTCCCGCGCTTCGCGGGACCAGCCAACAGCGTTTCTGGTTCTAGCGAGGCGAGCACCGAAACGATCCGAGGCTCGCCTCGCTAGAACTCGATCGTCACGCGGTTGGTGCCCGAAACGGTGACGGAGGGCAATACGCTGCGAGGGATCGAGGCAGAGGCGGCCGAAGCCGACGGATAGGTCACCAGATCGCTGCCGCAGCGGACCTGCACCGCAGGATCGAGCTGGCCGGCGGACGGCGATGGAACCGCAACGACCGGTTTGGTCGCCGAGGAGGACACGTCGACCGAGCACGAGCGGACGACGGTGGCGCTCACCGAGATCACTCCGGTCGGCCGCTGCGACTGCGCGGCCGCCGGCGCGGCCAGCGCGAACGCCAGGGCCGACGCCACGAACCACCACTGCCCGGGACGCAGACGCATGCACATCGCCGTCGAGGTCCCTCCGACTCCGGAGATCGGCAGGGGGGCGAGAAGCTCCAGCATGCGCACGGCCTGCCGGCGTTGCGAGGACCGGGCCAACGCGGGGCCATCCACGCGGCCTCGAACGCCACACGGGCTTACTCCCTTTTCCGGCAGCCGGTTCCAGCCATCGCAGGTGCGCCGGTCCGGCCTCGGGCCGCCCGGGGAAGTCTGCGCCCTGTGCTAACATGATCTGCTTTGCAGGTGACTTCGTACCCTGCCCATGCGCACACTGACAGGGCCTTTCGGCGCTCCGCTCGATGATCCAGATTTCCTCCCTGACCAAGTCCTTCGGTGACCGCGTGCTCCTCGACAACGTCACCTGGCAGATCTCCGACGGCGAACGTGTCGGCTTGTGCGGCCCCAACGGCTCGGGCAAGACCACGCTGCTGAAGATCTTCGCGGGGCTCGAGGAATCCGACGCGGGAAGCGTGGTGAAGCCGTCCGACGTCACCATCGGCTACCTTCCGCAGGACGGCCTGACGCACTCGGGGCGGACCGTCTACGAGGAGGCGCTGTTGGCGTTCGAGCCGCTGATGGCGGTGAAGGCCGAGATGCACGCGTTGGAGGATCGGCTCGGGCACCCCGACGTCCCCGAAGGCGAGCACGAACAGATGCTCGCGCGCTACAGCGACCTCCAGGACCGGTTCCGGCTGCACGACGGCTACAGCATCGACCTGAAGATCGCGACCGTCCTCCACGGCCTCGGCTTCGGCCAGTCCGATCTGGAACGCCCGAGCGAGACGTTCTCGGGCGGCTGGCAGATGCGCATCGCGCTGGCGAAGCTCCTGCTGGCGCGGCCCAACCTGCTGCTGCTCGACGAGCCCACGAACCACCTCGACCTCGAGGCGCGCAACTGGCTGGAGGATTACCTCCACGACTATCCGCACGCGGTCATCCTGGTGTCGCACGACCGGTACTTCCTCGACACGGTGGTGACCCGCATCGCCGAGGTGTACCTCCGCACGCTCAACGACTACCCCGGCAACTACAGCCACTACCTGGCCGAGAGCCAGGCGAGGCTGGAGCGGGTGCGGCAGGCCAAGCGCCAGCAGGACGAAGAGCTGGCGCGGATGAAGATGTTCATCGACCGGTTCCGCTACCAGGCGACCAAGGCCGCGCAGGTGCAGAGCCGGATCAAGATGCTCGAGAAGATCGTCCCGATCGAGGTGCCGCCCGAACGCAAGCGCGTCCGCTTCGCGTTCCCGACGTCCGTGAAGAGCGGCCGCATGGTCCTGGAGCTGCGGCACGTCCGCAAGGCCTACGGCGACAACGTCGTCTTCGCCCGCGCCAACCTGCACATCGAGCGCGGGGACCGCATCGCGATCGTCGGGCCCAACGGCTCGGGCAAGTCCACGCTCATGCGGATGCTGGCCGGCGTCGAACCGCCCGACAGCGGCGATCGCACCGAGGGCCACCAGGTGGTCATGCAGTACTTCGCCCAGGACGAGGCGGCGCGCCTCGAGCCCGACCTCACGGTCTACGACACGCTTCAGTCCGGTTCCCCGAATCACATGGTCCCGGCGATCCGGAACATCCTCGGCGGGTTCCTCTTCTCGGGCGACGACGTCTACAAGCGGGTGGGGGTGCTGTCGGGCGGTGAACGCACCCGCCTGGCGGTCGCGCGAATGCTGCTGCGGCCGTCGAACACGCTGCTGATGGACGAACCCACCAACCACCTCGACCTCGATTCGAAGGACGTGTTGCTCGAGGCGCTCGAGGACTACGGCGGCACGCTCATCTTCGTCTCCCATGATCGGTACTTCGTCGAGAAGCTCGCCAACCGGATCGTCGAGGTGGGGCACGGCGAGGTGCACAGCTACCCGGGCCGGTACGAAGAGTTCTTGTGGAGCAAGGAGCACCCGGCCGCTGGCCTGCGGCCTGCGGCTGTCGCCGCGGTCACGCGCGGCGGGCCGAAAGCCGACGGCCGCAAGGGGCAGGGCTCTGGCGCGACCTCGCAGGCGGCGCCGGTCACCCGTGACGGGCCGCCGGCCGCCAGCCGCAAGCCGCAAGCGGCCGAGAGGCCCGGGCCCGGCAGAGCGCAGGGCGCGCCGCCGGTCGACGAGCGCGAGGCGCGCCGGCAGGCCCAGATCCAGGCGCGGCGGCGCGACCGGGCCGCCAAGGCCCACCAGGCGAAGATCGCCGACCTCGAAGACCGCATCGCGAAGTGCGAGGCCGAGATCAAGTCGCTGGAGGAAGCGATGTCGGGGCCTGGGTTCTACGACGACCGGGCCGCGGCGCAGCCGGTGGTCGATCGACACCAGGCGCTCATGTGGCAGGTCGGCGACCTCATGCAGCAGTGGGAGGACCTCCACGCCGTCGGCGGCGGCCAGGGGAACGGGCAGTAGGCGCCGCACCCCTGCCGCACTCGAGGCCGCGTCGCCAGCCGCGAGCCTCCTTCGTCCCTGCTGGCTGCCGGGCCCCGGCCGCGGGCGGCAAGCCAGGAATGCGGCTTACACTACCGTAACGCCCGACACCCCAGTCACCGGCGCAAATCCTTTATTCTTCAGCGATTTCGCCGGGTTCACGCGCAGTCCCCCGCGGCATACGCTTTGCCTCATCCGGTCCAGCCATGGACCAAAACAGCTTGGCAGCCGGACGGTCGACAGTTACACTATTGAAATCACCGACCCTTCCGCTCAGCCAGAAGGAAATCTCTCAGGTCATGCGAGATCGCCCAGAACGACGCAGCCCGGCGGCGCTGCCGGCCCGCACCCGCAAGTCGCCGGCCGCGTCGGGCAACGACCCGAGTGGGGACGAGAACCGCCGCCTCACCTCGATGAGCGACCGCTTCTTCCGTCAGCTCGTCACCGGCATGCGCAACGGCATCCTCGCCATCACGCGCGACGGACGGGTGGCGGTGATGAACGAGGTCGCCTACCGGATTCTCGACATCCAGCCGCAGGAAGACGACCTTGGAGGCGAGGTCGGCGCGGTGCTCGCGAGCCAGCCGGACATGGTCCGCGTCCTCTCGGCGGCCTTCGATCTCGCCCACCTGCCGAACCGCGCCGAGCTGCGCCTGAAGCCGACCAACAAGGTGATCGGCTACACGCTGTCGCACATCCTCGACGACCAGGGACAGCCGGAGGGCGCGGCGGTGTTCTTCAAGGACCTGACGCTGGTCGAGCAGCAGGAGGAGCGCGAACGGCTGCGCGACCGGCTCGCGGCGCTGGGCGAGATGGCGGCGGCGATCGCGCACGAGGTGAAGAACCCGCTGGCGGGCATCGAGGTCATGGCGGGGCTGCTCCGCCGGCGCATCTCCGACGTGCCCGACGCGCAGGCGCTGTTGAACGACATCATCGGCGAAGCGAAGAAGGCGAACAGCATCGTGATCGAAGTGCTCGACTTCGTCCGGCCCATCCGGCTGCAGGTCGAGCGCACCTCCATCGCGCAGGTGCTGCACGACGCGGTGACGATGGGCGAGCGGAAGGTCGATCGCGGCGACGTGAACATCACGATGAACGTGGAGGAGCAGCTGCCCTTGATCCAGGCGGATCATCAGCAGCTGTGCCAGCTCTTCTCGAACCTGGTAATCAACGCGCTGGAGGCGCTCGGCGGGAAGGGGACGATCGAGATCACCGCCGCGCAGGGCGTGGAGTACCAGGAGCCGTTCGCGATGCCCGGCCGCCGCGACCCGGCGGCCACGCTCGTCGTGGACCTCGTGGACGACGGGCCCGGCGTGCCGCCGGAAATCGCCGAGCGCGTGTTCAACCCGTTCTTCACGACCAAGCCGCAGGGCTCCGGCCTCGGGCTCGCGATCGTCCGCAAGATCGTCGACGCGCACGACGGACACATCGACCTGGCCACCGCCACCGGGCAGGGGACGCGGTTCCGCGTCACCCTGCCGCTCAATTCCGGCGAGGAGTGGCTCCAGTAGAGAAAAGGCATAGGGAAAGCAGGTTCGCATGGGGCGGATATTGATTGCGGACGACCACGACGCGCTGCGGCGCGGCCTCGCGCGCGCGCTGACCGAGGCGGGGCACGACACGGAAGAGGCGCCGAATGGCAACGCCGCGATCGCGCGGCTGCACGAGGGCTACTTCGATGTCGTCCTGAGCGACCTGAAGATGGGCGGCAGCGACGGCATCGACGTGCTGCGCACCGCGAAGGCGCTCCACCCGTCCTGCGCCGTCATCCTGATGACCGCGTTCGGGTCCGTGACGACCGCCGTCGAGGCGATGAAGAGCGGCGCGTTCGACTTCGTGCAGAAGCCGTTCGAGATCGAGGAGATGGAAGTCAAGATCGAGAAGGCGCTCGAGCTGAAGCGGATGCGCCACGAACTCGACTACCTCCGCCACACCCAGAACGACATCTACGAGTTCGACCGCATCGTCGGCAGCAGCGGGGCGCTGGCCCGGGTGCTCGGCGTCGTCCGCAAAGTCGCGAAGAGCAATACGACGGTGCTGATTCGCGGCGAGACGGGCACCGGCAAGGAGCTGATCGCGGGCGCCATCCACCACAACTCGCTGCGCTCGTCACGCAACTTCGTCCGCGTGAACTGCGCGGCGCTGCAGGAGAACCTGCTCGAATCCGAGCTGTTCGGCCACGAGAAGGGCGCGTTCACCGGCGCCGACAAGCAGCGGATCGGCCGCTTCGAGCAGGCCGACGGGGGCAGCCTGTTCCTCGACGAGGTCGGGGACATGTCCGCGAACACGCAGGCCAAGATCCTGCGCGTGCTGCAGGAGCACGAGTTCGAGCGGCTGGGCGGCACGCGGACCTTGAAGGTCGACGTCCGGCTGATCGCCGCCACCAACCGGAACCTCGCGCAGATGGTCGCCGGCGGCCAGTTCCGCGAGGACCTGTACTACCGCCTCAATGTCGTGTCGATCGACATGCCGCCGCTGCGCGACCGCAAGGACGACATCCCCGCGCTCGCCGAGTCGTTCATCCGCCGCTTCGCAAGCGAGCTGAAGCGGAAGATGGACGGCATCAGGCCCGACGCCCTCAAGCTCCTGCTCCGCTACAACTGGCCGGGCAACATCCGCGAGCTCGAGAACGCGATCGAGCGCGCGGTGCTGCTGACCGAGGGCTCGATGATCGGGCTCGAGGATCTGCGCCTGGGCGAGACGATCGCGCCGGGTCCCGACGCCGAGGGACCCTCGGTGGTGCGCATTCCGCCCACCGGCATCGCGCTCGAGGAAATCGAGCGCCGCGCGCTGATCGAGGCGCTGAAGATGTCGAACTGGGTGCAGAAGGACGCCGCCGAACTGCTCGCGATCAGCCCGCGCGTGATCAACTACAAGATCAAGACCCTGAAGATCGAGTTCCCGCGGGGACGCCGGGAAGTGGTTCGGGAAGCGCCCGAAGCGGTCTGAGAACTGCCTACTGCATACTGCATACTGCCTACTGCCCCCCGTCCTGCCCCTTCGCCCTCGGGTGCGCCTGCCGGTAGACGGCCATCAACTGCGCCGCGTTGACGTGCGTGTAACGCTGGGTCGTGCTGAGGCGGACGTGGCCCAGCAGCTCCTGGATGGCGCGCAGGTCTGCGCCCGCCTCGAGCAGGTGCGTCGCGAACGAGTGGCGGATGGCGTGGGGGCTGATCCCGAAGCGCGTGCTGCACGCCGCGACGTAGTGGCGCACCAGCCGATGCACGTGCCGCGAGGACAGCCGCGTGCCCCGGTAGTTGAGAAAGAGGGCCGAGGACACGGCTTTCTTCCGCGCCTTGACCGCGGCGCCGACGACGGCCGCCGCCACCCGCGGCTGCGCCTGCAGCGCCTCCCGGTCGGGCAGCCATTGGCGAATGGCCGCCGCGGCGCTGCGGTTGAACGGCACCAGGCGCTCCTTCCTGCCCTTCCCCATCACCCGCACCATCCGGCTTCCCAGGTTCACGTCCTCGAGATCGAGCCCGGTCAGCTCGCTGAGGCGCAGGCCGGACGCGTAGAACAACTCGAGAATCGCGCGGTCGCGTCGGCCCAGAGGCTGGGCCGCATCCGGCGTCTCGAGCAATCGAGTCATCTCTTCCACTTCGAGGTGCCGCGGGATCTTCTGCTCGCGTTTGGGCGTGAGAATCAGCAGGCCGGGGTCGGAGTCGATCAGCCCTTCGCGTTTCAGGTAGCGCAGGAACGTGCGAATGGCGGCGAGCTTGCGCGCGGCCGTCGCCCGCGACTCGCCCTGCCGGAACAGGTCGGCGAGGAAGCCGCGAATGACCGGCCGCGTGATGTCGGATGGCTGCAGCTCGGGCCGCGGCCGCAGGTACTCCGACGCCATGTACGTGACGAACTGCGCAAGGTCGCTCTCGTACGCCCGCACCGTGTGCTCGGACGCGTTGCGATTCAGCTTCAGGAAGGCGAGGAACTGACGAAGGGTGTCCTTCACGATCGTGACCCGGCAATCCACGCATCGAGGGCGCCAAGCGCCCGCGCGGCGATCGCTTCGTTGCGGGCGCGACGGTCGCGCTCGAGCCTCCGGTCCGGCGATTCGAGCGGCGCCATGATGCCGAACGTGACGTTGCTCGGCTGATAGTGCCTCGGATCCGCGTGCGACGCGTAGTAGGCCAGCGCCCCGATGGCCGTCGTCCGCGGAGGCGCCGACGCGGACCGCCCCTCGTCCACCGCCGCCGCATTGATCCCGGCCAGCAGGCCGGAGGCCGCCGACTCCACGTAGCCTTCGACGCCCGAGATCTGGCCGGCGAAGAACAGCGTCGGGCGAGACCGCACCTGCCAGGTGTCCGCGAGCACCATCGGCCCGTTGATGTAGGTATTGCGGTGCACGAGGCCGAACCGGACGAACTCCGCGCGCTCGAGGCCGGGAATCATCCGGAACACGCGCGCCTGCTCGCCCCACTTCAACTGCGTCTGAAAGCCGACGAGGCTGAAATGGTCCGCGGCCAGGTTGTCCTGGCGCAACTGGACGACGGCGTAGGCGCCCCGGCCGGTGCGCGGGTCGACGAGCCCGACGGGCTTCATCGGGCCGAACCGCAGCGTGTCGACGCCGCGGTGCGCCATTACCTCGACCGGCAGGCACCCCTCGAAGAACTTCTCCTTCTCGAAGTCGTGGACGACCGCGGGTTCGGCGGACACCAGCGCCTGGTAGAACGCCTCGTACTCGGCCGCGGTCAACGGGCAGTTCAGGTAGTCGCCGTCGGCTTCGGTCGCCTGCGCCGTGTGGGTCGCTGGCGGCGCGTCCGGTGTGCAGTTTCGTCGATCATCCCCGCCACCCCGAAAAACAGCTCCGACACCATTTGGGCTGAGGCTTCGACCCCACCGGGACGCACGAAACACCTTCGACCGGTCGATGGTCTCCGCCAGCACGATCGGGCTGATGGCGTCGTAGAAGGCGAGCTGCTCGTGGCCGACGAGCGCCGCGATGCTCCGCGACAGCGCGGGCGAAGTGAGAGGGCCGGTCGCCACGATCACCGGCCCGGCGGTCGTCTCCGGGCCCGGCACGGTAACGACCTCCTCGCGGACCACCGAGATCCTCGCGTGCGTGGCGACCTCGCGGGTCATCGCCTCCGCAAAGCGCTCGCGGTCGACGGCGAGCGCCGCGCCCGCCGGCACGCGCACCTGGTCGGCGACGCGCATGACGAGCGAACCGAGCCGCCGCATCTCCTCCTTGAGGAGGCCGACGGCGTTGTCGATCTTGTCGCTTCGGAACGAATTCGAGCAGACGAGCTCGGCCAGGCGGTCGGTGCGGTGCACCTCGGTCGGCCTCACCGGCCGCATCTCGTGGAGGACCACGTGCCGGCCGCGCGAGGCCGCCTGCCACGCGGCCTCGCATCCTGCCAGCCCGCCGCCCAGGATGTGGATCATCGACCTCCGCCGCGCACGCCGAGGGCGGATCGACCTGAATGGCAACCGGAGAACGAAGAATGGAAGATGCTCGGCATCGACAGGTGCTCGCCGGCCCTATGACACGCCGGCCGGCTGCCTGCGCTTCCGGCCGCCGCCGGCGGCGGCGCGCCGCGTCACCTTCTTCTTCGGTCCGGCTGCCGCGCGCGCCTCCAGCAGTTCCACCGCCTCGCGCAGCCCAATGCCCGCCGGGTCCGCGCCCTTTGGCAGGGACGCATTGGTCTTTCCGTCGGTGACGTAGGGACCGTAGCGGCCCTCGAGCAGCTTCACCGCGGCGCCCGTGTCCTCGCGGGCGCCCAGCTCGCGCAGCACCGTCCGCGAGGCCGACTGTCGGCGCCGGCTCTGCTTCGGCGCGGCGAGCAGCGCGAGCGCCCGGTCGAGAGCGATGGTGTACACGTCGTCGCCCGCTTCCAGCGAGCGGAACTCGCTCCCGTGCTTCACGTAGGGCCCGAACCGCCCCACGCTCGCCGCGACTTCCTCGCCGTCGGCCGGGTGGACGCCCAGCACGCGCGGCAGGCTGAGCAGCCGCAGCGCCTCCGGAAGGTCGATCGTCGCCTCGGTGACGCCCTTGGGCAGGGATGCGCGCCTCGGCTTCGGGGCCTTCGCGCCCTTCGCCGGTTTCTCCGGGGTCTCACCGAGCTGCACGTAGGGGCCGAATCGGCCGGTCGCGAGGTACACCGTCTGGCCGGTCGCGCGATCCATGCCAAGCTCGCGCGGACCGGCCGCCTTCGCCCGAACCAGCCCCATCGCCATCTCGGCCGTGAGGTCGGCCGGGGCCACGTCCTCGGGCAGCGACGCCGTGTTGCCGGGGCCGCCCTCGCCCACCTGCAGGAACGGGCCGAACCGCCCGATGCGGACCCGGATCTCCTGGCCGCTGTCGGGGTCCGTGCCGACGCCGACGACCGGGTAGTCGATCTGCTGCTCGCCGTCGCGGGCCATCGCCTCGAGCCCGCGATGGTGCCGGCCGTCTCCACGGAAGAACTCGCGGATGAAATCCACCCAGGGACGCTCGCCATTGGAGATCTCGTCCAGGTCCTTCTCCATTTCGGCGGTGAACCCGATGTCCACGAAGTCCGCGAAGTGGTCGCGCAGCAGCCGCGTCACCGCGAAGGCGGTGAAACTCGGCACGAGCGCCTTGCCCTGCCGAAAGACGTAGCCGCGCCTCAGGATGGTCTCAATCGTCGGCTCGTAAGTGGACGGCCGGCCGATGCCTTCCTCCTCGAGCTTCTTGATGAGCGACGCCTCGGTGAACCGCGCCGGTGGCGCTGTGTCGTGCCGCTTCGGCTCGAGCCCGACGAGTGCGGCCATGGCGCGGCCCCCGGGCAACGCCTCGGCGCCGACGCGCACCACGAGGTCGCCCACCCTGAAGGCCGGCAGGATCGTCTCCTGCGCCTCGATCTCGCTGTCGGGATCGTCGCTGCCCTCCACGTAGGCGCGGCGGAAGCCCGCGAACTCGATCGCCTTGCCGGTGGACGTCAGCACGCAGGTTTCGCCCGAGGGCCCAGACGCCGTGAACTCCACCGTGGTCTTGAGAACTCGGGCGTCGGGCATCTGCGACGCCATCGTCCGCTTCCAGATGAGGTCGTAGAGGCGCAACTCGTCGGCATCGAGCACGCCTGCCAGGCTTTGCGGCGTCAGCCCGAACTCGGTCGGGCGGATCGCCTCGTGCGCTTCCTGCGCGTTGCGCACCTGCGTCTGGTACCGGCGCGGGCCGTCGTAGTATTCGCCGCCGAACATCTCCCGGATCGCGCGGCCCGACTCGGTCAGCGCCTTGTCGCTCAGCGTGGTGGAGTCGGTCCGGTGATACGTGATGATCCCTTCGATCGTGCCGTCGGCCAACTCCACGCCGTCCTTCAGCCGCTGCGCGATCCTCATCGTCCGGCTCGTGGAGAAGCCAAGCTTGCGGCTGGCCTCCTGCGTGAGCGTGGACGTGGTGAACGGCGGCGCGGGCCGCTCGGTGCCGGGACGCTCGTCGACGGCCGTCACCCGCCACGGCAGGTGCTGGCCAAGCACCCCCACCAACTGTCTGGCCGCCGCCTCGTCCAGGTGGCGGACGCCCTTGGCCGACAGCGCACCGGTGGAAGAATCGAAATCCCGGCCGGTGGCCACACGCGCGTCGCCCACCCGCGCCAGCACCGCGCCGAACTCGCGGCCCTCGCCCGAGAGACGGGCTTCGATGTCCCAGTAGGTGCTGCTGCGGAACGCCCGCCGGGCTTCCTCGCGCTCGACGATCAACCGCACCGCCACGCTCTGCACACGGCCCGCACTCAGACCGGTTCGCACCTTCTTCCAGAGCACCGGCGACAGCGTGTAGCCGTACAGGCGATCGAGAATGCGCCGGCTTTCCTGCGCCTTGACCAGGTTCTCGTCCAGCTCGTGCGCGTTGGCCACCGCCTCCCGCACGGCCTCGCGGGTGATTTCGTGGAACGTCACCCGGCGCACCGGCACCTTCGGCTTCAGAACCTCCTTCAGGTGGAGGCTGATCGATTCCCCCTCGCGGTCGGGGTCCGTGGCAAGCAGGACTTCCGAGGCACCCTTCATCGCGGCGCGCAGGGCCGTCACGTGGCGCCGCTTCGAGGCGGGAATCACGTAGTAGGGGGTGAAATCGCCGTCAGTGTCCACACCCAGCGTGCCCCAGGGCTTGCTGCGAATCTCGTCAGGCACCTCGTCGGCGTTCTCGGGAAGATCGCGGATGTGGCCGAAACTCGCTTCCACCCGGTAGTCGCGCCCCAGGAACCGGGAGAGCGTCTTGGCTTTCGCCGGCGATTCGACAATGACAAGGGTTTTGGGCATCGATCCTTCTACAGTCTCCGGCTGCGCACAATCGGCCCGGAACCGTCCTACGTTAGCACGTTCGCCCAGATCGAACGAACCGTCCGCCGTCCACCCGCCGGAGGGCGCCGCGCAGCTCCAACTCGAGCAATCGAGGGAGAAGCGCCGCCGGCGCCAACCCGGTGGCGCCGGCCAATTCCTCGATATCGTGGCTCTCGCCGGGCGTCATGGCCGCCAGAACAGGGTCTGCCGCCGGCGGTTCGGCAAGGCGAGCCGCACACGCCAAAAGACTCGACCGAAGCTCGGCCAGCACGTCCTCGGCCGTCTCGACGACGGCGGCGCCGTCGCGGATGAGGGCATGGCAGCCGCGGTGCCGTCCGGAGAGAACGCTGCCCGGCACCGCCATGACGGTCCGCCCCTGGTCGAGGGCAAAACCGGCGGTGATCAGCGAACCGCTCCGCTCGGCGGCCTCGACGACGACCACGGCTTCGGAGAGGCCGCTGATGACCCGGTTCCGGGCCGGGAAATGGAAGGCGTTGGGCGGGGTCCCCGGCGGAAACTCGGAGACGACCGCGCCGCGGCCGGCCACCTCGGCCGCGAGCCGCAGGTGCTCGGGAGGATAGATGACGTCCACGCCCGAGCCGAGCACCGCCACCGTGTCGCCGCCCGCCGCGAGCGCCGCCCGATGCGCGGCCGAATCGATGCCCCTCGCCAGCCCGCTGACCACCAGGACACCCGCGGCGGCCAGGTCGCCGGCCAGCCGCGAAGCCGCTTCGAGCCCGTACGGTGTCGCCGCCCGCGACCCGACGACCGCCACTGCGGGCTTGGATAGACAGGACGGCTCTCCTTTCAGCCAGAGCACGAACGGCGGGTCGCAGATCGAAGCGAGGAGAGGCGGGTAGTCCGGCCCGCCCCACCCCGCCGCCCGGATACCTGCCCGTTCGGCCGCGGCCAGCATGCGGCGTCCCCGTTCGCGCAGCGCGTCGGCAAACCCCAGGGGCGGCGGCTGGTTGGCGACGGCGTCGAGGATCGTTTCGAGCGGCACCGGGGCCTCCAGCCCGCGCAGGAACTCCTGGACCCGGAGGCGCGGCGCGCGGTACCACGCGGAAAGAGCGGCGGCGTCTGCGAGGGACAGCATGTGGAACTCCTCGACGGAGAACGGCGTCCGGCGGCCGGCCCTGGGCACGCCCCCTCCGGCTCGGTGGCGCGGGATTCGGCGGGAAGGCCTGACGGCCGAACGCCGCTCTCGGCACCACCCCGGGCGCCCTGGGCCGGGCCGAAGGGAGAAAGCCTGGAGCCGGAACCTGCGGAGGTGGCGGTGGGTCGGCGCAAAAGCGGAACGAAGCCGAGCGGGCCGCCCGAACGGAGACCCGAGCCCGACCTCGTCGTCAATATAGGCTCCGGGAAGCGCGGGCGCAAGTGGACGGCGCGCGAACGTCGACGACGCGCGAAACAGCGTCCACGCAACGCGTCAGGTCTTCTTCGGCGGCCGCGAGGGCGCCTCGTCTTCCGGAGAGCGGCAGCGTCGCGCCGCTGGCATTGCCTTTGCTCGACTGGTGGCGGGTTTCTGCGATCAGCCTGTTGGCAGCGCCTCCGGCGCGGGCTATAGTGAGATCATTCTGGGGAGTCTCATGCAGAGAACGGTCGCTGTCTCGCTTCTGTTGTTCGCGCTGAGCGCACCGCTCGCCCTGGCCGGCGGGCCTCGCGCCGAGGCGCAGGCGCAGGTCCAGTTCGGCATCGACGTGGCGCAGAAGGGGTTGTGGAAAGAGGCGCTCTATCGCTGGGAGAAGGCGGTGGAGATCGACCCGCAGTACGCCGCCGCGTACAACAACCTCGCCATCGCGTACGAACACGAGGGGATGTTCGAGAAGGCGCGCAAGGCGTACGACAAGGCGCTCGAACTCGACCCGAAGAACGTCTCGATCCGGCAGAACTACGACTTCTTCAAGGAAATCAATGACCGCGCGAGCCGCCGCACTACTCGCTAGCGTCGGGCTGGCCGTGGCCGCCTGCACGACCAGCTTCGAGATACCGATCGAGACGCCGATCCAGCCGAAGATCGACACCTCGCCGTTCCGGACGGTCCTCGTTGCCGGCTTCATCGCCGCGGGCACGGACGACGTCGATGCGAACCTGGAGACGGTGCGGCTTCTGCGCAGCCAGCTGCGGACGAAGTCGAACATGAAGGTCATCGAAGCCGACGTGCTGCCGCTGGCCGAGGTCGCCGCCGAGCAGCCGCCGCAGCAGCCCGGCGCCGGCGCGGTGCCGACCGTCCCGCCGCCCGGCGCAGCGGCCAAGCCCGTGCCGCTCGCATCGATCAAGGACGAGAAGGAACTCGAGGCGTACGACCCGGTGTTCGCGAACGCCGCCTACTGGAAGAAGCTGGGCGAGGAATTCCAGGGTCCGCTGATCGTGACCGGCACCATCCTGTTCACCCCCTACGCGCGTTCCGGTTTCGTGCAGAAGGAGAACGAGACCATCGACCAGTACGGCCGCCGGACGGTCGAGCCCGTGCGCGCTTACATGGAGCGAAAGGGCTACATCCTCAGGCCGAAGTTCGTGTTCATCGACGGCCGCACGGGCGCGACAATCCACTCCGAGGTGTTCCGCGAAGAGGTTCTGTACAACGCGAATCAGGACACGCCGGCGCTCTCGTCCTACTTCGAGCTGATGGACCGGCTGATCCCCGGCTTCCTCGGCACGCTCAGCAGCCAGAAGATCCGGGGGACGCGGGTGCTCCTCAAGTAATCGAGTGGTCCTGCTTGCTTCGTACTTCCCGGGATTCGTCGACAACCGGTCGGTTTGCTGTTAAACTAGGCGTTTCCCACTGCCCGGGGAACCCGGCAGGGGCATGCTTCGGCGCCGGCAAGGCGGCAGCGACAGGAGATACAGGCGTGTACGCGATTGTTCAGTGTGGCGGCCACCAGGTGAAGATGACCCCGGGCGAGACGCTCGTTGTCGACAACATCGGCAGCGACAAGGGCGCCGAGGTGAACTTCGACCAGGTGCTGATGGTCGAGAAGGACGGTGGCGAGCTGATGGCAGGCGCACCCTTCCTGGCGGGCGCTCGCGTCCTGGCCGTGGTCGACGGCGTGGCGCGCGGCCCGAAGATTCGCGTCTTCAAGAAGAAGCGGCGCAAGGGCATGCGGCGGACCAAGGGCCATCGCAGCACCTATACCCGCGTCACGGTGAAGGAGATCGTTCTCTAGGGCCCGGGGCCTGGCGGGCGAGTGAGTTCTCATGGCACACAAGAAGGGTCAAGGCAGTTCACGCAACGGCCGCGACAGCAATTCGCAGCGGCTGGGCGTGAAGCGGTTCGACGGCAACATCGTCACGGGCGGGTCGATCCTCGTTCGGCAGCGCGGGCGGCGGTTCCGGCCCGGCCTGAACGTCGGCCTCGCCAAGGACGATTCGCTGTTCGCCAAGGTCACCGGGCGCGTGCGCTTCGAAGATCACGGCGCGCACGGCCGCAAGATCAGCGTCCTGCCGGTCGAATGAGCGATAGCCTCTGAATGTTCGTTGACGAAGTGGACATCCGGGTCTCCGCCGGCGACGGCGGTCGCGGATGCGTCAGCTTCCGCCGGGAGAAGTTCGTTCCCCGCGGAGGCCCGAACGGCGGCGATGGCGGCCATGGGGGATCGGTCTTCCTGGTCGCCAGCCCTCACCTCAACACCCTCGTCAATTTCCGCTTCCATCCCGAGTTCCACGCCAGGCGCGGCGGGCACGGCGAGGGGTCCAATCGCCACGGCAGCAACGGCGGCGACCTCGAGCTGGAGGTCCCGGTCGGCACCGTCGCGTACCGGCTCGAGGACAGCGGTCAGCCGGGCGAACAGGTCGCGGACCTGACGCAAGAAGGCCAGCGCGTGCTGATCGCGCGGGGCGGCCGCGGCGGGCGCGGCAACGCGCAGTTCGCCACCTCCACCAACCGCGCGCCCCGGCGCGCCGAGCCCGGCTACCCCGGCGAGGCGTGGGCGATGCGGCTTCAGCTGAAGCTGCTCGCCGACGTCGGCCTCGTCGGCTACCCCAACGCCGGGAAGTCCACGTTGATCTCCCGCATCTCGGCCGCCAAGCCCAAGATTGCCGACTACCCGTTCACCACGCTCACGCCGCACCTCGGCGTCGTCAGTCTGAGCGGCGACCGAAGCTTCGTCGTGGCCGACGTGCCGGGGCTGATCGAAGGCGCCCACCGCGGCCAGGGCCTCGGCCACCAGTTCCTGCGGCACATCGAGCGCACCAAGGTGCTGGTCTACCTGGTGGACGTGTCATCGGCCTCGGGCCGCGACCCGGCCGACGATCTCGCGGTCATCCGCCGCGAGCTGGAACTCTTCCGGGCGGAGCTGCTCGAGCGCCCGCAGCTCGTCGCGGCGAACAAGACCGACGCGCTCGACGATCCCGATCGGCTCGTGAAACTCCGGCAGAAGGCGGCCGAGTTGGGCCTGCCCGTGCTGCCGATCTCCGCGGTGACCGGGCAGGGCGTCGCCTCGCTGCTCGAGGCGATGTGGCGCGGCATGACACGCTCGAACGAGCCCGAGAGCGGGGAATGAGAGCGTCACCTGGGCGCACGGGCATCCTGGGAGGGACGTTCGACCCCATCCACGAGGGCCACGTCGCGGCGGCCGAGGCCGCCCGCGCGGCGCTGGCGCTCGACCGCGTGCTGCTGATGCCCTCGCACCTGCCGCCGCACCGGCCCGCCGGGCCGCGCGCCACCGCTTTCCACCGGTTCGCGATGGTCTCGCTCGCCGCCGACGGGCACGCGAGGCTCGAGGCCTGCGATCTCGAGCTGGCGCTGCCCGGGCCGTCCTACAGCGCGGTGACACTCGCGCGGCTGTTGGAGCTGGGCTTCCGGGCGTCGCAGTTGTACTTCATCACCGGCACGGATGCGTTTGCAGAAATTGCCTCGTGGCGGCGCTACCCGGCGGTGCTGGACCTGGCGAACTTCGTGGTCATCTCGCGACCGGGGCAATCCTTCGACGGCCTCCGCGCGAAGCTGCCGGACCTCGTCGGGCGGATGCAGGTGGTCGACGGCCCCGCTGCCACGGAGGTGGACGACGAGCGGCGCGCGATTTTGCTCGTGAATGCCGCCACGCCGGACGTGTCGTCCACGAGCGTCCGCGAGCGCGCGGCGCGCGGAGAGTCGCTGAGCGGGCTCGTCGCGCCGGCGGTCGAACGTCATATCGAGAAGCACGGGTTGTACGGTTCGACGAGAAACCCATCAGGAAGCGGTCTTGCATGAGCACATCCGAGACTCGGAAGAGCGCGTCGAAGAAGCCGGGGCTGCCGGAGAGCGTCGTGCGGGCGGTGCGCGCGGCACGCGACAAGAAAGCGATCGATCTGCAGGTGCTGGATCTGCGCGCGCTCGACAGCTTCACCGACTTCTTCGTCATCTGCTCGGGCCAGAACACCCGGCAGGTGCAGGCGATCGCGGACGCGGTCGAGGACGGGCTGCGCGAGGACCAGGTGAAGCCGGCCCACGTCGAGGGGTTCGAACGCGCCGAGTGGGTGTTGCTCGACTACTTCGATTTCGTGGTGCACGTCTTCAGCAGTCAGCGCCGCGAGTTCTACGCGCTCGAGCGGTTGTGGGGCAGCGCCGAACGGGTCGCCGTGCCCGAGGACGCGCAGCGGCCGGGCGGAAAGGCCGAGCGCGAATGACGTGGGAAGAGGCCGTCAGGTGGCGGAGGGCAACGGGTCGCGCGCCGCGCGTGGCCGGTCTCGACCGGCCTGCCGATGGCTGTCGGCGTCTCCCGTCCAGGCGGTCTTCTCCGTTCTCCTCGCCCCCGCCTGCCTGACCTGCGGCGCGCCGCTCGACCGTCCGCTCGACGGCCCCGTCTGTCCGCACTGCTGGCGCTCGATTACCCCGCTGTCCCCGCCGTTATGCGACGTGTGCGGCGATGTCCTGGCCACCTGGAGGACGTGCGACCGCGTGGCGGGCGTGTGCGCCCGCTGCCGACGCCGTCCATCGGCCCTCACGTGTGCACGAGCGGCGGGCGCCTACGAGGGCGTGCTGCGGCACCTGGTGCACGGGCTGAAATACGAGCGGCGCCGCACGCTGGCCGCGCCGCTCGCGGCCCTGATGCGCGAGCGCGGCGGCGCGGTTCTCTCGGGCGCCGACCTCGTGGTGCCCGTGCCGCTCCACTGGCTTCGCCAGCACCGCCGCGGGTTCAACCAGTCCGGCGAACTCGCGCGGGGCCTCGGCCTCCCGGTGGTCGACGCGCTCAGGCGGGTGCGCGCCACGTCCCCGCAGTTCGGCCTCACCGCCGGCGGCCGCGTCCGGAACGTGGGCGGCGCGTTCTCGCCGCCGCGCCGCCCGTGGCTGGGTGCACGCCGGCACGATCCTCGCCTGCGCGGCGCGTGCGTGGTCCTCGTGGACGACGTGTGCACCACGGGCGCGACACTGGACGAGTGCGCCCGGGTGTTGCAGCAAGGAGGCGCGCGGGAGGTCCGGGCGCTTACGGCCGCGCGAGCGCTGTCGCGACAGCCGTAGCGACGTCGGCGGCCACCACGTCGATGGGGCGTTCGCCGTCGATGGCCGCCCAGCCGGGCGCCGCCGCCTGGCGGCGGTAGCTGAGACGCACCAACTCGAGCATGGCCAGGTCCCGCTCGAACCGGTCGCGGTTCGATCGCTTGCGGGCAACCGCGGTGGCCGGCGCGATGTCGATCATCACCGTGAGCGTCGGCGGCGGCAGGTACTTCTGCGTGTCGAACAGCCAGTCGGGATCCAGCCCCTGCGCCTCGCCGTACGCGACGCTCGACGCCAGGTAGCGGTCCGCGACCACGACCCGTCCCTCGTCCATCGCCTCGACGATTGCCGGCTTCCACTCGTAGCGGTTCGCGATCATCAGCATCTGGATGACGTCCGGGCCGTACGTCCGCTCGCCGTGCAACGCCCGATGCAGCTCGGCGCCGATCGGCGTCCCGTAATCCGGGAACGACACCGTCGTCACCAGACGCCCTTCGCCCGCGAGCCGCGCGGCCAGCAGGCGCGCCTGCGTTTCCTTTCCGCTCTGGTCCAGGCCTTCGAACGCAATCAGCACGCGGCGACTCCTGTCCGGCTTGCGCCCTGCGACTTGCGCCCTTCGACTCCGCTCAGGGCGTCCCGAGCAACGTCGAGGGGCGGCTTGCGGCTCAGCCCGCGTGACGGCGTGATCCACTCCCCACCAGCCACTAGCCACTACCCACTAGCCACTAGCCACTACCCACTAGCCACTGACCACTACCCACTACCCACTAGCCCGACTTTCGCACAGTTGACGTGCGGGCCATCAATTCGCCCGCGTGGATGTTGCGCGCACGGCCTTGACCGGGCTAGATGAAAGAAGTCCGGGCATCCAGCGTTCGAGGTCGAAGGCTTGCGCCGCCGTGCGTTGTTCCGTCGACAGATCAGGCGCGAGCAGGACCGTCGGTCGACGTCCACGATCGTTCGTCTGGACCCGCACCAGCGTGGCCCGGACGTCGCCCAGCGTCCGCATCATCTGCCGCGGCGAGATGCGCGCGCCGAGGGCCAGCCGGGCGAGGCTGACCAAGGCGAGGCCGATCACCGTGGCAAACGTGTGCAGGCGGAGCGACGGATCGGCCCATTGGTGCGATGGCCCCCACGGCACCAGGCCCCCCTTCTTGGCGCGGCGGAAGAGTTCTTCGACGTTCCACTGGCCGCGAAACGCGTAGACGATCCGCCCGGTGCTCCAGGTGTGGCAATCCGTGCACAGCACCCGGCGGCCGAGGCGCGTGCGTTCCAGCGTGCGTCGCCGCGCCGCATCCACGCGCCACGTGAGGACGGGGCGGTCGCCCGCCTCGGTGACCGTCACCGTGACAAAGTCCTTGAGGTGCTCCCGGGCCAGCGCGTGCGCCGCCCGGTCCGCGACCACGGCGGCCGTGAGCCGGCCGCGCGCCGCCTGCTGGGCCAGTTTCTCCAGGTCCACCTTGGCCTGGCGCAACGCGGCCGCGATGCCGCGTTTCTGCCCGCGGAGCAGTTCCTCACTCTCGACCACCACCAAGGTGCGGTCCAACGCGCCGACGCGGGTGCGCAGGCGCGCGGCCCGCACCGCGCCCAATTTCCCGCCCACCGCGGCCATCGCCCGCGGGTGCGCCGCGTGCGCCAGCGCCTCCTGCGCGGCCCGATGGGCCAAGGGCAGCGAGATCACCGTATGGTAGCCGGCCGCCTCCAGGTCCAATTCGAGCTGTTCGCTCCACGAGCCCCCATCCCGGACCAGCGTCCGACTCGCCGTCGGCGACCGCTCGTCCGAATCGTCGAGGCTCGCATGCAGATCGCCGAGGGCGTCCAGGCACTCCGCCAGGACCGTCTGGTCGGCGCCGTTGCCCGGGTACACACGATGCAGCAACGGGACATGCCCCGTTTCACTCACCAGCACCGCCAAGCCGACCACGCGCAGATCGCGCCGCTTGCTCTTCGCATGCCCGCGCTGGGCCAAGGTCCCCACGGTGGTCGTGGCGATATGCGTGTCGAAGTTCGTCGTGTCGAAGGCGAGCACGTCGGTCGCCAGGTCGAACCGCCGAATCGCCGCCCGCGCCACCGCGAGTTGCGCGGTCTCCAGCACGGCGTCCGTCACCCGCCCGGCCAACCGATGGAACGCCTGGCCACTAAAGGCCTCGCTCGGGAGACACGACACGCGCGGCACACACCCCTCCAGGAAGCCGCTCAAGTGGCACTTGCCGCCCGGCGCACAGGCCCGCTGGATCGCCACCGCCAGGACCAGTTCCCCGACCGTCGGTCCCTCGCTCGGCCGCGGCAAGCCGCAGGCCGTATCGAGAATCTTGACGAGATCGAGTTGGTCCGCCACCCAGAGCAACGCGCCCACATCCCCCACCCGCTTCGTCCCGACCGTGCGCGTGCGGGCCAGGTCCACGACCGGCGGCCGGTCCGCAGGGCCGAGCACCGCTTGCCTCGCGAACGGACGCTGACGGCTGGCGTCCCACAGCGACTGGGCCGCGATCCGATACCGATGACCGCCGACCTCCCGTTCGAAGATGTTCATTCTTTCATCTAGCCACAGTCGCGTGGCCGAGTCAAGAAGAACCGCGTGTTTGCGCGCCTCACACGACGCGGGCGACGACCGTCAACACGCTACACCTGCGAAAGTCGGGCTAGCCACTAGCCACTAGCCACTAGCCCCTGACCACTAACCCACTACCCACTGACCACAGCCCCCGTCACACTTCCAGCGCCGTCATGTCGTCGACCGTCTGCCGGCGGCGGACGACCTCGAACCGCCCCTCGTCCACCATCACCTCGCACGGCAGCGGCCGCCGATTGTAGGTGAAGGACATCGCAGACCCGTACGCGCCGGTGTCGAAGATCGCGACCAGGTCGCCGACCTCGAGCGGCGGCAGCGAGCGGTCCTTCCCCACGATGTCGCTGCTCTCGCACAGCGGGCCCACCACCTCGGAGGTGGTCGGCGTTCCGCGCCTCGGCTTCACCGGTTCGATGCGATGAAACGCGCCGTAGAGCGCCGGCCGAAGGAGCTCGGTCATCCCCGCGTCGAGCACCACGAACGGGTTTCCGTCGACGTACGCCTTCACGTCGATCACCCGCCCGAGCAGCACCGACGACCGGCCGACGATGGCGCGGCCGGGTTCGAGCAGGGCGGTGAGGCCGGTACGCCTGATGATGGGGAGGAGGGCGCTGGCGTAGTCCTCGAACGACGGCACGACGCCGCCGTCGTAGAGATCCCGAGGCCCCCGCCGAGGTCGAGATGCTCGAGCGGGATCCCGTCGGCCGACAGGTCGTCCACGAAGTCCGCAAGCGCCTCCGCGGCCTCCGTCAGGGGCGCGAGGTCGGTGATCTGCGATCCGATGTGCACGTGGACGCCGACCGGCTGCAGCCCGCCCATGCCCGCCATCCGGCGGTACAGCCCGCGCCCGACGTCGATCGGCACGCCGAACTTGTTGATGCGCCGGCCCGTGGAGATGTGCGGGTGGGCGCCCGCGTCGATGTCGGGGTTCAGCCGGACCGCCACGCGCGCGCGCACGCCGGCCGTACGGGCCAGCGCGTCCAGCCGTTCGATCTCGCCCGGCGACTCGGCGTTGATGGCCTTCAGGCCGAGCGAGACGGCGCGCTGCAGCTCCTCTGGCGTCTTGCCGACGCCGGTGAACACCAGGTCCTCGGGAATGAAGCCCGCTCGCAGGGCGACCTCGATCTCGCCGCCCGAATTCGCATCGGCGCCGCTGCCCAGGGCGCGAAGCAGGCGAAGGACCGCCAGCGTCGAGTTGGCTTTCAGCGCATAATGGATCGCGTGGGGCACGCCGGCGAACGCGGCGTCGAAGCGCGTCCACGCGGATCTGATGGACGCGGCGCTGTAGACGTAGGTCGGGGTCCCGGCGCGGGCGGCGATCTCGGCGAGCGGCACGCCGTCGCAGCACAGGCCGAGCGAGGCGTCCGCGTCGAAGGCGGAAGCGGCAGTGAGCACGCAGGCGATTCTAACCGACACCGCCGTTTGACACGGCGAAAATTGCTTTGTTATCATCGCGCTTCCCCGCCGTGAACGCGACTTCATGAGCGCCAATCTCCTCTCACCGCAGCCGCCCGCCATCGACACGCTGATCGAGAAGTGTCTCGGCGGCGATCAGCAGGCCTGGGAGCAGATCGTCCGGCAGCACTGGCGCAAGGTGTTCAACGTCGCGTACAAGTTCGTGGGCTCGCACGAGCAGGCGGAGGACCTCACGCAGGACATCTTCCTGAAGATCTTCCGGTCGCTCGACACCTTCGACCGGCGGGCGAACTTCCAGACCTGGCTGATCAGCGTCAGCAGGAATCTCTGCATCGATCACTACCGCAGCGTCCGCAAGGAGCGGCAGACGATCGATCGCGACGTGCCGGCCGAAGACCTGTCGCCGGTGTCGTCCACGGTCAGCCCGCTGGCGGCGCTCGAGAACCGCGACCTCGCCGCGATGCTCCGCCAGGCGCTCGGCACGCTGCCGCAGTCGCTGCGCACGGCGGTCCTGCTTCGCGATATCCAGGAACTGTCGTATCTTGAGATCGCGGAACGGCTGCGCCTCCCGGAAGGCACGGTGAAGTCGCGCATCAACCGAGGGCGGAAGGAATTGGCCCGGCAGATCCTGCGGCTTCGCGACGAGGCCGACGGGCGCCGGGGTGACCCGCGTGAGCCGGCCGACGGCCGGACCGGAGTGCACGAATGAACCTGACGATCACACGGACGGGCGACGTCAGCGTGGTTCGCGTGGGCGAGGCGCGCCTGATGTACCCCCTGCTGTCGGATTTCGCCGGCTCGGTCGCCTCGCTGCTGGCGAGCGGCGAGAAGAGGCTGGTCGTGGACCTGGGCGGCGTCAACTACATCGACAGTGCCAGCATCGGGTGCCTGATGGACCTCTACCGCCAGGCACAGGCCGCCGGAGGCAAGCTGAAGCTGGCCGGCGTGCAGAAGCGCGTCGAAACGATGCTCACCATGACCGGCGCGCAGAATTTCCTGGAAATCCACGCGGACGAGGCCAGCGCCGTCAAGAGCTTCGGGGGGTAGCCATGCGGACGATCACCACCACGACGGGCGTCGGCATCGCCCTCGACGGCGACCTGCTGGCCATCATCGAAACGCTGTTCCAGGAAGTGACGGCGAAGCGCGAGCTGGACCGGTCCTACGAGGACATGATGCGCGAGATCCGCCACCTGATCGGCCAGATGACACACGCCGAACTCCGGGACTACCTCGCCGAGAGCCTCTTCCACAACACTGTGCGCTTCGAGAACGACCGGCTCGCCAGCTACATGGAGAAGCTCGCGACGGGGGGCAAGAGGCGCCGGTAGCTCCGCGCGCCTCTCTGCTCCCCTCCACGCGTTACACTGGGGCTGGACCCCATGCCCCTGCCTCCCGCGTCCCGCCTCGGCCCTTACGAGGTCGTCCGGTTGCTCGGCGCCGGCGCCATGGGCGAAGTCTACTCGGCCAGGGATACCCGGCTCGGGCGCCTGGTAGCGGTGAAACTGCTGCCAGGAGGGCTGGCAGCCGATCCGGGCCACGCGGTCCGGCTCCGGCAGGAGGCGCTGGCCGCCAGCGCGCTGAACCACCCGAACGTGGTCGCCGTGCACGACGTCGGCACCGAAGGCGACGTCTACTTCGTCGTCTCGGAACTGATCGATGGCCAGACGCTTCGCCAGCGGCTCCGGGACGGCCGGCTGCCTCCCGCCCGGGCGCTCGACTACGCGGCCCAGGCGGCCCGGGGCCTGGCCGCGGCGCACGAGAAGGGGATCATCCATCGCGACCTCAAGCCCGAGAACCTGATGCTCACCGCGGACGAGCGGGTGAAGATCGTGGACTTCGGCATTGCGAAGATCGATGCGCCGCTCGCGCCGATCGACGACGGACTGGCCCCGACGACGCCGGCGACCACGCTTCCGGGGGTGCTGCTGGGAACCATCGGCTACATGTCGCCCGAACAGCTCCGGGGCGAACCGACCGATGCGCGGTCCGACATCTTCAGCCTCGGCGTCATCCTGTTCGAGATGCTGAGCGGCGAGCGGCCGTTCCCGGGCGCCACGGTCGCGGACGTCATGGCTGCCATCCTGCGCGACGCCCCGGTGCTGCCGTCCCACGTGCCCGCCGCCGCCGGGCCGATCGTCCGTCGCTGCCTGGCGAAGGACCCTGCCGAACGCTTCGGCTCGGCGCACGATCTCGTGCGCGCGCTCGAGGACGCGATGCCTGCCCGCGGGCAGGCCGGCCCGTCCGTCCCGGCGGGCGACGACCGAGTGACGACGGTCGCGATCCTGCCGTTCTCGAATGCGAGCGCGGTGGCGGATGACGAGTACTTCAGCGACGGCCTCACCGAGCAGTTGATCCACGAGCTCACGCGCGTGAGAGGGCTCCGCGTCCTTGCCTGGAGTTCCTCGTCGCAGCTGAGGGGGCGCGAGGAGGAAACCCACCGGGCCGCCCGCGATCTGGGCGCCGACCACCTGCTCGGTGGGAGCGTGCGGCGCGCCGGAAGCCGTGTGCGCATCTCGGCGAGGCTCGTCCAGACGTCGACCGGCTACTACCTCTGGTCCGAGACGTACGACCGGGAACTGGTGGATCTGTTCGCCATCCAGGAGAGCATCGCGCGCGCCATCGCGCACACGCTCGAAGTCACGCTGTCGGCGCGGCAGCGGCCCGCGCTGTCGCCCGGGCGCGTGCAGGCGTACGACCTGTACCTCCGCGGGCGGTACCTGTGGAACCAGCGGACGACGGAGACGCTCGAACAGAGCGTCCGCTGCTTCGAGCAGGCGATCGCGCTGGACGAGGGCTTCGCGCTGGCTCACGCGGGGCTGGCCGACGCGTACTGCCTTCTCGCGGAGTACGGCGGGATGTCGACGGAGCGAGCCGTGCCGCTCGCCCGGGCGTCGGCGCTCCGCGCCCTCGACCTCGACCCGCGCTCGTCCGAGGCGCACGCGTCCCACGCCCTGATCCGGTCCCTGCACGACTGGCAATGGCACGAAGGCGAGGCCCTCTATCGGCGGGCCATCGAACTGAGCCCCGGCTACGCCACCGCCCACCACTGGCTCGCGCTCGACCTGCTCGCACCGCTCGGGCGGTTCGACGAGGCCCGCGAGGAAATCGAGCTGGCGCGCCAACTGGATCCGCTCTCGCTGAGCATCATGGAGGGAAGGCCCTACCTGCTGATGCTCGAGCGCCGCTACGACGAGGCGCTCGAGGGCTACCGCCGCGTGGCCGAACTCGACCCTCGATTCCCGAAGGCCCTCACGGGAATGGGGCGCACCTACCTGCAAATGGGACGGATCGCTGACGGCCTGGCGATGCTGGAGAAGGGGCGGGCGCTGGGCGGCGAGGGGCCCGGGGTGCTCGGCGCGCTCGGGCAGGCCTTGGCGTGGGCGGGCGACACGGAGGCGGCGCGGGACGTTCTGGCGAAGCTGCGGGGGCAGTGCGACACCCAGTACGTCCCGTGCACGACCTTCGCCCTCGTGCACGCAGCGCTGGGCGAGCGCGACGCGGCGCTCGACTGGCTGGATCGTGCGGCCGATCGGCGCGACCTGCCGCTGGCGCTGATCAACGTGCATCCCGCCTACGACGCGCTTCGGCACGAGCCGCGATTCGCCGCCCTCGTGAAGCGCCTGCAGTTCCCCGGGTGACCATCCCGCCCTGGCCGGAACGCGGCCGACGTGACGCGGGCGTTCAGGCCGCGACCGGCCGTACACGCAGAAAGGCGCCGCACCGCGTGCCTGCGCCTTCCGTCGCGGGCCCGACGACCCGCCCCCACCCGGGCAAACCGGCGAACTCTCTCTATCGGCCCGTCGGGATCGCCGCGCCCAGCGGCGTGGTGACGGGCACCACCACGGGCACCAGCGGCCGCTCGACGATCTCCCACGCGGCGTACTCTTCGAGAATCTTCGCGACGAACGCGGTGTGGAGGCCGTGGCCCCCGCGGTGCGCGACGAGGTGCCCGATCACCGGCAGGCCGACCAGCGCGAGGTCGCCGATCGCGTCGAGGATCTTGTGCCGCACGAACTCGTCGTCGAACCGGAGCGGGTTGTTCAACACGCCCGTGTCGCCGATGACCACCGCGTTCTCGAGCGATCCGCCGAGCGCGAACCCGTGCTGCCGCAGCAGCTCCACTTCCTTGAGGAACGTGAACGTGCGGGCCGGCGCAATCTGCTCGACGAACGCCGCCTCGTTGATCGTCATCGTCCGGGCCTGGTGACGAAGCAGCGGATGGTCGTAGCTGATCGAGTAGGTGACCTTGAAATGATCGCTCGGATAGAGCGCGATGCGCTTGTCGCCCCTGGCCAGTTCGATCGGCCGGGTGACGCGCAGGAACCGGCGGGGAACGCCCAGATCGCGGATGCCGGCCTCGTGAATGAGGTAGACGAACGGCGCCGCGCTGCCGTCCATGATCGGCACCTCGGGGTAGTTCAACTCCACCACCACGTTGTCGATCCCCAGGCTCGCAAGCGCCGCGAGCAGGTGCTCGACGGTCTCCACCGACCCCTCGTTCTGGGCCAGGCCGGTGGCGTACTGGATGCCGGCCAGGTTGCCAATCGTGGCCTCGATTTCGAGGCCGCCGAGATCGGTACGGCGGAAGCGGATGCCGGAGTTGGCCGGGGCGGGCCGAAGCGTCAACGTCACCTTGTTGCCGGAATGAAGACCGATTCCCGCGCAGGATACCTGCCGTCGAAGTGTCCGTTGTGAGTCCATTAGGGTCTCGATGTGCGCATGTACGCTATCAGGGCGGTCCGTAAGGGAGCAAGGGACATACCGTCTGACACCGGGACCGCCCTCAAAACCGCAACAGACTCATCAGCAGCGGTTTACATCCATCGGCCTCACCTCGTCCGCCCCAAAGGCAGAGCTGGTTGTGGTTGAGGCACCACAGCCGTGAGCTCAAGAGTGTGGTGATATTACCACAATCGGCTATCCAGCCAAGCGTCTTACCAGGCGCAGCGGCTTGCGTCCAAAAAGCTCCGACAGGAAGCGGCCGGTGTGGGAGCGCGACACTTTCGCGATCTCCTCTGGCGTCCCCGACGCGACCACGCGGCCTCCCTCGGCGCCGCCTTCCGGTCCGAGGTCCACGACGTAGTCCGCCGTCTTGATCACGTCGAGGTTGTGCTCGATGACGACGACCGTGTTGCCCTGGTCGACGAGGCGGCCGAGGACGTCGAGCAGCTTCCGCGTGTCCTCGAAGTGCAGGCCCGTGGTCGGCTCGTCGAGGATGTAGAGCGTCTTGCCGGTGCCGCGCCGCGACAGCTCCTTCGACAGCTTCACGCGCTGCGCCTCGCCGCCGCTCAGCGTCGTGGCCGACTGCCCGAGCTTGATGTACCCGAGGCCCACCTCCTGCAAGGTGCGCAGCTTGTTCGCGATCGACGGGAAGTTCTCCAGCAGTTCCAGCGCCTGGTCCACCGTCAGGTCGAGCACCTCGGCGACGGACTTGCCGCGGTACCGGATCTCGAGCGTCTCGCGGTTGTACCGGCGCCCCTTGCACTCCTCGCAGGTGACGTAGACGTTCGGCAGGAAGTGCATCTCCACCGCGATTACGCCGTCGCCCTGGCAGCTCTCGCAGCGCCCGCCCTTCACGTTGAAGGAGAACCGCCCGGGCTTGAAGCCCCGCGCCTTCGCCTCGGGCAGGACGGCGAACAGCTCGCGAATGAAGGCGAACAACCCCGTGTAGGTGGCGGGGTTCGAGCGCGGCGTTCGCCCGATCGGCGACTGGTCGATCTCGATGACCTTGTCCACCAGTTCGATCCCGTCGATGCCGGCGTGCGCGCCGGGCTCGTCGGCCGCGCGGTAGAGGACCTTCGCCAGCGAGCGATAGAGGATGTCGTTGACGAGCGTGGACTTGCCCGACCCGCTGACGCCGGTGATCGCGGTGAACACGCCCAGCGGGATGCGGACGTCGATGTTCTTGAGGTTGTTGGCGCGTGCACCGCGGACGACCAGTTCGCCGCGATCGGGCGCGCGCCGCACCGGCGGCGTGTCGATCGTGCGCTCGCCGCGGAGGTACTCCCCGGTGAGCGACACCCGCGAGGATCCCGATTCGGCCTCCTGCCCCGCCACCAGCGCGCGCGGCGGGCCCTGGAAGATCACGTGACCGCCGTGTTCGCCGGCGCCGGGCCCGAGGTCCACCAGGTAGTCGGCCGTGCGAATCGTCTCCTCGTCGTGTTCGACGACGATGACGCTGTTGCCGAGGTCGCGGAGGCGGCGAAGCGTGTCCAGCAGGCGGCGGTTGTCGCGCTGGTGGAGGCCAATCGACGGCTCGTCGAGGACGTAGAGCACGCCGCGCAGGCTCGCCCCGATCTGGGTGGCGAGCCGGATGCGCTGCCCTTCGCCTCCCGACAGCGTCGCCGCGCTGCGGCCGAGCGTGAGGTAGCCGACGCCGACATCGGTCAGGAACCGCAGCCGGTCCTGGATTTCGCGCAGGATCCGCCCCGCAATCAGCTGCTCGCGGTCCGACAGCTCCATCGACTCGAACGCGCGCAGCGCGTCGTCGAGCGGAAGGTCGACGTACTCGGTGATCGTCCGCCCCTTCACCCGGACGCTGCGGCTCTGCGGCTTGAGCCGCTCGCCGTGGCAGGAGGGGCACGGGCGAAGCGAGCGGTACCGCTCGAGGTCTCCCTGTTCGGCCCACGTGCCCTGGTCGAAGCGGCGGCGGAGGTTGGGTATCAGGCCCTCGAAGTCGCGGCCATACGGGTCGGCCGCGTGGCGGTGCCGCTTGGCGGGCGTGGGGTCGGCGGCCCTCTTCGCCGCGCCGTTGCCGTTCCCCGGGCCGAGCAGGATCAGGTCCCGCGCCTTCTTCGGCAGCTTGCCGAACGGCGTGTCGAGGTCGATGCCGAAATGCTTCCCGAGCGCCGCGAGCGCCTCGCGGACCAGCCGCCGGTCGCCCTGCGCCCAGGGCGCGATCGCACCCTGGAGCAGCGACAGCGACTCGTCGGGCACCAGCCTCGCCGGGTCGAAGTCGTACATCGCGCCCAGCCCCTGGCACTCCGGGCAGGCGCCGTGCGGCGAGTTGAACGAGAAGGCGCGCGGGGTCATCTCGGGCATGCTGATGCCGCAGTCCACGCACGCGAGCCGCCGCGAGAACAGCCGGTCGCCCGCCTCGACGCTGTTGATGATGACGATGTCACCGGCGAGCCCGAGGGCCATTTCGATGGAATCGGACAGCCGCCGCTCGAACCCCGGGCGAACCAGGAGGCGGTCCACCACGACTTCGATCGTGTGGTTGCGGCGGCGGTCGAGCGCGACGTCCTCGTCGAGGGCGCGCACCTGCCCGTCGATGCGGGCCCGGGTGAAGCCGCGCGCGCGCAGCGCCGCCAGGTCCTTCCTGAACTCCCCCTTGCGGCCGCGGACGATCGGCGCGAGCACGTTGATGCGCTCGTCGGACGGGAAGGCCTGCACCAGGTCGATGATCTGCGTCACCGACTGCGACGAGATCTCGCGCCCGCACTGGTGGCAGTGCGGGGTGCCGACGTTGGCGAACAGCAGGCGCAGGTAGTCGTAGATCTCGGTGACGGTGCCGACCGTGGACCTGGGATTCGAGCCGGTCGTCTTCTGTTCGATCGAGATGGCCGGCGAGAGGCCGTCGATGAGGTCGACGTCCGGCTTCTCCATCTGCTCGAGGAACTGACGGGCGTACGCCGAGAGCGACTCGACGTAACGCCGCTGCCCTTCCGCGTAGATCGTGTCGAAGGCCAGCGACGACTTGCCCGAGCCGGACAGACCGGTGATCACCACCAGCTGCCCGCGGGGCAGGTCGACGTCGATGTTCTTGAGGTTGTGGACCCTCGCGCCGCGCACCGCGATCCAGTCGTGACCCATGCTCCTACAGCCGCTCTCCGGTGAGATCCCTAAACGAGAGATCTTAGCACGGCTCGGCGTGCAGCGGACTCACCGGTTCAGCCCCCGCGGCCCTGGGCTCATGGAAGCGCCCGCGAGGCCCGGGCGGACGCCAGACCGCGACCGGGAGGGCCCGGCTGCGCGGCCGCCGCTAAGTCCTTCGATGCACAAATACGGCAACGTATTTGTGCCCTCAGGACTTAGTGCTGAGCGAGCACAGCCGGCCACGCGCGCCACATGCCGATCGTGGCCGTATTTGCGAGTCGAAGTGCTAAGCCACCGCTAAGCTGTTGACGCCCGAGCCCGCGCCGGAGCACAGTGAAAGGCCCGCCCCCCGGGAGCTGAGATGAGCGCCGAGACGAAGACGTCCCAAGTGGCCGACCTTGCCGCCGGCTACACCGGCGAGATGACCGCGTTCCTGCGCGAGATGATCGCGATTCCCTCCGAGAGCGCCGGCGAACGCGAGGTGGTCGCGCGCGTCGCGGCGGAGATGCGGCGGGTCGGCTTCGACGAGGTGAGGATCGACGGCCTCGGCAACGTCCTGGGCCGCGTTGGCAGCGGCCCGGTCGTCGTGGCGATCGACGGGCACCTCGACACGGTGGGCGTGGGCGACCGGTCCACCTGGAGCCGCGACCCCTACGCGGGCGACCTGCGCGACGGCATCGTCTTCGGCCGGGGCGCCTCCGACCAGGAGGCCGGCATCGCGGCCGCCGTTCACGGCGCCCGCATCGCGAAGGAGCTCGGGCTGCTGGACGGCGTGCAGGTGTGGGTGACCGGCACCGTGATGGAAGAGGACTGCGACGGCCTCTGCTGGCAGTACATCCTCAGGGAAGGCGTGCTGAAGCCCGAGGTCGTCGTCATCACCGAACCGACGAACCTCGGGGTGTACCGCGGCCACCGCGGGCGCATGGAGTTGGAGGTCCGCACGCAGGGCCTGTCCTGCCACGGCTCGGCGCCCGAGCGCGGCATCAACGCGGTCTACAAGATGGCGCCGATCGTCGCCGACATCGAACGGCTGAACGAGCGGCTGGGGGCGGACGCCGATCCGTTCCTCGGAAAAGGGTCGGTGACGATTGCCGAGATTCGCTCCACGTCGCCCTCGCTTTGCGCCGTGGCCGACTCGTGCACGATCCATCTCGATCGCCGGCTGACGCGGGGCGACACCCTGGAGAAGGCGGTCGCGCAGATCGAGGCGCTCGACAGCGTGAAGCAGTCCGGCGCCGCCGTCACGGTGCTCGACTACGCCCGCGAGTCCTACACGGGCCTCACCTACCCCACGAAGAAGTACTACCCGACGTGGGTCGTCGAGGACGCGACGCCCGCGGTGCGGGGCGCGGTGGCCGCGGCCGCCGAGGCGCTCGGACGCGCGCCGGTGGTGGACAAGTGGACGTTCTCCACGAACGGCGTCGCCACGTGCGGCCTGTTCGGCGTGCCGACGGTCGGCTTCGGCCCGGCAAACGAAGTGCACGCGCATACGCCCGAGGACCAGTGCCCGGTGGAGCACCTGACGCTCGCGGCCAGGTTCTACGCCGTGTTCCCGCGACAGTACCTGGCCGCCCGCTAGCGGGCTCGAGGCTCATGGCTCGGTGTGGCTGATATGACCATCGAATCCAAGATCTCCGCCCTCGCCGCGCTCCCCACCGGCCTGTTCAACAAGGACTTCCTGCTGACCTGGCAGTCTCCGGAGCCCACGATACGGGCCGTGCTGCTGGCCGCGGAGATCCTCGAGGATCTCGCCAAGGCCGGTGTCTCCACTCGCGTGTTCGACACCGGCCTCGGGATCTCGATCTTCCGGGACAAGTCCACGCGCACGCGCTACGCGTTCCGCTCCGGCTGCAACCTCCTCGGCCTGATGACCGAGGAACTCGACGAATCCACGTCGCAGATCGCGCACGGCGAAACGGTCCGCGAAACGGCCGCGATGGTCTCGTTCCTCACCGAGGTGATCGGGATCCGGGACGACATGTTCCTCGGCGAGGGCCACAAGTACATGATGCAGGTGAGCGACGCGCTGTGCGAGAGCTCGCAGCAGGGCGTGCTGCTGCAGCGGCCGGCCGTCCTCAACCTGCAGTGCGACCTCGACCACCCGACGCAGGCCATGGCGGACCTCCGTCACCTGATCGCCACGTTCGGGAGCCCGGAGGCGTTGAAGGGCCGCACGCTCGCGATGACCTGGGCGTACTCGCCCAGCTACGGCAAGCCGCTGTCGGTGCCGCAGGGGATCGTCGCGCTGATGACGCGGTTCGGCATGAACGTGGTGCTCGCGCACCCCGAAGGCTACGACCTGGTGGACGAGCCGCTGCAGGCGGCGCGCCGGTTCGCGGCGGAAAGCGGCGGCTCCTTCTCGGTCGCCAACTCCATGGAAGACGCGTTCCGCGAGGCCGACATCGTGTATCCGAAGAGCTGGGCGCCGGCCCGCGTGATGCACGAGCGGACGCGGATCCTGCGCGCCGGGGAGACGGCGAGGCTGGCGGATCTCGAGCGCGACGCGCTCGCCAACAACGCGAAGTTCAGGCACTGGGAGTGCACCGACGATCTCATGAGGCGCACGAGGGGCGGCGGGGCGCTGTACATGCACTGCCTCCCGGCCGACGTGACCGACGTGAGCTGCAAGGCGGGCGAGGTGAGCGCGTCGGTGTTCGAGCGGTACCGGCTGCAGACCTACCGCGAGGCCGGCCACAAGCCGTTCGTCATCGCCGCGATGATCTTGGCGACGCGCTTCGCGGACCCCGCGGCGGTGCTGCGCGGCTGCCTGGAACGCAACCGCCCGAGACGGTAGCGCAGGCCCTCTGCCTGGCGCCCCGAGCCTTCCCATGGCCCTGCAGGGACTGCTGCTCTTCCTCTTCATCCCCTTCGTGCTGTTCCTGTTCCTCGGGCAGCCGTGGGGGCCGGGATGGTCGGTCGGTCTCGGCCTCGCGATCATGGCCGGACACCGCTTCGTCGCGGCGCCCTGGATGGCCAAGTTCGCGGACGTCCGGTGCCTGTGGTGCGGGCGGATTGGGGTGTCGACAATCATCGCCGTCCACGCGGGCGGCCGGACGTGGAGGATGGGCGCGTGTTCAGAGGAGCACGCGGGCCGGGTGGCGGCGTTCCTGCGCTTCGTCCACCGGTTCCGGGCGCCCATCGGAGCGGGCATCCTCGCGCCGCTCGCGTGGCTGCTCGCCGCGTCGCTGGCGGCGGCCGTGGGAAGGCCGTGGCTCACGCACGGCGCCAACGCGCTCGTCTTCCGCGTGGTGGTCGCGGCGACCGTCGTGAGCGCCGCGACGATCCCGTTCCTCTTCGCGGACGCTTTCGGGACGACTCCGGACCGTCCGACGCTCCGCTGCCCGTTCCCGCTCCACAACCTGTTCCTGCTCGGCATCCGCAACACGCTGTGGATCGTCAGGATCGTCGGGACCTGGTGGCTCGTGGACGGCCTGTGGCGCCTGGTTCGCGCCTGAGCCCGGGCCTCCTACCGCCGGACCCCCGAGAAGATCACGGCGACCCTCTCCGAGGCGAGGCGTGCGTCGAGCGGCAGCGCCTTCATCAGGCCGGCCACGCCGGCGGAACCCGTGTGGCCGACATCGATCCCGGTCGTCTCCCTGGCGACGGCGTTCGCCTCCGCCAGGCGGTCGTCGCCGACCACGAGCGGCCAGCCTCCCGTCTTCAACATCCCTTCCACGACCGTCGCCCAGTCGTAGGTCTCGTCGTCGAGGATGCCGTCCGCGATGCTGCGCGGCGGCTTCTCCCACGGCCGCATGAACCGCGACCGGTGCGTGCGGGCGTGGTGCATCTCCTCGTCGATGATGTCCGGGTGGTCCGTCATCAACTCGGCCCGCTCGCGGTCGGCTGCCGGGCTGAAGCCCCGGTCGAGGACGAGTGGCGCCCGCGCGAGGACGCGCTCGGCGACCGCATCGTACGCGCGCTTCAACGGGTAGGCGCCGGTCGTTTGCACCGTGTAGAGGCGAGGCGAACCGTCCAGCCCGCCAGCCCGGACCGCGTCGTCGAAGCCCTGGATGACCGCGCTCGCCAGTGCGCCGCCGCCGACCTGGACGAACAGCGCGTCGAGGCGGTCGGCGCCCCACTCGGTCCGTGGCCGCCTCCCGACCCCGCTGACCATCTCCCACGCCAGGGTTTTGCCGCCGTCGATCGTCAGGCCGTTGTCGCTGCCCTGGCAGCAGAAGGGCACGGCGCCGAGCGCGACCGCCTCGCGGAAGGACAGGTAGCAGGGGTCGCCGGCCACCCCCGGTCGGCGTTCGCACACGTGCACCGACGCCGACAGCCGCCGAAGGCGGCCGAGCACCTCCTCGCTCGCGGACCCCGGCACGAAGACCTCGAGCGGCCACCCGGCCGCGCGCGCCACGACCCCGGCGGCCAGCGCGGCGTTTCCGCAGGAGGCGATGGCCAGGGGAGGCCGCGCGACGTCGCGGCGCACGCCGGCCCGCGAGGACGGATCGTCCGGCCGCAGCGCCAGCGACAGCATGATCCCGAACAGGTGTCTCGCCTTGTGCGACCCGGCGACATGGCCGGTTTCGTCCTTGACCCAGAGCTCCCCCGTTCTGAAGCCAACTCTGTCGGCCAGGGCCGCCGACGGTTCGAACGGCGTGTCGTGGAAGCCGCGGCCATCGACCCGCACGACCGCGTCGTCGAGGTCGCGAACGAGCCGAACGAAGGCTTCGTCGCCGAACCCTGCCGACATCGCCAGGGCGTGCGACGCCAACATGCCGCGGTAGCGCAGGAACGGGTTGGGGTCGCCGGCACCCGGGAACGGGCAGGCCGGCGCCACGAGGGCCCGGACGACGTGGTCGATGTCGTCGCCGGCTTTCGCGCGCGGGCAGGCACACGGCAGCCGACCCGGGTCCGCCGGGAGCGCGGCGCCGCAGCCGGCGCACGTGAACGTCAGCATGTGAGGCCGGTCCGCCCGTTGAACTCGTCGATCATCGCGTCCCAGGCGGGCAGGATCGCGTGCAGGCCCGTCCAGAACGAGGCCGGCCGCCTGGCCGTGAACTCGACGGCGCTGACGCCCTGCTGCTCCACCCACGTGTAGTAGCCGAGGTTGAAGATGCGGGACCGGTCGACGGCGGACAACTCCAGCAGGTGGTCGGTCGCGGCCCCCAGCACGTGTTGGCCGAACACTTCGGCGGCATTCACGCCGTCGAAGCGGCCCGAGAACCGCCGGCCGAGCGCCTTCTCGCGCTCGCTGCCGTACATCTCGGCGCCGTCGGTCGCCACCGTCAGCACCAAGTCGTCCGGGCCGAAGCCGAAGTACTTCGCGGTCTTGATGGCCGCGAGCACGTTGCAGATGCTCGAGAGGCCGAATCCGTCGAGCGCGGAGACCAGCGCCTCGGGCACGCCGCGCCGCTTCACCAGGTACTCCCGCCCGACCGGGGTGCCGAAGAGCACGCCGAGCGAGTCGGTGGCCGCGTCGGACACGGCGACGACGAGGTCGGTGTTCATGACGTTGTGGATCAGCGGCACGTGCTTGTCGCCAATGCCCTGGATGTTGTGCTCGCCGAAGCCGTTGTAGAGCAGCGTCGGGCACTCGAGGGCCTCGACGGCCACGATGCGCGCGCCGAAGAGTTCTTTCAGGTAGTCGCCCGCCGCGAGCGTCCCGGCCGATCCCGTCGCCGAGACGTAGGCCTGCACCTTGCGCTTGCCCGCCGGGTCGAGCGTCTCGACGATCCGCTCGAGCGCGCGGCCGGTGCAGCTGTAGTGCGCGAGATAGTTCCCGAACTCGCAGAACTGGTTGAAGATGATGTTCTGCGGATCGCGCTCGAGCACGGCGCACGCGTCGTAGATCTCCTTGACGTTGCTCTCCGAGCCCGGCGTCCGCACGATGTCCGCGGGGTCGCGCACCCAGGCTTCGAGCCAGCGGAACCGCTCCTCGCTCATCCCCTCGGGCAGGATCGCGACGCCGTGGCAGTTCATGATCCGGGAGATGGCGACGCCGCCGCGGCAGTAGTTCCCGGTGGACGGCCAGATGGCCTTGTGCGCGGTGGGGTCGAACTGGCCGGTGATGATGCGCGGCGCGAGGCACCCGTAGGCCGCGAGCACCTTGTGCGCGCGAATCATCGGGAACCGGTTGCCGAGCGCGACGACGATCGGCGCATCGACGCCGGTGATCGCCCGGGGCAGCACCACGTGCCCGGGCGTCGGCACGAGGTGCCGGCGGTCGCCGCCGTTGTACCAGTGGACGCGAAACAGGTTCAGCGGGTGGGGAGCGTCGGGGTCGATCCCTCCGAGCGCCTCGTGGACGGCCGACGGAATCTTGGCCGGGTCGGCCAGTTGCGTGAAGGTGGGGAGCGCGATCCGCGCCTCCCGGAAACGCGCCACCGAGTGCTCGTAGGTGCCGCGATCGACGATGTGCTTCTCGATGCCCAGTCGCTTCATGAATGCTCCCCGACCTGCTTCACCATCTCGCCCACAGCCGCGCGGCCTGCTCTCGGGCCTCGGCCTCGACCGCCTCGACCGCCGCCCGCGTCGGCGCGCGCGCGGCGCCGGCTTCGAGCTGCGCACGCGACAGCCCGAGCCGCTCGTGCGCCAGGGCCCATCCCGCCTCGCCGCGACCGGCGACGGCTTCCGGCGGCTCGCCGGCGGCGGCCGAGCACTCGGCCAGCGCCGCCGCCTCTGCGGCCATGTCGGACGCGAACCCGTCGGTGCCGAGCGCGACGCGCGCGGCGGCCACCAGCGGCGACGCGTACCCGACCTTGTTGTGCCTGTTCGACCGCGGGTTCTGGACGAACCAGCAGCCCGCATCCGACGCCTGCTTCACGTCGTCGGGCGACAGGTGCACGCCGTGGGCGAGGATCGACCCCGGCGGCAGCGCGTCGAGCGCCACCAGCCGCTGCAGCGGCCCGGCGTAGCCGCGGCGTCGGGCGTCCTCGACGTCGGCGAGGTCCTCGGCGATGTGCACGTGCATCACGGCCCCGAGGTCGCGGCAGAGGGCGCCCGCCCTGCGAATCGTCTCGTCGGACACCGTGAAGGAGGCGTGCAGCCCGACGGCCCCCGCGATGCGCGGGCGGCGGTTGGCGAGGATGAATCGGCGGCACTCGTCGAGGCCGCGCCTCGCCTCGGCGACGCCGCCGTTGCGCTCGGTCGCACCGTAGCAGACGACGGCGCCGACGCCGAACTCCGCACACGCGTTCGCCAGCACGTCCAGCGAGCCTTCGATGAAGTTCGGGGACTCGTGGTGGTCGATCAGCGCCGCGGTGTCCGCCCGTCGGGCCCGTGCCGCGTAGTGCCTCGCACCCGCCCGCAGCGAGGCCTCGTCGAGGGCGCGATCGAGCCGCCACCACACGCGTTCGAGGATCTCGACGAAGTGCCGCGGGGGCTCCACCGGCGGCATGCCGAACGCGGCGAGACCGCTGTAGAGGTGGGTGTGGGCGTTGACGAACATACTCATCGGCTGACGGATCGCGACCCGCGGCTGGCCGCCGCGGCGGGGGCTCGAAGGCCGTGCCGCCTGCCCACGCTCATCGCCTTGGCCGCCGGCGAGTCCTTCATGGGCAGCGTGTAGCGCCGGATGCCGTCGTAGGCTTCGAGCGCGCCGGCCACCGCCGCCGCGGTGGGCACGAGGCCGATCTCGCCGACGCCCTTCGCGCCGAACGGACCCTCCGGCTCGGGATCCTCGACCAGGATCACCTCGACGTCCGGCATGTCGCGCGCGCGCAGCACGCCGATCTCGCGCAGCTTGAACGTGACGGGCATGCCGTTCTCGCACGCCAGCTCTTCGGTGAGCGCGTAACCGAGGCCCATGTGGATGGAGCCCTCGATCTGCCCTTCGCAGAGGGCCGGATTGACCGCGCGACCCACGTCGTGGGCCGCGACGATCTTCGCCACGCGGCCGCGTTCGTCGAGCACGCACACCTGCGTCGCGTACCCGAACGTGGTGTGGGTCTTCACCTTCGCCACCCTCGCGCCGAGTTCCGTCGTGTCGTCCACGAGCACGTCGGCGGCGTACACCCGGCCGGCCAGGTCGGCCAGCCGATGGCCGGCGTCGAGGTCGGCGCGCAGCTTGGCCGCCGCGCCGGTCACTGCGCGCCCGCCGAACAACGTCGCGCGCGAGCCGGTGGTCTGGCCGCACGCGAGCTGGTAGGTCGAATCGACCCTGGGACGGAAGCAGGCGGCAGGCAGGCCCGTGACCTCGGCGGCGAACTGCACCAGCACCGTCAGCAGGCCCTGGCCCATCTCGGTGTAGCCGTTGAAGATCGAGACGGTGCCGTCCGGCTCGACCACCAGGCGGGCCTTTCCCCATTCCTTCGCGCCGTTGCCGATGCCGCAGTTCTTCAGCCCGCAGGCGATCCCCACGGCGCGGCCCTCGGCGCGCGCCCGCTCGTAGTGCGGCTTGACCGCCGCGAGCGTCTTCTTGATGCCGACCGACTTCTCGAGCACCTGGCCGGTCGAGAACACGTCGCCGACGTCGAGCGCGTTGCGCCAGCGGATCTCCCAGGGGTCGAGCCCGGCCTCCTGTGCCAGCAGGTCCATGCACCCCTCGATCGCGAAGTGCGCCTGGTTGGCGCCGAAGCCGCGCATGGCACCGCACGGGGGGTTGTTCGTGTAGGCCGCGACCGACTCGATGTCGACGTGCGCGACGCGATAGGGTCCGCACCCGTGGCCGGCGGCGCGCTCGAGCACCTTCGCGCCCACGGACGCGTAGGCCCCCGAATCGCCGATCATCCGCGCCTTGACGGCGGTCAGGCGCCCCTCGGCGTCGCAGCCCACCGTGTACTCCATGCGGATCGGGTGGCGCTTCGGATGCAGGCGTATCGACTCCTCGCGGCTCAGCGTCATCTTGACCGGCCGGCCGGTCGCCTGCGCGAGCAGCGCCGTCTGCGCCTGCACCGACATGTCTTCCTTGCCCCCGAACGCGCCGCCGTTCGGAACCAGCTCCACGAAGAGATCGTCTTCCGGCCGCCCGAGGAACGCGGCCACCTGCCGGCGGTCGTCGAAGATCCCCTGGCCCTGCGAGCAGAGGTGCAGCCTGCCGTCGGCGAGCGGTTCGGCGAGCGCGCTCTCGGGTTCCAGGTAGAGATGCTCGATCCGCTGCGTCTGCCACGTGCCGTGCACCACGTGCGCGCTGGCGGCGAGGGCGGCGTCCGCATCCCCTCGGCGGATCGCCGAATGCGACAGGAGGTTCGCGTGCCTGGGGTTGACCTGCGGGGCGCCGGGCGCGATCGAGTCGAACGGGTCGAGGACGGCGGGCCGCACCTCGTACTCCACGGCCACGAGGGCGGCGGCTTCGCGCGCAGTATGCCGGTCGACCGCGGCCACGGCGGCGACGACATCGCCGACGCACCGCACCTCCTCCCCCTCGGCCACGAAGCCCGGCCAGTCCTGTTCGATCAGCCCGTACCACCGCTGTCCGGGAACGTCGGCGGCGGTGACGACGGCGGCCACGCCGGGCAGCGCCCTCGCGCGCGCCGTGTCGATCCGGCGGACCAGCGCCCGCGGATGGTCGGACAGCCGGACGGCGCCGTGCAGCAGGCCCGGCCGGTCGAGGTCGTCCACGAACGGGCGCTCGCCGAGCGCGGACCGGATGGCATCGTAGCGCGCCAGGCGTGCGCCGACCCCCCCGTCGATCACCGGCTCTGGTATCGGCTCGCCCCGCCGCCCGCGCGCCATCCACTCGATCGCGTCCACGATCTTCTTGTAGCCCGTGCAGCGGCAGAGGTGCACGTCGATCGCCTTCGCGATGTCGTCGCGGGACGGGTGGCCGTTCCGGTCGAGCAGGTACTTCGCGCGCAGCGCGATGCCCGGGATGCAGAAGCCGCACTGGACCCCGGCGGCCGCCGCAAACGCGCGCGCAAACAGGTGGCGGTCGGCGTCGGGCAGTCCCTCGAGCGTGAGAACCTCGCGGCCGGCGGCGGAAACGGCGGTGATCGCGCACGTCACCTTCGCGTGGCCGTCGATGAGGGCGAGACAGCAGCCGCACTGGCCCTGGGGCGAGCAGCCGTCCTTCAGCGAGCGAATCCCGCACCGCTCCCGCAGCGTTTCCAGCAACGACTCGTCAGCCCGCGGATCGACCCTGACCGACCTGCCGTTCAGCGTGAACTCGACCGACATCACGTCCTCGACCCCCATTTTCTCCAGGCTCAGTATAATCCTCTCGTCCATGCGCACCTGCCTCCGCCACGGCACCATCGTCAACGCCGACGGCCTGCAGCGCGCCGATGTGCTGGTCGACGGCGAGCGCATCGCGGCGGTCGGCCCCGACCTCGACGGCGAAGGGGCGCGCGTCATCGACGCCGCCGGCCGCCTGGTCATGCCTGGCGGCGTGGACGTGCACACCCACCTCGACATGCCGATGGATGGCTTCGGCACCTCCGACGACTTCGAGACCGGCACCATCGCGGCGGCCTGCGGCGGCACGACGACGGTGATCGACTACGCCACGCAGGCGCGGGGCGGAACGTTGCGCGAGGCGCTAGAGGGCTGGATGGCGCGCGCCGCCGGGCGGGCGGTGATCGACTTCGGCTTCCACCTCTGCATCGCCGACCTGCGCCCCGACGTCGAGGCCGAGCTCGAGACGATGGTGGAGGCCGGCGTGCCGTCGTTCAAGGTCTTCATGGCGTATCCCGGCCGCCTGATGCTGAACGACGGCGAGATCTTCCGGGTGATGCGCCGCGCGGCGACGCTCGGCGCGCGAGTCTGCCTGCATGCCGAGAACGGCTGCGTGATCGACACGCTCGTCCGCGAGGCGCTGGCGGCGGGCCACACCGCGCCCCGCTTCCACGCCGTCACCCGCCCGGCGGGCGCGGAGGCGGAGGCCGTGCAGCGCGGCATCGCGCTGGCGGAGATGACGGGCGCCGCCCTCTACGTCGTGCACGTGTCGAGCGGCGAGGCGCTGAGCCACGTGGCCGGCGCGCGGAACCGAGGTCTTCCCGTCCGCGCCGAAACCTGCCCGCAGTATCTCTTCCTCTCGGACGAGGCCTGCGAGCCCCCCGGCGTCGAAGGCGCGAAGTTCGTGATGAGCCCTCCGCTTCGCACGCGGCAGGCGCAGGACGCGTTGTGGCGGGGCCTCGCCTCGGGCGATCTCGACACCGTCGCCACCGACCACTGCCCGTTCCTGCTGGCCGACAAGGCTCGCGGGGCGGACGACTTCTCGAAGATCCCCAACGGCGGCCCGGGCATCGAGCACCGGCTGCTGCTGCTCTTCGACGGCGGCGTGAAGACGGGGCGGCTGTCGCTCGAGCGGTTCGTGGAAGTGACGTCCACCGCGCCCGCCCGGCTCTTCGGCCTCGCGTCGAGCAAAGGCACCGTCGCGCCCGGCGCCGACGCGGACCTCGTCGTGTTCGATCCCGGCGGCACCACCACGATCTCCGCCGCCACTCATCACATGCGGGTGGACTACAATCCGTACGAAGGGCGGCGGCTCGCCGGCGCCATCGATTCTCGTGATGGCGAGGGGCGAGATCGTCGCCGACCACGGCCGCTTCGTCGGCACGCGCGGCCGGGGGCGGTTCTTGAAGCGCACCCCATCGGCGCCCCGATGATCTCCTGAGGTGGAACGGTCCTATGCCAGTAGTCGGCCGCAGCCTCCCCCGCCGCGACGGGATCGCCAAGGTCACGGGCGCCGCCAAGTACATCGACGACCTCGCGTTCCCCGGGATGATCCACGGGCGGACGATTCGGTCGACGATCCCCTGCGGCCGCATTCGCGAGGTGAACCGCCTGTTCGATCCCGTCGGTTTCACGATCGTCGACTACCGCGACATCCCGGGCCGCAACGTCGTGGCCCTCATTGCCGACGATCAGCCGTGCCTCGCGGAACACGTCGTCCGGCACTGCGCCGAGCCGATCCTCCTCCTGGCGCACGAGGACCGCGAACGGCTGCTGGGGGCCGAGGTCGACATCACCTACGAGCCGTCCGAGCCGCTCTTCGACGCGGCGCGGTCGCCGAAGATCTTCAAGAAGATCGCGATCGCCAAGGGCGACGTCGAGGCGGGATTCGCGATCGCCGACGAGATCGTCGAGGGCGAGTACCGCGTGGGCCACCAGGAGCACGTCTACATCGAGACCAACGGCGTGATTGCCGTCCCGGAGAATGGCGGCATCACGGTCCACGGCTCGCTGCAGTGCCCCTACTACGTCCTGAAGGCGCTCTGCGTGGTGCTCGGGCTGCCCGCAGACAAGGTGCGGGTGGTGCAGGCCGAGACCGGGGGAGGATTCGGCGGCAAGGAAGAGTATCCGTCGGTCATCGCGGCGCACGCCGGCCTGCTGGCGCTGAAATCCGGCCGGCCGGTGAAGATGATCTACGACCGCGCCGAGGACATGGCCGCGACGACCAAACGCCATCCCGGCGTCATCCGGACCCGCACGGGAGTGACGCGTCGAGGACGCCTGACCGCCATCGACGTCGACGTCGTCCTCGACGGCGGCGCCTACATGACGCTCAGCCCGGTGGTGCTGTCGCGGGGCCTCATCCACGCGACGGGGCCCTATCGTTGCGACAACGTCCGCCTCCGCGGCCGCGCGATGATGACGAACACGCCGCCCAACGGCGCGTTCCGCGGGTTCGGCGCGCCGCAGACCCAGTTCGCCGCCGAGGTGCAGATGGAGCGCATCGCCGAACGCCTCGGCATGGATCCCGTCCGGCTCCGGCGGGTGAACGCCCTTCGCGCAGGCGACACCACCGCGACCGGCCAGGTGCTCGGGCGCGACACGAGCGCGCTGAAGGTGCTGCGCGAGGCGGTCGAGCGGACCGACTTCAGGCGGCGCCGCCGGGCGCTCCGCGGCACCAACCGCGGCCTCGGCCTCGCCCTCTTCTTCCACGGCGCCGGCTTCACCGGCTCGGGCGAGGTGAGGCTGGCGTCGAAGGCGTCGCTCGAACTGACGGAGCGCGGGGCCCGCATCCTCGTGGCCAGCGCCGAGATTGGCCAGGGCGCACGGACCGTTCACGCGCAGATCGTGGCGGAGACGCTGGGCCTGCCCTACGAGGCCATCGAGGTCGCGCGCGCCGACACCGCGGTCGTTCCCGACAGCGGCCCGACGGTGGCGTCTCGCACGTCGATGGTGGTCGGCGGCCTGCTGCAACGGTGCGCGGCCGAGATGAAGCGGCGGCTCGCGGGGCTCGCCCCTGGCGAGTACCTGCGCCGCCACGGCCCGCTGGTGATCACGAAACAGTACGAGGCGCCGACCGCGGCGGCGTTCGACGAGGAGACGTACCGGGGCGACGCCTACGGCACCTACGCGTGGGCCTGCGACGTGGCGGAGGTCGAGTACGACCCGGTGACCTACGAGATCAGGCCCGTGCACGTCACCGCCGTGCAGGAAATCGGCCGCGCGCTCAACCCGACGCTCGCCGCCGGCCAGATCGAAGGCGGGACGGCGCAGGGCATCGGCTACGCGCTGCTGGAGGAAGTGGTGATGCGCGACGGGAGGATGGCCAACGCGCAGCTGACGAACTACGTCGTGCCGACGACCAGGGACGCGCCCAGGATCGACGTGGTGATCATGGAAAGCCGCTACCGCCGCGGGCCGTTCGGCGCGAAGGGCGTGGGCGAACTGCCGTTCGACGGCGCCGCGCCGGCCATCGCCAACGCGGTGCGCCACCTCGGGTTCGACGTCCGCTCGCTGCCGATCACCCCCGAACGCGTGATGACGGCGGCAAAAATCGGCTAGCGGCTCGCGACCTGCGGCCTGCGGCGGTGTCACGCGCGACCCGGCCGCAAGCCGCCCGTCGCTCGCCGCAGGCCGGGGAGAACCGACGTGAAGTTCGTGCTCAACGGCAGGCGGGTGGACGTTCGCGCCCACGCCATGAAACGGCTGCTCGACGTGCTTCGCGAGGAGTGCGGCCTGACTGGCACCAAGGAAGGCTGCGGCGAGGGCGAGTGCGGGGCGTGCACCGTGCTGCTCGACGGCCAGGCGGTGAATGCGTGCCTCGTCCCGTTCGGCCAGGTGCGCGGCCGGACGGTCAAGACCATCGAGGGGCTGCGAGGCCGGCACCCGCTCCAGGACGCCTTCGTCGTCGAGGGGGGCGCGCAGTGCGGCATCTGCACGCCCGGCATGATCATGGCCGCCGCCGCGTTGCCGAAGAACGCCACGCTGGAGGACGTGCGGACGGGGCTGGCGGGCAACCTCTGCCGCTGCACGGGCTACACGGCGATCTACAGGGCCGTACAGAGGGCGCAGGGCCCAGGGCTCGAGGTTCGAGGCCGGAAGAGGGCTCGGGGCGCAGGGCTCAAGGCCCAGGCGCGCAAGCGGAAGGCGGCACGATGAGAACCGCGCTTTCCTCGCTCGAGCTCGTCGAGCCACGATCCCTGAAGCACGCGCTCCACCTGATGCGGCACGGCCAGCCGATCGTCCCGCTGGCCGGGTGCACCGACGTCTACGTGCTGCTCAACGCGGGCACGCCGCCGGGCGCGCGCTACCTCAACCTCTGGGGGCTCGACGTCCTGCGCGGCATCGAACTGCGGGGCGGCCTCGTGTCGATTGGCGCGCTCACGACGTTCAGCGAGATCATCGCGTCGCCAGTCGCGCGCCGACGCCTTCCGTCGCTGGTGGCCGCGGCTCGCGAGATCGGCGCCGTGCAGATCCAGAACCGGGGCACGCTCGCGGGCAACGTGGCCAACGGTTCGCCGGCAGGCGACAGCCTGCCGGTGCTGGCCGTCGCCGACGCCGCCGTCGTCCTCCGCAGCGCGGACGGCGTCCGCCGCGTGCCGTTCAACGGCTTCTACACCGGCTACCGCCGGACGGTCATGCGGCCCGACGAACTGATCACGGCCATCGAGATCCCGCCGGTCGAGGGCCGGCAGTGGTTTCGCAAGGTCGGGACTCGCGCCGCACAGGCGATCTCGAAGATCGTGATGGCGGCCGTCCGCGCGCCGCACCCGCGCATCGCCCTGGGCAGCGTCGCGCCCACCGTGGTGCGGGCGGCCGCAGCGGAGAAGGTGCTGGCTGCCGGAGGATCCATCGACGAGGCCGAGGCGGCGTTGTGCCAGGAGATCTCCCCGATCGACGACATCCGCTCGACCGCCGCCTACCGGCGCCGCGTCGCCTGCAACCTCCTTCGGGCTTTCTGGACGGAAACGGCATGAACCCACCGACGACAGCTGTGGCGCGGGCCTTCAGGCCCGCGGTCACGACCTACCGCGGGCACGTGCTGACGCCCGCCGGCGCCTCCGGCTGGGCCGACTGGACCGACGGCCGGCTGGATGTGGCCGAAGGGAAGATCGTGTACGCCGGCCCGTGGAAGCCGCGCGGCGGAAGGCCCGCGGCGTCGCGCCATGTCGTCGACCTGCGGCCCCATATCCTGTTCCCCGGACTCGTCGACACGCACGCCCACGTCCCGCAGCTGCCGATTTGCGGAGTCCACCCCGAGAACCTGCTCGAATGGCTGCGCAAGTGGACGTTCCCGCTCGAAACCCGGTTTCGGGGCGAGAGGGCGCTCACGCTCTCGCGCGACTTCATGCACGAGATGCTCGTGCAGGGGACGACGACTGCGGCGCTCTACACGTCGGCGTGGCCCGACTCGGTCGAGGCCTGCTTCGCGGCCGCCGAGGAAGTGGGGATCCACGCGTGGATCGGGCCGCCGCTGATGGACGACGGCGCGTATCGCAAGGTCACCACGAAGCGCGTGCTCGACGAGGCCTACGCGCTGGCGAAGCTCGATCGCCCGACCCTCCGCTTCGCGGTGACGCCGCGCTTCGCGCTGTCGTGCACCCGCGAGCTGCTCGAAGGGTGCGGCGCGCTGGCGCGCGAGAAGCACCTCCCGATCCAGACGCACCTGGCCGAACAGCAGGCGGAGTGTCAGCTGGTACGCGAGCGCTTCGGCCAGGAGTACCTCGAGGTGTACGAGGAGGCAGGCCTCGTCACGCCGCGCAGCCTCTTCGCGCACGCGATCTGGCTGACCGCCCGCGAGTGGCAGCACCTCGAGCCGTGCGCCGTCGCGCACTGCCCCACGTCCAACGTCTTTCTCGGCAGCGGCGTGATGAACTGGCAGCGCGCGCAGGTCGCGCGGGTGGGCCTGGGTTCGGACGTCGGCGCCGGCCCCGACCTCTCGATGTTCCGCGTCGCGCGGATGTCGTGGACGGTGCACCTGCTCGACGGCCGCGCGCCGTCCCCCGCCGAACTCCTCCGGACCGCGACGGTCGGCGGTGCGAGGGCGCTCGGGTTCGACGATGTGGGAAGCCTGGAGAAGGGGAAGGCGGCCGACTTCATCGTCCTCGACGCACGGCACATCGTCCCGGCGGGTGCCCCGACGGCGGAGTCCACCGAGGACCTGCTGTCGCGCATCCTCCATCGCGCGGGCCGCTCGGCGGTGAAGCAGGTATACGTGGGCGGCGTGCTGCGGCACCAGAGGAGCTAGCGAACGGCGGGTGCCCCGGGCTGCGGTATCGTCGTGACCGTGACCCGCTGCCGGCTGATGTCGCAGGGCATCGGTGTGGCGCGGGGCTTCAGCCCCGCGATGGGCGGCGGGCCTGAAGGCCCTCCACACCGCCTCCGCCGCGGCCCCGGGGCTGGCCGCCGTCCGCTCGCCGCGTATCCCTGCCCCACCCGCGCGCTTGATGCGCACGTGGTAGGCGATGCGGCGCAGGTCGTCCACCGAGTAGCGCGTGGCGTCGATCCGGTAGACCCTCGTGCCGAGGTGGTCGGTGACGAGTCGGCGGATGTATCGAAGCGGCACGGCGGAGAGCAGTTCTCCGGAGTTCGTCGTCAGAATCTTCTGCGCGCGCAGCGTCCGGATCAGCTCCCACATCGCCGCCATCGTCATCGGGTGCAGGTGCGATTCGACGTCTTCGAGCACCAGCAGCGGCTGCGAGTCGTCGGTCAGGGCGTGACGGCGCCGCGCCTCCAGCAGGACGCCGACGAGCCCGACCAGCGCCACGCGTCGAGCAGCGTGGTCTTCCCGGCGCTGTTCTCCCCGACGAGCGCGGTCGTCGGGTCGAAGTCGATCGCGGCCTGTCTGAGGCCGCGGAAGTCGCGGATTTCGACGCGTCGGAGCAGCATGGGCAGGACCCCCGATGGCGGGCACCGGGCGAATGGTACAATACCTGCCGTCGATTCGCACGACAGGCAGGCACGCTGCCTTGCCGCAGTTCGCAGGTCGCCGGCCGAAAGCCGTCGTGGCGCTCGTCCTCCTCAGCTTCAGGCCTCGCGCGGGTTAGAGTAGGCAGCATGCGGACAGCCGCTCGCGGAACCGCCCTTCTTCTCGCGCTCGTCGTCCTGACCGGGTGCGGCTCGGATGGTCGGCAGACGGCCCCGAAGCCGCCAGCGGCCCGGCCGTGGATCCTCCTCGTCACGCTGGACACGACACGCGCCGACGCGATCGGCCCCGAGGCGGTGGGCATCCGCACCCCGTCGTTCGACGCGGTCGCCGCGCGCGGCATGCGGTTTCGTCAGGCGTACGCGACGGTTCCGGAAACGCTGCCCTCGCACGCGTCGATGATGACCGGGGTCTACCCGGCCGTTCACACCGTCCACGAGAACGCCCGCCCGGTACCAGGCTCGCAGACGCTTGCCGCTGAACGGCTTCGCGCGGCCGGCTATCGCACTGCCGCGTTCGTGTCGTCGTTCATCCTCTCGCGGCGGTTCGGCCTCGCCCGCGGGTTCGACACCTACGACGACACGCTTGCCCCGGGCGCCGTCGAACGCGATGCGCGCGCGACGACGGACGCCGTGCTGGCCTACCTCGAAACGGCGAAAGGGTCATCGGCCAGCCGACAGCCGGTCTTCCTCTGGGTCCACTACTTCGACCCGCACTACCCCTACACGCCGCCCGAGCCGTTCCGCAGCCAGTACCCGGAGCAAGCCGTACCTGGGCGAGGTGGCGGCGATGGACGAACAGCTCGGGCGCCTCGTTGCCGCCTTCGAGCAGTGTGCCCGCGGTCCCGTCGCCATCCTGCTCGCCGGCGACCACGGCGAGGGCCTCGGCGAGCACGGCGAGGCGCTGCACGGCAGCCTCGTGTACCAGTCGACGATGCACGTGCCGCTCGTCGTGGCGGGCCCCGGGGTGCCGGCGGGTGTGAACGACGCACCGGTGAGCACGCGACGCGTCTTCCACACGCTGCTCGACTGGGCGGGCGTCGATTCCGCCCACAGCCTCCGCCAGCCGGGCTCGGAAATCGTGGTGGGAGAGGCGATGAAGCCCTTCCTCGAGTACGGCTGGCAGCCGCAGGTGATGGCGGTCGAGGGCCGGAACAAATCGATCCTCGCCGGGCGTGTGGAGATGTACGACGTCGTGGCCGATCCGGCCGAAGCCCGCGACCTGGCCGCCGACGATCGCAACAGGCCGCCGACGCCGGCCGCGCTTCGCGACTATCCGATTCCGTCGCCGGCAGACACGCGGCCGCCGGCGAACCTGGACGCGCAGGCGCAGAAGTCCCTGGCGAGCCTTGGGTACGTCAGCTCGAGCGCCGTGCCTGAAGTTCGAAAGGGTGCGCCGCGCCCGGCGGACATGATGGCGCTCATCGACCTGATCGAGAAGGCGTCGGGCCTCTTCGTGGCCGAACGCTATGCCGCGGCCATCCCGCTGTTCGAGACGGTGCTCGCCGCCGACCCCCACAACCTCGATGCGGCGTTGCGCCTGGCCGCGGCGCACTCGGCGCTCGGGCACGACGCCACGGCGATCGAGATGTTCACGCGCGCGGCGGAGATCTCGCCGACGTCTCCCGACGTCCGCGTCTACCTGGCGCTGCACCTGGCGAAGGGGCGGCGATGGGCGGAGGCAGTCCCCATGCTCGAGCAGGCGATCGCGGAGTCGCCAGACCGGCTGCCGGCGCTCGACGCGCTGGCCAGACTCCGCGCCCGGCAGGGCCGCCTGGAGGAAGCAGTCGCGCTGCAGCGCAGGGTGATCACGCTGCGCGAGCCCACCGCAGCGGACCTTTCCGGGATGGGTGCCCTCGAGATGGGCCTCGGGCGGACCGGTCCGGCAATCGAAGCGTTCGAAGGCGCGCGCAAGCTGGACCCGGCCGGCTTCCGGAACGACCTCGAACTGGGCCTGCTCTACCTCGACGCGCGCCGCTTCCCAGACGCGCGCGACGCGCTCGATCGCGTGAAGCCGTCGCATCCCGAGTACCCGATGGCGCTGTTCAAGCGGGCGCAGGTCAGCGTGCTGCTGAACGAGCCCGACGCCGCCGAACGCATCGCGCGCGCCCGACGCGGCGCGGACGCGACGACGCGCGACCTGATCGCGCGAGAGAAGCTGTTCAACCGGCAAACTCCGCTGCCCTGAATCCTGCGTTCGGGTCCCGCCGGCTCCTTGATGCGGGGTGCCGAATCCCTGATCCCCGAATCCCGAATCCTGCTTTTAGAACTGGAACCGTGCCGCCACCTGCACGCGGCGCGGATCGTACCAGGACCGCGGCTGCCCGAACAGCGAGCTGTGGGCGTTCGGGTTGTAGTTGTAGCCGGTCTGGCTGTTGAACACGTTGAACAGATCCATCGAGACCTGAAAGCGATACCGCTGCTGGACCTTGAAGTCCTGCGTGTAGTTGAGGTCCAGCTGGTAGTGGGACGGGCTCCGCCGCGACCCCGCCGGCTCCGCGTAGCGAGCAGTATCGACGGTGCTCGTCGTCAGCGCGATGTACGGTTCGTAGCTCCACTTCTCCCAGGGCTGACCGGACTGGCCGATGATGTAGGCGCCAGCCGTCGCCCACCAGGGCAACTGGTAGTAGCCGAACACCTTGAACATCATCGGGCGGTCGCCGCGCAACGTGCCGTCGCGGAAGTTCCACAGCTGACGCCCGGCGCCGTCGCCGATGAACGACGAGCCGATGAACACGTCCGCGTCGTTCACCGTCGTCGTATTGTCCTGGTCGAAGTTCCCGCGGTAGCGCGTCCAGGAGTAAGACGCGCTGAGATAGGATTTGCTGGTCCGCCACTCGGCTTCGAGCGTCGCCTCGTGGTACTTCGTGTAGGCGCCGTCGAGCTCCGCGATCACGTAACTCGAACCGCTGCCGATCTGGGCGACCTGCGCGGCCAGGTCCGGGATGTAGAGCTCCCGCGGGATCCCGGCCGGCGGGTCGAACCTGATGCGCGCATCGTTGTTCGTGTCTTCCCAGAAGTGCGAAGCCTGGCGATACCGGTAGTAGGCCCGCAGCGTGACGGCGCTCGTCAGCTGCCTGTTCGTCCCGACCAGGTACTCGTCGGTGCGCCGCGGCGTCATGTCCGGCACGAACAGCTTGCCCGACGACGATGCGTTGGGCGACGAGCCGTAGAGAACGCCGTTCTGATCGAAGTACCCGTAGACGGTGGTGGCGAGGTTGCGCGCCCACGACGCCGCGCGGGGCAGCGAGCTGGCGGCCGGGATGTACCGGGCGAAGCTGGCGTAGATCGTGTCCCTGTTGTTGTAGGACCACGTCACCCCGGCGCGTGGCTGCAGCGTCCTCGCGAACGGGACCGTGTACATCAAATACGGGTTCCCGTCGGCCTTCACGTAGCCCGAGATCGTGCTCGGGTCTTCCCTCAGCCCCTGCCCGTACAGTTTGTCCCGGCTGAACAACAGCCCGATGTTGAACGACAGCTTGTTCACGCTGATCGTGTCGTTCACCTCGACGTTCATCGAGCGGTACTCGGAGTGAATCGGAGGGACCGCGCCGGTGGTCTGCTGCTGGAACTCCGCCTGGTAGTAAGCGTTGATTCCGTTGACTCCGGCGCCGGCGAGGCGGCCGCCTGGCACCGTGATGCTCCCCCAGCCGTTGGAGCTTCGGATCAGGTCCTCGGAATCGACGTACCACTGGAAGCCGGCGTGGATGTCCTGGCGGATCTCGCTGCCGAGCGTGATGTTGTAGGCCACCTGCGCGGCGTCGCGGTGGAAGTTGTCCTCGTCGAACGTGGTGGCGTAGCCGACCTGGCCTCCACCTGTCTTCACGCCGGCCGAATTGACGTAGCCGTACTGGTTGATCAGTGGCTGGATGAACGCGTTGAAGGCATCCGCGCCCGCAACCGGCGTCGGCACGTTGAACAGCCCGCTCTTGTCGAGGTTCGCGACGTCGAGCCTCGTCCCGGGCGTCGTGTCGACCTGGACGGACGAGATGTGGTCGGGCCGGCCCTGCGTGGGATTGTCGTAGCGGGTGTACTTGAACGACGCGACACTGCGCGAGTTGATGACCCAGGAGCCCTCCGCGATCGCGATCTTCTGCCACGCCTCGGTGCCGCTGCCCGTCGTCGCCGACGCGGCCGAGGCAAACGTGTCCCCCGTGTCGAGGCGGTGGGACTGCCGATAGCTCAGGTTCAGCAGCACCTGGCTGGTCGGCGTCAGCGTGACCTTGCCGAATCCCTCGTTCCTCGTGCTGTTGTAGTCGGGCAGTGGCCCGTACAGGTTCGAGGCGTTCGAGCGCCCTTTCTCCGGCCGGTAGTAGGACGCGTAGAAGTACGCCTTGTTCTTGATGACCGGGCCGCCGAAGTTGGCCTGCAGCCAGCTGCGGTTCTGCTGGTACTGCGTCTGGCCGCCGCTTTCGAGCCCCGCGGCCATCGAGTCGGTCTGGAACTGGTAGCTCAACAGGCCCGAGTACCGCGAGGTGCCCGACTTGCTCACCGAGTCCACGGTGAAGCCGCCCGCGCGGTCGAAATCCACGGCCTTCGCACCGCCCTTGACCGTTGTCATCTGGGCGATGTCGTAGGACGCCGGCTCGGCATTCAGCGTGCCGTAGAGCGGCCGCGAGATGTTGACGCCGTCGAACTTGTAGACGTTGTCCTGGCCGCTGCCGCCGGCGCTGGGTCCGCGAATCGTGTCCTGGCTGTACTGCACGCCCGGAATCAGCTTGAGCAGGTCGCGGTACTCCTGCCCGACCGGGAGCGCCTGGATGGTTTCGGCCGACACCGCGCTCGTCAAGGCGGTCGAGTTCTTCTCGATGGCGGGGACGATCTCGGCCGTGACCGTCACCGTCTCGGCGACACCCTGGACGTTCATCGTGACGTCCACCGACGCGTCCTGCGCCAGTTGGACCATCACCTCCCTGGACACGGTGTTCATCCCCGACAGGGTGAACGTCAGGGTGTAGGTTCCGGGCTGGAGCGCGGGGAGACGGTATTCGCCGGCGCCGCCGGTCACCGTGACGCGCGGCGTGGGAAGCGACTCGGACTTCGCCTCGACGGTCACGCCGGGAAGCACCAGACCGCCCGAATCCAGCACCTTCCCGCTGATGCCGCCCGTCTGCTGGGCGGACGACGGCGCCGCGCCGAGCGCAAGACACACCAACGCCGCGAGCAAGAGCCTTCGAAGCATGGTTCCTCCATCCGTCGTCCCGGACTCGAGCCAACGTAGGATGCCGGAGGGAGGATCTCGCCCGGCTCCGCTGCTGTCGAGAGGAGGGTCGATCCTAATGCCAGCCCCCACTCCCGTCAACGATTACCGCGCCCCTGTCGAGAGGAGAAGCGGGCGCTTGGCCGCGTCTCGCGTGCGACAGACCACGGTCGCAGCACCTTCACGACGGCCGCCCCGCGAGGCAGCCCGGGCGCGCCCTGACGGACGCACCGCGCTTCTTCACGCCGACCCGCAGCGCGTGCCATCCGTCGCGCGACACGCCGCGCGGCGTGCAGCTGATGACGGACCGCTGCCGCGCTATCCGAACGACGAACGTCCGGTCGCCCATGGCATGTCTCGGAAGCGCCAGGCGGGTCGGGGAGGGGGACCGACTGCTGCCGCCCGCGCCGACAACCCGCCCGCGTGGCTTGACCACGGCTGCCGCGGGCATGTAGCGTGTCTCTCACGCCCCTGCCCCCCGCGGAGGTCCCGTGGATTACTTCGACCTGATCGAATCGCGCTACAGCGTCCGCGCCTATTCCAACCAGCCCGTCGAGGAGGACAAGCTGCGACGGGTGCTTCGGGCCGCGCAAGTCGCGCCGACGGCGGCAAACCTGCAGCCGTTCCGTCTGGTCGTGCGCGAGACGCGCGGGTGCCAGGGCGATTTGGCCCGCCTGTACCATCGCGAGTGGTTCTGCCAGGCCCCCCTCATCATCGGCATCTGCTCGGTGCCGAGCGAGGGCTGGGTGCGCCGCGACGGGAAGAACTACGCGGACGTGGACGCCGCCATCGCCATGGACCACGTCGTGCTCGCCGCCACGGCGCTCGGCCTCGGCACGTGCTGGGTCGCCGCGTTCGATCCGGCGATCGCGCGGGCGGTCTTCGATCTGCCCGGCGGATTCGAGCCGCTCGCGTTCACGCCGCTCGGCTACCCGGCGGACCACCCGCCCGAAGAGCGGCCGAGGAAAGCGCTGGCCGAGTTGATCTGGAGGCAGGAGTAGGCGTCGGTCCGGCGCTGAAGAGAGCCGGCGGCCCGAGGCCGCCGGCGGTTCGCCCGGGACAGAGAACCCGGTCGCGGTCAGCGCGCGGGCGGAGGAGCCATCCTCACCTGGCGCTCGCGGGTCAGGTGCGGAACCAGGCCGAGCAGCCGCTCGAACACCATCAACTGCGCCCGATGGTGCATCTCGTGCTCCTTCGCGCTCAGGAGCATCTCGAAGCGGCTCTTCGTCCGCGGTTCGGCCGGCTCCGCGAACGGGATGATCACCGCCAGCTCGTCCTCGGGCACCGTGTCCAGGAACGTGCCCCACTTCTCTCCGTCGTCCTTCAGCACGGCAATCAGGTCGGCCTTGGACGACGACGCGAGCTGCCGCTCCAGCTCCTGGCGCTCGCGGATCAGCGCCGGGTAGTCGACGCCGACGAACGTCGCGATCTTGCGAACCGCGTGCCCTTCGTAGTTCCGAAGCGACGACACGGCGATGTGGGCCAGAATCTCCCGGACGCTCCGGCACCCCTCCGCGGGACGGAAGTCGTACTTGTCCTCGGGAATCTCGCCCGCGATGGTCATCGTGTTCTTGCGAACGACGCGGAAACTCCGCGCCAGCTCTGCTGCTCCATAGTACGTCACGGTCTCCCTCCGTTACCGGCTCGCACCGGTTCTGAGTTTGCTGTGCCGCATTCCGTAGAGGAAGTACAGCACGAGCCCGATCGCCAGCCACACGCCGAACCGCTCCCACGCGGATCTCGGCAGCCCTTTCATGATGAACAGGCACGCGGCGGCGCCGAGCAGCGTGACCGGCCAGACCAGCGGCACCCGGAACGGCCGGGGCCGGTCGGGCTCCGTGTGGCGGAGCACGAGGACGCCGATGCAGACCAGCACGAAGGCGAACAGCGTCCCGATGTTGGTCAGGTCGTAGGTCTCGGCCGCATCGCCCACCGCCGACGCGAGCGCGACGACGACGCCGGTGAGCAGCGTCGTGGTGTACGGCGTGCGGTGCACCGGGTGCACGCGCGCGGCCCACTGCGGGAGGAGCCCGTCCCGCGCCATCGCGAAGAAGATGCGCGGCTGGCCGTACTGGAACACGAGCAGCACCGCCGCCATCGACACCGTGGCGCCGAGCGCCACGACCCACCCGACCGTGCCGAGGCCGGCGAGCTCGAGCGCCCGCGCGAGCGGGTCGGCGACGGCCAGCTGGCGGTACGGGACCATGCCGGTGAGCACGGCGCCGACGATCACGTAGATCAACGTGCAGATGGCCAGCCCGCCGAGGATGCCGATGGGCAGGTTGCGCTGGGGGTTCTTCGTTTCCTCCGCCGCCGTCGAGATGGCGTCGAAGCCGATGTAGGCGAAGAACACGATGGCCGCGCCCTGGTGGATGCCCGTGAAACCATTCGGCGCGAAGGGATGGTAGTTCGCGCTCTTCAGGTGAAACGCGCCGACACCGACGAACAGCGCGAGCGCCGCGAGCTTGATGGTCACCATGACGTTGTTCGCGGTCGTGCTCTCGCGCGCGCCGCGCAGCAGCAGCCAGGTGATGGCCATCACGATCGCGAACGCCGGCACGTTCAAGAGGAGCGGGATCCCGGCTATCGTCGGCGCGGTGTGCAGCAGGCCGTGCACCGCCGGGTCGGCGCTGAGCAGCGCCGTCCGGTAGCCGGTCGTGGTCCAGGCGGGCAGGGCCAGGCCGAAGCCGCGAAGCAGCGTCGTGAAGTAGTCGCCCCACGAGATCGCCACGGCCACGTTGCCGACGGCGTACTCGAGGATCAGGTCCCAGCCGATGATCCACGCGACGATCTCGCCGAGCGTCGCGTACGAGTAGGCGTAGGCGCTGCCCGCCTGCGGGATCATGGCGGCCAGCTCCGCGTAGCACAGCGCCGCCAGCGCGCAGGCGCCGCCCAGCAGCAGGAACGAGAAGACGAGCGCCGGACCCGCGCCCTGTCGGATCACCTCGCCGTTCGGACCGATCTGGCCGGCCGCCGCGGTGCCGATGGCCCCGAAGATCCCGGCGCCGATGACGGCGCCGATGGCCAGCATGATCAGGTCGCCGGCGCCCAGCACGCGCTTCAGCGCGTCCGGCCGATCGCTGTCGACCAGCAGGTCCTTGATCGGTTTCCGTTGAAGCAGCTGCAGAAAGCCTCCTGACCGGCCGCTCGCCCTCCGTGAGCCGCGTCGCAGCGCGGCCGCCGCACGCCAGCGGGCACTCTACCTTTGTCGGGGAGATCCTGTCCAGAATCCGCCGCCAGCCGCGTCACCACGGGTCGAACAGGTACGTGTGCTCGGCGGACGACACCGCCACGCCGCGCTCGGGGTGAAACGCCAGGCCGATGATGCCGTCGCCCGACACCATCAACTCGCGGTGGCCCCCTCGGTCGACCCGGTAGACGCCGCTCGCGCCCGCAAGCGCCTCTGCGACGTAGAGGGCTCCCGCCGCATCGAGCGCAAGGCCCTGAGGGCGGCCGAACCCTTCGGCGAACACACCGATCTCACCGCGGTGATCGACACGGTAGATGACGTCGCAGGTCGAGAGCGTCGGTCCGCTGACGTAGACCGCCTCGTCGGCGTCGATGGCCAGGTGGAAGGCCGCGACGCTGGGCGGCAGCGAGGCGAACGGAATGACGTGCCCGGCGGCGTTGACCCTGAACAGGGTGCCGCTGCGGTCGCCGACGTACATCGTCCCGTCGGGCGCGAAGGCCAGCCCGCACGCGACGCCCAGGTCGGACACGATCTTCTCCACCGTTCCGTCCGGCTTCACCCGGTAGACGGTCCCGTCGAAGCGGCTGCTCACGCACAGATCGCCGAAGGGATCGAATGCCAGCGACGTCGCGTTCACGATGCCCGACGCGAACGGCTGCTGGTCGCCGCCCGGCGTCACCTTGAAGATCGACACCGGCACGCGCTGCCCGCGTGTGCCGGAGACGGCCGCATACAGATTCCCGGCCCGGTCGAACACGGGACCATCCACCTGGTGCAGGCCGGTCGCAATCCGGCGGCCGATCTCGACGAAGCCGAGCGGGGCGGCTGCCTCCCCGAGTGCTATCGGAACGCTGCCTTCCGCTCCCGCCGGCACCGCGAAGACCAGGCGGCGCGACGCGGCGGCGGCGAGGCGCGCGGGCACGCCTCCCACTCGAAGCGCGGGAAGCGGGTCGGCGACGAACGGCACGGCGCCGGCTTCGACGACCACGCGGCCGCCCTCGAAGGCACGGCCGGGCACGACGCGCACGTCGGGATTGTCGGGGATGGCCATCACCCAGCAGGATAGCGCGTTCCGGAAGACGCACGCCAGACAGCAGGCCCGGACGGCTGGCGGCACAGCACGGCTCCTCGGGCCGGCAGCCTGCCGCCGGTCGGGTCATCGGCCGCTCGCGTCGCGTGCGCGTCCGCGGCGCGCTGCCTGCTACGTGTCGTCCAACTCCACGTTCCAGTAGAGGTAATCGCGCCACGAATCGGGTGCGTTGCGCAACCCGATGGTGATGCGGATGGCGGGCGCCGAGTGCGGTCTCGCGGGCGAACGGACCAGCCGCATGCCCGCTTCCGCCGGCGTGCGGCCGCCCTTGCGGCGGTTGCACCCGATACAGCAGGTGACGATGTTCTCCCAGTCCTTGCGGCCGCCCTGGGCAACCGGCACGACGTGATCGAAGGTGAGGTCGCCGGCCGGCAGAGTCTGGCCGCAGGTACCTGGCACGCGTACTCGTCGCGGGCGTAGATGTTGGCGCGCGAGAACGGAACGTAGTCGAACCGCCGCTTCATGCGCACGTAGCGCAGCAGGCGGATGACGGACGGAAGCTTGAAGCTGATCGAAACCGAGCGGATCTCGCGGTCGTAGACCGAGATGATCTCAACTTTCCCCTGGCACCACAGGGTGACCGCCTTGCGCCAGGGCACCACCTTGAGGGGCTCGTAGGACGCGTTGAGGAGCAGCGTGTGCTGCATACCGAAAGGTATTGTGACCGACGGTATCCCGACTGTCAACCGGATGACCGCAGTAACTTGCGATTGGAGAACGGCTTATCGGCGATGCCACCGCCGGGAACCGACTCGTCGTCCGGCGGCGGACGGTCGCGGGAAGGTGGGCCGTGGCGCGGTGCGGCGCCGGCCCCGGGAGCGCGTCAGCGGTGGGAGGAGAGATCGTGCGGGTCGCGCTGCGTCGCCGCCGCTCGCTCGAGCTCCCCGCCCTTCGGCAGCTGGATCTGACGAGGTGCGTCGCGCTCGCGGCGCGTTTCGCGGCGCGCGATGCGCCGCGTGGCGCGCTCGAGGAACTGCCGCGCCACCAGGTCGTGGTCCGTGTAGCGCGTCGGCGTGAGCGGCGTCTTCAACGCCTGGATACGGACCGCGTTCGGCGTGTCGGGCTGCATCGACGCCGGCAGCACGTCGATGTAGCGCTGCGGGAACGACGGGAACGTGCGGAAGGTGGTCCCGGCCACGCCGCCGTAACGCGCGTCGAGGTCCGCGAAGTCGTACCGGAGGAACTCGTAGAGGTCCGGGTCGGCACCGGACGCGAGGTACTCGCGCACCATCCCGGCCACGTCCTCGAGGAAGTTGCGCCCGTGCGAGCCGGCCGCCGTCCCGCCGTCGCACCGCTCGACGCGCCGGATCCCGGCCGCCTGCGGGTCGATGTGGTAGAGCTCGTGCATCACCGTGTCGAGCTTCGCGAGCCATCCCTCCGCGCCGCTCCCGTAGTACCTGCTCCTTCCGCGACCGGGCCAGCGTTTGATCGCAGAACCGAGGCAGCGCGAACGAGATCAAGTACTGCACTCGACGGCCCGCGACGTGGACGACCGGCGACTTGGTGACGAACCACCTCGAGCGCCGGGTGATCCGGCCGGTCTGCCGATCGCGCCAGTAGTAGTAGCCTGGCTCCGTGGGCGGCAGGCACACGCAGTGGCATGTCGCAAACGCGCCGGAGGCGCCGCGCCGGCCGTACCTCGCAAAAACGAGCAATTCGCCGGGGTCGATGTAGGACAGCCGCGGAACGCGCGCGACGATGTCGCGCATCAGCAGGCTGATGCGCTCGGTGTAGTTGATCATGCGCGCGCCCGTCGAGTCGGCAATGCGTGTCTGGACTTGGTGGTCTGCGGGACCGGGGAGCGGCCGCGACTATAGCGCCCGCCGTGAGAGGGTGTCAAGGTGAGCAGTAAGGTCGCACGCACACGAACGCCCGAGACCGCGGGTGCCGTGCGCGGACGGATCACTTGATGGGGTTTGCCGCCTCCTCTGGAGCAACGGGCTCGGGCGTTCCGCCGGGCTGTCCACGGGAGGCCGTCAGCTCTGGCGGCGGCGTCACGACCTGCATGCGGCCGAGGATCAGCCTCTGCCGGCGGGCGAGCCGAGGGGTGAGGTGCGCCGGGTTCATGATGCGCGGGTTGATGATGCACGCGGCCAGCAGCGCCGACTCTTCGGCAGTCAACGCCGAGGCGGGCTTCTTGAAGTAGGCCCTCGCCGCCGCCTCGGCCCCGTAGATGCCGTCGCCCCACTCGATCACGTTGAGGTACAGCTCGAGGATGCGCGTCTTGCTGAGCGAGGCCTCCAGCCTCCGCGCGACGAGCAGTTCCCGCAGTTTGCGCGCCGGGTTCTTGGACGGCGAGAGGTACAGGTTCTTGGCGAGCTGCTGGGTGATCGTCACTCCCGCCGCGGAGGAACGTTCGCTTCTGGATGTCTCGCTCCAGCGATTCCTTGATCTGCTCGACGTCGATCCCGTCGTGCTCCCAGAACTGGCTGTCCTCCGCGACGAGCACCGCGCGTTTGAGAGAACCGGCGATCCGGTTGTACGGCACCCAGCGCTGCACGCGCGTCGGATCGGCGCCGCGCGCCCTCGCTTCGTCGCCGCGCAACTCCATGAAGGCGGTGGTCGCCGGGTTGACGGTCGCGAGCGACGCCACGTCCGGCAGCGTCAGGTACACGTAGCCGAAGAACCCCGCCACGCACGCGGCGGCGCCAACGAGAAGCTTCACCAGCCTCGTCACCCCATGGCCTCGATCGCCGCGGCCGTGCCGGCCCCCGGCGGAACCCGATGTCCCTGCGCGCCGAGGACGCTTTCGAGCGATCCCAGGAACAGCAGGATCGCCTGCGGCGACGAGCTGTACCCCATGAGGCCGACGCGCCAGATCTTCCCCGCGAGGGGGCCGAGCCCGGCGCCCACCTCCATGTTGAAGCGCGCGAGCAGGTCGCGGCGCGCCCGCGCCTCGTCCACGCCGTCGGGCACGCGAACGGCATTCAGCGTCCACAATCGCTCGCCGTCGGGCGGCAGCAGGCCGAGCCCCATCGCCTCGAGTCCGGCGTTCAGCGCCCGATGGTGCCGCTGGTGCCTCGCCCACCGCGCGTCGAGCCCTTCCTCGTCGATCGCGTTCAACGCCTCGTGCAGCGCGTAGACCAGCGAGGAGGACATCGTGTGGTGGTACTTGCGGCGTACCCAGTAGTCCTCGAGCAGGCCGAGATCGAAATAGAAGCTGCGGCACGGCACGCGGCGCGCCAGCGCGGACGGCGCGAACGCGACCGGCGCCAGCCCCGACGGGGCCCCCACGCACTTCTGGGTGCAGCTGTAGGCGGCGTCGATCCCCCAGCGTTCCATCTCGAACGCGTGGCCGCCGAGCGACGTGACCGCGTCCACCAGCACCAGGGCGCCCGCCTCGTGGGCAGCCGCGGCCACCTCTTCCACCGGGTTGCGGACGCCGGTGGACGTTTCGGCGTGCACCACGCACACGATGTCGGCGGGTTGGCGGGCGAGCGCGTCGCGCACGAGCTGCGGGTCGCACGCCCGGCCCCACTCCCCCTCCAGGCGCGTGACGCGCGCGCCGTACCGCTGGCAGACCTGCGCGAGCCGATCGCCGAAGTAGCCGGTCACGACCGCGAGCACCTTCGTGCCGTCCTGCACGAGGTTGGCAACCGACGCCTCGAGCCCGGACGTGCCGGTCCCCGACACGGCGAACGCGAACGAACCGTCGGGCGCGCGGAAGAGGCGGCGCAACTGCTCGCGCGTCTGGTCCATCATCGCCAGGAAGTCGGGGTCGAGGTGCCCGAGGACCGGCGCGGCGAGCGCGCGCATGACGCGGGGGGAGATCATGCTCGGGCCGGGCCCGAGGAGGAGACGTTCGGTCGCAGGAAGTGTGCTCATAGTGACGACAGGATACCCCGGCTGCCGCCTGGCCGTCTTGCCCGGCAAGGCATCGGGTGCGCGCGGCTGCTGTCAGCCTCGCTCGGCCAGCCCGGCCAGCTGACGCCGTAGCGTCTCGATCATCTGCGGCGTCGCGGGCGCCAGCGGCCGTCTGGGCGCGCCGCCGACGTACCCCGTCAGGTCCATCGCGGCCTTCAACCCCGGCACGCCGAACGACGTGGTGACCGCCTTGGCGAGCGGCGTGACGCGGCGCTGCAGCGCAACGGCCTCCGCGTGCCTGCCCGCGCGCACGTGTTCGTAGAGTTGCACCATGGCGTCGGGGATGACGCACGCGGCCGCCACGATCCCGCCCACCGCGCCCACGCACAGGCTGGGATACAGCGTCGGCGCCGAGCCGACCAGCACCTGGAAGTCGGGCGGCGTCATCGCGACGAGGTCCGCAATCTGGGTGAGATCGGCGCTCGAGTCCTTCACGCCCGGGATGTTGGGATGCGACGAGAGCCTGGCGACCGCCTCGGCCGCCATCTTCACGCCCGTCAGCCCGGGCACGTTGTAGGGCAGCACCGGCACCGGCGACGCGTCGGCGACCGCCGTGAAGTGACGGACGAAGAGGTCGGTCGTCATCTGGTTCTTGAAGTAGCACGGCGTCCGCACCAGCACCACGTCGGCCCCGGCGGCCGCGGCGCGCTTGACCGCCGCGATCGTGCAGCGCGTCGACTCCTCGCCCGCGCCCACGATCAGGGTCTTGCCCGCCGGCACGCACTCGCGCGCGGCGGCGGCGATGCGGGACGACTCGTCGGCATCGAGCATCGGCGCCTCGCCGTTGGATCCCAGCACGACCACGCCCGCCAGCCCGGTCTTCATCCAGCGCGTGACGTTGCGCCGCATCGCGTCGAGGTCGATCTCATCGTCTTTGAACGGCGTGGCAATCGGGGGGAAGATTCCGTGCAGGTTCATGCGTCCTCTCATCGGTGCAACCGCCGGCTGCCGGGCCGGCATCAGCCCTTCGTCGTGCCTCGTGCCGACGTCACGTCCCGGCGGCGTCCGGGCGGCAGCGCCTCGACCGGGTCCACGTGCACGACGGCGTGCGCCGGCGGCAGCGCCCTCGCAATCTCGTCCTCGATCGCCCGTGCGGCGGCATGGGCCCCGGCCAGCGTCTCGGCGCCGCCCATCGTGACGTGCACGTCCACGTACCGTTCGCTGCCCGACTTGCGGGTGCGAAGCCCGTGAGACTCCAGGACGCCCGGCTGCCGGGCCAGAATCTCGCGGATGGCCTCGACCTCGTCGTCGGGCAGCCGGCGGTCGAGCAGGTGGCCCACCGCGTTCTTCGTGAGGTCGACGCCAATCTTCAGGATGAATAGCGCCACCCCGATGGCGACGAGGGGATCGACGATGTCGAGCGCCCTCGAGCCGCCCGACAACGTGCGCCAGCCCAGGACGACCGCCAGGCCCGCGGCCACTCCTAGCGAGGTATAGACGTCGGTGGAGAGGTGGTGCGCATCGGCTTCGAGCGCCAGGGAGTCTTCCTGCTTCGCGACTCGAAACAGGTAGCGCGACACCGCGATGTTCACGCCGACCGAGACGAGCATCACGGCCGTGCCGGCGCCGAGGTGCTCGACCTCGCCGCCGTGCAGGATCTTGCGGACGGCTTCGACGATGATCCAGATTCCGGCGATGACGATGAGGGCCGCCTCGACGGCGCCCGAGACGCCCTCGATCTTCCCGTGGCCGTACTGGTGCTCGGCGTCTGCGGCCTTGTCGGATGTCCTGACGGAGAACCAGGCGATCGCCGCGGCCAGGAGGTCGTTGGCCGAGTGGATGGCCTCGGAGATGATGCTGACGGAGCCGGAGAGCAGGCCGACGGCGAGCTTCAGGGCGACGAGGCAGCCGTTGGACGCCACCGACACGGCCGCCGCGCGCGACTTGGCACTCATGCGTCAATTCTACTCTCGGACTGGCGTCGAACCCTTCGACAGGGCCTCAGAGGGCGCTCCGCGGCCGGTCTTCGATCAGCAGGTTCGCGGCGAGGGTCACCGCGAAGATCCCCGCGGCCGGCGCCAGCGTCCAGGGGAAGTCGGCGATCGCGTTCACGTTGCTCGCCTGGTGCAGCATCGATCCCCAGCTCGGCACGGTGTCGGGGAAGCCGAGGCCCACGTAGGACAGGGTCGCCTCGGCGAGGACGAAGCTCGGGAGCAGGAGGATCGCCTGCACGCCCAGCACCCCGCGGCAGGCCGGCAGCAGGTGCCCGAACAGGACGCGCGCGTGGCTGGCGCCCAGCGCCGCCGCCGCCGCCGCATAGTCCCGCGTGCGCTCGGTGGCCACGATGGAACGCACGGCGCGCGCGACCCAGGGCCACCCGACGGCGGCGAAGATGATCGTCATCAGCGAGAAGACTTCCCACGACGACAGCACCAGCGGAAGGGCCGACCGCAGCGCGAGCACCACGTACACCGCCGGCAGCACCAGCACGAACTCGGCCAGCCGCATCGTCGCGGTGTCGATCAGGCCGCCGCGATACCCGGCCACGCCGCCCGCCAGCGCCCCGATCGCCAGCGCGGCGAGCGTGGCGAGCAGCGCGACGCCGAGCGAGGTGCGCGCGCCGAAGAGCAGGCGCGCCAGCACGTCGCGCCCCTCGGCGTCCGCGCCGAGCGGCAGCCACGGACCGTCCGTGCCGTCTGCCAGGCCGGCGAGGCGCCCCGCCGCGAGGAAGACGATCGGCAGCCGCACGGCTCGGTCTTCTTCGTAGCGCTGTTCGAGCCGGCTGACCAGGCGCAGCGGATACACGAACGGCCGCTGCCACCGGCCGTCGGCGTCGACGAGCCGCGGGGGCATCGGCGGCGCGTGAAGGAATCCGCGGAACGTGCGCCCGGGATCGTTCGGCGCCAGCCACGGCGCGAGGGCGGCGAGGAGCACGATGGACGCCAGGCCGGCGGCGGCCGCGCGCTTCATGTCCGCGCCTCCGCCGCCGGGTCGCGCCGGCCCTCGCGCAGGCGCGGATCGGCCCAGGCGAGGAAGAGATCCGACAGCAGGCTGCCCGCCGCGATGAAGAGCGACCCCGCCGCCGCACAGCCGGCCACGAGGTAGAGGTCGCGGGCGCGCAGCCCGTCGTACATCAGCCGCCCGAGGCCGGGCCACGCTGTCACGACCTCCACGACGAACGATCCGCTGAGCAGCGTGCCGAGGACGAAGCCGTACGTGGCGGCGACCGGCGCGATGGCGGGGCGGAGCGCGTCGCGCCAGACCAGCCGGCCGAGGGGCACGCCGCGCGCCAGCGTCGCCGCCGCGAACGGCATCTTCAGCGTCTCGTCCATCGACTGCGACTGCAGCCGCTCGATCATCGCGGCCAGCGGCAGCGCGATGGCGAGCGCCGGCAGCGGGAGGTGCTTGGCGAGGTCGGCCAGGCCGGCCATCGCTCCCGCGTCCCACGCGCCCGCCGTCTGCATGCCGCCCGTGGGCAGCCACTGCGTGCGCGCCGCGACGAGCACGAGGACGAGCGACATGATCAGCGACGGCAGGGACAGCAGGACGAGCGAGACGGATCGAATCAGCGCGGAAACCGCTCCCCGGCGCCGGCTGCCGGTGACGACGCCCGCGGGAAGCCCGATGACGGTGGCCAGCACCAGCGCGGCGATCGCCAGGAGGCCGGTGTTGAGCGCGCGCTGGCGGACGAGTTCGAGCACCGGCCGGCGATAGACGAGCGAGACGCCGAAGTCGAGGCGCGCCGCCCGCGCCATCCACGACAAATACTGCCGGCCGAGCGGCTGATCGAGGCCGTTGCGGGCGCGCTCGCGCGCCATCTGCTCGGCGCTGGTGCCCGTCCCGAACAGGTCGGACGCGAAGTCGCCCGGCGCGAGCCGCGTGAGCAGCAGCGCGCCCGAGGACACGACGGCCACGAGCACCGCGGCGGCGACGAGGCGCCTCGCGAGGTACTGGAGCACTCGCGACTCCTCAGCGCACGCCGAGCGTGTCGGCGTTCCAGAGGATCGCCGGGCGCAGCAGCGCCGGCGTCGCGTTGACGACGCGCGGGCTGGTCGCGATGTAGATGCGCGGCGCCGCGAACTGGATCATCGGCAGCTCCCTGGCCACGATACCCTGCACCTGGTCGAACAGCGCCTTCCGCTCCGCCTGGTCGAGCGACGCCACCTGGCGCGCCATCAGGCGGTCGATCTCGCGCTCCCACTCGGTGGCCGGCGACCTCTGCCCCGGGTTCCACAAGTGGCTGGCCCCGGAGCTCACCCACAGCTCGATGTTGAGCGCCGGATCGAGGTCGGTCGCCAGGAATCGAAAGTACACCGCCTCGTAGTTGCCGCGCTCGATGCGGTCGATGAGCGCGCCCACCTCGAGCGGCGCGACCTGGACGGCGAGACCGACCTTCTTCAACTCTTCGGCGATGAACGCCGCGCCGCGCTCGAGCGCCGTGTTCCCCTTCTGTGTGACCAACGTGAACCCCGCCGGCGCACCCGAACGGTCCTCCAGCACGCCGTCGCCGTCGCGGTCCGCCAGGCCCAGGCCGCTCAGCAGGCGCTTCGCCTCGGCCACGTCGTAGCCCGCGTGCGGGATGCCGGGAGCGTACCACCGCTGGTTGCCGGGGGTGATCGGCCCGTAGACCGGGACCGCGGCGCCGAGGAAGACGGTCTCGGCAAACGCCTGGCGATCGACCGCGTGCGAAATCGCCCGCCGCAGCTCGCTGCGCAGCAGCCACGGCCGCTTCGTGGTGTCGGGGCGGCCCGGGCGGAGGTTCAGCCACAGCGCGTCGGCGTCGAGGCCGACGCCGACGTCGGTGATCGAGAGCTTGCCGGCGTCGGCCGCGCGCTTCAGCGTGCCGTAGTCCTCGGGGCGCACCTCCGACTGCGTGAAGTCCACCTGGCCGGTCTGCAGCGCCAGCACCTCGGCGTTCTGGTCGGGCACGATCTCCAGCGTCAGCTTGTCCAGGACCGGCAGCCGGCCGCCCTTGTCGTCGGTGCGCCAGTAGCGTGGGTTGCGGACGAAGACCAGGCGCTGCCCCGGCTGGTACGTGTCGAGCACGAACGGCCCGAGCCCAGGCATCTCCGCGGGCGGCGTGGAGACGTCCCACGCCTTCGCCAGCGTGCCCGCATTCAGCGCGGCTTCCAGCTTGTGCCGCGGAAGGATCGGGAGGTTGTCGAGCAGCCGGATCCCCGGGCCGAACGGCGAGGGGAACTTGACCACGACGGTCGCGGCGTCGGGCGCCGACACCTCCAGCGGCTTGCCGGCCACCCGCATCGAGTCGCGGAACACGCTGTCGGTCGTCTCGTCGTAGGCGGCGCGGAACGCGAACGTCACGTCGGCCGAGGTGAACGGCGCGCCGTCCGAGAAGGTCACGCCCGAACGCAGCTTGATCGTGTAGGTCAGGCCGTCGGCCGACGTCGTCCACGACTCGGCCAGCCACGGCTGCAGTTCCTGGGTGCGCCGATCGATGCGCACCAGGCGTGCTTGCGTGAGATGGCTGAAGAGTTCCAGGACCGAGTCGCGCCCGACGTGACGGTTGAAGGTCCGCGGCTCCGCCCGGATGCTCGACACGAGCGCCTTGGGACCGGGCTTGGCTGCGGAGGGCGGCGGCGCGTCGCGGCGGCAGCCCGCCAGCGCCGGCAGCATCACCGCCAGCGACACGGCAAGAATGAGCGTCAAAGACGGGCGGCCTCGTCCAGGAGCGGTCAAGTTCTTGTCCTCCAGGCCAATCGATTGGCCGGTCGCGTGCGGTCTGTCGGGTGGCGCGGCCCCCCGGCTGTCGTGCCGGCCACCCCAAGCATTTCGAGGGCGATTGCCGCACGGTCGCGCGGCGTTTTTCGCAAACCCGGTGCGGCCGTTCGGCGCGCCGGGTCCCGGCCAACGGATTGGCCGATGTGGCCGCGGGCGCCTGCCGCGGGCGCGACAGCATCCTAGTGCAACAACTCTCGCCGGCGCAACCACTTGGAAGACCGCGATCGCCGGGCCGACGGGTGGCCTGGCGCTTGCCATTGCGGAAGCCGGAGGTTCGTGCGTGGAGCATGACTGCACGTCCCGGTCGCCGTTGCCCGTCGCAGACGCGGGCAGGAGCGTGCTGATCGACCAGGCGGTGCAGGTGCTCGGCGTCTCGAGGCGCACGGTCTACTACTGGATTCGGCAGGGGCGCCTGCGGACGGTGCGGACCCGGTTGGGTTCGCAGCGCATCCTCCTCGATTCGATTCGTGAGTTGAGGCTGACGGCGGCCCCGGCGCCGCCGCCGTCGCCAACCGTTTCGACCACCGCGCTTGGTGGGTTGTCGTCCTAATCCGGCCCTTCGTCGTTAGTTCTGGAGGATGTATGTTCTGTCGTCCTGGCGCAAGGCTCTGGTGGCGTGCGTCGCTCGTCACCCTCGCCGTGCTCGTCCTGACCGCCGGTGTCGGCTCGGCGGCCGACCCGCATCGCGCCCGCCTTTCGGCGGACCTGGAGCAGCACCTGTCGACCGGCGCGGGCGCCCCGGTGGACGTGATCGTGTCGGGCAGCCGCGACGAGATCGCGGCGCTGGCCGCGCGCCACGGGGTGGAGCCGAAGCGGTGGCTGGCCGACGGCGCGGTCGTCCAGGTCTCCCCCGGCGCGCTCGCCGCGCTCGCGGCGGACGAGGCGGTGGCCCACCTGTCGGGCGACGTGGCCGTGCGCGGGACCATGGGGGTGACCGACCAGGCGATCGGCGCCGACCAGGTGTGGCGCGGCCTCGAGCGGCTGGACGGCTACGACGGCCGCGGCATCGGCATCGCGCTGATCGACTCGGGGATCGCGCGCCTGCCCGCCGTCCGCAGCCGCATCGTGGCCAACGTGGACTTCACGACGCCGAACGGCGCGGCGAACGACGCCTTCGGCCACGGCACCCACGTCGCGGGGATCATCGCCGCGAAGGCCTCCGACGACCCGGCCATCCCGGCCGGCTACAGCGGCGTGGCGCCGGGCGCGCACCTCGTCAACCTGAAGGTGCTGGACGCGGAGGGCGCCGGCGTCGTGAGCGACGTCGTGGCGGCCATCGACTGGGCGATCGCCCACCGCGCGCAGTTCAACATCCGCATCATCAACCTCTCGCTCGGCCACCCGGTCTTCGAACCGGCCGAGGACGACCCGCTCTGCCGCGCGGTCCAGCGCGCCGTGGCCAACGGCATCGTCGTCGTGGCGGCGGCCGGCAACGTCGGCAAGACCGACGACGGGCGGATGGTGATGGGCGGCATCGACTCGCCGGGCAACTCGCCGTACGCGATCACGGTGGGCGCGCTGAACACGAAGGGGACGCCGGAACGTTCCGACGACGTGGTGACGACCTACAGCTCGCGCGGCCCGACGCTGTTCGACTTCGTGATGAAGCCGGACGTCGTGGCGCCGGGCAACAAGGTCGTGTCGCTGGAAGCGCCGGGGACGACGATCATCCGTGACTATCCGTCGCTGCACGAGGCGGGTCGCGGGGCGAACGCCTACATGCAGCTGAGCGGCACCAGCATGTCGGCGGCGGTGGTGTCGGGCGTCGCGGCGCTGGTCCTGCAGGCGAACCCGAGGCTGGACCCCGTCAAGGTCAAGGCGGCGCTGCAGATGGGCGCGACGTTCGTGCCCGAGGCCGGGCTGACGGGCGGCGGGGCGGGCAGCGTGGACGCGGTGGCCTCGGTGCGCATCGCGGCCTTCGGGCCGAGGACGAACGACGACGTCGAGATCGCCGGCGAGACGGTGACCCCGACCGGCATGGCGTTCTGGCGCGAAGACGAGACGACCCAGGCGGCTCGCATCGTGTGGGGCGACCGCATCGTCTGGGGCGACCGCATCGTCTGGGGTGACCGCATCGTCTGGGGCGACCGCATCGTCTGGGGCGACCGCATCGTCTGGGGCGACCGCATCGTCTGGGGCGACCGCATCGTCTGGGGCGACCGCATCGTCTGGGGCGACCGCATCGTCTGGGGCGACCGCATCGTCTGGGGTGACCGCATCGTCTGGGGCGACCGCATCGTCTGGGGTGACCGCATCGTCTGGGGCGACCGCATCGTCTGGGGCGACCGCATCGTCTGGGGTGACCGCATCGTCTGGGGTGACCGCATCGTCTGGGGCGACCGCATCGTCTGGGGCGACCGCATCGTCTGGGGCGACCGCATCGTCTGGGGCGACCGCATCGTCTGGGGCGACCGCATCGTGTGGGGCGACCGCATCGTGTGGGGCGACCGCATCGTGTGGGGCGACCGCATCGTCTGGGGTGATCGCATCGTCTGGGGCGACTGAGTACTGCGAATTCGCCAACTCCATCCTCCCGGCGACTCATCGTCGCCGGGAGCGTTCCTCGCCAACGGACTCCCACCCCGGACTTCGCCCACCAAGCACCACAGCCCGGAAGACCCTTCCTCGATGATCCTAGTTCAAGGATCGTGGCGGCCGCCTAGGTCGAGTCTGAGCTACTATTCATGGGGATCTGGTTCTTCCCTCGCGTTCAGCCCTGTACCCTCGCGACTTTTCAGGCGATGAATGGAGCGGGTTATGGAGAGGGTTCGAACTCTTGTTCGCAGGGGCCATTACCTCAAGGCCCTCCGACAGCTCCGGTCGCTCGGCGGAGCCCAAACGGCCGCCGAACAGCTGTCCCGAGACACTCAATTGGCAGAGTTGCTGTTGAGGACCGGGCATCCATCCAGAGCCGTTGCCATAGCCGAGAAGATAGTCGCGAACAACGAAACCGAACCTACGAACAAGGCGCGGTGCCACATCATTGTGGCTAGCGCTCTTCGCGACCTCGGCGAGACTGCTCAAGCAGTCGAGGAACTGCGACGTGCCATCGACTTGGCACAGCACGAGAGGGCGGCTGAAACGCTCGCGTGGGCGGAGCTTCGGTTGCTTCTGGCTTTGACTGAGGGCCCGGGCTTAGATGCAGCTACGGCGTATCTCCCAACTGTGCGTCGCGACGTTGCTCGAACAGGCCAGGCACAACCTCTCGCCGCACTCCACCTATTCGTCGCTCAGATCGAAGCCAAGCGAGGACTCCTTAACGTCGCTCGCGAACACATCCGTATCGGTAGGTCGCTGATCGCGTTGGAACCGAACAGCTGGCTTGAGGGAACGGCTGCAATCGATTCAGCGTGCATTGCCTTCTCGCTTGCTGATCTTGAAACGACGCGACATGAGGCCCGAATAGCGGTTCAGGAATCATCAAACGCTGGACACACCCACACTTGGCGCGCCGCAATCACCAATCTCGCTCATGTCGAGCTCGCCTACGGCCGGTTTGGCAGGGCTTGGCGGCTCTTGGACCGGGCCGCAAGAATGTCTCCGCCGGCGAGTATGACCCAAGCCGGTATCACGGACGGCCTTGCGCAGTTGGCGCTCGCTCGGGGCGACCTCGACGAAGCCGGGCGCATCCTCGCGACGGCGCGCGTCTGGACGCCGGACGTGCCGAAGGGCAACTGGTACTACGGGCTCTGGACGTCGGTGACTCGCGCGAAACTGCTCCTCAGGCAGGAACGCTTCGACGCCGCCGCCGCGATGTTGACGGAGGCGGTGGCTGGCGCCGGCGAACTGTCCGACCCCCTGCTCACCGCGACGCTGCGGTTGCTGCTCGTCGAGTCGGAGGCCCGCCGTGGACGCGTCCACGCGTCGGCTGCCGCCCTCGCCGGGACCTTCACCGCCGAGTGGCCTTCCACCCTCGAGCTTCTCGCCGAGTTCGGCCGCGTGGTCGGCCGCGCGCTCGCCGTCGACCGGTCCGCGGGCGCGGCGCGGTGCTGGTTCGAACGCGGCGGCCGGGCGCTCGCCAGCGTCGGCAACCGGACCGCGCTGTCGAACCTCGTTGACGGGTACGCCGATGCGGTGGCTGCCGAGCGCCGGGTGGCGCCCGTGGACGCGCCGCCGTGTGGCCCCGTCCAGAGCCTGCCGCCGCCGCCGCGCCGCGTCGTGCATCGCCTCGACGCCTGCACGCCGCTGCTCGCGCCGAGCGCCAACGCAGCCGCCGGCGCTCTCGAGCGGGCGGCCGCGATCGTCGACGCCGGCGCCTATCCTGCCGTCGTCGGCCACGAGTTGATGGCGGCGCTGCTCGAGACCGCCTGCGTGCCGGCGGCAGCCCTGACGGCCGCGCGCGGCGCGGGCAGGCCCGAGATCCTGTCCTGGTTCGGCGTCGCGTGGTCCGACGCGTCTGCTCTCGTCGCCAGGCCCCCGCGGCGCATCGAGCTCGGCGGCTGGCAGGGCCGCGACTACGCCATCGCCGTCGTCGTGCCGCCCGACGTCGGCCGGCTCGTGCCGCTGCTCGCGCTCGAGCGTCTCGCGGGCGCCTCGCGCTTCCAGCAGAAGGCGCGCCTCGAGGAGCGCGAGCGGGTGGCGCTGTGGCCCATCGGCCCGGACAGCGCCGCCGACGACGTAATCGCCTGCAGCAGCGAGATGCTGAGCGTGGTGGCGCGCGCGCGGCAGGTCGCGGGGATGACCATCAACGTGCTGATCACCGGCGAAACGGGCACCGGCAAGGAGATGATCGCCCGGCTGGTGCACGCCGCCTCGCCCCGCGCCGACAAGCCGTTCGTCCCTTTCAACTGCACCTCCGTACCGCGCGACCTCATGGACAGCCAGCTGTTCGGCCACCGCAGGGGCTCGTTCACGGGCGCCACGGCCGATCACCCCGGCGTGGTCCGCGCGGCGGCCGGCGGCACGCTGTACCTCGACGAGATCGGCGACCTCGGCCTCGACGTCCAGCCGAAGCTGCTTCGCTTCCTCGAGTCGAACGAGATTCAGCCGCTCGGCGACACGAAGCCGCAGAGGGTGGACGTGCGCATCGTCGCGACCACGAACCGGAACCTCGACCAGCTCGTCGCCGAGGGCGCCTTCCGCAGCGACCTCTTCTACCGCATCGCGGTGGTCCCGATCCACCTGCCGCCCCTGCGCGAGCGCCGCGAGGAGGTGCCGCCGCTGGCCGAGCACTTCCTGCAGCGCGCCGCGCGCGACTTCCGCAAGGACCGCCTCCACCTCGCCGAGGAGACGATGGAGTACCTGGTGCTCTACCGGTGGCCGGGCAACGTGCGCCAGCTGGCCAACGAGATGCGGAGGCTGGCCGCGATGGCCGAGCCGGGCGCGGTGCTCATGCCCGATCATCTCGACCCGGCCATCCGCGCGGGGCGCAGGACGGTGGCCGCGCAGGCGCCCGACCTCGAGCCCACCGAACTGGTCGTGCGGCTCGATCAGCCGCACGCGGCGCTCGTCGAGCACGCCGAGCGCGCGCAGATCCGTTATGCGATGGGAAAGTGCGGCGGCCGGGTGGACGACGCCGCCAAGCTGCTCGGATTGTCGCGCAAGGGCTTGTACCTGAAGCGCCAGCGGCTTGGACTGGAGTAGGCGCGCCAGCGCGAGGGCGGGCGACTCGAATAGAAAGGGGCGGCCCGCTGGCCGCCCCTCGACGTCTCACCGACCACTAGCCACTAGCCACTAGCCACTGGCCACTAACCACTGGCCGCTGCGTGACTCACTGCGGCTGCATCGCCCCGCGATAGGGGATGACCTGCCCCGGCTCGACCGTCACGTCCCACTCCATCCCGCGGAAGCCGTCGTGCTGGACGACGATGTGGTGCTGGCCCGGCGTCAGCGTCAGCGGCTCGCCGTTGGGCGTGAAGGTGCCCACGGTGCCCACGTACTGATCGTCCACCCAGAGGTCTGCGTCAGACGGCTGGATGTCGAAGCTCAGGCCTCCGTAGACCGACACCGCTGCCGTGGTGCTGTAGCCGTACCAGTTGTCGTCGTAGCCGTACACCCTCGGCTGGTACGTGCCGAGGTAGGCGTACGGATACGGCACCGGGTAGCCGATCGAAATCCCGAACCCGATGCTGAACCACGGCGAGAACGAGTAATACGGCCGCGAGAAGTAGTAGGGTCGATACGCCGTCCAGCCATACGGGCGGACGTACCCGTGCCCGTAGTAGGGGCGTGCGTAGTAGTTCGACCGCGGCGCGTAATAGCTGCCGCCGTAGTGACTGTCCCGGTCTCCCGGACGGTACGCCGGCGAGCCATGGCCGTAGCCGTACCTGCGCCCGCGGCGCCGCCTGCGCGTGCGGCTGCGCGTATCCGTACCTGCCTGCTCTGGTAGCCTCGCGTCACCGCCTGCTGACCCGAGTAGGCGCGCGGCACGGCCTGCTGCGCACGGGGCTGCGGGCTCCCCTGCCCGCGGACCACCGCCTGCCCGCCATACGTCCGGGTCTGGGGCTGCGGGCTCCCCTGCCCGCGGACGACCGCCTGCGGCCCGCTATACGTTCGGGCCTGCGAGGGCGGTGCGGCATACACGCGCCCCTGCGGCTGCGGCGACGCCTGCCGGGCCTGCGGTGCGGCATACACGCGCCCCTGCGGCTGCGGCGACGCCTGTCGGGCCTGCGGCGCGGCATAGGCGCGAGCCTGCGGCTGCGGCGCGGCCTGCCGGGCCTGCGGCGCCTGTCGGACCACGGCCTGCCTTCCGCCCTCGGCCCGGGCCGGGGCGCCGGCGGCCGCGCGTCCGCCGCGCTCGCGACCGTTGTTGCGTTCCTGCGCGTGGGCTGCGAGCGGCAACAGGCTGAGTGCCGTCGCGACTGCTGCGGTTGCAAGCGCCTTCTGGACCTTCATGATGTCACCCCATGGCCGGTCCTTCACCGAGGGTTCGATTGCTTCTGTGCTGGCGACCGGAAGGACCGACGCCACTACATGTCGCAACCGCGGTGCCAACTGGCGGCTGCCCTTTTCCCAGGCGTTTTGCCGAAGAGCCGCCCGGCGGCTCAGCCATCCGTCCTTCCTGGAGGACAGGCGGATCAACGGCCCTGCTGGAGAAAGCGGACGAGCATCTGCGTCACGACCGGCGCACGGTCCATCGGCAACTCGTGCGGAGCGCCCGTCAATTCGTGCCACTCCGCCCGCAGCATCGCCGCACGGGCCTCGCTCATCGCGTCCCTCAGGACCAGGACGTCGGCGCTTCCCCAGGCCAGCAGCACCGGCCGGCCCGACGCTCCGACGCGCCTGCACTCCGGCTGGTAGTCGCCGAACCCGTCGCCGGTGACGATCGAGAGCCATCCCGCCTCTGTGCCCTGGAATTGCATGCTGTCGATGACGGCGGCCGCCCACGCCTGACCGTTCGATGCCCGAACGCTCAGCCGCTTGGCCACGTCGGGAACGAACCAGGTGCGGGCCAGGTAACGGCCCACCAGCGGCAGCCGGACGATTCGGAGCCTCGGGAGGTTGACGTGAACGGCCGGGGCGAACAGCGCGAGCCGTGCCACGCGGTCCGGGTGATTGGCGGCAAAACCCACCGCGATGGCCCCGCCGAGCGAATGCCCGGCGACGTCGGGCCGGGCGATGTGAAGACGGTCGAGCAGGTCGAGCAGCTGCTCGCCCAGCATCTCGCGCGTGTAAGTGGATGGCGGCCGGGCCGACATCCCGCTCCCGTACATGTCGTAGCGAAGCACGCGGAAGCCCGCCGAGACGAGCCCGGGCACCACGCCGTCCCAGTCGGCCATCGTATCCATGTAGCCGTGGACGAGGACGACGGCCGGCCCCGACTCCGGTCCGTCCAAACAGTAGTGAGTGATGCCGGCCCGCAGGGGGATGTACCCCTCCCCCGCCCGCATGGGCCGCGCCAATCGGGCGGCCTCGACCGTCGTCGTCTCGCGGTCGGCCGTGACGTAACGGACGGGGAGGAGGACGAGGACCGCGCCGGCGATGGCGAAAAACAGTCGGCGCGCCCGCAGCCCGGGAGTAACCTTACGTAGCGGCCGCTTCTGGGTGTGGACAGGAAGAAGGAAACCCGCCATGGTGGTCACCGCAGCGCTGGTCTCACTCGCGCTCGCCGCCGGCACGGCCGAGGCGCAGCCCGCTCCCGTGGATCAGGCTCCACCTTACACCCTTTCGGGAGTTCGGGAGGCAGCCAGGGAGGCCGCCGCCAGGGCGGCCGCTCCGGCGGAGCAGGCGCCGCCATCGACGCCGCCGCCGACCGGCCCGCTCGCGCGATCGGCGAAGCAGCAGCCGTTGAAGGTCGAGACCTGGTCGCCATCTCCCCCGATCACGCTGCCGAGCGACGACCGGCTCGTCACGCCGAGCCTGGCGCCGCACGGCCCTGCCTGGCACCAGCAGTTCATCGCCATGACCGAACCCGTGTACGCGTCGTCGCAATACGAACTGCTGAACAACAACGAACGGGCCGTGGCGGTGGCGTCGAGCATGGGGTTTGCCCTCGCCGTCGACGGCGTCAGCCGCCTCGTGCAGCATCTGCGAGGCAGCTACCACGACCGGCAGGTGAGGAAGATCCGACGGGAAATCGACGCGGAAACCGAGGCGCTCGAGCGGGTCTCCGGACCTGTCCCGGCGTCGTCCGATCGCGTGAAACGGCCGTAACGCCGCAGCTTCCGGCCCCCAGGGCGGCCGCCGGGCGCCCGCGCCGGCGGTCGCCCGGACGTTCGTCGGGCGCCGGCCGACGACGATCGTGACCGGCCTCCCGACGCGCGGGCCCGGCCCGTCACATCCCGTTCAGCAGCGACGTCCCCCCCAATTGCTCCATCTGTTGAAGGATCCAGGCCTGGCGTTCCTCGACGTAGGGCGACGGCCGATTCGCCCGCAAGCGGATGGGGTTGGGCAGCACCGCCGCGAGCAACGCAGACTCCGAGGGCGTCAGCCGGGCGGCCGGCTTCCGGAAGAAGCGCTGGCTGGCCGCCTCCACGCCGAAGACGCCGTCGCCCAGCTCCACGACGTTCAGGTACACCTCGAGAATCCGGCGCTTCGGCCAGGTGAGCTCGATGAGCACGGTGAAGTAGGCTTCGAGCCCTTTCCGCACGAAACTGCGCCCGGACCACAAGAAGACGTTCTTGGCCACCTGCTGGGAGATCGTGCTCGCGCCGCGCAGGCGCGCGCCCTTGTCGTGCGCCTCGATGGCCTTCTCGATCGACTCCACGTCGAACCCGTGATGCGTCAGGAAGTGCTGGTCCTCCGACGCGATGACCGCCAGCCCGGCGGACCTCGCGATGCGGCTCCACGGCACCCAGCGGTAGTCGATCTTGTACGGCGTCCCGCCGAACCACGCCTCGACGCGACGCTCGACCATCACTCCCGAGGTCAGCGGCGGCACCCACCGCAGCACGAGGACGGCCAGCGACGGCACGAGGAGGGCCAGGGCGCCGCCCTGCAGCAGCCGGACCAGGATGCGGAACCGGAGCGGGCGCGCGGGCCGGCGACGGGCTTTGACACGAACCGCCATGACGCGCGGGATCTTACATCGGCGGCCCGGCCGGCGTGTAGTGACCGCCGGCCGCCGCCTGTTGCATACTGCCAGTCATGAGAGTTGCAATCGACCTGTCCGTGGTGCCGATCGGCGTCGGGGTGTCGCTCTCGGAGTACGTCGCCGCGTGCGAGCGCGTGCTGACCGAGGCCGGCCTGCCGCACACCCTGCACGCGTTCGGCACGAACATCGAGGGCGAGTGGGACGCCGTGTTCGCCGCGGTGAAACGGTGCCACGAGGTGGTGCACCGGATGGGCGCCCCGCGCGTGCACAGCAGCCTGCGGGTCGGCACCCGCATCGACCGGGCGCAGACGCTCGACGACAAGATCAAGAGCGTGGAGGAGAAGATCGGCGGCCGGTGAGGAGGGGCCCGACTGGAGAGGGCGAACGCGAACTTTCCGACGCCAACGACGAACGGCGTCTCTCCAGCCGGGCGAACTGACGCGCCCCTGTAGGTGGGCTCGCGAAACCGGGGCCTGTTTCTCGCGAAACCGAAGGCAATCTACGGATGAGCAAAGCCGGTGCCACCTGCCGGCTTGTGAAAAACCTCACGATTCGACCTCGGCCCCCTCCGAGGCTGTCTGGAAGAGCTACAGTCCCGAAGCGATTCCTTGCGCCTGCAGCGACGCCAGCAACGGAGAAGTCGTTCCCGACAAAGTCGTTTCCTCCTCTTGACGCTCTCGCGAGGCCGCGGTAGCGTGTTTGGCGGCATGCGCACGTTCATCACCTCCGCCATCGTCTGTCTGGCGTTGACCTCGGCGACGGGACTCGCTCAAACGAAACTGGCCGGCGGATGCGAAGCGGGCGATCAGCAGGCGTGCGTCCAGCTCGCACGCTCGTCCTCCGCATCCACCGACGTGCGGCTGGCGGCGGTTCGGAAAGTCACCGACCAGCAGGTGCTTCTCGACCTGGCCAAGACGTGCCAGGTGCGAAGCATCCGCATCGCGGCCATCCGCGGGCTGATCGACGAAGACGCCCTCGTCGATCTCGCCCGGCATGCCAGCGGTGCCATCGAGCGCGGCGCCGCCATCGAGCGCGTGAAGAACCAGCAGGTGCTGGCGGACCTCGCGCGCCGCGATCCCTCGAAATGGGTGCGGCGCAAGGCGGCCAACTGCCTGACCGACCCGGCGGAGATCGACAAGCTCGTGCTGGAGGCTCGAAGGGAGCTGCTGCCGACGATCACGTTCGGCGGCGGCATCAGGCACGTGAAGCTCGATGGCAAGGACGTGAAGGAGACGCTGCTGGGCGTCGTGACCGTGCTGCCCGGCCGTCACGTCGTCTCGGCCGACTTCCTGGTGAAGGAGAACGTGGACTGGGAGCCGGACAGCGTGACGTCGGCGACCCTCGACGCGAAACTGGGGGCGTCGTACCTGCTCGAGGCCGAGGTGGGCGTCGTCACCTGGGAGTATCTCTCGCCCAAGACCCGCCGCGGTCGCGGCACCTGGAAGCTGGTGGTTCGGGAAGCGGTGTCGTCGGGGCCCGACCTGCTGCCGCAATTCCTGCGGCGTTGAAACCGCCGGGGAGACGCGCGTCGGCCGGGCCTCAGCGTTGTGCCGCGCCGATGCCGTACCGGGCGAGCCAGGTGTGCATCTCGCGCAGCACGCGGTCGTTCTCCTCGATCGGGAACCCGTCGACCGTTTCGGTGCGCCTGCCCGTGGTGCCGTCCACGGCGCCCAGCCCGATCGTCTGCGCCAGCAGGTCGTGCGCCTCGCGCACGGTCGGCAGCAGGTTCTCGCCGCGCAACCGTGACATCGCCGCGATGATGCCCCACGCGCCCCAGTTCGACACGCTGGCGATCGCCAGGTGCGTCGTCGGCGTGATGCACGGCTGCTCCACGTTCGGCATCAGCATCGGAATGGCCGCGGCGAGGTTGCCCATGCCGATCTCGTTGCCGCCGTCGCCGATGCCCACGCTGCAATCGTGCTCGCGAAAGAGGTAGTCGACCTTCGCGTGGTAGGGTGTGACGTCGGCGCCCCGCATGTTCCGGTAGAACCCCTCCGATGTCAGTCCGCACCGCTCGATCGCAATCGTCAGGCTCGGCTGGAGCGAGCGGAGCAGGTCTGCCGCGTGCAGCCAGCTCTCCTGGTGGCCGACAATCGGGAATTCGAGCACCTCGCCGCGCGGGCCCAGCAGGCCGTGCAGCAGCGGCGCCGTGTAGGCGTCGGTGATGTAGATCACCCGCGAGCCGAGCGACGCGATGACGTGGCCCAGCGACACGGCCCCTGGGGGGCCGTCGCTTTCGGTGGCGCACCCGGCGGGCACGTAGAAGCCGGTGGCGATGAGGACCGTCCCGGGGTGATCGAGGATCACCTGGCCGGCGCGCTCGCAGAAGTCCGCCGGCAGGTACGGCCGCAGCGCCGAGATGCCCCGGTGGTCGCGCGAGAGGACGATGTTCTCGATGGACATGGGCGGTTACGACCCCAATCCCCGACCCCGACTCGACCTCCGACCCGTCTGGCCCGTGGCCGGCGTCCTCGGGCCGGTCCTCTCGGCGGCCCGCCGGCGCCCGTCACAGCACGGAGTACTCCGCGTCCCGACGGTCGGTGATGAACATGTGGCCGGGCGCGTGCGTGATCATCAGCGGCGGTTTGGAGGCCATCGCCGCCGCCTGCGGCGTCACGCCGCACGCCCAGAACACCGGCACGTCGCCGGGGCGGATCTCGACGGGGTCGCCGAGGTCCGGGTGCGCGATGTCGCGAATCCCGATGGCGGCCGGGTCGCCGACGTGCACCGGCGCGCCGTGGACCGCCGGGAACCTGGACGTCACCTGCACCGCCCGCACCACCTGCGACGCCGGAACCGGGCGCATCGAGACGACCATCGGCCCGTGGAACGCGCCCGCCGGGGACGTCTGCACCGACGTGATGTACATCGGCACGTTCGAGCCCTGCTCGATGTGACGCACCGGGATTCCGGCCTCCATCAGCGCCGACTCGAAGGTGAAACTGCAGCCGATGAGGAACGACACCAGGTCGTCGTTCCAGAGGGAGGCGATGTCGACCGGTTCTTCGGCCAGAACGCCGTCGCGATACACCCGGTACTTGGGCGCGTCGGTCCGGAGGTCGGCGCCGGGCGCCAGGGTTCGCGGCTCGGCCGACCCGGCCTCGACGACCTCGAGCAGCGGGCACGGCTTCGGATTCCGCTGGCAGAACAGGAGGAAGTCGAACGCCAGCGCGCGCGGCAGGATCACGAGGTTCGCCTGGACGAAGCCCGGGGCGAGCCCCGACGTGGGGGCGACCAGGCCGCCGGCGCGAAACCGCAGCCGAAGCTCCGCCGGGCTCGGGCCGGCGCGACCGCACGAGGAATCCGCCATGCGCTACCCTTCCGCGCCGGGATGCGGGCTGCGGCCCGCGGCTGTTCGGCATTCCCGGCGGAGAGGGTAGACTAGTGCGACGGCACACACCCGTCAAGCTTCCGCCTTGGCGTGTCGCGCGGTCAGGAGCGGAGACGGGGTCGCCTGCAGGTGGCAGGCGGCAGGCCGCAGGCCGCCAGCAGCAGGCCGCAAGCCGCAAGCCGCAAGCCGGTTCTGATGTAGCATGGCGCAGATCCACCACGGAGGTTTCATGCGCCGCTGGTTCCAGCCGCTCGTGCTCCTGCTGCTGATGCTCGCGATCGGGAGCGTGGCGATCCACGGCCAGCGGCCGCGCCCGCCGCGGTCGAAAGCGAAGGCCGCCGAGCCCGCGTCCGCAGCCAGGCAGGCTGCGGTCCCCGCGGAGCCCCGCGAGCCGTCCGGCCTTTCGCCCCGCAACGCCAGCTACCTGATCGAAGCGCGGCTCGACGTCGGGCGGCGGGTGATCACCGGGCGCGAGTGGCTCACGTGGCGCAACATCACCTCGACGCCGACCTCCGAACTCCGCTACCACCTCTATTACAACGCGTTCAGGAACTCGGCTTCCACCTTCGAACGCGAAGCCGCCTTGCCAGGCTACGGCCGCCGTCCCCCGCGCGACCTCTCGGAACGCGACTGGGGTTGGACCGAGGTCGGCACGGTGCGGCTCGTCGGCCTCGACGGCGCGCCGCCGATCGAACTCGGCGATCGCCGCTTCGTCGCTCCCGACGATGGGAACGCGGAAGACCGGACGGTGCTGGTGGTGCGGCTCCCGAAGGCGGTGGAGCCGGGCGAGACGCTCAACGTCTATCTCGAATGGACCGCGCAGGTCCCGCGCACGTTCGCCCGAACCGGGGCCATCGGCGATTACTACTTCCTCGCGCAGTGGTTCCCCAAGGTCGGCGTCCTGGAGGACGCCGGGTGGAACTGCCACCAGTTCCACGCGAGCACCGAGTTCTACTCCGACTACGGCGTCTACGACGTCAAGCTGACCGTGCCCCGGGGCTGGGTGGTGGGCGCCACCGGCGTGGACCGCGAGGCGCGAGACAACGCCGACGGCACGACCACGCACCGCTTCTACCAGGAGGACGTCCACGATTTCGCGTGGACCACGAGCCCGCACTACCTGGTGAGGACCGCCCGCTTCGACCAGCCCGGCCTCCCGGGCGTCGAGATGCGCCTGCTGCTCCAGCCGGAGCACTCGGACCAGGCCGACCGGTACTTCGACGCGACCCGCGCGGCGCTTCGCTACTACGGCCAGTGGTTCGGCCCGTATCCGTACCCGCACATCACGATCGTCGATCCGGCGTGGCAGAGCGGCGCCGGCGGCATGGAGTACCCCACGCTGTTCACGGGCGGCACCCGCTGGCTCGCGCCCAAGGACGTGGCAGACCCCGAGGGCGTGACGGTGCACGAGTGCGGCCACCAGTTCTGGTACGGCGTCGTCGGCAACAACGAGTTCGAAGACGCGTGGATGGACGAGGGGTTCAACACCTATTCGACCGGCCGCACGATGGCGCTCGCCTTCAACCCCAACTACGACTCGTTCCGGCTGTTCGGGGGCTTCGTCCCCTGGGTGCTGCGCGACATCCCGATCACCCGCGACGTGGACGAGAACCGGCTGGCGAGCTACCGCCAGGGCGCGAAGCTCGACGCGCAGTCCACCCCGTCGTGGCGGTACTGGCCGGCCGCCGCCGGACCGCTCTCGTACGCCAAGACGGCCCTGTGGCTGAACACGCTCGAACGACACCTCGGATGGTCCACGATGCAGCGGGTCATGTCGACGTTCTTCAACCGGTGGAAGTTCCGCCACCCGAAGCCGCAGGACTTCTTCGCCGTCGTCAACGAGGTGACCGGGCGCGACATGACGTGGTTCTTCGACCAGGTCTACCGCAGCTCGAACGTGTTCGACTACGAGGTGGCCGACCTGCGCACGGCGCCGGCGACGGCCACCGGCTTCTTCGACGCCGGCGGCACGCTGGCCTACAAGGCGGAGAGCGGACGGCCGGGCCTCTTCCGCACGCACGTGGTGGTGCGGCGGCTCGGCGAGGGCATCTTCCCGGTGGACGTCCTGGTGACCTTCAAGAACGGCGAGCAGGTGCGGGAACGGTGGGATGGCCGGGATCGCTGGAAGATGTTCACCTACGAGCGCAGCACCGGGGCGCTCTCTGCGCAGGTCGATCCCGAGCGCGTGCTGCTGCTCGACGTGAACTACACGAACAACAGCCGGACGCTCGAGCCGGCCGGGGGCCCAGCGGCCACCAAGTGGACGCTGAAATGGCTGGTGTGGCTGCAGGACCTGCTGCTGAACGCCGCCTTCTTCGTGTGACGCGGCAACGGGAACATATGGTGTTGAACGCGCTTCGCGACGGGATTCGGCGTGTGAACCGGGCGCCCGCCGTCCTCGCCGGGCTGCTGGTGATCACGTTCATGATGGCCCTCCCGCTCGGCATGGTCCTGCGCGGCATGCTGCGGGAGAGCCTGGGCAGCAGCCTCGCCGCCGACCGTGCGGCGAACGGCGTGAACTCGGAATGGTGGACGCTGTTCGCGTCGCAGGCGACGGGCGTCGGCGAGACGTTCTCGCCTCGCATCATCGGCTTCGGCGCCGTGCTCTCGAACATCGACGCCGTTCTCGACGCGCGGCCGCAGGCGCTGGTGGTGACCGGCGCCGCCGCCGCCTACCTGGTCGTGTGGGCGTTCCTGGTGGGCGGCATCATCGACCGCTACGCGCGCAACCGTCCCACGCGCACGGCGGCGTTCTGCGCGGCGTGCGGCGTCTACTTCTTCCGCTTCGCCCGGCTGGCCGTGTTCGCCCTGTTCGGCTACTGGGTGCTGTTCGGCGTGCTGCACGGGTGGCTGTTCGACTCGTTCTACCCGTGGGCGACGCACGACGTGAGCGTCGAGCGCACGGCGTTCTTCCTGCGCCTCGCCCTCTACGTCGTCTTCGGGATCGCGCTCGTGGCGTTCAACGTGTGGATCGACTACGCGAAGGTCCGGGCTGTCGTCGAGGATCGGCGCAGCATGATCGGCGCGCTGATGGCCTCCTTCCGGTTCATCCGGCGTCATCCGGGGGAGACGGCCTCGCTGTACCTCGCGGACGCCGCCCTTTTCGGCATCGTGCTCGGCATCTACGCCGTCTTCGCGCCCTCCGCCGGCACCACGGGTTGGACGATGTGGCTCGGGTTCGCGGTCGGCGAGATCTACCTGCTGATGCGCCTGTGGGTGAAGCTGGTCTTCTACGCCTCGGAGGTGTCGCTGTTCCAGTCTCGGCTGGCGCACGCCGACTATGCGGCCGCCCCGCTGCCCGTCTGGCCCGAATCGCCGTCCGCCGAGGCGATAGACAAGCCGTAGGCCTGCCGCCCACCGGGGTGCGGGCGGGTCGCCCGGGCTGTCGGCTACCGCACGCGGTAGTAGGTGGCGATGCCCCACTCGAAGAGACGCGCCGGCGCGAATCGCTTGAGCACCAGTGCGAGCCGTTCCGAAACGGGGCCGACGGTATACCGGAGGCGCGGCGAGCGCCGCGTGATGATGTGTTCGATCAGCCGGGCGACGACCTCGGGCGTGCGCCCGCGGCGTTCGTCGTGCTCCATGACGGCGATCGCCCGTCGTGCGCGCTCGCCGTACGCGCCGGCGTCCTCGCGGGTCGTCAGCCGGCGGTTGGCGGTGAAGCCGGTGCGGAAGTCGCCGGGCTCGACGAGCGCCACGCGAATCCCGAATGGCGCCGCCTCCATGCGCAGCGCCTCGGTGAATCCCTCCACGGCGAACTTGCTGGCGCTGTAGTGCGCCTGGAAGGGAATCCCCACCTGCCCGGCGATCGAGCTCACGTTCACGATGCAGCCGCCGCCCTGGCGGCGCATGACCGGCAGCGCCGCGCGGCACACGCGCACCGTGCCGAAGAAGTTCGTGTCCAGCTGGGCGCGCGCCGCGTCGACGGTCGTCTCCTCGACGGCGCCCGCGATCCCGAACCCCGCGTTGTTGACGACGACGTCGAGACGGCCCTCGCGGTCGAGGATCAGGCGGATCGCGGCGGCGACGGACTCATCCGACGTCACATCGAGCGGGATCAGGCGAGGAAGGCCGGCACCCTCCGCGGCGGCGGGCGGGGCATGGCGGCTGGTGCCGTAGGCGCGGTACCCCTTCGCGCGCAGATGCTCCGCGCACGCCTTCCCGATCCCCGAGGAGGCGCCGGTGACGAGAACCACGCGCGGGCGCACAGGTGCGGATGCCATCAGGCGGAGACTGCGGACCAACGGCCTATTATAATGGGTGCGGCCATGGCACGTCCGTCACGCTCGTCCCGGGGGACGGCACCGGGCAGGGGTGCACCAGCGTGAACGCCGTGTGCGCCGCACTCTAGGATTCGCATGCCAGACGACATTTCCCAGGCGGTCCTGTCGCGCGAAGAAGTCGTGCGGTATCTCAAGGGCACGCACGGCGAGAGTTCGGAGGCGGCCCGCGAGCGGGTCTACGCCTACCTGGACGAGCTCCGCACGACGCAGCGCTACACGCTCTACCGCGCGCTCAAGCACCCCGTCTATCCGATCCTCAGGAAGATCGAGCGCCACGTGGAGCACGTGGAGCGGGCCATCGCGGCGACCAGCGCGAGCCGGGTGATCTACGCGTCCGATCACAAGAGCCACACCGACTACCTGGTGGAGCCGCTGGTGCTCGACGACCACGGCATCAGGCCGCCCATCATCGCGGCGGGCATCAACCTGTTCGTCGGCCCGCTCGGGCTGCTGCACCGGCACGTCACCGGCGCGGTGCCGATCCGGCGGAACACCAAGGATCCGGCCTACCTGATCACGCTGAAGGCGTACGTCGCCGAACTGCTGCGCGGGCACGACCTCCTCTTCTACATCGAGGGCGGGCGCAGCTACAGCGGCGAGCTGAAGGCTCCCAAGACGGGGCTCATCCACGCCGCCATGCAGTCGGACACGCAGAACCTCGTCATCCTGCCGATGGCGGTGTCCTACGACCTGGTGCTCGAAGACCGCATCCTGGCGGGCCAGGGGACGAAGAAGAAGCAGCGGCCGTTCGCGCGCGAGCTCGCGGAGATGATGCGCGACGCCGTCGGCTATCGGTCGCGGGCGTTCGTGACCTTCGGGCACCCGATCGCCACGTCGGAGTACAACTCGCAATCGCGCAGCGACATCCTCGATCTCGCCCATCGCACGCGGGAAGCGATCGGCTTGCTCTACAAGGTCACGCCCACCGCCCTGGTCGCCGCTGCCATGCGCCCGTCAATCGCGCGTCGCGACCTCGAAGGCCGCATCGACGACCTGCTCGTCCGCCTGCGCGAGCGGGGCGCGAACCTGGGCGTCGAGACCGGCCGCCAGGCGGTCGCCGAGGCCGCCGGCCCGTTCCGGCGCCGGGGCGTGATCGTCGCCGAAGGCGACTGCTTCCGGGTCCGCAGCCGCGGACTGCTGCGCTACTACGCGCGGTCGATCGAACACCTGCTCTCGCCGCCCTCGCCGCGTGCAGCCGTCTGAACGCCCGAAAAGGCCGAGGGCGCGCCCAAGCTGAGCTGTCGGCGCGCTGTACAGAAACCCGCCTGGACTGCATCAATCGCATGCTCCTGCCGTGACGCGCGTCGTCACCCGCAGCGGTCACGGAACGCCGATCGCCATCGCCCGAACGTGGCGAAGCCCTTCGCTGTCAACACGTAGCGGACCAGGAGCTCAACACTGGCACGGGCCTTGAAGTTGGCTCGACTGTCGCAGTTCGTTCAATCGCCCGGGGCGTCCCGGGTTTCGCCAGTACCGGTTCCCTCGGAACCGCCGCCCGGTGTTGGGCGAACCGGTGGAGGTAATGGGACCATGATGATCAATGCCCCCAACCATACTCTGACCGTCCGATCCTTCCTGCCGGGCGGGGCGCGCGACGACACCACCGGCCTGCTCGAGTGGGTGCTCCGGCGGATCCACGTCGCCCTGTGCGGGATTCACGGGCACGATTCCGTGCTGCAGTACGAAGGACCACGGATGTTCCTGCGCTGCACCTCGTGCGGTCATGAAAGCCCGGGATGGGAGGTGGCGCGGGGCGGCCTGGTCATGACCCGGCCGGAAGCCAAGCCTGCCCGGAACCTGGCCCGCGGACTCAAGGTCGTCCGCAAGATCGCCTAGCGAAGCTTCGCCTCAAACCGCCCAGGCTTGCTTCGCCAGCTTGCTGTGCTTCTGGACGACGCCTCCGGCGTCGTCATCGACATCTTCCAGCGGCGGAAGCGGGGCGCAAGAACGTGCTTCATTCGTCACGCTGTGGCCCCTGGAAGATGTCTAGCGCCGACCGGTCCCCGTTGTCGCCGGCCCCCTCGAGAGGGGGCCGGAGCGCCGCGCACCGCTCCGGCCCCCGCGTCCCGCCCGGTGTTACCATCTGGCGATGTCCTCGAATGCGTCCTCGATCGCCCGCGCCCAGGCGATGGCGCAGGCCGTTCGCCAAGCGGGCGGCCGCGCGCTGATCGTCGGCGGATGGGTGCGCGACCGTCTGCTCGGCCGGCCGTCGAAGGACATCGACCTCGAGGTGTTCGGCGTGGCAGCCGGCCGGCTTCGGCCGCTCCTCGAGGAGTTCGGCCGCGTCGAGACGATCGGCGAGAGCTTCACGGTGTACAAGTCGGGCGACATCGACGTGGCCCTGCCTCGTCGCGAGTCGAAGGTGGGCCGCGGCCATCGCGGCTTCCACGTCGAGGGCGACCCGGCCATGTCGGTCGAGGAGGCCTCGCGCCGGCGCGACTTCACCATCAACGCGATCGCCTGGGACCCCCTGACCGAGGAGTATCTCGACCCGCAGGGCGGACGGGCCGATCTCGAGGGGAGGCGGCTGCGCGTCGTCGATCCGGCGACCTTTGCCGACGACAGCCTCCGGGTCCTGCGGGCGATGCAGTTCGTCGCCCGCTTCGAACTCGCCGCCACGCCGGACACGCTGGAGATCTGCCGCGAGATCGCCCTCGACGATCTGCCCTCCGAACGGGTCTGGGGCGAGGTGGAGAAGCTCCTGCTGCTGCCGGCGCGGCCGTCGCTCGGGTTCCAGTTCGCGCGCGAGGCCGGGGTGATCCCGCGGATCTTCCCAGAAATGCAGGCGCTCATCGGCTGCGCGCAGGAACCGGAGTGGCACCCGGAGGGCGACGTCTGGACCCATACGCTGATGGTGGTCGACGAGTCGCGGGCGCGCATCGACGACCTGCCGCGATGGGCGAAGGTCGCGGTGATGCTGGGCGCGGTGTGCCACGACCTCGGCAAGCCCGCCACCACGGCGTTCTTCGACGGGCGGGTGCGTTCGCACAACCACGAGGAGGCGGGCGTTCCGCCGGCGCGGGCGCTGCTCGACCGCCTGAACGTCCACTCGATCGACGGCGTCGATGTTCGCACCCAGGTGTTCGGCCTGACGGCGCATCACCTCGAGCCGGGCTCCTGGTACAAGGTGCGCGGCGAGGTGGGCGACGGTGCGTTCCGCCGGCTCGCGCAGAAGGTGGACCTGGAACTGCTGGCGCGCCTGGCGGCCGCCGACTGCGTGGGCCGCTACCCGGGGCGCTTCGACTGCACGGCCATGACGTGGTTTCTCGACCGGGCGCGCGCGCTCGGCGTGGAGCACGACGCGCCGAAACCGCTGCTCCTCGGCCGCCACCTCCTGGCGCTCGGCCTGAAGCCCGGCCCTCGCGTCGGCGAGATCATCAAGCAGGTGTACGAACGCCAGCTCGACGGCGAGATCGCGACGGTGGACGAAGCCGTCGCGGCGGCGAAGGGGATCCTGGGCGGCACATTGTAGCGGCCGGCCGGCCGTCGAGCGCCGCTACCCGGCCAGGTACTTCGCGAACTGCGCGGGCTCGACGTTGCCGCCGCTGATCAGCGCCACCACCGGGCCGCGGCCGTCGAGGCGCCCGGCAGCCGCGTCGGCCATCACGGCGGCGACGGTGATCGCGCCGCTCGGTTCCGCGACGATCTTCGCACAGCGGAACAGCCACTTCATGGCCGAGACGATCGCGTCGTCGTCGATCGTGGCGACCCTGTCGACGAACGCCTGCACGTGCGGGAACGTCAACTCGCCCGGGCGCACGGCGAGCAGGCCGTCCGCGATGCCGATGGTGATCGGCACGGTGACCGGGTGGCCCGCGGCGAGCGACGCCGTCATGCGCGCGACCCCCGTCGGCTCGACGCCGACCACCGTGATCGACGGGTTGCTGCGCTTGAGCGCGGTGGCCACGCCTGCGATGAGGCCGCCGCCGCTCATTTGCACGTAGACCGTCGCGACCGACGGACACTGCTCCACGATCTCCAGGCCGATGGTCCCCTGCCCGGCCGCGATCTCCAGGTGGTCGAACGGCGGCACGATCGTCATGCCGCGTTCGGCGGCGATCCGCTCGGCCCGGGCCTTCCGCTCGATGGTCGTCGTCCCCTCGAACAACACCTCGGCTCCGAGGGACCGCGCTCCCTCGACCTTCACGGCCGGCGCCGTTGTCGGCATCACGATCACCGCGGGCACGCCGAGCCGCCGGGCCGTCAGCGCGATCGCCAGGCCATGGTTGCCCGAGGAGTAGGTGAGCAGCCCGGCGCGGCGCGCCGCCTCGGGCAGCGCCGAGGCCATGTTGTAGGCGCCGCGGGTCTTGAACACGCCGCCCACCTGCAGGTTCTCGCACTTGAGGAACAGCGGCACCGCGGCCTGGCCGCCCCACGCGCTCAACTCCCGGACTTCGAACAGCGGGGTGACGCGGGCGACGCCGGCGATGCGCCGGGCCGCGGCGCGGATCCGATCGAGCGATAGAAGCTCCGCCATCGGGGAATGCTAGCATGGGCGGATGCCCGCGCTGCCCGCGCGCAGATCGCGCTGCTGGTCGCTCCGGTCCTCGTCCTCGCCTCGTTCCTCATGGGCCATCCCATGACGCTCTTGTTCCATCCGCTGGAGATCGTCGCGATCGGCCTGTCGGTCCTGGCGACGGCCATCGTCGCCCTGGACGGCGAGAGCGACTGGGTGGAAGGGCTGCAGCTGTTGGCCCTCTACCTGATCCTCTGCGTCGCGTTCTTCCTCGTCCCCGCTGCGATCAAGCCCGTCCACTAGCCGCAATCCGGCTTGCGGCTTGCGGCTTGCGGCCGGCGGCTTGCGGCCGGCGGCCTGTCCGGGCTCTCCGCAAGCCCGGATCGGGCACGAATGTTGTTTGTTGGTACCAGCGCCGATGGCCCAACTGGACGACAGACTTCTGAACGATCTCGTGGATGCCGTCCGCCAACTGCTGCGGAAAGAGGCCGACGAGCGGCTGCGCGACGTCTACCTCGTGGGCGACATCGAAAAGGACAGCGCCCGCATCGTCATCGAACGGCTCCGGGAACTGGCCAGCGAGAGCCGGCGTCCGATCACGCTCTACATCAACAGCGCGGGCGGCAACGTCACGGACGGGCTGGCGGTTCACGACACGATTCGGCACCTCGTGTCGCTCGGGCAGGAGGTGACGATCGTCGTGCAGGGCATGGCGTACTCGATGGGTTCGGTCGTGCTGCAGGCGGCGAGCCCGGGGCGGCGCCTCGCGTTTCCCCACTCGTGGATCATGATCCACGAACCGGCCAAGTGGGCCGGCTGGCAGTCGACGTCGGCCGCCGCGCAGCACCTCGAGCGCCTCAAGCAGATGCAGGCGCAGATCTACAGGATTCTCGCCGCGCGGTCGGGCAAACCGCTCTCGCGCATCATTCGGGACACCAAGCGCACGGACTTCTACCTCGACGCCGTGAAGGCGCGCGATTACGGGCTCATCGACCTGGTGGTGGAAGAACCGGCGCTGGCGGCCGAGGCGCGAGTCGGAGGGGCCGCGATGGCGCCCGAGCGGGAGAGGACGGCGGCCCGGGGAGAGAGCGAGCAGGCTGCTGACGCGGGTTCGCAGACTCCCGCGGAGGCGGCGGAACAGAAAGCCTGAGCGGTCGGCCGGCCGGACCGGCCCGACGTTACGACCGGTCTCCCGCGGCGACCCGGCCGCCTCGCCATTCCTCGAACAATCGCGGCGCGTTGCGGGCCACCGAGTGCAGCGCGGGCACCCATCCGAGCGCCCTGGCGCGCGGACTCTTCACCACCTGGTCCAGCGCCAGCGCCGCCGCGTAGGCCCCCAGCTTCGCCTTGGCCTCCTCCACCGGCACCCTCCGCACGCTCGGCGGCACCGGGGCATGGGCGGCGATGGCCTCGACGATGTCGTTGACACGGTCGTCGCTCTCGTCGGTCGCGTGATAGATCCCAGACGCTTCGGCGTGCTGGGCAAGGCGGACGTACAACTCGGCGAGGTCGCGGTCGTAGACCACCGGCCAGCGGTTGTCTCCGGGTCCGATGACGCGAACCAGGCCGTTCACGGCGTCGCGGAAGACGTCGCCGATGATTCCCCGGCTTCCCCCGTACACGATGCCCGGCCGCACGACGATCGTCCGCAGCCCGCCTCCGCCCGCCGCCAGCACCATCTGCTCGTGCGCCGGCCGATGGGCGGCCACCGGCGCCGGGTTCACGGGTGTCTCCTCGGTGGCGGGTTCTGGCTGCGATCCCAGGATCCAGACGCCCGACGTGTAGATGAGCGCGCGGGGAACCGGCGGGCCCGAACGCGCCGCGGCCACCAGCGTCTCGATCGCCAGGCGGTCGGCCTCGACTCCCCGGGTGCCGTCGGCTGCGGCGTGCACCAGCACGTCGCACGTCGCGGCGGCGGCGGCGTAGGACGACGGGTCGTGGAGGTCGCCGAGGATCGGCGTCCCGCCCCTCGCCGCCACCTCGGCGGCCTTCTCCGAATTCCGGACCAGCCCCGTCGCCCGGTGCCCCGCGCGCGCGAAACCATCCAGGATGGCACCGCCCAGGTAGCCGGTGGCGCCGGTGATGAAGACACGCATGCGAACCCTCGGCGCGGCCCGCCTGTCGACTGAGCCGTTGATGCAGGCGAGAGGAATAATCGACGTGGACTAGCTCATTGTAGCTCAGTGAATACTAGAATCTCCCTCATGGCGCGGAACACGCTTGCCGAATTCTTCGAGGACGTGGCGGCCAGCCGCGGCGAGTTCCTCGTCCACGACGATGGGCTGCGAACGCGACGGTACAGTTACGGGGACGTCGCCGGTGCGGCGCGCGCGTTCGCCGGTCGACTGCAGGCGGCAGGCTGTGCCAAGGGCGACAAGGTCCTGTTCTGGAGCGAGAACCGGCCGGAGTGGATTGCGGCCTTCTGGGGCTGCGTGATTTCGGGCGTCGTCGTCGTCCCCATCGACTATCGGTCGTCGGTCGAGTTCGCCAGGAACGTGGGCTCCATCGTTCGCGCGCGCGTCCTGCTGCTCGGAGACGACGTGTCGAGCGCGGGCGCCGAACCGGGTGCCGTCGGCGAGATGGAGGTGTGGCCGTTCTCGGGTTTCGATTGGCGCGACCGGCGGGACGCCGCGCCGGTCCCACTCGATCGCGACGACCTGGCCGAGATCATCTTCACCTCGGGTGCGACCGCCGAGCCCAAGGGCGTGCTGATCACCCACCGCAACGTGCTCGCGAACATCGTGCCCATCGAGCGGGAGGTGCTGAAGTACCGCAGGTGGGGACGGCCGTTCTTCCCGCTGCGGTTCCTGAACCTGCTTCCGCTCAGCCACATGTTCGGGCAGGCCATGGCCACCTTCATCCCGCCGATGCTGCCCGGCACGGTGATCTTCATGCGCGGCTACAACCCCGCGGAGATAGTCGCGCAAATCGCGAAGCGGCGGGTGTCGGTGGTCGTCTCGGTGCCGAAGATCCTCGACGTGCTGGGCGAGCACGTGCGGCGGACGGTGCCGGGGGCGCCGCCGGCCAGGCGGGCGTCGACGCCCGAACCGGGGCGGCGGCGCGAGCACGTCGCGCTCCGCTGGTGGCGGTACCGCGCCGTGCACCGGGCGTTCGGGCTGAAGTTCTGGAGCTTCGTCGTCGGCGCGGCCCCGCTCGACCCCGAGAGCGAGGAGTTCTGGTCGCAGCTCGGTTTCCTCGTCATCCAGGGGTACGGCCTCACCGAAACCGCGCCGATCGTCAGCCTCAACCATCCGTTTGCCGCCAGGAAGGGCTCGGTTGGCAAGGCGATCGCCGGCGTCGAGGTGAAGATTGCGCCCGACGGGGAAATCCTCGTGAGGGGCGAGAACGTGACGCGGGGCTACTTCGGCGGGGGGGCCGATGCCGCGGAGGCGTTCGAAGGCGGCTGGCTGCACACCGGGGACATCGGCGAGCTCGACGGCGGCGGCCAGTTGTTCGTGAGAGGCCGCAAGAAGGAGATGATCGTCACGTCCGAGGGACTGAACGTCTTTCCGGAGGACGTCGAGCGGGCCTTGAACGAACAGCCGGGCGTCCGCGACTCGGCGGTCGTCGGCATGGTGAAGGAAGGCGAAGAGCGCGTGCACGCCGTGCTGGTGCTCGACCCGGCGGCCGACACGGACCGGATCGTCCGGGCCGCGAACGCGCAGCTGGCGGCCCATCAGCGCGTTCGGGGCGTGTCGGTCTGGACGGGCGGGGAACTCCCGCGAACCGACGGGACGCGGAAGCTGAAACGCCGCGAGATCAGGCGCTGGGTGGAGACCGGGACGAGCGCGACGAGGCACGCTGCCGACGGGCAGTCGTTCGAAGCGCTGCTCGCCCGCTACGCGGGCGGGCGTCCCCTGCGACCCGACACGACCATCGAGGAACTCGGCCTGAGCTCTCTCGAGCGCGTGGAGCTGATGGTCGCGCTCGACGAGCGGTACCAAGCCGGCGTCGACGAGGCGCGCTTCGCCGAGGCGCGGACGCTGGCGGACATCCGCGCGCTCGTCGACAGCCCGGCTTCGGGACCCTCGCCGCTGCCGCACCGCGGCGACGACTGGACCATGCCGTCGTGGAGCCGCGGGCGAGTGGTCACCGCGCTGCGCCGCGCGAGTCTCTTCTCGTGGGTGCTGCCCCTGGCCCGCCTGTTCGCGCGCATCCACGTCGAGGGGCTCGAGAACCTCTCGGGCGTGAAGGGCCCGGTGGTCTTCGCGGCCAACCACCAGAGCCACATGGACACCCCCGTGATCATGGCGGCGCTGCCCGGCTCGCGACGCGGCCGCCTGGCGGTCGCGATGGCCAAGGAGTTCTTCGACCCGCACTTCCACCCCGACGGCCACTCAAGCGGCGCCCGGTGGAGATCGCGGCTCCTCTACGTCCTCGCGGCGTTCTTCTTCAACGCCTTCCCGCTCCCGCAGCGAGAGGCCGGCGCCCGGCAGACGCTCCGCTACATCGGCGACCTGCTCGGTGACGGCTGGTCGGTCCTGATCTTCCCCGAAGGCCAGAGGACCGACACCGGGACCATCGGGACGTTCCGGCCGGGCATCGGGATGATCGGCGCGCGCCTCGGCGTCCCGGTTGTCCCGGTCCGTCTCGAGGGCGTCGACCGGGTGCTCCACAAGTCGTGGAGGATGGCCAGGCCGGGCCGAGTCCGCGTGGCGTTCGGCCGTCCACTCACCCTGGAGGGCGAAGATTACGCGAATCTGGCAAGCCGCGTCGAGGAAGCCGTTCGCCGACGCTGACCATCTGGCTGCGGGCGATTGCCGATGCTCGATGGATGTGGCACAATGTTTGTAATCGTTAACGGGTTTGTGGTGAATCCCCTTTTCCGGGACGAGGATCAGTTGTCGGTATACGAGAAGCCCATCGTCGAGAGTCCTTTTTCGAGCCAACAAGAGCCGGCGCCGGCGCTTCCGCAGGCGGGCGGGGTGTCGGCGGCCATCGAGCGGTTCCGGTCGTGCCGGTGGCGGAAAGTGGCCGAGAACGGGACGCCGGAGTGCTGCGGCCACCGGGACGTGCTGCCGCTGACCGGCGCCAACGGGTTCGACGCAGAGGCGTGGTGCCCGGAGTGCGCCTTCTACAAGCTGCGCCGCACCCCCAAGAAGCGCGACTACTACGGCGATCGTTACTGAGTCGGCAGACTCAGCCTCGTGGCCGCTATTCGTCGAACTCCTCTGCCAGCTGCACCCACTCCCCGTCGGGCGCCAGTTCGCGGTATCGCCTCCAGTGCTGACGCGCCTGCTGCGACCGGCCCAGCTTCTCCAGGGTCACTGCCAGGTAGAAATGCCCGTCCGGGTAGGCCGGGTTCAGGGCGAGGGCCGCTTCGTACGCGCCCCGCGCTTCCTCGAGCCGCCCGAGGTCGTGGAACACGTTGCCAAGGTTGAAGTGCGCCTCGAACAGCTCGGGGGCGAGGGCGATCGCCCGCTCGTATAGCGCTTCGGCCTCGGGCAGGTGTTCCTGCGCGTAGTGGATGTTGGCGAGGTTGATGAGGGCGGGCACCAGGCAGGGATCGATCTCGAGCGCTCGCCGATAGCCGCGGCTGGCCGCCTCCTGATTGCGCGGGTCCCCCTCGTCGAGCGCGGACGCCGACCGGAAGAACTCCTCGGCGGCCGACGTGTCGATCGAATGAGGCGGCTCGCCGCCCGACGTCAATCTCACCAGCCGAATCACCTTCGCCGGCTCGGCCTCCAGCCAGAAGTCCAGGCTCAACTGGCCTTCCCGGGAGGCCTGCAGCGACCGCAGCACCGCCCTGAACGGCGCGCCTCGTTCGAGTTCCGCGTGCGCCTGGCGGATGACGGAGAGATCGGGAAAGGAGAAGTACGTCTCGCCGCTGGTGCGAAGGGCCGGCTGGATGAGGTTCCATTTCTGCAGGCAGTGCAGCTGGTCTTCGCGCAGCCGCGGGTACATCACGAGGATGTCGTGGACGGCGTACCACTGCTGCCTCAGTTCCGCCGGCGACGGGACGCCGACCAGCCTGCAGAACTCCTCCTCGGCGACGATGCGGACGCGGCCGGGGTCCCGCGCGTTGATGGCCTTCGCGCGCCGAATCTTCTGGTCCTGGTCATCGTCGGCCCGCTCGTGCGGCGTCGATCGCTCGCCGGCGCTCGCCGCCCCCACGACGAGCATCGTGGTCCGGGCGGTCACGTCGTCGACGACGGTGCCGCCGAGGCGTGTGACGAGGCTCCTGGCGTCCTTGCGGCTCATGGAGGACAGCCGGCCGCTGAAGGCGACCGATTCGCCGGCCAGGCGCTCGACGACGGTCCCGGGAGGAACGAGGCTCACGCCGGTAACGATGACGGAGAGCGCCGGACAAAGTCAACGCCGGACGCGGCGAACGGTCGCGCGTCCGGGCGGGCAACTGGTAGAATCGGCCATGCTTCTGGCAGGCGATATCGGTGCCACCAAGACGCTCGTCGGCCTGTTCTCGCCGGCGGCCCAACGTCCCGAACTCGTGGACGCCCGGGCCTTCACGACGGTCGAGCACGTGAGCCTCGAATCGATCGTGGCGGCCTTCGTCGACGACCTGCAGGTTCCGCGCGGCACGATCTCCGCGGCCACGTTCGGCGTGGCCGGGCCGATCATCGACCAGGTGGCCGAGTTGACGAACGTGCCCTGGCGCGTGAGCGCCGCGGCGCTCGCCGCCCATTTCGGCTTTCCCCGCGTGACCCTGCTGAACGACCTCGAGGCCATGGCGTACTCGGTGCCGGTGCTCCGGCCGGACGAACTCGCCTGCCTGCAGGAGGGCCGCAAGGGGGCGACGGGCAACGCCGCGCTGATCGCGGCGGGAACGGGGCTGGGGGAAGCGCTGCTGCACTTCCTCGACGGTCGTTTCGTCCCGTCACCGACCGAAGGGGGGCACGCCGATTTTGCGCCGCGAACACCGCGGGAGATCGCGCTCCTCGAGCACGTCATCGGGTGGCACGGCCGCGCGGACTACGAGCGCGTGCTGTCGGGACCGGGCCTCTCCAACATTCATCGCTTCACGCACACGCAAGGCTGCCCTGCCTGCGGAACCGCGAGCGGCAAGCTTGCCGATCCGGCGCTGGTGTCGCAGGCGGCACTCGACGGTACCTGCCCCGACTGCGTCGCGGCGCTGGAACTGTTCGTCTCCATCTACGGGGCCGAAGCGGGAAACCTGGCGCTGCGCTCGATGGCCACCGGCGGCGTGTTCGTGGGCGGCGGCATCGCGCCGAAGATCCTCCCGGCGCTGCAGGACGGGCGTTTCTTGGAGGCATTCAGGGCGAAGGCGCCGATGGACGCCTTCGCGTCGCTGGTGCCGGTGTCGGTGATTCTGAACGAACGGGCGGCGCTGCTGGGCGCCGCCGTGCACGCGTCGCTCGGCCCGGCACGTTGAGGCCCGGGCCGTGCGCCTGCGTCCTGGGCCCTGGGGTGTTTGGCGCTCCGATTGACAGGGCGCTCCGATTGCGCTCCGATTGCTCTGGACCTGCGGGCGCGCCTTCGTTACACTGCGCTCACTTCCTGCCTCCTCTACTCTTTCAAGGAGAAGCACGATGGCCGATTCGACCCCCCCGCCGATCCCGAGCAGTGCACCGTCGGGCAACCGGACGATCATGATCGTCCTGTCGTATCTAGGCATCCTGGCGCTGATCCCGCTGTTGGTCGAGAAGAACGACAAGGAGATTCAGTGGCACGCGAAGCACGGCTTGGTGCTGCTGGTCGCCGAGGTGTCGATCTTCATCGTGCTGTCGATTCTCCAGGCGATCGTCAGCCACATCCCGCTGATCGGCTGCCTGGGCGCGCTGATCGGCGTGCTGATTTGGTTCGTCCTCTGCATCGGCATCCTGATCGTGCACATCATGTGCATCGTGAAGGGCGTGAACGGCCAGCGGTTCATGCTGCCGGTCGTCAGCGAGTACGCGAACCGCTTCTGACGTCGCGCGACTCGAGGCGGGCCGGCCGGGCCGGCCCGCGTTGTCACCGGGTTCGACATGAAGGCACCTGAAGCACCGGGGGGCATCCACGCGCAGCCGAGCAATCGAGCCATCATGCTCGTGCTGGCCTACCTGCCCCCGTTCGCCGTCATCCCGCTGCTCGTCGAGAAGGCCGACGCCGACCTGCAATGGCACGCCAAGCACGGCATCGTCCTCATGACGGCCGAGATGCTGCTGCTGCTCGGCCTGGTCGTCGTGGCGCTGATCTTCGGCCTCATGACGGCAGGGATCGGCTGCGCGCTGCTCGCACTCGTCCCCATCCCATTCCTCGTCTTCCTGGTGCTGCACATCGTCGCGGTGGTGAAGGCGTTCAGCGGGAAGCGGCTGATCATCCCAATCGTGAGCGAGTACGCCGACAAGTTCTAGCGAGGCGGGCCTCAGACCGGCAAGCATGACTTGGCTGGGCCCGCCTCGCTAGAACCAGAAACGCTGTTGGCTGGTCCCGCGAAGCGCGGGACGGCTGGACGTCTTGAACGGCCCGAGTGCCATCGAGAGAACCTGACCCAAGTGGATCGCTTCGGCCGTTCAAGACGTCTAGCGAGGCTGGCCTCAGACCGGCAAGCATGACTTGGCTGGGCCCGCCTCGCTAGAACCAGAAACGCTGTTGGCTGGTCCCGCGGAGCGCGGGACGGCTGGACGTCCTGAACGGCCCGAGTGCCATCGAGAGAACCTGACCCAAGTGGATCGACTTCGGCTGTTCAAGACGTCTAGCGAGGCGGGAGTCTCTCGACGTCCAGGCCGGGGCGCCGGGCGGCGCCGGGCGGCGCGGTTGACGGTGGGCGTCTGCCTGCTGGCCGCGGCGCTGCTCGCGGCCGACGTGTCGCGCCCGCCCGCGCAACAGGCCACCGCTCGCGCCGCGCTCTCCGCCATCCGCTGGTATCAAGCGCACGTTTCCGGCCGGCTCGGCATCGTCTGCCGCTTCACCCCCACGTGCAGCAAGTACGCGACGACGGTCATCGAACGCCACGGGATCGTTCGCGGCGGTTGGCTGGCCGTCCGACGAATCGCGCGCTGCGGCCCATGGACGCCCGCGGGGACCACGGACCTGCCGGAGTAGAGGCGAAGCTTCGCTAGACCGCCCCGTCGAGTTCGAACAGCGGCTTCGATCGAATCGTTGATGAGCGCCCAGAGGGCGTAGATGCCGAGCGCGGTGCCGAACGGCAGGAGGAAGAGGTCCACGACCGAGAGCACGACCGCGAACGCGCGCGCCCACTCGCGGAAGCGGCGCAGTCGCGACCCTATCCAGAGGTGGGCCGAGCCGAAGACGAGGCCGAGGGCGGCAAGCGTGAAGAAGACCGCCGCGACGATGCCGGCGGCGAGTTTGCCGCCCGTCGCGGCCTGAGTCGCGGCCGCCCCGATGGCCGTGGCCGCGATGCCGGTGGACAGCAGCGAGACGCTCAGCAAGAGCACCATCCCGCCCCACAGCTGAAACAGCAGCCCCACGAGATCGACGTGCTTCTTCATCGGGTCAGGCCGGGTCATCCAATCGCAACCAGCACCTCGACGCGCGTCGGCAGGGCCAGCGGCGAGGTGACACGGAAGCGGAACCGGGCGCCGTCGTTCACGCGGGCCGGCAGAGCCAACCGCACACGATGGTGAAACAGCGATTCTCCGGTACCGCCGCAGCCCCGGCACCATTCCATCCACGACTCGCCGCGGCCCCCGCAAAGGGGGCACGCGCCGCGCACGGGGACGTCGAGCGGCACCGTGACGCCGTCGAAGGCCTCGCGCGGCGAGAGGCGAAGCTCCGCCTTCAGCGGCGCGTGGGGAGCCTCTTCCACGAACGCGGACCGAATCCGATCCACTGCCGCGGGAATCGCCGGAAAGTCGATCGCCACCTCGTCGGCACACCACTGCCGATCGAACCGCTGGTCCTCCAGGTTCGGGGAAAAGGCCGGGGCGGCGGCGAGTCGGCGGCGCGGATCGTCGGTCACGGTCCTCCGGTTCCAGTCAGGCGGGCCGCCACACGCTGGCTCGAGGCCCGCCTCGCTTCATCTTCGCTACGATAGGAGTGATGCGCGAACCTTGTCAAGGCACCGCACGGGTGGTACCATCGCGCCCGGATATCGCACGATGCTGGAAAAGCGCGAAAAGAAGGAGTGTCCCTTGTGCGGCGAGAACATGCGCCGCAAGGACATCGAACTCGTCGATCTCGTGCCGGGCACCACCGAGGCGCGGAAGCGGATGGTGAGCGAGTGGGTCTGCCCCGAGTGCGATTACTTCGAGGAGATCGAAGCGGAAGGCAGGACGTAGGACGGGCCGGCGCGACGGCTACCGCGCGCCCAGCGTCAGGAGCACTTCCTTCCGGATGGCGTCTTCGACGTCTTCGAAATTCAGCGCCGTGTCGCACTCGTCACAGAGCACCTCGAGCACGGCCGGCCGGCTCTCCTCGGTGACATCCACCCGGGCATCTTCGAGGCGCACGACGTGCATCTGCAACGTCTTGACCAGGAAGTTCCGGGCATTGCCGCAATTCGGACAAGTCAGCGCCATGTCGAGGCTCCTTCGGCCGGTTCGTTCAACGCAATGTCAGACAAGGAATTGTACGGAATCACACCCTGCTGAAGCAACGACGATCTTGCCGGGCTGCCGGCTCGGGGCGAACAGGAAGGAGAACTCAGGATGAACCGCCAGGCCGCGTTCGAGGTGCACAGCGAAGCCCGCGGACCCCACTGGGTGGCGTGGATTACCCCACCGGGGGGAGCCGGTCCCTACCGTTCCGTCCTCGTGGTGGGCGCGTCGCAGGAAGAGGCCGAGAGCCGCGCCCGCAAGTGGGGCGCCGAGGCCATCGCTCAGAGCGAGAACTCCTCCGCATCGTCGAAACCGTAGGGATCCATCCTCTCGCCGAGGCGGATGACCCTGTTGGCCCGGTGCGCGCGGAAGGTGCAATGCGGACCTTTCGCCTCGATCGAGACCACGGAAACGCCGGACGGCTGGACGCTGTGCATCGCGATTACGCACCCGCAAGGCAGGCGCTCCAGCGCTTCCAGCTGGAACTGCTCCGGTGCCGGAGTGCGAACACGTCCGATGTCACCCGTCATCATATGATCCGCCCTTCCGCGTCCGTCACGCCGTCGATTCCGGGTCGCCCACCTGATTAGACGCGCCCTCCCCCGTCCTGGTTGCATCGATTTCGGGATACACCAGCTGCCCCTCCACCACCGCGTGCGGGAACAAGGCGCGTGCCGCTCTCGAGTAGGTGTCGAGTTGTGCACGGTGCCACGCCTGCGGGCGGCCGGTCTTCAACTCGACGACGCGCACGCGGCCGTCGGGCAGGATCGCGAGGCAGTCGATGCTCCCTCGAACGACAATCCACTCACCGTCGGCGCCGTCCCCTTCGTTGACAGGCAGCCGCACGGAGAACGGCACCTCGAAGTGGCAGGTCGCACTCTGGAGAAGGACCGCAAGCTCGGGGCGGGAGCGAAGCGCGAGGAACTTCTGCACCGCTTCGGCCGCCGCGGCCGCCGCGGTCGCTGCGTCCCCATCAGAAGTCTCGGCCTCGGTGGACGCCAGCGATAGCGCCTGCTGCAACAACCGCTCCGGATCGAGGTCCGGCCGTTGGTGGGTGGCCTGGAACAGCCGGTGCACGACCGTGCCGACGAGTTGAGAACCCGCGGCCGCAAACCGCTGGCGCCCCCCTTCCATGCCGCCGTCCGGGTCGCCGCCCATCTCCATCGCCCTTCCGGCCGCCGCAACCCGACGCTGGCCGGCCACGTCGAGGAGCGGCGCGAAATCCGACGCCGACGGGTCGTCGGGCGTGGGAGCCGCCGGCGCCGACTCTCCACGCCCTTCTTCGGCACCCGAAGGTCCGGCGGGCCCCTCCGCCTGCCGCGTCTCCGCGGGCGCGGCGGCGGTGACCACGGTGAGGTCGTGCGTGGCGCCGCTCTCGGCGCGCCATGCCACGTGCGCCGCGCCCGAGGCTGCCCGCACGAAGACGTCGCCAATCGAGGGCGGCAGCACTTCCGCAAGGCTGCCCGGGCCCGGCCGATACTTGCCGTTCCGGACCACCGCCGCGAGGTACAGCCGTTCGCGCGCCCGCGTCACGGCCACGTACAGCAGCCGCTTCGTCTCCTCGAGGTCCCGCTCCTTCACGGCTTCCGCGGCAGCGGGCAGGTTCCCGCCGACCGACACGAGCGGCTTGCCGCCGGGGCCCGCCGGGACGAGAACGACGGGATCCCCGCCCCCACCCGTGCCCCTCGTCAGGTGCGTGACGAACACCACCGGGAACTCGAGGCCCTTGGCCGCGTGGACGGTCATCAGGTTGACGGCGTCCAGCGCGTCCACCACGGCGTTCGACTCGTCTCCCGCCGACAACCGGTCCATGTGGTCGGCAATCCGCGACATCGTGGCGTATCCGCGGTTCTGCAGCCGCCGCGCCATCGCCCGGATCTTCTTCAGGTTCTCGCGCGCCTGCACCGCGCGCGGCCCGCGCAGCTCGAAGGCGTACGCCGCCTCGTCGATCACGAGGTCGAGCACCTCGGCCGGCGGCACGCGGTCGACCAGCGGCAGCCACCGGTCGAGCGACGCCCGCAGCCGGCGAAGCACGCGCCGGTCCTCCTCGGGCAGACCGTGGGGCACCTCGCCCCCGGACGCCACGGCCGCGAGGTCCGGCGCCAGCAGGCGGACGGCGGGGTCGGACAGCCTGACGAAGCGGGAGCGCAGGAACGCGGCGGCTCGCAGCGCCGACGCCGGGTCCGCCAGGTAGCGCAGCAGCGCCACCAGGTCCTTCACCTCGTCGGCATCGAAGAAGCCAAGGCCCTTGTAGACGTAGGTCGGGATGCGGCGCGATTCGAGCGCGGCCTCGATCGCGCGGTGCGACTCGCGCGATCGGAAGAGGATCGCGATGTCGCCCGGTCTCGCCGGGCGCGGGAGTTTCGTCTGTCGATCGTGCACGACGAGCGTCGCCAGCAGCCGGCCGATCTCGTCGGCAATCGCGTCGGCCACTTCAGGCGTCGTGCCGGCGGCGACGATGCCGAGGCAGGCGTCGCCCCTCGTCCCGGGATCGACCGGGAAGCGGTCGCGCGCGGTGTAGCGAAACGCGTCCGCGCGGGCCGCGGACGTGTCGATCGACGAGAACAGGTCGTTCGTGAAGGCCAGCAGCTGCGGCGCCGCGCGGAAGCTTCGGCTGATCGAGCGGCGCACCGTCCCCGTCGGCCGCAGCGTCGAGATGTAGCGGCCCGCCCTCCGGATCATGCGCACATCCGCGTCGCGGAACGCGTAGATCGACTGCTTCCTGTCGCCGACGATGAAGATGGAGGGCTGGAGGGGGCCGTCGTGGGCCAGGCCGACGCCCTCGCCCCACGATTCGATCAGCCGCGCGACCAGGCGCCACTGCGACGCGTTGGTGTCCTGGAACTCGTCCACCAGCACGTGGTGATAGCGCGCTTCCAGGCGGTAGCGGCTCTGCGCGAATTCGTCCATCTGGCGCAGCAGCCGCAGCGCCCGCGACAGCGCCTCCGGAAAGTCCACCGACGACTGCGTCTCGAGCGCGCGCCGGTAGCGGCCGCGGGCGATGCGGAACAATCGCCACGTGGCGCGCACGAGGGCGACGTTGACCTCGCGTTCGAACGCCGCGAACGCGTCCGCCACCCGCGGCGCCGCCTGCGCGACGGCCCGCGAATGCCGGGTCCAGGCGGCCGGCGAGCCGCACAGCCTCTTGGCGAAGCCGGCCTTCCTGCGAGGCTCGCCGCTGCCGGCGAGGAAGTGGCGCGAGGCGCGTTGGAGCACCGCGTGCGCGGGGAAGACGGGCGACGGTCCCGCGTCGCCGTCGGCGGGTGACGCGTCGAGACCCAGCCCGGCCGCGACGGCCCGGAGGTCGGCTGCCAGCAGCGCGTAGCTGTCGTCGCCCACCGGACCGTCGGCGATGAACGACTCTGCGCCGCCCTCGACCGAGCGCAGCACGTCGCGCATCGTGGCCGCGAGGCGCACGAGGGCGTCCGAGGGCGACGTCCCCGGCGCGGCGCCGAGGAAGCGTCGAATCGTCCGGCCGGCCGAGAGCCGCCGGTCGAGCAGGCTCGCCAGGCCCGCGCGCAGCGGCCGCTCGCCCAGCGTCGCGAGCAGCAGCGCGACGTCGGCGTCGGTGGTGGAGAGCCGCCGGCCCGCCCGCAGCGCCCCGTCGAGCGCGTCCTCGACCAGCCGCGGCATCACCGTCTCGTCGGCGACGTCGAACCCGGGATCGAGGTCGGCCTCGAGCGGGAACTCGCGAAGCAGCGCGATGCAGAAGGCGTCGATCGTGCTGATGGCGATATCGCCGAGACGGTCGCGGAGATCCTGCCAGCGGGCCTCGTCTTCGCGCGACAATCGGGCCCGTTCGCGCAGGCCGAGCACGATCCGCTCGCGCATTTCGGCGGCGGCCTTCCGCGTGAACGTGATGGCGAGGATGTTCGCCGGGTCGACGCCCTGCCGGAGCAGGTTGATGTAGCGCGTCACCAGGACGTGCGTCTTGCCCGTCCCGGCCGATGCCTCGAGCACCACGTTGCGCGCGGGGTCGACGGCAAACGCGCGCGCGGCTTCGTCGCGCGCGACCGTCGGGTCCGGCGGCGGATCCTCGTCGAACGGCAGGCGCGGCTCAGTCGCCATCGACGAAGTCCTTCCGGCAGACCGACGCGAACGCGCACGTGCCGCACAGGCGCGGCGACGCGGGGCGCGGCGGGAATGCGCCGCGCTCGAATCTCGTCCACCGCCTCCAGCAGCCGCTGCTGCCCGTCGGCCAGCCTCTTCTCCGCGTCCGGCCCACCCTGCAGCACCACCCGCTCGGGCTTCGGGTCGCCGAACGCGATGTATCCCGCCTCGGCCGCCTCCCATCGCTCGCGCCTGGTCCGAGCCAGCTGCTGCTGCACGCACACGACGTAGATCGGCAGCTGGACGGTATGGGCCAGCTCGGGCTGCTTGCCGTTCTTGTAGTCGATCAGCCTGAACCGGCCGTCCGCGAGCAGGTCGACGCGGTCCGCCTTGCCGCGCAGCCTCACCCGTCTCGGCCCCCCGGCCCCCTGGATCAGGAACTCGCCCTCGAAGGCATATTCCAGCAGGCGCTCGCGGACCGGCGTCGCGCGCGCGGCCTCGGCCGCCAGCACCAGTTCGCCCAGACCGGGCGTGCCCACCGATCCCAGCAGCTGCATGCGCTCGAGGCCGGCCTCCGCTGCGGGCAGCAGCGTGAGCCGCTGCTCGACCACCTCGGCGAAATGCGCGCGAGCCGCGTCGAGGCGGGCCGGCGTGATCGTGCCGCCGCCCGCCGATTGCCACGACTGGAAGAAAGCGCAGAACAGCTCGTGCACGAACTGTCCCTTGACGCGCGGCGTTCGGGACGCATCGTCTGCGACGTCTTCAGGAAGGCGGAGGACTCGGCCGGCGAAGTACTTGAACGGACACTGGAGGAACTGGTCGACCGCCGTGACGCTGTAGGACCCTCGGCGCCCGGGCCCGGCCGCGCCGTGGAACCCGGCGTCCGAGGCCGGCGACCGGTCGAGGCGCAGCGCGAGCCAGTCGCGCGCGTGCTCGCTCGGCACGTCGGCGGGCCGCGGCGGGTCTCCGGTCAGCGCTTCGTCCGTGAAGACCCTCGTCGTCGATTCCGGCGCGCGGTCCACGGGAAGCCCGCACCGGCTCAGCTCCTCGAGCAGCGGCGACGGGTTCACGATCGAGTCGTCTTCGAGCGCGAAGGTGGACACGCGCGTGGCGACGTGCGCCAGGCGCAGCAGGTCGGCGAACCCCGCGCGGGCGGAAGCCAGGCGCGCCGGCTCCGAGGGCCAGCCCAGCTGCGACAGCAGGAACGCCGGATAGAAGATGTTGCGGCCCGTCGGCTCGGGCCAGTCGCCCTCGGCGAGCCCGGCCAGGTAGACCGCATCGAACGTGCCGTAGCGTGCGGCTTGCGCGTCCACGAACTGCACGCCGCCGGTGCCGAGCCGCGGCGCGAAGGTCTGGGACTCGATCCAGCGGCGGACCGTCGAGGCGACGTCCGCGATGCCGGCCACCGGATCGTCGAAGTCCAGCGATGCCCGACGCAGTTGCTCCAGCGCGCCGAGCACCGCCGCGCGCGCGCGGAGGTGCCGCGACCGCAGCGCCTGGTCGGCGAAGTCGGCGCGCGCGCGGTCGCGGAGGAACGAGATCAGCAGCGCCGCGTGCGCCGACACCGCCTGCTTCCCGCACAACGGCCGCAGCGACTGCGCGACGGCCGCACTCGCGCGGGCCGCGTTCGCCCCTTCTCCCTGCCACTCTCCGGCAAGTCGCGTGAGCGAGTCGGGATCGCCGAGGTACCCCAGGTCGGCCAGGCGCCGATCGAAGGCGTCGATGTCCGAGGGAGTCTCCCCGACCCCCAGCTGCAGGTGCGGACAGCGCAGCAGCGCGATCAGCGCTGTTCTGGCGAAGCCCGACTCGACAGCCGTGAAGACCAAGTCGAGAACCGCGGCCATCGGCTCGGACGCGAGCGGCAGCGCATCCGGGGTCTGGTGCTCGACGCCCGCCGCCTCGAAGACGGTGCGCGCGAGGTAGACGTAGGGCAGGCGGCGCTTGAAGACGACGGCGACGCGGTCCAGCGCGCGGGCGGGCCGCTCGGTCCGTGCCACGCTCTTGATGCGTCGCGCGATCGCCCGCAGCTCTTCCTCGCGGTCGCGCGCCACGAAGTGCAGGTGCTCCTCGTCGCTCTGCGGCGCCACCAGGCGCGGCCCGCTCTCCACCGAGTCCTCGTTCTCCTCCTCCAGCTCCGGGATCAGATCGTGCAGCCGTTCGCCGAATCCCGCCGCCAGTTGGGCGCGCGTCGCGACGACGTGAATCGTCTCCACGTCCGGCATCCGCATCATCAGATCGAAATCGGCGGGGTACAGCCCGCCGGCCGGGTCGGAAATGCAGTCTCCGACGCCGATCACGAGGTGATCCTTCCGGGGCGCCGGGTCTCCCGGCTCGCTCTCCTGCAGCAAGCGTCCTCTCAGGCCGTGCTCGTCCATCTTCCCAGACGCCGCCACCCGCGCCTCGAAGAGGCGGAACGTCGCGGCCAGGAAGTGCGTCTGCCGCAGCAGCCGCTCCGCGCCGCGGTCGATCTCGCTGCGCGGCTCGAGGTCGCCGGCGACGATCCGCTCGAACGCGTCGATCGTGCGTTGCTGCCGGCGGAGCGCGTCGTAGAACGCGAGCATCTCGGCGACCAGGCCCGGCCGGAGCCGGAACGGCGGCCGCACGCCCGACGCGATCGCCTGGCGCGCGGCCGCTCCCAGCAGCACCTCACGGTCCAGAGCCGACAGCAGGGGCGCGGCGAAGCCCGCGCGTTCGTGCATCCGGCGGTACCAGTCGGCACGCGTCACGAGATCCGGGAAGACCATGGCGGCCTCGCGCCCCGCTGGCACGAGCGCGAACCACGACGCCTCGAGCGTCTGCCTGAGTTGCTGGGCTGCGGCCCGCGAGGGCAGGATGATCGCCCGGCGGCGCACCGCGTCCACGTCTCCGCGGGTGGCGAGCGACAGCAGGGCGCGGTGGAGCGCGGGCAGGCTTTCGGCCCGGACCAGCCGGGTGGAGCGGGGCGTGGTCACTTCACTTCCGGCGGACGCGTGATCTCGTCGATCTGGCGGCGCGCCTGGGCCAGCATGAGAATCGATCCCGCCGCGGCGGACGAGGCGTCCCAGGCGGCCGACACGTCGCCCTGCACCGCGGCCCGCTCGCGCGTCCGGATCGCCTGCTGACCGAGTTCCGCGGCCGACCGCAGCGTCGCGTGCGCAGAGGCCAGGTCCGGGGGCGGTGTGATGGCGATGAGCTGACGCGCAATGCGTTCGAACCGCTGCGCCAGATCCGGCAGCGAGCCGACGTCGGGACCGGCCAGCGACTTGACGTCGTCGAGCGGCCGGCGCAGTTTCGCCAGGCGGTCGATCGGCCCGGACACCGCCGACCGGTAGACGCGGAACGAGTCCGACTTGCGCGTCCATTGATCCCGCATCAGCCGAAGGCGCCGGGCGGCGTCGAGCCGCTCCTGCAGCAGCGCCAGCAGGCCGGCCACCTGGTCGGGCCGCTTCTGGCCGAACGCCTTGTCCTGGGTCTGCAGCGTGGTGACGGCCTGTTCGACGCCGCGCACGTCCCCCTTCGCGGCCGCGGCCATCGCCGACGACACGGCGGCCTTCGACAGGTCGGCGTAGCGCCTCTCGACGTTCAGCTCGGCATCGAGCAGCGCCTGCACGGACGCCCGTGTCTGCCGCACCCACTCGCGCGGCAGCGTCTTCTTCTTCTGGTCGATCGTCGCGAGCGCCGAGCGCAGCAGCGTGATCCGCTCCGCGGGAATGTCCGAGAGGCGGGCCGCCACGACGACCTGGTCGATCGCCTGCGAGGGCGACGGATCGGGCAGCAGCGGCATGGACGGGGGCTCGATCGTCGCCACCAGGCTGAAATCGAAGCGGCGCACGCCCGGCCCGCGCAGGTCGGAGATCGTCCCGTCGAGCAGCGACAGCATGTCGTTGATGTCGGCGCTCCGGTATCCGTAGTGCTCGAGCGGCCACGCGACGAGGATCCGCCGCGTCTGTTCCGCCAGCTGCAATCGCCGCGTGGGATCCTTGCTCAGCGCAATCTCGTTCAGGGCGAGCGCGACCTCGCCCGTCAGCACCGCGAAGTCCGCCTCGCCGCGCGTCGCCACGTACTGCGCATACCGGGTCGCGTCGGCGTATTGCTGGGTCGATTCCCAGTTCACCGCCGACGCCGGGAGGTTGACGAGCTGGAGCCGGTCGCCGCGCGGCGAGTCGAGCGGCATCGAGAAGACGACCCGGTCGCCGACGCGCGTGAACTCGCCGAACGACACGAGCGCCGTGCCGTCGTTGAGGATCACGCGGAAGAGCGGCCTGGACGCGGCCGCCTCCTGCGCGGGAGCCGAAGAAGCCGTGCCGCCGGCGAGCAATGCAGCCAGCACTGCGAAGCGGAACCAGCGCGGCTTATCCATGGCGACACCAGCCTACGGGCCGGGCCGGGCGGTCGTCAAGCCGGCAACGGCCGAAGCAGTGACCGTCGCGCGATCGACACGTCGAGAATCGGCGTGCCGCCCTGCTGCGCCGCGCCCGCACATCGGGAGCCGGAACCCGGTCGTGTGGAAAACCTGTGGATGACTCGTGCAAAACCTGTTGAGCTCCCGACAACTGCAACGAAGTTCGACGGGGATCGTTCGGAGACCCTGCGATTCGCGCCTGTGCATGCCGGCTTCGTCGGCCCTTTCGCTTGACGCTCGATCCAGTGGGCTTAGAATGATTGACGTTCGTCGGCACGCAGAATCATCATCATGATAGTCGTTCGTCGCTTCCAGGAAACCATCGGCGGTCGCGTGTACAACATCGAGGCGTCGCAGGTGCGCGACGATCGGTGGCGGGCGCAGATCGCACGGGTCCCAGGCACGCCGACGGCGCTGATGCCCTTCTACGGCGAGACCGCCGACCAGGCGGCGCGCCTCCTGCTCGACTGGGTCGCTCGCGCCCACCGCGCCGCCAGCACGACGGCCTGACCCGCCTCTGCGGGACCGTTAGGCTCATGACCCATCCATCCCATCGCGTCCTGCTGCATGTTTTCGTGGCGTTCGTCACTCTTGCGTCGGCCGCGGCGGCCGCCGAGCTTCCTCGCGTTCGCCTGGTGGCCACCGGCGGCACGATCTCGAACCGGGCGGGCGGCCGGCTCAGTGCCGAGGCACTGCTCCAGTCGATGCCCACGCTGAGCCGCTACGCGCGCGGCGAGGCGGAGCAGTTCGCCAACACGTCCAGCAGCGAGATCTCGCTCGACCAGTGGCTCCAGTTGGCGAGGCGGCTCAATGAACTCTTCGCGAACGACCCGGACCTCGCCGGCATCGTGGTCACCAGCGGCACCGATACGCTCGAGGAGCTCGCGTACTTTCTCGATCTCACCGTCAGGGACGCGCGGCCCGTCGTGGTGGTGGGCTCCATGCGGAACCCGAGCACGCTCGGCTACGAGGGCGCGGCGAACCTGCTGGAAGGGTTCCGCGTCGCCGCCGATCCGGCCTCGCGCAACAAGGGCGTGCTGGTGGTGCTGAACGACGAGATCAACGCGGCGCGAGAGGTGACGAAGACCGACGCGCTCCGCCTGCAGACGTTCCAATCGCGCGGCTACGGCATCCTCGGCGTCGTCGACTCCGACCGGGTCGTCTACTACCGCGACGTCGTGAAGCGCCATACCGCGGGCAGCGAGTTCGATCTGGCCGGCGTCACGGCGCTGCCCCGTGTCGACATCGTCCTCGTCTACCAGGGTGCGACCGGCGACATCATCAAGGCGGTCGTGGACGCGGGCGCGAAGGGCATCGTCGTCGCGACGGCCGGCGCGGGCGCGACGACGCCCGGCCAGTCGGAAGGCCTCCAGTACGCGGCGTCCAAGGGCGTGTTCGTGGTGATGACGACCAGGACCGGCAGCGGGCGAATCGCCGCGCGGACGGCGCCGTCTTCGCCGGCGGCTGGCGCAGCGGCCGCCGGGAGCCAACCGGGCGGAGCCCCCGCGGCCGCCCGGCCCGGCCGCGGTGCGTTCACCATTGCCGGCGAGGACCTCACGCCCCTCAAGGCCCGCGTCCTGCTGATGCTGGCGCTCACCCGGACGCGGGACGCGGCGACAATCCAGCGCATGTTCACGGAGTACTGAGGTCGGCGTTGAGGCAGCGCGGCCGGGGGCGACGGCAGCCCTGCACCCCGGCATCCTGAGCGTGGACGGCGTTTTGACGCCGGGGCCCGCGCTGGGCTAGTATGAGTAGTTCCGACCGATGCCGTTCCGACGAAGCGGCGCCGGTTGGCATCCACCCCGGGTGGGCCTGTAGCGCAGCTGGGAGCGCGCCTGAATGGCATTCAGGAGGTCACCGGTTCGATCCCGGTCAGGTCCACCAAATTCCCCACAAATAGGGTCCGCATAGGGTCCACGCACAGCGAGCCACCTGACCCGAACACGATGACCGCTGCCCAGACGAGCACCGGCAGCCAGTACCGGCTGAACGTCTCCGCGCGACAGCCGAAGCGTGACGCGCTTGTGGGAACGGCGCGGCGGTCGGGGACTGACGGGTCAGACGGCCTGGCGAACCGGTGGGTCGGGGACCTCTCCCGCGTCACGCTTGACAGTTCGAAAACCCAGGCGGTAGCTTCGAACTGGGACCTTCTCACTCATTCCGACGCGATGCCAGGCCTGGCGCGGCGGCCGCCGCGCATCGAGGGAGGATGATCGGCACAACTGTCTCGCACTATCGCGTCGTCTCCGCGCTCGGCAGCGGCGGGATGGGTATCGTCTACAAGGCGGAGGACCTGGACCTCGGCCGCTTCGTTGCCCTCAAGTTCCTGCCCGACCAACTCCTGCAGAACGAACCGGCCATCGAGCGGTTCCACATCGAGGCGCGCGCGGCGTCGTCGCTCAACCATCCCAACATCTGCACGATCTACGAGATCGGGCGCGACCTTGGACGGCCGTTCATCGCGATGGAGTACCTCGAGGGAACCACGCTGGAACACCTGATCGACCGCCGGCCGATGCCGGCGGCGCAGGTCGTCCACCTGGCGATCGACCTGGCGGACGGCCTGGACGCGGCCCACAGCCTGGGCGTAATCCACCGGGACATCAAGCCGGCGAACATCTTCGTCACCAGGCGCGGGCACGCCAAGATCCTGGATTTCGGGGTGGCGAAGCTGCTGCGGCAGCACGCCGCGCTGCCGGAGGAGGCCACCGTCGCTCCATTCGAGGGCGCCGAACAGCTGACACGTCCGGGCAACCTGCTTGGGACGGTGGCGTACATGTCGCCCGAGCAGACGCGCGGCCGGCCGCTCGACGCCCGGTCGGACCTGTTCTCGCTCGGCATCGTGCTCTACGAGATGTCCACGGGCCGGTTGCCGTTCCGCGGCAGCGCCGGGGAGTCGCTCGACGCCAGATTCCGCGGAGCCCCGCCGGCGCCGCGGCAATTGAACGACGCGCTGCCGCCGGCGCTGGATGCCATCGTCGGGAGATGCCTGGAGGAAGACCCCGCCCTGAGGTACCAGGACGCGGCCGCTCTCCGCGCCGATCTGGAGCAACTGAAGCGAACCACCGAGGCGCGACGCCCGGCGGAACTCGGCGGCGAAGAGGACCCCGAACAGGCAGCCGAGGAGCAGGCGGCCCGGCGCAGGGCGGCTCGCGGCGCCGCGAGCCCTCGTCCCGTTGTCGGCCGGGACGACAGCCCCGGGCCGAGCCGGCACCGGCCGGCTGCTGCCATCGTCGCGATCCTGCTCGTCGCGCTCGCGGCGGGCGGCTACTGGTTCTGGCGCCATCGCACCGTTGGGCCCGCCGGCCGTTTCACCGTGGTGCTCGCGGACTTCGGGAACACCACAGGGGACGCCGTCTTCGACGGCACCCTGAAGCAGGCGCTGGCGATCCAACTCGAGCAGTCACGCTTCCTGAACGTGCTGTCGGACCCGAGGGTCCGCTCCACGTTGAAGCTGATGGGGCGGACTGCGGACGCCCGCCTCGACGACGAGACGGCGCGCGAGGTGTGCCAGCGCACCAGCGGGAAGGCGCTGCTGAGCGGATCGATCAGCCGCGTTGGCAGCCACTACCTGATCGGCCTGCGGGCCACCGATTGCGTGACGGGCGACACGCTCGCCAGCGCCGAATCCGAGGCCGAGAGCCGCGACCTGGTGCTGAAGCGGCTGGGCTCGGCTGGCGACGCACTACGCGAACGGCTCGGTGATTCGCTCCCGTCCGAACGCCGTGCCGGCAGGCCGCTCGACCAGGCCACGACCTCGTCGCTCGAGGCGCTCAAGGCGTTCACCGAGGGACGCCGCCTTCAATGGCAGAAGGGGGACGCGGCCTCGGTCCCGCTCCACGAGAGAGCGGTCGAGCTGGACCCGAATTTCGCGCGCGCCCATGCCGCCCTGGGGATGGCGCGGTTCAACTTGGGCGATTACAGCGCCGCGGCCGACGAGTTCACCAAGGCGTTCGAGCTGCGCAACCGCGTGAGCGAACGCGAACGCTTCTATATCGAGACCGCCTACTACGGGCTCGCGACCGGGGAACTGCCGAAGGCGCTCGACTCTTACCGGCAGTGGGCGGCCGCGTTCCCGGACGACTACATCCCCTATGCGAACCTGCCGCTCGTCGCCGTGCCGCTGGGGCTCTATGACAAGGCGGCGGAGGCGGCGCGGGAGGCCGTTCGGCTCGCGCCCGACTCAGGAACGGGCTACGCGAACCTGGCCGATGCCGACATCGGGCTCGACCGCCTGGCCGACGCGAAGGCGACCTGCGAGCGCGCGGTCGCGAGGCACCTCGACGGGAGCTACCTGCACCTGCAGCGTTACCAGGTAGCGTTCCTCGAGGGCGACGAGCGGGCGATGGAACAGGAGGTCGAGTGGGGGCGGCGGCATGCCGACTCGTCGGTGGACCTGCTCTGGTCCGAGTCCCAGACCGCCGCATCCGCAGGGAAGCTGGAACTGGCCAGGAACCTTGCGCAGAGGGCCCGGCTGGTCGCGACGTCCGCCGGTGACGCCGAGCAGGCGGCCCAAGTGCTGGCGGTCGAGGCCGAGCGCGATGCCGAAATGGGGGAGCCTGGCCGGGCGCGTCAGGAGGCGGAGCGGGCGCTGAAGGAAATGAGCGGACGCGACGAGATCATCGTCGCGGCCGTGACGTTCGCGCGGGCGGGAGAGGGCTCTCGGGCGGAGGCGCTCGCCGATGAACTGGGCAGGCGCTACCCTGCGGACACCATCATCCAGAACTACTGGCGGCCCGCGATCCGGGGCGCCGTGGCCCTGCAGAGGGGTGACGCGCCGCGCGCGATCGACGAGCTCCGGCAGGCTCTCCCGTACGAGCTTGGCGATCAGGGTGACTGCGTGATGATCCCCGTGTACCTGCGCGGGCTCGCGTACGTCGAAGACAGGCGGGGCGTCGAGGCCACCGCCGAATTCCGCAAGATCCTTTCCCATCGCGGCGTCGTCAGGAACTCGCCGCTGTCCGCACTGGCGCTCCTGCAACTGGCGCGCGCGCAGGCCATGGCCGGCGACGTCACGGCAGCGCGCAAGAGCTACGACGACTTCCTGGAAGCATGGAAGGGCGCCGATGCCGGCGTGCCGCTGCTGGCGGCCGCCACGTCGGAACGCCGGCGGCTGCCGCAGGGGCCCGACGCACCAGAGTAGGAGACTCGCGCCCTTCAGACGCGCCAGGCAGACGAGCGTGCGAGCCTTCACGGCCGGTGCCGGGGCCACTATAATAGAATGCTGCTCCCAGATGAACCAGCGCCTGCCCCGACGGTCTTCGTGGCCTCAACGCCTCGCCCTCGTCCTGGCGTCGCTGGGCCTCGTGCTCGGCGCCACTGAATTGGTCCTCCGCGAGTTCTTCCCGGTCCGAGGCATGATCTACATGCTGGACGACCGGTACCTGTTTCGCCATATTCCCGGCTCGCGCAAGCTCGCAAGCGCGGCGGGCGAGGTCGGCCCGAAAGTCCTGGTGCGGATCAACCAGTCCGGCCGGCGGGGCGACGAATCGACCCTGCCCCACGCCTCCGAGCGGATCGTCGTGTACGGGGACTCGTTCATCGCGGCCGAGTACACGCGGGAGCCGGACACCTACGTCGCTCAACTCGAGCGGCTGTTGGGCGGGCGGGCGCAGGTCCTGAACGCAGGCGTCACCGGCTACGGAGTCGATCAAGAGAGCCTGCGAATCGAAGACGACCTCGAGACGGTTCGGCCGGACCTGGTCATCGTCGCGGCATACGCCGGAAACGACTTCGGGGACCTGCTGCGAAACAAGCTGTATCGATTGGACGCCGACGGCCGGCTGGCCGCCAACGTGCCCGTGATCGACGCCGCCCTCCGGCGGGAGTTTCGCGCGCCATTCGAGATGTCCTCGATCCAGATCGTGCGGGCCGTCCAGAGCGTGTACGAACGCTGGGCACGCCGCCGGCCCGCTCGCGAGAAGCCGCCGAGCCAGGCGATCGACCCCACGGCCGCCCGACTCGCACATCGACAGGCGGAGTACGAGGAGTTCGTCGTTCGCGGTGACAACGTCGTCAGGAACCTGCTGGCCGACGAGTACGATGCCGACGTCAGCCTCGAGCCTGCCTCGCCGTCGGCGAGCTATCGCGTGCGCCTGATGGACCGCGTGGTGGAGCGGATCCAGGAGACGACCAGCCGGGCGGGCGTCCGCCTCCTGTTCCTGATCATTCCCGAGCGGTGGGACGTGACCGGAGTCGGCGGCCAGGTCGAAGCTCGCAGGCGGTATGCCGGCTACCGATCCGCCGGCCTCACCGACGCCTTGGAGGCGATCGCACGACACCGCGGCGTCACCTGCCTCAACCTGTTCGATTCGTTCCGGCAGAACGGAGCGGCCGGTCTCTATCATCCGTTCGACGAACACTGGAACGAGCGGGGCCAACAGCTCGCGGCCCGCCTCACGGCCGACCTCCTTCGCGCCGGGTTGCCTCGGCCCCGGGCAGGGCGGGCGGCGGCTGGCAGCGCCTCGGGACGTACTGCCAACGTGCCCGACAGGGCGCGCATACAATAGAATGTTCGCTCTGGCCCCAAGCGTCCACCCAAGACCTGTCAGATGAAGACCGAAGACCCGCGACGCGCCACGATCTTCCAGCGACTGCTGCTGGCCGCGGTGGCGCCGGACGGGTGTCACCCGAACCGGGTCCGACAGGGCCTGGTCGCCGACGCGCTCGCGGATGCGGTACGATCGACGTTCGGGCGGTAGAGGCTCCATCCGGCGGGCCGAAGGCGGAGGGGCAGCCGGCAGGCGGAGGACGGGGCCAACAAGGCGAAAAGGGGGGGTAGTCGACGGTGGCAAAGAGATCCTGGCACCAGGAGAAGCAGTTCGGCATCACGGTCGGCTCCGTACTGCTGGCGATGGCCGGGTGGCTGTTCTGGCGCGGCCACGGGCCCGTGGCCACCGCCGCGCCGGCGTTCGTCGGCGCGCTGCTGGTGGTATTCGGCGTCGGCTACCCGCGCGCACTGGTACATCCCAACCGGGCATGGATGGCCCTGGCGGAAGCACTGTCCTGGGTGTCCACCCGGGTCATCCTGGGGTTGCTCTTCTTCCTGGTGTTCGCGCCGCTCGGTGCATGGCGGCGGATGCGTGGGTGGGACCCGCTGAATCGCAGGGCGTCGCGCTCCCGGCGGAGTTTCTGGCAGCCGGTACTCCGACCGCCAGGCCGACTCGAAGCACTACGAGAAGATGTTCTGACGCCCGGAGCCGGGAGCCGGGAGCCGAAAGGAAGCGTGAGCGTGGGCAAACTGCAAGTGCTCGTGGAGTTCTGGGAGTTCCTTCGCTACAACAAGAAGTACTGGATTGCGCCGATCGTCATCTTCCTGGTCCTGGCCGGGCTGATCCTGGTGCTCGCCCAGGCGACGCCGATCGCTCCGTTCATCTACACTCTGTTCTAACTCGCCGGGATTCCCGGAGGATGTTCGAACAAGAAGCGACGCAGCCGGGCGGCGTGCGCGCCGGCCGACTGCCGGCGCAAACGTGCGCCACGGCTGCCAGGCGCGCGGGGACAGGAAGCGACATGACGGCGATTCTCGGGATTTCGGCCTTCTACCACGACTCCGCGGCCTGCCTGGTCGTGGACGGCGACATCGTGGCGGCGGCGCAGGAGGAGCGCTTCACGCGGAAGAAGCACGACCCGGGCTTCCCCGTCCACGCCGTCCGTTACTGCCTGTCCCAGGCCGGACTGACGCCCTCGGACCTGGCACTGGTCGGCTTCTACGAGAAGCCGCTGACGAAGTTCGACCGGCTTCTCGACACCTACCTGGATTACGCGCCGCGGGGTTGGTCCTCGTTCATCCAGGCCGTGCCGCTGTGGATCAAGGAAAAGCTGTGGATGGGCGACACCATCCGCCGGGAGCTGGCCGACCTCCAGGAGCCCGGGGACGAGAAGGCGGCGAAGAAGCTGGCGAAGTCGTTCCCGTGGAAGGTGATGTACGGCGACCACCACGAATCGCACGCCGCCTCCGCGTTCTACCCCTCGCCCTTCGAAGAAGCGGCAATCGTCACGGTGGACGGCGTCGGCGAGTGGGCAACCGCCTCGCTCGGCCTCGGCCGCGGCAACGACCTGAAGCTGCTCAAGCAGCTGCGCTTCCCCGATTCGCTGGGCCTGCTCTACAGCGCCCTCACCTACTTCACGGGGTTCAAGGTGAACTCCGGCGAATACAAGGTGATGGGCCTGGCGCCCTACGGGGAACCGCGATATCTCGACCTGCTTCGCGGCCGCATCGCCCGCATCTGCGACGACGGCTCCATCCACATGGACCAGGCGTTCTTCAACTACTGCGAAGGCCTGACGATGACCGGCGGCCGCTTCGACGAGGCGGTCGGCGGCGGGCCGCGCGAGCAGGAATCGCACCTGACGCAGCGCGAGATGGACCTCGCTCGCTCGGTGCAGGACTTCACCGAAGAGGCGATGCTCAAGCTGGCGCGGTTCGTCCATGCGGAAACGGGCATGAAGAACCTGGCGATGGCTGGCGGCGTCGCGCTGAACTGCGTGGCGAACGGGCGGTTGCTGCGCGAGGGGCCGTTCGAAGAAGTCTGGATCCAGCCCGCGGCAGGCGACGCGGGCGGCGCCGTCGGGATCGCTCTCGCGCTCTGGCACCGCTACCTCGGGAAGCCGCGGCAATCCGCGGAAGCGGCCGGAGCCTGGGTTCCGAACAAGGCGTGGCGCGCATCCCACCCGGCGGGAGGACTGCCGCCATACCGGGACGGGATGAAGGGCGCGTATCTCGGGCCGGCGTTCTCCTCGTCCGACATCGAGCAGGCGCTGAAAGAGCGCGGCCGACCCTACCGCCGCGTGGACCGCAAGGAACTGCCGGCCGTGGTCGCCGACCTGCTCGCGTCCGAAAAGGTCGTGGGGCTTCACCAGGGCCGCATGGAGTTCGGTCCGCGCGCGCTCGGCGGGCGAAGCATCCTGGGCGACGCCAGGTCGCCCAGGATGCAGTCGGTGATGAACCTCAAGATCAAGTACCGCGAGAGCTTCCGGCCGTTTGCGCCGAGCGTGCTGTGCGAGCACGCGCACGAGTGGTTCGAACTCGACCGCGATTCCCCGTACATGCTGATCGTCGCCGGCGTCCAGCGGGACAAGCGCAGGCCGATGACGGCGGAGGAAGAACGGCTGTGGGGCATCGACAAGCTGAACGTGCCGCGGTCAGGCATCCCGGCGGTCACGCACGTCGACTACTCCGCCCGGATCCAGACGGTCCGGCGCGACACCAACCCCCTCTACTGGGACATCATCGAGGCGTTCCGCTGCCGCACGGGGTGCGCGGTGATCGTGAACACGTCGTTCAACGTGCGCGGGGAGCCGATCGTCTGCACCCCGGAGGACTCCTACCGGTGCTTCATGCGAACCGAGATGGATGCGCTCGCCCTCGAGGACTGCGTCCTGTTGAAGACGGAACAGCCGCACTTCGACGACCGGGAGAACTGGCGCGACCAATTCACGCTCGATTGATCAGGCCCGAGGCCTTCCATGACCGTTCCTTTTGACGTGAACGACGCGACCGTCCGCCGGGGCTTTCTTCAGCGCGGGATGATGGAGGGCGTCGAGGTTCTCAGCGAAAAGGCCCGGCCGCTCTGGGGGGCGTTTACGCCGCAGCAGATGATCGAGCATCTCCTCTGGACCTTTGACTTCGCCAACGGTGACACGAGCGAACATCGCGACGTGCCGCCGCCAGTGGCCGAGAGGATGCGAGCCTTCCTTCACGACGACAGGCCAACACCACGGGAGTTCGAGAATCCGTTGCTTCGCGAAGGAGCGCGGCCGCTCAGGTTCGCCACTCTGGAAGAGGCGAGAGCTGCTTTGCAGAAGGCGGTGGACAGGTTCTTCGACCTGAACCAGAAGCATCCGGAGGCGGTCCACGACCACCCGCTCTTCGGGCCGTTGGGATGCGAAGAGTGGGAACGGGCACTGTTCAAGCATGGCTTTCATCATTTGATGCAATTTGGCATCGTCGAAGCAGGGCATAGGGAGTAGCCGTAGAGAAAGATACCGGGCCTCGCTGCCGCCGCGCCTGCGATCCGGCACAATGGAAGGATGTTCGGACGGCTGACGCCGGGTGGAAGCACGGGGCGATGGCGGTTCATGGTGCGCGCGCTCTCGCACCGCAACTACCGGCTGTTCTTCGGCGGGCAAGGCACGTCGCTCATCGGCACCTGGATCACCCGGGTGGCCACCGGCTGGCTGGTGTACCGGTTGACCGGGTCGGCGGCGACGCTCGGCATCGTGTCGTTTGCCGGCCAGGTGCCCACCTTCCTGCTTGCCCCGTTCGCCGGCGTCTGGGCCGACCGGCTGGACCGCTACCGGGTGCTGGTCGCGACGCAGGTCCTTTCGATGCTGCAGTCGTTCGCGCTGGCGGGCCTCGCGCTGTCGGGCGTCATCACCGTGACTCACGTGGCACTGCTGGGCGTGCTCCAGGGCGTCATCAACGCCTTCGATACGCCGGCGCGGCAGGCATTCGTCGTCGAGATGGTGGAGGATCGGGCGGATCTGGCGAATGCCATCGCCCTCAACTCGTCGATGGTCAACGCCGCGCGCCTGGTCGGCCCCTCCGTGGCCGGGGTGCTCATCGCCGTGGCAGGCGAGGGCTGGTGCTTCGCGGTGGACGGCTGCTCGTACGTGGCCGTGATTGCGTCGCTGCTCGCCATGCGGCTGGCGCCGCGCACGAGGGTCGCCACCGGACGCCGCGTGCTCGACGACCTGCGCGACGGCATCCGATACGCGTTCGGCTTTCCGCCGATCCGGGCCGTGCTGCTCCTGCTGGCGCTCGTCAGCCTCGCGGGAATGCCCTACACGGTGCTGATGCCGATGATGGCCGGGGAAGTCCTGCACGGCGGCTCGTACACGCTCGGCTTCCTGATGGCCGCGACCGGCGTGGGCGCGCTCGCAGGCGCGCTGCACCTCGCGTCGCGCCGCTCGGTGCTCGGCCTGGGGCGCCTGATCCCGATCGCGGCCGCGGTGTTCGGCGGCGGCCTCGCCGCGTTCTCGTTCTCCCGGAGCCTGCCGCTCTCGCTCGCCCTGATGGTCGTCACCGGCAGCGGCTTCATGGTGCAGATGGCGTCGAGCAACACGATCATCCAGACGATCGTGCGCGAGGACATGCGCGGACGCGTGATGGCCTTCTACACGATGGCGTTCATGGGGACCGCGCCGTTCGGCAGCCTGCTGGCCGGCCTGCTCGCCGCGCGCATCGGCGTGGCGCGCACGCTCCTGGCGGGAGGCGTGGTGTGCATCTTCGGGGCCCTCGCGTTCGCACGGCAACTGCCGCGGCTGCGGCGGCTCGTCGCGCCCATCTACGCCGACAGAGGCATCCTCCCCGCCATTGCCGACGGCCTCTCGGATGCGGCCGCGCTGCGGGACGAGGCCGCGCGGTAGGGCCTCTCCGTGTTCGCGCGCGCCAGCGCATCGGGCGACGCGCAGCCCCCGCCCGGACGCCCATCAGGTGCGCGACGACCCCACGGCGCCAACATCCATCAGACGAACCTGTGGCTGTTCCGCGGGCCGTGAACGAGAATCGCCGCGCGCGGCCGGGTCTACCGGATCGGCGGCGCAGTGGATGAGGCCCTCCCCGGAGTGGCCGGCGCCATGATCTCGGTCCGGCTGCTGTCTGGATCGTAGATCTGGAACTGGCGGGGCGGGGTTCCGCGCAGCTCGACCGGCCGCGTGTAGCTCGTGCGCGCGGGCGACGCCTCGAAGATGGCGGCCGATTTCGCCACGTCGGTCTCCTCCATCCCGATGTGATGCAGGACGCCCAGCTGTCGCAGGTTGGGGAACTGGTCGTAAAGCATGAACTCCACCCAGTTGTCTCCGTCCGGCACCTTCATGTTCACCCAGCTCAGGGTCTTCTGGTCCGAGCTGCCGCGCCAGATCTCCTGGCAGCCGAGGATGTCGCGGTAGAACTTCATGGCGGGTTCGAGCGCATCGACGATGATGCCGACGTGAGACATGTGGGTGCTGGCGCGGCGGTCGTCCATGAACCTGCCCTTCTCGCGCACGCTCCAGCCATCCGGCTCGTACTGCACGAACTCCACGGTGTGTTCGTCCGGATCGGTCACGGTGAAGCTGGTGTTCCCGATGCGGTCCTTCGTGACGCGGTCGGGCACCTTCACGCCCCGCGACGCCAGGTAGTGCCGCAGGCCGGCTGCGTCATCGGTCTCGAGGGCGATATGGGTGAGGCGGTCCGTGCCGGGCTTGTCTTCCGACACCACCTCGACGTATTGGCGGTCGTTGATTTTGAAGAACGCGACGTCCGGGTTCTTCAGCGAGTAGGGCTCCTGCCAGCCGAGCAGGCCAGTGTAGAACGCACGCGACTGGTTGACGTCGTGCGCCAGGAAACCGATGTGCGCCACCTCCGTGATGCGCGGCCGCTTGGCCTCTTGGCTCCCTGCCAGGCAAAGGCAGGCTGTCAATGCGATGGCCCACTTCATGGTTGGTTCACCTCGCCTTCCGCGACGACCGCGCCGCGGTCGTCGGATCGTCATTGGGAGTGCGACAAGCATACAACCGAAACCTGCACCGAGCCCGGAGGCAGGAGCGCCGACGCACCGGTGAAGCCTCACTCGTCACGCAAGGCAATCAGAGGATCGATCCGGGACGCGCGGCGGGCCGGCAGGTAACTCGCGAGCAGCGCCACGGCCATCAGCACGAACGACACCGCGGCATACACTGTGGGATCTGTCGGCCGGACGTTGAAGAGCAGGGTCGTCATCACGCGGCTGAGGGCCGCGGCGCCAATCAGACCCAGCACCACCCCGATGCCCCCTCTCCAGAACCCCTGTCGCAGGATCAGACCGGCAATCTGCCCCCGCGACGCGCCGATGGCGCTGCGCACGCCGATCTCACGCGTCCGCTGCGACACGTCGTAGGCCAGCACGCCGTAGATGCCGAGGGCTGACAGGAACACGGCCAGGCCGGCAAACGCGGCAAGCAACAGCATCACGGCCCGACGGTTGTCGAAGGACGAATCCACCGCGTCCTGCAGGACGCCGACGTCGAAGAGCGGACTCGCGGGATCGATGGCGCGCACGGCGTTGCGCAAGGCCGACACCGCGTCGCCCATCGGCCGGTTCGTCCGCAGGAACAGCGTCAATCCGTCCGGCCGTCCTCCCTGCAGGAGTTGATAGATGAAAGGGTTGCCGCTTCTCTCCTCGACCCCATTGTGCGGCACGTCTTTGACGACGCCGACGATCACGGGCCAGTCCTCAGGCTTTGCCGGCCGGCCGCCGAAGGTGAACCTTCCACCGACGGCAGAGCCCTTCGGGAAGAACTTCCGCGCGAAGCTTTGGTCGACGACGAACAGGCGCCGGCCGGAAGCCAGATCCGCTTCTTCGTAGAAGCGGCCTTCCGCCAACTTCAGCCCGAGCGTTTCGGCGTACCCTGGCGTCACGATCACCCGGAAGGCGCCCGGCTGCGGCGAACCCGGCGGCAACGTGTCGTTCTCGAGGGTGAACGCGTTGATCGGCAGTCCCCCCTGGAACGGCGTGGAAAAGGACAGCGCCACCGAGGTCACGCCCGGAATCTCCTTCATCGCCTGGAGCAAACGATCGCGAATCGCGTTGGCGGCGGCGTCGCTGGCGCGATGTTCCCGCGTCAGCGCGATGCGCGCGGTGACCACCTTCGTCGGCTCGAGTCCCGTCTCCACTTTCAAGGCCTCGGCGAAGCTGTGGAGGAGCAGGCCGGCGCCGGTCAGCAGCACCAACGCCACCGCCACCTGGGCCACTACGAGGACGCTGCTCAGCGCGCGCACGCCGCGGCTCGACGACGCGCCCCGCGAGCCGCTCTGGATCACCGCCGCCAGGTTCAAGCGCAGGATGTGAAACACCGGGATCAGGCCGATGAGCAGGCCGACCGCGGCCGTGAGCACGAGGGCGAATCCGATGACGCGCCAGTCGAGCGACGCCGGCAGAGACTCGGGCAGCATCCTCGCGAGGTAGTAGTTCGTCACCCGCAGCGTTCCCCAGGCCACTCCCAGCCCCAACAGAGCGCCGAGACACGTCAACAGCAGGCTTTCCATGAGGAACTGGCGGGCAATGGTCGTCCGCGCGGCCCCGAGCGCGGACCGAATGGCCAGCTCGGACTGGCGGGCATTGGAACGCACGAGCAGGAGGTTCGCCACGTTGACGCAGCCGATGAGCAGCACGAACGCGACGCCGCCCTGCAGCATCAGCAATATCGGCCGCACCGGCTGGACGCGCTGCTCCTGCACCCCACCGACGTTCATCGTCATGCCGGAACGCTCCACGAAAGCCTTCAGGGGCGGTGGCCCCGCATCGACGTAACGCTTCTCCAGGACCTTGGCCTCGGCGTCCGCCTGGCCTGCCGTGACGCCGGGTTTGAGGCGGCCGAACAACTGGATGCCCACGCCGTACCGGCCCTGGGGATTCTCCGCGGCCGGAGGCCAGCTCAACGGGACGACGAACTTCATTCGCGCATCGAACGCTTCCAACTCCCGCGGCGCGACGCCGATCACCTTGTACGCTTCATCGTCGATGCGCACCTCCTTGCCGAGGATCTCCGGACTTCCCTGGTACTGCGTCTGCCAGTAGGACCGCGTGAGCACGATGACCTTGTCGGCGCCCGGTTTGTTCTGCTCCTTCGTGAAGAATGTGCCGAGCACGGGTCCGATCCGCAGGATGGTGAAGATCTCGGCCGTCATCCGTACGCCGGGGGTACGGACGACAGAGCCCTTCTCTCCGACCAGGCCGTAGAAGAACGTCCACAGCCCGAGGCTCTCGTAGGAGGTCGCGTTCTGCGAGTAGTCGAGATAGAACGGGACGTTGGCCGGCATGCGGTCCAGGCCGGCCTTCACCGCCGACGAGTACAACTCCACAATCCGCTCCGGCTCCCGATACGGCAGCGGCTTCAACATCAGCGAATAGACCGACGAAAAGATTGCCGTCGTCGCGCCGATGCACAGCGCCAGCGTGACGAGCGCAGTCGCAGTGATCCGCTTGGACTTCCACAGGAGCCGGAGGGTCTGACGAAAGTCCGTCAGGGACCCGGTCAAGATGCCGGCAGACGGCGACACTGAGGTGTGGTGCGATGAGGTCATACGGGTTCAGGCACTCTCTGCCCGCAGTGGAGCGGCGAGCGCGGGCCTTCTCGAACGCCAGGCCGATCTCGACCGACACTCCCGGCATCGGCCGGCACAAGGCATAATGCGCTCGACGGCTGGGGTCCGGCAACCTCGCTCTCGAGGGCGAGCGCCGACGACCTTCGACGGAACTCCGGCCCCGTCATCACCGAGAGGACGCCCAAGTATGAGTCTTGCGGAACCTGCCGACGTGACCTGTCCCTCCTGCGGTCACAGCCAGTCGTTCATGGTGTGGCAGAGTCTGAATGTCTCGCTGGACCAGGAGCAGAAGCGGGAGCTGCTGGAAGGTCGCCTGATGCGCAGCGCATGCCGCCGGTGTGGTCACGTGGTGGACCTTCTTCATCCACTGCTCTACCACGACCCGGAGAGACAGCTGATGATCTGGCTTTGGCCTGGACCGGGGGACCCCGCCTGGCCGGCGCAGACTGGCTTGGCGCCCGGCTACCGTCTTCGAATCGTCAGGACGCTCAATGAACTGATCGAGAAGGTGCTGATCTTCGACTCGGAGTGCGACGACCGGGAGTTGGAGTTGTTCAAGGCCGCGATCAGGGCGCAGTCCGAAGGCGACCAGGAACTGGACGGCCGCCTGTTCTTCGGCGGGGTCCATACCCCGCCGGGGGGCGGCGAGACGCTCGAACTCGTCCTGGTTCACGACGGGGCCACGGAGGCATTCGCGTATCCGATGTCCGCATATCGCGAGGCCGTCGCTTCCCTCCGCGACAGCATCGCTCTCAACGCCACGAGGGTGGAGGGCGTGCCTCTGCGGGTGGACGAGGATTTCGCCGCGGAGTTGTTGAGCCGGCTGTCTGCGGAAGATGACGCCGAGCCGGATTGACCGTTTCGGAAGGCAAGGAACCCATGAACGTCCTGGTCGCGGCGCTCGTGTTCCTGCTCGTGACCGCCGCGTTCCCGGGGCGCTGGAGCGGGGCGTCCTCGGCGCAACAACCCGCCGACCTGATGGCGGCCGCCAAGGCCGTCCGCGAAGTTCCGGCGTGGGAAAACCCGTACGTCCGTGTCCACTACGCGGTGCTCGAGTACCCCGCCGCCGAACGCCGGGTCGCCGAGTCGCGGCCGGTGGTGCTCTACGTCCGCGTGGCATCCGCGCCGGGCGTCGTGGACACGCGGCTGCTCGACGCGCCGCCGCAGGTGGGCGCTTCCTGGCGGACGGGCGTCGTGCCGCGGGGAGTCCGCATCGAAGTGCTGGCGCTGCCCCCGGCCGTGTCCGGGCTTGGTGAGCCGGGCACCGACCCGCCGCGGGGTGCCATCGTAGAGGAGCACGAGCGCTACCGCCTGGTCCTCGCCACGCTCCGGTCGCTGGATTACGGTGTGGGCGCGGGGCGCCTGCCGTCGGTGACGATCTTCCTCTCGGACGGCGTGGTCGACGTGTCGAACCGGGGCGTGCGCCGGCGAATGGGGGTTCGGGCCGGCGATGCCTTCTGGTTCGAAGCCGCCACGCGGCTCACCGTGGTCAGCGACGATCCGGTCGGCGCGGCAATCGTGCAGTTGTACCCGCGGTGAGCGCGTCAGGCCCCGGCGTGAGACGCCGATTTCAAGGCCCGATTCCCCCGGACTCCGCACAGACGACCCGGCCTACCCGGTGGCCTGCGTCCACCCCGTGCCGTTCGGCATCGCGCCGAAGCCGGCCGCCGGTATGTACAATTCAGGTGTGCGATTCCTCCGGCACCCGGACGCCCGGCGGAACGACGTCAAGGACAGCGAGGTGGTCCATGGCTGAACACACGGCGCACATCCTCGATCTCGCCAAGCGCGGCGCGGCACTCAGGCTGCGCGAGCTCGCCGACGAGGTGAGGCTGCTGCTCGAGCTCTTTCCAGACCTTCACGACTCGTTCGACCCCGACGAACTGCCGGTGTCGTTCATCGTGAGGCGCGATGGCCGCCTGGCCGAAAGCGCCGGTCTCTCGGCGCCGAAGACCGTGTCGTCGGCGGCCGCGCGCAAGGCGGTCAACCGCCGGATGACGCAGGCATATACGCAGCGGCGCGCCGGGTCGAAGAGCTGACGCCCGCCTCACCGCAGGGCGCCTACTCGAATCCCCTCTCCAGGCTCGGCACGTACAACGTCGCGAACGGCGGGTACTCGCGCTCGAGGGTCACCTTGCCGTCGAGCCACGACCCCGGCCCGGCCTTGCCCGAGTGCGCGTAGTAGATCGTCTGGCCGTTCAACGACGCCGCGCGGACACTCTGGCGGCGCACCGCGTCGATGATCCCCAGGCGACCTTCCCTCGGCTCCACGCGCAGCACGCGAATGCCCGGCTGGCCGTGCAGCAGCATCGCGAGACCGTCCTCCACGGGCGCTGGCGAGGTGTCGAGCAGCAGCACGATCGGCTGCCGGCGCGCTCGGGCGACGAGATCGTCGCGCAGGTCGTAGATGGTGGACCAGCCGTGATCCGCGCGGCTGGCCGCGACGTTCGCGCGTGCGGCCGGAACCAGGAGCAGCGCCAGCGCGGCGACGCCAAGCCACGGATTCGGGTCCAGCCGCCCTGGAGAAACGGCCGCCGTCCACGCGCGCCAGGGCGCGGCGTCGTAGACCCTGGTGAGGCCGGCGGCGGCCAGGACGAGCAGCGGCGGCACGCAGAGCAGAATGTAGCGGTCGTAGAATACCTTCCCCAGGAGCACGAACGCTGCGGTCGGCAGCAGCACCCAGATCGCGAGCAGCCATCCAGGCCGGCCAAGCCACGGGCTGGCGAGCAGCGAGAGCAGCGCGGCCGCGGCGAGCGCTGGCGTCAAGCCAAGCCAGACCCAGCGGGCGACGTTCGACACGTTCCGACTCCAGCCCTGCAGCGGAATTCCGAGCAGCTCCGCGCGAGAGAAGGTGTACGGCGGGAAGTTGCGAACCAGGACGGCTGCGTCGGTGGAGCCGAACACCGCGTAGTAGACGAGCTCACCGGCAGCGACCGCGATGGCGATGGCAGCCAGCCAGCGCACGGCGCCCCGCGCCCGCCCGTCGCGCTCGCGCAGCAGCCACGTGGCGGGCAGGAGAAGGGCGAATCCGTGCCCGACCGATTTCGTGAGGCAGGCGGCGCCGAACGTGAGGGCGAGCGCGGCAACGCGCGGCCCCGTCTGCCGGTCGAGCAGCACGACCGACAGGTAGAGGCACCACATCGCCTCCGCGGCCAGAAGGCCGTCGATGAGCGCGACGCGATCGAAGTACGTCGTGAATGGGCAGGCGACACAGAATGCGACGGCGACGCCGGCAACGCGCGGCGAGAAGAGCCGCTTCGCGAGCAGGTGGACTGCCGCCAGCGTCAGGGCGCCCGCCAGGACGGAGACCAGCCGACCGGCCAGCACCGGATCGGCGATGGCGCGCTCGGCGGCCGCGAGCAGCCACGCGTGGAGCGGTTCCTTGCCGCCCCACCGGGCTCCCATGTACCGCTGGCTCCAGTCCAGCCCGATGACCTGCCCCCAGTAGAGATACGTCGCCTCGTCGTAGTGCAAACCCCAGGCCCGGATGTTGAAGAGCCGCGTTGCCAGGTAGCTGGCGATCAGCAGCGCGCCTGTCAGCCACGACCGCCACCCGCAGCGGGTCACGTCGCCGCCGGCGGACAAACGCGAGCGAGCGGCGGCATCGATCGACGGTGAGCGGAGCGTGTCGGACATGTGCGGCGGTCAGCCAGGCTGGGCGAGCGGCTCATGGTATCAGACAGGCCTTTCACCTGGCGAATGGCGTCGTCGCGGCCGGACGGCCGTGAAGCCGCCCCGAATTGGGTATCATCATCGATGCGATGAAGACTGAGACGGGTGTGGCAGAACGAAGGCGGGCCGGCTGGTGGAGGTCCCGGACCGCGGTGTGGGGGCTGGCCCTCGTGGGCCTGTTCGCCTTTCGACTGCTGTACGGCCTCTGCTACGACATCTTCTCAGAGGACCAGACCCAGATCTTCCTGATCGGACTGCGCGCCTTTGCCGCCGGGCGCTGGCCGTTCTTCGGCGCGGACGTCGTCTGGACGCAGAGCCAAATCCCCGGCGCGCTCCAGGGCCTGCTGGTGTCCGTCCCGTTGATGGTCGCGCCCTACCCGGAGGCGCCGTTCGTCCTGCTCGGCCTTCTGTCGATGGCGGCCGTCGCGCTCCTCGCGTGGTACGTCTGCCTGCGCCTCCCGTCGCTGCCCAGGTGGCTGGTCTGGGGATGGCTGATGACCCTCCCCTGGACGCTCAACTACGGCACGTCGCTCATCAACCCGTCGTACATGCTGGCAGGCGCCATCGTGTTCTTCGTCGGCTTCTTCGAGGCGTCTCCGCGATTCTCGATCGGCCGCCTGCCCTCCGCCCTGTCGCTCGCGATGATGGGTTTCGGTGTCGGCTGGGTGATGCAGATCCACATGTCGTGGCCGCTGCTGCTGCCCTACGCGGGGCTCGTGCTGCTCGAGCGGGCGCGCGCCAACTGGCGGACCTCGGCCCGCGACGCGGCGGCGATGGCGGGCGGCTTCGCCATCCCAGGCCTGCTGCTGTTGCCGACGCTCGTGGCATACGGGCTGCACGCCGGCGGCGGCGGCACGGGCCGCAACATCCACGTCCACTTCACCAGCCCGGCGGTGCTGCTGACGACGACGGGTCGGTTCCTGTCGTTCGCGAGCCTCGAGGTCCTCCGATTCATCGGGACCGACACGCCCAAGAGGGTCGTGTTCCTCACCCGGAACCCGTGGCTGGCTCCCCTGGTCGCGCTGGTGTGGGCAATCGGGATCGCGCAACCGCTCGTCATGGCCGCGTTGTGGTTCAAGCGCCGGCATCCCGCCCGCGCCGACTGGCCCGCGCTTCGCGCCCTCGTGGCCGCCTCGCCCGTCCTCGTCTACGCCGCGTACTGCTTCGTGATGGAGCCGCCGCAGGCCCACTCCTTCTACGTGCTGTCACCGATCGCGATGCTGTTTGCCGCCTACTGCTGGTCCTTCGTCGACCGGCCGGCGTGGCGGACGGCGGCGGCCGTCGTGCTCGCGGCGAACATCGCCGTTCACCTGGGCCTCGCGCTGACGCTGGGACCGCAACGGTCGATGTACAAGAACCGCGCCGTGCTGGCCGCGGCGATCGCGGAGCGCAACACGAACTACTTCGCCCATCGACGCCACTACGCGATGGACGCGATCAACCCCCTCGACGCCGAAGCGCGGCGCGCCCCGGGCCAGGACCTGGTCATTGCGTCGCAGGCGTGGTCGATTGGCCCGGCCAAGGCGATCCTGTGGAAGGTCACGGTCCACAACAGCAGCGCGGCCGCATACCGTGACCTGATGTACCAGGCCCGTTACGAGGATTCGGCGGGGCGGCAAGTGCTCGACCGGCACGGCTACATCCTGGACGTCCTGCAGCCCGGCGAAACGCGCACGTTCGAGATCAACGACGGCGCGGCCGACCTTCCCTTCTCCGCCGGCAGGCTGGAGCTCGTGCAGGCGGAAGCGCTCGAGCCGCTGAGACGATGACCCTCCGGCCGTGGATTCGACGTCGTCCCCGGGCTCAGCAAACCACCGTCGGCCTTCGACGGCGGCCTCGAGTCGAGTATGCTGGACCATGGCCTTTTCGAAACTCCCGCTCCACGCCGACCTGATGCGCGGCATCAAGGAACTCGGCTTCCTGCGCCCGACCCCGATCCAGGAGCAGGCGATCCCGCCCGCGCTGGCCGGCCGCGACCTGATGGCCACCGCCATGACGGGCAGCGGCAAGACCGCCGCGTTCCTGCTGCCGATCCTCAACCGGCTGATGGCCGCGCCCACCCGCCAGACGCGCGCCCTCGTCCTCACGCCGACGCGCGAACTCGCCGCGCAGATCCACGCGCATTTCGAGGAACTCGCGGTCCATACGCCGCTGACCGGCGCGGCCGTGTTCGGCGGCGTGGGCATGGGTCCGCAGGAGCACGCGTTCCGGATGGGCGTGGACGTCATGATCGCCACCCCCGGACGGCTCCTCGATCACCTGCGCCATCCGTACGCGCGCCTCGCCTCCCTCGAGTTCCTCGTGCTCGACGAGGCGGACCGCATGCTCGACATGGGCTTCCTGCCCGACATCCGCCGCGTGCTGAAGCAGATCCCGTCGAAGCGCCAGACGCTCTTCTTCAGCGCCACGATGCCGCGCGAAATCGTCACGCTCGCGCACGAGATGCTTCGCGACCCGGTCACCATCAACCTCGAGCGCAAGTCGGCGCCCGCGGTCGGCATCACGCAGGCGGTCTACCCGGTGCCCCGGGAGCTCAAAGCCGCGCTGCTGGTCGAGTTGCTGACCCGCGGCATCATTGCCGACGCGATCGTGTTCACGCGCACGAAGCACCGCGCCAACCGCCTTGCCGACTTCATCGCGAAGCACGGGATCTCGGTGGCGAAGATTCACGGCAACCGCAGCCAGAGCCAGCGCACGGCCGCGCTGGCCGGCTTCAAGAGCGGCGAGCACCGCGTGCTCGTCGCCACCGACATCGTCGCGCGCGGGATCGACGTCGAGGAACTCGGCCACGTCGTCAACTTCGACGTCCCGGCCGAGCCCGACGCCTACATCCACAGGGTCGGGCGCACGGCGCGGGCCGAGTCGACGGGCGACGCCTTCACGCTCGTGTCGCCGGACGAAGAACAGGAACTCCGGGCGATCGAGCGCGCGATCGGGAAGGCGCTGCCCCGGGTGACGCTGCCGAACTTCGACTACACCAGGAAGACGACGGAGCGGCTGGAAATCCCGGTGAGAGATCGGCTGGCCGCGGCTCGCGCGGCGAGAGGGCCGAGGCCCTCGGCCCGGGGCGGCAGCCCGGGGCAGCCGCGAAAACCGTCGCGCGGGCAGGGCGCCGGACAGGGGCCCAGGCAGGGCGCGACGTCCCGCTTCCAGGCCATCCTCGACAAGCATGCGCCGTCCGGCGGGGGCCATCGCCCGCAGGGCTCAGGCCGACGGCGGCCGGGGCGCTGAGATCGGCACGCCGAACACGCGCAGGTAATCCGCCGGCGTATCGATGTCCTCGAACGCGCCCGCGTCGTCGGTTTCGACGTCGCACGACTCGTGCGCGTGAGCGCGCACGATCGATCGAGCGCCAACCGCAGGGTCGGTCGCCGACAGTTCCGCGAGCACCCTCGCGTCGAAGAGGACGGGGTGGCCGTGCCGCCCCCCTTGCGAGGGACGCACGATGGCGGCGCCCGTCCGCACCCATCCGTCGAGCAGGCGGCGAACCGTGACCGCGCTGACGAGCGGCTGGTCGACCGGGCACACCAGCAGGCCGGGAGGCCCATCGGCCGCGAGGACCGACAACGCCGCCTGCAACGACGACAGCTGCCCTCGGGACGGGTCGGGATTGAGGACGAACCGCACGGCGAGGCCCTCGCCGGCCATCGCGTCCGCCGCCCGTTCCATCGCGCCGGGGCCAACGACGGCGACCACCTGGCTGCAGCCGGCATCCAGGAAAGTGCCGGCCAGCCGAGACAGGAACCGGCCCCCGCCGGGAATCTCGAGCAGCGCCTTGTCGCGTCCCATGCGCGAGGAGAAGCCGGCGGCGAGGATGACGGCAGGAACCACGAAGGCATTCTAAGCCGGCAATGCTAGAATCCCTCGCATGGCCACTCTCGATGTGAAGGTTCCGTGTCAGCGGTGCGGCGAGCAGATGGAGATGAAGGACCCGGCGCCCGGCGCCCCGTGGCGGGCCGACCAGTTCTGGGTCTGCCCGAAGTGCGGCCGCCATTTCTGGTCCACCTACCCGGCTCCGGCCGCCCCTGCCGTCGCCCCCGTGCCGGGCGCAGCGGCTGCCGCGGCAGGCGCCCCGGCCGCTCCCGAGGCCTGACCTCGGTGGCCTCATGAATCTCGAGGAGGACGAATTGACGTTTGCGCTTCGCTCCTACCCGCCCGACATGGGCGACCCCGATGAAGACGACGACCTCGACGACGAAGAGGAGGACGACGGCGACGAGGACGACGAAGACGACGACGAAGAAGAAGAGGAAGGGTGGCGGGTCTGACGCCCGTCCAGCCCCGCCATTAGGCCCTCGCTCAGGCCCGGCCGCTCAGTCCTGCCGCTCAGTCCTGCCGCTTGACTTCCAGTCCGGTTCTGCCTAAACTTGGCCGTTCAAAGCTCATCGTGAGCCTCCGTCCCTTTTGGTCGTCCGGCCTGGCCCACGTTGAGGGACGAGATGCTCGTTGAACGGCGGAGCCGCTCGCCGCGAACCGGCGGCGGCCGGGTGCAGCTTTCGGCGTTGGTTGTGTAATTTTTGACTGAACGTGCGTGGGTCTGCTCAATCGATGCCACTCGCGCCGCTTCAGCTGCCTGCGGCCCTTGGGATGTTCCCAGGGGTTTCGTTGATCGGAGGACACGGGTATGCCGACCGGGACCATCGCGCGTTTGCTCATCGACAAGGGGTTCGGGTTCATTCGGGACGAAGGAGGAATCGAGCACTTCTTCCATCGGAGCGCGGTTCGCGGTGCAGTGTTCGAGCTGCTGCGTGAGGGCCAGCGCGTCGAGTTCACGCCGGAGGAATCCGCGAAGGGGCCCCGCGCCGGCGAAGTTCGACTGATCGAGGGCTAGCGGCAGGACTGCGCCCCGGCTCCCGTCCGATCCTGGGGGCCGGGTCCACTTCAGAAACCAACCCGCTGGTTGGCGTCGGCGTCTGGTGTCGTTCTCTCGCATTCCACCCACTTGGAAGCGCGGTCCGCCATCGACGCCGGGTGTGTGCCCCGCAGCGCTTCCCGGTGATAGAATCGCGTCGGAAGCGAACGGGGCCCGGTGGCCCTCCCGGTCTTCAAAACCGGTCGCTCCCCGCTTTGCGGGGGGGCTGGGTTCGACTCCCAGGCGCTTCCGCCACTCGACTCGCAAGCGGGAACTGACGATGGCCGGAGAGTTCGCTCGTGGCAAGCCACTCGACCCGGCTTGCCGAACCGAGCGACCCGGACTTCCCCTCCAGCCGCGCCCGTGGAGAGTGGTCCTGAGCGAGCACGAGGTCCAGGCGAGTCGAAGGGCCCGACATGGCGCCTGTCAGCACTCCCTGTTCCGTCTACATCCTCCTCTGTTCCGACCGCACCTACTACGTCGGATGCACCGCTGACTTGCGCGAACGCGAACAGACCCACAACGAAGGCCACGGCGCGGACTACACCGCGACACGACTTCCGGTCCGCTTGGTGTACTCCGAAACGCACGAGTCCTGGCCTGCCGCTCGAAAAACGCGAAGCCCAACTCAAGCGCTGGTCGCACGCGAAGAAGAAGGCACTCGTCGAGGGAGACCTGGAACGTCTTCATAGTCTCGCCAAACGTCGCCGATAGTATGCGTGTCGCTCCCGTATTTGCTCGCACACAAGTGCAAGATGATCTTGTCGTGGTTCTCCACCTCCTCGCGTGTTGTTGGTTGTAGATACCTTCATCCAAGCGCACCCACGAAATCGCGCAAGGCCGACTTACGCACAGGCATATACTCTGGCGTTTGGAGGCAACGATGATCCCAGCGCTCGGCATCTTCGGCGTGCTCGTGGTCAGGTTCGCGTTTTACGTGGCGGCTGTCGTCGTTGGCTTGTACGTCTGGGAGGGGTGGGTGAAGCCGCGCGTGATCGGCTAGATCTACTAAGCCTTTAGTAGTCAGAATCGCTGTACCTGATTTGTACCTCCCTGGTGGTTGTGGACTGCTTCCAGCGCCTCAGTAGCTTCACGATTGCTGTAAGTTCTTGATTCTACGCGTGAGAGTCTCGGCTCCGACTCCCCGGCGCTTCCGCCAAGTCGTCATCCAGAAACCCCAGGAACGCGTCCGCCTGCGTCAGGCTCTCCAGCACGAGGTCCGCTCCCGACGCGGCCAGCAGCGGGGCCGGCGTTCCGCCTGTCGCGACGGCGATCGTGCGCGCGCCGTTCGCTCGTCCGCACGCGACGTCGAGCGGCGTATCGCCCACCACCACGATGTCTCGCGGCGACACCGGCGGCACGCCCTCCGCGCTCGCGCGACGACAGGCCACCGCCACCAAACCCTCGCGGCTGCCGGCATCCTCGCCGAACGCGCCAAACGAGAAGTACGACCAGATCCCGAACCGCGTCAGCTTCAGCCGCGCCGCGGCCGAGTAATTCCCCGTCAGCAGGGCGATCGTCGTGGCGGGTCGAGACACGAGGCGCGCGAGCAGCGGCCGCACGCCGGGGAGCACGCGGGCCGCCTCCGGCATCCGGCCAAGTTCCTCTTCCAGGATCTGGTAGTAGGTCGTCTTGAACCGTTCGATGAGGGCGGGGTCGGCCTCGAGCCCGCGTCTGGCGAGCGCGTCGGCGAGGATCACGGCGTCCGTGCGGCCGGGGAGCGGGATGCCCTCGAAGCCGTTCTCGACGCGGCAGGTTTCGGTGAACGCGCGGGACATGGCTTTACCGCCCGCGCCCCCGGTGTAGATGAGCGTTCCGTCGATGTCGAACAGGATCAGCTGATGCCGCCCGACCTGAACGGTCATGCGAGCGGGTCTTACGCCTCGACGCGGATGTTGTTGGCCCGCGGGCCCTTGTTGGACGGCTCCTCGTCGAAGCTCACGCGCTGCCCCTCGTTCAGCTGGTCGAACACGCCCTGGGCCACGGCGCTCCGGTGAAAGAACCACTCCTGCCCGCCGTCGTCGCGGATGAACCCAAATCCACGATCTCGCACGAGCCGCTTGATCATTCCGTTCGGCATCCGAGTCTCCTTCGGTCGAAGTCCCACGCCGGGACGAGCTTTTCAGATCAAGTTCCGTTCCATCCGCGGCGTCGTCTCGAGGCGCGGCGGCAGGAGCGATTCCCGAACGTTTTTCGGTTCTGACCTGGCGACCGGCCCTGGCCGCCGTGTAGCAATTTCCATCGCCGTATGAATTGAAGCTGTGCGGTTGGCCTTGATGCGTCAACCGGCCCGCGGCTGCCGACTTGCGGCCCTCGACTGCGCGCAGGTCGCCCCGAGCAACGTCGAGGGGCGGCTCGAGGCGAGACGCCGCAGGCCGCAAGGCGCAAGCCGGACCGCCGCATGCGGTTGGAAGGAGCGGGCCCGTTCACGAGAACCAGCGGCGCCATCCGCGCGCGTCGCTGAGCTCGCCGCTCGCCGGCTGCCATGCCACGTGCCTGGTGGCCATCCTCCGGGGAAGGCGCGGGTCCGCCGTCGCAACCACGGCAGCCAGACGCCGTTCCCCGACGATGCGACGGAGCGTGGCGGCAAACGCGGCGACATCCCGTTCGTTCGTCACCTCGGCAGTCGGGTGCTCGAGGATCAGGATGCCCGGATCGTGTGCGAGGGCGCGGCCGAGGCGCACGAGCAGCCGCGGCGTCGGCGCGGCATCCTGCAGACGGGCGTCGAGGAGCTCGTGGGCGAGGCCGACCTCGGCAGCCAGCGTCCCCACGACGCCGCGGACGCCGTCGGGCATCGGGTCGATGTCGAGAGTCAACGGCACGGCGAGGTTGGCGGCGGCCGTCAGTGCATCCAGCAGGACGACGCGGTCGTTGACGAGGCCGAAGCGGTCGAGGAAGGCGAGCCACTCTTCCTGCGTCGACAGGGCGGACGTCGCGCGGCCGCCGATGGCAATCGAACCGTTGTCGTTGTCAGGCAGGGTCGTGCCGGTCAGGAGGTCGGTGAGGACCGCCGCCGCCGGGCGATCCATGCCGCCGATCGCCACCAGTTCTCCGGGTTCGACGTCGAGGGCGCGCAACCGGAACGGGCGCAGGCCGCCGTAGGACTTGGTGACGTTGCGGACGGAGATGACGGGCATCATACGGCTTGCGGCTTGCGGCTTGCGGCCTGCGGCTGCGCTGACGCTGCGGCCTGCGGCTTGCTGGCTGCGGCTCGCGGCGTGCGAACCTGCGGCCTCAGCACATTCCGCCGACCACCGACTGCGCGTGGACGACGAGCACGTCGTCGGCCGACTCGCCGAGCTCGATGCGGGCGCCGTCGAGGTCGGACGCCGACTTGTAGTCGGCGTAGATCGTCAGCCCTTCCACCGCGAGCGCCCGCTCGCCGGGGCGTGCGCCGGATGGCGCGGGCGCGAGGCGGTAACCGAGGGCGCCGCACCCGCCGGCGAACGACAGGCGGAGCGCGGGGCGCGACGGGTCGCGGGCCAGCCAGGCGGCGATGGCCTCGCGCGCCTCGGGAGTGATGGATATCTGCATCGGGACCCCGTTCGTTCAGCGCCGGGTGCGTGAGATCTCGCCCCGCCGCTTGAGTTCCTCGAACGCCGGCTCTGGCAGCGACACCGAACCCGGGCGCGCGGGACCGTGCGCGGGGTCGCCGTGGTAGTCGGAATCCCCCGGACATCGCCAGGCCCAGCCGTTCCGCGAGCACGCGGTAGTGGATGGTCATCTCCGGCGAATGCTCGACGTAGAACACCTCGAGGGCGTCCAGTCCGGCCGAAGCCATCGCCGGGATCCACTCGTCGTGGCCCATCAGCCCGGGGTGAGCGAGCGCCGCGATGCCGCCAGCCCGGTGGATCAGGTCCACCACCTCCTCGGGTGCCGGCGCGCGGCGGGGAATCCAGGCGGCCCCGCCTTCGGCCAGGTACAGGGCGAAGGCTTCGCGCGACGAGCGCACGTGGCCGGCTCGAACGAGCGCCCGCGCGAGCAGCGGCCGGCCGATCCACTTCGCGTCGAGGCCTCCGTGCCCCCCCAGCACGTCGTCCGGTTCCACGTGCACGCCGAGCGCGTCCAGTTTCGCGATCATCTCGCGGACGCGGCGCCGCCGGTCGGCCACCTGCACGTCGAGGAACTCGGTGACGATGGGCGCCTCGTGGTCGAAGAAGTAGCCCAGCACGTGGACGTCCACGTCCGCGCGGATCGCGGTGATCTCGATGCCCGGCACCCACTCGATCCCCGCCTGCCGGCACGCCGCCGCGGCGCGGTCGAGGCCGGCGACCGTGTCGTGATCCGTGACCGAGAGCGCCGTGAGCCGCGCGCGGACCGCGGCCTGCACCAGATCCTCCGGAGACGACCGCCCGTCGGAAGCCGTGGTGTGGAGGTGGAGATCGATCACGCCTGGACCCGGCTGCGTCGGGGCGACCGGCGTCGCGGGCGTTGATCCAGGCGACGGGCGAGCGCCCGGTACTCCCTGATGAGCAGCTCGAGGTGCCCGCGTTCCTCGCTCGCGAACTCCAGGAAGGTCTGCCGGCCTTCCGAGTCCTCGAACCGCTCGCCGTACCGCTTGAAGAACCGGTGCGAGGCGCGCTCGCAGCGGATCCCGATCATCAGCGCCTGCTTGTCGTCCACGCCCCGCGCCACCTGATCGGCGCCCGCGGCGAAGAGGCCGTTGGCGGCACCTTTGAAGAACAGGAAGGTCGGGCGGGACTCGAGGCGCGGGTCCTGGGCGAGCAGCCGCTGGTAGCGCTGCTCGAGCGCCCCGAGGTGGTCGCGCTCCTCGTCCGCCAGTTTCTGGAACACCGCCCGCCCGTGCGGGTCGCGCGCCACGCGCGCCGCGCGCACGTAGAACTCGAAGCCGGATCGCTCGGTCGCGATCGCGATGCGCAACGCGTCGCGCGCGAACAGCAGCTCCGTGGTGACCCCGTCGGTGGGCGCCGCGCGGCCGGTGCGGCACTCCTCGCACGTGCCGTAGATCTGCAGCACGCTCTGCCCCGCGGTGAAGCTTCGCGCGGCCGCGATCTCCTCGATCAGCGCCTCGATGTCCGAACTGAGGAACTCCGACGAGCGGTTGCAGGACTGGCAGATGAGGTGGAAGTGCCGCGGGTGCCGGTACGAATGCTCGAACCGGAAGCGCCCCTCGCCGAAATCCACCTTCCGCGCGATGCCGGCCTCGACCATCCACTGCAGCGCCCGGTAGACCGTGGCGCGGCTGATCTGCTGATCCTCCCGGTGGATGAGGTCGAACAGGTCGTCGGCGCTCAGGTGCCCCTCGTGCCGGAGGAACACGTTGAGGATCGACTCGCGCTTGCTCGAGCGCTTGCTGCCGGCCGGGCGGAGGCTGTCGAGATCGGGAAGGGCAGGAGCCATGGCAGTTGCGGCTGACGTCGCGTTGCACGCTGGGCCGGAGCCGCAACTGCCCCGGCGGGAATTAGTGGCCGTCCTCGCCGTCCACGGTGAACGACTGGCCGCACCCGCACGTGGAGACGGCGTTCGGATTGCGGATGGTGAATCCGCCGCCGGCCACGTTGTCCACGAAGTCCACTTCGGCGCCCTTCAGATAGCGGACGCTGATCGGATCCACGTAGAGCTTCACGCCGTTCGACTGGAACACCTGGTCGGCGTCCGCCGGACTGTCCTCGATCATCAGACCGTACTGGAAGCCCGAACAGCCGCCGCCCTGAACGAAGACGCGCAGGCCGGATTCCTGCTTGTTCTCTTCAGCCAGCAACTCGTTGATCTTCGACGCCGCGATCGAAGACACATTGATGACTGACTCGGCAAGGTTCGTGGTGGTCATGTGGTGTAAAGGGGTCTCCTTTACGAGATTATAGCGGTAACTCCGGGCAGGCACAAGGCGGAGGGAAAACCGGCCCGCGCGGGAGAAGCCTCGCAACCTGTTGAATGGAAATGACTTGTCTGCTACGGAGACCGTTGGGTGCAAGCCGGAGCCGGCGGATGAGGGACCGGGACGAGGGCTGGCCTCGCCCCCGCCCCTCGTCCGGTCACGCCAGCGTCGCCAGGTGCTTCGCGGACTCGGCCTCGACGTCCTTGTGGAGGCTGTTGCCGTGCGAGTCCATGGTCACGATCACCGGGAAGTCCCTGACGTGCAGGTGCCACATCGCCTCGGGCACGCCGAACTCGAGCAGCGACACGTCGCTGACCTTCTCGACGCACCTGGCGTAGAACTGGGCGGCGCCGCCAATGGCGCTCACGTAGACCGCCCCGTGCTCCTTGAGCGCGGCCAGCGTCCTGGCGCCCATGCCGCCCTTTCCGATGACCACGCGGATGCCGAACTTGCGGATCACTTCGCCTTGGTACGGCTCTTCGCGCGCGCTCGTCGTCGGGCCCGCGGCCATCATCTTCCAGCCGTCACCGTCCTTCAGGACGACCGGGCCGCAGTGGTAGAGGACGCCGCCGTCGAGATCGACCGGCGGGTCGTGCTTCATCAGGTACGAGTGGACCGAGTCGCGGCCGGTGTACATCATGCCGTTCAACAGCACCACGTCGCCGACCTTCAGCGAGCGCACCTGCTCTTCGGAGATGGGCGAGGCCAGCACGACCTCCTTGCCGGTCCGGGTGAAGCCGGCCTGGTCCAGCATCGGCACGACCGGGTGCGACGGGTCGCGGTAGAGCCACTTCTTGATCGAGCCATCCTTCGCGTCGAGGACCACGCCGAGGCGGCGGAACGCCCAGCAGTCGTAGGCAACCGACACGAAGAAGCTGGCCGGCAGGCGATTCAGCACGCCGACCTTGCAGCCGATGAGCGACGTCGCGCCGCCGAAGCCCATCGTGCCCACGCCGAGCACGTTCACGGTCTTCATGACCGTCGCTTCCAGTTCCGCGAGGGCGGGGTCCGGGTTGACGTCGTCGAGGGTGCGGAACAGCTGCTGTTTGGCGTGCAGGTAGCCGCTGGCGCGGTCGCCGCCGATGCAGACACCGAGGGCGCCCGGGCTGCACCCCTTGCCCTGCGCCTGCCACACGGCGTGGAGGATGCACTTCCGCACGCCTTCCAGGTCCCGGTCGGCGCGCCCGAGGTTCGGGAGGTCGCACGGGACCGAGTACCTGGATGTTCGTGTTCTCGCAGCCGCCGCCCTTCAGCAGCAGCTTGACCTCGACTTCGTCGCGGTCCCACTGTTCGAAGTGGATGACGGGCGAGCCGGGCCCGAGGTTGTTGCCGGAGTTCTTGCCGGTAACCGAATCGACCGAGTTGGGCCGAAGCTTGCCGCGGCGGGTGGCCTCGGCGATCGCGTCGCGGATCTGCTGCACCATCCAGACCTGGTTGGCGCCGACGGGCACCTTGATCTCGAAGGTCGGCATTCCGGTGTCCTGACAAATCGCACCCTCGCCGTCGGCCGCCTGGTCGATGTTCTCGGCGATGATCGTGAGCGCCTGGGCAGACTGCGTCCCCGCGGGTTCACTCCCGAGGGCAGCCTTCATCGCCGCGCGCACGTCGGGGGGGAGGTCGGTGGACGTCTTGATGACGAGCTCGAGGATGCTGCCGAAAAATGCTGGTAACATGGCGAGAGTATAAACCATGCGGCTCCGGAGCGAACGTGATCCGCTCGGCGAACGCCAGGTCCCGGCCGACGCCTACTACGGGATCCAGACGCAGCGCGCCGCCGAGAACTTTCCCATCAGCGGCCTGCGGATGCCGCCGGGCCTCGTCACCTCGACCATCCTGATCAAGAAGGCGGCGGCGGAGACGAATGCCGACCTGGGGCGCCTGTCCCGCGACGTGGCCGGGGCCATCGTGCGCGCGGCGGACGAGGTGCTGGCCGGCAGGTTCCGCGACCAGTTCATCGTGGACGTCTACCAGGCCGGCGCGGGCACCTCGCACAACATGAATGCGAACGAGGTCCTGGCCAATCGGGCGGCCGAAATCCTGGGGCACGCGCGCGGCACCTACGACGTGGTCCACCCGAACGACCACGTCAACATGGGCCAGTCCACCAACGACGTCTTCCCCACCGCGACGCGGCTGGCGCTGCTCGCGGACCGCGACGCGCTGCTGGCGGCGGCGAGATCGCTGGCGGCGGCGTTCGGGCGCAAGGCGGCTGCGTTCGCGGACATCGTCAAGGTCGGGCGGACGCACCTGCAGGACGCGGTGCCGATGACGCTGGGGCAGGAGTTCGGCGGCTACGAAGCGTGCCTGGCGCGCGCGGCGGACGAGGTGGAGCACGCGGCGGCGGGCCTGCTCGAGCTGAACATCGGCGCCACCGCTGTCGGCACGGGGTTGAACGCGGGTCCCGACTTCATTCGCGGGGTGGTCGGCCGGCTGGCGGGCTGGACGGGGCTGGCGGTCGTGCCGGCGGCGAATCGTTTCCGGGTGACGCAGAGCATGGGGGACGTCCTGGGCTATTCGGGCGCGGTCCGGCGGCTGGCCGTCGAGCTGGGCAAGATCGCCAGCGACCTCCGGATGCTCAGCATGGGACCTCGCGCCGGCCTTGGCGAGATCCTGCTGCCGGCCGTTCAGCCGGGTTCGTCCATCATGCCTGGGAAGGTGAACCCGTCCGTTCCCGAAATGGTCAACCAGGTGTGCTTCCAGGTCGTCGGGTGCGACGCCGCGGTGGCGGCGGCGTGCGAGGCCGGCCAGCTCGAACTGAACGTGATGATGCCGGTCATCGCCTGGAATATGATGCACGCAGAGGCCATCCTGCGGGAGGCGATGGTCGCGCTTCGCGACCGGACGATTGAGGGGTTGCAGGCGGACGCGGCGCGCTGTCGCGAACTGCTGGACCGGAGCACCGCGCTGGCTACGGCGCTCAGTCCGTACCTCGGCTACGCCGCCACCGCCGAGATCGCGAAGGCGTCGGCAGGATCGGGGCGCTCCGTCCGCGAACTGGTGCTCGAGCGGGGGCTGCTCCGCGCCGAGGATCTCGATCGCATTCTCTCGCCCGAAGCCATGACGAAGCCCGGCATCCCGGGGAGGCAGTCGTGAGGATTGTGCGGCTGGCCGCGCTGGCGCTCGCGACGGTGATCGCGCTGCCCTGCACCGCGTTCGCGCAGGGCGCGCAGGCGCCGGGCCCGGCGAGTCGTCACACCCTGTTCCCGCCGATCGACTTGGGCATGCTCGAGAGCCCCGACCGCGACATCTGGCAGAAGCCCGACCAGATCATGGATGCCCTCGGCATCGCGGACGGCTCGAAGGTCGCGGACATCGGCGCCGGCGGCGGGTACTTCACCGTGAGGCTAGCCCGGCGGGTCGGGCCCAACGGGGTGGTGTGGGCCGAAGACGTGCAGCCGGCCATGCTCGAGGCGATCAAGCGGCGGGTGGCCAAGGACGTGTCGAAGGACGTCCGCAACGTGAGGACGGTGCAGGGAACGAGTTCCGACCCGATGCTGCCGAAGGGATCGCTGGACGCGGCGCTGATTTCCGAAACGTTCTCGGAGGTCAGCCGGGCGGGCAACCCCGTCCTGTTCCTCGAGAACGTGCGTGCGGCCCTCAGGAATGGCGGGCGGGTCGGGATCATCGACTACAAGAAGGAGGGCGGCGGGCCCGGGCCGGACGAGGGGCGGCCGACGCCCGAAGCCATCATCGCCGCGGCCGAGCAGGCGGGCCTGCGACTCGAGAAGCGCGAGACGTTCCTCCCCTTCCAGTTCTTCCTCATCTTCATGAAGTAGCTGGCGGCAGGCAGCGGACCACCGAACTCCAGCCAGACATCCACGGCAGGCAGCGAAGTGAGCCTGGGCGGTTGCAGGCGAAGCTTCGCTGGCAGCCCATGCCGGCTGCCGACCCGCTGCCGTGAGCCGCTGGCTGCCGCGCGCCGACGGCTGCGGATCGCAAGCCGCACGCCGCAAGCCGTATACTTGATGGGTGACCGCTCGTTTGGCCATCGGGTCCGACCCCCTGGACATCGCGGAAGTGGTGCGGCTCGTTTCCACGGACGAGTCGGGTTCGCCCTCGGCCGAACATGGGGCGGTGGTGACGTTCGTCGGCACGGTGCGAGCGAACAGCCAGGGCAGGCGCGTCGTGCGACTCGAGTACGAGGCGTTCGAACCGCTGGCGCTGAGGGTGTTCTCGGCGATATCGGACGAGGTGTCCGGCAGGTGGCCGACGGCCCGCGTCGCCCTTCACCATCGGACCGGATCGCTGGGGCCGGGCGAGGCGAGCGTGGCGATTGCGGCAGCCTCGCCGCACCGCGCCGACGCGTTCGCCGCTTGCCGTTACGTGATCGAGCGGGTGAAGCAGGTCGCCCCGGTCTGGAAGCACGAGTTCTTCGAGAGCGGGGATTGCTGGGTCGATGGGGCGACCGCCGACCCATCGGACGAGGCGGCACGCGAGGAGGCGTACCGGCGCGCATGCAGGTAACGATACGGCTCTTCGGTCGGCTCCGCGAGATGGCGGGCGCGCCGGAACTGCGGCGCGACGTGCCCGAATCGGCGACGGTGGCGGCGGCGTGGGACCTCCTGGCCGCCGAGTTCCCGTCCATGGCGCCGTATGCCCGGTCGGTTTCGGCGGCCGTGAACGCCGACTTCGCCAAGATGTCCGCGCGGCTCGCAAAAAACGACGAGGTGGCATTCCTGCCGCCGGTGTCGGGGGGATAACCGGCTGGCGGCCTGCGGCTGGCGACTTGCGGCTGGCGGCCTGCGGCTGGCGACTTCCGGCTGGCGGCCTGCGGCTGGCGGCTTGCGACCTGCGGCCGCGCGCGACGCTGGCGCCAGCCTGCCGCAGGGCACACGCACGCCGGTCTGATGAGTGCTGAATGATTGACAAGCTGACCTCCGTCGAAGCCCGGTATACCGATCTGGTCGCGAAGCTGGCCGATCCGGCCGTGCAGGCCGATCAGTCGCAGTACCGCGCCCATGCCAAGGCCCTGAGCGAAATCGAGCCGGTCGTGGAGAGGTTCCGCGAGTTCAAGAGCGTGCTGACGCAAGTCGCACAGGCGCAGGAGCTGGCGGCCAGCGGCGACGCCGACATGCGCGAGCTGGCGGCCGAGGAACTCCGCGAGCTGGAGGCGCGGCGCGACACCCTCGAGGCCGAGATCAAGTTCCTGCTGCTCCCGAAGGATCCGAACGACGAGAAGAACGTCATGCTCGAGATCCGCGCGGGAACCGGCGGCGACGAGGCGGCGTTGTTCGCCGGCGAGCTGCTGCGGATGTATACGCGCTACGCCGAGAATCAGGGGTGGCGGGTGGAGGTGCTGTCGCAGAGCGAGAGCGGCGTGGGCGGCATCAAGGAAGCCATCGCGATGATCGAGGGACGGCGCGTCTACAGCCAGCTGAAGTACGAGAGCGGCGTGCACCGCGTGCAGCGGGTCCCGGCCACCGAAGCGAGCGGCCGCATCCACACGTCCACGGCCACCGTCGCCGTGCTGCCGGAGGCCGAGGAAGTCGACATCCAGATCGATCAGAAGGACCTCCGGATCGACACGTTCTGCTCGAGCGGCCCGGGCGGCCAGAGCGTCAACACCACCTACTCGGCCGTGCGGATCACGCACATCCCCACCGGCCTCGTCGTCAGCCAGCAGGACGAGAAGTCGCAGATCAAGAACAAGGCGAAGGCGCTGAAGGTGCTGCGGTCGCGGCTCTACGACATCGAGATGCAGAAGCAGCAGGACGCGATTGCGAAGGACCGGCGCAGCCAGGTCGGCACGGGCGAGCGATCGGAGAAGATCCGCACCTACAACTTCCCGCAGAGCCGCATCACCGACCACCGCATCAACTTCACCACACACCAGCTCGCCAACGTGCTGAACGGCGCGCTCGACGAGTTGATCGACCAGGTGGTGACGCACTTCACGGCCGAGAAGCTCAAAGAGGTCACGACGGTCTAGCCGGCCGCCGAAGGCCGGCGGCCTGCGCATCAATGAAGAATGCAGAATGAAGAATGAAGAATGGGAACGCCGGACACGCGTGACGGTGTCGGCGTTCTGCATTCGGCATTCGGCATTCGGCATTCGGCATTCGGCATTCGGCAGTGAACGGTGCGGGACGCCGTCGTGAGCAGCGTCCGCGAACTGGTCGTCGCCGCGCGAGCGCGCCTCGCGAGCGCCGGCGTCGAGCCGACCGAGGCGGCGATGGACGCGGCGCTGCTGGCGCGCCACGTGCTCGGGTGGGACCTGGCGCGCTTCGTCGCCCATGAGCCCGAATCCTGCCCCGGCCAGTTTCTCCGGCGCCTACGGGCAGCTGATCGCCCGCCGGGCCAGTCGCGAGCCCATTTCCGTCATCCTCGGCCGCCGCGAGTTCTGGGGTCTCGAATTCGAGGTGACGCCTGCCGTCCTCGCCCCCCGCCCGGAGACCGAACTCATCGTCGAACTCGCGCTCGAATCCGGCGCGGGCCTTCAGGCCCGCGAGCGGCGTGGAGAGGGTGGGGTGGGCGCCCCGGTTGCCAGGGATGCCGGGGCTCTCACGATCGTCGACGTCGGCACCGGCAGCGGATGCCTGGCGGCGTGCCTGGCGGTCGAGTTCCCGTCCGCCCGCGTGATCGCCACCGACATCAGCGTCGAGGCGCTCGCCGTCGCCGCCCGCAACGCGACCCGCCACGGTGTGGCGGGCAGGACGGTCTTCGTCCGGACGTCGCTCCTCGACGCCGTCGCCGGACCCGCCACGCTCATCGTCTCCAACCCTCCGTACGTGCCGTCCGGCGACATCGCGACCCTCCCCCCCGAGGTGCGCGACTGGGAGCCGCACACCGCCCTCGACGGCGGTGCCGACGGCCTCGACGTGGTCCGGGCGCTGCTCGCCGACGCGCCGCGGGTGCTCGCGCCCGGCGGCTGGCTTATCATGGAGTTCGGGTACGGTCAGGAGGCGGGGGTTCGCGACGTCGTCGCGCGCTCCGCGCTGGAACTGGTCGCCATTCGGTCCGATCTGCAGCAGGTTCCCCGAACGCTGGTGGCCAGGGCACGACCCCGAGCCCCGGGCCGCGAGCCCAGGCCCTTCCTGTGAGGTGTCCATGTCGTGCCTGTTCTGCCGCATCATCGCCGGCGAGATCCCAGGCAAGTTCCTCTACCAGGACGACCGCCTCGTCGTCCTGCAGGACGTCAACCCGCAGGCGCCGCTCCACGCGCTGGTGATCCCGCGCCGGCACGTCGCCACGCTCAACGATCTGACCGCCGAAGACGATGGGCTCGTCGGCGAGATGGTCAGGAGGGCGGCCGCGGTGGCGCGCGAGCACGGCGTCTCGGAGAAGGGCTACCGCACCGTCTTCAACTGCAACAGCGAAGCCGGCCAGACGGTCTTCCACATCCACCTGCACCTCGTCGGCGGCCGGCCGATGGCCTGGCCCCCGGGATAGAAGCCGGTCCGCCGCCTGCGCTGCCGTCTGGCGGGCGCGCCCAGGCTGCAGGGCGAAACGCCGGGACTGTTCTGTCAGGCCCGCGAAAGCAGGTAGCTTCCCCGGCGTCGCGGGCGGTCGAGGATGAAGTCCGTCACCCGGTAGCCGCGCGCCAGGTACGTGCAGAAGATCTCGCGCGTGGCGGCGCGCCAGTCTTTGGCGAGGGCCAGGTCGCGCTGCTGCATCTCGGTGAATCCCATCGGAATCGTCAGCCGCAGCGTCGCGTCACCCATCGCCAGGTCGTGACCGTGCGGGGCCGGCCACTCGCTCCCCTCGCCGCCCACCCGGTTGACCGGCGGCACGGGGCCCGCGTCGCGAGGCGGCGCTTCTGCCCTCTGCGCGCACGCCAGGCGCTCCAGCGCTCGATCGGACGACAGCCGCCACTCGGCGACGAGTCGATCGGTGGAGGTGCCCGCGTGCAGCGGGCTCGTCGAGCCGGGATAGGCGTCGAGGTGGTACTCGCCCGCCGTCGCGCCGAGCTTCGCGAAGTTCAGGTGCGCGTTGAGCGCCTGCAGCGGGTCGCAGGTCCACGCGATCAGGTCGAGCCCCGACGCCATCACCTGCCGGCGCTGCTCGATCTTGATCCGGTAACCCAGCCCGCTGTTCCGGTAGCGGCTCGCGACGCCGAGCATGTGCGACCACTGGAACGGCTTGCCGTCCCTGATGCCGGGCAGCGCGTAGGCGAATCCCGCCAGGCGATCGCCGTCGTACGCGCCGATCACCAGGCCGCCGATCCGCGTCGACACGAGCAGCATCATCACCGGCACCGAGTCCCCGGCGTTCGCGGAGCCCCAGACCTCCTGCTCCAGGGCGAACACCTGCCTGAACTCGTCGGCGCTCGTCAGCGTGCGCAGCTCCATGAGAACGTCCAGCGAGGCGGGCCTCAGACCTCCAAGCATGTCCGGCGACGACGCCCGCCTCGCCGGACATAGAAACGCTGTTGGCTGGCCCCGCGCGAGCGCGGGGCTCTAGACCGCCAGCAGCGCCGGCAGTTCGCTCAGGCTCGCAATCACCGGCACCTCGACGCTCACGGCGTGGCCATACCCGTCGTCGATCGGCCTGCGCCCCGGGCGCCGCAGCAGCACGCCGCGCATCCCCACCGTCCGGGCGCCCTCGATGTCGTGGCGGTAGCTGTCTCCCACCATCACCGCTTCCTCCGGCGCGACCGCGAGCCGTTCCAGCGCCGTGCGGAAGATGCTCGGATGCGGCTTGTTGTAGCCGTGCTCGCACGACGAGACGACGGCGGCGATGAGCTCGCCGAGCTCGAAATGGCTGCACAGCGAGTCGAGCGACCGGTGGGTGTTCGAGATCAGGCCGAGCTTCAACCCGCGCTCGCGGAGGGCGCGCAGCGCCGGCAGCGCGTCTTCGTAGAGCGTGAAGTGGCGGCAGGCGGCCCACTCGCGGTAGATCTCCTGCGCGCACTCGTCGACCGCCGGGCCCGATCCGCCCATCTGCTCGATGATGTGGCGGATGTAGCGGATGAAGAAGCCGGCGTCGTAGGCGTGGTCGTCGGAGTCCTCGAGCAGCGTCGACGCGCTGGCCACGGCGGCGTTGAACGCGTCCGGGTCGCAGCTCGCGATGCCGTGCTTCGCGCAGAACTGCCGGTAGCCCTCGCCCTGGAAGACGGGGCCGGGGTAGATCAAGGTGAAGTCGACGTCGAAGAAGACCGCGCGTGTCACGAGTGCCTCACCGGGCCCCGCCGCCCTGGTAGGGCCCGGCAACGGTGATCGTCGCGCGTTCGGGCGCCAGGAAGCGCCGCGCCACCTCGTTCACCTGTTCCGGGGTCACCGCGTTCAGCAGCCCGGGCAGCCGCAGGTCGTGGTCCATGCCGAGGCCGAACTGCTCGCACGTCTGGAGGAAGGCCGCGATGCCCGCGTTCGTCTCGAGCATCCGCGGCATCGAGCCGACCAGGTAGCGCTTCGACGCAGCGAGTTCCTCGGCGGTCACGCCGTCGTCCGCCATCCGCCGCACTTCTTCGTCGATCGACGCGATGGCGCGATCCACGTTCGCCGGGTTGACGCCGGCGCGGATGACCAGCGGCCCCTGGCCGATGTTCGGCTCGAATGCGCTGAACACGTAGTAGGCCATCCCCTGGCGCTCGCGGATGCGGTCGCCGAGCCGGCCGCCGAGCGCGTACTGACCGAGCACGTTGTTCATCAGCGCGCACGCGTAGTAGGCCGGATCGCGGCGCGCCATGGTGTTGAAGCCGTAGGCGATGTCGGCCTGCGCCTTGTTCATCATCGGAAAGACCGCCTGCCGGCGACCGGCAGCGGACACAGGCGCCTGAACCACGGTTGGACTCGGAGGTTCGCCGCGCCAGCCGCCGAGCACCCGGTCGGTCTCGTCCACTGCCCGGATCGCTTCGACGTCGCCCACGCACACCACGACGAGCGCCGAGGGCGAGAAGCGGTCGCGGTGCATCCGGGCGAGCGCCGCGCGATCGATTCGCTCGACGGCTTCGAGGGTCCCCTTGACCCGGCGGCCGTAGGGGTGGCCGTCGGGATAGAGCAGCGCCAGTTCCTCCTCGACCGCCACCGTCGCCGGGTTGTCCTGGTCCTGCCGGATGAGGGTGACGATTTCGCCGCGGCGGGTGTCGATCTCGGTGTCGGGGAGGCTCGGGCTCCGCACCACGTCCGCCACGAGCTCGAGCATCGTGGAGAAGTCCTCGGCCAGGCAGGTGCACGACACCGTGAACGCGTGGCGCATGGCGGCGACCGACAGCGACACGCCGCGGCCGTCGAGCAGCTCCGCGATCTCGTCGGCCGTCCTGGTCCCGGTGCCCCGGTCGATGACGCGGGAGAGATAGTACGCGACGCCCGGCAGGCCCGGCGGGTCGCTGACCGTCCCTGCCGGCACCGAGGCGGAGATGGTGACGGCCGGCGTTGCGCGCGATTCCTTCGCGACGACCAGCGTTCCGTTCGCCAGGCGCTTCCGCGTCGGCGAGAGTCCCTGCCGCACGTCCGTCGTCATCGTGGTTTACTCCCGCCTTCGTCGGCTCCTTCGTGTCCGGTGACCGGGAGCGGCCTGAACCAGCCGGTCGTGCAGTTCGACGGGCGCAGATAGCGCGCGGCCGCGTCCGCCACCTGCTCGCGCGTCACGTCCTCGATGCGGCGCCGCAGCGAGAGGAACAGGTCCACCGAGGCGATCGTCTGGAAGTAGCCGAGCTGGTGGGCGAGGTTCGTCACGCTGTCGTTCTCGAACACCAGCCTCGCCCGCAGCTGGTTCTTCGCCTTCTCGAGATCGTGCGCCGTCACTCCCTCGCGGGCGACTCGCTCAATCTCGGCCAGCGCCGCATGCTCCACCGCCTCGAGTCCCGTCCCCTCGGTCGCGGTGACCGAAACCGTGTAGAGGTACGGATCGGCGGTCGGGATGAGGCCGCCCGACACGGACGATGCGAGCCGTCCCTCGACGAGCGCCCGGTAGAGGCGGGCGCTGCGCTGCGGCGGAGGCGTCCGGAAGCTCGACCAGAGGTTCAGCCCCTTCGCCCCTGTCAACACCGCGTCGATCACCAGCAGCGGGAAGAACTCCGGCTCGGTCGCCGACGGCGCGTGATACGCGAGCTTCAGATACGCCGTGGTCCCTTCCTTCTCCACCGTGACGCGGCGTTCGCCGATCTGCGGCGGCTCGGCGCTCAGCGTCCGCGCCGGAACGGCGCCGGGCGCGATCGGACCGAAGTGGAGGTTCGCGCGGCGCAACACGTCGTCGGGGTCCACGTCGCCGACCACCACGAGGGTGGCGTTGTTGGGCACGTAGTGCCGCCGGTAGTAGCCGTAGAGGTCCTCGCGCGTCATCCGCCGCAGGTCGCTCAGCCAGCCGATCGTCGGATGCCCGTAGGGGTGGGCTTTGAACGCCGCCGCGGTCACCTCCATCTCCAGCAGCTGGTCGGGGTCGTTCTCGCCGCCTTCGAGCTCGGAGATGATGACGGTGCGCTCGGACTCCACCTCCTCCGGGTCGTACAGGCCGTTCGCCATGCGCTCGGCCTCGATGAACAGCATCCGGTCCAGCGCGTCGCGCGCGGCGGTTTCGAGGTAGGTCGTCTGGTCAATCCAGGTGTAGCCGTTCCAGCTGCCGCCGAACTCCTCGATGATGCCCTTCACCTTCTCGCGGGGAATGTTCGTGGTCCCCTTGAAGTTCATGTGCTCGACCCAGTGGGAGACCCCGGTGAAGCCCGGCAGCTCGTCGCGGGACCCGACCTTGTACCAGCACCAGACGGAGGCGAGCGGGGCGGTGTGGATTTCCTGGATGAAGATCGTGAGGCCGTTGTCGAGCACGACCGTGCGAGGGGCGGGAGCGTCGCTCATTGGGCCATTATAGATGGAGGCGGCCCGCCTCCCGCCCAGCATGTACAATAAGGGGATCGCTGATTCCGTGACGCGAGGCACGCACCGACCTATGGCCGACTGGAAGGACACGCTCAACCTGCCGCGCACCGGGTTCCCCATGAAGGCGAACCTGCCGACCGCGGAACCGAAGGCAATCGAACGCTGGGACGCGACCGATCTGTACGGCCGAGTCAGGGCCCGTCGCCGGGGCGCCCCCAAGTTCATCCTTCACGACGGCCCTCCCTACGCGAACGGCCGCATCCACCTGGGCACCGCCCTGAACAAGGTGCTCAAGGATTTCATCGTCCGCTCGCGCACCATGGCCGGGTTCGATGCGCCCTACGTCCCGGGCTGGGATTGCCACGGCCTGCCAATCGAGCTGAAGGTGGACCGCGAGCTCGGCGCGAAGAAGCGCGAGATGTCGATCGGCGATTTCCGCCGGGCCTGCCGCGCGTACGCCTCCCGCTTCGTGGACATCATGCGGAAGGACTTCAAGCGCCTGGGGGTGATGGGCGATTGGGCCGCCCCCTACCTGACGATGAGCTACGGCTACCAGGCGGCGATCGTGCGGTCGCTGGCGCGATTCGTCGAGCAGGGCATGGTCTACAAGGGCAAGAAGCCCGTGCACTGGTGCATCCACTGCCGGACCGCGCTGGCCGAGGCCGAAGTCGAGTACGAGGACCACACCTCGCCCTCGATCTTCGTCGAATTCCCGTTCAGGCCGGAGTCGATGACGGAGCTCGGGCGGCGCGTGCCCGCGCTGGCCGGCCGCGACAACCTGTCCGTGCTCATCTGGACGACGACGCCGTGGACGATTCCGTCGAACCTGGCGGTCGCGTTCCACCCCGACTTCGTGTACGGGGCGTACCCCGTCGGCGACACGACGGTGGTCGTGGCCGAGGGGCTGGCCGAGCGCGTGTCGAAGCAGGTGGGCCGGCCGTTCGGCGGGCCGGTGGCGACGTTCACGGGACGCGAGCTCGAAGGCCTGCGCTTCCGCCATCCGCTCTACGACCGCGATTCGGTCGGCGTGCTGGCCACCTACGTCACGCTCGATCAGGGCACCGGGGCGGTGCACACCGCGCCCGGTCACGGGTCCGACGACTTCGCGACCGGCGTCGCCTACGGGCTGGAGATCTACGCACCCGTTGGGCCTGGCGGGCACTTCCTGGAGGACGTCGAACTGTTCGCCGGCCAGCGGGTGTTCGACGCGAATCCGCGGGTCGAGGAGGCGCTGCACGAACGCAGCCGACTGTGGGCCCGCGAGTCGTTCGAGCACTCGTACCCGCACTGCTGGCGCTGCCACCACCCGGTCATCTTCCTCGCCACCTCGCAGTGGTTCGTGGCGATGGACGGCGCGGGCGGCCTGCGCGAGAAGGCCATCAAGGCGGTGGGGCAGGTGCGCTGGATCCCCGCGTGGGGCGAGGAGCGCCTGACGCTGATGCTCGCCAACCGTCCGGACTGGTGCATCTCACGCCAGAGGGCGTGGGGCGTTCCCATCCCCGCGGTGGACTGCGTCAAGTGCGGCGAGGCGCTGCTGACGGCGCCGATGGCCGAGAAGGCCGCCGGCGTGTTCCTGCAGCACGGCGCCGACGCGTGGTACGAGCGGCCCATCGAGGAGTTCCTGCCCGAGGGGCTGGCGTGCCCGAAGTGCGGCGGCCGCGAGTTCGAGCGCGAGCGCGACATCCTCGATGTCTGGTTCGACTCCGGTTCGAGCCACGAGGCGGTGCTCGGCCACAGCGACGATCTGCCATGGCCGGCCGACCTCTACATCGAGGGCTCGGACCAGTATCGGGGCTGGTTCCAGAGCTCGCTGCTGGTCGGGCTCGGCACGCGCGGGCGGGCGCCGTACCGCGGCGTCGTCACCCACGGGTTCTTCGTCGACGAGCAGGGCCGGAAGATGTCGAAGTCGCTCGGCAACACGATCGAGCCCGACGAGATCATCGACAGGAGCGGCGCCGAAATCCTCAGGCTTTGGGCGTCGATGGTGGACTACCGGGAAGAGATGCGCGTCGGGAAGGAGATCCTCGCACGGGTGGTCGAGGCGTACCTCAAGCTGCGCAACACGCTGCGGATCCTGGTGGCGAACCTCTACGACTTCAACCCCGGCGCCGACGCCTTGCCCGTGAGTGAGCTGCCGGAGCTGCATCGCTTCGCGCTCTCGCGGTACGCCGACGTCGCCGCGCGGGTGCTGCGCGCGTACGACGAGTACGACTTCCCGGCCGTGCCGCAGGCGATCGGCAGCTTCATCACGACCGACGTGAGCGCCTTCTACGTGAACGTGTCGAAGGACGCGGCGTACACGCTGGCGCCGAAGTCGGCGGCCCGGCGGGCGGCGCAGACGGCCATGTACATCATGGCCGACGGTCTCTCCCGTCTCATTGCGCCGATTCTGCCGATGACGTCGGACGAGTTGTGGGGCTACCTGCCCGGGCCGCGGGAGGACTCCGTCCACCTCGCCGACTTCCCGTCCGGCCTCGACGAGCTGCTCGATGCCGGCCTCGCGGCGCGCTGGCAGCGGCTGATGACGCTGCGCGACGCCGTGAACGTCGAAATCGAGAAACTGCGCAAGGCGAAGGTCGTTGGCAAGTCCGAGGAAGCGAAGGTCGAGCTTCGCGCCGCCGGGAGCCTCGCGGACCTCCTCCAGCGCAGCCAGGCCGACCTGCCGACGATCTTCATGACGTCTCAAGTCGCCGTCGGCGGCACGCCATCGCCGGATCGCGGCGTGGCCTTCAAGGAGTCCGACGACAGCTGGGCGACCATCGAGGTGGCGCACGCCGACGGCGTGCGCTGCGAGCGCTGCTGGCGCTACGTGCCCGCCGTCAGCGCCGATCCGGGTCGCGAGGGCTTGTGCGGCCGCTGCGAATCTGCGCTCGAGGAGGCCAGAGCATGACCGGGTCCCTCGGCGCCGTGCGCCGGCGGCTGCCGCCGTCCACGCTCGGCCTCGCCGCCCTCATCGTCGTCGTCGACCAGGCCACGAAGGCGATCATCCGCGCCACGGTGCCGCTGCACGGCAGCCGGACGATCATTCCGGGCCTGTTCGACATCACGCACGTCCAGAACAGCGGGGCGGCGTTCGGCATCCTGAACGCCGCCGACTTCCCTTACAAGGCCGCGGTGATCGCGGTGGTCGCGACGGCCGCCCTCGTGAGCATTGCCGTGTTCGCAGCGGGCGTCTCGCCGCATCAGCGCTTCGCGCGGTTCGGCCTGGCCCTGATCCTCGGAGGGGCGGCCGGCAACCTCGTGGACCGCGTGACGGTAGGGTCGGTCGTCGATTTCGTCGACGTCTACTGGCGCCAGCACCACTTCTGGGCGTTCAACGTCGCCGACTCGGCGATCACGATCGGCGTCATCGGGATGATGCTCGACATGTTCGGCGTAGGCAACGGTCAGGGCCGCGAATCGCGGGCGTGAACCTCGGGCCCTGACCTCGGGCCGTGGCCAGCTTCTATGGAGCGTCACCAGTTCACCGTCGACCCCGAGAGCGCGGGCCTGCGGCTCGACGTGTTCCTGGCCGGCCTCCTGCCGCAGCACTCGCGCTCGCAGCTGCAGCGCCTCATCAAGGCTGGCGGCGCGACACTCGGCGGAAAGCCGGCCAAGCCGAACGCGGCGCTCAAGCCGGGCGACGTGGTCGCGGTGGAGGTGCCGGACGCCGCGCCCGCCGCGCCCATCCCGCAGGACATCGCGCTCCCCGTCGTCTATCAAGACGAAGACGTCATCGTCGTGAACAAGCCCGCGGGGATGGTCGTGCACCCGGCGGCGGGCCACGACCAGGACACGCTGGTGAACGCGCTGCTGTTCCACGCCGACAACCTGAGCGGCGTCGGCGGCGAGCAGCGCCCCGGGATCGTGCACCGCCTCGACCGAGGCACCTCGGGCCTCATGGTGGCGGCCAAGAACGATCTCGCACACCGCGAGCTGACGCGCCAGTTCCACGATCGCGAGGTCGAAAAGGAATACATCGCCCTGGCCTGGGGCGAGGTCCACGCGGGGCGCCGGATCGACTTGCCCGTCGGCCGCGACCCGGTGCACCGCGAGAAGATGTCCACGCGGGCGCGCCGCGCGCGGTCCGCGGTCACGAGGATCACCGGCTCGCGCGATCTCCGCGGCGCCAGCCTGCTGACCGTGGCCATCGCCACCGGCCGGACCCACCAGATTCGCGTCCACCTGAGCGCGATCGGCCACCCGATCGTCGGCGACCGGACCTACGGCGGCGTGAGGCACCAGATGCCGGGCGCGCTCAGGGCGGTCGAACGCCTCGAGCGGCCGTTCCTTCACGCGGCGCGACTGGCGTTCACCCACCCGCGCGAAGGCACGCGACTCGAGTTCACCTGCCCGCTGCCGCCGGACCTGCAGGGGGTGCTCGACGAGATCGAGGCCCGCCTCGACGAGGCACGCAACCTCTCGGCGTAGCCGAGCGGCGGCGCGGCAAGGGCCGGCCCGGCGGGCGGCCACCGTGCGCGGGCCGCCGCCGGCTGCGGCGTCCGTCGTCCGCGGATGGCCGCCGCCTACAGCAGCGCGACGCCGGCAACGGTCTTCAGGTCTTCGATGTCGCCGCGCCGGATCATCGCGCGCACGTCGTCGAGCGAGAACACCTGCGTCCGGATGTCCTCGTCGTCGTCCTGCCTGGCTGGCGGGCGGCTGCCGTCGGGGGGCGCGAGCTCCGTGAGGCGGTAGAAGTTCATCCTCTCGTCGCAGTAGCCCGGCGTCGGATAGAACGCCCCGAGGCACTCGATGCGGCCGGCGACCAGCCCCGTCTCCTCCTCGCACTCGCGCGCCGCGCCCTCCGTCGGGTCCTCGCCGGGCTTCAGGCTGCCGGCGGCAAGCTCCCACACCCAGCGGTCGATCGCGTAGCGGTACTGGCGGACGAGGATCACCGTGGCGGAGTCGGGCATCGGCAGCAACACCACCGAACCGGGATGTCGCACCACCTCGAGGGTCGCCTCGACGCCCTTGGGCAGTTTCACCCGGTCCCGCTCGACCGTGAAGATGCGACCCTTGTAGATCGATTCACGGAGCAAGACAACACCCGGCTTCTCGTCCATCGTTCCCCTCTACTCTTGGCGGCCCGATCGAAGTTCCTTCCTTCGTCAGTTCCCCAGTTCCCCGGTTCCCCAGTTCCCCAGTTATCCAGTTCGTCAGTTCTCGAAGATCCGAATCGCTTCCTCGACGGTCGCCGCATGGATGTCCACCGTGTCTTCGAGCCGGCGGGCGTAACCGCCCGCGAGCGTCACGACGGTCGGGATGTTCAGTTCGCGGGCCGCGTGGAAGACGAGCCGGTCGCGGCGCCGCAGGCCGGCCCGCGTCAACCCCAGGCCACCCAGCTGGTCGCCCTCGAAGGGGTCCGCCCCGGCGAGGTAGAAGACGATGTCGGGCGCGCTCGCGAAGACCCGCGGCAGCGCGCCCGCGAGCTGACGCAGGTAGAACTCGTCGTCGGCGTAGTCCGGCAAGGGGATGTCGAGCGTGCTGTTCGGCTTGAACGCCGGGTAGTTGCTCTCCTGGTGCATGGAGAACGTGAACACCCACCGGTCGCCGGCGAAGATGAACGCCGTGCCGTTGCCATGGTGAACGTCGCAGTCGACGATGGCCGCGCGGCCGATTGCCTTCTCGCGCTTCAGGACCTTCGCCGCCACCGCGACGTCGTGGAACAGGCAGAAGCCCTCGCCGTGGTCCTCGCACGCGTGGTGGAAGCCGCCGCCCAGGTGCACGCCGAGCTGGCGCGTGGGCCGGCTCGCCGGGTGGCTGGGCCCGTCTCCGAGCGCGAGCCGCGCGGCCAGCAGCGTGCCGCCGGTCATCAGGCGAAACCCTTCGACCACGGCCGGCGAGGGGTTCACCTCGAGCTGCGCCTGCTCGTCGGCGCTCATCGTGCCGCAGCGGAGCTTCTCGAGATACTCGTCCGTGTGCACGAGGGCGAGCGTCTCCCACGACACCGGCTCGGGCTCGATGAAGTCCGACGGGGCCGCCAGGCGCCTGGCGATCAGCGCCTGGCGCACCAGCGGGTACTTGACGGTCGGAAAGACGTGCGGGCCGATGTCGATGTGATAGCGCGGCGAGAAGACGATGGGCGCCATCCTCGCCTCGCCGGTCAGGACGCGGCGGTCGCCTGCAACTCCCCCGCTTCGGCGGACTCGGCGGCGGCGGGTTTCCCGGCGGGCTTCGGCTGCAGCGCCAGTTCGAGCACCTCGTCGATCGTCGTCACCAGGTGAACCTTCATGTCGCGCCGCAAGTCCTCGCTCAGGTCTTCGACGATGTTCTTCTCGTTGCGGGCGGGGACGATCACTTCGCGGATGCCGACGCGGCGCGCGGCCAGCACCTTCTCCTTGACGCCGCCAATCGGCAGCACGCGGCCCGACAGCGTGATCTCGCCCGTCATCGCGATGTCGCCCCGCGCCGGGCGCTGGGCCAGCTCGGAGCACAGCGCCACGACCATCGTGACGCCCGCCGACGGGCCGTCCTTCGGGATGGCGCCCGAGGGCACGTGCAGGTGCAGCTCCGAAGACTTGTAGAAGTCGGGCTCGATGCCGTACCGAGCGGCGTTGGCGCGCAGCCACGACAGCGCGGCGCGGGCCGACTCCTTCATCACGTCGCCGAGGTGCCCCGTCAGCGTGAGGCTGCCGCCGCCGTGCATGCGACGGGCCTCGACGAACAGCACCTCGCCGCCGGCCGGCGTCCAGGCCAGGCCGATGGCGACGCCCGGGTTCTTCGTGCGCTCCTCCATCTCCTCGTCGAGGAAGCGCGGTGCGCCGAGCAATTCCGCCACCACCGCCGGCGTGATGACAATCGGCTCCTCGTTGCCCTCGGCGCGGCGCCTGGCCGCCTTGCGGCACAGCGCGCCCACCTCGCGCTCGAGGTTCCGAACGCCGGCCTCTCTCGTGTAGCCGCGGATCACGGCGCGCAGCGCCGCGTCGTCGAAGGTGATGATCTCCGGCGTCAGGCCGTGGTTCTTCACCTGCTTGGCGACCAGGTGCTCCTCGGCGATCTTCAGCTTCTCCTCCTCGGTGTAGCCGGGAAGTTCGAGCACCTCCATGCGGTCGCGGAGGGCCGGCGGCACCGGGTCGAGGACGTTCGCCGTCGTGATGAACAGCACCTCGGAGAGGTCGAACGGCACGTCCAGGTAGTGGTCGCGGAACGTGTTGTTCTGTTCGGGGTCGAGCACTTCGAGCAGCGCCGCCGCCGGATCGCCGCGAAAGTCCGACCCGAGCTTGTCGATCTCGTCGAGGATGAAGACCGGGTTCTTCGACTCGGCGCGGCGGAGGCCCTGGACAATCTGGCCCGGCAGCGCGCCGATATAGGTGCGGCGGTGGCCGCGGATCTCGGCCTCGTCGCGCATGCCGCCCAGCGAGATGCGGACGAACTTGCGGTCGAGCGAGGACGCGATCGACTTCGCCAGCGACGTCTTGCCGACTCCCGGCGGCCCCACGAAGCAGAGGATCGGCCCCTTCATCTCCGGATTGAGCTTGCGGACCGCCAGGTACTCGAGGATGCGGTCCTTCGCCTTCACGAGGTCGGAATGGTCGGCGTCGAGGACGTTCTTCGTGCGCTTGAGGTCGATGATCTCCTCGGTCCGCTTGGCCCAGGGCAGCGCCACCAGCCAGTCGAGGTACGTGCGCGACACGGTGTATTCGGCGGCCGCCACCGGCATCTTGGACAGCCGGTCGAGCTCGCGAAGGGCTTCCTTCTTGACGCCGTCCGGCATGCCGGCCGCCTCGATCTTCGCCCTCAGCTCCTCGACTTCCTTCGTCTGATCGTCGCCCTCGCCGAGCTCCTTCTGAATCGCCTTGAGCTGTTCGCGGAGGAAGTAGTCGCGCTGGTTCTTGCCAACCTCCGACTGCACCTGCGACTGGATCTTCGAACCGAGCTCCAGGACCTCGAGCTCCTTGATGAGGATCCGGTTCAGCAGGTCCATGCGCGCGCGCACGTCCAGCGTCTCCAGCACGTCCTGCTTCACGGCGGTGGCGATCGTGGTCAGGCTGGAGGCGATGAAGTCGGCCAGCTTGCCCGGGTCCGAGATGTTGAGCGCCAGCGTCTGCAGGTCGTCCGACAGCAGCGGCGACAGCGACACCACCTGCTGGAAGTTCGTCTTGATGTTGCGCTGCAGCGCGTCGATTTCGAGCTTGTCGGCGTCGGAGATTTCCTCCGTCGCGGCGATGACGGTCGCGCGCAGGTAGGGCTTCACGGCGACGACCTGCTCCATCCGGAGGCGCGCGAGCCCCTGGACGATCAGCCGCAGGCTGCCGTCAGGCAGCTTGAACATCTTGTGGATGTGCGTCGCGGTGCCGATGGGAAACAGGTCGGCCTGCCCCGGCTCCTCGACCGCGGCGTCGCGCTGCGTGAAGACCGCGATCAGCTTCCCCCCGCCGATCGCATCGTCGATCAGCCGGACGGAGCTCTCGCGGGCCACGGCCAGGGGCATGAACGAGTTCGGGAAGAGGACCGTGTCGCGCAGTGGAAGAACCGGGAGCTCAGGGGGTATCGCGAGCGCCCGCTCCCCGTCGGAGGATTCGTCGAACGAAGGGGCTTCGGGTTCGTCGCTCATCGCGGGACACTTTGTCGATGGCCGGGCCGGGGCCCGGCACCATGTCGGGACGGCCAGGCGGGACCGGGCCGGCCCGAGTCCCGCCTCTTGTCGCGAGGAATCAGCTCGAGAGGTCGAAGAACAGCGCGGAGGACGACTGGCGCTGCGACGCCATGCGCTCGCGGCGCTGGGCGTTCTCGCGCGCTTCCTCGCAGTCGCGGCAGCGGACCGCGAACGGGAGGGCGCGGAGCCTCGGGTGGCTGATCTCGTCGCCGCACTCGAAGCAGTTGCCGTAGGCCCCTTCGTCGAGACGGTTCAGCGCCTCGTTGATCTTGTTGAGCGTCTCGGCCTTCATCTGGATGAGCGCAAACTCGATGTCTTCCTGGATGCCCTGCTCCGAGCTCTCACCCGGGTCCAGCACCGTGTTCACCTTGCCGGAGAGGTTCTCGGTGCGGACGTCGCGGATCTTCTCATGGAGCTGGCCGAGGAGTTCCTTCTTGCGGTCCTCCAGCATCTGCTTGAGGGCGCGGTATCGCTGTGTGTTCATCGCGTGCTTCTTGTTCGTTGTTGCCATGGCGCTGACGCTCCTTCCTCTTCCGCGTCGGCCCTTCAAACGAGGGCGCTTATCTTAGCACGTCGCATCATGCAAAGGAACTGCCATTACGCGACGGCGGCGTTTTCCTTCGGCGCTAGCCTTCCAGACCCATCCAACCGGCCGAGCTTTCGCTTGCTGTTCACCTAAACCGTGTAGGAACTTCACACACTCACCAGCCGCGCCTCCCGCCACGTCAACAGCTAACTCTCTATTGTCCAGCTGATTACGCGTCATTGACACCCGAGCTGACAACGATGGGATTGCCGTCGCCTTTTTAGACGCCGGCTCCGGCGATCCGGTTCTCCGGCGGGAGATTATTCGGTTCGTCCCCGAGAAGGGACAGTTGTGGCCTGAGTGTGTGTCGACTGCGACCCGCGCGTGTGGCTGAATGGCCGCATGCGCCCGCGGGGGCTGAACCGGACGGGCCGTCCACCTGGCTCGCGCCTGCCCGGCTCGCGCCGCCAGCGCTGCGCTCACTTCCGGGAAACCTCCGTTTGTGCGAAGCTGTGACGATGGTGTGCCCACTGTGTCGGGAGCGGCAAGCGCGCCGGGCGTGTCCGGCGGTCGGGCGGCAGATTTGCGCGGTCTGCTGCGGAACCAAGCGTCAGACGGAGATCGACTGTCCTCCCACGTGCGGGTATCTGGCCGCATCGCAGCTTCACCCGCCGGCGTCGGTGCGGCGCCAGCAGGAGCGCGACGTGGGCCTCCTGATGGCCATGCGCGACGGGCTGTCCACCCGCCAGGCAGAACTGTTCTGGGTCTTCCTGACGTTCCTGGCCGGCTATCGTGCCGACCCGCTGGTCCGTCTGCTGGACGACGACCTTGGCGAGGCGGCCGGGGCGCTGGCGGCCACCTACGAGACCGCCGACCGCGGGCTCATCTACGAGCACCGGCCGCAGTCGCTGGCGGCCCAGCGCCTCGTGACGGACCTCAAGGCCTTTCTGGCAACGCTCGTGGAGCGCGCGGACGCGGCGGCCGCACGGCAGGCCGAGCGCGACGCGACGGTGGTGCTGCGCCACCTCGAGCGCGGCGCGCGCGAGGCGCGAAAGGCCGTGGACGAGGGCCCGACCACCGCGCTCGCCATCATCGGGCGGGTGGTCGCCGCGGCGAGCCGCGGCAGGCAGGCGGAGTCGCCGGAACCGCGGATCGAACCGCCACAGCCGCTGCTCATCAAGCCGTGAAGGGCCCGGGGCTCGTGTCGCGCGAGCCGGCTGCGTCCCCGAACTCGGACCTTGAACTGGGGACCCTGTCACGCCAAACGTGAGTGTCACCGAGACTGACTTGAGCCGGTGGCTTGGCTTCTGCTACAATGAAGGGCTCGTGTTTCGACGGCTCGGGTCCTCGGGCTCCGGGCTCTTTTCCTGCAGGAAAGCGACAGCCATGGCGAAGCGGTGTGAAATCTGCGGCAAGGGCCCCGTAGTGGGCCGCAACATCAGCCACGCGCACAACGTGACCCCCCGGCGGTTCGAGCCGAACCTCCAGACGGTCCGCGCAACGGTCAACGGCGGAACGAAGCGGCTGCGCGTCTGCACCCGCTGCCTGCGGTCCGGAAAAGTCGTCAAGGCCGCGTAGGGGCCATATGGCCGAAGTTGTCACGACGAAGGCTGCCCCGGCAGCCATCGGCCCGTATTCCCAGGCCATCAAGGCCGGCGGGTTCCTCTTCGTCTCGGGGCAGATCCCGCTCGATCCCGGGACGGGCCGCCTGGTGGACGGGGACATCCGCGCGCAGACCCGTCGCGTCCTCGACAACATCGGCGGGATCATCGCCGCCGCCGGCGCCTCGCTCGACCGCATCGTCAAGACCACCGTCTACCTGGCGGACATGGACGACTTCGCGGCGATGAACGAGGTCTACGCCTCGTTCTTCGGCGCGCCGGCCCCGGCGCGGGCGACCGTGCAGGTCGGGCGGTTGCCGAAGGACGCGCGCGTCGAGATCGACGCCGTCGTGCACCTCGGTTAGCGCCGAGCGGTTCGTCGCCGGCTCCTCAGTGCGCCGCTCGTTCGACGTCCAATACCCCCGACACCTTGCGCAGCGACTTCAGCACCTTCTCCAGGTGTTTCAGATCGCGGATCTCCAGCGTCATGTCGATCCGGTCCAGGTGGCCGTCGTGGGTCTTGGCCTCGATGTTGGTGATGTTCGTGTTGACGTCGGCGATCTTCGCGCTGATCTCGGCCAGCAGCCCCTTGCGGTCTTCGACCGACAGCGCGAGCGCCACCGTGTACCCGCCCTGCTCGGCGCTGCGGTCCCATTCCACCTCGATCCGCCGGTCCGCGGTGTAGAGGAGATTGGTGACGTTCGGGCACGTCACCGAGTGCACGGAGACCCCCTTGCCGCGGGTGATGTAACCGACGATCTTCTCGCCGCGAATCGGGTTGCAGCAGCGGGCGCGCACGACGAGCAGGTCGTCCGCGCCGCGCACCTTGATCTTGTCGCTGTCGCCCGAGAGGGCCCGGCGCACGGCCGACACGACCCCGGTCGTGGGCCGCTCCTTCAGTTCCTGGCCGGGCACCAGCTTGTCGAGCACCAGTCTCGCCTGCAGCCGCCCGAAGCCGATGGCCGCCAGCATCTCCTCGGTCTTCTGCATGCCGGACGCCTGCGCCGCGCGCTGCAGTTCCGGATCGGACATGAGCGTCCTGGTGTTCAGGTCGAACCGGCGGAGCTCCTTCTCGAGGAGCCGGCGCCCCAGGTCGACCGCCCGTTCCTTCTCCTCGCCCTCCAGGAAGTGCTTGATCTTGTTGCGTGCCTTCGACGTGACGACGATGTTCAGCCAGTCGCGGCTCGGCTTGTGCTTGGCCTGCGTGATGATCTCGACGATGTCGCCGTTCTTGAGCAGCGTGCGGAGCGGCACCATCCGGCCGTTCACGCGCGCGCCGACGCACTGCGCGCCGACGTCGGTGTGGATCGCGTAGGCGAAGTCGACGGGCGTCGCGCCGCGGGGCAGCGGCTTCACCTGGCCCTTCGGCGTGAAGGTGTACACCTCCTCGGGATAGAGGTCGATCTTCAGGTTCTGGATGAACTCCTGGGGGTCGCGCACTTCCTGCTGCCATTCGAGCAGCTGCCGCAGCCAGACGAAATACGGCTCGTCCCGCTCGGCCCCGACGCGGCCCTCCTTGTACTTCCAGTGCGCCGCGATGCCCTCCTCGGCGCGCAGGTGCATCTCCTCGGTGCGGATCTGGACCTCGAACGGGAAGCCGCTCTCGCTGATGACCGAGGTGTGCAGCGACTGGTAGCCGTTCGGGCGCGGCATCGCGATGAAGTCCTTGATGCGCCCCGGCACGGGCGACCAGGTCTGGTGGATGATGCCGAGGGCCGCGTAGCAGTCCTTGATGGAGCGCGTGACGATGCGCAGCGCGACGAAGTCGTAGACGCGATCGAGATCGATCTTCTGCCGGCGCAGCTTCTTGTGAATGCTGTAGAGCCGCTTCGTGCGGCCGTCCACGGCGACCACCGGCACCTGGGCCTCGCGCAGCTTGGCCACGATGGTTCGGCCCAGGTCCTCGACGACCCCCTCGCTGGCCTTGCGGCGCCGCTCGACCTTCGCCTTGAGGACGTCGTACGCCTCGGGCTCGAGGAAGCGGAACGCCAGTTCCTCGAGCTCGTTCTTGACCTTGGCCATGCCCAGCCGGTTGGCGATGGGCGCGTAGATGTCCAGGGTCTCCTGGGCGATGCGCAGGCGCCGATCCTCCGGCAGGTAGTTCAGCGTCCGCATGTTGTGGAGGCGGTCGGCCAGCTTGACGAGGATGACGCGGATGTCGTCCACCATCGCCAGCAGCATCTTGCGGAAGTTCTCGGCCTGCCGCTCCTCGCTCGACGAGAAGGTGATGGCGCTGATCTTCGTCACGCCCTCGACGACGTGCGCCACCTCGCGGCCGAAGGTCTGCTCGAGGCGTTCGGTCGTGGTGAGGGTGTCCTCGACCACGTCGTGGAGCAGGCCCGCGGCGATGGTCACCGCGTCCATCTTCATGTCCGTGAGGATGGTGGCCACCTCGAGCGGGTGGACGAGGTATGGCTCTCCGGAGTGGCGAACCTGACCCTTGTGTTCGAGGGCGGAGAACACGTAGGCCCGGCGCAGGAGTTCGAGATCGGCGTCCGGGTTGTAGTCCCGGACCTTTTCGAGGAGGTCTTCGAAACGGATCACGAGCTAGTGGTGTCTAATCCTATAAAGGGTCGCCCGCCGTTCTCATCATAGAAGCGCCCGCAGGGAGGGTCAAGTTTCCGGCGGGCGGGCTGCTTTGCTTGACTTGTCAATTTTGCGTTCACTATACTGGCGCGACCACCCGGGCCCTCGTTCGGGGCCGGAATGGGTTTTGTCACGGGGATTAACCTCTCTTCGCGATCATCATCCGAGACCGTAGAAGACCGCTCTCCCGCGGTTCGGGGGCAAGGGGGATGCAATGCAGAGGCGGTTCATGGCGGCGTCGGCGGTTGTCGTGCTGGCAGCCTTGACGCTGGCCGGGTGCGCTCAATACGGCGTGCTGAAGGCGCGCAAGGCCTTCAAGGAAGCCAACGTCCTGTATCAGCAGCAGGACTATAAGAGGGCCGCTGAGAAGTACGAGCTCGTGGTCCAGAACGACCCGACCCTGAGCTCGGCGTACTTCTATCTGGCGAACAGCTACGACAACCTGTACAAGCCGAGCCGCAAGGGCGAGGCGCAGAACGACGAGTACCTCAAGAAGGCGATCGAGAACTACCGCAAGTGCGCAGACACCGAGAAGGACCCGAAGCTGAGGAAGCTGTCCCTCGAGTACCTGGTGGCCGCCTACGGCCCCGACAAGATGGCTGACCCCGCTCAGGCCGTGCCGCTCATCGAGGAGATGATCAAGCTCGACCCGACGGAACCCACCAACTACTTCGTGCTCGCGAAGATGTACGAGGACGCGGGAAACTACGACGTCGCCGAGCAGCAGCTGCTCAAAGCCAAGGAGATGCGGCCGAACGACTCGAGCACCTACATGCAGCTGGCCGGTTTCTACAACCGCCAGGGCGAGTTCGAGAAGACGATGGCCGCCCTCGACGAGCGCGCGCAGAAGGAGCCGACCAACCCCGAGGCGTTCTACACCATCGCCTCGTACTACTGGGAAAAGGCGTACCGTGACTTCCGGCTGAAGGACGCGGACAAGCTGAAGTACATCGACCTCGGCCTCCAGGCGGCCGACAAGGCGCTCGAGCTCAAGGCCGACTATCCCGAGGCGCTGACCTACAAGGGCCTGTTGCTCCGGTCCAAGGCGCTCGTCATCAAGGACCCGGCCCAGCAGCAGGCGCTCCTCGCCCAGGCCAACCAGCTGCGCGACAAGGCCATCGGACTCAACAAGAAGAAGGCGGGCGGGCAGTAGGACGGTTCGCCGGTCGCTCTGCACATCCCAACGGGCCGCTCGACCTCACGGTTGGGCGGCCCTTCTTGTTGTACCGGTGACGGGCAGACCTGAAGCGCGCTCCGTCGGGCAGGCGGGCCCGCACACGGCCCAGCGGCGCGGCCCCTCTTCCTGGTCCTGGGGCGGGGTTGACCTCGCGGCGCGCGCCGGGCAGGCCCTGCCCGGCCTCCTTCGCCACCGCTTGCGACCCGAGGTGGATCTCGAGCGCGTCGGCCCTGCCCTTCGACGGGTGTGCGTCGAGCCTTGCACTTTCGTCTCGGCGAGCCAATGGCGGGCCGCCACGGGGCGGTCGCGGCGGCCGGTCTCAGGGCTCAAGCATTCGGCCCGCGAGGGATGGACGCCTGGGCACTCTGGCGCGGCGTCGCGGGCCGTACAAAGGAAGACGGACGGCGGGCACGCAATGCGCACCCGCCGTCCGTGTCCGGGACGATGGTCCGATGAGCCGCCAAACGGCCGGCCCGCCGAGCGTGTGTTACTGGGCGCCGCCCGAAACCACGCCGGCGGCCTGCCGCATGCCCTCGGTGACGATGCCCACCTTCTCGACCCCTGCGCCCTTCGCGGCGTCGATGACTTCGACGATGTCGCCGTAGCGGAGCGTCGGCGCCCCGATGATGAACATCGTCTTGTCCTTGCGCTGCTCGAAGATGTTGCGCAGGCGCGTCTCGAGTTCCTGGATCGTCACGTCCTGCTTGTTGACCGTAATCTTGCGGTCGGCAGAGTAGTCCAGGACGATCTGGTCGGTCGGCGCATCCGTCTTGGCGGCCGACTTCGTCTCGAGGGGCAGGTTGATGTCGAGGCCCTTCTGGCTCAACGGCAGGGCCGCGAGGAAGATGACGAGGAGGACCAGGAGAACGTCGATGAGCGGGGTGACGTTCATGTCCGCACTGGCGTGCGGGACCTCGCCCTTGACGATCTTCTCGGCTCCGTGGTGCTTGTGTGCGTGGACCATGTTACCGCGCCCCTCCCCCCTGGCCGACCTTGCGCTCGGTGATCAGACCGACGTTCTCGATCTGGGCGGCGCGCAGCTTGTCCATGGCCGCCATCACCGTGGAGTACGGCGCGTCCACATCGGCCTTGATGAGAACGACCTTCTCCTTCTTCGCTTCGAGCGCCTCGGTGAGCTTCTGGACCAGGTCGTCCTCGCGGACGCGCACCGAGTTCAGGTAGAAGTACTTGTTGGCGTCGATGGCAACGACGGTCTGCTCCTGCGTTTCCGGCTTGTCGGCCGAATTCGCCGCCTGGGGCAGCTTGACGTCAACGCCCTTCTGCAGCATCGGCGCGATCAGCATCATGATGATCAGCAGCACCAGCATGACGTCGACGAGCGGCGTCACGTTGATGTCCGATTTCACTCCGCCTTTGGCGCCGCCAACATCCATTGCCATTGTGGCGTTCTCCTAAATACAACCGACGCGTGCGGACCGGCCCGGGGACCACGGGCGGGCCGGGCCGAAGCCCCGCCCGCCGAAACCTGGAACCGGGGAACGCGAACGGACCCGACTACTGCTGCTTGATGAAGAAGTCGACCATCTCCGACGAGGAGTTGTCCATCTCCACGTTGAAGTACTCGATCCGGCTGGTGAGGTAGTTGTAGAACCACACCGCCGGGATGGCGACCAGCAGCCCGAGCGCGGTCTCGACCAGCGCTTCCGCGATACCGGCCGACACCGCGCCGATGCCGCCCGACCCGGTGGCCGCGATGCCCTGGAACGCGTTGATGACGCCGACGACCGTCCCGAGCAGCCCGACGAACGGGGCCGTGGCGCCGATGGTCGCGAGCGACGACACCATCTTCTTGAGGTCGGACGCGGTGAGGGCCGAGGCGCGCTGGATGGCGCGGCGGACGGTGTCCACCGTGTCCTCCTTGCTCATCCGCTCACTGCCTTCCTTCGAGAACTGGTACTCCTGCAGGGCCGCGAGCACGACCTTGGCCAGGTGGCTGTAGCGGTATTCCTTCTTGCTCGCCAGGGCGATCGCGTCCTTCAGGCGGTTCTCCTTCAGCGCCTTGGCGACCTGCGGCGCGAAGAGCTTCGACTGCTTGCGCGCCTGGATATACGTGTAGATGCGCTCGATGGCCACACCGAACGACAGCATCGACATGAAGAAGAGTACGTAGGCGATACCCTTCGCGAAGAGCCCCATCTGGTTCCAGATTTCGAGCAGATTCATCTGACCATCCTCCGAGTGTTCTGAACGAGTTACCAGGCCGGGCCGGCCCCGGACGTCGAATCCTGCGCTTCCGAAGCGATCTCCTGCTCCGCGCTACCCTACTGCAGCGTGAAGTTGACCGTGACCGTCATGATGACGGGCACGGGTACGCCGTTCAGGAGCGTCGGCGTGAATTCCCACTGTTTCACCGCGTCGAGCGCGGCCTGATCGAGCAGCGGGATCGACCGCAGGACCTTGGCATCCTTGACCTTCCCATCGGGTCCGATGGTGGCCTCGATGATGACCACGCCCTGCACGCGGGCCGACTGCGCGATCGCCGGATACACCGGCTTGACGTCACGGGTCTTCGTCGGCGGCTTGATGTTCCCGCCGACCCGGACCGGCGCCTGCGGCGGCGGTGGCGGCGGCGGCGCCTCGGGCAACCCGCCCACCACGCCTCCGACGACGCCCCCAGGCACGCCGCCTTCGACACCGCCCGCGACCCCCTCGAGGCCGGTATTCAGACCGGTCTCGGGCTTGATCTGGGACGGCGCCTGGACGGGCGCGGCGTTGGGATTGACGTCCATCTGCACCTTGGGCGCGGCGGCCGCGGCCGGCGGCGGCGGCGGCGGTGGTGGCGGCGGCGGCGGCGGTGGAGCAGCCGCGAACGCCATCATGACCGGCGGCGTCGGGAGCACATCGGCGGCCATCAGCGGGACGATGACAATCGCCCCGATGATGACCATGTGCACGAGAAGCGACAGTGGCACCGTGTACCACTTCTTGCTCCCGATCTTGATGGAAGGATTGACTACGTCACCAAACAGGTCGCGTGGCACCGGTCTGTTCCTCCTGCTCGTTCGTTCTCAGGCAAGGCGGCCGATTATAGCGAGTCCGAAAAAGGGGTGTCAACGAACGGCCAACCCAGGACACGCCTGACTACTTAGACACCGGTTTGAGAAAAGTGGATGACGAGACGGTCGGGCCAGGCTCTTGCGGAGGCCGCCAGCGAGACCGAAACCGCCGCATTGTAGCGATCAGCCCGCCGGCAAGTCAACGTGAAGTTGCCGGCGGGCGTTCGCCCGACTTGGCGCCTCGACTATTTCTCCACGGGGATCCGCATCCCGTAGAACGAGCGCCACACGAAGACGACCGAGGTCGCGAAGAACAGCCCGCTCAGCACCCAGCTGAATGTCGCGCCCCGCTGGGCGGTCAACTGGACCGCGAGTTCGACGGCCAGCAGGCCGAACAGCGTGGTGAACTTGATCACCGGGTTCATCGCGACCGACGACGTGTCCTTGAACGGGTCGCCGACCGTGTCACCCACGACCGTCGCGGCGTGCAGCGGGGTCCCCTTCTCCTTCAGCTCGACCTCGACGATCTTCTTCGCGTTGTCCCACGCCCCGCCCGCGTTGGCCATGAAGATCGCCTGGTAGAGGCCGAACAGGGCGATCGACACCAGGTAGCCGATGAAGAAATACGGCTCCAGGAACGCGAACGCCAGCGTCGAGAAGAACACGGTCAGGAAGATGTTGAACATGCCCTTCTGCGCGTACTGCGTGCAGATGGCGACGACCTTCTTGCTGTCCGCCACCGACGCCCTCTCGCTGCTCTCGAGCTTGATGTTCTGCTTGATGAATTCGACCGCCCGGTAGGCGCCGGTCGACACCGCCTGAATCGAGGCGCCCGTGAACCAGTAGATGACCGCGCCTCCCGTGATCAGGCCCAGGAGGAAGGGCGCGTGCAGCAGCGACAGGTTCGCCACCAGGTCGGGCTGCAGCCGGTTGGTCAACAGCACGATGATCGAGAAGATCATCGTCGTCGCGCCGACGACCGCCGTGCCGATCAGCACGGGCTTCGCCGTGGCCTTGAACGTGTTGCCGCCGCCGTCGCCCGCCTCGAGCAGGTCCTTGGCGACGCCGAAATCCACGTCGAAGCCGAAGTCCTTCTTCAGCTCCTGCTTGATGTTGGGCAGCGACTCGATGATCGACAGCTCGAACACCGACTGCGCGTTGTCGGTCACCGGCCCGTAGGAGTCGACGGCGATGGTGACCGGGCCCATGCCGAGGAAGCCGAACGCCACCAGGCCGAAGGCGAACACGGCCGGGGCGATCATCAGCGCGCCGAAGCCCTGGGTGCTCACGAGGAAGCCGATCCCCATCAGCACGACGATGGCGAGGCCGAGCCAGTAGGCGCTGAAGTTGCCGGCCACGAGTCCGGACAGGATGTCGAGCGACGCCCCGCCCTCGCGGGCCGACGTCACCACTTCCTTGACGTGCGCCGACTCGGTCGAGGTGAACACCTTGACCAGCTCGGGGATGACCGCGCCGGCCAGCGTGCCGCACGTGATGACGGTCGAGAGCTTCCACCACAAGGTGCCGTCGCCCAGCTCGGGGATGAGCAGGTACGAGACCAGATAGGTGATGGCCACCGACACGATCGACGTGAGCCACACCAGCGTGGTCAGCGGGTGCTCGAAGTTCATCTTGTCGACGTGGCCGTACTTGGCCTTGGCCCAGACGCCGTTGAGCAGGTAGGACAGGCCGCTGGCGACGATCATCATGATGCGCATCACGAAGATCCAGACCAGCAGCTGCACCTGGACCGCCGGGTCGTGCACCGCGAGGAGGATGAACGAGATCAGCGCGACGCCGGTGACGCCGTAGGTCTCGAAGCCGTCGGCCGTCGGGCCCACCGAGTCGCCCGCGTTGTCGCCCGTGCAGTCCGCGATGACGCCCGGGTTCCGCGCGTCGTCCTCCTTGATGTTGAACACGATCTTCATCAGATCCGACCCGATGTCGGCGATCTTCGTGAAGATGCCGCCCGCGATGCGGAGGGCCGCCGCCCCCAGCGACTCGCCGATGGCGAAGCCGATGAAGCACTGGCCGGCGTAGTCGCCCGGGACGAACAGCAGGATCGCCAGCATCATGAACAGCTCGACGCTGATGAGGAGCATGCCGATGCTGATCCCCGCCTTGAGCGGGATGGCGAAGACCGGGAACGGCTTCCCCCTCAGGCTCGCGAAGGCCGTCCGCGAATTGGCGAAGGTGTTGATCCGGATGCCGAACCACGCCACCCCGTAGCTGCCGCAGATCCCGAGCACGCTGAACGCGAGGATGATTGCCACACGGGAGGCCGGGAAGTGCTGCAGGAACCCGAAGTAGATGATGATGATGATGCCGATGAACACCTCGAGGATCGCCAGGAACTTGCCCTGCTGCAGCAGGTAGGTCTTGCACGTCTCGTAGATCAGCTCCGAGATCTCCCGCATGGAACCGTGGACCGGCAGCGCCTTGAGCTGCCTGTAGACCACCAGGCCGAAGAGCAGTCCGAGCACGCAGACGCCCAGGCCGACCTCCAGCAGCGTCCGGCCGTTCACCCCCATGAACTCGGCCTGGCCGAGATCGGGAAGAATCAGGCTGGCCTCGCCGCCGGCGCGTTCGGCGGTTGGGGCCGCGGCGGGCTCGGGCTGCGCCGCCAGGGCCATGGGCGCCGAGACCAACGACACGACGACCATCGCCGTCAGGACGGCTGCAGATGTCCGCCGCTGCGCGCGCACACGTGTGGCGGCGCGTTTCAAGAGCACAGAAAGCACGTTCATGTCACCTCTTTGTCGGGCCGAACTCAGCTTTAGCAGCGTCGATCCCGGCCGCGATCCAGCCGGGCGAGCCGAGGAAGGAGAGCCGAAGGGCACAGCCCTTCAGTTCGAGCACCACGGATTATAAGTAAGCGGGCATTAGGAAGACAAATGGCCCGGCTGGCGCCCGCCGTCCAGCATGCCGACCCGGTCCGCCACCGCCATGCCGCCCGTCAGGAAGATCCGCACCCCTTCCTCGACCGGGATGTCCGGGTACCGGAGGGCCCCGCGCCGGCACACGAACACGTCGCCCAGGTAGAGGTTGTTCGTCGGCACGTAGACCGCCGCGTAGGGCTCTGCCGCACCGCCGCCGGGCGGCTCCACGTCGAACTCCTTGGTGAGGAACCCCAGCCGCACGACCCCCGCGCCATCCTCCAGCATCACGACGCGCTTCAGCCCCGACTCGTTGTCGGGCGAGAACGCCGCGAGCAGCTGCTTGACGGGCGAGTAGATGGTGCGGAACACCGGAATCCGCGCCAGGTAGCTCTCGGCGCGCGCGAGGAGCCGCTTCCCGATCACGTTGCCCGCCACCACGCCGACCAGCAGCACGACGACCGCGGTGGTGGCCACGCCGAGCCCGGCCACGTGCCTGCCGAGCAGCCGGTCGTACACCGGCCCGCTGATGTCGTCGACGAGGTGGAAGATCCACAGCAGCGCGACGACGCTGATGATCAGCGGGACGGCGACGAAGAAGCCGGTGATGAACCGGCGGCGCAGCCACTGCAACGCTCGGGGATCAGCCATCGTCCCTACCGGGCCACCCACCAGACCACGACCGCCGCGGCCAGCGCCAGACGGTACCAGGCGAAGGCGGCCAGCGAGTGGTCCGACACGTAGCGGATGAAGAAGCGGACGGCGAGGTACCCGACAACGGCCGACGTGACGATGCCGACCACGAACAGCGGCGCCTCGCCGGGCGGCAGGCCGTGCTTCACGAACGGCAGGCCTTCCTTGGCGGCCGCCGCCAGGATCGCGGGCACGCCGAGCAGGAACACGAACCGCGCCGATTCGTCGCGCCGCATCCCGAGCGCCATGGCCGCGGTGATGGTCGAGCCCGAACGCGACACGCCGGGGACGAGCGCGGCCGCCTGCGCGCAGCCGATCAGGAGGGCGTCGACGATGCCGAGCGACGACGGCAACCGCCGCTTCGCCCCGTAGCGCTCGACGACGAAGAAGCCCAGCGCCACCACCGCCAGCGCGACCGCCGCGACGTGCGGCGTCCGCAGCCGCTCCTCGATCACCTTCCCGAACAGGAGCCCGACGATGACGGCGGGAACGGTGCCGACGAGGATGAGGAGAGCCGTCCAGGCTGCGGGATCCGGAGCGGGCGTCCACAGCGTCCCAATGTGCCGGACCGAGCGAATCATCGCGAGGATGTCGGGCCGGAAGTAGACCAGGACGGCGAGCAGCGTGCCGACGTGGCAGGCCACGTCGAACGCCATGCCGAACTGGTCCGAATCCCAGCCGAAGAAGGCGCGGGCGAGGATGAGGTGGGCCGAGCTCGAGACCGGGAGGAACTCGGTCAGCCCCTGGATGACGCCGAGCAGCGCCGCGTAGATCAGCGTCATCGCGCGCGACCGGCCCCGCTACGACGCCTTGGCGCCGCTGCGCGGGCCCTTCCGCTGGCGCGCCGTCGCCGCGGTCCTGGGCACGGCGCTGGTGGCCGGCGCCGACGACGCGATGCGCGCGCCGCCGCGGCCGTGCGGCCAGAACGTGACGATGGCGGCCGCGATGAAGACGCTCGAATAGGTGCCGGTGATCACGCCGATGATCATGGTGAACGCGAAACCGCGGAGCACCTCGCCGCCGAAGAAATACAGCGCGATGACCGACAGCAGCACCGTGCCGCCCGTGATGATCGTCCGGTTCAGCGTCTGGTTGACCGCGACGTTCACGATCTCCTTGATGTTGTCCTTCCGCATGCCCCGGATGTTCTCGCGGACGCGGTCGAAGATCACGATCGTGTCGTTGGTCGAGTACCCGGTCATCGTCAGCAGCGCCGCGATGATGTTCAGCGACATGTCGTAGCGGAAGAACACGAGGAACGCCACCGTGATCAGGATGTCGTGCAGCGTGGCCACCGTCGCCCCGACCGCGAAGCTCAGTTCGAAGCGGAACCACAGGTAGAGCAGGATGAAGAACAGCGACAGGAGGAAGGCGGAGATGCCCTTCGACGTCAGTTCCTTCCCGACGACCGGTCCGACGACCTCGGTGCCGGCGACCGTGAACTTGCCGAGATTCGCGGCTCTGAGCGCGTTCTGCAGCTCGTCGGCCGTGCGGGTCAGCTCGGTGCCCGATTCCTGGCCGGTGTGCGGCACGCGGACCATGATCTGCCGCTGCGCCTCGGTCCCGTAGGTCTGCACCACCACGTTCTGGCCGCCGCCCGGGAAGTTCTTGTCGAGGGCCGTGCGCACCTGGTCGATGCTGGGGCGCTGGTCGAACTGGAGCACGATCTGCGTGCCGCCCGAGAACTCGACCCCGAGCGGGATGCCCATGGTGAAGATCGCCGCCAGGCCGGCCGCGATCACCACCCAGGAGAGCACGAGCGCGTGCCAGCGGTATTTGACGAAGTTGAAAGTGGGATGGTGGAAAATCTGCATGGCTAGATGCTCAACGTGTCCGAGTGACGTTCCGCCAAGACCATCTCGAACATCGTCTTGGACACGAAGGTGGCGGTGAAGAGGTTCGACACGAGCCCGAAGAACAACGTCGTCGCGAAGCCGCGGATCGGCCCGGTGCCGAACTGGAACAGGAACGCCGCGGAGATCAGCGCGGAGAGGTGCGTGTCGACGAGCGTCAGGAACACCCGGCTGAACCCGGTGTTGATCGAGGCCCGGACGCCCCGCTGGGCGGCCAGCTCCTCCTTGATCCGCTCGAAGATCAGCACGTTCGAATCCACGCCGACGCCCATCGTGAGCACGAAGCCGGCAATGCCGGGCAGCGTCATCGTGGCGCCGATGTACGACATGGCCCCGAGCAGGATGAGCAGGTTGAAGACCAGCGCCACGATCGAATTCAGGCCGGACAGCCGGTAGTAGAACAGCATGAACAGCGCCACGAGCACGAGGCTGGTGACCGAGGCGATGATGCCCGACCGGATCGAGTCCGCGCCCAGCGTCGGGCCGATCGTCTGCTGCTGGAGGTAGGTGAGCGAGGCCGGCAGCGCGCCCGACCGCAGCTTGAGGGCCAGGTCCTCGGCTTCCTGCATCGTGAACGTGCCGGAAATCTGGCCTTCGTCCGCGATGCGGCTCTCGATGTTCGGCGCCGAGACGACCGAGCCGTCGAGCACGATCGCCAGGCGGCGGTTGATGTTCTCGCTCGTGGCCTTCGCGAACTTCGTCGCCGCGTCGGACTTGAGCGAGAAGTGCACGGCCGGCTGGTTGAAGCTGTCCGGCCCCTCCTTGGCGCCGCGCAGGTCGCGGCCCGTGATGATCGGCACCTTGCGCACGAGGTAGAAGACCGCCTGCGGCCGCTCGCCCCCGGCGGCCCGCCCCTCGACCCCCGGCAGCACCTCGGTGTTCGGCGGCACCTGGCCGTTGGTCGCCTGCAGCAGCGCTTCCTTCGAGGGCGACGGCCCCTGCTCCACGAGCTTCAGCTCGAGCAGCGCGGTGGACTGGATGACGCTCTTCGCGCGATCCACGTCCGTCACGCCGGGCAGCTGCACGAGCAGCTCGTCGTCGTTGCTCCCCTGCCGCGCGATGAGCGGTTCGGCCACGCCCAGTTCGTTGACGCGGCGCTCGATCGTCTGCTGCGCCTGCGTCACGGTCGCGCGGGCGAGGTCGATCGCCACGTTCGGCTTCATCACGAAGGTGTGCGTGCCCTCGGCCCCGCTCTCGCGGTTGAAGCTCGCCTGCACGGCGGCCGCGCTCTGGCGGAACAGCGCGTCCTGCGCCGGCGGGACGCCGGTCACCTGGAACTGCGTCGGGCTGAGGACCTTCACCGCGAAGCCGGTCACGCCGGCCTTCTCGGCGTCCTCGCGCACGCGCTCCGCGCTCGTTTCCGTCTCGAGCCTCAGCGCATCGTCGGTATTGACGCGGAGGACGAGGTGAACGCCGCCCTTCAGGTCGAGCCCCAGCCGAATCTTCTTGTCCGGCGGGATGATCGCCCACAGGCAGGCGCCGATGACGACGACAATGAGGAGGATGCGCCAGCGAAGGTTGTTCATGCTTGGGAATTGTCGGACACGACGGGGTCCTGGCCCTGGAGACCCGCGACCGCGGCCTTGGAAATCTCGACGTTCACCTTGTCGGCGATCTGCACCCTCACCGTGCGGTCGGCAATCTTCACGATCGTGCCGTGCATGCCGCCGCTGGTGACGATGCGGTCGCCGACCTTGAGCGCGTCGAGGAACTGCTGGACCTTCTTCTGCTTGCGTTTCATCGGCAGAAGAAGCACGAAGTAGACAATGGCGAGCGCCAGCGCGAAGGGCAGGAACTGCACCCACGGGCTGATGTCTCCGGTATTGGCCGGCGTGCCGAGTGCCACGACCGGCAGGGCGAGGAGGTTCAGTGGTGTCATGAGTCGACCGGTCGGCGGGCAAAAGTCCGACGGTAGTCTTGTCTCAGCTGATCGAGCGAGCCAAACACTATAGCCTCTCTAATCCGCCGCATGCTGTCAAGGTAAAAGGTGAGGTTGTGCAACGTGTTAAGGGCTGCCGCGCCGATCTCGCCGGCCATGAAGAGATGCCGCAGGTAGGCCCGCGAGAAGCGCCGGCACGTGTAGCACGAACAGGCCGGGTCGGCCGGCTGCGGGTCCTCGGCGTAGCGCGCGTTCTTGATGTTCAACCGGCCCTCGCTCGTGAAGAGCTGGCCGTTCCGCGCGTTCCGCGTGGGCATGACGCAGTCGAAGAGGTCGATGCCCCGGGCGACCGACTCGACGAGGTCCACCGGCGTGCCGGTGCCCATGAGGTACCGGGGCCGGTCCGCCGGGAGGTGCGGCGTCGTCTCCGCGACGACGTCGTACATCAATTCGGACGGTTCCCCGACACTGAGCCCGCCGATGGCGTACGCCTCGAAGCCGATGGCCACCGTGGCCTGGGCGCTGGCGACACGTATATCTGTATGCGTCCCGCCCTGAACGATGCCGAACTGCGCCTGGCCGGGGTTGGTGACGACGGCCTGCGCCCCGCGACCTGCGGCCCGCGGCCTGGCTCCGCCGCCCACACGCCTTCCGCCCGTAAACTCGAGGAACCGCCGCCGGCACCGGGCCTCCCAGCGGAGCGTCCGCTCCATCGACGCCGCCGCCGCGTCGCGCGTGGCCGGGTAGCCGAGGCACTCGTCGAGCGCCATGGCGATGTCCGAGCCCAGGTTGGCCTGGATGCCGGTGGCTTTCTCCGGGGTGAGGATGTGTTCGCTGCCGTCGAGGTGCGAGCGGAAGCAGATGCCCGACTCGTCAATCGTGCGCCGCTCCCCGAGCGAGAAGGCCTGGTACCCGCCGCTGTCGGTGAGGATCGGCCGGTCCCAGCCGATGAACCGGTGCAGTCCGCCCAGCCTGGCCACCCGTTCGTCTCCCGGCCTGAGATAGAGGTGATAGGTATTGGCCAGCATGACTTCGGCACCCAGGTCGACCAGGTCGCGAGGCAGCACGGCCTTGACCGCTCCCTGCGTCCCCACCGGCATGAAGGCCGGTGTCTGAACGGCGCCGTGCGGAGTGCGCATCTCGCCGCGCCGCGCGGCCCCGTGGGTGGCGGTGACCCGGAATCCGAAAGTCTCGGCCATTGCGGTATAGTATGACGGGTCGGCGGCCCCTGTGTCCGGCCTGCACCCGCCGACACCCGTCGGCGCTCGGGAATCCCGCCTGTCGGCACGACCCCGGAGGGTTTCTACCACGTGAGAAGACTGCGCATTGGCGTGATCTACGGCGGGCGGTCGAGCGAGCACGAGGTGTCGCTGGCGTCGGCGGCGGCGGTGATGGCGCACCTCGATCGGCAGCGCTACGAACCGGTGGCCATCCGCATCGAGCGCGACGGGCGTTGGACGATACCCGACCGCCCCCCGACGACGACGGTGGCGGCCGAGGTGATCGCGAAAGCGCGGCAGGAGGCGGGGCGCGCGAACCGATCCGGGCGCGAGGCCTACCTCGTGCCGCACCCCGGCGAGGAGACGCTGCTCACGGTGGAGCGCGCGAGCGGCGAAACCGCGTCGCGCGAGAACGCGTACGTGGCCGGGCTGGCGCTCGACCTGATCTTCCCCGTGCTGCACGGGCCCTACGGCGAGGACGGCACGGTGCAGGGGCTGCTCGAGCTCGGCAGCGTGCCGTACGTCGGCGCCGGCGTCCTGGCCTCGGCGGTGGCGATGGACAAGGCGATGATGAAGGTCGCCTTCGCCGGACGCAGCCTGCCGATCGTGCCGCACGCCGTGGTGCTGCGCGACGAGTGGCAGGCCGCCTCCGCATCGGTGGCCGCGTCGCTCGTCGGGCGCCTCGGCTTCCCGGTGTTCGTGAAGCCGGCAAACCTCGGTTCGAGCGTCGGCATCTCGAAAGCCAAGACGATCGAGGAGTTGAGCGCGGCGATGGCGCTCGCGGCGGAGTTCGACCGGAAGATCGTCGTCGAGGCCGCGGTGGCGGGCGCCCGCGAAATCGAATGCTCCGTGCTCGGCAACGACACGCCGGAAGCGTCGCTGCCGGGCGAGATCATCCCGACGCGCGAATTCTACGACTACGAGGCGAAGTACATCGACGAGTCGCAGGTGCTGATTCCCGCGCCGCTCGACGAGGCGACGACCGCCGAGGTCCGCCGGCTCGCGGTCGAAGCGTTCCTCGCGGTGGACTGCGCCGGCTTCGCGCGCGTGGACTTCCTGCTCTCGCGCGGCACCGGGCGCCTCTACGTCAACGAGATCAACACCATCCCCGGCTTCACGACGATCAGCATGTTCCCGAAGCTGTGGGAAGCGACGGGGCTCGGCTACGCGGCTGTGCTCGACCGGCTCGTCGACCTGGCGTTCGAGCGGCATGCCGGCAAGCAGGCGCTCCGCACGACGTATCCGTAGGCCACCGCGTGACACGCCCCGCCCGAGCAGAATGCGGAGTGCGGACGGTCGTTCGGGCCCGCCGCGTGCGGGTCGCCTTCCTGGCGTTGTCGGCGTGGTTCGCCGTCGCCGGGCCGGCCCCGGCAGCCACCCTGCCCTACGCCCCCGTCCTCGCACGCTGCTACGACACGATCCTCGACGCCCGGTTCGAAGACGCCGAGGCCGAGATAGGCCGCGCGTGCGGCCCGGCCCCGGCGCCGGCGTGCGACCTGCTGCGCGCCACGGCGCTCTGGTGGCGGATCCAGCTCGACCCGAACGACACGTCCCGCGACGCGCGGTTCCGGGCGCTGATCGACGGCGTCGTGGCGGCGATGGAGCGGTGGACGGCGCGCGAGCCGGCGCGCGCGGACGCCTGGTTCTTCCTCGGCGGCGCCTACGGCCTGCGCGTGGAGTTCCGCGTGCTGCGCAGGGAGCGGCTGGCGGCGGCGCGCGACGGCAAGCGCATCAAGGACGCGCTCGAGCGCTCGCTCGCGCTGGACCCCAACCTGCAGGACGCCTGGTTCGGGATCGGCCTCTACCACTACTACGCCGACATCGCACCGACCGCGCTCAAGGTGCTGCGGTGGATGCTCTTCCTGCCCGGCGGCGACCGGGCGGAGGGGCTGAAGGAAATGTGGCGCGCCCGCGACCGCGGTGAGCTGCTGCGTGGCGAAGCGGACTTCCAGCTGCAGATCATCTACCTCTGGTACGAGCGGGACTACGACGAGGCGCTGCGGCTGCTCGAGGGGCTGCGCACGACCTACCCGCACAACCCGCTGTTCCTCCAGTCCATCGCGGACGTGCAGGACGTGTACCGGCACGACCACCCGGCCAGCCTCGACGCGTGGCGGACGCTCTTCGACCTGGCGAGACAGCATCGGGTGGCGCTCCCCGAGATGAGCGAGGCGCGCGCGCGGATGGGCATGGCCGTCGAACTCGACGCGCTCGGCGAGACCGACTCCGCGATCGAGCAGCTGCGAGCGCTGACGGAGTCGAAGCCGACCGCGCCGTACGGCATCGCCGCGCTCGCGCAGTACCGCCTCGGCGCGGCGTGCGACCGCATGGGATGGCGCGACCAGGCGCTCGCGGCGTACCGGGCCGCCGTGGCGGCGGCGCCGCCAGACGATCCCGACGGCGTGCGCGAGCGGGCGCGCGAGGCGCAGCGCCGCCAGCCCGATGCGCGGACGGCCGAGGCGTACCGGCTGTCGATCGAAGCGCTGCGGCACCTGCAGCGCCGCGAACTGACGCAGGCCGGCGAGGAACTGGCGCGCTCGCTCTCCCTCAACCCCGCCGATCCCTACGCGCTCCACCGCCAGGCGCTCCTGCTGCTCGCCCGCAATCGCGACCAGGAGGCGCTCGCCGCCTTCGAGCGGCTCGCCGCCATGCGCCCGATCCCGCCGCCCACCGTGCTCGCCTCGTCGTGCTACGAAGCCGCGCGCCTGCTCGAGGCGTCGGGCCAGCGCGACCGCGCGGTCGAGATGTACCGCCGCGCCGCGGGCGTGCGCGGGTCCGAGGCGACCGTCCGCGCGGCCGCGCTCAAAGCCCTCGCGCGCCTGCAGGTCCCGCACACCCCCTGACGCGCACCGCGGGACGCGCGGGCCGCGATGCCGCGCACGCGCGAGCGGCGATCGATCGCCGGTGGCCGCAACGTTGCCGCGAAAAAAGCCATCGCGATCGTCACTTTGTGCTTGACATGAGTTTTTTCTCAACCATAATCTACATCCAGTATGAGCGAGGCGGGCTTAGGCCACGCCTAGTGATCCCTCGGCGACGTCTTGATAACTGAACGGCAGGTCGCTGGGAGGACAAACGGCGAAGAGCACCATCCGCCGCCTCCCGTTTCCGAGATGCCTCGACGCCGCTCAGCGGCGCGAGCCACGAAGCGGAGCGCGAACCTGGGTGCCGCATCCGATCGAACACGCGGCCCACGAGGATCGCGAACTCACGCACACTCCACTGACGAAGGGGGGGATAAGGACATGGCAAAGAAGGTTGCAAAGAAGCCCGCCAAGAAGGCCGGCAAGAAGCGGTAAGCTGGGATTACCGCAAGAAGAGGGGGCGAGCGTCGCCCCCTTTTTTATTGTACCCGCGCGCGATCGGCGGGTCGTCCTTCGTCACTGCCCGCCCATCGTGGTCCCGTCCCAGACGCGCACGCGCAGGATCTTGTCGCGCGGCTGAATCCGGTCGAGCACGTCGAGGCCCGACACCACCTGCCCGAAGGCGGTGTAGCGGCCGTCGAGGTGCGGCTGCGGCGCCTGCGTCAGAAAGAACTGGCTGCCGCCGGTGTCCGCCCAGTCGAGCGCCATGCCCAGCGTCCCGCGCAGGTACGGCCGCTCGTTGATCTCGTCGCGGATCGTGTAGCCCGGCCCGCCCTCGCCGTCGCCGCGCGGGTCGCCGTCCTGCACCACGAAGGTCGCCACCACACGATGCCACTCGGCGCCCGTGAAGAAGCCCTTGCGGACGAGCGTCGTGAAGTTGAGGCACGTGAGCGGCGCGTCGAGCACCGCGAGCTCGATCTGGATCGTCCCTTGCCCGGTCTCGATGTAGACCTGCGGCGAGAACTCGGGCGCCACCAGTTCGTACGCGTCGTAGAACGCCGGCGGGCGCCCCGTCGGCGCCGGCCGAATCGCGGCCTGGGCGTCGATCGACGGATCGATCGGCGCGATGAGGGCGGCCGCGTGGACGCGCACGGCCCAGTCCTTGTCCTGCAGGGCTTCGCGGAGGATCGGCGTCGCGATCTCGGGCCCGTATTTCACGAGCGCGTCGAGCGCGGCGGCGCGCGCCCCGTACGCCTCGTCGCGCGAGGCGGCGTGAAACGCCTCCGCCAGCGCGCGGTCGCCCCCGGCCGGCTTCAGTTCGCCCAGCCCGGCCGCCGCGGCTTCCCGCACGACGAAGTCGGGGTGCGCGAGGAACTGCAGGAGGATCCGGTCGATGCCGGGCGCCTTGACCTTCACCAGCGCCGCGAGGACCGCCGGCAGCACGCGGACGTCCTCGTCCTTCAGCATCGCCGTCAGCCGCGGCAGCGCCGTGTCGCGGTCGAACATCCCCATCAGCGTCGCCACCTGCGACCGCACGGTCCAGTCGCGGTCCGCGTCCAGCCCGGACAGCACCAGCAGGAAGCTCTGCGCGTCGATCGCGTGGAGGCTGGCGAGGGCCGCCGCGCGGATGGCCGGCGAACGATTCGTCACGAGGTCGAGGAGCACGTCGAGGGCGCCCTCCGCGCGTGTCGGCCCGAGCGCACTGACCACCTCGAGCTGCAGGAGCGGGTCGAGCCCCTTGGCACGCAGCAGTTCGAGCAGTACGGGCCCGGCGCGTCGATCCCCAATCGACGCGAGCGCCCTCACCGCGGAGATCGCGGCGCGCGGGTCGCGCACCCACTCCTTCGCCAGCGCCGACAGCGGCGCGATGGCGGCGGGGTCCTTCAAGGCCCCGAGGCCGCGCGCGGCGAACGCGCGGCCGAACGCGCTGTCGCCCCTCGCACAGGCGACGAGCGGCCCGAGCGCCCGGCGATCTTCGGTGCGCTGCAGCGCGGCGGCCACCGGCCACCACGCGGACAGCGGCTGTCCCGAGGGGCCGAGGACGGCGGCCGCCAACGGGTCGTAGGCCTTCAGCCGCCCGAGCGCCAGCACGCCGAGGCGAAACGCGTCGACGACCGGCGCGTGCTTCTGCGCCACGTCGTCGGCCGCGACCGCGGCCACCTCCCCCGTCTTCACGTACGCCGCCGCCAGCGCGCCGATCGCGGGCGCGCTGGCCTCGTCGCCGATGACGCTCAGCGCCTCGGCCGCCCGTCCCTGCACGATCGGCGAGGAGTCCTGGAGCGCGGCCCGCAGCGCGGCGACCGCCGACGCGTCGCGCAGGAGCCCGAGCGCGAACGCCGCCATCTGGCGCACCTCCGGCTCCACGTCGGTCGAGAGCGCCGTCACCAGCAGCGGCACCCCCTCGCGCAAGCCGACGCGCCCGAACGCGAGCGCCGCGCGCCGCCGCACGCGCGAGTCGGGGTCGACGAGCAGGCGCGGCAGGTCGTACGGCGCGGGCGGCGTCGTGGCGAACACCACGTGCCCGGCGGTATTGCCGGCCGCGGTCTTTCGGCCGGCCGCCGCCGGCGCCGGCGGCGCGGCCGGCGGCACCTCGGACGCGCGCAGGATTCGCTGGTCCTCGGTACCGCAGGATCCAGCCGAGCTTCTGCTCGTAGCCCGCGACGGACTCCGGCTGCAGTTGCGGCGGCGGCGCGCCGCCGCAGGCGGTCAGCCAGACGGCCGCCAGGACGAACGACGCGACGTGGAAGCGGGACGACAATCGGTGGCGCTCGGGTATGGTCATGGCAGTCGAGGCGACGACAGCGCCTGTGTATGAGCCAAGGGGTTACCGCGCGAGCGTTTCGGCACGCAAGGTGGCGTGCGCGACCCGCTCGAGGTCGATCGCGACGCCGATGCCCGGGCCGGACGGCACGGCGATGGTGCCGTCGGGCGCCACCTCGACCGGCGGTTCGATCAGGTCGGGCACGAAGTAGCGCTTGCTGGCGGCGACGTCGCCCGGCAGCGTGAAATTCGCGAGCGTCGACAGGTGGATGTTGTGCGTGCGGCCGATCCCGGATTCCAGCATCCCGCCGTGCCAGACGGGAACGCCGCGCGCCGCGCACAGGTCGTGCACGCGGATCGATTCCAGGAACCCGCCGAGCCGCCCGGGCTTGATGTTGATGACCCGGCACGCGCCGGCCTCGAGGGCGTCACGGGCGACGCGCGGGCTGTGAATCGACTCGTCGAGGCAGATGGCCGTCGCCAGCCGGCGCTGCAGCTTCGCGTGGTCGCCGACGTCCTCGCAGTCGAGCGGCTGCTCGATCATCATCAGGCCGAACTCGTCGAGCGTCGCCAGGCGCGGGGCGTCGTCGAGCGTGTAAGCGGCGTTGGCGTCCACCATCAGGGGGACGTCGCCCGACCGTGCGCGCACGGTCCTCACCGCCTCGACGTCCCATCCCGGCTTGATCTTGATCTTCACCCGCCGGTAGCCGGCCGCCAGCTCGCCGACCACCCGGTCGGCGAGTTGTTCGAGCGAGTCCTGAATCCCGATCGACACGCCCGATTCGATGCGGGTCCGGCAGCCGCCGAGCAGGCGCGAGAGCGGCACCCCCTCGGCCCGCGCAAACAGGTCCCAGCACGCCATCTCGAGCGACGCTTTCGCCATGTTGTGGCCGCGGACCGCGCGGAACAGCGGAAAGACCTCGCGCGGGCCGGCCAGATCGGCGGCGAGCAGCGTCGGCGCCAGGAAGCGCGTGATGATGTGCCAGGCCGTCTCGTTCGTCTCGGCGCTGTAGTAGGGCGTCTCCTCGGCGACGCACTCCGCCCAGGCCTCGAGGCCGCCGGCGAGGAGCCGGACGAGGATGAACTGCTGGTCGGTGACGCGGCCGAAGCTGGTTTCGAAGGGGCGGACCAGCCTCAGCCGCAGCAGGCGCAGTTCGATGCGATCGATCTTCACGGCTGGACCTCGTCGCTGCCTATCCCCGCGTCCTCGGAACATAGTAGCGCGTGCCGCGGCCCATGCCGCGGATCTGGCGCAGCAGATCGTCGAGGGCCTCGCCGCTCCCGGCGAGGTCGACCTGCGAGGTCTCGACCACCAGAAGCGGCGTGGCCGTGTAGTGGAAGAAGAAGTGCTGGTACGCCTCGTTGAGCTTGTGGACGTAGGCCGGGTTGGGCGTGTAGGCCTCCTGCTCGGGATCGCGCACGCGCAGGCGCTTGACCAGCAGTTCGGACGGCGCCTGCAGGTAGACCACGAGGTCGGGCAGGGCGATGTCGCGCGCGAGCAGTCCGTAGAGCCGCTGGTAGATGAACAGCTCGTTGTCGTCGAGGTTCAGGTAGGCGTAGATGCGGTCCTTCTCGAACAGGTAGTCGCAGATCGTCGCCTGGCTGAACAGGTCCGCCTGCCGAAGCGCCTCCTGCTGCCGGTGGCGGTTCAGCAGGAAGAACAGCTGCGCCTGCAAGCCGGACCCGGGGCGATCGGCGTAGAAGTCCGCGAGGAACGGGTTCTCCGTGTCCTCGAGCACGGTGGTCGCGTCGACGTGCGCGGCCAGGCGTTCGGCCAGGCCCGTCTTGCCCACCCCGGGCGGCCCTTCCAGGGCGATGTAGCGAAAGTCCAAGCGGGGCTGAGTCTACACCAACGGGAGTCATTCTGATAAGCTCCTGCCATGGCCTGGTTCACGAAGACGCGCAAGCCGATGGCGCCGACCGACAAGGTCAGTCGCGTGCCCGAGGGGCTGTACCTCAAGTGCCCCGACTGCACGCAGTTGATCTACAACAAGGACCTCGCCGCGAACCTCGGCGTGTGCCCGCGGTGCGCGCACCACTTCAAGATGTCGGCGACCGAGCGGCTGTCGATGCTGTTCGACGGCGAGTACACCGTGCACGACGCCGACCTCGTCTCGACCGACCCGCTGGAGTTCACCGACACCAAGCCGTACAAGAGCCGGCTGCAGGCGACCATCGCGTCCACCGGCATGAAGGACGCCGTGGTGACCGCCACCGGCAGGCTCGACGGCATCCAGACCCTGATTGCCGCGATGGAGTACTCGTTCATCGGCGGCAGCATGGGGGTCGTGGTGGGCGAGAAGATCACGCGCGCGATTGAACGGGCCCTCGATCTCCGCGCCCCGGTCGTCATCGTCTCGTGCTCGGGCGGCGCGCGGATGATGGAAGGCGCGCTGTCGCTGATGCAGATGGCGAAGACGTCGGCGGCGCTCGCGCGGCTCGACCGCGCCGGCCTGCCCTTCATCTCGGTCCTCACCGACCCGACCACCGGCGGCGTCACCGCGAGCTTCGCGATGCTGGGCGACCTCAACATCGCCGAGCCGAAGGCGCTCATCGGCTTCGCGGGCCCGCGGGTGATCGAGCAGACGATCCGTCAGAAGCTGCCCGAAGGGTTCCAGCGCAGCGAGTTCCTGCTGGAGCACGGCATGATCGACATGATCGTGGACCGGCGCGAGCTGAAGGCGACGATCGCGCGCGCGCTGACGTTCATGGGCGCGCGGCGAGCCGGCGCGCCGCGCCCCGCGGCCCCTGCCGGGACGGCCGTGGAAACCGCCGGCGAGCGGGCCTGACGGCATCGGACATCCGTGGACCCGCTGGCCTACCTGTTCAGCCTCGAGAAGCTGGGCATCAAGTTCGGTCTGGAGAACATCCGCACCCTCTGCGCGGGTCTCGGCAACCCGCAGGAGGCCTGGCCCTCCGTCATCATCGCCGGCACCAACGGCAAGGGCTCGGTGTCGGCGATGGTCGACGCCGGCCTCCGCGCGGGGGGCTTCCACACCGGCCGCTACACGTCGCCCCACCTCGTCCGCCTCGAGGAGCGATTCGCGATCGACGGCGAGCCGCTGGGCACCCCGCTGCTGGTCGACGCAGCCGCCGCGGCACAGCGCACGGTCGCCGAGTTGCGGCGGCGCGGCGCGCTGGCGACCGAACCGACCTTCTTCGAGGTCACCACCGCCATCGCCTTCGAGGTCTTCCGCCGGGCCGGCGTCACCTTCGCCGTGCTGGAAGTCGGCCTCGGCGGCCGGTTCGACGCCACGAACGTCGCGACGCCGCGCGCCGCCGCGATCACGACGATCGACTTCGACCACGAGCGGTTCCTGGGCCACACGATTGCCGCCATCGCGGCCGAGAAGGCGGGCGTCATCAAGCCGGGCATGCGCGTCGTCGTGGGCGAGACGAAGGCCGAGGCGGTGGACGTCATCGCCCGCGTGTGCCAGGAGCAGGGCGCGGTCATGGTGCCGGCTGACGAGGGCGTCCACGCGGAGGTCGTCCGCCTCGACGACGGCAGGGCCGTCGTCGACCTGGCCACGCCGGTGCGGCGCTACGGCCGATTGCGGTGCGCGCTCCGCGGGCGGCACCAGGTGCGGAACGCCGTGGTGGCCGTGCGGCTGCTCGAGGAACTCGGCGTGGCGCTCGGCCCCGACGCGGTCGCTGCCGCCGTCACCGCGGCTCGCTGGCCCGGCCGGCTGGACGTGCTGTCGGACGAACGCGGACGACAGGTCCTGTGCGACGCGGCGCACAACCCCGCCGGCGCCGGCGTGCTCGCCGGCTATCTCCAGGAGATGTACCCGCGAGGCCTTCCCCTCGTCTTCGCCATCATGCGGGACAAGGACGTTGCCGGTACGCTGGCGCCGCTCCTGCCGTCCGCCTCCCACCTCATCCTGACGAGAGCGCGGACCGACCGCGCGCTCGACCCCGCCGCGCTGGCGGACGCCGCCCGGCGGGCGGGCTGGCGCGGTCCGCTCGAAGTGGAACCCGAGGCGGAGCACGCGATCGAACGAGGGTGGCGGCACGCGTCGGAAGTGTGCGCCGCGGGGTCGATCTTCCTCGTCGGCGAGGTGCTCGCGCGGTGGGGTCGCGCGTGATATTCTTGCGGCGTTTTCATCACCCGACGCGGCGCTGAGTTGGCTGGGCCAGGCATGCCTGTTCTGTCACCGAGATCACCGTTGTGGCTGCTGTTCGCGGCCGCCTGCTTGGCCGTGCTGGGCGCCGGCCCCGCGTTCGCCCGCCAGGGCGTCGACACCGGCTTCGAAACCTGCCAGCAGTGGAAAGTGGACCGCGTGGACAAGGGTTACGTGAAGCTGGTCGGCGCCGTGGAGTGCAAGAAGGGCGACATGCAGGTGTTCGCCGAGCAGTTCGAGTACCTGGAGCGAGACCCACCGCGTCGTCCTGACGGGGAACGTCACGTTTCGGGAGGGCGCCGCCCAAATCTCGGCCGACCGGGCGGACTTCAACACGGAGACCCGCCTCGGCACCTTCTTCAACGCCTCGGGCTTCGCCACCATCACGAACCAGCCGAAGAAGGACGCGTTCGGCGGCCAGGAGCCCGACGTCTATTTCTACGGCGAGACCGTCGAGAAGATCGGCCTGGACAAGTACCGCATCACGCGCGGCGGGTTCACGACCTGCGTGCAGCCGACGCCCCGGTGGCAGATCACGTCGGGGTCCGTGACGCTGCGGCTGGATCATTACGCCTTCCTGACCAACGCGCTGATCAAGGCGAAAGGCGTCCCGGTCTTCTACCTGCCCGCGATGTACTACCCCATTCAGAAGGACGACCGGGCCACCGGCCTCCTGATGCCCACCTACGGGACGTCCACCTACAAGGGCTTCACGTTCAGCGACGCGTTCTTCTGGGCGATCAGCCGCAGCCAGGATGCGACGTTTCTGTACGACTACTTCAAGAAACGCGGCCAGGGGATGGGCGGCGAGTACCGCTACGCCGCGGCGCCGGGCTCGAGCGGCTTCTTCAGGTTCTACTCGCTCAACGAGCACGAGTCGACGGTGACCAACGCGGACGGTTCCCTGACGACGCTGCCGGCCGGCAAGAGCTACGAGGTGCGCTCGAACGTCAGCCAGTCGTTCGGCCGCCGCTGGACCGCCCGCGGCCGGATCGACTACTTCACGGACCTGGCCACCCAGCAGGCCTACAACACGGACATCTACGACGTGTCGCGCAGCACCCGCATGTTCGGCGGCGGCATCAGCGGCAGCCTGTCGGGCCTGTCGATCAACGGCACCTACGACCGGACGGAGTACTTCGCCGGCGCCGAGAGTTCGACGGTGACGGGCAGCTCTCCGCGCGTGGCGGTGTCGCGCAACGAGCGGCCGCTGTTCGGGAACGCGCCGGCCTACCTCTCGGTCAACACCGAGTACGTCAGCCTGGTGCGGCAGACGCGCTCGAACGGCGTCGTCACCGACGACCGGGGCCTGCAGCGCCTCGATGCGATGCCCACCGTCCGCCTGCCGTTCACGAAACTGAGCTTCCTCACGGTGAACTCCTCGGCCTCGTGGCGCGGCACCTACTGGACGCGCAGCCTGTCGCCCGAGGACGGCAGCGTCGTCGACCAGGGCATCTCCCGCAGCTACTTCGACCTGCAGTCGCGCGTCACCGGCCCGGTCGTCAACCGGGTCTGGAACACGCCCGACAACGGCTACGCCTCGAAATGGAAGCACACCGTCGAGCCCTACTACAACATCGGGTACGTCACGATGGTCAACAACTTCGACCAGATCGTGCAGCTGGACTCCACCGACTACGTCCTCGGCGGCACGACGCGGATGGAGTACGGCGTGACGAACCGCCTGCTGGCGAAGCGCACCGCCGGAGGGGCCGCGGGCAGCGCCCGGGAGATCCTGGCCGTCGTCGTCAACCAGACCTACTACACGGACGCGCGGGCCAGCCAGTACCGACTACAACTACTCCACCAGTTTCTCGGGCCAGCCCCCGAGCAATTTCTCCCCGGTCCGCGTGGATGTCCGCGCCACCCCGGGCGATCAGATCAACGGCACGTTCCGCCTGGAATACGACCCCAACAACGGCGGCGTCCAGAGCATGGCGGCCGGCGGCAGCGGGGCGGTCGGCGACTGGCTCCACGTGAACGGCGGCTTCAGCCAGCGGCGGGTGTCGACGTCGCAGGCCGGGCAGACGCAGTGGGACAACTACGTCACCGCGACGACGAACATGCGGAGCCCGTCGAACCGCGTCGGCGGCATGTACACGTTCAACTACGACATCGCCCGGGCGTCGCTGCTGAACAGCCGCATCGTCGGCTACTACAACGCCCAGTGCTGCGGGTTCGCCGTCGAGTACCAGACCTACAACTTCCCGCAGCTCAACCCGCTCTACCCGGTGCAGTCCGATCATCGGTTCAACTTCTCGTTCACGCTGGCCGGACTCGGGACGTTCTCGAACTTCTTCGGGGCGCTCGGCGGCAGCGGCGCGGGTCGGTAGGCGCGAGAGGACGCGAGGGCCGTGGCCGGTGACAACTCGGAGGTCGGCATCCGCCGGCAGGAGGGCATCCGCATGAACGACCCCAAGGCATACACGGCCTCCGCCGCGAAGCACCCGCGCATCGCGGGCGTCAAGTCCAAGCCGCTGAGGCTCATCCCGGACGAGCGCGGCTGGCTCATGGAAGTGCTGCGGGCCGACGATACGGAGTTCTTCACGACGTTCGGACAGGTCTACGTCTCGGCCACCTACCCGGGCGTGGTGAAGGCGTGGCACTATCACAAGGTGCAGGTGGACAACTTCGCCTGCGTCACGGGGATGGTCAAACTGGTCCTGGTGGACACGCGGCCCGGGTCGCCGACCGAGGGCGCGGTCAACGAGTTCTTCCTCGGGTCGCAGAACCCGACGCTCGTCCAGGTGCCGAACCTCGTGTATCACGGCTGGAAGTGCATCGGCGACGAGGTCGCGCTGGTCGTCAACGCGCCGACCGAGCCGTACGCGTACGACAGGCCGGACGAGTTCAGGCTGGAGCCTCACGGGACGCTCCCGTACGACTGGAGCCGAAAAGATGGTTGAGGTCCTCGTCACCGGCGGCGCGGGGTTCATCGGGAGCAATTACGTGCGCCACGCGCTGGCCGCGCACCCCGACTGGCGCGTCACCACGCTCGACAAGCTCACCTACGCCGGCCGCCTCGAGAACCTGCACGACGTCATGGACGATCCCCGGCACTCGTTCGTGCGGGGCGACATCGCCGACGCGGCGCTCGCGAGGCCGCTGGTGGCGCGATCGAATCTGGTCGTGCACTTCGCGGCCGAGACGCACGTGGACAGGTCGATCCAGGGCGCGGGCGATTTCATCCGCACCGATGTCTTCGGGACGTTCGTGCTGCTCGAAGCGGCCCGCGATGCTCCGGCCCTGCGGCGCTTCGTCCAGATCTCGACCGACGAGGTCTATGGCAGCGTGCCGGCGGGCGCCAGCCGCGAGACGGACGAGCTGAGGCCGCGAAACCCGTACGCGGCCAGCAAGGCGGGCGCCGACCGGCTGGCGTACAGCTACTGGGCGACCTACAACGTCCCGGTGATCATCACCCGCGCGTCGAACAACTACGGCCCGTACCAGTTCCCCGAGAAGGTCATCCCCCTGTTCATCACCAACGCGGTCGACGGGCAGCCGGTGCCCCTCTACGGCGACGGCTTGAACGTGCGCGACTGGCTGCACGTCGCCGACCACTGCCGGGCGATCGACCTGGCGATCGACCGCGGAACGCCCGGAGAGGTGTACAACATCGGCGGCGGGAACGAGGTCGCAAACATCGACTTGACGCGAACCATCCTCGGCCTCCTCGACAGGCCCGACGCGCTGATCCGGCCCGTGGCCGATCGCCCGGGCCACGACAGGCGCTACTGTCTCGACACCGCGAAGCTGCGCGGCCTCGGGTGGGAGCCCCAGGAGGACTTCGCCGAGGGTCTGAAGCAAACCGTGGGCTGGTACCGCGAGAACGAGTGGTGGTGGCGCCCGGTCAAGCAGGGTGACCGCGCGTTCCAGGCCTACTACGAGCGGCAGTACGGTCCGCCGATCAGGTAGCAGGCCTGTGAACCCGCGGGCCTCCGTGGGAAATGAAGCATGACCACGCCCGACCGCCCCGCGCTCGTGACCGGCGCCGCCGGTTTCGCCGGCAGCCACCTGCTCGATCTGATCGAGCCCGGCGGCCGGCCGGTCGTGGCGTGGCGGCGCACCGGTGAACCGCGGCCGGCCCCTCCCACGGGCACGCGCGCGCGGTGGATGGAACTGGACCTGCTCGACGCCGGCGCGGTTCGCCGCGCGGTGGAGGACGCCCGTCCCGCCGTCGTGTATCACCTCGCCGGCATCGCGCACGTGGGCGGGTCCTGGGACCGCACCTACAAGACGCTCGAGGTCAACGTCCTGGGCACCCACCATCTGCTGTCCGCGCTCGCGCGCCTCGACCTCATGCCACGCGTCCTCGTCACGGGCTCGGCGCTCGTCTACAAGGATCAGGACCGGGCCATCCGCGAGTCCGACGCGATCGGCCCCGGCAGCCCGTACGGCCTCAGCAAGCTGGCGCAGGAGATGACGGGGGCGCATGCCGCGGCGGAGCTGGGCCTGCCCGTGCTGCTGACGCGTCCCTTCAACCACATCGGGCCCCGCCAGGACCCCTCGTTCTTCTCGGCGAGCGTGGCCCGGCAGATTGCGCGAATCGAGAAGGGGCTGTCGGATCCGGTTCTCGATGTGGGCAATCTCGAGGGGCGCCGCGACCTCACGGACGTCCGAGACACGGTGCGGGCCTACGAGGCCATCGCGGAGCGCGGCGCGGCGGGCACCGTTTACAACGTCTGCGCGGGGCAGGCGTACCGGATCGGCGACATTCTCGAAGGGCTGCTCTCGCGGGCGCGGGTGAAGATCGCGATCCGGCGCGATGCCTCCCGCTACAGGCCGCACGACGCCGCGCTCGTGCTCGGCGACAGGTCGCGCCTGACCAACGAACTCGGTTGGGCCCCCGCGATCCCGATGGAACAGACGCTGACCGACCTGCTGGATTACTGGCGGCAGGCGGTCGCCGCCGGCGCCAACTCCTCCACCGCCTGATGCGAGTCCTGATGACCGGCGCCACCGGCTGTCTGGGTCGGACATGGGTCCGCGAACGCGGCTGTCGCATCACCCCGCTGCACGCCGGCGTCTCGCGCCTGCTCGAGCGCCTGAGGGCGCTGGCGCCGGACTCCGCAGGAGGGCGAGCCGCGTGACCAGCTTCTCGGAAGATCGCCGGCAGCTCCTGCACATGTCGATGGCGTCGTGTGCCCTGCTGCTGCGGGTGCTGACGTGGTGGGAGGCGGCGTTGTGCGCCGTTGCCGCGTTCCTCTTCAACTTCTTCGTGCTCCCGCGGATCGGCGGCCAATCGCTCCAGCGGCCGGATGACGCCGCGCGCGGCTATCCCCGCGGCATCCTGTTCTATCCGCTGTCGGTGCTGCTGCTGATACTCGCGTTCCCGCACCGGCCCGACATCGTGGCGGCCGCGTGGGGGATTCTCGCGTTCGGCGACGCCGCGGCGACGATCGTCGGCAGCCGGACGCGGGGCGCGCGGCTGCCGTGGAACCGCGACAAGAGCGTCGCCGGGTCGCTCGCCTTCGTCGCCGCGGGCGCCGTCGCTGGCGCGGCGCTCGCCTGGTGGTGTCGATCGTCGGTGGCCCCGCCGCCGCCGATGTTGTTCACGCTCGCCGCCCCGGCGCTCGCGGCGGTCGCCGCGGCGGGCGTCGAGTCGATGCCGGTGGGGCTCGATGACAACATCTCCGTGCCGATCACCGCCGGCATCGTGCTCGGGGGGCTCGGCCTGATGGATCCCGCCTCGTGGGCGACCGCCTGGACCTGGCTGCCCCGATCGCTGCTGCTCGGCGCCGCGCTGAACGTCCCGGTGGCGGCGCTCGGCTGGCGCGCCGGGACCGTGACCGCCTCGGGTGCCGGCGTCGGCGCCGCGATCGGGACCGTCGTGTTCGGCTTCTCGGGGCCGGCAGGCTGGGTGATGTTGTTCGCCTCGTTCCTCGCAGCCAGCGTCTCGAGCCGCCTCGGCCTGAAGAGGAAGAGGGTGCTGGGAATTGCCGAGGCGAGAGGCGGGCGCCGCGGCCCGGGCAATGCCATCGCCAACACCGGCCTCGCCGCGTTCGCGGCCATCATCGCGGCCCTCTCGCCCCACCGCGACGGCGCGCTGCTCGCCATGGTCACCGCCCTGGCGGCGGGCGCGAGCGACACCGTGGCCAGCGAGATCGGCAAGGCCTGGGGCACTCGCACCTACTTGTTTCCGACCTTCAAGAGCGTGCGCCCTGGAACGTCGGGAGCGGTGTCCCTCGAGGGCACGGGCGCCGGTCTCGTCGCCGCCCTCGGCCTGGCCGCGCTGGCCCTCGGGCTGGGCCTGATCAACGGGAACAGCCTCTGGTTCGTGGCGATTGGCGCCACCGCCGGGTCCTTCGTGGAAAGCTCGCTCGGCGCGACCCTCGAAGCGTCGGGCACGCTCGACAACGACATGCTGAACTTCGTCAACACGGGCCTCTCGGCCGCCTTCGCGGTGGCGCTCGCGTGGATGGTGGCCCGGTGAGGGGGCGTCCGACGACGTACCTCGAGTTCGCGCGCCCATTCACGCTGTTCGCGCCGGCGCTTGGCATGGCGTCGGGCGGCGCCACCGCCGTCGGCGCGCACCCGCCAGAGCCGTGGAGCTGGTGGCTCGTCGTGTACCCGCTGCTCGGCGCGCTGATGGCCGCGGTGCTCAATGCCGCGTCGAATGGCCTGAACCAGATCTACGACGTCGACATCGACGCGGTGAACAAGCCGGAGCGGCCGCTGACCAGCGGCCGCATGACGATGCGCGAGGCATGGATCTTCACGTGGGCGGCGTTTGCCGCCGCGTGGGGGCTCGCGTGGCTGATAGCGCCGGGCGGCCGCCACGAGTGCTTCTGGCTGGTGGTCGCGGCGACGATCATCACGGCCTGCTACTCGGTGCCGCCGCTTCGCACCAAGCGGCTCGGCATCTGGGCCAACGTAACCGTGGCGGTGCCGCGCGGAACGTTGCTGAAGGTCGCGGGCTGGTCGTCCGTCAAGACCGTGGCGGGGCTCGAGCCGTGGTTCATCGGCACGATCTTCGGACTCTTCCTCCTGGGGGCGACGACCACGAAGGACTTTGCCGACATGGAGGGCGACGCGCGCGGCGGCTGCCGGACGCTGCCCATCCAGTTCGGCGTCAGGCGGGCCGCGTGGATGATCTCGCCGTCGTTCGTCGTGCCGTTCCTGATGATTCCGGTGGGGGCGTGGACCGGCGTGCTCACCGGCCGCTTCTGGCTGCTGCAGGCGCTCGGCCTGGTGATGGCGGTCTACGGCCTCTACGTCTGCTACCTGATGCTGCGCCGGCCCGAGGACCTCGCGGTCGAGAAGAACCACGTGTCCTGGACCCACATGTACCGAATGATGTTCGTCGCGCAGATCGGCTTTGCGCTCGCGTATCTGCTGTAGAGGAGAGCGGACGCGGCTACGCCCCGAACGCCAGAGCGCCCTGGTCGGCCGCGCGGACGTCCACCACGGTCTTCCCCTCGCGCACGCCCACCACGAAGATGCTCCCCTCGTTCCAGTGCTGGCTGATGGGCAGCTTCACCTGGTCGTCGATCACGCGCTTCAGGAAGCGTGCACCGAACGCGAGGCTGTGGCCGTCCTCGACCAGCTTCTCGAGGGCGCCCGGCTCGATCACCAGGTGCCGGCCGGCCTCCTCGAGCGTCTTCCCCATCGACGCGAGGTAGTGACGGGCGATGCGCGTCACTTCCTCGAGCGTCAACGGCGCGAACAGCACGACTTCGTCGACGCGGTTCCGGAACTCGGGAGGGAACCGGCGCTCGAGTTCACGCAGCACTTCGCTCTGCACCTGCTCGACGCCCACCTGGCGCGAGCGGAACCCCATGGGGTTGGTCAGTTTGCGGAAGTGCTCCGACCCGAGGTTCGAGGTCATGATGACGATGGCGTCGCTCAGGTAGACGCGCTTGCCGCGCCCGTCCGTCAGCCACCCTTCGTCGAACGCCTGCAGGAAGAGCGTGAGCAGGCTCGGGCTCGCCTTCTCCACCTCGTCGAGCAGCAGCACCGTGTAGGGCGTGTCCCTCAACTGGTTGGTCAGCACGCCGCCGCGCTCGGAGCCGACGATCCCCCGCGGCATGCCGATCAGCTTGTCGACGGCGACCGTCCCCTCCTGGTACTCGGACATGTCGACGCGGATCATCTTCTTGTCGTCGCCGAACAGGAACTCGGCCACTGCCTTGGCCAGTTCCGTCTTCCCCACGCCCGTCGGTCCGAGGAAGAGCAGGACGCCGTCCGGCCGGTCGAACCCGTCCTTGAGCGGCCCCTTGTTGAGGACGAGGCGGCGGGCCACCGCGTCGATCGCGCCGCGCTGGCCGACGATGCGCTCGCCGAGACGCGACTCGATCTCCTTGAAGCGGTCGCCGACGTCGCGGAAGACCATGTCCTCGGGAATCTGCGCGACGCCCGAGATGACGGAGACGACGTCGCCGCTCTTCACTTCCCATTTCCGCGCGATCTCGGCGCGGACGGCCGCCGTGTCGAGCCAGCCGATCACCTTGTCCGGCAGGTGCAGGTGACGCATGTATCGCGGCGCCATCTCGAGCGCCGTGTCGATGGCCTCGTCGAGCACCTTGACGGAGTAGTTGCGCTCGAGCCGGGGGCGCAGGTTGTAGAGGATCCGGCGCGTCTCGGCCAGGTCCGGCTCGGCGACCTGCACCGTCCGGAACCGCCGCGCCAACGCCTCGTCCTCCTGGATGTATTCCTTGTACTCCGAGAGCGTCGTGGCGCCGATCATCCGGACCTCGCCGCGGGCGAGCACCGACTTGAGGACGTTCGCCGCGTCCGACGGCGCGCCGAGCGCCGAGCCGGCACCGATGAGCGTGTGAACCTCGTCGACGAAGAGGATCAGGTTCGGGTGCTCCTTCACCTCGCGGATGACGTTCTGCATCCGGTCCTCGAACATCCCGCGGAGCATGGTGCCGGCCACCATGCTGTTCATCTGCAGGTTGACGACCTGGCAGTCGCGCAGGCGGAGCGGCACCGTCTCGGGCTCGTACTCGATCAGCCGGGCGAGCCCCTCGACGATCGCCGTCTTGCCCACGCCCGGTTCGCCGATGAGCATGACGGAGTTCGCGCGCTCGCGGTGGCAGAGGACTTCCATCACCTGGCGCAGCTCTTCCGCCCGCCCGAACAGCGGCGGAATCCGGTCCTGCCGGGCGAACTGGTTCAGGTTGGTGGCGAAGTGCTTGAGGAACGGGGGCAGTTCGAATCGCTTGCGCAGCCGCTCTTCGCGCAGCTCGAGGTCCTTGATGCGGGTGGCGATCCGCGCCACCAGGAGTTCGGGCTCGACCCCGTGGCGTCGGATGATCGACACGGGCACGCCCTGGCTCTCCTCGAAGATCGCCGAGAAGAGGTCGACCGCCTCGATGGCCTGGCGCCCGGCACGGCTCGCGTGATGGAACGCCAGCTTGAAGAGCAGCTTCGTGGCCGGGGCCACGCGCATGTCGCTGTCGGCCAGCGCCGGCACCATCTTCAGGTGCGCCTCGAGGGCCTCCAGGATCGCGTGCGGGTTCAGGTCGAGATCGCGCATCACCTGCGAGAACATGTCCCATTCGACCTGCGCGAACGCCAGGAATATGTGCTCGTTCGTCAGCAGCGTGTGCTCGCGCCGGCGCGATTCCTCCAGCGCGCGATCGACGACCCGCTGCGCCGACTCCGCCATCTTGTTCTGCGAAATGTCAAAGTCTTCCACCGGTCGTCGCCTCCTCGAGTCGAACCTGCTGAAGGGAAAAGCAAAAGGCACGCCAGTGCGAACAGGCGAAGAACGGGAGCAGGCAGGACGGACGAGGGGCGGCCGACGCGCGGCTGACGGTGGGGCGAACACACGCCTCGACGCCGCCCTATCCGCCACGGATGAGCGGTCAGGCGACGTGCAGCAGCGCCTGGATGCGCTTCTCGGTCGGGGGGTGGGTGCTGAACAGCGACAGCATCCCCGAGATCGAGAACGGCTTGATGATGAACATGTGAGCCGTAGCCGGGTTGGCCTGGAGCGGGACGCGCTTTGAGGCGACCTCGATCGTCTTGAGCGCATCCACGAGACCGTAGGGAGTGCCCAGGAGCTGGGCGGCGCCGGCGTCGGCCGCGAACTCCCGCGACCGGGAGATCGCCGCCTGGATCAGCATCGCCGCAAGCGGCGCCAGGATGATCGTGGCCAGCAGCGCAATCGGATTCGACCCCTCGTCGTCGCTTCGGCGCCCGCCGCCGAAGAAGGCGGCGAACTGGGCCATGCGCGCCACCATCATGATGGCGGCGCCCATGGTCGCCGCAACAGAACTGATGAGGATGTCGCGATGCCTGACGTGCGACAACTCGTGCGCGATCACGCCCTCGAGCTGCGGCTCGGTCAACACCCGCAGGATGCCCTCGGTCGCCGCCACGGCGGCGTGCGACGGGTTCCGGCCGGTCGCGAACGCGTTGGGTGACGGGTCGGGGATCACGTAGACCTTTGGCATCGGCAGGCCGGCGCGCTGTGCGAGCCGCTCGGTGACACGGTAGAGCGGATGCTCGGGCCCGACTGGCTGCGCGTGGTACATCGCCAGGACGATCTTGTCGGAGAACCAGTACGACGCGAAGTTCATCACGACCGCGATCCCGAACGCCATGACCAGGCCGCTCGACCCGCCGAGCGCGTCACCGATCACGAGAACCAGGCCGCTCATCAAGCCGAGAAGGAGTGCCGTCTTCATTCCGTTCGCCATAGTCTTCAGTATCCCACATCGCCCGGTCCGCTCGAACCGCCGCCCTGGCAGTCGGAGGTCGGGTTTTCGCCTTCACCCTGGGAACCCCCGGCCAGGCGGCAGTATTCCCGTCCGAGGCCCGGAGCCTTCCGGCCTCGGATTCGCAAAACGCAAGCGGCTGCTTCATAATTGGGCGATGAGGCGCCAAGCCGTCCTGACGTTCGCCGCCCTCGCCTGCGCGGGGGCCATCCTCGCCGCGGCGGCGGCCGGCGCCCAGACCCAGTCGAAGCCGAAGCCCGTGGCGCCCCCGGTCAGGTCGCCTGGCGGAGCACCACCGGCCCAGCCGTCGGCGCAACAGCCGAAGCCGCAGCCTCCCACGCCCTCACCCCAGCCGGAAGCGCCCTCCGAGGCGACGCTCGGCGTGCCCTTCTTCCCCAGCATGCAGTACATCGAGTCGTACAGCGCGGGGAGCGCGCAGCGCTACTACATCTTCGGCGCGACGGCCAGTTTTGCGGATGTCGTGGCCTACTACCGGTCGGTCCTCAAGCAACGCGGCGAGCTGGTGTTCGAAGAGCCGCCGACGCACGAGTTCGACCTCGGCCGGTACAACGAGGCGACGATGGCGTTCCCGCCGAGCGTCACGGTGAAGGATTTCACGTGGGGCAGCCTGGGCGGGTACCCGAATCCGAAAGCGGGCGCGGAGCCGGCGCGGTTCCGCACGGTGATTCAGATCGTCCCAATCCCGGCTGCCACTCCGCCCGTTCGCCGCTAGGGACGCGGCCGGGCGTCCCGACCCGATCGTCCGCCATGGCTGTCAGCGACGCTTTCGGGCGGTCTTCCTGTTCGCCTTCGCCGCTTCCTTCTCGAACTCGTGCGCCATCTCGGCGACCAGCTGCAGCGAGGTCTGCGCCGAGAAGATGATGCCGATCCAGAACTCCGACGCCTCGGCCTCGCCGGCCAGCAGTGCCTGCACTTCGTCGAGCGATTCGACCGCGTCGCCCAACCGCTCCATCGCCAGGTCGTAGCCCGCCTTCGCCGCGGGCGCCTTCACTGCCTTCTTCTTCGCCATCGTGTGCTCCTTCTGCGTGACGACATCGTCTTCACAAGGGTACACGATTCTCGGCGGGTTGCAGCTCGTGACTGCCGGGACGCCGGGTGGTGGCCGCCGCTCCGTCTCAGTCGCGCAGCACGTCCACCGGGTTGATGCGCGAGGCCCTGGACGCGGGAATCCACGCGGCAAGGAAGGCGACGGCCATGAGCAGCGCTGTCGCCCCCACGAGCGTCGGTACATCGCGGCCGGTGACCCCGAACAGGAGCTTCCCGACGAACGTGGACGCCCACCAACTGCCCGCGGCGCCGATGACGAGGCCGGCCAGCACGAGCAGCGCCAACCGGGTGACCACGTCTCGGACCACCGCGGCGGGCGCGGCGCCCAGGGCCATGCGCACGCCAATCTCCCCGCGGCGGCGGTGGACCGAGTACGACGCGAGGCCGTAGAGGCCGAGGGCCGACAGCAGCAGGCCGAGGCCACCGAAGAAGCTGGAGAGCGTGGCGATCAGGCGCTCCTGGATCAGAGAGGCCGAGATGTACGACTCGAGCGGGCGGAACGTGAGCGCGAGGTTCGGATTGACGCGCGCGACGGCCGCCGCCACGTCGTGTGCCAGCGCAGAAGGCGTGGCGCCCGCGGCTTGGATGGTCAGCCGGATCGTCGGCCCCGGCTTCTCGCTCTGCGCGTAGGCGAGGTACATCGTGGCGGGCAGCGGTTCGCGCGCCGACCGATACGCCGCGTCCTGGACCACGCCGACAATCTCCCACGACTCCGCGGGTGTGTTGGGGCGGGAAAAGGCCTCGCGCACGACCCGACCGAGCGCGGGCTGCCCGGCCAGGAACGTCCGCACGAACTCCTCGTTCACGACGGCGACGCCCGGGGAACCCGGGACGTCGGTCGCTGCGATGTCACGACCCGCGATGCGCCGCATACCGTAGGTGGAGAACCAGCCGGGCGTCACCTGGTTCACCAGCACGCCCTGGTCGCGCTCGGAGCGCTCGGGCATGCCGGGGACGACGATCCCGTACTGCCAGACGCCGCCGCTCACCGGCGTCACCACCGACGCGGCGACGCTCGAGACTCCCGGCACCCCAGCCGCCGCCTCGCGCACCTGCTCGAACAGCGCGCGGCGATTCTCCGGGGCGACACGGGCCGACTGCCCATCCACGTTCACGACCAGGAGTGGCGCGGCGCGGAAGCCCAGGTCGCGGGACGCGAGCGACGTGAAGGTTCGGACGAACAGTGCCGCGGCGACGACGAGCACCAGCGAGAGAGCCACCTGGATGACGATGAGGCCGCCGGCGAGGCCGACGCGCGAGCCGCCAATCACACCGCGCCCCTTGTCGGACAGCCCGCGGCCCGGCGCCACGCGCGCCGCGCGGATGGCTGGAGCCATCCCGAACACGACCGCCGTCCCGGCGGAGGCGGCTGCGGTGAAGAGCAGCACTCGCCAGTCGAGGGCAAGATCGAGGGACACGGACCGTTGAGGTGTCGAGATCATCTTCACGAGAAGCCGGCTGCCCCATTGGGCGAAGACCAGGCCCACGACCGCGCCCAGGCCGGAGAGCAGAAGGCTCTCGGTCAGCAGCATGCCGGCGAGCCGCAGCCGGGACGCCCCCAGGGCCAGCCGGACGGCCAGCTCGTGGTGGCGCGCGGCCGCGCGCGCAAGCAGCAGGTTGGCGATGTTCGCGCAGGCGATCAACAGCACGAGCGCGACGACCACCATCAGCGTGAGGAGCGGCCGCTGGTAGCGCCCCCGCAGGGACGACAACCCGGTGGCCGCGGCAGACAGCGTCAGCGGCTCCTTCAGGTATTCCGCCAGGAACTGCGCCGGCCAGTCGGACGGCATCGTCGCGTCGCGGACCTGCGGCTGCACGTGGCGCAGGCGCGCCGTCGCGTCCTCGACGCGGTCGCCGGGCTTCAGACGCACCATGACGCCCAGCCACCAGTTCGAACGCTGGTCCAGTTGGCTCCCGACGCCGTGGATGAGCGCCTCGGTCGCCAGCGGCACGGCAACGTCGAACGACTGCCCGACGTCGACGCCGGTGAACCAGGCAGGCGCCACCCCGACGATCGTGAACGGCACGTTATCGAGCGTCAGCTGGCGCCCGAGCACGTCGGCCGCTCCGCCGAACCGGCGTTGCCAGAAACCGTGGCTGATGACGGCCACGGCCCCGTTCGGCCCGCCGCCCCGCGTGTCGTCGGCCGCCGTGAACACCCGGCCCAGCGCCGCGGGCACGCCGAGCACGTCGAAGTAACGACCGCTGGCGAACACGCCCTCGATGAACTCCGTTTGCCCACCCTTCGAGAGGTTGAAACGCGTCGAACTCCAGGCAAACGCGCCGTCCACCAGGTCTGCGTGCGCGCGCACAGCCTCCCAGATCGGATTCGTCCACGGGGTCAGCACGTCGTCACCCCGCTGAAGGATGGCCAGTCGCTCGGGTTCGCGGACCGGCAGCGGTTTGAGCAGCAGGGTGTTGACGAGGGTGAACAACGCCGTATTGGCGCCGATTCCCAGCGCAAGCGACAGGACGGCAACCGAGGTGACGATCGGCGTGGCCAGCAGCGTCCGGGCGGCCTGGCGGACAGCGGTCATGCGTGCCTCCGGCGTTCTCGATGGCTTAGACGGAAGCTCATCGGCGGGCGTTCGCAAGGGGCGAGGTCGAAGGGTCGCAAGCCGCAAGCCGGACGTGCTACAGTCCCCCGCCAGGAGGACACAGCCGTGCTGCACCCGTCACTTCGTCGAGCGTCATGCGCCGCGGCGCTCCTGGCCGCGCTCACCGTCGTCGCCGGCGGCCAGGGCCAGCCTGCGTGGATGGAGATCGCCCGGACGCCGCCGATGGGGTGGAACAGCTGGAACAAGTTCGGGTGCAACGTCAGCGAGACGTTGATCCGCGAGGTGGCCGACGCGATGGTGTCGTCGGGCATGAAGGACGCCGGCTACCGCTACGTCGTCATCGACGACTGCTGGCAGGTGAGGCGCGACGCGAACGGGACGATCGTGCCGGACCCGGAGCGATTCAAGGGCGGGATGAAAGCGCTCGCCGACTACGTCCATTCGAAGGGGCTGAAGTTCGGCGTCTACTCGGACGCCGGCGCGCGCACCTGCGAGGGGCGGCCCGGCAGCAGCGGCTACGAGGTGGAGGACGCCCGCCAGTATGCCGCCTGGGGCGTCGATTACCTGAAGTACGACTGGTGCAACACCGACGGCGTCGATCCGAAGATCGCCTATCCGACGATGCGCGACGCGCTGAAGGCGACGGGCCGGCCGATCCTGTTCAGCATGTGCGAGTGGGGGCGCAACCAGCCGTGGACGTGGGCGCGCGGCGTCGCGCACATCTGGCGCACGACGGGCGACATCTCCGACAGGTGGGACAGCTTCACCCGGCTGCTCGATCAGCAGGTGGGCCTGGAGAAGTACGCCGGCCCCGGCGGGTGGAACGACCCCGACATGCTCGAGGTGGGCAACGGCGGCATGAAGACCCACGAGTACCGCGCGCACTTCAGCCTCTGGTGCCTGCTGTCCGCGCCGCTGATGGCAGGGAACGACATCCGCAGCATGACGCCCGAGATTACCGGCATCCTGACGAACGGAGAAGTGATCGCGGTCGACCAGGACGCCACGCAGCAGGGCCGGCGCATCCGCAAGGACGGCGGGCTCGAAGTGTGGGCGAAGAAGCTGGATGGCGGCGCCCAGGCGGTCGTCCTCTTCAACCGCGGCCAGGCGGACGCCACCGTGGCGGTGTCGTGGCAGGAGCTGGGGCTGCCGTACGATGCGGAGTTGAAGGTGCGCGACCTGTGGGCGAAGAAGGACCTGGCTCCCGTGAAAGGCACCTTCTCCGCGACCGTGCCGAGTCACGACGTGCTGATGATCAAGGTGTCGAAGTAGGACCTCGGCGCCCACCTACGCCGGACATCAACCAGGCTCAGCTGGAGACAAATGTCTCCCTGGCGGCGACATTCCTGGGCGGCCCAACCGAATTCACTAATGATTCCCCCCATCTTCGCGTAGAATCGCCGGTACCAGATTTGCTCAACTAGCTGGCCAGCAGACAGCGACCGATCGGAACAGCGTCCCCCCACTCAAGACGAAGTGTCTGCAGAAAGGTCCGCACTGCGCGCGCCTTCCTGTGGGCGGACGTGTCCGCTCCGAACCTGGGTCCGGGACGCGTGGGTCCGGGCCGGGTGGCGCGCACAAGGCATTATGAGATCTCTCACCGTAGGCGTTGGCGCACTCTCGCTCGTCCTGGCCGCGAGCAGCCACGCGGTCGTCCAGGCTGCTGGCGGTGGGCCGCAGGGTCCCCCGCCGGCTGCCGCTCAGGCCGCCACGATCGAACCGGAATACCGGATCTCGATCGGCGACCAGCTGGACATCAAGTTCTTCTACAACCCCGAATTGAACGAGCAGGTCATCGTCCGGCCCGACGGCCGCATCTCGCTGCAGCTGATCCCGGAGGTGGTGGCGAACGGCCTGACCCCCGCGGCCCTCACCAGGCACCTCACCGAGCAGTATTCGAAGGACCTCAAGCAGCCCCAGCTCACCGTCATCGTCCGCGCCTTCGGGGCGCAGCGCGTGTTCGTGGACGGGGAGGTCGGCAGGCCCGGGCTGATCCCGATCCTCGGCGAGATGACGGCCCTCCAGGCCATCTCGCAGGCGGGAGGCATGAAGGAGACGGCCCGCACCGGCGACGTGATCATCATCCGCCGCGGGGCGGCCAACAAGCCGACCGCGTTCGTGGTGGACCTGAAGAAGGCCCACAACGGCACGGACCTCTCGCAGGACGTCAGCCTCGCGCCGGCCGACATCGTGTTCGTGCCCCGATCGCACATCGCCAACCTGAACGTGTGGGTGGACCAGTACATCCGCAAGAACATCCCCATCCCGATCACCCTTCAGTACGGAGTCATCAGGTGAGCGACGCTTCGACCCCGAACCTCGCCGGTACCGGCCCCGTGCGGGGGAACCCGGCGGACTGGAGCAACGAGCCCAGCGGGCTCCGCGACTTCCTGACCGTGCTCTTCAAGCGCAGGAACACGATCCTCGTCACCTTCGCCACGGTGGTGGCCACGGTGACCATCGGCACCTTCCTGCTGCCGCCCACCTACCAGGCCAACGCGAGGCTGCTGGTCAAGGTGGGCCGCGAGAACGTCTACCGTTCCGAGGTGGCCGGCGACAGCAGCCAGATCCTCTCGGTCAACAACGAAGAGATCATCAACTCCGAGACGAGCATCCTGACCAGCCGCGACCTCGTCGAAAAGGTCGTCTCGACGATCACCGTCGCCGAGATCTACCCGGACCTGGCGAAGAGCCCGCCGCGCAGGGGCACGCCGCTCGACGCCGCGGTGGAGCAGTTCGCGAAGGACCTCTACGGTCGAGGGCGTCAAGAAGTCGAACGTCATCGAGATCTCCCTGCAGAACGAGAACCCGCGCGTCGCGGCGAAAGCCCTGAAGCTGCTCGTGGACCTCTTCAAGGAGAAGCACCTCCAGGCCTACAGCGGCCCGAAGTCGTCCTACCTCGAGCAGCAGCTCGCCTCCTACGACCAGCGCCTCAAGCAGTCCCAGGACCAGCTCGAGGAGTTCAAGCAGAAGAACCGCGTGTTCTCGCTCGACGAGCAGCGGAGCCTGCTCCTCAAGCAGCAGGCCGAGCTCGACACCGCCCTCAAGGCCACCGAGAACCGGATCAAGGAAGTCCAGGAGCGGATCTCGACCCTGAAGCGGCAGATGCAGACGGTGTCGGCGGCCGTCCCGCTTTCGACCGAGACCGAGCGCTACCGGAGCGTGGACGAAGCGAAGGGCGCAGCTCCTGGCGCTGCAGCTGAAGGAGCAGGAGCTGCTGCGGAAGTACACGGAGAACAACCAGCTGGTCGTCGAGCGTCCGCCGCGAGATGGAGATCGTCCGGGCCTTCATCACGGGCCAGGAGCAGGACATCAAGGGCCGGATGCAGACCGGCCAGAACGTCGTCTACCAGGACGTCGAACGGGACCTGCTCAGGCTCCAGGCCGAGCTGCCGTCGGAGCAGGCGAAGGCCGCGTCGCTTCGCGGCCAGATCGCGCAGTTGAACCTGGAGATCCCGACGGCTCGACATGACGCAGATGGAGCTCGAGAACCTGAAGCGCGACATGGCGGTCAACGACAAGAACTACCGGACCTACGTGGAGAAGGTGGAGGACGGCCGGATCCTCGACGACCTGAACCGCCAGAAGAGCGCCAACATCAGCGTGATCGAGGAGCCCACGGTCCCGGCCCGGCCGGTCAAGCCGCGCAAGCTCCTCAACATCGCGCTGGGCCTCGATTCTCGGCCTGTTCGGCGCCCTCGGGCTCGCATTTGCCAGGAGTTCTCGGCGCAGGGCCTCTCCACGCCCGAGAGCGCGGAGCGGCGCCTGGGCGTTCCCGTCCTGACGACGATCGCCTTGAAGCGATAAGGCCGCATGTACGAGGAGTTCTATCAGCTCGGACAGCCTCCCTTCCGGATTACGCCGGACCCGGAGTTCCTGTACCTGAGCCCCAGCCACAAGGAGGCGCTGGCGGCGATCGTGTACGGGGTGGACGAGCGGAAGGGCTTCATCGTCGTGCTGGGCGAGGTGGGGCTGGGGAAGACCACCATCGTGCGGTCGTACCTGGCCGCGCACGATCCGGCACGGCTGTCGCCCGCCTACGTCTTCAACGCCAACGTCACGTTCAAGGCGCTGCTCGACACGATCTACCAGGAGCTGGGCATCGCGGACAAGCCGGCCGACGAGTTCGGGATGGTCAACCGGCTGCACCAGTGGCTCATCGAGGAGTACCGGCAGGGCCGGAACGTCGTCCTCGTGGTGGACGAAGCGCAGAACATGCCGGTGGAGACGCTGGAGAACCTGCGGGTGCTCTCCAACCTCGAGACCGCCACCAACAAGCTCCTCCAGATCGTGCTGGTCGGCCAGCCCGAGTTCGACGACAGGCTGCACCTGCCGGAGCTGCGGCAGCTCCGCCAGCGCGTCGCCGTCCGCTGCACCCTCCTGCCGTTCACGGACGCGGAAAGCCGAGCCTACGTCGAGTATCGGCTCGAGAAGGCCGGGGCCTCGACCTCCTCGGTCTTCACCCGCGGGGCCCTGCGGCGGATCGTCGGGCAGGCCCGGGGCATCCCCCGGACGCTGAACATCCTGTGCGACAACGCCCTGATCACGGGCCTCGGCTACCTGAAGGCGCCGGTGACCGCGGCCATCGTTCGCGAGGTTGTCGGCGATCTCGAGGGGCGCGCCGGGGGTGGCCATCGTCTTCGATGGGCGTGGGCCTCCCTGACGGCACTCTTCGTCGTGGGCGGTCTGCTCCTGGCCTGGTCGTTCGGGGGAAGTCTCCCGCCGGGCCCGGGAGCCGCGGCCGGCGTTCCGGCCCCGCCGCCACGCCTGGCGACCGAGCCGCCGCGGAGCCCGTCGCCTCTCCCGGCTCCACCCAGTGCCGGGAACCGCGCCGGGGAGGCCGGGCCGGCCGTGGGTTCGGCCGCCCCGCCACCGGCCGATCGGCCGCCCGTCGCGACGAGGATCGCCCAGGAGGGGGACAACCTGTACCGCCTGGCCTTCGACGTCTACGGCTTCGCCAACGACGAGGTCCTGCGGCGGATTGTCGAGCGCAACCCGAAAATCACCGACGTGGACCGGATCCTGGTGGGGTCGTCGATCCGCTTCCCCGACGTCTCCGACCTGCGGGCACGAACGCCCGGGCCGGCATCGCGAGCACAGTAGGGTTCAACCATGAGCAGGATCTTCGACGCGCTGGACCACGCGCGGGACCAAGGCGGGTGGCGAAACGTCCGGGGCGAGTCGGCCGCGCCGCTTCCGGTTGCGGCCTCTCGCGCCGGGGCGTCCATGCCCGCCGCGCTCTCCCGGGTCGGGATGGAGCAGGAGATGGTCCGCCTCCGCCAGCACCTCGTTGCCCTGTTCCCGGACAAGGCCCGCCGGGTCATCCAGTTCATCGGGTCGCGCGAGGGCGAAGGCACGTCCACCGTGGCCCGCGAGTTCGCCGGCGTGTCGGCGACCCGGTTCGGCCAGCGCGTCCTCCTGCTCGAGACCAGCCGGCGTGGGCCCGTCCAGGGGCCTTACGAAATCGGGGCCGACGGCACGCCGGCGGGCGTCGCGCCCTCGAGGGCGGGCGGCGCGACGTTCGCCACCGCGCCGCTGCCGCAGGAATTCACCGCCTCGCACGCGGCCGACGACCCGGGGCCCGCGGCGGGCCGGGAACGGCTCCGGCAGGCGTACGACCTCGTGGTGATCGACTCGCCGCCCGCGACGACGTCCCCCGAGGGGTTGGCGGCGTGCGGCCAGGCCGACGGGGTGGTGCTGGTCGTCGCGGCGGAAGAGACGCGCTGGCCGGTGGCGCAGCGCGCGAAGGAGAGCATCGAGCGGAGCGGCGGGCGGGTGATCGGTATCGCGCTCAACAAGCGGCAGTACTACATACCCGATTTCATCTACAAACGGCTGTAGGCAAGGACCCCATGTTCGCGCGACGCCGGTACCTCCTCAACGCGTTGAAACTCCTCGACCTGTCGATCATGCTGGGCGCCTTTGGTCTCGCGCTGCTGGTGCCGTACTACCAGATCGGGGAACCCCTTCCGCTGTCACGGTTTCTTCACATGCGCGTGGAGATCCACAACTTCTTCATCTTCGTCGGACTGAGCACGGTCTGGCACCTCAGCTTCTGCGGCTTTCATCTCTACCATTCCAGGCGCCTGTCGTCGCGCTGGACCGAGATCCGGGACATCCTCAAGGCCACGTCGGTCGGCCTGCTGTTCCTGATCGGCGTCTCGGTCCTCTTTCACATTCTCATTGCCACGCCGGCGTTCATGGCGACGTTCTGGCTCCTGAGCACGTTGCTGACCGTCGCAAGCCGGGTGATTCTCAGGTACCTCCTGAGCTCGGTGAGGCGCAACGGGCGCAATCTCAGGAACCTGCTGATCGTGGGGACGAACGAGCGGGCCTTCGCCTTCGCGCAGCAGGTCGAGACCCGGCCGGAACTGGGCTACCAGATCATCGGCTTCGCGGACGACCCGCGGGCCGTTCCTGCGAACGACTACCTGTTGCGGTATGGTCTGGTGACCGGCCTAGCAGGCTTTCCGGCGTTTCTCCGAACCCACATCGTCGATGAAGTGGTCGTTGCCCTTCCCGTCAAGTCGCTCTATGCGGAGGCGTCGCGCATCGTCGCAGCCTGCGAGGAGCAGGGAATCATCGTGAGGTTCCTGTCGAGCATCTTCGACAATCGGCCGGGCTGCGCCCACGTCGATCACTTCGACGACCGGCCGGTGGTGACCGTTTCAGGGAGCACCACGCACGGCGTCGCGGCCGGCGTGAAGCGAGCGATCGACATCTGTGTCTCCGGGTCGCTCCTCGTGATGCTGGCTCCGCTCGCCAGTGTCGTGATTGTTGCGATCAGGCTCACGTCCGCGGGGCCGGCGCACTTCGGCCAGGACCGACTGGGGCTCAACAAGCGGCGGTTCCGGCTGTACAAGTTCCGGACGATGGTGAACGGCGCGGAAGCGAAGCAGGCAGAACTCGAGCAGTTGAACGAGGCGACCGGGCCGGTGTTCAAGATCAGGAACGATCCGCGGATCACGCGCGTTGGCGCCATCCTGCGGAAGACCAGCCTCGACGAACTCCCGCAGCTCGTCAACGTGCTCAGGGGAGACATGAGCCTCGTTGGCCCGCGGCCGCTGCCGGTGAGGGACTTCGAGGGTTTCGACGAGGACTGGCACCGGCGCCGCTTCAGCGTGCGGCCGGGGATCACGTGCCTCTGGCAGGTGAACGGCAGGAGCGACACGTCATTCGATCAGTGGATGGCGCTCGACATGGAGTACATCGACAACTGGTCGCTATCGCTCGACGTGCGGATCCTAGTCCAGACGGTTCCAGCCGTTCTTCGAGGGTCCGGGGCCGCCTGAGACGTGCCCGCTGGCGGCGCCTTCGATGCCGTGCAGCGGCGAAGGAGCGGTCTGTGGACGCCAACGCTGCGCGTCAGCGGGTCAGATAGCGATACATGAGAGAACTCACAAGCCATGTGGCTGGCACGGATACTACATACCGAGCTCCATGGTTTCCGCCTGTCGGTGTCTCTGTCCTGGCCGGCCTCGCCCTCTCCGCCGCGTTGCTCTACCTGACGAACTCGGAGATCCGATGGTCGATCGGGTTTGTCGCCGTGGTCGCATTCGTGGCCGTCGTGGCGGGAGTCGAAAGGAAGACCGAGTTCCTCTTTCGCTCCCTCATTATCGCAGTCACCCTCAGGACGACGGTGAACTTGTGGATGCCGTCACCCACTCCATTCATAGTGGGCTCGGGAACCACGACCACCGCTGTTGAGCTCTTGGCCTGGGATCCACCGCTTGTCCTGCTCTTCCTGTGGGTCGCATTCTCGGCTGACAAGAACCGGGCATCGAGTTTCCTCGCGAGCGACGTGCTCGCCGTCGGGTTTCTGGTGTGGTCGGCTGTTTCGATCCTGGGAAGCCCGTACCCGCAACTCGGATTGGCACGCCTGCCCGTACTCGCCCGGATGGTGCTGGTCTACTACTGCGTCAGCAGGGGCGTAACCACCAACAGCCGCTTGCGGACGGTCGTCGTCACGGTCACTCTCTGTATCCTCGTTCAGGGAAGCCTGGCAATTGCGCAGACGGTGTTTGGGTCGTTTGGATGGCTCGGCCCGCTACTTGGGCGACAGGACCAGGTAACGACAGTGGCTGTGGGCGCGCGTGAGTTCGGCCGGGCCACCGGGACGATCGGGTACACGACTGTCTTCGCTCAGTACATCGGAATGACGTCTCCGATACCGTTGTGCATGCTGCTATTCGAGAGGTCCAGGCGGAGTTGGTTCTTCTATGGGACTGCCTATGCCATCGCCGTGATCGCGACGCTCCTGAGCCTGTCCCGTGCAGAAGCGATTAACCTCATTATTGTCATGACCGGCGTCACGATGCTCGCATGCTACAGACGGCGGCTGTTTGACCGAAGAGTGGTCCTGACCGGTCTTGTCATCGTCTTCATGGCAATGACGAGCGCAGTTGTTCTTCGCGAATCAGTCATTGGACGCTTTGTCTTACCCGACGACGACTCTGCCGCATCGAGGGTACCGATGGCGAAGGTTGCGCTACGCATGATCCTGGGGAATCCAGTGTTCGGCGTGGGCCTTCACAACTACACCCAGGTCATGCGCACATACGGGCTTGAACGGGAGTTGCCTGGCCAGGTCTTCGGAGTTCATAACGCGTTTCTGTTCCTGGCGGCGGAGATCGGGATTGTCGGGCTGGCCCTACTAGTGAGCTTGTGGGTTGTTGCCTACAGACGGTTGTTCTGGGCATTTCGACGGAAAGATGAACTGGTCTGGCATACTGCTGCCGCTGTCATCCTAGGACTGGCCGCCCTTTTCATGCACTCATTGGTCGAGCAAGGTTTCCATGTCGACCAGGTTCTTGCGGGCATGCTGTGGTTCTACTTCGGGCTCGCCGCCGCCCTGACGGCGATGGAGCTCCAACGAGAACGGCCCCACGGTCACAGTGCTGGCGGGTGAGCCAGGGGTGAAACAGGCATGTATACGCCCGATCTCCGGCCACTGCAAAATCGGCAGAGTCGCGCAGGCTGCCGCGACTGGCTCAGCCGACATTGACGGGTGACAGGAGCACGATGGTGAGCAAGATCGAGCCCGAGCAGTCGAATGCCAGCAGCGTTCTGGCAGACAGCAGCCTCGTGATCGGCTTTCAGATCCTGAGCCTCGTGCTCGGCGTCATGGCGCTCGCCATAGCCGCCCGCACGGTGTCCAAGGAGGACTTTGGGTTATTCGTGTTGCTGTCCGTGGCAGGCGTGGTCCTGAGCCTCTGCTTCGATTTCGGCCTTCAGGACGCGACGGTGCGATTCGTGGCCTCTGAAACCATGGGGCAACTCCACCTCGTGCACTCGATAGCGAAGTTTCGCCTCGTTGTTGCAGCTTGCGTCGCGGCGGCAACTCCAATAGGGGCATCGGCGCTGGCGTGGTTCGGGCTTCGAGGCTTGGACGGCTGGACGGGTTTGCTGGTGGGAATGTGTTTTCTCGGAGAGTACCTGGCGACGTTCACGACTTCTGCGCTTCAGGGCCTTCGCCGGTTCCGGCTTCTCGCAGCGTTTCTTCTGGCGGATAGCCTCGGGCGTTTGGCACTGGCGGTTGTCCTTCTCGGCGTTCTTCAAACCGGATTGCCGGGCCTCGTGGCCGTCATGGTTCTTCCTCGCGTGGTCGCATCGTTGGTGGTGCTGCTCCGCCTGCGATTTCGCTTGTCCGTTGCGCCGCTCCACGTTCGGATGCGAGAGGTGCTGAGATTCGGCATTCCACTGCAAGCGAGTACGATCGTCGCGCTTGTGTACGACAAAGCTGCAGTCGTGATCCTCGCCTGGCTGATGGGACCGGCAAGCGTGGCATCGTACGACCTCGCCTCCAGGCTGCCGGAGCGCGCGAAGACCGTGTTCGGAGCTTACAGACAAGTCTTCTTTCCGCAGATGTGCGTTGAGCTCGCACGTAAGGAATCCAGCGCAACGCCGCCTACCCTGTTGAACACATCCTTGCGGATCATCGGGTTCGTCACCGGTGGTCTAGCTCTTGTCGCCGTCTTGTTCGGCGCCACGATAATGCGGTTTCTGTTTTCTGCCCGTTACCAGGATACTGGCGTCGTCTTTGGCGTGCTCACAGTCGCGCTGGCAATCGGCTTCTGCAATCATCTCCTCGTGACGTCGATGGTCGCGGCCGGAATGCCGGCGCGCGCGCTGTTGGTCACCATCGCGCAGGCCGGTGCCGTGCTTGCGTTGAATTGGATTCTTATCCCTCCTCTCGGAGTACTCGGCGCGGCCTTGGCTACTCTGGGCGGGAATATGATTGCTAATCTCCTGGACGTCGCGTCGGTAGCCGGCATCTTTGGCTGGCGAATAGTGTGGTCGTACGGACGTTCGATAGTGCCCTTGCTCGTGGGTTGCGTTCTATTCTGGGGGCTGAGCTACGGCGGTTCTCTCGGGCTGGCCGTCGGTACTGATTGCCGGGTTTGTCGGCGTCGGCGTGTTGAGCCGCACTCTCACGCGAGCTGACCTTACCGCACTGCGGATGACGGCCAGCAGTCGCCTGCTTTGGTGGAAGAGTGTTGTGGAGAAGCCGGCAGCATGAAGATCCTGTTGGTGAACAATCGGCTGTCAGAGTTTGGTGGGGCGGAGCGCTGCTTCTGGGACATCGCACATGAGCTGTCGTTCCGTGGATGGGAAGTGGCTCTTGCCGGTGGCGCGCCATCCCGAGCCGGACTGGGCGCAGGGTCGCTACGACAGTTCGAGCTGGATGGGGAGTGGTTGAGGGGCTATGCCACCAGTGGCTCTTCGAGCACGGAGGAGTTCGCGGCCCTTGTGGCAGCAGAGCGCCCGGACGTCGTTCACCTGCACGCGGTGCCCAACGCTCTGGCGATTGAGACGGCGCGACGTCTGGCGCCGACCGTGTGTACCGTGCACGACATGACGGTCACCTGTCTGAATTCGATCAGGCTGCTGCGGTCGTCCAAGGAAGTGTGCCTGGATGCCGTCGGATGGAAGTGCGGCGTGCGCGTGTTCACAGAAAGGTGCGCGGCGCGACGCCCGGATCGGTTCGTGCGGAACTGGATAGTCACAAGTCGATATATGAGTGCGCTGCGGCGGTTGCCCGCAGTGATCGCGCCCGCTGAGTTCATGCGGCAACTATTGATCAGGACTGGATGTTCCCAAGGTGCTGTAAGGACAATCCACAATTTCTTCCGTCCTCCCGACTCGATGCCTGTCGCGCCGGAACCCGGGGTCGTTCTCTTTGCGGGCCAGGTACACTGGATCAAGGGTCCAGATCTTCTCTTGAGCGCCCTCAGCCAAGTGGTGGTTCCGTGGCAGCTTGTTGTTGCCGGAACGGGGCCGCAACTGGCGCAAGTGAAGGAATCCGTCGGCCAGAGAGGCTGGCAGGACCGCGTGCACTTCTGCGGATTCCTTCCGGAACATGAGATGCGTTCTGTTTACGAAAGAGCGTCGATTGTCGTTATGCCATCCCGGTGGCCGGAATGTCTCCCCATGGTGGGTCTCGAGGCCATGGCGCACAGGCGACCGGTGATTGCGTTCGACGTCGGAGGCATCCGTGAGTGGCTGTCCCATGACGAGACCGGGTTCCTGGTTCGGCCGAACGACATTTCGGGAATGGCCTCGGGGATCCAACGACTTCTTCTGGATCCCGGTCTCGCAAGTAGACTTGGCCAGGGTGGCTACATGAGAGTCCGGCGACTGTTCTCTCCGGAGCGCCAAGTCGACATGCTCGAGCGCGTGTATGAGGAGGTAATCAGGCATGGCGTGCCGCCTACTTTGAGACAACAAGGAAGACACGAGGGGCGAGGCGCGGAATGCGCGTAGCGATGGTCGGTCCGTACCCGGACGACGCGAATCAGATCGCGCGAGGGGTCGAGTCTGTGACCTGGACGCTCGTCCAGGCGCTCAAGGACTTGCCCGACGTGACCATCGACGTGGTCCGCACGGACGCCGTGGCGCAGGTGGAGAAGAGATCGCAGCGTGGCGTCACCGTCTGGACGGTGCCGCGCGTCCGACGGTTCGGCAACGTGACGCTCGGTGTGCTGGAGCGGGCGCGCACAAAGGCCGTCCTGCGGACGATCAGGCCGGACGTCATCCACAACCAGTACCATTTCGCGTACCCATACCTCTTCTCGGAGCCGATCGCACCCATTGTCACGCATGTGCACGGACTCACGTTCCGCGAGAAGCACTACGAGAAGGAGCGGTTCGACTGGTTTCGCGGCGTGATCGGAACGTGGCTCGAGCGCAGGGCTCTTGCCGCAGCCCCGAGGGTGATCTGTGTCAGCGAGTACGTGAAGCAATCGGTCCAGCGATACGTCCACGGCCCGCTTCACGTCGTCGAGAACCCCATCGACCCGTCGTACTTCACGGTGAGATCCGCCGAAGCTGATCACACGATCCTGACGGTCGGTACGATCATTCGCCGCAAGAACCTGCTCGACCTCCTTCGCGCCTTGAAGGGGCTGCGAACGCCAGGTGTGGCCCTCCGGGTCGTGGGGGTCGTTGAGGAGCGCTACTACTACGAACAATTGCTCGAGTACATCCGGACGGAGCGGCTCGAGTCCCAGGTTCACTTTCTCGGGCGCCTGGGACACGGCGAACTCGTGCGCGAGTACGCCACATGTACGGTCGTCGCATCTGCATCGTCGGAGGAATCGGCCGGACTGTCGCTGGAACAAGGCATGGCGGCCGGAAAAGCCATCGTGGCGACCCGGGCGGGCGGCGTTCCGGACGTTGTTCGGGACGTTGGCTGCGGGCTCTTGTGCGAACCGGGCGACGTGCCGGCCCTGAGCGAGGCACTCGACCGGGTACTCGGTTCACCGGCACTCCGCTCCTCGCTTGGCGAGAACGCCAGGGCTGACGCGCGCCGTCGGTTCAGCCCGGATGTCGCGGCAGACAGAACGCACGCCGTCTACCGGCAGATGTTGGAGCAGGCGTCATCCCCTCCCCTGACAGGAGCCCCGTCATGACCCGCGTCCGAGTCGTGTTCCTGACATCGTCCATGCAGGTCGGGGGTCAGGAGCAATACATTTCGCAACAGGTTCAACACTTGGATCGAAAGCAGTTCGAACCAATACTCTGCTGCTTGAAAGACCAGGGTCCCATGGCGGAGAGCGTGCGGGTTGCCGGCATCCCGGTGTTCAGCGGCTTCCAGCGGTTCAAGTATGACGCCGGCGCTCTTGTGCGGTTGACACGCTTCTTGGTCCGCCAGCGTCCGTCGGTGGTTTACGTTTTCGACTTCCGAAACGTGCTCTTCATCGGAAGGCTCGCGGCGAAGCTGGCGCGCGCTCCGGTCTGCGTAATCGCCAGCCACAAGATGAACTGGAAGGGCAGCGGCCGCAGTTATACGAGTTGGCTGGACCGCCTGCTGATGCCGCTGGCTGACCACGTGATCGCGGCAGCCGACGCGCACAGAATGACGCTCGTCCAGCGGGACGGCCTGCCGGCCGCCAAGGTCACGACGATCCACAACGGCATCGATCTCACGAGGTTGGCGCGCGACGCGGCGGCACCTGTTGCGCGTAAGGTGCTTGGAGTGCCTGACGGGTGTCCGGTTATCGGTGTCGTGGCACGGCTGGTTCCGGAGAAGTCGCACGAGACGATTCTCACCGCGATGCCGCGCATTCTGGACAGCGCTCCAACTACCCATGTGGTGTTCGTCGGGGACGGCCCCTACCGCGCGATCCTCGAGGATCGTGCGCGTGCATCCGGCCTGGCGGCTCGCGTGCACTTCCTTGGCGTACAGCATCGTGTGGCGCCGCTGCTTGGAATTTCGACGCTTGGCATTGACGTCACGTACGGGCGAGCTCTTCTCCGCGGCGACGCTGGAGGCGATGGCGTGCGGGCTCCCGGTGGTGGTGATGGACATCGGGGCATGCGCGAGATGGTCGTCGACGACGTGACCGGTGTGCTGGTGCCGCCGAACAATCCGTCGGCCTTCGCGGAAGCCATCGTTCGCTTACTGACTCGGCCGGACGAGCGATCTCGAATGGGACAGGCCGGTGCCGAACGAGTGCGCGCGCACTTCACCGCCGAACGGGAAGCCCGGGAATTGGGGGACCTTCTGCTCCGCCTCGTGGCCGCCACCGGCTCCGACGAGATCTCTCAGAAGACGGGGCACGAATCTGCAACAGACGACGGAACGCCGGGGCACGAATCTGCAACAGACGACGGAACGACCGACAGGAGCATGGCGTGACGGCGAACGAGCTGCCGTGCGTCTTGGTGAACATCCTCAACTATCGGACGGAGCGGTATCTAGCTTCTTGTGTCGCGGCGGTTGAACGCCAAACGTACGGCAACCTGGTGCTCATGATCACCGACAACGCGTCACCCGGCCCGGGGACTGACTACATTCGCCGCGCCTTCCCGCATGTCCGGCTGAAGTGCAACAAGTCCAACATGGGTTTTGCCGGGGCTCACAACGAGGTTATCGCTGGGGGAGGCTTCGAGTGCTATCTGCCGCTTAACCCGGACGTTGAACTCGAGCCTGACTTCGTCGAGATGATGGTGGCGGCGCTCCGGAGCGACCCGCGTATCGGTGGCGTGAACGGCAAGCTGATGTTCATGACTGACGAGGGGCACAGAACCAACTTCGTCTATTCCGCTGGTCACGAGTTCAATCGAGCACGGCGACCGTCTGACCGCGGCTACAAACAGCCGGACGGTCCACAGTTCGGGCGGCGTGCCTTGGTGTTTGGTCTGAATGGCGCAGCGCCGCTTTACGCCAAGACGTTCTTGGATGCCGCGAAGACGCGCAGCGGGTACTTCGACTCGGATTTCTTCATGTATTGCGAGGACTTCGACTTGGGCTGGCGGGGGATACTCTTGGGCTTCGATTTCCTCTTCGAGCCCCGCGCGGTCGCCTACCATCGGGGATTCGGTTCAGGGGGCATGGGTACGCCGAGAGTGCAGCGGCAATACGAGCTCAATCGGTGGCTGACGGGTGTACAAGAACGAGCAATTCTCGTCGCTCATTCCAGACTCGCTCTTCATTCTAGCGCATGAGCTTGTAACGCTTGGTTTCTATGCGGCCACGCAGCCACGCCGGTTGCGCGAATACGTCGGAGCCCTGAGGGAATTCCCTGCCGCTGCCCAGCGAAAACGAGCTGAGCGGGCCGAAGTCAGGGCGTGTACTCTGATTGTGCCATCCGTGGCACGGCGGCGATTTAGAGCCCCGGGTTTAGGACCCTGGTCAGGCGTCGATCGGACACCGGGTGTCCCCAATGGCCGCTGGGCCGGGGGCATCGAGCGGGGAGTCCTACAATGTCAGCGTCCGAGGTCCGGGGGGCCGCGGGTGAGGCGCCCATCACTGCTCGGGGTGACCATCGACGATATAGACCGCGCCGCGCTGGTTGACTTGGTTGTGAAGGCAGGTAGCGAGCGGGCAGCGGCGCGGATCTACAACGTTAACCTTCACGCTCTGAATCTCGCCTACCAGTGCCCTCAGTTTCGGAGTAGCCTCGCATCGGCCGACCTAACCTTCAGCGACGGTGTCGGAGTGTCTGTCGCGGCGGCAATCACGGGGCAAGGCGCTCTCAGTCGGCACACCCCTCCCGACTGGCTCGACGACCTCGCCCAACATGCCGCGGCAAACGGTGTCAGCATCTACCTGCTGGGGGATGAGCCAGGCGTCGCTGCGGCCGCGGCCGCCCGCATGTCCAGGCGCCATCCCACGCTTCACGTGGCGGGGACACACCACGGGTTCTTCGCGCCAGGCAGCGCGGAGTGTCGACTGGTGATCGAGACGATCAACGCCGTCACGCCGGGCCTCCTCCTGGTCGGAATGGGAATGCCGAGGCAGGAATTCTGGATAGACGCTCATCGGGGATCGGTCGCTGCGGGTGCGTTCGTCCCTGTTGGCGCAGCATTCCGCTGGTATGCCGGAATCGAGAGGCGGGGCCCGCGGTGGGTGACCGACAACGGCGGAGAGTGGCTGTGGCGTCTCGCCCAGCACCCGGTCCGGCTGTTTTCTCGGTACGTCATCGGCAACCCGAGCTTCGCAGTGCGTCTGTTTAGAACGCACTTTCTTGGCAGGTCGCTGCCCACGAAGTGCAGGGCGACATTCGCAGACTATCTGCACACATGCCGCCCGTCTGGTCAAGGGCCAGCCGTCAATGTGGTCGCGCCAGTCGGGACGGCGGGAGCCACTGGAGACGTCCCCCGCGTTCCTAACAAGCCTCACGGCATCCGAGAGCATCGGAAGAGATGACATACCGATCGATCACACCGGCTGGTGGTGACACTGGCGCATTGCTGAATCTGCAGAAACGCCTGCGCTGGTCCAGGCTTACGTGGATCTTCGACAGACGCACGTTCTTGATTGCGGGTGCGGGGCGGGGCAGTACGTGCAGGCACTTCTAGATCGGGGTGTCGACGCGCGCGGTATCGAATTCGACTGCGTGAAAGTCGCGCGCTTTGCGCGAGAACATCCCGAATGGGCGTCCAACGTGCGCACCGGCGACATCGAGGCTATGGAGTTCCCTGACGAGGTGTTCGACGTCGTCTTGCTTAACGAGGTCCTGGAGCACGTGACGGACGAGCGTCGTGCGCTCGCTGAGATCCATCGCGTGTTAAGGACCGGAGGAGTGCTCGTCGTGTTCTCCCCGAATCGTCTCTACCCTTTCGAAACGCACTCCGTTTACGTTAGGAAGTTCGGAGTCAAACTGCCGATGGTGATTCCGTTTGTTCCGTATGTGCCTCTGAGGCTAGGTCAACTGGTCTTTGACTATGTCGCGCGGAACTACTGGCCCGGCGAGCTGAAGCGGCGCGTGGTGGAAAGTGGGTTCACCATCGTCTGCACCGACTACCTGTGGCAGACGTTTGAGAATATCTCTGGCAGCCAACCCGTGCTTGTGACCCGGCTCAGGCCGATATTGAGGCGCGTGTTCGGCGCGCTGGAACGTACCCCGGGCGTCCGCATGTTCGGCGTGTCGCAGGTTGTCATCGCGGCGAATTTGTCTGAGGCCTGTGCTTCCTGTGATCGAGGGGCCTGAGGGATGGAGGTGCCCGGGAGGCGATAGTCGTAACGTTGCGGGATGGGTTGCAGGACGGCGCGATGGCGCCGGTCCACATCAAGCTGTCGGGCAGGTAGCCGAATGACAAGTGGCCGCCGCGGTGTCAGTCTGTCCGGCGTGTCCCTGGCTCCGCGGCGTCCTTAGCCACGTGTTCGCCGGAAGACGACGGTTACGCTTGCCTCCAGCGGCTCGGGCAGTTCAGCTAAGCGTCTGGCACCGGTTCGTTTCGACGATGTTATCGGTCGGTTTGTGGCCGAGGTCGGGTGCTCGGCGCCGGGTACCGGGGACACGCCGTTCCTGCGCCGCATTCCGGAGCCGGAGGATGTTGCCAGGCCGCTTCCCGGATCACACTTCTGGGGTCGCGTGACGAAACGCGTCAAGCCAGACGCGGAGCGCGGTGAGCAATCTGCGAGCGGGTCCGCGGGCAGAGGGTCGCATGCGGTTCGCGTAGGCGATCTACAGACGCCAGCGATGCTTCTCTTGGCAGGTCTGGACCTGGCATGGTTTCTGCTTTCTCGCCGCGACAGAGGAAGTTTGCACACATGGGTCCGAACGTTCCCTGGACTGGCAAAGTCGGACGGCGGCCCACGTCGCGATCATCCGTGGCGCCAGGAGTGTCCGGCGTCGTGACGCGGTGCGCGTTCCTCGTTGTCGCTCTAATGCTGCTGGCGAGTCCCACGTGGGCGACCAACTACTACGTGTCGCAGACCGACGGCAACGACAACTACAACGGCACCGAGCCAACGCATACGACGGGATCCGCCGGACCGTGGCAAACCATCGCCAGGGTGAACGCAAGGCGATTCATGCCCGGCGACTCGATCCTGTTCAAGCGGGGCGACACATGGCGGGAAACCCTCACTGTGTCCTCCTCGGGAACGACCTCCAATCCGATTACGTTCGGCGTGTATGGCAGCGGGTTACCGCCGACCGTCGATGGCTCGGATGTCGTGACATCGGCCGGGGCCTCCAGCTTCGAAGCTCATGCCACGCTACCGAATGTCTGGCAGAAGACGCTTGCCACGGAACCAAGGCTGGTGTTCTTCGACGGTGTCAAGGGACAGAGGAAGTCCCACGTCGCGAGCCTCATCTCCACGGGGGAGTGGTTCTGGGCCGCCGGCGTCCTCTGCGTCTATGCGGCATCTGACCCGGACACCCTGTATACGAGTCCCGGCATCGAGGCTGGCGCGCGGGACAATGGAGTGTTCTGCGCGAACAAGGCGTACGTGACGATTGACGGTCTCCACGCGACCCACACAAATGCGCATGCCATTCTCATCGGCGGCGTGGCCACCGGAGTCACGCTGCAGAACAGCACTCTGTCGTGGGCGGCGGGATCAGGCCTCGTCCTGACCGTGGACAGCGGCAATTCCAATCGGATCGTGAACAACACGATCCACGATGTCGACGCCGACGGCATCACCGGCTACGACAAGACCTCAGGATCCGCCACCCGCACCGTCGTGGAGGGTAACACGCTGTACAACTGTCACAAGTTCGGCATGTTCCTGCGGACGAACTACTGGGACATCCTGCACAACACGGTTCGTGATTCCGGAAACCGGGACATGGAGTGCGTGGGCATTGAGCTCTACTCGGCGGGCCGCGGCGAACAGGCAGCGCATAACCGGGTCCGGTACAACACGGTCTTCAATATTCGCGGGGGATTCAATGACGGCTCGGCATTCGAGTCCGATCGCTGGTGCGACGACAACGAGTTCTCGTACAACGTCGCGTACAACTGCGACGGGCCGGGGCTGACGCTCTACGGCGCCACCAACGCCACCGTTTTGAATAACACGTTCTATGGGAACTCTCAGAATTCGGCCATGCAGGAGTTGTGCGAAATCCGTCTCGCCAGTACTGCGTCTGAGTTCACCGCAAACGCCATCGTGAAGAACAACCTCGGGGTGGCGACGAAGGCAGGGAGCTTCGCCATATACCTCGACGCGACGACCGCCACGAAGGCACCGGTGTTCTCGAACAACCTCTGGTACAGCACCTCGGGGAATTGGTATTACAACGGGGCGGGGGGCCGCGACTTGGCGACGTGGAACGCGCTTAGCTATGCGGGTCGGGATCTCAACGCTGCCCCGCTGTTCATCGACGCAGCTGCACAGAACTTCAGACTGAAGCCGGAATCCACGGGCATCGACCGCGGCATCGATGTGGGTCAGACGAAGGACATTCTCGGCGCTGCCATTCCGCAAGGCTCGGCGCCGGATATCGGGGCCTACGAGTTCAGGGTTCCCTCCGTCGCGCCTGGAGCGCCCACCGGTGTGACTGTCAAAAACGGGCGCGCCGTCTGACGATCGCCGGTTGCTGCATCCCCGTCTGCTTGCGTTGCTCACCGCTCGAGTATTCCCGATACCCTCGCTCCTCGCGCCTTGCGAGCCGGGCGCATCACCCGCCTCGGTGCGACAACGTGGCTCTGACTCGGAGCACTCGCCGCTGCTGTAGAATGCTCGGCCAAGGCGGCCCCGATCGCCGCCGACATGCTCCCCACGGTCCGAGGTACGCCGATGCGTCGATGCCTGATTGCCTGCACCCTGGTCTTCGCCGGCGGCTCGTGGTTCGTCCACGCGCAGCAGGCGCCGCCGAAAGAACCCGCCGCCACGCCCGCCGCAGTCCGGCAGCCGGCCGCCAAGGCGGTTCCGTTCACCGCGACGGTGGACAACATCATGCGGGGCCCGAAGCTGATCGGCAGCGCGCCAAGCGCCGTCCGCTTCTCGCCGGACTCGTCGAAGATCTACTTCTCGTGGCAGAAGCCGGACGAGGAACGTCCCACTACCTGGGTCGTCAACCGCGACGGCAGCGGCCTGAAGCAACTGACGCCAGAAGAGATGGGCCAGATCCAGACCGCGCCCACCGGGCGGCCGGATCGCGCGCACAAGCGGCTGCTCGGGACGGCCGGCGGCGACATCGTCGTCTACGACGCCGCCACCGGCGCGCGGCGCCCGCTGATGCGGACGGCGGCGAACGAGTCGAACCCGCGGTGGGCGAGGAAGGACACGGCCGTCACCTTCATGCGCGACGGCAACCTGTACCTGATGACGCTCGACGCGGCGGCGACGACGCCGACCGAAGTGCAGCTGACGGAGGTCGCCGGCGAGCCGGCCGCGGGGGGCGCGCGCGGCGCCATGGGCGCCGGCGCGGCCGCAGGACAGCGCGGGGCGGGCGGCCCCGCACAAGCGCAGGGCGGCCAGGGCGGCCTGACCGACTCGCAGCGCCTGCTCCGCGACGAAGAGCAGAGGCTGTTCGAGTACCTCGAAGCAGCGTGAGCAGGGGCGCGGCGCGGCCGGGACGGGCGGCGGCCAGCGCGGCGGCGGCGGTCCTGGCCTTGGCGGCGCGGCCCCCGAGCCAATCCCGCGCGTCCAGCTGGGCGCGCGGCAGACCGCCGCCGACATGATGCTCTCCACCGACGAGCACTACGTCTTCGTCGCGGTGACGGAGCGGCCGGACGTCGCGGCGCGCAACCAGGACGTGCCGAGCTACGTCACCGACTCGGCCTACCCCGAGATGATCAACGGCCGGACGAACGTCGGCGACTCGCAGTCGCACCGCCTGCTGGCGATCCTCGACCTCGAGCAGAACAAGACGCTGTGGGCCGACGCCTCGGGATTCGCCGGAAACGAGAAGGCGGCGAAGCCCGGCGCGGCGTCCGTGCCGCGTCTGGTGGACTGGAGCCTGCCCGAGTGCTCCGACGACGGGGCGCAGTGCGTGGCGGCGGTGAGGTCCGACGACAACCACGACCGGTGGCTGGTGAAGATCGATCCCGCCACCGGCAAGGCGACCTCCATCGACGACCTCCACGACGACGCCTGGATTCGGGAGGGTGCGGTGTTGCAGGGAACGGGCGGCACCGGCGTCGGCGGTGGCCGCGGGCCCGGCGGCGGCGCCGACATCGCGTGGCTGCCCGACAACAGGCGCGTGCTGTACCTCGCCGAACGGGACGGGTGGATGCACCTGTATTCCCTCGACGTCTCGGCCGCCGCGCCTGCGCCGAAGGCGCTGACGAGCGGCAAGTGGGAGATCTCCAGCGCCCGATTGTCGAACGACCGCACGAAGGTCTACTTCACCGCGAGCGAGGTGCACCCGGGCGAACACCACTTCTACACGATGTCGGCGGACGGCGGCCCGTTCACGCGGATCACGACGACGACGGGCGGCCACGAGGTCACCGTGTCGCCGGACGAGAAGACGCTGGTCGATCTCTACTCGACCATCAACCGGCCGCCCGAGATCTTCCTGATGGCGTTCGAGAAGGGCGCGGCCGAGCGGCAGGTGACCACGACGCCGATCGCCGAGTGGCTGGCCTTCAAGTGGATCGAGCCGAAGGTGATCACCTACAGGGCGCGCGACGGGCAGATGGTCTACGCGCGGCTCTACACCCCCGAGATGGTGGGCGCGAAGCGCGACCCGAAACGTCCCGCCGTGGTCTTCGTCCACGGCGCGGGCTACCTGCAGTTCGCGCACAAGTACTGGTCGCAGAACTACTACCGCGAGCACATGTTCCACCACCTGCTCGCGGCGAAAGGCTACGTGGTGCTGGCGCCCGACTACCGGGCGAGTTCGGGCTACGGGCGCGACTGGCGGACCGGCATCTACGAGCACATGGGCGGCAAGGACCTGGACGACTCGGTGGACGGCGCCCGGTACCTCGTGGCCGCCGAGAAGGTCGACCCGAAGCGGATCGGCATCTACGGCGGCAGCTACGGCGGGTTCCTGACGCTGATGGCGATGTTCACGACGCCCGACGTCTTCGCGGCCGGCGCCGCGCTCCGACCGGTGACCGACTGGGCGCACTACAACCACGGCTACACGGCGCCGATCCTCGGCGTGCCGCAGACCAATCCCGAGGCCTACAAGCGCAGCTCCCCGATCTATTTCGCCGAGGGCCTGAAGAACCAGCTGCTGATCTGCCACGGCATGGTGGACACGAACGTGTTCTTCCAGGATTCGGTGCGCCTGGTGCAGCGGCTCATCGAGCTGCGAAAGGAGACGTGGTCGGTCGCGCCCTACCCGGTGGAAGATCACAGCTTCACGACCGAGACGAGCTGGGCCGACGAGTACAAGCGGATCCTGAGGTTGTTCGAGCAGGTATCTGAAGAAATAGGCGACGTGCGGCATGGCGGCAGTTGGCAGCCGACAGTAGACGGTCGGCAGTAGGCGGTCGGCAGTTGGCGGTCGTCGTCGGGCTACTCAATCCGACGCAGGATGAAACACTTGAGGTAGTAGGTTTCGGGTACGCCCAGCAGGATCGGGTGGTCGCGCCCCTGCATCCGCTTTTCGACGACATCGACGTGCACGTGCGCGTCGGTGGCCGCTTCGTGCACGACCTGCCCGAACGACGCCTCGTCCACGTTGTAGGAGCAGCTGCAGGTGACGAGATAGCCGCCCGGCTTCAGCAGGCGGAAGGCGCGCAGGTTGATGTCGCGGTAGCCGGACAGCGCCTTGGGCACCGACGCCTTGTTCTTGGCAAACGCGGGCGGGTCGAGGACGATCGTGTCGAAGCGCTCCCCTTCGCGCTCGAGGCGGCGCAGTTCGTCGAAGGCGTTCGCTTCGCGGGCCTCGATGTTCGCCAGGCCGTTCCGCGCCGCGTTCGCCGCGATGCGCGCCACGGCGTCGGCCGAGATGTCGACGGCCGTCACCTCGTCGCACGACCCGGCGAGCCGCAGCGCGAACCCGCCGTTGTAGCTGAAGCAGTCGAGCACGCGGCCGCGCGCGTAGTTCGCCGCCGCCGCGCGGTTCTCGCGCTGGTCCAGGAACAGCCCCGTCTTCTGCCCCTTCCAGGGATCCACGTCGTACTCGATCGGGCCTTCGCGCACGGCGATCGTCGGCGGCACCTCGCCGTGGAGCACCTCGACGCGAGGACCCCAGGCCTTCCAGCCCCCGCACCTTCACGTCGTTGCGCGCCAGGATGCCCTTCGGCGCAACGAGCTCGGCGAGCAGCCGCGTGATCGTCGGCAGCAGCCGTTCGACGCCCTGCGACAGCGACTGCAGCACCAGGTAGTCGCCGTAGCGATCGACGATCAGCGAGGGCAGGAGGTCGCCCTCGGCGTGCACCAGGCGGTAGGCCGTGGCATCGAGGTGCAGCGACGCTCGGAAGCCGATCGCCGCCTCGAGGCGCCGCCGCCACAGCGACTCGTCCGCCGGCTCGGGACCGTGCGCGAGCAGCCGCAGCGCGATCTGCGATTGGTCGCTGTAGAGCGCCTGGCCGATGACCCGGCCGCGCGCCCCCAGCACCTGCACGGTGTCGCCGCCCGCGGCCGCCACGTCGAGGACGTCGCTCTTGTAGATCCAGAGGTGGCCCGCCTGGAGACGCTGCTCGGCACGGCCGTTCACGGCGACGGATGGCTGCATTCGGTTAGCTTATCCCAATCGGCCCGCGGCTCCGGGCTCCTCCCCGGCGGCACCGCCTCTTCGGCCGTGTCCGTTCCCGACCCTGTCCCTTCCGTTCCTTCTGCCGTCTCCGATACAATTCCCCTGTGCGCATAGCCGTCGGGTCCGACCACGCCGGGTTCCAGCTGAAGGAAGCCGTCAAGGCCCACCTGCTCGAGAAGGGCCTCCAGGTCGTCGACGTCGGGACGACCAGCGACGCCTCGGTGGACTACCCCGACTACGCCGTCGCCGTGGCGAGCCAGGTGGCGTCGGGGGCCAGCGACCGCGGCATTCTCGTCTGCGGCACCGGCATCGGGATGGCCATCGCCGCCAACAAGGTGAGTGGCATCCGCGCCGCGCCGGTGGTGGACCTCGAATCGGCGCGCCTGAGCCGCGAGCACAACGACGCGAACGTCCTGGCGCTCGGCGCGAGGGTCACGCCGCCGGGCCTCGCCCAGCAGCTCGTGCAGGTCTTCCTCGACACGCCCTTCGCCGGCGGAAGGCACCAGCGGCGCATCGACAAGATCACCGCCCTGGACGCCGAGCGCCTTCTGCCGACGCGCGCCGGTCGTGTCTCGTGAGGCGGCGGTGAGCACGCTGGCCGCCGCCGTCGATCGGGTGTTCGCGGTTGACGGGCCGCTCGCCCGCGCGGTGCCGGAATTCGAGTCACGGCCCGGTCAGCGGGCGATGGCGCGCGCGGTCGCCGACGCGATCGAGCAGGGCCGCGTCCTGCTGGCCGAGGCGGGCACCGGCACGGGCAAGACGGTCGCTTACCTGGTCCCCGCCATCCTCAGCGGCCGCCGCGTGCTGGTGTCCACCGGCACGAAGACGCTCCAGGAGCAAATCATCTCGAAGGACCTTCCCGTCCTGCGCCAGGCGCTCGGCATCCCGTTCAAGGCCACCTGCATGAAGGGGCGCGGGAACTACCTGTGCCTGCACCGGCTCGAGCAGTTCCGTGACAACCCGATGGCCATGGCGTTCGCCGACGTCGAGACGGTCGCCGCCGTCGCCGACTGGGCGGCGCGCACCGAGACCGGGGACCGGGCGGAACTGGAGGAGCTGCCCGAGGACCTCGGCGTGTGGGGGGAGATCTCGGCTTCCACCGAGAACTGCACCGGGGCGGAGTGCCCGCGCTACAAGGACTGCTTCATCACGCGCATGCGGCAGCGTGCCGCCGAATCCGACATCGTCGTCGTGAACCACCACCTGCTGTGCGCGGACGCGTCGGTCCGCCAGAGCGCCTACGGCGAGGTGATCCCCGAGTGCCACGTGGCGGTGATCGACGAGGCGCACCAGCTCGAGGACGTCGCGACGCAGTACTTCGGCACGACGGTGAGCACCTATCGCATCGACGACCTGGTGCGGGACGTCGAGCGGCTGGTGGCGGCCGGCGCCTGCAGGGACGACCCGGTGGAGATGCGCCGGGCGAGCGACCGGGTGCGCGACCGCGGCGCGATCTTCTTCACCTCGCTGCGAGACGCGGCGGCGGGGGGCGGCCGGGGCGCGGCCGCATCGCCGGACCGCCAGCGGGTCGGCGCGGGCACGCTCGGCGCCGTGCAGTCGCAGGGGCTCAACCTGATCGAGTCGCTGGACGCCTTGCAGGGGGTCGTGGCGCTGGTGAACGATCCGGGCGACGATCTCGCCGCGGTCGGGCGCCGCGCGGGGGAGATTCGCGACGAGCTTCGCTTCCTGCTTCGCTGCGGGGATCCCGACTACGTCTACTACCTCGAAGCGCGCGGCCGGGGCGTCTTCCTCAAGGCGTCGCCGATCGACGTCTCGACGATCGTGCGCGAGGCGTTCCTGGATCGGATGTCGGCGACGATCCTGACGTCCGCGACGCTGAGCGTCGGCGGCTCGTTCGAGTACGTGCGCGGGCGGCTCGGCGTGCGCGAGGCCGACGAGATCAGGCTTCCGTCGGAGTTTCGCTACGAAGAGCAGGCGATCCTCTACCTGCCCGCGTCCATGCCCGATCCGCGCACTCCTCAATTCGCGCGCGCCGCCTGCCGGGAGATTCTCGAGATCCTCCGGCGCACCGAGGGCCGCGCGTTCGTGCTGTTCACCAGTTACTCGGTCCTGAGGGAAGTCGAACGACAGCTCGCCTCCGCGCTCGACTACCCGGTCCTGGTGCAGGGCAGCGCGCCGAGGTCGGTGCTGTTGAAGCAGTTCCGCTCGCTGGGAAATGCCGTGCTGCTGGCCACCTCGAGCTTCTGGCAGGGAGTCGACGTGGTCGGCGAAGCGCTGAGCTGCGTGATCGTGGACAAGCTCCCCTTCGCCTCGCCGGCCGAGCCGGTGACGGCCGCCCGAATCGACGCGATCAACGCGCGCGGGGACAGTGCGTTCGAGCACTACCAGCTGCCGCTGGCGGTCCTGGCCCTCGAACAGGGCCTCGGACGGCTGATCCGGCACCGCCGGGACCGCGGCGTGCTGGCCGTCCTCGACCCGCGGATTCGGTCCAAGGGTTACGGGGCGCGGTTCCTCGACGCGCTCCCCCCGGCCCCGGTCGTCACCCGCCTGGACGACATCACCCGCTTCTTCGAGCGCTGACCGCGCAAGCACCTGCGTCTGGATGGGTTACCGGGCCTGGACCCGTTTCGCCCTTCGCTGCGCGTTGGCCCGGGTTTCAGTGTAGACTAGGCCTTGACGGTTGCCCCAGCCGCCATCCTATTCCTTTCTCATCTCTGACGGAGGATTCTGATGCTTCCCGTTCTCTCCGGCCGGCGCGCGCTGCTCCTCGCCAGCGCGGTCCTCGCGGCCGTTGCCTTGTCGAACCCCGCCGCCGCCCAGACCGGCATGGTCAAGGGAAAGGTGGTTGATGGTAAGGGTGAGCCGGTCGAGTCGGCGCAGGTGACCATCGACTACAGGGATGGCATGGCGCGGACCTACAATTTGAAGACGAACAAGAAGGGCGAGTACACCCAGATTGGCCTGGCACCGGGCAACTACAAGGTCACGGCGTCCAAGGAAAGGCTCGGCTCGCAGTCCTTCGACGTCCGCGTGAGGCTCGCCGATACGACCGAGTGCAACTTCAAGCTCGACCCGGCGACCAGCGAGCCGACCAAGGAAGACGCGTCGAAGATGTCGGCCGTCAAGAAGCTGTTCGACGAAGGCGTGACAGCCAGCCGGGCCGGCGACAACGACGGCGCGCTCGCGAAGTTCAACCAGGCGCTCACGGTCATGCCGACCTGCTACGACTGCTACTACAACATCGGCTACGCCTACGCCCAGAAGAAGGACTACGTGAAGTCCGAAGAGGCGTTCAAGAAGGCCATCGAGATGAAGGCCGACTACGTCGAGGCCTACAACGGGCTCGCCACCATCTACAACGCCCAGAAGAAGTTCGAAGACGCGCAGGCGGCCAGCCAGAAGGCGGCGGCGCTGGCATCGGCGGCCGGCGGCCCGGGCAGCGGCGGCAGCGTGGACGCCCTGTACAACCAGGGCGTCATCGCGTGGAACGCGGGCAAGGCCGAGGACGCGAAGAAGGCGTTCGAGGAGGCCATCAAGGCCGACCCCAAGCACGCCAACTCCCACTACCAGCTGGCGATGTGCCTGATCAACCTCGGGAAGCTGCCCGAGGCGGTGACCGAGTTCGAAGCCTACCTGCAATACGCGCCCGACGGGCAGTATGCGGCGCAGGTGAAGGCGATGCTGACGCAGCTCAAGAAATAACCGGGGTGCCGGCGGGCGGCTCGAGCGGATGACGGCATCCGCGCTGCCGCCGGCGTCCGCCAGTTGCCAAGTTCTCGAGGTCGCCGGCGCCGGCCGCCGGCGACCTCGTCGTTTCTGTGCCCGTGACGCTGCACGCCGACCTCGCCGCACGCCTCGCGGAAACCCGGGACCGCATCGGCCTCGCCGCGGCACGAGCCGGCCGGCGGGCCGCCGATGTCCGCCTCGTGGCGGTGTCGAAGACCTATCCCATCGAGTGCGTGCGGGCGGCCGCGGACGCCGGGCAGCGGGACTTCGGCGAGAACCGCGTCCAGGAGGGGCTGCAGAAGGTGGCCGAGGCGCCCGACCTCGACCTCCGCTGGCACCTCGTCGGCCACCTCCAGTCGAACAAGGCGAAGAAGGCGGTCGGCGCGTTCGCGTGCATCCATTCCGTCGACCGGCTCGACCTGCTGCTGGACCTCGACCGCGCGGCCGCGCAGGCCGGCGCGGCGCCCGAGGTGCTCATCCAGGTCGACCTCGCGGGCGAGGCGACCAAGCACGGGGCGCCGGTCGATCTGGTTCGGGCCATCGCGGAGGCGGCCGTGCAGTGCCGGGCGGTGAGGCTGGCGGGCTTGATGGTGCTCCCCCCGTTCTTCGACGACCCCGAGCACGCCCGGCCTTACTTCGCCCGCCTGCGTGAACTCCGCGACGGCCTGTGCGCCGGCGGCCTCCCCGCCGACCGGCTGCGCGAACTGTCGATGGGCATGAGCCACGATTTCGAGGTGGCCGTCGAGGAAGGCGCGACGATCGTGCGGGTCGGCACCGCCATTTTCGGTGCGCGACTGCAGGCATCGCCCCGATCGACCGACACGTAATATGCGGAACGTCCGTCTGCCGTCGAGCTCGACTGTCGCGAGGACCGCGCCCGCGCGCGACCTCGCGAAGAAGGCCGGATGCGACGGGAGCGTCTTTCGTCGTGCATCGTGCGCCCTGCATGCTGCATCGACGGATTCTGTGAGCCGCGTTTGAGGACAGGAGACAGGACATGAAGGTCACCCCACTCGATTTGCGTCAGGCCAAGCTGCGGGTCGTGATGCGCGGCTACGATCGCAACGAGGTGGATGCGTTGTTGAACGAGGTGGCGGACGACTACGAGCAGGCGCTGCGCGAGTCGGACCGGTTGCACCAGGAGCTGCTGCGGCTCGAGGCGGTCGTGGCCGAGCACCGCGAGCACGAGCGCAACCTGCGGAACACGCTGCTGACCGCCCAGCGCCTGGCCGACGAGATCCGCGAGCACGCCGAGCAGGACTCCCGCCGCGTCGTCGAGGAGGCCGAGTCGCGCGCCGAGATGGTCATCCAGCAGACCCAGGGGCGGCTCGCGGACGTCCAGCGCGAGATCGACGGGCTGAAGCTGAAGCGCCGCGACGTCGAGACGACGCTGCAATCGACCATCGCGACGCTGCGCAACGCGCTCGAGTTCGTGCGCGAGCAGGACCAGAAGGAGCGCGACGACAAGATCCTCCTCCACCGTCCTCGCCAGGCTGCCGCCGATCTGCAGGCGGCCGTTCTGCCCCAGGCGAAGGCCGTGGGCGAATCGCCGGCGAGCGCCGTGATGCGGGCGCTCGATGCCGCCGCGGAGGGCCAGTAATAGCCGCCGCAGACCTCGTCATCCGCAACGCCCGCCGGGTCCTGACCTGCGCGGGCCCCGCTCCGCGCCGCGGCGCCGCGCAACGGGAGGTTTCCCCGGTTCCCGGCGGCATCGTCGCGTCCTGCCAGGGCCGCATCGTCTTCGTCGGCAGCGAGGACGAGTTCCGCACGGCCGATCTGACTCCCGACGCGGTCGTGCTCGACGCCGGAGGCGGCACCGTGCTGCCCGGTTTCGTCGATCCGCACACGCACGTCGTGTACGCCGGCGACAGGGGCGAGGAACTGCGCCGCCGACTGGCGGGCGCCACCTATGCCGAGATCGCCGCGGAGGGCGGCGGCATCCTGCACACGGTGAGGGCGACGCGGGCGGCCTCCGAGGACGACCTGGTCGAGTCGGCGCGCATCCGGCTTGCCGAGATGCTCCGCTGCGGCACGACGTCTGCCGAGGCGAAGAGCGGCTATGGCCTCGAGACGGCGTCGGAACTGAAGATGCTGCGGGCCATCCGCCGCCTGGCCGCGGAACAGCCGATCGACCTGACCGCGACGTTCCTCGGCGCCCACGAGATTCCCCTCGAATTCCGCGAACGGAGGCAGGAGTACATCGACCTGCTGACGGAGGAGATGGTGCCCGCGGTCGCGGCGGAAGGCCTGGCCGAGTGGTGCGATGTGTTCTGCGAATCGGGCGTCTACACGCCCGACGAGTCGCGCGCGATCCTGGAAGCCGGCGCGCGGGCCGGCCTCCGACCCAGGATTCACGCCGACGAACTCGCCGCCAGCGGCGGCTCGGACGTCGCCGTCGCAGTCGGCGCGAGGTCGGCCGATCACCTGCTGTTCGTCCCGCCGGCCTCCGCGGCCCGCATGGCCGAGGCCGGGGTGGTCGCCACGCTGCTGCCGTCGGCCGCGTTCTACCTCAAGCTGGGACGCTTCGCGCCCGCCCGGATGCTGATCGCGCACGGCGTGGCGGTCGCGCTGGCCACCGACCTCAACCCCGGCGGCGGCTTCACGCCGTCCATGCCCTTCGTCATCACGCTGGCGTGCTTCGGGATGGGGATGACGCTCGAAGAGGCGCTGGTGGGAGCGACGCTGAACGCGGCGTACGCCATCGGGCGCGACGCCGAGGTCGGAAGCCTGGAGGCCGGCAAGAAGATGGACGCCGTGATCGTGAACGGCGACGCGATCGACGTGATTCGAGTGGGCGCGCCCGCGATCCGGACCGTGGTCAAGGACGGGCGGATCGTCGCCTCGTGACCGCGGCTACGGCACCATTCTCACCGCCACCTGCAGACTGAAGTCCCACGGCTTGCTGTAGCCGGGCAGCAGCAGCACCTGCTCCACGTAGGACCCCTGGAACCCGAGCTCGCCCGCGCGGGTCGGCCTGCCCTCGAATCGGGGCGGCTGCCCGCCGCCACAGCTGAACGGCGGGTTGGTGCCGCGGACCACGGCCAGGTCGGACGGCGTGATGGGCAGGTTGTAGCCGGCCGCCGTGGACAACGCATCGTCGCAGAGCTGTCGATCGGCGCGGCGGACGCCGAAGAGCGCCAGCTGCTGCAGCGCGTCCTCGTAGCGGTAGAAGTCCCAGTAGGCCATCCCCAGGCGGAACGCGCCGTGGACGACGAGCAGGGCGATGGCGATCTTGATCAGCTTCTTGGCCATGGCGTCGGGTCCTCCACGGGGCAGACCGATGGTGTCAGACGGTATATCGGCCGTTCGCGGGGAGAACCTGAGGGGAGGCGCGTCGCGGCCCCTTGTCTAGCGGATCAGGCGGAACATGCGCGACCAGCGGGTCCGCGTGAAGAACTGCGTCACCACGGTGAACAGGTCTTTCACCGTCGCCCCGAGACCGGTCTGCAGGTAGTCCTCGGTGTCCGACCGGTAGGACCAGTAGATCAGCACCGCGCGCCCTTTGACATCGTCCCTGGGCAGCATGCCCCAGTAGCGGCTGTCCTGGGAGTTGTCGCGGTTGTCGCCCATCACGAAGTACTCGTTGGCGGGGATCGTGACGGGGCCGTAGCGTTCGCGCAGGTCGTACGACGTCACTTCCGAGTAGTTCGACGATCCCTGCGGCGGCTCGAGGAAGTGGACGTAGGGCTCGTCGAGCTTCTTGCCGTTGATGTAGACCCGCTTGTCCCTCACCTCGAGCGTCTCGCCGGGCAGACCGATCACGCGCTTGATGAAGTCGCGCTCGCGGTCCTCGGGATACTTGAACACGATCACGTCGCCGCGCCGGATGGGGCGCTCGGGCAGCAGCGCGCGCTCGATCGGGCTGACGGACGGGCCGAAGATGAACTTGTTGACGAGCAGGTGGTCGCCGATGAGCAGGTTGTTCTCCATCGACCCCGTCGGGATCTTGAACGCCTGCACGACGAACGTGCGCACGAACAGCGCCAGGATGACGGCGATGACGATCGACTCGAAGTACTCGCGCGCCACCGACTTCTTGAACGGCTGCGGCGCGGCGGCGGGCGCGGGCTTCGGCGCGGCCTTCTGCTGATTCTTCACACAGGCTCCCTGTCGGTAGGCGGTCCCCTTCCGGTTACGTCTCGTCCGCGTCCACCTTCAGCACCGCGAGAAACGCCTCCTGCGGGATCTCGACCTTCCCGACGCGCTTCATCCGGCGCTTGCCTTCCTTCTGCTTCTCGAGCAGCTTGCGCTTGCGCGTGATGTCGCCGCCGTAGCACTTCGCCAGCACGTTCTTGCGAAGCGCCTTCACCGATTCGCGGGCGATGATGCGGCTGCCGATCGCGGCCTGGATGGCCACCTCGAACATCTGGCGCGGGATCAGGCTGCGCATCCGGCTCGCGAGCGACCGCCCGCGCTGGTAGGCGGAGTCGCGGTGGACGATCACCGAGAGCGCATCCACCGGGTCGCCGTTGACCAGGATGTCCAGCCTGACGAGCGGCGACTCCCAGTAGCCGGTGACGTGATAGTCGAGCGACGCGTAGCCGCGGGAGATCGTCTTCAGGCGGTCGTAGAAGTCGAGGACCACCTCGTTGAACGGCAGTTCGTACGTGATGAGCACGCGGTTGCTCGCCAGGTACTCGAGCGTCTTCTGGATGCCGCGCTTCTCCTGGCACAGCGTGAGGATCCCGCCCACGTGCTCGGCCGGCGTGAGGATCATCGCGGTGATGACCGGCTCCTCGAGCTTCTGGATGCGGCCCGCGTCGGGCAGCTTCGCCGGGCTGTCCACCTCGTGCACCTCGCCGTCGGTCGTCGTCACGCGGTACAGGACGCCGGGCGCCGTCGTCACCAGGTCCTGGTCGAACTCGCGCTCGAGCCGCTCCTGCACGATCTCCATGTGCAGCAGGCCGAGGAACCCGCAGCGGAACCCGAACCCGAGCGCGGCCGACGTCTCGGGCTCGTAGAAGAACGATGCGTCGTTGAGGCGCAGCTTCTCGAGCGCGTCCCGGAGCTCGGGATACTCGTGGCCCTCGACCGGGTACAACCCGGCGAACACCATCGGCTTGAGTTCCTTGAACCCCGGGAACGGCTCGGCGGTCGGCCGGGCGGCCTCGGTGATCGTGTCGCCGAGCTTCGCGTCCGCCACCCGCTTGATGCCCGCCGTGATGAAGCCGACCTCGCCGACGCCGAGTTCCTCGAGGGGCGTCGCCTTGGGCGTGAACGCGCCCACTTCCTCGATCGGGTACTCCTGCCCGAGGGCCATGAAGCGCACCCGCATGCCCTTGCGCAGCATCCCGTCGATCAACCGGACGACGATGACGACGCCGCGGTAGGAGTCGTACCAGGAATCGAAGATCAGCGCCTTGAGGGGCGCGTCGGCGGCGCCCGCCGGCGCCGGGAGGCGGTGCACGATCGCCTCGAGGACGTCCCTCGTCCCCGTGCCCACCTTCGCGCTCGCCAGGATCGCGTGGCTGCCGTCGAGGCCCACGATGTCCTCGATCTGCCGCCGGGTCTCCTCGGGCTGCGCGCCGGGCAGGTCGATCTTGTTGATGACCGGCACGATCTCGAGGTTGTTCTCGACCGCGAGATAGGCGTTGGCGAGCGTCTGCGCCTCGACCCCCTGGGCGGCGTCCACCAGCAGGACGGCGCCCTCGCAGGCCGCGAGCGACCGCGTCACCTCGTACGAGAAATCGACGTGGCCGGGCGTGTCGATCAAGTTCAGGACGTACCGGTTCCCGTCGTCGGCCGCGTAGGTCAGGCGGACGGGATGCGCCTTGATGGTGATGCCGCGCTCCTTCTCGAGGTCCATGCTGTCGAGCAGCTGGGCCTCCATGTCGCGCGACTGCACGGCCCCGGTGAGCTCGAGAAAGCGGTCCGCGAGCGTCGACTTCCCGTGGTCGATGTGCGCGATGACGGCGAAGTTGCGGATGAAGCGCGGGTCCATGGAGATCTAGGAATTATACCAGCAGGATTCGGGCGTCAGGATTCGGGATTCGGCGGAATCACCCGGAGACGAAAACGGCCAGGCGGCGTGAACCGGCGCCTGGCCCAACTGGCTCCTGAATCCCGACTCCTGAATCCTATTTCGCCACCTCTGTCTTCAGCACGACGCCCTCGCCGGCGTACTGCTGCACCACCGAGAGCACGCCGGTGTAGAGGAAGCCGACCTGGAACAGCATGAGGAAGGGCACCGTCGCGTAGATGCCGTTGGCCAGGGCGTAGAAGACGGTCCAGGTGAAGTAGAGGCCGAGCATCAGCTCGACGAGCGGCTGGACCGCCACCGTCTGGCGGTATTTCTTCGACTGCCACTCGTCGGTCTCGCGCTCCACGACGCCGAACTTCGGCGTGCGGACGAACTCGCTCTTCTTGTCGAGCACCGCCTCGATGACGGCGCGCGTGTTGTTCACCGACAGCCCGATCCCGATCGACATCAGGAAGGGCAGGTACTTGAGGCGCGACTTCCAGTCCTGCGGGTACAGCTCGCGCTGCGACACGATGTAGAAGTTCGCCACCGACGCCGTCGCCGCGAAGAACAGCGGCACGTCGATCAGGAGCATCTCGTACCAGCCCATGTTGTAGCGAATCACCATGGACGGGAAGATGAGCAGGCACAGGACCGACATCAACACGTAGTTGAAGTTCGCGGTCAGGTGCATGAACGCTTCGGCCTTCACTTCGAACGGCACGTTCGAGCGCAGGATGTGCGGCAGCAGCTTCAGGCAGGTCTGGATGGACCCCTTGGCCCACCGGTGCTGCTGCGACTTGAACGCGTTCATCTCGACCGGCACCTCGGCGGGCGCTTCGAGGTCGGGCAGGAACACGAACTGCCAGCCCTTGAGCTGCGTGCGGTAGCTCAGGTCGAGGTCCTCGGTCAACGTGTCGTGCTGCCAGCCGCCGCCGTCGGCAATCGCCCCGGGCCGCCAGATTCCCGCGGTGCCGTTGAAGTTGAAGAACCGCCCCGACCGGTTGCGGCCGCCGTGCTCGAGGACGAAGTGCGCGTCGAGCAGGATCGACTGCACCTTCGTGAGCAGGGAGAACTCCTGGTTCAGGTGCGTCCACCGCGCCTGCACCATCGCCACGCGCGGGTCGGCGAAATAGGGCACGGTGCGCTTGAGGAAATCCGCGGAGGGGACGAAGTCGGCGTCGAAAATCGCCACGTACTCGCCGCGCGACACCTTCAACCCCGCATCGAGCGCGCCGGCCTTGTAGCCGGTCCGGTCGCCGCGGTGGATGTACTTGATGTCGAAGCCCTGCGTCGCGTAGCGCTGCGCCGCCAGGCGGGCGATGTCCTGGGTCTCGTCGGTCGAATCGTCGAGGATCTGGATTTCCAGCCGGTCCTTCGGGTAGTCCATCCGGCAGACCGCTTCGACGAGACGGTCGACCACGTACATCTCGTTGTAGAGCGGCAGCTGCACGGTGACGGCCGGCCAGGTCTCGGGGACGGCGGGCGTCGCGACTTTGTCGCCCTTGTGCTTCATGTAAAGATACACAAGGTAGTAGCGGTGCCAGCCGTAGACGGCCAGGATGGTCAGGATGAAGAAATACGCCCCGAGGATCAGGGTTTCAGTGGGCGTCATAGGATCGGGTCTCTAGGATCACCAGCAAACATTCCATTATACAGCCGAGTGGCCCCGCCGCTCAAGAGCGCAAACCATGAACCTGCCTCCCCTTCGCGACATCCTCGACCAGGTCTCCCAGGGCACCCTCCCCGCCGAAGAAGCCGAGCAGCGCCTGAAGGAGTACCTCCGGGAGCTTCCCTATGAGGACCTGGGCTTCGCCAGGGTAGACCACCACCGTGCCCTGCGACAGGGTTTCCCCGAGGTCATCCTCGGGACAGGCAAGAGTCCGGCCCACATCGCCGCCATCGCCGCCCGGATTGTCGCGCGGGGCCACTCGCTGCTGGTCACCCGCACCGACGCGACGGCCTACGACGCCGTTCGGGCGGAGGTGCCGGCCGCGAGCTTCCATCCGTCTGCCCGAGCTATCACGTTGCAGCAAAGGGACATCGCGCCCGGAAAGGGCATGGTGTTGGTGGTGGCGGCGGGCACGGCAGACCTGCCCGTGGCCGAGGAGGCCATCGTCACGGCCGAACTGATGGGGAACACGGTCGAACGCCTCTTCGACGTCGGCGTGGCCGGCCTCCACCGCCTGCTGAGCGCGCAAAACCGCCTCACCGCGGCGCGCGTGATCATCGTCATCGCCGGGATGGAGGGGGCGCTGCCGAGCGTGATCGGCGGCCTGGTGCAGGCGCCCATCATCGCGGTGCCGACCAGCGTGGGCTACGGCACGAGCTTCGGGGGCGTGGCGGCGCTGCTCGGCATGCTCAACAGTTGCGCCAGCGGCATCTCGGTCGTGAACATCGACAACGGCTTCGGCGCGGCGACGATTGCGAGCTTGATCAATCATCTCTGACCGGACCCCCCGCGGCGCGCGGCCGCGTCCGCCCGGTCACCGCCGCCAACCGCACGCGTGGGGCCGTCGGCCCGTACCCGCGGCCTGGCCGCGGCGTGCCCTTGACAAGGCCGCCTTCAGGGCCGATATTCCCTATGAGTCAGCCCACCCTCCGTGGTAGTGTAGGAGGTTGCCTCCGCTGAAGCGGCTGGCCGACGGACGTGCAGTCCGGCCTTCCTCAGCCAGGTCCCCAATCCCGATATGCAGCGAGCTGCGCAGCAAGCGCTGGAGTTTCACCGGATCGTCGAGGCCGTGCGCAGTTTCGCGGCGACGCCCCTCGGTCGCGACCGGCTGGCCGCGCTGCGCCCGCAGGCCGACCCGCGGCGCGTCGCCCAGTGGCTCGGCGCCACCAGCGAGGGCACCCGCTTCCTGGCCGACGGCGGGTTGTTCCCGCTCCAGTCGCCGCCCGACATCGACACCACGCTCGGCGCGCTCGCCGTCGAGGGGCGCCCGCTCGAACCGGTCCGCCTGCTGGGCCTGGCCGACTTCCTCGACTCGGTGGAACAGACGCGCGCGGCCATCCGGCGCGCCTCCGGCAGCTACGTCTACCTCGGGTCGCTGGCCGAGGCCGGCGCGTCGTTCAAGGCGGAAAGCGGCGAGATCCGGGACAAGATCGATCCGAGCGGCGAGGTGAACGACCACGCCAGCGGCGAGCTGCGCGCCATCCGCGACCGGCTTCGGAAGCAGCGCGCGCGGCTCCGCAACACCCTGGAATCGTACCTGCGCGGGCGCGACACCGCCCGCTACCTGCAGGACCAGATCGTCACCGACCGGAACGGCCGATACGTCCTCGTCGTCAGGTCCGAGCACCGGGCGGCGATCCCCGGCATCATCCACGGCAGTTCGGCCAGCGGCGCCAGCCTGTACCTCGAGCCGCTCAGCACGGTCGAGATCAACAACGACGTCGTCGCGCTCGAGGAGCAGGAAGCCGCCGAGGTCCGGCGCATCCTGCTCGCGCTCACCGACGCGTTCCGCCGGCGCGCGCTCGACCTCCAGCGCACGCTCGAATGCGCGACCGAGCTGGACGTCGTGCAGGCGAAGGCCAGGTTCTCGCAGCTGGTCGGCGGCGTCGAGCCGGCGCTGTCGAACGACGGCGTCCTCGAGCTCCGCGCCGCCCGCCACCCGCTGCTCATCCGCGCCGTCACCGAGCGGCTGTCCGGTCCGCCGGTCAGCGACGATCCGGAGGAAGGCCGCGAACGCGAGCCGGCTCGTGACCAGCCCGCCGAGCCGGTGCCGGTCGACGTCCTGCTGGCGCCGCCGTCCACGGTGCTCGTCATCACCGGACCAAACACCGGCGGAAAGACCGTCGCGCTCAAGACCACCGGGCTGCTCGCGTTGATGGCGCAGGCCGGCCTGCACATCCCCGCGGCCCCCGGCTCGCGGCTGCCGGTGTTCCGGTCCGTGTTCGCGGACATCGGCGACGAGCAGTCGATCGCCGCGAACCTGAGCACGTTCTCCTGGCACGTCACCAATATCGCCTCGATGGACCGCCTGCTGGCGCTGCCGGCGCTGGTGCTGTTCGACGAGCTCGGCTCGGGCACCGACCCGGTGGAAGGCGGCGCGCTGGCGACCGCGGTGGTCGATCACTTCAAGGGCCGGGGCGCGATCGTGGTCTGCACGAGCCACAGCGACGCCATCAGGACCTACGCCACGACCACGGCCGGCGTGACCGTGGCGGCGTTCGGGTTCGACCCGTCGTCGTTCGCGCCGACCTTTCGCCTGGTGTACGGCTCGCCCGGGCGCAGCCTCGCGCTCGAAATCGCCGGCCGCCTCGGGCTCAACGCGACGGTGCTGGCCAAGGCCCGCCAGAACCTGGGCACCCGCGACGCGCAGCTGGCCGAGCACCTCGCGAAGATCGATCAGAACCTGCACGATCTCGAGCACGAGCGCCGCCTGGTCGCGCGCGAGCGGCAGTCGATCGGCGAGTCGGAGTCGCGCCTGAAGGCCCGCGAGGAGGCGCTCCGCCAGCGCGAAGAGACCTTCCGACGCAAGACCGAGGACCGGCTGGACGAGCGGCTGCGCGACGCCCGGCGCGAGATCGACAAGGTCATCGACGACCTGAAGAAGAAGGCGGCCGACATGACGGCCGACGCCGAACGCCGGCTCGCCAAGCGGACCTTCACCGGGCCGCCCATCTCCACGGGCGACGCCGGCGCCGCCCGCCTCGAGGCGCGGCAGGCGCTGGAAGACGCGTCCGCGCGGTTCCACGGCGGCGAGGCGCCGAGTCGTGGCGCCAGCGCGCCGCCCGGAGCGGAGGGCCGGCCGTCGGTCGGCGACCGGGTGGTCGTCGCAGGCCTGGGTCTCGAGGGCGTGCTCGCGGTCGTGCACGGCGACGACGCCGAGATCGACATGATGGGCAAGCGGCTGCGTGCGCGGACCGCCGACCTGCGGCTGGTCGCCAGAAGCGGCGGCGGCGCGGCGGCCGGGACCGCACCCCGGGTGAACGTGAACGTGCAGCTCCACCCGCGCGGCGACGCGACGCTCTCGGACCTGAACGTGATCGGGTGCACGGTCGAGGAAGCCCTGGCCCGCACCGAGCGGTTCCTCGACGAGACGCTCCTCACCGATCAGCGGACGGTGCGAGTCATCCACGGCTACGGCACGGGGCAGCTGCGCCGGGCCATCGCGGATTACTTGAGGAATCACCCGCTGGTGTCGAGTTACCAGCAGGCGCCGCCCGAACGCGGCGGCGGCGGCGTCACGGTGGTGGACCTGAAGGAGTAGGGTGGGCCTGTTTCCTCAGACCTTCATCGACGACCTGCGCGCCCGGGCCGACATCGTCCAGGTCGTCCAGGATTACGTCCCGCTGAAGAAGTCGGGGGCCACGTGGAAAGGGCTGTGCCCGTTCCACGGCGAGAAGACGCCGTCGTTCCACGTGAACGCCGACAAGGGGTTCTTCTACTGCTTCGGCTGCCAGGCGGGCGGCAACGTCTTCAAGTTCGTGGAGCTGCAGGAGAAGGTCGGGTTCCCCGACGCGGTGCGGCTGCTGGCTCACAAGTTCGGGATGGCGGTCCCCGAGGCGGACGGGCGCGAAGAGGCCGACGGCGTCGAGCGCGAGACGCTGCTGAAGATTCACGAGGTGGCGGCGGCGAGGTTTCGCGAGCAGCTCGGGTCGCCGGCCGGCACGCGCGCGCGCCAGCAGCTGGCCGAGCGCGGGATCGACCGGGACACGATCGACAAGCTCGCCCTCGGCTACGCGGTGCCGTCGCGCGAGGGCCTGAAATCGTGGATGCTGCGGCAGGGGTTCGATTTGCCCCTGCTGCTGAAGAGCGGCCTCGTCCTGCAGCGCGACGACGGGCAGGCGGTCGACCGGTTCAGGGGCCGGCTGATGATTCCGATCAGCCGCGACAGCGGGACGATCGTGGCGTTCGGCGGCCGGGCGATGGAACCGGACCAGCAGCCGAAGTACCTGAATTCGCCCGAAACGCCGATCTACTCCAAGGGACGCACGCTCTATGGCCTGAACGTCACGAAGGGCGACATCAGGCGCGCCGGTTACGCGGTGCTGGTGGAGGGCTACTTCGACTTCGCGCAGGCGCTGCAGGCGGGCGTGACCGCCGTGGTCGCGTCGTGCGGCACGGCCCTCACGACCCAGCAGGCGCACCTGCTCCGGCGGTTCGCCGCCAAGGTCGTATTGAGCTACGACCCGGACGCCGCCGGCCAGGGCGCCGCGGAACGGTCGTCGCTCCTGCTCGTGCAGGAGGGCTTCCTGGTCAACGTCGCGCTGCTGCCCCCCGGCGACGACCCGGACGGGTTCATCCGGAAGCAGGGCGCGGCGGCGTACATGGAACGGCTGAAGGCGTCGCGCCCGTACGTCGAGTACCTGATCGATCGTGCCGCGCAGGGCAGGGATTTCGGCAGCGACGACGTCCGGCGGGAGTTCCTCAACCGGATGCTGCCCATCGCCGCGCAGATCCCCGACGCAGCCGGGCGCGACCAGTTTGCCGACCGGCTGGCCCACAAGGCCCGGATCACCGAGGACGTCGTGCGCGCGGAGATCCGCAAGGCGGCCGTCGAGCGGCGGACGACGCTCACGGCGCGAGAGCTGCCGAGCTTCGGCCAGATGAGGCCCGCCGAACGCGGCTTGATCTGGGCCCTGTTCCACGACGACGACGGGGCCCGCGAGGCGCTCGGCGGCCTGGTGCCCGAGGATTTCGAGACGCTGCTGACGCGCCGCGTCCTGGAAATGGCGCACGAACTGCACGAAAGCGGCGAGGACGACGTACCTTCGGCGCTGCTCGCGCGTCTAAATACTGAGGAGGCGCGGCTGGTGACCGGCATCGCCGCCGAAACAGCCTGCCCGGTGCCTGCCGCAGAGTCGGCCGCCGAGTTGCGCCTGCTCCGCTACGAACGCGAGCGGGCGGCGCTGCAGCGGGAGATCGAGCGGCTGCAGTCGAGCGGCGAGGACGGTGGCAGGCTGGAAGCGCTGGGACAGCGGAAGGTGGAGCTGAGCCGGGAAATCGACCGGCTCCGGGTCGCGTAACGGGCCGGCGAAGGCGCCGGCGTGTCATTGACAGGTTCTTGGAAACCGCCATTCAGGAGGACTGCCCTTGTCGATCGAGGACAAATACGACGAGGTACGGCAGCTGATCTCCATCGGCAAGGAGAAAGGCTACCTGCTCTACGACGAGGTGAACGACCTGCTGCGGTCGGACATCACTTCACCCGACGAGCTCGACGACCTGTTCAACACCTTCGGGACGGCGGGCATCGAGGTCGTCGATTCGGAGCAGAAGTACCGCGAGGACAAGCAGGAAGGATCCGACGAGCTCGAGCTCGACCTGACACCGGGGGCCCTCGACAAGACCAACGACCCGGTCCGCATGTACCTGCGGGAGATGGGCACGGTCCCGCTGCTCACCCGCGAGGGCGAGGTGGAAATCGCCAAGCGGATCGAGCGCGGCAAGCTGGCCGTCATCAAGTCGATCTCGCGCACGCCGACCGTCGCGCGCAAGGTCATCGAGATGGGCGACCGCCTGAAGGTGGGCGAGCGGACGATCCGCGAGCTCGTGATCTTCAACGACGAGGAGATCACCGACGAACGGATCGACGAGCGGACGCGCGAGGTGCTGCGCCAGATCGAGGCGGTTCGCAAGGCGCGCCAGTCCTACGAGAAGTGCGTCGAGAAACTCGACGCCACGCCCAAGAAGGACAAGAAGAAGTACCGCCGGGCGCGGTGGAAGGCGCTGCGCGGCCGCGTCGCCGTGTCGCAGCTGATTCGGGCGATCGAGTTCACCGAGCTGGTGAAGCGCCGCCTCATCGAGGACATCAAGGAATCGGTGGAGCGCGTGCAGCGGCTGCAGCGCGAGGTGGACAACCTCGAGCGGCTGCTGAACCCGAGGAACAAGAAGAACCGCCTCAAGGAGGCGGACCAGAAGGCGTCCACGATCAGGCAGAAGGAGCTGAAGGCCGAGGTCAAACGCCAGGCGGACGAACTCGAGGAGACGCCCGAGCGGCTCAAGCACACGCTCGACACCATCCGTCGCGGCGAGGCGCAGGCCGAGCAGGCGAAGAAGGAGCTGGTCGAAGCGAACCTCCGGCTGGTCGTGTCGATCGCGAAGAAGTACACGAACCGCGGCCTGCAGTTCCTCGACCTGATCCAGGAGGGCAACATCGGCCTGATGAAGGCCGTCGACAAGTTCGAGTACCGGCGCGGCTACAAGTTCTCGACCTACGCGACGTGGTGGATCCGGCAGGCCATCACCCGGGCGATCGCCGACCAGGCGCGGACGATCCGCATTCCCGTCCACATGATCGAGACGATCAACAAGCTGATCCGCACGTCGCGGTCGCTGGTGCAGGAGCTGGGTCGCGAGCCCACGTCCGAGGAAATCGCCAAGCGGATGGACATCCCGGTGTCGAAGGTCCGCAAGGTCCTCAAGATCGCCCAGGAGCCGATCTCCCTCGAGACGCCGATCGGGGAGGAGGAAGACAGCCACCTTGGCGACTTCATCGAGGACCGCGGCGTCGTGTCGCCGGCCGACGCGGTGATCAACCTGAACCTGCGCGAGCAGACCGAGGCGGTGCTGAAGACGCTGACGCCGCGCGAGGAAAAGGTGATCAAGATGCGGTTCGGCGTGGGCGACGGCAGCGAGCACACGCTCGAAGAGGTGGGCCAGAACTTCGCGGTGACGCGCGAACGCATCCGCCAGATCGAAGCGAAGGCGCTCCGCAAGCTGCGCCACCCCTCGCGCAGCCGCAAGCTGCGGGCGTTCCTCGAGGGACGGACGTAGAGCGACAGTGGCTGGTGGCTAGGGATCAGTGGCTAGGTCGTCACGCGTGATCCACTAGCCACTAACCACCGGCCACTACCCGCTACGTTCTCACCTCCAACCCCACATCCGCCGTCTCCGAGCCGGCCGCGGCGAACCACGCGATCCCTTCGTTCACCATGTCGAGCCGGACAACGTAGCGACCGGGCGAGGCGGGGGCCTGCACGGCGAGGGTGACGCGCGCGCGGCCCTGCAGCGGGATGTCGTGCGGCAGCTCCGCCCGCCCGAAGTCGAGCTCGGTCATCGTCCCGGAAGCGTCGAGCAGGTGCGCCCCGAGACGCACGTAGCCGCGGCCGTGGCGTCCTTCGCGCAGCCAGACGGTCGCGCCCGTGTTGACGAGCTCCGTCTCAATCGTCGTCGGCTCGCCGGGGCGGCAGACCAGGCGCGTCACGGCCGGCCGGATGCGCGCCGCCTGTTCCCGCGGGTGAAGGCTCGACACGAAGTAGGGCCCCTTCCAGAGCAAGGCGATCGGCGCGCCGAGGATGGCCAGGCGGAAGTGGTTGGCGGGCAGCAGCCACGAGAACCCGCGCAGGTACCAGCGAAGCCGCCGCATCGGCAGCGTGAGCGCGTGCGGATGGAGGCCGGGAACGAGAACCTCGAGCCCGCGGAAACCGGCGGCGATGGCGCCTTGATACAGCTGCTCGAGATCGATCTCACGTTCGAGGACGCCGGTGTCCATCTCGTTCTGCGCGTGCAGGCTGTCGGCGTGGCCGAGACCGGGCTCCGCCATGCCGAGCCGGCAGTTCGGGGCGAGCACCCGGCAGAACTCGGCGAGGAGCCCCTGCGGGTTCGGCAGGTGGTGGAACGCGTCGAACACGACGACCGCGTCGAAGTGGCCGTCCGGGAAGTCGAGGTGGCCGCCCGAGTAGCATTCGAAGCGCGGCTCGGCCCCTACCGCCTCCCGCGCTCGCCGCGAGGCCGATTGGCGCGCCAGCTCGAGCGCGGCCGGCGAGACGTCCATCCCCACCACGTCCATTCCCATGCGCACCAGCATCTCGGATGTCCAGCCGGTGCCGCAGCCGAAGTCCAGCACCCGGTTGCCGGGCCGCAATTCGAGCGCGTGCAGGAGCTGCCCGAAGCGCGACAACATGGCGCCCGCCCAGGCGGGATCGGAGTACGGCTTGTTCATCCAGAAGTCGCGCATGTCGGCGCGTTCGAAGTACTTGCACGACTGCGCGTCGATCCGCCGGGCTTCCGCCGCTGGCAGGTCGCGAAACGGTCCGACCTCCGGCGCGCCGACGTGGCGGAAGAGCCGAAAGTGGCGCGGGCGCAGGAGTGCGAGCGAGCGCCGGCTGTCGCGGAAACTCGGGGCGATGCGATCGATGAAGGACATGCGGTGCGAAGAGTATACAGCGGTCGGCAGGGCCCGGCTCGCGGCCGGCGGCTGATGGCCGCACCGCGCGGGCCCCGGCCGCACGCCGCGTCAGCAGAGCGACGCGGGGCGGGTGGGGGACAAGCGGCGAACGGCGGCGGGCATTCGCGCGGCCGGGAGGGCGCGGCGTCGAACCGGGCCGTCGCCAGGCTCCCTCCCAGGGTTGAAGGCGGCCCGCGCGGCCGGCGCCCGCATCGACTCGGCGTCGAACACCGGCAGGCCGTGCCAGTACCGACGCGCGGTGCGTGTGCGCCCACTCGCCGCCGTAGAGTGCGACGGCGAGGCGCACGCGCAGGATCGACTGGTAGCTGAGGAGCGCCATCCACGGTGCGGACAGGGCCGAGGCCGGCTGTTCGACGACCGCGGCCACGGCGTCGTTCCACCGGACTGCCGCCTCGAGCGCCTCGTTGATCACGATGCCGAGCCGCTGCTTGTCGGCCAGCCGCGGCTCCTCGAGATAGAGCAGGTAGTCCTCCATCGCGCGCTCGGCGGCCCGCTCGTCGGGAAGCAGCAGGAAGGGCAGCAGTTCGCTCCAGACCTCCGGCGCGGGTCGCAGCAGCCCGTGCCGTATCTGGTGGCGGCTGAGGAGCGAGCACAGGCCCCACCAGTGAGCGGGCTGTGCGGGGGCGAGGCGCGCCACCGCGAGCCGCGCATGAAGGTACGCCCGCTCCGCCGACATCCGGCGTCCACTGGCCACGATCCGCGCCGGCCATCGCATCGCGTCCCTCCGCGGCCAGTTTACGCCTGCGGCCGAGCTTCGGCAACGCGCCGCGCGCCGGGCCGCTCGCCGGGACCCGTTTCAGACCCCCGGCCTTGTGTGGAAACGATCAGAACAGCCGGCCCGTTCCGGGCGCGCCGCGGTCCTCCCCGGACGGGGACGCGTGACCGCCGGGCGCACGATCGGCGGGCGGCGGATCCTCGGCCACGCGGATCTGCTTCTTGATGTCCGCCGCCTCCGCGCGGGTCACCGGCTTCATCGCCAGAGCGTGGGCGGCCACCTGCGCGAGCGAGCCGTCGAACGCGCGGTCGGCCAGGTCGCGCAGCAGCTGCCGCTGCGTCTGCTGCTCGGACGCGCGTGCGCGGTAAACGTGGGAGCGCTCGGACTCGTCCCTGAGCACCAGGCCCTTCTCGAACATGATCTGGAGCATCTTCAGGGCCGTCGTGTAGCCCGTGGGGCGATCCTCCTCCAGCGTGGCCCGCACCTGGCGCACGGTGCTCGGCCCGCGACGCCACAGCACGAGCAGGATTGCCAGCTCCGCATCGGTCGGTCGGGAATGCCTGCGCAGCATCGGGAACATCCTCTCACACTTCTGCGCCGCCTCGCGCCTGCCCGCCCGGTCGTGACCCGGATCCTGCGCGCTCGTCCAGCGTCCCGCGCCCCGGGGCGAGCGCACCGCCCCTCCGGGCGAGTCGGGTACTGGACCAACAGGGTCGGGGGGGTGTCCATTTGGCGCCGACCACGGCAGAGGGTAGACTGTTGGTGGCCCGCGACGGGTGTATCGGGGCCCATAGCTCAGCGGTCAGAGCCGCCGGCTCATAACCGGCCTGTCCCAGGTTCGAATCCTGGTGGGCCCACCATCACATGATCAGTCTCAGGACAGTACGTGCGGCAGGCACCCTCGGCACGCGAGGCGAGACGCCCGCGCGCCCGAACCACCAGGCCCCGGTCCCCCGGGGCCTTTTTTTTGCCAACGCGCGAATCGCCGTCAACCGGCCGGCCTCGCCGGCCTTCCGATGCTGAAGACCCATGGACGCTGATCTCGATCGCCTCATCCGGCTGCAGCAAACCGACACGTTCATCGACAACGCCCGCCGCCGCATCGCGGACGACCCCGCGCTGGTCGAGGGGCTGGACAGCCGCCTTGCCTCGGCCGCTGCCGGCGTCGAGGCCGCGAAGGCCAAGGTGGCGGAGAACCAGGCGGCGCGACGCGCCGTCGAGAAGGACCTCGCGATGATCCAGGGTCGGCTGAGCAAGTTCAAAGGACAGCTGATGGAGGTGAAGACCAACAAGGAATACACCGCGATGTTGAAGGAGATAGAGGCCGCCCAGCACGAGGTGGGCCAACTCGAGGAGAGGATCCTCGAGCGGATGCTCGAGGCCGACGATCTCGCGCGGCTCCAGAAGGACGCCGAGGCGAAGCTGGCGGCCGACAAGGGCGTGATTGCGGTCGAACGACAGCGGATCGGGCAGGAAACCGGGCAACTGCAGCGCGACCTGGAAGTGGCGGTGGCCAGGCGCGCGCAGATTATCGGCGAGATCTCGCCGGCGGCGCTCGGCACCTACGAAACGGTGCGCGCTCGAAGGGGGACGGCCGTCGTCGAGGTGAGGGCCGGCTACTGCAGCGCCTGCCACGTCCGGCTGCGCCCGCAGGTGGCGAACGAGCTGCTCCGGAACGAGATGATCTTCCAGTGCGAGAGCTGCCAGCGGGTCCTCTTCATCCCGCCGCAGCCGGCGTCGGGCGTCGAGAACGCGGGCACCTGGACGGGGCCCGAGCACCAGTGATCGCCTACATCGACGGCGGTTCGCGCGGCAACCCGGGGCCGGCCGGCTACGGCGTGCGCATCGAGGCGGAAGACGGGACGATGGTGGACGAACTGTACGGGGCTCTCGGCGTCGCCACCAACAACGTCGCGGAGTACCACGGCCTGCTGGCGGCGCTCGCCTGGGCCGTCGACCACGATGTCACGTCGCTCCAGATCAGGGCCGACTCGGAGCTGCTGGTGAAGCAGATGCTCGGCGTCTATCGCGTGAAGAATCCCGGCCTGCAGCCGCTGTTTCTGCACGCGCGCCAGCTGGTGGGCCGGATCGGGCGCGTGAGGTTCCAGCACGTGCGCCGCGCGTTCAACAAGGACGCGGACCGGCTGGCGAACCTCGCCATGGACGAAGCGGCGGGGACGGCAAGAACAGGACAAGCTGGATAAGACGCCGCAATTCTGAGGCGTGGGGTTGTGGGGCAGTCGTCCCTCGGCCCTCGTCATTCTGACGCTGCAGGTTTCACCCCACGGCTCCTGATGACCGCCGCGATCCGGCCGGTTCCCGCGCCGTCGCGGCGGTACGAGGCAAACCACTGCGGGTGGCTGGCCGTGCACAGGCCCGACTGGTGAATGGCGTCGGCGCGCACGCCAGCCGCCAGGAGCTGGTCGCGATTGGCCGCCCACAAGTCGAGGCGGAGCGCGCCGCGCTCGTCGCGGGAGAACCAGCGGTCCACGCGCCCGCCGAATCCGGCAGCCTCGAACGCCTCCACGAGTTCCGGACCCACCTCGTAGCAGCAGGCGCCGATGCTCGGACCCTGCGCCACCACCACGTTCTCCGGCGCCGTGCCGAACCCGCGTCGCAGGACGTCGAGGGCGGCGGGCCCCGCCGCGGCCGCGGTGCCGCGCCAGCCGGCGTGGACCGCCGCGACCGCCCCCGACCGCCGGTCGGCCATCAGCAGGGGAACGCAGTCGGCCACCTGGATCGCGAGCGCCACCGACGGGTCGTCCGAGACGAGGATGTCCGCCTCGGGCCGCGCCGCCCCGTCGGCGCCGGCAGCCGCCCTGTCGATCGAGCCATCCGGCGTGGCCGACTCGCCGCGCCGCACGACGACCGCGTGGCGGCCGTGGACCTGGCGGAGCCGGAGCAACCGCTCGGGAGCGACGCCAATGGTGGCCGCCGCCCGCGCCCAGTCCGCGTGCTCCGTGGCGCCGCGCAACCGCAGTTGACGCGTCGTGAAGAAGTGATCGGCGAGGTCCAGGAGCGGCGCCGATCGCAGCGCCTCCCCCCAGGCTTCCTTCGTCCAGATGAACCCGTCGCGCTCGATCATGGCCCGCCCATCAGGACGACTTGAGCCATGGCGAGGGTGTCGGTGTGCGTGATGGTCACGACCGACGACCGTCCCCCCATCGCGTCGAAGCGTCGGGCGGCGGCGCCGTGCAACAGGAGTTGCGGTGGGCCGCCCCGGCGGACGACCTCGACGTCGCGCCAGAGCACGCCGCGCGAGTGCCCGGTGCCCAGCGCCTTCATCGCCGCTTCCTTGACGGCGAACCTGGCGGCGAAGTGCTGCGCGGAGCGCCGCCGCTCGCGGCAGTAGCCAATCTCTCCCTCCGTGAAGATGCGATCGAGAAACCGGGCGCCGTACCGGGTGATGGTTCGCTCGATCCGGGGGATCTCGGTGGCGTCGAGCCCGATGCCGATGATCTGCATTCGCTGATCGTACACGGTTGGCCGGCATCTGTCCCGCCCGAGGCCCGGCAACGCGAGTGGCCGTTCCGCCGCGTCGCGCGGGCAGCCGCGTCGCCGGAGGCGGGCGGCCCTCCGCAAAAGCAGCGTCCCGAGCGGGTTGCGGGCCCGCCACCGATCGGCGCCTGCCGGAACGCGCCTTGCAGCCTCGGCGGGCGAGGCCAGAAGGCAGGGCGCCGAGCTCGATCCCTTCCCGACCGGCCGCCACCCAGGGTCTCGGGCCGGCGCCGCAACATGGAGGCTGCACATGCAGGTGAAGATCAGCCGCAACGACAAGGGCAACCCGCCGGGAAAGCTTGCCGACGCCGAACTGCATTTCAGCGAGGGGGTGCTCGACGGGATGAAGTTGATCGGCTTCTCGATCTGGGAGCGCCGAAACGGGGCGGGGCGCAACGTGACGTTTCCGGCCAGGCAGTACTCGGTGAACGGCGAGCGGCGGAGTTTCGCCCTGCTGCGGCCCCTGGTCGACGGCCACGCCCAAGACCGGCTGCGCGACCTGATCCTCGAGGCGTACGCCGCACACGAGGAGCAGGCGGCGATGGCGGAGTAGACGGACGGGAGCGCCGGCCTGGCGCCGAGGCCAGGCGCCGGCGGCCCGGTCAGGCCGGCGGCCGCGTCAACTCCCCGCGCAGGCCGCGATCGAACTCGCTGCGCAGGAAGGCGGCCTTCGGGCCGCCGTCGATGACATCCCAGGGCAGGACGCGGTCGAGGCTCCGGTCGCGGAACACGTACCAGTCCGCGTCGATCCCGGCCTCGGCGACCGCGGCGCGCCACTGCCCGCCGTTGCGCTCGGCCGCCTCGATGGCTGCCGCCACTCGCCGGTCACCGAGCGACAACAGGGCCTGGTAGTACGAGTGTCGTTCCGACTTGATCGTGAAATACACGTTGTCGAGACCTGACACGAGCTGGCGCAGCCGGCGCATCTTGCGTTCCGTTGCGGCGTACGGCTCCATCGGCATCCACTGGTAGGCGGTGCCCGGCTTGGGGACGAGAGGGTTGACGCTGGCGACGATTCGGCCGACCGCGCCCCGGTGGCGGGCGTATCGCAGCATCCGCTCGCGCAACGCGGCCGTCAGGTCCCGGATGGCCACGAGGTCTTCGTCGGTCTCGGTTGGCAGGCCGATCATGAAGTAGAGCTTCAGGTTCTCGATCCCCGAGGCAAAGACGAGGTCGGCGCGGTCCAGGATCTCGTCGTTGGTCATCGGCTTGTTGATCACGCGGCGGAGGCGGTCGGAGCCGGTTTCCGGCGCGATCGTGATGCTGCGCTCGCCGCTCGCGCGCAGCAGGCGCACGATCGGCGCCGTCAGGTCGTCCAGGCGGAGGGAGGCGGGGCTGATGCCGTAGCCGAGCTCGAGCAGGCGGCCGAGGATGCGCTCGATCTCGGGATGGTCGCAGAGCGCGATCGAAACCAGGCCCACGCGCGAGCTGTGGGGCCGCGCCTGCTCGGCCAGGCGCAGGATGCGATCGGCGTCGAAGGCGCGAACGGGCAGGTAGTTGTAGCCGGCCCAACAGAACCGGCAGAGGTTCGCGCAGCCGCGCACCACTTCCACCAGGAGCCGCGATCCGAACTCGGTTTCCGGCGAGAAGACGGTGGTCGAGGGAGGCTCAGCCAGATCGGACGCTCTCAGCGCCGCCTTGCCGACGCGCGCCGAGGCGCCCGAGCCCGGCGCCGGCACGAACCGCTCCACGGTCCCGTCGCTGTTGTAGGCGACGTCAACGAGCGACGGCACGTACATCCCTGGCCGGCCCGCGAGCCGGCCGAGGATCGCGGCACGGCCGCCTGCCGTCACGGCGGCAGCCAGCAGCTCGGGGACGAGCACCTCGCCTTCGCCGACGCACACGACGTCCACGAACGGCGCCAGCGGTTCCGGGTTCAGGAACGTGATGGCGCCGCCGAGCACCACGAGCGGGTGCCGTTGGTCGCGATCGGCCGAGCGGACGGGCAGCCCGGCCAGGCGCAGCATGGTCACGACGTTCGTGTAGTCCCACTCGAACGAGACCGAGAACGCGAGCACGTCGAAGTCGGCCACCGGCAGCTGAGACTCGAGCGTCGTGAGGCGGGTGCCCGTCCGCAAGGCCTCCTGCAGGTCCTGCTTCGGCGGCAGGAAGACGCGTTCGCACACCGCCTCGTCCGGTTCGTTGAGCAGCCGGTAGACGGTCTGGAACCCGAGGTTCGACATGCCGACGAAGTAGGTGTTGGGGAACGCCAATGCGATACGCAGCCGGTGGCCGTGCGGCTTTCGGATGCATCCCACTTCGCGGGAGAGCGTCTCTCGCGCCCGTTCGCGCTGCTGCCAGGAACTCATCGTCTTGTGTCGGGGGAACCGCCGCCACCGATCCAGTTCGCTGGTCGGAGCGGGACGTCGCCGCCGCTGCCGGGAACGCCCGGAGTCGAGACGAACGCCGGCTGCGCTTGAAGCGCCGGCGATCGCGTGTGCCTTGGGTGTTTGTAGTCTACCACGCGGGCCGGCGGGCGCCCGGCGGGGAGCCGGGCACCGCGACAGGCATCTGGCGGATGGACGGGCCGGCCGGGTGACGCGCTCAGCCCTGCTGCCGGCGCAGGAACGCCGGGACGTCGAACGGCGACGCGTCGTTGTCCACCGCGTCGGCGGTGGCGGCTTCGGGCTGCGCGGCGCCCGCCGCCGCGCGCGCCTGGCCGCCCGTCCCGATGATCGAGCGGCGGCGGACTGGGATGGGCGCCGCGGGACCGGGCTCGGCAGCCGGCGCCGGCTGGCGGTGCCCGTCGTACCAGGTCTGGTAGTTCTCGATGGCGACGGGCGTGTCCGCGTTCGGACGGCCGGCGGCCGCGGACCGCCCTTCGCCGAACCCCGTGGCAATGACGGTGATCTTCACCTGGTCCTGGAGGACGGGGTCCACGACCGCGCCGAAGATGATGTTCGCCTCCTCGTGGGCGGCCTTGAAGATGATCTGCGAGGCGTCGTTCACTTCGCCGATGCCCAGGCTGCTGCCGCCGGTGATGTTGATGATCACGCCGCGGGCGCCCTCGACGGACGCGTCCTCGAGCAGCGGGCTCGAGATGGCCTTCCGCGCCGCCTCGACCGCCCGGTCGGGGCCGTCGGCGACGCCGGTGCCCATCACCGCGACGCCCATGCCGCGCATGATGGCCTTCACGTCGGCAAAATCCAGGTTGATCAATCCCGGCACGAGGATCAGGTCCGAGATCCCCTGAATCGCCTGCCGCAGCACGTCGTCGGCCGCCTCGAACGCTTTGAGGAGCGTGAGCTCCCGGTCCACGGCGAGCAGCCGTTCGTTCGGGATCGTGATGACGCTGTCCACCGACTCGCGAAGGTCGCAGAGCCCCTGGCCCGCCTGGCGGTTCCGCCGGCCACCTTCGAAGATGAACGGCTTGGTGACGACCGCGATGGTCAGGGCGCCTATCTCGCTGGCGAGGCTGGCGACCACCGGCGCGGCTCCCGTCCCCGTGCCGCCGCCCATCCCGGCGGTGACGAACACCATGTCGGCGCCGTCGAGCACCTCGAGCAGGCGCTCGGTGTCTTCGAGGGCCGCGGCGCGCCCGATGGCCGGGTCGGCGCCCGCGCCGAGCCCTTTCGTCAGCTTCTGACCGAGCTGCACCTTGATCGGGGCGCAGCTCTGCTGCAGCGCCTGCACGTCGGTGTTCGCGACGATGAACTCCACGCCAGGGAAGCCGGCCCGGACCATCCGGTTCACGGCGTTGCCCCCGCCTCCCCCCACTCCGATCACCTTGATGCGGGCGCCGAGCCGTCGAGGGTCGTCACCCAACTGAATACGCAGCGGGTCCGATGCGGGGTCTGCGCCATTGCCGGGGATCAGGTGCTGCGGGTTCGCCATTCACGCCTCCACGTCTCGTTGGGTCCAGGTGATGCATCCGTCGATGGTCGTCGCCGACGAGGGCCCGCCCCTCAGGATCGGCCGTGTCGTCGCCGCCTGCGCGTCGTGCCGTTCTGCCGCGTCTTTCCCGGTCGCGTCATCTGTCGCGCTCCCTAGAACGGGAAGAACTCCCGGAACAGCTTGCCCAGCTTGCCCATGGTCCGGGAGAACGGCCCGCTGCCGCCGGTCGGCGCCTCTCGAAGCCACTGGGCGTGTGCACGCTGCGCCAACCCGACGGCCGTCGCAAATGCGGGGCTGTTCACGTGGTCCGCCAGCCCGCCCCCGACGCCCGTCGGCATGCCGCGTCGAATGGGCAGGTCGAAGATCTGCTCGGCGATCTCGGGCAGGCCGTCGAGGATGGCGCCGCCCCCCGTCAGCACGATGCCCGAATTGAGGGACTTCTCGTAGCCGGCGTGCCGAATCTCGTCCCAGACGAGGTGGAAGATCTCCTCGGCGCGCGGCTGCAGGACGTCGGTCAGGATGCGCCGTCCCATCACGCGCGGCCTGCGGCCGCCGACGCTGGCCACCTCAATCGTCTCCTCGTCCTCGACCATGCCAGACAGCGCGCAGCCGCTGCGCCGCTTCAGCTTCTCCGCGTCGGGGATCGGCATGCGAAGCCCGACGGCGATGTCGTTGGTGAAGTGGTCGCCGCCGACCGGGATCACGGCCGTGTGCCAGAGGCTGCCGCGCTCGAAGATGGCGAGGTCGGTCGTCCCGCCGCCGATGTCGAGCAGGGCCACGCCCAGCTCCTTCTCGTCCTCGGTCAGCACGGCGTCGCTCGCGGCCAGCTGTCCCAGCACGGTGTCCTTCACCGTCACGCCGGCGCGGTTCACGCACGCCACGATGTTCTGCGTCGCGGTCACGCTGCCGGTCACCACGTGCACGTTCACCTCGAGGCGTGCGCCCTGCATGCCGACCGGGTCGCGGATGCCGTCCTGGTCGTCCACCACGAAATCCTGCGGCAGGACGTGGAGGATCTGGCGCCCGGCGGGCAGCGACACCGCCTTGGCGGCGTCCCGGGCGCGCCCCACGTCCTCGTAGGTGATCTCGCGGTTCTTGCCCGACACCGCGACGACGCCGCGACTGTTGAACCCCTTGACGTGCGGGCCGCACAGCGCGAGGTGGACGTTGTCGATCTCGATCCCGGCGGTCAGCTCCGCCTCGAGGATCGCCTTCTTGATCGACTCCACGGCGGCCTCGAGGTTGACGACGAGGCCCCGGCGGATGCCGTTGGACTCGGCGACGCCCATGCCGACGATGTTGAGGCTCGCGTTGTCGCCCGGCTCGCCGACGATCGCCGTCGTCTTCGACGTGCCGATGTCGAGGCCGACGAGATACCGTTCCTTTCGTGCCACTCCCCCTCCGCTCCGTGCCGTCTGCTACTGGTTGGTCGTGCCGGCCCGGCGCGGGATCGCCGCGACCGTCGCCGCCGACCCCTTCGCCTTCTGCGCGCCGACCGTCACCCGTTCGCCGAACCGGACGTCCACGTAGTCGATCGCGGGCACGCGCTCCCGGAGCCTCGGCGCGAGGTCCATGTACAGCTGCAGCCGCTCGGCGAACCGCTCGTCGCCCAGCTTCACCCGCGCGGTGTCCTGGTCCACGATCACGATCGCGTTCGTGGGGTCGGACACGTCCACCTGCGAGATCCGTTTGGCGAGCTCCGGCTTCGTCCCGATGTCGCGGAGCAGCCGCGACGCGAGGTCGGCGCGGCGCTCGTTCGCGGCCGATTCGGTGCCGCCCCGCGGGGCCAGGCCGTCGAGGATCGGCAGGTCGAAGTCGGCGTACCGCGGGCCGTACTCGTCGATCACGCCGCCGCGCTCGTCGACCAGGAAGAACTCGTCGCCGATGCGGCCGATGGCGATCGGGTGCCGCTCGGTCACGCGGACGGTGATGGTCCCCGGCAGCGCCCGCCGCAGCGTGACGTCCGCCACCCAGGGGCTGGCCAGGACCTTCTGCCGACAGTCCTCGAGGTTCACGAACAGGATGTTCCGGCCCCGGATGCCGTCGAGCAGGGCCAGCACCTCGCCGCTCGACAGGTACTGCGTGCCGGTGACGGCGACGTGCCCGACCCGCAGCGCGGGCGCGCGCACCACGACCGTGGCGCACCACCAGCCGGCCCCGACGAGCAGGCCCGTCGACAGCAGCACCTGGACGACGCGCAGCCAGCGCCGCCACGGCGCGTGGCGCCGCCCCGGTTTCACCTGCGCGCGCAGGAAGCGCCGATCGGCCGGTGCAGTGACAGGCACGGTGACTCCGCTAGCTCCGACCCAGTTCCTCGAGAATCGCGTCCGACGCGGCGCCGATCGACCCGGCGCCCAGCGTCATCACCACGTCGCCCGCGCGCGCGAGGCTCGCCACCTCGGCGGGCACGTCCTTGATGTCCTTCACGACGTGCAGCGGCCCGGCGACGTGCGGCCTGATGGCCTCGGCGAGCGCCTCCACCGTCACTCCAGGCACGGCATCCTCGCCCGCGGCGTAGATGTCGGTCAGCACGACTTCGTCGGCGCCGGCGAGCGCGGGGCCGAACCAATCGAGCAGCCGCCGCGTCCTGGAGTAGCGGTGCGGCTGGAACACCACGACGAGGCGGCGGCCGAGCGCCGCGCGGGCGGCGCCGATGACGGCCGCGATCTCCGTCGGGTGGTGGCCGTAGTCCTCGATGACTCGCACGCCGCGCACTTCGCCGTGGTCCTCGAATCGCCGTTCCGCCCCGCGGAAGCCGTCGAGGGCAGCGGCAATCCGGTCGAACGGCACGCCGAGTTCGAGTCCCACCGCGACCGCTCCGAGGGCGTTCTGGAGGTTGTGGCGGCCGGGCACGTGCAGCACGATGTCGCCGAGGGTCACCGGACCCGCGTCCTCGCCGCGGCCGGTCCGCAGGTCGCGTTCGACCGTGCAGCGCCAGTCGAACCCGGCCCCCGACGCGCCCACGCCCCGGTAGTGGGCGTCGGCCGACTCGAGGCCGTACGTGATCACCCGCCTCGTCATCGCCGGGATCAGCTGCCGCACGTACCCGTCGTCGGCGCACGCGACGATCGTCCCGTAGAACGGCACCTTGTTCGCGAAGGTGACGAACGCCTCCTGCAGGTCCTCGAAGTCGCGGTAGCTCTCGAGGTGCTCCTGGTCGATGTTCGTCAGCACCGCCACCGACGGTGTCAGCTTGAGGAACGAGCGGTCGCTCTCGTCCGCCTCGACGACCATGTAGTCGCCGCGGCCGAGGCGCGCGCTGCTGCCGAACGCGCTGAGCCGGCCGCCGATCACCGCGGTCGGATCGAGGCCGCCGCGCTCGAGGACGAGCGCGATCATCGACGTCGTGGTGGTCTTGCCGTGCGCCCCGGCCACCGCCACGCTGTACTTCAACCGCATCAGCTCCGCCAGCATCTCCGCGCGCGGGATGACGGGGATCCGACGCCGGGCGGCTTCGACAATCTCGGGGTTCGTCGGACGCACCGCCGACGAATACACCACCACGTCGGCATCGCCCACGTTCGCGGCGTCGTGCCCCTCCGCCACGCGGACGCCGAGCGACGCCAGGTGCGCCGTCACGGACGACAACCTGGTGTCGGAGCCGCTGACGGCGTAGCCGAGATTGGCCAGCAGCTCGGCGATCCCGCTCATCCCGCTGCCGCCCACGCCGACGAAATGAACTCTCCGGGTGCGTCCCAGCACGTCGTTACTCCGTCGCCGACGCCTGTTGCGAGATGTTGAGCAGCACGCCCATGGCCACCAGGCTCACGATCATCGACGAACCGCCGGCGCTCACGAACGGCAGCGGGATGCCCTTCGCCGGCAGCATATTCGTCACGACGCCGAGGTTGACCATCGCCTGGATCCCGATCATCGCGGTGATGCCCAGCGCCACCAGCGACCCGAACGCGTCGGGGGCGCGGCGGGCGACGAGCAGGCCGCGCCCGATGAGAATGGCGAAGCACGTCACCACGAAGCACGCGCCAATCAGCCCCATCTCCTCGGAGATGACGGCGAAGATGTAATCGTTCTGCGCCTCCGGCAGGTAGAACAGCTTCTGGACGCTCTGCGCGAAGCCTTTGCCCCACATGCCGCCGCTGCCCACCGCGATCAGCGACTGAACCGGCTGGTAGCCCGCGCCCAGCCGGTCCTTGAACGGGTCGAGGAAGGTCAGGAGCCGCGCGCGGCTGTGGTCCGACACCCACAGCACGAGCGCCACCGGCGGCGGCACCAGGACGGCGGTGGTGGCGACCCAACGGTACGGCAGGCCGGCGCTGAACGCCATCGCGAAACACGTGGCGAGCAGGACGAGCGCGGTGCCGTAGTCGGGCTCCTTCATGATCAGCACGGCAAAGGCCACCGCCAGCGCGCCCGCCTGCGCGAGCCCCGGTTCGAGCGGTTCGCGATCCTCGAGGCGGCGGGCGAGCACCGTGGCGACGAAGAAGATCGCGAGCAGCTTGGCGAATTCCGAGGGCTGGACGGTGAGCCCGGCCAGGTGGATCCACCGGCGGCCGCCCTTCACGGCGGGCCCGAACAGCACCGCGACCAGCGCGACCGCAAGGGCGCCGGCCAGCCACAGCAGCAGTCGGCGGTTGCAGAACACGTGGTAGTCGACGCGCATCGCGACCAGGAGGCCGACGATCCCGAGGGCCACCCACATGCCCTGCCGGATCATGAAGACGCCGGCGTCCGACTTGGTGACCGCCGTGATGCTGTAGACCCACGTCAGGCTGACGACCACCAGGACGAGGGTAGTCCCGAACAGCACCGCGTCGGATTTGAGCTTTCTCGCCATCGCGCCCTGTCGCTGCCGTCGTTGCCGGTTTGCCGTGCGTCGCGCTAAACCTCAGCCGCGCTCGACCCGAAACACCGTCTGCCGAACGGAACACCGTGAGCAGTGGGCAGTCATCAGTCAGCCTGGATCGAGACACCGGCCTCGCAGACCGGGGCAGCCTGCGTTCCCAGCGGACGGCTCTCCATCGCGCGTGCCGACTGACGACTGCTCACGGCTCACGGGTTCCGTCGAGTTCCTCCGCGAGCCTGGCCACTTCCTGCTTGAACACCCGGCCTCGCTCCGCGTAATCGCGGAACATGTCGAAGCTCGCGCACGCCGGGGCCAGCAGGACGGTCCCCCCCGGCGGCGCCGCGCCGATCGCGGCCCGCACGGCCTCTGCCATCGACCCCGCCTCGATGACCGCAACCATGTCGCCGAACGCCGACCGCACCGCGGGGCGGGCTTCGCCAATCGCCACGACGGCGGTGGACCGCCCTTGCAGCGCCGGCCGGAGGTCCTTCAGATCGCCGCCCTTGAACTTGCCGCCGATGATCGGCACGAGCCGCCCCTCGAAGCTCTCGATCGCCCGCCGTGCCGACTCGACGTTGGTGGCCTTCGAGTCGTTGACGAACGCGATCCCCGCCACCACCCTCACGCGCTCCAGCGCGTGCTCGAGCCCCTGGAAGCCCGCCACCGCCGCGCGGATGGCCGCGGGCGTCGCCCCGGCAAGCAGGGCCAGCGTCGCGGCGGCCGCCACGTCGGACAGCAGGTGGCGGCCGATCAGCCGCACGTCGCTCACCGGCAGCACCGGAACGTCCGGACGCCCTGGAGCCCGCGACACGATCCAGCCCTCGACCAGCACGGTTCCCTCGACCAGCGCGCGGTCGAGCGAAAACAGCCGCTGCGGCGCCATCGCACGCCGCGCCGCCAGCCGCATGGCCGGCGCGTCGTCGGCGTTCACGACCGCCCAGTCCGCCGCGTCCTGGTTCGCGAAGATTCGCGCCTTCGCCGCGGCGTAGTCCCGCAGGCTCGCGTGGCGGTCGAGATGGTCGGCCGACAGGTTCAGCAGCGCCGCGATCCACGGGTGGAACGTCGCGGTGGTCTCGAGCTGAAAGCTGCTGACCTCGACGACGTGAATCGTGTCGTCGGTCGAGCCGTCGACCTTCGCCGACAGCGGATCGCCGATGTTGCCGGCAACCGACACCGGCAGCCCCGCCCCCGCGAGCATGCGACCGACGAGCGTCGTCGTCGTGGACTTCCCTTTCGTGCCGGTGATCGCGACAATCCGCCCGCGCAGCAGGCGCGACGCCAGTTCGATCTCGCCGATGATCGGCACGTTCGCGCGGCGCGCCCGGGCCAGTGCCGGCTGGCGCAAGGGCACGCCGGGGCTGAGCACGACGAGGTCGGCCGCGGACAGGGCCTTCGCGTCGTGCGGCCCCAGCTCGACGTCGATGCCCTGGTTCGCGAGCGCGGCCGATTCGGGCAACTCGGGTTTCAGGTCGGCGAGGGTGACGCGTGCGCCACGCCGGGCGAGCAGCGCCGCGGCGGCGATCCCGCTCCGCGCCGCCCCCACGACGATCACGCGCTTGCCTTCGACCTGGAACATCGTTCGAGTCCTTGCCGCTTGCCGGCGGCGGCGTTGCGCGCCTGCCGGCCCGCGTCGCCGCCCCCCGACCACTCCGTCCCGCCCTGGTCTCGACCTCGGCGCCTCACGGCGTCTGCCGACTCCGGGCGTCAGCCCTGAGGGAAGGCTGCCGCCAGCCGCTCCACCACAACTTCCGTCCTGATGCCGCGCGACCCCTTCACGAGCACGAGGTCGCCGGGGCCGACGAGCGTGGCCGCCAGATCGGCCGCTTCCGCGCTCGTCTCCGCGTGGCGCACCTCGGCTTGCGCCATCCCCGCGGCCACCGCCGCGCGTCCCAGCGCGCGCGCGGCGTCGCCGCCGACCGTGATCAGCAGCGACAGCCCTGACGCGGCCGCGGTGCGCCCGCACGCTTCGTGCAGCGCCAGCGCCTGACCGCCGAGTTCCAGCATCTCGCCCAGCACCGCCACCCGCCTGGCGAATCGCCGCTCGCTCGCGACGAGGCCGAGCGCCGCCTGCAGTGCGCGCGGGTTCGAGTTGTAGGCGTCGTCGACCACCACCACGCCGCCGCCCAGGCGAAGCACGTCGCCGCGGTGGGCAGCCGGGCGCAGCGTGGCGGCCCGCTCGGCGACCGCCTCGAGCGGAACGTCGAACAACTGCGCCACCGCGATCGCCGCCGCCACGTTCTGGAGGTTCGTGCGGCCGGGCAGCGGCACTCGCAGCCGCACGCTGCCCGCGCTCGTCACCACGGTCGACGCCGTTCCGTCGACGCCGAGGTCCTCGACGGCGGTGACGCGCACCGACGCGCCCTCCGCGCTCCCGAACGTGATCGTCCGGCCGGGAAAGCCCACCACCCGAGCCGCGACGCGCGGATCGTCGGCGTTCGCCACCAGCACGGTCTGGGCCGACGCGCCTTCGAGAATCTCGGCCTTCGCGTTCGCGATGGCGTCGATCGACGGAAAGAACTGGATGTGGACCTCGGCGACGTTCGTCCACACCCGCACGTCGGGCTCGGAGATCGCCACGAGCCGGCTGATCTCACCCGCGTGGTTCATGCCGAGTTCCACCACCGCCACCTCTGCGCCGTGGCGCAGGTCGAGGAGCGACAGCGGAAGACCGATGTGGTTGTTCAGGTTCCCTGCCGTCTGCATCACCCGGTGCCGCAGTCCGAGGAACGCCGCCGTGACATCCTTCGTCGTCGTCTTGCCCGCGCTTCCGGCGATCGCGACGACGCGGGCGCCCGACCGCCGGCGCACCCAGCGGGCCAGCCGCTGCAGCGCGCCGACGCTGTCCGGCACCACGATCAACGCGCGGTCCGCCACGACGTCCTTCGGCAGGTGCCCCATCGGCCGGCTGACCACCGCTCCGCACGCGCCTGCCGCCAGGGCCGCCTCGACGAAGTCGTGCCCGTCGAACCGCTCGCCGCGAAGGGCGATGTAGAGGTCGCCGGGCCTCAGCGTCCGCGTGTCGATGGACACCCCGGCCGTCACCGCGGACGCGTCGCCGGACACGAGCCGTCCGCTGACGGCCCCGGCGATGTCGCCGATGGTGAGGGTCATCGTCACCCCTGCCCCCGCCCCGCGCGGCGCCGCGAAAGCGCCTCGCGCGCCACGACCACGTCGTCGAACGGGATCTCCCGGTCGCCGATGACCTGGTACTTCTCGTGCCCCTTCCCGGCGATCAGGACGATGTCCTCCGGCCGCGCCAAACTGATCGCGCGATCGATGGCGAGCTTCCGGTCGACGATCGCGAGGTGGGCGGTGGCCTTCGGCGGGGTGTACTTCGGCTGCCCCTCGCGCGACTCGGACGGGCGCGTGCGCTCGGCCGGTACCGCCACGCCCCGCGTGATCTCCTCGATGATCCGGTTCGGATCCTCGCCTCTCGGGTTGTCGGAGGTGATGATCACGAGGTCGCTCAGCCGCGCCGCCACCGCGCCCATCAGCGGCCGCTTCGTTCGGTCGCGCTCGCCGCCCGCCCCGAACACCGTGATCAGCCGCTTCGCCGCGAGCGGGCGCGCGGTTTCGAGGAGGTTCTTCAGCGCGTCGTCCGTGTGCGCGTAGTCCACGACGACGCTGATGTCGTCCTCCGGCTGGGAGACGACCTGGAACCGGCCCGGAACCGCCCCGATCCCCTCGAGGCCGCGCTCGATGGCGTCGACTGGCAGCCCTGCGGCGACCGCCGCGCCGATCGCGGCGAGCACGTTGTAGACGTTCACGCGCCCGACCAGGCGAGACCGCACACGGATCGGCCCGGCGGGCGAGACCGTCTCGAACGCGATGCCGCGGAGCGAGTGCGTGAGCCCGACCGGGTACAGATCGGCGGGTCGATCGATCGCGTAGGTGAGCGAGCGGCCGGCCAGGCCGATCAACGCGGAACCGTTCCGGTCGTCGAGGTTGACCACGGCGGTGCCGCCGGGCCCGAGCAGTTCGAACAGCCGCCGCTTCGCCGCGAAGTACGACTCCATGTCCCCGTGGTAGTCGAGGTGGTCCCGCGTCAGGTTCGTGAAGACGCCGACCGCGAAGCGCAGGTCGTCCACGCGCCTCTGGGCGAGCGCGTGCGACGACACTTCCATCGCGCAGGCGCCGCACCCGCGCGTCACCATCTCCCGCAGCATCTGCTGCACGTCCACCGACTCGGGCGTCGTCCTCGTCGCCTCGTGTTCCTCGGTCCCGATGCGGTAGACGATGGTGCCGAGCATGCCGCAGCGAATCCCCGCCGCCTCGAAGATCGCGGCGGTCAGGTAGGCGGTCGTGGTCTTCCCGTTGGTGCCGGTGATGCCGACGACCTGGAGTTCCCGGCTGGGATCGCGGTAGAAGCGCGCCGCCAGGCGGGCGAGTGCGAGGCGCGCGTCGGAGACGACGACCCAGGGCGCGTGAACGCCCGGCGGCGGCGGAGCCTCGGCCACCACGAGCAGCGCGCCCTTCGCGAGCGCCTGCGCCGCGAAGGCGAGACCGTCCGCCTTCTGGCCCTTGAGGGCGACGAACACCGACGCCGCCCCCACCTTCCGCGAATCGTAGGCAATGGCTTTCACCGCGCGGTCGCCGACGTTGGACTCGAGCGCGGTCGCGGTGGCCGGAGCGAGGTCGCCGAGCGCGGCGAGCAGGTCGGACGCCGTCATGGCTGCTGCTCCAGGGCCGGGCGCCCGAGCGCGAGGCGGCAGGTGCCGCCGATGTCGACCGGCGTCCCCGGCACGGGCTCCTGCTCGGTGACCACCCCGTCGCCCGTCATCCTCGGCGTGATGCCGAGGCGGGCCAGGAGGCGCAGCGCGTCGCGCAAGCTCAAGCCCCGCAGGTCCGGCAGGACGACCTGGCCCGCGGACAACGGAGCCACGGCGGGGACGATCGTCAGCGGCACGCTCGGCCCGGACACCGCCACCGTGTTCCCGGCGTCGTGCCGCGCCATCAACACGGGCGCCACCGGGTTGATCGTCGAAGGAACGCCGAGGTACCGCAGCGCCGCGTCGGCGATGCGGTGGAAGATCGGTGCGGCGACGGCGCCCCCGGCGGCCGGGTTCGGCCCGCGCGGGGTGTCGATGTGGACGAGGATCGTCAGCACCGGGCTGCGCGACGGCACGAAGCCGACGAACGACGCGTTGTACTCCTCGACGTAGTGTCCGTCGCGGTTCTTGTTGGACGTGCCCGTCTTCCCGGCTACGGTGAAGTCCACCAGCGCCGCCTTGGTCGCCGTGCCGCGCGCGACGACGCCTTCCATGATCGAGGTCAGCTCGGCCGCCGTGTCCTCGGAGATGACCCGCCGCAGCACGCGTCGCGGCACCAGCTTGCGGTCGTTGCCGTCGATGACGGCGCGCACGACGCGAGGCTGAACCAATTCGCCGCCGTTGGCCACCGTGCTGGCGGCACACGCCATCTGCAGCGGCGTGACGCTCACCTGGTAGCCCATCGACACCGAGGCGAGCGCGCTGTCGGTGAACTGGGACGCCCGCCAGACGAGGCCGGCGTTCTCGGACGGGAAATCGGGCGAGAGCCGCGTGCCGAAGCCGAAGAGGCCGACGTATCGCGCGAGCGTGGGCGCGCCGATGCGGAAGCCGATCCTGATCGCGCCGACGTTGCTGGACTTCACGATGACGTCCGTGAAGCTCAGCGTGCCGTAGCGGTGCTGCTTGTACTCGTCGACCACCCGGTTGCCGATCGTGATGGTGCCGTTCCCGGTGTCGATCAAGTCGGTCGGCCGCATCAGGTGCTCTTGAAGGGCGGCGGATGCGGTGACGATCTTGAACGTCGATCCCGGCTCGTAGATGTCCTGCACCGGGCGGTTGCGCTTCAGCTCGTCGGGCGCCTGGCCGAACAGGTTGGCGTTCAGGAACGGGGCGCTGGCCATGGCCAGGATCTCGCCCGAACGAGGACCCAGGATGACGACGCTGCCGCCCAAGGCGCGGTTCTCCTCGACGCCCGCCTGCAGTTCGCGCTCGGCGATGTGCTGCAGGGTGGCGTCGATGGTCAGCTCGAGCGACTGACCGGGCACCGGCGGGTCGCCGACGCGGTTGAACGGCTTGCGGTTGTTCTTGCGCCCGTCCACCTCGAACAGCAGGTGACCGGGAGTGCCACGCAGCGTCGAGTCGTACGTCGATTCGAGGCCGTTGAGACCCTTGTTGTCCCTGCCGACGAACCCAAGCACGTTGGCGGCCAGTTGGCGGTTCGGGTAGTAGCGCCGGGGTTCCTTCTTCAGGAACACGCCGTCGATCTTGAGGTCGGCCACGCGGTGCGCCTGCTGAGGACTGGCCCCCCGGCGCACGTAGACGAAACGGACCTTGGGTCGCTGCAGGTCGCGCACGAGGCCGGCCTGCTCGGCGGCGTCGCAGTCGCCGAGCGCGCCGCACAGCCGGGCGGCGACCTCGGATGGGTCCTTGATCGCGACGGGCGCCGCGCAAATCGCGTCCACTTCGACGCTGGTGGCGAGAACCCTGCCGTGGCGGTCGAGAATCTCGCCGCGGTCGGCCGGGACCTCCTCCATCACGCTGTGCTGCTGGCTGCGGCTCTTCGCCGCGTAGTCCTCGTAGCGGAACACCTGCAGATAGACGAGACGGGCGACCACCGACAGGACGCAAACCGCGAAAACGCCGGCGAGGAGGCCGAGGCGGGGCGCCATCGTGTGCCGCCAGACTCGCGGGTCCTGTGGCTCTGCCATGACGGCTCCTAGCGCAAGGCGACGACGGACGACGGCGGCTGGGGCGGCGGCACGACGCGTTCCACCACGAAGGCGTCCTCACGTCCCGGGGCGACCAGGTGCAAGCGATCGACCGCCACCCGCTCGACCCGGTCGGGCGCTTCGAGTGTCGCGATCTCGAGCCGGAGATGCCGGCCGAACGCCTCTTCCTGCTCGCGCTGGCGCTGCACTTCCTCCAGTCGATAGCCACGGTTCACGGTGGCGAGGCGCTGCCACACGTTGAACAGCATGGCGCTCAGCAGGACGAGACCCACGAGCAGCCAGCGCAGGTACTCGCGCTGCCGTGTCTTGTCCACTTCGAGGTTGACGTGCTGCTGGGGCAGCGCCGGACTCAGGTCGAAAACGGCGGTGCTGTTCGACTTGCCCTGCATGCGCAGTCCTCGTTCTTTCGACCATCGCCGGCACGGAGGCCGGCGCCACCATCACGCCATCCGCTCGATCGCCCGGAGCTTCGCGCTCCGCGCGCGCGGGTTGGCCGCCACTTCCGACGCCGTCGGCTGAGCCGCCTTCCTCGCCAGGAGGCGCAGCGACCGGCTCTCGTCGGCCGCCAGCGCCCGCAGGGTGTGCTTGATCACCCTGTCTTCGAGCGAGTGAAACGCGATCACGACCAGGCGGCCTCCCGGCGCGAGCCGGGCGCATGCCTGGTCGACGAATCGATCGAGGCCTTCGAGTTCCCCGTTCACCTTGATGCGCAGCGCCTGGAAGGTGCGCGTCGCCGGGTGAATGGGGCTGTAGCCCTTCCGCGGAACGGCCCGCTTCACGATCGACGCCAGTTGGCCGGTCGTCGCCACGGGGGCGTCGCGGCGCGCCTCGACGATGGCCCGCGCGATCCGCCTCGAGTAGCGCTCCTCGCCGAACTCGTAGATCACGTTCGCGAGGTCCTCCTCCGCCAGTTCGGCGATCACGTCGGCGGCCGTCGGGCCGGCCGATCGATCCATCCGCATGTCGAGCGGTTCGTCACGCTGGAAGCTGAACCCGCGCCCCTCGCCGTCGAACTGCATGGACGACACGCCGAGGTCTGCGAGGATTCCATCGGCCGCCGCCACGCCGCGCGCGTCGAGCACCTGCGGAAGCTCGCGGTAGTCGGCGTGGACCAGTTCGACGCGATCGGCCCAGCGTTCGAGGCGCCCGCGCGCGATCGCGAGCGCCTCGCGGTCGCGGTCGATCCCGATCAACCGCGTCGCCCCGGCCTCGAGCACCGCCGCCGCGTGGCCGCCCAGACCGAGCGTGCAGTCCACGAACGTCCCGCCACGGCGCGGCCCGAGAGCCTCGAGCACTTCCGCTCTCATCACCGGCACGTGTTCGGGCATGGCGTCTCGCGTTCCGGCCGCTACGGGGTGCCGGCCTTCTGCGCCTGCCGGAGGAGGCCCGCCACCACGCGCCTGTCGTCGTCGGTGAAGGGCGACGCCGCAAGGTCCGCCTTGAGGCGTTCGAGGTTCCAGACCTCGAGGTGATCGAAGCTGCCCACCACGTCCACCTCGCCGGCCATGCTCGTCTGTTCCCGCAGCCGCGGATGGATCAGGACGCGGCCCTGATTGTCGAGTTCGGCCACCTGGCCGTAGAAACTGGTATGTTTGAAGAAGCGATCCACCTCAGGGTCGCGGACCAGTCCCTGCGCGCCCAGCTGGCGTTCGATCTCGGCCCAGACGGACATGGGGTAGATGTGGGCGCAGACGCCGTCGAGGCTGGTGACGAAGAGATCGCGGCCGTACGTCTCCTCGAACGACTTGAGGAAGTCGCGGGGTATCTTCAGGCGGCTCTTCTCGTCGATCTTGGCCGTGAAACTGCCGCGCAGCATGCCAGCTCTCCCACCTCACTCCACCCAGGACCACTCGGATGGTAAGGGACGGGCTGAGTGATGTCAATCCCTAAGAAATAAAAGGGTTGCCGCTGCGCCTGGTCCTGTCGGATATTCGCCTTCGCTTCGCTTTTCGGCGACGTGACATCGCCTCCAAAGGCGCCGTCTGGCGCCTGGCGGCCCCGCTCGGCCCACCGATGCGTTCCGGCTCCGGCAGGAGCGTGATAGCATTTGCAGCCTGGCATGCTGCGCACCGCACTGATCGGATTCCCCTCGTCCGGCAAGACGACGCTCTTTCAGCTGATGACGAGCCAGCGCGAGGTCCCGAAAGCGGGGCACGGCAAGCTCGAAGCGGTCGTCGGGGTGGCCCGGGTGCCCGACGCCCGCGTGGAACGGCTGGCTGAGCTCTACAAGCCGAAGAAGAAGACGCCCGCGACCGTGGAGTTCGCCGACCTCGCGGGGCCGGGACGAACCGGCGCGCAGGCCCTGCTCGACGTGGCGCCCTACCGCAACGCGGACGCCCTCGTTCACGTCGTCCGCGCCTTTCGCGACCCGTCGGTCACGCACCACGCCGAGAAGATCGAACCGGCGAGCGACGCCCAGGCGATGGAGGACGAGCTCCTGCTGGCGGACCTGGCCGTGGTCGAGAAACGCGTCGAGCGGATCGAACGCGACATGAAGAAGGGGCGGACCCCGGAACTCGAACGCGAGCGCGCGCTCATCGTCCGCTGCCAGGAGACGCTCGAGAACGGCCTGCCGCTGCGCGGCATCGCGCTCACCGACGACGAGCGCAAGATGCTTCGCGGCTTCCAGTTCCTGTCGGCCAAGCCGCTGCTGCTCGTCGTGAACGTCGACGAAGCCGACGCGGGGCTGCTCGGCGACGGCGCGAAGGCGGCCGAGGCCGCCGGGCTGACCGGTTTCCTGTCGCGCGCCGGCACGGGAGTGGTGGCCGTGTGCGCGAAGATCGAACTCGAGATCGGGCAGCTCGACCCGGCCGATGCGCAGGCGTTTCTGGCCGATCTCGGCCTGGCCGAACCCGGCGTGAACCGCGTCATCCGCACGACCTACGACCTGCTCGGCTACGTTTCCTTCCTCACCGCCGGGGAGGACGAGTGCCGCGCGTGGTCGATCCCGCGAGGCACGCACGCGCAGCTGGCCGCCGGGGAGATCCACTCGGACATCGCCCGGGGGTTCATCCGCGCCGAGGTCGTGCGCTTCGAGCACCTCGTCGCGCGCGGTTCGCTCGCGGCCTGCCGCGAGCACGCCGAGGTTCGCCTGGAAGGCAAGGAATACGTGGTGCAGGACGGCGACGTGATCAACTTCCGGTTCGCGACATAGGGCGGGTATGGGCGTTCGCACCGTCCTCGTCTGCGAAGTGCAGGTGCCCCTGATCGAAGGCGGCGCCGAACGCCTGGTCCGGCAGCTCGCGCACCAGCTGACCCTGCGCGGCTACACGACGGGGATCGTGTCGGTGCCCTTCAAGTGGTACCCGAAAGAGGAGATCCTCGCGCACGCGGCGGCGTGGCGCCTGCTCGATCTCTCCGAGAGCTGCGGGCGGCCGATCGACGCGGTGATCGCGACGAAGTTTCCGTCCTACTTCGTCCGTCACCCGAACAAGGTCACCTGGCTGACGCACCAGCACCGCGCGGCGTACGAGCTCTGCGGGACGCAGTTCGGCGACTTCGCCTACACCGAGCTGGACGTCGCGCTGCGCGAGCGCATCTTCGCCCTCGACCGCGAGATGCTGCTCGAATCGCGGCGCGTGTACGCGATCGCCAGGAACGTGGCGCATCGCCTCGAGAAGTTCGTTGGCGTCGGCGCCGAAGCGGTCTACCATCCGCCGAGGCTCGCGGATCGGCTCCGCCAGGGCCCTTACGGCGATTACATCCTGTCGGTCGGGCGACTCGAGTCGATCAAGCGGGTGGACCTGGCGGTTCGCGCGCTGCGCCACGTGGATCCCGGCGTCCGGCTCGTCGTGGTCGGCGAGGGCACGCAGCGCGAGAACGTCGAGCGCGTGGTGGAAGAGACGGGCGTTCGGGACCGCGTGCAGTTGGTCGGCGCCTGCTCCGAGAACGATCTGATCGACTGGTACGCCGGCGCGCTCGGCGTCGTATACGCGCCGTTCGACGAAGACTACGGCTACGTGACGCTCGAGTCGTTCCTGAGCGCCAAGCCGGTGATCACGGCGCGCGACTCGGGCGGCGTGCTCGAGTTCGTCGAGCACGGCGTCAACGGCTTCGTGTGCGAGCCCGAGCCGGGGAGATCGCGCGGGCGGTCAACCTGCTGGCCGCGGACCGGGCGCGCGCCGCGTCGCTCGGCGCCGCCGGGCGCGAACGGGCGCTGCTCATCACCTGGGACGGCGTCATCGAGAAGTTCGTTGGTGGACCGTGAAGAAACTCATCATCCAGATCCCGTGTCTGAACGAGGCCAAGACGCTGCCCGCGACGCTCGGCGACCTGCCGCGCACCGTCCCCGGGGTCGATGCCGTCGAGTTCCTGGTCGTCGACGACGGTTCGACCGACGGCACGTCCGAGGTCGCGCGCGCCCACGGCGCCCACCACGTCGTCCGCTTCCGGCGGCGCAAGGGGCTGGCCGCCGCCTTCATGGCCGGCATCGACGCGTGCCTGAAGCTCGGAGCCGACTTCATCGTCAACACCGACGGCGACAACCAGTACCTCGGCCCGGGACGTGGGAAGCCTCCTGGAGCCGCTGCTCTCGGGCGAGGCCGACATCGTCATCGGCGATCGGAACATCCAGGCCGTCAAGCAGATGAGCGCGGCCCGCAAGCGGCTGCAACTGCTGGGCAGCTGGGTGGTGCGGCAGGTGTCGAACACCCGGGTGCCCGACACGACCAGCGGCTTCCGCGCCTACACGCGCGACGCGGCGCTCCGGCTCACGATCGTGTCCGAGTTCTCCTACACGCTCGAGTCGATCATCCAGGCGGGCAAGAAGCGGATGGCGATCGCGCACGTGCCGATTGCCACCAACCCGCGGACGCGCGAGTCGCGGCTGTTCAGCAGCGCCTGGACGTACATCAAGGCGTCGACCGCCACGATCGTGCGCATCTACACGATGTACGAGCCGATGAAGGTGTTCGTCTCCATCGGCGCCGTCCTCTTCCTGTGCGGCCTCGCCGTCTCGCTCCGGTTCCTGTACTTCTACGTGACCGGCGCCGGCTTGGGCCACCTGCAGTCGCTGATCCTCGCCGCCATCCTGCTGATCGTCGGCTTCCAGGTGGCGCTGATCGGGCTGGTCGCCGACGTCATCTCCGGCAACCGGAAACTGATCGAAGACCTGTTGTACCGGGTTCGCGGCATCGAGCTGACGCTCGGGCGGCCGGGAGATGCCCCCGAGGGTGAGCGCGAGCCGCTGGAGCGCTAGTGGCGTCACCCGAACAGACCTCGGTCGTCGTTCCGGCCTACAACGAGGCCGACGTCATCGCCGACGTCGTCTCGGGGCTGCGCCGCTCGGCCGACTGGCTCGAGATCCTCGTGGTGGACGACGGGTCGAGCGACGCGACGGCCGCCGCGGCGGAAGGCGCCGGGGCCCGCGTCGTCCGCCATCCCTACAACAAGGGGAACGGCGCGTCGGTGAAGAGCGGCATCCGCGCGGCGACCGGTGAGTTCATCCTGATCATCGACGCCGACGGCCAGCATCCGCCGGCCGACGCCGCCCGCGTGGTCTCGCGCCTCGGGGAATACGACCTCGTGGTGGCCGCGCGGGCGCACGCCACGCAGGCGACGCTGGCCCGCCGTCTCGGCAACCTGCTGCTGAACGGCCTCGCGTCGTATCTGACCGGCCGGCCGATTCCGGATCTCACGTCGGGGTTCCGCGCGGCCCGCAGCCGCCACCTCCGCGAGTTCATCCACCTGCTGCCGAACCGGTTCTCGACGCCGACGACGACGACGCTCGCGTTCGTGAAAGCCGGGTACAGCGTGCACTTCGAGCCGATCGAGGCGCGGCCGCGCGTCGGCAAGTCGAAGATCCGCCTGGCACAGGACGGCGCGAAGTTCCTCCTGATCATCCTGAAGGTCGTGACGATCTTCAGCCCGCTTCGCGTGTTCCTCCCGATCAGCGCGGCGTCGTTCGCCGTGGGCTTGGGTTACGCCCTCTGGACGATCGCCACCCAGTCGCACGTCACCAACTCGTCGGTGCTGCTGATCATGCTCGGCGTGATCGTGTTCCTGATGGGGCTGGTGTCCGAACAGATCGCGGCCCTCCGGTTCGAAGGACGGGAGTAGATGCGCGCCCGCTGGCTGGCCGCGGCCATCGTCATCGGCCTCGCGCTGCGCCTCGGCTTCGCGCTCGGCTACTGGGTCGGCAGGCCGCTCACCCTCGACGAGCAGGAATACCTCCTGCTCGCGCACAACCTCGCGGCGGGCCGCGGTTTTTCCTACGTCTCGCCGGTCTCCGGGCAGATCGAAGGGCGGCACGTGGGCCGCGCGCCGCTCTACCCCATGTTCCTCGCAGGCCTGGCATCGGTCGTCCCCGGCAGCGCGATACGCGGCCCGGGCCTTCCGACATCGGTCCCGACCGACGTGAAGGTGGCGCAGTCGCTCCTCGGGGGCGTGCTCATCTGGCTGATAGCCGCCTGGGCCTTCCGCGTCTCCGGCGGCGGCGTGCGAGGAGAACGGGCCTCGATCGCCGCGGCGTTGGTCGCCGCCGCGTACCCCCCGCTCGTCTCGATGGGAGGCTACGCGCTGAGCGAAAGCCTGTACGCGCCTCTTGCGCTGGCCGCTGCCTGGCTCGTCGACCGTGCCGTCGCTGCGCCGAGGGCGTCCCGCGCGCTCGGTCTGGCGCTGGGCGGTGGCGTCGTCGCCGGTCTCGCCACCCTGACGCGCCCGGCGATTCTCATCTTCATCGCGCTCGCGGGCGCCTGGATGGTCCTGCGCCGGCGCCCGGCGATCGCGGCGTGCCTGGCCCTGGGGGCGGTCCTCGTCGTGGCCCCATGGACGGCGCGGAACGAGGCGGTCTACGGCCGCTTCGTCCTCGTGGCGTCGGAGGGCGGCGTCACGTTCTGGACGGGTAACAACCGGCTGGCGCGGGGAGAAGGCGACCTGGCGGCCAATCTGGAGATGAAGCAGGCCGCGCTCGCCATCGAGCGGGCGCACGCTGGGGCCAGCCCGGAAGCGCTGGAGGGCGTCTTCTACCGGGCGGCGCTCGACGACATCCGCGCCGACCCGGTCGGTTGGCTGCAGCTCCTCGCGCGAAAGGCCTTCTACACGGTGGTGCCGGCCGGCCCATCCTACGCGCTGCACTCGCGGCGCTTCGTGGTCGCGTCGGCGGGCTCCTACGTTCTGTTGCTCCCGTTCGCAGCGGCCGGCGCTTGGCGCCTGCGCCGCGCCGAGCGGCAGCCGGCAGCCCTCTGGCTTCTGGCCGCAGCCTCCATCCTCGTCTGTCTCGTGTTCTTTCCCCAGGAGCGCTTCCGCATCCCCGTGATCGATCCCGTCCTGATTGTCTGCGCAGCCGCCTTGGTGCCGGCCCGCGCGGACGCCGCGGGCGGGATTCCAGGAAGACGATGAGCATACAGCGTGTACTGGTCGTGATCCCGACGTACAACGAGCGCGAGAACATCGCGCCGCTGGTTCGGCGGATTCTCGCGCTCGACGGGTTCAAGGCGATGGTCGTGGATGACAACTCGCCCGACGGCACGGGCGCGCTGGCCGACGAACTGTCCCGCGAATTCCCCGGCCGGCTGCAGGTCGTGCACAGGACCGGCAAGCGCGGCCTCGGCCGGTCGTATGTCGAGGGGTTCGCCCTGGCGCTTCAGACCGACGCCGAACTCATCTGCCAGATGGACGCCGACTTCTCGCACGACCCGAAGTACCTGCCGGACCTCGCCGCGGCGGCGGCGAACTACGACGTCGTCGTCGGGTCGCGATACCTCAATGGGATCAGCGTCGTGAACTGGCCGCTGCGCCGGCTGATCCTCAGCACGTTCGCCAACCGCTACATTCGCGCCGTCACCGGGCTGGCGGTCAAGGACTGTACCGGGGGGTTCCGCTGCTGGCGCCGCGATGCGCTCGCCCGCATCCCGTTGACGCGCATCGTCTCGGACGGCTACTCCTTCGTCGTCGAAACGCTGTTCGAAGCGGCGCGCCGGCAGTGCCGGATCGGCGAGGTGCCGATCGTGTTCGTCGAGCGTCGCATGGGGACGTCGAAGCTGTCGAGCGCCGTCCTGGCCGAATCGGTGCTGATGCCGTGGCGGCTTCGGCTGCGGGCGCTCCTGGGACGGTGATCGGTGTCTGACCCGCTGCGACCGGACGGCCGCGAGATCGTGGTGATGGTGGCCACGTCGTATCCCCGGTTCCCCGGCGACACGATCGGCACGTTCATGGAGCCGATTGCCCGGGGCGTGGCGGCACGCGGGCACGAGGTGCACGTGGTGCTCCCGTGGCACCCGCGGTGGCAGCGCCCAGACGTCGAGCACGGCGTCCGATTCCACCTGTTCCGCTACGCGCCATCGCCGCGCCTCTGCGTGTTCGGCTACGCGGGCGCGCTGCGCGCCGACGTGAACATGCGCCTCTCGGCGTATGCCGTGGCACCGATCGCGCTCGCGGCCGGCTGGCGCACGGCGCGGGAGGTCGCCCGCCGGTTCTCGGCCACCGTCGTCCACGGCCACTGGGTGATCCCCGGCGGCGCGATCGCGGCGGCAGCGTGCCCGCGGCTGCCGCTGGTGGTGAGCCTGCACGGCTCGGACGTGTACGTCGCGGAACGCGGCGCGATTGCCGGCCGAGTCGCGCGCGGCGTGTTCGGCCGGGCGGGCTGGACGACCGCGTGCAGCGATGATCTCCGCACGCGCGCCATCGCTCTGGGCGCTCTTGCCGAACGCTCGGAGACGGTGCCCTACGGCGTGGACCCAGAGCGCTTCGGTCCGAACGCCGCCGCGCGCGCCCGCGTCCGGTCCCAGTTGGGGCTCGGCGATCGCGATCCTCTGCTGTTCGCGGCCGGACGGTTCGTCAGGAAGAAGGGGTTCGAGTTCCTGATCGACGCGACCGCCACCTTGGCCCGCGGCTGGCCCACGCTGAAGCTGGTGGTCGGCGGCGCGGGCGACCTCGAGGCCGAGTTCCGCGCACGGGCCGCCGCGGCGGGCGTGAGCGAGCGGGTCGTCTTTCCCGGCGTCCTGCTCCAGGGTGACGTGGCGGAGTACCTGGCGGCTGCCGATCTGGCCGTCGTCCCGTCGGTGAGGGACGACGCCGGAAACGTGGACGGCCTGCCGAACGTGGTGATGGAATCGCTCGCCTCGGGCACCGCGCTGGTGACGACAACCGCCGGAGGGATCGGCGCCGTCGCGCACGACGGCGTGAACGCCGCGATCGTCGCCGAACGCGATGTCGCGGGCCTCGCGAACCGAATCGATGCGCTGCTGAGGGAGCCGGCTGTCCGCGCCGCGCTCGGAGCCCGCGCGAGGGCCCTGGTCCTCCGCGACCATGGCTGGGGTCGCGTGGCCGAGGCGATGGAACGCGCCTACCGCCGGGCGCGAGGCTTCCACCGCTGACGGGTCGGCTGGCGCCGCGCCGACCCCCTCACGGCCCTCGACCCACTCATCGCCCCTCCGCAGCCGCGCTCCGGCCGAGCCCCAGGGTTCGGGCGACGCGTGGCCCATCAGTCCAACCCGAACGCCCGCGGCGGCTCCGGGGAGTTTCGCCGAGTCGGGATCTTGCCCCACAAGTCACTGATGTGCTATGGTTTAGCGCTCTAGATGTCATCGTCACTCGAGCGGCGGCCCGTCGGACTCAGCGTCTTCTTTCCCGCCTACAATGACAGCGGCACCATCGCCAGCCTGGTGATAGCCGCCGTGCAGACGGCAGGCACCCTCACGCCCGATTTCGAGGTGTTGGTCATCAACGACGGGAGCTCCGATTCGACGGCCGCGATCATCGACGAGCTCGCCCGACTCTACCCGCAGGTCCGCGCAATCCACCACGAGAAGAACCGCGGCTACGGCGGCGCGCTGCGCACCGGGTTCGCGTCGGCCGCGAAGGACTGGATCTTCTACACCGACGGCGACGCGCAGTACGATCCGCGCGAGATGGCGCGGCTGTGGGAGAAGGCGGGCCCGGGCGTGGACCTGGTGAACGGCTACAAGATCAGCCGCTCGGACCCGCTGCACCGCGTCATCATCGGCCGGGTTTACCACCATACGGTCAAGATCCTGTTCGGCTTGACGGTCCGCGACGTGGACTGCGACTTCCGCCTGATGCGGCGGCAGATCTTCGACCGCGTCCACCTCGAGAAGTCCAGCGGCGTGATCTGCCTCGAGATGATGAAGAAGATCACCGACGCCGGCTTTGCCATCGCCGAAGTCCCCGTCCACCACTACCACCGGGCCTACGGCAAGTCGCAGTTCTTCAACTTCCGCCGCCTCGCGCGGACCGCGGTGGACGTCCTGAAGCTGTGGCGCGAGCTGGTGCTCGGCCGGCCGGGCACCGCCGACGCTGCCCACAGGTAGAGACCGTGACCGCTGACTACCTCTCCTACTATCGCGACCGCAAGGTGATGATCACCGGCGGCCTGGGGTTCATCGGCAGCAACATCGCGCGGCAGCTGGTGGAGCTCGGCGCCGACGTCCTGCTGGTCGACTCGATGATCCCGGATTACGGCGGGAACTTCTTCAACATCCGGGGGATCGAAGACCGCGTCCGCGTGAACGTGGCCGACGTGCGCCAGGAAAGCACGATGAACTACCTGGTGCGAAACCGGGCGGTCATCTTCAACCTGGCCGGGCAGGTCAGCCACATCGACAGCATGCGGGATCCCTACACGGATCTCGAGATCAACTGCCGCGGCCAGCTGTCGATCCTCGAGGCCTGCCGACGGCACAACCCCGACGCGCGCGTGGTGTTCGCCGGCACCCGGCAGGTCTACGGCAAGCCCGACTTCCTGCCGGTCACCGAGCGCCACCTCGTCAGCCCGACCGACGTGAACGGCATCAACAAGGCCGCGGGCGAGAACTACCACCTGCTCTACAGCCGCGTGTTCGGCATCCGCGCGTGCTCGCTGCGCCTCACGAACGTCTACGGGCCGCGTCAGCTGGTGAAGCACAACCGGCAGGGGTTCATCGGCTGGTTCATTCGGACCGCGGTGGAAGACGGCGAGATCCAGATCTACGGCGACGGCTCGCAGTTGCGCGATTTCGTGTTCGTGGACGATGCGGCAGACGCGTTCCTGCGGGCGGGCGCGTCGGACGCCTGCAACGGCGAGGCGTTGAACGTGGGCGGCCAGGCGCCGATCAGCCACCGCGAACTCGTCACGCTGCTGCTCGAGGCCGCGGGCACGGGCCGGGTGAAGTTCGTGGAATGGCCGGCGGAGAAGAAGGCGATCGACATCGGCAGCTTCTACGCCGACTCCAGCAGGTTCAAGGAGGCGGTGGGCTGGGAGGCGAAGGTGCCGCTGCGCGAGGGGCTCGAGCGAACCATCGCGTTCTACCGCGAGCACCTGTCGCACTACCTCAATCCCGCCCCCGAAGATCTGGCCGACATCCTATGACCGCGCCCCGTATTCCCTTCATGAACCTGAGGCCCGGCGAGGACGCTGCGGCCGTGGATGCCGCCATCCGGCGCGTGGTCGATCGCGGCTGGTTCGTCCTCGGTCCCGAGGTCGACGCCTTCGAGCGCGCCTACGCGGAAGCGTGCGGGGCTGTCTGCGCCGTGGGCGTCGGCACCGGCACCGACGCGCTCGCGCTCATCCTCAAGGCGCTGGGCATCGGGCGCGGCGACGAGGTGATCACCACCCCGCTCTCGGCGGCCTACACGGCGCTCGCCGTGATGATGGTCGGCGCCAGGCCGGTCTTCGCCGATATCGATCCCGACCGGTTGACGCTGGATCCCAAGGCGGTCGAGGCGGCCGTCGGACCCGATACGGCGGCCATCATCCCCGTGCACCTGTTCGGCCAGCCGGCGGCCATGGACGCGCTCTCGGCCATCGCCGCGCGGCACGACCTGGCGATGATCGAGGACTGCTGCCAGGCGCATCTGGCGACCGCCGGCGGACGCCCGGTCGGATCGTTCGGCGTCGCGGCCGCCTACAGCTTCTACCCGACGAAGAACCTCGGCGCGCTCGGCGACGGCGGCGCGATCACCACGAACGACGCGGTGCTGGGCGCGCGATTGAAGCGGCTGCGCAACGGCGGCCAGACCGATCGCTACCATCACGGCGAGGCGGGCATCAACAGCCGCCTGGACGAGATCCAGGCCGCCATCCTGTCGGCGCGCCTGGCGTTCCTCCCCAGGTGGACCGCGCGGCGGCGGGCGCTCGCGGCCGTCTACCGCCGCGAGCTTGCCGGGGCCGGCGTCGTCGTGCCGCGAGAGCTGGACCCGGGCCACGTCTATCACCTGTTCCCGGTGCTGGCGCCGAGTCGCGACGCGTTGCGGAGCCGCCTCTCGGAGGCGGGCATCGACACGCTGATTCACTACCCCGTCCCCATTCCCCGACAGCCCGCCCTGGCATCCGAGCTGCCGGCCGCCTGCCCGATCGCCGATCGCGTGTGTTCGGAGATCCTGTCGCTGCCCATATACCCTTCGATGCCCGAGGCGCATGCCATCGAGGTGGCAAGGGCGATTCATGTGGCTGCCTGAACTGCTCCTGGTGGCCTTCGTGCCCGGCGCGCTGCTGTTTCGAGCCCCGGCGCTCGAACGCGACCGCCGCGCCCGCCTCAGCGCGGAGGAACGGGTCTTCTGGGCCGTCGTTCTCAGCACGGCCTGGACATCCGTCGTCGCGCTGACGCTGGCGGCTGCGTCCCGTTACACGTTCCCCCGACTGCTCGCCGTCAATGCCCTTCTGAGCCTGCTGGTCTGCGGCGTCTGGCGCACACGCCTGCTGTATCGCGGCACGGCTGCGGCGCCAGGCTGGACGGGCGTCTTCCCGCTGACGCTCGTCGCGCTGGGGCTTGCGTTGTTCTTCCCGGTGTCGGAGTTCGTCATCGGCGGGAAAGACCCTGGGGTGTACATCAACGAGGGGATCGCGCTGGCACAGCGCGGTTCGATGGTGATCGACGACCCGTTGGTGGCCGCGGTCCCGCCGGTGCTGCAGGACCTCTTCTTCCCGTCCCACCACGACCGCTGGTATTACAGCATCCGCTTCATGGGGTTCTTCCTCGTCGATCCGATGAAGGGGCGAGTGGTGGCGCAGTTCCCGCACCTCTATCCGATCTGGATCGCGATCGGCTACGGCCTCGATGGCGTCGCCGGGGCGCTTCGCACGATCGGCGTCTGGTCGATCTTCGGCCTCGTCGCCGTGTACTTCGCCGGCGCGCGTCTGCTCGGACGCTTTCCTGCCTGGTGTGCGGCCACGCTTCTCGCGCTCTCGGTCGTCGAGATCTGGTTCGGCCGCTACCCGAACTCGGAGATGGTGCTGCAGGCGATGCTGTTCGCGGGCCTCCTCGCCTTTGCCCGTTCGCACGTTGATGACGACCGGTTCTTCGATCCCGTGGCGGGCGTCCTCCTGGGGCTGCTCGTGTTCGTTCGCTTCGACGCGGTGCTGGCGTGGGCCGGCGTCGGGCTGGCCTCCGTGTTCCTCCTGCTCCAGGGCCGCCGGCCGCGAACCTGGTTCCTCGTTCCGATGTTCGTCGCGCTGGGGGCGGTCGGGGTTTACAGCCAGACCGTGATGCGGCCGGGATTCGGCCGCTACGCGGCGTTCGTGCAGAACCTCAGCGCGATCCATTTCGCCCTGCTGGGCGGCGGCGCGGCGGCCCTGGCCGCCTTGCTGGTCCTCTCGCGATCGCGGCGGGTGGTCGGGGCCGTTGCGCGATGGTCTCCCTGGCTCCTGTCGGCGCTGGTCGTCGCCGCCGTCGTGTACGCCTACTTCTTCAGGGCACCCGGGGGCCGGCTCGCTGCCCACGACGCCTTGTCGCTGCGGACGTTCACCTGGTACTTCCCGTGGGCGGGGCTCGTCGCGGCGGTGGCCGGGTTCGTCCTGCTCGCGTGGCGGAGGTTCTGGCGTGAACCCGCGCTGCTGCTGGTCACGACCGTGTACGGCTTCTTCGTCTTCTACAAGATCCAAATCGTCCCCGAACACTTCTGGATGGCCAGACGCTTTGCCCCGGTCATCCTCCCCTCGGCTTTCCTGCTGCTCGCCGCCGGCGCGTTCTACCGCCTGTGGGGGCGGCAGCGCGACCTCCGCGCGTCCAGGGCTTCCCGCCTGGTCGAGTGGGCCCTGCCGATCGCGTTCGTGGCGGTTGTCGCCACGCTCGAGGTCCGCGCCGCCGAACCGATCCGGTCGCACGTGGAATACCAGGGCCTGGTGGCGCGGATCGAGAGCCTGGCCGGCAGCTTCGGATCGAAAGATCTCGTGGTCGTGGAATCACGCCGGTCCTCGGACCTGCATGTCGTCGCGCTGCCGCTCGCCTACTCGTTTCAGCGGAACGTGCTGGTGCTCAACACGCCGCGGCCCGACCGCCTGCTGTTCAGGGGATTCCTGGACTGGGCGCGCAGTCGATACGCGAACGTCTACTTCATCGGCAGCGGGGGTACCGACCTGCTGTCGAGGGGCGTGGCCGTGGAGCCGTTGTCGTCGCAGCGGTTCCAGGTGCCCGAGTACGAATCGGCATGGAACGCCTACCCGACCGGTCCGCGCGCGAAGGAGTTCGACTTCAGCGTCTATCGCTTCGTCGATCCGCCCGACCACCTGCCGCCCTTCGATCTGAGCCTCGGCGCCAACGACGACCTCTACGTCGTCCGCTTCAACGCGAAGGAAGAAATCAACGGCCAGACGTACCGCTGGACCACCGACTCGTCCTACGTGACGCTGCTCGGCCTCTCGGGGCAATCGCGAACGCTCGTCCTGTGGATGGACCAGGGCGGCAGGCCCGCGTCGGCGGGGCCCGCAGCGGTCACGTGCTATCTCGACAATCGGCTCGTAGGCGAAGCGACCGTCGAGGGCCGGGGGTTTCAGCCGTACGAATTCCCGATCCCGCCCGACCTCGCCGCCGCGGCCGCCACTCGCGACGACCCGGTGCTGCTTCGCATCGTCGCGCGTCCGTGGTCGCCCAGCAAGAGTATGGGTGCGGACGACGATCGGACGCTCGGTGTGATGCTGCGGCGGGTCGCCGTACAATGAGGGGTTTGGCAGCGGTGCTGCCCAACCCCCGTCGGTGCGGGACGACCGATGCAGACGGCAGACGACTGCTCGACATCCTGCGTCCCACGGTCTGCATCCGGGACCACGTGACCCGTAGGTCGGTGAGGGCTCGAGGCTGAACGACGATGGACTTGCAGCTGAGCGACGGGCGCGAGCGATGGGCGGTGCGCCTGGCGGACGGATGTCTCGCCGCCGCCGCGCCGCTGCTTGCGCGCCGGTCGGGCTCGGCCGGCCACGCGGACCATCCCTCCGTCCTGCTGCTGCGGCTCGAACGTGTCGGCGACCTCCTGATGTCCGTCGACGCCATCGGCGCCGTGAGATCGCTGCGGCCGCACGCCACCATTCATCTCGTCGTCGGCGCCTGGAACGAGGCGGTCGCCCGGATGATCCCCGGCGTCGACCGCGTGGAAACGCTGAGCGCGCCCTGGCTGTCACGAGGAACCGCCAGAGAGTCCCCTGCGGAACTCGTTTCGCGCGCCTGGAGCTGGCGTTCGCGCCGGTACGACGTCGCCATCAATTTCGAGGGCGACATCCGCAGCAACGTCCTGCTCGGCCTGTCCGGCGCCGCGCGGCGCGTGGGCTTTCCGATGGCCGGCGGCGGCCCGATGCTCACCGACGCCGTGGCGTTCGATGCCTCGGTCCACACCCGATCGAGCTCGCTCCGTCTCGTCGAGCGGGGATTCGACGTCGCCCCCGGCGCCCTCGAAGCTCACCGTCCGGCGGCCGGTGTCCCGCGCCTGCTGGTGCCGCCAGGATCTCGCGACGCCGCCGCTTCGCTGCTGGCCCCGGCGCCTGCTGGCGCCCCGATTGTCGTCGTCCACGGCGGCGGCGGGCCGGGAGATCAAGCAGTGGAACCTGGACCGGTTCGCGAGCGTGGCCGCTCGCCTCGCCCGCACGTTCGGCGCCACGGTCGTGTTGTCGGGAAGTGACGAGGACCGGCCCGTCGTCGAGGTGCTGAAGAGCGGGATCGGAGCGGATGTCGCGGTCTTGGACCTGTGCGGCCGGATCGACTTGGTGACGCTCGCGGCCGTGCTCGAGCGCGCGAAGCTGCTCCTGACAGGCGACACGGGACCGATGCACCTGGCCGCGGCGCTCGATGTTCCGCTCGTCGCAGTGTTCGGCCCCTCGGACCCCGGTCGCTGGGGACCGACGTCCGACCGTGCCGTGGTCGTGCGGACGCAGCTGCCTTGCAGTCCCTGCAACCGGATTCGCCGGCCGCCGGAACGCTGCCGCGGGCACGTTCCCGACTGCCTCGCCGCCGTCTCGGCCGATGACGTGTACGGTGCGGCCGCGCACCTCCTCGGAGTCTCCGCGTGATGGCCGGCTCCACCGCGACGCTGATCGTGAACACCGGGGACGGCGAGCGCCGCGTCGCTCTCGACGCGTACCTGGATGCCGAGTGCGCGGAACGAGCCGAGCGAGACGCAAACGCCTGGATCAAGTCGTTGCGCCACGTGCCGGTCGAGGGCCGTCCGCTGCGCGACCGCTTCCTGTTCAGGGGCGACTCGCTCTGGTGGTTCGCGGAACTCTACCTCCACAAGCGCCGGGTGGTGGCGGACATCTTCCGGACGATCTACGCCCTCGACGCGATGTTCGCGCGCGAGCGGCCCCTGGCCCTCGGCGTCGCGGAGGGGGACGCGATCGTCGTCCACCTCACCCGGCAGTGTGCAGAAAAGCGGCGGCTGCAGTGGCGGGGGGCGTCGCCGTCCCGACGGGACTCCTTGCGTCGCCGGCTCGCCCCGTTCCTGCGCGGCGCCTTCTACACCACCACCGCGCTCGTCGATCGCGTCAAGCCGGCTCGCCGCCCCGCTGCGCGCCGACGCGATGTCGCCGTCGCGGCATTCGTCCACTCCGCCTTCTGGCGTCAGGCCGGCGGCGGCGACGAGTCGTACATCGGCCCGGTGCTGCGCGAGGTGTCGCGCCTCGTCGGGGCCGGGCGCCTTGCGCTCGTCGGCCTCGGCCCGCCGACCAATTTCAGGTCGCGCACCTGGAAGCGGCGCCTCGCGCAGTTCTTCGCCTCGCCGGCCGCCTCCCTGCCGTTCCACACGGTTGCCAGCTACGCCTCCGGCCCGTCGCTCGCCCAGTCCGCCCGCGTCTGGGCGGAACGAGGCGCGAACCGCGACGCCCTGCTCGGTTCGGCGGCGCTGCGGGCGGCGTGCGTCGTCGGCGGGTGCGACGCGTGGCCGCTGCTGCGCGACGAGTTCACGGGCGTGACGCACTTGCAGTTCCCGTGGTCGGCCCGGACGATGGACGAGATCGGCGCGGCGCTCGACGCGCTGGCGCCGCGCGTGGCCATCACCTATGCGGAGGCCGGCGGATCGGGGCGGGCACTCGTGCTCGAGGCGCGCCGGCGCGGCATTGCGGTCGTGGGGCTGCAGCACGGGTTCATCTACCGCCACTGGCTCAACTACCTGCACGAAGCAGACGAGATGCTTCCGTCCGACGGCAACCCGGCCGACACGGGCTTTCCGAGACCGGACCTCACGCTGCTCTACGATCGGCTCGCCGCGCATCACTTGATCCAGGAGGGGCGTTTCCCGGCGGAGAACCTCTGCGTGTCCGGCAGCCCGAAGCTCGACGCGTTCGTGGAAACCGCAAAGGCGATGGACGGCCCCGCGCGCGACGCGCTGCGCGCGTCCGTCGGAGCGGCGGCGCGGAAGCTCGCGGTGGTTGTGACGAAGTATGCGCAGATCGCCGGGACGTTCGACGCCCTGATCGAGGCGGTGGCGGGGATGCCGGACGTGCAGCTGGTGGTGAAATGCCACCCGGCCGAGACGGCGGCGCCCTACGAACGGGCGGCCGGCGGTGCGGTCAACGTGCGGGTGGCGCCGGCGTCTGCGGACCTGGCCCGGCTGGTGGCGGTCGCGGACGTCCTGATCACCGTGAACTCGACTGCGGCGATCGAAGCGATGCCCCTCGACGTCCCCGCCCTCGTGGTGGCGCTCCCCAACAACCTGAGCCCCTTCGTCGAGGCGGGTGCGGCCGCCGGGGCGCGCACGCGGGCGGAAATCGGCCCGACGCTCAGGGCCGTCCTGTATGATAAGGAGTTCCAGGAGAGGCTGGCCCAGGGGCGACGGGCCTTCATGGCCCGCTACGGGATCGAGGCCGACGGGCGGGCGGCCGTCCGGGCGGCAGAGGCCATCGTCCGGCTGGCGTCGGCCTGAGAGGCTCTCGTTCTGCGCGAGGCGTCGGCCCCGCGCTCGCACGGTTTCTCGACGATCGGGGCATCGACCTTATGCGCGCTTTGATTACCGGCGGCGCCGGCTTCGTGGGATCGCACCTCGCCGAACTGCCTGCTCGCGCAGGGGCACGAGGTCTTCGTGCTCGACAACCTGTCGACCGGTTCGATCGACAACATCGCCCACCTCAAGGGCCACAGGCGGTTCCACTACACGATCGACTCGGTCACCAACGAGCCCGTGCTGGCCGAACTGGTGGACCAGGCGGACGTGGTCTTCCACCTGGCCGCGGCCGTCGGCGTCAAGCTGATCGTCGAGCAGCCCGTCCACACCATCGAGACCAACGTGCAGGGCACCGAGGTCGTGCTCACGCACGCGAACAAGAAGAAGAAGCTGGTGCTCATCGCCTCGACGTCGGAGGTCTACGGCAAGAGCACGGCGGTGCCCTTCTCAGAGGACGCGGACCTCGTGCTCGGTTCCACCGACGAAGCACCGCTGGGCCTACGCGTGCAGCAAGGCGATCGACGAGTTCCTCGCCCTCGCGTACTGGAAGGAGAAGAAGCTCCCGGTCGTCGATCGTCCGGCTGTTCAACACCGTCGGCCCGAGGCAGACGGGGCAGTACGGGATGGTGATCCCGAACTTCGTCCGGCAGGCGCTCGCCGGCCAGCCGATCACGGTCTTCGGCGACGGGACGCAGACGCGCAGCTTCACTTACGTCGGCGACGTCGTGGACGCGCTCGTCGAAGCTCGTCCACGAGCCGCGGGCGATCGGACGGGTGTTCAACATCGGCAACGGCTACGAGATCTCGATCCGGGACCTGGCCGAGCGGGTGAAGAAGCTGACCAAGAGCTCTTCCACCATCGTCACCATCCCGTACGACGAGGCGTACGAGGCGGGCTTCGAGGACATGCCGCGGCGGGTGCCGGACATCGTCGCGGATCCACGAGCTGATCGGGTACGAGCCGAAGGTGCAGCTCGACGAGATCCTCGAGCAGGTGATCGACTACTTCAGCACGGCAAAGAGCGTCTAGCGCGGACCTCTCGGGCCCGCTGAACAGCGAACGGCAGTGACTCTCAAGCGCACCATCCGCACGACGAGCGAACGGCTGCTCCTCTCCCAGGCCAGGCTCGTGCGCCGTGGGCTGCTCGCGGCCGGCCGCGACCGCGCCCCGCGGCTGCCCGAGATCGTGCAGGTCGAGAGCACGAACATCTGCAACGCGCGGTGCGTCTTCTGCCCGCGCGACGAGATGAAGCCGGCGCCAGGGCGTCATGGACGACGGCCTGTACCGCAAGGTCGTCGACGACTGCGTCGGCGCTCGGCATCCGGCACGTGCGGCTCCACAACTACGGCGAGCCGTTCGTGGACCGCCAGCTTGTCGGAGAAGGTCGCCTACGCAAAGCAGCGGGGCATCGCCGAGGTCGGCGTGATCAGCAACGGCTCGCTGATCGATGAGCAGGTGGCGCGCGCGGTGATCGAGGCCGGCCTCGACGCCATCAACATCAGCGTGGACGCGTCCGGGCGGGAGGTGTTCGAACGGACCCGCGTCGGGCTGAAGTACGACACGGTCATCGCCAACATCGAACGCCTCGTCCGCATGCGCAAGGAACTCGGCCGCGCGCGCCCGAAGCTGATCCTCTCGTTCGTCCGCCAGGACAACTCGCGACGAGGAGCAGGCCTTCATCGAACACTGGCGCGGGGATTGCGGACAAGGTCCACGTCACCGATCTGCACAACTGGGCGGGCACGCTGAACGGCGAGGGCGACGTCCGGTACCCGTGCTACCGCCAGTGGCTGACGTTCACCGTGCTGTGGGACGGCCGCGTCTCGCTCTGCTGCGCCGACTTCGACGGCCGGGTGGTGCTCGGTGACCTGCGGACATCGAGCATCCGCGAGGTCTGGGAGAGCGACACCTACCGGAACGTGCGTCGCGAACACCTCGAGAGCGGCGGTCCGACCATCTGCCGCGCCTGCGACCTCCCCCGCAAAGACTCGCCACTCTGGATCGGGAAGATCATCGGATTGTAGAGCCGGCCGGTCCGCCCGCGTCCCTCGTCCCTCGTCCCTGTTCCCTCTTCGCTCATACTTCTTCCTTCCTCCTCAGCTCCAGGAGCGTATACTGGCGCCGAGGGAACCCCCATGAGATGGCTCTGCCGCACCGTTGCCGCCGCGTACATCGTGCTCGGGCCGGCGCTGCCGTCGTACGCCGGCGAGGTCGCCCTCCAGATTCGCGACGGCCTGGTCACGCTCGACACGAAGGACGCGACGATCCGCGAGATCTTTGCGGAGTGGGCGCGTGTGGGTCAGACGCGGATCGTCAACGCCGAGCGGGTGCCGGGGGCCCCGATGACCCTGCACCTCGAGGGCGTCCCCGAGAGGCAGGCCCTCGAGGTAGTGTTGCGGTCGATCGCGGGTTTCGTCGCGGCGCCCCGCGCGGTCGCCCAAACCTCCGCGTCGCTGTACGACCGGATCATGCTGTTGCCAGCCCCGAGGCCCGCGGTGGTCCCTGCCAGCGGCAATGCGGCCGCATCGCCCATGCCCAGCCAACCGCAGTTCCAGCGAAGCATCCCGCCGCCTCCGCCAATCGTGGCGGACGATCAGGACGATGAGCTTCCTGCCGTGCAGATGCCTGTTCCCGGTCAGCCAGGCGGGGCGCCGCAGCCGGGGATGATGGTGCCGATGCCGCAGGCACCTTACGGCAGAGCGGGCGGCAGCCCGCTCTACCCGAATCAGGGTGGCTACAACCCCGGCGCGGGTGTCCCGTATCCGTACAACCCGAACGGCCCGGTGCCAGGCGCTGCCGGCCAGCAGCAGACGGCTCCGCCGACGCCGCAGTCGGCATCGCGTCCCGGGATGCCGACCGCGCTGCCGCCACCTCCGACGAATCCCATCAAGTGATCGGCGGAAGCGGCGGGGTCAACGGCCGGGCGCCGCGCCAGGCCGCCATGGCGCTGACAGCGGCAGCGGAGAGGAACGTGCCGCCGATCGAAAGCGCGAGCCACGCGGGAACGAGACGCAGATAGAAGGCGTACAGCCACCAGAAGTCCAGGCTGAAGACGAACTGCTGCGAGAAGTCGCGGTCGCCTTCCTCGGCGGCGCGAGCAGTGTGGGGCGGCGCCGCGAGACCGGCCACGTAACGGAAATTGGCGGGAATGGCAGCCATCGCGGCGCGCGTGTTCACGGCCAGGGGGGACGCGCTCGCGACGTATCGCCGGTCGGGCAGCTGCCCGGCCGGATACTGACGCGCCCACGCAACGCTTGCCTTGGCGAAGTCCACCACCACGGCGGGCACCTGCACGACTATCGACACCGCGCACACGGCCGCGATGAGCCAGCGAGTCACCCCTCCCCGCCGGCTGGCGATCCACGGTGGCAGCGCTGCGCAGCACAGCGGAAGGACGGCCACCAGGTAGCGTCCCCCGTACGATCGCCCTCCAACCCAGTTTCCCAGTTGCGCGTACAGCAAGGTCAGCAGAACCACCGGCACTCCGAGGAGCCACGCGGTCGGCCGATCGGTGCGCCAGAGGTACCACAGCGCCGGTATCGCGAACAGGATCACCGGGGAGTAGAGGAACAGCGACGCCCCGGGGGAAAGCAGCAGCCCCACGAGTCCTTGCCAGACCGGGCTGGCAAAGCCCGGCGTGGGGTCTCGCAGCAGACCCGAATCGAGAGGGTTCCCGAAGCGGATGGCGTTGAGCGCCGCCCAGGACATGACGCCCGCCGCGAACGTGAGCGTGAAGGACGGGACGAGGCGCCATCTCACGTCCGGCCTGCCCCTGGTCGCGACCAGCAGGCAGGCGGCGGCGAACGCGCCGACCAGCCCCATCTCGTGCCGGGTCAGCAGCGCCAGCCCTGCGAATGCGCCCGACCATGCGGCGGCCCAGGCGCCATCCCCGGGACGATCGGCCCTCACCGAGCGAGCGAGGAACAGGGCGGTCAGCGTCAGGAACAGCGCCGCCAGCGGCTGGTTGAAACCGAACTTCGAGTACGGCCACAGCAACGTGCCGACGCCGAGCAAACCGGCGGCGACACAGGCCCAGTCCGCCCTTCGGTAGAGCGTCCACGCGAGCAGGAAGGTCGCCCACACCGCAAGCGCGGCCGCCACCGCCCCACCCATGGCCACCGCCGCCTTGGCCAGCGTGTCCGGTCCGCCGACCCGGATGCCGGCCACCGACTGCGCCCAACGACCTGCCAGGTAGAACGGGATGTTGAACACCGACTGCGCAATGCCGAACGGCGAGTAGAAGCGGCCGTCGACGCCGCGCATCGATTCGAGTCCGAGGAGGTTTCCGGAGAGGGCCAGGCTGTGACGCTCGACGATGCCCCTGGTGACATCGAACGCCACGGTCGCGTCGGTAGTGGCCATGCTCCCCCCGGCGGTCCCGAGGTAGAGGGACAGCGCCGCGGCGAGAACCAGGGACCCGGTCGCACCGCCGGAGTCCCGGCACCTCGGACGGGGTCGAGTCGTCGCACCGCAGCCGTCCGGCGGCAGCGGTGAGTGGTCCCGTGTCGTCCTCACCACACCTTTGTGCGCCACTTTCCCACGCGAACCGACATGCGTCGCCATTTTATTGACAGCAGCGGTAATGCACCTCTACACTAAGTGGTCCCGCGATTGCTTTCGGCACTTGGGCGCGCGACCGTCGTAGCCTCCGGGGTCGAGTCACCCACGCGCGACCAGGGAGCCTTGCCGTCCTATCGTCGTCGGGTCCCCAGGCCGATAACACGTTATCGAATGCTATCACCAGAGGGCTAGACCGCATGCGAACCAAACTACACGCCGCTTCCCTCGCGTCGGCCGCGCTCGTTTTCGCAATCTTCTTCGCGTTCATGCCCACCGTGGCGGGCGCCCAGGACGCGCGGCTCGGTAGCACGTTCGGGGTCGCAACCAACCCGGTCTTGCGCTTCCCAGATATCTCGTACGACGCCGCCTATGACGCCTACCTGGCGGCCTGGGCCGTCATCAACCAAAGGCCTTACGCCCGATTCCTGGGGGCGGATGGAACGCCGCTCGGATCCCCGGTCGTGCTTGGCCCGAAGGCGGCCCTGTCTGTTGGTGTGACATGCGGTACCCAGGGCGGGTCGGACATCTGCCTGATTGCGTGGGTGGAAGAAGGGCCGTTCCTCGTGGCCGGACGCTTGGTACGCTACAGCGGCGGTTCGGTCCAGTTCCTGACGGATCGCTTCATCATCGAGCAGAACCCGTACGACGACCTCGGCGAGTCGGACCCGGCCGTCTCCTACTCGCCGACCTCCAACGAGTTCCTGGTTGCCTGGGCCGAGGTACTCGTCGCCGGGCGGACCCGACGTCAAGGCACAGCGGGTCACCGCCGCCGGGGCGCCTACCGGAGGCGAGATCGCCATCGCAACTACGAACGCCTGGGAGGGGGACCCCTCCATTGCCTACAACCCGATCACGAACCAGTTCCTCGTCGTCTACCAGTTCAACGACGGGAACGTGGCGGCTCAACTCGTGGCGCCAGGAACCGGGAACCTGATCGGGGGACGGTCGACGATCCTCTCGGGAGTCTTCGAGAAGTACCCTGAAGTGTCCTACAGCCCCGACGCGCGCCAGTACCTCGTGACGTGCTGGGCGCAAATCCCGACTTGGGTGCTGCACGGTCAGTTGGTTGGCGAGACCGCTCAAGCGGTCGGTGCGCCATTCGTGGCCGCCGCCCTGGGCGGAGGACCGCAGACGGGCCTGGCGTACAACGCCGTCAGTCAGAGATTCTTCGCGATCTTCCAGGACCACGACAACAACGAGGCCTGGGGCGCAAGCGTCTCTTCGAGCGGCACGCCGGCGGCTCGATTCCAGGTCACCGTGGCAAACGGGGTCCAGGCTGCCGAGATGGCGGTCGCCGCCAGCGGCGTGTCGCCCCGGTGGCTCGCCCTCAGCACGGATTTCACAACGCTCTGGGGTCAGTTCGTCGGGGCAGGCGGAGTGACGCCGCCGACGCCGCCGCCGCCGACTCCTCCGCCGACGACGCCGCCGCCGACCAGCAGTTGCAGCACCCCGGATCCGTTCGTGATCATGGGTGGCGGTACGTGCGTGAACGGCAACTGGCTGCCGCCGGGCATCGCGCCGACGCCGACGCCCACGCCCACGCCGACCACCAATACCTGCGGCACGCCGGATCCGTTCGTCGCCATGGGCGGGGGTACCTGCGTGAGCGGCAACTGGCTGCCCCCGGGCATCGCGCCATCGCCCACCGGCAGCTGCCGCACGCCGGATCCGTTCGTGGCCATGGGCGGGGGCACGTGCGTGAGCGGCAACTGGCTGCCGCCGGGCATCGCGCCGACGCCCACGCCGACCCCCAATACCTGCAGCACGCCGGATCCGTTCGTCGCCCATGGGCGGAGGGACGTGCGTAAGCGGCAACTGGCTGCCGCCGGGCATCGCGCCATCGCCCACGCCGACCCCCAATACCTGCAGCACGCCGGATCCGTTCGTGCGCCATGGGCGGGGGGACGTGCGTAAGCGGCAACTGGTTGCCACCGGGCATCGCGCCATCGCCCACGCCGACCCCCAATACCTGCAGCACGCCGGATCCGTTCGTGCCCATGGGCGGAGGGACGTGCGTAAGCGGCAACTGGCTGCCGCCGGGCATCGCGCCGACGCCCACGCCGACCCCCAATACCTGCAGCACGCCGGATCCGTTCGTGCCCATGGGCGGAGGGACGTGCGTAAGCGGCAACTGGTTGCCACCGGGCATCGCGCCATCGCCCACGCCGACCCCCAATACCTGCAGCACGCCGGATCCGTTCGTGCCCATGGGCGGAGGGACGTGCGTAAGCGGCAACTGGTTGCCACCGGGCATCGCGCCATCGACCACCAACAGCTGCATCACGCCGGATCCGTTCGTCGCCATGGGCGGAGGGACGTGCGTGAGCGGCAACTGGCTGCCGCGCAGGTAGCGCCACACCGGGTCGCGCCGCGCGTGTCGGGCACGCCGGCGCGACCGTTCTCCCGCAGCTCTCTCCTCGCATGAATCGGGCGCTCACGACCGCAGTTTCGAGGATCGCGAGCGCGTTCGACCGCCACCCCGGCCGGGTGATCGTCGTCATCACGCTGGCCGTCGCGTTCCTCAACCTCGCCGCACTTGGGCTGCGCGGCGTGCGACCGCGGATCGTCCGCGGTGACGCCGTCCAGTACTACGTCTACGTGCGCTCCCTCGTCTTCGACCACGACCTCGACTTCGAGAACGACCTGAAGGGCATGTACAGCCTGGACTTCAGCGTGGAACCGCCGCCGCCGGGGTTCACCTGGAACTTCGGGCGCACGCCCACCGGGCGCGTGCGGAACTACATGGCCATCGGGACGCCGCTGGTCTGGCTGCCCCTGTACCTGGTCGTCACCGGCGGCGTGGCGGCGTGGGACGCGGCCGGCGGCCACTACCCGATGGACGGTTACGGGCTGGCGTTCCAGATTGTCCCGACCATCACCGGGGTTCTTGCGGGTGGCCTGGCGCTTTGGTTCACGTTCCTGCTGTGCCGGGAATTCGCGCGTGGAAGAGAGGCACTGCTCGGCACCCTGGTTCCGTTCGCCGGGACCAGCCTGCTCTACTACATGCTGGTCGCCCCGGCGTACTCGCACGCGGTGTCGGCCTGCGCGGCGTCGGCGTTCGTCCTGTTCTGGTGGAAGACGCGGGACGACGCGCGCGCGTGGCGCTATGCCTGGCTGGGAGCGCTCGGCGGCCTGCTCTCGCTGGTCCGCTGGCAGGATGCACTGGCCATGGCCATCGTCGCCATGGACGTGGCCGCACAGGCCAGGCTCTTGCCCACGGCAGGACGGCGGCTCCGTTTTTGCGGAACGCGCGTGGCCGTCGCGGGGGCTGCGTGGCTAGTCGTGTTCTCCCCGCAGCTCGCGGTCTGGCAGGCCCTGTACGGACAGCCGTTCACGATTCCCCAGGGCGGGGACTTCATGCGCTGGTGGGATCCGGCGATTGGGTCGGTGCTGTTCTCGCCGCTTCGCGGATGGTTCTCGTGGACGCCCATCGCGGCCGCCGGGCTGCTGGGCATCCCCTTGATGTGGCGCCGCTCGAAGCGTCTCGCACTGGTCGCCGCGTACATTCTCTGCAGTAGCGTCTACGTGAACGCGGCGGTCGCAGACTGGTGGGCGGGCGAAGCGTTCGGCGCCCGCCGGTTCCTGAGCTGTTTCCCCGTCGTCGCCATTGGCGCCACGCTGCTGATGGCCGGCTCCGGGCGTCGGGCCGCCGTGGCACGAGTCGCGATGGGCCTGTTGGTGGTCGCCAACCTGCTGCTGCTGCTCCACTACGAAACGTTCATGCTCGGTTATCGCTCGCTTGCAGCATACCCGGACAACTGGTGGACCCTCTGGTTCGGCCGCTTCGTCACCCCGGTCAGGCTGCTTCAGCATCTCTTCTGACCTCCCTCAGGCGCGACCGCGAACGAACGCCGGCGCCGCGGCGCGCCTGCTCCGCCGCTCGATGAGCCCGACAACCGCGAGCGTGAGCAGGCTCACGAGAAGGAGCCAGCGCCGCGCCGGGTAGACGAGGGTTACGTCGTAGCTCCCGTCTGCGGGCGCGGCAAAGCCCAGCTGGCCGTCCGCGTCGACGGCCGGCACTGGCGCGCCCTTCCAGGTCACGCTCCAGGCGGGATGAAATCGCGTTCGGACGACAACGCGGTCGCCGCGCCGCACGTCGGCGAGGCGCACCAGGCCCCCAAGGGGGTGCGTCGAGACGAGCTCCCCGGCGCCGTGATCGGTGACCACCGAGCGCGAATCCGGCTCCGGGTCGATCAACTCGAACTGCCGCCACGGCCCGTGCTCCCATCGCAGGGTGAACCGGGTCCAGCCGCCGAACACGCGCCTGGACGTGGCGGACCACACGAGCACCTGGCGGGCGCCCCAGCGCCGCATCTCGGCGACGAACGCCGCCTCGTCGGCGCTCGAGATCATCCGGCCCCTCCACGCGCCGCCCGCCAGCATCTCGCCTCGCGCGCGCGTCCATTGCCACCCGTCCCAATAGCCGGCATACAGCCGCTTGCCCGTCGCGCCTGGAAGGAGTGCTTCGTAGTGCACGCCGTACAGCGAGCGCTCGCTTCGCACGCCAGACCCTGCCGCAACGTCGCGGTGCGGGTTGTTCTCGACGACGACCATGTTGCCATCCAGCGTCGCGATTCGCGCGACCAGGTCGGGAACGAACTCGGCCACCGAGCGATGATGCGGCAGTTCGATCCACGCGACCTGGAAGCACAACACGAACACGAGCGCGAGCGACGCGGCGAGCCACCGATGGCCGACCTCCGTCGCGACGAAACCGGCGAGCGCGACGGGCACGAAGACCGCGAGCAGGTGCTCCGGCCTCATGAAGATGTACCCCGCCTCCGGGACGTTGAAGCGGAGGAGCCCGAAGGCGAACAACGCCGCCCAGGCGTGGAAGCCAACGCGCCCATCCCGTTTCCAGGCCGCGAGCAGCAGGAGCGGCAGGAAGAGGCTGGTCAACCCCTGGGGGTCGTTGAACCAACGCCAGGGCAGAAAGAGAAACTGGATATTGTAAGCGATCCGCCTGAGGATGCCGAGCCAGTCGATGTGGGACGGCGGCGCGTAAAGGACGTTGTTGGACACGAACAGGTGCGGGTAGCGGACCAGTTCGTAGGTGAGCGGCAGGCTCACGACGAACGCGAGGGTCGCGGCGGCGAGCGCCCGCGGCACGTGCCGGACGTCCCCGTAGTACGCCGCCTCGAGCACGAGCAGCCCAACGGCGTACGCGAAGAACCCGACGTGCGCGTAGGCCGCGAGCGACAGCGCGGCCACGAGCCCCGTGAACCCGTACCGACGGCCGCCCCGCATTCTTCGGCTGGCCGCGAGCACCACCATCACCGCGAACAGTCCGGACAGCGAGTTGGTGTCGCCGCTCCGTATCAAGGTCCAGCCTTGACCAGCGATGGCGAGGGCGACGAAGCCGGCCGCGATCGGCGCCGCGCGCTTCGCCCCCGCCTCGCGGAGGTCGAGGAACGCCAGGAGCGGCACCGCGCAGAACAGCGCGATGTGGAGCAGGTGGAACCCGACTTCGTGGCCGAGCAGCACCATCGGAACGGCGCCGAGCAGCGTGAGGCTCTGCGTGATGTCCGTGGCCGTGGAGTAGCCGCCAAGGAGGTTCCACTGCCATCCGGCAAACGAGCCGCCCAGCAGCAGACGAACGCCTTCCACCGTGCTCGAGAACCGTGGCGGCCAATCGTCGAGAAACGGGATCGAGGACCACGTCGATGGAGGGAACCACGCGACGAACAGGCAGGCCGCCAGGACGCATGCGCCCACGCCGGCGATCGTTCCCGACAGCCAGCGCGAAACCACCCAGCCGGGCCGGGCCGGTCGCATTGCCAGCAGCGCCGACACGAGGAGCGCGGCGGCCAGGTAGGGCCACCGCCAGCCCCGAAGGGCACCTGGCACGAGGGCCCAGCGAGCGGTCGTGGCGAGATTGACAGCCACGAGCGCGAGCGTCGCCAGCACGGCGGCGCGCTCGACGCCGGGTCGGGGAATGGTCATCGGTGACTCAGCGGACGGCAGCGCCGCCAGGCGCGCCCGACGCCCCCCCGGCGCGCTCGAGGCGACCGGCGACCCCTTCGATCGCCCCCAGCTTGTGATACAGCGCGCGCGCGATGAACTCGTTGCCCCGCACCGAGTAGTGCCCCGCGCCACGCCCGAACGCCGGCTCGCCGCTCTGGATGAAGTAGCGGTCGACCTCGTTCGCCGGAATCGTCCGCAAGTCGTCAACCAGGTCGATGAAGGCGACCTCGTCGCGTTCCGCTTCCTCGCGCACGAATCGGCGCCAGCCGTCGGATTGTTGACCCGCGTAATCGGGCTGCATCGGCAGGTAGACCAGCGCGAGGATACTGCCGCGCTCCCGGTGCACGTCGCGGAGCGCCCGGAAGACGCCGGCAACCACCGGCCGCAGCGGATCGTTCTCATCCCCACCCGACGCGGTGCCGGCGGCAGCCGGTGGGGCCGGCTTCGTCAACAACGATTGGAGCAGCTGCACCGTCCGGAAGCTCGCGGCCGTCCGCACGAGCTCGCGCCCTTTGACGAGCCACTCGGCACGTTGGGGCACCGGAACGTTTCGGACGACGAGACGCCCTCCGTCGATGGCCAGCACGGGCTTCGGGTAGCCCAGGAATGCCGCATCCCGCATCCGTCCGAAATCCACCGTGATGAAGGCGAACACCTGGATGTCGTGGCGGATCTTCAACCCGTCCCGCCTGTACCACAGGTAGGCCTGGTCGATGCCGTAACCGCCCTGGCCCATGTTCACGGGCTCGATTCTCGAATCGAGGCTCGCCAGGTGGTTGCACCACGCCTGCTCGTCGCCCACGCCATAACCGAGGGTGAACGAATCGCCCGAACAGACGACCCGAAGACGGCCCGGCGGGACGGCCTCCGCGACCGGCCCCCGATTCCGGAACCCCTGAGCGTTGGTATGGAAGGAACCGCCGGGACCGTAGAGATCGGCAATCGACACGTTGGGCAGGTTCACCCACCCGAGGTCTGGATCGTAGCGGGTGTGCACGCGCTCGCCGAGCGGGCGCAGCCGTTCGATCCCGATGCGAACCACGCTGATCGTGCTCGCCAGCCCTTCGATCGCCAGCAGGATCAGGATGTTGACGAACAGGACCGGCAGGAACCTTCTGAGCGCCGTCTGCGGCCGTGATGTGGTGGGTGGTGCGGTCATCGTGGCCCCGTTTGGGAGCGTGATTCTAGCACACCGCCGGATGCCGGACCGGCCTGCGGCGGTGCCTGGCAGGACGGCGGCTTGACGCGCCTGAGAACCACGAACGGTCCGAGCGCGGTCGAGCGGTCGTACGAGGCCGACAGTCGCCGGTACCGGGGATCCTGCCCATAGTAGGCGGCAAGGTCCAGGCTTCGCCGTCCCGTCGGTGCCCGTGGCGGCGCCGGCTCAATCAACAGCAGGCTTGGAGGTTTGGCACAGAGGTCCGCCAGGATCTCTTCGAAGAAGCCCCGTTCGAGCGGCGACATCTGTTCGGGGCTCCTGAACCGCACATCGGGACCGGGTTCCCGCAGCGCCGCCTCGTAGAGCCCGGGCAGGAACCAGAGCGAGTTGTGTCGCAGCGACCACTGCGCGCCGCTGTAGATCACCGCCGGGAACGCGGGGTAGATGACGGCACGCATGCTGAGGACCGCTATCGGTCCGCCAGGCGCCTCCGCCCGGGAGATGGCAATCAACTGCCCGACGAGGTCCGCGTCGGCGGCGACGCGCGACTCGATGACGTAGCGGCCGCCCCAGGCGAGGAGCGCGACTATCACACCCCCGCCAAAGCCACGCAACCCGCCACGGACCATGGCGCCCATCGCCGGGACGGACTGCAGGAACACGGTAATCGTCGTGACGAAGAACAGCAGGCAGACCACCCGGGCCGGGTAGAGGTGGTAGTTCCATCCCTTCAGCTGCGCGACGGCCGACAGCAGGAAGCCGGTCCACGCCGCGAAGAGCACCCACGGGGCCGTCCGGGCGGTGGCGGGGAAGCGCAGCAGCGCCATCAGCACCAGGCCGACAATCCAGAAGCGGATGTCCACGAGCTGGAACAGGAAGGTCCCCGACGCATTCATGCCGCCGTACACCTGCCGCACCTTGTCGGCCAACGGCAGGTACTGCGGGACGAACACCAAGACCGCGAGCCCGTACGCCGCCATCGCCGCGACGCAGCCGAGCGCCTCGGGGCGCCGCCAGGATCGGCGCTGCCGCCCGCCCAGCGCGAGCCACAGTTCGACCGAGAGCCACGCCAGCAGCGAGTGCGGCTTGATCGCAAATCCCAGCCCCGCACAGGCGCCGATCAGCCACGCGAACGGCCGGGGTAGCGGCTGTCGATTCGCCCGCCCGATGGCCGCCAGCACGTACGGCATCGTGAGCATCGCCATGAAGTGCTCGCGCTGCCCGAACTCGATGACCCGGGCCATCGGCAGCATCGCGAACACGAAGACGGTCATGATCAGCCTTCGCCCCGCCGCCGACACGCCGTCGATGAACGACAGCAGCCGCCAGGAAACCAGGAGCGAGGCGATGCACGCCACGTACACGTAGGCCTTGAACACCGCAGCGACGCCGAGGCCGAGGTGTCCCGCCACCCAGACGGCGGGCAGCATCAGGTAGATGATGAGAGGCGGGTTGGTGTCGATGACGTCCCGGTACAATGTGCCGCCATCCAGCGCCCGCCGGCCCATGTAGAGATACCAGGCGTCGTCGTGATTCAGGTACGCCGGCGCGATGATCGCCAGCGAGAGGAGGCCGAGCGCCGCCCAGACCGCCCACCAGGACCACCGGGTGAAGGCCGGGCCGATTCGAGGACGCATCGAATCAGCGAAGGACGATGAGGATCCGGGCCGCGGCACGCACCGTCGTGAGCGGCAGCGGTTGCCTCAACAGTCGGCGGAGTGTTGAGAGGTCGAATGTGGTCACGACGTCGCCGTAGGTCATCGACGCCAATTCGCGAATGGCCGGATTGGCGTCGTTCGCCAGGCCGTCCAGGACGTTCCGCGCGAACTCCGGGTCGTGGGGCGCCAGCAGACCGGCCGCCACCACCCGAATCTCGGGCGATGGGTTGCCCGCGAGCTCGCGAACGAGAGACATCCACCTGGCATCCGGGCTGCCGCCGGCCAGTCCGACAGCAGCCGACAACCTGATCGTGGGGTTGTCGTCGGCGGCCATCGCATCGAGAACTGGCAGCCCCTCGGAGTCGCCCATCCGCAACAAGGCGGACGCCGCCTTTGCTTTGACGAACAGGCTGGGGTCGGCGAGCAGGGGCTTCAGTGCCGGCACGGCTTCGCGGCCTCCCACCTTTCCCAGCGCGTCGGCTGCCGCCGCCCGCACCTCGGAGCGGGGGTCTTGCAGCAGCGGCAGGATCGGCTCGGCTGCCACCTTGACCCCGCTCGCACCCACCGCGTCGAGCGCCCGGACGCGGCCGGCCGCGTCGGTGGGCAGCGATTGCAGCAGCTGGCGCACGGCCGGCTCGCTGCCCGCCGCGGCCGCCGCCCGCAGGTCGGCGGGACCCGGTGACGACCCGAAGAGAGGCGGCAGCGACTCGCCGTCATCGACGAGGCTCTTCCATGCTTCGGCGCGGGCGGGCGGAGACTGCGTCTGCCCGAGCGCATCGAACAGGAAGGCCCTCGCGACGCGGCGCAGGACGGCCGGTTCCTCGAACGTCCTGGCGCCCAGCCAACGCTCGTAGCGATCGAGCGCCGCCAGGCCGCCCGAGCGGGCGATGTCTGCCTCGACCGCGAGCATCAGCCCGGCTCCGCTGCGCGGATGGCGTTGGAGCAGCCGCGCTGCCGCCGCCGACGCCTGCCCGGCATCCCCCTTCTCCAACAGTGCCCAGCCTGCGGCCAGGTCCGCGGCTTCCTCCGAGGCCACCGCGGCGGAAGGTCGTGACGCGGATTTGGCTGCGGACGGACGAACCTGGGCTGTGGCGAGGGGTCCGGTCAAGACTCCGCCGAACACGCAAATCACAGGAACTAGCAGTCGAAGACGCGTAGGCATGATGGGTAAGCGGCAAGTATACTCCACACCTCCCGAGCCGCGAGCAGGAGCGTATACTAGGGTCGAGTCGGCGTGCCACGCCGACGGTTGGAGAGGTGTGCCGTGAAACGAGCTGCTCGATGGGCGCTGGCCGCCATGCTGGTTGGTGCGGCGGTGCCCGCCTGGTCGGGCGATGTCAGGGTGTCGTTCTCGAACGGCCGGGTCACCATCGTCGCCGCGGACGCGTCGCCCCGCCAAATCCTGACGGAATGGGCGAAACTGGGCCAGGTCCGCATCACGAACCTCGAACGCCTTGCGGGCAGCCCCGTCACGATTCAACTCATGGATGTCCCAGAGCCGCAAGCGCTCGAGACGCTGCTCCGTGGCACGGCCGGCTACGTCGCAGCGCCACGCCGGGCAGCCGGCGACATCGCGCTCTCGCGGTACGATCGAATCCTGCTGATGCCGGGCGCGGCGCCCGTGCTGCCGGTCGTCACGCCTGGCGGAGCGTCCCCGGCGTCCCCGGCACCGACGCGGGGCCGGCCCGTCCAGCCGGCCGGTCGGCCCGACGACGGTGCCGCCGGCCAACCGAGGCCGGCACCTGGAACGAACCAGCGGCAGTTCTTCCCGACGGGCGTGCAGGGTCCGGGCAGGGTGGGACAGTCGCCCGGCCAGTACTTCGCACCGTCCCAGTCGCAGCCCGGCTACGGCACCATGCAGACGCAGCAGCCAGGGATGCAGACGCCGGCGACGCAGATCCCGACGTACTCGACGCCTCAGGCCCCCGGGGCCACGGGCACGTCGGTGCCGGGCATGACGACCGCGCCGGTGCCGTTGCAGACGACTCCGTACTCGAACGCCAGACCGCCCTTCGTCGTGCAGCCCAGCGACTCTGGAACCTACGCCAACCCCTACGCCTTGCCGAGTACGGTCCAGAATCCGGCCACGCCGGCGCCGGCGACGACCCCCGGCGCCACGACGCCGGGGGCAGCGACGCCGGGCGCCATGACGCCGACCGTGCCGATCAAGAAGTCGGGCGAGAAGGGGTAGCACGTGACCGCACCCCGACGGACCGGGGAATACGCCGCGCGCGGGGACTATCACGCCACTCCGGATCCCACCTGGGACTACTACCCGACCTACCTGGCCAAGGTCGAACGGGTTCGCGCGTACCTCGACGCACTGCCGGCCGGGGCCCGCGTGCTGGACGCGGGCTGCGGCGAGGGCGTATTCGTCCGGGAGTACGCCGGGCGGTTGTCGATCCAGGGCGTGGACGAGAACTACGCGTCCGACCGCGTGGTGCAGGGCAGCGTGCTCGATCTGCCGTTCGACGCGGGAGCGTTCGCGCGCGTGCTCTGCCTCGACGTGCTCGAGCACCTGCCGTTCGAGGCCCAGCCCGCGGCGCTGGCGGAAATCCACCGCGTGCTGCAGCCGGACGGCGAGGCGCTCGTCTCGGTTCCGAACCTCGCCCATCTGCAGTCGCGCGTCCACTTTCTCTTGAAGGGACAGCTGATCAGGACGGCGAGCGAGCTGAAGCACCCCGGCGATCGCCCGATCGCCGAGTACCTCCGGTTGTTCCGCCAGGCGGGGTTCGACGTGGCCGAACGCCGCGGCATCTTCCCGACGCTGCCCCTGGTCACGCGCCTGATACGGCGTCACCCGGCGTCGCTCGTTCCGCTGCACCGCTGGCTGACGCGGCTCGTCCCCGTCCCCGGCTGGTGCCTGCTGAACCTCGTGCGCCTGCGCAAGGCCGGGCGGGCCTGACGTGTTCCAGAAAATCAAAACGCTGTCCCTGAACCTGGCCGTCTACGGGATGGGCGATGTCGCCACGCACATCGTCTCGTTCCTCCTGATGCCGCTGTTCACGCGGTACCTGGTCCCGTTCGACTACGGCATCTGGGGCATGCTGACCACGGCCAGCCTCGTGGCGAAGATCGTCTTCCGCTGGGGTGTGGACGCGTCGTTCATGCGGTTCTTCTACGACTGCGACGACGACGCGGCACGGCAGCGGCTGGCGAGCACCATCCTGTTCTTCCTCCTGGCCGCGAACGGACTCATCCTGTTGATCGCGCTCGTCGCCGCGCCGTTCTACTCCGCGTGGTACTTCAAGGTCCCCGGGCAGACGCTGCCGCTGCAGCTGATGATCCTCAGCACGTTCATCGGCGGCTTCTTCTTCCTGCCGTTCCACGTCTTCCGGATCCGGAACCAGCCGCGGCTCTTCTCGACGCTGACGTTCGTCCGCTCCGCGACGACCGTCGCCACCCGCGTGCTGCTCGTCATCGTCTTCCACTTCGGCGTGATGGGACTGGTGGTCTCCGAGCTCGCGATCACGTCCGTGTTCGCCGTGGTCCTGCTGCCGTGGTTCGCGCCGTTGATCCGCCCGGTGTTCTCGCGCAAGACGCTCGGCGAAGTGCTCCGGTTCGGCCTCCCCCGCGTGCCGCACGGGATCGCGCAGCAGGTCGTCGGTCCGGCCACCGACTCGTTCCTGCTGCGCTCGCTGCTCCCGGGAACCGGCAGGGAGATCCAGGCGGCGATCGGCCTCTACCAGGTCGGATCGGGAATCGGCCTGGCGCTGAAGTTCTTCCTCAGCGCGTTCGAGTACGCCTGGGCGCCCTTCTACTTCCAGACGATGAAGGAGAAGGGAGCGCCGCGCACGTTTGCGACGATTGCCACCTACGGCCTGGCGGTCCTGGTGCTGCTGTCGGCCGGACTGTCGGCGGTCGCCCGCGACCTCGTGGGGCTGATGACCCAGTCGAAGTACCACGCGGCGTGGTCGGTGATCCCGCCGATTACGATTGCGGTGACGCTGCAGGGCTGGTACCTGCTGACGTCGATCGGGATGAACATCACGAAACACACCGAGTACTACCCGGTCGCCGCGGGGGTCGCGGCTGCGGCCAACATCCTGGCGAACATCGTCCTGATTCCGCGGCTCGGCATCCTGGGGCCGGCCTGGGCGAACGTGATTTCCTACGCGGTGCTGGCCGGCGTCGCCTTCGTCCTGTCGCAGCGGTTCTACCCAATCCGCTACGAGTACGGCCGCATCGCGCGCGTCCTCGCGGCCGGCATCGCGGCCTACCTGGCGGCGGTCCTGCTCGTCCCGCAGATGCGCGTGGCGGTGGCCGGCCTGTTCGCCCGCGGAGCGGTGGTGCTCCTGGTCTACCCGGCGACGCTCGGCGTCACCGGTTTCTTTCGGCGGCAGGAACTCGCCCGCATCGAGACGCTCGTGGGCCAAATGTGGGCCGCCCGGAGGCGGAAGCCAGCTCGCGTTCCGGTGGCGAGCGGGACCGCGGCGCCAATCGCCCAAGTCGGGGCCGAGGACGATCCGAACGCCGCCGTGTTTGAGCAGGACCGCTGACGCGGTACAATGGTCGCGGCCAACCACAGCCAAGTCAGCGGTTTCCTTGCATTCAGCATGATTCCTGGCCGCCTGCGCGAACTCGTCGTCGCACCCCTGCGCCGCCTGCGGCTGGCCCAGCACATCCACGCCCGCTGGCGGCACCGCGAGTACCGACAGGAGCATCGAGCGCTTCGTCCGCGAACAGACCGGCATCGCCGACCGCGTTCCGGCCGGCGTCGTGTACGAAGCGACGATGCGGTGCAACCTCAAGTGCGGGTTCTGCTACGTCGGTGACCTGCTGAACCTGGAAGGCGAGTGGCGGCAGGAACTGACCGTCGAAGCGTTGCGCAAGGCCTTCCCCGAGAAGCGGGGCCTGAGCGTCAGCCTGACCGGCGGCGAGGTGTTCGTCCGCAAGGACGTCGAACAGGTACTCGAGCTCTTCCGCCAGAAGGGATACGCGTGCGGGTACCTGACGACCAACGGCACCGCGATCACCGAGTCGCGGGCGGACGCGCTCGCCGACCTGGCGCTCGCCGGGTTCGTCAGGCACGTCAGCGTGTCGATTGACGGCCCGGGCGAACTGCACGACGCGGCGCGCGGGGTGAAGGGAACGTTCGAGAGGACGGCGGCGGGGCTGAGGCGACTGCAAGCGGCCGCCAGGGAGAAGGGCGCGCCGTTGAAGGTCAGCATCAACACGACGGTCACCCGCGAGAGCCTCGACGCGCTGGAGCAGATGGTGTCGGTGGCCGGGGAACTGGGCGTCGACGCGATCGGCCTCAACCACCTGATGTACGCGACGCGGGAAGAAGTGGACCAGACGCTGAAGATTCTGGGGGAGACGGACCGGCGTCTCGTCGCGACCTACGTGACGCCCGACCCGGGGCTCGCCCCCGCGGCCGTGTCGGCAAAGGTGGCCGCGCTCGAGGCGCTGTGCCGCGCGCGGCGCATCCGGTTCGACTACCGGCCGAAGGTGCACCAGCAGTTGATCGAGGGATACTACACGCCGGGCACGCCGCTGCGCGGCCGCTGCCTGTACCCGTTCCTGCACGCGCGCGTCGGGTTCAGCGGCAAGGTCTACTTCTGTCCCTTCATCCGGATCGAGGTGGGCGACCTCACCGAGTCGACGCTCGAGGACGTGTGGAACACCCCCCGGTACGTGGCGCTGCGGCAGAAGCTCCTGGAGCGCGAGTTGTTCCCGGTGTGCAGGCGCTGCTGCAAGGTGGAACTGTCGCCCGAACCGGTGCCGGTGGCGGCCGCCGCCCTCCAGGGAAAGAAGATGCTGACGCTCACGCCGGTGGGACGCTGACATGATTGGTCGATCGACGCTGCTCATCAACCCGCCGCTCGTGAACGGCGTGGCCTTCACCCGGCAGGGACGCTGCCAGGAACGCGACGAGGTGCTCGGCACCACGAAGCCGCCGTACTCCCTCGTCGTGATCGCGTCGCTGTTCCGGCAGCGCGGGATCGACTTCCGGGTGATCGATCAGACCGCCGAGCGGTTGTCCACCGAATCGGTCGTCGGCCGCCTCGAGGGCGAGGGGTTCACGCCCACCCTGATCGTCTTCTGCAGCACCACCCCGACGCTCGAATTCGACGCCGGCGAGATGCTGAAGCTGAAGCGGCGCTTCGGCGCCCCGCTCGTCTGCTTCGGCCCCCACGCCTCGGCGGCGCCGGTCGAGGCGATGGCGCACGCGCCCGACGTCGATGCGATGATCGCGGGCGAACCCGAGGACGCCGTGGTGTCGATCGCGCTTCTCGAGTCGATCGACGCCGCCGCCGGCATCCCCGGCGTGATTCTCCGCCAGGGGGCAACGGTGATCCCGAACACCGGCCGCGGCGTGTTTGCCGGCTTCGCGGAGATGCCCTCCCCGGCGTGGGACCTGCTCCGGCTGCAGCACTACCGCCTGCCGCTGGTGAACCAGCCCTACGTCCTCATCGAAACGAGCCGCGGCTGCCCGTACTCGTGCGACTTCTGCGTCGTGCCGCTCCACCACGGCCACAAGTTCCGCGAGCGGCCGGCATCGGTGCTGGTGGACGAGATCGCGCGCGCCAAGGAGCAGTACGGCATCCAGTACTTCTATCTCTGGGGCGACACGGTCACGCTCAACGCGAAGACGTTCAGCCAGTTCTGCGAGGAGCTGATCGCGCGCGACCTCGGCATCCGCTGGTTCGCCAACGCAAGAGCCGACAATCTGGTCGACCTCGAGTTCGTGAAGCGCCTCCGCCGGTCGGGCTGCTGGATGCTGTCGATGGGGATCGAGTCCGAATCGGATGCCGTCCGGAAGGACATGATGAAGCGGCTGGAGCGGCAGAAGATCCAGCTGGCGTTCCGCAACCTCCGGCAGGCGGGGATCAACTCGTTCGCGTTCTTCATCTACGGGTACCCGGGCGAGACGCCCGAGTCGATGGAACAGACGACGAGGTACGCGATCGAGCTCGACGCCGACTTCGCCAACTTCTACCCGGCCGTGCCCTACCCCGGCACCGAGCTGTTCGCCAAGGCCAAACGCGACGGCATGCTCACGACCGAGGACTGGACGAAGATGGAGTACGCCTTCTACGTGCTCCAGGGCAACGGCCTGAACGAGCAGGTGGTGATGGACGCGCTGAGCCGGGCACGGCGCCGGTTCTTCCTCCGCCCGCGCTACGTGGTCCGGCATCTCGGCGACATCGCGCGGATGCTGCTCACCAGCCAGGGACTGATCTGGAAGATTGTCACGCGGATGCTGCTCGGCGCCCGGGAGAAGCCGGCGGCGCCGCCGTCGAAGGTGGTTCCGAGTCGTTCCGCGTAGCGCCCGGCACTCGGGCCGGTGCCCGCGTGTCGCGCCGGCCCCTACGCCTGCCTCCCGAGGCCGAGCTCGACGAGCGTCGCGACTTCTGCCGCCGACAGCCGCCGGTAGCGCGCCCGCCCTTTGCCGCCCTTGAAGAGCTTCAGGGCGTAGAGGTCGCGAAGCTGCACGAAGTACCCGAGCGCCTCGCGCAGCGTCATCTTGCTCTCGCCAGCGGCCCGGTCCGCGAAGACGTACGGGATCTCCGCCACCGACGCGATCCGGCTGCGCATCAGCAGCTCGAGGCAGATCTTGAATCCCGCCGCCGAGATTCGCACGCCCTCGATCGCACTCCGCCTGACGACGAACAGCCCGGAGGTGGCGTCGCGGACCGGCGTGAGCGGCCACGCCAGCACGCAGGCGAACCGCGACATCGCGCGCCTGAAGAACGGCCAGTTCTGCGAGGCGCCGCCCGGGACGTACCGGCTGCCGACGACGACATCGACCTCCAGGGCGCGGAGCGCGGCCAGCAGGCCGGGAAGCACCGATGGCGGGTGGCTCAGGTCGGCGTCCATGACGCCGAGCACGGAGCCTCGCGCCCGGGCGAACCCGGCAATCACGGCGCTGCCCAGGCCCTGCTTTCCCGCGCGGTGCACGACCTGGACCGGGTGGCACGCGGTCAGCCGGTCGGCAATCTCTCCCGTGCCGTCGGGCGAGTTGTCGTCCACCACGACCAGCTCGCCCGCGATGTCGTGTGCGTCGAACACCGCGGACACGGAGGCGACAAGTTGCTCGAGCCGCTGGCGTTCGTTGTAGGTGGGTACGATGATGGAGAGGTCGCAACGGTCGGTCATGGTGGCCGCGCTATGGTACACTTTGCCGCATTGTGGCCCGATTCGGGCGGCACGCTCCAGCGTTTTCGGCGCCACCCACCGTCCGTGAAGACACACCCATCCGTATGACTGACTGGTCGCGGCCGCGGCACGGAGAGGGCCTCTCGTGAGGACCGGCCCTGCGAACGGCGCCGGTGCGGCGCCCGCCATGTCCACCTGGCGCTTCGTGGTCGCGCTCGCCGCGATCCTCCTGCTCGCCGTCGCGCTCCGCACGCTCTTTCCTCTCGCCGACCCGCCGTCGTATTCGCCCGTGGGAGTGGTCTGGCACGACGAGGGAGCCTGGGCGCACAACGCCAGGAACCGGGCGATCACCGGCGCGTGGCAGGCACCCGGCGACCGGTGGAATCCGATGTACATCACCCCGGTGCTGACGGGGCTCGAGTATCTCAGCTTCCGCGCGTTCGGGGTCGGCCTCTGGCAGGCGCGGCTCGTGTCCGAGTCGATGGGCCTGCTTTCGGTGTTGTGCCTGGGCCTTGGCGTCGCGCGGATCGCCGGGCGCCGCGCGGGGCTTGCGGCCGCCGCCCTGCTGGCGACGAACTTCGTCGCGCTCATGTACGACCGCGCGGCGCTGATGGAAGCGACGATGGTGTCGCTGGTCGTGGCGGCGTGGTACTGCTACGCGCGCGCCGAGGAGTCGCCGCGCTGGGGCCTGGCGGCGGGCGCCGCCGCGATTGCCGCGTATTTCGCGAAGGCCTCGGCGGTGTTCTTCCTGCCGGCGCTGGCCGGCGATGCCCTCCTGACGATCGTGCTGGCCGGCGGGCGACGGGGCGGCGCGCGCGACGGGGCGCCGGGTCTCGCACTCCGCGGCGACAGGCAGGTCGCCGGCGCGTGGCACACCTTGGCCGGCCTGGCCGGGGCCGGGCTGGTCGGCCTTGCCGTGTTCGTGCTGCCGAACTGGCAAGACTACCGGTTCTACAACTGGCAGATGTCGGTGGTGCGCAAGCCGTCCTACAGCGTGAAGGCGTTCGTCGACCGGCTCAGCTGGCTGCCCGTCATCCACGACTTCTTCACGCGCATGTGGGTGGTTGCGGCCCTCGCCGTGAGCAGCGGGCTCGGCGTGTTCTTCCGGTGGCGGCGCGTGTCGCCGGCCGAACGCCTTCTCGCGTGGTGGGTGCTGCTCGGAATGACGGAACTCGTCCTGCACGATGTTGGCAACGAGCGGCGCCTGGTCTTCCTGGTCCCCGCGCTCGTGGCACTGGCAGCGGTGGCCGCCGCACGCGACCGCCGCCTGCTGGATGAACGGGTCGAGCGGCTCGATTTGCGACGGGCCTTGCTGGCGGCGCCCGTGGTGCTGGCATGCGCCTACCTGCTCGTCGGCTCCGTGCTGCGCGTGCTGTTTCTCGAGGACCTGCACGACAACGTCTTTCGCTCCGCCGTTCGGTGGTCGGCTGTCGCAGCGCTTGGCCTGAGCCTCTTCGTCTACCTGGCCTGGCCCAGGGTTCCACGCGCGCTCGCGCGAGTGCGGTGGGGGGCGGCCGCCAGCCTCGTCATCGTCGGCGCCGTGATGAGCCTCGACCTGTGGCAGTACGGCCAGTGGGCGGCCATCCGGACGTACAAGAACTACGCGGCGATGGTGGCGGTGGGCCGGTGGCTGCCGCCCGGCACACTCGTGCAGGGCAAGCTGGCGAACGGCCTGGACCTGGAGAGCCGGATCACGCCGATCTTCGTCGGCCGCGGTTTCGGGAATTACGACGACCGCGCGACCCGGACCGACGCCCGCTACCTGCTCACCTACAGCCAGCCGAAGCTCGGGTACGAGAGCCAGCGCGGGCTGATCGCCGAGATCCTCGCCTCCTGCCCCGGGTGGAAGATCATCCACGAGTTCGACGTGGCCGAAACCGCCGGCGGGCACGATCGGGCGGTCCTGATTGACAAGTACCCGGACCGCGGTGCGCTACAATAACTGTTTTCGAGCCAGAGACTTCTCTTGCGACAGATCGACGACCTCGCCATCAAGCGCCACTCCGACCTCCGGTTCCGGTCGGAGTACGACTACGCCCTGTTCGAGTACTATCGCAGCGCGAAAGTCATCGCGTATCTCGAACGGGCGGGGGTGTCGATGGGCGGCCGCATCCTGGACGCGGGATGCGGCGGCGGCGGGATGCCGGTGTCGTTCGCCGAGGAGGCGCGCGCGCTCACGGCGATCGACCTGACGCCGCGGTTCAGGAACGCGGGCACTCGCCTGGCCACGGAACGCGGCGTGCGGAACGTGACGTTCCTGGTGGCCAACGGCATGTGGCTCCCGTTCCGCAGCGCCTCGTTCGACCTCGTGCTGTCGCACGCGGTCATCGAGCACGTCGCCGACGCCGGCCGCTACCTTCGCGAGTGCCGGCGGGTGCTGGCACCGGGCGGCCGCGTGTATCTGTCGACGTCGCCCTACCTGTCGTTCGCCGGCGCGCACCTGCCGCGGCTGAGGGTCCCGGTGCCGCTGCACCTGCTGGTCGGCCGGCGGGCGGCGTTCGCCACGTTCAGGACGCTCGCCCGTCACGCCGCCTGGCTGCTGCGCGAACCGGAGGACGAGAACACGTTCATCAAGGCGGCGAAAGCGGGCACGATCAAGCAGGACGACCTGCTCGAGAAGGTGCGGATCCGCCGCATGCGGACGCTGATCCTCGACGCGGGGTTCGAGATCCTGCGCGAGAACCTCCACCAGACGCGGACCTTTCGGCGGCTGCCCGCGCCGCTGGCCCGCTGGCTGCGCGACAGCCCGCTCACTCAGGACGTCGTGGTCGGGGCGGTGGAGTACGTGCTTCGGGCCGATACGTCAGGGTGGGAACCGGCGCGGTAGCATCATGGCCGACATCGATCGTTTTCGCCTCGAGGACCGACGGGCCGTCGACGCCCTCTACCGGCGCGTGTTCGGCCACGACGCCGCCAACGCCTCGCAACTGCGCTGGCACTGGCAGTACCTCCAGAACCCGAACAACCCGCCCGGCGGGCCGCAGATCTGGCTCGCGCGCGAGGGCCCGACGGTCATCGGCCAGTACGCCACCATGCCCGTGCGCCTCTCGCTCGAGGGGCAGGAGATCGCGGGGTCGTGGGGCATGGACGTCATGGTCGCGCCCGAACGCCAGCGGCAGGGCGTCGGCGAGGTGCTGTTCCGCACCTGGGACCGCAACGTCGGCGCGTCGCTCGGGCTCGGCCTCTCGCCCTCGTCGCACCGGCTGTTCCGGAAGATGAAGTGGCCCGAGGTCGGTCCGGTTCCGTGCCTCGTGAAGCCGCTCACCCGGCGCGCGCTCCGGCGCCCGAACTGGCCGATGTCGATCAACCGGCTGGTCTCGGCGCTGACGTATCCGTACATTCGCCTGATCTCGCGTTCGAAGCCGTTGCGCGCGCAGATCGAACCGATCCGCCATTTCGACGCCCGGTTCACCGAGTTGTGGGAGCGCGTGGCGCCGTCGTTCGGGTTGGCGGTCAGGCGGGATGCGTCGTACTTGAACTGGAAGTACGTCGAGCCGCCGCACGTCCGCTACTCGATCGTCGCGCTCAAGCGGGACGAGACGGTCGGCGGCTACGCGGTCTACCGTCACGTGCAGGAACCTCGCGGGCGCGTGACCATCCTCGTGGACTTCCTCGTCAATCCCCCCGACGGCGACGGGTTCGAGACGCTGCTCCGCTGGGTGGACCGCGAGGCGCGCGCCGCCAATTCGGACAAGGTCCGCGTGTTCGCGACGCACGCGGGGTTCCGCAAGCTGCTGCGTGCGTCCGGCTACTTCACGGTGAAGTCGACGCTGCAGTTCACGATCAAGGTCAACGCCGCGCCCGTGCCCGCCGGCTTCTACGATCACACCGACGACTGGCATTTCACCCTCGGCGACTCCGATCAGGATCGGTAGATGCTGTATCTCCTCGCCGGGATCGACACCGAGGGCGACAACCAGTGGGATCCCGCCGCCCGCGCGAACCAGACCTTCGAGAACATCCACGCGCTGCCGGCACTTCACGCCCTGTTCTCGCGCTGCAAGGCGAGGCCGACCTACCTGGTGACTCACCCGGTGGCCGCCGACGCGCGTTCGGCCGACACGCTGCGGGCGCTGCGCGAGGGCGGCGGCTGCGAGATCGGCGCGCACCATCACGCCTGGGAGACCCCTCCGGTCGAAGACGACGACGTCGCGCGGCACCTCTACGCGCTCGCGCTGCCGCACGAGCGGTTCGTCCGCCAGTTGGCCGCGCTGACCGACGCCATCGACCGCGCGGTCGGCGCGCGGCCGGTCTCGTATCGCTCGGGGCGCTTCGGCTTCTCCCCGACGCACGTCTCGGCGCTCGAGCGGCAGGGCTACCTGGTGGAGTCGAGCGTCGCGCCGCTGTTCTACGAAACGCACAAGGGCGGCCCGGATTTCGTCGAGGCGTCGCTGCGGCCCTACTTTCTCGCGTACGACAGCGCCGTGACACCGGGAACCAGCCAGGTGCTGGAGCTGCCGGTCTCGGCGGCCCTCCATCGGCGCTATCCGGCGTGGCTGCAGCACCGCTATGCCAGAGCGCCGTGGAATTACACGACCAAGCGGATCCTGCGGAAGCTGGGACTGGCCCGCACGCTGTGGCTCCGCCCGTCCTACTGTTCGCTCGACGAGATGAAGCAGCTCGCTCGCCGCCTCGCTGACGAGGGCGTCCCGCTGCTCAGCGTGATCTTCCACTCGAGCGAGGCCATGGTCGGCGGCAGCCCGTACAACCGCACCCAGGCCGAGCTCGACGCGTTCCTCGAGCGCCTCGAGCGGTTCCTCGTCTTTGCCGTGTCCGAACTCGGCGCGACCCCCGTCACGTTCGCCGAGTTCCGAGCCCGGTTCCTGAGCACCTGAGACCCTCGTGCGCATCTGCCACGTCACGCCCCATCTGCCTCCCGACCAGGCGGCCAACGCGCTGCTGCCCTACCACCTCGGCCGGTGGGCCAGGGACGCGGGTGACGAACCCGTATTCGTCGCCCACCCTCCGCGTCAGTCGGACGCCCCTCCGTGGCCGCTGCCGGGCGCCGCGACCTTCGTCCCCGTGTCGCGCTCCGCGAGCCCGCTGGCCAGGGCGTTCAAGCTGGCCAGTCTCGCCGCGGCCCGGCGGATTGCCGCGCTGGCCGGACCGCTCATTGCGAGCGCCGATCTGGTGCACGTTCACAGCAACGGGATGCTTTCCGAGTACCTGCGCCCGACTCGCGGCGAAGGCGGGCAAGCCGACGGTGCTCACGCTGTACGGCACCGAGATCTGGCACTACAAGCCGAAGCGATTCGGCCCGGACCTCTTCACCAGCGCCTATCGGCGTGCCGACGCGGTGACCTTCTACAGCCGAGGCCTCCTGGATTACGGCTTGGGCCTCGGGCTCGCCCGTCCGAACCTTCACGTGGTCTACCCGCCCATCGCGGACGAGTTCCAGCCGGCGACCAGCGTGCAACGGCGGGCAGCGAAAGTCTCGTTGGGCATCACCGCCGGCCGACTGCTGCTGAACGTGAAGCGTCTCCATCCGCTGGCCGGGCAGCGCGTGCTGATCGACGCGATGCCCGCCATCGTGGCCGCGCATCCCGACACGCTGCTCGTCGTCTGCGGAACGGGTCCGCTGGCCGAGGAACTCTCGGCGGCCGCGCGCGAGCGCGGCGTCGAACGGCACGTGAAGCTGGCCGGCCTCGTGGACAACGCGACCGTCGCGGTCTACGACAGGGCGGCCGACCTGTTCGTGCTGCCGTCCAGGCTGGAAGCCTGCCCGACGGTCGCGCTCGAGGCGCTGGCCTCGGGCACGCCGGTCGTCTCCACCGACAACCCGGGCGGCGTCGAACTCAACGGCTTGTTCGGCGATGACGTCACGGTGGTGCCGGGCGACAATGCCGAGGCGCTGGCGCAGGCGGTGATCGCGGCCCTCGCCGCGCCGCGCCGGACGCGCGACGCCACGCGCCAGACGCTCGAGCGGGAGTTCCGGCCGGCCGCGGTTGCCGCCAGCTATTATCGGATCTACCATTCGCTGCTTCCCGCAGGTCGAGCGCGAGCGTGACCGGGCGGCCTCACAGTCAATGACGTCCCGTTCCCATGAGGATGACATGGCCCTGACGACAGAACTGAGCAAGACGATAGCCGAGGCGATGAAGGCGCGCGACCAGGCGCGCCTCTCCGCGCTGCGGATGCTGAAGGCCGCGCTGACCAACCGCGAGGTGGAACGTGCCCGCCCGCTGACCGAGGCGGAGGAACTGCAGGTCGTCGCCGGGCTCGTGAAACAGCGCAGGGAATCGATCGACCAGTTCTCGAAGGCCGCGCGGCAGGACCTGGTGGACAAGGAGACCGCGGAACTGGCGATCCTGGAGACCTACCTGCCGCCTGCGATCGCCGCCGAAGACCTCGAGCGAATCGTGGCCGAGGTCGTGGCCGAGACCGGGGCGTCGTCGCCGAAGGACATGGGCAAGGTGATGAAGGCCGTCATGGGCAGGCTCGCCGGCGCGTCGGTGGACGGCAAGGCGGTGAACGAACTGGTGAGGAAGCGGCTGGCCGGCTGACCGAACTTCCGCGGCGCCGACTCCGTCTAACTCGACGAGCAGAGCGTTCGTCTCTCTCATCCATCCTCCTGGGGCCCCTTCTGAGCCGAGGGGCCCTTTCTTCCCTGTGTTACCCTGAGCGACTGATGAACGGCGATTCCACGCTGCCGGCGTCGTGCCCGGACTCCATCGGCACGGCGGCGGACGGCCCGCCGGGGGCAGGCTCTCGCGTTCCGCGGGGCGCCAGGCTTGCCAGGTCGGCCGTGGTGATCAGTCTCGCCACGATGTCGAGCCGCCTGCTCGGCCTGGTGCGCGACCTGTCGCTGGCCTACGTGTTCGGCGCCGGCAACGACATGGACGCCTACACGGTCGCCTTCAGGATCCCGAACCTGCTTCGAGATCTCTTCGCCGAAGGGGCGATGAGTTCGGCGTTCGTGCCCACCTTCACCCGATTGCTGACGCTCGAGGGGAAGCAGGCAGCCTGGCGCCTCGGCAACCTGGTCATTACGGCCCTCCTGCTGGCAACCGCCGCCCTGGTGGCGCTCGGGATGGTCTACGCGTGGCCGATCGTGAACTTCGCGGCCGCGGACTACGCGGCCGTGCCGGGAAAGCTGGAGCTGGCGGTGTCGCTGGCGCGCGTCATGTTCCCGTTCCTGACGCTGATCGCGATTGCCGTCGGGCTGATGGGCATGTTGAACTCGCTCCATCGATTCTTCATCCCGGCCTTCTCGCCCGCCGTGTTCAATATCGGCACGCTGGCGACGATGGCGGTGCTCATCCCGCTCTTCCGCGCCAGCGGCATCCGCCCCATTTACGCGGTGGCGGTCGGCACGCTCGTCGGCGGTCTGGGCCAGGTCGTCGTGCAGTGGCCCTCGCTCCGGCGGGAAGGCTTCCGCTACCGGCCCGTCGTCGATTTCGGTGACCGTGGACTTCGCGAGGTCCTCGTCCTGATGGGACCAGGGACCATGGCGCTGGCGGCGGTCCAGGTGAACGTGCTCGTCAACACGATGCTGGCGACGAGCCAGGGCGAGGGCGCGGCGTCGTGGCTGAACTTCGCCTTCCGGCTGATGTACCTGCCCATGGGCTTGTTCGGCATGTCCATCGCCACGGCCGCGATTCCGTCGCTCTCGAGCGCGGCCGCCAGGGAGGACCGGGCAGGCATGAGAGCGACGCTGTCGAGCGCCCTCCGGATGATGCTCATGCTCAACGTCCCTGCCGCCGTTGGCCTCGTCGTGCTGGCGACCCCCATCGTGGCGCTGCTGTTCGAGCACGGGTCGTTCACCCCGGCTGCCACGGCGGGCACCGCGGCGGCCCTCGCCTGCTATGCGCCCGGGCTCATCGGCTATTCGGTCGTCAAGCTGGCCGCCCCGGCGTTCTACTCGCTGCGCGACAGCCGGACGCCGGTCGTCGTGAGCGTCGCGTCGGTGGTCGTCAACCTCGCGCTCAACCTGCTGCTGATACGAGTCTTGGGATTCCGGGGTCTTGCGCTCGGTACGGCCGCGTCCGCGCTGTTCAACGGCCTGGCGCTGCTGTGGCTGCTCCGCCGCAGGCTGGGCGGTCTCGACGGGCGACGCGTGGGCGTCGCGTTCGCCAAGGTCCTGATTGCGTCCGTCATCATGGCCGCCGCGGCGTGGGGCACCGCGCACGCACTGGCGGCGGCGGTGCCCGGCGCGTCGCTGCTGGCGAAGCTCGTTCGCGTCGCGGGCGGAATTGGGGCTGGGCTCGCCACGCTCGGTCTGTCAGCCCGCGCTCTCAGAATTGCCGAGTTCGACGAGGCCGTGCAGGCGGTGCTGTCTCGAATCATTCCATCGCGCGCGGCGTAGCCGCTGCCATTCGACGGAGGTGGGCGATTCTTCTCGCAGGCGCTCGCGGCGCGGCTGGCGTGGAAGTTGCTGCCACGATCGCGCGACGGGACTGTGGTACGATCGGCGTTCCGGAGTCTGGTCGAAACGTCAGGGAATACGGAGACGGGCCTGCATGGCGCGCTATCCATCATCGTCGGCACGAACGCTGGTGTATCAGTTCGGACCCGGCCCGGTCACGCCGGTCGTCAAGCTGCTGATCTGGACCAACGTCGTGGCCTTCGTGGCATCCTGGCTGGCGCCGGTGAGCGTCGCGTACTTGGGCCTCCGTCCCGAGGCGGTCTTCACGCGACTGTGGGTGTGGCAGCCGCTCACCTACATGTTCCTGCACGCCGGCCTGTTCCACATCCTGTTCAACATGCTGGCGCTGTGGATGTTCGGCGTCGAACTCGAACGGCTGTGGGGACGAACGTTCTTCCTGAAGTACTACTTCGTGACCGGGGTGGGCGCGGCGGCGACGACGCTGCTGCTAGCGCTGCTGCCGGGCTTCGGCGGCCTGCTGTGGAACACGGTGACGGTGGGCGCCTCGGGCGCGATCTACGGCCTCCTGCTCGCCTACGCCCTCTACTTCCCCGACCGGCCAATCTACGTGTGGGCGCTGTTCCCGATACCGGCAAGGTACTTCGTGCTGATCATGGGCGGCATCGCCCTGTGGACGTCACTGAGCGGCTCCCAGGGCGGTGTGGCGAACACCGCGCATCTCGGGGGCCTCGTGTTCGGCTATCTGTACTTGAGAGTCTGGAGACGCCGGCCCCTGGCTGAGATCAAGTACCGCTACGTCAAGTGGAGGATGAACCGCCTTCGGAGCAAGTTCGACGTCTACACGGGCGGCCGTAACGACTGGGACCGGCGCGTGCACTGACACCGTCGTCTCTTCATTCTTCATTCTTCATTCTTCATTCGTGCTTGCCCCCGTCGTCCAATCGGCCCGCCCCGGGCTGAACACGTCCAGTTCCAGCGTGTCGTCGAGCGCCTCCGCCTGGTGGGACACTCCCGACGGAACGTGGAGGACCTCGCCTTCACGCACCGTGAACTCCACGCCACCCACGTGGGCGCGCAGGGCGCCCTGCAACACGTAGGTCATTTGCTCGCTCTCGTGCTTGTGCGTCGGCACGAGCGCGCCCCGCTTCAGGTAGACGTGTGCAAGCATGACCCGGTCACCCGGGATGAGCTTCCGCGACACCATCTCGGTGATCTTCTCGAGGGCGATCTCGTCCCAGCGGCTCAGGCGGGCAGGAAGAGCCATCGTCCGATCGTACAACGAAACCGCAGGGCGCGGCGCCGAAGACCTCGGCCCGCCCCCGCCCGCCCCGCTGTCGGCCGGGCCTGCCGTGTCGGCTATAATGTGGTCCCTCAGAATGTCCACCGACACCCGTTCCATGCGCCGATGGATGCTCGCGCTCGCCGGGGTCTGCGCGATGGCGGCCGCGCTCCGGTTTGTCGCGATCGGATACGGGCTTCCGGCCACGTTCAACCCCGACGAGACCCCGATTCTCAACCGGGCGCTCGCGTTTGCGAAGGGCGACCCGAACCCCCACAATTTCCTCTACCCGTCGCTCTACTTCTATGCGCTGTTCGCGTGGGAGGTATTGTTCTTCCTGGTCGGCCGCGTGGCGGGTGTGTTCACCTCCGTGGCGGCCTTCCAGCAGGAGTTCTTCACCGACCCTTCCCGCCTGTTCGTTGCCGCGCGGGCGTTGACCGCGGTGTGTGGAACCTCGACGGTGCTCGCGCTCTATTGGTACGGCCGGCGGCTCTACGGCCGGCGGGAGGGACTCGCCGCGGCCGCGTTCCTCGCCATTGCACCCGTCGCGGTGCGTGACGCCCACTACGTCAAGCTCGACGTCCCGGTGGTGCTGTTCGTCGGTACTGGCACACGCGATGCTGGCGCTGATCGTCACCGACCGGGCCGCGGCGTCCCGGAAGCGGGCATGGCTGCTCTCGGGCCTGTTCGCCGGGCTGGCGGTTTCCACGCACTACTACGTCGGGATGGTGGTCATCCCGATCGTCGTGGTCGCCGCCATTCACGGGGCAAGGACCGGCAAGTGGCGGGAAGCGTCGAAACTGCTGGTACTCGCGGGCGCGGCCTCAATCGCGGGATTCCTGATCGGCACACCGTTCCTGCCCCTCGAGCCGCGGATCGCCATGCGGGACATCGTCGCCGTCCGGGAGATCGATATCGACCGTGCCGTCGTGGGCGGCGGCGGGGCGTTCACGTCCGCCCTGAGCTACGCGCGGATGTTGTACTTCGACGCGGTTGGATGGCCCGTGTGCATTCTCGCGGTGATCGGGTTCGTCTGGGCCATCGTCGAGGACCGGGCCCGGGGGCTGCTGCTCGCGGGCTTCACCGTGGCCTTCCTGACATTCGTGGCCAACACCGTGCCTATGACGCGGTACCTCAACGTCGTGCTCCCGATGTTCGCCCTGGCGGCCGCTTTCGCCGTGGTGCGGGTGGCGGACCGGTTCGGGAAGCTGGCGCCTGCCGCGGCCACCACGATCACGGTGGCCGCGCTGATTCCTGGGCTGCTGCTCAGCGTCCACACGGACCTCTTCTTCCTTCAGAAAGACACCCGGACGTTGGCGAAGGAATTCGTCGAGTCGCACATCCCGCCAGGGACGTCAATCCTCGTGCAGCCGTACAGCGCTCCCCTCAGACAGTCGCGGGACGCACTGCTGGAAGCCCTGCGCGCGAATCTCGGCTCGGAGGCGCGGGCATCCGTGAAGTTCCAGATGATGCTGGGCCTGGCTCCGTATCCCTCGCCGGCCTACAGGCTGATCTACCTTGGCGACGGCGGAGAAGACGCCGACAAGATCTACATCTCTCCTCGAGAGATCACCCCCGAGACCGGGCTCGCACCTCTGAGGATCATGGGTATCAAGTACGTCATCGTGAAACGGGGCAACATCCCCAACCCGGCCTTGCGGCCGCTCGAGGAGGCGCTCGCTCGAGAGGGCCGGCCGATCGCGACATTCGAGCCCTACGGGGCCGCTGTTCCTGCGTCCGTGCGCGCCGCCGTGGCGCCGTTCCTCCACAACACCGCCGCACGTCTGCACCCGGCGCTCGAACGTCCAGGCCCTGGGGTGGTGGTGTGGTCCATCGACTGACTCCCGTCGTGCCGGTCACGGACGTCAACGCGATGCCGGGCCGGCGCGGCCGGCGGTTCGCGGTCGCGTCGATCATCCTGCTCACGGTCGCGTTCGCCATCCTCGCGTTCGTCGTGCTCGAGCCGGACGCCACGCACTCGGTCGACTCGACGATCAAGTACATCCAGGCACGCACCCTCCTGGGCCACCGGTTCGTGCACTCCGGGATCGAGAACCGGGGAGCGTATCTCGACCCGGAGGGTCGCTTCTTCCCGTTGAGTTCTCCGTACGTCTTCTACACCCCTTCCGGCTGGCAGAGCATCTTCCCGACCGCCAGCGCCCTGCTCCAGGCGCCGTTCTCTCCGTGGGGCCTCGGCGGCATGACCCTGTTGGCGCTGGCGAGCGCCTCCCTGCTGCTGTGGGTCACCTGGCGGTTCGGGCGAGACGGCCCCGGGGAGTCCGCCGTGCCGGCGGTGATGGGCCTCGCCACCATCCTGTGGTTCTACGCGACGTCGCCCAACGAGCACGCGCTGGCGGCCGCGTTGACGACCGGCGCGCTGCTGGCAGCCCTGGGCGGCGGGCGGTCCGTCTACGTGGCCGGTGTCCTGCTCGGCCTCGCGGCGACGCTGCGCGACGAGTCGCTGCTGATTGCGCCGGGTTTGGTGATCGCGCGCTACCTGTCAGGCACGCACACCCCCCGACTGCTCGCCCGCGAGACGGCGATCATGGCGGGGATCGCGCTCGTCCCACTCCTCGCCATTGCCGGCCTGGACGGCTGGGTCTATCACCGACCGGTTTCGGCTCACCTCCTCCACGCCATGGCGCCCCTCCGGCGATGGATGCCCGCCGACAGCGTACGCAGCCTGCCGGCGCTGCCTGTCATCCCGTGGGGCGAGCGGCCAGACGTGCTCCTGCACCAATGGCTGGTGGGACTCGGCACCCCGCTCGACAAGGCTCTGGTCATTGGCGCGCTGCTGGCGGCCATCGGCATCAGGCGGTGGACAGGATCGGCCGTCGGCCTCATCGCGGTGCTCGGCTGGCTCGCCGTCTGGCGCGTGGCCGACGTGGCCGTCCTGACGACGCTGCCGAAATTCGTCGGTGGCCTGTATCGTCTTTGTCCCTTCGTGGTCTTCGCGCTCGTGCCTCTTCCCCGCCCTGCGCGCCCGTCGCGCGCGCGGACGCTGGCGATCACCTCCTGCGCGTGCTACCTCGCACTCGCCATCGTCGGCCTCAACACGGTCGGCGGAAAGTCCTTCGGGCCCCGTCTGCTGTTTCCCATGCTGCCCCTGCTGACCGTGGCGGCGACCCAGTCGATCGTTGCGTGGCTGCGCCGGTTCCCCGTCGCGCGCCTCGACGGCGTGGTCGGCGGCATCGGAATCGTGCTCGTGGCGACGTCGATCGTGATGCAGTTCGGGGTGGCCCTGCCCGCCTGGGCAGCGAGGAACCACAGCGACTACAAGACGATCGAGGCCGTGTCCGCCGCGAAGGACAAGATCGTCGTCGTCGATCACGTCAGCCTGGTGCAGATGGCGGCTCCTTTCTACTTCGACCGCGTGGTATTCCTCGCGACCAGCCCTCCTGCAGCCGAGGAGTTGGCCGAGCGCCTGGCCAGAGCGCACGTAGCCTCGTTCACGGTGCTGTCACGCGGCGTCCAGCCGGCCCTGACCTTTCCGCCGTTCCGGCTCGAGAAGAACGTTCCGGAAGGTCGGCTGGTGCTTCAACAATGGCGGCGCTAGGCGGGCGCTAGGCGTGGTCGCAGAGGGGAGATTCCCGGATGCTATAATCAAAATACTCAGGGATCCGTGTCGTTTCTCGCATTGACGGGCCTCCGCATGGATGCATCGACGACGACGGTCAGCGGTGTGGGGCGGGCGGACGCGGGACGAGGCTCCCTGCTCGCGGCGTATCGGTGGATGGTCTTGTCGAGGAAGCTCGACGACAAGGAAATCCAGCTCAAGAACCAAGGCCAGATCTTCTTCCAGATCAGCGGCGCCGGGCACGAGGCCGTGTTGGTGGCGGCAGCTCGAACGCTTCGCGCCGGCTACGACTGGTTCTATCCGTACTATCGGGATCGGGCGCTCTGCCTGGCCCTCGGTGTGACTCCCTACGAGATGCTGCTGGAGGCGGTGGGCGCGAAGGACGATCCCGCGTCGGGCGGCCGGCAGATGCCGTCGCACTGGGGCCACAAGCGGCTCAACATCGTGTCACAGGGCAGCCCCACCGGCACCCAGTGCCTCCAGGCCGTGGGCTGTGCCGAGGCCGGGCGTTTCTTCGATCGTCTCCCCGACATCCCGCGACGTGAAGCCCGCTACCAACGCGACGAGGTCGTCTACGTTTCGCTCGGCGAAGGTTCGACCGCCGAAGGCGAGTTCTGGGAGTCGCTCAACACCGCGTGCGGCAAGCGCCTGCCGCTCCTGTACCTGATCGAAGACAACGGCTACGCGATCTCGGTGCCGAAGGAAGTGGCCACGCCGGGCGGGGACATCTCGAAGATCGTCTGTTCCTTCCCGCACCTGCTCGTGCTCTCGGTGGATGGCACCGACTTCCAGGCAAGTTCCCGGGCGCTGGAGCAGGCGGTGGCCTATGCCCGCGAACGGCGTGGTCCCGCCGTCGTGCACGCTCACGTCGTCCGTCCGTACTCCCACTCGCTGTCAGACGACGAGCGCCTCTACAAGACGCCGGCCGAACGCGAGGCCGAAGCCGCGCGCGACCCGATCGGCTTGATGCGCCGCCGCCTGCTCGAGGACAGCCTCGCGACGGACGACGAACTGCAGCAGGTGGCGAGCGGCGTCGAGCGCGAGGTGAACGACGCCGCAGAACGCGCGCTCGGGGCGCCCAAGCCCGCGACAGAGACGGCAACACTGTGGGTGTTCTCGGCCGACGTCGATCCGGCCTCGCCAGCGTTCGACACCGCTCCAGAACCGTCCGGGAAACCGGAGACGATGGTGGCCGCGATCAACCGGACGCTGCGAGACGAGATGGCGCGCAACCCGGCCATCGTCATGTTCGGCGAGGACGTTGCCGACGCCACCCGCGAGGCGGCGCTCTCGGCAGTGCCGGGCAAGGGCGGCGTGTTCAAGGTCACGCACGGGCTGCAGCGAACGTACGGCGCGACGCGGGTCTTCAACTCGCCGCTGGCCGAGGCGAATATCGTCGGCCGCGCGGTCGGCATGGCGACCCGCGGGATCAGGCCGGTGGTCGAGATCCAGTTCTTCGACTACATCTGGCCTGCGATGATGCAGCTGCGCGACGAGATGGCGGTCCTGCGCTACCGGTCCGGGAACAACTTCTCGTGCCCGATGGTCGTCCGCGTGCCGATCGGCGGCTACCTGCGCGGCGGCGGGCCCTACCACAGCCAGTCGGGTGAGAGCATCTTCGCCCACTGCCCAGGCATCCGCATCGTCTATCCGTCGAACGCCGTCGACGCGGCGGGCCTCCTGCGGACGGCCATCCGCTGCGACGACCCGGTGCTGTTCCTCGAGCACAAGCACCTGTATCGCCAGACCTACAACAAGGGCACATACCCGGGACCCGATTTCACCATTCCGATGGGCAAGGGCTCACTGGTGCGGGACGGCGAGGACCTCGTGGTGATTACCTGGGGCGCGCTGGTGCAGCGATCGCTCCTCGCCGCCCAGCAGGCCGAGAAGGAAGGTATCCGCGCGGCGGTGTTCGACCTGCGCTCGATCGTGCCGTACGACTGGGAAGGGATCGCGGCGCTGGTGAGGCGCACGAGCCGGGTGGTGATTGCGCACGAAGACCAGTTGACGTGCGGGTTCGGCGCCGAACTCGCGGCGCGCGTCGCGGGCGAGCTGTTCGAGCACCTGGATGCCCCGGTGCGTCGGGTCGCCTCGCTCGATACGCCGGTTGCCTACTGCCCCGCCCTCGAGGAAGTGATCCTGCCGCAAAGCGGCGACGTGCTGCGGGCGATTCGGGACATCGCCCTCTACTGACGCCGGCATGACGCGCCGTGAGTTCCCTCGCCGCCAGCGCGGCGTCACATCTCCGCCCTTCTGGTTCGTGCTCCGCACCGGACGGCCGCCTGCGGCGGCGCTGCGCACGATGAGGGGACGCGTGCCCTACGCCGCCGGCGCGACCTCAGCCGCCAGCGCAAAGCTCTCGTCGAAGGGCAGCGGGGCCTGGACCGGGGCCTCCACCGACCAGCGCGCGCGGGCGTTCATCGGCTGGTCCCACCACCACTCGGAGTAGACCTCGGTGATTCCGACGGCAGGTTCATGGACGCGGCACGCCGCCAGCAGCCCGTCGCGAATCGGCAGGCGCGGCTCGGCGTGATCCGCCGCGAACACGATTTCCTCCGCGATGGCCGCCGGAAGGCCAATCGCCTCGGCCACCCTTCGATAGGCGGTCGGGCCGTCCGCCGGCTCCAGGAAGATGTCCTCCGCGACCGCCACGACCGGGCACCGGCCGCGCTCGTCGCGCAACATGCCTTGCGACGTCACCGTCCAACCCGACAGCGTTCGGGCCAGTGTGTGCAGGAACTCGGTCTTCGACAGCTGGTTCATGGCTCCCTCTCGACAGAGGCCTTGCAGGACTTGGGCCAGATGGAAGCCGAACCGGCGGACGGTCGGGGCGGAGGCGAGACACGGAGAGAACACAGGGGCCAGGTCCGGAACGCGCCGGTTCAGCGCTCCCAGGCCGACACCTGTGCAAACGGACGAGGCGGCACCAGGCTGGCGCCTGGTGCCGATGGGTGAGCCGGCGTTATACCGGGAACGGCTTCACGAAGAACAGGATCAGCGCGACGAGCAGCACGTAGATGACGAGCGACTCGATCAGCACGAGGCCGAGCAGCAAGGCGAACCGGATGTCGCCTGTGGCGCTGGGATTGCGCGCGATCGCCTCGGCGGCCGCGCTGAGGCCCTTGGCCTGCCCGAGCGCGCCGAAGGCGGCGGCAATCGCCAGGGCGAACCCGGCGGTGATGATCGACCACTTCGCCACCTCGCTGCCCCCGGCCGCCGTCCCCTGGGCGAACAGCGGTGCAACCATACCCGCGGCCACGAACAACACCGTCAGCGAAAGCACCAGCGATTTGCGCACGATTCTCGCCTCCTCCGAAATTCAGCAAGGCCGCGCCTTGCACCACCAGACCGAATCGCAGGGGCCCTCGCCCTGCCTCACCACTCGCTGCCCCGTCAGGCCGCGCCGACTTCCGCCGTTGCGGGCGCGTGCTCGTCGCCGTGGTCGCCGTGGCCTTCGGGGCCGTGTTCGACGACCACCGCGCCGGCCAGGTAAATGGTCGTGAGCATCGCGAAGATGTACGCCTGCAGGCTCGCCGTCACCAGGCCGAGCACCATCATCGGCAGCGGCAGCACGAACGGCACGAGGCTGGCCAGGATGATGATCACCAGGTCCTCGCCGAAGATGTTGCCGAACAGCCGCACCGAGAGCGACAGCACGCGCGAGAGGTGGCTGATCAGTTCGATCGGGAAGTAGATCGGCGCGATCCACGCGGGCGCCCCGGGCGGCGTCATGAAGTGCTTGATGTAGGAGACGATGCCCTGTTCCTTGATCCCGTGGAACTGGTAGTACACGAACACCGTGAGCGCGCACCCGAGGGTGACGTTGATGTTGCTGGTCGGCGACTTCAGCCCCGGCACCAGGCCCATCAGGTTCCCGATCAGGATGAAGATGAACATCGTCCCGACCAGGGTCACGTAATTGCGGCCCTTGGGCCCGATGAAGTCGTCCACCATCCCGTACAAGAAGCCGACCGTGGCTTCGACCGCCAGTTGGAACTTCCCGGGGTTCTCCACGCTCAGGCGCAAGCTGATGAGCAGGCACAGCACCGACACGAGGAACAGCACCACGAGCGACATCACGATGAAGTCGGGGATGACTTCCTGGCCCGGCTCGAACGCGAAGCCGAGCGGCTTCAACGCCGCGGCCACCATCGGGCCCAGCAAGGCGTTGACGACGTGCACGAGCCAGAGAGGATGCTCGAGTTTCTCCATGGTGTCACGGATGCTCCCGGCGTGAGGTCGCCCGGGACGCGCGCACCGCCTGCACTGCCGCGGCCGCGAATGGCGTGGTCGCCCCTATGAACAGGCCGACCGGGTGCACGCGAAAACACGCCAGCATAACGTACGCCCCGACGGCCAGTAAAGCGTACCTTGTGAAGAACTTCACGCCGAGCGCGACGCGGCTTCCCGTCGAAAGGGCCCGGTCGCCCGCGCTTTCCGCGTCGGGCGACGCCGCCTGCCTGGCGACGCCCGTCACCAGGTTGACGGCGCCCTTGATGGCCAGGTAGGACACGCCGGTCAGCGCCCCGCCCGCGATCACGCCCGCGGCGACGTCGGGCCGTCCCCTGCTCACGATCAGAGAGGCCGCCGCCATGACCCCGCAGGCGATCGCCGCGTCCCGCTCGAACTGCCAGACGGAGGCGTCGGAGTCGACGAACTTCACCGTTTCTCGTCCCGGGTCACCGCGTTGACGGTCCTGATCACGTTGATGATGCCGGCCGCGACGCCGATGAAGAAGAAGACGATGACGAAGAGCGGAGACGTGCCCAGCCACCGGTCCAGCCAGTAGCCGATGCCGAACCCGAAGACCACCGCCAGGACGAAGGCGATACCCACCGCGCTGAGGGCCCCGAGGGAACCGACGGAGGATCTGGAAGGCTCAGGGCACATGGTTCGGACACAGGGCTCGGGGCGCTAGCGGAGCGTGGCCGCGATGCCCGCCGCGCCCAGCGTTCTGGCGGACGCGTCGGCCAGGTCGAAGAGCGGCCGCGGGTAGACTCCGAGAATGACGGTGCCGGCAATCGTGACGGCCAGCAGGACGGCCATGGCAGGCGAGATCACCAGGTCCGACCCGGTCGGCTCGCCCTTGAACCACATGAAGACGACGACGCGCAGGTAGTAGTAGAGGGAGACCGCGCTGTTGAGGACGCCGATCACGGCCAGCCAGTAGTAGCCGCCGTCGATCGCGGCGCTGAACAGCCAGAACTTGCCCATGAACCCCGCCGTCGGCGGGATTCCGCCGAGCGACAGCATGAAGATCAGCATGGCGGTGCCCGCCAGCGGGCTGCGCTGGAACAGGCCGCTCATGTCCTTCAGTTCCTCGCCGATCACATCCTGCCGCCGCAGCAGCGTGACGACCGCGAAGGCGCCGAACTGCGTGAAGGCGTAGATCATCAGGTAGATGAGCACGGCCTTGATGCCGAGCTGCGGCACGCGGGTGGCGGCGACGATGCCGATCAGCAGGTAGCCGGCGTGGGCGATCGACGAGTACGCCAGCATCCGCTTGACGTTGCTCTGGGTGAGCGCCGCGACGTTCCCGACCGTCATCGTCAGGATGGCGAGCGTGTAGAAGAGCATCCCCCAGTCGGCGTTCACCGAGGGCAACCCCTCGAAGAAGATCCGGAGGAGCATCGCGAACGAGGCGGCCTTCGACCCGACCGACAGGAAGGCGGTGATGGGCGTGGGTGCGCCCTCGTAGACGTCGGGCGCCCACATGTGGAACGGCACCGCGGCGATCTTGAACCCGACGCCGGCCACGACGAGGATCACGGCGAGCGGCAGCCAGGTGTGGTGCTCGTCGCCGACCAGCAGCGTCGCGATCGTGCGCAGGTTCGTCGTCGCCGTCAGCCCGTAGAGGATCGACATCCCGTAGAGCAGCAGGCCCAGCGAGAAGGTCCCGAGCAGGAAGTACTTCACCGCCGCCTCGTTCGACCGCCGGTTCGGCTTGATGAAGCCGGCCAGGATGTAGAACGAGAGGGCCATCGTCTCGAGGCCGATGAAGATCGTGACCAGATCGATGCCGCTCGCCATGAACATCATGCCGAGCGTCGCGCACAGGATGAGGAAGTAGTAGGTGCCGGGCCGCGCGCCCTCGATCTCGAGGTAGCGCTGCGACATCAGCACGGTCATCGTCGCGGCGAGCAGGAACAGGCACTTGAAGAAGACCGCGAAATTGTCCACCGCCACCATGCCGCGCGCGGCGGTGCCGTGCGCGCCGGCGGACTGCATCACGAGAATCGCCGTCAGCACGAGGCCCGCGATCGACAGCCAGCCGATGACGGCGTGCCTGGCGCGCGGGATGAAGGCGTCGGCCAGCAGGACGACGAGCGCGACGCCGGCGAGCACGAACTCGGGGGTCAGCGCCGCGAAATCGCTCAACGAGAGACCCGCCGGCATTACCGGCCTCCCGCCGGCTTGGCCGGCGTCGCCGCGGCCGGCGTCGGCTTGGCGGCATCGGGCGGCGCCGCCACCTCCGCAGCGGGCGCCGCGGCCGGCTCCCTCTTCGTCGGCCGGCCGGCCGACACGGTGCCCTCGGGCGCCGCCGGCGCGACCGCCTCATCGGGTCCGCACGGGGCGACCTGCCACTTGGACGGTGCCGGCTTCTTGTCGCCGCAGTCGGCCGCGCTGGCGTTCTGCGGCAGGTACTGCGGGCTCACCCGCGCGACCACCTTGTCCACGCTCGTGTTCAGTCGATTGAGGAACGGCGTCGGGTAGATGCCGATCCAGACCGCCATGATGATGAGCGGCACGAACGTCATCACCTCGCGGACGCTCAGGTCGCGCAGGTTCTCGTTCTTCGGGTTCTCGATCTTGCCGAACATCGTCCGCTGGTAGAGCCACAGCATGTACGCGGCGCCCAGCACGATGCCGGTGGCGGCGACGGCCGCCCACATCGTGTTGACCGTGAAGATGCCCTGGAGGATCAGGAACTCGCCGATGAACCCGTTGAGGGCCGGCAGGCCGATCGACGAGAGCATCATCACGCCGAAGATCGCGGCGTAGACGGGCATCACCTTCGAGAGCCCCCCGTACTCGGAGATCTGCCGCGTGTGCCGCCGCTCGTAGACGATGCCGACGATCAGGAAGAGCGCGCCGGTCGAGATCCCGTGGTTGATCTGCTGGACGATGCTGCCCTTGATGCCGACCGGGTTGAGGGCGAACATGCCGAGCATCACGAGCGCCATGTGGCTGACCGACGAGTAGGCGACCAGCCGCTTCCAGTCGCGCTGCGCCATGGCGACCAGGGCCCCGTAGACGATCCCGATGATCGACAGGAGCGCGATCATCGGCACGAAGGCGCGCGTCGCGTCGGGCAGGATCGGCAGGCTGAAGCGGAGGAACCCGTACGTCCCCATCTTCAGGAGGACGGCCGCCAGGATGACGGACCCGGCCGTCGGCGCGTCGGTGTGCGCGTCGGGCAGCCAGGTGTGGAACGGGAACATCGGCACCTTGATCGCGAAGCCGAGGAAGAACGCCAGGAACACCCACCACTGCAGGCTCGTGTCGAAGCCGTGCTGCTGGAACTGGGTGATGTCGAACGTGTGCTGGCCGGTGGCCGGGTCGGTGTAGTTGTAGTAGAGCGCCAGGATGCCGAGCAGCATCACGACGCTGCCGGCCAGGGTGTAGAGGAAGAACTTGATGGCCGAGTAGAGCCGACGGTCGCTGCCCCAGATGCCGATCAGGAAGTACATCGGCACGAGCATGACTTCCCAGAACAGGAAGAAGAGCAGGAAGTCGAGCGACACGAACGCGCCGAGCATCCCGGTCTGGAGCAGGAGCAGGAAGATGTCGTACTCCTTCACCCGCTCGGTGATGGCCGTCCACGACGACAGGACGGCGATGACGCCCATCAGCGTGGTCAGCAGGATGAGGAGCACCGAGAACCCGTCCACGCCCAGGAAGTACTGGGCACCGATCGACGGGATCCATGGCGCCTTCTCCACGAACTGCCACGACGGGTTCGTGTAGTCGTAGTAGAACCAGAGCGGCAGCGACACCAGGAAGCCGGCCCCCGCGAAGAGGTTCGCGACCCAGCGGATGGCGTTCTCGCTGCGCTTGTTCACGAACATCAGCACCGCGGCGCCGACCAGCGGCGTGAACAGGATCAACGACAGCAAATGAGTCATAGCGTTTCTTCAACCTGGCCGGCCCGTGCGCCGGCCCTGCCTTCTCCGGGCGGCCTGCTAGCGCCCCAGGAGGAGATAGAGGCTCATGAACGCGAACACGCCGAACAGCATCAGCAGCGCGTAGTTCTGCACGAGGCCGGTCTGCAGCCGGCGGAACACGAAGCTCGATTCCTGCAGGACCGACCCGACCAGGTTCACCAGGCCGTCCACGATGTACTTGTCGAGGATGCCGCCGAACCACGACGCGAAGATCGTCAGCCAGCCGGTGCCGTTGACGGCGCCGTCCACCACGTTCCGATCGAACGTCCAGAGAGCGTTGGCGCTGCCCATGGTGCCGTCGATGACCGTGGCGCCGTAGAGTTCGTCCACGTAGTACTTGTTGTACAAGACCCGGTGCGGCCCGGAGAGGCGGGCCTTCAGCCGCTCGGCGATCTCGGGCCTCCGGACGTAGAAACGGTAGGCCGCCGCGATGCCGATCACGCCGATCAGGACCGAGAATCCCATCAGGCCGAGTTCGCCGGCGGTGGACAGTCCTGCCGCTTCGCCACCCTCGCTCTCGGACGCTGCCGCGTGCCCGGGGGCCGCTTCAGCGGTCGCTGCACCGCCTGCTGCTCGTGGCGCGCCGACCTCGTGGGCAGGCACGGAGGCTTGCCCCACCCCGTGGGTAGCCGCGCTCGTGGCGCCGGCCTCCGTACCGGCCATCACGGGCGCCGCGAAGCTCGGCTGCAGGAAGTGCTCGATCTGGTTGCCGCCGAGGAGCGCCGTTGGCACGCCCACGAAGCCGGCGAACACCGCGCCGACGGCGAGGGCCACCAGCACGAACGTCATCGGCCTGGGCGACTCGTGAGGGCCATGCCAGGCTCCGTGCCCGCCGTGGCCATGGCCGGCGCCCGCGTCGTGCGCCGTCTGCACGCCGTCGGCCGGGCCGTGTGACACGTCGTGTCCCTTCTTCTGCGCCTGCCCGTGGGCGAACGGGTCGGCCGGGTGTTCCGCGCCGTGCGTCGTCGCCTCCGCCACGGCCCCGTGATGGCCGGCCGTCTGCCATGCCGGTCCGCGGTAGGCCCCGAAGAACGTCATCGACATCAGGCGGAACATGTAGAACGCCGTCATGAGCGCCGCGAACGCCGCGAGGCCGTAGACGAACTTGTTCTCGAGGAACGCCTGCAGGAGGATCTCGTCCTTGCTGAAGAAGCCCGAGAGCGGCGGGATGCCGGCGATGGCGATCGTGCCGATCATCATCGTCCAGAAGGTGATCGGCATGTGCTTCTTCAGGCCGCCCATCTTCTCCATGTTCTGCTCGCCCGCCATCGCGTGGATGACCGAGCCGCTGCACAGGAAGAGCAGCGCCTTGAAGAACGCGTGCGTCATCAGGTGGAACGCGCCGGCCGCGAACGCGCCGACGCCCATCGCCACGAACATGAAGCCGAGCTGCGACACCGTCGAGTACGCGAGGACGCGCTTGATGTCGGTCTGGACCAGCCCAATCGACGCCGCCATGACGGCCGTCAGCACGCCGACAACGGCGACGACCTCCATCGTCATCGGCGCGTGCGTGAACAGGACGGCGTTGCGGCCGACCATGTAGACCCCCGCGGTGACCATCGTCGCGGCGTGGATCAGCGCCGACACCGGGGTGGGGCCTTCCATGGCGTCCGGCAGCCAGACGTACAGCGGAATCTGCGCGCTCTTGCCCGTCGCGCCCACGAACAGCAGCAGCGTGATCAGCGAGAGCGTCCCGAACTGCGCCGCTTCGACGGGCATCTTCGCGGCGGCGGCGGCGACCTCGCGGAAGTCGAACGACCCGAACGTGGCGAAGATCAGGAAGACGCCGAGCAGGAAGCCCCAGTCACCCACGCGGTTGGTGATGAAGGCCTTCTTGCCCGCGTCGGACGCGCTCTTCTTCTCGTACCAGTAGCCGATCAGCAGGTAGGAGCACAGGCCCACGCCTTCCCAGCCGACGAACATCACGAGGTAGTTGCCCCCCAGGACGAGGGTCAGCATGAAGAAGCAGAAGAGGTTCAGGTAGGAGAAGTACCGCGCGACCCCGCCGCGCGGCTCGTCGTGCATGTAGGCGGTCGAGTAGATGTGGATCAGCAGCCCGATCCCCGTGACCACCAGGATCATCATCGACGAGAGCGGGTCGAGGCGGAACAGCCACGGGACGTGCAGCGAGCCGATCTTGCCGCCCGTCATCGCGAGCGCCGTCGGCGGGATCCAGTCGAACAGGACCACGTCGTGGACCCGCGCCTCGGGCGGCAGGCCGAGCAGCTGGACGAAGGCCGCCACCGAGACCCCGAACGCCAGCGTCATCGTCGCGCACGCGACGGCACCCGCGGTCCGCTTGCTGAACCAGCGGATCCCGAAGATGCCGTTGATGGCCGCGCCCAGGCCCGGGAGAATTGGGATGAGCCAGATCAAGTCCATGTATCGCCCCTACCAGCGCATGAGGCTCATCTCGTCGATGTTCACCGTTTCCTTGTTCCGGTAGAACGCGAGGATGATGCCCAGGCCCACGGCCGCCTCGGCCGCGGCGACGCAGATCACGAAGATCGCGAACACCTGGCCGACCGCGTTCTGCCAGAGGCTCGAGAACGCCACCAGGTTGATGTTCACCGCGTTCAACATCAGCTCGATCGACATGAAGATGACGATGATGTTGCGGCGGGTCATGACGCCGATGACGCCGATGATGAACAGCGCCGCCGACAGGACCATGTAGTGCACCGGGGTTATCGGAGTCATACGCTCTGCACCTAGAGTTCGCGGCGCGCCAGGACGATCGCCCCGACCATCGCGACGAGCAGCAGGACGGACGCGAGCTCGAACGGAACGAGGTAGTCGGTGTACAGCAGCATCCCGATCTGCGCCACGTTGTCGGCGCCCATCGGCTCGATGGGCGCGAGGGAGGCGGCCGGCGAAACGTACTTGTAGGCCGAGATGGCCACCAGCTCGGCGAGGACCACGAGCGAGAAGGTCAGCCCCAGGCGGCCCCGGCGCCGCCGGTCCTTGTGCGCCTCGGGCGGCCGCTTCAGGTTCACGAGCATGACGACGAACAGGTACAGGACGACGATGCCGCCGGCGTAGACGATGACCTGGATGACCGCGAGGAACTGCGCCCCGAGCAGCACGTAGAGCCCGGCGACGAACAGGAAGTTCGCCACCAGGAACATGATGCTGTGCACGGTGTTCCGCGCGGTGATCACCAGCACGCCGAACCCGAGGATGCACGCGGCGAGCGTGTAGAACGCGAGTGCTTGACCCATAGCTTCCCTAGTAGCTCAGCGCCACCTTCACGGCGGCCGTCACGAGGATGTTCGCGATGGCCAGCGGGATCAGGACCTTCCATCCGAGCCGCATCAGCTGGTCGTAGCGGTAGCGCGGCAGGGTGGCGCGGATCCAGAGGAACACGTAGAGCAGCAGGAACGTCTTGGTGACGAACCAGATCCAGCTCGGCACGTAGTCGAGGAACCGCAGGAACTCGACGTTCGGGAACGGCCTCAGCCAGCCGCCGAAGAACAGCGTGGTCGCGATCGCCGAGACGACGATCATGTTGGCGTATTCGGCCAGGAAGAACAGCGCGAACCGCATCCCGCTGTACTCCGTGTGGAACCCCGCCACCAGCTCCTGCTCCGCCTCCGGCAGGTCGAAGGGGGCGCGGTTGGTCTCGGCGAGGCCGCCGACGAAGTAGATGAACAGCGAGACCGGCTGCACGAACGCGAACCACACGCCGTTCGCCTTCTGCGCGCCGACGATGCCGACCATGCTCAGCGTTCCCGACGCGAGGATCACGCTGACGAACGTCATCGTCACCGCCACCTCGTAGCTGATCAGCTGCGCCGACGACCGCAGGCCGCCGAGCAGCGGGTACTTCGAGTTCGAGGACCAGCCCGCCAGGATGATGCCGTAGATGCCGATCGACGCGACCGCGACGACGTAGAGCAGGCCGACGTTGATGTCCGCGACGTAGAGCGGCACCGGCTTGCCGAACACGCTGACTTCGCTGCCGAACGGAATCACCGCGAACGCGATGATGGCCGGGACGAGCACGATGATCGGCGCGAGCGTGAAGACGATCTTGTCGGCCCGGACCGGCGTCAGGTCTTCCTTGATGAACAGCTTCAGGACGTCGGCAATCGGCTGCAGCACGCCGTGCGGGCCGACCCGCATCGGCCCCAGGCGCACCTGGACCCAGGCCTGCACCTTGCGCTCGAGCAGCACCAGGTACATGACCGTGACCAGGATGCCGGTGAGGACGATGACGATCTTGATGAGCGGGATGATGAGCAGATCAGTCATGCGCTACCTGTCCACTTCGCCGAGGACGATGTCGATCGTGCCGATCAACGCGATCACGTCCGCCACCAGGTGGCCGCGCACCAGCCGCGGCAGCGCCTGGAGGTTGCAGAACGACGGCGGACGCACGCGCAGCCGGTACGGGCTCGTGGACTTGCCGTCGCTCGCGATGAAGAAGCCGATCTCGCCCTTGGGCGATTCGTTGGCGTGGTACGTCTCCCCGGCCGGCGGCTTGATCAGGCGGGGCACCTTGCCCATGACCGGGCCCTCGGGCAGCCCGCCCAGGGCCTGCCGGATGATCCGCACCGACTGCCGCATCTCCTCGAGGCGCACCAGGTAGCGGTCGTAGGTGTCGCCCGTCGTGCCCACCGGAACGTCGAACTCCATCTCGGCGTAGGCGGCGTAGGGCTCGTCCTTGCGGACGTCCCGCGCGACGCCGGACCCTCGGAGCGGCGGCCCGCACAGCCCCACCGCGATCGCGTCGGCGGCCGAGATCACCCCCACGTTCCGCGTGCGTTCGAGCCAGATCCGGTTGTGCGTGAGCAGCGTCTGGTACTCGGCCAACTTCTCGATCTGGATGTCGCAGAACTGGAGCACCTTCTTCTCCCAGTCCGGCGACAGATCCAGGGGAAGCCCCCCGATCCGCATCGAGTTGTACGTGAGGCGCGCGCCGCAGTATTCCTCGAACAGGTCGAGGATCAGCTCCCGCTCGCGCAGGCAGTAGAGGAACACCGTCACCGCGCCGATGTCCATCGCGTGGCTGCCCAGCCAGACCAGGTGGCTGGCCAGCCGCTGCAACTCGGCGAGGATCGTCCGGATGTACTTCGCGCGGCGGGGCACGTCGAGCGAAAGGAGTTTTTCCACCGACTCGACGTAGGCCAGGTTCGCCGCCGCCGACGCCACGTAATCGAGGCGGTCGGTCAGCAGGACGATCTGTGTCCAGTCGCGGTTCTCGCTCAGCTTCTCGACACCCCGGTGCAGGTAGCCGATGACCACGTCCGCATCGACGACCCGCTCGCCATCCAGCCTCAGCACCACCCGCAGCACGCCGTGCGTGGCGGGGTGCTGCGGCCCCATGTTGATGACGAGTTCGTCGGTGTCGAACATCGGGCGGGCGACGACGTCCCGTTCCATTACTCGATCTCCGCTTCGTTGACCGACTGCCGCAGCTTCAGCCACTCCTGGGGACTCTCGAGAATCCACTCGCCCGGGCCCTCGAGCGGGTAGTCCTTGCGCTGCGGGTGTCCCTGCCAGTCCTCCGGCATCAGGATGCGCCGGAGGTCGGGATGCCCCTCGAAGCGAATCCCGAACATGTCCCACACCTCGCGCTCGAGCCAGTTGGCGGCGGCCCACAGGCCTGCGACCGACGGCACGCCCGCGCCGTCCGCCACGCGCGTCTTCACGCGGACGCGGTGCCGCAAGCGCGTCGAGTAGAGACAGTAGACGACGTCGAACCGCTCGCCTTCGCGCGCCGGCCAATCCACCGCCGTCACGTCCGAGCAGTAGTCGAACAGCGCGCCCGCCGTGTCGCGCAGGTGCTGCGCGACCTCGAGCAGCCGCGCCGCCGGCACGATGACCGTCCAATCGCCCACCCAGTAGCTCACCTGGCTGACCGCGCCGGGCAGCGCCTGCTGCAACGCCTGGATGTGTCCGGGGAGCGGGGCGTCGGCCGGAGGCGGCGGGTCTGGTGGCCCGGGCGGCGCCGCCGGCGCCTTCGCGACCTTCGGGGCCGCGGCCGGCTTGGGAGCAGCCGGGGGCGGCGCAGCAGCCGCCGCGGGGGCGGCCGGAGGTGTCCCGCCCGCGGGAACCGTCTTCTCGTTATCAGCCATGGGAATTGCTTCGTGTGATGGCGGCCGTCGCGTTGCGCCTCATCGGCCCGCGCCTACGCCCATTCGAGCGCGCCCTGCTTCCAGGCGTACGCGTAGCCGACGACGAGGATGAGGATGAAGACGACCATCTCGACCAGCCCGAACAGCTTGAGCTGATGCATGGTGACCGCCCACGGAAACATGAACACCGTTTCCACGTCGAACACGACGAACAGCATCGCGATGATGTAGTACCGGATGCTGTACCGGTCGCGAGCGTCGCCGCGGGTTTCGATCCCGCACTCGTACGGCTCGAGTTTCACCTTGTTGTAGCGTTCGGGCCGCACCAGCCACGCCATCAGGAGCGCGACGACGGCGAACCCGATCGCCACCAGGATGAACAGGAGAACGGGAATGTAGGCTTCGAGCATGGTCAAGTGGCGCCGACGGACATGAAGACCGAGAGGTTCCCGGCGGGAACGCCACGCTGCAGCCCAAGTGTCTGCGTTGTAACCGGGTTGCGGCCCCCGAGATGCGGGGCGGGACTCTCACTCACACCACACCGCCGGACATCCGCGCGCCCAGACGGACACGAGAGCGGTGCGGTGACGGAGTGTGATCTCGGGTGTTTATAGCACGCGCCCGGGGGGGTGTCAAGAAACGCGCGGCCCTTCGACGGCGCCGAATCACAGCCGCAAGTGTTTGAATATGAAAGAGTTTCGCCCGACGCGCCTTGACGCTCGCTTGGGCCGGGCCCTATACTGAACTGAACCCGTACTCGGACACCTGGAGACTCCCAATGCATGGCAATACGCGCGGTCGCTGGACCGTCGGCGTCCTCGGCACCGTCGTGTTCGCGTCGGCCTTCGGTCTGGCTGCCGCCGCCGGGCGCGCCGGGGCGGTTCCCCAGGCCGGGCCGCGCACGCTGTTCGTCAGCGTCCTCGACCAGGACGGCGCCCCGGTGACGTCGCTGGCCGCGTCCGACTTCGTGGTGCGCGAGGACGGCGTGTCGCGCGAGGTGGTGAGCGCCGCAAGGGCCACCGAGCCGGTGACCTTCGTCGTGCTCGTCGACACGTCGCAGGCGGCCCGGCCCTTCATTCCCGACATGCGCCGCGCGCTGACCGCGTTCGTGAACAGGGAAGGCGGAAAGAACCCGATGACGATTGTCGGCTTCGGCGAGCGTCCCACCGTGTTCACCGACTATACCCTCGACGTCCCCTCCCTCCGGCAGGGCGTCGACAGGGTGTTCGCCACCTCCGGCAGCGGCTCCTACATGCTCCAGGCGGTGGACGAGGCGTGCGCGTCGCTCGCGAAGCGTGATTTCGAACGCGCCGAGATCCTGGTGATCACCGGAGGCGGCCCGGAGTTCAGCGAACGCACCTACGACGAACCCATCCCGAAGCTCCGTGCCTCCGGCGCCCGCCTCGATGTGATGAGCTTCGACATGGTGCCGCCCGACATGTCGAACTTCGGCGAGCGCAACCGCGAGCAGTTCAACGATGCCGCCCCCCGGGCCGTGGGAGGCACCCGATTCTCGCTGATCAGCAGCATGGCGCTGGACGGCGCGCTGACGAAGCTGGCCGACGAACTCGCCAACCAGTACCGGGTCACCTACTCCCGTCCCGATCGGCTCATTCCGCCCACGAAGGTCGAAGTCACCGTGCGGCAGGCGGGGTTGACCACCCGCGCGACCCCGGCCAGGGTCAAGCAAGGGTGATGCTGAAAGGCACGCACATCGGATGCGCAGCCGGCCTGGCCGCCGCGCTGATCGCCTGGACTGCCGGCCCGGCGGCCGGCGTTCGCGCGCAGGCGCCCCCGGCTCGCGCGGTGAGCTCCGGCCAGCAGCCGCCCTCCTTCAAGACCGGCGTGGACATGGTGTCGATGAACGTCACCGTGACCGACCCCTCGGGGCGGTACGTGACCGACCTGTCGACCGAGCAGTTCGGCGTCTTCGAGGATGGCGTCAAGCAGGACGTCGCCTTCTTCAGCCGGAGCAACCTGCCAATCGCGCTCGCGCTGCTGCTCGACTCGAGCGCGAGCATGGAAGACCGGATGCTGACCGCGCAGGAGGCGGCCGCCGGTTTCGCACGGCGCCTGCGGCCCCAGGACTTCGGCGAACTGATCGGCTTCGACCGCGACGTGAGGGTGCTCCAGGGTTTCACGAACGACCACGCCACGCTCGAACAGGCGATCCGCAGGACGTCGGTCGGCGGTTCCACCTCGCTCTACAACGCCGTGTACATCTCCCTCAAGGAGTTGAAGAAGATTCACGCCGCGCGCGAGGAGGAGGTCCGCCGACAGGCGATCGTCCTCCTGTCCGATGGCGAAGACACGTCGAGCCTGGTGACTTACGATCAGGTCCTGGACCTCGCCAAGCGGTCGGAAACGTCGATCTACGCCATTGGCCTGCGATCGAAAGACGACCTCGTGGCGCGGGGATTCCAGGACGCCGACTTCGTGCTGCGGCAGCTCGCCCAGGAAACCGGCGGCCGCACCTTCTTCCCCGAGCGCGTCGAGGACCTGGCGACCGTGTATGGCCAGATCGCCGACGAGCTGGCGAGCCAGGTACTCGCTCGGCTACGTCTCGAAGAACACGAAGCGGGACGGCGCCTGGCGACGTCTCGCCGTGAGGGTGGACCGCGAAGGCGTCACCGCCAGGACCAAGCTGGGCTACTACGGACCGAAGTGACTCGGCGCAGAATGCCGGATGAGGCGCAGAACGCGGACCGCGCAGGAGCGGTCTTCTTTCGCCAGTCGGCAGCCTGATTGACCGGTGGCGCCGCGGGGCGCGACGAAAGCCAGTATGTTGAACGCCAACGCACTCCCCCTCGCGCTGTACATCGTGGCCGGCGTGTTGTACGCGGTCCACTTCGTCACGCGGCGGATGACGGTGGGCCGCGCGGCCACCGCCGTGCTCGCCCTCGGCGGCCTCGCGCACACCTTCGTCATCGGGATGCAGACGATGGAGGCGGGGCACGTGCCGATCACCGGCACGACGCAAGCCATCTCCACCTTCGTCTGGCTGCTCGCGCTGGCATACCTGTACATGGAGATGTCCACCGAGGAACGGGCCCTCGGGGTGTTCATCGTCCCGCTGCTCGTCGCCCTGCAGTCGATTCGCGCCCTCAACCCGGTGGTCGAGCGTCGAGTGCCCATCCTCGAAAGCCCCTGGTTCGGCGTGCACGTGGCCACGTTGCTGTTCGCCTATGCCAGCTTCGCGCTGGCGTGCGTCATCGGAATCACCTACGTGCTCCTGTTCAAGGAAATCAAGGCCAAGCACCTGGGCTTCTTCTACAAGCGCCTGCCGTCGCTCGACTCGCTCGACCTGATGAACGCCAGGGCCACGACCATCGGGTGGATCTTCCTGACGGTGGGCGTGCTCGTGGGCACCATCTGGGCGGCCGAGGCGAAGAACGGGCCGGTGTTCGACCCGCGGGTCCAGGCGATGTCGCTTGCCGACCCGAAGATTCTCGGCGCCGCGGTGTGCTGGGTGGTCTACACGTTCGCGCTCTACACCCGGCGCCTGGGATGGGGCGGCAGGCGCGCAGCGTACCTGTCGGCCGTGGGCTTTGCGATCGTGCTCTTCAACTTCGTGCCCATCGGCTATTTCCTGACCCGCAGCCACAACTTCGGGGGGTGAGGAAGCCGACATGCACCTGTTCCTGCTTGGCGTGAGCCACCGAACGACCCCCGTCGAACTGCGCGAGCGGCTGGATTTCGCGACTCGGGGCCTCGGGGGGGCGCTGGCAGCGCTGGCGGCGCGGCCCAGCACCGAGGAAGCGGTCGTGCTCTCCACCTGCAACCGGGCCGAGATCTACGTCGCGTGCGGCGAGGTGACGTCGGCCCGGACCGATCTGCTGGCGTTCCTCGCCGAGTACCACGACCTGCCGGCGGACGCGCTGCTTCCGCACCTCTACGAGCGCGTGGACTCCGCCGCCGCGCAGCACCTGTTCCGCGTCGCCGGCGGCCTGGACTCCCTGGTCGTCGGGGAACCCCAGATCCTGGGCCAGGTCAAGGACGCGTACTCGGCCGCCGCCGACGGCGGGACGGCGGGGCCGGTGCTCAACAAGGTCTTTCCCTGGTCGTTCACGGTGGGCAAGCGCGTCAGGACGGAGACGGCGCTCTCGGAGGGCGCCGTGTCGGTGAGCTTCGCCGCCACCGCGCTCGCCAAGAAGATCTTCGGCGACCTCGCCGGTCGGACCGTGCTCGTGATTGGCGCCGGTGAGATGGGCAAGCTGACCGCGCAGCACTTGAAAGGCCAGGGCGTCGAGCGCGTGGTGATCACCAGCCGGACCCTCGCCCACGCGACGGCGCTGGCCGAGTCGATTGGCGGCACCGCCGTCGCCTGGTCGGAGATGCTGGGCAGCCTCGCGCAGGCCGACATCGTCATCACGGCCACGGGATCCACGCTGCCGATCCTGAGCCGGCCCCAGGTGGCAACCGTGACGCGCGCCCGGCGCAACCGGCCGCTGTTCCTCATCGACATCGCACTGCCGCGCGATGTCGACCCGGCGGTCGGCGACCTCGACTCGGTGTTCCTCTACAACATCGACGACCTCCAGGCCATCGTGCAGGAGAACCTGACCAAGCGGGCGGCCGAGGTGGCCCGCGCGGAGGCCATCGTCGCCGATGAGGTGAGGAAGTTCGAAACGTGGCTCTCGGCACGGCGCGCGATCCCGACGGTGGTGGCCCTCAGACAGCGATTCGAGGCGATCCGGCGGAACGAACTCGAACGGCTGCAGCCGAAGCTGGCCGGGCTTCCGCCCGAAGCGAAGACGCGCGTCGACGAGATCACGCGGCTGCTGGTCGAGAAGCTCCTCATCACGCCGACCGAGCAGCTGAAGTCCACTCCCGACCCGGACCGAGTGCGCACCTACGCCGACGCGTTGACGCGGCTGTTCGCGCTCGATACCGAAGAACCGGCCCGAGGCGAGCCGGGTCGCGTACCTGCCGCGCGCCGCGCGGACGATGCCGGGAAGTCGGTGACACCGTGAAGGCTTTGCGTCTCGGAACCAGGGGCAGCCAGCTGGCGTTGTGGCAGGCGCGGACGGCGGCGGCGCTGGTCGAGCGGGCGGGCGGACCGCCGTGCGAGATCGTCGTCATCAAGACGAGCGGCGACAAGCTGGCGGAGGCGCCGCTGTCGGAAATCGGCGGCAAGCGCCTGTTCGTGAAGGAGATCGAGGACGCGCTGCTCAGGGGCGAGGTGGACTTCGCCGTCCACAGCTGCAAGGACATGCCCGCGGTCCTGCCCGAGGGGCTCGTCATCGGCGCCGCGCTGCCGCGCGAAGACCCGCGCGACGTGGTGGTGTTGCCGACAGGCTCGGCTCCACCCGCCGCGCTCGAAGACCTGCTGTCGTCGCTCGGCGCACGGGCCCGGATCGGCACCAGCAGCGTCCGCCGCATCGCCGAGCTCGTCCGCGTCGTGCCGGGCGCCTCGTTCACGCCGATCCGCGGGAACCTGGACACGCGGCTCCGCAAGCTGGACAGCGGCAGCTACGACGCGCTGGTGCTCGCGGCGGCCGGCATGCGGCGCCTCGGGTTCGCCGGCCGCATCTCGTTCACGCTCCCCGTGGACGCGTGCGTGCCGGCGCCGGGGCAGGGCGCCATTGCGATCGAATTGCGCGGCGACGACGGGCGAACCAGGCAGGCAATCGCGGCCATCGATGACCCGGTGACCGGCCGGGCAGTGGAGGCGGAGCGCGCGCTGGTCGCGGCGCTCGGCGGCGGATGTCAGACCCCCATCGGCGCGGTCGCGGTGCCCGACGGGGGTGAGCTCGACTTGCGGGCGGTGGTAGTCTCCTTAGACGGGCACCGTGCGGTCCGCGCGCGCGGCCGCGCGCCCCTGGACCGGGCCGCCGAACTCGGCGCGCGACTCGCCGAGCGCCTGGTGGCGGAGGGGGCGGGCGCAATCCTCGAAGAAGTGCGCCGGGCGCAGCAGGCCGATGGTCGGTGACGGCCTGAGTGCAGAATGCAGAATGCAGAATGCAGAAACCGGTGCGCAGTGCCGCGGGAGTTCTCCATTCGACATTCTCCATTCTTCATTGACGGGACATCCGTTATGAAGAAACCAATTGTCTACCTCATCGGAGCCGGCCCCGGCGACCCGTGGCTGATCACCGTTCGCGGCATGCGCTACCTCGGCCAGGCTGACGTGGTGATCTACGATCACCTCGTGCACAAGCGGCTGCTCCGACACGCCCGCCCCGACGCCGAACAGATCGATGTCGGTCCCGCCGCTCCCGAACCGCTCGAGCAGGAAGCGATCTGCTACCTCATCGCCGAGAAGGCGCGGGAGGGGAAGGTGGTCGCGCGGCTGAAGTGGGGCGACCCCTTCGTGTTCGATCGCGGGGGCGAGGAAGCGCTGTTCCTGCACGAGCACGGGGTGCAGTTCGAGGTCGTGCCCGGCGTGCCGGCGGCCATCGGCGTGCCGGCCTACGCGGGGATTCCGATCACCTACCCCGGCGGCGGCGACACCGTCACGTTCGTGCGCGGCCACGAGGCCGAGCACTCGAAGACGCCGCACGTGGACTGGGAGAGCCTCTCGAAGCTCGGCGGCACGGTGGTCTGCTACTCGGGGCCGCGTCAGCTGCCGGGGATCCTCGACGCCATGGCGTCGCACGGCTGGTCGGAGCAGGAGAGCGCGGCGCTGGTGTTCAACGGGACGCTGCCCGAGCAGGAGACGGTGCAGGGGACGCTCGGCGAACTGGCGTCGATGGCGCGGGACCCGAAGTTCCGGAACCCGGCGATGCTGGTGGTCGGCCGCGTGGCCGGCCTCCGCGAGCACCTGCGGTGGTTCGACGCGCGCCCGCTCTTCGGCAAACGCATCGTGGTGACGCGGCCTCGCGAGCAGGCGGCGGATCTGGTGGAAGCGCTCGAGCAGTTGGGCGCGACCGTGGTGGAGGCGCCGACGGTCCGCATCGTGCCGCCCGAGGACTTCGGGCCGCTCGACGAGGCGTGCGCGACCGTCGGGCAGTTCGACTGGGTGATCTTCACGAGCGCCAACGGCGTGGACTATTTCTTCCAGCGTCTGCATGCCGGCCCCACCGACACCCGCGCGCTCTCCGGCGTGAAGCTCTGCGCCATCGGGCCCGGCACCGCGGAGCGGCTGGCCCGACACGGGCTGAAGGTCGACCTGATGCCGGGAGAGTACCGCGCCGAGGCGGTCGTCGAGGCGCTGCGCGCCACGGGCGACCTGTCGGGGCAGGCCTTCCTGCTCCCCCGCGCGGACATCGCGCGGGAACTGCTGGCCGAGGAACTGCGCAGGTCCGGCGGCGTCGTCACCGAGGTGACCGCTTACCGCACGGTGGCCGTGGAGCCCGATCGCGACAACGAACCGGACATCTATCGCATGCTCCTCGACCACAAGGTGGACGCGATGACGTTCACCAGCGCGTCGACCGTGCGGAACTTCGTGCGACTCTACGGAACCGAGCCGGTGGCCGATCTCCTGCAGCCCGTGGCCATCGCATCGATTGGCCCGGTGACGGCCGAGGCGGCGCAGCAGTGCGGGATCAAGACGACCATCATGCCCACGGAATACACGATCCCCGGCCTGGTCCGCGCGATCGTGGAACACTTCGAGAAGGTGCCCGAAGGAACCACCCATGCCCGCTGAGACCGCTTCCCGCCTCGACCTGATCCGCCGCGGGCGCCGCCTGCGGCGTTCGCCGGCCATGCGCGCCATCGTGCGCGAAACCCGGCTGTCGCCGGACATGTTCATCTACCCGCTGTTCGTCTGCGAAGGGACCGGCGTCCGCCGCGAGGTGTCGTCGATGCCCGGCGTCTTCAACCTGTCCGTCGACGAGGCGGTCAAGGAAGCCGCAGCCGCGAAGGGCGACGGCGTGCCCGGCGTGCTCCTGTTCGGCCTGCCCGCCTACAAGGACGAGATCGGGTCGGCGGCCTACGACGCGCAGGCGCCGGTGCAGGCGGCCGTCCGGGCGATCAAGGCGGCCGACCCCGGGATCCTCGTCATCACCGATGTGTGCCTGTGCGAGTACACCTCGCACGGACACTGCGGCGTCGTGGTGGATGGCCGGATTACGAACGACGAGAGCGTGGCGCTGCTCGTGAAGGCGGCCGTGTCGCACGCCGAGGCGGGCGCCGACGTGGTGGCGCCGTCCGACATGATGGACGGCCGCATCGGCGCCATCCGGCGGGCGCTCGACGAGCGCGGCTTCCAGGACGTGGCGATCATGTCCTACGCCGCGAAGTACTGTTCGGCGTTCTACGGCCCGTTCCGCGAGGCCGCCGATTCGGCGCCGAAGTTCGGTGACCGCCGCACCCACCAGATGGACCCGGCAAACTCGGAGGAGGCGCTCCGCGAGGTGGCCGAGGACATCGAGGAAGGCGCCGACATCGTCATGGTGAAGCCGGCCCTGCCCTACCTCGACGTGATCGCCCGCGTGAAGGCGGAGTTCGGCTACCCGACCGCCGCGTACAACGTCAGCGGGGAGTACTCGATGCTGCAGGCGGCGGCGCGGCAGGGGTGGATCGACGGTCCGCGTGCGATGATGGAGATGCTCACCGGCATCAGGCGGGCCGGCGCCGACATCATCATCACCTACTTTGCGCGCGAAGCCGCGCGCCTGCTCCGGTAGACCATGAAGACACTCCGCTGGACCGCTTCCGCCCGTCTGTTCGCCCGCGCGCAGAAGATCCTGCCGGGCGGCGTCGACAGCCCCGTGCGCGCCTTCAAGGCGGTCGGCGGCGATCCCCTGTTCATCAGGTCGGCCAAGGGGGCGCGGCTCGAAGACGTCGACGGCAACACCTACATCGACTTCGTGATGTCGTGGGGCCCGCTGATTCACGGGCACGCGCCGCGGGGCCTGGTGAAGGTGCTCGGCGACACGGCGCGCCTGGGCACGAGCTACGGCGCGCCCACCGAGGCGGAGGTGGAGCTGGGCGAGAAGGTCCGCTCGCTGATGCCGTCGATGGAACGGGTGCGGTTCGTCAACTCGGGTACCGAGGCGGCGATGAGCGCCGTCCGGCTCGCGCGCGCGGCGACGGGGCGCGATCGGATCATCAAGTTCGAGGGGTGCTATCACGGCCACGCCGACCCGTTCCTGGTGAAGGCGGGCTCCGGCGCCACCACGCTCGGCGCCCCGACGAGCCCGGGCGTGCCGCGGAAGGCCGTGCAGCACACGCTGCTGGCCACCTACAACGACCTCGCGTCGGTCGAGCGGCTGTGCGAGACCAACCGCAATCAGGTCGCCGCGGTGATCGTCGAGCCGCTCGCCGGCAACATGGGCGTCGTCCTGCCGTCGGAGGGGTTCCTCGCCGGCCTGCGGGACCTGTGCGACCGCAATGGCGTGCTGCTGATCTTCGACGAGGTGATCTCCGGGTTCCGCGTGTCGGCGGGCGGGGCACAGCAGCTGTGGAAGGTGAAGCCCGATCTGACCTGCCTCGGGAAGATCATCGGCGGCGGCCTGCCGGTCGGCGCCTACGGCGGGCGCGCGGACCTGATGGAGTACGTGTCGCCGGCCGGACCGGTCTACCAGGCAGGGACGCTGTCGGGCAACCCCCTGGCGATGGCCGCCGGCCTGTGGTCGCTGTCGAAGCTGTCGAAGCCGCTCTACAGGCACCTGGCGCGGCTGGGCGCCATGCTCGCGGTCGGCCTCGCCGACGCTGCGCGACAGGCCGGCGTCGCCCTCCAGGTCAACGCGCACGGGTCCGTGCTCACGCCGTTCTTCACCAGCGCGCCCGTCCGCGACTACCACTCGGCTCTGCAGGCAAACAGCATGCAGTACGCCGCCTTCTTCCGCGGCATGCTGAATCGCGGGATCTATCCGCCGCCGTCGCAGTTCGAAGCCTGGTTCCTCTCGGCGGCTCACTCGGAGGCCGACGTGAAGCGCACGCTCCGGGCCGCGGCTGCCGCCATGAAGGAGGCGGCAGCGGCGGCGTAAGTACTTCGACTCGCGAATACGGCCACGATCGGCATGTGGCGCACGTGGCCGGCTGTGCTCGCTCAGCACTAAGTCCTGAGGGCACAAATACGTTGCCGTATTTGTGCATCGAAGGACTGAGGAGCTGGCGGAACCGCTACCTGACGACGACCGGTTCGTCGAACCTGATTCGCAGAATCGCCCCAGCCGGCAGGTCCACGTCCTGGCCCTCCGTCGCCGCCACCACGCCGCCGCCGCCAATCAGGAGCCCGGCCAGCGCTCCCTTCTCTCCGCCCAGGATGCCGCCGATGATCGCACCGACACCGGCGCCGGCGCCGATCTTGACGGCGTCGCCCTTGTACCCCGAACTCTCGATGGCCTCCGTGACGCTTGCCCTGATTGGGTAGCTGCGGTGCGCGATCGACATCTCGTCCAGCCTCAGCGTGAGCCGCCCCTTCCGCTCGATGCGCCCAGCCTTGTTCACCGACGAGACGACGCCCCGGACGCTCGTGCCGGCCGGCACCAATACGCGGTCCCCGCTCATGAGATCGACGAGCGTGGTGGCTTCGAACCGGTCCTCGACTTGCGACGTCTCGGAACTCAGCGGTGTCTGCAGGCGGATGTCGAGTTCGGTGCCGGCCGGAACCTCGTTCGGTCTCGCCTCGAGTGACTGCCGGGCCGGCTCCCCACGCTCCGGATAGTCCCGGTCGGGACGGGTGTCTCTATCCACGCCGATGGTACCGCGAGGCCGGGCGTCATAAGGAGCCGGGGCCTCACCCAGCGCCTGAGCGCGCAGCTCCTCGAGGCGCCCCCGCGTGTCCGCCAGCTCGTCGCTCGAAATGGTCCCTTCCTTCCGAAGTCTGACCTTCAGGTAGGTCACCTCGTCGCGGAGCGCGTCGAGCCGCTGCTGCAGGCGGGCCGCCCGGTCGGGATCGCTGTTCCTGAGCTGGTCGATCGACCGGTTCACGTCGTGGACCGTGTCCTCGAGCCGCTGGATGTCGTCCTGTGTGACGGCGGCCTGCGACTCGCGAGCCTCCTGCCTCGGCTGCGACCAAGCCGGAGCGCCGCCGGTCGCCAGGCACAACACTGCGGCGAGAACGAGAACGAACTCGGGGCTGTGCTTCCGCATGAAAGCCTCCTTCGGCAGGGTAGTGCAAGTCTGCGACCAGCATCGGGAGCCTCCGGCGGCGGCGCCTGGTTCTTCGACGCCGTCCGGCTTCCGGTCGGGGACACCGGCACCCGCGAGCGGGAGGCCGCCTTGTGGCCCGGGCCGCGACCTGCCCGGTCACGGCGACTCCGAGCTATGATCGAACGATGAAGCGGCACCAAACCGTCGGCGTTCGGGTGGGCGGGGTCCTGGTGGGCGGCGGGGCGCCAATCGTCGTCCAGTCGATGTGCAACACCGATACGGCCGACGTGGTTTCGACTGCCCGACAGTGCGTCGAGCTGGCGCGGGCTGGTTCGGAAATGCTGCGCGTGACCGTGAACAGTTCCGAGGTCGCCGCGGCCGTGCCCGAGATCAAACGGCGCCTGCTCGACAGCGGCGTCGACGCTCCGCTCATCGGCGACTTCCACTACAACGGGCATCTCCTGCTGACCCGCCACCCCGACTGCGCCCGAGCGCTCGACAAGTACCGAATCAACCCCGGCAACGTCGGGTCGGGCCGCCGCCGGGACGAGCAGTTCGCGACGATCTGTCGCGTGGCGGCGGACCATGGGAAGCCGGTGCGGATCGGCGTCAACGGCGGGTCGCTGAACCAGGAACTGGTGATGCGGCGGATGCAGGAGAACACCGACCGGGGCCTGGGACTGACATCGGACGAAATCGTCGACGAGTGCATGGTGGTCTCGGCGCTCGAATCGACGGGCCTCGCCCTCGAATCGGGCCTCCGGGAAGACCAGGTCATCATCTCGTGCAAGGTCTCGCGCCCGCAGCACCTGATCGCGGTCTACCGCGAACTTGCGTCGAAGACGAGGCAGCCGCTGCACCTCGGCCTGACCGAGGCGGGGATGGGCATCAAGGGGCTCGTCTGGTCGGCGTCGGCCATGGGTGTGCTCCTGAACGAAGGAATTGGGGACACCATTCGCGTGTCGCTCACGCCGCGCCCGGGCGGCGACCGCCGCGAGGAGGTGTACGCCGCGTGCGAGCTGCTCCAGGCGCTCGGCCTGCGCGCCTTCGCGCCCAGCGTCACCGCCTGCCCGGGGTGCGGCCGGACGACGAGCACCACCTTCCAGGAGCTGGCCGAGCGAATCCAGGATTACGTGCGCGAGCAGATGCCGTCCTGGAAGGTCCGCTACGACGGGGTCGAGACGATGACGCTGGCGGTGATGGGGTGCGTCGTGAACGGCCCTGGCGAGTCGCGGGCCGCCAACATCGGCATCAGCCTGCCCGGCGCCGGCGAGGCGCCGCATTGTCCCGTTTTCGTCGACGGGCACCACTTCACGACGCTCAAGGGCACCTACGACGAATTGGCCGACGCCTTCAGGAAGCTCGTGGACGATTACGTCGAGACGAAGTACCCGCGACGGGATCGGCAGGAGGCCAGCGGCAGGCCAGGAACGCCCTAGCCCAGCGGTCGGCGATCGGACACGCCCGGCGGGTGGCCGGACGCATCAGCGCCAGAACATGAGCCGCTGCACCCAGGTGATGCGAGTGAGATCGTTGTAGATCACCGTCACCATCAGTACCATCAGCACCGCGAAGCCCGCGAGGAGCATGTTCTCCTTCACCTTGGTGCTGAAGTCGCGGCGCGCGAGCCCTTCGAGCGCCATGATGAAGATGTGGCCGCCGTCGAGGACCGGGATCGGCAGGAGATTGAGGATCCCCAGGTTCAGGCTGATGGATGCCATCAGGCTGAAGAGCGCCACCCACCCGAGCGCCGCGGACTCGCCCGACAGCTGCGCGATCGCCACCGGACCCATCAGCTGCTTCGGAGAGGTTTCGCGGGTGAGCAGGCCAACGAGCGTCTGGAAGATCATCCCGCTGAACTCGTAGTTGCGCTGCAAGCTCATCTTCGCCGCCGCCACGGGTCCCAGGTGGACCGTCTTGAAGTCGTCGACGACCGTGATTCCGACGTATCCCTTCTTGCCGCGCAGCTTGGGCGTGACGTCCACATCCTCGCGCACGCCGCCGCGTTGCACGACGAACGTCACCTTCTCGTTCGCGTGCTTGGCGATCGCCTCCGTCAGCTGCGACCCATACGTGATCGTCTGCCCGTCGAACGCCACCACCATGTCGCCAGCCTCGAGGCCGCCTTTCTCGGCCGCCTCCCCCGGCACGACCTGGCCGATCGACGGGTGGACGTTCGGAAAGACGCCGATGTCGCCGATCTCGTACTTCGTCTGGGCGTCCGGCGTCACGTTCAGCGAGAGCGGCTGGTTGTCGCGGACGACGTCGATGGGGACTTCGCGATTCGGCTTCGCGCCGATCGCCATCGACAGCTGCTCCCAGGTGTCGACCTTCCGGCCGGCCACCCTGACGATGAGATCGCCCGGCTTCACACCGCCCCGCTCGGCCGGCGAACCCGAGGCAACGGCGCCGACGACGGGCGCCCGGTCGAGGAACGACGGCACCCGGGCCGCCTGCATGAAGACCAGCCACATCAGCACGACCGCCAGCAGGATGTTCATCACGGGCCCCATGATGAGCACCTGGAAGCGCTGCCACTTCGTCTTCGACAGGAACTCGTCGGGCTTGCCCGTCCGCAGGTCGTCGGGCGTTTCGCCCGCCATCTTCACGTAGCCGCCCAGCGGCACCGCACTGAGGCGGTACTCCGTGTCGCCCCGCTTGACGCACAGGATCTTGGGGCCGAACCCCAGCGAGAACGTGATGACGCGCACGCCAATCCGGCGGGCCATGACGAAGTGGCCCAGCTCGTGGACGAAGATCAGCACGCCGAGCACGAAGACGAACGCGGCAATGGTCAGCAGCAAAGGAAGACCTCAGATCTCTGATTCTAACGCCCGCGAGAGTTCCTGGGAATACGCTCGAGCCCAAAGGTCGAGCCGGCGCACCGAGGCAAGGGAATCGACCGCGGTCGGCGACGTGCGCGTCCATCGTCCGCTCGATGAGCACCGGGATGTCGGTGAAGCGCAGGCGTCCGGCGAGGAACGACTCGACCGCGATCTCGTTTGCGGCGTTCAGCACGGCGGGCAGGCCGCCGCCCGCCTCCAGCGCGCGGTACGCGAGGCGGAGGCCGGGGAACGTGTCGTGGTCGGGCAGGAGGAAGTCCAGACGGCCGCAGCGCGCCAGGTCGAGCCGCGGCAGAGCCGACGACCAGCGCTCCGGGTACGAGAAGGCGTACTGGATCGGCAGGCGCATGTCGGTCACCCCCAACTGCGCGAGGATCGAACCGTCCACCATCTCGACCATCGAGTGCACCACCGACTGCGGGTGCACCACCACGTCGATGCGGTCCGCGGGGATTCCGAAGAGCCAGCGGGCCTCGATGACCTCCAGCCCCTTGTTCATCAGCGTAGCCGAATCGATCGTGATCTTGCGGCCCATCCGCCAGGTCGGGTGCTTGAGGGCGTCCAGCGGACCGACGGCCGTCAGTTCCTTCGGCGAGTGGCCGCGGAACGGCCCTCCGGAGGCGGTGAGAATCAGGCGGCCGACCTCGTGCGGCGGCCGGTCGCGCAGGCACTGGTGGATGGCGTTGTGCTCGCTGTCCACCGGCAGGATCGACACGCCGCGACGGCGCGCAGCCTCCGTCATCAGCGCCCCCGCCATCACCAGCACCTCCTTGTTGGCGAGGGCGATCGTCTTCCCCGCCTCGATCGCCGCCAGCACGGCTTCGAGCGCCGCCGTGCCGGACGAGGCGCACAGCACCATGTCGACGTCGGGGTGCGTCGCCAGGGCGATCAGCCCCTCCGTGCCGCACCCGGCGATGGTGGCGTCGGCCAGGCCGCCGGCGTGACGGAGGCGGTCGATCGCCTGGGCCGATCCCATCGCGATCGCCCGCGGCTTGTACGCCCTCACCTGCTCGGCGAACAGCGCGACGTTCGCGCCCGCCGCCATCGTCACGACCTGGAGGCGATGACGATGCGCGTCGACGACCGAGAGGGCGCTCCGCCCGATCGACCCGGTGGAGCCGAGGATCGCGAGCCGTCTCACCGCCCGCTCCCCATGGGCCGCTCGATCGGATCTAGGCCCCATATTTCACCAACACGTAGAAGACCGGCACCGCGAACAACATCGCGTCGATCCGGTCGAGCACGCCGCCGTGCCCCGGGATCAGCGCGGAGCTGTCCTTGACGCCCGCGCTCCGCTTCAGGAGCGACTCGAACAAGTCGCCCGCGATGCCGAGACCGACGATCGCCAGGCCGACCAGTATCAGCCAGCCCGCCGATCGATCGGGAAGCCACCAGCGGCCCGCGAACGCCAGCGCCGCGGGTGCCAGGACGAATCCCCCCAGCGCGCCTTCGAGCGTCTTCTTGGGACTGATCACCGGCGACAACTTGCGGCGGCCGAACGCGCGTCCGGTGACGTACTGGGCCGTGTCGCTGACGATGATCGTCAGCAGCAGCAGCAGGACGACCTCGCGGCCGGCGGCGGCGCGCAGCGCGACGAGGCTTCCCAGCGGCAGCCCGAGGTAGAGCATCGGAAACGTCGCCGCGGCCACGTCCGCCAGGACGCCCGGCGAGGGCCCGCGCGTGCCGACGAGAAGCGCGGCCAGGCCGACGGTGGCGGCGACGAGCGGCAGCTCGAGCGGAAGACCGAGGGGGATGGCGGCGCACACGGCCATGGCGGCGGCGGCCGACGCCGCCCTGGGCACGCGCGCGCCGAGCGCGTCCGCCAGGCGGGCGTACTCGACGAAGGCCAGTGCGAGCACCGCCTCGGCGACGGCCAGCAGCGCCAGCGGCGGCAGGAACCAGATGCAGGAGAAGAAGACCGGGACGAGAACCAGGCCGCTCAGGATGCGAACCATGTCGTGGCTTACTTGGCGCCGATGGCCAGGCGCGGCGGCTTGATGCCCCCGTAGCGGCGGTCGCGCTTCTGGTAGTCGACGATCGCCTCGAGCAGGTGGCGGCACCGGAAGTCGGGCCAGAGCGTGTCGGTCACCCAGATTTCGGCGTACGCGATCTGCCAGAGCAGGAAGTTGCTGACGCGCATCTCGCCGCTGGTCCGGATCAGCAGGTCCGGATCGGGCTGGCCGGCCGTGTAGAGGAACTCCGACAGCCGCTTCTCGTCGACATCCGACGCGGAGACGCCGGCCTCGATCAACCGGCGGGCCGCGTCGACGATCTCCGCGCGCCCTCCGTAGTTCAACGCGATGTTGAACTGCATGCCGTGATTCTGCGCGGTGCGCTCGGCGGCGAGCGCCAGTTCCTCGCGGACGTCGGCCGACAGCTCGTCGGGGCGGCCGATCACCTTGAACCGGATGTCGTTGTCGAGCAGCGAATTCAACTCGAGCCGCAGGTAGCGCTTCAGCAGCGTCATCAGCGTCGAGACTTCCGACCGCGGCCGCTTCCAGTTCTCGACCGAGAAGGCGTAGAGCGTGAGCACGCCGATGCCGAGCCGCGCCGACGTCTCGACGGCGTCGCGCACCGCGTCGATCCCGGCCCGATGCCCCTCCACGCGCGGCAGGTGGCGCTTCGCCGCCCACCGTCCGTTGCCGTCCATGATGATGGCGACGTGCGCCGGCAGCCGGCTGAAGTCGATCTGCCGGGCCAGCCCCTCTTCCGGAGAGCCGGGCGACACCCGCGCGAGGAGTTGTTCGAGAGACATACGTTGCCCGCGGAAACGAACTCTGATCTTACAGGCAGCCACCGGGCGGGGCAAGGACGGGGCTGAGGGGCCTCGAGAGGCCCGAACCCGACGCCCGAACACGATCCAGGCGGGGGTCAGGCGGGCCGCGCGTAGTCGACGCCGACCAGGAACAGCCCGGAAGCGGGCGCGGTGACGCCGGCCTGCCCTCGGTCTGCAGACGCCAGGACCTCCGCCATCCAGGCCGGCTCCCGCCTCCCACGGCCGACCTCGACGAGGGTGCCGACCGCGTTTCGAACCATGTGGCGCAGGAAGCCGCTGCCGCTGGCCTCGAAGACGACGAGGCGGCCTGCGGCAAGGTGAACGGCCTCGCCGAACGCCCGGCCGAACATCGTCGCGGACGTTTCTTCCCTGACGGTCGAGGCGGTGATGGTCCGCCTGGAGGTCTTCGTCGCGCTGCCGGCCGCCTGGAGGGCCGCGAAGTCGTGTTCCCCCTCGAGGAGGCGTGCGGCGGCGGCCATCGCCGGCACGTCGAGCGGCGTCTCGATGTGCCAGACGTAGCGGCGTTCGAATGGGCTGGCCACGGCGCCGTTGAGGATCAGGTAGCGGTAGGTCTTGAGCCGGGCCGAGTAGCGGGCGTGGAAGCCCGCCGGGGCCTCTTCGACGGCGAGGACGCGGACGCCGGCGGGCAGCGTGGCGTTGAGCGCACGCGCGAGCGTCGCCAGCGGCAGGGGGTGGGCCAGCGAGCAGCTGGCCACCTGGCCGAGCGCGTGGACGCCCGCATCGGTCCGGCCGGCCCCGATCACCGTGACCGGCCGCCCTTCGATCGCGGCGAGCGCCTGCTCGAGCGCCCCCTGGACGGAGGCCCCGGTGGGCTGGCGCTGCCAGCCCACGAAGTCGGCCCCGTCGTAGGCGAGGAGGATCTTCAGCGTCCGCATGCGCGTGACGCGGCACCGGCGCGCCCCCGCGGCGCACGCCGGTGCGTGCGTCTACCTGTCGTGCGCGACCGCCACCTGGCGCGACCCGGGCTTCGAGATCGGGACGCCCTGCGCGCACAGCGGACAGGCGTTCGGGTCGTAGGTGGGAAGCGACAGCTCGAGGAGGGCGTGGAGCGGCACGTCGAGGGACGCCGCGCCCCCGCTGCGGTTCACGATGGCCACGGCCGCCACCACCTGGCCCCCCGCGGCGGTGGCCACCTGGATCGTCTCGCGCGTCGATCCGCCGGTCGTGACGACGTCTTCGACGACCGCCACCCGGTCCGCGTCGGCGATGCTGAACCCGCGGCGCAGGCGCAGGGCGCCGTCCTCCCGCTCGGCGAAGATCGCCCGGACGCCCAGCGCGCGGGCCACCTCGTGGCCGATGATCAGCCCGCCGAGCGCGGGCGACAGCACCGTGGTCGGGCGCAGGTCGCGGACGCGGTCGGCCAGGGCGGCGCCCAGGGCCGCGGCGTGCTGGGGATGCTGGAGCACCAGCGCACACTGCAGGTAGCCGGGGCTGTGAAGCCCCGAAGACAGGCGGAAGTGCCCCTCGAGCAGCGCCGAGCAGCGCCGGAACAAGTCGAGCATTGCGTCACGATTCATGGTGAACTCCCCCGGCCTGCCATCGTGAACCGGGATCTGCAATCGTTCGTTGAGAAGCCCGTGGATGTCAAGCGGGGTCAGGTGTCTCGCGCTACACTCTTTGGGGCCTCGGGGGGCTGGTTCGCGACCGCACACTTCGCGGGGGGGCGCGGGCCTGCCCCCCCCACGTGCGGCTGCGCTGAACCAGAGCGGCCCGCGGATCGTCTACTACTAGGACCAGGGATCTGGAGCCATGCCCATGAGCAACCTCGTTCGGTGCTGCGCGCTCGGCCTCGTCTCGGCCGCTGTCCTCGTTCCGGCGTCCGCCTTGGGACAATCCGGACCGCTGGGGTCATTCGCACAGGTCGGCCAGCGCATCCAAGCAGGCCAGGTCCGGGCAGCCGCCCCCGCGGCGACCCAGCCGGGCTCGGTCAAGCCCCTGTCGGTCGAGGAGGCCGTCCGGCTGGCGCTCGAGCAGAACCTGACGCTCCAGGTGCAGCGGCTCGACCCGCAATTGCAGGATCTCACCACCGAGGAAGTGAAGACGGCCTGGACGCCCACCGTCTCCTCGACGGTCCTCAGCCAGAGTTCCACCAATCCGGTGAGCAGCTTCTTGTCGGGCGCCACGGACAAACTGATCAACGACCGGTTCGATTTCTCGGTGCAGGCCGATCAGAACCTGCCGTGGGGCGGCGGCAGCTACGACGTCCAATGGAACAACATCCGCGGCAAGAGCAACAGCGTATTCGACAGCCCGAACCCGGCCCTCAGCTCGAACATCGTCGGGACGTTCACGCAGCCTCTCCTGCGGAACTTCAAGATCGACAGCACGCGGCAGCAGCTGCTGATCAGCAAGAAGAACCGCGAGATGACCGACGTGCAGTTGAAGCAGACGGTGCTGGTGACGGTGCGCGCGGTCAAGAGCGCCTACTGGGACCTCGCCTTCGCGATTGGCAACCTCAAAGTGCAGCAGCAGTCGCTCGACATCGCCCGCGAGTCGCTGCGCAACAACAAGACGCGCGTCAGCATCGGGACGATGGCGCCGATCGACATCATCGAGGCGGAGGCGGAAGTGGCGCGCAACGAAGAGTCGGTCATCGTCGCCGAGGCGGAGATCACGCGCTCCGAGGACGCGCTGCGTCAGCTCATCTTCGATCCGAAGGTGTCGGATGTGTGGAACACGCATCTCGAGCTGACGGACTCGCCGGTCTTCGAGGCGCAGGACGTGAACGTGGACGCCGCCGTCAAGACCGCGCTCGAGCGGCGAACCGACATCGCCAACGTGCGGAAGAGCCTCGAAGCGAGCGACATCAACATCCGTTACTTCAAGAACCAGACGCTGCCCGACTTGAGCGTGCAGGCAGGCTACGGGCTCACCGGACAGGGCGGCACCCTCTACCAGTTCTCCGACACGTTCCCGCCGGTGCCGACCTCGGTCGTCACAATCCCCTACAGCGAGGTGCTCTCGCACATGGTGAGCAACGACTTCCACAACTGGTCGGTGGCCGTCACCGTGGGCTACCCGCTCGGCAAGAGCAGCGGCGGAGGCGGCGCTCGCCAGGGCGAAGGTGTCGTACAGCCAGACCGAGTTGCAGCTCCGCAGCCTCGAACAGTTGGTGACGCTGCAGGTGCGCGAAATCGCGCGGACGTTGAACACCAACCGCAAGCGGGTGGAAGCGACCCGGGCGTCACGGGCGCTCGCCGAGCGGCGGCTGGAGGCGGAACAGAAGAAGTTCCAGGCCGGCATGTCCACGAATTTCCAGGTCATCCAGGCCCAGCGCGACCTGGCGTCGGCCAGAAACGCGGAACTCCAGGCGGTCCTCGACTACAACCGGTCGATCGTGGATTTCGAGACCGTGCAGGAGGCGCCGCTGAACGGCGGCGGCATCGGCCTGGCGACGGCTTCCGCGCTCGTGGGCGTCACCAGGTAGGGCCCGCGGTCGTGCCTCGTCGGGGCGGCCCGGGGCTGGACGGTGGAGATATACTCCCCGTGTGCCGAAGCTGACGGTCACGATCATCACCCGCAACGAATCGGCGAATCTCGGGGCGGCGCTCGACTCGGTGTCGTGGGCCGACGAGATCCTCGTCGTCGACTCCGGCAGCACCGACGACACCGTGGAGATTGCCCGGCGCCGCACGCCCCGCGTGCTCGTCCGCGACTGGCCCGGCTACTCCGCCCAGAAGAACTTCGCCGCCGGCGAGGCGTCGCACGACTGGATCCTGTCGCTCGATGCCGACGAGCGGGTGACACCGCCGCTTGCCGAGCGAGATCCGCGAACTGCTCCGGGAGGAACCGCCGGCGCGCGGCTATCGCATGTCGCGGGTCAGCTTCTACCTCGGCCGGTGGATCCGCTCGACCGACTGGTATCCCGACTACCAGCTTCGGCTGTACGATCGCCGGCGTGTGCCGGTGGGCCGGCCTCGTGCACGAAGGGGTCGAGGTGGACGGGACGGTCGGTCGCCTGCGCGCCGACCTGCAGCACCTGCCCTACCGCGACATCGCTCATCACCTGCAGACGATCGACCGGTACACCACGCTGGCCGCCACGCAGATGCGCGAGCGCGGCGGGCGGGTCGGCGCGGCGGGCCTGGCTGCTGCGGCCGGCCGGGGCGTTCCTGCGCAACTACGTCGCGCGGGCCGGGTGGCGCGACGGGTCGGTGGGCCTGGTGGTGTCGGTGCTGAACAGCTATTACGTCTTCCTGAAGTTCGCGAAACTCTGGGAGGCGGGGCGGAAGAGCAGGCCGTAGTGTTCTCTCTTCAAATCGACACCGCGCGCGGCTGGCGCGGCGGCCAGAACCAGGTGCTGTTGACCGCGCGCGGCCTTCGCGCGCGCGGCCATCGGGTCGTCGTGGTCGTGCCATCCGGACGGCGAACTGCGCAAGCGCCTGCCGGCGGACATGGAGTCGGTGCCGCTCGCGCCGCGAAACGAGGTGGACCTGCCGGCGGCCTGGCGACTGTCGCGGGTCATCCGCGACCTCGGGCCGGACGTCGTCCACGCGCACGACCCGCACGGCGTCGCCGTCGCCGCGACCGCGCTCTCCATCGCGTCGCCCTCGCCGCGCCCCGCGCTCGATCGCCGCGCGCCGCGTGGACTTCCACCTGAAGGGCAATTCGTTCTCCCGCTGGAAGTACCGCCAGGTGGACCGCTTCGTCTCCGCGTCGAACGCGATTCGCACGATGCTGCTCGAAGACGGCGATTGCGGCCGACCGCGCGACCACGGTGCACGAAGGCGTCGACATCGGTCGCGTGCTGGGGGTCGAGCCGTTGAACGTCCGGGAGGAGTACTGGTTCCCGCCGCACTCGCTGATCGTCGGCAATATCGCCGCCCTGGTGCCGCACAAGGGCCAGAAGTACCTGGTCGACGCGGCGGCGATCGTGGTCCGCGATGTTCCCGAGGCGCGCTTCCTCGATCCTCGGCGAGGGCGAGCTGCGCGGCGGCGCTCGAGCAACAGATCAAGCACCTGCACCTGTCGCAGCACGTGGTGCTCGGCGGGTTCCGCCCCGACGTTCTCGCGGTGCTCAAAGGCCTGGACGTGTTCGTCATGAGCTCGGTCACCGAGGGCCTCGGCACCTCGCTGCTCGACGCGATGGCCGCCGCGCGGCCGATCGTCGCGACCCGCACCGGCGGGATCCCGGAGGTCGTGATCGACGGCGAGACCGGCCTGCTGGTGCCTCCGCGCGACGCCAAGGCGCTGGCGGAGGCGATCCTCCGAATGCTGAAGGACCGACCGGGCCGCGAGCGCGCGGCCCAGGCGGGGTTCGCGCGGGTCCGCGAGCGCTTCAGCGCGGACCGGATGGTCGAGCAGACGCTGGAGGTCTACGCGGCCGTGGCCGGCACCAGCCGCGCAGCGGGCACCGCGAGTCGGCAAACGGCTGGTTGAACCCGCACCGGTCGTGCATGCCGACGTGGCACAACGCAAAGTCGTATCTCACCGGGTCGATCGGATCGAACTGCCTGAGGGAGGCGGTGATGTCCGCGGCCATCCGCCATCCCGGGCTCCGGTAGCGCGTGAGCCGCAGGCATCGTCCCAGCCGGATGACGTGCACGTCCAGCGGCACGATCAACCGGGACGCCGGGACGCCCGACCAGACGCCGAGGTCAACCGCGTCGGCGCGCACCATCCATCGCAGGTACAGGTTGAGGCGCTTGCAGGCGCTCCCGGACGAGGGACGCGGGAAGAAGTAGGACACCCCGGTGGGACGGCCGGACGCCGCGTCGCCGGCGAGGGCGAGGGCGCGACTCGAGAACGATTCGAGGGCGGGGCCCACGTCGGTCGCCGCACGGTCGAGCCCGCGAACGAAGAACGCTTCGATGGAACCCGCCTCGTCCAGCATCCGGCGCAGCGCGAGCACCAGCTGCACGAGGTCCTCGCCGCGCGTCCAGCGGTGGACGAGCGGCGACAGCGCGGCCCCATCCCGGGCGGGATCGAATCGGCCGACGAACGCCGCGGGGGACGGCCCGAGCACCGTCAGCAGCCGCTCGACCGACCGAAGCACGCTCGACACCCGGCCGAAGGCCAGGCCCGCCGCGCAGAAGCCGACCACTTCCCGGTCGCGGGGATCGGGATAACGCCGAACGATCTCGATCGGATCGGCGAGCGCCGCCGCCCGGTTGTACTCCTGGTACAGGCGGTCGAGCGCATCCTTCAGCCCGTCGGCCCTTCCGGCCCTGGGCACGTCACGCCCCGGCGCCGACAGCGCCGAACGCCGCGGCGCCCGGCACCCTGTCGTTCACGTACGCGACCCGCCCGCCGACAATCGTCGCCGCCACCGCCCCGCGCAGGGTCCAGCCGTCGAACGGCGAGTTGCGCGAGCGGGAGCGCGACGCCCCGATGTCGACGGTCAGGCTGACGGACGGCGCGAGGACGGTGATGTCCGCCGGCATCTCGGGCCGGAGCGTCCCTCCCGTCACGTGCAGAATGCGGCAGGGGTTCACGGAGAGCAACTGCACCATCCGCCGGAGCGTGATGAGGCCTCCGTGGACGAGCCGGTCGAGCGTGAGGGCCACGGCGGTCTCGAGGCCGATGATGCCGAACGGCGCGCGGTCGAACTCCACGTGCTTCTCGTCGGCCTGGTGCGGTGCGTGGTCGGTGGCGATCACGTCGACCGTCCCGTCCCTGAAGCCGTTCAACAGCGCGTCCACGTCCGCGCGCTCGCGCAGCGGCGGGTTCATCTTCAGGTTGGTGTCGTACGGCACCGGCCCTGCCAGCCGCTCGTCGGTCAGGGCGAAGTGGTGCGGGGCCACCTCGCACGTCAGGTTCGCTCCCCGCGACTTCGCCGCCGCCACGCTCCACAGCGCCTGGCGCGTGCTGAGGTGCGCGATGTGGACGGCGCTGCCCGTCATCTCGACCAGCGCGATGTCGCGATCGACGATGATCGACTCCGCGGCGGCGGGGATGCCGCGCAGGCCGAGCTGCGATCCGACGAACCCCTCGTGGGCGACGCCCTCGCCCTTCAGCGTCGGCTCCTCGCAGTGATCGATGATCGGCATCCGCAGCATGCCGGCGTACTCGAGCGCCCGCCGCATCAACAGCGCCGTGGCCACGACCTTGCCGTCATCGGACAGCGCCACGCACCCTGCCTCGCGGAGGTCGGCAATCTCGGCCAGGCTCTCGCCCTTCAGGCCCCTGGACACCGCGCCGATCGGGTAGACGCGGACCGCGCCTTCGGCCGCCGCCCTCTCCAGGATCAACCGCGTGACGGCCGCCGTGTCGTTCACCGGGCAGGTGTTCGGCATGCACGCCACGGCGGTGAACCCGCCGGCCGCCGCCGCGGCGGTCCCGGTCGCAATCGTCTCCTTGTGCTCCTGGCCCGGCTCGCGCAGGTGGACGTGCATGTCCACGAACCCCGGGCACACCACGAACCCGCCGGGCACGGCGACGACCTCGACACCCGGGCCGACCGGCAGGTCCTGGCCGACCGCGGCGACGTAGCTGCCGTCGAGCAGGACGTCCCTGACGCCGTCGATGCCCTGCAGGGGATCGACGAGATGCGCACCCTTAAGCAACCGCTTCATGTTCAGCTCCACCGGACAGCAGGTACAGGATCGCCATGCGGACGGCCACGCCGTTGGCCACCTGGTCGAGGATGACCGAGTAGGGACCGTCGGCCACTTCGGACTCGATCTCGACGCCGCGGTTCATCGGGCCGGGGTGCATGATCAGGACGTCGGGCTTCGCCCGGCGGATCCGCTCCCGCGTCATGCCGAAGACGTTGAAGTACTCGCGAAGCGACGGGAAGTATCCGCCGAGCATCCGCTCGAGCTGGATGCGCAGCATCATCACCGCGTCGGCGCCCTCGACGGCCTCGTCGACCGAGGACGTGATGCGGACGCCCGTCCGCTCGTACCCGACCGGCACCAGCGTCGGCGGCCCGCACAGCCACACGTCCGCGCCCATCTTGGTGAGGAGCAGCACGTTCGATCGCAGCACACGGCTGTGGAGCAGGTCGCCGCAGATGGCGATCTTCAGCCCCGCGAGCCGCTGCTTCCGCTCGCGGATCGTGTACGCATCGAGCAGCGCCTGGGTCGGGTGCTCGTGCATGCCGTCGCCGGCGTTGATCACGCCCGACCGGCAGATGCGCGAGAGGAAATGGCAGGCGCCCGACGAGGAGTGGCGCACGACGAGCAGGTCGGGCGACATCGCCTCGATATTGTGCACGGTGTCGGCGAGCGTCTCGCCCTTGACGACGCTCGACGTGGAGGCGGCGATGTTCAGCGTGTCGGCGCTCAGCCGCTTCTCCGCGATTTCGAAGGACGTGCGCGTGCGCGTGCTGGGCTCGAAGAACAGGTTGACGACCGTCTTGCCGCGCAGCGCCGGCACCTTCTTGATCGGCCGCGACGAAATCTCCTTCATCGCCACGGCCGTGTCGAGCACGAGCGTGATCTCCTCGACCGACAGCTCGGCGATGCCAAGCAGGTCCTTGCCGCGGAGCCGCCGGGCCGGAATGGGCGTCTCGTCCGAAGCGGCCGTCAACCCGGCCGCGGTGTCGATGATCTCGCGCGTCATGAGTCTTGGTCTCCGGCGATCTTCTCGATGATCACTTCGTCGCATCCGTCGGTCTCCTGCAGCCGCACCGAGACCGCCTCGGTGTGCGACGTCGGCAGGTTCTTGCCGACGTAGTCCGCCTTGATCGGCAGCTCGCGGTGGCCGCGGTCGACCATCACGACGAGCTGGATCGCCTTCGGCCGGCCGAAATCGATCAACTCGTCGAGCGCGGCGCGCACCGTCCGCCCCGTGTACAGCACGTCGTCTACGAGGACGATGACACGGTTGTCGATCGAGAACGGGATGTCGGTGCTGCGGACGAGCGGCTGCGGGCCGACCGGGTTGTGCATCAGGTCGTCGCGGTAGAGCGTGATGTCGAGCGCGCCCACCGGGACGTCCTGGCCGGTCATCTCGCGCAGCCGGGCCGCCAGCCGCGCGGCCAGCGGCACGCCGCGGGTGCGGACGCCCACCAGCGCCAGGCGGTCGAGACCACGGTTGCGCTCGACGATCTCGTGCGCGATCCGGGTGAGCGTCCGGCCCATCCGGTCCGCGTCCATCACAACGGGCATAGGGACTCCTCGCGTTGACGACGAGCCGGCCGGCGCGGAACGACCGACGTCGGCACGCACGCCGCCGGAAGGCACGGCTGCAGGGTTTGCGGGGTCGGGCGGGAGGGCGGGGAAAGGTGCTTGGGCATGGCCGTCTTGCCGGCCTCGCCGGGCCGGCTTAAAGAACTGCCGCAGTATAGCACGCCGGCACGCGACCGGATGACGACAGGAGGGGGCGGGGGGCGCCGACGCCGCCCCTCAGCGTTCGTAGGTTTCGATGAACGCGATCGGCCGGCTGTCGCTGAAGTCCCGGCGGAAGATGTCGGTTCGCGCGTAGCCGTCCATGTCGTGCGCGACGGGCAGGCCGAGGAAATACAGCACGGTCGGCACGACGTCCACCACGGACGCCCGGTCCTTCCGCCCGGGGGCCACCGCCGATCCGTAGGCCAGCATGAAGCCGTCCGGCGCACCTTCGTGGCTTCCCGACAGATCCGGATTCCCGATGTAGCGCTCGAGCATCCGCTTGCCAACGGTCTGCGGCTCCATCCCGAATCCCGACACGACGAGCAGCAGGTCGTCGGGGCCCAGAGCCGCGATCGCCCGTCCGATGATCGCGTCCACGCGCGCGTAGGCGCTCTCGAGCACCGGGCCATAGAGGCGGCGCTCGGCCGGCGAGACGTCGCCGAACGCGCGCGGCATGGCGTAGCGCAGGAAGCGGTGGCCGGCCACGTCGAGTTCGCGATACCGAACGGCGGCGAACACCGGCCCGATCTTCTCCTGCAGGGATCGCGCAACGTGCTCGTACATCGAGTCGGTGACGAACGGCGGCGCCTGCGCGAGCGCGCGACGCGGGTCGGCCCGCGCGTAGGCGGCGGACGGCGGCTCCGGGTCGGACGCCGCCAGGTCGCCCGCCGCCCGGGCCTCGTCGAACAGCTCCGGCGGATTGATCGAAATGGCCACCGCGGGCGCCCTGCTTTCGGGCTCGCTGACCGGGTCCTCGGGCTCGAGCAAGGCGGCGCCCGGCTGGTAGAACTCGTCGCTGACCAGGTAGCCGCGGATGGGCTGCGCCGGGTGGGTGAGCGGCCAGTCGACGATGCCGGACGTCAGGCCCGCCGACCCGAGAATGCTCCAAATCGGTCGGGCGCGCACCGAGGCAGAGGTGTGCGGGTGCGCCGCGATGAAGCCGAAGTAGACCAGCCCGTGGGCGAAACAGCCGTCGGGCAGCAGTTCGAGGGGCTCCGAGACGGCCGCCACCTGGTAGCCGGCCGCCGACCGGACGCCGGTCCTGGCGGGCAGCTTGCCGGTAGCCACGGTCGTCCAGACCGGGTCGGGCTGGGTTGGCCTGATCGTCGCCAGGTGCATCGCCGCGCCGCTGTCGAGGATCTTCCCGAAGTTCGGGAGCCGGCCTTCGAGCGCTGCCGCGGACAGGAAGTCCAGGGAGCCGCCGTCGAGCGCGATCAGAAGGACCCGCCCGCCCGACGCGGGCTGTGCGAGGGTGGCGTCGATGTCGAGGGGACGCGAGACGAGCGGGGGTAGCGTGCCGGCGCCGCGCGCCACGAGCGGCAGCACCAGGGATACCGCGAGCGCGAGGCTGACGAAGCTCGCCCCGACGCGCCCGCGGCGCCGGCCGAACGAGTAGTGGGCCAGCGCCACGGCGAGGAACGTGAAAGCGCACGCCGTCAGGATGGCCGCCCCCGCCGCCATCCGACGCGACGTCTCGAGCGTGAGCATCGGGCCGGTACGACACGAGGTTGAACCACATGAGCGTCGCCACGCCGCCCGCGTCCGCCGCCAGCAGCCAGGACAGCAGCCGGAGGCTCAGCCAGCCTGGCGACAGCGGAGCGCCGGCCACCATCTCGCGAACGACGATGGCCGCGTAGAAGACGACGACGAAGTGGATGCCGTACGAGAAGGCGAGCGTGAGCGCGAGCGCGACGAGGTTCACCGGGTAGAGCGGGACGCCAGGGTTCAGCTGGAGGAACAGCACGCTCAAGTAGACGGCGCCGATCGCGCCGGCCACGAGGGCGTTGCTGAACATCCGGAGGTAGCGCATTGGTAGATCCTACTTGAAGCCAGCCGGACGGGCCGGCCAGCAGACAGCAAGACCCCCGTTCAAACCGTGCGTGCGGATTTCCCGCACACGGCTTACCGGTGGTCGGTCTAGGCACGACATTGTGCGGTCCCCGGGTACTGGACGGTGCCGCGAAGCCGGCTGAGTCCCAACGCCTCGAAGAATGGACGACGCCACGCCTCGGCCCGACCGGCCGCCACGCGAGAGCCGTGCCGCTTCAGCAGCAGCTGTCGCAGACGCTCCTCGACATAGCGGTCGAGTTGAATGAAGCGTGTCGCCGCGTTACCCGTCCGAAAATACTGACCCCACCCCCGGACCACCGCATTGATGTCGGCAATGACCGTGCGCAGGTCCTCGTGACAGCGGCCACGAGGCGTCAGTTCGCGGATCCGGGTGCGCACCCGACGCATCGCGCGCTGCGACGGTCCTCGCTGCAGGTAGTAGACGCGTTGCCGCGCCCGCTCCCAGATCGGACCGCTCATGCGCTTGCGCAGGTGACACCCGAGAAAGTCGACCCCCTCGCACCCCCGCGAGAGGTCGACCGTCCGGGTCTTCTCCGGATGCAGCTCCAGCCCGAGTCGGGCGAGCACGGCGCTCACCCGCTCGCGGGCCTCGTCGACCGCGGACCGCGTCCGGCACATCACGACAAAATCGTCCGCATAGCGGACGAGCGTCCCGAGATGCGCGTAGCGGTCCTCCCAGATCCGGTCGAGGACGTGCAGGTAGATGTTCGCGAGCAGCGGCGAGATGACGCCACCTTGGGGAGTCCCCACGGGCGTCGCCGACCACTGCCCCGCCTCCATCACCCCGGCGTCGAGCCACTGCCGCCGCAGCTTCAGCACCCGCCGATCCGAGATGCGCTGCTCCAGCAGACGCATCAGCTTCGTCTGGTCGATGCTCCCGAAGTAGTCCCGGATGTCCGCATCCAGCACGTGATTGCCCCCCTGCGCCCCCTGGACGCGGAGGACCTCCAGTGCCTGCGTGGCGCTGCGCTTGGGCCGAAACCCATACGAGGCGCGGCGAAAGTCCGCCTCGAAGATCGGTTCCAGCACCAGTTTCGCCGCCATCTGGGCGACTCGGTCTCGGACGGTGGGAATGCCGAGCGGCCGCTGCCGGCCGTCGGCCTTGGGAATGTACCGCCGCAGGACCGGCCGCGGGCGATACGTGCCGTCGCGCAGCGCCGCGCCGAGATCGGACAGCATCCGCTCGACACCGTACTGCTCGATCGCCGCCAGCGTCACGCGATCGACGCCGGCCGCGCCGCGATTCCGTCGCACGCGAGTCCATGCCTCCTGGAGGATGTCAGGCCTCCAGATCCGATCCAGTAGGGCATGGAATCGCCGATCCGGGGACCGCTTGGCCGCGGCCCACAGGGAGCGTTGAAGGTGGCGTACTTTGTCGATGGGTGGATGCCCACCGGGGGAATTGGGACCGGACCGGCCGGCCATGCCCTCGCACGTGCCCTCGCCACTCGCCTGACCACCGCAGGGGCCCTTCCCTCCCGCCGCGTTGTTCGTCGCGACGATCCGCGGTACCTACGACCCCCTCGGACGCCCGCTGCGCATGCCTCGCTTTCGCCATCGGCTTATACGAGCGCACCTGCTCCGACTCGAGCGGCGCAGACGGGCCTCTCGTGTTCCGTCCGTCTCCGTGCACGCGTGCTGCGCCCCCTACCCCGCCGAGACCCCACGCACGTACGTCCCCGGACTGGGGTGCGCGGAACGTGGCCTTCGCCGCGACATGACCGGCTCGGCTCTCGGGTTGTAAATGTGTCGAGGCTGCAGGCTTCACGTCAGGTTGCGGCCCGCGTGCTCGCTTCCTCCGTAGAGGCTCTTGACGCCCCGCTCGGGCCGCACAGCTCTCGCCATACGCCTGGGGCCTGCTACTCGGCGCTCCGGGGCTTACCGAGGCGGGACTTGCACCCGCGGGAGATGGACAGCGGGAAGCCGGCCCAGACTGGCTGGCTTCGTCACGACGCACCATGCGGAGCATGATAGCCGAAGGCGGCCCGCGGCCGGCGTTCGGGCTATACTTCCCGCGATGCCAGTGGATGCGGACGCCGAAGTCCTTTCCTCGACCCGTCTCTCCGACGACTACGGCGTGGTGGCGTTCCGCGCGCCGGACCTGGCCGCAGCGATCCGGCCGGGACAGTTCGTGATGATTCGGACCTCGGCGGGCGGGACGCCGCTGCTTCGCCGGCCGTACTCCGTCTTCGAGCGCGTCCGCGACCGGAGCGGCTCGATCGTCGGCTTCTCGATCTTCAACAAGCGCGTGGGCGTCGGCAGCTCGCTGCTCTACCGGGCCGAGCCGGGCACGCGGCTGTCGTGCCTGGGCCCGCTCGGCCGGCCGTTTTCGTCTCCTCCGCCGCGAGCGGAAGCCTGGATGGTGGCGGGCGGCACGGGACTCGCGCCTTTTGCCACGCTGAGCGAAGACCTGCGGGCGGCGGGCGTCCCCTGCGCGCTGTTCTACGGCGCGCGGCGGGCGGGCGAGCTGTTCTGCGTCGAGCCGTTCGAGCAACGCGGAGTGCGGGTCGTGCTCGCCACCGAGGACGGTTCGCAGGGCGAGCGGGGACGGGTGACGGCGCCGCTCGCCGCCGCGCTTGCCTCGCGGCGGGACCCGGCGCGGCCGCTGGTCCTCTACGCGTGCGGACCGGAAGCCATGCTGCGGGCGGTCGCAGGCCTGGCGGAACAGCACGGCCGCCCGTGCGAAGTCGCGACCGAACGCCAGATGGGCTGCGGCATGGGCGGCTGCTACAGCTGCGTGCTGCGCGTGAGGACCCCGGACGGCGGCACGCGTTACGCGCGGTCGTGCGTCGAGGGGCCCGTCTTCCGCGCGGGCGACATCGTCTGGGACCAGCCATGAATCTCTCGGTCCAAATCGGCGCGCTCCGGTTGAAGAGCCCGATCATGTCGGCCAGCGGCTGTTTCGGCTACGGCACCGAGTACGCCGACGTCGTCGATTCCGCGAGCCTGGGCGCCGTCGTCGTCAAGGGCCTGTTCCTGGCCGAGCGCGAAGGGCACCCGCCGCCGCGCATCGTGGAGACGCCGGCCGGCATGCTGAACGCGATCGGCCTTCAGGGCATCGGCGTGCACCGGTTCGTCCGCGAGAAGATGCCCGAGCTGCGCGAGCGCGGCGCGACGGTGATCGTGAACATCTGCGGGACGACGATCGACGAGTACGTGGAAGTCGCGCGGATCCTCTCGGACGTGGAGGGCGTGGCGGGGCTGGAGCTGAACATCTCCTGCCCGAACATCAAGGAAGGCGGCCTCTCGTTCGGCTGCCACCTGGGCAACACCCACCAGGTGGTCTCGGCGGTGCGCCGCGCGACGCGCCTGCCGCTGATCCCCAAGCTCACGCCCAACGTCACCGACGTCGGCTCGTTCGCCAGGGCCGCCGAGGACGCCGGCGCGGACGCGGTGTCGCTGGTGAACACGTTCCTGGCGATGGCGATCGACGTGGAGACGCGCCGGCCGCGATTGAGCAACGTGATGGGCGGGCTGAGCGGGCCGGCGATCAAGCCGATCGCCGTCCGGATGGTGTACGAGTGCGCCCGGGTGGTGCGCATCCCGATCATCGGGATGGGCGGGATCGCGTCGGCGGCCGATGCGATCGAGTTCATGATTGCCGGGGCGACCGCCGTGCAGGTGGGCACCGCCAACTTCGTGGACCCGTTCATCTGGGGCAAGCTGGACGCGGGAATCCGCGACTACCTGCAGCGCCACGGCATCGAGCAGGTGTCCGACTTGACGGGGACGCTCGAGTTTCCCGAAGGGAGACGGGCGTGAAGGAACTCCTGGTGGCGCTCGACGTCGATACGGCGGACCAGGCGGTCGCCCTCGCGCGACGCCTGGCCGGCGCGGTGGGGGGCGTGAAGGTCGGCAGCCGTCTCTTCACGTCCGAGGGGCCGTCGATCGTGCGCCGCCTGGCCGACGCGGGCCACCGGATCTTCCTGGACCTGAAGTTCCACGACATTCCGAACACCGTGTCCGGCGCCGTGGCGGCCGCCACCCGGCTCGGCGCCTGGATGATCAACGTGCACGCGTCGGGCGGCGTGGACATGATGCGCGCGGCGGCGGCGGCGGCCGCGGAGGCGGCCGCGAAGGCCAATCTGCCCCGCCCGCTCGTGATCGCCGTCACGGTGCTGACGAGCCTCGACCAGGCCGCGCTCACGCGGGTCGGCGTGCCGGCAGCCGTGGCCGATCACGTGGATGCGCTGGCGGCACTGGCCGCGGAGGCCGGCCTGGACGGGGTGGTCGCCTCGCCGCAGGAAACGCGCCGCCTCCGTGAACGCCGCGGGAGGGAATTCGTGATCGTCACGCCCGGCATCCGCGGGGCGGCCGCGGTGGGCGAACGGGCGGACGACCAGGCACGAACGCTGGCGCCCGCCGAGGCACTGGGCGCCGGCGCGAGCTACCTGGTCGTCGGGCGGCCCATCATCGCGGCGCCCGATCCGCGTGCCGCGGCCGAGGCGATCGCGGTCAGCTGCGGATTCAGCCGCTAGGCGGCGGGAGACGGCTCCGTCCCGTCTCCCGCATGCGGTCTGCCCGCGGCTCTCTACTTCGCCGTGATGATGAAGTGGCCCCTGCGATTCTGTGACCAGCAGGCTTCGTTCTCCTCGTTGCAGAACGGCTGCTCCTTGCCCTTGCTCACGACGACCAGGCGATCCATGGGGACGCCGAGGCTCGCCAGGTAGCTCCTGACGGCACTCGCGCGCCGCTCGCCGAGCGCCAGGTTGTACTCGGGGGTGCCGCGCGAGTCGCAGTGGCCTTCGATGGTCACCTTGACGCTGCTCCAGCGCTTCAGCCAGTCCGCATCCTTCGCGAGCGCGTTGCGTCCCTCTTCCTTGATGTCGGACTTGTCGTAGTCGAAGAACACGTCGGTGAGCGGCTTCTCGGCGTTCAGCTGCGCGAGCGACTTCTGCGCGAAGATCTGATCCTCGGTCAGCTGGGCTGGCGGCGCGGGCGGCGGCGGCGGCGGGGGGGGGGGGGCGGCGGCGGCGCGGGCGTCGCAGCCGGCGGCGGCGGGAGAGGCGGTGTCGTCTTGGGTGGTTGTTTGTGGCATCCCGCCGACCCGATGGCAACAACGGCAGCGGAGGCGATCAGGAACCGAGCGAGGCGCGTCATTGTTTTGTCTCCTCGAGCGCAATCTCGAGCGCGGCCTCGGTTCGGGAAGGACGGAACCACCAGAGGGACTTCGGCGGCCGGCAGCCGAGATCACGTCAGCAGAGTTTCAGCTTATCGGTTTGAAGAAGGAGTGTCAAACGACACCGACTCGGCCAGGGTGTGCGGGTGCACGCACGCCGCGCACGCGCTGCGTCGCGCACGGGGCGTCGCATTCGCGCGCGCCCGGCGTTCCTGTAGAATCCCCGGGTGGATCAACTGCTCGAGGCGACATTCGAGGCCGAGATCCGGCACTTCTGGTTCCGCGGCCTGCGCCGGTTCGCGCAGCCGCTGCTGGCCGAGGCACTCGTCGGACAGCGGCATCCGCGCGTGCTCGACGCGGGCTGCGGCACCGGGTGCAACCTCCGGCTGATGAAGGAGCTGGAGGGCGGCTTCGGATTCGACCTGAATCGCGTCGGCTTGCGGCACGCGCGCGAGTCCGGCCTCACGCGGATCGCGCGCGCCAGCGTGGGGGCGATCCCCTTTGCGGGCGCGACCTTCGACGTGGTCACGTCGTTCGACGTGCTCTACGCGCTGCCGGAGGCCGACGCGACGCGCGCGATGCGCGAGATGGCCCGCGTGCTGAAGCCTGGCGGCACCCTGATCGTCAACGTCGCGGCGCTCGAGATCCTTCGGGGCGGGCACTCCGTGCTCGCCGAAGAGGTGCGGCGCTACGATCGCCGGCTGCTGCGCGACGAACTCGCCACCGCCGGCCTGCGCCCGGTCCGCATGACCTACACGAACATGACGTTGTTCCCGCTCGTCCTGGCCGCGCGCATGGCCCAACGGGCAGCCGGCCTGAACACGCCTCAGGAGACCGGCCACGAGATCGCGGTGCCGGCGGCCCCGATCAACGCGGCGCTCGACGCCCTGCTCGCCGTGGAAGCCCGGGTCGCGCGGCGGTTCAGCCTCCCCTTCGGGAGCTCCCTGTTGTGCGCGGCGCGGAAGGCGGCGGCCGAACGCTGATCCCAAAGCTCGATTGCCGTCGGGCGGACCGTCGCACGCCGTGTCAGGGAACGGCTTTGAGCTGGAGCACTTCGTTCAGGCTGCCGGTGCGGTAGCCCTGAAGGTCCAAGGAGACGTAGCGGTAGCCGATGGCCTTGAGGTCGCGAACGATGGCGTCGCGAACCTCCGCCTCGAGCACGTGCGGCATCTCGCCGGCCGGGACCTCCAGCCGGGCGATGTCACCGTGGTGGCGAACCCGGCACTGGTGAATCCCGAGCGAGTGGAGCACCTCCTCCGCCTGCTCGATCATCCGCAGCTTCTCGACGGTCACCTGGCTCCCGTACGGGATGCGGGAGGACAGGCAGGCCGACGCAGGCTGGTCCCACGTGGGGAGATGCAGGACCCGGGACAGTTGCCGGATCTCGATCTTGTTGAGGCCGGCTTCGTCGAGCGGACTCCGCACGCCGTGCTCGCGGGCCGCCTCGCGGCCGGGCCGGTAGTCGCCGCGGTCGTCGGCGTTGTTGCCGTCCGCCACCACGGCGAACCCCCGTTCGCGCGCGAGGCTCGTGAGACGGCCAAAGAGCTCCTGCTTGCAGTAGTAACAGCGATTGGACGGATTGGCGGTGTACTCGGGCCGCTCCATCTCCGTGCTCTCGAAGAACTCGTGCCGCAGCTTGAAGTCGGCGGCGATCCTCTGGGCGAGCTCGCGATGCCGAGCGGGGTAGCTCGGGCTGTCGGCCGTGACCGCCAGCGCGCGATCGCCGAGTTCGGCCGCCGCCACGGCCGCCAGGTACGCGCTGTCCACGCCGCCGCTGAACGCGACGACCACGGACCCGCAGTCGCGGAGAATCTGCCGCAGGTGCCGCTCCTTGCGTTCCAGCGAGGCGGCCCCGTCTGTCATCGTGCGGTCGGGCGCAGCGTCATTCACTCGTCCCAATCCTCTTCCTCGTCTTCCTCGTCATCCTCGTCGTCGTCTTCCTCGTCGAGGTCGTCTTCGTCCTCGTCCTCGTCGGGCGCGACGTCGAGCTCGACCGGGGCGACGCTGGTCACCTCGAGATTGCTGCCGCACTCGGGACAGCTAATCACGTCGCCCTTGTCCACGTCGTACTCGTCGACTTCGATATCGGCTTCGCATTCGGGGCACGTGGCCATGCGACACCCTCCTGGAGGTGCTTGCCCTGGTCCGGCTCGCCCACACCGACACCGCAATTCTGTCACGTGTGAAGGGTGCGTCGAGAGTGGGCTCGGATTATAGCCAGATCGAAACGATTCCTGCAATTGCCGGCCGTCCAGCTCATCCGCCCTAACGTCGGACCGTCTCCCTCCCGATAAGAGAGATCGATGACGGCGGGTGTAGCGGCAATCAAAACGGTCCTGATTGCAGACGACGCGACCTTCGTGCGCGAGCGCTTCCAGACGGCCCTGCAGGAGGCCGGCCACCGCGCCGTTACCGCGAAGAGCGCCGCCGAACTCCTGGGCCGCGTGCGCGCCGACCTCGAGCAGATCGACCTGCTGGTGCTCGACTTGCGGCTGCCGTTCGCCTCGGGGGTCGACCTGGTCCGCGCCATCCGCAAGCTCGATGGCGGCCGGCTGCCCATCCTCGTGTTCAGCGGCACGATCACGACCGCCGAGGAGGTGCGTGAGCTCGCCGCCCTCGGTGTCGCGGGTTACATCAACGAGTATAGCGCGGTGCAGCACATCCTGCCTTCGCTCGCGCCGCACCTGTTCCCCGACAACTTCAACCGTCGGTCCAGCCCGCGCGTCGTGCTGAGCATCCCGGTGGCCTACCGGTTCGGCGACACCATCACGGCGGTGCTGACGCTCAATCTCGGCAAGGGCGGCCTCAGCATTCGGACCATGAGTCCCCTGCAGACCGGCTCTGCCACCCGCATCCGCTTCCGCCTGCCTGGCGCGAAACGCGAGGTCGAGGCGGACGCCAAGGTGACCTGGAGCGACCACCGAATCGGCATGGGGCTGCAGTTCGAACGCCTCGACACCCTCGACCAGGAAGCGATCGACGAATTCGTGGACGGCCACTTCTTCACCGCCCGGGGCTAGCAGGGCCCAGGGCCGGGCGACGCCGGTGCCCGCGCTGCCCGCGCGCGTCGGGATCGTTGCATCCGCTCCCTCCTCCCGTTAGAGTCTCCGCATGGATCAGGTGTCGACGGACATTGCCTGGCGGCTGGCCGCCGTCTTGGCCCTCGTCGTCGCGAACGGCTTCTTCGTCGCCGCCGAATTCGCCATCGTCACGGTGCGGAAGACGCGGATCGATCAACTCGTCGCCGAAGGCGTCCGACGGGCGGCAGGCGTGAGGGAGGCGATCACGCAGCCCGACCGTTTCATCGCCGCGACGCAGGTCGGCATCACGATGACCAGCCTCGGCCTCGGCTGGCTGGGCGCGCCGGCCGTCGAGCGGGTCATCGAGCCCGCGTTGAGCTACCTGCCGACCGAGTGGGCCCGCGCCGGCGCCCACTCGGTCGCCATCGGCATCTCGTTCGCGTTGATCACGTCGCTCCACGTCGTGTGCGGCGAACTCGCGCCCAAGACCATCGCGCTTCAGCACGCCGAGAAGACGGCGCTGCTCGTCACGGCTCCCACCCGGCTGTTCATGCGGGCGCTGTGGCCGTTCATCGCGCTGCTGAACGCGTTGGGGAGAAGGGCGGTCCGACTGCTCGGCCTGCGTCCGCCGAGCGGGCACTCGATGGTGCACTCGGAAGAGGAGTTGAAGATGCTGGTGACGGCCAGCCAGGAAGCCGGAGTGCTGGAGGAAGACGAAGAGCAGATGCTGCACCGCGTCTTCGGCTTCGGAGATCTGACGGCCGGCCAGGTGATGGTTCCGCGGACCGAGATGAACGGGGTCAGCGCCGGCGCAACGCTCGGGCAACTGATCGACCAGGTGGCGCGCCAACCGCACCCGTGGCTGCCGGTGTTCGGCAAAGGGATGGACGACATCGTCGGCTTCCTCCATGTCGAGGACGTGTTTCCGGCCCTGAACGGGCCCGCCGCCGACTTTCGAGTCGCGGACTACCTGCGCGAGGCGGTGACGGTCCCCGAAACGCTCAAGGCGGACGACGTGCTCGACGAGATGAAGCGACGGGGCACGCACCACGCGGTGGTCATCGACGAGTACGGCGGGACGGCCGGGCTGGTCACCTTCGAGGGCCTGATGGAGCGGATCGTGGGCGAGGTCGGAAGCGAGTTCAGCGCCGGCCGCAAGCGCATCTCGGTGCTGCCCGACGGCTCGGCCCTCGTGGACGGGCTCGCGCTCACGACCGACGTGAACGAGCAGTTCGGCCTGCACATCGACGAGGACGTCTACACGACCCTCGGCGGGTTCGTGCTGGGCCAGTTGGGCCGGCGGCCCCGGCTCGGCGACCGCGTGCAGGTGGATGGCCGCGTGCTTCGAGTGGAGGCGCTCGACGGCCTGCGCGTCGCGCGCGTCTACCTGACGAAGCGGTAGCCGCCGGTCACCGCGCCTCGAGGAGCCTGAGGCCGTTCCCGATCACCAGGAGCGACGCGCCCATGTCGGCGGCCACGGCCATCCAGAGCGTGGCCAGGCCGCCGATGGCGAGAGCGAGGAAGAGGGCCTTCAGTCCCAGCGCCACCGCGATGTTCGCGCGGATGTTGCGCACCGTCCGGCGGCCGAGGCGCAGGAAGTACGGGACGGCCATCAGGTCGTCCGCCATCAGCGCGACGTCTGCCGTCTCCAGCGCGGCGTCGGTGCCCGCCGCGCCCATCGCGATCCCCGTGTCCGCCGCCGCCAGCGCCGGCGCGTCGTTGACGCCGTCGCCCACCATCGCCACCGCGCCATAGCGGCGCTGCAGGTCTCGAACTGCGGCAACCTTGTCGGCCGGGAGCATCTCGGCCCGCCATTCGTCCACTCCCACGGACGAACCGATCGTTTCCGCCGTCCGCCTGTTGTCGCCGGTCAGCATCACCACGCGCGCCACTCCCCCGCGCTTCAGCGCCGACACCGCCTCGGCGCCCGCCCGGCGCGTCGCGTCCGCAACCCCGATGACGCCGATCGTGGCGCCGTTCCGAGCGACGAGCACGGCCGTCCGACCTTCGCGGCCCAACTCGGCCAGGTGCTCTTCGACGAGCGGCGAACACAGCGAGCGTTCCTCGAACAGCCGATGGTTGCCGAGAAGCACCGGGACGCCGTCCACGACGGCCTCGGCCCCGAGCCCGGGCAGCGCCCGGAATCCCGCGCCAGCCGGCAGGGGCGCGCCTTCCTCGCGGGAGCGGCGGATCACCGCGCGCGCCAGCGGGTGCTCGGACCTCGCTTCCAGCGCGGCAGCCAGGCGCAGCACCTCGGACGCCCCCGCGCCGTTCAGCGGGATGACGTCCACGACTTCCGGGCGGCCCCGCGTCAGCGTCCCGGTCTTGTCGAACGCCACCACCTTCACCCTGGCGGCGCGCTCGAGGTGGATGCCGCCCTTGATCAGCACGCCGCGCCGCGCCGCGCCGGCCAGCGCCGACACGATCGACACCGGCGTGGAGATCACGAGGGCGCATGGGCACGAGATGACCAGCAGCACGAGCGCGCGGTAGAACCAGTCGCCGAACGCCTGCGCGAAGAACAGTGGCGGCACCACCGCGACGAGGCCGGCGAGGGCGATCACCGCGGGAGTGTAGATGCGCGCGAACCGCTCGACGAAACGCTGCGACGGCGCGCGCTGCGCCTGGGCCGTCTCGACGAGGTTGATGATCCGCGCCATCGTCGTGTCGCGGCGAAGCTTGGTGACCTCGATCTCCAGGGCGCCGTGACCGTTGATCGTGCCGGCGAACACCTCGTCGCCCGCGCGCTTGTCCACGGGCAGCGACTCGCCCGTGATCGGCGCCTGGTTGACGTCGCTCTCGCCGAGCGCGATCCGGCCGTCGACCGGAATCCGCTCCCCGGGGGTGACGACGATCGTTTCGCCAACCGCGATCTCGTCGACCGGGACCCGCCGCTCGTGCCCGCCGCGGCGGACGAGCGCATCCGGGGGCGCGACGTCCATCAGCGCACGGATGGCGTGGCGGGCGCGATCCATGCTGCGGGCCTCGAGCCACTGCGCGAGCGCAAACAGGAAGGTCACGGCCGCCGCCTCGGACCACTGGCCGATCGCCGCGGCCCCCAGCACCGCGACGAGCATCAGCGCGTTGATGTCGAGCGCGAACGCGCGGGCCGCGGCCCAGCCCCTGCGCGCGGTGTGAACGCCCCCCGCGACGATCGAAACCAGGAAGACGGGGACGGCCACGAACCCACTCGCGCCCGTCCACTGCAGGGCGACGCCAGCGGCGAGAGCGACGCCCGAGAGCACGAGCAGCCGGACGCGGGCCGAGGACGACTGCGCCCCGACCTTCACCGGGTGTTCGTGTTCGAGCCACGCCCGCATGCCGGTGGCGTTGACGGCGTCGGCCACCTCCGCCGCCGACAGCCGCGCGGCGTCGTGCGTCACGCGGACGCGCTGGTTGAGGATGTCGGCCGAAAATCCTTCGAGGCCCGCGAGATGGCCCAATCGTCGCTCGAGCAGCTGCACTTCCTCGTGACAGTCCATGCCCTCTATGCGGTAGACCGACTCGGTGTGCACCTCGCACGCCGTGCATGCAGGCGCCACGATTCTGGCTTGGTCTTTGGCGACGCGTTCGGGACGGCTGCTCATCGCGCGGCGCCTCCTGCGGCGTCGGCCACGCCCTCGTCGACGTGGCGCAAGCCCTGCTGGAACAGCGTGACGATGTGGTGGTCGTCCAGCGAGTAGAACACCATCCGGCCGTCGCGGCGCGCGCGCACCAGCCGGAGGTTGCGGAGCAGGCGCAACTGGTGCGACACGGCCGATTCGCTGAGGCCAATGAGCGTGGCCACGTCGCACACGCACAGTTCGTCCTGCGAGAGCGCGTCGAGGATGCGAACGCGCGTGGGATCGCCCAGCGCCCGAAACGTCTCGGCCAGACGATCGACCTCGCGCACGCCGATCAGCGAGGCGCGCACCCGGGCCACGCGCGCCGCGTCGGCGACGAAGACCTCGCACGCGTCACCGGCAGGAGCCACGACGTCATGTGCATTACTGCTCATATGAACATATAATACTATACGTGGCGTTCGGCGAGTGCGCGCGCCCGCCGGGTCGGCCCGCGTCGCGTGCCGGGGAGGCTTCTCGAGGCCCGTCGGCCGGCCACGGGCGTTCGGGCGACGTCACATGTATATTCCCAGCGGTCTTGCCGCCGTTCGAAGCCTTCGACTACTATGAACGGCTGGGTTCGCTTCAACGGAGCATCAAGTGATCGAGGTTCAGCACCTGACGAAACGCTACGGCCGGGTCACGGCCGTGGACGATGTGACGTTCCGGGTCGAGCGGGGAGAGATCCTCGGATTCCTCGGCCCGAACGGCGCCGGCAAGACGACGACGATGCGCGTGCTGACCGGGTATGTCCCGGCCACGTCGGGACACGCGGTGGTCGCCGGCTTCGACGTCTTCGAGCAGCCGCTCGAGGCGAAGCGCCGCACGGGCTACCTTCCCGAGACGCCACCCCTGTATCCGGAGATGACGGTCCAGGAATACCTGGGCTTCGTTGCGCAGATCAAGGGGGTGCCGTCGGGCGAGCGGAAGTCCCGGGTTTCGCTGGCGATGGAGAAGACGCGCGTCACCGACATGGCCGCCCGACACTGCGGCAAGTTGTCGAAAGGCTACCGGCAGCGCGTCGGCCTCGCGCAGGCGCTCATTCACAACCCCGACGTGCTCATCCTGGACGAGCCGACGGCCGGGCTCGACCCGAAGCAAATCATCGAAACGCGTGAGCTGATCAAGCAGCTGGCCGGCGATCACACGATCATCCTCAGCACCCACATCCTGCCCGAGGTCGCTCAGACGTGCCAGCGCGTGGTGATCATCAACCGTGGGCGCGTCGTCGCCGTGGACACGCCGGAGAACCTCACGCGGCGGCTCGATGGGGCGCAGACGATGTACGTCCAGCTCGACGGCGAGGCGGAGGGCGCGGCGGGGGCGCTGGCCCGGCTGCCCGGCATCGCGGGCGTGACCGAGGTTGACCGCAAGGCAGGGTTCGTCGGTTTCGAGGTCGAAAGCGAGGCGGGCCGCGACCTGCGGGGCGACATCGCGCGAGCGGTGGTGACCGGCGGCTGGGGTCTGTTGGAACTCCGCCCGGTTCGAATCAGCCTCGAGGACATCTTCCTGCAGTTGACCACGGAGGAGCACTCCGGGGAGGCGACGGCCCAATGACGAACGTCCTCGCGATCGTGCGGAAGGAGTGGCGAGGCTACTTCGCGTCACCGATCGGCTACGTGGTGATCGGCATGTATGCCCTCGTGTTCGGCCTGTTCTACACCGTCGGGCTGAACTTCTTCGTTCGCCAGAGCATGGCCGGCCCGCAGATGGGCGGCGGCCCGATGAACATCAACCAGATGCTCATCCGGTACGTGTTCATGAACTCGTCGGTGGTGATGGTGTTCGTCGTGCCGCTGATCACGATGCGCACCTACGCCGAGGAGAAGAGGCTGGGGACGGTCGAACTGCTGATGACCTCGCCCCTCACCGACCTGCAGATCCTGTTGGGCAAGTTCCTCGGGGCGATGTCGCTGTACGCGGCGATGCTGGGCATCACGGTCATCCACATCGGGCTGCTGTTCGCCTACGGGAGCCCCGAATGGAAGCCGGTGGTGACCGGCTACCTGGGCCTGCTGCTGCTCGGAGGCTGCTTCGTCTCGGTCGGCCTGTTCTTCTCGAGCCTCACCAAGAATCAGATCGTCGCCGGGATGCTGACGGTCGTGGTGCTGCTGCTGCTCTGGCTGCTCGACTGGACCGGGAGCTTCCTCGGACCGACCGGCGAACGCATCGTCGGCTTCCTGTCGCTGACCGGCCACCTGGAGGACTTCCTCCGCGGCGTGATCGACACGCAGCACGTGATCTACTACCTGAGCTTCATCACCTTCGGGCTGTTCCTGACGTCGAAGGCGGTGGACAGCGAGCGGTGGCGGGGGTAACGCGCGATGCTCAAACGAGTCTTCGACATCATTGCCTGGCTTGGGGTCGCGCTCGTGCTGGCGGCGGTGGCCACTCGCGTCCTCAATCCCGACGTCCCTTACTCGCGGTGGCTCGCGTGGGGGGGCCTGGCGGCCATCCTCGTTTACGTGATCGGCCAGTGGCGAGAAGTCGCCCGCCTGTTCTCGGGCCGCTCGGCCCGGCTTGGCACGGTCTCGGTGGCGAGCGTGCTGGTGGTGGTCGCCATCCTGGCCGCCGTCAACTACATCTCGTCCCGCGAGCACAAGCGGTGGGACCTGACGTCGGCCGGCCAGTTCACGCTGTCGCCGCAGACGGTCAAGGTCCTCTCCAGCCTCGACGCCCCGCTGAAGTTGACCGTGTTCGCCAGAGAGAGCGAGTTTCCGACCTTCCGCGACCGGCTGAACGAGTACCAGTACGTCTCGAAGAAGGTCTCGACCGACTACGTCGATCCGGACAAGAAACCGGCGCTCGCCCGGCAGCTGGAGATCCAGTCCTACGGGACCGTCGCCATTCAGTACAAGGGCCGGGTCGAACGCGTGGTGGGCAGCACGGAACAGGACCTGACCAACGGCATCATCAAGGTCGTCACCGGCCAGGAGCGCAAGGTCTACTTCACCCAGGGGCACGGCGAGAAGGACACGGCGGGGTCGGACCGCAACGGCTACAGCGGCATCGTCTCGCAGTTGACGCGGGACAACTACAAGGTGGACAAGCTGGCCCTCGCTCAACAGCCCGAGGTTCCCGCCGACGCGGCGGTCGTGGTGGTGGCCGGGCCGAAGGCGGACTTCCTGCCCGGCGAGATCGACGGCCTGAAGGCGTACCTCGCCAAGGGCGGCAAGCTGATGCTGCTGCTCGACCCGCCCGACAAGCCCGACGCGCCGCCGCTGACGAACCTGATCGCGCTGGCGCACGACTGGGGCATGGATGTCGGCAACAACATCGTGGTCGACGTGAGCGGCATGGGGCGGCTGCTCGGAACGGATGCCACCGTCCCCGTGGCGGTGAACTACCCGACCCACCCGATCGTGCAGGGCATGGACCTGCTGACGGCGTTCCCCCTGGCGAGGTCCGTGACGCCGGTGAGCGCCGGCGTGAACGGGCACTTCGCCCAGACGTTCGTCGAGACGAGCAGCAAGAGCTGGGGGGAGACCGACATCAAGTCGGTGCTGTCGGGCGGGAAGGTCGAGTTCGACGAGGGCAAGGGCGACCTGCGGGGGCCGGTTCCGATCGGCGCCGCCGTCAGCGCCCCGGTTGCCGCGCCGGCCGAAAAGCCGGGCGAGAGCGGCCCGAAAACCGAGACGCGGGTCGTGGTCATGGGCGATTCGGACTTCGCGGCGAACCTGTCGCTGGGCATCAGCGGCAACCGCGACCTGTTCATGAACGCGGTGAGCTGGCTGGCGCAGCAGGAGAACCTGGTTGCGATCCGGCCGAAGGACGCCGAGGACCAGCGCCTGACGATGACCGCCAACCAGCAGTTGAGGGTGCTCATCCTGGCGCTGTTCGTCATTCCGGGCCTGGTGTTCGGCAGCGGCGTCTATGCCTGGTGGCGGAGGCGGTAGATGCGCGGATTCAAGTCGCTTCTCGTCCTCGTCGGCGTGCTGGCGGCGCTCGGCGGCTACATCTACTTCGTCGAATCGAAGAAGCCGCCAGCTGGCGAGGCGGCCGCCTCGCCGAAGGTCTTCTCGGTCAAGAACGACGACGTCGCGGAGATCGACATCAAGTCGGCCGGCGGCGACAAGACGACGCTGAAGAAGGTGAACGGCGCCTGGCAGATCACCGAGCCGGTGAGCGCGGCGGCCGACGAGGCGGAGGTGTCCGGAGTGCTCACCGCCCTGGCAACGGTGGATGTCGCCCGCACGGTCGACGAGAACCCCGGTGACCTCGCGCAGTTCGGCCTCGCCACGCCGAGAATCGTCGTCGGCTTCAAGACGGCCGGCGGCAAGCAGTCGGGCGAACTGCTCGTCGGCGACAAGACGGCCACGCTCGGCGACGTCTACGCCAAGCTGCCGAACGAGAAGAAGGTCTTCCTCATCTCGGCGTCGTACGAGTCCTCGTTCAATCGAAGCACCTTCGACCTTCGGCAGAAGACGGTGCTCGCCTTCGACCGCGACAAGGTCGACCACATCGACGTCCGTTCGGCCGCCGGCAGCGTCGCGCTGGCCAGGGACGCCGGAGAGTGGAAGTTGACGGCGCCGATTCAGGCGCCCGCGGACTACGGGACCGTCGAAGGGCTCATCGGTCGCCTCCAGACCGCGCAGATGAAGGCGATCGTCGAGCCCGAGGCCAAGGACCTGAAACCATACGGCCTCGACAAGCCCGCCGCGTCGATCACGGTGGGAACGGGAAGTTCGCGGGCCACGCTGCTGCTCGGCGGCAAGAGCGACGCCGAGACGGTGTACGCGAAGGACGACTCGCGCCCGATGATCTTCACCGTCGAGTCGTCGCTCGCCGACGACCTGGAGAAGCCGGCGGACCAACTGCGCCGCAAGGACATCTTCGCGTTTCGCGCCTTCAACGCCACTGCGATCGAAATCGTTCGCGGCACGACGACGTTGGCGTTCGAAAAGGTGAAGGGGAGCGGCAAGGACGCGGCGGAGACCTGGCGCCAGACCAAGCCGACCACCCGCGACGTCGACAACGCGGCCATGGACACCTTCCTGACGAAGCTGGCGAATCAGCGCGCGCGGTCGTTCGAGGACGCGGGCAGCAAGACGAAGACCGGCCTGCAGGCCCCGGCGATGTCGGTGACCGTCAAGTTCGACGAGGGCCGGAAGGAAGAGCAAGTGGCGTTCGGGCGCGAGGGCGGCAACGTGTTCGCGACGCTTCCCGGCCAGCCGGGCGCCGCCAGGATCGACGCCGGCGAATTCGACGACGCCGTGAAAGCGCTCGACACGATCGCCGGCAACGGACAGCCGCCGCCCGCCGCGCCGGCGCCTCCCGCAAAGAAGTAGCCAGTCATCATGCGCACACGCAGTCGCGCCGGGACGGCCCGCCTCGTCGCGGGTCTCGTCTCGGCGGCGCTGCTGCTGTTCGGGCCGGCGTGCGTACGGCGGACGCCCCCTCGCACCGCCCCGCCGCCTCCAGCCACCGTTCCCGCGCCGGCCGCCCCTGCGGTCGTCGCGCCGCCACTGGCCACCGCTCCAACCCCGGCCGCTGGCGTCGTCGCGCCGCAACAGGCGCCGGCATCCAGCAGCCAACCCGCAGTCGCGGCGCTGGCGCAGCAGCTCGGCCGGATCTTCGACGCCCCCGAGTTCGACCGGATGCAGTGGGGCCTCCTCGTTCAGTCGCTCGAGAGCGGCGAGACGCTGTTCGGCAGAAACGCGACGAAGCTGCTGATGCCGGCGTCGAACATGAAGATCGTGACGCTCGCCGCGACGGCCGAGCGCCTCGGGTGGAACTTCACCTATGAAACCCAACTCGTGAGCTCTGCCTCCGTCGAGAACGGCGTGCTGGAGGGAGACCTGATCGCCGTTGGCAGCGGCGACCCGTCGATCGGGAGCCGGGGCGGCAGCGCGACTCTCGTCTTCGAGCAGTGGGCAGATCGGTTGATCGCCGACGGGATCACGGCCATTTCCGGCCGGATCGTGGCGGACGCGCGGGCATTCGACAGCGAGCCGCTGGGGGCCGGGTGGGCCTGGGACTACCTGGCGTCGTACTACGCCGCCGGCGTGTCCGCCCTGCAGTTCAACGAAAGCCACGCGGACGTGTTTGTCCGACCCGCAGCCGCCGCGGGCGTGCCGGCCTTCATCGAGGTCCGGCCGATCGAAAGCGGGCTGATCCTCGACAAGCACGTGACCACGGTGGCCGGAGGAGAGGCGGACATCGAGATCTCCCGCCTTCACGGGTCGAACCGCCTCGTCGTGCGGGGCACGATCCCGATCGGCGCGAAGGAGGTGGTACAGGCCGCAACGGTGGATCGGCCCGCCCTGTACTTCGCCCGCATGCTCCGAAAGACGCTGCTCGCCAAGGGGATTCGCGTGAGAGGCGAGGCCGGCGAGTTCGAAGACGTCTACCCCGTGCCGCCGATCGCGCCGGTCCACCGGCTGCTGTCGCACCGGTCCGCGCCCCTGTCGGAACTCGCCCGCGTGCTGATGAAGGGGAGCCAGAACCAGTACGCCGAGACGCTGCTGCGCACGTTGGGGGCGCAGACCGGCAGCGGGACGGCGGCGGCCGGCCGGCGGATCGTGCGCGAAGTGCTGGACGGGTGGGGCGTGGCGCCCGACGCCTACGTCTTGTCGGACGGGTCTGGCCTGTCCCGCTACAACTACCTGTGCGCCGAGATGCTGGTGAAGGTCCTGCGACAGATGTACCGCGACCCGCGGCACCACGATCCGTTCGTCGCCGCGCTTCCCGTCGGCGGCCTGGACGGCACTCTCGCGCACCGTTTCATCGGGACGCGGGCGGCCGGCAACGTGCGGGCGAAGACGGGATCGATCGCCAACGCGCGGACGCTGTCGGGCTACGTCACGACCGCCGACGGCGAGACGGTGGTCTTCTCGTTCCTGGCCAACAACTTCTCCCAGCCGCAGTCGGTGATCGACAGCGCCACCGACCTCGCCGTCGAGCGCCTGGCGAATTTCACGCGGATGCCTTCGGGCCAGGCGTCGCCGGCGCGCTGAGAGCCGCGGCGCGCATCCGCTATCGGCCGGCAAACGCCGATCGCGTCGCCTCCAGCATCCGCGAGAGATCGCCCGTCAGCCCTCCGCCCTGGGCCAGATCGGCCTTGCCGCCGCCCCGTCCGCCGAATGCAGCCAGCAGCGTCTTCAACACGGCCCCGCAATCGGCCTGGACATCCGTGGACCGGGCGAGCACGACAACGTGCGGTGCTGTCGCAGAGAACAGGGCGACTCGAAAACCGGGTCGGCTGCAGACTTCGGCCGCCATCGCCCTGAGGCCCGCCTGGTCTCGCCCTTCGATCGCCCGGATCACTTCCCTGCCGCCACCGACGAGTTGGGCGGCGTCCGCGAGCGCCGCCGCCTCGAACCCCGCCAACCGGTCCTGCAGTTCCTTCACCAGCTTCCGCTGGTCCTTCGCGTCGGCCTGGAGTCGTTCGACGGCCGCCGGCAGTTCGTCGGGGGCAACCGACACGTGTCGAATGCAGCCGGCCACCGCGTCGCGGAAGGTGCGCAGCGAGCGAAGCGCGCGGCCGCCGCACACGAACTCGAGCCGCGTGCCGCCGCGCAGTTTCTCGGCCGACAGGACCGCGATCAGCCCGACCGAGCCCGTGCGCGGCACGTGCGTCCCGCCGCACGCCGACATGTCGTAGCCCTCGACGTCGATGACGCGCAGCGTGCCGGCGCGGTCCGGTTCCTTCCGCAAGGACAACTTCTCGACCTCCGCCGCGTCGACGAAGCGGATGCGCACCGGCCGGTCCTCCCAGACGATGCGGTTCGCCTCGGCCTCGGCGGCGGCGACGTCCCGAGCGCTCACCTCGATCGCGAAGTCGACGGTGGAGACGGCCGCGCCAAGGTGGAAGCCGACGGTCCGCGCGTGGTTGAGCCGGTCGAAAGCGGCGGAGAGGATGTGCTGACCCGTGTGCTGCTGCATGTGGTCGAACCGGCGCGGCCAGTCCACCGTGCCGCGCACGTGCGAGCCCGTCGGCAGGTCGCGGTCCAGCACGTGCCAGACCTCGCCTGCCTCCGACTCGGTCACGTCCACCACCTGTGCCTCGCCCAGCGTACCGGTATCGTGCGGCTGGCCGCCCGACGTCGGGTAGAACGCCGTCGTGTCGAGCGCGACCGCCGGCCTGCCATCGGCGGTGGAGACGCTGGTGACGGTCGCCTCGAACGCCGTGCGCCGGGGATCGTCGTAGTAGATGCGAACGGGCATGCGGGAATCTCCTCGGTCAGCGCGGGGCGAGCGCGGGATCGGCCGCGCCGGCCTCGGCAAACCCCTTGGCGCGCAGCAGGCAGCTGTCGCAGTGCCCGCAGGGCCGGCCCGAGGCGTCAGGGTCGTAGCAGCTGTGGGTCATCCCGTAATCGACGCCCAGCTCGAGGCCGCGCCGGATGATGTCCGCCTTCGTCATGCGAATCAGCGGAGCGTGGACCCGGAACGCCGCGCCCTCCACGCCGGCCTTGGTGGCAAGGCGCGCGAGCCGCTCGAACGCCTCGATGAACTCCGGGCGGCAGTCGGGGTAGCCCGAGTAGTCGACGGCGTTGACGCCGATGAAGAGGTCCTGGGCGCCGAGCGTCTCGGCCCACGCCAGGGCGAGCGACAGGAACACGGTGTTGCGGGCGGGCACGTAGGTGGTCGGAATGTCGCCGGCGTCCAAGGGGCGGTCCTTCGGGACGTCGATCGCGTCGGTCAGCGCCGACCCGCCGAAGGCCGCGGAGATCGACGGCCAGCTCCACGTGCCCAGTGACGCCGAGCGCGCGCGCCACGGCACGCGCGGCCTCGATCTCCCGGCGATGCCGCTGGCCATACGCCACGGTCAGCGCGAAGAGCTCGAACCCCTCGGCCCGGGCGATCGCGGCCGCGGTCGCCGAATCCAGCCCCCCGCTCAGCAGCACGATGGCACGCGGCACGTGCTCAACTCCTCCTATTGGTGCCCTGTCCGTGACACCAGCGCCAGTCCACGATTCGGAGCCGCCTGGCTCTGTGGCGCGGGGCTTCAGCCCCGCGACTCGGATCGCGGCCTCTCAATCAGCGCTTCGCCATCGACAGGTACTCGTCCTTGTCGAACCCGAACAGGACGCGAGAGCCCTTGACGAGGATGGGGCGCTTGATCAGGTTCGGCTGCTCGAGCATCAGGTCGATGGCCTCCCTCTTCGACGCGGGCAGCGGGCGTTCTTTCCAGACCGGACTTCGCCTGCCGACGAAGTCGAGGAAGCGCGTTGCGTCGACGTGCTGCTCGAGGAACACGCGCGGCGGCGGCTCCTTCACGATGTCCCGGAACTCCACCTCCATGCCGATCTCATCCAGAAAACTTCTGGCTTTGCGGCACGTCGTTCACGTGGGCTTGCAGTAGAACACCGGCCTGGCCACGTTCACCTCCTGCCTGGCTACCCGTGCATTATGCCATCCTCCGCAGCCAGACGGTCCGGCGAGCGGGCCGCGGGCCTGTGAACTACAATACGAGGGAATGCTGACGGTGAACGAGGTCTTCCATTCCATCCAGGGCGAGTCGAGCTACGCGGGCCTGCCGTGCGTCTTCGTCCGGCTCACGGCGTGCGACCTGCGATGCACCTGGTGCGACACGGCGTACGCCTTTCACGAAGGACGCAAGCGCGAGATCGAGGACGTGCTGCGCGAGGTCCGGGGGTACGCGTGCCGACTGGTGGAGGTCACCGGGGGAGAGCCGCTCCTCCAGCCCGACGTCTACCCGCTCCTGGAACGCCTCGTCGCCGAGGGCTTTCAGGTCCTGCTCGAGACCGGCGGGCACGTCCCGATCGATCGTGTCCCGCCCGCCGTGGTTCGCATCATGGACGTGAAGTGCCCGGGGAGCGGCGAGTCGGAGCGCGTGCATTGGGACAATCTCTCGCGGCTCTCGGCGCACGACGAGGTGAAGTTCGTGATCGCCGATCGGGCCGACTACGAGTTTGCGAAGGACGTCGTCGTCGGCCGCCGGCTGTACGAACAGGTGGCGAGCGTGCTGTTCTCGCCCGTGCACGGCCGGCTGCCCCCCGCAGACGTGGCCGCCTGGGTTCTGGCCGACGGGCTCCCGGTGCGCGTGCAGCTTCAGGTGCACAAGTACATCTGGGGCCCGGACACACGAGGCGTCTAGCGGGACACCGGCGAGACGGTCAAGGCAGGCCGCCGAACGACGCCGGCTCGGGCGCCCCGGCCGCCGCCCGGCCCTGCCTGCGCGGCGGGAGTTCACTCATGCCTGTCCTGGTGGGCACTTCAGGCTGGAGCTATCCGTCCGGCCGCGGGACGTGGAACGGCCTCTTCTACCCGCAGCGCGGCGCCAGCGGCTTCCGCGCCACCGACGAACTGTCGTTCTACGCCGAGCACTTCGAAACCGTCGAGGTGAACGTCACGTTTTATCGACCGCCCGTCGCCTCGACGACGGCCCGGTGGGTGAAGCAGACGCCGCCGGGATTCGAGTTCTCGGTGAAGCTGCTCCAGAAGTTCACGCATCCCATGGCGGTCGGCCGCGGCGCGCCCATCCCCGGCGATGCGGCGCCGGCGTTGCGGGCGCTGCCGCAGCCCTCCCAGGCCGACGTCGACGAATTCCGGGCCGGCCTCGAGCCGATCGCGGCCGCCGGGAAGCTCGGCGCCGTGCTCGCGCAGTTCCCCGCCGGCTTCCACCGGGACGCGGCCTCCGCCGCCTATCTGGCCGACGTGCTCCGGACGTTTCACGACTACCCCCTCGCCGTGGAGCTGCGCCACCGCTCGTGGAGCGACGCGCAGGCCGCCACGCTGCGATTGCTCGACGAGTCCCGGGCGGCGTGGGTGCAAATCGACGAGCCGAAGTTCCGGTCGTCGATCCGGCAGGACCTGGTGCCGAACACCGAACGCTTCTACTACCTGCGGCTGCACGGGCGCAACGCGGCGCAGTGGTGGTCGCCGGACGCCCCCGAGGAACGGTACAACTACCTGTACTCGGCCGACGAACTGCGTCCCTTCGCCGCCGTCGCCGAAACGGTCGGGCCCGACGTCCGGAAGGCCTACCTGTATCTGAACAACCACTTCGCCGCCAAGTCGGTCGTCAACGCCACCGTGCTGAAACACCAACTGGGCCAGGCGGTGACCGGAGACTACCGCCCCGCCATGCTCGACACCTACCCGGAACTTCGAAACATCGTCCCCCCGCCGATCGGCGACCTGCTCTGAGGCGCCAGGCGCCGAGCCGGAACCGCCACCTCGACAGTCTCGCGTGGCCGGGTTGGGCACCGGTGTTTACCGGCCTCGCGTCGTCCGCTATCATTGGAGAAGGGTTCCATTCTCCGCGGGTTCGGCGGCCTCGCGCTGCTGCCACGCGCGTCGTCCCCCAACGCTCCCGAACGAGTCGGTGAGCGTGACGCGGCCGGAGGGTGAATGAGAATCGTCCTGGCAGATTTGGCAGGCACCGAAGGATTCGTGTCGAAGGACACGGTGGCCGGCGGATACGGGTCCCGCTTCATCCCGTTCTCGACGACCACGAGTTGGTACCTTCGCTTCAAGCGCCAATACACCGACACACCCAGCATCACGCTCGCGTACCTCGCCGCGGTATTCGCCCGCTGGGGACACGAGGTGGTCTACACCGACCGCGACGTTGTCGACGGCGACGTCGCGATCGTCCTGTCGTCGCTGGTCGATTACCGCAGCGAGACGGCGTGGGCCGACGCCGTGCGCGCCCGGGGCGTCCGCGTGGGATTCGTCGGGCTTGCGGCGTCGAAGATGCCGCACCTGTTCGCCGGTCACGCGGACTTCCTCGTGGACGGGGAGCCGGAAGCGGCGGCATCGCGCCTGGCGCAGGGCGAGACGCTCGACGGAATCTGCAAGAGCCACCCGGTGGCCGATCTCGACTCGCTGCCGTTCCCTCGCTGGGACCTGATACGCAAGCGCAAGCCGATCGGCGTGAAGATGTCGGCGCGACCGGTCGGCGGCGGGGTGCCGCTGCTGGCCAGCCGAGGCTGCCCCGAGTTCTGCACCTACTGTCCTCACCGCATCCTCGCGTCCTACCGGGCGAGGTCGATCCGCTCGGTGCTCGAGGAAGTCGCGCAACTCCGCGCGGTGACCAAGCGGCCCTACGTGGTCTTCCGCGACCCGCTCTTCTCGGAACAGCGCGAGCGGGTGGTCGAGCTCTGCCGCAAGCTGATCGACAGCGGTCTGCAGATCGAATTCGAGATCGAGACGCGGCTCGATCGCCTCGATCGCGAGCTGCTCGCCCTGATGCGCCGCGCGGGTCTGCGCGTCATCAACTTCGGCGTCGAATCGGTCTCGCCGGAGGTTCTGAGGCGAGTGGGACGGCGCCCGATCCCCGCGGACCACCAGCGTGACATCCTCGACTACTGCCGGCAGCTCGGGGTGGTGACGGTGGCGTTCTTCGTGCTCGGATTCCCCACCGACGACTGGCAGTCGGTCGTTGCGACGATCGACTTCTCGGTCGACCTGAGCCCGACGCTCGCGCAGTTCAAGCTGCTGACGCCGTATCCCGGCACGCCGCTGTGGAAGCGGCTCGAACCGCTGGTGTTCGAAAAGGACTGGCAGAAATTCGACGGCTTTACGCCGACCTTCACCCACCCGAAGCTGACCACGGAGCAGTTGAAGTGGCTCCTGGGCTCGGCGTACACGCACTTCTACCTGCGGCCGTCCTGCCTGGCCAACCTGCTGAAGGTGGAGCGCCGCGCCGTGCGGGACTGGGTAGGCCGACTCGACCGTCACGTGTCCTCCCGGATCGCGCGGTACGAAACGGCGGCGATCGAGTCGATGACATGCTGACCGCAACACCGGGCCGCGAGACGTTCGCCCGGCGTGCATCGCGGATGCGGCGCCTGCCCGCCGCACCTGCGGCTGCCGTCCCGCCGGCAGTCGCGGCGTCATCGACAGGCCAGCCTCCGATCGCACGATCGTGAACCCAGCCCACTGGCCAGGCGGCCTCGCCTACGTCGCCGTGTTCGTGGCGGCCATCGTCGAGGGCGAGGTCGTGTTCGTCGCGGCGAGCGTCCTCGTCGCGCAGGGGCAGCTGAACCCGGTCGGGGTGCTCTTCGCCGGCGCCCTGGGGGGAACCACGGGAGACCAGTTCTTCTTCTACGCGCTGCGCGGCCGCCTGCAGCGGTGGCTGCAAGGGTTCCCGCGCGTGGCGCGCCGGCAGCGGGCGGTGGCAGCGCGCGTCCGCAGCCACTCGACGCTGATGGCCCTGGGGTGCCGGTTCCTGCCGGGCCTGCGCGTCGCCATCCCGGCCGCGTGCGCCTACGGCGACGTGTCGCCCGTGAAGTTCAGCGCGCTCAACGCGATCGGCGCACTCGCCTGGGCGTCCGCCATCATGGCCACGGTCGCCTGGGGAGGACCGCGGATGATGGCGTGGGTCGGCCTCGAGGGATGGTGGGCCGTGGCGGTCCCGGCGGCCGCCGTCGTGCTGTTCTTTCGCTGGCTGGGAAGCTCGTCCCCCGCGCTCGAAGACGAGGCGCCGGGATAGGGAGGCAGGATCATGGCCGCGATCGCGAGATACGGGATGCGGATGGTGCCGGACGCGCCGCAGATCATCCGCCAGTGCCGCGAGCGGGGGCAACTCGTCCAGGGGCCGCACATCGCGGCGTTCGAAGAGGAGTTCGCCCGGATCCTCGGCGAGGGGCACGTGCGCGCCGTCTCCCTCGAATACGGTCGGATGGCCCTCCTGGACATCCTGAAGGCGATGCAGTTCCCTCCCGGCTCCGAAATCATCGTGCCGGCGCTCACGTTCTGGGTGGTCCCGGAGATGACGCGGGTCGCAGGCCTGAAGCCCGTGTTCGCCGACATCGATCCCGCGACGTTCACGCTGAGCCCGGCCGCCGTGGAGCGCGCGATCACGCCGAACACCAGGGCGGTGCTGCCCACGCACCTCTACGGCCTCTCGTGCGACCTGGATCCGATCCTGGCGCTCGCGCGCCGGCACGACCTCAAGGTGATCGAAGACTGCGCCCATTCGCTGGGCGCCACTTACCGCGGGCGGATGGTCGGCACGTTCGGCGACGCCAGCTTCTTCAGCTTCCAGGGGTTCAAACCGCTCAACACGTTCGGAGGCGGACTGGCCTGGATGAAGGACGCGGACCTCGCGCGCCGGGTCGGTGAACTCGCCGACGCGGAGCCCTGGCCGACCGAGAAGCGCGTGGAAAGCCTGTTGCGGGTCGGATGGTGGCAGCGGACCTTCATCCGCCCCACGGTATTCACCTTCTCCCTGTTCCCGATCTGGTGGGCCGCTTCCTGGATGGACGCGAAACCGGACCGCTTTCTGTGGGAGAACGTCCAGCGCCTCGATCCGCCGCCGCCCCACTACGGCGGCAAGTTCTCGAACGTGCAGGCGGCGCTCGGACTCGCGGGATTGGCGAGACTTCCCGAGTTCATCGAACGGACCAGGCGGCACGCGCGAATGCTGGACGACATGCTCGGGGACCTGCCGTGCGTCAGCCTGCCCCGCGTCCCGCCGGATCAGACGCACGTCTACTACCAGTACTGCGCCTACGTCCCCGATCACGAGGACCTGATCCGCGGCTGCATCCGGCGGGGGGTGGATGTCGCGCCCATGCACGTGGACGTCTGCTCGCGGATGGAGCTCTTTGGCGGGAAGGGCCCGGCAGCCGTCGGGGCCGAGAGGGCCGCCACGGCCGTTCAGGTCCCGGTCTACGAATCGCTGGCGGATCGCGAGATCGAACGAATCGGCAGGACTGTGAGATCCCAGGTGTTGAAGCAACTGCACCGTCGGGGTGCCGCGCCGGCTTGACCGCTGGAACGGAACGGGACGGAGCGCCCTCCGGTGGGCCCTCGCAGCGAGCCACCCGGCCGCGACGGGCGGCCGGCGCCGGCTACTCGACGCCCACCCGCCGGCACCACTTGCTGATGACGCACGCCGCGCACCGCGGTCGAATGGGCCGGCACACGTTCTGCCCCCACGTGACCAGGTACAGGTTGATGTCGGCCCACCACCTGCGGTCCGCGACCCGGTAGAGCGCCTGCTCGGTCTGCTCGGGCGTCCGCGTGGCCACCCATCCCAGGCGGTTGGCGATCCGGTGGACGTGGGTGTCCACGCAGATGTTGTCGCGGCTGGCGAAGGCGAGGATCAGGACGAGGTTCGCCGTCTTCCGTCCGACGCCCGGCAGCGCCAGCAGCTCTTCCATCGTGCCCGGCACCGTCCCGTGAAACCGCTCGAGCAGCAGCCGGCAGGTCGCCTTCACGTGCCGCGCCTTGTTCCGGTAGAAGCTGACCGGGTAGATCAGTTCCTCGATCCGGCGCGTGGAGAGCGCCGCCATCGTCGCCGGCGTCGCCGCGGCCCGGAACAGCCGCTCCGACGCGGCGGCCGTCGTCGCGTCCTGCGTGCGGGCAGACAGCAGCGTGCCGATCAGGACGTGAAAGGCGTGGCGCTGGCGCGACGCGGCAATCTTCTCGATGGCCGGCAGCTCGTGGTCTTCGATGGCGCGCGCGAGCGCGCGCATCACCTGCGCGACGGGAAGAGTCCGGGGCGTCATGCGGGAGCCTCCCGGGGAATCGGCTGGTCGCCGCCGTGCAGATCGACGGCGCACGCCTCCTCCAGCCGTTCCAGGACCAGCGACGGAATGCGCCTCGTGAGGAGAACCGACGGGATCACGCGCGCGCCTTGTAGGCCTCGCGACACTTGTCCGAGCAGAAGTACTGCACGGCACCGCCGCGCTCCATCAGGCTCACCGCGTTGGCGGGCGGAAGGAACGTGCCGCAGACCGGGTCTCGCACCATCTGCACGCCGCGGTCGGGCGGTCCCTGGCGCCTCGCCGGCGGCGGGGTGGCGCCGTCGATCACGCCCGCCACGACGCGCCAGAAGGCGCGCAGCGCGAGCATGACCAGCAGGAACAGCAGGACGAACCGGAGCAGGATGCTCATTGGGTCCTTGGCCTCACTGGCCCGGCATGCCCGCCTTGCCTCCCCCCGCCTCGGGGTGGGCCGTCTTGATCGCCTGCAGCGCGCGCCTGGCAACCTCGGCTTCCGGGGAGGTCGGAGCCACCTCGATGAGTTTCTCCCACGCGGCGACGGCCCCCGGCAGATCCTGTTTGCCGTACGCTCGAACGATGCCCTCGTTCAGCAGCGTCTTGGCGTGCTTGGGATCGATCTTCAGGGACGCGTCGAACTGCGCGAGGGCGCGGTCCGGCTGGTTCAGGTAGTGATAGCTGACACCGAGATCGGTGCTGACGTCCGCGTCCTTCGGGTTGATCTTGAGCGCGGCCTGATACCAGGTCGCGGCGTCGGAGTAGCGCTCGGCGTCGAAGTACAAGTTGCCGAGTTCGACGCGAATCTTGGCGTCGGCCGGGTTCTTCTCGGCCGCGGCGGCCAGCGTGCGGGCCTCCGCCTCGTCGAGAGGACGCGGCGGCTGCGCCTGCGCCGTGTCACCCGCGACGGGCGCAGATGCCGGCGCCGCTTGCTCGGCGGGCGCGGACAGCGCGGCCGCAGGCGCGGGCACCGCCTGCTGGCTGCCGAGCACCCAGCCGACGATGAGCCCGAAGAAGGCGCCGGCGACGGCGAAGACAATCCATTCCGGTTTCATTGGCAAGTCCAAGTGGGAGAGTGAGTCGATCATAACAGCGTGCGGCGGAACCAGTCCACCACGGCGGCGACGAGATCGGGCTGGTGCACGAGAATGTTCGGGCCATGCCCGGCGCCGTTCAACAGGCGCAGGTCCCTGATGCCCGGCCCCGACGCCGCCAACTGCCTGGCCGAGGTGGCCGAATAGTTGTCCTCCTGGCTGGCCACCAGCATGGCCGGTCGGTCGCCGTATTTCTTCAACGCCGCCTCGGGACGGAGCCCGCGATAGTCGATCCCGGGCGACAGGAGGACCAGCGACCTCACGGTGGGATCGTTGGCGGCCAGCAGGATGGCCAGGTTGGCGCCAATCGACGCCCCGGCGATACCGATGCGATTGGGCGCCACCTCCTTCCGCGACGCCAGGAAGGCGCGCGCGGCCCGCACGTCCGCGGTCATCCTGGTGAGATCCGAGAGGTCCGTTCCTGCCGGGAGGGGGCCCGACGCGCCGTGCCCGCGCAGGTCGAACGTGAGCACGACGAAGCCGGCGTCAGCCAGGCGGTTCGCCGTCGTGTGCCAGTCTTCGCGGGTTCGGCTCAACGCGTGGAGCAGCATGATGCCCGGACCCGGCTTGCCTGGCAGGAACAGCGTCCCGGCAATCGTCACCCCGTCGTCGGTCCTGAAGGAGACGTCCTGAGTGGTCGCGGCGCGCGCCGCGCCGGCCAGGAGAATCAGGAGGCAGACGAAGGTCGAGATTCGGCGGAACACGGCTACTCCATCAGCGCAATCATCTCGCGGACCGCGCGTTCGAGGCCGACCAGGGACGATCGCGCGACGATGCTGTGGCCGATGTTGAGTTCGGCGATCTCGCAGATTCCCGCGATCGGCCCGATGTTGACGTAGGTGAGGCCGTGGCCGGCCAGCACTTCGAGCCCCTCGCCGGCCGCCGCGGACGCGGCCTTCTGCACCGCCGCCAGCCGTGCCGGCCGGTCAGCGGGCCTGGCGTCGGCGTACGCCCCCGTGTTGATCTCGATCGCGTCCGCTCCCGCCGCGCGAGACGCCGTCACCTGGATTGGATCGGGATCGATGAAGATGCTGACGACGATGCCCGCCTTGTGCAGCGCCCCGACTGCCTTGCGGACAGAAGCGCGGTTGGCGGCGACGTCGAGGCCGCCCTGCGTCGTCAGCTCGTGCGGCTGCTCGGGGACGAGCGTGACCTGGTCGGGCCGGATGCGGGCGGCGATCCGAGCCATCTCGGCGGTTGCCGCCATCTCGATGTTGAGCTTCGTCGAAACGACCTGCCGGAGCAGTTCGACGTCGCGCTCCTTGATGTGGCGGCGGTCTCCGCGCAGGTGCACGGTGATGCCCCGGGCGCCCGCAAGTTCCGCGAGGATCGCGGCAGCGACGGGCTCGGGCTCGCGCGCCTTTCGCGCTTCGCGAATCGTCGCGATGTGATCGATGTTGACTGCAAGTCGCATAGGTCGCCTCGAACAGCGGGCGTGAAGGCCCGCGCCGCCTGGGCCGGCCGTCAGGCCAGGTGCGTCTGCACCTCGGACGCAATCGCCTCGGCCCACGCGCGAATCTGTTCCTGGTCCTGGCCCTCGATCATGATCCTCAGCAGCGGCTCGGTGCCCGAGTAGCGAACGAGGATTCGGCCCGAATTGCCCAGGCGCCGCTCCACCTCGGCGATCGCCGCCGCCACGGCCGGCACCTCGGCCAGGTCTCTCCTGGCGCGCACGCGCACGTTGAGCAGGATCTGCGGATAGGCCGTGAGCTGCGACGCGAGGTCGGCCAGCTCCCTCCCCGTCGCCGACATCACCTGCAGCACGTTCAGCGCCGTCACCAGGCCGTCGCCGGTGAACAGGAAGTCGGAGAAGATCACGTGGCCCGACTGCTCGCCGCCGAGCACGAGATCCCGCCGGATCATCTCCTCCATCACGTACTTGTCGCCGACCGGGCACCGCACCAGTCCGATGCCGCTCTCGCGGAGCGCGATCTCGAGGCCGATGTTGCTCATGACGGTCGCGACGATCGCGTTGTTCCTGAGCCGCCCGGTCGAGCTCAGATGGCGCGCGGCCAGCAGCATGATCGCGTCGCCATCGACGATCCGGCCGGCGTGGTCCACGAAGATGGCGCGATCGCCGTCGCCGTCGAACGCGATGCCGATCCGGCACCGCTGTTCCACGACCACGTCCGCCAGGTGGCCGGGGTGCGTCGATCCGCACGTGAAGTTGATGTTCCTGCCGTCGGGCGCGCAGGCCACGGCGACGACATCGAACCCGAGCTCGGCCAGCAGGCGCGGGGCCAGCCGGGAGGTGGCACCGTTGGCGCAATCCACGGCCACGCGCAGCCCTCTCAGCGCTCCGAAGCCAGGCAGCGCCGCCCTCGCGTGGTCCAGGTAGCGCTCCGACAGGTCCTCGTCATCGAGCCCGGCGGCCTCCCCGTCCTGAACGGTCCAGGACCCGTCCGCCACCACGTGCTCGATCTCGCGTTCCAGGCGCTCGGTGAACTTCTCGCCGACGCCCGAGAAGACCTTGATGCCGTTGTCCTGGAACGGATTGTGCGAGGCCGAGATGACCACGCCGGCGTCGTAGTGGCTCTCGCGCGTCAGGTAGGCGACTGCCGGCGTCGAGATCACGCCGGCGCTGGTCACGACGCCTCCCGCGCTGCGGGCGCCGTGGGCCAGCTCGCGCGCGATCCACTCGCCCGACTCCCGCGTGTCGCGGCCGACGAGCAGGTGGTGCTGCGCCGCCGCCCGCGGCAGCGCGCGAACGAGCGCCGCGCCGAGCCGGCGTACCGTCGGGACGTCGAGAGGAGAAGACCCGGCGCGGCCGCGCACGCCGTCAGTTCCAAAGAGTCGTTGTGGCATCGATGTGCGAACCAGGAATTGGATGACAGCCGCGGAGCCTGCGGGGAGAGCCCTACTTGATCCTCACGCTCACGGTGGACGGGTTCGTGCCGACGACCACGAATTCCTGCCCGGGCTCGACCCGAACCGAGAGATTGTACCGGCCCGGTCCGAGACCGGCAAGGTCCACGAACGCGGCGATCGAGTCCGGGTGAAGCGCCCCGATGGCCTCCGAAGCCCCCTTGACCGTAACGGCCGTCGCGCCGGGCACGGCCTGCGCCGACACGCCCTTGCCGGCGTTCCGCAGGTGAATGGGCACCTGCGCCAGGGTCCGCTCGGGCAGCGGCGCAACCGGCACGGTGACGGACGCGGTGACGGCGCTGCTCAAGCGGACGCTCGCGTCCGGAGTGCCGATCGCCACCCGCTCGCGCACGACCTGGCGCGCACCCGCCAGCGACACCGGTTCGGTGGTCACTTCCTTCAGCCGCTGGAGTGCGCTCTCGGGGCCTGTCACCTCGACGGTCGCGGGCTCCACGGTCGGCTTGCCGGCCAGGTAGCCCGATGCCGGCTCGCCTTCGGTCATCGGAACCACCGGCACCTGGCGCGTCATCGTCGGCTCGAAACTCAGCGGGATCGTCCCCGGTGATACTTCCACCACCTCCACGCCGAATGGGGCGCGCACCGAACTGCGGGTGAGGTTGAAGAACCGCCGGCCGGCCCGCGCCGACGACAGGTCCACCGTCGCCAGCACGTCGCCCTGCTCCAGGTGACTCAGCAGGTCGGACTGTCCGCGCACGCGAACGTCCACCGTCGTCGGAGGATTCTCCACGAGTTCGAAGCGCGCCGGCCGATTCCGCACCTCGAGCGGGACGCGCAGGCTCCGCTCGACGGTCTGCTCGCCGGCGACCGTGAACCAGAGGCCGAGCGCCACCGCCACGGACAGGAACTTCAGCCCGAGATGGCGGAATGGATGGTAGGCCATCACTGGTAGACCGCGCGGGCCACTTCCCGCACGTCGCGGCGCTTGGCGGTGAGCAGTTCACGCAGCCTGACGCGCAGCGCATCCGTCGTCAGGCCGCTGTCGATGCCGCCTTCGATGGCGAGCGAAATCCGTCCGGATTCCTCGGACACGATCACGGTCACCGCGTCCGTCTCCTCCGTCAGGCCGATCCCGGCGCGGTGCCGCGTGCCGTAGTCCTTGCCGACACGCGGGTTGACCGTGAGCGGCAGGAAGCAGGCGGCCGCCGCGATGCGGTCGCCCTGGATGATCACCGCGCCGTCGTGCAGCGGCGTGCCGGGCCGGAAGATCGTCACCAGCAGGTCGTAGGTCACCGTCGCGTCGAGCGGGATGCCGCCCTCGATGTAGTTCCGGAGGCCGATGCTCCGTTCGATGGCGACGATGCCGCCGACGCGCTGCGAGGCGAGCATGCCGGCCGCGACGACGATCTCCTCGATCGTCTCGTCGATCCGCTGCGTGCGCGCGAAGTAACTGCCGAAGGGCGTCCGGCCGAAGTGGGCCAGCGCACGCCGGATGTCCGCCTGGAACAGCACGATCAGGGCGAACACGAGGTAGCCCACCATGTTGCGGATGAGCCAGTTGACGGTCTGGAGATGCCCCCATCGGGACAGGTAGAAGAGGAGGACGAGCAGCGCCGCCCCGACGCCCATCTGCACCGCGCGCGTCCCACGGATCAACTTGAGGATCTCGTAGATCGCGACGGCCACGATGAGGACGTCGAGGACGTCCCACCAGCCGAAGTGGCGCATCACGGAGAGGACGGATTCGGTGATCGTCACAAGGGACCCCGCCGTCGGACGATTTCATCGGTCACCCGGGCGACCTGCACCATCGGGCCGACCGCGTGGACGCGGACGATGTGCGCCCCGCCGAGAATGGCCGCGGCGACGGTCGCGGCGGTGCCCCAGTCGCGGGCCGCCGGCGGAACGTCACCGAGCGCCTGCTGCAGAAACGACTTCCGCGAGCTGCCCACCAGGATCGGACGGTCGAGCGTTGCGAGTTCAGCCAGCCGGGCCAGCGACTCGTAGCTGTGCTCGGCCCGCTTCGCGAACCCCAGGCCCGGGTCGACGATCGTCGCGTCGGGCGACACGCCCGCGCGATCCGCCATCGACAACGATTCGGCCAGCTCGCTCCTGATTTCGCCGGCGACGTCGGCGTACGACGCGCGGCCCTGCATGTCCCGCGGCGTCCCGCGCATGTGCATCAGCACGAGCGCCGCGCCGGCCCGGGCCACCACGGGGCCGAGGTCCGGATCATACCTTAGGCCGGAGATATCGTTCACCATCGCGGCCCCGGCGTCCAGCGCCGCGCGCGCGACCGCCGCCTTGGTGGTGTCGACGGACACGGGCAGACGGGTGCGGCGGGTGATCGCCCTGAGCGCGGGCAGGATGCGGCGAAGTTCCTCTTCCTCGTTCACCACGTCGGACCCCGGTCGCGTCGATTCGGCGCCGAGGTCCAGGATGTCGGCTCCCAGCGCCTCGGCCTCCTGCGCGACATCCGCCGCCCGCTGCGGGTCGATCGTGGGGGCCGTTTCGGCGAACGAGTCAGGCGTGACGTTGACGATCGCCATCACCAGCGTGCGCTCGCCCAGCTGGAGGCGTCGCCCGCCCGCGAGGGGCACGGTGTAGAGTCGTCGTGGTGGGTACACCGCCTCGGATCCGAGAAAGCCGCTCGGAGGTGCGTTCCCGTCGTCGCCGGGGAACGGAACCTCCGAACGCCTTGCTCGTCATTCCTGCGGAACGGGTTTCTGAATCGGCTGGAGCGCGGGGACGATGCCGGTGCGCTCGCGCTGCCGCGCCCGCGCCTCTTCGTCGGGCGTCGAAACCGCCGCCGCCGTGCCGGCCTCCTCCAGCGTGCCACCGGCCGCGAGCCGGCGCACCTGGTCGCCGTCGAGCACCTCGCGCACCAGCAGCGCGTCGGCGATGCGCACCAGGTCGACGCGGTGCTCGGTCAACACCGCCAGCGCGCGCTCGTACTGCGTCGCGACGATCCCCTTGACCTCCTGATCGATCTTGACCGCCGTGTCCTCGCTGTAGTCCTGGTGCTGCGCGATTTCCCGCCCGAGGAAGATCTGCTCCTCCTTCTTGCCGAACGTGAGCGGCCCCATCGACTGGCTCATGCCCCACTCGCAGACCATGCGCCGCGCGAGGTCGGTGACGCGCTCGAGGTCGTTCCCCGCGCCCGTCGTCACGTTGCCCGTCGTGATTTCCTCGGCGATCCGGCCGCCGAGCAGGATGGCGATCTGCTCCTCGAGGTAGGCCCGGGAGAGGTTGTGCTTCTCGTCCACCGGCAGCTGCTGCGTGAGGCCGAGCGCCATGCCGCGCGGAATGATCGTGACCTTGTGGATCGGGTCGGCGCCGGGCAGCAGCACCGTCAGCAGCGCGTGACCGGCCTCGTGCACGGCCGTCACCCGCTTCTCGGCGTCGCTGATGATCATCGACTTCCGCTCGGTGCCCATCAGCACCTTGTCCTTGGCGAACTCGAAGTCGAGCATCCGCACGACCTTCTGGTTGAAGCGCGCCGCGTAGAGGGCCGCCTCGTTCACCAGGTTCGCCAGGTCCGCGCCCGAGAAGCCCGCGGTGCCGCGCGCCAGCACGCTCACGTTCACGTCGTCGGACAGCGGGATCTTGCGCGTGTGGACGCCGAGGATCCCCTCGCGCCCCTTCACGTCGGGGCGATTGACGACGATGCGCCGGTCGAAGCGGCCGGGCCGGAGCAGCGCCGGGTCGAGAACGTCCGGCCGGTTGGTCGCAGCGACGAGGATGACGCCCTCGTTCGACTCGAAGCCATCCATCTCGACGAGCAGCTGGTTGAGCGTCTGCTCGCGCTCGTCGTGACCGCCGCCGAGGCCGGCCCCGCGGTGGCGCCCGACCGCGTCAATCTCGTCGATGAAGACGATGCAGGGCGCGTTCTTCTTGCCCTGCTCGAACAGGTCCCGCACGCGCGAGGCGCCGACGCCGACGAACATCTCCACGAAGTCGGAGCCGCTGATCGAGAAGAACGGCACGTTCGCTTCACCCGCCACGGCGCGGGCCAGCAGCGTCTTGCCCGTGCCGGGAGACCCCATCAAGAGGACGCCCTTGGGGATGCGGCCCCCGAGCTTCTGGAACTTCTGGGGCTCCTTGAGGAACTCGATGATTTCCTGCAGCTCTTCCTTGGCCTCGTCCACGCCCGCGACGTCCTTGAACGTGACCTTCTTCTGCGCGCTCGATGAGAGCTTGGCCTTGCTCTTGCCGAACGAGAGCGCCTTGTTCCCCCCGCTCTGCATCTGCCGCATCAGGAAGATCCAGAACCCGATCATCAGGAGGATCGGCGCCCACGAATAGAAGATCGACGACCACGGACTGACGCTCGGCTCCTTTGCCTTGAGCTGGACGCCCTTCTCGATGAGCTTGTTCGCCAGACCTTCGTATTGCCCGGGCGCAAACGTCCTGAACGGCTGGTTGTCGGCCTTGTAGAGCCCGGTCACTTCGTTCCCGGTGATCGTCACCGAGGCGACCTGGCCGCCGTTGACCTTCTCGATGAACTCGGAGAAGCTGATCTCGCTGTCGCGCTGCTGGAAATTCGCGGAGAAATTCCATATCAGCACGACCACCAGGACCAGCACCATCCAGAACAGCAGACTCTTGAGCGTGGAGTTCAAACTCTTTCTCCCCTCAGCTTCAAGATTACCACGTCGCGCGTAGCGCTGCTCACGCGGAAATCCTCGGAAACTGCGTGTCCCGCCACCCAGACAATGCGGTCGTCGCCGTCGACGACGAGCGGGACCCGCCCGCGCTCGGCGCGGGGCACCTTGCGGTCCACGAAGAAGTCCTGCAACTTCTTCCGCCCGCTGGAACCGAGCGGCCTGAAGCGGTCGCCCTCGCGGCGAAAGCGGACGGCCAGCGACGAGACCAGGGCCGCGTCGACCTGGGCGATGGACGGGTCCCGCAGACCCTCGAATTCTCCCGGCGGATTCGGCCAGGGGCGAAAATCGGACGAAATAATCCGCCCCTCGCCGACGGGTACCTCTCCTGGAATAGACAACGGCGAACGAAAAACGGTTCCGGCTCGACCGGAGATTTCTTTCTCCGCCGTCCCGCGGCCAGCCCGCCGACGGACGACGAGCGCGGTCCCTTCGAGCGTCGCCTCCAGCCCCGGCAGGGTCAGCCGGCCGCGGAGCGCTCGTCGCGCAAGCAGCAGCAACCGCTCGGCATGGACGACGCCGACGAACCGGCCGGCCGACTCGCGGGTGAGGACGAGGCGCGCCACCCGCCTCCCCAGCGCGTCGGGCAATTCGCAGAGCGCTGCCGCGTCGAAAACCGTTCGGCCGGGGCCGGACCGGTCGATGGCGCCCAGGGCCCGTTCCGCCAGCGCGTCCAGGTAGTCGGCATCGGACCTGGCAAGGCCCGCGGCCCGAGACAGCGCCTCTGCCGCGCCGGGAAACGCGAGTTCGATCGCCGGCAGCACGTCGTGCCGCAGGCGGTTGCGGCTGAACCGCCTGTCACGGTTCGACTCGTCCTCGCGGTAGGCGACGCGCCGCTCAGCCAGCCATTCCGTCAGTTCGCGATGCGAGCACTCGAGCAGCGGCCTGACGACCGCGCCGCGCGCGGGCCGCATGCCGCCCAACCCGCGCGTCCCGGCTCCACGCAGCAGGTTCAGCAGCAGCGTCTCCGCCTGGTCGTCGCGGGTGTGGCCCACCGCCACGTGAGTGGCCTCGAGCCGCAGGCGGGCTTCCTCCAGGAACCGGTAGCGCAGCCGGCGCCCGGCATCCTCCACCGAGGCCTTGAGCTCGGCGGCCGCCGCGCGGACGTCTCCCCGGCCTACCTCGAACGGAACCCGGAACGACTCTGCCAGCCCGCGGCAGAACGCCTCGTCCTCGTCAGAGGCCGCGCCCCTCATGCTGTGATTGAAATGCGCGAGCCCGGCCAACGCGACACCCAGGCGGGGCGCGAGTTCGTTCAGCAGGCAGACGAGCGCGGTCGAGTCTGCCCCGCCCGACGCGGCCACGAGCACGCGCGCGCCCGGCGGAAGCAGGCGATATCGTTCAATCGTCCGGCAGACTCGCTCGGTGAGGACTGGCATCGAGAGCGAGCGTACTCGGGAGGTTGAAATTCTGGTGCCGGTGCAGGGACTTGAACCCCGGACTCCGCGGATATGAGCCGCGTGCTCTAACCATCTGAGCTACACCGGCGTAAACGATGATTTTATCACGGCCTCGGGCTGCCCTCAACAAGGGCCGCCGCCAGCAGCGGGAGGAGCAGTTCGTGGTGGCCGACCAGGTAGTAGCCCCGCCCGGTGCCGGCCGTCGGACGGCTGACGACGTTCACCTGCGGTCGGTAGAGTCGCGCGAAATCGAACGTCACGGTCGTCAGGCCGTCGAGGGCGCACCCGCGGTTGCGCGCCAGCGAGACGGCCTTGAGGAACACCTCGGGAAGCACCACCGCGGACCCGCAGTTCAGGTAGACGCCGTGGTCGAGCTTGGCGACGTTGGCCGTGAAGTAGCGGAAATCGCGCAGGCTGCCTTCGCCGAGCGCGCTGCCCGACGCCGCCGGATGCATGTGGATGATGTCGGTTCCCAGAGCGACGTGCACCGTCACCGGGATGCCCATCCGGCAGGCCGCAGCCACTACCGATACCCGCTCGAACTGGGGATGATGCTGGCAGAGATAGCGGCCGACCGCCTGCCCGATTCCAAGCCCCTCAGCCACGCCGTCGTTGATGGCCCCATTCAGGAGCCGGCCGGTTTCGTCCGCCATGCCGAACTGGCCGGTTCCGAGCGCCGCCTCGACGTCCTCGGACGTGGCTCCCGACAGCGCAATCTCGAAGTCGTGGATGACGCCGGCCCCGTTGGTGGCGATCGCCGACACGAATCCCCGTTCCATCAGGTCGATGAGCACCGGCGAGAGGCCGGTCTTGACGACGTGGGCGCCGAGCCCCCAGACGATGCCGCCACCCGACTCGCGCGCGGCGAGCAGCGCCCTGACGACCGTCAGGAAGTCCGCGGCCGCCAGCATCGACGGCAGCGACTGGAGCAGCCCCGCGACGCCGCTACCCGGCCGGTAGGGCTTGGCAAAGTCTTCCGCGCGCGCCTTGCTGGCCCGGCTCTTCAGCGGGTAGGTGCGAATGCCGGACAGGTCGAACTCTTCGTAGGGAAACGGCATAGAAGGCTCCCGTCGGCTCGCTCCGCTCGCTCCGGGCAGGCAGGGAAGGGGTCAGCAGATTGTGTACCCCAGGCGCTACAGGATCAACATCGCATCCCCGTAACTGTAGAAACGGTAGCCGAGGGCGACCGCTTCGCGGTAGGCCTCGAGCACCGCCTCGCGGCCGGCGAACGCACACACGAGCATCAGGAGCGACGACTTCGGCAGGTGGAAATTGGTCAGCAGTCCGCCCAAGACGCGGAACTGATAGCCCGGGTGGATGAAGAGCTCGCTGAGCGCCGAGCCCGCCACGACCCGGCCTCCGCCGGCAGACGCCGCCGTCTCGACCGCCCGCGTGGTGGTCGTGCCGACCGATACGACCCGCCGCCCGTCGTCCAACGCGCCGTTGATGGCGGAGGCCGCTGCGGGCGAGATCTCGAAGGGCTCAGGGTCCACGCGGTGTTCTTCGACCTGATCCACCCTGACCGGCTTGAACGTTCCGTAGCCGACGTGCAACGTGACGGCCGCCCTGGCCACGCCTTCCGCCGACAGCCGCTGCAGCAGGCCAGGCGTCATGTGCAGCCCGGCCGTCGGCGCAGCAATCGACCCGCGCTCGCGAGCGAACACGGTCTGGTACCGCTCCCGGTCACTCTCATCGTCGGGCCGGTGAATGTACGGAGGAAGCGGCACGTGCCCGATGCGGTCGACGACGCCGTCCACGTCGGCGGTCTCGTCGCTCCACAAGCGCATGGTGCGGCGTCCGTGGAAATGCTGCTCGAGGACTTCGCCGCGCAAGGCCGGCCCGTCACCGTCGAAGACGACTCGCGCGCCCGGATGGAGCTTCTGCCCGGGGTGCACCAGCGCCTCCCAGCGGTCCTCCCCGACGCGCCTGACCAGCAGGCACTCGACCGCCCCGCCGCTCGGGTCGCGCCGCCCGAGGAGGCGAGCCGGGAATACCTTGGTGTCGTTGACGACCAGGAGGTCGCCCCGCCGGAAGAAGTCGGGCAGGTCGTGAACCGACGTGTGCGCGCCCACCCTGCCGGTCGCGCGTTCGAGGACGAGCAGCCGGGCCGATTCACGGTCGGACGCCGGGCGCTGCGCGATCTGCGCGGGAGGAAGATGAAAATCGAAGAGCGCGACGTCCACGGAGACAGTGTACCCCGACCGTCCCCGCGAACCGAACCGGGCGAGCCTCCGCGGGATTCGACGCGCCCACGTCGATGCCCCGCGAAGACCGCCGAACGCGGCAGCCGAAGCTCACCGCCGTTCGGCGGCGGTCAGTGAATCATCGGTCGCTGTTCGAGCTTCGCCTGGCGCCAGTCCTCGGCCAGGATCGACCACATCAACTGGTCGTGGTAGCGGCCGCGGCAATTCAAACCCTGGCGCACCACGCCTTCGGGAACCGCGCCCATCTTCCGCGCGGCCCCGTTCGCGCGGCCGTTCTGGACCGCGGCGCGCGCCTCGAGCCGGTGGACGCCCAGTTCGTCGAACAGGAAACCCATGAACATCCGGGCGCCGGCCTCGAAGATGCCGGTGCCCCAGAACTGCGATCCGAGCGCTGCCCCCCATTCGCCGGCCGCGAACACGGGATCGAGCTGCCGGACCTGGAAGAGGCCGACGGGCGTCTCGTAGCCGGCAGGAACCACCGCGTAGCACAGGTAGCGGCCCGCGGCGCGCTCGCTCCGGGCCCACGCGATGAAGCGGTCGAACCCGGGCACGTCGGACGGCGGCGGCGACATGTAGCGCCGGACTTCGTCCGTCGACAGCATCGAGAACAACGACGGCGCGTCGGAAGGCTGCAGTTCGCGCAGCGTCACCAGGCGGTCGGCCAGCACCGGCAGCCCCCGGCGCCAATCGCGCGGCCCCGTCTCGGGCTCCAGCGCCGCGGACGGCCGCGCCACCTCAAGGCCCGGGTCCGAGCTGACTCGTCATCTTCTCGCTCATTGGTCTCCCGCTTCCGCGCCGTTATTGCGCGGTCCGCGCGTTGACGCCCCACACGATGTTCTGCGCGACACCCCAGACGATGTTGTCGGCGGCCAGGCGGCCCCACACCGTGCTGCCTGGCCCGCCGACCTGCCCCCACGTCACGGCCGCCGGGTCGCTGCCGTCGGAGACGCCCACGAGATTGACGCCCCACACGATGTTCACACCCCACACGATGTTCACGCCCCACACGATGTTGACGCCCCACACGATGTTCACGCCCCACACGATGTTGGCGCCGGTCAGCGCGGTGTCGGCGACGCCCCACACGATGTTCTTGGCGTCGGCCACGCCCCACACGATGTTGCTGCCCCAGCACGGCTCGTTCGTGAAGAGCACGGAGCCTGGCACCTGCCAGACGCCCCACACGATGTTCTGGGACCAGGGCTGCGGTTCGCCGGCTATCGTCGTGACGGGCTGCGGGGTGGGAGCGACCCACGTGGCGCCCACTGGCGCCTCCGTGTCGAGCGCTCTCGCCAGTTGAATCGCCCCCTCCGCGTTGATGCCGCCGCCGCCTTCGGTGAGGCGGTCGTACTCGTTCCCAGAGGCGTCGCGAACTGCCAGAGCCGAATACTGCAGGACCGCCTTGAGCGCGTTGGCCGAAAGCTCGGCCTGCCGGCCGTGCTCGCGGTCGCGGTTCGCTTCGATCGCCAGCGCCACGACGCCCGAGGCCACGGCGGTCGCCATGCTCGTGCCGCTGAGCTTGAGGTAGGGTCGGCCCGAGGCCCCTTCGACGCGCAGCGTCGGGTACTGCTGGTACAGCGTGCTGCCGGGGACGCCGACGGATACGAGTCGGTCGCCCGGCGCCACGACGTCGGGCTTCGCGAACGCGTCGTACCACGTCGGCCCGCGGGAGCTGAACGGCGCGATCTCATCGTCCGAACGGGGCGCGGTACCGTGCGTCAGCAGGGCGCCGACGGTGATGGCCGACGGCGCATTGCCGGGCGACGTGATGCCGGCGTAACCCGGCTCGCCGGTGACGGGATTGAGCCCGCAGTTGCCGGCGGCGGCCACCACTACCAGACCCGCGCGAGTGGCCTGCTCGACCGCCTGCACGAGCGGGTCGCTGGCCGCGGGTTCGAAAATCGGATGTCCCACCGAGAGGTTGATGACGTCGACGCCAAGGCGGCGGCGGTTCTGCACGATGTAGTCGATCGCCCGCACGACGTCGCTGGTGCGTCCCCTGCCCGAGCCGTCGAGCACCTTGAAGATGGTCAGGTGCACGCCGGGCGCCACGCCGCGAAACTCGGACGACTTGAGGCCGCCCCTGCCAGCAATCAGGCCCGCCACGTGCGTGCCGTGGCCGAAGTCGTCGTACGGCGCGGCGTGCCTGATCTCGCCACCCGTGAGGTCGTAGAAGGCAACGATGCGGCCCGCGAAATCGAGGCCCCGCTGGATGCCCGAGTCGATGATGGCGACGCCCACGCCGGCGCCGGTCGGCGACTCGGGACCGAGACCGAGGGTGGCGCGGAGAAAGTCGGTCTGCGCGTACGCGTCGCCGGCCGTGCCGTCCGCGACGGCGGTCGGCGTGACGATGGCGTCCGAGGAGATGGATGCAATAGCGGGATCGCGCGCAAACGCCGCGAGCGAGCCGGCGGGAAGTTCCGCGGCCAGCGCTTCGATGCCGCGGTGCTCACCCGTGATCTGGTGGCCGCCTGCCGCCACCCGGCTCCTGACCGTCGTAAGAGCGCCGGGCATCGCGCGGATGATGACCCGCTGAGACCCGGTGCCGAGGCTCGCCGCGTTGGCGAGAGCGGTGTCCAGTTTGGCCAGCGGTCGCGGCGCGGGCCCTGGCGGGGCAGCCCCTGCCAGGGCGGCGGTCGCAAGTGCGGCGAGGAGGGACAAACACAGAGTGCGTTTCACGCCAATCGGCAGAGCAATCGAGCGGCCAGGTTGGGCTTGGCCGCCTACGATTCTGTTAATCAACAGACAATGAAAGAGTTACAGCTCAGGCTCGCGAACGGGAAAGATGGCGGGCCGGTCGAGGTTGTGCAGTTGTGGAACAACCGCTCATCTGGCAGATAGACAAAACTGCAATTCCCTAGGAAAAGAGGCCTCTAGCCGTGCCCCGTTCCGAGGCATCCCCGTGTCCACGCGGAACAAACGCGGTCCGCCGCCGCGACGCTCCGGCCGGCGATCGTGTCGCGGCTAGCCACGCAACGTGATGATTTCGAATGACTTATCTGCTTCTGAGCGGCGTCGACGTCCGCCTGCGATCGGGTGAAGGCGTGCAGCCGGCCGGGGAGTCGCGGGCGATCGGCCGAGACGGGCAGTGGGGTCGCGGGCCCGAAGACCCGCGCCGGCGGCCGGACATTCTCCAAGGCCGGGATCGTGACGGATGAAGCAAGGGTCGGAGGGACCGCCCTCGGAAGCGGTCTGGCGAAGCGAGCCCGGGCGGTTCAGGCGAAGCTTCGCTAGTACGCCCACCTCAGGAGCACGCTGCCGACGGTGAATCCGGCGCCCACCGAGGCGAGCAGCACCAGGTCGCCCTTCTTCAGGCGGCCGTCCTGCAGGCAGTCGTTCAGCGCGAGCGGGATCGTGGCGGCGGTGGTATTGCCGAAGCGTTCGAGGTTGATGACGACCTTCGACTCGCAGAGGCCCAGGCGGGCCGCGGCGGCGGTGATGATGCGTCGATTGGCCTGGTGCGAGATGAACAGCGCGATGTCGTCGGGCGACAGGTTGTTGCGCTGCATGATCACGCGGCAGATCTCCTCGGTCTTCCGCACGGCGAACTTGAACACCGCCTGGCCGTCCTGCTTGACGTAGTGCAGCCGCCGTTCGACCGTCTCGTGCGACGCCGGCCGCAGGCTCCCGCCCGCGGGCATCTGCAGCGAGGCCCCGCCGCTGCCGTCGATCTCGTGGGCGAAGTCGAGGATCGCGAACCGCGGGTCTTTCGCCGCGCTCACGACGGCGGCGCCCGCGCCGTCGCCGAACAGCACGCAGGTCGCGCGGTCTTCGTAGTCGATGATGCTCGACATGACATCGGCGCCGACCACGAGCGCGTGATTGTGGCGGCCGGTGGACACCAGCTGGCTGGCGGTGGTGAGCGAGAAGGTGAAGCCCGAACAGGCGCCGGCCAGGTCGAAGCCCCACGCGTGCGACGCGCCGATCTTGTGCTGGACGAGGGCGGCCGTGCTCGGGAAGAACATGTCCGGCGTCGTGGTGCCGACGACGATCAAGTCGATGTCGTCGGGCGTCAGGCCCGCGAGGGCGATCGCCTCGAGCGCCGCTTCCTTGCCGAGGTCGGACGTGGCGACGCCGGGATCGACGATGTGGCGGGTGTGAATGCCGGTGCGCTGCAGGATCCACTCGTCGGTCGTGTCGACCATCTTCTCGAGGTCGTGGTTCGTCAGCAGGCGTGGCGGAACGTAGGTGGCCAGGCTGGTGATTTCGGTGGGCCTGCCGCAGCCGAGTCCGGCCGGCCGATGATCGGGAATGAGGTGCTGTCCGTCGCTCGCCACTCGCGTCCTCCACTTGGAAGGTTCAGGGCCCCAGGCCCGTCAGTTCCGCCCGCTACCACAACCGCTGATCCTTGTCCGGCGCGTGCAGCCCGAAGTACTCGTACGCCCGCGCCGTGGCGACCCGACCGCGAGGCGTGCGGTCGAGGAAGCCGATCTGGATCAGGAACGGCTCGTAGATGTCCTCGATCGCGTCCTTCTCCTCCGAGATGGCGGCCGAAATCGTGTTCAGCCCCACGGGCCCGCCGCCGAACTTGTCGATGATCGTGCGCAACAGCCGGCGGTCGATCTCGTCGAACCCGTACTCGTCCACCTCGAGCAGCTTCAGGCCCGCCTTCGCCACGTCCAGCGTGATCGCGCCCGACGCCCGCACCTGGGCGTAGTCGCGGACCCGCCGCAACAGGCGGTTCGCGACGCGCGGCGTCCCGCGCGACCGGCACGCGATCTCCTCTTCCGCCCGGCCGTCGATCTCGACGCCGAGCAGCCGCGCCGACCGGCGCACGATCTCCTGCAGGTCGACGTTCGTGTAGAAGTCCAGCCGGTGGACGATGCCGAAGCGGCCGCGCAGCGGAGAGGTGAGGAGCCCCGCGCGGGTCGTCGATCCGATCAGCGTGAACGGCGGGACGGGCATCTTCACCGACCGCGCGCTCGGCCCCTGGCCGATCATGATGTCGATGTAGTAGTCCTCCATCGCGGGATAGAGGATTTCTTCGATCGCGGGCGACATCCGGTGGATCTCGTCGATGAAGAGCACCTCCCGCTCCTTGAGGTTGCTCAGCATCGCGGCCAGGTCGCCCGGCTTCTCGAGCACGGGCCCCGACGTGGAGCGCACCGCCACGCCCAGCTCGTGCCCGATCACGTAGGCGAGCGTCGTCTTGCCGAGCCCGGGTGGGCCGTAGAGCAGCACGTGGTCGAGCGCGTCGCCGCGCTGGCGCGCCGCGGTGATCGACACGACGAGGTTGTCGCGGACGCGCTCCTGCCCGATGTACTCGTCGAGCGTGCGCGGGCGCAGCCCCGCTTCGAACTGCGCGTCCTCGTCGACGCGCGCCGGCGTGATCACTCGTGGGTCCATGGTCCGGCTTGCGACGTGCGGCCGCCGGCCTGCGGCCGCTTCGAGCAGGCCAGAAGCCCCGTCCGCGACGGTCGGTCTCCGGCCCGTTGTCTTCGCACGTCCTACGTCTTACTTCTGCCTCGTCATCCGCCGCAGCGCGTCCTTCAGCAGGCGCTCGAAGGTCTGGTCGCCGGGCGCCGCGAGCGCCGCGTCGACCGCCTGTTCGGCAAGAGGCCGATGATATCCCAGATTCAGCAGCGCCGAGAGCACGTCGGCTCGCACCGTCAGCTCGCCCGCAGGGCCGCCGGCGGCCGCCAGCTCCTCGGTCAACGGCTGCGGGAGGCGGTCCTTCAACTCGAGGCCCATGCGTTCGGCGGTCTTCTTCCCCACGCCCGGGATCAGCGTCAGCCGGCCGACGTCGCCCGCCTGCACGGCGCGGACGAGGTCGAACGGCTCGATGCCCGACAGCACGGCGAGCGCCAGCTTGGGCCCGATGCCCGAAATGCCAATCAAGCGCTCGAAGAGCTGCAGCTCGAGCGCCGTGCCGAAGCCGAAGAGCCCGATGGCCTCCTCGCGCACGTGCGTGTGGATGCGGAGCGACACCTCCCCGCCGGCGTCGGGCAGGCGGTAGAACGTCGACAGCGGCACCTGGACGTCGTAGCCGACGCCGTGGACGTCGAGGACGAGGCGCGTCGCCTGCTTCTCGACCAGCCGGCCGGTCAATCGGGCAATCATCTCGGATCCGACCTTCGACTCGCGACGCGCGACCTGCGGCGTGATGCGCGTGGCGGGCCGCCAGGCGCGGGCCGCACGCCGCGGGCCCGAGTCAGTCCAGCTTCACGTCGCGCCAGGAGCGTGGCTTCCTGCGCGCATCCTTCACGTGCTCGGCGATCATGGCCGGCGCCTGGCTGTGCAGGTGGCAGATCGCCACCGCCAGGGCATCGGCGGCGTCGTGCGGCGTCGGCACCTCGGGCAGGCCGAGCAGCAGCTTCACCATCTCCTGCACCTGGCGCTTCTCGGCGCGCCCGTACCCCACCACCGCGAGCTTGACCTCCGCCGGCGTGTACTCCGCGCACGGGTAGCCGCCCTCGACCGCCGCCAGCAGCGCCACGCCGCGCGCATGACCGAGCTTCAGCGCGCTGCGGACGTTCACCGCGTGGAACACGCTCTCCACCGCCACGCACTCCGGACGGTGGGCGGCCAGCAGCGCGGCCAGTTGCTGGTGGATCCGGAGAAGTTGTGCGGGGAAGCCGAGGCGGGGAGAAGTGACGATGGCGCCGCAGTCGACCAGCCGGTGGCGGCTGCCGTCGCTCTCCACGCATCCGTAGCCGGTACGTTCGGAGCCGGGATCGATCCCGAACACCTTCACGAGAGCGAAGCCTCGATCTCCTTCTCGTCGATGTCCACGTTCGACCACACGTGCTGCACGTCGTCGTGGTCCTCGAGGGCGTCGAGCAGCTTGAGCATCGACTGCGCTTCCCTGCCGGTCAGGGTGACGAACTCGGCGGGCACCATGGCGACCGCCGCGCTCATCGGCTCGACGTCGAGCTTGGTCACCGCTTCGCGGACCGCGTCGTACGCGGCCGGGGCTGTCAGGATCTCCCACGTGTCGCCGTCGTCCACCATGTCGTCGGCGCCCGCTTCCAGCACCACCGCCATCAGCGCGTCCTCGGCAATCTTCGACTTCTCGATGATGATCTGGCCGCGCTTGCTGAACTTGCGGAGGGCCGTGTTCCGGTCGGCCATCTTGCCGTTGTGCTTGTCCAGCAGGTGACGCAGCTCCCCGACCGTGCGGTTCTTGTTGTCGGTCAGGCCTTCGAGGATGATCGCCGTCCCGCCGGGCCCGTAGGCCTCGTAGACGACCTCCTCGTAGTTGACCCCGGGCTCTTCCCCGGTGCCACGCCGAATCGCCCGCTTGATGTTCTCGGCGGGCATGTTGGCGGCCTTCGCCTCGGCGACGATCGTCCGCAGCCGCGGGTTGGAATCGGGGTCACCCCCACCCGCCCGCGCGGCGACGGAAATCTCCTTGATGATCCGGGTGAAGATGCGGCCGCGCTTGGCGTCGGCGGCGCCCTTCTTATGCTTGATCGTATGCCACTTGGAATGGCCGGACATGCTGGAACTCCAAAGAAAACAACGAGAAAATGGAGGCCGAATTGTACCACAGCCCCGGCGGCCGGCGGTAGCGAAAGCCGCGGTGACGGACACCCTTGCGGACCTGGCGGGTTCGGCTGCAGGCAGCAGCGCGTCCCTACCGCCGGGAGGCGAGCAGCAGCCAGACGTCGGCGCGGAGGTCCCACGCCCGCCCCCGGTAGTCCCCCAGGACCGCCGTCACCCGGAACCCGGCCTGCTCGACCCGCTGCACCATGTCGGGCAGCGGGAGGGTGCGGAACGTCAGGGAGAACCGGTGCCGCACGGTCCGCCGCCCGCGCTTCTCGACGTACTCCTGGTCGAAAACCGTGAGCTTGCGGCGCCGGTCCTGGCGGACCGACTCGACCAGCGTGACGTGGCCGGCCCGGCTCAACCGCCCCCGCAGCCTCGTCTTGTTCCGGTATTCGTCCCAGGCAGGGAGGTCGGGCACGAGGTCCACCCCGAGCGTTCCGCCGCGCCGCAGCACGCGGGCGGCTTCGGCGAGCGTCGCCGCCAGGTCGCGCTCCCTGGTGAGCGACTGGAGGATGCCGTAGGGCGCCATCACGGCCGAGAACGTGCGGGCACGGAAGGGCAGGCTCCGAATGTCGCCGCGGATGAGGCTCGGTCGTTCGGCCTTCCTCAGGCGCGTCGCCCGACGCCGCGCGTATTCCAGCATCGAATCGGAACGGTCGACGCCCACGACCGGGACGCCGGTTCGCGCCACGGGCATGAGCACGCGGCCGGTGCCGCAGCCGAGCTCGAGCAGCACACCGCCCTCCCGACGCGCGAAGTCCTGCCAGAAGCGCACGTCCTGCCGCCCCATGGTGCGCGCGTTCTCCCAGTCGTAGAACCGCGCGTAGTCATCCCAGCCGTGCCAGCCTTCGGTGGACATTTCCCTCCTGTCGGATTCGGGAGTGAGAGTCGGGAGTCGGCGGGGCGGACCGACTCCTGACTCCTGGATCCTGCCGATGATACTATCTGCCTATGCTCGAGGACTCGGCCGATTCTCTCGAGACGTGGCGCGACGAGTTCCCCATCCTCCACCGCTCCCTCTACATGATCAGCAATTCGCTGGGCGCGATGCCGCGCAAGGCGGCGCGCTCGCTCGCCGACTACGCGGACACGTGGGCCGCGCGCGGCGTGCGGGCGTGGGAGGAACGCTGGTGGGAGATGGCGGGCGAGGTGGGCAACAAGGTGGCGAAGATCGTCGGCGCCCCGGACGGCTCGGTGAGCATGCACGACAACGTCACGACCGCGCAGATGGTTGCGCTGTCCTGCCTGAAGCCGCAGGGGCGCCGCCGCAAGATCGTCTGCTCGGCGGCCGATTTCCCCTCGATGGTCCGGCTGTATCGCGCGCAGGAGGACCTGGGGTTCGAGCTGCGGGTCGTGTCGGCGGGCGACGACCTGAACGTCGGCGAGGACCGGCTGGCGGAGGCGATCGACGAGGACACGCTGCTCGCCGCCTTCTCGCACGTCCTCTTCCGCACGTCGTTCATCGTCGACCCGAGGCCGGTCGTCGAGCGGGCGCGCCGAGTCGGCGCACTCACGATGCTCGACGTCTACCAGTCCGCGGGCGTGGTGCCGCTGGACGTGACCGCGCTCGGGGTCGACTTCGCCACCGGCGGCTGCTTGAAGTGGCTGTGCGGCGGGCCCGGCAACGGGTTCCTCTACACCCGCCCGGACCTGCTCCGCTCGCTGGCGCCGCGCTTCACCGGCTGGCTGGCGCTCGCGCACCCGTTTGCGTTCGAGATCGACGCCGGGGAGATGCGCGAAGACGCCATGCGGATGATGAACGGCACGCCGCCGGTCCCCGCGTACTACGCCGCGATTCCGGGACTGGACATCATTCGCGAGGTCGGCGTGGACAGGATCCGCGCGCGCTCGCTCCGCATGACGAAGCGGCTGCTCGACCTCGTGGACGAGCACGGCTGGCGCACGCCGACTTCGCGCGACCCGCGGCGGGTGGCCGGCACGGTCGCGATCGACGTCCCCGACGCGCTGCCCGCCTCGCGCGCGTTGAACGCCCGCGACGTGCTGGTCGACCACCGTCCCCGCGTCGGCATCCGCGTTTCGCCGCATTTCTACAATACGTTCGAGGAGCTCGATCGACTGGTGGAGACCCTCGCCGACGTCCTCTCGACGGGGGCGTTTGGCGATGCACCGGTGTCGCGAGTGACCTAGGAGTCATCCATGAGCACCTTGTGGATCCAACGTTACGCGCAGCGGACCCAGCGGATGACCAGCTCGGTGATCCGCGAACTGCTGAAGTTCACGACACTGCCCGATGTCATCTCGTTCGCCGGCGGCCTGCCGGGCCCCGACCTCTTCCCGGTGGAGGAGATGAAGGAAGCGACGGAAATCGTCCTCGAGACGAAGGGGCGGATCGCGCTGCAGTACAGCACCACCGAAGGCTACCCGCCGCTGCGCGACATGATCGTCCGCCACATGGCTCGATACGGCATCGTCGTCGACATCGACAACATCCTGATCACCAGCGGGTCGCAGCAGGCGCTCGACCTCATCGGGAAGATTCTCATCAACCCGGGCGACAAGCTCCTGGTCGAGAGCCCGACGTACCTCGGCGCGATCCAGGCGTTCACGATGTACGGCGCGGAGTTCGCGACCGTCCCGACCGACGACGACGGGATGGTGACCGACAGGCTCCAGGACGCGCTGCGCTGCGGACCGAAGTTCATCTACGCGCTGCCGAACTTCCAGAACCCGTCGGGCGTCACGATGCCGCTCGAACGCCGCGCCGCGCTGATCCGAGCGTCCGATCAGTACGGGATCCCGATCATCGAGGACGATCCCTACGGGCAGCTGCGCTACGAGGGCGAGCACATCAAGCCGCTCGTCGTGCTCGACGCCGCGTTCCACGAATGCGGGCACAACGGCAAGTACACGGGCAACGTGATCTACCTCAGCACGTTCAGCAAGACGCTCGCGCCCGGGCTGCGGATGGCGTGGGTCGCCGCGCCGAAGGAGGTCATCAACAAGCTCGTGCAGGCGAAGCAGGGAACCGACCTGCAGTGCAGCACCTTCGACCAGATGGTGACGTTCGAGGTGGGCCGGGGCGGCTTCATCGACCGCCACGTCCACCGGATCCGCGACGTCTACGGGCACCGGCGCAACGTGATGCTCGCCGCGCTCGAGAAGGCGTTCCCCGACCCGTCTCTCGGCGTGCGGTGGACCCGGCCGCAGGGCGGGCTCTTCCTGTGGGCGACGGTGCCCGAGTGGATGGACACGGCCGAACTGCTGAAGGAAGCCGTGAGGGAGAAGGTGGCCTTCGTGCCGGGCGCCGCGTTCTTTCCGTGCGGCGGGGGCCACAACACCATGCGGCTGAACTTCAGCCACGCCGCCGACGACCACATCGAGGAAGGGATCGCCCGCCTGGGCCGGGCCGTGCTCAAGCAGATAGAGGCGCACCAGGCAGCGGCACGCGCGTAGCGCCCCGTCCTTCGCCGCTTTGGTACAATGGCCAGCTATGAAGAGCCGGGTTGCGGTCCTGCGCGTCGAGCCGTCCACCGTCCTGGAATCCACCGAGCGGCTGTGCGAGCTGGCCGGGATGCGGGCGGCGCTGTCGCCTGCCGCGCCGACCATCCTCAAGGACAACATCTCGTGGCACTTCCCGTTCCCGGGGGCCAACACGACGCCGTGGCAGCTGGAGGGAACCATCCGGGCGCTGCACGCAGGGGGCTACCGCGACCTCAGCTGCGTCCAGAACAAGACGGTGGTCACCGACGCGTTCAAGGGCGAGGACCTGAACCGCTACGTTCCGATCCTGTCGCGCTACGGCGTCCCGATCCTCTACAACTTCCGGGAAGGGGACATGAAGTGGGTCCGCTACGAGCCGAAGGCGCGGATGCACGTCCTGCCGAAGATCTTCCCTGAAGGCATCCACATCCCCGACTACTTCCCCGGCAAGAACATCGTCCACCTGCCGACCGTGAAGTGCCACATCTACACGACGACCACCGGCGCGATGAAGAACGCGTTCGGGGGCCTGCTGCACACGCATCGGCACTACACGCACTCGTGGATCCACCGCACGCTCGTGGACCTGCTGGCGATCCAGAAGGAGATCCACCCGGGAATCTTCGCGGTGATGGACGGGACGACGGCGGGCAACGGGCCCGGCCCCCGGACGATGTACCCGGTGATCAAGAACGTGATGCTGGCGTCGGCCGACCAGGTGGCGATTGACGCGGTCGCGGCCAAACTGATGGGGTTCGACCCGATGGGCCTCGAGTACATCCGCGTCGCCCACGAGGACGGTCTGGGCGTCGGCGATCCGCGCGACATCGAACTCGTCGGCGACGACCTCTCGAACGAATCGTGGGGGTTTCACGTCGGCGACAACCTGGCGAGCATCGGCGGCGACCTGTTCTGGTTCTCGCCCCTCAAGGTCTTCCAGAAGCTGCTGTTCCACACGCCGGTCGTCCACCTGTTCGTGTTCGCGTCGGAGGCCTACCACGACTACTACCGCTGGCCGGTCAAGGACCGGCGGACGTTCGAACGGTGGCGCCGCGACACGCCGTGGGGAAAGCTGTTCCAGGCCTACGAGGGACCAGGGGCCGCGACGGCGAAGTAGGTGACCATGCCACCTGCCCGGTCTTCGTTCTATCCCCGCGTGTTCGCGTCGGTCACGGCGGTCGTCCTCGGATACGCGGTGCTGCGGATCGTCCAGCCCTTCATCGCCCCGGTGTTGTGGGCCGGGCTGCTGGCGTTCCTGCTGTACCCGCTCAACTGGAAGCTCCGGGCCAGATTTCGTGGCCGCAAGGCGGCCGCGGCGCTGCTGTTGACCCTCGCGACCGTGCTGATGGTCGTGATGCCGGCGATCTTGCTCGGCATCGTGTTCGGCAGGCAGGCAACCGAGTTGGTGGGACAGCTCCAGACGAGCGCGGCGGCACACCAGATCGAACGGCCGGGCGACGTCCTGGCGCTGCCGCAGGTCACGCAGGTCGTCGAGTGGGTCGGATCGTGGCTGCCGGTGACCGCGGACCAGGTGCGCGACTCGCTGGTCGCGGGCGGCCGGCAGATCGTCCAGTCGGCCATCGCGCTCGGCGGGTCGCTGTTCGCGTCGGTATTCGGCCTGGTGATGGCGATCATCGTCGCGCTGTTCCTGTTCTTCTTCTTTCTGCGCGACGGCGAGCTGATGGTGACGCGAGCGATGGTGCTGGTCCCGCTCGACGACCGGCGCAAGGACCGGCTGTTGACGCACCTGTCGAACGTCATCACGGCGATCGTGCTCGGTTCCCTGGTGACCGCGTTCGCGCAGGGCTCGCTCGTGGGCATCGGCTTCGCACTCGCCGGCCTCGGGTCGCCGATCGTGTTCGGAGTGCTGGCGACGGGGGCCGCGCTGATTCCGCTGGTCGGCACGGCGATCGTCTGGATTCCCGCCACGATCTGGCTCGCTCTGACGGGGCACTGGGGCGCGGCGCTGTTCCTGGTCATCTGGAGCGTGGCGGTCGTCTCGTCGGCCGACAACGTGATCCGCCCGCTGTTCATCTCGAGCCACGCGAAGATCACGACGCTGCCGGTGTTCATCGGCCTGCTCGGCGGCATCGGCGCCTTCGGCGCCATCGGCATCTTCCTGGGGCCGGTGGTGATCGCGCTCGTCCTGGCCCTGTTCGAGTTCGCCGAGGAGTCGATCGTCGAACAGAAGGCGGCCGAGGCCGCGGCAGCAGCCGTGGTCGAAGCGGTTCGGCGGCCCTGACCATGTCCTTCCTGGACGTCCTGCCCAACGCCGTGGTCCTCGGCCCGATGACCAAGGGCTCGAACCTTCCCTATCGCCGGCTGTGCGTGGAGCTTGGCGCGCGCGTGACGGTGAGCGAGATGACGGTGGCGCGGCGGCTCAAGCAGAAACGGCGCGCCGAATTCGCGCTGATTCGGCGGGCGCCCGACGAGCCGTGCTTCGGCGTCCAGCTCGCGGGCAACCAGCCCGACGAGATGGCGTGGGCGGCGGCGCTGTCCGCGTCCCGCGGCGCGGAGTTCGTCGACGTGAACCTCGGCTGCCCGATCGACTACTTCACCAGCAAGGGCCTCGGCGCCGCGCTGGCCCGGCAGCCGAAGCGCGTGCGGCGCATCGTCGAGGAGATGGCGAGGGCGCTGAACGGGGTGCCCGTCACGGTGAAGATTCGCCTCGGGTGGAACGCGAGCAGCCTGAACTACCTGGACGTCGCGAAGGCGGCGGTGGACGGCGGCGCCGGCGCGATCTTCGTGCACGGCCGTACGCGCGATGCGCGCTACAAGTTCTCGGCAGACTGGAGCGCCGTGGGCGAGGTGGTCCGCGCCGTGGCCGTCCCGGTGATTGGCAACGGCGACCTCCTCTTCCCGCACGAGATCGACGCGGTCCGGGCGCAGAGCGGCTGCGCGGCCGTGATGGTGGCGCGCGGCGCGCTGATCAAGCCGTGGCTGTACCGGGAAGTCGCCGAGGGCTACCGCGACCTGTCGGCCGAGGAGCGCGTCGAGGTCTACCGGCGCTACGCGGCGCTCGCCCTCGAGCACTGGGGCGACGACGAGTGGGGCCGCGCGCAGGCGGCCGACTTCACGCAATGGCACTTCGGGTTCTGGTGCCGGTACGCGCCCCGCCGCGCGGATGGCTCGTGGCCGTCGATGCAGGAGCGCGAGTCGATCGACTGGGCTTCCACGCCGATGGACCGGCTTCTCGTCCGCCAGGACGAAGCGGCACACGGCTGGCTGACCGACCGGCTCATTGCTGGCGAGGCGATCGATCCGGAAGCCGCCCCGGCGCCGTCCGCGGAAGATCCCGATTCTCGAAGGGGCACCGTCCAGGTCTCCGGATGACGCCCGGAAAGCTGAGTATCGAATTCGGCCGGATTCCGTCCACCTATCTTACTCAGCCGTTCCAGATGGCGAGACGCCGACGGCGATTTGCGCCGGATTCCGGAGCGCTGCCGGTGGCCGTCGCTTTGCTGACCCTGCCTTAGCCCCTTGGGCAGCCGCAACCGCGCCCGACATCCCCCAGGCTCCGATCGGCGCCATGCGGGCCCTGGCTGACCGCAGCCGGGACGCAACGGGCGAGTCAGGAAAGACGACGCGATGGACCTTGCCCCCCGCGCGGACCCCGGCGCGCGATACGCGGCCGTGGACCTGGCCAAGGCGCTGCCGCTCGTCGCGGCCGTCTACTTTCTCGCTGGACGCCTCGGTCTCGCCGTTCCCTACACGAGTGGAAACGTCTCGCCCGTCTGGCCCGCAGCCGGCATCGCGCTCGGCGCGATTCTGCTGTTCGGGCCGCGCATCTGGCCGGCCATCGCTGTCGGCGGCTTCCTCGTGAACGTGTTCACGCCGATTCCCGTGTCGTCCGCGGTCGGCATGGCGGTCGCCGACACCGTGGGCCCGCTGGCGGGCGCATGGATGCTGCGGCGCACACGCGGGTTCGACCCCTGCCTGCGACGCCTCAGCGACGTCATCCGGTTCGTCGTCCTCGGAGCATTTGGCGGCCCCGCCATCAGCGCCACTGTCGGGACTGCCGCGCTTTCCCTCGCCCGTGTGCCGGCGTGGCCGACCGTGCAGGCGACGTGGCTGATGTGGTGGCTCGGAGACGCGATGGGCGTCCTCGTCGTCGGGCCGCTCGCGTTGGCGGTCCCTTACGTCCGGGCGGCGCCCGAGGCCCGACGGCCGGCGGAACTGGCCGCGTTGCTGATGACAACCGTGGCGTGCGCCGACCTCGTGTTCAGGATGCCTCCCGGCGTTGGCCGGAAGCAGCTACGGCATCCTGGCGCTGACCTTTCCCTTCCTGCTCGTATGGGGAGCGACGCGCTTCGAGGTGCCCGGCGCGGCCCTCATCACCGCCTCGCTCACCGCCGTCGCGGTCTGGGGAAGCCGGCGCGGCATGGGGCCGTTCGTCGTCGGCACGTCGCTGCAGAACGCCGGCCTCCTGCAGTCTTTCGCGACCGTGATCGCCGTATCGGGCTTGTCGGTCGCGGCGCTGACCGCGGATCGCACGCGGCTGATCCGACGGCAGGCCGAACGCGAGGCCGCCCGCCTGGGCGAGGAACGCTATCACGAGATCGCGGAGACGGCCAACGAAGGCGTCTGGATGCTGGATTCCCACCTGCTCACCTGTTTCGTGAACCGGCGGTTGACCCAGATGCTCGGGTACTCCGCCGCGGAGATGCTGGGCAGGCCGGTGACGGACTTCAGCTTCGAACGCGACGCCGACCGGAAGCTGGCGGACCTGGAGCGGCGGAAGCGGGGGGTGAGCGAGCAGATCGAAAGCCGATTCCGGCGCAAGGACGGTTCGGAACTGTGGGCCTGGATCTCGACGACGGGCTCGTTCGGCGCCGACGGGCGCTTCACCGGGGTCCTGGCGATGGTCAGCGACGTGACCGAGCAGAAGCGGTGGGAGGCCGAGCGACGCGTTTCGCGCCGGGAACTCCTGCTGCTGACTCGCGCCGTGGAACAGACCGCGGACAGCGTGGTGGTGACCGACAAGCGCGGCGTCATCGAGTACGTCAACCCGGCCTTCGAGGCGACAACCGGTTACCTGCGCGAGGAGGCGATCGGCCGCACGCCCGCCATCCTGAAGTCCGGCCACCACGACGGCGAATTCTACCGGAACCTCTGGGAGGAGTTGCTGGCCGGGCGCACTTACCGGGGGACGCTCGTCAACCGCAAGAAGGCCGGCGCGCTGTACTGGGCGGAACAAACGATCACGCCAATCAGGAGCGAAGAGGGTGAGATCACGCACTTCGTGTCGGTGTTGAAAGACATCACCGAACTGCGCAGAAAGCACGAGCAGGAGGTGCAGTTCCGACTGGCCCGGGAGGTTCAACAGCAGCTGTACCAACGGCCGACGGCGGTCCCGGGCTCGACCTGGCGGCCGTCTCCGAGCCGGCGACGGAGACGGGCGGCGACTACTTCGATTTCGTCCCGGCAGCCGGCGGGGGGGTGTACGTCGCGGTCGGCGACGCGAGCGGCCACGGCCTCGGCGCGGCGCTGGTGATGGCGCTCACCAGGGCGTACGTGCGCTCGTTTGCGGCGCTGAACCTCGACGTCGGCGAGATCCTCACCCGGGTGAACGGGATGCTGCTCGGGGACCTCGAGGAGAATCGCTTCGTCACGCTGCTGCTGGCGCGGCTCGACCCCGCTTCGCGCCGGCTGCGTTATGCAAACGCCGGCCACGTGGCCGGGCTGGTCATAGGGTCGAGCGACCCGGGGGGCGCGCCCGCGTCGATGGCGAGCACCGGCATGCCGCTGGGGCTGTTCTCGCGCTCGCAGTACCCCGCCCGCGAGCTTGCCCTCGAGCCGGAGCAACTGGTGCTGCTCGTCACCGACGGAGTGACGGAGAGTGAAGTTCGAGGCGAGGTATTCGGCGTGGAGCGAGTGATCGCCTACGCCAAGGCGCACGGCGCATGGCCCGCAAGGTCGCTGGCCCGCGGCATCTGCCGTTCCGCCCGCCGCTTCGCCCGCCAGGAACCGCAGGCAGACGACATCACCACGGTCGTCGTGAAGGTGGTGAAGCTGCCCGCGGCGAGCGATGCGCCGTCGCGGCTGCCCCGGGAAGCCAGGACCGCCGCGGGGCCCCACCTGACCGGTTTGAACAGCGAGTCGTGTTAGCCCGGGTCAGCCCCCGGCCGGCGCTGGATGCCCAGGAAGCGGGGTCGCCTCCGCCGCCTACAGCCACTGCCTCCGCCTGAACCACGCGAACATGGTGGCGGCGGTCACGATGCAGACCATCCAGAAGAACGGGTAGCCCCACACCCACTCGAGCTCGGGGAGGTGCTTGAAGTTCATCCCGTACACGCCCGCCAGGAACGTCAGGGGGATGAAGATGGTACCGATGATCGTCAGGACCTTCATCACTTCGTTGAGCCGCTGGCTCATCGCGCTCATGTAGGTCTCGGTGAGCCCCGTCGCCATTTCGCGGTAGGTCTCGACGATGTCGATGATCTGGACCAGGTGATCGTAGATGTCGCGCATGTAGGTGCGCGTGGCGTCGCTCATGCACGCGTGGGGCTCGCGCTGCAGCGAGTTGATCACCTCGCGCATCGGCCAGACCGCTCGCCGCAGCAGCAGCAGCTCGCGCTTCAGCGCGTGGATCTCCTGGATGGCGCCCGGGTCCGGCCGCTGCAGGACCGCGGCCTCGACGTCCTCGAGACGGTCGCCGTAGAACTCGAGGATCGGGAAGCAGTGGTCCACGATCGCGTCGAGCAGCGAGTGGACCAGGAAGCTGGCGTCGTTGGCACGCAGGCGCGACCCGGACGTCTGGATCCGCTGGCGGATGCCGTCCCACACGTCGCCACGGCTCTCCTGGAAGGTGAGGACGGTGTGGTGGCCCAGGAAGACGCTGATCTGCTCGCTGTGCAGGTGCCCGTCGGCGAGTTCGAGCATCTTCGCGATGATGAACAGCCGGTCCTGGATCTTCCCGTCGTCCTCGAACGCCTCCATCTTCGGGCGGTGCGTGACGTTCAAGATGTCTTCGACGGCGAGGGGGTGCAGGCGGTATTTCTCGGCCAGGCCGCGGATGGCGGCCATGTCCGAGAGGCCGTCGACGTTGATCCACCGGACCGCCGCCCAGTCGGGCCGATGGGCGGCGAGGAACGGCGCCAGGGCCCTGACCTCCTGGACTTGCGCCTGCTGCGGACCGTAGTCGATGCACGTGAGCGTCACGGCGTCGTGCGCCCCGGGTTCGGCCGGCATCTTCGCCAGGTCCGCCAGTTCGATGCCCGCCTTGTCGCCGGGCTTCGACTTCTTGCGCAGGCGCGGCACGCTGAACGGCGGACGCAACCCGGCCCGTCTGGCCCGGCGCGGCGGCTTCCCGGAAAGCGGCGCCCCCGCCGCAGGCGCGGCATCGGCGGCCGGCATCTCGGCGGGCGGCGCGTCGAGGTTGCGGGGCGGGCGCGAATCGCTGGACATGGCTCTCCCTCGTGACGGTCTGCCGGTTAGTATATCCGGCCGGCGTATTGCGCCACGCGGCCCGCCGCCGTTTCCCACCGAATCCTGAATCCCGGCTCCCGACCCCTGACCCCTGAATCCTGCCCCCTGAATCCTGCCCCCGAATCCTGCCCCCGAATCCTGCCCCGATCTGATCCCGACTCCTGAATCCCGACTCCTGAATCCTGCTTGATGACCCCTGCGAGCGTGGTAGAGTGCCTCCAACCGAGGAGGCGCCATGCCTGATTGGTTGACCCACGCCACGCAGTTCACGGTGTTTCTCGCGCTTTCTGCGGCCGGGTTCCTGTTCCTCGCGATCGCGCTGTTCTTCGGCGAGGTCTTCGAACACTTGGACGGCGCCGCCGACCACGACTTCGCGCACGGCGGGCCGAGCTTCTTCAGCGTCCGCATCGTCAGCGTCTTCGTCACCGCCTTCGGCGGCTTTGGCGCAGTGGCCACCCACTACGGGTTCGGCACGCTGGGCGCCTCGGGCATCGGCTTCCTGAGCGGAGCCACGTTCGCCAGCCTGATCTACGCGTTCGCCTCCTTCCTGTACGGGCAGCAGGCCTCCACCGACATCCACCCGCGGGACGTGGTCGGGCAGCCCGCGCGGGTGGTGGTGCCGATCCCGCGGGACGGCGTGGGGCAGGTCCGGTGCCAGCTCGGTGAGCAGCTGCTCGACAAGATCGCCCGCACGCGCGACGGGGCCGCCATTCCCGAGAACGCGGCCGTCACGGTGGTCGACGTCCTTGGCGACACCGTGATCGTCGAGCGCGCGAAGGACCACGTGTAGCAGGAGGCCGTCATGCTCGAACTCATGTTGATGCCGGTCGTCATCCTCGTCGCCGTCCTGTCGCTCTTCATCGCCGGGTACCTGTTCAGCCGCAACTACATCAAGGTCTCGCCCAATGCCGTCGCCGTGCTCAGCGGGCGCAGGCGGAAGCTGCCCGACGGGCGCATCGTGGGCTACCGGATGATCAAGGGCGGCGCGGCGCTGCGCATCCCGCTGCTCGAGAAGGTGGAGTACCTGTCGCTCAACGTGATGACGATCCCGCTGGAGATCAAGCGGGCCTACACGGTGAAGGGCGTCCCGATGATGGTGAAGGCGGTGGCGAACGTGAAGATCAGGAGCGACGACACGTCGCTGCAGGCCGCCGCCGAACGCTTCCTCGGGATGTCGGCCGACCAGATCCAGCGGGTGATCTTCCAGACGCTCGAAGGCCACCTGCGGTCGATCCTCGGCACGCTGACCGTCGAGGAGATCAACAGCGACCGGCAGAGCTTCGCGCAGAAGCTGACCAGCGAGGCGGCCGCCGATCTCGAGAAGATGGGCCTGGGCGTCGACGTGCTGACAATCCAGGAAATCAGCGACGAAGAGGAGTACCTGAACGCGCTCGGCAAGCGGCGCACGGCCGAGGTCAAACGCGACGCGACGATCGGCGAGGCGGAGGCGACCCGCGACTCGAAGATCAAGTCGGCGCAGGCGCTTCAGGAGGGCGAGAAGGCGCGGTTCACCGCCGACGCCGAGATCGCGCAGTCGCAGCGCGACTTCCTGATCCGGCAGGCGCAGTACCAGGCCGAGGTCGAGACGCAGAAAGCCACCGCGGCGCAGGCCGGACCGCTGTCGCTCGCCAAGTCCCGTCAGCTCGTCGTCGCCGAGGAGGTGAAGGTCGAACGGCAGCGGACGCAGGAGCTGATCTCCGTCCAGGAGCAGGAGGTCCTCCGAAAGCAGAAGGAACTCGAAGCGACGGTCATCAAGCCGGCCGAGGCCGAACGCCAGTCGGCCATCGTCCGGGCCGAAGCGGCCAGGCAGTCGGCGATCCTCGAAGCCGAGGGCAGGCGCTCGGCCGTCATCGCGATGGCGGAGGCCGAGCAGGAGAAGCTGCGCAAGGAAGGCGCCGGCCGGGCGGCGGCGATCGAAGCGGAAGGACGCGCCGAGGCGGCGAAGGTCGAGGCGATCGGCCTGGCCCAGGCGAAGGCCATCGAGGCCCAGGGCGTGGCCGAAGCCACCGCGATCCTCAAGAAGGCCGAGGCGTGGAAGCAGTTCAACGACGCCGCGCGCCTCCAGACGATTCTCGAGAAGCTGCCGGCGATCATCCAGTCCTCGTCGGCGGTGTTCGGGGCGGTCGCGGCGCCGCTCGGCAACATCGACAAGGTGGTCGTGATCGACCAGGGCGGCGGCGGCGACCGCATCCGGCCTCGAGCGCCTGGCGCGCACCAGCCCGACGCTGGTGTTCAACCTGCTGCAGCAGCTGGAGGCGCTCGGAATCAGCCTGCCGGGCCTGCTGCAGCAGAACCTGGGAGCCGCGCCGGCAGCCCCCCCGGCGACGACCGAGAAGCCATAGCAGCTGCGTCGGCGCGGGGCCGGCCTCCCGGAGTCCACCCACCGCCGGCGGCAGGGACCGCCGGCTCGCCTTCTTTCCGAGCCTCCTTTCTGGAACTTTCCGCCGTCCAGAACCGAATATGTCCAGGATGCGTCGAACCTGGAGAGCATGAGCACATCCCCGGCGGCCGATCGTGTGGCGGACGAGGAGCTGGTTCGGCGCACCGCGGCCGGCGACCGCGACGCCTTCGCTGCGCTCTACCGGCGCCGGCGCCCGGACGTGTTCCGCTTCGCGCTGCACATGACCGCGGAGCCGAGCGTCGCCGAAGACGTCGTGCAGGACGTGTTCGTGGCGGTGATCGAGGACGCGGGCCGGTTCGAAGCCGGGCGGGCGACGGTCGTGTCGTGGCTGTGCGGCGTCGCCAGGAACCAGCTCCGCCGACGGCTGGTCCGGGACCGGCGACTGGAGTCCCTCGCTCACGATGAAGAGGCGCCGGCTCTGGTGTCGGTGGGGCCCGGAATCCTGACGGACCTCCTGCGGGTGGAACGGATGGAGGCGGTGCGGCGGGCGGTGCTCTCCCTGCCGCTCCGCTATCGCGAGGCGGTCGTCTTGTGTGACTTGCAGGAGCTGTCCTACGCGGATGCGGCCGAAGCGCTGTCTTGCGTGGTAGGCACCGTCCGGTCTCGGCTGCATCGAGGGCGCACGCTGCTCGCGTCGAAGCTGGCGGCGGGCGGGAGCGGCGTCAGCAGCGGCAACGCCGGCGAGTCCAGGCGCCTGGCGCGTGGGGCCGAGCCGGAGTTCGTGCCAGGAGGGTTGCTGTCATGAAGTGGGAGCGTGAGCTGAGCGACGCGCTTCGGGAACTGGCTCGGACCGTCGACGACGTGCCCGAGAATCCGGCCACGGAGCAACGCCTGCTCGACGCCTTCGACCGCCGGCAGCGGGGCCAGAGGGTCACGTCTAGAGCCCCGCGCGAGCGCGGGGCCAGCCAACAGCATCGCAGTCCCGCCCCCCGGCGGTGGACACTGGCAGCGGCGGCAGCGGTGGCGCTGGTTGTGGGCGGGTGGTGGATAGCGGCGCAGATGCGTCAGAGCAGCGACGCGATGCAGGGCGCGCGGCAGGCGGCCTCTGCGACGCCCGCGCCCGTTCCCCCCGGCGGCGAAGCGCGCGCGCCGTCGGGCCATTCCGTCCCGCCGGTAGGTACCGGTAAAGACGGTGGCCGTGGCGCCACCGGCGAAGGCAGACTCCGACGGGACAAGTCGGCGGGCCAGACAGCCGCGGCGGCCGCCTGCCGTTGCGGCGAGCGGCGCCGAGGACGACTTCGTCGCCCTTCCGGCGGCCAGCCAGCTGCCGACGTTCGAAAGTGGAATGATCGTGCGGGTGCAGCTCCCGGTCTCGAGCCTGCCCGCGTATGGATTCCCCATCATGCCGGACGAAGGAAGGACGCCGGTGACGGCGGACGTACTCGTCGGCCAGGACGGCCAGCCTCGAGCCATCCGGCTGGTCAGCATGCAGACAGGTTCCAGGAGACGCTAATGAAGAAGATCATCCTCGTCGCAGTGACCGCGAGCGCCCTGGCCGCGGGCGCCGGTGCCCAGCAGGTTTCGACCCACACCTTCGAACGGATGGCGTCGACCGACCAGTCTCCGCAGGTGCTGCTCGACAAGATCCACGCCGAGCAGGGGCAGATCGCCGTTCAGTCGAAGACGACCCTCAACGCGCCCTACACTGGCGAAGCCACGACCGAGTCGACCCAGGTGCTGGCCGACGGCAACCGGATCGTCCACCGCACCGCCACCCGCGTGTATCGGGATTCGGCCGGGCGGACCCGGAAGGAGACGCTCGACGCCGACGGCCAGGTCGTCCTGATCGCGATCGCCGACCCGACGACCGGCACCAGCACGGTCTTCGATCCCCGAAACAACACCGTGAGTCATTCGTCCGTGAAGTTGCGAACGAACGTCAGAGAAGCGGGCACGCTGGCGACGGTGGAGAGCGGCAACACGGTGACGCTCCACGTCACCTCCGAGGACAAGCAAGTCGCGGAAAAGACGATGCAGATTGTCTACACCAGCGAAATCGTCAAGAGCGAAACGACCAAAGAAGACCTCGGCCAGCAGACGATCGAAGGCGTCAACGCCACCGGCACCCGATCCACGACCGTGATTCCGGCTGGAGCCGCTGGCAACGAGCAGCCGATTGGCATCGTCTCGGAGGAGTGGTTCTCGCCCGAACTGCAGGTGCTGGTGCTCACCAAGCACAGCGATCCGCGTACGGGCGAGACGACCTATCGCCTGTCTGGCATCACCCGCACGGAACCGGCCAAGGCCCTGTTCGAGATGCCGGCGGGAAGGTAGTCGTGGCTGTTGGGGTCAGCGGGCAGCGGTTTCGTCCTACCGCTCGTAGATCGCTCCGCCCTTGATCGCAAGCGACACTTGGCGGGCATTGCGGATATCGGCCAACGGGTCGGCGGCAAGGAGGAGGATGTCGCCTGCGAGGCCTTCCTTGATCTCGCCGATCTCGGCCGGGCGGCCGAGCAGCTTCGCCGCGTCGCGGGTCGCCGACAGCAGGATCTGCATCGGCGTCAGGCCGGCGCCCGCCATCAGCTCGAATTCCCGGTGCAGCGAGGATCCGTGGAGCACCCTCAGGTCCCCCGCGCCGCTGCCTGCTGCGACCATCGCGCCTGCCGCGATCAGCCGCTTCAGGTTGCGCTGCTCGCCGGCGACGGAACCCGGCTCGAAACCGGATCCTGTCTGCGGCGGCCGAGAAGCCTCCGAACCCGTCTTCCTCGCCGCCGAAAGCGCGTCCACGGTCGCCGCCGGCGCGCAGCCGCGTTCGTAGTCCTCCACGCTCACGTTCCCGGTCGACACCAGGCGCGCCGACTCGGCGACGGCCAGCGCAGGCACCACGATTGTCTGCTGCGCGGCGATGCGGCCCAGCAGGCCATCCGGGATGTCCGCGGCCACGCGGCTCACCACGGCATCCGCGCCGCCCTCCACCGCTGCGCGAAGCTGCGGCACCGACGTGACATCGACGATCACGCGATGCTTTCGGGCGTGCGCCGCCGAGACCACGGACCGGACGAACGCCAGGTCGCCCTGCGGGCTTCTCGCCTCCGGGCCCAGGTGCACGGCGACCAGGTCCGGCTGTCGCGCCAGCAGCCGCTCGACCAGCGCCGCCGGGCCGGCCGCCTCGCCAGAGACCCAGTAACCCTCGTCGCCGGCAACCTGCAGCCCCACCGGCGCACTGGTCGCAATCCACGGCCCGGTGGTGGCAATCCTCGGCGACAACGCGTCGCCGGTCCTGCCGTCTCGGAGTTCGAAGGTCCACGGAGGCCCGCCGAGATTGAGGATCGCGGTAATCCCGGCGCAGAGGTAGGCGCGGAGGTAGGGTGACGGCGCGCGGCGAATGTCGCGGAGGATCTCCGCGTAGGTCCGCCCGCCCGGATCGGGCACGAGGTCGGGCCGCGCGTCGAGGCCGCCGGTCTGGGACAGGTGAACCGCGGCGTCGATCAGCCCCGGCACGATCCACTTGTCGGACGCGTCGATCATCCGCGCGTCTTTTGGCGCGCGTTTCGATGCGGCCAGGCCCATCGCCTTGATGCGACCGTCCTGGACGACGATCGCGTCGTTCCGTCGAGCCGGGGCGCCGGTCCCGTCGATGATGGTGCCGCCGATGATGACGATGGGGCGAGGAACGATGCGGAAGGACTGGCCGGAGACGGCCAGCATCGATGCCACGCAGGCACAGCCCGCCATGGCAGCCAGCGCGACCCGCTGAGGGCCCAGGCGGCTCATGTCCCCAAGTGTACCCAACTCGCCGTCACGATGCGCGGCCCCGTCAGCGGTGGGCCGCCACCGGAATCGCGCCGGGCTGGCCGGGCGGATCCTGCGACTGGAACTCGCCGAGAGAAATCGGCACCGCGACCTTGAGCATCAGCGTGAAGATCAGGAACCCCAGCGCGAAGACGCCGGCCGCCACCCGCAGTTCGGTGAGCGAGGGCGTGTAGACGTAGATTTCGCCCAGCACGTCGGGTGTCAGGCCCGGGATGATCAACCCCATCCCCTTCTCGATATAGCAGCCGGCGTAGACCGCCAGGCAGCCGATGTTGAGCGTGAGCCAATGCCGCCGGGTGCGGGGCACGATGAACAGCACGAAGGCCAGGACGTTGAGCGTGACGGCCGACCACGCGTAGGGCACCAGCGTGCGGTGCCCGCCAAGCCCCTCGTACCAGTAGCGCGTGTACAGCAGGTGCTCGGTGTCGGAGTAGTACTCCTTGAACGCCTCCGCTCCGTGGAGGAAGAGGTTCAGGAACATCGCGTACGCCATCAGCTCGGCGATCTTGCTGATGGCCTGGTCCTGGATCTCGAACGCGGTGAACCGGCGCAGCAGCTGGAGCACGATGAGGAGGATCGCCGGCCCGGCGCAGAATGCCGACGCCAGGAACTGCGGCGCGAGGATCGAGGCGTTCCAGTACGGGCGCGCGGCCAGGCCGTTGTACAGGAACGCGGTCACGGTGTGGATGCCGACCGCCATCGGGATCGACAGCAGGACCAGCGGCACGACGACCTTGGGGCTGTACTGGCGGCCCGAGAACGCCCGGTAGCAGATGTGCGTCACGACGACGAAGTTCACGACGAAGTAGAGGTTGAGCACCAGCACGTCCCACGCCAGGATCGACTGCGGGAAGTTCAGGTGCCCGACGCCGGGGAGGAGGTGCCAGAAGCGATCGGGGCGGCCGATGTCCACGAGGACGAACAGCAGGCACATCACGATCGCGCTGACGGCCAGCAGCTCGCCGTAGATGACGATCTCGCGAATCGGCTTCCAGTCGTAGACGTACGCCGGGATCACCAGCACCACCGCGGCCGCGGCGACGCCGACGAGGAACGTGAAGTTGCCGATGTAGAAGCCCCAGCTCACCTGGTCGCGCATCGCGGTGATTGCCAGCCCGGTGCGCACCTGGGCGACGTAGGCGAGCGCGCCCGACGCGATCAGGGCGGCGAGGAACGCCAGCCACGCCCAGTACACGCCGTTGCCCCGCGTGACCAGGCGGAGGCTGCCGGTGACGAAGCGCGAGAACAGGCGGACGGTGGTCACACAGTCACCTCACGTCGCGTAGAAATAGAAGAACTTCGGGACGGTGTTCAGTTCTTCCTTCAGCACGAGCACGCGCTTGTGCTCGATGATGTAGCGAATCTCGCTCTCGGGGTCGAGCAGGTTCCCGAACTTCCGCGCGCCGACGGGGCACACCTCCACGCACGCGGGGTAGCGGCCGATCCTCGTGCGCTGGATGCAGAACGTGCACTTCTCGACGACGCCCTTGGGCCGCGGGCGGTTGCCGAGGACGTGCGTGTGCGGGTTGATCTCGCCCTTCGGGATCGACGGCTCGGCCCAGTTGAAGTGCCGGGCGCCGTAGGGGCACGCCGCCATGCAGTAGCGGCAGCCGATGCACCAGTCGTAGTCGATCACGACGATGCCGTCGGGCTCCGTCCAGGTGGCGCCCGTCGGGCACACCTTCGTGCACGGCGGGTTCCGGCACTGCTGGCAGGCGACCGGCACGTAGAAATGGTTCTCCTCGGGCACCAGCGCCGGGTGGTAATACGCGTCGGCGTGGGTGAAGTCGACGCCGCGGTCCTTGTCCATCTGGAGCACGCGGATCCACTGCACCTGCGGGTCGCGCGACTGGTTGTTCTCCTCCACGCAGGCGTAGACGCAGCGCCGGCAGCCGATGCAGCGGGAGATGTCGAGCGCGTAGGCGAACAGGACGCCGGGCATCGCCGGGGTGTCCGACACCGTGATGTCGGTCGCCAGTCGGCGGGAGTAGTCGCGCTCGAGGTCTTTCAGGCGGCTGCGGAGCTGCTCCTTCGACAGTTCGTGCAGACGGCGGGGACCGCAGGCCGTGAGCAGGAAGCCGGCGGCGGCGGCCGCGGCGCACGACGCGAACTCGCGCCGGGACAACCCGCGACCACGGGACGCCTGAACCGGTTCGGGTTGGCCGGACGCTGACAGGTTCGATGGTCGGCCCATTCGGGTCTCCTGCTACCTGCGCAACGCCGTCGGGCGGGCGGGCGCCGGCTTGGGTTCGATCGGCTTGAAGCGCGGCTGGTGCGGGTTGTGGCAGTTCGCGCACAACAGGTACGCCTTGTGCCCGTTCCAGTCGCCGGTTCGCCGGCCGTGCACGCCGGCCCGCCAGTCGCGGTACTTCTCGCCGTGGCACTGGCCGCACAGGCGGTACGACTCGCTGAACGGCAGGCGCTCGCCGCTGGCCAGGTGCAGCATGTCGCGGTTCTCGGCGTCGTGGCAGTCGAGGCACCACCGTTGCTCGGCGTCGTGCGTCAGCACGATGTCGCCGTGCATCTCGGTCAGCTCTCGCCGGGTCCGGTTCACCTTCAGCGACGCGTGGCAGGCGGAACACGGGAAGATCCCGTCCGAGAAGGGCGGCGGCGGCACCTCGAGCCGCTCGGCCGGCCGCTGGGCGGGCGACGGCGGCTGCCCCTGGGCGGCCGCGGCGAGGCCGGGCAGCCACAGCGCGCAGACGGCTGCCGCCACGAGGCCCAGTGCCGGCCCCCGACTCACGCGGGGCTCCCCGTGGCGCCCGACAGCTCGAGGCCGCGCTTCATCTCGCGCAGCCACATCGCCTGAAACACCTGCAGCCGCTGGCCAATCGTCGCCGCCACGTTCATGGTGATTGCCTGCCCCACGTCGGCATGACGCGCCAGGTGGTCGCGGAGCCCGGCGCGCGGGAAGGCGATCAGGTCCGAATCGATCTTCGCGGTGGCCTTCAGCGTGAATCGATGGGGCGGGATCAGCGCCGACCACCCGAGCGTCTGGCCGGCAGTCCGCTCCTCCACGAGGATGTCCTGCTCGCGGCCGAACACCTGCATCGGGAGGGTCAGGTCCACGCGCCCGCGGTCGATCACGTACAGATCGATCCGCGTCGGCGCCCAGCTGGAACAGCACGGCGCCGGCGGGAAGGGTCAGCTGCCTCCCGAGCGCGAGCACGGCGTTCGCCTGGTCGGCCGACAGCGATCGCAAGAGATCGGGTTGAGTGTCCGCCATCGAATGCCCCTGACTGGAAGCCGAGGAAACGGAAGACCCGGGACGAGGCCCGGGCGGTGTCGTCGCGCAGCGCTCAGTGCACGAGCGGCGATTGGGTTCGGCAGTTCAGGGCTGCGGGCGAGGGCAGGCTGATGAACGACTCGGCGGCCGCCTGCTCGAGGCGCACGTGCTGCTCGATCTGGAGGAGCAGCACCTCGAGCGGCACCTGCGGCTGTCGGTGGAACGCCTTGGGAGTGTCGGAGAAGAACCGTTCGGGCGCAAGGTCGAGCTGCGGCCGGACCGGAAGCTCGGGCCGCCTCTCGGTGCGGGTTGCCGCGCCAAACGCAATGGCGCTCACGGCGAGGCCGAAGATGCTCAGTGCCAGGGCCATCAGGAACATTTCCATCGCTCGCTCCTCCCCTGCGCTGCAGGTTCACGGGCGGCGCTGCGGGCCGGTTCCCATCGCCGGTGCGCGCCCCACGCCGCCCCCAACAGCAGGTTCGGTGCCAACGGACGAGAGACGGTTCTTCGGCCATGTTCCGCGTGTCGCTGCCGTCGCGCAGGGGGGGACCTGCCAGATTGACAGGCCCGGCCTGACAAGTTGACAGGCCCCCGGCCGTGGGCCCTCTGCGACTCTGCCACCTGCCCGAGGCGGGCGCCCGGGACGCAGGCGGTTGACTCGACGTCCGATGTTCTGTCAGGATTCGAGCGGCGTTCCCGATCTTCCATTCAGCCATGCGATTTCGACTGGCGGGCACCACCGTCGGCCTCGCGCTCGGCATCACTGCGGCCGTCTCGGTCGTGATGGCCGGGACGGCCTACGTCTATTCCGCGCACCACTTCCAGACGCTGCTCGACACCGCCCGGGAGATGGGCGTGGCGCAGGGGGAGTTGATCCGGGCCGCCCTCGAGCACCAGATGATCGAGAACGACCGGACGCTGATCGCCCGGATGATCCAGTCGTTCGCGCGCCAGCCGAACGTGGAGCGCGTCGTCATCCTCGACCGGGAAGGCCGGGTCCGCTACTCGAGCGTCCCCGCCGACCAGAACGCGGACCTCCACGTCGGCTCGGCCACGTGCCAGTCGTGCCATCAATATCCGCCGGAGCAGCGGGGCTCGAGCCGCGTGATCGAGACGGGCGGCGGGACCGTGCTTCGCACCGTCGTCCCGTTCCGCAACCGGGAGCAGTGCCACGCCTGCCACGACCCGGCGCGGCGCATCAACGGCATCCTCATCCTCGACCGCAACGTGAGCGGCGTCAGGGCGTCGATGGACCGGGAGCTCGGCTGGCTCGTCGGCGGCACGGCGGCCGCGACGCTCGTGCTGATCGGCGCGATCGCCGCGATCCTCCGCCTCGCGCTCCTCCGACGGCTGCAGCGCTTCGAGACGACGGCGCGCCAGATTGCGTCCGGCGATCTCGAGCGGCGCGTGCCCGCCGACGGCTCGGACACCATCTCGTGGCTGGCCCGCGAGTTCAACGTGATGGCCGATTCCGTGACCGGCCTCGTGGGCGAGGTGCGCAACCAGCGCGAACGCCTGGAGACGGTCATCAACAGCATCGACGACGGGATCGTCGTCCTCGACGCGACGCGCCACGTGATTGCCGCCAACGACGCGTTTCTCGCGCGCGCCGGCGGGCGCCGGGACAGCGTGCTCGGGTGCTGCTGCCAGGAGACCGGCGTCGCGGGCTGCACCGTCGAGCAGTGCCCCACGTCGGCCTGCCTGCGGACCGGCGTGCGGCAGGTGCGGCTGTGCCAGCGCTCCGAGGCCGACGGCAGCGTGCGCTGGGAGGAGATCCACGCGTCGCCGATCCCGGGCCCCGACGGCAAGGTGGCGCACGTCGTCGAGGTCTGGCGCGACATCACCGACCGGCGCGCGGCGGAGGCGTCGCTCGCCGAGTCGCACAAGCTGGCCTCGCTCGGCCTGCTGGCCTCGGGGTTCTCGCACGAACTCAACACGCCGCTCGCCACGATCCTCACCTGTGTCGAGGGCATCCTGCGGGGCGTCGGGCCGGACGCCGCCGCCGACCCCGGGCGCGGCTGGATCTCCGAAAGCGCCGCCATCGCGCGCGAACAGGTCCTGCGGTGCCGGGGCATCACGCAGCACTTCCTCCGGATGGCGCGCGGCCAGTCGTCGCCGGGCGAGGTGGTGGACCCCGCGGCCGTCGTGTCCGCCGCCGCCCGGCTGGTCGAACCGACCGCCCGCGCGTCGGGAGTGACGATCGTGGTGGAGGCGCCGGCCGAGGCCGTCCGCGTGCGGATCGACGAATCGGCATTGCAGCATACTGTGATCAACCTGCTGCTGAATGCCGTGCAGGCGTGCCCGCGCGGCGGGGCCGTGCGCGCCGGCGTCGACGGCGGCGACCCGGTCCGCATCACGGTGCGCGACAACGGCTGCGGGATCTCGCCGGAGAACCTGAAGCGGATCTTCGAGCCGTTCTACAGTATGAGGAAGGGCGGCACCGGGCTGGGGCTGTTCCTCTCGCTCGACTACGTCAGGACGTGCGGGGGCGACATCACGGTGTCGAGCGCGGTCGGGTCCGGGTCGACGTTCGCAGTCACGCTGCCCGCCCTCCGAACGGGGGCGGCTGGGGAGGTGGCCGGGTGAAGTCGCAGCCGCTGGTCCTGCTCGTCGACGACGACGACGCGTTCAGAACGGTGATGGGGCGGGAGCTTGCGCGCGCCGGGTTCGACATCCTGACCGCCGCGACCGGCGGGGAGGCGCTGCGCGTCGCCGTCGAGCGGCAGCCGTTGGTCGTGGTCCTCGATCTCAACCTCCCGGACGTCACCGGCCTCCAGGTGCTGGAGCGCCTGCGCGCCGTGTGCCCGTCCACCGAGGTGCTGATGCTCACCGGGCAGGGGTCGATCGACGCGGCGATCCAGTCCATCCGGTCGGGGGCGTTCGACTACGTCGCCAAGCCGTGCCCGCTCGACGAGCTCGAAGTCCGCATTCAGCGCGCGCTCGAGCGGCACTCGCTCACGCGCCGCGCCACGCTGCTCGAACGGGGCCTGACGCCGCCCGACCTGGGCCACGCCTTCGTCGGCCGGAGCCCGAGATTCGTCGAGGTCCTCGACCTCATCGGGCGCGTCGCGCCCTCCGACGCGGCGGTGCTCATCACCGGGGAAACCGGCTCGGGGAAGGAGATCGCGGCGAAGCTGCTGCACGCCAGGAGCCACCGGCGCGAGAAGCCCTTCGTCGTCGTCGAGTGCGCCGGGCTGCAGGAGAGCCTGCTGCAGAGCGAGCTGTTCGGCCACGAGCGCGGGGCGTTCACCGGTGCCGATCGGGCGAAGCCGGGGCTGTTCGAGGTCGCGCACGGCGGGACGATCTTCCTGGACGAGATCGGCGAGGTGAGCGCCTCGACGCAGGTCAAGCTGCTGCGGGTGCTCGACGCGTCGGCCTTCCGGCGCGTGGGGGGCACGGCCGAGATCGCGGTCGATGTCCGGCTGCTCGCGGCCACGAACCGCGACCTGCAGGCGATGGTCCGGCAGGGACAGTTCAGGGAAGACCTCTTCTACCGCTTGAGCACGATCGCGCTGCACCTTCCTCCGCTCCGGGAGAGAACGGGCGACGTCGAACTGCTGGCGAGGCACTTCGTCGCCCAGCTGAACGAGAGGCACGGCGGCAGCCGCGAGTTGGGCGCGGCGGCGCTCGACGTGCTCCGGCGTCACGCGTGGCCGGGCAACGTCCGCGAGCTGAAGCACGCCATCGAGGCCGCGCTCCTGGTGTGCGACGGGGACGAGGTGCGGCCCGAGCACCTGCCGGCATCCGTGCGACGGCAACCGGACGCGCCGTCGGCCGGCGGCCCGCTGGCGACGCTCGACGCGCTCGAGCGCGAGCACGTCCGGCGCGTGCTCGACGCGGTTCAGAACCACCGGGGGCAGGCGGCGAAAGTGCTCGGGATCAGCGAGCGCAGCCTCTACCGCAAGCTGCGCGACTACGGTTGGCTGCCGTAGCGGGCCGGACGCGCGCGATGCCCGCAGCCCGCCCGTGGGCGGTGTGGAAGCGGAACCTGACGGCGTTTGCGCTGCGGCTGCTGCCCCGGCCGTGGACGCCGCCGCGCAACGAAGGGAGGACCAGATGTCGTGGACACGCGCCCTGGGCGGCAGCCTGCTGGCTGCCACGTTGATCGTCCCCGCTCTACTCGCGCACCCGCAGACGCCTGCCGCCGCGGCGAACCAAGGCCCCGGCGGGCAGGTACCAGCCGGCCCCGGGCCCGGGGGGGCCGCTGGCGGACGCGGCGCGGCGGCGCCGCTGCCGCCCGCGCTGCTGGAGTGCACGGAACTCGCCGCCGCCCTGCGCACGGTCGCGGCGAACGACGCGCGGAACCGCGACTGGCCGAACCTCGCGCGCTACCGCGAGGCGAACCACGGCGCGAAGAGCGCCGACGCGGTCTTCATGGGCGATTCGATCACCGACTTCTGGGTGCAGCCGCGCTTCGGGACCTTCTTCTCGGACAGGAACTACGTCGGTCGCGGCATCAGCGGCCAGACGACGCCGCAGATGCTGGTCCGGTTCCGGCCGGACGTCGTCGCCCTGAAGCCGAAGGTCGTGGTGATCCTGGCCGGGACGAACGACATCGCCGGCAACACCGGGCCGATGACCGACGAAGAGATCGAAGGCAACCTCGCATCCATGAGCGAACTCGCCGCCTCGGCCGGCATCAAGGTGGTGCTCTCCAGCATCCTGCCCGTGAGCGACTATCACGCGACCAACAACAACCCGCAAACCTCGGTGCGGCCGATGACGCGCATCCGCGCGATCAACGACTGGATGCGGTCATACGCGACGGCGCACAAGCACGTCTACCTCGACTACTTCGCCGGAATGGTCGACGCGCGCGGCTTGCTCAGGACCGACCTGAGTGCCGATGACCTCCATCCCAACGCGGCCGGCTACGCGGTCATGGCGCCGCTCGCGGAAGCGGCCATCGCGAAGGCGTTGAAGTAGGAGAGGACCCAATCACTGCTCCTGCCTCCGCTTCGCCTGCGGCGGATCGTCATCGTCGTCGGCCGGTCCCGGCGGGATCGCGCGCACGAACGCCGCGCGCATCGGCGGCGGCATCACGCTGCCCGCCCCCTTGACCGACCGCCAGATGATCTCGTTCAGCTCCTGCTCGGGCGCGAGGTCGGCTTCGGCCAGGTACATGCGGCCCGACGCCTCGGCACCCCAGGCGTTCGACGCGTTCTTCTCCGCGACGTCGATGCGGGCAGGCTGCGCCTTGTAAGGCGTCAGCACCGGCGCCGACTGGAAGGCGGCGTACATCGGCGTCGCGGCCGCGTCGAAGTTGCTCATCGGCGGGAGGCCCAGAATCATCTCCATCGTCCGAAGCACGGCCGACGTGCTGTAGAGGGTCGAGTCCACGGCGCCGCGCTTCACGAACGGGCTCGCGACCAGCGCGACGGAGCGGTGCGCGTCCACGTGGTCGGGCCCCGCCTGTGCATCGTCCTCGAGGACGAAGACCGCCGACTCCTTCCAGAAGCGGCTGTTGCTGATCGCCTCGACGATCCGGCCGAGCGCCGCGTCGTTCTCCGCGATCATCGCCCTCGGCGTCGGGTACCCGGTGCGCGTGCCGGCCGTGTGATCGTTGCCGAGCCTGATGATGCTCAGCCGCGGCAGGTCGCCCGACTGCTCGAACTTCCTGAACTCCTCGAGCCAGATGTCCACACGCTTGTTGTCGGGAATCGTCAGATCGTAGGGCGGGTAGTTGGGGTGCACCCTGCCCTTGAGGCCCGGCACGGTCTCCACGACCTCGCCCACGCCGGTGTCCTTCTCGCCCTCGGGCTCGGGGCCGCGCATCGCAAACTCGCCGTAGCTGCGGACGCTGAGCTTGGCGCGGGCGCAGGAATCCCAGATGTAGCCGTTCAGCGGCGCCGTGACGTTGCCGTAGGCGTTGCGCATCCTGCCGCCGCCCTCGCTCATGTAGCGCGCGCCTCGACCGCCGTAGTTGGTCGGCCAGATCTTCTCCACGACGTCGCTGGCGTAGGCGCCGGTCGAGAACGCGTGGCCGTCGTAGCTGACCTCGGCGTCCACGTAGAAGTTGTCGAGCAGGACGAACTCGCGCGCGATCGCGTGGGCGTTGGGGGTCACGTCCTCGCCGAAGAGGCACAGGTTCGGGTCGCCGTTGCCGCGCTCGAGGTCGCCCAGGATCTGGTCGTAGGTCCGGTTCTCGCGAATGATGTAGAAGACGTGCTTGATCGGCGACGGGTCGCCGACCTTGCCGGGAATCGGCGAGCCGACCTGCGCGCCGGCGGGCGCGAGCACGTTGGCGGCCGTGAACGGCGTCAGGCCGTAGACCGTCTTCGTCATCGCCTGCAGCGTCGTCTTGTCGGGCGCGGCGACGATCGACAGCGTGCCCTGCAGCAGCGCTTCGGTGTGCTGCTCTGCCACACCGGGAATCCCCGGCTGATTGGCTCGCGGGTTCGCCTGCGAGGTCAGCCCCTTGCCGCTCAGGACGAAGATGCGCGTGCCGTCCTTACTGAACTGCGCGGCCGTCGGATACCAGCCGGTGGGGATGAAGCCGTCCACGACGCTGCGCGTCGGGTCGGACACGTTCACGACCGCGACCGCGTTGTTGTCGGCGTTCGCCACCAGCAGCGTCGCGCCGTCGGGAGACAGCCCGAGACCGTTCGGCGTGGCTCCCGGTGGGGCGTTCGGGAACAGCGCGATCGAGATCTGCTCGCTGGCCGCCCTCGAGGCGAGGTCGAGGACCCAGACGCTGTTGGTGTTCGCGCACGCGACGAACAGCCGCGCGCCGTCTTTCGAGAAGACCATGGCGTTCGGGTGCTCGCCCACCGTCATCTCGCCGCGCTTCTCGAGCGTGGCCGCGTCGAACGCCAGCACCCTGGCGCCGCCCCACACCGACACGTAGACGGTCTTCCCGTCCGGGGAGACTACGCACGTGTAGGGTTCGGCGCCCAGGTCCACCGTCTCCCGCACGAGGCCGGACCTGATGTCGATCATCGTCAGCGCCTCGCCGAGCACGTGGACCGCGTAGACGTGACGGCCGTCCGGGGCGATCGCGATGCCGCCGACGAAGCTCTGCTCGACCGGCTCGGGCCGGTTGATGCCGGGCATCGGCTTCTGGGTGTCGCGGCCGAGCGCGTACACCGCGCCCGCGGTCAGGCGGCCCGGCGTCCAGTAGAACTCGTTGACCGTCGTCTGTCCCGCGCCCGAGGAGAAGACGCGGCGGCCGTCCGGGTGCCACGCGAGGCCGAGCCACGCGTTGTCGAGATTGGTTCTCGAGGAGACGTAGCCGCGGCGAAGATCCACGACGGTCAGGGTTGGTTTCGCCCAGCCGTTGTTGGTGACGACCAGGAAGTTGCCGTCCGGCGACTCGACCATGGCGAGCGGCAGGTCGCCAATCTGCAGGTGCGTGCCCGCTGGCTTGATCTTCCAGCCGTTGGGCAGGAGGGTGACCCCGTGCCCGAGGCTTCCGGGCAGGGTCGGGGGCGGAGGCGCGAGGCGGGCCACCGAGACGACGCCGCCCGCGACGAGCAGGGAGCAGGTGACGGCAATGACCAGGTAGGATCGGCTGTGCATGGGTGCGATTCTACGCGATTCGGGCTGCCACACGCGGCGTACAAAGAAAAAGCCCGACGGAGCGTGTGCTCGACGTCGGGCTTGAGATATCCCCGGCAGTGACCTACTCTCCCACAAAGTCTCCTTTGCAGTACCATCGGCGGTAGCAGGCTTAACTTCCGTGTTCGGAATGGGAACGGGTGTGGCCCTGCTCCTATGACCACCGGGAAAGTGGTTGAACCAGCCCCGCAGTTCATCACCGTGCTTCAACGACATGCTGCGTTCAAAGCGCGGGGCGATTCAAAGTTGTCAAAGAGCGTGCCCGCCTCGCCGACGCGGCCAAGAGGCCGCGGAGGCGGGACAACTGAATACCTTACAAACGGTAGTTCCTGCGCCGCACGCGCAGGCTTGAGAATAGTTATGGTCAAGCCGCACGGCTGATTAGTACCAGTAAGCTTAGCATGTCACCATGCTTACACACCTGGCCTATCACCTGGTAGTCTTCCAGGAGCCTTTAGGAGTCTTGCGACTCGGGAAATCTCATCTCGGGGAGGGTTTCACGCTTAGATGCCTTCAGCGTTTCTCCCGTCCGCACATGGCTACCCAGCGCTACCCTTGGCAGGATAACTGGTACACCAGAGGTGCGTCCATCCCGGTCCTCTCGTACTAAGGACAGCCCCCCTCAAATTTCCTTCGCCCATGGCAGATAGGGACCGAACTGTCTCGCGACGTTCTAAACCCAGCTCACGTACCGCTTTAACCGGCGAACAGCCGGACCCTTGGAACCTGCTACAGCTCCAGGATGCGATGAGCCGACATCGAGGTGCCAAACCTGAGCGTCGATGTGAACTCTTGGCTCAGATCAGCCTGTTATCCCCGGCGTACCTTTTATCCGTTGAGCGATGGCCCTTCCACACGGAACCACCGGATCACTAAGGCCTGGTTTCCCACCTGCTCGACTTGTAGGTCTCGCAGTCAAGCTCGCTTATGCCTTTGCACTCTCCCGCTGATTTCCAAACAGCGTGAGCGAACCTTCGCGCGCCTCCGTTACAGTTTAGGAGGCGACCGCCCCAGTCAAACTACCCGCCTAGCAGTGTCCCTCTCCTGGATAACAGGAGCAGGTTAGAACGCCGAAGCATTAAGGGTGGTATCTCACCGTTGACTCCCCGGACCCCAAGAGGCCCGGTTCAAAGTCTCCCACCTATCCTGCGCATAATGCGTCAGCATTCACTACTAGGTTGTAGTAAAGGTGCACGGGGTCTTTCCGTCTAGCCACGGGTATCCGGCGTCTTCACCGGAACCACAAATTCGCAGTGCCCCTCGTTGAGACAGCGCCCAGATCGTTACGCCATTCGTGCAGGTCGGAACTTACCCGACAAGGAATTTCGCTACCTTAGGACCGTTATAGTTACGGCCGCCGTTTACCGGGGCTTCAGTTCGGAGCTTCGCCTTGCGGCTAACCCCTCCCTTTAACCTTCCGGCACCGGGCAGGCGTCAGACCCTATACGTCGTATTCGACTTAGCAGAGTCCTGTGTTTTTAGTAAACAGTCGCCTGGGCCTCTTTATTGCAACTCCCTCACGCTCTGCCGGGAGAACCGGCTCACGCTACACGGAGCACCCCTTCTTCCGAAGTTACGGGGCGAGTTTGCCGAGTTCCTTAACGAGGGTTCTCACTTGCGCCTGAGGATTTTCTCCTCGCCTACCTGTGTCGGTTTGCGGTACGGGTACCTGAACAACTCCTTAGAGGATTTTCTCGGCAGCGTGGCGTCACCGGCTTTGTAGCGCGAAGCGCTTCGACATGACACCTCAGGGAATGTGACCCACCGGATTTGCCTGGCGGATCCCCCTACATGCCTGAACCCACACGTCCAATCGTGGGCCCGGCTAGCCTCCTGCGTCTCCCCATCGTGATAACGTTATCCAGGTAGTTCAGGAATATTAACCTGATATCCATCCGCTACGCCTTTCGGCCTCGCGTTAGGACCCGACTAACCCTGAGCGGACGAACCTTCCTCAGGAAACCTTAGGCTTACGGCGGAGAGGATTCTCGCCTCTCTTCTCGCTACTTATGCCGGCAGGGTCACTTCTCACCGCTCCACCAGTCCTTACGGTCTGGCTTCACTGCTGTGAGAACGCTCCTCTACCACTGAGCAACCCGAGGGTTGCGTGCAATCTACGGCTTCGGGTCCTGTGCTTGAGCCCCGTTATATTGTCGGCCCGGAGCCACTTGACCAGTGAGCTATTACGCTTTCTTTAAAGGATGGCTGCTTCTAAGCCAACCTCCTGGTTGTCTGGGTGTCTCCAGATCCTTTACCACTTAGCACAGATTTAGGGACCTTAGCCGGTAGTCTGGGCTGTTTCCCTTTCGACGATGAAGCTTAGCCCCCACCGTCTGACTCCCGGGATACGTGTCGTTGGCATTCGAAGTTTGGTTGGATTCAGTAAGCTGGTAAGCCCCTTAGTCCATTCAGATCTCTACCACCAACGCCGACCTCCCGAGGCTATCCCTAAAGATATTTCGAGGAGAACGGGCAATCACGAGGTTTGATTGGCCTTTCACTCCTACCCTCAGCTCATCCAAGTTGTTTTCAACCAACACTAGTTCGGGCCTCCACGTGATGTTACTCACGCTTCACCCTGGCCAAGGGTAGATCACCTCGCTTCGCGTCTATTCCCAGCGACTAAACGCCCTGTTCGGACTCGCTTTCGCTACGGCTCGCTTACGCTTAACCTCGCCACTGAGAATAACTAGCCGGCTCATTATGCAAAAGGCACGCGGTCAGGCAACACCCGGGGCAAGCCCCAGGCAAACGCCCTCCCGCTGCTTGTAGGCATACGGTTTCAGGTACTATTTCACTCCCCTCACAGGGGTGCTTTTCACCTTTCCCTCACGGTACTGGTTCACTATCGGTCGCTAGAGAGTATTTAGCCTTAGAAGATGGTCCTCCTAGATTCCCACGGGATTCCACGTGTCCCGCGGTACTCAGGAACCTACCCAGCGAGCCAATCTGTTTTCGCCTACGGGGCTGTCACCCTCTATGGCGGCCCTTTCCAGAGCCTTCGACTAACAAATTGGTTGGTAACTCGCCGGCCTCGCGGCCTGGCAGGCCCTACAACCCCCCTGTGCAAGCACAGAGGTTTGGGCTATGTCCGCGTTCGCTCGCCGCTACTAGCGGAATCTCGATTGATTTCTCTTCCTGCAGGTACTGAGATGGTTCACTTCCCTGCGTTGCCTTCCACACGCCTATGTATTCAGCGTGGGATACCCCGGTATTAACCAGGGTGGGTTTCCCCATTCGGAAATCTCCGGGTCAAAGCCTGTTTGCGGCTCACCGGAGCTTATCGCAGCTTACCACGTCCTTCATCGACTTCTAGCGCCAAGGCATTCACCGTACGCCCTTAGTAGCTTGACCATAAGAACCCGATATCGCGCGGCGCCGGCTTGCGCCAGACGCCTACGGATATCAGTAAAGCACTGCGTGTGCTTAGTCAGAAACTACCGTTTGCAAGATATTCAGTTGTCAAAGACCTCGACGCGGTGTTCTGCGTCGGTCAAAGTCTCGACCGGCGGTCCGCCTCCGCTGGCGTCGCCAGCTTCGGCGAGACTCCACCGGCTCTCGCCGATGTCGCCTCGAGGACCCGCCTGCCTAGCCGGAGCTCGCTGTCAGTTCCCGCGAGCGAAGGCTGGTGGAGAATACCGGGCTCGAACCGGTGACCTCCTGGTTGCAAACCAGGCGCTCTCCCAGCTGAGCTAATTCCCCAAAACCTTTGTGTTGCGAGGGCGCGAGGTGAGGTTCGATAGGAAGGAATCCGTCTCGACGGTCTCACCCAGCGCTAGTAATAGCGCAACAGCCTCTCCTGGATTTGGTGGGCCTGACTAGATTCGAACTAGTGACCCCACGCTTATCAAGCGTGTGCTCTAACCAGCTGAGCTACAGGCCCGACGCCCTTTGCCCGGCATGCCCGGCCGAACCTCGCTTGCGCGTTGCTCCCGAGCGAGGGCCGGTTCTCTCAAAACTAGATAGGCGTGCAAGTATCCACTCAACCCTGTGAGTACCAGATCGATCTTGAGAGGCGTCTGACGTTGACACCAGGTTGCCCCGGCGCCGCGGCCATTCGCGGACTCTAGAAAGGAGGTGATCCAGCCACAGGTTCTCCTACAGCTACCTTGTTACGACTTCACCCCAATCACCGACCATACCTTAGGCACCTGCCTCCCTTGCGGGTTAGCTCAGCGACTTCTAGTACAGCCGGCTTTCGTGATGTGACGGGCGGTGTGTACAAGGCCCGGGAACGTATTCACCGCAGCCTGCTGATCTGCGATTACTAGCGATTCCAACTTCATGCAGGCGGGTTGCAGCCTGCAATCCGAACTGAGACCGGCTTTTTCCGATTAGCTCCCCCTCGCGGGATCGCGACGGTTTGTACCGGCCATTGTAGCACGTGTGTAGCCCCAGACATAAAGGCCATGCTGACTTGACGTCATCCCCACCTTCCTCCGGTTTATCACCGGCAGTCTCTCCAGAGTGCCCAGCTTTACCTGATGGCAACAGGAAACGAGGGTTGCGCTCGTTGCGGGACTTAACCCAACATCTCACGACACGAGCTGACGACAGCCATGCAGCACCTCTAGAAGTGTCCTTGCGGAAGTCGGCTTTCACCGAATGTCACTTCCAGTTCAAGCCTGGGTAAGGTTCTTCGCGTTGCGTCGAATTGAACCACATGCTCCACCGCTTGTGCGGGCCCCCGTCAATTCCTTTGAGTTTCAGCCTTGCGACCGTACTCCCCAGGCGGGATGCTTAACGCGTTAGCTCCGGCACGGCAGGGATCGATACCCGCCACACCAAGCATCCATCGTTTAGGGCCAGGACTACCGGGGTATCTAATCCCGTTTGCTCCCCTGGCTTTCGCGCCTCAGCGTCAATACCGGTCCAGGATGCCGCCTTCGCCACCGGTGTTCCTCCAGATATCTACGCATTTCACCGCTACACCTGGAATTCCGCATCCCTCTCCCGGATTCAAGCCTTCCAGTATCAGACGCAGTTCCCCGGTTGAGCCGAGGGATTTCACGTCTGACTTAGAAGGCCGCCTACGCGCCCTTTACGCCCAGTAATTCCGAACAACGCTTGCCCCCCCCGTATTACCGCGGCTGCTGGCACGGAGTTAGCCGGGGCTTCCTTTAGCGGTACCGTCACTCCCGAGGCGTGTTAGGCCCCGGATCATTCGTCCCGCTCGACAGGAGTTTACGACCCGAAGATCTTCGTCCTCCACGCGGCGTTGCGTCGTCAGGCTTGCGCCCATTGCGAACAATTCCCCACTGCTGCCTCCCGTAGGAGTCTGGGCCGTGTCTCAGTCCCAGTGTGGCCGTCCGCCCTCTCAGGCCGGCTACGGATCGTCGCCTTGGTGGGCCGTTACCTCACCAACTAGCTAATCCGGCGCGGGCCCCTCTCCAAGCGCCAGGCCTTGCGGTCCCCGGCTTTGATCTCCGTCCGTTCAAGGACAGGATGTTATGCGGTATTAGCGTCCCTTTCGAGACGTTATCCCCCACTCGAAGGCAGGTCACCCACGTGTTACTCACCCGTTTGCCACTCTACTCGCGGCCGAAGCCACTTTCGCGTTCGACTTGCATGTGTTAGGCACGCCGCCAGCGTTGATTCTGAGCCAGGATCAAACTCTCATGTTTAAGGTCATCGCCGGGTTCGCCCGCCCACCGCCGCGCTCGCGCGCCGCGGCGAACTTTGCTTCGCCCGGACAACTCGCTCAACGCGAGAAAGTCATTGGCTCTCTTGCTGCGTTGTTTCGGATATGTCAAGTGCTGCGGTTGCGCCCCGGCCCTCACAGGCCAGGACACCCGCAGGCTGATACTCGACGGGTTGTGTCCGACTCCGCCTCGCGGCTCGCGCCGCTCGACGTCGTCGAGACTTGTGTGTGCTTGCACGCACTATCTAGTTTTCAAAGAACCGACCGATGGGCGGCCGCTTTCGCCGCCGGCCCCTCACACCCGTTCGTAAGGGAACCTTCCGATGTTACCTCTGCTCGGTCCGCCTGTCAACCCCTAACTTGCCGGGCCGCCGACTTCTCCGAACAGCGTCCCCAACCGGCTGTCGTTTGGGGAACCTTTCAATCTTACTAACGCTGCCACCCCGTGTCAACCGTAATCTGTTCCTAGGGGGAACTTTCGTCGGTTGCCGCTGGGACCGTGTCGGGCAGAGACGAAAAATGCTCCGATTTCGCTGGAGCAATCATCCGCCGCTTCGTCGGCGGGTCACGTCCGAGGCAGACGGACAATATACGACGCGGCCAGAACCCTGTCAATCCCTTATCTCGGCTTATCTCGAACTGGACACGTCTTCGGGTCGCGCTCGCGACCGCCCCGGTCCGTCTCGCCGAGCCGTGCCGGCCTCTTCAGGGTTGGACGCCAACTCGGCGAAAAGGGGTTCAGGCCAGGCTAACCAGCTCACACGCCAACACTTACCGGCAATGTCCGGGCTCTTCTTTGGGCGTGGCGCGTGGCGTCCCCGCCTGGCCCGCGCTAGCCCCTGACCCTCACCACGTGGCGACTGCGCTGGCCCTTGCGGAGGACGAACAGGCGGCCGTCGATGGCCTGGTCGAGCGTGATGCGGCCGCGCTCGTCCGTCACACGCAGGTCGTTCAGGTACACGCCGCCGCCCTTGATCAGGCGCGCCGCCTCGCCCTTCGAACCCGCCAGGCCCGTCATGCTCATCACCTCGGCGACCGGCATCCCGGGCGGGGCGAACTTCTCCGCGTCGATGTCCGTGCTCGGGACATCCGCGAACACTTCGAGCACATCGTCGGCCTTGGCGTCGGCCATGCTGCCGCCGAAGAGAATCGCGCTCGCGCGTTCCGCGCGCGCCACGGCGTCCGTTCCGCGCACCAACCCGGTCACCTCGCGCGCGAGCTCGCGCTGCGCGACGCGCTTCTCGGGCGCCGCCGCGAGTTCGGCCTCGAGCGCCAGCACCTGTTCTGGCGCGAGGAACGTGAAGAACTTCAAGGACTTCACCGCGTCGCGGTCGTCGGTGTTCAGCCAGAACTGGAAGAACTCGAAGTCGGACGTGCGGGCGGGATCGAGCCACACCGCGCCCGCTTCCGTCTTGCCGAACTTCACGCCGGACGCCGTGGTGACGAGCGGCATGACGAGGCCGTGCGCCCTGCCCCCGCGCAGCTTTCGAATCAGGTCGCACCCCGCGGTGATGTTGCCCCACTGGTCGCTGCCGCCCAGCTGCAGCGTGCAGTTGAACCGGTCGAACAGCTGCAGGAAGTCGTACGCCTGGAGCATCAGGTACGTGAACTCCGTGTAGGAGAGCCCGTCCTCCTGCTCGATGCGGCGGCGCACCGATTCCTTCTGCAGCATGTAGTTCACGGTGAAGTGCTTCCCCGTGTCGCGCAGGAACTCCATCAGGCTGATCCTGGCCAGCCAGTCGGCGTTGTTGACGATGCGCGCGGGATTGGGAGAGGCGTCGAAATCGAGGAAGCGCTCGAGCTGGCCGCGAATTCCCGTCAGGTTCTCGTCGATTTGCGCGAGGCTGAGCAGTTGGCGCTCGGCCGTCTTGCCGCTCGGGTCGCCGATCATCCCGGTGCCGCCGCCCGCGATGGCGATCGGCGAGTGGCCGAAGCGCTGCAGGCGCGCGAGCGCCATCAGCGGCAGCAGCGAGCCGACGTGCAGGCTCGACGCGGTGGGGTCGAAGCCGATGTAGCAGGTCACCTTGTCACGCGCCAGCACGGCGCCCACGCCCTCGGTGCCCTCGTAGACCATCCCCCGCCACTGGAAGTCCTGGTAGACGTCGTTCGCCATGCCTGCTCGGCCTCCATCGCCGACTGAGAACTCTCTATTCTACTCAGTCGGACCCGACGACGAGGGTCGGACCTGACGCTACTTTCCGCTGGCCATCCGCCGAAGTTCCTGGAACCAGTTGAGGATGACGCGGACTCCCGGCACCGGGCGTTCGTCGGAATCGGTCCGAAGCATCAGAAAGCGGCCGGTTCTGGCGTCGATGTCGTAGCTGATGCCGGTGTCCGAGCGAAGGTCGTAGATCCCTTCGATGAGCGGCCGCGGCGTGCCGGGCGAGAACCGCCCCGCCGTGGTCACTGGCACGGCAAACAGCGTGGTGCCGCGCCGGAAGAACAGTTCCTTCCCGGACGCCGCCCAGCGCGGTTCTTCGCCGCCGCTCGTGGACACCTGCCAGCGCCCGCCGTTTTCGGAGAGATCGCGGACGTAGACCTCGTAGCGGCCGTTCTCGTTCGATTGATAGGCGAACCAGCGTTCGTCGGGAGACAGGCTCGCGGCGTACTCGTCGTGCGGCGTCGCGACGAGCGGTACCGGCTTCGCGCCCTCCTTCAACTCCAGCCGCTCGACGTCGCCGCTCGAGGCGGGGGGGCCCGACATCGCGGTGACGACAGCCCACTTGCCATCGCGCGACACCTGCTCCACGTGCAGGAGGCCAAGAACCGTCAGCACGGGTTCGGCGTCGCGGCTCCTGTCCGCCGGGCACCGCATGATCCGGGTCTGGTTGCCGGACGCCGTCACGGATGCGTAGTACACGAAGCGACCGTCGGCCGACCACGAAGGCGTCATGTTGGCGCCGTCGCCGAACGACAGCCGGGTGAAGGTCGTTCGATTGAAGTCGTACACCCAGATGTCCCGCACGCCTCCGTCCGCCTTGACCAGGGCGACGCGGGTTCCGTCGGGGGACAACTCCGGGTCGAAGTAGACGCCCTGCGGCAGCCCCGCTGGCGTCACGGTCTTGCCGTCGGGCGCGACCCAGGCCAGCCGGCTCGTCGCGCCGCTCGCGCTGCCCGGGATGTACGCCAGCGTGCCGTCGTCCGCCACGGACAGGTGCACGGCGCCGGTGGTGACGTCCCCAGCCACCCCGCGCAGCACCGGAACCGACCGGCCCGTCACGGCGAGGTGGTCGGCGTCGAACGGGACCGCGAACACGGTGCCGCCGCGGGCAAACAACAGGTGACCGGTCGGAATGTAGCGAACGAAGCTGGCGCCCGCCAGAACCCGCCGCCGCTCGCCGGTGGCCACGATCACCGCGTCGATGGCGCAGTCGTCGTAATTGTCGGGGCTCGCGAGCGTGCCGACGGTGAACAGCACCGCCCTGCCGCCCGGCAGCGCCATGGGCCAGCGATGCGAACGTTCGCTCTTGGTCGCGTCAACCGTGGTGATCGGCGTCGGCGGCGTCTCGGACGTCGAGATCCGCACCAGCCCGCTGGCGGGCTCGAGCGAAGCGACCAGGGTGTCGTTGTCCAGCCAGCTGAAACCGCGCTCGTCCGTCCGGTCGGTGGCACCGGCCACCTTCGTGGTCGTCCCATCGAGCGAGACCTTCTTGACCTCGCCAGCTGCCGCGAAGGCGACCCACTTGCCGTCCGGGGAGAACTCGGGACCGGTCGCGCCCTCTGTCCCGGCGAGCGGCCGGCTGTCCACCTCGTCGCGCTTCCGCAGGTAGAGGCGAGAGGTGCCGTCGGCGCCCGAGGCCGCGAAGACAAGCGTCGTGCCGTCGCGGCTGATGCTCACCGCCGGGCGCAAGGTGAGGCTGAACGCGGTGCCGACCGGTGGCGGCACGTCGTACCGGACAATCGGCGGAGGATCTCGGCGCTCGTCGCGCCACCACCCGGCCAGTGCGAGCGCCAGCGCGACGGCGAGGACGCCGACCGACGCGGCCAGCAGCCGCGTCGTGAGGGTTGGGCGGCGCGGGAGCCCTGGCGAGGGCCGCGCGGCGGACGCGCTCGCGGACGGGACGGACAAGGCCACCCTCGCCTCGCCGATGTCGCGGAGCCGCGACTTCGGATCGCGATCGAGACAACGGGAGATCAGATACCGCACCGCTGCCGGCGTGGCGGCCGGCAGGGCCACCAGGTCCGCGTCGCGCGTGAGCACTGCCGCCAGGACATCGCTCACCGTCTCGCCGCTGAACAACTGCCTCCCGGTCAACATCTCGTAGAGCACCACGCCGAACGCCCAGATGTCGGCGCGGCGGTCGACCGCCCTTCCGCGGGCCTGCTCGGGCGCCATGTACGCCGCCGTACCGAGGATGACCCCGGCCTGTGTGCCGCGAACGGTCAGCGTCGGCGAATTCGACAGGTCCGGCGAACTCGACGTGCCGCCGGGATCCAGCGCCTTGGCGAGCCCGAAGTCGAGCACCTTCACCGTGCCGTCCTCGCGGACCTTGATGTTGGCCGGCTTCAGGTCGCGATGGACGATGCCGTGCTCGTGGGCGGCCTCGAGCGCCTCGGCGATCTGGCGGGCGATGGCCAGCGCTTCCTCGAGCGGGATGGCGCCGCGCGTCAGCCGCTCCGAGAGGTCCTCGCCCTCCACGAGTTCCATCACGAGCGCGTGTACCTGCCCTCCGGCGACGTCGCTGTCGGGCGTTTCGATGACCCCGTAGATGTGCGCGATGTTCGGGTGATTCAGGGCCGCGAGTGCTTGCGCCTCGCGCGTGAAGCGCGCAATGCGTTCGGTGTCGTGCGCGAACAGATCGGGCAGCACCTTGATCGCCACGTCGCGATTCAGCTTCGAGTCGCGCGCCCGATACACCTCGCCCATGCCGCCGCTGCCAAGCGGCGACACGACCTCGTAGGCGCCGAAGCGGCGCCCTGATTCAATATGCATTGGAGGACCCACCTGCCAGTATAAGTCGGAACTCACGCTGACGAGTCGACATGCGCGCCGAGGAGTTTGGGGTCGTGCAGAGGCGAGCTACAATCGTCGGGTGCGGGTCACGCGCCGGGTTGCGCTACGAACGCTCGCGGGCGGCGGGGCGGTTGCTGCCGCGTGCATCGGCGCGTACGGGTTCGGGATCGGACGGCGCCGGTTCGAGGTGACGCACACCGCCGTACCGCTGGCCACTCTTCCGCCCGCCCTTGCGGGACTGCGCATCGGCCTCGTCAGCGACATCCACTGCGGCGAGTTCATGCCGATCGACCTGGTCGCGCGGGCCGCAGACCTGCTCATGGCCGAGCGCCCCGACCTCATCCTGCTCGGCGGCGACTACGTCACGTGGGCCAACAAGAAGGCGGTCCCCGTCTGTGCCGAGGGCCTGTCGGCGTTGTCGGCGCCGCTTGGCGTGTTCGCGGTGCCTGGAAACCACGATCCGGAAGGCCTGCTCGCACGGGTGTTCGAGTCGCGCGGCCGCATGCGGGTGCTGCGCGACGGACACGCGCGGATTCTCGCGCGCGGCGAAGCGATCGCGATCGGCGGGCTGCGCTACTGGAGTCGACGGACATCCGACATCAGGAGGGTCTTCAAGGGTGCGACCGGGTTCCCCATCCTGCTGGCCCACGACCCGCGCCGCCTGGCGCAAGTGGCGGAACTCCGCCTGCCGCTGCTGTTGTCGGGGCACACGCACGGGGGCCAGATCGTGCTGCCGTTGATCGGCGCGCCCTCGGCGTGGCGATTCCCGGTGGTATCGGGCCTCGCGCGCCGTGGCGAGACGACGATCTACGTCACGCGCGGACTGGGGACCGGTGTCGTACCCGCGAGAATCAACTGCCCGCCGGAGGTTGCGATTCTGACGCTTCAGCGGGCATGACGCCCGGGGCGGGGCCTCGGTCCGGCCCTCGCCCACGGCCTGAAGACCCGAGCCACATCAGGGTTCCGGGCGGGCGAGTGGCCTCTCGCGTGGACGGCCCGCTCGCGGGCGGCGCATGGGGCCTATCCCCGCAGGAACCGCCGGCCTTCGAGCCGCCAGCCGCCATCCAGGATGATGCGGATCGCTTCGGGATAGAGTCGGTGCTCCTCGCCCAGGATGCGCGCCGAGACCGTCTCCGGCGTGTCGTCGTCCAGGACCGGAACTGCCCGCTGGGCGACGATGGGGCCGGCGTCGAGATCGCAGTCGACGAGGTGGACCGTGGCGCCCGCGACCTTCACCCCGTGCGCCCACGCCTGGTGCTGCGCGTCGAGCCCGGGGAACGCGGGCAGCAGCGACGGGTGGATGTTGAGGATCGCGTTGGGGAACGCCTGGATGAACACCGGGCTCAACAGCCGCATGAACCCGGCCAGGCAGACGAGCCCGACTTCGCGGCGCCGCAGTTCCTCGACGAGCGCGGCGTCGTAGGCCTCGCGGCTCGCATACGCCCGGTGTCCCAGGCACACCGTCTCGATGCCGGCGCTGCGCGCCCGTTCGAGTCCGGCGGCATCCGCCCTGTTGGAGATCACGACGCCGATGCGGGCGTCCAGCGAGCCCGCGGCCACGGCGTCGATGATGGCCTGCAGGTTGCTCCCGCGGCCGGAGATGAGCACGCCAAGGGTGCGATTCATACGGGCTTGCGGCCCGCGGCTCGTGGCTCGCGGCCGCCTTTCGGCTTTCGGCTCTCGACCTTCGGAGTGAACACGGGCGTCACGCCGAGTAGGAGACCTTGCGTTCGCCGGCCACGAGATGCCCAATCACGCGCGGGGCCTCGCCGCGGCCGCGGAGTTCCGCGATCACTCTGTCCGCATCGCCCGGCCGGGTGGCGACGATCAGGCCGATGCCCATGTTGAACGACCGGTACATGTCGTCTTCGGGCACGTGCCCGGCCTTCCACAGGAACGTGAACAGCGGGGGCACCTGCCAGGCGCCGCGGTCGATGCGCGCGCCGACGCCTTCCGGGAAGATGCGCGGCAGGTTGTCGGTGATGCCGCCGCCGGTGATGTGGGCCAGGCCGCGGACGAGCGCGGGCTCGTCGAGCAGGGGCTCGATCGCCTTCAGATACGACCGGTGCACGGCCAGCAGCGCGTCGCCGACGGTCGTGCCCAGGTCCGGCACCACCGAATCGACCCGCAGGCCAAGCTCCTGGAAGACGATCCGCCTTGCCAGCGAGTAGCCGTTCGTGTGGAGTCCGGCGGACGGCAGGCCGATCAAGACGTCGCCCGGCTGCAGGGTGGACCCGTTGACGATCTTCGGCCGGTCCACCGCCCCGACGATGAAGCCCGCCAGGTCGTATTCGCCGTCGCCATAGAAGCCCGGCATCTCCGCGGTCTCGCCCCCGAGCAGGGCGCACCCGTTCGACCGGCACCCGCGCGCGATGCCCGTGACGATCTGCTCCGCCACGTCGGGCGCAAGCCGGCCGGTCGCCAGGTAGTCGAGGAAGAACAGCGGCCGCGCGCCCTGCACCAGGATGTCGTTGACGCAGTGGTTGACGAGGTCTTCGCCCACCGTGTCGTGACGGTTCGCGAGAAACGCCACCTTCAGCTTCGTGCCGACGCCATCGGCGCTCGCCACCATCACCGGGTCGGAGAAGCGGCCCGGCTCGAGCCGGAAGAGGCCGCCGAACGACCCGATCTCGGACAGCACGCCGGGTGTGAAGGTCGATCGGGCCAGGCCCTTGATCCGCCGCACCACCTCGTGGCCCGCATCGATGTCCACGCCGGAAGACTTGTAGTCCATAGCAGGATTCGGGATTCGGGATTCGGGATTCGGGATACGGGATCGAGGGGCGTCACTGACTCCTGAATCCTGACTCCTGAATCCTTCATTTCGGCTCTTCTGGCACCGCCGCCACCAGTCTCAACGGCAGCACCAGCTGCGACGCCTGGTCCTTCGGGAAGGGCACCGGGTAGTGGCCGGTGTAGCAGGACGTGCAGTACTCCGACCGGTGCGAGTTCACGCCGGCCAGCAGCCCCTCGAGGCTCAGGTAGCGCAGCGAGTCGGCCTCCACGTACTTCCGGATCTCCTCGAGCGTGTGCGTCGCGGCAATCAGCTCGGACCGCCGCGGGGTGTCCACGCCGTAGAAGCACGGCGAGATCGTCGGCGGGCAGCTGATGCGGACGTGCACCTCGCGCGCGCCCGCCGCCTTGATCATCCGCACGATCTTCCGCGACGTGGTGCCGCGGACGATCGAATCGTCGATCAACACGACGCGCTGGCCGGCCAGGATGCTGCGGACCGGGTTGAGCTTCACCTTCACGCCGAAGTGGCGGATCGACTGCTGCGGCTCGATGAACGTGCGTCCCACGTAGTGGTTGCGGATGAGGCCCATCCGCAGCGGGATGTGCGCCTCCTCGGAGAACCCGATGGCGGCGCACACGCCCGAGTCGGGCACCGGGACGACGACGTCGGCGTCGACGGGCGCCTCGCGCGCCAGCAGCCGGCCGAACTCGGTTCGGACGGAGTTCACGCTCTCGCCGAACACGTAGCTGTCGGGACGCGCGAAGTACACGTGCTCGAACACGCACTGCGACAGGGCGGCCGGCGCGAACGGCTTCAGGGACTTCACGCCCGAGGCGCTGATGACGACGATCTCGCCGGGCTCCACGTCGCGCACCCAGGTGGCGCCAATCAGGTCCATCGCGCAGGTCTCCGACGCCACCACCGTGGCGTCGCCGAGCCGGCCGATGGCGAGCGGGCGGAAGCCGTGCGGGTCGCGGACGGCGATCAGCCGGTCGGCCGTCGCGAGCACCAGCGAGAAGGCGCCCCGGATCTGCGCCAGCGATTCGATCACCGCGTCCTCGACGTGCCGCGCCGTCGACCGCGCGTAGAGGTGGAGGATGACTTCCGAGTCGCTGCTGGTCTGGAAGATCGCGCCGCCGCGGCCCAGCTCCTCGCGAAGCTCGGCGGCGTTGACGAGATTCCCGTTGTGGCACAACGCGATCTGCCCGTGCTGGCAGTCGATCAGGATGGGCTGCGCGTTGATCAGCTTGCTGGCGCCGGCCGTGGAATAGCGCACGTGCCCGACGGCCAGGCGGCCCTGCAGGCGCGCCAACTCCGACTCGGTGAAGACGTCGGCGACGTGGCCCATCGCGCGGTAGGCGATCAGCCGCTCGCCGTCGGACGCGGCGATGCCCGCGCTCTCCTGGCCGCGATGCTGGAGGGCGTAGAGCCCCAGGTACGCCATCTTCGACGCCTCGGAGTGGCCGAAGATGCCGAACACGCCGCATTCCTCGTGGAGCTTGTCGAACATCACGCGGTCACTTCCTCGAAGACCCGGGCGAAGATCCTGTCCACGTGTCGAAGGTGGACCGACACGTCGAACGCCCGGGCGATGTCCTCCGCCGACAGCACCCGCCCCACGTCGGCGTCGGCGAGCAGCAGGTCCTTGAACGGGCGGGCGTCGGTGAACGACCGCATCGCGTTGCGCTGGACCCATTCGTAGGCCTGCTCGCGCGACACCCCGCGCCGCGCCAGCTCGAGCAGCACCGTGCCCGAGAAGACGACGCCGCGCGACCGATCGAGGTTCTCGAGCATCCGTTCGGGATAGACGACCATGTGGCGGACGATCTTCGTGAAGCGGCGCAGCACGTGGTCGAGCGCGATGAAGCTGTCGGGCAGGATGACCCGCTCGACCGACGAGTGCGAGATGTCGCGCTCGTGCCAGAGCGCGACGTTCTCCATGGCCGCCATCGCGTTGCCGCGCAGCAGCCGCGCGAGGCCCACCACCTGCTCGCAGCCGATGGGGTTCCGCTTGTGCGGCATCGCCGACGAGCCCTTCTGGCCCGTCTCGAACGGCTCCTCGATCTCGCCGATCTCCGTCTTCTGCAGCCCGCGGATCTCGAGCGCGAACTTCTCGAGCGACGCGGCCGCGATCGCCAGCACGGACAGCAGCTCGGCGTGCCGGTCGCGCTGGATGATCTGCGACGACACCGGGCGCCGGCTCCAGGCCCAGCTTCGCGCACACCGCCGCCTCGATGTCGGGGTCGAGGTGGGCGAAGGTGCCGACGGCGCCAGAGAGCTTGCCGACGTTGATTCCGGCCCGCGCGCGCTTCACGCGATCGACGTTGCGCTGGTTCTCCGCGTACCAGAGCGCGAGCTTGAGGCCGAGCGAGATCGGCTCGGCGTGCACGCCGTGCGTGCGCCCGATCATCGGCGTGTGCCGGTGCTCCTCGGCGCGGTCGCGAATCGCGTCGCCCAGCTTCGCCAACCCCTCGAGGATCAGGTCGCACGCCTCGCGCATCTGCAGCGCCTGCGCGGTGTCGATGACGTCGGACGAGGTGAGGCCGAAGTGCAGCCAGCGCGCCTCTTCGCCCACGTGCTCGGCGACGGCCGTGGTGAACGCGATCACGTCGTGCCTGGTCTTCGCCTCGATCTCCTCGATGCGGGCGACGTCGAACGCCGCCGCGCTCGCGGATGGCCCTGGCCGCCGCGCCGGGGATGATGCCCGCCTCGGCCATCGCCTCGGCCGCGGCAATCTCCACCTGCAGCCAGCTCTCGAACCGCCGCTGCTCGCTCCAGATGCGGCCCATCGCGGCGCCGGTATAGCGCGCAATCATCTTCGCCTCCGAGCTCGGGACTCGCGGCTCGCGGCCGCGCCGCCTATCCCAGGTTCAGCCGCTCCTCGGGGTACTTCCAGCCGTCCAGCGGGCCGAGGACCGTCCCGCCCAGCGCGCCGTCCGAGAACAAGTCGGCCGCCACGCGCTGCAGGTCCTCCGCCCTCACCCGCTCGACGCCCTCGAGCGTCTCGTCCAGCCCGAACTGCCGGTCGAAGTAGATCTCCTGCCGCGCGAGGTGCGACATGCGGCTCGCGGTGTTCTCGAGGCTCAGCATCAGGCTGCCCTTGAGATGATCCTTCGCGCGGCGCAGCTCGGCGTCGGGCGCCGGCGTGTGCTTGATCGCCCGCAGCTCCTCGACCGTCAGGTCGATCACCTCGCCCACCGCCTCGTTCGCACAACCCGCGTAGATCGTCAGCGCCCCCGCGTCGCGATACGCGCTCAGCCCGCTGAAGACGGCATAGGCCAGCCCGCGCTTCTCGCGCACGTTCTGGAACAGCCGCGAACTCATCGACCCGCCGAGCAGCGTGTTGAGCACGTAGCTGACGTAGCGGTCGCCGTGGCTCTGCGAGTAGCTCGTCGTGCCGAGACAGATGTGACTCTGTTCCAGGTCCTTGTTGCGGACGGCGAATCTCGGCGTCTCGCGGCGGCGCCTGGTCCACCGCCACGTCGCCGGTCGCGACGAGGCCGGCGAAGGCCGTCTCGACGAGGTCGCGGACCCGCGCGTGTTCGAGGTTGCCGACCGCCGAGATGACGAAGTTGTTGGCGGTGTAGACGCGGCGGAAGTAGTCGCGCAGCGCCTCCTGCGTCAGCGCCTCCACCGTCTCCCGCGTGCCGAGGATCGGCCGCCCCAGCGGATGCCCCTCCCAGAAACTCTGGGTGAACAACTCGTGGACGAGGTCGTCTGGCGTGTCCTCGACCATCTTGATCTCCTCGAGGATCACCTTCTTCTCGCGCTCGATGTCGTCGGCGTCGAAGGCCGGGTGCAGCACGATGTCCGACAGCACCTCGAGCGCCCGCGGCAGGTGTTCGTCGAGGACCTTGATGTAGTAGCTGGCGTACTCCTTGGCCGTGAACGCATCCAGCTGCCCGCCGATCGAATCGATCTCCTGCGCGATGTCCTCCGCGCTGCGCGTGGCGGTGCCCTTGAACAGCATGTGTTCGACGAAGTGCGCGATGCCGCACCGCTCCTCGGGCTCGTGGCGCGACCCGCGCGTCAGCCAGACGCCGACGCTGATCGAACGGACGTGCGGCATCGACTCGGTGAGCAGGCGAAGACCGTTGCCGAGGGCCTCACGGACAATCATGGGCAGGACGGACCTTTCACCGTGTCGCCACGGGAGACTGACAGGCGCAGGAACGGGAACGGGCCTGGACGGCTAACTGCAAGTGCTTGAAGGACAATGAATTAGGACTACCAGACACAAGCCATCATAGCATGCCGCCCCGCGCCCTTCAACGGCGAGCTTGGGCCAGGAATCGGGCATAATGGGGAACGTGACGCTGGCCGCGGACCACGCACGCTGAAGCGCACAGCCAATCGTTCGATGGCGGGTGGAGCCGCCGCCCAGCCGTGGGCCGCTGGCGGCAGGCCGCCAGCCGGAGTCAAACCGCCGTGCCGCAGACGAGCCTCCCGCCCGACATTGCCGGGCTCGAACGACCGCAACTCGAGTCGGCGCTGCAGGAAAGCGGCATCGAGCCCTACCGCGCGCGTCAGCTCTACCGCTGGATCTTCAAGCGCGGCGTGACCGACTTCGGTCAGATGACCGACCTCGCTAAGTCGCTCCGCAGCCGCCTGCCCGAGCTCTTCCGCATCGCCACCCCCGCCATCGTGGCCCGTCAGGACTCTTCGGACGGCACGGTCAAGCTGGCTGCTCGAGCTCGAAGACCGGAAGCGCATCGAGTCCGTCTTCATCCCGGAATCCCCGGGCGACACCTTCTGCATCTCGACCCAGGTCGGCTGCGCGATGAAGTGCGCCTTCTGCCTGACCGGCAAGATGGGGCTGGCACGGAACCTGACCGCGGCCGAGATCGCGGCGCAGGTGCGCCTGCTCGCGCGCGAGCTCCACCTTCTCGACGCCCGCTTCAACATCGTCCTGATGGGCATGGGGGAGCCGCTCCACAACTACGACGAGACGATGAAGGCGCTCCGGATCCTGGGCGACCCGGACGGCCTGGCGGTGTCGCCGCGGCGGGTGACGCTGTCGACGGTCGGCGTCGTTCCCGCGCTCGAGCGGCTGGCCCACGAGCCGTTCATGCCCAACCTGGCGATCTCGCTGCACGCCACCAACGAAACCCAGCGCGACCTGCTGGTGCCGCTCAACCGGAAATACAGCATCGCCGAGGTGATCGAGGCGTGCCGGCGATTCCCGATCAAGCGCCGCAGCCGGATCACGTTCGAATACGTCATGCTCGCGGGCGTGAACGACAGCCCCGCGGACGCGAATCGCCTGGTCTCGCTGCTGAACGGCATCCGCGCAAAAGTGAACGTGATTCCGCTCAACGAGGCGGCCGGCATCCCGTTCGCCCGGCCGTCGGCGGAGCGCGTGGACGAGTTCGTGCGGATCCTGGCCGACCGGCACCTCACCGTGTCGGTGCGCAAGAGCCGCGGTCGGGACATCCGCGCGGCGTGCGGGCAGCTGATCGTGGAAGGGCCCGAGAAGTCCGCCGCCCAGCGTCTGGCGGCGGCGATGGAGTAGGCGCCCCGGTCACTCCCCCTGCGTTCGTGGTCGGTCAGGCCGTGCGCGCGCGGCGGCGGCGGCGAAGCGCCCGCAGGCCGAGCGGGATCATCAGTGCGAGGCCGGCAAGGGCGACGATGACGATGCCGAGAACCAGCAGCGGGTACACCACCGCGAGCGGCGCCAGCACGAACGCGACAAGGTCCTCGAACAGGCTCAGGGCAAGCCCCGCGCCGAAGAAATGGCCGCCCACCGACGCGGCCGCCACGCGTGTCCCGGCCTTCCCAGCGTGCGCCGTCAGAGCGACCCCGCCGGCCACCAGCAGCAGCGCCACTTCCACCGGCTCCGGCAATCCCGCCCCGCCGACGGTGCGCCACGCGATCCACACCGCGCCAATCGGCCGGACGACGGTATGGATGGTGTCCCAACCGTGATCGACCGCGGGGATCTTGTCGGCAAGGAACTCGACGAGATACATCACGGCCGACACCGAGAGAACGAGCGGGTTGGCCAGCACGGCGAGTCCCGCGAGCGCGGGTGGCGGCGCCATCCAGCCGAGGCGGATGGCGAGGCCGATCACCAGCGTCGTCGCGTAGAGGTTCAGGCCGGCCGTGAAGGCGAAGCCCAGCGTCGTGCCGAGCAGGGCCAGCGTCGTCACTGCACCACCTCGCCGGCCAGCGGCTTCGTGGATGTCACTCGCACGCGAACCCGCACGTTCCGCGGCCTGCCCGGCCCGATCCGCACCTTCAGGTAATTGTCCGTCAGCGCCACCGTCCCGTTGTCGAGCGTGAGCGCGTCGCGCTCGCGCCCGAGCTGGCGTCGGACGAACGTGCCGCTCAACGTGTCGGCGATTTCGCGCAGCGCGGCCGCGCGGCGGCGGATCTCGACGCCCGGCACCTTGGACGACATCCGGGAGGCCTCGGTACCCGGACGGTCCGAGTAGGGAAAGACGTGAACGTGGGTGAGCGCAGACGAGCGAAGGTACTCGGCCTGCTCCTCGAAGTCGCGCTCGGTTTCGCCGGGGAAGCCGGCGATGAGGTCGGCGCCGATCGCGGCGTCGGGCAGACGCCGGCGAACCGCTTCGACCGCCGCGTCGAAGCGACCTCGCACGTACGGACGCCGCATCGCGGTCAGCAACCTGTCGCTGGCGTGTTGAAGCGGCAGGTGGACGTGTGGAAGAAGCCGGTGCGACCCGGCAAGGCAGTCGATGATCTCGTCGCTGCAGTCCATCGGCTCGAGCGAACTCAGTCGGAACGTCAGGTCCGTACCGTGGGCCGCCGCCTCCATCGCGGCCAGCAGGTCGAGGAGGGACGTCGCCGGCCGCAGGTCGCGCCCGTACGAACCCAGGTGCACGCCGCTCACCCAAACCTCCTTGAAGCCGGCGTCCGCCGCCTCGCGCATCTCCCTCAGCGCCTCGTCCAGCGGCCGGCTGGTGCCGGCTCCGCGCGTCCTGGGGACGATGCAGTAGGCGCAGCGCTCGTCGCAGCCGGTCTGGACCTTGAGCGGATAGGCCGTGCGGCCTCGGCTGCCGGGAGACAGGAAGAAGCTGGCGACGGCGGGATCGGGCGACTGCGCAGCTGGTGAGGCGAGCGACCGCTGAGCTGAAGAGCTTGGCGAGTGCGCAACCGGAGGGCTGGCCTCCTGGGGCACCGAGGACCTGATGGCGGACTTCGCCGAATTGGGGAAGACCTCGGCCACGCCCGGAAGCTGCGAGAGTTCGCCGGGTCTCCGTGTGGCGTAGCATCCGGTGGCGACGATCCGCGCGGAAGGGTTGAGGCGGGCAATCCGCCGGATGGCCGCCCGCCCCGCCTGGTCGGCGGCCGCGGTCACAGTGCAGGTGTTGACCACGACGAGGTCGGCCGCCCGGAACTCCACCGGCACGCCGCCATCAGCCCGCAACTGCCGCTCGAGGACGCAGGAATCCGCCTGGTTCGCCCGGCAGCCGAAGGTCAGGACGGAGAACTGCATCACAGGATTCGGGATTCGGGATTCAGGATTCGGGTCCGCCACTGACTCCTGAATCCTGACTCCTGAATCCTATTGAGAGACCAGTTTCTGGGCCGCCCGCTCCACCTTCTCTGCCAGCTCGGCCTTGTAGCGGACCAGGCGTTCGGCCAAGGCGGCGTCGCCGACTGCGAGTATCTGGGCCGCCAGGACGGCGGCGTTGGTCGCGCCGGGCTTGCCTATCGATACGGTCGCGACGGGAACGCCCGGAGGCATCTGGACCGTGGAAAGCAGCGCGTCGAGTCCCTTGAGCGCGGACGAGTCGATCGGGACGCCGATGACCGGGCACGTCGAGTGCGCGGCGACCACGCCGGCCAGGTGTGCGGCGGCGCCCGCGCCGACGATGAACACCTTCACGCCGCGGCCGGGGGCTTCCTCGACCAGGCGCCTGACGCGGGCCGGCGAGCGGTGGGCCGACGCCACGGTCATCGCGCACGGGATGCCGAAGGCCTTCAGCTGGTCGACCGCCGCCTGCATGACCGGCGCGTCGGAATCGGAGCCCATCAGGATGAGGACGGAGATGGTGGACATACTCTCAGGATTCGGGAGCCGGGAGTCAGGAGTCGGTCTGTCCCACCGAATCCAGGGTCCCGACTCCTGAATCCGGACCCGGCGGGCGCGACGGCACGCGGCGCGATTTCACGAGCCAGTACAGGCGACCGCCTTCTGGCCGATGTCCTTCCGCATGAAGGCGCCCTCGAAGGAGATCCGCTGGGCGCCCTCGTAGGCTCGCGACATGGCCTGGCGGAAGTCCCGTCCTTCGCCGACGACGGTGAGCACGCGGCCGCCCGTCGTGACCACATCGCCGCCCCGGCGGGCCGTGGCGGCGTGGAACACCAGGACGCCCGGCACCTCGGCGGCGGCGCCCAACCCATGGACGACCTTGCCGGCCTCGTACTTCTCCGGATACCCCTTCGAGGCGACGACGACGCCCACCCGCGGCCAGTCGCGCGCTCGGCACGTCTCCTGCCCCAGCCGCCCGGCCGCCGCGTCGCGCAGGAGCGGTCCCAGCTCGCCGTCGATCATCGGCAGGACCACCTGCGCCTCGGGGTCTCCCATCCGCACGTTGAACTCGACGACCTTCGGACCCTGTGCCGTGAGCATCAGGCCGGCGTAGAGGAAGCCGCGAAACTCCCGCCCTTCCTCGCGCAGCCCCTCGATCACGGGCAGGATGATCGTGTCGCGGATGGTTTCGAGCATGTCGTCGTCGACCAGGGGGCTGGGCGCGAAGGCCCCCATGCCGCCGGTGTTGGGGCCGGCATCGCCGTCGAAGGCGCGCTTGTGGTCCTGCGCCGTGGGCAGCAGCACGGCGCGGCGGCCGTCGGTGAGCGCGAACACGGACGCCTCCTGCCCCTCCATGAACTCCTCGATGACGATGCGGGCGCCCGCGTCGCCGAAGCGGCGCTCGACCATCATCCCCCGGATCGCGAGGCTGGCGTTCAGTTGGTCGGCAGCGATGACGACGCCCTTCCCTGCCGCCAAGCCGTCCGCCTTGATGACGACCGGGTAGCCGAACTGGCGGGTGGCGAGGACGGCCAGCGCGATCTCGGGCGACTCGCAAATCTGGTAGCGGGCGGTGGGCACGCCGCGCCGCGCCATGAAGTCCTTCGCAAACGCCTTGCTGGACTCGAGTTCGGCGGCCCGGCGGGAGGGCCCGAGGAGCAGGCGGCCGCGGGCGGCGAACAGGTCGGCCACGCCTCGGGTGAGGGGGAGTTCGGGCCCGACGATGGTCAGGTCGGCGGCCTCGGCCTCGGCGAGAGCGAGAACGGCCTCGGGGTCGGCCGCATCGAGGGGGACGACGCGCGCGAGGTCGGCGATCCCCGCGTTGCCGGGGGCGCAGGTGAGCTGGGTGGTGCCCGCGTCGCGGGCGAGGCGCCACGCCAAGGCGTGCTCGCGGGCGCCCGAACCGATGACCAGGAGTCTCATGGGAGTGGGCCGACCGGCGCCGTCACACACGCGTGCCCGGTTGACGGCACGTCATCTTTATGCCTAGAATCCGCCTTTACCTGTGATAGCCTAGCATATTCCGTCACATACGGATGATACGTGCCAGCCGGGCCGGTAAGGGGGTGTTCGAGGGCGTGGCTGAAGTCAAAGTTCAGGAAGGCGAATCGGTCGAGAGCGCCCTTCGGCGTTTCAAGCGGAAGGTCCAGCAGGAAGATATCATCAAGGATATCAAGAAGCACTCCTTCTATTTGAAGCCTGGGGACAAGCGCCGTGCGAAGCAGGCGCTGGCGCGGAAGCGGAGCCGCAAGAAGCTCCGGCGCGAGATGGAGTAAGCGAGAACGGGGGATCCACCGATGGAATTCCAGGACAAGACCCTGCACTGCGTGGATTGCGGGACGGAGTTCATCTGGACGGCGGGCGAGCAGTTGTTCTTCGCCGACAAGAACTTCAAGAACGAACCCAAGCGGTGCAAATCGTGCAAGACGAAGCGGGCCAGTCGGCCGGCGGGGGCCGCTCCAGCCCGGGAGCGAGTCGAGACTCAAACGACCTGTTCGGAATGTGGAAAGGTGACCACGGTTCCGTTCAAGCCCACCCAGGGTCGCCCGGTCTACTGCCGCGAGTGTTTCCAGCAGAGGAAGTTCGCGGGCGCCGGCGGAGCCGGCGTGTAGGGAATTCGCATCGGAAGACCAGGGGGCCGTGCGTCGAACGTGCGGCCCCTTTTCTTTTTGTTACGTGCGGCGGTTGGTTGACGCTGTTTTTGGCGCTACGATACTATGAGGCGCGTCGGGACGGCCGGGCGCAGATTGCCAGCCTGGCGATCCGTCGAGAGCCGTGAAACGGGAGGAGTTGGCGGCATGCAGATCCATCAGCGGTCGGTTGGAGATGTCACCATCATCGACCTCAACGGGAAGATGACCCTCGGTGAGGGGGACGAACTGTTGCGGGACAAGGTGAACAGCCTGATCTCGCAAGGCCAGAAGAGGCTGGTGCTGAACCTGGCCGACGTGCCGTATATCGACAGCGCCGGGCTCGGCGAGATCGTCCGCACCTATACCACGGTCAGCCGCCAGGGCGGCGTGCTGAAGCTGCTGTCGCTGACGAAGCGGATCCAGGACCTGCTGGCGATCACCAAGCTGTTGACGATTTTCGAGACGTTCGACACCGAGGATGAGGCGATCAAGAGCTTCAGCTCGACGGGTGTCTAACCTTCATCATCCCGCGCTTGCATGGCGCGCCTGTCCCACGTGGAAGCCGTGACCCGGGACGCCTCTGCCACCGGAGGCGCCCCGGCTCGATCCCCGCTTGCCAGCCTGGTCGTCTCGCTTCGACCCGGCCAGTGGACCAAGAACCTGGTGGTCTTCGCCGGCCTGCTGTTCGGCAAGCAGCTGTTCGAGCCGAGGGCGCTGGCGGTGACCTTCGCCGCCTTTGCCATCTTCTGCGCCCTCTCGGGGGTGGTCTACCTCCTGAACGACGTCGCCGATCGCGAGGCCGACCGCCGGCATCCGCTCAAGTCGCGCCGGCCGATCGCGTCGGGGCAGCTTTCCCCCGGCCTCGCCGTCGCGGCGGCCGTCGTGCTGGGCGCCGGCGGCCTCGTCTGCGCGTACCTGCTGCGCCCGGCGTTCGCGGTCGTCGCGCTGCTCTACGTGGTGCTCAACGCCGGCTACTCCGCGCGCCTCAAGCACATCGTCATCATCGACGTGCTGACGATTGCCGTCGGGTTCGTGCTGCGGGCGGTGTCGGGCGCCGTCGCGATCGACGTGGCGATCAGCCACTGGCTGCTGGTGTGCACCGTGCTGCTGGCGCTGTTCCTCGCGCTGAGCAAGCGGCGGCACGAACTGACGCTGCTGGCGGCCGGCGCCACCGACCACCGGCGAATCCTCGGCGAGTACAGCCCGTACCTGCTCGACCAGATGATCGGCGTGGTGACGGCCTCGACGCTGATCGCGTACATCTTCTACACGATCAGCCCCGAGACGGTTCAGAATTTCGACACCGAGTCCCTGGCGCTGACCATCCCGTTCCCCCTCTACGGCATCTTCCGCTATCTCTATCTGGTGCACCAGAAGGAGGGCGGGGGGAGCCCGGCCGAGATGCTGCTCAACGACCGGCCGCTGCTGATCTGCGTCGCCCTGTGGGCGGCGGCCGTCGTCCTCATCGTCTACGGGCCCGCGCAGGTGGCCGCCCTTTTCGGCAACGCGTCCTGACACGGCCGGCGTTTCACGTGCGTCGCCGGCAATCGACAACTGGCACGAATCGCGGATTCGAGAACTGATGGCCGACTTCAACATCCGATCCGACTCGGTGAACGTGGAGCAGATCATGGAGCAGATCCGCGCCCGCATCCGCGAGAAGCGCGGCGTGGACTACACCGAGGAACAGATCCGCGAGCTGGCCTCGGTGAAGCTGGAGACGTTCCTCAACCCGCACCTGGTGAACTTCGGGCTGCTCAAGCAGTTCCAGGAGCGCGGCACCTCCGAGTTCGAGAACTACGAGTTCGGGGACTCGACCCTGTTCGAGTCCCACCGGGCGCCGCTCCGGTGGATCCGCCGCCTGTTCCGGCCGTTCCTCAAGCTGTTCGTCAACCTCGACCGGCTCATCGCCGTCCTGCACCTGCAGTCGCGGATCAACACGAAGCAGGCGCAGTTCGGCCAGGCCTTCGAACTGCTGCACAACCTGGTCCTCGAGCTGACACGGCTGGGCATCGAGGTGAAGAACCTGAAGATGCGCGTGGAATCGCTGTCGAGCCGCTACGACTTCGCGGAGCGGCGCGCGCGCGCGCTCGAGGGGATCGTGCAGGCGAGGATCGAGGAGCAGGGCGACGAGTCGCCGGCGCCGCGTCAGCCCCGCCAGCCACCGCAGCAGCGGGAACGCGGCCCCCAGGGGCAGCCTCAGCAGGCTGCCGCCGCGCCGAGCCAGGCGCAGGCCGGTCAAGGTCCGGCGGGGGCGGCGGCGCCCGGCCGAGAGGGTGAAGCCGCCGGCGACGCGCGCCGGCGACGCCGGCGGCGGCGCGGGCGGAGAAGCGGCGCGGGCCGGCCTGGCGGGGAGGATTCGGCGGGCCCCGCACAGGAAACGGGCGAATCCGACACGGAGGTTGGATCGACCGGGCCGGAAGACAAAGGCGCGGGCACGCCCGGCACCGGGGCCCGGACCGAGGCCGCGGCCGAGACCAAGACCCGGCCGCAGGGGTCCGACGGCCAGCCCTCCACCGGTCACGAAGACCAGTGAAGCTCGCGGTCGTCGTCCAGCGCTACGGGAACGCCATCGCGGGCGGCGCCGAACTGCACGCCCGCCACGTGGCCGAGCACCTGGCGAAGCACGCCGAGGTGGAGGTGCTGACCTCCTGCGCGCGCGACTACGTGACGTGGCGGAACGAACTGCCGGCCGGCCGCGACGAAGTCAACGGCCTGGCGGTCCGTCGCTTTCCGGTCCGCCACCCGCGCAGCGAGGAGCGCTTCGGCCGCCTGTCGGCCGCGGTGTTCCAGCGCACGCACTCCGTGGCGGACGAACTGCAGTGGCTGGACGCGGAAGGCCCGACGAGTCCGGCGCTGGTGAATCACATCCGCGCCAACCGATCGGCGTTCGACTTCTTCCTGTTCTGGAGCTTCCGCTACTACCAGGCCTACTACGGGGCGCGCGCGGTGGCCGACAAGGCGGTGCTCGTGCCGACGGCCGAGCGGGAGCCGGCGATTGGCGTGTCGATTTTCAAACCGCTGCTCTCGGGCGTCCGCGGGCTCGTCTACCTGACGCCGGAGGAGCGGGACCTCGTGTCGGCCGCGTCCGGCAACCAGGCGGTTGCGTCGATCGTGGCGGGAAGCGGGTCGGAGGTCCCATCGCGCGTGGAGCCGGAGCGCTTCCGTCAGAAGTACGGAATCGAAGGGCCTTTTGCGATCTACGTCGGCCGGATCGACCAGAACAAGGGGTGCGACGAACTCTTCCGCTTCTACCAGCGCTATCTGAAGCGGGAGAGCGAGCCGATGCCGCTCGTCCTGTGCGGGGAGTCGATCCTGCCGATCCCGGACGACCCGAGGATTCGGCACCTCGGCTTCGTGGCCGAGCAGGACAAGTTCGACGGGATCGCGGCCTCGAGCGTGTTGATCATGCCGTCCTACTACGAGAGCCTCTCGATCGTCGCACTGGAAGCCTGGGCGCTCGGCGTCCCGGTGCTCGCCAACGCGAGGTGCGACGTGCTGAAGGGCCAGTGCCTTCGCAGCAACGCCGGGCTGTTCTACGAGAATTGGGACGAGTTCGCGGAGGGGCTGTGGTGGTTCGGCCGGTACCCCGAGAACGGACGGGCGCTCGGGCGGAACGGCTGCGCCTACTTCCGGTCTCACTATGCGTGGCCGATCGTCGAGAAGCAGTACCTCGACCTGTTCGACCGCCTCTCGCGCGAGAAGGCGGCGCCGGGCGGGCCCCTCGCCACCCCCCTGCCGGGCTGGTGGCGCAGGCGGCAGCCGGTGGTTCCGCCGGCCGAATACGTCCTGGAGGCGATTCCCAAGGGTCCGTCACGACGATCATGAAGCCTCACGTACACCAGGTGCTGGCCACGCTCGGCTACGGCGATGCGATCGGGCACGAGGTGCTTGGCATGCGCCGCGTCCTGCGCGAGGCGGGCTACGAGTCGGAGATCTTCGTCGACACCGTGGACCCGCGCCTCGAGCACCTGACGCACGACTATCGCGACCTGGCGTCGTTCAGCTCGCCGGACAACATCCTGCTCCACCACTTCTCGATCGGGTCGAGGGCCTCCCGCATCGCCTTCGCCCTCCCCGATCGCATGGTCCTGGTCTACCACAACATCACGCCGCCCGAGTACTTCGTGAACGTGCACCCACTGCTCGTGCGCCAGTGCTACCAGGGGCGACGCGAACTCTCGGCGTACGCGCAGCGGTGCGACCTCGCGCTCGGCGACTCCGAGTTCAACCGGCGGGAACTCGAGGCCATGGGCTTCCCGCGCACCGGGGTCCTGTCGGTCGTGCCCGACTTCTCGCATCTCGACGCGCCGCCCGACCGGCGCATCACCGACGAGTTCGACGACGAGATGACCAACGTCCTCTTCGTGGGCCGGATCACGCCGAACAAACGCATCGACAACGTCATCCGCTACTTCGCCGCGTACCAGCGCCTGTTCAACCCGCGCTCGCGCCTGCTGCTCGTCGGCAGCTACTCGGGATTCGACCGCTACCACGGCATGCTGACCGACTTGGTGGCGCGGCTGGGGGCCACCGACGTGCGGTTCTTCGGCCACGTGACGAACGCCGAACTGGCCGCCTGCTACGAGGTGGCCGACATCTTCCTGTGCGCCAGCGAACACGAGGGCTTCTGCGTCCCGCTGGTCGAGGCGTTCCGCGAGGGCATCCCGGTGCTCGCCTACGCGGCGACGGCCGTGCCCGCGACGATGGATGGTGCGGGGGTGTTGTACGACAGCCGGGACCCGTGCCAGGTGGCGGGGCTCGTGGACCGGATCGCGACCGATCGCCGGCTGCGGGAGCGGATTGTCGAAGGCCAGGACGCCGCGTTCGCGCGGCTGCTCGGGCGGGACTTCCGCCAGGCGCTGCTCGGGTTCGTCGAGCACGTCGCCTCGTCGCCCGACGAAACCCGGCGCGCGGTGGCCGACGACTTCTGGGACCAGGTGGCGGCACTCGAGCGGTTCGAAGAGCTGAGCGAGCTCAGGCCCAGCCTCTACGGGGCGCTCCCCAAGGCGCCGTCGAGGATCGTCTGATGGCGCTGACCGTCAACCAGTGGGTGCCGGCGGCCCACCGCGGCGACGCGATCGGCGACAGCGCGCGGCGCGTCGAGGCGCTGCTGCGTGCGATGGGGTTCGACTCGCACCTCTACGCGATGACGATCGACGACGACCTCCGCGACGTCGTCCGACCGTTCCGTCATCCCGAGGCGCGCGGCGGCGACGTCACGATCTTCCACTTCGCGCTGCCGTCCCCGATGACGCCGGAGTTCGCCGGCCTGCCGCGCGGGCGCGTCCTGCAGTACCACAACATCACGCCGGCGCACTTCTTCGCGCGGTACGACCTCAACCTGTTCCGCCTGGCCAGGCTCGGCCGGCAGGACCTCGCGACGCTCGTCGGCCGCGTGGACCTCGCGCTGGGCGACTCGGAGTACAACCGGGTGGAGCTCGAGCAGCTGGGGTTCGCGCCGACCGGCGTCATGCCGATCGCGATCGACACGGATCGCATCACGACGGCGCCGCGGCGCCCGGCGCTCGAGGAGATTCTGGACGACGGCCTCGACAACTTCCTGTTCGTCGGGCGCATCGTCCCGAACAAGAAGATCGAGGACTATGTCCGGCTGGCCGAGCAGTACAAGCGCTACGTGAACGTCGACTACCGCTTCATCTTCGTCGGGCGCCACGACGGCGTCCCGCGCTACTATGCGGCGGTCCGCGCGCTGCTGGCCGAGTACGACATCCCCCCGGACCGGTTCGTGTTCACCGGCCCGGTGCCCGACGAGGACCTCGCGGCGTACTTTCGGATGGCGCGGGTCTACGTCTCGCTGAGCGAACACGAGGGCTTCTGCGTCCCCCTGCTCGAGGCGATGGCGGCGGACGTGCCGGTGCTCGCCTTGGCGGCGGCGGCAGTCCCCGACACGCTGGGCGGCGCCGGCGTGCAGTTCTTTCCGAAGGACCTGGAGCACGCGGCCGAGCTGCTCGGGGTGCTGACGTTCGACGAGGACGTCCGGCGACGCGTGATCGAGGGACAGCGGCGGCGGCTCTCGGACTTCGGCGACGGGCGGGTGGAGCAGGGGCTGCGGGAGGTCGTGGCAAGAGTCAGTGGCTAGTGGCTGGGAGCTGGTGGCTAGTGGCTAGTGGCTAGTGCCCACGAGCCACTCGCCACTGCATTGAGGCAGCAACGTGAAGATTGCGTTCATCGTCCAGCGCTACGGGACCGAGATCCTCGGGGGATCCGAGTACCACTGCCGCCTGATCGCGGAGCGCCTCGCGCAGCGGCACCAGGTCGAGGTGCTCACGACCTGCGCGCGCGACTACATCACGTGGCAGAACGAGTACCCCGAGGCGTCCGACCGCATCCGCGGCGTCACCGTCCGCCGGTTCGCCAACGCGCGCACGCGCGACATCAACGCGTTCAACCGCTGCTCCGACTGGATCTTCGGCACGCCGCACACGCGGGCGGACGAGATGGAGTGGCTGCAGCAGCAAGGGCCCTGGTGCCCCGCGCTCCTCGAGTACCTCGAGCACCACCACGGCTCCTACGACGCGCTGATCTTCTTCACCTACCTCTACGCGCCGACCGTGCTCGGCCTGAAGGTCGCGCCGTCGAAGAGCATCCTCGTGCCGACCGCGCACGACGAGCCGGCGATCCACCTCTCCATCTACGACGAGGTCTTCTCGCTGCCGGCCGCCATCGCCTACAACACCGAGGCGGAGCGCCGCTTCCTGCGCTCGCGCTTCGCGATCGGCGCGGCGACCGAGGAGACGGTGGGCTGCGGCGTGGACCTGCCCCAGCACCAGGCCTATCCGCGGCACGGGCAGGGCGCGGCCGACGCCACCGAGGACACCGAGGGCGAACGGCACCGGTTCCGGTCGCCTCTCACCTCGCGGGGCGCGATGTTCCGCCGCCGCCACCGGCTGCACGGGCCGTTCGTCCTTTTCGGCGGGCGCATCGAGAAGGGCAAGGGCTGCGAGGAACTGGTCGAGTACTTCAGCACCTACGCCGGCGAGGGCGGCGACGCCTCCCTGGTGCTGATGGGCGTGAAGCTGATGCCGCTGCCCGAGGAGCCGTTCATCAAGTTCGCCGGGCTGCTCTCGGACCTCGAGCGCGGCCAGGCCCTCGAAGCCGCCACGGTCGTCGTCGTGCCGTCGCCGTTCGAAAGCCTCTCGCTGCTGGCGCTCGAGGCGTTCTCGGTCGGCACGCCGGTGCTCGCCAACGCCCGCAGCGAGGTGCTGGTGGACCACTGCCTGACGAGCAACGCCGGCCTGTTCTACGCCGACCGCGACGAGTTCGTGGAGTGCCTCAACACGCTCGTCCGCGACGAGCGGCTGCGGGCCGCGCTCGGCCGCAACGGCCGCGAGTACGTACGGAAGCACTACCGGTGGGACGTCATCCTGTCCAAGTACGAGAGGATGTTCGGCACGTTGAAGGATACCGGCCGCTAGCCGCCGTTCTGCCCGTTCTCCTCCGCCGCCTCCTCGCCCTCGCCCTTGCGCCGGCGCGTGCGGATGTCGTGGCGCTTGATCATCTCGTTGAGCGTCGTCGGCTTCAGGTGCAGGAGTTCCGCGGCCCGTTTCTGCACGCCGCCTGCCACCTCGAGCGTCGACTCGATCAGCCGCTTCTCGAAATCGGCCGTCACGTCGTTGAACCGGATCCCCTCGGCGGGCAGCGTGAACTGCGGCATCTTGAAGACCGGGCGGTTCCTCACCTGGTCGGGCACCAGGTCGGGCCCGATCGTCGGGTTGGTCGAGAGCACGACGGCCCGCTCGATCACGTTCTCGAGCTCGCGCACGTTGCCCGGCCAGTCGTACTCCACCAGCATGTCCAGGGCCGTGGGCGTGATTTCCAGGTCGGCCTTCTCGTTCTCGGCGCCGTACTTGTGGAGGAAGTGCTGCACGAGCGGCGGAATGTCCTCCTTCCGCTCCCGGAGCGGCGGCAGCTGCACGGTGATGACGTGCAGGCGGTAGTAGAGATCCTCGCGGAACCGCTGCTCTTCCATCATCTGCCGCAGGTCCACGTTGGTCGCGGCAATGATGCGGACGTCCACCTTGATGTTCTCGACGCCGCCCAGGCGCATGAACTCGCGCTCCTGCATCACGCGGAGCAGCTTGGGCTGCGTCTCGAGCGGGATGTTGCCGATCTCGTCGAAGAAGATGCTGCCCTTGTCGGCCATCTCGAAGAGGCCCTTCTTCGGGTAGACCGCCCCGGTGAACGCCCCCTTCACGTGGCCGAACAGGTTCGATTCGAGCAGGTCCGGCGGCAGGTTGCCCGAGTTCACGGTCACGAACGCCCGCGTCGCGCGCGGCGACGTCGAATGGATCGCGCGCGCCACCAGCTCCTTGCCGGTGCCGCTCTCGCCGCCGATCAGGATCGTGGAACGGCTCGGCGCGGCCTGGATGATCAGGTCGAACACCTGCCGCATCCGCTGGCTGCGCCCGATGATGTTGCCGAACCGGCTGTAGCGCTCCTGGAGGTTCTGCTTGAGCGCCTTGTTCTCGGCCACCAGCTGGCCGCGCTCCACCGCGTTCCTGAGGACGCCCACCACCTCGTCGTTCTTGAACGGCTTGGTGATGTAGTCGAACGCCCCGCGCTTCATCGCGGAAATCGCCGTCTCGAGCGAGGCGAACGCCGTGATCATGACGACCGCGATGTCCTCGTCGATCTTCTTCAGCTCGTCGAGAACGGCCAGCCCGTCCATCCCGGGCATCATCACGTCGACGATCGCGGCATCCACCGGCATCGAACGCGCGATCTCCAGCCCCTCCGCGCCGTCCGACGCCAGGCGCACCTCGTACCCCTCGCGAGAGAGGAGCGTCTCGAGAATCTCGCGCATGATGTCTTCGTCGTCGACGACGAGAACTGTTCCGTTACGAGGCATAGAATCGCGCCAGGAATCCTGAACCGGCTCCCCGTTCCGCGCCGGGAACCGCGCTCACACCGCCCTGTCCGACCGTGGAGCGGAGGCCGCCCCGGCGGCGGGGAACGACAGCGTGAAGCGCGTGCCGACGCCCACCTCGCTGTCGCAGGCGATCGCCCCGTCGTGCTCCCGCACGATGCCGTAGGTAATCGACAGCCCGAGCCCGGTGCCCTGGCCCATGGTCTTGGTGGTGAAGAACGGGTCGTAGATCCGCGCCAGGCACTCGCTGGGAATCCCGCCGCCGGTGTCGCCCACCTCGACGAGCGCCTGGCCGCCCGCCAGCCGCGTGGCGATCGACAGCCAGCCGCCCTTCGGCATGGCGTCCCGGGCGTTGAGGAACAGGTTGAGGAACACCTGCTGCAGCTTGAACTCGATCCCCATCACCATCGGCCCGGGCACCGGCATCTCGCGCCGCACCTGGATCCGCCCCACCTTGAACTGGTACTCCAGCAGCGACAGCACGTCGTTGACGACGACGTTGAGGTCCACGGGCGCCCGCTCGGGCGTCACCGTCGCCGGGCGAGAGAGGTTCAGGAGGCCGTTGACGATCTTCGCCGCCCGGAACGTCTGGCGCTCGATCTTCTCGAGGAGGCGCGTGCGCGGGTCGTCCGGATCCGCGCCGTCGAGCAGCATCTGCGTGAAGCTCGAGATCCCGGTGAGCGGCGTGTTCACCTCGTGCGCCACGCCGGCCGCCAGAAGACCGATCGACGCCATCTTGTCCGAGATCTGCAGCTGCTCCTCGAGCTGCGCGCGCTCGGTCACGTCGTCCACGATGACGACGGTGCCGGCGTCTCCGCCGCCGTGGCCCGAGATCGACTGGAGGGGCACCGTCGTGACGTTCACGAGCGCGCGGCGCTCGCCCTCGCGCATCGTCAGCGACAGGCGGTAGAACGTCCCGCCCTGCGGCGAGTGATCGCGCGCGGCGTTCACCGCGTCCACGAACGACGGACCGAACAGCTCGACGAGCGTCCTGCCGACCGCCTCGGCCCGCGTCGCGCCGTGCAGCAGCTCGAGCGACCGGTTCCAGCGGATCACCCGGTCGGCCGTGTCCACCACGGCAAGACCGGCGTCGAGCGACTCGAGGATGCTCTCGTTGAACTCGCGCATCCGCCCGAGTTCCTCCGCCTTCAAGTGCAGCTGCCGGTAGAGACGGCCGTTCTCCAGTGCGGTCGCCGCCTGGCCGGCGACCGCCGCCAGCAGCGCGAGGTCCTCGGAGTTGAGCGGCTCGGCGTGCGGCTTGCGCCCGAGGGCGATGACCGCGATCGTGGTCTCCTTCGAGACGCAGGGGATGAAGTAGTACAGCTCGCGCTCGCGCCACGGGTCGAGTTCGTCGGGCGGGATTCCGCGCGCCGTCGCGGGATCGTCGAGGGCCACGGCCAAGCCCGCCGACAACCGTGCGCCGAGCGCCGAGGTCCGCGCGAGCGTCGCCGCGTCGCCCGACAGGCCCGCCGAACGGATGGCGGCGAATTCGCCCGTCCGCTCCTCGGCGAGCAGCAGGGCCATCCGGTCCACCAGCAGCGTCTCGGTGACGCGCGTCACGATCCGCTCGCTGAGGCGGTACAGGTCCAGGTCCGAGCTGAGATCGCGGGCAAAGCCGACGAGCGCGCGGCGGTAGTCGTATCGGTCGCGGTAGAACGCCCGGTCGAACGTCGCCTGGATCGCGTTCTTCAGCGGCCGCGCGACCAGCACCACGACAATCGTGGCCAGCATCGCAATCACCGAGTTGTACTGGCGCGAATCCGCCAGGAAGATCCCCCCGGCCACGCGCAGCAGCACCGCGTAGATCGCCGCGATCGCCGCCAGTGCCGCGGCCCACACCATCGTCCGCTTGACGATGACCTCGACATCGGCGAGGCGGTACCGCACGATGGCGCTGGCAAAAGTCAGCGGGATCAGGCTGAGCGGAATGGCCGACAGATCCATCGGCAGCGAAGGCGGAATCCCGAGCGCGTACGGGAGGGCATAGCCGAACGCGAACGGCAGGCCCCCGAGCGCCGTGCCCCACGCGATCCACCGCAGCTGCCGGCGCGCCGTCACCGTGCGCACCTGGCCGAACGCCTGCACGATGACCGCCAGCGCTCCGGCCATGTAGATGGAGAGGTACAGCGGCTCGAACCGGTCGAGCGTCTGCACCACGCCGTTGATGTAGAACTCCTCGTTCCGGGCGGCACGCGCGATCGCCAGCACGCGGGTCGTGCCGAGCAGCAGCGCCGGCAGGTACACGGCGGGCCAGAGCCGGCTGCCCATCGGCGTCCTCGCCCACGCCCGCGGCCGCTCCGGGAAGAAGAGCGTGAAGTGCAGCAGCAGCGGCGGCAGCAGGAGCACCGCCACCGCATCCGACCAGTAGAAGATCCAATCGAGCCGATCGAGGCGGCCGCTGAACGAGAACACCGCCCAGCCGAAGAACGCCCCCGACAGCCAGAGGAAGTGCAGCGTGGCCGGGTGGGTCGGTCTTCGCAGCCGCACCGCCGCGCCCACCAGCAGCGTGAACAGGCCGACCGGCGCGAGCACGTAGTAGAGCCTGGTATTGCCCTTCGGAGCCGAGGCGAGCCGGAAATCGAACGCCTCCGACGTCCCGAGGCGGAGCACCCGGTAGTTGACCGGCTGCCCTTCCTTCGCCTTGTGCAGCAGATCGGCCACGTCGCCGGGCCGCTCGACGAATTGGCCATCGATCGCTTCGAGCAGGTCGCCAGGCTTGATGCCGACGCGCGAGGCCGGCGTCCCGGGCGCCACGTCGAACGCGGTGACGCCCTCGAGCCGGCTCACCCAGAGGACGCCGTCGTCAGCCTCGTGCCAGGTGATGCGAATCGCGATGTTGGCCAGGCCGAGGACGAGGAGGACGGCAACGACGGCGACCGTCAGAACGGTCGGAAGGACCACTGGCCACCCGGGCCAGCGCCACCGGAATCCGGGCTGGGCGGCTGCCATGGCGTGCTTGATCATCACCGGTTCTGGGAGCGTCGAGGCGCAAGCTGTCGAGGTAGCAAGCGGCATACCACGGTTCTCGACCCGTCAGATATCCGCAAACCTACCAGAATCAGGCATTTACTGCTCATTGGCACACAGATGCCCCGCCCTATTCCAAAGGAATGGAGTGTCCATCCAAAATATCGTATCACCTTCGAGCGACGGGGTTATAGACTCCGGGCTGGACGGAACGCGAGGGTTCTGCGCCTCCAGGGCCTGCCGTCGCCGGCCGACGGCCACGTCAGAACTTGACGACGAATCCGCCCAGCACCCGCGTCGGGGGCTTGACGACCAGCAGTTCGTCGTAGACCGAGCTGTCGCGGGCGGTGTCGCGGAACATGTTCTTCACAGCGACCAGCACCTGCCAACGGGCCGAGGTGAAGTCGAGGAAGGGCAGCCGCTGGGTGACCTGGAGGTCGAAGCGGGAATCGAGGGCCGACCCCAAACCGTCCTCCTCGCGCGTCGCGAAGTCCGTGTTGAGACGGTAGGCGAAGTAGACGTGCGTCGACGTCAAGGGCACGTCGGTTTCGAGCGAGGTCGTGACGTCGTGCAGGCGCTCGCGCTGCGGGCGCGCGGTGAAGCCGAGCAGCAAGAGCGCCGGCGTCGGCACGGGCGTCGACAGCCACTGCGCGTCGGTGACCTCGTAGGCCACCGTCCCCCGGAACCGCGAGAGTAGGTGATGGCTGACCCCGACGCTCCACCCGCGCGCCACCACGTCGCCCGCGTTCCCGATCGCGTAGTGGCGCTGCTGGCCGGCGGGCACCGTGAAGAACGCAATCTGCTGGTTCGCCGTGTCCTGGTAGAACGAGCGCACGGCAACGACCAGCCCCCGGGCGAGGTCGTGCTCGAGCGCCACGTCCCACTGATTCGTCCGCTCGGACACCATGGGCGAGAAGCCGACGAACGTGTGCTCGGGCGGAATCCAGAGGCCCGGTGTCAGCGGCTCGAGGAACTCCTCGGCCCCGGGCGCCAGCATGCGCCGCGATACCCCGGCGCGGATGCGGACGCTCTTGATCGGCACGATCGTCACCATCACGCGGGGACTGAACAGGCCTGACCCGCCGAGGTAGTCGTAGTAGGAGTACCGGCCGCCGTAGTCGAGCAGCAGCCCGGGCGCGAGCACCAGCTGGCCCGATCCGTAGATCGATCCGGCCGCCCGACCCGCGAAACTCGTGCGCTCGAGGCCAAGCCGGTCGACCGTGGTGGAGGTGGCGACGCGCTGCGAGCTGTACGAGAACCCGATGTCGTAGGCATTGCGCGAGGGCGCGCGGTTGCGGAACGCCCCCGACAGGAACCACGAGCCGAGGTCCGCCTGCGTCAGGACGCGGGCCGACCAGTCGCCGAGGGCCCCGGCGGGTCCGGCCAGGGCGAAGTCCGCGGCACCATGCACCGCGTCGGACGCGCCGACACGCGGGGAGGAGTCGAACGAGCCCGACGTCATCAGGTTGACCTGGCCCGTGAGCGGCAGGTCGCCGAACACCCGGGCTGGCGTCGCGAGGGCGCGCGCGATGGGCGACCCCTTGGGCGCCGAGCTGCCGTCGGCCGCCTTCCCGTCGCCGGGCGCCTTGGCCGCCGCGCGGTCCGTGGTGTCCTTCAGGACGCTGCGCGGCAGGTGGCGAATCCGCCAGGCCTTCTCGGTGCGATCCTCGGAGTTGCCGGAGTCGGGTTTCTCGTCCCCGAGGCCCAGCGGGTCCAGCAGGAACGGGTCGAACGCCGTGGTCGACGCGAGTCCGGCCGAGAGGATCTTGGGCGGTGGGGGCGGCGGAATCGGCGCCGTTTTGGCGGAGGCGGCGGCAGCGGCGGCCGGGCTCGTCTTCTCCAGGGTGACCGTGAACCACGCGGTGGCCGTCGAGCGGACTTCGATCAGCTGACGTCTCGACGGCGCGAAGCCGGACAGGTGGGCGCGCACCATGTAGGCGCCGGTGGGCAACGAGCGCAGGACGAACGCACCACGCTGATCGGTGACGGCGATGGCGCTCGTCGAACCGAGTGCCGACACCATCACCCCGGCGAGCGGCGTGCCCCGCCCGTCGACGACCGTCCCTTCGATGCTGCCAGAGAGCGTGGACGCCATCCGCCCGCTCTGCCCGTCCTTGACCGGGCGAGGAGCAGGCTGCGCCGACACGGCCGGCGACCAGCCGATCAGCCCGGCGACCACCGCCGACCCGACGAATGCATAGAGGCGGTTCATACAGTGGCCTTGGCCCGGAACCGCTCCCGGGCCCTTCGAGTGTGCGTCCGGGCAGGCCGCACCGCGGACGGCCCGTCCGTTACGCGGCAACGACCGTGAACGTCGCGTTCTCTGTCTTCGTCTTGCCCGTCGTCTTGTCGGTGACCTTGATTTCCAGACGATAGTCCCCTTCGGGGAAGCTCGCCAGGGGGACGGCCTGCCCGCCGAGCAGCTGGTGGCCCAACTTGAGATCGAAGGCCGGGCCGAGCGTCTTGTCGTTCAGCACCTGCGGGTCCGTCCGGTTGAAGAACTTCTCCGCGCCGTTTTCCTTGTGGTAGAAGTTGAAGTCCACAGACAGGTTCGGCTTGTTGGTCGTCGCGTCGATGCCGACGTTGTAGATGTAGAACACGACCGTCAGCTCGTCCTTCTTGGCAAACTTCGGCATCGACTCCAGCGACGGCACGATCTTCATCGTCCCGAAGATGTAGGGGTTACGCGCCAGGTCCTCGGGAGTCGGCGCCGCCTTCAGCGGTTCGGCCTGGTTGGTCACGAAGACCGTGCTGGTGGCCAACTCGTCGGTCCAGTAGTTGGGCACGGTGATCGGCACCTTCAGCAACCCGGCCTTCGGCTGGGTCTTCTTGTCCTTCGTCGGTTCCTTGAGGAGCACGTAGACGTCGTAGTCGCCGGCGGGCACCGCGAGGGCGCCCATGAAGCGGGTGGCCGAGGGCGGGAAGTTCTGGCCCAGCTTCATGTCTTCGAACGCGTACTCGACCCTCGGGGCCTGGGCGCGCAGCTTGGCTTCGGCATCCGCGAACTCCTGGTTCTCGGGGTCGAGCTTCACCCTGGCGGCCGCCTTCTCGACCGCGGCCTTGTACTCGGCCATCTTCTTCGCCGCGTCGTCGAGCGCGGCGCGGTTGACGACGCGGACGTAGTAGGTCGCGTTGACGGGCAGAGGCTTGCCCTTCTCGAAGGTGAGGATGAAGGGGACGAACATCTTGTTGTCCCGGCTCTTCATCACCTGGTTCACCCAGGTGAACGTGAAGTCGGTCGGCGCCGGCTGGCCGCCGATGACGTCGTCCATCATCTTGACGGCCGCGGCCTGCTCGGCCAACTGATTCTTGTCGGGCTTTGGCGGCGCCTTCTTGTCCTGGGCCGAGGCGACGGAAACGACGACGGACAATGCGGCGACGAGGGTTCCGAAGGCCAGCATCCGAACACGGGTAGGCATGACGACTCTACTCCCAGTCTGCGTCGATATGACGAATCTGTCGAATCATAGTCGCGTGCAACCCGTTGTGTCAAAAGCCCGCTGGTTCGTCGGCAGATGCCGTCGGGATCCGCGTGCTATGATGGCAGTTCACGGGCCGCTCCACCCGGGCGGCTCGTTGGTCCTCTCGCCGAGGCGTCTGCCGGCGGCCGGGTCGCGGTGACCTCGAGGAGGCCTCGATGCTCGATGAGTCGTTGGTCATCGTCCTCGCCGGCGGCGCGGGCGGGCGGCTCCACCCGCTGACGCAGGAACGCGCCAAGCCGGCCGTCTACTTCGGCGGCCCCTACCGCATCATCGACTTCGTCCTCAGCAACTGCATCAACTCCGGCCTCCGCCGCATCTTCATCGCCACCCAGTACAAGTCGCTGTCGCTCAACCGGCACATCCGCATGGGTTGGAGCATCGTCTCGGAGGAACTCGGCGAGTTCATCGAGATCCTGCCCCCCAGAAGCGCGTCGGCGAGAACTGGTACCTGGGCACGGCCGACGCCGTCTACCAGAACCTCTACTCGGTGACGCGCGAGAACCCGCGGCACGTGATCATCCTGGCCGGCGATCACGTCTACAAGATGGACTACGCGAAGATGCTGCGGTTCCACCTCGAGCGGCAGGCGGCGGTGACGGTCGCCACGATCGAGACGCCGGTCGGGGAGTCGTATCGCTTCGGCATCGCTCAGGTGGACCGGAGCGACCGCGTGATCGGGTTCCAGGAGAAGCCGGAGAACCCGATGACGGTCCCCGGGGCGCCGCACCTGGCGTTGGCGTCGATGGGGATCTACATCTTCGAGAGCGACGTGTTGACCCGGGCGCTCGAGTCGGACGCGTCGTGCGAAACGGACCACGACTTCGGCAAGGACATCATCCCGGCGCTGATCGCCCAGGTGCCGGTGTTCTCGTACCGGTTCTACGACGAGAACAAGAAGGCGGCGAAGTACTGGCGCGACATCGGCACGCTGGACGCGTACTTCGATGCCAGCATGGACCTCGTCCAGGTGAATCCCGAGTTCAACCTGTACGACCCCGAGTGGCCGCTGCGCACCTACCAGCCGCAGGCGCCGCCGGCGAAGTTCGTCTTCGCCGAAGAGGGGCGCCGGTGCGGGCAGGCGCTGGACTCGATCATCTCTCCCGGCTGCATCGTGTCGGGCAGCCGCATCTCGGGCAGCATCCTCTGCCCGAACGTGCGGGTCCACAGCTTCTGCAACATCGAGCGGAGCATCTTGATGCCCGGCGTCCGGGTCGGGCGTCACGCGCGGCTGCGCCGCACCATCGTGGACCGTGACGCGTTCATCCCGCGTGGCGCGCGGATCGGCTACGACCTCGAAGAAGATCGCCGCCGCCACACCGTCACCGAGGAGGGCGTGGTGGTGGTGACGCGTGACGATGAGCCGTTGGTGACGGCCATCGACCCGGACGCGTTGCGCCTCGAAACCGAGGCCGACCAGCGGGGACAGGCGGCCGAGCGGCAGTAACTGTCTCCATTCGCACTTCTCGGTCATTCGTTCTCATCGGACCGCCGGTGTTCGGCGCTCCGGTGCGGCGAGGAGGACTCCTGTGAAGATCTCGCGCGTGCACGGCCGTGAAATCCTCGACTCGCGTGGCAACCCCACGGTCGAAGTGGAAGTGGATCTCGAGAACGGCTCCAGCGGGCGGGCGGCCGTGCCGTCGGGGGCCTCGACGGGCGAGCGCGAGGCGCTCGAACTGCGCGACGGCGACAAGAAGCGGTATCTGGGCAAGGGCGTCCTGAAGGCCGTGGCGAACGTGAACGGCGCGTTGGCGAAGGCGGTGGTCGGACAACAGGCCGACCAGCGCGCGGTGGACGAACTCATGAACCGCGTGGACGGCACGCCCACGAAGAGCCGCATGGGCGCCAACGCCATCCTCGGCGTGTCGATGGCGCTGACCAGGGCGACCGCACAGGCGGCGAAGGAGCCGCTCTACGCGACGATCGGCCGGCTGGCCGGCATCCCGCGCGAGCAGTTCGTGCTGCCGGTGCCGATGATGAACATCCTCAACGGCGGCGCGCACGCGGACAGCAACGTGGACGTCCAGGAGTTCATGGTCGTCCCGCTCGGCCTCCCGACCTTCCGGGAGGGGCTGAGGGCCGGGGCCGAGACGTTCCACGCGCTGCGGTCGATCCTCAAGAAGCTCGGTCTGTCGACCGGCGTGGGCGACGAGGGCGGGTTTGCCCCGAGCCTCAAGTCGAACCAGCAGGCGCTCGACGTCGTCCTGGAGGCCATCGGCAAGGCCGGCTACAAGGCCGGACAGGATCTCTGCATCGCGCTCGACGTCGCGGCCAGCGAGTTGTGGGAGGACGAGGGCGGCGCCAGCGGGTCGCCGGACGCGCGCCGGGGCAAGTACGTGTTCAAGAAGTCGGGCGACAAGACCCGCACGTCGGCCGAGATGGTCGAGATGTATGCGGCCTGGCTCGCGCAGTACCCGATCGTCTCGATCGAGGACGGCTTGGCCGAGGGCGACTGGGCGGGCTGGGAGCTGCTGACGAGCAAGCTCGGCGGCCAGGCGCAGCTCGTGGGCGACGACATCTTCGTCACCAACCCGTCGATCTTCAAGGCTGGCATCGAGCGCCACATCGCCAACAGCATCCTGATCAAGCTGAACCAGATCGGCTCGGTGACCGAAACGCTCGACGCGATCGCCATGGCGAGCGCCGCGAGCTACACCACGGTCATTTCCCACCGTTCGGGTGAAACCGAGGACAGCACCATTGCCGACCTCGCGGTCGGCACCGCGGCCGGGCAGATCAAGACGGGGTCTGCCAGCCGCTCGGACCGCGTGGCCAAGTACAACCAGTTGCTGCGGATCGAAGAGGAACTGGGGGCGGGCGCCCGTTATGCGGGGCGCGAGGCGATCAGGCAGTTGGCTCGGTAGTCTCCTCCGCGGCGATGCGATCCATGTCTTCCCCTCCGCTGCTCGAGGTCCGGCGCCTGACCACGGTCTTCGATGTGAACGGCCGCGCCCTGCCCGCGGTGGACGACGTGAGCTTCGAGGTGCGCGAGGGCGAAACGCTGGGCCTCGTGGGCGAGTCCGGCAGCGGGAAGTCGCTGACCGCCCTCTCGATCCTGCGCCTCGTGCAGGCGCCCGGTCGCATAGCCGGTGGCCGCGTGCTGTTCCGCGGACGCGACCTGAGCACCGTGCCCGAGTCGGAGATGCGGAAGATACGCGGCGCGCAAATCGCCCTCATCTTCCAGGAGCCGACGACCGCGCTCAACCCGGTCTTCACCATCGGCGACCAGATTGCGGAGGCGCTGACGGTGCACGGGCTGGCGAGCCGCGCCGACGCGGCGCGGCGGGCGGTCGACCTGCTCGACCGCGTGCAGGTGGAGGACCCGGCGCGCCGCGTTCACGACTACCCGCACCAGCTGTCGGGCGGCATGCGGCAACGCGTGCTGATCGCGATGGCCGTCGCCTGCAAGCCGTCCCTGCTCATCGCCGACGAGCCGACGACCGCGCTGGACGTCACCATCCAGGCGCAGGTGCTCGACCTGCTGCGCGAGATGCGCGAGGCGTTTCACCTCGCGCTGCTGCTCATCTCGCACGATCTGGGCGTCGTCGCCGGCAGCGCCGACCGGGTGGCGGTGATGTACGCCGGGCGGATCGTCGAGCAGGGACCGGTGCGCGAGATCTTCGGGGCTCCCGCGCATCCGTACACGCGGGCCCTCCTCGCCTCGGTGCCGCGCGGCGCCGGCGGCGGGCGGCTGAAGGCGATCGACGGCAGCGTCCCCGCGCTCGCCGACATGCCGCGGGGCTGTGCGTTCGCGCCGCGCTGCGGCGACGCGATCGCCGCGTGCCGCCACGAGACGCCGGCCGACGCCGCACTCGCTCCCGGCCACACCGTCCGATGCCTGGTGCACGGGCGCAGAACGAACGCCCCCTGCTGATGCCGCTGCTCGCCGTCCGGCAGCTCGTGAAGGACTTCGGCCGCAGCCGCGGCGTGTGGGGTCGTCCGTCCGTGGTCCGCGCGGTCGACTCGGTGAGTTTCTCCATCGACCCGGGCGAGACCTTCGGGCTCGTCGGAGAATCGGGCAGCGGCAAGACGACGACCGGGCGCTGCATCCTGCGGCTCGTCGAGCCGACCTCGGGCGACGTGCGCTTCCGCGATCGGGACGTGCTCGCGCTCCCGCGCGCCGATCTCCGGCGCCTCCGCCGCGACATGCAGATCGTCTTCCAGGATCCGTACTCGTCCCTCAACCCGAGGATGCGCGCGAGGGCGATCGTCGAGGAGCCGCTGGTCATCCACGGGATCGGAACGAAGGCCGAGCGGCGCGACCGCGTGGCCGAGCTGTTCCGGCTCGTCGGCCTCGACCCCGCGCACCTCGACCGCCACCCGCACGAATTCAGCGGCGGCCAGCGTCAGCGCATCGGCCTCGCCCGCGCGCTCGCCCTCGACCCGTCGTTCATCGTGGCCGACGAACCGGTGTCGGCCCTCGACGTGTCGGTGCAGGCGCAGGTGGTGAATTTGCTGATGGACCTGCAGGCGCGCCTGAAGCTGACGTACCTGTTCATTGCGCACGACCTCCGGCTCGTCGAGCACATCTGCACGCGCGTCGCCGTGATGTATCGCGGGCGGATCGTCGAAATGGGACGCACCGCCGCGCTCTTCGGCCATCCCGCCCACCCGTACACGCGCGCGCTGCTGTCGGCGATCCCGATCCCCGACCCCGACGCACGTCCGCGGCGCATCCCGTGGAATCCGCGCGAAGTCGACCTGACGCTGCCGCTCCGCGAGATCGAGCCGGGACACGAAGCGGCGATCTGATCCGGCTGCCGCAACGGCCAGGCCGCAGGCCGCCCCTCGACAGTGCCTGCCGCGCCCGAGCGAAGTGGAAGGGCGCGAGCCGGACCGCGGCATGGAGGTGCAGCCTCGGCCGGGCGACACGCGATGGTCAGGGGCGTGCGACGGCGCGTTCTGCGAAGTGACGCGGACGGGGGGTCGATGCGGGTGAGTGCGGGGCCTCAGGCGGCGCGCCGCACGTCGTCTTCGATCTTGCCGTCGCGGATGTGGAGGACGCGCCACGCGTGGGCGGCGATGTCGGCTTCGTGGGTGACGAGGACGATGGTGTTGCCAGCCAGGTGGAGGCGCTCGAAGAGCGCCATGATCTCGACGCCCGTCTTCGAATCGAGGTTGCCGGTGGGCTCGTCGGCCAGCAGGATCGAGGGGTTGTTCACCAGCGCGCGCGCGACCGCCACGCGCTGGCGCTGGCCGCCCGACAGCTGGTTGGGGCGGTGCGTGACGCGGTCGCCAAGCTCCACCTTCTGCAGCGCGGCGCGCGCGCGATCGAGCCGCTCGTGCGCCGGCACGCCGGCGTAGACCAGCGGCAGCTCGACGTTGTGCAGGGCCGTGGCACGCGGCAGCAGGTTGAACGTCTGGAAGACGAACCCGATTTCCTCGTTCCTGATCCGCGCCAGTTCGTCGTCGTTCATCTGGCTCACCTGCTTGTCGTTCAGCAGGTAGCTGCCCTTGCTCGGCGTGTCGAGGCACCCGATCAGGTTCATCAGCGTGGACTTGCCAGACCCGGACGGTCCCATGATGGCCACGTATTCGCCGCGCTCGATCGAGAGCGTGACGCCGCTCAGGGCATGAATCTCTTCGCTGCCCATCACGTAGGATTTCCACAGGTCGCGCGTTTCGATGAGTGGCATCGAGAAGCCGTCCTCCGCACCGTGCCCGACCGCACACGACGGGCTACAGGATCAATACGACGGGCCCGGCAGGACGGTTCCACCGGCATCGCCGGGAAGGTCGGGGGGCAGCGGCGGGCGCTTCGTGCGGAACAGGGCCGCGCCCACGAGGCCGCCGACCGTGGAGAAGATCACGCTGACGAACAGCGTGAAGATGCTGCCGACGACGAACCGGGCGATGCTGAAACCGGCATTCTGGCGGAGCGTTTCGAACATCTGCCGCACGTTGTCCGGAAGGTCGCCCGTGTTCAAGACGCGGTCGAGCATCCGCTCCTGCAGCGGCCCCATCAGGAGCGTGACCGGAACGGCGAGCACCTGCCAGACCAGCGCGCCGAACACGCCGGCGAGGAAACCGACGGCCGCCCCGTCGCCGGCCGTCACGGGAGCCGGCTGGCCGTTCTGGAGCAGGTAGGCGGCCACCACGCCGCCGGAGACCACCCACAGGCAACAGCAGGCGTTGCCGAGGTTGATGATCGGCAGCGCCGACAGCACGCCGAGCACGAGTCCGCCGAGCACGGCCGGTTGGAGCTTGGAGGCGTGCATAGGGTCTGAGAATACCCAGTGGCCGGTGCCTGGTGGCTAGTGGCTGGTCTGTCACGCGTGACCGAACCGACTGCTAGCCACTAACCACTGACCACTAGCCACAAGCCACTAACCACTAGCCACTAGCCACTGACAATCCGTCGAGCCTAGTCGTAGTACTCCCGCCCGAGATGCGTGATCAGGTCCTCGCCCTTGAGGAAGCGAAGCGTGTTCTTCAGCTTCATCAGCTGGATGAACAGATCGTGCTCAGGGTAGAGGCCCACGGCGTGCTGCGGGCTCTTGAAGTAGAACGACAGCCACTCCTGGATGCCGCTCAACCCCGCGCGCGCCGCCATGTCGAGGAACAGCACGAGATCGAGCACGATCGGCGCCGCGAGGATCGAGTCGCGGCACAGGAAATTGACCTTCAGCTGCATCGGGTAGCCGAGCCACCCGGTGATGTCGATGTTGTCCCAGCCTTCCTTGTTGTCCCCGCGCGGCGGGTAGTAGTTGATCCGGACGACGTGACACAGGTCCTTGTAGAGGTCCGGGTACAGGTCGGGCTGGAGGATGTAGTCGAGGACGGACTTCTTGCTCTCTTCCTTCGTTTTGAACGACTCGGGGTCGTCGAGCACCTCGCCGTCGCGGTTGCCCAGGATGTTCGTCGAGTACCAGCCCTTCACGCCGATCAGGCGGGCCTTCAGGCCGGGGGCGATGATCGTCTTGATCAGCGTCTGGCCCGTCTTGAAGTCCTTGCCGCAGATCGGGCTGCCGTTCTGCAGCGCCAGGTTCGTGAGGGCCGGAATGTCGGCGGTCAGGTTCGGCGCCCCGTTGGCATACGGGATGCCCTCCTTCAGGGCGGCGTACGCGTAGACCATGCTCGACGGGATGTTCACGTCGTTGCCCTGCAGCGCCTGCTCGAAGGCCTCGATCGACTGGTGCGCCTCGGTTTCGGTCATGTAGACCTCGGTGCTGCCGCACCAGATCATGACCAGCCGGTCCAGCCCGTTCTCCTGCTTGAACCGGCGGATGTCGGCGCGCACCTGTTCGGCCAGCTCCATCTTGTTGGCGCCCTTCTTGACGTTCGGGCCGTCCAGGCGCTTGACGTAGCGGCGGTCGAACACCGCCGGCCACGGCTTGATGGCTTCCAGCTCCGGCTTGACCTGGCTCAGGAGCGAAGGCTCCAGCACGCCGGCGGTCGTCGCGGCTTCGTAGCAGTTGTCGTCGAAGATGTCCCACCCGCCGAACACGAGGTCGTCGAGCGAGGCCAGCGGCACGAGGTCCTTGATGAACGGGGTGCGCGCGTCGGTGCGCTTGCCCAGGCGGACCGTGCCCATCTGGGTGAGCGAACCAATCGGCTTGGCAATCCCTTTGCGGACCGCATGAACGCCGGCTATGAATGTCGTGCTGACGGCACCGAGGCCGACCAGCAGGATTCCGAGCTTCCCCTGTGCCGGGGCGATTTCGGCTGGTTGTTTCACAGAACAGAACTATATCATGGGCGATCGCCGGGCGAGCCCCGAAGCCGCCCGGCCCGTGGCGGTGTCAAAACAGGCAGCAGGCCATATGTCCACATTCCGGGATTTCCTCTTCAACCGCGATCACTCGGCCGCCTGGACGCTGGCCTTCGCGATGATCGGCGTCCGCATGGGCGAACGCGAACTGCTGGTCGGCGACGACGCCGCCCTGTTCGCACAGCTGGCCGGAAAGGCCGGACTGACCGGCCGGAGCACGGTCGTGGTCGGCAGCCAGGCGGTCGCCGCCCGGGTGGAAGCGGCCGCGGCCGGCCTCGGCGTGCTCGTCGAGGATATCCGCCAGGCGGCGCTGCCCGACCTGCCCGTCGAGAACGCCGCGTTCGACGTCGCCGTGCTCAATGCCGGGCAGTCGTTCCTCGCGCTGAGCGACGACGGCCGCCTCAGCCTGGCCATCGGCATCCACCGCGCCCTGCGGGGCGGCGGCCGGCTCGTTGTCGTCGAGGGCCAGCCGCCGAGGTTCCTCGGGCTGGTTCGTTCCGGGCAGCCTGGCCTGGACGCCTTCCGCGCATCCGGCGGCGCCGCCCGGCTGCTCGAATCCGCAGGCTTTCGACCCGTGCGGCTCCTCGCGGACCGTGACGGCCAGCGATTCACCGAAGGGCTCAAGACCGGGGCGAGCGATTAGGGACGGCAGCGGATTTGCTCTAGCTCTTCACAGAATGACCCGCCTGCGCGCGCGCCGCTCGTCGTTGTGGGCATTGGCTGCCGTGGCGCTCCTCGCCCTCGGCGTGGCGGCAACCGCGCGCGGGCCGCAGGCGGCCGCCGCCGTCGGGCCGGGGCAGCAGCGGCCGGTCTTCGGGGCCGGGGTGGACCTCGTCGTTGTCCACGCCACGGTCACCGACCGCGAGGGCTACTTCGTGCGCGGCCTTCGGGAGGGCGACTTCGAAGTGAGGGAGGACGGCCGGCCGCAGGCCATCACCGCGTTCAGCAGCGAGCGCGTGCCCGTCAGCATCGGCATCGCGCTGGATCTGAGCAACAGCATGAAGGGCGAGAAACTGCGGGCGGCCAAGGCCGCGCTCGCCCGGCTGCTCGACGAGCTGCTCGATCCCGAGGACGAAGTGTTCCTCTACTGCTTCTCGGACCAGCCGGCGCTGATGCAATCGTGGACGACCCGGAGGGACCTGCTGCGGAGGGCGCTCGACCGGCTCCGCACGGGGGGCCTCACGGCCCTGTACGACACCACGGCCGAGGCCGTGAACCTGGCCGTCACCGGCAAGCATCGGAAGAAGGCGCTGGTGATCATCTCGGACGGGTCGGACACGGCCAGCCACACCGACCTGCGTGCGCTGAAACAGCAAATTCAGAAGTCGGAAGTCCTGGTGTACGCGATAGGAATCGACTCGACCGGGTCGGCGCCAACCTCCGCACGCGGGGCGGGCGGGGAGGCTCCAGGGCGGTGGCCAGGCGGCCCGCCCGACCACGGCCCACCGCAGTTTCCGCCCCGGCCGCCGGCCGGCCGCGGCGGCACGGGCGCGTCGCAACCCCCGCCGCCAAGGGCCCCCATCCCGAAGGACGGTCAGTGGCCCGCGGCGGACGAAGCCGACGCGGCGGCGCTGCGCGCGCTCACCGACGACAGCGGCGGCCGCACGGCGATCATCAGGGGCGCGAACGATCTCTCGCCGGCGACCGCCGGGATCGCGGACGAACTCAGCCGGCAGTACTTCCTGGGCTACCAGGGCGCCGCGCCCAGGGACGGCCGGTGGCACGCGATCGAGGTGACCGTCCGCCGGCCCGACGTGCGCGTCCGCGCGCGGTCGGGGTACTTCGCGCCCGCCGCGGGACAGTAGGCCCGGCTCGCGGCCTGCGACTTGCGGCCACGGGCGCGGGCGGCGCGCCACGCCGTCAGCTGAAGATCGCCAGCCTCCGGCCGCCCGTCAGAAGTAGAAGATCTGCAACTGCACCAGCACCTGCGTTCGATCCGGCTGACCGTCGGTGTGCTGCCGGCCGGCGGTCGCCTTGACGTTCCGCTGGTGGCCGGCCATCCAGTACGCCACTCCGGCCTGCCAGGTGGTCTGGTCGGGCGTCGTTGCAGCCTGGAAGTTCCTCTTCGAGTACTGGACCAGGGGCGTGAGCTTCCCCTTGCACAGGTGGAACCCCGCTTCGACCTCGAACGTGTCTGCCTGGGGAAGCGCTGTCGAGAGCAGCGCCCCGCCGTGGAACCGAATCCAGTTGAACTGGGCGGTGACGCCCTGCTCGCCCTCGTTGATCGGCTGCTCGAGGAACACGTCGGCCGCGTAGGAGCGGTAATCCTTCTGGGTATCGAAGCCGGCACCGAGCGCGAGCAGGCGCTTGGTCCCCTGGTACGTCCCGCCGTAGAAGAACCCGGTGTCGGCCGCGAACGGGTACCACACGGCGCGGCCCGCCACGCGGAAGGCGTTCGTGGCGTCGGCGCCTCTGATCCCCTGAAACGCACCGAGGCGGTATTCCAGGTGCTGGCCGAGCGGGTAGCCGCGCACCTGCACGCCGTAGTCGCGCCCCTGGCGCGCCCCAATCGGCGCCGATTCCGAGAAGGAGTACGGGCCGTAGTCGACGGGCAGCAGGGTCGCGGCCGACTGCCCGTGGTTGTGGCCGAGCGGGACCAGGATCATCCCCACGTCCACCTTGAAGGCGTCGCCGTCGTTGTAGGTGACGTAGGCGTCCTGGATGTAGATGCTGCCGGTGTCCTTGACGCCGGTCGCCGTCGTGGCCTTCCCGAGGTTCGGGCTGTCGGTGTCGACGAAGAACGTCCACGTGTCCGAGACCTCCCCGCCGAACAGGATGCGTATGCGACGGAGGAAGAAGTTTTTCGTCGTGTCGCCGCCGCTGGCCGTGTCGATCGACTCGAACTGCGGCTGCGCCAGGACGCCGAACGTGAGGCTGCTCTTCCCGTCCGCGCTGTGGATCTGCCACTGCGCCGCCGCCGGGCGTGCCGAGACGGCCAGCATCGCCGCGGCGGCCAGTGCGGCCGCCACGACGAACCGAAGGGGCTTCATGTCGGCCTCCTCTACTCTGCGCCGATGGCGAGGATGCGGGCGTTCCCCGCCAAGGCGGGCGGGCGCGCGCCGAGGAGGTCGCCGGGAGTCATCCGTGTGGCGCACGCGTCAGCGACTATCCCTGTTCCTCTTCATACCGCGACTTGACGCGCTGCACCGCGCCAGGGTCGGCGAGCGTCGTCGTGTCACCGAGCGCGCGGCCCTCCGCGATGTCGCGCAGCAGGCGCCGCATGATCTTGCCCGAGCGGGTCTTCGGCAGGTCGGGGGTGAAGAAGATGTCGTCGGGCCTGGCGATGGCGCCAATCTTCTTCGCCACGTGATCCTTCAGCACCGCAGCCATCCCCGGCGTCGGGTCGACGCCATCCTTGAGCGTCACGAAGGCCGCGATGGCCTGCCCCTTGATCTCGTGCGCCTTGCCGACGACGGCCGCCTCGGCGACGTCCGGGTGATCGACGAGCGCGCTCTCGACTTCCATCGTCCCCACCCGGTGCCCGGCCACGTTCAGCACATCGTCCACGCGGCCCAGCAGCCAGAAGAAGCCGTCGCGATCGCGCTTCGCCCCGTCGCCGGTCACGTACACGCCCGATCCCCACCGGTTCCAGTACTGCCGGACGTAGCGGGTCGGGTCGTTGAAGATGGTCCGCAGCATGCCCGGCCACGGCCGCGTGAGCGCGAGATAGCCGCCACCCACCCTCACCGTCTCGCCGCGCTCGTTCACGATCTCCGCCCCGACCCCGGGGAACGCCGCCGTCGCGGAACCGGGTTTCAGGGTCGTGATGCCGGGCAGCGGCGTGATCAGGATGTGCCCCGTCTCGGTCTGCCACCAGGTGTCGACCACCGGGCAGCGCCGCCCGCCGACGTGGACGTAGTACCAGATCCACGCCTCGGGGTTGATCGGCTCGCCGACGCTCCCGATCAGGCGGAGCGTCTTCATGTCGTGCTTCTTCGGCCACTCGGGCCCCGAGCGCATGAACGCGCGGATGGCGGTGGGCGCCGTGTAGAAGACCGTGACGCCGAGCCGTTCGATGATGTCCCAGAAGCGGTCCTTCTCGGGCCAGTCGGGCGCGCCTTCGTACATCACCACCGTGGCGCCGTTCGCCAGGGGGCCGTACACGACGTAGCTGTGCCCGGTCACCCAGCCGATGTCGGCCGTGCACCAGAAGACGTCGTCTTCCTTGAGATCGAACACCCACTTGGTGGTGGCGTAGACGCCCGTGAGGTACCCGCCGGTCGTGTGGACGATGCCCTTCGGTTTGCCGGTGGTGCCGGACGTGTAGAGGATGTAGAGCATGTCCTCGGCGTCCATCGCCTCGGGCTCGCACCAGGCGGGCGCGCCCTTCATCACGTCGTGGTACCACACGTCGCGCCCCTCGACCATGGACACGGGGACGTCCGCGCCGCCGCCGCGCTTCAGCACGACGACGTGCTGGATGCTCGGCGTGAGGGTCAACGCCTCGTCGGCCATCTTCTTCAGCGGGACGATGGCGCCCCGCCGGAAGCCGCCGTCGGCGGTGACGAGCACCTTCGCCTGCGCGTCGTTGATGCGGTCGCGCAGCGATTCGGCGCTGAAGCCGCCGAAGACGACGCTGTGCACGGCGCCGATCCGGGCGCACGCGAGGAGCGCGACGGGCAACTCGGGCACCATCGGCATGTAGACCGCCACGCGGTCGCCGCGCCGGACGCCGAGGCGCTTCAAGGCGCTCGCGAAGCGGTTCACCTCGCGGTGCAGTTCCCAGTAGGTGAGGGTGCGGGCATCGCCCGGCTCCCCTTCCCAGATGATCGCCGCCTTGTTGCGGCGCGCGGTGCGGACCTGCCGGTCGAGGCAGTTGACGCTGGCGTTCAGCGTCCCGCCGACGAACCATTTGGCGTGCGGCGGGTTCCATTCGAGCACGGTGTCCCAGCGGCGGGACCACTCCAGTTCCTCCGCGAATGCGGCCCAGAAGGCCTCGGGATCCCGGTCGGCCCGTTCGTACACGGACGCGTCGCGCACGTTTGCCTGCGCGCGAAAGGCGTCGGAAGGCGGAAAGACCCGGTCCTCGCTCAACAACGCATCGATGTCGCCCTGGGACTCGCCCTGGGTGCGCGTGGGTTCGGCCATCGTTCCTCCTGCCCGTACGGAGACCGCAGAGCGCGCGTTCGTGGATATCCGGGCCAGTATACGTGAGGACTTGTCGACTGGCGACCGCCCGCTGACTTATGATGCCGGGGTGCGTCTATTCGCCGCCGCCCTCGCCCTGAGCGTCATCGGCAGCTTCGGCAGCCTGCTCCTCGCGTCGGGCCTGCTGCTGCTCAAACCGAAGACCCGCATCGCCCTGGTTCCCCACCTCGTCAGCTACGCGGTGGGCACGCTGCTCGGCGTCGCCCTCCTCTCGATCCTCCCGCAAGTGCTCCAGGAGTTGAACCCGTCGCGGACGGGGCTGGTGCTGCTGGTCGGCATCATCACCTTCTTCGTGCTCGAGAAGCTGGTCCTGTGGCACCACTGCCACACCGAGGATTGCGAAGGCCACATCCACGGCCACGGGCGCCGGCCGGGGGCGCTGGTGCTGATCGGCCACGGGTTCCACAGCTTCGTGGACGGCGTAGCGATCGGGGCGGCGGTGCAGACGTCGCTGCCGCTGGGCGTCAGCACGGCAATCGCCGTCGCGCTGCACGAGGTGCCGCAGCAGGTTGGCGACTACGCCGTGCTGCTCCACGCGGGCTACCGGCGCGCCTCGGCCCTCCTCCTCAGCGCGCTGTCGGCGGCGGGCGCCGTCACCGGCACGGTCGCCGCGTTCACCGTGTTCGAGCACCTGCCCGGCTTCCTGCCGTACGCGCTCACGTTCGCCGCGGCCAGCTTTCTCTACATCTCGATGGCCGACCTGATTCCCGACCTGCACAAGGGCAGGGTGGACGCCGGGGCGTTCAAGCAGCTGCTGATCCTGATGGCCGGACTCGCGACGGCGTACGGGTTGCGCGAATAGGCCGGGCACGCGCAGCGCCGGTGGTCCCCTATGAACCGCGAAGAGTACCTGGAATCGCTGCACAAGCTCTGGCGGCAGGAAGTCGAAGCTGCCGCGACCTACCGCCTGCTCGGCGGACGCGAACCGGATCCGCGGCGCCAGGACATCCTGCGCCGGCTGGCCGAGTCCGAGGAGCGGCATGCAGCCCGTTGGAGCGACCGCATCGAAGCGGCGACCGGCAGGGCTCCGGACCCGTCCTCGGTCAGTCAGTCCCTCTCCTGGCTGCAGAAGCTCAGCGATCAGTCCGTGGTGTTGCACCGGCTCGAGCAGCAGGAGAACGTCGCCGAAGCGGAATACCAGCGGCTGACCTCCGCCCTGACCGACCCCGGGGACCGCGCGGCCGCCGAGGAGGTGGCGCGCGAGGAGCGCGACCACGCGAGAACGCTCCACGCACTGGCCGGCCCGGCGCCCTCGCCCCGCAAGATGCTCGATGCGATCCTCGGTCGCGAGCGCTGGCACGTCCGCGGCACCGGGTGGATCGGCGACGCGATCTACGGCGTCAACGACGGCCTCGGCGCCGTATTCGGGATCGTCTCGGGCATGGCCGGCTACACGGGCGGCAGCGAGGTGGTGCTGGCCGCCGGGCTGGCCGGCACGCTGGCGAGCGCGCTCTCGATGGGCGCGGGCGCGTACCTCGCCTCCAAGTCCGAGCGCGAGGTGTACGAGTCGGAGGTGACGCGCGAGCGGCGCGAGCTCGAAGCCGACCCCGAAGAGGAGCGGACCGAGCTGGAGCTCTTCTACCAGCTCAAGGGGTTCTCGCCGGAGGAGGCGCACTCGATGGTCGGGCGCCTGATGTCCGACAAGAAGGAGTTCCTCAAGGCGCTCGTCCACGAGGAACTGGGGCTGGCCGAGGAGAGCTTCCCCAACCCGATTCGCTCGACGGTGTCCGCGACGATCTCGACGGCCATCGGCGGCTTCATCCCGATCATCCCGTTCTTCTTCGCGGTGGGCATGCCCGCCGTGATCGCGTCGTTCGTCATCAGCACGCTGGCGCACTTCGCCGTCGGCGCCTCGAAGGCCCTGGTGACGACCAGGCCCTGGTGGGCGACCGGGACGGAGATGACCATCGTCGGGATCGTCGAGGCCGCGATCACGTACGGCGTCGGGGTGGCGTTCGCGGGACACGGGGGCTAGCGGGCGCCCGGGTCGCGTCACTGCGGCAGGGTCTTCTCCAGCCTGATCTCGTCCCTCACCGGGATCCCGGCAAAGCCCGCGCCCGGCTGCCCGCCGAAGTGGTCGAGCATCCCGCCCACCACCACCGCGATCGTCGTCCAGCCACGGCGCTGGTAGAAGTACAGCGCGGGGAGATTGTCGTTGGTGGTGGCGAACAGCAGGCGCCCGACTCCGTGCCGCCGGGCGATGAAGGCGGCCTCCGCCTCGAGGTGCGTAGCCACGCCCGAGCGCTGCCACATAGGGTCTGTCGCGAGCGCGACGACGTGCAGGGCATCGGGGACGAGGCGGTAGGCGAGCGCGCCAGCCAGCTCGCCGCGCATCTCGGCGACCAGCATCGGACAGTCCTCGATCGCCATCGATGCCCCGAAACCGATGACGGTCGAGCGGCCGAAGTCGCGGCGAAAGAGGGCCAGGACTTCGGGGACGTCCTCCGGTTCCGCCTGGCGGACGAGGAGGGAGGGCAGGTTCAACCGTGGACGGCAGCCGCAGACGGTCTGGAGCTGCGCCTCGGCCCAGTCCACGAACCGTCCGCACCGGGCGCACCGCAAGGCGGCCGGCTTCGCGCCGAAGGCAAGGGTGGGCATGGTGCGATTACTCTAGACGTTTCGAGCGGCCAAAGTCGATCCAAATGAATCCAGTTCTGTCGATGTCGGTCCGGCCGGTCACGAGGCGGGACGGCTCTCGAACCGCGACCGGTGGACTCCGGGCCGGGAGGACGCGCCGCCGCCTCGCCCGCCGAGGGAGCCCGGAATCTTCTGCCGCACAGCTTGACTAAAGCCCCGCCGGGGCCGACATTGAGCGGCGTCGTCCCATCAAACGAGAGGTGCCGAATGGCGATCCCAGAATCGATTCGCCGGTTCGTGGAGGCCAGGGGCGTCGGGTTCACCCCCATTCATCACCGCATCGCCTACACCGCCCAGGAGGAGGCGGCGGCAACGCACGTGCCGGGCGCCGAATGGGCGAAGACCGTGGTGTGCATCGCGGACGGCCAGCCGGTCCTCGCGATGGTCACCGCCACCGACCACGTGGACCTCGAGGCAATCAGGTCGGCCAGCGGCGCAAAGGCGGTGCGCCTGGCATCCGAGGTGGAGTTCTCGACCCTGTACCCGGACTGCGAGACCGGCGCGATGGCGCCATTCGGCCCGCTGTACGGCCAGCCGGTCTTCGTGGACGAGGCGCTCACGCGCGACCCGGAAATCACCTTCCACGCCGGCACCCATGCGGATGCGATCCGGATGCGCTACCAGGATTTCGTCGGGCTGGTCCACCCGGTGGCGTCGTGCATCGGGCGGCGGAGCGTCGCGCAGCGCAAGTCGATGCACTGAAGGCGACCGGTCAGAACAGGGAAGCCGACGTGCCGCCGTCTGTCGCCTGGTCTTCGGGCAGCACGATTTCGAACACCGTCTCCACCCCCGGCTCGCTGCGAACGCCGATGCGCCCGCCGTGGCGTTCGACGATGGCCTTCACGATGGAGAGGCCGAGACCGCTGCCCGTCCCCGAGGCCTCGCGCCGGGAGGCGTCGGCCTTGTAGAACCGATCGAACACGTGCGGCAGGTGTTCGGGCCGGATGCCGGAGCCGTTGTCGGTGACCGACAGCACCACGGCCTCTCCCTGCCGCGAGGCCTCGAGCACGACGCGGCCGCCGGGCGGCGTGTGCCGCAAGGCGTTGGCGGCGAGGTTCTGCAGCGCCTGCTCGAGCCGGAGCGGGTCGCCCCGCACGAGCGTCGCCTGGTCGCCGCGCGTCTCCAATGACACCGCGCCGTCGCGTGCCGCCCGCTCGTGCCTGGCCAGCACCCGCGCGAAGATCTGCCCGACCGGCACGTCTTCGATCGACAGCTCGCCGCCGCCCGCGGACAGCCGCGCCAGCTCCAGCAGGTCGCGAACGATGCGCTCGAGGCGCAGCGACTCCTCGCGGACAATCCCGAGATAGCGGACGCGGGCCGCTTCGTCGAGATCGATCGACGGCATCTCCAGCGTCTCGAGATACCCTCGAATCGCGGTGAGTGGCGTCATCAACTCGTGGGAGACGTCCGCGAGGAGCTGCCGCCGGGCGCGGTCGGACGCCTGCAGCGCATCGGCGCGCTCCACCAGGTCTCTGGCCATCTGGTTGAACGCCTTGGCCACGCCGGCGATCTCGTCGCCGCCCGATTCGGGCGCGCGGGCCGAGGTGTCGCCGGCGCCGAGCCGCCGCGCGGTGTCCGCGAGTTCGTACAGCCGCCGGCTCGCGGGACGGAAGACGACCACCGAGGCGAGCCCGCCAACCGCCACGACGAGTCCGAACGCGATCAGGAGCAGTATGGGCCCGAACTCGCGGGCCACGAGTTCGGACGGGCGCCCGGCCTGGACGATGACCGCGCCCATCTGCCGGCCGCCGACCACGATCGGCGCGGCGGCGAAGCGGCGAAACCGGAAGATGCCGGTTCTCTCCGTCGTCCCCCCTGGGAACAGCGCGCCGCCGGCCTCCAGCCGGATGCGCGCCCGCATCAGGAGCCCCGGGGGCAGGTCGCCCCAGCGGCCCGAGATCACGCGGCCATCGCGGAGCACGACCCAGATCGGTCGCGGCAGCGTCCCGTAGCGCTCCCCGATGTGCTGCTCGAGGTTGCCCGTGCCGTGCTGCGCGATCTCCGCCGACAGGTCCGTGGCCACCAGTCGCGCGAAGACGTCGAGGGAACCGGCCGGAACGTCGCGCTCGCCGCGCACGACGATCCAGACGAAGAGCGCGGCCTGGATGACGAGCGTGACGCCGAGGAAGCAGACGAACCCGATGGCGATGCGCCAGTAGAGGCTCTTGTACCAAGCGCGCTCGGACATCCGTCGTTCCTCTCCGGCCTGCGGCCTGCGACCTGCGACGTGCGGCTTGCGCGCCGGGAGCGCTTGCCGTCAGTCGCACGCCGGCTGCCCGGGCCGGATTACACGTCCGCCAGCTTGTAGCCCACGCCCCACTGCGTGAGAATCAGCGACGGGTTGGCCGGATCGGTTTCGATCTTGTGCCGCAGTCGCTTGACGAGGGTGTCCACGCTCCTCTCCGTCACGTAGGTGTCGCCCTTCCAGATCTTCGCCAGCAGCGCCTCGCGGCTGAACACGATGCCAGGGTGAGCGGCGAAGAGCTGCAGCAGGTTGAACTCCTGGTTCGTCAGTTCCACCTCGCGCCCCCGGACCGTCGCGCGCCGGCGCGCCGGATCGATCTCGATCCCGTGCACGGCGACCGGCCGGCCAAGCTCGCCGGAGGTCGCGTCGAGTCGTTCGGGGGGCGACGACCCGGCCGCCGGCGACCTCCTCGCGCGCCGCAGCAGCGCGTGGGCCCGCGCCACGAGTTCGCGCACGCTGAACGGCTTGACGAGATAGTCGTCGGCCCCGCTCTCGAGGCCGAGCACCTTGTCCGCTTCCTCCCGGCGCGCGGTCAGCATCAGGATTGGCGCGTCGCGGTTCGGTCCCTCGCGACGGACCGCGCGACACACGGTGAGGCCGTCCACCCCCGGGATCATCAGGTCCAGCACGATCAGGTCGAGCGGCTGCCCTCTGGCGATCTTCAGCGCCTCCCGTCCGTCCTCGGCCGGGACGCAGGTGTACCCTTCGAGCCGAAGGTGCAGGCACACGAGTTCCCGGATGTGCGCCTCGTCTTCGACCACGAGCACGTGGGTGGGCATCTCCGCGCCTCCCGAGGGAGTGGGCCGGGACCTTGTCACACTTGTTTCACAGCGGCGTCACGGCGACGCCATCACCGCCCCGTCTAACCTGTCACGAGCGAAGGTTGGACGCTGCGCCACGAGGTTCGCGGCCGGCAAACGGAGACGGAGGAAGTGATGACCAAGAATAGCAGGGTTCAGGTGGGGGCGGCTGTCATGATCGCGACGCTGGGCCTCGTGGCGATCGCGATCGGCGTCGCCCACGCCCAGCCGCCGGCCGCCACGCCGGGCGGCATGATGATGGGCCGCGGGATGATGGGCGGCCGGGGCCTTGCTGCGCTTCGGATGGGCCTCGCGCAGCTGAATCTGACCGACCAGCAGAAGCAGCAGGTCAGGGGCATCGTCCAGGGCCACCGCGAGCAACTGCGGGCCTTCGCCGCCCAGGCCCGGCAGGCCCGCGTGGCGCTGGGCGACGCGGTGGCTGGCGGCGCCGACGAGGCGACGATTCGCGCCCGGGCGGCGGACCTCGCCAAGGTGCAGGCCGACCTCGCGGTGTTCGGCGCGCAGGTGCGGAAGGAAGTGATGGGAGTCTTGACGCCCGAACAGCAGGCCAAAGCGAAGGAACTGCGCCAGCAGAGGCAGGACCGGATGCAGAAGTGGCTGCAGGAACGGAAGAAGATGCTCGAGTTCTGACAGGGATGCTCGAGTTCCAGGTGCAGTGGCTGGCGGCTCGTGCCCAGTGCTTGGCGTGTCAGGCGTGACGACGGGCCACGAGCCACGAGCCACCAGCCACTACAGACCTCACGCCGTCGCAATCCGATCCTTCCCCTTCTTCACCACCCACCAGATCACCAGCGCCAGGACTGCCAGGGCTGAGGCCATGCTGCCGAGGAACAGCCACAGGGTGCGATAGAGGATGGAGGTCGGCTCCATCCGCGCTTCCATCTCCAGCGGCACCCCGGCGAGCCGGTCCGTCAGCGTCTGGTCCCAGGCGAGGATGTTGCCGCGCAGCAGGTTGTCCTTCCCCGCGTTGTGGTAGACGATCTTGCTCGGCAGGTGCAGCCGGAAGCCGACCAGCTCCGAGCCCTTCCAGCCCACGTCTCCAACCGGCGCCCTGGCCGATGCCCCGAGGTCCTCGCGGAACCGGTAAAGCTCCCCCATTCGCTCGAAGCGGATCGACGCCCAGGCGAACATCGGCGACGCGGACAGCTTTCTGACGTCTGCGACTTCCAGCCGGACGTGCGCGAACCGCCGGCCCCGCTGCCGGGAGCTGGTCACCCGCACCACGTGGACGCCGGGGGCTTCGTAGAGCGCGGCGATCCGCGCCGCGTCGAAGCGGGCCGTCGGCGAGAGGTCGAGCTTGGCGCCGCGCAGCGCCGCCAAGGCCGGCAGCGACGCGTTGACGTAAACGGTGGCCGACCCGTCGAGCGAGAGGTAGATGTCCTCGTCGTATTCGTACTGCCGGAACAACCCCCCCTGGCAGCCCGCGGCGAGAACCGCGGACGCGCAGAGCAGGATCAGGCACCGTTTCGCGGCCCACCGGCGCGACGCTCGCACGTGCAGCATGACGGCCAATGATAATATAACGACTTCACCCGCCACGGTTCGCGCCGCCTCTTCCATGAACACCGAGCATCACGCCGCCGCGCGCCCGACAGTGTTCCTCCTCGACGGCTACTCGCAGATGTATCGCGCCTACCACGCGATCCGCGGGTTGACCGGCCCCGGCGGCCGCTCCACCAACGCCGTCTACGGTTTCGTCACCATGCTGCGCAAGCTCGTCGCCGACCAGCGTCCCGAGCTGATCGCCTGCGCCTTCGACCTGGCCGGGCCGACCTTCCGCGATGCGCTGGCCGCCGACTACAAGGCCAACCGGCCGGCAATGCCGGACGATCTGGCCGAGCAGATCCCGTACGTCCATCGGGCCTGTGCGGCGCTCGGCGTGCCGGTCCTCTCGTGCGAGGGATACGAGGCGGACGATGTGATTGGCACGGTGGCGGAGAGGGCGACGGCCGAGGGGTACCTGGTGGCGATCGTGACCGGCGACAAGGACATGTTCCAGCTGGTTCACGACGACGTCCGCGTGTTCAACCCGCGCGACGAAGGCACGTGGTTCGACGCCGCGGGCGTGAAGGAGAAGTTCGGCGTCCCGCCCGAGCTGGTGGTGGACGTCCTGGCCCTGACCGGCGACGCGATCGACAACATCAAGGGCGTGCCCGGCGTGGGCGAAAAAGGCGCGCGGGAGTTGCTGGCCACGTTCGGCTCGCTCGACGCGCTCCTCGATCGGGCCGGCGAGGTGACGCAGAAGAAGTACCGCGAGGCGCTGCTGGCCAACGCGGACGCCGCGCGCCGCAGCCGCGAGCTCGCCAGGATCCGGCGCGACGCCCCGATCGTGGTGGACATCGAAACGTTCCGGTACCGGGGCCCGAACCGCCAGGCGTGCTTCGAGTTGTTCGGCGAGCTCGGATTCCGTTCGCTGCTCACCGAGTTCGCGCCGACCGCCGACACGGTGGCGACAGACTACGCCATCGTCGAGTCGCTGGAGGGCGTGGAGGCGCTGGCGGCCGAACTGAAGGCGGCGGGCCGCGCCGCCGTGCGCACCTTCACGACGGCCGACCCCGTGGTGCGGGCGGATCTGGTCGGGATCGCGTTCGCCACGCGCCCCCGCCAGGCGCGCTACGTGCCGCTGGCGCACCACGCGCTCGATGGCGGTCCGCAGGCCGACCGGCGGGCGGCGCTCGCCGCGCTGAAGCCGGTGCTGGAGGACGCGTCGGTCGAGAAGGTCGGGCACGATCTGAAGCTCGATACGATCACCCTGGCGCGCTACGGAATCGCCCTGCGCGGGATCGCGTTCGACACCATGCTGGCCAGCTACCTGCTGGACGCGACCCGGTCGTCGCACCCGCTCGAGGGGAACGCGCTCGAGCACCTGGGCTACAAGGCGCTCGGAGAAGAGGACGTGTGCGGGCGGGGAGCCAGGGCGCTCGGCCTGGCCGACCTGCCGCCCGCCGCGCTGCTCGACTTCGCCGGCGAGCGGGTGGACCTCGCGCTGCAGCTCGCGGCGAAGGCGGCCCCGATGCTCGCCGCCGAGCGCCTCGACGGCCTCTACCGCGAGTTCGAACAGCCGCTGATCCCTGTGCTGGCCGACATCGAGCGGGCGGGCGTGAAGGTGGACACCGGCGTGCTCGGCCGGCTCTCGGAGCGGCTCGACCGGGAGCTGTCCGTGCGCAGCTCGAGGATCTTCGAACTGGCCGGCGAGTCGTTCAACATCAACTCGCCGAAGCAGCTGTCCGAAATCCTGTTCGACAAGCTGCAGCTCCCGGCCGGCAAGCGCACCGGGAAGACCCGCGTCGCATCCACGGCCGTCGAAGTGCTCGAGGACCTGGCTCTCGTCCACGAGCTGCCGCGCCTGATCCTCGAGTGGCGGAGCGTCCAGAAGCTGAAGGGCACTTACGTGGACGCCCTGCCGCAGCTCGTGAACCCCGAGACCGGCCGCGTGCACACCTGCTTCAACCAGGCGGTGGCGGCCACCGGGCGCCTGAGCAGCAGCGATCCCAACCTGCAGAACATCCCGATTCGCAGCGAACTCGGCCGGGAGATTCGCGCCGCGTTCGTTGCCGAGCCCGGTCACCTGCTGATCTCGGCCGACTACTCGCAGATCGAGCTTCGGGTGCTCGCCCACCTCTCCGGCGACGACACGCTCATCGACGCGTTCCGCCGCGGCGAGGACATCCACGACCAGACGGCCCTGAAGGTCTTCGGCGCGGAGAGCGGCCTGGCCCCGCATGAACTCCGGCGCCGCGCCAAGATCATCAACTACGCCCTCCTCTACGGGAAGACGGCGTTCACGCTCGCGCGCGACATCGGCGTCAGCCAGCAGGCGGCCCAGGCGTTCATCGACGCCTACTTCGCCGGCTTCCCGAAGGTGCGCGAGTTCATCGACCGCCTGCTCGAGGAAGCCCGCCGGACCGGCGTGGTCAAGACGCTGTTCGGGCGGCGCCGCCTGGTCCCCGAGCTCGCCAGCCGGAACGGGCAGGTGCGGTCGGCGGCCGAGCGAGTGTCGGTCAACCTCCCCATTCAGGGAACTGCAGCCGACATCCTGAAGCGCGCCATGATCGACGTCCACCGAGAGCTGGAGGCCCGGCGCGCGGCCGGGATGCGGAGTCGCATGATCCTCACCGTCCACGACGAGCTGCTGTTCGAGGTGCCGGCCGAAGAGGTGGACGAGGCGGCGGCGATCGTCCGAAGGGGGATGGAGGGGGCAGCGGTCCTGACGGTCCCGCTCACCGTGGACGTGGGAAGCGGGCCGAACTGGAAAGAGGCGAAGAAGTAGCGGTCGTCCGCCGCGGATGCGTGGGCCTTGGCGCATACGGCGTGGAAGGCCGTGCATGTCGCGGCGGCGAACACCGCCACCCACCTACGCCGGCGCGGCACCGGCGCCGGCGGCGGTTCGGCCTACTTGGCCGGCCAGTCATTCTTGACGGCGTCCCACGCGGCGCGCAACGACGCTTCCACCCGTTCCCTGTCGCGATCGTTCTCGGCCATGACCCGCACGCGCTCCGGGATCAGGGCCTGGAGCACGAACTGGTCGAGGTCGGCCCTGAGGGCCTTGCCCTGGTCGTCGCCGAGCGGTGCCCGAACCCAGCCTGCGACGGCTGAATCCCAGGCCTTGGTCAATTCCCCTAAATAGCGCAACGAGACAACCAGCCAGTAGGAGGCCGCGGCGGAGCCGGGCGACCGCCCGAGCTCGCCCCGGGCGTGGTCCCGGATGCTGGTGTAGACCGCCTCCTGGTCCTCGGCGTTCCCCGACTGTACCTGCCGGTCGAGCGAGGTGGCCCACCAGTCGAAGACCTTCTCGGCCGCCCGGGGCCCCATGTCGCGGCTGCGGTCGAGCGCCCCTGCAAACAGCTCGGCCGCCGCGCCGTAGGATTCCTCCAGGTAGAGCGTTTCTCCCAGCCCCACCAGGTAGTCGATGCGGTCGTTCGCGGCGAGGCGCGACGGATTGACCTCGTGAAGCGCCGTGCGGGCCGCGACCAGCTCGGCCTGGTCGGCCGACTTCCGGAAGCGCTCGAGGTGAGCGCGTCCGAGGATGAGGTTGGCGCCGTCCACGAACGCGGTCGTGCGGAGGCGTGAGGCGGCCGCGATGGCCTGGTCGTAGCGGCCCTGATTGTAGAGTTGCCGGGGGAAATCCAGGCCGCCCTGGGCGGCCGCCGGGGCGGCCCAAACGACGCCCAGGACCACGCTCAGCAGGAAGCGTGCGCTAACCCTTTGAAGAGCAGGGACTTGTGTGCGTTGACAGCCCGGCATTTGATATAATCCTCTCGCCATGGTGGAGCCGATCGTCATCCCGCGCTCCGAACATCCGCTGTCGCGCCGCGATGTGGACGCCGACGCGCTGAAGGTACTGTACCGCCTGAAGGAAGCGGGGTTCATCGCGTGCCTCGTCGGCGGGAGTGTGCGCGATCTGTTGCTCGGTCGGCGGCCGAAGGATTTCGACATCGGCACCTCCGCGCATCCGTACCAAGTGAAGCGGCTCTTCCGCAACTGCTGGGTGATCGGCCGACGCTTCCGTCTCGTGCACGTGAAGTTCGGTCAGAAGATCATCGAGGTCGCGACGTTTCGCCGGCACGTGCCGCCCTCCGAAACGGACGACGACGCGGCGGCGCCCGAAGTTCCGGGCCAGTCGTTCGGGTCCACCGACGCGGAGCGCGCGGCGGCGGCCCGCGACCTGCTGATTCGGCGCGACAATACGTTCGGCACGCCCGAGGAAGACGCGTTCCGCCGCGACTTCACGATCAACGCCCTCTTCTACGATATCGCGACGTTTTCCATTATCGACTACGTCGGCGGCCTGCGCGATCTTCGAGAGCGAGTGATCCGCGCGATCGGCGACCCCGACGAGCGCTTCCTGGAAGACCCCGTGCGCATGCTGCGCGCGGTCGCGTTCGCGGAACGGCTGGGCTTCTCGCTGGATCCCCCGGTTGAGGCCGCCATCCTGCGCAACCGGCGCGAGATTGCGCGCAGCGCACCGGCGCGCCTCCTCGAGGAGTACTACAAGATACTGCGCACGGGGGCGAGCGCGGCGGTCTTCCGCACCGCCTCGCGCCTGCGTCTGCTCGAGGCGGTGACGCCGGAACTGCAGCGCCACGCCGACGCCGACGCGCTGTGGCAGTCGCTCGATCGGCTCGATGCGTACCGCGCGCGGTTCGCCGCGGTGCCTGACAGCTTCACCAACCCGGTGCTGCTCGGCAGCCTGCTCGTCCCGCTCGGCTTCTCGCTCGAGGGCGGCCACCCGGGACGCGAAGCCAACGGCCCGTGGCTCGGGACGCTCCCCGTCGCGCGCCGCGACGTCGAGCGCCTCTACCAGATCCTGGCGCTGCAGCGGCGGCTGCGCGACCCGAACATCTCGCCGCGGTCCGCGCGCGCGCTGCTGATGCGCGGCGCGTTCTCCGACGCGCTGGCGTGGCTGGACATTCACGGCGAGGCCGAGGAGGCCGTGTCTCGCTGGCGCGCCCTGGTCGCGGAACTCACCGAGAGCGGCGCCCTGCAACCGCCCACTGCGCGGCCGCCGGCGCGCCGCCGGCGGCGGCGGAGGCCGCGGCGGCCGGTTGGCATCTGACGGTGCGGCAGGCGGTAGACCGCAGGCCGCGGGCCTCGCCGCGGTCCGGTCGCCGTTTCCGGCCAGCGTGGCAGAACCGCCTGCGGCACGCCGCCTGCGGCCGGCTGCATAGCCGCGAATTGCTCTGCATAACCTTCCGTTCGCTTGACCTTCGGAGAGCGGCTGGAGTGTAATCGCCGTCTGCACGATCACTGCGGGGCGCCGCCGGGCGGCGGGCCACGCTTTCCCATGGAGCGCCACATGTTCGCCGACGATTTCCTCTCTCTCCGCGACTTCACGCCCGCGCAGGTCCACCACCTCCTCGAACTCTCCGCCGAGATCAAGGCGCGGCCGGCGGACTTCGCGGCCGCGCTGAAGGGTAAGACGCTGGCGATGATCTTCGAGAAGCCCTCGCTGCGCACGCGCGTCAGCTTCGACGTCGGGATCCAGCAGCTCGGCGGGTTCTCGCTGTATCTGTCGCCGGCCGAGATCAGCCTGGGCAAGCGCGAGTCGATCCACGACGTCGCCAAGAATCTCGAGCGAATGGTGCAGGCCATCATGATCCGGACCTTCGCCCACCAGATCGTCGAGGAGATGGCCCAGGAGGCGGGCATCCCGATCATCAACGGCCTGACCGACTACAGCCACCCGTGCCAGGCGATCGCCGACTTCCTCACGATCAAGGAAGTGAAAGGCCGCGTGGACGGCATCAAGCTGGCCTTCGTGGGCGACGGCAACAACGTCGCGCACTCGCTCATGTTCGCCGGTGCGCTGCTCGGCTCCCACGTCACCGTCGTCTGCCCGGCCGGCTACGAGCCGAAGGGAGACGCCATCGAATGGGCCACGAAGCAGGCGGCGCAGACCGGCGGCAGCTGCGCGGTCACCCACGACCCCGTGGCCGGCGTGCGCGGCGCGGACGTGATCTACACCGACGTGTGGGCGAGCATGGGCCAGGAAGCCGAGGCCGAGGCCCGCAAGAAGGTCTTCATGCCCTACCAGGTGAACGAGGCGATGGTGGCGAACGCCGCGGCGGACGTGGCCTTCATGCACTGCCTGCCGGCGCATCGCGGCGAGGAAGTCGCCGCCGGCGTCATCGACTCGCCCCGCTCGGTCGTCTTCCAGGAGGCCGAGAACCGGCTGCACGCCCAGAAGGCGATCATGCTCAAGCTGATGGAATAGTCGATGTCGCGGACCGCGCTGATCGCCATCGGGGGCAACTCGCTCATCCGGGCTGGGGAAAAGGGCACGATCGACGAGCAGCTGGCCAACACCCGGCGCACGGCCCGCGCCGTGGTCGGCCTGATCCAGGACGGGTTCCACCTGGTCCTGACCCACGGGAACGGGCCGCAGGTCGGGGCGGCGCTGCTCCGCTCCGAGCGGGCCTCCGACCAGGTGTACGGCCAGTCGCTGGACGTGTGCGACGCGGCGACGCAGGGGGAGATCGGCTACCTGCTGCAGCAGTCGCTGCAGAACGAACTGCAGTCGGCGGGGCTGCAGGTGCCCGTGGCCACGGTGCTGTCCCAGGCGGTCGTCCGCGCCGACGACCCGGCCATGCGCCACCCGACCAAGCCCATCGGACCCTTCTACTCGCGGACCGACGCGGAGGGGCGGGCGCGCGCCCTCGGCTGGCAGGTGGTGGAGGACGCGGCTCGCGGCTACCGCCGCGTGGTGCCCTCGCCGGAGCCAATCGAGATCGTCGAGGAGCCGGTCATTCGCATGCTGCTCGCGCGGGGCGTGCTGGTCATCGCCGCCGGCGGCGGCGGCATCCCCGTGGTGCGCACGCCGGAGGGGCTGCGCGGCGTCGAGGCGGTGATCGACAAGGACCGCGCGTCGGCCCTGCTCGCCAGCCGGCTCGGGGTCGACACGTTCATCATCTCGACCGACGCCGACCGCGTGTATCTGGACTACCGGAGGCCGGCGCAGCGCGCGATCGGCCGCGTCACCGCCCGGGAGATGGCGTCGCACCTCGCGGCGGGGCAGTTCCCGCCCGGCAACATGGGCCCGAAGGTGGAGTCGGCGATGCGGTTCCTGGAGGGGGGCGGTCGCGAGGCGATCATCACGTCGTCCGAGCACCTGCGCGCGGCGGCCCGCGGCGATGCCGGCACGCACATCGTGAACGCGTAACAGGGCGGGAGGATTCAGGAGTCAGGATTCAGGAGTCAGTGACGCGTGTGACGCACCGAATCCCGAATCCTGAATCCCGAATCCTGCAAGAGTCACTATGAAGCTCCAGCACGTCGTCGAATCGCAGCAGTTCACCGTGCCGCTCCTCATGGAGTTGTTCGACCGCACCCGCCAGATGGAGAAGGTGGCGGCGCGAGGCGGGACGCTCGACTACCAGCGCCGGGTCATGGCGTCGCTGTTCTACCAGCCGTCCACGCGGACGCGCTTCTCGTTCGAGGCGGCGATGTACCGGCTGGGCGGGCGCGTCCTCTCCACCGAGCAGGCGGGCTTCTTCTCGTCGGAGATCGAGGGCGAGCAGGTGGAGGACACGATCCGCATCCTCGGCGGCTACGCGGACGTCATCGTGATCCGACACACGCAGGCGGGCGGCGCGAAGCGCGCGGCGCAGGTGTCGAAAGTGCCGGTCATCAACGCGGGCGACGGAAACGGCGGGCAACACCCGACGCAGGCCCTTCTCGATCTCTACACGATCTACCGGGAGCGGCCCCTCGAGGGCCTGAGCATCGCGATCATCGGCGAGCTCGACCGCGGCCGCACCGCCCGGTCGCTCGCCTACCTGCTGAGCAAGTTCGAGCGCGTGAAGATCTATTTCGTGAGCCCGACGGAAATGCAGATGGGGACCGACATCCTCGAACACCTCGACGAGCACGATACCTGGTACGCGCTCGAACGCGAGGCGGCCAAGGTGCTGCCGGAGGTGGACGTCGTCTACCAGACCCGCATCCGGCCCGAACGATTGACCGACCGCGCGACCTACGGCCGGTATACGATCGATGCCCGGGTCCTCCAGACAATGAAGCGCGACGCCCTGATCCTGCACCCGCTGCCGCGGACGGTGGAAATCGACAAGGCCGTGGACGGGGATCCGCGCGCGCTCTACTTCCGCCAGGCGAACAACGGCCTGTACGTGCGGATGGCGCTGCTGACGATGCTGTGGGACGAGTAGAACGGAAGTCAGGAGTCGGGGATGGTCCTGGCTCCCGGATGCTGCTAGCGAGAGGAGTGATCGATGCTGACTCAGGACTACATCGCGCTGGAGGACGAATACGGTGCCCATAACTACCACCCGCTCGACGTGGTGATCTCCCGCGCCGAGGGCGTGTGGGTGTACGACGTCGAGGGCAAGAAGTACCTGGACTGCCTGGCTGCGTATTCCGCCGTCAACCAGGGGCACTGCCACCCGAAGATCATGCAGGCGATGCTGGACCAGGCGCCCAAGGTGACGTTGACCTCCCGGGCGTTCCGCAACGACCAGCTGCCGCTGCTGTACAAGGAACTGCACGACCTGACGGGGTTCGAGGTCGCGCTGCCGATGAACTCGGGAGCCGAGGCCGTCGAAACCGCCGTCAAGGCCGCGCGCAAGTGGGGCTACCAGGTCAAGGGGATCCCCGAGGGCCGCGCGGAGATCATCGCCTGCGCCAACAACTTCCACGGCCGCACGATCACCATCGTCAGCTTCTCGACCGACGCGCAGTACCGCGACGGCTTCGGTCCGTTCACGCCCGGGTTCAAGGTCGTCCCCTTCGGCGACGCCAAGGCCGTGATCGACGCGATCACGCCGAATACGTGCGCCTTCCTCGTCGAACCGATCCAGGGCGAAGCGGGCATCGTCGTGCCGCCGGCCGGATTCCTGCGCGAGACGTGGGAGGCGTGCCGGAAGAACAACGTGCTGTTCATGGCCGACGAGATCCAGTCGGGCCTCGGCCGCACGGGCAAGCTGTTCACCTACATGCACGAGGGCGTCACCCCCGACCTCGTGATCATCGGCAAGGCGCTCTCGGGCGGCTTCTATCCCGTCTCGGCCGTCCTCTCGTCCAAGTCGGTGCTCGGCGTGTTCAAGCCGGGCGACCACGGCAGCACGTTCGGCGGGAACCCGCTGGCCTGCGCGATTGCGCGCGCCTCGCTGCGCGCGCTCGTCGACGAGAAGATGGTGGAGAACTCGGCCGAGCTCGGGAAGTACTTCCTGGGCCGGTTGCGGGAGATCGAAAGCCCGCGCATCAAGGAAGTGCGCGGCCTCGGCCTCTGGATCGGCCTCGAGATGACCGGGCCGGCGCGGCCGTACTGCGAGAAGCTGAAAGACGAGGGAATCCTCTGCAAGGAAACCCACGAGCACGTGATTCGCTTCGCCCCGCCGCTGGTGATCAAGAAGGACGAGATCGACTGGGCGGTGGAGAGGGTCCGCAGAGTCGTGAGGGCGTGAGCGGGTGAGGATCATCGGCCGGGGTCAGGATCCGGGGCGCTGCCGAATCCTGCCCGGCCGCATCCCGATTCCCGTCATTCGTGAGGCGTATTCATGCACCGAGTCAAGACCGTCATCATGGGCGCCGCGGGGCGCGACTTCCACAATTTCAACACCGTCTACCGCGACAACGCCGCCTTCGAGGTCGTGGCCTTCACCGCCACACAAATCCCGAACATCGCGGGGCGCAGGTACCCGCCGGCGCTGGCCGGCCGCCTGTATCCCCGGGGCATTCCGATCGTGGCCGAGTCCGAGCTCGAGCGCCTCATTCGCAGGCACAGGGTCGAGGAGGTGGTGTTCGCCTACAGCGACGTTCCCTACAACTACGTGATGAGCCGCAGTGCGATCGCGACCGCGTGCGGCGCGCACTTCAAGCTCCTCGGCGCGCGGCCGACGATGATCGAGAGCACGAAACCGGTCATCTCGGTGTGCGCCGTCCGGACCGGGGCGGGCAAGAGCCAGACGAGCCGCCGCGTGGCCCACCTCCTCCAGCGGCACGGCCTGAAGGTCGCGGCCGTCCGCCACCCGATGCCGTACGGCGACCTCGAGGAGCAGAAGGTGCAGCGGTACGGCGGCCTCGCCGACCTCAAGACGCACAAGTGCACGATCGAGGAGATGGAGGAATACGAGCCGCACATCGTCGAGGGGATCATCATCTACGCCGGCGTGGACTACGGCGCGATCCTCGAGCAGGCGCAGGCGGAGGCGGACGTGATCCTGTGGGACGGCGGCAACAACGACATGCCGTTCTACGAGCCCGACCTGGCAATCGTCGTGGCCGACCCGCTGCGCGTGGGCAACGAGTTGAGCTACTACCCGGCCGAAGCGAACCTGCGCATGGCGGACGTCATCGTCATCAACAAGATCGACAGCGCCGAACCGAGGGCGGTCGACCAGCTGCGCGCCAACATCCGCAAGGTGAACGACAAGGCGGTAGTGGTCGACGCCGCCTCGCCGATCTTCGTCGATCACCCCGAGCGGCTGACCGGCAAGCGCGCGCTCGTCGTCGAGGACGGCCCGACGCTGACACACGGCGAGATGAAGATCGGCGCCGGCGTGTTGGCGGCGCAGAAGTACGGCGCCAGCGAGCTGGTGAACCCGCGGCCCTACACCGTGCGTTCGATCACCGACACCTTCCGGAAATACCCCGACATCGGGATGCTGCTTCCCGCGATGGGCTACGGGAGCGGCCAGGTGAAGGACCTCGAAACGACGATCAACCGGGTGCCGTGCGACGTCGTCGTGATCGGCACGCCGATCGACCTGAACCGCATCGTCAAGATCAGGAAACCGACGGTCCGGGTCACGTATCAGCTGCAGGAAATCGGGACGCCGAATCTGGAGCAGGTGGTCGGACAGTTCGTCAAGACGCACGTGAAGTAAGACGAGGACGACGAGAGCGCCATGCCCAGGCAGAGCGTCGGCCTGCTCGTCTACCGTCGCACCGCCGGCGGCCTCGAGGTGTTCCTGGTGCACCCGGGTGGGCCGTTCTGGGCGAAGAAGGACGAGGGGGCCTGGTCGATCCCGAAGGGCGAATTCGAGACGGGCGAAGAACCGCTCGATGCGGCGCGGCGGGAATTCGAGGAGGAAACCGGAACCGCGATCTCCGGCGGCTTCACCCCGCTCGACCCCATCGTCCAGTCCTCCGGGAAGCGCGTCGCGGCCTGGGCGGTCGAAGGCGACCTCGACGCGTCGGCAATCCGCAGCAACACGTTCACGATGGAGTGGCCGCCGCGGTCCGGGCGCCAGCAGGCGTTCCCGGAGGTCGATCGCGGCGCATGGTTCCCGCTCTTGGAGGCGGCACGCCGGATCCTCGCCTCGCAGCGCCCGCTGCTCGCCGACCTGGAACAGAAGGTAGAGGGCCAAGACTCGAGCCAGCCGGACGAAGACGCGCGGGACCGCTGACGGAGACCGTTTCGGGCGTCGGACGCTCAGCCTGACCGCCGCTCGGTGACGACCCACGCCCGGCGGGATCGCCTACTCTGTCCGCGTTCGCGCACATGCCGCCAGTGCGGGTAGACTCGTGGCGGAGATCCCACCCGGAGGACCGGTGAAGAATCGCGCGCCCCTGACGCTTCTCGTCCTGCTGGCGGCCGTCGCCTGCATTCGACCGACGTTCGCTCAATCGCCCGAGGAGCTGCAGAAGCGCCGACAGGCCGTGCGCGAAGCGATGGATCCGGATAGCGTGCTGGTGCTGCGCGCCGCCGTTTCGGTCCCCGATGTGCCATACCGGCAGGAGAGCAATCTCTTCTACCTGACCGGCGTCAACGAGCCCGGCACCTCGTTGATTCTCTACTCGTCGCGCCGGCAGGCTGCGCCGGCGGCCGCAACGGGCGGCACGGGGGCGGCAGGCGGAGGCGCCGCCCGGGCAACGGTGGCGGAGGTGCTGTTCCTGTCGCCGGCCAGCGGCGACACGGCGGCTCCGCGCGCCGGCGCCGCCCAGCCCTCCGCGCCGCCGGCGCGCCCGGGCTTCCAGTCGGTGCGGCCGGCGGCCGATTTCCAGCAGGCCTTCGAGTCGGCACTGCTGTCGACGCCGGGCACCGTGTACCTCGACTACCCACGCACGCGCTCGCTGTCGGCGCCGCTCGGCGGCGAAGAACAGTGGGTGCGGGCGGCTCGGGACCGCGGCGCGACCTTCCTGCTCAAGACCGCGTCGTCTCTTCTGAGCCCCATCAGGCCAGTCAAGTCGGCCGACGAGATTGCCACGCTGAAGATCGCCGCGGAGATCACGGCCGCCGCCGAGCGCGAGGCGATGCGCTCGGCGAAGCCCGGCATGTTCGAATACCAGATCCAGGCGGTCGTCGAACACGTGTTCCGGGTGAACGGCGCCGACGGCCCGGGCTTCTCCACCATCGTGGGTTCTGGCGGCAACTCGTGCATCCTCCACTGGAGCGCCAACTCGCGCCAGACCGAACCTGGCGATGTCGTCGTGATGGACGTGGGCGCGCTCTTCGGGATGTACACGGCCGACATCACGCGCACCATCCCCGTCAGCGGCACCTTCACCAGGAGACAGCGCGACGTGTACGAGATCGTGCTCGCAGCCAGCGACGCCGCGATCAAGATGGTGGCGCCGGGCGTCGACATGGCCGACATCAACGCCGTGGTGAACGGCGTCCTGAGCGAGGGCCTGATCCGCCTGGGCCTCATCGAGGACAAGAGCGGGCTCCGCCAGTACTACACGCACGGCTTGAGCCACTCGGTCGGCCTGCAGGTGCACGACCTCGGGGGCGCCGTCACGGTCGGCATCCTCAAGCCGGGCATGGTGATCACGATCGAGCCGGGCCTCTACATCCCCTCGGAGAAGCTGGGAATCCGCATCGAGGACGACGTGGTGGTGACCGAGACGGGCCGCCAGGTGATCACGGCGGGGGCGCCGAAGACGGTCGCCGAGATCGAGCGGTTGATGAAGGAACCGGGGATGGACTTCTCGCGGTACCTGATCGGCGGCCAGAAGACAGGCGGTGGAAGACAGAAGGCGCCCCGGTAGCGAGCCCCTGGCCTCAATACGAACCTGGCGGCCGGCCGTGACTCCGCCGCTCGGAGGGGGGAACCGCGGCTCCAGCGCATCCCCCAGCGGTCACCGCCGCAGGAGTATTGCCTCCGGCCGGAACGGACGATAACGCGAGAGACGGACAATCCTGCAAGCCGCGCGCAGAATCTGTCAGGGCCCCATCCGTCGGTTGCGCATGTGGCCGCGGTTCCCGCATGGCACGAAACGTGCCCCTGCAGAGCTTATGACCAGATCGTCCCCGTCACTCATCGGCCTCCTCCTGCTTGCCGCGGTCGTCTCCGGCTGCTCGTACGAGCACACGAGCACCCCGACGTCCCCGACAACGACGCCTGCGACGCCGGGCACCGGTTCGGCGACCTCCTATGTCGGCACGTGGGCGTCGACGGGGTTGGCGAGCGTGGCGGCCGACAAGTGCGGGAACTTCCAGTGGAAGATCGCCAGCCAGACCGAGACGTCGATGGCGGGCGACATCTCGGCGACGTGCGGCTTGCTCACCATTGCGGCGACGGGTGCGGCCACGCTCACCGGGCAGAACGTGGCGCTCGCCGTGAAAGGGACCGTCTCGGCCGTCGGCTATCCGCTGTGCAGCTTCGACCTGACCGGGACCGGTGTGATCGCGGGCGATACCCTGCCTCTCAACTACTCTGGTAACACCTGCCTCGGCCCGGTGACGGGAACCGAGACGCTCAAGCGTGCGTCGTCTTCCACCCCGGTCGTCATCAACGCGCCCACGGCCGTCTCGCCCGGCGGCAACGCCATCGTGTCGAGCACGCAGCCGATGCTGCTCCTGACCAACGCCACGCGCAGCGGCCCCGCCGGCACGGTCGCCTACCGCTTCCAGCTCACGCAGGACGTCGCGTTCGTCTCGAACGTCATGGAGTGGTCGGTGCCGGAAGGATCGACCCAGACCTCTCTCGTGGTGCCGCAGGCGCTCGCCGGCGGCGCCACCTACTTCTGGCGCGCGCAGGCCTCGGACGGGTCGGCGACCGGGCCCTGGTCGTCGATCCTGACGTTCACCACGCCGAGTGGGCCGTCGGCGCCCGGTCCGGGAGGCGCGGGCGACGATCTCAATATGGCAGTGGCCACCATCCTCAACTCGCCGTCCGACCTGGCGAGCTGGCCGGTCACCACGTCGCTGCAGGTCGTGGACATGGGGCCGGGCGGCATCTCCGTGCAGTTCTCCAAGAAGGATGGCGCCGGCCGCTGGCCCGACGTGACGCCTCCGGGCTGGGACGGCCCCCTGCAGTACACGCTCGGCATGTGCCTGTTCATCAACAGCCGGTGGTACTGCTCGGCGGTCGTCGAGTTCTGGTACGGGCTCGACCGGAGCGGCGGGGCTCCGGGGGACTACGCGACCAACTGGTTCTACGACCCGGTCCGCTGGTCGCCGATGACCGGCCACCAGCCGGCCGTCGGCGAGACGATCGGCATCTTCGTCTGCGCGGGTGACTGCCGGAACAATACGAAGGGCACCCTGTCGCCGGTCAGGGAGCGGTCGAACGTGGTCCTCGTCAGGCAGCCGTCGGGCGCGGGCGCAGTCTATCGATTCTGACTCGGCGCGGGACCGCACGAGGGCAGGCTCGCACGACCCCGGGGCCGAGTCTCTGAACAGCAGCAGGCAGTTCGGCAGGCTGCCTACTGCCTACTGCCTACTGCCTGCGGCCGCCTCCTCACATCAACCGTTCTTTCGTTCGAACTCCTGCATGAACGACACCAGCGCGTCCACGCCGTCCTCGGGGAACGCGTTGTAGATCGACGCGCGCAGCCCGCCCACCGAGCGGTGGCCCTTCAGGCCGTCGAGGCCGGCCGCCTTCGACTCCTTGACGAACCTCGCCTCGAGATCCTCGTTCGGCAGCCGGAACGTCACGTTCATCCGCGACCGGCAGTCCTTTGCCGCGTGGCCGCGGTAGAACCCGGTCCGATCGATCTCGGCGTACAGCTTGCCGGCCTTGCGCTCGTTGATCTGATCGATCGCCTCGAGGCCGCCGATCGAGACGAGCCACTTCATCACGAGGCCGATCATGTAGATCGTGAAGACGGGCGGCGTGTTGTAGAGCGACTTCTCGGGCACGTGCGTGCCGTACTGCATCATGATCGGCAGGTTGGCGTATGCGGGCCGGTCCGCCGCCTTCTTCACCAGGTCGTCGCGCACGATCACGAGCGTGGCGCCCGCCGGCCCGATGTTCTTCTGCGCGCCCGCGTAGATCAGGCCGTACTTGGTCACGTCGAGCGGACGGCTGAACATGTGCGACGAGGTGTCGGCCACCACCGTGGCGCTGCCGAAATCGGGCAGCTGGTGGAACTCGACGCCGTGGATGGTCTCGTTGGTCGTGACGTGGACGTACGCGGCGTCCGGCGTGAGCTTCAACTCCTCCTTCTTCGGCAGCCGGACGTAGTTCTCGGCCTTGTTGTCGAATGCCACGTTCACCGCGCCGACCTTCTTCGCTTCCTTGACGGCCTTCGACGACCAGGACCCGGTCACGATGTAGTCCGCCCAGCCGCCGGCCGGCAGCAGGTTCATCGGCACCATCGAGAACTGCGTGGTCGCGCCGCCCTGCAGGAAGAGCACGTGGTAGTTGTCGGGAATGCCGGCGAGCTTCCGGATGTTCGCCTCGCACTCGCCGATGATCGCCTCGAACGTCTTCGACCGGTGGCTGATCTCCAGCACCGACATGCCGACGCCGGGCAGCGCCACCAGGTCGCGCTGCGCCTCTTCGAGCGCCGGCAGGGGCAGGACGGCGGGGCCTGCCGCGAAGTTGAAGACTCGGGTGGTCGTCACCATTGGAATGATCTCCTCAGTTAGCACCGAATGTGATGAGCACGGACGATGACTCGAGAACGCCGCGGCACCTCGGGACACCGCGGCGGGAGCCTCGGACGACCTATCGCAGCTCGACCACGCTGATGTCGAGGACCCCGTTGCAGCTCTTCAGCGAGGCGATGAGGCCGGCCGACGGCGCCTTGTCGATGTTGATTCGTGCGATCGCGGACCCGCCGGTCTCGAAGATGATGTTCTCGACCTCCTGCACGTTGATCCCCGCTTCGGCGATCGTCGAGAAGACGCACGCGGCAACCCCGACCTGGTCGCTGTGCCGCACGCTCAACGACCACTTGGCCTTGGACTTCTTCGCCAGGTTCACGACGTTCGGCACGCGCCCGGTCTCCTTGAACGTCTTGACGATGCGCACCGTCTCGGCGGCAATCGCCTCCTGCGCCTGGTCGGTGGACGCGCCGATGTGGTGCGTGCCGTAGACGCCGGGCATGCCGAACAGCGGCGTGGTGAAGTCGCCGGTGGCCGCGGCCGGTTCGCCGGGATAGACGTCCAGGCCCACCTTGATCCCCTTCTCCTTCACCACCTGGGCGAGCGCCTTGTAGTCCACGACGTCGGCGCGCGCCGTGTTGATGACGAAGGCGCCCGGCTTCAGCTTGTCGAGCACCTCGGCGCCGACGATGCCCTTGGTCATCGGGTTGGCGGCGAGGTGGATGCTGAGGATGTCGCACCTCTCGGCGACCTCGGCCGGCGTCTGGACCACCGCGATGCGCTCCTCGATGAGCGCCGTCGAACCCGGCCGGAACTGCAGCATCAGCGGCAGGTCCACCGGGATCGCGTCGCGGTCCACGCGAACGCCGATCTCGGACCAGATGACGAGGTTCATGCCGAACGCCATGGCGCGCTTCGCCAGCTCCTGGCCGATCTTGCCGAACCCGAGGATGCCGAGCGTGGCGCCGTAGAGGCCCTTCGCCTTCGAGTACTCCTTCTTGTTCCACTTGCCGCGCAGCGACTCGATGACGTTGTCGGGAATGCGCCGATCGAGCGCGAGGATCAGGCCGAACGCGAGCTCGGCGACCGCGATCGAGTTCTTCCCCGGGCAGTTGGAGACGTAGATGCCCCGCTGGCTGGCGGCCTTCACGTCAATCGTGTTGTACCCGGCGCCGGCGCGGACGATCAGCGCCAGCCTGCCGGCCTCCATCATCGGCTCGGTCACCTGCGTCGAGCGGACCACGAGCACGGCGGCTCCGGTCTTCGCGAGGGCTTCGACGAGGGTCGCCTCCTTCAGGTCCGGCTCGAAGACCACCTCGCATCCGGCCGCCTTGAGTCCCTCGATCCCGCTCTTCTCGAACTTGTCTGCAACGAGCACTTTCATGGCTGTGCATCCTTGGCGCGGTCGCCCGTGCCCTGTTAGATGAGATGAATTAGCAGACCGTCACGCAGCTTGGGTTCGAACCAGGTGGACTTCGGGGGCATGATCTCGCCCGCGTCCGCGATCCGCATCAGATCGTCCACCCCGACGGGGAACATCGAGAACGCGACGGCGGCCTTGCCGCCGTTCACCAGCTTCTCGAGCTCGGCGCTGCCGCGGATCCCGCCGACGAAATCGATCCGCTTGTCGGTGCGCGGGTCGCCGACGTCGAGCAGCGGCGAGAGCACCTGGTCCTGCAGCAGGCTGACGTCGAGCGTGCTGCCCACGTCGGTCGCGCCGGCCGCCGCCTCGAGGCGCAGCGTGTGCCAGCGGCCGGACAGGTACATCCCGACCTCGCCCTTCTTCGCGGGCGTCGGCGAGCCGTCGCCGACCGGCACCGTCGCCTGCAGTTCGCTCAGGAACGACTCTGGCGTCCTGCCCGCGAGGTCCTTGACCACCCGGTTGTACGGCAGGATCTGGGTCTGGTTGTCGGGGAACGCCACCGCCAGCATCCAGTCGGCCTCGGCGTTGTTGGTGTCCGGCGACCTGGCGCCCAGGTACTTGCGCGTCCGGCCGGCGCTGGCCGCGCGGTGGTGCCCGTCGGCGATGTAGAGGCACGGCAGCTCGCCGTAGGCCTTCACCACCGCGCCGAGGAGCGCGCCGGTGACCCTCCAAACCGTGTGGCGAACCTGGTCGGCTGATTCGAAATCGAACAGCGGCGCGCCCGCCGCCACCTGGTCGGCAATCGCGTCGATCGTCGTCGACGCGCGGTATGTGAGGAACACCGGGCCAGTCTGCGCGCGCAGCGTGCCGATGTGGCGGGTGCGGTCGTCTTCCTTGTCGCGCCGCGTCTTCTCGTGCTTCTTGATCAGGCCGTGGTCGTACTCGTCCACGGAGTAGCACGCGGCCAGCCCCGTCTGGTGATGCGTGCCCATCTCGAGGCGGTAGAAGTAGACGGCCGGTTCGTCTTCCACGACCAGCGGCGCCGACGCGCGCAGCCGGGTGAAATTCTCCAGGGCCTTGTCGTAGACGGAATCCGAATACGGGTCGGTAGCCGCGGGCAGGTCGATCTCCGCGCGCGAAACGTGGAGGAAGCTCAGCGGGTTGCGGGCAGCCATGGCCCGCGCCTCATCGGCGTTGACGACGTCGTAGGGCACGGCCGAGACCCGCTCCACGTTGGAAGCGGAGGGTCTGAGTGCGTTGAAGGGACGGACGGTGGACATCGATATGACTCGTGGCGGGCCGCCCCGACCGGGCGGCGCAGAGGGTTACGATGGCTGGACGCCTGCGGCCAGACGGCCGCTCAACAGCGTAGATACCTGAAGCCGTGAGCGAGTGTCAAGGACTCAAGACGTCTAGCCTCACTGCGCGAATCAGGCGTGCGCCTTGCGGCGTGCGACCTGCGGCCGTGCTGGGTCCACGGGTCGCGGCCTGCCCGGATCGTCCCGTCACCCGAGGTGGGGGAACGCCGGGGCCGACAGCCGCGCAAATCAGCGCCCGGCGGTTCCAGCCCCGGTGACCGGAGCCGGGGCCGCAGGCGCGACGGGCTGGGTCGGCGCCGCTTGCCCGAGCAACTCGAACACGCGGTCGCGTTCGGCGGTGAAGGCGGCCAGCGACGAGGTCGGGATCGGTTCGCCGGGCGGAAGCGAACGCTGAACGGTGAGGGGATTGAGGTAGGCCCCGTTCCTCCTCACCCGATAGTCGAGGTGCGGGCCGGTGGCGAGCCCCGTCATGCCCACCCGACCGACCAGCTCTCCCTGCCCGACGTGCTGGCCCGCGCGCACCGCGATCGACGACAAGTGCATGTACAGCGTCTCGTAGCCGCTCGCGTGGCGGATGTGCACGAGGCGGCCCGCCTCGCCGCTCCACCCCGCCGACAACACGGTCCCGTTCGCGACGGCCACCACCGGGCTTCCCGTCGGCGCCTGGTAGTCCACGCCGAGATGCGGCCGGACGATTCGCAGCACCGGGTGCATGCGGGCCAACGAGAAGCGCGAACTGACCGACGCCGCGAACTTCAGCGGAGACGCCAGGAAGAAGCGCTTGAGCGACCGCCCTTTCTCGTCGTAGTAGGCCGGCTTCCCGCCCGGCACGGTGAAACGAACGGCCTTCAGCACGCGCCCGCCGTTGGCGAACTCCGCGGCCATCACCGAGCCGTAGGAAGAGAACCGCCCCTCGCGGTACACCTTCTCGAACGTCAGGCGGAAGGTGTCGCCGGGCTGCAAGTCCGCGTGAAAGTCGATCTCCCCGCTGAAGATGTCCGCCAGCTCGATGGAAAGGTCGGGCCGCTCCCCGGCGGCGTCCATGGCGGCGAAGAGGGACGGCGACTCCTTCGAGATGAGCCCCTGCACCGACACGACCGTCCGTGTCTTCTCGTAAGGGACCAGCTCCACGGTCAACTCCTCGGGCTGACGGTCGGACGGCCCGAGGATGCGGAGAAACCAGTCCTCGTCGATCTCGGTACTCGAAGCGGCGCATGAGCCCGTCGAACGTGCGTTCGAGGCGGAAGGTGTGGGCAGCCTTGAGGCGGCGGGGGTCGAAGACCGTGCGCGCCAGGGAGACTATCGCCGGGACGAGGTCGGACCGGAGGCGTGCGGAAACCAGGAGGTCGGCCAGGGTGGCGCGGTTTGGCACCTGCCCGGCGATCAACTCGGTCTCCGGCTGAAGGTAGAAGTCGGATCGATGAGCGGGCGCGATGGGCTGTTCGGACGGACGGGCGCAGGCGCCGCACAACGTCAGAAGGGCCGGCAGCAAGAGGAGGCCTGCGACCTGCCCCGGGCGGGGCGCGGCGCGGTCACGCGCGGCGGCTCGGGAGACCGCCGAGGGCCCGAGGCCGGAAGCCAGAGGGTGCATCTGGCGAAGTGTAGCGGAAGGCGGCGAGAACCGTCCAACTCGGACGGCAGAGGTCACCGCGCGGGAGTCGTCTCCAGAGGGGCCTGAACGACCTGCCTCCCGGGGTTCCGATTGGTCTGGACCCTGCGGGTGCGGGAGCCAAGCGCGCCCCCGGCGTCTCGGGGCTGGGGAGCGGCCGCCCGCTTCGGCTGCCGCAGCAACTCCCAGCCCGGCTCTCCGCGCGGCACGACAGGCGTCGGCTTGACGACGGGGGGCACGAAGGGCAGATTGTCCGACGCGCCAGCCGCCAGGATGGCGAATCCCGCCCCCGCGAGGACGAGGAGCAGCAGCGCCCCGACGATGAGCGCCGTCGAGGCGCGGGCCCAGCGCCGCCTGCCGGAAGAGAAGGGGACCTCCTGAACCTCGCCGTGCTCGGGTCGTTGGCGTCGGAGCGCGGCAGCGAACTCCGCCAGCGAGCCGAACGCATCGCGGCCGCCAGAGGCGGCACGGAGGGCGGTCGCTCGCAGGCGCGGCGGGACCGCAGCGTCCGAGGTGGAGGCCGAACGGTCGAGCATGTCGAGGAGCAGCCGCCCGACCAGGGAAACCGTCTGCTCGTCCTCTCCGGGAACGCCGCCGGCCATGGTCACCGCACCGTTCGCGTCGACCGTGACGGTGGCGGCGGAAATGGCCGGCATCACCCCGGCCGCGACCGGCCGCCGCGCCACCTGACCGCACAGGTCGAGCACGATCGCCACGGCCTGGTGCGGACGAGGCGGGGCGCCGGCTGCGAGGAGGGCCACGATGGAAACCGGGGGACGCTGAAACACTCGCTCGGAGCCAAAGCGAAAGCCGATCCAATCCGAGGCTCGTGGAGCCGCGGCGGCACGCCGGTGGTTCCTGGCAGGATTTCGGAGCAAATCGCGGCAAAGGCGCAGAACACGGGCGAACGTCTCGTCCGTTCCCCGCGCATTACCACGATGCACGGGCCACGAACTTACTTCCCGGCCAGGCTGAGCGAGGCGGAGCCCTACTGTGGAGGGTGTGTCGCCGGCAGTTGGGGCGGAGGTGTCGGCACCGGCGCGGGAGCCGGCGCCTGGCTGGGCGGTCGCACGGGGGCCGGCCGCCGCTGACGCATTTCGACCCGCTCGACGCGGCGGGCACCCGACACCACGACCACCGGAACCAGCGTGGTGGCCCGGCCGCTCCGCAGCGCCAGCGTGTGCTCGCCGGCGCGCAACTGCAGCGTCGCGGGCGTCCGCCCGCTGGGCAACCCATCCACGTACAGGTCGGCCCCGGAGGGGTGTGATTCCACGACGAGCGTCCCTCGGCCGCCGAAGAAGTCGCTCAAGTCGAGGTAGCCGCGCGCGCCCAGGTAGGTCGCGCCGAAGAGGCCGGCCAGGCCGAGCGACACGGCGGCGATGCGTGCCGCGCGGCCGGGCGACGGCCACTCGAGCCGCGACGCCCGGACGGCAAGTGCGGCCAAGCCCGATTTGGCGCGAGGCGCCGCCGGTACGCCGCGAGCGGAGGACGGGGCCCGCCCCCATTTCTCGCTGTCGGCCGCGGGGCGGTGAGGCCGGGGCGCCGGCTGGGCATCGGTCCCTTCCAGACGGAACAGGCGGATGGTCGCCGACCGCGGCGAATCAGCGGGGCCTTCGGCGGGCGCCTGCCCCGCAAGACGCGTCGCCTGGCTCTGGTCGGCGTCCGCGGCGGCCGAAGCGATTGGACCGGGCGCCGCGCCGTCGCCGGTCGGCGCCTGGCAGGCAGCGAGGTAGGCCAGAACGGACGCCGGCGACACGCTGTGCCTCGGCTGCTCTGCGACGATCGCGGCGAGCGCCGCCGCCGCGTCGGCGGCCGAACGGAAGGCCGTCCGCGCCTCGATCTGCAGCGTGCGCAGAATCCATCCGTACACGGCCCGCGAGGCCACCGGCCGCGCGCCGAGCACCCCGGGCGTCGTCGCCTCGGCCAACAGCTCCTGCAGCTTCTGCGGGTACTCTTCGCGGCGAATCAGCCTGCCGAGGACGATCGCGAGCGCGAGGACCCCGAGTTGCGTGATGTCGGTCATCTGGTCGAGCCGGGCGGTCCCGGCGACCGCGGGCACGGGGATGCGGAACTTCGTCCACAGGAGCGCGCGCCCCATCTCCAGCTGCCCGATGGCGGACGCCAGCACGTGTTCTACGACGACCGGACGTCCGTCGGGCCTGATGACGATCCGCTCGGGGCCGAGCGCGCCGTGCGCGAGCTCCCGCGAATGCCGATGGAAGGCGGCCAGCGCCGACGCGATCTGGTCGAGCAGGTAGAGGGACGCCCCCGGGTCGGGCGGCGTCCACTTGCGCTGGGCGAGCGTCAGCAACTCGGACAGGCGCAGGCCGGGCACCGCGGTGGACACGACGGCCAGGCCGCCAAGGGCCCCGGGAAGCCGCTCCACGCGGCGAACCTGCGCGAACGACGGGTGGTCGAACGCCGTCAGCCGGCCGGCCCGTTCGACGAGCGCCGCCTCGGCGGAGTGGACGTCCGACACCTCCCTGCACAGGCGGAGCGTCTCGACCTCGTCGCCGGTCGAATCCACGGTCCGCAGCCGCCGGCCGAGCCCGTCGACGAAGCTTGGTGTGTCCACGGTCGGTCCCCCGCTCTGGCCATGCCGCCGGCCCGTCTCACGTCGGCAGAAACCGGAAGGGCGGCTGCATGTTCTGCAAGACCGGAACCACGGGGCCAGGCGGGGGCCCGCCCCGGAAGTGGCGGGTTTCCGCGAAGAACCGCCCTGCCTCGGAGCGAGACACGCCCGCCGCTTTACGATTTCGACGAAGGGCGTCCAAACGTGTGATCGGCTCCCAACTAGGGCCAGAAGTAGCGCCGGAGCGCGGAGAACGCCTTGTCCACCTCCTCGTTCGCGAGGATGATCGTGAACTCGGTGTAGGTCGACACGACGTCGACGACGTTCAGGTTCTGCCACGCGAGGCGCTTGAGGATCGCGTAGTAGACGCCGGGCGTCTGGACGCTGCCGGGCGCCAGGCGGATCACGATGGCCGACAGGTTCCGCACCTTCGACACGATCCGCTCGCCGGCGAAGATCTCCAGGGCCGTCTTCTCGAGGCCGGCGCTCAGCATGAGCATCACTTCCGACGCGCCCTGCGTGTAGGTCAGGAAGGCGTCCTCCGTCCTGTCCACGCGGTTCAGCAGCCGCCGGTGCTTCTCGCGGATCGTGTCCGACGAGTGGAACGTCAGCTCCACCAGGTTCGAACGGACGATGAGGTCCGAGGGACGGGCGGTGCGCGTCGACGGCCGGCGGGTGCGGGAGGCGACCCGTGGCGCCAGCCGCTTGAGCGCCATCATGATCGCCGCCTCGCTGACCGGCCGGAGGAGCGCCCGGCGCACGCCGGGCCTGAGGTGGCGGGCGAGGGCGGACAGGTTCAGCAGGCCGAGCGACAGGTGCTCCTCGACCAGCGGGGTGTCGAGGACGTATTCCTCCACGACGTCCGAGATGCGGCGCACGTCAATATTTTAACACCTGATCACATTTTCGTTGAAAGCTCCGCGGATTTTGACCGGCCGTCCGGGCTCTTGTCACAATGCGGGCTCGTTCACAGGAGATCTGCGCATGAACGATTCCGCGTTTGCCCGCTGCCCGACCTGCGACGCCCGGGTCGCCCTCGCCCCGTCCGCCGTCGTCTCCGAGCTGATCAAGTGCCGCGAGTGCGGCACCGACCTGGAAATCACGAGCGTCGATCCGCCGGCCGTCGCCGAGGCGCCGATGGAAGAAGAAGACTGGGGGCAGTGACGACATGACCGTCGGGTTCCTCCACTCGCTGCTTCGGCCGGACGAGAAGATGCTCCTCGAGGAGTTCGCGCGGCGCCAGGTCGCGGTGCGGATGATCGACGATCGCCAGTTGTCCTTCACCCTCGGCCGCCCCGCCGAGCGCCCCGACGTGGCCGTGATGATCGAGCGCTGCATCAACCACTCGCGGGCCCTCCACGCCCTCAGGCTCTACGAGGGCCTCGGCGTCCGCTGCGTGAACACCTTTCGCGTGGCGTCGACCTGCGGCGACAAGCTGCTCACGACGGCCGCGCTCCAGGAACACGGCGTCCCGCAGCCCGAGGTCCGCGTGGCGTTCACCCCCGAGTCGGCGCTGGCCGCCATCGAGGAGATGGGCTACCCGGTCGTGCTGAAGCCGGCCGTCGGGTCGTGGGGGCGGCTGCTCGCGAAGGTCAACGACCGCGACGCCGCCGAGGCGCTGCTCGAGCACAAGACGGTCCTCGGCAGCTACCACCACTCGATCTTCTACATCCAGCGGTACGTCGAGAAGCGCGGCCGCGACATCCGGGCGTTCGTCGTCGGCGACGAGTGCATTGCCGCCATCTACCGCGCGTCGCCTCACTGGATCACCAACACGGCGCGCGGGGGCCGGGCCACGAGGTGCCCGGTGACCGACGAGCTCGCCCGCCTCGCCCTGGCCGGCGCCCGCGCCGTCGGCGGGGGCGTCGTCGCGCTCGACGTCTTCGAGACGCCCGACGGGCTGGTGGTGAACGAGATCAACTACACGATGGAGTTCAAGAACAGCGTCGAGCCGACCGGCGTGAACATCCCCGCGCGCATCGTCGACTACGTGGTCGACCAGGTGGCGGCCGCCGCATGAGCCGGCTGCGCGTGTCGATCGTCGGCGGGTCCGGGTACGTCGGCGGCGAGCTGCTGCGGCTGCTCCTGGCGCACCCGAACACCGAGGTGCTGCGCGTGACGTCCGAGCGGAAGGCGGGAACGCCGGTCACCGTCCTGCACCCGAATCTCCGGCGCGTGACCGACCTCTCGTTCAGCTCCAGCGCCAACCTCGAGCCGTGCGACGCGCTGTTCCTCTGCCTCCCCCACGGCCGCGCGATGGGGGACATCGATCGCTACCTCGCGCTCGCCCCGCGCGTGATCGACCTGAGCGCCGACTTCCGGCTGAAGGATCCGGCCAGCTACCCGGTGTGGTACGGGCGGCCGCACCCGAGGCCCGAGCTGCTCGACCGGTTCGTCTACGGCATCCCGGAACTGCACCGCGACGAGATGGCGGCGGCGGCCTGGGTGTCGAGCGCCGGGTGCAACGCGACGGCCGTCATCCTCGCGCTCCATCCGCTGTTCGGGCAGGGGCTCGCCGACCCGTCGCGCACCGTCGTCGAGGCGAAGGTCGGGTCGAGCGAGGGCGGCGCGTCCGTCTCGGACGCATCGCACCATCCCGAGCGCAGCGGGTGCGTGCGCTCCTACAAGCCGACCGGCCACCGCCACGCCGCCGAGATGGCGCAGGAACTGGGTCGGCGCGAATCTGCCACGATCTACTTCTCCGCGACGGCGGTGGAGATGGTGCGGGGCGTCCTGGCCACGTGTCACGTGTTCCTGCGCGAGGACGTGCCCGAGAAGGCGATCTGGCAAATCTACCGCCAGGCGTACGGCCGCGAGCCGTTCATCCGGATCGTCAAGGCGCGCGAGGGGGTGCACCGCTTCCCCGAGCCCAAGCTGCTCTCGGGCAGCAACTTCTGCGACATCGGCTTCGAACGCGACCCGCACGGGAACCGGCTGGTCGTCGTCTCGGCGATCGACAATCTGATGAAGGGGGCAGCCGGACAGGCGGTCCAGGCCTTCAACATCATGCACGGCCTGCCGGAAACGGCCGGCCTGGAGTTCCCGGGTCTGCACCCGATCTGAGGCTCCGGCCGCTCCCCTGTGGCGCAGGCCTCCGCCTGCGAAAGAAACCATGTGCCGAATCCTCGCCGTGACGGCCGACCGACCGGTGGACGTCGCCGGGCACCTGCGCGCGTTCGCCGAGATCGCGCGCGACAGCCGTGAGTTCCAGGGCCACGGCTGGGGATGCGCGTGGCAGGACGGCGGCGCGTGGCGGACGTATCACAACATCCTCCCCGTCTGGGAGGACGACTGCTCGCGGTTCGGCGAGGCCCGGGTCTTCCTGGCCCACGCGCGCAGCGCGTTCCGCGACGAGGGCATCGCGGTCGAGAACAACATGCCGTTCGTGGACGCGCCGTTCGCGTTCGTCTTCAACGGCGAGTTGCGCGGGGTTCGCATTGCCGAGACGGGGCGGATCGGCGCCGAGAAGCTGTTCCGGTTCCTCGTCCGCCGCGGCGCGGCGGAGGGCGCCGACGCCATGCGGACCGCCACGCGCCTGGTGGCACAGCGAACGCGGTACATCCGCGCGATGAACGTCGTCATCGGGGGAAGCGGCCGTTTCGTGGTCGGCTCGTCCTTCCACGAAGACGCGGAGTACTTCACCCTCCACGCGCGCCGGGCGGAGGGACTGACGGCGGTGTGTTCGGAACCGTATCGCGGCGAGCCGGGCTGGACCGCGCTGCCGAACGGCACAATCGAGGTGATCCCGTGGTACTCGGTGAAGATCGGCGGCGGCGCCGCCATCAACCTGGATGGCGCCGCGGCGGACATCGCGGCGCTGCCGGGCCAGGTGGTCGTGGTGCACGGGGCCAACGCGCAGCGCGATCGGCTCGCCGGGCAGCTGGGCCGCGAGAAGCGCGTGGTGACGTCCGTCTCCGGCTACGCCAGCGTCTACTCCGACGAGTCGGCCATCGACCTGCTGATGATGGCCTACGCCGGCCTCCAGAACAAACGCATCGTCGAGCGCCTGCAGCGCCACGGCCGCAACGCCGTGGGCTTGACGGGGCTCGACGGCCGCGCGGTCTCCGGCACGCGCAACAAGGGCATCCGCGTCCGCGAGGGCGAGAAGACGCTGCTGCTTCGCGACTTCTCCGGCAAGCCGAGCCGCGTGAACGAGCCGCTGCTCCGCCTGCTGCTCGACAACGGCTACACTCCCGTGCTGACCGTTCCGCTGGTGGACGAGGAGGGCTTCGCCATCAACTCCGAGAACGACGACGTGGTGGCGCTGCTGCAGGGAGTGCTGAAGGCGACTCACGTGATCGAGCTGATCGAGGCGCCGGGACTCCTCCAGGACCCGTCGGACCCGGCGTCGGCGCTGCGCAGCATCTCGGCGTCCGACCTCGCGCTGCTCGAGGAGCGGGCCGAGGGCCGGTTCAAGCGGAAGCTGCTCGCGCTGCGCCGCCTGTTCGAAGGCACCAGCCCGACGGTGATTGTCGCCGACGGCCGCACCGACCACCCCGTCGCGGGCGCGATGGCGGGCCACGGCACGACGATCACGGCGTCGCGGGGCGAACGATGACGGCCGGAGCGCTGCTCGATCTCTATCCGAACCGCGGCCTGCGCTTCGTGAGAGGCGACGGAGCGTATCTCGAGGCCTCGGACGGCCGGCGGTATCTCGATCTCGCGACGAACTACGGCGTCAGCATCTTCGGGTATGGCCATCCGGCCATCACGGCGGCGCTGACCGCCCAGATCGAGGCGCTGCCCACGCTCCATGGAAGCTTCGTCAGCGACGTGCGCGTGAAGGCGTCGCTCGCCCTGGCGCGGCGTCTCCCGATGGAATCGCCCGCGATCTGCTGGTCGAACTCGGGGGCGGAGGCGGTGGAGGCGGCGCTGAAGTTCGCCGTTCTGGCCACCGGGCGCAAACGGTTCGTCGCCTGCCGCAACGGCTATCACGGAAAGACCCTCGGCGCGCTGTCGGCCACCGATTCGGCCAAGTACCGCGGCCCGTTCGAGCCGCTGCTGTGGGAGTTCGCCCGCGTCGAGTTCGGCGACGCCGACGCGCTCCGCCGCGCGATCGACGATCGAACGGCCGCGGTCATCGTCGAGCCGGTCCAGGGCGAAGGCGGCGTCATCGTTCCGCCGGCCGGGTATCTCGCCGACACCCGACGCGTCACGCAGGAGGCGGGGGCTCTGCTGATCGTCGACGAGATCCAGACCGGCTGCGGCAGGACCGGGCGTTTTCTCGCCCTGGAACACGAGCGGGTGCGGCCCGACATCGTGTGCCTCGGAAAGGGGCTCGCCGGGGGGATCCCGATCGGGGCCACGGCCGTCACCGGCTCGGTCGCCGCCAGCATCCCCCGCGGAATCCACACGTCAACCTTCGGCGGGAATCCTCTAGCGGGCGCGGGCGCCCTGGCGGTGCTGGCGCTCCTGACAGAGGAGCAACTGGCCGAGATCGCCGCGCGAGGCGAGCGGTTCCTCTCGCGCCTCCGCCACGAGGCGCCGGCGGAGACGCTCGTCCGCGGAACGGGGCTGATGGTCGGGGTGGTCACCGGAACCCGCCGCGACGACATCCTGAAGGCGCTGCAGCGGCGTGGGGTGCTGGCGATTCCCGCCGGTTCGGACGTCGTCCGCTTCCTTCCGCCGTTCGTCGCGTCGGCGGACGACCTGGACCGCGCCGCGGCACTGCTCGGAGAGGTGCTGCGCGGCAGCTAAATGGGACGCCGCGATTGTGAGTCGTGGGGCTGTGGGGCGGGCATCGCGGCCTCTCATCTAGCCTCACCGCGCGTTCCGGCTCACGACCTTGCGCCCGGCCGACGTCAGGCGGAGTGCCTCACGGCTGCATCCCGCCGCGGTGAAACCGTCGGCACCACGCTCGCAGCGCCGTCGACCGCTCGCGCGCGGCGTCCACGTCGTCGAGCGTGTCGACCGGCCACGGCAGGCGCCACGTCCAGTTGGCGTCGTCCTCACTGCCGGGGACGTTGATCCTGTCCGGCCAGCCGAAGACGTCCTGGACGGGGATCAGGAGGAAATCGGAGCCGGACGCGAAGAGCACTTCGAGGAACACGTCGCGCAGCGCCGGCGACAGTCGGCCTTCGAGGTCGGGGGCGGCAAGCGCGGCGACGCGCTCCGCGACCCCTGGCGCCGCGAGCGCGGCGGCGCGCTCCTCGGCGTCGAGGCCGTCCCACCACACCGCCACCGGATCGGTGTCGTGCGTACCCGAGGTGGCGACCGAGGCAGCCGGGTATTCAGCGGGGTCGCGATAGGGCCTGCCCTCGAGCGTCCACTCGCGCTCCCACCGGAACACCCGGTAGCCGGGCACGCCGAGTTCCGCGAGCGACTCGCGGACGAAGTCGGGAACGGTGCCGAGGTCCTCGGCGACGATCTTCGAGCCAGGCTCGGCGAAGATCGACAGCACCGTCTCGCCGAGCGCCAGCTGCGACGCTTCGTCGGGCGGCGAGAACGACGCCTCGCTCCCGTCGCGGGGAAACGAGTAGGTGCGGTAGAAGCCGACGAGATGGTCGACCCGGTAGCCGTCGAACAGCGATGCGGTGCGGCGCGCGCGGTCGCGCAGCCACGCATAGTCGGTGGCCGCCAGCACGTCCCACCGGTACGCGGGCATCCCCCAGTTCTGGCCGGTTTCGCTGAAGGCGTCGGGCGGCGCGCCGACCGACGCGTCGAGCCGGAACGCGTCGGCGTGCGCCCAGACGTCCGCGCTGTCGAGGTCCACCATGAAGGCGAGGTCGCCCATGAGCGAAACGGGGCGCGACCGCGCCTTGGCGTCGCGCCACTGCGTGTCGGCGACCCACTGCAGCCAGGCGCGGAACACGATGTCGCCCGCCAACTCCCGGCGTGCGGCTGCGAGCGCGGCCGACTCGCGGCCGCGGAGCCGCTCGGGCCAGTCCGTCCAGGCGGCGTCGCCGTGGCGCGCGTGCAGGGCCCGGAACAGCACGTAGTCGTCCAGCCACCACGCCTGCTCGTCGCACCACGCCTGGAACGCCTCCGACCGGTCCGTGCCGCGGGCGAGGTGGCGGCGCGTGAACTCGCCGAACGCGGCGCGCAGCGCCGGCTGCTTCACGCCGCGCACGAGGCCGTGGTCGATCGCCGGCGCGCGGCGCGCGGCCTCCAGCCGTTCCCGCCACTCGGCGTCCATGGCGGCTTCGCCGCCGAGCGCCTGGAATTCGTCGATGGCGTGGACGCTGAGGAAGATCGGGTCGATGGCCATCGCGCTCAGCGCCGAGTACGGCGAACGCTGCCCCACCGCCATCTCGTTGATCGGGAGCAGCTGCAGCAGGTCCTGGCGCGCGCGCAGCAGCCACGACGCGAAGACGGGAATGTCGCCGATCTCGCCGATCCCCCAGCTGGCGCGGGTCGGCATCGAGAAGAGCGGGAGCAGAAGGCCCGAGTGCCGTCCGGGGGCAAGAGACATCGAGATCCTTGTCGAGGCAAGAGGCGGAATGCCGCGTGCAGAAGGCGCCCTCGCACCCTGCACGCCTCATTCTACATGCTCCGTTCGAGCCCCCACCCGTCCGGCGGCCGGTCAGGACGCCCGCGCCAGCAGCCGGGAAATCCCTTCCCGGAAGCCATCGGGCTCGGGCAGCAGGCTCACCACGAGGAACGCTTCGTGTGGGAAGTCGAAGAAGTAGCCCGGATGCGCCAGGACGTGGTCGCGCTCGAGCAAGTCGAGCACCAGGGCTTCCTCCGGCCGCGTGGCCGGCACGCGGATGACGGCCGACCACCCGCCTTCGACGCGGTGCACGGAGCACGACGGGTGGTCGAGCGCGAGCGCGCGGAGAAGCCCCAGATTGTGTTCGACGCGCCCGGCGATCGACCGGCGGATCAGCCGGCCGGCCGCGAGAAGGGCGCCCGACGCCTGCTGCACGGGCGTGGACACGGAGAGGAAGGCGTCGCAGATGATCTCGAGGCGCGACAGTGCCGAGTCGACCAGCGGCTGCGGGCCGCCGGCCACCATCCAGCCGAGCTTCATCTGGGGGAGGCCCGCCGACTTCGACAGGCCTCCGAGGCTGAACGTCAGCACTTCGTCCTGGTCGAGCACCCGCGCACGGTCCTCGCGCGCCTCGAGCAGGTAGTCGGCGAAGACCTCGTCGCCAATCAGGGCAAGGCCGTTCGCGGCGCAGCGGCCGGCGAGGCCGCCCAGGTCGTGCCGCGTCAGCACCGACCCGGTCGGGTTGTTCGGGCTGACGACGAGAATCGCCCTCGTGCGGGGGGTGACGGCCGCATCGAGACGATCGAAGTCCACCGACCACGTGCCGTGGTACTCGAGCGGGTAGGAGCGCACGTCCACGAGCTCGAGCCGGGTGAGGTGCTCGAAGAGCGGGTAGCTGGGCACCGGGACCAGCACCTGGTCGCCCGGCTCGCAGAGCAGCTTGAAGAGGAACGCGTAGGCCTCGCTCGTGCTCGCCGTCAGGACGACGCGTGCGGGGTCGGGACGGGCGCCCGTGGCCCCAAGCTCGTCTGCGACGGCCTCGCGCGCCGCGAGCAGCCCGAACGGCTGAGGGTCGTAGCCGAGAGAGGCCGGCGCGGCGAGCGCCGCCAGGAACTCGACCGGATAGGCCAGGCCGACCCGGGTCGGGTTCGTTTCAGTGAGGTCGACCGGGCGGACGCCACGCGCCCGCAGCGCCAGCTCGGCGACGGTCAGTCGGTTGGGAGCGAGGTCGGCAGGCACGCGCGTCGAGAACGGCATCTACGTTAGACTAACTGAATAAGCAAGTGACCGGGCAACGGGACGATTGGGCGCTGATCATCCGGGGAACGATCAACCGGAGTTGGCCAGTTGCCGGTGGGCGATTGGCCAGTTGCCCAGGTCGCCAGTTCGCCAGTTCGCCAGTTCGCCAGTTGCCCAGTTGCCCAGTTGCCCAGTTAGTCAGTTCGCAGAAAGGGCCCATGCTGGATCTGTTCGACGAGATCGCCCGGTTGAAGCGCGAGATGAACGCCATCATCCTGGCGCACTACTACCAGGAGCCGGACATCCAGGACATCGCCGACGTCATCGGCGACAGCCTGCAGCTCGCGCAGGCGGCGGCCCGGACGGACGCGGCGGTCATCGTCTTCTGCGGCGTCCACTTCATGGCGGAAACCGCGAAGATCCTGAACCCGGGAAAGCGCGTCCTCCTCCCCGACCTGGCCGCCGGCTGCTCGCTCTCCGACGGCTGCCCCGCGCCGCAGTTCGACCGCTTCGTCCGCGAGCATCCCGGGCACACCGTCATCACCTACATCAACTCCAGCGCCGGCGTGAAGGCGCTGAGCGACATCATCTGCACGTCGAGCAACGCCGAGCGGATCGTCCGTCGGATCCCGGCGGATCGGCCGATCCTGTTCGCGCCCGACCAGCACCTCGGCCGCTATGTCATCAAGCAGACGGGCCGCGACATGGTGCTGTGGCCGGGCGCGTGCTCGGTGCACGTCACCTTCTCCGAACGCCGCATCATCCGCCTGAAGGCCGAGCACCCGGACGCGCTGGTGCTGGCGCATCCCGAGTGCGAGGAGCCGGTGCTCCGCCTCGCGGACCACATCGGGTCCACCACCTCGATCCTGAAGTACGCCATTGCCAGCGAGGCCCGCAGCTTCATCGTCGCGACCGAGGCGGGAATCCTCCACCAGATGAAGAAGGCGTGCCCGGAGAAGACGTTCATCCCGGCGCCGCCCGTGAACGGCTGCTCGTGCAACGAGTGCCCGTTCATGCGGCTGAACACGCTCGAGAAGGTCTACCGCTGCATGCGCGACAGGACGCCCGAGATCACCATGCCCGAGGATCTCCGGCTGAAGTGCCTCGCGCCGCTGGAGCGGATGCTGGAGATGAGCGCGTGACGATGGCAGCCGGCCTGGACGAGTCGTTCGTCCGCGACGAGGTGCGGCGCTTCCTGCGCGAGGACATCGGGAGCGGCGACATCACCACCGAGTGGAGCCTGCCGCCTGGGGCGCGCGCGAGCGGCGCCATCGTCGCGCGGCAGGGATGCGTGGTGGCCGGCCTGCCCATCGCCAGCGTGGTGTTCTCGGAGCTCGACCCGGGCCTGATCGCGGAACCCCTCGTCTCCGACGGCTGCACCGTGACGTCCGGCACCCGTGTCATGCGGCTGGCGGGGGCGGCGGCCCCCATCCTCTCGGGCGAGCGGCTGGCGCTCAACATCCTGCAGCGGCTGTCGGGCGTCGCCACGGTCACCCGCCGCTACGTCGAGGCGGTCGCGGGAACCGGCGCGTCGGTCTCGGACACGCGGAAGACGACGCCGGGCCTGCGGCTCTTCGAGAAATACGCCGTGTGCGTGGGGGGCGGCCGCAACCACCGCGCGGGGCTCTACGACGCGGTGCTGATCAAGGACAACCACGTGGCGGCGGCGGGCGGAGTGGCGGGCGCGCTGCGCGCCGTCGCCGGGCGGCGCACCGCCGACGTGCCCGTGCAGGTCGAGGTGGACTCGCTCGAACAGCTGGCCGAGGCGCTCGATGCCGGCGCCCGCGCGGTGCTCCTCGACAACCTCCCGCCGGCGCTGACGGCGCGCGCCGTGGCGCTGGTCCGCGCGCGGCCGGGTGGCGCGTCGATCTGGGTGGAGTCGTCGGGCGGCATCACGCTGCAGAACATCCGCGACTACGCGGCGGCAGGGGTGGATACGATTTCCGTCGGCGCGCTCACGCACTCCGCGCCGTCCGTCGACCTGGCGCTCGACTTCGACTCTGGAGGCTCTCCTGCCCGACACGATTGACGTCCTGGTCATCGGCAGCGGCCTTGCCGGCTGCGCCTGCGCCCTGTCGGCGGCGAAGGCCGGCGCCCGCGTCGTCATGCTCACGAAGGGCGCGAGGCCCGAAGAGTCGAACACCTGGGAGGCGCAGGGCGGCATCATCTACGAGGGCGACGGCGACTCGCCCGGGTTGCTCGCCGAGGACATCCTCGCGGCCGGCGCCGGGCTCTGCGACCCGTCGGCGGTGCGCCTGCTCAGCCGGGAAGGTCCGCGCCTCGTCCGGGAGATCCTCGTCGAGCACGCCGGCGTGCCGTTCGACCGACGGCCGAACGGCGACCTCGACCTGACCGCCGAAGCCGCCCACTCCCTTCCGCGCATCGTCCACGTGGCCGACGGGACCGGGCGCGCGGTCGAGGCGGCGATGATGTCGGCCGTGCGCCGCGAGCCCAACATCACCGTCCTGACCGGCCGCACGGCGATCGATCTGCTGTCGCTCTCGCACCACTCGCGGAATCCGCTCGACATCTACGCGGCCCCGACGTGCGTCGGCGCGTATGTCTTCGACCACGTGACGCGCCAGGTCGAGCCGGTCCTCGCGAAGGAAACGGTCCTCGCCACCGGCGGCATCGGCCGGATCTACCTCCATACGACGAACCCGGCCGGCGCCTGCGGCGACGGCGTGGCGATGGCATACCGGGCGGGGGCGCGGTGCCTCAACATGCAGTTCGTGCAGTTCCACCCGACCACGCTCTACCATCGAGGCGAGCGGTTCCTGCTGTCGGAGTCGCTGCGCGGCGAGGGGGCGCGGTTGGTGGACGCGCCGGGCCGCGAGTTCATGATCGACTACCACCCGGACGGATCGCTGGCGCCGCGCGACATCGTGGCTCGCGGCATCCACCAGATGATGCACGAGACCGGCGCGACGTGCGCCTACCTCGACATCACCCACAAGCCGGCGGACTGGGTGCGGCAGCGCTTCCCCACCATCGACGCGAAGTGCCGCGAGGCGGGCTTCGACCTGGCCACGCAGCCGATCCCGGTCGTGCCCGCCGCGCATTACAGCTGCGGCGGCATCGCGGTGGACGACGTCGGCCGGTCGAGCATGCGCCGGCTGCGCGCGGTCGGCGAGGTGTCGTGCACGGGCCTGCACGGCGCGAACCGCCTGGCGAGCACCTCGCTTCTCGAGTGCCTGGTCTGGGGCACGCGGGCCGGCGCCGATGCCGCCCGCCGCACTGCCGCCGGCGCCGACTGCTACTTCCCCGACATCGCGCCCTGGCAGCACGAGACCGAGCCGGTGGACCCGGCGCTCGTGGCGCAGGACTGGCTCACGATCCGCCAGACGATGTGGAACTACGTCGGGCTGGTGAGGAACCGGCGGCGGCTCGACCGGGCGCACGAGATCATCCGCGAGCTGCAACTCGAGATCGGCAGGTTCTACGCGCGCGCGGAACTGAGCGATGCCTTGATCAGCCTGCGCAACGGCGTCCAGACGGCGCTCGCGGTGCTGCTCGCGGCCATCGAATCGCGCGAGAGCCGGGGCTGCCACTTCCGGACGGACTAGCCGGCTGGCGGCGTGCGACCTGCGGCCTGCGGCCAGACCCGACCGGCGGGGTGCGACTGGCGGCTTGCGACGTGCGGACTCGCCCGGCTGGCGACGTGCGACTTGCGGCGGCCTTGTCGGCTGCGACTCGCGGCGTGCGGCCTTGCCGACTGACGACTTGCGGCGTGCCACTTGCGGGCGGTCCGGCCACGCCGAAGCGCCGAGCGCCACGGTGGGCAGCCTGCGCAGAGAGGATCTCATGGTCTCGAGGGAGGTGATCGTCGACCTCTTTCGCCACATGGCGTAGGCCGATGCCTCGGTGTGGGGCGCCGTCGTGGCCTGCGAGGCGGCGCGAACGGATGGGAAGCTCCGGGAGCGACTCTACCACCTGCACGTCGTCCAATGCGCCTTCCTGCGAGCCTGGCGCGGCGAGCCGCGCGACGCGCCCTACCCGACGTTCGAGAACACCCTCTCGCTCGGGACGTGGGCGCGCTCGTACTATGGCGAGGCGCTCGCGTCCGTCGAGTCGCTGAACGACGAGGCGGTGTCGCAGCCGATGCCGCTGCCGTGGGCGGAGAGCGTAGCGAAGCGGCTGGGCCGCTCGCCGGCAACGACGACCGTGGCCGAGACGATGCTGCAGGTGAGCCTTCACAGCGCCCATCACCGCGGCCAGGTGGCCACCCACCTTCGCGAGATCGGCGGGGTGCCGCCGCTCGTGGACTACGTCGCGTGGGTCTGGTTCGGCAGGCCGGAGGCCTCGTGGCCGGCGCTGCCTGGCCCGGCGTGACCGGCTGGCGGCTCGCGGCGGGCGGCGGGCGACACAGTCCGGCCGGCGACCTGCGGCGTTCGACTCGCGGCCAGTCTCCGACTGCGACGTGCGGCTGGCGTCTCGCGGCGTCGCCGGCCAGCCCACGCGCCCCGCGCGGGGCGCGACGCGGATGACGAGCGCGAGGGGTGGATCGAGCTGTGGTTCCAATCCACGCGCCCCGCGCGGGGCGCGACCTCACGCTGGGCCTCGAGCTACCGTCGTCGATGTTTCGATCCACGCGCCCCGCGCGGGGCGCGACGCTGGAGCGGTTGCGGGATGGGCAGCGGCAGGGAAGTTTCGATCCACGCGCCCCGCGCGACGTTGATAAATCTGCGACATCGTGCCGAGTTAGCAGTTTCAATCCACGCGCCCCGCGCGGGGCGCGACAGGTTCAGAGGCATGGACTCGTCTCGGTCTTCGGTTTCAACCCACGCGCCCCGCGCGGGGCGCGACGTAACGTGCCGGACGGCAGGCTCCGGCGGTTGCTGTTTCAATCCACGCGCCCCGCGCGGGGCGCGACCCCGTCGCTGCCAACGGCCGCGAGACCGTCTCGAGTTTCAATCCACGCGCCCCGCGCGGGGCGCGACGCGGCGGGGGCCACGCAACCGCTGTGCATCAAGTTTCAATCCACGCGCCCCGCGCGGGGCGCGACGCAAGCCAGCAACACCCCGCGCTGCGATGCGCTGTTTCAATCCACGCGCCCCGCGCGGGGCGCGACTCGGGATCTTGGCGATCGCGTCCGCGATACTGGTGTTTCAATCCACGCGCCCCGCGCGGGGCGCGACCCGCTCCGCCCAGCCGGCGGCGCCTGGAATGAGGTTTCAATCCACGCGCCCCGCGCGGGGCGCGACGAGACGATCGTGCTGATGACCTCGTCGCAGATCGGGTTTCAATCCACGCGCCCCGCGCGGGGCGCGACGCTCGTCACGCGCAACCCGGAGCACACCATGAAGTTTCAATCCACGCGCCCCGCGCGGGGCGCGACGGCGACCGCCGCGAAGACCGCCGAGAAGACGTAGTTTCAATCCACGCGCCCCGCGCGGGGCGCGACCCTCGGTCGGTCGGCCTCGCCGGCAGGCCAGGGGTTTCAATCCACGCGCCCCGCGCGGGGCGCGACGGCGTCGAGGACGGCTTGCGTGGACGGATCGGTGGTTTCAATCCACGCGCCCCGCGCGGGGCGCGACTGCGCGCCGAGCCATCGCTCAACGGACCCCAGAGTTTCAATCCACGCGCCCCGCGCGGGGCGCGACTTGGCACCTGCTACTGCTGTAACCCGGCTCACGCTGTTTCAATCCACGCGCCCCGCGCGGGGCGCGACCTTTGGCCATGGTCTTGTGGTACGGCGACCGGCCGTGTTTCAATCCACGCGCCCCGCGCGGGGCGCGACGAGTTCCTCGGCCAGTTTGTCGGCCCAGAACAGGTTTCAATCCACGCGCCCCGCGCGGGGCGCGACCGGTCAGCGGGCGCTGCACGACGTTCCGCTCGTAGTTTCAATCCACGCGCCCCGCGCGGGGCGCGACGTCACCGGCGACGGCGATCCGCTGTCCATGCGGGCGTTTCAATCCACGCGCCCCGCGCGGGGCGCGACGACGTCATCCCCGAAGGCCTTGCCAAACGACGAGGTTTCAATCCACGCGCCCCGCGCGGGGCGCGACCTGCCGCGCGTGACCTTGCTCGACCAGTACGTCGAGTTTCAATCCACGCGCCCCGCGCGGGGCGCGACATCACGCCCACGTCCGGGTGGTTTGCGTTCACGCTGTTTCAATCCACGCGCCCCGCGCGGGGCGCGACTAGGGCGCCGCACGATTGAGGAGGTAGAGCTTCGGTGTTTCAATCCACGCGCCCCGCGCGGGGCGCGACGTCTCTAGCCGCTCGCCTCCACGGGCTTCACCGGGTTTCAATCCACGCGCCCCGCGCGGGGCGCGACCTCGCCCGGAGGACACCACGCCCGAATTGAAGGGTTTCAATCCACGCGCCCCGCGCGGGGCGCGACCGGGCCAAGGTCGCGAACATCGCGGCTGGGATGGCGTTTCAATCCACGCGCCCCGCGCGGGGCGCGACTGCGCGCACGTGTCGACATAGCGCGCACTGACAATCGACGAGTAGTTTCAATCCACGCGCCCCGCGCGGGGCGCGACTGCTCGATCTCGATACCCTGCATGGCGTTGTCGTGTTTCAATCCACGCGCCCCGCGCGGGGCGCGACGCTGCGACTCATGGCTCGCGAATCACGCGCCTCGCGCGCGAGGTAGTCGCAGTTTCAATCCACGCGCCCCGCGCGGGGCGCGACGCCTCCTCGCGACCGGCTACGTCCAGCGTAGAGTTTCAATCCACGCGCCCCGCGCGGGGCGCGACCGAGTAGACCGTTCCGAGGCTATCGATCTGCTGTTTCAATCCACGCGCCCCGCGCGGGGCGCGACGTTCAAGAAGAGCGCGACGCAGAAGGCGAACGAGGTTTCAATCCACGCGCCCCGCGCGGGGCGCGACCGGTAACTGGTAACCGGATGTCAACCGCAAGTCAACGGTACGTTTCAATCCACGCGCCCCGCGCGGGGCGCGACGGCCAACCAGCTAAACCCATCCCGTGCAACAGGTTTCCGCCCGTCTTCCGCGAAGCCCTGTGCGGAGCGCGATCCCTCGCGTCGCTGGACACCGACGCTCCACGCCATCTTCCTCACCCTGAAGCACTTGCCCAGCATCGCGATCCGCCCGAGGAATCTGTGATCGCTGCAGGTTCGCGTTCATACCAGCAACGCTTCTCTTGGCTCAAAACCTCGATTGATGCCGCAGTGCTCCACGCGGCGCTTCCAATTGCTCCCGAGAAAATAGAAGCGCAGGCTGTCCTCGGCTGGGTCGAATTCCTGCAGAAGGCGGTGTTTCAGCCTCGCCCACTGCGCGGCATCGACCTCGCACTCGAAAACGGACTTCTGCACGCGCTCGCCGCAACTCTGACAGGCTCTTGCGATCCTGTGCAGGCGCCGCCTTCCGGCGGCCTCCACCGTCGCGACGTCGTAGCTCACGACCACGAGCACCGCGCACCTCCGGTCAGCCTCTGTCGCCGTGTAAGGCTAACGCCACAGGAATGCCGGATACCCGTCCAACTCGCTCCTCAGGTACCTGGCAAGCAGCCTTGCCTGGAGGTGCGGCACCATGCCCATCGTTGTCCTCTCCTCCAGGAACGGGTGATTCAACGTTTCTTCCTTGCGGCGTTGGTAGGCCACGATAACCGTCTTCCGGGTCTCGTCGCTCATCACCACCGCACCCGATTCTTCGGTCCGGAACCCGTCGGGCGTGACTTGGCGGAGGTTTATGAGCGAAAGCGCCAACCGGTCGGCAACCACAGGCCGCAATTCCTCCATCAAGTCGAGGGCCAGACCTGGCCGCCCGGGACGGTCCCGGTGGAGAAAGCCGACGGCCGGGTCTAGGCTGGCCGCGCAAAGCGCACCGCTGACATCGTGTTGAAGCAGCACATAGAGAAACGAGAGTAGGGAATTCACCCGGTCCAGAGGCGGGCGCCTCGAGCGCCCGCGGAAGAAGAAACCCTCCTTCTGCGACGTGATCAGGTCGTCGAACACCTCGAAGTAGACGCGGGCACAGTCGCCCTCGACCCCGCGCACGATCTCCAAGGGCGAATCCAGCCTCAAATCGCAGAGGCGGCCCTTGAGACGTTCGGCAGCTCTCACTAGCCGTGCGTGTCCAGCGCCGGCTGGATAGTCCCTGGCGGCGCGCAGCAGCACCGTCCGGCAATTCGACACCTTTCCGAGGACGACCACGGCGGCGACGCGGGCCGAATCGGTTTCGCTGTCCGCCCGGCGATACTGTTCGCGTCGCACGAGCACGCTGCCGGGCGCCTCTCCCTCCACTCTGCCGAGGAACCTCCCGCTGTCTGTGAGAAACGAAACTGTCACGTTCCTGTCGCAGCAGAGCGCCATCAACGCTGGACTTACCGTCACCTGGCCCAGACAGACGATGCCGTCCAGAGTGTGTATCGGGACCCGGCCTTTCAACTCGTTGTCCACGCGCACCACGACGGCTTCGTCCTCCTTCCCGAGGAACGAGCCCGCGGTCGCTACAAACAGGGTGTTGCCGTGTTTTCGCATCCCGCAGTCTCCCCGGCGGCGCTCACTCGTCGACCTCAATTCGGGTGAGGTATTCGCGAACGGAACGGCGGCGCGTGCCGACGCGCGGCATGCACTGGCCCAGAAGGGAGCAGTTGTCGCACTTCTTCTCGTAGCGCGCCTTGGGGGTGATGCCGCCACGGATCAAGTCGTGGAGGCGCGCCGACGACGACTCCACATTCGCCCGCAGCGCGGCATCCACCGACACAATCGTGCGGCGGCGGAGGGACGCGTAGAACAGCGCCGCCTCCGCCACCTCGCCCCCCATCATCTCCTCCAGGCAGATCGCGTGCGCCCCCACCTGGACGGCGTCACACCTGCCGGATTTCGGGCGGCCTCGCTTGTATTCCACCGGGTACGCGCGCCAGCGGCCCACGAGCCTAGGAAGGCGCACGGTTGTTGCCGACAGGTCGCCTTCTTCGCTTCTTCGAAACTCGACCACGTCGGCAACACCGACAAGGCCGAGCCTGAACGATTGAAGGGTCAGACCGCGGACGATGCGCAATTCCCCTCGGCGTTCCGTTCCGGTGTCCTCGTGGACGCGCTGGTGCAGGAGGTCGCCTTCCACGGTGAGCCGATTCTCGGCCCACTGTCGCTCAACATGAATCAGCGCGCACTGCCGCTCGCAGAAGACGAGGTGCTGGAGGGCGGAGATTGGCAGCAACTCGTCTTCGGTGAACATGGAAAGCGCGCTCGTCTGTGGTGCACGTTCAGGCCCGTTGTGCCAGCGCGAACCCGGCTCCCGCCTTCTCGAGCAACTTGACGCCGGCGGGCATGTCTCCCGACACCGTCACGTCGTAGTCGGCGAAGGCTCGGGGCGCTTCCACGCCTTCCTGTCGCTTGATGAGGATCTTCTCGAACAGCGACGCCGCGCTCGCGTTGCCGAGGTGCGAGTCGTGTTCGAACACGAACAGCCGCCTCATCGTCATCAACCCCCTGGCGGCTGACCGATCCAGTTCGAACATGCCCGATAGCGCTTGCCACAACAGCTCGAGATCGCCTCCGGAGAAGCCCGTCTGCTGCGCCAGGGACGGAGACACGAATCCGTGACCCACGTAGAGGCCATAAGGGATCGTCGCCTTCCGACCCATCGTGCGGTTGTCGCCGCCCTGCTTCTCGGCCTCCTCTTGCGTGGCCACCGCCATCCTGGTGATGCTGTGTTCGAGAGCGACGACGGGATCGACGCTGCGAGCGAAGGTAAGCTGAACGGGGCCGCGGACCTGGCCGGCATTCGCACCAGTGGACATCACAGCGCCGAACGTCCTGACATCGTAATACGTCGCGCACATCTTCGCGCTGCCGAGGTTCACCTCGGAACCCTGTGCCTTTCCCTTGTCACGCTTCTTCCCCTCAGCGTCCTTCTCCGAGGCGAGATCGATCGGGATTTCTCGGTAGGCCTTCTCGATGAGCGCGTTCAGGATCGCCTTTTCCTTCACGAAGATGTCGAATCCAGGCGCCCCGAGTTTCGCCATCAGGACATAGTTCCGGACCTTCCGCTTCAAACAGACGTCCGTGATGAGGCCATGACCGGTCTCCGGGTCCATTCGGGGGAGATTGCCGGCGTCGGGGTCGCCGTTCGGATTGCCGTCCTGGACGTCGAACAGCATCAGGAAGTCGCAGCGGCCGAGGCCGTGTTCGCTCGTGTTCGTCACTTCTCCTCCTCCTTCTTCCGGAAGAAATCCTGTCGCTGATGGTGGAACCCGAGAGCGAAGAGCCCCTGCTCTGGCAGGGTCATCGTCCGCTTGAAGCGCTCGAGGCCGCCCATGATCTCCGCGAGTAGCCTCTCGCGGAGGACGCCAAGCCCCGCCTTCTCGCGTCCGAGCTTCGCGAGGTGGTGCTGACTCCGGCGCAGGAGTGTGGGGAACACCGCGGCCGGCGTGCTGCTCGCCGCGCCGTAGTAGCGCTCGGCGGTCGACGCATTGACGTTTCCGAGCGCGTCCTGCTGCACGCGGTCGAGTGCGGCGAACAGCCGGCCCAGAAGATAGGCGGGTTCCCTGTTCTGTACGTCCAGTGCCACGTGCACCTCCTCCATGTGGTAATTTCTCACCAGGGCGCCCCGGATGAGGGCGGCTCTCGCCGCAAAACGGTTCCACTTGTTCGGAGCCTTGTCACTGTCGGTGGCGGTCTCCGCCTTGTTCCGGCGGACCGCGGCCGCGAGCAGCGTCGTCGGGAACGGCAAGCGGCGAAGCGCCGAGAGGTAGAGGCGGGTCGCAAGTTCCGCGTCGGTGACCGTTGCCTGCCGCCCTTCTAGTCCAACCGAGTCTATCAGTCGCGGCAGGGTGTAATTCCCAACTCCCCGGCTGTAGGGACGGTCGATTGCGGTCTCGGCGAGGTAGGTGTCCATGGCTCCGGCCGCCTCGGCTACTGTGGTCCCGAGAAACGACCTGACGACGCAGCGACCTTGTGCCCCAGAAAGTACCATGCTGTAGAAGGCGCTCGGGTTGTCCAGCGCCGCCGGCCGGCCCTTCTGCGGAGTACCGGAGCATCTCGCGGACCGACTCCGGGGATTCACCGTCGAGGCCGGCGAGTACCCAGTCGACGCCGCCTCCTTTCGCCCAGAACACGACGACGCTGTCCGACGAGATGCGGACGTTCTGGCGCGTTGGTCCTCTCTCCAACAGCGAGTTGAGCGCCTTTACATACGATTCAGCCGCATCCCTCGACACCGGGGCGTTCTCATTCCGGGAGAGCCCGTACGACCAGAATGCTGGCTGGTTGAAGCTGACCAGCGTCGCCCCTGCCCCGGTCGCGCCTGGAACACCCTTGACGTTCGGATGGTCTTCGGCGACAGGCCCGTGTTGGCCGGTAACGGCACAGCGGACGAATGTCTGCGCCGTCTTCTCCCGCCGTGCTCGCCAAGCGGCAACCACTGCGGGCAGGAGGTGAATAGGTGTTGGCGAGAGTCGACCGTACTCGAATGCGAACTGCGCCGAACGGGCCACGTAACTCTCCAAGTTCTTGCCTGCTCGGTCGCATGCTTCATGCAGAACCGCACGACGCTCCAAGGCGGGTGCGTGTAAGAACCCCAGGAGCACCCCAACGGCGTGAGCCTCCTCGCTGCCGCGCGGTAGGTCCGCGAACAGTCCTTCGACCTTCTCCCGGAAGCTCTTCGGGCGAATGTCTGATTCCGCCCGGTCGTCAGCCTCAGGATTGAGAGACACCCCGAAGACGAACTTCGCGTTGTCCACCAGGAAGTGCGCCTCCGGCGCGGTACCTGAGCGCTTGTGCTGGAGCGGAACGAACTCCCTCTTGACCTCGCGTCTCGGTCCCCTCGGTGACGCAACATCCTCCCAATGGGAGACTAACGTTCGGGATCCGTCATCGTGCAGAACGATGTGGAAGTCGACGCGTCGCTCCTCAAACGCCAGATCGCCTCGAAGGTCTCCTTCCACGAGAGCTCGATGCTGCTCCTCCGCCAGATCGCACAGCGCCTTGAGGATCACGACATCACCTCCTCGTACCGAGGTACCGCGAGCACGCCATCAACGAGCCTGGCGTCGAAGAAGCGCGGCGTGCAGCCGTCGCACAGGTGCGGAACCGACCCGTTGTGCTTCAGGTCGTAAAGCATGAGCCCCAACGGGCGAACGCCCTCCGGCTTCTGGTCGCCGCCGAACGGAGGCAGTGCCGCCTCGAACGACGCCGCAAACTCCCGGCATCCGAGATACGGCTGCGAGAAGCACTGGCCCTTTGCCAGCCGGCGCTCGAACATCGCGCCGAACTTGTCGATACTGTCCGTGGCTCCGGCCCGCTCCGTCAGGACGAAGGACGCCTCTACCACGTAGTCCACGTCCCTGAGATACAGGGTATTGCGTTGGGCGCGGTCCTCGTCGGCGCAGAAGATGGCATGGTCGCCTCGGGTCGAAAGCTTCGAGTTCACCTCGTTTCGCTTCAGCTGCGCGAACTCGATCGGCGAGAGGACGTGGATGCGCTCGACCTCCCACCTGATGGCGGGCTTCCAAAGGATCGCCTCGAGCGCGCCCCTCGCCGCGCTGGGCGTCATCACCTCGTAACTGACGCGCTCTACTTTGAACTCCGGGCGGGTGAAGCACGCCCTGGGTCCGCGCAGGCGCACGGCGAACGTGGACGATCGGTTCCGCATGGGATGGCTTGCTCCTTTCAGAACACGAGCGACACGGACGGATCGGCTTCGGTCAGCAGTCCCAGTTGCGGGTGATAGAACGGGTTGTTGGTGAAGTCACCGAGCACGGCGTAGCCGTGCACGTCCTCGAGCACCGATTGGCGCTCCAGGGCCGTTCTCTGCTGGGGGAACACGGACACCGTGTACGGCTGGAGGCGACGCAGGAGCGTCCGGTTCGCACCGGCGTACCGCAACTCCCGGACGAGTCGCCGCGCCGTGTCGTCCCAGCAGACTACAATCGCCTCGGTGCGCTCGTCGATCATCCGGAAGGCGCGAGCGGTCGATTCGAACCGCAGCGCGGCGCGGAGCGCCTGCACCTCGCGCACGTCGAGCGTCCGAGCCGCGTAGACTTGGTCGAGGACCTCACGAACGTCGTCGGCGAGAAGAGGTCGAGCCGAGGCTCGGCCGTCAACATCGACGCAGCAATGTCCAGGTGAAGTTGCAGGGACCGTGGCGGACGGCTCGGGGGAGTGAACACGTAGAACGAACCCAGGCCGGCGAGCCTCCCCTCGCGGTTGCACCGCCCGGCGCTCTGCGCGAGCGACTCGAGTCCGGCCATGGCCCGGTAGACCACCGGGAAATCCACGTCGACTCCGGCCTCGATCAGCTGCGGTACTGACCAGTCGACAATGGCCACCGTTCACCAGTCGTCCGCGCACCTCCCCGAGCACTTCCCGGCGGTGTGCCGGACACATGGCCGCGCTGAGGTGAAAGGAATCGGCGCTGGTTGCGCTCACTGCCTGGTGGAGCGCCCGCGCGTCCATCTTCAGGTGCACGATGGCCAGAACCTGCGTGTGCCCGGCCAACTCGGTTGCGAGTCGCTGCCAGAACTCCGCCGGGTCCCGCTGGTTGTCGCCGCCCCCTCGCAATGACGGCCACTTCACGTCCACTCGACGAATCGAGGTCCACAGGTCCTCCTGCAGTCCATCGGAGATGATCTCCGCCGGTTTTGGACTGAGGCCCAAGAACGACGCGCCGCCGAGCGTCCGCCTATGCAGGCTGGGTTGGGTCGCTGTCGTAAGCAAGAGGGTGACCCCGTAGTTCGCCACGAGGTCGTTGAGAACGTCCAGAATCGGAGCGAGGACGCCGTGCGGGAGACTCTGAACCTCGTCCAGGATGATGACGGAGTTTGCGAGGTTGTGAAGCTTCCGGCACTTCGAAGGGCGGTTCGAGAACAACGATTCGAAGAGCTGCACCTGGGTGGTGACGATGAGTGGCGCGTCCCAGTTGTCTGCGGCGACACGTGCTGGTGCAGATTCGCTATCCGGTTCCAACGCGCTGTGATGCTCGACCAGGACGTCGCCCGCGAGGCCATCGAAAGCGCCGCGCAGCACTTGCGCCGTCTGGTCGATGATTGCCGTGAACGGCACGGCAATGACGACGCGCCGTTGCCCGTTCGCCACCGCGTGCTTGAGGGCGAACGCGAGGCTGGCGAGCGTCTTGCCGCCGCCGGTTGGGACTGTCAACGAATAGGCCCCACGCGGGCTGGGAGCCGACGCGATGCACGCGTCCAGGACCCGGCGGCGGAGCGCGTTGACCGCGGTTCGAGCCGCGAGCCGTTGCTTCTCCGCCATAAAAGCCGTGAGGGCACGATCGTAGGCGACGAGGTCAGCCCACGCGAATGCGCGGGCTGTCCGGTTCTCGCGGGCATCGACACCACCCGTACTCCCCTCGTGTTCCTCGGCATCCAACGCGTCGGCGTCCACCAGCGCAGAAAAGAGGACACGGGTGAATAGATCCACCGACGTCGGAGCCGGCCTTTCGCACAAGTACGCGGGCAATACTGGCGGCGCGCCGCCGAGGATCGAGGGTAGGCACTCTTCGACGTTCTTCCTCGCGAGCTGTACCGCCGCAGGTGCTCGGGATTGCGAAGGCGCTCTTTCAGATGCTCGCGGTCTGCCAGCCCGCCGTGGTGGCCATCGATGGCGAACGCGAGCACCTGCTTCTCCAACGGCGGGACGGCGCTCACCGTCGCGTGGATGGCGCCCAGAGCAGCGTGCGGCGGTCCCTTGACGCGACGGTCGGTCGCCGCGTCGTCGACATCGACCGTGGCATCTCGGACGAAGGCCTGCCAGTCGGGGGCCGCCTTCCCGAGGTCGTGCCATCTGGCGACGAGCAGTCCCCACGTGCGACCGACGAATTCGCCGGTGAAGCATGCGCACCGTCGTGCTACGCCTTCGAGGTGCGCCTGCAGGCTCTGAGAAGCGCCCCCAGCCGAACCAGGGGACCGGGCGACAAGCCGTCGGAGGGGAGAATCGAAGGAGGCATTCGACTCCGGCATGCCGGAGAGTATATAGCGGGGCTATGACAAGGTAGGTCACAGCAGCGTCAGAACCGGGCTTTGCGACTTGCGACTTGCGGCTGGTGGCTGGCGCCGCAGTCTGAGGACCACGGCAAGCCGATTGCAGAGCACTGGTCGATGCCTCGCGACCCTGGCAAGCTGGGGGTCTTCCACCGCGCGCACCAACTGGTGCTCGACGTCTACGAACTGACGGATCGTCTGCCGAGCCGGGAGCGCTACGGGCTGAGTGCGCAACTCCGCCGGGCCGCAGTGTCCATCCCGACGAACATCGTCGAGGGCTGCATCAGGCGGACCGCGCGCGAATACCGGCAATTCGTCGACGTCGCCCTCGGATTTGCCGCGGAGGTCCGTTACCTGCTCCGCCTCGCCGTGGACCTCCACTACCTCGACGGAAGCGGCGTGGCCGATTGCCAGGAATGCAGCGATCACGTCGTCCGGGAGTTGCAGAACCTGCTGAAGGCGGTGTCCGCATTCGACCGGTAGCAGGCGCCTGAACGCAGCGGCGATGCCGCAGGTCGCACGCCGTAAGCCGCCGCAAGCCGCACGTCGCAGGTCGCACGTCGTACGCCGCCAGCCGCCAGCCGGCCCCGCCGCAGGTCGCACGCCGCCAGCCGCAGGCCGCACGTCGCCAGCCGCACGCCGCGAGCCGCCTGCCGGCTTGGCCGCCGACGTCAGCGTCGTCCCCGCTTCTCGATCTCGCGAAAATGGGCCGCGGACACCGGCATGACGGAGAGACGAGACATCCTGACCAGGTCGAAGTCGGCGAAGAGCGGTGCGGCCTTGATCTCGGCCAGGGTCACCGGCCGCTCGAAGCGCGCGCCGGGGACGATATCGACCACGTAGGTCTTGCCCGATCCGTCGGCGGCGTCCGGATACGCATCGGACGCAGCCGTGGCGGCGGCGACGATCGCCTTCTCGTCGCCGGTGTGGTAGTAGAGGATGCGGTCGCCTTTCCTGACGGCCCGCAGGTGCTTTTGCGCGAGCGCGTTCTTCACCCCCGACCAGGTCGTCCGTCCGTCCCGCTCCAATTGACCGAAGCCGTAGTGCGTCGGTTCTTCCTTGAAGAGCCAGGCTGCCATGGGGGCTTCCTCTCGCGCGCGGGGCGCGCCGCTCTCGCTACTTGAAGGGGGCCATCATCCGTGGCGTCATGATCGGATTATCGCACCGGTCCCACCGCGCCAGGCGCCGGACGGTCCGTTGGACGCAGATGGGTTTGCGCACGGCCGCAGGCCGGTCGCCGCCGCAAGCCGCAGCCCGCCAGTCGCAACCCGGCCTTCCTACGAGCGCGCCAGCGCCTCCACGTCGGCCATTTCGAGCGGAATGCGCTTCCCCAGGATCCGGCAGCCCGCCTCGGTCACCACCACGTCGTCCTCGACGCGGATGCCGCCGAAGCCGCGGAACTCGTCGATCGCGTCGTAGTTGAGGAAGTCGGTGAACCTCCCCTCGGCGCGCCACTTGTCCATCAGCGTCGGGATCATGTAGATCCCCGGCTCGACGGTCATGACGAAGCCGGGTTCCAGGGCCCGCCCCATCCGCAGCGACTTGAGGCCGAACTGCGTGCTGCGGCTCACCGTGTCGTCGTAGCCGACGTGCTGCTCGCCCAGGCCTTCCATGTCGTGGACGTCGTAGCCCATCATGTGACCGAGGCCGCACTGGAAGAACATCGCGTGCGCGCCGGCCTGCACCGCCGCATCGAGGTCGCCCTTCATGCACCCGATCGCCTTCAGGTCCTCGGCGAGGCTGCGGCAGGCGAGCAGGTGCACGTCCATCCATTTGACGCCGGGCCTGGTGGCCGCCAGCGCCTTCTCGTGCGCGCGCAGCACCGCGTCGTACAGGTCTCGCTGCTGCCCGACGAACCTGCCGCCGATCGGGATGGTGCGCGTGGTGTCGCTCGCGTAGTGGAGCGGCGAATCGGCGCCGCAGTCGTTCACCGCCATCTGCCCGGCTTCCATGCGGTTGCCGTGGCTGTGGTTGTGCAGCGTCTCGCCGTGCACCGAGAAGATGATCGGGAAGGCGAGCTGCCGGCCGTGCGACTCGACGAGGCCCGCCATGGCGCCGGCCACCTCGCGCTCGTACATCCCAGGCTTCGCCATCCTCATCGCGAGCGTGTGCATCTCGTACGACACGTCCAGCGCGAGTTCGATTTCCGCGAGCTCCTCGGGTCCCTTGCGGGCGCGCTGTCCCACCACTGCCTCTATCAGGGAGACCGACGCGTGCTGGTCGATCGCGTCCGGGCAGACGCCGATCAGGCGCGAGAGGTACAGCGCGTTGTCGGCTCGGTACTGGGGCAGGTAGTGGACGCGGCGTCCCTGGCGGATCGCGTCGTTCAACGCCCCGGCGAGCCCGTTGCGCGCCGCCGTTCTCGTCACGCCCGCGCGCGCCGCCCGTTCGGCGATTGTCGGCTGCGGGCCGCGCCACACGATGTCGTCGATGGTGAAGTCGTCGCCGTAGATCGTGTGGGTGCCGGCGTCCGCGTCGATGACGGCGGCGAGATCCGGGTCGTCGAGGCCCCAGTAGTAGAGGAACGACGAGTCCTGGCGGAACTGATAGGTGTTGTCCGCGTAGTTCATCGGCGAGTCGCTGTTGCCGACGAACAGCAGCAGGCCGTGCGTGAACTGCTGCTGGAGCCTGGTGCGCCTGGCGACGTACACGCTGACGTCGAACATGGGGACCTCGCTTCCGACTTGCGGCCTGCGGCTGGCGGCTGGCGGCTCCGACGTCCGACCTGCGGCCTGCGGCTGGCGGTCGTGCTGATCTCCCGATCGTGGACTCTCGACTCTCGACGCTCGACTCTGGACGCTCGGCTCTGGACTCCTGACTCTCGACTCTTGACTCTTGACTGTCAATGTCCCTGGCCGTAATACGCCCCTGGGCCGTGCTTGCGCAGGAAGTGCTTGTCGCGAAGCGCCGGGGGGAGGGATTCCACCGAGGGGTTGAGCACGACCGTGTGCCACGCCGTGCAGGCCACCTCTTCGAGCGTGACTGCGAGATCCGCCGCCGCGCGGGCCGACGTCGCCCAGCAGAACGGCCCGTGGCCGAGCACCAGCGCCGCCGGGCGCTCCATCGGGTCGAGCCCCGCAAATCGCCGGACGATCGCCTGCCCGGTGTTCCACTCGTATGCCGACTGGATGTCTTCGTCGGCCATGGGCGCCGTCACCGGGATGGCGCCCCGGAAGTAGTCCGCGTGCGTCGTCCCCAGGCACGGCACCTCGCGCCCGGCCTGCGCCCAGACCGTCGCGTAGCGGGAGTGCGTGTGCACGACGGCGCCGATGCCGGGGAAGGCCTTGTAGAGCGCGAGATGCGTGGGCAGGTCGGAGGACGGCCGGAAGCGTCCGTCGACGACGCGGCCTTCGAGGTCGGTGACGACCAGCGTCTCCGCCTCGAGCTGCTCGTACGGCACGCCGCTCGGCTTGATCACCACCAGGCCGGTGTCGCGATCGATCGCGCTCGCGTTGCCGAAGGCGTGCACCACGAGGCCGTGCCGCACCAGGGCCAGGTTGCTCTCGAGGACCTCGGTCCTCAGCAGCGCGATGGCGCTCACGACCGCCTCGCGTCCGCCGCCACGCGGCGAAGCGCCGGAAGCACACCGCCGACCGCGGCGGGTTCGGCGTCCGCGCGGCCGAGGGCGAAGTACATCCTGCGGTACAGCGGATACAGCTCGTCGTACACGGTCGCCTGCCGCGGGTCCGGCTCGACGATGTCGAAGCCCGGGCAGAGCGCGTCTTGTGCGGCCTCGATCGTGGGGAACGCGCCGCACGCCAGGAACGCCACGATGGCGGAGCCGAGGCTGGTCACCTCGGCTTTCGGAACCAGGATGGGCTTGTTGAGGACGTTCGCGTAGATCCGGTTGAGCGTCTGGTTCCTGCGCGGGATGCCGCCGCCGTTGATGACGCGGTGAATCGGCACGCCGTACTCCGCCATCCGCTCGAGGATGATGCGCGTGTGGAACGCGGTGCCCTCGATGGCCGCGAAGAGGTGGTCCTGCGGCGCGTGCGTCAGGTTCCATCCCAGCGTGACGCCGCCCAGCTCGGGGTTCACGAGGACGGTCCGGTCGCCGTTGTCCCAGGTGAGGTGCAGCAAGCCCGTCTCGCCGGCGCGGTAGCGCTCCAGCCCCTCGGAGAGTTGCGCGACCGTCGTGCCGGCGCGGCGCGCGATGGCGTCGAAGATGTCGCCGGTGGCCGACAGCCCGGCCTCGATCCCCGTCAGCGCGGGGTGCACCGACCCGGCGACGACGCCGCACAGGCCGGGCACGCACGCGGCCTTGTCGCTGACCGCGATGATGCAGGTCGACGTGCCGATCACGTTGACGACGTCGCCGAGGCGGACGCCGGCGCCGAGGGCGTCCCAGTGGGCGTCGAAGGCGCCGACCGGGATGGGAATGCCCGCGCGAAACCCCATCCGCTCGGCCCACTCGGCGGTCAGGCGTCCCGCGATCTGGTCCGAGGTGGCGTAGCGGCCGGTCATCCGGTCGCGCACGCCTGCCAGCAGCGGATCGACCGCGGTTAGGAAGGCCTCGGGCGGCAGGCCGCCCAGGTCCGCGTTCCACATCCACTTGTGCCCCATGGCGCAGACGCTGCGGGGCACCCGGGCAGGGTCGGTGATGCCGCACAGCACGGCCGCCACCATGTCGCAGTGTTCGAGCGCGGTGACGAACCTGCTCCGCTTGTCGGGGTTGTGCCGGATCCAGTGCAGCAGCTTCGAGAAGCCCCACTCGGACGAGTACGTGTCGCCGCACCAGTGAATCGCCTCGAGCCCCGTCTCGTGGGCCTTCCGGGTGATCTCGCCCGCTTCGCGCCACGCGCGATGGTCGCACCAGAGATAGTAGTCATCGAGGGGGACGAGGCCCTCGCCGACGGGCACGACGCTCGACCCGGTGGTGTCGATGGCCAGCGACTCCACGGCGTGGCCGTCCACGCCGGCCGCGTCGATGGCCCGGCGCGACGCCAGCGTGAGCGCCGTCATCTGATCGTCGTGGCTCTGCGTCGCATGGTCGGGATCGCTCTTGGTCCGGTGCAGCGGGTACTCCGCGACGCCCGACCCGAGACGCCCCTTCGCGGAATCGACGATCGAGACGCGGACGCTCAGGGTTCCGAAATCCACTCCTGCGACGATCATGGCGATCCTCGTAGGATTCAGGAGTCGGGAGTCAGTCGGTCACGCCCGCCTGGCCGAGCCGTCGCCCTGAATCCACGGTTCCCGAATCCACCTGAATCCCGAATCCTGAATCCCGAATCCTGGCAGACCGGCACGCTGTCGCACGGGTCGCGCTACTGGTGCCGGTGCACGTCCCATCCCAGGTAGTTCGCCGTCGCTTCGTGGACGATCGGGGCCACCGAGGAGAGGTTGCAGGCGACGTGGTGCTCGAAGCCGTTCTCGCAGATGAAGCGCAGCAGTTCCTGCATCCGCGGGATGTGGACCACCCCGGCGCCGCCGAACGTCGTCAGCGGGTCGGTGGTGAAGCTGCCTTCGCCCACGTATCCGCAGATCGTCCCGCGCACGTCGTCGGTCGAGAAGCGGGCGAAGCTCATCGGGCCTGGCTTCACGAGGCCCACGCAGGTGCCGTAGGTGTTGTCGCGGCCGACCGTGCCCGCGATGATCGCCTGGTAGTCCATCCGCACCTCCTGGAAGAAGTGCTTCGGGAGGTTGCTGCAGTGGAAGCAGACGGCCTTGTCGGGATCGTCGCCGTAGTTGTTGTTCCAGTCGAGCAGCGCGCTCGGCGTGCCGGACGCCAGCCGCATCGCGTGCATGCCGATGACGCCGCAGATGTCCACCTCGCAGGCGCTCGACATCAGCCCGTTGCTCATCATGCTCATGACGGTGCACGGCACGACGCCGAAGAATTCCTCGAGCGACGTCCAGCACTGCACGGCGCTGATCGCCACCTCGGTCTCGCGCATCCAGCGGTCGATCACCGCCCCCAGCTTCGCCATCTTCATCAGCGCCGTCGCCGGCACGTTCCCGGTCGGCACGTACGCCTCGATGGCCGCCAGCTTCGCCTGGACCGCCGCGTCCTCGTCCTTCAGCGCGTTGATGCGGCCGACGATCTCGGACAAGTCGATCGGCTCGACGGAGATCCCGGCCGCTTCGAGGAGTTTCTCGCTGAACCGGACCGTGTTGAAGGCGGCCGGGCGGGCGCCGATCGCCCCGATGCGGAGGCGCCGAAGGCCCTTCACCACGCGGCAGACGCCGAGGAACCACTCCAGATCCCGTGCGAACTCCGGCGACCCCGGCGCCTCGGTGTGCAGCGTCGTCAGCGAGTACCTGATGCCGTACTGCTTGAGGTTGTTGCAGGCCGACATCTTGCCGCAGAAGCTGTCGCGCCGGTCCTGGATCTGCATCTTCGACGGGGTGTCTGGCGTCGCCTGGAGCAGGACGGGGACGTTCAGGTCCGCCTGCCGGAGCGCGTCGGCAATCGCGCGCTCCTCGCCGAAGTTGGGCAGCGTCACGAGGACGCCGTCGATCTCGTCGCGGTGCGCGCGGAAGAGCGCGGCGCACTGGCGCGACTCCTCGCGCGTTTCGACCGCGCCGTGCTTCGAATCGTTCGGCCCCAGCGCGACCACCTTCACGCCTGCGTTCCGCAGGACGCCCAGCATCTCCTCGCGGCCGCTCTTGGCGAGGTGGTCCGGGAAGAAGCCGCGGTTGCCGACGATCAGGCCGAGGGTCATGCTCTGTTGCGCGTGCATCTATTTGTGCCTCCTAGGAGAGAATCGAATCGTGTAGACGGCGCCGATCGCCAGCAGGAGCGCCCCCCACCAGACGCCCGCGTGGAGTCCGGCCAGCACCACCGGGCGCGGGGACGGCGAGACGAACTCGTAGAGGGAGGCGCCGGTGATCAGCACCCCGTAGGCCAGCAGCAGGATGCCGATGAAGAACCAGATCGAAACCATGCCTGGGCGATGCATGCGCGTGTCCTTTCACATGTCACATGGGGTCGGAGCGGTTTCTTTTTGCGTCACGAATTGGCTTACAGAATTTACAGGCCTGGCCCGCGTCCCGCGCCTCTTTCAATCCTGTAAGCCAGAAACCGCCAGAAAAAGAAACCGCTCCGACCCCGGTCGACGATCGACTACCAGAAGATCACGTTCAGCGCGACGAACACGACACCCACCACGACCGCCCAGAACGCCGGGCGCTGGTAGACGGGCAGGTGGCCCTCACCCGGGACGTCGGTGCACCCGTACACGAGGCCGGTCAGCTCCCGCTCGGGCTTCGGCGCCGTGACCATGCTGACGACGACCGTCACGAGCACGCACACGATCCACGACCAGAGCGCGCGATACATGTTCTCGGCCATGTCGCGCGCGTTCGACGAGAGCGCGATGTACCTCAGCGCGGTCGGATCGAGCTTCACCCAGGCCCACATGCCGATCGACGACAGCGTCCCGGCCAGCAGCCCCCAGAACCCGCCGGCCGGCGAGCAGCGCTTCCACAGCATGCCGAGGAGCACCGTGCCGAACAGCGGCGCGATGAAGAAGCTGAAGAGCGCCTGCACGTAGTCCATGATGCTGAGGAACTGCATCACCAGGTAGGCCGTGCCGATACTCACCAGCACGCCGAGGATCGTGCACCAGCGACCCATCGACACGTAGTGCCCGTCGGTGGCGTCCTTCCGGATCAGGGCCTTGTAGATGTCGTAGGTCCACACGGTCGCGAAGGCCGAGACGTTGCCCGCCATCCCCGACATGAACCCCGCGATCAGCGCCGTGATGCCCAGGCCGAGCAGGCCCGGGCCGCAGTAGCGCGCGAGCATCAGCGGCAGCACCTCGTTGTAGCTGTGGCCGCCGGTCGCCACCGCCTGCGCCTCGCCCATCAGCTTCGGCTGCAACAGCGCCAGCCCGAGGAGCCCGGGCAGGATGACGATGAACGGCACCATCATCTTGAAGCCGGCGCCGATGATGGGCGCCATCTTGGCGGAGCGGAGATCTTTCGCGGCCAGCACGCGCTGGACCACCAGGAAGTCGGTGGTCCAGTAACCGAACGAGATCACCCACCCGAGACCGAGCACGATCCCCGTCCAGTGGATTCCCATCGGGTTGTCCGTGAACGACCCCATCGTCCGCCAGAGGTGGGTGTAGTCGCCTCCCGGGAAGTTGGCGTGGATGCGTGCGACCATCCCGCTCCAGCCGCCGGTCTCGATCAGGCCGATGATGGAGATGAGGATCGCGCCCAGCCAGATCAGGACGAACTGCAGCACCTCGTTGAAGATCGCCGAGAGCAGGCCGCCGAGGCCGACGTAGACGGCGACGGTGATCGACGACACCCAGATGCTGAAGTTGATGTCCCAGCCGAGGACGACCTTCATCACGAGCGCCATCGAGTACATGTTGATGCCGCTCATCAGGACCGTCATGAACCCGAACGACACCGCGGCAAGCGCGCGCGACGGCTCGCCGAACCGGAGCTTCAGGTAGCCCGGCACCGAGTGCGTCTTCGAGATGTAGTAGAACGGCATCATCACGATGCCGAGGAACAGCATCGCGGGGATGGCGCCGATCCAGTACCAGTGCGTCGCGAGGATGCCGTACTGGTAGGCAGCGGCCGCCCACCCCATCAGTTCCAGCGCGCCCAGGTTGGCCGCCAGGAAGCTGAGGCCGGCCACCCAGGCCGTCATCTCGCGGCCGGCGAGGAAGAAGTCGTCGCCGGTCTTCGTGTACTTCTTCAGGTAGAACCCGATTCCCAGCACCATCGCGAAGTAGAGCGCAATGATGACCATGTCCACCGGCGCGAGCGCCAGCAGACGGGTGGGCGCGGGAACCTCGCCCACGGACAACGCAAGCAGGTGAATGGACATAGCGTCGGTCTCTCCGATTGGCCGGCACTCGCCCCTCGACGCGCCCGGTTCGTCCGGGACCGCGTGGAGGGGCGCCGGGGTTACTGCCGGATCAACGTGCGAACCTCGAACACCTGTGCCGTCGAGGCCTGATCCTGGGGTTGGAACTTCACCACGATGCGCGTCTTGCCGCGCGTGAGCGCTTCCGGAATCCGGTATTCCACGTCCAGTAGTTCGGTCGGGTGATACGGCAGCGTCTCGGTGGCGATCTTCTCCCCCTCCACCAGGATGTCGAACGCCCGGCGCTTCCCCTCGCCGCCGCGATAGAGGCAGTATAGCGACAGCGGCGCGTCCGCGCGTGTTTTCAAGGCCACGCTGAACCACGCCTGGCCCGCCGCTTCGCGGCCCATGCGACCGTCGAAGTCGGCGACGACGGCGCCCGTCGCGGCGAAGTCGTGCGCCCGTTCCGGCTCGGCCGCGCCCACCTCGACGCTGTCGATCGTCCGTGCGGGCAGGGTGCGCCGGCGTGCCGCGGCTTCGGCCCTGACCGCGCGGTTCTTCTCCCACTCGGCAGGCGTGAAGAGGTTCCAATACGCCGTGTAGCGGATGTCGGATGCCTTGTAGAACGGGATCAGCGTGACGTCGGCCGGCCGCCCGATGCCCGCCGTCTTGAAGGTCAGCGGGGTTCCCGCGACCGGCTTCACCGCAGCCAGCAGCGTCTTGACGTCGCCCACCAGGCCCGGCACCTCGGGCATCGTCATCCGCCGGACGGGCGGCGCGCTCGGCCCGTAGCGCACGGCGGGCGTCAGCCCTTCTCGCCCGAGGTCGCCAGCCAGCAGGATGGGGCCGTAGAGGATGGCGATGACATTCGGGTTGTCGGGCATCGCCTCGACGCGCAGCGCCATCGGCGTGCGGACGGCGATCGTGTCGCCCGTCTTCCACTCGCGGTCGATCGTGACGTAGGAGCCCGGAGCCTCGGTCACCGGAACGGCCGCGCCGTTCACGGCGGCCGTCATCCCTTGCGTCCACGACGGGACCCGCAGCTTCACCGCCAGCCTCACCGGCTTGTCGGCGGTGAACGTCAGGCGCGAACTGTCTTCGTCCGGGAATCTCGTGTCCTGGCGCACGCGCAGCCCCTGCTCCCGCCAGGTCAGCTCGGACGCGACGAACAGGTTGACGAACAACGTCCGGTCGCCCTGGAAGTAGACGGAGTCGGGATACTTCGCGTGGTTCTCGAGGCCGGTCCCGACGCAGCACCAGAACGACGCGTCGGGCGTCGAGTAGGTTCGGAACGCGCCGGGCAGCAGCGGGCAGTAGTAGAACATGCCGCCGGTCGCCGGGTCCTGCGACGCGAGGATGTGGTTGAAGAGGCCCCGCTCGTAGAAGTCGAACAGCGCCGCGGACGGCTCCCAGGTGAAGAGGTGCCGCGTCAGCTTCAGCATGTTGTAGGTATTGCAGGTCTCGGAACTCGACGCGCCGAGATGCTCCGAGAACGTGTCCACCGGGAAGAACGCCTCGTCGTCACTGTGGCCGCCGTTGGCGTAGGAACGGTGCAGCGCCACGCGCTCCCAGAAGAAGCGCGCGATGTCGCGGTAGCGCGCGTCCCCGAGCAGCTCGAATTCGCGGGCCGCGCCGATGATCTTCGGGATCTGGGTGTTCGCGTGGAGCCCGTCCAGCCTGTCCTCGCGCCTGGCGAGCGGCTCGAGGATGAAGTCGTGGTCGAACGCGCGCGCGATCCGAAGGTCGTCGCGGTTGCCGGTGACCGCGTACAGGTTGGCGAGCACCTCCACCATGCCGCCGTGCTCGGTCATGAGCATGGCCTGCTGCTGCTCGCGCGTCAGGCGGTCCATGCGGAACGTCACCCACGCGGCCTGCTTCACCAGCACGTCGAGCGCCTGCCGGTTGCCGGCCAACTCGTACATGTCCAGCAGGCCGGCCATGATCTTGTGCAGCGTGTAGTAGGGCGCCCAGACCCGCCGGCGCGCCTCCACCCGGTCGATCAACTCTTCGGGAAAGGCCGACAGGTAGCCCTCGTGGTATCCCTTCGACGGCGCCGCCTGCTGAATCTTCGCCAGCTCCGCGACCATCAGGTCGCCGCGCGCCTTGAACCGCCCGTCGCCCGTGCCGGCGTACATCAGGGCCAGCGCGGACAGGTAGTGGCCAACGGTGTGCCCTCGCAGTTCGACGTTCGGCGCTTCCCACCCGACCAGCGGAGGGGCCGACGAGGGCAGGCCGACGTTCACGCGGAAGTTGTGCAGCAGGCGGTCAGGGTCGAGGTCGAGGAGATACCTCTGGTCGCGCAGCATCGCCTGGCGGAGCGGGCCGTCGAGCAGGCGAACGTCCTGCAAGGGAAAGGGCCTGGCCTTCAGCATGATGGCGTTGGTCACCGGGGCCGGCGCGGCGGATCGGGTTGGCGCCGCGTGCGTGGACACGCCATGCCAGGCTGCTGCGGCGAGAACCGGAAGCAGGCCAGCCAGGCAGCAGCGCGCAGCGTGCGAAAGCCTCACGACGGACGCCTCCCGGAGGTCGGATTGCCGGGCCCTTCGACTCGCGCGCGTCGCTGGTCCCGGCCGTCCGGAACGGACGGAACGCCACGGTGCTCAGGGCGGAGGGGCGCGAACGTTCACGGTATGATACACGCAACCGGGCGCCTGACGTCGGGCGCGGCCGACCCGCCCACCGACGGGGTCGGAGCGGTTTCGTCTTTTGTCAGAACTCGATTACAGAATTGTGCGACAGGCCTGATGCCGGCTAGTCCCAGCGCCTTCCCGGTCCTCGCCCCGACCGCCAAGACAGGTGCTCCCCTACGTCCTTCCTCCACGCGGCCTCGCCAAAATGCTCGCCTTTCTGGATCGAAGAACGGATGCTGCGCACCGACCCGTCGAATACGTCCTCATTGACGTAGTCAACCCAGCCAACCGGCCTCGGAACCGGCCATTGAGAGATGTGTGGCCGTTCCGGATCGCGGGCCAACGGAGAGGCGCTGCTCCACTCCCAGTCCTGAGCGCGTTCGACCAAACGCGCCCGCACTGCGTTTCTTTCCACGTAGCGGCAGAGGACGAGGAAATGGCGATCGCATTGCACGGCGATGGCTTTGAAGCGTCCCTGGTAGACGGCACCCCGACCTTGGCTCCGCCGGGCCGTGCGCCACACCTGCGCGTGCGTGCCGGTCACCCATTGCATGAACCGCGACAAGCCGTCGTCCGATTCGGGCCAAACAACGAGATGCCAGTGGTTCGGCATGATGCAATAGGCAAGGACTCGCACTTCGAACTGCGGCGCGGCGTGCGCAACCAAGAAGAGGAATTGCCTGTACTCGTCGGCCGACCGAAAGATGACCATGTTCTGGACCGCCCGGTTGAGCACGTGGAAGACGAATCGCCCTGTCGCGCGGCCCGGACGTCTCGGCATCTGGCTGCTCCCCTGCGATGCGCTTCGGTCCTGCAAGCGGGCTGCCCGAAAGGACAACGGCGGGATTCCTGGGCGTTCCGGCGCAGCGAGGACTGAGGGAGTCCGCGTTGAGCGCGCGAGATGGAAGCCGTTGACGCAGCAGCGCGGGAAGAGCGTGGCAGATACCGCCACGTTGTCAGCTGGACTTACAGAAGTGTGTCCGTTGGAGCGCCGAGAATTGTACGCGCTCCGACCCTGACGGTCCCCCGATCGGGTGATCCACTTCGCGAAGCTCGGGTGATGTGCGATGCTGTGCCCTCCTCGTAGAGTGAAGCCATGAGCACTCTCACCGACTACGAAGCTCTCGATACCCGGATGGTGTTCAAGGCCTACGCGATCGCCGCGTGGGTCACCGGCACGCTCCTTTACGGCTGGGGCGGCCTGGTGTTCCGCGCCCCCCTGGCCGGCGTGCCGTACTCCGACGCGATGGCGGCGCGGATGGCCGGCGCCGTCGTGATCGGCGCCGGGTTCCTGGCAATCGCCATGGCGCGCAGTCACGACGACGTCGCGCGCCGCCGGGCGCTGGGCTGGTGGGCTGTCGCCCACGCGGTGGTCGTCGCCGGTGTCGGCCTGCAGCTCTGGGCGGTGATTGGTCTCGAAGAGTTGGGGTGGGGCGGGCTCCTGGCCATTGGCGTTCCCCTGGGGACCGCCAGCGTGCTCACCCACTTCTGGCAGACCGCGGACGGCATCCCGTGGGGCGGGCTCGGGTTGTCGTGGAACAACTCATTGCTCGAGGAACTCCGCCGGACCACCGTGCGCCGGTCCACCTACGAGGAGAACATCCGGGAAGCCGCGAGTCAGTAGGAGCGCCACCGGCTTGCGCGCGACCTGCACGACTCGGTCAAGCAGCAGATCTTCGTCATGCACACCGCCGCGGCAACCGCGCAGGCGCGGTTCGCGTCGGACCCGGCTGGCGCGAAGGCAGCGGTCGAGCAGGTGCGAAACTCGGCGCGCGAGGCGATGGCCGAGATGGAAGCGATGCTCGATCAGCTGCGGGCGGCGCCGCTCGAGAACAACGGGCTCGTCGAGGCGCTGAAGAAGCAGTGCGAGGCGCTGCGCTTCCGCACCGGGGCGGACGTCCGTCTCGTGGCCAAGGATCTCCCGCCGAGCGAAACGCTGCCCGCCGGCGCGCACCAGGCGGTCTTTCGGGTGGCGCAGGAGGCCCTCGCAAACGTCGGGCGGCACGCCAGGGCGAGGCACGTGCTGGTGACGCTCGACTCGACCCCAATCAGCGTGCAGCTGCGCGTGGACGACGACGGCGTGGGCTTCGACACGGCACAGCCGCCGACGGGCATGGGGCTCGGCAACATGCGGGCGCGCGTGCAGGCGCTGGGCGGCGTCCTGGCCATCACCAGCGACCCTGGCAAGGGGACGCTGGTGCGGGTCTCCGTACCGCACGCTCCGGCGGACACGGTCAGCCTGGCAGCCCGCGGGCGCCGCGCGCTGTTCTGGGGCGCGTTGTCTCTCTTCTGGCTCCTCATGGTCGTCGGGGGCAGCAGGCCATTGAACGGGCCGCGGTTCGACGTGATGCTGTGGACCGTGTTCTTCGCATTCCATTGCACGGTGTTCGCCCGGGTGACCAGGACGTACCTCCGCGCGCGGAGGTCCGCCACGAGTACAACGCGAGGCGCAGGCGCATCATGACCCAGCCCATCCGCATCGTGCTCGTGGACGACCACCGCGTCGTCACACGCAGCCTGAAGGCGTATCTCGAGTCGTTTCCCGATCTCGCCGTGGTCGGGGCAGCGGCCAGCGGCGAGGAACTGCTCGAACACGTGGACGAGTGGAAGCCGCACGTCGTGCTGCAGGACCTGCTGCTGCCCGGCGGGATGGACGGCATCGAAGCGACCCGGCGCGTGCTCGAGCGAAGACCGGAGACGAAGGTGATCGCGCTGACCGCGTCGATGGACGAGGCGCGGATGATGGGCGTGCTGCGGGCGGGCGCGGCCGGCTACGTTCGCAAGGACGCGGACCCGGAAACGCTGCTCGCGGCCGTGCGCGCAGTGGCCAGGGGCAGAACCTACATCGACCCGTCTGTGAGCAGCGACGTGCTGCACGCCTCGGTGCCGCACGACGACCTGACGCCGCGCGAGCGCGAGGTGCTGCGGCGCGTGGCCCTCGGCCTGTCGAACAAGGAAATCGGCGACGCGCTCTCCATCGGCGAGGAAACGGTGAAGACGCACGTCGGAAGCGTGCTGGCCAAGCTGCAGGCGGAGAACCGCGCCCAGGCGGTCGTGCAGGCGCTCAGGAGAGGGCTGGTGACGATGGAGGAACTCGGCTAGTCAGGCTGGCGGCCGGCGACCTGCGACTTGCGGCCCGGACCCGTCACGTGTGAAGCCGCCAACCGCACGCCGCGGAAGCCGCAAGCCGTCACTTCTTCGTATACCCCTCCGGCAGCGCGAACTTCGCGTCCGGAATCGGGTCGGTGGAGATGGCGGTCACCCGCAGCGTCATCGTCATGCCGCCCATCTGGCCCATCATCTGCGCCATCTGGCCGGTGCCCTCCATCGTCATCTGGTTCTGCTGCTCCATGACGACGCCGGCCGCGCCCAGCACCTTGTTCACCTCGGCCAGCGCCTTGGCGGATGGTCCCTGCGCCAGCATCGACGTGCTCATCCCGAGATCCGAGAACGCCTTCTGGGCTGCCTTGAACTCCGCCACGCCCACGCCGTCTCTGGCGACCCACGCCGGGCCCGACATCTTCAGGACGATGGTCTCGCCCGCGATGGTCATCGGCATCGTCACCTCCACGAGGAAGCCCTGGCAGGTTCTCCCGAGGACCTCCTTCGTCTCGCCGTTCGGCTTCACGCTCGCCTTCGCCTCGCCGAAACTCACCGGCATGCCGGCCAGGGCCTTCTGCGGGTCGAACGGCGCAATCTCCTTGGTGCCGTGGTTGATCATCCACTGCTGCTTCGACGCGGCGTCGCTCAGCACCGTAATGCTCTGCCCCGAGACGTTCGTGTCGGCCCGGAATTTCGCGCCCTTCGCGTAGGAGGTCATCGTCCCGTCCGCGGACATCTGCGCGGCGCTGACTACGACGGACACGACGACGGTGACGTCGGCAAATGCGGCCGAGGCGGTGATCACCGACACCGCCAACACGAGCAGCGCACGCTTCATATCTCCTCCGAGAAACTGAAAGGGCGACCTTCTGGCATACAGGGAATCGCCCCCGTCGTTCGACGGGCAGGCGGGACGCCTGCCCCACCGGTCCGAGCCGCCTTGCCCGCCCCGCCGGCGCGGGACGCCTGCCCCACCAGGCCGAGCCGCCTTGCCTGCCCCGCAGCGGGCGCCGTCCTCTGGCCGGGTGCCCTTGCAGAAGACGGCTGGCGACCTGCGGAGTGTCAGACCCGGCACTGCCACACACCGCCTGCCGAACGTCGTCAGCTGCGTCGCGCTACTTCTTGCTCTGCAGCGGCACCGCGTCCATCACCCACACCCCGCGGCCGTGGGTCGCGATCGCAATCAGGCGGTCGCGCGGCTGCACGACGAGGTCGAGCACGAAGACCTGCGGCAGGTTCGCCCCCAGCACATTCCACGTCTCGCCGCCGTCGGTGGTCGCGTACACGCCCATGTCGGTGCCGACGTAGAGGATCTTCGGGTTCGACGGATCCTCCCGGATGACGTTCACCGGACCGCCCGGGATGTTGCCGGCGATGCTCGTGAACGTCTGGCCGAAGTCGGCGGACTTGTAGATGTAGGCGGCGAAGTCGTCGTCGCGCTTGCCGTTCTGCGTCACGTAGACCATGCCTTCGTCGAACGCCGACGGCACGACGCGCGAGATCCATTTCCTCTGCGGCAGATTCGCCGTCAGCTCGGTCCACGCCTTCCCGCCGTCCCTCGTCACGTGCAGCCGGCCGTCGTCCGTACCCGCATACAGCAGCCCGACGCGAAGCGGCGATTCCGCCAGCGCGAACAGCGTCTGGTAGGGGATGTCGCCGAACATCCTCGGATCGTTGCCGGTCAGGTCGGGGCTGATCCGCTCCCACGCATCGCCGCGGTACATCGAGCGGTAGACGTACTGGAGACCGTGGTAGACCACCTTCGGATCGTGCGGCGACACGATCGTCGGCGCCATCCACTGACCGCGAAGCGGCGGGTCGCCCTCGCCGGCCCTCGGCATGACGCTGACGACTTCGTAGGGCGTGGCGCGGAACCCGGTGCCCTTGCCCGGCTTCGAGTAGTCGGCCCGCTCGAGGTTCCCGTAGAAGCTCGACGCGTAGATCGTCTGGTTGTCGCTCGTGTCGATGGCGTGGTTCGATCCCTCGCCGCCGATCGTGTCTTCCCACTTCTGCGCGGGTATCTTGTCGCGCCCGCGGCTGAGGTCCACCACCGCGCGGTAGCTGCCGTGGTCCTGCACCGACCCGTAGACCCGCAGCGGATCGCCGTTGTCGAACATCACGTTGAAGAACGTGGCGACCGGCAGGTTGTCGAGGAACTGCCGCCAGGTCCTCCCGCCGTCGTACGACATCACCACGCCGCCGTCGTTGCCGTCGAGCAGGTTGTCGGAATTCGCCGGGTCGATCCACAGCGCGTGATGGTCGGCGTGCATGCCGCGCAGCACGCGGAACGTCCTGCCGCCGTCGTTCGACACGTTGAGCCCCAGCGCCTCGAAGTAGACCGTGTTCTCGTCGTTCGGATCGACGCGGATCTGCGAGAAGACCCAGCCGTAGGTGGCGGCGGCGCCTTGCATGAAGGCGTTCGACTCGCTCACCTTCTTCCACGTCCGGCCCTTGTTGTCGGACTTGTAGATCTCGGCGCCCTTGATCGTGCCCTGCCGCGGCCGGCCGTACGCGTCCGTCTCGCCGGGCTTCGCCTGGCGCGCGAGTTCGTAGTTGTCCACGAAGGCGTAGACCACGCCGGGGTTCGACCGCGCGACGTCGATGCCGATGCGCCCGCGCTTGTCGGGTGCCGGCAGCCCATCGTCGATCGCCGTCCACGTCCGCCCGCCGTCCGTCGTCTTGCGGATGCCGGATCCGGAGTAGCCCGCGAAGGTGCGCGGGTCGTTCCACTTCGCGCGCACGCGCTGCCAAGTCGTCGCGTAGAGGACGTTCGGGTCCGTCGGATCCATGACCAGGTCGTTCGCCCCGGTCTTCGCGTCCACGTAGAGCACCCTGTCCCACGTCCTGCCGCCGTCGGCGGTCCGGTAGACGCCGCGCTCCTCGTTGTCGGTCCACTCGTGCCCGCCGGCCGCCACGTAGACGATGTCGGGGTTCGTCGGGTGGATGACGATCCGCGCGATGGTGTGCGTGGGGGCAAGACCCATGTGCTGCCAGGTCCTGCCCGCGTCGACCGACCGGAAAACGCCGACGCCCGCGTTCGAGCTGCGGAAGAGGTTCGCCTCGCCGGTGCCGAACCAGATGATGTTCGGGTCCGAGGGCGCCACCGCGACGCTGCCGCCCTGCACGGAGGCGGCCTGTTCGAAGATCGGCTCGAAGGTCGTGCCCTCGTTCTCCGTCTTCCAAAGGCCGCCCGACGCGGTGGCCACGTAGATCGCGCGCGTCTTCCCCTTGCGGTTCGCGACGGCCACGTCCACCACGCGGCCGCTGATGTTCGTCGGGCCGATGTGCTGCCACTTCAGGTCCTTGAACGGCGAGGCACCGCGCATCGCGACAAACCGGTCCCAGGCCTTCACGCGGAACGCGGCGTCCGCCGCCGGCACGGCGGGTGCGGCCGCGGCCGGGTTCGCGGCCCTCGCCGGCGTCCGAGGCGCCTGCGCCGCCAGGAATCCGTAGCCGACGGCCACGACCCCGACCAGGATGACGAACGCCGCGGCCGCCTGCCGCGCAAGACGCACACGAGCCAAGACCCACCTCCGTGTGGAAGAACGCCTGCCAATCCGACGGACTTGTATTGTGCCACGACGGCACGGGATCACGAGCGTGCCGGCGGAAGCAGGCTGGCCGGCGGCGCCGCGAATGCTGTATACACTACCGTATACAATGCGCGATTCGGTGTTGTAGAGTAGGCGCGTGCCGTCACCCGCAGGATCGAGGATCCCGGCCCCCGGCCCGTCCGCCGCGCGACACGGCCGCCGCGCGGCCCGAAGGCCGGCCATTCGCCTCGTTCGACGCCGGAAAGCGACGTCGTCCGCCTATCGGCGCCTCCGCGACCTGATCGTCTCGGGCCGCCTGGCGCCCGGGGCGCCGCTGGTCGAGTGCGAACTGACCGAGCGCCTGGGCGTCAGCCGGACCCCCGTCCGCGCCGCGCTGCAGCGGCTGCAGCAGGAGGGCTTCGCCACCTCTTCGCGGGCCGGCACGATGCTGCGGGCGATCGTCGCGCCGCTGACCGCCGGCGACATGCGCGAGGTGTTCCTGATGACGGGCGCGCTCGAATCGGCTGCCGCGCGCCTGGCGGCCGGCCTCGAGCCCGCGCGTCGCGACGCCCTGGCCGCCACCTTGGACCGCCGGGCCGCGGCCTTGAGGGAATCGGCGGCGGTGCGGCCGCCGGACGTCGGCCGCGTGCACGACTTGCACGTGCGCGTGCACCGCACGTTCACCGTCGCCGGCGCCGGGCCGCGGCTGCTGGCGGAACTCGACGTGCTGCAGCCGCAGGCCGAGCGCTACCAGCGCGTCTACACGAGCGCCATCGTGCACGCGCCGGAGGAAGCCGCCCGGGAACACGACGCGATCATCGCGGCCATTCGCGCCGGCGACGGGGACGAAGCCGAGCGGGCCGTTACGCGCCACTGGCGCGCGTCGGCCGAACGCTGCGGGCGGGCCGTGACGATTCTCGGAGAACGGGGAAACTGGTAGGCAGATGTGACGCTCTCAACCTGGACCGACCCCGCGTTCCTGGGCCTGCCCGTGACCGAGGGCAGGATCCTCCGGATCGAGCGTTTCGCGATCCACGACGGCCCGGGCATCCGCACCACCGTCTTCCTGAAGGGCTGCCCGCTCCGCTGCACCTGGTGCCACAGCCCCGAGAGTCAGCAACTGCAGCCGGAGTTCATGCCGCGGCCCGAACGCTGCGTCCGCTGCCTGGGCTGCACCACGGCGTGCCCGCACCACGCCGTGCAGCCGGCCGCCGACCTCGGGCCCGTCGCGCCCGAGGCGTGCGAGGCGTGCGGCGCCTGCGCCGACGCCTGCCCGACCGGCGCCCGCGAACTGCTCGGCCGCACGATGGGCGTGGACGCGCTGATGGCCGAGATCGAACGCGACCGCATCTTCTACGACGAGTCGGACGGCGGCGTCACCTTCTCGGGCGGCGAGCCGCTCATGCAGCCGACGTTCCTCCGCGAGATGGTGGCGATGTGCCGGGCATCGGCCATCCACGCCGCGGTGGACACCTGCGGCCACGCGGACACCGCCGCGCTGCTCGACGTCGCCCGCGACGCCGACCTGTTCCTGTTCGACCTCAAGATGATGGACGAGGAACGCCACAGGGCCTACACCGGCGCGTCCAACGTCCGCATCCTGCAGAACCTCGAGCGGCTGGCCGCCGTCCACCCGAACGTCCTGGTTCGGTTCCCGCTCATTCCCGGCGTCAACGACGACGACGAGAACGTGCGGGCGATGGGGGCGTTCCTGGCGTCGCTGAGGCTGACGCGGATCGACGTGCTGCCGTATCACCGCGCCGGCATCGCGAAGTACGATCGGCTCCAGCGCCCGTACCCGCTTCTCGACGCCCAGCCGCCATCCGCCGACCAGGTCACCCACGTCGTCCGGCTGCTCGAATCGTGCGGCTTGATCGTTCGTCCAGGAGGATCGTCATGACGGAGCGTGTGGCCAGGCTGCGCCAGCAGAGCCTCGATCGGAAGCCGACGCTCTCGACCGAGCGCGCCGAGCTGATGACGGCCTTCTACAAGGACGCGCCCGCCGTGCCGCTGCCCATCCTCCGTGCGCTGTCGTTCCAGCGCCTGATGGAGCGCAAGGCCTTGTGCATCCTCCCCGAGGAGCTGATCGTCGGCGAGCGCGGGCCCGAACCGAAGGCGACGCCCACGTATCCCGAGCTGTGCTGCCACTCGCTCGAGGACCTCGACATCCTCGATTCGCGCGAGAAGACTTCGTTCGCGGTGGACCAGCGCGCGCGCGACGCGTACCGCGACTCGGTCATCCCGTACTGGCGCGAACGCTCGATGCGCCACCGGATGTTCCAGGAGCTGCCCGACGCGTGGAAGCACGCCTACGAGGCGGGCGTCTTCACCGAGTTCATGGAGCAGCGCGCCCCCGGCCACACTGTCGCCGACGGGAAGATCTACGCGAAGGGTCTGGCCGGACTGCAGGCCGACGTCGACCGCGAGCTCGCGGCGCTCGACGATCTCCGCGACCTGACGGCGTACGACAGGCGACAGCAGTTGAAGGGCATGCGGATGGCGGCCGACGCCGTGATCCGCTTCGCGCGCCGGCACGCCGACGCGGCGGCGCGCCTGGCGGCGGCCGAGACCGATCCGGCGCGCAGGGCCGAACTCGAGCAGATTGCGGCGAACTGCGCGCACGTGCCCGAGCACCCGGCCCGCACCTTCTGGGAGGCCCTGCAGGCGTACTGGTTCGTGCACCTCGGCGTCATCACCGAACTGAACACCTGGGACTCGTTCTGCCCCGGGCGCCTCGATCAGCACCTGTATCCCTACTACAGGCGGGAGATCGAGGCGGGCACGCTGACGCGCGAGCGGGCGAAGGAGCTGCTCGAGTGCTTCTGGGTGAAGTTCAACAACCAGCCGGCGCCCCCGAAGGTGGGCGTGACGGCGGCGGAGAGCGGCACCTACACCGATTTCGCGAACATCAGCAACGGCGGCCTGAAGGCCGACGGCAGCGACGGGGTCAACGACGTCTCGTACCTGATCCTCGAAGTGATCGACGAGATGCGGCTGCTGCAGCCGTCCTCGAACATCCAGCTGAGCAAGAAGAGCCCGGATCGGTTCCTGAAGAAGGCGTGCGAGGTCATCCGCACGGGCTGGGGCCAGCCCTCGATCTTCAACGCCGACATGGTCGTCGCCGAGCTCGTGCGGCAGGGCAAGTCGGTGGAGGACGCGCGCTGCGGCGGCACGAGCGGCTGCGTCGAGGCGGGCGCGTTCGGCAAGGAAAGCTACATCCTGACGGGCTACTTCAACCTGCCGAAGGTCATCGAGGTCACGATGAACGACGGCTACGATCCCCGCACCGAGCGGCAGATCGGCCCGAGGACCGGCGACCCGTCCGCCTTCACGACGTTCGAGCAGTTCCTCGACGCGTTCCGCGCGCAGCTGCAGCACTTCATCGACGTGAAGATTGCCGGCAGCCACGTGATCGAGCGGATGTACGCCACGCTGATGCCCGCGCCGTTCCTGTCGATCATCACCGACGACTGCATCGAGAAGGGCGTGGACTACAACGCGGGCGGCGCCCGCTACAACACCCGCTACATCATGCCCGTCGGCCCGGCCACCGCGGCCGACAGCCTCTCGGCCATCAGGTACCACGCGTTCGACCGCCAGGACACGACGCTGGCGGCGATGACCCAGGCGGTGCGCGACGACTTCGTCGGCCACGAGTCGCTGCGCCAACTGCTGGTCAACCGGTCGCCGAAGTACGGCAACGACGACGAGTACGCGGACGCGTTCGTCGCGCTGCTGTGCGACGAGCTGTTCGACCGGATCGACGGGCGGCGGGGACCGACCGGGTCGACCTATCACGTCAACTACCTGTCCACCACCTGCCACGTCTACTTCGGTTCGGTGTGCGGCGCCACGCCGGACGGGCGCCACGCCTGGGGGCCGGTCTCCGACGGCATCTCGCCGGCTCACGGCGCCGATCGCCGCGGACCGACGGCAGTGATCAAGTCGGCGTCGCGCATGGACCACGCGCGCAGCGGCGGCACGCTGCTGAACCAGAAGTTCACGCCGGCCCTGCTCGAAGGGCAGGAGGGGATCGACCAGCTGGCGCACCTGGTGCGCGCGTACTTCAAGCTCGACGGCCACCACATCCAGTTCAACGTCGTGACGGCCGGCACGCTCCGCGACGCGCAGCGGGAGCCCGAGAAGCACCGCGACCTGATCGTCCGCGTCGCCGGCTACAGCGACTACTTCTGCGACCTGACGAAGGGGCTGCAGGACGAGATCATCGACCGGACCGAGCAGAAGGGGTTCTAGCCGCACTCCTGCGGCAGGGAGTTGCGGAGACGCGCCGCGGCGCGGCAGGAAGGGGAGTCGTGAGATATGAGCCGATACGTTGATATCCGCCAGCGCGCGCTCGAGGACCTGCAGCGGTTCGAGGTGCTGATGATCGATGGGCACTTCGACTACGGCAACGGCTATCACGGGCCGGTGTATCTCAACCCGCACCAGCTGTTCCGCTACCCGTCCACGATCTGGCGATTCGCGCAGGACCTGATCGAACTGCTCCCCGCCACGCTGATCGAACAGACCGACCTCGTCGCCGGCCCGCTGACCGGCGGCGCGCTGCTCGCCCACACGGTCGCCGGCCTGCTGGACAGCCGCCGGAAGCTCACCGACCCGCCGAAGCTGTTCGCGCCGCTGTCGCCGGACGCCGGCGACGACAAGGCGCTGCGCTCGCTGTATCGGCGCCAGGTGGCGGGCAAGCGGGTCCTGCTGGCCGACGATGTGAGGAACACCGGGCAGACGTTTGCACGCTGCGCCGCGCTCGTGCGCGAGGCGGGGGGGACGGTCGTCGGGACGATCGAGATCTACGACCGCCAGGAAGCCATCGTGGAGCTCGGCGTGCCGAACATCGCGCTCGCGGAGTTCAAGACCCCGGACAACTACCCCGCCGACGCATGTCCGCTGTGTGCGGCGGGCCTGCCCGTGACCTCGTTCTAGCGTTCCGAGTCAGAGGTACGTTGTCGCACCGAGGCGGGTGATGCGCCCCGGCTGGCAAGGCGCGGGGCGCGGCGCGCACCGTTCGGCGCGCGAGCGCTCCGGTGACGTTCCCACCGTTTTCCTCTTGCCCGCCTCAACTTTGTGTGGCAAAGTGACAGCCATGGAACAGCAGGCTGCCGCGGAGCACCTCCAGGTCATTCGCACCCTGATGGAGCGATCGGCCCTGTATCGCCACACGCTCGCGCCGATCATGCTGTACGCCGGCTGCGTGGGGACGGTGGCGAGCGGGACGGGGCTCGCGCTCGGCATCGACCGGGCCCGCGCGTTCGATGCGTGGTGGCTCTCCGCCGCCGTCGTGGCGATTGCCGGCGCGTTCGCCATCGCCAGGCGCCAGGCGGTGCGGGAGGGCGAGCCGTTCTGGTCTCCGCCCGCGCGCCGCGTCACCCAGGCGATGGTCCCGCCGCTGGCCGCCGGCCTGGTCTTCAGCCTGGCGACGCTCGCGTCCGGCGGGCCCGTGCGCTGGCTGTTCGTGCTGCCCAACGCACTGTTCTACGGGTGCGCGGTCCACGCGGCGGGCTTCTTCATGCCTCGGGGGATGAAGCTGTTCGGCTGGCTGATCATCGGCGCCGCCGGTGCGGCCGCCTTCCTGCTCCCGTGGGTCGACGCCGCGTCCAGCCTCCGCGTGGACCACGCCTTCATGGGCGCGCTCTTCGGCGTGCTGCACCTGGCGTACGGCGCCTATCTCTACGTGACCGAACCGCGAAAGACGACGGCGTGAGCTCCAAACCGTTCCTGCAGCTCGACCGGGTGATCCACGAGAAGGGCCGGCTGGCCATCATGTCGATGCTCGCCGCCTCGGCGGAGCTGTCGTTCACGGAACTCCGGGACGCGCTGGAGATGACCGACGGCAATCTCACCACGCACGTCCGCACGCTGCAGGAGTCGGGCTACGTCTCGGTGGCCAAGAGCTACCAGCAGGGCCGCCGCCTCACCACGGTGTCGCTGACGGCCGGCGGCCGGCGCGCGTTCGCCGACTACATCTCGCTGCTCGAGCGCATCGTGCACCAGGCGAAATCGAGGTAACCAGGCATGCTCCACGAAGCCTCGACCCATCGAACGCCGTGTCACTTTGTGATGCAAAGTAGAGGCGACGACGTCGCGCAGCCGGCGCCAGGCGCGGAGGTGCGTCCATGAGAGTCCTCCGCGCCCGGCACATGGGCATGTGTTTCGGCGTCCGCGACGCCATCGCGTTCGCCCTCGACACCGCCGCCTGGGAGCCGCTGACGGTCCTCGGCGAACTCGTGCACAACGAGAGCGTGCTGCAGGATTTGCGCAACCGCGGGATCCGCTTCCAGGCCGAGGTGGACGAGGTGCAGACGGCCACCGTGATGATCACCGCGCATGGCGCATCGGCCCGCCGCGCGGCCGCGGCGCGAGGCCGCGGCCTGCGCGTGCTGGACGCCACCTGCCCTCTCGTCCGCGCGGCCCACCGCGCGGTGGCGGAGATGGTGCGCGACGGCGTCCACCCGGTCATCGTCGGCACGCGCGGCCACGCCGAGGTTCGCGGGCTGACAGAGGACCTGGCGGCGTTCGACGTGGTCCTGGACGCGGCCGATGTCTTCCTGCTGGAGCCGCGCGCACGTTTCGGCGTGGTCGCTCAGACGACCCAGCCCGTGTCGAGGGTTCACCACCTCGCGTCCTTGATCCGCCTGCGCTTTCCGAGGGTGGAGGTGCGGCTGGCCGACACCGTCTGCGCACCGACCAAGCGCCGGCAGGAGGCGGCCGCCGAACTCGCGCGGCAGTGCGACGTCACCATCGTGATCGGCGGGGCCCGCAGCAACAATACGCGGGAACTCGTGGCCACGTGCGAAAGACACTGCCGCCGCGTCCACCACGTCCAGGGTCCCGAGGACCTGCGGGCGGAGTGGTTCGGCGGCGCCCGGACAGCCGGGATCACCGCCGGCACGTCCACGCCGGACGAAGTGATCGACCGTGTCGAGGCGCGCATCAAGGGCATGTCGGGGCGGCAGGCGGCGGCCTGATCGAAAGCTCGATGGCGTTGACCAGGAGCCTCGCGAGTAGTGGGGACGTCTCGAGTAGTGGGTGGCCGGGCCGGCGGCACCTGGCGCCGGCGGGCCGCCGCGCCCCGGCGGCGAGCGCCGGAGGCGCGAAGTTTGGGGCGCCAGACGAACGCGGCAGCGCGCGAGCGGGAGTGGTCGGCGAGACCGGGCGCGGAGCGGTTGCGAGCTTCGTCCGCTCGTCGCACACGCCCGCCGGCGCCAGCCTGTGCCGACGGCCCGGACGGGCCCCGCTCGGTCGTCAACGCCATCGAGTTCAGTCCAGGTAGGGCTCATGGACAGCCCGCACACCCGTCGGATTCTGCCGCGGATCCCTGACGATCCGTTCTACCAGCCGCGGGCCGTCCGCTCGCTGCCCTACGCGATGGCGCACGCGCCGGCGCTCGATTGCGATCCGCCGGCGGCCCCAACCGAGGCGTGCACCGCACTCCTGGTGAACCCGTTCTACGCGAAGTCTCCCTACGGCAGCTTCGGCAAGCACGTGCTCACGCCCAGCCTGGCCCTCACGTCGGTCGGGGCCGCGACCCCGTCGAACTGGGACGTGCGGTGTTGGGACGAGAACCTCCTCCAGGGTCCGCCGCCGGACGATCCGCGACCGCAGGTGGTCGGGATCACGGTCCACCTGACGTTCGCCCGCCGCGCCTACGAGCTGGCCGCCTGGTACCGCGCCAGGGGCGCGAAGGTCGTCCTCGGCGGCATGCACGTCAACGCGCTCCCCGGCGAGGCGGCGCCGCACGCCGACGCGATCAGCGTGGGCGACGGCGTGCAGACCTGGCCAGCGATCCTCCGCGACGTCGAGCGCGGCACGCTGAAGCCGCGCTACGAGGCGACGTTCGAGCGCGACTACGACCTCGATCCGCCGCCGAGGCGTGACCTTGTGCCGCGAGACGCGTTTCTCACCACGACCAGCGTCATCGCGTCGCGCGGCTGCCGGAACAGGTGCGCGTTCTGCTACCTCGCCACGGAGGGGCTGCGCCTGCCCTACCGCGTCCGCGACCCGCACGACGTCGTGCGTCAAATCGCGGCGGACGGCCAGCCGTTCTTCGTGTTCGTGGACAACAATCTCGGCGCGCGCCCCGACTATCTCCGGACGCTCTGCGCTGCGCTGCGCCCGCTCCGGAAGATCTGGAGCGCTGCGGTGACGCTGGACGTCACCGACGATCCGTCGCTCGTGCGGGAGATGGCGCTCGCGGGGTGCATCGGGGTGTTCATCGGCTTCGAGACGCTGTCGGACGAGAACCTGGCGCGGGCGCGCAAGCGGACGCCGCGGGCCGAGGACTACGGCCGCCGCGTGCACATCTTCCACGATCACGGCATCCAGGTGAACGGCAGCTTCGTCCTCGGCTTCGACGGCGATACGCGCGACACCTTCACGACGCTGGCGCAGTGGATCGAGAAGCAGCGGATGGCGTGCGCCACGTTCCACATTCTCACGCCGTACCCGGGCACGCCGCTGTTCGCGCAGCTCGAGGCCGAAGGGCGCCTGCTGCACCGCGACTGGGAACTCTACGACACCGCGCACGTCGTCTTCCGGCCGAAGCACCTGACGCCCGAGGAACTGCTGCTCGGCTACGACTGGCTGTATCGGCGGCTGTTCTCGCACGCGTCGATCTGGGCGCGACGACCGGCGGCATGGCCGGAGCTCCCGACCTACCTCGCGGGCGCCTACTTGTACAAGCACGCCAACCCGCTCTGGCAGTTCCTCATCGAACATCGTCTCGTGCGCGCGGTGTGGAGGCCGATGGTCGAACTGGCGCGACGGCGGCAGTTGAGGCTGCGGCGCCAATTCGAGGCTCGCGACTTGGGACTGACGGCTCCGGGGCGAACCGCGATCGACTACCGGCCGTGAGGCAAGGCGCGTATGCTTCGGCCGTGGACACCATTTCCCTGGCCGACAAACTGAGTCAGTTCGACGAACGCTGGAGCCCGCGGATCATCGGCGCGGTCAACGACATCCACGTCAAGCTGGTGAAGCTCGAGGGCGAGTTCGTCTGGCACCACCACGAGCGCGAGGACGAGCTGTTCCTGGTGCTGAAGGGCCGGCTGCGGATGCGATTCCGCGACCACGAATCGCTCGTCGGCCCGGGCGAACTGATCATCGTCCCGCGCGGCGTCGAGCACCAGCCGGTCGCCGAGGAGGAAACGCACGTCCTGCTCGTCGAGCCGGCGACGACGCTGAACACCGGGAACGTGCGAAACGAACGGACCGTCGAGCAGCCGGAGCGAATCTGAGGGACGCGCCGGCGCGTGTGGCGGGAGACGCCGGGGCGTGTCGAGGCTCCGCGGCGACGCTGGGTCAGCGCGGGATGCTCCAGGTGAAGCGGTCGCCCGGCCCGCGGAAGTCGTGCCCCCGCGCGCGCAGCTCGAAGCCGGCGCCGACGTTCCTGTAGTCGACCGCGCGGCCGGTGAACGGATTCTGGCGGCAACACGGCCAGATACGCCGGTGCGAGCACGTCGAGGCTGGAAGGGTACCCGCCGTGGTCCAGCCTGTAGCGTCGGAGAGCGACCGCCGTCGCGGCCAGCACCGACTCGGCGCGAAGTTCGTCGCCCGACTGGACGGCGCGTTCGAGACCGTTGAACAGGAAGGAGGCCCGGCGTCGCCACCAGGACTGCGCCTCCTCGGTGGGCGGGCGCAGCCTGCGTTCGGCTCGTTCGAAGGGCTGGAGGCGCGCGTACTGCACCATGCGGTCGAGCACACCGAGGGACTGCAGGTGTACGGCGAGGATTCCCGGCTCGAGCAGCCACACCAGCGCCGGACGCATCCGAATCGGGCCGCTGGCATCCTCGCGGGTGTCCTTGCCGGCCTCCACTTCCAGCATGATGTGGTTGAAGTATTTCAGCTCGCCGACGAGGGAGGTGGTCATCTGCTGCCGTGTCGCGTCCGCCTCGAGGTGCGGCGCAAGCGCCTCGAGAGCCGCCCCCGACGGTTCCCCTCCAGCCAGCACCTCCCGCAACAGCCGGTATTGCTCGCCGGTGACGGCGACGCGAACGAGCCCGACGATCAGCACGCCCACTGGCGCCAGGGATTCCTCGAGCGCGAGGCCGATCCGGACGCGCCTGGCCGCGTCGTCGGGCTTGCCGTCGGCGAGGCTGACGAGGCCGGCGGCGACATTCAGTCTCGAGAGGTTCCGGATCTCCGTGAGGGAGGGGATCCGCATCTCGTCACGGTCGGAGTACCCGATGTCCCAATTCCACACGGGTCTCGATTCGGCGGCGTCGAGCAGGTGCAGGGCCAGTGGATTGGCGGCCACGGCCTCTCGCAGCGGCGCCAGCCGTTGCGCGGGGTCCGCCGGCAGGTGCTTGTCGACGGCGTCCGCCACCGCGGCCTGGCGCTCCGCGCTGCCAGGCACCGTCAGGGCCCCGGCTGCGGCGAAGATCCGGGCGCGGTTCTCCTCGGGCGGGACCGCTGGCGGATTGAGGGAGGCCAGCGACAGGCTGCCGCCGTAGGCCGGCGCGAGGCGCTCCGCCGTCATTCGCAGGTTGTGGCCGACCCACAGGTCGAGCCCGACGCGCGCGGCGAGGAGCGCGACCAGGAGGATGGCGTACGCCACCACGCGGCGGCGCGTGGGAATCAGCCGGCTCCAGAGCCTCGCCGGCGCGCTCGTCGTGTTCATAGTGCTCCGCTCACCGGATGTCCCAGACGTCGCGGCCGTGTTCGGCCGTCGCGCGGTCAGGCGCCGTCACCGAGACCATGTCCACGCGCGACAACAACCGCTCCACCTGCGCCGCGCTCAGCCCGACAGGCTCGGCCAGGGCTGCGGCGTCGGCGGCCGTCTGAACCTCCGCGCGATCCGTCGGCACGGCCGGCGGCCGGACCGCCCATCGATCGATCAGCAGCAGGGCGACGACGAACGCGGCCGCCGCGAGCCGCCATCCCCAGGAGTACCAAGCGCGATCGCGCCAGTCGGGTGCCGCCGCGAAGGCGGCCGCGCCCAGCACCCGTTTCTCGAGCTCCGCCGGCAACGTCGCGCGCCGAAGTTCGCCGAGACGTGCCTCGAGGTCGCTGCGATGAACGGTCACTGCCCTGCTCCGAGAATCCGCCGCAGCCGCCCGAGCCCCAGGCGATAGCGGCTCGCGGCCGTCCACGTCGCCATGCCAGTCATCTTCGCCACCTCGCGAAACGTGAATCCCTCGACCGCGTGCAGGACGACGACCTCTCGCTGAGGCGTGGGAAGGCGGTCCAGCGCCTGTCGAAGGGACAAGAGGTCGGCGCGGCTCCCCGGCCCTCCACCCGCGCCGTCGGCGGCGGCGATCGGCACCTCTGCCGCAACGGCCCGGTGACGCTCGGCGTCCACGAACGCCAGGCGGATCATGGCGTGCAGGTACGCGCCGGCGCTTCGGATGCCGAGCAGCGGCGCGCCCATGCCGGCCAGTTTCAGGAACGCGTCCTGCACCAGGTCTTCCGCGTCGCTCCGCCCGCGCGCCAGCGCCACGGCGTGGGCGAAGAGGCGGCGCGCGTGGCGGGCGTACAGCTCCGCCAGCGCCTCGCGGTCGCCGCCGGCGACCCTCGCCAGCAACCGACGGTCGCCGCGGTCGTCCCAGGATGCAGTCACATCGCTGGTGTAGAGACGGATGAGGAACGGGTGTTTGTCACGGGCCCGAGGGGCTGAAGCCCCGCGGCTACATCCGCGGCGGGCGCAGGTGTCCGCACTGCACGGTTTCCACGCGCGCTAGGCGTCGAGCACCCGCTCGAGCAGTTCGTTCAGCCGGGCGAGCATGGCGCGCGGGTCCTCGAGGAGGCCGGCCGCAACCAGCGCGTTGTCCAGCAGCTGCTGCGCCACCTTCGCGGCAAGCGCGGCGTCGGACGCGCGCACCTTCTGCAGGCCGACGACGATCGCGTGCCGCGGGTTGATCTCGAGATCCGGCTTCGTCCCGGTCGGCCCGTCCTGCTCCTTGTGCATCGCCTTGAGGATCCGGCGCATGCCCGTCGTCATCATGCGGTCCGCGTCGATCACGACCGCCGGGCTGTCCACCAGGCGCCTGGACGGGCGCACCTTGCCCACGCGGTCGCCGAGCGTGTCCTTCAGCCAGCCGGCCAGCGCCTCGGCGTCGAAGTCCGAGAGGGCGTTCGCCGCGAAGGGCGGCGTCACGGCGTCGAGTTCGGCCTTCTCCGCGGCCCGCAGGGGCTTCTTGTCGAACTCGTGCAGGTGCTCCATCACGAACTCGTCGATCGGATCCTGCAGGAACAGCACCTCGAAGCCGCGCGACTTGAACACCTCGAAGTACGGGCTGCTCTCGGCCGCCTCGCGGCTGGGCGCGAGCAGGTAGAAGATCTCCGCCTGGTCGGACGGCATCCGTTTCACGTAGTCGGAGAGCGACGTCAGCGCGCCCTTGTCGAGCACCGACGACTCGTAGCGGAGCAGCTTCCCAAGAGCATCGCGGTGCGCGAAGTCGGTGGCGACGCCCTCTTTCAGGAAGCGGGCGAACTCGGCGTAGAACTTCTCGTAGAGCGCGGCATCCTTTTCGGCGGTCTCCTCCAGGAACTTCAGGAAGCGCCCCGTCAGCACCCTGTTGATCTTCTCGAGCAGCGCGCTGTCCTGCATCGCCTCGCGCGAGATGTTCAGCGGGAGATCCTCGCTGTCCACGACGCCCTTGAGGAAACGAAGCCACTCGGGGAACAGGTTGGGCGCGTGGTCCTTGATCAGGACCCTTCGGCAGTAGAGGTTCACTCCCGGATCGGTGCGCCCGAGGCCGACGTTCTCCCAGTTGCGCCCGGGCACGAAGAGCAGCGCCTGGATCGCGATCGGGGCGTCGGCCGTGAAGTGGAGCCGGAGCAGCGGGTCCTCGTCGTCGTGGCCGACGTAGTGGTAGAACGCGTTGTATTCGGCCTCCGGCACCTCGTTCTTGTTGCGCGCCCAGATGGCCTGGATGGTATTCAGGCGGGTGCCGTTCAATTCGATCGGGAACTGGATGAAGCTCGAGTAGCGTTCGACGATGTGCCGGACGTGGTCGGACTTCGCGAACTCCCGGGCATCCTCCTTCAGGTGGACAATCACCCGGGTGCCGCGCGGGAGATCCGGGGCCGGCTCGATCTCGAACCCGCCCGCGTTCTCGCTCGTCCAGCGCCAGCCCTGTTCGTCGGGCAGGTGCGAGCGCGAGAGGACCACGACCTTGGTGGCCACCATGAATGCCGAGTAGAAGCCCACGCCGAACTGGCCGATGAGCCGCGCGTCGGGCCGTTGGTTCTCGGCCAGCTGCCTGAGGAACGCCTTCGTGCCCGAGTGGGCGATGGTGCCCAGGTTCTCCACCAGGTCGGCGTGCGTCATCCCGATGCCGGTGTCGGCGAAGGTGATGGTGCCGGCCTTGTCGTCGGTCGTGACCGAGATGGCCGGCGCGACGTCGGACTGGAAGGCCGGGGTGCCCGAGTTCTGCAGGAAGCGGACCTTCTCGCACGCGTCGGCCGCGTTCGAGATCAGCTCGCGGACGAAGATGTCGCGATCGGTGTAGAGGGAGTGGATGACGATGTCGAGCAGTTGCTCGATTTCGGCCTGGAAGTGGTGTCGTTCGCTCATGGGTCAAGAAAGGGGTCGGAGCGGTTTAATCTCAGCCCGGGGAAGCAGTACAAGAAGTGTAATCCAGCTTGCTTACGGAGGTTGACCGGTCGCTGGCATTACGCTTTCGTCATCGATCTCCTGGCAAGAAAACACACCGCTCCGACCCCGAGTTTCCTACCGCATCCCCGCTGCCTTCCGCTGGACCGCCTTCTGCCCGTCCGCCGGCGGGGCCCAGAAGTTCCGGGCCTGCAGGTCGCACGCCTCGATCATCTCGACGCAGGTACTCGTTGTGGCCGAGGTCGCCGGCGCTGGCGTTATTGGTGCCGCAGGAGAACTTCACGCCCGCCTGCTTCGCAAGCATGATGAACGCCCGGCTCGGTATGCGGTAGCGGTTGTTGATCTCCATCCCGATCCCGTTCTTGACCAGCCCGTCCACGATCCGCTTCATCCGCGCCGGCGTCCAGAGCGTGTCGTACTGCGCCTGGAGCTGGTCCGGAATATACGTCGAGTTGACGTAGAGGTCGATCGGCTCCTCGTCGAAGATCTTCGTGGCCCGGCTCACGAGCACGTCCATGAACTTCTCGGGGTCGCTGATGGTCCCCACCTCCGCGGGTATCCAGAGCCGCATCCGCTTGCCGCTGTCGTCGCTCCACGTCATCGAGTCGGTGAACACGTAGTCGAACTGCGCGAGGGCTTTCCGGCTGAAGCGCTGCGGCCACTCGCGCCCCTCGCCCTGGAACGCCACGAACACCGGCTTGTCCCGCAACTGCTGCAGGAACGGCGCGAGGCCGGCATCGCTGTCCACCGGGAATCCCATCCCGCCGTTCACCGCGATGCCGTAGGCGATACCGTCCGCCCTGGACCGGCGCAGCGCCTCGTCCGTCGTCAGGCCCACCTTGAGGTGCACGTGGTAGTCGGCGTTGGCGCCGACGGGCGCGGGCCGCGGCGGCTGGGCCAGTGCGGTGGAGGCAGTCAGGGTCAGGCAGATCAGCAGGCGAAGCGAGGGCATCGCAGTCCTCCAGAAGAAGCGCCTCCGACGGGCGTCAGCGGACCGTGGGCGGCCGGGCAGCAGGCAGCCTACCACGGGAATTCCCTGCGGGCTACAGCGTCTCCGCAACAGCGTCTCCGCAACAACACGACGTCTCCGCCAGCGTCGCCTCGTGGACGAGGTGGCCCGTCGGGCCTATAGTGTAGGCACTTGGGGGCTTCGTGTCCCATCGCTGGCGGTTGCCGGCTCGGTGCACGAGGCGATGCGCCGCGGGTGCACGCGAAGGGGACGCGGGGCGTCGGAAGTCCCGGCGGCGAGTTGGCCATCATGAGCACGCACGACAAGGCGCTGCGCATCAACATCGACGCCGCGCGCTACGGCACGTTCGCCGAGATCGGCGCGGGACAGGAGGTGGCGCGCTGGTTCTTCCACGTCGGCGGCGCGGCGGGCACGGTCGCCAAGACGATCTCCGCCTACGACATGGCCGTCTCGGACGCAGTCTACGGCCCGGCGAAGCGGTACGTCAGCCGGCAGCGCCTCCAGGCGATGCTCGACCACGAGTGGGACCTGCTGCTCGAACGGCTCGATGCCGATCGCGGCGCCACGACGCCGTTCTTCGTGTTCGCCGACACCGTCGCGGCCCGCAGCTACTCGCGCAAGGAGGAAGGCCAGGGCTGGCTGGGCATCCGCTTCCAGGCCGCGCCGCGCGAGGCGCCGTCCGAGATCATCATCCACGCCCGGATGTGGGACCTGGAGAACGTGCGGCAGCAGGAGGCGCTCGGCATCCTGGGCGTGAACCTGATCTACGGCGCGTTCTACCACCACGAGCGCCCCGACGTCGCTGATCGGCTCGCTGATGGACGACCTGACGCGCGACCGCATGGAAGTGGACATGATCAAGTTCTCGGGGCCGGCGTTCGCGGACGTGGACAACCGGCTGATGAGCCTGCAGCTGGTGCAGCAGCGGCTCACCAACGCGGCGCTGTTCTCGCCGGACGGCGACGTGGTGGAGCCGGCCGAACTGCTCTACCACGCACCGGTCCTCATCGAGCGCGGCAGCTTCCGCCCGGTGACGACGGTGACGCAGGACATGCTGACGCGCGCGCTGGAGCGGATGTCGCGCGAGCCCGACCTGGGCGGCCGCGAGCCCGTCGTCCTCATGGAGATGACGCTGCGCAACCTGCTGTCGCTGGGCGAGCAGGTGGTGCACGCCGACTTCCTGGCGCGCGTGGACATGCTGCGCGCGCTGGGCTGGACCGTGATGGTGACGAACTACTCGCGCTTCCACAACGTCACCAGCTACCTGCGCCGCTACACCGCGGAGCGTATCGGCATGGTCCTGGGCGTGCCGACGCTGGCGCAGATCTTCGAGCAGAAGCACTACGAGGACCTGGGCGGCGGCGTGCTGGAGGCGCTGGGCCGGCTGCTGGCGGGGCCCGTGAAGCTCTACGTCTACCCGTGGCGCAACCCGGCCACCGGGGAGCTGGTGCGCGCCGACACCTTCACGGTGCCCGAGCGGCTGCGCCACCTCTACGCCTACCTGCTCGAGAACCGCTTCGTCGAGCCGCTCGAACCCTCGCCGGGCGCGGACCTGTCCGTCATGCCGGCGCAGGTCATGGCACTGATCAAGGCCGGCGACCCCGCGTGGGAACGCCTGGTCCCGTCGGCAGTGGTCGGCGTCATCAAGGAGAAGCGGCTGTTCGGCTGCTGCCCGCCGGGGGCGGAGTAGCCGACGGAACGACCGCGTCAATGCAGAATGTCGAATGTAGAATGCAAAACGTAAGGCGACACTGAGCGTTCTTCCGCTCTTCCGTGTTTCCCCTTCCCATGTCCCTGGTATCCTCTTGCCCCCGGCGCCAGCTTGGCGTCGCGCGGTCGGCTGCGCGTCAGTCTTGCGCGGGGGCGATGACGGCGAGGTGGGCCGGCCTGGCGCCGCGGACGGCGGACAGCCGGATGCCGCGGTCGAACGTGGCGAGGCAGCCGCGTCTCGATACCGCGAGGCCGAGCAGGTAGACGTCGGTGACCTGGCGGCGGCCGGCGAGCACCGCGGGGTCGAAGAGCCGTTCGTCGCGGATCGACACGCTGTCGTCCCAGAACTGGTGGCCGCCGCCGGCGCAGAACTGCCGAAGGTGCTCCAGGATCGCGGCCGGCCGCGAGACGGGGCTGCCGTAGGCGGGGTTGGCGAGGACGCGGAGAATCGTGCATCACTCATCAGATGTCGAACGCCCTGACTCGCGAGTCCCGATCTGATACGCTACCCGCTCGATGCCGAGGACCGCCGCACCGCGACCGTCTGGCCGGCCGCCCCGACCGCGCCGCCCCAAGGGCCGCACGCTGACCGACACGGCCTACGCCCGCCTTCGCGACAGCATCGTCACCTTGAGGCTGGCTCCGGGCGCGTCGCTGACCGAGGTCGAGTTGTGCCGCCGGCTCGGCATCAGCCGGACCCCGGTCCGCGCCGCGCTGATGCGCCTGGAGCAGGAGGGCCTGGTCGTGACGACGGGCGGGACGCGCGCGGGGAGGATGAGCGTGGCGCCGCTGACCGCCGCCGACATGCGCGAGCTCTTCCTCATGGTGGGCGCCCTCGACGGCGTGGCCGCGCGCCTGGCCGCCGGCCTGCCCGCCGCCCCGCGTCACGCGGTGGCCCGCGAGGCGGAGGACATCAACGCGCGGCTGCGCGCCCTGTCCGCCGCCGAGGTGTCCGACATCCGCTCGGCGCAGGAGCTCGACCTGAGGTTCCACCGGTGCTACGAGCAGGCCGCGTCGGGGCCGCGGCTGCTGGCCAAGCTCGACGCGCTGCACGCGAGGCGCGAGCGGTACGTGCGCGTCTACACCGAGGCGCTGATCCACACGCACGGCGTGGAGGAGTCGCTCGACGAGCACGGCGCCATCGTGGCCGCGATCGCCGCGGGCGACGCCGATGCCGCCGAGCGGCACGCGGTCTTCAACTACAGGAACGCGCTCGAGCGCTACCGGCGCATCGTCGCGGTCCACGGGGAACGGGGAGCGTGGGGTTAGCACCCGAGGTACGGGACCGGGGCCCTCTGCATTCTCCACTCTCCATGGCGTGGCACGGTCAGTGAAGGAGCGTCACATGTCACTCATCCAGGAGAAGATCGCCCAGGCCGTCGGCATCCTGAAGGAACTCGACCTGCCGTGCTGGCTGACGTTCGTGCGCGAGACGGGCATCAACGGCGACCCGGTGATGCCCTTTCTCGCACCCGCTCACGTCACCTGGCACTCCGCGTTTCTCGTGATGGCCGACGGCGAGGCGCGGGCGATCGTCGGCCTCTACGACAAGAAGACGATCGAAGACACCGGCGCCTATCACCAGGTGGAGGGCTTCGTCCAGGGAGCCAAGCAGCCGCTGCTCGACTTCCTGCGCGGCCGCCACCCCGCGTCGATCGCCGTCAACTACTCCGCTGACAGCGAGGTGTGCGACGGCCTGACGCACGGGATGTACCTGACGCTGCGCGCCTGGCTGACGGAGATCGGCTTCGAAGACCGCCTGGTCTCGTCCGAGCGGCTGGTCTCGGCGCTCCGCGCGCGGAAGACGGGCGAGGAACTGGCGCGGATCCAGCAGGCGATCGCGCTGACCGAGGAGGTGTTCGCGAAGGTGGCCCGGTTCCTGAAGCCGGGCGTCACCGAGCGCGACGTCGCGGACCTGGTTGTCGCCCACGTGCGCGACAACGGGCTCGGCCTGGCCTGGGAAGCGGGCACGTGCCCGGCCGTGTTCACGGGCCCCGACACCGCCGGCGCGCACTACTCGCCGACGGGCCGGGTGGTCGAGCGCGGGCACATCGTGAACATGGACTTCGGCATCAAGCACGAGGACTACTGCGCCGACCTGCAGCGGACCTTCTACGTGCTGCGCGCCGGTGAGACGGCGGCGCCCGCAGACGTGCAGCGCGGCTTCGACACGATCGTCCGCTCGATCGAAGAGGCGCGGAAGGCGATTCGCCCGGGCGTTCTCGGCGAACACGTGGACTCCGTGGCACGCTCGCTCATCACCGCCGCCGGTTACGCGGAGTTCCCGCACGCGCTCGGTCACCAGGTGGGGCGCTACGCGCACGACGGCACGGCGCTGCTCGGACCGGCGTGGGAGAAGTACGGGCGAAGGCCGTTCGTCCCCATCGAGGCGGGCATGGTGTTCACCCTCGAGCCCAGGCTCACCGTCCCGGGCCACGGCATCGCCACGGTCGAGGAGATGGTGGTGGTGACGGCTGACGGCGCCGAGTTCCTCTCCGGGCCGCAGACGGAGCTGATACTCGTGTAGGAGGCAGTAGACAGTAGCAGTAGGCAGTAGGCAGTAGGCGGTAGGCAGTAGACAGTGGATCGCGCGTATCGAACTGCATACTGCCTACTGCATACTGCCTACCGCATCCCGCCGCGTGCTACCCCAACTGTCCGGATCCGGGACGCCCGTTGCCCGCGGCCGCACAGCCCGCCGCGGCGTCCGCCTCGAACGACCCATCCACCCGCCTCGTCGAACCGTCTAATCCTGTTGAAAACGGCCGATGCAACCTTTCCCAGGCCGGCGCGTATTAGTGGTATCGGTCTTGAAGAACCGGCGGCTGAGAGACGCCGCAAACCGCAGCCGCCGGTCGTTCGATTCCGGATTCCGGAGGTCGAGAACTCGCTAGGGCGGCCCCGCGCCCCTGGCTGAAAGCGGCCGGTCACCCGACGCAAGCCGGACCTCAGTGAGCGTCATCATGTCCCTGGCAGGCAGCACGTTCAAACTCACCGGCGCTCTCGCCGCGGTCTGCCTGGTGCTTGCCGTCTGCACGCTCTGGATCGTGCTGACCGATCCCGTCACGGTGGCGACAGCCGTGGACACCCGCGACCTCTCGTCACTGCTCGGCCTGCTCGCCCGCGCCGTCTCCGACGCCCTCCGCACGGTCGTCAGATACCTCTGACCACTGGACAGCTCCCAACTGGGCAACTGCACAACTGAGTAACTGGACAACTGCAACTGCGCAACTGGGCAACTGTACAACGGGCCAACTGCACAACTGTCCAACTGGACGACTGCGCAACGCGGCAACCGGCCACCCAATCCTCGAGTTCCCCAGTTGCCCAGTTCCCCAGTTGCCCAGTTGCCCAGTTGCCCAGTTGCCCAGTTGCCCAGTTCCCCAGTTGCCCAGTTGCCCAGTTCCCCCAATTGCCCAGTTCTTCATTTAGAATCGACATGAGGGACCATGAGAACCCGCATCCTGCTGCTGGTCGCCGCCATCGCCGTGTCTGCTGGACCATCCGCCATGCCGCAAACCGCCGCGCCGAAAGGGGAGGCGCCGAAGTACATCTACCCGGCTGCCAAGAGGGTCGACCAGGTGGACGACTTCTTCGGCACCAAGGTCGCCGACCCCTACCGGTGGCTCGAGAACTCGGACGCGCCCGACACCCGCGCGTGGATTGACGCCGAGAACGCGCTGACGTCCGCGTACCTGTCGAAGATCCCGGAACGGGTCGCGATCAAGGCGCGGCTCACCGAGATCTGGAACTACGAGCGCTACGGCACGCCGGAGCGCGAGGGCCCGTGGTACTTCTTCGCGAAGAACAGCGGGCTGCAGCCCCAGGCGGTGATCTACAAGACGAAGGCGCTGGCGGCCGCGCCCGAGGTGCTGATAGACCCGAATACCCTCTCCAAGGACGGCACGGTCGCGCTCGGCAGCACCTCGTTCACGGAAGACGGCCGCTACATGGCGTACTCGGTCGCGGCGAGCGGCTCGGACTGGATCGAGTGGCACGTCCGCGACGTCGCCACCTCGAAGGACCTGCCCGACACGCTGAAGTGGTCCAAGTTCAGCGGCGCGGCGTGGCTGAAGGACGGGTCGGGGTTCTACTACAGCCGCTACGACGAGCCGAAGGGCGAGGCGCTTCAAGCGCTCAACAAGAACCAGAAGGTGTTCTTCCACACGCTCGGGACGGCGCAGGACGAGGACGCGCTGACGTACGAGCGGCCCGACAAGCCCGACTGGGGATTCGGCGCCGACGTCACCGAGGACGGCCGCTTCCTGCTCGTCACGCAAACGGAAGGCACCGACAACCGGAACCGCGTGTTCGTGCGCGACCTCAGCAAGCCGGGCGGCGCGATACGGCCCTTCCTGGACAACTTCGACGCGACCTACTCCATCGTCGGAAACGACGGGGAGACGTTCTACGTCCTGACGAACAAGAACGCGCCACGCTTCCGCCTGGTCGCGATCAAGCTGGCCGCTCCGGCGGCCGACGCGTGGACGACGTTGATTCCGGAAGCGCCGAGCAAGGCGGTCCTGGAAAGCGTCACGATGGTCAACGACCAGTTCGTGGCGCTGTGGATGACCGACGCGCACCACACGATCCGGCTGTACCGGCGCGACGGGGCGCCGGGCGCAGAGGTCGCCCTGCCGACGCTCGGCAGCGTGAGCGGCCTGACCGGGCGGCGCGCGCAGAAGGAGATGTTCTACTCGTTCGGGTCGTTCCTCTACCCGACCGCCGTCTATCGCTACGACTTCGCGGCAGGGCGCAGCGAGGTCTTCAAGAAGCCGACGCTCGCGTTCGACTCCGCCGGGTACGAAACGATCCAGGTGTTCTACTCGTCCAAGGACGGCACGCGGGTGCCGATGTTCCTGACCTACAAGAAGGGGCTCCAGAAGAACGGCCAGAATCCCACGCTGCTGTACGGATACGGCGGGTTCGACATTCCGGTGCTGCCGGCATTCTCGCCCGGCGCGGCCGGCTGGCTCGAGATGGGCGGCGTCTACGCGGTGGCAAACCTCCGGGGCGGCGGGGAGTACGGACAGGAGTGGTACGACGCGGGCCGGCTGCAGAAGAAGCAGAACGTGTTCGACGACTTCATCGCCGCCGCCGAGTACCTCATCCGCGAGAAGTACACCTCCACGCCGAAGCTCGCGATTCAGGGGGCCAGCAACGGGGGCCTGCTCGTCGGCGCGTGCATGACGCAGCGGCCCGACCTGTTCGGCGCCGCGCTGCCGGCCGTCGGCGTCATGGACATGCTGCGGTTCGACAAGTTCACGATCGGCTGGGCGTGGCGCTCCGACTACGGGCAGCCGAGCGTGAACAAGGCCGACTTCGAGACGGTGATGAAGTACTCGCCGCTTCACAACATCAGGCCGGGGACGAAGTATCCGGCCACGTTTGTGACGACGGCCGACCACGACGACCGGGTGGTGCCGCTGCACAGCTTCAAGTTCACGGCGGCGCTGCAGGCGGCGCAGGCGGGGCCTGCGCCCATCCTGATCCGCATCGAGACGAAGGCCGGCCACGGCGCCGGCAAGCCGACCGACAAGGTGATCGAAGAGCGGGCGGACATGTACGCGTTCCTGCTGCGCGAACTGAAGATGACGCTGCCGGCGGGGTTCCGACAGTAGCAGTAGGCAGTTCCGTGGTGGTCAGTGGTGAGGGCATCGCGCTGTCGCGCGCGGGAACGGGAGGCCGCGAGCCGCGAGCCTGGTCAGGCCGCAGGTCGCAGGCCGAAAGCCGGTGTGAACATGGATATCGAGAACCTGATCGGCACGATGATCGAGGGGTCGCTGCGGACGCGGCGGAAGCGGTCGCACGGCGCGGGCCGCTTCCTGACGGGGGGAAGCCGGTCGTTCATCAACGCGAGCACGCTGCTGACCGTCGGCGGCCTCATTTGGGGCGCGATCGAAACCATGCAGCAGCAGTCGGCGCCCGCGACCGGCGGCACCGCCCCGTCGCCGATGCCGTCACCGCCTCAGCCCGGGCGGCCGGCGCCCGCACCGCTGCCCTCGGGCGCAGGTCCGGCGCTGGCGGCGCCGCCGCCGCTGCCCGGGGCGGCGCCAGCGGGCCAGTCGGTCCCGCCCCCGATGCCGGATGGTGCCGTGCGGCTGATTCGGCTCATGGTGTCCGCCGCGCGCGCCGACGGCCAGGCGACGGAGGCCGAGAAGCAGGCGATCCTCGAACACGCGAGGGAGGCGGGCGTCGAAGCGCTCGTCGAGGACGAGTGGATGCGCCCCACGCCGCTCTCGTCGGTCGTCGGCGTCGTCACCGACCCGCAGCAGCGCGCGGACCTCTACGTCCTGGCCTACTCGATCGTCCGCGCGGACGAAGGCATCACGGGCGCCGAGCGAATCTACCTCGCCCGGCTCGCCGCCATGCTGAACCTCGATCGCGCCGCCGTCGAGCGGCTCGAGGAGGAGACGGACGGTCGGATTGTCTCTCAGATCGGCGGCTCGTCTCGCGCGTGACCGGGGCGCACGTCTCGAGTCGCCGGTCGCAAGCCGGATAGGAGGAACGATGGCCGGAGAGCAGTGGTATCTCGCGATCGGCGGGCAGCAGGTGGGGCCCGTCGGCGAGGACGAAGTGATCCGCAGCATCAGCGCGGGCACCGTGGACGGCAACACGCTGGTCTTCACGGGCGGCATGAGCAACTGGACGCCGCTCAAGAGCGTGCCGCAGCTGGCCGCGCGCCTCGGAGGCGCTGCGGGGCCGGGGATGCCCGGGCCGGCGCCGGCAGCGGGCGGCCGCCAGGCGAACGAGATCGAGTTCAAGATCTACGGCAACGAGATGCAGTTCGTCGAGGTCTTCCTCGACCCTGGCGAGAGCGCGGTGGCCGAGGCGGGCGCCATGATGTACATGACGCCCGCCATCACGATGGAGACGATCTTCGGCGACGGCAGCGGCAGGCAGCAAAGCGGCATCCTCGGCGCGCTGATGGGCGCGGGCAAACGGGTGCTGACCGGCGAGAGCCTGTTCATGACGCTGTTCACGAACAGCGCTTCGTCGGGCGTCGCCCGCGTGGCGTTCGCCGCGCCGTTTGCCGGCAAGATCCTGCCCTTGGAGCTGTCACAGCTGGGCGGCACGCTGATCTGCCAGAAGGACTCGCTGCTGGCGGCGGCCAAGGGCGTGTCGATCGGCATCGCCTTCCAGAAGAAGATCGGCGTCGGCCTGTTCGGCGGCGAAGGCTTCATCATGCAGAAGCTGGAGGGCGACGGCCTGATCTTCGCGCACGCGGGCGGCACGGTGCACACCTACGACCTCGCGCCCGGCGAGACGTACCGCGTGGACACCGGCTGCCTGGTCGCGCTGCAGCCCTCGGTCAACTACGACGTGCAGTTCGTCGGCGGGGTCAAGACGGCGCTGTTCGGCGGCGAAGGCCTGTTCTTCGCGACGCTGACCGGGCCGGGCAAAGTGTGGCTGCAGTCGCTGCCGCTCAGCCGCCTCGCCGACCGGATCTACAAGGCCATCCCGGGCATCGGCAAGGGCGGCAAGGAGGAGGGGTCGATCCTCGGCGGCGTCGGCCTGGGCGGGATTCTGGGCTCGGACTGAGTGCCGCTCGCGAGGATTCGGGAGTCAGGATTCGGGATTCGGTCCGTCCCGCTGGCTCCTGAACCGTGGGCCCCAAAAAATGGCCGGTGCACCGAAGTGCACCGGCCTCTATCTCCGCGGGATTCCTCAGTCCGTCACTGAATCCTGAATCCCGACTCCCGACTCCTGCCCGCTAGAACCGGTACGACAGCCGCGCGTAGCCGACGTTCGCCGTGTAGTTGCCGTAGTCCGGCTTCATGAAGATCAAGGTCGCCTGCGGGAACATCGTCGTGCCGCTCGTCCAGGCGTCGGCCATCGTGTACTTCTCGTACCAGTAGCCGCCCGTCACCTTCCACGCCTTGCTGACGTTGTAGTCCAGCTCCGCGATGACGGTGGTGATGTGCGTGTCGTCCCAGTCGTTGATGGGCCACACGGCGGCCGGATTCAGGTACTGGGGATACGCCGTCCGGCCCAGCGTGTAGCTGCCGTTCGGGTTCGTCGTGATGTCCTCGAACCCGTCCACCTTCTGATCCATGACGTTGAAGTTGACGGTCCACTTGTCGGGGACGATGTGGAAGGTCGCGCCCACACCGAACGTGTTCGTCTTGTCCTGGCCCGAGTGGTTCCAGATGTTGGCGATGGAGTAACCCGCGGCCACGCTCCCCTGCGTGCCGGACCACTGGTCCACGCTGACGTCCTTCTCGTACTGATAGTAGGCCGTCAGGTCGACCTTGTTGGTCAGCGCGTAATCGAAGTCCACCGAGAAGCTGTCGTACTTCGCGCTCAACAGGCCGCTCGGGGTGTTCGGGAACGGCGCGACGCCGGGCACCGGGACACCGCTGGCCACCGGAACGCGGTCCGGACGGTTCGGGTAGGTGACGTCCCGAAGGAAGTAGGAGAACGTCAGGCCCATGTTGTTCATCGGCGACAGTTCGACGTAGAACGTCGTCCGCTTCGAGCGGCGCTCGGCCTCGTCCATCTGGAAGCCGTAGACCGTCGTGCCGTCGGCCGTCCGGTTGGCATCGTCGTAGCTCAATCGCAGGCCGAGCCAGTCCTTGGCGTGGTAGATCGCCGCGAGGGTGAAGCCGTTTTCCTTCCCGGAATCGGCCTCGCGGAACGTCCGGCTGAGGCTCGTATAGCGATACAGGCCCTCGAACGTCAGGGCGCTGACGTCGTAGGTCACAGACCCCTGGAAGCGCTTCGAGCCGTTGTCGTAGTTCAACGCGGTCGGGTGGCCGTACGGCGCGTCCGGGCTGACCGGGTCGGCCGCGGCCCACGGCCCACGGTCCGGGACTGAAGACAGGTCGCCGGTGATGACGTACCGGTTCGTCTTGTTCGTCAGGTCCCAGCTCCGATAACTCATCCGGATCCCGAGGTTCTCCATCGGCCGCGACGAGAGCCACACGTTGAACGTCGTGGTGTCCATGCTGCCGTTGAACGACGGCGCCTGGAGCGACGTCGTGAGGTTCGCAGGCTGGCCGGTGCCCGTCAGCACGGTCGTGTTCGACGTGTAGGGGAGGAAGGCCTGGTCCTGGGTGTACTGCCCCAGGGACAGGTCGGCAGACACGCGGGTCTGGCCGGCGAACTTGAACAGCCCGCCGAACGACTCGTTCATCATGCTGTTGTCCGGCATGCCGGTGATCATGATCGTGCCGGGGCCGCCGGAAACCGGGCTGGCGACGTACGTCTTGTCGGCCGGCAGGAACGGGTTGTCGATCAGCTGCTTGCTCTGGTCGTTCGTGTACTGGTTCCTGTTGAGCGCCGCGTGGACGTTGCCGCTCTTGAGCCTGTACTCGAACTTGATGGCGTAGTCCTGCGTGAGCTCGTTCAGCGTCTCGGGGACGTCGACGACCGGCGCCACGATGCCGCTGATGATGTCGCCGCCGCCCTGCCCGCGGTAGCCGTCCTTGCGCTCGCGCGTGTACGTGAAGGCCAGGTTGAACGGCAGGCTCTTGCTGAAGTCGAAGTCGTAGGTGCCCCGCTTGCGCAGCGAGTCGAGGTTGAGCAGGCCTGCGTCGGCGAACGACGGCGCCAGCAGGGTGTTGTAGAAGCTGTACACGCGACCCGAACTCGGCGTCGCGTCGACCTTGTCGGAGTAGTACTGCCGCAGCGAGGACGGCATGGCCCACACGCCGGGGGCCGTTTCGTTCCAGATCACGTGGGCGTCGTTGCCCATGCGGTGGACGATCTGGTTGTAGTCGAACCCGAAGTCCAGCCAGCTGATGTTCGCCCAGCCGCTGTAGCGCTGGTCCTGCTGGCTGATGTTCAAGCCGGTCAGGTTGAAGTCGATTGCCTTGCTCGTCGAGAAGAGGTTGACGAACGGCATCGACACGCCCTTCGGCACGTCCCGGTACTCCCGGAACTTCGACGAAGAGATGTCTTCGACGCCGAGCGTCTGGATGGTCACCTCACCGCCGGCAGTGGCCGCCGTGTCGGTGGCGGCGGGCTTGTCCTGCGCCGCCGCGAACGATGTCGCCATGACAAGACCCATGGCGACGAGCGCAATCATCGAAGTTGCTCGTTTCATGGGTTACCTCAAGAAAGCAGCGCCCGAGGGCGAGTTGGAGCCATGCAGGTTCACGTGGCAGTTCTTGCAGGACTTCTCGATCATCCGCGAGTTGATCGTCGGGAAGTTCGAGGTTCCGCTCGGGGCCACCTGGTACTTGCCCTGCTCGGTGCCGTGGTTGTCGGCGGCGGTGTTCTGCGCGAAGTGGCCGGAACCCGTGAAGTGGCAGTTCCAGCAGAGATTCGGGAGCTTCTGCGCGAGCAGACGCTTGTGGTTCGTCCCGTGCGGCTCGTGGCAGGTCGTGCACTCCTCGCGAACGGGCGCGTGCTCGAACAGGAAGGGCCCGCGCTTCTCGGCGTGGCACTTGTAGCAGAGGTCGTTGATCGAGTCGGCGAGGATCATCTTCGGGCGGCTGCCGTCGTGCGGGTTGTGGCAGCTCATGCAGCTCATCTTGCCCTCGCGGATCGGGTGGTGCGACGTGCGCTGCGCCTTGGCGCGCTCCGGCTTGTGGCACGTGAAGCACAGCTCGGAGTCGACCTTGGTCTTCAGCTGCGCCTGGGCCGATTTCGGATCGTGGACGCTGTGGCACGAGGTGCACGCCACGTTGCGGCGCGCGTGCATGCTGGCCGTGTAGTTCTGCTGGCCGCCCTTCTCGTGACACTTCAGGCACATCTCGTTGGTCTGCTGAACCGTCTGGTTCTTGAGCGACGGGGTCGGCGCGTTCTTGTCGCCGGCCATCTGCCCCTTCATGTGCTCGGCGACCTTGTCGCCGTGGCACGTGGCGCAACTCTGGGGGTTCGCCGCGTGCTTCGAGTGCAGGAACGCCGGGCCGACAGCCTTGTCGTGGCAGGACTGGCAGTCCGTGGCGCTCCAGCCGGCCGGCGGCGCCGCCTGCGCGAAGGCATGACTGCCTCCGAGCAATAAGGCGACTCCAGCCAGCGCCAGAACTACATACCTTAGGCGCATAGGAATCCTTTTCGACTGGCCTCGACGACCACCTGCCTCGAGACCGATGACCATGATGAAAAAGTAAAACGGGGCCACGCCGCAGCAGTGCTCTGGCAGTGGTCAGGGGCCGCCTCCAACCAACTCGGCTTTTGGCGTTGAAAAACTCTACAGTTGAACGCGACGCCTGTCAAGGCTTCGTTGTGAAATGTCGCACAAGGCCGCAAGGAGGGCGAAAACCTGGAGAAACCGAAGGCCTGTCAGAGGGTCACCGTGCCCTGCAGGTAGGGAACGGCCTTCCCCGCGATCTCGACGCGGTCGCCCACTTGGCGGCACGTCAGCCGGCCCTGCCGCTTCGAGAGCTGCATCGCGGTGAGTTCGCACTTGCCGAGGCGCGCCGTCCAATACGGCGTGAGCGTGGTGTGCGCCGACCCGGTGACGGGGTCCTCGGCCACGCCCACCTGCGGCGCGAAGAAGCGGGAGACGAAGTCCACCTGGCGGCCGGGGGCGGTGACGATGATGCCGCGCGCCGGCACCATCGCGAGGTCGGCCAGGTCGGGCTGAAGGCCGGCGACGTGCCCTTCGACGCCGTAGACGACCAGGAAGTCGGTCTTGCCCTTGTAGGTTTCGATCGGCTCGCGCCCGAGTGCGTCGATCAGCAGCTGGGGCACCGGCACCGGCTCCACGCGGTCCGCGGGAAAGTCGAGCACCAGCAGTTCGCCGTCCCGCCTCACCTTCAGCGTGCCGCTCTTCGACGCGAACTCCACCACGTCGCGCGGGTAGTTGTCGTAGTGGAAGACGACGTAGGCGGACGCGAGCGTGGCGTGGCCGCACAGGTCGATTTCGACGGTCGGCGTGAACCACCGGATGTGGAAGCCGCGCTCGGTCCTGACGTAGAACGCCGTTTCGGCCAGGTTGTTCTCGCCGGCGATTTGCTGCATCACCTCGTCGGGCAGCCACGAGTCGAGGGGACAGACGGCGGCGGGGTTGCCGCCGAACAGCCGGTCCGTGAAGGCGTCGACTTGGTAGAGGCGGAGTTCCATGGGAGGCATTCTACTCCGGCTTGCGCCCTTCGACTCCGCTCAGGGCGCCCCGAGCAACGTCGAGGGGCGGCGTGTGGCGGGCGGCGTGTGGCCGGCCGCTCCCTACGCATCCTCGCCAAGGCCAGCGTAGTAGTCGGCCACCCGCTGGCGCGCGCCTCGTGGCGTGTAGACGTCGGGCCTGCCGGAGTCGATGAGGTCGGCGATGATTGCAGCCACCTCCTCCGGGCTCTGGGAATTGGGCATCTCGCGCGAGTCGGGGCCGCCGTGCAGGGCGTGCAGTCCGAACTCGGTGCGGACGACGCCCGGCGAGACGATCGAGAACCTGATGCCGGGGTGCGTCTGCCGCACCTCGTCGCGGAAGTTCGCCGTCAGCGCGTTCAGGTAGTGCTTCGCGGCGCTGTAGGCGGCCCGGACCGGCATGAAGGGGATGCGGCCCAGCATCGACGATACGTTGACGACGAGCCCGGCGCCGCGTTGCCTGAAGTGCGGCAGCACCTCCTGCATGCCGTAGAGCGCCGACTTGACGTTCACCCTCATCATGTCGTCGACGTCCTCGTCGGTGAGCTGGGAGGGCAACCGCGTGATCCCCTGGCCGGCGTTGTTCACCCACACGTCGATCCGGCCGAATCGCTCGACGGTGTCGGTCACCACCCGCCGCACCGCGACGCGGTCCGTCACGTCTGCGACCATCACGGTTGCGCGGCCGCCGCAACGGGCCGCCACCGCGTCCAGCGCGGCCTCGCGCCGCGCCACGAGCACCAGCGTGTCCCCGCGCCCGGCCAGCGCCCCGGCCAGCGCCGCGCCGATTCCCGAACTTGCGCCGGTGATGACGACGATGCGTTCGGACATTTCCGCTCCTGATCCCGGTCTTCGGCGTTCGACCGGCTGTGTGACAGCGCGAACCGCTGCCACCGATCACTGCCACCGGCCACCGGCCACCAGCCACCAGTCACTAGCCACTAGCCACTAGCCACTAGCCACTAGCCACTAGCCACTAGCCACTAGCCACTGACGACACTCTGCCTACCGCCTACTGCCTGCCTACTGCCTACTGTAGTATTCTCCCATGCGCACCAGAACCACTGTCCTTCTCGTCGTTCTGCTCGCCGGCCTCTGGGCCGGCCTGCTGGCTCAGCGGACCGAGAAACCGCCGCTTCACGGGCGCCACTGGATGGCCATCACGGGCAAGCCGCTCGGCGCCACGGCGGGCGCGATGGTCTTCCAGAAGGGCGGCAACGCCGTCGATGCCGCGTGTGGCATGCTGGCCGCCGTCTGCACCATGTGGGACACCCTCAGCTGGGGCGGGGAGACGCAGGCGCTCATCTTCAACCCGAAGACCGGCAGGGTCATCGGGATCAACGCGCTTGGCGTCGCCCCGACCGGCGCCACGCCCGAGTTCTTCCGAAGCCGGGGCATGGCCTATCCGCCCGAGTACGGCCCGCTCGCCGCCGTCACGCCGGGCACGCCGGGCGGGCTCCTGGTGATGTTGGCCGAGTTCGGCACGATGAGCCTGAAGGACGTGCTGGCGCCGGCAATCCAGATGGCGGACGGTTACCCGATCGAGCAGCAGGCGGCAGACACGATCGAACGCCAGAAGCGCGAGATCAAGAAGTGGCCGTCCTCGGTAAAGGTCTTCCTGACGCACCCGGGCGAATCGCGCGAGGCGCCGACTCCCGGCGAGGTGTTCGCGCAGCCCGACCTGGCGGCCACGCTGCGCAAGCTGGTCGAGGCCGAGCAGGCGGCGCTCCAGGCCGGCCGGTCGCGCAAGGACGCCATCTACGCCGCCTACGACCGCTTCTACAAAGGCGACATCGCGCGGGAGTTCGTGCGCGGCTCGCGCGAGCTCGGCGGCCTGCACACGACGGAGGACCTCGCGAACTGGAAGGTGCACATCGAAGAGCCGGTGGTGGCCAACTACAAGGGGATCGACGTCTACAAGCTGACGACCTGGGTGCAGGGCCCCGTGATGCTCCAGGCGCTGAACATGCTCGAGCCGATGGACCTGAAGGCGATGGGCTACAACAGCGCCCGCTACGTCCACGCCCTCTACCAGGTGATGAACCTCACCTACGCCGACCGCGACTTCTACTACGGCGACCCCTACATGCCGCCGGCCACGCCGATCAAGGGACTGCTCTCGAAGGACTACGCGCGCGAGCGCGCGAAGGCGATCAACTGGGAGCGGAACGATCCGAACGTCAAGCCGGGGGACCCGTACCCCTTCCAGGGCGGCACGAACCCGTACACGGCCCTGATCGCCAAGTGGCCGCCGCCTCCGCCGAAGCCGACGGGCGCCGAGGGGGGCCGCTCGTTCGACGAGGCCTTCACGGCGGGCACGACGTCGATCGAAGCGGCGGACGAAGAGGGCTGGGTCGTATCGGTGACGCCAAGCGGCGGCTGGATCCCGGCGACGATCGCCGGAACGACCGGCATCGGCATGAGCCAGCGCATGCAGTCCTTCGTGCTCGACGAAGCCATGTCGCCCTTCAACGTCGTCACGCCGGGCAAGCGCCCGCGGTCGACGCTCACGCCAGGCCTCGCGCTCAAGGACGGCAAGCCGTACCTGGCGTTCGCCGTGCAGGGCGGCGACACGCAGGACCAGAACCTGCTCCAGTTCTTCCTGAACCTGGTGGAATTCGGGATGACCGTGCAGCAGGCGACCGAGGCGGCGAACTTCAACAGCTACCAGATGCACAGCAGCTTCGGCAACCACGAGGCCGAGCCGGGGCGGCTCACGCTCAACGACGAGATGCCGCCGTGGGTGCGCGAGGACCTCGTGCGCCGCGGCTACCGGCTGGATTTCGCGGAGCGGACGTCGGGGCCCATCAACGCCATCTTCTTCGACCGCCGGCACGGGACGCTGTGGGGCGGGTCGAGCAACCACGGCGAGGACTACGGCATCGCCTGGTGAGCGTGCGGCCCACGCGGCTCCTGCACCGACTCGACCCAGAGCAGGGTGAGCAGCGTGTAGCCGAGCACGAGGAAGACATCGATCACGAGGGGAACCGCGGGGCCGGCCGCCTCGAGCCGGTCCCGCACCAGCGCTGCCGCGAGGACCACCGAGAACAGCGCGACGTAGCGCCGCCCGAGCTGCCGCACCTTCGCGCGCCACGCGGCTTCGGGCAGCGCCCCCGCGCCCTTCAGCAGCCAGCCCCACGTGCCGAGCGCCAGCGGGAGAGAGACGGCGCTGAGCCCCGCGCGAAGCCGGGTGAACAGTGCGCTGTCCGCGTTGAAGTGGTAGGCGCTCCAGCCGACCACGAGCAGCGCCGAGTAGGCGAGCGCCAGGTGCTTGGCGCCGCGGCGGACCCGCCGGCCGGCCGTCCCGCCCAGGAGCTGATGCACCACCGAGACGCACCCGTAGAGGAACCCCACGGACAACAGCGACGCGAGGAGGAAGAAGAACGCCACCAGGCGAAGCGCCGCGGCAGGTGCCATGGCGGTCAACGCGAACTGGCGCAGGCACTCGAACACGAACCAGTCGGCGATCCACAGGTTGTAGAGAACGAGCGGCACCGGAAGGAACGAAATCGCGTGGGGCAGGCGCCCGAAGCTCGTCCGGACCAGCAGCGCCAACGACACGAACCCGGCGGCGAGCGTGACGACGAGCCCGAGGACAACGGTCAGAGCCACGACGGAATCGTATCAGGGGTCGGAGCGGTTTTCCCGGGCCGCAGTTCTTGCGTACCGTTCTGCGCCCCGAAAAACAGCTCCGACACCTTTTCGCGCCTGTCCGAAAACGCGGGCGGATTGTTCGCTTACGGACGCCTGCGGCGCCGCACGACGGCGCAAGCATGACCGCAAGCCGATGACGGACAATGGTTTGCCGATAAATCAACGGCCTGGCCCGCCTTTCGCTCAGGCGACGGTCATGGATGCCCTGACCCAGAATCTCCGCTTCGCCGCCCGGTCGCTCGCCAGGGCGCCCGGCTTCACCGTCGTCGTGGTGCTGACGCTCGCCCTGGGGATCGGGGCCAATACCGCGATCTTCACGCTGATGGACCAGGTGCTGCTGCGCGGCCTGCCGGTGACCGACCCGGGCCGCCTGGTGATGCTCGACGCGCCCGGGCCGAACCAGGGGCGCGTGGAAGCCGACCACGCGTTCTCGTACCCGATGTTCGTCGACTTCCGCGACAGGAACACGGTCTTCTCGGGCGTCCTCGCGCGCTATCCCGTGGCGCTGACGATGCTCTACGAGAACCGGTCCGAGCGTGTGCGAGGCGAAATGGTGTCGGGTACCTATTTCGACGTCCTCGGTCTCCACGCGGCGGCCGGCCGCCTGCTCGCGCCGTCCGACGACGAGACCCCGGGCGGGCAACCCGTCGCGGTGATCAGTCACGGTTTCTGGCTGCGCCGCTTTGGCGGCGACCGCGCCCTCGTCGGCAAGACGGTCCGCCTCAACGGCTTTCCGATCACGGTCGTCGGCGTGGCGCCGGCGGGCTTCAACGGCACGGACGTCGGCAGCGCGCCGGCGTTCTTCGTCCCGCTCACGATGAAGGCGCAGATGACGCCGACCTACGACGGGTTGAAGGAGCGCCGATACCTGTGGCTGCAGCTGATGGCGCGCCTCAGGCCCGGCGTCTCGCGCGACCAGGCATCGGCGGCGATGACGGTGCTGCTCCGGCAGATTCGCGAACAGGAAATCAAGCAGATCAAGACGACGTCGGAACGCTTCCGCAAGCGGTTCCTCGACACGAAGCTGCTCGTGAAGGACGGTGGTCGCGGCCTGTCGGAGATCCGCGAGCAGTTCTCCACGCCGCTCGTCGTGCTGATGTCGCTGGTCGGCCTGGTGCTGCTCATCGCGTGCGCGAACGTGGCCAACCTGCTCATGGCGCGGGCGCCCGCGCGCCAGCGCGAGATCGGCATCCGGCTCGCGCTCGGCGCATCGCGCGCGCGCATCGTCGGCCAGCTGCTGGTGGAGAGCCTGATGCTGTCGCTGGTGGGCGGAGCGCTCGGCATCCTCGTATCCGTCTGGACCGGCGACCTCCTGCTGTCGGCGCTGCCGTTCGAATCGGCGCCGCAGGCCTTCACGTCCACCCCCGACGCGCGCGTCCTCCTGTTCACCCTCGGCGTGTCGCTGTTGACGGGGGTCCTCTTCGGCCTGGTTCCCGCCTGGCAGACGGCGAAGCCGCGGCTGCTCTCGTCCCTCAAGGAGGAAGGCGGCAGCGTCGTCAGCGCCGGCCACGTGCGATTGCGCAAGGGATTGGTGGTGGCGCAGGTGGCCCTGTCGCTGCTGCTGCTCGTCGGCGCCGGCCTGTTCGTGCGCAGCCTGTGGAACCTGCGCGCCCTCGACCCCGGCTTCCGCGTCGAGAACCTCACCACCTTCTCGATCGACCCGGCGCTGAGCGGCTATTCCGATCGGCAGTCGCAGCAGCTGTTCAAGCAGCTGCTCGACGCGATCGGCCAGCAGCCGGGCGTGCTCGGCGTCGCGCTCGCGAACTACGCGCCGCTCACGCAGAACCTCTCGCTGTCCACCGTCGCGGTCGACGGCTACAAGGCGAAGGACGGCGAGGACATGAACCCGCACGTCAACTGGATCTCGCCCGGCTACCTGAAGACGATGGGCATCCCGCTGGTGGCGGGCCGCGAGTTCACGGAGGCGGACGGCCCGGGCGCGCCGCGCGTCGCGATCATCAGCGAAAAGATGGCGCGCTACTTCTACGGCACCTTGAACCCGATCGGGCGGCGCTTCGGGTTCGGCCGCGGGAACCCGACGGACATCGAGATCGTCGGCGTCGCGAAGGACGGGAAGGACCTGGATCTGAAAACGGAGGCGGCACGCGTGGTCTACGTCCCCTACACGCAGGACGAGGGGCTGGGCGGGATGACGTTCTTCGTGCGGACGGCATCGGAGGGCGCGCCGAGCGCCGACGCGCTGCGCCGCTTGGTGCGCCGGCTCGATGCCGCCATCCCGGTGGTGGACGTGAAGTCGATGCGGGCCGTGGCGAACGACTCGCTGTTCATCGACCGGATGGTGGCGATGCTGACCGCCGCGTTCGGCGCGCTGGCGACGCTGCTCGCCGCGGTCGGCCTCTACGGCGTGATGAGCTACGCGGTCGCGCGCCGGACGCGCGAGATCGGCCTGCGGATGGCGCTCGGCGCCGCCCGCGGCTCCGTCGTGTGGCTGGTCATGCGCGAGGTCACGGTTCTCGTGATTGTCGGCCTCGGCTTCGGGCTGCCGCTCGCCATCGCCTTCAGCCGCGCGGTCCACTCTCAGCTGTTCCAGGTGTCGCCCGCCGATCCGCTCACGCTGGCCGCCTCCAGTGTCACGCTCGCTGCCGTTGCGCTGCTCGCCGGCTACGTGCCAGCGGCGTCGGCATCACGGGTGGATCCCATGCTCGCCCTCAGGCACGAGTAGTCGGGGCTCGCCGCCGCCGGCAAGGAGGCGTCCCCGGCGAAGATGCCCCCCGGGTAAGCGCCGGGTGGCGGCCAGTCGTAAAGAGCGGGCAGGAGGACCGCCGATGCAACCGTCGTGGATGCTCGCATTCGCCGCCATAGTCGCGGCCGTGGTCGGGGGACCGGCGGTCCGCCAGGAGAAGCCGGCGTCGATCGACGCAACGGTGACGCGCTTTCTCGATCAGCACCGCGGGCAGTGGCGCGACCTCAACGTCCCCGAGGCCGACGGCAGGGCGCTCTACGACCTCGTCGTGAAGAGCGGGGCGAAGCGGGCGCTTGAGATCGGCACGTCCACCGGCCACTCGGGCATCTACATCGGCTGGGGCTTGAGCAAGACGGGCGGGAAGCTGATCACGATCGACATCGACGAGGGCCGGCACCGCGAAGCGGTGGGCCACTTCAAGGAAGCCGGCGTCGCGCCATTCGTCGACGCGCGCCTGGGAGACGCGCACGACCTCGTGCCGAAGCTCGATGGCCCGTTCGACTTCGTGTTCATCGACGCCGACAAGGAGTGGTACACGAACTACGCCAAGGCGGTGCTGCCGAAGCTCGCCGTGGGCGGCCTGCTGACCGCGCACAACGTCTCGCCCTACGGCGGGCGCCGGCAGATGAGCGGCGACTTCTACGAGTGGATCAAGAGCCAGCCGAACCTGGAGACGAGCTTCAGCGCGGGGGTGATGGTCTCACGGAAGACCAAGTAAGCGGTGCCGGCCGTCGCCCGGCGACATGCGGCCATCCTCGGCGTCAGGCGTGCCGGGGCCGCGAGTCGCGGGCCGGCGGCACGCGTGGGTCACACGGCCGATGGTCGCCAGCCGCAAGCCGGTCGCGGCTCACACCCGGCGGAACTTCTTCGCAAACTTCTCGAGCACGCCGTTCACCAGCCAGTCTGGCGCGTAGCGCGCCAGCGTCACCATCGTCTTGTTCCAGGGCCCGTTGACGTAGAGGATGTCGCCGCGCATCACGGCGTCGTAGCCCTGGCGCGCGACCGTGTCGGCGTCCATCCACATGAACGTCGGAAGCTGGCTCACCTGCTGGCGCATGCCGTTCACGTCGTGGAACTCGCTGTAGGTGAACCCGGGGCAGAGCGCCGTCACGTGCACTCCGCTCGGCTGCAGTTCGAACGCGAGCGACTGCGAGAACTTGACCACGAGCGCCTTGACCGCGCCGTAGAGCGTGTGGCCGGCCGAGCCCGGCACGAGCCCCGCCACCGAGGCGACGTTGATGATCCAGCCGCGGCGGCGCTCCGCCATGCCCGGGGCGAACCGGTACGACAATTCCGCGACCGCCGTCACCATCACCTGGATGAAGTCGCGATGCTGGTCCCAGGAGCCGCGCAGGAACCCGCCGGGCAGGCCGTAGCCGGCGTTGTTGACGAGGGCGTCGACGGTGATGCCGGCGCCGGTCACCTCGTTGAAGATCCGTGCGGGCGCCGACGGGTCGGCCAGGTCGGCCGCGACGACGCGGACGGACCGGCCGTACGTCGTGCCGAGTTCGTGCGCGAGCGCCTCGAGCCAATCGACGCGCCTCGCCGTCAGCACGAGGTCGAAGCCGTGGGCGGCGAACACGCGCGCGAGCGCCGCGCCGATGCCCGCCGACGCGCCGGTGATCAAGGCCGTCTTCGTCGTCTCTCTCATCGGTAACGAGTGCTACTCTCCCTCGTCCCTCGTCCCTCGTCCCTTCTTCCTTGTCACTTCTTCTCTTCCGTCTTCCGGGTGGTCATCGTCTTCTTCTGTTCCTCGAGCCGCTGCTCGAGGTGGTCTTCCATCTCGAGCCGCGACACGCCCTTCACCCACCAGCCGGGCGCCGGCGTGCCCATCAGGTAATGGTCGAAGAACTCCTTCATCCGCGCGGTGTAGTCCTGCTGGTTGACGGGTTTCGCCAGGGAGTGGTTCTCGCCCGGGTACTCGAGCATGACCACCGGCTTGCCGAGGCGGCGCAGCGCGTTGTAGTACTCCACGCCCTGCGTGAAGTCCACGGCGCCGTCCTTGTCGTTGTGCAGGATCACCAGCGGCGTCTTCACGTTCTTCGCGAAGAAGACCGGTGAGTTGCGGTAGTACGCTTCCCAGTTGTCCCAGTAGCCGCCGAGAAAGCGCCCCTGGCTGCTCTCGAAGATCGCCATGTTCCCGCCGCCGCTGTTCTTGTAGATCAGGCTGTACATGCTGACCATGTCGGTCAGCGGCGCCCCGGCAATCGCCGCGGCGAACAGGTCGGTCTGCGTGACCGTGAACGCCGTCTGGTAGCCGCCCCACGAGTGGCCGTGCAGGCCGATGCGCCTGGGGTCGACGACGCCGGTCGCGATGGCCGCCTTCACCGCAGCCGTCAGGCACCACACGGCCGACATCCCCGGGTCGTTGAGCCGGTAGGTGATGTCGGGCATCAACACCGCGTAGCCGTTGCTGGTGTAGGCGGACTTGTTGAAGCCGTTGGCCGACGGGTTCACGAACGCGAAGTGTCCGTTCGTCAGCTTCTCGTAGATGTAGACCACCGTCGGGTAGGTCTTGCCCTTCTCGTAGTTGGCCGGAAGGTACAGCGACCCTTGAAGCTTCCTGGTGACGCCGCCCTTGCCGAGTTGCACGGTGTAGTCGATGAGCTGGGCGCCGCTCGACCACGCGAAGTTCTTCACCTGCGCGTCGAGCGCGGTGATCTTCCTGCCGGCCTTCAGCGACGGGTCGGTCACGTAGTAGTCGGAGGGGGCCGACGGCGTCGACTTCGTGTACACGCAGACGTCCGCCTTCTTCGCCTTCTGCACCGTGCCGTAGGCGGCGTCCTCCCACAAGGCGGGCTGAACGCCCGGCTTGTCGGGCTCCAGGCGGCCGACGCCTCCCCTCTTGGTGTACTCGCCGAACATCGTCACGTCGCGGACGACCGAGAGGTCCCAGCCCTTCTCCTCGGGATCGAGGCGCAGGATGGCACGGTAGCGAATGCCGTCCTTCTTGCCGTTGACCGTCAGGTTCACGCCGGCGCCGCCGGTGGCCGGCACCTTCCAGATGTCCCAGCCGTCCGACAGCAGCACCGCATCGCCGTCCCTCGTCCAGCCAAGCGACGGCTGGGGCGGCTTCACGATGTTGTGGTCGTCCTCGGTATTGACGAACGACGTGGGCACGGTCCTCGTCAGGTTCACGGACTGGCCGGAGGCCATGTCGTAGGCAAAGTAGTTGCCGTCTTCGTAGTAGAGCAGCTTGGTGCCGTCTGTCGACGGCCCGCTCATCCACCGCGCCTTCTTGAGCGCCAGCTTGCGCTCGCCGGTCCGCGGGTTGATGACGTACACGTCCTGGTAGCTGCGGCCGTCGAGGTTGCCCATCAGGTCGTATTCGCGCGTGTCGGTGCCGACGGCGAACTTCCCCTTCGGCGCGAGCGACACGGTCCGGACGCCCTCGTCTCCCAGCCGCACGAACTTCTTGTCCGTCACGAGAACGACGGAGAGATAGCTGAGGTTCTTGTCGGTCTCCTCCTGCACCTGCTGCTGCGACTGCAGGCGCGGATCCTTGTAGTGCCAGATCACGAGGTCGGGCTTCTCGTCGTCGGGCGCGGCCTCGGGCTCGGGCGCCGGCTTCGCGCCCGCCTTCTGGTCCGGCTTCGCGGGAGCCTGCGCGGCCTCGGGCTTGGCGTCGGATTTCTTCGGCTGGCGGATGCCAAACGTGATGGCCGACAGGTCCTCGGTCCAGGCCGGCGGCCGGTTCGGGCTCACGCCCATTCCGTCGGGGAACGCCTTGTCGGCGGAAGGGTCGTAGACGGTCTTCTCGGGCCTGGACGCGTCGAACTTGGTGAACCCGACGACGGCGTAGAGCTTGTCCTTGTAGCGCTTGTCCTCGATGCTTTTGAGGACGGCCAGGCCGTCGCCCTTCTCGGTCCACGCCAGCCGCTCGTAGGACGCCCTGGCGGTGTCGAGCGGGAGGACCGCGCCGGTCGTCAGGTTGTGCAGGACCACGCCGTTGCCGAGCTTGTCCGCCGCGTCGATCGTGAGCGCCAGGAGGCTGCCGCCCTTGTCGAAGGCGAACTCGTTGACGTTGCCGACGTTCAACTCGGCGCCCGTGGCGAACTCGCGAAGGATCAGGTCGGTCCCCTTCGGCCGGTCGTCGGCGGCGCTGCCGGCCACCGCGCCGGCGGACGGCGGTGGACCGGCCGGCGCGGCGCCCGCGCCTGGCGAGTCGGCCCCGTACTTCTTCAACGCGATCCACGCGGCCCGCTCGCCAGAGAACGCGAAGCGCTGGATCTTGTCGATCCTCGTGTCCGTGCCGTCGGCGAGGTTGAGGATGATGATCTTGTTCTGCAGCGGCTTCCGCTGCTTCTTCAGCTGCGCCGCCTCCTTCTTGGTCGGCGCCACGCTGAACGCCACCCACTTGGAGTCGTCCGGAGATCGCCAGCGAGCCGGGGAGCCCTCGGTAGTCGCCGACCGGAAAGCGGTATTCCCTGTCGCTCTGTGTCTGCCGGACGACCACCTCGCTGTCGCCGTCCACCGGGGAGAGTCGATACGCGAACCACAGGCCGTCCGTCGACAGGAGTGCGGAGTTGACGCTCTTCCAGGCGAGGATGTCGCCGAGGTCCATCGCCCGTTCGACGGCAGGCTTGGCCGCCGCCCGGGAGGCGGACGGTTGGACGGCAGGCGCCTGCGCCTGCGTCGAGGCCGGCGGCGTGGCACCGGGCTGCGGGCCGGCAGCCTGCGGCGACGGCTGGAGGCCGACCGCCATCCAGGCCATCAGCAGGAACGGGATGACGATCGTGCGACGGGTCATAGCGAGGTGCTCCTGTGGGATGAGAGGGCAAGGAAAACAGCTCCGACACCTTTTCGGCCTGGCGAGATCAGGGGCGGGCGCTCGCATCGTCGGCCAGGATCTTGCCAGCGAAGTCGATCATCTGCCGCACGAACGCTCGCTTCTCCAGGTAGGTTCCCGGAAAGAAGCTGCGCTTGAAGCCGTAAATCAGGATGTCGCGCAGTTCGTGGTCGGTGAGGGCGAAGGCCGCCGCCGCCCGCTCGATCTCGTTCGAGACGGTCGTGTTCGACACCAGGCGGTTGTCCGTGCAGAAGGTGGTGGACAGCCGGCGCTTCCGCATCTCGGCGAACGGGTGGCGGCTGAGGTCGGCGCCGAGTTCGGGCACGGTCTGCTGGTTCGACGTCAGGCACACTTCGATCGTGATGCGCTTGTCGGCGATGAACTGCGCCAGGCGCTCGACGTACGCGCGCCGATCCCTGACCCGCGGCGCGGCGATCTTCGACTGGTCGAACAGCCAGGTGCCGTGGCCGATGCGGTCCGCGTGGAGGTCGCCGATCGCCTGGAAGATCGACTCGGGCCCGTAGTCCTCCCCGGCGTGAACGGTCTTCCCCAGGAACGCCGCGTGGGCCACCTGGTAGGCCGCGCGGTGGTCCTCGGCCGGGTAGCCCTTCTCCTGGCCGGCAAGGTCGATGCCGACCACGAGCAGGCCGGCGTCGTGGCGCAGGCGCGCGGCCGCCCGCGCCACCTGGATGCTGGCCGCCGAGTGCAGTTCCTGGGGCGAGGCTTCCGGCAGCGCCTCGACGAGCCGCCGGTAGCCCTCGGACAGGTCCGCGGTGAAGTAGCGAAGCGCGCAGAGGATGATGCCCGCGGCGAATCTCGGCTCGTGCCCGGCCGCCACTTCGGGCCGCGCGTTGAAGACCGCGGCCGCCCTGCGGACCCCCGCATCCACCGCGCGCACGACCGCGTCGAAGTCGAACCCCTTCCGCGTGTGCAGCTGTGGCGCGAACCGGATCTCGACGTATCGGACGCCCTCCTGCTGGCAGTCCTCGCAGAGTTCGAACGCCGCGCGCTCGAGCGACTCGCGGTCCTGCAGAACGGCCACCGTGTGGCGGAAGCCCTCCAGGTACTGCCCGAGGTTCGCGTAGTGCGGCCGGAAGACGAGGTCGCGCAGCCCCTCGTCGCTGAACGACGGCAGCTCGACCCGGCGCTCGCGCGCCAGGTCGATCAGCGTGCCGAGCCGCAGCGAGCCGTCGAGGTGCACGTGCAGGTCGGTCTTCGGCAGGCGTCGAATGACTTCAGGCGTCATGAGGGGGATGATAAACCCGCGACGCGCCCGCTGCCACCGGCTCGGGGTGGATCGTGATGTCCGCGCGGGGGATCACGCCCTGCACGACTCGTTCGGCCTCGTCCGTGATCGCGTGAACCTCCCACAACGTGCGGTCGCCGTCCAGGAGGACGTGGACGTCCAGGAAGAGCTGCGCGCCCGAGTAGCGCATCCGCACCTGGTGGCAGTCTTCGACGCCGGGCACCGCCTCGATCGCCCGGCGCACGCGCACCTCGAGGCCCCGCGGCGCGCCGTCGAGCAGCGCGTGCACCGTCCGGGCGCCGAGTTGCACGCTCACCCACGTCACGATCAGGGCGACGGCGATGGCCGCCACCGCGTCGCCCTCCCGGAGGAACGCCAGGACGGGGACCCTCTCGCTGACGACGACCGCGAGCAGGCCCACCACGACAACCGCCGAGCTCCAGATATCGGTGCTGAAATGCAGCGCGTCCGCCTCGAGCGCCTGGCTGTTGTGCGCGATGGCCACGCGGCGCAGCATCCGCGAACGCGACACATCCACGACGATCGAGACGATCATGACGATGAACGACCAGGCCGTCACCTCCACGTCAACGCGGTTGAAGAACAGCCGCCTGGCCGCTTCGTACACGATCCACCCGCAGGTCACCAGCAGCAGGATCGTCTCGCCCAGCGCGGACAGGTTCTCCACCTTGCCGTGCCCGTACGGGTGCTCGTGGTCGGGCGGGCGCCCGGAGATCTTCACGGCCGCGTAAGTCATCACCGCGGCCGCGAGATCGAGGGCCGAGTGGGCAGCCTCGGCGAGAATGCCGAGGCTGCCGGTGAGGACGCCGACGACGGCCTTCATCAGCGTGAGCGCCAGCGCCGCACCGACCGAGTTCAGTGCCGCGGCGGCCTTCTCGGCGTCGGCGCGCGTGGTCATCGTCATCGCTTTCCTCGCCTCTCGGTCGCACGCTCACAGTTTCTGGCCGCACCCCTGGCAGAACGACGCCCCGGTCGCGGCCGGCGCACCGCACGACCGGCAGGTGGGCGAAACGAGCGCCCCGCCGCAGTAGGGGCAGAAGCGGCCCCCCGGCGGCGGCTCGAGCGTGGCCGCGCACGACGGGCACCGGGTCGTGGCCGCCGCGTTCCCATGCGTGGCCACCTGCCAAGGCCTGTCCCCCCGGTCGTCGCCGTAGCCGTGGTGGTCGTCACCGTGCCTGTGCCCGTCGGAATCGCGGTGTCCGTCGTGCCCGTACCGTTTCCGGTTGTGGCCGCCCTCAAAGAGGTCTTCGAAGAATCCCATCGCCTGTCTCCCATCGGGGCGCGAGACGGCAGCCGTCACGCGCGGTGTCCGGTCCAAGGATGCCGGCAGACCGCCGGCCCGGGCAGTCGAGAGGGAATCAGGCGAGCGGAGGGCGATAGAGGCGGCTCGGATCGCCGTCGGCCAGGCCCGCAACCAGTGCGGCGACAAGTTCGCCCCCTTCGGCCGCGCGAGCGGTGATCGGCGCCAGTGACGCCAGGTCCAGCGTCGAGCAGCAGAGGCAGTCGGGGCCGGCCGGAGCACCGGAGGGCCCGGGATCCTGACAGGAGCACACGTGCCCAGGGGCCGCCGGGAGCGGCGTCAACCGCCGGCAATCCAAACCCGCCAGGTCGACGCAGAGCGCGACCGCGGTGAGCAGCGCGAACACCCAAACCCCGTGGGCAGACACGACGTCAGTATAGCCGTCCCTCTCTCCCAAGGCGACCGGCTTTCGGGTGTCCGGCCGTGTCGTCGGGGCATAATGGGCGAAGTCGGACGGCGGCGCGGCGGACGCCGCGAGCCGCTCTCATACCCCTTCGAGGCTTCCATGGCCTGGCACGATGATCCCGACGAGGTCGCCGGTGAATTGAACGCCCTCGTACCGGGCGAAGACTCCCCGCCCGGAGAATCGCAGCGGCTCGAGGCCTGGTTGCGCGCGCTGGTCGGCCGCCGGGGCGCGGATCTGCTGCTCGTTGCCGGCAGCCCGCCGTGCGTGCGGGTCGACGGCCAGGTGCTGCGCCTCGAGGAGGCGATTCTCGCCGGCGCCGAGATCGAATCGGGCGGTGCGGCCGGCCCTGCCCGCCCACGCGCAGCAGCGCTACGACGCGACGCAAATTGCCGACGCCTCCTGGAAGGTCGCCGGCCTCGGCCGATTCCGCATCAACCTGCACCACGAACGCGGACGCCCTGCCGCCACCATCCGCGCGCTGCCGGCGCGCCCGCCTCGGCTCGCCAGCCTCAACCTCCCGGCAAACGTCGAGATGCTCTCGCGCATCCCGCACGGCCTCGTCGTGATCGGCGGAGCCACGGGGTCGGGAAAGACGACGACGCTCGCCGCGCTGGTCGACGAGATCAACAGGCGGGACCGCCGCCACATCGTGACGATCGAAGATCCGATCGAGTACGAGCACGCGCACGACCAGAGCCTCGTCGAGCAGGTGGAGGTCGGCACCGACGCCGCCGACTTCCCCACCGCCCTTCGCGCCGTCGTCCGACAGGCGCCCGACGTCATCGTCATCGGCGAGATGCGCGACCCGGAGACGATGCGCATCGCGCTCGCCGCCGCGCAGACCGGCCACCTCGTGCTGACGACGATGCACACGACGGACGTGGCGTCGACGGTGGGACGGATCGCAGACAACTTCGCGCCCGAACGCCAGCCGACCATCAGGCAGGACCTGGCGATGGGGTTGTCGGCGGTCTTCATCCAGTCGCTGCTGCCGCGGATTGGCGGCGGGCGGGTCCCGGCCGTCGAGCTGTTGATGATGAGCTACGGCGCGCGCCAGCACATCCGGAAGAACGCGCTGCAGCACCTCAATCAGGAGATGACGATCACGCGAAAGGCGGGTTCGTTCACGCTGGAGGACTGCCTGGTGGTGCTGGTCAAGCAGGGCCTGGTCGAGAAGAGCGAGGCCTTGCTCCGGGCGTGGCATCCCGAGGAGTTCGAGAAGGCGCTGGTGGCGCAGTAGACGGCTCAGGGCTCGAGTGATCCTCGGCCGACGACAATGAAGAATGAAGAATGCAGAATGAAGAATTCCAGACGCGCGTCACGCGGGTGCGTCCGCGTTCTACATTCGACATTCCCCATTCGGCATTGATGCGTTCACCGGCCTACCTACTCGATCTTCGTGAACTTCTCGCGACGAGCGCCGCAGACCGGGCAGACGTCGGGCGCGTCGCCGATCGCCGTGTGGCCGCAGACGTCGCAGACGTAGACGTCCGCCGCCGGCAGGTCGCCGCCGGTCTCGGCTGCCTTCAGCGCGTCGCCGTAGAGCCCGTGATGGGTCTGTTCGACGGCGTTCGCCCGCTCGAAGCTGGTCTGGGCGCCCTTCAGCCCCTCGCCCGCGGCCGCCGAGATGAACCCGGGGTACATCGAGGTGAACTCGTAGTGTTCGCCTTCGATGGCAGCCTTCAGATTGCCCACGGTGTCCTTGACGTGGCCGGCGACGCGGAGGTGCGCGAGGGCGTGGACGGTCTCCGCCGCGGCGACCGCGCGGAACAGCCGGGCGATCTGCTTGAAGCCCTCGGCCTCGGCCTTGCGCGCGAACGCCAGGTACTTGCGGTTCGCCTGGCTTTCGCCGGCGAATGCCGCCATCAGGTTGTCTTGTGTGGACATGAGTGCTCCTCCTCGAACCGTGGGTTTCGACGCGTGTGTTGCAGGGCGTGCACGAGGCCGCGCGGTGCGTGGCACGCACGCGCCGCTCAGCATTCTACCTTCGCGGTCCGGATCCGGCTTCCTGATTCTGCCGCTGCCCGCGTCGTCCGTCCTTCGTGCCGGGCGGCAGGTTGACGGCCGCGCGAGATGGAGGGAGGATGTCGGCGCCCCGACAAGGAGAGCAGGATGCGGCTCACCCCGACGCGCACGGACCGGCGGAAGGCAGCGGGCGGAACGCGGATCGCGCGCTCCGCACGGCTCGCCGTCATCACGGCGATCGCCATGGCCATCGCGGTCGGCCCGGCCATCGGGCAGGCGCGGTATCAGCTGCCGCCCAAGGTGATCGTGGACATCCTCGACGCCCGGCCGCTCCCGACGATCGCCCTCAGCCCGTCGCGCCAGGTGCTGGCGCTGCTCGAGCGACCGAGCATGCCGACGGTCGCCGACCTCTCCCAGCCGATGCTGCGGCTGGCCGGCGCCCGCATCAACCCGAAGACGAACGGCCCGCAGCGCCCGCCGGCCCTCACCGGCATCACCTTGAAGAACGTGGCGGACGGGAAGACCGTCAAGGTGCCGCTGCCGCCCTCGGCGCGCATCGACTGGATCGGCTTCTCGCCCGACAGCCGCAAGGTGGCGTTCACCGAGACCAAGGCTGCAGGCATCTTCCTGTGGATCGCAGACGCGGCAACCGGCGCGGCCAAACCCCTGGCCTCGGTCGCGCTGAACGCGGCCATGGGCGCGCCCTGCGTGTGGGCCGGGCCGGCAGGCCTGCTGTGCCGGACGGTCCCCGCAACGCGCGGCCCCGCGCCGAAGCCGCCGGCGGCGCCCGACGGCCCGACCATCCAGGAGAACGAGGGGAAACCCGCGCCCGTCAGCACCTACGAGGACCTCCTGAAGAATGCGTACGACGAAGAGCTGTTCGATTACTACTTCACCAGCCAGCTCACGATCCTCAACGCGACGACCGGCGCCGCCGCCCCGATCGGGCCACCGGCGGTCGCGGCAATCGCCAGCCCGTCCCCGAACGGCGCGTACGTGCTGGTGGCGCGGCTGAAGAAGCCGTTCTCGCACCTCGTCCCCTACGCCGACTTCGCCCGCACCGTCGAAGTCTGGTCGACCGCCGGGAAGCGGATGCGCGTGGTCGCGGACCTGCCGTCGAACGAAACGGTGCCGATGAACGGCGTGCCCGACGGCGCGCGCGAATTCAGGTGGAACCCCGTGGAGCCGGCAACGCTCGTCTGGGCCGAGGCGCTCGACGGGGGCGACCTGCGCCACGCGGCCCCGCAGCGCGACCGGCTCTGCGTGCTGCAGGCGCCCTTCGACGGCCCGCCGTCCGAGTGGATGAGATTCGAGCACCGCTTCGAGTCGGTGGCGTGGACGAGCGCCGACATCGCGATCGTCAGCGAGTTCGAGCGCGCCAAGCGGACGCGGCGCGCGTGGTTCGTCGACAAGGGCATCGCGCGGCGCGCCTGGGAGGTGAGCGCGGAAGACCGCTACAAGGACCCGGGCCGGCCGGTCGTGAGGCCGCGGGCCGGCGGCGGGCCGGGCGTCGTCATGCAGGTGGGCGACACGATCTTCCTCGAGGGAGACGGGGCCTCACCGCAGGGGGACCGGCCGTTCCTCGACCGGATGAACGTGAAGACCCTCGACACCGAGCGCCTGTTCCAGTCGGAGGGCGAGGGTTACGAGTCGGTGGTGGCGGTCTTGGCGGACAACGGCCGCACGCTGCTGACGCGGCGCGAAACCACCAAGGAGCCGCCCAACTACGTCGTCCGTGACCTGACGACGCGCGCGGAGCGGAAGCTGACCGACTTCAAGGATCCCGCGCCGCAGCTGGCCGGCGTCCAGCGGCAGTTCATCACCTACACGCGCAAGGACGGCGTGACGCTGAGCGCCACGCTGTATCTGCCGCCGGGCTACCAGCCGGGACAGCGCCTGCCGCTCGTGATGTGGGCCTACCCGCGCGAGTTCACGGACCCGGCGATGGCCGGCCAGGTGACGGGGTCGCCCTACCGGTTCACCACTTACACCGGCGCATCCCACCTGTTCTTCCTCACGCAGGGATACGCGGTGCTGGACAACCCGGCCATGCCGATCGTCGGACCCGGCGAAACGGCCAACGACACCTACGTGGATCAGCTCGTGGCCAGCGCGCAGGCGGCGATCGACAAGGTCGTCGAGATGGGCGTGGCGGATCGGGACCGGATCGGCGTCGGCGGCCACAGCTACGGCGCCTTCATGACGGCGAACCTGCTGGCGCATTCGCGCCTGTTCCGCGCCGGGATTGCGCGGAGCGGCGCCTACAACCGCACGCTCACGCCGTTCGGGTTCCAGAACGAGAGCCGCACGTTCTGGGAGGTCCCGGACGTCTACGCCAGGATGTCGCCCTTCTGGTATGCGAACGCCGTGAAGGACCCCATCCTGCTGATCCACGGCGAGGCCGACGACAACTCCGGCACGTTCCCGATCCAGTCCGAGCGGTTCTACATGGCCTTGAAGGGCCACGGCGCAACGGTCCGCTACGTGACGCTACCGAACGAGGCGCACGGCTACCTGGGCCGCGAGTCGGTGCTGCACACGCTGTTCGAGATGATCGGCTGGTTCGACCGGTACGTGAAGAACGCGGGGCCAGGACGATAGCTGACAGCTGGCAGCGGATCACCGCCCGCTGCCGGCCGACCGCCAGCCGCTGTCAGCTGATAGCTACCGGCTGCCAGTCGGGTCGGTCGTCGAGCCGTGACGCGCCCCGCGGTTCCTACTGGTACTGGCCCGGCCGCAGCAACTGGCGGAACGTGAGCGTGTTGACGTCGCGGAACATCGGGGTGCGCGGCGGCAGCAGGTTCGGGGTCAGGAAGTCGGTGTCGAACTTGTAGCCGCGCGACGGTGGCGAGTAGACCACGTCGCAGCACTTGTAAGTGCCGACCGCCTGGCGATTCAGGTAGAAGCTGACGATCGAGCCGCGGTAGTTCAGGGTCTGCCCTCCCCAGTCCTCGATGTACCGCAGGAAATTGTGCGCGCCGCCGTCGGTGCCGAAGTCGAGGTGGTCGTTCGCGGTGTTCGACGTCGGCCTGGAGAAGTTCAGCCCCTTGCCAGAGATCACTGCCACACGGTACCACGTGGTCGAGGCAGCGCGGTTCGCGTTGGTCACGTCGTGCGGTGCGATGAACGACCCGATGTCGTTGAAGCTGTTGGAGAGCAGCGTCACGGCATCGGCGATGACGGCCGCCGACACGTGGTCGGTGCCTGGCGTCGCGCCGAAGTCGGTGCCCGCGGCGTTCGGCGCGTTGTAGTCCCCCTGCAGGTAGAGCGGGTTCTCGGCGACGATGGAGAGGCCCTGTGAACCGTTGCGGGGCAGCTTCACGCCAGTAGCTGTCGTGTACTTGCCGTTCACGACCTTGAGCGCCCGCCGGAAGAACACCGGCGGATTCACCCGCACCTCGTTCACCGCCACCGGCGTGGTGAGCAGGACGGTCGTCCCTGCCGCCCAGGCGCTGTCGGTTGACGGTCTGCCGACCGAGTTCGGCTGGTACCCGAGCGCCGGCGGCCACGCCAGGGTGGCGGCGGTCAGTCCGGTCGGCCACGCTGGCGTGTGCGCCAGAGCCCACGCCGGATTGTTCGGCAGGGAGTAGGCGCTGCCGGCGGTCGGATACAGCCTCGGCACGCCGCCGTAGGTGTCCAGGACCCCATTGCCGTTGATGTCCTCCCCCACGTCGAGCACGCCGTTCGACACGCTCTGCGCGTTCGCCGGGTTGATGATGTCCTCGAACCCGAGTTCGCCCGTTTCCTGGTCGTCGCCGAAGGCGTCCGTCTGATAGAGGACGCCGGTCCCTCCCGTGCGGGACCCTGCCACGCCGTCGCTACCGAGGTTCTTGTTGCCCCGGCGATCGGAGAAATACACCACGTAACCCGTCAGATCCTGCGTGTCCGGGTGTGTGGCCAGCCAGAGGCGAAGGTTGTTCACGTCGAGTTCGACGTAGTGCATGACGCCGCCCAGCAGCGGAAGGCCGCCGGCACCGGTGGGGTCGTCGCGCCTGGCGCCCTCGCGGGCATCGTAGAGCGTGAGCGGGATGTAGTCGGTCGGCGCGGTGGACCACGTCCCGGCGTTGCCGGCGTTGTTCGTGTGACCGCAGGCCCCGTTGGTGCCCGCGCTATAGGTGGAAGGCCTGTCGCGCACGCGCTGCAGCCGAATGATCGGGTTGGCGTTGGTGGCGGTGGCGGTAACGTAGGTGGGGTCGTCGTTCGCCGAGGCGGCGCACGTCGTGCCCTCGGTGTTCCACGTGGCCGCGTTGGCCAGGTTGCGGCCTGTGAAGCCCCGGTTGAGAATCTCGACCGTCACGTCGGTCCAGGCTCCATCGCGGTCCTGGCGTTCGATCTTCAGGTATCCGTCGGCGATCGGCGTGCCGGCGGGCACGCGATACCCGTAGCCGTTCGCCGCGTTGTAGGTCCCGGCAAGTGCGAGCGGGATGTTGTTCACCCAGGTGACGCCCTGCGCCGCTTGATAGGTCGCGTCACGCGCCAGCTTGGCGAGATCGATAGGCGCGGTGGCGGTGACCGTCTGCAGGCCGGTGATGTCGGACGCGCGGTCCGACAGCAGGATCCGCAGGCTGGCCATCTTGAAGAAGCGCTGGTCGAGCACGACCTGGGCGTCCGGCGTCGTGAGGGACGGGCGACGGATGAGGTCAACCGGCAGCGCCCCGTCGGACACGATGGGCAGGTCGAGGCGCCGTGCGCCGGTGCGACCGTTGCGGATCCGGTTGCTGTAGGTGCCTGTCGACACGCTGGTCCACTTCGGCTCGTTGGCCGTGTTCCCGGGCTCGAGGGTCATCGTCGGCAGGACGCCGCCCGCGCATTGCATATTGACCGGCAGGGCGCCGCCCGGGCACCGCAGGACGCTCGGCGGCACACTCGCGACGTTGACGCTGCCCTCCTGGGTTCCGGCCTCGGCCCCGCTTCCGCAGGTGCTCAGGTTGCCGCCGCAGCGCAGGTTGCGGAACGTCGGGTTGCTGCCGCCGGTGGTCGCCAGTTTGACGTAGCTCGTGTGGGTGCTGGTGCCTATCGGGGTGCCGTTGGCAAGGTGTGTACGAACGACCTCGCCGGCTGCCGTCACGATGTCGCGCAGCGTCAGCGTGGCGCTCTGCTCGGCGAGGTAGAGATTCTGGTTCGTGTGGACCCGGCCGCCGAAGTCGAAATCCGCCCCGGCGAAGAAGCTCAAGTCGTTCTCCGAGAACATCCCGAACTGGAACACGGGCACGCCGACGGTCTGCAGGTCCCGGCGCATGTGGACTTCGGCGCCGCCGCCAGACCCCGCCGTCGCCCGGGCGGTCACGTTGATGGTGTATTTCGTGATCAGGCCCGTCATGTCCAGGAACGGCCCTTTCGCGATAGTCCCCGCAGTGGGCGCGCCGGCTGTGATGGTGTAGCCGGACCCGCCGTCCGCCGCCGCGTACTCGAAGCCGGGCAGCGACGGCGGCGTCGCTGTCAACGCAGCAATCTGGCCGGGAGTCGGGCTGTAGTTCCCGCCGGTGAACATCCCGCCGAGGTCGGCGGTGAGCTTCTCCAGCCCCGCGTGGGCGGCCGCGTAGGCCTGCGTCTGGTCCCGGTTGATGCCACTCGATTGCTGGTCGGCCGCAATCATGGCGTAGAAGCCCACGAGCAGGGCCGACATCAGCGCCATGATCAGGATGGTAGACACCAGCGCCATGCCGGATTCGTCCCGCCCTCGCTCTTCGAGCTTCGGCGTGGCCAGGGTCTCCGGGTTCTCTGGTCGAGCCATCGTCGTGCCTCTCTCTACTTGTTGTAGCGGTCCACGAGCGCCAGGCTGCGCAGGCTCACCTGGGTGTTCAGCGAGTTGCGCGTGAACCGCCGGGTCTCCTGGCCGACGAGCGCCGAGCGCGCGGCCATGTACACGTTCACCTTGCGAATCTGGTTGGGCGAGCAGGCGTTCGGGCTGCACGGCCCCGTCGTCTGCAGGTCGGCGTCAACCATTTTGAGGTTGGACGGATTCACCGCGCTGTCCCGTATGTCGTAACTGAACAGGAGGTTGTCGATGCCGAAGGCCACTGTCAGACCGCGGCGGTTGACGACGGCTGTCGGATCGCCCCAACCCATGTGGCGCACGAGCCTGGGCGTCGTCGGGTCGAGCGTGTTGTCGAGGTAGTAACTGATCATCCTGACGCGCGAGGCGTTGGCGGAGTTGGCGGCCGTCGGCGGCATCGTCGCGAGGTCGTCCGCCGTGCCGTTCAGGGCCGAGGCCGACTGGTTGAGCTTCATCGGGTCGTCCGATCCCGATGCAAACGTGAATGTCTGATTGCCGCCCGCGGCCGGCACCGTCGTCACGGCGGTCACGTATACGAGGGCACTCGTGCTGTTCTTCCTGAACATGATCAGGTCGCCCACGCGAACCGGGGATCCCCCCGCGCTGGACGCCGGAATGGCGATCGTGGCCGTGGTGGCAGGGGTGGCGGTCAGCGGGTCGGTATCGTTGAAACTCTGAACCGGAACCAGTTCCAGGGTCGAATCGACGGCAAGCGTGGTCAGCATGTCCGTGGCGACACCGTTGACGACCGGGCCGCACCCGGGGCCGGGCGTCACCGCGGTGATCGCCTGCGTGCCGGCCGGCCAGGCGGTGCACGCGCTGCCCTGGGGGTGCGGCCGCTGGATCTGCAACGCCACGGCGCCGGACGGCACCTGCACGGTACCGTTGGGCAGCCCCTGGCCGACCTGGACGAAGTCCCGCACCATCAGGTCGATCCCGACTCTCAGGTTGTTGTTGACGCTCGTCACCGCCTTCGCGCTCTCGTTCGACCGGTACGCGTTCTTCAGCGAGACCAGCGTGGTGCCCATGATGGTGAGCACGATCGCCATGGCCACCAGCAGTTCGACAAGGCTGAAGCCGGCCTCGACGGTGTCCGGATACTCGCGGGTTCGCATGGCCGGCCTCTAGGAAAAGGAGGAGATGAACGTGCGCAGCGTGTAGCTGCCTCGCGCCGCGCCGACCTGGTAGGTGATCGTGACGACCACCTCACGAAGGTCCGGGTTGACCGGGCTGAGCTCCACGATCTCGATCCGTCGGGTGAACCCGTCCAGGGTCGTCACCCTGTCGTCGGTGGTGTTCAGGATGCCGTCGGGGCCCGCGTCGCGCTGGACTTCGAGCGGCGCGGCGGTATCGTCGGCGGTGTTGACGAGGCCGTCGGCGCCTGCCGCGTGCAGCGGTTGCGGCCCATTGAGGAAGACGCCGCCGTTCGAGACGTTCTTGATTTGGCCCCAGGCGATCGTGCCGGTGTCGCGCGCGGTGTGCACGCTCTCGACCGCCTCCCTGGCCTTCTCGCGGGCGATGAGGTTGGGCGACGAGGTCGCCATGTGCCGCATGCCGAGGGTGAAGCCCTGCGCGAGGCTGAGCAGGCCGACGCTGAGAATCACCAGGGCGACCATCGCCTCAATCAGGGTGAATCCGGCAGTGCCGCGCGGGCTGGGCTGCTTCGACACGTTCTCCTCCGTCCGGCGCACGAGGGGGTTCAATTGGTCCACCTGCTGCCGTCCCATCGCCACTCGCGGATCAACGCGGTCGGACCGAAGATGCTGACGGCGCGGCCGCTGAGCGCGTCGCCGTACTTCCCCAGAAAGACGGTCCCGTTCACCGGGTCGCCGTTCTGGTCCACGAAGCTGCCCTCGCTCGTGAAATCGACGGTGGTCGCGGTGCCGAACGACGCCGCCGTGGCGTTGCCGAACACATCCGGCGTGTCGGGCAGTTCGGCGAACGTGCGGAACTCGACGCCGTCTTCGAGCCACACGGTGTTCAGGACGACAGGCGCGGGCGTGGTTCCGTCGACTTGCCGCACCTCGATACGGGTCACGGTGATCTGGTTGGTCCCGGTGAACGCCACGCGAATGAGCCGACGCTGGCTGATGGCCTGTTCGCGGGCCGTTCGAAGCACGGAAGCCAACCGGATCGCGCCGCTGTCAGCCGACGCGGAGCGCAGGGCCCTTGGCATCACCATGATCGTGATGGATGACGTCACGGCGATCAGCCCCAGCACCACCATGACCTCGGCAAAGCTGAATCCGGCGGTCGCGCGTGAGAGCGGCGACCCGCAGAGACTCGTTCCGGCTCGCCGGGTGCGTCGGTTCGTCATATCGGCTCCAAGCGGGCGATCTCGCCCATCGACAGGTCGGACGACGTTCGATCGTCGCCGGCCGACGCATCGGTGTGGGGCAAGCCGCGGGCCAGGAACCTGCCGGCAGGAACGCGCGGATCTGCGAGGAATCAGGCTGGAGTCGACCGGGAGGCCGGTAACGCCGTCTCGGAACGTGACACGGACTTACGCTTCTGTCAGAACATCCCGAGCTGGAGCTTCGCGGCCTCCGACATGCGGTCGGCCGACCAGGCCGGCTCCCAGACCACTTCGACGTAGACGTCGGCCACGCCTTCCACCTCTCGCACCTTCTGCTCGACTTCGACGGGCAGCGACTGCGCGGACGGGCAGGCGGGGGCGGTCAGCGTCATCCGGATGTGGACCCGGCGATCGGCGTCGATGTCGATGTCGTAGATCAGGCCCAGCTCCCAGATGTTGACCGGGATCTCCGGGTCGTAGACCGAGCAGATCGCGTCGACGATCTTCGGGCGGAGCGAGAGGTTCGCAACCGGGTCTGACATGAACTGAATCCTGACTCCCGACTCCCGAATCCTCCGGTCTACTCCGTGCTGACCGGCGTGGCCTTCTCCTCGAGCGCGGCGTGCATCGTGTGCCAGGCGAGGCTCGCGCACTTGACGCGCGAGGGGAACTCGCGGACGCCGCAGAACACCGCCAGCTTTCCGAGGCTCTGCTCCACGTCCTGGTCCACGCCGGAGGTGACCATCCTGTGGAACTCCTGGAACATCCGCTCGGCTTCCTCGACCGGCTTGCCCTTCACCGCGTCGGTCATCAGCGACGCCGACGCGCGCGAGATCGCGCAGCCCGCGCCCTCGAACGCCGCCCCCTTGATCACGCCGTCCTCGACGTCGAGGTAGACCGTGAGGTGATCCCCGCACAGGGGGTTGCGCCCCTCGGCGTGGCGGTTGGCCTCCTCGAGCGGGCCGAAATTGCGCGGCCGCTTGTGATGATCGAGGATGACCTCCTGGTACAGCTCTCTCAAGTCGGACATCAGCCGAACATCTCCCGCACGCGCTGGAGCGCGCTCACGAAACGGTCCACGTCCTCCCTGGTGTTGTAGAACGCCAGCGACACACGCGCCGTCGCCGGGACGCCGAGCCTGAGCATGAGCGGCTGACAGCAGTGGTGGCCGGTGCGAATGGCCACGCCCTCCTGGTCGAGAACGGTGCCGATGTCGTGGGGGTGCGCCGACGCCATCACGAACGACACGATGCCGGCCTTCTCCCTCGCGCGGCCGACGATGGTGACATCCGGGAACTCCGACAGCCGTTCCTCGGCGTACCGGGCCAGCGCCACCTCGTGCGCGGCAGCACCCGCCATGTCGATGCCGTCGAGGTACGCGATCGCCGCCGCCAGGCCGACGACGCCGGCGATGTGCGGCGTGCCCGCCTCGAACTTCGCGGGCAGCGCCGCGTAGCTCACGTCCTCCAGCGTCACCGAGCTGATCATGTCGCCGCCGCCCTGCCAGGGCGGCATGCGTTCGAGAATCCCGGCCTTGCCGTAGAGCACGCCGATCCCGGTCGGGCCGAACAGCTTGTGACCCGAGAACGCGTAGAAATCGCAGTCCAGCGCCTGCACGTCCACCGGGATGTGCGGGGCCGCCTGCGCGCCGTCGAGCAGCACCGGGATTCCGCGCGCGTGCGCGAGCCGCACGATCTCGGCCGCCGGATTGATCGTGCCGAGGGCGTTCGATACGTGGCCGAGCGCGACCAGACTCGTCCGGTCGCCGAGCAGGCGTTCGTACTCGTCCATCCGCAGCTCGCCCGCGTCGGTGATGGGGACCACGCGCAGCCGCGCGCCGGTCGCCTCGCACGCCATCTTCCACGGCACGAAGTTCGAGTGGTGCTCGAGCACCGACACCACGATCTCGTCACCCGGCTTCAGCAGGGGCCGCGCGTAGGCCTGCGCCACGAGGTTGATCGCCTCCGTGGTTCCCCGCACGAACACGATCTCGCGCGATTCGCGCGCGTTGAGGAAGCGGCGAACGGCTTCGCGGCCGCGCTCGTACTCGGCGGTGGCGCGCTCGCTGAGCAGGTGGACGCCGCGATGGATGTTCGCGTTGTCGGTGAGGTAGTAATGCGCGATCGCGTCCACGACCACGCGCGGCTTCTGCGCGGTCGCCGCGTTGTCGAGATAGACGAGCGGCTTCCCGTGCACCCGCTGCTCCAAGATCGGGAAGTCGCGCCGCACGCGCGCCGCGTCGAAGGGCGGGCGTGCCGGGCGCTGGGCGGCTGCCGCGAGAGCCAGGGCGGTCTCGAGGTCCTCCCGGCCATCGTCCATCACGCGGGGAGTCATACGAAGGCCTTCTCGGCCAGCGTACCCGGGAGCTTCGCGGCCAGCAGCCGATCGAGTTCCGCCCGCAGCGGCTCGAGCGAGATCCGGCCCGTCACGTCCGTCGCAAAGGCCCGCACCAGCAGGCTCCGCGCGTCGTCCGCGCCGATGCCGCGGCTGCGAAGGTAGAACAGCGCGTCCTCGCTCAACTGGCCGACGGTTGCCCCGTGCGTGCACTTGACGTCGTTCGCGAAGATCTCGAGCTGCGGCTTGGTGTTCACCTGCGCGTTGTCGGAGAGCAGCAGCGTCTTGTTGGTCTGCTTCGCGTCGGTCTTCTGCGCGTCCGGGCGCACGCGGATGCGGCCGTTGAAGACGCCGCGCGCGCGGCCGCCGAGGATTCCCTTGTACACCTCGTGGCTGCTGCCGTGGGGCATCGCGTGGTCGATCTCCGTGTGGTTGTCGATCAGGCGGACGCCGTCGGCCAGGTACAGGCCGTTCAACGTGCAGTCGGCGCCCTCGTCCGCAAGCACGGCGACCACCTCGTGCCGCGCGATCAGGCCGCCGAAGGCCAGCGAGTGCGACGCCGCGGTGGCCGAACGCCCGAGCTGCAGCTCCGTGTGGCCGAGGTGGAATCCCACCTCGCTCTCGCGCTGCAGCCGGTAGTGGCGGAGCACCGCGCCCGGCCCGACGACCAGCTCCGTGACGGCATTGGTGAGCCCGCGCGACGCGCCCAGCGACCCGAAGGTCTCGATGACCTCGACCTGGGCATTGCGGCCCGCGATCACGAGCGCGCGCGGGTGCGAGACCGCCGGCGCCGCGGTCACCGTCGAGAGGAAGAGGAGCTGGACCGGGCGGTCCACCACCTGGCCGTCGGCCACACTGACGACCGCCCCATCCTCGAACATCGCGGTGTTCAGCGCGGCGAACGGCCGCTCGGTGAACGTCACGTGGCGGCCGAGATGCGGTTCGAGGCGCGAGGCGCCGCGCTCGAGCTCCACGGCAATCGACGACACGGTCAGGCCCGGCGCCGCCGCGTCGGGTCGCGACAACCCCGGAGCGTAGCGGCCGTCCACGAACACGAGCAGCGCGCCCTCCACGCCGGGAATCGTGAAGCGACCCGCCTCCTCGCTCGACACCGCCGCGGGCGGCGCGGCGGAGAACGTCGTCTCGGCGATGGGGGCCACGTTCGTGAATCGCCACTCCTCGTCGCGAGTCGTCGGGAAGCCGAGGCGCTCGAAGGCGCCGGCCGCCGAGCGTCGGGTCGCGCGCAGCCAGGCCGGTTCGCCGGTCCGTCCCCGGTCCAGGCGCTCGAACGTGGTGAGGTAGGTGCTGGTCTTGGTCGCCATATGTTGCGCCGCTGGACGTCTCGCAGGCCCGCCTCGCCGGCCCGTCGCTAGCCCTGGGCCACCGGCTCGAGCCAGCCGTAGCCCTTCTCCTCGAGTTCGAGCGCGAGTTCCTTGCCGCCTGACCGGACGATGCGCCCCTCGGACAGCACGTGCACGAAGTCCGGGACGATGTAGTTCAACAGCCGCTGGTAGTGGGTGACGACGATCGCGGAGCGCTCGGGGCTGCGAAGGGCGTTGACGCCCTCGGCGACCACCTTGAGCGCGTCGATGTCGAGGCCCGAGTCGGTCTCGTCGAGAATGGCCAGCGCCGGCTCGAGCACCGCCATCTGGAAGATCTCGTTGCGCTTCTTCTCGCCGCCCGAGAATCCCTCGTTGACCGGCCGGCTCATCAGCCCCTGGTCCATGTCGAGCATCTTCATCCTGCCGCGCACGAGCGCCATGAAGTCCATGGCGTCCAGCTCGGGCAGGCCGCGGTGGGCGCGGACGGCGTTGAGGGCCGCCTTCAGGAAGTAGGCGTTGTTCACGCCCGGGATCTCGACGGGGTACTGGAACGCCAGGAAGATGCCCTCGCGGGCGCGCTCCTCGGGGGCGAGCTTCAGCAGGTCGATGCCGTTGTAGGCCACCGAGCCCTCGGTCACCTCGTACTCGGGACGGCCCGCCAGGACGCCGGCCAGCGTGCTCTTGCCCGACCCGTTGGGGCCCATCACGGCGTGCACTTCACCGGTGCCGACGAAGAGGTCGATCCCCTTGAGGATTTCCTTGTTGCCCACCCGGGCGCGGAGGTTCTTGATCTCGAGCATCGTGTCGTCCTGTCCGGCAGGCTGGAAGCCTGCCCTACTGTCCGGCAGGCTGGAAGCCTGCCCTACCCAACCGAGCCCTCGAGGCTCACGCCCAGGAGCTTCTGCGCTTCCACCGCGAATTCCATCGGAAGCTCGCGGAAGACCTCCTTGCAGAAGCCGCTGACGATCATGTTCACCGCGTCCTCGGTCGAGAGGCCGCGCTGACGGCAGTAGAAGATCTGGTCTTCGCCGATCTTCGAGGTCGACGCCTCGTGCTCCATCTGCGACGAGGTGTTCTTGATCTCGATGTAGGGGAAGGTGTGGGCGCCGCACTGGTCGCCGATCAGCAGCGAGTCGCACTGCGAGTAGTTGCGCGCGCCAGCCGCGTTCCTGCCGATCTTCACCATGCCGCGGTAGGTGTTCTGGCCGTGCCCGGCCGAGATCCCCTTCGAGACGATCGTGCTGCGCGTGTTCTTCCCGAGGTGGATCATCTTCGTGCCGGTGTCGGCCTGCTGGTAGTTGTTGGTCACCGCCACCGAGTAGAACTCGCCCACCGAGTTGTCGCCCTGCAGGATGCAGCTCGGGTACTTCCAGGTGATCGCGGAGCCGGTTTCGACCTGTGTCCAGGTGATCTTCGAATTGGCGCCGCGGCAGTGGCCGCGCTTGGTCACGAAGTTGTAGATGCCTCCCCGGCCCTGCTTGTCGCCGGGATACCAGTTCTGCACGGTCGAGTACTTGATGGTGGCGTCGTCGAGCGCCACGAGCTCGACCACCGCCGCGTGCAGCTGGTTCTCGTCGCGCATCGGCGCCGTGCACCCCTCGAGGTAGCTCACGTGCGCGCCTTCGTCCGCGACGATCAGCGTCCGCTCGAACTGCCCGGTGTTCTGCGCGTTGATGCGGAAGTAGGTGGAGAGCTCCATCGGGCACCGAACGCCCTTGGGCACGTAGCAGAACGACCCGTCGGTGAACACGGCCGAGTTCAGCGCCGCGTAGAAATTGTCCGAGTGCGGGACCACCGAGCCGAGGTACTGCCGCACCAGGTCGGGATGCTCGCGCACCGCCTCCGAGAACGAGCAGAAGATGATCCCCAGTTCCTTCAGCTTGCCCTTGAACGTCGTCGCCACCGAGACGCTGTCGAAGACGGCGTCCACCGCCACACCGCTGAGCGCCTTCTGCTCCTCGAGCGGGATGCCGAGCTTCTCGAACGTCCGGCGGACCTCCGGATCCACCTCGTCCAGGCTCTGGAGCGCCTTCCGCTTCGGCGCCGAGTAGTAGACGATGTCCTGGTAGTCGATGGGGTCGTGCTTGACGTTGGCCCAGTCGGGGTCCTCGAGCGTGAGCCACGTCCGGTACGATTTCAGCCGCCACTCGAGCAGCCAGTCCGGCTCGCCCTTCTTCTGGGAGATCAGCCGGATGATGTCTTCGCTCAACCCCCGCGGGGCCTCGTCGGCTTCGACGTCCGTTACGAAGCCGTACTTGTACTCCTGGGTTGCCAGCTCCTCGATGGTCCTCGTTTCCGTGCTCATGCGCGGTGCGTCCTTGGATGATGGCGGCGGAGCCGGGTGCTGACCGGACTTGGGGGCCGACGTCCGGTCAACGCGTCACTCCGACCGATTCGGTCTCCAATATACCACATATCGGACCTAACAGGTCTGCTATTCGAATCCACGAGGAATGAGGTCGAGGAGTTACGTGGGATGTCGGCCGGTGCGATAGCTGATCTTGCCGATGCGATATTTGACCTTAATATATAGAATGTTATTTCTATTTATTGTGTCTTAATGGTAACATTGCCCACGTTAAGAGTTAATACTGACAAATTAGATCTAGTTCGGTGATCACCTCCCTTTCGCAAAGGGCCGATGGGGGGGCGTGCGTCGACTGCGTTCTCTTCGGTTAGGTCATCATGAACGTCTTCCTGAACCACCAGCAGCGCCAGCGTCAACAGCAGGGTAATCCCAAGCCTCACGCAAATCGCGGACGGGCCGGGGGGGGACCAGATTAGCCAGTTCCCCGCCGGGTGCCACCACCCCCGATTTGCACTGCGAATCGGGGGTTTTTTTTGCCCGGTCTCTGTCAACCACATGGAGGAGTCATGGCAACACCTACGGCATCACCCGCAGGGATGAAGAAGACACTCGGACTCACGGGAGTGACTGTGAACGCGATGGCGCTCATCGCGCCGGGGGCGTTCCTCTGGATCACCTTCCAGCTGCAGGCATCGAACAACGGCGGAGCCACGGACATGTGGACGGGCATCGTGGCGGCCCTCGTCATTGCCTTCCTCACCGCCATCTCCTTCGCGGAACTGGCGCGCCGGTACCCCGAAGCCGGCGCCGGCGGTTCCTATTACTTCGCCGAGAAGGCCTTCCTGGACCGCGATGAGTCCAGTCATCGGCGCTTCGCCCGGCTGGCGAAGTTCGTCACGGGGTGGGCGGCCCACCTGTTCTACTGGGTCTACCCCGGGGTCATGGTGGCGATGATGGCCACCCTCGTGACGTACCTCTTCGGACAGTTCGACGTCCATCTGTCCCTGTGGGCCCAGATACTGGTCGCCGTGCTCTTCTCGGTGGCCGTGGGTTTCATCGCCGTGCGCGGCATCACGGGTTCCACGAACCTCGCCATCGCCATCAACGTCATTCAGTTGGTCTCCCTGGCGGGCTTCAGCATCCTGGCCATCATGTTCCGCATCCAGAATCCGCTGCATGTCACGCAGTGGGCCCACCCCCAGGCCATCTCCATCGTGTGGCCCCACAGCCTGGGCTCCATGCTGTTCCAGTCCACCATCGCGATTTTGATCCTGGTAGGCTTCGAGTCCTCGACGTCGCTGGCCGGGGAGGCCATCAATCCCAAGAAGGACATTCCCCGCGGCGTCATTCTCTCCCTGGTCATCCAGGGCATCTTCGCCTACCTGCTGGAGTACTTCGCTGCCAACTACGCGGTTTGCGACAAGCTCGTCAACGTCGCGGCTGACGGCACCAAGACGGTCGGGATGGACGCTGTGGCTGCTTCCGGCGCACCGATCGGAGACATGATTCGCCTCATCGGCGACTCGATGCTCGCCGGCAACGGCTTCATGCTGATGATCGTCGTGGCTTTCACGGTGGGCCTCGCGGTCCTGGGCACCACCCTGGCTGCCATGAACACCGCCGTGCGGATCAGCTTCGCCATGGCCCAGGACCAGGAAATGCCCAGCGTCATGGGCGCCTTGCACGGCAAGCACGCCACTCCGTACGTGGGTGTGTGGATCCTGGTGGCGGTCTCCGCCATCCTGGGCGCCGTCGGCGTGGTCAATGTCACCGCGCTGACGGGCATCACGCTGGCCTCCAACATCGGGACGTTCGTTCTCTACGCCCTGATCTGCGGCCTCACGTTCATCGCCTTCGCAGGGCGCGAGGAATTCCACAGCGCCAAGCACGCCCTCATTCCCATGCTGGGCCTGCTCGGGAACATCGCCATGTTGGCCGGCATCGTCGTCATTGGCCTCCGGACCCCGGGGGTCTCGGCCGCAGCCACGAAGTTCGCCCTGTGCGTGACGGCCGGCTGGGGAGGCATCAGCGCGGTCTACCTGATGCTGAACAGTCGTAAGCAGAACCGCGCGGTGCTGCCTGCGAGGGCGTCCGTCGCGTCTCAGTGACGGCCGAAGCGTCTTCTCCGCTGCCTCCTGCAGGAACGAATGAATGCCGCGGTCGGAAGTGCCTGACATCGAAACGCACGGCTTCACCGACACGGGTGAGGTGAGGGCGGACAACCAGGACGCCATCAGGGCCTGCCACCCCGATGACGAACTGACGGCCCTGCACGGCCACTTGTACGGCATCGCCGACGGCATGGGCGGGTTCGCCCACGGGGGAATCGCGAGTGCCCTCGCGCTGGAGACGTTCTTCGAGTCCTTCTACAAGGGCGACCGTTCCTCCGCTCTCCAGCGCTTGAAGCAGGGTGTGCACGATGCCAACAGCAGCGTGTTCCAGGAGGCCACTCGATTGGGAGTGGGACGGATGGGAACCACCCTCACGGCGGTTCATCTCTCCGGCCACACCATTACGGTGGTCCACGTGGGCGACAGCCGGGCCTACCTGGTGAGGGATGGAGAGGCGACGTCGCTGACCAACGACCACACCCGCGTGGGCGAGCTCGTGCGCATGCGCCTGCTCTCCCCCGACAAGGTGCGGTCCCACAGCCAGCGTTCGGTGCTCAACAGGTGCCTGGGGCTGGGGATGTTCGTCCAGCCCGACATCTTCTCCATCCCGGTGCAGACCAACGATCTGATCGTGCTCTGCACGGACGGCGTCTGGGGCCATGTGGAGGATCGAGATTTCGCCAGGTATGCCGCCGCCGAAGGTTCCCTGGCAGGCTTCAACCAGACGCTGCGCGACGAGGCCCTCCGCCGGGGCAGCGACGACAACCTCTCGCTGCTGTCCCTGCGGTTGCGCAGGCTGACCTCATCGCCGTCGGTGGACGGATCGGTGTCCTCGCTGGGAGCCTTCTTCAGCAGGGTATTCAGACGATGAAGCGAGACGGAGCCATCCTTCGGAAGACCGTGGTTTTGGCGTGCGTCCACGTGACTCTCCCGTATACTTCCACCGGGGGGCACCCGTCCGCGCGGCCGTGTGGTGAAGGCTGAGACCGTCCCATGCTACAGATTGGCGATCAGTTCGACCACTTTCAGATCCGAGCGCACCTCGCCCAGGGTGGGATGAGTGACATCTACCGTGCCTATGATCTGCTGAGCGGCAAGGACGTCGTGCTGAAGATTCCCAACCGGGCATCCATCGGGGATCCCGCGCAGTACGAGCGCTTCCAGCGCGAACTGGACGTCATGCGGACCCTCGATCATCCGGCCATCCAGAAGGGTGTCGGTTCCGGCGAGTTCAACGTCACGCCTTACCTGGTCACCGAGCTGATCTCAGGCGAATCCATGCGGGATTTCGTCCGGAAGAACGCCCCAGTGCCCGCGGACGAGGCAATCCGGCTCACCAAGAAGATCGCGGAGGGACTGGCCCATTGTCACGACCACGACATCGTCCACCGGGACATCAAGCCCGAGAACATCCTGATCACGCCGGAAGGCGACCCGATCATCCTCGATTTCGGCCTGGCGCTCACCAAGCGCGCTCATCGCGTGACGTACGCGAATCTCAGCGGTGCGGCTGGAACGCCTGACTACATGGCCCCCGAACAAATCGAGGGACATCGGGGTGACAAGCGGACCGACGTCTATGCCGTCGGCACCATGCTCTTCGAACTGCTCTCCGGTCATCTTCCCTTCGAGGGCGACAATCAGGCAGTGGTCATGTCCCTCCACCTCCAGGGCACCGTTCCTCGCCTGGACAAGGAGGGGAAGGGCATCTCGTCCCCGCTGGCGGCCGTGATCGCCCGTGCCCTGCACCGCAATCCTGACGAGCGCACCCCCGACATGTACGCCCTGATCCGCGACCTGGAGCACCCGGAATTGGTTGACGTCGCCATCCTGGATCGCCTGGAGGCAGCTCCGAGGGAGCTGCCATTCTGGCGCTCTCAGTTCTTCGTCTCGGTGCTCATGGCCCTGGTGGTGCTCCTCGTTCTCATCGTCATCGGGTTCGGCTTGCAGGCCTTGCACAAATGACCACCCAACCTCCTCCCCAAACCCCGGAAGAAGTCGCGGCGATCGTCAATGAACGTCAGGTCAAGTTCGTCGATCTGCAGTTCACGGACGTGGGCGGCGCCGTCAAGAACGTCACCATCCCCGTGGAGGAACTGGCGGCGACCGTCAATCACGGCATCTGGTTCGATGGGTCGTCCATCGAGGGGTTTGCCCGCATCGCCGAGAGCGACATGCACCTGGTGCCGGACATCTCGACCTTCGCGGTGCTGCCCTGGCTGTCCGGAAACGACGCCACCGCTCGGCTGATCTGCAACGTGTTCACTCCGGACGGCCAGCCCTTCCTGGGTGATCCCCGCGCCGTGTTGAGCACCGTGCTGAGGAAGGCCGAGCAGATGGGCTTCGTCTACAACGCCGGTCCGGAACTGGAGTTCTTCCTGCTCCGGCCGGACGCGGACAATGGTCTGATTCCCCCTCGGCTCGTGGATGGCGCCAGCTACTTCGATCAGCCCACCGACATGGTGGCAACGGGGCTCTGGCGGCAGATGACAGAGACGCTGGGCGCGTTCGGAATCGAGGCCGAGGCGATGCACCACGAAATCGCCCCGGGCCAGCACGAGATGGACTTCCGCTTCTCCCACGCCCTGAAGACGGCCGACAACATCGTCACCTTTCGTGTGGTCCTCAAGACCCTCGCCCAGCAGAAGGGGCTGCACGCTACCTTCATGCCCAAGCCCGTGAGGGGTCTCGCCGGAAGCGGCATGCACGTTCATCAGAGCCTGTGCTACAGGGCCAACGGGTCGAATGCGTTCTCCGATCCCGGCGATGGCCACGGGCTTTCCACGATCGCCAAGCAGTTCATGGCGGGGCAGCTGCTCCACGCGCGGGGAATGTGCGCCGTGCTGGCTCCCCTCGTGAATTCCTACAAACGACTGGGGGGCTACGAGGCGCCCGTCTTCATCAGTTGGGGACGCATCAACCGCTCGGCCCTCATCCGGATTCCGCGCTCGCACACGTCCGCGTCGACGCGAATCGAGCTGCGGTGCCCTGATCCCAGCTGCAACCCCTACCTGGCCCTTGCGGTGATGCTGGCGGCGGGGCTGGACGGCGTCGAGCGCGCCCTCGCGGTGCCCGAGGCCAGTGAAGAGAACCTCCGCATGCTCGCCGAATCCGAGCGGAGAACCGCACTGAACGTGCTGCCCGGGTCTCTGGAGGCGGCCATCGCAGAACTGGAAGCCGATTCGGTCATCAGGGAAGCCCTGGGCGCCCACATCTGCGAACGATTCATCTCGGCCAAGCGCCTGGAGTGGGAAGACTACCGTCTCGAGGTAACACCCTGGGAACTGGGCAAGTACCCTGTCCGCGTACTGAGCGGGCCTGGTTCACGTTTCGAGTTCGCGCCCCGATTCGCGACGCGCCGGTCGGGGGATGTTTCAACCGATTCTCTCGTCTTTTCTGAGTTCGTCACTATGAACCTCGTCCCGAACCAGCAGCAGCGCCAGCGCCGAAACCAGCGCAATCCCAAGCCTCGCGCGAATCGCGGACGGGCCAGGGGGGGACCAGACTAGTCCAGTTCCCCAACGGTCGCCACCACCCCCGATTCGCAAGACGAATCGGGGGTTTTTTTGCGTCCACGTCAGCCGTTCGGTCCGTTCACTTTCGTGTCAACCAGGAGAACAACTCGATGAAACTCCGTGACGCCATCCCTGTCGCTGTTCTCGCATCGTCCCTCAGCGCTTCAGCACTTGCTCAAGCGCCGCCGGCAGCCGGGGCCAGCCCCGCGCCGGAAGTTCCCAAGCCCAGTTATACGTTGGCGGCAAACCTGGGGATGGCCAGCAACTACGTCTTCCGCGGACTGACCCAAACCGACGGCAAGCCTGCAATACAAGGGGGGATCGACTTCTCGCACACCAGCGGCCTCTACTTGGGAACCTGGATGTCGAACATCTCGTGGTTCACCGATCAGAACGCGGGCTTCGCGTCCACGCCGGTGGCTCTCTCTTCCCCCGGCGGTGCCGGCGCGCCCTACGGCGCATACTCGAGCAACAACGCGAGCCTGGAATGGGATTTCTACGGGGGCTTCAAGGGCACCTTCGCGGCGGACTGGAGCTACGACCTCGGGATCATCGATTACTACTACCCCGGGACCTACGACAACATGGGCGCCTACCGCAAGCCCAACACGACCGAAGTCTACGGCGTGCTCGGCTACAAGTGGCTCTCGTTCAAGTACTCGCAGGCGATCAGTACCTTCATCTTTGGGGTCAACGAATCGAAGGGCGCCGGCTATGCGGATCTGTCCGGAACGATTCCCCTCGGGGCGTCGGGCTTCAAGATCCTGGCCCACGCGGGGCGCTACACGTATCCGAAGAATCCCAACACGGGGTACCGGGGAAGTTCGGGGGGCGACAACTCCTACTTCTCGTACACCGACTACAAGGTGGGCATGACCCTCGACAAGTGGGGCTACACCTTTGGTGTGGCCTACACCAATGCCAATTCGAAGGACGCCGCCCCCGACGGTGAAGCCACGGCCTACAAGAATGCCTTCGGAAGGAACATCGGGCACGGCCAGGGGGCTGTCACGATCACCAAGAGCTTCGCCTCTTCCTGGTGATCGGAATCCCCCGTGCGTGCATCGTCGGCGTCAGTTCTGACCCCGGGACGAGCCGCGCGGGCGGCTTCCCGGGACGGCGCTCACCACCAGGCCGACGACCACCACGACCAGCGCCCCGACGACGTTGTACCAGAGGTAGGAAATGGACGTGTAGCGCGCAGCCCAGAGGACCGTCGCAAAGCCGGCGAGCATCCCGACGAACGTGCCCGTGCCGTTCGCCCGCCTGGTGCCGATGCCGAGCGCGAACGCGCCCAGCAGCGTGCCGTAGAAGAACGACCCGGTCTTGTTGACCACCTCGATGAGGGATCCGGCCCGCGCGGCGTAGATCGCGAAGAGGCACGCGGTCAGCCCCCAGAAGCCCGTCGCCAGCTTCGACACCAGCAGGTAGTGCCGGTCGTCGGCGTGCGTGCGGAGGTGCCGCTTGTAGATGTCGATGACCGTCGCGGTGGCCAGCGAGTTCATCTCGCCGGCGCTTGCCGACATGGCGGCCGCGAAGATGGCCGCGATGATGAGGCCGACCAGGCCCATCGGCAGCTGCGTCGTCACGAACGTCGGGAACACGTAGTTCACGTCGTCGTAGACCTGGTCGCCGGTCACCTGCCTGACCAGCCCGCGGGCCTCGTCCCTGGTCGCCTTCAGGCGGCCGTCCACCTCGTTGAAGGTCGACCGGGCGCCTGCGAGCCGGCCGGCGTCGCCCGCCCGCTCGGCGTCCGCCACCGCCAGCGCCGCCTGGCGCCGCTCGTCGAATGCCGACTTGAACTGCCGCTCGAGCTGCCGGTACTCGCCCGCGCGGCTGCTCGACTCGACCCGCGACTGGTAGACCGGGTTGAAGAGCATCGGCGGCTGCACGAACAGGTAGTAGGAGAAGACGAGCACGCCGGTGAGCAGGATGAGCGCCTGGAGCGGGATCTTCACGAACGCGCTGACCATCAGCGAACTTCGCGCGCCGTCGATCGACTTGGCCGTCAGGTAGCGCTGCACCTGGCTCTGGTCGCATCCGAAGTAGGAGAGCATCAGGAACATGCTCGCGATCGTCCCCGACCAGAACGTGTACTTCTCGGTGAAGTTGAAGGAGAAGTCGAGGGTCTTCAGCCGGCCGGCCGCGCCCGCCACGTGGAGCGCCGAGCCGAGCGAGACGTGGTCGGGCAGGCCGAGCACCAGCATCACGACCGCCGCGAACACGGCGGCCACCACCACGCCCATCTGCTTGACGTCGGTCCAGGCGACGGCCTGGACGCCGCCGAACATCGTGTAGAGCGCGGTCGGCACGCCGATCGCGAGCACGGTCAGCGTGAGGTTCCAGCCGAGGACGATCGACAGGATGACGGCGGGCGCCGCGATGATCACGCCGCAGGAGAGGCTGCGGCCCGCGAGGAACAGCAGCGTGGCGAGGCCGCGCGTCTTCGCGTCGAACCGCTGTTCGAGGTATTCGTACGCGGTGTAGACCCGCGCGCGGAAGAAGAACGGCACGACCGTGAGCGACAGGATGATCATCGCCACGGGGAGGCCGAAGTAGAACTGCACGAACCGCATGCCGTCCGCGTAGCCCTGCCCGGTCGTCCCGACGAGCGTGATCGCGCTCAGCTGCGTCGCCATCACCGAGAGCCCGGCGGCCCACCACGGCAGGCTGCGCTTGGCGAGGAGATAGCCGTCGATCTCGTTCGCCGACCGTGTGCGCCGCAAGCCGTCCCAGACGATCCAGAGCAGGTACGCGGCGATGACGAGCCAGTCGAGCAGTCGCATGGTGGTGGGCCCGCGTCAGGCGGAGAAGTAGCGGCTGAAGAACCAGAGGGCCGCGATGACCAGGACCTCGACGGCGACGACGCCGGCGTAGGTCCCTGCCCGGCTGGGGGAGACTGGCTCCCCCGCCGTCGGGAGCGCGCGGCCGGGCTCGAGGCCGGCCGTCCCCTTTCTCGGGTCGCTCACAGCCGCCCGCTCCGTTCGCGCAGCCTGGCCTCGGCGCGCGCCAGCATCTCGCGCGTGCCGGCGAGCCACTGCCGATCCTTGGCGAGTTCCGAACGGGACGCCTCGACCGCCCGGGCCGTCTCGGACGGCGCCGGCCCGCCCGGCGTCCGCCTGATTTCGACGAAATTCCTGGGGCTGAGGATCTCCGCCAGCCGGTCGTCCGTGTAATCGAGGCGCCGCCCGAGCAGTTCGACCGCCGCGTCGGCGACCACGGCGGCGAGGCGCGCCCCGGGGTTCGCCCGGCGCGCGTCCGACACCGTGCGCGCGATGGCGTGCGCCGTGGCGAACGGCAGGTCGTGCTCGCGCACCAGCGTGTCGGCCAGCTCGGTGAGCGTGATGCCGTTCTCGCCCGCCCGCGCCTCGAGCTTCGCCTCGTCGAACGACGCCGTGGCGAGCGCGGCGCCGACGAGCGTCAGCGCCCGGGCCGCGTCGTGGAACACGTTGGCCACGAGCGGCTGGAGGTCGTCCTCGGTGTCCACGATGTCGCCGAACGGCGTGTTGTGCACGCTGGCCATCACCGCGACCGCCTGGCCGAAGGTCTTGCTGCAGATGGCGCGCGCGTGCTCGAGCGCCACCGGGTTCCGCTTCTGCGGCATGATGCTGGAGCCCTGCACGAAGCCGTCGCCCAGCCGCAGGTAGCCGAACTCGGCGGTGCACCACAGCAGCATGTCCTGCACGAACCGGCCGAGGCCCGTGGCCATCACCGCCGTGGCCCCGACGCTTTCGAGCATGTAGTCCACGCTCGCGATGCTGCCGTACGTGTTCCCGGTGGGCGCCGAGAACCCGAGCAGCGAGCTGGTCAGCGTGCGGTCGATCTCGAACCCCGTGCCGGTGATCGCGCACGCGCCCAGCGGGCAGCGATTGGTCGTCTCGAACGCCGCCTTCATCCGCGCGGTGTCCCGCTCGAGCTGCTCGATGACCGCCAGCAGGTAGTGGGCGACGGTGGACGGCTGCGCGGGCTGCGTGTGGGTGTGGAGCGGGGCGATCGCCCGGCGGTGGCGGTCGGCCAGGTCGATCAGCGCCTGCCGCAGGCCGAGCAGCCCCTCGGCCACGCCGGCCACGTAGCCGCGCTGCCGCATCCGGTACATCGTCATGTCGATGTCGTTGCGGCTTCGCGCCGTGTGCAGGCGGCCGGCGACGTCCGCGCCGCAGCGCCGCTCTATCTCGCGGTTGACGTGGTAGAAGAGGTCCTCGCAGCTTCCGTCGAACTCGGCCGCGGCCACCTCGGGCACCGGGATGCCGTCGAGCGCCTTCCGCACGGCGGCCGCGTCCCCGGCCGGGATGATGCCGCGGTCGGCGAGCATGACGAGGTGCGCGTAGTGGATCGCCATGAGCGGCGACAGGAACAGACTGCGGGCGTCGGCGAAGTTTTCCTGGAGGACGCAGGAAACGTACTCTGGGGCGAACTTCATCCAGCCAGTATAGCCGGCAGAGGACGCGCGCGGCGCCGTTCCTCAGAAGTTCAGCCAGTGCGCCATCTTCACCATGAAGACGTTGCGGCCCGAGGCGCGGAAGACGTCGCCGAAATCGCGCCCGAACCGGAAATCGCCGCGATCCGTCACCTCTTCGCGCCCCTGCTGCCAGACGACGAACAGCGTCGAGCCCGGGCGGTACTCCCACCGCAGCACGTTCGTCGTGCGGAACGACTTGTAGTTGAAGTCGGGGCTGCCGGCATAGGCGTAGGGTGCGTAACGGTCCTGGTAGGCGGGCGCGCGGCCGTTCGTCAGCTCCTTGAACGACGAGTAGTCGCCGGCCGACACGAACGGCTGGCCGTACAACTGGATCGAGAGCGTCGGCGTGATCGTGTAGTTCACGCGGAACGTCGCGGCAGCCGTCGTCTGGTCGAGGTGGCCGAAGACATAGTGCGGGCGGGCATCGCCCGACCCGTCGGCGACGAGGTTCTCGATCCATTGGGAGTCGTTGACGTTGCGCGTCAGGCGCAGGCCGACGGTCAGCGACAGCGCGGCGGACGGGCGCACGCGAACCGACGGCGAGAAGGTGCCGTTGCGCGTCCCCAACCGGTCCCCGCCACCGTCGAGGTCGTACGCGAGCTGGAGGAGCTTCCTGTCGTCGGTCGCGAAGCTGTGCCACGCGTAGAGACCCGCGTTGCCCATCGCCCCCGGGCCTCCGCGCGTGGCGCGGTCGTTGAACGCCACCCCTTCGCGGTTCACGCCGAACCACAGCCGGTGGTTGCCGCCCGTCCGGAGGTTGAAGTTCACGTTGCCGCCGAGCGCCGTCCGGTCGCCGTCGAAGTTCCAGAGCGCCCACTGGTTGAAGTTCAGGTAGATCTCCCGGATCCCCTTCCAGGGCGTGCTTCGCCGGAACTGGAGCCAGTTGCTCGCCCCCGCCTCGTCCGCCCGCTGCAGGAACCCCAGGTCGTTGATGTCGAATCCCGGCGTCTTGAACCAGGCGGCGCTGTTGAACCTGACCCGATCCCCGGCAATCTTGCCCGCGCCCAACTGCCCCGTCATGCCGTTCAGCGAGGTGCGGGTGAGGTCCAGCTCCACGTGGTCGGCGTCCGGGCGCTGGAAGCTGTGGACGTTGCTCGTTTGCAGGAGGCCGATCGCCTCGGCGTCGCCGCGCACGGTGCTTCCGGCCCAGTACCCGTCAACGAGTACCTTCTTCCCGAGCCGCCAGTCCCCGTCCACGCCGCCGGTGTACGCCTGTCCCGGCAGGAATTGCACGTCGTCGGTGAGCCGGCGGTTGGTGGCGGTGGCCATGAACCCGAGCGACGACTGGTCGGCGAACTCGCGGGTGGCGCGGACGACCGAGTAGCTGGTCGTCGGCTCGACCACCGAGGAGGTGCGCGTCAGGCCGTCGAACCCGTAGCCGTGCTCCTCGCGCGTGACGGCGTTCAACGCGCCGACCGAGAACGAGCCGACGCGGCCGGTCAGCTTCGCGGCGCCGAGGATCGTCGTCTGCGAGGGGACGGAAACATAACCGCCGTCCGTGGTTGGCGGGGTGCCGCGCGGCGTGCGGCCGATCCGGCGCGAGTAGAACAGGCCGCGGCACTCGCCGTCGTTGCAGTCGATGTCGAAGCGGAAGATCCCCGAGCCTTCGACGAAGAACGGGCGGCGCTCGCTGAAGTACGTTTCGAAGGCCGACAGGTTCACGACGGCCGGGTCGGCCTCGACCTGGCCGAAATCCGGGTTGATCGTCCCCGTCAGGGTGAGCCCGGGCGTGACGGCGAACTTCATGTCGGCGCCGAACGACGACGCCGCGTCGCGCCGCGTCACGAACGGGTTGCCTATCTGCGCCTCCTGCGTCTGCAGCTGGCCGACGCCGTAGGGCACGAGCTCGAGGCGCTTCGGGCTGCCCTTCAACTGCAGTCCGGTCAGCTCGCCCAGCGACGAGACGTATCCGCTCGCGCCCCGCGGGAGCAGCGGCCAGGTGGACACCTCGTTCAGCCGCCCGACGCGCCTCGTGACCGCGAACCCGAAGGTCTCTGCCTTCTTCGGGTCGAACCGCAGCTGCGAGAACGGGATGCGGAACTGCGCCCGCCACCCCTCCGCGTCGGTGCCGACCTTCACGTCCCAGACGGCGTCCCAGCTGGTGTCTTCGTTCAGGTCCGCGAACCGGTACTTGTCGGCCTTCACGCCGGCGGCGTTCACGGCGAACTCGTACGCCGTCCGGCGGTCGTGGTACGAGTCGATGATGACGCTCACCCAGTCGGACGGAGAGTCGGTGTCGCGGCGGGTCAGGATGCCGACGACCTTCGACGGGTCGGGGTCGAACGCGCGGATCGAGACGTAGATGGCCGCGGCATCGTAGACGACCCTGGCCTCGGTCCGGAAGGTCGGCGTCTTCCCCTCGCTGGGCTCGCGCTGCACGAAGCCGTCGATCACCGGCGCCGCGTTCCAGGCCGCGTCGTTGAACTCGCCGTCGAGGCGCACCGCGGACGCCTCGGCCACCGGGGTCGCCGCCACCGACCGTTCCCCGGCACCGACGCGCGCCGCACCCGCGGCCGTGCCCGCCGGGCCCTTCGTCCCTCCCGGCGGGGACGACGCGCCCGCCGGGACGACGGACAGGATGAAACCGACGGCCAGGGGCAGGAGAGTGTGAAGACGACTCGGGCGCGGCACCTAGTAGTAGACGGAATCCGTCGGCCAAAGGTTGGCGCCACGGCCCTCGAGCTCCGCCGCCCGGCCGCGAGCCTTGAGCCTCGAGCCCCGGGCCCTCTATGCTGTTGACAGCATGAGCCACCGCATCGCCACACGGCCGGCGCGCGGCGACCACGGGCCGCTGCCCGTCGCCTCGGATCCCGAGACCGTGCAGTCGTTCCTCGAGGATGCCGCTCACTACCCCGGCGGCTACGCGGCCGGCGTGGTGTTCCCCAGGAGCGAAGCCGACGTGGCCGCGGTGGTGCGGGCCCACGACCGCATCCTGCCAATCGGCGCGCAGTCGTCGGTGACGGGCGGCGCGACGCCGCGCGGCGACGTGGTGCTGAGCACGTCGAAGCTCGGGTCGATCCTCGCCGTGGGCAGCGATTTCGCCCGCGTCCAGCCGGGCGTGCCCGTCGTGACGCTCAAGGAGCGCCTGGCGGCCGAGGGTCGCTACTATCCTCCGGCGCCCACCTACGACGGGGCGTTCGTCGGCGGCACGATCTCGACCAACGCGTCGGGCGCCGCCACGTTCAAGTACGGAAGCACCCGCAACTGGGTCCGCTCTCTCACCGTCGTCCTCGCGTCGGGCGAGGTCCTCGACATCGAGCGGGGCCAGGTGCTCGCGCATCCGGACGGCTACTTCGAGGTGGCCTCGCCGTCAGGGGTCGCGCGGGTGCCCGTGCCGACCTACACGATGCCAGACGTGCCGAAGCGATCCGCGGGCTACTTCGCCGCGCCGGGGATGGACCTGATCGACCTGTTCGTCGGCGCGGAAGGCACGCTCGGCGTCATCGTGGAGGCCACGCTCGGCATCGTGACCCCCGCGCCCGCGACGTGCGTCGCTCTCGTGCCTTTCTCCGGCGAGGCGGCGGCGCTCGCCGTGGTGGCCGACGTGCGCGAGCGGTCCAGGCGGACGTGGCGCGAGCGGGACGCTCGCGGCCTCGACGTCTCGGCGGTCGAGATGCTCGATCGGCGGTGCCTGGCCATGCTGCACGAAGACGGCAGCGACGCGAAATACGGGATCTCGCTCCCGTCCGACACGGACGTCGCGCTGCTGATCCAGCTCGAGCTCGCGCCCGGCACGACGGACGAACAGGCCTACGACCAGATCGCCGCGGCGCTGGAACCGGGCGGCGACGGCACGCCGCTCGGGCTCTTCTGCCGGCTCCTCGATCGCGCCGGCGTGCTCGACCACGTGGACGTGGCCGTCCCGGGCGATCGGGCCAGGGCTCAGCAGTTCTTCGACTTCCGGGAGGCGGCGCCGGAAGCAGTGAAGCACCGTGTCGCGATCGCGAAGCAGCAGGTGGACGCGGGCATCCAGAAGACGGCCGCAGACATGATCGTGCCGTTCGAGCGGTTCGCCGAGATGATGCGCGTCTATCGCGAGGGCTACGACCGGCGCGGCCTGCGGTACGCGATTTGGGGGCACGCGTCGGATGGCAACGTGCATCCGAACGTGATCCCGCGGACCCTGGCGGACGTGCAAGCGGGACAGGACGCCATCCTCGAGTTCGGCCGCGAGGTGATTGCGCGCGGGGGCTCGCCGCTCTCCGAACACGGCGTCGGCCGAAGCGCGGTCAAGCAGGCCCTGCTGCGGCAGCTCTACGGCGAGCAGGGGATCGAGCAGATGAGGGCGGTCAAGCGCGCGTTCGACCCCCGGGGGAAGCTCGCGCCGGGCGTGCTCTTCGAGAGTCGATGATGCCCCTCCTTCCCCGCCTTTCCGCCGTCGAGTACTTCACCTTCGGCTTCGGCACGATGGTGGGGGTCGGCTGGCTCGTGCTCATGGACGACTGGCTCGGGCGCGGCGGCCCGGCGGGCGTGATGCTGGCGTTCCTGTTGGGCGGCCTGCTCCTGCTGCCGGTCGCGCGCACCTACGGCTCTCTCGTGCGCCGCATCCCGGATGCCGGCGGCGAGATTGCCTACACCGAAGGCGTCTTCCCGCCGTTCCTCTCGTTCACGACGGGCTGGACGATGGTGCTGGCCTACGCGATCGTCTGCCCGTGGGAAGCGGTGGCCATCGGCAACATCCTCGCCCGCGTCGCGCCCTCGCTGAACTCGATGCCGCTCTACGAGATGGCGGGCAAGACGGTCTACGCGCCCCGCCTGGCGGCCGGCCTGGCGTTGACCGGCCTCATCACGTGGCTGAACCTGCGCGGGATCCGCCCGAGCGGCCTGTTCCAGGACGTCACCACGTTCGGCCTGCTCGCCGCATTCGCGGTATTCGCCTCGCTCGGCTTCGCGCGCGGAAACGCGGCCAACGCGCAGCCGCTGTTCGCCCACCCGGGCACGGCCGGCGCGCTGCTGTCGATCCTGCTGGCCGTTCAGGTGGTTCCGTACTTCATGACCGGCTTCGAATCGGTGGTGAAGGGCTCCGAGGAAGCCGAGGCGGGGTTCGACCGCCGGCAGTTCGCGCGGATGATGTACCTCGCGGTGGTCGCCGGCAGCCTGTTCTACGTGGTGATCGTCGGCGTCGTGTCGATGGTCCACCCGTGGCGCGACATCGTGGCCGGCCACGTGGGGACCGAGACCGCCTTCGAGCGGGCGTTCGGGTCGCGGGGCATCGCCCGCCTGATTCTCGTCGCCGCGGTCCTCTCGCTGCTGAAGGTCTTCAACGGCAACTTCGTGGCCGCCACGCGGCTCGTCCTGGCGATTGGCCGCCGGGGGCTGGTGCACCCATCCCTTGCCCGCGTCCATCCGGTGCACGGCGCGCCGTCGGCCGCCATCTGGATGGTGGCGCTCCTCACCGCCGGCGCGTCGTTCCTGGGCGACGCGCTGCTCGTGCCCATCACCGAGGTCGGGTCGCTGGCCGCTGGCGTCGGCTGGCTGTCGGCGTGCGTCGCCTGGCTGCGTCGCGTGGACGACGAGCCGCGGTGGCCGGCCTGGGTCGGAGCGGGAGTCTCGGTGACGTTCATCGCCATGAAGGTCGTGCCCGTCGTCCCCGGCAGCTTCTCGGCGTCCGAGTGGATCGTCCTGGCCGGCTGGCTGGCCCTGGGCTTGGCGTTCTGGGCGGCCAGACGGCGAGCGTAGCCGGATGCCGGGAATTCTCACGCTCAGCCGCGGGTTGTTTACAGGATGCAACCTCCGCTCTTCTTCCCCTTCGCCGAGTACCTGGTGGCTCTACGCCGCGTTCACGGGCTTCGTCCTCCTGCTGCTGGCGCTGGACCTGGGCGTCTTCCACCGGACGGCGCACGTCGTGTCGTTCCGCGAATCGAGCGCCTGGACGGTGATCTGGGTCACGCTCGCGCTGGCGTTCAACTACGCCTTCTACCGATACGCGCTGCACGCCTTCCCCGAGAACGCGCGCCTCCTGGCCACCCCGGGGTTCGACCCGGCCGCCGCGGCCAGGCAGGTCGGCCTCGAGTTCCTCGCCGGCTACATCGTCGAGAAGTCGCTCGCCGTCGACAACATCTTCGTCTTCGTCGTCGTCTTCAACTTCTTCGCGGTGCCTGCGATCTACCAGCACCGCGTGCTGTACTACGGCATCGTCGGCGCCCTGGCGTTCCGCGCGGCCTTCATCGCCATGGGCTCGGTGCTGATGCAGTACCAGTGGGTGGTGATCGTGTTCGGGGCGTTCCTCGTGCTCACCGGGGTGAAGCTGTTCTTCGCCCCCGAGAAGGGGATCCATCCCGAGAAGAACCCCGTGATCCGGCTCTTCAAGCGATTCGTCCCCGTCGCGCCCGACCTGCACGGCCAGCGGTTCTTCGTGCGCCTCGAGGGCCGGGTGCGGGCGACGCCGCTGCTCGTCGCGCTGCTCTTCCTCGAAATGAGCGACATCCTGTTCGCGGTCGACTCGGTGCCGGCGATCTTCGCCCTCACCAGGGAGCCGCTCATCGTCTTCACGTCCAACATGTTCGCGATCCTCGGCCTGCGCGCGATGTACTTCATGCTGGCGGGCGCCGTCGATCGCTTCCACATGCTGAAGTACGGCCTCGCGGTCGTCCTGGTGTTCGTCGGCGTGAAGATGGTGTGGCTGAACGAGGCGTTCGGCGGGAAGTTCCCGATCTCGTGGTCGCTCGGGATCATCCTGTCGGTGATCGCGGCGTCGGTTGCCGCCTCGCTGGTGTGTCCCAAGCGCGGGGCGGGGCGCGGGGAGTCGCGAGGATGAGGCCGGCCTGCGGCGTGCGACCGGCGGCCTGTCAGCCGCGCCGGAGCGGGCGCACGTCGGCGGCCGCGAGCCGGGGCTACTTGAACAGGTCGTCGAACGCCCGGCGCGCGGAGTTCACCGACACCGAGTGCGTCTCCCGCTCGACCGTCTGGCGCGGCTCCCACAGGGCGCACGAGTTCTTCGCGTCCTTGGGCGCGATGCGCTCGGGCACCGGCTGCATGCACTGGAACCGCGCGCCCGGGTCGAAATAGACGCACTGCGCGCACGTGTGGACGTCCGCTCCGCACTTCGCGCAGCGGCCGCCGGCGGCGTAAGGCGACCCGATCTCGGTCCCGCACTTCGCACAGCGCACGACCTGCCGCGTGGGCATCAGGTTGGGCGTGCGCGGGCCCTCGGGCCGGTCGCCGCGAGGCATCGGCCCCGCGGAGCCCTTCGGCCTCTCCGTCGGCTTGCGGTCGCGGTCGTCGTCCTGGTATCCGCGCTGGCGGTACTTGCGGTCTGACATGGCGCCCTCAGTTTACCCCAGGGACGGCTTCCGGACGCCGACCCGCGGCCCTCTCGATTTTCCCGTGAAAACCCGTTAAGCTGTGTATTGGGTCTGCGCAGTTCGAACGGCAACGCTGACGCTCGTGCCACCGCGGGTCCCGCACGCGGTTTTGCGCGACGGTCGCCGCACTTCGATTTCGACGATGGCGCAAACATTCCGTCGCAGTGCCAATGCCGTCTTCGCGGTGAGCCTGATCGGCCTGGTGCTCGGGGTCGGCGGGCTGGTGACGCTCGGCTACCTGCTCCAGAGTTCCCCTTACGTGACCCGCGCCTTCGAGGCGCGCCGGCAACCCATTCAATTCAGCCACGAACGGCACGTGGGCGGCAACGGCATCGACTGCCGGTACTGCCACACGTCGGTCGAGACGTCCTGGTTCGCAGGCATCCCGCCGACCAAGACGTGCATGAACTGCCATTCGCAGATCTTCAAGGACTCGCCGTTCCTCGAGCTGGTCCGGTCGAGCTTTCGGGACGATCGATCGATACAGTGGACTCGCGTCCACGATCTCCCCGACTTCGTCTACTTCAACCACAGTATCCACGTGAACAAGGGGATCGGCTGCTCGACCTGCCACGGCCGGGTGGACCTGATGCCCCAGCTCTACCAGGTGCAGACGCTGGAGATGCAGTGGTGCCTGGACTGCCACCGCCACCCGGAGCAATACGTGCGCCCGCGGGAGGCGGTCTTCGACATGCATTACACGCCGCCGTCCGACCAGATCGCGCTCGGGCGGAAGCTGGTGCAGGAATACAGGATCCAGAGTCTGACGAGTTGCTCGACGTGTCATCGGTAGGGACGAGGGCGGGATCGGGGATCGGGGGGCAGGGATCGGGGGCCAGTAGGCAGTAGGTAGTAGGCAGTAGGCAGTGGGCAGAGTGATACGGCCCTCAGCTCTCGGCCTTCAGCCTTAAGGCGTGAGGCGTGGGCGCAAGGCGTAAGCCGTCGATGGGACCACCCATGAGCGACGAGGAGCGGACCAGGGACACTCGCAGCGGGCTTGGCCACCGGAGCCCCGCCGAAGCCCTCGGGGCGAAGGCGGGCGAAGGCGGCCGGGAGTACTGGCGCAGCCTCGAGGAACTGGCCGACACCCCCGAGTTCCGCGAGGCGCTCGAGCGCGAATTCCCGCAGGGGGTCACCGAGCTGCTCGACCCGGTCAGCCGGCGCACGTTCGCTAGGCTGATGGGCGCCTCGCTCGCACTGGCGGGGATCACCGCCTGCACGCGCCAGCCGGCCGAGAAGATCGTCCCCTACGTGAAGCAGCCGGAAGAGATCGTCCCGGGCAGGCCGCTCTACTACGCCACCGCGATGCCGATGGCCGGCTACGCCGCCCCGCTGATTGTCGAGAGCCACGAAGGCCACCCGACCAAGATTGAAGGCAACCCGGAGCATCCCGTCAGCCGCGGCGCGACCGACGTCTTCTCGCAGGCGTCGATTCTCGGCCTCTACGATCCCGACCGGGCCCGTACGGTCACCTACCGCGGCGACATCCGCCCGTGGAACGACTGCCGTTCCGCGTTGAGGGCGGCCGCCGACGCGGCTCGCGCGCGCGGCGGAGAGGGCATCCGGCTGCTCACCGGCAGCATCACGTCTCCCACGCTGGCGAGCCAGATCCGGCGTCTCCAGGCCGAGCTGCCCAAGATGGTGTGGCACCAGTGGGAGCCGGTCGGGCGCGACCAGGCCCGCGAGGGGGCGCGTCTGGCGTTCGGCGAAGACGTGGACGCCCAGTACCGCTTCGACCAGGCGCAGGTGATTCTCGCCCTCGACGCCGACGTCCTTGGCGGCGGCCCGCTCGGCGTGAAGTACGCGCGGGAGTTCGCCGCCGATCGCCGGGTCACCGGCGGCCGGCGCGAGATGAACCGGCTCTACGTCGTCGAGCCCACGCCCTCGGTGACCGGTTCGATCGCCGATCACCGCCTGCCGCTGCAGGCGGGCCTCGTGGGCCCGTTCGCGCTGGCGCTGGCGGCCGCGCTGGGGGTGCCCGGGGCGTCGCCTCCTCCGGCCGCCGACCAGTTTTCGGCGTGGGTCGCGCCGCTCTCACGCGACCTCGAGCGCCACCGGGGCTCCTGCCTGGTCGTCGCGGGCGACGACCAGCCGGCCGCGGTGCACGCCGTCGTCCACGCGATCAACCAGGCTCTCGGGAACGTCGGCCGCACCGTCGTCTACACCGAGCCGGTGGAGGCGAATCCGATCGACCAGCTCTCCTCGCTGCGCCAGCTTGCGGCGGACATGGGCGCGGGCACGGTGGAAACGCTCGTCGTCATCGACGCCAACCCTCTCTACACGGCGCCGGCCGACCTCGGCTTCGACGAGCGGCTGATGGGCAAGGTCCGCCTGCGGGTCCACCTGGGGCTCTACCACGATGAGACCGCGGCGTACTGCCACTGGCAGGTTCCCGCCGCGCACTACCTGGAATCGTGGAGCGACGCACGCGCGGGTGACGGCACCGTCACGCTGATCCAGCCGCTCGTCGCGCCGCTCTACGACGGCCGCACGGCGCACGAGGTCGTCGGCGCGCTGCTCTCGTCCGACACCGCGCGGTCGAGCCACGACACGGTCCGCGATTACTGGCAGGAGCAGACGAAGCTCAAGGGCGACGACTTCGAAAAGTACTGGCGCAAGGCGCTGCACGAAGGGTTCGTGCCGGACACGGGCGCGGCGGCGAAGACGGTAACGGCGCGCCCGGTGGACCCGTCGTCGATCCCGGGCGGCGGCAAGGGGCGGGAGATCGTGTTCCGCGCCGATCCGGCCGTGTTCGACGGCCGCTTCGCCAACAACGGCTGGCTCCAGGAGTTGCCAAGGCCTCAGACCAAGCTCACGTGGGACAACGCGGCGCTCGTCAGCCCCGCCACCGCCGCGCGGCTCGGCGTCGAGAACCACCAGGTGGTCGAACTGCGCTGCCGCGGACGCCGGGTCGACGCGCCGATCTGGATCCTGCCCGGCCAGGCGCCCGACTCGGTCACCGTGCATCTCGGCTACGGGCGCCGGCGCGTGGGCCAGGTAGGCAAGGACGTCGGGGTCGATGCCTACGCCCTCCGGACGAGCCTCGCGCCCGGCTCCGACTACGGCCTCGAGGTCCGGCCAACCGGTGCCCGCCACCGCCTGGTCAGCGCGCAGAACCAGCAGACGATGGAGGGGCGACACATCGTCAGGTTCGCCACGCTGGAGGAATACAGGAAGGATCCCGAATTCGCGCACCGCGTGGTGAAGAAGCCCGCGCAGGCCACGACGCTCTATCGCGACTACGAGTACAAGGGCTACGCGTGGGGGATGTCGATCGACCTGAACACGTGCATCGGCTGCAACGCGTGCATGGTGGCCTGCCAGTCCGAGAACAACATCGCCGTCGTCGGCAGGGACCAGGTGGACCGCGGGCGCAAGATGCACTGGATCCGGGTCGATCGGTATCACATCGGCGACGCCGAGCGGCCGACCACCTTCAACCAGCCCGTGCCGTGCATGCAGTGCGAGAACGCGCCGTGCGAGCTCGTCTGCCCGGTCGGGGCCACGTCGCACAGCACCGAGGGGCTGAACGACATGGTCTACAACCGCTGCGTGGGCACGCGCTACTGCTCGAACAACTGCCCCTACAAGGTGCGGCGGTTCAACTTCTACCTGTTCCAGGACTGGACGACGCCGCAGCTGAAGATGCTCCGCAACCCCGACGTCTCGGTGCGCAGCCGCGGAGTAATGGAGAAGTGCACCTACTGCGTCCAGCGGATCAACGGGGCGAAGATCGAGGCCGAGAAGGCGGGCCGCAAGGTCCGCGACGGCGACATCGTCACCGCCTGCGAGGCGGTCTGCCCGACGCAGGCGATCGTGTTCGGCGACATCAACGACCCCGGGAGCCGCGTCGCGAAGCTCAAGACCGAATCGCTCGACTACGGGCTCCTCGAGGACCTGAACACGCGGCCGCGCACGACCTACCTGGCGGCGCTCCGGAACCCGAACCCCGAAATGCCCGATGCCGCGTGGCCTCAGGAGGCTGAGAAGTGACGATGCCGACAGGCCGCCCGCCGGCGGATCCGCCGGCCACGCCGCCCGTGATCGCGCCCGGCTACACGTTCGCCACGATCAGCGACAAGATCGGGGCGATCGTCCTCACGCGGCGCACGCCAACTGGCTGGCTGGTCGGCTTCGGGATCGCGTCGGCGTTCGTGGCCCTGTTCCTGACGGCCGTCTCGTGGCTGTTCATCAAAGGGGTGGGCATCTGGGGGATCGACATCCCCGTCGCCTGGGGCTTCGCGATCATCAACTTCGTCTGGTGGATCGGGATCGGCCACGCCGGGACGCTCATCTCGGCGATCCTGCTGCTGCTGCACCAGTCGTGGCGCACCTCGATCAACCGCTTCGCCGAGGCGATGACGCTGTTCGCGGTCATGTGCGCGGGGCTGTTCCCGATCCTGCACCTCGGCCGGCCCTGGCTGGCCTACTGGCTCTTCCCGTATCCGAACACGATGACCGTGTGGCCGCAGTTCCGCAGCCCGCTGATGTGGGACGTGTTCGCGGTCTCGACCTACGCCACCGTCTCGCTCGTCTTCTGGTACATCGGCCTGGTGCCGGACCTCGCCACGCTGCGCGACCGCGCCACCACGGTTTTCAAGAAGACCATCTACGGCGTGTTCGCGCTCGGCTGGCGCGGGTCGGCCCGGCACTGGGCGCGCTACGAGACGGCGTACCTCCTGCTGGCCGGCCTGGCGACGCCGCTGGTCGTGTCGGTGCACACGGTGGTCAGCTTCGACTTCGCGATCGCGATCGTCCCCGGCTGGCACACGACGATCTTCCCGCCCTACTTCGTCGCCGGCGCCATCTACTCGGGCTTCTCGATGGTGCTGTCACTGGCGATCCCGGTCCGGGCGGCGTACGGGCTGCAGGATTTCATCACCGACCGCCATCTCGAGAACATGGCGAAGGTCATGCTGGCCACCGGCATCATCGTGGCCTACGGCTACAGCATGGAGGCGTTCATCGCCTGGTACAGCGGCAACCCGTACGAGCGGTTCATGTACTGGAACCGGATGACGGGACCTTACTGGCCGGCCTGGTGGGCGCTCATTGCGACCAACATCGTGACGCCGCAGGTGCTGTGGTTCAAGAAGGTGCGCCGCAACATCCCGCTGCTCTGGGTGGTCGCGATGATCATCAACACGGGGATGTGGCTCGAGCGGTTCGTGATCGTCGTCACCAGCCTGCACCGCGACTTCGACCCGTCCGCCTGGGGGATGTACTACCCGACCATGTGGGACTGGTTCGTGTTCACCGGGACGCTGGGCATCTTCGTGTTCATGTTCTTCCTGTTCCTGCGCTTCCTGCCGGCGATCTCGATCTTCGAGATGCGGACGCTGCTGCCGGAGGCGAAGGTCGAGGAAGAGGGATGACCACTAACCACTGCTTGGCCGCGAGATGAACGAGTTAGAGATGTCGGATCACTCCAGTACCCGATCGAGCGGCCTCTATGGCCTGATGGCTGAGTTCGACGACCCGAACTCTCTCGTGGCGGCCGCGCGCCGCACGCACGAAGCGGGGTACCGCCGGTTCGACGCGTACACGCCGTTTCCCATCGAGGAGCTGCACGAGGCGATTCACGCCCGCCGCGCGGCGGTGCCGCTCATCGTCCTCCTCGGCGGGATCGTCGGCGGCCTCTCCGGCTTCGGTCTGCAGGACTGGGTGTCGGCGTTCGCCGAGCCGCTGAACATCGGCGGGCGGCCGTACCACAGCTGGCCGGCGTTCATCCCGATTACGTTCGAGATGACGGTGCTGTTCGCCTCGCTGGCGGGGGTCGTCGGCATGCTGGTGCTCAACGGCCTGCCGAGGCCGTACCACCCGGTGTTCAACGCGCCGCGCTTCGAACTGGCGTCGCGCGATCGGTTCTTCCTGTGCATCGAGTCGGCCGACAGGCAGTTCGATGCGGCCGCGACGCGGACATTCCTGGCGAGCCTGGGTCCCCGAGAGGTGACCGACGTTGAGCCGTAAGACGTCGCCCCTGATCCTGGCGCTGGCCGCCGCGGCGGTCCTCGTCGGCTGCCGGCAGGACATGCACGATCAGCCGAAGTTCAAGCCGCTCGCCGAGAGCGACTTCTACAGCGACCACCGGGCTTCCCGTGCGCCGGTCGACGGCACCATTGCGCGCGGCCACCTCGACGCCGACGAACTGCTGTACACCGGGAAGGTGAACGGCAAGGACGCCACCGAGTTCCCGTGGCCGGTGACGAGCGAGGTGATGGCGCGCGGGCGCGAGCGTTTCGACGTCTACTGCTCGCCGTGCCACGACCGGACTGGCAGCGGCGACGGGATGATCGTCCGGCGCGGCTACCGCCGCCCGCCGTCGTACCACATCGATCGCCTGCGACAGGCGCCGGTCGGCCACTTCTTCGACGTGATCACCAACGGGTTCGGCGCGATGCCCGACTACCGCGACCAGGTGCCGGTGCCGGATCGCTGGGCGATTGTCGCCTACATCCGCGCGTTGCAGGCCAGCGAGAACGCCGCACTCGCGACGGTGCCGCCCGCCGAGCGCGAGGCGCTGGCGCGGGAACGGGGAGGTAACGCACGGTGAACGACAGGGCCATCCCGGAACTCTCGGGCTTCGGCCGCGGGGCGCTTGCGGTGGGGGCGCTGGGCGCCGTCGCCTCGCTGGCCGGCGCGTGGCTCGACCCGGCGCAGTTCTTCCGGTCGTACCTGGTCGCGTTTCTCTACGTGTGCGGCCTCTCGATCGGGTGCCTGGCGGTCCTGATGGTCTACAACCTGACGGGCGGCAGCTGGGGCGTCGCGATCCGGCGCCTGCTCGAGGCGGGCGCCGGCGTGTTCCCGCTCGTCGCGGTGCTGTTCGTCCCGCTGCTCTTCGGCCTTCCGCGCCTCTACAGCTGGACCTCGGGCCCGGCGATGGCGGCCGACGAGGCGCTCAGGCTGAAGGCCGCCTACCTCAACGTCCCGGCGTTCGTCGGGCGCGCGGCCGTCTATTTCGCCGTCTGGCTGACGCTCGCCTATCTCATGACGCGCTGGTCGAGAGCGCAGGACCGCACGGGCGACCCGCGCTACGGCGACCGGATGCAGAAGCTGAGCGGGATCGGCGTCATTCTGGCGGGGTTCGCGGCCACCTTCGCGGCCTTCGACTGGGCGATGTCGCTCGACCCGAGGTTCTTCTCGACCATCTACGGCATGCTCTTCTTCGCCGAGCAGGGCCTCGGGGCGATGGCGTTCACCATCGCGATCGCCTACCTGCTGGCGCGCCGCGCCGACTATGCGCCGGTGCTGAAGCTCACGGTCCTGAACGACCTCGGCAACCTGATGCTCGCGTTCGTGATGGTCTGGGCCTACCTGGGGTTCTCGCAGCTGCTCATCATCTGGGCCGGGAACCTGCCGGAGGAGATCCGCTGGTACCTGCGCCGCATCACCGGCGGATGGGAGTTCGTCGCTGGCGGGCTCGCGCTCTTCTACTTCGCCGCGCCGTTCGGCGTGCTGCTCGGCCGCCAGAACAAGCGCCGGCACCGGCGGCTCGCCGCGCTGGCGGTCGTCGTCCTGGTCGTTCGCGCCGTCAGCCAGTTCTTCCTGGTGGCGCCGGAGTTCTCGCCGGGGCGCTTCACGGCGCACTGGCTGGACCTGGCGACGCTGGCAGCCCTCGGGGGCCTGTGGACGGCGGTGTTCGTGCGGCAACTGGGGATGGCGCCGCTGCTGGCGCCGAACGACCCGCTGCTGCCGGGAACGCTCGCGAGGAAGCACTGAGTCCTTCGATGCGCACCTACCCAACGTTATGTGCGCCCTCAGGACTCATGCTGAGCGAGCGGAGCAAGCCGCGTTGTCACGGGATGTCGCGGCGGTAATGGCGAGTCGAAGCATGAGGGACATGGGGCGTATGCGCGACAGCCACGAACCCGGCGAGCTCCCGCCAGACGCGGCCAAGGGACACGAGATCCGCGACATCTCCACGCGGGTGGTCGCCTTCTTCGCCGTCTCGCTGCTTGTCGGGGCGGTGATCATTCTCGTGCTGGTCTGGGTGCTCTACGCGCAGTTCGCGAAAGAGGCCGCAAGCGCCTACCCGCGGGAGTACCCGATGGCGCGCGTCGGGCCGGCCCGGCTTCCGCCCGAGCCGAGGCTGCAGACCCGGCCGCGCGACGAGCTGCAGCGGATGCGCGAGGAGGAGAATCGCCTGCTCGACACCTACGGCTGGGTGGACCCGCAGCGGGACATCGTCCGCATCCCGATCGATCGGGCGATGGCCATGACGGTCGAGCAGGGGCTGCCGGCGCGGACCGGCGGCGCGCCGTACTCGCCGGCGGACGGACCCGAGCAGTCCGACTCCGGGCGGGCGCTGTCGCCGTTCGGGAGGTGAGCATGAGACAGGTGGCGATCGCGGCGGCGTGCGCGTTGGTCCTGACCGGCCTGGCGCGGCCCGCGGCCGCGCAGTACAACGGCGTCCCCGCGAACGGGATGATGAGCAAGGGCACGATGCCGGCCGGCATCACCCCGAACGAGCTGAAGAAGGTGTCGTTCGGCCAGGAGCTGGGCGTGCAGGTGCCACTCGACCTGCCGTTCCGCGACGAGACCGGCCGCGCCGTCCTCCTGTCGCAGTACTTCACGGGCCGGCCCGTGATCCTGGCGCTGGTCTACTACGAGTGCCAGATGCTGTGCGGCCAGGCGCTCAGCGCGTTGGTCAGATCGCTGAAGGTGCTGTCGCTCGAGCCCGGTCGCGATTACTCGATCGTCACGGTGAGCTTCAACCCGGACGAGACGCCGAAAGAGGCGGCCGCGAAGAAGGCCGACTACGTCGGACGGCTCGGCAAGCCCGGCGCGGCCGACGCGTGGCACTTCCTGACCGGGACGGAGGCGTCGATCCGCGTGCTGACCGACACGGTGGGGTTCCACTACGTCTACGATTCGCAGACCAAGCAGTACGCGCACCCGACCGGTATGATCGTCCTCACGCCCGAGGGCAAGGTGTCGAAGTACCTCTACGGTATCGACTACGGACCGCGCGACCTGCGCTTCGCGCTGGTGGAGGCCTCGGACCACAAGGTGGGCACGCCGGTCGACCGCCTTCTGCTCTATTGCTACCACTACGACCCGACGACCGGGAAGTACGGCCTGGTGCTCATGAACGTGCTGCGCCTCGGCGGCGTCGTCACCGTCGTCCTGATCGGCGGCTTCATCGTGCTGATGCGGCGACAGGAAAGGCGCGTGCAGGCCGAACACGTCGGGCCCGCCGGGCCCGGGGCGAACTGACCTATGTTCGCTCTCCCGCTCTTTCCGCCCGAAGCGTCCACGATGGCCGGGAAGGTCGACGCCCTTTATTTCTTCCTGGTCGCGGTCAGCGCCTTTTTCGTCGTCCTCATCGCGGGGCTGGTGGTGTTCTTCTCCATCCGCTACCGGCGGCGGGCCAGGAACCAGGTCGGCGCCACCGTCGTGCCGTCGGTGGCGCTCGAGCTCACGTGGACCATCATCCCGCTCTGCCTCGGACTGGTGATGTTCACCTGGGGCGCCAGGCTGTACTTCACCGAGTCGCGGCCGCCCGGCGAGACGCTCGACGTCTACGTGGTCGGCAAGCAGTGGATGTGGAAGTTCCAGCACATGAACGGCCGGCGCGAGATCGACGAGCTGCACATCCCCGTCGGGCGCGCGATCCGGCTGACCGGGACATCCGAGGACGTCATCCACTCCTTCTTCGTCCCCGCCTTCCGCATCAAGGCGGACGTCATTCCCGGCCGCTACCGGACGATCTGGTTCACCGCGACCAAAGTGGGCACCTACCACCTCTTCTGCTCGCAGTACTGCGGGACGCGGCACTCGGAGATGCGCGGCGAGATCATCGTGATGACGCCGGCCGACTACCAGGCGTGGCTCTCGGGCGGGGCCTCGGAGGTGCCGCTCGCCGTGCAGGGCCAGAAGACGTTCCAGGACCTGGCGTGCTCCTCGTGCCACCTGGCCAGCGGCCAGGGCCGCGGTCCGTCGCTGGTGGGCGTCTACGGCAGCAACGTGGCGCTCGACAACGGCCAGGCCGTCGTGGCCGACGACGCCTACATCCGCGAGTCGATCCTGTCGCCGACCGCGAAGGTCGTGGCCGGCTACCAGCCGATCATGCCGACGTTCCAGGGGCTGGTGAGCGAGGAGCAACTGCTGACGCTCATCGAGTACGTCAAGTCGCTCAAGGCCCCCGAACGCCGGGCTCCGACAAAGTGACCAGCATGGACATCCAGGCTACGCCCGAGATCAACTTCCTCAACGCCGATTACAGCCTGAAGTCGTGGCTGCTGACGACCGATCACAAGCGGATCGGCCTGATGTTCCTGGTCACGATCTCGAGTTTCTTCCTGATCGGCGGGACCTTCGCGGGGCTCATCCGGCTGGAACTGCTGACGCCGAACGGCAACATCGTCTCCGACGACACCTACAACAAGCTGTTCACGATGCACGGCATCGTGATGATCTTCATGTTCCTCATCCCGTCGATCCCGGCGGTACTCGGCAACTTCCTGGTGCCGATGATGATCGGGGCGCGGGACCTGGCGTTCCCGCGGCTCAACCTGCTCAGCTACTACATCTTCCTCTTCGGCGGCTTGTTCACCCTCTACGCGATCGTGACCGGAGGGGTGGACACGGGCTGGACCTTCTACACCCCGTTCAGCACCCTGGCGTCCCAGACCAACGTGCTGACGGCCGCGATCGGCATCTTCATCATGGGGTTCTCGTCGATCCTGACCGGGCTGAACTTCATGGTGACTATCCACACCATGCGGGCGCCGGGGCTGACCTGGTTCCGGATGCCGCTCTTCCTCTGGTCGATCTACGCGACCAGCCTCATCAACGTGCTGGGCACACCGGTGCTGGCCATCACGCTGCTGGCGGTGGCGCTCGAGCGGGCGTTCCACATGGGGATCTTCGACCCGGCCTACGGCGGCGACCCGCTGCTGTTCCAGCACCTGTTCTGGTTCTACTCGCACCCGGCCGTCTACATCATGATCCTGCCGTCGATGGGCGTGGTGAGCGAGCTCATCACGTGCTTCTCGCGGAAGAACATCTTCGGCTACAAGTTCGTCGCCTTCTCGAGCCTCGCCATCGCGGTGTTCGGCTTCCTGGTGTGGGGCCACCACATGTTCGTCGCGGGCATCTCGGTGTACGCCGCGATGATCTTCTCGATCCTCAGCTTCCTGGTGGCGGTCCCCTCGGCGGTGAAGGTGTTCAACTGGACGGCGACCCTCTACAAGGGGTCGATCTCGTACCAGACGCCGATGCTCTACGCGCTGGGCTTCATCGGCCTGTTCACCATCGGGGGCCTGACCGGGCTGTTCCTCGCCTCGCTCGGCGTGGACGTGCACGTGACGCAGACCTACTTCGTCGTCGCGCACTTCCACTACATCATGGTCGGCGGCGCGCTGTTCGGCTACCTGGGCGGCCTCCACTTCTGGTGGCCGAAGATCACCGGCAAGATGTACCCGGACATCTGGGGCCGCGTGGCCGCCGTGATCGCGTTCCTCGGGTTCAACCTGACGTTCTTCCCCCAGTTCATCCTCGGTTACCTGGGGATGCCGCGCCGGTACCACACCTACCCGGCCGAGTTCCAGCCGCTCAACGTGCTGTCGACGGCGGGCGCGTCGGTCATGGCGGTCGGGCTCGTGATCCCGGTGATCTACCTGCTGTGGTCGCTCAAGTACGGCCCCGCGGCGGGGAACAACCCGTGGAAGGCCACCGGCCTCGAGTGGACGACCTCCTCGCCGCCCCCGACGTTCAACTTCGAAAAGACGCCGGTCGTGACCGGGCCCCCCTACGCCTACGAGACGGTGGAGAAGGCGGGTGACTAAGCCCGCGTCCACAGGAGCTGCCGTGCACGACGACCAGACAGCCAGCCTGCACGATTCGGCGCTCAAACATCACTTCGACGACCTCGGCCAGCAGCACGAGGCCGCGACGCTGGGGATTTGGCTCTTCCTGGCGACCGAGGTGCTGTTCTTCGGGGGCCTCTTCACCGCGTACATGCTCTACCGCGTCTGGTACCCGGAAACGTTCGGCGCAGCCAGCCGCACGCTCGATATCACGCTCGGCACCGTCAATACGATGGTGCTCATCACCAGCTCGCTGACCATGGCGCTGGCCGTCCGTGCGGCTGCGACCGACGACCGCCGGAAGCTGATGCTGTTCCTGGTGATGACGATGGTGCTCGGCCTCGTCTTCCTGGGAATCAAGGGCGTCGAGTACGCGCAGAAGTTCGAGGAGCACCACGTCCCCGGGTTCGGGTTCCACTTCGAGGGGACGGCGCCGGAACGGGCCAACCTGTTCTTCTCGCTCTACTTCGCGATGACCGGCCTGCACGCGCTGCACATGATCATCGGCCTGGGGGTCATGACCGTCATGCTGGTGATGGCAAAGCTCGGCAAGTTCACCGCGCGCTGGTACACGCCGATCGAGGTCAGCGGGCTGTACTGGCACTTCGTGGACATCATCTGGATCTTCCTGTTCCCGCTGCTGTACCTGGTGGACAGGCACAAGTAGCCGGCGGCGACGGAGGGTGGGGCCCTGAAAGCACGTATGGAACACGTGATTGTCCCCAAGTCGACCTACTTCACCGTCTTCGCCACGCTCCTGGCGTTGACCGGCCTGACGACGACCGTGGCGTTCTTCGACCTCGGGCTGTGGAACCCGGTCGTCGCGCTCACGATCGCCGTTCTCAAGGGCTCGCTGGTGGTGCTGTTCTTCATGCACCTGAAGTACAGCTCGCGCCTCGTCTGGGTCATCGCAGGGGCGGGGCTCTTCTGGCTCGGGATCATGTTCGTCCTGACGCTCAGCGACTACGCGACGCGCGGCGGGGTCTGAGCGGTCTGCGGCGTCCGGTCCTCGCCTCGGTTTCCCGATCCGAAACCCGACGCGACGCGCGACGGAATATCGAACACACCGACGCCAGCCGAACAGCGTTGGCGAAGACCGCCGCCCACGCTCTTCGCACGAATCCTTCAACGATCCGTATAGTGTCTTGGCCCCATATCGCCGATTCCCTTCCCCTCGGTGCTGGTCCCGGTCTTGCTAGGTCAACGATCACCCCTTCATCCGACCGGCTGTGACTGGACCCGAGGAACGCCATGAGGAGATTCACGTCCGTCGTCGCTCTGGTGCTGTTGGCAGCTGGCGCTCGGCCTACGACCGCCCAGACTCCGCTCCAAGCCCAGCTGGTGGCCGCCGGGCTCTCCGCGCCCCTGGCCTTCGTTCAGGTTCCCGGGCAACCTGCCGTGCAACTCGTCGTCGAGCAGGGCGGCCACATTCGCGTGCTTCAGAACGGTACCCTGCAGCAGGCGGACTTTCTCGACCTCAGCGCGCTGACGGTCGCGGCGGGCGAACAGGGGCTCCTGGGGCTCGCCCTGGCCCCCGACTATGCGACGAGCGGCAGATTGTGGGTGAACTTCACCGACCGCGTCGGCAACACGGTGGTGGCAAGGTTCAAGCGATCCGGCTCGGATCCCCTGGCAGCCGATCCCGCCACCCGGTTCGATCTCGTCTGGCCCGACGGTCTCCCGTACATCACGCAGCCGTTCGCGAACCACAACGGAGGGAACCTGGCGTTCGGGCCGGATGGCTTCCTCTACATCGGGATGGGCGACGGCGGCTCGGGCAACGACCCTGGCAACCGCGCGCAGGATCCCCAGACGCTGCTCGGGAAGATGCTGCGGATCGACGTCAACGTGGATGACGCCGACCCGCGCGGCTATCGCGTTCCCCCCGGCAACCCGTTCGTCGGCCAGGCCGGGACGCTCGGCGAGATCTGGGCGTTCGGTCTGCGCAACCCCTGGCGCTGGAGCTTCGACGATCCCTCGCTCGGAGGGACGGGGGCGCTGGTGATCGGGGACGTCGGCCAGTCGGCATGGGAGGAGGTCGACTACGAGCCCGCGGGTCGGGGCGGACGCAACTACGGCTGGCGAATCAGGGAGGGCGCGCACGACAACGTCACCACGCTTCCGCCGGCGTTCCTTCCGCTCACCGACCCCATCTTCGAGTATTCGCACGCGGTCGGCATTGCGATCGTCGGCGGGTTCGTCTACCGAGGGACGGCGCTCGACGCGGCGTACAGGGGCCGCTACTTCTTCGGCGACCTCAGCGGGCGCATCTGGTCGCTGGGCCTGGTGATCGACGCGCAGACGGGAGAGGCCACCGCTGGCGATCTGCGCGAACACACGGCCGATCTGGGCGCGGCGGCATCATCGCCGTCGAGTTTCGGCGTCGACGCGGCGGGCGAGATCTACGTCGTGAACTACCAGGCCGGCACCGTCTTCCGAATCGGGTCGGCTCCCACGACGTGCGCGACACCCGACCCGTTCGTCGCGCTCGGTGGCGGCACCTGCGTAAATGGCGGCTGGCTCCCCCCCGGCATGACGTCCAACCCGCCCGCGCCGAGCCCTGGAGGCTGCGCGACACCCGACCCGTTCGTCGCCCTCGGTGGCGGGACGTGTGTGAACGGGGGCTGGCTGCCCCCAGGCATCGCCCCCGGTTCGTCGCCTCCGCCAGCTCCGACTCCGGGCGGATGCGCGACACCCGACCCGTTCGTCGCCCTCGGCGGCGGCACCTGCGTGAACGGGGGCTGGCTGCCCCCGGGCATCGCTCCCGGTTCGTCGCCCCCGGCGCCTCCGCCAGCTCCGACTCCGGGCGGATGCGCGACACCCGACCCGTTCGTCGCCCTCGGCGGCGGCACCTGCGTGAACGGGGGCTGGCTGCCCCCGGGCATCGCCCCCGGTTCGTCGCCCCCGGCGCCTCCGCCAGCTCCGACTCCGGGCGGATGCGCGACACCCGACCCGTTCGTCGCCCTCGGCGGCGGCACCTGCGTGAACGGGGGCTGGCTGCCCCCGGGCATCGCCCCCGCTCAGTCGGCTCCGCCGGCACAGACAGGAGGATGCCCCGGGTCGGATCCATTCGTGAGCATCGCCGGGCTGGTTGGGCTGTGCGTAAATGGCGGATGGCTGCCGGTGCCGGGCGTCTCGGGGACGGCTACGGTCCATTTCGCCGCGGGGGTTTGGATCATCACGGCCGACGGCGGGGGGACGTTCGTCCCTACCGGCGGCCTGCCGCCGGCGTTCATGGTCGACGGGCTCCGCGCGAGCTTCTCGGCGAGACTGCGGCCGGATCTGCCCGCATCGCCCAACGGCCAGCCGGTGGACCTGCTCTCGATCGTGAGGCTGCCCGGCCCGGACCCCGTCGCGCCGGAGTAGCAGAGGGCGGCGGACCATCCCGCTGACCCGCGTGAGTCGCGGTCAGGCTTCCGGGGGTTGCTCCGGTTCCGGTTCGTTCAGCTCATGCAGCGCGGCGACTGCCTGCTCCGCGTCCTCCGCCGCGACCTGCAGCTGGACGGGGCCGACCACCGGGTTGACGCGACCGATGCGGCCGGCGGCGAACAGGTCCTGGATGCCTTCGCCCTTGGCGAAGAACTCGATCTCGGCTTCTTCCAGCAGCGATTCGGCGACACCGATCAGCGCGGGGTCGCCGGATTCGAACACGGTCACCGGTTCGGGATGCTCGTCCTCGACTCGGGTGGTCATCGGTGTCCCTCCAGACGTGCCTACGTCTTCTTCGCCAGCCTCGCGAGGGCGGCCATCTCCTTGTAGACCTGCTTGACCGGCCGGGCGGGGCTGCCCAGGAACACGGCGCCGGCCCCCCTGACGACATCGCCGCTCGGCACGCCGCACTGCCCCCCGAGGATGACGCCGCGTTCGACGAGCGCGTGGTCGGCGATGCCGGCCTGGCCCGCGACCACCACGTCGTCCTCGACCACCGCGCTGCCTCCAATGCCGACCTGGCCGGCCAGCACCACGTTCTCGCCGACCGAGACGTTGTGCGCCACGTGCACCAGGTTGTCGAGCTTGGCGCCGCGCCTGATGCGCGTTTCGCCCAGCGCGCCGCGGTCCACGGCGCACAGCGCCCCGATCTCCACGTCGTCCTCGATGACGAGGCGCCCGACTTGCGGGAACTGCTCGTAGCGCCCCGTCCCCGCGTCGCGGACGTAGCCGAAACCGTCGCTGCCCAGCACCGACCCGGCATGGACGACGATGCGGGCGCCGATGATGGTCGCCGGGTACACGACGACGTTGGGTTTCAGGACGGAGTCTTCGCCGATCTCGACGCCGCGCCCGATGTGCACGCCGGCCCCGACCACCGCGCGGTCGCCAACCCGGGCGTCCGCGTCCACGACCGCATGCGGCCCCACCGACACGCCCGCACCAAGCACCGCCGACGGGTCGACGACCGCCGTCGGGTGGATGCCGGCCGCGGGACGGTCTGGCGGATGGAGGCGTCGGCCCACTCGCGCGAACGCCAGGCGTGGATGGTCGCACACGACCAACGCGCCCGCCGGCCGGGAGGCGCCAGCAGCAAACCGGCCCGCGATGACGACGCCTGCGCCCGAGGCGAGGGTGGTCTCGAGGTGCCTGGCGTCTTCGACGAACACGACGTGACGGGGCCCGGCCAGCGACGGCACCGCGATCCCGTCCACGCGGATGGACGCGTGACCGGTCACCGACCCGGCCGCCAGCTCGGCGATTTCGAGGGCGGAGAGGCTCATACGCTCGTCACCGAGTCCCGGGACTCCGCGATGTCCACCCAGCCGAACCAGATCGGGTGGCGCCGCTTGTACCAACGCAGCACTTCCCGCAGCCGGCGCTGCTTGTCGAGCGGGATCACGTCGGGCGGGATCTTGTCGAAGTGGATACGAATGGTGCGCGAGTCGAGGAACTCGAGCGCCTCGGCGCACAGCGTCTGCAGTTCGTTCCTGATCCGTCCCGAGTCGGAGATCCTGACGGCCCGCGTCTCGTAGGATTCGCCGCCGAGGAAGCGGTTGAGCAGCGGGCTGAACACCAGGCGGCTCTGCTCGAACGTCTCGGCGAGCCGCAGCGTCATGGTGATCCGCTTGTCGCCGGCCGCCGACGCGAGCCGGACGGTGGCGCGGTACACGCCCGGCGACACCTCCTCGACGCCCGGCGCGCCCGAGTACGGGTCGGGGCCCATGTAACCGGAGACCGCCAGCACGTCCCACCGCTTCTCGGGAAAGAAGTCGTCGGCGGTCAGCGTCGTGCGGCCGGGCAGCAATCCCGCGGACCCGGCCTCGCGGATCATGCGCGCGTAGCTCGCGACCGTCTCGCCGTCACAGGCCGTGCCCGTCAGGGCGCAGAGCCGCCGGGCGAAATCGGGCGCATCCGGATCGAGGCGCATGACGTCCTGCTCCTTCTCGTAGGGCAGGTCGAAGCGCGACGTGAACGGCACCATCGAGACGTCGAGGCCGAGCATCGGCCCGAGCGTCGCGCACTGCACGGCCTCCGCCGACGCCGCGTAGCCGTCGATCAGGAACAGGTGCCGGTCGCCCGCGTCGTCCTTCCAGGTGCCGACGCGGAACGTGGGCGCGTACGTGCCCGACTCGGTGAAGGCCGCGATGCCGCTCGGCAGCGTCCAGCCGTCCTCCACGACGTGCACGCCGTGGGCCTGCCACGCCTTCCAGAGCTTCGCGATCCGCGGCGCGCGGCTCTTCCCCCCCAGCGTCCAGACGTGGATGTGATCGCGGCGAATCCCGGGATAGGTCCGCTCGATGGCCTCGACCATGCGCCCGCGCGGCGTGCGGAAGTTGATCAGGACGGCCTGCTCGGCGGCCGTCTGCACGATGTCGCGCGGCATCGCGACCATGCCCACGTAGCCCTCGTACGGCCGGGCGACGTGCAGCGGCTGGTTGAACAGGTGCAGGACCGTCATCGGCCCGCTGGGGCTTCCCTTCGCGAACCTGGAGGTGTTCTCGAGCGTGTCGATGGCGGCGCCCCAGACGGTGATGCCCGACGACTTGATCTCGCCGTAGAACCCGTCCCACCCGTACGCCGGATCGTTCAGCAGGCGGACCACGCGCTGGTCGAGCCACCGCGCGACCCCGGGCCGGGCGTACACGCGGCCGAACCCTATCTGGGGGTTCGACCCCATTTCCGGTGTCTCGCCCGCCTTCGGCATCAGCCCTTCGCCGAGGCACACCATGACGGCGTGGTTCTCGGGAAGCTGCCGCGAGAGGTACCAGAGGCTCTCGCTCATCGCGTAGGCCGAGATCGCGTCCGCGTCCTTCTTCACCTGGTTGAGGCCAACCTTGTCCAGGCGAGCCCCGGCGCCGGGACGCCCGAACACCTGGGTGCCGAGCGCCGTCACCGCGCCGGTCATCGCGAACAGCCGCTCCATCCGCCCGTCGAGAAAGGACAGGTCCCGCGTGAACTCCCTGGCGGGCTCGCCCCTCGTCCACTCGATCTCCACATCGTCCAGCCAGATGTGGAAGCGGCCGAGGATGGGCCTGGTGTCGAACGACCACTGCGCGACGATGTCCCGCTTGTCCTGCTGCTCCTGGTTCATGAACCCTCGCCGATCGGGCCCGGCGGCCCGCGCCACCCTGAACCCGGTCACGTGCCGGCCGGCTGCCGCCAGCCTACTTCGACGCAATCCGCGCCCAGGTGTCGCGAAGCGGCACGGTGCGATTGAACACCAGGCGGCCGGGCACCGTGTCGGGATCGACGCAGAAGTAGCCGAGCCGCTCGAACTGGAACGTCGCCAGGTGCGCCGCGCCGGCCAGGCCGGGCTCCACCCTGCACCCCCGCAACGCCTCGAGCGAATGTGGATTCAGGTACGACTTCCAGTCGCGCCCCTCTTCCGCGTCGTGGAGGTCGGGCACCGTGAACAGCCGGTCGTACAGCCGCACCTCGGCGTCGAGCGCGTGCGGCGCCGACACCCAGTGAATCGTCGCCTTCACCTTGCGGCCGTCCGGCGACGATCCGCCGCGCGTCGCCGGATTGTACGTGCAACGGAGTTCGACGACCTCTCCCCGCTCGTCCTTCACCGCGCGCTCGCACCTCAGGAAGTACGTGCCCCTGAGCCGAACCTCGCGGCCGGGCGACAGCCGGAAGTACTTCGGCGGCGGCACTTCGCGGAAGTCGTCCTGTTCGATGTAGAGCACCCTGGAGAACGGGACGGACCGGACGCCCATCGACGGGTCCTCGGGGTTGGCCGGGATCTCGATGGCCTCCTCCCGGTTCTCGGGGTAGTTCTCGATGACGACGCGCAGCGGCCGCAGCACGGCCATCGCGCGCGGCGCGCGGCGGTTCAGGTCGTCGCGAACCGCGTCCTCCAGCAGCGCGACGTCCACCATGTTCTCGCGCTTGGCGACCCCGATGCGCGCGGCGAACTCGCGCAGCGATTCCGGCGTGTAGCCGCGGCGGCGGAGGCCGACGATGGTCGGCATGCGGGGGTCGTCCCAGCCCGACACCAGGCCCTCCTGCACCAACTGCAGCAGCTTGCGCTTGCTCATCACCGTGTAGGTGAGGTTCAGGCGCGCGAATTCGATCTGACGCGGCCTGCTGGGCACCGGCAGGTTGTCGACCGTCCAGTCGTAGAGCGGCCGGTGGTCCTCGAACTCCAGCGTGCAGAGCGAGTGCGTGATGTGCTCGATCGCGTCCGAAATGGCGTGCGTGTAGTCGTACATCGGGTAGATGCACCACGCGTCGCCCGTCCGGTGATGGGTGGCGTGACGGATGCGGTAGATGACCGGGTCGCGCAGGTTCACGTTGGGCGACGCCATGTCGATCTTCGCGCGCAGCACCTTCGTGCCGTCGTCGAACTCGCCCTTCCGCATCCGCTCGAACAGGTCGAGGTTCTCCTCCACCGGCCTGTTCCGCCAGGGGCTTTCCCTGCCGGGCGAGGTCAGGGTGCCCCGATACTCGCGGATCTCGTCCGCGGTCAGTTCGTCCACGTACGCCTTGCCGTCGCGGATGAGGCCGACCGTGTACTGGTAGATCCGTTCGAAGTAGTCGGACGCGTAGTAGAGGCGGTCGCCCCAGTCGAAGCCGAGCCAGCGGACACTGTCGATGATCGAGTCGACGTATTCGACGTCTTCCTTGGCCGGGTTGGTGTCGTCGAAACGGAGATTGCAGGTGCCGCCGAACTCGTTCGCCACGCCGAAGTTCAGGCAGATCGACTTGGCGTGCCCGATGTGCAGGTAGCCGTTCGGTTCGGGAGGAAACCGCGTGGCGACCGTCGTGTGCTTGCCCGACTGGAGATCGCGGCTGATGATGTCGCGGATGAAGTCGAGCGGCGCACCTGCCGCCGCCGGAACCGGCGGGACGGATCGCCCGTCGGGATCGGGAGGAATCCCACGATTCGTCATAGAGCGAGTATAGCCCACCGAGGCGGGCGGGCCGGTCACCGGCGGCCCCGGTGCCTCGCTCTCGCTCGCCGCTCGCGCCGCCGCTGCAGCCGCGTCAACTCCCTGGCCATCCAGTCGAGGGCGCCTGGCGTGCGGAGCCAGGGCTCCTCCAGCAGGTCCAGGCACTCGTCTGCCTCGTCGCTCTCCTCGTGCGACACGTCGGCGTCCACCGGAGAAATGTCCGCGGCCCGATTCGGGCCCAGCGTCTCCACCAGCAGCACCTTGCCGCTGAACGGGCTCGCCGCGTAAGCGTCGGCCAACCGCCCGCTCGCAACTCGCAGGGACCCGCGCCGGAACGCCAGCAGGGCCGAGCCGTACATCCACGCGGCGCCGCCGTCGACGAACCGGTCGAGCAGCTGCGCCGCTTCGTCGTCCCTGCCGAGTGCGAGCAGCAGCGCGAGCAGGTAGTCGCGCCCACCGCTCCGGTCGGGCCCGTCGAGCGCAATCACCTCTCGCAGTTCGGCGGCCGCCTCCTCCCGGCGGCCTGCCGACCGCAGCGCCAGGGCCAGGCCGAGCCGGAGCCGAAGGTAAGAGCGCGCCTGCCGGTCCTCCCAGCACCGCCCCTTCAACTCGTCCAGCCGCTCCCGGCCAAGCGTCCGTTCGGCGGCGGCGCGGCCGCGCTCGAACAGGTCGAGCGACTGGCGCGGCTGCGTGGCGTGCTCGGCGAGGTAAAGGTAGGCCTGGTAGCAGTCGGGCGACACTGCGACGGCGTGGCGGAGCAGCTGCGTCCGACGCCGCCCGGAAGCCAGGACCGACCGATAGACCAGTTCCTGCGCCCGCTCTTCGTCGTTGGTCGGCGCCGGGTGCTCGAGCCTGCCGCGTCCCCCTCGTTCCAGCTCGGCAATCGCGTCATCGATCGTCTCGAACTGCCCTTCCTCGAGGAAGCGTGAGAGGCGCGCCCCGGCCTCTTCCGCTTCGTCGCGCCCCGGCTTCCCTGCCTCAGGTTCGTCGAGCAGCGACGGGATCGCGAGCTGATAGGTCACCTCGCCGTCGGCCGTCTGGACGGCGCGACGCCAGCGGCCCGAGTCGATCTCCTCTTCGGTCGTCCCGGCCAGCGCGCGAAACAGCCCTTCGAGAAACGCCAGTCGCGCGGCGTCAGGCCGGACGAATTCGCCGTCGCCCACGAGCTTCGCAACGACCGGGTATGCGTCCGGGCCGGCAACCCTCAGGCCGAGGTCCGCCCACGGAGCCACGTCGGGAACGGGCAGTTCGTGCAGCCGGACGAATTCCGCGCGCCAACCGGAGGGGTCGTTGTCGGGGCCCGCGCCATCGTCGTCCTCTTCGTCGCCGCGAAGCCGGTCGAATTCCTGTCGGCTCGTGTAGAAGTCGAACCTCGGCTCGCCGCCCCCGGCGTCGGCTGCGAACCCGGCCATTCCCTCGGGCGGCGCCGGGAGTTCGACCAGCACCAGGTCGTCTGGACCGATGTCGTGCCAGATCTGCCGGGCGTGGCATCGGCTGGCGGCGTCGGCAAACGCCCCGAGGCGGTTCTCGTCCACACCGGGCGCGGCAAGGACCCCGGGCATCGTCACGTCGTCGGTCTCGCTGCGGACCAGTCGATCGACTTCCTCGTCGATCCGCGAGAGCGTCGGCAGCACGGCGACTTCCAGCTCGCGGTCGCCGAGGACGTCCTTGATGAACGCGCCGAGCGCCTCGTCGCGCACCTCGATCCGAGCCGGTCGACCCTCGCGCACCTTCCGGGCCTTCAACCCGAAGTCGAGGAACGCTTCCATGATGCTCGCGGGGTCCTTCGCCTCGGCGGAGGTGGCGCTCACCAGGAGCACGTCGTCCGTCGCGAGGTTGGCCCAGGCAATCGCCGCCTGGCGAACCGGCTCCCCGGTGTCCGCGTCCGGGGCGAAGAAAGGCAGGAGCACACCGCAGCCCTGCCACACTTCCCCGGTTCGTCTCGGCAGCCGCATGAAGCGATCCACGCGCAGCGAGGATGGCGTCGTTGGCTCTGGCACGTGCGCTCCTTGGACTTACGGCACCTTCACGATCAGCGCGGCGGGATGGATTCGAGCCGCGACCGTCGTCCCACCCTGTTGCGGTTCGCCATCCACGTGGAAAGAGATCGGCGCAGACGCGCGCACGGTGACGGCCTGCGCGCGCAGGATGGTCACGCCGGGCGCCTGGTGAATCGTCCGGTCGAAGGCGCGCGTGGCCAGGCCGAGCCGGCCGAGAGCGCCCCGCTGTTCGATCACGACCACGTCCAGCAGACCGTCGTCGGGTCTGGCGAGCGGGGCGATGACCGCGTTCACGCCGGTACTGGGCGAGGTTGGCGATGGCGACGAGGAGCGCGTCCACCTCGATGCGCCGGCCGTCTGCCTCGATGACGTAGGAGACCGCCTCGTAGGCGAAGACCGAGCGCAGGACCTCGGCCGTGTAGCGAACGGGCCCGCGCCGGCCGCCGAGGCGATTGAACTCGCACGCCATCATGGCGTCGAAACCGATGCCGGCCACGTTCAGGAACGGGCGTCCGTCGATCTCGCCGACATCCACGACGCGCTCCCGCTGCCCGAGCGCGATCTCGACGGCGCGGTCGGCCGCGGCCGGAATGCCCAGTTCGCGGGCCAGCCCGTTTCCGGAACCGGATCGAACGATGCCGAGCGCCGCCCGGGTGTCGAGCAACTGCGACGCCACCTCGTTGATCGTGCCGTCGCCGCCCCACGCCACGATCGGCGAGCACCCGGCCGCGACCGCCGCGCGCGCCAGCTCCGTGCCGTGGCCGGGCGCCTGCGTCAGGTGGACGTCTCCGGACACGCCGAGACGGGCGAGGGTGCTTCGGACCAGGTCCACGCGGTCGGAAGGCGGCAGCGACCTGCGGCGCCCGCCGGCGATTGGGTTGATGATGAACGCGGGCCGCATTGCCGGCACTGTACCACAGCCCGGTGGGCTTGCCTCGCGTCGCCGAGGCGACACACACGGTCCCTCGTCGCACTTCCGACGGGCGGGCCTGTCCGCCGCAGCCACGGCGACGGGGGGCCCTCCTCGCTCTGGCGAAGGAGGGTAGAATCCTGCGGCTTGCGGCTCGCGGCTTGCGACCTGCGGCTGACAGCTGGCGGCTGGCGGCCTGCATCGGGGGAAGGGCGGGCGAGTGGAGGGAAGCCGTGTCTGACCGAGCGGGCGAAGGGTACTCGGGCTGCTACGTGTGCGGGGCGGAGAACGCCGCGGGGCTGCGGCCTGCATTCCGGAAGGACGGGAGCGGCGGAAGCCGCGCGGAGTACGTCGCGCGGCCCGAGCACGCCGGGTGGCCCGGGATCATTCATCCTGTCCGAGCCCGAGGTTGGCGCCCGTCCGAGGCGAGCCGCCGCAGCGCGAGGTCAGCCAGGCCGGGTTCTGCGAGAACGCGAGCACCGGGTACACGTAGGGGAGGAGCTTGATCGTCTTCGCCTCCGCGTAGTCGAGCACCTCCCTCACCGAGGCCGGGATCGCCCCGGTCGTCGGCTTCGCAGGCCGCGAGCCTGCTCACGGCCCGGCGGCGATGGCGTTCTGAATGAACGCGAGGATGTCGCGGGCGGGCCTGGCCCCCACCGTCCGCGCCTTCTCGTGTCCACGATAGAAGACGGCCAGCATGGGAATCGACTGGATGCGATACCTCGTGGCGAGTTCGCCGAGCGCCTCGGTGTCCACCTTCACGACGAGGAACTCGCCGGCGTGCTGCAGCGCGATCTTCTCGAGCTCGGGCGCGACCATGCGGCAGGGCCCGCACCACGACGCCCAGTAGTCCACCACCACCGGGACGGCCGAATGGTGCGTGACGGCGTCGAACGCGACGACCGAGGGCACCTCGACCGGGGTCGACGGCGGGCGGATCTCGTTCTTGCACCTGCCGCAGCGGGCCGTGCCGCCGATATGATCGAACCCCACGCGATTCTGCTGGCCGCAGTGCGGGCACGGGCCGATGACGCCGCGCTCGTCGAGTGTGTATTGGCTCACGGGTCCATCCTGGCAGCTGTCTGCCCCCGGCGGTTCACGGACGCCAAACCGGGCAGCGGACCGCGCTGTGACTCCACATCCCGCCCCGCCTGGAGCGTCGTGGGTCCGCCGCCAGCTGGCGGCTCCGCTACCGTCTGCCGACACGCTGCCTGTACTTCCGCAGCAACTCGTACAACACCACGCCGCCCGCGGTCGCGACGTTCAGCGACTGCTTCGCGCCGAGCGTCGGGATGCGCACGTGCGTGTCGCACCGCGCGAGCAACGCCGGGGCGACCCCGTCCACTTCGTGGCCGAAGACGATGCACACCGGGAACGGGGGCTGCCAGTCGAACAGGTCGACCGCCTGAAGGGAGGTCTCGACCGCCGCCAACTCCCAGCCCGCCTCGCGGAGCCGGTCGAGCGCGGCGAGCGGGTCGTGAACCTTCTCCCACGGCACCGACCGCTCGGCTCCGAGCGCCGTCTTCGCGATCCGCGTGTTCGGCGGCGTGGCCGTGATCCCACCGAGCAGCAGCCTGGTGACCCGCACGGCGTCCGACGTTCGGAAGAACGAGCCGACGTTGTACAGGCTCCGCACCTGGTCCAGCAGCACGATCACGGGCAGACGGTCGATGGCCTCGTAGGCCGACGCCAGCAACGTCGCCTGGTAGACGGGATCGGACATGCGCAGGCTCAGGATAGCGCAGCCCGAGCCTGCGTTCGTCGAATTCGCCGCCAGCTGCGCATCCGCGATCGGCGGCCTGCTGACGGCTGTCAGGGGAGAGTGGTAGCATCTCAGCCGTCCTGCCCCCGTGTCCAGGAGGTCTCATGCGTACGACCCGTTCGGTGCTGGTGCTCGCAATCGTGTTGGCCGCCGCGGCAGCGCTGGCGCAGCAGAAGCCGCTGAAGGACTTCGCCGGCGCGAAGGACACCACGCTCTTCACGCGGATGCCCGGTTTCTTCCTCGTCAGCCCGGCGGCCGTCGTCGAGAGGTCGTTCGACCGCTACGAGTTCAACGTCACGACCAACAAGGTCCGCGAGCGCAAGCCGATCGAAGGCCATGTCGTCACCTACAAGTACATTCTCGACAAGGCGGCGGCGAAGACGCCCAGCAACATCGAGATCATGCGCAACTACCAGGCGGCGGCCGCCAAGCTCGGGGGCAAGGTCCTGCACGAGGACAACTACCGGACGACGATCCTGATCGCCAAGGACGGCAAGGAGACCTGGGTCGAGGTCAGCCCGGTGCCCAACGGGTACGAGTACACGCTCAAGATCATGGAACGCCAGGCGATGGAACAGAAGGTCGTTGCCGACGCGGCGGCGTTCAAGGCGGGCCTGGCCGAGAGCGGCCACGTCGAGGTGCCGGGGATCTTCTTCGACACGGCGAAGGCGGAGATCAAGCCCGAGTCGGACGCGGCGCTGAAAGAAGTGGTGAAGCTGCTGCAGGCCGACCCGGCGCTGAAGGTGTGGGTCGTCGGCCACACGGACAACACGGGCGTCGAGGACTCCAACGTCACGCTGTCGCAGGCGCGGGCCGCGGCGGTCGTCAAGGCGCTGGCGGGGATGGGCATTCCGCCCGCGCGATTGTCTGCGCACGGCGCCGGCCCCTACGCGCCGGTGGCCGAGAATCGCACCGACGCCGGCCGCGCGAAGAACCGCCGGGTCGAGTTGGTGGCGAAGCCGTAGCTGCGGAACTCGGCAGCTGGGCAACTGCGCATCTGCACATCTGAACGACTGGCACCTCCGCGCGAGTTGCTCGGTTCTCAGTTGCCCAGTTACGCAGTTAGCCAGTTGCCCAGTTACCCAGTTACCCAGTTGCCCAGTTACCCAGTTGCCCAGTTGCCCAGTTGCCCTCGCAGGCCGTCTGCGTTACTTCAATCCCCGCGCCTTCAAGAGCGGCTCGACGCTCGCGTCCTTGCCGCGGAACGTCCTGTAAGCGGCCATGGCATCGACCGTGCCGCCCTGCTCGAGCAGCTTGCGGAACGCCTTCGCGGTGGCCGGATCGAACAGGTTGCCCTTTTCCTTGAACGCCTGGAACGCGTCCTTGTCGTAGACCTCGCTCCAGATGTACGCGTAGTAGCCGGCCGAGTAGCCGCCCGAGAACACGTGCGTGTAGTACGGGCTGCGATAGCGCGGCGGGATCTGCGGCAGCAGCTGGATCTTGTCCATGGACGCCTTCTCGAACGCGTTGGCATCCTGCTCGGCCGTCGTGGTCAGCGTGTGCCAGTCCATGTCGAGGATCGCCGCCGCGAGGTACTCGACGGTGATGAAGCCCTGGTTGAACTGCGCCGACTTGTCGATCTTGTCCACCAGCGCCGCGGGGATCACTTCGCCCGTCTGGTAGTGCTTGGCGTACAGCTTCAGCACCTCGGGCTCGAACGCCCAGTTCTCCATGATTTGCGACGGCACCTCGACGAAGTCGCGCGGGAACCCGGCCACCGTCGGGTACGGCACCTTGCCGAGGAACCCCGCCAGCGCGTGGCCGAACTCGTGGAACAGCGTGTTGACCTCCTCGAGCGTCAACAGCGCCGGCTCGTTGCCGGACGGGCGCGTGAAGTTGCACACGTTGGTCACGATGGGCCGCACCGCCTTGCCGTTGCGCACGTAGCCGCCGCGCAGCCTGCCCGTCCACGCGCCGGTGCGCTTGCCGGGCCGCGGGTGGTAGTCGGTCAGGAAGACCGCCAGGTGCTCGCCGTTCGCGTCCTTCACCTCGTACGCGGTGACCTCGGGGTGGTAGACCGGCACGTTGGACAGCTTCGTGAACGTGATGCCGTACAGCTTGTTCGCCACCGCGAACGCGCCCTGCACCACGTTGTCGAGCTCGAAGTACGGCCGCAGCATCTGCTCGTCGAGATCGAAGCGCGCCTTCTTCACCTTCTCGGTGTAGTAGCGCCAGTCGCCCGCCTCGAGCGTGAAGCGGGCGCCTTCCTTGTCGATCATCGCCTGCATGTCGGCCGCTTCCTTCAGCGCCACCTGCCGCGCCGGCGCCCACAGCTGGTTCAGCAGGTTGTAGACGCCGGCCGGCGTCTTGGCCATGTTCTCTTCGAGGACGTAATCGGCGTACGTCTTGTAGCCCATGAGCTGCGCGCGCTCGACGCGCAGCGCCGCCATGCGCGTCAGCACCTTCTTGTTGTCCCACTCGTCGCCGTGGTTCCCGCGCGTCGTGTAGGCGTCGAGGATCTGCCGACGCAGCTCCCGATTGTCGGCGTACTGCAGGAAGGGCCAGATGCTGGGCGCCTGCAGCGTGAAGACCCACTTGCCGGCCACCCCGGCGGCTTTGCCCGCGTCGGCGGCCGTGGCGACCACGGACGGCGGCAGCCCCTTCAGGTCGTCCGCCTTCTCGATCACCAGCCTGTACGCGTTGGTGTCGTGCAGCTGGTTGTCGCCGAACTTGAGCGTCAGCATCGACAGCTCGGCGTTGATCTTCTTGAGCTGCTCCTTCTTCGCGGGGTCGAGGTTCGCGCCCGCGCGCACGTAGCCCTTGTAGACCTCCTCGACCAGCCTGACCTGAATCGGCGTGAGCTTCAGCGCGTCCCGCTTGTCGTAGACCGCCTTGACCCGCGCGAACAGCTTGTCGTTCAGCCTCACCTCGTCGCGGAGCGCGGAAAGCAGCGGCGTCACCTCGCGGTTCACCGCCTGCAGCTGGGGATTCGTTTCGGCCGACGTGAGCCCGCCGAACGCGCCCTGGACCTTCGACAACAGCTCTCCGGCGTTCTCCAACGCCTCGATCGTGTTCGCGAACGTGGGCGGCTGCGGGTTGTTGACGACGGCGTCGATTTCCTTGCGGTTCTGCGCGATGCCTGCCTTGATGGCCGGCAGGAAGTGCTCGGGCTCGATGAGATCGAATGGCGGCAGCTGGAACGGGGTCTTCCATTCCCGGAGCAGCGGGTTGTCGCCGACCGCGGGGGCGGCGGCCTGGACGGCGGAGGGCCGTGCGGCAGGCGCCTTCGTGGCGGCGGGTGCGGACTGCGCCCACGCGGGCGACACGAGCAGGGTCAGGGCAACGAGGAACAGTGTGATCCGTCTGGACATGGCGGTGCCTCTCGGCTGGGAACGGGATGAAGGGAGCGAATGGGGGCGGTCTCCGGCCGGCGACTCGCGGCCTGCGGCTGGCGGCCTGTCTCGCATGACAGTGCCGCAAGTCGCAAATCGCGAGCCGCAAGCCGAGACAGGCAATCTACCGGGAGTGGGGAGGACGGGTCAAGCGCCGGCCGCTACACCTTCGCGCCCGCGGATGACCCGGGTCCCCGGTCGGCTTCACCGAGCGGGGCCACGAGCCGTCGAGGCACAGAGACTAGTTTGCAGGGCAACCGCGACCGAGCAGGTCGGACACGGCTTCGAGCAGCAGGTCAGGTGCGCATGGCTTGCGAAGCACGCGGTCGAACAGCGCCCCCTCATCCTCGAGGCTGCCGCACCGGGCGGTGTAGCCGATGATCGGGATGTCCTCGAGGCCGGGAATCTCGCGCACGGCGCGCGCCGCTTCCGAACCGTCGAGTTGGGGGAGGAACAGGTCCATGATGATGGCCCCCGGCCGGTGCGTTCTTGCCATCTCGACCGCCTCGACGCCGTTGCTGGCGCGAATTGTTCGATAGCCCGCAAGGGTGAGCGTGATGTCGAGCAGTTCCAACGCGTCGGCGTAGTCGTCCACGATGAGCAAGGTAGGAGACATAGGAATCCGCGCGGTATCGACGCGTAGTTGGCGAACCGGACCCTCTCCGTCAGCGTGCAACATTCGAACCAACGCGTCTTCCACCGCTCGACTCCGCACCAGTTCCAACGCGCCGCCGGCCCCTGTTGGGCCCCAGGCCGGTTGCACTGACGCGCTCCGCGTGCGCCCCGGTCGGTGACAACGCCGGCAGATCGATCGTAATCGTCGTGCCCCGGTTCTCGCCCGGGCTGTCCACGGTCACTGTGCCTCCGTGCAGGCGGACCAGTTCGCGGACGAGCGTGAGCCCCAGGCCCAACCCGCCCGCCTTCCGCGTGGCGCTTCCGTCCTCCTGGAAGAAGCGATCGAACACCCGGCGGAGCGCGGCGGGATGAATCCCGACACCGGTATCCGTCACCGTGAGCCTCGCCCGGTCGTCGGCGACGCGCGCCACCCTGACGACGACCTCGCCGGCGGGTGGGGTGAACTTGATCGAATTGTCGAGGAGATTGCGCAGGATCTGCCGCAGCCGCTCGGGGTCGCCGCGAACCGCCAGCGGCTCCACGGGTGTCTCCAGCTTCAGCCCGATGCCCTTCTCCAGGGCCGCCGGCCGCTCGTTCTCGACCGCCGACCTGCAGAGCCCGTTCAGGTCCACCGGTTCGCAGCAGAGCCGAATGCTGCCCGACATCGCCCGGGAGGCATCCAGCAGGTCCTCGACCAGGCGCGCCTGGATGGCCGCGTTCCGTGCCACCACGGAGAGGGCATGGCGCGCCATGTCTGGCGGCATGCCGGGCTGCTGCAGCTGCCAGAGCCAGCCGTGGATGACGTTCAACGGCGTCCGGAGTTCGTGCGACACGGTCGCCAGGAACTGGTCGGTAAGGCGGTTGGCGCGCTCGGCCACCAGCCTGGCGCTGCGTTCCCGTTCGGCGGCGTCCTCGAGATCCTTCACCAGCTTCGCGTTCTCCATGGCCAGCGCGGTGCCATTCGCCACGGCCTGCACCAGGTCCTGTTCCGCCGCGGTGGCGGCGTGCGGGGTTGCCCAGTAGACGCCGATGGCCGCCACGGGGTCGTCGGTGCGCACCGGCACCATCAGCAGGCTGCGGACGAAGGTCGGGCGGTAGTAGTCGGCCGGAACACGCGGGTCGTCGTAGATGTCCGGGATGAGGGCCGTCTCCCGGTTGATCATCACCCAGCCCGACACACAGTGCTCGATGGGGAACTTGCGCCCCTTCCACAAGGGCGCAATCGCATCCTCGTCGGCGTAGAAGCAGTAGTCGCCCTGGCGCAGCACGAACGTCACCCCGTCGGCGGCCGTCAGGCGACGCACCGCTCCCCGCGCGGTTTCCATCAGCTGCTGGAGATTCCGGGCGAACGACAGGTCCACGAGCACCGACAGCAGGCCCTCGGCCGCGGATTCCCTATTCCGATGATTGCGTGTCGAAACCGAACCCTGCACGTGCTCCCCCGAACCGGTCGGACCCATCCTGTCGGACTTGGCCTTCGGCGGCTGACGGGCGAACCCGTGGCAGTCGCCCGGCGCACCAAGGCCCCGGCCCACTGCAAAAGCAGAACCAGTCCCGTTCCAGGCCGTTCCGGACGCCACGGCCACTTTCCTGCCAACATCCGACGCATGAGGTCGTTACGCTCAGTTGTCTTCTTTGTAGCGTAAGCAGACAGAGCTCGGCCGTAGCTTGACGCCGGATGGCCGCGACGGTATGTTTGCCTGCCCTCGTCGGGTCCAACCGTCGGCCTCCAACCCCTGCTCAGGAGCGGTCGCATGAGAACGGCGCGTCGTGTCATCCGGGCCCTCGGCATCTGTGCCGTCGCCGCCCTGACGGTCATCGTGTTCGCGGGCGACCTGGCGGCGCAGGCCCTGTCACCTGAGGTCCTCGAGGCCTTCAAGTTCCGGGCGATCGGCCCGACGCAGCAGAGCGGCCGCATTGTCGACGTCGCCGTGCCCGAACTGGAACCCTGGACCATCTACGCGGCGACCGGGTCGGGCGGGCTGTGGAAGTCGGTGAACAATGGCCAGAGTCCCTCGACGTCAAGGCCGACGGCAAGACCATCGGGGCCGCCGACATCGTGATGGACCCGGTGAGGCCGGCGACGCTGTACGCCGCGACGTACGACAAGGAACGGAAGCCCTGGACGTTCAACCTCGGCGGACCTGGCAGCGCGATCTACAAGACGACCGACGCGGGCAGGGCCTGGACGAAGCTGACGACGGGGCTGCCGGGCGGGCTGATCGGCCGCATCAGCCTCGACCTGAGCCTGAAGAACCCGCTGGTGCTCTACGCCAACATCGAGAACGCCAACAAGGAGAAGATGTCCGACGCCGACCGGCTCAGGGAACTGCGCGAGGGCAAGTCGAGCGCCGGCATGATCGGCGAAGAGGTGTACCGGACGGATGACGGCGGCAGGACCTGGAAGAAGGTGAACGAGAAGAACCCGGTGGGCGGCGGACCGGGCTATTACTACATGGACGTTCGGGTTGACCCGGCCGACGTGAACCACGCCTACGTCCTCAGCGTCGGCGTCCTCGAGACGAAGGACGGCGGCAGGACGTGGGCCGAAGCGTTCCAGTTCGACGGCGACAACCACGCGATGTGGATCGATCCCCGGAATTCGAAGCACATGATCCTCGGCTACGACCATGGGATGGGGATCACCTACGACGGCGGGAAGAACTGGCATCGCCCGGACGAACTCCCGCTGGCGCAGGTCTACGCGGTCGGCCTCGACGCGCAGGTGCCGTACAACGTCTACGTCGGGCTGCAGGACAACGGGTCGGTGCGCGGGCCGAGCAGCAAGCGCGGCGGCCGCCCGATCGTGTTCGAGGACTGGCAGAAGGTGGGCGGCGGCGACGGCATGTTCAACGTCGTCGATCTGACCAACCGTTACCTGTACAACGAGTCGCAGTTCGGCTCGATCGTGCGGACGGATCTCTACACCGGCGAGTCGAAGGGCATCGCCAACCGCGACCAGTCGCTGCGGTACAACTGGACGGCGCCGATCGTCGCGTCGCAGCACGACCCCGACGTGGTCTACCTTGCCGCCAACCGCCTCATGAAATCCACGACGCGCGGCGACAGCTGGGAGTTCATCAGCCCCGACCTGACGACGAACGACAAGTCGAAGCTCACCGTCGACGGCAAGGGCGGCGACGGGAACATCCAGTACTGCACCATCTCGGCCGTGTCCGAGTCGCCGATCGTGCGCGACCTGATCTGGGTCGGCACCGACGACGGGAACGTGTGGGTGACGAAGGACGGCGGGCGCGGCGGCGAGAAGGGCTGGACGAAGCTGAACGACAACATCGAGGGAAACCCGGGCGTGTGGGTGAGCCGCGTGGAGGCGTCGCATCACTTCCCGGGAACCGCGTACGTGACCTACACGGGCCTTCGCAACGACGACTTCAAGGCGTACGTCTACAAGACGACCGACTACGGCCAGACGTGGACGTCGATCGTCCACAACCTGCCGGCGAAGACGGTGAACGTGATCCGCGAGGATCCCAGGAACCCGAACCTCCTGTTCGTCGGCGTGGAGTGGGGCCTGTACGTGTCGATCGACGGCGGACGGACGTGGAACGACATGAAGGGCAACATGCCGACGCAGCCGGTGGGGGTGGCGATCGACTACTACCTGAAGGCACCGGCGTCGGGCGACGTGACCGTGCAGGTGCTGAAGGGCGCGCGCGTGGTGGCCGAGAACAAGAAGGCGCCGAACGCCGCCGGCATCAACAGGCTGGTGTGGAATCTGCGGATGAACGCCGTGACGATCCCGGGCGTGCCGGCGGCCCCGCCGACCGGCCGCCGCGGCGGAGGCGGCGGCGTGCGCGGCGGCGGCAGCGAACCGGCCATCCCGACGTTCGGCGGCACCCTCGCGGCCGATCCGGGCGAGTACACGATCGTCGTGACCGCCGGCGGCAAGACGACCTCGAAGACCGCGACGGTCCTCGAAGACGTGTGGTTCGACAAGGTGTTCTGAGCGGGACTGCGATAGAATCGCTCCGGCCCTTCCCTCCGGGGCCGGAGGCACCGTGTCCCTCGTCGAACAGTTCGTCCGCACCGCCAAATCCCACGAGAGCAAGCTGGCCGTCATCGACCGGGCGACCGGGCAGCGCGTCAGCTATCGGGACACGCTGCTGCGGACGCTCATCCTCTCGCGCGCGTTCCGCCGCTACGCGCCGGGGATGATCGGCGTGATGATCCCGACCTCGGCGGGCGCGATCTACTCGGTGATTGGCGCGCTGATGAGCGGCCGGACGCCGGTGATGATCAACTACTCCACCGGCGCGGCGCAGAACTGCGAGATGGCGCAGCGGAAGCTGGCCTTCCGGACCATCGTCACCTCGCGCGCGCTGCTGGAGAAGATCAAGTGCCCGACGGTGGAGGGCATGGTCTTCATCGAGGACCTGGCGGCGGGCGTGTCCGCGTGGGCGAAGCTGAACGGCTTCCTCCGCGCGTCGATGTCCGCCGACCGCATCTGCCGGCAGGTCCACCAGGCGAGCGACGACGACCACGCCGTGATCCTGTTCACGAGCGGCAGCGAGCGCGAGCCGAAGGCCGTGCCCCTGACGCACCGGAACATCGCGGCGAACATCGACGGGATGCACCAGGTGCTCGAGTTCGGCCCGAAGGACACGATCCTCGGAAACCTCCCGCTCTTCCACGTCTTCGGCCTCACGGTCACGCTGTGGCTGCCGCTGACGAACGCGATGACGGTGGTGACCCACCCGAACCCGCTGGAGTTCCGCGCCATCACCACCGCCGTGCGGGAAGAGTCGGTGACGATGATGGTGGGGACGCCGGCCTTCCTCTCCGGCTACCTGCAGAAGTCGGATCCGGGGGACTTCGCGACCGTCCGCCTGCTCATCACCGGCGCCGACAAGTGCCCCGAGTCGCTGCGGGCGGGATTCCTCGAGCGCCACGGCCAGGTGCTGCTCGAAGGCTACGGGACCACCGAGACGAGCCCCGTGATCTCGGTGAACACGCCCGCGCACAATCGCCCGGGCAGCGTCGGCAAGGTGCTGCCGAACGTCGAGGTGCGCATGGAGCACCACGAGACGGGTGACCCGTGCGGGGTCAACGAGATCGGCCGGATTCTCGCGAAGGGCGACAGCGTGATGTCCGCCTATTTCGACGACTTCGAGGCCACGACGCTCTCGCGCCGCCACGGGTACTACGACACCGGCGACATGGGCTACCGCGACGAGGACGGCTACCTGTGGCACGTCGGCCGCCTGGGCCGTTTCCTCAAGATCGGCGGCGAGATGGTGTCGCTGGTGCAGGTCGAGGACGTCCTGCAGCGAAACCTCCCGGCAACGGTGGAGTGCGGCGTGGTCGAGGTGCCGGACACGGCGAAGGGCGCGAAGATCGTGGCAGCCGTCACCGCGAGGGTTGAGGAGAAGGCCGTCAGCTCGAAGTTGGCCGAGAGTCTCCCGCGCATCGCCCTGCCGCGGCAGTTCGTCGTCCTGCCGTTCCTGCCGAAGATGCCGAGCGGCAAGGTGGACTACCGGGCGCTGACCGAGATGGTGCGCGACGCGGTGCGCCCGAAGCCCTAACCGGGGCAGGCGCGTTCGGTACAGCACTCACCTCTCCGCGCGGCGCAGGACAGCCGCCGTGCCTGTCGAGCGATCCCGCCCGTCCGTTTGCGCCGCCGGCGGTCAGACCGTCACCCCGAACGTCGCGACGAGCTGCTCGACCTCGCGCCGCAGGAACGGCAGCGACGGCAGCACGAAGAGCAGGTCCTGCATGCGCGACGAGTCGTAGTCGGTGTCGATCACCTCTTTGGTGACGAACGGCCGACGCTCGACACTGGCCGAGAACAGCGAGTTCGGGATCTCGCCAATCGACGAGAGGATGCCGGCGCCGAACACCTTCGTCGCCCCGCCCTCGTCGATGAGGCCGAACTCGATCGAGAACCAGCTGAGGCGTTTGAGCGCGAGGACCTGGTCGCCGGTGGCCACCTCGACGGCCGCGCGGCCGATCAGCGTGAGGAGCGCCGCGTAGTCGGGGTTCAGCAGGGGCGGGACGTGCCCGAGGCAGTCGTGGATCATGTCGGGCTCGGGCGTGAACTCGGGCTTCGATCCGTGACGGATGAACTGCGTGCAGGGAAAGCCGCGCCCGGCGATGTACCGGTAGAAGGTGCGGTACGGGATCGGCCCTTCCGCGGGGACCAGGTGCATGCCGCTCTCCCGCCGCAGGTGGGCGTCCAGGTGCCTGAGCTGCGGGAGTTCGCGCTCGCTGATCTTCAGGTCGCGTTTCGCCTGCAGGTAGATTTGGCTGGCGTGCTTGACGTGGAGCTCGTCGAGCTTCGGCGTCACCTCGCGCCAGATGCGCTGCTCCTCGTCGCTGTAGTCGATCAGCGGCGGAGGCTCGTTCGCGAGCCGGGCCGCGCGGCAGACGGCGAAGAGGTCGCGCCGGCGCGCGATGTAGCCCTCGTCGCCGAGGCCGGGGTGGCCGGGCTCGAGCTCGAGCGTGTCCGCGTCGGGAGGGTTCGCGTAGACGTCGTTGTTCGCAGCCGCCAGGCTGGCGTCGTCCATGATCTCCTCGCGATGGTGGTGTCCGGGCTGCCCGTACCTAGAATACCGCAGTCGGGGGTCGCCGGTCCTACCCCGCCCCCACCGGCCGCTGGACGATGTCGTACTCCTTCGGCGGCTCGGCACCCAGCAGGTTCCGGACGAAGTAGTCCCACCGGCGCCGAATCATGTACGACTCGCCGAGGCCGTGCCCGCGGTTCGGGAACAGCACGAGGTCGAAGTCCTTGTTCGCCTTGATCAGGGCGTCCACCACCAGCAGCGTGTTGTAGGGCGGCACGTTGTCGTCCATCGTCCCGTGCGCGAGCAGCAGCTTCCCCTTCAGGTTCTTCGCGGCGTTCTGGTTCGCCTGGCCGTCGTAGTTGGAGGTGCCGTCGGGGTTCGGCTTCAGCAGCCCCTCCCACTTCTCCGCCCAGTCGTCCTCGTAGCCGCGGTTGTCGTGGTTGCCCGACACCGAGACGCCCACCTTGAAGAAGTCGGGGTACCGGAACATGGCCGCGGCCGCCGCGTAGCCTCCGCCCGACGCGCCGTAGATACCCGCGCGGTCGATGTCGATCCACGGGTGGCGCGCCGCGAGCTGCTTCATGCCCGCCACCTGGTCGGGCAGCGTGTTGTCTTCCATGTTCCCGTAACAGGACGCGTGGAACGACTTGGATCGCCACGGCGTGCACATACCGTCGATCTGCACCACCACGAAGCCGAGCTCGGCGATCGCCTGCGCGTCGCGACGCGATGGCGAGAAGCTGCGGCTGCCGACGCTGCCGGTCTGCGGCCCCGGGTAGATGTTGTCGATGATGGGGTACTTCGTCGACGGGTCGAAGGCGGTCGGCCGGAACATCAGGCCGTAGAGGTCGGTGACACCGTCGCGCGCCTTCACGGTGAAGGGAATCGGCGGCTTCCACCCGGCGGCCACCAGCTTGGAGATGTCGGCCTTCTCGAGCGCCAGCGCCTCTCGCCCGTCCGCGGCCCGCAGCACGCTCGTCGACGGCTGATCGGGGCGTGAGAAGTTGTCCACGAAGAACGCGCCCGACGGGGCCATGACCACGTCGTGGTCCGCGTCCTCCGGCGTCAGCAGGGCGAGGCCCCTCCCGTCGAACCCGACCCGGTAGAGGTGGCGGAAGTACGGATCCCGCCCCTTCTCGCGGCCGACGCCGACGAAGTAGATCAGGCGCGCCCTCTCGTCCACGCGCACGACCTGGGTGACGTTCCCGTCTCCGCTGGTGATGGCGTTCTTCACGCGGCCGGTCCGCAGGTCGTACAGGTAGAGCCGCGCCCAGTCGTCGCGCTCGGACAGCCAGATCACCTCGCCGGTTGCGGGAAGGAACCGCCAGTTCGCCGACTCCATCCCCGACTCGAAGTAGGTGGCGACCTTCTCGTCGAACACGTCCCGTACTTCGCCGGTCTCGGCGTCGGCCACGCGAAACTGCTCGACCTTGTGGTCGCGCGACGTCGACACGAACGCCACCTGCTTCGAATCCGCGCTCCACTCCACGTCGTCCCACTCCCCGCCGGGGCCCTTGATGTCGTCGGTCACCGTCCCGCGGTGCTGATCCGGCGGCATCTTCAGCCGCACGACGCGCGGGCCGTCCAGGTGGACCACGACTCGTTCGATCATCGTGACGACGTCGTCGCCGGGCAGCGGGTACTTCCAGGCGCGCAGCGTCGGGTGGCCGACCTTCGTTTCGACGAGGTACATCTCGCCCACCGAGCGCTGGTCCTGCTGGAACGTGGCGATCTTCCGCGAATCGGGCGACCAGAGCAGGACGGGACGGTCGCTCCTGGTCCAGCCCGCGTTGTCGGTCGCGTAGCCGAAATCCTGCGCGCCGTCGGAGGTGAGCCGCTTCTCCACGCCGGTCGCGATGTCTCGCACCCACAGGTTGTCGTGCCGGATGAAGGCCACCTGCTTGCCGTCTGGCGACGTCGACGACGCGGGAGGCTCCTCCCGAGCCGCGGACGTCGAGCCGGTGCACGAGCCGCCGTTCACCTCGCAGCTGAACCCGCGGCCTGCGAACGCAAAGGAGAAGCTGCGGCCGTCTGCCGAGTAGGCGAACTCGGTGAACGGCAGGTGCCGGCCGTCGTAGCGCCCTCCGGCCGCGACCGAGAGCGTGCTGGCCACCCTGGCGTGATCGAACGCCGGCGCCTTCGTGCCTTTCACCGGGTCCACCAGCACGAACTCGAAGCCGCCGTCGACCGCGTTCCTGTACCAGAACCGATCGCCGTTGCCGGGAAGCCAGGCGGGTTTGACCGGGCCGTGCAGGACGAGCGGCGTCGTGTTATAGGAGAGGAACTTCTCGGCGCGCGCGTAGTCGCCGGACGTCAGCGCCGGCCGTGCCGCCGCCCCAGGGGACGTCTGCGCCGCAGCGCGAGGCGTCGTCTGGAAGAAGAGGGTCACGGCGACCGTGAGCACTGGGAAACCCCGGCGTGCGGCGCGAGCGAACATCGGACCTCCAGGAAAGAAAATGATCGTGGTGAGCCTGTCGAACAACGCAGGCGTCCACCTTGCCGTCCACGCCCGGCACCAACGCGCTTGCCTACTGCATCGTGCATTGTGCATCTTGCATTTTGCATTCGGCATTCGGCATTCGGCATTGTGCATTGACAGCGTTCTTCCCCACCGTGGTCACAGGTCCCGCCGCTCGAATCGCCAGTAGGCAACGACGATCAGCGCCGCCGCGACGGCGGCAAGGGTGCCGAGATCGCGGGCAACGGGCGCGGCGCCGTTGGCGACGGCGAAGCCGGGGAAGTAGTGGAAGGGCGTCCACGGGCGCAGGCTGGCGGCGCGCGGCCAGGCGTCGGCGAGGAAATTGACCAGGTCGAGGAACACGATGGCGACGGCGACGGCGCCGAACGCCGTGCCGCGGCGGCGCGCCCACGCGCCGGCCGCCAATCCGGCCGCCGCGAACACCCAGGCCAGCAGCAGCAGGTGGACGGCGAGGCTGAACACCCGCTGCGGCAGCGGCCACGGCGCCCCGGGAGGCGCCATCGCAGCGAGGCCCGCGAACGTCCCGCCGACCATCGTCGCCACGACGGCAGCCGTCATCCCGAAGGAGACGAGCGCGCTCCGCGTCACGATCGTCCGCCGGCGCACGGGCCTCGCCAGTTCGAGGTCGAACAGCCCCCATTCCACTTCGCCGGCCGGCTCCGTGGCGGCGTGGGCGGCGAGCAGCAGGACCGCGAGGACGATGACCGGGTGGAAGTAGCCGAAGGTCACCATGCCCGCGAACGACGCCAGCATCATGGCGCCCGGGCCGAGCGCCTGCTGCACGCCCATCGGCAGCAGCGCCGACATCAAGGTGAACGATTGCGTCTGCTGGAACGACGACGCGACGACCACCAGCAGCACCTGGAAGATCGCGAGGATGACCAACGCCGCGCCAAACGCCCGGCGTCCGCGGGCCAGGGACCGTGCGACCAGGGCGGGCAGGCAGGTGCGCGTCATGCTTCGCCCCGGTACAGCCCGAGCACGTAGTCCTCCAGTGAGGGCGTGCGGACGTCGATGTCGGCCACGCCGCATCCGGCGAGCCGCTCGACGAGGGGTCCGAGCGGACCGACGACCTCGAGGAGCACGACGCGATCCGCGCAGGAAACGACCCGCATATTGGTGTCGGAGCTGTTTGTCGAGCTGTTCGTCGAGGTGGCAGAATCTGCCCTCCCCCCGACCGATTCGAAAAACAGCTCCGACACCTTTTCGGCGAAGGTGACCGTCACCCGGCGCGGCAGGCTGGTCACGAGTTCGTGGATCGTTCTCACCGCCATCAGCCGGCCGTCGCGCACGATGGCCACGCGGTCGCAGGTCTTCGCGACCTCGGACAGGACGTGGGACGAGAGGAAGACGGACGTCCGCCCGTCGCCCTTCAGGCCGTTCACCGTTTCCGCGAACGCCTCGATCATCAGCGGGTCGAGGCCGCTCGTCGGCTCGTCGAGGATCGCGATCCGCGGCTCGCCCATCAGCGCCTGCACGATCCCCAGCTTCCGCTTCGTGCCGTGCGACAAATCGCGGAGCGGACGCACGAGTTGGGCCGGTCCCACGTCGAACCGGCGGAGCAGGCGCTCGACGACCGCCGGGTCCGGCGGGGCGGCCGCAAGCTTCCCCAGGTAGGCCAGGTAGGCGCCGGCCGACATGTCGGGGTAGACGGGCATCTCGCCCGGGAGGTAGCCAACCAACCGCCGCACCCGCAGGCTGTGGCGGTGGCAGTCGAACCCGCCGATTTCGGCCGCGCCCGAGGTTGGCCGGATCAGGTCGAGGAGGAGCCGGATGGTGGTGGTCTTCCCGGCGCCGTTGGGCCCGAGGAACCCGACCACCTGGCCCTCGTCGACATCGAGGCAGAGGTGGTCGAGCGCCAGGATCTGGCCGTATTCCTTCGTGAGACCGTCGGTCCGCAGGATGGGCGGCATGCCGAGGGAACCATTCTGCGCTCGAAACCGTCTTTACCGGTAGCCCGAACGGACGTTCCCCGGCGCACCGGAGCGCACAGCGGAGACCGACAATGACCTTCCTGAAGAAGATACTCGGATTCAGCGAACCCCAGCCGGTCAACCGCGTCCGCATCTGCCCCGAGTGCGGCATGGCGATCGCGGAGCACAAGGACTGGTGCTCGATTTTTCGGGCGCGCCAGGCGATGGAGCGGCGCGAGCAGGTCGCGAAGACCGCGTAGCCGCGATCGACCGTTCAGACACTCCTCGAGGACGCCCCGGCCAGTTCCAGTCCAGGTCCGCGGGTTCGTTCGCCGTTTCAAGGCGTCACCTTGAACGCCGTCACGTCCTCCGTCTCCGCGTCGCCGACGCGGGCGCGGACGCGCAGCAGATAGGTGCCCTTGCCCAGGGCGCGCACCGGGATTTCCATCCTCGCCTTGCCTCCCGTCAACGCGGTGACCGGAAACGACAGCAGGCCCTTCCCGTCGGCGCTCAACAGTTCGGCCGCGACCCCGAGCGACGCGGTGCCCGCGGCCATGTAGACCTGAAGGTCCACGAACACGCGGTCGGTCTGGCGGAACGTTCGCACGGCGCGCGGCGCCGGGTCGGGGTCGGCTTGGATGGCGCGAACTTCCGGCAGCGAGGACGCGACGTAGAAGCGGGTCGTGGCGAGGGAGACAGGGCCTGCGGCGAGGTTCGGAATGGTGACCTGCTGCTCCCAGCGATCCACCGCACTGCCATCGGCCGCAAACGCCGTGAACCGCGCCAGCACCACCCCGGGGGACAGCACCAGGGTGGCCTTCGGCCGCGGCTGACCGGGAGCGCCGGCCGCGAGCACCACCGGCGGACCCATTGGCCCCTTTGCCCCCTCCGGCACGATCTCCATCTCGACCCGTTCCACGGGTGTCGGCGGCGGCGGGATGGAAGGCTCCCACGTGACGATCGCCTGCGTCCGGCCGTCGGGAGCCCGCGAGAACCCCACCCACCCCTGCACGGTGCCCCTCGGCTCCGTTCGGGCGAGCGCCTTCATCGCGCCGGCCACGCCGGGCACCGGCGGCCTGTTGGCCGCTTCGGCAGCCGCGTCGAGTTCCTTGCGGCTCGGCGCCCAGTAACCGCTCCGGTGAATCACGCGCACGCCCGGCCGTTTCACTTTCACCGAGATCTTGTGGAACTTCCCGTCGTCCTCCGAACGGGTGGGCGCGTAGCCGATGAGGTAGTAGGAGCTCGCGTCCTCCACCGCCTGCCGGAGGCTGAGTTCGAAGTTGTTGGTGTTCACGATCGTGCGGCCCCCGGTGTCGTCCGCGAGGCGGTAGAGCGAATCGGATGCGCGGAGGTAGGCGCCCAGGCCGCGCGGGTCCACGGTGTCGATGGTGACGTTCGCGCGGTTGGCGGCGTCGGTGGCCTGCTTGATGTCCAGGTCGAGGTCGCCGCCCGGCAACATCAGCGGCGGACCCTGCGAGATGAAGATCACGGTCTTCCGGCCCTCGCGGATCCCGCCCAGGTGAACGCACAGCGACTCGAGCGCCGACAGCGTCACCTGCGCGCGCAGGCGGACGGCGTCGCCGCTCTTCAACTGCGCCTCTTCGGCGGCGTTCTTGATCGGGAACAGTTCGCCCTGGCGCCCTTCGAAGTTCCGGACGATGTCCAGCAGGTCGGCCTGCGACCTGGTGAACTCGATGTTGCTGGCCGGCGTGAGCGGGTCGACGATCGCAACGAGGTCGGTCGGCTGCAGGCGCGTGATGAAGGCGCTGAGCTCGCGCCGGAGCGGCACGGTAATCGACGGCAGCCTGTCGATGTGGTAGTCGTCGAGGAAGATGACGAACAGCCGGACGTCTTCACGCGCCGCCTCGGCCAGCGCGTGATCCCGAGAACGGATCTCGAGCGAGGTCTCGTCGCCCGGTTTCGGCCGGCCGTCGAGCCTGATGAACTGGGCTGTGTCGACCTTCTGCGGCACGCCGTCTTCGGACACCTCGAAGTCGGCCGGGGTCAGGTCGGGCACTCCCTTGTCGCCGTTGCCCAGCACCGTCACGTCCACCCGAACCACCTTCACCCCCGCGCGGAAGGTCGGCGGCTGCTGCTGCGCCGGTGCCTGGCCGGCGGGCGGCGCCTGGCGCGCGTCGAGGGCGCCGACGAAGAGGCAGGCAGCGATCGCCGCCGTCGTCATGCAGGCCGCGAGCGCTCCACGTGATGTCATGCGTTCATTGTAGTCCCGCCGGACTTGCATGCCGGACCTGGCCACGAACAAGCCGGGCCAGACCACGACGAAGCCGGAGCTGGCACCGCTGGTGGGCGGCTTCGACTTCACCAAGGACGGCAGGCAGATCGCGACCGCCCTCAGGGATACCCGCGCGAGAACCCCGGGCCGGCCCCTCGCGAAACGCTGCTCGACCTGCGGGCGCGGCGGGCGGCCGCCTGGCTGGACAAGTACGTGAAGAGCGAGCAGAAGGCGGGCGTGAAACCGGGAAGGGGAGGCGAAGGGATGTGACGGTCGTCAGTGGCTAGTGGCTTGTGCGTCACTCTGGGCAGCGTGACTCGCCAGCCACCAGCCACCAGCCACCAGCCACTAGCCACGAGCCACTAGCCACTAGCCACTAGCCACTACGTGCTTCCCGCTACGCCGCCGCGTCGTCTTTCTTCTTGGCAGCAATCGCGGGATACATCAGCCACGCTCCCACCCCGATCAACGCCAGCGGCCACCACTTCTCGACCCAGTCGAGCGGCAGGTTGAACAGGGTGTGCGAGAGCGCAATCAACCCGACGAGGACGAGCGCCGCTCCCCCTGCGAGGGTGCCGCGGCCGGTCGTGACGGCGAAGTCCTCGGGCAGCGTCGCCGGCCCAATCCCCGCGAGCGCGTTGTTGTAGAACGTCGCGCGCCGCCAGGCGTCGACGACGTTGAAGAACCAGAAGAAGGCGAGGAAGAGGCCAAACAGCGGCTCGGCCCCGCGCAGCATGTTCGAGCTGAGCAGCGCGACGATCGACGCCACCACCAGCGCGTTGGTGAAGCCCTGGTGATAGTAGCCGACGTAGATCTGGCCGACGCCCGGCATCAGCGAGAGCACGAGCGCGAGCACGGGGGACTTGCGCCGCGGGTCGTCGTAGAAGTCGCGGCGTCCGGCCTGCGGCGCCGTGCGAGCGGTGGGCTCGGCCGGCCGCTGGCTGGCAGATGTGTCGTAGTTCTGGTCCATCACGACGTCGGGGTGGTTGTTCATAAGTTCCTCGTGTCGGCCTGCGGTTTGCGTCCGGCGCCCAGCGGTGCGGCCACCGGCCTACTGTCTATTGCCTGCTGCCTACTGCCTACTGCCAGCTGCCAGCTGCCTGCTGTCAGATCAACGCATCTCCCGCGCCGGAGGTTCGGACGGCGCGGTGAAAGTCTTCCGGACGGCGTCGATGACACGCCCCGCCCATTCCCCTATGTGCGCCGCCACCGACTCCAGCCACTGGATGCCCCTGGCGAGGAGCGAAGGCCGCAGTCCAATCTCGGCGGCCCCGACCGCGCTGCCAACCGCCGCCTGCGCCCGGCTCACCAGGGCCGCGAGCCCGGACTCCTCGAGCAGCGTCCCCACGTCGTTCGCCAGGCCGTTGCGGTCCGCCTTCCGAAGGAGGGCCTCGGCGCCGCTCGTCACGGTCGGCGCCACGCGCACGGACGCTTCCTTGAAAGCGTCCACCGGGTTGCCGAGCACGACGAGCAGCAGGACGGTCATCACGTAGGCGACCTCGAGGCTGAAGCGAGGGCGCTGGGCGGCGCGTGAAAGCCACGCGCCGATCCTGTCCGCCAGGGTTGGCTCGATCTGCCTCCGGCTGGTGGCCGCCAGCACGTCCGCCCGGATGCCCTGCCGCGGCGGCAGGTTCGCGAAGGTCGCCAGCAGGCGCGTCTGCTCGGCGACGGCGTCTGCCAGGGCCGAGCACTCGGCGCAGTGTGCCAGGTGCCCCTCGATCAGTTCGCGGTCGAAGGCACCCAGGCCGCCGTCCACGAAGTCGCACAACCGCTCGCGGGCAGAAGCGCACGAGCGGCCGCTGCCGCTGGTTCTCGCAACGACCCGTGCGGCCAGCGAGTCGTGCCCGTCGGCGCTCAGGTCGTCGGCGCGACCCGACACGGCGTCGAACAGCCGCCGGCAGCGCGGGCACTCCGCCAGGTGCGCCTCCGCAGCGGCCCACGCGCCGGCGGTGCAGCGTCCCGCCAGCAGGGCGTCGAGCGTGGCGTCGAAGACTTCGCACCTCATGTGGTCGCTCCACCCTGGTGGCGGGCGGAATCGAGCGCGAGCACCCGCTCCGCCAGTTCCAGCCGCGCCCGGTTCGACCGCGATTTCACCGTTCCCACCGGAATGCCGAGGGTCGCCGCCACTTCCTGAAGGGAGAGTCCCTGGATTTCCTTCAACTGGATGACCTCGCGGCTCAGGTGTCCCAGCGACTGCAGCGCGCGCCAGACCATCCGCTGCTTCCCGGCTGTCTCCAGTGCGGCCTCGGGGGTCGCGTCCGCGCTGGCCAGGTCCCACATCTCGTCCGCCTGGATGTCCTCGGCGGGCGGCCTCGCTTTCTTGCGCCTGAGCTGGTCGAGGCAGACGTTGCGGGCCACGCGGATCAGCCACGGCAGAAACGCGTCGGCCGGCGCCCAGCGCCCCTTCGTCTCGTACAGGCGAACGAAGATGTCCTGCGCCAGGTCTCGCGCCTCGTCCGGCCCGGCCGCGTAGCCCGACGCGATCGAGTAGATCCGCCGCTCGAATTGGCGGACGAACGCCTCCCAGGCGAGATCGTCGCCGTGGCGGCACCGTTCGAGCAGGTTCGTCAGGTCCATCGGCACTACTGACAGTAACGCAGGCGGGGCGTGGCGGGTTCGCAGCCATGCCGGGTTCGAGCCCCTGGGCCCCGCCCGGCTGGCGGCCCGCGGCATACGGCTGGCGGCCGTGTCAGGCGTGCCGTTGCCGCAAGTCGCACGCCGCGAGCCGGGTTGCCCGCCATCCCGCCCTTGCGTATACCATAGTCCCGTCCTCCGTGACCTCAACCTCCACCGAAGAGGCGTCCATGTTCACGCGCTCCGCGCGAGTCCTTCTCGCGCTTCCCCTGTTCGCGGTGGCTCTCGCCGCCGCGCCCGACCCGCCTTCGACACCCACGAAACTGCTGCGATCGCCGACCGTGAGCGCCACGCAGATCGCGTTCGCCTACGCGAACAACCTCTGGGTCGTCGACCGCGCCGGAGGACGCGCGCGCCGGCTGACGAGCTTCCAGGGCCAGACGGCCAACCCGCATTTTTCGCCCGACGGCAAGTGGATCGCGTTCAGCGGCGACTACGCGGGCAACACCGACGTCTACGTGGTCGCCGCGGAGGGCGGCGAACCGAAGCGCCTGACCTGGCACCCTGGCGCCGACAGCGTCCAGGGATGGACGCCCGATGGCAAGGCGATCGTCTTCGCCTCGTCGCGCGCGACGTGGGCGCCGAGCGCCGCGCCGCGCTTCTGGACGGTGCCGGCGGAGGGCGGGGTGGAGGAGCCGATGCCGCTCCCGCGCGCCTATCAGGGCAAGGTGTCGCCCGACGGATCGCAAGTCGCCTACCGCATGAACAACTCGTGGGACGAGGAGCGCCGCAACTACCGGGGCGGGCAGAACCGGCCGATCTCGGATCGTCGATCTCAAGACGTACGACCTGGTTTCGCCGCCGTGGACGGACTCGAAGGACATGGAGCCCGTCTGGGTTGGCGACACGGTCTACTTCATCTCGGACCGCGACGGCGTGGCGAACGTGTGGTCTTTCGAGACGAAGTCGAAGAGGCTCTCGCAGGTGACGAAGTTCTCCGACTTCGACGTGAAGACGATGGATTCGGGAGCGGGCGTCGTCGTCTTCGAGCAGGCGGGCGTCATTCACGAACTCGACCCGAAGTCGGGCAGGGAGCACGTGGTCGACATCACGGCCGCCGGCGACTTCCCGTGGATGATGCCGCGGTGGGAGGACGTGACCAGCCGGATGACGAACATCGCCCTGTCGCCCACCGGCAAGCGCGTGGTGGTCGAGGCCCGCGGCGAGATCTTCACGATCCCGGCCGAGAAGGGCGACGTCCGCAACCTCACCAACTCGAGCGGATCCGCCGAGCGGGACCCAGCGTGGTCGCCCGACGGCAAGTACGTGTCGTGGTTCAGCGACAAGTCGGGCGAATACCGGCTGGTGATCGCCGAGCAGGACGGCTTGAAGCCGCCGCGCGAGGTCCCGCTGGCCACGCCCACGCACTTCTACACGGCCTCGTGGTCGCCCGACTCCAGGAAGCTGCTCTACACCGACACCAGTCTGAAGGTCTGGGTGGTGGACGTCGAAACCGGCAAGGCGAAGGCGGTCGGCCGCGACCCCTGGATGGTGCCGCGCCGGACGGTCAACCCGGTGTGGAGCCCCGACTCGAAGTGGGTGGCCTACGCCGCGCACCTCGACTCGCTCTACCGGGCGATCTTCGTCAGCAACGTCGAAACCGGCGAAACCCGGCAGGTCACCGACGGCCTGGCCGACGCGATGTGGCCGGCGTGGGACGCGAGCGGGAAGTACCTGTGGTTCCTCGCGTCGACCGACTACGGGCTGCTCTCGCAGTGGCTCGACATGACGTCGTACGACCGCACCGAGAACTTCGGCCTCTACGTGGCGGTGCTGAAGAAGGGCGAGCCGAGCCCCCTGCTGCCCGAGAGCGACGAGGACCAGGGAATCGGCAGCCTCCGCCCGTCGGCGCCGGGCGGAGCGCGCGGCGGCGAGACGCCGGCAGAGGGCGCCACCGACCAGCCCGCGGCCGATCGCCGCGTCCCGCCGGCACCGGTGGTGGTGCAGATGGACTTCGACGGCATCCAGCAGCGCATCATCTCGGTGACCGGCGTTCCCGAGCGCCAGGTACTCGCAGCTGCGCACGGGCGTGGCCGGTCAGGTGTTCTATCTGGAGGCGGCGCCAGGCGCGGGCGCGGCGGCCGGCGCGGTGCTGCACCGCTACCGGCTGAGCAATCGCAAGGCTGCCCAGTTCGTGACGGGCGTGGCGGAGTACGCGCTCAGCGCCGACGGCCGGAAGCTGCTCTACCGCGCGGCCGGCGGCGGCGCGGCCGCCGCCGCCCCGGGTGGCGCGCGCGCCGGCGGGGCGTCGGGCCCGAGCCTCTTCCTCGTTGACGCGGACCGCACTCCTCCTCAACCGAACGCCGGGCGACTGAACGTCTCGCTCCGGATGTACCTCGACCCGAAGCAGGAGTACCCGGCAGATCTTCAACGAGGGGTGGCGCAACCAGCGCGACTACCTCTACGTGCCCAACATGCACGGCAGCGACTGGCCGAAGATGAAGACGACGTACGGCCAGTTCCTGCCCTACGTCATGCACCGCGCCGACCTCAACTACCTGCTCGACATGATGGGCGCGGAGATCGCCATCGGCCACTCGTACGTGCGCGGGGGCGACATGCCCGAGATCCCGTCCTCGCCGGGCGGCCTGCTGGGCGCCGACTTCGCCATCGAAGGTGGGCGCTACAAGATCACCCGCATCTACGACAACGAGAGCTGGAACCCCGACCTCCGGGCACCGCTCGCGGCGCCCGGCGTCGACGTGTCGGTCGGCGACTTCATCCTGAGGATCAACGGCGTCGACCTGCAGGCCCCCGACAACATCTACCGCCTGCTCGACGGCACGGCGAACCGCCAGACGGCGTTGACCGTGAACAGCAGGCCGGCGCTCGAGGGCGCGCGGCAGGTCACCGTGGTGCCGGTCGCGAACGAGCAGGGCCTGCGCACCCGGGCGTGGGTCGAATCGAACCGCCGCCTGGTGGACAGGCTCTCGAACGGCCAACTGGCCTACGTCTACCTGCCCAACACCGGACAGCCCGGTTACAGCAGCTTCAACCGCTACTACTTCGCGCAACAGGACAAGAAGGGCGCGGTGGTGGACGAGCGCTTCAACGGCGGCGGGTCGGCGGCCGACTACATCATCGACGTGCTGCAGCGCGAGTTCGACGGCTACTTCAACAACGTGGCCGGCGACCGCGTGCCGTTCACGAGCCCCGCGGCCGGCATCTGGGGCCCGAAGGTGATGATCATCAACGAGATGGCCGGGTCGGGCGGCGACCTGATGCCCTACATGTTCAAGCGCCGCAAGATCGGGCTGCTGGTGGGCAAGCGCACGTGGGGCGGCCTGGTCCACACGGCCGACACGCCGCCGTTCATCGACGGCGGCTCGATGATTGCGCCGCGCGGCGGCTTCTTCTCGAAGGACGACAAGTGGGCGGTCGAGAACGAGGGCGTCGGCCCCGACGTCGACGTCGAGAACTGGCCGAAGGAGGTCATCGCCGGCCACGACCCGCAGCTCGAACGCGCCGTGCAGGAAGGTCTGCGGCTGCTGAAGGAAAAGCCGGTGAAGCGTTCGACGACGGAACCTCCGCCGCCGACGTGGGGGCAGAGGAAGAAGTAGCAGTCGTGGCGCGGGCCTTCAGGCCCGCGGACCAGCGTCGTGGCTGGTGGCTGGTGGCTAGTGTGTCACGCGTGACGACTAGCCACTGGCCACTAGCCGCTTCTCTCTACTTGACCGGGTCCCCCTCGATATCCAGCAGCGCGATCGGGGCGACGCCGGTCGCCTTGATCGGCGCCTCGATCGTGGCGCGGTCGCCCACGATCACGATCGACAGGTGAGCGAGGTCGATGTACTTCTTCGCCACGCGCACCAGATCGTCCTTCGTGACCGCGCTCACCTTCCCGCCGTACTGCTGGAAGTAGTTGTCCGGCAGGTCCTGCAGCCAGAGCGTCCCGATGGCATCCCCGATCCTGCCGACCGAGTCGAACATCCCCGGCAGGCTCTGCACCAGGGCGTTCTTCGACATCTGCAGCTCGTCGTCGGTGACCGGGCGGGCGCCCTCGATGCCCTTGAACTGCTTCATGAACTCGGTGAGCGCCACGTCGCTCTTGGCCGAGATGATGTCGCCCCCTGCGCGGAACGCGCCGGGGCCGTGCCCGAACGCGAAGCTGGACCTGACACCGTAGCTGAGCCCTTTCTCCTCGCGGATGTCCGCGTTCAGCCGCGACTGGAACATCCCGCCGAGCAGCGTGTTCATCACCTGGATGGCGAAGAAGTCGGGCGTCTTCCGGGGCGGGCCGGGCAGGCCGATCGCGAACGTGGACTGCGCGGCGCCCGACTTGTCGACCAGGTAGATTGTCGTCGGCTTCTGCGGCGGCACCGGGGGGTACGCGAAGTCCGGCTTGGCGCCGCCGGCAGGCCATGCGGCCAGCGCCTTCTCGACCGCCGCCTTCGCGGCGGGAGTCGTCACGTCACCCACGACGACGATCGCGGCCCGGCCGGGTTGGAAGTAGTTCCTGTGAAACGCCACGACGTCGTCGCGCGTGATCGCCTTCAGCGTTTCCTCGGTCACCAGTTGGCCGTAGGGGTGCCCGGTGCCATACACGACCCTCGGGAACACCCGGCTGGCGATCGCGCCCGGCTGCGCCCTGGCGCTGGCGAGGCCGACCAGCCGCTGCCCGCGAAGCCGTTCGAGCGCGGGCGCCGGGAAGGTGGAGTGCAGCAGCATGTCGGCCAGGATGTCGAGCGTCGGGCCGAACTTGCCCGTGGTCGACACGAAGCCCATCGCGCCGGACTCGCCCCCGATGCCCACCTGCACCGACGTGCCGAGCAGCTGCAGGGCGTTGGAGAGCGCCTCGCCATCGCGCGTGGTGGTGCCCTCGCTGAGCATCGATGCGGTCAGGCTCGCCACGCCGCGACGATTCGCCGCCTCGAACTGGTCCGCGCCGCCCATGAAGAGCAGCATGAAGGAGACGAGCGGCAGGTCGTGCTTCTCGGAGACGAACAACTCGATGCCGTTGCCCAGCGTCGTCTTCGTCCAGCTGGGCACCCGCAGCTCGGGTGTCTTGCCCGGCGGCGGAATCTTCGACCGGTCCAGGGGCTGCTGCGCGGCGGCGGGCAGAGAACCGAGCGCCACCGCCAGGGCGATGGCCGTCAGATGTCGAACGAGGGGGTTCATCACTTCACCTCCGGGCCCGGCGTGTCGTCGGCGCCGGTGACCTTCTTGCTCTCTGCTGGCTTCGACGCCTCCTCGGGCTTGCCCATCGGCACCACGCTGAGCACGACGCGGCCCTTCGTCAGGTACTTGTCGGCCACCCGCTTCACGTCGGCGGCGGTCACCGACGTCGATTTCTCGTACGCGATCCTGTAGTAGCCGGGGTCGCCGTGGAACGCGGCGCCGGCCGAGAGGTTCATCGCCTTGCCCAGGTTCGATTCCAGGCCGCGCACGAAGTCCAACTCCTCGCCCGCCACTGCCTTCTCGATCTCCTCCGGCGTCGGCCCGTCCGTCTTCAGCCTCTCGATGATCCCGTCGATCGCGGTTTCGAGCTCGCCGAGCGTGTGGCCAGGCCTCGGCGTGGCGACCACCATGAACTCGCCGACGTCCTCGTTCGAGCTCTGGTAGGCGGACACGCTGGCGGCGGACTGCTGGTCGTACACCAGCGCCTTCGTGAGGCGCGCGGTGCGCGGGCCCGCGAGGACGCTGCCGAGGACGTCGAGCGCGTACTGGTCGTCGTTCTTCTCGCCGACGGTCGGCCACTGGATGTAGAGGCGCGGCACCTGAATCCGGTCCTCGTAGAAGAGCCGGCGCTCGGCAGGAAGCGTCACCGGCGCGACGTTCGGGCGCACGACGGGCCTGCCCTTCGGGATGTCGCCGAAGTACTTCGTCACCCATGCCCTGACTTGCGCGGGATCGAAGTCGCCGACGATGGCCAGGAACGCGTTGTTGGGAGCGTAATAGGTCCGGAAGAAACTCTTCACGTCGTCGGCCGAGGCCGCGCTGAGATCGGCCATGCTGCCGATGACGTCCCAGGAGTAGGGGTTGCTGGCGGGGTAGGTCGCCTTCGCGAGGATCTCGCCAACCTTGCCGTACGGCTGGTTGTCCATCCGCTGCCGGCGTTCGTTCTTCACGACGTCGCGCTGGGCGTCGAGCTTGGCGACGTCGAGCGTCTCGAGCAGGAACCCCATCCGGTCGGATTCGAGCCAGAGCGCGGATTCGAGGTGGTTGGACGGAACCTCGTCGTAGTATTGCGTCGAGTCGTTGCTCGTTCCGCCGTTGTTGCTCCCGCCGACGCCCTCGGTCAGTTTGTCGTGCAGGCCGTAGGGCACGTGCTCGGAACCGGTGAACATGACGTGCTCGAACAGGTGCGCGAAGCCCGTCCGGCCGGGCACCTCGTTCTTCGATCCCACGTGATAGAAGACGTTCACCGCCACCGTCGGCGTCGTGTGGTCCTGCGAGAGGATCACCGTGAGGCCGTTCGGCAGGGTGAAGGTTTCGTATGGGATCTTGATGACGTCCGAGCCGGGAGGCGACGCCGAGGGCGGACGCTGCGCGGCTGCCACGCAGGCCAGCGCCGCCACCACCAGGGGCAACCAAGCGAGCTTGCGGCTGGGAATCGGCACGGTCGGCTTCTCCTTGAAAGAGTCCCTGACGAGATCTTACTCCCGTTATAATCGCCGTTCCCACCGTCGCCTTCCGGAGGGCGTGATGGGATATCGTGTGTTGACTGGGCTCGGAGTGTGGCGCGCGCTGCCGCTGGCCGGCCCTACCTTGACGGCGCCGGACCCGGTGACGCTGCCGGCCGCGACGCCCGCCGAGAAGAAGAAGTAGCGAGGACGTCGTGAACCATCGATTCGTGAGCAGGCAGCTGCCGCTGTGCATCCTCCTGGCAGCGTCGCAGGTTCTGTTGTTCGCCTCGCCCGCCACACAGGGCAAGGCGGCCGCATCGCCGTCGGGATCCGAGAGCGCGCTGGCAATGGCCAAGCCCGGACGGCTGGCCACCCAGCCGATCGACGAGGAGTACACGAAGAAGATCAAGGAGTACACCACCGAGACTTTCTTCCTCTCCCCCGTCGTCGACTATCTGCCGGCGTCCAAGACCGTGCCGACGCCCAAGGCGGTGCTGGGCGACATCGCCGGCGCGCCCGGCAAGCTGCCGTATACGAAAGAGGTCCACGACTACATGCGGCTGCTGGCCAAGTCGTCGCCGCGCGTGAAGGTCTACACGATCGGGACGACGGAGGAAGGCCGCGAGATGCTGGCCGTGGCGGTGGCGTCGGAAGCGCTGCTCGCGAAGCTCGATGCGAACGAGGCCGACCTGGCCAAGCTCGCCGATCCGCGGACGATCAAGCTGGACGACGCCGTGGCGGACGAGATCGCGCGGCGGGCGGCGCCCGTCTACTACATCACGGGCGCCATCCACGCGAGCGAGGCGGGCGCGCCGACGGCCCTGATGGAACTGGCCTACCGGTTGGCCGTGGACGACAGCCCTTACATCCGCAACATCCGCGAGCACGTCGTCACGCTCATCACGCCCGTGGTCGAACCGGACGGCCGCGACATGATGGTGGACGTGTACGAGTGGAAGAAGAAGCACCCGAACGACACGCCGCCGAGCGTGGTGTATTCAGGGAAGTACGTCGCGCACGACAACAACCGCGACGCGATGGGCCTCACGCTGAAGCTGTCGCAGAACGTTCTGAACACGTTCATCGGGTGGAAGGCGCAGGTGCTGCACGACCTGCACGAGTCGGGCTCGTTCCTCTACGACAACACCGTCGGCAACGGCCCCTACAACGCGTGGCTCGACCCGATCCTGACCAACGAGTGGCACCTGATCGGGTGGAACAACGTGAACGAGATGACCCGGATGGGAATGCCGGGCGTGTTCGCGTGGGGCACGTTCGATACCTGGTCGCCGGGCTACCTCATGTTCTTCGCGGCGCTGCACAACGGCGTCAGCCGGCTGTACGAAACCTTCGGCAACGGCGGCAGCGCGGACACCGAGGAGCGGACGCTGTCGGCCAGCGAGACGGCGAGGACGTGGTTCCGGCAGAACCCGCCGATCGGCCGGGTGCGGTGGTCGCTGCGCAACAACAACAACTACGAGGAGACGGGGCTGATCGTCTCGCTCAACTACTTCGCGAACAACCGCGTCTACTTCCTGCGGAACTTCTACGAGAAGAGCAAGCGATCGGTGACGAAGCCGAAGGCCGAGGGCCCGGCGGCGTACGTGCTGCCGGCGAGCGACGCGCGGCTGGGCGCGCAGGCCGAGCTGCTGCGCGTGCTCCAGAAGCAGGGCGTGGAGATCTCGCGCTCGACGGCGGCGTTCACGGTGACGATGCCCGCGCGGCCGCCAGCCTCGGGCGGCGGCACGCGCGGTCGTCGCGGCAGCGGGCCGCGGAGCGGCGATGCCGCCGGCGGGCCGCCCTCACCGGCGGCGTCCGGAGGCCAGGCGACGCCGCCGACGGGTTCAGCGGGGCAGGGGGAGGCGGCGGCTCCGGAGGGCCGCGGGGCCGCGGCCACCGAGAAGCCCGCGCCCGTGACGCGCGAGTTCCCCGCCGGCAGTTACATCGTCCGAATGGACCAGCCCTACTCCCGCATCGCGGACGCGCTGCTCGACTACCAGTTCTGGTCGCCGGCCGACGCGCAGTCGCGGCCGTACGACGACACCGGGTGGACCTTCCCCGAGGGCTTTGGCGTACAGTCGGTGCGCGTGACCGACATCAAGGTGCTCGACGCGCCCATGGAACTGGTGAAGGGCGACGTGAGGGCCGTGAGCGGCGCCAAGGGCGACGGATCGCTGTTTGCCGTGAACCAGAACGGCGACAACGCGATGGTCACGCTGCGCTACCAGCTGAAGAACGCCGACATCCAGGTGGCCGAGGAGCCGTTCGAGGCGGGTGGCGCCAAGTTCAACCGCGGCACGTTCATCGTCAAGGGCGTCGCCAGGAGCGACCTGGACAAGGCGTTGACGGCGCTCGGGCTGAGGGGAACGGCGCTGGCGGCCGCGCCGGCGGTCAAGACGCACGCGGCGCGCGCGGCGCGGGTGGCCATTCTCCATCAGTGGACGAACACGCAGACGGAAGGCTGGTGGCGGCAGGCGTTCGACATCTACGGCGTGCCGTTCGACTACATCGATCCCGAGACGGTGAAGAACACGGCCGACCTCCGCGCGAAGTACAACGTGATCGTGTTTGGGCCGGGCGGCGGCGCCGGGGCCGTCGAGGGGCAGCCGATGTGGCGCAACGCGACGCCCTGGAACAAGGCCGAGCTGCCCAACATCGGCGCGTGGGCGCAGACCAGCGACACGCGGATCGGCATGGGCCTCGAGGGGCTGATGCACCTGCGCGACTTCATCGCGCGGGGCGGCGTGTTCATCGGCTCGAACAGCTCGGCGGAGTTCGCGATCGGCAGCAACTTCACCTACGGGGTGAGCGCCGGAAGCGCGGCGTCCACCACGCGGGTGGTCGGGTCGCTGCTGCGGACGAAGCTGGTGGACGAGGCGAGCCCCATCGCCTACGGCGTGCCCGACAACCTCGCGATGTACAGCAACAGCGGCTCGTACTTCACCGTCAGCTCGACGGCGGGCGGCGGGGGGCGCGGCGGCCCGCCTGCGGCGGCGGCGGGCCAAGGGCCGGGCGGGCAGCGCGGCGGCGGGAGCGGCCGCCCGACCGGGCGCGGCACGGCGGACGACCCCGACACCGTGCAGGGGCGGCCGATGTACGAGGGCAGCAACCTGACGCCCCTGCCGACGCCGCCACAGGTGGAGCCGTGGCAGGTCCTCGCTGCCCACCGACGAGCAGTTGAAGCGGAATCCGGGCAACCTGATCCCGCCACGGTTCAGGCCGCGGGTGGTGCTGCGGTTCGACGCCCAGAATGCCCTGCTCGTATCGGGGCTGCTCGACGGCGGCTCCGACATCGCTCAGCGTCCCGTGGTGGTCGACGTCCCGGTGGGCCAGGGCCACGTGGTCCTGTTCGCCAACAATCCGATCTACCGGGGAGAGACGATCGGCAGCTACGCGTTGGTGTTCAACGCAATTCTGAATTGCGACAGCCTCGATGCCGGAAGGAAGCTGGACGCGAAGTAGCCTCACGACGGCTTGCGGCCTGTGACCGGCGTGCCGATGCTGACCGCGCTCGCGGCGTCTTCCGTGCCGGTATGGGCGGCCAGCCGAATCGATCCGCTGCGGGCGCTGCGGTACGAGTGACATGGCGGGACGCAGGTGGCGGGGGCGTGAAGTCGTGATCGCCCTGCTCAACGCCTCTTCATCGCGCGTCGGTAGACGTCCATCATGCCCGCCGACGTCGCCTTGATGTCGAACGACGCCGCTCGCGCCCGGGCCCTGTCGGCCATCGCCGCGTGTTGCTCGGGAGAAAGGCCGAGCGCAGCCCGCAGCGCCCAGGCCAGGGGTTGCACCTCCGCGGGCGGGGCCAGGAAGCCCGTTTCCCCATCGACGATCAGTTCCGCTGCGCCGCCCACGGTCGTCGCGACCGGGATGGCGCCCGCGGCCATGCCTTCGATGAGCGCGACCGAGAATCCTTCGGCGAGCGAGGGGAGCGCGAGAACATCGGACGCCGCGATGGTCGTCGCCATTTCGTCGTGGGGAAGAAAGCCGAGATCCAGGAACGCGCCCTGCAGGCCGCTCTGCTCGATGGCGTCCCGCACCTTGGGATCCGGGCCGCCTGCGCCTGCCAGAACGAAGCGCGTCCGCGGCAGCGCATCCACCACCTCCCGGGCAGCGGCGATCAGGAACCGATGCCCCTTGTTCGGCGCCTGGCGCGCCGGCACGATCACCATCCGCTCGTCGTCCGCGATCCCCAGTTGCCGCCGACGCGAGACCCGCCGCTCGCGGCTCACCTGGAACTTGCTCAGGTCGGCGCCGTTGTAGACGGTGACGATGCGCGACGCCTCGATGCCGTATTCGCCGGCCAGGCGTCGCGCGTTCTCGTTCGACACGGCGACGACGACCGCGGCGCGGCGCCTCGACATCCTGAAGACCGCTGGAGCCAGCGGCGCGAAGCCCGGCGGCAGCGAAACGGTCCACGGCGACGACGCTCCCTGTTCGACGCTCACCAACGGCGCGGCGCGGCCGACGGCGAACGACAGGATGGCGCCCAGGCGGCTGGCGGGGTGGTTGGAACTCAGGTGGACGACGTCGGAGCGGCGCGCGAGCCGGCGCACGTGCAAGGCCGCGGACGGGAGCCGGCTGGAGCGGTCGAGCGGCAGGGTAACCACGCGCGCGTTCGACGACATCCGGGCCGCGAACGCGCGCATCCCGTCGGCGGCGGGCAGAACGACCGTCATCTCGCACGCGTCGGCCAGCGCGCGGACGAGTTCCTCCGCCACCCGCTCGGCGCCGCCCTCGTCGCGTGCCGTGATGAGCAGCAGGACGCGAAGCCGGCGCGCCGTGCCAGGTGCGGTGTCGCTGTTCATGTCGCCTTCAGTCGGGCCGCGCGCCGACAGCCCCTCCGGGAGAGGGGCGTGATGGGCCCGGGCGAACGTCGGGTGCGCGAGCACGTGCGGCCGATTATACAGAGCACCCGCCCGCGGTCGTTCTGCCAGGCCGGTCGGCCAGGTTGGCGCGGTGTGGAAGAGGTGGAGCGTCGGAGAGTAGCCTGCGCTACTCCTGTCGCAGCGCCCGCACCGGGTCGAGGGACGCGGCCCGCCTGGCCGGAGCGATGCCCGCTGCCAGGCCCACCACCGCGAGGCCGGCCAGCGCCGCGAGGAAGACCAGCGGATCCCGGCCGCCGAGACCGAACAGTTGGGATTCGACGAACCTGCCCGCGGCCAGCGCCGCCACGAGTCCGATCCCCGCCCCGGCGGACAGGAGCAGGCCCACCTCGCGCATCACCAGCCACAGGACCTCCGCAGGCCGCGCGCCGAGCGCCATCCGGACTCCGATCTCCGGCGTCCGCCGCACCACGATGAAGGCGATGACGCCGTAGAGGCCGATGGCGGCCAGGACCGTCGCGAGCACGCCGAACGCCACCCCCAGCACCGCCATCAACCGCTCGGTCGTTGTCGCCTCGTCGAGGCGGGCGCTCATCGGCTCGAGGTCGAACACCGGGACGTTCGAGTCGAGCTCGCGCACGACGCGCCGGATCGCTGCGGCGATCTCGGTGGTCGGCCTTGCCGAGCGCACGTAGAACGAGAGCTGGTTCGGCCGGTCGTCCTGGGGGTAGGGGAAGAACACCGTGGGCTTCGCGTCCTCGCGCAGGCCGTCGTGCTTGAAGTCGCCGACGATGCCGACGATCTCGCGGTCGGCGGCGATCTTGTCGCCGGCGCCGGGCGCAACGTGGCGGCCGAGCATCGGCCGCCCCTGTCCGTATTTTCGAACGAAGGCCTCGTTGACGACCGCGACCTTCCTCCCGCCTTGCACGTCCCGGTCGGCGAATTCCCGCCCTTCGCGCACCGGCACCCCAAGCGCCTTGAAGTATGTGCTGCTCGCCATGCCGATAGCCGCGCGCGCGTCGGCGGCGTCCTGGGCCTGGTAGCCCTCGATGGTGAAGTTGCCGCTTCGATTCGAGTTCGTGAGCGGACCCGGGCTCACCGCGCCGACCGCCTGCACCGCGGGCATCGCCTGGAGGCGCCGCTGCAGTTCGCCGTAGAAGGTGTAGACGCGGGAGGCGTCGTAGCCCTGGAGCGTGGGATCGACCGCGAAGGTCGTGACCTGACTTGCGCGGAATCCCGGGTCCACGCGCATCAGGTTCACGACGCTCCGGCCGAACAGGCCGGCCGCCACGAGCAGCAGCAGCGACAGCGCCACCTGCGCCACGACGAGGCCGCGGCGGAAGCGGGCCTGCCCCGTGCCGGAGGCCACCGTCGCCGCCTGGTCCTTGAGCACCGCGGCCACCGCGGGCCGTGTCGACTGGAGCGCGGGCACGAGGCCGAACAGCAGCCCGGCGGCTGCCGAGATCGCCAGGGTGAAGCCGAGGAGGCGCCCGTCGATGCCGCTGTTCAACGCGCCCGCCATGTCGGGACCCATGATCGACAACAGACCGTCGATCGTCCACGTGACGAGCAGCAGCCCGAGAAGGCCGCCGGCGAGCGCCAGGATCACGCTCTCGGCGAGGAACTGGCGGACCAGCGACCGCCGGCTGGCGCCGAGCGCCAGCCGGACGGCCATCTCCTTCTGCCGGCTGGCCGCGCGCGCCGTGACGAGGCCCGCGACGTTGGCGCAGGCGATGAGCAGCACGAGGCCGACCATGCCGGAGAGCGCCAGCAGAGCGCTCTCGAACTCGCGTTTGAGTTCGTTCACCCCCTGCGCGGCCGGCAGCAGGTCGAGACGCAGGGCGGTCAGCATCCGGCCGATCCGGCTGTCGCGCGGCCGTTTCAGTTCGTTCAGCAGTTCGTCCATCAACGCCGAGAACAACACGCGCGTCTTCGCGCTCGCCTGCTCGGCCGTGACGCCGGGCTTCAGTCGGCCGAACACGGTGAGGAACGACGTGCGGCGATCGTCGAGGCCGAACCAGGTGGGCGTGATCTCCCGCTTCATCGCGATGGGCACGAAGAGATCGGGAACGGTCCCCACGATCAGGCCGCGGAATGATGCCGGCGCGACGCCCACGACGATCATCGGGTGGCCGTTCACCACGATCTTGCGATCGACGACGGTCGGGCTTGCCCCGAACCGCTTCGTCCAGTAGGCGGAGCTCAGTACCACGACGGGACTCGCGCCAGGCCTCTCGTCGTCGGCAGGCGCGATCACCCGGCCGAGCGCCGGCCTGACGCCCAGCACCTGGAAGAGATTCCCCGACACCAGCTCCGCCTGTGCGCGTTCGCTCGCCCCGCCGTCCGATACGCTGACCGGCGCCGACGACCGCGCAATCACCCCGTCGAATACCGTGGCCCTGTCGCGCAGGTCCCTGTAGAGCGGGTAGGAGAACACCGTCTCGTCGTTGTCCGAATGGGCCCAGCCGGCGAAGCTGTCCGACGAGTGGAAGACGACCAGCCGGTCGGGTTCGACGACGCGCAGGCTGCGGAGCAGCACCTGGTCGACCAGGGAGAAGATGGCCGCGTTGGCGCCGATCCCGAGGGCCAGTGAGATCACGGCGATGCCGGCGAACAGCGGTGCGCGCGCGATGGTGCGGATGGCGTAGCGGACGTCGTTGAGCATTCGGATCTCCATGGGGTCGCCAACGGGGCGAGTGACGAGGAGAGCGAGAACCGTGCCGCAGGGCGCGGCGCGCAACCTGCTGGCATACATGGAGTTGACGGCAAGCGACGGGTGGCGCGGGCCCCGGCCGTGTCCGGCCCCGGCACGAGATGTTTCGGAATCGGACATCTCGACGCCTCCGGATGATGTCACTGGCCCGACCGGCCGATACACCGGTGGATAGCGAAATCCAGACATGGTCGACTTCAAGGTCCCGACCGTCCAGCTCGCCACCGAACTTCACTGCCTCGACGGGGGCGTGCTGCGCGGCCACGTCTACATGGCGGCCCTCTCCGCGGTGCACGCCGGGCCCATGCTGCCCCAGGAATGGATCAACAGCCCGCCGGTCTTCTTCCCGTTCCGCAAGGACGACGGCGAGACGCTGCTCGTGAACAAGCACCAGGTGCTGGCGATGTCCGTCGAGGCGCCGCCGCCAGACGAGCAGGCGTGGCAGCCGGCCGGCCCCGTCCGCCACGCGGTGGTGGAGGCGGGTGGGACGCAGTTCGAGGGCGAGGTGGCCATCGACATGCCCGAGAACCAGCGTCGGCTGGTGGACTACCTGAACCGGCCGGAAGCGTTTCTGTGCCTGCTGTCGGGCGCGAACCAGGTGCTCGTTCGCAAGGAACTGATTTCCAGGGTGTCCGACACGGGGGAGACGCCGCGGTGGAAGTAGCCTGCCCGCAGTGCGCACGACGCCTGCTGATCGAGGACGCCCGGGTGCCGGCCGGCTCGTTCTCCGTTCGGTGCCCGCAGTGCCAGGCGACCATCCAGTTGACCGGCAAGGCGCCCGCCGCGAGCGAGCGGCAGCCGGCGCCCGAGGGCCGCACCACTGCCGAAGCCGGCGTGCCGGCCATCGAGGAACTGCTTCGCATCCTCGTCGATCGCAAGGGATCCGACCTGCACCTCTCCACGGGCTCGCCGCCCATCCTGCGGCGCGACGGCGAGATCGAGATCGTCGGCGGCCGGGGTCCGCTCACGGCGGCCGAGGCCGGCGCCCTGGTGATGCCGATCGCGCCCCCGACGAACCGGGAGGAGTTCGCCGCGCGGCACGACACGGACTTCGCCTACGAAATTCCGGGCCTCGCCCGGTTCCGGTGCAACCTGTTCATGGACCGCAAGGGCCCGGGCGGCGTCTTCCGGATGATCCCGAGCAGGATCATGACGGCGGAGGACATGGCGCTGCCGCACGAACTGCTCGACGTCTGCCAGCAGCCGAAGGGCCTGGTGCTGGTGACGGGGCCGACCGCGTCTGGCAAGTCCACCACGCTCTGCGCGCTGATCGACTACATCAACCGGACCCGCGGCGACCACATCATCACGATCGAAGACCCGCTGGAATTCGTGCACGAGAACAAGAAGTGCCTGGTGAACCAGCGGCAGGTGGGGCTGCACACCTCGTCGTTCAAGGACGCGCTGCGCGCGGCGCTGCGCGAGGACCCCGACATCGTGCTCGTCGGCGAGATGCGCGATCTCGAAACGGTGGCGATCGCGATCGAGACCGCGGAAACCGGCCACCTGGTGTTCGGCACGCTGCACACCTCGTCCGCGTCGTCGACGGTGGACCGCATCATCAACCAGTTCCCCGCCGACCGGCAGCAGCAGGTGCGGATCATGCTGGCCGAGAGCCTGCGGGCGGTCGTCAGCCAGGTGCTGTGCCGGAAGATCGGGGGCGGCCGCGTGGCGGCCCTGGAGATCCTGATCGGCACGCCGCCGGTGTGCAACCTGATCCGCGAGGCCAAGACGTTCCAGATCCCGTCGTTGATGCAGACCGGCCGCAAGCACGGGATGATCCTGTTGAACGACTCGCTGTTCGACCTGGTGAGGCGCGGCCTGGTCGCGCCGGAAGAGGCGTTTGCGAAGACCGTGGACAAGACCGGCCTGCTCGGCGCGTACAAACGCGCGGGGATGGACGTCTCGTGGGCGCCGAAGGATGCGACGAGCCCCGCCGCGGTCTAGAATCGCGCACTAGCCACTAGCCACCAACCACTAGCCACTGACCACTACTGGTTCACGTGCACCACCTTCGCCGGCGGGAAGCCGTTGAACCAGGTGGCTGACGCGTTGCTGTAGGCGCCGATGTCCTCGGAGTAGACCAGGTCGTCCAGCTGGAGGTCTGGCAGCATCTCCGACTGCGAGATCGTGTCCAGCCCGTCGCACGTCTGGCCGAACACCGCGCACAGCTCCACGTCCCCCTTCTTGAACGCCTTGAAGTGGTACGGGCAGTGGTCGAAGATGATGCCCGAGAAGGTGTGGTACACGCTGTCGTCGACGTAGTAGCAGGTCTTGCCGTCGCGCACCGCCTTGCCGATGACCGTGGCGATCGACGCGACCGCGGTCGCCACCATGAACCGCCCCGGCTCGGCGATGATCTCCATCGACTTCGGAAACAGCCGGTCCACCTCGGCGTTGATCCTCTTGGCCAGCACGCTGAACGGCGCCACGTGCCGGTTGTAGCGCACCGGGAAGCCGCCGCCGATGTCGAGCACGTTCGGCTCGAAGCCGCGCGACCTCGCCTCGGCCATCACCGCCGCCGACATGTTCAGCGCCTGCACGTAGTTCTCGAAGTTGGTGCACTGGCTGCCGACGTGGAAGCTCAGGCCCTCGACGACGAGCCCCGATTCGCGCGCCTCCTCCATCAGCGACACCGCCTCGCCCGGCTCGCAGCCGAACTTCGACGACAGCTCCACCATCGACCCGGTGTTCGGCACGCGCAGCCGCACCAGCAGGCCGGCGTTCGGGGCGTGCTCGGCGATCTTGCGGATCTCCGACCGGTTGTCGAAGGTGACCAGCGGCTTGTACTCGTTCAACTCCTCGAGGGTCGCCTTCGCCTTCACCGGGTTCGCGTAGACGATCTTGTCCCACACGAACGCCTGGCGCTCCTTGGCCGGCCGCCGCCGGATCAGCTCGTAGACGAGCATGAACTCGGGGAACGACGCCACGTCGAAGCTCGCGCCCGCTTTGAGCAGGGTCTGCACGATCTCGGGCGCCGGGTTCGCCTTCACGGCGTAGTACGCCTGGACGCGCGGCAGGTGCCGCTTGAACGTGGCGTAGTTCTGCCGGATCGCCTCGTGGTCCACGACGACCAGCGGCGTGCCGTGCTCCTCGGCGAGGGACTGGAGTTGCTTCTGTGTGAGCTTTGTCATCGGCGGGCTGCTCAGTGAAGGATTCGGGAGTCAGGAGTCGGTCCGGCGCGCGAACGACTGAATCCTGAATCCGCCGAATCCTGGTTTTCGACTGACTCCTGAATCCCGATTCCCGAATCCCGTCTACAAGCGCGGCGCCGACCCGTCGAGCATCGTCACCTTGTTGTGCCTGAAATACTCTTTGGTGAGCGCCTTCACCATCGCCGGGCGCGAATCGTACAGCCGGCGGAGCTTGCGCGGCTTGTGGCGCGCGAGCGCATAGTGCGCGAGGATCGGCATGGCGATCGTCGTGTCCGTGTAGCACACGACGGCGTCCGGCAGCCGGTCGGGATCCACCTTGCCCCAGCTCACCGCCTCGCTCGGCGTCGCGCCGCTCAGGCCGCCGGTGTCGGGCCGCGCATCGGTGACCTGGAGGAAGTAGTCCTGGCCGAACTCCTTGATGCGGAGCACTTCCTGGATCTGCGGCTCGGTCTGCAGCATGAAGTTCTTCGGGCTGCCGCCGCCCCAGAGCACCACCGCGCTCTTGCCGCCCGACCGCTTCGCGGCCAGCACGAACGCCGTCGTCTCGTTGACGTCGATCGACGGGTTGACCCGCAGCTTGTTGCCCCGCAGCTCCACGCCGGCGACGTTCATGCCGATCGTCGAGTCGCCCGGCGACGAGGTGTAGCACGGCACGCCGGCGCGATACGCGGCCGCGAGCACCGACACGTCCTTCAATCCCGCCTGGCGCTCCCACTCCGCGCAGTACTTGCCGAGCCGGTGGTGCAACTCCGCCGTGCCCATCTCCCTCTGGAACTCCGGCTGGACGAGGATGCTGCGCAGCGTCTCGTCGGTCGCCATGAGGCAGTCGCTGTAGCCCATCAGCACGTCGTAGACGCGCACGATGTCGTTGTTGCGCAGCTCCGTGTCGTCCATCGTAAAGCTGCCCATCCTGATCGGGTAGTTCAGCGCGAAGTGCATGTCGTGATAGAGAATCGCGCCCGTGGACACGATCCAGTCCACGAACCCCGCCTTGATGAGCGGCACGACCGACGAGCAGCCCAGGCCCGCGGGCGTGAGCGCCCCGGACAGGCTCATGCCGATCGTCACGTCGGCCTCGAGCATCTTGCCGGTGAACAGCTGGCACCCCTCGCGCAGGCGCCCCGAGTTGTACGCGAGGAACGCGTCGTCGACGAGATCGGCCAGCTTCTCGCGGCCGGTGAGGTTCTTCGGAAGCACCCGCTTGCCCGCCATGTACTTGTCGCGGTTCGGGCACTTCTTCTGCTTCATCCAGTCGGGCATCTCCGACAGGTCTTCGCGGTACCGGCGTGACGGGGGGTGCGCTGCGGTCTGCTTCTTGGCCATGTGATCAATCCGCTCCAGGCGTGTGAGGTGAACGAGCCATTATATCCGGCCCTGGGCTCACGGCTCACGGCGTGGCGGGAAACGCCACCGCGCGGATTCCGGCCGTTGCAGAATCTGCGCCGCGAGAGAGCGGATTGACGCGGCCGCATCACCGGCGTATCTTCTTTGTAGACACTATGAAGACCCGCATCCAACGGTGGGGCAACAGCTTGGCGGTTCGGATTCCGGCAGCGTTCGCGCGAAGCCTGGGCATGGAACAGAACTCGCTGGCGGAGTTGTCGATGTCCAGGGATTCGCTCGTCCTGATGCCGGTGAAACGGCCGAAAGCGCGACCCAGACTCTCCGCACTGCTCGACCGGATCACCCCGGGCAACGTGCACGGCGAAGCCGACACCGGAAAGCCGACGGGGCGGGAGTCGTGGTGACGCCGGCCGCGTACGTGCCGAACCGCGGGGACATCGTGTGGCTCGCGTTCACGCCGCAGGCCGGACGCGAGCAGGCGGGGCGTCGGCCGGCAGTCGTGCTGACACCGGCCCGCTACAACGAGAAGGTCGGCCTGGCCATCTGCTGCCCGATCACCAGCCAGGTGAAGGGCTATCCCTTCGAGGTGGCCATGCCAGACGGTCTGCCCACCTCCGGGGTGGCGCTGGCCGACCAGGTGAAGAGCCTCGATTGGCGCTCGCGTCACGCCGCGCTGATCGCCCGCCTTCCGGACGACGTGCTGGAGGAGATCCTGCTGAAACTCGCGGCGCTGCTGCAGGTGCCCGGGTAGCGGGCCCGCCCGTCTACCTGATCGCCTTCACCTTCACCGTCGCCGTCTGCCCCGCGTCCACGGTGACGGTGGCCCCCAGCTGCCGCAATCGTTCGACGGTGGCACGATCGGGCATGGCCGGGGCCTCGCCGTCGGCGAACGCCACCACCAGGTAGCGTCCCGGGGGCAGCTGCGCCAGTTGGAAGACGCCCGCACCCGAATCGGACGACGGCGCGGTCGTCGTGGCGACGCCTGGCGTCGCTGCCGCGAACGGCGTCCCGCCCGGGCTGGCCGGGCTCACGCGCACCGTTCGAAGAAACGGCGAGCCTGGGTTCCACTTGTCCGGGTCGTCGGGCACGATCAGCGCCGCCGCGCCCGCCGTCGCCTGATCTCCCTCGTCTTCGATGACGCCCTGGATGGCGCCGGTGTCGTAGGTCATCACCACGACCAGGTCGTCGATCCGCTCGGTGCCGAGCAGTTCGACCGGCTGCCCGCCAATGTCCGCCGCGCCTCGCCGAATCGCCTTCAGCGCCGCGCGTCCGCCGGTGGCCGAGAACTGGATCGGCCCGCGCAGCCCCGTGAGCGTGAAGGTGCCGTCGGGCCTGACCGTGCCCGACGAGGAATCGCCGCCCGAGAACCCGGCGGCGTATTGCTCGGACGGCCTCGCCGTCACGCGCGTCTGGCCCTGGCGCCCAGCCGACCCCGGCGCGCCCGCCTGCGCGGGAGGCGTCCCTTCGATCACGACGCGGCCGGAAACGGTTGCGCCCGCGTTCGTCTGGATCGTCACCGACACCTCGTCCCCGTTCACCGTGACAGGGACGTATCCTCCCTCGCGGCCGGCGTTCGGCCCGCCGCGGCCCCACCTCGCCGAAACGTAGTAGTCGCCCGCCGGGACGTTCGGAATGAGGAAGCTCCCGTCCGGTCTCACGGGCGCGCCGCGAGTGGAGAAAGTCGGGTTGGGCCCGCGTGGGGAGATTCTGGACGCTCCCGACCGAACTGCCCCCTCCGGCGCCGGTGCCGCCGGCGGCGTCCGCCACCCGGCCGCTCACAGCGCCGAGCCGTCCCCGAATCAGCTGGATGTCCACGCCGCCGGTCTCCTGTCCGACGGAGACACGAACCGGGCGCGCCGCGTCGAAAGCGGCCACCCCGGGAAAGAAGGTCTGCAGGTAGCCGTCCACCGGTGGCGCACCGTCGTTGGACGGCGGCAGGAGGTATTCGTAGTTGGTGCTGATGACGTAGTCGCCCGCGGCAAGGCCCCACACCCGGTAGGCGCCGAGGTCGTTCGTGGGCTGCGTGGAGTAGTTGCCGGTCTGGCCCCGTCCCCCGAGCCTGGACACGCGCACGATGGAGACCATGGCGCCGGTGACCGGCTCGCCGTCCTCGTCGAGAATGCGTCCCGTCACCACGCCGCCCCTCGCCATCTTGACGGTGGCGGTGGCCGCAGCGCCGGCCTTCACCTCGACGCGCTCCAGCGAGCCCCGGGTGACGAAGGCCGTTGGCGGCGTGACGTTGAGCACGTAGGTCCCGGCCGGGAGTTCGGTGAGCACCGCCACGCCGCCCGGGCCGGTCCGCGCCTGCCTCTGGAGGGCCGACCCCCGCCCGCCGTCGCGCACCGCCGGTGCCATCGGGGTCACCGCCGCCTGGCCCGGTGCGCCCGCCGCGCCGCCGGCGGCGGCCGTCACGGGGACCGCCAGCACCCGCGCGCCCTTCACACCGGCGCCGCCGTCGGTGACGACGGTGACCGTGATGGTGCCCGTGCCGGTCGTCGGCGGTGCGGGCGCCGCCTGGCCCTGTTGCGGGCGGCCCTGCGGGCTGGCCCGTGGCACGGCCACCGCGGACGGCGTCGACAGGATCGCGAGCGCAGCCCCTGCTGCGGCAACCGTGGATCTGGCGAACATCCTCACTCCTTGCTCTCCGCGGCGAAAACGGCCACAGGCGACCGGCGACCTGGAATCGGACGTCTTCCAAGGCGAGAATCGTGACGGATGAAGCAAATGTCCGAGAGACCGCCTCCGCGAAGCGCATTATAGCTGGCGGCCTCCTTCCCGCCCTGTCCCGAACTTCGGGCTCCCTCGAGGCAGGCTCCTCAGCCCGACCGCAACGCGCGGGCCCCGGGCGGGTGTACCATGCCGCCAGAAGAGCGTGGATTGAATCACCCGTCCGACGCGACGGGGACGCGGAAGGTCGGCGACGCGATCGCCGTGACGGCAAGGCAGGGGGACGGTCGGAGAACCTGGAGGTGGTGGTATGCGGCGCCTGTTCGCACTGATTCTGCTCACCGTGCCCGTCCTGCTGGCGTCGGGCGGCCGCGCGGCCGACGCGCCGGCCATGCCCGGGCCCGCCGGACTGCTCGTGAACGTCGAGCACCGCAAGTCGGTCAGCCTGAACGGCACGTGGCGGTACATCGTCGATCCGTACGACAACGGCTACTACGACTACCGGCACCAGCCCCGCAAGGACGGGTTCTTCTTGAACGCCAGGAAGCAGAACGACCGCGATCTGGTCGAGTACGACTTCGAACAGTCGGAGACGATCCAGGTGCCCGGCGACTGGAACAGCCAGAAGAAGGACTTGTTCTACTACGAGGGCACGGTGTGGTACGAGCGCCCCTTCACCTACAGGAAGCCGGCCTCCGGGCGCGTCTTCCTCTACGTGGGCGCCGCCAACTACCTGTCGAGGCTGTGGGTGAACGGCCAGCCGGTCTGCGAGCACGAGGGCGGCTTCACCTCGTTCAACTGCGAGGTGACGAAGGAGCTGAAGGACGGCGACAACTTCGTCGTCATCTACATGAACAACCAGCGGAAGCGCGACGCCGTGCCGACCGACATGACCGACTGGTGGAACTACGGCGGCCTGACGCGCGACGTGGAGCTGGTCGAGGTGCCGGCGGCGTTCGTCGAAGACTACTTCTTCGAGGCGCCGAAGGGCGCGCCGGGCGTCATCGAGGGCTGGGTCCAGGTCAACGGCGGCTCCGCGGGCGTGACGGTCCGCATCCCGGAGCTGGCGCTCGAACAGAAGCTGCAGCCCGATGCGGCGGGGCGGGCCGCCTTCCGGTTTGCCGCGCCGGGGTTGAAGCTCTGGTCTCCCGCGTCCCCGAAGTTGTACGAAGTGACGGTCGAAGCGGGGGGAGAAGTCGTTCGCGACACGATCGGCTTCCGCACCGTCGAGGTGCGCGGCAGGGACATCCTGGTCAACGGGAAGTCGGTCTTCCTGCGCGGCATCTCGATGCACGAGGAAGCGCCGATGCGTCCCGGCCGTGCCTACAGCGAGGCCGACGCCACGACGCTGCTCGGGTGGGTGAAGGAGCTGAACGGCAACTTCGCGCGCCTGGCGCACTACCCGCACAACCGGAACATGTCGCGCGTGGCGGACCGCGCGGGGCTGTTCCTCTGGTCGGAGATTCCCGTCTACTGGACCATCGACTGGGAGAACCCGGCCACGCTCGCGAACGCCAAGCGCCAGCTGGCCGAGATGATCCGCCGCGACAAGAACCGGGCGTCGGTGATCCTGTGGTCGGTCGGCAACGAGACGCCGGTCATCCCGGCGCGCCTGACCTTCATGACCTCGCTCGTCAGGACGGCGCACGGGCTCGATCCCTCGCGCCCGATCACGGCGGCGCTCGAGACCCATTACGCCGAGCCCAACGTGAAGATGATCGACGACCCGCTCGGCAGGGAGCTCGACGTGCTCGGCTGCAACGAGTACGTCGGCTGGTACGAGCGGACGCCCGAGGACGCCGACCTGATCACCTGGAAGACGATCTACGACAAGCCGCTCGTGATGAGCGAATTCGGCGGCGACGCGAAGGCCGGGCTCCACGGGACGAAGGACCAGCGCTGGACGGAGGAATACCAGGAGAACATCTACCGGCACCAGGCGGTCATGCTGCCGAAGATCGACTTCCTGCGCGGCATGAGCCCGTGGATCCTCAACGATTTCCGCTCGCCGCGCCGGGTGCTGCCGGGCATCCAGGACAACTACAACCGCAAGGGGCTCGTTTCGGACACGGGCGAGAAGAAGAAGGCGTTTGCCGTGCTCCGGGAGTTCTACGCCACGCTTGCCCAGAAGTGGGAGAAGTAGGAGGACCATGGTCGCCGATTTGCTGCTCCACGCGCATTTCTACACCTCGCTCGGGCCGCGCGTCACGCGGGCCCTGGAGTACCTGATCACGACGGACCTCGAGTCGCTCGCACCCGGCAAGCACGAGATCGACGGCAAGAAGCTGTTCGCGCTGGTGAGCGACTACACGACGAAGCCCGAGTCGGAGGGCCGCTGGGAAGCCCACCGCTACTACCTGGACCTGCAGTACATGGTGTCGGGCATCGAGCGGATGGGCGTGGCGCCGGCGGCCTACCTGAACGAGACGGAGTACCAGGCCGATCGCGACATCACGTGGCTCGAAGGCGGCGGTGACTTCCTCACGTTTGCCGCGGGCCAGTTCATGATCCTGTGGCCGGGCGACGCCCACATGCCGGGAATCGCGGTGAACCACCCGGTGAAGGCCCGCAAGGTGGTCGTGAAGGTCGCCATCGAGTCCGACGGCACGACGTAGGCTCAACGCGGCACCCGAGGTGGGGCATGTGGATCGCGCTGACACGCGACGTCGCGCCGTCGATCGCACGCTGCGAGCTGACCCATCTCGCACGGCTGCCGATCGACCTGGCCCTGGCGGCGCGCCAGCACGCCGACTACGAAGCGGCGCTGCGGCGGGCGGGGTGCGATGTCGTGCGGATGCGCCCCGAGCCCGACCTGCCCGACTCGGTCTTCGTCGAGGACACGGCGGTCGTCCTCGACGAGGTGGCGGTCATCACGCGGCCGGGTGCCGCATCGAGGCGGCCCGAGGTCGAGTCGACGCGCGAGGCGCTCGCCGCCTACCGCCCGATCGCCACGATCGGCGAGCCGGGGACGCTCGACGGCGGCGACGTGCTGGTGGCGGGCCGTTCCGTGTTCGTCGGCACCGGCGGTCGCTCGAACGAGGAGGGCATCGGGCAGCTCGGCCGGATCCTCGCGCCGTTCGGCTACCGCATCGCGGCCGTCTCCACGACCGGCTGCCTCCACCTCAAGTCGGCCGCCACCCTCGTCTCGGACTCCTGCGTGCTGGTCAATCCCGACTGGGTCGATCCCGCCGTGTTCGCGCCGCTCGACCCGCTGCCGATTGACCGCGACGAACCGTTCGCCGCGAATGCCCTTCGGGTTGGAGACCGCGTCCTCCACGGCGCGGCTCACCCGCTCACCCGCGCGCGGCTCGAACGCCGCGGCTTCGCGGTGACGCCGGTGGACCTCGGCGAACTGGCCAAGGCGGAAGGCGCGTTGACCTGCTGCAGCCTGCTCGTTCGCTGATACCCCTGCGCACCTTTCGCCCCATGGCCCCCACCGGCAGAGTGGACGTCCGGGCGCCGCACGACAAGGCATCGAGCGGCGCCACGCTTCGGGCCGGCCATCTCGACAAGCTCGAGCGGCACCAGGCCGATTGAAGACGGGCTTGGTGTATCATCCCGGTTTCCGATCATCGCGAACCCTGGTCCTGAGCACCTCATGCCCGACGCCATCGTCCTGAAGCACGTCAAGAAGTCGTTCGGCGAAACGGTCGCGGTACGCGACCTCGACCTCGTCGTCCCGGACGGCGCCCTCTACGGCGTCATCGGCCCCAACGGCGCGGGCAAGACGACGATGATTCGCATGATCCTGTCGATCCTGTTCCCGGACCAGGGTGAGGTGACGGTGCTCGGCCGGCGGTCGGCCCTGGAGGCCAAGGATTGGGTCGGCTACCTGCCCGAAGAGCGCGGGCTGTACAAGAAGATGCGCGTGGGCGAGTTCCTCACCTACGTGGCCAGACTGAAAGGCCTGGACGGCGAGGATGTCGTCCAGCAGGTCCGGACGTGGCTTCGCCGGGTGGACCTGGCCGGCGTGGAGCACAAGCGCTGCGAGGAACTGTCGAAGGGGATGCAGCAGAAGGTCCAGTTCGTCGCGGCGGTCATTCACCGGCCCGACCTGCTCGTCCTCGACGAGCCGTTCAGCGGGCTCGACCCGGTCAACCAGCGACAGCTCCGCGAGCTGGTGCTCGAGGAGCATCGCCGCGGGGCGACGGTGCTCTTCTCCACCCACATCATGACGCACGCCGAGCAGCTGTGCGACCACGTCGTGATGATCCACCGCGGAGACAAGGTCCTCGATCAGACGATGGCCGGGATCCGCGACTCGTTCGACCCGCACCGCATCGCGTTCGATCCGCTGGAACCCGGCAGCGACATGCAGCGGCTGCGGTCCGTGCCCGGCGTCTCCGACGTCGTGCGGGACGGCGCGGGCTGGGAGGTGGTGCTCGACCCGCGGGCGCAGGCGGGCGACGTCATCCCGGCGCTCGTCTCGCTGGTCGTGCCCTCGCGGGTGGAGATCAGCAGGCCGACGCTCGAAGACGTCTTCGTCAGCATCGTCAGCGGGGGCGCGTCGACCGAGACCGACGACGCGGCGCGGCTGCGGGCCGCGGTGCGGGACGGCGGGCAGGAGGTGCGGCGATGAAGAAGACGCTGTACGTCGCGGCGCGTGAGTTCACCGCGACCGTCACCACCAAGGGATTCGTGTTCGGCATCCTGTTCGTGCCGGCAGTCATCGCCGGGACGATCTTCCTCCTCCCGAAGTTCGTCACCAAGGCGCCGCCGAAGGTCGAGGGCCAGATTGTGGTGATCGATCCGACCGGGGCCGTCACCGAGACGCTGGCCGCGTATCTGACGCCCGGGCGATTCGCCGAACGTCGCGAGAAGACGAAGCGGGACATCGAGGATGCGACGCCGGAGGCGCTGCGCGCCCAGGCGAAGGCTGCGCCCGGCGGCGAGGAGGCGATGAGGCGGTCGATCGACTCGGCGCTCGGCGACGTGCCGCGCCTCCGCGTGGTGCCGATGCCTGGCGGCGCGAACGTCGACGCCGAGAAGGAGCCGCTGAAGGCGCCGTTGCCGAAGCCGGGTGCCGGGGGCATGCCGCGCCTCGCGGTGATCGTCGTGCATCCCGACGCGGTCAAGCCGGCAGACGGCGGCGACCGGTTCGGGACGTACGACCTGTTCATCCGGAGCAAGCTCGACGACCGGCTGGTCGACGACCTGAACGCGGGGTTGCGCGAGGCGATCGTGTCGGCGCGGCTCTCGGTGCTGGGCGTGGACCCCGCGCGCATCAAGAACCTCACGACGGTGTCCAGGCCGGCGTCGCGCACGGTGACGGAGGGCGGCGAGCAGAAGACCACGCGCGAGATGAACATGCTGCTGCCGCTGGCGTTCATGATCCTGCTGTTCGTCTCGGTGATGACGAGCGGCCAGTACCTGCTGACGACGACGGTCGAGGAGAAGTCGAACCGGGTCGTCGAAGTGCTGCTCTCGGCGGTGTCGGCGATGGAGCTGATGACCGGCAAGATCGTCGGCCAGATGGCGGTGGGTTTCCTGGTACTGCTGCTCTATGCCGGCCTCGGCGTGCTGGCGCTGGTCTCGTTCGCGACGATCGGCCTGCTCGATCCGTTCCTGCTGGTCTACCTGCTCGTGTTCTACGTGCTTGCGTTCTTCACCTTCGCGTCGCTCATGGCGGCCGTGGGATCGGCCGTCAACGAGATGCGCGAGGCGCAGTCGATGATGATGCCGATCACGATGCTGCTCATGGTCCCGTGGCTCCTGTGGCTGCCGCTCACCCGCGAGCCGAACTCGGTGCTCGCGGTGGCCCTGAGCTTCATCCCGCCGTTCAGCAACTTCGTGATGCTGCTCAGGATGACGTCGGTGGCGCCGCCGCCGGCGTGGCAGCCGTGGCTGGCGATCGCCATCGGCATCGCCGGCGTCTATGCGTCGGTCTGGTTCGCGGCGAAAGTGTTCCGCGTCGGCCTGCTGATGTACGGCAAGCCGCCCACGTTCGGGACGCTGGTCAAGTGGGCGAGGATGTCGTAACCGGCCGAACGCCCGCCGCGGCTACTTCCTGGTGATTCTCGCCGCGAACCCGCCGCCCGGCGCGAGGTGGATCGAAAGACGGTCGGCGCTCGACACCGGCCGCTTCTCGCGCGCGTAGTCCACGCCGACGCGGTCGGCGTTCGGCCCGTCCCTGTAGATGTCCGCCTCGAACTGGCCGTCGCCCAGGAACGCCAGCGGCACCTCGAGGTCGCGGGGCGTCCAGTTCGTCAGCGCGCCGAGATACCAGTCGCGCCCGCTCCGGCGCGCGACGAGGATCAGCTGGCCGACCTCGGCGCCCAGCACGCGCGTCTCGTCCCACACCGTCGGCACCGCCGACAGGAACGCCAGGCTCTCGGGCTCCTTGCGGTAGTTCGACGGCGAGTCGGCCAGCATCTGCAGCGGGCTCTCGAAGACCACGTACATCGCCAACTGCTGGCAGCGGGTGCCCTGGCTCATCGGCCGGTTGAAGATCGGCTTGAAGTCGGCCTTCGTCGCGTTCGTCATCGCGCCGGGCGTGTAGTCCACCGGGCCGGCCATCATGCGCATGAACGGGAACGTCACGGCGTTCTCGGGCGACGCCAGGTCGCCCCACTTGCTCTGCTCGAGGCCCAGCACGCCCTCGCTCGTCACGACGTTCGGGTAGGTCCGGTAGAGGCCGGTGGGCTTGTAGGCGCCGTGGAAGTCGACGAGCAGTTTCCGCTTGGCCGCCTCCCGCGCGGTGCGTTCGTAGAAATTGACCATCCACTGGTCCTCGCGCTGCATGAAGTCGACCTTGATGCCCTTCACGCCCCACTTCTCGAACTGGTCCAGCGCCTGGGCCATCTGCATGTCGAGCGTCTTCCAGATCATCCACATCACCAGCCCCACCCTCTTCTCGCGGGCGTACGCGGCGATCGCCTCCATGTCGATGCCGGGCATCTGGGTCATCAGGTCGCCGAGCTTGTACCACCCCTCGTCGAGGATGACGTATTCGAGGCCGTTCTCGGCGGCGAAGTCGATGTAGTGCTTGTAGGTCTCGGTGTTGACGCCGGCGCGGAACGCGACCCCGTAGACGTTGTTGAAGTTCCACCAGTCCCACGCGACCTTGCCGGGCCGAATCCAGCTGGTGTCGGCCAGCTTCGATTCGGACGCGAGGCGGAAGACGATGTCGGTGTCGAGCAGCGTCGCGTCGCGGCTGGCGATCACCAGGACGCGCCACGGGAACTCGCGGGTGCCGCGCGTGGTCGCCATGTACGGCTCGCGCGCCACGACGGCTTCGTCGCGGTCGCGCCCGAGCTCGACCTTGGCCGGGTAGTACGGGAAGAGTCCCTTGAGGGTGTTCGCCTCCGAACCGCCGGTCAGGTCCATGCCCGGGTAGTCGAACAGGTCCGCCTCGGTGATCGCCACCTTCGGCCCGCCCGGCACCTCGACGATCGCGGGCAGCGACGAGAAGCGCGCGCCGACTTCGCTGATCTTCACGCGCTTGTAGGAGCGCTCCTGGTGCGACAGGAAGCTGGTTTCCTCGGGAAAGAACATCGAGTGGTCGCCGGCAAATCGCAGCGTCGCCTCCTCGCCCATCACCTGGATGTCGCCCGGAAGCGTCGTCACGAACCGGTACGCCACCCCGTCGTCGTAAGCGCGGGCGACGAGGGCGTAGCCGCCGGCGAAGTCGACGCGGCGCTCGTTGAAACGGTCGATCACCTCCGCTCGCTTCACGCGGACGAGGGGGTGCAGCACCTGGTCGACCGATCGCGTCGACGTCGCGCGGACGGCGGCGGGCACGCCCAGCGTGCGGTTGCCGTCGAGGGCGAGCGAGATCTTCGAGGGCAGCAGCACCGGCCGGCCGTCGACGGCGATCGACCACTCCAGGTGGGCGCCGGCGGTGATCGTCGCGACGATGGCCCCGTTGGGCGAGGTCACGGTGAGCGGCTGCGGCGCGGGCTGCGCGACAGCGGTCGCAGACAAGAGCGCGCTCACCACCCCCGCTACCGCCGTCGCCCGACTGCGGCGGCCCGACATCATCGACCGCTGCTCGTGCCGATTCATGAGACCTCCTCGCTTGCGATGACCGCTCCTCGAGACCAGCTCCCCGACTCTGCCTTCACGTCGTGCAGGGAGTAACCTACCACCTTCTCTCGTCCCTCGTCCCTCGTCCCCCGTCTCTGTTCCCTCCCCCCGTCCCTGTCCCCCTCGTCCCTGTTGCGCATCCCGCATTGTGCATTTTGCATTGCGCATTGTGCATTGTGCATTGTGCATTGTGCATTTCGGTCCCCCGGATTCGCCTATCCCCCCACCGGCGCTACCTGGCCTACAATTGAGCCCGCTCTGTTTCGGGGACCACGCGTGTGACCGACAACCATCTGGTGAGTTTGATCCGCCGGCAGATCGCCGAGACACCCGACGGGGTGGCGATGCGCCATCGGGTGGGCAGCGAGTGGGTGTCCATCACCTATGGCGAGATGGGGCGGCACCTCGATGCCGTCGCCTCCTGGCTGATCGACAACGGCGTGGAGCCGGGCGACCGGGTGGTCATCTACGCCGCCAACTCTCCCTGGTGGTCCATCACCGACCTGGCGATCATGGCAGCGGGGGCGGTTTCCGTGCCCGTCTACGCCACCAACACGGCCGGCCAGGCCGAGCACGTGGTCCGCGACGCGGGCGCCGTCGTGGCGTTCGTCGGGGGACCCGAACAATACCAGCACCTGGATGGCGTGCGCGCCCCGGACGGCCCGCTCCGGCTGGTCGTGTCGTTCGATCCCGGGATTCCTCTGGACCTCGCCACCTCGTGCTCGTACTCCGTGCCGCTGGCGCACCCGGTCTCGCCCGCGCTGGCCGACCGGGCCGCGGCGGCGATCGTCGACGACGTCGCGACGATCATCTATACCTCCGGCACGACGGGGGAGCCGAAGGGCGTCGTGCTGAGCTACCGCAACCTCGTGGTGCAGTTCGAGGCACTCGACCGCTTCTTCAACGTCACGACCGCCGACCGCTCGCTCTGTTTTCTGCCGCTGAGCCACGCCTACGAGCGCGCCTGGACGTTCTACATCCTCAACCGGGGCGCCCAGAACTTCTACCTGGAGGATCCGAAGCGCGTCCTGGAGACGATGCAGGAGGTGAGGCCGACCTGCATGGTCAGCGTGCCTCGCCTCTACGAGAAGATCTACTCGACCGCGCGCCACCGGGTCAGCCAGGGGTCGAAGACCCGGCGGAAGCTGTTCGAGTGGGCCGTGGCCGTGGGCAACCGCTACGCGCACGCCAGGAAGCGCGGCGGCCGGACGAGCCCGGTGCTGGCCGCGCAGCACGCGGTGGCCGACAGGCTCGTGCTGCACAAGGTCCGCGACATCGTCGGCGGGCCCAAGAACTTCTTCTCGGCGGGCGGCGCGGCGCTCGCGGCGGAAATCGAGGAGTTCTTCTTCGCCGCCGGCCTGCTGGTGTGCCAGGGGTACGGGCTGACGGAGACGGCGCCGATGCTGACCTGCAACCGGCCGGGCGATTTCAAGTTCGGCACGGTCGGGAAGGTGATCCCGCGCTGCGAGCTGCAGATCGCGGCCGACGGCGAAATCCTCGCCCGGGGCCCGAACGTCTGCCTGGGATACTTCAACCGCCCGGCGGACACGATGGAGATGATGGAGGACGGCTGGCTCAAGACGGGCGACATCGGGTCGTTCGACGAGGAGGGCTTCCTGCGCATCACCGATCGCAAGAAGGACCTGATCATCACGTCGGGCGGGAAGAACATCGCGCCGAGCCGCATCGAGTCGATCATCGGGCAGGACTACTACATCGAGCAGGTGGCCGCGGTCGGCGACGGGCGCCATCACCTGTCGGCCCTGGTGGTGCCCCACTTCGAGGCGCTCGAACAGTGGGCGAAGGAGCGCGGCATCACCTACGACTCGCTGGTCCAGATGGTGAAGGACCGCCGGATCATCGCGTTCATCGCCGAGCGCATCGAGGAGCGCCAGAAGGTGCTCGCGCAGCACGAGCGGGTGAAGAAGTTCACGCTGCTGCACGAACGGTTCAGCCAGATGGGCGGAGAGCTGACGCCGACGCTCAAGAACATCCGCGCCGCGATTGCCGAGAAGTACGCGCACGCGATCGAGGCGATGTACGCCGACCATCACCACGACGCGCCGCCGAAGACCAGGAAGAACTGACGGTCGGCCTGCGACCCGAGCCCGCGGCCGGGTCGCAGCGTCGCGCGGCCCTCGGTCGCGCCGTCGGCGTGAGAGCCGGGGCGCCGCGAACCGCGGGCCGAATGGAGCGCTATGGACTACAGCGAACGTCTCGAGAACGTGGCGGTGCTCGGCGCCGCCGGCAAGATGGGCAGCGGCATCGTCCTCCTCGTCGCGATGGAGATGGCCGACCAGTCCCTGAAGCCCGCGAACCGGGCGAAGCGATACGTCATGCACGCGGTGGACGTGTCGCACCAGGCGCTCGCCGGCCTGCAGAAGTACCTGCGCGACCAGGTGCTGAAGGCCGCCGAGAAACGGATTGTCGCCCTGCGGGCGGTCTACGCGGATCGCGACGATCTCGTCGAGAACGCCGACATCGTCCGCCAGTACGTGAACGACGTCCTCGACATCGTCCGCCCGACGACCACCCTGGAGGCGGCGGCCGAAGCGAACATCGTCTTCGAGGCGGCCCCCGAGAATCTGGACCTCAAGCTGAAGCTGCTGGCGAAGACCGCCACCGCCAACCCGCGCGGTCCGTGGGTGTTCACCAACACGTCCTCGATCCCGATCGCGGAGATCGACGAGAAAGCGAAGCTGGACGGGCGCGTGATGGGCTTCCACTTCTACAACCCGCCGGCCGTGCAGAAGTTGGTGGAACTGATCAGGGCGAAGGCGACGCCCGACGAGGTCGCCGCGTTCGCGGAGACGCTGTGCAGGAACCTGCGGAAAACGGTGGTGCCGTCGGCCGACGTCGCGGGCTTCATCGGCAACGGCCACTTCGTGCGCGACCTCCTGCACGGCATCGCCGAGGTCGATCGCCTCGCCGCGGACCTGCCCTTCGTCCAGGCGGTGTACTGCGTCAACCGCGTGAGCCAGGACTTCCTGGTCAGGCCGATGGGGATCTTCCAGCTGATCGATTACGTCGGCCTCGACGTGTGCCAGTGCATCATGGCCGTCATGGATCCCAGGCTCCCCGGCCAGCACCTGCACAGCCCGCTGATCGACCGGCTTCTCGAGCAGGGTGTCCGGGGCGGCCAGAACCACGACGGCTCGCAGAAGAACGGTTTTCTCGAGTACGGCCAGGGAAGGCCGATCGGCGTCTGGGATCCCGAGGCGCGGCGCTACGTCGCCATCGGAGGCTTCCAGGACGGCTGCGATGCCCGCCTCGGGCCGCTGCCCGACCCTGTGGTGACCTGGAAGGCGGCGGTCCGCGACCCGGCGAAGGACACCGTGCTGGCGAGGTTCTTCGCCGCGCTGAAGACGATGGAGACGCCCGGCGCCGCGCTGGCGCTGCGCTACGGGGCGCGGTCGAAGGCGATCGGGATGCGGCTGGTGACCGACGGCGTGGCGCGCAGCGCCGCGGACGTGAACACCGTGCTGCTCACCGGCTTCTTCCATGCCTACGGCCCGATCAACGAATTCTTCGAGTGATCAGAGTATGAACAAGCTGCGACGCAAGGTGTACATGGCGGCCGGGAGCAACACGGTGTCGATGGGCACCGGCCGCAGGGAGTTCCATCCGAAGAAGCCGCGGCCGGGCCTGGAGGACTACATCCGCGAGGCCGGGCGCGGGGTGCTGCAGCAGGTGGGCGGCGCGGCGAACGTGGACGAGGGCGTCATCGGCAACTTCATGGCGGCCCGCTTCAACGGCCAGGGCAACCTGGCCTCGCTGATCCCCGCGATCGACGAGGGGCTGCGCTGGAAGCCGTGCACGCGCGTCGAGGGCGCCTGCTGCTCGGGCGCGCTGGCGCTCGCCGCAGGCATCAAGTCCGTGCTCGCCGAGACGTCGGAGATGACGCTGGCGGTCGGCGTCGAGGTGCAGAACACGGTGAAGGCGATCTACGGCGCCGACATCCTGGCCACCGCCGGATGGAGCCGCGAGCGCAAGGCCGGCCACGCCTACTTCTTCCCCGGCAAGTTCAGCGACCGCGCCGGCGCGTACTACGAGAAGTACGGGCGAGAGCGGACCCGGAAGGCCATGGCTCGCTGGTATCGCAACGCGATCGAGAACGCGCGGCTGTGCCCGGCCGCGCAGGAGTACCACAACACCGCGGCCGACCTCGAGGCCGTCGCGCTCACCGAACCGAATCCGCGCTCGTTCGTCGATCACCTGAACGTGTTCGACTGCTCGAAGGTGTCTGACGGCGCGTCGGCGATTGCGATCGCGTCCGAGGAGGGGCTGAAGCGGGCGGGCATCCCGACGAGCGCGGCCGTCGAGATCGTCGGGATCGGGCAGGTGGAGGCCGACCTCACCGTGCCGCCCGCCGACCTCACGGCGCTCGACACGACGCGCAGAGCGGTGGAGGCGGCGCTGGCGTCCGCCGGCATCGGCGTGCACCAGTTGGCAACGGTCGAGACGCACGACTGCTTCACGATCGCCGGCATCCTCGCCGTGGAGGCCATCGGGTTGGCCGGGGCCGGCTGCGGCCCCGATTTCGTCCTCGAGGGACAGACGGCGCGCGGCGGGCGCGTGCCGTTCAACACCACGGGCGGCCTGATCGGCTGGGGACATCCGACCGGCGCCACCGGGGTGCACCAGGCGGTGACGTTGTGGGAGCAGTTGACCGGCCGCGCCGGCGCCGCGCAGATCGACATTCCAAGGAACCGGCCGTACGGTCTTTCCGTAAACATGGGAGGAGACGACAAGACGCTGGTGGCGCTCGTGTACCGGGCAGGCCAATGACAACGACTCGTATACAGTAGTGGCTAGTGTCTCGTGGTCAGTGGCTAGTCGTCACGCGTGACAGACTGATCACTAGCCACCAACCACCAGCCACTGGCTGGCGCGCGGCCTCTTCTCGCGTACCACTCCTGTGAACCACGCCATCCAAACCAGCGACCTGGCGAAGCACTATCCGATGGGCGCATCCGTCGTCCGCGCGTTGGATGGCGTGAGCCTGTCGGTCGAGGCGGGCGAGTTCGCCGGCCTGCTCGGCACGTCGGGATCGGGAAAGTCCACGCTGCTGAACCTCATCGCCGGCCTCGATCGCCCGACCTCGGGCAGCCTGGCGATCTTCGGCCGCGAGATGGCCGTGATGTCGCGCACCGAGTTGAGCGCTCATCGCCGGGCGAACGTCGGGATGATCTTCCAGTCGTTCAACCTCATCCCGACGATGACGGCGCTCGAGAATGTGGCGCTGCCGATGATGTTCGCCGGCGTGGCGCGCGGCGAGCGGGAAGCGCGGGCGAGGGCCTTGCTGGAGCAGGTCGGCCTCGGCGGCCGCCAGGCGCACCGGCCGCAGGAGCTTTCGGGCGGCGAGCAGCAGCGCGTGTCGATCGCGCGCGCCGTGGCCAACGACCCGAAGATCCTCCTCGCCGACGAGCCCACCGGGAACCTCGACAGCCGAACGGCCCACGAAATCCTCGCGGTCCTTCAGGGCCTCAACGACGGCACCGGCAAGACCGTGCTGCTCGTCACGCACGACGCCGCCCTGGCGTCCCGGTTCGTCCGGCGGACGATCACCCTGCTCGACGGCAGGGTGGTGCTGGAGTCGGCGTCGTGAGGCTCTCCGACACGCTCTCGCTCGCCGTGCGCAACCTGCGCGAGTCGAGGCTCCGAACGGCGTTGACCTCGCTCGGCGTGGCGATCGGCATCGCGTCGCTCGTGGGCATGGTGTCGTTCGGCGTGGCGATGCAGGACCAGGTGCTCGGCAACCTGCTGCGGTCGGGCGTGTTCGACTCGATCACGGTCACCGCCGCGCCGCGGCCTGGAGAACGCGGCCGCCGCGGCAGCACCGTCGATCGCGCGCGCGCCGCGGTCGAGAGCGTCCGGCAGGCGACGCTGCGGCTCGACGACGAGGCGCTGAGGAAGCTGGCGGCCATTCCCGGCGTGAAGGAGGCCTACCCGGACGTCCGGGTCCCGATGGAGGTGTCGTACGGCGACGTCTCCGAGTTCACGGCGGCCACCGGCGTCTCGATGTCGTCGCGCGGCCAGGGCGTCTTCCAGAGCATCTCGTTCGGCACCTTCTTCAAGAACGAGACAGACGATGCGTGCGTGATCAGCCTCGAGTTCGCGCGTCGGCTGGACCAGGGCGCGCCCGCGACGCTCGTCGGCAAGGAGGTGTCGCTCGCGTGGGCCGCGGCGTCGAACCCGGCGGCGGCGCTGATGTCGGGGATGCCTCCCGGCATGAACGTGCAGCGCAACGAGCGCAAGTTCCGGGTCGTCGGCATCGTGGAGCGGCAGGCGGGCCCCGGCCCGATGGGAGCGCTGTTCGCCGCGGTCATGATCCCGCTGGCGAAGGCGCGGGAGATGGGCGGCGCCGACCTGTCCGGCCCGCAGGGCCTCCTCGGGCAGCTGTCGGACAAGCGCGTGTACTCGACGATCACCGTCAAGGTGACCCGCGCGCAGGACACCGAGGCCGTCGAGAAGAAGATCAAGGACATGGGCTTCAACGCCTTCTCGATCGCCGACCTGCTCGAGAGCCAGAAGAAGGCCTTCATCCTGCTGGACCTGCTCCTGGGCCTGGTCGGATCCATCGCCCTCACCGTCGCGTCGCTCGGCATCGTCAACACGATGGTGATGTCGATCCTCGAGCGCACCCGCGAGATTGGCGTGATGAAGGCGATCGGGGGCGGCGACGACGACGTGCGGAGGATCTTCCTGATCGAGGCGTCGCTCATCGGGGTGATGGGCGGTGGGCTCGGCATCGCCCTCGGCTGGGCGGTGGGACGGGTGATCAACGCCGGCGCGAACTACTACCTGCAGACGCAGGGCGTGCCCGCCGCCAACCTGTTCCTGATCCCCTGGTGGTTGATCGCGGGCGCGATGGCCTTCGCCCTCGTCGTCAGCCTGGCCGCCGGCAGCTTCCCCGCAATGCGCGCGGCGCGGCTGGATCCCATCCAGGCGCTGCGGCACGATTGACGTTGCCCGGCGGGCCGAGCGACGTGAGGGAGGGCGGGGTCGGAGCGTTCGTCCGTCCGCCGGCCGCTCACGCGTGGGATGCGCGCTCCGGAAGCCGCAGCGACAGCAGCGCCGCCAGCGCGGGCAGCAGCGCCACCACCAGCAGGGCCGGCTGCAGGCCGACGCGGTCGCCGGCCATCCCGATGAGCGGCACCGCCAGCCCTCCGACGCCCCACGCGACGCCGAGCATCAGCGACGACACCGTGCCCGCCGAGACCGGCGCAATCACGTGCGCGTAGGTGATGTTGACCGGCAGCGTGGACCCCAGGAAGAACCCGCCCGCGACCAGCGCGAACAGCGACAGCGCGTTCGGCAGGAGCAGCGCCGCGACCAGCAGCGGCACGGCCAGGAACAGCGTGAGCGCGATCACGCGCCGGGGCCCGAAGCGGTCCGCGAACGGCCCGCCCGCCAGCCCGCCGATGCTGCCGGCGACGAGGTAGGCGCCGACCGCCAGGCCGGCTTCGCCGACCGACATTCCGCGCGACACGAGCAGGACGGGCAGGAACGTCGAGAAGCCGATGGCGACGACCGTGCGGATGACGACCGCCGACCAGAGCAGCGAGAGCGTCGGCGCGTAGGGACGAAGGGCGGCGAACCCGGAGGGCGCGCCCCCATGGTGGAGGCGAATGTCTGGGACGCGGCGGAGGATCGAGGCGAGCAGCAGCAGCGCCGGAACGGCGAGCAGCGGCGTCCACGACAGGCCGAAGTGCTGCGCGTAGGGCGCGAAGATCATCGGCGCGATCGCGTTGCCCATGGCGCCGCCGGTGACGTGGATCGACATCGAGGTCCCGCGCCGGGCGCCGCCCACGCGGTTCACGATGGCGGCGGCTGTCGGGTGGAACGCCGCGCTGCCCAGGCAACCCGCGACGAGAATCGCGCCGAGCATCGCGGGCGAGGTCGCCAGCCCCGCGAGGCTCATGCACGCGACGGCCACGATCGGCCCCCAGACTGCGAGAACCTTCGGCCGCCAGCGGTCGGCGAGCGGTCCGAACACCAGCTGGGCGATCGACCCGGCAATCTGGGTGAGCGCCGCGATCGTTCCGGCCGCGGCGAGCGAGAGTCCGAGCCTTGGGATGAACAGCGGCAGCAGCGGCGCGTAGATGTTCGCAAAGACGTCGTTGATGCCATGCGTCGCCGACAACACCAGCACGGTGCGCGGCACGCCGAGCACGGCGCCCTCGGGGGCGGCCGCTCGCGCGTCATCAGGCAGGCTGGACGCCAGCGCGACGTCGTCCACCACGAGCTGTTGCGGGTCGAGATCCACGGGTTCCTGGCCAGGCCCGCTCGGAGAAAACGGCCTGGATGGCCATGCAGCGTGAAGAGTGAAGACTGGAGAATGCGAAACCGGCGCCGTGCCCGCATTCCGACATTCTCCATTCTACATTCTTCATTCGACATTCCTCACCGGCATGCCCGGCCTCCGTCGGCGCTACCCCACCTTCCGCTGGTGCAACGCGAAGATGGCGCCCTGCGGATCCCGGCACAGGACGATCCAGTCACCGCGCGGCACCTCGTGCGGCCCCCGCAGCACCAGGCCGCCGTTCTCCTTCACGACGTCCGCGGCCTTGGTGATGTCGGGCACGCGGATGTAGAGCGTCCAGAAGGCCGGCCCTGCCGTCTCCGCCGGCTTCGTGAACATGCCGCCCAGCGTGTAGCCCTGGCGGCCGAACATCTGGTACGGCCCCATCGGCCCCATGTCCTGGCTGCCGGTCTGCTCCCACCCGGCAACCTGGAGGTAGAAACGAAGCGCACCGTCCAAATCGGTGGTGGCGAGTTCGTGCCACGACACGTCGCCCATCTCCGGCGCGTGGCTGGGAGGCTGCTCGCTGAGCGGGGTGTAGAAGGCAATCGTCGCGCCTTGCGGGTCGGCCATCACCGCGAACCGCCCGACCGTCGGGATGTCCTGCGGCGGCACGTAGGTCTTCGCCCCCAGCTTCGTCGCCTGCGCGACCGTCTTGTCCACGTCCGGGGTGCCGATGTAAGCCATCCAGTGCGATGGCGCACCCATCTTCGCGGCCTCTTCGGGAAGCTCCATACTCCCACCGACCGGCGTGCCGCCGCGGGTGAACATCTGGTAGGGGACGCCCGTCTCATTGAAAGGCTGGACGCCCCAGCCGGCCACCTTGCCGTAGAACTCCTGCGCCGCTCGGGGGTCCTTCGTCATCAGGTCGTACCAGAGGAACCGGCCACGGACGTCCGTTTCGTTCATGCGACCCTCCTATGGGTGAAGAATTCATCATACCCCGCATCCCGCGGCGGGGCTTTTCCGTCATATTAAGAGGTCGCCTGCGGCTCCTGGCTTCGGGCTGCCGGCGTCGTCTGGCTCACGGCCGAGCGGCCGGAAACGGCCCGCCGGCTCCGGCCGAGAGCCGCAATCCCTGCTTGGAGGTAGTCTGTCGCCTATGAAACGACTAGCGTCCCTCGCCGCAATTGTCCTGTTCATCTCGGCCGGCACCATCGGCCCCAGCGCGCAGGCGACCGAGACCCGCCTGCTGCGTTTCCCGGCGATCCATGGCAGCCGCATTGTCTTCACCTACGCCGGGGATCTCTACTCGGTCGCCGCCACCGGCGGCGTGGCCCGCCGCCTGACGAGCGACGCCGGGTTCGAGATGTTCGCCCGCTTCTCGCCCGACGGGAAGTGGCTGGCCTTCACCGGCCAGTACGACGGGAACACCGAGGTCTACCTGATGCCGTCCGACGGCGGCATCCCGAAGCGCCTCACCTGGACCGCCACGCTCGCTCGCGACGATGTCTCGGACCGCATGGGCCCCAACAACATCGTGATGGGCTGGAAGGACGAGAGCCACGTCCTCTTCCGCTCGCGCCGCACCGAGTGGAACGACTTCCTCGGCAAGCTCTACCTGGCCAGCACCGCGGGCGGGCCGATCGAGGAACTCCCGCTCCCGCGCGGAGGCTTCGGTTCCTATTCGCCCGACGGCCAGCGACTGGCCTACAACCGGGTGTTTCGCGAGTTCCGCACCTGGAAGCGGTATCGGGGCGGGATGGCCGACGACGTGTGGCTCTACGACTTCAAGACGAAGGCGACGACCGACCTGACGAACAACCCGGCGCTCGACATCGTCCCGATGTGGAAGGGGAACAAGATCTACTTCGCGTCGGACCGGGACGAGTCGTTTCGGATGAACCTGTACAGCTACGACCTGGGTACCAAGCAGACCAGGAAGCTGACCGCGTTCACGGAGTTCGACATCAAGTTCCCGTCGCTCGGCGACAACGCCATCGTGTTCGAGAACGGCGGCTGCATCTATCGCTTCGACCTGGCCACCGAGAAGGCCGAGAAGGTGCCGGTAACGATTGCCGAGGACTTCGGCAGCGGCCGGGCCGTGTCGGTGGACGTCAGCCGGAGCGTCGCCAACTACGAGATTGCGCCGGAAGGCAGCCGCGCGCTGTTCGGCGCCCGCGGCGACGTCTTCACGGTGCCCGCGAAGTTCGGGCCGACACGGAACATCACGCATTCGCCGGGCGTCCACGACCGCGACTCGAAGTGGTCGCCGGACGGCCGCTGGATCTCCTACATCTCGGACGCGACGGGCGAAGACGAGATCTGGATCGCGCCGCAGGACGGGCAGGGGCCGGCACAGCAGCTGACGAAGGGAGGCGACAACTACAAGTTCAACCCGATCTGGTCGCCGGACAGCACGAAGATCCTCTGGTCCGATCGGAAACAGCGGCTGCGCTTCGTGGATCTCGGTTCCAGGGCGGTGACCGCGGTGGTCGAAGCGCCGGTGGGCGTGGTGCGCGATTACGCCTGGTCGCCGGACAGCAGGTGGATCGCCTACGCGAAGCCCGAAGACGAGGGGATGGGGCGCGTGTTTCTCTACTCGCTCGAGTCGAGGCAGTCCACCCCGGTGACCGACGGCTGGTTCCCCGTCTCGGGGCCCGAGTTCAGCGCCGACGGCAAGCTGCTGTTCTTCGTCTCGGCCCGCTCGTTCAGCCCGACCTACAGTCAGACCGAGTTCGAGCACGTCTACAACGACATGTCGCGGATCTACTTCGTCACGCTGGCCAACGACACGAAGAGTCCTCTGGCGCCGCGCAGCGACGAAGTGAAGGTCAAGGACGAGACGAAGGCACCGTCCACCGGCAGTGACGCAGGCGCCGCGAAGACGCCGGAGGCGAAGAAGGACCCTGCCGCCCAGGAGCCCGCCACGGCCAGGGCGCCGGACGCCACGGCCCCGCAGGCCAGGAAGGACGTGCCCACCGCGACCAAGGTGGATCTCGACGGGATCATCTCGCGCATCGCCGTCGTGCCGACGACGCCGGCGAACTACCGGTCCTTGCGGTCGGTGGGCAGCCGGCTCTACTACGGCCGCGCCAGCTCGAGAGAGCCGGCCGCGCTCTACGTCTACGACTTCGACAAGCAGACCGAGACCCAGCTGGGCAGCGGTACCGGCTACGAGATCTCCTTCGACGGGAAGAAGATGCTGGTCTCGTCGGGCGGCCGCTACGCGATCATCGACACGCCGACCGCCAGGTTCGAGCTGCGCGACTACCTCGACCTGGGGGACATGAAGGTCACGGTGGACCGGCACGCCGAGTGGAAGCAGATCTTCGACGAGTCGTGGCGGCAGATGCGCGACTTCTTCTACGCGCCGAACATGAACGGCCTCGACTGGCCGGCGGTCAAGGCGAAGTACGCGCCCCTGGTGCAGTACGTCAATCACCGGGCCGATCTGACCTACATCATCGGCGAGATGATCGGCGAGTTGAACTCCGGGCACACCTACGTCGGCGGCGGCGACCTGCCCAAGGTGAACCGGATTCCGATGGGCGTCCTCGGCGCGCGCCTCGAACGCGACCCGGCCACGAAGTTCTTCAAGATCGTGAAGATCTTCAAGGGCCAGAACTGGGACCCGAACCTCCGGTCGCCGCTGAGCGACATCGGCGTGCGCGCGAACGAGGGCGACTACATCGTGGCGGTGGACGGGCGCTCGACCGCCGAGCTGACGGACATCTGGGAAGCGCTCGTCGGCAAGGCCGGCAAGCAGGTCACGCTGCGCCTCAACGGCACGGCGTCGGCGCAGGGCGCGCACGACACGGTGGTCGTCCCGACCGAGGACGAGCGGAGCCTCTACTACTTCAACTGGGTGCAGGCCAACATCGCCAAGGTCACGAAGGCGACCAACGGGCGCGTGGGCTACATCCACGTGCCCGACATGGGGGCGCCCGGCCTGAACGAGTTCGCGAAGTACTTCTACCCGCAGACCAACAAGGAAGCCATGATCGTCGACGTGCGCAGCAACGGCGGCGGCAACGTGTCGCCGATGATCATCGAGCGGCTGCGGCGCGAGCTGGTGCTGGTCGACATCGCCCGAAACGGGACACCGCAGTCGAACCCCGGCGCGATGATCGTCGGACCGAAGGTGCTGCTGGCCGACGAGTTCTCGGCCTCGGACGGCGACCTCGTCACCTGGCGTTTCAAGACTCACAAGATCGGGCCGGTCGTCGGCAAGCGGACGTGGGGCGGCGTGGTCGGCATCGGCGGGACGCTCCCGTTCCTGGACGGCGGCTTCCTCAACAAGCCGGAGTTCTCGCGCTATGACGTCGCCGGCAAGGCGTGGGTGATCGAGGGCGTGGGCGTCGAGCCCGACATCTACGTGGACAACGATCCCGCGAAGGAATACGCCGGGGAGGATCAACAGCTCGACAAGGCGATCGCGGTCATCCTCGAGCAGCTGAAGAAGCAGCCGGGCACGCTCGCGCCGGTGCCGCCGTACCCGGTGAAGAAGGAAGGCAGCGCGCCGATTGGGAAGTAGGAGCGCGGCAGCGGGCGGGGGATCAGGGGTTGGTGAATCAGTGGCTAGTGGCTAGTGGCTAGTGGTCAGGGGTTGGTGGTTTGTGGTCAGTGGTTAGTGGCTGGTGGCTCGTCGGTACGCGCGACACTTAGCCACTGGCCACCCGTCACTACATGCGATATAACCACCCGGTGACCGCTTCGCCGCGCCTCTCCCCCGTCACCATCGTCAGCACCTACTACCCGCCCGTTCTCGGCGGCGCGGAGACCGCGGCCGCGCAGCTGGCCGAATTCCTGGCCGCGCGCGGCCGGCAGGTCACCGTCGTCACCAAGCGGACGGAGCCGGGCGTGCCCGACGACGAGGTGCGCAACGGCGTGCGCGTGGTGCGCGTCTCACCGCGGGGCCCCCGCACCGCCTGGGGCAAGTGGCTGGCGCTGCCCGCCATCACCTTTGCGCTGGTCCGCCGCCGTCACCCGGCAGATGTCGTCGTCTGCGTGGACTTCCGCGGCGTCGGCCTCGGCGCGCTGCTCGCGCGGGCGCTGACCGGGCGGCCCGTCATCCTGCACGCGCAGACGGACGGCGTCCTGTCGTTCGCCGCGGTCCGGCGAACGCTGACGCGCGCGGGCCTGGGGCGGTGGGCGGGAACCTTCGTCCGGCCCCTTCAACTGCTCTACAACCGGGCGGACGCGTATCCGTGCATCTCGCGTGACATCGCGGCCGAGACGCTTGCTGCGGGCGTGCGGCCGGAGCGGATTCACTACTCCCCGAATCCCGTGAATACCCGCGAGTTCACGCCGGCCCTCAGCCAGCAGCGGGCGGAGCTGCGAGCCAGGCTCGGGATTGCCGCGGACACCCGGGTGGCGATCGTCGTCGGACGCCTGAGCCGGGAGAAGGGCCAACTGGACGCCTTGCGCGCCTGGAAGCTGGCTGGCGTGGAGCGGGCGCTGCTGCTGCTCGTCGGGCCCGACATGCCGGACGACCCGTGGGACACCGGGCCGGCGGCGCGCGAGTTCGTCCGGCGCGAGCACCTCGAGTCGAACGTGATGTTCACCGGCGGCGTGGCGCAATCGAAGATTCCCGACTATCTCCGGATGGCCGACCTGTCGATCCAGCCGTCCCACTTCGAGGCGTTCGGAACGGCGGCCATCGAAGCGATGGCGGTGGGACTCCCGGTGATCGCCTCCGACGTGGGCGGGTTGAAGGACTTCGTCGAACCGGGCGTCAACGGCATCAGGGTGCCGCCGAGGGATCCGGAGGCGCTCGCGGTGGAAATCGCCCGGCTGCTGCGCGACGACGCGTTGAGGGCCCGGCTGTCGGAGGGCGCGCGCCTCACCGCCGAGCGCTTCGACACCGGCCGCGTGCTCGGCGCGTTCGAAGAACTCATCGACCGGGTCGCGCGGGCGTGACGCCGCACCAACGCCCGCCGCAGGCCGCAAGCCGGTCCCTCACTTCGCGCCGAACACGTAGCCGCGCTTCTCCAGGAGGGGCACCAGCTTCCTCAACGCCTCGAGCGTCACCGGCGCGTTCGGCCCACCGAGGTGAAAGATGACCGTGCCGCCGTCCTTCGCGTGCCTCAGCACCTGCTCCACGATCGCCGCGGTGTTGCGGTTGAACGAATCGCCGGCGATGACGTTCGGGGTGTCCACCTGCAGCCCGGCCTGCTCCACCAACTCGTCGTCGTGGGGGTCGTGACACAGGCCCGGGTAGCGGAAGAGGTGCGGCTGGCGGCCGGCGACCTTCGCCACGGCATCGCGCCCCTGGGCGACGTCAGCCCGTTTCTCCGCGTCCGTGGTGAGCGCAGGCAGGCCGTAGCAGTGCGGCAGGTAGGCCGAGTGCCGGTAACCGTGGACGCCGATCGTGAACAGCGGGTCGCCGGCCAGGCGATGGACGAGGGCGGGGTAGGTTTCGGCGAACAGCCCGGTGACGAACACCGCCGCCGGAAGATGGTGCTCGCGGAGATAGTCCACGATCCCGGCGTCGTACCAGGCAGACACCTCCCCGGCCCGGAGCCGCTTCAACATCTTCGGCGTCATGTCGGCGTCGAAGGTCAGGTAGAGCGTTCGCGGCGCCGCGCCGCACGGTGACGCGGTCAGCACGGCAAGCACGACGGCGCACGCAAGCGGCCTGAGTGGTCGAATCATCGGTGTCCGGACCGGAGCTGCGAGACCGGCCGGGTCAGGATACCACTCGCGAAAAGGCGTCGGACTCCATCTTCCGGGACGGGGTACAATTTGCCAATGCCCGTCCTGAGAATCCCCGGCGGTTCCGCGCTCTCCCTCTTCAGGCTCGACAAACTCAACCGACTGCTGGGACAGGCGCAGGCCGGCGCTTCCGTGGTGTCGGCGCGACACTGGCATTTCGTCGAGACGTCCCGCGAGCCCGACGGCCGCGAACTGGGGATTCTCGACCGTTTGCTCACCTACGGGCCGCCCGCGCCGCCTGCGGCGGCGTCGGCCGCGACGGTGCTGGTGACCCCGCGGCTCGGGACGATCTCGCCCTGGTCGTCGAAAGCCACCGACATCGCGCGGCTCTGCAACCTCGACTTCGTCAACCGGATCGAACGGGGCACGGTGTTCCACCTCGACGGCCCGGCCGGCGAGGCCCTGGCGAACCTGGAGGCGGTGCTGCCGCTCCTCCACGACCGGATGACCGAGGCGGTGCTGTCGTCGGTCGACGCGGCCGACGGCCTGTTCCGCCACGTGTCGCCCAAGCCGATGACGGAGATCGACGTGCTGGCCGGCGGCGCCGCCGCCATCGACGAGGCGAACACCCGCTTCGGCCTGGCGCTCGCCCCGGATGAAGTCGAATACCTCGTCGCCTACTTCACGCGCCTCCGCCGCAATCCCACCGACGTCGAGCTCACGATGTTCGCGCAGGCGAACTCGGAGCATTGCCGCCACAAGATCTTCAACGCGTCCTGGGTCGTCGACGGCTCTCCGCAGCCCGACTCGCTCTTCGGGATGATCAGGAAGACGCACCAAGCCAACCCGCAGGGAACCGTCTCCGCCTATTCCGACAACGCCGCGGTGATGGAGGGGAAGACCGTCGAGCGCTACTTCGCCGACCCGGTCACCAGGCGCTACGGCTACCACCGGGGTCTCACCCACACCCTGATGAAGGTGGAGACGCACAACCACCCGACCGCCATTTCGCCGTTTCCCGGCGCGGCCACCGGATCGGGCGGCGAGATTCGCGACGAGGGCGCCACCGGTCGGGGGTCGAAGCCGAAGGCAGGCCTGTGCGGGTTCTCGGTATCGAACCTGCGCATCCCGGGTTTCGAGCGGCCGTGGGAGGGGGCGCCGTTCAAGCCCGGTCGCATCGCGTCGCCGCTGGCGATCATGATCGACGGACCCGTCGGCGCGGCGTCGTTCAACAACGAGTTCGGCCGGCCGAACCTGGCGGGCTACTTCCGCACCTACGAACAGCCCGCGGGCGGCGTGGTGCGCGGCTATCACAAGCCAATCATGCTGGCGGGCGGCGTCGGCAACATCGAGGCCGGGCACTCGCACAAGGGCGACGTCCCGGCCGGCGCGCTGCTGATCCAGCTCGGGGGGCCGGGCCTGCTGATCGGCATGGGCGGCGGGTCGGCCTCGTCGATGACCACCGGGGCGAACACGGCCGACCTCGACTTCGACTCCGTGCAGCGCGGGAACGCGGAGATCCAGCGCCGGGCGCAGGAGGTGATCGATCGCTGCTGGGCGCTCGGGCCGGCCAACCCGATCCTGTCGATTCACGACGTCGGCGCCGGCGGCCTGTCGAACGCGCTGCCCGAGCTCGCGCACGGCTCCAATCGCGGCGCCCGCATCGACCTTCGCGCCGCGCCGAACGAGGAGCCGGGCATGACGCCCCGCGAGGTCTGGTGCAACGAGTCGCAGGAGCGCTACGTCCTGGCCATCGCCCCCGCGTCGCTGCCGCTGTTCCGCGAGATCTGCGAGCGCGAGCGCTGCCCCTTCGCGGTCGTCGGCGAGGCGACGGCCGACCAGCGCCTCGAGGTGGTCGACCCGCTGTTCGGCAACAAGCCGGTCGACATGGACCTGCCCGCGCTGCTCGGCAAGCCGCCGCGCATGACGCGCGACGTGACACGGGCGGCCGGCGGTTCGGCGCCGCTCGCCGTCGGCGCCATCCAGTTGCCGGACGCCGTCGGCCGCGTGCTGCGCGCCCCCGCCGTCGCGGACAAGACGTTCCTCGTCACCATCGGGGACCGCACCGTGGGCGGGCTCTGCTCGCGCGACCAGATGGTCGGCCCCTGGCAGGTGCCGGTGGCCGACTGCGCCACGACGCTGCTCGGCTTCCGCGAGCACGCCGGCGAGGCGTTCTCCATCGGCGAGCGCGCGCCGATCGCCGTCGTCGACGCACCGGCCTCGGGCCGCATGGCGGTCGGCGAAGCGCTCACCAATCTCGCGGCCGCGCCCGTCCGCGACCTGTCGCTCGTCAAGCTGTCCGCCAACTGGATGGCGGCCGCCGGCTTCCCGGGCGAGGACGCCGCGCTGTTCGACACGGTGCGCGCGGTCGCCCTGGATCTCTGCCCCCGGCTCGGCGTCAGCATCCCGGTGGGCAAGGACTCGATGTCCATGCGAACGTCGTGGGAAGAGGACGGCGAGCGGCGCGAGGTGGTGGGGCCGCTCTCGCTGATCGTCTCGGCATTCGCGCCGTGCGAGGACGTGAGGCCGACGCTGACTCCCCAGCTCAGAACCGACGCCGGGCCCAGCGTGCTGCTGCTGGCGGACCTCGCCCCCGGGCGTTCGCGCCTCGGCGGCTCGGTGCTCGCGCAGGTCTACTGCCAGACCGGGGACGAGACACCCGACGTCGACGACCCCGCGCTCATCCGCGGCCTGTTCTCGGCGCTCGCCGACCTGCGCCGCGACGGCCTCCTGCTGGCGTACCACGACCGGTCGGACGGCGGCCTGTTCGTGACGCTGTGCGAGATGGCGTTTGCCGCCCACCAGGGTCTGACGATCGACGCCGACGCCGTAGCGCCGGGCGCCGATGCCGCCCGCGACAGCGACGCGCGGCTGATCGCGGGCCTCTTTGCGGAGGAACTCGGCGCCGTGCTGCAGGTGCGCGAGAACGATGCGGCCCGCGCGGTCGCGGCCCTCGGCCGCCACGGCGTGCCCGCGCGCGCGATCGCGCGGCCGAACGCCGACGACGAGCTGCGGATCGAGCGCGAGGGGATCTGGCTGTACCGCGAGCCGCGCGCGGCGCTCCAGCGCGCGTGGAGCGAGACGACGTGGCAGATGCAGTCGCTGCGCGACAACCCGGTGTGCGCGAAGCAGGAGTACGACCGCCTCCTCGACGGCCGGGACCCGGGCATGAGCGTGCACCTGTCGTTCGACCCGGCGGAAGACGTCACCGCGCCGTTCGTGTCGCGCGGCGCCAGGCCGGCCGTCGCGATCCTGCGCGACCAGGGCGTGAACGGCGAGGTCGAGATGGCGGCCGCGTTCGACCGGGCCGGCTTCGACGCGCACGACGTCCACATGAGCGACGTCATCGGCGGCCGGGTGTCGTTGAGCGCGTTCAGGGGCCTCGCCGCGTGCGGAGGGTTCTCCTTCGGCGACGTGCTGGGCGCCGGCGAGGGCTGGGCCAAGTCGGCGCTCTACAACGCCCGCGCCCGCGACGAGTTCTCGGCCTTCTTCGCGCGCCCGGACACCTTCGCCCTCGGCGTCTGCAACGGCTGCCAGATGATGGCGGCAATGAAGGAGCTGATCCCCGGCGCCGAGGCCTGGCCGCAATTCGCGAAGAACGCGTCGGAGCAGTTCGAGGCGCGGGTGGTCGTGGTGGAGATCCTTCCCGGCCCCTCCATCTTCTTCAAGGGCATGGAAGGCAGCCGCATCCCCATCGTCACGGCCCACGGCGAGGGGCGGGCGGTCTTCGACTCCCCGGAGGACGCCGGGCGTGTCGTGGTCTCGATGCGCTACGTGGACAACCGCGGGAAGCCGACCGAACTCTACCCGCTGAATCCGAATGGCTCGCCCGGCGGCCTGACCGGGGTGACGACCGCGGACGGGCGCTTCACGATTGTCATGCCGCACCCCGAGCGCGTCTTCCGGTCCGTTCAGTGGTCCTGGCGGCCCGACGGCTGGGGCGAGGACGCGCCGTGGATGCGCGTCTTCCGCAACGCGCGGGTCTTCGTCGGGTGACACACCTTTCCTCAACCAGGCCGCAGGGCGTGGGTCGCAAGGCGCAAGCCGGACCGCCCGCCCAGTAGCTACAGGCTGATTCTGGTCCTGAGCCACGCCCGCGCTTCGCGGTGCCACGGGCACACGTCTTCGAGCGCGGACCAGAAGCGGGGCGAGTGGTTGGCGTGCTGCAGGTGCGTCAGTTCGTGCAGGAGCACGTAGTCGCGAATCGACGCGGGCACCTGGATCAGGCGCCAGTTGAGCGAGATGCGCCCGCTCGGCGAGCAGGATCCCCAGCGGCTGCTCTGGTCCCGCACCGTGACCCGGGTCACCCGATGGCCCGCGGCGGCCGCGAGTTCCATCAGCCGTGCCGCCAACTCGCGCTCGGCCAGGCGCCGCAGCCGTTGGCTCACGAGCTGACGCAGGTCGGGAGTGCCGCCGGCCGGCAGCGGGATGACCTCTTCACCCAGCCGCACGACGCCGGCAACCCGGTCCACCTGCAGCAGCGCCTCCTCGCCACGCAGCAGGACTCGCGTTCCATCCTGCCATCCCCCGGTGGCGCCCCTGGCCATCGTCCGACGGTAACGCTCGCGCGCGATCCAGTCCGCCTTGTGCCTCGCAAACCTCTCGGCGTCCTTCCTGGAGCCGCCCCGCGGGATCGTCACCCTCAGGCTGCCGTCGTCCTCGAGGCGCAGCACGTAGTGCCGCGCGCGCTTGTGGCGCACGTAGGTCACCGCCCAGGCCTGGCGGCCGAGCGTGAGCAGGTCTGGGGTGGTGCTGGACGGTCCGCGCGGCCGCGGGTTCAGGAAGGGCAACGACAGCTGCATCTGTCTACAGCTTAACGCCGATCAGGAGTCGGTTCTTGGGCGTGATCGCGGCCGGTATCTGCTGCGTCCGCACCCGGTAGCCCCGCTCTTCGAGCCAGCGCGCCCGCAGCACGTCGATGGCCAGGGCGCGGTCAATCCAGCCTTCGAGCATCCGAGGGTCTCCCGCGCCGCCGAGCCGCGCGGCCGACCGCAGCATCTCGTGACAGCACGGCAGCACGGCCACGGCCGCACCGGCGCCGACGGCGCGTTCGAGCACTTCGTCCGTCAGGTTGCCGCAGGCGTGGCTGGACACCACGACGTCGGTCGGCGCGAGCTCGACGGTGTCGATTGCCGCTGCGACGAACGACACCCTGCCGCCAAGTTTTGGCCACTCGGCAGCGAGGACGTCGTGCACCCGGGCGGCCGACGCCGGCAGCGACCTGTCGACGACGAGCGCCGAGGGCGACGAGCCGTCCAGCAGCAGCATGACCTGGGCCAGCACGCCGTGGCCTCCACACAGGTCCACCACCCGTCCGCCGCGGATGACCCGCCTCACGCGACGCGCGACTTCCCACGCTTCGAACAGTTCCTTGCGCGGCAGGCACCCCGCGCGGCACACCGCGCGCCCGACGCGGTCGAAGAGCGTGCTGCCTGGAAACCGGCCCAGGTCGTGTTCGGTGAGCCGGCCTCGGGACGACGTGCTGAATGCCACGCAGAAGAGAGTACTCGAATCCAGCTGCCTCGTCCCGAAGCGTGTGACAATGGCCGGATGAGCACCACCGCCGACACGCGCGCGTTCCTCCGCCACACGCTGGCGACGCTCGCATACCGGGGAGGCAAGACGCTGCGCGGCGCGCCGCCGTCGTTCGGCGCGTTCCGGGCGGGCGCTTCCAGCCGCACCGCCGGCGAGATCCTCGCCCACCTGTGCGACCTGCTCGATTGGGCGCTCGTCTACGCGCGAGAAGGGCGCCACGTCTGGCGTGACGCGCCCTGCGGATCGTGGGAGGAAGATGCCGAGCGCTTCTTCCGCGGCCTGACGATGCTCGACGCGTTTCTCGCGTCGGAAGCGCCGCTCGGCCTGCCCGCCGAGCAGTTGTTCCAGGGGCCTGTCGCCGACGCGCTCGCGCACGTCGGGCAGATTGCGCTGCTGCGCCGCCTCGCCGGGGCCCCCGTTCGCGGCGAGAACTACCTGCGCGCCGACATCGTCGCGGGTCGCGTGGGCGCCGGGCAGAGTGCTCCGCGAAGGGAATTCGACTGAGCACCGGCTCGGGCCGCCGCCCGGCGGACGTCACTCGCAGCGCAGCGCCACCGCGGGCTGGATCCTGGTGACGCGGAGGCCCGGCACCAGGCACGCAGCCGCCGACACGGCGGTGAGCAGCGTCGCCACGATGGCCGTGACGAGCGGGTCGACGACGGCCGTCGCGCCCAACTGGCTCGACAGCACGTAGCCCAGGCCCGAACCCGCCACGGCGCCCGGCACCAGGCCGGCGGCCGTCAGGCGGAGGCCTTCGCCGACGATCGCCCGCCGCAGCCGGTTGGCGTCGGCGCCGAGGGCGATCCGGATGCCGAACTCGCGGGTCCGTCGCGTCACCTGGAAGGCGACGATCGCGTAGAGGCCGAGCGCGCTCAGCAGGAGCGCCGCCACCGAGAGGCCCGCGAACGCCGCGGCGATCGGCGCGGGAAAGTAGCCGTTGACGATGGTCTCCATCGTCCACACGTTGGAGACGGGAACGTCGATATCGAGTGCCTGCACCGCCCCGGCCACGTGCGGGGCGACGGCCTCGGGGCCGCCCGCCGTTCGGATGACGAGCGACATCGCCGATGGCGGCGCGGGCCAGAGCGGCACGTAGATCTCGGGCGCGGGCGGCATCGTGAGGATCTGGCGGACGTCGCTGACGACGGCGGCGACGCGCAGCCACGGGCCGCGGTCGATCCGGATGCGGGCCCCCACGGCGGCCTGCAGGTCGCCCTTCCAGAGGACGCCGGCCAGTGTCCGGTTGATCATCACGGCGCCCGGATCGCGTCTGCCCGGGTTCTCCCCGGCAAGCACCTGCACCCCGACGGTCGCCAGGTAGCCCTCGTCGATCGTCTTGCGGCTGGCCCGCATCGCATCTTCGCCGGTCAGCGGCCGGCCTTCGACATCCACCCGCAGCGTGGTCACACCCTCATCGAGCGGAAGCCGTGACGTGAGGCCAACCGACGTCACGCCGGGAACGGCCGCGACGCGGTTGGCCAGCTCGCGGTAGAAGGCCTCGCGCCTTTCGGGCGGATACGTCGGCTCCGGCAGCGAGACAGACGCGGTGAGCAGCCGCGCCGTGTCGAATCCCGGCTCCATTGCGCGGATGCCGAAGGCGGACCGCACCAGGAGGCCGCAACACATCAGCAGCGCCGCAGCAGCCCCCAGTTGCACGACCGCTAGCACCCGTCCCGTCCTGCGCCGCGGCGCATCCATCCCGGCGTGTTCCTGCAGCGTGCCGCCGGGTTCCCGCCCGAGGACCGCGTGCGCCGGCAGGAAGCCGAACGCGAGGCCGACGAGCACGGACACCAGCAGCGCGAAGCCGAAGACGCGGCCATCGATCTGCAGGTCGGTCACCTCCGGGAAGCGAGACACCAGCAAGTGCCGCAGCCAGACGCACCACGTGAAGGCGAGGGCCCCGGCAGCCAGGGCCAGGGCGAGGCCCTCGGTCAGCAGCTGGCGGACGATGGCGCCGCGGCCGGCCCCGAGCGTGACGCGGATCGCGAACTCCTGGCGCCGGGCCTCGGATCGGGCGAGCAGGAGGTTGGAGACGTTGGCGACGATGAGTCCGAGCAGCAGGAGGGCGGCGGTCAACAGCAGGACGTAGGCCCGCCTCGCGTCTGCCCACATCACCGCCGCGAGCGGCCGGAGCACCGGCGTCCAGCCCTCTTCGCCGGGCCGCCGCTCCGCAGCGCGCGACGCCGTGTAGGTGGCCAGTGCGGCGAGGGCCGATTCGCGGGTCGCGCCGCGCGGCAGGCGCGCGACGACCAGGAGGGACCGCCGCTCGTCGGCCGGCAGCACGTTCGGCAGCGGCGCAAAAACATCGAACCCGCGGTTGAACAACTTGAAGCTGTAGGGCAGGACGCCGACGATCGTCGTGTCGATCCCGTCGAATCTCACCGTGCTCCCGACGACCGCCGGGTTGGCCGAACACCGGGTCCGCCAGAAGCGCTCGCTGACGAGCGCCACCGCGCCGGCACCCGGCTCCGCGTCGCCCGTAGTGAGCGAGCGCCCCAGGAGCGGCGTCGCCCCCAGCAGCCGGAGGAGCGCGGGCACCACGGTGACGCCCCGAACGCGCTCGGCCCTGGCGCCGGGACGGCCGAGCGCAAGCGCCTGTTCGAAGAAGGCGCCGACGCCGTCGGACCATCCCGGGGAGTCGCGCCACGCGGTGTAGACCGCCGGCGCCACGATTGAGGCGTGACCCAGGCGCGGGTGGAGTTCGCTGACCACCACGAGGCGGTCGGCCTCGGGGTACGGCAGCGACCGCAGCCACACGGCGTTGACGACGCTGAAGGCGGCCGTGGTGAGGGTAATGCCTCCGGCGATGAGGAGAATGACGGCGGCCGAGAGCCACGGGGACGCCCGAACGAAGCGCCACGCATGACGCGGGTCGAAGGGGTGCATGAGTCTTCCTCCGCGTTGGCTGTTGCCATCAGAGGCGCCGCGGGATCGAACAGCGACGCGTCTACTTCGCCACCACCGGCAGCTCGACGAAGCTCGCCTGCCCCGGCACGTGGTAGACCCGCTGCGTCGCCTTCTTGTAGTCCCCCGGTTTCGCCCAGAAGATGCTGGGCACGAACGTCTGCGGGTTCCGGTCGTAGAGCGGGAACCAGCTGGACTGCACCTGCACCATGATCCGGTGCCCGGGCAGGAACACGTGGTTCGTCGTCGGCAGGTCGAACCGGTAGGTGAGCGCCGCGTCCGGCACGATGGCCCTCGGCGCGTCGAACCCTTCGCGGTAGCGGCCGCGGAAGATGTCGGCCGACACCATCAGCTGGTAGCCGCCCATCTGCGGCTGCGCGGGAAACTCGTCGGGATAGACGTCGATCAGCTTCACCACCCAGTCGGAGTCGGTGCCGCTCGTCGAGGCGACGAGGTTCGCCACGGGCTGCCCGCTGATCTTCACCGGCTCCTTCAGCACCGACGACACGAACGCCAGGACGTCGGTCCGCCCCGACGCCTCGCGCTGGTCGCTCACCAGCCAGCCCCGCCACCCATCGCCTGCGGCCGTCCCGACCGGCCGGGGTCGATAGGGCACCGGCCTGGAGGGATCGGAGACGTACTCGTCGAACGCCGGCGCGCCGGCCCTGGGCGCGTCGAACCCGAGCGTCAGCCCGGCGCCGAGGTACAACGGCGTGGGCGCGATGCGGCAGCCGGTGGCGCACCCGGACGGCCAGCCGTTCAGACGGCGCCAGGTGTTCGTGCCGGTTTCGAACGCGGTGACCGGCGCCACGTCGGCCTTCGGCGCGCCGTCCTGCAGATACTGCGCCAGGAACGGGGCCAGGATCTCGCGCCGGAACGTCAGGGCCGTGTCGCTCCCGAACCGGATCGCGCCGAGCGCGCTCCCCTCGTTAATCTGCTGGCCGTGGTACCAGGGGCCGACGACGAGGAAGACCATGTCGTTGGCGGCGTCCTTCGGTTCGATCGCCCGGTACACGGCCAGCGCGCCGTAGATGTCCTCCTGGTCCCACAACCCATCGACCAGCAGCGTCGGCACCTTCAGCGGCTGCGCGGCGAGGACCCGGTCCATCGCCTGCTCCTTCCAGAACGCGTCGTAGGCAGGGTGCTCCAGGATCTTCCGCCAGAAGCCGACCTGCTCGAGGCCGTGCGAGCGGCCCAACTCGCCCGCCGACCCCGCCTGCATGTACAGGTCGTAGTCGTCGGAGTAGTTGCTCCACCACGCGACCTTGTTGCCGCGCGTCGCCTCCTGGTCGTAGATGTAGGGCATCATCTGCTGGCGGAACGCGCCGTTGTGGAACCAGTCGTCGCCGCGCCAGCCGTCCACCATCGGGTTCATCGGCACGGCCACCTTCAGCGCCGGGTGCGGGTTGACGAGCGCCATCAGCGGCAGGAAGCCGTCGTAGGAGATCCCGAGAATCCCGACCTTGCCGTTGCACTCGGGCACGTTCTTCACCAGGTAGTCGATCGTGTCGTAGGTGTCGGTCGCGTGATCGACCGCGGTCGGGTTGAGCGGACCGCGCAGCGGCCGGGTCATCACGTAGTCGCCTTCGGACCCGTACTTGCCCCGCACGTCCTGGACGACGCGGATGTAGCCGCCCTCGACGACGACGTCCGCCGGGTTGTCGTAGCCGGTGAGCACGGCGGCGAGATGCCCGCTCGCGGCGTGCGTGGTGAGGCGGCTGGCGTCGTACGGCGTGCGGGTGAGCAGGATCGGGGCGTTCTTCGCACCGCGGGGGACGAGGATGACGGTGTGGAGCTTCACGCCGTCGCGCATCGGGATCATCACCTCGCGGCGCACGTAGTCGAAGCTGTCCGTCACCGGCACGAACTGCGCGGGCGTTTCGCTCGGGAGCGACGCCTGGCCGGCGGCCGGCGTCTGCGTCGCGGCGGCCGCCTGCTGTCCCTGCGGCAGCGCGGCAAGGGCAAGGACGAGGAGGAGTGTGGTCATTTCGGGAAGAGCTCCTGTTCGAACTTCGACATCAGAGGATACGATCGCCTGAGGTGGCTGGTTCGCGAAAGCAACGGAACGTGTGGGAGCGCGCATGCGGCGGTCCGATGCGCAGGTCTGCAGCTTGCGCGATGGTGGTTCATCCGTTAGAATTAATAGCTCCTGCGCGGCTCTCCTTGCTGGGAGGTCGTTCAACGGTAGGACACGTGGCTCTGGACCACGTTATCGGGGTTCAAATCCCTGCCTCCCAGCCAAAACCAATCCCTTTCACAACAAGCACTTACGACAGGCTCGATTGCGGGCCGTGGACCCCTCGTAGAACCACGGTGTCGGGCGCGGCTCCGACTCCCGCAAACCGCTGATGCGCTTCGCTTTGCAGGGCGGCCGCGGCCTGTCGCGGCGCGCCGCTGAGACACGAATGAGACACGCCGACCCGCCTGGCGGCCTTCGGCGCGGTCTTGGGCGCCGTCGCTCCACGCGGTGCCGTCGCGGGCGCCAACAAGTCTCCCTCCTACGGCGGCGCTTGACCTGCTGATGGCGTCCGGCAGCCTCTCCGCCGTGGCTTCTCCGCCCGGTTCGGTCGCGCGGACGCTCGGGTGGCGGGAAAAACGCGCGGCCAGGCGCGCCAGCGCCAGGCGTGCGTCGGGCACGACGAGCCAGGGCGAGGCCGCGTCGGGAGGCATCGGGATCTCGGCCACGACGAGCATGGCACCGCCGGCGAGCGCCTGGGCCGCGAACGCGCTGCCGCCGGCCTTCAGCCCTTTGAGCGCGACGAAGACCGAAGACGCCGTGGCACGTTCGGTTAACGGAACCCGACGGGCCGCGACCCCGCTAATGCGTCCTATCGTCTCGAAGCACCAGCCGCTTGAGTTCCAGCAGCTTGGACTCGACGCGCAGAGAATTGAGGAGGAACACTCTCTCGGCGTCCCGGATTCTCAACAACACGGCACCGAGCGCCGCGGGGACGAGGCCGAGGAGCGTCACGCAGACCACCTGAATCGACGACGTTCGATCCGGGGCCAGGTAGGACGTCCAGAGCGCTGCGAGCGCAAAGAGAAGCACGCCCGCCGATGTGAACGTTCCGGTGAAGCGAAGGTAGCCTCCACCCAGCGAGCCACGAAACACTGAGGTCACGAGAACGCCGGCACACACCAGCCCGTAGAGCGCCACCAGGATCAACCCCGCCTTGGCGCCGAGGTTCTCGACCCGAGTCACCAGGAGGATGGAGATGATGGCGGTGGCAAGGCAGAGAGGCGCGGCGCCGGCGGCGATGAGCCATTTCCGCGCACCACCGAGACGTCCTTCGAGCAACTCCTTCAGATCGTGTTCATACCGCTCTCTGTGAAGTCGATCCCATGTTTCAGTGTCAAGCAGGCTGTCCCTCAACTCCTCGTGGCTTCCCGTCATGGCGTGTTGCCTCCGTATCCAGCGTCTGCCGCACCAACCGCTTCGCATGGTAGATCCGGGACTTGACGGTCCCGGCAGGTACCCCGACGATCCTCGCCACTTCGTCGACCGAGAAATCCTCCAGGAAGTGCAGCGTCAGCGCCTCTCGATGCTCCCGGGTAAGTTGGGAGAGCGCCCGGTGCAACGCATCGGCCTCCTCTCTCGTGAACGCGATCGCTTCGGCGGTTTCCACGACGCCTTCATCGTCGACGTGAATCTCCGACCGCGTGTAGTGTGCTCTCCAATGCCCCATGGCCGTTGCGCGTGCTATCCGGTACAGCCAGAGAGGCAGGCTGTTCGGGTCACGAAGCTTGCGGATGCCCGAGATGACCTGTACCCAGGTTTCCTGAAGCACGTCCCACGCGGTGTCCTCGTCTTGGACGAGGCGGCGGATGTAGTACAAGAGACGTTTCTCCCATCCCCGAACGACGGCTTCGAGGGCATCCCGGTCTCCCATCTGCGCTCTCCGCACGAGCAACACGTCCGCTTCCGTCAAGGCCACACGCGCTCCATCCCGGGCGACTGGCCGCCCGCGTTCCGCCTGTAAGGTTGCCCGGCGCCGAGGTTTGGTTCAACAGGGACAACGAAGGGCCGGGGCGTCAGGAGCACGCCAAGGCACGTTCACCGACTGCCCTCGCTCAGGTGGGCGACAGAAGGATCGGGCTCTGGGCGCCGGCTCGCCGGAGCGCGTGACGGACACGCCGCATGAGTCCTGGGAACCGCGGGCCGAACGGAGCGGCTCGAACACCGCCGTGATGGGGATGAAGAACATGACCGGATCGCGAGCGCCGAGCGCGGCGTCGAGCTCCGCGTAAGCGGCGCCCATCTCGCCGAGCGCCGCCCAGGTGATGACCAGCGGCCGCGTGAGCGTCCGTGTAGCGAAGGCGCCCTTCACCCTCGTCGCCCTGAGACACAATGAGACATTCTGCACAAGAACAGACCAGAACGGACGAGAGCAAACCGAAGCGCGGGAGGCGAACACCAGAGCAAACCGGAGCGGACCAGAGCAAACCGGAACACCTTCACCGCTCTCTGGACCACGTTATCGGGGTTCAAATCCCTGCCTCCCAGCCAAATAACTCCTTGAATTACAATCGACTGCGCGGCAACAGGAGGGTTAGCACATCCTTCACTGCCGAGCCGTTCACGTGAAACGTCCGGACCGGACGCATTCGCTGAGGAGGCTGCCGAGAGTGGCCCCGAGAGACGTACCCGTAACCCAATGCAGCAGGCCTTCCGGATGGCTCGGCCGCTTCTCCCTCTGGCGCATGAACGCCAGCCACTCCGGCGTCACGGACTGGGGGCTGAGCCACGCCTCCGTCCAGAACCATCGCATCATTCTGGACATCGGCTGCGGTGGTGGCCGCACCATCGCCAAACTCGCCGCATCCTCCACGCAAAGCAAGGTCTTCGGTGTCGACCATTCCGAAGCGAGCGTCGCCACATCCTCGAACACGAATGCTGAGTTGGTCGCCGCCGGCCGCGTCGACATCCGTCTCGGTTCCGTCTCGCGACTGCCGTTTCCGGACGACACGTTCGACCTCGTCACGGCCGTCGAGACGCATTTCTGGTGGCCGGACTTGCCCGGTGACACGCGCGAAGTCTTTCGTGTCACCAAGCCCGCTGGCACACTGATCCTCATCGCCGAAGTCTACAAAGGCGCAAAGACCGCCGTTTCGAAACTCCTCGAAAGACGCGTCGATCGCACCGGCTTGCTGATGCTCAGCCCCGACGAACATCGTGGACTCCTCGCCAACGCGGGGTATTCCGACGTCCAGGTCTTCGAAGAGCGCACCAGGGGTTGGATCTGCGCCACCGGCACGAAACCATAGTTCACGGAACCCGACAGGCCGCGACACCGTTCCAGCAGTACACCGACACCGCACGGTGGCGGTTGATGGCATAGCCGGGACGGCGCTATCGAGGCCCTGCCGGCGGCCTTCGAATTCCTGTTCGACATCGCCGCGAGCGGCCCCGTGCAGGCGCACTGGGTGCTCGTCAGCGAGGCGAAGACCGCGTGGGCGTCGGGCAAGGTCGCCTTCGAGGCGGCCGGAAGGCAGACCCTGAAGGTGCCGGTGAAGATCGGTGTCGCCAAAGGCAGGCACTAGGACGGCAAGGGCCACCTCGGGATCATCGTCGGCGCCAAGAGGATCTCGTCACCGACGCTGGACATATCCGCGGACGGCAGACTCAAGTAAACGCCTTGGCGGAGTCCCCCTTCTTGCCGCGAGAGCCAACATCGCGGCAAGAAGGATTCCGTCTGGCATTCACTTCAGCTTCGCGTAATCGGCCCTGGCTTGCTTGAGGATAGGTATGTCCGGGTCGGCGTCTTTCCACAGTCGGAAGAAATCTTGATAGGCGGCCCGGGATCGGACTGTGTCGCCCTGCACTGCGTAGGCGTGGCCGAGCTGAAGGCGTGCCAAGGCACCCAATGGGCAATTCACGACGACCCCGCGTCGGTCCAGCAACTTCTGGAACTCCGTTGCTGCTTCCCTGCCCTGATGCAGGGAGAGGTACACCTGGCCGCGAATGTACACGGGGTATAGCGAACCCCCAACCTCGAACTGCGGAAGGGGTGTGCCCAATTCTGTACGCTGCGGTGGTCCGGAGATCGTCCAGGGCTTTTGCCGGATTCTTCCGTCTGATTTCTATTGAAGCGTGAATCGCCGGCAACCAGTAGTGGTTCATGGCGGTATTGAGGGGAAAGCGCTCCGCCAAGTCGCGCGCCAAGCGCTCCGCCCGGCTGACATCTCCGATGCGCGAGTACCCCAGCGCGGCGAGCACGCTTACGTCCCGAGTGGGGGCCTCCGCGAGCGCCGAGGTGATTTCCTGACGCGAGCGCGATGTGTTGCCAAACTCGGCCTCACGAAGGGCGGAGTCCATCTGCCAGGCTGCCGCAGTCTCCCGCGAGTCACTGGCGTTGGCGGAATCGATGGCACGTTGGGAGAGCAGGCGGGCGCGTGCCAGACGCCCGTAGAATGCCGCGGTGTCGGACTCGAACGAAAAGAGCACGTCCTCCCCGGGTCTACCGGTAGCCGTGGCAACCTGTCGCTGCATCTCATCGATGTCGTTCTCCAGGAACGCCGCGCCGTAGCGATTCCCGTGCAGGAACGGGTTGTCAACCTTGTGCGCTATCGCCTGCTGATACGTGGCGTTCGCTTCGTCCAGCTGATTCACGGCCGGATAGAGACCCACGAGGTTGGTGTAAGCCGCTGCGCTCCCGGGATTCAAGCGGAGATCCTCCTGGCTCGCCGCAATCGCCCGCTGGTATTGCCCTAGATAGGTGTAGCAAACGCCCAAATTGCCGAAGGGTTCGCTGTTGCGTGGATAGGTCTGGGCCCACAGTTCGTAAGCCTGGACGGCCTTCTCGAGTTCACCGGTGGCCAGGAGGTAATACGAACCAGAGATGCGAAATCTCTCTCGCTCGCTCACTCTGTCGCGCAAGTCATAAGACCTCTGCAGATTCTCGATGGCCCGGCCGGGTTCTCTGAGATTCGCGTACGAAATGCCCAGGACTTCGTATGCGGCAGCGAAACCAGAATCGAGTTCGATGGCGCGATTGAAGGAGGGAATCGCCGCCGCGCTGCCTTTCTCCTGCAGAATCCTAATCCCTACGGAGAGCGCTTTCAGGGCTTCGAGAGAGGGAGTGGTGGCTTGGTCAAGGGGGGCGTCGAACTTCTCGACCGTGGCGAGCGATTCACCGAGCTTCTCCCGAAGCGTGGTCGCCGCCTGGTCCAGGGCTTTTAGAATGTGTTCCTTGTTCTCCGCCGTCACCTGTTCCTGAGCGATGGGATTGCCAGTCCTGCAATCGGTGGCATCGAGGCCGATCACATACTGGGTGCCGAGGGCCGAAATCGAACCTGACACATAAGCTCTGCCGCCTGCTCGCTGGCAGAGATCGCTCGCCACGTCTGGCGTAAGCCTGGCATCTGGCGGCTTGGCCATCAACCTGAGAGTGGCGCGGATTCTCGTCGCGGAGAGGATGCTGAGGAACGGAGACTGCGCCAATTGCACGGAGATGGCCTGCTTCAGGGTGTCGTCGAAAACCGGGTCACCCGTGGTATTGGTGAAGTCGGCCAGCACGAGCGTGTCTTCCTTGGACAGCCTCGGCGGGCGGTGGAAGTACAGATAACCGCTCACGGCAACCGCCAGGAACGCGATGGCGGCGACGGCCACGGTGATTCCGCGCTTGTGAACGCGCGCTGTCTTGCTGGTCGTGTCAGGCAACCACGCGGAATCTGAATCGCGCTTCAGTCGCTGCAGGTCGGTTCGGATGTCACTGGCATGCTGGTAGCGCAGCTTGCGATTCTTCTCCAGGGCCTTATCGATGATTGCTGCCAGCTCCGTGGGCACATCGGCATTGAGCTTCAATGGCGAAATCGGCGCTCGGTTCAAGATCGCATCGTGGACGAGAGCGGAGGTACTGCCCGCGAACGGCATCTGGCCCGTTGCCATCTCATAGAGGACTGCCCCGAACGAGAACACATCCGACCGTGCGTCCAGTTCTTCCCCCCGAGCCTGTTCGGGTGACATGTAGCCAATCGTGCCCATGGTTGTGCCCGGGCTCGTCAGCTGTTCCGCGCCTGCAGCCGTCGGTATCTGCGAAACACCAACGTCCTCCGCGGGTGGGACCTCCTTGGCCAAACCAAAATCCAGAATCTTGGCGTGCCCACGTTCGGTGACGAAGATGTTGGCAGGCTTGATGTCGCGGTGGACGATCCCCCTGAGGTGCGCCGCATCCAACGCGTCGGCAATCTCGATTGCCAGGTCCAGCAGTTGGTCGAGTGGCCGCGGCTTGCCGGAGATCTGGCGCTTCAGGGTGTGGCCCCCGAGGAACTCCATCGCAATGAAAGGCCGACCGTCATGGTCGCCGATTTCGTAGACGGTGCAGATACATGGATGGTTCAGGATCGAAGCAGCTTGCGCCTCCCGCTGGAAGCGGCTCAGGGCTTGCGCGTCTCGGGCGAACCCTTCAGGAAGGAACTTCAGGGCGACAACGCGGTGGAGCTTGGTGTCCTCCGCCTTGTAGACGACACCCATGCCTCCGCTCCCGATCTGTTCGAGGATGCGGTAATGGGAGATGGTCTGGCCAACCATAAGCAAGGAGTGCGAGGTGCGCACTCTCCGAAGACGTGTCCTATCAGCGAGCCGGCCCAACCGTGGGGCCGACGTCGCGTATTGGTGCAGATGCACTGTCGATTGTATCGCATGGTGACCACCGGTTCAGCGCATCGTGATCTCGGGCCGTTCCCGGCCACCGCCGGGCTGGCCGGACCGAGCGCCAAGTCCGCCGGTTGACCACGAGAGTGACGATGTCCTCGAGGCCGTGACCGCTGCCGTCACAAGGGAGGCGATTCTCGTTCAGACCTGGAGTTGGCGGTGGGAGACGACGCGGAGGGGTGTGTCGAGGACACCGTCGCGGTCCCTGGCGACGTCCTCCACGAGGAAAGCGGAGAACCGGATAGCCCTGCCCTTGAAGCAGGCGGTCGCGCCGGTCGGCAGGGGCATCCGCCAGATGCTGCGGGCCCTCGAAGGGCACTGGGCCGTTCCTCCAGCGGACTCAGGCGCACGCCCACTTTCCGTCAGCTGCGGGCGCCCGTACCTCTCTGTTCGTGCCCACGTCGAACCGTTTCTATCTTGCGGTCCCACGCCGGAGCGGTCAGGCGTCTGAGATTCGGATCTACGAGGCGAGGGAGTAGGACGCGACCTCTTCTGCGCAGCCGGCGCGAGCGATCAGAATCCTGCCGCCAGGTCCATGAGCGGTGGGAAATCATCGCTGAGGCGATGAGCGCGCGCCGAGACCCGGAACCCATTGATCGGCCGGCGAGTGTGGAGTGTTTCCGTGGTGTCCCCAGGTGTAGTACAGCCCGACATACGCGGTGCTGCGCCGCTCGCCCGCCACGCTGTGACCGGCCATGAACAACAGGCTCAAGCCCTGGTTGAAGTTGTAGTACCCGCCAGCGTCCAGATACGTGGCCCCTCGCCCATCGGTCGCCTGCGCTTGCTGCGAGTAGACCTCGGCGCCGAGGATGAGGCGCTTCGTGATTTCACGCTGGACGAGGCCCCCGGCAAACAGCGAGCTCTTCATGCCCGGCGCACGGTTGACCTCGTACCCGACGCCGCCGTACGTCGTCCATGGCCCCGCGGTTTTCTGCACCCAGACGGGAATGCGGGCCCACAACTGCCCGTTCCCCAGGCCACGCAGGCTGTCGCCCGTCGGGACTTCGATGAGGGGAAAGACACCGACCTCCGGACGCTTTCCGGATTCGTGGATGAAGCAGTACTTCGCTCCCAGCTCGATGTCGCCCAGGCCGTAGGCGCCCTGCGGCGTGAGATACGCAGCGGGAAGAACCACGTGCAGCTGCAGGTTCGGGGCGGCGCCGACGTTGAACTCGAAGGCCGGCAAAACCCAGGAGCCAGAGCCCGGGACGCGGTCGTAGGTGCCAAACAGGTACGCCTCGTAGTGGCGCCAGGGCACCGGGTCGGGATCATCCGTGCGGAATGGCGGGCCGGCAAAAGCGTCACCGCCGGCCCACACCATCAGGATCGTCAGGGCCAGGCAGCGATTCCGGCGCCGAGCGTCGCGTTCTCGGTCGGTTCCTGCCATCCCTTGCCTTGCCTCCCTACTCACGCGGCCGCGCCTTCTCGGCGAACGGCGATGGACAGGAACGGCAATGCGGCGAGTTGAAGCACGACCGACAGAATGACCAGTGCGAAGGTCGAACGCTGGTACACAAACCCCATCACCGCGCTGCCGGCGAACCACGCGATCCCGAACCCCGTGTCGAAGACGCCAAACGCGGTGCTGCGCTTGTCGGGCGGAACGATGCCGGAGAGCACGGCTTTCAAGGCCGAATCCTGCGCCCCGATGCCGATCCCCCACAGGACGATGCCGGCGAGGACGACCGTGAAGGTGCGGCCGAACGCAAACGGAGCGAACAGGGCGGAAAGACCAAATCCGACCACGAGCACAGGCCACCCACAGCGATCGAGCGAACGTCCGATGACGAGGGCTGCGATGGCTCCCGTCGCCATGGCGACGGCGTCAACGCTTCGCGTCGTTGACGCGGGTCGTGCGCCGACACGTTCCGTGTCGCTGTCGGGTTGATGTGGAAGCTGGTGGGGGCCAGTCATCGGCTGTCTCCCTGCAGCGGCGAGCAGCTCATGGGTTGCCGATGCCGCTCCGCCGCGATCGTCTAAGGCGAGCCGGGAATTGCCGTTGACGACCGCGATCGCCATGCGTCGATCGACCACGTGCCGCCTCCGGCGAACAGGAGGAAGAGGAGGCCCGTGAACATCGCGTAATCCGTGCGCGCCTCGGCCTCCATCGGCCAGAAGCCTCTCGCCAGCCCGATCGGGATCTTGGTGGAGAGGATTGCCACCGAGATGTCGATGAGTAATGGAAGGGCGGCCAGTCGAGTCACGAGGCCGAGGATGAGCAGTGCACCGCACACCACTTCGACCGTGCCAACGAACGGCGCCATGACGTGCGGAGCGGGAATGCCGATCTTGATGAACCGCCCGACGCCCCACTCGTCCGGGAAGAGGAACTTCTTGACGCCTTCGAGGAAGAACACCCCACCAACGCCGAGCCGGACGGCGATCGCCGCCGCCGGCGTGCCGGCACGATGGGAGAAAAGCCTCATCGGTGCCATGGGTTCAATCGCCGACGACTCGACGCCACGAACTCGCCGGCCTCATTCCGCGACCCGCACATCCGCACTAGCCCGGCGGTGGGCGCAGGCGAGGAGCGGCATCACCAAGGGCCGACCCATGATCGAGTGTCGCGTCCTCACTGACGGGGTGTCAATGGAATAGTCTTTCTGTGGGTATGGTTTCTCTGTACGGATGGCTGTAGAGAGTACCCGGGATGGGTTGGATGGGACTCGACCGCGGAACCAATGGCTCTCTCGGTTCGGTCCGGAAGAAACGGCTCGCGGCGATCTTGATACAAACTTGATAGACTGCGCACGAAAGTACCCGATCCCACCCCAGCCGTCGGGAAGGTGATCCCAGAAAGCCCAAAGTAAACCGTCAAGACCGGTCACCGTCGTTTTCGATCTTTTCGCCTCTGGACCACGTTATCGGGGTTCAAATCCCTGCCTCCCAGCCAAAACAACCCCTTTCAAGATAAGCACTTACAGCACAGGCAACCGGCAGGCTGTGCATCCGCCCCGACATCACGTTATCTGGCGCGGTGTCAATTCCCTCAAGTTGTTGATGCTCTTTGCCTTGCCGGTCGTGCAAGTAGACTCTCGGCGCCCTGGTGAGGCACGAATGAGACACGCCGCGCGGTCGACGACGACGTGGAGGCGCCGCCGGCACTCCGTAGCCCCTCCGCCGTGTCCACGCGGTCCTGGACGGGTCGGTCGCCTGTCGCACGACGATACCGATGGCGAGTAGGATCGGCGGAACCGGAGGCAGGACCTTTTGACTCGACGCATCGCCGATCCCGACCACAGGTCGCCAGACAACGACATCCAGGAAGTCGTCTGCACTGCTCAAGCCGACGACGACGGGTTCCGAGCGTGGCACGGCTTCTTGAATGAGCGGGTCGCGTTGCCATGCGATGGCTTCGTGATCGGCGAGCCTATCTCGGTCGTGGAGTTCTGCTACGACAGCGAAGGATGGCTTCACCCGCCGCGACGACATCCGCGATATAGAGTCGGGCGTCACGCGACACGCACGAGGTCCTGGTCGATGAGCGGACGGAGGCGAGGATTGATCCCCGTCGCCGTCAGGACGTCGACGCGGCGACCGAGGAGATCCTCGAGGAAGATGAGCAAGCCCATGTGGCGGTCGAACGTCGTCGGCCCGTCGAATTCGACGAGGACATCGACGTCGCTGTCGGGTCCAGCCTCGTCGCGAGCCACCGAGCCGAACAGGGATAGCGAGCGCACACCGAAGCGTTGGACGATCTCGTCCCGGCGGGCTGCAACCAAGGCGAGGACATCCGCGCGTCGCATGGCCGTATCATACCGCCTCGTGCAGCCCCAACCGGGTAGTCTGTGCCGCCCTCACCCTCGTCGCCCTGAGACACAATGAGACATTGGGCACGAGAACAAACCAGAACGGACGAGAGCAAACCGAAGCGTTGGAGGTGAGAACCGGAGCAAAACGGAGCGGACCAGAGCAAACCGGAACACATTCACCGCTCTCTGGACCACGTTGTCGGGGTTCAAATTCCTGCCTCCCAGCCAACTCAAATCCCTTCTACACCAAGCACTTGCGACGTCGTGCAACATCAGACCGTCGATCCGCCGCAGAACCACGTTATCGGGCACGGTACCAGCTCCTTCAACTCGTTGATGCTCTTCGTCTTGGCGTCGGCCAGGCGGACTCGCGGCGCGCCGGTGAGACACGAATGCGACACGCTGACGGCCGCGGAGATTGAGATGGTGCAGCCGTCCGAGGCGGGCCGACGCGGAACTCGTGAAACGTCGTTCGCGGCCGACTGGCAACTCTCGGGAGCGAGGCAACGCCGCTGAAGAGTCGAGCGTTCAATACGTCAGAGGTGGGAGAGCCGCTCCAGCTTCGCGGCCACGGCGTGACACGCCGCGATCAGGTCCTCGACCAATCGATCGTCCGGTTCAGTCGTGCCCTCGTATTCGGTACGATTGCGCAGGTCGTGGCACTTGGACAGAATGCGCCACACGTCGGGCCTGAGGCCCAGAGTGTCGGGCAGCACCTGGAACACGATGTAGCGCTTCACCGGACGAAACCCACGATACCGCAGTGCCGCGAGGCACAGCGCGTGCGCGGCGCCGTAAGCGAGATCGAACCGGCCATCGAGCGAGAGGGCCGAGTTCTCGGCGTCGCGGAGCCGCGAGAGCCCCGAGCGCTTCAGCCCCTCGAACTCCGCGGCGTCAGGAGGTTCGGCGGTCAAGGGCTGGCCTGGGCCCGCGAGGCGTTCAAGAGGCGAGTTCATTCTCTGATCCAACAATCCAGAGTTTCGGCAGGCCGAGGACCTTCGTCAAGAAGGCGTTCCTGGCCGCGCGCCGCTTTCTGAATTCGCTCGTGGTGTACACCGTCGGATTCACCGGCCGTCCGAGGGTTGAGCCGGCGGCCTCGAGCACCGGGTAGAGGTCTCCATAGGTCAACTGATCGCTGATCACCATCAGGTCGATGTCGCTTCGACCGGTGTCGCTCCTCCTCGCGACCGACCCATAGACGAAGGCGGCGACAATCCTGGGAGTGAGCGGCCGAAGGGCGGCGGCCAGCGGCCCCGCCACGCCGACGGTCTTGTCTACGATGCTGCGCAATTCGCCGAAGAGCGGGGAACTCGGGTTCGCCTGGTAGTGGCGCTGGTTGCCCACCTGCTTGACGCCGACAAGTCCGCTCTTCTCGAGGCGCGCCAGTTCGCGCACCACGGTGCCAGTTCCACCACGCGCCCGGCTGACGATCTCGGACACGTAGAAACTCCGGTCGGGTTGGCCGAACAGCAGTCCGAGCACCCGCTGTTTCGTCTTCGAGAACAGCGCGTCCGCCAGCCCTCCCGGTTCGTCGCCCGCCGTTCCTCGGACCCGTTTCGTTCCCATTCTGGGTGTGAAACTACCCCATGTGGGTGGCTTTGTGCAAGAGAGCGGGCTTGGCGCGTTGCGGCTGGCGTGCCGAGGCTCCCATTCGGGCCTCAACGGGTTCTGGTTACCTTGAGCGCCTCGCCCAGCCGCATTCCCGTGCGGGGGATCACCTCCTCCGGCGTCCTCTTAGATCGCGCTGATGCAGCGGGCGAACGCCGTGACGATCGACGCCTATCGGGCCGGGCTCGCGACGATGCGAGAGGGAATGACCAGGGATGAACCGGGGAGCGGAACCCGTCATCGGCGTTCGCCGCGCTGGGTTCACCGGCTCTGCCACCGTGCAGTTCGGGAGGTGGACGGGGCTGCCCCACGGCAGCTCTGCTCCGCAGACCCTTCGAGAAGGCGACGCGGTGAGAATCGACAACGGCGCGGAATGCGAAGGCTACGCGTCGGACATCACCCGAACGGTGGTCTTCGGCAAGCCCACCGCTCGTCAGATCGGCGTGTGGAACATGGAACTTGCGGTGCAGACCGCGGCGTTCAGCGCGATCAAGATCGGTGTGACCACCTCCGACACGGACTTGAACTCTTGCCCCGTCCGGATCCCCTCCCCTTCGCGTGAGCTTCGGTTAGCAGGCGAGTCACCGTCCTTCGAGCTTCCCCTCGCAACCGAGCGAGCTGTCCGTAGGTGAAGGCTGTCTCACCGTAGCTCGCGCCGGCGCCTGCCCGTCCTGCGGAGGCCGAGTGAAGGCGGACAATCTGCCGCTCGATTCGAACCCCTCGGTTCAGGCACTGCAATCTCCCTGTTTCCTACCCGCAACTTGTTCGGTGAGTCGGTGCGGCTCGGTGGCCCACTCCCCGCAATAGCCGAGGCTATGCAGGGCATCGGCAGGCGCTTCAGCTACGTCCTCCGCAGCGGCGGGGACCCTGAACGGCACTACGTCGGCATCACTCCGGATCCCGACCGCATTGTCGAGTGGCACAACCACGGGCCGTGCACCTGAATCCCCGTAGGGAGGTGGCCGAATTCGCCAACGACGTCGGCGGCCGGAGTGCCCAGGAACTGCTGCCGAACGCCATTACGCGGGGCGGACGCATCGCGGGCCGAATGACCAAAGCGGATCGCGCCGTCGTGCCAAGAGACTCCGCTATAATCGGCGCGCGGGTACGGTGTCGCACTACCGCGTCGTCAGTGAGCTCGGCGCTGGCGGCATGGGCGTTGTCTACCAGGCCGAGGACACGCGACTCGGCCGGCCCGTCGCGCTGAAGTTCCTGCCGTGGGACCTCGCGCAGGATCGTCTCGCGCTCGAACGCTTCCGGCGGGAAGCGCGTGCGGCCTCGGCGCTCAACCACCCGCACATCTGTACCATTTACGACATCGACGAAATCGACGGCCAGCCGTTCATTGCGATGGAACTGCTGGAGGGGGAGCTGCTGCGGAAGCGGCTGTCGCGATCGCGCCTCGCGGTGGCGGGGATTGTCGACGCCGCCGTTCAGCTGGCCGATGCACTCGAATCGGCGCACGCGAGAGGCATCGTCCATCGCGACATCAAGCCGGAGAACATCTTCATCACGACGCGAGGAGCCGCCAAGCTGCTGGACTTCGGCATCGCGAAGCTCGCGGGCGAGCAGACGGCGATCACCGGCGCTGTCACGACCACACGAGTCGGCACCGGACCTGTTGTGCTTGGGACCGTCGCGTACATGTCGCCGGAACAGGCGCGCGGCGAACCGCTGGACGCACGCTCGGACCTGTTCTCGCTGGGCGCCGTGTAGTACGAGATGGCCACCGGCACGCAGCCGTTCCGGGGCGCGACGTCCGGCGTGGTCCTCGGGGAAATCCTCGCGAAGGCGCCCGCTGCCCCCGTCCGCCTGAACCCGGAAGTGCCGACCGACCTTGAGCGAATCGTCAACAAGCTGCTTGAGAAGGACCGCGAACTGCGCTATCAGTCAGCGCGGGATGTGCGCGTCGACCTCGAGCGGCTGCGCCGCACACTGACCGAGACGGCGCCGGCAAGCCGGCCGCCAGGTTTCGGGCCGCAAGGGCCGACTGCGGTCTCCGGTGAGGTCCTCCCGTCGGTCGCCGTGCTCCCGTTCGTGAACATGAGCGGGGACAAGGAGCAGGAGTACTTCAGCGACGGCGTGGCTGAAGAAGTGATCAACGTGCTGTCACGGATTGCCGGGCTGAAAGTGATCGCGCGAACGTCCGCCTTTGCGTTCAAGAACAAGCAGGAGGACGTCCGCACGATTGCCGGGACGCTCGGAGTGGCGAACATTCTCGAAGGGAGCGTGCGAAAGGCAGGAAATCGCGTCCGGATCACCGCGCAGCTGGTTACCGCCACTGACGGAAGCCACCTCTGGTCGGACCGCTACGACAGGGACCTGACGGATATCTTCGCTATTCAGGATGAGATCGCGGCAGCGATCGCCGGCGCGCTCCGGGTCAGGCTGTCGGTTCAGGCCCCGTCCGCCGCTCGACGCGTGACGAATCCAGAGGCCTACGAATCGTACCTGAAAGCGGTCTACCTGAACTGGAAGCTGAGCCCCGACGCCGTGGCACGCGCTCGGGACTACCTGGAGCAGGCCGTCGCGCTCGACCCCGAGTTCGCGCTCGCGCACTTCGGACTCTCTCACCACTACTGGATGGCCGCCTCGCTCGGCTACCTCCCGGCGGAGGAGGGAATGCCGCGCGCCCGCGAGGAGGCGCGTCGGGCGCTCGAGATCGGCCCGGACCTGCCGGAGGCCCACGCGATGGTGGGAGGCGTGGCCGGGAGCTACGATTACGACTGGGGAGAAGCCGGCCGCCACTTCGCTCTTGCGACGGCCGGCGACGCGGTGCCGTCGAACGTGCGCCAGTGGTACTCCTACTACTACCTCGTTCCGCTCGGTCGAACCGAGGAAGCGGTGGCCCAGGCCAGGATCGGGCTCCTTTCCGACCCACTCAACCTCGGCGCACGCGTGATTCTCGGCGACTCTCTGGTGAACGCGCGGCGGTTGGTCGAGGCGCAGGCCGAGGCACACCGCGCCCTGGAGTTCGACGACCGCTATCCATTCGCCTGCACGATCCTGGCGTTCTCGCATGCGCTTCAACAGAGATGGCCGGAAGCGCTCGACTACATCGAACGGGCGTCGACGAGGTTCTGGCTCGTCGACGGGATCCATGCCGGCATTCTCCTTCGCCTGGGAGAACTCGACCACGCCGGGGAACTGATCCGAAAGCTGACGTCGGGCGGAGCGGCCGCGAGTTCGCTCGGCCTCGCTTGGTGCTACGCCGTGGCTGGCGACTTCGACCGGTCGGCGGACTTCCTGGAGAAGGCGGCCGCGCGCCGCCAGCCCGAAGCCGCGCACCATGGATTCATGCTGCTCCGAGACAGCACGCGGTGGCCCGCCCTGGCGAACCTAATGCACCTCCCGGGGAACCCTACGGCGTGACAGGGTGTTCCGCCCTTGGCCCGGCAACGCGAAAGGGTCGGCTGGCCGCGGCCTGAGACACAATGAGACATTCCGCACAGGAACAAACCAGAACGGACGAGAACAAACCGAAGCGCGGGAAGCGAACACCAGAGCAAACCGGAGCGGACCAGAGCAAACCGGAACACCTTCACCGCTCTCTGGACCACGTTATCGGGGTTCAAATCCCTGCCTCCCAGCCAATCGACTCGCCTGCGTCGAGCGCTCGCTCATGGCGAACCGGTTCCATGGAGAATGGCCCACTGAGCCAGTCGAAGGGCCAAAGCAATCCCCTCTACGACAGGCACTACGGCACCTCGTGACTACGGGCCGTCGATGTGCGCCTGAACCACGCAGGCTGTCGACAACGCCAGCGTCGATGGCATCGTGAATGAGATCTCCACGCTGGGGCTTCATGTATCGAAGGCGCTCGGCGACGTCTCGCCGCGGCTGGTCGCCGAAGTGGAACGTCCCAGGAGGCTGTGGGGGCCATCATGCGCCGAATGATACGCGGGTGGGGTCGGTCGTCCACGCGAATGCGTTACGAGTTGGTCTCCGGCGATACGGGCCGGAGCGCGGCTCAGCCCCTTCGGTGCGAGAATGTGGCAACGTGTCTGTGCCCTCATCCCTCGACGGTGCCGAGAGGCGCGAGCACGCGAGCGCGTTGAGAGAGCCGGCGGCTGTCGCTGAGGCCAGGTATCCTCTCGATTCGACAGAACTCGGAGGAGGAAGCGATGCGCGTTCGACTCGTCACGGCCGCAATGGTCCCGGCGATTGCCGCGGGTGCGTTCGCGCTCATCGTCGGATGCTCGGCGGCGTCGGCGGCCGAGAAGCCGGTCAAATCGCCTGAATGGTACGTCTGGCGCATCCTCCTGCGGGAGTTCCTCAGCGGCGTGGCGTTCCTGCCGCGGTCGTACGCGGCAAGGTGAAGGGGTCGCTAATGAAGAGCGAACGGGTTGTCCTACTCGGTCTGTTGTTCGCGGTGCGAGCCTGGTTCTGTGTGAATCCAGCGCTTGCCGCCCCCCCGCAGAAGAACGCCTTGGCGTTTGATCCGGCGGGTTATACAACCGTGAACATCACGGTCGACGGCGCGCCGATGGAGGTGCATCGCTACCACGTCGTATATGTCGCGAAGCCGATCGAGGTCACCGCCGTGGCAGCACGCGGAGGCGGCCCAGGCCCGAGAGGTGGAGAAGGCCCCAGAGGAGGAGAGGGGGCCCGAGGCGGTGAGGGACCCAGGGGCGGAGAAGGCCTTCGCGGAGGAGCCGCGCCCGGGATCGTCGACCCGTACCGGTATCAGAGCATGTACGTCTATGTGCCCAAGAGCGCGTACAACGACACCAAGGCCGCCATCATCCTTCAGGTGAACAACAGCGGCTGGATGGCCAGCCCCACGTCGGATCGCGTCGTCGATGGAGGCGCGTTCGTCAGCACCAGCGATACCGACAACATCGGCGCAGCGCTGAAGGCTGGCTACATCGTCATCAACGCCGGCACGCGCAGCCGCGGCATCAAGGCTGCCGACGGTCGCTGGGCCGGGAAGGCCCCGGCCGTGGTCGTCGATGCCAAGGCGGCGATCCGCTATCTGCGGCTCAACGACGCCGTCATGCCCGGGTCCGCGGAACGGATCGTGATCACCGGCACGAGCGGCGGCGGAGGCCTGTCGGTCGCCGTCGCGGCGAGCGGCAACAGCCCGGACTACTTTCCGTACCTGGCGGAAATCGGAGCGGCGGGCATCGATGCGAACGGCAAGAGCACGATCCGCGACGATGTGTTCGCCACCGTGGCGTACTGCCCGATTACCGATCTCGGCCATGCCGACATTGCGTACGAGTGGCAATACAATGCTGTGCGCACAGACAAGAACACCTCGGGTGGACAGTACCCCCACCCATGCAGAGCGCTTCGGCGACGCTCGCGGCCGCCTATCCCGCCTACCTGGCGAGTCTGAAGCTGAAGCTGAAAGACGGAACGCCGCTGACAGCGGACACGATGAGTGGCGCGATTGTCGACCTCGTGAAGAAGGAAGCCGAAGTCTCAAGGATTCGTCCGTGAAGGACGCCAACTTCAAACTGGCATGGATGCGGCCTCACTCGGGCAACTACGATGTGCAGGAAGCCTATGCCTGGCTCGCCAGCGTGCTCGCCAAGGCCGGAAGACCCAAAGCAGCCCGCTCGACGGCGGTGATGCGGCGCGGGGGGCCGGCGTTACAGGCGAGGTGAGCCACGGCAGTGTGAAGGTCATCCGGCCGCCGGCGTATCCGGGCACGGTTGGCTCTGCGCCTGACGGGAGCGGTCCCAGAAAGAAGGCACCCCATGACACACGACCGAAGGGAGTTCCTTCGGGCCGTCGCAGTCGGAGCCGCTGGCTTCAGCGCGATCAGCGCCTTGCCGCTGGCCGCGCAAACGGCGGTGTCGACGAGGGCGAACCGGAAGATGGTGGTGCGCGCCGACGATATCGGCATGTCCAGGTTCTGCAACATTGGGGCTGTCGAGGCCATCGAGAACGGTGTGGTCACCGCGGCTGACGTCATGCTGGATTCGCCAGGGACTGAAGACGCGTTGGAGCGCCTGAAGAAGTTCCCGTGGATCTCGATCGGTTGGCACACGCACATGTGGGGCGCGCCCGTCTCCGATCCCAAGCGCGCGCCGTCGCTCATCGAGAGGACCGGCGAATTCGCCGGGAGATTCAGGACCGATCTTGCGCAGGCACAGGACGTGGTCTTCGAAGAGGCGCTGGCCGAAGTCCGCGCTCAACTCGACAGATGCGTGAAGATCCTCGGCAAAGCTCCCGACACCGGCGGCGGCGGCAGGGGGAATGCCCCGTGGGGCAGGGCCATGAGCCAGGTCACGGCCGAGTTCGGCCTGGCCGCCAACTTCACCGTGCCGGCGCCCCCCAACACGAAGTTCGAGGCGTTCCGCGACAGGTACCTGAGGCACATCAGGGATGCGCAGCAGGCCGGCGAGGAATGGGCCAAGTACTACACGGTCGGCGCTCCCGGCGCAGGCAGCGCGCCCGCGCAACCCGGATCTCCCACTTCGGGCAGAGGGGCGGCTGCCAGTCAGGGCGCCCCGGGCGGTTTTGCCGACCCGCGGTTTGCCAGCCGGAAAATCATCATGCCCGCGGGGACGTTCGCCTATATCGACCTGTTGACCGACTCGATCGCCAAGGTGGAGAAGGAATACGACCCTGTCCTCTTCTACATCGAAGACCGCGCCGGCATCCTCGACTATCCCGAAGACATGATCTTCGCGCAGGCCTGGCATCCGGGATACGTGGACTACTATACCTATCGCCTCGGCGAGCGCGCCAACCGCGCCCGCGCCCAGCAGTTCGTGGTCGGCCGCACCCAGGATGTGGCAGCGATGTGCGATGCGAGGCTGAAGAACTGGATCAAGCAGCACCGAATCGAGCTGGTGAACTTCCGTGACGCCCTGTACGGTACAGACGACTATCAGAACCACCTGAGAGCGGTCGGGAGCGATCTGTACATGCGCGGGTAGCCCGGCGTCGAGACGTTCCGGAACGCGCAACTCCCCCCGAGTATCCGTCGCGGTCGCCGGCCATCGCGGCGCCGCGAGCCACCCGATCTGCCGGTACCAGTTCGACCGGGCCACTCCGGGACGCGAATCGGCAGGCTCCACGCACGGCGCCGAGGGCGTCTGGGCGTTCGACACGATGGGTCGTCCCGGCGACACCGTCGCCTGGTCGGATGCGGATCGGAGCGCAGCGAACGTTGTCCAAGAGTGCGTTCAAAGCCCTGCCTCCCAGCTTGCTTGCCTAGCCGAAGCTCACCCGGAGGTGGAGGCGCTAGTGATACTGCCGCCGGTCTTCTCTGCAGACGACGCAGCCAGCGCCGACGCGAGCCGCGCCGATTTGACGGGCGGCGGAGTTTCGTCTTGGGGCGCCCCGGCGGGCGGATTCTGAAGGAAAGGGGTCAGATCATGTGGTCCCTACAAGGCTCCAGCCGCATGGCTCCAACAGCATGTTGACGCTGGATGGCTCGCCGTCTACGCTCCGCAGGAAGAAAGGGGGCGTCCCATGACTGAACTCACCAGAAGAGAACTCCTGCAGGGTGCGTCGGCAGTCTCGCTCGGGGCTCTCGCCGAAGTCGGGATGACGGCGCCGCGGGCGGCAACCGCGGCGCAAGGCGCGCGACCGGGCCGCCCGTCCGGGCCCGCCAGGTCGAAGCGGGACCTCATGATCGCCGTCCTGAACATGGAGGCCCGGCCCGGCTATATCCCTGCCGGCTTCTTCATGCACTTTGGCGTGAAAGGTGATGCGGCCATCAAGGCTCACTTGGATCACTTCCGGGGCACCGGAATGGACTTCGTCAAGATCCAGTTCGACGAACAGACGCTCTCCCAGCCGCCCGGCAATCCCATCAAGGCGCCCCAGGACTGGAGCAAGTTCCCCGTCTACCCTGAGAAATGGTGGGAGCCATCGCTCTACCTACTGCGGGGACTCGTCCGCGAGGCCAAATCCGAGGCCCTCATCATCCAAACCCTGTTCTCGCCCTACCAGATGGCGAAGCAGGCCGTGCCGTGGAAGACGCTCGTCGAACACGCCAGGCAGGACCCCGAGGCGGTGTGCCGGGGCATGGAGAACATCACGCTCTCGCTGCTGCATTTCGCGCAGGCTGCCGCGCGCGCAGGAGTGGACGGGTTCTACATGTGCACGCAGGGCGGCGAGACGAATCGGTTCGCCGAGCGTGCGCTCTTCGCCCGGGCAGTCAAGAACTACGACATGCTCCTGTGCAAGGAGGCCATGCAGCTCGCGCCGTGCAACATCATGCACATCTGCGACTACGACGGCTCCTACGACGATTTCGCGCCGCGCTTCCAAGACTACCCGGGACACGTGGTCAACGTCCCGCTCGAGGCCGATGGCAAGCCTTTCTCGCTGCGACAGGCGGCGGACATCTTCAAGCGCCCGGTGATGGGCGGCCTGAACCGGCAAGGCGTGCTGGCGAAAGGCAGCCCCGAGGAGGTGCGGAAAGCGGCGGCGGAAGCGCTGCGAGACGCCCCCGCCAACGTCGTTCTGGGCGCCGACTGCACGGTGGACGCAAAGACGCCGATCGAGAACCTGCGGGCGGCCATCCGGACGGCTCACGAGTTCCGGGCCTGATGCCCGTGGTGCCCGCGGCGGCGCGAAGCAACACGCCGCCGGGGCGCGCTCGCCAGCGCGCGGTCCTTCACCGACGCAGCGATCGTCGACCTCTGTCCTCCCGGAGAAAGGTGGTGTGCGTGATGAGTCGTCTTCCGAGATGGGTGCCCTGGGGCGTTGCGCTCGCGGCGTTCCTGAGCCAGGCGACGGCGCCCGCTCCCGATCTGCCCGGGAAGGGGCTGGCGCAGCACCCCTTTCTGTACTGCGGCGAGTGGCAGAACCGCAGCATCGACAACCAGACGATGCACATCGTCCGCGACGGCAGGATCGTCTGGTCCTACACGAACCCGCTGCGCGGCGAGCTGGGCGATTGCACCATGCTCTCCAACGGCCACATCGTGTTCTCTCGGCAGTTCGGCGCGAGCGAGATCACGCCTGGCAAGCAGATCGTCTGGAACTACGACGGGCCGCCGAACACCGAGATTCACACCGCATTTCCGGTGGACGCCGACAGGGTGCTCGTCATGCAGAACGGCGATCCGGCCAAGGCCCTGGTGATCGAGAAGAGGACCGGGAAGATCGTGAGGGAGCAAGTCCTGCCAACGCGCGACCCCAAGGGGACGCACGGCCAGTTCCGCCACATCCGCATGCTGCAGTCGGGGAACCTGCTGGTGGCGCACATGGATCTCGGCAAGGTCGTGGAATACGACACGGTCGGCAAGGCGATCTGGTCGGTCGAGGCCCCCTCCTGTTGGGCGGCGGTGCGCCTGAAGAACGGCCATACGCTCGTCAGCGGCAACCAGCGCGGCTACGTGCGTGAGGTCGACGCCAACGGCCAGACGGTCTGGGAAGTCAACAAGGACGACCTGCCAGGCTTCCCGCTGTACACGGTTCAGGAGGTGAGCCGCTTAGCCAACGGAAACACGCTGATCAACAACTGGGCGGGCAGCGCGCCCGCGGATCAGTGGAAGACCGTGGTGCAGTTGATCGAGGTGACGCGAGACAAGAACGTGGTGTGGGCGTTGCGCGATTGGGACAAGCTGGGTCCCGCGAGCTCCACGCAACTGCTCGACGAGAAGGGAAAGCCGGAGCACTTCGGTTTGCAGCGGTAGACGGGACCGGTCACGGTCGGCTCCGGCCTTTCTGCCCCCCGCTGAACGTCGGCGGCCCCCTCTGGCTCGTGTATGTCGCCTGGATCCTCGGCGCAGTCGTGCTGTACTTTCCGTGCCGTTGGTACGCCGACGTCAAGGCTCGGTGAAAGGACCTGGCGCTGCTGCGCTATCTGCAGGCGCGGCCGCCGGAGCAGGGCGTTTGCGGCTCTCGGCGACTTGCTCTAGGCTACGCGCATGAACCAGCGTCCCGTCGCGTCGGCCGTCCTCGCCGCCGCTTTCGCCACCGCCATCGTCGTCGCGTCGGCTGTTTCTCACGATGGCGGGCAGGCAGCGCGATCTTCGGCCCCGCAGCCGCCGGGTACGGTCGTGTCGAGCGCCTTCGAGTTCCGTGCGGTGAGCTCGGACCCGCGATCGAATGGCGAGACCGACTTCAAGGGAGCCACCGCCGTTCTCGGCACCGAGGACCGCGTGGCCTTCCTCAACGCCTACGCGGACTTCACGGCCGCGTGGTTCGGCGCGCCGAAACTCGACCAGTTTGCGGTCTCTCCTCGCGAAGCCGAGGAGCGCGTCGCCGCCATCAAGCCTCAGCCGCTCACATCGGTGCGCCGGACGATCAGCCTGAACGACGGGTGGGTGCAGACCAGCTCGGTGCCGGGGCCATCCCGTGTACCGGCTCGGCCGTGGCGCGAGCTGTCGGGCGTCCGCGTGCAGGACGGCGCGCTGCTCGTGCCCGCCGGCGCGACGCCGGTCCTCGACCTCTCCGAGACGAGCGGTTGGCGCTTCGAGCTGCGCTGGGAGGCGCGCGCCGCGGAGCCGACGCACCCGGTGCGCTGGCAGATCGGCAACGCGCGGCTCCCCGACACCGGCGCGCTCACCGATCCTGGCTGGCACCGCTTCCGCCTCCAGGCCGACCTCGCCGAGCGGCGAGGCTATCTCTCCCGGGACGGCGAGCGCGTCGCGGACTTCCCGCTGGCGAACGCAGTGGGAAAGGGAGGCTCGTTCGCCGTCGTCAGCGACCGCCCGGTGTCGCTCCGGTCGCTGGCGCTCATCGACTACCGTCAGACCGGCGACGTCCGACGCCCATTCGAGCCGGTGCTGCTGGCGTACGACAACTTCCGGGTGCCGCCGTCGCTGAAGGACTGGACCCAGCCCGCCTACGACGACTCCGGCTGGCTGCCGGCTGCCCTGCCGTGCGTGCACGGCGGGTTCATCGAGGCGGAGGAGGACCTGTTCCTGCGGCGGACCGTCGACCTGCCCGCCGCGCGTCGGGTGCTGCTCGAAGTCGAGGCGGTCGATCCGTACGGCGACATCTACGTGAACGGGGCGCTTGCCGCCCACGTGCCGGACCGCACGCCGATCCTGCTCGACGTGACGCAGTGGGCGAGGCCGGGCCGGAACGTGTTCGCCATCCGCGTCGCGCACAATCGCACCCAGGACCCGGTCTTCCACGCACCGGCGGATCCCGCCACGGGCTGGTTCGCTGGCCGGGCGACACTCCACCTGGTCGGGGGCGACGTCGCGGTCCGCGACCTGCTGGTGCACACGTCGGCGCTAGGGGCGGGCGGTGACGCGAGGCAGGCGCATCGGTTCCGCCTCGAGAACACCGGCGCCCAGCCGTTCGACGGCACCGCCGAGGTCACGTACCGGGCGTGGTTTCCGTCGGAGGGGCCCGTGGTCGCCGCGCGCTCCGCGCCGGTCAGCCTGGCGGCGAAGTCCAGCGGGGCTTTTTCGATCGACCTGGACGTCCCGGGGGCGATGACGTGGTCGCCGGCGAATCCCCGGCTGTACCAGGTCGCGATCACGGTGCGCGACGCCCCGGGCCGCGCCGTCGACGACCTGGTGACGACGACCGGCGTTCGCACGATTGCCCAGCAGCGAGGCCAGTTACTGCTCAACGGCGAGCCCGCGCTGCTGATCGGCGCGCAGACGATGGGGATGCGGCCCTACCCCGACTTCGAGAACGCCGCCCGAGCCAATCGATCCGCTCCCGCGGCTGCGCTCATGTCCGAGATGCTGGCGATCAAGAAGATGGGCGGCAACCTGCTGCGCGTCCACGTGCACAGCTCGAATCAGCTGACGGGCGGCATCAACGACCCGCGCATCCCCGAGATGGCGGATCAACTCGGCCTGGCGCTGTTCTGGACCGGCCCCTCCTGGATCCGCGAGGGCGATGAACGGCGGGTCCGGCTCGCCACGGTCGGCGATTACGTGCGGCAGGTCTACAACCACCCCAGCATCGTGAACTGGGAGCTCAGCAACCATCCCAACACCTTCAAAACCGACGACGGCCCCGATCGCACCGACGCGTTCGTGCAACAGGCGGTGCGAACCGTGCTCGCCGTGGACAGCTCGCGCCTGATCACGCCGACGACCTTCTGGGAGCACGCGCACTACGGTAACGACCTCGGCACGATCGACTGGAAACAGCGGCCCGTCACTGCCGTTCCCGAGTACACGCACCCGCTGGTCACGCGCGGCACGCAGGACGCGGTGACCGGCTACGGCGCCGAGTGGTCGAAGCTGCGGGAGTGGCCGAAAGGGCTGGCGGCAGACACGCTGAAGAACGGCGTCCGCGCCTGGTTCAACTTCGAGCACGAGGAGTCGGCGGGCCAGCCCAATTGGACGCTGTCGGCCGGCTGGCCGTGGCATCACCTGCGGTCCTACGAGACCACCTACGAGGAGGGCAGCATCGGGCGGGTGCTGTCGTTCGACGAGTGGCGGGCGAGCCAGGCGTGGCAGGCGTTCAGCGCGTACGAGTCGATGCGCAAACAGATCCGCCTCGGCACCGTGGGCCTTTCGTGGTGCACCATCGAAGGCGGCGCCAACAGCGGAACGTACGAGAAGCCGCTGCTCGATCCGCTCGGCCACGCCAAGCTCGCGTGGTACATCCACAAGATGGTGAGCCAGCCCGTGCTGGCGGGCAGCGACAACGTGGACACCGTGTACGGGCCCACCGACACGATCGCGCCGGTGATCTTCAACCTCGGCCCGTCGCGGGTCGTCGATCTGACGGTGAGCGTGATGACCGTCGACGGCAAGACGGTGGACGTGAAGCGCGTCGGGGGCCTGGCACTCGGCGGCGGCCGTTCCGTCCTGCACCTCGAGCCGTTTCGCCCGGCGCTGCCGCGGGACGCGAAATACGTCGTTGTCGAGTACGTCGTAACGGCCGCGGTCGGCCGCTGACAGAAGGCTACTCGTGCCCGGTCGGCCGAAGGGACCGTTCGGGTTGCCAGCCGACGGGCGGCCGCGGCCTGGCACAAGAGGAGACGGCTTTCATGAAGACCGCTGGAGACGAGCGTGTTCGCATCACGAGGGCGGCGGTATACGTCGGCCTCGTGCTCGTCGTTTCGATCGGAGGTCGGTGGGCTCGCCACGCGGTGGCACAACCGGCGCCGACGGTCACCGTCACGGGCGGGCAGGTCCGGGGCCAACTGCTCGAAGGCGGGGGCGCCGCGTTCCTCGGCGTCCCGTTCGCGCAACCACCCGTCGGGCAACTGCGCTGGCGCGAACCGATGAAGGTCAAGCCCTGGCCGGACGTCAAGGACGCCACCGCGTACGGGCCGACGTGCGCGCAGATGGGACGGCAGGGGCCGTCGGGAAGCGACGACTGCCTGTACCTGAACCTCTGGGTTCCGCGGTGGCCTATCTCCTCGCAGGTCCCGGTGATGCTGTGGCTCTACGGTGGGGCCAACGCGACCGGCTCCGCCTCCAACCCGACCTTCGACGGCGCGAAGCTCGCCCGCCGGGGCGTCATCGTCGTCACGGCCAACTACCGGATCGGTGTGATGGGCTTCATGGCCCATCCGGCACTGTCCGGAGAGTCGCCCCATCACGCTTCCGGGGACTACGGCCTGCTGGACGCGCTGATGGCGCTGCAGTGGATACGGGACAACGCGCGGCGGTTCGGCGGAGATCCGAGCCGGGTGACGCTGTTCGGGCAGTCCTCCGGCTCGTTCGACGTCCAGGTCCTGATGGCGTCGCCGCTCTCCAAGGGCCTGTTCCACGCCGCGATCGCAGAGAGCGGGCAGATGACGTCCTTCGCCGGCACAATGGTGAAAGGACGGGCGGAGCGGATCGGCGAGCAGATAGCCGACGCCCTTCAGGCGCCCCGGGGAACGGACGCCCTGGCGTTCCTCCGCGCGCTACCGTCAGAGAGGGTGGTGGCTGCGGCGGCGCCGTTCCTGCCGACCGGGCTCGACAGCGACACCGGCCTGCTCACGTCCGTCGACGGCTGGGTACTCCCTCGCCATCCAGTGGAGGTGTTCGCGGAAGGGAAGCAACTGCCGATTCCCCTGGTGGTCGGCAGCAATGCCCGGGAGATCACGCAGCCGTTCACGAATGCCGAACTGCGAAAGACGATCGAGAAGAAGTACGGGCCGGGCCGGGCGGCCGGGGCCATCAAGGCCTACGGCATTGCCGGGGACACGGAACCGCAGCCGGATCCGCTGTACGGCTCGGCGGGCGCACAGTGGATGACGGACATCGTTCAGCGGTGCGGCACGGTCGCGGTCGCCCGCTATCACAGCGCGGCGGGCCACCCGACCTACCAGTACCAGTTCGACCGGGTCACTCCGGGACGCGAATCGGCAGGCTCCACGCACGGCGCCGAGGTCGTCTACGTGTTCGGCACGATGGGTCGTCCCGGTGACACCGTCGCCTGGTCGGATGCGGATCGGAAGGCATCGGACGTTATCCAACAGTACCTGGACGAACTTCGCGCGGACCGGCAATCCAAACGGCCGCTCGCTTCCCGAGTGGCCTCGATACGAACCGGCGACCGCCCGCTACCTGGAGTTCAGCGCCGATGGCCCGGTGACCAACGCCAACATCCGCCCGGCCCACTGTGGGATCTTCCTCGAGTGGGTGCGGCAGCACATGAAGGTCCCGCGGTGACCGGAGCGGTGCCGCGTTCCTAATTGCGCCCAGCCAGGCCAGTGGCGTAGCGGGTCAGCATGTCGAGCATCGCGTCCTGGATGGAGGTCTCGGCGCACCCGGGCTTGAGCCGCGATCCCAGGACCTGGAACGTGTAGCGGCCGAACGCGTCGTCGGTGGGGATGTACCCCGAGTTCGCCTGGCCGTTGGCGAGCCCGACGAACACCGTCCGCCCGAGCGGGGACCTCGCCTTCAGCTGCTGGGCGACCGCGTTGTACACCTCCCCCTGCGTGTAGGCGAGGCCCACCTCGCCGATGCCCAGTACACCGAGGAGGATGTTGACGTCTGGGCCGTCGGTGTAGGTGCCGGCCTGCCCCTCGCGGCCGACGTTGGTGCGCGTCCGGCCGGGGCAGGTGATCGTGCGCTGCGCGCCGGCAATGCGGGCACTGCCGTCGGTGGCGGTGACCGACTGCGAGACGCGGAGCACCTCCTCGGCGAGCAGCATCCCCTCGGCCTCGATCCACTTCTCGATATCGTCTGCCGTCTTCTGGGTCAACGGTACCATCGGCCGCCGCTCCTCCCGGATCTCGGCCTCGACCTCTTCTCGAACGAGCGGCTGCCCCGCGTAATCCTGTCCGCCTCGGCGCAGCATCGCGACGGTGGACGGCCTCAGGTAGAGGGGATTCTGGTCGCCTTCCGCGCCCTGCGAGAACGCGACCACGACGCGATCGTCATAGATCTGCTCGATGTACCGGGCCATCGACCCAGGGTAGTCCGAGCTCGTGATGCCACCCAGGTACAGGTTCACCGGGTGCATCGCGTAGTTGACGTAGAGGGCGATCGGCTCACCCGCCGGGCTCTCGAACTTGAGCACCGCGACGGTCTTGTCGGAGGGCGCGGTCGGGTTGGCGCCCTGCGTCCAGAGTCTTGTCTTCGGATTGATGGCGTCTCGGTTGACGTTGAGATAGCACAGCCCCGTGCCGAACCCCAGGCGCGCCGGCTGGAGCCTGGCGGCCGCCTGGCGGATCGCGTCCACGACCACGTCATCCAGCGGAGAGGGGCCCTGTGACTGGGGCCGCGGGGCGGCGCCCGGCTGGCTCAGGGGCCTCGTTCCCGCCCCACCGCTCATGCCCGCGCTGTGCGAGTGCGTGCCCGAGAGGATGACGTTCTCGATGGGGCACTTCAGCAGCTCGGCCACCCTGCCGCGGGCGGTCGCCGGCGCGCTGCCATCGACGCTCACCAGCGCCGCGCGCATCGATCCGTTGTCGACGACGATGGCCCGGACGAAGAGCCTCTCGTGTTCGTACTTGCCGGAGGGTGGCGTGGCCGGGGGTGGCGTCAGCTTCGTGTATTCGACGCGGCTGGCGCCGGCGCGGAGGTTCGTGGGATCGGCCGCCTGGGCCGTCGCGGCGACGGCTCCGGCGAGCACAACCGCGCCGACGGTGGCTCGAGTGATCGTCATCTCAGTCCCCTTCATCTTCGCAGCAGTTCCGGCGGCACCGGGAGGCCGGCGGCCTGGTAGGCCAGTTCGAGCGGCAGGATGATCGTGCCGATGCCGGATACCATGATCGCTCTTCCCGCCGCGGAACCCCACGCGTCGGTGTAGAGCATGTTTCCCATGTACTTGATCCCGCTTCCCTCGACGAGCCATTTCCCCTGGAGGATTCCGTTCGCGCACGCCGAAACATCCTGGATGAAGCGCCAGTCCAGATAGCCGACGTCGATCGACGCCTTGTTCGGATGGAGGAAGCCACCGTAGGCGTTTTGCCACCAATGGCCCGTATAGACCCGCAACAGGTACCGCTCGTAGGGCGCGTAGTTGTCCTTGATGTAGTTCACGAGATTCTGGGAATCTTCTGCCACCTGCTTGAGCCGCTCGACAGTCCCGAAGGCTTGACCGAACCCGGACCCGAGCGCGTCACCCGAAAAGACGAGGGAGCCCTTCTTCAGGAGGTACACCGTACCGCCGTTGCTGTGGCCTCGCACCGGGAGGGTTTCGACGACGTGTCCGCCACCCAGGTCGAAAGACGTCGAGCCCTGCTTGAAGGTCCGCAACATCGACGGGTCGAGGTTGTGTTGGGTCTTGAGGGCGTTCAGATCTTCCCCTTCCCCGGCCCACATCGGCACCTCGCCGCCAGCGAAGGCGCCGGCCATCCCGTCATGGTCTGGATGCATGTGGGTAATGGCTATCTCGAGCGGCAGCCTGCCGATCAAGCCCTTGACGAGGGCGCGAAACTCCTCGGCAGCATTCCGCCGCGGCTTCAGCGCGTCCTTCTCGTATCCGGCAATGTAGTTGTTACCGAGATCGAACAGCATCGCCTTCCGGGTGCCGCACACCAGGTACATGTCGACACCCCAGCCGCCACCTTTTGTCGACTTGTCACCCGGGTCGTTGATCTGGTAAGCCCCGTCTCCAATCTTGCGGACGACGTAAGAGCCGTACTTGACCTCGTCGCCGAGCTTGACCAGCTTCGACGCGTCGAACGCAACCAACGGCTGAGCGAACACCGTGGTCGCGAACAAGACGCCACCCGTGAACAACAGAGTGAGAGTACGGGCCATGGTGCTTCTACCTCCAGGCCTTCGTCCGGACGGGACGGCAATCTCGGCTCGCGCCGATCCGTGATGGTCGACTCGCCGTGGTCACTTCGACATCTTCAGACCGGCCGCTTCGTACGCGGCCTCGAGCGGGATTTCGACGGCGCCGATGCCATACAACATGACGTTGACCCGACGGCCGTTCTGCTTGTTCGTGACCTCCATCTGCCGAAGGCCGCTGTCTGGAACCAGCCACATGCCCTTGACAATGGCGTTCGCGCACAACGCCTGGTCCTGAACGAAGCGCCAATCCAGGTAGTCGAGGTCGAGCATCGGGTGATTTGCGCTGTAGAACCCCGCGATGGCGTTCTCGGCGCTATGGCCGGTGTAGACCCTCAGCCCGTATCGCTCGTACGGCGCGAGGTTGGCCTTCAAGTACTCGACCAGGTTCTGCGTGTCCTCGGCGAAGAGCCTGAGGCTCTCGGCAGATCGCAGGCTCCGACCGGCCCCAATCCCGATGGAGTCGCCCGTGAAGAGGATCAGGTCTTTGGCGAGCAGATAGGCGGTGCAGCCGTTCGAATGACCTCGCACGAGCAGGGGTTTCACGACGCGGCCGCCACCCAGGTCGAACGTCTTCGTGGCGTGGTCGAACACCGTGTACACCGACGGGTCGATATTCCCGTGCTGGTTCCTCGGCGCCTCGAGGTCTTCCCCCTTCGGCATCCAGATCGTGATCTTCCGGCCGATAAACGCGCGGGTCATGCCGTCGTGATCCGGATGCGCGTGCGTGATGGCCACGTCGAACGGCAACCTGCCGCGAAGACCGTCCACGACGGCGCGCAGTTCCTCGGCGGCGTGCGGCCGCGGCGGAATGACATCCCCGGGATAGCCGTCGATGTAGTTGTTGCCGAGGTCGATCAGCAGCGCCTTCGACGCGCCTCGGACCAGATACATGTCGACGCCGATCAAGCCGCCGGCCTTGGCCTTGGGATCTCCGGGATCCTTGATCTGGTAGATCCCGTCCCCGAGCCTTATGATCCGGTACGATCCGTAGCCGACCGTATCGCCGTTCTTGACGAGCGCCACCGGACTGAAGCGATTCGCCTCTTGTGCGGTCGCGCCGAGCGCCGCAACACCATTTGCAGCCAGGGCCGCCATCAGGAACCGCAGCACGATTGAGACCTTCATGCGCTCGCCTCCCGTTCGACCTCCCGATACCGGCTTGCAGCCACAGCGCCAGCCATGCCGGTCGACAACGCGTGATGGGCGCTTACGGTGGCGGCCGTCCGCGTGCGTCGAGGACGCCCTCACGGTCGGTCCCGGCGCGACTGAAGCAGCCGCCGGGGGCGGAATCGCGGCCGCCCAATGATGCCCGCGACCGGAAGGCCCGTCAACGCGGATGTTACAGGCCGGTTCCTGAGCATCCGCCCCGGCCGGGAGGACCGATGCAGCCGGTGAGACTCTCTCGCTCGATCGTCGCGGTCGCGGCGCTGAGCCTGTTGTGTTCGGGACCGCTGCTCACCCAGGATTCCAGGGGCAGAAGCGATCCGACGGGCCGGGGACAGGTGGGGCAGGGCGCGGGCGGCCCGGGCCCGGGAGGCGCGGCGCCGCTGGATCCGTCCGTCAAGCGAACCCCGGTGCAGGCCGGCAAGGCGACGGGCTTCCTCTACCAACCGGCAGCCCCCGGCGAGAAGGCGCGCATCGGCGTCTTCGTCATGCACTTCGGCTCCGACTATTCGAACTTCTCCGCCTGCTCGGAGTTGTCCAGACGCGGCTACACCGTGCTCTGCACGAAGAACTCCGGCGGCGGCCTGAACGACATCCTCCCGGATGCGAGATCGTCGGTGGAGTACTTGCGCAGCGTCGACGGCGTCAGGAAGGTCGTGCTCTGGGGACACAGCGGTGGCGCGACGCTCATGACTGCGTACCAGTTGATGGCGGAGAACGGCGTCAAAGCATGCCAGGGGCCGGAGAAGACCTCGAAGTGCCCGGCGTCTCTCGCGGGCATGCCCGCGGCCGACGGCATGATCCTGGCGGACGCGAACTGGGGCAACGCCGAGATGACGCTGCTCAGCATCGACCCGGCGGTGGTCGACGAAGGCGACCCTGCGAAGCTGGATGAGGATTTGAACCTGTTCAACCCGAAGAACGGGTACAACGCTGGCGGGAACTCCAACTACAGCCCGGAATTCATCAAGAAGTGGCAGAGCGCCGTCGGCCGGCGCAACAACGCGGTCATCACGTCGATGTTGGAGAAGGTGGCGGCTCTCGGCCCCCGGTCGACCGACGATCCTCCGATTGTCGTCTACGGCGCCAACAGCATGGGGCCCAACAACAAGTTGTTCCCCCAGGACGTCAAGCTGATGGCTCACACCGTCAAACCGTGGCCGTTGATCCACGCCGACGGCTCGGTGACCACTCAGATCGTTCACTCCGTGCGCGTGCCGTCGGGAAGACCCTCGTCACCGCAGAACGGCGCGATCAACACGACCGCTCGACGCTACCTGGTGGACAACGCCGTCCGGGTGACAGACGGCTTCGGGTACGACGAGAGTTCGATGTACGGGGTCGAGTGGGCGTCCTCCTACGCCAGCGCGCCGGGCAACGTCGAGCAGATCCGCGTCCCCTCGCTGTTCATGGGGATGACCGGCGGCTACGAGTACCTCGCGGCCGAGACCATCTACGAACACTCCGCCGCCAGGGACAAGTCCCTGGCGTTCGTGGAAGGCGCCAGTCACGGCTATGGGGCGTGCAGGCAGTGCGAAACGACGCCGGGCCAGTTCGGCGATACGATCGAGACCCTGTACGACTACGCCGACAGGTGGCTCAGCCAGAAGGGTCGCTTCTGACAGGGCACGTTCTGAAGGACAAGGTGACTTGCCATGACATCGACGCTCGTCCGGGCCGGAATCGCGGTGACCATCCACAGGACTCTTCCCGGGTTGCTTCTAGGGCTCGCGGCCGCCGCTTCCATCTCGATAACCGTTGCTCAGTCGGATCCCATGGTAGCCGTCACCGGAGGCCAAATCCGTGGGCGCGCCCAGCAGAGCGGGGCCGTGTTCAAGGGCATCCCGTTCGCGGCGCCGCCGGTCGGGGACCTGCGCTGGAAGCCGCCCGCGCCCGTGCTGCCGTGGCAGGGCGTGCGCGACGCCGGCGAATACGGCGCCACGTGCGCCCAGATCGACGCCAACTGGAACACGCTGGCCGCGTCCAAGGGCAAGGAGGATTGCCTCTTCCTCAACGTCTGGGCGCCGGAGTGGCCCCCCAAGGGGAAGCACGCGGTCATGATGTGGATCCATGGCGGCGGCAACCAGGGCGGCTCGGCCCTTGGCCTGGGCGGCATCGAGCCGTCGTTCGACGGCGAGGCCATGTCGAGGCACGGGGTCGTGTTCGTGACGGTGCAGTACCCGGCTCGGCATTCTCGGCTTTCTGGCCCACCCCGAACTGACGGCGGAATCCCCGCATCACTCCTCCGGCAACTACGCCACGCAGGACCAGATTGCAGCCTTGAAGTGGATTCGGGAGAACAGCGCGAGATTCGGCGGCGACCCGGCAAACGTCACCGTCTTCGGGCAGTCCGCCGGCGGCAACAACACCGGGCAGCTGCTGGTGTCCCCGTTGAGCGCGGGCCTCTTCGCGCGCGCGATCGAGGAAAGCGGCACGGTGGTGGGCAGCGGACGCATTACGCCGCGTCTGGCCCAGGCCGAAGAGGCCGGCGTCGCGTTCGCGCAGAAGATGGGCGCGCCCGCGACCGGCGCCCTTGCCTACATGCGGAAGCTCCCGGTGGAGGCCGTTCTCAAGGCCGAGCCGACCTACGGCACCGGCGGCATCGGACCGAACGCCGACGGCTATGTGATCAAGGACGTCTCCGCCAAGACGTTCGCCGCCGGGGCGGAGAAGCAGGTCCCGCTCATGATCGGCAGCACCGCCCGCGAACGCTCGCTCGAGGGCGGCCCCGAAGCCGTGATGAAGGCCGTCACCGAGTTCTACGACGACCTGGCCCCGAAGGCCATGGGGCACTACACGACGCAGGCCTCCACCTACCCGCCCTACGGCGACGGCGGCGCGCAGTTCGCTACCGACACCATGAACCGCTGCCCGTCCATCGCCATCGAGGAGTTCCACGCCAATGCCGGCAACGTGGTCTGGGCCTACGAGTTCTCCCACGCCTTCCCGGAGGCCAAGCGCGGCGCCTCGCACTCGGGAGAACTGCGCTACGTGTTCGGCAACTTCCCGCCGGGCGACGTGGCCGATTCCGAGAAGAAGATCTCCAACGACATCCAGACCTACTGGACCAACTACGCCAAGACGGGCGACCCCAACGGCGGCCGGCTTCCCGCGTGGCCGCGGTTCGACGTCAAGGCGCGGCGGTACCTGGAGTTCACCGACAACGGGCCGGTAGCCAAGGCGAACCTGCGCGGCGAAGCCTGCGCGTTCTTCATCGACTTCCTCAAGCAGAAGATCGCCAGGCAGTAGCGCGCGAGTCCACATGATGTGGCAGGAGCCCGCCGGCATGGAAGTCCTCATCGGGACGTTCGACAGGCAGCGCTGGACGGCGGCCCGGGACGCCGAACGTCTCGAGGATCTTGATACGATCTTGACAAACAGCGCACGCAACCGCCCGTCGCCGCCCCATCCGGCCCCAAGGTGGTTCCAGGAAACCCTAGGAGAACCGCTACGATCGGTCACCGTCGCTTGCGGGTTTTCTGCCTCTCTGGACCACGTTATCGCGGTTCACATCCCTGCCTCCCAGCCAAAACAAATCCCTTCTACATCAAGCACTTACGACACGCTGCGATTGCGGGCCGTGGAATGGTCGTAGACACCACGTTATCTGGCGCACCGTCGACTCCCTCAAGTTGTTGATGCTCTTCGTCTTGGCGGTCGCTCAACAGGGCGCGCGGCGCGCTGTTGAGACACGAATGAGACACGCTGACGCCTAACGCGTCCACTTGCGGTCTCCGCGGTCCCGGACCAGTGGGTGGCCTGTCGCACGACGATACCGATGGGGAGTAGGATCGGCGGAACCGGAGGCGGGACCTTTTGACTCGACGCGTCGCCAATTCCGACCACAAGTCACTGGACGACGACATCCATCAAGTCGCCAGCACGGCTCAAACCGACGACGACGCGTTCCGCGCGTGGCGTCGCGTGTTCAACCAGCATATCGTCTTGCCGTGCGACGGCTTCGTGATCGGCGAGCCTGTCTCGGTCGTGGAGTTCTGCTACGACGGCAATCCCCGCCGCGGCTTGACGGCGCGGTGTCGCCGGGCGGACCAGACCACGCATGTCGTGGCGGCTTGTGATGTCGTTCTTCCACCTGGCAGCGCGGGTGGAGACGGGCTCACTGCCTATCGCCGATGGCTCGGGCTCGAGCCCTTCCACCCAGAAACCCTCAGTGTTGGCGCCGCTCGCCAGCACAAGGCCACGGCGCGGGACCTCCAGTTGACCGGCCCCGTCGAACTCGTTCTCCTCTCGGTGAAGGAGACGGCCGCGCGCTGTCTGCTGCTTGGGACCCGGCGTGCCATCACCCTCCGTGCGACCCTGTGGGACGCCGTGCCCGGCGAAATCGTCGTCGTGAAGCCGCGCAAGCAATGGAGCTACGCCGGGCACTCGTATCTCTCGGGCGAAGTCCAGTCGGCGCGGCTGGAGGTCTCCGCACTCGACCTCGTGCCCCTGAAGTTGAATGACGAGGGCGTATGGGATCCGTCCGAGCAGGACTGGGGCGAGCCGGATGAACCACTCGACGACTGGGCGGTGTCAATCATCACTCGTGGCACGAGACGCGAATTCGAGATGGAACAGGCGCTGCCCGGCGCCGACCCCGCCGATCCAGAGTCGGATCCGATCACCGAGTCGAACGACATCAAAGACGCCGGCGACGTTCGAGGCGCGCTGAAGATCCTGATGCGACTCTGCCAAGCCGACCTGAGGTGCCTGGACGCTCATGCGCATCTCGGCAACCTGGCATTCGAACACGACCCCGAATTGGCCATTCGTCACTACGAAGTGGGCGTTCGGATCGGTGAGTTGTCGTTGCCCTCCGGCTTCGACGGCGTTCTGGCGTGGGGCTTCATCGACAACCGGCCCTTCCTTCGCTGCCTTCACGGATTCGGACTCTGCTGTTGGCGCCTGCACCGATTCGACGAAGCCGAACGTGTCTTCGTGCGGATGCTCTGGCTCAGCCCATCGGACAACCAGGGTGTCCGATTCCTGGTCGACGCCGTCCGCGCGCGAAGTCCCTGGGTTGCAGACAAGCCGTGAGTCGCTCGCAACTCGGAGCGCGGTCGGTCGCGGGCCGACCAATGAAGCGGCGGGAACGCCAGTGGTCGGTCGGGTGGAATCTCGGAGGAGCGACAGATGGCAGGATCGCCCAACGTGAAACGCGTTCGGAAGCCACATCCCCGCAGGTGGCCTACGGCTGACCTCGACCGCCTGATCGAGGAAGCGATCGTCGATGCCTACGGCGAGTCCGAACAGACGGTCGGGTTCTTCACGATGCTGGAGGAACACCTCGCGATGCCGTTCCCGACGAAGGTGTTCGAAACGGGTGTCGTCGTCGAACGTCTCGACCTGACGGCCGATGAGCGAATCGTCGCCGTTTGCAGCCGCGGCCGTTTACACCAGCGGATTGGGATTCTCGACCTGCCGATTCCAAACCCGCCGCCCAGCGGTGCCGAGTGGATTGAGGCGTACCGCCGTTGGTCCCGCCATGGCACCCTCCACGATGACGAGTAGACAGCGATGAGAAACCAGCCGTTCTTGCCGGCCGGGGCAGTCCGCCCGGCCACGCTTCGTGAAGCGCTTGAAGACTGCTACAACGCCGAGCGACTTCGTGAATTCGCGCGTGCGCTGAACACCGTCGGCCCCACACGGAAGGCGGACCTGGCGGCTGCCATCGCCGCGATGATGCTGGGCGGCGAAGGCACGCGAGTCCTGGCCCCGTGGGCCTCCGGAAGACGACACCACACGAAATCAGCGCGGCCTCGCCTCAGTCCTCGCTGAGCCGCTCGAATGCCGCAGCACAACGTGAGGCTGAACGCCGATGCCCTCGCGGATCCTGCCTCCCAGCCAGAACAATCCCTTCTACAACAAGCACTTACGAGCCTCCCGATTCCGGGCCGTGGATGCGCCGTGGAACAACGTTGTCGGGGGCGGCTGAGTTGGCTGCAACCCGTGGCTCCGCTGCGTCTTGGCACAGTCGGCCGCGAGCCGGTGAACGGGCGCTGAGACACAAGTGAGACACGTTTGCTGGCAGATGGCCCCGAGAGACCGGAGCGAGACACTCTTCTGGCGACATCCCTTCAGGCTGGAACTCGCCGACGCGCGATGGCCGCTGGCTTGTCCAGCCTCAGCGGCTTACCGAATTCCCACCACGTCCTGGGACTCCAACCATGAAGCCGCGCGCGGCCGGCTATCCGCGCCACGTTGCTCCGTCGCACAGGCTGACAGTGCCGAGTCCGACGACCGCGGCCCGGTCGCCGGGACCGCCAGCACTGGTGCGTCGTGGATGCCTATCGCGAGCAGGACGTTGTTCAGCGAGATCGGTCTTCCCGACCGGGTCGAGAAGACCGTCGCCCCGACGCGACCCTCGTCATGCGGGACTCTCCGGCGAACGGCCGAGTTCAGCACAGCCTGGGGGACGTTTCCCGGCGCCGCAATGCAGCCGGAGACCACCCGACTGATGGGACAACCCGATCCGCACCGGCGAGTCGCTGTGCGGTGTGGTAGGCCTGACCCTTCGCCTTCAGGCTACCGCGTCCCTCCTGGCTTCCTCGCCCCCGCCTTGCTCGCTGACGGGCGGTGACGTCCGGCAGCGCGTCGCGGCCTCGGCACCGGCGTGTTGGAGCTACGCTCGACTCCCCGCACGACGCGCATCTCGAGGTGGTGGTCCAGGACCGTCAACGCCGCCTCGAGCTGCTCGAGGCGAGAACCGTGGCGGAGACTCAGCAACCGATCGACCTGTGGCAGGTGCCATCGCAAGCGTCGCGCGAGTTCTGCCTTGCGCACGCCCGCATTCCGCATCGCTTCGTACAGCGCGATCTTCGCGACCGCCAGCGGCGGCAATACCACCGCCCGCCCCGTGTGTTCGCGCGACGGAGTGGGAATCGGACGCCGGTCCTTCATGTACCCTTCGAGCGCGGTCAAGGCGCAGTCTGTGGCACGCGCCGTGATCTGATCCTCGTTATCGGTGAACGTGTGCGCTTCCGGAATATCCACGAACGACACGAGCAGCGTGCCGTTGTCGTCCCGTTCGACCGTGAGGGGGTAGACCCGCATCGGTAGCTCCTTCTCTCGACCTGGCTACGTGAGCCCAAGGTCTCGTTTGATCGCATTGACGAGTCCGGTGCCGAGTTCCTTCTGCTTGCCGTGCATCGGCAGGACCGACATCTTATCGCCGCGCCGGACAATCAGATGCCCACCCTTGCCGGGTTCGAACGTGCAGCCTCGCGCGTGCAGCCAGCGTTTGAACTCGGCGCTCGTCATCGTGGCGAGCATACAACACATGTGTTGTACAACGCAACATATCTGTTTCTTGTGTCGCGTGGGTTCACCCTGCTGGACACGGCCAGCCCCCACCGCCGACAGTCCTCCTTCTTGGTGACCAGGAAGTGCGGCGTGCCCTGACTCGGCGCATTCGGCAAGGCGGTCGCTTCCACGGCTTCGGCGACAACGGTCGGCTCCACCTTTCTTCGTCGGCGGCGAGCGTCTGCGATCGTTCGGGCGATCTCCGCGGCGGACATTCGCTCGAGGCTCTGAGCGCCTTCGAGCAATGCCTCTCGCATGTCCGCCTTCCAGGTTGCGCGTTTCCTGCCGCGAGGAAGGTCGGTCACGCGCTCCGCCAGGGGCAACCGTTGGTCGAGTTCGGACGCGGGTGCGCGAATGGGAATCAGGATCGACACGAGCCGACCAGTGAAGCGGCAGCGACGTCAGTGGTCGGTTGGGTGGAATCTCGGAGGAGCGACGCATGGCAGGATCGCCCAACGCGGGACGCGCTCGGAAGCCTCATCCCCGCACGTGGCCTACGGCTGTCCTCGACCGCCTGATCGAGGAAGCGATCGTCGATGCCTACGGCGAGTCCGAACAGACGGTCGGGTTCTTCACGATGCTGGAGGATCACCTCGCGGTGCCGTTCGCGACGAACGTGCTCGATACGGATGTCATCGTCGAACGTGTCGACCTGACGGATGACGAGCGCATCGTCGCCGTCTGCTCGAGGAAATGGCAGTGGCTCCCGAGATCTACCGAAGGGCCCGAGAGCGAGGCCACGGCACCTGGCCGCCGCTGTAGTCCGGCCCGCCGAGGGCCTTGATCCTTCTCCCCTCCGTCGCCTCCTTTCGCAGGAACCGGGCGAACGCGTCTGCCAGTTCGAGTTCCTGCACCAGGCCTTCGACGAACAAGAACTGCCCTTGTGGGTTGAGCTCGAGCCAGTAGTACTCACCGGTTGGGCTGACCTTCAGATCGAAGATGCCCATCCTCAGCCCCAATGCGCGAAGGACGCGCTGCAGCTTCGATCTGATGTCGCCGGGCAACCCAAAGGGCCGAAAGGGTACGGTGAGGTCGCCCCTCCAGTCCAGTTCGTTCGACTCGATCGAGGCTGTCAGCACGTGAGTGCCAAAGCAATGGACTCGCAGATGCATCGAACCAGGAACGTACTCCTGATAGATGGCTGGCGCGGCCCGAATGGCCTCGGTTCGTGAAAGGTGTTCCGGAAGGAAGGAGGACGTCGGCACACCGACGTGGAGAGGGCCTCTCAGTGCCTTCACCACGATCGGGGTGCCGATGCCCTTGATGAAGTCGCCGAGCACCACAGGGTCTTGGGTAATCAGCGTCCTGGGTACCCGCAGCCCACAGGCCTGGGCCGTGTGAAGCTGGACGATCTTGTTCTCAGCTCGACGCGTGCTCGACGGAGTGCTGACCCAGATTCCCCTGAAGGCAACCTCGGTCAGCCCGACGACTGCCGCGGCGCAGTCATTGTTGATCAGCTCGAGATGGTTCGGGTCGTCGTACACCTCCGAAACAGACTGAGTCGAGGGCGGTCGACGCCACCAGATGACGTCCAGGTCGCGCACGTTCGTGGTGCGGGTCGCGCCCATCGTGGGAAGCGCCATGCTCTCGCCCCGATCGGCATTGCCCCAGACCATCGACGGAGACTCGTGCAGCTTGTCGACGGCCACGAAGTCACACACCACGTCATCGCGTTCGCCCAGTTGCCTCGCAATGACGTGAGCGTGCAGGTCACTCGCGCGCGAGAAGATGCCGACACGGAGGGGGCCAGTCATAGTCCTCGTGACGAGAGCGACGAGCCGGACTCGTCGCCGCGAATCGGCACGGATCCGGTCACGCCGCGTCGATGGGCTCAGGTCCCGGACGGGGAGCCGGACCCGTGTCCGTCAGGTGTCGGTTCAACGCCGGGGCCGAACGCGCCCGGCTAGATCTCGTCGCTGTCGTCGAAGGTGTCGTAACCGCCGCCGATCGGGCTGAACGACCAGGTCCCGGTTCCCTTCGTTCGACCCAGGTCCTTGACCTTGACGCCGAGCGCGGCAGCGCGCGAGGCTTCCCAGTCCTTCAGTTCGGAGGGCGTGACGACCTGGAACTTCGTGGGTCGAACATGAAAGACGATCGGGGCGTGCGCGGGCCAATCCTGCGCTTTGGCTGACGGCGTCTTGGGTTTCGGTGGCATTCGAAGCTCCTCTCTCTGGAGTGGACGCGAGTGTTCATCGGCTACAGATTGTCTGGACCCACCTCCCGGATCGTGAAGGCCGGCAGGGAACAACTGTCGGCGGTAATCCAGTAGACCAGCCGGTACCTGACCGCCGTTCCGAAGTCGTGCCAGGAACGCACCCGGACCTCGATCCGGGTTCCGCCCAACGATCGAGCGAAGATCCAGGCGCCGCGGGCCCCTTCCGTCGCCGCCGGCTGCCCGAACCGCGTGCTCGCCAAGACCCTCCCGGTCCCGTCGATGAGTTCGAGTTCCACATCCGATACCGCGCAGCTGGCCGGGAGATCGATCGCCTCGTAGACGATGTCGCCGTAGCGGCGGCCGAGGAACAGCGGGTTGTCGAACCAGTGCGCGACGTGCGGCGTCACGTACGGGAGCGTGGGCGGCGGCGGGACCGGAGCGGGCGTGATCGGCTGCGTGAGGACCTGGGCGGACACCTCGACGTCCGAGAAGTTGGCTGTCGTCACGCGAACACGAACCTCCATGCTCTGCGAGTTGACGCCGTGCTGGGTGATCGCCGCGTTGACCACCCCGCCGCCGAATGCCGCGGTCGTCGTTCCCGTGGAGACCTGGAGCACCCCCATGAATCGGGTTCCGCCTCCCGAGCGGCGCTGGGTGACCCGAACGATGACGTCCGAGACCCGCTCGTTGGTCGGCGTGCTCACGCCCTCGAAGAACACGAAGTCCGTCGTCGTCCCGGAAGGCACGCGGAACCAGCCGGCCTGCAGCCGAAGGTCGAGCCCGACCTGCCGGAATGCCCACAGCACCTCGTTCGGGTCCGACTGGGTGAACGCGGGGGGCTGCGTAGCGGCACCCGGGAACTGCACACCGCGCCGACCGCCGTCCGCCAGCGCTCGCGCGACTTCCCATGCGTTGGCCACGAGATCGATGTACGACGACCACGGCGACAGTCGAGTCGTCAGCGCGTCCCACCATATCCTCGCGAGTCGCTCTCGACCGAGGCCCGGATGCGCCGCGGAGCCGTCGCCATCGGCTACCAACACCGCTGCCCGATTCCCGATTCCCGAGTTGAAGTGAACGCCGCCGAGGTCGTCCCCGATCGGTCGAAACTGGTAGTTGCTCGCGTAGTTGTCGGCACAGGGGCCATTCGGCGGCAGGGTGGCGGCCGGATTCCGGAGATCCCGACCGATGCTGCCTGCGCCGATGACCCACGGCTGCGGCGTCGGGACAATCAGCTTGCCGAACACGTCGGAAAACGACTCGTTCATCGCCCCAGGCTCGAACACGTACACAAGACCCGCCGTCTTCTCGGTGACGGCGTGTGAGAACTCGTGCCCGACGATATCGGCCTCGGCGAGGTTGCGCGAGAAGGCCGTATAGGATCCGTTCCAGCTGGCGTTGACCTCCACTGGAGCCGTGGCGGGATCGTCGAAGTTGACGTCCACGTAGGCAATCGTGTCGCCGCCTCCGCCATCCCAACTGTTGCGCGCCAGCATCCGCCAGAACGCTTCGACGGCGGCAATCGCGGCATCGGCCGTGAGAGCCTCCGGATCCAGCGGGTTGGCCGTGCGCTGGATGCCGTCCTCGAGCTGGAGGTCGGCCGCCGCGCCGGGACGTTGCCCGTTCAAGTCGTAGACCCTGCGGACGGAATGGCGCCGCGAGATCGCGACGATGAGTCTGCCTGTCTGGGCCGAGATGAAACGGTCTGCGTCCGGAAAGCGGAACCACCACGCGAGACTGTTCCATCCGGTCGGGCTGACCAGCTTCCAGGGCAGGATCACCAGGCCGCGCTGCTCGATTGCCTGCCCGCCGCCAAGTTGGTCCACGCCGCCGTTGGCCGCCAGCCACTGCGTCATCGCGGACGAGAGTGCCGCCTGCTCGCTGACCTTGGTCCCGAGGTCGACATCCGGATCCCGGTAATAGCGGCCGGAGATCGAAGTGATCGCCAGGCGATCGTTGAGGTGGACCCGCAGCTCGCAGCCCCAGACCAGCACTCCGGCGAATATCTGCTGGAACACGATGTGCTGGCCCCCGTCCAGATCCGGCTCGACCTGCTTGAACCGGAGTTGCTGCGCGAGCTGGGCCGTCCCGAACATCGCGGGAAAGCGCCGGAAGAACGCCTCGGCCACCGCGATTGGGCTGCCGGCGGCCGCCTCCGTCAGCAACAGCGCAGGCACGAACGAGACGAATCGCGGCACGCCGGTGATGTCGTCGAGGAGGTAGCGCGGCGTGGTGGCGTAGGCGTACGGGTTCTCGGGATCCGTTGCGATGACCGCGAGCGTATGCGTCCCGTCGAGCGACACGATGACATCCGAGCAGCGCTCGCCGGTGAAACTGAATCGCCAGGCGAGGGCGACCGGGCCCGCTTCGCCCAGGACGACGTATGGGTCGAACCACACCAGTTTCGGCGTGGGGACGGGCGGGTCATCCAGGTCGCCGGGCAGCGCGCGACCTGCCCGGACGAACTTGATTGCCGCCGCCGGATCGGGAGTCCGCGGGATCTTCGGCGGCCGTCTGCCGGGCGGGATCTTCACGACGATGCTGGTGAGGGCGCCGGTCCCGGCACGGCGGACGAGCAGGCCCGCGGCGTACATCTCGACGCCGTGGTACAGCGCGGGTTGCCAGGTGAAGCCGCCAACGGGGACAGGGTCCCCGAGCGCATCGGCTCGCTTGACCCAGTCCTCGAGCGACGCGGGAAGACCCTCGCCAGTGGCAGCCCGTGGTTTCGCCGGAAGCCAGCCGTGGACCGTGACGGCCGTCTTGCCGCTGTTGACTGCGACGGGCAACTTGGATTCGGCAGCCAGTCGTCGGTCGAGTGTCGGGTCAGGCAAGCGATCCTCCGTCTCTGGAGCTGTGGACTACGAGAGCGCGTGGCGCGCCGCATCCCCCTGCAGGCGCACCTCGCCCGGCGACGGGCTCACAGCCGCGTGCGCCGCGGACGACCCTGGCGCGCTCGTGCCGAGGGTGGACCGGGCGCCCGGTCGACGTGCCGTTGACTCTGATCTCGTGAGAAGCCTTGGGGGATTATGGACTTGTCGAGCCGCCGAAGTCATCAACGTTCTTCGAGCATCGATCGCGCCGTTCGGTGCCTGCACGGCGTTCGGCCGCGGCTCGCGCTGGCCGAAGACCAGCACGCCGAGCCGACTCGCCTCGGAACACGGCGCGGACAAGGTCGCGCACGACGAGCCCCGTGAAAAACACGTGGAACCCCGAGCCGATCAACAATCCCCGCCCTCATCCGGCGTCATCTTCCACTTCCGCAGCAATTCGCCGTAACGCGGGTCGTTCCTCAATTCGCCGAGGAACGGAAACGTCCGCAGGGGAATGCCCATGAGGTCGTGCCCGGCCAGCGCGCGATCCAGCCAGACGAAGGTGTTGTCGAGGTCCCCCAGGCCAAGGTAGGTCCACGCGAAGCTCGTCGGAGCCATTCAGCCAGAGGAAGAAGCCGTACCACGCGAGCATGAACAGCGACAGGGGATCCGACTGGAGGGCGGCCTCCATCTCCGCGATCGCTTCCGCGATCCGGCATTCGTACAGCAACGACCCGATCTCGAACCTCACTCTGACGAGCGGAGACGAGGGGTTCAACTCCCGTGCGCGCACGTAGTGGCGCTTCGCGTCACGCCAGTCGAAGTCGAGAAGCTGAACCCGATAGAGCCCCAGCAGCGCGTGGGTCTCGGCGAGAGCGTTGTCGATCTCCAGGGCCCGCATCGCGTAGAACACGCCCGTCGCCGCCACGTCGGCAGGCGCCGCGAACCCGAAGAACCCGAGGTACCAGTGCAGCTCCGCCAGGGCGTCGTACGCCAGAGCCAAGCGCGGGTCGCGCGCCACGGCCCGTTCGAAGCACTCCTTGGCGGCCGCGAACTCCTGCGGCAGCCCCATCAGGTGGTGGCGACCCTTCAGGCGATCTCCTCGTGGGGAATCGCGAGTGATCGCCTACCTCGACGCGAGCGCGCTCGTGAAGCTCTACATCGCTGAACGCGGGTCGCGGGAGACGATCGCGCTCACGGCCCAGTCCGAGATGGTCGCGACGTCGATCGTCAGTCGCGCCGAGGTCGCCGCGGCGCTGGCCAACGCGGTTCGGGCGGATCTCGTGACGGAGCACGTTGCGCGCCGGGCGCAGCGCGCGTTCGACAGGGATTGGCACGACCTTCTGCGGGTGCCCGTGACCGAGGCGCTCGTCGATCGCGCCAGAACGCTCGCGTGGAATCACGCGCTCCGCGGCTACGACGCGGTGCAGCTCGCATCCGCACTGATGTGGCAGGAGTCCGTCGGCTTGGAAGTCGTCGTGGGCACGTTCGACAGGCAGCTGTGGACGGCGGCTCAGCAGGCTGGTATGAAGGTCTGGCCGGAGGAAGCGAGGGTGGCAGTTGGCCGCGGCGGACGGACGCGGCCTCCGGACGCGGAGACAGGATGAGACATCAGGACCTGGCCAGCGCGGACGAGAGCAGACCGGATCGCTGGAGGTGAACACCGGAGCAAAACGGAGCGGACCAGAGCACGCGCGCACCTCGAGGTGGTGGTCGAGGCCTCGTGCGCGTCGTTCGAGGGATTCACGACGGCGGAGCTTACTCGCGGCGATAGGCCGTGGCGAGCGAGTCGGCGTATTCGTTCCAGCGTGCGCCGTCGTGCCCCTTGATCCAGCGAAGCTCGAGTCCCGGGTGCCCGTGGTAGAGCCGGTACAGCTCCTGCACGAGGTCGAGGTTCTTGATCTCGCCGTCCTTCTTGCGCCAGCCGCGCGCTTCCCACGCCTTCGCCCACTTGGTGATCGTGTTCACGCAGAGCTCCGAGTCCGTGAAGATCACCGTCTTCTCGTCACGCGGCACCATCTTGCACGCCGCGATCAGCGCCGACAGCTCCATGCGGTTGTTCGTCGTGTACGGCTCGTGCCCGCGCTGTTCCGCGATGATCCGATCGTCCACCACGTACACCGCGCCCCAGCCGCCGGGGCCGGGATTCGGCGTCGCCGCGCCGTCCGTGAACACGCCACTCACGGGGCCCGATGTGTACTTCTCCAGCACCTCGGCGGTCGTCAGGTTCTCCTCCCGCGACAAGGCCGGCGACTTCCCGCTCTTGCACTTCATGCAGGTCTTCGGCGTCCAGTTGGGAAACTTGGCGAGCGTCGCAGGCGCGACGGTGAACTCGCGTTGGCAACTCGTGCACACAAATCGCATGGCGGCGATCATTCTCGCATGAAGATGCACGTTCCTCTGCAGCCGCGCCGAATCGGGACACTGTTGACGCCGGCGACGACGGCACGGACAATCCTGATGCTCCTCGACGGCCCGCAGAACTGGCCGATCACTCTGGGTGTCGGGCAGGCGCGCTCGTTCCAAGCGCTTCAGCGCGGTGTGCACCTGGGACGGGCTGAGGAAGAGATGTCTTGCGGAAGGAGCGCACGAGGCGGCTGGAATGGCGCTGACACAGCCAGCGAACGCGGGTACGATGTATCATGTCGCGGCCGGCCAGGAGCGCGAAAGCGCTTACAGGGCCGCCATGTTCTGCAGTCCGCCACTCCGGCCCTGCCGCGACGCGCGACACGTTCGACCTTCAGTGGAGGAGGACAGATGCCTGTCTTCGTTGGCCAGCGAGAGTTCTTCCCGGGAATCGGCGCCATCAAGTTCGAGGGCAAGGACTCGACGAACCCGCTCAGCTTCAAGTTCTACGACCCACGGAAGGTCGTGGCCGGCAAGACGATGCAGGACCACCTGCGGTTTGCCGTGTGCTACTGGCACAGCTTCTGCGGCACGGGGTCGGACCCGTTCGGGGCCGGCACCCACGACTTCCCCTGGGACGCCGGCGCCGACGCGATGGGGAACGCCCGGATGAAGCTCGATGCGGCGTTCGAGTTCATCTCGAAGCTCGGCGCGCCGTTCTACTGCTTCCACGATCGTGACATCGCCCCGGAGGGCGCGACGGTCGCGGAATCGGAGCGACACCTCCAGACGCTCGTGGCCCTTGCCAAGGAGCGCCAGAAGGCCACGGGCATCGAACTGTTGTGGGGCACGGCCAACCTCTTCTCCCATCCCCGCTACATGAACGGCGCGGCGACGAACCCGGACTTCCGCGTGCTCACGCACGCGGCCGCCCAGGTGAAGGCCGCGATCGACGCCACGATCGAGCTCGGCGGCAAGGGGTACGTGTTCTGGGGCGGGCGCGAGGGTTACACCTGCCTGCTGAACACCGACATGAAGCGGGAGCTCGACAACCTCGGCCGCTTCCTGGGCCTGGCGCGGGACTATGCCCGGTCGCAGGGGTTCACCGGCACCTTCTACATCGAACCGAAGCCGATGGAGCCGTCCAAGCACCAGTACGACTTCGACGCCGCGACGGTGATTGGCTTCCTGCGGGCTCAGGGCCTCGACAAGGACTTCAAGCTGAACATCGAGGCCAATCACGCGACGCTGGCGGGGCACTCCTTCTCGCACGAGCTGCAGGTGGCGGCCGACGCCGGGTTGCTGGGCAGCGTCGACGCCAACCGCGGCGACGTGCAGAACGGCTGGGACACCGACCAGTTCCCCACCGACATCTACCAGACGGCCGAGGCGATGATGATCATCCTGGCCTCGGGGGGATTCGTGACGGGCGGCCTGAACTTCGACGCGAAGATTCGCCGCAACTCGACGGATCCGGAGGACCTGTTCCTCGCGCACATCGGCGGGATGGACGCGTTCGCGCGCGGTCTCGAGATCGCCGCGACGCTGCTCGCCGCGCCGCCCTTCTCGAACATCAAGCAGACGCGCTACGCGTCGTTCGCTGAAGGCGACGGCCTGAAGTTCAGCCAGGGGCAGCTCGGTCTGGCGGACCTCGCGAAACTGGCGGCACGGCACGAGAATCTGCCGCTCATCAGCGGGAAGCAGGAGTGGCTCGAGAACGTCATCAACCAGCATCTCTAGGCACGCCGCTGAAGGATGCCGGCCCGTGTCCTTCGACATCCCGGGAGACGCCAGGCCTCTCAGGTGAAGGGCGTGGATTCCGGTCCGCGCCCTTCACCGCACCGCGAGTCTCGAGGACGAAGCCCATCCCCGTGAAGAACAGAAGAACGCAGTGGCTCGTGCTGGCCGGACTGATCATGTGGTCCGGCTGTGTTCACGCTTCTCGCGACGTCGCTGACAACAGAAGGGCTCCGGACAAGAACTTCTACGTCTTCCTCTGCTTCGGGCAGTCGAACATGGAGGGCTTCCCTGGAGTCGAGGAGCAGGACAAGGGACCCGTCGATGAGCGCTTCAAGGTCCTCGCTGCGGTCGACTTCCCCGCCCAAGGGAGAGAGAAGGGCAACTGGTATCCCGCCGTCCCCCCCTTGAGCCGCCCCTCCGCGGGCCTTGGCCCTGCGGACTACTTCGGCAGGACCCTGGTCGCCAACCTCCCGCCCAAGGTGAGGGTAGGCGTAGTCAACGTCTCCGTGGCCGGCTGCAAGATCGAGTTGTTCGACAAGAACAGCTACCGTTCCTATGCGGCAACCGCGGCTCCGTGGATGGTCACCATCATCAACGCCTACGGCGGAAACCCCTACGCACACCTCGTCGAAATGGGGAAACTGGCGCAGAAGGACGGCGTCATCAAGGGCATCCTGCTGCATCAGGGCGAATCGAATCCCGGCGACAAGGAGTGGCCGAACAAGGTGAAGGCCATCTACGACAACCTGATCGCGGATTTGGACCTGAAGGCAAAGGGGGTGCCTCTCCTGGCGGGGGAGCTGGTGAATGCGGACCAGAATGGCGCCTGCGCGGCGATGAACACGATCATCGACGAGTTGCCACGCACGGTCCCCACCGCGCGCGTGATCTCGTCGAAAGGATGCAGTGGCCGTCGCGACCGTCTCCATTTCAGTCCCGAAGGCTATCGGGAGCTGGGACGGCGCTATGCCGAAGCGATGCTTCCGTTGCTCGGCTACACGGCTGCCGGATCCAAGTAGCGTGTCGTCCTGGGGACGCGCCGAAGGCCGATCGTCGGAATCAGGCGCGGCCGGCCGCTACCGCATCCTCGCCAGCAGCTCCCCGTAGGTGGACACGTCGCCGCGGGCGACATCGGCGAGCAGCGGCTCGATCGGATCGGCCCACAGCACGCCGGAAGGGCCTCCGCTGCCCGGCGGGCCGCCGCCAAAATAGCCGCGACTGAAGCCCGAGAAGACCGACCGCACCAGGATGCTCCGGCTGTCGATCGGCAGCGACGACACGTTGCCGTAGAACTTCTTCCAGCCGTCGCCCCTGAACAAGTACATCTCGACGTTCGACGCGTAGAAGACCGCGACCGTCAGGCCGTGCGCCCGCAAGAACTCCCCAACACCAACGAGCGCCCGGCTGCCCGAGAAGTCGCCGACGACCGGCACGAGCAGGTTTCGGACCTGCAGGTCCCGAACCCTCCGGTAGGCCTCTTCGCTGGCCAGGTAGCTCCCGGCCAGCGCGTCACCGGCCGTCATCAACTCCGCATACGTCGGGAACCGCTGGCCCCCGCGGAACGAGCCGAACGAGTAGCTGATGCCGGGGCCGGCCACGAAGAACGCCTCGTAGATTCGCGCGATCGCGGCGAGACCGCCGGCGTCCACCGGCCAGCCATGCCGTCCGCTCAACTGCGCGCGCACGTCCGCGAGGTTCGCCGCGAACAACTCGCGGCTCGGCCTCCCGACCGCCGCGGCCTCCAGCAGATCGTTCGCGCTGGACTCCGCTCGCAGGTGCTTCGAGAGCGGCCTCGAGAACAGCCGCGACAGGAAGTCGGCCCTGGTCGTCGACAGTTCGAAGAGCGCCTTGTAGAGCAGGTGGAGCATCGCGTTGTCGCGGCGGATGTCCACGATGAACGCCACGCGAGGCTTCAGCGCCGAGATGTAGGAGAAGTTCTGCTCGGGGCCGACGCCGATGTAGGCTGCGCCCGGTGACGCGCGCCGCGCGACCTCGGGCAGCGCCTCGGGAAGGCCGCGCTCGTTGGAGACGAGGTTGTCGGATCGGAACGTGCCCCCTGGCTCCGACAACCCGGTGTGCAGCCGCCAGAATTCAGCGTCGTCCAGGCGGTCGGGCGCCACGCCGCGGCCGGTCCTGATCGGAAGACACGACAGCGCGAGCAGCAACTGGACGGCGCAGGCGACGACGAGGACCCGTCGGGATGTCATGGGCGGTCGCTCGAACGGCGAGCCATCAGTCTATCCCCGTCCGCCTCCTTTCGCGGAAGGAGGTTGGCCTCTTCCGCGAGAAAGCCGGAGCGTGACGCGGCGCGGCAGGCCAGAGCGGGAGCACGGCAGTCCGGGGAGTATACTGTCGGGCGGATCGCCATGGCGCATTCTTTTCGACCCGCAGTCGTGGCCGCCCGTCGACGGAGGGCGGTGTGGTGGCCGGTCCTGTCGGCGCTGCTCCTCCTGCTCCCTGCCGCGGCCCAGGGCAGCGACGTCGTCTACGAGGTTCGCAGCCGGTACCAGACCATCACGGTGCTGGACACGCCGAGCGGCTGTCGCCGACTGGTCTTCGACCGGGGAGCCAGCGGATTCGGCGCGGTGCAGTCCGAGATGGATCTGGCCGACCCGGACGTCCCGACCCTGTCCTACGTGCGGCACGTGATGGTGGCGCTGCCGATCGTGCCCCGGCCCCGCCGCATCCTGGTGATCGGGCTCGGCGGCGGGTCCATCCAGCGGTTCGTGCGGAAGCTCCTCCCGGAGGCCACCATCGAGACGGCCGAGCTCGATCCCGCTATCCGCAATGTGGCGGCGAAGTACTTCCGCTTCCGGGAGGACGCGCGCCAGATCGTCCACATCGGCGACGGGCGGGCGTTCATCGAGCGGACGCCGCACAAGTACGACCTGATCGTGATCGACGCGTTCTCGGCGACGTCCACCCCGTATCACCTGACCACGCGCGAGTTCCTGCAGGCGGTCAGGGACCGCCTGGCCGACGGCGGAATCGTGTGCGCCAACCTCTGGGAGACCGCGTCCAGCTTCTGGGACGTGGTGAGGACCTACTCGGTCGTCTTCCCCGAGCTCCGCCTCGTGAGATGCGCCGGCTCAGGTAACAGCCTCGTGATTGCCTGGCCCGTGAAGGCGGGGGTCGCGGTTGAGGACTGGACGCGGGCGGCATCCGCCTTCGAAAAGGCTCACCCGACCGGCCTGGACCTCCCGAACCTGACCCAGAGAGGCGTCGAGGATACAACCACCATCCCGGACACCGCCGTGGTGCTCGTGGACAAGTGAGGGTGGGGTCTCGCTTGGTTTCTCGTGAGGAAGGCTTGGGTTCCACATCTACCTGGCTCCTCCCCTTGTCGCGCGTCATGAGCGCGATGCGGACGCGCAGAACGAGGGGTTCGCGCGAGCCCGATGTCCCGTTCCAGCCGAGCCCCAGGCAGGTGGTCGAGCAGATGCTCCGGCTTGGCGGGGTACAACGGGGCGACGTGCTCTACGACCTCGGGTGCGGCGACGGTCGGATCCCGATCGCGGCAGCGCAGATGTGTGGGGCGCGCGGTGTGGGCATCGACATCGACCCCGTAAGAATCGGGATATCGTGCCGCCGCGCGCGCAAGGAAGGCGTGCTGGGGCGCGTGACTTTCCGCAACGAGGACTTCTTCGAAGCGGACATTTCCGAAGCCACGGTTGTCACCCTGTTTCTGTGGCCCGAAGTGACCCGGGCCCTTCGTCGGAAACTCCTGCGCGATTTGAGGCCCGGGACGCGGGTCGTGTCCTACTTCTGGGAGATTGCGGACTGGCTGCCGGACAAGGAAGTCGCCGTTGACGGCCGCCCCATCTACCGCTGGACCATTCCGCCGCGGCGGCCGCGGTCGGTCGCTCCTCCACCCAGGCCTCTTGCCTCTCCGGACCACGCTATCGGGCTCGAGGCCCTGCCTCAGGCTCCCCCCCAACGAGGTTCTACGGCGTCTTGAGAAGCCAGCGGTGCCGGTTGCCCGCCGGGTCGTACCTGGAGAGCGTCGCGCTGCTCGCGCCGATCGCGGAGAGCGCCATCGGCGCTCTGGCGTTCGGCACCGCCTTTGGCATGATGCGCCAGGAACCATCGGCAAGCTGATCCAGCCGCCAGAGCTGCTCCGGACCGCCGGTGAACGCGGGCAGCACGACCAGTTCGCCCTCTTCCGTGGCGGCCAGCGCGCGGTCCGTTCCGGCCACCGTGATCTCGAAGTATGGAGAGCCGGGGTAGCCGCCGCCGTTCGGAACGGCCCGCAGCGTCCACTTCTGCTGCGCCTGACACAGGTAGTTGCTCATGCGGGCGCCCAGATTCCCTGACGGCCAGTTCGCCGAAACCTGTTTCACGTCCTGATCGGCCAGTGGAGAGCCCGTCCCGCCGAACATCCCACCGCCCATTCCGCCGCGGCCCGCTGCCGCACCGGCCTGGGGAGCGCCTGCCGCGCGGTCGCCGCCTTGCGGCGCCACGCCTGGCGCGCCCTGTCCGCCGCCGGGGCCGGCGCCTGGACCCGTTCCGCCGCCGCCCCTGCTCGCGCGGCGTCCACCGACCGGGATTCCCTCCACGGCGAGTTCCAGGGCCGTGCCGGTGCGCAGAGACTCGATCTCGTACGTGCCTTCCTTCGCGTTCTCGCCGGCGACCGGCCAGCCGTCCTTCCAGAGCAACGGACGGATGTCGATCACGCTGGCGCCGCCCCGATCGAAGTCGGCTTCCCAGTGCATGGAGAACTTCTGGACGCCTTCGCCGAGATCCATGAGGCCGAAATGGCCCGCGCCAACGACGCGGCCGCCGGACCCGATGACGAGCTTGCCTCCGCCCTGGATCATGTCGACGCCGTTGTCGTCCAGAAACGGCCCGGTCGGCTTCCTGCCGCGGCCCACGCGGATGTTGTAGCCGGAATCGGCGCCGCGGCAGCAGCTCCCGTGCGTGGCCAGCAGGTAGTACCAGCCGTCGTGATAGATCATGGTCGAGGCTTCGCAGTTGATGGCCACGTCGAACGGCTTCAGCGTCGGATGCAGCCGCATGCCCGTCTTCGGATCGAGTTCCACCACGCGGATGTAGCCGAAGTAGGAGCCGTAGGTCAGCCACAGCCTGCCCGTGGTGGGGTCGAGGAAGGCTCCGGGATCGATGCCGTTGCAGTCCTCGATGCCGTTGGTCGAAACCACGACGCCGCCTTCCACCCACTTGTAGTCGGGGGAATTCGGGTCGAGGCTCTTGCTCCAGATCAGGTTGATCTCGGCCTTGGGCTGGGCTCCGACGTTCCTGGCGATGTACTGGTAGTAGCGGTCGCCGATGTGAATCAGATCGGGCGCCATCCCGGCGCGCGGCGCCCTGGTTCCGGCGCGCCACGTCCAGCCGTCGTCGGAGACGAGCGCCGTGCCGCCGGTGCCAAAGGTGTAGTACTTGCCGTCACACCGAACGACCGTGGAAGGGTCGTGAATGCCGACCTGGCCATCCAGCGCCACGGCGATCGACGCGACCGCAAGGAGGGCTGCCACAACAGCGTATTTCATCCAGGATCTCCTCTGTCCGATCTCCGCCACTCGCGCCCGTTTCAGGCGCGACAGGTTCGCGTCTCGGAATCGCCGCCGTCGTCGCCACCGGGCAAAGACAGCCGTTCGCCAGAGCCGGAGGCTCGAATCCTAATGCTCGACGACCCCGGGCAGGCCGTCGCGCCAGCCGAGCCGGCCGAATGGCAGTCTCCGCGTGCGGCCGTGGTCGTCGTTCCCCCGGCGTTCGCCCACCCGTCCGGGCTACTTGGCCGGTTTCGGCGTGGAGGCGCTGCCCTTGTCCTTGAACAGCAGCAGCGCGAATTCGCGCAAGCTTCGTCGCCAGCTCTGGAACTCGTGCGCCGTCAGCGGAGACACGTAGAACGCGGCGTTGATGCCGGCTGCCTTCAACGCATCCACGCTGGCCTGGGGGTCGCCGCCGAAGCCACCCATGCCGCCCGGGCCACTTCTGCGCGCACCTGCCGCGCCTGCTGCGGCTCCACCGCGGGCTGCATCTGCCGGAGCAGCCGCGCCCGGTCCCTGCCGTCCGGCGCCACGATTGCCGCCGATCTCGCGACTGCCGTAGCTGACGAACACCAGCTTGACCTTCTCCTTGAACCCGGGAGTGTTGTTGACATCGTCCATGGAGATGGTGCCGCCGCTGAAGAGCCCGATATGCGAGAACTTGTCGAGGTTGGCCAGCGTGACCATGCGGGTCTGCATCGCACCCATTGACAGACCGGCCATGGCCCGATGCGGCTGATCGGCCAACGTGCGGAAGTTGCCATCGACCCACGGGATCAAATCGTTGACCATGAGCTGCCCATACGCGCCGCCGCCGGGACCGCCCATTCCACCGAACATGGCTCCGCGCGCCGCGCCAGGTGCGCCGGCACCGGCTTCACCTCGGCCTGCACCGGCAGGAGCGCCGGCCCCGGCGCCCGTGCCCCGACCGGCGCCTGCGCCCGGGCCGCCCACTGCACTGGTTTCCATGACCACGATGAAGGGGGTGACCTTGCCTTCTGCGAGCAGGTTGTCGAGGATCACGTTGGTTCGGCCCATTTCGATCCAGACCCGCTCATCCTCGCCGCCGCCATGCTGGAGGTACAGCACCGGATACCGTCTGGTCGGGTTCTTGTCGTAATCCGGGGGCGTGTAGACGTAGATATGACGCCAGGCATTGATCGACTTGGCAAAGTAGTTCTTGATCAGCACGTTGCCGTGCGGCACGTCTTTCAGTTCGTAGAAGCCGCCGTTCGGATCGGGGACTTCGAAGGCATTGCACATGTGGCTGTAGCCGATGAAGGCATCGGTGCCGGGATCCAGCACGACAGCGCCGTCGACGATCATCCAGTAGTTGTGGTAGCCGAGGTCCTGAGGCTCCGCGGTCGTGTAGGTCCAGATGCCGTTCTCGCCTCTGACCATGTCGAACGGGGTATTCGCGATGGACACCTGCACCTTCTGTGCATCGGGAGCCCTGAACTGAAAGGTGACCCGGTTGTCGGCTTCGATCCGCGGATACTGGGCGGCAGGAAAGTTGTAGGCCGAGGGATGCACCGTGCCCGCGGCTGTCGGGGGCAGCACGGCCGTCCTGCCCATCTGTGCCCAACAGGTCCCGCCGGCCAGGATGGCTGCGAACAAGGCAAAACACACCGCTCGTCTCATCGTGACCTCCGTGGAATGTCACTCGAATCGAGCACATGATACCAGCACCGAGAATCCTCGCGGCTGACGGTTCATTGACACGTCGAAGGCATCCTGCAGACACGCGAGAGTCATCCGAAGCCTGGCGCTCGGGGTGCCGCGCGAGCTGGCGGTGGTCGCCGGACCCCGCATCGCGCGGACGCGCGGACGCTCGCCCCGCCGATTCTCTCAAGGCTTGGCCGCGATGAGGTACAACCGGTTCGCCGTGGCCAGATAGAGCGTATCGCCTATCACCGCCGGAGGCGAGTAGAGCGGTGCATCCATCTCGATCTGCCCCAGCAGCTGCTTTCGCCGCCCGGCGCGCAGGACGGTCATGGTGCCGTCTTCGTTCCCGACGTAGAGCCGGTCGCCGGCCAAGAGGAGGCATCCCCAGATGGCCGCGTTCGTCTCGTGCTTCCAGACCTGGGCGCCGGTCGCCGCGTCCAGACAGTGAATCGTTCCGCCCAGGTCCCCGACGTACAGCAGGCCGTCTTTCGCGATGGGCGTTCCCACCACGCGGCCGACCTCGCGGGAAGTCCAGAGGAGCCGGCTCTCGGTGACGTCTCCCTGGCCGTTGGGGCTGATCGCATGAATCAGCGAGGGTCCGTTGCCGTGCCCGGGGCTCTGTCCCATCGCCACGAAGACCCGGCCGTCGGCGAAGGCGGGTGAAGCCACGATGGAGCTGCGCGAAAGGACGCCGGGGCGCGGAAGCCAGGGGGCGTCTTTCGGGTTGCCGTCGAACCGCCAGACTTCGTGACCCGACGCCGCGTCGTAGGAGCGCAGCCACCCGTCTCCTCCGCCGAAGAGCACCTGAATGCGCCCGTTGACGTTGGCCGCCACGGGGCTGGACCACTGGCCGTGCAGCACGTGCTCGCCCGCCCCGATGGCGCGCCAGACCACTTCGCCCGAACGCTTGTCCACCGCGATCAGGCTCGGGGCGCGCGGCGATGGGACGCGCGTGTGGCCTTCATTCAGCCCGTTGGAGGTGGAGACCATCAGCAGATCACCGACGGGCAGCACTTCGCTATTGGTGGCTTCGTGCGGAAAGACACCCAGGCGGCCGCACATGTCCAACTCCCAGACGATGTCGGCCGCAGCGTCGTCCTGGAAGACCTCCTCCTGATACGGACCATCGTTCCCGCCGTCACGGAACCCCCGTGTGTCGAGGCAACGGAGCTGGCACTCGGCGGTGACGTAGTACAGCCGGTTCCCTTCCACATACGGCGTACTGGTCGTCGAAGGCAACAGGAACTCCCGCAGACCTCGCTCTACCCGCGGGGCCACGTCCTGCCACAGGAACTCGCCATCCTTCGCGCGAAATGCCATGAGCACGCCGGCATCTTCCTGGATGGCGGGGTTCAGGTGCCTTGCGTTGTCGGTGCCCACATAGACCGTATCGCCAGCCACCACGGGACGACCGAACGTGTCGCTTCCCAACTCGACGCTCCAGACGATGTTGCGACCGGTGGTCGTGTCCCAGTCGACGGGAGGATTGCCCGTTTGGGCGACCGGCGTCGGGAGTCGGGGTGTGACGGAAGGCGCGGGCACGACGTGCGAGGCGACGGGCTCTCCAGCCTTGACTCCAGCGATTCGACTCAACGCCCACTCGGCGTCGTCATGCAAGATGGGATCGGCTGCTGCCGCCTTCAGCGCCTCTCGGGCCGACCGCGCCTTCGGTCCGATCCTTCCCAGCGCTCCGGCGGCGAAGATACGCACGTAGAGGAATTCGTCCTTCAGAGCTTCCATCAACTGCGGCACGGCAGACTGCGCAGCCGGGCCGATACTGCCGAGGGCCTCGCACGCCGCCCATCGAACGCCGGGAACGGGGTCGCCCAGGGCTTCTGCCAAGGCGGTCGTGGCCGCGGAGGCGGCCGGACCGATGGAGGCCAAGGCCTCGGCCGCGTAGACGCGGACGTATGGATCCTCGTGCGACAGAGTCTTGACGAGAGCGCCGACCGAAGGGCCGGCCCTCTGGCCCAACGCGCCCAGGGCGCGTGCGGCATCGCCCGCCACGATCGAATCCTCGTCTCTCAGCGCCCGCCTCAACGCGGGTTGAATCGGTTCCGTGTCGGGCACCAGGTCAATCAATTCGTTGACGGCGCCGCGCCGGATGGAGTCCGACTCGTGCCGCAGCAGGTCCACCAGCAGCGGAATGGCAGGAGGACCGATCCGCTGGATGATTTCGAACGTCAACACGTGCAGGTCTTCATGCTCGGCGTCGAGGAATCGTCTCAGCAAAGGGAACGAACGCCGCGCCCCTCGAACCAGGGCGGCTTCGGCGGCCGCGCGGGCCTTCGGATCGTTGGCCTGCAGGCGATCTGCCCAGTCCCGCACCAGTGCGGGGCTTGTGGAAAGACTCGACTCTGTCGGGGGCGGCGGCGATTGGGACAGCGCGACGCCCTGGCCGAGGACGGCAGCGAACGAAATCGCGAGTGCGTGTTTCGTTATGAATGACATCACAACGGGCAGCGACTGCCGGCGCGCTGCTGAGCGGTCCATTCGGCGGTCGGACGGGCGGTGACGTCGGCGCGCCTGACCCGCCGGCGATCGCGCGCAAGCATCGAGCGGCCGCCCGACGCTACGTGCGCGATTGACCGCGCTGGAGAAACGTCCCGGCCTCGAGCTCCTGGAACGCCTGCCGCAGCTCTTCCTGGGTGTTCATGACGATGGGGCCGTACCACGCGACCGGCTCGCGGAGCGGCTTCCCGGACACCAGGAGGAACCGGATCCCGTCGGGACCGGCATGCACCCCGACCTCGTCCCCGTCGCCGAACAGCACGAGCGTGCGGTTCTCGGCCTCGCGTGGAGGTGCCGTGTCCGCCCATCCGGCACCCTCGGACGGCACCGACAGGAGGCCGGATACGTCGCAGAAGGCGCCCTTCCCCGCGAACACGTACGCGAACGCGAGCCGGCCCGCCTCGATCGGCAGCGCCGTCCGCGTGTTGGCGGGCACCGTCACATCGAGGTAGATCGGGTCGGCCGCGATCCCCTGGACGGGGCCCGTCGTTCCTTTGTAGTTCCCACAGACAACCCGCACCTGGGTCCCGTCCGCGTCCGTGTGGAGCGGGATCTCGGCTGCCAGGACGCCCTGATAGTGCGGCGTCGTCATCTTGAGCCGTGCCGGAAGGTTGGCCCACAGCTGGAACCCGTACATCCGACCGTCCGCGTCGCCGTCGGGCATCTCCTGGTGGAGCACGCCACCCCCGGCGGTCATCCACTGGACGTCCCCCGGCCCGATGACGCCGCCGTGGCCCATGCTGTCGCCGTGTGCGACGGTTCCCGCGAGCACGTACGTGATCGTCTCGATGCCCCGGTGTGGATGCCAGGGGAAGCCGGCCCGGTAATCCTCCGGCCGGTCGCCGCGGAAGTCGTCGAGCAGCAGGAACGGGTCGAACTCGGACGGGTCTCCGAAGCCGAACGCACGACGCAGCCGGACGCCCGCGCCTTCGAGCGTGGGCCTGGCCTTGGCGAGTTTCCTGACCGGGCGAACGGCCATGGGGACCTCCCGCGAATCGCAAGGTGGAGTGCGTGCTGACCGCCCAATTCTAATCTAGAATCAGGAGTATCGAGTCTCCACGATCGTGAGTGTCGCGCTCGGAGGGGCATCTCCGGGCGCCCCTCCAGTGCGGGCGCTGCGTGAGCGGAGCGTTCGCCGCACCAACGGGGATCTGACCGGGAGGTTTCAGTGAACGTCGAGACGTACCGGCGACGCCTGATCGCACTGGAAGAGAGCCTGTCGGCCCGCGCGGTCGCCGCCGGAGACAGGGCGCGAGATCACGTCCTCGATTCGCCGGCGGATGCGGGTGACATGGCCGTCGCCGACGAAGCCGCGAGTGAGGATTTCTCGGCAGCCGAGCTCGACACGACCATCCTGCTGCAGGTCCGTGACGCCCTGCGGCGGATCGACGACGGGACGTATGGACGCTGCCTGGCGGACGGCGGGCCCATCGAGACCAAGCGCCTGGATGCCGTGCCCTGGGCGCCGTACTGCGTCAGGCATCAGAGGTTGCTGGAGGCCGCGTCGCGGCCGCCGTCGACGCTGTAAGATGCGGTCGGATGGCCCGGCTGCGTCTCGGGAGGTGACCGATGAGCGCTGGCCCCGGCCGTCGTTCGTGCCACTGCCGGCTGTCGCTGCCATTCCGGAGCCAGTTGATTCCCGTGGCCGAGCGGCCCCACTATGAGGGCATGCGCTTCCTCGTCGGTTCCGACGTGGCCGTCGTTGGCCTCCGGCAACACGGCCGTGTCCTCGAGGTCTTCCCGGGCAACCGCTACCGTGTCGCCGTGGGCGGCCTGACGATGGTCTGCCAGGAGGGCCAGCTGGAGTCCGTTTCTCACTCGAAGAAGAAACAACGGCGAGAGCGCGACGCGCCGCCACGGAACGCCGGGTCAGCCACGCTGGCGTCGTCGGCTCCCGCGGCAGACAGCAGCCGGTTCAAGTCGCTCGATCTTCATGGGATGACCGTTCCCGAGGCCTTGGCCGCGCTGCCGGTCTTTCTCGATCGCGCGATCCGCGCCGATCTTCCGAGCGTCGAGATCATCCACGGCATCGGCGGGGGACGCCTGCGTGCGGCCGTTCGCCGCTATCTCGCCGAGGCGCCGGCCGTGATCTCCGCGGCGCCAGACGATCGCAATCCGGGTGTGACCATCGCCTACTTCTCGGGCGGGCAGGGCGGCTCGCCGAAGCGGCGTTCTTGGTGACCCGAGCCCGGAGTCTTGAAGAACGGCTGATTCTCACGGCCGATGACTTCGGCCAAAGCGTCGGCGGTCTTCGCCACCCGGGGGTCAGGCAATCCGACTCTTCTGTGCCGCGGCTCGGCGTGTCGCGGCTCGTCGGTATGCGACACGACGAGAACCCGTCCTCGAGCCGACTGCCCGACTGTGAGCGGCTCGGGTAAGAGGATCACCGAGCTACTTGCCCCCGGCCGCCGCTGGCGTGATGACGAGGTTCCGATACTGCACGGGCCCGTGATCGCCTTGAAGGAAGATGGGGCCGGGCGCGCCCTCGTCGCTGTCGAGCGCGCCGCCGGTGATGCCGGGGATCGTCTGGTCGCCGATGATCGTCTTGCCGTTGAAGACCACGGTGACGCGGCGGCCGATCAGCGTGACGTCGAAGGTCTGCCAGGTGTCGGGGCCCTTGCTCGCGTTCTCGTTGGGAACGAGGAAGCCGTAGATGGCGCCCATGTCCACCGGCCGGGGCTCGGGCTCGGCGCTGTCCTCCACCTGCACTTCGTAGCGACCGCGCAGGTAGATGCCGCTGTTGCCGCCTTTCGGGCAATTCACCTCGACGTGCAGCTTGAAGTCGGTGAACTTCTCCGTCGTCATGAGGTTGGCGCCCGACTTCGCGTTCTTCAGGACGCCGGCGTCGGCGGACCACTGGCTCGTCCCGCCGAAGGCCGTCCAGCCCGTCAGGTCCTTCCCGTTGAAGAGCGCGACCGGCTTCCCCCACACCGGCACGCCGCTCCGGCGCAGCGACGGGGCCCGGCGGCCCGTGAAGCGGTGCCGCTCGCCCGCGGGCGTGACGAGCGTGCCCTCGAGCGCATCACCGGTGAGCGTGGCGTCGACGACGAGATCGGACGTCTCCTTCTCCCACTGCGGAGGGATCGCGAAATGCAGGGACCCGCCGTTGAACTCCACGCGTGAGATGGGGCGCGCGCTGCCGCCGCCGCCCACGAAGCGGCCGACGAGCGTGCGGGTGCCGGAGAGCGTCACCTCGAGCCAGGACGGATACGGAGCCTTCGGGCCCTGCACCGTGAGGTCCCAGCGACCGATGATGGGGGCCTGGGCCGGCGCCTGCGCCGCCGGCTGTGCCGGCTTGCTTGGCTGGTGGGCCGACGTGGTCGGCGAATCGACGGCAACCGTTCCGGCCAGGACGGACACGACAATCAGGCGCGGGAGCAATCGGCGACAGGGCATGGTGGCGGTCCTCCGGGCGCACGCCGAGAAGAGGCGTGGCCGTTCGCAGGACGTTACGCCACGCGCCGGCGACGGTCAAGACATTCGCGGGCCACGGACCTTCGCGGGCCGTGCGGCCCCCGGCCGATGGCGGCCAGCCGCGCATCCTCCCTCGCGCGCGATCCGGACGGCTACTTGGCCCGCCCGCGAGACGGGTCTCGCTGCGCCTCTTGGTACTGGTTGGGCGCGCCTGGTGTCGGAGCGCTGCCCGCGACCCTCGCCCCGGCGTCGTGCCCCCTGGTCAGTGCGGCGGTGAGGATGAGGCCGGTGCCGGACACCTGCGCGCCCGCCGCGTGCGCCAGCCTGAGCGGCGCGGCGATGGTGATCGTGGCGCCGCGCGCCGGGCCGCCGCCGGGGCCGAACCTGCCGCCGCGTGTGGTCGAGGCGACGACGGCCGTCTCGCGACTCGCGCCGGCGTCAATCGTGATCGTCTGGCCGGCCGTGAATCCCATCGCGCTGGCGACGGAGACGACGGTCGCGCCCGCGGCCGCGGCCGTGTCCACCGTGGTGGCGCCCGCCGTTCCGACCTCGGCGATGACGGCGGTCTCGAGGTTCGGGCCCGCGTCAATCACGATCGTCTGGCCGCCCGCGAAGTCCGCGACGCTGGCGACCTTGATGTTGCTCGCACCGGCAGACGACGCGGCCGACAAGCTGGTGGCGGCCTGGAGCAGGAAGTCGGTGCAGTTGCTGTCGGCGTCGTTGCCGTCCGGGAAGCGGCCGCGGCTGACGCCCGGGCCGGCGGCAGGGCCGGGCACCACGACGATGCAGCCGCCCTGGCCCTGGTCTCCCTCGAGCACGGCGATCTCGGGGCTGGCGATCGTTCCGTTCCCGCTCGAGTTGCTCTGCCGGGATCCGTAGACCATGGCGTCCACGAGCACCGCACCGCTGGCGTCGAGCAGGGCAATCGAGCCGGCCCTCGTGGACAACGCGCCCCCGAACCACTGAGTGGGCCTGGGCGATCCCTGGTACCCCGCCGTCGCCCCCTGTGGGTCGAGCACGGGCGCACCGTACGCGTGGCCCCTGGCCAGCGGGCGGTCGATCGTGATGCCGCTACCCAGCGCCTGCACCGCGTCGCCGCTCGCATGCGGGTACTTCGTCGCCGGTGTGAAGCTGATCCCCGTGCCCACGTCGGAGACGTCGATGCCGGCCCTGTGGTCGAGCGCGAGCGGGGCGGCGAGGTCAATGCCCGTGCCGGTCGCGCCGGCCGTGCCCACGCCGGCCACCTTGACGCGTTCCTTGCGTCCGCCGGTGCCGACCGTCAGCGTGTCGCCCACGGTCATGTCGGAGGTGGCTGCGACCTTGATATTGGCCGCGCCCGCGACGGCTGCCGCCGCCAGCGTCGATTGCGTGGCCGCCTTGCCGACCGCGGTGACGGTGGCCAGCTCGTAGTGACCGCCGATGTCGATGCCGATCTTCTGACCGACGGCGAAGCCGGCCGCGTTCGCAACCGGCACGCGGGTCGAGCCGGCGGGAACGGTGAGCCACGGCCCCGTGGAAACGGGCACGAACACCGTCGTCATCGGGGCCGCCGGCGTCCCAACGGCCACGATCGTGCGCCGCTCGCCGTCGACGTCAATCGTCCGGCCGGCCTCGAAGCCGGCGGCGCTCCTGACATTGATCGCGGTGTCGCCCTGGCGCGCCGGGGCGGCCAGGCCCGAACCGGCGAGGCCGAGCAGGTAGAACGCGCCGCCCGCGAGCGTCGTCCCCGGCGGAATCGTCGCCAGGCCGATCGGCGCCCACTGGCTCTGCGTGTGGGTCAGCGTCCACCCGGAGAGGTCGATGACGCTCGGAGAGGCGTTGTAGAGCTCGATGAACTGGTCGGTCGGGTTCGACGCGGTGCCGAAGCGGACTTCGTTGATCTTCACCGGGAGGGCGTTGCGCACTCGCTGGGTTGCCGTCTCGGAGCGCGCCCTGCCGGTCGCCTTGTCCGTCCACGCCGCCTTGCCGGTCATGAAGCCGGCCGCCGCCGTCGCCGGCGGGGTGACGGTGAAGGTGGCCGTCACGCTCGCGCCCGGCGCAACCGGGACGCCTGCCGACGCCGCGGCGCGGTCGGAGCGTGAGGGCCTGGAGGTCCACCCCGCGGGCAGCGAGAGGCTCACGCGAACACCGACCGCCGGCGAGCCCGTGGCGTTCGTGAACGTCGCGGCGACCTCCTGCGACGTCTTCGGAGTGAACGTCACGACCCGCGACAGGCCGACCGGCCGCACGTCGTACCTGGCGGCGACGATGTTGGCCTGCACCGCGTCCGTGGTGGCGTCGGCCGGATAACCCGTCGTCATCACGCCCTCGTAGAAGGTGCCCGCGGAACCGTTTCCGTTGTCGCCGCCGATGCCCAGGAGGATGGCGCCCTGCTTGTGCATCGGGAAATAGGCGTCGTTGGCCAGCGAGCCGGGGCGGACGCCGCTGTAGAACGTCGTCAGGCCGCCGCGCTGCGCGTTTCCGCCGCGGAGTGCCCACCGGTTGCCGCCCCCTCCGTTCACGACGGCGGTGACGAACCGCCACGAGTCGATGGTCGGATCGGCGGCGTTCAGTTTCGCGTCGTACCCCGAGAACAGGCCAGCCTCCATGTCGGCCATGATCCACGGGCCGAGCCCGCTGCCGCGGCCCCAGTTCGTGGATGTCCCGAAGTACGTGGTTTCCATCGTGCCGGTGCCGACGGCGCGGCCGTTCGTGGACGAATTGCCGTAGTCGAAGCAGCAGCCGCTGTCGTAGTGCGTGCCGTCGACGACGTAGTAGATGCCCTCGGGCTCGTCGTCGATCGCGATGCCCGTGGCGTCGTTGTTGCGAAAGCCCATGCCCGGCATGATGTAGACGCCGTAGGCCTTGTGGCCGCCGATCGTGACGGGGGCCATGTCGGCGATCGGCTGCGTGTCGAATCCGCCTTTGGCCGGCCCCGGGAACGAGGGTCCGGGAGGCGCCTGGTGGAGATGGTTGCCCTTGCCGGTCTGATCGTAGATGCGGTTGATGACGCAGATCGTGTTGGCGCAGAACGCGTCCTGCGCGCCCGCGTCGGCGTATCCCCCCGCATCGGAAACCGGCGACCCGACGGGCTGGACGACGCCGACGTCCAGCGTCTTCCCGTCCGACTGGCGCTGCACCTGGTAGAGCGGGCCGCTGTACGAGGCGTACAGCGCGCGCGTCGTGCTGTGGGCGGCGACGCAGGGAGTGCCCGCCGAGCCGTAGATGTCGCACGGACCCTGCGGCCGGGGCGGAACCGCCGCGGCCGGCACGGCCATGGTCAACGTGGTGCCCATCAGCGCGAGCACCAGTGCGAACCCTTGCCGTTCGGCGCCGAGGTTCATGTGTCTCCAATCTCGCGGTCAGCCTGGTGGAGTATACTCCCCGCTGCAACCGCTTGCGCTCCGCGAGGCGGCCAGGGCTGTCCGATCTTGCCGTAGGGACGAACGATGGCGGCACCGTCTGGATGCAAGCGCTTGCTCCCGTGGACCGAACGTCCGCTGTGGCCGCTTCCCGCCTTCGTCCCGAAGAGCCAGTGACATGAAGAATACGGCTGCGATTCTCGTGACCCTGTTGGCTGTGGCGGGCGCGTCGTTCGCCCAGACGACTCCGGACACCTCCGGCACCAAGCGCCCCTGGACGAATGTCGTCGGCGCCGAATGGCCGCGCGTCGACGCGCAGCTGCGCGCCCATTTCCGTGTGAATGCTCCGAAAGCGCAGAGCGTGACGGTGAGCCTCGGCCCAACCACGCTGACCAGGGGCGAAGACGGATTCTGGACCGGGACCACGCCGCCGCAGAACCCGGGCTTCCACATCTACAGGCTCACCGTCGATGGCGTCGAGTTGAACGACACATCGAGCGAGGCGTTCTGGGACGCGGGCGGCGTGTACAGCGGCATCGACATCATCGAGGAGGGACTCGATCACTACGACGTCAAGAACGTCCCCCACGGGGAAGTGCGCTCGCTCTGGTATGTCGCGAAGTCGACGGGGGAACACCGCCACGCGTATGTCTATACGCCCCCGGGTTACGACGCGAACCCGAAGCAGCGGTACCCGGTGCTCTACCTGCTCCACGGCATGAACCAGGACCGCCGTGTCTGGTCGCAGCAGGGCCGCGCGAACTTCATCCTCGACAACCTGATTGCCGAGGGCCAGGCGAAGCCGATGATCCTCGTCATGGAGGACGGCGGCATCGCCGGCAGGCCGGGCATGGGCCCCCGCGGTGGTGCCGGTGCCAGGCCGGGCGCGGCGGGCGCACCGGGCGCTCCCGGCCAAGCCCAGGGGCCACGGGGCGTGGCGGGCACCAGGGGCTCGGGGCCCGGTTCCAGCGGCGGACCGAACTTCTGGGACGCGTTCTGCAAGACGATGATCTCCGACGTCATCCCGACGATCGACTCGACGTACCGTACGCTGGCCGACCGCGAACATCGCGCGATCGCCGGACTGTCGCTGGGGGGCGCGCAGACGTATCAGATCACACAGGACCATCTCGACGAGTTCGCCTACATCGGCGTGTTCAGCGGCGCGCCGTTCGGCTTCTCCGGGATCGAGACCGCCTACGGGGGCCTGCTGGCGAAGCCTGCCGAGTTCGCCAAGAAGGTCAGGGTGTTCTACATCAGCATGGGATCGAAAGAAGGCCCTGGCGCCGGCCGCAGCATGCACGAGGCGCTCGAGAAGGCCGGGGTGAAGCACGTGTACTACGAAGCCCCTGGAACCGCGCACGAGTTCGAGACGTGGCGCAAGAGCCTGCACGGCTTTGCCCCGCTGCTGTTCCAGAAGTGAGGAGACTGGCGTCGTGATGGAGTCCGTCGAGGTGAAGGTATTCCGGCAAGAGCGCGGCAACGAACACACGGAGGAACTGTGAAGACGTCATCCCGCCTGCTGGCCGCTTGCGTCGTGACGATGCTGGTTGCCTGGAGTCCCGGGCCGGCCGCGGCGCAATCTCACACGCGAGTGAAGACCCCGGCGGCGCCGGGCGAACAGGCGCCGCCTGCCAATCCCGGGCAGAACAACTTCGGCGGGCCCATTCCTGCGCCCGGCACGGCTGGGCAGAAGCCGCCGGTCCGCCCGCCGCGGCCCGAACCGAAGGTGGGGACGGTCTCGCTCGACGAGCTCTCGATGAGCGACCCCTTCATCTACCCCGACGCAAAGTCGCACACCTATTACTTGATTGGCAGCGGCGGCCGCCTCTACAAGAGCCAGGACCTGAAGATGTGGACGGGGCCGTACTCCGTCATCGACCTGAAGGGGACGTGGATGGACGGGCGCTTCGTGGCCGCGGCCGAGATCCATCACATCGGAGACAAATACTACCTGGCGGGCACCTGGAACGATCACAGCCACCTGATCGAGAACGTTCCGCGCCGCTACAACGTGCCGACCAATCAGACGCAGTTGCTCGTGGCCGATACGCCCGACGGGCCGTTCAAGCCTCTGGTGCCCGAGTTCGAGTTCTGCCTCGGTCCTGGCGACTGGGACATCATCGATGGGACGCTCTACGAGGAGGGCGGGACGGTGTACATGGTCTTCGTCCACGAGTGGACGCAGCTCATCGACGGCACGATGGACTACATGCCGCTCTCGAAGGACCTCACGCGCCGCACCGCCGAGCCCACCACGATCTTCCGCGCCAGCGAAGCGCCGTGGTCCAAGGAGATGAACAGCATCGGCGAAGCCACGTTCGGCCTGAAGATGCCGGGGTGGGTGACCGACGGCCCGCAGTTGTTCAGGACCAAGACCGGCAGGCTGGGGATGCTGTGGTCGAGTTGGGGCGAGCACCGCTACGCGCAGGGGATCGCGTATTCCGCGTCCGGGAGCATCAAGGGGCCGTGGGTCCAGGAGCAGGATGCCTTCAAGGGCGACAACTCCGGCCACGGCATGCTCTTCCGGACGTTCGACGGCAAGCTGCTCTTCATCGTCCACCACGCGGAGGCCAACGGTCCGCGCAAGCCGCAACTCTGGGACGTCGACGACTCGGGCGACAAGCTGGTGCTCAAGGAGAGATACCGGTTCTGAAGAACGCTCCGGAAACGAGGTGCACGTCATGTCCGATTCGCATCCCGAGAACGGCACGCTCGATCGTCGTCAGATGCTGCGGCTGTCCACCACGGCTGGCGTGGGGGCCGCGCTTCCCGGGACGGCTCTCGCACGGCAGCGCGCCGACGCGCCCTCGCCCAGGGCGGCCGCCGGAACGTGCAGCACGCCTCGGACGGCCGTGGCGAACACGCAATATGGGAAGGTGCGCGGTTACGTGGAAGACGGCGTCTTCACCTTCAAGAGGGTGCCCTATGGCGCGGACACGGGTGGAGAGAACCGCTGGCTGCCGGCCAAACCGCCCCAACCATGGGACGGCGAACTCCCTGCCCTGACCTACGGCGCCAACTGTCCGCAGCGGCTCCACGACTGGTCGAGCGAGCAGACGTTCCTTCAGCAGTGGACCGACGGCTGGCAGAGCGAGGACATGCTCAAGGTGAACATCTGGACGCCGAGCCTGACCGGCAAGCGCCCGGTGATGTTCTACATCCACGGCGGCGGCTTCACCTTCGGCTCCGCCTACGAGCTCGCCTCGCAGGACGGGGCGCAGATGGCGCGCCGTCACGACGTCGTGTCGGTGACCGTCAACCATCGGCTCAACATCCTCGGGTTCTTCGACCTCTCCGAGTTCGGCGGGCCGGCGTACGCCGACGCGGTGAACGTTGGCATGACCGACCTGGTGGCGGCGCTTCGCTGGGTTCGGGACAACATCGCGAACTTCGGTGGCGACCCGAACTGCGTGATGATTTACGGGCAGTCGGGGGGCGGCTCCAAGGTCACGACGCTGCTCGGGATGCCTTCGGCACAGGGGCTGGTCCATCGAGCGTCGGCGCAGTCGGGCGGCGGCGGCAACCCTCCAAGTGGCGAACAGTCCAGGGAGTTGGCGAAGCGGGTGATCGCCGAACTCGGCGTCAGCGACATGGCCGCGCTCCAGAAGATGCCATGGGCCAGGCTGAACGAGATTGGCAATGCCGTCATCGCGAAGGTGAACCCGCCGATGGGTGCGGTCAACCCGACACCGGCACCGGGAACAGCCGCGCCGCGCGTGGGATGGGGGCCGACCGTCGACGGCCGGATTGTCACCGTGCGCGCCTTCTTCGACGCGGCGCCGGAGATCTCGAAGAACGTGCCGATGCTGATCGGGTCGGTCAGCGAAGAAGGGAACCGGATGTCCTCGCGGCCAACGGAGGCGGAGTGGCTGGCCACCCTGGCGAAGAACTACGGCGAGGCCAAAGCTGCCGCCCTCGTCGCCGCGCTGAAGCGGGCCTATCCGAAGAAGAGCATCCGGACGCTGTCGTACATGTGCAGCGGCGGCGGGCTGAACGGCCTCACCATGCGCAACAACGTCACACGCATGGCCACGATGAAGTGCAACCAGAAGGGCGCGCCGGTGTTCACGTGGTATTTCACCTGGCAGTCGCCGATGCTGGAAGACGCCGGGGCGTGGCACACGGCCGAACTCGCCTTCTGCTTCGACAACACCGCGCGCTGCTCGCAAGGCACGGGCAACACGCCGGAGGCGCAGGGGCTGGCCAGGAAGATGGCGACGGCCTGGGCGAATTTCGCTCGCACGGGCAATCCCAGCCAGCCCGGCCTGCCCTGGGCCCCGTTCAACCCCGATCGATGCCCGACCATGGTCTTCGACACCGTCTGCCGCGCGGTGGACGACCCCGAAGCAGAGGCGCGCAAGATCGTGCTGAGCTAGTTGAAGTGCATCGAGATCCGCTTCGCGTGGTTCATTTCCACGTGTGATCCGGGTCCCGATCCGAGCATCATGAAGGCAATCTCCAGCGCGGACGCGTCACCCGCGACGACGCCCACGTACGGGTACGGCCCGGCTATTCCTTCTCCGAATTCCGGCATCTTCATCGAAAGGCTGATAGGAATACTGCAATCGGCCTTGGGAGCGCCGAACTGCGAGTTGACGAACTCGGCAGTCATGGGCACCCCGCCCGCGTTGATGACCCCCCATCCGGTCACGTCACCGTTGCCGTTGACCTTGAAGGCGCCGATAATCGTCACGGGCGCGTAGCCTGCTGGCAAGGCCGGGTTGAGCTGCGACAGATCCTGCCACGCGGTGGCGGTGAAGGCGTAGGTGCCGCGCAGCGCCCAAAGGTCCCAGTTGCGGCAGGCGCTCGGTGCCTGAGATGCGGGCGCACGCGGATCGCGGACAGAGTCCGCCAGAACCTGCGCCCCGATGGCCGGCGGGAGCAACAGCAGGCCACCCGCCAGAATGCCCACGGAAAGTAAGCGCTTCATGTACTGTCTCCTTTCGCTCCGTCTGTGGAGGCCCCCAACGTGGTCCTCCCGTGAAGTGTTCACAGTAGGCGGTAACCGCGTTGCTGGCCATGGACAGCGGCTGGAAATTGGCTGGATTGGTCCTTTGCGCCCAACGTCTTCACACAATTGAACTTGCGGGGGTTCCGCGCACATGACGGGGCTGTCCGGGCGGGTCACGTTCGGGGCGTTCGAGCTCGACCTGGAGAGCGGCACGCTGTGCAGGTCTGGCAGGGCCGTGAAGCTCAGGCCACAGCCCATGCGCGTCCTGTGCCTCCTGGTGAGCCAGGCAGGCAAGCCGGTCGACCGCGAGGAGATCCGCCGTCTCCTGTGGGGCGAGTCGACGTTCGTGGATTACGACGTCGGGGTCGATTACTGCGTGTACCGCATCCGCTCCGTTCTTGGCGACAAAGCGCAGGCCCCCCGTTATGTCGAAACGCTGCCCGGCCGCGGATACCGCTTCATCGCGCCGGTCAGGCGCGACAGGTCCTTCGCGGAGCCCACCGTGGCGGTGCTGCCCTTTGCCAACCTGAACCGCGATCCGGCCAAAGACTACTTTGCCGACGGCGTGACCGACGCGCTCATCACCGAACTGGCCCGCATCCCGGCGGTGCGGGTGATCTCGCGCCAATCCGTGCTCCATCTGAAGGGAAGCAGCTGGAAGATGGAAGAGATCGCCCGCGACCTCGGCGTGGATGGCGTCGTGGAAGGAGCCGTGTTGCACGAGGGTCGTCGCGCCCGCCTGACGGCGCAATTGATCCTGACGGAGCCCGAGCGCCACGTGTGGGCGCAAAGCTACGACTGCGACATGTCCGCCGTCTTGACGACGCAGCGCGAGGTGGCGCGGGCGGTGGCCGGATGTGTCAACGCGGCGTTGAGACCCGCCGGTGTGGTCCTGCCGCCTCAGCTCGGGGCGCGGCCCGTGGCGCCGGAGGTTGCCGAAGCGTATCTGAACGCCCGCACCGAGTTCGAGAAGATGAGCGCGGAAGGGATCGGGAACGCGCTCCAGTACTTCCGGGAGATGACGCTCAAGGCGCCCGATTTCGCACCGGGCCTCACCTGGTACTCCGCCTGCCTGTTCATGCTGGGTTACTGGGGACACGCTCCGAGCAGCGAGGTGTACCCCAGCGCGAAGCACCTGGCCCTGCAGGCGCTGGCCATCGACGACAGCCTCTCCCGGGCCCACCTGGTCCTCGCGTGGATGAAGCTGCTGCTCGACTGGGACCTGGACGCGGCGATGCAGGAGGTTCGGCGCGCCATCGAACTGGGCCCGAGCGAGACGGATGCCCACTCGTTCTATGCGACGCTGCTGTCGTTCGTCGGCCGGAAGTCCGAGGCGGTGAGCGAGGTTCAGTACATGCTGAAGCTCAACCCCGCGCCGCTCATGACAAATCAATATGCCGCCTGGATGTACCTGCAGGTCGGCCAGCACGCGCGGGCAGAGACGCAGGCCAGGCGAACCATCCAACGATTCCCGGATTCCCTTCAGCCCTACTTCGTGCTCGGGTGGTCTGCCTGGTATCAGGGTCGGGCCGAGGACGCGGTGGCCGCCCTCGAGAAGGCCCTCGGCCATTCGCGCGAAGCGCTGTCACTCGCGTACCTGGGGCACGTCTACGGCCGGCTCGCCAGGACGGACGAGGCCAGGCGCCTCTTCGGAGAACTCGAGCAGCTCCGCACGCGAGGTCAGGCTCCACCGATCGCGTTCGCGGTGATGCACGCGGGACTTGGCGAGGTCGACGCGGCGTTCGACTGGCTCGAAACGGCTTACCGGGTCCGGGATGGCTACCTGTTCTGGCTGGCCGGCGCCCCCGGGCTCGACCCCCTTCACTCGGACCCGCGCTTCGCCGATCTCGTCCGTCGCGTGGGTGTCGTCCCGGCGTAGCTCCGAGGTCGGTCCCAAGTGGGCGCGCGACAGCAGGCGCGCTCCGGGTCACGCCTCCAGTTTCATCTTGCGCAGCAGGGCGGCAAAGCGCGGGTCGGAACGGATCGCGGGCGTACGCCCCGCTGGACGAACGGCGGTGGTTCCCAGCCCCAAGGAGCGCAGCGCTCTCAATCGCGCGGCGCACTGCTTGCGGAAGCGGCTGCTGGGTGAGGAGCCGGACCGCGCGTTCGTACTCCACGCTCGCGCCTGGGCCGTGCGGGGCATCGTGCCTGCGAAGCGTGGCGCCGAGCGATAGGCGCCGCGCGACGAAGGACAGCCCCTGCGCAAGGCGGTTGAGCGCGGCAGCCGGATCGGTGCGATGCTATCCAGGCGATCGGCGACGTGGACGGATGGCCCGCGCAGGGACAGCTGGATGCCGCCGAGCGGCGCCGAGAACGAAGGGAGAGGCGTACGTGAAGCTTGCGAGCCGCCGCTGGTGGTACCTGATGCCGGTCGTGTTCGTCACGTACAGCCTCGCCTATCTCGATCGCGCCAACTACGGATTCGCCGCCGCGGCCGGGATGGCGGCCGATCTGCAGATCAGCAAGGAGCTGAACGCGCTGATCGGCTCGCTGTTCTTTCTCGGGTACTTCTCGTTCCAGATTCCCGGCGCCATCTACGCGCAGAACAGGAGCGTGCGCACGCTGGTGTTCTGGAGCCTGATCCTGTGGGGCTGCTGCGCCACGCTGACCGGAATCGTTCGCGACGCCAGCTGGCTGCTCGCCATCCGATTCGTCCTCGGGGTGGTCGAAGCCGCGGTGCTGCCGGCGATGCTGATCCTGCTGGCCAACTGGTTCACGCGCGGCGAGCGCTCGCGCGCCAACACCCTCCTGATTCTCGGCAATCCGGTCACCATCCTCTGGATGTCGGTGATATCGGGCTACCTGGTCCAGGCGCTGAGCTGGCGCTGGATGTTCATCATCGAGGGGGTGCCGGCAGCCCTCTGGGCCGGACTCTGGTGGCGGCTGGTGCGCGACCAGCCGCGCCAGGCGCACTGGCTTTCGGCGCAGGAGCAGGACGCCATCGAGGGCGCACTGGCGGAGGAACAGGCCGGCATGAAGTCGGTCAGGAATTACGCCGAGGCGTTCAGATCGCGCAGGGTGCTGCTGCTGTGCGTGCAGTACTTCTGCTGGAGCATCGGCGTGTACGGCTTCGTGCTCTGGCTGCCGTCGATCCTCAAGGAAGGATCGAGCATCGGCATCGTCGAGGCCGGCTGGCTGTCGGCGGCGCCCTACGTGCTGGCGATCGTGTCGATGCTCGGCGCGTCGTGGTTCTCCGATAAACTGCTCACCCGCAAGGTGTTCGTCTGGCCTTCGCTGCTCGTCGGCGCGCTGGCATTCTATGGCTCGTACCTGCTCGGCGCTTCGCAGTTCTGGCTGTCGTTCGCGCTGCTGGTCGTCGCTGGCGCCGCCATGTACGCGCCCTACGGACCGTTCTTCGCCCTGATCAGCGAGATGCTGCCGAAGAACGTCGCAGGTGGAGCTGTGGCGTTGATCAATAGTATGGGTGCCCTCGGCTCCTTCGTCGGCTCTTACCTGGTCGGGTATCTGAATGCCGCCACGGGCAGCCCCGGTGCGTCGTACTTACTGATGGCGGGTGCGCTGGTGGTAGCCGTCATCACGACCCTGCTCGTGCGACCCGATCCGCCCGCTGCGCTTGCGCCGGCACGCGACGGCCGCCGGCTCGCCACGAGCTGAGCGGAATGGCATGGAGGCAGCGGAGGCGTCACCTATGAAGAAGATCGTCGTCTACAACGAGATCCCGGATGCACTCCTCGGCGGACTGCGTGAGCGCTACGAAGTCACCTACTTCACGTCCGTCGATGCCGGGAACGGCGCGGCGTTTGCCGACGCCGTGCGTGACGCCCACGGCATGCTCGGCGCAAATGTCACCATCACGCGGGCGCTGCTGGAGCCCGCTCGCCTGCTGAAGGCGATCTCGACCATTTCCGTGGGGTACGACAATTTCGACGTCGAGTACCTGACCCGGCGCGGCATCGTGCTCTCGAACACGCCGGACGTGCTGACCGAGACGACGGCCGATACCATCTTCGCGCTCATCCTGGCGAGCGCACGACGCGTGGTCGAGCTGGCGGCATTCGTCAGGAACGGCGAGTGGCTGCGCGGGTTCGGCAGCGCCCAGTTCGGCGTGGACGTGCATTCGAAGACACTCGGCATCCTCGGCATGGGGCGCATCGGCCAGGCGGTCGCGCGCCGCGCGCGGCTCGGATTCGGCATGAACGTCCTGTACTACAACCGCAGCCAGGTACCCGCGGCAGAAGCGGCATTGGACGCCCGCCGGGTGCCGCTCGACGAACTGCTCGCGCAGTCCGACTTCGTCTGCGTCGTCCTGCCGCTGACCCCCGCGACCGAGAGGCTGATCGGCGCGCGCGAGTTCGCACTGATGAAGCCCGGCGCCATCTTCGTCAACGGCGCCCGGGGCCGCATCGTCGACGAGCCGGCGTTGATCGAGGCGCTGCGCAACGGGGTCATCCACGCGGCGGGCCTCGACGTCTTCGAGCGCGAGCCTCTGCCGCCGGACTCGCCACTGCTCGCGATGAGCAACGTCGTCGCGCTGCCTCACATCGGCTCGGCCACGCACGAGACGCGGTTCGCCATGAGCCGGCTGGCCGCGGACAACCTCGTTGCCGCGCTCGACGGCAAGCCTCAGAACGTCGTCAACCGTGCGGCCGTCGCCCCGGGCACCGCCACCGCCTGAGTCCTTCGATGCACAAATGCGACAATCGTGCCCTCAGGACTCAGTGCTGAGCGAGCACAACCGGCCACGCGCGCCACATGCCAATCGTGGCCGTATTTGCGGGTCGAAGTACTGAGCAGGAGTCATCCATGACGAAGCGAACGCCATCCAGCCGCCTGGGGTCACTCACGCTCGGGCTCCTGGCATGTGCGCTGACACAGGCGGCGACCCGGGCCAGCGCCACCGACCTGATCGTCTCCGCCAACGATGCCAAGTACGTTCGCGTGGCGGGTCGCGACACCTATCCCGCGGACGCCGGCCCCGACACGCTGACCGTGATCGATGCTTCCAGCAATCCGCCGAAAGTGATCGCGACGGTGCCGGTGCAGCACACGCTCGCCGGGCCGCCGCAGGGGGTGGCCATCACGCCGAACGGCCGGCTCGCCATCGTATCGGCGCCCAATTATTACGACCGCGGTGAACAGAAGGTCGTGCTCGAGAACTTCCTGCAGGTGATCGACCTCACGGCCGCCGCACCGCGTGTCATCGAGAAGATCGACGTCGGCGCTCATCCCCAGGGCCTCGCCATCAACCGCGATGGCACGCTGCTGCTCGCGGCCACCACCGGCGGCACCGTGGCCGTGCTGGCCATCGACGGCAGCACGGTGCGCCTCAAGGATCGGCTCAAGGTCGCCGACAAGCGCCTCTCCGGAGTGAGCTTCACGCACGACGGCACGGCCGCCCTGGTCGCCTTGCGCGACGAGCAGGGCGTCGTCGTGCTCGACGTGAACGACGGGAACGTGAGCACGGCGCGCGAACGCATCACGACCGGCATCGGACCGTACTCCGTCGATGTCTCCAGCGACGGCAAATGGGCCGTCGTCGGCAACGCCGGCCTGGGCGCGCTCGTCAACCCCGGACACCTGAATGCCGACGCCGATTCCTTCACGCTCATCGACGTGTCGCATCGTCCGTTCCGCGCGGTCCAGCACGTCACGACGCCCTCGGTGCCCGAGGGCGTCGCCATTTCACCCGATGGCCGATGGGTCGCGGTGCAGGCCATGGATGGCTCCAACCTGACGGTTGACAATCCCGCGCGCAAGCCGCGCGGTCGCGTCCAGTTGTTCGAGATCCGCCAGGGCGAAGCCGTCAGGACCGCCGACCTGCCGGGCGGCGAGGCCGGCCAGGGCATCGTCTTCAGCGCCGACAGCAGGACGGTGCTGGTGCAGTTCAACGTGGAGAAACAGATCGCGGTCTACGCGGTCAACGGCGGGGCGCTCAGGGACACGGGCGTGCGCATCCCGATCGCCGGCGGGCCGGCATCGCTGCGCTCCATGCCACGTTGACCGGACCGGCGAAGTGGAGGCTCGAGGGACTCCGGTGTCACCGCCGCACGGGCGGGCGGCGACTGAACGGGCCTCCGCACGAGTAGTCCCACCATTCGATACACCTCACTGGTATTGCTCGAGGTTTGCCCCGCGGCCCAGCCGGGCCGACGGGTCGGCCGGCATTGGGAGCCGGCCAGTCGTTTGCATGAATCGCGACGTGTGCCTCTCCGCCGGGAGAGCCTCAGCGGGCAACGAGAATCGAGAAGCCGGGGGATGTCAATGAATAAGAAGGTTCCAGTCGTAGCCACCGCGTGCGTGTTCTCCGTGTTCGCCGCCGGTGCGGTGTCCGCGCAAACGACAGCGCCAGGTTCCTCATCGCCCTCCAGCGTACCTGGCTCGCAGCGTTCGGCCGAAGCCGAGCGGCAAGTCCAGGCGGCGCACGAGCAACTGCTCGAGGCCATCCAGAACAACGACAAGGAAACGGAACGCCGCCTGACGGCGGATGACCTGATATGGGTCAGCAGCGATGGCGCCGTGTCGAGCAAGGATCAGTTGCTCGAGGGCGCGATGCAGTCCCCTCGCGACATCAGGATGGAGGGGATCTGGATGTACGGCGACACGGCCGTCCTCACCGGGTCAGCAGAGGCACCGGATGGCCGACCAGTCAAGTTCATCCAGCAGTGGGAGAACCGCGACGGCCAGTGGCGCCTCTTCTCGCGCCAGGGGACCGTGGTGGCCCCGGCGGCGCAGGCGGACCAGTCGCCGGCGCCGGCGGCGGTGGGCACGGCGGGGCGCATCGCGATGCGCAGCTCGGCTCCTACGCTGAACTCCGAGTCGGAGCGCGCCGTGTGGAAGGCGGAGACAGCCCTGCAGCGCGCCTTCCTCGAGGGAGACACCGCCCTGTGCTCCCGGCTGACTGCCGACACCCTGATTCGAATCGGCCCGGACGGCCAGCAGGACAGCAAGCTGCAGTACCTGCACATGGTCAGCGAAAACGCACACCGGTCGGAGGGGCAGCTCGAGACGAACGACGTGCAGATTGCGGTGACCGGCGACACGGCGCGGCTGGTGATGAACGTCTGGGGCACGCGGCCGGGCGGACAGCCGATGCCGCCGGCCAAGATGACGCGGATCTTCGTAAAGCGCGGCGGCCAGTGGGTGCAGACGGCAACCGTCCTGACGCCGATCGCGCAGCGGTAGCCGGCGGCGTGACGGGCGGCCGGTGCGACCGGGCATGACTCACAGGCTGGGCACGTCCGTTCGCGCCGGTCGCCTCGCAGTCCGCACAGGGGGCGTGCGGCCCTCCGCCGCCGGCCGAGCCTCTCCCTCCTCACTCGAACGCGGTACCTACGGTACCTTGGTGGACTTGCCGGCGACATGAAGTCGGCGCGGCCACACGAGGGAGAGAGCCATGCGAGCCAAGGGCATCAACTACGACACCGGCTTCCTCAGCGCGGGCACCAGCACCCACGAACCGTTCGAGCCCGAGGTGACGCGGCGCGAGATGCGGATCATCCGCGACGATCTCCACTGCACGGCCGTGCGCGTCACCGGCGGTGACGCCGATCGACTGGAGATCGCCGCAACATTCGCCGCAGACGCCGGCCTCGAGGTGTGGCTCTGCCCCTTCACCAACGGCCTGACGCAGGACGAACGGCTCGCCCTGCTCGGCGACTGCGCCGACCGGGCCGAACGCTTGCGCCGGGGCGGCGCCGAGGTCGTGCTGCTCACGGGCTCGGAGCTGAGCCTGTTCACCGTCGGCTTCCTGCCAGGCGAGACGCTCGCCGAGCGGCTCGCGCTCGTCGCCGATCCATCCTGCCTGCGTCCGGTGATCGGCGAGGTTCGCGCGCGGATCAACGACTTTCTTCGCCGCGCAGCCGGCCTGGTCCGGGCGCGATTCGGAGGGCCGTTGAGCTACGCGTCGATCCTGCCGCTCGAGGGGGTCGACTGGGCGCCGTTCGACATCATCGCCACCGACGCGGCCTATCGCACGTCCGCGACGGCTCCGCGCTACCGCGAAAGCATCCGCGCGTTCGTCGCGCAGGGGCGCGCGCAGGGAAAGCCCGTCGCGGTCACCGAGTTCGGCTGCGCCACGTTCCGCGGCGCGGGCCAGGTCGCCGGTACCGCAGACGCGTTGATCGAGTGGGGCGGCGATGGGCGCGCCGCGAGGCTGAAGGGCGAGTGCGTCCGCGACGAGGACGAGCAGGTCGTCCATCTGCGAGAGTTGCTGGCCGTGTTCGACACCGAGGGCGTCGATGCGGCGTTCCTGTACACGTTCGCGCGCTACGACCTCCCGCACCGCGACGACCCGCTCCTCGATCTGGACAGGGCGAGCGCCGGCATCGTCAAGGTGTTCGACGACGAGAGCCGCGCACCGCATCCGCACGATCTGCGTTACCCCGACCTGCCGTGGGCGCCGAAAGCCGCGTTCGGCGCGCTGGCCGACTGGTTCGGCCGCTGACCCTCTGCTCCCGGACGGGCGCGATGGAGTCGGCCTGCCCGCTCGCGCTCTGATGTTCGGGGGTCGCGTGGCGCGCGGAGGGCGGAACTCGCTTGACTGACCGATCGCCAAGGAGATAATTGCGTGGGGCCGCAGCCCGCCCGGGGCCGTGTCCGAGAGCCCCCGTCTGATCACGACGTGGAATGAGAACCTGCGAATGCGGCCTCTGACTGGTCCCAAGGCATGACGGGGCCCTGCGAGTACTCGCCGTACATCTGGCCGATGCTGGCCTCCCCGGCCCTGCTGTTGGTACTGGCCGCCCTACTCCTGGCGCCACCGGGCGGTGCCGGCGCGCTCTGGAGACAGCACCCCCACGTCCTGCCGGTCGGCGTGGACATGCTCGAAGACCGGGCCGTGGTCTTCTCGGAGCAGTCCTCGCACGCGCGGACCACCGACGACCTGCTGCGCGTCATCGAGAGACGGCCCGGTTCCATGGTGAAGGGAGAGCGTTCGTGAGCGGAAGAAACGGGAGGCCCGCCGTGCGACAGCTGCTCATCGTCCTGGCCCTGCTCCCGGTTGCCGGGTGCGGATCGCAGGGCACGAAGCCGGGTGCGGAGGCGGCGAGACCGCCCGACGTCAGCACGTTGACCGTCGCGGCGCGGGACGTGCCCGTCAGCTTCGAGTTCGTGGCCCAGACCCAGAGCTCGCGCCAGGTCAACATCCAGGCCCGCGTGAGCGGCTTCCTCGAGAAACGCGTCTACACCGAGGGGAGCCTGGTGAAGGAAGGCGACGTGCTCTTCCTGATGGACGTCAAGCCGTTCGAGGTCCAGGTCGCTGCGCAGGCGGCGGCCCTCTCCCGGCAGCAGGCAGGCCTGGAGGTGGCCCGTGCCGACCTCGAACGCACGAAGCCGCTGGCCGCACAGAACGCGCTCTCGCAGAAGGACCTGGACGACGCCAACGGCCAGTACCTGGCCACGGCAGCGGCGGTCGAAGAGGCGAAAGCCCGGCTCGAGACGGCGAAGCTCAGCCTGTCCTACTGCACGATCCTCTCACCGGTCACCGGGATCAGCGGGGCCGCCCAGCAGCAGGACGGGACCTACATCAGCCCGCAGAACAGCCTGCTGACCACGGTGGCCGTGCTCTCGCCCATGTGGGTGAATTTCAGCATCTCCGAAAACGAAATGCAGGCCTTCACCGAGCAGGTGACGAGCGGCGGGGTGCGCCCGCCCGCGGACGGCAGCTACGTCGTCGAGGTCCTGCTCGTGGACGGATCGCTGTTCCCGCACAAGGGCCGAATCACGTTTGCGTCGCCGTCGTTCAACGCGCAGACCGGGACGTTCATGATTCGGGCCAGCGTCGACAACCCGGACGGGACGCTGCGGCCCAACGCCTACGTGCGCGTCCGCCTGACCGGGGCCGTCCGCCCCGGCGCCATCCTCCTTCCTCAGCGGGCCGTGCAGCAGGGCTCGGAGGGGCATTTCGTGTGGGTCGTGGACGGGGACGGCAAGGCGCGGCCGAGGCCCGTGCAGGTCGGCAAGTGGCAGGGGAACGACTGGTTCGTCTCGGAAGGCCTGCGCCCCGGGGACCAGGTGATCGTGGACGGGAGCCTTGCCCTCCACGCCGGTGTGGCGGTGGTGGCGAAGCCCGCAACTGGTCGGAAGGCGGGCGAATGAGCGCGCGCGAACGAGAGCGCTGGAGGGTGTAGAGCCATGTTCTCGAGGTTCTTCATCGAGCGGCCCATCTTCGCCGCGGTCGTCTCGATCATCCTGTGCCTGGCGGGCGGCGTGGCGATGAGCGTGCTGCCGGTCGAGCAGTACCCCTCGATCACTCCCGTCCAGGTCACCGTCAGCGCCATCTACCCGGGCGCCGACTCGAAAACGCTCGCCGACTCGGTGGCCGCCCCGATCGAGGCGCAGATCAACGGCGTCGACAACATGCTCTACATGTCGTCGACGAGCTCGTCCACCGGCATGCTGACGCTCACCGTCTACTTCACCCTCGACACCGATCCCGACGTCGCGCAGGTGCAGGTGCAGAACCGCGTCAACCTCGCGGTGCCCCAGCTGCCGTCGGCCGTCGTGCAGCAGGGCGTCTCGGTGCAGAAGAAGTCCTCGTCGATCATGATGCTGATCGGCATCTACTCGAAGGAGAAGCGCTACAGCAGCGAGTACATCGCCAACTACGCGAACGTCTACGTCCTCGACGCGCTCAAGCGGGTGCCCGGTGCCGGCCAGGCCTCGATCATGGGCATCCCCGACCAGGCCATGCGGATCTGGATGAACCCCGATCGCATGGCGTCGCTCGGGATCACCACCAGCGACATCCAGAAGGCGGTGTCGAGCCAGAACGCCCTCTACGGAGCGGGGCAGGTTGGCCAGCAGCCCACCGCGGGACGCGTGGAGCTGACCTTCCCCGTGATTACGCAGCAGCCGTCCACGGAGCCGTCGGGCTACGAGAACATCATTCTCCGTGCCGGCCAGGGCGAGGGGGCGATCGTCCGCCTGAAGGACGTGGCCCGCGTCGAGGTGGGGCTCCGGCAGTACGTCATCAACAGCCGGCTCAACGGCCTGCCCGCCACGTTCATCGCCGTCTATCAGCAGCCGGGCGCGAACGCGCTCCAGGTTTCCGAGGCGGTGCATGCCGCCCTCGAGGGGATGAAGGCCAGCTTCCCCGACGGCCTCGACTATCGCGTGTCGCTCGACACCACCGAGTTCGTGCGCCTCTCGATCGACGAGGTGGTCCACACGCTGTTCGAGGCGATCGTCCTCGTGGTGCTGGTCGTCTACCTCTTCCTGCAGAACTTCCGGGCCACCGTCATCTGCTCGATCGCGGTCGTGGTGGCCCTGCTCGGCACGTTCCCCTTCATGCTCGCGCTCGGCTTCTCGATCAACCTGCTCACGCTCTTCGGCCTCGTGCTCGCCATCGGCATCGTCGTGGACGACGCGATCGTAGTGGTGGAGAACGTCGAGCGGAACATGAGCCAGAAGCACCTGGCCACGAAGGAGGCGACGATCGGCGCCATGGACGAGGTGTGGAGCCCGGTCATCGCGACCGTGCTGGTCATGGCCTCGATCTTCGTCCCCGCCGCGTTCCTGCCCGGCACGACGGGCCAGCTCTACAAGCAGTTCGCGATCACCATCGCCATCTCGGTTGCCATCTCCGGGTTCGTCGCGCTCACCCTGACGCCGGCCATGTGCGGCGTGCTGCTGCGGCACATGAGCCCGCCGAAGCGCGGCCCCTTTGCCTGGTTCAACCGGATGTTCGACGGCCTGACGCAGGCGTTCGGCCGGATGGTGGTGCTGGTCATCCGGAAGATGGCGATCGCGTTCGTCCTCCTCGTCGGGTTCGTGGGCCTCATCTTCTACTTCTTCGGGGCCCTGCCGACGAGCTTCGTGCCGAACGAGGACCAGGGCTACGTGATGACCGCCGTCATCATGCCGGACGCGGCCAGCCTCGACCGGGCGGACGAGGTCACGTCGAGGGTCGACGAGATCTTCGCCGGCACGCCGGGTGTGGCCGACCGCACGCAACTCACCGGCTACAGCCTGCTGGACGGCGGCCTGAAGACCAACGCCGGCACCCTGTTCGTGACGCTGAAGCCCTACGACGAGCGCTACGGCACGGTGGAGAAGGCCAAGGCCGAGAACGCCAGGGCCGTGCTGATGAACGTCTACGACAAGGGCCGCCAGATCAAGGAAGGCCTGGTCATCCCCGTGGCCCCGCCGGCGATCCCGGGCATCGGGACGACGGGCGGCTTCGAGTTCTGGATCCAGGACACGGGCGGCGGGGATCCGGCCCGGCTCGACGACCTGACCCAGCGCGTCCTCAGCAAGGCGAAGGCGCGCGCCGAGCTCACCGGGCTCAATACGACGTTCCGCGCCAACACCGTGCAGCTCAGGGCCGAGGTGGACCGCGAGAAGGCGTCATTGCTCGGCGTGCCGATCGCCGACGTCTACAGCGCGATCCAGGCCCAGTTCGGCTCGCTCACCGCCAGCCAGTACAACCAGTTCAGCCGGGTGTGGTGGGTCGTGCTCCAGTCGGACCCGAAGTATCGGCAGAACCCCGACGACCTCACCCGCCTCTACACGAGGTCGAGCGGGGGGCAGATGGTGCCGCTCTCGGCCATGGTCAAGACCTCGTGGGTCAGGGGGCCCGACCTCCTGCCGCACTTCAACGGACTGCCCGCCGCGAAGATCAACGGCTCGGCCGCCACGGGCTACAGCTCGGGCCAGGCGATCCAGGCGATCGAGGAAGTGGCCCGGGAAGTCCTGCCCGCTGGCTACACGTTCGCGTGGTCGGGCCTTGCCTTCGAGGAGAAGCAGTCGGGCGGCACGTCCACCGCGGCGTTTGCCTTCGGCCTCGTCATCGTGTTCCTCGTGCTGGCCGCGCAGTACGAGTCGTGGACGCTGCCCGGCGCGGTCATGACGGCGGTGCCGTTCGGCATCCTCGGGGCGCTTCTCCTGAACTGGATCAGGGGTCTCGAGAACGACGTCTATTTCCAGATCGGGCTTCTCGTTCTCATCGGCCTGGGGGCCAAGAACGCGCTGCTGCGGGTGACGTTCGCCGTGGACCTGCGGCACCAGGGGCGCTCGCTCATGGACGCCACGATCGAGGCGGGCGAAATGCGCCTGCGGCCGATCATCATGACCTCGCTCGCGTTCGTTCTCGGCGTGATGCCGCTGGCCGTCGCGATGGGCGTCGGCGCCAATTCGCGCCACTCCATCGGCACGGGGATCATCGGCGGCATGCTCGGCGAAACGACGCTCGCGATGCTGTACGTGCCGCTCTTCTTCTACCTCTTCGAGAGCCTCTCGGAGCGGCTGAAGAGGAAGAAGGGGAAAGAGAAGGGGCTTGCCCCGCCACCGGGCGGTGAGCCGAGGCACGCGCTGGCCGCGCCGGAAGGAGGGCACTGAGATGCGCCGCCTGGCCGTGCTCGTTCTCGCGCTCCCGCTCGCCGGATGCATGATGGGGCCGAACTACCGCCGCCCCGAGGTCGAGATGCCGCCGGCTTACCGATACGAGGTGGCAGATGCCCGGGACACCGCGAACGCCGCGTGGTGGACGCAGTTCAACGATCCGGTGCTCGACGGCCTGATAGACGAGGCCCTGGCACGCAACCTGAACGTCAGGATCGCCGCCGCCAACGTCGAAAAGGCGGCCGCGGTGCTGACCCAGACGCGCGCCTCGCTCTATCCCCAGGCCAGCTACGGGGCAACCGCCTCGGGCCAGCGCCAGTCCGAGAAGGTCGGCGCGGTGTACGCGAACGACGCCCTCGCGGGCGCGAGCTGGGAGGTCGATCTCTGGGGCCGGATCCGCCGCCTGTCCGAGTCGGCGCGGGCCCAGGTGCTGGCCAGCGAAGAAGCGCGGCGCGGCGTGGTCCTCTCGCTCGTCGCCTCGGTGGCGAACACGTACCTCCAGCTCCGCGGACTCGACGACCAACTCGTGATCGCCGCGCGCTCGAAGGAGACCTACGCCGAGTCGGTCAGGCTCTTCGAGCTGCAGTTCAAGTACGGCGTCCAATCGCAGATGACGGTGGAGCAGGCCCGAACCCAGTACCGAGACGGCCGCCGCCGCCATCCCGCAGATCGAGTCGCAGATTGCCCAGACCGAGAACGCGCTCTCCGTCCTCCTCGGGCGTAACCCCGGGCCAATCCAGCGCGGCAAGACGACCGGGGATCTCGCGATGCCGGACGTTCCCGCCGGCATCCCGTCGCAGGTGCTCGAGCGGCGGCCGGACATTCTCCAGGCCGAGCAGCAGCTCGTTGCCGCGAACGCCCAGATCGGAGCCGCCAAGGCGCTCTACTTTCCGACCATCTCCATCACTGGCGCGCTGGGCATTGCGAGCATGGATCTCGCCAAGCTGTTCAGCGGACCCTCCGGCACCTGGAGCTACCAGGGGGCGATCACCGGCCCGATCTTCACGGCCGGGGCCGTCAAGGCGCAGGTCATGCAGGCCGAGGCTGCCCAGAAGGCCGCCGAACTCGGCTACGCGGCGGCGATCCAAAGCGCCTTTGCCGACATCGACGACGCCCTGGTCGTCCGGGCGAAGCTCGTCGACCAGTTGGCCGCGGAAGCACGCCTCGTCACGGCGTCCCGGGAGTACCGAAGGCTCGCCCGGCTCCAGTTCGATGGCGGGGTGGCGCCCTACATGACCGTACTGCAGGCCGAGCAGCAGCTCTTCCCGGCCGAGCTCAACGTGGTGCAGTTGCGCACGTCGCTCTTGGCCGCGACGGTCAACATCTACAAGGCGATGGGCGGGGGGTGGGTCCTCCAGGCGGAGCAGCGGACGCGGTAGGCGTCGCAGTGCTGCGCATCATCGTCCTGCGCAAGACCAGGCGGTCCCGAAGCACTGGCGGGACGACGGGTACCGAGTTGCGCGAGGACGCGGCCGTGCTCGTCCAGCGAAGGCCCGTTTCGGCCGCTAAGAACACCGGCGCACGGCACGCCGTCTAATCCCGTAAAGGTGCGGCGATCGACGCCACCACCCGATCCCGAGCTGAAAAGGGCAATTTCGCGACGCGTCGCCGTGGGCTGACGCGCGCCGGAGAGTCGAGGGGCCATGGGAGACCTGCTGCAAGACGTGCGCTACGGCATCCGGACGCTGCTGAAGTCGCCGGGATTCACGGCCGTGGCGGTGATCGCTTTGGCACTGGGCGTCGGCGCCAATACGGCGATGTTCGGCATCGTCAACGCGGTGCTGCTGCGCCCCGTTCCGTACCCCGAACCGGAGCGCTTGTTGAAGCTCTACGCCAGGGTGCCCGAATTCAATCGGGCGTCGGTGTCGTACCCGAACTTCCTCGACTGGCAGCGGCGAAGCCGTTCCTTCCAGGAGATGGCTGCCTATCGCACCGACAACTTCAACCTGACCGGGCAAGCCAACCCGGAGCGCCTGCTGGGCGTAATGGCCTCGGCGAGGATGTTCGCGGTGCTCGGCATCCGTCCGGTCATCGGGCGCACGTTCACCGACGAGGAGGACCGGCCGGGCGCGGCGCCGGTTGCTGTCGTCACGTCGGCGCTGTGGAAGACGCGATTTGGCGGCGACCCCTCCGTTGTCGGCAGCCGCATCACCCTCAACGGCCGTGCCTACACCATCACGGGGGTCGTGCCGCCCGACGACGTGGTCTTTCGGCGGGTGTCGGTGATCCTGCCCGTCGGGCAGTGGTCGGAACCGTTGTTCTGGGACCGCGGCGTCTCGATGGGCATGCGGGTTGTCGGACGGCTGAGGCCGGGTGTCACGCCACGGCAGGCGCAGTCGGAACTGGACGCCGTTGCCGCGGGCCTTGCGCGCGAGTATCCCAAGGAGAACAAGGACCAGGGCATCTTCTCCCTCTCGCTCCGCGAGGACCTGGTCGGCGACGTCCGCACGCCGCTGCTGGTGCTGCTGGCCGGTGTCGGCTTCGTGCTGCTGATTGCCTGCGCCAACGTCGCCAACCTGCTCCTGGCGCGTTCGGCCGCGCGCCGCCGCGAGTTCGCGCTCCGCGGCGCGCTCGGCGCCGGCCCGTCCCGCCTCGTCCGGCAGCTGCTGGCCGAGGGGCTGATCCTGGCGCTGGCTGGCGGCGCCCTCGGGCTGGTGGTCGCGGTCACCGTCAACGCGGTCTTCGTTTCCGGGCTAGACGTCCTCCCGCGGGGCAACACGATCCGCCTCGACGGTACCGTGCTGGCCTTCACGGCCCTGGTCTCGCTCGTCGCCAGCCTGGCATTCGGCGCCGCCCCCGCCCTTCAAGCCGCGCGGTCGGACATGAACGAGGCGCTGAAGGAAGGCGCCCGAGGCTCGAGCAGTCGGCATGGACTGCAGCGCGCCCTGGTGGTGGTGGAGGTGGCCCTGGCCCTGGTGCTGGCCGCCTCGGCGGGCCTCATGGTCCGCACGATGTGGCGCTTGGGGAGCGTCGATCCGGGTTTCGACCCTCACAACGTCCTCGTGTTCGGCGTCGCGGGCTCGCCCGCCCTGCACGGCACGCCCGCCGCCATCCGGAACGGTTTCGCAGAGACCAGCCGGCAGATGCGGTCGGTTCCAGGTGTCTCCGCGGCGAGCATCCTGGCCGGGAGCATCCCGATGAACTCCGACTCTTCGCTCCCGTACTGGGTCGAAGGCCGTCCCAAGCCGGCCGAGCAGAGCCAGATGGACAAGGCGCTCTTCTACGGTGTCGAACCCGAGTACTTCAGCGTCATGCGGATCCCGCTGATCCGCGGCCGCCTGCTGAACGCCCAGGACAACGAGAACACCGGCTGTGCGATCGACGTCGACGAGGAGTTCGCCCGCAAGGCGTTCCCGGCCCAGGACCCGCTCGGCCAGCGTGTCAGGTTCGAACTGCTGCCCATGCAGTGCGAGATCGTCGGGGTCGTCGGCCACATCAAACAGTGGGGCCTGGACACCGATGCGGCCTCCAACGTCCGGTCGCAGATGTACGTTCCATTCCGCCAGTTTCCGGACAGCGTCATGGATCTGCTGTCGACCGGCAGCGGGTACGTGGTGCGCACCGCCGGCGATCCGTACGCGCCCGCGCAGCCCCTCCGGCGTGCGGTCAACCGGGTCAGCGGCCAGATGGTGATGTTCGGCGAGCAGAGCATGGAGGGCGTGATCGACGACTCGCTTGGGGCGCGGCGGTTCACGCGCCTGGTGCTGGCCATGTTCGCCGGGCTGGCGCTCGTGCTGGCGGCTGTGGGGATCTACGGGGTGATGTCCTACGCGGTGTCCCAGAGCGTCCACGAGATCGGCGTGCGGCAGGCGCTCGGCGCGGACCGTCGCCGCGTGCTCGTCATGGTCCTCGGCGGCGCCGTGCGCCTGGCGGTCGTCGGCATCGCGATCGGGGGCGCCGGGGCGCTGGCCGCCACGCGCGCCATGACGGGGCTGCTGTTCGGCGTGACCGCCGCCGATCCGGCGACGTTCGCCGCCGTGTCGCTGATGCTCCTCCTGGTCACGGTGATCGCCAGCTGCATCCCCGCCTGGCGCGCCACCCGCGTGGATCCGATCGTCGCACTGCGGTGCGAGTGAGCTTCGGCGCACCAGCACACGTGTTCGCCGTCACGCCGCGTTCGCCGTCACGCCGGGGGCAAGAGAGGAGCGATCCTCGCGCATCTCGCCCTGGCGCGCCCCGCCGCCCCCGCATCCACCCGTCCAGCGACCTGGTACGGCTACGCCGCGTTCGTCCTGGCGCTGCCCTACCCGGTTCTCAGCGCGGTATGGGCGCTGGGCGGGACGCCGGGGCTCAGCCGGGCCGGTGAGGGCGGCGAGGGCAACGCCCCCCTGCTGCTCGCCATCCCATGGGTGGCGGCGGCCGTTCTGTCCCTGCTCCTGGTCCCGACGTGGCGCTGAACAAGGGGCCGCACATCCTCGACGCGGTGGACCTGCTCGACCGGATCCTTCGCCGCATGCAGGCCCACCAGCACGAGAAACGGGCGATGCTGCGCCGCCTCCACTGGTGGACGCGCGTGCAGAAGCGGATGGAGGCGTGGAAAGCCGGCCGCTGAGCTGGTCGGGCCGACGGCCCGGATTTGTTGACACGAGCGGTTTCGGCCATTATAAGTAGTTCGCACCGCCTTCCACCCAAGGAGAACCAAGATGTCTTCGTCTCTTTCACGCAGGGGTTTGTTTCATCTGGCGGGAGCGGCCGCGGGAGCGATGCTGGGCAGCCGGTACGCCTGGGCGCAGCAGCCGCAGGCGCCCGCGCCCGCCGCCCCGAGAGCCGGCGGGAATCGCAGCCTTGGAGGCAATCCCGAGCCGTTCCCGGCCCTCCAGACGCGTTCGACCGTCGCGCTCGTCCACGGCGACGACCGCCGCAAGAACGTCTACGAGGCCCTGCTGGCGATCGACGAGCAGATCAAGCCGAAGCTGAAACGGAAGAAATACGTCGTCATCAAGGTCAACAACGTGACGACGACCAACCAGCTGGGAGCCAGCCACGCCGACGCCCTGCGCGGCATGCTCGACTACCTCGCGCCCCGCTTCAAAGGACCCGTGATGATCGCGGAGTCCTCCGCGGGCAACACGATGCAGGGATTCGACAACTTCAAGTACCCCCCTCTGACCAAGGAGTACAAGAACGTCAGCCTCCTCGACTTCAACGAGGAAGCCAAGTACGTGCTCCTGCCGCTGATCGACTACGACATTCACGTCGCCCCGGTGCGCCTGGCCGCGCGGCTGGTCGACCCCGACGCCTTCATCTTCGGGGCCGCCTGCATGAAGACGCACAACATCGCCGTCGTCACGCTCTCGATGAAGAACATGATCCTGGGCGCGCCGCTGCACCAGGCGCCCAAGGAAACGACCCGGTGGAGCGACAAGCGCCGGTATCACGTCGGCATCCGCCAGAGCATGTACAACATGTTCGTGACCGCGCAGCGGCTGCAGCCGAACTGGGACGCCACCATCATCGACGGCTTCGAGGGCATGGAGGGCAACGGGCCCGGTTCCGGGACCCCCGTCGCGTCGCGTCTGGCCATCGCCTCGACCGACTACGTCGCGGCCGACCGCGTGGGCGCGGAATGCATGGGCGTGGATGCCAGCTGGCTGGGGTGGCTGAAGTACAGCGGCGACGTCGGACTGGGACAGGCGGACCTCTCCAAGATCGACGTCCGCGGCGTGTCGATCGCGTCGGTGCAGAAGAAGTACCGCCTGCACTCCGACATCGAGCTGATGTTGAAGTGGCGCGGGCCGATGGAGGAGATGCCGCCCAACCTCGGTTGGAACCGGCCCATCTTCGAGCACTACCCGATGGACATCGCCTAGAAGAGAGGCCGCGATTCAGAGTCGGCTGTGTCTGTGGCGCGGGGCTTCAGCCCCGCGATCGGCGGGCCTGAAGGCCCGCCCCACGGTCCCACGACTCGGAACTGCGGCCTCTTGTTTGGGCGTCGAGAAACCTCGACTCGATCGTCACGAATTCGGCCGTTCACGACGTCTCGGGGAGCGCAGGAGCACGGGACCGAAGTCGAACCACTGACACGTTCACAGGGAGGCATATGAAGAACACGTCGTCACGCCGGGACTTCCTGGCAGCGGCCGGGCTCGCGCTCCCGACCGCCGCCTTCGCGTCGTCCATCGGCCAGGTGCCGCAGGCTCCCAAGCCGCCGGCCAGTTCGGTCGGATTCAGCTATCGCGTGCTCGGCAAGACGGGACTGAAGGTGACGAGCGTCGGCTTCGGCTGCATGATCACGTCGGACCAGAGCGTGATCGAGAGGGCGGCGGACATCGGCATCACCTATTTCGATTCCGCGCGGAGCTATCAGAACGGGAACAACGAGAGGATGGTCGGGGCCGCGCTCAAGGCGAAGCGCAACAGCATCACCCTGTCCACGAAGACGGGCGCGACCACCAAAGAGGAGGCGCTCAAGCACATCGACACGAGCCTCACGGAACTCGGGACCGACCACGTGGACATCTGGTATCTGCACGGCAAGGGCAAGCCGGAAGACCTGAAGGACGAACTCCTGGAAGCGCAGCAGATTGCCAAGAAGGCCGGCAAGACCCGGTTCGTCGGCGTGAGCACGCACTCCGGGCAGCCGGAACTCTTCCCGGCCGTGATCCAGAAGATGCCCCATTTCGACGTGATCCTGACGTCCTACAACTTCACGATGGACCCGAAGATGGACGAGGTCATCGCCTCCGCGGCGAAGCAGGGCATCGGAATCGTCGCGATGAAGGTGATGGCGGGCGGGTTCCGCCGCGCGCCGAAGCCGGGCGACAAGCAGGCCGAAAAGCAGGCCGAAATCCTGAAGCGGGATGGCGCCATGCTGGCCGCTCTGAAATGGGTGCTCAGGAACAAGAACGTCGGCACGACCATTCCCAGCATCACGGACAACGAGCAGCTGGAGGAGAACCTGAAGGCCATGTCGGTCCCGTTCTCCGATTCGGACCAGAAGATCCTGATGGCGCAGCTCGAGCACATCAGCCCGCTCTATTGCCGCACGTGCGGCACCTGCACGGGCCAGTGCCCGAAGGGGCTGCCGGTGTCGGACGTGGTTCGTTTCGTCAGCTACGCCGAAGGCTACGGGCAGTTCCAGCTGGCGCGCGAGAGCTTCCGGTCGCTGCCGATGGAACTCCAGTCGGTGCGCTGCTCGGACTGCGCCAGCTGCACGATCCAGTGCCCGAACGGCGTGCGCGTTGTCGAACGGATGCAGCGGGCCCAGGAGCTCTTCGCATGAAGAAGGTTGCGTTCGTCGTGCTCGCCCTGTTGGTCGCCGGTCCGGCAATGGCCCAGATGCCCCCGTGCACGGCCGTGCAGGGCTGGACCCAGCAGGGTGCGGCCCGCAGCTTCGACGCCGACAACCTGTTCGAGTACATGGACGGGAACGCAGAGGGGTATATCCTCTACCATTTCGTCGGCATGAAGGGGATCACCTGCCAGTCGGGCGAATCAACCCTCAACATCGACATCTCGGAGTTCGAGAACACCGAGTTCGCGTACGGCATGTTCACCTCCACCCGCGATCCGCAGCTGCCGACCGAGAAGATCGGCGTGACCGGCCAGGTGACGCAGAGGAAAGGGTTCTTCGTCAAAGACAAGTACTACGTGGAGATCTCTGCCAACCCGGAAAAGGATCATTCGGCGACCTTGAGGGCTTTCCTTTCCATCATCGACAAGAACATCCAGGGGCGGACGACGCTCCCCGACGCGTTCGGATGGTTCCCGACCGAGAACCTGGTGGCCGATTCGATCCGGCTGGTGCCGGAGAGCGTCCTCGGACTGCGGCTGCTGAAGAGCGGCTACGTCGCACAGTACCAGGCCGGCAAGGCGTTCCTGGTACGCGAATCCTCGCCGGAAGCGGCGGCCCAGGTCTTCGCGAAGCTGGCGGCGCGCTTCGGGCAAACCTCGCCGGTCAAGATCGCCGACGAGGCGTTCACGGCCAACGACAAGTACCTGAACGGAGTGTGCCTGTTCCGCAAAGGAAGCGTCATCGGCGGTTTCGCGAACCTGCCGGAAGGCCGCAACGGCGTCGCGGAAACGGAGAAGCTGGCCGCCAACGCGAAGTGAACGCGCTGACCCTCCCCTGTTGGCCCTTCACGCGTCATCCGGGCGGGCGCCATCCGGCGCCCGCCGCTCTTTCGGCCCAGGAATCGGCGCCTGCGGCGTTATCGCAGCAGGGCCGAAGCGCACCACAACATCGGCGCCTGGCCGTGGAAGTCGCCGGTGATGCGCTGACGCCCGAGGTAGTGCTGCCGATCGGCGCTGGTGCCGGTGCCTTCGCACACGCTGCGGAACATGCCATGAGGATAACGGGCGCGTGACGCACCCGCAAGCGCCGGCCGAGCGCCGGGCGAGCATCGCTGCCGCTCTCGGCAGGCCGAGGTTTGGCCACCGAGGACGTCGACGCGGCGTCGCTCGGGCACTCACTTGAGCGGGCTCGGCGCGAATCGTTGCCCGTGGACGATCCCGTCGAGGATCTCGTTCGTGCGCGCAGTGCACGGGCGTGCCTCTTCCGGCGTCAGGTTGTCGTGCTCCGATTCGACCATCGGCAGCGCTTCCACCGGCCCTGGGATCTGGTTGATCATCGTCCAGACGCCGGCGGGCGGCGAAATGGTGTCGATGAACCCCATGCCCGCGAACACGGGCGCCTTGATGCGCGGGGCGAAACTGACGGTGTCGAAGTAGAGCGCCGTCGTCATCACCTCCGGCTTGTCCGAAGGCCAGTTCGGGTAGCCCGCCTTGCGGCCGTGGAGATCGCCGTTCGTGTCGGCGCCGGCAGGCACGCACACGAGCACCGCACTAATCCTGTCGGGCCGCAGGCCGGCGAGCGCAAGGCTCTGCTGGCCGCCCATGCTGCCCCCCGTGAGGACGATCGTCGTCCCGTCCCAGTCGGGCCGCGTCACCAGGTAGTCCAGCGCGCGCGAGTCGCGCAGGTACATGTTCAGGAAATACGAGGTCTCGCGATCGGTATTGCCGACGGCCTGGTAGGCGCGCGGCACGTTGCCGGAAGGATCGGACGGCAGCTTGTCGTGCGAATCCACGTTGACGACCAGCCAGCCTTCGGCGGCGCGCCGGGCAACGGCGCCGGCGTTCAGCGCGTAAACGCCCGCGTACTGCAGCTGGATGACTGCCGGGAACCTTCCCTCTCTCGCGGGTTTCGCCACGTAGCCGTGGACCCTGGATCCGAGCGCGTCGAGCTGGAAGGCGCCCATCTCCACGCCCGGCACGTCGGTCTCCACCGGCGTCAGCACCGCGTTGAGCGGGACCTTGGCCTGAGCGGCGAGCTTGCTGTCCCAGAACGCGTCGAAGTCCGCCGGGCGAGGTGTTGAGAGTCCGATCTTCGTCGGGGCCACCGCCGCGCCGACGGCGTAGAAGCCGGTATTGCGCCCGGCGTTGCCGCCTTCGAAGCGCGGGGGGTCGGGGGCCTGGGCCGCAGCCGCGGGTGCCGCCTCCGAGTACGCCTCGACCGCGACGTAGATCATCTCGGGCTGGTCCCCGACAATCTCGATCGTGTCCTTGCCGCGCGACAGGTCGAGCCTGCCTTCCTTGAGCACCACCGCGTTGTTGCGGCGAATGGTCCACTTGTAGGTGTAGGCAGGTGGCGTCGCAACAGGCGTCACCGTCCACCCGACGGTTTCGCCGACGCTGTAGACGCCGTTCGCGTGATACGGCACGAAAACGAGCCGCTGCGGGATCGGCGCCCGCTGCGCCGACAGCGGAGTCAGAAACGCGACGGCGAGCGCGAGCGCAAACCTGAAACACGCGGTACGTCGAGTCATACACGCTCCGGGGAGTGGCTGCCGGTCTGTCGCCTGCCCTGCGGAAAAGGCTGTGCGGCACCTTGTCGGACTCAGCATACCGAACGATGGCCGGCGACGGTAGAGATCCTGGTCGTCCTGATCGTCCGCACGCCTTCGACGAGATGTTTGGCCGAGCAACCGGCTGGCGCGCCGCGCCCGAAACGCTTCTCGCCCGGTGGCCGACAGGCGCGGCGGCCAAGGACGTCGGCGGCGCCGTCGCCGCGGAGTTAAGATGGGCCGCAGCATGGCCGGGAGGACCGCTGACCCACGCGTGCTCGCCCTCGCCGCCCTGACGGCTCCGCTCGCGTGGGCGTCGTCAATCGCGGTCTGGCGCGCTGGCGGGAAACCGGGGCTTGCCGTGTCGCTCTTCGGCCTCGGCGTCTCGCTCGGCCCCTGCCTGGCGGCATACGCCTCGGCGCCTTCGGCACGGAAGCAGGTTTGGCGGCAGGCGGTGCTGGCGACGGGCGGTGCGTCCATCCTGGTGTTTGCGTTCGCCGAGCGAACCGGGCTCGACCTCGAGAGCTTCCTGTCGTCGCTCTTCCTCGGCACCGTGAGCGCAGCGGTCGGCCACACGGTCGTGACGACGATCGTCGGCCCGCTGGTGTTCGGCCGCCTGTTGTGTGGGTGGGGATGCTGGCGCGCGATGGTGCTCGAGCACCTGCCCGTCGGCGAAGGGACCGGCCGGCGGCGCGGTCGCTGGTGGCGCCGGCTGCCCATGGCCGGTCTCGGCGCAGCCGTGGCAGTGGCCGTCTATGCCGCCTTCGGGACCGGCGCGGTCCACTCCGCCAGCCTGGTACCCGTCACCACCGGGGTGGCGGTCTACTACGCGCTCGCGCTGGGGTTCGCCTTCGCGCTCCGCGACCGCCGGGCGTTCTGCAAGTACCTCTGTCCGACCGGGCAGGTCCTGCGCTGGACGAGCGCCCACTCGCTGCTCGCGATACGCGCCCGCGCGGCGCGCTGCACCGGCTGCGGCACCTGCTCCACGGTGTGCCCGATGGACATCGACGTTTCGGGCCGCGCCCGGCTCGGCGGGCGGATCGGCGGCGGCGACTGCATCCTCTGTCAGCGGTGCGTCCTGTCGTGCCCGTCCGACGCGCTCGCCTACCGAACGGGCGCGTGACTCGGGGACGGCGCCACGCCGTTCGGTCCCTGAATCTCAACCCGACGCTCGGTCGACAATGCAATCGAGCTGTGGCTCAGGATTGATCACACGCGGCATGACTCGTTCGACGGTTTCAACCACAGAGGAGTCCTCGGAGCACACAGAGGCTGTCACGCCCGACGGCATCGCGGCTCGGCCACCGGCTCCCACGCCCCCGGTGGGCGAGCCGGGAGGGGCGGCGGGGCGGCGCCGCCCGGCCGCCCTCGCGCCACGGGCTTCGCCCGCGGCGCCGATGCCCACGGTCACCGGACCTCACGTGCGACGTGTGCGGGTCTGCCCTTGGTGCTCTCTGTGCGCTCAGTGGTTCCTCCCGGCACTCCATCCGGCCGAGGATGTGCAGGATCCGCAGGAGCTTTGGGATTGGATGAACGCGAGGCGGCAGCGAGCGCGGCGCAGAGTGTGGAGGATGTCGCGCCCCGCCGCTGCTACGCCGCGCCCGCGTGCGACCCGCTCTACTGCACGATCACGGCATCGAGCGCCAGGTATCGGTCACGGTGGGCTTCGGGTTCGGCCTGCGACGTCACGTCGATCCGCATGCGCTGGTAGTTGGTCTCGGGCCGGTACGCGGGCCAGTCCGGCAGGCCCGGACCATTGGGGTTGCCGGTCTTGATGAAGTTGACGAAGTACCCCTGCATGGTCTTCGAGACCTGGAAGTCGTCCGGCGTCCAGGCGTAACGCTTGTCGAGATCCAGGTTGCCCATCGCGTACTGGATCTCGGCGGCATGCCCGGCGCCGCGAGGAGCCTGCGGCTGTTGCGCGGCCTGGCCTTGGGCGGCGCCGCCTCGTCCCGGCGCCGGAGCCGCCGGGGCGGGCTGTCCCGGCATCCCGAGATACGCGGGACGCACCCTGGCATAGAGGTAGCGGTAGGCCGGCTTGCCGCCGGTCGTCATGTGCAGCTCGGTCCATTTCCACGTGCCGTAGGAAATGAAGCGGGCGCTGGCCAGGTGCGTGGCGGCTTCGAACACTTCATCCGTGGTGCTGGCGGCATACGCCTTCAGCACCGGTCCGGCCTTGTCGCCGTAGAACTTCGTGATCGCGGCCGCGAGCGTCTCTGGCGTGGGCTCGCCATCGGCCAGCACCGAGCGCGCCGCCTGCTCCTGGGTGTTCGACCCCGCCAGCAGCGGAACCTTGGCCTGCTCGGCGGCGAGCGCGATCTCCGGCAGCGTCTTCGACAGGAAGTACCCGTCCATCGCCGTGCTGAAGCGCACGCCCTGGGCCTTGGCGGCGGCGTCCTGGAGCTGTTGCGGGGTCATCTTGCGAAGCGCGGCGAGCGACTCCGCCCCGGCGGCCGCCGCGAACTTCACGCCGTTCTCTTCCGCTTCGGCGAGGGGTCGAGGAGGCAGGCTCGCAATCGCCGCGCCGCTCTCACAGATGGCGCCGGCAATCAGGCCCCTGGACAGCGGAGACGCCATCAGCGCGCTGACCGAAATCGACCCGGCCGATTCGCCCGCGATCGTCACCCGCTTCGGGTCTCCGCCGAACGCGGCGATGTTCTTCTGCACCCACTGCAGGGCGGCCACCTGGTCGAGGAGGCCGTAGTTGCCGGAGGCGTGGTGCGGCGACTCCTTGGTCAGCTCCGGGTGCACGAAGAAGCCGAAGATGTTCGTGCGGTAGTTCAACGACACCGCGACCATGCCCTGGCGGGCCATCCGCTCGCCATCGTAGCGCGGCTCCGATCCGTCGCCGTTCTGGAACCCGCCGCCGAAGATGTACACGAGCACCGGAAGCTTCTCGCTGCCCGACTTTGCCGGCGTCCAGACGTTCAGGTACAGGCAGTCTTCGCTCATCCCGTCGCCGCGGAACCAGTAGTCCGACGTGGCGGACGTCCGCTGCACGCAGGTGGGGCCGAACTTGTCGGCACTGCGCGCGCCACTCCAGTTCTTCACCGGCTGCGGTTCGCGCCACCGCAGGTCGCCGACGGGCGGCTGGGCGAACGGAATCCCCTTGAAGCTGCGCACGCCCTCGCTGGGGGGCACGGTGGATTCGACGATGCCATTCGCCGTCTTGACACGGTCGGCGCCGACGGCCGGTGTCGCGCCGACGGCGCAAAGGGCGAGAACGGAGAGGAGCACGCACACGCAAGACTTCATAGGTGCCTCGACTGGGAAGACCGGGAACTCAACCGGGACCGGGGCGGTGGCCGCTACGACAACACCCCCTGCGCAGCGTTCGCTGGCGGGCGCGCCAGGGCTGCTGTTCAAGGTTCGGTCGCGAACTGCAGCAGCAACCGCTCCAGGAGCTCGGGGTCGGTCGGCTTCGTCAGATGGTAGTCGAAGCCGGCTTCGGTCGTCTCGCGCCGGTCCTCCGTCTGGCCCCAGCCGGTGAGCGCCACCAGCCGGACGGCTGCGGTTTCCGGCCGCCGGCGCAGCTCGCGCGCCACCTGGATGCCGCCCATCATCGGCAGGCCGAGGTCGAGCAGCACGACGTCGGGCCTGAACGACAGCGCCGCCGACAGCGCGCTCTGCCCATCGAGCGCCTTCCGCACGTCATGTCCCAGCGCCGTGACGACGGCCGTCAGCATCTCCACCAGGTCCGCGTTGTCGTCGACGACGAGCACCTTCAGCCGCCGGCCGGCGAGCGGCGTCGCGCGCGCCTCGTCGTCCTCGAACGGCCTGCCGCCCGGAGCGATCGGGAGTCGGACCACGAACTCGGCCCCGTGTCCGGACCCGGCGCTGAACGCCTGGATGGTGCCGCCGTGCATCTCGACCAGCTGCCGCGAGAGGGCCAGCCCGATGCCGAGTCCGCCCCGCGACCGGCCCGGACGGTCGATCTGGCGGAACATCTCGAAAACGGTCGCGAGCGACTCGTTCGGGATGCCCATGCCGTTGTCGCGGACGCGGATGACGGCCTGCCCGCCGTCGCGCCCCGCCTCGATCGAGATCTGCCCGCCGCGTGGCGTGTATGTCGCGCTGTTGTTCAGCAGGTTGGTGATGACCTGCGCGATCCGCGCGGGATCGGCGTCCACCCAGACCGGCTCCTCGGCCACGGTCGCCTGGAGGTGGTGCCGCGCGGCCGCGATGGCGGGGGAGGCCGCCTCGATGGCCGCGGTCACGAGAGTGCCGAGCGGCACGACCTCGCGCCGCAGGTCGATCTTGCCGCGCGTGATGCGGGAGATATCGAGCAGATCGTCCACGAGCCGCGCCATGTGATCGAGCTGCCGCTCGATGACCGCAACCGCCCGGCCCGCCTGCTCGCCGAGCGGCTCCCGCTTCAGGAGCGGCAGGGCGTACCGGATGGGCGCGAGCGGGTTGCGGAGTTCGTGGGACAGGATCGCGATGAAGTCGTTCTTGCGGTCGTCCGCCTCGCGCAGGGCCGCCTCGGCGAGCTTGCGATCGGTGACGTCCATGCTGATGCCGGCATGACCGAGAAACACCCCGGCGGCAGAGAAGCGCGGTTCGGCGTACGACGCCATCCACCGCCACTCGCCGTCGGCCCTGCAGGTCCGCGTCTCCCCCTGGAAGGGAACCTGTCCGCGCACGGCACCCATGAACGCGCCGATGTACGCCCCGGCATCCTCCGGGTGCACGAGCGGCTGCCACTTGCCGCCTTCCACCTTCTCGAGCGGCACGCCGAAGAACTCGCGATAGGCCCGGTTGACGAATCGCGTGCCGCCCTCGGCGTCCGTCACCCAGATGATGACCGGTGCCCCGTCCGCCATGCTCCGAAAGCGATCCTCGCTCTCGCGGACCTCCTGGGTGCGTTCTTCGACGCGCCGTTCGAGTTCGAGCGCCACCTTCAGGAGTTCGGCGTTGGTCTTCTCCAGCTGCTGGTGAGCGATCTGCAGCTCCGCCGTTCGCGCCTCGACCCTCGCATCCAGCTCCAGGGTCAGCAGGAGCATCTCGCGGTTCGTCTCGGCCAGTTCGGCCTGCAGCAGCTGAATGGCTGCCTGGGGATCGGCGGGCGGCGAGGAAGGCGCGGGGTCGCTCATCTATGCGCTCCTCACCACCAACACCGTCGCATCGTCATCGTCTTTCCCCTGGGCCCGGAGGAGGGCCTGGGCCGCTTCGGCGGGCGCCGCCCAGGGGACGCCGGGCAGCGTGTTCATGCTCCAGTGGGAGTGGAGGCCGTCCGAGTGCAACACCAGCGTGCTCTCCTGCGTCCAGTCGTGCGTGGTCACGACGGGAGCCGGCGCGTTCACGCCCAGTATCCCGCGGCGAACGACCAGGTTGGGCCTCTGCGGGCCGCCGAGAAGCCGCACCTCGACGTTGCCGACGCTCGCGACGTGGACCCTGGCCTCCAGGTGGAACCGGGCCAGCCCCATCACGACGCCCCGCGTCCGCCGACAGACTTGCCCGACGCCCCTGAACAGGCTGGCGATCGGCAGATCGAAATGATCCTCGACATAGGCCCGCGCGGCTTGAGCCGCGCGCTCCGCCTCCACGCCGTGTCCAAGCCCGTCGATCACACCCGCCAGCGCGCCGTCTGCCCAATGCTTCAGGACGAAGGCGTCGCCGTTGTGCACGTCGTTGCGTCGGGCACGGGTCGCGACGCCGAACACGAGCCGCTGCGGAAACACCTCCTGCGTGGACGGGCGCATCCAGCGATAGCACGAAACCTTCAGGCCGCCCTCGGGAGGCGAGCCGAGCTCCAGCCCGTCCATGATGCGATGGACCGTGCCCAGACCGGTCCCCAGGCCGCCCGCCGTGGAGAACCCGTCCGCCAGGGCCTGGTCGGGACGGACAATCCCAGGACCCCGGTCTTCGGTTTCGACGAGGATCCCACGTCGATCTGCGGCGGTCAACGTGGACAGCCGCAGCGTCCCGCCACCGGCATGCCTGACGAGGTTCGCGGCCAGTTCGGTGATCGCCAGCACGATCTGTTCGCACTCGCCGTCGCTGAAGCCGATGTGTCCAGCGTATTCCCGCGCGGCCCGCTGGGCCAGGATGACGTCGCCCGCGTGGCCGACGTGGAGGGCGACCGGCGCGCGATCACCGGTCACGCCCGCCGCCACTTCGTGATCACGATGCGCGTGCCCCGCCCGAGGGTCGACTGGATCTGGAGGTCGTCCATCAGTTTCCGTGCGCCAGGCAACCCCATGCCCAGGCCGCCGGTCGTGCTGAACCCCTCGGCCATCGCCTGCCCGATGTCGGCGATTCCCGGGCCGCGATCCGAGAACTCCAGTTCCAGGCCGACCGCCCGGTCGCGCTCCAGCGCCCTGAGAGACATCGTCCCGTCGCCGGCGTACTTGACGATGTTCCGCGCCAGCTCCGACGCTGCCGTCACGATCCGCGTCGTGTCGGTGGTGCCAAACCCCATCGAGCTGGCCGCCTCGCGCACGGTCCTGCGGGCGAGGACGATGTCGCCCTCCGTGTGTATCGGAACGACCCGGTCCTCGGTCGCGCTCATCGCCGTTTCCTTTGGACCTTCCCGAACTCGATCAGGTCGAGCGCACCGTCCACGTTCAGCGCCGTCTCCACCTGTCTCAGGGTGAGGCCCAACTGCGTCGCCGTAATCGCCACCGCCGGCTGCATGCCGGCAATGACGGTGCGCCCTCCCATCAAGGTGACCATCTGGGCCGTCTCGGAGATGGTGCGGGCGAAGAACGAGTCCAGGGTCTCGACGGCGGAGATGTCGAGGATCAACGCCGTCGCCTGGCTTCGTTCCATGCTCGCGAGGACCTTGCCCTGCAGCGACGCGATCACGGAGTCGTCTGCGTCGGGGGGCATGGTCACCATGAGGACCTGCCGGATCTTCACCACGACGATGCTCGTATCACCCACACAACCCCCAGTCATTCGTGGTCCGGCACGACCACCGCGAGACCGATGCGCTCGAGCGCCGTCTGGAGCCCGGCCGCCAGGGAGGAGCGCGTGGAGACGGTGGACAAATCCACGCCGAGATGCACCAGGGTCTGCGCGATGACGGGCCGAACGCCGGTGAGGATGACGTCGGCGCCGAGCAGGCGCACGGCGGCCACGGTTTCGAGGAGGTGCTGTGCCGTCTGCGTGTCGATCGTCGGGACGCCCGTGATGTCGATCACCGCCACGGGCGATTCCGTCTCGGTCACTCGCTCGAGCAGGCGTTCCATCAACTGCTGGGTCCGCGCGCTGTCCAGCGTTCCGATGAGCGGGACCAGGACAATGCCCTTCCAGACCTGCACGATCGGCACGGTCGCCATCTCGAGGATTTCCTGGGCCTGTTTCCTGATCCGGTCTTCGGCCTGCTTGCGCTCCGACAGGTCGCGGGTGAGCTTTCCGAAACCGCGCAGCGTGCCGTCCGGGCCGCGCAGCGCCGTGACGCTGACGTTCGCCCAGAAGCGCGTGCCGTCCTTGCGGACCCGCCAGCCCTCGTCCTCGAAACGGCCGTCTCTCGCCGCCGCCTCCAGCTCGCGCTCCGGCTTTCCGCGCTTGACGTCTTCCTCCGGGTAGAAGCACGCGAAGGACCGGCCGATGATCTCGCCGGCCTCCCAGCCCTTCAGCCGCTGGGCCGCCGGGTTCCACGACAGCACCTTGCCATGGGTGTCCAGCAGGACGATGGCGTAGTCGGTGACGTTCTCGACGAGCAGCCGGAGCAGATCTCCGCCCGTGGGATCGAGCGGCTGGTCGGCCCGCGGTTTCCCGCCGTGGTTCTCGCGCCTGGGGCTCATGGTTCCTCGCTTTGGCTGCCTGCCCTCGCCCCTTGGCGTGCTGGCGGTGGCAGGTGGTGAGAATCTCGGTTCTCGGGGCGCGGAGCACGCCGGGGAAGGGCTCGAAGTCCGGCCGTCGGACGTGGCATCGCCGGGAAGGACCAGAATCAGCGAGAGCTTACGATGCCGGGTGGGCGATGTCAAACGACGCTGCCGGCTGTGTCGCTGGCGGCTGTACCAACGCTGCCGGCGGCGTGCGGCCTACTTGCACGGCAGGAACCGGACCGTCGCCTCCATCTCCTCGAGCACGCGGCCGAACGCCGCGACGGCGAGGTCGATCTCCTCGGCCGAGGTCCACGAGGACAGGGAGAACCGCACGGCGCAGTGGGCCGCTTCAGGGGTGCGCCCCATCGCGATCAGGACGTGCGTCGGCTCCGGCGAGCCCGTCTTGCAGGCCGAGCCCGACGACAGGGCGACGCCGTGCTGGTCGAGCGCGACCACCAGCGACTCGCCGCGCAAGCCGGGCAGCGTGAGGTTGAGCGTGTTGGGGAGGCGACCCGTACGGTGCCCGTTCAGCCGGGCGTCTCGCACCAAGCGCCGGACGCCCGCCTCGAGGCGGTCCCTCAGCGCACCCACGTCGTCTGCACGGGCAATGGCCTCCAGCGCGAGTTCCGAGGCGCGCCCCATCCCCACGATCGCAGGCACGTTCTCGGTCCCCGCGCGGACGCCGTGCTCCTGGCCTCCCCCGTGAATCAGCGGCTCGAGCGTCACCCCCGAACGGACGTACAGCGCGCCGACGCCCTTCGGTCCGTGGAACTTGTGGGCCGCCACGGTCATCAGGTCGACGCCGAGCGCCTCGGCGTCCACGGGAATCTTCCCGGCCGCCTGGACCGCGTCCGTGTGGAAGAGCGCCCCGTGCGCGTGCGCAATCGCTGCCAGCTCGGCGATCGGCTGGATGGTCCCGACCTCGTTGTTTGCGAGCATGATCGACACGAGCACCGTGTCGGCTGCCATCTCCCGCTCAAGGTCGTGCGGATCGACCACGCCGTCCGAATCCACGCCCAGGTACGTCACCAGGTGCCCCTGGCGCTCAAGGAACCGGCACGTCGCCAGCACCGACGGGTGTTCGATCGCGCTCGTGACGATGTGCCCGCGTCGGCGCCGGGCGGCGAAGGCGGTCCCCTTGAGGGCGAGGTTGTTCGCCTCGGATCCGCCGCCGGTGAAGATGATCCGCCGCGGCCGCACGTTCACGAGTTGGGCCACCTGCCGCCGCGCCGTCTCGATCGCGTCGCGCGCCTCTCGCCCGCTGCCGTGCAGGCTCGACGGGTTCCCGGACGCGGCGTCGAGATACGGCAGCATCGCCTCGCGCACTGCGGCGCTCACCGCGGTGGTCGCGTTGTTGTCCAGGTACACCGGCCGTGTCACGTCCGGGCGCACGACCGGCTCGAACAGCCGCGCGCCAGACGTCGCCGTCTCTTCGCGTCCTGCGCCGGGCGCGACCGTGCCGGCCTCCATCCGTACGACGTCGCACAACAACGCCTTGTAGACCGGGAAGCCCGAGATCTCGTCGAAGTTGTCGAGGTCGGTCAACTCGTTGACGTTCCACTCCCGCCACGGCCGGGGACCAACCGGCGTGCCGCCTCCCATGTTGCATTCGACGGCCCCCTGCACGAGGGCGTCGGTCACGACCGCCCGGAATGGCACGGCCCCCCGAGGCGTCCGCACCTCGACGAGGTCTCCGGAGGCGATGCCGCGAGCGGCCGCGTCGGCCGGATTGATCTCCACGACCGGTTCCGGGTGGTCCCTCACGAGCGCCGGGATGTCGTGGCTCTGGGACCGAAAATCCGTGTGCGGCCTGGCCCCCGAGTTGAACACCAGCGGGAACGATCGGGCCAGGTCGGGGCGCGCGACCGGCCCCTCCGTCGGCTCGGTGTACTTCGGCAGCCCCTCGTACCCGAAATCCTCGAGCACCGTCGATCGGATCTCGAACTTGCCCGTCGGCGTGTCGAATCCCGGCTGCCCGTCCGCCCGCAGCCGCCCCTTCTGCCATTTCCGGTATTCCATCAGCGGCTGGCCGACCTTGACCCATCCCCCCGCCCGCCTGACGTCCTCCGGCGTGTAGCCGCTGCCGCGCAGCACGAACCGCAGCAACTCTGCCTCGGAGGCCGGGTACTGCTCCCCGTACCCGAGCCGGCGCGCCAGCTCGGTCATGATGCGGTAGTCGTTGCGCGATTCTCCCACCGGCTCCACGAGCTTCTCGCGCAGCCTGAAGAGTGGCCCGTACACCATGTACGAATCGATCTCGAACATCGTCGTGGCCGGCAGCACGATGTCGGCGTAGGCCGCGTCCGCGGTGAGCTGGCGATCGATGGACACGACGAAGTCGAGCTTCGACAGCGTCTCGCGCCAGACGGGCGTCGCCGGCCACGAGGTCAGGAGCGACGCGCCGTGGATGACGAGCGCCCGGATGCGATAGGGCCGGCCTTCCAGGACGGAGGTGACGAGCCCGCTCGCGTGTCCTTCGCCGCGGTACATGCTGTAGATGGGGAACCGGTCGCGCGCCACGGCCCGCTGGATGTCGGGATTCGCGACGTGGCACGACCGGTTGATCGGGAAGTGCGACGCGGGCATGGCCAGGCCGATGCCGCCGGGCACGTCGAGATGTCCCGCCAGCGCGAACAGCGTGAGAACGGCACGGATGGCCTGGACCCCGCTGTTCGAGTACTCCAGCCCGGTGTACATCACCGGGCAGGCCCCTCCGGCCCGCGCCAGGCGCCGCGCGAGCGTCCGAATCGTGTGGGCCGGCACGCCCGTCGTGGCTGCCGCCACCTCGGGCGTGAAGTGCTGCAGGTAGCGCACGTAATCGTCGAAGCCGTGGCACCACGTCTCTGCAAACGCCTGGTCGTGGAGGTCCTCCTCGACGAGCACCTGGGTCAGCGCCAGCGCGAGGGCGCCGTCGGTGCCGGGGCGTATGGGAATCCACTCGGCCCCTGTCCGCGTCGCCGTCTCCGTGCGACGCGGATCGATCACGACCACGGCGGCGCCGCGCCGCGCGGCCGCCTCGAGGCGGTACATGTCGAGCGGAGGGGAATCGGTGGCCGGGTTGGATCCCCAGACGACCAGGAGGTCGGCCTGCTCCATGTCGGTGAACATGTCGACGAGCATCCGCCCCATCGTCACGTGGGGGGCAATCATCGCGAACGACACGTAGCAGAGCGCCCCCACGCCCATCGTGTTGGGCGAGCCGTAGCGGAACAGGAGGCTCGACGCGGACGACACCGCGACGCCCTTCGGCTGGAAGATGTCGCACAGGCTCAGCTCGAAGCTGCCTCGCCCCGTGTAGATCGCCGCCGCTTCGGGGCCCGACTCCGCCTTGATCGCCTGCAGCCGCGAGACGACCGCGTCGAGGGCCTCGTCCCAGGAGATCCGCGCGAAGTCGAACGTGCCCTTCGGGCCGGTCCGGCGGAGCGGGTGCCGCAGGCGGGACTCCGCGTGGACGATCTCCGGCGCGTGCTGGCCGCGGCGGCAGATCATCCCCAGCGCGTGGCTGTCGTCGGCGCGGATGCCGACGAGCCTGCCCTCCTGGACGTCCACCTCGACCCAGCACCCCGCGGGGCAGATGCCGCAGATTCCCTTCTTCCAGGCCATCTCGTCTCCCCTTGGCGGCACGGCCGAGCGGACGCGCTGAATGAGAGGTCGCCATTCGCGGGGCTGAAGCCCCGCGCCACAGAAACACACGACTCCGAATCGTGAACTGCCCTTCAGCGGCGCCCGTGGCGCTTCCCCGCCGCGTCTCCGCGCGCCAGCAGCGCCAGCGTGAACCAGCTTCGTGCGTCCGTCCAGCTCTCCGCAACCTCGAGCCCCGCCGCGCGGGCCAGACGCGCGAACGCCTCGGGCGTGTACTTGTGGCAGCTCTCGGTGTGAATCGCCTCGCCCGCCAGGAATTCGAAATCGCGCTCGAGGGCCTCGACCCGTACCGACTGCGGCCGCGTGCTGACCAGGCGCATCTCGACCCGCTGCGCGGTCTCGACGAACGGGGCCCGGTGGGCGAAAGAGTCCGGGTCGAACCGGCCGCCGAGCTCGCGGTTGATCCGGGCCAGCAGGTTCTTGTTGAACTCGGCGGTGACGCCCGCCGCGTCGTTGTAGGCGGCTTCCAGGAGCCCGGCCGCCTTCACGCGATCGAAGCCGACGAGCAGCCGGTCGCGGCCGGTCATCTCGCGCCGGACGCGTGCGAGGAATCCTACGGCGTCGAGCGACGCGAAGTTCCCGATATTGCCCCCGAGGAACAGGATCAGTCTCGGGCCGTGGTGGCGGGGCAGGTGCGGAACGGCGTCGTGATACTCGCCGCCAATCGCGGTGAGCCACAATCGCCGATACTCGCGGAGCAGTTGGTGCGCCGCCTGTTCGAGGTGCGCCGCCGAGATGTCGATCGGGACGTAGACCAGCCGATCCTGGCGCTCGAGCAGCGCGTCGATGAGGACGCGCGTCTTGCGGGAGTTGCCGCTGCCGAACTCCGACAGCGCGACCTCCTGCCCGACCGCGTCGACGATGTCGCGTGCGGCGGAGCGGAGGATGGCTTCCTCGGTTCGGGTGGGGTAGTACTCCGGGAGATCACAGATCTGCTCGAACAGGCGGCTGCCCTCCTGGTCGTAGAAGAAGCGGCACGGCAGGTGCTTGGCCGTCGCGCCGAGGCCGCGGGCCACTTCGGCGCCAAAGCCGTTGGCCGGATCGCGACACGGAAGGGTGATGACGCGCAGCCGTGCCGGGTCGGAGTGCATGAACACTACCCTCGGTCAGCGAAGCGTCGCCTCGAACCGCCCAGCCTCGCTTCGCTGGTGGCCTGTCCTTGCCATCTGTAAAGCGCCTTCCGGGCGGGGCATCCCGCCTGGCGGCGCTGCTCCTCGCTCGAATACTCCCGGCATTCTCACTCGTCGCGCCTTGCCAGCCGGGCGCCGCGCTCCGGAATCCGCTTCACACGTGGCGAGGACAGGCCACTAGATTACCGCGTTTCTGGACGACGCTTCCGGCGTCGCGGGCACTGTGAAACGGTTGCGGCAGGCCGGTGCGGCGGCCGGACGGCGGCCGGTCATTGACCCGCATGGCGGACCGGGCCGACAATCCCAGTCCGTGGAACGATGGACGTGGCCCTCGGAGCGGTTCGTCTTTGGCGCCAACCTGCCGTGGATCGACTACGGCTGCGACTTCGGCGCGAGCGCCTGGTTCCCCGACGGCGGCCTTGGGGCGCGGCCCGACGCGCTGGCCCGGCTCGACGCCGTCATGGATCGACTGGCCGCCGACGGTGTGTCCATCTTGCGCCTGTTCCTGCTGTGCGACCTGCGGGCCGGCGTTCGCTTCGACGCCGGCGGCGATCCGCTGGGGCCAGACGCTGCGTTCTTTCGGGACGTGGACGCCGTCCTCGACGCCGCCCTGGCCCACGGCATGCGCCTGCTGCCGGTCCTCTTCGACTTCCACCTCTGCGATGCCGCGCAGGTCGTCAACGGCGTCCAGGTGGGCGGTCGCAGCCTGCTGCTGGCGGATCCGGCGAAGCGAGAGCGGCTGCTCTCCACGGTCGTGCAGCCGCTCGCCGAGCGATACGGCGAGCATCCGGGGATTGCCGCGTGGGACCTGTTCAACGAGCCCGAGTGGCGCACGCGCCTCTTCCCAAGGGCATGGGGCGCCCGGTGCTTGCCCTTCGCGCGAATGCGCGAGTGCCTGGGGCAGATGGTGGATGGCGTGCACGCACGCGCGCGACAGCCGGTGACGGTCGGTTTGGCGAGCGCGGCGCACCTGGATCTCGTGCGCGGCCTCGGTCTCGATTTCTACCAGGTGCACTGGTACGAACCATTCGGCTGGGCCGCGCTGGCCGAGCCCGTTGACCGTCTTCACCTCGATCGACCGCTGCTGCTCGGCGAGTTCCCCGGGCGCGGCGCCGGCGTGATCCCGGCCGACATCGTCTCGACCGCGCGCCGCGCCGGCTACGCCGGCGCGTTCGTCTGGTCGGTCGTGTCGCAGGACGGCGCGTCCGGGTACCCGGAAGGACTCGCGATCGATCCTCCTCAGAACTTGTAGACCGCGCCCATCACGAGGATGACGTCGTTCTTCTCGAGCGCCGGGTCCGGCGGCTTGTTCTTGTACGTGTCGCGCAGTTCGACCTTCAGCTGGGCCTTGCCTGTGATGGACGCTGCGAGGCTCACGCCGAACCCGTACAGCGCGTCGCCGAAATCCGAGGTCTTCCACAGCGCGGCGAACGTCTGGCCCAACGTTGCGGTGCGCGTCAACGCGTGCGTCAGCTTCTCGTCGAACGTGACGGCCCCGGAGGTGTGCACGTCGAAACCGGAGTCCTTCTCCGACACGAAGCCGAGACCGCCCGAAACCGCCAGCGAGGTTGCCGGCCCGTCCACCAGCTTGTAGCCCGCGCCCCCCGTGGGCGACAACAGGTAGTCAATCCCCTTGAACTTGTCGTGCAGGTAGCGAAACTCCCCGAAGACGAATGCCCGCGCGGCCACCGCGTATTCGTCCCGGAAGGTCAGGCCGTACTGTTCGGCCGTCACTTCGCCGTCGGACTTGCCGTAGAGGAACAAGCCCGAGCTCTTGAACACGTTCTTCGTCTTCGGGTCGTACTTGAACTCGTACCCCGCGTCGAAGGTCGTGGTGTCCTTGTTGCCGCTCGTGAGCGCCAGGCCGAGGCTCGCGTTGCCGGTCGCCGGTCCTGGCGGCGGGGCGTCCGGTGTGGCGGGTGTCTGCGCCATGAGCGGCATCGCGATCAGGAACAGGAGCGAAGACGCGGCCGAGATTGACGTTCGCACGATGCACCTCCTCAGCCCGAGTCGGCTGCATCAGGATCTTAGGCCATGCTCGAGGGCGGCGCCAGCGAGTTGCCCGGCAGAACGGCGAGGATTCGGGCGCGGCGGCAACGAGTCCCGACCCCCAGGGTGCGGCGGCAGGAGCGGCGGCAGGCGGGGCAGGTCATTGACCCGCATGGCGGACCGGGCCGACAATGAGCGCCACGGCCCGCCGACCCCCTCGTTGACGTGCGTCGAGTCGGGGCTGTCGGACCGTCGCGACGCGGCCGGCCCGGACGGGTCCCGCCCAGATGCTCAACGCAGGTGAAGGATTGGACAGGAGGTGTCTCGTGGCGCATCGTCTGGTCGTCGGATTCGATGATTCTCTCCGCTGCGTTTGCCGTATCGGCCTGCCGCAGGTCCGAACCCCCGGCCGCGCAGTCCGCTGCGGCCGCCCCGGCCAACGCGTCGGCGGACGCCGCCGCCCGCATGGCCGCTCACTTCGGGAAGGTTCGTGAGCTCGAGGAGGCGATCATTCGCGGCGACCTCGAGTCCGCGAAGGCGGCCGGGCAGTGGATTGCCGAGCACCAGGACGCCGCGGGCCTTCCCGCCGGCACGGAGAGCTACGTGACGGCGACCAGGAACGCCGCCAGGGCGGTGGCGGCCTCGGAATCGCTGGGCAACGCCGGCATGGCCGCGGCGTTCGCCGTCGACGCATGCGGCGAGTGTCACGCGGCGCTCAAGGTCGCGCCCAAGATGCCCGAGGTGACCGCGCCGCCGACACTCCCGGCTGCCGCCGCCCACATGCTCGCGCATCAGTACGCGGTGGACCTCCTGTACCGCGGGATGGTCGGGCCGTCCGACACCCTGTGGAAGCAGGGCGCCGAGGCGTTGAAGGGCTCCCCGCTCAGGGACCAGGACCTGACGAAGGTGCCGAAGGAGATCGTCGTCGCCGAAACGCGCGTCCACGAGCTCGCCGGGCGCGCCGCGCAGGCGGCGGACGCCGGGGCGAGGATCGCGGTTTACGGGGAGCTGATCGGCGGCTGCGCCAGTTGCCACGCGATGCACGGCAGGGTACTGGGACCGGGGCTGCCGAAGGCCGACTAGCCAACGCGGCAGTCCGGCTGGCGCCGTGCGCCCTGCGGCCTGCGGCCCAGTTCGAGGGAACATCCCGGGAGCAGAGAATGCGACGAGTGCGATGGGGGGTTCTCGGCACGGCCCGGATTGGCCTGGAGAAGGTCATCCCCGGCATGCAGCGGGGAAGTCTCTGCGAGGTCGTGGCGATCGCGTCCCGCGACCCGGCCGCGGCCCGCGCCGCGGCCGACCGCCTGGCCCTTCCGGTGGCTCACGGCAGCTACGAGGCGCTACTCGCCGATCCCGCCATCGAAGCCGTCTACATCCCGCTGCCGAATCACCTCCATGTGCCCTGGTCGGTGAAGGCCCTGGAGGCGGGCAAGCACGTGCTGTGCGAGAAGCCGATCGCGTTGACGGCGGCGGAAGCGGGCAGCCTGGTGGCCGCCGCGCGCCGGTTCCCCGCCCTCAAGGTGATGGAAGCGTTCATGTACCGCCACCATCCGCAGTGGCGCCGCGCCGTGGAGATCGTGGCCGCCGGGGGCATCGGCACGCTGCGGACGATCCAGTCGTTCTTCTCGTACTACAACATCGACCCCGGCAACATCCGCAACCGCCCCGACCTCGGCGGCGGCGGACTGATGGACATCGGCTGCTACTGCATCTCGCTCTCGCGCCTCCTGTTCGGCGCCGAGCCGGTGCGCGTCTGCGGCATCGTCGAGTACGACCCGGCGTTCGGGACCGACCGTCTGGCGTCGGGAATCCTCGACTTCGGGAGCGGCACCGCCACCTTCACGTGCTCGACCCAGCTCGCGCCGTACCAGCGGGCCACCATCTTCGGCACCGCGGGCAGCATCGAGATCGAGATTCCGTTCAACGCCCCACCGGATCGCCCCTGCCGCCTCCGGCACGAGCAGGGGAGGCAGGGGCAGGACATCGTCCTCGAGCCCGCGGATCAGTACACGATTCAAGGCGACCTGTTCGCGCGGGCGGTCATCGACGACACCCCGGTGCCGACGCCCATCGAGGACGCCGTCGCGAACATGCGGGTCATCGAGGCGCTCGTGAAGAGCGGCCGATGCCGCCCGGTCGATTCTGTGATCCGCGGGGCGGCGCGTTCGGCTCGGCACGGACACCCTTCGGCTTCGAAGACGGAGAAGACGACGATGAAAGCAAGGATGCAGCTGGTCGGGGTCATCGTTGCATTGTCCGTATCGTGGGCCGTCGCCCAGGAGTGGCCGGGGTATTACGGGCCCAGAAGAGACGGGACGTCCACCGAGAAGGGCATCCTGCGGACCTGGCCAAGAGAAGGCCCGAAGGTCCTCTGGACCGCCCCTGTCGGCATCGGTTACGGCGGACCGGCCGTCAGCGGCGGCAAGGTCTACCTGCTCGACAGAAACGACGCCGTCGGGGACAACCTCAGGAGCCTGGACCTGTCCAGCGGCAAGGAACTCTGGAACTTCGCCTACGCCGCGCCGGGCAAGTTCGATCACCCCGGCTCGCGCACCACGCCGACGGTAGACGGCGACTATGTCTACACCTGCGGACCGCTGGGAGACCTGTACTGCGTCAGCACGACTACGCACAAGCCCGTCTGGCACCGGAACATCTGGAAGGACTTCGGCGGCGGTCAGCTTCCCAAGTGGGCCATCACCCAGAATCCCCTGATCTACCGCAATCTGGTGATCGTGGCGTCGCAGACCTCCCAGGCGAACGTGGTCGCGTTCGACGCGCGGACCGGCGAGGTGAAGTGGAAATCGGCTCCCTTGTTAGGCGACGGCGGGTTTCTCAACCGCCAGATCGGGTGGCTCATGGGGCTGGTCGGCAACGCCGGGTATGTCAGCCCGTCCATCGTCAGCGTCGGCGGAGAGGACCACCTGGTCGTGATAACGGCCGCCATGGGATTTGGACGCGGCGCCAGCGGCGGCAGCGTCAACGGCATCGACCCGCTCAGCGGGAAGCTCCTGTGGACGTATACCAACTGGCAGTGTGCCATCCCCGCGCCTCACGCCGTGGATGCCGGCGGCGGACGACTCCTCGTCACCGGCGGCTATCGTGCCGGCGCCGCCATGATCAAGGTCCAGAAGAAGGGCGACGGCAGCTACGGCGTGACGGAGTTGTTCAAGACCCCCGATTTCGGGTCGCACACGCAGCCGCCGATTCTCTACAAGGATCACTTCTACGCTCAATACACGATCAACGAGAGAAGCGACGGGCTCGTCTGCATGAGCATGAACGGTCAGGTCAGGTGGAAGACTGGCGAGGACCCGGCGTTCGTGAGAGGCGGGGCCATCCTCGCCGACGGCCTGCTGCTGGCCACCGACGGCAACACGAAGCTGTATGTGATCGAGCCCGACCCGTCCGGCTTCAGGCCGCTCGCCAGCGCCCAACTGCTGGAACCGGGCGAGAACTGGGCCCCGTTGGCGCTTGCCGACGGCAAGCTGCTCATACGAGACCAGAAGCGCGTGAAGTGCGTGCTGGTGGCGCAACAGAGGCAGTGAGCATCGCCGAGACGCACGATCGGCGGTTCAGCGAAGCAGGGCCGTCGCGCACCACAGGATTGGCGCCTGGCCGTGAAAATCGCCGACGATCCGCGGACGATCGAGGTAGTACTGCCGGTCGTTCCGTGCGCCGGTGCCGGCGCAGACCTCGCGGATCGAGCCGTCGGGCTGGAGATAGGTGATCAGGCGGAGCCACGCCTTGCGCGCCGCCGGGGCGTACGTCTTCTCGTCCAGCCACCCGTTCCGCACGCCGCTGATGAAGGCGAAGGCGAACATGCCGGTCGACGAGGTCTCGGGCCAGGAGGCCGGATCGTCGATCAACTGGTGCCACATGCCGTCGGCGTCCTGGTGCTTCAGCAGCGTCGCCATCATCCTCTGGTAGCTCGCCAAGATCCGTGCGCGCTGCGGGTGATTGGCCGGGAGCGAGGAGAGGAGTTCCGACATTCCCGCCGCGAACCAGCCGTCACCGCGGCCCCAGAAGAACGGCACGTCGGCTGAGTGGTGGAAAAGGCCGTTCGGCTGTTGCAGCATGTCGAGGTACGCGACGGCCTCTCTGGCGGCGCGATCGAGGTAGGTCGTGTCACCTCTCGCACGGAAGGCCTGGGTCTGCAGGATCGTGATCATGTACATGTCATCGATCCAGAACCGGGTATGCCGACTGAGGCCCGCGGCCAGGTTCGCCCGCATCTCCTCCGACATCTCCGCCGGGTCGGCGGGCGGGGCCCACTGCTGGTCGGCGAGGTTCCGACCCATCTCGAGGTAGCGAGGCTCGCGGAGCTGGATGAACAGTTCCAGCGGAACCGCGCCGAACACCGCATTGTCGACGTTGATGGCCCTCGGCACGAGGTGCGCCTCGGTCGAAAAGAGCGGTTCGAACCGCTTGACCAACTGCTCCCTCAGCGCCCTGTCGCGGGTGACTTGCGCGAAGGTCAGCGCGCCGTACCACGTGCACACCTCGGCGTAGTGGACGACGTTGTCGGGAGCGATGAGCATGTGCGGGCGCGGGACGAAGTTCTGCGCGACGCGCCGGCCGACATCCACGGGCGACGCGTCGCGAGGCCACGAACTGAAGGCCGCAATGCGCCGGTCAGCCGCCGAGATCGCAACGGCTGCGCCGGCGCAGGCGAACAAGACGGCCGCGAAACGGACATTCGAACGTGTTGCCATGCCTTGGCTCCGACGCCCCATTCTCACCTCGTTGGACAGTCGAGGCAAGTCACCCCCGGGGCTCTCCTGCACCCAGCAGACGTCACATCCATCTCGAGGGAGTCACCTTGGCCGAACCTGTTGTAGTCTCTTCCTGAACCCGCCTCCCCATTCGGGTATGCTCTCGTCTGTTGGAGTTGCAGGAATCGACGGTCGAGTCGCCGGTCACGGCCACACGAAGGCGCCGGCCTGGAGTTCGATTGTGATTACCAATTACATCAACGAGGCGCTGCACCGGGCGCGGTACTCGGTCGTCGACGGCGGGGTGTTCTGTGCGACGGTGCCTGGGCTGCCTGGCGTGATCGCGACCGCCGAGAGCCTCGAGGACTGCCGCGATCAACTCGCCGAAGTCGTCGAGGAGTGGGTCCTGATCCGCGTCTCCCGCGGTCTCTCGGTGCCGCGGCTTGGAGCCGCGCGCGTTCAGGTCAGGCGAGCCAGTTGATGCCGCCCTGGGGACCGGTCAGCCGTCGGAAGCTGGTCGCCGCGCTCCGACGACTCGGCTTCACGGGACCCTATTCCGGAGGCCGCCCCCAGTTCATGACTCGCGGCGATCTCGTCCTGACGATACCCAACCCGCACTCCGGGGACATCGGCGTCGGCCTCCTGGCGCTTGTCCTTCGCCAGGCGGGCATCACCCGGGCCGCGTGGGAGGACGCGTAGCAACTCCTCACGCCGCCCCTGTGACCGCCTCCTCTTCCAGCCATCGATGAAGACGCGCACGCTCGGTACCAGCCAACTCGCCGTCTCCGCACTCGGGCTCGGCTGCATGGGGATGAGCTGGTCCTACCATCCACTGCCCGACCGCAGGGAGATGATCGCCCTGCTCCGCGCCGCGGTGGACCGCGGGATCACGTTCTTCGACACGGCCGAAGTCTATGGCCCCCACACGAACGAGGAGCTGGTGGGGGAAGCCCTCGCGCCGTTCCGCGGGCGCGTGCTGATTGCGACGAAGTTCGGCTGGGCGCCGACGCACGAGGGCGAGACGCGGTGGGGCCGCCTCGACAGTCGGCCCGATCACATCAGAAAGGTGGTCGAAGGATCGCTGAAGCGCCTGCGGGTCGAGACGATCGATCTCTACTATCAGCACCGGGTGGACCCCGAAGTCCCGATCGAGGACGTCGCCGGTGCGGTGAAGGACCTGATCGTTCAGGGCAAGGTCAGGCACTTCGGGCTGTCCGAGGCCGCGGCCAGCACCATCCGTCGCGCGCATGCCGTGCAGCCGGTCACCGCCGTTCAGAGCGAGTACTCGCTCTGGTACCGGGAACCGGAGAAGGACGTGCTGCCGACGCTCGAGGAACTCGGCATCGGCTTCGTCCCGTTCAGCCCGCTCGGGAAGGGGTTCCTGACCGGAACGATCGACAACACGACGACGTTCGATGACGCGGACTTCCGCAAGACGGTCCCACGCTTCGACATCGAGAATCGCAGCGCGAACCAGGCGCTCGTGGATCTGCTTCAGAGAATCGCTCGGCGCAAACAGGCCACTCCTGGCCAGATCGCCCTGGCGTGGCTGCTTGCGCAGCGGCCGTGGATTGTGCCGATTCCGGGCACGACGAAACTGCACCGATTGCAGGAGAACAGCGGCGCCGCGGACGTCGAGCTGACCGCAGACGATCTCCGCGAGATCGAGAGCGCCGCCTCGACGATCACGATCCACGGCGCCCGCTATCCAGAGGCCATGGAGCGGATGAGCAACCGCTGAGCGGGGCCAGGCGTAGAAGTTCCGGATTACGGGTGTTCGTTGGCAGAATCTGGCTAGACTCGCTACTATTACGAGGTCATTGCGCGGGAGAGCGCCTCACCTTGAGACCGGTAGCCACTGCATGGATACTCCGTCGTCCGTCGCCAGCCACGCCAGGAACATCCGGCGGGCGAGTCTCCGGATGGTGCACGCCGCGCGGATCGGTCACCCGGGCGGCGACCTCTCGGCCGCGGACATCCTCGCCACCCTCTTCTTCCACACGCTGCGCGTGGACCCGGCGAACCCGCGCGACCCGTCCAGGGACCGGTTCATCCTGAGCAAGGGCCACGCGGCGGCCGCCCTGTACGCGACCCTGGCCGAGGCCGGGTTCATCCCGCGCGACGACCTGGACACGTTCATGCGCCCGCTCTCGATGTTGAACGGCCACCCCGATCGCAACAAGGTGCCGGGCGTCGAGGCGAACACCGGGCCCCTGGGGCACGGGCTCCCGATCGCGGTCGGCACCGCCCTGGCCGCGAAGATGGACGGGGCGAGCTGGCGAACGTTCGTTCTCACCGGGGACGGCGAGCTCCAGGAGGGCAGCAACTGGGAGGCGATCATGGCGGCCGGCCAGTTTCGCCTCGACAACCTCACCGCCATCGTCGACCGCAATGGCCTGCAGCTGGGAGACGCCACCGAGCGCACCGTGGGGCTCGAACCGCTCGCGGAACGCTGGAGGGCGTTCGGTTGGGCCGTGGTCGAGGTGGACGGCCACGATGTGGCCGCCCTCGCCCGCACCTTCGACTGCCTGCCCGTGGAAGCGGGGCGGCCCAGCTGTGTCGTGGCACGGACGATCAAGGGGCGCGGCGTCTCGTTCATCGAGAACCGTGCCGAGTGGCACCACCGGATCCCGACCGATGCCGAGCTGGCGCTGGCGCTCCGGGAACTGTCGGCCGAGGAAGGCTCGCGATGAGGACTGCGAAGGCCGAAGGCGCGCCGAAGCCGGATGGGCGCCTTGCGGCGAAGGCGGCCGATTGTCGCGTCGCCTTCGCCGAGGCCCTCATCGCGCTCGCCGAGGCCGATGCCCGGATCGTCGCGGTCGTAAACGACTCGGTCGGGTCGTCGAACCTCAAGGAGTTCAAGAAGCGGTTTCCCGACCGCCTCATCGACGTCGGGATCGCCGAGCAGAACCTGGTGGGGGTGAGCGCCGGCCTCGCGGGCGCGGGCAAGATCCCGTTCACGTGCAGCGCCTCCTGCTTCCTGACGGGCCGCGCGCTGGAGCAGATCAAGGCCGACGTCGCCTACAGCCGGCACAACGTGAAGCTGTGCGGCATGTCGAGCGGGATGGCCTACGGCGAGCTGGGACCGACCCATCACTCGATCGAGGACCTCGCCTGGACCCGCGCCATCGCGAACATGACGGTGATCGTGCCCGCCGATCCGGACGAGACCGCGCAGGCGGTCCGCGCGGCGGCCGAACTGGACGGGCCGGTGTTCCTGCGAATCAGCCGGATGCCGGTGCCCGCCGTCCACCCGCCGGGCTACACCTTCCAGATTGGGCGCGCGGCGCAACTGCGGGAGGGCTCCCGCGTGACCATCGTGGCCGCCGGCATCACGACCCACCTCGCTCTCGAGGCCGCGGCCCTCCTGGAGTCGGACGGCATCAGCGCGGCGGTCCTGAACCTCTCCACCGTTCGCCCGATCGACCGCGACGCCATCTCCGACGCCGCCAGGCGCGGCCCGATCGTCACGGTCGAGGAACACACCGTCGTCGGGGGCCTCGGGAGCGCCGTGGCGGAGGTGGTGGTCGCCACCCACCCCGTCCGGATGCGCCTGCTCGGCGTGCCGGGCGTGTTCGCCCCGACAGGGTCGGAGGCATTCCTCCTCGCGCACTTCGGGCTGACGCCCGAGGGCATCCGCTGCGCCGCGCGCGAACTGGTCCGGGGAGAGTAAGGGAGGTTCACGTGTCGCAACGCCGCGTCCTCGCCATCGACCAGGGCACGAGCAACACGAAGGTCCTCCTGCTCGACGAGCGCAACGTCGTGGTGTCGCGCGCGGAGCGCCCGGTGGCCATCGCGTTCCCGCAGCCCGGATGGGTCGAGCAGGACGCCACGGCCTTGTGGAGAACGGTCGAAGACGCGATCGACGAGTGCCTCGCCCGCGCGGACGGCTGTCGGATCGATGCCGTGGGGATCTCCAACCAGCGCGAGTCCGTGCTGATCTGGGAGCGCGCGACGGGGGCGCCGCTCGGGCCGGTGGTCGTCTGGCAGTGCCGGCGGACGGCGCCGTTCTGCGAGGGGCTGCGGCAACAGGGACTGCAGGCTCTGCTCGAGGCGCGCACCGGCCTCACGATCGACCCGCTCTTCTCCGCCAGCAAGATACGCTGGCTGCTCGATGCCCTGCCCGATGGCCGGCGCCGGGCGGACGCGGGCGAACTGTGCGCCGGCACGATCGACGCCTGGCTCCTCTGGAACCTGACGGCGGGCGCGGTCCACGCGTGCGACGCCACGAACGCGTCGCGCACGCAGCTGTACAACCTGCGCGAGGGCGCCTGGGACCCCGACGCCCTGCAGGTCTTCGGGATCCCGCGGGCGATCCTGCCGGACGTCCGGCCATCGAGCGGCGTTCTGGGCACGACGGTCGCGCGGGGCCGCCTCGCGGGTGGAGTCCAGGTGGCCGGTGCCATCGGCGACTCGCACGGCGCCCTGTTCGGACACGCGGCCTTCGGCGCGGGGAGCGTCAAGGCCACCTACGGCACCGGGTCCTCGCTGATGACGCCGATCCCGAAACCCGTGTCCTCCCGCCACGGCCTCTCGACGACCGTCGCGTGGGCGCTGGCGGAGGGGCCGACCTACGCGCTGGAAGGCAACATCACCGTGACCGGCGCCGCGGTGGAGTGGCTCGGCCGTCTGCTCGGCCTGGCAGACCCGGTGGCCGGCGTCACCAACCTGGCGCGGACGGTGGACGACCCCGGTGGCGTGTACCTCGTTCCGGCGCTCGCCGGGCTCGGAGCCCCCTACTGGGACGCCAACGCGCGGGGCCTGCTCTGCGGAGCGACGCGCGGCACGACCGCCGCGCACGTGGCGCGCGCCACCGTGGAGTCGATCGCCTTCCAAGTGCGCGACGTGTTCGAGGCCATGCGGGAGGACGGCGCCTCGCTCTCGGTCCTGCTCGCCGACGGCGGCGCGACGCGGAACGGCGACCTGATGCAGTTCCAGGCGGACATTCTCGGCTGCCCGGTTCGGCGCAGCGACGACGCGGAACTGTCCGCGCGGGGCGCCGCGTGGCTCGCGGGCCTGGCCGTGGGCGTCTGGCCGTCCGTCAGTGCCCTGGCGGAACTTCCCCGGGCCGTGTCGGAGTTCACGCCCAGGATGAGCGAGCACGAGCGCGAGCGGCGGTACGCGGGCTGGAAGGACGCGGTCGGTCGCGCGCGAACGCGCCGCGTCGGGTAGTCGCATGGCGTCCTTCCCGGTCTCCCAATCGCTGACGCGCGCGTTCGTCGGAATCGTGCTGGTCGTCGGGGGACTTGCCGTCCTGCGGCCGTGGACCGTCCGCCCGCTTCGGACGACGGCTCCGCCCGCATTCGACGCCGCCGCGTATGCGGAGCAGGCTTGGCCCCGCATCCTCGAGGAAGCGACGCGCACGGCCGTGGACGCCGCGCTGGTCCGACAGCCGGCGGCCAACGGCGCGGCGACCGCGGCGCAGTCCCGGCGGGCGCTGTTCGTGAGGGTCACCGGCACCCTGGTCGGCGTCGACCGGCACTCGCGCGTGGGCGTCGCCCGCGTGCGGGTGCCTGGCGAGACGGCCGCCGAGGTCACAATCCAGGTCGGGCCCGTGCTCAGGGGCACGGCGCTGCGCGACGCCGTCAGCTTCATACGATTCACCGACTTCGCCAACCAGTCCGACTTCGCCGCCGTCTCGAACGCCCTTCAGGACCGCGTGCTGCGGGACGTGATCCCGGCGACGGGCATCGACGCCCTCGTGGGAACGACGGTGACGGTGATCGGCGCGACCGCGCTGCCCGCGGAAGCGCCCGCCGGGGTCCCGCTCGACATCGTGCCCGTCGCGTGGCGCACCATCGGCGGTGCCCGGTGACGCCCCTCTCCCCGCCCGCCGTCGTCGAGGCTCGAGGCGTCACGAAGGCGTACTCCGGGACGCTGGCGCTGGACGGCGTGGACTTCCGCCTCGAGGGCGGCCGGGTGCACGCGCTGATCGGCGAGAACGGCGCCGGGAAATCCACCCTTCTGAAGATCCTCGCCGGCGTCGAACGGCCGACCAGCGGAAGCCTGCTCATGCGCGGCCGGGAGCTGTCGTTCGCATCGGCCCGCGACGCGTCTGCGCGGGGCATCGGGATGATTCACCAGGAACTCCAGCTCTTTCCCGACCTGACGGTCTGCGAGAACCTGTTCGTCGGGCGGGAGCGGCGCACGCGGTGGGGTACGGTGGCCTGGCACGCCCAGGAAGACGCCGCGCGGGGCGCGCTCGAGCGCCTCGGGCACGGCGCGATTGCCCCGTCCGCACGCGTCGGCGCGCTTGCGCTCGGGCAACAGCAGGTCGTCGAGATCGCGCGGGCCCTCGTGCACGACGTGCAGGTGCTGTTGATGGACGAGCCCACCTCGGCCCTCACGGCCGCCGAGGTGCCTGTCCTGTTCCAGGTGATCCGGGACCTCGCCCGCCACGGCGTCTCGATCGTCTACGTGTCGCATCGCCTCGAGGAGTTGCTGGCCGTCGCCGACGAGGTCACGGTCCTGCGGGACGGCCGGGTGGTCGGCGCGGCGAGGGTGGGCGACGTGGACGTCCCCTGGATCGTCGAGCGCATGACCGGCGGCGGAGTGTCCCGCCGGGAGCGGCCGCGGCCAGCCGCCGGCGGCCGCACGCTGTTGACCGTGGACGCGCTCAGCCTGCCGGCGAGAGCCGGACGGACCGCGCTCGACGGCGTGTCGTTCAGCGTCCGCGCCGGTGAAGTGGTCGGCCTGTACGGATTGATGGGCGCCGGGCGGACGGAACTGCTCGAAGCGGTCCTGGGCCTGCACGGCGATGCGGCCGGCCGCGTCGTGCTGGACGGAGAAGACCTGCGGCGTCGCGACGTCAGCGCCCGTGTCCACGCCGGCCTGGCCATGGTGCCGGAAGATCGGCAGGCGGCGGGGCTCGTCCAGAGCCTCACGGTCCGTGACAACGCCACGCTCTCCACCCTCGACCGGCTGGCGGTCTGCGGGTACCTCTCGCCTCGAGCGGAATCGCGGGCGGCGCGGCCGTTCATCGAGAGGCTGCGGATCAAGACGCCGTCGCTGGAAACGCCCGTGACCGCGCTGAGCGGCGGCAACCAGCAGAAGGTCGTCCTCGCGCGCGGCGTGATGAGCCGGCCGAAGGTCCTGCTCGTGGACGAACCGACGCGGGGCGTTGACGTCGGGGCGAAGACGGAGATCCTCGACTCCCTGCGGCTTCTGGCGCGCGAGGGCATCGGCATCGTCTTCGCCACGTCGGAATCTCGCCGAGGCCCTGTCGGTGGCAACCCGGGTGCTGGTGATGGCGAGGGGGCGAATCGTGGCGGACCTGGCGGCGGCCGATGCGACGGCGGACGTCCTCGCGGCGGCCGCGTCATCGGCCCCCACGCTCGGAGGAGGCGCGCGTGGCGAGTCCTAGCGTGAGTCACGCTGGAATGCCGGAGGAACCACAGAGCGCACCGAGACCACCAAGGGCAGACCGGCACCCGTCGCCCATGAGAATCGGGTAACCGTGGGCATCGGCGCCGCGGGCGAAGCCCGTGGCGCGAGGGGCGGCTGGGCCGCGCCGCCACGAGAAGCGTCCCGCGCTCGTGCTTGTCGTGCCGGCGCCGCCCAGCCGCCCCTCCCGGCTCGCCCACCGGGGCTTGAGAGCGGTGGCCGAGCCGCGATGCCGTCGGGCGTGACAGCCTCTGTGGGCTCCGTGGGCTCCGTGGTTGAAGCCGTCGAATGCAGGCCGAGGATGTGCAGGATCCTGGGGAGCGAAGGAAGAGGACCGGAGATCATGTTGGCTGGCCTCGCGCGTTTGCGGGGCACAGACGTCTCGGGCGACCGGACGGACGTCGACGGAATATGACTCATCTGCAGCGACTGTGGCCGTTCAACGCGTCTAGCCGCGGTGCGGCGGCAACCGCCGTCCTGGTCAGGCTTCGCGCGGCGATCGCGCTGGCGCTGCTGGCCGTGACCTTCTCGCTCCTCTCGCCGGAGTTCCTGACGGCGGGCAACCTCTCGATCCTGGTCAAGCACGTCGCGATCAACGCCATCCTGTCGATTGGGATGACGTTCGTGATCTTGAGCGGGGGCATCGACCTGTCGGTCGGCTCGATCGCCGGCCTCTGCGGCATCGTCGCCGGCGCCCTGCTCGGCCGCGGCCTCGAACTTCCGCCGCTCGGGGTCGTCGTCTTCCCGCACACGTGGCTCGTGGTGGCCGCCGCGCTGGCCGTGGGCATGGCCGTCGGCGGGGTGAACGGGTGGCTGGTGGCCCGGCTGGGTGTCGCGCCGTTCATCGCCACTCTCGGCTCGTTGTACGTCGCACGCGGTGCCGCGCTGCTCACGTCGAACGGTGCGACGTTCCCAAACCTGGCCGGGTCGGACGCGCTCGGCAACACGGGGTTCGCCCTGCTCGGCTCGGCAGCCGTTCTCGGGCTGCCGGTCCCGGTCTGGCTGATGGCCGGCCTCGCCGCGGCCGCCGTGTTCACCGCCGGCTACACGCCGTTCGGCCGCCAGGTGTACGCCGTCGGCGGCAACGAGCGCGCGGCGCTACTGGCGGGAGTCCACGTGCGCCGCGTCAAGCTGGGGGTCTACGTGATCTCGGGCTTCTGCTCGGCGCTGGTCGGCCTGATCATCGCCGCCCAGCTCGGCGCGGCGCATCCCGCGACGGGGCAGACCTTCGAGCTGAATGCCATTGCCGCGGTCGTTCTCGGCGGCACGTCGCTGATGGGTGGGCGCGGGACCATCGCGGGGACGCTCATCGGCGCGTTCGTCATCGGCGTCCTCGCCGACGGCCTCGTCCTGCTCGGCGTCTCGGAGTTCTGGCAGATGGTGGTCAAGGGGCTCGTCATCGTGCTCGCCGTGATCCTGGACCAGTTCCAGAGGAGGTCCTCCTGATGGGCTGCCGCCCTTCGTTCCGTACCGCTCGAGCGTGGTTCGTGCTGCCGATCGTCTCGCTGGCGTGGGCCTGCTCCTCGGGCCGGACGCCGCCGGCCCAGGCCGGCACGACGAAGCAGATCGCCATCATCACGCCGTCGCACGACAACCCGTTCTTCAAGGCGGAGGCGGATGCCGCCGCCGCCCGCGCGCGCGAGCTGGGATACGAGCCGGTCGTGAACGTACACGAGGACGACGCCAACAAGCAGGACCAGTTGATCGACGTGGCCATTGCGCGGAAGGTCGCTGCGATCGTCCTGGACAACGCCGGAGCCGACGCCTCGGTGGCCGCGGTCCGCAAGGCCAGGGACGCCGGCATCCCGACGATTCTCATCGATCGGGAAATCAACGTCACGGGGGTGGCCGCCGCGCAGATCGTGTCCAACAACTACCAGGGCGCGTCGCTCGGGGCCGAGGAGTTCGTCAGGCTGCTCGGCGAGGCCGGCACGTACATCGAACTGGTCGGGCGCGAGTCGGACACCAACGCCGCGGTCCGCAGCCGCGGCTTCCACGACGTCCTCGACAAGTACCCGGACCTCCGCATGGTGGCGCGCCAGAGCGCCAACTGGGATCAGCGTGAGGCGTTCCAGAAGATGGAGACGCTCATCCAGGCCAACCGGAGCATCAAGGGCGTGATCGCGGGCAACGACACGATGGCGCTGGGGGCCATGGCCGCCCTGAAGGGCGCAGGCCTCTCCGGCGTGATCGTCGTCGGCTTCGACGGGAGCCCCGACGCCATCGGTTCGATCCGGGCCGGGGACATGAAGGCCACGGTCCTTCAGCCGGCGGCCTACATCGCCAGGCTGGCCGTGGAACAGGCGCACGCCCTGATCACGCGCGGAACCACCGGCCAACCCGAGAAGCAGTCGATCGACTGCGAGTTGATCACCCGGGCCAACGCCGATCGCTACGGCGTCTTCGCCCGCAAGTAGAGGAGAGAGATGGCCAGCCACACCCTGGGTGTCGTGATCGGCAACCGCGATTTCTTCCCCGACGTGCTCGTCTCCGAGGCCCGGCGCGACGTGCTCGCCTTGTGCCAGGCGCTGGACGTGGAGTGCGTCCTGCTGGGCGAGGACGCGACCAAGCTGGGCGCCGTCGAGACCTGGGCGGATGCCAAGGCGTGCGCGGACCTCTTCCAGCGCCGCCGCAGCGCCATCAGCGGCGTCCTGGTCTGCCTGCCGAACTTCGGCGACGAGAAGGGCGTGGCCGACGCACTCGCGCTCGCCGGGTTGAACGTCCCGGTGCTGGTGCAGGCCTGCCCCGACGACCTGGCGCAGCTGCAGGTGGAGCGGAGGCGCGACGCCTTCTGCGGCAAGGTCTCGGTGTGCAACAACCTGAACCAGTACGGCATTCCCTTCAGCCTCACCGAGCGGCACACCCTCCCGGTGGCGTCGGCGGAGTTTCGGGAAGAGCTGCTGAAGTTCCTCGGGGTCTGCCGCGTCGTCAAGGGCCTGAGGGGAGCCCGCATCGGCGCCATCGGCGCCAGGCCGAACGCCTTCAACACGACACGGTTCAGCGAGAAGCTGCTGCAGGCCGCCGGTATCGCCGTCAGCACGATCGACCTCTCGGAGGTCATCGAGGCGGCGCGCCGGCTCGGCGACGACGACGCCAGGGTCGAGGAGAAGGTGGCGGACATCACGGGGTACGCGGCGGCGCCAGGGGTGCCCGTCGCGGCGCTCCTCTCGATGGCGAAGCTCGGCGTGGTCGTCCACGAGTGGGCGACGAGTCTCGACCTCGACGCCACGGCCGTGCAGTGCTGGAGCGCGCTGCAGCAGAACTACGGGGTCAACTGCTGCACCATCATGAGCATGATGAGCGAGAAGCTGATGCCGAGCGCCTGCGAGGTGGACGTCGCCGGCGCGGTGTCGATGTACGCGCTGCAGCTGGCATCGGGCCGCCCGAGCGCGCTCGTGGACTGGAACAACAACTACGGCGACGAGCCCGACAAGTGCGTCCTCTTCCACTGCGGCAACTGGGCGAAGGCATTCCTTCCCGATGCGACCATCGCCACGGCGCCCATCCTCGGTACGACGCTCGGCGAACAGCGGACCTACGGGGCGATGTCCGGACGCACTCCGGGCGGGCAGCCGGTCACCTTCGCGCGAGTATCCACCGACGATCGAAGGGGACGCATCAGCGCCTACGTGGGCGAAGGCCGGTTCACCGACGACCCGCTGCAGACGTTCGGCGCCCGGGCGGTCGTGGAGGTCCCCAATCTGCAGCGGCTCATGCGGACGATCTGCCGCCGCGGCTTCGAGCACCATGCCGCGATGAACGCGTCGAGGACGGCAGCCATTCTTGGCGAGGCGATGGAAACCTACCTGGGATGGGACGTGCTCGTGCACTCCTGACGAGACCGCCGCGCGACGCCGGGCCTGGCCGTGCCCGCCGCCGCGGGGGCGAGCCGGCTACTTCACGCGCAGGATGATGCGGCGGTACGACGTGAGGCTGGGCGTTCCCTGGTCTTCCACGACCAGGATCACGTGCGCGATCCCGGCGACCTTCGCGACGAGGGTCGCCTTCGAGGCGTTCGCGTTCTCGATGGTCACGAGCGGCGGCGGCTGAGGCGGCCCGCCGGCGGCCGACGGGGGAATCCCGCCCTGCCCGGAGGCGACGGCAGCCGGTGCGCGCCCGCGCTCGCGAAGGGGCAGGTCCGGGATGCCCATGCCCGCCTCCGGGTAGTACATCCAGGCGAACCGCATGGCGTCGCCGTCGGGATCGCGCGTGCCCGAGGCGTCGAGCACGACCCGTTCCCCGACGGCCGCGTCGATTTCCACGGGCTCGGTCCCGGAGCGGCCGTTCACCACCACGGTCGGATTGTGATTGGCCTCGCCAGCGGCCTTGATCGTCCAGTCGAGGCGCGCCGCGAAGTCGTGCTGGAACGCCGTCCGCCAGCGCCAGATGGTGGCCTGGTCGGTGGTGTGGTCCTGCCCGTCGCTGCCGCGCACGGTGTCGCGCGAGGTGTCGTTCCCGGATCGGGCCTGACCGCGGCCTTCATCCACGTCGAGGTGCCGGCCACCAGCCCCTCGACGTCCCACTGGTTCGAGTAGAGGAGAAACCGGACCAGGGACATCTGGTCGTCCGGCTCGTTCGCGATGTCGGTCAGAACCACGACCCGCGGGCGCGCGACGTCGCCGTCGACGTAGGCCGAGGCCTGGGGCGCCGCCTCGCACACGAGCGAGGCGGCCAGGAAAGCTGTAAGCGTCGCGACGAGGACGTCTGCCGAATGTGCTCGCACGGCCTTCCTCCCCTGCAAGAGCGTCACCGCGCCAGCTCGAACGAGCCTTTCAGCCGGATGTCCTTGGACGAGGACCCGACCCACACCTCGAACTTGCCCGGTTCGGCCACCCAGTCCTTCTTGGCCGGGTCGTAGAACGACAAGGCAGCCTGGTCCAGCGCGAAGGTGACGGTCTGGGTCTCGCCCGGCTTCAGATTCACGCGGCGAAATCCCTTCAACTCCTTCTGCGGCCGGTCGACGCTCGCTTCCACGTCGCGCAGGTAGAGTTGCACCACTTCCGCGCCCTCGCGCGCACCGGCGTTGCGCACCTGCAGGCTCACGTCCACCGGCTTGCCCGGCGCGGCCGCGGGCGCCACCTCGAGGTGGGAGTACTCGAACTTCGTGTACGAGAGCCCGTGGCCGAAGGCGAACAGCGGCTCGATGCTCCGCTTGTCGAAGCCGCGATAGCCCACGTAGATCCCCTCGGCGTACTGAACCTGCAGGTCGTTGCCGGGATAGTTCCCGTACGCCGGGGAATCGCTGAACTGCCGGGGAAACGTCACCGGCAGCTTGCCCGAGGGGTTGGCCGTGCCGAACAGGACGTCGGCGATGCCGTGCCCGGCTTCCTGACCGCCGTAGAACTGCATCAACGCCGCCGGAACGCGGCCGATCCACTTCGTCATCGTGACCGGCGCGCCGGCCACCACGACCACCACGGTCCTCGGATTGGCGGCGGCCACGGCGGCGATCAGTTCGTCCTGGCCGGCGGGAAGGTCCATCGTGGCACGGTCGAAATCCTCGCTCTCCAGCTCGGGCGAGTAGCCCACGAACACCACGGCCACATCCGACTTCCTGGCCAGCGCGACGGCTTCGTCCAATTGCCGTTTGCGGGCGGCCGCGTCGGGCGCCTGCCCGGGAACTTCCATCGCGGCCCCCACGGCGTAGGCGACTTGGAGTGCCGCCCCGGCGCTCTCCTTGACACCGTCCAGCGGCGACACCGCGTATTTCGAGTTCACGCGCGAGCTGCCGCCGCCGCCCGGGCGCGCCTGCGCCGCGTTCGGTCCGATCACGGCGACCGACTTGATCTTCGGGGCCTCCAGCGGCAGGAGGTTGCCGGTGTTCTTCAGCAGCACGATGCTCTCGGTGGCGCCGCGCCGCGCCACGGCCCGCTGCGCCGGCGTGTCGACCTCTCCGGCCTTCTTCGCCTTGTCGAACAAGCCCGCGGTGAACATGACGCGGAGCATGCGGCGGACCGAGTCGTCCACCGCGGCCTGCTTCAGCTTTCCCGAGGAGAGCGCCGCCATCACCTTGTCCTTCGCCAGCCAGCCGCCCAGGAAGCCGGCCTTCTGGATGGCCGGAAGCGCCAGGAACTTGGCGAGGGGCGCACCGCCCGGCATTTCGAGATTCATGCCGGAGCTGGCGGTGCCTTCGGTGCTGTAGGTGCTGCCCCAGTCGGACACCACGAACCCTTTGAACCCCCACTTCGTCTGCAGCGTGTCGGTGAGCAGGGCGGGGTTCTCGGCGCACCACAGGCCGTTCAGCTTGTTGTAGGCCGACATCACCGACCACACGCCAGCTTCCTGGACCGCCGCCTTGAAGGCGGGGAAGTAGATCTCGTTCAGGGTCCGATCGTCCACCTTGGCATCGACGCGATGCCGCTCGAATTCCTGGTTGTTCGCGGCGAAGTGCTTGACCGTGGCGATGATCCCTTCGCCCTGCACGCCCTGGATGTAGGCGACGGCCGTGCGGCTGGTGAGATAGGGATCCTCGCCGAACCCTTCGAAGTTCCGGCCCCACAGGGGAACCCGGTTGATGTTGACGGTGGGCGCGAGCAGCATGTCGCGGCCCAAGGCCGAGGACTCCTGGCCCAGCGCGTGGCCTTCCTGGCTCGCCAGGTCCACGTCCCAGGCGGCCGCCAGCGCGGCACCCGACGGGAAGGCCGTGGTGGCGACCGTGGGCAGCTGCAGCTTGGCGACCTCTTCGGGGCTCTCCAGCCCCGTCGCGATCCAGGTGCGAATGCCGAGCGGCCCGTCGCTCATCTTGATGGACGGGATACCCAGGCGCGGGTTGGGGACGGTCTCCATCCAGTTGAGCCCCGCCAGCATGGCGGCCTTCTCTTCGACCGTCATGCGGCCCAGCAGGTCTGCGACGCGCTGTTCCACGGGTGTCGCCGGGTTCTTGTAGGCGGCGTTGGGATCGACGCCGGTGGCGCCGCGGTCGCGGCAGCCCGACAGCAGCACGGCCGCAATGAAGCACACGACGACGACACGAAGTCCTGGTTTTCGAAACACGGTTTCCTCCGGAAGACGTTGAAGATGTCCGTTACTTTGCCACCTCGCCGCCGCGCACGACCTCGCGCCAGACCCGGTCGAGCAAACGCGTGGTCGGCTTCCGCCGCCTGAAGGCGTAGAGGTCGACCGACACCGATTGCCTCAGCGGCCGATAGACGACGCCCTTGACCGTCACGTTCCTGAGTGTCGCGGGCACGACCGCCACACCGACGCGGCCCCCGACCAGGCACACCGCGATTTCCGCCCGCCGGATGGTCTGGACGCGGGTCGGGATGAAGCCGGCCGCGTGACACGCCGTGACGATCTTGTCGTGGAGGTTGCCGAGAGCGTGGCGCGGGGGCAGCAACAGCCGCTCTCCCTCGAGCGATTTCAGGTCCACCGCCCGGCCGCGCGCCAGCCGATGGCCCCTCGGGAGCGCGCAGATCATCGGCTCGCGCGAGAGCAGCCTGGCCTCGAAGCCGGGATGGTCCACCGGCACGTTGGTCAACCCGAGGTCAATCGCGTGGCGCTGCATCGCCTCCAGTTGGGCCCCCGGGTCCATCTCGTGCAGCTCGAATGTCGCGGCGGGGACCCGGCGGCAGAATCGGCCCAGGAGCGCCGGGAGCGCCGAGATCGCGGCCGTGCTCACGAACCCGACCGTGATGTTGCCGCCCTCGCCCAGTTCGACCTTCCTCGCCTCCATGGCGGCCTCGGCGGCCTGTTCCACCGCCACGATCGCCTTTTCGCGAAAGGCACGGCCGGCGGGCGTGAGCTGCACCCGGCGCTTCGTCCGCTCGAGGAGCTTCGCGCCGACCTCCTCTTCGAGCATGGCGATCTGCTGGCTGACGGCCGGCTGCGCCACGTGCAGGAGCTCGGCGGCCCGCGTGAAGTGCAGCCGCTCGGCCACGGCGAGGAAGTAGCGCAGTTGGCGCATCTCCATGAGCCTGGATTATACGTCCTGCCCGCTCGCTCCTCTCCGTGCGGTCTGCCCGAGGGCGACGCGCGGCGGCCGTCAGGTTTCCTTCACCGCCACCGGTGCTGGAACGTCGCCGTGATCTCGACGCGGAAGAAGGACCCGGGCGTGCGGCCCGTGTAGAACGATCCCGGGAACAGCCGTTCGTACAGGACGTAGCCTTTCAGCGCCCGGGCGGGCGCGAAGTCGAACCGCGCCTGCAGGAGGTCGCCGCGATTGGTGCCCGTCCCGAAGATGGCCGTCGGCCCGGGGAACGGGTGGAAGGCGGAAAGGTGGTAGTACGTCGCGCGCACGCCGGTCCGCGCGGACGGCGTCGCGGTCACCTCGGCCCGCCACAGCCCGATGTTCGTCCAGTACGCCAGCCCCTTCTCCAGCCCCAGCGCCTGGATGACGAGTTCGCTCCACATCGGCCACCGGGCCGTGACAGGGTCCCAGCCTCCGAGGGTCGCGGCAGACGGCGAGTCGCCGGAGAGCGCGGTGTACGACCCGCGCACGGCAGGCGTCCACGCCGCGGCCAGGCGGCGTCGAGCGTCGACCGAGGCCGCCCACGCGCGGATGGGGGTGTGCGGTGCCTGCTGGCCGACCTGCGCCGCGGCCTCGCCCGAGAACGTCCATGCCGGCCTCACGGTGCGCACGACGCGGCCCCCGATGGTGCTCAGGGACCGATCCGGCTGGAACTGCGGATGCGTCGGCGGGCGCGTGTCGTGCGCCTCCCGCTTGAAGACGTAGTAGGCCTGGACGTCGAGGCCCGGCTTTCTGGTGTCGGTGTAGTACACCCCCGCCAGTCGCTCCTGCCACTCGATCAGCCGGCGGTGCTGGTCGTGAATGACCGGCAGGTATTCGTCGTAGCTGGGGTCGGACGCGAGGAAGACCTCGAGCGCCGCGTTGCGGGCCACCCTGATGGTCGTGTCGATCCCGTTGACGTAGTCGGTGCGCGCGCCGTCGCCGGGCGTCCCGTCGTGCAGGATGAGCCCGTCGCCCTTCATGATGTTCTGCCGCCCGACTCGGAACGTGACGCGCGGATGCGGCGTGATGTCCATCCAGAGCGACGCGAAGATCGTCTCGTCCAGGGTGAGCGGAACCCGCGGTTCTCGTTGTCCCTTCGATTCGTTGCTGAGGCCGACGCCAAACGCAAGACCGTCGCCGAGCCTCCCGGTCACCCACACCCGCGTGCGGAACCGCGTCTGGACCCGTCGATCGGAAAGGGCGCCCGAATGATCGGCGGCGTGGTCCCACGCCTCGAATCGGACGCGCTCGTCGGCGTCGAGTTCCAGCTCGGTGCGCGAGCGGACGGAAGGCGTCACGGCCGCGGCGTCCTGCGCCGGCACCTGGGCCGCGCCGCCTGCCGGGGCGCCGCAGAGCAGGCCGGCCGCGAGCGCAACCGCCCGCGCGGACTGCGCGATCCGACACACGCGACAGCTCCGGTGGGCACGCCTGGTCATCCGCACCGACGACCTTATGCGCGGCCGACTCGGGCGGTCCAATAGTACGTTCCGCTGAATTGATAAGCAGGTCGAATGAGGGCGACGCGGGCCGGTGGTCTCGGCCGACTCCCGGCCCGCATCGTTCACGGGCGGTCGCGCATCACGCGCCGGCGGCGCGGGCGAGCGTCGGCAGGGCCATCCCTTCCTTGTTCGGCGCTTCGAAGTAGTCGTTGCGCGCGGTGCCCGTCGTGGCCGGGTCGAGGAAGCCGCGCACGGCTTCCACAGAATCCGCTTCCCACACGCACACGGCCTTGCGGCCGTCTGGAGACGGGAACGTATGGATGACTTTCAGCCCGGCGGGCAGACCCGCAGTCACGGACTGCGCGAGTGCCCAGAACTTCGCGGTGTCGTTGATCTGGTGGTTGACGACGACGTACATGAACCCCTCCTTGCGCAGATGGGGGCTGCGCGCCCAAGTGGAAGGACGTCGAGTGTGTGGCGTTCAGCGTCGTGTGTTACCCGTCTTCCATCCTACCGCGGCTCACCCCGCGCGGGCCGCAGATTCCGCGACTCGGTCACTGACGAGGTGGCGCGCCCTTGCGGGCGTTGGGGGTGGCTATACTGGATTTGTGCGGCTCCTGATCTACACGTGGCCTTACGCAGTCGTCTTCTGGACGGCGTTGGTGTGGGCGTTCACGCCCGAGTTCCGAATCGTGTCGAGGCGGGCGGAGCCGTCGACGTCTCCGCAGGACCTCAACTCGAAGCGGTTCATTGCGGCCGGTCAGGGCGTGGCGGTCTTCGCGGCGTTCGCGATCGCGGCCGCCGTGCCCTCTGCGGCGCTCGCGCATCGCGTCTGGTCGTTCTGGATGGGCGTGACGGCGATCACCGGCGGCAGCGTGTTGCGACGCCACTGCTGGCGAATGCTCGGCGCGAGCTTCACCGGCGCGGTGATCGTCAAGCCGAATCAGACAGTCGTCGATCGCGGCGCCTACCGATACGTACGTCATCCGTCGTATACGGCAGGCGCGATCATGTTCCTCGGGATCGGACTCGCTCTGGCCAACTGGGTCAGCGTGGCGGTGCTGTTGGGCGCCGTCTCCCTCGTCTACGCGTATCGTGTTCGGGTGGAGGAGCGCGCGCTGCTGGCGGTCATCGGCGACCCGTACCGGCACTACATGAGCCGCACGAGACGTTTCGTGCCGTTTCTGTTCTGACCACCGATTCCTCGCGCTCGGCCGGGCCGCTGACCCTCGCGCGCGCGCCGGCCGCACCCGGTCTCCGGGTCCTCGCGGCGGCTACGCGGCGGCCCCGAACAGGCGGCCAACCAGGGCCGTCACGGCCATCGCCACCGAGCCCCAGAAGACGACGCGCATCGCGCCCCTGGCCATCGGGGCGCCGCCGAGCCTCGCCGCCGCGGCCCCGAGGACGGCCAGCAGCACGAGAGACGCCCCGACGACACCAGCGGCAAGCAGTTGGGATGGAAGGACCGCGGCCAGCAGCGCGGGCGACGCCGCGCCGACGGCGAACGCGGCGGCCGACGACAGCGCCGCCTGGACCGGCCGGGCGCGGGTGACCTCGTAGATGCCGAGCTCGTCGCGGGCGTGCGCCCCGACGGCGTCGTGAGCCATGAGCTCCCCGGCCACCCGGTCGGCGAGTTCCGGGCTGAGGCCCCTGGCCCGGTAGATCCCAGCCAGTTCGGCGTGCTCCGCGTCCGGAGCGTCGGCGAGTTCCTTCCGCTCGCGCGCCAGGTCGGCCGTCTCCGTGTCGGACTGCGAGCTCACCGACACGTACTCGCCGGCCGCCATCGCCAGCGCGCCGGCGGCCAGCCCCGCCAGGGCGGCCACGAGCACGGCTGCCCGTCCCTGCGCCGCCGCGGCAACGCCCACGATCAGGCTGCTCGTGGAGATCAGTCCGTCGTTGGCTCCCAGGACCGCCGCCCGGAGCCAGCCGATATGCTCGGTGCGATGGAATTCGCGATGTCGCATACGGCCGACATTCTTGCACAGATTCGAGGTGCCGGCTGCGCCGTGCCTGGCGGTCAGCGCCCGACCATCTTCTGCAGGTGCTCGGGATAGCGTGCACCTTTGACCTCGATCTGCGACGCCGCGCGGTCGATCTCCGCCAGGTCCGCGGCACTCAGCCTGATCGCCGCCGCGCCGAGGTTCTCCTCGAGCCGATGACGCTTCGTCGTCCCGGGAATCGGCGCGATCCACGGCTTCTGCGCGAGCAGCCACGCGAGCGCAATCTGCGCCGGCGTCGCCCCCTTCCGCTCCGCGAACGTCTTGAGCCAGCCGACGAACGCCAGGTTCACCTTGCGGTTCTCGGCGGTGAAGCGCGGAACGACGTTCCGGAAGTCGGTGCTGTCGAAGGTGGTCGTCTCGTCGATCTTCCCGGTGAGGAAGCCCTTGCCGAGCGGGCTGAAAGGCACGAACCCGATGCCCAGTTCCTCGAGCGCCGGCAGGATCTCCCGTTCGGGTTCGCGCCACCACAGCGAGTACTCGCTCTGCAGCGCGGTCACGGGTTGGACGGCATGCGCCCGACGAATCGTCTGCACGCCCGCTTCGGACAGGCCGAAGTGTCTGACCTTGCCTTCGCGAATGAGATCCTTCACCGCGCCCGCGACGTCCTCGATCGGAACGTCCGGATCGACGCGGTGCTGGTAGAAGAGGTCGATCCGATCGGTCCCGAGCCGTGTCAGCGCCGCGTCGGCCACCTCCCGGATGTGCGCGGGCCGGCTGTCGAGCCCCACCGACTTGCCGTTCTCGAACTTGAAGCCGAACTTGGTCGCAATCACCACCTGGTCGCGGACGGGGCCGAGCGCTTCCCCGACGACCTCTTCGTTCGTGAACGGCCCGTACGCCTCGGCGGTGTCGAAGAACGTGACGCCAAGGTCGACGGCCGCGCGGACGATCGCGATGCCCTCTTCGCGGCTCGCGGCCGGCCCGTAGCCGAAGCTGACGCCCATGCAGCCGAAGCCGATCGCCGAGACTTCCAGTCCGCCCTTGCCCAGTGTGCGCTTCTGCATTGCCCTGTTCTCCTTCTCAACGATCGGCGTCGATGGAACGCCGCGGGTTTCGGGGAGAGGCGCGCCTGTCGCCGTGCTCCAGAGTCAGAGTAACCCGCCATGCCCGACGTGACTAGCCGCGCAAATCGGCACGGGGATGTGAGGGCAATTCACCAATGCCGCTCCCGCGGCGCCTGCCTCCCATGCTGCGACAGCCGGGCGTCGGAAGGCGGCGACTCCGGCAGGGTCTGCGGCAGCCGGCGGCAGCAATCTCCCGCTCGGCGCGTATGCTATCTTGAACTCATGCCTTCACAGCTTCGCTGGATCACCCTGGCGAGCCTGGTGGTGTTGGTCGGTTGCGGCGGCGGCAGCAGCAGCGGCAGCGGCAACAGCGGGAGCGGTGGGAGCAGTGGAGGCGGGTCTGGCGGCACGACCGGTTCCTGGACGCCGGGCGTGTTCGAGCCGTCGGCAACCTTCGCGAACCAGTGCGCCTCTCCCCGCACCGGCGTGGACCCCGCGACCGGCAAGCGCTATCCCGACGTCCAGGGCACGACGGTCACCGAGAACCGCTTCCTCCGCTCGTGGACCAACGAGCTGTACCTGTGGTACAGCGAGGTGCCGGACCTCAATCCGGCGTCGTACTCGACCCCCGACTACTTCAACATCCTGAAGACGCCGGCCACCACGCCGTCCGGCAACCCGAAGGACCGGTTCCACTTCACGTATCCGACGGCCCAGTGGCAGGCGCTCTCGCAATCCGGCGTGGAAGCAGGCTACGGCGCGCAATTCCTCGTCCTCGCATCGAGCCCGCCCCGCTCCGTCGTGGTTGCCTACACCGATCCGAACACGCCCGCCGCGGCGCCTGCCGCGAACCTCTCTCGCGGCGCGAAGGTGCTGACGGTGGACGGCGTGGACCTGGTCAACGCGAGCGACAGCGCGAGCGTCGCCACGCTGAACGAGGGCCTGTTCCCGTCCTCGGCCGGCGCCTCGCACACGTTCTCCGTCCTCGATGCCGGCGCGGCCGCACCTCGCACCATCACGATGGTCTCCGCCAACGTGACGTCGACGCCGGTCCAGAACGTCGAGGCCATCGCCACCGCCGCCGGCACGGTGGGCTACATGCTCTTCAACGACCACATCGCGACCGCGGAGCAGGAGCTGGTGGCCGCCTTCAGCCAGCTCGTGTCGGCACGAGTCGGCGACCTGGTGCTCGACATCCGCTACAACGGCGGCGGCTACCTCGACATCGCCAGCGAGGTGGCCTACATGGTCGCGGGACGTGGGGCCACCAGCGGCCGGACGTTCGAGAAGACCGTGTTCAGCGACAAGTACCCGACACGGGATCCGGTCACCGGACAGGCGATCGTGCCGGTCCCCTTCTACTCGACCACCCAGGGGTTTTCCGGGCCGAGCGGGCAGGCCCTGCCGTCGCTGAACCTCGGCCGGGTGACGGTCCTGACCGGACCGAACACCTGCTCGGCCAGCGAGTCGATCATCAACAGCCTGATGGGTGTGGGCGTGCAGGTCTACCAGGTCGGAGCGACGACCTGCGGCAAGCCCTATGGCTTCTATCCACAGGACAACTGCGGCACGACGTACTTCTCGATCGAGTTCAAGGGCGTCAACGACCAGGCGTTCGGGGACTACCCGGACGGGTTCTCGCCCTCCAACGCCGCGGGGACCGTCGGCGTCCTGGTCCCCGGCTGCGCGGTCGACGACGACTTCGGCCACGCCCTGGGGGATCGCAACGAAGCCAGGCTGGCGGCGGCCCTGGGCTACCTGGCCAACAGAAGCTGCCCGGCCCCGCCGGCCGCGTTCCCCGGGCCTGCGGGCCGCTCGACCGTGAAGACCGCCCAGGCGCCGATCCTGGGCGAGGGGCTGCTCAACAAGTCCCCCTGGCGCGAGAACCGCATCTTCCGGCGGTGATTTACATGAGGCGCCTGACGAGCGCTGTAGTCGTCGTGGGAACGCTGGCCGTGGCCGGGTGCGTCCGGCGGGTGCCGGAGCCTGACGTGCCCGCCGTGCTCACGAACCCCACCGCGCAGGTGCGCGCGGAACTCCTGCGCGTCGTGGGCCAGGCGATGAACGGAGCGCCCGTAACCCTCGGCGACACCGCGCTGACGGCCGACGACGCGCTGATCGTCGAGCGAACGCCCCGCCGCGACGCGCAAGGTCGGCCGCTCGACGGACGAGAAACCAGCCGGCCCGAACGCTTCCGGCTGGTCAAGAGCGGCTCGGGGTGCGTGCTGGTGCACGAAGGCACCGGCCGGCGGTGGACGCTGACATCGGCCACCTGTTCGCCGCGCTGAGGGCGCTGACTGGTTGCCGCCCTTCGCGAATAAAAGAGCCCGGCGGCCGCCGACGGAAGGGTTCGGCGGACGCCGGGCACACGTGATGGCATCCCTGTCGATCGACTCGCAGCGGGCACACGCCTGACAACGGTTTCCGACCTGAGAATCCCGTCGCCAAGTCGCCACGGCCGACAGCCGCGGCCGATCGAAACGCGCCGCTGCGGCGGCATGCGGCGCCTCGGGACAGGAGGCAGTGTACGACTCGAGGGAACCGCCGACCATCGGGTCGGGACAGTATTCCGTGCGTCGCGCGTCGCGAGAGTGTCGCTGCGCCGCGGCGGCCGGAGAACGGGTCGGGTCTGCGCGACGGCCGCGAGTCCCTTGGCTGAACTGCCTGCGCAACCCGGGCCTACGCAGCTCTGGGATGAGGGCAATCGAGGGCACGGGAAGCTCGGCGGTTCAAGGAGAGATCACCGCAGACAAATACTGTCTCGACCCGATACCGCGATTGACGCGACCCGGCTATAGTCTGGCGCTTGTCGCCGCCTCGCGGGCAGAGGCGCGCATCCAGGCTCCGGACCCTACCCATGCTGACCCGCGGCTGGAAGCCGCCTTCGCCGCGCACCATCTCGGCCTGCGTCGCGGCGTACGTCCTCGCCGCAGTGGCGTTCACGTGGCCGCTCGCACGCTACCTGTCCACCAGGTTCACGGGGCTCCCCGGCAGCGACCTCGGCGTCTACGTCTGGAACCTGTGGGTCTTTCGACACGAGGCCATGGCGGGCCGCTCCCCGCTCTCCACGTCGGCGATCTTCTCGCTCGACGGGCGGGCCGATCTCAGCCTGCACAATTACACGATCTTCTCGAACATCCTGGCGTTTCCGCTCCTGCCGGTGGCAGGCATCGTCGCGAGCCACAACCTTTTGGTGCTCTTCAACCTCGTGGCGGCGGCGACCACGATGTTCCTGCTCGCGTTCTACGTGACGCGCCGCCCGGCGGCCGCGTGGCTGGCCGGGCTGCTGTTCGGGTTCTCGCCGATGCTCGTCGCGCGGTCCGAGATCGACCCGAGCCTGGCGGCGGCGGCGCCGCTGCCTCTCTTCGTCTTCATCCTGTTCAGGCTCGACGCCACGAGGTCGTGGCGTTGGGCGGTCGCGGGCGGGACGACGTTCGCGTGGGCGGCGATCTGCGACCCCTACTACGCCGTCTACTGCCTGGTACTCGGTGCCTGGTATTTGTGGGCCAGGGTGGTCAGGATTCGCTACGCCCCCTGGGCGTGGCGCGCGTCGACCCGCGCGCTGCAGGTGCTCGACGGCGCCATCGCAGCCCTGCTGCTGTTGGTCACCTTCATTCTCGTCACCGGCGGCGTGCAGTTTGCGGTGGGACGGGTGCGGATCGGGCTCAGCACCGTCTACACGCCGAACCTCCTGTTGACGCTCGCCGTGGCCGCGCGGGTGGTGATGACGATCAGGCCCAGATTCCGGATCAGGGCGGCGGCGCGGTGGGTGGAACTCGCCCGGCTGCTGTGCGGCGTCGCGGGCGTCGGCGCCGTGCTGCTCGGGCCGATCGTGTACGCGCTGGCGGCGCGCTGGGCGGACGGCCGGTACGTGTCTCCCCGGGTGTTCTGGCGGACGAGCACGCCTGGTGCCGACCTGATGACGCTGTTCCTGCCGAATCCGAACCACCCGTGGTTCGGGGCGCCGTGGCGGCATTGGCTCACGGCCGAGCCGGGAGGATTCGCCGAGAACGTCACGTCGATCACCCTGGTTGCCGTGGTGACGATCGTCGCGGCCAGGTGGCTGGCCAGGTGGCGCGTGCCCAGGTTCTGGGCCGGCCTCGCGCTGATTGCGGGCAGCCTGACGCTCGGCCCCTTCGTCCGGGTCGCTACGCTGAACACCTACGTGCCCACGCCCTGGGCCCTCCTCCGGTATGTGCCGGTCATCGGTGCCGCCCGCGCGCCTTCCCGCATGGCGGTGTTGTTGATCCTGGCGGTCTCGGTGCTGTTTGCGCTCGCCGTGAAGGCGCTGGCCGACCGCCGTCCGGCCGTCTGGCGTCTGCCGACGATCGCGCTCGCCGGTGTGCTGCTCGTCGTCGAACTGTGCCCGGCGCCCCGGGTGCTCCATGACGCCACGATCCCGTCCATCTATGCGACGATCGCGAACGACCCGCGCGATGTCCGGGTGCTCGAGTTGCCTTTCGGCGTCCGCGACGGCCTGTCGTCGTTCGGCAGTTTCAGCGCGGCGTCGCAGTTCTACCAGACCCTGCACGGGAAACGTCTGATCGGGGGCTACCTGTCGAGGGTCTCGAGCCGTCGCGTCGACACGATCAGACGACGGCCGGTACTGGCGCTGCTGATGGCGCTCAGCGAGGGGCGGACGGCGTCCGAGACCGACACCGCAGCCGCCGCTCGCCGGGGTCCCGCCTTCGTCGAGGCCGCCCGGATCGGGTATGTCGTCGTGGATCGGTCGCGCGCAACCCCCGAACTGGTCGACGTGGCGACCGGGGTGCTGAGGCTGGAGAAGATTGGCGAGTCGCGCGACCGAGTGTTGTACCGCCCCCGCGCGTCGCAGCCCGCCGCGCTCGCTCGCGGAGACGTCGCAGCCGTCGGTCCGCCAGACGAGCGCTTACCCTGATGCGTGATTCGGCCAGCGGCGGCCACGTCTTTCCTCGACGACGCCGCAGGCCGCAGGTCGCACGGCGCAAGCCGGACTCCCGCATTGAGGCCAACCCGCCCACTCAGTGGTACTTGATGACGACCAGCGTGAGGTCGTCGGTCTGCTCGGCCGCGGCCAGCCGGTCGCGCACGATCGCCTCGCAGATCGTTTGCGCGCTGCCGTCTTTCGCCGCCGACACCGCCTGCGCCAGTTGAACCTGGGTGTAGTCGGACAAGGGCTCGATGAGGCCGTCCGTGTAGAGCAGCAGCACGTCGCCGTGGCCCATGAGGTTCAGGTTGTTGACGGTGTACCGCTTCTTGTAGCCGAGCGCCCTCTCGTAGCGCTTCGCATCGGCGTGGTGCTCGCCCGGCTGCAGGCCGATGGGTGGGTAGCTGACCAGCCGGTCCTGGCTCACCTCGACGAACCGGTCGAATTCGCGGGAGAACACCAGCGGCGGGGGATGGCCGGCGCTCACGAAGCTGAACCTGCCCGTGTTCGATATCTCTCCGTAGATGAGGGTGAGGTAACTGCCCTCGTCCGGGTCGGCCGCGAGGTTGCGGAGCGTGGTGGACTTGCAGAAGCGCGTATTGATCTGTTCGAACAGACGCAGCGTGATTTGGCCGTTCAGGTCCATCTCGTACAGCGCGCCGGTGTGAAAGGCCTGGTGCAGCATGGCGGCCCGGGCCGCATCGGTGAAGTTGTGGCCCGCCACGTCGGCGACGAGGATGCCGCCGGTGCTCCTGAGCTTCTGAAGAACCCGTGCCATGCCCTCGTGCCCCAAACGGAGGGCGCGATGAATGCGCGAGTCCAGGTCGAAGCGGTGCTGGAAATCCACGTAGGTGAGGAGATCGCCGCCCGCCACGCCATTCAGGGGAAGCGTCACGCCGTAGATGTCAATGCCCGGTATGCGGGGAATGGTGCCGGCCGTCGGCGTCAGGCGCTGGGCCAGGTAGTGCGCGCCCTTGCGCAGCTCTTCGTCGAGACGAGTGTCCAGTTGCGGCAAGCTCTCCTCCAAAACCGTCCGCGCGGCGTCGCCCGGCGGGCCGGCGCAGAACCGGCGACCGTCGCGCTCTGGGCCGGACCGAACGGACCAGCCCCGCGCGCGCAGGCATCTTCCCGGGCGTGAACCATTATTCCAGTTCGCCGCCTCCCGTGCATACCTTGCGCCCCGGTCCGCCGCGGCCCGCGGCCCGTCGCGGCGCCGGACGGCTTCGAACTCCGCGGCGACTGCCAGCCGACGGCAAGCGCATCTGCCACACGGCGGTGTCCTCGTGACGCTCCGGCGTGCGTGCACGTCGGCCGGCTCCGCCACGGCCTGCGCGACGGCGCTGGCAATTGCCGCGTTACCGATGTCGGCGTTTGGGGGCGAACGCGCAGGTGCGCCTCAGGGCGCCGGACGAGAGCCCAAGCGCGCCCGTCTACGCGCGGATCGAACGAGGGGCGGTCGCGGACTGCCGAGCCGGGTTGCCGAAATTGACGATGGGAAAGCTGGCGGCGATGCCGTCGCTCGTGCGCGGCGTGGCGACCGACTCCGGAGACTCATCCAGGCCAGGGGGCTTCGGGCCAGGGGTGCGGGACGCCCCATATCCAGAGGCGTCCCGCCCGCCGCGTGAAGATTTCCCCCTCACCGCCGCGCTTCGGCTCACATCAATGACGCGACGCGTAGACCGCCACTGACTGCGACCGATCCATGCGGGCCGCCATCTCGCGTTCGGCCGCGGACCGCGGCACCGACAGCGTGATGTCGACGCCTGGGACGACGAGACTCGAGAGGAAGTAACGCGTTCCGTATCGATTGAACCTCAGCACTGGCACGGAGCCGGTGGCCAGGTCTGCGGGCCGCACGGTGAAGAAGCGGGTCTCGGTGCCCGCCCGGTTGGCGATGGTCAACATCCCGAAGTTTGCTGGGTCGGTGCTCAGCATGTAGACACCCGCCGGGAACGTCTGCCCTTCCAGCGAGAATTCGAACGGGATCTTGGCCTGTACGGTCGACTGGGCCTGCGCGTAGGTCGCGCTGCCCATCACCAGCAATGCCACGACTGCCGACAACGCGAACGTCTTGGGGGTCATGAGACACTCCTTCGGCTACAGCGGGCCGCCTGGTCTTGCCGGCTCCACCCGACGCCCGCCCTCGGATGGTGCTCGGCGGGCGCTGTCCGCGCCCGCTCTGTTTCGATGCCTGATGCTTAAGCAAGCCGCATGCCGATCAGCTTGACCCTCAAATAACCGAGATTTCCCGCGCGCCGACCCAGGCCAACCGGCGCCAACCAGCTTTTCTGTCGTGGACAGCGTGTCCTCGGGGTGTGACGGTCTGTCGTGCGGTGATGCAGCCGCCAGGTGGGCCGTGAAGCACGCATGGGTCGGCCGGCACAAGAACGTTTGCGGGAGACGATGCGCGAGCGCCGGGGATTCGTCCCGCCGACCCGGGAGCACCCGGGCACGCCCGAAGCGGCGCCTCACGCCTGATGAAAGTTCGCGGTCACCGGCCGGCTATCCGCGCTCCTCCAGTGGCGCCGGCCTCCGTGCCGGCGCACTCGGGCAAGCACGGAGGCTTGCCCCACCACGCACGGAGGCTTGCCCACCGGGCTCCGTCTGCGCTCGACGCAGGTGAGGAGCGGAAGAACCGGGGGCCGCGGTGATCACGGCTGCCCAGGGCTGTCGGTCCCTCCTCGAGATCCGGGGACGCCTTCGACGGGCGTGAGGATGGTGCGCACGGCGTCGATCGGCTCGTCGAACAGCGACGGTTGGTCGGGGTCCCGGAAGACGACGGCGAAGTCTCGCGGCGCGAAGGCCCGGGCGAGGCGGGCCGCGAACGTGTGGCGGAGCAGGTGCAGGTAGTAGCCCACGTCGTAGTCGCGGCGGTCGTTCGCGTCCGCGCCAGCATCATCCTCGTCGGGCTCGACGACGACGCCGAACGAGCCGCCGGCGGTGCGGTACACGCGGACGCGGTCCCCGACGCTCCAAGCCGGCAGACCGCTCGCCAGCATCGCCTCGTACGGCGCTTCACGCCGCCGGTCGCGCATCTCGAGGTAGTCGGCGGGCCGCTTGGTGAGTTGGACGCGCGACGACACGTCGCGCGACGTGAGCTCGCGCCGGACGAGCGCGGTGGCGGTCGCCACGTACGCCTCCCGCACGCCGGCGAGATCGCCGGCCATCAGGCGGGCGACGGCGCGCCGGAGGAAGGCCTCGCCGAACGGCTCGGCCCGGCTCGACCGAAACGCCACGCCGCGCAGGAGCAGCGACCCGTCGTAGCCGAGCAGCGCGTAGTTCTTGGGCTCGTGCGACAGCATCGCGGCGTAGCGCCCGTCGAACTCGAGCTGGACGAGGGGCGGCAGGAGCGCGGCCACCTCGGCGACGACGCGCCGCTCGTCCGGCTCGTGCCAGCCTTCGGGCACCGAGAAGTAGACGCCGTCGGTGTCGGCCTCGAGCAGCGTCACGCCGCGGGCGGCGAGCTCGCGGCAGATCAGGCCGAGCGTTTCGCGGCCGCGGCGCGTGATCTCGTTGGCCGCGTGGACGTCGGCGAAACGCGTCAATCCCCCGCCGGCGGCCAGGTAGCCGTACGCCGAGTTCACGACGAGCTTCATCGCCGCCGACATCGCCTCGTTCGCGCGGCGTTCGGCCGAGCCGGGCGGCGCGGCGCGCGCGCTGGCCTTCGCGGCCAGGCGCCAGTCCACCAACCGGTCGACCAGCGCGAGCAGCGCGCCGAGGTGATCGCGAGCCGGACCGATGCGGTAGGCCCGCATCAGGGACGGATAGAGGCTGGCGACGTCTGCCTTCACGACGCGCCGGGCGACTCCCGTCGCGAACAGGTACAACGCCGCGCCGCTGTGCGGCGTGCCGTCGCCCTCCTCGTGCGCCGGCAGCGCCATGCCGGCGTGCAGGTAGGCGCGCGCCAGCAGCGGGTCGATGACGCCGGTGGCCGCCCCGGCGTCGGCCACCCGCTCGTAGCGGCGCGGCGCCATGCGCGCCAGGACGAAGGCGGGCCCGCCCAGCAGCTTCGCCAGCGCCTCGACTTCCTCGACGTCGGCCGCCGCGTAGCGGCGCACCCGCGCGGGGTCGCTGCGAAAGACGTGGTGGATCCGGTCGCCGCGGATGAGCTCCCTGTCGGGACCGGCGAGGCCGAGGTGCCGCGCGACGGCTTTCAGCCCGTGCCCGGGCAGCTCGCGCGTCGCGAAGTCGTACCGCAGGACCGCGTCGAGCGTGTCGATCAGCTCGCGGCCCGGCGCCACGAACCGCACCCGGCGAAGGCCGCCGGCCTCCTGGGCCGTACCGCGGCGCGCCGCGCGGCGGCGGAGGCCGGGCGGCCCGACGCGCCCCAGCGCCAGCGGCACGCCGAGGACCTGCGCCCGCCGGTCCAGAAACGGCAGGTCGAAACCCTGGAGGTTGTGGTTCTCGATGACGTCGGGATCGTCGGCGCGGATCCTGGCGACGAGGCGCCGAATCAAATCGCGCTCCGCGTCATCGTCCTCGCCCGTCGCCTCGAGCACGTCGGTCGTCCCCGAACTCCGCACCGCGACCATGAACATCCGGTCGCGACCCGGGTCGAGGCCGGTCGTTTCGAGGTCGAACTGCAGGCGCCGCAGCCGGTCGAAGGGAAGGTCGCGAAAGTAGGTCCGCCCCGTGGAGACGAGGTACTGCTCCTCGGGCGGCAACGCCAGGACGGATTGCGGCCCAAGGTCCCGCAGGTGACCGATCGACCTGCCGAGCCGTCGGGCAGCGCCCTGCACGACGGCCGCAGCGAGCGCCCGCCCATCCCGGGCGGTCACCAGAAAGCGCAGCCGACCGGGTCCGGCCAGCTCGCGGCAGGTGAATCGAGGAGCCGCGCCCGTTTCGCGCGGCCCGGCCAGAGCGTCGCCGGCGCGCGCGAGGTCCGCGCCGAGGTGCCGCAGGTCGTCGAGTCGATCGAGCAGGATCCAGGGGCGGAAGCGCTCTTCCTCGCGCACGAGCTCGCCCGTCGCAGGCAGCCTGCGCCACACGAGGGCGCGCCCATCGGCCTCCGCCCAAACCGACACGATGCCCGGCGTCGGGTCCCATCCCCACAGCCACTCGTCCCGGATGGCTCGGAGCGACTCGTCCGTGGTCGTCGCGCTGGTCGGATTGACGAGGTCCATGGGGCCTGCTGGCTCGGAGGCGCGCTCTTCGGTTCGCCGACGCGCCCCCGGGTGGGTCTTCGAGGAGCATACTACGGTCGCCCGGGGCGGCGGCGGGACCGCCTCGCGAGCCCACCCGACGCGAACACGCCGACTTGACCCCGGCCGACCTCGTCGGTAGCCCAAGTCCTTCGATGCACAAATACGGCAACGTATTTGTGCCCTCAGGACTTAGTGCTGAGCGAGCATAGCCGGCCACGCGCGCCACGTGCCGATCGTGACCGCATCTGCGAGTCGCAGGTACGAAGTAACCGCGCATACCTGGACGGGGGCCGCGAGTCTTCGACCCGGCCCTCGTCCGTTCATCTTCTCACCTGCCTCTCGAGCGTCGACTAGAACCACTACCTCATCCGCTCGCCGCCGTACGCTCCCATGCGCTCCTCGTTCGGCCCGCGGTCGCTCTGCTTGCGACGATGGCTGGCCATGCCGCCTTTGCGGCCGGCCTCGCGCGCCTCCTCGCTGGTCCACTCGTGAGCGGTCCCCTTCTGATGCGCGGCCTTCCCGCCCTTGCTCGCGATCTCCCGCTGCTTGGCCGGGTCCATGGACGCGAATCCGCGATCTTCCTTTGCCACGTGTATCCTCCTCGCCGGTACCGTTGGGTCGCGCGGTACTCCCCGAAAGTCCCGCCGTGCCGGTTACCCCAAACGGTTGCAACTGATGTGCCACGAGGTAGGAGTGTGATCGCCCTAAATAATGGGAAAGTCGGCGGTTAGCTCGACAGGTCGCGACGACGCCAGAGGACGGGCGCAAAGGCGGAAGCCGACACCCCGAATTGCATTCGGCGTGCGGCTGCCGACCTGCGACTGGCGGCCAGCGCGGCGCACGGCCGCACGTCGCAAGCCGCAAGCCGCAAGCCGGCTGTCAGCTGCCGGCCTGGGTGACCGTGTGGACCCTGCCGGCCACCGCGACGGTGCCGACGCGGGCAGCGCCGGGGTTCGGGTCCACCTGGTAGGAAAACACGTCGTCGCCGGCGCGCGGCATCGAGGACGTGACGTGAATCCAGGGTGCGTTGGACACCGCGGTCCACGGGCAGCCAATCGAGCAGGACGGACTGATGGGCTGGGTGACGACCGTCGCCGACCGCGCTCCCCCGTCGGCCGGGAACGACGCCGAGGGTTCGACGCCGTAGCGGCAGCCTTCCTGGGTCACCCAGGCGTTCTGACCGGCGGTTGGCGTCGGCCATCGCACCTGAACCGCCGCGCGGCGGGTCGCGTCGTCGGTGAACTGAGAGAAGCTGACGGCGACGGTGGCCGCGCCGGTGCCGACGGTCCGGTCGACGCCGAGCCAGGCGTCAGAGGTCGCGACGGTCCACGGGCAGCCCGGCGACGTCGAGATGTTCAGTGTCAAGCCGGTCGCGTGCCAGTGCATCACGGTGTCGGCCGGTGAGACGCTGTACTCGCAGTACGGCTGGGGCGGGTTGACCGGCCCGCCCGCCTGGCGCACGGGGATGGAACGGCCGGCGACGGTGAGCGAGGTGGCGCGATCGGACGTCGCGCTGTTCGACTGGATGGTGACGGCCACGGTTCCGTTGCCGCTGCCCGACGAGGGTGAGCCGACGGCCACCCACGAATCGGAGGAGAGGGCCGTCCACGCGCACCCTTCGGCGGCGGTCACCGTGAGCGAGGCCCCGCCGCCCGAGGAGACGACGTCCAGCGAGGATGGGGACACGACGTACTCGCACGGCGTGCGTCCGTCCTGGTTGACCGGGAGCGCCCGCCCGGCGATGGTGAGGGTCGCGGTTCGGGCCGTGCTCGTGCTGTTCGCCGCCACCGCGAACTCGACCGTCGCGGGGCCGGTGCCGCTGCCGCGGGACACCGTCACCCAGGCGGAGTCGGCGGCCGCCGACCACGGGCACGTGGCGCCGGTCCCAATCGAGGCGGTGCCTGCGCCGCCCGCGGCGGAGAATGCCTGAGTGCCGGCGGTGACGGCGTACGCGCAGGAAGGCTGCTGGGGCGAGTCGCCGCCGCACGCCTGGATGCAGCAGGAGAGGATGGCGCAGACGAGAGTGAAGGTGGTTCTGGCCGGCATGGACGCCTCCATCGAAACTGCCGATGGCCGCGGGCCGGACTCAGTGTAGTTCCAAACGCTCCGCCAGTCGAGCCAGCCGTTCGAGCGTCCGCCCGCGTCCGACGAGCGCGGCGACGTCGAACAGGCTGGGGCTGACGCCCTGGCCGGTCAGCGCGATCCGCGTGGCGTGGATCAGCGTCGCCGCCTTGATCCCCAGCGACGCGGCGGACGCGCGCAGCGCCTCTTCGATCGCGGCCGGCGTGAACGGCTCCACCTTCTCGAGCGCTTCCCGCCACGACGCCAGCTGCGACGAGAGGCCGGGCGCCGACAAGTGCTTCTTCACCGCGGCGTCGTCGTACGACTCGGGGTCGGCAAAGAAGTAGCGCCCCTGCTCGGCGAGGTCGCGCAGCTTCTTCGCGCGCGGCTTGAGGATCTCGATCACCTGGTGGAACCACTCCCGCCGCTCCGCCCGCAGCTCGTCGTCCCAGAACCCGAGTTCGCGCAGCACCGGTTCGAGGCGTGCGGTGATCTCGTCTCCGGTCAGCCGGGCGATGTGCTGGGCGTTGAACCACTCGAGCTTCTCGGGGTTGAAGACGGCGTTGCTCGAGCTGATGCCCTCGAGCGTGAACGCCGCCACCAGTTCGTCGCGGGTGAAGAGTTCCCGATCGTTGCCCGGCGACCAGCCGAGCAGCGCGAGGAAGTTGAACATGGCCTCGGGCAGGAACCCCTGGCGCGCGTACTCCATGACCGACGTCGCGCCGTGGCGCTTGCTGAGCCGGCGCTTGTCGGGGCCGAGGATCAGCGGCACGTGGGCGAAGCGCGGCACCGGGGCGCCGAGCGCCTGGTAGAGCAACACTTGCTTCGGCGTGTTCGAGATGTGGTCGTCGCCGCGGACGACCTCCGTGATGCCCATGTCGATGTCGTCGACGACGACCGACAGGTGATACGTCGGGTGGCGGTCGGATCGGAGGACGACGAAATCCTCGATCACCCCGTTGTCGAACTCGATCCGCCCGTGCACCGCGTCTTCGAAGGCGGTCGTGCCGGGCGGCATGCGGAAGCGGATGGCGCGCGGCGTGCCCGCGGCCTCCTCCCGCGCGATCTCGCTCTCGGGGAGCGCCGCGCAGGTGCGGTCGTACGACCAGGTCTGCCCTGCCCGTTCGGCCGCCTCGCGTTTTGCTTTGATCTCGTCGGGGTTGCAGTAGCAGTAGTAGGCGTGGCCCGAGGCGACGAGCCGCTCGGCCGCCGCGCGGTAGCGACCGAGGCGCTCGGATTGGAAGTAGGGCCCATGCGCCCCGCCGACCTCCGGGCCTTCGTCCCAATCGAGGCCCAGCCACCTCATCCCGTCGAGGATGCCCGCCACCATTTCCCACGACGACCGCTCGACGTCGGTGTCCTCGATGCGGAGGACGAAGACGCCGCCGGTGTGGCGCGCGTGGAGCCAGTTGAAGAGCGCCGTGCGGGCGCCGCCCACGTGCAGGTAGCCGGTTGGCGAGGGCGCGAAACGAACTCGAGGGGAAGACATCTTCTCGTCATTCTACCCGACGCGTCGGGACGCACGCGTCAGGGGCGGCCGCCTGCCCGGGCTCGCGGCCAGACCCGGCTCCCGCCGACGGCGATCGGGTTCCGCTGGCGATCCGGGGCCAACCTGCTTCAGAATGGCGCTCATGATCAAGCGCTCCATCGCTCTCGTCGTGTCGTTGGCGGCCGCGGCCGCGCTTCAGGCGCAGCCGGCGCCGAACTACCGCGTCGATGTCCTGGGCCAGGGCCTGTGGCGGATCCAGGCGGTGGCGGGGACGCTGTCCACTGCGTACGTCGTGGCTGGCGCGAAAGACGCGGTGCTCATCGACACCTGCACCGGCCAGGCGGGCCTCAAGGAGGTCGTCGACGGCCTGGTCGGCGGCAAGCGGCTGCTCGTCGCGCTCACGCACGGGCACGGCGACCACAGCGGCGGCATCAAGTACTTTCCGGAGGTGCTCGTGCACCCGGCGGACGCCGGACTGCTGCCGAAGGACGCCACCACGGTGCGCCGCGACTTGAAGGACGGCGACGTGATCGACCTCGGGGGCAGGAAGCTCGAGGTGATCGCCATCCCCGGCCACACGCCGGGATCGGTGGTGTTCTTCGACCGCGCCGGGCGCTACGCGATGACCGGCGACGGGATCGGGTCGACGATGGTGTGGATGCAGATCTCCGCGCTGCCGCTCACCACCTACCTGCAGTCGGTGAAGAAGCTCGAGGCGCTGAAGGACGGCATCGACGAGCTGTACGTCGGGCACCACGAACAGGAGAAGGTGAAGCTGACGCGGCAGTGACATCACCGACATGCGGATCGTGACCGAGAAGGTCCTCGACGGCACGGCCGAGACGAGTCCGTACAACATGGGCAACCGCGGCGGCCGCCAGGCGACCTACGGCTCCGCGATGCTGGTGTTCAGCCCTGACAGGCTGCGGTAGGGCGACCCTACTTGGCGTCCTGGAAGAGGAGCGGCGCGAAGTCGGCCAGGTTCTGGCGCCAGAAAGGCCAGACGTGGCCGATGTCGGGCACCTCGATGTAGGTGTTCTTCACACCCTTCACATTCAGCCAGTCCCGGAAGTTGCGGTTGACGCCCACCAGGCTGTCGGCCGTCCCGCAGGTGATCCAGAGAAGCTTCAGCCTGGCGTTGGCCTTCGCGTCGAGCGTGGGAAACACCTTGGCGATCGTCTCGGCGTCGATCTGGCGCGGCCCGGCGGCGCGAGCTCCCGCGCCGGCGGCAGGAGCCGCGCCCGGGGCGGCACCTGGGGCAGCGCCGCGTGCGGCGGGGGGCGGCATCGCGCCCGGCCACATCACGTAGGCGCCGCTGAACGAGCCGACGTAGGCGAACGTGTCGAGGTGGTTCAGGCCGGTCACGGTGGCTTCGGCTCCGCCCATCGAGAGGCCGGCGATCGCCCGCATGTTCGGCGTCCTCGCGGCGTTGTAGTCCTTCTCCACGATCGGCAGCACTTCCTGCAGGACGATCTTGGCGAAGTTGTCGAGCATCCCCTCGCGCATCGCGCCGGACGGGCCGTTCGGATAGCCGTAGCCGAGCGTGTTGACCATGATCATCGGCTTGGCCTTGCCCTGGGCGATCAGGTTGTCCAGGATCACGTTGGCGGCACCGTTCTCGATCCACGAATTCGCCTCGTCGCCGAGGCCGTGCAGCAGGAACAAGACGGGATACGGCTGCTTGCGCTTGGCGTCGTAGCCGGGCGGCGTGTAGACCCAGAAGTCGCGGTCGTCTCCCGCGAGCGCGGAGTGGAAGAAGTGGCGCGTCACGGCTCCGCGGGCGATGCCGGGCGCGGGCGACCACAAGCCGCCCGGCACCACCAAGCGGCTCGAGCTCGCGCTGTTGAACCCGGTCTGGAACTTGTTGTTCCCGGGGTCGGGGATTCTCAGGCCGTCCACGCTGAACGTGTACTGGTAGATGCCGGGCTTCATCGGCTGGGGCGTCGTCGCCGTCCAGACCCCCTGCTCGTTCTTCTGCATCTCGAGCCGCGCGCCGCCGCCGGGCGCGCCGGGCGCGCCGGGAGCGGCCGGCGCCGGCGGCTGGCCGATGCCGGAGACGAAAACCTCCTTGGCATTGGGCGCGCGCAGGCGGAAGGTGACCGTCCCGTCCGGCGCCACCTCGGGAGAGACGATGGCGGCCATGCGGCCGGGCATCGCCGCCGGAGCGGCGGTCGGCGGTGCAACAGGCGGCTGGGCCAGCGCGCAGGGCGCCGCGGCGAGGAAAACGACAAGGGCAGTTCTCAGTCTCACTGGTGTCTCCTGGTTGACGATGTTTCAGAACCTTCTTCAGTCGAGGGCCCAGAGCGCGAGCGTCGTCTCGTCCTTGACGAGGAGCTTCCGTCCGACGAGAACCGGGTGGGCCCACGTCGGGCTGCCGGCGACCGTGTACTGCCGCAGCGGCGCGAGTCCGCCCGCCGAAGCCCTGGCCACGATCAGGTCGGCGTCGTTGGTCAGGCTCACGACGAACGCGCCCGCCAGCACCATCGCAGCGTTCTCGCCGCGGCGGCCTTCTCCCTTCCACAGCACCTTGCCCGACTCGGCGTCGAGGCAGAAGAACTGTCCCGAGTTCTTGTGCGACAACCCGAACAGCAGGTTGCCGGAGAGCACCGGGGAGTTCATGTACATGCCGACGTCGCTGGTCCGCCACACCGGCTCCGCCGCCCAGGCGTCGCCCTTCCGGACGGCCCTGACGGCCATGACGCCGTTCTCGAGGCCGGAGAAGATCAAGAGGTCCTTGTAGAGCACGGGCGTCACGATGTTCTGCACGTACGGCGTCGCGAACGGCATCTCCCACAGCAGCTTCCCGGTATCGGCCGCCACCGAGACGATGCGGGACTGCGTCTGGGTGACGACCTGCCGCACGCCGCCGACGTCTGCGACGATCGGCGACGCGTAGCCGGGGCCGTCGCCGGTCCACCGCCACTTCACGTCGCCCGTGGCCGCGTCGAATGCCGTGAGCGCGCCCTGCCCCGACGTCCCGACGTGGACGATCACCAGTCCTCGATCGACCAGCGGCGACACGGAGGTGCCGAACTCCGGCGACGTGCGTTTGTACCTGATCGCCGAAGCTCTTCCGCCAGGCGAGCTTCCCGGTGCCGACGTCGTAGCAGGACAGGATCTCGGCGATGCCGAACGTGTAGAGCTTCCCGTTGGCCAAGGCCGGGGTGGACTTCGGACCGGGCCCATGCGTCCGGGCGATGGGGTTCACCGAGTAGGGCGCGTCGTAGGCGTCCTGCCAGATGACCTTGCCGGTGGCCAGGTCCACGCACAAGACCGCCTCGCGCTCGCCCTGCCGCGTGAACACGATCACCCGGCTGCCGACGACGATGGGTGAAGAGTGACCGAGGCCGACGGTGACCTTCCAGACGGGCTTCAACGCTTCGGGCCAGGCGGTTGGCAGCCCCGACGGGGCCGCGACCCCGTCTCGATTCGGACCGCGCCACTGGCTCCAGTCCTGCGCGAGAACCGGCCGGCAGAGCGCGAACCCGGCGAGAACGACGGCAAGCAGCACGGCGGGGAATGATCGGGTGGGCATCGCAGTGCCTTTCGTTGGGGGGCGGAAGAGGGCCGAACGCAGACGCTATCCTACAGCGTTTCCGGCAGGACGGGACGAAACGAGCGAGTCTCGACGAGGAGCGGCTCGAGCCGGTCGAGGCAGTCGTGGCGACTCAGCGGCGGTAGGACTCCACCTGGAGGTCGGGCACACGACCGTAGTGCCCGACGTTCCGGGTCAGGATCGGCATCCGGTAGGCGAGGCCGGTTGCGGCAATCCAGAGGTCATTGGCGCCGATCAGCAGCCCGTTGCCCTGCAGGTAGCGCCAAGCCCTCCCGTACTCCCATGCCACGTCATGGTTGAACGCGAGCACATGGAATGGTGCGACAAACTCCTGCCAGCGCGCACGGTCCTCCAGAGTGAGCCCGGCTGCCAGTTCGCCTGCCACGGTGAACGTGATGTAGAGCCGATCGTCCTCGTGCGCCTCGAGGAAAGCCAGCGCCGGCCCGGGCACGCCGCGGTTGTTCTCCCGCTCGAAGTCCACGAGGAACGACGTCTCGAGGATCAGCGAGCGGCCCACTTGTCCTCCGGCGGGGCATCGAGCCGTTTCGCCGCCTCGATGCGATCGATCTCGGCCTCGGACAGGCGGGCGCCTCGCGAGCGCGCCAGCCCGCGCAGCTCTCCGGCGGTGACCGTATCCTCGGGCCACCGGGCCCGCAGGACCACCTCGCTGAACGATTCGTCCGGGTATCGCCGGGCCGCCCGAAGACGTTCGTACGCCTCGATCTTGACCGAAATCGTCTTCGTACTCATGCATGCATCATGCATGATGCACAGATTGATGGTCAAGCGCCGAGGGCTGGCTCATCGGACCCCCACTCCAGCCTGCCGTGCCGGCGTTCGAAGCCGGGCAGCGGTTCACTCCAGCCGGTAGGGCGCTCCGTACGGTGCGGCGATGACGCACGAGGGCGCCGCCCCGGCGAGGCGGTGCTGCACGATGAACTTCTCCTCGTACAACCCACCGCTTCGGTGGCGGACGCGGCTGGCGACCACGGTGAGCGGCCCCAGGCGTGAATGGCCCCTGGGCACACCCGGATCGACGCTCACCACTTCAACGATGCCGTCCGGAGCGTCGGCGCCCAGTACCATCGCCGACAGCAGGGCGTCGCTCACGCCCCGCATGACCGGGCAGAGGCGCCTGAGCGCGGCAACATCGCGCGCGATCAGCGCCCGCAGCATCTCGGCGACAATGCGGCTGGCGGCTTCTTCCAGCGAGGCGCCTTCCGCCGGGATCCCCGCGTCGTCGAGCGAGAGCAGGCCGAGCAACGAGTCCTTTACTTCGACGTCCCTCGGGCGGAATGCGACGCCACGGGGCAGGTCCACCGCGAACGCACTGTCCGGCAGGTCCGCCAGGTAGGAGATGTCGTCGGTCTCGAACCCCGGTGCGCCCCGGAGGTCCATGTTGTCCCATTGCCGGATGCCGACGAGCAGCTTCGTGTCGAGATCGAACTCCGCGCGCGCCGACGTCGGTCCGTTGGCGCCCATGAAGCTCCACTCGGTCACCACGGTGCGGCTCGCCGGGAACCGCCATCGGGTGTCCACCTGCCTGACGCCGGCGGCGCGAGCCAGCTCGAAGAGCCTGGGTCCCGGCCATGGGTTGAACCCCGCCGTCTGCGCGTCGTCGGTCAGCACGACACGGCTGCCCGGATCGTAGTAGTGGGTCGCGTTTCCCTCCGTCCAGACGAGGACGCCATTCTCGAGCCGCACGAGCAGGCGCGCGCGCCCCGAAGGGCTGTCGGGAGATCGTGCCCAGAGCTGGCCGCGGACCTGGCCGCCCATCGTTCCCCGCAGCCGCAGGGCGTGGAACGCGCGCGTCGCCTCGATGCTCTGCTCGATGCTCCAGGCCTGGGAGGGCTCCCAGAGGAACACGGCAGCCAGCACGAGAACCAGGACCGCAAAGCCCGCCGTTCCGAGCCCGAGCCTTCGCACGCGCGGCGAGAGGATCGCGCCAGGCAGCCAGGCGAGCGGGCCGGCCGACGGCTCGGTGCGGAGGGTCGTCGATGCGATGGCTGCCATGACGCCGTCCTCGAGTGCGGAGGCCGGCGAGGAGTGGGCCGCAACGACGAGGCGATCGTGCAGCCGCCGGTACGCGCCCGCCGTCGCGCGACACCGCTCGCAGGCTTCGAGGTGCGCGACGACGAGGCGATCGTCCGCTGGGGGCAGCGCGGATTCGAGGTGCCCGATCAGCTGGTCGTGGGACGTGTCGCAGGACATGTGTCTTCCTGTCGCGGCTCGAGAGCCGCCAGGCTCTGGCGGAGTTCGTCGTAGGCCCGCGAGAGGCGCTTGGTCACCGTGCCGAGCGGGATTTCGAGCCGTTCGGCAATCTCGACGCAGGAGAAGTCGCCGTAGAACCGCAAGAGGACGACCTCGCGGTACTGGTCGGGCAGGGCGGCCAGCGCGCGTTCGAGGGCGGCATCGCCGCGCCAGGGATCCGGGCCGCGGCGACACGCCTCGGGGGCGACCGCCGCCCTGGCCAGGCCGTCGCGCTCGCGCCGCTCGCGGTCGGCGCACTCGAGCAGGACGCGGTGGGCGATGCCGAGAAGCCAGGCGAAGAACGAGTCGGGCTTTCTCAACTTGGCGAGGTTGACGTAGGCGCGGACGAACGCCTCCTGCGCCACGTCCTCGGCTCCGCCGGCCCTCGCCTGCCGGACGCGGATGCCCGCCACGAGGGGCTTCTGGTAGCGCGTCACCAGGTGGCGGAAGTCGTCGCGGTGGCCATCGAGGCACCGCTCCACGTAGTAGCGATCCGTGTGACCGTTCATGAGGTCGAGCCCGCCGAGGTGTTCGTAAGTATAGTGGCCCCGGGAGAGCGTTTTGCGCCCGCCGGGCTCGCCGTGGGCGACGAGCCTCCGCAGCGGCCGTTCTGCGCGGCCGGCCTCGAGATGTGGTACTTGTCGCTGAACCTGTCGAAGATGACCCTGGCATCGCGCAGAACCAGGAGGTCCGCCGACGGGTGCCCGATCGAGCAGGCGCCCGCCGGCAGGATCTCGTCACCGACCTGGAACGGGAGCGTCGCGCTGAGGACCTGTCACTCGAGGGGTTCCCCCGGCAGGCTGCGGATCCGGCGTCCATCCCCCGCCCAGGCCCTTGTAGAGAGCAATCAGGTCCGCGGTGATCGACCGGTCGGCCTGCACCAGCGAGTCTTCGCTCGTGTAGAGATTGCGTTGCGCGGTGAGCAGGTTCAGGAAGTCGAGTTCTCCCGCCGTATACAAGCGCGTCGACAGCTGCACGGCGGTCCGGTTCGACGCGACCGCGTCGGCAAGCGCGGCGCGGTGCTCCTGGTCCTTGGCGTATGCGATGAGCGCCGATTCCACGTCCTGGAGCGCCGTGAGCACGGTCTGCTGGTAGGCGAGCAGCGCCTGCTGCTGAATGGCCGCCTGGACCCGGACGTTCGCGCGGAGTCGTCCCGCATCGAAGATCGGTTGCGTCAGCGCGGGAATCAACGACCAGAAGCCGCCCGCCGCGCTCAGCAGCGCGCCCTGCGTCAGCTTCTGCACGCCCGCCGACCCGGTCAGGCTGATCTTCGGAAACAGGTTGGCGGTCGCCACGCCGACCTGCGCCGTCGCGCTGTGCAGTTGTGCCTCGGCGCGGCGGATGTCCGGGCGGCGCTGCAGCAGCTCGGACGGCAGGCCCACCGGCACCGCTGGCGGGGTCGTCGGGATGGTCCCGACGGGCGAGAGGTCAGCCACGAGCGCCGAAGGTTCCCGGCCCAGAAGGACGCTCAACGCGAAAATGGTCTGCTGCGCGGCCGCCTCCAGCAGACGGGATCTGCGCCCGCGTGGTGGCGACCTGCGCCTCGGCGTTCGCCACATCCAGCGCACTGGCAAACCCCACCGACAGCCGCCGGCGCGTGATGTCGGCGGTCTCGCGCTGTGCTTCGAGATTCTGCTGCGCGATGAGGACCTGCTGCTGCACACCCCGCAACGTGATGTAGTCGAGCGCGACCTCCGCGGTCAGCGTCACGGTCACATCGCGGGCGTCCTCGACGGCGGCGCGGAGATTGGCGTCGGCGGCTTCGACTCCGCGTCGAGTGCCTCCGAAGAAATCCAGTTCCCACGTGGCGTCGAGGCCGGCCTGGAACAGGTTGCGCGTGGCGGACTCGGACGAACCTGAGCCCGTCGATGACGGTGCCGATGGTCCCGAACTGGTCGTGTTCGAGGCGGCGGCGCTGACGCTCGGCCAGAGGCCCGCGGCGGCGCCGGTCCGCGAGGCTCGCGCCTGGAGAATGCGGGCCTTGGCCTGCTGCAGGCCGAGGTTCGACCCGGTCGCCTGCCTGATCAGGGCATCGAGCTTCGGATCGTTGAACGTGGTCCACCACTCGGCAGCCGTGGTGCCGCCCGGAGTGGTGACGCTGGCGCCGGCTGGGCCCGCGGCGGGAACCCCGGTCCAGGCATCGGGCACGGCGAGGTTCGGGGGACGATACGTCGGGCCCGACTGCGCACCCCGCTTGCAGCAGCGCGCCCAGGCCGAGGATCCACACCGCCGTGCCCCATCCGACCCGTGTTGGTGGCATTGTCCTGCCTCCACCCTGCAAAGCCCCCCGCTCGGTCACCCTCCGCAGGCGCGTCCGTCACTCGTAGTGCAGCGCATCGATGGGGTCCAGCCGCGACCCTTTCCACGCCGGGTAGTAGCCGAAGGTGATTCCGACCGCCGCCGAAACCGCCACGGCCGCCACGATGGCCGTCACCGAGATCTCGGTTGGCCACTTCAGGACCGCCGAAACCAGGTACGAACTGCCGCGCCCGAGCAGGATCCCCAGCACCCCGCCCGCCAGGCAGAGCATCACCGCTTCGATCAGGAACTGGCGGAGGATGTCCCGGGCGCGCGCACCGACGGCCATCCGCAGTCCGATCTCACGGGTCCGCTCGGTCACGGACACGAGCATGATGTTCATGATGCCCACGCCGCCGACGACGAGCGAGATGAGCGCAACGCCCAGGAGCAGGTTGGTCATCAGCGTGGTCGTCGAGGAGAGGGCCGTGGACATCTCCGTCATGTCGCGAACGGTGAAGTCGTCGCTCTCGTCGGCGCGAATGCGGTGCCGCTCGCGGAGCAGCGCCGGTGATCTGCCGGATGGCCACCGGGATGTCCGCCGCGGAGACCGCCGCCGCCAGGATCTGGTCGACGTTGGTGAACCGCACCGTCATGGGGGTGTCCGCGGCCTGGATGTCGGAGGGTGCCGGGTAGAGGCCGGTCGTGCGAGCCCGGGTAGATCTGATCGAGCGTGTTCACCTGGGACGAGGCGGCACTGCTCTGGTTCACGTTGCCCACCGACGAGCCGGTGACCCGGGCTTTGATGGTGGTCCAGGGCGCCAGCAGGATGTCGTCCTGGTCCATGCCCATCATGTTGGCTCCCTTCCGCGAGAGCACGCCGACCACCCGGAACGAGACGCTCTGAATCCTGACCTCCTTGCCGACCGGCGACCGGCCCTGGAACAACTCCCGGACCACCGTCTCGCCCAGCAGGCACACCGTGCTGCCGTTGCGGACGTCCGCATCGGTGAAGGGCCGGCCTTCGGCCAGATTGCGCCAGTCGCGCACGTCGAGGAACGCGGGCGTCGTGCCGTAGATGAACAGGGGCACCCAGTTGCGGTCGCCGTAGATGACCTGGGTCCGGGCTCGCACGACCGGGGCTGCGGCGCGCACCGCCGGGCAGTCCTGGAGGATCGCGTCCGCATCCTGCGGCGTGAGCGTCAGGATGCTGCCCGCGCCGAAGCTCACCCCGCCGCTGGCCGCGGTGCCGGGCATCACCAGCAGGTTGTTCGCTCCCATCGTGGCGATGGTGCGGCTGGATGGCGGCCGACGATCCTTTTCCGATCTCCATCATGGCGATCACGGCGGCAATGCCAATCACGATCCCGAGCGTCGTCAGCAGCGAGCGCATCACGTTGCGCCGCAGGGCGCGCACCGCCGCGCGAAACGTGCGGTAGTACCTCATCGGCCGCCCCCGGCCGACGTCGAGGCGCCGGCTTCCTGCGCCTGCGGCCGCGCGCCGCCACGCTCATCGGAGGTCTCGCCCCCGGCCGACACCGAGTCCTGGATGACGCCGTCGTGGATGCGGATCACGCGCCGAGCGTGCCGCGCGACCTCCGGATCGTGGGTGACCAGCACGATGGTGATGCCCTCCTCGCGGTTGAGCTGCTGGAACATCTCCAGCACTTCGCGGCTCGTCCGGGAATCGAGGTTCCCCGTGGGCTCGTCGGCCAGGAGCACGGGCGGCCGGTTGATCAGGGCGCGGGCGATGGCCACGCGCTGCTGCTGGCCCCCCGAGAGTTGCGACGGCTCGTGGTCCAGGCGGTCCTCGAGCCCCACCCGCTTCAGCAACTCGACGGCACGCAGCCGCGCGTCCTTGTCGGAGATGTTCTCGACGGTGTACGTCAGCGGCATCACCACGTTGTCGAGCGCGCTGGTGCGCGGCAGCAGGTTGAAGCTCTGGAAGACGAACCCGATCTTCCGGTTCCGCACGAGCGCACGCCCGTCGGCCGACAGGTGCGAGACGTCCTCCCCGTCGAGCGAGTAGCGGCCGGACGTCGGGCGGTCGAGGCACCCGAGGATGTTCATCAAGGTGCTCTTGCCCGAGCCCGACGCGCCCATCAGGGCGACCAGTTCGCCACGGGCGACGGTGAACGAAACCCCCTTCAAGACCGGCACGTCGATCTCACCGAGGTGGTAGGTCTTGTAGATGTCCCGGATCTCGATCAGGTCCATGATTCCGCTCCAGGACGCCGGCGCGCCACTCGATGCGCTCAGCGCCCCCGCCCACCCTGTCCGCCGCGGCCCAGTTGCGGCGCGAATGGATTGGCGTCCTGCGGCGGCGAAGCCTCGCCCGCCTGGCCCTGCCCGGTCACCACCTCGAGCCCTTCCACGATGCCGTCGCCCTGCACCTCGGTCCGCCTGCCGTCGGTCAGGCCCGTCCGCACGGCAATCGGCCGAAGACCGTTCGCCGTCCGTACCCAGAGGATGCCTGGCCGGCCCTGCGGGCCCTCGCCTGCGGATCCGGTGAACGGCGCGGCGTCTGCCGCGTCGCCGCGCTGGCCCGGCGCGGCCGCGAGGCTGCGGCGGAACTCGGGCGCGATCGACTGCGGCGGCGGCGACCAACGGAGCGCGTTGTTGGGCACCGACAGGACATTCGTGCGCCTGGCCGCTTCGAACTGCACGTTCGCCGTCAGGTAGGGCAGGAGCGTGCCGCTCGAATTGTCCGTGACCACTTCCACCGTGTACGCGACGACGTTCTGCGTCATGGCGGCGTTGAGACGGGTCTTGCCGACCTGGCCGCGAAAGGTCTGCCCGGGACGTGCATCGACGGTGAAGGTCACCGGTTGCCCCGGGTGGATGCTCCCGATGTCGGCCTCGTTGACCGACACCCACACCTGCATCCGCTTGAGGTCCCTGGCAATCAGGAACAGGCTGGGCGCGGACAGGCTCGAGACCACCGTCTGCCCGATGTTCACGCGGCGGTCGATGATGACGCCGTCGACTGGCGACGTGATCGTGCAGTAGGCAAGGCTCTGTTGCGACCGCTTCAGGGCCGCCTGCGCCTGCACCACGGCGGCGCGGCTCTGCACGACCGTTGCCTCGCCGACCGCCAGGTTGGCCTGGGCGGTCTCGTACCCGGCCTTGTAGGCGTCGTAGCTCGTCTGCGCCAGCGCGTTGCCCGGTCCGAGCGTCTGCGCGCGCTTCCAGTCGTTCTCTGCCTGATCGAGCTTGGCCCGCATCTGTCCCAGGTCCGCTTCCGCCCGCTGAACGCCGGCTTGGGCCTGCGCCAGCGTCGATTGGGCCTGGGCCACGTCCAACGCGTACAGCGAACTGTCGATCTTGGCGAGGACGGTGCCGGCCTTGACCACGGAGCCGTAGTCGATGGTCTTGCCCTGCTGGTCCTTGCCGAACGAGAGGATCTGACCCGCAACCTGGGCACCGACGTCCACGACCTCCTCCGGTTCGAGCGTGCCGGTGGCGCTGATCCGCGCCACCAGGTCGCCGCGGCCGACCGTTGTCGTCTGGAACGCCTCGACCGGCGCCGACGTCCGCCGGGTGAAGAGCCACGCGCCAGACGAGATCAATGCCGCCAGCACCAGGAGAAGCCCGAACGCCTTGGGAAGCCTCGTCATGTCGTCCTCCGCGCTCCGGACGATCCGCCAGGTCGCGACGCGAAAGGGTTGACGCAAGAGACGGCGGTCGATGCCCCGCGCTCCCCCGAATGGTGGAGAGCGGCCCGCGACGCCGGTTGCACGACTATACCAGTGGCTACGACGTCGGATGGGCATCCGTTTCTCCCGCCCGCAGATCGCGCCTGCCGTGGTGCAGGCCGCCAGGATTCGCCTTGTTCGTCCCGCCCGGCTTGGTACAATGGCGGGCGGACGGTCTGATCACCGTGCGGAGTCCCCCGCTCGCGTGACCGGCCGCACGCGCACCGCGCCGGCGGGCGGCCCTGGCCTCGCCGTCCGGGCGCGATGTTCAAGGAGGACGACATGCACCGACGTCGCGCGTTCCGTGTTCTTCTTCCCGTTACGCTCCTGCTGCTCCTGTCGGGGCGTGCCGTTGTGCTGACGCAGGGGTCGGGCCAGGCATCGGGACAGGTCAAGACCTCGGTGAGCTTTCGGGCACTGGAGATGATGGTCGGTACAGAGGACGACTACACGAGGTGGGATGAGTCGCTCGCCGTCGGGACGTACTCACAGAGCTTCGGCAGCCAGACCGCGACAGGATCGGTGCTCGACATGGGGGCGCTCCAGTTGCCCGATGGGACGACCTATCCCGTCCTGTTGGTCGAAGGACCCGTCCTGTTCGCGCGGACGGCTGCCGCACCGCAGCCGATTGCCAAGGTCACCAACTCGCATATGCTGGCGCTCGCTCCAAAGGAGACGCTCTGGACCTCGGCGGACGGCAAATCCATGGTCGTGCGCGCGCGCGGCATCTTCTTCCTGGTTCTCGATTCCAAGGGGTTCCCGCAGACCATGACCGTGATCGGCGTTGCGGACTCGAAGGTCTTCTATCGGTCCCCGAAGGCGTGACGGTGAGCGCATGAACATCTTCGTTCCCGGGCGGGTGTGCCTGTTCGGCGAGCACTCGGACTGGGCCGGCGGCTACCGGCGCATCAACGCGGACGTCGAGAAGGGGTACACCCTGATCTGCGGGACGAACCAGGGCATCTACGCGCAGGTGGAGCCGCACCCGACCGCGCTCGTCCTCACCTCCACGACGCCCGACGGCCGGACGATCGGCCCTCGCGAGATCCCGCTCGAGCCGAAGGCGCTGCTCGAGGAGGCCCGGCAGGGGAGCTTCTTCAGCTACGCGGCCGGCGTGGCCTACCAGGTGCTCACCCACTATCGCGTCAGGGGCCTCTCGATCGACAACACGCGCACCGACCTGCCGATCAAGCGCGGGTTGTCGTCGAGCGCGGCCATCTCGGTGCTCACCGCACGCGCGTTCAACCGCGTCTACGATCTCAAACTCACGATCCGGGGCGAGATGGAGCTGGCGTACCAGGGCGAGATCACGACGCCCTCGCGCTGCGGGCGCATGGACCAGGGGTGCGCGTTCGGCAGCCGGGCCGTGCTCATGGAGTTCGACGGCGAACGCCTCAGCACCGAGGAGGTCCGGCCGGCGAGGGACCTGCACTTCGTGATCGTGAACCTGAACGCCACCAAGGACACGCTGGAGATCCTGAAACGTCTGAACCGGTCGTACCCGTTCGCGGACGGGCCTCTCGAACGCGGCGTGCAGGACCTGCTCGGGCCCATCAACAAGCGCATCGTCGCCGAGGCCCGGGCCGCGCTCGAGGCGGGCGACGCGGAGCGGCTCGGCGCCCTCATGATCGAAGCCCAGGCGTTCTTCGATCGCTACGCCGGGCCGGCGTGCCCGGAGGAACTGTCGGCGCCGGTCCTGCACCGCGTGCTCGCGCACGACGCCCTGCGGCCGCACATCTGGGGCGGCAAGGGGGTGGGATCGCAGGGGGACGGCACGGCCCAGTTCATCGCGCGCAGCGCCACGGACCAACAGGCGGTCGTGGAGATCCTGCAGCGCGACCTCGGGCTGACGGGGCTCCCGCTGACGCTGGGCACGGGCCCGAAGGTCCGCCGGGCGCTCATCCCCGCGGCCGGCTTCGGCACCCGGCTGTTCCCCGCGAGCAAGGCCACGAAGAAGGAACTGTTCCCCATCGTGGACCGCGACGGGGTCGCCAAGCCCGCCATCCTCCTGATCGTCGAAGAGGCGCTGGACGCCGGCATCGAAGAGGTCGTCATCGTCGTCCAGGAGGACGACCTCGAGGAGTTCCGATCGTTCTTCAACGCGCAGGTCTCGATCGAGAACTACAACAAGCTCTCGCCATCATCCCAGGACTACGCCCGGCGCATCCTCGACATCGGGCGCCGCGTCCGGTTCGTCACGCAGGATACGCAGCAGGGCTTCGGCCACGCCGTCTTCTGCGCGCGTGCGGCGCTCGGCGACGAACCGTTCCTCCTCATGCTCGGCGACCATATCTACCGCTCGAACGGCGGCGTCTCGTGCGCGCGGCAGGTGGTGGAGGCGTACCAGAAGTCGGGCACGAGCGTCGTGGGGCTGCGGCCCACCCCCGAGTGCGGAGATCGACCGGTTCGGGGTCGCGACGGGGGTGTGGGTCGAACCCGGCCAGCGGCTCAACATCACCGAGTTCGCCGAGAAGCCGACGGTGGACTACGCCCGCAACCACCTGCGCGTTCCCGGCCTCCCCGACGCCGAGTACCTCACGGTCTTCGGGCAGTACGTGATCAAGCCGCTGCTGTTCGACTACCTGGACGAGCACATCCGGCACAACGTCCGCGAGCGGGGCGAGTTCCAGCTCACGTCCGCCCTCGAGCGGCTGCGGCAGGAGGACGGCTTCCTGGGCCTGATCGTGGACGGCCGCCGCTTCGACATCGGGCTGCCCGACTACTACATCGAGACGCTGACGACCTTCAGCCGGGAGTGACGGGCACCGCCGCGCCTCCGGCGCGCGTCGTGGCCGACGATGAAGGTGTGGACGCTCGTCCCGTCGGCGGTGACGGCTGGTGGCGCGCCGCCGCAGGGTCGCCGGCACGTCGACGGCCGCGGCGAGGCGCGGCGGGCGCCACGGGTCAGACGTCGAAGACGGTCCAGCCTTTTTCGAGTTCGACCTGCATGTCGCAGACGGCCAGCGCGTCCAGGCGGTGCGAGATCATGAAGGTCGTGCGGCCCCGCATGAGGCGGTCCATCGCCTCGATGATCGCGCCTTCCGTCTTCACGTCCACCGAACTGGTCGGCTCGTCGAGAATCAGCAGCGGCGCGTCCTTGAGGAACGCTCGCGCCAGCGAGATGCGCTGGCGCTCGCCGCCCGAGAGCCGCATGCCGCGCTCGCCGACCGGCGTGTCGTAGCCCTCGGGAAGCGCCAGGATGAAATCGTGCGCGTTGGCCTGGCGCGCGGCCTCGACGATCTGCTGGCGCGCGGCCTCCGGCCGCCCGTAGGCGATGTTCTCGGCGATGCTGGTCGAGAACAGCACGGGCTCCTGCAGGACGATCGCAAACTGGCGGCGAAGGTCGTCCAGGTGGTAGTCGCGCAGGTCGACGCCGTCCAGCATGATCGTCCCGTCGGTGGGATCGTAGAACCGCATCAGCAGCCCCATCAGCGTGGACTTCCCGGCGCCGGTGGTGCCGCGGATTCCGACGCGCGCGCCGGGCGGGGCCGCGAACGACACGCGGCGGAGCACGGTGTGCTCGGCGTCGTACGCGAAAGAAACGTCGAGAAAGAGGACGTTGCCCTCGGCCCGCGTGAGCCGCCTGGCGTCGCGCCGCTCGGCCACCTCGGGCACCTGGTCGAGCAAGGCGAACGCCCGCTCGGCGCTCGCCAGCGACGACTCGAGCGCGACGGTCTTCTTGCTGAGCATCCGGAGCGGCTTGTAGATTTGCTGGAGGTACGCCATGACGAGCAGCAGGCTGCCGAGCGTCAGCTGCCCGGCCCGGACCTGCCGCACGCCGATGACCAGCGCCGCCGCGCTGCCCGCCGCCATCACCAGGCCGACGAGCAGGTCGAACATCCCCTGTCGCGCCGACACTTCGAGCTCGCGCCTGACGCGCAGGGTCGACTGGTCCACGAATCGGCCCAGCTCGCGGTCCTCCCGGCCGAACGCCTTCACCACGCGGACGGCGGCCAGCACCTCCTGCACGACACCCATGGCCAGGCTGTCGAGCTTCTTGATTTCCTTCCAGTCCTTCCGCAGCTGCGGCCCGAACGAACGAGACAGCAGGAACAGCAGGGGGGTGACCGACACGGCCACGATCGCCAGCCCCGGGCTGATTCGTGCCGTCACCCAGATCATCGCGACAACGGTGGTCGCCGCCCCGCAGAGCGGGATGAGGCCGTCCACGACCACGCGCTGGACGGCCGGCGCGTCGTTCTGGATGCGGTAGGTGGAATCCGAGGTCCCCTTCGTGTCGTGGTACGAGAGCGAGAGCCGCTGGACGTGCCGGAACAGGTGCGCCCGGAAATCGTGGGCGAGCCGCTCGCCCGAGTACGTCTGCAGCAGGTCGACGGCGAGGTCCAGCAGCGACCCCAGGACCGCCGTCAGGATCAGGATGCCCGCCGCCAGCGAGAGCATGGCCGTCGTAGAGCCGGTCACGTCGCTGGGAACAACGGCCCGGAGCCAGCCGGGAAGCGGCCGGGAGCCCAGCACGGTGTCGACCGCGATCTTGAGCGGCAGCGGGCCGAGCAGCGCCAGCGGCGTCGCGAGAAGCTGCAGGAAGAAGACGAGGAGAATGTGCGGCCAGTAGGGCCGCGCGTAGGCTGCGAGGCGGCGATACAGCGCGAGCCTGGTGTGGCCAATCATCTCGCTACCAGACGCTCTCCGACGGCATCGGTGGCCGCCTTCCCAGTCAGGGCCCAGGGCCGTCGGTTGGAGCTGTTGAATGCGCCATTATGGGCGCCATTCACGCGGCGAGCAAGGTGCTTGCCAAAACCAGGTGCTTGCCAAAAGCGAGCCTGCCAAGACGCGGCGGCGCGCGATGCGGCCTCGTCCTGCAGGCAGCGACGAACCCCGCGCCGTCCCGCAATGGCGCGCGGGACCCGGGAACGACAGGGCGACGTTCATCACGTGTTCGGCATGACCGCGACGTGCGGGATCCTGCGGAGGCGGGCATCCGCGGTGACGAGCGTGAGCTGGTACACCCGCGCGGTGGCCGCCAGAAAGCGATCGGCGGGATCGTCGGAGCTGATCCTGAGCGAGCGACTCGCGATCGCCACCTCGGTGTTCAGCGGCGCTTCACGGAACGGCAGACGCTCGAGGGTTGCCCGGACCCATCGCTCCGCGTCCGGCTCGAGAATCACCCGTCGGCGTCCGGCCAGCATCAGCGTTTCCCAGATGGAGATCGGCGAGAGCCACAGTTCGTTGGCGGGGTCGTCCAGCGCGGCGGCGGTCCGGCGGCCGAGGCGCGATGGGTCGAGCAGGCTCCACAACCAGACGTGCGTGTCGAGGAGGAGCCTCACCGCGCGGCCTCCCACTCGTCGGCGGCCACGACTGGCGCCACCAGGTCGCCGGTGATGCGGCCGGTGCCCGACGCCGAGCCCAGCCAGCCGACGGCGCGCCGCGCGACAGTGGCCGGGACGACCTCGGCAATGGGCGTCCCGCGCTTGGTCACGAGCAGGCGCCGTCCGGTGCGCCTGACGCGTTCCAGCCGCGCCAGGCACGTGGCTTTGAACTCCGAAATGCTGATGGTCTCGGCGTCCGACTTCATGTCTGAAATGCTACTATGGTCATCGACCATGGTCAAGATTATGTCATGGCTCTGGCCGGCAAGAAGAGGACAGACAGGGTGCCGTGGCACAACCGATGGCCGCGGCGCGGTCGAGACGTCTGGTCCCCGGCCATGTCCTGAAAGGGCAAGAACGGGGCCACGCCGATTGTTGAAGATTCCTGCTCGACGGTGGTCGAGAGCGATCAGAAACTGCTAACGGTCGGAGGACGAAGCGTGCCTTTTCTGCCGTTCACATGCCAGCGTCGCCGGCAGGTTCACCTGCCGTCCCAGGCTCAGCGGGCGGCGATGTAGGTGGCTCTGGTCGTGGGAACGGGAATCGGCGCGCAGGTGAAAGGCGCTGGCCTCGCGCCTGCTGCACCCCTATCGACCGAGGACTACGTCGATTCCGGAAAGCAGCAGGTCGACCTTCGCACTCGGGAGCTTGCCCACTCGCTCCGTGAGATGCCCCTTGTCCAGGGCGATGACCTGCGACGCGTTCGCCACCGAGTCGTTCGGCAAGCCGGTGATGCGAGACGGAAGCAGGACGTTGCCCGGCGCCTCGACCCAGCGGAGATTGGTGGTCAAGGGGACGCACACCACCGTCGCCAGGCGGCTCCGATTCAGCGCGTCGCCCTGCACCACCACCACGGGACGCCGGAATCCCGGGCCGGAGCCCACGGGCGCGGGCAGGTCCGCCCACCAGACCTCGCCCTGGGCGATCACCATTCGCTCCGCTCCAGCACGCGGTGCGCCGCGGCGCCGACGAACGGGTCGCGATCGTCACCGATCTCGGCACAGACACGGTTCATCGCCTCCGTCACGTGATCGGGAGCATGCCGGGCCACGTATTCGCGCAGCGCGTTGCTGAACAGCCGGCTCCGTGACGCCCCGGTTCTCCGCGCGAGGCGCTCCGCCTCGGCGAACACGTCGTCCGGAATGGACACAGCCGTCTTCATACCATGAGTATAACCCGATCGGATGGGTGCTCTCAAGGCGGTGCGCTCCCGACCGACCCCCGGCTTATCTGCTCGCTTGCGGCCGGCGCGGCCGGCGTAGCTCGGAGCAAGAACAGGGCCGCGCAGGATCTCCGGGCTTTCGGTCGACAGGCGGCACGAAGTGATCAGAGACTGCCAGGCTCGCGAACGGGAGTTGTGCCGAGACTGCGAGGCGTTGGTGCCGGTCCGCGCGTTGGGTGAGCGGATCCGGTCGGGACGGCTGTGATGGCCTCCCGGGGTGTTCTCCACACCGAGGGTCAGCGGGCGGCGATGTAGGTGGCTCTGGTCGTGGGTACGGGAATCGGCTCGACGGCGGCGCGCAGTTCGCTCAAGTGGAAGGCGATTATAGCGCCGGGCCTTCCAGGCGTTGTCCGGCGACGGCCTGCGGCCGCCCGGCTGAAGGCGTGTGCTGCTGCCCGTACCTCCGCAATCGACGGGCCAATCGGAATCACGGGGCTTCTCGGTCGATGGTGGTCCCCGACTGTGAGAAACCGCGATCTTCGTTACGGCAGGGGATGCGGGATCTGCACGGTGAGTGTCGTCGGAGATGCCTGGATGAACGTTCGTACAAGCGATCTGCGGTGTCACGGTTGGGGTGGCGGTCGGGGCGCCGCGGACGCCGCCGGTGCCGTCGGTGCCGCGGGCGACGGCGGCGCCCTCGTGCGGTATGGCGAGCGTCCCGATCCCGAGTCCGCTGGCTCCAGGAGACGATAACATACCCGAACGGCCAGGCCGGTTCAGTCTGGGTGTGTGCTTCGGCGCTTCGCTGCGGGGATCGGCCGGCGGGCCTGGAGGCCCGCCCCACACTCCTACTCGCGGCGCAGCGCGCTCTGCGGATCGATGCGCGTCACGCGCCTCGCCGGAACCCACGCGGCGAAGAGCGCCACCGCCAGCATCAGCGCCGCGATCGCGGCGAAGACCAGCGGCTCGGCCGACGTCATGCGGAAGAACATCGCGTTGAGCGCGCGGCTCAGGCCGTAGCCGCCGAGCGTGCCGAGCAGCAGGCCGACGAGGATCGGCCGCAGCGACTGCCCGAGCAGCATGCGGACGATGTCGCGGGCGCTGGCCCCGAGCGCCATGCGGATGCCGAACTCGCTCGTGCGCCGGCCGACGACCCACGACATGACACCGTAGACGCCGACCATGGCGAGCAGGATCGCGAGCGAACCGAACACCGCGAAGAGCGACGCGAAGAATCGGCTGTTGGTGACCGACGGCGAGGTGCGCACGCGCTCGTCCATCGTCTTGAAGTCGTGCGCCGTCTGATCGCGGTCGACCTGGGCCACCGCCGCCTGCACCGCCGGCGCGAGCGTCATCGGCTCGACCGCAGCGCGGATCGCCAGCACCTTGCGGGTGTGGAGCCACTCGTCCTCGCGCGCGTACTGCCAGACGTGCTGGCGGAACGGTATGTAGATGGCGGCGGGCTTCTCGTCGACGAACGACGGATAGGCGACGTCGGCCACCACGCCGACGATGGTCCGCGGCTGGGGTTCGTCGACCGAGGCCGGCCCGGGGTCGCCCATCGAGAGCCGGAGCGCCCTGCCGAGCGGATCCTGGCCGGGGAAGTGCCGGTCCGCGAAGGTCTGGTTCACGACGGCCACCCACGGCGCGCCGGCGACGTCGCTCTCGGCGATGCCGCGGCCGCGGAACAGCCGGATGCCGAGCGTGTCGAACGCCTGCGCGTCCACCTCGTTCACGTCGGCACGCGGCCGCTTGCTCGGGGACTCGGGTTCGGGCTTCCCGACGATCGTGAACGGGAACGGCTGAACCTGCATCGGCAGCTTGCTGATGATGCCGGCGCGCTGGACGCCCGGGAGCGCCCGCACCCGCTCGAGCACCTGGTCGTAGAACGCCTCGACCTGCGGCGTCACCAGGTTCATGTCCTGCGGCGTCTTGTCGAAGTAGCGCGTTCCGCCGAGCAGGATCTCGCCGGTCACCAGCCGCTCGGTGCTGAAGCCGGGAAGCGTGCCCTGCTCGGCCAGGAAGCCGCGCATCATCAGCCCGGCGCCGAGCAGCAGCACCATCGCGAGCGACACCTCCGCGACCAGCAGCGCGCTGCGCCCGCGGCGGTGGCTGCTGCTCCCCCCGCGGCCGCCCTCCTTCAGCGCGTCGACCAGGTCGACGCGCGATGCCTGCAGCGCGGGAATCAGGCCGAACAGCAGGCTCGAGACGATCGAGACCCCGAGCGCGAACGCGAGCACGCGCACGTCGATCGCGTTGTGGCGCAGCAGCTCCGGGAAGTCCTGCGGGACCATCACGGCGAACAGGCGAATGCCGCCGAAGGCGAGCGCCAGGCCGAAGCCGCAGCCGACGAGGGAGAGCATCAGGTTCTCCGTCAGCAGCTGCGCCAGCAGGCGGCGGCGGCCGGCGCCGGCGGCCGCGCGGAGCGCGAGCTCCTTCTGCCGCGCCGCCCCGGCGGCGAGCAGCATGTTGGCGACGTTGGCGCACGCGATCAGCAGCACGAAGCTGACGGCGCCGAGCAGGAAGGTCAGGCCGCTGCGGGCCCCGCCGAAGTAGGCCTCGTGCAGCAGCTCGACCTCGGCGGCGACCCCGCCCGTCTTCTGACCCCGGCTCTCCAGCACGCTCCGTGCGATTACCGTGGACTCGGCCTGGGCTGCCGCCGGCGTGACGCCCGGCTTGAGGCGGCCGACGGCGATCATCCAGGTCGCGGTGGGAATCCGGCTCAGGTCGTTGGCGGCCCAAAACGCGATCTTGTCCTCCCAGGGCAGGACCCGGAAGCCGGCCGGCATCACGCCGATGACCGTGCGGGGCTCGCCGTCGACGTGGATGGTCTTGCCGACGACGTCGCCGGCGCCGCCCAGGAGCCCCTGCCAGGTCTCGTAGGTCACGACGATCGCGCGCGCCTCCTTCTGCTTCACGACGTCGTCGAAGTCTTCGCGGCGATACGTGCGGCCCAGCAGGGGCGCGACGCCCGTGATGGACAGCCCGCCGACGTCGACGGGCATCTGGAGCACGCGGCTCACCTCGACGCCGGACAGCGTGACCGGTGCGCCCCCGCCCTGGAAGAAGCCGAATGCCTCGAACGAGCGCCCGTGCCGCAGGACTGCCTGCACCAGCTCCCAGTCCGGGGGTGTCTGGCCGTTGCCCTGCTCCTTGTCGGTGGTCCAGAGCACGGCAAGCCGGTTCGGGTCCTTGAAATCCAGCTTGTAATTCGCGACGTTGTTCACGACGCTGAACATCGTCGTCGTGGCACCGACGCCCAGGCCGAGCGACAGGCCCGCCACGAGAACGAGCGTGGGGTAGCGCCTCCAGAGGCGGAGCGTGAAGCGCGCATCGGTCAGCGGCACGGCAGGGGTCCTCCCATAACCGTATAAACGGCAGGCGGCGGGACGAAGTTCCGCGGATTGAAGGGCGGACCGATACGTCGCCTCGCGAAGAGGGCGGGCCGGCCCCGTTCGACACGTTCGGCAACCTGGGTGGCATCGCGACGCCGATCACGATCGGCTATAGTCGCGATGACGGGCGCGTCGCGGGAGCATGCGCTGGTCCGCCGGTTCCTCGGGTCCAAACAGGAGGTCGCCTGTGCGCTGGAGCACCATCGTACGAGTGGCAATCGCGTGCGGCTGCCTGTGGGCGGCTGCCGGCGCGGCCGCCCAGAACAAGCCTGGCTGGGCGTTGGCATGGTCCGACGAGTTCGACCAGGCCGACGGCAGTTCGCCCGACCCGTCCAAGTGGGTCTTCGATACCGGCGCCTCCGGGTGGGGCAATCGCGAGCTGCAGAACTACACGAATCGGGTGGACAACGTCCGTATCGAACGCGGCCAGTTGGTCATCGAGGCGAAGAAGGAGGACTACCTCGGAAGCGCCTACACGTCGGGTCGCATCAAGACGCAGGGGAAGTGGTCCTGGACGTACGGCCGCATCGAGGCACGGATCAAGATCCCGCGCACGCAGGGGATATGGCCGGCGTTCTGGATGCTGGGCTCGAACATCGCGTCGGCGAGATGGCCGAATTGCGGCGAGATCGACATCATGGAGAACATCGGCCGCGAGCCCGGCCTCGTCCACGGAACCTTGCACGGACCGGGCTATTCGGGCGGCGCCGGGATCGGCGGGCCGTTCGCGCTCCCTGGCGGCGGCGCCTTTGCCGACGACTTCCACCTGTACGCCGTCGAGTGGGCGCCGAATGAGATCAAGTGGTTCGTGGACGGCTCGCAGTACTTCGCCGTCACGCCGTCGCGCCTCCCGGCCGGTGCGAAGTGGGTGTTCGACCAGCCGCAGTTCATCCTGCTCAACGTCGCCGTGGGCGGCAACTGGCCCGGCAACCCGGACCAGACGACGGTGCTCCCGCAGCGCATGCTGGTGGACTACGTGCGGGTCTACGCGCCGACAGCGAGGCTGCCCTGACGCGGGCGAATGATCGGGGTCGTCTGCCTGCGCCTCGATGCTCCGCTTCGGATTCGGGCTTGCGCCCTGTGACGTGAGGAACTCCGCGCCGCTTGCGGGGAACTGATGGAGTGATACTGTGTGAGCGTCGGACGCGGCGGCATGGGAGTCTGTCATCGGTGCGCCCGGGCAGCGCGTTCTCCGCCCGGCCGGAAAGGGAATCATCATGAAGCCGAGGAGCAAGGCCGCAGCAGTCGTGGCCGTCGCGATTCTGTGCGCGTCCACGGGGTTCGCGCAGCCGGCGGCGGTTCCCGCCGCACAGCAGGCACCGGGCAGGGGCGGAACCGCGCAACTACGCTCCCCGGAGATCGCGCCGGATGGGACGGTCACCTTCCGCCTTGCTGCGCCGAACGCGACGTCGGTGTTGGTCCGCAATACGAGCGGAGGTTTCACCGACTGGCCGGGTGGCAACGAAGTCGCGATGACCAAGGGCGACAACGGAGTCTGGTCCGCGACCATCGGCCCGCTCAAAGCCGAGTACTACGTCTACGTCTTCGTCGTGGATGGAGTGCAGGCCTTCGACCCGCAGAACATCTTCCACGTGCGGGACGGCCAGCGGTACGGCAACGCGCTTCGCCTTGCCGGCGAGTTCACCAGCGGCTACGCGGTGAACGATGTCCCGCACGGAACGGTCCACGTGGTGTGGTACCCCTCACCCGCGTTGAAGCTGACGCGGCGCCTGTACGTGTACACACCGCCGGGATATGAGACCGGCACCGCGCGGTACCCGGTCTTCTACCTCCTGCACGGCGGGGGCGGCGACGAAGATGCCTGGACGACCCTGGGGCGAGCGCCCGAAATCATGGACAACCTGATTGCGCAGGGCAAGGCCAAGCCCATGATCGTCGTGATGACGAACGAGAACGCCAACCAGGTTGCCGCGCCGGATTTCGTCGCCGCGCCGCCCGCAGCCGCGCGGGGGACCGGCAACCCCATGCAGGGGACGGCGATGCTCGATTTTCCGAAGAGCATCGTGACGGACCTGATTCCCTTCATCGACAAGGCGTACCGGACACGCTCGGACAGAGAGAGTCGAGCGATCGCCGGCCTGTCCATGGGCGGCGGGATGACGTTGCTGGCGGCGTTCAACAACCTCGACAAGTTCGCCTGGGTCGGGACCTTCAGCGCCGGCCTTCCGCCGATGCCCGGCGTCGCGGTACCGATCGCGCCGCCGCCCAACGCCGCGAACCTGAGAGGGCCGGACATCACCAATACGATCGACAAACAGAAGCTCGCCGCGCTTCTTCCCCAGCTCAACGCGGACGCCAATGCGAGGCTGCGGCTGTTCTACGTCGGCATCGGGGCCGAAGACGGCCTGATCACCGCACACAACGCGTTCAAGGAACTCCTCGCGGACAAGGGCGTCGAGGCCACCATCATCGAAAGGCACGGCTACGGTCACGAGTGGGCCTTCTGGCGCATCAGCCTCCAGGACCTGGCGCCCAGGCTGTTCCAGACGACCGCGAAGTGACGGAGCCGGGACAGACGTGGGTCTGTCCCGGTGCTAGACTGGGCTGACTCGGAACATGCCAGGAGGCCCTCGATGGCAGCGACGCGCGACCTCGAACAGGCACTCGACCACCTGCTCCAGCCGTACCGCATCACCGACGGCCGCAAGTTCCGGCTGAAGGACGTCCGCCCGGGCGATACCCGCGGACTGAAGTCGAAGGCGCACGCCAAGGAGCAGCTCGCCGAGGGCATCGTGCGTCTCGCCGAGCTGCAGGAGAAGCTCTACGCCCAGGACCAGTGGGGCGTCTTGCTGATCTTCCAGGCGATGGACGCGGCGGGCAAGGACGGGGCGATCGCCCACGTGATGTCGGGCGTGAACCCGCAGGGATGCCAGGTGTCGTCGTTCAAAGCGCCGTCGGCCGAGGAGCTGGACCACGACTTCCTCTGGCGCACGACTTGCCGTCTCCCGGAGCGCGGCCGAATCGGCATCTTCAACCGGTCCTACTACGAGGAGATGCTCGTCGTCCGCGTGCATCCCGAGATCCTGGAGAAGCAGCACCTGCCGAAGCGGGTCGTGACGAAGAAGATCTGGAAGTCCCGGTTCGAGGACGTCGCCGCGTTCGAGCGCTACCTCGCCCGGAACGGCTACGCGATCGTGAAGTTCTTCCTGCACGTCTCGAAGAGGGAGCAGAAGGCGCGCTTCCTGGAGCGGCTCGACGAGCCCTCGAAGAACTGGAAGTTCTCGCTCGCCGACGCGACCGAGCGCGAGTGCTGGGACGACTACATGGCCGCCTACGAGGACGTCATCCGCGCCACGGCGGCACCTCACGCCCCTTGGTACGTTCTGCCTGCCGACAACAAGTGGTTCACGCGGCTCGCGGTGGCCGCCGCCATCCAGCGGACGTTGTTGAGCCTCGACCTGAAGTTCCCGGTGCTCGACGCCGCCAAGCAGGCGGAGCTCAGGAAAGCGCGCGCGGCGTTGGTGGGCGACACGAAGTAGGGCGGTCCGCGCGCCGCGATGGGAACAGCCTCGGCGTGCGTGGCGGCGAGCGACGCGATCGACGCCCGCCGGTCCGCGGGCCAGCCGAAACCGCGAGACGACGACTCACAGGTCTGCCAGCGCGAACCCTTCCCGGCCTGCCGCCGCCCGCAGCCGGTCGTCGAGTGTCACGAACGTCATCGACGGCGGCCGGCCTTCGGCCGCCATGAACGCCGCGGCCAACTGGAGGGCGGCGGCCGCACGCAGCGGGTGGACGCGAAGCAGCCGCCGCGCGGTTTCGCGGATCTCGTCGCTCGGTTCGACCTGCAGCCAGCTGGCGGCCAGGGCATCCAGGCGGGCGAACGCGACCGCCGCGTCGGCGGCCGTCAGCGCCTCTTTGCGCTCCAGCCTGGCGATGGCCGACGCACACTCCACCGGTGTGGCCCACCAGACGACGGGCTCGGGATCCTCCAGGTAGAGCGCCCGCACCGGCCGAGACGCCGTTTCGGCCGCCAGCAGCGGGACGACTGCGGAGCTGTCCCAGAATCTCATCGCCCCCCTCGGCGCTCCTCGATCACGACCTGGCTCAGGCTGGCGCGGCCCCTTGGCGCGGGGGGATCGGCCGCGAGCACGCGGCGCGGCGGCGCGGCGACGGCCGGCCTCAACACGCCCTGGCGCACGAGCCGCGCGGCCCGGCCCTCGGACGCGTTCCTCCCCGGCGCCGCGACGGGTTCCAGCCGCGCGACGGGGACGCCGCGGTCCTCGATGACGATGGCGTCCCCGTGGCGGACGCGGTCGATCAACGCGCTCAGGCCGTTCTTCATTTCGGTAATACTAGCCTTTTTCACATGGCTAGAATAGCCATGTCACGGTTGCGCGTCAAACGGCCCTCGATCGCCGGCGCACGCTCCGTCTGTCGTGTCGTCTACGGAGGTGTGCGACGGAATCGACGGGAATGGAGTGCGCAGGGCTTACCGCGGCACTCGGGGAAACCAGGGGAAGAACGCCGGCGTCCTGGCGATATAGGCGCGGTAGCCCGGCTTCGAGGCCGTCAGGCCCTGCTCGAGCAGCGTCACCCCCGACACGCGCATCAGCAGGGCGGTCATGAGAGCCGGGCTCGGCACCGTGAGCCATCCGCCCGGCGTCGCGGCCGCGATGACGTACAGGCCCCACCACAGCGCGGCGTCTCCGAAGTAGTTCGGATGCCGCGTGAAACGCCACAGGCCGCTGTCGAGCACCTTCCCGCGATTGCGGGGCTCGGCCCGGAAGCGCTCGAGTTGACGGTCGCCCACGACCTCGAAGCCGAACCCGACCGCGAAGAGCGCGACTCCCAGGCCATCGACGGCGGTGAGGGCGGCGGGCTGCGCGGCGCGCACCGCGACGAGGAGCGGGAGGGCGACGAACCACAGGATCGCGCCCTGGAGCCAGAAGACGGTGAGGAGGCTCCGCCACCAGAAGGCCGACCCGTGCGAGGCGCGCATCGCCCGGTAGCGCGGGTCCTCGCCCTTGCCACGATTGCGCCGGAAGATGTGCAGGGAGAGACGCGCGCCCCACGCCGTGACCAGGCCGGCGACCAGCCACGACCGCGGTGTCGACGTCGGCGACAGCAGGCAGTACAGGCCGGTCAACAACGCGAAGCCCGCGCCCCAGCAGACGTCCGCGATGCTGGCGTCCCGCAGCCTCACGCTGACGGCCCACGCAAGGGTCAGGGCCGCCAGGATCGCACCGAGCCCGCCGAGCGCCGTCATCGTGGCGGTCACGGTCGCCCCGCCTTGCTGCACGGCAGGGGGTGCGCATTCACGTGCGGCCGCCCTGTGCGCGCCGCGCGACCGCGCGCAGCATCCCTGCGAATATCAGGCTGTGAATTGGGAGGAGCGCGTACCAATAGGCCAGCCCGGACAACCCGGCCGGTTCGAATACGGCGGTCTGGTGGACGACCGCGCCGCCAACGTCCGGCACCACTTCGAACTCGAGCCACGCGCGGCCCGGCACCTTCATTTCGGCCGCGAGCCTCAACCGCCGGCCCGGTTCGTACGCCTCGACCCGCCAGAAGTCCAGGGTGTCGCCGACGGCCGGCACTTCGGGGTCGCGCCGCCCGCGGCGCATCCCCACGCCGCCCAGCACCAGGTCGACCGCGCCCCTGAGACGCCACAGCCAGGTGCCGAAATACCAGCCGCGCTCGCCCCCGATTCTCGCGATGGGCGCGAACGCACGGTCCGCATCGACCGCGACGTGGACCTGGCGCCGGTCCGCCAGCCTGCTCCCGAACCGCGCGTCGGCCGGCGAGGGGGCCGCTCCGCCGGAGGAGCGCGCATCCGACCACCGTGTCAGGGCGAACGCGCGATCCTCGTGGCGAATGGCGCGGCCAATCGCCTCGCGCAAGCCGACGGGCCTGATCGGGAATGCGGCGAGGGCCGCGGCATCGGTGACGACGGACTGGTTCTTCAGTCCTGCAACCAGTTCGCGCCCGACCCGTGCGTAGACGGGCGTCACGAGCCCCAGCCACAGGCTCGACAAGCGCGGGGTCAGCAACGGCACCGAGATCATGATTCGCTTCAGGCCCCGCTGCCGGGCGTACTCGCGCATCACGTCGCCATAGCTCGCCTGGTCCGCGCCGCCGATCTCGAACGTGCGACTCTCGCCGCCGGGCAGGTCCAGCGCAGCGGCCAGGTACGCCAGCACGTCGTCGATGCCGATGGGCTGGGCCAGCGTCGAGACCCACCGCGGGCAGATCATGACCGGCAACCGCTCGACGAGCGCGCGGATCAGCTCGAACGACAGGCTCCCGGACCCGATGACGACCGACGCGCGAAACTCCACCACCGGGACGCCGCTCTCTCGCAGCGCCTGTCCGGTCTCGATCCGGCTCCTGAGATGCCTGCTGAGCGCCTGGTCGCCCGTGGCGAGCCCGCCGAGGTACACGATGCGTCGAATTCCGGCCCGCCGCGCCGCTTCGCCAAAGTTGCGGGCGGCGATGCGATCGGCGTCACGGTAGTCGCCGTGCGCCCCCATGGAGTGCACCAGGTAATAGGCCGTGTCGATCCCGTCGAAGGCGCGATCGAGCGACGACGGGTCGAGGAGATCCCCCGCGACGACTTCGGTCGTCGATGATACGCGCGACGCGAGCGCGGCCGGTTGCCGCGCCAGGCAGCGCAACGGAACCCCCTCGGATTCGAGGACGTGCACCAGCCGTCCCCCGATGTAGCCGGTCGCGCCGGTCACGAGAACGCGCGGCGGCGCCGGCGATCGCGATTCGTGCGCCGTCATGGCTCGCGTCGCCGGCGAGCGGGGTCGTGGTCGGCCTCCGCACGAGGTTCGTCGGCCAGCGACGTGAGCAGCGCGTGCAGCTCGTCGGCCCGTGACTGGTCGAACCCTCCGTGATGGAGCCACCGCACGACTCCCTCCCTGTCGAGGACAATCAGGTAGGCATCGTCCTTGCGGGCGGGCGACCAGGACAGTCGCGCCTTCCAGTCGCCGGTGCCTCCATAGACCGTGATGACCTGGCCGTGCAGTTCCGCCGGCGTGCCGCCGCGCATCCCCCGATCGATGAACCAGCGGCCGAGCACTGCCAGCCCGCCAATCATCGGGACCTCGAAGAACGTGACGTCGGTCCTCGCGCCCATCGCCGAGCGGTACCACTGGCCCCAGGCCTCGACGGGGAAACGCGACTGGTACGTGAAGCCCACGGCCACGAGCGCCACGCGGCCAGACGCCGCCGGCGGCAGCGCCGCGTCACGGCCCGTCAGGAACTGCCCCTTCAGTGCGGGAAGCCGGTCGCCAACACGCAGGGCGTCGCCGGCGGGTTGCGCGGGCAGCACGGCTGCCGACATCGCGAGTATTCCGATGAACACGGTGTCCCACCTCCTTCTAGTCCGAGAGCTCGATTGGGTTGACGGTGCTTCGAGCTTGGCCATGCCGCCCATGGCGGGTGACCGGGCAGGCGGCACCTGGCGCCGGCGGGCCGCCGCGCCCCAGGGCCCGAGCGCCGGAGGGCGCGAAGTCCGGGGCGCTCGACAGAGCGACAGGGCGCGAGCGGGAGTGGTCGGCGAGACCCCGCGCGAAGCGGTCGCGAGCTTCGTCCGCTCGTCGCAGACGCCCGCCGGCGCCAGCCCGTGCCGGCTGACCGGGCAGGCCCCGCCCGGTCGTCAACACAATCGAGCTCAGTCTAGTCGGCGCGGCGGCGCCAAGATACCAGGCGATCACGCGACCCGTCCCCCGAGGCGAGCGAGTTCCCGCTGGTAGGCCTCGTAGTCGCGCAGCACCAGTCCGCGCGGCCTGATGAGCGCGCCATGTCGTTCGGCGCCGCGGCCGCCGGCCCACAGCTCCGCCTCGGGCGGAAGGTCGCGCACGATCGCGCGAAGCTCGCGCGCCGTGCCGGCGCCGGCCGCCGTGGCCGTCAACCCGAGCACCAGCACGCGCGCGCCGGCCGGCTTGACGCTCGCGACGATGTCGTGGGCCGGCAGATCGGGCCCGAGATAGGCCACGCCGAGGCCGCTGCTGGCGGCGAGCAGCGCAGCGCCGAGCGTCCCGAATTCGTGGCGCTCACCGGCAGGCGTCGCAAAGAGCAACCGCGCCGGCACGTCGGCGCGCGCGTGCACGCGAAGGAAGGCGCCGAGGAGGTTGCGCACGGCGGACGACGTCGCGTGTTCCTGCGCGATCGACGCGCGGCGCCGGTGCCAGTCGTCGCCCACCTGCGCGAGCACGGGCATCAGCACATCCTGGAGCAGGTCGATGGGGCGCAGCACGGCCGCCAGCCGCGCCAGTTGGCGGTCGATCTCCGCGGCATCATACCCGCGCACCGCGGCAACGAGCGCGGCCGTATCGAGCGAGGTCCGCCGCGTCGGGTCCACCGGGGGCGCGGCGGTCGGTTCGAAGGCAGCGACCAGCGTGCGCAGTTGCCCGTCGCTCAGTGCCGCGAGGCGCCCGATGCTGTGCCCGCCGGCCACGGCCTCCTGCAGGAGTCGCAAGCGGGCGACGTCGGCGTCGCTGTACACCCGGCCCCGGTCGTCGCGGACGGGCGTGACGGCGCGATAGCGGCGCTCCCAGGCGCGCAGCGTGTCGATGGCGATGCCGGTCAGCCTGGAGACGGCCCGGATCGGGTAGCGCGACGGCCCCGCGGGCGGCCCGCTCATCGAGCCACCATCCGCACGGCCACCGCCGCGGCGGCCGACGCCACCGCCCCCCACCCCGCGTCGGCCAGCGTCAGCGCGAAGGGCCACTGGCGCAGCGTCGAGTAGTTCGTGAAATCGTAGACGCCGTACACCACGAGGCCGAAGAGGGCGCCGTAAACGGCCGCCCCGGAGGCCGTCGCCGCGCGCGGGACGACGAAGAGCGCGATGCCGGTGCCGAGCAGGGCATAGACGACGAACGCCGCCGGCCAGTTGGGCGCGATGCCGCCGTCGGCGAGACGCACGATCGGCGCCAGTTGGGCACGGTAGAAGTTCTTCATGAGCAGTCCGAGCCAGACCCCGTCGAGCACCATGAAGGCGAGGGCGCCGATGGCCGCGAGCTTGATCGTGTGTCCCATGGGATGTTCCGCTTTCTCGAGAATCCCGGCGTGGATTCGCGGGGACCCTCATGACGAGAGCGTAGCGCGAACGATGGCTCTTGTCAAGTTGTTGTCATGGACAACTCATTGACACCACGCGGATGTTCTGGTATTCCTGGAGTCTATGAAGACAGTCGCGGTCATCGGCGGGGGCATTTCCGGCCTGGCGGCGGCGTACCTCTTGAGCCGCCGGCATCGGGTGGACCTGTTCGAACAGGAACGGCGCCTCGGCGGCCACACCAACACGGTGCTGGTCGACGGCCCGGCTGGCCCCGTGCCGCTCGACACCGGCTTCCTCGTGCACAACGACCGCACCTATCCGAACCTCGTGCGGCTGTTCGCCGAACTCGGCGTCGCCACCCGCGACTCGGACATGTCGTTCGCGGTGTCGTGCCGGCGCACCGGGCTCGAGTACAGCAGCCGCGGCGCCAACGGGTTCTTCGCCCAGCGGCGGAACCTGGTCAGCCCGTCGCACCTCTCCCTGCTGCGGGAGATCGTGCGCTTCAACCGGGAGGCGCCGGCGCTGCTCGATGCGCCGGACGCGGAACGCCAGACGCTGGGCGACTTCCTCGAGTCCCGCCGGTTCGGTGAGGGCTTCACGCACCGGTATCTCTTTCCCATGGCGTCGGCCATCTGGTCCGCCTCGCTCGACGCGATCCGCTCGTTTCCCGCGGTCACGCTCATCCGCTTCTTCGACACCCACGGGCTGCTCTCGCTCACCGCGCAGCCGACGTGGAAGGTCGTCGCCGGCGGCAGCCACAGCTACGTTCCCAGGCTCGTGGCACCGCTGTCCGGCCACGTCCACGAGGGCGCGGCGATTCTTGCGGTCCGGCGGGGCGAGGACGCGGTGACGATGACCTTCCGCGACCGGCCGCCGATGAGGTTCGACGAGGTCGTGTTCGCGTGCCACGGGGACCAGGTCCTGCCGCTCCTCGCCGATCCGAGCGACCGCGAGCGCGACGTGTTCTCGCGCTTCACGACGACGGCCAACGTCGCCTGGCTGCACACGGATGCGTCCGTGCTGCCCGCGCAGGCGCGGGCCCGGGCGTCCTGGAACTACCGGCTCGCCGGCGACAGCGATGCGCCGCCGACGGTGACCTACGACCTGAATCGCCTGCAGGGACTGACGACCGACGAGCGGTATTGCGTGACGCTCAACCCGGGCGGCGGGATCGACGACGGTCGCGTGCTGCGCCGGTTCGTCTATCGCCATCCCCTCTACACGCGGGAGGCCATCCGAGCGCAGGGGCACTGGGGCGAGGTGAGCGGCGTCAATCGCACGCACTACTGCGGCGCGTACTGGCGTTACGGGTTTCACGAGGACGGCTTGTATTCGGCGATCAGGGTGGCCCGCGCGCTTGGAGCCGAGTGGTGATCGAATCCGGACTGTTCGTCGGCACGCTGCGCCATCGGCGGTTCACGCCCGTCGCGCACGCCTTCAGGTATCCCCTGTTCATGGCGCTGCTCGACGTCGATCGCGTGCCGGAGTTGATGCGAGTGTCGGCGGTCACGAGCTACAACCGCTGGAACTGGGCCACCTTCGACGATCGCGATCATCTCGGCGACCCGCGTCGGCCGCTCAGGGAACGGCTCGTCGTCGACGCGGCGCGCCACGGGATCGACCTGCCGGCGGGCCCCGTGTTCCTGCTGACCCACCTGCGGTACCTCGGCTACTGCTTCAATCCGGTCTCGTTCTTCTACTGCTTCGATCGGGCCGGGCGGCTGCAGGTCGTCCTCGCGGAGGTGAGCAACACCTTCGGCGGAAGCCACCGCTACTGGCTGCGGCCCGATCCGGCCTCGCGCACCTTTCGCGCCGCCGCCGCCAAATCCCTGTACGTCTCGCCGTTCATGCCGGTCGACCTCGAGTACACGTTTGCCTTCACCGCGCCGGCGGGCCGCCTGGTGGCCCACATGGAAGCCACCCGGGCGGGCGCGGTCGGCTTCGACGCGACGCTGTCGCTCGAACGCCGGCCCTGGAACGCCGCGGAGATCCGGCGGGTCCTGGTGCGCTATCCCGCGATGACCGCGCGGGTGATGGCCGGGATTCACTGGGAGGCGCTGAGGCTGTGGTGGAAGGGCGTGCCCGTCGTGCCGCGTCTCACCGCCGATGGCGTTGGAGAACGCGCGGCCCAGGCGGCCCTGACGATGGGCCAGGCCGGTTCTCGGAGGGAGTGAGGAGCATGCTGACGCAGTGGGCGAAGACGGCGTTTCTCTCGGGTCTCGAAGGCATGACCGGCGGAACACTGGCCGTGGAGTGCCCCGGCCGCACTTACCGGTTCGGCGATGCCGGCGGCCTGGACGCGACGCTCACGGTCCGCGACGAGCGGTTCTTCCTGCGGGCGCTGACGGGCCGCGACGTCGGTCTCGGCGAGTCCTTCATGGATGGCGACTGGACGACCCCGGAGCTGGTGCCCCTGGTGCGGCTGATGCTCCGGAACCGTCGGCTGCTCGAGGGGCAGAGCCGCTTCAGTGGCGCGCTGCGCGGCCTGGCGGGCGGCCTCGCGCGCCGTCTCCGCGACAACTCCCTCGCCGGGAGCCGCCGGCACATCCGCCGGCATTACGACCTCGGCAACGAGTTCTTCCGCCTCTTTCTCGATGCCGACCTGCTGATGTATTCCTGCGGGCACTTCGAGTCGGCCGCCGACTCGCTCGAGCAGGCGCAGGCCCAGAAGGTCGATCGCGTCTGCCGGGCGCTGAGGCTCTCGCCCGCCGACCACGTGCTCGAGATTGGCAGCGGGTGGGGCGGCTTCGCCGTCTGGGCGGCGACTCGCTACGGCTGCCGCGTGACGACCACGACGATCAGCGACGAGCAGTATCGCCACGCCTGCGAATGGCGGTCGCGGATCGGCGAGGCCGGGGCGCGCATCGAGGTGCTGCGCGCGGACTACCGCGAACTGACCGGGCGGTTCGACAAGGTCGTCAGCATCGAGATGTTCGAGGCGGTCGGCCTCGAGCACTACGACGACTACTTCTCGGCCGTCGACCGTTTGCTCGCGCCGGACGGCGTGATGTTCCTGCAGACGATCACGGTCGACGATCAGTGGTTTCCGCGGTACCGCGGCACGCCGGACTGGATCGAGAAGTACATCTTCCCGGGCGGCGAGCTTGCGTCGGTCGGAGAGGTGCTCGCGTCGCTCGCGCGGACCACGTCGCTCGCGCTGTACCACGCCGAGAACTGCGGCACCCACTACGCGCGCACCCTGCGCGCGTGGCGCGCCAGGTTCCGCCAGAACCTCACGCGAGTGCGCGCCCTCGGGTTCGACGACCGATTCGTCCGGATGTGGGACCTGTACCTGGGATCGTGCGAAGCGACGTTTCTCGAGCGCCATACCGGGCTGTTCCGGTTGCTGCTGGTGAAGAACGGCGCCCAGCGCGTCCTCTTCAACGAGCCGTGGTCCGAACCCGCCGCGCGGCCGTACGACGCAGGCGCCAGCGCATCGGCGGCCTGAAGGCGTGGTGTTGTAGACCGGGACCTCGTAACTGCCAGGCTTGCCCTCGAGCAGGAAGAACCTCGCACTGGCCGAAATAGCGGGTCTTCTCGAGCACCGCGGTTCTACTTGGTCGCGGTGGTTGTGTAAAGCATACTTGACATGATGTCGTGTTTAATTTACTGTATGTAGTAAAACATTGACACCACAAGGAGATGACCTATGGCGTTTCGCGAGAAGACCTCCTGGATATCGCTCGTCACCATCACCGGAATCTACGCCTGGTATTTCTGGTCGTTGCACTCTGGCCCGGGCCGCGCAGGCTTCCACTTCGGTGGGCTGCTCGAAACCGTGATCGCCCTCGCAGTGGTGCAGACCGTGTTGACCGTCGCTGTGGCCGTGTTCTCGCCGAGAGAAGCAAGAGCGCCGCGCGATGAGCGTGAGCGGCTCATAGACCTCAGGGCTACGCAGTTCGCCTATGCCGTGCTTGCAGGCAGCGTTGCATGCGCCTGCTTCTTCGGGGGGTTCGAACCGCCGATCGTCTTCAATGCCAACACCCTGCTCTTCATTCTCGTGGTGGCCGAGGTATTGCGGTCCGGCTGCCAGGTCGTCCAGTACCCGTCGGAGTGCCTGAGAATGGCCAGAATACGGAACGAAATCCGCCGTTTGCGGTTCGAATGCGGCGAGATGACCCAACAGCAGCTGGCGGAGAGGATCAAGCTCACGCGCCAGACCGTCAATGCGATCGAATTGGGTAAGTACTCGCCGTCGCTGGAAGCGGCCTTCCGCATCGCGGCCGTGTTTGGCAAGCCGCTCGAAAGCGTGTTCCATTACGTGCCGGACGAGTCGACGACGGAGCTCACGCAGTAGGCCGCCGCCGGCCCGCGGTCACGGGGCCCGCGCCGGAGTGGGGCCGCTTGGCGGGGGCGGCGTTCCCCACGCGCAGCCGGTCTTCGGGTTCGTGCGCCACGACGACGAGCGCAGGGTGCGGACTGTCGCGGCCATCCGGGAAGATCTCGAAGAAGACGGCCTTCTCCGTCGCTACCCGCCGGGCAAGGACGGCCTCGAACGCGCACGCGTGGTCAAGTGACGACCTCCGTCGCTTCGCCTTGACGAGTGCGGCCGTCCGCGACAGCGCGGAGTCTCTGCTCGCGACTCAGGGAGCCACCGGCAGATCGGACTTGCGCTGGACTCGCGTGCGGCGGAAGTCGAGCCGTAGCCGGCGGCTACGGCCGCTCTTCGCGCGTCACCTGCGGTTGCCCGGAAGTCAGCTTCTCCAGCGCGATCAGGATCTTGGTTGTGTTGGCGTACGCGAGGCCGCCTCCGTTGACGCCTACGGAGAACACGCCCGCCATCACGGTGTTGAGGGCGAACACGAGTCCCAACCCCAGGTTGTGACCCAGGAGAACCGCCGCGTCGGTTGCGCACCAGAACAGAATCGAGAAAACGATCATGAATCTGGTCATCCAGAGGCAGCGGCGCCGGAGTTTGTCCATCTCGTTCAGTGCCAGGCGAAGCGGTTCGGAGGCTGGGCTCGTCATGACGATCGTCCTTTCTGTTCGACGAAGTCGCGGAGGCAGGCCAGCCCGTACGACAGTCGCGACTTCGCCGTTCCGACGCTGATGTCGAGGATGGCCGCCGTGTCCTCGATTGACTGGTCCTCGCCGTAATGAAGCAGCAGCACGGCCCGGCTCGCGAGCGAGACGTGCTCGAACAACCGATCCAGGTCCCCCGCAAGCAGCGGGCTCGCAGCGGGCTTCGCCACCAGTTGGTCAAGTGCCGCGCCCGAATCGATGCGCTCTGCCTGTTGCCGCTCGTGTTTCAGATGCCCGTAGCAGGCGCGCGTGGCGATGCGGTAGGCCCAGGGACGAAACAGCTCCGGCTGGCGCAGCCACTTCAGATTGCGCCAGATCTTCACGAAGACGTCCTGAAGCACGTCGGGCGCGGAGGCGGGGCCCACCAGCCGGGCGACATAGCGAGAGAGAGGGGCCTCGACCGCAACGAGCAACGCCTCCACGGCGCCCGGGTCGCCGGATTGCGCCAGCAGCACGACACGCAGCTCGTCGGAAGGGTCGACCATGGCTCCTCATCTCATAAGAGCGAGGGTGGTGGCCCGGGTGTTCGAACCGGCCGCCGCGTTTCTATCACATGGTGTCGAAACCACGAAACGCCGAACGCGGCCACATCGATGTGGACCGACACGACGTCCTCGATGCCTCACGCCGACACACCGCTCGCATGGCTGCACGGGGACTCCGTTCGAGGAACCGGACGGCATTCCCACGCGCCACCCGCGGGATGCGCGGTTCGTGACAAACTGGGATCGGCAGCTTCGATCTTGGCGACGCGCCATCTACCGTCTGGACCGCGCACCGGGGCTGTTTCGTGGGATAGAAGACACCAGACTGCCGAGGCTGAACCCATGAAGACAGAGAAGGCGAACGACAGCGGACTGGATTCGTTCCCCCCGATCAGCGACTACGGCTTCATCGCCGACTGCCATTCGGCAGCGCTCGTGTCGCGGCGGGGATCGATCGACTGGTGCTGCATGCCCAGGATCGACTCCGAGAGCTGTTTCGGCCGCCTGCTGGGCTGGGAAACGGGAGGGTACTGTTCGATCGCGCCTGCCGTCGGGTTCGAGGCCTCGCGCCGATACCTCGAGGACTCCCTGATTCTCGAGACCCGGTTCAGCACCGAAGCCGGAGAGGCGCGGCTCCTGGATTTCTTCCCGATGCGGGAGGGGGGCGAACACGAGCCGCATCACCAGATTGTCCGCGTGGTCGAGGGCATCCGCGGGCGGGTCCCCTTCCGTGCGGAGATCTCCCCCCGGTTCGATTACGGGGCCATCAAGCCCTGGATCCGTCGCATACACGGGCACTACACCGCCGTCGGCGGCGACGCCGGGTTCCTGATTTCGTCGGATTTTCCCCTCACGCTGAGCCGGCGCCACGATCTCTTGGGAGCCTTCGAGGTCGGCGGGGCCGAACGGGCCCGCCTTTCGCTGATGTTCCGCCATCCGGAGGATGTCGAGGAGACGCTGGACGCGCCGCCCGGCGCCGTCGAGATCGACCGCCGCTTCGAAGAGACGATGGCCTGGTGGCGCTCGTGGTCGAAGAAGGGAAGAAACATCGGCGGGCCGTACGCGGAGCCGGTGCGGCGTGCCGCCATCGTCCTCAAGGGGCTCTCCCATGCGCCAACGGGCGCCATTGCCGCGGCCGCGACGACGTCCCTGCCCGAAGTCCCGGGAGGAAGCCGGAACTGGGACTACCGGTTCTCGTGGGTCAGGGACTCCTGCTTCTCCGCCCGCTCCCTGGCGGAGCTGGGCTATTCCGCCGAGGCCGAGGGGTTTCGCCGCTTCATCGAGCGGAGCACTGCGGGAAGCGCCGCAGAACTTCAGATCCTGTTCGGACCCGGCGGGGAGCGGCGCCTCCAGGAATACGAGATCGCGGAACTTGCGGGCTACCGAGGCTCGACACCGGTGCGAGTGGGAAATGCCGCCAGGACTCAGCGTCAGCTCGACGTCTACGGGGAGCTGCTGGAGCTGGCCTGGACCTGGCACAGGATGGGCCATTCGCCCGACGATGATTACTGGGAATTCCTGGAGGGGCTGGTCGACGACGCCGCCCGTCTCTGGGCAGAGCCCGACCGGGGCATCTGGGAGATTCGCGGCGCGCCGCGCCACTTCGTGCAGTCCAAGGCCATGTGCTGGGTGGCCCTGGACCGGGGGATCCGGATCGCCGAGTCGACGGGCCGCCGAAGCCCGCGGGACGCCTGGCGCCAGGCGTGCGGCGATATACGGAGGGCCGTGGAGAAGGAGGGATACGACGCGAAGCGCGGCGTCTTCGTTCAGGCCTTCGACACGCGGGACATGGACGCCTCGCTGCTGCTGCTGCCGATCTTCGGGTTCGTGCGCCACGACGACGAGCGCATGGTGCGGACCGTCGCAGCCGTCCGGGAGGATCTCGAAGAAGACGGCTTGCTCCGTCGCTACCCGCCGGGCAAGGACGGCCTCGAAGGTACAGAGGGGACGTTTCTGGCCTGCACGTTCTGGCTTGCCGAATGCCTCGCCAGGCAGGGCAGCCTGGACGAGGCGCACGCGGTCTTCCGGCGAGGCCTGTCCGCCGGCAACGACCTGTGGCTGTTCACGGAGGAGTTCGACCCCAAAAGCGGCACGGCCCTCGGCAACTTCCCCCAGGGCCTGACCCACCTGTCGCTCATCGCCGCAGCCGTGGCCATCGCCGAGGAGGAGTCGGGGAACGAACCGGTCGATCTCCGCCGGAAGTAGAGGCAATCCACCGGGGTCGTGGAGACATCACTTTGGCTGGGGGTCGTCACGCCGCCGCCGGGCGTGCCTTACGGATCGCGGACGCCACGTCGCGCGGCGTCGCGCCGAGGGCGAACAGGGCCCGCAGCAGCAAGTCCGCGGAGACGCTGGGATCGGCAGCCTCGAGCTTGGCCACCCGTGACTGGCTCGACTTCAAGCGCCTCGCAAGTTCTGCCTGCGAGAGTCCCTGCTTGCTCCTTCGCTCACGCACGCTTCCGCTCAGCGCGAGCTTGGTGTCCACGAGCGCCGACTCTTCCGCGCTCAGCTCGAGGAAGTCCGCGGCGTTCCCCACCCGCCAACCGTGAGCTTCGAGTCGCGCGCGCTTGTTCTTCTTCATGACTACCTCTTGACGGCGGCCGCATCGTATGCGGCCAACCGGCGCCGACACGATGCGATGACGTTCCTGGGCGTCGCCTGCGTCTTCTTCGAGAAGACCTCGCAGATGACGACGGCGTCGGGGTCGAGACGGTAGACGATGCGCCAGGTCAGGTCGCCGTCCATGATGCGCAGTTCGTGAGAACGAGCGCCGATGACCGGCATCGGCCGCGAGTGCGGCATCTCGAGCCGCTCCCCGCGCTGAAGCCTCCGCAGAAGCAGCCCCGCCTCGATCCTGGCCTCACTCGACAGCGGAGGGGTCTTGATCTCCCCGTGCAGCCATGCGAGCGGCTTGTCGGCGTCTGGCATCAGGACCATATTATGTCAGATATGACATTGCGTCAAGCGGGTGGCGTCTCTTGCCGCGGCGCCTGATGAGGTGCCGGGTCGTCTGGTACCTCTTGCTCGGAGGCGCAGCCAGAGGCCCAGCTACCCTGCAAGTAGTGGCCAGTCCTCCGAGTGGCTTGCGCTTCTTCGGCGGGCGTGTCGTCAGGCGACGGCAGCGGCAAATTGGACGAAGAGGTCTCCGGGCAACGGGTGGGTCAGTTGCCAGGTGATCGCCATCGGCAACTCGCCTTCGTGTGTAACGTATGTAGCGGGCCCCAAGAACCAGAAGGCTCGGTTATCGGTTCGTAGGCGGGCAAACAACATCACCGAGCTCCCTTGCTCCCGGTGCCGCTGGTACCGCCGCCCCGTCTCGCTTTCTGCACGCGTGCTGGACTGGCTCTCCCAGTGGATTCGGTCGCGACTGATCGCGTAATCGCGGTACCGGGTGGTGGGCGAGAACTGCCCCGTCGTCTTGTCGAGCGTAAACGCAAACAAGTCGGCCCTCGCATCCTCCGCCCAGTAGACGCCAGTCTGCCAGGGTGCGACCTTCGCGTACTCGCCGAGGCCGAAGGCCGCAAGAATCTCGATTCGCGAGTACCGGGCATGGACCACGAGGGGGACGTCAGGGTGAGCTGCCAGCGGGTGATGAACGTGGTTGACCCGATTAGCCAGGACGTCGAAGAGACCGATCAGTTCGGCGCGAACCTGCGGATGCGCCCACAGCAGATCGCAGGCGCCGGCGAGGTTCGTCGTCTTCTCCAGAGCACGGTCCGTGACGGACGCGACGAGCATCCTGGTGAGTGCCTGCTCGGGCGGCGATAAGGCGTCGAGATCGGGTGGGCGGCCGCCCGCTAGGAACCTGCGATAGGTGTCGATCCGACGCATGTCGTCGATATGAATCAGGCGGCCGCAGGCCGCTCGCAGGACGTCTTCCGCCGGTCCGGCGGTCTGGATAGACAGACCGGCATCCGCGCGAAGGTCCGAGAACGACTTCCTCCCGGTGTACACGTCCTCGAGGTCCAAGCCTGTCTCCTCGAGAAACCGCCCCAACGAGATCCGATCATCTCCGCGGGCGACGGCGCGCAGTTCCTCAACCTTCTCGGTCCATCGCGACGGAACGGCGGCGCGGATATTCTCCAGCACCAGCCGTGCGGCCACCGGATCGAGTTCCATATGGCAGCCCGCCGGCAGGAACGGGAATCCGCCGACGATCTGACTCTCGAGGTCCGTCCGACTTCCGCCGAGGAGCGCTCGAAAACGTCGGTCGAAGCGGAACTCCTTGCGATGCTCACCAACGAAGTCCAGAACCGTGCAGAAGGTCTTTCCCGCCAGCCGGCGCAAGCCGCGGCCAAGCTGCTGGAGGAAGAGCGTTGGACTGTCCGTTGGGCGAAGCAGGAGCAGCGTGTCGACAGCGGGAATGTCGAGGCCCTCGTTGAAGAGATCGACTGAAAAGACGGCGTTCACGCGTCGGGCCGCGAGGTCCGCCAGCGCAGAGGCTCGCTCGGTGTCCGGACTGTCCCCCCACACGGCGACGGCCGGAATCCCGGCATCTCGAAAGACGCGGGCCATGAACCGGGCGTGGTCGACGCTCACGCAAAAGCCTAACGCTCGCATGCGTCTTGGGTCGTCCACCCGCTTTGCCACCTGCGCCACGACCTGCCGGGCCCAGAGATCGTTCGACGTCAGGAGGTTTGAAAGGCCCTCGACGTCGTAGCCGCGGCCACGCCGCCAGGGAACCTCCCGGAGATCAAGGCCGTCATGGACTCCGTAGTAGACGAAGGGTGAGAGCCGCTGTTGATCGATGGCGTCCCATAGCCGAAGTTCCGCGGCGATGCGATGGTCGAACCAGTCCAGCAGCGGCAGACCGTCGCTCCGCTCGGGCGTGGCGGTCAGTCCAAGGAGTTCGACCGGGCGGATGTGCTCCAAGAGCATGCGATAGGAAGGGGCGGCCGCGTGGTGGAATTCGTCCACGATAACCACGTCGAAGTGAGCCGGATCGAGCAAGTCGAGGCCGACGGCCTTGAGGCTCTGAATCGACGCGAAGACGTGCTCGAATTCGCGAGGCCGTCGGCCGCCGACCCACAACTCTCCGAACGCATAGTCGCGAAGGCAGTGACGGAAGGTGGCCACGCTCTGTTCGAGGATCTCCTCGCGGTGCGCCACAAACAGCAATCGCGATCGCTCCAGTTGCTCGCGAAGGCGGGCGTAATCGATTGCGGCCATGACCGTCTTGCCTGTTCCGGTCGCAGACACCAGAAGGTTGCGGTGGTGTCCACGCTCGCGTGACAGCTCAATCTCTTCGAGCAGTCGCTCCTGGAACGGTTCCGGCCGAATCTCGATTGGGCTCATCACCACGACCGGGCCCCGGGCGGATGATTCGGTTTGAGCGGCGAAGGTCTCCGCGTCGTACGGAACGAAATCACCGCTGTTCCAGTAGCTCTCGAACACCGCTGCCATCTTCTCGACGACGTCCGGGTTTCGGGCACCGGACACGCGTACGTTCCACTCGAGCCCGGTGACCTGCGCCGAGTGTGTCAAGTTCGAGGAGCCGATGTAGGCGGTCGAGAAACCCGACCGACGGTGAAAGTGCCACGCTTTGGCGTGCAGGCGCGTCGTGCTCGTGTCATAGGACACCCGCACCTCCGCACCGAGGTCTCGGAGTGCGTCGAGCGCACGGACCTCCGTGGAACCCGTATAGGTCGTGGTCAGCACGCGCAGTTTCCGGTCGGCCCGGCAGTGAGCACGAAGCGGTTCGAGCAGTGGCGCGATGCCGCTCCAGCGAATGAACGCCATCACGAGGTCCACGCGGTCGGACGACTGGAGTTCGGTGAGCACCTGGTTCCCGACGCGCGGTTCTCCGGGAGCATTCGTGAGCAGTGTGGTGTCGAGCAGCGGAATGAGGGGCTCGGGAATCGTCTCGGCGCGTCCGTCCGGAGCCCGGCCGAGGACGGCGCGGAGCACTGATCCTGGTTCAATGGGCGCTTCGGTCCCGACATCGGCGGTGCTCACCGCAGCGTCGATCTGCTGAATCAGCAGTCTCGCCAACTCGATCCCAACCACGACACGGTCGGAATCGTCCACGCCGGTGAGGACGCGTTTGATGATGCGACCGATGTGAAGCGCCAGTCGATCAGCGACTTCCGCCGATCGGACAGGATGAGTCGCCGCATGCCATTCGCTGCCCAGGCCTTGAAGCTGCGCCTGGATGGCTTCGGTGATGAGGACTTCGTACAGTCCGCGTGGGCGATGAGTCATGACAGGTGGGTCCGGGGAGAAGAGCCAAGCCGACCGAGCGAGCCCACTCTACCCCAGCCCGACTGGTGTTGCACACCGGAGCCGCCGTCGGCTGTTATCGGGCGACCACGGAAGTCAGGAGCGTCAGAGCCTCGTGCGGAATGACGCGGCCCCTGGAGAACTCTAGGAGGACTGTCAGGGCTCGCCGTGCGGCCGTGCTGTTCGAATCGCCGCTGGCACCTGCCTTGGGGGTGCGCGCAGAGCCAAGAGGGGGCGGAGCGGCAGGTCTGCGACGGGGATAGGCGCGAGCCGCGATGCCGCGAGTGGAGACATCTCGGCCTCCTTCGCCCCGAGAGCTGTGCGGCGTGGACACCGCACAGTCTACGCGCGTCGCCGTGAGGCCGACGTCGTTATGACATCATCTTGGAGACGCGGGGCCATCCGGGACGTCGCGCGCGACTGAAGTCGTTCACGTGGAACGAGTTGGATAGCGAGTGCAGGCAGGGATTCTGCTTTGGGAGGATTAACCGCCTAAGCCTATAAGTACAAAAGACTTAGTGGTTTGTAAATGGCGGTGAGGCAGGGATTCGAACCCTGGGTACAGGTTTTAGCCCGTACAACGGTTTAGCAAACCGCCGCCTTCAGCCTCTCGGCCACCTCACCGCTACTGACGATTCCGGTGCCTCCACCCCCGCGGAACTCGGTGCGTCGAGTGGCCGCGCGCGCCGTGGGAACGACCGGATGACAGAAACACTACTATGCCGCAAAAGCGCCCGGATCACAATGTCGGGCGGACCCGCGTCCGACCCGCGAGGAGGCGGAACGATGAGCCAGACACCGACCATCCATCTTCCCGGTAGACGGCCGCCAGCTCGCGTCATACTCGCCCTCCTGCGTTTGGGCACCGCCCACTCTACACCCGTGGCGCTCGCCAGCGACCGCGAGGTCGCCGCCGCGACAACACCCTCCCGCCGCACCGAGGCGCGCTCGAGTCTATGAGGCGCGGAAAGGGGGCTCTGGCCGATGCCGGTGGCGCCGGGACGGGGCACCCGCGGTCGCGCGACGCAGGCGCAGGTCGCCACTCTCCGTGTCGGCGCGTATACTCTGCGTCATGAGACTCTGCCTGGCTTTGGCCGTGCTTGGGGCGCTGGCGGTAGACCAACCGAAGCTCTTTGAAACCCATACGCTGGCTTCGGATCTGCGTGGCGGCTACCAGGTGATCGCGGCGGATGTGAATCGCGACGGAAGGCCCGACTTGATCGCGTTGGGCCAGGGCATGCGCGACCTGGTGTGGTTCGAGAACCCGAGCTGGGAGCGTCATGTCCTGGCCACCGGCTTGAGCCAGATGATCAACTGCGTGTTCCTCGAGGCAGGGCCCGAGATTGTCCTGGCCTCGGGGTTCACCATGCAGGCGCGCACCAGCGTCGGAATCATCTCGGTCCTCCGGCCGGAGGGCGATGTGCGCCAGCCCTGGAAGGTGACGGAAATCGACCGCGTCCCCACCTCGCATCGCCTGCGGCTGGCGCGGATCGATGACGGGTCCCCGATCGTCGTCAACGCGCCGCTCACCGGCGCGGGCGCCGAGCCGCCCGATTACCGGGGCGCCACGCCTCTGGTCTACTACCGGCCGGGCGAGTGGAAGCGACGGGTGATCAGCGAAGAGAACACGGGCATGGTGCACGGCCTCCTGACCATCGACTGGGACGGCAGGGGTCGCGACGCCGTGTTGACGGCAAGCTACACCGGCATCCATCTCTTCCGGTTCGAAGCCGGCGGCAAATGGACGCGCACGCAGCTGGCCACCGGCGATCCCGCTCCGTGGCCGAAGTCCGGTTCGAGCGAACTGGCCGTTGGCAGGCTGGCCGGCACCCGCATGCTCGCTGCCATCGAGCCGTGGCACGGCAACCAGGTGGCGGTCTACCGTCTGAAGGGCGGACAGTGGACGCGGCTCGTCATCGACGAGACGCTCAGCGAGGGCCACGCGCTGGTGACGGGAGATTTCGACGGAGACGGCCGGGACGAGGTCGTCGCCGGCTATCGCGGACCGGGCGGGAATGTCTACCGTTACGTCTCGGCCAACGCCGCAGGCGACACCTGGACGCGCGAAACGCTGGACGCCGGCATGGCCGCGGCATCCTGCATTGCGGTGGATCTCAACGCCGACCGAAAGCTCGATCTTGCGTGCATCGACAACTCCCGCCTGCGCTGGTATGAGAACATCGGGCCGGGCACGGCAAAATAGCGCCGGAGTCGTCGGCCATTTGTCCCAGGCTGCGGCCCAACCTCTTTAGTAGAGGACCTGTCCCCGTACTGAGGCCCCCCGCTAGGCCTGCTTCGCCCGCAGGTACTGCTTGGGCCAGTCGATGGCCGCCCCCAGCTTGCGCGCGGCGACCAGCGGCCAGTAGGGATTGCGCAGCAGCTCGCGCGCCAGCAACACGGCGTCCGCCTGGCCCGTGGCCAGGATCTGCTCGGCCTGCGCCGCGCTGGTGACCAGGCCCACCGCCCCGGTCGCGATGCCGGCCTCCTTCCTGATGGCGGCCGCGAGCGGCGTCTGATACCCGGGACCCGCCGGGATCTTCGCGTCGGCCACCAGCCCGCCGCTCGAACAGTCCACCAGGTCGATGCCAAGCTCCCTGAGGCGGCGCGAGAACTCCACCGAGTCCGGGAGCGACCATCCGCCGTCCACCCAGTCGGTGGCGGAGATGCGCACGAACACGGGCAGGTCGGCCGGCCAGGCCTCGCGAAGCCGGCGCGCGACCGCGAGGGGAAAACGCACCCGGTTCTCGAACGAGCCGCCGAACTCGTCGGTGCGATGGTTGGTCAACGGCGAGAGGAACTCGTGCAGCAGGTAGCCGTGAGCCGCGTGGATTTCGATCACGTCGAACCCGGCCCGGCGCGCCCGGCGGGCCGCCTCCGCAAAGGCGTCCGCCAGCTGATCGATCTCCTGGTGCGTGAGCGCGCGCGGCATGAGATAGCCGTCCGCGAAGGGAATCGCGCTGGGCGCGACGGGCGTCCACCCGCCATGCTCCGGCGAGATGCCCAGCCCACCGTCCGACGGCGGCGCGGTCGACGCCTTCCGCCCGGCGTGCGCGAGCTGGATGCCCGCGGCCGCCCCCTGCGCCTTCACGAAGCGCGCGATCCTCCCGAGCGCCTCGCCGTGGGCGTCGGACCAGATACCCATGTCGCGCGGCGAGATGCGTCCGTCGGGCGTGACGCCCGTCGCTTCGACGATGACGAGGCCCGCGCCGCCCACGGCGCGGCTGCCGAGATGGACGAGATGCCAGTCGTTCGGGAAGCCCTCGTCGCTGCTGTACTGGCACATCGGCGACACGAAGATCCGGTTGCGGAACTCGAGCCCGCGAAGCGTGAGGGGCGTGAACAGGTGCGGTTGTCTGGGCATTGCGCAAGGATACCGGGGTCGGGTCGGAAAAGTCAGCATCTTGCCGATGTCGCAGGCCCGGCCCCACCCCCTGCAGACGGGCCGACGGGCCGGAAGATGCTCGGCGGCCTCGTCCCTGACTCCGCTCCTCGTGGGCCGGTTGCGCATCCACTACATCGTCGCCAACCTGGCGGCCATCGCCTGCACGGGCCTGCTGAACTTCGCGGCGCAGGGGAAGAAGACGTGGCCCTGACGCCGCCCGGGCCGAGACGGCGCCCAAGTCCACCCCTGGTGCCAGAAGAAGTTGTGCAGCAGGCTCACTTCGACGGCGATCGCCGTGGCGACGAGATAGTGCATTCCCAGGGCACCGGCCAGCACCCAGAGCGCACCGGTTCGCACGGCGATGCCGAGGGCGCCCACCGCGTTGAATCGGAGGTCGGTGTGGCCACAGCGGGGGCGTTGTACAGCCGGTGGCGGGCGGCCGGCAGCGGGCACCGCGCGGTCAGCGGACCACGCCGCGTCGCTCGCCCTTCTCGACGAAGGCCTTGAGCCGACCCCTGAACAGGTCGTCGACGCTGTCGGGCGGCACGTTCTCGGCGCTCACGGTCAGCAGCGTGCCCCCCTCGCGCGGTTCGAGCCGGAAGCACACCCGGCTGTCGGCGGCCTCGTCGAAGATCGGCCCTGCCAGCTCGAGCCGCTCGTCCTGGCGAATCGCACCGACGATGCCCCGAAGAGCACCCTGCCGGTGTCCCCATTCCTCGTAGAACCGCCCTCCCGGCTGCGGTTCGACCACGAGGTTGGAGGCATCGGCGGACCGGAGGTGGGGCGGGCCCCACCAGGCGGCCACGTTGACCGTCAGCGCGTCGAACACCTTCCACGGCACCGCATCCACGAACACGGCCAGTGTCGTGGCGGGTAACCCCGGCCGACTCTCGGACGTCTTCATCACGGACTCCGCGCGCGGGGCCACCCCGGCGGCCACCGCCGTCCACCGGCCGCCGATTCCCTGCAAATGTTCTGGATTCAAGCGGTTCCAGCGCTTGCGGCCGTCGCGGCGCACGTCGACCAACCCGCCACGCTCGAGCACGCGCAGGTGCTTCATCACCGCGAACCGCGACGTCGGGAACGCCGCGCACAGCTCTCCGGTGGTCCGGGGACCGTCGCGGAGGAGCTCGATCAGCCGCCGGCGCGTGGGGTCGGCGAGCGCGCGCCAGGTTGTATCCATCTCGACGATCTCGGCCCGGTTTTCTCTTGGTGGAAGAATTGACGTACGATATCGCCGCCGAAAGAAAACAGCTCCGACACCATTATTATATGTGACCTTATGGTCACATGTCATGGGTTGGTGCCGGAGGGCCTGCATGTGCTACAACTCGCTCAGGAGACCTCTTCGATGAACCGTTCGCGCCCGCCCGGGCCGCGCGCCCGGGCTTTTTTCGTGGCGAGCCTGCTCGCCTGGCTCACCCTCGTCCCGGCCGCCGCGCCCATCCAGCGCCCGGCTCCGGCCTCCCTCCCCTCCTCGGCGGCGCTCCTGGACATTCTCCAGGCCGAGATGACGCGCAACGTGGCGGTGCTGGCGAAGCAGCCGGTTCCGCCCTACTTCGTCGCCTACTCGGTGAACGAGACGCGGTCGGCACAGCTGTCCGCGTCCTTCGGGGCGACAATCGCCGACCTGGACAACCACTCGCGGACGCTGGGCGTGGACGTGCGGACGGGCGACTACGCGCTCGACAACACGCGCGAGATCCGCGGTGAACCCGCTCCGCCCGCCGGACTCGGCCGCGCGGCGGTCCCGCTCACCGACTCGCAGCCTGGCGTCGCGCTCGCCGCGTGGGCTGCCACCGACCGTGCCTACCGCCAGGCGGTCGAGCGGCTTGCGCGCGTGAAGACCAACCTGGCGTCGAAGGTGAAGGAGGAGGACCCCGCGCCGGATTTCTCGCGCGAGGATCCGCAGGTGTCGGTGGAAGCGCCGGCCTCGTTCCAGCTGGACAGGGCGCAGTGGCAGGCGCGGCTTCGGCGCCTCTCGGCGCCGTTCGCGGACGACCCGCTGGTCTTCCGCGGCGAGGCGTCGCTCTCCGTCGAGGCGGAAACCCGTTACCTGGTCAACACCGAGGGTACGCGCCTCCTCACGGGAGACACGACCTTTCGGCTGAGCATCCGGGCGATCACGAAGGCGGAAGACGGGATGGAGCTGCCCGTCTACGCGACCTACTTCGCGCGGTCGCTCGCCGGCCTGCCCTCGGAGGCGAGGCTGCTGGAGGACGTGCGGGGCCTGGTCTCGACGCTCGCGCGGCTGCGCGCGGCGCCGGTCGTCGAGCCGTACTCGGGCCCGGCCATCCTGTCGGGGCGCGCCGCAGGGGTCTTCTTCCACGAGATTTTCGGCCACCGCGTCGAGGGCTCGCGCCAGAAGACCACCGAGGACGCCCAGACGTTCGCGCGCAAGGTCGGCGAGTCGATCCTGCCGCCCTTTCTGAGCGTCGTCGCCGACCCCACGATCCAGCAGCTCGGCGCCACGGAGCTTGCCGGCTCCTACGAGTTCGATGACGAAGGCGTCCGCGCCCGGCGCGTGAACGTCGTTCGAAACGGGGTCCTCACCGAGTTCCTCTCGAGCCGGTCGCCGCTCCCCCGCTTCCCGCACTCGAACGGCCACGGGCGCGGGCAGCCCGGGCTGCGGCCCATGTCGCGCCAGTCGAACCTGATCGTCGAGTCGTCGGCGGGCGTCCCGTTCGCGCAGCTCGTGTCGCGCTTGAAGGGCGAGGCGCGAAAGGCGGGCAAGCCGTTCGGCCTGCTGTTCGATCGCGTCGAAGGCGGCTTCACCTTCACCGGCCGCTACGTCCCCAACGCCTTCAACGTCACGCCGATCATCGTCTATCGCGTGTACACCGACGACCGCCCGATGGAGCTGGTGCGCGGCGTCGACCTGATCGGGACGCCGCTGGCGGCGTTCGGCAAGATCGTCGCGACCGACAACCGCACCGAGACGTTCAACGGCGTCTGCGGCGCCGAGAGCGGCCCGGTGCCCGTCTCGGCTTCGTCCCCGGCGCTGCTGGTCTCGGAAGTGGAAGTGCAGAAGAAGGCGAAGTCGCAGGACTCGCTGCCGATTCTCGCGGCCCCGGACAGGAAGGCCGTCGACGCCGGCGGTCCGGTGGTGCTGCGCGCGATGACCGACGAACTGCAGCGGTCGATGGCCAACCTGAAGATCGAGGACGAGCCGGCCCCGTACCTCGCGTCCTACGCGGTCACCGACGTCGTGGAATCCGGCTTCCAGGCCACGCTTGGCGCGGTCGTCGAACGCCGGTCCGGGCGCGCGCGCGTGCTGCGCACCGAGGTTCGCGTCGGCGACTACCCCTTCGACAGTTCGCGGTTCTTCGCGAACGGCGTCGGCAGCGCGACGGGCTCCTACGCGCTGCTCCCGCTGGACGGCGACGAGCCGGCACTCCGGCGGCACATCTGGCTGAGCACCGACAGCACCTACAAGACGGCGGTGCAGGTGTTCTCGCGGAAGAAGGCGGCGTTCCAGAATCGCAACGACACCGACCCCGTGCCCGACTTCACGCGCGCGCAGCCGGTCGAGCACCTCGAGGCCGTCGCGCCTCCAGCCTCCGCGCCCCGCGAATGGGAGCAGGCGGTGAAGGAGATCTCGGCTGCCCTGGCGGTGCCCGAGGTCGTCTCGTCCGACGTGTCGCTCGATCTGACCGACGGGACACGCTACTTCGCGAGCAGCGAGGGCTTCCGCACCGTGATCCCGATGCGCCTCGCCGTGTTCCAGGCGAGCCTGACGCTGCTCGCCGACGACGGGATGCCGATTCGGGACACGGTGTCGGTGGTGGCAAGACCTGGCGCGATGCCCCCAACGAGCGAGTTGCTGGCCGCCACCCGCACGAGGCTGGCCGACCTGCTCACCACGCGCGCGGCCACGCTTGCCGACGACTACAGCGGCCCCGTGCTGCTCGAACCGGACGCGGCCGCGACGCTCGTCGCCCAGTCGCTGGTGCCGTTGTTCCTCGCCCGCCGCCCGCCCGAATCGGACGATGGCCGGGGCGGGCCGACGAACGCCGCGACGCCGTATCTCACCCGCATCGGGAACCGCGTGCTGCCCGAGGGGTTCACCGTCAGGGACACGCCCTCGGCGCGTGAGTTCGACGGCCGGCCGGTCGGCGGCGCCTACGTCGTGGACGACGAGGGGATGACGGCCGAGGACGTGACGCTCGTGCAGGATGGGCGCCTGAAGACGCTGCTCACCACGCGGACGCCGCACAAGAACCTGCCGCGGTCCAACGGGCACGCGCGCGGCGGCGGGCCGCAGGCCGGCGTGTTCCAAGTCGAGAGCGCGAGCGCCGTACCGGCGGCCGAGCTCAAGGGCAAGCTGCTCGAACTCCTCGCGGCCCAGGACCGCCCGTTCGGCTACATCATCCGGCGGCTGTCGCCCGGCGGGCGCGGCGACGGCATGCAGGTGACGTCCGCGGTGAAGGTGACGCCCGACGGCAGGGAGGAACCGGTGCGCGGCTTGATCCTCGGCTCGGTCACGCACGCCACCTTCCGCGACATCCTGGCCGCGTCCCGCGAGCGCATCCTGATGAACTGGAGTCCGACGGGCGGCATGGCGGTCGCGACGGCCACGATCGCGTCCGTCATCACCCCGAGCCTGCTGTTCGAGGAACTCGACCTGCAGAGGAACAAGGCGCCGCTGCAGAAGACGCCGATTGTCGCCTCGCCGCTGAAGGGCAACTGAGCAAACTGGGCAACTGGGCAACTGGGTAACTGGGCAACTGATCAACTGGGCAACTGGGCAACTGATCAACTGATCAACTGGGCAACTGGCCAACTGGGCAACTGGCCAACTGGGCAACTGGCCAACTGGGCAACTGGCCAACTGGGCAACTGGTGAACTGGGCAACTGGTGAACTCAGCAACTGGGTAACTGGCGAGCGCGGGATCACGCCGGCGCCGTTGCCCCATCCGGCGTGCCGGCGCAGGTGACGCGGTTGCGACCGGATTTCTTGCTCGCGTAGAGCGCGACGTCCGCCTGCTGGAGGAGCCACGACGCGGACGATTCGGCGGTGACCACCATGCTGGCCGCCCCGACGCTGAGGGTCACCCACTGGCTCCCCGTCGCGCGCTGGTGCGGCAGGCGCCTCGCCTCCACCGCCTGCCGGATCTTCTCGCCCATCATCCAGGCGTCGGGCGGCGTGGCGCCGGGCAGGATCACCGCGAACTCCTCGCCGCCGTAGCGCGAGGCCAGGTCGCCCGCCCTGCGGAAGACGTCGCGAAACACCTTGCCGATCTCCGCCAGACACCAGTCGCCGACCGGGTGGCCGTAGTAGTCGTTGTACGCCTTGAAGCGATCGACGTCGCACATCAGCAGGCCGACGTGGCTCAGCCCGCGGATCGCGCGACGCGTCTCGGCCTCCAGGACGGCGTCGAACTGGCGGCGGTTGGCCAGGCCGGTCAGCGGGTCCGTGATCGAGAGGCTCTGCAGCAGGTCGCGCGCGCGCTTGAGCTCGAGGTGGTTGCGAACGCGGGCCTTGACGATGCTCGATCGGATCGGCTTGGCGAGGTAGTCGATGGCGCCCGCATCGAGGCCTGCGGCCTCGTCCTCCTCGTGGTCCATCGAGGTCACGAAGATGACCGGGATTCCCCGGGTGCGGTCGTCGTCCTTGAGCCTGCGGCACACTTCGTAGCCGTTCATCCCCGTCATCATTACGTCGAGCAGGATCAGGTCGGGGAGTTGGTCGCGCGCGAGATCGATCGCGTCTGGGCCGCTCGTCGCGAAGATCAGCTCGTAGTCGGCGCCCAGCACGGCGTTCAGCGCCTCGAGGTTCGCGGCCGCGTCGTCCACCAGCAGGATCGTCTGTCGCGTTGGCTGCATCATCGGTCCGCCAGTCGATCGGGCACGGGGAACCTCACCCCGAGGGCCGCCGCAATCGCGGGCAGGTGTTCTCTCGCCTGCTGGAACTCGAGCCGGTCCAGGCAGCGCTGCACCTGTTCGACCGTCGCCGCGAGTTCGGGAAGCGTCAACTGCTCCTTCAGCTGCTCGAAGCGCTGGCGCGCCGAGAAGCGGCGGCTCTTCAGGAGGAGGTCGAACTCGTTCAGCAGCGACACCGCCACCGGGCGGTCTGGCTCGTGGCGCGCCTCGTCGGGCCGGGCCGCCCTCGTGTCGCCCGTCCACTCCGCGATCGATCGGCACACCACGTCGAGGGCGATGCCGAGGCGGTCGAGCATCCCGGGCAGCGTCTCGTGCTGGCCGTTGCGCAGACCGCCCTCGAGGACGCGCGCGGCGTCGAACACCTCGGTGGCCGACAACGTGCCGGCCACGCCCTTCAGGTTGTGCACCACGCCCAGCGCGGCGTCGAAGTCGCGGTGGTCGACCGCGGCGCGAATCTCGGCCGTGGTGCTGCCGTGTTCCTGGGCGAAGACGCGAAGCAGCCGCACCAGCAGGTCCTGTTGCCCGTTCAGCCGCACGAGCGCCGTGGCGACGTCGACACCCTGCACCTCCATCAGGACTGCGGCGGTCTCCGGCTCGGTGGCGCACGAGGGCGGCTCGGCCTCGCGCGCGGCCGCAGGCGTCTGCGCGACCAGCGACGGCAAGGCGAGCCAGCGCGACAGGACGCGCTCGAGTTGCCGCGGGTCGATGGGCTTCGACACGTAGTCGTTCATGCCGGCGTCGAGGCAGGCCGTCATGTCGGAGCCGTCGATGCTGGCGGTGGCGGCGATGATCGGCAGCGCGTGGTTGGGAAACTCCTTGCGAATCACCCTGGTGGCCTGCAGGCCGTCCATGTCGGGCATCTGCATGTCCATCAGGATGGCGTCGAAGCGCCCGGGGCCCCGCCGCATCGCGTCCACCGCCTTGCGCCCGTCGCCAGCCGTTTCGACGGCAATGCCGAAGTGCTCGAGCATCTGGCGGGCGACGCGCAGGTTCAGGCGGTTGTCGTCGACAACCAGCACGCGGACCTGCGGGACCGCGGGCGCGTGAGGCGCTCCGCCGCCGTTGGAGGGCATCGCCGCCGCGGGGCCGGCCGACAGCGGCGGGGCGGGCCACGACGCCGGCTCGCCGACGGCCTTCAGCGTGCCGTCGAGGGCCAGCCGCGCGCTCACGTCGTACACGGCCGCGTAGATCTTCTCGCCGTCCGAAACGCAGCGCCACTGCAGCCAGCAGTACCCGCCCGATTTCTTCTCGAAGCGGTGCGAGAAGCTGATGACGGAGGCAGGGGACCCGAGGCGCTGGAATACGTCGAGCGTCGCTCCGCGATCGTCCGGGTGCGCGAAGTCGACGAGCGGGCGCGCCATCAGCTCGGCCGCGCTGAAGCCGACCACCCGTTCCCAGGCCGGGTTGAGGCGCCGGAACATGCCGCGGTGGTCGGTGACGCAGAGCATCTCGAGGGTCACCTCGAAGAACCGGTCCATCTCGCTGGCCATGTTCTGCAGCGCCGATTCCATCCAGCGCCGGGACGAGATGTCCCTCACGGCGGCGACGATGTATCGACGGTCGCCGACCTCGATGGGCGTGGCGCTCACTTCGACCGGGAGGAGCCGTCCGTCCTTGCGCCGGTGCACGGTTTCGTAGGTCTGTCCGGAGGTCCCGTCGGGGAGGACGCTCCGCCACGGGGGCAGCAACTCGCGCGCGACATCCTGGCCTGCCACAGTCTCCTCGGTGCGCCGGGCGGCGTCCGCGGGGTAGGTGGGGTTGATGTCGGCAACCGACAGGCCGAGCAGCTCGTCGATCGTGTAGAGAAGGCTGCGGCAGGCGGCCTCGTTGGCCCAGGCGATGCGGGCGTTCCTGTCGAGCCAGTAGATGCTGTCGCTCGTGCGGTCGAGCGACAGCATGGCCACGCGGAGTGCCGCATCCGCGCTCAATTCGGCCAGCCGGCTTGCGGACATGCTTGGTTCGGCCACGCTCGTTCCTGGGGCGGGTCCCCCTCCAACTGGTGACACAGCGCCACGTACTACAAATCGGCTCGAGAGGGTCCGGACTGCAATGGCGGGTTGGAGCCGCTACTCGTGGTGGGACTCAGGCTGCAGCCACCAGCCGTGGGGGTCGCTGCCGGACAGTCGGCGGCAGGCCAGGATGCCATCCTCGAAGCCGTCCGGCAGGGGGAGTTCGTCGTCGCAACAGCGTTCTCCTGCCTCTGCGTCATTGCGCGTCCTGCACCGAGACGACCAGCGCCAGATTCAGCCACCGCGTCCCGCGCCCGTCCGTCACCCTCACCCACTGGTGGTCGATCCGGTCGATCGTACAGGTGCTGGCCGCCCCGCCACTTGGCTGGATCAGGTATCGGCGGCCTACGCGGAGGAAGTCGGGAGGCGCCGGCGTGACCACGCTGGCGGCGGTCAGCGTGACCTGCAGATCTGGCGCGATCGACACCTGCCACGGTCCAGACTGCACTGCGCGCACTGTCGGGTCGTTGACGACCAGGACGGGAGCGGCACCCGGCGACGGCAGGCCTGGCACCTGCGATTGCGAATGAGCCACCACCGTCCAGATGACGACAGCTGAACTGATTGAAGCGAGCGTGGCAACGAGCGTGCGAAAACGTGGCATGGGTCTCCTCCGGCATTTCCGCCATCGACCGGCGGGTGGCGGGACGGCGAGTCACCGGCCGCCTCTCGTGACGGCTTTCGGTATCCGTTGCACGATGGTCGCACAAGACAGCAGAGCGACGGCGGTGAATAGAGTGAGGAATCTGTGGCCGGGCTGGGAGGACCGCGCGGAAACGCGAAGCGCCCCACGTGTCCGGATTGCGAACACCGTGCCCGGTGGTTGCGCACCGGCGGCACACGGAATCGCGCCATAATCGTGGCGCCTCCCCGGGCACCGCGTAAGAACAGGGATACGGCTGAGTCGGCATCTGGTGCACGGCGAGGTCCCGTGCCTGGCCATCACCGGCACAGGACAGCTGATCCTTGGCAATCCTGCTCGAGCCGCCGTCCGGCACGGCCCTTGCCTCTGCTCGTGCGACGTCCCCTCGACCGCCCAGCCACGTTTCTGTCTCGATCTCGGCCTGCCGGGCGCGTGCCGGGGGCCGCACGCGCGACCACGCCCGGCTGCCACCGCGCGCGAGCCCGCTCGCCGATCGCCCCGCGCCGTGGTGCCGCCGGCAAGTGAGTGCCAGGGAGGGAGCGATGGCCGATCTCCACCAGGCTCACGACGTTGCCACGCTGCACCGGCTCGACACCGCCAACCTCGATCGCCTCGAGCAGGAGCTCGAGGCATTCGCGAGGCGCCGTCCCATCGGCCTGGTGCTCCCGTGCCTGTTCAGCGAGTTCTCGCGCCCGGCAATCCGCCACATCATCGAGGAACTTCGGCACGCCCGCTACGTCGACACCGTCGTCCTCAGCCTCGGCCAGGCGAATGCGGAAGAGATGCTGGCGACGAGGCGGGCGCTGGACCGCCTGCCGCAGCGGGTGCGCCTGATCTGGAACGACGGCCCGGCGCTGCAGTCGCTCTACGCGCGGCTCGCCGAGAACGGCCTGTCGGTGGATCAGGACGGCAAGGGGCGTTCGTGCTGGATCGCCTACGGCTACCTGCTCGCGGATCACCGCTGCGAGGTGATCGCGTCGCACGACTGCGACATCACGACCTATTCGCGGGAGCTGCTGGCGCGGCTCTGTTACCCGATTGCCCACCCGCGATTCGGCTTCGAGTTCGCCAAGGGCTACTACGCGCGCTTCAACGCGACGCTCAACGGCCGCGTCACGCGGCTGTTCGTCTCCCCCCTCGTTCGCTCCCTCCAGCGCGTCGTCGGACCGCAGCCGTTGCTGACGTTCCTCGACGGGTTTCGCTACCCGCTTTCTGGCGAGTTCGCCATGACCAGCGCCATTGCGCGGGCCGCCCGCCTGCCGGCCACGTGGGGCCTGGAGATCGGGGTGCTCGCCGAGGTCTACCGCTCGCGCGGGCCGCGACGCGCCTGTCAGACCGAGCTGTGCGCCGTCTACGACCACAAGCACCAGCCGCTGTCGGCCGACGCCGCGGACCGGGGGCTGCTGAAGATGTGCGTGGACATCGGCCGCACGCTGCTGAGGGCGCTGGCTGCCGAGGGCGTGGTGTTCGACGCCGGCCTCTTCCGCACGCTGACGGTGCACTACAGCCGCCTGGCCCAGGACGCCGTCTCCTCCTTCGAAGCCGACGCCGCGATCAACAGTCTCGCCTTCGATCGGCACCAGGAAGAGACGATGGTGGCCGTGTTCGCGCGCGGACTCGAACTGGCCTGCGCCAGGTTCGTCGAGGACCCGGCGACGCCGCTGATTCCGAGCTGGGAGCGCGTGAGCGCGGCCGTTCCCGGGTTCCTCGACCTCTTGCGCGATGCGGTGGACGGCGAGAGCGCGCTGACCACGGCGGACGGGGAAGACGCGGCCGGCGCGACGGCCCCGGAGCGCGGGGCGATCGCCGCGGCATGAGCGGAAAGCAACGCAGCCGATGACGACGCGGCTTCTCCCGGTGGTGTGCAGCGGTCTCGACGGCACGCTCCTCGACCACGACACCTGTTCGTTCGCGCCGGCCGCCGGCCGCGGCGCCGCGTGGCGCGGAGCCGAGGCATGACCTGGGCGGACGAGGTGCTGTCCCCGGGGATGCTCGAGGCGCTTCGCGCGTTCGGGCGGGCCGACGTCGTCATCGGGATCCCGAGCTTCAACAACGCGCGGACGATCGGGCACGTGGTGACCGCTGCGCTGGCCGGGCTCGCGAAGTACTTCGCCGGCCTGCGGTGCCTCGTCCTCAACTCGGACGGCGGGTCGACCGACGGGACGCCCGACGCGGTGCGCGGCGCCGCGGACGGCGACGCCCACCTGCTGTTGTTCTCGCACCCGATGTTCCCCGTGCACCGGCTGAGCGTGCCGTATCGCGGCATCCCGGGCAAGGGCAGCGCCTTCCGGACGATCTTCCGAGCCGCCGAGGTGCTCGGCGCCCGGGGCTGCGCGGTGGTGGACGCCGACCTGCGAAGCATCACGCCCGAGTGGATCCAGTTGCTGGTCGAACCGGTGATGCAGCACGGGTTCGACTACGTCGCGCCCTACTACCTCCGGCACAAGTTCGACGGCACCATCACGAACAGCATCGTCTACCCGCTGACGACCGCGCTGTACGGCGTGCGGATTCGCCAGCCGATCGGCGGCGACTTCGGGCTCTCCGGCCGCCTCGTCACGCACTACCTGACGAAGGACGTGTGGGACACCGACGTGGCGCGCTACGGCATCGACGTGTGGATGACGACGACCGCCATCTGCGACGGGTTCCGGGTCTGCCAGTCCTTTCTCGGCGCGAAGATCCACGACGCCAAGGACCCGGGTGCCGACCTGTCGGACATGCTGGTGCAGGTCGTCGGCACCGTGTTCGCGCTGATGGAAACGCACCAGGTGTCGTGGCAGGCGGTCACCGAGTCGACCGACACGCCGATGTTCGGGTTCCGGTTCGGCGTCGGCCTCGAGCCGGTCGCCGTGGATTCCGAGCGCATGGTCGGCCGGATGCGCGCCGGACTGCGTGACCTGCAGGGCGTGTGGGGGCCGGTGCTCGACCAGGGTGATCTCGCCTGCCTGCACCGCCTCGTGGAGGTGGAGCCGGAGGCCTTCCACTTCCCGGACGAGCTGTGGGTGAGGGTGATCTACGCGTTCGCGCGCGCCTATCGACACCGCGTCATCGACCGCGGCCAGCTGGTCCGGTCGATTCTCCCGCTCTACATGGGCCGCGTGGCGTCGTGGGTGATCGAAACGTGGGGCAGCGACGGGCCGGAGGTCGACGGGCGGATCGAACGGCTGCGCGAGCGGTTCGAGGCCGGCAAGGGGGCGCTCCGCCGGGGTTGGAACGGCGTGGAAGAAGGAGCACAACATGGGACAAGGCTTTGGCGGGTTCGTTGACCAGGTGTGGCGGCAGTTCCAGGCGCAGACCCTCGTGCTGCTTCCGAAGGCGATGGGCTGCGTCTTCGTTCTGATGCTCGGGCTGCTGACCGCGCTGGTGGTCGGGCGCGTGGCGGCCTGGGCGCTGCGCTCGGTCCACACGGACCGGTGGGCGGCCAGGCTCGGCCTGTCGAGCCCGCTCGAGACCATCGGCGTCGGCAGCAGTGTCGCAGCGCTGGCGCGGCTGCTGCAGGCGGCCATCCTGTTCTCGGCGTCGATCCTCGCCCTCTACTCCGTCGACTCGCGGCTGGCGTCCGACCTCGCGGAACGGTTCCTCCTCTACGTGCCGCGCCTGGTCGCCGGCGGCATCATCTTCGCCGCCGGCGTCGTGCTCTCGAGGCTGGCCGCACGCAGCGTTCTGATCGCGGCCGTGAACGGCGACGTGCCGTCGGCCCGACTCGTCTCGGGCCTCACCAAGGGCGCGGTGCTGCTCACGGCCGGCGCGATCGCCCTCGAGCAGCTGGGAATCGGGCGGCTCACGGTGCTGATCGCGTTCACGATCCTGTTCGGCGGCGTGACGCTGGCAGGAGCCATCGCCTTCGGGCTCGGCGCGCAGGACACCGTGCGCCAGTGGATGGCGGGGCGCGCGCCAGCGTCGGGGCCGGCAGAGGCCGAGACGATCCGGCACTGGTGAACGAGGCGGGCCCTGGCGCCTGGACCTCTGGGTACGGCGCTGCCATGGATGGCGCGCCTCCCGACGACGGCAGTTCGGATGGACGAGAGAGTTGGGTCCTCGTGGCCGCTACCGGAGGACATAGATGCGGCCGGGGCCAACGATCTGCTCCAGCCAGAGGCGATCGGCGAACTGGTTGATCCGCGACTGCACCCGCGGCCATTCCCCGGGCGGGTAGAGCTCCGTGTGCACGACCACGTAGGTGACCCCGAGCCGCGAGAGAGCCGCCAGGCTCTTTTCGTCCGGGAACGTGACGAGGTCCGCGATGAGGTCTTCCAACATCCGCGGCCGCGTGCCGCTGAACGCGTGGATCGTCCTCTGCCAGTGCGCCATGGAGTGGAGCATGTAGAGGGACTGCCGCCGCTCCCACTGCGTCGCGTCGCCGTCGGGGTCGGCCATCGGGACCTCGGCGACGGCGAACGGTGTCGGGCGCCTGGCGAGCCAGCGGTCCACGGCCGGGATCTCCACTTGGTACTTCACCGGCGTCAGCGGCGCGGCGAACTCCGCCACCAGCAGCGCGCCGAGGATCACGCCGGCCGCGGTGCGCCACGACGGTCGCAACCGCGCCGTCAACCGCTCGAATGCAAATCCCGAAAGCACCGCCAGCGCCAGCAGCGTGAGCAGCGTGAACCGTGACGGAACGCGGATGAAGTTCAATCCGGGCAGCCAGTAGACCAGCGGCCAGAGCCCGAACGGGCGATCGAGCGGCAGCGCGAGCCACAGGCTGGCGACCGCCACGAGGCCGTAGAACGGCGCCGCGTCCCGGCGGTGTTCGCCCGGCCACGCGCGCACCGCGCGGACGGCCCGGCGTGCACGCCCGACGGCGTCGAGCGGCACCCACCGGGCCAGCAGCACCCTCGCGGCGACGAGCGCGGCCGCCACGGACCACGCCCTCCATGCGCTCCGCACCGAGAGGAGGGTGAAGGCGTCGAGCGTCAGGCGAAGCGGCCCGTTGGCGGTGACGAGGGCCCCCAGCGCCAGGCCGATCAGCGCCGCGGCCTCGACGCCCACGGCTGCGCGCTTCAGCCATCGCGACGCCCTCCCGGCGCCGGGATTGCGCTCCCCGCGCACGAACGCCAGCGGGGCCAGCAGCAGGGGCAGCCAGCCGGGAAACAGGTCGGCCTGTGGCGGGTCGAGACGCCCGGGCAGACGGCCGTGTATGAAGACGTCCACGTACGACGGCGAGGCGAAGAAGCTGGCGCCGTTGGTCCGCTCCCAGTCGTCGAGGGTGCGCACCAGCCCGATCTCGCGCTGCACGGCCAGGTACTGGAATGTGACGAACACCACCGGGAGGAGCAGCGCCGCGCCGGGCACTCCAAGGTCGGCCAGGCGGCGCCTGAACGCGATCGGTTCACCGAGGGCGACCCGGTAGACGCAGAGGCCGAACATCGAAAGGGCCAGGAAGACCGTGCCGTGGCCGCTCGACAGCGTCTGCAGGCTGAAGAACGCGGCCGCGAGCCGCAGGTCGCGCTTCCGGCCCTCGTCCAGGTACGAATGGAGCGACGCGAGGCCGAACGGCATCCACTGGACGGCGGCGAGGTGCAGCTGGCCGATGCGGAAGAACCTGGGCGGCGAGAACGCGAAGACGATTCCCGCCACCGCGGCCCCAGCCGGACCGATGCCGACCCTGCGCGCCAGGACGTAGGCGCCGAGGCCGCAGAGCAGGCACGACAGCAGGCCAACCGCGTTCACCGCGGCAACGGGGTTGCCGGTGAGCCACAGCACCGGCGCCGCGAGCAGGGCGCTGCCGATCAGGTTCTCCGAGTACGCGAGGGTGCGGGCATACGGGTAGAAGATGTTGGCGTCGAAGATCGCCCAGGGCCGGTGCGTCAGGGCGCGAACGTCCCACGAGAGGGTCCAGGCGAACAGCTCGGTGTCCGAGCCGTGCCAGATCACGCTGCCGCCGAGATCCAGCCAGAGCGGGTACGTGAACACCAGCGTGAGCGCGACGAACAGCGCGACAATCCGCCAGGAGATCACTGGCGACCGGGATGTGGCGGAGCCTTGTCGATCCGAAGCCATGGCGTGTGATCTTACTCGCTCGCCTCGCCGTTTTCAGCACCAGCGCCGTGGACGGTCGGGCTGGCCCTGGTCGGTAGACCCTGTGATCAGGCGGCTGACTACCTCGGACTCTCCTATTGGTCCGTGTGGCAGCAAAAGCGCCACCGTGATGCTCAGTGGCCTTCGGCTCAGCGCCGGCTCTAGAAGCGGAACCCTATTCCGAGAACCGGCCCATGCAGCGTGTAGTCGAGATGAATGTCCTTGCTTCCGAACTTGGCGGTGTCGAGCGTGGCGTTGAGCTTCTCCTTGCTGAACCCGTAGCCGGCAACCTGCGCGAGCTGCAGAACGTGATCGAACGCGCCATGATCCGATCGACGGGCGATGTGCTGGAGATCGACGAGACCTTTGGCGGCGGCAGGCGGCGGGGCGCCGGCCCGGCCGGTGAACGCACCCTGGCCGACGTGGAGCGGGCGCACATCGAGGCCGTGCTCGAGGAGTGCGGCTGGCGTATCAACGGCGCCGGCCACGCGGCGGAGAAGCTCGGCCTCAAACCCAACACGGTGCGCTTCCGGATGAAGAAGCTGGGCATGGCGAGGCCGGCGTCGCCGCCTGGTGGGAGGACGAAGGCGTGAGGTGGGTCCGCGCGACCAGAGCCACGCTTGGATGACGATGACCGGCAGGGTCAGCGAGACGTCGCGGGCACACATCCGGGCACAATCGCGGCGGCGGCAGGTGATTGGGTGTCTTCGTGAACGGCGGGACAGCGAGAGACGCTAAGAATTGGCGGAGAGGGAGGGATTCGAACCCCCGGTGGAGTTTCCCCCACGCCGGTTTTCAAGACCGGAGCCATCAACCACTCGGCCACCTCTCCACACACGGACGTGCAACCGGTGCCGACGCGGGCGGGAGCCTGACAATGCACAATGCAAAACGCAGGACGTGCTCTGGGCCATGAAGATCCGGGGCCGTCAGGACCCGTTGACCGTGGTTGGCACGCGTGATCAGCGTTCTTCGTCCTGCATTCTACATTTTGCATTGTGCATTGTGCATTTCGACGTCGGGGCGACGGCGCGGTCCCGTGGTCACTTCGCCGGCGCCACAATCCTGTCCTGCCCGTCCATCCACGGCCGAAGCGCCTCGGGGATCACGATCGAGCCGTCCTTCTGCTGGTAGTTCTCGACGATCGCGATCAGGGTGCGGCCCACCGCGAGGCCCGACCCGTTCAGCGTGTGCACGAACTCCGCCTTTCCCTTGCCGTCGGGGCGGAACTTGATGTTCGCGCGCCGCGCCTGGAACGCCTCGGTGTTGCTGCACGACGAGATCTCGCGGTACGTCTGCTGGCTCGGCAGCCACACCTCGATGTCGTACGTCGTCGCCGACGCGAAGCCCATGTCGCCCGTGCACAGCATGATCGTTCGGTACGGCAGCCCGAGCCGGACCAGCACCTGCTCGGCGTCGCGCGTCAGGGACTCGAGCTCGTCGTACGACGTGTCGGGGTGCGCGAACTTCACCAGCTCCACCTTGTCGAACTGGTGCTGCCGAATCAGGCCGCGCACGTCGGCGCCGTAGGAGCCCGCCTCGCTCCGGAAGCACGGCGTGTACGCGCAGTACTTCAGCGGCAGCCGGCGGCCGTCGAGGATCTCGTTCCGATACAGATTCGTGAGCGGAACCTCCGCGGTGGGGATCAGGTAGAGATCCCATTCCCCGGCGATCTTGAACAGGTCCGCCTCGAACTTCGGGAGGTTCCCGGTGCCCGTCAGCGTCTCGGCGTTCACGAGGAACGGCGGCTCCACTTCCGTGTAGCCGTGCTCGCGCGAGTGCAGCGAAAGCATGAAGTTGATGAGCGCGCGCGACAGCCGGGCGCCGTCGCCCATCAGGAACGCGAAGCGCGCGCCCGTGGTCTTGGCGGCCCGCTCGAAGTCGATGATCCCGAGCGCCGGGCCCAGGTCCCAGTGGGCCTGCGGCTCGAAGTCGAACCGGGGCAGGTCGCCCACGCGGCGCACTTCCTTGTTGCCGGCGGCGCTCGCGCCCACCGGCACGTGCGCGGCGGGCAGGTTCGGCAGCGTCAGCAGCCTCGCCCGCCGGCTGGACTCCACGACATCCAACTCGCCCTCGAGCGACTTGATCAACTGGCCGCGCTCGCGGTTGGCGGCGAACACCTCGCTGGGGTCGCGGCCCTCCCGCTTGGCGCGCGCGATGTCCTCGCCCGACTTGTTCTGCAGGCGCTTGAGTTCCTCGACCTCCACGATGACCGCCCGCCGCCGGGCCTCGATGCCGGCCAGCGCGTCGAGGTCGGCGTCGGCGTCCATTCCGCGGTTGCGGAGGCCGGCACGCACGAGATCCGGGTGGTCGCGGACGAAGGCTGGGTCGATCATGACACTCGAGATCCTACGCGATTCGGGCGTCGCCGAGGTATGCCTTTCGCCGCGGCGCCCTCCTCGGATAGGATGAAACCAGAGGAGATTCCCCCTTGTCCATCGTCCGCAAAGCCGTCTTCCCCGCTGCCGGCCTCGGCACGCGGTTCCTTCCCGCGACCAAGGCCCAGCCGAAGGAGATGCTGGTGCTGGTGGACAAGCCCATCATCCAGTACGGCGTCGAGGAGGCGGTGGCGTCCGGCGTGGACAACATCATCCTCGTCACCGGCCGCGGCAAGAACGCGATCGAGGATCACTTCGACGTCTCGGTCGAACTCGAAACGTTCCTGGAGGCGCGCGGCAAGACGGAACTGCTGGCCGAAATCCGAAAGGTCTCGAACCTCATCAACTTCGCGTACGTCCGCCAGGGCGAGCCGCTCGGCCTCGGGCACGCGGTGCTCGTGACGCGCGAGCTGGTGGGCCAGGAGCCGTTCGCGGTGATCCTGGGCGACGACGTGATCGACGCCAATCCGCCGGCGCTGCGCCAGATGGTCGACGTGTTCGAGCGGGTGCAGGGCCCGGTGCTCGCCGTCGAGCGCGTGCCCGAGGAGCACGTCTCCTCCTACGGCATCGTGTCGATTGCCGAGGAGTTGGAGAAGGGCGTCTACCGCGTGAAGGACCTGGTCGAGAAGCCGAAGCGCGAGGACGCGCCGTCGAACCTGGCGATCATCGGGCGCTACATCCTCACGCCCGACATCTTCCCCGCGCTGAAGTCCACGCAGGCGGACGGCTCGGGCGAGATCCAGCTGACCAACGGGCTGCGGCGGCTGCTGCAGGATCGCCCGATCTACGCCTGCGAGATCAAGGGCGTCAGGCACGACACCGGCAACAAGCTGGGGTTCCTCAAGGCGGTGGTGTACTTCGCGCTGCGCCGGCCCGACCTCGCGGAACCGTTCAGAGACTACCTGCGCGAGATGGCAGGCGTCGGATGCGGGAAAGTGACCGGCGATTAGCGGAGGACCCTGTCAACGCGTGCTCCGACGCGCGCGGCCGAGGACTCGCGCGCTATTTCTTGTCCGTGCCGGACGTCGAACTCGCCGGCGTCGACGGCGCGCTCGACGAATCGCTTCGGCCCGCGGTCTTGTCGGCCGACGACCCGTTCGCGGTCGAAGCGGATGCCGAGGGGGCCCCGGCCGGCGTTGACGAGGGGGGCTCTCCCCCGCGCCCCTTCCGCCCGTAGTCGGTGATGTACCAGCCCGTTCCCTTGAACTGGATCGCCGGCGCCGACAACAGCCGCCGCACCTTCCCCTCGCAGCTCCTGCACGATTCGACCGGGGCGTCCGAGAACTTCTGGATGACCTCGAACCTGAGGCCGCACTTCTCGCACTCGTATTCGTAAAGTGGCATATCCGGCTTGCGGCCGGAGGCCCTGGGCCCGCGGCCGCGTTCAGCGTCCTTTCAATCCGCGGGCCGCCACCGCTGGTCGCGCCCCGCATCGGTCCCGTCCGCGTGCTGTGGCCGCCGTGCCCGCCGCTCGTTGCGGGCCGCCAGCCGCCTGCCCTTACTCGAGCACTTCTCCCCTGTCTCCCGGCAGCATCAGCTTTCGCTGCGCCCAGATCGGGAGCGTGCCGTTGTCCAGGTAGGTGTCGTGAAACGCCTTCAAGGAGTACTTGCTGCCCTGCTGCGCCTTGTAGTCGGCCCGCAGCTTGAGCAGCATCAGCTTGCCCGCGCTGTAGACCATGTAGGTCGGGTCGAACGTCCCGCGCTCGGCCTCGCGCCGCGCGCCGGCTTCCTCCATGAACGCCTCGTCTCGGAAGAAGCGCATGCCGGCCTCGACCGACATGTCCTCGGCGTGCAGCCGTATGCCGACGATGAACCGGCAGAGGCGAATGAGCGCCTCGGCGAGCTGTCCGAGCCGGACCTCGGCGTTGCCCTTCTCGAAGCCCGCCTCGATCATCATCTGCTCGCAGTAGTGCGCCCAGCCCTCGACCGCCGATGCCGGCGAGAACAGGAACGACTTCCGCAGCTTCGATTCGAGCTGGCGCAGGTGCAGGGCGTGCACGAAGTGGCCCGGGTAGGCCTCGTGAATCGAGATCGACCAGAGCGTCGCGGACGCGAAGTCGCGCATGTGCTCCGCCTGGCGGTCAGCCGGCCAGGACGGGTCCGCGTCGGTGACGTAATAGTAGGACCGCGTCGGCTTCGTCTCGAAGGGCCCCGGGGTCCACGTGCTGGCGAACGTCCACCGGTAGAAGTCGGGCGTCCGGGCCACGACGAGCGGCTCGGCGGCCGGAATGGTGACGAGGTCGTGGCGCTCGATGAAGGTGATCAGTCTGGCTACCTGTTCCTGCGCCGTCGTCACCAGCCGCCCGGGCTCGGCGTGGTCGTCCTTGGCCGCGCGCCACGCCGCCACCGGGTCGCCGCCGCTGTTCAGGCGGGACGCCACGCGGCGGAACTCCTCCTGCGTCGCCCACAGCTCGCGGCTTGCGATGGCGAGCAGCTTGTCCACCGCAAGCGGCAGCCCCTCGTCGAGCTTCAGCTTCTTCTCGAACCTCTCGCGGCCGAGGCGAAACGACGCGCGGGCGCGCGGCGCCAGCTCCGTCTCCAGGTAGCCGATATACCCCTTCAGCGCGTCGGCGGCCTCGCCCGAGGCGTCGGCCAGGTCCCCCAGCAGGTGCAGGTCGTCCACGGTGGAGAAGGCGCGGGGCAGGTCGTGCTCGAGGAACCGGAGGACGCCGCGCAGCGTCTCGAGGCCGACCTTCGCGTAGATGCCCGGCGGGTCCTTCACGTTGTCGCGTGCCGCCTGCACGAGCCGCGGCGCCTGCCGCAGCTTCGACAGGACGCGACGGGCGCGCTCGTCTTCGGGCGCGTAGGGGAAGATCGCCTGGGTGGCGAGGCTCGTCGCCAGGATGTCGGCGTAGAACTGCGGGTTGCGCTCCCACGTGCGGACTTCTTCGATCTCGAAGACGCGCGCGCGGATGTTCGCGGCGATCACCGGGTGCTCGATCCGCTCGACGTCGGTCAGGCCCTCCACCGGAATCTCGTCCAGGCGCCTGGCAAACCCCGAAAGGGCCCGCGCCTGCGATTCGAGCGCGCTCCGGCTCAGGTCCTCGAGCAGGTCGTCGTGCGTGTGCACGCCGTCGAGGGTCGCGCTGGTCGGCTGGATCTCGTACAGGTACCGCAGGTAATCGTCCACGAAATGATGCAGCGGTTCGGATGAATACACGCTCGCGCCTCGCCAACACCTTGCCAGCCCCCGGCACGTCCGCGTCCAACGCCCCCCGTCGGCCGCGTCCCGGCAGACTACCCCTTTTCCAATGGTACAATATCTGAACGGCCGAGGTCATCAATGGTGGGCGCTCCAACACTCTTCCTCGTCTCGACGCCCATCGGCAATCTCGAAGACATCACGCTGCGGGCGCTGCGGGTGCTGCGCGAGGTGTCGCTCATCGCCGCCGAGGACACGCGCCACACGGCGAAACTCCTCTCCCACTTCGACATCCGGACGCCGACGACGAGCTTCTACGAGCAGGTCGAGCGCGAGAAGACGCCCCGGCTGCTCGCGCGGCTGGCCGGTGGCGAGAGCATCGCGCTCGTGTCCGACGCCGGCACTCCCGGCATCTCCGACCCGGGCTACCGCCTCGCCAAGGCGGCGATTGCCGCCGGCCTGCGCGTCGAAGCCGTGCCGGGAGCGAGTTCGCTGCTGGCCGCGCTCGTGCCGTCCGGCCTGCCCACGAGCGCGTTCTCGTTCGTCGGCTTCCCGCCGGCGCGCGAACAGGCGCGCGACCGCTGGCTGGCCACCCTGGCCGACCGGCGCGACACGATGGTGCTGTTCGAAGCGCCCCATCGTATCCGGGACACGCTCGAGGCCATCCGGCGGGTGTTGGGCAACCGACAGATTGTGCTGGCTCGAGAGCTGACGAAGGTCCACGAGGAGTTCGTACGCGGGGCCGTGGACGACGTTCTGGCGGGTCTGCCCGCCCCACGGGGCGAGTTCACGCTGGTCGTGGCCGGCGCCGACGTTGTTGGGCAAAAGACCGAGCCGCTCCCGGACGGGGCAGCCCTCCTTGTCGAATTCGGTCACTTGACCAATCGTGGCGCGTCCAGGCGGGAGGCCATCAACTCACTCGCCGAACGCTTCGGTCTCACCTCGAAAGAGCTCTACCGCGAGATCGAAGCCGCCAAGCGTTCGGTCGAATGACCAATAAATGGCGCGCCAGGTATGGCCATCGAGACGCCGCTCGCGGCGCGGTGCCAACTTGACCCAATTCCCCTCTATTTGCTAAGTTAGCGCCCGCGAGCCTGCATCGACCACCAGGGCGCCGTCCTTCCCTTGGACTGAAGACATGCCGAAGCCCAGCCACAGCCAGCCTTCTCGCCACGCCGCCAAGAAGCCGGCCGCAAACGGACTATCGAGGGCCCGGATCCTGGCGAAAGCTGCAAAGGGCGGGAAGCCATCGGTTGGCAGGTCCCTCTCGAAACGCCCGACAGGGCGACTTCAAAAGGTCGCGGGACGCGCCGCCGCGAAGCTGCCGGCGCGGAAGGCCCCGGCTTCGCCACCCGTGAGGCGGGCGCGCGCGGCCTCCGCTTCTGCCGCCGCCCCGAAGCCGGTCCCGGCGGGACCATCGCCGCACGAGCTGGCGGTCGAGGCCTTCGAGCGAGGCTTCCAGGCGCTGCAGCAGCGCCAGTTTGGGCGAGCGGCCCAATTCCTCGCGACGGTGCTGAAGGACTACCCCGACGAGAAGGAGATGCAGGAGCGGGCGCGCGTCTACCTCAGCATCTGCGAGCGGCAGCAGGCCTCGCCGGCGCAGCATCCGCGGTCCCTCGAGGAGCGGATCAACGCGGCGACCGTCGCACTGAACCGGGGAGCCGTCGGCGAAGGCCTGGCGCTCCTGCGCAAGCTCGAGTCCGATCACGGCGACCACGACCACGTGCAGTACATGCTCTGCGTCGCGTTCACCGGGGTCGGGGACCTCCCGCACGCGCTCGAGCACCTGAAACAGGCCGTCGCGCTGAACCACGAGAATCGCTACCTGGCGACGCAGGACGTGGACCTGGATCCCCTCCGCCAGGACCCGGGCTTCGCCGCGGCGCTCGAAACCTCGGCGGGCAAGCCGGCGAAGGTTGCCGCGCGGAAGCGGTAGCGCCGGCTCGCGGCTGGCGCGGCCAGGCCGGCGGTCGCAGGACGCTCAGGTGGCGCCAAGGCGTCGCCGCCCCGCCGAAAGGCACCGACGCTTGAGCCCCGCGCGGTGAGTCCTCGGCTCCTTTCTGTGATTCAATAGCCGCATGCCACCCACGCACGTGCTGATCCTGGCCGCAGGAAAGGGCACGCGGATGAAATCCGCCGTGCCCAAGGTGCTGCACCACGCCGCCGGCGCCCCGATGATCGAGTACGTCCTCTCGACGGCGGCGGCCCTCGGCGCCGCAACGCGCACGATCGTCGTCGGCCACGAGGCCGACCGCGTCCGCGCGGCGCTGGCCGCGCACGGGGACCTGCGCTTCGTTCTCCAGGCACCGCAGCTGGGCACCGCCCATGCGGTCATCCAGGCCGAGCCGCTCTTCTCCGGCGCGAAGGGGACGCTGGTGCTGCTGTCCGGCGACGTCCCGCTGCTCGCGGCGGAGACGCTGCGGGCGCTGCTCGAGTGCCACGAGAAGGCGGGCGCGGCGGCGACGGTGCTGACGGCGGTCGTGGACCGCCCCTTCGGTTACGGCCGGGTGGTGCGCGACGGGCCTGAGGTCGCGCGAATCGTCGAGCAGCGCGACGCCTCGGAATCGGAGCGCGCGATTCGCGAGATCAACTCGGGCATCTACGCCTTCGATCTCGAGCCGCTGTTCCCGGCGCTGCACCAGGTGGCGTCGGACAACGCCCAGCGGGAGTACTACCTCCCCGACCTCGTCGCGATCTACCGGCAGGCCGGCCGACGCGTGGCCGCGCTCGCCGTCGGGCAGCCGGACGAGATTCTCGGGATCAACACCCGCGCGGAACTGGCGGCGGTGAGCGCCCGCCTCTGGGACGCGCGGCGCGCGGCCTTGATGGCCGCTGGCGTCACGCTGGAAGACCCGGCCACCACCTACGTCGACCGGGACGTCGTCGTGGGGCCCGACAGCGTGATCCGGCCGGGGGTGACGCTCCAGGGGCGCACGCGCATCGGGGCGGGCTCGACGATCCACTCCGGCGTGCGCATCGTGAACTCGGAACTGGCCGACGGCGTGACGATTCTCGATCACTGCCTGGTGTCGGGCGCGCGTATTGCACGGGGCGTGACCGTCGGCCCGTTCGCGCACCTCCGGCCGGACACCGAGGTCTGCGAGGGCGCGCGCATCGGAAACTTCGTCGAGCTGAAGAAGACGAAGCTCGGTGCCGGGTCGAAGGCGAACCACCTGGCGTACCTGGGCGACGCGACGATTGGCGAGAAGGTGAACATCGGGGCGGGCACGATTACGTGCAATTACGACGGTGTACGCAAGCATCCCACCGTCATCGAGGACGGCGTGTTCATCGGCAGCGACTCGCAGTTGATTGCCCCGGTGACGATCGGCCGCGGCGCCTACGTCGCCGCCGGGTCCACGATCACCAAGGACGTTCCGGCGGACGCGTTGGGCATCGCTCGCGGCAGGCAGGAGAACAAGGAAGGCTGGGCGACGTTGAAGAAACGGCTGCTCGCCGCCGAGAAGAAGGGCTAGAAACTGCCATCCGGCCGGCGGTCCGCGACTTGCGGCTGGCGACCGAACAGATCGGTCACGCGCGACCAGGCCGCACGCCGCGAGCCGCGGGTCGCGAGCCGGAATTGAAAGGCACCCATGTGCGGCATCATCGGCTACATCGGCCCGAAACCCGTCGTCCCCGTCCTGATTGACGGCCTCCGCCGGCTGGAGTACCGGGGCTACGATTCCGCGGGCATCGCGGTCGTCCGGAACGGCGCCATCAGCCTGCGGCGGAGCGCCGGGAAGCTCTCCCGCCTCGAGGAGGTGATCCAGGCCGACCCGATCGAGGGCGAATATGGCGTGGGGCACACCCGTTGGGCCACGCACGGGCGCCCGACCGAAGAGAACGCCCATCCGCACCGGGATTGCACGGGCCGCATCGTGGTCGTGCACAACGGCATCATCGAGAACTACCTCGAGCTGAAGCGCGAGCTGCAGTGCCAGGGCCACAGGTTCGTCACCGAGACCGACACGGAGATCGTGGCGCACCTGGTCGAGCAGGAGCTGCAGGCGCAGGGGCCTGCGGGCGACGGGCTCGAGGGCGCCACCCGCCGGGCCCTCGCGCGGATGCGCGGCATGTTCGCGCTGGTGCTGCTGTCCTCCGACGAGCCGAACAAGATCGTGGCCGTGCGCAACGGCCCGCCGCTGGTCGTCGGCATCGGCGAGGGCGAGTACTTCGTGGCCTCCGACATCCCCGCCATCCTCGCGCACACCCGCGACGTGGTGTTCCTGGGGGACGAGGAGATGGCGGTCCTCACGAACGAAGGCGTCACCTTCACCAACTTCGCGGGCGCGACGCTCGATCGCCGGACGCAGCGCGTGACGTGGGACCCCATCCAGGCCGAGAAGGCGGGGTTCAAGCACTTCATGCTCAAGGAGATCTTCGAGCAGCCGCAGGCGCTGCGCGACACCGTGCTGGGCCGGGTGTCGCTCGACACCGGGCGCGTGTTCCTCGAGGAGATGACGGTTTCCGGAGCCGATCTCGCGCAGATCGAAAGCGTCACGATCATCGCGTGCGGCACGTCCTGGCACGCGGGGCTCGTGGGGAAGTACCTGATCGAGGGCCTGGCCCACATCCCGGTCGAGATCGACTACGGTTCCGAGTATCGCTACCGCAACCCGATCGTGGGCCGCCGAACGCTGGCCGTGGTCATCACGCAGTCGGGCGAGACGGCCGACACGCTCGCCGCCCTGCGCGAGGCGAAGGCCAAGGGCGCGCGCAGCATCGCCATCTGCAACGTCGTCGGCAGCATGGCCACGCGCGAGAGCGACGGCACCGTCTACACGCATGCCGGCCCGGAAATCGGCGTGGCGTCCACCAAGGCGTTCACCTCTCAGCTGGCGGCGCTGCACCTGCTGGCGCTGCACCTCGCGCAGGTGCGCGGGGTGATCGCGCCCGAGCAGTCGCGCGAGGAGATCGACGGCCTCCTGCAGCTGCCGGCGCTGGCGGACCAGTCGCTGCGGGTGTCGGCGCTGGTGGACGAGATCGCGCGGCGGTACTACAACCGGCGCGACTTCCTGTTCCTCGGCCGCGGCATCAACTACCCGATCGCGCTGGAGGGCGCGCTGAAGCTGAAGGAGATCTCGTACATCCACGCCGAGGGCTACCCGGCCGGCGAGATGAAGCACGGGCCGATCGCGCTCATCGACGAACGGATGCCGGTGGTGGCGCTCGCGCCGCGCGACCACGTGTTCGAGAAGATGCTGAGCAACATCCAGGAGGTCAAGGCACGCGGCGGGTCGGTCATCGCGCTGACCACCGGCCGCGACGAGCTGGTGGAAAGCCTCCTGGACACCGAGCACGATTCCATCATCAGCCTGCCCGAGACGCGGTCGCGCTTCTCGCCGGTGGCGATGGTGATCCCGCTGCAGCTGCTCGCGTACTACATCGCCGTCCGCCGCGGCTGCGACGTGGATCAGCCGCGCAACCTGGCGAAGAGCGTCACGGTAGAATAGTGATTGGTGGTCAGTGGTCAGTGGCTAGCGAGTCACGCGCGATGACCGAGCACCAGCCACCAGCCACCAGCCACTGAACATGGACTTCCTGGACGAACTGAACCCGGAGCAGCGCAAGGCCGTGCTGCAGGTCGACGGCCCCCTGCTCATCCTCGCCGGCGCGGGCTCGGGCAAGACGCGCGTGATCGCCTATCGCATCGCGTACCTCGTCGGGGCGGGCCATGCCGACGCGCGCGAGGTGGTGGCCGTCACCTTCACCAACAAGGCCGCCGAGGAGATGCGGCAGCGCGTGGAAACGCTGCTCGGCGACGCGGCGGCCGGCGCGTGGATCTACACGTTCCACTCGATGTGCGCGCGGCTGCTGCGCCGCGAGGCGCCCGCGATCGGCCTCTCGCGCGATTTCGTCATCTACGATTCGTCCGACCAGGTGTCGGCGATGAAGCAGGTGATGCGCCAGCTGAACATCGACGACAGCACGCTGCCGCCGAGGGCGGCCCTGGCGCGAATCAGCCACGCGAAGAACCTGATGCAGGGCCCCGAGGCGTTCGTGGGCAGCTACAACCCGCGCGACGCGCAGCTCGGGAAGATCTTCGACCTGTACCAGCGGACGCTGCAGGAGAGCAACGCGCTCGACTTCGACGACCTGCTGCTGCGAACGGTCGAACTCTTCGACGAGGCGGCCGAGGTGAGGGACCGCTACGCGAGCCGCTTCCGCTTCCTGCTCGTGGACGAGTACCAGGACACGAACCGGCCGCAGTACCTCCTGATGCGGCGGCTCGCGGAGGCCCATCGCAACATCTGCGTCGTCGGCGATCCCGACCAGTCGATCTACAAGTGGCGCGGGGCGGACCTGCGCAACATCATGGACTTCGAGGCCGACTATCCCGACGCGACGGTGGTGCGGCTGGAGCAGAACTACCGGTCCACGCAGGTCATCCTCGACGCGGCGTCTGCCGTCATCAGGCAGAACCGCGACCGCAAGGAGAAGCGGCTGTGGACCGAGACCAAGGGCGGCGACAAGATCCGCTACGTCCAAGCGAACGACGAACTCGAGGAGGCCGACGCCATCGCGCGCGTGGCCCGGTCGGCGGTGCGGACCGGCGGCGACACGCCGATGGCCGTGCTGTACCGGACCAACGCGCAGTCGCGGGTCATCGAAGACGCGCTCCGCCGCGAAGGAATCGGCTACCGCATCATCGGCAACGTCAGGTTCTACGAGCGCAAGGAGGTCAAGGACACGCTGGCCTACCTGAAGCTCCTCATCAACCCCGACGATGACGTGAGCCTGCGGCGGGTGATCAACGTGCCGACCCGGGGCATCGGGAAGGGCGTCCTCGACGCCCTCGACGCCGCGCCGGCGGGACTCGGCCTGTCGGGCGACCATGGCCTGTCGCCGCACTCCCTCTGGTCGCGGCTCGCCGGCGGCCTGGACAGGGGCGTGTTCGCCGGCCGCGCGGCGACCTCGCTCCGCGTCTTCCGCGACCTGATGCTCGCGCTGTTCGAGGTGGCGCGCCAGGATCCCGTGTCGATCGCCATCGGGAAGGTCCTCGACAAGACGGGTTACCTGGCCGCGCTGCGCGACGAGCGAAGCGAGGAGGCGCAGGGCCGGGTCGAGAACCTCGCGGAGCTCGTGTCGGCGGCGAAGGAATACGAGTTGCGCGAGCAGGGCGCGACGCTGGGCGGGTTCGTCGACCGGCTCTCGCTGCTGTCGGACGCCGACGAGGCAGAAGGCGCGGCCGACGCGCGCGTCTGGATGATGACGCTTCACAGCGCCAAGGGCCTCGAGTTTCCCGTCGTGTTCATCGCCGGGCTCGAGGAAGGCTTGTTTCCGCACTCGCGGTCGGCCGAGGACCAGGCGGAGCTCGAGGAAGAGCGGCGCCTCTGCTACGTGGGAATGACTCGGGCGCGGAAGAAGCTGTTCCTCGGCAGCGCCAACCGGCGGCGCTTCTACGGCGAGTACCGGCCGTCGGCGCCCTCGCGGTTCATCGCCGAGGTTCCCTCGGAACTGCTCGACCGCGAGGAGCCGGGCGGGTCGGGCGCCTACCAACCCGGGCTGTGGGCCGGCCGCCGGACCACCGGCGGGGGCGGTTACGGGCCCGGCGGCTACGGCGCGTACCGGGAGCGGTCCGCGCCGCCGTTCGCCCGGCGCCCCGGACGCACGCGCGAGGAGCCGCCCGCCTACGCCTACGAGGACGAGGACCAGTCGCACGAGGCGGGCCGCCTCGAAGCGGGCGCGCGCGTCCGCCACGCGCAGTTCGGCGTGGGCACGATCATCAGCGTCGAACCGCTGGACGGCGACGTGAAGCTGGTCGTCCGCTTCCCCGCCGTCGGCGCGAAACGCCTGCTGGCCAAATACGCGAAGCTGGAGGTGCTCTGAGTGGGAACTCCTCGCGTCGGAGCGCGACAACCTCCAATCGCTCTTGGAGTCGATCGAGGATCGCGGGCCTGAAGGCCCGCGCCACATCTGAAGAGCCGTGCACCACCTCGAGGCCGCGCGCCACACCTGAAGGCCGCACACCACCTCGAGGCCCGCGCGACGCACTGGAGGCCGCGCGTTGTGCGCAACAGCCTATTTCAGGGAGAACTCGACCGGCGTCGAGCGGGCCGCTTCCTTCGCCCCGTCCTCGGACAGCACGGCGACGGTCCACCTGAAGGTCGCATGGTCGGCCATCATGTTCTTCAGCTCACTGGACGGGCGGCACTGGGTCCCACGGACGTCCTGTTCATAGAGCACGCGCTCGGCGGCGTCGGTCACGCGGACGCGATAGATGGGCGACTGGCCGGGCACGGCCTTCCAGCTGAACACGAAGGGGACCTCGGTCGGGCCGCGGGGGGAAACCGGTGCGGGCGCGAGAGCGGGCGGCAGCGCCCTCGGTGTCGAGTCGGCGCAGGCCCACAAGGCGGCGAGCACGACGAGCAGGGCGGCAGCCGGGCGTGCGGAGCGCATTCGCGTGCCCTGGAAACAACGAGGGGCGCCGCGGGGCGCCCCTTGGGCCGGTACATCGGTTGCCGGCGACGGGTCGCGACGAAGCCCTACTTCAGGGCCGTGATCATCCACTTGCCCGCGATCTCCTTGCCCGTGCTGTCCTTGGCGACAACGCGCTGCAGGGTGAGCACCAGCGTCTTCTTGGCGGTCTGGCCGTCGGGCGTGCGGACGTTGGCGGTCACCGTGACCTCCTTGGTCGCCTCGACCGCGGACGCCAGGCTCGCGACGTCGGTGTCGGGCAGGCTCAGGTCGGCCACCTTGCGCTCCTGCTGCAGCGCCAGGCGGGCCTCGGAGGCCTTCTTGGACAGGGCGCTCTGATCGTCGCGCCACTTGGTCCACGACGCCTGCACTTCGGCGTCCCTGCCCGTGGCCCTGCCCTTGCCCGACTGCTCGATCTTGATCACGCGCTGGATGGCGTCCAGGTTCTTGTCCTGGTACTCCTTCATCTTCTTGCTGTAATCGGCCTCGGCGGCCTGGGCGTCCCGGAACGCCTGGTCGAGCTCCTTGATCTTCAACTCGCGCGTCTGTTCGGGCGTCTCGCTCACGAACGACACGTTCTGCGCCCGGCCGTCCTTATTGGGGTCGAACGACACCGTGGCGATGTTCGCCAGCGTGATGTTGTCGCCCATGGCCGACGCCTGGAAGAAGCGGCGGATCATCTGGTCGTGCTCGGAGCCCGCGCACCCGGCCACCGAGAACGCGAGGACGACCAGGAGAGGGAGAAGAGACAAAAGATGACGCGGCCGATGCATGCCAGCCTCCTTCTTTACTCGTTGAGATCCTCTTCGCGCTCGGCGAGCCGCGCGATGGAGACGACACGGTCGTCGTCCTCCACCCCGATCAGCCGCACACCTTGTGTTGCGCGCCCAATCGTCCGCACGTCGCGCGTCCCCATCCGCAGGATCTTGCCCTGCTGCGTGATGAGCATCAACTCGTCTTCGTCGCGGACGTACGCGATTCCGACCACCCTGCCGTTCCGGTCGGTCGTGTGGATGTTGATGATACCCAAACCGCCCCTTGACTGCACGCGATATTCGTCGAGGTCGGTGCGCTTGCCGTAGCCGTTCTCGGAAACGGTCAGGACCGTCCCCCCCGGCGTCACGACCTCCATGGCGACCGCGGCGTCGTTCTCGCGGAGGGTGATCCCCCTGACCCCGAACGTCCCGCGGCCGGTCGGCCGGACGTCGGATTCGGGGAACCGGATGGCCATCCCGTCCCGGGTGCCGATGAACACCTCGTCGCTGCCGGAACTCACCTGCACGGCGATGACCGCGTCGGCCTCCTCGACGCCCATGGCGATGATGCCGGCGGCGCGCGGATTGCGGAAGGCGGTCAACTCGGTCTTCTTCACCACGCCGAGGCGCGTGCCCATCACGACGAACTTGCCCTCCTCGAACTCCTTCACCGCCAGGAGCGCCGCGATCTTCTCCTCGGGCAGCATCGACACCAGGTTGGCAATGGCCTTGCCCTTGCCGTCGGGGCCGACGTCGGGGATCGCGTAGACCTTCAGCCAGTACACGCGCCCCTTGTCGCTGAAGATCATGATGTAGGCGTGCGTGGAGGCCACGAACAGGTGCGAGACGAAGTCCTCCTCCCGCATGCTCATGCCCTTGCGTCCGAGGCCGCCCCGCCGCTGGGTCCGGTAGTTGGAGACCGCGGTCCGCTTGATGTAGCCGGTGTTGCTCACGGTGATCGCCATGTCCTCGTCGGCGATCAGGTCCTCGATGCGGAACTCGCCTTCCTCTTCGATGATCTCGGTCCGCCGGCCGTCGCCAAAACGGTCGCGCACCGCCCGCAGCTCGTCCACCACGATCTGCATCAGGAGCGCCTCGCTGCCGAGGATCGCGCGGAGGCGCTCGATCTCGGCCAGCACCGCGGTCAGCTCGTCGACGATCTTCTGGCGCTCCAGGCCGGTCAGGCGCTGCAGCTGCATGTCGAGGATCGCCTGCGCCTGGATCTGGCTCAGGCCGAAGCTCGCCATCAGGCCGTCGCGCGCGTCGGCGGGCGCCTTCGACGCGCGGATCAGCGCGATCACGGCGTCCAGGTGGTCGAGGGCGATTTTCAACCCCTCGAGGATGTGGGCGCGCGCCTCCGCCTTCCGCAGGTCGAACTCGGTCCTCCGGCGCACGACGTCGCGCCGGAACTCCACGAAGTGCTCGATCACGTCGACCAGCGACAGGACGCGCGGGCGGCCGCCGACGATCGCGAGCATGATCACGCCGAAGCTGACCTGCAAGGGCGTGTGCTTGTACAGGTTGTTGAGGACGACGTCCGCCACCTCGCCGCGCTTGAGCTCGATCACGATGCGCAGGCCTTCGCGGTCGGACTCGTCGCGCAGGTCGGAGATCCCCTCGAGCGTCTTGTCCCGCACCAGTTCGGCGATCTTCTCGATCAGCTTCGCCTTGTTGACCTGATAGGGGACCTCGGTCACGACGATGGCGCTGCGGTCGCCTTTGGCCGATTCCTCGACGGCCGCCTTGGCCCGGATCGTGATGCCGCCGCGGCCCGTCCGGTACGCCTGCACGATCCCCGCGCGGCCGACGATCAGCCCGCCGGTGGGGAAGTCCGGGCCCGGGACGATCTTCAGCAACCCCTTGAACTTCGCGTCCGGCGTGTCTGCGCGGTGCTCGATCAGCCAGATGACGCCGTCCACCACCTCGCGCAGGTTGTGCGGCGGGATGTTGGTGGCCATGCCGACGGCGATGCCGACCGACCCGTTGACCAGGAGGTTCGGGAACGGGGCCGGCAGGACGGTCGGCTCCTCGGTGGTCTCGTCGTAGTTCGGGACGAAATCGACCGTCTCCCTCTCGAGGTCGCCCATCAGGTCTTCGGCCAGGGCTTTCAGGCGGGCCTCGGTGTACCGCATCGCGGCCGGCGGGTCGCCGTCCATCGAGCCGAAGTTCCCCTGGCCGTCCACCAGGGGCGCGCGCATGTTGAAGTCCTGCGCGAGGCGGACGAGCGTGTCGTAGATCGCCGCGTCGCCGTGGGGATGGAAGTTGCCCATCACCTCGCCGACGATCTTGGCGCACTTGCGGTACGCCCGGTTGCTCGCCAGGCCCATCGTCCGCATGCCGTACAGCACGCGCCGGTGGGCGGGCTTGAGGCCGTCGCGCACGTCGGGAAGCGCCCGCCCGATGATCACGCTCATGGCGTAATCCATGTACGAGCGCTTCATCTCGTCTTCGATGTTGACGGGGAGCTTGGAGGCGGCGATGGTCATTGCCAGGATTCAGGATTCGGGAGTCAGGAGTCAGGAGGATTCGGGGCTTCCGGTTCGGGATTCGGCGACATGCGTGACGCACTGAATCCTGAATCCTGACTCCCGAATCCCGTTAGATGTCCAGGTTCTTCACGTCGAGCGCGTTGTCTTCGATGAACTTCCGCCGGGGTTCGACCTGGTCGCCCATGAGCGTCGTGAACATCAGGTCGGCCTCGGTGTGGTCCTCGGCCCGCACCTGCAGCAGCGTCCGAATGTCGGGCTTCATCGTCGTCGCCCACAACTGCTCGGGGTTCATCTCGCCGAGGCCCTTGTAGCGGTTGATCGCGACGCCGCGCTTGCCGGCGGTGATGAAGAACTCCACCAGATCGTCGAGCGTCTTCAGCGTGACGTCGGCATCCTTCGCCTTCGTCGTCGGCGTCTCGCGCGCGGTGTCGGCCGGCTCGGCGGCCAGCTTCGTCGGCCGGTCGGTCGGCCCGCCGCCGATCCTGGTGTCGTCGGCGGCCGCCGCCGGGGCCCCCGGCTCCTTCTCCTCGCCCTCGGGCGGGATCGGCGCGCTGAGCGACACGATCGCCGGCAGCTGCAGCCCCTTGATGTCCCGATAACTCGCCAGCAGCGTGCGGTATTCGCCGCCCGCGACGAAGTCCACGTCCAGGCGGTAGTGGCGCGGATAGCCGTTGGATCGGTCCTCCACCGACAGCGCCGACACGTTGTGCTCCTCGTCGGGCTGAACCGTCACGAGGCGCGTGGCCGACGCCAGGTCGCCCGCGAGCCGCTGCAGCCCGTCCGCGTCGCCGAAGAACGTCTTGTCCCTCGCGTCGTGGTCCATCAGCGCCTTCACGACGTCGAACTGGTAGCCGCGCCGCTCGATCACCTGGAGGTACTTCTTGAACGCGATCAGCCGGTGCAGCACCCGCTCGAGCGCGGGCCCCGCGATCTCGGAGCCGTCCGGCTGCCGCACCACGCGGCTCTCGACCGCGCGGTGAATCAGCCAGTTCTCGAGCTCGCGCTCGTCCTTGATGTAGTGCTCGGTCTTGCCGCGCTTGGCGCGGAACAGCGGCGGCTGCGCGATGTAGATGTAGCCGCGCTCGATCAGCTCCGGCAGCTGCCGATAGAAGAACGTCAGCAGCAGCGTGCGGATGTGGGAGCCGTCCACGTCCGCGTCGGTCATGATGATGATGCGGTGGTAGCGCAGCTTTTCGATGTCGAAGTCCTCGGCGCCGACGCCGCACCCGAGCGCCGCGATCATCGTCTTGATTTCCTCGCTCCCCAGCATCTTGTCGAACCGCGCCCGCTCGACGTTGAGGATCTTCCCCTTGAGCGGCAGGATCGCCTGGAACCTCCGGTCGCGCCCCTGTTTCGCCGACCCGCCCGCCGACTCGCCCTCGACGATGTAGAGCTCGCATTGCGACGGGTCGCGCTCCTGGCAGTCGGAGAGCTTGCCGGGAAGGCTGCTGTTCTCGAGCGCGCCCTTGCGCCGCACGAGGTCGCGCGCCTTCCGGGCGGCGTCGCGCGCGCGGGCGGCCTCCACGGACTTCATCACGAGCCGCTTGGCGACCGCGGGGTTCTCCTCGAGGAAGGCCCCCAGCTTGTCGTTGACGATCGCCTCCACGATGCCCTTGACCTCGGTGTTCCCCAGCTTCGTCTTGGTCTGCCCCTCGAACTGGGGATGCGGGATCTTCACGCTGATGACCGCGGTGAGCCCCTCGCGGATGTCGTCGCCGCTGACGCTCTCCTTGAGGTCCTTCGTCAGGTTGTTCTTGGCCGCGTAGGAATTCACCGTGCGGGTGAGCGCGGCGCGGAACCCGGACAGGTGGGTGCCGCCCTCGTGCGTGTTGATGTTGTTCGCGAAGCTGTAGAGCGTTTCGGTGTAGCCGTCGTTCCACTGCAGCGCGATCTCCGCGTCGATGCCGTCGCGGTCGCCGCGCATGTAGATCGGCTTGTCGGTGACGCCGGTCTTGTTCCGGTTGAGGTGCGTCACGAACTCGCGGATGCCGCCCCCGTACTGGAACTTGTGGCTCCGGCCGTCGCCGCGCTCGTCGTCGAGGGTGATCGCGACGCCGGGGTTGAGGAACGCGAGTTCGCGGAGCCGTTGCGCGAGGGTGTCGAAGCTGAAGTCGATCGTCTCGAAGATCTCCCTGTCGGGCAGGAACGTGATCTTCGTGCCGCGCTTCTTCGTCCTGCCGGTGGTCTCGAGGTCGGACGTCGGCTTCCCGTGATCGTAGACCTGGTGGTAGACCAGGCCGTTGCGCCAGATCTCGAGCTCGAGCGATTCGGAGAGGGCGTTCACCACCGACACGCCGACCCCGTGCAGGCCGCCCGACACCTTGTAGCTGTCGTTGTCGAACTTGCCGCCCGCGTGCAGCACGGTGAGCACGACCTCGGCCGCCGACCGCCCGCTCTCGTGCATGTCCGCCGGGATGCCGCGGCCGTTGTCCACCACGGTGACCGAGTGGTCGATGTGGATCGTGACGTCGATCGTGTCGCAGAAGCCGGCCAGCGCCTCGTCGATGGAGTTGTCCACGACCTCGTAGACGAGATGGTGGAGGCCCTGTGCGCCGGTCGACCCGATGTACATCGCCGGCCGCTGCCGCACGGCCTCGAGGCCTTCGAGGACCTTGATCTTGTCGGCGCCGTAGTCGTCGATCGCTGCCGAGAAATCGGGGCCCGACGCGTCCGAAACCGCGGGGGAAACCGGGGCCTCCGGCTCGAGTGGATCGTGCATCACGTTATCTGACATTGTGGGGGGACTCGGACTCCCGACTCCTTCGTGCGTTAGAACCGCATCGGCATCAGCACGTACGTGTATTCGTAGCCTTCGGCGCCGACGGGCTTCATCACCGCCTGGCTGACCTCGTCCTTCAGTTCGAGCACCACCTGGGTGGTGCCGACCACGTCGAGGAACTGCAGGACGTACTGGCCGTTGAAGCCGATCGACAGCGGCTTGCCCTTGTAGTCGTCCACGAGGATCGTCTCCTTCGCCTCGCCGAACTCGGGGCTGCTCGACGACACCTCGACCTTGCCTTCCTCGATGGAGAATTTCACCGCGCGGGACCGCTCGGGCGACAGCAGCGCCACGCGCTTCAGCGCGTTCGCCAGCCGCTCGCGGTCGAACTCCACCGACTTGTCGTTGCCCTTGGGAACGACGCGCTCGTAGGCGGGGAACTGCGCCTCGATCATCCTGGAGATGAGCACGCGGTCGCCGACCCTGAAGAACAGGTGGTTCTCCTGGCGCTCGTACTGGATGTCGCCCTCGACGTCGGGCAGCAGGCGCGCGAGCTCCGAGACGGTCTTCTTCGGCAGGATCACGCGGACCTCTTCGGCGGGCCCCTCACCCTCGAGCTTCGACTGCACCAGGGAGAGACGATGGCCGTCGGTCGCCACCAGCGAGAACTGCCCGGCGCCCGCCACCAGGAGCACGCCGTTCAGGAAGTACCGCGTGTCGTCGCTCGTCGTCGCGAACTGCGTGCGCGCGATCATCTCGCCGAGCCGGGCCGCCGGCAGCGAGAGGGTGGACTCGCCGTTCGCGTGCGGCAGCGACGGAAAGTCGTCGGCGGGCATCGTCTGCATGCGCGAGTCGAAGCGGTCGGCTGCCACCTTCACGCCCGACTTGTCCTGCTCGATGCGCACCTCGGTCTCGGGCAGCACGCGGATGATCTCGAAGAGCTTCTTCGCCGGCAGCGTGAGCCTCCCGCCCTTGGCCACCGACGCGGCGCACTTGCTGCGCAGCGCCACCTGGAGGTCGGTCGCCAGAAATCGCAGTTCCTCGCCCTCTGCCTCCATGAGGACGTTGGCGAGGACAGGAATCGTGTTGTTCCGCTCGACGATTCCCTGGAAGAGTTGCAGTTCACGCAACAGGTCGCTCTTGCGGACAACAAGTTCCATGGCGCTTCTGACCTCGTAGGAGACGGGTTGTGAAGAGTCGGTGAAAGCCGTTCTTCTCGTGTTGTAGATCCTTCAGATCTAGAACAACTAATTATATAGAAAATGATACGCTGTTGAAACTGCGAAGTACGCGCGTTAGTCCTTTTTTATGAAGGATTTGCGCTGTGCATGGTTCGTGGAAGGATCGCCCCGTTCCGGAGGGGGTCGCCGCGGCGCAGCCGCCTTCCACAGGGCGCCACGGCGGTTGTGCGCGGGCGGCTGTGGAAAACCGGTCCGGACGACAGGCTCGAGGCGGCCCGAGACCGGCATTGCGGCCGGAAACGCTATCTCAGCGATTCCGCGAAACTGTTGAGAAGGGTGTTGAAATCTCCGTCCGACTCCTTCAGCTTCTCCACCATCTTGATCGAGTGAATGACCGTGGAGTGGTGCTTCCCGCCGAAACTGCGGCCGATCTCGGGGAGCGATGCGTTCGTGAGCATCTTGCAGAGATACATCGCGATCTGCCTCGGCCGTGCGACCGACTTCGAGTTGTTGCGAGCCTTCAGGTCCGCCGGGCGAAGATGGTAGTAGTCGGCGACGTACTTTTGAATGACCTCGATCGTCACCGCCTTCTCGTCGTGGTCGAGCACTTGCTTCAGGACGTCCTGCGCCAGCCCGAGCGTGATGTCCTGGCCCTTGAGCGACGCGTAGGCAATCAGCCGGATGAGCGAGCCTTCGAGCTCGCGGATGTTCGACTTGATCTTGCCGGCAATGTAGAGGGCCACGTTGTCGGGCAGCGGGATGGCTTCCGCCTCGGCCTTCTTCTTCAGAATCGCGACCTTCGTTTCGAGGTCGGGCGGCTGGATGTCCGCAATCAGGCCCCACTCGAACCTCGACCGCAGGCGCTCCTCGAGGGACGGGATTTCTCGCGGCGTCCGATCGCTGCTGATGACGAGCTGCTTCTGCGCGTCGAAGAGCGAGTTGAACGTGTGGAAGAACTCGGTCTGCGTCCCCTCCATCCCGGCCAGGAACTGGATGTCGTCCACCAGCAGGACGTCCACCGTGCGGTAGCGCTCCCTGAACTCGTAAACCCTGTTGTTCTTGACCGCGTTCATCATCTCGTTCTTGAAGCGTTCGGTCGAGATGTAGGTCAGGTGCATCTTCGGGTGGTGGCTGAGCACGTAATGCCCGATGGCATGCATGAGGTGGGTCTTCCCGAGACCCACGCCGCCATAGATGAACAGCGGGTTATAGGAGCGCGACGGCACCTCGGCCACCGCCCGCGCGGCCGCCTCGGCGAACTGGTTCGACGGCCCGACGACGAACGTGTCGAACGAATAGCGGGGATTCAGGCCTCCCAGCGAAGTCACGGGGGCCATCAGGACATCCGACCCGGCAGGCGCGGCAGGGTCGTCGACCGGCGGCTGCTCGACGGGCTCGGTGACGAACTCCACCTCGCAGCCGGGCCTCCCAACCTCGGCCAGCGCCTCGTTCAGGACGGCCGTGTAGTTTCGCAGCAACCAGTTCTTCACCAAAGGGTTAGTGACACGGATGTGGATCCGGCCCCCCTCGTCCGTTTCAAGACTGGTGGCCTTGAACCACGAGTAGAACGTGTGCTGGTTGACCTTGGTTTCGACGCGCGCGAGGACCAGTTCCCAGATATTGCTGTCGTCCATGATCGCCGTTCACCTCACCCCTGGGATTTCCTTGGACCTTGGCACCTTTCGCCTTTGCGGGCTCCCCAACGGGGCTTCCCGGACGGTTTCGGCGCATTCGAAGCCTTGCTTTGCTGGGCCCGGCGCCCTTTCGCCCGCAGGGAATCGCGCGATTTCGGCCCTTCCAGCGGCCTGGAGCCCAACGGGAGGCCGAATTTCCACATTATTTTCCACAGATGTGGAAAACTCTGGGGTTAGCCCGAACGCGAGCGCTTCCTCGGGCGTCGGGAAGAGCGGGGAAGGCCCGACAATGTACCACAAAACGCCGCACGCTGACCTGCAACTTGCGGCCCGCGACCTGCGGCCGAGCCGTTGTTCCGCCTTCACCGCGGAAGGTGCCCGCAACGCGAAGAAGGCACCCCGCCGCCCCGGTCGCCATCCGCCGGCCGGCAGGGCGAATTGACAGCGGGCAAATAGCTCCGTTACCATTGACAGTTCGGCACATTGGACCCAGCCCGTTCGGGGATTTACGGACAGGACCTGATCATGAAGCGCACGTTTCAGCCCAATAACCGTCGCCGGAAGAAGACCCACGGATTTCTCGTTCGGATGGCCACCAAGGGCGGCCGGCTGGTGCTGAAGCGGCGCCGCGCCAAGGGCCGCAAGCGTCTCAGCGTCTCCTCCGGCAAGGGCACGTAGGGAGAAATGGCGGCGAAGAAGCCGCGCGCGTTTCCTGCCGCCCGCCGGATTCGGCACCGCCCCGAGTTCCTCGAGGTCTACGAGCATGGCGAGCGGGTGCGTGCCCGCCTGATGACGGTGATGGCGGTTCGCAACACCCTCGGTTACAGCCGCCTTGGGATTGCCGCCACCCGGAAGATGGGAAGCGCCGTGGTCCGGAATCGGGCCAAGCGCCTGGCTCGCGAGCTGTTCAGGCACGCCGACGTGCCGGCGGGCCTGGACATCGTTGTCATCCCGCGGTCGGACATGGTCGATGCCGAGTTCCGCACGGTCGAATCCGAGTTCAGATACGCGTTGCGACGCCTCGGCCGAGCGTCGCGGCCGGAGCGCTGAGGCGCTGCGCGCCGGGGTGGCCGCGCGCGTCCTGCTGGCCGCCGTCCGCGGCTACCAGGTGCTGCTCTCGCCGCTGTTCGGCGGGTCCTGCCGCTACGTTCCGTCCTGTTCGCAGTACATGACCGAGGCGATCGAGCGGCACGGCGCGCTCCGCGGGAGCTGGCTGGGACTTCGCCGCCTCTCCCGCTGCCACCCGTTCGGTTCCAGCGGTTTCGATCCCGTGCCCGACAAGCAGTAGCCTTCATGGAAAAGCGCCTTCTCGTCACGATCTTCCTCTCGTTCCTGGTGCTCTACGCCTACCAGGTGTTCGTCCTTCAGCCCGCCGCGGAGAAATCGAAGCGGCAGCAGGCCCAGGCGGCGGCCTCGACGCCGGCCGCGGCGCAGCCCCCGGCGGGGGCACCGGCGACGGGGGTTTCCGCGGCACCAACTGCGGCGCCGGGCGCTGCGCCGGCCGCCGCGCCCACGGCCAGCCAGGCGCAGCCCCTCGTGGCCGACCAGTCCGACCGGGACGTGGTGGTCGAGACCAAGGTGGTGCGCGCGGTCTTCACCAACCGCGGCGCGCACCTGAAGAGCTGGGCCCTGAAGCGCTATCTCGATCTCCACAAGAAGCCGCAGGAGCTCGTGCCGCAGTACCTGGCGGCCGGAGAGGCGAAGCCGTTCGAGCTCGCGGTGGACGACGCGGCCGCGACCGCGCGAATGAAGGCGGCGCTGTTCCAGCTCGTGAGCGGGCCTGGCGAGATCATCGACGCCACGCAGCAGGCGCAGACGCTCGTCTTCGAGTTCAAGGACGCGGCCGGCCTCTCGGTGCGGAAGTCGTTCACCTTCGAGCCGTCCAGCTACACGGTCAGGTTCACGGCCGACGTGACGCTGGGCGACCGGGCGCTGAACCCGACGGTGCTGTGGGGCCCGGGCATCGGCGATCAGATCCCCGGCGCCGACGCCAGCCGCTACATTCAGAAGCCCGAGGCGATCATCGTCCGGGGCGACAAGGTGCAACGTGTCGCCGCGGCCAGCATCCCGCAGCAGCCGGTCCAGGAGGGCGTGTTCACCGCGGCGGGCGTGGACGACCAGTACTTCATCGCGATGGCGTTGCCGAAGCGCGTGATGCGCGTGGACTACGCGCACGTCGTGGTGCCGGCTCCTCCGGGAGCCGACCCGAAGAAGACCACCGACCTCGTGTCGTTCGGCGCGCGCCAGGCGCAGTCGATGAGCGACGTCGGCTTCTTCTTCGGCCCGAAGGACTTCGACGTGCTCGAGGCGGTCAACCCGAACCTGCGCCTGGTGCGGGTGATCAACTTCGGGATGTTCGACTTCCTCGCGGTGCCGCTGCTGCGCGCGCTGAAGTGGATCCACGGCTACGTCGGCAACTACGGCTGGGCGATCCTCATCCTCACCTTCCTGATCAACGCCGTCATGTTCCCGCTGCGGCACAAGAGCATGGTGTCGATGCGGAAGATGCAGGAGATCCAGCCGGAGGTGAAGAAGATCCAGGAGCGGTACGGCAAGCTGAAGGCGACCGACCCCGAGCGGCAGAAGATGAACACGGAGATGATGAGTCTCTACAAGGAGAAGGGCGTGAACCCGGCCGGCGGCTGCGTGCCGATGCTGCTCACGTTCCCCATCCTGTTCGCGTTCTATGCGCTGCTGTCGCAGGCCATCGAGATTCGCGGCCAGCCGTTCATCTGGTGGATCAAGGACCTCTCGGTGCACGACCCGTACTACGTGACGCCGATCCTGATGGGCGCGAGCCAGCTCTGGCAGCAGAAGATGACGCCTGCCGGCGGCGGCGACCCGGTCCAGCAGAAGATGATGATGATGATGCCGCTGGTGTTCACGTTCATGTTCCTGTGGATGCCGAGCGGCCTCACGATTTACTGGTTCTTCAGCAACCTGCTGGCCATCGGGCAGCAGTACCTCACGAACCACCTCGCGGGCCCGCCGCACGTGCCGCGGCCGCCGGCGGAGCGGAAGCTGAAGACGAAGCCGGCGTAAGGACGGCGGACGGCTGGCGGCCTGCGACTGGCGGCGCCGCGGCGCGCACCGACCGCAGTCCACTGACCCGCCGCACCGACGCTCACCCTGTACTGCGTGTCGTCGAAGGGCCGCAAGTCGCAAGCCTGAGGAGAACCGACGTGGACGATCTGGATTTCAACGCGCGCGTGCTCGATTTCGTGAAGAGCGTGACGACGGCGATGGGGTTGTCGATGGAGGGGACGGTGGAGGACACGCCGGACGGCCCCAGGGTGAACCTCGTCGGCGAGGAAGGCGAGCTGCTGCTGCGGCACAAGGCCGAAGGGCTCCAGGCGCTGCAGCACATCACGTCCGTCATCTTCAGGGACGAGCTGCCCGACAACCAGCGCGTGGTCGTCGACTGCCTGGGCTTCCGCCGCGGGAAGGACTCGGAGCTCCGGCAGATGGCGCTGTTCCTCGGCGAGAAGGCGAAGCGCACGGGCCTCGAACAGAAGCTCGGCCCGCTCAACGCCTACGAGCGCCGCATCGTCCACATGGCGATCGCCGAGCAGGGCCTGGCCGAGACGGAGAGCATCGGCGACGCCGCGGTGAAGGTGGTGATCATCACCGTGAAGCGCGAGCGGAAGTAGACCCCGGCATTCTGTCGTCATCGCCAGTGACCTGCGCCCAGTGTCATGTATTCCCCCGATGACACCATCGTGGCCCCGGCGACGCCGCCCGGCCGCGGGGGCTTGGCCGTCGTCAGGCTGAGCGGGGCCCGCAGCGTCGAAATCGCGAACGCGCTGACCCAGGACGCGCGCGTCCTCGCGGCGCGCCACGCGACGCTGGTGCGCGTCGCCGCGTCGCCGGCCGGCGCGCCGGCGCGCGCGCTGGACGAAGCCATCGCCACATTCTTTCCCGCCGGCAGCTCCTACACGGGTGAGGACGTCGTGGAGTTCGGGCTCCACGGCAGCCCCGTGGTCGTCGCCGAGGTCGTCGCGGCGGCCGTCGCGGCAGGCGCCAGGATGGCGCGGCCCGGCGAGTTCACGCTGCGCGCGTTCCTGAACGGGCGTCTCGATCTCACCCGCGCGGAAGCGGTGCACGATCTGGTGGACGCGACCACGCCGGTGCAGGCGAAGGTGGCGTTCGATCAGCTGAGCGGGACGCTCGCCGAGCGCATCGGCGAGATCGAGCGGTCGCTGTTCGATGTGATCGCCCGGCTCGAGGCGTCGGGCGACTTTCCCGAAGAGGGCTACCACTTCATCTCGCCGGAAGAGACGCGCGAAGCGATCGAGGGCGTGCTGCGTCGGATCGAACGCCTGCTCGCCGACGGGCGCCGCGGGCGGCTGATTCGAGAGGGCGTGTCGGTGGCGATCATCGGGCGGCCCAACGTGGGCAAATCGACGCTGTTCAATCGGCTCGCGGGCGCAGAGCGGGCCATCGTCACCGAAGTGCCTGGCACCACGCGCGACGTGCTGACCGAGACCGTGATGCTGCTCGGCACGCGGATGCTGCTGGCGGACACGGCCGGCGTTCGCGAGTCGGAGGACCCGGTGGAACGCGAGGGGGTGCAACGCGCGAAGAAGGCCGGGGAGGCGTCGCACGTCGCCGTCGTCGTGATCGACGGGAGCGAGCCGCTGACAGGAGAAGATCGCGCCGTTCTGCGCGCCACGGAAGGGCGGCCGCGCGTGATCGCGGTCAACAAGTGCGATGCCGCACCGGGCGGCGGCGGGCGTGCGATTGTCGAGGTGGGGCTTGCGGTGCGGGCGGCGCGCGGCGCTGGGCTCGAGCCGTCGGCGGCCGCAGGGTCAGACGCGGAGGCGGCCGCGGGACTGCCGACGCGCGGCGAGACGGAGCTGGTGAAGATCTCGGCCCGCGAAGGTTCGGGCGTCGACGAACTGGTGCGGGCGATTGCGAAGGTTGTAGGATTAGGGGAAGCGCCAGAAAACTCCGCCTTGAGCAACCTCCGGCACATCGACCTTTTAGGGCGCGCAGCCGAAGCGCTGCGCCGGACGCTGCCAGAACGGGGCTATTTAGGTCATATACCAGAAGAACTGATTCTTGCCGACTTGGCAGCGTCGAGGCAGTGCCTTGAAGAGATTTCTGGCAAACGCACCAACGAAGATTTGCTCGACGCCATCTTCTCCAAGTTCTGCATCGGCAAGTAGTGCCCACTTCCTTCGACCTCATCGTCGTTGGCGCCGGACATGCCGGCTGCGAGGCCGCATGGGCGGCAGCCCGCCTCGGCCTCAGCGTCGGGCTCTGCACGATGTCCAGGGATACGGCGGCGCACATGCCGTGCAATCCGGCCATCGGCGGCACCGCCAAGGGGCACCTGGTTCGTGAGATTGACGCGCTCGGCGGACTCATGGCGCTGGCGATCGACGCGACCGGCATCCAGTTCAAGGTGCTCAACCGGAGTCGCGGGCCGGCGGTGTGGTCGCCTCGTGCCCAGGCGGACAAGAAGTCCTACCGCCGATGGGTGCGAGAGGCCTTGGACCGCCAGGCCGGCATCGAGTGGATCGAGTCGGCCGCCGGCGGGATATCGACTGCGGGCGGCCGCATCAACGGCCTCAGGCTGGAGGACGGCGGCGAGTTGCGCTGCCGGGCGCTGGTGGTGACCACCGGGACGTTTCTGAACGGACTGATCCACATCGGCCCCGAACAGAGGCCGGCGGGAAGGCTCGGCGAGCCGGCCGCCCACCAACTGAGCGGGTCGCTCGCGGCGCTCGGATTCCGCCTCGGCCGCTTGAAGACCGGCACCCCGCCGCGACTGTCCGGCAGGAGCATCGATTTCGAGGCGGCCGTCCGCGCCGGCCATTTCCGAATCGAAGAGGGCGACGACCCCATCGTTCCGTTTTCGTTCCTGACGGGGCGCCTCTCGCGCCGCCAGGTTGCCTGCCACCAACTGTTCACCAACGAACGCGTACACGAACTCGTCCGCACGAACATCTCGCAGTCGCCCCTGTTCAACGGCCAGATTCGGGGGATTGGCCCGCGGTATTGCCCGTCCATCGAGGACAAGGTGATTCGGTTTCCGGCCAGGGAGCGGCACCACCTCTTCCTGGAGCCGGAGGGGCTCGACGTCGACGAGGTTTACGTCAACGGCTTCTCGATGAGTCTTCCGGCTGACGTCCAGGAGCAGATGGTCCACGCGCTGCCTGGCCTGGAGGAGGCCGAGATCCTGAGGCCCGCCTACGCGGTGGAGTACGACTTCGTCCAGCCGACCGAGTTGCGGGCCACCCTGGAAACCAAGCGCGTCCGAGGCCTGTATCTTGCCGGGCAAATCAACGGCACCAGCGGCTACGAGGAGGCGGCGGGCCAGGGGTTGCTGGCCGGGATCAACGCCGCGCTTTCATTGAAAGAGGAACCACCGCTGGTTCTTGGCCGTGACGAGGCCTACATTGGCGTGATGGTGGACGACCTGGTCACACACGGCTGCCTGGAGCCGTATCGCATGTTCACTTCCCGCGCCGAGCGCCGGCTGCTGCTCCGGACCGACAACGCCGATCTTCGATTGACGCCTCACGGTCGCCGGGTTGGCCTGGTGGACGACGACCGGTGGGAGCGGTTCGAGGGCCGGCGCGCCCGTTTCCGGCGGAATCGGGACCTGTTGGCGACGACGCTCGTCCATACCGGGAGCAACGGAACGCGGGCGCCGGCCGCGCAGGTGCTGAGGCAGCCGGAGACCAGGCTCGCCGAGCTGCTGTCGGCTGGCCGGGTTGCCTTCGACACCATCGATGGCTCGGAGGACATGGACATCGCCGCTGTCGAGACAGAGGTCAAGTACGAGGGCTACATCCGGCGCGAACAGGCGGCGGTGGCGCGAGCGCGGCGCGAGGAATCGCGCCAGATTCCAGAGGATTTCAGGTACGAGGGGCTGCCTGGCCTGACAACCGAAGCGATCGAACGGCTGTCCTCGGTTCGGCCGGAAACACTCGGGCAGGCCGGGCGCGTTCCTGGCGTCACCCCCGCAGCGGTCGCCGTTGTCGGCTTCCACCTGGAGAAGCGGCTCAGGAGACGGCGGGAAGCAGCACAACAGTTGCTGGATGACTGAACCGATAGAGGTGTATGGCCCATGACGAGCCGAGAGTTTTCCGAACGGGTGTTGCGCCGCGCCAGGAAGGCCGACGTGCACCCGTCCGGGGCGCTGCTCGAGCAACTGGAAGCCTACTTCCGACTGTTGTCCGCCTGGAACGCGAAGATCAACCTCACCGCGCTCGATCTGGTCCGCGAACCTGACAAGGCCGTCGATCGGTTGCTGATCGAGCCTCTCGTCGCTGTCAGGCACCTCGATTCGCGGTCGCTGGCCGCGATCGATATCGGGTCCGGAGGCGGCTCCCCTGCAATTCCGATGAAACTGGCCCGCCCGGAGGTGGCCTTCACGCTGGTGGAGGCGAAGACGCGAAAGTGCGCGTTCCTTCGGGAGGCTGGGCGGCAGCTGGGCGTGGACCTCCGCGTCGAGACGGCGCGCTACGAGGGGCTCCTGACACGGCCTGATTTCCATGAAGCCTTCGACGCCTGCACGATGCGCGCGGTCAGGGTAGACCCGAAGGTGCTTCTCGGTCTCCAGGCGTTCCTGAGGCCGGGCGGCCAGTTCCTGCTGTTCCGGGGGCCGGCTGGGGCAGAGGTACCCGCGACCGTCACGCCGCTGCTGGTGCCGCGAGGAGTGTTCCCGCTGGTGGAATCGCTCCAGAGCCGGGTGATGGTCCTCGAGAAGAGGAGCATCGGTGTTTCACGTGGAACACTCGAGTCGAAAGTCGAGAGTCAATAGTCAACAGGTCGCGCGGCCGTCGACACCGCGGGTCGAGCCGGACTGCAGGCTCCCCGCTCCAGCCCCTGTCGCAGGTTTCAACTTCCGACTGCTGATCCCTGACTGTTGACTGACAACGGTCCCGGAATGCGTTATCCTCTTAGGCCGCGCCCACCAGGTCTGTTCCACGTGAAACATTCGCAGTCCTGACCGGCGTTTCAGACAATCGCGCGCCTCGGATGGAGCGCACATATTGGTCGTAAGTTGTTGAAAATGGGCAGGATAATTGCCGTCGCCAATCAGAAGGGTGGTGTCGGAAAGACCACGACCGCCATCAACCTCGCCGCCTCGCTGGCGCTCGCAGAGCGGCACGTCCTTCTCATCGACATCGACCCGCAGGCGAATCTGACCAGCGGCGTCGGGATGCGGGACAAGGTCGAGGCGGACCACTCGATCTACACGGCCCTCACCTCTGCCGACCTCGACACCGACCTGACGACGATGATCCAGCCGACCGCGGTGGACCGCCTGTCCATCATCCCCGCCGACAGGCACCTGACCGGTGCCGAGATCGAAATGGTGGGGCTGCTGGCGCGCGAGCAGCGCCTGCGGCGCCTGGTTCGGCCCCTCGCCGACCGGTTCGACTACATCTTCATCGACTGCCCGCCGTCGCTGGGCCTGCTCACGCTCAACGCTCTCGTGGCCGCCGATTCGGTGCTGATTCCGCTGCACTGTGAGTACTTCGCGCTCGAAGGGCTTGCGGACTTCGTGGCCACGATGCGCCGCGTCCGCGCCGCGCTCAACCCGGCGCTCGACATCGAGGGGGTCTTGCTGACGATGTACGACGAGCGGACGAACCTGGGCCAGCAGGTGGCGCGCGACGTCAGGCAGTTCTTCAAGGAAAAGGCGTTCGAGACCGTGATTCCGCGCAACGTCCGCCTCGGGGAAGCGCCCAGCCACGGCGTGCCGGTCGTGCTCTATGACGTGAAGTCGCGCGGGTCCGAGGCGTATCTCGCGCTGGCCAGAGAGTTCCTGCAGCGTGACGGGCGCAAGGCGGCCGCGCCGGCGCCGGCCGAGAACTGACCCGGAAGGAACGAGACCCAGCCATGGCAGAGAAGCGACACGCGCTCGGCAAGGGGCTGAGCGCACTGATTCCCGACGCGCCTGAACCGAAGACGCCGACGCTCGAGGTGGACATCGACCGGCTCGCCCCGAACCCCTTCCAGCCGCGGCGCGCATTCGACGCGTCCTCGCTGCAGGAACTGGCGAGTTCGATCAAGACGCACGGCGTCATCCAGCCGATCCTCGTGCGACGCGACGGCAGTTCCTATTCGATCATCGCCGGGGAACGCCGCTGGCGCGCCGCGCAGGCGGCCGGCCTTCTCAGGGTGCCCGTGGTCGTGAAGGAGCTGGCGGCCGGGCAGGAAGTGCGCGCGCTCGAGTGGGCGCTGATCGAGAACCTGCAGCGCGATAATCTGAACCCGATAGAGGAGGCGCTCGGGTATCGCAGGCTGGGAGACGACTTCGGCCTCACGCAGGAGCAGATTGCCGCGGCGATAGGGAAGGAGCGGTCGTCGATCGCGAACACGCTTCGGCTGCTGCGTCTTCCGCCGGCCGTGCGAGAGCAGGTGGGCGGCGGCGCGTTGTCGATGGGGCACGCGCGGGCGCTGCTCGCGCTCGAGAACGACGAGGCGATCATCAAGGCGAGCGCCGACATCGTCTCGCGCGGCTTGTCGGTGAGAGAAACCGAGGCGCTCGTGAAGCGCCTCACCTCGTCGCCGAAGCCGAAGACGGCGCCGAAAGCCGACGTCCACACGCGCGAAGCCGAGCAGCAGCTCCACCTCCGCCTCGGCGCGCCGGTCCGAATCGTGAGGGCCAGGAAGGGCGGGCGGATCGAGATCGACTTCAAGAGCGAGGCCGAGCTGCAGCGGCTGTACGAGCTGCTCACGGAGGAGTAGGGCTGGCGCTGACGCGGCAGTCGGAACTGACGCTGGGCAGTCGGCGCTCACGGGAGGCAGTCGGGACTGCCGCTGGTCAGTCGATGCTACGGGAATCAGTCGGGACTGACGGTGAGGAGTCGGTGCTGACGGGAGCGAGCCGGAGCTGACGCCGAAATGACCTATTAGTCATATTAGTGACCAAGCGGTCATCCTGCGGCCGCTGACTGGGGTTTCGCACCCGACGTCGACAGATCAAGGTTCGCCGACTGACAACGTTTCATCGACTGACACGATTCGCCGACTGACACGGTTCATCGACTGACACGGTTCGCCGACTGACACGGTTCATCGACTGACATATGCGCAAACGTCTGACCGAAATGGTGAGCTGCTCGGGTTGAGCGAGCAAACTCGCCGCTGGCGAGCTGGCCCACGTGCTGGGCCACATTCCCGCTTCTCACGACGACCGTGTCCTGGTGGACTTCAGGACCGCGGACGATGCCGGTGTGTACCGGTGGGACGAGCACACCGCGCTGGTGCAGACCGTCGATTTCTTCACGCCGGTCGTGGATGACCCGGCCACGTACGGCGCCATTGCCGCGGCCAACGCGCTGAGCGACGTCTACGCGATGGGCGGGCGCCCGCTCACGGCCCTCGCCGTGGCCGGATTTCCAAGGGACGAGGTCGACGAAGCCACCATCCGCGAGATCTTCCTCGGCGGCCTGCACAAGCTTCGCGAGGCCGGCGTCGCGCTGCTCGGCGGGCACACGGTGCAGGACAAGGAGATCAAGTTCGGTTACGCAATCACCGGCGTCGTGTCTCCCGGGGCGGTCTGGACCAACGCGGCCGCGCATGCGGGCGACGTGCTCTTCCTCACCAAGCCACTGGGCACCGGCGTGATCGCGACGGCGATCAAGTACGGCCGCGCCAGCCAGGACGTGATGGACGCGGCGATCGATGTGATGACGCAGCTGAACCGCGCTGCGGCCGAAGCGCTGATGACGCTGCCCGCCGGGGCGGTGCACGCGTGCACCGACATCACCGGGTTTGGTTTCCTCGGCCACGCGAGCGAGATGGCGCAGGGGAGCCGTATGACGCTCGCGATCGACGTCGCATCGGTGCCGCTCATCGAGGGCGCACTGGCGCTCGCGTCGAACCGCTCCGGCGGGATGAGAACGAACGAGGCGCACTTTGCGGACGGCGTCGCCGGCGCCGATCGCGTCGCTCCGGCGCTGCTTTCGCTCTTGTTCGACCCTCAGACGTCAGGCGGCCTGCTCGCGGCCGTCGACCGCGCCTCGGCCGAACGGGCCGCGGACGCCTTTGCCGCCGCGGGCGTCGCCGCGGTCCGCGTCGGGGAGGCGCTGCCGCCCTCGCCGCATCTCATCGCGCTCCGGTAAACCGTCCGGGCTGGATTCCGGCCCGGTTGGGGAACCTCGGCCGCGACACGGACAATTGACAGGGCCGTCGGATCGCCTAGAATGTTGACTCCGGAGTCAGCCGGAATCCCGATGTCCCAACTCGTGGTCGGTCGGAGTACGGCACCGTGGTTGTCGTTGCGATTGCCGTCGCGCCGAAGCCCGATCGACCGGGCGCTGGTTCCTCGGCAGGCTTCCCGATGCAGACCCCAACGAGCCAAGACGGACAGCCCGTAAACGGAGGGCGGCGCCTCTCGTGGCGGGAGGCGTCTCGAACGTACGTCCTGTGACTCACGGGGCGAAGCTGTCTCTGGGCCTCCAGGGAAACAAAGGAAACGACGGTAGGTGTCCCCTCGCCCGCCATCCGCCAGCTGAAGCGTGACGACTGAATGGTACGCAACCGATACATCCTTCTCGCCGACCTCCCGCTGATCGCCATTGCGGCCTTCGGAGCATTCGCCCTTCGGTTCGACCTGCTGTTCGTCTACCACCGCCCCGAGTTCCTGACCTATCTGGTCGCGGCGCTGATCCTGAAACCGCTCGTCTACTTCCCGTTCGCGATGTACTCGCGCTACTGGAGGTACGGCACGGCGCAGGATCTGATCGCGGTCGCGCTGGCCGTGTCCGCGTCGTCGGTGGTGATGGCGATCTTCGTCAGTGCCGCGATGGTGACGCAACACATCGCCGACTTTGCGAGGCCGGTGCTGATGATCGACTGGCTGCTGACGCTGGCACTGGCCGGCGGCCTTCGCATGTCCGTCCGGATCATCGGCGACGCACGCGCCGCAAACGACAAGGCCACGCCCTCCAGCACCAAGAACGTCCTGGTCGTCGGCGCCGGACAAGCCGGGACGCTGGTGGTGCGCGAACTCCGGCGAAACCCGCAGCTGGGACTCCGGCCGGTGGCGTTCCTCGACGATGCCCCCAGCAAGCACAACAAGCAGATTCTCGGATTGCCGGTTCGGGGCCCGCTGTCGGCGCTGGAGGCGGTCGTGCGGCACGAAGCCGTGGACGAAGTCATCATCGCCATGCCCACCGTCTCGGGCGCGGTGGTTCGCGACGCTGCCGACGCGTGTCGGAGGGCGAAGGTCCAGGTCCTCGTGGTGCCGGGGGTGTTCGAGCTGCTCGACGGGCACGTCTCGATCAACCGCCTGCGAAAGGTCGAGATCGCGGACCTGCTGCGGCGGCCCCAGGTTTCCGGTCGTTCCGAGGTGGAGACGTATCTGAAGGGCCGAACGGTCCTGATCACCGGCGCCGGCGGGTCGATCGGCTCGGAACTCTCGCGGCAGGTTGGATTCTCGAAACCGCGGCAGGTCATTCTGCTTGGGCACGGCGAGAACAGCATCTTCGGCGTTCACGCGAAGCTCATTGAACAGTACCCCAACGTGGACATCCATCCCGTCATCGCGGATGTGCGTGATGCGGCCCGCCTGGAGTCCGTCTTTGCGCGCTTCAAGCCCGACGTGGTCTTCCACGCGGCCGCGCACAAGCACGTGCCGCTGATGGAGCTGAATCCAGAAGAGGCGTTCACGAACAACGTCCGCGGCACCCAGAACCTGCTGCAGGCCGCCGAGCGGGCCGGGACCGAGCGGCTGGTCCTCGTCTCGACGGACAAGTCCGTGTCGCCCAGCAGCATCATGGGTGCGTCCAAGCGCCTCGCCGAGTCTCTGGTCGTCGGCGCCGGCCGGCGTTGCAAGCGGCCGTTCGTTGTCGTCCGGTTCGGAAACGTCCTCGGGAGCCGGGGGTCGGTGGTGCCCACGCTCCAGGCGCAGATCGAGCGCGGCGGCCCGGTTACCGTGACGCATCCGGACATGAAGCGGTTCTTCATGACGATCCCCGAGGCCGTGCACCTGGTGCTGCAGGCGGGCGGCCTGGGACAGGCGGGCGACCTCTTCGTCCTCAACATGGGCGAACAGCTGAAGATCCTCGATCTCGCCAACGACCTGATCCGGTTGTCCGGCCTGGATCCCGACGACATCGCCGTGGAGTTCACGGGCGTCCGGCCCGGCGAGAAGCTGGAGGAGACGCTGTGGGTGGAGGGGGCCACGGTCGAGCCCACGACCAACCCGGACGTCTTCCGCATCCACGAGCACGATCTGCCGACGGAGTTCGACATCATGCCGATGGTGCAAGATGTCATCGCGGCCGCCGAGAGCGGAGATGCCGCACGGCTGCACGCCGCCCTCGAGCTCGTGCTGCCCACGTATACGCCCATGCCCGTTCCGGTCGGGGGCGCGGGGATCACAAGCGCCTCCTGAGGCTCGCGTCCGCGTGCACACCATCCGCCACGCTGAGGCTGCCCTCCCGTCGTGCGGCAGGAACACCCCGACCGCGCAGCACTGACCGGCCAGCACACCAGGGACGAGCATGTTCACCGACAAGGCACTCCTCATCACCGGCGGGACTGGGACCTTCGGCAACGCCGTCCTCCGGCGCTACCTCCAGACCGACATCTCCGAGATCCGCGTCTTCTCGCGCGACGAGAAGAAGCAGGACGACATGCGGCGGCGCTGGGCCGACCCCCGCATCAAGTTCCACATCGGCGACGTGCGCAACGAGCAGAGCCTGAAGGATGCGATGGCCGGCGTGGACTTCGTATTCCACGCCGCGGCGCTCAAGCAGGTCCCCTCGTGCGAGTTCTTTCCCATTGAAGCCGTGCGCACCAACGTCCTCGGGGCCGAGAACCTGCTCAACGCGGCCATCGCGGCCGGCGTCAAGCGCGTCATCGTCCTGTCCACCGACAAGGCGGTCTACCCCATCAACGCCATGGGCATCTCCAAGGCGATGATGGAGAAGCTGGCGGTCGCCAAGTCCCGGGTGGCCGGCCAGACCACCGTCATCTGCTGCACCCGCTACGGCAACGTGATGGCCAGCCGGGGATCGGTCGTCCCGCACTTCATTCGCCAGATCCAGGCCGGCGAGACCGCTGACGGTGACCGACCCCTGCATGACGCGGTTCATGATGTCGATCGACGGCGCGGTGGACCTGGTGCTCTGGGCATTCGAGCACGGCAACCCTGGCGACACGTTCGTCCAGAAAGCGCCGGCCGCGACGCTCGCCACCCTCGCCGAGGCGCTGAAGCGGGTGTTCGAGGCCGACAATCCCATCCAGGTCATCGGCACCCGGCATGGTGAGAAGCTGTACGAGACGCTGCTGACGCGCGAGGAAATCGCGATCGCGGAGGACATGGGCGACTACTACCGTGTGCCCGCCGACAGCCGCGACCTCAACTACGGCATCTACTTCGACACCGGCCGGAACGACGTCTCCGCCAGGGACGACTACAACAGCCACAACACCAAGCGGCTCTCGGTGGACGAGATGGCGGCCATGCTCCTGGACCTCGACATCGTCAAGCGCGCACTCGCCGGCGAGCGCATCGCCGAATAGCAGGTTCCAGCGATGAAGACCGTGGTGACCGGCGCGAAGGGGTTCATCGGCAAGAACCTCGTGCTCGCCCTGCGGCGAGCGCAGGCGGAGGTGGCGGAACTCGACGTCGATTCGCCGGCCGACGCCTGGCCGGCCGCCGTCCGCGGCGCGCGCGTCGTCTTCCACCTCGCGGGCGTGAACCGCCCGCGCCACGAGGCCGAGTTCGTCGAAGGCAACGTCGGTTCTCTCGACGCGCTGCTGTCGGCTCTCGATCAGCGGGCGACCGCCGAGCCGACCGCCCCTCGCCCGACGATCGTGTTCTCCTCGTCGACGCAGGCGGCTCACGAGAATCCCTACGGCCGCTCGAAGCTCGCGGCCGAGCGGGCGCTGGAAGACTACTCGGCACGGACCGGCACGCCAGCGGTGATCTACCGCCTCCCCGGCGTCTTCGGCAAGTGGTGCCGGCCGAACTACAACTCGGTGGTGGCCACGTTCTGCCACAACATTGCTCGCGATCTTCCGATCACGATCACCGATCCCGCGCGGGTGGTCGAACTGGTGCATGTCGACGATGTTGTCGCGCAGTTCATGACGCACCTCGACGGCGAGGCCGCCGGGGTGGCGCGCGGCGCGGTGTCGCCAGTATTCACTGCTACCTTGGGCGATCTGGCCGAGCGCATCCGCGGGTTTCGCGCGATGCGGCACACGCTCCTGGTCCCGGATGCCAGCGACCCGTTCACCCGGCGGCTGCTCGGCACCTTCACGGTCGTACTTGCCGCCCGACGACCTGGCCTATTCGCTCGAGCAGCGCACGGACGCGCGGGGCACGCTGGCCGAGCTGCTCCGGTCCCCGCGCTTCGGCCAGATGTTCGTGTCGCGGACGCACCCCGGCGTCACGCGCGGCAACCACTACCACGACCTCAAGGTCGAGAAGTTCTGCGTGCTTGCGGGCGACGCCGTCATCCGCTTCCGACTCGGTGCTGGGGGACGAGGTCACCGAGCATCGCGTGTCGGGGACGGACTTCAAGGTGGTGGACATTCCGCCGGGCATGACCCACAGCATCGAGAACGTGGGGACGACCGAGATGATCGTGCTGTTCTGGGCGTCCGAGATCCTCGACCGGGACCGTCCCGACACCCACTTCCTCGAGGTGCTGCGTGGCTAAGCTCAAAGTGATGACGGTTCTCGGCACCAGGCCGGAGATCATCCGCCTGTCGCGTGTGATGGCGGCGCTGGACCGTCACACCGACCACGTCATCGTTCACACCGGGCAGAACTACGACTACGAGCTGAACCAGGTCTTCTTCGACGACCTCGAACTGCGGCCGCCGGACCACTATCTCGGCGCGGCGGGGCAGACCGCCGCCGAGACCATCGGGCAGGTGATCATCGCGCGTCGATCGGCTGCTCGGCGAGGTGAAGCCCGAAGCGGTGCTGATCCTGGGAGACACCAATTCGTGCCTGGCCGCCATCCCCGCCAAGCGGCGCCGAGATCCCGGTGTTCCACATGGAGGCGGGCAACCGCTGCTTCGACATGCGGGTGCCCGAGGAGATCAACCGGCGTATCGTCGACCACATGGCCGACATCAACATGCCCTACAGCGCCATCTCGCGGGACTACCTGCTGCGCGAGGGGCTGCCGCCGGACCGGGTGATCACGACCGGCAGCCCGATGTTCGAGGTGCTCCACCACTTCACGCCGAAGATCGAACGTTCCGACGTCCTGGCGCGGCTGGGGCTCGAACCGGAGGGGCTACTTCCTGGTGAGCTGCCACCGGGAGGAGAACGTCGATTCCCAGCAGAACTTCCGCGGCTTCGTCGAGATGGTGAACGACCTTGCGCGGGCCACCGGCAAGCGGGTCATCGTGACCACCCATCCCCGCACGCGCAAGCGGATCGACGCCGAAGGCGTGACACTGGACCGGCTCGTCGATCTTCAGAAGCCGTTCGGCTTCACCGACTACGTCGCTCTCGAGCTGCACGCCGTGGCCACGCTGTCGGACAGCGGGACCATCACCGAGGAAGCGTCGATTCTCAACCTGCGCGCGCTCAACATCCGCGACGCGCACGAGCGGCCGGAGGGGATGGAGGAAGGCGCGGTCATGATGACCGGCTTCAACTCGGCGAGGATCCAGCAGGGCCTCGAGATCCTGGCCTGCCAGCCGAGGGGCGCAACGCGGGCGCTTCGAATCGTCCGCGACTACGACGTCCCGAACGTGTCCGAGAAGGTCGTCCGGATCATCCTGAGCTACACCGACTACGTGCGGCGCGTCGTGTGGCGCGAGGCGTAGCGAACCTCGACCACCCCTTGAAACCTCAAGCAATTACCCCTGGCAGTCTTTGCATCGGCCAGATCGTGTTCGTCGGCGACTACCTCTTTCCCGAGGGGGACGCGGCCGCCATCCGCACGCTGTCACTGGCCCGGATCTGTCGTGACCTCGGCTACGCCGTGACGGTCATCGGAAAGGGCCGGCTCCGGCCGCAGGATTACGATGAGGAGACGGGGCGGTATGGCATCGAGGGCATCCACTACGTGACCATGAACCCGGAGCCGGTCACTGCGTGGCACAGGCTTCGGCATCCGATACAGCGCCTTCGACAGTCCGCGTCCGCGCTCGAGAGCCTTGACCTCACAGACACCAAAGCGGTCATCATCAACTCATCTGGCAGCGCGCGGCACGTGCCGTTCGTGAGCGCTGTCTGCCGCCGCCGCTCGATTCCCCTCATCTGCGAAGTCTGCGAGTGGTACGACCCGCGCCAGATGACCTATGGCCGGCTGGACCCCGCCTACGCGGCCTTCGCGCTGGTCTTTCACCTCCTCGTTCCGCGCATTCGCCACTTGATCGTCATCAGCAGGCTCCTCGAACAACACTTCTGGGAACTTGACTGCCACGTGATACGCATTCCCGCGGGTACTGGACACGACGCAGGTCTCCTGTCTCGATCGGACGACGCCCGGGAGGTTGGTGCTGCTCTACGCAGGCCTGCCGGGCCGAAAGGACCTGCTCAAGGAAATCCTGGTGGCGCTTGCCTCGCTCGCTCCCGCCGAGCGAGGCAGAATCGAGTTTCGTTTGCTAGGCCCGACGAGACAGGACTTGCTCAGGCTCCTGGGGCGATCCTCGGGCCTCCTCGATGCGCTCGGTGACACCGTGAAACCGCTCGGTCGCGTTCCGCACAACCGCGTGCTCGCCGAATTGCACGAGGCGAGTTTCGCCGTCCTGTTGCGGCCCGACAGGCGCTATGCCAACGCGGGCTTCCCCACGAAGGTCCCTGAGAGCTTGGCCGCGGGCGCACCGATTCTCCTCAACTTCACAAGCGATCTGGCGGACTTCCTCGGGGACGGAACAGCTGTCGTGGAGATTCGGGACGGCTCGGCGGCGGAGGTCGAAAAGGCGCTGCGCCGGGTGCTGGCCCTGAGCCAGGACGAACTGCAGGACCTTCGCCGGTGTGCACGGACAAAGGCCGAACAGCACTTCGACTACCGGCTCTATCGGGACTCCTTCGCGCGGTATCTCGCGCACTTGGACTCGTGATTGACCGATAACACCGTCCTCGCACTCCTCACCGGAGTGTTCGGCAGCCGTGCGGCCAGGCAGAGCGGTCTCTTGATCGTCATGCAAGGCTCCTCGATTCTCTTGGCCACTGCCTTCACTGTCCTCATCACTCGAGGATTGACCGTCGCGGACTATGGAGTCTTCAGATATGCGATGACGTTCCTCGCGCTGGCAATGACGGTCCTGCAGTTCGGCTGGCCCTACTCTGCTGCGAGGCTCCTGGCGCTCGAAAACGATCGCGGTGTGCAGTGCCAGATCGTAGGCGCGAGCCTCCTCTTGATGCTGATCAGTTCCGCCGCCGGCGCCCTTCTGACGATGGCGGGCTTGACAGCGGCAGAAGCGCTCGGCCACCCGCTCCCGCGCGTCCTCATTTGGGTCGCCCCGTTTCTGTACGTGACCCTCGGCCAGGGAATGATCGTCAGCATTTGCCAGGGCCTGAACCGGATTTCGCTGCTGTCCTTCCAACAGGTCCTGCCGTACATCTTCCTCCTGCCGATCACGGGCGCGCAGATGTTCGTCTGGGGCAATTACTCCCTGCAGGCCGCCGTCATCACGTACATCGCTGTGTTCTCCACCGTGATTGTCGTTGGCTTCCTTCAGCTTGGGTTCTCATTCACTGGCTGGCGATCGTGGCTGACCGTCGTTGTGAGAGAGAACAGACGAACCGGGTTCCCGATGTACATCGGAGGGCTTTTCGGCGTTGCTTCGGCGCAGGTCATCGCGATGTGGGTCGCCCAATTCGTGAACCCCTCGAGGTACGGTCAGTACGCACTGGCCTTGGCCATCTCGAGCCCGCTCTCCGTATTGATCTCCTCGGTCGGGTCCGTGATATTCCGCTCGAGTTCGCGCAGCCCTTCCCTCTCCACGAGAACCCTGTTCTTCTCGTTTGGGTTTGGGGGCGCGCTGATGGTTGCTTACCTCCTGGCGACGGAAACGCTCCTGACTTGGCTGTTCGGACGCCGATACGACCCGTCGGTGAGAATGGCCCAACTGATGGGAGTTGGGGGGGTGATGATTGGCTTGGGGGACATCTTCAACAGGTTCCTCGGCGCGAAAGGCCAGGGCGGCGGCATCGCGCTCGTGGCGGTCTCGACCGGGACGGTTGGGATTCTCTCGGCAGCGGCGCTTCTGCCCAGGTGGAACGCCTACGGCGCCATCGCCTCATCTGTTCTGGCGTCCGCAACGTATCTCGGGCTCATGATGGCGATCTACGCCCGCCACACGTCTCATTCCGACTGCTGAGTTACTCGGTGAACGCCGCGATACACCACCTAGCCCTTCGGAAGACGCCCAGGAGCATCCGCCGGAACCGCACCCGCGCACTCTGGGCTCCGATCGTCGGTACTCGAATTCTATCTTGCGGCGACGGCCTTCATCTTCTTCTTCGGCCCGGCAGAGTGGCGCGTGCCCGACAACGTCAAGCTGGCGACATTCCTGGCGATCAACTACGGTGCCCTCTTGGTCGGATACGCGTGGGGCGTCAGAAAGGGCAGGACGGCGCTGAGACGAACCGGCGCGGCCGGTGTGGGGTCGGTCCGGGTGACGGCAGGTGTCATGTGGCTCATCGTGGGAAGCATGGCGTTCACCATTGCTGCCGACATGCTGCGCCTCTACGCGATTCGGGGAGGCTTTGGAGCGGTCATCTCGCCATTCCTCAACCCGGGCGAGGCGTATCGGCAGGCGCAGACGCTGGCCCAGCTGGACCGGGAGGGGACGCTGAAAGGGATGGTGGGCTTCTCTTGGGCGTTTCGTATCAGTACCGTCCTGGCGGTATTCAATGGCCTGTACTTTCCGCTGGCAGTCGTGGGCTGGCCGAGCCTTCGGTTGCGGCATCGGCTGCTCTTCCTGGCGGCTGTCTCCTCGGCCATCCTGTTTACCGTCGGCCTGGGCGCCCAGAGCGGCATTGGCGTGCTGGCATTCAGCCTGGTTCCCGTGGTCCTGTATAAGGCCTACGTCGTTGCCCGGCCCCTGTCGGCGCCTCGCGCGACCGGCATTCCCATGGCGCGGAAGCGACGCGCGCACCCGATGCGGGCTAAGCTTCTGATGGCCGGGGCGCTCTGCGCATTGGTTGCGACCGTCGCGTATTTCCAGATTGATCGGACGGAAGAATCCGGCCGCGACTTGGACGCCGTCAAGGAACTGGGGGGCCAGTTCGCCACGACTTCAGACCGCGGTATCGTTCCGGTCACTGGCGGGAGGACAAACTTCGGGCTCGTCATGGCGTGCATGTACGTCAGCCATGGATACGAAGGACTGGCCCTGTCGATGGAGTCGCCGTTTGAGTGGACGTACGGGCTGGGCTGGAGCAAGGGACTGCAGGAACTCGTGCGGGACTACTTGGGAGGGCCGGACCTGTCTCAGGCGACCTACGTGGCGAGAACAGGCCGGCAGACAGACTGGCCGAGCTCGTGGTGGTCGACGATATTCCCCTGGGTCGCCTCGGACACCTCGTTCTCCGGTACGGCGCTGTTCACGGGACTCGTCGGCTTCGTAATCGCAAGGTGCTGGGTCGACGTCATCGTCGCCGGCAACCCGATCGGGTTCGCAGTGTTGGCGCAGATGTTCACGCTCGTCTTCATGTTCCCGGCCAACAACGCTCTCGCCCAAACCCTCGAGGGGCTGTTCTCGCTGATTGGCGTGTTCTGCATCTATGGTCTGAGCCGGAAACACTTCAGGCCGTATAGACGCAGGCCCGTTTCGGGGCCGGCAGTTTCGAGCGAACTATGAGGCAGCCTCAGTTGCTGGGCCACCAAGGCCGGGACCAAGAACGGGCGAACGTGACAAGAACCTGGAGCGCGCAGATGGCCGAGTCGAACTACCAAGTGTGTTCGAACTGCATCATGGACGTCACGGATCCCTCGATAACATTCGATGACCGCGGGTGGTGTGACTACTGCCGCAACTACTACCGGAACATCGCACCGACGTGGCACCCGGACGAGATTGGCGGGAAAGCGCTGGCCGAGACTGTCGCGGAGATAAAGGAGAGCCAGAAGCACCGCGACTACGACTGTCTCATTGGCCTCAGCGGCGGGGTGGACAGCTCGTACGTCGCACACCTCGCAAAGGCCAAGCTCGGGCTCCGGCCCCTTCTCTACCACGTCGATACCGGCTGGAACTCGGACATCTCGGTCAGCAACATCCAGAGGCTCGTGGACGGCCTCGGACTCGATCTGTTCACAGAGGTGATCGACTGGGAGGAGATGAAGGACCTCCAGTTGGCCTTCTTCAAAGCGCAGGTGGCCAACGTCGACCTGCCGCAGGAACTCGGGCTCTTTTCGTCGCTCTACAACTTCGCTGCCAAGAAGGGTTTCAAGTACATCCTGACGGGGGCCAACTACTCGACAGAATGTGTGCGCGAACCGAACGAGTGGGGCGCCTACTACACGACCGACATGCGATTCGTCCGGGACGTTCACCGGCAATTCGGACAGCGCCCACTCCAAACGTTCCCGACGGCGGACATCCTCACTTACAAGCTGTACTACCGTTTCGTCAAGGGCGTGAGGGTCGTGCGGCCGCTCAACTGCGTACCGTACGTGAAAGCGGACGCGACGGCAGAACTCGCGCGTCTGTATGGCTGGCAGGCTTATGCGCAGAAGCACCACGAATCCCGGTTCACTCGGTTCGTCGAGTGCTACTGGCTGCCGAGGAAGTTCGGGTACGAACGTCGCAAAGCCCACTTGTCGAGCCTGGTGCTGACGGGACAGATGACCCGGGACGAGGCTCTCGCGAGGGTCGCGACGCCGGAACTGGACGAGCAGACGCTGAGGGAGGAATTCGAGTTTGTGGCGAAGAAGCTCTCGCTGACGCCAGCGGAGTTGCAGGCGCTGTTCGACGGCAAGAACAAGACCTATCGCGACTACAAGAACAAGGAGCGGCTGATCAACCTCGGAACGACCCTCATGAGAGCGTTGGGCATCGAGAGAAGGGTCATCCGATGATCAAGATCGTCGACTACGGGCTCGGGAACATCCGCGCATTCCTCGCAGCGTACAAGACGCTCGACATCCCGATTTCTACCGCATCCACCCCCGCCGACCTCGCTGATGCGACGCGGATCATCCTACCCGGCGTCGGCGCCTTTGACGACGCCATGGCGAAGCTCGAAGCCTCGGGGCTGCGCCCGACGTTGAGCCGTCTCGTGCTCGACGAGCGGCGGCCGGTGCTGGGCGTATGCGTGGGCATGCAGATGCTGTCCGATCGCAGCGAGGAGGGCGCGCTTCCCGGCCTTGGCTGGATCGCCGGCGAAGTGAAGCGGTTTGGTCCGGTGTGCGGTGGCCGACCCAGACCGGTCCCCCACATGGGTTGGAACGACGTGCACGTCGTGCAGCCGACCAAGCTGTTCGAGGGGCTCGAGGACGGACGATTCTACTTTCTTCACTCCTACTATTTCGAATGTGCGGCGGAGGAGGAGATCCTGGCCACGACGAACTACCACGAGGACTTCGCGTGCGGCGCGGCGGCTGGGAACGTCTTTGGTGTCCAGTTCCACCCGGAGAAGAGTCACCAGTGGGGCTGCCGACTGCTCAAGAACTTCGCGGAACTCTGACATGTTGCGTCCACGAGTCATACCCTGCCTGCTCGTCAAAGGCCGCGGCCTCGTCAAGACCGTGCGTTTTGCCAGCCCGAAGTACGTTGGCGACCCCATCAACGCGGTCCGGATCTTCAACGAGAAGGGGGTCGACGAGATCATCGTGCTGGACATCGACGCGACCGCGGAGCGGCGGGAACCCGACTACGGGATGATCGAACATCTGGCCTCGGAGTGCAGGATGCCGCTGTGCTACGGGGGAGGCGTCAAGACGGCGGAGCAGGCGAAGCGCATCATCGGTTTTGGGGTGGAGAAGATAGCGGTGAGCTCCGCTGCGGTACAGACGCCCTCGCTCGTTACCGAGTTGTCGAACAGCGTGGGCGCGCAGAGCGTCGTTGCGGTCCTGGACGTCAAGAAACGACCGGGCGCCGGCGGCTACGACGTCTGGCTGCAGAACGGCCAGGAAGACACCGGCCGGCCCGTCTCGGAGACCGCGTCGGACCTCGAGTCCCGAGGCGTCGGGGAGATTGTGATCAACTCGGTGGACCACGACGGCACGCTGCGGGGATTCGACATCGAGCTGGCCATGGCGGTCCGGGCCGCGACGTCGGTACCGCTCACGATCCTCGGCGGAGCAGGGTCCTTCGAGCACATCCAGGAACTCGTTCGCGCCGTCGGCGTCGTGGGCGCCGCAGCGGGCAGCCTGTTCGTGTTCAAGGGGGTGCACAGGGCCGTGCTCATCAGCTATCCGAGCCAGCAACAGAGAGACACGCTGGCTCAACGGAATCCCCAGGGGTGACGAGGAGTCAGATGGAGAAGAGTCCGCCCGCGCGCGTGGTGACGGTCGTGGAAGTGGGGAGCGACCTGCTGGGGGCAGTCCGAACCGCAATGGAACGGAGCGGGATACTCGCGAGGGTCGGGCGCGATTCTCGTGTCGCCCTCAAACCCAACCTCACGTACCCGTACTACAAGCCGGGCGTGACGACGTCACCGGGGGTCATCTCCGCGGCGGTGCGGGTCCTGTCGGAGAGAACGAGCCACATCACCATCGTCGAGACGGACGGCGGTTACGGCGCATGGAAGGCAGTGGAGGCGTTTGAAGGGCACGGTCTCTACGCGATCTGCAAGGAGCACGGGTGCCAGGTCGTCAACCTCTGCGACGAACCGAGCGAGCGTGTCGAGTTCCTGGCCAGAGGACGAGCCCGGAAGGTCGCGCTCCCTACACGGCTGCTCCACGACACCGACGTGTTCATCACGATGCCGGTGCCGAAGATCCACTGCATGACCGGACTCAGCCTGAGCTACAAGAACCAGTGGGGCTGCGTTCCCGACACGATGCGCCTCCGCCGCCACTACATCTTCGACGAGGCGGTCCTCGCGATCAACCGGCACCTGAAGCCAGCCGTAGTGGCTGACGGGACGGTGTTCCTCGACCAGAACGGGCCGATGGAAGGCGTGCCCGTCCCAATGGGGCTGATCATCGGCGCCAGTGACGCGGGAGCCTTCGACCGCTACGTTTCCGAGTTGATGGGCTTTCCTTGGCGTCGCGTCCGCCACCTCCGCCTGGCCGCGGCGATGGGTGACATGCCGGTCCATCTCAGCGACATCACCTGTGACGTGCCCCCGCGCACAGCCAACGCGAAGGTGTTTCGCCTTCACCGAACGCTGAGGAATCGGATCGCGCTCATTGGCTTCAAGAGCCGCTTCGTGACGTGGTTCGGCTACGAGTCGTGGTTTGGCACCGCGGTGATCCATCGGGTGCTGTACGCGATCGCCGGCAAGCCCGTGCGACCGGCCAAGCCGACGACTGGCGTGTCGACCGGACAGCAATAGGCGGCGTTGCCGGGACCAGACGATGGCACACGTTGCCTGTGTGACGGGCGCAACCGGCGTGATTGGCAGGCCATTGGTTCGCCAGTTGGTGGCCAGGGGGTGCACGGTGAGGGTCCTCACTCGCCGGGCGACCGCCGAGCCAGGCGTCCAGGTGTTCCGAGCGAGCCTGTCCGACGTGCACGAACTCGAGCGGTTCATCGCCGGCGCCGACGTATTGTTTCACTGCGCCGGGGAACTCACCGACACAACGAGGATGCACGAGGTCAACGTCGAGGGCACGAGGAACGTGGCTGCACTCGTCCGAAAGCATCGTGTCCGTTACTTCTGTCACTTGAGCAGCGCCGGCGTGATCGGCAGGACCGCCGAACCTTGGGTGGACGAATGCAGTCCCTGTCGGCCGGAGGACAGCTACGAGCGTTCGAAGCTCGATGCAGAGCTGTGTGCACGAGAGCCGATCGAGGGATGCAGAACGGTCATCCTCCGCCCCACGAATGTCGTGGATGTCGACCACCTGGGGGAGTTGGCGCTGCCGGCCATCGGCTCGCTCGCCTGCCGGCTGAAGGCGTTCATCAAGGGCGGTGAATGCGCGCACATCGTCCATGCCGAAGACGTGGCGAGGGCTGCGCTGTACTTCGTCGACCGACGTCCGTCCGTGAACCCAGGCCTCTACTTCGTGTCGCTGGACGACGACCCGAGGAACACGGTCGCGCACCTGTGGTCGCTGTACAATCTGGCAAGACGCGGCCTCGCGAATGAGACGGTGACTCCCATTCCGCACCTTCCATCGGGCGTCCCTCACGTTCTCAGACGGATGGTCCGGAACACCGGGAATCCCGGCAGCGTCAGATACTCCTCGACGCGACTCGTGTCCGAAGGGTTCAGGTTCTCTCTCGACGTGCCCGCCGCCGTCGCGAGAGTCGTTCAAGAACGATTGGTGTAGCTCGCCGGGGTTTTGCCATCGCGAGAGTCGGACTTACCGGATGGGATCACACTCACGTCCAACGCTGCTGGTATTCGCCGGTTACTACCTGCCAGGCTACAAGGCAGGCGGAATCCTGCGATCCGTGACCAACGCGGTCAGCCACTTCCACGCGGAGTTTCGATTCCGCATCGTCACGCGCGACCGTGATCTGGGAGACCGCGCACCGTACCCTGGCGTCCAGTACGGCCAATGGCAGAACGTGGGCCACGCCAGCGTGTACTACCTGCCACCCGGCGGCGAGTCCCTCTCTGTGCTCCGTCAAATCGTCACGTCGACGCCGCACGACATGATCCGCCTCAACAGCTTCTTCGACCCGCTCACGGTGAAGACCTTGCTCAATCGGAGGGCCGGGCGGATAGGCGACAAGCCGATCATCCTCTCTCCATTCGGTGAATTCGGGCGGCCCTCGCTTCGGCAGAAGTACGTCAAGAAGGCGACGTTCATTGCCGCCGCGCGAGCTCTCGGTCTTTATGCCCCCGTCATCTGGCACGCTTCGAATGCGGTCGAGGCGCAGGAGATCGCCAAGGTCATGGGGATCCGACCGGCGGCAATCAGGATCGCGGAAGACCTGCCGACGGTCTGGGACAGCGCGCTGAACGACGTTCCGATCCGGCCGACGCCAGACAGCTCCGTCTTGCGGGTGGCCTTCTTCTCACGCGTCTCTCCAGAGAAGAACCTCGACTTCGCGTTGTCGACGCTCGCTCGGGTCCGAACGAAGGTCGACTTCGATGTCATCGGACCCATTGAGAAGATCGGTTACTGGGAGAAGTGCCAGCAGTTGATTGCCGCGCTGCCGCCGAACGTGACGGCGCGATCGTTGGGCAGCATCAAGCCAGGCGACGTGCTCGACACGCTGAGGCAATACGACCTGATGTTCCTGCCGACGGGGGGCGAGGGCTACGGCCACGTCATCTCCGAGTCCCTCACGGCCGGGACGCCCGTCCTGATCAGCACCAACACCCCATGGCGCAACCTGCAAGACAGAGAACTCGGCTGGGATCTGCCCTTGGACGACATGGAACCGTTCGTGCGCGTCATCGAAGAGCTTGGAGCGGCCAGCCAGGCCGACCGTGCGAGGCGACGGGCGACGGTGGGAGAGAGGATGCAGCAGTACCTGAGAGACTCTCCGAGCTTGCACAACTATCGACGAATGCTGCTCGACGCCCTTGAACCGTCTCCCGCCGTCGGCAGCACCGTATGAGCCAGCGGCACTTGCGGCTGCGCCCGAGGCCGCCGGCGGCACCCCTGCAACGGCTCGAGTGCGGAGAGGGCGACCGGCCCGGGTCTTCATGAGAGTCTGCTGTGTTCCCAACTTCGGGCTCACCCGTGCAGGCGGGCGTCTCTATACGGAACCGCACGCGATATCGTTTTTCGAAGAACTCTCCGTCGCGCTGGGCCACGTTACCCTCTGCGCCCCCGAACTCGCACGCTCGCCGGGAATGAACTCGCCTGGTTTCGAACTGGCCAATGGTCGAGGCGTCTCCGCATCGACGCGGAAGTGGCGCGCCGACCGGCGGCTCGTGTTCTACGCCCTGTCGGTCTTCTGGCTGGCGCCAATCATTTGGCGCTCGGACTTCCTGTACGTCTTCCTGCCGGGGCGGCTGGGAATCGTGGCCGCGGCGTTGGCAAGGGTCATGAGGCGGCCCTACGGGGTGTACCTGAGGGGCAGTTGCCTCGAACTCTTCGGCGTGAAGTCCGGCCTCGCTGGGGCCGCATTCGTTCTTGCCACGGGGGCATACCTCCGGGACGTCGCCGCGCGATCCTGCGCCTCCAGCGACCTGGTGTCCCCGATGTTCGACTTGGGGCTCCAGGATCTCCAAGTCACCCGCGTTCAGCGATCGACAGCTTCCACGTGGCGGCTGCTCTACGTGGGCGCCCTGGAGGAAGCGAAGGGCACATTCGATCTGCTGGAGGCCGCGGAGATCCTCCTGGGGCGAGGGCGCTCCATCGAGTTGACCATGGTCGGCGACTGGGTAGACGACGTGCTGGGCCAGAAGGTGCGGGCCGAGAAGCGGCTGGGTGGCGCCGTGAAGTTCGCCGGTTCCGTCAACGACCGGACCCGAGTGAAGTGGCACTTTCTGGAGTCCGATCTCCTGGTGTTCCCAAGCCATACCGAAGGCTTCCCTCGAGTTCTCTACGAAGCCATGTGCCTGGGCCTCCCGACGATTACCACCATGGTAGACGGCATCCCGTCGCTGATGGAGCCGAACACCAACTGCCTGGGCGTCCCCGTGAGAAGCCCGAAAGCGCTGGCCGATGCGGTCGAACAGGCGCTCGACGATGTCACCCTGCGAGAGAGGCTGGCGGCCGCGGGGCTGTCGACGATGCGCCGGGTATTCGATGAAACACGGACCAGTCACGCCGAGCAGGTGGCCGCGAGGGTCCGGCGGGCGATCGCGACGGCACCTTAGCAGGCGCAACGATGGCTCACGTCCTGGTCCTCTCGCTGGTCTTTCCGCCGGACAACGTGTCCACGGCCCTCATCATGGGCGAACTCTCCGCCGACCTCAAGGCCGCCGGCCACGGTCTCACGGTGGTGACGACTGCCCCGCACTACAACCACGACAGCGACGCCGACGCGCGCCAGCCGCTGCGCCGCATCTGGGGACCGCTGTTGTCCCGGAGTGATTTCCACGGCATCCCGGTGCTGCACGTCGGCATGCCGAAGAAGAGCGAGAGAATCGTCGCACGGCTGCTCGCGTGGTCGCAGTTCCACGTGCTCAGCGTGCTTGCCGCCGTCGCGCTGGTCCGCCGCGTGGACGTGATTCTCGCGCCCTCGCCGCCCCTGACCGTTGGCGCGTGTGCCTGGCTGCTGGGCCGTTTCTACGGGGCGCCTTTTGTCTACAACATCCAGGAGCTGTACCCGGACATCGCCATTGCGCTCGGGGCGGTGAAGAACCAGCGGGTCATCCGCGCACTCTACGCGCTCGAGCGATTCGTGTACGGCCGCGCCAGCGCGGTCACCGTCATCGCGACTCGCATGCGCGACCGCGTGCTCGAGAAGCGGGTGCCGGCAGACAAGGTTCGGTTGATTCCGAACTTCGTCGATGTCGAAGACATGACGCCCCTTCCCAAGAGCAACGACTTCGCGCGGCAGAACGGCCTCGACCAGTCGTTTGTCATCTCTTACGCCGGCAATATGGGGCCCGCGCAGGGCCTGCACGTCGTCTTGGACGCCGCGCTGCAACTCCGCGACGAGCCGGACGTCGTTTTTCTGTTCGTCGGCGAAGGAGGTGTGCGGAACCAATTGATGAAGGTCGCCCGAGAACGGGGCCTGAACAACGTGCGCTTCCTGCCGTACCAGAACTATGGACTCGTGCCGCAGATCTATGCGGCGTCCGACCTCTGCTTGGTGCCGCTGGCGAGCAACACCGGCAGTGACGCCATCCCGTCGAAGGTGTACCGGATCATGGCGTGCGGCAGGCCGGTGCTCGCCTGCGCGGACGCCACGTCAGACCTGGCTGAGTTGGTGAAGGCGTCGCGCTGCGGGGTGGTTGCCGAGCCTGGCTCAGCGGATGCGCTGGCCAGTGCCGTCAAACAGGCGAAGCACAGCCCCGAGGCGTGCACGGCGATGGGAGCGGCCGGGCGGTCACACGTGCTGGCCCACTACTCGCGCCGCGTCGTGAGCGGGCAGTACGCCGCCCTCATAGGAGAACTCGTCGGGCGTCGCCACCTTCGGGAACACGCCAGTGTCTGAACGGCTGGTCCTCGTCACCGGCGCGACCGGCGCGCTCGGCCCCGCCGTGGTGCGCGCCGCGCTGAAGGCCGGCTACGCCGTGCGCGCGCTCGCCCTCGACGAGCCGGAGCCGGACGTTGTGCCGGCGGACGTGGACATCCGGATCGGCGACATCTGTGACGCCGCAGGGGTCCGTGCGGCCCTCGACGGTGTCGAAACCGTCGTGCACCTTGCCGCCCTCCTCCACCAGTTCGACAGTCGCCCGGGCCTGGAACAGGAGTTCGAGCGTGTCAATGTCGGCGGCACTGAGAACGTGCTTCGCGCAGCGGTAGATTCCGGCGTCCGCCGCGTCGTCTTCCTCAGCACCATCGCCGTCTACGGTCCCTCGTCGGGGCGCTTGATGGACGAGGACACGCCTCCGTCGCCGGAGACCGCCTACGCCCGGACCAAGCTGGCCGCCGAGCAGGTCGTCCTCTCCGCGCGCTCAGGCGGCCGTGCCGTCGGGACCGTTCTGCGCGCTGCTGCGGTATATGGGCCGCGAGTGACGGGCAACTACCGACGGCTCGCGGACAGCGTCCTCCGCCACCGCTTCGTACCGATCGGCGCCGGCCTCAACCGCCGAACCCTCGTGCACGAGACCGACCTGGCCCGCGCGGTGATCCTCGCCGCCGATCACCCGAACGCCGCAGGCTCGCTCTTCAACGTCACGGACGGCGGGGTCCATTCGCTCGCCGAGATCATCAGTGCAATCTACCGCGCAGCGGGTCGTCGTGATCCCCGGTTCCATCTTCCCATCGGAGCTGCGCGCTCGGCCGCTCGCCTCTGCGAAGGTACGTTTGGGATGCTCGGGTTGCGGCCGCCGGTGAACCGAGAACTCGTCGAGAAATACACCGAGGATGTCGCGGTGGACGGTTCGCGCATGCAGCGGGTTCTCGGCTTCTCGCCTTCGATGGGTCTGGAGGCTGGCTGGAAGGAGACGATCGCAACTCTCGTCGCCCAACGCCGATACTCTGCCAGCAAGAGTGAGCCCCCTTGCTGACCGAACTCGCGATGGCGGCGGCATTCGGCTTCTTCGGATCGCTCGGACTGGTTGTGGCCGCCCGACGCTGGGCCCGGCGCGTCATGGTGCTGGACCACCCGAACGAGCGCAGCCTTCATCAGCAACCGACGCCCCGCGGTGGCGGGATCGGGATCGTGATCCCCGTGTGCCTGGTGCTTGTTGTCCTCGGCGTCGCGGTGCCAGCGGACCGGATCGCGGCCGCCTGGCTGGCGGGATTGGCGCTGCTGATCGCAGCCATCGGTCTCGCCGACGACATCCGGGGGCTGCCCGCAGGTGCCAAGTTCGTGGCTCACATCTCCGCCGCCACCGTCCTCGCGCTGGCGCTCGGCCCGTGCCGGCACATCGCGTGGCCCGCACTCGGTCGCCTCGACGCCGGAGTGGCCGCCCTGCCCCTCACCATGCTGTGGGTGGTCGGCTTGACGAATGCCTACAACTTCATGGACGGCATCGACGGTCTCGCAGGCAGCCAGGGGTTGGTCGCCGGACTCGGATGGGTCGGGGCGGGATACGTGGTGCAGAGCCCGTTCGTCGCGCTCGCCGGAGCGGTCATCGCTTCCACGAACCTCGGATTTCTCTTCTTCAACTGGTCGCCCGCCTCGATCTTCATGGGCGATGTGGCTAGCGGCTTCCTCGGGTTCATGCTAGCCGCGCTTGCCGTCTGCGTGGCGCCGCGTTCTCCGGAAGGGGTCGCGGCCGGTGTCCTTTTCGTCTGGCCGTTCGTCTTCGACGCCACCTTCACGTTCTTCCGGCGCCTCACACGTGGCGAGAACGTCTTTGCCGCCCACCGGGGCCATCTCTATCAGCGCCTCGTTCTCGCGGGGATGTCGCACCGGAATGTCACCGTGCTCTACGCCGCCCTGGCGGCCGTTGGCGCGGTGGTCGGTATTGCGGGAGTGTCCGGCGCCGAGGCGGCATCGACGGCTGGGCTCGTGCTGATCACGCTGCTTGCCGTCGGCCTTTGGCTCGGCGTCGCCCTCAGGGAACGCGCGGCCATCCCCCCCGCCTCCGCGCCTCGCGGCAGGCTCGCCTCCTGACTCCTACCTGATATACCCGAGCGCCCGCAGGCGCTCGATGGCCGCGGCCCCGCTCCTCCTCGGAACGCGGCGCCTCGCCGCTCACGTCCTTTCTACGCACCCTTCCTGAGCGCGTGATGAGCCAGGCAACTCACTGGCACCACGACCAGCGTCAGCATCATCGACAGCAGGAAGTACACGACGACGGTTCTCACGGTCAGCGACCACGCCGTCTTCAGCGAGAATGGCCGGGTCACCGAGAACAGCACTGTCGAAGGACTGAGGTTCAGCGCCGAGAGTTCGCGGTAGATGGCCGCTGTCTGTGTCACGCCCCGGTCGATGTCGGCGAAGGCTTCCGCCGATTTCGTCTTGATCAGCAACACAGCTTCCGGGGAACCGGCCATCCGAGGGCTGGTGCCTTGGACCTCTTTCACCAAGTCCTCGTAGTAGGCGGCCTCGCGGCTCCGGGCTGCCATCTTCACGCTCTCCTCGATGAGCCGGTCGGTCAGCTTCCGCCGGTACTCGGCGTCGTCTTTCGCCGTCGACAGGTTCATGATCCGGTCGAGAAACGACTGATCGATCTGCGGCATCAAAGCCTGCCCGCCGCCTCCTGTCGTGGTTCCGCCCGCCCCCGGCCTGGCCTCACCCGCCGTTGCGCCCGCGCCGCCGTAGTCCCGCAAGGACGTTTGCAGCGCCTGCACGACGTCCGCAGATTCCTGTCTTTCCAGTCGCAGCTGGAACAGCTGGTTGCCGGCGTACAACGCCAGGCTCCGGCTGTTCTTCGTGATCCCCTGCGAACGAATCAAGCCGAGCAGCGGCTCGAGTTTGAACCGAACGACCTCCTCGAGGTTCGCCCTCACGTCAGCCAGCGTCACGCCCTCCTGCCCCACGCGGATGATCTTGGCGCCCGGCAGCTTGGCGATTTCGTTGAGGGTCTCGAGCACGCGGTTCGCCTTGGACCGCAGGATATCGATCGCCACCAGGTAGTCTTCACGCTCGAGGATGTCCTTCTGGAGGAGGCTCGCGGACAGGACTGCCACGTTGTACTTGTTGGCGCCACGCCGCTCGTCGGCCTGCTTCGCCCAGGTGTTGAGGGTGTCCGTGAGGACCTTCTCCATCAATTCGGGCGGCATCGTCCTCAGGCGCTCGTTTCGGCGCATGCTGATGGAGTAGGACGGGTCTACCATCGCTTCGCTCTTCTTCTTGAACTCGTCCTGGATGCGCGCGCGATCAACGGGAGTCAGCTTGGTATCCGCGAGGAGGCCTTGATACTCGTATGCGAGCAGATCCAGGTCCGGGTTCGACTGCTGGACGAACACCGAGTCCTTGAACGCGTCGTATTTCCCGAAGCGCTGCAGCTCGTTGATCCGAAAGACCTCCGTCAACACCGGCGCGTCGACGATCTCGGAAACGCTGAATGGCACGTCGTTGGGGAACTTGCCCTTGGCCGCGCCGTCGAACAGCAGCCGGAACTGGATCGATCCGACCCTCTCGACCGGCGAGAGAAGCATCACCCCGAGCAGCCCCACCAGAAACAGCACCGCGACGCCGGCCACGGCGCCGCCGATGACGCGGCGGTAACCCATGAGAATCTGGAAGTACGGCTTCAGCGAGATCGAATCGTCAACCTCGCCGAGGGCGTCATCGTCACGCGCCGTTATGGGTGAACGTCCATCCGAGGTTCCGCTCATTGACAAGGCCTCCACTCAACCGAACGATTCTATACCACACTTCCGCGCCTACCCTTGAGCTGTGCGTCATCGGGAGCGTCTCGACGTCAGTGCCGGCTTCCCGACCTGCACGCCCTCGACGATGGCGCCAGGTGCGTCCTGTGTCGGGGGGCGTGCCGCGTGCCACTCGCCGACCTCCACCTCGACCCGGTGAAAACGCGTGTCTGGCTGGCCTGGGAGGACCAGGGCGAAGGTGCGCCACGTGCCGGCGGCGAGGCGCATCCGGGCGGTCAGCCGACCGTCGAGATAGACGGTGACAAGGACAGTCGCGTCGGGATCCGCTGCCGCCAACCGGAACGGCACTCGGACGCCCGAGGCATCTGCCGGCACGAAGAACTGCGCTCGCTGCGCCACGAGCCACCGGAACTTCCCGCCGGTCTCGTCCGACTGCCACGCGGAACAGCCGATGGCCGCCCCTTCGAGGTTCGCGCCCGCCAGAGCCGCCGTCACCCTGCTGGGCAGCGTCAGGGCGACAATCATAACGAACGCGGCCGGCAGGAGGGGCCGCCAGGGCGAAGCCGTGGCGGGTGCCACGGTGCCGGGCTGCCGAGGAACACCGGCCAGACCAGCGCAGCTACCCAGGAAGATCCAGAACGCGCACGAGACTTCGGTGATGAGGAGCGGATGGCCGGCCAACCACGTGACCACGAACGCCAGAAGACCGCCGGCCCCACCGAGGAAGGCCCAGTTGATCGGTTTGCCGGTCGCACCCGACCAGAGGTGTCTCCCCACGCCCCCTAGAATCAAGACAAAAGGACCAAAACCGGCAACCCCGAGCTCCGCGAGGACCTGCAGGAAATAGTTGTGGGCATTCTCGGAGGGCAGGTAGCGGAGCAGTTCAGGACCGAAGAACCCGCCTGACAGCGCCTTGAAACCACCGATACCAACCCCGAACACCGGTTGCGAGGCTGCCATAGCCAATGCCGCCCGCACGAGATGCCACCGAATCTTCATCGCCAGGCCCATGCCTGCGCGGTCCGGGTCGTAGACCGCAAACGGAATAGCGGCGACCCCAATCAGCAGCAGCGCGACAAGGGTCACGACCTTGAGGCTCTTTCCTCGACGCGACTCGCGTGCACGGTATGTGACCACCAGCATTCCTGCGCCGGCGATCAGGACCGCGAACAGCGCCGCCCGTGAACCGGTCAACCACAGGGCTGCGGCCAGCAGGGACGCAGCAACCATCCACCCCCATCGACGCCGCGACGCTCCGATTCCGAGCCCGACGGCCAGAACTGCAGCCATCGCGAAGTAAGAGCCGGCTGCATTGACGTCCAGAAAAGCCACGCTGATCCGAATCGTGACCAGGTGGTGAGCGAGGGTTTGCCACGTGCCACCGCCGCGGACCACCACCTCGGCCAGCCTGTTCAAGGACAGCGCAGCCACCCCTGTCGCGCCCGCAACCGTCACGCGCGCCACGGCCATGGCCAAGCCAGCCGACGCCTGCGTCAGAACCACGGCCGCGGCGAAGAGCCCCAGCCCTTCCAGGAAGCGCAACGCGGCGGTCAGCGCCGGGAAGCGATTGGGATCCGCGAAGTAGCCGGACCACAAGAAGGACACCAACTCGCGGAGGAACTCCAGAGGGTATGCGACGAACGGTTGCTGGGCTGCCAGGCCGACGGCAGCGGACGCGCCGACCACGGTCGCCAACAGGATGACGGGAGTGAGAATCCTGCGGACCGCCTGGGAAAGCTGGGTCGTGGGCCCGATCGCCTCGCGTCCCAGCCAGCCCCCGAGGAAAGCCAGCACGAGCGGCTCGGTCAGGCCGTGCGGCATGTCGAGCAACGTGCCGAGCACGCCTCCAAGTGGCACGGATGCCGCAACCACCAGGAGCGCGACCTGCGGCCGGGCCAGGGCGAGGATCGCGACGGCCGCAACGATGGCTCGCCCAGTCGTCGGCACGTTGGCCGCGAGCAGCCCGATGACCGGTGCACACCCAACTGCTGCCAGCGACGCCAGAGCGACCGCCCGTGCCAGCGTCACGACCCTCGGCCACCGAGCGACCGAGCGGAGCCAGAATCGCGCGCGTCATCTAACTGTCTGCGATAAACGTCCGCGACCGCCACTCGTCGCGGCGGACTCGAGGGCGAACAAAGGTCCGAAGCTCAAGCTAGCGTGCCCTCTCGAACAACCGTCTCCAGAGTACCGCCCGTAATCGCTCTTCTTCAACTCGCCGGCCAACCGCAGCAGTTGCTCCCGGTCGATGAATCCCTGCCGGTAAGCCACTTCCTCCACGCACCCGATCTTCAGGCCTTGCCGCCGCTCGATCGTCTGGATGAACTGCCCCGCCTCGAGGAGCGACTCGTGCGTGCCGGTATCCAGCCAGGCGAAGCCGCGCCCGAGCGTCTGAACCGCCAGGGCCCCGGCGTCCAGGTACAGCCGATTGAGATCGGTGATCTCGAGCTCTCCGCGCGCCGAAGGCCGGAGGCACGCCGCCCGCGCGACCACGCTGCCATCGTAGAAATACAGCCCAGTCACCGCGTAATGCGACTTGGGGTGCGCCGGCTTCTCGTCGATCGACGTCGCGCGGCCGGTGTCGTCGAACGCCACCACCCCGTAGCGCTGCGGGTCCTCGACGTGATACGCGAACACCGTCGCGCCCTCCTGGCGCGATGACGCCTCGACGAGGCGATCCTGCAGGTTCGCCCCATAGAAGATGTTGTCTCCGAGTACGAGCGCCGCCGGCGCGCCGCCCAGGAACTCCGCGCCGATCAGGAACGCCTGCGCGAGCCCGTCCGGCGACGGCTGCACCTTGTAGGCGAGCGAGATCCCCCAGCGGGACCCGTCCCCCAGCAACTGCTGGAAGCGCGGCGTGTCCTGCGGCGTCGAAATCACCAGGATCTCGCGGATGCCCGCCAGCATCAGCGTGCTGAGCGGGTAATAGATCATCGGCTTGTCGTAGACGGGAAGCAGCTGCTTCGAGACGGCGAGCGTCGCCGGGTGCAGCCGGGTTCCGGCCCCGCCGGCCAGGATGATCCCTTTCCGAGCGCAAGCGTCAGTTGGCATACGATTCGGCTCACGGACCTGAGGGCGTCATTCTACCCCGTGTCGCTCCCACCCGATCGGTGGCGGCCGCGGCCGGCTGGGCTGCCGGCGTGTCCGTCTTTCCTTCGCTTCTCCGCTCATGGTATAAATTGATGTTTTTGCGTAGCTTGGCCCTGGCCAGCCTCGAGTGGGCGCGCGGGGCCGTTGCCCCGCCGGTGGGAGGGAACAGGTGCTCCCGAGTCTCGCGGTGTTCTGGGTCGTCTTCATCGTCCTGGTGGTGGCGTTCGTGCTCGACCGCGGGCTCTTTCGCCCGGTCGGCCGCGTGATGCGGGAGCGCGAGGCGGCCATCCGCTCGGCGCAGGAAATGGCCCAGGCCTCCGCGGAGCGCGCCCGCCAGGCCGCGACCGAATTCGAACAGCGCACCAAGGCCGCGCAGGCCGAGGTCTACCGCGAGATGGACGAGAACCGTCGTCTGGCCAACGAGAAGCGCGCCGCGGTCATGGCGCGGACACGCCAGGAAGTGGACGCGCAGGTGGCGGACGCGAGCGCGCGCCTCGAGGGCCAGGCCTCCGAGGCGCGGGCGCAGCTCGAGAAGGAGGCCGATGCTCTCGGCGAGGCCATCGTCGAACGCGTGCTCGGCCGGAAAGCGTCGTGACCCGTTGATCCGCACCCGCACCCTCTTCCCGCCCCCCCCGGCTCCCGCGCGGCGCGTCGCAGCGGCAGCCCGCGCGATCGTCGTCGCGGTTGCGTGCCTGGCGTGCGCCGCCGTCGTGTTCGCGGCATCGCAGCAGGCGGAGCCCGCGAATCAACCCGCGCCGGTCGCGGCCGGCGAGCCGCCCGCCCACGCCGCCGCGCCCGCGGGGCAGGCTGAAGAGTCCGGCCAGAATCCGGTTCACGGCGAGGCGGAAGGCGAGGGCGAGAACGCCGAATCGCCCTGGGCGTCTGTTGCACGGCTGTTCAATTTCGCGATCCTGGCCGGCGGACTGTTCTACCTGCTGCGGTCGCCGTTGATGGGGTTCCTCGAACAGCGGGGCGTGACCGTCCGCAGCGAGCTGACCACGGCCGCGGCGTTGAAGAGGGAAGCGGCCGCGCAGGTCGAGCAGATCGAGGCGAAGATGCAGGCGCTGCCCGGTGAGATCGAGGCGCTCAAGCGCCGTGGCGCCGAGGAAATCGCGGCCGAAGAGGCCCGCATCCACGCGCTCGCCGAGTCGGAGCGCCGGCGCCTGCTCGACCACGCAAAGCGCGAGATCGACATGCAGCTGCGTATCGCCGAACGCGACCTGAAGAAACGTGCCGGCGAGCTGGCGGTGTCCGTCGCCACGGAGCGCGTGAAGCGCACCATCACGGACACGGACCACGTCCGGCTCGTGGAGAGGTACGTCGCCCAGGTTCGACACTGACGGCGAGACGCGCGTGACCCGGCCGCAAGTCGCGGGCCGTCGGCCGCCAGCTGCAGAGAGGCGCAAGTGACCAACCGGAGTTCTGCCGCCCGCTACGCACGGGCGCTGCTCGATGTGAGCCGGAAAGAGGGCGATCCGCAGGCGGTCGACCGCGACCTCGAGGCATTCGTCTCGCTGGTGCACGGCACCCCCGCCCTCGAACGAGCCCTCGTGAACCCGGCCGTCCCGGTCCAGCGCAAGTCGGCGCTCCTCGCGGAGCTGCTCGCGCGGATCGAGATCGACCCGGTCCTCGGAAAACTGCTCGCGCTGCTCGCCGGCCGCGACCGCCTGGTGCTGCTGCCGGAGCTCCACGCCGAGTACCGCCGCCGCCTGATGGACTTCATGAACGTGGTCCAGGCCGAGGTCGCCAGCGCCGTGCCGCTGCCGGCCGGCGCCGCGCAGGCGATCGAGCGCGCGATCGCCGAGCGCACCGGGCGCACCGTCTCGATGACCGCGCGCGTGGACGCCAACCTGATCGGCGGCGTCGTGACCCGGATCGGCAGCGTGGTCTACGACGGCAGCGTGAAGCGCCAGCTCGAGAAGATGAAGGACGCGTTGACCAGCACGACCTGACGCCCTGCGCGCGAGCGCAGGGCCCGAAACACGGCCGGCCAGCAAAGCGACGCCTGATGCCGGCTGAATTCGATGGGTGTGAGGCGTCACGTCGCCAGGCACATATGGACATCAAAGCCGAAGAAATCTCCAAGATCATCCGCGACCAGATCGGCAGCTACGCGGTGGACGTGGACGTCGCCGAGGTGGGCACGGTCGTGTCCATCGGCGACGGCATCGCGCGCGTCCACGGCATCGAGCGGACGATGGCGGGGGAGATGATCGAGTTCCCGCACGGCTTGTTCGGCATCGCGCTGAACCTCGAGGAGGACAGCGTCGGCACCGTGCTGCTGGGCGAGTACCGCGAGATCAAGGAAGGCGACCCGGTGAAGCGCACGGGCCGCATCATCTCGGTGCCGGTCGGCGAGGAACTCCTGGGGCGCGTCGTCAATCCGCTCGGGCAGCCGCTCGACGGCAAGGGGCCGATTGGCACCAAGCAGTTCTCGCCCATCGAGCGCATCGCGCCCGGCGTCGTGGACCGCCAGGGGGTGCGCGAACCGGTGCAGACCGGCCTGAAGGCGATCGACTCGATGATCCCGATCGGCCGGGGCCAGCGCGAGCTGATCATCGGCGACCGCCAGACGGGCAAGACGGCGATCGCGATCGACACGATCATCAACCAGAAGGGCCAGAACGTCGTCTGCATCTACAACGCGATCGGGCAGAAGACGTCCACGATCGCCCACGTCGTGAAGACGCTGGAAGAGGCGGGCGCGCTCGAGTTCTCCATCATCGTCGCCGCCGCCGCGGCCGACCCGGCGCCGATGCTCTACATCGCGCCGTACGCCGCGTGCGCGATGGGCGAGTACTTCCGCGACAGCGGCCGCCACGCGCTGTGCGTCTACGACGACCTCTCGAAGCACGCGCAGGCCTACCGCGAGATCTCGCTGCTGCTGCGCCGCCCGCCTGGCCGCGAGGCGTACCCGGGCGACGTCTTCTACCTGCACTCGCGCCTGCTCGAACGCGCGGCCAAGATGAACAAGGAGAAGGGCGGCGGATCGCTCACCGCCCTGCCGATCATCGAGACCCAGGCGGGCGACCTGTCGGCGTACATCCCGACGAACGTCATCTCGATCACCGACGGCCAGATCTTCCTGGAGAGCGACCTGTTCAACCAGGGCCAGCGGCCCGCGATCAACGTCGGCCTCTCGGTGTCCCGCGTCGGGGGCTCCGCGCAGGTGAAGGCGATGCGCCAGGTGGCCGGCCGCCTGCGCCTCGACCTGGCCCAGTACCGCGATCTGGCGGCGTTCGCGCAGTTTGCGAGCGACCTCGACAAGGCGACGCAGGACCAGCTGAACCGCGGCCGCCGGCTGATGGAGATCCTCAAGCAGGCGCAGTACCAGCCGATTGCCGTCGAGAAGCAGGTGTTGATCATCTACGCCGGCACCAACGGGTATCTCGATCCGGTCGACGTGGCCGACGCGCCGGCGTACGAGACCGAGCTGTTCCGGTTCGTCGAGACGCGGCGCCAGGGCATCCTCGGCGCCCTTCGCGAGAAGAAGGCGATCAGCGACGAGCTGAAGGCGGAGATCGACGCCGCGCTGAAGGAGTTCGGCGCGCAGTTCCTGGCGGCGCGGAAGACGGCGTGACGGGTTCTGACGCAGTCAATGCACAATGCACAATGCACCATGCGCAGATGTGAATGCGAGTCGCGCGGTCACGCGTGCCGGGTTTTGCATTTTACATTTTGCATTGTGCATTGAGTGTAATCATCGAAGATGCCGTCACTAATCGATATCCGGCGCCGGATTCGCGCCGTCAAGTCGACGCAGCAGATCACCAAGGCCATGAAGATGGTGGCCGCGGCGAACCTGCGTCGGTCGCAGGAGCGGATCCTCAACGCGCGCCCGATGGCGCGCCAGATCGACCGCGTCCTGTCGAACGTCGCCGCCCGCGTCGACCCGTCGGCGCACCCCCTGCTCGCGCAGCCCGAGCTGGCCGACAACCGCCAGGTGCTGATGATCGTGATGACGGCGGACAAGGGGATGTGCGGCAGCTTCAATGCCAACATCATCCGCGCGGCCTCGAACCACATCGTCGAGCACGCCAGCGAGGCGATCACGCTCGGCGTCGTCGGCCGCCGCGGCCGCGACTACTTCGCGCGCCGCGGCTATCCGATGCGCTTCGAGATGGTGAACTTCACCCGGAAGCCGCTGTTCGAGCACGCGCAGGCGATCGGCAACGAGGTCATCACCGCCTTCACCACGCGCGAGGCGGACGAGGTGTGCCTGGCGTACAACGAGTTCAAGTCCGTCCTGCAGCAGCGGATCGTGATTCGGCGCCTGCTGCCGCTGACGAAGGCCGAGTTCGAGCCGGACGACCAGACGGCCACCGTGGAGTATCTCTACGAGCCGGCGGCGCAGGCCATCTTCGACGACATGCTGCCGCGCCTCGTGCACTACGACATCTACACGGCGCTGCTCGAGTCGGCGGCGGCGCAGAACGCCGCGCAGATGGTGGCGATGGACAACGCGACGAAGAATTCGGCGGAAGTGATCGACACGCTCACCCTGACGATGAACAAGGTGCGGCAGGCGGCGATCACGCGGGAGATCATCGAGGTGGTCTCCGGGGCCGAAGCCCTGTAGCGCGGGCCTTCAGGCCCGCGTTCGCGGCGGCCCTGAAGGGCCGCCCTACATCGGACTGAACTATGGAACAAACAACGACGCAGCGCTCCGGCAGGGTCGTGTCGATCATCGGCCCGGTCGTGGACATCGAGTTCGAGGGCGGCCACCTGCCCGCGATCTACAACGCCGTGCGCGTGGCCTCCGACAGCGGCGACGGCGGCACCCCGATCGACGTCATCCTCGAGGTCGAGCAGCACCTCGGCGAGAACCGCGTCCGCACGGTCGCCATGGAGCCGACCGACGGCATGCAGCGGGGGATGACGGCCATCGACCTCGGCACCGGGATCTCGGTCCCGGTCGGCCCCGAGACGCTCGGCCGCGTGCTCAACGTCCTCGGCCGGCCCGTCGACTTCCCGGACCGGCCGGTCAACGCCGCGGAACGCTGGCAGATCCATCGCCCCGCGCCGACGCTCGAGGACCAGTCCACGCAGCTGGTGATGTTCGAGACGGGCATCAAGGTCATCGACCTGATCGAGCCGTACCTCAAGGGCGGCAAGATCGGCCTGTTCGGCGGCGCCGGCGTCGGCAAGACGGTCATCATCCAGGAACTGATCCACAACATCGCCCTGAAGCACGGCGGCGTGTCGGTGTTCGGCGGCGTCGGCGAACGCACCCGCGAGGGCAACGACCTCTGGACCGAGTTCCAGGAGAGCGGCGTCATCGTGGCGGGCGACCCGAGCAAGTCGCGCTGCACGCTGGTCTACGGACAGATGACCGAGCCGCCGGGCGCGCGCCTGCGGGTCGGCCTGAGCGCGCTGACCGAGGCGGAGTACTTCCGCGACGCGGAAGGCAAGGACGTGCTGCTGTTCATCGACAACATCTTCCGCTTCACGCAGGCCGGCTCGGAAGTGTCCGCGCTGCTCGGCCGCATGCCGTCGGCCGTCGGCTACCAGCCCACGCTGCTCACCGAGATGGGCGAGCTGCAGGAGCGGATCACCTCCACGAAGAAGGGGTCGATCACCTCGGTGCAGGCGATCTACGTGCCGGCCGACGACTACACCGACCCGGCGCCGGCCACCACGTTCGCGCACCTCGACGCCACCACGAACCTGTCGCGCGCGATCGTGGATCGCGGCATCTACCCGGCCGTCGACCCGCTCGCGTCCTCGTCGCGCATCCTCGACCCGCACATCGTCGGCGAGGAGCACTACAACGTGGCGCGGCAGGTGAAGCAGGTGCTGCAGCGCTACAAGGACCTCCAGGACATCATCGCGATCCTCGGCATCGACGAACTGTCGGAAGACGACAAGCTGGCGGTGGCGAGGGCGCGCAAGATCGAGCGCTTCCTCTCGCAGCCGTTCTCCGTCGCGGAGCAGTTCACCGGCACGCCGGGCAAGTACGTGGCCGTCGCCGACACGATCCGCGGGTTCAAGGAGATCATCGAGGGCCAGCACGACGCGCTGCCGGAGCAGGCGTTCTACATGGTCGGCACGATCGAAGAGGCGGTGGACAAGGCCCAGCAGATGAAGGCGAGCTAGGACATGGCACTCCCCGAGCACCTCGCCCTCGAGATCGTCACGCCCGACCGCGCGATCGTCCACGAGAACGTGGACGAGGTCGAGGTTCCGAGCACCGACGGCTACTTCGGCGTGCTGCCCGGGCACACGCCGATGCTCGCCCTCCTGGCGGTGGGGCAGTTCTGGTACCGCAAGGCCGCCGAGAAGGTCTACCTCTCGATCGGCACCGGCGTCGTCGAAGTGATGCCCGAGCGCGTGATCGTCCTCGCGCGGACGGCGGAGAAGCCGGAGGAGATCGACGTGGACCGCGCCAAGGCGGCGCTCCAGCGCGGCGAACAGCGCCTCACGTCCCGGGCGCGCGACATCGATCTCGACCGCGCCCGCCTGGCCGTGCTCAGGGCGATGACGCGCTTGAACGTGGCGACGCGCGCGCGAACCCGGGCATAGGTGTCATCTGCCTCTCTTCTACACCGCGGCCAGCCACACGGGCGTCCGCCGCGAGACCAACGAGGACAGCTACTGCGCGCGCCCCGACCTCGGGCTCTTCGCGGTCGCTGACGGCGTCGGCGGCTACGAGGCGGGCGAGGTCGCGTCGCGCGTCGTGACCGAAACGGTCGAGCAGACCATCGCCGAGACGCGCGGGTGGAGCCAGGCGACCGCCTGGCCGTTCGACTATCAACCCGCGCTCGGTGTCGACGGCAACCGGCTGAACTGGGCGTTCCACCGGGCCAACGCCCGCATCCGAACCGAGATCGAGGCCTCGCGCGGACGGCAGGGGATGGCGACGACCATCGCCGCGGTGCTGCTCGAATCGGACGCGAACGGCGTGCACCAGCCGGTGCGCGGCGCCACGATCGCGCACGTGGGCGACAGCCGGGTGTATCGATGGCGCGGCGCGAAGCTGGACCGCTTGACGTGCGACCACTCGTGGGTCGAGGAGCAGGTGCGTGCGGGCGCGATGTCGGAAGCGGACGCCAGGCGGCACCCCCGGCGACACCTGCTGACGCGCGCGCTGACCGGCGGCGCCGAGCCGCTGCCCGACTTCGGGTGGGCCCCGCTCGCCCCCGGCGACGCGCTCCTGCTGTGCAGCGACGGGCTGTCCGGCGTGCTCACCGACGCCCAGATAGCGGCGATCCTCGCGCAGGACGCCCCGGAGGCGACGCGCGCGGGCGCGAGCGGCACGGTCTGCGACGCGCTGGTGCACGCGGCGAACCTGGCGGGGGGGCCGGACAACATCACGGTAATCCTGGTGCGGCCATGACCGGCTCGCGGCCCGCACCCCTCGACCGGCGGCCCCATGTTTCATAACCTCTCCCGGCTGCTCCGCTACCGCCCGCTGATCCAGAGCCTGGTGGCCCGCGAGCTGAAGGCGCGCTACCGCGGGTCGGTGCTCGGCTTCTTCTGGTCGTTCATCAACCCGCTGCTGCTGCTCCTCGTCTATTCGTTCGTCTTCTCGGTGGTCCTGCCGAACCGCGGGAAGATGCAGCCGTATTCGATCTTTCTCTTCTGCGGCATCCTCCCGTGGACCTGGTTCTCCTCGTCGGTGCTGGAGTCGTCCGGCGTGCTCATCTCCGGCGGCAACCTGATCAAGAAGGTGCTGTTCCCGGCCGAGGTGCTGCCGATCGTCACCGTCCTGTCGAACATGGTGCACTTCCTCCTCGGCCTGCCCATCCTGTTCGGCTTCATGGCCTACAACCACGTGGTGCCCGACTGGCTCGACCTGGTCTGGCTTCCCGTGGTGGTGCTGGTCCAGCTGGTGTTCACCACCGCCGTCGCGCTCATCGTGTCGTCGATGACGGTGCACTTTCGCGACATCAAGGACATCCTGGGCAACCTGATGACCTTCTGGTTCTTCGCGACGCCGATCATCTACGACATGTCGCTGTTCGACACGATGCCGATCGGCAAGACGCTGATCAACATGAACCCGTTCACGCACCTCGCGGTCTCGTACCAGGAGCTGCTGTTCTACCCGGGGCCGTTCGGCCACTGGAAGTGGCTGCTGGCGCTCGGCGCGGCGTCGGTGGGCCTCTTCCTGCTCGGTTTCTTCCTCTTCGACCGGCTGCGCGACACCTTCGCGGAGGAGGTCTGATGACCACCGCGATCGAGGCCACCAACGCCACCAAGATCTACCGGCGCTTCGCGCACCGGCGGCAGTTCGCCACGCTGAAGAGCGCGCTGCTTCGCGGCACCGTCCTGCGCGACCTGCGGCCCGACGAGACGTTCGCCGCCGTGCGGGGCGTGTCGTTCAAGGTGCCGAAGGGATCGACCTACGGCATCATCGGGCGCAACGGGTCTGGCAAGAGCACGATGCTCAAGATGGTGGCCGGCATCACCAAGCCGACCGAGGGCACGGTGACCGTCGAGGGCCGAATCTCCGCGCTCATCGAGCTCGGCGCCGGCTTCCACCCCGAGATCTCGGGGCGCGAGAACGTCTTCATCAACGGCATCATGCTGGGCCTCAGCAAGCGCGAGGTGGCCAGGCGCTTCGACGAGATCGTGGAGTTCGCCGAACTGCGCGACTTCATCGACGCGCCGGTGAAGACCTACTCGTCCGGCATGTACATGCGCCTCGGGTTCGCGGTCGCCATCAACGTGGACCCCGACGTCCTGCTGATCGACGAGGTGCTGGCGGTCGGCGACGAGGCCTTCACCCACAAGTGCCTCGACAAGTTCGCCGAGTTCCGCCGCCGCAACAAGACGATCCTGCTGGTCACGCACTCGCTCAACCTCGTCGAGAAGTTCTGCGACGACGTGCTGTGGCTGGACGGCGGGAGGATCCGCGGCGAAGGCGATCCCCGGCGCGTGGTGTCGGCCTACATCACCGACGTGGCAAAGGCCGAGGAGCAGAACCTGGCCGCGAGCGACGCGCGCGCGCGAGAGCGGGCGGATCACCCGGCGCCGGCGGCCGCGCCGACCTCCGCCGCGGCCTCAAACGCGTCCGCCGCCGCCGCCGGGCCGCCGGCGGACATGTTCAAGTCCAGCGAGGGCCGTTGGGGCTCGCGCGAGGTGGAGATCGCCGACGTGCGGCTCGTCGGCGACGAGGGGCTGCCGAAGCAGGTGTTCTGGTCGGGCGAGCCTGCAACGGTCGAGATGCGGGTTCGCTCCCACGAGCCGGTCGAGGACGTCGTGTTCGGCATCGGCATCTTCAACGCCGACGGCGTCTGCTGCTACGGCACGAACACCGACATCGAGGAACTGGAGGTCGCGGAGTTCAGCGGCGAGCAACGCCTGCGGTTCCGCATAAAGAGCCTCGACATGGTGGAGGGCACTTACAAGTTCGACGTCGCCGCGCACCGCGCCGACGGCTACCCCTACGACTACCATCGCCTGCTCTACAGCTTCCGCGTGAAGTCGCGCGCGAAGGACGTCGGCATCTACCGCCCGCCGCACACGTGGGAGTTCTCGGCGGGGATCGGGGCGAAGGACCGGAAGAGCTGAACTGAGAAACCGTAGAACTGAGGAACTGGGCAACAGGGAAACTGGGCAACGGGGAAACTGAGCAACTGGGCAACGGGGCGACTGGGCAACGGGTTGTCCAGAACGTGCAGTTCCACAGTTCTACGGTTGGGCAGTTCTGCAGTTGGCCAGTTCTGCGGTTGGGCAGTTCTACAGTTGATAGAGTGTTGATGCCTGTTTTGACCAGAGATACCGCCGTCTCGTGGGCCGAGCGGGTGCGCGCCGGCGGCCGGAGGGTCGTCTTCACCAACGGCGTGTTCGACCTGCTGCACCCTGGGCACGTGCGCTACCTGACCGACGCGCGGGCGCACGGCGACGCGCTGGTCGTGGCCGTCAACTCGGACCGGTCGGTCCGCGCGATCAAGGGGCCCGAGCGACCGATCAACTCCGAACAGGACCGCGCCGAAGTCCTGTCCGCCCTCGCATGCGTCGACGCGGTCGTGGTCTTCGACGAAGACGACCCGCACGCGATCATCTCGGCGATCCAGCCGGACGTCCTCGTGAAGGGCGCCGACTGGGCCGCCGACCGCATCATCGGCCGCGACGTGGTCGAGGCGCGCGGCGGCAAGGTCGTCAGAATCGAGTTCGCCCCGGGATTCTCGACTACCGGTATCATTGAGAGGATCAGGGGTCACCGCTAGTGGCTGGTGGCTGGTGGCTGGTGGCTGGTCAGTCAGGCGGCTTCAATGCGTGATCGGGACGACTAGCCACTAACCACTAGTCACTGACCACTACACGCGTGTCAACGTCACTCACGCTCCAGGCGCTGCTCAAGAGCGCCATCGGCCGTTCCGGCTTCGGGGCGCCCGGGGCGCCCAAGGTCGCCGGGCTCTCGCCGGCGGCGCAGGCGCTCTTCCTTGCCGCCGCCGCGAACAGCCAGGCGCCCTCGCCCAGGCCCGGCGCGACGGGCGCGACGATCCTCGTGCTGGTGCCGACCGACGCCGACGTCGAACAGTACGCGGGCGACATCCGGTTCTTCCTGTCCGCCCTCGAAGGCCTGTCCGAGTCTGCCGTCCAGCACGCGGTGCTTCCGTTCCCCTCGCACGAGGTCGATCCGTATCGCGGCCTCGCGCCGCACCTCGGTGTGCTGTCCGCGCGCGCCAGGGCGCTGCACGCCGCCGCGACCGGCGGCGCGCGGGTGATTGTCGCTTCGGCAACGGGAATCCTGCCGCGCGTCAGCGCGGCGGGCCGACTGCTGTCTGCATCCGTCGACCTGAAGGCCGGCGGCGAGTTCGACCCCTACGCGCTGGCGGCCCTGCTGGCCGACGCCGGGTTCACGCGGCAGGATCCGGTCGACGCCCACGGCGAGTTCTGCGTCCGCGGCGGCGTCATCGACCTCTTCCCGGCCGGCAGCGCGCAGCCCGTCCGCCTCGACTTCGTCGGCGACACCATCGAATCGATCCGGCACTTCGACCCGGCCACGCAGCGTTCGACCGGCGAGATGGACGGCGTCACGATCGTCCCGTTGCGCGAGGTGTTTCCGCCTTCGCCGGGCGACGACGGCGAGACAGGCCACGAAGGTGGTGTGGCGCGGGCCTTCAGGCCCGCGATCCTCGACGATACACCCGATGCCGGCGCCGACGAATCGGCCGAACGCGCCGACGAGGACGCCGACCAGGACGACGACTTCGACTGGGAGAACGAAGGCAAGGCCGAAAGCCTCGACGCAGACAGCGCGACGGCGCCGCAGGTCGAAAGCCGCGAGTCGCCAGCCGCAGACGGCCGGCTGCCCGTTTGCTCCGGCGACCGCTCCGCCTCGCTTCTCGACTTCATCGAGCGGCCGGTGATCTTCGTCTGCGAGCCGGAGGACGTGAGGGCCCGCGCCGGGCAGTCGCTCGAACAGCTGGCTGGCAGCTACCGAGACGCCGTGGCGCGCGGCGCCGACGTGCCCCCGCCAGAGAAGCTCTTCGTCTCGCTCGACGACGTCCAGGCGCTCTTCGACCTGGGGACGCACCTCGAGGAGCTGGCGATTGGGGAGGGACGAGGGACGGGGGACGAGGGACGGCGTGACGTCGCGACAGGGCCGCAAGCCGCAAGCCGGGAGCCGCGGGCCGGGTACCGCTGCCAGCCCGCGGTCGAGTTCCGCGGAAGGATCGCCGACTGGGCAGAGGAGATCAAGCGCGCGCGGGGGGCCGGGGAGACCGTCCTGTTCGTCGCCGCCACGCCCGGGCGCGCCGAGCGCACCGTCGAGGTCCTGCGCGACTACGACCTGATCGCCGTTCCCGTCTTCGTCGATCCCCGGCAACGCGACAACATCCAGGCGCGCGGCGAGATGGCCCACGCGGCGGCCGTGCTCGTCGCCACGGGGGCGCTGTCGCGCGGGTTCCGCCTGCCCGACGCGGCGCTGCAGGTCTTCGCCGAAACGGACGTGTTCGAGGAGGATCGCCGCCCATCCGAGCGCCGCCGCTCGGCTGCCCGTGCCTTCCTCTCCGACTTCCGCGACCTCAAGGCCGGCGACTTCGTCGTCCACGTGGACCACGGCATCGGGCGGTTCGTGGGCCTCCGGCAGATCGGCACCGATCCCTACGCCGAGACGACGCAGGAATTCCTCGAGCTGCGCTACGCGGGCGAGGACAAGCTCTATGTGCCGGTGGAGCGGCTCGACCTCCTCCAGAAATACACCGGCGCCAGCCGGCCCCCGCTCGATCGCCTGGGCGGCACCACCTGGGAGCGGGCGAAGACGCGCGTCAAGAAGGCGATGCGCGACATGGCCGAGGAGCTGCTGAAGCTCTACGCCGCGCGCAAGGCCATTCCGGGCCACGCCTTCTCGCCCGACACGCACTGGCAGGAAGAGTTCGAGGGTTCGTTCCCCTTCGAGCTGACGCCAGACCAGCAGGCGGCCATCGCCGACATCAAGGCCGACATGGAGTCGTCCACGCCGATGGACCGGCTGCTGTGCGGCGACGTGGGCTACGGCAAGACCGAGGTGGCGATGCGCGCCGCCTTCAAGGCGGTGATGGACGGCAAGCAGGCGGCGTTCCTGGCGCCCACCACCGTCCTCGCGTTCCAGCACCTCAAGACCCTGCGCGAGCGGTTCGCCGGCTTCCCGGTCCGCATCGACATGGTCAGCCGCTTTCGCACGAAGGGCGAGATCAAGCAGACGCTCGCCGACCTCGCCGACGGCAAGGTGGAAGTGATCGTCGGCACGCACCGCCTCCTCTCGAAGGACGTCGTGTTCAAGGACCTCGGCCTGCTCGTCGTGGACGAGGAGCAGCGCTTCGGCGTGGCGCACAAGGAGCGCATCAAACAGATGCGCCGCAAGGTGGACGTCCTCACGATGACGGCGACGCCGATCCCCAGGACGCTGAACATGTCGCTGGTCGGCATCCGCGACATGTCCGTGATCGAGACGCCGCCCAAGGACCGCCTCGCCATCCAGACGAACGTCGTCCGCTTCGACCAGCCGCTCATCGCGCGCGTGGTCCGCAACGAGTTGGCGCGCGGCGGCCAGGTGTACTTCGTCCACAACCGCGTCGAATCCATCTACTCGATCGGCAGCCTGCTGACGAGGCTCGTGCCCGAGGCGAAGGTGGTGGTGGGGCACGGGCAGATGGCGGAGGACGCGCTGGAGCGCGCGATGGTCGATTTCGTCGCGCGCAAGTACGACATCCTGCTGGCGACGACGATCGTCGAGAACGGCCTCGACATCCCGAACGTCAACACGATCGTCATCAACCGCGCGGATCGCTACGGCCTCTCGCAACTCTACCAGCTGCGCGGGCGCGTCGGCCGATCCGACCGGCCGGCCTACGCCTACCTGCTGATTCCGCCGGGCAACACGCTCTCGCCGGTTGCGCGCAAGCGGCTGGCGGCCATCCGCGAGTTCTCGGACCTCGGCAGCGGCTTCCGCGTCGCCGCGCTCGACCTCGAGATTCGCGGCGCGGGCAACCTGCTCGGCGGCGAGCAGAGCGGCCACATCGAGGCGATCGGCTTCGAGATGTACGCGAAGCTGCTCGAGCAGACCGTCCGCGAGCTGAAGGGCGAGGAGATCGAGGACGAGAGCCGCGCCACGGTGAACCTGAACATCGACCTGCGGATCGACGAGGGCTACGTCCCCGAGCAGGCGCAGCGCCTCGCCCTCTATCGGCGCGTCGCCGGCGCCCGCACCGGCACGGAGCTCGACGGCATCGTCGACGAGATCCAGGATCGTTACGGGCCGATGCCGGCGGAGGTGCTCAACCTGGTGGACTACGGCCGCATTCGGATCGAGGCCGACCGGCTCGGCGTCGAATCCATCGACCGCCATGGCTCGGTGGTCGTCTTTACATTCAAGGGGCAGGGCGGTCCTGACCCGCACCGGGTGCTTCGGGTCGTCCAGGAGCGGCCCGAGATCACGCTCGCGCCACCATCGAGCCTGAAACTGGACCTCAACTGGACACCGGCGAAGGCTCACAGGGGGCCCAATCGCTCCGGGCTGGTGGAGAGGACGCCTGTTCCGCCGGCGCCCGGCGCCCGCCCGCGGCCGGGTGCGCGGGTGGTGCCAGGGCGGCTCGGCTCGGCGGCGCGATCCTGGTGGACGGCGAGGGCGACCGAGAACGAAGTGCGCCCGGGTTTCAGCAAGGAAGCCATCCTGCGCCCCGAGAAGGAAGACCCGCGAGGGCCGAACGGGGTCCTGACGCGCGTTCGCGGCGTTCTGGACACCTTGCTGGGGCCGGCGTGACGGGATTCCGACGGCCGGATCCTTCGTGTTAAGATACTGGTTCCACAGGATTTACGATGAAGATACTGGTTCGCGCCCCGCGACTCGTCATCCTCCTGGCCGCCATCGCGCTCGCCGCTCCGGCCCTGCGGGCGGAAATCATCGAGCGGGTGCTGGTGAAGGTCAACGGCGAAATCGTCACGCAGACGGACCTCGAGACGCGGCAATCGGCGGCGCTCCGGCAGCGGCGCGAGAACCCGCAGACGATGAGCAATGCCGAACTCACGAAGGCGCTGGCGGAAGTCACCCCGACCGTGATCGTCGACGCGGTGGACGAGATCCTGCTGCTGCAGCGCGGCAAGGAACTGGGCTACAAGCTGACCGACGACAAGTTCAAGCAGATCCTCGACAACATCAAGAAAGAGAACAAGATCGAAACCGAGGAGCAGTTCCAGGCGGCGCTCAAGTCCGAGGGTATGACGATGGCCGAACTGCGGAAGAACCTCGAGAAGTCGATGATCATCCAGCAGGTGCAGGGCAGCGAGGTACTGGGGCGGATTTCGATCTCCGAGGAGGAGGGGAAGGCGTACTACGAGGCGCACCGCAACGAGTTCACCACGCCGGCCACGATGATGCTGCGCGAGATCCTGGTGTCGGTGCCGCTCGGCAAGGGCCAGACGCTCAACGTGGCGCAGGACGAGATGGCGAAGGCGAAGGCCTCGGCGCTGCTGGCGCGGGCGAAGGCGGGAGAGAGCTTCGAGAAGCTGGTGGCCGAGTCGTCGGAGGCCCCGTCGAAGGCCAACGGCGGCCTCATCGGGCCGATCAGCATGGCCGACCTCGAGCCGTCGCTGCGCGCGATCTTCGAGCCGCTGAAGCAGGGGGACATCACCCCCGTCGTTCGCACGTCGAGCGGCTACCAGATCTTCAAGGTGGACACGCTGAACCCGGCGCAGGTGCTGCCGTGGGAGCAGGTCCGCGAGGAGATCGGGAACAAGGTGGCGCAGACCAGGCAGGCCGCGGAGTTCGCCAAGTACATGCAGAAGCTGCGCGCCCAGGCCGTCATCGAGTGGAAGAACGCCGAGCTGAAGAAGATGTTCGACGAGAAGACGGCCGAGGAAGCGGTGCCCGCCGCGCCGACCGTGCAGAAGCCCCCGACGCCCGCGCCGACCAAGAAGGACGAGACGAAGAAAGACTGACCGCCAGCCGCTGCCGCACAGTGACGATCGAAACCCCCGTCTCCCCGTGGTTCGCGGTGTGGACGCGTTCGCGCGCCGAGAGGGCCGTCCACGAACAACTCGAACGAAAGGGCGTCGAGGTCTTTCTCCCGACCGTCACCCGCTGGAGCCGCTGGAAGGATCGCCGCAAGAAGGTCGACTGGCCCCTGTTCCCCGGCTACTGCTTCGCGCGCTTCGACCCGCGCGACTCGCTTCACGTCCTGAACTGCAGCGGCGTGGCGACAATCGTGTCGTTCGACGGCAAGCTGGCCGAGGTGCCGAACGACGAGGTGGAGGGCATCCGCCGCCTGGTCACGAGCGGCCTGCAATACGACCCGTGCCCGTTCATCAAGGAGGGCGACCGGGTGGAAGTGGTCCACGGCCCCCTGAAGGGCGTCACCGGCCTGCTGGTGAAGAAGGACCGTCACGCGCGGCTGGTCTTGTCGGTGGACCTCATCGGGCGGGCGGTGGCGGTGACGGTGGACGCGGCGGACATACGCAAGTTCTAAGTCAGTCGAGAGTCAAGAGTCGAGAGTCGAGAGTCCTCAGTCGAAAGTCAGAAGTCGAAAGTCCGAGAGTCGAAAGTCCGAGCCGCGAGCCAGAGCGGCGCGCCAGGGCCGAGTTGGCGCTGTTCGTGCAAAGCTCTGCCGCATGGCGGGCTTTCGACTTGAAGATCTGCAGGTGTGGCAGCGGGCCGTCAAGTTGGCTGCTGCCGTTTCTGCGATCACGCGGACCGGAAACCTGGCGAAGGATGAACGGCTGCGGCGCCAGATCGATGGTGCGGCGGAGTCGGTCCTCGCCAACGTCGCCGAAGGATACGGGCAGGCCTCGGACAGGGCTTTCGCGGGCTACCTGTTCATCTCACGCGGATCGGCCAACGAACTGCGGGCGCACCTTCAGGTCGCCGTTGCGCGAGGGTACCTCCTGGACACCGCCCGCGTCGCGATCGACCGCGAACTCGAGGAGATCGCCCGAATGCTGACGGGGTTGACCCGATACCTCCTCCGCTCCGACCGCAAGCACCGCTGCTAGCGGCACGCGACATCCGACGCGCGGCACTCGACTCGACGCTCGGCACTCGACTTTCGACTCTGTGACTCTCGACGCCGACTCTCGACGCTCGACCGAGGATGTTCGACTCTCGACTCTCGACTCTTGACTGGTGACTCTTGACTCTCGACTTTCGACTCTTGACTTTCGGCCTGGCGCCCATGGCGGGCATGACCGACACGGCCTTCCGCCGGCTCGTGAAGCGGCAGGGCGGGTGCGGGCTGGTTGTGACCGAGATGGTGAGCAGCGAGGGCCTGGTGCGCGGGATCGATCGGACGCTCGGGTACGCGGAGTTCACCGAGGAGGAGCGGCCCGTATCCGTGCAGATCTTCGGCGGCGACCCCGAGAAGATGGCGCGGGCGGCGCAGGTGGTCGAGAAGATCGGCGCCGACGTGGTTGACGTGAACATGGGCTGCCCGGTGCCGAAGGTGGCGAAGGGCCACGCCGGGTGCCGGCTGATGCGCGAGCCGGATCACGCGGCGGCCATCGTGCGGGCGATGGCGCGGGCGGTCTCGATTCCGGTCACCGTGAAGATGCGGGCCGGGTGGAACCACGACGAGGTGAATGCGCCGGAGTTGGCGCGGCGCGTCGAGGACGCCGGCGCGGCGGCGATTGCCGTGCACGGCCGCACGGCGGCGCAGAGCTACGCCGGCCGCGCCGATTGGGACCTGATCGACCAGGTGGCGGAGGCGGTATCGATTCCCGTGTTCGGAAACGGCGACTGCGTGGAGCCCGAGGAGCTGCTCGACCGCCTGCGCGGGTCGAAGGTGGCCGGGATACTCGTCGGGCGTGGCGTGCTCCGCAACCCGTGGATCTTCGCGCAGGCTGCCGCCGCTGCGGCCGGCCGGCCCGTGCCCGTCGCGACGATGGCCGACCGCGGCCGCTTCCTGCTCGAGTACATCGACCTGCTGCTGCACGAGCGCGTGAACGAACCCGCGGGCTTTCGTCACACGGCGGCCGGGTGCGACGCGGGCCTGCCGGATCCTCGTGTCGCACGTCACCCTGGCCCTCGTGCCGCAAGCCACCCGGATCCTGGTGGCGCAAGCCTCCGTGCTTGCGCCCCCTCCGCCCGCGGCCGCGAGCGCTGGGTGATCAACAAGCTCCGCGCCCTGTGCGCCTGGTACACCCGCGGCCTCGAGGGCGGCGCGAACCTCCGCGCGGCCGTCAACCAGACGAACTCGATCCCGGCCCTCCGCGCGACCGTCTCGCAGTTCTTCTTCTGAAGACCGGCCGACTCTCGACTTTCGACTCTCGACTATGGACTTTGGACTCTCGACTTTCGACTGAGGACTCTCGACTCTCGACTTTCGACTGTACAATCCGTCCGTGCCTCCCTTCTACTCCCTCCTCCTCCTGCTCGCCGTCGCGTGGGGCGCGTTCGCGTTCGGCGCGCCCTACGACTGGGCCTACGCGCCGCTGTTCTGGGCGTCCGCGGTGCTGGGGGCGCTCGGGTTGTGGGCGCCCGGCTCGCGCGTTCGCCGCCCCGTCGCGTGGCCGCTCGTCGTCGGGCTGTCGCTGGTCGCGCTCGCGGGACTGGTTCAGTTGATTCCGCTCGCGCCCGCGACGATCGCGCACGTCAGCCCCGCCACCGACAGCTTTCTGCGCCGGTACGACCTCGCCTATCAGCTGGCGGCGTCGAGCGGCGCGCCGGGCTACACGCACCCCCTCTCGATCCAGCCGGCCGGCACGTGGCTGGGCCTGGCCGCGCTGGGCGCGCTCGGTCTTCTCGCCGTTGGCGCGGCACGCGGCCTCGGTCACCGCGCGGTGCGGTCGCTCGCTTCGGGGCTCGTGTTCGTCGCTTTCGCGCTCGCGCTCGTCGGGATCGTCCAGTCTGGGCTTTACACGCGCGACCCCGACCCGGCGAAGAAGATCTACGGGTTCTGGCAGACGATCAACAAGAACACACTGCCGTTCGGGCCGTTCGTGAACAGGAATCACTTCGCCGGCTGGATGCTGCTCGCGCTTCCGGTGGCGATGGGCTACTTCTCTTCCCTGGTGGCGCGCGGCATGCGCGGCGTGCGCCCGACGTTCCGCGACCGCGTCCTCTGGTTCTCGTCGGCCGATGCGAGCCGCGTCGTCCTCGTGGGCCTCGCCGTCCTGGTGATGGCGCTCTCGCTCGTTCTCACGCTCTCGCGCTCCGGCACCACCTGCTTCCTCATCTCGCTCGCCATCACCGGCTGGTTCGTCGTTCGGCGGCAGATGGTGACGTCGAGGCGTCGCGTCACGCTCGCGTATGTCGCGGTCCTCGGCGCGTTCAGCCTCGGGTGGGCCGGTCTCGACGCCGTCATCGCGCACTTCTCGACGGCCGGCGCCGACTTCTGGTCGCGCGTGGCGATCTGGAACGACGCCTGGCGAATCTTCCAGGCGTTTCCGTGGCTCGGCACCGGGCTCAACACGTTCGGCACGGCCACCGTCCTCTACCAGTCGCCGGGTTTCACGACCCACCACGTCGAGGCGCACAACGACTACGTGCAGCTGCTCTCCGAGGGCGGCATCGTCCTCGCGGTGGCCGCGCTGATCGCGGTTCTGCTGCTTGCCCGCGAAATCCGTCGCCGCTTCAAGGAAGCCGCGGACGACGAGACGACGTACTGGATTCGAGTGGGGGCAGCCACGGGCCTGGTCGCCATCGCGCTCCAGGAAGCCGTCGAGTTCTCCCTGCAGATGCCCGGCATCGCGGTGCTGTTTGCCGTGCTCTGCGCCATCGCCACCTGGCGCCCCGGTCCGGCGACGGCGAACGGCTGATCCCCGCCGGTCCTTGTCTTCGCCGCTTCGGTGCCGCCGGTCGCCGGCCGCAGGCCGCCCGGCCGCCAGCCGGCCATGTATCACATGTGCACCATCAGTTATTTCCTTGACACACTCCGGCTCATGTGAAGAATAGCTGCAGTTTGCTGGGGTCATTTCGACCTCCTCCTCCCGCACTCGCGTTCACTCTCGACATCAGGCTGCCGTCGCCTTGTTCAGGACAGGGCGACTGTAAGTCACGGGGCGAAGCTGTGTCCCGCACCTCGAAGTCCTCCCTCATCGCAGTCGCCATCGTCGGCCTCGCGGTCGGAGCCTGCGGCGCCAAGCCGAAGGCGGACGCGAAGAACGGGTTCGACGCGGTTTACGACAAGCAGACCGGCAAGCTGACGCGGTTGACGTTCGACGCCGACAAGGACGGCAAGACCGACACCTGGAGCTACATGGACGGCACGCGGATCGTCCGCATCGAGATCGACCGCGACGACGACGGCAGGATCGACCGGTGGGAGTATTACGGGCCCGACCAGAAGGTCGAGAAGATCGGCATGTCCAGCCAGAACGACGGCAAGGAAGACGCGTGGGCGTACCCCGGGCCCGACGGGTCGCTGGCGAAGAAGGAGATCTCGACCGGGCGCGACGGCAAGGTCACCCGCATCGAGTACTACGAGGGCGGCTCGCTGGCGCGCGTCGAGGAAGACACCCGCGGGGCGGGGCGCATCGACAAGTGGGAGACCTATCGCTCCGGCAGCCTGGTCTCCGTCGCATTCGACGAGCGGCACCTGGGCAAGCCCACCCGGCGCCTGGTCTACGGGTCCGACGGCAAGGTCCGCGTGGAAGTGGATCCGCAGGGCGCCGGCAACTGGACCGCCGCGCCCGCCAGGTAGCCTGTCGCCGGCCCCGGCCGGCCTGCGAACTCTTCGACCGACAGTGATTCAGCCAGACGCCGCGATCTTCGCTCGCTCCCCCGCCATGCGCGCGGTGATGGACGGCGTGCGCGAAGCGGCGGCCACGCGCGGCGGCGTCCTGGTGTGCGGCGAGAGCGGCAGCGGGCGCCGGATGATCGCCCGCGAGGTCCACCGCCTCTCGTCGGGCGGTGAGGCGCCGTTCGTCGGGGCGGACTGCGGCGAGGTCGAGGAGATCGAGGCCGTTCTCTTCGGCATCCCACCGGCGGCCGGAAACGGCGACGGCTCGCGCGCGCGCCGCGACCGGGTCAGCAAGCCGTCGCTGCTCTACCAGGCCGTGGGCGGCACCCTGTTCCTCGCGCACCTGACCGAGATGCCGGCCCGCGTGCAGGCCAGGCTGGCGCGCGTCCTTCGCGACCGGGAAGTGACCGTGCACGAATCGCGGCGCACCGTCTCGACGCGCATCCGGCTGATCGCGTCCGCGGACGCCAGCTGGGATGCGGCGGTTGCCGACGGCCAGATTCTCGGCGACCTCGGCAGGCGCTGCTCGCACACGCGCATCCGGGTGCCGCCGCTCCGCGATCGCCGCGAAGACATCCCGGCGCTGGCCGCGAGCCTGCTCTCCGAGGTCTGCTCGGGGACCGCGATCCCGGCCCGCACGATAGACGACGCGGCCATGTCGCTGCTGTGCGCGTTCCCCTGGCGCGGCAACGCCAGGGAGCTGCGGGTGCTGCTGCACACCCTGGTCCAGCGCACCGACAGCCAGTTGCTGCGCCTGGCCGACGTGCTGGCGGCGGTGCACCTCGACGCGGCGGCGAAGAGCTTTCTCGGGTCCGGGACGCTGCGCGAGGCGAAGGAACGGTTCGAGCGCGACTATATCGTGGCCGTCCTGGAGCGCCATCGCGGCAGGGTTGGCGAGGCGGCGCGGACCCTCGGGATTCAGCGCCCGAATCTCTACCGCAAGATGCGGGCGCTGCGAGTGCAACCCCCGCGCGCCGGGACGAACGGCGGCTAGCCGTCGCAGGCTTCGGCGGCAACGGCCGGTGTCAGGATTGACACAGAAAATGCGTCGGGGCCTTGACCCGGCGGTCCGCTCTGCCGATAGTCACTCACATGCGGACTTGCGTCTCGACGCGGCGAGGTGTCGCCGCCGCGAGACCGGCCTCGTCGATTTGCAGCCAGGCTGATCGGACAAAAGGGGACTCCAGGATGAAGAGACTGCTCGCGCTCGCACTTGTCGTCTGCCTCGCGACCCTCGGCGTGCCGACGTCCACGTTTGCCGGGCCGCGCCTTGGCAGCTCGGTGGCCGGCGTCGCCAAGGACTCGACCGGCCGTCCGATTGCCAACGCGACCGTTCGCCTGCGCAACGTCCTCACCGGTCAACTGGCGGGCACCGCCCGCACGTCGATCGCCGGCGCCTTCACCTTCGGGAACCTGGCGTCCGGCAACTACGTCGTCGAAACGCTGAACGGGGCGGGCCGCGTGATGGCCGCCAGCGCGTCGGTCGACGTGGCGCCCGGCGCGGCGGTCACCGGCGTGGCCGTGACGGCCCCGGCGGAAGCGGCGCAGGCCGCGACGGCCGGCGGAGCGGCTGGCGGCAGCTTCTTCACCTCGACCGGCGGGCTGATCCTCCTCGGCGCGATCGCGGCCGGCGTCATCACCGGCGTGGTGATCGCGACCGGCGACGACGACACGAGCCCGAAGAAGTAGGACAGGCTTCCAGCCTGTCGGCAGACTGTCCAGGCTTCCAGCCTGTCGGGCTGCGGTCCGCTTTGCACGACACCATCGAGGGCGGCGTTCCCGCCGCCCTCGGCTCTTCGCCCTCTCCGCCGGCCCGCTTCTTTCTCCATTCGAGACATTCGTGGTCCTCAGAACCAGCAGGCTCGTGGCCGCGTTGCTGCTGTGCGCCGCCGTGCAGGCCGCCGCGCAGGATGCGCCCACCGACCCCTTCGAGACCGCGCGCTTCCGCTTCGGCGGCGTCGCGCTCTCGCCCGGCGTGTCGGTGAGCAACTTCGGCTGGGACAGCAACGTGTTCAACTCGTGGGACGACCCCCAGGGCGACTTCACGTTCACCGCGACGCCCCAGACCGACGTGTGGGTGCGGATGGGGCCCACGCGCGTGAAGGCGCACGCCTCGCTGGGCTACGTGTACTTCGCCAGTTTCCCCGGCGAGCGGTCCTGGAACACGAACGACGACTTCCGCTTCGAGGTGCCGCTGCTGCACGTGCGGCCGTACATCGGATTCTCGTATCTCAACACGCGCGACCGTCCCGGCTACGAAATCGACGCGCGAGTGCGGCGCACCGAGAACGGCCAGTTCGCCGGCGCCGACTTCCCCGTCACCCGCAAGACGACGTTCGGCGTCGGCTACAGGCGGACGACGACCGACTATGCCGAGGGTGAGACGTTCCAGGGAAACTCCCTGCGGTTCTCGTACAACCGGACGACGGACGTCTACACCGGCTCCATGCGCTACGCGCTGACGCCGCTGACCACGCTGCTGCTGGACACCGACTACGTGGTCGAGCGCTTCGACTACGAGAAGATCCGCGACTCGTCGGGCATCCGCGTCGTGCCGGGGGTCGAATTCGAGCCGCTCGCGCTGATCAGCGGGGCGGCCCACGTCGGCTTCCGCAAGCTCAATTTCGAGCACGCGACCATCCCCGACTACACGGGCGCGGTGGCGCAGGTGAACCTGGCCTACACGCTGATGGGGATGACCCGGTTCGGGGTGCAGGTGGATCGCGACGTGCTGTATTCCTACGAGCAGACCGAGCCGTACTACGTCCTGACCGGGATCGTCGGGACCATCACGCAGGGGTTGAGCCGCACCTGGGACGTGCAGGCGCGCGCCGGCAACCAGCGGCTCGCCTACCGGCGGATCGTGCCCGTTCCCGACTTTCCGCCTGTGGAGATTCCCCCGGCTCGAACCGACCGCGTCGTCTTCTACGGCGGCGGCCTCGGCTACCGGCTGGGGACCGACGTCCGCATCGGGTTCAACGTCGATTACTACACGCGGAACTCCGACCGGGAGACGCGTCGGTACGAAGGCCTCAAGGTCGGCACCTCGGTGACTTATGGCTTCTAGGGTTTCACTCGGCTCTCGGGATTCGGGATCCCGCATTTGGCGTTCTGGACTTGGCATTCGGCATTGTGCATTGTGCATTGTGCATTGTGCATTTTCTGTTCTGGCCCTGTCCTCCCTGTCCTGGGGCCAGCCGGCGCAGCAGGCCGACTACGTCGTCGGGCCGCAGGACGTGCTGAGCATCACCGTGTGGGACCAGAACGACCTGTCGGGCAAGTTCACCGTCGAGACCGACGGCAGCTTCACGTTCCCGATGATCGGCCGCGTGCAGGCCGGCGGCCTCACGCTGCGGCAGGTCGAGAACGAGCTCAAGAAGCGGCTGGCCGACGGCTACTTCAAGAACCCGCAGCTCACCGTGGCGGTCGAGACCTACCGCAGCCAGCGCGTGTTCATCACCGGCGAGGTGCGGACGCCAGGCACCTACACGCTCACCGGCGACATGTCGCTGATCGAGGCCTTGTCCCGCGCGGGATCGACCACCCAGTTCGCCGGCGCCGAGGTCGTCATCGTCCGTTCGGGCGACGGCAAGACGGCGAACGGGCCGCTGCTTCCGAACCAGGCCGAGGGCGCCACTTCCATTCGCGTGGACCTGAAGGAGCTGCAGAGCGGTGGGTTGTCGCAGAACGTGCCGCTCAAGGACGGCGACACCATCTTCGTCCCGGCGGCCGAGACCGTCTACGTGTTCGGCCAGGTGAAGACGCCGGGCGCCTATCCTCTGCGGACGAAGAACACGAGCGTGCTCCAGGCGCTGTCGCTTGCCGGCGGCGTCACCGACCGCGGCTCCACCGGCCGCATCAAGATCGTCCGCATCGTCAACGGCAAGAAGGTCGAGATCAAGGTCGGCCTGACCGATCTCGTCCAGCCGGGCGACACCGTCGTCGTCCCGGAGCGTTACTTCTGATCGGCCCCGAGTTCCACATGCCCGATTCCCTCCGACACCTCGACACCCTGACACCCGTCCCCAAGGGCGCCCCGGAGCGCCCCCCCATCGGCTACACCAAGGCCGTCGAGGGCGCGGCGCCGTCGGCCCTGGGCCACGCGCGTCCGGCGGCGAGAGACCCGCTCGACGGCAGCGGCCGGAAGCAGCCCGGCGAGATGGTGCCCGAGGCCCCGCCCGGCTACCCGCCCGGGTACCCGGCGGCGTACGCCGGCCAGCTGCAGGGCGGCGAGGTGCACCTGCTCGACTACGTCCGCGTCCTCTACCGCCGGCGCTACACCGCCGTCTCCGCCTTCGTCCTCGTCGTCACCGCCGTCGTCGTGTACACGTTCACGCAGACGCCCATCTTCCAGGCGCGCACGCAGCTCCTCATCGAGCCCGACAACCCGAACGTCGTCTCGTTCAAGGAAGTGGTCGAGAACGACAAGAGCAACACCGACTACTACCAGACGCAGTACAAGATGCTCCAGAGCCGGGCCCTGGCCCGCCGCACGCTCGACGCGGCCGCGCTCTGGAATCACCCGCTGTTTGCCGGCACCGGGGCCGCCGCGAAGGGTGTGGCGCAATCGTCCCCGGCCCCTGCGACCGCCGGCCAGCCTGCGCCCGAAACCGCCGCGCAATCCCGGGCCATCGACGCCTTCCTCTCGCGCCTCACCGTCTCCCCCATCCGCAACAGCCGGCTGGTGGACGTGAAGTTCGACTCGCCGGACGCGGAGCTGTCGGCGCGCGTCGCCAACACGCTGGCGCGGGCCTACATCGACCAGAACATGGAGTTCCGCTTCCTCTCCTCCAAGGAGGCGTCCGACTGGCTCGGGCAGCGGCTGAGCGAGCAGCGGCAGCAGGTGGAGGCGAGCGAGCAGGCGCTGCAGAAGTACCGCGAGCAGACCGACTCGGTGTCGCTCGAGGACAAGCAGAACATCGTGGTGCAGAGGCTGGCGGACCTGAACGCCGCGGTCACCAAGGCGAAGACCGAGCGGCTGCAGAAGGAGGCGGCCTACAACCAGGTGCGGGCCATCGAGCACGACCGGGCGGCGCTCGACACCTTCCCGGCGATTCTCGCCAACCCGTTCATCCAGCAGCTCAAGGGGCAACTGGCGGACCTGCAGCGTCAGCAGGCGTCGCTCGGCGAGAAGTACGGCGAGAAGCACCCGGAGATGGTGAAGCTGCGGACGCAGATCGAGCAGGCCGACGCGAAGCTGAGGGGCGAGATCGGCAAGGTGGTGCAGTCGATCCGCAACGAGTACGAGGCGGCGCAGGAGCAGGAGCGGGGCCTGGTGACCGCGCTCGAGCAGCAGAAGGGCGAGGCGATGTCGCTCTCGCGCAAGGGGATCAACTACGGCGTGCTGCAGCGCGACGCCACGACCAACCGCGAGATGTTCAACAGCATCATGCAGCGGGCGAAGGAGACGGGCGTCAGCGCGGAGCTGAAGACGAGCAACATCCGGGTAGTGGACGCGGCCGAGGTGCCGCGCGTCCCGATCACCCCGCGCAAGTCGCTCAACCTGCTGCTGGCGCTGTTCGGCGGCGGCCTCTTCGCCGCCGGCCTGGCGTTCTTCTTCGAGTACCTGGACAACCGCATCAAGTCGCCCGAGGAGATCAAGCACGTCCTCGGGCTGCCTTTCTTGGGCCTCGTGCCGTTCCTCAAGGAGGGCGACTCGACGCCGGAGAACGCGCTGCTCCACAACTCCGTGCCCAGCGGTTTTGCCGAAGCCTTCCGCACCATCCGGACCAGCGTGCTGTTCTCGTCGGCCGAGGAGGGCGGGCGCTCGGTGGTGGTGACGAGCACCGGGCCGGGCGAGGGGAAGACGCTGGTCTCCACGAACCTGGCGGTGGCGCTGGCGCAGGCGGGGCAGCGGGTGCTGCTGGTGGACGGCGATATGCGCAAGCCGCGCGTGCACCAGGTGTTCGACCAGAAGGTGGAGCCGGGCCTCTCGAACGTACTGGTGGGGAACTCCAAGGCGAGCGACGCGGTGCGCAAGGGGCCCGTGGCGAACCTGTACCTGCTCGTGGCCGGCGTGACACCGCCCAACCCGGCCGAACTTCTCGCCTCGCAGCGCTTCCGCGACTTTCTCCACACCCTGCAGGAGCACTTCGACTGGGTGATCGTGGACGCGCCGCCGGTGATGGCGGTGACCGACGCCTCGGTGGTCGCGCACCTCGCCCACGGCGTCATCTTCGTGGTCGGCTGCGAGCAGACGAACCGACACACCGCCACCGCCGCGCTCGAGCAACTCGAGTCCGCCAAGGCGAAGTTCCTCGGCGGGATCCTGAACAAGGTGGACGTGGACCGGAACTCGGACCTACTACTCGCACTACTACCGGAAGGAGTACGGGCAGTACCTACCACGCGGTCGGCGCCCAGCGGTAGTTCAGCCGGCCGTTCGATCCCGCCACGGCCTGACGCCACACACGCAGCATTCCCACGATGCGACACCAGACGACCCCTGACAACGAGCCCATGGTCGCCGCCGCGCCGTCCGCCGGTGCGCGCCTCCTCGATCTCGCGATGGGCTACCGGCGGCTGGTTGTCATTGCCGTCCATCTCGCGTTGATTACGGCCGCCAACTACCTGGCGATCTGGCTCCGCTTCGACGGCGTCGTGCCGGAACCGCTGGCCCTCCAGGCGAGGAAGCTTCTTCCCGTGCTCGTCCTGGTGCGCTTCGTGACCTTCATCCCCTTCCGGCTCCACGAAGGGCTCTGGCGCTACACGAGCATCCGCGACGCCCGCAACATCGTGGCCGCGGTCGCCACCAGCTCGGTGCTGTTCTTCGCGTTCGTCCGCATCGCGTACGGCGCGACCGTGTATCCGCGCTCGGTCTACATCATCGACGCGGTCCTGCTCGTCGCCTTTCTCATTGGCATCCGCACCGTCAGGCGTCTCAGCCGGGAACTGAACCGCGGGGAGCACGGCCGGCGCATCCTGATCTGCGGGGCGGGCGACGCGGGCGAGATGATCGTGCGCGACATGAAGCGCCGCACGTTCTACAACGGCGAGCCGATTGGTTTCGTGGACGACGACCGGCGGAAGGTCGGGCAGCGGATCCACGGCCTCCCCGTGCTCGGCACCCGCCAGGAGCTCGGGGCCGTTGTCGAACGGTACCGCCCAGACGACGTGCTCATCGCGATGCCTGCGGCCGACGCGGCGACGATTCGCGGGATCGTGAAGGCGCTGGAACCATTCAGCCTGTGCCCAACCTGCGCGACGTGATGGACGGCAAGGTGTCGGTGAGCGAGATCCGGGAGCTGGCGATCTCGGACCTGCTTCCCAGGGCGCCCGTGGGCCTCGAACCGGGACCAATCAGGCACCTGATTGCCGGGCAGACCGTTCTCGTCACCGGCGCCGGCGGGTCCATCGGGTCGGAGTTGTGCCGGCAGATCCTCTCGTTCGGACCGCGCAGCCTGGTGCTCTTCGAGCGGTACGAGAACAGCCTCTTCGCCATCGACAACGACTTGCGCGACCGGGGCAGCGCGTGCGAGATCCACGCGGTGGTGGGCGACATGACGGACCGGCGGCGCGTGGACGCGGTGCTCGCGGCCCATCGCCCCGGCCTCCTCTTCCATGCCGCGGCCCACAAGCACGTGCCTCTCATGGAATCGAGCCCGTGCGAGGCGGTGAAGAACAACGTCGGCGGCACGTGGGTGCTGGCCCGCGCGGCGGTGCGGCACGGCGTATCGCGCTTCCTGATGATCTCCACCGACAAGGCGGTGAATCCCACGAGCGTGATGGGCGCCACCAAGAGGGTGGGGGAGTTGATCGTCCAGGCGATGGCTAACGGCGGACACGCGAACGGCACCAGGTTCGGCGTCGTCCGCGTCGGGAACGTGCTCGGCAGCAACGGCAGCGTCATCCCCCGGTTCCTCGATCAGATCAAGGCGGGCGGACCGGTGACCGTGACGCACCCCGAGATCCGGCGCTTCTATCATGCTGATTCCCGAGGCGGTCCTGCTGGTGCTGCACGCCGCCGCGCTGGGAGAGGCGGGCGACGTGATGGTGCTCGACATGGGGGAGCAACTCAAGGTGCTCGACGTGGCCCGTCACCTGATCCGGCTGTCCGGCTACGTGCCGGACGAAGACGTGCAGATCGTCTTCACGGGACTCCGCCCGGGCGAGAAGCTCTACGAGGAACTGGTTGGCGTTGCCGAAGGGGCCGAGCCTTCGGGCGTCGAGAAGATCGCCAGGATCCGGCGGGCGACGGCTCCAGACCCGGCCGTCGTCGAACGCCTGGTGCTCGGTCTCGTTCGCGTGGCCAGGCGCGGCGATCCAGGTCGGACGCTCGCGCTCCTGAACGAGTTGGTGCCGACGTACCGGCCGGACACCGTGGCACATGGCCCTCGCGGAGCGCTGCTGCCGGCGGGCAGTTGGGGGCCGGCGGCCGAGTCGATCTCCGACGCGGTTGGTCTCCGATCGGTACCTCCGGGCTATGCCGATAGGGACTTTGGTACCATTGCCGCGTTCCTCCACCGACGCAACACTGGGCAGTGCAATTCTAGGGATAGTCGAACCCTGGGCACTGCGGGAGACGCGCAGCCGGCTGCTTCAAAGGGGAGCGATATGAGGAAATTCGGGACAAAACTGCTGATCGGCCTCGTCATGGCCGTGGCCCTCGCCTTCGGCGCGGGCTCCGACATGAGGGCCGCGGCGAGAGCCGCCGTCGCGGGTGCCGTGGGTGCGAGCCCCGCATCGCCGGCCGCGCCCGCGGCAGGCGATGCCACGGGGAGCATCAAGGAGGCCGCGAAGCCCACGGCCCGCGCGACGACGACTGCCAAGCCGATCGCCAAGCCGAAGACCAACCCGGACGCCACCGTGGCGGCCGTGCTGCCGTCCCACCCCCTCCCGGGCACCTCCCTCGCAGCCGCCGCCGCGGCCGCGCCGCAGTCCGGTGCCGCCAACGGCAAGGGGGTCCGGAACGCCGCGTACTACAAGAAGTTCCAGAAGATGTCGCCCGCCGCCCAGAAGGCCGCCGCGCGGCAGGCCCGGGCGCTCGGGGTCAAGCCTGGCGTGGCCGGCCGGAACAGCCTCGCGGCCACGTTGGCGGCGCCCGGCGTGGCCGGCCGGAACAGCCTGGCCACCACGCTGGCGGCGCCCGCCGGAACGGTGAGTGCGCTGGCGGCTGCCCCGCTGCCCGGCACCGAAGGCCCGGGCGGCATCCCGCACTATTTCGGTCCCTACGGCAACTGGGCGTTCAGCCCGGTGCCCAAGGGCGGCGTCGCGGCGGTCACGATCCTGGATGGCGGCACCGGCTACAACAATCCCCTCATCGTGATCGACGATGCCTACGGCACCGGCGGCAGCTTTGCCATCCCGACCACCCAGGTTGGCGGGGTCGTCCAGGCCCCTGTGATCTCCAGCCCGGTTGGTGCGGACATCAGCGCCCCGGTGGCCACCGTCGTGGATGACCCGGCCCTGTGCGGCGGCGGCGCCCAGCCCGCGTGCGGCACGGGCGCCCTGGCCGACGCCACCATCGGCGGTGCGGTCATCGGCGGCATTCGCAAGTTCGTCGACACGCTGCCGGGGCTCGGGCCGGGCGGCGCCAACAACCTCCAGCAGTTCCTCCCGGTCGGCGTCCCGACGCCGTGGCCTCTCGGGTGCACTGGGACGGCTTGCACGGCCGACTATTACGAGATCGCGCTGGTGGAGTACGCCGAGCAGATGCACAGCGACCTGCCGGCCACGCGGCTCCGGGGCTACGTCCAGATCGTCCCGGCCGGCTGGACGGGGACGGATGCCTTGGGGAACAGCCTGACGGCGGTTCCGCTCACCACCGCCAACGGGCTGCTCCACGACGTCAGCATCAACGGCAGCCAGGCCTACGGCGCCACGAAGCCCCACTACCTGGGGCCAATCATCGTGGCCCAGGGCCGCGACCACGGCGTGGCGGGCCCGGCCGGCGACCCCAGGCCGGTCCGTATCACGTTCTACAACCTCCTGCCCAACGGGGCGGGCGGTGACCTCCTGCTGCCGGTGGACGAGACCGTTCCGGGAGGCGGGGACGGCCCCGTGGCGGGAGAGAAGTACACGCAGAACCGGGCGACGGTCCACCTCCATGGCAACAACACCGTGTGGATCAGCGACGGCAACGTCCTCCAGTGGATCACCCCGGCGGGCGAGACCACGTCGTACCCGGCGGGCGTCAGCGCCCGGAACGTGCCCGACATGCCCGGCTGCGCGTCCGACGCGACGCACCCCGAGCTTCCGGGGCGCAGCGGGTGCATGACGTTTTACTACACCAACGCCCAGAGCGCCCGGCTGCAGTTCTACCACGATCATGCCCACGGCATCACGCGCCTCAACGTGTATGCGGGCGAGGCGGCGGGCTACCTGATCACGGACGCCGTCGAGCAGGACATGATCAGCGGCACCAACGTGTCCGGCGTCAACCCCAGCCTCCTCAAGGTCCTCCCTGGCCTCGGCATTCCGCTGGTCATCCAGGACAAGACGTGGGTGGACGCCGACACGGTCTTCGCGCAGGATCCGACCTGGAACTGGGGATCGGGGCCGCGCGGCGCCAACGGCAACATCACGGCGGCCGTCACCGGTGACTTCTGGTATCCGCACGTCTACATGACCGTTACGAACCCGTGGGACGCCACCGGCACGAGCCCCTACGGCCGCTGGTTCTACGGGCCCTGGTTCAACCCCCCGACCCCGGTGTGCGTGAACGGGGCCCCGGTGGGATGCATCGAGACCGGCCCGGTGCCGAACGAGTACTACGACCCGCTCAACGCGCCCTGGGAGCCGCCGCTGCGGCCCGGCGTGCCGAATCCGTCCATCCCGGGCGAGAGCTTCATGGATACGCCGATCGTCAACGGCACCGCGTATCCGGTCCTCACGGTGGAGCCGAAGGCCTACCGGTTCCGCATCCTGAACGCGGCCAACGACCGGGCGCAGAACCTGCAGCTCTACGTCGCGGCCGACAAGACGGGTCCGACGACGGCCAGCACCAACTACACTCTCACGCCGGCGCGCCTCTGCGACGGCAGCGTGCCCGTCGCCGACTGCACCGAGGTCAAGATGGTCCCGGTGAGCGTTGCCCCGGCGAACCAGTTCGCGGACACGCCGAGCGGCATTCCCGACCCGGCGACGGCAGGACCGCCGTGGATCCAGATCGGCACCGAGGGCGGCTTCGTGCCGGCGCCGGTGGTGTTGCCGCAGCAGCCGATCGGCTACAACCTCGACCCGGCCTACTTCAACTTCGGCGTCGTCAACCAGCACTCGCTGTACCTCATGGCAGCCGAGCGCGCGGATGTCATCGTTGACTTCAGCGCCTACGCGGGCAAGACGCTGATCATGTACAACGACTCCCCGGCGCCCGTGCCGGCCGGCGACACGCACTACGACAACTTCACCGGCGACGGGAACACTATGGACGCTGGCGGCGCGCCCAACACGCTGCCTGGCTACGGGCCCAACACCCGGACGATCATGCAGATCCAGGTAGGCTCGACCGTGTCGACGCCGACCACCGACGTGACGCTTGCGAACCTGCAGGCCGTGTTCGCCAAGACCGCGGCCAAGCGCGGCGTGTTCGAGGTGTCGCAGGATCCGATCATCGTTCCGCAGGCGGCGTACGACTCCGCCTACAACAACACGTTCCCGGCGGACTCGTCGCAGTACATCCTCAACATCGGCGACACGCAGAAGACGTTCCAGCCGATCGACCAGAATGGCGTGCTCCAGCCCGCGGTCACCATCCCCTTCGAGATGAAGGCGATGCACGACGAGATGGGCGGCGTGTACGACACGATGTTCGGCCGGATGAGCGGCATGCTCGGCCTCACGAACCCGAACTCGGCCCTCGGGTTCATCCTCCCGTACCCCTTCTTGTCGCCGCCCACCGACATCGTCAAGGGCTCGCTCGAGGCGACCCCGATCGGGCAGCTGGCCGACGGCACGCAGCTGTGGCGGATCTTCCACAACGGCGTGGACACGCACCCGATCCACACGCACTTGTTCACGGCGCAGGTGCTGAGCCGCGTCGGGCAGGACGGCCAGGTGGCGCCGGGCCCGTTCCCGTCCGGGCTGCCGGTTGACGCCGCCGACGTGGGCTGGAAGGACACCTTCAAGGTGAACCCGCTGGAGATCATCTTCCTCGCGCTGCGGCCGACCGTGCCGACGCCGTCGGAGGTTCCGTTCGAACTGCCCGACAGCGTCCGCCTGATCGATCCGACGTTGCCCGATGGCGCGCCGCTTCCGGCGCCGGGGCCGTCGGGATGGTTCGACCCGGGCGGGAACGCCCTGACGCAGATCCTCAATCACAAGGTCAACTTCGGCTGGGAGTACGTGTGGCACTGCCACATTCTCTCGCACGAAGAGATGGACTTCATGCACTCGCTGGTGTTCGCGGTGCCGCCGACCTCGGTGACGGATCTCACCGTGTCGCGCGTGAACACGTCGGTCACGCTCCGCTGGACCGACCTGTCGAAGAAGGAAACCGGGTATCGGATCGAACGGGCGACCAACCCGAGCTTCACGTCCGGGCTGACGACGTACACGCGGACGAACGCGAGCGTCACGGGCCCGATGGTGTTCACGCAGAACGTGCAGAACAACCGCGCCTACTGGTATCGGGTCTGGGCTATCGGGCCGGTGGTGGGTGATACCGTGACCGCGGGCTTCCCGACCATGTCGGCCGACTCGGTGTCCAACACCGTCTCGATCACGGTGGGCACCGTGGCAACGCCGGCGGCGCCGATTGGCCTGTCGGCCACGTGGCCCTCGGGGCAACCGGCCCAGGTGAACCTGGCGTGGACGGACCGGTCGAACAACGAGACCCACTTCTCGGTCGAGCGCTGCACGGGAACCAACTGCACGACCTTCGCGGCGCTTCCCGCGATCGTGCCGGCGCTTGCCGGGTCGGGCGGGATCGTGACCTTCGTGGATACGACCGTCGCCGCGCCCAACGTGTATTCGTACCGCGTGCGGGCGATGAACGGGACCGTGGGGTCGGCGTACTCGAACACCGTGCAGAACGTGGCCGCCCCTGGCGCTCCCGTGGTGCCCGTGGCGCCGACGGGGTTCACGGTCCTGACCGGCGCTGCCGGCGCGATGACACTAAGCTGGAGCCATCCGGGCGGCGCCAACCTGCTGGACTTCACAATCCAGCGGGCCACCAACGCCACGTTCACGCTGGGCGTCAGCTCGATGGCGGTTGCAGCCGGGACCACGACGACCCAGGACACAGTCCCTGGCAACGGGTCCTACTACTACAGGATTCGGGCGAACGGCAGCACCGGATCGTCAGCCTGGACGAACGCTTCGCCGTTCCCGGCGGTCTCTGGTCCGCTCACGATCGTGCGCGTGACAGCGAACCAGACGTTCCCAGCGACGCCTGGAACCAACATCACTTGGACGGCGGCGGCAACGGGCGGCGTGGCACCGCTGGAGTATCAGTTCTGGCGCTACAGCTATGCTACCGGACTGTGGACCATCGTCCAGCCATACGGTGTCTCGAACACTTTTTCGTGGACTCCGAGCGGGACCGAGGTCGGTCAGTACATCATTGGAGTGTGGGCGCGCAGCGTGGGCAGCCTGGCGTCCTTCGAGTCCTCGTTCACGACGCCGGTAGTCACCATCACAGGAGCAGGAGCACCGGTTTCGATTTCCAGCCTGGCTCCGAATGTCGCGTCACCGGCGCCCGCCGGAACTGCGATTACTTGGACCGCCATCGCCTCCGGCGGCGCCGCGCCGCTGCAGTTCGAGTTCTGGCAATACAGCTACGCGACCGGGGTGTGGACCGTTGTTCAGCCATACAGTCCGACGAATACCTATAGCTGGACGCCGGCAACCGGCGACGCCGGCACCTATATCATAGGAGTGTGGGTCGCGGGGGCCGGGTTCGTGGGCTCCTTTGAAGCAAGCGCCACAACTGCCGCGTACGTGATCACTCCGTAGCCAAAGACCGGCGAGTTCTGGAGACGAGTGAGGGCTTGGCGAGCCCCCTCGTCTCCGGAATGCCGGCCAATCTCCGAACAGTCGACGAAGCCCGAACAGCCACGCGCGTGAATCCACGGGAGACTGAGGGCTCGTGATGCTGCTCACCCAACAGAAGGTTGCTAGTCAAAGTGCCCTTCGCCGATCGCGCCACGCTGTCCGGCAGAGACTCCGCTTCAAGTAAGCCGCATCCTCGTTCCGCGTCCGCGAGCCCGCCCGACACCACAGACTCATGCCGTTGACCACCTCGCGAGTCACCGGGTGCCGCCACTTCTAACGTGAACCGTGGTTACTGGTCTGGTCCCCCGCGTAGCGACCAGAAGTCGGAGACACAGCGTGCTCTCGATTAGTTAGCGGATGCGTCGCCCAGGGATAGCGTATGCCAAGTCACCCTGCGGGATCAGCGAGCGACCACTACTCCGGAGACGGAGCGAAGGCGTACTTCGAACACGCGGGACAAGCGCGTTGGCAGACACTCAGTCCGGCAATGAACCTCCGACATTGGAGGGAGCACGTCACTCCCCATGACGACGTGTTGGATTTCGGCTGCGGGAGTGGGGGGCTACTGCAGGCTCTCTCGGCCGCGCCAGGCGCGGCGCGGATCGGTGTGGACATCAACCCCTTCGCACGCGATGCAGCCTCGAGATTGGGGATTCAAGTCCACGCAGACCTCGACACACTTAGGGGACGCCACTTCACCAAGATCATCTCAAGCCACGCACTTGAACATGTCGAGGACCCAGTACCAGTGTTAACGTGCCTGCGCGAGCTTCTTAGTCCTGGGGGGCGGCTGCTGCTGATGCTGCCGTTAGGTGATTGGCGAGCGAGCGGCGAGCGACGCTACCGCCCAGATGACGAGGATCGTCACCTGTTCAGCTGGACCCCGCAGACGCTCGGCAATCTCCTTTCCGTGTCGGGTTTCCGCCCAGAGCGGATTCTGATCGTACCAGACACGCCTTCCCTCCGGAGCGGATTCGTTTCAAGCTCTGGTCTCTCTCACCGCGGGCCTTCCACTACGCGGCGGCCATGACGGCGATTCTTCTGCGCCGGCGCCAGCTATTTGCCGTGGCGTCCCATCTCCGCAGTTCTGAGGAAGGCACCCCCACGATCTAATCCGGCACTTGTCCGGCCGCCTTCCACGAGGAGTCGCGTTACGGGCACACCGGTAACGACCGGACTGATCAATCAGATACAAGGATGCGAATCCTAGTCTGGGGAATCAACTATCCACCGGAGTTGACCGGGATCGCTCCGTTCAACGCCGACCTGTGTGAGTTCCTTGTTCGGGAGGGCCATGAGGTCACCATGGTCACCGCCTTTCCGTACTACCCAGAGTGGCGGAAACGCGGCGACGATCGAGGCAAGTGGTTTCGGAGAGAGCGCATCAACAACGTCCGCGTGTTTCGCTGCGGTCTATATGTTCCGAAACACGTCACACCGGTCCGACGGGTCATACACGAGCTCTCATTTGGGCTTTCGTCGATGCTCCGCCTTCTGACCTTGCCCAGGCCAGATATCTACTTTGTGGTCAGCCCCCCGCTCTTGCTGGGGCCTTGCGCTCGGGTCCTCACGGCCCTATTTCGACGACCATACGTGTTCCACGTTCAGGACCTCCAACCCGATGCCGCGGTTGGTCTTGGCATGCTCAGAAAGAGCAGCCTGCTTCAACTCCTGTATCGGATGGAGTCCACGACTTACCATGCGGCCGCGCTGGTATCCGGTATTTCGCACGGTATGCTGCGAGCATTCCGCGAGAAAGGCGTGTCTGCTGAACGCTGCCACTATCTGCCAAATTGGATCACGCGTGTGCCTGAGAGCGGCCAGCGTTCGGCATCGAAGAATCCAGTGAGCGTGCGCGCAAGGATGGGAGTACCCTGAAGGGGCGCTACTAGCAGTCTACTCGGGCAACATCGGACAAAAGCAGGGGCTCGAGCTACTCCTCGAGGCAACAACGCTGCTCCAGGCCCGAGAACCGAGTTCGGGCGGGCAGCGTCGCCCGATACATGTCGTTATCGTCGGGGACGGATCAGCGCGCCAGCGCCTGTCTGAGAGCATCGCACGGGCACGTCTGCAGGGGCTCTCGCTTCTCCCGCTCGTCCCTGCGGACGAGTATCCGGCGCTTCTCCGAGCAGCCGACGTCGGCCTTGTCACGCAAGTCGCAGGAACAGGCCGGTACTTCTTCCCCAGCAAGGTGCTCAGCATGCTTGCTGCGGGCCTTCCTCTGATTACGGTTGCCGACGCGGAGAGCGAACTGGCGGAAGTCGTTCGAACTGGCGGTTTCGGCATTAACGTAAGCCCAACCGCGCCGGCGGAACTGGTCGACGCCCTGATCAGCCTTGCGGACGATCCTGGACAACTGCAGCGCATGAGAGAGTTCACCGGTTGGGTCCGACAGTTCGAGCGCGACAGTGTCCTGTCTGCTCTAGCCCACCGATTGCAGCAGTTGGCTCACTCAACTGCTGCTCGCACATGACGTTTCGACCTCCCGTCGCCATCCTCTCGGCAAGAACCCGTAGCCACCAGTACGCCTTGGAGCGATGCTCGTCCAACGACTAAGCGGCTTGGCTCAGCTGTATGTCTGGTGCACCGCACTGCTGGTGGCAGGCCTTTTCTTGGCCCTGGCCGCCGCGGAGCAGTACTTGCCATGGATAACGCTCAATCCAAGCGTGAATGTCACACTCTGCGTCCTAGTGATCGGCGCAGGAATGCTCGCCGGCGGACGATTCGTATCGACCCTCGGGGGGCGGTTTCAAGCGCTGAACTGGTCCGACGCCGCCCGGTTGGCCACGAGACAAGTCGGGACGATGACGCTCCTAGGCTTCACCGTTGTTGTCGCAACTAAAGACCGCACTATCAGCCGACTGTTCCTTGCACTGTTCATCGTTCTCAGCTGGGCCGGGCTGATGATCGCCAACCGAATCCTGCCGCGCCTGCTCGCCAGAGTTTCTTTTGGACGGCACCGAGTACGGACCCTATTCGTGGGCAAGATTCAACAACTCGACCAATTAGCCGAGTGGATCTCCCAAACAGAGAATCTGGGGATCATGCCGGTGGGGTTCCTGGCGGACGACCGCGACCGACTCGTGCACAAGCACGGCGGACCGTTACTCGGCAGCTCCGCACAACTCGCGAGCGTAATCAACGCTTACGAAATCGACCAGGTCATGGTGCTGGACCCACCCGGCAGGGACGATGAGATGGGCCGAATCATCGAGTGCTGTCAGGATGCGGGCTGCCGTCTCCTCGTATACGACAGCATCGTCGAACGCCTGCCCCTGCAGATGCGACCGACGATCGAGGCCGGTCATCTATTCCTCACGATGCAGGATGAGCCGCTCGAAGACCCATTGAACCGAATCGCCAAACGCGCCTTCGACGTCGTGGTCTCCCTTGGAGTCGTCGTGCTCGTTCTCCCGGCCATCACGTTGCTTGTCTGGCTGATTCAGCAACGACAAGCCCCTGGGCCCGTCTTCTTCGTTCGGCCTCGTGGCAGCCAGCGCCGCTCGGAATTCATGATGCTGAAGTTCCGCACGATGTACTTCGATTCACAGGCAGCGGTCAACGATGAGGCGGTGCAGGTCAGAAGAGGTGATAGCCGAATCTACCCTTTCGGCAGACTGCTTCGCCGCACAAGCCTGGATGAGTTGCCCCAGTTTCTAAACGTGCTGCTGGGGGACATGAGTGTCGTTGGCCCGCGACCACACCTGCCGAAACATGATCATGAGTTCAGCAAGATGGCTCGCGCGTATCGCACGCGCCATCTTGTGAAGCCAGGCATTACCGGCCTGGCTCAAGTCGCGGGCTATCGCGGGGAAATTTCCGATGCGGCGGTCCTCCGGCGCCGGGTGGAACACGACATCCTCTACATCGTCCAGTGGTCGATCTGGCTTGATCTCCAGATCACGCTGAAGACAGCTTGGCACGTTCTCTTTCCCCCACCCGCGGCGCGTTGATAAGACCCAAGAACCACGGCGACCTCGCGGCAGAAATTCTTTCATCCATGTTGCTAGGCGGCTTCTACTGGCCGGTGCGATTCTCTCCCACGCGGCAGGCGGCAGCTGCCGCAATGGCCACAGCAGTTGCAAGTCAGGTGGCGCTCGCGGCGAGCGGAATCCTCGCCGCGCGGATGCTCGGCGTTGACGGGAGGGGACACTTCGCGCTCCTGACGCTGTTTCCGGCGCTCTTGTCGCAGGTCGGGAACCTGGGGCTCCCGATGGCAGCAACCTACTTCATCGCGTCACAGAACTGGACCACGCCAGCCGTCACGCGCGCACTGAGGCTGCCCGCGGTGCTTCAGTGCATCGCGCTTCTGGGCGCCCACATCGGAATCCTCCTTGCCGTCACACCCGAACGGCCAATCGCGTTCACGACTGCCGCCCTTCTGACATTGCCGGTCGCTCCCCTCCTGCTGATTCAGCAGTACGGGCTCGCCGTGGTGCAGGGACAACGACGGTTTCTTTCATTCAACATGCTGCGTCTCACTCCCTCGGTTGCCAGCGCGCTCGCTCTCGGCGCCCTCTTGCTTGCGGGGGCACCGAACCTTGTGAGTGTGACCTTCGCGTGGGTGACTGCCTTGATAGTTGTCTGCGGGCTGACGGTGGCGGTCGCGGCAGTTCCTGTCGAGAAGGAGTCGGGCCATCGCGAGATCGAACGTGGCGCGCTGATGAATTACGGGCTGAAGGGAGTTCTCGGAGCAGTCGCACCGAGCGAGACCTTTCGCATCGATCAGATGGTAGTCGGCCTTCTGCTCGCTCCGACCGCGCTCGGCCTGTACGTTGTCGCGCTTGCCCTCACGAACCTCCCGCGCTTCCTTGCCGCGAGTCTCGGGGCCGTTGCCTATCCCATGGTTGCGGCGAGCCCCGCAGGGCACCGAGCACGACTGAGCGTGCGGTTTGTTGTCCTGGGTGCAGCAGTGTGTTGGTGTGTTGCTCTTGCTTTGGGCGTGGGCGCACCGTGGCTTCTCGGGCTGTTGTTCGGAAGCCAGTTCGCCAGCGCCACGCCGCTCGCCCGGATCCTCCTCGTCGGCGCGGGATTTGCGAGCACGAGACGACTGGTGGCAGATTGTGCCCGCGGGGCCGGACGACCGGGAGCAGACAGCGTCGCAGAGGTGCTGACGTGGGTAGCGTTGGTCATCGGCGTCATCCTGATGTTGGGGTGGGGCGCCACGGGAGTCGCGGTGGCCCTCGCAGCTTCTGCCGCGACAGGCCTGTTCGCGCTCGTCGCCTGCATGGCAATTCAGTCGCGCTTCGGGCGGCACCACAAGACTGATCGGCTTGCGCCACAATCTGCCAGAGGGAACCTCCACGCGTACGGCGCCGCGGAACATCCCATCTCGTACAGTTAAGACGAAGGAGTCAGGTTCTTGACGGAGAAGCCTGAGCGCCCGAGGACGGTCGAAGCTGACACGATGGACGACTACCTCTTACTGCTACAGCGTCTCGACCGCCTGCACGCCCCGGTGGGCCGCATGAGCCTACGGTCCTTGTTTCACGCTCTCGTACCGGAGCCGTACCGACTACCCGTGCGCGTCCGCCTCACAGCTGCCATGGCGCCCGTCACTCGACGCCGAGCGAAGTCAATCATCAGCCGATCGCCTCTTCAGCTCAATCTCGGGAGCGCCCGGGCGCGGAAGGAAGGCTGGGTGAACGTCGACCTGGTCGGCTGCGGCGCAGATCTAACGTGGGACCTTGCGAAGGCGCTGCCCCTGCCCGATGGGAGCGCGGACGCAGTCTTCCATGAACATCTGCTAGAGCATATGGACCTTGCGGCCGGTGTTCGGTTGATAAGAGACAGCTACCGTTTGCTGAAGATTGGCGGCGTGCTGCGTGTCGGTGTGCCTGACGTCAGACGTTACATTCTCTCCTATGTAGACGGCGGAGAGGGGTTGGTCCAGCAGCTTCGGCCCGGCAGGCCGACGCCCTTGCTGGCCCTCCAGGAGGTCTTCTATCGCGACGGCCACAAGACTACCTACGACGAGGCGACGCTTAAGGCCATATGCGGCGCCGCCGGTTTCCGCGACGGGCGGGTCGCAGCGTTCGGACAGTCGCGGCTTCGGCACTGTCCGGACAGCGAGAATCGGCGGGCAGAGACACTGTATTTCGAGGCGACCCGTTGAGATGGACACGGTCTCTTAGCGGCGCATGACTAGGCTTCCGGCACCGGTTTCAACGGCCCGGGGACTCGCAGGACCGCTCGCTCGGCATGGCGTTCCCTGGTGGGCACCATGCAGACCCCGAGCGGCATCTCAGCCTTCCGATGGGTTTTGGTTCGCCCGTTTCTGCTATTTCCTTGGCTTGCTGACCGTCGGCCAACTGACTATTCGCCCGGCCTTTGGCGTCACCCTTTCGGATCTCCTCTTTCTCGCATCGTTGTTGTTCGCGCTACCAGCGCTGATGCTCGGCAGGCGTTACGCGAGCGTCCGGCTTCCGCGCACGATGATATTCGCAGTGAGCGTCTTTACGCTGGCCGGTCTCGCCTCGTCCCTAGGAGCCCACGATCCGTGGGGTTCGGTGCTCACCATCGTCAAGGTTCTCTACCTCACCACGGTCTGGTTCTGGTTGGGGACGACGCTGCTGCGTGCGCCCATCCACGTTGCGATCGCCTCTCTGTGCTGGGCGTCGTCCGCTGCGTTGGACGGCGTTGGAGCGGTTTGCCAATTGGTGTGGGGGGACGTCATTCCCGACACCGCGATTGCCTGGGGCCGGATGACGGGCTTTACCCAACACGTGAATGACTTGGGCGGCATCTGCTCACTGGCGTTGCTTCCGGCGCTCGCCATCGCACTCGAACGAGACGCACGGCCAGGGTGGCGCCTAACGGGACTCACTGCGCTATGTCTAGGGTTGGTCGGTTTGGTCCTGTCGGGCTCGGTCGGTGGAATGGCCGCGGCGGCCGCCTCCTTCTTCATCTGGTTCGTTCTCGCGAAGCCAGACGCGAGGCAGGCTGCGGGACTCTGTGGGCTGCTCGTCGTGATCGCAGTTGCTGCTTATCTCCAATCCGAGTGGGCCGGGCTGTCTCCGCTGACCCGGCTCATCCAGGTAACGGGATCGGCGACCGAAGAGACATCAACCGGTTGGACGAGACTCCGCGTTTATCAGGAAAGCTGGAGTGTGATTCGCACCAGCCCGCTACTTGGGGTGGGTTTGGATTCGTCATCGAGTACGGCGTTGGTTGGCGACTTCGTTCACAACATGTTCCTCGGGGTCTGGCTACAGACAGGGTTTCTTGGATTCCTGGGTTTCTGTGCGATGGTGTACGGGGTGAGCGCGGTCGGCGTCCGATCAGCCAGGTCTGGCTGGCTCCGCGGGGACAAGCTCCCGACGGCAACCCTGTGTGCGCAGATTGGTGCAGTCGTGCTCGCCTTCACTTCTCCGATCCTCCTTCAGCGCTACGCGTGGGTCCCGGCCTCCCTCATCCTGGCGACGAGGGCCATCCAGACTTCCTCGGGTCCTGAGGGAGCGGTGGGTCTTCGACCCCCACGATTCTGGCGCCGCGCCGCAACCGCGGCCGCGGCTCCGATATCACAACTCCCAAATGGTCGAACGCGTCAACGATGATCGGCCAACCCCGCAGCGAGGCAGTGTGTCTGGGATCCAGAGATCAGGTCTCAGCCTAGAAGAGCAACCGGGGTCGCATGACCAAGTTGGTTTCCGGGCTTCCGATCACGTCGGCAGTGGCAGACCTCTTCGCCTAGCGTGTCTTGCGGCCTCACCCGTTCACTATCAGGCACCGCTCTACCGTCGTATCGCAGCGGCGCCAGGAATCGACTTCGAGGCGATCTTCGCGTCGGACGAAGGTGTTCGTCCGCACGACGGGGGCTTCGGACAACCAATCGCGTGGGACGAGGATCTACTTGGCGGGTATCGATCGCGGTTCGTCCGGAAGGCCCACACCAATCGACTGGCTGAGGGGCCGTTGTCTCTCTGCGATACGGATGTGTTTCAGATTGTACGGCGGGCGAAGTACGACGTGCTTTGGGTGCACGGGTATCACACCGCGACGCACCTGCTCGCCTCTATGGCTCAACGCTCGGTGGGCGGTGCTCTTCTATTCCGAGAAGAACAGACGCTCCTGCACAGACGGAGTGTGGGAAAGGCCGCTCTGAAGACCGTGCTCCTCCCTCACTACTTTCGAGGCGCCGGAGGCCTATACATCAGCCAGAACAACCGCGCATGGTTCGAGCGTAACGGCTTTACGCCGGATCGCTTGTTCTTTATGCCCTACTGCGTCGATAACGAGAAGCTACGCGCGCAAGCGCAGCTTCTCCGCCCCCGTAAGCGAGAATTAGCATCGGCGTTCGGCCTTCGCGTGGATCGCCCTATCGTACTGACGGTGTGCAGGCTCATAGCGAAGAAGCAAGTGGATCGGCTGATCGACGCACTTTCACGCATTCGTGGTCAACATGACTGCAGCCTCTTGATTGTCGGATCGGGCCCCGAGCAGGTGCGGTTAGAGACGATGGTCGATCGACTGAGGCTCTCGAACGTTGTCTTCGCAGGGTTCATCAATCAAAGCGCAATTTGCAGGGCATACGCGGCCGCTGATGTGTTCGTTCTTCCATCCAAGATCAACGAGACATTTGGTCTGGTGGTGAACGAGGCGATGAACTTTCGTCTGCCGATCATCGTGTCAGACAAGGTGGGGTGCGGTCCCGATCTGGTACGCCCCGGTGACAACGGGTATGTCTTCGACTGGGACAGTTCCACGCAGCTCGCCGCTCGATTGGGGGACCTCGTCAGCAGCCAGGAGGTACGCGCACGCATGGGAAAGCGATCCGAGGAGATCGTATCTGACTGGAACTACGACGCAGCGCTCGGTGGGTTAACCAAAGCCCTTGCCTGGGTGCGGCGAGGGCGGAGATAGACGCCCGTTGCGACGCATTGGAGGTGACCGTTGAGAAGGATGAGATACTGCCGCCGAGTCGCGTCATTCCGAGCGGTCCGCCGGCGGTCTCTCCGGTGCGAGCCGATCAGAGGAAGAGTTGGTCGCAGCCAGGCGCAAGCCCAGTGCCAGCTCGAAGCAAGAACGCGAACGCAATTGAGTCCTATGGTGCAGCGCATCCCTGGACATACGTTGTTGGGATTCGAATTGGGAATGAACAGATGGCTTTAACCGAAGGCCAGCGTGGCGCGGTGGCGCGGTCCCAAAACAGCGTTCACGGGGACGGTTACGACTACGCTGTGGGCAGCCCGCATCTGCGCCACCCCACTTTGTGGAAACGCATCGAAAGACGGATTGCCAATGCGGTTGCCGAGATACTGCGAGAGCAAGACAAGTGCGCGGTACTTGAGATCGGAGCTGGGCACGGCTCTTTCACGGACACAGTCCTGTCTGCTGGGGGAACGGTGACTGTCACCGAGATGTCCAGGGCAAGCTACGATTACCTGATAGAAAGATTCCGTGACACCCCCCAAGTGCGGGTCCTTTACGACAGGGACGGTGACGCTCCATTCAACGAGAAAGCACGGTACGACGTCATTCTGTTGATCTCGGTGATTCACCACATCCCTGATTATCTTGAAGTCATCACCAGGCTCTGCGATAACGCCCTCCGTCCCGGCGGAACCGTCGTGACCTTTCAGGATCCGCTCTGGTATCCGCGACAGAAGCGCTGGCAGCGAGCACTATCATGGGGTGCCTATTTCGCTTGGCGGATTACTCAGGGTCATTTGCGTCGTGGCTTGGCGACCCGATGGCGCCGTTTGCGGGGTGTTTACTCGGAGTCCGAACCGTCGGATCTTGTCGAATACCACGTGGTTCGTCAAGGTGTAGATGACTTCGCCCTGCGTCAGTTGTTAGGCGCACGATTTGCCGATGTCGAGGTAGACCGCTATTTCTCGACGCAATCCCCGAGACTTCAGGTGGTTGGCGAAGAATACTTGCCTGCCAACACGTTCGGAATCGTCGCGCGTCGACATCGCTAGGACGTATTATGGCCGTCCCGGCCTCCGAAATCCGCAGCCGGTATGAGAATCTGCTTCCTCACGGACTATCGGACGCAGCACGCCAGGCGCTGGATTGACTACTTCCGCCTGAATCATGACGTCCACGTGGTCTCGACGCGGCCCTGCGCTCCTGCGCCGCCCGGTATCCGGCTTCAGCAGTTGCCATTCCTTCTGACGACCGGAAACACGCCCGACCTCATCTCGAGCGGCAGCCCGGGGGGACACGCACAGAGCAGGGTATCCAGCCTCAGGGCGAGTCCGATCGGACGGAGCGCGGCCGAATTTTGGAGAACGCATCTCCTTCCGCTCGAAGCGCTCAGGCTGAGGCGCGCCTTCGCGTTTCTTGCGGCGCGCATCGGACCCGATCTCGTGCACGCGATGCCGTTGCCGGCAGAGGGCTACCTTGCCGCGCTCGCCGGCGTTCGTCCCCTCGTCGTTTCAGTGTGGGGCCAGGATTTTGTCAACTACTGCAGGCGCTCTCCCGTTCAACGGTGCTTCGCCAGACGCGCGCTCAGACACGTGGCTGGCCTGACGGCGGACTGCCGCCGGGACATCGCCGCCGCTTTGACACTAGGTCTGCCTGAAGACACGCCCACCGCGGTGTTTCCGGGAAACGGCGGCGTCGACATGGAGTTCTTCCGGCCGCAGCCCCACGCTCGAGCCGGCAGTTCCGTCCTGCCCAGCGACGACTCAACCGTCACCGTGTTGTACCCAAGGGGCGTCAGGAGCTACGTGCGACTCGACACACTGGTTCGCGCGATGCCGCTCGTTCTGATGCGCCAGCCCCATGCACGTTTCGTCATAATGGGAACCAATGGCGATCGCCGATGGAGCCGGCAGATTCGGAAGATTGAACCGGCCAATCGCGTCCTCACAGTTGACTTTGCCAGCAAGGAGAAGTTCGCGCAGTTGCTTGCCGCGTCGGACGTGATGGTCTCGCCGAGCGTCTCCGACGGCACACCAAACTCGCTCCTCGAAGCGATGAGCGCGGGCTCTTTCCCTGTCGTCGGAGACATCGAGTCGGTCAGGGAGTGGGTCACCAGCGGCGAGAACGGCTTCCTGGTGGATGCTGGAGACAGCGCAGCGTTGGCCGATAAGCTCTCGACGGCGATCGCCGACCGTTCGTTGAGAGCGAAAGCGGCGACCCTCAACAGGGCGATCATCGCCGATCGAGCGAACTACGCAGCGGTCATGCCTCAGATTGAGGAGTTCTACGAATGCGTCCGAGCAGCCGAAGCGGTGGCCTAGTCGATCGCACACTCGCCAGCGGCAAAGCGGCCATTCGCCTCCTATTGCCTCGGCGCGTGAAACCCCGAACGATCCTCGCGGGTCCGCTGCGCGGCTACCGCATCGTAACCTCCTGGCACGACTACCCGGCCGCGCTGACCGGTCGCACAGAGTTGGCACTGGTCGACTGGATCGTCCGAAGCGTAGGAGCCGGACAGACCTGGATCGATGTCGGGGCCCACTACGGCTACATTGCCGTCGCGCTGTCACGGGCGGTAGGGCCCATGGGGCGGGTCTTCGCGTTTGAACCCGTATGTCAACGGCCGCGAATGTCACGCAGACAAAGCAGGTCAATGACCTCGGACAACTCCGCGTCCTTCCGCTTGCGTTGGGTTCGGTCCGGTCATTCATCGAGCGGGCGGAGTTGCCCGTGGTGCGTGGCATGGCCGACAGCACTATCAGCAACGTCGGTCGAACCGCAGACCTTCTTGTGACGAGTTTCGACTCTGTCTGGCCGGCTATCTCCGAAGGAAACGTGCGCGTGGACGGCATCAAGATCGACGTTCAAGGCATGGAGTTCTCGGTGCTGCAGGGCATGACGACAGCGCTCACCGAGCAAGGGCCCACTGTGATTCTGGAGTTTCACAAGGGCGTAGACAGAATTGCCATTCATGACCACCTGTTGGGCTGCGGCTATTCCTGTGAAGGGTCACTTGTGTCCGGGGCAGGCGAATCGATGCCTCCAACTGAGCCTGCGGGCTATCTGAGTGATACGAGCTACGTCTTTGTACGGGCAACAGGACGCAATCGGAGATTGTGAACGAACGCGTGTTCAGAGCAACGACGGCTTCCTCAGACGCTGCGGCAACTCGAGTAGCAATCGGTCGATGTTCATCGGTTCCGCCATGCAGCAGTGCGGCCTGGCAAAGGCTGCACTGCGAGCCGCCCCGCAGGCACGATTCCGTGTCTCGATGCGCGCGATCCACAGCCGACAATCCGAAGGATTG
>CAVUJA010000002.1:0-2174251 GCA_963741715.1 uncultured Acidobacteriota bacterium
AACTCCAGCGGCTTGCCCCTCTGTACAGGCCGTAGACATACGGCACGAGACCGGGCAGGCCCGCGTTCTGCAGGAGCGCGGTGTACGCCCGGTGCACGCGCAGGCGATTCCGTACTCGCGCGTCGTCCCCATGATGCCGCTCCCGGTGACTCGGTAGAAGAACAGGACTTCCGGCACCACGTCCAGGGTCTTTCCCGCGAGGATGAGCCGCAGCAGGAACTCGTAATCCTCGTGGGTGTCGTAACCGGTATTCGGGCTCCTCGGAGAACCCTCCGAGGGCTTCGAAGACCGACCGCCGAACGATGAAACCGGCGGGTGTCTCCGAAGAAATTGTCGAAGAGACCGAGCGGGAGACACGGTCCGAGAGGCAGGAAATCTGCACCTTGTGGGGACGACCTGGCGGATGGCGCACTTCCCCGCCTCTTCGGTCGCTCGTTCGAACGGAGCATGCCTGCCCTCGAAGGCTCGGAAGTAGCAGGTCAGGCAGTCGTCGCCGGACTCCTCGATGGCCGACAGGAACCGCTCGACCATGTGGGGGACGGGAACGTCATTGGCGTCGAGGAATAGCAGGGTACTCGGCATGCCCCTTCGAGGCCGCGGCATTCCTGGCGGCGCTGACGCCCCTGTTGACCGCAGAGGCCGCAACGCGCCAGTTCCGGTCGGCGTACTTGCCACCCATCTCAGCAAGAACACGCTGCGACTCACCGTCGGTCGAGCCGTCGTCAACCACCGTGACCGAGCCCACCGAAAGGGTCTGGTTCGCCAGCGCTTCGAGCAACGCCGGCAGGTATGCCCCGTGATTGAAGAAGGGAATGCAGACGTCCACGTGCCGGGTCGGCCTGCTGGAGACGGGGAGGGCGCCCGGTCGGGGCTCTCTGGTGCGCCGGACTTGGTCGGCGAAATCGAGCCACTCCCGGTTGTGGCGATTCCAGTCATAGGGACACTGTGCCGCCTGAGAACGCGGGCCGGAAGCCAGGTGCCGCGCGAGAGCGTCGCCGATAGACCGCTCGGAAGGTCGAAGAACCGGTCGTCGGCCGCGGGCGGGAGAATCTCGCGCATGCCGCCCGCGTTCGAGCAGATGACGTGCAGGCCGGCGACGAGCGAGGCTTCGATCACGACGTAAGGGTAGTTGTCGTCGAGGCTGGGAACCACCACGAGGGTGTCGTGCGCCCAGGATCGCAGGAGGGTCTGAACCTGTTCCGTGTCCAGGTGGCTCAGGAACCGTGTCCGCTTGCGCAGGGCAGCGAGTCGATGCGCCGCGCGCCGCGGTGAGAGACCGCCCGCGTTGCCCTCCCGGCCAACGAAGGCGATCTCCTCGATCGAATCCAGAAGTTCCGGCCGCTGGCGGTGAACCCCGCGCAGGGCATCGACGAAAAGCCCCGTGCCTTTCCTGACCTCGAATCTCCCGAGAAAGGCGATGCGACGAAACCCGGGAGGTCGCGATGGGCCAGGCGCACCAGGCGGCGTCGAGTCCGGCAGCATCGGGTAACCAAGCACCGCAGTTCGTGCCGGCTCCGGCAGCCGCCAGCCCTGGCCTGAGACGAACCTGAGCATGTACCGGCTCGGCGAGGCAATGAAGTCAGCATGCTCGGCGACGTAGCGCTCGGCGAAATCCAGGCTCATGTCGTGGAGCACGTGGCGCGGATACTCGGCCATGGCCTCGCGGATCCAGGCAGTGGGGCCGTGCAGGACGTTCACGAATACAGGGCGCCGCCTCCCCTGCAATCGCCTCGTGCGAACCGGAACGAATCCGTCTGCCAGCCAATCCTGGAAATAGACCACATCGGCGTCGCCTGGGATTGCATCCGCGACGGCATGTCCGCGACGGACGAAATCCCAGGCCCCGATCGTGTTCGGAGGGAAGGCTCTCGGGCTGACCGTGCGCACGTCGATGCCCGCCCCTTTGTACCGACCCGCCCAGCCCCTCCCGGCCGGGCGTGCCCGCCCCGTGAGCAGAACCGTCACCTCCTCCCCCACCGACCGCAGGAGCCGGGACAGATGCCAGACGAACGACCCGATGCCCCCCTGAGGGCAGAGCCCGGCCAGTTCTGGCGTCACGATGACCGTCTTCATGTCTCAACCGCCTCGACGTGAACGGTACCGCGTCGGAACGCGTGGTCCGGTTCCGGCCGGTTCGACGTGCTGCCGATACTACACTCCCTCGTGTCCGGCCGGCTGCACGCAACTGTCGCGTTCCGCGCGATCCGTAGCCGGTGCGGGGTTTGATCAGGGGCGAGAAGCGGGTGACTTCTGGTACCGACGAAGTCCGCCCACGATGACAGCGATGTCCGTGGCCAGAATGAAACGCAGGTGCGCGACCACATCGCCCCTGAGCAGGTCTGAGAGTATTGCGAGTTTCGCGCTCGCGACGAGGCCTACCGCGATCTTCAGGAGCGCGTCCCACTTGCGCCGAAACTCCTGGTACTCGGCCGGCGGCAGGCATTCCGAAGCGACCCAGTCGAGGCAGGCGAGGTAGGCGTCCCAGAACTGCTCCGCTGTCGTCTCGGAGAGCTTCGCGCAGAGGTAGCCCCGGAAGTTCTGCGGCGTCACACCGTCCAGTTCGGGGTCCACCGGCAGCCGGTCCCGCCGGCCGCCGGCTCCGATGATGCTGGCCAGCAGGATCTTCCGCGTCAGCTCCGGCACCTGCGGGCGGGATGACGGGGCGATGCGCCTGAGCTTGGCCACCCGATCACCGGGCTTCTCGATTTCGTCCCTCCACGCCTTCACCTGGTTCACGTAGCCCAGGAAGTAGTCGAGGTTGGCCTTTCCGATCGGTGAGTCGTGCGCCGGCATGCGGCGCTCGTAGTACGCGACCAGCTCGTCCAGGTCCTCGTGGTTCAGGAAGCGCAGCGCCTGCCCGGGCGGCTTCAGCACCGTGTTGTAGGCCACGAGGATGCCCTTCTCGCTCGCGAACCCCACGAGGTCGGGCACCTCGAAGCGGTTGATGGCCATCGGGCAGACCGAGAAGGCGAGATGGGCGTTCCGCTTCTTCGTGTAGTCCGAGAGCCACGCGATGTTCTCCATCACCTGTTCGTAGCAGGCGCCAACCCGGATCGCCTCGTACGTCTCCTTCCTCACCGAGTCGATCGAGACGGCGAAGGACACCTCGAGCCCCGCCCCCGCCATCTTCCCGAGCAGCGTCGTCGTGCGCGGGTTCAGCGTGGTCGCGTTCGTCGTGATGTGGATCTTCACGCCGGGGTTGACGCGCGCCACCTCCGCCCAGATGTCGTAGTAGATCCCGATCAGGAACGGCTCGCCGCCGAGGAACTTCATCTCCTCGAGATGCGGCATGAACTCCGCGAGCTGCCTCACGAAGTCGGCGTCGTACGGGCTGCGCTGAGGCGGTTGCTTCTCGCGGTGCCTGCGAATTGCCGAGGAGAAGTACCCGTCGCACATGATGCACTGGAGGTTGCAGGTGTTCTCGAGCTCGAACTCCATCACCCTGGGCATCGCGACGGCCCGCGCGGGCACGAGCGACGCGAGGACTCTGCTTCCCTTCTCCGGCTTCCCCTGCGCGTACTGGTCGTAGATCCTGGCCTTGCAGCCAGCGAGGTTGCCGCTCTCGAGCTGCCGCTGGCACATGCTGCAGCCGCCCTCGAGGCTGTCCTGGCGGATGTCGCATCGAAGTTGCTCCGCCGCCGCGCCGAACCACATCTGCTCGAGGCTGTCCCTGGGATACTCGCCGAGAATGCGCGTCCTGTTGTAGCAGCAGGCGTTGGCCTTGCCCGTCTGCTCGAAGTTCATGCTCGTGAACGGCGCGTGGCAGAGGACGGCCCGGTCGGCCTCCCCGCCGCGGGTCCGGTTGTACGCGTCGATGAGCTGCTTGCTCAGGCTGGCCATGCCGAGCGCTCCATGTCGCCCCGCTCCCGCGGCACCCGATTACACAAACCCACGAGAGAGACTTCGTTTCGCCCTGACGCTGCGGAACCCAACCGGCCGATGCCTACCACGCCGGTCGCGGGCCGCTCAGGAGCCGCCACCTTGCCGTCTATTCAACCACCATGGCAGCAGGCGCATATACAAGTCCCTGGCCACGGGGGGCAACGCGCCCGGGACTCGGAACACGAACGACAGCAACCCCGTAGGATCTGCGTCCTGGGCGAATCGGACAGCCAGCCGTTCGTATGCCGGTCCCCACGTTGCCGCGTCGAGCGACTCCGCCGCGAGCTCGCCGGCGATCCTCCCCGAGTGCAAGGCAAACGAGATCCCCTCGCCTGTATCGGGATGCGCCAATCCTGCCGCGTCGCCGACGAGCACGTACCCGGGGCCGGTGACCCGCCGGTCGAGCACAAGTCGGCCCCGGTGCGTTCGGGCCAGGTTCAGAGGAAAGCCCTCCAGCGGCGTGACCTCGGTCGCGCCAGTCAAGTATCGTCTGGCAACCGCATGTTGCCGCATCGACGCATACCGCCCTCGAGGGTCCACGCCTCGCCCGGTATGGCAGAAGTACCCGACGTTGGCCCACCGCTCCCCCTCCGACTCGAAGGGGAAGATCCAGAGATACCCATGACACCCCGGATCGACGAGGAACACGAGCGCCCGGGCCGCCGGGTCGACGTCACGCACGAATTGTCGGACGGCTGCTCCTCGGCTGCGTGATGGTCCGCTCCCCGTGCACCGTCGCACGACGCTCGTCGACCCGTCCGCTCCCACGACCATCCTGCACTGGACGTTCCAACGTGCCGACCGCCGCTCCACGCAGACGCCGGTGACCCGTCCGGCGCTCCGCAGCAACCCGGTGACGCGAGCATCCTCGAGCGTCTCCACGCCATCCGATCGCGCCGCATTCCACAGGGCCTCATCGAACACGCGCCGACAGACGACGGCGAACTCGCCGTCGCCTCGAGCAACGCTCCGACCGTTGGGGAAGCAGAGCCGATACTCCCTGGTGAAGCCCGTCGTGGGAAGGGAGCCGACCTCTGGAAAGAGCGTCCGCACGAGCGGCAAGGCACGGTAGGTCAGCGCGCCGCCGCAGACCTTGTCTCTGGGATGGGGGGTCTCCTCAATCGCGAGGAGCCGGAGGTACGGGGCTGCCCGCCTCACTGACCGGGCGAATGCCGACCCAGCAGGGCCGGTTCCGACAATGACGATGTCATAGGGTCGAAACGCTCTATCGCCAGGTGTGAACGTCATTCCGGGCGATCCCATCTGTGGGGTATCCGCACGACGCCGACCTCCTTGCCGCCGTGCTGTACCGTGAAGGCCGCGACGTTGGACCAGGTATCGTACAGGTGCGGGCTGCGGTCGTCCATCAAGGCCACGATGAAGCTGTATTGACCTGTAAGCAGCGGCAGCGCATCGATCACGAAGCGCACGCCGTAATCATCGCCACCCCTCGGGTACAACCCGGCAGACAGGCCATCCCACTTCGTCGCGACGCCGTAGCACCAGACGGCGTCCTTTCGGACGAGGATCAAGCCGACGTGGACCCCGTCACGGTAGACCGCCTGCGACAGCCGCGCGAGAATCCGGAGTTCGAGCCTTCCTCCCGTCTCGACCTGGCCGTTCAAGCAGTCGCCGCCCAGCGCCACGTCGGTCAGGTAGTTGTCCGCGGGGTGGTCGCGCGGCGCTCCCTCGTTCCCAACCGGCTCCGGGACGGCTGCATCACGGGCCCGGATGTGATCCTGGTAGGCCTCGACCACCGGGGTCGTGGCGGAGAGGAGTGTCGGCCGGCCGTCCCGAAGCCACATCGTGCGGTCACACACCTCCCGGACCGCGTGCAGGTCGTGCGAGCAGAACACGAGCGTGCAACCAGCCTCGCGCAACGCCATGATGCGGCGCATGCACTTGCGTCGGAAATGCTGGTCACCGACCGAGAGATGCTCGTCGACGATGAGGATTTGTGGCTCGACGGCCGTGGCGACCGAGAAGCCGAGCCGCAGGTACATGCCCGACGAGTAGGTCCTCACCGGGCGCTCCACGAACGAACCCAGCTCGGAGAACTCCACGATCTCCGCCAGGTGCACCTCGGTCTCTGCCGGCGAGAGCCCCAGAATCGCGCACCCGATCCGGATGTTCTCGATGCCGGACAGATCCGGGTGGAAGCCCGCGCCAAGACTGAGAATGGCCGAGACCCGGCCGCTGCGCTCAACCTGTCCCGCGCTCGCCGCCGTCGCCCCGGCCAGCAGCTTGAGGAGCGTGGACTTGCCGGCGCCGTTGTCGCCGATGATGCCCAGCGACCCGCCCCTGGCGACCTCCAGCGACACGTCGCGCAGCGCCCAGAACGTCTCGGAGTACTCGCGGCGGAGCACGAGCTCCTTCAAGCTGTCGAAGGGCCGCTTGTAGATCCGATACGCCTTGCCGAGTCCCTGTGCCCGTACGCTCATCATCGGCTTAGAGAAAGTCCTTTCCCCGGTCCAGCGCCTTCCGGAAGAACCACGCGCCGGCCGCCGACAGCCCGACCGCCCACAGCACGACATATCCAGCGTCAGGCACCGGCGCCCGCCCCTCGAGCAGCACGCTCCGGTACGCGCGGACGACATGATGCAACGGGTTGACCAGCAGCAGCCAGCGAAGCACCCGGGGCACCGCCTCCTCGGGGTAGAAGATCGGCGTCAGGAACAGCCACGCCGTCAGGAGCAGCGAGAGCGCCTCGTTCAGATCGGAGACGAAGACGGCCAGGATGCTGACGATCCAGGCGATGCCGCACGTCATGACCACGCGGAGCACGACCAGGATCGGCAGGACGAGAATCCAGACGCTCACGGGTCGGCCGAACGCGATCGCCAGCGCAATCAGCAGGCCGAGCCCCACCACTTCGCCCACCGCGGCGCTGAGCACCCTCGAAACGGGAATGACCTGCGCGGGAAACGTGTCGCGCTCGACCAGCGCGCGGTCTTCGCGCAGCGACAAGCTGGCGCGCTGAATGCCATCGGCGGTCGCGAGATACGGCAGCATGCCGCTCAGCAGGAACAACACGAACCCGCGGCCGTCGTCCGCGGGGTGCGAGACGCTGAGCACGAAGCCGAACACGAAGACGTAGATGGCGAGGAGGATGAGCGGCTGGAGAACCGTCCACGCCACGCCCAGCACCGACGAGGCGTACCGCTTCCGCACCTCGCGCCGGGCGAGCGCCAGGGACGGATACCAGTACCCGACGGATCGCGGCCGCGGCGCCGTTCGGGAACGAGGAGGAGCGAGCGTTGCCGCTCGTTCGAGCGCTCACGGGAGTCCCACCGCGGCGGGGTCACCACAGCCGGCCAGCTCCGCCAGATAGCTGGCCTCGTCCTCGGCCGAGGGAAAGCTGCCCGCCTCGGTCGCGTGGGTCAACGGGACGGGGAAGACGCTGGTGCCGTCAACCACCGCCGGCGGCGGAAGCACCGCTCCCCGGCGACGCGCGAAGAAGCCGGAGTCGGCGTCCGCGCAGACGTGCTGGAACAGATCGAGAAACTCGGCGATCATCTGGTCTGAGCGGAAAGCGGTCTCGCGAGCCATGCGGTGCGCGGCCGCCGCCATCTCCTTCCACTTATCGGCATCCTGCCCCAGTGCTTGCAGGCGTCCAACCGCGCCGTGCCGCCGGCCGTCCGGAACGGTGATGCCGGTGTCGCGCAGGCGTCTCCCCGCGCTGCTGTCCGGCGATTCCGACCCAACCGTGACGGGCACGCACCCATGGGCCATCGCCTCGACGACCGGCGGCCTCGTGGCCGGGTCGCTCCCAGCGATGACGACAGCGTGGCTCGACGCGCACAACTCCAGCCATGCCAGCCGGCCCGGGCGGATCGCCAGGCGCACGCCCGCCGCCGCCAGCCGCTCCCGATCGGCCTCGGGCGGATCGACGGCGACGATCGACCAGCCTCTGCCCGACTCGACGATCGCCCGGATGAACGACAGCACGCCCCCGCCACACGTCTCCGGCGGGATCAGGAGCGTCCCGCCGGACACGCCCCATGCCCTGTCCCCGAGCGCGGTCGGCACACGGACGCCGTGCTGGATGGTGCACATCCGATCGCTCAACCGGGGCGACGCCTGGCGGAGGTGGCGGGCGGTTTGTCGGCTCGTCGCCACCACGCCATTCCAGTAGTCGCCGAGCCGCGTGGCGTGCTCGGCATAGAGAGGGCCGTCGTCGTGCAGAAGACCGACGACCGCGACGCGTCCCGAGAGCGCCGGCGCCACGCACGAGTGTCGCCAGTCGTAGTTCGGAATGTAGATGCAGGGCGCGGCGGCTTCCAGGGTGCGGACCATCGCTCCCCATCGGGCGCCCCAGTTGTCGGCGCCGGTCACCTGCAGTTCTTCGACGGGGACGTCCGCTGGCCTGGCCATCCTCGGCTCGTCGATCGTCACCAGGCGGGTCGATTCTTCGGTCAGGAGAAGCCGCGCGTCGACACCGGCGATTCGAAGTCCGCGCACCAGTTCCTCGGACCACAGGTTGACGCCGTTGTGGGTCCAGACGGGCGACGCGACGATCACGCGAACGTCCTCGAGCGACGCCGGAGAACGCCTGGAAGGCGCAAATCGCTGCCGCGCGGTGTTCCTCGCCAGCGTCCGGATCTCGTCGTCGTAATCCTCCGCATCCTCGAGCGACGGAAACGCGCCCAGGTCCGGCACGACGTGCGGGGTGGCGACCGGAAACACGCTCACTCCGGCGACCTCGGCGGGAAGCGGAGAGAGTGGGGCCCTGCGCCGCACGAAGCGCCCGGCGCTGGCATCGCCCCACGCGCGATCGAAGACCTCGAGATAGGACGTCACCATGTCCTCGACGCCGAAGCCCCCCTTCGAGACAGTCCGCCACGCTCGCGCGGCCATTCGCCTGCGCCGAAAGGGATGGCGCCAGAGCGTACGCAGACGATCGGCGTACGCGCCCGCCTCTCCGATCGGCACCATGAAACCGTTCCTGCCGTCGCGAACGAGTTCCGGGATGCCGCTGCTGGTGCGAGACACCACCGGGACCAGGCCGCACCCCATGGCCTCGATCAGGGCGTTGGGCATGCCCTCGAACTCCGACGCGAGCAGGTAGACGTCGTGGGACTCGAGAACGGCCGCCATGTCATCGTGTGACACGACGCCAAGAAAGCGGATGGCGCCCTCCGAGACCAGCGGCTCGGCGGCGGCCCTGAGCGCGGATTCGTCCGGACCGGCCCCGGCGATCGTCAGCTCGATCGGCACGCCGAGATCGCGCGCCGCCCGGACGATGCGGGGTAGGTCCAGCACCCGTTTCTGATGCTGCTTCAGGATGCCGTGGTAGATCACCCGGAGACGATCGCCCGCCGGTGGCCGCGGCGGCCGCGATGTCGGAATCCGAACGCCAATCGGAATGGTCGTGATGCGACCGGCGACGTCCGGGCACAGTTCGACCGTCTTCCGCGCCACCGCGTCGCTGACCGACACGACGGCATTCCAGGAGCGCCCGAGGCGTCGCACGTGGTCGTAGTGCATCGGGTCGTCGCTGTGGACGATGCCCACGACGACCACGTCGTCGCCGAGTTGCGACGACACGAGCGAATGGCGCCAGTCACTGTTCGGCACATAGATGCAGGGCGCGGACTCCTCGAGATACCGCACCATGGCCCCCCAATGCCTGCCCCAGTTCCCGGCGCGGCCAACCGGAATGGACTCGAAGCGGACGCCGTCCGGGCGGGGCATCGCCTGCTCGTGCGTCTGCGCCAGGTCGGTCGCGTCCTCCGTCAACAAGATGTGCGCCGACACGTCTCGTGCAGCGAGGCCCCGGACGAGATTGGCGGAGAACACGTTCACGCCATTCACTGTCCAGGCCGTCGCGCCCACAATCACCTGGAACGGCTTGGCTGGCCGCGACAGGCCGGCCCGAGGGGCGAGTCGCGTCCGCACCTCCGTCCAGGCCCGCGAGAGCACCGGGATGTTCACGCGGCCGACCTCCTTCCCCCGACGAGCCCGTGGTAGACGTCCAGCGCCTGGCGCGCGACGTGCGTGTCGCCGTGCCGCTGTTCGATCGTCGCGCGCGCGGCGCGTCCCAGCCGCGCGCCGAGTGCCGGATCTTCGATCAGCTCTTCGACCCGCTGGACGAAGGAGGCGACCTCGCCCGGCGCCGCGCGCAATCCGTTCACGCCGTCCTCGACCAACTCGGGCATGCCGCCCTGATCGGCGCAGACGACGGCCCGGCCGGCGGCCATCGCTTCGAGGCACGAGTACGGGCAGTTCTCCCAGAGGCTCGGCAGCAGGACAACGTCCGCCGCGCGCACCAGCTGCCGCACCTCCGTCATGCCGAGCGCCCCGAGCCAGTGTACCGACCCCTGCAGCTTCCGCGAGGCGAGCGCCGGCAGCAGCGTGCCGGCCACATAGCCGAACAGATCGTCGCCGGCGAGCGCGAACGTGACGTCGAACCGTTCGAGGATGGACGAGGCGATGTCGGCGAGAAGGTGGACGCCCTTGCGGCGCTCCATCCGGCCGGTGAAGACGATCAACGGACGCCGCCGCGGCAGCTCGAACCGGTCGAACGCGTCGAAACTCTCCGACAGCGCATCGAAGAAGTCCAGATCGAGGCCGTTCGTGATGGATGGGATCTCGCGCCGAACGCCAAGCGCCGCCCTGGCCTCGCCGGCGACAAACCGCGAGCACGCCGTGAGCGCCGTCGCGCGCGCGATCGCCTGCCGCTCGACCGCCGAGCAGAGCCGGATGTCCGCCGGGCGCACGTCGTAGTACCGCATGATGAGCCGCGCGGGCGAGTGCAGCCGCACGACCGAGGGCACCTTCAGCAGGCGCGTCACCAGGGCGCCTTCGGCGCCGCACTCGGGCATCTCGACCACGTCGTATCGGTGCTGGCGGTGCAGCGCCGAGACGCCCTGATACGTGCTCCACGCGTTCTGCAGCCGTTGCCGGGTCCACCAGAGCCGGAAGGCGCCCAGGCGTTCGACGTTTCGCATCGCCACGCCGTCCGCCCAGAACCGGTGCACGCGCACCCCGTCGCGCTCGCTCGATCGGAGCGCGGTGGGCGTGCGCGCTCCGGCCAGCACGTGCACCTCGTGGCCCAGTTTCGCCAGGGCGCGCGCGTGGTACCACGTGTACGTGCCGATGCCGCCGAATCCGGTCTCCGGCGGGTACTCGAACGAGAGCAGGGCGATCTTCACCGGCAAGCCTCGGCGGTCCTGCGCGCCTGGCGTCGCGCATCGACCGCATCCCGGACCAGGTCGTGAAACGCCGTCTCGGACCTCGCGACGTCGAACTCGAGGCGGGCCCGCGCCGCGGCGCCCGAACTCAGGCGCGTCGCGAGCGCGGGGTCTGCCGACAGTCGTTGCACGGCGGCGGCCAGCGCCGCGGCGTCACGCTGCGGCACGATCAGTCCCTCACGCCCGTCGTCGATCATTTCGCGGATGGAGCCCGCGTCGGTCGCCACGATGACGCTCCCGGCGGCCATCGCCTCGAGCACGGCCGTGGGAATCCCGTCCTTGTCGCCGCTCGGGAGATCGACGAACGGCGCGACAAAGACATCCGCCTCGTCCAGGAAGACGCGGACCTCGCGACTGGTCCGCCGCCCGGCGAAGCGCACCGCATCGGTCAGGCCGAGGCCCGCGGTGCGCCGGCGAAGGGCGGCGCCGTAGTCGCGGCTCTCGGACGAATGGCTGTCGGGTGCGCCGAGGATGTCCGCTTCGACGGGCACGCCGCGGTCGGTCAGGAGGCGCATCGCGTCGATCAGGAACTCGAGCCCCTTCTTGGGATCGAGCCGGCTCACGCACAACAACCGCAGCGGCGCGCCGGCTGCCGGCGACCACCCGTTTCTCACCCGGAAGCCGGACGTGTCGATCGCGTTCGGCTTGACGACGACCTGGGGCAGCGGCGCGCCGTGCAGCGCCTCGAGCTCGGCGTGAATCCGGCGCGAGGTCGCGACGACGACGTCGCAGGTGTGCAGGTGCAGATTCACGAGCTTCAACGGGTAGTCCTGCAGCATGTGGTCCGCATAGCAGCTCACGCCGCGCGGAATGCCCAGCAGCTGCGAGGCGACCAGCGCGAACAGCGTCTGTTCGTAGAAGAAGTAGCTGTGCAGGTAGTCGGCCCGCCAGGCCTCGACGGCCCTGGCATACGAGAACGCCTGGAGGAAGGACTCGTGTCGTTCGACCTCCTCCGGCCGCATCCCGGCGGCCGTGGCGACGAGCCGTGTCAGCGCCTCGACCTTCGCGGGCATGCGACGCCGGAAACGCGCGAGATCGGCAGCGCCGGTCGCGGCGTGCAACAGGAGCCGCCGCTTGAGGGGCCAGAGATCGTGGCAGGTGTGCGCGAGCTCGGCGCGGGGACCGAGCTGCTCGTAGAGGAACCGGACCGGAAAGCCGGCTCGGGCGAGGGCCAGCACCTCCTGGTGCACGAACGTCTGCGAGTAGACGGGGAACGTCCAGGCCCCGCTCGACATCACGCGCGGGTGGCTCGGGCGCTCAAGGACCGAGAACCAGGCCTCGACGCGCAGCCTGGCCAGCGAAAGTTCGTGCGCCACCCGCAGGAGGCCGAGTTTCACGCTCCGGGCAAGACGTTCGACACCATCAGTCACGCTCAGTCACCTTGTCGGGGGCCTCGGCAGATGACCTCCGCTCCGCGGGTTCAGTTCGACCGCGTCCTGCGGCGCTCCTCGGGAGACGGATAGGGCTCCGACCGCCAGTAGTATCCGCTGAAGATCGGCTCGTCGGGCGGCGGGGCCGACGGCTGCCGGAGGTGGTTCCCCCAGCGGAGCACGATCGTCGTGGGCGTCTTCTCGGGCGAGATCTCGATCGTCGCCCCCTCCAGCTGCACCGTCTGTCCCGGTCGGACGAGGCCCCCGCCGATCCTGACCCCGACATCCCCTTCCAGCGTATAGACGCCAGGGATCAGGATTTCGACGTCCTTCTCCACCTCGCCCGCCGGGAAGCGCAGGCGCTTCCCCGGGACGTAGATGGCGCCCCACTGACGCACGAAGTTGTCGCTCAAGACCTGGTAGTCCGCGGGCAGCAAACCGAGACGGCCCCCGTTCAGCGTGTCGCGCCACGGCCGGTCGAGAGCCAGGTAATACGTGTCCGCCACGAGAAACGCCGGCTGCTCGCCTCGCAGCACCTCCCGCATGATCGGCCGTCCGCGGTCGAAGTAGTTCTGCATGTCCCACGACGTCATGAAGAGCCCGACCTGCCGATAGGCCGACACCATCGAGCACGAGTCGATGTAGCGGACAGGCTCCGGGAACAGCTCGTGGACCACCTGTAGCGTCCGCCGCTGGGGGGAGACCTCGTCCTTCGAGTAGCCGAGGTACTGGACGAGGAAACCGCCGAACACCACCTGGATGAACAGCAGGAGCCACACCGCGCGTCCGGGGTGCTCCTCCATCCTCGCGCAGAGCCTGTCGAACACGACCCCGCAGAGCACCACCCCCGGCGCGATGACCGACGCGACGAAGTACGGATACGCGTAGCCGTAGCAGCACAGCGACGCCAGGGGGAGGGAGAAGCTCAGGAGCAGGAGGTCCCCCTTCGCGGCGCCCCTCACGGGGAACACCCGCCGGGCCGTCATCGCCAGTCCCAGCGCGAGCAGGACCCAGACGAGCGGGTTCTCCAGGACGCTGAGCAGCAGGTAGCGCCACTGGGGGAAGAAACCGGCCTGGCCCAGCACGGCGTGGGCCAGGCGGCCGGCCGCCGCCGGCGCACCCTCGGCCCCTCGCGGGAGTCGCCCGCTGTGCAGCCAGAGCAGCGGAACCGAGACCAGCACCGAGCCCGCGCCGAACCAGGCCCAGGGCCTCCAGCCGGCCTTCGCGTATTCGAATCGAACCACGATGGCGAGCACGATGGCCGCCGTCGGAACGAAGATGACCGACTTCAAGCTGACCAGCAGCGACACGGAGAGGCACGTGCCGGCCAGGATCAGCCTGGTGACCCCGCGCGTGCGCGCCGACAGCACCAAGCAGAGAGACAGCAGGAAGAAGAACGAGCAGATCGGGTCGAACCGGAAGCTGGCACCATGAACCACGACGTTCGAGAACGTGAGATAACAGAGCGCGGCGAACAAGGCCCCCGCGCGGGAGAGACAGCTTCTCGCGATCAGGTACGTGAGGACCGCGGAGCCCAGCGCGAGCGCGAGCATCACCACCCGGGCGGCGACGATCTGGTCTGCCTCGTTCGTCGAGACCGCCGGGAGCCACCCGAACAGATACACGTGGATCGTCATCAGCGGGGTGGCGAGTTGGCCCCGCAGGTACTCGGTACACGAGCGACAGAAATCGGAACTCGTCTCCGTCGATATTCAGGCGGAAGACCAGCAGGCACCTCAGCACCGCCGCGACGGCGATTAGGACCAGGAGAACCCGTTTGAAGCACGTCCCAGCCTCCTGGCCGGCACTCACGCTGCCTTCCATCGCAGATACCCCTGCCCCTGCTCCCGCTCCACCGCTGCGGCGAGGCACGCAGTATCCCACAAAAGCCACGGCCCGGAGTCGGGCAGGATTCCTGGTTCTTCCGAGAACATCGTCGGCCCCGCGTGGGAGAACTCCCGACCGGGGCTTCGACCACGGAATCTCCGGTCCGACCAGCCCGTTCACGCAAAGTCTCCTCGTGTCCCCGCAAGGCGGACCAATGTCTGCCTAAGAACGCCCTTCTGTCACGTGACCAAAAAGCGACAGCCAAATCGACACGGCAAGACCGAGATTCCGAGAGCTGCTAGCGGCCGTGCTATAATAGCGTCGCTCTCGACGCCATTCCTGTTGGAGGACGGGTGTCAGCCGAAGCGCCCGATAGCTCGCTGTCGATGCCGACCGTGGCTGCCGGCGTCGCCAGGCCTCTGCTCGTCGGCCAGAGTGACGCGCTCCGGACTCTGTGTTCACTCGCCCGGCGCGTGGCCGCGAGCGGCGCGAAGGTGCTGAATCTCAGGCGAGAGCGGCGGCGGCAAGGACCTGGTCACGCGGCTCGCCCACTTCTTCGGCGAAATCCAGCCGGTCGGCGCCGACGACGGGCGCGAGCGGTTGGACGTGCGGATCATCGCACTGCTCTACCGCCTCGACGTCGTGCACCTTCACGTGCCGCCCCTCCGCGAGCGCCCGGCGGACGTCAGGTCGCTCGTTCTCCACATGTCGTCGAAAGCCGAGCGCAAGATTCGCTTCAGCGACGACGCGCTCCGCGCCCTCGAGACCTGCCGGTGGCCCGGCAACGTGCGCGAGCTGCAGAACCGGGCGCCGCAACGATCGGCACTGCCGGGGGCCGGGCGGCCGCGCAGAAGAGCGACGCGCCCGGGCGCGACCGCCTGCTCCCGGGCAGCGCGATGGTGATCGCGCCCGGAAACAGCGTGCACATGTTCTTCATGCGGTTTCCGCTCGATATCATATTCGTGGCGAAGGACGGCACCGTGGTGAAAACCTGGCCGAACGTCCGCCCCTGGCGCATCGCGGCGGCTTGGCGTGCGTTCGCCGCGGTCGAGGGAGGGGTTGGCATGATCCCGCAGTCGGGGATGCAGACGGGCGACAGGATCGCTGTCGAGACCGCGCCTCCGGTGGCGGCCTCCGGCGAATCGGGCCATGGCACCGCGTTTGCTTGAGTTGGACTTCGATATGGTGTTTCCTGGCGGCGGTTTCCATGATGAGCCACGAACCATCGACAACGGCTGAAAGACCACCAGGCGTCCCGGCGCTGGGAAAGGAAGATGGACAGTCGTTGATCGAGTTTGCGCTGGCCGCGGTCATCTTCTTCACGTTCCTGTTCACCATGATGGATTTCGCCCTCATGTTCTTCGTCCAGGAGACCATGCAGCACGCCGTGAGGTCGGGATCCCGCCTCGCCGTGGTCGGTCCCGGCTCGAGTTGCGCGGCGGCCATGATTGCCAACATCGACGCACAGTCCATGGGGTTTTACGACCAGAACGCCAACGCCTCGAAGACGCCGGTCATCAGCTCCCAGACGCTCGGCAGCGTCACCGGCACCTCCGGCACGGCGATCAGCGACGGCTCCTGCGGCACCCCGCAACAGCCAATCACCGTGAGGCTCGACTATTCGTGGCGGCTTCTGACGCCGTTCCTCAAGCCGTTCTTTACGAACGGCAGGTACACCTTCACGGTCAAGGCGACGGTGGTCAACGAACCATCCAGGTGATCATGCAGCAGACTCTTTCTCGTCCCATCGACGGGCCGTCCGGCGAGAAGGGCCAGGCGATCGTCGAGGTCGCTCTGGTGGCTCCCCTGCTCCTGGTGTTGATGATGGGGGTCTTCGACTATGCGAGGGCGATCCACGCGCAAGCCGTCGTCTCGAACATGAGCCGGGAGGCGGCGAACCTGGTTTCGCGGTCCAATCAGAATCTCTCGGGCAACGAGGCGACGGATTTCCAGAACACCATGAACCTGGTCGGACTGACGGCGCAGCCGCTCGACATGACGGCCCAGGGCATGATGTACATGTACAAGGTCGAACGGGTCAACAACCGGAACACGATCACCCTGGAAGTCGACTGGAACGGCAGCAGTCTCGGCTCGAAGCCGGCCATGAACGTGTCGGCGGCGGCCCTGGGCGGGATCACGCTCGCTGACGGACAGGTGGCCTACGGCGTCGAAGTGTACTATCGGTACCGGAGCTTCTTCCTGGGAAGCCTGTTCCAGCCGACGCTGGCCTCGCGCTCGATCTTCTGACATCGCCCTGAACTTGCCGAGGACTCGCCATGAGACTCGAGTCGCTGTGGAGACGCACGGAGGGACAGGCCCTGGTCCTGACGGCGATCGTGCTCCTGCTGCTGGTTGCGCTGTGCGCCTTTGCCGTTGACCTGGGGATGGCCTACGCGGTCAAGGCCAAGCTCAACTCGGCTGTCGATGCCGCCGTTCTGCAAGCCGGCAGGTCGGTGAAGAACGGCGCCGACGACACCTCGCGGAAGGCGAATGCCAGGCAGGCCGCAACCAGCTTCTTTGCCGCGAACTTCCCCACCGGCCTCCTGGGATCGACCAGTCCGGCGTTCAGCATCGACAAACTCGAGAACAATGCCGGCACATGGACTATCGGCGTCTCGGCGTCGGCCGTGGCGCCGGTGTTCTTCGGCCGGATCTTCAACATCCCGATCAACGTCTTCTCCTCGGCGGAAGCGACGGTCAAGACGCTGGACATGATGATTGTCCTCGATTGCTCCGGGTCGCTGGCTTCACCTCACGGGACGTTCGAGGCGCTGCAGAGCGCGGCCGTCACCTTCGTGAACGGTTTCCAGGAGGGATCGGGAGGCGACAGGATCGGCCTGGTCACGTTTGCTTCCGGCGCCGTGCTGGACGCCCCGATCAACAAGGACGCGAACCGGGGCTACAGCAAGGCGGACCTGATCGGGCACATCAACGCCAAGTCCGCGAACGGCGCGACCAACGCGGAAGAGGCGATGAGGATTGCCAAGGCGCAACTCGACGCGATTCCCGCGGATATCCGCTCGACGCTGCGGGTGATCGTCTTCTTCAGCGACGGCGCGCCGAACATCGTGTCGGGCAACTTCACCGACTACGATTCGGGCGGGCACAATCCCCACACCATCACGGGTGGACTCTGGTCGCAGGGCGGGAACAGCGGCAAACCCGCCGACCTGTACACCATCAACCAGATCTTCGTGTCGAGCGACCCTGCGACGGCTACCAATATCTTGACCTTGCCGGTGGCCGACTACACGGGCACGGTGAATCTCGCGAGTTTCAACGGCGCCCGGATCCTTTCGGGCAACCCGGCCACCGACACCTGGTGCAACGTGAACAAGGCGGCCAGGAACATGGTGGAGAACGTGGCCAACGCGGCACGCGGGGCCGCTGGAAACTCGGCCATCACCATCTACGCCATCGGCCTCGGCGCCATGCTGAACAGCAACGAAGTCACCACGTGCGCCTACGGGTCGAGCGAGTACGGAGCCAACATCCTCAAGCGGCTGGCCAACACGTCGGATTCCGACAAGTACCAATCGTCGCAGCCGACGGGCACGTACGTGTATGCCGCCGACTCGAGCCAACTGAACTCGGCCTTCCAGAAGATCAGGAGCATCATCCTGAGGCTCAGCAAGTAGAATCCCCGGAACGCGCGCCGGCAGGCGATGACGGGGCCTGGCCACCTGCTCCCCGGCCGGCCTTTCGCCGATAAGCCGGTGAATGACGCCCCCCGAAGCCCGGGTATCCGAGTGCTTCCTGCGACCTGAGATGTCAATCGACCTCACGGCCGAACTTGGCGAACGCCTGCGGGCGGCACGAAACCCCGACGGCGGCTGGGGGTACTACCCCGGCAAGGTGAGCCGCCTCGAGCCCACCTCCTGGGCCCTCCTGTCCCTGCTCGAAGACCGCCGGCCGGAGGATGCGGCCGCTGTCGAGGCGGGCCTTCACCTGCTCGCGACATGGCAGCGCGCCGACGGGCTGATCGCCGAGCCGGCGCTGCCCCCCAACCTCGCCTTCAACGGCCTCGCGAGCCTTCTCGTGACCAGCGCCAGGTCGTCCGTCGCTCCAACTGCGGCATCCACCGCGGTCGGCGCCCGGCTCCTCGAGGGCCTCCTGGCGGTCGAAGCGCGCACGGTTGGAAGGCTGGAGATGCTTCTCAGGCCTGCAAATCCTCAGGACGACTCCCTCGTAGGTTGGCCGTGGACCGAAGACGCCTTCGGATGGGTCGAGCCGACCGCGTGGTGCCTGTTGGCGGTGAAGAAAGGCGGTACAGGCAGAGACGAGCGCGCGGCGTGGCGAATCGGTCAGGCGGAGAACCTCTTGTTCAATCGTCAATGCGTGAGCGGAGGATGGAACGCACGGCAACGCCCAGGCGCTCGGTCAGGATTTGAACGCGTATGTGCCGACGACCGCCGCGGCGCTGCTCGCCCTTCAGGACCGCCGCGACTCGACATCGGCGAAACGGGGGCAGCGCTTCCTGATGGACACGTGGCGGCGTGAACCCGCCGGCTTGGCGTTGGGCCTCACGGTGCTCGCCTTCCGCGCGGCCCGTCTTCCGGCTCGTGAGGTAGAGGTCGCCTTGGCGGAAGCTGCGACTAGAACGGGATTCGTTGGAAACCTGGCAGTCATTGGGCTCGTCCGCTACGCCCTCACGACTGGTGCCCATGGAACGCGCGCCTTCACGCTCTGAATGGAGACGCCGCGACATCCTGGCGCTGCCGTTCGTGGCGGCGGCGGCCGCGTGTCGCCCGCGCTACGACCGCAGCCGCTTTGCCGTCCCGGCCCGATCCGCGGTGGGGCTCTTCCCCGCGGCCGACTACCGGGCCGACTTCGCGGACGTGATCTCCCGCGGCCTCGAGACGCTGCGCATCGACGTGCGCGGGAAGCGGGTGCTGCTCAAGCCGAACCTGGTCGAGTACCAGAACGGCTCGTGCATCAACACCAACCCGATGGTCGTGGCGGGCGCCGCGGTCGCGATGCTCCGAGCCGGCGCCGCCTCGGTGGCGGTCGGCGAAGGCCCCGGCCATCGCCGCGACATCGAGTACCTGCTGGTCTCGAGCGGCCTCTACGACCAGATCAGGGAACTGCGGATCCCGTTCCTCGATCTCAACCAGGACGATGTCAGGACCGTCAGCCTCAGGAGCCGGTTCATGGGGCTCGAGAGCATCCTGCTGCCGGCCTCCGTCCTGTCCGCGGACCTCCTCGTTTCGGTGGCCAAGCTCAAGACCCACCACTGGGCGGGGATGACGTGCGGGATGAAGAACCTCTTCGGCATCGTCCCCGGCGCGGTCTACGGCTGGCCGAAGAACTTCCTGCACGTCCACGGCATCCCCGAGTCGATCGTCGATCTGAATGCGACGCTCCGCCCCGGGCTCACGATCGTGGACGCCGTCGTCGCGATGGAGGGCGACGGGCCGATCATGGGCAGGCCGCGGCCCATGGGATTCATCGCGATGGGCACCGACACGGTCGCCGTGGACGCGACGTGCGCCCGCGTCATCGGCTTCGATCCGCGCCGGTTGGACTATCTGAAGTCCGCGGCGGAGTTCCTGGGGAACATCGACGCGGCGCGCATCGACCAGCGCGGCGAGCGGATTGGACGTTACGCCACGCGGTTCGCAGTGGTGGAGCGACTCCGATCGCTGCAAGCGCCCGAGCCATGAACATAGAGGTTCCCGTCGGGCCGCCCACAGCGGGCCTGCCGACGCGGCCATCGACCGCGGCCTTTGCCGCGGCTGTCCTCGGTGTCTCGATCGCCGTGTCCGTTCTCGGAGTGTGGTTCACCCCCCCCGTCTTGGTGCAGTTTGCCTACAGCGACTTCGGCACCTTCTACCGGGCGGCTGCGTCCGGACATTTGTATGGACCCGACGCGTCCCTCCCGGTTGCGGGACCCGCCACGTTCATCAACCTGAACCCCCCGCATTTCCACCTCCTGTTCCGACCGCTCACGCTCCTGCCCATGGCGGATGCCTACATCCTCTGGCTCGTCCTGACAGGCTCCGCCATCGGCATCGGTCTCTGGAAGAGCGCCCGGCGTGTTCGCGTCGCCTGGCCGTGGTGGATGTGGGCCGTGATCCTGGCCTGGACACCGACCTTCTCCTTGGTGTACACGGGCCAGATCACCGCCCTGATTTTCGTGCCTCTGGTGCTGGCGTGGTGGGCGGATCGGGAAGGGCGGCCGGGCGTGGCTGGCGCGTGGCTTGGGTTGGCTGTCAGCGTCAAGCCGCACTTGGCGCTGTTACTGATCTACTGGGTCTTCCGCGGACGTTGGCGCAGCCTGGCGATGGCGACGCTCAGCGGTGGGGTCTCCGCTCTCTGTGGAGTTGCCGCGTATGGCTGGAGCGTGTACGGTGCGTGGCTGTCGAATCTGCGGGCCGCTTCCTGGCCGTGGGCGGCCATGAACTGCAGCCTGTGGGCCCTGCCTTCGAGGCTCTGGCACGAGACACCCTACTACGCGAAACTGGCCGAGAGTCCGGCGCTCGTCATGATCGCGACACTGGTCCTCGTGGCGCCCGTCGCGCTCGCCACGCTCGGTGCGCTCAGGAAAGTCCGGTGCCCTGACACCAGCTGGGCGCTCGCCCTTTGCGCGACCATGCTGGTGATGCCACTGGGCTGGGCGTACAACGCGTGGTGGTGGGCGCCGATCACGATGGGGCTCCCCCTTTCGCGACGCACATGGGCAATCGTCGCGGTCTGCATGATGGTTCCCGTCACCCTCCTCGGCGCACTCACGAGAGAATCGATCCTGCTGACAATCACGCTGGGATCTGCACCTGTGTATGGGATGTTCGTGTTGTGGGCGTCGATCCTCCGACTGGCGCTAGCCGAGTCTCGCCTCCGCGGCCGGGATCGAAGCCTGAATCGCGACGCCCCCATCTAGCTCCTCATCCTGGCCCTGTCAGTCCCATCAGGAACCGTTCACGACGTCCGGCGCGACGCATCGCCCCCGGCGACAGTCGTTGCCGTCCATTCAAGGACCCGGGAAACACCGCGGTCCCTGAAGCGGAGCCACGTTCTGATAGAAGCCTGGCTCTCGGGCGAAGACGATCGATCTCGGACCTTTGAAGATGGGCACCCAGCCGCGCCCCGGCAGGAGCTTGACGGCGGGAAGATGGTTCGGCAGCCAGATGTAATCGGCGCCGATCTCGTCCGGGTAGGCAGGGTTCACGCCATCGTAGAACCGCAGGTGCGCGTCCTTCACGCGTTCCGAGTACACCGTCTCGCGACGTCCGTCGATACGACACACGAGTTGCGGCGCCAGGTGCCAGATCGCGTACTCGCCGTAGTCGAACCAGGTCAACAGCTTTCCATGGAGCCCGTTGCTCCTGAGGAACACGACCGCTTCCGGCTCGGGCATCAGTCCTGGCCCGGACTCAACGGGCAGGCACGCCGTGGCTCTCACCGTCTGGTGGGCGACAATCGCGAGACCCGTGATGGCGACGAGCGCCACGACCAGGAGTTCGCTCGAAGCAGGTCGCCGAGACAGGGGAAAGCGGGCTGGGCCGAGGCCGGCCCACAGAGGTCCGAGCATGACCACCGCCGACAGAACGAAGAATCCGTCCAGTCGCGCGACCTTGACCGCGAGGAGCCCAGCACGACCGGGGGGGATGAGGCGGAGGGCACCGAACGTGCTTCTTCGATACCATCCGACGGCCAACGACGATGGCCCCGAGAGACCATTGAATGAGCCCGGCGGGCTGCGCGAAGAGCGACTGCCACTCCGTGATGTCCGCGCGGCCCAGGCCCACCGTTTGCCAGAGAAAGGCCCACAGCCCCCACCCGTAGGGGTTCATCGCCGAACCCGCGATGCTGACGACGACGGCGAGTGCGCCCCACTTCCACGAGACCCGCCGCGTGACCGTTTCGACGCCTGCCCAGAGTCCCAGGATGCCCAGTCCGACGATCCAGCCGCCGTGGAGATTGGCCTACAGGGCGAACAGCGGCGCGAGCCAGAGCAGGCGCTTCTCCCTTCCACGCCCCGCGCCGTTCAAGAGCACGAGCATGAGCGTGAAAAGGAGTATCGAGAAGATCTGCGGTCGAACCGTCGACAACTGCGGAGCGATGCCGACGAACAGCATGACGAGAAGGGCGACCGTGGCCGGCTCGCCCACCCCAGTCCGCCTGAGCAGTCCGACCCGCGAGAAAGCAGCACCAGGCCGGCGACGCCGGAGGAGAGCGCGACCAGTCCACGGACGCCTCCAAACCGGTAGGCGCCGGCCATGATGATCTCGGCGAGCCATTCGTGGTTCGTCCACACCCGATCGCTGGTGAACGAGTACGGGTCCGATCGGACCACGTGGCCGGCGGAGAGAATGTCCTGCCCGAAGCGGATGTGTCCCCACAGATCAGGATCGGCCGTGGTGCCGGAACCGAGGCCGGCCAGGAGACCGATGAGAACGATGACGAATACCAGGAACGGAAGGCGTTCGAGACGCATCAGCAGAAGTCTACAGCCTGATGCAACCTCGAAGTTCCGGCGAAGATCCCGTCTTCTGGCGTGGGCCAGCTTGTTGTCTGCGACACGGCAGACTTTTCAGCTCGCCGACCGGCCAACCCGCTGGCCGGTCTGAGCCAGACGCTGGCATTTCCGCCCGTCTCGCCAGCCGGCCGATTGCGGCATCCCCCTTGCCTATGGAAGGGGTAGTTGCCCTCCCCCGCGTGGTGAATACGATGACTGGCCGACGCCGACATGTGAGGTACCTGCTGACCGAAGCGGTGGAGGGTCACTTGCGGGTGCGCGAAGAGGTGACGATCGAGAGCCGCAACGAGCGCCAGATCGTGGTCCTCAGCCCCACGCCCTCCCGGCCCGACGACACGCTGACGCTCGAACTGCCGGGTATCGATCCCCGGCACGTGAGGGTCAGCGTGGCCGAGTCGAAGCCGGTGGTGTCGCCGGACGGGTCGCTGCGGTATCGAATGCTCCTGGACGTCCGGGCCGGGGGCGTCAGCCGGAGGCAGACGCCGTGACCTGCACGCAACCGGCGACGCACCGCGGCGACGCCCTCGGGATGCTGGTCTGGACGCTGCCCGTGCGGCTCCTCGACGTGAGCCGGGGCGGGTGCCGGGTGGAGGTCGCCCGCCACCTCGAGACCGGCACCAGCGGCCAGTTGGAGATCAGGACAGGGGGCATCCTGCACGTCGATGACGTCCGGGTGTGCAGGTGCCGGATGCAGGAGGGAGCGAGCCGGGTCTATCACGCGGGTGTGGAGTTGTTGCGCACACGGCGGCTGTCGCGACGCTCCCTGCGCCTGGCGATGCGGCGGATCATCGGCGAGCACGTCGGGCCGCTGCCCGGAGCCGGGAATGAACCCACCGCCCGGGGGCGCGTCAACGAGCTTGGGATTCGAGAGAAGAAGGGGGTGTGCAGGGCGCCGCCGCTGCCGGTCGCCGTCGATTCGTAGGGCCCACGTCGATCACTCGGGGCATGCGCCCCGGCTACAGTACCACGCAGATCGAGTCGATAAGAAGAGACAGAGGAGACATCATGAAGAACCTGTTCGCCCGTTTCATCAAGGAAGAGGAAGGCCAGGACCTGATCGAGTACGCCCTGCTCGCGGCGTTCATCGCCGTCGTCGCCGTCGCGATGGTCCGGCCGTCGGCACTCGGGTCAACACCATCTTCACGAGCGTCGACACTGCGCTGGCTAGCGCCGAATGGGCGGGCTCTGGCGGCCCGACGGCTGGCGGCACCCCGGTCGGACAGCCTGCCGGCGAGGCCAGTCCAGGGCCATTGGTCGCGCAGGCACGCGCTTGAGCAGCAGTTCACCGCAGTCGGTCCGGTAAGAGGAGAGGCACTATGAAGGACCTGTTCGCCGTTTCATCAAGGAAGAGGAAGGCCAGGACCTGATCGAGTACGCCCTGCTCGCGGCGTTCATCGCCGTTGCAGCGCATTGCGATGGTCCAGGCCGTCGGACTAGACGTCAACGGGACTGGTCTTGAACGTCGACGCTCAGTTGAGCTAGCCGACGTTCGCCGAACGTCGGAGCGCTTGGCGGCCGAGCCGCGCGCATCCCGACCGGCCGCGACCGCAATGCCGCGAGACGCGATCGTGGCGAGGAGAAGAAGTTCATGAGAGTCTGGGGTCGGCGCCTCGTCATGGAGGATGGTGGCCAGGACCTGATTGAATACGCGCTGCTCTCCGCCTCCATCGCGCTCGGGTCCATCGTGGCGATCAGAGTGCTTGGTGCCACGATGCAGACGTTCTTCGCCGGCGTCGCTATTACCCTGGGCAGCTAGCCCTGGAGGCGCCATAGGCCGCCATGAGACGAGCGGGACATGGGAGATGCCAGGCATGACGGTGAGTACGGGCGCTCTCGTCGCGATCGGCGTGAGTTGCCTTGCGGCCGTGGGCGACGTCCGGACCGCGCGAATCCCGAACTGGCTGACGTTCGGGGCCTTCGCGTGCGGCCTCGGCTTCCAGTTACTCGCTCTCGGGCCCCGAGGTTTCGTGTGGAGCCTGGCGGGTGCGGGCGTGGGCCTCGGCCTCTTCCTCCCGCTCTTTCTTCTCGGCGGCATGGGGGCGGGTGACGTGAAGTTGATGGCCGCGCTCGGCGCGTGGCTCGGCCCGGCGGGCGCCGCCTGGACGGCGCTCTACGCCGCCATCGCCGGCGGCGTCATGGCCGTCGTCGTCGCTCTCGCTCGAGGGTACCTGCGCACCGCGTTTGCGAACGTCTGGACGCTCCTCGGCTTCTGGCGGTTCGCAGGAATCCGGCCGCTCGACGGCATCACGCTCCAGACGAGCGGGGGCCCCAGGCTGCCATACGCGCTGCCGATTACCGCGGGTCTGTTCGCAACGCTGTGGTTTCACTGACGGGTCGGGACGAGGTTTCACATGAATCGGCAAGTCCGCACGCTTCTCGTCCTCGTGGTCGCCCTGGCCGCGGCCGGTGTCGCCAGCTTCGCCGTGTACCGCGCCGTCCAGCGCATGCCGGTGAAGGAGGTCGAAATCGCCACCCAGCAGGTCGTCGTGGCCGCCAGAGCGCTGCCGGTCGGCACGCTCGTCGGCACCGGCGACGTCCGGCTCGTGGCGTGGCCGGCCAGGAGCCCGGTCGCCGGCGGGCTGGCCAAGGTCGAGGACGCGGTCGGGCGCGGCCTCCTGAACCCGGTGGCCGAGAACGAACCGGTGACCGAGAGCAGGCTCGCGCCGCGCGGGGCGGGCGCCGGCCTGCCGCCGACGATCCCCACCGGCATGCGTGCCATCTCGGTGAAGGTGGACGAAGTGGTGGCGGTGGCCGGCTTCACCGTGCCCGGCACCCGTGTGGACGTCCTGGCAACCGTCCCCGACCAGCAGGACACGAGGACCCGGACCATCGTCAGCAACCTGGAGGTCCTCACCTCGGGCACGCGGTACGACCAGCAGGAGGCCAAGGACGGAAAGCCAATCCCGAGCACCGTCGTGACGCTGCTGGCGCTGCCCGCGGACGCGGAGCGGATCGCCCTCGCCGCCACGGCCGGCCGGATCCTCCTCGTGCTGCGGAACCCCCTCGACAGCGCCCCGACCGTCACGCTGGGCGCGGCCCTGGCCGGCCTGACCGGCCCGCCCCCGCCGCCGCCAACCGTCGTGAGGGCGTCCGAGAGCCGGAGGATCGTGAAGGCAGCGCCCCCGCCTCCGCCGCCCGCGCCGTACACCGTTGAAACCATCAGGGCCGCCAAGCGAGCCCAGGAGACCATCAAGTGACCCGCCATCTGTCAAGTCTCGTGATGGTGGTGCTCGCCGTCCCGGCACTGCTGGCGGCGCAGGCGCCTCCGCAGCAGTCCCCGGCCACGCCCGCGGCCGGCCAGGCGCCGGCGCCTGCCGTTTCCGACGCGTCCCCGCGCGTCGATCGCATCCCGCTCACCGCCGGCCGGTCGAGCGTGCTGGCGACCGACTTCGACATCACGCGGATCGCCGTCACCAACCCCGCCGTCGCCGACGCCACCGTCGTGGCGCCTCGGGAAATCCTCCTCGACGGCAAGGGCAGCGGCACGGTCAGCCTGATCGTCTGGGGGGCGGCGGCCCGCCGGCAGTACGACGTCGTGGTCGAGCCCGGCGTCAGCACGCTCCAGCAGCAGCTCCAGGCGCTCTTCCCGGGAGAAGACATCAATGTCGGAGCGAACGAGGACGCGGTGGTTCTGTCCGGCCGCGTCTCGAGCACGGCGGTCATGCTGAAGGCCGGGGAGATTGCCAAGGCCAGCGCCTCCAAGGCCAAGGTGATCAACCTGCTCCAACTGCCCGGGGCCAGCGGGAGCCAGCAGGTGCTGCTGCAGGTCCGCTTTGCCGAGGTGAACCGGAAGGCCGTCCAGGAACTGGGCGTGAACTTCTTCATGGGCCCCAACAGCCACAACGACTACGTCGGGCGCATGACGACGCAGCAGTTCTCCGCTCCGACGATCGACCAGACCCAGACCACCTTCAGCGACGTCCTGAACCTGTTCGTCCTCAACACGAATCTCAACCTCGGCGTGGTCATCCGGGCGCTCCAGACCAAGGGTTACTTCCAGAGCCTGGCCGAGCCGAACCTGATCGCCTACAACGGCCAGGAGGCCAGCTTCCTCGCGGGCGGCGAGTTCCCGGTCCCCGTGGTCCAGGGCGTCACCAACGCCGTGACGATCGAGTGGAAGGAATTCGGCGTCCGGCTGAAGTTCACGCCCACGATCGCAGGCGACACGATTCGCCTGAAGGTGGAGCCCGAAGTCAGCAGCCTGGACTTCAACAACGGCATCACGCTCCAAGGATTCAGGATCCCGTCGTTGATCACCCGGCGCGCGCAGACGGACGTCGAACTCCGCGACGGCCAGTCGTTCGCGATCGCCGGTCTGCTGCAGAACGTGACGCAGGAGGACGGGTCAGCCATTCCTCTGCTCAGCAGCATCCCGATCATCGGCAACCTGTTCAAGAGCAAGGCCGACCGGAAGGAACAGACCGAGTTGATGGTGCTGATCACGCCGCAGCTCGTGCGCCCCCTCGAGCCCGACGAGGTGCCGGCCCTCCCCGTGAATCCGTCGCGGTTCCTGCCGGGGAAGGGCATCGGCTCGGCACTGAAGGGCGGTGGCGGCCTGGTTGACGCGCCGCCCGTGAAGAAGGACGAGAAGCCGGCGCCCCGGTGAAGGAACAGCACGCCTGGAGGACTGAGGTGCAGGTCATCGTCGTCGGCAGCGCAGACAAGCAGCTCGAATCCCTGCTGAAACAGTCGGGCCGGACGGTGGTGCCGCTGGACGCATCCGCCGCCGCGCAGCGGAAGCCGTCGGATGGAGACGTGTTCGTCATCGACGCCAGGGCCCTCGAACACCTGCCCCCGTTCGTGGCCGCGATGACCCGGGAGGCCGCCGGCTGCGGCTTCATCCTGGTCTGCTCCACGCTCGCCCCCACGCTGATGCTGGAGGGAATGCGCGCCGGCATCCGCGAGTGCGTGGCCGAACCGATTGACCCGGAGGAGCTCGAGGCGGCCGTCGCCAGGGTGGCCTCCGAGGGCGCCACCGACGGCCAGGTCTTCGCGTTCATCGGCGCCAAGGGAGGCGTGGGAACGACCACGACGGCGGTGAACGTCGCCATCGAGTTGAGCCGGGCGGCTCCGAGGCGGACGCTGTTGATGGATCTGCACATGTCCAACGGCGACGCGGGGCTCTTCCTGGGCGAGGAGCCGCGCTTTTCGGTGGCCGACGCGATCGAGAACGTGCACCGGCTCGACGCGGGGTTCCTCCGGAGCCTGGTGGTCCACAGCAAGCTGCACCTCGACCTGCTGGCGTCGGCCGACTCGGCCGTCCATGGCCCGGTCGAGAGCGGCCGGATCCGGTCGCTCGTGGCGTTCGCCAAGCGGCACTACCGCTATACCGTGCTCGACGTCCCGCGCTCGGAGCCGGCCGCCCTCGAGGCGCTCGAGCCCACGGCCTGGATCGTGATCGTCGCCAACCAGGAGCTGGCCACGGTCAGGAACGCGGGCCGGATGGCCGCGGGCCTGCGCCTGCGCTACGGGAAGGAGCGCGTGGTGGTGGCCGTCGCCCGCCACGACGGGTCGGCCGGCATCGGACGCGCCGACATCGAGCGCGCCGTGGGCGTCAAGGTGAAATACGTGCTGCCGTCCGACTACCGGCGCGCGGTCGAGGCGCTCAACAGCGGCCAGCCGGTGAGCCTGGGCAACCACTGCGCGCTGGCCGGGTCGTTCCGCCAGATTGCGCGCGACCTCGCCGACCTGCCGGCGTCCGACGACGCGCCCAGGTCGTCCGGCGGCTTCCTCGGCCTTCTGAAAGGACGGCGCAACTGAGCGGCCGAACAGACATGGTGACGACCACGACCACCCCGCCGGCGGTGGATGCCAGGCACCCGGAGTACCAGGAGATCAAGTCCCGTGTCCACCAGGGGCTCCTGAACAGGCTGAACCTCGAGCGCCTCACGCGCACGCGGCGCGAGGAGGCCGAGCCCGAGATCCGCGGCCTGGTGGCCGACATGCTCGAGGCCGAGAGCGACCGCACGCCGCTCAGCCTCTTCGAGCGGCAGGCGCTGACCGGGGACGTCCTCAACGAACTCTTCGGCCTCGGCCCGCTGGAATCGCTGCTGGCCGACCCCGAGATCTCCGACATCCTCGTCAACCGCTTCGACCAGGTCTACGTCGAGCGGCATGGCCTCCTCGAGCCGGTGGGCACCGTCTTCAAGGACGACGGCCACCTGATGCGGATCATCGAGCGGATCGTGAGTTCCGTGGGCCGCCGGATCGACGAGTCGAGCCCGATGGTGGACGCCCGGCTGGCCGACGGCTCGCGCGTGAACGCCATCATCCCGCCCCTCGCCCTCGACGGCCCGGTGCTGTCGATTCGGCGTTTCCGGACCGACAAGCTGGGACCGGCCGACTTCGTCGAGCGCGACTCGCTGACGCAGCCGATGCTCGACTTCATCCACGCGGCCGTCACGGCCCGGCTGAACGTGATCGTCTCGGGCGGAACCGGCGCGGGCAAGACGACGCTGCTCAACATGCTCTCGGGCTTCATCTCGGACAAGGAGCGGATCGTCACCATCGAGGACGCGGCCGAGTTGACGCTGCGCCAGCGCCACGTCGTGCGCCTCGAGACGCGCGCGGCGAACATCGAAGGCAAGGGCGCGGTGCGCCAGCGCCAGCTGGTCATCAACGCGCTCCGCATGCGGCCCGACCGCATCATCGTCGGCGAGGTGCGCGGCGACGAGGCGCTCGACATGCTGCAGGCCATGAACACCGGCCACGACGGCAGCCTCACCACCGTACACGCCAACAGCGCGCGCGACGCGCTGCACCGGCTCGACACGATGGTGGCGATGGCCAACCTGAACATCCCCGAGCGGGCGGTCCGCCAGCAGATCGTCTCGGCCGTCCAGCTCGTCGTGCACGTGAGCCGCATGGCGGACGGAACGAGGAAGGTCGGTTCCATCACCGAGATCACGGGCATGGAAGGCGACATGATCTCGATGCAGGACATCTTCCTGTTCGACCGGACGGGCATCAGCGCGGAAGGCCGCGTGTGCGGGCGATTCAGGGCCAGCGGGATCCGCCCCCGGTGCAGCGAGCGGCTCGCGACGGCCGGCCACAAGCTGCCGATGGACATGTTCGAGCACGTGAAGGTCATCGGGTAGACGACGGGAGACAAAGTCCGTGCTGCTGCCACTCCTCGTCTTCGCATTCGTCGCGGCCACCGTCTTTGGCGCGTATTGGGCGGTCGTCCTCCGCCCCGAGCGGGCGAAGGACGCGGCGTTCAGGCAGCGCCTCACGCGGCCGAAGGCGGCCAAGGCCGTCCGCGTGGCGCTGGTCAAGGAAGTCGAGCGGCTGAGCAGCGTCCCGGTCCTCCACAATCTTCTGGCGCACAGGCAGGGTCTCATCAAGCCTCTGCGGAAGCTCATCGAGCAGTCGGGGGTCAGGACGACCGTCGGCGTCGTCGTGCTCTCCTCGGCCCTGCTCGCCGCGATCGGCTTCCTGGCCGGCCAGTGGTTCACTCGGTTCGCCTGGGTCGGCTTGATCCTCGCGGGCCTCGCCGGGTGCATCCCGGTGGGTGCGCTCGCCAAGATCCGCGACCGGCGGATCGCCAGGTTCGAGGAACTGTTCCCCGAGGCCATCGATATCCTGAGCCGGGCCCTGCGGGCCGGGCACGCATTCACGACGGCGCTCGGCATGGTGGGCGAGGAGCTGCCCCAGCCGATTGCCGGCGAGTTCAGGCTGCTGTACGACCGCCAGAACTACGGCCTTCCGCTCGCCGAAGCGCTGCGCGATTTCGCCGAGCGCGTGCCCTTGCTCGACGCGCGCTTCTTCGTCACCGCCGTGCTGACGCAGCGCGAGTCGGGCGGAAACCTGTCGGAGGTGCTCGACAACCTGGCGTCGGTCATCCGGGACCGGTTCACGTTGAAGCGCGAGGTCAAGGTGAAGAGCGCGCACGGCAGGATCACCGGCTTCGTCCTCGCAGGGCTGCCGCCGTCGCTGGCCGTCATCTTCATGATCACCAGCCCGGACTACCTGCGCACGCTGGTCGAGGAACCAGCCGGGATCCGGATGCTGATCGCCGGGGTCGGGCTTCAGATCATCGGGACGCTGGTCATCCGGCGTCTCGTCAGGATCGACTACTGAGGGCGCGGGGCAACCGCTCATGCAGGCATTTTCTGCGGAACTGGTCATCGCGGTCACGGCGGTCTTCGTGTCCGTGGCCCTGCTGGCGGGACTCGCCACCGCACGCCTGCTCTCGTTGCAGTCGCCAGAGCGGCGGCGCCTGCAGGAACTCCTGCAGCCCGCCCGGCCGGCGCCCCCGCCGGTGGTCAGGAAGGCAGCATCGCGCGCCGAAGCGGCGAACAGGCGGGGCGGCTGGCTTCCCAAGTCGGTGCGCGACATGTCGGCGATCGAGCGGCGGCTCGCGAACGCGGGCTACCGAGGGCCGGTGGCCGCCCGAGTGGTCATCGCGGCGACGCTCGTGCTGCCGGTCGTGCTCGGCGGGCTGGGGCTCTTCGTGTTCGGCGTGACAGAGCGGAACGGCTGGATCGCGGCCGCCTTTGGCGGCGTGATCGGATACGTCCTGCCTGGTTTCTTCCTGGATCGCCAGGTGGCGAAACGGCGCCTGCAGATCCGCCACGGCCTTCCCGACGTCCTCGACCTGCTGATCGTGTGCCTCGAGGCCGGGAGCAGCCTCGACCAGGCGGTCGTGAAGGCGAGCGACGAACTGGAGCTCGCCTACCCGGCGTTGGCCGAGGAACTCCGCGTGCTCGTCACGGAAACGCGCGCCGGGAAGCCGCGGATGGAGGCCTTCCGCAACCTGGCCCAGCGGACCAAGGTGGACGACGTCCGCGCGTTGGTGGCGATGCTGGTCCAGACCGACCGATTCGGGACCAGCGTCGGCCAGGCGCTGCGGGCGCTGTCCCAGAACATGCGGACCAGGCGCAGGCAGATGGCGGAAGAGGCGGCAGGGAAGGTGGGCGTCAAGCTCGTGTTCCCGCTCGTGTTGTGCCTCTTTCCCGCCTTCTTCATCGTCGTCCTCGGGCCCGCGGTGCTCAGGCTGATGAAGGCGCTCTCGCAGATGGCCAACTAGGCAGCGGCAGGCGTCGTAACGTGCCGGCGAGGCCGGCGAAGGAGGAGTGGCAATGTTGAATGTGGTTCTGCTCGTCGTGGCGGGTGTTCTCCTCGTGGCCTACATTGCGCGCCGCCGCGCGCGGCTGCGTCGAGAGGAAGCGGATCACAGCTGAGGCGCGCCTGGGCTGGCCCCATCGCGATGAACGGGTACAAGGTCGTTCTGGCCGTGTCGCTGCTGGTGTCCGGATGCGCGTCGGCGCGCCGCGCCGACGTGACGTCGCCGGCCGTTCAGCCGTCGGCGCGGCTGCCTTCGGTCGAGGCGGCCGGCACACAAGGCGCGTCGGCGCCAATCCGGAACGTGCCGACGCGGCCCTTCGAGGCGCGTTCTGCCCGTTCCGGCCCCGGCACGGTCGAGCAGTCGTCCGCGGCCCTCTCGGAGTCGCTGGCCTTCCTGTCGGTCGATCCGTCGGCAGAGAATCACGTGCGCGTGGGCGATGCCTACCGGGCCGCAGGGATCCTCGACCAGGCCTTCGCCCAATACTCTGCGGCATCGAAGCTCGACCCCGAGAGCGGCGCCGCGTGGGACGGGATGGCCCGAATCTGGCGGGACTGGGGCTTTCCCAACCTGGCCCTGGCGGACGCCTCGCGAGCCGTGTTCTTCGGGCCCGGCTCTGCCGCCGCACGCAACACGCTCGGCACCGTTCTGCTCGCGATGGGCAGGGGGCCGGACGCTCGTGCCCAGTTCCAGCGCGCCCTCGCTTTGGACCCCGCCGCGGCGTACGCGCTCAACAACCTCTGCTACGCGTGGTTCTCGGAAGGCGACGGCGTCGTTGGTGCAGAGGCCTGCCGGCAGGCGCTGGCCCTTGCGCCCGACATGGCTCCCGCCCGCAACAACCTGGCCCTCGTCTATGCCGCCCTGGGCGACCTGGAGGGCACCGAGCGAGAATTTTCGGCCGCGGGCACCCCCGCGGCCACGGCCTACAACCTCGGCATAGTCTACATGGCGCAGGGCCGATTCCGCGACGCGTCAGCTGCCTTCGACCGCGCCGCCTCGCTGCAACCCGGCCTGTCTCAGGCCGCCGCACGCGCCCGCCAGGCTCGCAAGCTCGCCGACGCGAGCCCGGGAGCGGAGGAACGATGATGGCCGCCGCTGAACCCGTCTTCGTGGACCCGCCGGCTGCCCCGGCCAACGTCGCCGAATCGGGGCTGAACATCGGTCTGCTGGTCCAGTTGGTGCTGAAAACGCTCCACCTGGCCGGCACCCTCAGCGGCCTGGACCTGTCCGCCCGCCTCGGCCTGCCGTTCTCCGTCCTCGAATCGGCGCTCGACGAACTGAAGTGGCAGCAGCACTGCGAGATAGTCGCCGGCTCGCTGCTCGGCGGCCCGGCGTTCAAGTACCGCATCACCGACGCCGGGCGGGAACGCGCGGCGCTGTTCTTCCGGGACAACCACTACGTCGGCGTGGCCCCGGTGCCGCTGGAGCACTACCGCAGCTACATGCGCCGCTTCCGCGAGTCGGTGGTCAACGACGTCACGCCCGAGCGGGTGCGAGCCGCCTATGCCCACCTCGTGCTGTCGGACCGCGTGCTCGATCAGCTGGGCCCGGCCATCCGCGCCGGCCATTCGCTGTTCGTCTACGGCCCGCCCGGCAACGGCAAGACGGTCATCTCCCAGGCCGTCTCGGGCCTGCTCGACGGCGACCTCGCGATCCCGCACGCCCTCGAGGTCGAGGGCGCGATCATCCGCTTCTACGACCCGGTGAACCACCAGGCGGTTCCCGCCAGCGACGCCGGCGGCCGGGACTCGCGCCTGGATGACGCGCCGGTCTTCGACAGGCGGTGGATCCGCTGCAGGCGCCCCACGATCGTGGTCGGCGGCGAGCTGACGCTCGACAGCCTCGAGGTCAACCTCAGCCCGTCTGCCGGCTTCTACCGCGCGCCCGTGCAGTCGCTGGCCAACGGCGGCGTGCTCGTGATCGACGACTTCGGCCGCCAGCGCTGCTCGCCGCGCGACCTGCTCAACCGCTGGATCGTGCCGCTCGAAACCGGCCACGACTTCCTGACGCTGCAGACGGGCCTGAAGTTCGACATCCCGTTCGCGACCTTCGTCGTGTTCGCCACCAACGTGCGCCCGGCCGACCTGGTGGACGAGGCCTTCCTGCGTCGGATTCAGAACAAGGTGTTCGCGGAGAGCCCGACGCACCGGGACTTCCTCGCCATCTTCAGGAACTACTGCGCGGGCATCGGCGTGGAGTTCGACGGCGAGATGGTCGAAGCGATGCTCCGCGACTACTTCCGCCCGCGGCACATCGCGCTGCGCGGCTGCCAGCCGGGCGACCTCGTGGACAAGGCGCTGGCGCTGGCCGCCTATGGCGGCCTGGAGCGACGCCTGACGCCGGCGCTGCTCGAGGCCGCCTGCGGCAGCTACTTCCTGGATGACGTCGAACGGGCGCCGGAGTACGCATGATCACGAGCCGCGAGGCCTGATCCGATCCCTGGTCCCTGCGCGATGCTGCAGCTGGTCGCCGCCCTCGTCTCCCTCCTGCTGGCCGGGCCGTCCGGTGCCTCGGATATCTCCGTCCGCATCACGTCCCCGCTCGGCCGCACCGGTCGGCCAGGCACCGTGCGCATCGTCGCGCAGGTGAAGCCGGCGAGGAGCCAGGCGGTCACCGCCGTGCGCTTCTCGGTGGACGGCAAGCCGCAGGGCACCGTCACCAACGGCCCGCCCTACGCGGTGGAGTGGACCGACCAGAACCCGTTCGAGCGCCGTACGATTGTGGCCGAAGTCGAAGCGGCGAACGGCGATACCGGCCGCGACGAGGTCGTCCTCGAGCCCTACGAACTCAACGAGATCACCGAGGTCACCAGCGTGCTGGTGGATGCCGCCGTGTACGACAAAGACGGCCGGCCCGTGCGCTCCCTGCCAGCCCACCAGTTCATCCTCGAGGAAGACGGGAAGCCGCAGATCCCCGACATGGTGGCACAGGAGCAGATCCCCACCACCTTCGCGGTGCTCGTGGACAGCAGCCAGAGCATGTGGCGGAACATGGACTTCGTCCAGGAAGCGGCGGGCCGCCTGGCCGCCTACCTCCGCCCGCGCGACCGCGTCATCGTCGCGCCCTTCGCGTTGAAGCTGAAGGCCGTCACCGGGCCGACCAACGACAGAGCCACGATCTCCGAAGCCGTCAGCGCGATCAGCGCCGCGGGTGGCACCGCCCTCCGCGATTCGATGATCGAGGTCGCCGACCTGCTCGCCGATACCGCCGGCCGGCGCGTGATCGTGCTGATCACCGACGGCTACGACGAGAACAGCCGTGCGACCCTCGACGAGGCGATTGCCGCCGTCAAGGGCCAGGGGATCACTGTCTACTGCGTCGGAATCGGCGGCGTGGCTGGGATTTCGCTGAAGGGCCACGACGAGTTGAAGTCGATCGCGCAGTCAACCAGCGGCCGCGCGTTCTTCCCGCCGCGCGCGGACGAACTGCCGAACGTGTACGACGTGCTCGCGTCCGACGCACAGCTCCGATACCTGATCACCTACACACCGACCAACCAGCGGCGCGACGGCACGTGGCGCACGATCGGCCTCCGCACCTACCAGGAAGGCCTCGTCGTCAAAGCGCGCACCGGCTACTTCGCTCCCAAGCCGCCGCCCGTCAAGCCCGCGTTGGAGTTCACCGCGATGGACCTGCAGAGCAGGTACCTCGAGGTGACGAAAGACGACCTCGTCGTCCTCGAGGACGGCGTCGAGCAGAAGATCGACACGTTCCAGGAAGCCACTGCCCCGGTCACGACGGTGCTAGCGCTCGACCAGAGCGGCAGCATGAAGAAGAGCGCGGAGAAGGTGGTGGAGGCAGCGTCGGCGTTTGTTCAGCTGCTGAGGCCCGAGGACTGGCTGGGCGTCATCACCTTCGCGGACAAGTCGGCAGTCGCCCACGGGTTCACGCAGGACCGGCAATCCACGCTCCAGGCGATCGCCGCCTACAAGACGGAGGGGGGCACCGCGCTCTACGATGCGTTGTGCGACGCGGTGCTCATGCTCAAGCAGTACACCGGGCGCAAGGCGGTCGTCGTGCTCACCGACGGCCGCGACGAGGACAACCCCGGGACCGGCCCCGGCAGCACCCGCACGTGGGAACAGGTGGTCGGCCTGCTGCGCGAGATCGATGTCACCGTCTTCGCGGTGGGCCTCGGAACGAAGATCGATCCCGAGCGTCTGACGACCCTCGGAGCGGTGTCGAGCGGGCAGGCCTACTTCCCTGCCGAGGTGTCGGAGCTCTCTGCGCAGTACGAACGAATCATCGACAACCTTCGCCACCGCTACATCATCGGCTACACCTCCACCAACTCGGCGCGCGACGGGAAGTGGCGGTCGGTCGAGATCAGGACGAAGTCGTCGGAGATCGTCGTCCACAGCCGGCAGGGGTACTTCGCGCCGGAACGGTAGGCGTCGGGCGGCAAGCCGGCCGCAACGGGAACAATGAGCGCGAGAAGGCCAAACCGGCAACCGATCACGACGCTGCGTCCGGGCGTCCACGAGATCACGGCGGCCGTGGCGCGCCCGATGGGGCTGTTCGACCGCAGGTCCGATCCCGTGAAACATACGGTCAGGTAAGAGCGAGCCGACATCCGTCATCGATCCTCTTGTCGGCCCTGGTGGGCGAGCTTCCCCGACCATGACGGAGCCAGCACCCGAAACTCCCCGGCGACCAGGCAGGCTGGCGGCGATGGTTCTCATCGCCGCAGCGCTCGGCTGCGCCGAGGGCTACATTGCGCGCCGTCAGTTGGACGCCGGGAGGACCGAGGCGGCGGCGGCCTGGCGCGACCGCCTGGCCGGGCAGGCGGACGAGTCGGGTGTCTTGATCGAGTCGTGGGTGAAGGACCGCGTCAGCGACGCTCGGATCGTCGCCTCGTTCCCGACGATCGTGGGTCTCCTCGCGGACCAGAACGTCGCTGCGCTCGATCGCGCGCCCGGGCAGGCCCAGACTCCCCGCCACGCCGAAGAGGTCGTCGATTCGTTCGTCCGCCTCAAAGGCTACCGCGCCGCGCTGGTCGCGGACGCCGCGGGCAACATCGTGGCGGCGGCCGGCGAGTCTCCGGCCGCTGGTTTCGCGGGCCGCGTGCTGACAAGGCTTGCGGGGGCGGACGGCGAGGTGGCCGACCTCCTTCACACCGCGGCCGGCCCGGTTGTCGTGTCCGCGGTGCCGTTCGGACGGGATCGCCCCGGGGCCGGCGGCGCCGGGTACGTGATGCTGCTCTCGGACCCGGAGCAGTGGCTGTTCCCCCAACTGTTCCGTCATCTCCCGCTGGCGGCCACGGAGGAGGCGCTGCTGGTCGGCCTCGACGGCCGCCGCCCCGTCTATCTCAGCCCCTTCCGCAACCCCACGATGCCCGTCCCCACCCACGGCTTCCCGACCGCGAGAGGCACGGTGGACGTGGTGGCCGCGAGCCGGCCCATCGCGGGAACGCCGTGGACCCTCGTGCTGAGGGTGGACCGGCGCGAGGCCGAGAGCACGATCGGTCGGCTCGACGCCGCGAATTCGCTGTGGCTGCTGGGCGTCGGCGCCGCCCAGCTCGCCCTGGTCCTCGGCCTCCTGCGCCGAAGGAAGGTCTTGTATGCCAGGCAACAGCGCGCGGCGGCCGAGGAACTCGGCTTCCTGAACCGGCTGTTCCGGACGATCTCCGAGGTGGACGAGCTGATGGTCCGCGAAAAGGGCCGGCAGCGCCTGCTCGACGAAACCTGCCGAATCATCGTCTCTCATGCCGGGTTCAAGATGGCCTGGATTGGCGAGGTGCGGAACGCGACCGACGTGGTGCCGATCGCCCGCGCGGGCGACGCCGGCGGGTACCTCGACGGCATCGGGATCCGCGCCGACGGCACGCCAGAAGGACGCGGGCCGGCGGGCACGGCGATCAGGGAGCGCCGCACGGTGATTGTCGAGGACGTCGCCACCGCGCCCTCGATGGCGCCATGGCGGCAACGGGCGCTCGAACGCGGCTACCGGTCCATCGCCGGGGTTCCGCTGATTGCGGGCGAGCGGGTGCTGGGCGCGCTCACCGTGTACGCGGGCGAGCCGCGGGTCCTGCGTGGTGAGGCGGTGCCGCTCGTCGAGAAGCTGGCCGGCAACCTCGCCTACGCGCTGGAGGTCATCGACCTGGAGGCGCGCCACCGCGACACCGAGCGCGCCCTCAGCGTCAGCGAGGATCACCTCCGGCAGGCGCAGAAGATGGAGGCGATCGGCCGGCTGGCCGGCGGCGTCGCCCACGACTTCAACAACCTGCTGATGGTCATCTCCGGCTGCGCCGAGGTGGCGGCATCCACCAGCAACGAGGAGAGGCGGCGCCAGAACATCCAGGAGATCGCCGCGGCCGCCGGCCGCGCGGCCTCGCTCACCCGCCAGTTGGTGGCGTTCAGCCGCAAGCAGGTGCTCCAGCCGAAGGTCTTCGACCTGAACGAGGTCGTGCGGGAAGTCGAGAGCTTCCTGCGCCGGCTGATCGCCGAGAACATCGAGCTCGTTGTCAGGCCCGCTCCCGGCTTGCAGCGGGTCCGGGCCGATCCCGGCCAGATGGAGCAGGTGCTCGTGAACCTCGTCGTCAACGCGCGCGACGCCATGCCCGCCGGCGGCCGCCTCGTGATCGAGACGTCGAACGTCTCGTTCGGCCCAGGCGCCGTACCCGCAGACGCCGAGCTGACGCCCGGCGACTACGTCACGGTGGCCGTGTCCGACACGGGCGAAGGAATCCCGGACGAGATCAAGGACCACCTGTTCGAGCCGTTCTTCACGACCAAGGCCAGGGGCGGGGGCGCCGGCCTGGGCCTGTCGATGGTGTACGGCATCGTCAGGCAGAGCGGCGGCGGGATCAGCGTGACGAGCGCCCTGGGAAGAGGCTCGACGTTTCGGGTCTACCTGCCGGCGACGACGGCCGTGCCTGACGCCGCCGACGAAGCGCCCTCGCAGCCCCCGGCGGGCCGAGGGAACGAGACCGTGCTCGTGGTCGAAGACAACGACGGGGTCCGGAGATTCGTGGTGCGGGCGCTGCGGGACGCCGGCTACCAGGTGACGGATTCGGGGAACCCCCTGGACACGCTGGCGGCGCTGACGGCGAACGATGCCGTCTACGATCTGCTGCTGACCGACGTCGTCCTGCCCGCGATCGACGGCTACGAGCTGGCGCGCAGGGCGGCAGCGGTGCGGCCGGCGATGCGGGTGCTCTATATGTCGGGCTACGCGGACAACCAGTCGCTCCGCGAGGAGGCGCTGCAGAAAGGCATCGACCTGCTCGAGAAGCCCTTCAGCTCCGCCGTCCTGACCGCGAAAGTGCGAGAGGTGCTGGATCGGGCGGCGGCGAACTCCTTACATTGAAGTAAGGTATACCGTTTCAGGGAGGAACGATGGCCACTGCCACGGTCACCAGCAAGGGCCAGGTCACCATCCCGGCGCCCGTGCGGGCGGCGCTCGGCGTCGAAGCGGGCGACCGGGTCGAATTCGTGGAGGTCGAGCCGGGGGGGTTCGCGTCTACTTTCCGATCGGCTCCTGCCGAGATGTCCCCCCGCCCCCTTGCCCTGACCGAGCGGAGGGAGACGAAGGGTACGACTTCAGCGATCTCACCACCAGGCCGATGCCGCCCGCGAGCAGCACCAGCATCACCGCCGTGTTGAACAGGCTGGTCTGGCGAAAGTAGATGTCCATGTTCATCAGGATGCCGGCCATGATGATTGTGCAGCCGACGATCGTGAGGAGCCAGCCGACGATGGACCGGCCGTTGAAGAAGAGCATGCCGACGCCGACCAGCAGCGGCAGCAGCGTGAGGCCGAAGGCGTTCCCGCCCCAGAAGTGCCAGTAGGACGTCGTCACCTGCACCTGGTTCGTCAGCAGGTATGCGCCCGCCGCCGCCATCACGACGCCCGCCAGGAACTGGCCGATCCCGCCGGGCGTTCCGCCCGCGCCGCGCTGCACGTCGCTCATCGCTTCCCCCCGTCGCGCGCGCGCCGGGACAGATATCGCCCCGCCTCGGGCGCACGTCTCGGGGAAGCTTATATCACTAACCCGGATGAGGTGCGAACCGGCAGCATCAGCCACCGAGCGGGCTGGATCTGCTCGCGGGCCTGAAGGCCCGCGCCACACCGGGTGCTCCGACTACTCCCCTTCCTTGCCGAACAGGTCGTTCTCTGGCGTCACCTTCGGTCCCCCTGCCTTGGGGTCGAGCGGGTGCGCCGTCGAGTCGCGGAACTCGGTTTCGCGCTTGATCTCGGTGTTCTCCTCGTACAGCTCGTCGAGGTTGGCACCCTTCGGGCCCTGGCTGCGCGGCGACCGCGAGCGGCCGCCCTGGCTCCCCTCCGCAGTGTCCTGGCCACCCGGCCCGAGCGGCAGGTTGCCCTGCCCCGGCTGACTGTCCGAGTGCCCCACCTCGTCTTTGCGGTTTCCCGACGGGCCGGGCATGCCGCGCTCCCGTTGCCGCGCGTCCATACTGCTGCCACTGCTCTTCCGGTGTTGTTTCTTCGGCATGCCGGTAGATCACGCAACCGACATGCCACGGGGGGCTGACGCGAGTCAATGCACAATGCACAATGCAAAATGCACAATGTAAAATGAAGAACTTACCCACCGGGTTGCGTCCTGCCGGTGGACCCAACACGGCCGCAGGTCGCACGCCGCAAGGCGCGAGCCGGATTCGCGCATTGAGGTCAAATGTCCGTCTCTTCCGATTTCAAGTGGTGGCAGCGCGGGGTCATCTACCAGGTCTACCCGCGGTCGTTCCTCGACACCAACGGCGACGGAGTCGGCGATCTGCCGGGTGTCACGGCCGGCCTCGACTACCTCTCCTGGCTCGGCGTGGATGCCATCTGGCTGTCGCCCATCAATCCGTCGCCGATGGCCGATTTCGGGTACGACGTCTCCGACTACACCGCCATCGACCCGGTGTTCGGAACGCTCGAGGACTTCGATCGCCTCGTCCGTGGAGCGCACGCGCGTAGCATCAAGCTCATCCTCGACTTCGTCCCCAACCACACCTCCGAGCAGCACCCGTGGTTCCGCGAGTCGCGCCGCTCGCGCGACAATCCGAAGCGCGACTGGTACATCTGGCGCGACGCCGCGCCAGGCGGCGGGCCGCCCACCAACTGGCTCAGCGAGTTCGGCGGCAGCGCCTGGGAGTGGGACGAGCGCACCGGCCAGTACTACTACCACGCCTTCCTGAAGGAGCAGCCGGACCTCAACTGGCGAAACCCGGACGTGCAGGAGGCGATGTTCGCCGCAATGCGCTTCTGGCTCGACCGCGGCGCGGACGGCTTCCGCGTGGACGTCGCCTCGGGCCTGATCAAGGACGACCGGTTCCGCGACAACCCTCCGAACCCGGACTACGAGCCGTCGCTTCCGCCGCACCACCGGCACCTCAGGATCTACAACAGCGACCGGCCCGAGGTGCACGACATCATCGCGCGCATGCGCCATCTGCTCGACCAGTACCCGGACCGGATGATGATCGGCGAGATCTACCTGCCCGTCGAACGGCTCGTCACCTACTACGGCACGGGTGGCGACGAGGCGCACCTGCCGTTCAACTTCCGGCTCATTCGCATGCCGTGGGACGCGCGGAAGATTGGCGACGCCGTCGCGCGCTACGAAGCGCTGCTCCCGCCGCACGGCTGGCCGAACTGGGTGCTCGGCAACCACGACCGGCCGCGCATCGCCACCCGCGTGGGCCCGGCGCAGGCACGCGTGGCCGCGATGCTGCTGCTCACGCTGCGCGGCACGCCGACGCTCTACTACGGCGACGAGCTCGGCATGCAGAACGTCCCCATCCCGCCCGACCGCGTGCAGGACCCCTTCGAGAAGAACGTGCCCGGCCGCGGCTTCGGCCGCGACCCGGTCCGCACGCCCATGCAGTGGTCGCCCGAGCCGCACGCGGGCTTCACCTCGGGCCGTCCGTGGCTGCCGCTCTCCGCCGACCACGACGTCGTCAACGTGGCCACCGAACGCGACGGCCCGCGCTCGATGCTCTCGCTCTACCGCCGCCTGATCGAACTGCGCCGCGCGTCGCCGGCCCTGTCGGTCGGGTCGTACCGCGCCCTGACCGCGCCCGACGGCGTCCTCTGCTACGAGCGAGAATTCGAAGGCCAGCGGATGATCGTCGCGCTCAACCTCACCGGCGCGCCGCAGGTCGTGACCGGCGATTCGATCCGCGGAACGCTGCTCGTTTCAACCGGGATGGACCGCGGCACCGACACGATTGACGGCGAACTGCACCTGCGGGAGGCCGAGGGAGTGGTGTTGGCGGTTCACGGTAGTGGATGGACTAGTGGCTAGTGGCTAGTGGCTAGTGGCTAGTGGCTGAGTGGCTAACTGACGGCGCTCGCACAGGTTGACGAAGAAACCTTCGAAGAACCGGAGAGCCCCGAGTGGCGGGTGGCCGGCAGGCGGCACCTGGCGACCGCGCGGGCCGACGCGCCCCTCGCTCGAGCGCGGAGCGTCTTCGCGGAGCGCGAAGCCTGGGGCGCCAGACACACGCCGAAGGGCGCGAGCGGGAGTCGTCGGCGAGACCAAGCGCGAAGCGGTCGCGAGCTTCGTCCGCTCGTCGCAGTGGCCCGACGGGCGACATGGTGACGTCTGCCGGCCAGGACCCGCCCGGTCGTCAACGAACGCGAGCGCGCACGGCCGGCGCCACGAGGACTGGGCCGCCTGTATCGCAGGCTGGAAGCCGGCGCTACGAGAATCGAAGCCTGCGCTACGAAAATCTAGGCGTCGATCGCCACGTCCACCGTCGCCGCGTTCAGCACCCGGACCACGTCCGCGGGCGCAACGCCCAGCAGGAAGCCGCGGCTGCCGCCGTTGATGTAGATCGTCGGCAGATCGAGGATCGTCCGCTCCACATAGACCGGGATCGGCTTCCGCGTGGCGAAGGGCGACGTGCCGCCGACGAGGTAGCCGGTGTGGCGGGTCGCCACCTCCGGCCTGCACGGCACGACGGCCCGAGCCCCGATCTGCCGCGCCAGGTTCTTGGTGGACACCTCGCGGTCGCCGTGCATCAGGACGATGAGCGGCTTGTGCGCATCGTCCTCCATCACCAGCGTCTTGACCACCGCGTGCTCGGGCACCTGCAGCTCGCGCGCGGCCACCGCTGTCCCGCCCCGCTCCTCGTACCGATAGGAATGCTCGGAGAACGCCACGCCCTTGGAGCGCAGGAACAGCGCCGCCGGCGTCGAGGGGGAGGACTTCGACATGGTTGGCGGTATCATAGCGCTAGCAGTGGCTAGTGGTTAGTGGTTGGTGGCTGCGGCTAGTGGCTAGTGGCTAGTGGCTAGTGGTTGGTGGCTGGGCAGGCAAGCCGATATGACCACAACTCCCACCCCCGATTTCGGCTTCGTGCGGGTGGCCGCCGCGGTGCCGCCCCTGAAGGTTGCCGACATCGACGACAACCTCCACCACATCCTCGACTTCGCCACGCAGGCCGACGAGGCCGGCGCCCAGGTGGTGGTGTTCCCCGAGTTGAGCATCACCAGCTACACGGCCGGCGACCTGTTCCATCAGCACCTGCTGCTCGACCGCGCGGCCGGGGCGCTGCTCGCCCTGGCGGAAACCTCCGCCACGCTCCGCCCCCTGCTGATCGTCGGCTTCCCGCTCGCCGCCGAGGGGAACCTGTTCAACACCGCCGCGGTCCTCTCGGGGGGCGTCATCCACGGCCTCGTCCCGAAGACCTATATTCCCGGCTACAAGGAATACTACGAGGAGCGCTGGTTCGCCTCCGCGCGCGACCTCGTCGCCAGCGAGGTGCGCGTCGGCGACCGCATCGTCCCCATCGGCACCGACCTGCTGTTCCGCGCGCGCGGCCTCCAGGGCCTCGTCGTCGGCGTGGAGATCTGCGAGGACCTCTGGGGACCGCTGCCGCCCAGCTCGTTCCAGGCGCTGCACGGGGCGCACCTCGTCGCCAACCTCTCCGCGTCGAACGAGCTGGTGGGCAAGTCGGATTACCGGCGGGCGCTGGTCGCGCAGCAGTCGGCCCGCGCCATCTGCGCCTACGTCTACGCCTCGTGCGGCGTCGGCGAGTCCACCCAGGACGTGGTGTTCGGCGGCCACCTGATCGTGGCGGAAGACGGCGCGATCGTCGGCGAGTCGCGGAAGTTCGCGCGCGAGGGCGACCTGCTGGTGGCCGACGTGGACATCGAGCACCTGCGCCTCGACCGCGAGCGCACGACCAGCTTCGGCGACTCGCTCCACGCCTTCCCCGACATGGCGTGGCGGACGATCGACGTGGACGTGCCGCCCTACCCCGGCCTGCCGCTCCAGCGCGCCATCGAGCCCGCCCCGTTCATCCCGCGCGACGACGCGGAGCGGAACCGGCGGACCGAGGAGATCTTCTCCATCCAGACCTCGGGCCTGGCCAAGCGCCTGTCGCACGCGGGCATCGACCGCCTGGTGATCGGCCTCTCGGGCGGCCTCGATTCGACGCTGGCGCTGCTGGTGGCCATCCGGGCGTTCGAGGAACTCGGCCTGCCGCGCACGCAGATCCACGCCTTCACCATGCCGGGATTCGGCACCAGCTCGCGCACGCGCGGCAACGCCGAACGCCTGGCGAAGGCCTGCGGCGTGGTCCTCGCAGACCATCGACATCACCGAGGGCTGCCGGCAGCAGTTCCGCGACATCGGGCACGACGCGGCCGTGCAGGACGTCACCTTCGAGAACGTCCAGGCGCGCTACCGGACGATGATCCTGATGAACAAGGCGAACCAGTTGCGGGCGCTGGTGCTGGGGACGGGAGACCTGTCGGAGATCGCGCTCGGCTGGAACACGTTCAACGGCGATCACATCTCGCACTACAACGTCAACGCGGGCGTGCCGAAGACGCTCGTGCGGTACCTGGTGCAGTGGGTCGCCGCGCGGCCCGCTTTCGCCGGCGCGCGCGCGGTGCTGGACGACGTCCTGAGCACGCCGATTTCACCCGAGCTGGTGTCCGGCGGCCAGGAGGGCGGGGTCTTCCAGCGGACCGAGGAAATCATCGGCCCGTACGAGCTGCACGACTTCTTCCTGTATCACTTCGCGCGGTGGGAGAGCCGGCCGGCCAAGATCCAGCTGCTCGCCGAGCACGCGTTCCTCGGCAAGTACGACGCGGTCACCATCCGCAAGTGGCTGCGCGTGTTCGTCACGCGGTTCTTCGCAAGCCAGTGGAAGCGGTCGGTGATGCCCGACGGCCCGAAGGTGGGATCCGTGGCTCTCTCGCCGCGCGGCGACTGGCGCATGCCGTCGGACGCCGAAGTCGAGCTGTGGCTCGACGACCTGGAGTAGCGGCCTGTCGAGGGAGCGCCGCAGGTCAATGCACAATGCACAATGCACAATGCACAATGCAGAGTGCACACTGCAGAATGCACCGGATTCACCATGAAGGAACGGGAACCCCATGCACAGGCGGGCACTGAAACGACTGGTTGACGCCGAAGCGGTGAAGCGGGCCATCGAGGATGCGGAGCTGCGCACGTCGGGCGAGATCCGCGTGTCGGTTTCGACGTTCTTCTGGGGCAACGTCCGGCGCACGGCCGAGCGGGCCTTCACACGCCTGGGCATGGACCGGACGGCGCAGCGCAACAGCGTCCTCTTCTTCGTGGTTCCGTCCCGCCGGGCCTTCGTGGTGCTGGGTGACGAGGGCATCCACGCGAAGGTGGGTCAGGATTTCTGGGACTCGGTGGCGGCGGCGATGTCTGCGCGGTTCAAGGACCGCGACTTCACGGGCGGCCTCGTCCACGGCATCTCCGAGGCGGGCAACCGGCTCGCGGAGCACTTCCCCAGCCAGGGCGCTCGCGACGAGAACGAACTCCCCGACGACGTGGATTTTGGAGACGCGTGAGCCGACCGCAGAGTGCGAAACGCGGCCGCGGCCCCCGACGTTCTACATTCGACATTCTGCATTCGACATTCTGCATTCTGCATTCTGCATTGTGCATTTTGCAGCGCCGCTACCACCTCCCCGAGGCTCCCCCGCCGCCAGAGGATCCGCCGCCGCCCGAGAATCCGCCGCCGCCTCCCCCGCCACCGCCTCGCCCCCCCGAGAGGATGCTGAAGAGGAGATACAGGGCCAGGGAGGGGTTGGTGACCAGCAAGACCAGGAATCCGAGGACGAGGAGGCCCACGAGCGCCATCTGGAGGTAGCCCATGGGGCGGCCCCTCGACGCGCCCGGGGGTGCATTCTCGCCCCGTCCGGCCTGCGTCCCGTCCGCAGCGATCCCGCCCGTGCCCCCCGAGATGGCGGCCAGCAGCGCGTTCACCCCGGCCTGGACGGCCCCGTCGTGGTCGCCCGCCTTGATCCTGGGGAGGATCACTTCGTCGAGGATGCGCGAGGCGATGGCGTCGGGAACCTTGCCTTCCAGCCCGTAGCCCACTTCGATCCGCGCGGTGCGGTCCTTGGCGAACAGGAACAGGATCAGGCCGTTGTCCAGCCCCTTTCGCCCCACCTTCCAGGCCGCGAATGCCCTGACGGTCCAGTCCTCCAGGACCGAGTCGCCGGTGGTGTCGCCGATCCAGACCAGGACCTGGTTGCCCGTCGTCCGGTCGAAGTTCTGGAGCGTTGCGTCCACGGCCTGGAGAGCCTGCGGGCTCATGAACCCTGCCGTGTCCGTGGCCCACCGCGTGGGGGCAGGCGGGATGGGGACTTCGGCGGCGCGCGCGGCGACCACCGCCAGGCACACGAGCGCGCAGGCGAGGACAGCTCGCTTCATCTACTTGAAATTCACCTTGGGAGCAGTTTCGGCTCCAGCCTGGGCCTTGAAGTACGGTTTCTCGTTGAAGCGGCCGCCGAAGAACCCGGCGATGAGCACCGTCGGGAAGCTCATGCGCTTGGTGTTGAAGGCCTGTGCCTGCTGGTTGAAACGCATGCGCTCCACCGCGATCCGGTTCTCGGTGCCTTCCAGCTGGGCCTGGAGGTCGCGGAAGTTCTGGGTGGCCTTCAGCTCAGGATATCGCTCCACCACCACCATGAGGCGAGACAGCGCGGACGAGAGGCCGTCCTGAGCTTGCTGAAACTTGGCGAAGGCCTCGGGGTTGTTGGCAAGGTCTCCGGCGTTCACCTGGCCGACCTTGGCGCGAGCCTCGGCGACTGCCGTGAACGTGTCCTTCTCGAAGGCCGCCGCCCCCTTCACCGTCTCCACCAGGTTGGGGACCAGGTCGGCGCGCCGCTGGTAGACGTTCTCCACCTGCCCCCATTGGGCCTGCACGCTCTGATCCAGCGAGACGAGCGAGTTGTACGTCGAGACGAAAGACGCGCCGGCGAGCAGAACGAGCACGACGATTCCGATGCCAATCCATTTGCCCATGGTGTCAATCCTCCTGTTGTGCGCCCGGCGCCGCGTCGGCTACTGCGTGGCCTGGCCTTGGGCCACGCTCTCTTGCAGTATAGGACGGAAACGGCTGAGGCTGCAGATCAACGCGCAGGTCCGGCTACCGCGCCTGCTTCTCCAGCCAGCGGTTGAAGAGCCACAGCGACGCGGCCGACACGAAGCCGATCGCCATCAGGATCAGCCAGCCCATCGCGTTGTTCGCCGGCACCAGCTCCAGCAGGCCGTCGGGCTTCTTCACGGCGCCCTTCGCCATGACGTCGTTGAAGATGTAGGCGCCCACCGGCCCGCCGAGAATCGCGCCCAGCGCCAGCGGCAGGTTGGCGTACCCGAGGAACAGGCCTTCCTGCCCCTTCGGCGCCAGCGCCCCGATGTACTCGTACATCCGCGGCGACGTGAACAGCTCGCCCAGCGCGATCAGGGCGACGGTCATGATGATGAACACCGACGCGATCGGCAGCCAGTTGGCGACGAGCGCCTGCGGGCCGCCCGACGTGTAGATCGGCGTGATGTTGATCAGCATCGCCAGCGCGATGATCACCGTGCCCGCCACCATCGACCGGATCGGCTTCATCTTGCCGAACGTGCTCGTGATCGCCAGCTGGAAGCAGACGATGACGAACGGGTTGGCGGCCGTGTAGAGGTCCATCGCCGGGTTCGACTCGACGACGCGCTTCACGTAGAGCGGCAGGACGTTGTAGACCTGGTTGTAGATGAAGTAGAACCCGGTCATGACGACCAGGTAGAGCGTGAAGCGGCCGCTCCGCAGCACCACCACCATGTCCCAGAGGATCTTCCCCACCGACCTCTTCGGCTTGGCCGGCGTCCCGGCCGGCACCGCCGGCTCCTGGTAGGAGAACATCACCACGAAGAACGCGACGATGGACGCCGCCGTCGCCACGGCGAAGATGTAGGACAGGCGCGCCGGGTCGAATCCCGTCCGCTCGGCCGCGCTCGAGCCGAAGACGAACGTGATGAGCGCCACGGCGGCGACCGCCAGCGACGTGAACCCGATCGTCGGCAACACGACGCTCTTCTTCTCGCGATGCCCCTTCGTCGTCCAGTAGACCAGCGAGACGATGCCGGTGGCGGCGAGCGTGCAGATGGCGATGACGGTGAAGATGGTGCCGACGCTCGAACCGCTCCGGACCACGAACGCGGTGCCGCGGCCGAAGAGCGATCCGATGTTGATCACCATGTAGAAGATGGCGAAGCCGAGCGTCGCGCGCGCGCCGGCCACCTTCTGCACGGTGCCCGAGATGCACGGCTTGATGATCGATCCGCCGATGCCGATCAGGACGATCGCCCCCACGATCATCACGGCGTCGCGCGACGAGGCGGTCACCTCGGGGCTGATCGTCGCGGCCAGCGCGCTGCCCCCGAGCCACACCGGGTAGCCCATGAAGAAGTAGCCGAGGGCGAGCAGGACGAAGGCGATGAGCAGCGACCGGCGGAAGCCAATCTGGTCCGCGATGGTGCCCGAGAGGATCGGCAGGAAGTAGACGAGGCCCCAGAGGACCGTGGAATTCAGAAACGAGGGCCAGTAGGCGCCGAACCCGAGTTGGCCGAGATAGATGACGACGAAGCTCGCCATCGAGTAGTAGGCGGCGCGCTCGAACAGCTCGGTGACGTTGGCCGTCCAGAACGATTTCGGGAACGGCTGAACCGCCGCCGCGGTGCCGGACGTCTCTGCGTGGGCCATGGGTGCCTCTCAGAACAGGATTCGGGAGTCGGGATTCGGGAGTCAGGAGAAGGTCAGAACGCCACCCGCTTGACGAGGTTCCCCCGCGCCTCGAGGAAGCGGAGGAAGTCGGCCGTGCCCAGCGTAATGGTAGCCGTATTGACGTTCGGATGGAACCCGATCCGCTCTGTCGCAATCAGGTCGGCGTCGAGGACGACGATGACGTCGCGGGCCGAGTCGTGGACCAGGCCGAACGGGGAGACGGCGCCCGGCGTCAGGTGGAGGAAGCGCATCAAGCGGTCGGCCGACGCGAAACTCAGCTTGTCGTCGCCCAGTTTCGCCGACAGCGCGCGCAGGTCGGCGCGCTTGGCGTGCTCGAGCACCACCAGGTAGTGCCGGGTCCCCTTCTGGTTTCGCAGGAACAGGTTCTTGCAGTGCGCGGCCGGCACGTCCGCCCAGTACCGCTCGGCCTCTTCCACCGTGAACACGGGCGGGTGCGCGAACCGCTCCCAACCGATGCCCATGGCCGCCAGCGCGTCATACACGCCCTGCTCGTTGGCCGCAGGAGGGTCGCCCGCCGGTTCTTCACTCATCACTTTGGTCCTCTCTCGCAGGCCAGCCAACGCGCCGGCCCGGCTTCCACCGGATTCGGGAGTCGGGAGTCAGGATTCAGTAGCTGCAAGAGCATCTGCCAGCCCGCGTCATCCTCGGTCATCTGTTCCTCGTCAGTGTGGCGGGTGGGTGTTTCTGCATTCTGCATTCTGCATTGTGCATTCTGCATTGTGCATTGTGCATTGTGCATTCACGTGCCTCGCCCCGTCGCGTCCGCGATCCCCCGCGCGGCGACGTAGGCACTCGACCACGCCCACTGGAAGTTGAAGCCGCCCAAGCGGCCGTCCACGTCGAGCATCTCCCCCACCAGGAACAACCCGTGGCAGATCTTCGACGCCATCGAGCCGCGATCGACCTCCGCAAGTGGCACACCGCCGGCCGTCGCCTCGGCGTAGTTGTAGCCGCGGGTGCCGGTGATGGGCAAGTCCCACGAGGTGAGCGCCTGAATCAGGCGCCGGCGGTCATCGCGGGCGAGGTGAGCCAGGCGAGTGGCCTCGTCCACGCCGAGCGTGTCGAGCACCGCCGATGCGACCGCAGCGGGAAGCCACTCGGCGAGCAGCGTGCGAACGGCCGCCGTAGGCCGCGCGGCGGCGGCATCGAGGACGGCGGCCTCCGCCCGGGCGAAGTCGAGATCGGGCAGGAACGACAACCGCGCCGTCACGGGCCGCTGCTCGACGACCGCACGGAGCCAGTGCCGCGAGGCGTCGAGCGCAAGCGGGCCGCTGGCGCCGAAGTGCGTCCACAACAGCGAACCGCGCAGCCTCTGGCTGCGCATCCCTTCGGCGGCAATCACCAGCGACGCCTCGTGGGACACGCCGCTGAGCGGCACGTGGAAGCCGCCGCCGAGCGTCAGCGGCGCGAGCGCGGGCGTGGTGGCGACGACGGCGTGGCCCAGCGAGCGGGCGATCGCCAGGCCGCCGCCGTCGCTGCCGCTCTTGGGGAGCGAGAGCCCGCCGGTCGCCAGGACGACGAGATGCGCGTGTTCCGCTCCCGAAGCGAATCGCAGCGTGAACCCGCCGTCGGCGGGTTCGACCCGTTCCACGCGTGTCGCCGGCCGCACCTCGACGCCGAGGCGCGCGAGTTCCGCGACGAGCGCGTCGAGGACGGTCCGCGACTGGTTGGTGTTGGGAAACAACTTGCCGCCCGGTTCCTCGTGGACGGCGACGCCCACTTCCTCGAAGAACCGGACGGCCTCGCCGGACGGGAACGCCCGCAGCGCGCTGTCGATGAACCGCCGGTCGCCGCCCCAGTAGTCGCTGGCGCGCACGTCGCGGTTGGTGACGTTGCACCGGCCGCCGCCGCTCACCAGGATCTTCGCGCCGAGCCGGCGCGCGCCGTCGAGCACGGCGATTCGACGCCCGCGCAGGCGCCTCGCGGCGAAGATCGCCGTGGCGAGGCCCGCGGCCCCGCCGCCGACGATCGCGACATCGAGCGAGTCAGACACCCGGGAGATTCTAGCCCGTTCTTCACTTGCGTTGAATATGGGCGGGGCCTGCTATGAAGCGGCACCCTCGCCGCCCCCTCACCTACCAGGGGTCGCCGAGCACGAACGGCGAACGTGGCGCGCGCGTGGGCATCCTCGACGGACACGTCGCTAGTCATCCGGCATGCTCGCTGGACCACCTTTAGTCTCCGTCGGAGCGGACATTTGGCGACGACCAGGAACCTCCTGCTTCGGCTGGCACTCAGCTAACCCTCGTGTGACGTTGAACTTCCGGCCGACCTGCGTACAACCCCAAACGGCGAATGGTAATGGCACCGTCATTGCTGTGCTGTAATGCCTACCTGCGTATAGGAGTCTACATTATGAGAACACGAGTGTTGCTCGCGGTCGTGCTGCTGATCGGATTGGGTTCGTTCGCGCAGGCTGCCCCGATCACCATCGGGGCTCCCGGCAACGGCGGCAACAGTTTCCCGTTTGGCAGCGGACCAGCGGGGACTCGGTACCAACAGGTGTATGCCGCGAGCAGCTTTCCTGGGTTGTTCACGATCGGCGGTGTTACGTTCTTCGACACACTGAACCCGGGTGGATCGTTCTACGGCGCCGACTATACGGTGAGCCTGTCCACGACAGCCATGGCGGTCAACGGGTTGGATTCCGCCATGAGCAACAACGTGGGGGCGGACAATACGTTGATCTTCTCGGGGAACTTGTCCGGCCTGTTCGGATCCAGTTTTACGCTGGGTGGAAGCGGTGTGTTTGTCTACAACCCACTGAATGGCAATCTCCTCCTCGACATCCAGAGAACGAACCTGGTCGGCGGCGCCGGGGGGTTTCTCGACGCGCGCAACGGAGGTGCGGGGGGATTGTTCAGCCGGATGCACGATTATGGGAGCGAGTTCGCAGACTGGGGTTTGGTCACCCGCTTTGAAGAGGCATCCACTCCCGTTCCCGACCCGGCATCTCTCCTGCTGCTCGGCACGGGGCTGATCGGTGCCGTGGGCGCACTTCGGAGGAAGCGCGGTAGGTAGATACCTCTCGCGAGGCAATCATCGAGGGCCACCATCGCGGTGGCCCTTCGTTTGTACACCGCCGACCGCACCCGCCGACCACCGTTGCGGCAGGGCGCAATGTCGCGGACTGGCCGCCCTGTCCGACGCACGGTAGCAGCGTTTCGCAGGGGCGGCCTCCTCTCATCCCACAAGGCTGACACCGTCGGGCGCCACGGTTCGGCACGGCTCACCGTGCCCCGAGCGCGGTCGAGCGGGCGATTGCGCAGCCGGACCCAGGAGGCCCGGAAACTCAACGCAAGTGATGAATCCGGGATGCTGGACGAGTTCCGCGAGGCAGGCCTTCGCCCCCGCGCCGGAGCAACACGGACAGTCGACGCTCGCGGTGGTGCAGCAGTGGATCAGCCCGCTCGGCGGCGCGGCGGCAGAGCACGTGTCGATCGTGCGCCGGGCGTGCTCGAGCATGGCCAGCAGCGACTGGCGGTTGTGCTCGGCATCTGCGCCCGAGGAGAGCTCGAGGATGCGCGACGCGCCCTGGACAAACGAGGTCAGCAGCGCGAGGACACCCTCGTTCGGTCCGGCCTGGTGACGTTCGAGCACATCGAGCAGCGCTTCGATCATCGCCGTGACGTCCTGCCGGTCCGGAACGCGGTCGACGGCGGCGACAAGGGGAAGAGGGAACGTGAACGTGGGCTTGGGCGAATTCGGCATGGTATGTGGTTCGTAGGTCGACGACAACGATTCTGCAAGAGCGCCGCCATCGGCCCCCTCGCGCATTTGTTGCGAAACTGGCGAAATACATCCCGAGGCTGAGCCGACCGGTCGGCGGACCGACGGAATGCCGTCAGCTCGGCCGCCCAGGCGAGAGGCGGCGATTCTGTGCCGCTATTCTTGCGCCGCCGACAGCCGCGTGGCCAGGTCCACGGCCGCCACCGCATCCTGCGCCCACCCGTCGGCGCCGATCTCATCGGCCCACTTCTTGTTCACCGGCGCGCCGCCCACCATCACCTTCACCCGCCCGCGAAGCCCTGCGGCCACCAGCGCCTGGATCACGTCCTTCTGGCCGCGCATCGTCGTGGTCAGCAGCGCCGACAGCCCGACGAGGTTGGCGTTGGTGTCGCGAACGCGCGAGACGAACGCGTCCACCGGCACATCCACGCCGAGGTCGTGCACCTCGAAGCCATTGGCCGTCAGCATCGTCGCGACGAGCGACTTGCCGATCTCGTGGATGTCGCCGCGGACGGTGCCGATGACGACGGTGCCGGACGACTTCAGCTCCTGGCGCCGGGCCTTCAACTCCGGCTCGAGCAGCGCCATCGCCTGCTTCATGCCGCTCGCCGACACGATCAGGTTCGGCAGAAAATACTCGCCGGTGGAGTACTTGTCGCCGACGATCCGCATGCCGGGAACGAGGCCGCCCCCGATGATCGTCAGCGGCTCGACGCCCGCCGCCAGCGCCTGGCGCGTGCCCTCGACGGTCGCGTCGGGATCGCCGTCGACGAGGCTGGCCGTGATCTGCGCGAGAAGTTCAGTGGACATGTTGGCTCCTACACCAGTTCGAGATCGGGCAGGGGCGGCAGCGCCGCCATCCCGAACTCCTTCGCCGCGCGGGTGGCAATGGCCCGCAGCTCGGTCCGCAGTTCCGCCGGCACCGGCGGCGGCTGATACCCGCCCACGAGCGTCCGCACCCGCTCCGCCGCGCGCTCGGTCGCGGTGGTCGCGCCCTTGCGGAGCCAGCCGTCCGTCGTCGCGCGGTCGATCACCGGCGACGGGAGGTACAGCTCCTTCGCGAACCACTTGAGCGTGTGCGGTTCGGCAAGGTATTCCGCGCGGTGTCCCATCCTCTGGAACAGCCCGAGGGCGATCGGCTCGTCGCGCGGCTCGATGCCCCGCACCAGCCGCTTCGCCATCCCAATCATCTCGGCGTCGATCACCAGCTTCTCGAGGCTCTGGCAGCTCTCGAAATCCATCATGCCGGCGCCCGAGATCATGTTGATGCCGGCCAGCGCGCCGAGGAACGTTCCGCCCGCCGACTCCATCCCGCACTGCGCGTCGATCACCTTGGCGTCGCTCATTCCCAGGTAGGCGTGCGTCGGCAGCCCCAGCGCCTTCCCCACCTGCGCGTAGGCGCAGTCGATCATCCACGTGCCGACGTCGCCCATCGGCGTCGTCCCCTCGCGCATGTCGAAGGCGGCCGGCGATCCGCCCCACACGATCTTGGCGCCCGGCTTCGCGAGATGCCCGATGACGATGCCGCTCAGGCATTCGGCGGTGTGCTGCACGACGGCGGCGGCCAGCGTGACGGGCGCCGTAGCGCCGGCCAGCGGCATCGACACGAGCTCGGCGGGGATGCCGGCACGCGCGCAGTCGATCAGGTTCTGGCACGTGAGGTTGCTCCAGAGGAGCGGCGGCGACGGACAGACGTCGAACACCGCGATCGGGCGGGCCGCCAGCGCCGCGTCGCCGCCGGCCACCGCCGACAGCATCTCCTTCATCGTCCACCACGTGTCGGTGCGGAAGGCGCCGGTGACGATCGGCTTGCGGATGAAGTTCAGCGCGAGATAGAGGCGATAGAGGTCGCCAATCTCGGGGACGACGTCGCCGCAGATCATCGCGGTACTCTGCGCGTCGATCTGCGGAAGCTGCTCGACGAGCTTCACCAGGCGGACGAAGTCGGCGGTCTGCGGCACCCGCTGGCGATTCGTCCCGGGATCCAGGATGGCCAGCGCGGCCGACCCCGGGTCGAAGTGCACGTCGTCGCCGCCGTAATGCACCGCGGGGCGGCCGTCGAGGGTGAACAGGTGAAAGTCGCGCGCCGTGGCGTCGAGCGCCTGGCGGACCAGCGGCTCGGGGATTCGCGCGATCAGCCGCCCCTCGTCCACCTCGGCCCCCGCGCCGGCGAGCAGCCGCAGCGCCTCTTCGTTGTGAACGCGCACGCCCGGATCGCGGACGAGCGAGGTGCCTTCCGCGATGATCTGCTCGACGAGCGCGTCGCTCAGCAGCCTCAGGGTCGGTCGCATCAGTCGCCTCCTTCACGCAGCTGGCAGCGGGCAGCGGGCTCGTCGGCCCAGTCAAGCTCGTCGGCCCCAAAAAGGGTCGGCCGATCGTAATCGTTGCCGGCCTCCCGGGCAAGCATGAGGTGAGTGCTTGGTAAGAATCACCGCGACCTGTCAGGAAACGCTGCGCTCGGTTCCGGCAACGCGCCAGTTCGCCTGAGGATTCGAGCCAACCTGCTGGCGGCCGCCTTGCCCCGTAATGGGCAGCGTCACACCGGGAGGTGCGTATGCTCTGCCGCTACTGCGGGCTGGAAACCGGATCCGGGGTGGGCCACCGATCGCAGCTGGAGTGCATCGATGCCCTCCACGACGCCATCGCCCGGGCGAGACAACTCATCGACCGCACTCGCGACGCCAGCAGGCGTTCGGCGTCTTCCACCCGGGGCCCCGTCCAGCAACACACGCGACCATAGACAAACGCCCGCGATTCGGGATCGTCCGGGAGGCGTGGGCCTGTTGGCGGACGAGTCGCTTCGGAGCAGGCCGCGTCCCGAGGGCCGGAAACCGACAAGCGCGTGCGTCGGTTTCCCGGGCGCAGCGCGTGGCGGTCGAGCAGGCGCCGATAGCGCCAGCCCGCTCCACGAGGCCGGAAACCGATGCACCGCGCGGAGGTTTCCCGGCCTGCGAAGGCGACTCGGAAGCCGACAGGCCCACGGCCTGCGGACGACTCAGAATCGCGGTCTCTGGCGGTCTCTCATCCAGCGGATCACTTCGGCAAGCGGACGGACGGTCTCCTCCGTTTCGCTCGAAATCCTCGCAGGCCGGTGCGGCAGAGCGGCCTCGCAAGGCCGGCTTGCGAGGTCCGCCGAAGACGCAGCCCGCAACGAGGCCACCCGCCGCACACGGGCCTACCGGCGGCTCAGGCCCTTTTCGCTGTTCTTCGCCTGCTTCCCGACCTGGATCTCGTTGGCCACGTCCTTGACGCCCGCGGTCGCCTTCGCGATCTGGCCGGCCTTCTCCTTCTCGGCGACCGTGTTGACTTCTCCGGTGAGCGTCGCCAGAGGCGTCGGTCACGTTCACGTCGATGGTGCGGTTGGTCAACTGCGGATCGGCTCTCACGGCGTCCTCGATCCTCGACTTGATCAAGCCGTCCGCATTGTCTGCCGTCGTATCATCCATTCCCTCGACCGTCAGCTCGTTGATGACCTTGCCGCTGGTTCCCACGACGTCGGTCGCCACCTGCTCGGCCTTGGAACGCTGGTCGGGCGTATCCACCGTCCCCTCGAGGTGGACGACGTTCGCCTCCTTGTCCCAGTCGACGTCCACGTTCTTCACGTTCGCCTGCTTCAGCGCCTGGTCGACGCGGTCGGCGGTGTCGCTCTTGAAGCTCGAGCACGCAGACAGCCCGACGACAACGAGCGCTGCCACCGCCCCGCTCAGTACACGCGATCTCATCCTGCGACCCTCCTGAGATACCCTCGTTCTGGTCGCAGCAAAACGCGGTCCGCGTCACCCGACGGCCGTGTGTCGTAGACTGTGTGGATGCGCGACCGCACCTCGAAGCACGACCGCACGGCAGATCCGCTCACGCTCGAAGAGCGCAGGCACGTGGAAACGACGTGCCCGCTCGACTGCCCCGACTCGTGCAGCCTCTCCGTCACGGTCGGCGAAGGCCGCGTGGTGGCGCTCGACGGTTCGCGGCGCAATCCCGTCACCGACGGCTACATCTGCGCGAAGGTCAGGAAGTTCGCAGACCGCGTCTACAGCCCGAGCCGCCTGCTCACGCCCGCGGTGCGAATCGGACCGAAAGGCAACGGCGCGTTTTCGCGCGTGACCTGGGACGAGGCCATCGATCTCGCCGCCACGCGCATGCGCGAGGCGCGAGACACGTGGGGCGGCGACTCGATCCTGCCGTTCTCGTACGGCGGCTCCAACGGGCTCCTCACGCAGGACACGACCGACGCGCGGCTGTTCCGCAGGCTCGGTGCGTCGCGGCTCGCGCGCAACGTCTGCGCGGCGCCGACCGGAGCGGCGGCCCAGGCCCTCTACGGGAAGATGCCGTCGGTCACCTACCAGGACTTTCCGCACGCGCAGCTGATCGTCCTCTGGGGCGCCAACCCGTCGGTCAGCGGCATCCACCTGGTGCCGTACATCCAGGAGGCGCGCAAGCGGGGAGCGAAGCTGGCCGTCGTGGATCCCCGCGTCACGCCGCTCGCACGCCAGGCGGATCTCCACGTGCCGCTCAGGCCGGGCAGCGACGTCGCGGTGGCGCTGGCGATCCACCGGCACCTGTTCGAATCGGGCAAGGCGGATGCGGCGTTCCTCGAGCGGCACGCGCGCGGCGGCGCGCAGCTGCGGGAGCGGGCGGCAGAGTGGACGTTCGAACGCGCGGCGGCGGCCGCCGGCGTCCAGGCGCCGATGATTCGGGAGCTGGCGGAACTCTACGCGGCGTCGAGTCCGGCACTCGTCCGCTGCGGCTGGGGACTCGAGAGGAATCGGAACGGGGGGAGCGCAGCGGCGGCCGTGCTCGCGCTGCCCGCCGTCGCCGGGAAGTTCGGCGTCCGGGGCGGCGGCTACGCGATGAGCAACTCTGCGGCGTGGTCGATCGAGCGGACCTGGATTGGGGCGGACGAGCCCGACACGCGCATCGTCAACATGAACCATCTCGGGCGCGTGCTCGACCGTGACGCCACGCCGCCCGTCAAGGTGCTGTTCGTCTACAACTGCAACCCCGCGGTGACGGTGCCGAACCAGAACCTCGTCCTGAAGGGGCTCGAGCGCGAGGACCTCTTCACCATCGTGTTCGACCAGGTGCTGACCGACACCGCCGCCTACGCGGACCTGGTGCTGCCGGCCACGACGTTCCTCGAGGCCTACGACCTCGCCCGCGCCTACGGCCCGATTTCCCTGCAGATGGTGCAGCCGGTCGTGGACGCGGTCGGCGAATCGCGCTCGAACCCGGAAGTCTTCGGGCAGCTGCTCGCATCGCTCGGCCTCGAAGGCGACGAGGGGCCCCAGGGCGAACTGGAGACGCTGCTGCAGGTGCTGAACGCACTGCCCGGCTCGATTGGCGACGATCTCCGCAACCAGCAGACGCCGTCGCCTGCGTTCGGCCTCGCGCCGATTCAATTCGTCGACGTGTTCCCGCGCACCACGGATGGCAAGGTGGACCTGTTCCCCGACGCGCTCGAACGCGAGTCGAAGGCGGGCCTCTACCGCTTCCTGCCCGATCCGGAGAGCGACCTCTACCCCCTCGCGCTGATCTCGCCGTCGAGCGACCGCACGATCAGCTCGACGCTTGGCGAGCTGCCGCGGCCGGAAGTGGCGTTGGTCATGCACCCGCTCGACTCGCACGCCAGGGGGCTCGAGGAGGGCGCGAGCGTCCGCGTCTTCAACGACCTCGGCGAGGTGCGCTGCAAGCTGTCCATCGAACCGACCGTCCGCCCAGGCACGGTGGTCCTGCCGAAGGGCCTGTGGCGATTGAGCACGGCAAATCGCTCCACCGCGACGGCGCTCGCCCCCGACACGCTGTCGGATATCGGCGCCGGCGCCTGCTTCAACGACGCGCGCGTGCAGGTGGAACGAGTCGCGAGCTGAGCACTCCGCGGGGGGCGGCTCCGAGCCCGCGCGAGCCGCCGGGCGCCGCAGGCGCCCGCCTTCGCTCACGTGGTTCGACCTGCTCACCACGCCCTGAGCGAAGTCGAAGGGCGCTCGACAGCGCCGGACCGCGCCTCCTCATTCGGTTCCTTTCCCGCGAGCCAGTCGGCCTGGCTCACGTGCCTCCGGGCCAGTCTCGACTTGCGGAGCGCGGTCGTGCAATCGACCGACGGCACTGCTCGCATGTTCGCTCCGTCGGGCATCCCGCGACACCCGCCGGCTGGGACGCGGCCGTGTGTGCTGCGCAAAGACTGCGACGCGGCGGGCGTGGGCGGGCCGGCTCGCGAAACGGCGACCCTTCGACTGAGCTCAGGGTCGTCCCGAGCGACGTCGAGGGGCGACTTCGGCAAGCCGTGGCACGCGTCAGACGGCAAAACGCCGCGGCCGGCTCGGGGGAGGAGCCGGGTTGAGCCCGATCACGCTCACGAATCGGACCGGGCGACCCCGGCGGTTCTCGGCCCACGACGGCCAACGCGGCTTTTGCCGGCGCCGCCGACGGAGCCGTGGAGCGAGATGGCCGAGCGCGGCCGCCTCGCTGGCGGTGCACGCTGGCTGGAGAACACGGATACCTCTTTGCGCCGGAACGGTATCGGCCGCCGCAGGCGCCCGCCTTCGCTCAGTAGCTGAAGAAGAAGATCAGATCCACGCCACTCCGATCGCCGCGGCGCACGAGAGATCGCGTCGCGCTCGCGCCCTGCGTCATCGTGGTCTGGAAGCGCAGGAAGTCGTTGAACTGGTACTCGAGCTGGAACTCGCTGAGGTTCTCCGTGCCGACGCCCTGCGTCAGCTTCACGAACAGGCGCTGACCCAGCTGCTGCCCTATCGTCACCTGCGCGCCCTGTCCCCCGGTGTTCTCGGGCACGGTCTGGATCTCGAACGTGTCGAGGTTGAGCGCGCGGCCGATGGAGTTGGCCAGCTTCGACGCCACGAAGCCCGTGGCCAGGGCGCTCGCCTGCTGCGCGAGCGACGCCTGGTCGCCTTCGCCCAGCTGGTTCGCCGGTTGGTTGAAGATGATGAGGGCGAGGATGTCGGCCTCGTCGAGGGGCGGGCGGCTGGTGAGCGTCAACTGGGGCCTCTGCGCCGTGCCGCCCACGTGCACCCGCGCCTCGACGCCGGAGATGAGGCGCGTCGCGGTGACGTCGAGCGCCGGGTCGGCCGCGTTCGCCCCCTCGAATCGCACGCGCCCGTCGCGCTGGATGTCGAACCGACGTCCCTGGAACGTGTACGTCCCGCGCACCGTCGTCACCTCCCCGAGCAGCTCCAACTGCCCCCCGGGCTTCTTCGCCAGGCGAACGTCGCCGCCCACGGTGACGTTGACGTCGCCCACGCCAATCGGACCGCCGCCCGGCCTCAAGTTCTTGCCCGCGACCCGGAAGTCGGGCGGCATCCGAACGTGGACGTCGAACTGCGCCGCGTCGTAGGGCCCGCTCGGCTGGGCTGCGGCCTCGGCCCTGCCCCCGGACATCGCCGGACTCGCGGGCATCGCGGTCGGCCCCTGCGTCTCCAGAGTGTCCAGCGGCTTCGTGGAGTAGGCCGAACTGGTCGACAGTTCGAGCACCTTGTCCAGGTTGATCTGCGCCTTCTGAACGGTCACGGCGCCCTCGATCTTCGGCGCCCGCACCTGCCCGCCCACCTTCACGTCCGAGTCCACCACCACCTGCCCGAGGTCGTTGTGCAGCACCTCGAAGTTGCGGGAGTTGACCGAGAGCGCCAGCGTGCCCAGTTCCTTCTGGTGCACCCGCACGTCGCCGGTGACCGAAAGCGAGTTGCCGTGCTCGTCCTTCAGCGACATCCCGTTGAACACCGCGCGCCCCGGCTCGAGATCGATGCGACCGTTCAGCGCCGAGTACGCGACGCCGTTCGACGGCACGGTGAACGCGCCGTTGGCGATCCCGACCCCGCCCGACATCTGCGGGTCGCCCGCGGTGCCAGCCACCTTCACGTGCGCTTCCAACGTGCCGCTCGCCTTGGTAATCGCGCCGGTGAATCCCTGGACGAGGCCCAGGTCGATCGGGCTGCTGTCGATCTCGAGGTCGATCGGGCTGTCGGCCGCGGCGTTCGACGCGTCGGGGGCGCCGGAGGGTGAGGACCACAACGCGGTCGGAAGCGTGCCTTTTGCCCCCATCCAGGCCTGTGGGCTCTGGGAGAGCCGGACGTCGAGAGAGACGCGGCCGCCGGTATAGTTCACGGTGCCGCCCAGCCTCTCGTACCGGAAATCGCGGAACGCGCCGCGGTCCACCGAAAAGTCGCCCGCGACCAGCGGCGACGCGCTGGGGCCGGTGATGTGCGCGGCGGCGTTCAGCACGCCGCCCAGCCGGTGTTCGCCGACGAGCCAGGTGTCGAGCCTGGCGAGGTCGACGTCGGTGACCGCCGCACGCAGATCGCTGGCCTTCGGGTCGAGCACGCCCTCGACGCCGATCGCCTGCTCGCCGCTGACCAGCCGCAGGCCCTTCACCTCGATCCGCCCGCCGCCGTACCCGATGACCGGGGCGTGGTTCTGCGCGAGCGTCCACTCGAGGCCCTGCGTCCGGAGCGCGAACTGCGTCAGGCGCACTTCCTGGCGGCCGGTGTGCAGCAGCAGCGTCCCGACGACGTGGGCTTCGCGAGGCATCGAGCGGGCGACGGCATCGAAGTGGAGCTGCTGGCTCGCGTAGGTGCTCTTCACCTGCAGCTGGTTGATTCGCCGCCCGCCCACGCTGAGCAGCGTCGCCTGCAGGTCGAGGTCTGCCAGCGCCCGCGCGGCGTCGAAGTTCGGAATCGTCACATCGTAGCGCCCCGCGACGCTCAGCGCCCGGTTGTCCCGGTAACCGACGTCGCTGCCCTCGAGCGTTCCGGTGGTTCGCAGGGCCTCCCCGTTGCCGGTCACCTTGCCATCGACCGTCGCCGCCCCCACGATGGGCTGCCCGACGATCGTTGCGATCATCGTCAGCTTGGGCGACTCGACGTGATAGGCGAAGTCGGACGTCCCGGCGGTGCCGAGCGCGAGCGTCCCGTGCCCGGTCAAGGCCACGTCGGGCCCGGCGACGTCGAGCTTGGCCACCCGGGCCGTCGATGCGGAGTACTCCCCTTCGACCTCGGCCCGCTGGATCGCCAGGTCGCCGATCGAGGATGGGGAGAGGGAGAGCGTGCCCGAGCCCGACACCGTGGCGGGGGTGATGTCCTCGAGCGACGCGAGGCGCACCTCGGCGTTCAGCCTTCCGCCCAGCGTCCCGCGCCACCGTTCGTCGTCGGCAGCCTTGCCGGGATCGAGATCGACGAATGCGCCGTCGGCCTTGAACTGGCCGCCGCCGGCGGCGATGTGCGCCTCCACGTCCATCTGGGGAACCCGGACGGCCGCGAAGCTGGAATCCGTCAGCGTCCCCTTCGCGTCGAGCGCCAGGGTGTCGAGCGTGGCGCCCCGGCCCGCCGCCGTGAACGGCCCGTTCAGCCGGCTCGCAAACCGGTCCGTCGTCATCGACTCGACGTCGAAGGCCTGTCCCACGCGCCGGAGGTCGAGCCCCTCGACCGTGCCGGCCGCCCGGTACTGGAACTCGGGGCCGGCGTTCGAGAGCGACACGGTCGTCCGCGCACCGAGCGTCGCGCCAAGGAGCGTGGACTTCTGCAGCGTCGCATCGCCCGTCAGTTGTGCGCCGACGCCAGACAACCGGTAGTCGAACGAGAGGCGGCTGTCGAGCGGCGGCACCCGCAACTGGCGGGGCAGGTTCCTGAGATCGAGGCCAGACACCGAGCCGCGCAGGTCGAGCGCGACGCCCTTCCCTTCCGGCCCGGAGACGCCTGGCTGGATCGTGCCCGCGGCCGACGCCCGGCCCCCGTAGGCCGACGCGGTCGCATGCGTCAGCGTCACGAGGTTGTGGGGCTCGACGCGCCCGGCAGCCACGATGTTCCGCGCCGAGTAACCGGCGACCGTCGCCTCGGCGCCGGTCGCAGAGAAGCTGCCGACAACGGGGCCGGCCCCCGGCCCCGACGGGAAGCGCAACCGGATGTCGGCGACGCCCGTGATCCGGCTCTGCGCGGCGGGCGTCTTCGTGACCGGCGCGAGGTCGAGATTGGCGACGTGGACGGTGCCCGCAATCCCGCGATCGGGTCCGACCAGGTCGGCGGTGACCTGGCCCGACGCGTCCCCGGCCGACGACTGCACGGCGAAGTCGAACGCGGCTCGGTCGAGCGGCCCCTTCACCGACGTGCGGAACGACGGTTGAAGCGGGATGCCGGCGAGGGCAGGCACGAATCGGCCGACCTCTCCCATCGACAACTTGTCCGCCGACGCCTGCAACTCGACGTCCGGGCGGTCGAGGTAATGGGACACCTGGCCGTCCACCTTCACGCTGCTCTCGGCGGTCCGAATCGACACGTGGTCGAGCCGCAGCGTGCCGTCGCGAACGGCCACCTTGCCCGACAGCGCACTCACGGACAGGTTGGGCGATTGCGCGCGGAACGACAGGCTCGCGATGTCCGCGCTGTAGCGACCGGGCTCGTAGGAGAAGGACAGCCGGGCGTTCAGGCCGTCGATCGACGCCGGCATCGCTGTCGCCGAAGCCTCTCCGGCCGCTCCGACGGGCGCCGTCCCCCGGTCGACGCTGACGCGGCCGTCGCTGATGACGAGCTCGCCGATTGAAACGGGGTGGTTGAACCCGTTCGGTTCCTTCCCCTGGCCCTGCCTTCGTACGAGGTCGGCGAGATTCCACTTTCCGGCCTCGCGTCGCAGGACGACCTGCGGGCGATCCAACCGAATGTGGTCGATGGCCACGTCGCCCGCGACGAACCGCAGGACGCTGTAGTCCACGCCGACGTTCTTCACCGCGAGGACGCGTTGTCCGTGCCGCTCGATGCCGAGGTCGGCGACTTCGAGGCCGAAGAACAGGTTGCCGCCCAGGCGGCCGATGGACAACGTTCCGTTCAGGCGCTGGTTCGCCTGTCGCACGATCGCGCCCCGCAGCCAGTCTTTGAACCACGCGGTTTGCGAGACGACGATGGCAAGGGCCGCCGCGCCGACCGCCAAGGTCGCCAGCACCAGGAAGACCTGCAGTGTCCGCCTCAGCATCCGCGTCATGTCCGTCCCTCGTCCCCGGCCGCCCGCGCTTCGACGTCGCTCAGGGCGCCCCGAGCATCGGTCGAGGGGCGGCTGCCAGCTGCCCGCCTGTCGCTGTCCCTCAGAACGCCTGCCCGATGCTGAAATGGACTCGCCAGTGCCGCGTCTCGGGTTTGCCGTTGATCAGCAGGCCGGGAATCGGGTTCAGCTGGTAGCCCACGTCCACGCGAAGCGGGCCGATCGGCGTGGCGTACCGAAGCCCCGGGCCCACCGCGTACCGCAGGTCGCCGAACTGGAAGTTCCACGGCTCGGACCACACGTTGCCGAGGTCCACGAACGCCACCAGGCCAAACTGGCCGTGCACCGACCACCGCAACTCGCCCATCCCGTCGAATATCGTGAGTCCGCCGATCGGCGTTCCCGCCTCGGTGGTCGGGCCCACCTCGTAGCGGCCCCATCCGCGGATCGAGGTGGCGCCGCCCAGGTAGTAGCGCTTCGAGATCGGAACGTTCGCCAGGTTGTCGTCAGCCGGCTTCAGCGACCCGGCTTGAACGCGCGTGGCGACGACCAGCCTGTCGGTGAGGCGCTTGTAGTGCCGCGCGTCGAACGACGCGGCATGGTAGGCGAAGCTCCCGCCGAGCACCTGGCCGGCCTGTTCGAAGTGGAGGCCGATCACGTATCCGCGGGTGGCGTCGAGCAGGCTCGGCGCGGCCGTCGACCGTTGCGCGTCGATGCCGAGGGCCACCAGGGTGCCCCGCTGCTCGCCCGTCACGGGGTCGAGGCCGAGCGCAATCAACTCCTTCTGAAGGGTCGGGTCGGCCAGCACCTCGGCGGACACGGTGCTGCTGTCGAATTCGTCCGTGAACGTCGTCGAAAGCGAGGTGAGGCCGCCCAGGGAGTACCGCAGCGTCGCGTGCCCGCCGCTCGCCACCGACGTGTACCCCGGCTCGTTGTCGTACCAGCGCTGGCCGACGACCTCGAGCGACAGGCGCGGGTTGTAGAGATACGGCTGCGTGAACTCCAGCCGCACGCCGCGGTCGAGCGACGACCACTTGGCGCGGATGCCGGCGGTGCGGGCGCCGCCCAGGAAGTTCAGCTGCTCGTAGTGCACCTGGGCGCGCGCCTGCTCCTCGGTGCCGTAGCCCAGCGAGAAGCGCATCTGCCGGTGCTTGTTCTCGGTCACCGTCACCCGCATCGGCACCGTGACGTCGCCGCCCGAGGGCTGCGCCCCGGACGGGAGCTGCGCCTCGCCGCCAGCGCCGTCGCCCGGCGCCGCCGCGCCGGCGATTTCGGTCGCAATCGGCGCGATGTTGACGAACTGGAACAGCTCGAGGCCGTAGAGTTTCCGCTGCGACTCCAGCACCGCGCGCCGCCGATACAGATCGCCGGGCTTGAACAGCAGCTCGCGGCGGACCACCCAGTCGTCCACGCTCTGGTTGCCGACGACGTCGGTGTTGCCGAAGAGCCCCCGGGCGCCGGGCTGCGCGCGAAAGACGATCGTGACCTCGTGCGGGTCGGCCTTCTTCTCCTCGTCGATCGCGACCTTCGCGTAGGGATACCCGTTGTCGCGAAGCGCGTTCATGGCCAGTTCGTGCGTGGCGGTGACCGCGGCGCGGTCCAGGGGCTGTCCCGGCTTCACGGCCGATCGCCGCCGGATGCTCTTCATCCGCCCGGTAGACACCGCGTCGAAGCCCTCGAACTGCAGTGCGGCCACCCGCGTCGGCTGGCCTTCGGAGACGTAGATGGTGATGTCCACGCGGGTCTGGGCGTCGTTCAGCTTCGCGTCGAACCGCGTGACGCGCGCATCGGGAAACCCGTGATCGAGGTAGTAGGCGCGAATCCGTTCGAGGTCGGCCTCCAAGCGCGCGCGGTCGAACAGGTGCTTGCGACCGATGAACGGCAGGCGGCTGCTCGCGCGGGTGGCGAGCGCGTCCCTGAGGGCGGAGGCGCTGACGCTCTTGACGCCGTCGAACCTCAGGCTGTGCACCTCGATCTTCGGCTCGTCGGCGGCGAACGCGGGGCGCCCGCCGCAAGCCGACACCACCACCAGGGCGCCCAGAACCCAGAAGATCGATCTCATGCGTGCCTAGCCGGTCAATTGAATCACAGTCCGTGCCAAGTGGCCACCCGAAGCCCTTCGCTTGAGCCTGGTCAGGCCTTCGGCCGCAGTGGTGACGGAAGGTGGTGGGAGGCTGCGGCCAATGGCGCAGCATTGCGACCGTGGCGAGCGGCCGGCCGGTCAGACAGGTGTCCGATGGTGCCGATGCAGGGAGACGAGGGCGAGCAGCGCCCCGAGGCCGACGGCGACGACCAGCGCGAGCACCACCCACCCGGCGGGCAGGCGCGAAAGGACGTCTGCCTGCCAGAGCGCGACCAGGGCGGCGCCAACGAGGGTGAAGTAGATGACCAGGTAAACCCGAATCAGCATGGTGGGGACGCCCGCTCCCGTGGGGGCCTTCGCCGGAGAGTCCCGGCGGCGTGGGCGAGAGCGGGCGTCGAAGCTGGTTATGTTGCCTACCCTCGCTCGTCGCTCGATCCGACGATATCGGTCGGCGCCCCGTCGAGCAGCCGACCCCGGCCGCCACGGCTCACCTGGCCGCCCTTGCGGCCGGCCGTCCGGGCCTCGTCCGACGTCCATTCGTGCGCCGTGCCCTTCTGATGGGCCGCACGGCCGCCCTTGCTGGCGATTTCGCGCTGCTTCTCGGGGGACATCGACGCGAACCCGCGCCGCTCCTTGCGTCCTGTTTCGTTCACGGCCTACCTCCTCGGCACTTGGCCGATGACTCGACTCATTGCGTATGTAACTCGAGGCGCCCTCCCCGGTCGGCGGGTCTCGCCACCTCCGGCGGAGGTTTCGTCGGGCGGCGTCTGCGGCGTTTCGTCCGGCTCCTGCTCGCCGGGGCATCAGCCCCGGTCGTGGGTCCCCCGGCGACTCGATACCGCGCCGGGCGGCCACGATGCTACCCACGAGTTCAAATCGCATGCCACTATCCCAGCCGTTGCCCCTGCCCGGGAAAAGGCGCTGGAATCCGCCAGTTCCCGGCGCGGCCGGGCGGCCAGGCGAACTTCCCCCCTCCTCGAGCTGTGCAGCGGATTACGACAGCAGGGGTAGCCTCTGCGGACATCGCTTCCGGGCAGATGCCAACGAAAAAGGCCGGGGAACCACAGGCGTGAACAGGTGGCCTGGGCGTCTCGCCTGACGACACGACCCCGGGGCGCGGCAGCCCGAGAAGGGCGCCGCCAGGACGAGGATGCTCAGAAGCGGTGGGACGGCCGCAGCTTGAACGAGTCGCAGCCGACGCAGTTACGAACGTCGAAATCGTACCCGACGATCGGAAAGAGCATCGGGTGGGCGCAGTACAGCAGCTCGCCGTCCTCGATGGTCTGCAGGGTGAGCGCGGTCGGCAGCCGGGACGTCCGCCGGCCGTACCAGCACGCCCGGTGACGGGCTTCCGGTTCGACGGCGTCAAGGGCAGTCACGGATCGCATGATAACATTCCAGGACGGCCGGCTGCCGCCGTCCGCAGGCCGCAGGCCGCAGCCGCAAGCCGCAAGCCGCAGGCCGCCCCTCGACGTCGCTCGGAGCGCCCTGAGCGAGAGTCGAAGGACGCAAGCCGAATACGGAGGACCGATGGCCGACCGGATGGTGAAGTGCGTGAAGCTGGGACAGGAACTGCCGGGACTGGCCGAGCCGCCGTGGCCCGGCGAGCTCGGGCAGCGCATCTACGAGCACGTGTCGGCCCGCGCCTGGAAGATGTGGGAAGACCGGATGCGGATGATCCTCAACGAGTACCGCCTGATGCCCTGGCAGAAGGAAGCCCAGGACATGGTGGCGCGCGCGATGGAGGAGTTCTTCTTCGGCCAGGACGCCGCGCTGCCGCCCGGCTACACGCCTCAGGGACACTGACGGGGCGTCAGAACGTCGTCAATGCAGAATGCAGAATGCAGAATGCAGAATGTAGAATGCAGAATGTAGAGACGGCGGAGACGCCGCTCACATCCGGCTCGTGACGATCAGCCTTCTTCATTCTGCATTCGTCATTCTCCATTGCTGCCGTTATGCGGCCTCCGCCTTCCCGAACAGCCGCTCGAGCTCGTGCGGTTTCGGCGCCGGCGTGAGCAGGCTCACCACCACGAGCAGCCCGATCGAGATGATCGCGGCCGGGTAGATGCTCGGAATCCCCCAGGGATCCTTCCCGAAGAAGTTGCTGCCGCCCGCCGCGCCCTCGAGCACGCCGGGCGCCAGCCACGGCAGCACGAACTCGAAGAACACCGTGGCGATTGCGCCGCCGAGGATCGACGCGATGCCCCCCTGCCAGGTTGCCCGCTTCCAGGTGAGCGCCGCGAACAGCGCTGGCGTCACCGCCACGCCGTACATCGTGTAGGCGAAGTAGGCGTACTGCAGGATCGAGATCTGCGACTTCAGGTACGTCGGGACGAAGATCATCAGGAAGGCGCAGAACCCCATCACGACGATGAACACCTTCTGCAGGGCGACCATCTTCGTCGGGTCGGCGTTCGGGTTGATCATCCCCTGGTAGATGTCGCGCATCACGTTCGAGCTCGACGACAGGAGGTAGTTCATGCCGGTCGACAGCACCACGGCGCACGCGGCGCCGAGCAGCAGCACGCCCACCGGCCCCGGCACCATGTAGCGCGCGGCGTTCAGCACCAGCGCCCGGCCATCCCATCCCAGGTGGTGCTCGGTGTTGTAGACCGACGCGTAGACCGCGATGGCGATGACGATCGTCTCGACGACGATCGTCCCGACGATCCAGATGGCCACGGCCTTCTTGGCCTCGGCGGGCGACTTGGCGGCGTAGAACTTCTGATACATCGACTGCACGCCCATCAGCAGCAGCAGCGTCGAGAGGAAGTAGGCGAGGCCCTTGAGCGCCGGGTACTTGCCGAAGTCCTGCGCGAACACCTGGAACTTGGTCGGCCCGAGCACCTCGTGCGCGTGCGCCCAGCCGCCCGCCGCCGAGATCACGAACGGCACCGCGAGCAGGCACGCCGACACGATGATGATGCCGTTCGGCAGGTCGGTGTGCGCCACCGCCACCATGCCGCCCACGGTGACGAACAGGATCACGAAGCACGCGGTGATCATCTGTCCCGCCTCGAGCGAGATGTAGCCGTCGGTCACCACGTTGAGGATGTAGCCGCCCGCGCGGAACTGGTAGGCGACGATCGTCGTGAACGCGATGATCAGCGCGATGGCGCCGAACAGGCGCGCGAAGCGGCCGTAGCGGGCCTCGAGGATGTCGCCGACGGTGTACTGGCCGAACGTGCGGATGCGCGCCGCGACGAAGTAGATGATCCCGATGCCGAGAAACGCCCCCGCCGGCTGCCACACCGCGCTCCACCCGGCGTAGGACGCGTACTCGGCCCCGGCGATGAAGGTGCCCGATCCGATCCAGGTGCAGACGAGCGTGAACACCATCTTCGTCAGCGACAGGCTGCGCCCCGCCAACATGAACTCGTCCTGCGACTTGACCTGGCGCGACTTGTAGATGTTGTACCCGGTCATCACCAGCAGGTAGGCCAGGATGACGTAGAGATAGTGGAAACCCACGGGCGCCCCCCCACGGATAACTGAGCAACTGGATAACTGATCAACTGAAGAACTGAAGAACTGAAGAACTGAAGAACTGGATAACTGACCAACTGGCTAACTGCCCAGTTCCGCAGTCGCCCAGTTGCCCAGTTCCCCAGTTGCCCAGCTACCCAGTTGCCCAGTTGCCCAGTTGCCCAGTTGCCCAGTTCCCCAGTTGCCCAGCTACCCAGTTGCCCAGTTGCCCAGTTCAGATGATGACCAGGTCCCTCTGCATGTCTCCCGCGACGTCCACCTTCGCATCGGGCGTGATGAACACGTTGATCTCCGACCGCACCGCCATCTCGCCGGCCAGGTAGATGCCCGGCTCGATGGAGAAGCAGATCCCGGGGACCAGCTCGCGCTCGTCCTTCGTCTCGAGGTTGTCGATGTTGACGCCGTTGCCGTGCACGTCCTCGCCGATGGAGTGCCCGGTTCGATGGATGAAATAGGGGCCGTAGCCCGCCTTCTCCACGACTCCCCGGCACGCATCGTCCACTTCCCAGCCGTAGAGTTTCTTCCCCTCGGCATAGCGGCCGCGGATGAACGCGAGCGCCGCGTTGCGCGCGTCGCGCACGGTATTGAAGATCTCCACGTACTTCGCCGGCGGCTTGGGGCCGACGAAGCCGCACCAGGTGATGTCGTAGAAGACCGCGCCGGGCTTGTCCAGCTTCGCCCAGAGGTCGATCAGCACCGTGTCGCCGGCCCCGATGGGCCGCGCGTTCGCCGGCGTCGGCTCGAAGTGCGGATCGGCCGGCTGCTCGTTGGTGCCGACGATGGGGTACTCGCCCTTGCAGGTCAGCCCTTCCTCGCCGAAGCGCCGGACGATGAACTGCTGGACGTCGTACTGCGTCAGCGCCTTGCCCGCGCGCAGCGACGCGCCGATGAGGGCGAACGCCTCGTCCTTGATCCGCTGCACGCGCTCGCCGGCCTCGAGGTGCGACCGGTACCCCGCATCGTCGAGCACCGCCTGGAATGTCTGCACCAAGCCCGCCGACGAAACCACCTCGTAGCCGAGCGAGCGGATCAGATCGATGGTGCCGCCATCCACGATCGACACGTAGGGGATGTTGGCCATGGGCGAGTACTGCATCGCCACCCTCTTGGCGCCGCCCAACATCGCCTTCAGGCTCGCGTGCAGCTCGCGCCACGAGAGATACAGGCGCTTCTCGCCCGGCAGCGCGTCGAGCTTCGTGGATTCGACCTTGTGCGCGAGGCGAATCGGGGCGCCGACGGTGGGAATCCAGTAGAACCAGCGCCGGCTCGTGAACTTGCCGTAGTCCATGCCGAGCACGTGGTATGCAATCGCGTCGCGATTGTGGAAGTCGTAGAGCAGCCACCCGTCGACGCCGGCGGCCTTCAACTCTCCCTGAATCCGTGCAATGTCGGGCATCGCAGCCTCCTGTCGCGGAATCGTCGTCCCGCCGTCGCAGCATAGCACAGGCCACCGGGCGGCCCGCAGCGGGCCACGGAGGCCCGAGCCGACAGCGAATCTGTCGTAGGCTTCGGCGCCGGCCGCACTGCGCTGCCGGGCGCCGCGGGCATCCCGCGACACCCGGCGGCTGGGGGGCGGCCGTTGGTAGCGTGACAGGCCGGGCGTGGGCGGGCCGGCTCGCGAAACGGCGCGACTTCGGCCAGCCGTGGGGTGCGTCAGACGGCAAAACGCCACCGCAGGCGCTGGGGAGGAGCCGGGTTGAGCCCGATCACGCACGCGGATCGGACCGGGCGACCCCGGCGGTTCTCGGCCGACGACGGCCGAGGATGGCTCCCCGCGGAGAACGCTCGCCGAGCGTTTTCAACGAGCTTGCCCCGCGCGTTCCGCTTGGACAAGCTCGAAGCAGGGCCCCTGCCGGCGCAGCCGACGGAGCCGTGGAGCGAGGCGACCCGACCGCGCCCGGCGCACGCGCTTGGGTCCGTTATCCGCTGTCCGCTGTTAGCCACAACTCAGCAGGAGCGCTCCGCACCGATGCGCGGTAGAATCCGGCCTATGTCGCGGATCACGATGGCGAGGGTGGTGTGGATCGGCGGCCGCCTTCGCGCGAAGCGCTTCGGCGTGCCTTGCCGACGCCGGCTGGCCCGAGCAGCGTTGGTGGTCGTGTGCGTCCTCGCCGCCGCCGGCGGGTGCCGCCGCGCCGACCCGCAGACTGGATTCTCGCTGGAGCGTGCCAGCAAGCACGTCCGCATGCTGGCAACCGCGTTCGGCTCGCGCGCGACCGGCACCGAGGCGAACCGCCGGTCGCGCGAGTACCTCGTGGCCGAGTTGCGGCGCGCCGGGTTCGCGGTGCGCCTCCAGGAGGCGATGCCCGACGTCGGGTCGCGGTGGATGACGCCGGTGGTCAACATCATCGCCACCCGCCCCGGCCGCCAGGGCGAGGCGATCGCCCTCGTCAGCCACTACGACTCGCGGCCCGAGTCTCGCGGAGCGGCCGACGACGGGCTTGGGGTGGCGGTGTGCGTGGAGGCGGGCCGCGTGCTGGCCCAGCGGGCCAGCCCGCGCTACACGCTCCTGGTGGCGCTCACCGACGGCGAGGAACTGGGCCTGATGGGCGCCCGGGCGCTGAAGACAACGCCGGAGTTCGCCGCCGTTCACGCGTTCCTCAACTTCGAGGCCGTCGGCACCACGGGCCCCGCGCGGCTCTACCAGACCGGGCCCGGCAACGCCTGGCTGGCGGCAGCCTGGGCGTCCGCCGCGCCGTTTCCATCCGGGTCGTCGCTCTTCCCGGAGATCGCCCGCCACCTGCCGAACGACACGGACTTCAGCGTGCTGAAGCAGCCGGCGCGACCGGGGCTGAACTTCGCCCCGACCGGCAACAGCTTCGCCTACCACACCAAGCTCGACACGCCGGCACGGCTGGAACCGGCAACCCTGCAGCACCTCGGCGACAATGCCGTCCGCATCGTCGAAGCGCTCGAGGCCGTTGACATCCGCCAGCAGACGACGGATGAGGGGACTGTACTTCGATGTCGCCGGGCGATACGCGATCGTCTACTCGAGCGGGATGACGCGGGTGCTGGCCGTCGCCGCGTTCGTGCTCGGCCTGCTCGCCGCCTACAAGTCGTACCGCGCCGCCCGCCAGGAAGTCGGCTTCGTTCGCGTCTTCGTCACGACAATCTGGACGATCCTCGGCGCGGGCGCGGTCTTCGGTGCGCTCGTCCTCGCGTGCTACCTGCTGCGCGCCGGCACCGGCTTGCAGCAGCCGTGGTACGGGCAGGCGGCGATGTTTCCCGTCTTCCTCGCCGCCGTGGGGCTCGCCACGCTCTGGCTGATCCGCCTCGTCGGCCGCAACCTTCCGGTGACCGTTCGGCCCTCGGGGCATCCGGCGTGCGTCTGGATGCTGGCGCTGCCCGTGTGGGCGGCGGCCCTCACGGCGCTGCAGCGGATGATGCCGGGCGTCGGCTACCTCTTCGCCTTTCCGCTGCTCGCGGCCTCGGTGCTCGTGCTGGCGCTTCCCATCCGGCACGCCGCCGCCGGACGCGCAGCGTCGGCGCTCGTCGCAGTCGTGGCGGGCGTGCTCTGGATCCCGCTGTCGTGGCCGCTGTTCGAGTTCCTCGTGGCGAACTTCGGCCGGCTGCCTGCCACGGCTCCCGTCTGGCTCTTCCCCGCGCTTTCGATCGCACTGGTGATCACCGTCGGGCCGGCCCTCGCGGGCGTCTTCCTGGGCCGCGCGTCGCACTGGCTGCCCTCGAGCGCCGTCAGCTCGCTGCTCGTCCTGGCGGTCGTCGCCTGCTCGTGGGTGATGGTGGTCGAGCCTGCCTACAGCGCAGAACGGCCAGAGCAGCGGCACCTGCGTTACGTGCAGGACATGCTGCTGCAGAAGGCGATGTGGGAGGCCGGCACGCACGAGCAGGACCCGTCGCCGGCCGGCACGCAGCCGGGGGCGCCGCAAGGCTGGCAGCGCGACGACCAGCCGCCGGCGCTCTCCGTCCGGTTGCCGCGCATCGCGGGCGTGTTCCGCTATCGCACCCTCGCAAACGGGCTGGTCGCGCCGCCTCTCGACGTTCGAAGCGCGATGTTGCCCGTCGAGGGATCGTCGGATGTCTGGGTGGAGACGACCGCGACGCCGCTGCTGGAAGGCACGTCGGTCGCGTTCCTCCTGCCGTGGGGCATCACGCCGGCCGAGGCGAACCTCCCGGGCACGGTCGCCGACGGCCGATGGCGCGCCATCGTCATGCCGGCGCCGCCGGGCGGCGTCACGCTCCGCGTCCGCCTGTCGCACGACGGCTGGTCGCGCATGGCTGACGCGCGGGTGGTGGCGACAATCAGCAGCGTGCCCGGTGGCGTGGGCTGGCAGCGGCTGCCGGCCTGGCTGCCGCAGGAGACCACCGCGTGGTTCGCCGAATCGGACTTCGTTCTGCCCTGGCCGGCGGCGGCTGCTGCCATCGCCGCGAGTCGATAGTCGCAAGCCGACAGTTGCGACTCTCGACTTTGGACTCTTGACTCTCGACTTCGAACTCTTGACTTTCGACTCTTGACTCTTGACTGACTCGGGGGGGGCGCAACGTGCCGGTCCGCTTCGACTTCAACTGCGACATGGGCGAGAGCTTCGGCGCCTGGAAGATGGGGCTGGACGCCGAGGTCATCCGGTTCGTCACGTCGGCCAACATCGCCTGCGGCTTTCACGCCGGCGACCCGACGACGATGCGCGGCACCGTGCAGTTGGCCGAAGCGCACGGCGTCGGGATCGGCGCGCACCCAGGATTCCCCGACCTGCAGGGGTTCGGCCGCCGCAACCTGGCCGCCACGCCCGACGAGGTGCGCAACGATCTCGTCTACCAGATCGGCGCCCTGACGGCGTTCACCGCCGCGAAGCGACTGCAGCACGTCAAGCCGCACGGGGCGCTCTACAACATGGCCGTGTCCGGTGGCGACCTGGCCCGCGCGATAGGCGAGGCGGTGCTGCTCACCGACCCGTCGATGATCCTCGTGGTGCTGGCCGGATCGAAATGGGCCGGCCAGGCGGAGAAGATGGGGCTGCGCGTGGCGCGCGAGGCGTTTGCGGACCGCGCCCTGATGCCCGACGGGACGCTGGTGCCGCGCTCGAGACCCGGGGCGGTGATCCACGACACCCAGCAGGTCGTCGAGCGCAGCGTCCGCCTGGCGACCGAGAAGACCGTCGTGTCGATCACCGGCGAGATTGTGCACGTGGACGCCGACACCCTGTGTCTGCACGGCGACACCCCGGACGCGGTGGCGCTGGCCGCGGCCTTGAAGGGGGCGCTCGAAGCGGCCGGCGTCGTCCTCCGCCCGCTCGGGGACGTGAGCCCCGCCTGATGGCTGCAGAACCCAGGTACCTGGTCGCCGGCGAAGCCGCCCTCGTCGTCGAGTTCGGCGACGCGATCGATCCCGAGATCAACCGGCGGGTCCGCCAGTTGTGCCGCGCGGTGGATGCCGCGCGGGTGCCGGCCGTTCGCGATCTCGTTCCCACCTATCGATCGCTGCTGGTGTCCTACGACCCGAGGAGCACGACGTTCGACGCCCTGAAGGACGCGCTGCAGCGGTTGGAGGGCAGCATCGCGGGCACAGAGACTCCCCCGGCGCGCGTTGTCGAGATCCCGACCGCCTACGGCGGCTCGTTCGGTCCGGACCTGCCGTTCGTGGCCGCGCACAATCACCTGACCGAGGCGGAAGTCGTGGCGGTCCATGCAGGCAGCGACTACCTCGTCTACATGATGGGATTCAGCCCGGGATTCGCGTATCTCGGAGGCATGTCGGAGCGGATTGCGGCACCCCGGTTGAAGACGCCGCGGACGGCGATCCCGGCGGGCTCGGTGGGCATCGCGCAGCAGCAGACGGGCATCTACCCTGTCGAGAGCCCGGGCGGCTGGCAGTTGATCGGCAGGACGCCCGTGACGCTGTTCGACCCGTCGCGCGTGCCGCCCGTCTTCGTGGAGGCCGGCGATTTCGTCCGCTTCGTCCCGGTGTCGGCGGCGGATTACGCGGCAATCGACCGTGACGTGCGCGACGGCAGATGGTCGTTGACCACGCGGGAGACCCGGTGAAGACGATCGAGGTGCTCGACGGCGGGTTCCTGACGACCGTGCAGGATCTCGGGCGGTTCGGCTACCAGCGTTACGGGGTGCCGACCTCCGGTGCGCTCGACCTCTTCTCGTTGCGCGCGGCCAACCGCCTCGTTGGCAACCCGGACGATGCCGCAGGGATCGAGATGACGCTGGCGGGCCCCCGGCTTCGCTTCGTGGCGCCGGCCACGATCGCCCTGACGGGGGCCGAGTTCGGTGCCCGCGTGGACGATCGCCCGGTGGCCCGCTGGCAGTCGACCTTCGTGGAGCCCGGCGCGACGTTGAGCTTCTCCGTGCCGCAGGATGGCCTCCGCGCGTACCTCGCGATCGCCGGCGGCATCGACGTGCCTCGCGTGCTGGGAAGCCGTTCGACCTACACCCGGTCCAAGCTGGGCGGATGGGAAGGGCGCGCGCTGAGGGCCGGCGACATCCTGGCCGCCGGCGGCGAGCGCCCGGCGTTGCCCGGTGGAACGCTGCACCTGCCCCTGGCCGGCCGGCCAGCCTACGGACACGTTCACGCGCTGCGCGTCGTGCTCGGGCCGCAAGACGATTGCTTCACGCCCGAGGGCATCCGCACGTTCCTCTCTTCCGCCTACACGGTGACGCCCCAATCGGACCGGATGGGGTATCGGTTCTCGGGGCCGACCATCCAGCACGCGCGCGGCGCCGACATCGTCTCCGACGGGACGCCGTTCGGCGCGGTGCAGGTGGCCGGCGACGGCGTGCCGATCGTGCTGCTGGCCGACCGCGGCACGGCGGGCGGCTATGCGAAGATCGCCACGGTCATCGGGCCGGACATCTCCCGCCTCGCGCAGGCGAGCCCCGGAGATACGGTCACTTTCAAGTCGGTCACGCTCGCCGAGGCCTACGAGGCCGTGCGCGAGGAGGAGGCGGTGTTGGCCTCGATCGCCCCTCTCCGCCACGCGCCCGACATGTCGCGCCTCCGCAAGGTCGCCGCGGTCGTGGCCGCGGTGGCGTCGCTGGAGTAGGCGGCACCCCGCGTCGGCTAACGCGACTGCCGCCGGCACCCGATCCGAACACGCCTTCCCATCAGCGGCCGCGTCCGCCGCCGGTCGCCGCGGGCGCCCGCCTTCGCTCACGTGGTTCGACCTGCTCACCACGCCCTGAGCGAAGTCGAAGGGCGCTCGACAGTGCCGAACTGCGCATCCTCATTCGGTCCAGTCTACGTGAGCCAGTCGGCATGGCTCGAGTGGCCTCCGGGCAAGTCCCGACTTGCGGTGCGCAGTTGCGCATTCAACCGTCGGCACTGCTCGCATGTTCGCTCAGGCGGGCATCCCCCGGCACCCATCGGCTGGTGGGCGGCCGTTGGTAGCGTGACACGTCGGGCGTGGGCGGGCCGGCTCGCGAAACGGCGACTTCGGCAAGCCGTGGGATGCGACAGACGGCAAAACGCCACCGCAGGCGCTGGGGAGGAGCCGGGTTGAGCCCGATCACGCACGCGGATCGGACCGGGCGACCCCGGCGGTTCTCGGCCGACGACGGCCGAGGATGGCTTTTGCCGGCGCCGCCGACGGAGCCGTGGAGCGAGGCGACCCGACCGCGACCGGCGCGGCGGCGCGCCTGCCGTTCAGCGCCGGCCGTCTTGCGACGCCGGTCGCCGGCGGCTCACGGCGGACTCGATGTGCGTCCGGCAGACTGACTGAAGGCCGGCCCGTCGGTTGACCTGAGTCCGCTTCGGCTCTACGATTGGGCCTTCTCAGCACGACCATGGCGCCGGCGACCGGCATGCGCTGCTCCCGACCGTCGAAAGGATCCCGGGTGCGTCTCCACGAGGCCTTCATCAGAACGGCGAAGCGCTGCGAGAAGAAGCTGGCGATCATCGACCGCGCGACCAACCAGCGCGTCAGCTACAAGGCCGTCCTGATTCGCGCCCTGATCCTCGCAGAGAAACTGAAGTCCTCCGACCCCGGGTTCGTCGGCGTCATGGTGCCCACCAGCGCCGGCTGCATCTACGCGGTGCTGGCGGTGCTGTTCAGCGGCCGCACGCCGGTGATGATCAACTACTCCACCGGCGCCGCCGAGAACTGCCGCGACGCGCAGCGCCGCCTGGCCTTTCGCACCATCCTCACGTCGCGCAAGCTCCTCGAGCGCGTGAAGTGCCCGGACATCGACGGCATGGTCTGCCTCGAGGACATGGCGAAGAGCGTCAGCGCCTTCGACAAGCTCAAGGGCGCCGTCCGCGCCACCGCGTCCGCCGATCGGCTCATCGCCAAGCTGCCGCCCGGCGACGACGAGCAGATGGCGGTGGTGCTGTTCACGAGCGGCAGCGAGAAGGAGCCGAAGGCGGTCCCGCTGACCCACGGCAACATCTGGGCGAACCTCCAGGCCGTCGCGCAGGTCCTCGACTTCGGCCCGGACGACATCCTGCTGGCCAATCTCCCCTATTTCCACGTCTTCGGCCTCACCGTGGACCTGTGGCTGCCGGTCGAGCGCGGCATGACGATCGTCACCTACCCGAACCCGCTCGAGTTCCGCTCGGTCTGCATGGCGGTGCGCGAAGAGAAGGTGACGGTGATGGTGGGCACGCCGGCGTTCCTCGCCGGCTACCTGCAGAAGTCGGAGGCCGGCGACTTCGACAGCGTCCGCCTGATGATCACCGGCGCCGACACCTGTCCCGAGTCGCTGCGCCGCGGCTGGTGGGACAAGCACCGCATCATCCTGTACGAGGGCTACGGCGCGACCGAGACGAGCCCGGTGATTTCCGTCAACACGCCGCAGCACAACCGGCCGGGCTCCGTGGGGATGGCGCTGCCGAACGTGGAGGTGCGGCTGGAACAGTACGACACCGGCGAGGAGTGCGAGATCAACCGCATCGGCAAGGTGCTGGTGAAGGGGCCGAGCGTGATGAAGGGGTACTTCGACGACTTCGAAGCCAGCTCGCTCCACCTTCGCCACGGCTGGTACGACACCGGCGACATGGGCTTCATGGACCAGGACGGCTACCTCTGGCACGTGGGCCGGCTGCGGCGCTTCCTCAAGATCGCCGGGGAGATGGTGTCGCTCGTGAAGGTGGAGGACGTCCTCGATCGGCTGCTCCCGGCCGATTGCGCCTGCTGCGTCGTCGAGGTGCCCGACGCCCTGCGCGGCGCCCGCATCGTCGCCGCGGTCACCCAGCAGGTCGACGAGCGGGCCGTCCTCGGCCAGCTGGCCGAGGTGCTGCCGCGGATCGCGCTCCCCAAGCAGTTCGTGGTCCTGCCGGAACTGCCGAAGATGAGCAGCGGTAAGCTCGACTTCCGCAAGATCACCGAGATGGTGCGGGACGTGGTGCAGGACAGGGATCGTCCAGCAGTGGCCGGTGACTAGTGGTTAGTGGTTAGTGGTTAGTGGTTAGTGGTTAGTGGTTAGTGGCTAGCGGCTAGCCACCAGCCACTGACCACCAGCCACCGTTCGTCAGGCCAGTTCCCGCCCTTTCGTCTCCGGTATCCAGATCCACGCGACGGCTGCCAGCACGAACGCGATCGCGGCGGTCGCGAACGCGGTGGCGAAACCGTGCGAGTCGGCGAGGGAGCCCACCGTCCAGGGCGCCGCGGCGCTGGCGACCCGGCCCAGGTTGTAGGTGAAGCCCTGCGCAGTGGCCCGGATGCGCGTCGGGTAGATCTCCGCCGTCACCGCCCCGAATCCGCTGAAGTACCCGGCCCCGAAGAACCCGACGAACGGGCCCAGCATCAGCAGCGCAACGGGCGTCCGGAACGACGCGTACGCCATCACGAAGAACGCGGCGGCGAGAACGTAGGTGACGTAGGTCCGCTTGCGGCCCAGGCGGTCGCTGACGAGGCCGAACGTTACGTAGCCGAACCACATGCCGATGTTCATGGCGACGAGCAGGAGCGTCTTGTAGGAGCCGAGGCCGAGGCCGCCTCGCGCCGGCGGGAGTTCGAGGTAGGCAGGCACCCACTGCGTGAACGCCCAGTAGGCGTAGAGCGTGCACGCGTTCATCAGCGTGACGAAGACCGTGAGCTTCAGCATGGGGCCGCTGAAGATCTCCGCGAGCCGTCCCCGGGCCGTCGCGTCGGGCGCCGCCGCCCTGGCCTGCCGCCACACCTGCGGCTCCTCGATGCGCCGCCGCACCCAGGCCGTCACCAGGGCCGGCAGCAGCCCGACGAAGAACGCGCCGCGCCATCCCCACAGCGGAAGCACGACCTGCGTGGTGATCGCCGCGGCGGCGTAGCCGACCGCCCACGAACTCTGGACCAGGCCGAGCGCCTTCCCGCGGTGCTCGGGCGGCCACGTCTCCGAGACGAGCGCGGCGCCGCTGGCCCACTCGCCGCCCATGCCGATGCCGAGCAGCGCGCGGAACAGCATGAGGTGCCACGCCGTCTGCGCCAGGCCGCAGGCGCCGGTGAACAGCGAGTAGATCAGGATGCTGCCGACCAGCGCGCGCGTGCGGCCGTAGCGGTCGGCAATCATGCCGAACAGGATGCCGCCGATCGCGGACGCCACGAGCGTGAACGACCCGATCAGGCCGGCCATGGCCTTGCCGAGTCCGAGGTCGGCCATCACCGAGGCCAGCACCAGCGCGTACAGGTTGACGTCGAACGAGTCGAGCACCCATCCCAGAGACGCCGCCCCGAGCGCGCGGCGTGCTTCGGGCGTCGCGTCGCGATACCAACCCATCATCGCCATGGCGACAGATGATACCCACAACTGCGAAGAACTGGACAACTGGGCAACTGGGTAACTGAATAACTGAGCAACTGGGTAACTGGGTAACTGGGTAACTGAGTAACTGAGTAACTGAGTAACTGAGTAACTGGGTAACTGGGCAACTGGGCAACTGGGCAACTGGGCAACTGGGCAACTGCGCGACAGTTCTGCAGTTCCTCAGTTAACGAGTTCTGCAGTTATTCAGTTCTGCAGTTCCTGAGTTACTCAGTTCTTCAGTTCTTCGGTTGTTCAGTTCTTCAGTTGTTCAGTTCTTCAGTTCCTCAGTTATCCAGTTATTCAGCTATCCTCTTGCGGAGGATTCGATGAGCGCCGGCCGCCTGCACGTCACCGACCTGACCTTCCGCGACGGTCATCAATCCCTCTTCGCCACCCGCGGCCGCACCGACGATCTGGCGGCGATCGCGCCCGAGATGGACCAGGTGGGCTTCTGGTCGATGGAGGTCTGGGGCGGCGCGACCTTCGATGTCATGACGCGCTTCTTGAACGAGGACCCGTGGGAGCGCATCCGCGTCTTCAAGCGGCTCATGCCGAACGTCCGGCTCCAGATGCTCCTGCGCGGCCAGAACCTGGTCGGCTACCGCAACTACGCGGACGACGTGGTGCACGCGTTCGTGAAGCACGCGGCCGAGTGCGGCATCGACGTGTTCCGGGTGTTCGACGCGCTCAACGACGAACGCAATTTCGCGACGGCGTACGATGCGATCCGCGCCGCCGGCAAGCACATCCAGGGCGCCATCAGCTACACGCTGACCGAGCGCTCGCTGGGCGGCCCGGTCTTCACGCTCGACTACTTCGCCGACAAGGCGCGCACCATCGAGAAGATGGGCGCCCACAGCCTCTGCATCAAGGACATGGCCGGCCTGCTCTCGCCCGACGACGCGGCGGCGCTGGTCGGCAGGCTGAAGCGGGAGCTGTCGATCCCGATCCAGGTGCACTCCCACTTCACGAGCGGCATGGCCTACATGACGCTGCTGCGCGCGATCGACGCCGGCGTCGACACGATCGACACGTGCCTGGCACCCTTCGCCCTGCGCACCTCGCACGCGGCGCTGGAGCCGATCGTCGCCGCGCTGGCCGGCCGCCCGCGCGACACGGGGATCGACATCACCCGGCTGGAGAAGATCGACGAGTACCTCGAGACGATCGCGCCCAAGTACCGCGAGTTCCTGGACGACACGAAGCTCTCGATCATCGACACCGGCGTCCTGTCGCACCAGATTCCGGGCGGCATGTTCAGCAACATGCTGTCGCAGCTGCGGCAGGCGGACGCCCTCGACCGGCTTCCGGAGGTCTACGAGGAGCTGCCCCGGACGCGGCGCGAGCTCGGCTTCCCGCCGCTGGTGACGCCCACCAGCCAGATCGTCGGCACGCAGGCGGTGCTCAACGTGCTGTTCGGCCGCTACAAGATGGTCTCCAAGGAAATCAAAGACTACTGCTTCGGCCTCTACGGCAAGCCGCCGGCCCCCATCGACCCCGACGTCCGGGCGCGCGCCCTGGCCGGCTACGAGCGCGGACAGCAGCCGATCACGTGCCGCGCGGCCGACCTGCTGGAGCCGGAGCTGGGCAAGGCGGCGGAAGCGACCAAGGGTCTCGCGCTCGACATCGGCGACGTCCTCACCTACGCGCTCTACCCCACCACCGGCCTGCGCTTCCTCAGGTGGAAGTACGGCATCGAGACGCCGCCTCCGGAAACGAGGCCGAAGACGCTGGACGACGTGCGGCGCGAGAACGAGGCCATGGCCAAGGCGCGCAAGGGCCAACAGGTCGAGGCGGGCACGGCGGCCGCGACGAAGGCGGCGGCAGGGCCGAAGCACTTCACCGTCAAGGTGGGCGACGAGATCTTCCAGGTGGAGGTCGAACCAGGTGCCGCGGGGTCGGCCGCGCGAGTTTCCGGACCTGCCGCGCCGACACTCGCCGCGGCGCCCGATTCGGTCGTCACCGCCCCGATGCCGGGCCTCGTGCTGCGCTACCTGGTCGAGGAGGGCGATGCAGTCAAGGCCGGCGACCCCGTGGTGCTGCTCGAAGCCATGAAGATGCAAAACCACCTGCCCGCGCCCCGCGACGGGCGCGTGGCCCGCGTCGCGTTCAAGGCGGGCGACAACGTCAACCGCGGCGACGTGCTGCTGACGTTGGAGTGACGTTTCTGTTTTTCGTTGTGCATTATGCATTTTGCATTTTGCATTGACAGTACTCGCCAATGAGCCTCATGCCCCTCGACCAATACCGCGCGAAGCGCAACTTCTCCAGGACCCCGGAGCCCGCGGGCAGGACGTCCCCGGCGCTGCGCAAGGCGCCGACGCGCTTCTTCTGCGTGCAGAAGCACCTGGCCAGCCACCTCCACTACGACTTCAGGATCGAGCACGACGGCGTCCTGCTCTCGTGGGCCGTGCCCAAGGGGCCGTCACTCGACCCGTCGGTCAAGCGCCTCGCGATGCACGTCGAGGACCACCCGATCGAATACGGGACGTTCGAGGGGGTCATCCCGGAAGGGTACGGCGCCGGCATCGTGATGCTGTGGGACCGCGGCACGTGGACGCCCGAGGTGGACGACGTGTCGGCGGCACTGAAGAAGGGCGACCTGAAGTTCCGGCTGGACGGCTACAAGCTGAAAGGGTCGTGGGCGCTGGTGCGCACGCGCGGCGCCGACGGCCGCAGCTGGCTGCTCATCAAGCACCGCGACGAGTGGTCCGGCGAGATCGACATCGCCGACTTCGCGCCGCTCAGCGTGAAGAGCGCGGGCGACTTTGCCGACATCCTGGCATCCGGCAACCCCGAGATCTGGACGTCGAACCGCCCCGCACGCGGCGGACAAGCCGGCGCGATGCTGGAACAGATCGTCGCGCGGGCGCTGGCGCTGAAGAAGCAGGCCGAGCAGGCGGCACCGAGGAACCTCGGTGCGAAGAGCGCCGCAACGCCGAAGCCGAAAGCCGGGCGGGGCCGCGCGCAGAAGCCCGCCACCCGCAAACCGGCCGAGCGCCAGGCAGCCCCCACGACGCGGACGCGCAGGCCGGCAGCTCGGAAAGTGCGCTGATGCGTATCCGGCCTGCGGCTGCCGGCCTGCGACTGGCGGCCAGCGCGCTGCACTCGGCCTCACGCCGTTCCCGCATCCCGCTTGTTCACCTGCGTTGAGTCAGGGTTCTCGGCCAGTCAAGATGCTGCGAGTGGCGGGTGGCCGGGCGGGCGCATCTGGCGACCGCGCGGGCCGACGCGCCCCTCGGCCGAGCGCGGAGCGGCGGCGCGGAGCGCGATGTCTGGGGCGCCGGCCGCGTCCGCCGCCGGGCGCCGCGGGCGCCCTTCTTCGCTCAGTGGTTCGACCTGCTCACCACGCCCTGAGCGAAGTCGAAGGGCGCTCGACAGTGCCGAACTGCGCATCCTCATTCGGTCCAGTCTACGTGAGCCAGTCGGCATGGCTCGAGCAGCCTCCGGGCGAGTCCCGACTTCCGGTGCGCAGTTGCGCATTCGACCGTCGGCACTGCTCGCATGTTCGCTCAGGCGGGCATCCCACGACACCCGTCGGCTGGTGGGCGGCCGTTGGTGGCGTGACACGCCGGGCGTGGGCGGGCCGGCTCGCGAAACGGCGACTTCGGCCAGCCGTTAGGTGCGGCAGACGGCAAAACGCCACCGCAGGCGCTGGGGAGGAGCCGGGTTGAGCCCGATCGCGCACGCGGATCAGACCGGGCGACCCCGGCGGTTCTCGGCCGACGACGGCCGAGGATGGCTCCCCGCGGAAAACGCTCGCCGAGCGTTTTCAACGAGCTTGCCCCGCGCGTTCCGCTTGGACAAGCTCGAAGCAGGGCCCCTGCCGGCGCAGCCGACGGAGCCGTGGAGCGAGTCGACCCGACCGCGACCGGCGCAGCGGCCGCGCGTTTGGTGTTCAGCGTCGGCCGAAGAACGGCCGATTGACCGACAGCCGGCAGACGGGCGTGGGATGGCTCAGCGCGTCAGTTCAGCAGCCGCTGCGCGATGATGCTCCAGATGGCGTAGGCCAGGCGGCGGCGCGCGTGGCGGGCGATGTCGCCCACCCAGAAGCAGCCCTCGACGACCTCGCACGACGAGGGCACCTCGCCGGTCTCCAGCGGGTGCTTGTGCTCGGCCGCGTAGCGCTCGAGCGTCTGCGCGGACGGCGTCGCCGTGTTGACCACCACCACGTCCACCTGCCGCCCGATCGCGTCGCCGATCCAGCGCACCTCGTCGGCCGCCGTGAAGCCGGTCATCCCGCGCCCCTCGGTCAGCAGGTTCGCGACCAGGATCACCGGACCGTCGATCTTCCGCAGCGCCTCGGCCATGCCCTGCACGAGGAGCGGCGGCATCAGGCTGGTGAAGAAGCTGCCGGGCCCGATGATGGCCGCGTCGAACTGGCCGATGGCTTCGGCCACCTGGCCGTGCAGGCAGGGCGGCGGGTCGAGCCAGAGCCGGCGCACGGCCCGGCCCTCGCGCTGCAGCGCGTCCACCTCCACCTCGCCCCTCGTCGCCGTTCCGTCCACGTACTCGGCGCAGATCGACGACTGCTCCACGCTGGCCGGCCAGACCCGGCCCTGGCATCCCAGCAGCGCGCGCAGTCCGTCCACGGCGGCGAGGAAGTCGCCGCTGAACCGCTCCATCATGGAGAGCAGCAGGTTGCCGCCGGTATGGCCCGCGAGGCGGGCGTGCTCGAGCGTCGGCAGCCGCGACAGCAGCACGCGGCGCGCCTCGGACTCGTTGCGGGCCAGCGCGAGGGTGCACTTGAGGATGTCGCCGGGCGGGAGCACGCCAAGTTGGTCGCGGAGCACGCCCGAACTGCCGCCGCTGTCGAACATCGTCACGACCGCGTTGACCTGCAGCCAGGGGTTCAACTTGAGGCCGCCCAGCAGGCTGGGCAGCCCCGTCCCTCCCCCGATGCACCCCACCTTCACCTCGCGCAAACGCATATCCGGGCATTCTACATCGGCTCGCGGCGCCCGGCCGGGCAGTACCCTGTCAGTGCCTGCCGCCGTTGGCCGCCGCCGGACAATCGAGCGCCCGACTCGGCGCAGGTGAGCGAAGGCCATAGAATGGTGCCATGGCAACGATGAGATCGTGGCGGCAGGCGGTGGAGGGCCTGGAGGCCGAGATTCGAGCCATCGTCCAGGCCCGGCTGCGTTCGCTGCTCGTCTACGAGGCGCACGGCCTGCTGGGCGACCCCACCGGCGCAGGCGCGGCCGGCGAGGACGACATACGCGCGGCCGAGCACGTCCACACCCTGGCGGTTGTGGACCAGCTGGCGTACGGCGACCTCGCGCGCCTCGCGCCGCTCGCCGCGGGGTGGAAGAAGCGCGGACTGGCCGTGCCGCTGTTCCTGGCGCCCGGCGAGTTGCGCCGCTCGCTCGACGCCTTCCCGCTCGAGTTCGCCCAGATCGTCGCGCGGCACGTCGTCATCGCCGGCGACGACCCGTTCGCGGATCTGAGCGTCTCGGACGCCGACCTGCGGCGCGCGTGCGAAACCCAGGTGCGAAGCCACCTGCTGCATCTGCGTGAGGGGTTCATCCAGGCCGCCGGGAACCCGGGCGCCGTCTCGGAACTGGTGGCCGCCTCGACCGTCCCTCTCCGCGCGCTGCTGATCAACATCGCCCGGCTCCACGGCGTCAACGCCCGCTCGCCGGATGCGCTCGCGACGTTCGTCGAGCACCGGTTGAACCTGGGGTCCCAGAGCTTTCGGCCGCTGCTGACCTCCAAGCGCCCGGAGCAAGTTCGCGAGATGGACGGCGGCGCCTTCTTCCCGGATTACCTGCACGCGGTCGAACGACTGGCGACGCTGGTGGACGAATGGGCGCGCTGAAGCGGCTGGCGGCCGTGCTCGCGGTGCTCGTTCTCGCGCTCGCTCTGCCCGCGCGCGCCCAGCAGGTCCCCGAGCTGACGCAGCCGGTCAACGACTTCGCGGGCGTGATCGACCAGGCCAGCGCGGCGTCGATGGACCGCGCGATCCGCGCGCTCCAGCAGGCGACCGGCGACGTCGTGGTCGTCGCCACCGTCGAGACCGTCGGCCCGTATGGCGACATCCGCGAATACGCGGTCAAGCTGTTCGAGAACCACGGGCGCGGCATCGGCGAGAAGGACAAGCACAACGGCGTGCTGGTGCTGCTCGCCGTCAAGGATCGCCAGGTCCGGATCGAGGTCGGCTACGGGCTCGAGGAATTCGTCACCGACGGCTTCGCCGCCGAGACGAGCCGCGAGTTCATGGCGCCGGAATTCAAGCGCGGCAACTACGGCGCGGGCCTGCAGGCCGGTGTCATGCGTCTCGTCGGCCGCATCGCGGACAGGCGAAACGTCACGCTGTCAGGCGTGCCGAAGCCCGAACCGGTCCGGCGCCAGCGGTCGGGCCGCGTCCCCATCGGCCTCATCATCCTCGGCATCATCCTCGTCATCATCGTCGTCATCATCTTCGTCGTCGCGCTCCTGGCGGCCGCCCACAGGGGCGGCCCGCGGTTCCCGCGCAGCGGTCACCGCGACGGCGTGGGCGGCAGCGGATGGAGCGGCTGGAACAGCGGCGTCGGGTCGTTCGGTGGCGGCGGCGGCGGCGGATTTGGTGGCGGGTTTGGCGGAGGCGGTGGCGGGTTCGGCGGGTTTGGCGGCGGCGGCAGCGGCGGCGGGGGCGGCGGCGCCAGCTGGTAGACGCAAGAAAGAGCCGGCTGAAGCGATCGACGTGCCGGAAGTCGACTTCGGGAAGTAGCTGCCGAAAACGGCACGGCTCCTGCAAATGGTCATCTCATCGGCAACGCGAGGTCTCCATGAGGCAGTGGCCCGGCTCTCCGTATCCCCTGGGCGCCACGTGGGACGGCATCGGCGTCAACTTCGCCATCTTCTCCGAGCACGCGACAGGCGTCGAGTTGTGCCTGTTCGACTCGCCCCGCTCCACGCGCGAAGCCACTCGCATCCGCCTGACCGAGCAGACCGACATGGTCTGGCACATCTACCTGCCCGACGTGCAGCCGGGGCAGCTCTACGGCTACCGGGTTGACGGCCCCTACGACCCGACGGCCGGCCACCGCTACAACCGCAACAAGCTGGTGCTCGACCCGTACGCGCGGAGCATCGGCCGCGCGACGCGCTGGTCCGACGAGATCTTCGGCTATCGCATCGGCCACCCCGATGCCGACCTCGCGATGGACGAGCGCGACAGCGCGCCGTTTGCGCCGCTCGCCGCGGTCGCCGACTCGGCCTTCACCTGGGGAGACGACCGCCCGCCGCGCCGCCCCTGGCACGAAACCGTGATCTACGAGGTGCACGTCAAAGGCTTCACCGAGCGGCACCCGGACGTCCCCGCGGCGTTTCGCGGCACGTACCTCGGCCTGACTTCCGAGGCCGCCCTGCGCCATCTGCGCAGGCTCGGGGTGACCGCGGTCGAACTGCTGCCCGTGCACCATCACACACCCGAGCGGGCGTTGGTGGACCGGGGCCTGACGAACTACTGGGGCTACAACACGCTGGGGTTCTTCGCGCCCGACGTCCGGTACGCGGCCAGCGTGAACCCGAACGACGCGGTGCGCGAGTTCAAGATGATGGTGCGCGCGCTCCACTCCGTCGGCCTCGAGGTCATCCTCGACGTCGTCTACAACCACACGGCGGAGGGAAACCACCTCGGCCCGACCCTGTCGCTGCGGGGCATCGACAACGTCTCGTACTACCGGCTGGTCCCGGACAACCTCCGCTACCACGTGGACTTCACCGGGTGCGGCAACACGCTGAACATGCAGAGCCAGCGGGTGCTGCAGCTGATCATGGACAGCCTGCGCTACTGGATCACCGAGATGCACGTGGACGGGTTCCGGTTCGACCTCGCCAGCGCGCTCGCGCGCGAACTGCACGAGGTCGACAAGCTCGCCGCCTTCTTCGACATCATCCACCAGGACCCCGTGATCTCGCGGGTGAAGCTGATCGCCGAGCCCTGGGACCTCGGCGAAGGCGGCTACCAGGTGGGCAACTTCCCCGTCGGGTGGGCGGAATGGAACGGGAGGTACCGGGATTCGGTCCGGCGATTCTGGCGCGGCGACGGCGGCCAGGTGTCCGAGTTCGCCACCCGGCTGGCGGGCAGCAGCGACCTGTACGAGCCGAGCGGCCGGCGCCCCTACGCCAGCGTGAACTTCATCACCGCCCACGACGGGTTCACGCTGGAGGACCTCGTGAGCTACAGCGAAAAGCACAACGAGGCCAACGGCGAGCAGAACACGGACGGGACGAATGACAACCTGAGCTGGAATTGCGGCGAGGAAGGGCCCTCGGCCGACCCCGTCGTCCTGGTGCTGCGGGAGAGACAGAAGCGGAACCTGATGGCGACGCTGATGGTCTCGCAGGGCGTGCCGATGGTCCGCGGCGGCGACGAACTCGGCCAGTCGCAGAGCGGCAACAACAACGCGTACTGCCAGGACAACGAGATCAGCTGGCTCGATTGGAGCCTGACGCCAGAGCAGCAGCGGTTCCTCGAGTTCACGCGGCAGATGATCCACATGCGGCTGACGCACCCGGTGCTGCACCGCCGCCAGTTCTTCCAGGGGCGCAGCATCCGCGGGGCGGGAATCAAGGACATCTCCTGGTTCGACCCGAACGGCACGGAGATGGCCGACGACGCGTGGAACGCGCCGTCGGTGCGCAGCCTGGGCGTCCGCCTCGCCGGCGACGCCATCGAGGAGCACACCGAGCGTGGCGAACGGGTCACGGGGCAGACGCTTCTCCTGCTGTTGAACGCGGACGAGCGCCCGATCTCGTTTGCCGTGCCTCGCCTGCCCGCCGGACGGCACTGGGAGGAGGTGGTCGACACCGCCAACGGCAGGCAGGCGCCGCTGATTCTCGAGGGCGGTGAGCACTACAATCTGCGGGGCCGGTCGTCGGCGGTCCTCGTGCTCCAGCGCCAGGTGCCGGCGCGCCCCGCCGGGGGGCCGGCGCCGGCGCCGGCCGCGACGGATGCCGAACCGGTCAAGGCGGCCGCCGCGACTGCTCGAGAGGCGAATCCGCCGGTGGCCGCAGCACGGTGACGGCCGCCCCGCCGGGTACTCGCCGAACCCGTCCGGCCGAGTGATCCTCCTGTCGGGCGTGCTCGAACTGCTCGAGAGGTGACCCCACATGCCCGACCCTGCGCCCGTCCCGACGAGCACCTACCGGCTGCAGTTCAACAGCAGCTTCACGTTCGGCGATGCCGCGCGGGTGGTGGACTACCTCTCGCGCCTCGGCGTCACGCACTGCTACTCGTCGCCGTTCCTGATGGCCCGTCCCGGCAGCTCGCACGGCTACGACATCTGCGACCACACGCGGCTCAACCCGGAAATCGGGTCGGTCGAGGATTACCGCCGGTTCGTCGCCGAGCTGCACGCGCGCGGCATGGGCCTCCTGCTCGACTTCGTCCCGAACCACATGGGCAACGACCCCAGCACCAATCCCTGGTGGCGGGACGTGCTCGAGAATGGGCGCTCGTCGGCCTTCGCCCGTTTCTTCGACATCGACTGGGACCCGGTGAAGCGGGAACTGCTCGGCAAGGTGCTGCTGCCCATTCTGCGCGATCACTACGGCCTCGTCCTCGAGCGCGGCGAGCTGGTGCTGACGCACGAGCAGGGAGCCTTCGGCCTCGATTACTTCGAACAGCGCCTGCCGATCAACCCGCGCAGTGCCGTGACCATCCTCGAACACAACCTCGAGCCGCTCCGGGACGCGCTCGGGGACGAGGACGCAGGCCTCCGCGAGCTGCTGAGCATCATCACGTCCCTGAAGAACCTGCCGGCCCGCGACGAGGCCGAGCCCGATCGCATCGCCGAGCGGCGGCGGGAAAAGGAGGTGGCCCGCGAACGGCTGGCGCGCCTGACCGCCCGGGCGGTTCCGGTCCGCGAACACGTCGAACGCGCGGTCGCCGACTTCAACGGCGTGCCGGGCCAGCCCCGCAGCTTCGACCTGCTCCACGGCCTGCTCGAGGACCAGGCATATCGATTGGCCTACTGGCGCACCGCATCGCACGAGATCAACTACCGGCGGTTCTTCGACGTCAACGGCCTGGTCGGCCTCCGCATGGACGACCCCGACGTGTTCGAGGCCACTCACACGCTGGTGTCCGAGCTCCTGGCGGACGGGTCCGTGTCGGGACTCCGGATCGACCATCCCGACGGCCTGTACGACCCGGAGCAGTACTTCGAGCGCCTGCAGGAGCTGTGGCTGCGCGTGCGGCCGCCGGGAGCCGGGGGGGCGGCGGCGCCCGGTCCGCTCTACGTCGTCGCGGAGAAGATCCTCTCGGCCGGCGAGGATCTGCCGGACACGTGGAAGGTGGCAGGAACCACGGGCTACCGGTTCGTCTCCCAGGTCGGCGGCGTGTTCATCGACCCGGCGTGCGAGCGGCCGCTGCGCCAACTCCACGCGCGGGTGGCCAAATCCACCGTGCCGTTCGCCGAGGTGGCCTACGAGGCCAAGAGGCTCATCGCCACCACCTCGCTCGCCAGCGAGCTGAACGTGCTGGCGCTGGCGCTGAACCGGGTGTCCGAAGGCAACCGGCGGTCGCGCGACTTCACGCTCGACACCCTTCGCGAGGTGCTGGCGGAGGTCGTCGCCTGCTTCCCCGTCTACCGGACCTACGTCAGCGAGCGCGGCTGGACGGCCGGCGATCGCGAGCGGATCGAGACGGCCGTGCTGCGCGCCCGCTGGCGCAATCCTGCCGTGGAGAGTTCCACGTTCGACTTCCTGCGCGAGGTCCTCCTGCCACGCCGCGAGAGCGACTCGACGGGGTCGGATCGACGCGACGGCTACGCTCCGGGCGACCCCGGCGACTACCGTTCGCGGCTCGCGTGCTCGATGAAGCTGCAGCAGTACACCGCGCCCGTCCACGCCAAGGGCGTCGAGGACACGGCGTTCTACCGCTTCAACCTGCTGGTCTCGCTCGACGAGGTGGGAGGAGAGCCGTCGCGCTTCGGCTGCTCGCCTGGGGACTTTCACCAGGCCAACCGTGCGCGTCTCGAGCAGTGGCCGCACGAGATGCTGGCCACCTCGACGCACGACACGAAGCTCGGGGAGGACGTTCGCGCCCGGATCGGCGTCCTGTCGGAGATCCCCGGCGAGTGGCGGAAACAGGTGAGGCGCTGGCTGCGGCTCAACGCGGGCCAGCGGACGCTGGTGCAGGGCGAGCCGGCCCCCGACCGCAGCGACGAGTACCGCTTCTACCAGGTGCTGCTCGGCGCCTGGCCCGACGCCGCCACGCGCGCATCGGACGAGCTGGTGGCGCGGCTGCACGGCTACATGCAGAAGGCCACCAAGGAGGCGAAGGTCCACACCAGCTGGATCAATGACAACGACGCCTACGACGAGGCGACGGCGCAGTTCGTCCGGAAAGTGCTGACCGGCCGGAGCAGCGAGCGCTTCCTCCGAGGCGTTCCTCCCCTTCAGGCGGCGCGTGGCAGAGGTGGCGCTGGCCGTCTCGCTCGGGCAGGTCGTCCTGAAGATCGCGGCGCCCGGCGTCCCCGACACCTACCAGGGCTGCGAACTCTGGGACCTGCACCTGGTCGACCCCGACAACCGGGGCCCGGTGGACTTTGCCGCGCGCGACGACATGCTCAGGGAGATGGAACCGCTGATCGACGCCGCCGCCCTCGGTGGCCCCCCACACGCAGGGGAGCCAGCCGATGCGGTTCGCGAGATGCTCGACACCTGGGAGGATGGCCGGATCAAGCTGTGGGTGACGGCGTGCGCGCTTCGACTACGGAGGGCGCTCCCCGACCTCTTCCTTTGTGGCCGCTACGTCGCCCTCGACGCCGAACCGCCCGCGACGCCGCACATCGTCAGCTTCGCGCGCACGCGTGGCCGGCAGGCCGCGCTCGCCGTGGCAGCCAGATTCGTGTCGCGGCTGGGGGCTGGCAACTCCGAGTGGCCCTCGAAGTGGGCCGCCTGGCGACTCGCCCTGCCCGATGAGCTGGCCGGCCGCCAGTGGGTGAACGTCCTGACCGGGACCCGAGTGGAAGAGGAGAGGGGCACGACGCCGCCGACCCTACCACTCGGGGCGGCGCTCGGCGCGTGCCCGGTCGCGCTGTTGATCAGCACTTGAAACCCGCAGGGTCCTACGCGAACGTCGCCGCGCGCAGCACCACCGCCCCGTCGCGGGTGCGCGACAGGAACTGGGCCTCCGTCAGCCTTTCGATCACGGCCTCGCAGGTCGAGCGATCGAACCCCCACAGGCGCTGGGCCTGCGGCACCGTCAACTTCAGTCCCGGCATTTCCAGGAACTCGGCGCGTACCTCTGCGCAGCGTCTCTTCCGCTGTGGAGACAGGCACCATTCAGAACCCTCGCTTCCAGCCCTCCGCCACCCGGCGGCCGGCGATTCGGTCTGCATGGAACACACCCGACCTCAGGGCCGGTTGCCTTGCCATGCATCGGAGGAATTGAATGAGTCGGTCGAACCCGGGTATCGCGACCGAAAGCCCGGGTGCTGCCAAGAGAGCAAGGGGGGTACCACAGTCGACGCGCGCTCTTGCTCCGAGATTCACTCGGTCGCGGCGGCAGGTACGCACGCAACCGTCATCATCACGACACACCGGTGACACACCTGCAGTGTCACGCTTCACAAGCAGCTCTTCTGTGTTGAGGGTCTGGTGGCGGCCCTACGCCTCGGGGACGGCGTCGAGATTCGGCGAGCGCCACCCCTCTTGAATGAGGCGCTGCATGACGTCGACCGAGCGCGCGATGACCTCGGACGGGTCTTCGAAGTGCTCCGTCTGCTCCGACCCGTCGGGGCGAGCAACGACGAACTCGTAGTATTGGCCGTCCGCTTCGCGGCGAATCTCGCAGCGGAGGCTTTCGCCCTGGCGCTCGAAAGACCAGATCATGGCGTGGGATTTTAGCAGATCCTGGGCAGCTGCTCGCCGCTCAACATGTCGAGGATGCGCGTGGACCCGAACACGCTCCGCGCCGAGACGAGCCCGGGCCGGCCGTCGAGCACCCGCCCCGCAACGCACGCGCCGGCGCTGACGGGGTGCGCGTGCAGCACCTGCACCGCGCGCGCCGCCTGCGCCTCGGGCACGAACGCCACGAAGCGCCCCTCGTTGGCGACGTACATGGGGTCGAACCCGAGGATCTCGCACGCACCGCGCACGTCCTCGCGAACCGGCACCTGCCGTTCGTCCACCGTCATGCTCACCCCGGCCGGGGCGGCGATCTCGTTGAGCGCGCTGGCGAGGCCGCCGCGCGTGATGTCGCGAAGGCAATGCACGTCCACGCCGGCGGCAATGAGGGCGAGCACGGGCGCGGACAAGGGCGCGCAGTCGCTTTCGATGGCGCTCTCGAACTGGAGCCCCTCGCGGACGGCCATGATCGCCATCCCGTGGCGGCCGATATCCCCGCTGAGGACGATCGCATCGCCCGGGCGGACTCGGCGGGGCTGAATGTCGAGCGCGTGCTCCACCAGGCCGACCCCGGCCGTATTGATGAAGACGCCGTCGCCCTTCCCGCGGTCCACCACCTTGGTGTCGCCCGTGACGATGGGCACGCCGGCCTCGCGGGCGGCCTCCTGCATCGACGCCACCACGCGCCGCAGCGTGTCCACGCTCAGCCCTTCCTCGATGATGAACCCGGCGCTCAGCGCGATGGGCCGCGCCCCGGCCATCGCCAGGTCGTTGACTGTGCCGTTGACCGCCAGCGTGCCGATCGATCCACCCGGAAAGAACAGCGGCCGGACGACGTAGGAGTCGGTGGTGAAGGCGATCCGGCCCGTGCCGGCGTCCAGGACCGCGGCATCGTGGCCGGTGTCGAGCCAGGGATTGGTGAACGCGGGGAGGAACACGCGCTCGAGCAGCTGGTGCATCAGGCGGCCGCCGCCGCCGTGCGCGAGCAGCACGTGCGAATACTGCGTGATGGGCACCGGGCAGACCGGGGCGTCACTCATCGTGTCCTTCCTGGCCGACCGACAATCGTCGATGGCGGTAATACGCGGCGCACGCGCCCTCGGACGACACCATCGTGGCGCCCAGCGGGTGCTCGGGCGTGCAGCGGCCGCCGAACGCCTCGCATTCGTGCGGCTTCTTGAGCCCCTGCAGCACGAGCCCCGCGATGCACTCGGCCGGCTCGGGCCTCGGTCCGACGTCGCTGAGGTCGAACCGCCGCTCCGCGTCGAACCCGGCGTACTCAGGGCGAAGGCCCAGGCCGCTGTGGGGAATCTCGCCAATGCCGCGCCAAGCGCGGTGGACCACCTCGAACACCTCGGCCACCAGCGACTGGGCCGGCCTGTTGCCGCCTTCGCTGACAACCCGGGAGTACTGGTTCTCGACCACCCACCGGCCTTCCTCGAGCTGTTTGAGGCAGAGGTAGATGCCCTGCAGGAGGTCGAGCGGCTCGAAGCCGGTGACGACGATCGGCACGCGGTGGCGCTCGGCGATGGGGAGGTACTCCGAGTAGCCCATCACCGAGCAGACGTGGCCGGCGGCCAGGAAACCCTGGACCCGGCACGACGGCGAGCTGAGAATCGCCTCGAGCGCCGGCGGCACGAGCACGTGGGAGACCAGGATGCTGAAGTTGGCCACGTCGGCACGCTTCGCCTGGAAGACCGCCATCGCGTTGCCGGGCGCCGTGGTTTCGAACCCCACCGCGAAGAAGACAACCTGCTTGCCCGGGTTGTCGCGGGCCATCGCCAACGCGTCGAGCGGCGAGTAGACGATGCGGACGTCGCCTCCGGCGGCCTTGACGGATAGCAGGTCGCGGTCGGTGCCGGGGACGCGAAGCATGTCGCCGAAGGAGCAGAAGATGATGCCCGGCCGCGCGGCGAGCGCCACGGCGCGGTCGATCTTTTCGAGGGGCGTCACGCACACGGGGCAGCCCGGTCCGTGCAGCAGCGTGACGCTCGGCGGCAGCAGCTCGTCGATGCCGTAGCGCAGGATGGCGTGCGTCTGGCCGCCGCAGACTTCCATCAGCGTCCAGGGCCTGGTCACCAGCCTGCGAATCGCGGCCACGCAGTGCTCGGCCGCCACCGGGTCCCTGTACTCGTCTACGAACCTCATCTGGGGATTCCTTGGGGAGGCACGTCGGGCATCTCCGAGTCGTCATCGGCCGCGGCGAGCCTGCTCAGGTCGTCGAACATGCGCACGGCTTCCGCCTCGTCGATCTGGCTCAGCGCGAAGCCCGCGTGCACGATCACATAGTCGTCCACGCTCGCGTCCGGCAGATAGGCGAGGTTGACCTCCTTGACCACGCCGCCGAAGCTCACCTTCGCCGTCCGCGTCCACGGGTCGTCGCCAGAGATGCTCACGATCTTGCCCGGAACCGCCAAACACATGACCCCTCCTCCGACTTGCGTCCTGCGACCTGCGGCTTGCGGTTTTGTGCTACCCGCCCAGCCCCCAGGCCACCGCCACGATCTGCCCGAGCGCAATGCCCCCGTCGTTGGGCGGGATGCGCTGCGGCCACACCGGCCGGAACCCTTCCGCTTCCAGCCGGGCGACCGTTCGCTCGAGCAGGTACCGATTCTGGAAGCAGCCGCCCGACATCACGACGCGCTCGAATCCGACGCGCCGGGCGATCTCCACGACCGCTTCCGCCAGCGCGTTGTGAAAGCGGATCGAGATGGCGCCGGCTGGTTCGCCGCCGCGCACGTCCTCCACCACCGCACGGATCAACGGAGTCCAGTCCACCAGCCAGTCGAGGCCGGCCTGCGGCTCGTGACCGGCAGCTTGCGGCTGTTTGCCGAGATCTTCCGGCCGGCGGCCGCGGCCTTCTTCCGTGCCGCCCGCCGCCTGCCGCCCGCCGCCTGAAGGCGCGGCCACGATCGGCAGCGGATAGCGCTCCGCGCCGACGCGGCCGTCGATCGCGAACTCGAGCTCCATCGCCGCCTGGCCTTCGTAGCGCACGTGCTGCCGAAGCCCGGCGAGGCTCGCGACGGCGTCGAACAGGCGTCCGACGCTCGACGTCATCGGCGTGTTCACGCCGCCCGCGATCATCCCCTGCAGCACCCGCCGCTCGGCGGTCGAGATCGCGCGAACCGTGGCCAAATCGTCCATGTCCCAGGCGGCGTCTCCAAAGACCGACGCGAGCAGCGCCATCGCCGTGCGCCTGGGCTCGCGGATGGCCCGGTCCCCGCCCGGGAGCGGAAACGGCGTGAAGCTGGCCGTGCGCCGGGCGTCGTCCGGCCGAATCGAGAAGAACTCGCCGCCCCAGATCGTGCCGTCGGGGCCGAAACCCGTGCCGTCCCACGACACGCCCAGCGCAGGCGTCGCCACCTCGTTCTCCGCCATGCAGCCCAGGACGTGCGCGAGGTGGTGCTGCACCCGCCGGACGGGAATGCCCAGCCGATCGGCGTAGCGGGTGGACAAGTAGTCGGGGTGGGCGTCGCAGGCCACCACCTCCGGCGTGCACTCGTACATCCGCTCGAACGCGCCAATCACCCGCTCGAACGCCTCGTAGGCTTCGAGCGTCTCGAGGTCGCCGATGTGCTGGCTGACGAAGACGTTCGAGCCAACCGCCATGGCGACCGTGTTCTTCAGGTGGGCGCCCACGCCCAGCACGCACGCCGGGGTCCGGCCCGCCGAATCCGCGTCCTGCCGGCCGCGAAAGCCCGAGCCCTCAGGCAGCACCACCGGCAGCGGCGCGAAACCGCGCGCGCGGCGCAGCACCAGTTCGCGGCCCGCTGCCACGCGCACGATCGAATCGTCCACGTGCCGGGCGATCGGCCGATTGTGGACGAGGAACGAGTCTGCCAAACCGCGCAGCCGGTCGAGCGCCTCCCGCTCGTCGGTGCAGATCGGCTCGTCGCTCCGGTTGCCGCTCGTCGCCACCACCGGGAACCCGAGGTCGGCGAGCAGCAGGTGATGGAGCGGCGTGCTGGGCAGCATCGCGCCGAGGTACGGATTCCCCGGGGCGACCGCGTCGGCGACGGCGTCCGACTCTCCCCGCCGGCGCAACAGGACGATGGGCGCCTCGGGCGAGGCGAGCACCCTCGCCTCGCGCTCGTCAACGTTGCATGCCTGCTCGACGGCGCCCAGCGACGGGAACATCAGCGCGAACGGCTTCTCCTCGCGCGATTTTGCCCGCCGCAGCCGCTGCACGGCGGCCTCGGCGCGCCCGTCGACGACCAGGTGGAAGCCGCCCAGCCCCTTCACCGCTACCGTCTCGCCGGCGCGAATGCGATCTTCGGCGGCCTTCAACGCCGCGTCACCCGGCGCGAGGCACCGCCCCTCCGCGTCCCACAGCTCGAGATGCGGGCCGCAGGCCGGACAGGCGTTCGGCTGAGCATGGAAGCGGCGGTCCCTCGGGTCATGATACTCGCCCCCGCACGCCTCGCACATCGGGAAACCGGCCATCGTCGTGTTCGGCCGGTCGTACGGGAGCGCCTCGATGATGGTGAAGCGCGGGCCGCAGTTCGTGCAATTCGTGAACGGGTAGCGGAAGCGGCGGTTGACCGGGTCGCGCAGCTCGGACAGGCACTCCGGGCAGGTGGCGATGTCGGGCAGGATCAGCGCCGTCTTCTCGCCGCCGACGCTCTCGCGAATCTCGAACGTCGTGAAGCCGGCTTCCTCGAGACGGGTCGCCTCGAGCCCCTGGATGACCGCGCGCGGCGGGCACTCGCGTCCGACGCGCAGCAGGAAGCGGTCCAGCGTGTCCGCGTCGCCGTCGACCTCGATCACGACCCCGGCGGAAGAGTTGACGACCCAGCCGGCCAGGCCGAGGTCGGACGCGAGCCGGTAGACGAACGGCCGGAATCCCACGCCCTGGACGGCGCCTCTCACCCGCACGCGAAGGCGCTGCCGCGCCGTGCCCATGGTCACGAGACGGACGGCTCCGGTTCCAGGCTGAGCGTCATTCGAACCACCTGCGGATCGTCCGGCTTAGCTGCCGACTCGAAGCCGTGCCGCTCGCACAGCCGCATCATCTCGACGTTCTCCGACAGCACGTCGCCGGTCATCCGGGCGACGCGCTCCGCCTGCGCCACCGCCTTGACGCGCCGCAACAGCTCGCCGCCCACCCCGTGACGCTGGTACTGGTCGGCCACCAGCACCGCGAACTCCGCTTCGCGCGTGCCGTGGATCTTCGTGAGCCTGCCGACGCCCATGATCTGCCGCTCGCCCGTGGCCGGATCCCGCACCTCGGCGACGAGCGCCATCTCGCGGTCGTAGTCGATGAAGCAGATGCGCGTCAGCCGCTCGTGCGCCACGCGCTGGTTCAGCTTCAGCATGTGGAAGTAGCGGAAGTAGACGCTGCGGTCCGAGAGCTTCTCGTGGAACGTCACCATCAGCGGCTCGTCCTCGGGGCGGATTGGCCGGAAGATGACGCGGCGGCCCTCGTCGGTCGTCCAGTTGCTGATGTATTGCACCGGGTAGGGGCGAATGGCGGGCGCCGGCAGACGGTCGGCCGGCACGTCGGGGCTGTGAAGGAGGATGCGGGCGTCGAGCGCGACGGCGCGGTCGGCGGAGGCGAGCATCGGGTTGATGTCGATTTCCTTCACCCACGGCTGCTCGACCAGGAGCTGGCTGAACCGCACGAGGATGCCTTCGAGCGCGGCGACATCCACCGGGCGGCGGCCCGGCACCCCCTTGAACGCCTTGAAGATCCGCGTCTGCTCCATCATGCGGCGCGCGAGCGTCGTGTTGAGCGGGGGCAGGGCCAGCGCGCGGTCGGCGTAGACGTCCACCATGTGCCCGCCGGAGCCGAACAGGACGACGGGGCCGAACTGCGCGTCGACGGTGCTGCCGACGATCAACTCGAAGCCGTCGAGGGCGACCATCGGCTGGACGGTGACGCCGCGCACGTGGCTGGCGCCCACCTTCTCGGAAACGGTCGCCACGATCCTGCGAAACGCCTGGCGCACCGCGGCCTCGTCCTGCAGGTTCAGCTGGACGCCGCCCACCTCGGTCTTGTGCGTGATGGTCTCCGAGTAGAGTTTGAGCACCACCGGGCAGCCGAGGTCCTTCGCGCAGGCCACGGCCTCGTCCTCGGTCGCGGCCACCCTCGTCTCCACGACCGGGATGCCGTAGGCCGCCAGCACCTGCTTCGACTCCACCTCGGTCATCAGCGAGCGGCCGGCGGCCCGCACCGACTGGATCATCGCCTCGACGCGCTCGCGCGGCGACTGCCCGCCCTCGGTGTCGAGGGCGAGCGACGGCGTCTCGTAGAGGCCGCGCAGCACGTAGCTGTGGCGCCACATGAGCGTGAACACGCGCGCGGCGGTGTCGGGGTCGGGGAACGTCGGGATGCCGGCCTTCGCCAGCACGGCTTCGCCGGCGGCGACGTCCACGCCGCCCATCCAGGCCGCGAGCAGCGGCTTCTTCCCGCGCGGCGCGCGCTGTTTCAACAACTCGGCGGTGCGCGTCGCGTCGGCCGCGGGCTGCGGCGTGAGGATCACCAGGACGCCGTCGGCATTGGTGTCGGCCGCCACCGCCTCCACCGCTTTCGCGTACCGCTCGGGCGTCGCATCGTCGAGCAGGTCGACGGGGTTGCCGCGGCTCCAGTGCGGCGGCAGTTCGGCATCGAGCGCGGCGATGGTCTGCGACGACAGCGCCGCCAGCTCGCCGCGATTCGCGAGCAGCGCGTCGGTGGCCAGCACGCCGGCGCCGCCCGCGTTGGTCACGATCGCCAGGCGGGGCCCGCGGGGCCGCGGCTGCTTGCCCAGGACCTCGGCGATGTCGAACAGCTCGGACATCGATCCTACGCGCAGCACGCCGCAGCGGCGGAACGCGGCGTCCAGGACGGCGTCGCTCCCGGTGAGCGCGCCGGTGTGCGACGCGGCCGCCCGCGCCGCCGCCGAGGATCGCCCCGCCTTGACGACGATGATCGGCTTGCTGAAGGCCACCTCGCGCGCGGCCGACAGGAAGGAGCGCGCGTCGCCGATCGACTCCATGTAGATCACGATGCTCTTGGTCCGCCCGTCGTCGCCCATGTAGTCGATCAGGTCGCCCCACCCCACGTCGATCATCGAGCCCACCGAGACGAAGTGGGAGAAGCCCACGTTCATCTTGTGGCTCCAGTCGAGCACGGCACTGCACAGCGCGCCGCTCTGGCTGATGAAGGCGATGCTGCCGGCGTGCGCGGCGGCCGACGCGTAGGTGGCGTTGAGGCCCGACACCGGGCTCATGACGCCGAGCGAGTTCGGCCCCACGATGCGAAGCCCGCTGCGGCGGGCGGTGGAGAGGATTCGCTCCTCGAGCGCGAGCCCCTGCGGCCCGGTCTCGCGGAACCCCGCGGACAGGATGACCGCCGACGGGACCCCGGCGGCCGCGCAGTCCTCGACGGCCGCGGGAACCAAAGGCGCAGGCGTCGCGATCACCGCGAGGTCGATCGCCTCGGGCAGGGCGGCGATGGACGGATAGGCGCGGACGCCGAGCACGTTGGTCCGCGCGGCGGTCACCGGGTAGACGGTGCCGCCGAACGGGCTGCTGATCAGGTTCCAGAGGAGCGCCCGGCCAACGGACCCGGCTTCCTCGGCGGCGCCGACGACCGCGACGGTTCGCGGCGCGAGGAGCGCGTCGAGCGGGTGGCGGGTGTTGCGGGGCACCGCAGCCGGCGCCTGGGCCTTCGTCGTCTCCATCTGCATGACGATGCCCGTTCGAAAGTGAGGGATTCGTGCCGGATCCGCGCGATCGCTGTAGAGGATTGCCATGTTATCACACGGGCCGCAGCGGGCCGGGGCGGGCGCGGGCGTATAATCGGACCGACCGGCTGGCGGTTCGCACCCCGCGGCTTGCGGCGGCCGTCTCGCCCGGTTCCCGCGGGTTTATTCATCGCCTGCCCGGCCGCCAATCGCCCCTCGACGTGGCTCGGGGCGCCCTGAGCGGGGTCGAAGGGCGCCCGCCGCAGGTCGCAAGCCGGACATCTTCGCATCATGAATCCACAAGACACCGTCTTCATAGATGAGCGCTCGATCTCCGACACCCTCGAACGCGCCCACGCGGCCGACTCGGCCGCGGTGCGCGGCGTGCTGGCCAAGGCCCGGGAGCTCCAGGGCCTGGAACCGCCCGACATCGCGACCCTGATGGGCGTGAGCGACCCCGAGCTGCTCGGCGAGCTGTTCCACGCCGCGCAGGACGTGAAGGACACGATCTACGGCCGCCGCCTGGTGCTGTTCGCGCCGCTCTACGTCTCGAACATGTGCGCGAACGAGTGCACCTACTGCGCGTTCCGGGCCCGGAACCGCGCCGTCGTGCGGCGCGCGCTGTCGCAGGAGGAAATCGAACGCGAGGTGCGGGTCCTGATCGACCAGGGGCACAAGCGCGTGCTGCTCGTGGCGGGCGAATCGTATCCGCACGAGGGGTTCTCGTACGTGCTCAAGTGCGTGGACACGATCTACGGCGTGAAGCACGAGCGCGGCGAGGTGCGGCGGGTGAACGCGAACGTGGCGCCGCTCACGCTCGACGAGTTCCGCGCGCTGAAGGACCGTCAGATCGGCACGTACCAGCTGTTCCAGGAAACCTACCACCACGACACGTACCACGCCGTGCACCTCGGCGGGAAGAAGCGCGACTACGACTGGCGCGTGTCGGCGATGGACCGGGCGATGGAAGCCGGCATCAACGACGTGGGCATCGGCGTGCTGTTCGGCCTGTTCGACTGGCGCTTCGAGATCCTGGCGCTGATGCAGCACATCCGGCACCTCGAGCGGCGCTTCGGCGTCGGGCCGCACACGATCAGCGTGCCGCGGCTCGAGCCGGCCACGGGGTCGGACCTCGCCGCACATCCGCCGCACGCGGTCAGCGACGTGGACTTCCGGAAGATCGTCGCCATCCTGCGCCTCGCGGTCCCCTACACGGGGATCATCATGTCCACGCGCGAGTCGGCGCACATCCGCCGCGAGACGTTCGCGCTGGGCGTGTCCCAGATCTCGGCCGGCAGCCGGACGAACCCCGGCGGCTATTCGGACGAAGAGCGGGAGGAAGCCAGCCAGTTCTGCCTGGGCGACCACCGCGGCCTCGACGAGGTGGTGCGCGACGTCGCGTCGCTCGGCTACATCCCGTCGTTCTGCACCGGCTGCTACCGGCTGGGACGCACCGGCGCGGACTTCATGGATCTCGCCAAGCCGGGCGACATCAAGCAGCACTGCGACCCCAACGGCCTGTCGACGTTCCTCGAGTACCTGATCGACTACGCGTCGCCCGAGACGCGGGCCGTCGGCGAACGCTGCATCGCCGACGCGCTGGCCGGCATGGAGGAGTGGCCGCGGCAGCGCGCGGTGCAGCTGATGTCGCAGGTGGAATCCGGCCAGCGCGACGTGTACTGCTGATCGCGCGGGTCGGCCACTCGCTACACGCGCCGGCCGGGGTCGGACGGCTTCGCTCCACCCGCGGCCAACGCGAGGCGGCCGCGGTCGGACCGACTCGCTCGTCCCATGGCCCGCACTTCTTGTTTCGCCAGCGCGAGCCGGCCGCGGTCGGACCGACTCGCTCTGCAGCTGCGGACGCGAGTTGACCTCTGGGCGGGTCCTGACCAGGCAGGCGTCACCATGTCGCCCGGCGGGCCTCTGCGACGAGCGGACGAAGCTCGCCCTTCGACCCTGCTCAGGGCGTCCTGAGCGACGTCGAAGGACGCGACCGCTTCGCGCTTGGTCTCGCCGACGACTCCCGCTCGCGCCCTTCGGCGTGCAGCCCTGAGCGCGTGCGCCGGCCGCGGTCGGGTCGACTCGCTCCACGGCTCCGTCGGCTGCGCGGGCAGGGGCCCCGCTCCGAGCTGGCCCAAGCGGAACGCGCAGGGCAAGCTCGTTGAAAACGCTCGGCGAGCGTTTTCCGCGGGGAGCACCCTCGGCCGACGCCGGCCGAGAACCGCGGGGGTCGCCCGGTCTGATTCGCGTGCGTGATCGGGCTCAACCCCGCTGGCCCCCCAGCGCCTGCGGGTGCGTTTTGCCGTCTGTCGCTCGCCACCGCTTGCCGAAGTCGCCCCTCGACGTCGCTCGGGACGACCCTGAGCTCAGTCGAAGGGTCGCCGTTTCGCGAGCCGGCCCGCCCACGCCCGGCGGTGTCACGCTGTCGGCGGCCGCCCGCCAGGCGATGGGTGTCGGGGGATGCCCGCTTGAGCGAACGTGCGAGCAGTGCCGTCGGTCGGGTGCACAACCGCGCGCCGCAAGTCGGGACTCGCCCGGAGGCTGCGCGAGCCATGCCGACTGGCTCAGGCAAATCAAACCGAATGAGGACGCGCGGTTCGGCACTGTCGAGCGCCCTTCGACTTCGCTCAGGGCGTGGTGAGCAGGTCGAACCACGTGAGCGAAGAAGGGCGCCCCCGGCACCCGGCGGCACAGAGCGGCGGAGCCTGATTGCGCGCGCCGGTCGCGGTCACGAGCCGGCCCACCCGCGTCCGCCGTGTCTGGCCGGAACCACCGCGTGTGCCGCGGGAAAGCGCCGCACCGCCGGGTGCCGGTTTCCCGGGAATCGTCCTGAAGATCGTCCCCGGGGTTGACAGGGCGGGGCTGCCCAGCTAGTATCTGTGAAGCAGTTCACACTGTGAATTGATTCACGCATATGCCAGGCAGGCCCAGGACCAAGACCACCGTCACCATCCCGGTCAATACCCTCGGGCGGCTCAGCCTCTACCGCCGCCTGCTCCTCGAGCAGCTCGCCGCCGGCATGCGCCAGGTCTACTCCCATCAGCTGGCCAGCATGGCCGTCAGCACCGCCGCCCAGGTCCGCCGCGATCTGATGACGATCGGCTTCACAGGAAGCCCGCGGAAAGGCTATGCCATCCAAGAACTGGTGGAGGCGATCGGCGCCGTCCTCGCCCGCTCGGTCGACACGGCGGTCGCCCTCGTCGGAGTCGGCAACCTCGGCCGTGCGGTCCTCGCCTACTACGGCAATCGCCAGCCCGTCCGTTTCTCCGCCGCCTTCGACCGCGCGCCCGAGAAGACGGGCCGCATCCTGCACGGCTGCCGCTGCTACCCCGTCGAGCAAATGGCCGAGGTGATCGAGCGCGAGCGCATCCACGTGGCGGTCATCGCGGTGCCGGCCGGCGAGGCGCAGGCGGTGGCCGACCAGCTGGTGCTGGCCGGCGTGAAAGGCATCTTGAACTTCGCGCCCATCCGCCTTCGCGTCCCGGCCGGTCTCTACGTCGAGAACGTGGACCTGATGATGGCGCTCGACAAGGTCGCGTACTACGCCCACGAGCTTCACACATGATCACCCCAGACCTCGATCCGATCGTCGGCAGATACCCGGCTGGCCGGCGGGAAGGGCTCATCCCGCTCCTGCAGGACGTCCAGGAAGCGCACGGCTACCTGTCGCGCGATGCCGTGGTCCGCATCGGGCAGCATCTCCGCTTGCCCGCCAGCAAGGTGTACGGCGTCGCCACGTTCTACAACCAGTTCCGCTTCCAGCCGCTCGGGCGCTACCACATCCAGGTGTGCCGCGGCACCGCGTGCCACGTGAAGAGCTCGCTCCAGACGTTGACCGCCATCCAGCGCGCGCTGCAGATCAAGCCGGGCCAGACGACGCGCGACGGCGTCTTCAGCCTGGAGGTGGTGGCGTGCCTGGGCGCGTGCGGGCTGGCGCCGCTGATGGCCGTCAACGGCGAGTTCCACGCGGGCGCCACCTCCGAGCGCGCCGGCAGAATCCTCAAGACGCTCCGGCGGGAGGCGGCGAGGAAATGAGCGGGCCGACCATCGCCACGTCGTTCGCGCCCTGCTGTCCCGAGTGCTGGCATGGACCCTCGCGCCCCTGCCCGCAACTCGTCGAGTGCCTCGCGTCCGGACCGCTCTGCCACGAGAGCGCCGCGTGCAAGTCGGCCGCGGCCAAGCGCAATGCCGGGCTGCGCCGCGAAACCGTCGCCCGGCCGGTGATCTACGTCGGCGCCGGCACCTGCGGCCTCGGCGCGGGCGCGGCCAGGACGCTGGCCGCCATCCGCGGCTACCTCGGCCTGCGCCCCCACCTCCGCGCGGAAGTCGTGGAGGTCGGCTGCATCGGCCTCTGCGTCGAAGAGCCGCTGGTGGACGTGCAGCTGCCGGGCCGCTCGCGTCTCAGCTTCCCGCGCGTCACCGACAAGCAGGTGGACGGCCTGCTCGACGCGGTCTTTGCCGGCACGTCGTTCCCGATCACGCCGCTCGGCCAGTTCCGTCAGGACGCCACGCGGCCGTGGGACGACGTGGCGTATCTCGACGAGCATCCGTTCTTTGCGCCGCAGACGCGCTGGGTGCTCGCCAACTGCGGCATCGTGGACCCGGCCCGCATCGACGAGTACCTGGCGCGCGGCGGCTACGCGGGCTTGGCCAGGGCGATTCGCGAGCAGACGCCGGCCGAACTGTGCGGCCTCGTCGAGCGTTCGGGCCTGCGCGGCCGCGGGGGCGGCGGCTTCAAGACCGGCACGAAGTGGACGATTGCGCAGAAGCAGTCGGCCGAGCAGAAGTACATGGTCTGCAACGCGGACGAGGGCGACCCGGGCGCGTTCATGGACCGCGCGGTGATCGAGGGCGACCCCCACCGCGTCCTCGAGGGCCTGGCGATCGCGGCCTATGCGATCGGCGCCAGCAAGGCGTACGTCTACATCCGCGCCGAATACCCGCACGCCATCGCGCGGCTGCGCCATGCCATCGCGCAGGCGAAAGCGTTCGGCCTGCTCGGGCAGAACATCCTCGACTCGGGCTTCAGCCTCGAGGTCGCGGTCAAGATGGGGGCGGGCGCCTTCGTGTGCGGCGAGGAGACGGCGCTGCTCCACAGCATCGAGGGCCGGCGCGGCATGCCGCGGCCGCGGCCGCCCTTCCCCGCCGTGCGCGGCCTGTTCGGCATGCCGACGGTGATCAACAACGTCGAGACGCTCGCCAACGTCCCGTCCATCGTCCAGCGCGGCGACGAGTGGTTCTCGAGCATCGGCACGGCGACGAGCAAGGGGACGAAGGTCTTCGCGCTCTCGGGCAAGGTCGCCCGCACGGGCCTCGTCGAGGTGGCCATGGGCACGACGCTCCGGAGCATCGTGTTTGGTGTGGGCGGCGGGATCCCGGGCGGGAAGCGCTACAAGGCGGTGCAGATCGGCGGGCCGTCGGGAGGCTGCATCCCGACCGAGCATCTCGACATCGACATCGACTACGAGTCGCTGAAGCGCGTGGGCGCGATGATGGGGTCGGGCGGCCTGGTGGTGATGGACGAATCCACCTGCATGGTGGACGTCGCGAAGTTCTTCATGGACTTCATCCAGCGCGAGAGCTGCGGCAAGTGCATCCCGTGCCGCGAGGGCACGAGGCGCATGCTCGAGATCCTCGAGAGCCTGACGCGCGGCCGCCGCAACGAGAAGGAGTTCGAGTCGCTCGAGCGCTTCCGCAGCGTGATGAACCTCGAACACCTGGCGCAGGTGATCCAGGACACCAGCCTGTGCGGCCTGGGACAGTCGGCGCCGAACCCGGTGCTGAGCACGCTGCGCTGGTTCAGGGAGGAATACGAGGCGCACGTGTACGACCGCCGCTGCCCGGCGAAGGGCTGCGGCGAGCTGCTCCTCTACACCATCGACGAAGACCGGTGCACGGGCTGCGCGGTGTGCGTCAGGAACTGCCCGTCCGAGGCGATCGTCGGCACGCTCAAGAGCCCGCACCACGTCATCCCGGAGCGCTGCATCGCGTGCGGCACCTGCGTGGACGTGTGCCACTTCGACGCCGTGACGGCGGCGTGAGATTGGGGTCGGAGCGCGTTCTCCGAATTGCAGATTTGAAATTCGTTTCTGTAATCCGGAGAACGCGCTCCGACCCCTAGGAGAACCCGTGATCAGGATCGAGGTCAACGGTCGAACGGTGGACGCCCAGGACGGCGACACGGTGCTGTCCGCCGTGCGGAGGGCCGGCATTGCCATTCCGACGCTCTGCCACTACGACGGGCTTCCGCCGAGCGGCGCGTGCCGGATGTGCGTCGTGGACGTCGAGGGACAGCGGAGCCTCGTGCCGAGCTGCGCCTTCCCGGTGGCTGCCGGCATGAAGGTGCGGACGCACTCGGCGCGGGCGGTCGACGCCCGCAAGACGCTGGTGGAGCTGCTGCTCGCCAACCACCCCGACGACTGTCTCTACTGTTCGCGCAGCGGCAGCTGCGAACTGCAGGCGCTGGCGCAGCAGCTCGGCGTCCGTCGCCGCCGCTACTTCGGCAGCCGCACGCCGGTGCGGATGGACGTGGCCAGCCCGTCGATCGTCCGCGAGCCGGCGAAATGCATCCTCTGCGGCAAGTGCGTGCGCGTGTGCGAGGAGATCCAGTCGGTCGGCGCGATCGACTTCATCGGGCGCGGCAGCCGCGCCCGCGTCGGCCCGGCGTTCGACGAGGGCCTGAACGTCAGCAGCTGCGTGAACTGCGGCCAGTGCGTGGCGGTGTGCCCGACCGGCGCGCTCAACGAGCACAACCAGGTGGAGGAGGTCCTTGCCGCCCTCTCCGACCCGGCCCGCTACGTCGTCGTCCAGCACGCGCCATCGGTGTCGGTCAGCCTGGCCGAGGCGTTCGGCGCGAAGCCGGGCGCAGACGTGGACGGACAGCTGACCTCTGCGCTGCGGCGCCTTGGCTTCCGCCGCGTCTTCGACACCGCCTTCACCGCCGACCTGACGATCATGGAGGAAGCGTCCGAGTTGGTGCAGCGGCTGACGACCGGGGACCCCGCCACGTTGCCGATGATGACCAGCTGCTCGCCCGGCTGGATCAAGTTCGTGGAGCAGTTCTACCCCGACATGATCCCGCACCTCTCCACCTGCAAGAGCCCGCAGCAGATGCTGGGCGCGGTGATCAAGAGCTTCTTCGCCGCGCGCGAGAAGATCGACCCGGAGAAGATCTTCAGCGTGGCCGTGATGCCGTGCACGGCGAAGAAGTTCGAGGCGGGGCGGCCGGAAATGGCCCGCGACGGCCGTCCGGACATCGACGCCGTGCTGACGACCCGGGAGCTGGCGGAGATGATTCGGGCGCACGGGCTCGACCTCGCGACGCTGGCCGCCGAGGCCCCCGACACGCCGTTCGGCGAACGCACGTCCGCGGGCAAGCTGTTCGGGGCGAGCGGCGGCGTCGCCGAGGCGGCGCTCCGCACGGCGCACGTGCTCCTGACCGGGGAGCCGCCGGCCTCGCTGAAGCTGCAGCCGCTTCGAGGCCTCGACGGCGTGAAGGAATACCGCGCGACGATTGCCGGCCGCGAGATAGGCGTGGCGGCCGTCTCGAGCCTGAAACACGCGCGCGCGGTGCTCGAGCAGATTCGCGCCGGCCGCAGTGACCTGCACTTCGTCGAGGTCATGACGTGCCCGGGCGGCTGCGTCAACGGCGGCGGCCAGCCGCGAAGTGCCGCGCCCGACGCCGTTCGCGCCCGCATGCAGGCGCTCTACGCGATCGACCGCGACGCGGCGCTCCGCGCCTCGCACCAGAACCCGGCCGTGCAGCGGCTGTACGCCGAGTTCCTCGAGAAGCCGCTCTCCCGTCGCAGCCACGAGCTGCTGCACACGACCTACGAGCGGCGGGAAGTCGTCGTCTAGGGGGCAGGGAAGAACTCTCTGTCAATGCAAAATGCAAAATGCACAATGCAAAATGCACAATGCAAAATGCACAACGCATGATGCAGAACGGACAACGCAGAAGGACCGACCGGGCGCTTCGTAGTCCCGCCGGCGCTCTTCCGCGGAATCAAGGGCTGGACAGGAGCTCGATTGTGTTGACGAGCGGGCGGGGCCTGCCCGGTCAGCCGGCACGGGCTGGCGCCGGCGGGCGTCTGCGACGAGCGGACGAAGCTCGCGACCGCTTCGCGCGGGGTCTCGCCAATCACTCCCGCTCGCGCCCTGTCGCTCTGTCGAGCGCCCCGGACTTCGCGCCCTCCGGCGCTCGAGTCCTGGGGCGCGGCGGCCCGCCGGCGCCAGGTGCCGCCTGCCCGGTCACCCGCCATGGGCGGCATGGCCAAGCTCGAAGCACTGTCAACCCAATCGAGCTCTCGGCGCGACGGCCGGGTCCAGACAGGCTGGTCCACAGGCGCAGGGTGGTTACCGCGGTGCCCGGCGCGCGCGACGCGCACCTGGATCTCGCGCACCGTCAGCGTCCGCGCGTCGGGCGTGGGACGGTACACCGGTTTGATCGGCACGACCAGCAGGCGCGCTCCCATCGGCCAGGCACTCGCTCACTCGTCCCTTGACCGCGGTTTGAGACGCGGACCAGGAAGTGGCTGCCGACGCTGCGCGCAGGCCGCCTGCAGCGCGGCCGCGAACGCACCGCGAGCCGTACAGCCGGTCCGCGAGCACCAACCCCTGCTCGGGAATGGCCGGCAGCAGGGTCCGCGCCAAGCGCGGACTCCGCCGTCGCCGGGCTCGCCCACCGCCGCGGCGAGAGGATTGTGCAGCCCCACCTCGAGCAACACCGCGGTCGGCAGCTTCGCGAACGCCGCGCGTCCGCGGCGGGTCGCGCCTTGATCGGGCGCCGCTTGATCGCCGGCGCGTTGGTCACACTGAGGACTAGGGTCATGTTGAGAGGCCGCGAGCCGCACGTCGCACGTCGCGGGCCGGGTTTACCATGAACGCAAGCCTCACTCCCCTGGTGTCGACCATCGGCGAGCGCTGCCGCGTCTGCTACCAGTGCGTCCGCGAATGCCCGGCGAAGGCGATTCGAATCGCAGACCAGCAGGCCCAGGTGCTGGCCGAGCGCTGCATCGGCTGCGGCGTGTGCTTCAAGGTGTGCACCCAGTCGGCCAAGCGCGTGGTGTCGGCCGTCGAAGACGTCGAGAGGCTCCTGGCCGGCCCCGGCCGCGTGGCCGCCATCATCGCGCCCAGCTTTCCGGCCGAGTTCATCGACCTCGACTACACCGCCGTCGTCGGCACCCTGCGCGCGCTCGGCTTCGATTCGGTCCACGAGGTGGCGTTCGGCGCCGAACTGGTGGCCAACGAGTACCGGCGCCTCGTCGCGCGCGATACCGAACGCCTCTGGATCGCCACCACCTGCCCGGCCGTCGTCGGCTACGTGGAGCGCTACTTTCCCGACCTCACGTCGGCGCTGGCCCCCATCGTCTCGCCCATGGTCGCAACCGCGCGCCTGCTTCGCCGCGACCTCGGCCCCGACCTGAAGATCGTCTTCGTGGGCCCGTGCATCGCGAAGAAGCGCGAGACGGCCGAACTGGCGGGCGAGGTGGACGAGGCGCTGACCTTCGCGGAACTCCGCGAGATGATCGCCGCGCACGGGATCGACGCGCAGACCGCCGGCGGCTGCGAGTTCGACCCGCCGCACAGCCGCGGCGGCGCGCTGTTCCCCATCAGCGGCGGCATGCTGCAGGTCGCCGGGATCCAGGAGGACCTGGTGACCGGCCACGTGATGGTGGCCGAAGGGCCCGCCGAGTTCGCACAGGCGATCAGGGAGGCCGAGTCGGGCCTGCTCGACACGAGGCTGCTCGAGGTGCTGTTCTGCCGCGGCTGCACGATGGGCCCGGGCATGAGCACCGACCTGCCGCACTTCGGCCGCCGCGCGCGCGTGAGCCAGTACGTGCGCCGCCGCATCGCCGACCGGGATCTCTCCGCGTGGCAGGAGACCATCCGGTCGGTACTCGTCGGTGAACCTGTCGCGCGACTACGCGCCGAAGGACATGCGCCTGCCCGTCCCGTCGCCGGAGCAGCTGCAGCGGCTCCTGGCGGAGCTGGGAAAGCCCGATCCGACCGACGAGCTGAACTGCGGGGCGTGCGGCTACGCGAGCTGCCGCGAACTCGCCAGCGCCATCTACCGCGGCCTGGCCGAGCGCGAGATGTGCCTGCCGCACAGCATCGAGCACCTGCGCGACACGGTGAGGGAGCTGGGGCGATCGAACGAGGACCTGGCGAACGCGCAGGTGGCGCTGGTCCGCTCCGAGAAGCTGGCCAGCATGGGCCAGCTCGCGGCCGGCATCGCCCACGAGGTGAACAACCCCCTGGGCGTGGTGATCATGTACTCGCACTTCCTGCAGGAGCAGCTGGCCGACAAGCCCGAGTACGCCGCGGATTTGTCGATGGTCGTGGAGCAGGCCGATCGCTGCAAGAAGATCGTCGCCGGCCTGCTCGACTTCGCCCGCCAGAACAAGGTGCAGCACGACAGGATCGACGTCGGCGAACTGGTGCAGCGCGGCCTGCGCGGCCTGGCGCACCCGCTCGGCGTCGAGATCGAGGTGGAACAGGCCGTGGAGGACCCGTCGATCGAGGTCGACCCGGATCAGATCACGCAGGTGCTGGTGAACCTGATCGGCAACGCGTTCGCGGCCATGCCCGACGGCGGGCGCCTGCGGATTCGGACCGAGGACGACGCGGACCACGTGCGGCTGATCGTGTCGGACTCTGGCGTGGGCATCCGACCCGAGCACTTCCCGAAGCTGTTCGAACCGTTCTTCACCACGAAGAGGGTCGGCAAGGGCACCGGGCTCGGACTCGCGGTGAGCTACGGCATCGTCAAGATGCACCGGGGCGACATCAAGGTGAAGTCGAACGCCGATCCGGCGAAGGGGCCGACGGGCACGACGTTCACGGTGGTCCTGCCACGGAGGCGGGAGGATCTGACAGCGGACCGTCGGCGCGGCGACTCACAGCAGGCAGCGGATTAGGGGCGGTTGCAGCAGGGGCGAACGGCATGGCGACTATGAACGCGAAGATCAAGATCCTCCTCGTGGACGACGACGAGGACTTCCTGTTCCAGCATCGCATCCAGCTCGAGAACGCCGGCTTCGAGGTGACGACGGCGACCACGCGGGCGGCGGCCGAGGAGCGCGCGGCCGCGATCGGCCCCGACCTCGCCATCCTCGACCTGATGATGGAACAGCACGACGACGGGTTCGTGCTGTCGCATCACCTCAAGCGCACGTTCCCCGGCCTCCCGATCATCCTCGTGACGGCCGTCACCAGCGAGACCGGGCTCGTCTTCGACCCGTCGAGCCCGGCCGAGCGCGCGTGGGTGGGCGCCGACGCGCTGCTCGCGAAACCGATCCGATTCGAACAGCTGCGGCGCGAAATCGACCGGTTGCTGGCGTCGCACGCGCAACGGGACGAGAGGCAGTCTCACGACCGTGGGGCGGGTCTTTAGACCCGCCGATCGCCGGCCTGAAGGCTGGTCGCGGGCCTGAAGGCCAGCGCTACGGCATTCTGAAGCCCCCCAGGCAGCCAAGATCGGATCGCGCGTGACCGGCTGCCAGGCGCGGGCAGCCAGCCGGTAGCTGCCAGCTGCCGGCTGCCAGATGGGAGGCCGTGATTCGGAGTCGTCTGTCTCCGTGGCGCGGGGCTTCAGCCCCGCGACCTTTCGGCAGGCTCAGGGTCGCCCCGAGCAGCGTCGAGGGGCGATCGGCGGGCCTGGAGGCCCGCCCCACAACCCCACGACTCAGAATCGCGGCCTCTTATCTGGATCGTAGGACCGGCGGAAAGAACCTATGGATACGCTCCGAATCCTCGTGGTGGACGACGAGACCGGGATGCGCATGGCTATCGCGCGCGTCCTGGGAACGTTCAGCGTCAAGGCGGGTGACGACGAGTCGCCGATCGGCTTCGAGGTGAAGACCGCCGAGACCGGCGAAGAAGCCCTGGAGCGGATCGCCGAGTGGGTGCCCGACATCCTGCTGCTCGACCTCAAGCTGCCGGGCATCTCGGGGCTCGACGTCCTCAGGCAGGTCAGCGACCGTGCGCTGCCGACGCTCACCGTGATGATCACGGCGTACGCCACGCTCGAGACGGCCATCGAGGCGACCAAGCAGGGCGCCCACGACTTCCTGCCGAAGCCGTTCACGCCCGACGAGCTGCGCGTCGCCGTGCGACGGGTGGTCAAGCACCTGGTGGTGCAGCGGCAGGCGAAGCGCCTGGCCGAGGAGAAGCGCCAGGTCCGGTTCCAGTTCATCACGGTCCTCGGCCACGAACTGAAGGCGCCGCTGGCGGCGATCGAAGGCTACCTGCAGATCCTCAAGGACGGGTCGGCGGGAACCGATCCCGCCGTGATCGGGCAAGTGGTCGAGCGCGCGCTCGTTCGCGCGGGCGGCATGCGGCGGCTCATCAGCGAACTGCTGGACCTGACCCGCATCGAGTCGGGCCGGAAGCGCCGCGAGCTCGCGGAGGTGGACATCCGCGAGATCGCGCAGGGCGCTCTCGACGGCGTCGCCCAGGCCGCGGCCGGCCGCCAGATCACGGCGAGCCTGCACGCGCCCGACCACGTGATCGTCGTCGCCGACCGCGGCGAGATCGAGATCCTCTTCAACAACCTGGTGTCCAACGCCGTGAAGTACAACCGGGATGGCGGAAGGGTGGACGTGACGATCGAGCCGGCAGCGAACGGAGTGCGGCTCGAGGTGGCCGACACCGGCATCGGGTTGTCGAAGGAAGACGCGTCGCGGCTGTTCCAGGAATTCGTGCGGATCAAGAACGACAAGACGCGCACGATCCCCGGCACGGGCCTCGGGCTGTCAATCGTGAAGAAGCTCGCGCAGCTCTACGGCGGCGACGTGACGGTGGCGAGCGAGCCCAACGTGGGCAGCCGCTTCACGGTGACGCTCGACGTGAAGACGCCCGTGTCCGCGTGATCCGGATCTTCGGTGGGGCCGGCGAATCTCCGGTGGGACCGGCGTCCTCGCCTCGCCGGTCTTCGGTGGGGCAGGCGCCTCGCCTGCCCGCGTCAGCGCGCCAGTCGGATCTTCGGGGTGGGACAGCCGGATTCGGTGGGGCAGGCGCCTCGCCTGCCCGCGCGTCCGTGGCAGGATCTGCAGCCTTCCCTGCGACAAGAGATTGCAGCGCCTGATCACGCCTGCCCGGACCGTCGGCAGGCGGGGACGCCTGCCCCACCAGGATCGCCCTGCCGCCAGGCGGGGACGCCTGCCCCACCAGGATCGCCCTGCCGGCAGGCGGGGACGCCTGCCCCACCAGGATCGCCCTGCCGGCAGGCGTCTCGCCTCGCCGGATCTTCGGTGGGGCAGGCGTCTCGCCTGCCCTCGTCAGTGCGACAGCCGGTCTTCCGTGGGGCAGGCGTCTCGCCTGCCCACCAAGAACCGCGCGACGCTCGCTGGCTCGTCGATTGCACCAGTCACTGAGGATGGAACGCTTCTATCGCAGACGACTTCCCCACTGGAGGCTTGACGCCCCGCGCATTGTCTACTTCGCGACGTGGCGGCTCGCCGAGCAACAATCCGGGCTCTCGCCCCCGGAGCGCGAGGTTGTCGCCGGGGCTCTCCGGTTCTGGAACGGGACCCGCTGCCTCCTGTCGGCATGGGTGGTGATGGACGACCACGTGCACGTCGTCGGGGCGCCCCTCGCAGACGTACGCCTGGAGCAACTCCTCCAGTCGTGGAAGTCCTTCACCGCACACCAACTCGCGGCAGGTGGGCGCCGGGCGCCCATATGGCAGGACGAATCGTTCGACCGGGTCGTGCGCAATGATTCCGAGATGCAGCGGTACGTGCTCTACGTGTGCTCGAACCCACTGAAACGGTGGCCGGAAGCCCACGAGTACCGCTGGGTCTGGCCAGAGCTGAGGAAGCTCGTCTGAACGCCAGACAGTCAGGGCAGGCGAGACGCCTGCCCCACCAGGCCTGCCCACCAGGATCACGCTGTCGCGCACGTCCACGGTGACCAGCGAGCTCGTTCCGCGGACGCCGGGGATTGGGTTGAGGATTGTGCCGTTGATCCAGCTGAGGATCGTGCTGATCGCGCAAATCCCCAGCGCCAACGTGAACATGGCCGCGGTCGCCATGCCGGGATGACTCGCCAACGTGCGCGCCCCGTACTTGATGTCCTTCCACACAGCGCTCACGGCAACCGCTACCTCAACAAGTCCAGGGCCAGGATGCCAAAATGGAGAATGTCGAATGAAGGACGCAGAATGCTGATGAGGAACGCGGGCGGTCCATTTGCGAACCCACGCCCGCGAGACTCTGGATCCGGACACTCGTGTCCGGCGGCGACGAGCCCGCGATCTACTCCTCCACGCCCGGCCGCGAGCGGTTGCGTTCGAACCGCCAGAGCCAGAAACGGCCGGCGAGAAGTGGCTGGTGGCTAGTGGTCAGTGGTTAGCCCGACACGGGGGCGCGAAACAGTTGGCAGCGGAAGTGGCTCGTGGTCAGTGGTCAGGCGGACACGACGTCAGGAGACAGGAGGCCGCGCCGCCGTCCACCCGGCCCCTTCCCTACCACCCGCCCGATCGACCGGACGCGGCTCTCGATGCACGGCTGGGCCGTCTCGTGGATGCCCGCCTTGCCGGGGTAGATTTCGTACAGCGCCCGATACGCGGGCGGCGTGAGGTTCGGCATGACGATGTTGGCGCCGCGGACGAGGCCGAGTTCGCGGCCCGTGGCGGGGTCGAGCGTGGCCAGCGCGGTCGTGCTCGGGATGTTCGCCTCGGGGCACACGATCCTCGCGAGCGCGACGGCCTTCAGCGTCGTCAGCTCGTCGTTCGGCACCTGCTCAACGTCGCCGGCGCGCAGGCGTTCGGCGGCTTCCCCGCCGAGCGGCGTTCGCGGGCTCGGCAGGAAGGGGCCGATGCCGATCATGTCGATGTCGAGCTCCCGAAACAGCTCGATGTCGCGCGCCAGGATGTCCCACGTCTGGCCCGGGATGCCGACCATCACGCCGGTGCCAATCTCGTAGCCCATCACCCGCATCCGCAACAGCTGCGCGACGCGGTCCGAGAGCGCGCCGGGAAGCGACGGATGGATGCGGCGATACAACTCGGGATCCGAAGTCTCGAACCGGAGCAGGAAGCGGTCGGCCCCCTCCTCCTTCCACGCGCGCAGGTCGTCGTCTTCGCGCTCGCCGAGGCTGAGCGTAATCGCGAGCCCGGTCTCGGCCTTGATGGCGCGAATGACGTCGGCGATGAACTCGCGCGTCAGCCCGGGATCTTCGCCTGATTGCATCACCACCGTGCCGTAGCCCAGCGACGTCGCCGTCCGGGCACAGGCGAGGATCTCGGCGGCGGAAAGACGGTACCGGACCAGGGTATCGGGCAGGCGAGACGCCTGCCCCACCGAAGCCTGTCCGACCGCGTCCACCGCATCGGGCAGGCGAGACGCCTGCCCCACCGAAGCCTGTCCGACCGCGTCCACCGCATCGGGCAGGCGAGACGCCTGCCCCACCGCGCCAGGCGACGGCCCTGGCAGGCTGGCCGCCTCCGCGCGAGGCTTCGGCGGCCCGCCGTAGCGTTGGCGAAGGCGGGAAGCCTGCCCTACTGAAGCGCACGCCCGGATGCCGCAATACAAGCAGTGCCGGACGCAGTGGTTGCTGATCTCGATCAGGCCGCGCAGGTGCACCGCACCGCCGACGTGCGCCGCGCGAACGGCGTCGGCACGCGCCCACAGGCGCTCGAGCGCCGCTGGGTCGCGCTCGCGGAGCCACGCCGCGATCGTCTCATGGTCGAGCACGTCAAGGCCGCTCGGCACCGAGCGCCTCCAGCGCACCCGGGAACGGTCCGAGCGCCCGCTCGAAGATCCCGAGGGAATACGCGATCGTCAGCCCGTAGTTGGTGATCGGCACGCCGGCCACGCCGCACCGGTGGATCCGCGACATCATCTCGCGGCGGTTGCCGACGCAGTTGCCGCAGTGGACGACCAGGCGGTAGGGCGAGAGATCCGGCGGAAAGTCGCGCCCCTGCACGTGGTCGAAGTGCAGCTTCGCGCCCACGTATTGGGTCAGCCAGCGCGGGATCTTCACGCGGCCGATGTCCTCGCCGACCGGGTGGTGGGCGCACGCCTCGGCCACCAGCACGCGGTCGCCGCCGCGCAGCCGCTCGATGCCCAGCGTGCCCCGCACCTGGGCGGCGAGGTCTCCCTGGAACCGCGACATCAGGATCGAGAACGACGTCATCGGGATGTCGAGGGGCACGTCGGCGGCCACCTTCAAGAAGACCTGCGAGTCGGTGACGACCAGCGCGGGCGGGCGCGTGAGGCGCTCGAGCGCCCGCCGCAGCTCGCGCTCCTGCACCACCAGCGCCATCGACTCGCCGTCGAGCAGGTCGCGGATGGCCATCACCTGCGGCAGGATCAGCCGGCCCTTCGGCGCCTCCTTGTCGATGGGCACCACCAGCACGGCCACTTCGCCGGGCGGCACGAGATCGGTGACGAGCCGGCGGCTGTCGAAGAAATCCGACGGCGCGATCTGGAGCAGCGCCTCGCGCACGTCGACGATGCCCGCGCCGGTCAGCGACGACGCGGCCACCGAGGGCACCCGCGCCAGCTGCAGCCGCGCCGCCTCGCCCGCGTCAGGCGCGCAAAGGTCGCTCTTGTTGAACACCACGAGGACGGGCACCCGCCGCGCTTCGAGCTCGCTCAGCAGGTTGTCCTCGAACGCGCCCCAGCCGCCGCCCTCGGTGACGACGACGCCCAGGTCCACCCGATCGAGCACCGCCCGGGTCCGTTCAATCCGCAGGTCGCCCAGCGCCCCCTCATCGTCCACTCCCGCGGTGTCGACGAACTGCACGGGCCCGAGCGGCAGCAGTTCCATCGGCTTCTCCACCGGGTCGGTCGTCGTGCCGGCCACCTCGGACACGATCGACACCCGCTGCCGCGTGATCGCGTTGAGCAGCGACGACTTGCCGACGTTGCGCCGGCCGAAGATGCCGATATGGAGGCGAAGGGAACGCGGGGTTGGCTGCATACAGCGCCTTACGATGTCAATGCAAAATGCACAATGCAAAATGCACAAAAGAATTGCCGGTCACGCTGCTAATCGGACAGCGACCTGTTGACCCGCATTGCGCATGCTGCATTCTGCATTGCGCACTCTGCATTGTGCATTGTGCGTTCTGCATATTCTGCATTTTGCATTTTGCATTGTGCATTTTGCATTCGTCATTGCCGTGCCGGGTCTGTCGCATGCTGCCCGGCGAACCCCAACCGGCACACGGCTTCAGCGCTGGTCGCCTCGTCGAACTCGGCGGCGGTCAGCCAACCCGACGCGACGGCGGCGTCCTTCAACCCGCGCCCTTGCTCCCGGGCGCGGACCACCAGCTCGCCCGCGCGCCCGTAGCCAATCAGCGGGACCAGCGCGGTGGCGCTGGCCGTCGCGTTCTCCACCTGGCGCCGGCAGCGCGCCTCGTCCGCCTCGATGCCATCGACACAGTCGCGGCGCAGCGACTCGCACGACGCGGCCAGCAGGTCGAAGCTCTCGAGCAGGCAGTGCGCGACCAGCGGCAGGAACGGGTTCAGCTCCAGGCTCCCCATCGCCGCGGCCATCGTCAACGCCTGGTCGTGCCCGATGGCCAGCAGCGCGGCCTGCGTCACCGCTTCCGGAATCACCGGGTTCACCTTGCCCGGCATGATGCTCGATCCCGCCTGGCGCGCCGGCAGCCGAATCTCGCCGAACCCGGCCTCCGGCCCCGACGACATGAGCCGAAGGTCGCCGCAGATCTTGATCAGCGTCGCGGCCAGCGCCTTGAGCAGGCCCGAGACCTCGACGAAGACGTCCGCGTTCTGCGTCGCCTCCACCAGGTTCTCGGCGCGCGCCAGGCCGAGGCCGGTGATGTCGCGAAGCTCGTCGACCACGCGAAAGATGTAGCGGCGCGGCGCGGCCAGGCCGGTGCCGATGGCGGTCCCGCCCAGGTTCACCACCCTCAGCCGCTCTTCGCACTTGTTCAGCCGCCAGCGGTCGCGGTTCAACGCCTCGGCATACGCCGACATCTCCCGCCCGAGCGTGGTCAGCACCGCGTCCTGCATCTCGGTGCGTCCCACCTTCACCACGTGCGCGAAGGCGCGCTCCTTCGCCTGAAACGCTTCCTGCAGCGCCACGACCGCGGGCTCGAGGCGGCGCAGCCCGCCGAGCGCGGCCACGCGCAGGGCGGTCGGAAAGACGTCGTTGGTGCTCTGGTGCAGGTTGACGTGGTCGAGGGGAGACACCCTCGAGTAACTCCCGCGTTCGGCGCCGAGCAGTTCGAGCGCCCGGTTGGCCAGCACCTCGTTGACGTTCATGTTGGCGCTGGTCCCGGCGCCCCCCTGGAGCGCGTCCACGACGACGGCCTCGGCCAGGGAGCCGTCCATCAGCTCCACCGCGGCACGCTCGATGGCCTCGGCCACCTCGTCCGGAAGGTAGCCCAGCGACCGGTTGGTCCGAACCGCCGCCAACTTGACCGCGCCCAGCGCCCGGGCCAGCGCCGGATGGATGGGCCGGCCGAGGAGCTGGAAGTTCTCGAGCGCCCGCTGGGTGTGAATCCCGTGCAGCCGCCCTTCCGGCACCTCCCGCTCGCCCAGCGTGTCGCGTTCGCGCCTCGATTCCACGCCCTCATTCTACCTTGAAGCTCGAATCGGGACCGGTTCTGGCGGCTGATGGCCTGATGTTTTTCGGTTGCCTCAGCTTGTGTCCGAATATATTATTGTTCCGTGCAGAAACAAGCGAACGTTACGCCAGTCATCGACGAACGCGACGCCCAGATCCTCCGGCTGGTCCAGCGAGATGCGTCGCTGGCGCAGGCCGAAATCGCCCGCCAGGTGGGGCTGTCCACGGCGGCGGTGCACGAGCGGCTGAAGAAACTGGAGTCGAGCGGCGTCATCCGCCGCTGGACGGCGATCGTCGACGGCGCGGCGGTGGGGGCGGGCATCACCGCCTTCGTCGAGGTGTTCCTCGATCACCCGCGTCACGAGCCGGCACTGCTCGACCGCGTCGTCCGCCTGGACGACGTGCTGGAGTGCCACCACGTGACGGGCGAGTTCTCCGTGCTGCTGAAGGTGCGCGTGGGCGGCATGGAGGCGCTGCGCCAGCTGTTGCTCCACCAGCTGGGCGCGCTGGAGGGCGTGAGCCGGACGCGCACGGTGGTGGTGCTCTCCACCGTGAAGGAAGAGACGTTCGTCGCCCCTGTCGTTCAAGGAGCCAACGCGTGATCCCGACCATGACCCAGACACGAACGCTGACCGCGGACCAGGTGCACGCCACGCTGGGGCGCCACATCCTGGCCGACGGCTATGACCTGGTCCTCGACGCGGACCGCAGCCGGGGGCGACGCCTCTGGGATGCGCGCCGCGGCCGGACCCTGCTCGATATGTTCTCGTTCTTCGCGACCGCGCCGGTGGGCCTCAACCACCCGATGATGGCCGACCCGATCTTCCGCGAGAAGCTGCTGCGGGCGGCGCTGGCGAACCCGACGAACTCCGACATCTACACGGTCGAGTTCGCGGAGTTCGTGGACACCTTCGGCCGCGTCGGCATCCCGTCGTACCTGCCGTACGCGTTCTTCGTCGCCGGCGGGGCGCTGGGCGTCGAGAACGCGCTGAAAGCGGCGATGGACTGGAAGGTGCGCCGCAACTTCCGCAAGGGGCTGGCGGTCGAAAAGGGACACCAGATCGTCCACTTCCGCGACGCGTTCCACGGGCGCAGCGGCTACACGCTGTCGCTGACCAACACGGCCGACCCGCGGAAGTATGCCTACTTCTCGAAGTTCGACTGGCCCCGCATCGCGAACCCGGCGCTGCGCTTTCCGCTCGATGCCGACGAAATCGAGCGCGTCGCGTCGCTCGAGCGCCAGGCGGTGGCGGAGATCGAGCGGGCGTTCGTGGAGCGGAAGGACGATATCGCGGCGATCATCATCGAGCCGATCCAGGCGGAGGGCGGCGACAACCACTACCGCCCCGAGTTCATGGCGGCGCTGCGACGGCTGGCCGACGAGAACGACGCGCTGCTGATCTTCGACGAGGTCCAGTCGGGCGTCGGCCTCACCGGGAGGTTCTGGGCGCACCAGCACACCGGCGTGCGGCCCGATTTGCTGGCGTTCGGCAAGAAGATGCAGGTGTGCGGCATGCTCGCCGGGCCGAGGCTCGACGAAGAGCCGGAGAACGTGTTCCGGGTGTCGAGCCGCCTGAACTCGACGTGGGGCGGCAACCTGGTGGACATGGTGCGGGCGCAGCGGTTCCTCGAGATCATCGAGGAGGAGAGCCTGGTGGAGCACGCGGCGGCGGTCGGCAGGCACCTGCTGGCCGGCCTGCAGCAGCTGCACGCCACGCGCCCCGACATCTTCTCGAACCCGCGCGGCCGCGGCCTGATGTGCGCCATCGACTTCGCGGACGGCCCGACGCGCGACCGGGTGGCCGACGCGGCGTACGAGATGGGGATGATGATCCTCGGCTGCGGCGCGCGCAGCGTCCGCTTCCGTCCGCCGCTGGACGTGACGGAGAGCGAGATCACGGAGGCGCTGGGAATCCTCCACGCCGCCGCGGTGCAGGTGACGCGGTAGGCCGCCGGCTTGCGGCCTGCGGCCCGCGGCTTCCGGCCTGACACTATGGGGCGGGTTCCCACCGGGGCCCGCCCTTGGCGTTTTCGCCGCTTTGCTGCGCTCAGTTCCAGACCATGGACCGGTCCTTCTTCAACCCGAGCGCGGCAGGGCGGACGTGGGCGGGCCGGCTCGCGAAGCGGCGACCCTTCGACTGAGCTCATGGTCGTCCCGAGCGACGTCGAGGGGCGACTTCTATGAAGCGGCCTCCCGCGTCAAGGGCGGCTTTCTCGTCCGTCAACCCGTACGTCCCGCCTGTCACGCACACGTCCAGTGAGTGCTCGGCCCATCCCTCACCCGCCAGGGATGGGCTGAGCACGAACGGCCCGGGGAACGGCGCGCGCGAGCATCTGTTCTGGACACGTCGCGAGCGTGTCTCAGCCTTCTATTCGTGCTCGTTGTGGCGACGCTTGTCGCCGGCACAGAAGAGGATGCGACGCGGGGGCGGCGCAATCTGTCGGACGATCGTGTCGGTCGATCACAGTCGCCGTCGCGCTTACCCCCGTGGATGTCCACGCACGCCGTGTGGTCTTACGCTGCGGTGTCGACCGCCGCCTGGCCGTCGGGCCCGACGCCGGACGCCGTGAAGTCACGCTGATCGCGCCACATCGCGTACAACATGCGAGCCAAGCGCCGCGCGATCCCAATCACCGCCACCCGCGGCCCGCGGCGTGTCGCCAACGCCTGTCCCCACTGGTGTAACGGCCCGTCCGGTGGTCCAGGCCTCGTCAGGATGCCCCAGGCCGCCTGGACGAGCAGATACCGCACCCGCGTCGAGCCCGCCTTACTGATCCGCCCCGCGCGGTGTCGGTCGCCTGTGCTGTCATCACGAGGCGCAAGACCCAGGTAGCTCGCCACCTGCGTCGCCGACCGAAAGCGCGTCGGAGTGTCGAGGGCCGCCACAAAGGCCGCACTCGTAATCGGCCCGACGTGCGGGGCGGACTGCAGCCGTTGCATGTCGCGGTCCTGTGCGATATAGGCGGCCACCCGCGTGTCCAGCAGCAGCACCTGCGTCTCCAAGAATCTCGAGCAACAGCAACACGGGCCCGATCGCCTCGGCCAGCGCGGGGGACAGCGGGACCTGGCGCACGCGCCCCGCGAACCGCTGGGGCGACCCCGACGCCACCCGCAGCCCGTTGCTCCGCAACGCGGCCCGCACCACGCAGATGAGCCGGGTGCGCGTGCGCACCACGCTCTCCCGCACGGTGATGACCTGCCGCACCTCGCGCCGGACGGCCGACGGACGGTGGACCTCCCGGTAGGTCCCCCGCAGGCTCGCGGTCGCCAGCGCCACGGCGTCCCGCGTGTCGTTCTTGTGCCGTCGCCGACGCGCGCCCGGGTACATCGGCGCGTAACTGGGATCCACGACGTGCACCCGATGACCGAGCTCGGCCACACACGCGGCCACCCACTCGCTCTCTGTGCTGGCTTCAATCAGCACGTCGGCCGGACGCGGGCTCCGCAACACCGCCTGGAAGCGATCGCTCCGCGTCTGGATCCGCTGGTGCCGCACCTCGCCGGTGTCTCCGTCGAGCCAGCAGATTTGGCTCTCCCGTTTGTGCAAGTCGATGCCAATATGTACCACGGGCCAGGCCTCCTCTCTGCGCCTTGAGCGCGTCACTCAACTGTGGAGCGTCACGCTACCACGCTGAGGAGGTCGGCCGCTTCATCCTATCTGTCGGCAAGCCGATGAAAGCGTCAGACGGCAAGACGCCGCCGCAGGCGCTGGGGAGGAGCCGGGTTGAGCCCGATCACGCACACGAATCAGACCGGGCGACCCCGGCGGTTCTCGGTCCACGACAGCCGAGGACGGCTCCCCGCGGAAAACGCTCGCCGAGCGTTTTCAACGAGCTTGTCCTGCGCGGTCCGCTTGGACCAGCTCGCAGCGGGGCCCCTGCCGGCGCTGCCGACCGGAGCCGCGGAGAGAGTCGGTCCGACCGCGGCCGCCTCCGCTGTTTCGTGACGATGCGCTCGGTGCGTTGACCTCTGGGCGGGTCCCGTCCAGGCAGACGGCACCATGGCGCCCGACGGGCCCCTGCGTCGAGCGGGCGAAGCTCGCCCTTCGACCTTGCTCAGGGCGTCCTGAGCCACGTCGAAGGACGCGACCGCTCCGCGCTTGGTCTCGCCGACGACTCCCGCTCGCGCCCTGCGGCAGCTTCCAGCGCCCCAACCTTCGGAGATTCCTTATCGGGAGGAGTTTCGGGATCCGACCCGAGAGACTCCCCCGAACGGAATCTCCTCGAACGAGAGGCGCGTCGGCCCGCGCGGTCGCCAGATGCCGCCCGCCTGGCCACCCGCTTTGCGGCATCACTATTGGACGTAGATCTCGCGTCAACATGATCGAGCGCGATGAGGTGCTGTCCGACCGCGGCCGGCGTCCCGATCCCGGTAAACTGGGAGGCATGCCTCGACAGCCGTCGCTCTTCCCCGACCCCGATGGCGATCCGCCCGGGCAGAGGTCGGAACGGGCCAACCAGGCACGCATCGAAGACGCTCGCGCCGGTCTCGAGGAGCGGTATGAACGTCTCCGCGAGGTTGCGGCTGCGCTGCCGGCCAGCGTCCGGTTCGGGACGAGTTCGTGGAGCTTCCCCGGCTGGCAGGGCTTGGTCTACCCGCAGAAGCGGACCGCCAGCTGGCTGGCGAAGGAGGGGCTGCGCGAGTACGCGCGCCATCCACTGCTCGGCACCGTCGGCGTCGATCGCAGCTACTACGCGCCGATACCGGACGAGGACCTCGAGCGATACGCCGGCCAGTTGCCCGACGGCTTCCCCTGCTGCTGCAAGGCGCCCGGCCTGGTGACGTCACCGATCGGACTCGACCGCGGGCCGAACGAGCCGAATCCACAATTTCTCTCGGCCCACCGCTTCGTCGACGACCTGATCGAGCCCGTCGCCCGGTCGTTCCGCGGACACGCCGGCCCCTTCATCCTGCAGTTCCCGCCGATGCTCCGCCGGGCCGGCATCGCGCCGGCGATGTTCCTCGACGGCCTGGACCGCCTGCTCGGCAGCCTGCCTCGCGAATTCCGCTACGCGGTGGAGGTGCGCGACCGGTCGCTGCTGGGCGAGCCGTACGTCCGGGTGCTCGAAGCAAACGGCGCGGCCCACGTCTACAACGCGTGGACCGCGATGCCGCTGCCCGGCGATCAGGCGGCCGTCGTCCCGGTGGAGAAAATGCCGTTCGTGATGGTGAGGCTGCTCCTGCCGCCGGGCGCGACCTACGAGCAGCAGCGCGAGGCCCTCGCGCCGTTCGACACGATCGCGAAGCCGCAGGAGGAGATGCGCCGCCAGGTCGTGGACCTGGTGGGACAGGCCGTCGAGCGCGCCATCCCGGCGTACGTGCTGGTGAACAACAAGGCCGAGGGCAGCTCGCCGCTCACGATCGAAGCGCTCGCCGCTTTAGTCAAGAGTCGAGAGTCAAGAGTCGAAAGTCCTCAGTCGAAAGTCCATAGCCGATAGTCCCAGTCGAGACTCGTCTGTCGTCTGTCGACTCTCGACTAGGGACTCTCGACTCTCGACTCTTGACTGTCGACTTATCCGAGTTCCCCTACTTCCCTTTCCACTTCCTCGAGGATCTCCGCCGACTTCACCAGCGCCTTCATCGCGTTGTGGTCGTCGAAGAGCGGGCGGTCCACCCCGAGGTGGGCGACGTGGCGGCGGATCACTTCGCGCGCCTTCTGCGTGCCCGTGCCGGGGCTGAACGTGCGGAAGTCCAGTGCCTGCGCCGCGGCCATGAACTCGATGCCCAGCACGCCGTAGGCGTTGTCGAGGATCTGCCCGTTCTTGATCGCGGTGTTCATCCCCATCGACACGAAGTCTTCCTGGTCGGCCGCGGCCGGGATCGACTGGATCGACGCGGGCACCGACAGGATGCGCTGTTCGACGATGAGCGAGTCGGCGGTGTACTGGCTGAGCATGAGGCCCGAGTAGAAGCCCGGCTCGTGGGCCAGGAAGTCGGGCAGGCCGGCCGACAGCGCCGGGTTCGTCAGGCGGTTCATGCGCCGCTCGGACATCACCGACACCATGGTGACCGCCGCGCCGGCCATGTCCATCGGCAGGCTCACCGGCGAGCCCTGGAAGTTCGCGCCCGTCAGCGTGAGCTGCATCTCCGGCACCCAGATCGGGTTGTCGCCGACGCCGTTCAGCTCGATCTCCACCTGCGACCGCGCGTAGGCGATCGCGTCGCGCGCGGCGCCGATCACCTGCGGCGTCGAGCGCATCGAGTAGGCGTCCTGCACTTTCGTCTTCATCTTGCCGGTCGTCAGGTCCGAACCCGCCACGACCTTCATGATGTTCCTGGCCGACGCGATCGCGCCCTTGAACCCGCGCAGCTCGTGCAGCTTGCTGTTGTAGGGCTTCAGGTTGCCGAGCAGCGCCTCGATCGACATCGCCGCGGCGATCTCCGCCTGCTTGAGCCACCGGGTCATGTCGTGGATCTGGATCGCCGAGATCGCCGTCAGCACGTTCGACCCGTTGATGGCCGCCAGCCCGTCGCGCGCCTGCAGGCCCGGCACCGGGATGCCGGCACGCTCCATCGCCACGCGGCCGGGCAGCCGCTCGCCCTCGAAGAACGCCTCGCCCTCGCCCAGCAGCAGCAGCGCGGCCTGCGCCATCGGCGACAGGTCGCCGCACGCGCCAACGGACCCTTTCTCGCAGACGACCGGCGTGACGCCCTTGTTCAGCATCTCGACCAGCGTGAGCGTGATCTCGGGCCGGCACGCCGAGTTGCCGTGCGCGTGGACGTTGATGCGGCCGGCCAGCGCGCCGCGCACCGACTCGACGGGCAGCGGGTTGCCGATGCCGGCGGCGTGGTTGTAGACGAGGTACCGCTGGAACTCCTTGACCTGCTCGTCGGTGAGGAGCTTCTCCGAGAACTCGCCGATGCCGGTGTTGGTGCCGTACATGACCTCGCGGGCGGCCAGCTTCTGTTCGAGCATCGCCCGGCAGACCTTGATCCGCTCGAGCGCCTCGGGCGCCAGCTCGACCTTCGCGCCGAAGCGCGCCACCTGCACCAGCTTCTCGATCGTGAGGTTCGAACCGTCCAGGATGATCGTCATGATGAGTCCTTCGCCACGGGATGAAGGGGATCGGAGAGGCCCTGCCATGATACCGCAATCATCTACGACCACTTCGGTCGCCGCTCCCGCTCATCCGCGCCAGCGCCCGCTCGCCCCCGCCCGCCGCCAGCCCACCGGAATGTTGCTTCCCGGCCAAATTCCAGGCGATATGATGCCGCGAGCTTAGTCGGGAGTACCAGGGCGTGTCGAATTCTGCCCGCCCGGCGCGTCGCACGACGCGCGCCTCCGCCCGACCTCCCCGGGAGGTCGGTGCCACCTAGCGAGGAGATTGGCATGCAGCGTCCGAGCAAGTACGTCGAAAAGGGACTCGCGGTCGCAGCCCAGGGGCTGTGGAGCGTGCTCCAGCTGGCGTACCGCGTCAACCAGAACCCGTCGTTCACGCCGAAGTGGTCGGATCAGCCGCTTCCGAAGTCGTACGAGAAGACGAAGCCGACCCTTGGCTGGCCGCGCGAGACCGATTCGCTCTGCCCGGTCTGCACGCGCGAGGCCCGCCAGGAAATCATGGACGGCAAGCGGGACCTGTCGGTGCTGCTGACCGAGAAGGTGGGCGAGATCAAGGCGACGATCCTCGAGCGCGACGGGAAGATCCTGATGGTGAAGGACTGCCCGAAGCACGGCCACTTCGAGGACGTGATGTCGATCGACCCGGCGTTCTACCGGCACCTCGAGGAGGCGTTCCCGGGGCGCGACGTCCGCGCGCACAACGACTCGAAGCTGCACAACCACGGCAGCAGCACCGTGCTGCACGGCCGCGGCGCGGTCCTCACGGTGGACCTGACCAACCGCTGCAACATGATGTGCGATCCGTGCTTCATGGACGCGAACCAGGTGGGGTTCGTCCACGAGCTGGCGTGGGAGGACATCAAGACGATCCTCGACAACGCGATCACCGTCAAGCCGAAGCGGCAGATGTCGGTGCAGTTCTCGGGCGGCGAGCCGACGCTCTCGCCGTACTTCCTCGACGCGTGCCGCTACTGCAAGCAGGTCGGCTACAACAGCGTGCAGGCGGCGACCAACGGCATCGAGTTCGCGAAGAGCCCCGAGTTCTGCCGCCAGGCGGCCGAGGCGGGCCTGCGCTACGTCTACCTCCAGTTCGACGGCATCGGCAACGCGCCGAACTCGCACCGCCACGTCGGCAACCTGTTCGACGTCAAGCTGCGCGCCATCGAGAACCTCCACGCCGCCGGCGTGGACATCGTCCTCGTCATCACGCTGATCAACGGCGTGAACAACGAGCAGGTGGGCCGCATCATCGAGTTCGCGCGCGACAACCCCAAGAAGATCTCGTTCCTCTCGTTCCAGCCGGTGTCGTTCACGGGCCGCGACGAAGAGGTGTCGGACGAGCGCCGCGCGGCGCAGCGCTACACGCTGGCGCACCTCGCGCACGACGTGAAGAACCAGACCGGGCTCGGCGAGCCGCTCCGCGACTGGTTCCCCATCTCGCTGATGGGCACCTTCTCCGACTGGGCCGACCTGATCCACGGGCCGGCCGGTGAGTGGGGCGCGCTCTCGTGCGGCTGCCACCCGAACTGCGGCACCGGCATGGCGCTGATGATCGACAAGGAAACGCGCGAGGCGGTGCCGATCACGGCGTTCCTGAACGCGGACCAGCTGCCCAAGGACGTGGCGCTCATCAACGACGCGGCGCGGGGCCGGTTCCTGTCGGTGCTCGGCATGGCCGTGGCGCTGCTGCGCAACTACGACCCGTTCCAGGCGCCGACGCACTTCAAGATCCGGGACCTGCTGCAGAAGTTCGACAAGACGTTCAACGCCACCGGGCGCGACTACGGCCAGGTGAGCGGCCAGAGCCGGCTGCAGGACGTCGACAAGCGCCGGTCGGATCGCTGGAACTTCCTGTTCGTCGCCGGCATGTGGTTCCAGGACCTGTTCAACTACGACTTCCGCCGCACCGAGATGTGCATCATCCCCTACGGCACGGAGGAAGGGGAAATCTCGTTCTGCGCCTACAACACGGGCATCGGCTGGCGCCAGATCATCGAGAAGATGCACATGACGGCCACGCTGACGAAGTGGTACGAGGAGCGCGGCCGGCACCAGATCTACGCCGGCAACAAGAACGTGCCGCTCGAGAGCGTGCAGCACTCGCTCATCCTGAACCCCGAGGCGGTGGCCGCCGCCGCCCAGACCGACCTGGACGAGGCGGGCGTCGCCAAGACCGCCCGCGACGAGAAGCTGCTGGCGCGCGCGCGGGCCAGGCAGACGCCGGCCGAGGCCGCGCACGACGCGAAGATGGAAGCGCTCTACCGCGAGCACATCCTGAAGGAGCAGCCGGGCGCGCCGCTCATCCAGATCCAGGGGGTCAGGAAGCCGGGCCAGGCGGCCGAAACGCAGGCGGGGGTGTAAGTAGGTAGTGGCTAGTGGCTAGTGGCTAGTGGCTGGTGGCTAGTGGCTAGTGGCTAGTGGCTAGTCGGCGACAGGCAGCGAACAACAAACTGGGCCCGGGGAGGCGACTCTCCGGGCCCTTCGCATGTACAACGCACAGTCAAAAGTCGAAAGTCAACAGTCAAGAGTCGGAAGTCGAAAGTCGAAGGTCGACAGTCCCGGGTCGAGAGTCCCGAGTCGAAGGTCCGCGGTCCGGTCGGCGAGCGGGCTCGCTTTCGATTCCGACCGCAACTTCCGACTGTTGACGTTCCGACTGTTGACTCCTGACTCCTGACTCCTGACTGCTGACTGCTGACTGTTGACTGTTGACTGTTGACTTGCGACTGTTGACTCTCGACTGTTGACTGAAACCGACTGATGTACACTAATCCGATGCAAGAGCTGATTCGCAGGCTGCTCTCCGAGCTGGGCGAAGATCCCGACCGCGAAGGGCTCGTCGACACCCCCAAGCGCGTGGAAACCTCGCTGAAGTTCCTGACGAGCGGCTACGAGGCCGACGTGGACAAGGTGCTCAACAACGCGCTGTTCACGGTGGACTACAGCGAGATGGTGATCGTCAAGGACATCGACTTCTTCAGCATGTGCGAACACCACCTGCTGCCGTTCTTCGGCAAGTGCCACGTGGCCTACATCCCCAACACGAGGGTCATCGGCCTCAGCAAGATCCCGCGGCTCGTGGACGTGTTCAGCCGGCGCCTTCAGGTGCAGGAGCGCCTGACCAACCAGGTCGCCCAGACGATCGACGAGAAGATCAACCCGCTCGGCGTGGCGGTGGTGATGGAAGCCACGCACCTCTGCATGGCGATGCGCGGCGTCGAGAAACAGCGATCCTACGCGGTCACCAGCGCGATGCTGGGCGCCTTCCGGAACAGCTCGCGCACCCGCATGGAGTTCCTCGAGTTGCTCAATCCGCGCGGCGCCACGATGGGCGGCACGCTGCCCGCGACCAGTTTCCGCCCTGTCGAGGAGTGAAGACATGACCCGCGCGCTGACAGCCCTGGCGGCCGCGCTGCTCGTGGCGGCGATCTCTTCGGCCCAGACGACCAAGAAGCCGCTGCCGAAGCCGCCGGCCGCGACGAAGACGACGAAGCCGGCCACAACCAAGCGCATGGCCGGGCCGGCCAACGTCGACTGCCCGCAGATCCTCGGCAACGGCGTCGGCAGCAAGCTCCTCTTCTGCGACGTGGTCACCGGGCGGAACCCCGCGGACGGCATCCTCGTCCACCTGCCGCCGCACAAGGGCGTCCTCACGCTGACGTTCGACCTCCACAACCGGCACACCTACTCCGAGGACCTGGTGAAGGCGGGCAAGGGCTACGCGAACTACACCGCCACGATCGGCGTGCTGACGCCCGACGGCACGCTGCTCGGCCGCGGCGTCGTCCGAAGCGAGTTCCGGACGGCGAAGGACCTGCTGGACCGCGTCAGCGGCGGCGCGGGCCCGAAGGGGATGAAGGCGATCGCCCCGCTCGGCGTCGAACGCATCTCCCTCGACGTGCCCGAGAACGTGAACGAGGTGAGCCTGCTCGGCGAGAAGCTGACGGTTCTCACGGTCAACGGCACCGAGACGTTCACCGCGGCCCAGCGGCCCATCGCCGTCGTGAGCAACATCAACATCGACTACCAGCCTGCGCCGGCCAAGCCCCCGGCCAAGCCGGTCAAGAAGCCCGCGACGACGAAGAAGAAACTCTGAGCCGGCTGGCGGCCTCACCCGGCTGGCGGCACCGTCCCCTTCGCTCACCCGCGTTGAGTCAGGGCTCTCCGTCGATCGCGATGGTGCGAGTGGCGGGTGGCCGGGCGGACGCATCTGGCGACCGCGCGGGCCGACGCGCCCCTCGGTCGAGCGCGGAGCGTCAGCGCAGAGCGCGACGTCTGGGGCGCCAGACGCACGCCGCAGGGCGCGAGCGGGAGTCGTCGGCGAGACCAAGCGCGGAGCGGTCGCGAGCTTCGCCCGCTCGTCGCAGATGCCCGCCGGGCGCCATGGTGCGTCCGCCCGGACGGGCCCCGCCCAGACACTCAACGCACAGGCGAAGGCGAGATGAGCACCCACGGACGAGGTTAGGTGGCGCCTCTCGAGCTGCAGGCCAGCCGTCGTGGCCGCGGGTGGCGGGTGAATCATTCCGCGCCATCCGCGCCCCGGGATGCGTGGCAGTTTCGTTCACTGCAGAACTGGGCTCCATCGCGGCACGACGCGCTCCGATCGGCGGGCGTCGAGATTCGAAACCCCGCGTCGGCCTCCGCAGCCCGCGGTCGAGTTTCCGCCATCCTGCTCGGCGATAACGTCTTACTGTAGAGGACGCGGGCTGTCCGCCCGGGCGGCCACACTGTCCCCGGCGTTTCGAGCGCGGGTGTCAACACGGAAAACACGCCCGGGAACCGGGGCCAAACCGCTTCATCACTCATGGCCCGGATCTTGAATCAGGTAGTGGGCAAAGAGGGCCGACCAATGCTGAACCAGGTCAGCGAGCTTTCAAATCTGCGGAAGGGACGGGCCACCCAGAAGGTCGTGGTGGTCAACGGCAGCCAGGAGATGCTGGAACTGCTCGAGTCCGCCCTCGACGCCGGCCACTACGACGTCGTGTTCGTGACCGAAACCGCAGGCGCGTACTCGCAGATCAAGCAGAATCGGCCGCACCTCGTGATCCTCTGCCTCGCCATCGACGACCCGGTGGGTTACCAGGTCCTCTCGATGCTCAAGCTCGATGCGGACACCGCGCGCATCCCCATCCTCACCTACACGAACGAGTTCGAGGGCGACGACACCGACCGCGAGCCCGACGACGACAGCCCCGAGGACGAACTGCCGCTCGTCCGCCCCGAACTGCCGATGAATTAGCGCTCAGCCGGCTGGCGGCTTGCGCCCTTCGACTCCGCTCAGGGCGCCCCGAGCTACGTCGAGGGGCGACCTGCGGCTTGCGGGCCCGTTCCCTTCGCTCACCCGCGTTGAGTCAGGGCTCTCCATCGATCGCGATGGTGCGAGTGGCGGGTGGCCGGGCGGACGCATCTGGCGACCGCCCGGACGGGCCCGCCCAGATGCTCAACGCCAAGAGCGAAGGCGTTTCCCCCACCGCCGGTAGGGCGGCCCGCGCGGCTGTGATATAGTTCGCCCCCATGATTGGGGACGACTCTCCCGTCCGACGCACGCAGCGCATCGAGATCCTCGGCGAGCTCCTGGGCGAGGTGATGGTCTACGAGCCGATGGCCATCACGGAGATCAGCCGCTGCGGAGCGCAGGTCGAAACCGCATTCCCCCTCCAGATCGACTCACTCCACGATTTTCGCCTGCTGCTCGGCGATCGGTCGGTGGTCGTCAAGGCGCGCATCGTTCACGCCCACGTCTACGACGTGGAAGATCGCGCGACGATTTACCGAGCCGGCATCGAGTTCGTCGAGCCGTCCGAACGAATCGTCGAGGCCATCGGCGAGTTCATGGACGAGATCGTCGCCCGCAGGGCGCGCACGTAGACACGAGCTCGATTGGGTTGACGACCGGGCGGGTCCTGCCCGGTCAGCCGGCACGGGCTGGCGCCGGCGGGCGTGTGCGACGAGCGGACGAAGCTCGCGACCGCTTCGCGCGGGGTCTCGCCGACCACTCCCGCTCGCGCTCTGTCGCCAGTGTCTGGCGCCCCGGACTTCGCGCCCTCCGGCGCTCGGGCCCTGGGGCGCGGCGGCCCGCCGGCGCCAGGTGCCGCCTGCCCGGTCACCCGCCATGGGCGGCATGGCCAAGCTCGACGCTTTCAATGACAACCCAATCGAGCTCTCGGGCTAGCTGGAGTTTCCTACTGCGAGGGCCGGACGGGCCCCGCCCAGATGCTCAACGCAAGTGAAGAATGGAGTAACCGATGCGGCGGTCCCTACCGCCGCGGCGGGTTGACGTAGGCCGCCACCAGGCTCTCGTTGCCGTCCGCGCCGACGGCGGCCACGCCGAACACGTAGTCGTCGATCGACACGTTCGGCAAGACGAACTCGGTGACGTTGCCGACGCCGACCTGGTGCTGCCAGTCGGGCGTCCACGCCTCGCGCCAGTACACCGTGTATCCCACCGCGCCCGGCGACGCGCTCCACTTCAGGTTCGCGTCGTAGCCGCTCGGCTGCCGGCCGATCGACGGCTGGCCGCGTTCGTTCAGCACGACGGGCGAGGGCGGCGCGAGCGCGAGCGACGCCGCCGCCGCCGCGTTGAGGCGGACGTTGCGCAGGTAGTACGGGATGTTCATTCCCTCGAGCACGTCGCCGGTCGAGTGCTGCCGCTCGAAGTTCTCGATCGCCTCGGTGATCCGCACCGCGGTGAACCCCTTCTGGTTGAACGCGGTGTGATCGCCGCCGCGCCCGAAGCGGTCGTAGCGGGCGACCAGCGTCACCTGCTGCGCCGGCACATAGCGCGCGGCGGTCGCCGCGAGGTAGCGCGCCAGCTGGCGCGAGGCGGAGTCCTCGGGCCCCTCGGAGAAGACCCGAACGCGGGTGGAATCCTCCATGCCGCCTGGCGCCTCGACGTTGCCCACCATGTCGTTGTTCAGCACCGCATCGATGACGAGCTTCTCCGCGGCGGCCTTCTCCGCGTGCTCCGTGGCGCCGACCAGGCCCTGCTCCTCGCCGGCGAGCGCGATGAACACCAGCGTGGCGTCGAACTCGACGCCGCTCTCGCCGAACACCCGCGCCAGTTCCATCACCAGCGCCGTCCCGCTCCCATCGTCGTTGACGCCCGGCGCCGGGTTGTCCGCCGGCGGCGCGGCGGCGGCAGGGGCGGCCGGCGCGGCCCCCGTCACTCCGGCCGCGTTGCGCATCGCGGCGTACGAGTCGTAGTGGCCGCTCACGTAGATTCGCCGCGCGCTCCTGCCGGGCAGCACCGCCATCACGTTCTGCAGCGTGATGTCGCGCGTGATGCGGCCGCCCTTCGGCACGTCGTAGCTGTCCAGCGACACCTTCAGCCGGCCGCTCGACTTCGTCATCTCGTCGGCAATCCAGCGCGCCGCGGCCTGGATCCCCTTGTCCGGAGCCGCCGACGACAGCGTGTTGCGCGTGCCGAACGACCCGAGCTTCCCGAGGATGGCGGTGAGCCGCTGCTCGGACACCTGCGAGAGGATCTTCTCGATGCGCGGATCGCGGCCCCCGGGGTCCGCGGCCAGCGCCGGGCAGGCGCCCGCCGCCAGCACGCCGAGCACGAGAACGAAGGGGCCGACCACGCGAACGCTTCGCAGCATAGGACCTCGATGGGTGGAGTAGTGGCTAGTGGCTAGTGGCTAGTGGCTAGTGGCTGGTGGCTGGTGGCTAGTGGCTGGTGGCTGGTGGCTGGCAGCTGGTGGCTGGCGGCCAGTGGGCTGGTGGCTCGTGGCTGGTGACTGGTCGATCACGCGTGACACACTAGCCACCGACCACTAGCCACTAGTCACTGCCTCGTTCAACGAGCGCTCTACTTCACGCGCAAGTGCTCCAGGTAATCCCCCGACGCAATCCGTTCCGCGCGGCCGAGCGGGGCGTTGTAGAAGTACACCCACACGTCTTCGGTGGTGCCGTCTTCGTAGGTCACCGGCACTTCGAACCGGTTGTACAGGCTGACCTCCGGCATGGCGGCACGGTGGCCCTCGATCTCGTCGAGGCCCGCCAGCACGCGATCGATGTCGAGCGCACGGTACACCTCGCCCCAGACCACGCCGTCGGGATCGGGAACGGCGGCCGGGTAGATGCCGAGGTCGAACAGGGCCGCCGTGATCCATCCGCGGCCGACCCGCTCGAGCATCGAATCGATGCCGGCGCGGCGTCGGCGGTCGAACCCGGTCATGAGCGTGCCGTAGAAGAAGACCCGATCAGTCATGCGTGCCATCCTTGCCCGGGCGGCCGTTCGCGCGGGCCGCCCGGTGACGGCGCCGGCCCCGCCACTCCTGCTCGAGAACGACGAACAGGTCCTGGTCGTGGTAGACGCCGGCCTTGAAGAACGATTCCCTCAGCCGCCCTTCGCACCGGCCGCCGAGCCGCTCGAACGCGCGCCGCGAGCGGTGGTTGTCCACCGCGATGCGCGCCTCGATCCGATGCAGCGCGAGCAGCCCGAACGAGAAGTCGAGCAGCAGCTGCTTGGCTTCCTCGTTGGCCCCGGAACCCCAGTAGGCCCTGCCCAGCCACGTCCCGATCTGCGCGGTGCGCATCGGCTGATCGATGTGACGCAGCCCGGTGATCCCGATGGCGCGGTCGTCTGACACGCCGGCGATCACGAACACGTACTCCCGGTCCTGGCTCCGGTGCTCGCGGCACTTCGCGATGAAGCGCAGCGTGTCGTCCGGGCTCTCGGGCGGGTCGATGGCCAGGAACCGGATCACGTCGGGGTCGGACGTAAACTCGAACAGCGAGGCCGCGTCGTCTTCGCGCGGCTCCCGAAGCAGCACACGGCGGCCCATCAAGACAGGCAACGAGCCCTGCATGACACAGTTTGACAGTTCTTTGTTCGGGGGCGTTCGCCGGACTATGTGTATGGAGGAGAGTCTAGCGAGGCTTGCCGGGAACCGTCAAGCACGTTCTCGAAAGCGCCCGTCGAAGGACGCGACCGCTCCGCGCCTGGTCTCGCCGACGACTCCCGCTCGCGCCCTGCGGCGGGCGTCTGGCGCCCCAGACGTCATGTTCAGCGAGCGCAACGCGGCCGCGGTCGGACCGACTCGCTCCACGGCTCCGTCGGCTGCGCCGGCAGGGGCCCCGCTGCGAGCTGGCCCAAGCGGAACGCGCAGGGCGAGCTCGTTGAAGACGCTCGGCGAGCGTTTTCCGCGGGGAGCCATCCTCGGCCGTCGTCGGCCGAGAACCGCCGGGGTCGCCCGGTCTGATCCGCGTGCGCGATCGAGCTCAACCCGGCTCCTCCCCAACGCCTGCCGCGGCGTTTTGCCGTCTCACGCGTGCAACGGCTTGCCGAAGTCGCCCCTCGACGTCGCTCGGGACGACCCTGAGCTCAGTCGAAGGGTCGCCGTTTCTCGGACCGGCCCGCCCGACGCCCGGCGTGTCGCGCGACCCACGGCCGCCCCCCAGCCGACGGGTGTCGCGGGATGCCCGCCTGAGCGAACATGCGAGCAGTGCCGACGGTCGAGTGCGCAACTGCGCACCGCAAGTCGGGACTCGCCCGGAGGCTGCTCGAGCCATGCCGACTGGCTCACGCAGACTGGACCGAATGAGGATGCGCAGTTCGGCACTGTCGAGCGCCCTTCGACTTCGCTCAGGGCGTGGTGAGCAGGTCGAACCACGTGAGCGAAGAAGGGCGCCCGCGGCGCCCGGCGGCCCAGACGGCCGGCGCCGAACACCGAGCGCGTGGCCGCTGCGCCGGTCGCGCGACCCACGGCCGCCCACCAGCCGACGGGTGTCGCGGGATGCCCGCCTGAGCGAACATGCGAGCAGTGCCGACGGTCGAATGCGCAACTGCGCACCGCAAGTCGGGACTTGCCAGGAGGCTGCTCGAGCCATGCCGACTGGCTCACGCAGACTGGACCGAATGAGGATGCGCAGTTCGGCACCGTCGAGCGCCCTTCGACTTCGCTCAGGGCGTGGTGAGCAGGTCGAACCACGTGAGCGAAGAAGGGCGCCCGCGGCGCCCGGCGGCAGACGCGGCCGGCGCCGAACACCGAGCGCGTGGCCGCTGCGCCGGTCACGCGACCAACGGCCGCCCCCCAGCCGACGGGTGTCGCGGGATGCCCGCCTGAGCGAACATGCGAGCAGTGCCGACGGTCGAATGCGCAACTGCGCACCGCAAGTCGGGACTTGCCCGCAGGCCGCTCGAGCCATGCCGACTGGCTCACGCAGACTGGACCGAATGAGGATGCGCAGTTCGGCACCGTCGAGCGCCCTTCGACTTCGCTCAGGGCGTGGTGAGCAGGTCGAACCACGTGAGCGAAGAAGGGCGCCCGCGGCGCCCGGCGGCGCAGACGGCCGGTGCCGAACGCCATCCCGTTTCTCACCTGCGTTAAGCAGTTGGGCGGGGCCTGCCCGGTCGCCCGCCGCGTGCGGCATGGCCAAGCTCGAAGGTTCAGTGCCAACCCAATCGAGCTCTCGGAATAAGAAAAAGGGGCGCGTTGCCGCGCCCCTTGACGGGATATGAGTGCCGTGAACAGCGATCGCGGAGGGCCGGGGACGGCGACGGCCGTCGGCTCGCCCCGCCAGTCGCCGCGCTACTGCTTCGGCTGCGGGTGCGCCTCCGTCATTCCTTTCAGGGCGTCGATCGCGCCGCTCGGGAGGCTGAAGGAGACCGACACGGTGTTGTTGCTGGCGTCGGCGCTGAGCGAGACGGTCTTCAGGATGGCCGCCAGCTCGGGCCGCGAACTCGCCTGCATGTTCGCCAGGGCGATGAAGCCCGCCGCCACCTGCTGGAGGTTCTTCGCCGCCTGCTCGTCGCGCGCCTGCAGGGACACGGTGGCATTCACGCCGCCGTTCACGTGCCCGCCCGCGCTGAACCACGTGACCTGCGGCAGCTGGCCCGCCATCTCGGTGGGCAGGTGCGCCTGCTTGCTCAACACGTCGAACCGGCCCACCACCCAGGCGTTGTTGCCGCGCTCGACGGTCTCGATCATGTTCATCACTTCGCCGTTGGCGATCACCGACGGCGCGGCATGGGCCTGCACGTCGAGCACCTTCTTCAGCGCGGCAGTGGAACCGAGCGCGACCACACCGGGCTCGATGAACGTGACGCCCATCTCCTCGGCGGTCGTCCCGGCGCCTGCCTCCGGCGGGTGCACGAAGATCTGCTTGCCGTTGTAGGTCTGCTCCACGCCGCCCTTCGAGCGGATGAACGCTTCGATGCGCGGCTGGTCGAAGCGGCCGCGGGCGAGGATGTAGCCGCTCGGCTTGTCGGTGCTTCCTGCGGGGGCGGCCAGCGCGCACGCGACGATGTAGTCGATGTCCTTCTCGACGTCGATCCCGACCGCCGCGCGGATCTCCTCCTGGCCCTTCTGCCGTTCGGCAGCCGGCTCGAGACCCTGCATCTGCTGGCGGAACTGCGACGCCATGAGCTGCTGGACGTCGGCGTAGGCCACGACGGCCGCGTCACTCGGGACGTACTGCAGTTCGACCGGCCCTGCCGGCTCGGCGAACCCGGGGATGCCGCCGTAGTAGGCCGCCAACCCGACCGTGAGCCCGAGCGCCAGGAAGCCCACCGACCCGAACATGAAGTAACGCGTGCGTTTGGTCATACACCCCCCGTTTTACTGGATATACGGTGGCGCCTCGAAATTAGTTCCTGAGCTTCACCCGGGTTCCCTACTGCTCGAGCACGTACTCCCGCCGGGCCACGGCCCGGGCGGCCAGGAAGAGGAAGCCGGCCCAGATAACCCCCAGCCAAAACAACGACATAGGGGCAGACAGCGCGTCGCGGACGACGACCCGGAGGAGGCTGAGGGCGCTGTCGTTCGGCATGGCGTGCGGGACGAGCGCCTGGAGGTAGTAGGCGATGCTGAGGCGCTTCAGGTAGCCGGGGACGAGCATGATGCCCTGCTCCCAGCCGAACGCGAACACCAGGCCGGTCACGAGCGGATACTTGAACTGGGCGCCCACCCACGCGAACAGCGAGCCGTAGGCGGCCAGGCCGATGCCCAGCAGGACGAGGTCCTTCGCCAGGGCCGGGAACGCCGCCGCCAGCGACCCACCCCCCATCGGGACGACCAGGAAATAGAGGAGCATCACCGACGGCAGCACCACCAGGACCGTGGCCGCCAGGTAGGCCAGGTACTTGCCGATCACCACCGCGCCCCGCTGGATGGGCCGGGTGAACAGGAAGGTGATCGTCTTGTCCTCCACCTCGTCCGCGATCAGCGAGACTCCGTAGAAGATGCCCAGCACCGGGACGATGAACCTCAGGTAGAGCAGCCAGATGAAGAGGCCGAACACCGAGGGGCCGGCGACGATGGCCGAGCCGCCCAGCCGGACCGAGCCGCCGATGCCCGCCGAGGTCAGGACGCGGACGATGACGCCGATGAGCACCGGGGCGCCCACCACCAGGCCCAGGAAGATCGTCCGGCGCGACCAGAGCATCTGCCCGAGGCTCAGGTCGAACACGCGCAGCGCCGCGGCGACGAACGACGGCGGCCGCCGGGTGCCGGCGGGCGCGGGCTGCGACGGGGCGGCGAGAGGGGGTTGAGCAGCCACGTTATTTCACCAGGTACTGGAAGACGGCCTGCAGGTTGTCGTCGGGCGACGTGACCTCGGCAATCTCGCCCGCTTCGCCCGTCGCCGCCAGTTCGGTCAGCCGCGCGTAGAACCCGTCGGGCGCCGCCGTCTGCACCACCACCGCCCCCTCCTCGAACTTCAGGCTGATCACATCGTCGTGGGCGAGGAACCGGCGGGCCAGGCCGCGCGTGTCGGCCGCGCGGATGAAGACGGTGTGCGGGTGCGTGTCGATGAGGTCGCGGATCTGGTGGACGTTGCCCTCGGCCAGGATCCGCCCGTTGTTGATCAGGAGGATGTTGGACGTCATCGACTCGATCTCGTGCAGGATGTGGCTCGAGACGATGACCGTCTTGCCGGCGCGCGCCCAGTCCTTGATCAGGCGGATCGTCTTGCGGCGGCCGAGCGGGTCCATGCCCGCCAGCGGCTCGTCGAGGATCAGCAGCTCGGGGTCGTGGACGATCGCCTGCGCCAGCTTCACGCGCTGGCGCATCCCCTTGCTGTAGCCGCCGATCTTCTTGTCGGCGGCGGCCAGCAGGTCCACCGTGTCGAGCGCGCGGCGCGCCGCCTCGGTGGATTCCCGTTCCGAGTAGCCATTGAGGCGAACCAGCGCGGCCACCCACTCGAGGCCCGTCATCCGGTCGTAGAAGGCGTCCTGGTCCGGACAGAATCCCACGCGGAAGTAGATCGCCGGGTTCGACCAGATCGGCTCGCCGAGCACCTTGATCGTCCCCTTGCTCGGCTTGAGCTGCCCGGTCATCAGCTTCATGAAGGTGGACTTCCCGGCGCCGTTCGGCCCGAGGAGGCCGGTGACGCCAGGGGGCACGCTCACCGACACGTCGTTCAGGCCGATCACCTGGCCGTACCACTTCGACAGCTTGACCGCTTCGATGGCCGGGGCGAGGCTCGCCGAAGAGCTCGTGCCGCCCTCGCCCACACGGGCCTGCTCCGCGGTGGCGCTCTCGAGTTCGTCGGCGCGAAGGTGGGCCGGCCCCGCCGTAGCGCTCGCAGTGTCGTCGGCGCGAAGGTGCGTCACGACACCACCTCCACCCCGCGCACGCGGCGTTCGAGGACCCACAGCGAGACGCCGATCACCACGACCATCGCCAGCAGCGAGACGGCGGCCGGCGTGGAGTAGCGCGGCTCGAGGCGGAAGATGATGTCCCCAATCTGGTTGAGGTTGCCGGGCAGCGACAGCCACGACATCTTCGTGCTGCCGGTGACCGCGTAGATCACCCCGAAGACGGCGTGGCTGAACCAGTAGGCGCCCGCGTAGAGGATGGCGACGTAGCGGCTGCTCTTGCTGAGCGAGGAGAGCGCCAGCATCGTGAACGCCGCCAGCAGCACCTGCAGGAAGGAGAAGACGGTGACCGCCGGGAACAGGTAGAAGTTCTGCCGCAGGAACGTGAAGCTGCCGCTGAACGCGACCTGCAGGACCAGCAGGAGGATGGCCGGCACCCAGGTGACCAGCAGCAGGAACGCGGCGAGGATCACCAGCTTGCCGGCGATGTACTCGGTGCGGGTGAGCGGCTTCGACAGGTAGATCTGCAGCGCGTTGGCGCGCTTGTCGTTGGCGATCAGGCCGGCGCCCACCCAGACGGTGATGGTGAAGACGAAGAAGTCCTGCGTGCCCAGGAACTCGCGGAACCGCTGGGCGGTCATCGACAGCAGCGTGAACTGCGGGAAGTTGGCGTTCAGGTAGACCATCACCGCGCCGACGACGAACGGGATCCACGCGAGGACCAGCAGGCCGAGGAACAGCCGCTTGCGGACGATGGTGCGGATGCCGTTGACGGCAATCACCATCCACGCCTGCCCGGCCTGTGCCCGCAGCCCCGCGTATCGCCGGTAGGATTGGTCGTGTATCGGCATCTACTGCATCTCCGACGGCTTGCGGCCTGCGGCCTGCGGCCGGCGGCACGGTCGCCTTCGGCTCGCGATCCTCACTAGCCACTACCCACTACCCACTACCACTAGCCACTAGCCACTAACCACTAGCCACTAACCACTAGCCACTACCTACTAGCCACTACGCACTAGCCACTAGCCACTACGCACTAGCCACTAGCCACTAGCCACCAGCCACTACTCTTCCCCAACTGCCTTGGCGAACACGTCCTCGAGCGTGGGCACGCTCGGGCGGAGGTGGCGAACCTGCACCTTCTCCCGGTCGGCCATCGCGAACAGCGTGCGGGCGCCCTCGTCCGGCCCCACGAGCACGCGCAGGACTTCATCGTCCGTCTCGTGGCACTCGAACCCGGCGGCGGCGAGCGTGGCGGTAAAGGCCTGGCGGTCGCCCTTGATGCGCAGCTCGAACACCTGCTTGCGCGTGCCCTTCAGCGTGTCGATCGGCCCCTGCGCCACCACCTGGCCCTTGTCCAGCACGACGACGTTGGTGCAGGTGTATTCGACGTCGGGCAGGAGGTGCGAGGAGAGGATCAGGTTGATCTGCTTCTCGTACGCGAGGTCGCGCACCAGGTCGAGCATCTCGTCGCGGCCCTTGGGGTCCATCCCGTTGGTCGGCTCGTCGAGGAACAGCAGGTCGGGGTCGTGGACGAGCGCCTGCGCGAGCTTGATGCGCTGCTTCATCCCGGTCGAATAGGTTTCGAGGTTGCGGTAGCGCGCCTCGCCCAGGCCGACGTAGTAGAGCACCTCGTGCGCGCGCTGCATCGCGTCGCTGGCCGGCAGGCCCGCGAGCTGGCCGCAGTAGGCGACGAACGACACCGCGTTCATGCCCGGGATGTGGCCGTCGGTCTCGGGCATGTACCCGATGCGCCGGCGGATGTCGAGGGGGGATTTGGCGACATCGAGGCCGAAGACGCTCATGCGGCCGGAGGTGGGCACCAGGAAGCCGAGCAGCGACTTGAGCATCGTGCTCTTGCCGGCGCCGTTGGGCCCCAGCAGGCCGGTGGCCCCGCCGTGGAACGCCGCGGTGACGTCGCGGAGCGCGGCGCTTTTTCCGTAGGCGACGCTGACCGCCTCGAGGGCAACGACGGGGGTGGTGTCCGGCTCGGCCATCTCACTGTCCAATTACGAGCTTCCGACGGATTTCGTTCGCACTGCCTGCCTACTGCCGACTGCCGACTGCCTACTACAACGATCCCTTCAGCCCCAGCGCCTCGGCCTGCTCGCGCATGCCGGCAATCACGTTGGCGATGTGCTCGGCCAGCGGCAGCCCCAGTTCCTCGGCGCCCTTCTTGAGGTCTTCGCGGCTGACGGCGCGCGCGAAGGCCTTGTCCTTCATCCGCTTGACGACCGAGGAGGCCTCGAGGTCGAGGACGCTCTTCGACGGCCGGACGAGGGAGGCGGCGGTGACGAAGCCGGCCATCTCGTCGCAGGCGAACAGCGTGTGCTCCAGCCGGGTGTCGCGCGGCGTGTTCGTGTGGTCGGCGTGGGACAGGACGGCCTTCACCACGAACTCGGGGTAGCCGTGCTCGCGCAGGAAGTCGGCGCCCCGGAACGGGTGGTTCTCGAGGGTCGGGTAGCGCTCGTAGTCGAAGTCGTGGAGCAGCGCCACGGCGCCCCATTCCTCCTCGTTCTCGCCGAACTTCCGCGCGTAGAAGCGGACGGCCGCCTCGACGGCGAGCGCGTGCTTCCGCAACGCGTCGCTCTGGGTCCACTCGCACAGCAACGACCAGGCCGATTCACGTGACAGCATGGACATAGGATTCAGGATTCAGGAGTCGGGATTCGGGATTCAGTTCAGTCGCAATGCGTGAACGGCCGGTCGCGAGGGCCGCGGTCGGGCCGACTCCCTCCGCAGCTCCGTCGGCGGCGCCGGCAAAAGCCGCGGCGGCCGGAGAGGGCCGAAAGCCGCCGGGGTCGCCCGGTTCGATCCGTGTGCGTGATCGGGCTCAACCCGGCTCCTCCCCAACGCCTGCCGCGGCGTTTTGCCGTCTGATGCGTGCCACGGCTTGCCGAAGTCGCCGCTTCGCGAGCCGGCCCACCCGCGTCCGGCGTCATCCCGCTGCCAGCGGCCGCCCTGTGGCGTGCGTCTGGGGCCCCAGACTTCGCGCCCTCCGGCGCTCGGCCACAAGGGCGCGGCGGCCTGCTCCGAAGCGAATCGTCCGGCGAGGCGCCCGCGCTCGGCGCGCCTCACAGCGGCGGCCGTCATTCAGCACCCACGCCCGTCCGTCCGCGCCTGTCGTGGCGGCCGCTGCCTGCACTCGACCGGCTGGCGGGGGCACCCGGCGAAGCGAACATGCGAGCAGTGCCGTCGGTCGATGCACAACCACGCACCGCAGGTTCAGACTCGCCCTTGAGGCGCTCGTGCCAGGCCGAATGGCTCAACGAAACCCACCGACCGAGGATGCGTGGTTCGGCACTGTCGAGCGTGAGCGGAGGCGGGTGCCCCCGCCGGCCGGTCGCGTCGGCCGCGGTGACGGACCCGGCGCGCCCAGCGTATCACTGCCGTCTGCCCGGCATGATATATTCGGCGACCAGTTCTCGCCAACGACTGAATCGGGCCGGACCGCTGGCCGTCGCCGCACGGAGGTCACCGTGATCGCTGTCCTGTTCGTCGCGCTCGCCATCCTCACGCTCGTGTTCGTCGCCGTCTGGGTGCTCGAGGTCCGGAAGAACCCGGACACGCCCGATCCGGGCGCGCCCAACGCGGAGCGCGTCGCGGTCGGCTTCTTCGCGAACTTCTTCGACGCCCTCGGCATCGGCAGCTTCGCGACCAGCACCACCTACTTCCGCATGCGGAAGCTGGTGCGCGACGAACTCATCCCCGGCACCCTCAACGTCGGCCACTGCCTGCCCACGGTCACGCAGGCGTTCATCGGCATCGCGGTCATCGCCGTCGAGCCGCTGATGCTCGTCCTGATGATCGCCACCGCCGTGGCGGGAGCCTGGGTCGGCGCCGGGGTCGTCTCGCGGATGCCGCGCCGGGCGATCCAGATCGGCATGGGGATCGCGCTGCTGGTGGCCGCCGGCTTCCTGTTCGCCAAGGCGGCGCGGATCATGCCTTCCGACGCCGTGACGGTGGGGCCGCAGCAGGCGGTGATTCGGGCGGAGGGCGCCCCCACGGCCGGCGCGGTCGCGACGCTCGCCGCCGGCACCCCGCTCGAACTGCTGACCGCCGGCCACGCGTGGTCCCGCGTCAGCGCCGCCGGGGCGACGCCGGAGGCGCCGAGGATCGAGGGCTATATCCAGACCGCCGCGGCGACGGGGATCGTCCTCGGCGTCACCGGCATCAAGTTGGGCCTGGCGCTGGCGGGCAGCTTCTTCCTCGGCACCATCATGCCGCTCGGCATCGGCTACTACGCGCCGTGCATGGTGCTCATCGCGCTGCTCGGCATGAGCCCGAGCGCGGCCTTCCCCATCATGATGGGCGCCTGCGCGTTCCTGATGCCCGTCGCGGGGGCGGAGTTCGTCTGGAAGAAGAAGTACAGCCTGCGCGCCTCCGCGGGCCTGGCCGCCGGCGGCATCTTCGGCTCGGCGCTCGCGCTGCTCGTCGTGAAGAGCCTCAATCTCCGCTACGTGATGTGGCTGGTGACGATCGTCATCATCTACACGGCGGTGATGCTGCTGATGGCCGCGGCGCGGGAGAAGAGGGCGGCGGCAGGCGTCGCCTAGCGGTCAGACGGTGCGTCTTCGACGGCGCCCCCCGCACAGTACGGTGGTCGGCACCGGGTCATGCGATAATCTCTCCTGGGAGAAGCCTGAACCACCCTGCCTCGCGTGAACTCGTGCGCGGTCTTCGCCGCAGGAAGACGACGTGCCACGGGAGAAACCGTTTCATGTCGGAGGAGGAGAAATGAACGCATCGTCTCCACCACAGCTACCGTCCCGGCGGCGTTTCCTGCGAGTCGGCGCGGCCGGAACCGCGGCCGGCTTGCTGGCCCCCGGACTCGAGTTGGCGGTCCCGCGGCCTGCCGGGGCACAGAGCACTCTGACGCCCGATGCCGCCTTGGCCCAGTTGATGGAAGGCAACAGACGGTTCGTCGCCGGGCGCTTGACGGCTCACGACCAGGATCTTGCCATTCTCAAGCAACACACCGTGGACAAGCAGGAGCCATTCGCGGCGGTGTTGTCCTGCGCGGATTCCCGCGTGCCCGTCGAGCTCGTCTTCGATCAGACGATCGGCCACCTCTTTGTCACACGCATCGCGGGCAACATGATCACCCCCGAGATCATCGCGAGTCTCGAGTATGGGGCCGCGGTTCTGGGGACGAAGGTGATCCTGGTCATGGGACACTCCGGTTGCGGTGCGGTCAGCGCAACCGTCAAAGGCAAGGAGGTGCCCGGTCAAATCAGCGCGCTCTTCCCGCACATTCAACCCGCCGTCGATTCTGCTGGGCCGAACCTGGAAGCCGCGACCAAGGCGAACGCCAAGATCCAGGCGACCGTCCTGAGCCAGGCATCGACCGTCGTGTCGGGCCTAGTGAAGGAAGGCAAACTGAAGGTGGTGGCTGGCTACTATGAACTCGCCAGCGGCGCCGTGACCCTCGTCGCGTAGGAAACGCCATGAAGACGCTCACCGAGTACCTCTTCTTCAACACGCGCGAGCGCCGCGAGATGGTGCGCATCACCGACGAGGTCGCGGACATCGTCCGGCGCAGCGGCGTGCGCGAGGGGATGGCGCTGGTGTCGGCGATGCACATCACGGCCGGCGTCTACGTGAACGACTGGGAGGACGGCCTCATCGAGGACTTCGGCGAGTGGCTCGAGAAGCTGGCGCCGTCGGGCCGCAACTATCACCACCACCAGACCGGCGAGGACAACGCCGACGCCCACCTCAAGCGCACGCTGATCGGTCACCAGGTGATCCTGCCGGTCACCAACGGCAAGCTGGACCTCGGCCCGTGGGAGCAGGTCTTCTACGCCGAGTTCGACGGCCAGCGCAAGAAGCGGGTGGTGGTGAAGGTGATGGGAGAGTAGGCCGGCAGCGGTCTCGACTCGGTCCGGACCGAGTTTGTGTGCCCGCTCCTGGCGTTGGGTTTCCCCACAGACAAGATGATGATGACGCTGTGGAAGCTCGTGGGCCGCGCGTGCTGGCGAGCGCGGTCCAAGAACCTTGTGGGAGCGTTCTGCGCTTCCACAGGTTCGGCAGCTTCCACAGCGCCGTCCGGCCCGCGCGTGACGCCCGGCCGCGCGCGACGCCCCCCGGCTACCCGTGGCGGTCGCGCGGGGCCTCAACTCGGTCCGGACCGAGTTCGATGGGATCTCGGCCCGCGCCGATCACCGGCCCGAAGAACCGCTCCACTTCGTGGGCGTTGTGCCGGCGGCAGCGTAGCGAGATGTTCGCGACCGTCGCCGCGCCACCCATCGCAAATGGCACCTCGTGGTGGTACTCCAGGAATCCGCGCTCGGGGCAGCGGCCCGCCACGCCCACGAACGCGCACTGCCCGCCGTCCCGTTCCCACACCGCGCGCTTCACCTTCGACGGGATGCGGCGCGAACGAAGAGGCGGTGCTCCGGCCGTGACCCCGTCACTCGGGTGCCGCGTCGCCACAAGTGAAGGCCTGGCGCGAATCGCGGTGTCGGTTGCGAAGGTCGCTGACGGAGCCCCCGCTCGACCTGCACCGGCGCCTGCGTCTGCCCGACGGAATGGTGGCGCGACGTTCGAGTCGCCTGTCCGCTTCCGATCGCGCTGCTCGGTCGGCTGCTTCCTGGTTCGCTCCTTCCGCGCGGCGAACTTCGCCCGCTCCAGGTCCGCCACGAGCAGCGTCAGCGCACGATCGAAGATGAGCGCCAGATCACCGTTGGGCACCACGTGCCGCAGCAGGTCCTGCGCGTGCCTCAACTTGGCATGCGTTTGCGCGGACACGGTCACCTGCACGTGGTAACGCTCAGGCGCGAGAGCTCGGACCGTCGCCGGTCGAGCGCCGAGCGCAGGCGGCACCCTAAGCAGCGCGGCGCCCATGCCCTGCCCGTTGTCCAGGAGCGGCGCGGCCTCCAGTCCCGGTTGCACGTGGGCGGGTGCGGCACCCGGTTCGACGATGGCGGCTGCAGGTGGCGGCGCTTCGCTCGCCCGCGCGCTGCCGCTCGTCCCTGCGGTGTCGGCCGCCGTCGCCACCCGCGGCCCGGGCACCTTCCGGATGGACGGTCGAACGTCGGAGCGCGGCCTCAGGCGCGCCGCCAGCTCCTCGACCGCGCGCTTGCCGAGGTGCCTGGCCGCCGCCAGGACGTCACGATGGTTCTCCTCGGTCAGGTGCGGTCGCAGCAGGCCGACCGTGGTCAGCGTCAGCGCGCCCTCCTCGAGCAGTCCGAGAATCACCGGGAACCGGCGCGTTGCCAGGGCGGCCTCGATGCGGAGATACGCGGCGTGCTCCGAGAGGTGCAGACACATGGTGCAGTACGCGAAGAGGGACGGGAGACCCTCGGGCAGGTAGAGCCGACGCTGGTCCAACTCGACGAGCGAGGCGATGAGGTCGGCCGTGGCGCCGCGTTCGCGGTGTGCCAACCGCACGACTTCGGCGACCAGGGCCCCATCGGACAACCGAGCGAATTCCGAAGTGTTCATGGCCATGGACACAATATAGGCGGCCACTTTCGGGCCCACGCCGTTGGCGCCTCCCGCCCGATTGCACGCCACGATGACGCCGATGCCGACCCGCGACCCGATCGCCTCCGCACGCTCAACGTCGTCCGCGTCTCCGCTGTTCTGACGGGCGGTCCCGCCCCTGCGCCGGTCACCGTCCGGAAGCTGTCAAGCCCCAGAGCACATATATTTCGGGCGCGGCTGTCGCGGAGAGGCTGGAAGGTCCAAAGCGTGGTTGGTGTCGGAGCTGTTTTCGGAGCAACGTGACCTGGCCGGGTTTCCGACGCAAAAGACCTGCGATTCCGCAATCCTGTTGAAAACCCTGCACCGCTTCTCCGGGCAGAAACTGCGTCGCGCCGACGGATGTCGAAAAAACAGCTCCGACGTGAATTGTCCCGCCTTGGAACCGTCCGACCGCGCGCGAGTGCCGCCTGGCTGCGAGTGACGACCGCGCGGGGCCCCAACTCGGTCCGGACCGAGTCCAGAGTGTGAAGGCGGAGGGTTCCTACAGCTTCAGCGCCGCGTCCGCGTTGAGGCTCCAGTCGGCGGTAACGCCCGCGCGGTAGCGGCGCAGGCCGGCGGCGGCGATCATCGCCGCGTTGTCGGTCGAGAGGGCAAGCGTCGGGAGGAAGACGGGCAGGCTCAGCTCCGCGCCGCGGGCCGCGGCGTCCTCGCGCAGCCGGCTGTTGGCCGACACGCCGCCCGCGATCCCCACGCTCTTCGCGCCGTGGCGCCAGGCGGCCTCGAACAGCCGATCGACGAGCGTCTCGACGACCACGCGCTGGAAGCTGGCGCAGATGTCGGCGATCTCGGCGGGCGTGAACGGTGCGGGCGCCGCATCCGCCCCCGTCCCCTGTCCCTCGTGCCTCGCCCCTCGTCCCCCGTCCCTCGTCCCTCGTCCCTCGTTCCCTGTCCCTCGCCCCTCGTCCCCAATTCCTCGGCCCTTGACGTACCGCGAAACCGCCGTCTTGATCCCGCTGAAGCTGAAGTCCAGCCGGCCGGCGAGGTCGGGCGCGTTGCGATCGCGGTGCGTGATGCGCGTCATGGGAAACGCCACCGCGCGGTCGTTGCCCTCGCGCGCCAGCTTGTCGATGATCGGCCCGCCCGGGTAGCCCAGCCCCAACAGCTTCGCCACCTTGTCGTACGCCTCGCCCGCCGCATCGTCCCGGGTGCGCGCGATCAGCCGATAGACGCCAGCTTCCGGAACGAGATACAGGCTCGTGTGGCCGCCCGAAACGACGAGGACGACCGACGGAAGAGGAAGCGGGCCGTTGTGGAGGAAGAGCGACTCGATGTGGCCCGCGAGGTGGTGCACGGGGACGAGCGGCTTGCCGATGGACGCCGCAAACGACTTCGCGAACTGCAGGCCCACCAGCAGCGAGCCAACCAGCCCAGGCCCCTGCGTCACCGCGACCGCGTCGATCCCCCGCGCGTCGATCCCGGCATCGAGCAGCGCCTTCTCGACGACCCCGCAGATGTCGCGGACGTGCTGCCGCGACGCGAGTTCCGGAACCACGCCGCCCCACTCGCGGTGGATGTCCACCTGGGACGCGACCACGCTCGAGCGGATCTGCCACGGACGCGCCGCGTCATCGACTTCGGCCACCACGGCGGCGGCCGTTTCGTCGCACGAGCTCTCGATTCCCAGGATCTGCATTCTACAAGTCGAAGTCGCCCGTCAGTCGGCACTGCCTGTCAGTCGGGATTGGACATCAGTCGGAGCTCCGCGCCGGTCGCCTGACAGGCGTCGACTAGCTGACCGCCTGCCTGAGCGACTGCTCGTAAGGCGCCCGCCAGACGCCGCGCTCGGTGATGATCGCCGTCACCAGTCTCGCCGGCGTGACGTCGAACGCGGGGTTGCGGATCTTCGCCGCCTCCGGTGTCAGGCGCGTCGTCCCCACGTGCGTGACCTCGCGGGTCGGCCGCTCCTCGATGGGAATCCCCGCGCCGCTCTCGGTCGCCAGGTCGAGCGTCGAGCTCGGCGCCGCGACGTAGAACGGGATGCCGTGCTCCTTCGCGAGCACCGCCACGCCGTACGTCCCCACCTTGTTCGCCACGTCGCCGTTGGCGGCAATCCGGTCGGCGCCCACGACGACGAGGTCGATGAGGCCCTGGCGCATGAAAGTGCCGGCCATGTTGTCGGTGATGACGGTCGTGTCGATACCGTCGTGCGTCAGCTCCCACGCCGTCAGGCGCGCGCCCTGCAGGAAGGGCCGCGTCTCGTCGGCGAACACGCTCACCTGCTTGCCCATCTCCACCGCGCCGCGGACGACGCCGAGCGCCGTCCCGTAGCCGGCGGTCGCCAGCGCGCCCGCGTTGCAGTGCGTGAGAATGCGCGCCTTCTGCGGCACGAGCTCGCCGCCGAACCTCCCGATCGCCCGGCACATCTCGACGTCTTCGTCGTGGATGCCGCGCGCTTCGCGCTCGAGGCGCGCCTTGATCTCGTCCACCGACGCCCCGGCCTGCGCCGCCGCGGCGAAGCACCGCTTCATCCGGTCGATGGCCCAGAACAGGTTGACGGCGGTCGGCCGCGTCGACGCCAGCAGCTCGCACGTCTTCTGGAACTCGGCCGCGAACCTGCCGGTGCCCGTGGCCTTGCTCTTCTTCATGCCGAGCGCCAGGCCCATGGCCGCCGACACGCCGATCGCCGGCGCCCCCCGAATCACCATCGTCTTGATGGCCCTTGCCACCTCGGCGGCCGACTTGCACTTGACGTAGACCTCGGCCGACGGCAGCTTGCGCTGATCGATCATCACGACGAGGTCGTCCTGCCACTCGACGGTGGGAAGCATAGGGTGCGATCATACAGGATTCAGGAGTCAGGATTCGGGATTCGGGACGGCGCAGACCCGCCGAATCCCACCTGGATCCCACTGACTCCCGACTCCCGGCTCCTGAATCCTACGGGCTATTTCTTGAGAAACCGCGCGTCGAACGGCAGCGGCAGGAGGTCGCTCAGGCGGTAGCGCGCCTTCTCTTCGCGGAGGTTCGCGAGGACGACCTCGATGTCGCCCGCGAACTCCCAAAGGATCTGGCGGCACGGGCCGCACGGCGGCGTGGGGTCGTCGGTGTCGGCGGCGACGGCGATGCGGCGGAACGCGGTGAAGCCGTCCGACACCGCCTTGAACACCGCCACGCGCTCGGCGCACATGGTCAGGCCGTAGGTGGCGTTCTCGATGTTGCAGCCGGTGATGACGCGGCCGTCGGTGGTTTCGAGCGCGGCGCCCACCTTGAACTGCGAGAACGGGGCGTGCGCCCGCTCGCGGGCCTCACGCGCGGCGGCAACCAGAGGGTCGGTCATAACGGCATTCTCTCACGCGGGGACCGGCACCGGGACCCATCACGGCGCCGGCGCCTCATTGTACGGCCAGACGCAGCTCTCGTCGTGTTCAGGACGACGCGGGCGAACCTGCCGCGTCCACCATGCGGGCGGGGGGAGCGGTCCTTCTTGGTCAGGGTCGGCCGCCGGAATGGGCTCGCAGGCGGCGCGACGACATCGGACGTCCAGATGGCTCACAGGACGCCTGGATGGGGCGCCTCGATGTCGGTGAATCGCACCATCCGTTGCTGCGCCTCGTCCCACAGCCGCAGGCGGACCAGGCGCAGGCTTCCGCGGAGCGTCAGCGGCGGAACCTCGTGGAACGCCGGCACGCGGTCCTGGCACTGCTGCAGGGCGTAGCTCGGAATGCGCGGCTGGACGTGATGGATGTGGTGCAGGCCGATGCTGCCGGTGAACCACTGCAGCACCTTCGGCAGCTTGTAGTACGAACTGCCGGCCAGGGCCGCGCGCCACGGGTTCCACGCCTCGTGCCGGCTCCAATAGACGTCGTCGAACTGGTGCTGCACGTAGAACAGCCAGATCCCGGCCGCGCCGCCGAGCAGTCCAACGGGCGCCGCCAGCAGGACGAAGTTTCGGAAGCCGAACGCCAGCACCGCCCCGGCGAGTAGGGCCGCGGCGCCCGCGTTGGTGAAATGCACGCTGAATCGCTCGCGGCGGCTCGCGTGTCGCGGGCAGAACCGGTGCTGGATGACAAAGACGAACACGGGACCGATGGCGAACATCACCAGCGGATTCCGGAAGGCTCGATAGAAAAACCGCTGCAGGCGCGACGCCGCCAGGTACTCCTTGACCGTCAGCGTCCACACGTCGCCGACCCCGCGCCGGTCCAGGTCGCCGACGGTCGCGTGGTGCCGGACGTGCGCGCGCTGCCACCGCTCGAACGGGGTGAGGGTCAGCAGGCCCGTGATGTAGCCGACCACACGGTTGGCCCGGGCCGACGGAAACAGCGAGCCGTGACAGCAGTCGTGAAAGAGGATGAAGACCCTCACGGTCAGGCCGGCGGCGAGGACCGTCAGCCCGAGGGCCGCGGCCGGATGTCTGCGGACCAGCCAGGCCATCGCCGCCCAGACGGCGACGTACGGGACGAGGGTTTCGATCAGTTGCCAGGTTGCGCGCCGCGTATCGGCTCGCGCGAACGCCGCAACCGCCGGGTACCAGTCGGGCCTCGCCCGGACGGGTGCCGCGCCCTCGTCGGCCGCCGAAATCGTCATCGGTGCCGTGGCTTCTTCCATGTCCGGAAATCCCGCCGGGCCCCTGGGCGCCAACGTCCGCCGGCTGGGAAAGGGACCCTGACGTGTCCATTTTGACTGGCCGCCGGGGCGCTCGCTGTTCACAATTGGACAGCCCGAAAAGGTGACTGCTGCCGAATCGGAAGACGTCCGCGGCGCCGCCTTAGCGCAAGGCAACGAACGTCCTGTGCGGCCGAGCTCGAAATACACTGTCGGCGCGGGCGGTGGTGGCCAGTACCGCAGTTCCGACTACAGCGCCGTGACGACGCCTTCGAGCAGCGAGATGAATTGATCCTTCACCCGCGTGGCCGTTGCCATGACTTCCGCGTGGTTCAGCGGCTGGTCCAGCACGCCGGCGGCCATGTTCGTGATGCACGAAATCGCCAGCACCTCGAGGCCCATGTGGCGCGCGACGATGGTTTCGGGCACGGTGGACATGCCCACCGCGTCGGCGCCGATCGACCGGAGGTAGCGAATCTCGGCCGGCGTTTCGTAACTCGGGCCGTGCAGCCCGACGTAGATGCCGTGCGCCACCGCAATGCCTCTCGCCGCCGCCACCACGTCGGCCAGCCCGCGCAGCCGCTTCGAGTACGCGTCGGTCATGTCGGGGAAGCGGGGCCCGAAGCGCTCGTCGTTGGGCCCGATCAGCGGGTTGGTGCCGAACAGGTTGATGTGGTCGTCGATCACCATCAGCGCGCCCGACTCGAACGAGGTGTTGATGCCGCCCGCGGCGTTGGTGAGGATGACGGTCTTCACGCCGAGCAGGCCGAGGACGCGGACCGAGAACGTGGATCGCGGCAGCGGGTGCCCTTCGTAGAAGTGCGCGCGCCCGGAGAGCACCGCGATCTGCTTGCCGCACAACTCCCCTGCCACCAGCTTGCCGGCGTGGCCCACGACGCCCGACGGCGGCCAGTTCGGGATCTGGAGGTAGGGGATCGTCGTCGCCGCGTTCACGCGGCCGGCGAAATCGCCGAGCCCCGAGCCCAGGACGACGGCGAGTTCGGGAACACCCCCCAGCGCCCGGCGCAGGTACTCGGCAGCTTCGGAGACCTGATCGTAGTAGGTGGACATGATGACTCCATGCGCAGATAACTGGATAACTGAAGAACTGGATAACTGGATAACTGGATAACTGGATAACTGGATAACTGAACTGGATAACTGAAGAACTGGAGAGCTGGGGAACTGAGTGACGGCACAACTGCGCAATTGCGTGACCGCGCAACTGCACAACTGACGCCGCTGCAGTACCGCGTGGCAGAACAGTTGGCGCGCGACTTGCCCCAGTTACCCGGTTGTCCAGTTGCCCAGTTACCCAGTTGCCCAGTTGCCCAGTCCTCCAGTCTCCCAGTTGCCCAGTTATCCAGTTGCCCAGTTGCCCAGTTGCCCAGTTGCCCAGTTTCCCAGTTCTCCAGTTCTCGAGTTACAGCAAGAACCCCGCAATGGTCGCGGTCACGAAGTTCGCCAGCGTGCCGGCCAGCATCGCGCGGAAGCCGAGGCGCGCCAGGTCGTGGCGGCGGTTCGGCGCCAGCGCGCCGATGCCGCCGATCTGGATGCCGATCGAGCTGAAGTTGGCGAAGCCGCACAGCGCGAACGTGGCGATGGTGAACGACTTCATGTCGATCTGCCCGAACAGCGGGCCGGCCGCGTGCAGCGCCGTCGCCCCCGAGTACTTGCCGAGTTCCGAATACGCGACGAACTCGTTCAGCACCATGCGCGTGCCGAGCAGGTTGCCGATGATCTGCGAGTCCTTCCAGGGCACGCCCATCGACCACGCCACCGGCGCGAACGCCCACCCGAGAATCTGCTGCAAGGTCAGCCCAACCAGGCCGAGGCACGCGTTGACCAGCGCGACCAGCGCGAGGAACGAGATGAGCATCGCGCCGACGTTCAGCGCCAGGTGCAGGCCCTCGCCGGTGCCGCGCCCCGCCGCGTCGATCACGTTCACGTCGGTCCTCGGCACGTCCAGCTTCACCGTCCCCATCGTCTTGGGCGAGTCGGTCTCGGGAACGAACATCTTGGCCATCATCAGCGTGCCCGGCGCGGTCATGATGACCGCCGTCAGCAGGTGCTTGGCCTCGATGCCGAACAGGATGTAGGCCGCCATGATGCCGCCGGAGATGTGCGCCATCCCCGACGTCATCACCGTCATCAGCTCGGACTGCGTCATCTCGGGCAGGTAGGGACGGATGGTCAGCGGCGCCTCGGTCTGCCCCATGAAGATGCTCGCGGCGACGTTCAGCGACTCGGCCCCGCTCGCCTTCATCACGCGGCGCATCAGGTACGCGAACCCGCGCACGACCAGCTGCATGACGCCGAAGTAGTAGAGGATGGCGAAGAGCGCCGCGATGAAGATGATGGTCGGCAGCACCTGGAAGGCGAAGATCGTCCCGTACTGCGCGCCGTCGGGCCCGAGGACGGTGGTCATGATCTTCGGCCACGCCTTCTTGTCGCCGAGCGGCCCGAAGACGAACGACGAGCCGACGTCGGCAAACGCCAGCAGCTGCGTGATGCCGTCGCTCGCCTTCTGGAAGATCACCGAGCCCGCGTTGGTCTTCAGGACGCCGAGCGCGAAGAGGATCTGCAGGCCGAGGCCCCACGCGACGGTCTTCAGGTCGATCGCGCGCCGGTTGCTGGACATCAGGTAGGCGATCCCGAGGATCACCACCAGGCCGACCACCGCCTGCACGCGGGGCATGCCCCCGAACTTGGCGAGGAGGGCGGCGACGACGGCGATGACGATCGCGGCGCCGACGATGAGGAACTCGATCCGGCGGGAAGCGGCCGGGGCCACAGGTTTCGAGTCGGTTGAATTCACGCGTTCTCCTCGACAGCAGTGCCGGTTCGGCCTACTCGTCTCGCGGGCGTGGGGGTTCGTGTCGGTGCCGGAGCCACCGCTGCACCGCGGCCCCACCGCCTCCCGACCCGCCTCCGCAGGCCGGTAAACCTCCTCGCGGTGCGCCGGTTTCCGGTCCCTTCGACTCGCTTCGCTCGCTCAGGATCGCCCCGAGCACGGTCGAGGGGCGGCTCTCGGAATCGGGCTTGCGCTAACCGCGCTGGGCTGACCGCTACGCGCTGCGCCCGGGAAAGGCACCCCAACGCGGCTGCCGCGTCGGGGACCCCGCCGAGAAGCGCACGCGCTCGTCGGTTTTCGGCACCGTGACGCGGCCTGCTCCGAAGCGGCTCGTCCGGCGATGGGCCCGCGGCACAGCGGTGAACCGGGCCACCCGCGGTTACCTCACTTCCTCGATGACCAACGGAAGCAGCGTCGGCGGCTCGTCGCCGATCTCGATCGCGCGCGCGAGGAGCTCGGTCGCCGGGGCCAGGTCCGCCTCGCGCCGGTAGTGCAGCTCGACGATCGGGTCGCCGGCGTTCAGCCGCTCTCCCGGATGCGCCTTCACGATCACCCCCACCGCCGGGTCCACCACGTCGTCCACCTTGCTGCGCCCGGCGCCGAGCGCGAGGCTCGCGCGGCCGACGAGTTCCGCATCCAGCACGGACAGGTAGCCAGAACGCGAAGCGCGGACGATGTGGCGGTTCGGGACCGAGGGCATCAGGCCGTAGTCGTCCACGGTGCGCGGGTCGCCGCCCTGCTGCGCGACGATCTCGCGCCACTTCTCCACGCCCGCGCCCGACGCGAGCGCGCGGCGCACCTGCGCGTCGGCGTCCTCGGAGGTCGCCGCGAGGCCGGCCGCCAGGACCATCCGCGCGGCGAGCAGCACCGACAGGGCCTCGAGGTCTTTCGGACCGCGCCCCTTCAGCGTCTCGACGCACTCGATCACCTCGAGCGCGTTGCCCACCGCGTGGCCCAGCGGCGCGTCCATCGCGGTGATGAACGCCTCGGTCTTCACGCCCGAGAGGTTCCCGGTGTCCACGAGCGACCGGGCCAGTTTGCGCGAGTCGTCCACCGTCTTCATGAACGCGCCGCGGCCCGTCTTGACGTCGAGCACCAGCGCGTCAATCCCCTCGGCGATCTTCTTGCTCATGATCGAGGCGGTGATGAGCGGGATGCTCTCGACGGTGCCGGTCACGTCGCGCAGCGCGTAGAGCTTCTTGTCGGCGGGCGCAATCTGGGCGGTCTGGCCGAGCATCGCCACGCCGGTCTTTCGGAGCGCCGCCTTCAGCTCGTCGAGGGAGAGGTCCACGCGAAAGCCGGCAATCGACTGCAGCTTGTCGAGGGTGCCGCCGGTGTGGCCGAGGCCGCGGCCCGACATCATCGGCACCTTCACCCCGCACGCCGCCGCCAGCGGGGCGAGGATCAGCGAAGATTTGTCGCCCACGCCGCCCGTGCTGTGCTTGTCCACCTTCACGCCGGGAATGGCCGACAGGTCCACCTTGATCCCCGACCGCACCATGGCGCTGGTCAGCCAGGCCGTCTCTTCGGCCGTCATCCCCTTGAGGACAATCGCCATGAGGAGCGCGGAGGCCTGGTAATCGGGGAAGGAACCGTCGGTGACGCCGGCGACGAACGACTCGATGGCCTCTCGGGAGAGCGCCGCGCCGTCCCGCTTGGCGCGGATGATGTCCGTGGCACGCATAAGGGCGAAGTATACGTCAGGATTCAGGAGTCAGGATTCGGGAGTCAGGAGCAGCACGATTCAGGAGTCAGGATTCAGGAGTCAGGATTCGGGAGTCAGTTGGTCGCACCGAATCCCGGCTCCCGCGCTTGTCAGCCTCACAAATGGGTCGTTCACCGCCGCCAAGGGAGACACAGGGACGGCGGTTTCGATCACTCCCCACTCGGCATGGGCTCCTGGCGGCGGGTGGATCTCCTACGCGCCGACAGGTATCGGACCGGACAACATTCTCGCGCCAACCTACAACACGCCGATCGTCGCCTCGGACCCCGCGGACCAACGGCAGGCGATCGTTCTCTTCACCCGCACATTCGCCGCCAACGAGGGTCAGACCTTGATCATGAAGCTGTGGGCCGACGACACAGCCTTCATGCGGGTCGACGGCGGAGCGTGGGTCCCCACGGCGCATACGTGGGCCCAGAGCGTCTGCGAGACCGATCCGACCTCCTGTTCAGCCAATGAGTACTCGCTTGGCAGTTTCGACCTGTTGTTCACCGGCGATCACACGCTTGAGATCCGCGCATACCAGATCGGGACCGCAACGACCTACCCTAACCCCACCTTCTTCGGGGACAACAACAGCAACCCGTTCGGCATCAAATACGAGGGCAGTGTGGTTCCAGACGGCGGTGCAACTCTGATGCTGCTCGGCGGCGCGCTGGCGGGCTTGGCGGCCCTCAGGAGACTCCGGGGCTAAGCTCAATGCCTTTCGGAAATTCGGCGTCGTGAATTTCCCCGTGTACTTTTTACACTTGTACTTTTCCGACGAGATCGGTATTTATCCTGGGGATGCGACATCCTCCCCAGACACGACGGCGTCGAGATCGGCGCGAAGCGATCGACGCGTCGGCGCCGCCCGCCGGATTCCTTGGCGCGTGGGACCGGTTGCTCGACGGCGACACGCCGTCGTTGCCGCCCCGACGCGGACGCAAGCCACGCGTTCCATTGACCCAGGTGTTGCCCGCCCTTACCTTTCACGTGATGAAAGGGCCGGGCACATTGGGCGAGCACTTTGCGGAGTTGTTCGAGGCGTCGCTGGCCGACAGTTCGCTGGCGGACCGACGCGCGCGGCTGCCGTGGGAGATCTTCACGGAGTTGATGCGCCGCATGTTGCGCCCGCGGGCCACGCGGCGTCGCGAGCCGGAGGCGTTCTGGAACGGGTGGCGCTTGACGGCCCTCGATGGGACGCAATGGAGTCTCACCAATACGCCGCAGATCACCTCGGCGGTCCGCAAGGCGCGCACACGCCGAGGCCGCGCGGCGTTCGCGAAGCTGCCGACCGCCGTGCTGCTCGAGCTCGGCCTCCACAACCCGGTGGCCGCGGCGATTGGGCGCGACGGCGAGTCCGAGTGGGCGCTGGCCCTGACCCTGCTGAGCCACATCCCGCCGCGCGCGCTGGTCCTCGCGGACCGGCTGTATGGTTGCGGCGCGTTCACCGCGCCGCTCCAGGCGGCGTGCGAGCGTGTCGGCAGCCACTTCCTGGTCCGGGCGCAGATGTCCGTCAAGGCGCGCGTCGTGAAGCGGTTGCGCGATGGCAGCCGCCTGGTAACCGTGGCGGTCACGCCCCGCTATCGGGTGACGCCGGACGCCACCACGCTGACGGTACGCGAAATTCGGGTGCAGGTCGGCCGGCCCGGCGCCCGGCCCACGACGCTGCGGTTGTGGACGAGCCTCACCGACGCGCGGACGGCCCCGGCGCTGGATCTCGCACGGCTGTACGCGCAGCGGTGGGAGCACGAGCTGTATTTTCGCGAAGTGAAGCGGCACCTGCGGCGGACCGACTTGCTGCAGAGTCATACCGTCGAGACGGCCGCCCAGGAGATCGCCGCGATCGTGCTCGCCAGCGCCCTGCTCGCCGTCGAACGCACCCGCGCAGCCGACGGGAAAGTGCCGGTGCTGCGCGTGAGTTTCGCGAAGATGCTCCCGGTCGTCGAAGCCATGTGGTTCACGCTGGATGTGGCCGCTCCGGTCCTGACCGAGCGACAGACGCAGTACATCCTCACGCAGATGTATGCACGGATGCGGCACCACATCACGCCGGCACGTCGACCGCGTTCATGTCCACGGGCCGTGCGGCAGCCGGTCACCGGCTGGCCGCGATTGATGAAGAACACGTCCGTCGAAGCGCCTCTTGAGTTCACGGTCGTATGAGCGTCTCAGCAATTTCCGAAAGGCATTGGGGCTAAGCTGCCGCGTTTCGTACAGAATGTCCTTCCAGGGCCGGAGCGATCCGGCCCTTCGTTTGTACGCGGGTGCCGTTCGAGCGCACCGAGGAGCACCCCGGCGGGCACAGCATCCCCGAGCTTGCCGCGGCGCTGCTGCGCGCGCTGCGCGACATCGCCGGCTACATCGGCAGCCAGGAGCCGGCGCGCCTGCCGACGATCTTCGACAACATGGCGTCGGCCATGTCGCGGTTGTCGCCCGACTTCGTGATGGAGTTGGTGGAGGAAGGCCAGGACGACGGCAGCGCCCACGCGGGCCTGATCAAGGAGATCTCCAGCCGCGCGTCACCGAGACGACGATCGCCCAGTTCATCGCCCGCTCCGTGGCGCGCGAACGCGCGTGCACCGCGCGGCTCGCGGACGCGTTCCGCGCCCTCGCCGCCACGCCGGCCCGGCAGGAAGCCGCCGTCAGCCTGGCGCACCAGGAGCTGGCCGGCTCGCCGATGGGCGAGGAGGCGAGCCGACAAGGCCTGGGTGTCGGACACCTACAACCGCGAGCTCTCGTCCGCGCAGGCGCGCGCCGGCGCGAACATCGGGTCCTTCCCTACGGCGTTCCGGTACTCCAGCACCGCCGCGTCGATCTTCCCCGCCTTCAGCGCCGCGTCGCCGCGATTGACGTAATCCTGGGCGCTCCTCGAGCACCCGGAGGCCGCCGCCGCGATCAGCGCCACGATGAGTGCGATTCGGATTCGAGATGAGATGCGCACAGGCAAGCTCCTTCGGCGGCGTCCCCGTGCCGATGAACGACACGCCCCTGTTGCATGGTTCTGCCAAACAGGGTGTTACAATTCGACGGTGGATGGACACTTGGAACGCGCGTGTCGCGGCCACGGCGTTGACGCGCTGTACGCCTTTGGCTCGCGAGCCGATGACGGACCACGAGTGCTGGCTGGTGAACGGGTCGCGGGCCAGGGCTCGGACCTCGATGTCGGCGTGTTCTTCGAGGCGGGCGTGAACGGGATCGCCGAGTTGCCCGGCCTCCAGATCGATCTCGAGGACGTCTTCGCCCCACTGAGACTCGACGTCGTGCCCCTCGCCGCGGTGGACGCCTTGTTCCAGTTCCGGGCGATTGACGGACATCGGTTGTTCGCCGCCAACCCTGGAGACGCGGATCGGCACGAACTGCTGATCATGAGGCGCGCGGCGGAACTGCTGCCCATCCAGCGCGCGATCGAACGCGAACGCTTCGGGGTGGCCACGTCGTGACGCGCGGCGCCATCGATCTGAAGATTGTGAGCGAGCGTATCGACATGGTGCGCGCGGCGCTGGCCGAACTCCGCCAGTTGCCGCAGGCCTCGTTGGAGGAGTTCACGGGCGACCGCCGGAACATCTGGTCGGCGGACGCGCTCCTCCGGCGCGCGATGGAGGCGCTGTTCGACACCGCACGGCACCTGCTGGCCAAGGCGCACGGACGGGGCGGGCTCGAATATCGTGAGGTCGCGCGCCTGGCGCTGGAACAAGGCCTGGTGACGCCCCAGGCTGGCGGAGACCAGTTCACCCGGATTGCCGGCTACCGCAACCGGCTGATGCACCACTACGACGCCGTCACGCCAGACGAGCTCTTCGCGATCCTCCGGCAACACCTGGGCGACATCGAACGTCTTGCCGACGGCCTCGAGGCCGCCGCCGCGCACCTTGCGGCGCCCGGCGACCCGCCCGCCCCCGTGGCTTCCCAACCTGGCGACCGATCGGCGCCTGGGGCTCCGACCTTCCGATCGAACGTCCGCGGCCGCGTGGCGGGCGTCGCGCGTCAGTACCGGCGTCGAGATCGTCTACGCTTTCGGGAGTCGAGCACGCGAGGCGCTGGCCCACGTGGAGGGTGACGGCGGGTTCGCGACAGGCTGCCAGTCGGACCTCGACCTGGCCGTGCTGCCCGAGGCGGGCCAATCGTGGAGCCTCGACGACAAGGTGGCGATGACCGCGGCCTTCGAAGACGTCTTCCCCGCGCCGCGCGTGGACCTGGTGGTTCTGCCCGACGCGCCGCCGTTCCTGGCCCTCGCTGCCGTGTCCGGGGAGCTGCTCTTCGCCCGCGACAGCGTGCGCGAGGCGAACTACCAGCTGTTCGTGCTCCGCCGCGCTGGCGACCTGGCGCCGTTCGAGCGCGAGCGACGCGCGCGGCTGCTGGCGGTGGAGCGATGACACCCTCCCGGATCAGCGCCACGGTCGTTGCCGAACGCATCGCCCGGATCGAGGCGATGCTTGCGGGCATCCGCCAGCTCCCGCTCGATTCCTAATTCGAGCGTCTAGACAGCTGCACCTGCCGCGTCGGCTGCGCCTGCCACGCGTCGGGCAGGCTGGCCAGCGCAACCGGGCCAGTTACTCGAGGCCTTCGATGTCGCCCAGGTCCTTCGGGCGCCCCGTCGCGCGCTTGTTCCTGAGAAACGCCTCGCGGCCGATGAAGTCCACCGACAACTCCCCAACCACCTCGCGCACCCGTCCGGGCCACGCGTCCTCGAACGCGAGGCCGGTCAGCGCCGTCAGGATGTCGATGCGTCCGGGCGCGACGCCGAGTTGGAGGACGACGCCGGGGCTCGAGAAGTCGGCTTCGGACACCTGGTCCATCGGCGCGCCGAACGCCGCCAGCGCGCGGACGATCCGCCGCGCGTTCTCGGGCGTGGCGTCCACCCAGACGTCCAGGTCGCCAGTGGCCCTCGGCCGGCCGTGCACGGCCAGCGCGTAGGCACCGACGATCAGAAACCGCACGTCATGGGCGACGAACGCTCGCAACGGATCGACAGTTCTAGCGAGGCTGGCCTCATACCGAACCGGGGCCTGCCTCGGTAGAACCGGAAACGCTGTTGGCTGGCCCCGCGAAGCGGGGCTCGAGACGTCTTGAACGCGGGCTCGGCTTTGGCCGTTCAAGACGTCTGGTTCATCGCGGAACTCGCCTCGCCACCGCCAGAGGTCCACGCTGAGGCGCCAGACCTGGAGCAGCCGTTCGGGCGCGGGGATGGAGAGCCAGTATTCGACGTCGTGTCGATCGGCTTCGTCGGCCGACGCGAACTTCCGGACCACCATCCGGGCGGATCGCGAGGCGGCGGCGCTGGGGTCCACAGGCGTATTGTAACTGAACGGGCGCTCCGGGCGCCCGCGCCAAAACCAACGACAGGCCGGGCGATCGAGTGCGTGCGCATCCAGGAGTCGGATTCAGCAGTCGGTGGTCCCCCCCGAATCCTGCCCCCCGACTCCTGAATCCTGCCGGTTCGTCCGATAAACCCTGTGCAGAGCTACGCCCGATGGTAGAGACCCCCTCGACACCGCTTTCGCCCGAGGCCGCCACGCGGCTGATGGCGTTTGCGCGCGCGTGCAAGGGTGCCGCGCGGGCGGTCGCGCTCTACCCGCCCGAGCACCCGGCCATCGGCGAGGCCCTGCAGCGCCTGGCCGCCGCCGCCGAGGCCGCCACCGCCTCGGGCCCGCTCTCGGTCGTCGTCCTCCCCGACAACCTGCTGGTGGGCGGCCGCGTCGCCGCCCGCCCCGACGCCGGCCTGGCCGAACTGGCCGCGCTGCTGCACGACCACATGGTCGCCGAGATCACGGTCCAGCCGGACGTCGAGGAACCGGCCTGGCGGACGTTCCTGGAACTGCTCGGCCGCGACCCGGTGCACCTGCGCGCGCACGGCGGCATCGCCCGCGCGCTGACCACCGCCGGCGGCGTGGGCATCGAGATCACCGAACTGGACTACTCGGGCCTCATCAAGGACCGCGACTCGGGCTGGCTGGCCACGTGGGACTCGATCATCGCCCACTGCCTGCAGAAGGACTCGCTGGACCTCGACGACGAGACGCTGCGGCTGCTGGGCGAAATCGCCCGCGACCCCTCCCGCCTCGCCGACTTCTTCGAGCGCACGGAGGACCACCCCGGCGGGCACAGCATCCCCGAGCTGGCCGCGGCGCTGCTGCGCGCGCTGCGCGACATCGCCGACTACATCGGCCGCCAGGAGCCGGCGCGCCTGCCGACGATCTTCGACAACATGGCGTCGGCCATCTCGCGATTGTCGCCCGACTTCGTGATGGAGCTGGTGGAGGAGGGTCAGGACGACGCCAGCGATCACGCGAAACTGATCAAGGAGATCACCAGCCGCGTCACCGAGACGACCATCGCCCAGTTCATCGCCCGCTCCGTCGCGCGCGAACGCGCGTGCACCGCGCGGCTCGCCGACGCGTTCCGCGCCCTCGCCGCCACCCCGGCCCGGCAGGAAGCCGCCGTCAGCCTGGCGCACCAGGAACTGGCCACGTCGCCGATGGGCGAGGAGGCGAGCTTCCCGCGCCTGTGGAACACCGTGGAGCGCATCCTCCTCTCCTACTCCGACAAGGACTGGGTGTCGGACACCTACAACCGCGAGCTCTCGTCCGCGCAGGCCCGCGCCGGCGACTCCGAGCACCTCTTCGACGACCCTCCCGAGCGCGTCGTCGGGTGGTTGACGACGGTGAGCGACGCCGCGATCAGGAGCTGGGACCTGCAGCTGCTGGCCGACCTGCTCGTCCTCGAGACGGATGCCGGCAACCGCGAGGAGCTGCTGCAGCTGGTGTCGGGCCAGGTGGAGGAACTGGTCATCCTCGGCGACTTCGAGGGCGCGCGGAAGCTCGTGGAATCGCTGATCGCCTTCGGCGACCAGGCGACGTCGCCCGGGGTGCAGGCGCAGCTGGCGCGGGCGCTGGACCAGATCGTCGCGGGCCCGTTCATGTCGCACGCGGCGGTCCACCTCAACGCGGTGCGCGACGACGAGTTCGAGCAGGTGAAGGCGCTGTTCGCGGCGCTCGGGCCGGGCCTGGTGCCGAAGCTGGCCGACACGCTGGTGACCGAGGCGCGCGCCCGGGCGCGGCAGCGGCTCACCGAGCTGTTCATGATGTTCGGCGAGCACGGCAAGAGCTCGGTGGACCAGCTGCGCCAATCGCCCAACCCCAGCGTCCGCCGCACGGCGGTGCAGCTGCTGCGGTCGTTCGGCGGCCCCGAGTCGCTGCCGGATCTCGAGATCCTCGTGAACGACCCCGAGCCCGCGGTGCAGCGCGAGGCCGCCCGGGCGTTGATCGGCTTCGGCTTCGACGAGTCGTTCGATCTGCTCACGCGGATGCTGCGCAACAACAAGCTCCAGGGCCGGAAGGCGCTGATCGAGGAGCTGGTCTCGACGCACGATCACAAGACCGGGCCGCTGTTCTGCCACCTGGTTCGACACCTGGCGTGCACCGGGCCCGCACGCGAGGTCTACCTCCGGTCGATCGGCCGGCTCGGGCTGCTCGGCGGCCCCGAGGCCGTGGCGGCGCTCGCCGAGGTGCTGCGGAAGGGACAGTGGTGGGCGCCGATGCGGACGCGCGAGGTGCGGGCGGAAGCGGCGGCGGCGCTGGCGCAGATCAAGCTGCCCGAGGCGCGCGAGGCGCTGCGCGACGCGGCCGAGAACGGCACGTTCGGCGTTCGCGCGGCGGCGCGGCGGTTCATTAAGTAGGATTCGGGAGTCGGGATTCGGGATTCAGTGGGATACGGCCGCAAGCCGCACGTCGCAGGTCGCCCCTCGACGTTGCTCGGGGCGCCCTGAGCGGAGTCGAAGGGCGCAAGTCGGAATGGTGAGCCAATGACGGACCGTCCACTTCGTCGGCAGGCGTTGATGGAGGAGCTGCTGCGGCGCTTCGGCGCCGCGCTCCGCGGGGCGCAGCTCTACGCCCCGGGGCACCCGCTGGTCCTCCGCAACGTCGCCTCGCTCTGCGAAGCGGCCCAGCGGATCCTCGAGGAGCTCCCGAGCGTCTCCATCGCGCTGCTGGCCGACGAGGTGGTGATTGCCGACCTGCCGATCCCGCGCGCCGCGAACACGCTGGGCGAGCTGCTGGCGAAGCTGAAGTCGCGCGGCGTCGAACGCGTGACGCTCGACAAGGGCGTGACGCTCGAAGAGCTGGCGGCCAGCGTGGACGCCCTGTGCCTGCGGCTCCAGTCGGCCGGCGAGGCCGACGAGAGCCCGTTCCCGGAGCTGCCGCACGTCCGCATCGGGCTGGTCCGCCTCGAGCAGCGTACGCAGGCGAGCCTGGCCGACATGGCCACCATCCGCAAGCTGTACACGCAGGCGTCCTCCACGATGAGGATGGTGTGGGAGAACGCGCAGACGGACGGCGTGGCCAAGGGCGCGGAAGTGCGGTCGGTCGTGGACGAACTGGCGCAGGCGGTCAGCCAGAACCGCAACGCGCTGGTGGCGCTGACGACGATGCGCAACGCCGACACCTACACGTTCACGCACCTGGTGAACGTGTCGATCCTGACGATGGTGCAGGCGCGGGGGCTGGGCATCGACGGCACGCTGCTGCGCGAGTTCGGCGTGGCCGGCCTGCTGCACGACATCGGCAAGGTGCGCACGCCGCCCGAGATCCTGTCGAAGCCGGGCAAGCTCGACGACCGGGAGACGGTGATCATGCGCCGGCACCCGGTGGAGGGCGCGGAGCTCCTCCGCAAGACGAAGGACCTCACGCCGCTGGCCGCCGTCGTGGCGTTCGAGCACCACCTGCGCCTGGACGGCAGCGGCTATCCGATCGGCGTGAAGCGGCCGGCGCTGAACCTGGCCACGATGCTCTGCACGATCGCCGACGTCTACGACGCGATGCGATCGAAGCGGCAATACCAGGAAGCGTTCCCCGCCGACCGCGTGCTCGCGGTGCTCAAGAGCAGCGAAGGGCGGGAGTTCGAGCAGCGCCTGGTGCGGCGCTTCGTGCAGCTGATGGGCCTCTACCCTGTCGGCTCGCTGGTGCGCCTGAACTCGGGCGCGTGCGCGATCGTGCTGCGGCCCTTCTCGGGCGACCCGCACCGCCCGCGCGTCCGCGTCGTCTTCGCGGCCGACGGCCGTCGCCTGGCCGCGCCGTACGATCTCAACCTGTGGGAAGTGGAACCCGCCCCGCACCGGTCGTCGTCGGTGATCGGCCCCGCCAACGCGCCGGACCCGGAGTTCGACCCGCTGGACGTGATGTAACACGGACGAGGGATCGGGGATCAGGGATCGGGGATCGGGGATCAGGGATCAGGGACTCGAGTTGGGACCACCCTGGCGGGATGGCCAGACAGACGTCCATACGTCCGCACATTAATGTCCGGCGAGCGGCGGCCGGTCGCGGGCGGCTCGCGAAACGGCCGCTGAGAGCCGTCGGGCGCCGGGGGCGCCCTCCTTCGCTCACGCTCGACAGTGCCGAACCCGCGCATCCTCATTCGGTCGAATTCGCGTGAGCCAGTCGGCATGGCCAAGAGAGCCTCCGGGCAAGTCCCGACTTGCGGTGCGCGGTTCTGCATTCGACCGTCGGCACTGCTCGCATGTTCGCTCAGTCGGGCATCCCCCGACACCCGCCGGCGGGAAGCGGCCGCTGCCCGTCCCATAGGCGGCGGACGGACGCGGGACGACTCGCGAAACGGCGACTGTCGGCAAGCCGTGTCGAGCGTCAGACGGCAAAACGCCGCCGCAGGCGCTGGGGAGGAGCCGGGTTGAGCCCGATCACGCACACGAATCAGACCGGGCGACCCCGGCGGTTCTCGGCCGACGACAGCCGAGGACGGCTTTCTGCCGGCGCCGCCGACCGGAGCCGTGGAGCGAGCGGCCCGCGGGCGGCCGCCGCTCTGCGACGCGGGCAACGGCGCCCGACGGCTCGTGTGGCCGGCCACCGCTCTGCGACGCAGGCAACGGCGCCCGGCGGCTCTCGTGCGGCCCGCGGCCCGCGGCCGGCCGCCGCTCTGCGACAGCCGCTACGGCTTCGCGCCGGGGTCGGCTGCGATGGCCTTGGCGATGGTGTCGAGGAGCGTCGCGCGCATGACGGGCTTCACCAGGAAGACGGCGCCCGACCGCACCGCCTCTTCGCGAAGGTTCGGGTCTTCGTAGCCCGTGAGCACGACGACGGGGAGGCCGGGGTGGTGGTCGCGCGCGAAGATGCCCAGCTGCAGGCCGTTGTAGGCGCCGAGGCGGATGTCGGTGAGCAGGAGGTCGGGGCGCGAGGCCGCCAGCAGCGCCTTCGCGTCCTGGTAGCGCTCGCACGCCACGGTGTCGTAGCCCCCATCCTGCAGGATCTCCGCCAGGAACTTCAGCACCTGCCGGTCGTCGTCCACGACGAAGACGCGCTTGAGCGGGCTCATGCCTGGGCCCCGCGGCGGTCGCCCGTTCCCAGCGGCTCGGCCTCGCCCGGTTCGCGCGACGACAGGTTGCGGAATTTCTGGAACGGCATCTGGCAGTCGTGCTTGCGGAGGAAGTTCAGGAAGCGCTTGTAGTCGGCCTCGGGCATGTTGAACATCTGCACGAGAATGCGGTAGCTGCCGCGCGTCTGCTCGAGGCCGCGGCTGATGAGCGCGCGCAGGTCGTCGCGCGTCATGTCGCGCGCCATGAACGGCTCGTAGACCACGGTCCAGAACGATTCGCGGCCGTTCACCATCCGGTCGTACATCCGGTCGATGGCCGCGCCGCGCACCGGCTCGCGCACGGGCGCCTGCGGCGGCGGGATAATCTCCATCGGCAGTTCGGCCGGCGTGATCATGCCGGTGCGGGCGCGCAGCACCAGGCGCTCGACGAAGTTGCGCAGCTCGCGCACGTTGCCCGGCCAGTTGTAGCCGATCAGGTGCTGCAGCGCCTCGGGCGCGAGCGTCGGGACCGGCACGGCGTGGCGCTGGCTGTAGAGCGCGATGAAGTGCGTGAGCAGCTCTTCGACGTCCTCGCGGCGCTCGCGCAGCGGGGGCACCGTGAGGTGGATGACGTTGAGCCGATAGTAGAGGTCCTCGCGGAAGTCCTTCGTCGCGATGCGGTCGGTGAGGTTGCGGTTGGTCGCCGCGATCACGCGGACGTTGACGCGCGCCTGCGCCCGCTCGGCGCCCACGCGCTGGATCTCGCCGCTCTCGAGGAAGCGCAGGAGCAGCGCCTGCATCCGCAGGCTCATCTCCCCCACTTCGTCCATGAAGATGGTGCCGCTGTGCGCCGTCTCGAGCAGCCCCGGCTTGTCGCGGTAGGCGCCGGTGAACGAGCCCCGCACGTGGCCGAACAGCTCCGACTCGAGCAGCGAGTCGGGCAGGCCCGCGCAGTTGATCGTGACCAGCTGGGCGCGCGCGCGGTTGCTGTGCCGGTGAATCAGGCGGGCCAGGATCTCCTTGCCGACGCCGCTCTCGCCGGTGATCAGGATCTTGGCGTCCGACCGGGCGGCGTACGAAAGCTCATCGCGGAGGTCGTTGATGGCCCGGCTGCGCCCGATGAGTTGTTCGCTGTCTGCTTCGACGTGTATCACGTTGGAATCCGTTGCCCGCCCCCCCCGAACCCCTCTTTTCAACCTATCGGCCGAAAATAGTCCGCTCAGCAGGGACATTACTGTATCGCCACGGTCGAGCGGCGTCAATGGCGCTGGTTCCGCGGCGCTGGTTTCGCGCTGGTTTCGCAGGTTCCCCCGGGGTCTTCCCTCGCCCAGTGGGTGCGGACGATCTGCGCGAGGGGTGCGCGGCGTCGGGAGGCAGGCAGGCGATGAAGAACCGGGGCTCGCGGGTGGTGTGGTCACCGTCCGCGTCGCCTCGATGCACACCACGGAGCGGAGCGCGCGGCAAGAAGTACGCTGACTATCGTGTCTTTAGTGGTCTCGTGGGCTGACTTCCTCTGCCTGTTCGGGGATTCCAACTCGCACAATGACCGAGATCATTCGCTATTCGACGAATTGCCGGGTTTGGCACCCTAGTTGCTCCAGCTGGGACCCAAAGGGCCGCGCTCCGAGTGGGCACGAGAGCACCCGCAGTGCGGTCCCGCGTGAGCGACGCCATCAACTCGAGGTAGCGATGAGCAGAATCCTGAAGATCGCGGCAGTGGGAACGGCGCTCGTGGTCACCGTGGCGCTGGCCACCCCCGCCAGTGCCGGGATCATCTTCGTTGGTGCCGCCGTCGGCGGCGCACCGACCGGCGCGTCCCACGAGAATTTCGATCTACTGGGCCTCGGTGGCGGCGGCGGCAACCTCGCGAGCGGGATCGGTGTGTCGTTCACGCCGGACGGGCAGGCCGTCCAGGGGTCCGTGAGCGGGCGGTATGCGGCGCCCTACCTGAGCGGGCTCAACGGGGCGGGCTTTGGCAACTCGCCCTCGGTCGGGGCGGATGAGTCGACCTACCTCGCCACCGGCCTGGGCCTGGTCACGTTGACGATGCCAGCCGCGGAGCGGTACCTCGGCCTCCTCTGGGGTTCGGTGGATGCCTACAATACCCTGACCTTCTACAACGGCACGACAGTGGTGGGAACCCTGACCGGGGCGGACGTCATGGCGCTTCCGAGCGGGAACCAGGGGCTGGATGGCACCACATACGTGAACGTCGCCTTCGACGAGGACTTCAACAAGGTGGTCGCGTCGAGCACGAGCTACGCCTTCGAGTTCGACAACGTCGCCTTCAACCCGACGAACCCGATTCCCGAGCCGGCCTCGCTGCTGCTGCTCGGCACGGGCCTCGTCGGCGTCGGTCGCCTGATGCGCCATCGCCGGAGGTAGTGGCCGGCCACGCGCTAACGGGGGAAAGCTCGCAGGGCCACCCACGCGGTGGCCCGTTTCTCGTACGCGAATCCCCGACCTCCGCCTCCCGCCGGCTGGTGCGCTATCATGAGGCTGCGATGGCCTCTCGCCTTCGACTCCCTCTCTCCTGTTGGCCGTCGGCCTGTCCGCCTGCGCGCGCAGCCCGTCAACGCCGCCCGCCTCGGGGCAGCAGGTCACTGTCACTGGCGCGGAACGGCTGATGTGGGACCAGTCGGTCGGGAGCGGAGAGGCCATCTCCACGTACCGCTTCGCCGCCCTCGTGGACGGAGTCCGGGCGGAGCTGCCGGGAGCCGGGTGCGTGGCGGCCGCCGAAGCGCTCTACGCGTGCTCGAGCGGCCTGCCGCCCATGTCCGCCGGCCCGCATTCGCTCCGGCTGATCGCGATCAACGGCGCCCTCGAAAGCCCGCCTTCCACGCCGCCACTGTCGCTCGTCGTGGTGACCGGCCAGTCCAGTACGGCGCCCGCGTCTTCGCGCGACACGGCGGCGAACGACACGCGCGTGACGACCGCAGACGGCGTGAACCTCCGGCTCGAAACGCTGGCCGGCGGATTGACCGACGTCACCGACGTGGCGCCGGCCCCCGGGGGCACGTTCTTCGTGGCGGAGCGCGCGGGCACGATCCGCCTCTATCGAGACGCCCTCGTCCAGCCCGCTCCAGCAGCGGCCATGGACGACACCATCGCCGCGGGCGGCGAGCTGCTCGCGGTGGCCGTGGACCCGGGGTTCAGCGCCAACCGGTGGATCTACGCCCTTCACACGACGGCCCGCTTTGCGGTCACCCCCGGCCTGTTCGAATTCCGCATCACCAGGCTCACGGCGTTGGACGACTCCTTCTCGGAGAGAGTCACCGTGCTCGCGGGCGTCGCCGCCGCCTCCGCACGGTCGGCCGCGGCGCTTCGCTTCGGGCCCGACGGCAAGCTGTACGCGGCGTTCGACGATGGGGGGAGCGAGCTGGCGCCGAACGACCTGGCGTCGTTCAACGGGAAGGTGCTGCGGCTCGAGCCGGACGGGACGACGCCCGCGGACCAGCCCGCCGCGACGCCGGTCCTTGCCGGCGGCTTTCAGGCGCCGCGGAAGCTGGCGTGGTCGGAGGACGGCGGCGTCTTGTGGGTCTTTCAGTCGCGGAGCGACGGCTCGGAGCGCATGACGCCGGTCAGGATCGAGCGGCGGCTCGGGGCCGCGCCTCAGGCGCCCTACGACGCTGCCGCATCCGTTCGGCATCGGTGGCGCCGCGCTCTACTCGGCGTCGCTCGTCCCCGAGTTCAAGGGGAATCAGTTCGTCGGCGGCGAGCAGGCGCGCTATCTGCTCCGCCTGCGATTCGATCCGGCGGATCCGCTCACCGTGGCATCCACCGAACAACTGCTCCAGGACCGCGTCGGCGACATCCGCGCCGTCACCGTGGGCACCGACGGCGCGATCTACCTGGCGACGTCCACGTCACTCCTCCGCCTCGCGCAGCTGCAGTCAGGTTCCGCCCCGGGCGTCGGCACAGCGCGCGTAGCGCGTTAGGCACGCCGCGTCAACGCGACTTGCGAGCGGGAGACCTCGGAAAACGCGAAAGGCCGCCCGGTTGCCCGGACGGCCTTTCCGTGAATCCAGGGCTTGGTGCGCGAGCGCACCGCCCTCCGATGCCACGTGCTAGCGCTTCCGACGGCGCGACGCGCGGGCGGCACCGGCGAGGCCGATGCCCAGCAGAGTGAGGGTCGCAGGCTCAGGCACGGGGTTCACGACCGTCTGAATCTTGTTGCCGATGGCGTCGGCATACCCCTGCGGGTTCGCCACGCCGATGTAGAAGCCCTGGGTCGGGAAATTGAAGGGAATCGTCGTATCGCACGGTCCCGGGTAGCAGACACTGCCCTGGAGGAAGGTAGTGTCAATGCCAGTCCCGATGCCCTCGACGCTGATGTTGTCGACCTTCGTCTTCAGCAACGCCAACGCGGTACTCGTGTGACTCGTGTCCACGTTGTCTTGTCCGTCCGTGGCGAAGTTCACGTACGACGTCGAACTCGCGTTCATCAGGGCGGCCATCTCGTTGAAAGGGTCCGTGAAGTTCGTGTTCCCATTCAGGAAGGGCAAGGCCGTAATCAGGGAGGCCAGCGCAGTCCTGCTCGCCGCGTCGGTCACCAGGTAGTTCCCGATGACATTACCCAAGCCGGTCGAGAACGTGACCACCGACACCTGGTACTGGCTGCCAAGCGGGATTTCGTTGGTCACCGCGTTGGCCAGGCCATTCGTAATCGTGGACCAGCCGCTGCTAGTGATGCTGCCGGAACTGTCCAGGATGAACCCGAGCTGGATGGCCGAGGCCTCGGCCTTCGAGCCGGCGCCGAGCGTCACCGCCATCACCAGGGCGATGACCACAACTGGTAGCGTGATCAACTTTCGCATCGCACATTCCTCCCGCGTGACGCCAAGTACCCCACATGGGCCCCACGCCACTGCTCTGATGTCCCCGAATCACAGGAACCGCCACCCTCGACGGCCGATACCGTTCCACACCGAAGCCCTCCGTCCGACGGGCGGGCTAGCCCGAATCGGAACGGCACACCACCCACGGGCGGCGCGAATCCCGGCGGCGCCCTCCCCAGTCCGCCGCTGCCCCAGTGGATAACAGCACAGCAAACCAGACGCCAACTGTCCGCAGCAGATCTCGTTTGCAGCAACACGTTGTCGCAGAGCAGTTTCTGCCAACTTTGAAGGTGCCTGGCCGGCGGGGAAGTCAACTCGAAGGAGGACTTTTGTTCTGCGTGCAGGTGGGGTCGATGAAAACCGGTGAGCCTTCGCCGCTACTCCGTCGTCGCCAGGCGCACGCAGTTCTTCCCTGCCGCCTTGGCCGCGTAGAGCGCGCGGTCGGCGCGGGCGATCAGGTCCTGCGCGGAGCCGTCGCCGGTGAGGACGGCGACGCCGACGCTGATGGTCGGGTGCATGTCGGCGGGAATGAGGAGCGGGTCGAAGCGGTAGTTGGCGATGCGCTGGCGGATGCGCTCGGCGCTCTGGAGCGCGCTGGCCGCGGGACTGCCCGGCATGAGGATCGCGAACTCCTCGCCGCCGTAGCGCGTGCACACGTCGAACGCGCGGACCGAGCGGCGGAGCGTGTCGGACATCGCGCGCAGCACGCCGTCGCCGATCAGGTGGCCGAGGGCGTCGTTGAGGCTCTTGAAGTCGTCGGCGTCGATCACCAGCAGCGCCAGGTCGAGGCCGTAGCGGCGGGCGCGCTGGATTTCCTCGTCGATGCGCGTCTCGAAGTAGCGCCGGTTGAACAGCGACGTGAGCGGATCGACCGCGGCCGCGTGGGCCAGGTCCTTCGCCTTGTGCGCGAGGCGCGTGGTGGAGAGCGCGAGGGCGGCCGGCGCCGCCATCGCGCGCGCCAGGGTGAGGTCGCCGCGGCTGAACGGCTGCAGGTCGGCGCGGTCGGCAAACGTCAGCACGCCGAGGCCCTCGCTGTCCTTGTAGAGCGGCAGCGCCATGAACGAGCCGGTGCGATAGCGGCGGCGCCGCCGGTGGCCGAGCAGCTCGCGGTCGGCGTCGGAGACGAGCCGCGGCTGGCGCGACAGGAACACCTCGCCGATCACGCCGCTGCCCGGCGCAATCCGCAGGTCCTCGACGAGCACGGACGGGTAGCCGCGCGTGGCGACGATCGACAACCGGCCGACCGCCTCGTCGTAGAGCGCGAGCGCGGCCTGCTGCGCCTGCACCCGCTCGGCGATCGTCTCGAGGACGAACTCGGAGAGCGGGCCGGTCTCGTCGATCTGGCCAACGCGGCGGGAGAACGCGTAGATGTCCGCCACGAGTCGCTCGCAGCGGCGGCGGCCCGCGAGCCAGTCGGTCGCGCGTTGGACTACCATCTCCGCGGCCGCCCGCTCGTCGGGCGCGGCCTGGAGGGACGGCCAAAGGTCGCCGAGGCGCCGGAGGTGCGATTCGGTCAGTTCGACGTGCACGGGATGATGCCAGTCTCTCCGCCTCCCGACACTTCGGGGGCGGACTTGGCCACCTCATCGCACGTTCTGTACCAGCTCGGCCGGGAGGACGGAGACTTCCGCGCGGACCGGTACAGGCGTCTTGCCAGCCGGACGCGGTTCCCAACCACAACGGTATGCCGAATAGAGAGTTACGGCTACTCGAGCTGTGAGCGACGCGGCAGCGGGGCCGAGGGCGGCCTGTCGACGCTGCCGAGAAGGCAGGCGCCAAGGCCGTGATTGGCGCAGCAAAGTCAGCTCTTCAGGAGCCTAAAGACTGCTTCTCAAATCGGCCGAGCAGTGCGTGGTTTGCAGAGAATGCGGAGTTTTTTCAGCCCCCGCATAGACTTACTGCCAGTCGCCACAGGATGACCACTCTAATTGCTGGGCTTTTGTGCTCTCCAGCGCTCGGAATGTTGTTTGCACACGGTCCTGTCGGTCACGACCGCCCCGCACGTCGAGGAAACCTATGGAAATCCACCTTGTTTCGTCGCTCACGCCCGACGATGAGAGCCGGCTGGCGCCGAGGGTGTTGAAGGCGATTGACGAGTTGTTGGAGCGTCTGCCGGTTTCGTACTCGGTCCGCATCGAGACGGCCATCGGAAAGGCGATCCATCACAGCCACGTCGAGCCCAGCCAGGCTGACGCGCCGGCATCCCCTGAGGCCGGGTCGGTCGTCCCGTAGGAGCAGATTCTGGGAGCAGGCCTCGCGGCCTGCTCGCCGACTGATCACGTCCGGCATGAGTCGTTCGACGGTTCCAACCACTGAGACCTCGGAGCACACAGAGGCTGTCACGCCCGATGGCATCGCGGCTCGGCCACCGCTCCCCCGCCTCCGGTGGGCGAGCCGGGAGGGGCGGCTGGGCGGCGCCGCCACGAGAAGCGTCCTGGAGCCCGGGCTTTTCGCGGCGGCGCCGCCCAGCCGCCCCTCGCGCCACGGGCTTCGCCCGCGGCGCCGATGCCCACGGTCACCCGATCCCACATGCGACGGGTGCCGGTCTGCCCTTGGTGGCCTCTGTGAGCTCGGTGGTTCCTCCCGGCATTCCGTCAGGCCGAGGACTCTCGACTCTCGACTCGTGACTCTTGACAGCCAGGTGGGATGCTCAATCTTGACACCCACGTCCTGGTCGCGCTCCTCGAGGGCTCGCTGAAGCCCGCCGAGGAGGCGCTGGTCGCCGACGAGGAACTGGCGATCTCGGACATCGTGCTCTGGGAGCTGGCGAAGCTCGTCCAACTCGGCCGGCTCGAGATGGATCTCGACAGCCCGGCCTTCCGGCGCGCGCTCGACCACATCACCGTCGTCCCGATGTCGGCGGACATCGCCAGCCTGAGCACCCAGCTGGATTTCAAGTCCGACCCGGCAGCCGAACTCATCGCCGCCACCAGCCTGTCCGCCGGCATGCCGCTCCTCACCAGGGACCGGCGCATCCTGCGCTCCAAGGTCGTTCCCTTCGCCCGGCGCGCTTGACGCTCGACTCTCGACTCCTGACCCTCGACTCCAGACTCTTGACTGTTGACTCTGGGCTGTTGACTCCGGACTCTTGACTCTTGACTCTCGACTCTTGGTGTACCCGGTAAATCCAACATCACGAGTTGATAATACAAGGCGCCGGAACTTCATCCGCACGAGGGGTCGAGACCTTCCCGATCGCGCGGGATATCCGCGCCGTGCCGATGGCGCGCATCCTCACGGACGTCGAGCCGCTGTAGCGCGCGTCTGGCGAGGGTGTCCGGCCGACGCTCTCCGATCTACCGCTGCTCCAACGTACGTCCGACAATCAGGCAGATGCGACGCACTCTCCTCGCTCTTGCCGTCATCCTCTTTGCCGCGGCCTCACCGGCGTTGGCGCAATCCGGCGACAACGTCCTGCTGGTCGTCAACGAGGCGTCCGCCGACTCGGGGCGCATCGCCGAGCACTACGCGCGGACGCGCGGCGTGCCGCAGACGCAGGTGCTGCGCATCACGGTGGACGCGGCGGCCGACGAGGTCGATCGGACGGTGTTCGAGGCGCAGATCCAGGCGCCAATCGCCGACTGGATTCGCAAGAATTCCGCCCACGACCGCATCCTCTACATCGTCCTCGCCAAGGGGATCCCGCTGCGCATCCGCGGAACCTCCGGCCGCGGCGGCACGGTCGCCAGCGTGGACTCCGAGCTGGCGCTGCTCTACCGCAGGCTCGCCGGCATCGAGGCCCCGGTCGCTGGGCCGATCCCGAACCCGTATTATCTGGCCGACGCCCCCATCGCGAAGGCGCGGACCTTCACCCACCAGGTGGCCGACATCTTCCTGGTGACCCGCCTCGACGGCTTCACCGTGGACGATGTGCTGAAGGTGATCGACCGGGGCGCGGCGCCGGTGCGCGAGGGGAAGATCCTGCTCGATCAGAAGGCGGCGCTGGACGACACGGGCGGCAACGCGTGGCTGAAGGCCGCGGCCGACTGGATGACCGCGAACGGCTTCGGCGACCGCGTCGTCCTCGAGACGACGAGCCGCGTGCTGCGCGACGAGAAGAACGTGCTCGGCTACTACTCGTGGGGCTCGAACGACCCGGCAATTACCACCCGCACGTTCGGCCTCGGCTTCGTCCCTGGCGCGATCGCGGGGATGTACGTCAGCTCGGACGGCCGCACGTTCAAGCAGCCGCCGGCCGACTGGACGATCGGCCCGTGGACGGACCGCTCCAAGTTCTTCGCCAACTCGCCCCAGTCGCTGGCGGGCGACCTGATCCGCGAAGGGGTGACCGGCGTGGCCGGACACGTGGCGGAGCCCTATCTCGACGCCACCATCCGGCCGAACGTGCTGTTCCCGGCCTATCTCTCGGGCTTCAACCTGGCGGAGTCGTTCTACCTGGCGATGCCCTACGTGAGCTGGCAGACCGTCGTCGTGGGCGACCCGCTCTGCGCGCCGTTTCCGCGGAAGCTGCTGCAGCCGTCCGACATCGACAAGGGCATCGACCCGGCCACCGAACTGCCGGCGCTCTTCTCCGCGCGGCGGCTGCGAGTGCTGACCGCCCAGGGAGTGAAGCCCGAGGCGGCGAACCTCGTGCTCCGCGCCGAGTCGCGAAACGGCAAGGGCGACCGCGCCGGGGCAACGAAGGCGCTCGAGGAGGCGACCGCGGCGGACCCGCGTGTGCCGGGGGCGCAGATGACGCTGGCGCAGTGGTACGAGCAGGCGAAGGAGTACGACAAGGCGATCGACCGCTACCGGCAGATCCTGGCACAGAGTCCGAACGACACCATCGTGCTCAACAACCTCGCCTACGGGCTGGCGGTGCGGAAGGGGCAGGCGGCCGAGGCCCTCGGGTACGCCGAGCGCGCCTACACCCTCTCGCGCCGGAACCCGACGATTGGCGACACGCTGGCGTGGGTGCAGCACCTGCTCGGGCGCGACAAGGAGGCGGCGCCGATCCTGGCGGCGGCGGCCAAGGCGCTCCCCGACAACGCCGAAGTGCGCCTGCACGCGGCGGTCGTCTACGCCGCGGTCGGGATGCTGGAGCCGGCCGCCAAGGAACTGGCGGAGGCACTGCGCCTGGACCCGGCACTGGCGAAGACCGATGAGGTGAGGGCGCTGCAGGGGAGGCTCGGAAAGAAATAGAGCCCCGCGCCAAGTCAACCTGGACGTGCGTGGCAGCGACAAAAGTCTCCACGCAGACGAACTTCTCTAAAAATCGGCTCCACCGCTCCCCCCAAGAACGCCGTTCTCCCGCCAATCTGCACGGACTTTCTCTGCCGCGCTGACGAACGGCCGAGCCTGGTACCAACCTTGCTCTGCCGCAGGTCATTGTCGCGACCGTTCGCCATGTCATCAGTAGCACTCGCGCCAGCCGCGAGGGAGGGTTAGAAGCCATGAAGCGGTTCTTCGTTCTGTTGGCCGTGCTGTTCATCGCTCCTGCGGCTGCGCAGGCGACGAGCATCGTCTACTCCACCGGCGGCGCCGTCTACACGACGGCCGCCCTCACCGGGTACGAGACCTCGGGAAACGACATGAGTGGCATGACGGTGACCGCCGAGATCGTGAGGGACAACGTCACCCACACGTTCACCGAGGCCTGGGGAAATCTCGGAGGCGGCCACTGGGGAGTGGAGTTCACGACTAGTGGCTTCGACCTGGCGCTCGGCGCGACCGAGGATACCTTCAGCGGAACCTGGGATTTCGACTTCTCGGTACGGTGGGTCCCAGCACTGGACGCTGGTCAGCCTGCTGTTCGACGGGACGACGGGCAAGACCGTGTTCGACCGGACGTTCGGTGGCCAGGTCGGCACCCCAGGGTCGGAGTTGGGCCGCGACTTCGAAGGCTTCTCGGGAATCAATGGCCTGACGATCCATGCCGACTATCTGCACCCGGTGGCAATCGGCGCGGCGGCCCCGGTCGGTGACGTCTACGCGATGTTCAAGGCGACTTTCGCCCCCGGGTTGCCGGAAGACGACCACTACCACTTCATGATGGACACCGACAACGCGACGACCCGTCCTGTGCCACGGGACCCGGACCCGGTTCCCGAGCCGACCTCGATGCTGCTGCTCGGCAGCGGCCTGGTGGGCCTGGCGCGCGTCGTCCGGCGCAAGTCGCGGTAGGCCTGGTTGCGGGGCTGGTCATGCGCCCTTTTCAACCAGGGATCTTCAGCGCGGAAGAAAGTCGGCGTCACAGGTGTTTTCGGGCCCTTGTCGGCGGCGAGTCGAGGCGCAGTTCACGGGCTTATGTGCTTGATTCAAAGGCACATATCGGGAGCGCGGTGGCGGATGGCTCAACGTGGTACTGGCTTTGCTGATGCGTTACGTAACTCGATGTCGATTTCGACACCGTTTGCCCCTTGCGGCGACATTCAGATCCTGACGGATTTGAGGATAAAGGGGAGGAGGCAGAGATGAAGAGACTGTTGTTTGCGCTCGTGTTGGCAGCGGCCCTGATGGCGGCTCCAAGCGCTCAGGCTGTGGCGATCATCGATTTCGGCACCGGATCGGCGCCGGCCTCAGGGGTATTCTCTTTGCTGGCGGGCGGGAACGCCAGCGGTGCGGGCATCCCTGTTGGCGCCTTGACAGTGACGGGAGCTCCAGTCAGCGGTGTCTTCGACACCAGCGGCGCTGGTCCCGGCAACTCGCTCTTTACGGACCTCAACGGGTCCGCGGTGCTGGCGTTCAACACCGCGACCAATGTTGTCACGATCACGGGTGGTGTGCCCGTTCTTGGGATTGCCGACGGAACCGTTCTGTTGAGCGGGTCATTCACTAGCTTCGAGGCCGATGCCAATGGCCTTCACGATGCGATCGGCCCGGACACCAAGTCGACGCTTCTGCTGACGGCGCTCGGGTTGCCAACTAACACGCCGTTCTCGTTCTTCGGCTTCTCTCTTACCGCCCAACCGATCCCTGGGGCGGTGTCATCGTGGAACGTGACGAGCACTGACTTCAAGAACACCGCCGTCCCCGAGCCCGGCTCCATGCTGTTGCTCGGAACCGGCCTGTTCGGCCTGGCTGGCGCGGTTCGTCGGCGCCTCAAGAAGTAGTCGGCGGCCTTCGAACCACCTCCCCATTCTCACCCCCCGGCGTCCAACGGGCGCCGGGGGTTTTTCGTCTTCGGCAGGTTCGTCCCCCGCGGTATCCTCTAGAATCGTTCAGGAATGCAGGACGGCCGGGCTTCGGCCGAGAATAGACAGAGTATGCCGCGCTACGCGAAGCACGTCCTCGCGCTCCTGCTGGTGGCCCTGGGCTTCGGCCTCCTCTACCGGAACGTCATCTTCAAGCTGGTCCACGACTGGGGCACCGACGACAACTACTCCCACGGTTTTCTGATCGTCCCCATCGCGCTCTACTTCGTCTGGGAGCGCCGGGCCAGACTGGCCGAGGCGGTGCCGCGGCAGTCGGTGCTCGGCCTGGTGGTGGTGGCGTTGAGCGTGGTCGTCCTGGGCGCGGGAGTCCTGGGCGCCGAACTGTTCCTCACGCGCGTCTCGATGCTGGGCGTGCTGGCCGGTGCCGTGCTGTTCATCTACGGCTGGCGGCACTTGCGGATACTGGCCTTTCCGCTCGCCTTCCTCGTGCTGATGATCCCGATCCCCGCGATCATCTTCAACCAGATCGCCTTCCCGCTGCAGCTGCTGGCATCCCGGTTCGGCGAGGTCGTCCTGACGCTCGTCGGGGTCCCCGTGCTGCGCGAGGGCAACGTGATCACGCTGAGCAACACGAGCCTCGAAGTTGCCGAGGCCTGCAGCGGCATCCGGTCCCTCATCTCGCTGCTCACCCTGGCCATCGTGTACGGCTACCTCGTCGACCGCAGGAACTGGACGCGCGTGGCGCTGGCGCTGGCGTCGATCCCGGTCGCAATCGTCGCCAACGGCTTCCGGGTCGCGGGCACCGGCATCGCGGCCCATTTCTTCGGCCCCGAAGCTGCGCAGGGGTTCTTTCACGAGTTCTCCGGCTGGCTGGTCTTCGTCTTCGCCTTCGTCATGCTGTTCGCCGTCCAAAGGGCCATCGCATGGGTGGCTCCCGACATGAGCAGCAGGGCGGCCGCCGTGCTCGCGCCGGCCGCGCCCAAGGAGCAGCCATGATTGCCCGCGCGCTCGTCGTGTCTCTCGTGCTCGTCTCGGGCGCCGTCGTCATAGGCCGCGCGTCGAAGAGCGAGCCGGTTCCGGCGCGCGAATCCCTCGCCACGTTCCCCATGGAGATCGCCGAGTGGCGCGGCCAGTCGGCCGACCGCTTCGATCAGCAGATTCTGGCGGTGCTGGGCGTGGACGAGTACATCAACCGCGTCTACGTGGCCCCCACGAAGGTGCAGGTCGGCTTGTACGTCGGCTACTATGGGAGCCAGCGCGAGGGGGATACGATGCACTCGCCGCTGAACTGCCTCCCCGGCGCCGGGTGGCAGCCGGTCAGACAGGCGAGGGTGACCATTCCCGTCGCGACCGCCATGGATGCGGCCACGGGCCGGCCGGTGAACCAGCGCGAGATCGAGGTGAACCGCTTCGTGATCCAGCGAGGCCTGGACAAGCAGGTGGTGATCTACTGGTACCAGAGCCACGGCCGCGTGGTGGCGAGCGAATACTGGGGCAAGATCTACACGGTGGTGGACGCCATCCGGTTGAACCGGACCGACGCGGCCATGGTCCGCGTGATTTGCCCGGTGGGCGGCGGCGAACCGGCCGACGTGACGCGCGCCGAGGATGCCGCCACGGCGTTCACGAAAGCCCTATTCCCGCTGCTCGGTCGGTATCTGCCTGACTGACGTAGGATTCGGGAGTCAGGATTCGGGAGTCAGTAGGATTCGGGATTGAGCATTCAGCTGCGCAGAGGTGTCGGATGTCATCGCGTCGATTGGCTATCGCACTGGTCCTCCTGGTGGTTCTCGCCGGCGGCTGCTCGAGGACTGCCCGGCAGTACTTCGACAGCGGCAACCAGTACTTCGGCGAACAGAAATACCGGGAAGCCGTGGTCGAGTATCGAAACGCCATCCAGAAGGATGCCAAGTTCGGCGACGCGCATTTCAAGCTCGCGGAGACGTACGTCAAGCTGAACGAACCGGCGGCCGCCCTCCGCGAGTACGTGTACGCCGCCGACCTGCTGCCCGATAGCACGGAAGCGCAGCTCAAGGCCGGGACCTTCCTGATGTTCGCGCGCCGCTACGACGATGCGGGGGCGCGCGCCGAAAAGGCGCTGAAGCTCGATCCGAAGAACCTCGAGGCACAGCTGCTCCTCGGCAACGCGAAGGCGGGCCTGGCAGACCTCGACGGGGCGATCCAGCAGGTCGAGGAAGCCATCCAACTCGACCCCGCGTCCTCGCGGTCCTACACGATGCTTGGCGGACTGGAGACCGCGAAGGGCGACGTCGCGGCGGCCGAAAAGGCGTTCCGGCAGGCCGTGGAACTCGATCCCCGGTCCGTGACCGCTCACCTCGCTCTCGGGCAATTCCTCGCGGGCGCCGGCCGGGCGGCCGACGCGGAGGCGTCGTTCAAGCGCGCCTACGAGATCGATCCGAAGAACGCGATTGCGGGCCGCACGCTCGCGGCCTTTTACATGGCCTCGAATCGCGCTGCGGAGGCTGAGCCGTATCTCAAGTCGATCGCCGACAATTCGAAGGATCCGCGGGCGACGATCGCGCTGGCCGACTACTACCTGATCATGCAGCGCGTGGACGAGGCGGTGGCGTTGCTGAACAAGGTGGCGGGCAACCCGGACGTCTTCGCAGACGCCAAGGTCCGGCTTGCCTCGATCGCCTACGGCCAGAAGAAGACCGCCGACGCCCACAAGATAGTCGACGAGGTGCTGGCGAAGGATCCGAAGAACGTGCGCGCGCTGCTCGTGAAGGCGCGGTTCCTCGCCGAGGAGAAGAAGATCGACGCAGCGCTTGCGGATGCGAAGGCCGCGGCGGCCGCCGACCCCCGGTCCGCGCCGGCCCACTTCATACTCGGCGGCCTGTACTCGGTGAAGGGCAATACCGACGAGGCCATCAAGGAGTACGCGGAGGTCCTTCGGCTGAATCCCCGCGCAGTGCCGGCGCAGTTGCAGCTTGCACGACTGCAGATGACGAAGGGAGCCGCGGAGCCGGCGCTGCAGCTGGCCCAGCAGGCTGTGACGTCCCAACCCGACAACCCCGTCGCCCGGCTGATGCTGGCGCGCACGCTGATGGTGAAGGGCGACCTGGCCCAGGCCGAAACCGAGTTGAAGGCGCTCGAGGCGAAATACCCGAAGGCCGCGCCGGTCCAGGCCGGCCTCGGTTCGCTGGCCGTCCTGAAGAAGGACCTGGCGGGGGCGCGCAAGGCGTACGAGAAGACGCTGGCCCTCGACCCGAACTCCAACGAGGCGCTGGCAGGCCTGGTGGCGCTCGACGCCGCGGCGAAGAAGCTGCCGGAAGCGAAGGCGCGCGTCGAGGCGAGGCTGGTCAGAACGCCCGACGACCCGACGGTGCTGATCCTCGCGGCCCGCACGTACGCGACCGGCGGCGACCTGGCGAAGGCCGAGCAGACGCTTCGGAAGGTGCTGGAAGTGGCGCCAGACAACCTGCAGGCCTACGGCATGCTCGGCCAGCTCTACCTCGCCCAGAAGAAGCTGCCGCAGGCGCGCGAGGAGTTCGCTGCCCTGGCTGCGAAGCAGTCGAAGCCGGTGGCGGCCGAGACGATGATCGGGATGATCCTGCAGATGGAGGGGAACAACGCGGACGCGCAGAAGCAGTACGAGAAGGTGATCGCGCTCGACCCGCGTGCGCCGGTGGCCGCCAACAACCTTGCGTGGATCTACGCCGAGTCGGGCGGCAACCTCGACGTGGCGCTGCAGCTGGCGCAGACGGCGAAGGCCGGCCTGCCCGACTCCCCGGAGGTTGACGACACGCTCGGATGGGTCTACTACAAGAAGGACCTGGTGTCGCAGGCGCTGGTGCCGCTGCGAGCGGCGGTCGCCAGAGATGCGCAGAATCCCGACTACCACTACCATCTCGGAATGGCGCAGGTGAAGTCGGGCGACGCGACCGGCGGAAAGGCGTCAATCGAGAAGGCGCTGCAGCTGAACCCCAACTTCAGCGCCGCCGCCGACGCCAGGAAGACGCTGGAGACGATCCGCTAAATGAGAGTCCAGGATCCTGGGTCGTGGGGTTGTGGGGCGGGCCTTCAGGCCCGCCGATCGCGGGGCTGAAGCCCCGCGCCACAGGGACAGACGACTCTGAATCGCGGCCTCTCATCTAGCGTCGCGCAAACTGACGCATATTGCCGTACGCGGGCCTTCAGGCCCGCGGAACAAGAGGGCTGCCATGTCCCGTTCACACTCCACTCTCGTCCTGGCGCTGGCTGGCCTCCTGTTCGTCTTCGCCTGCGGCCGCGATCCGAAGTCGTACGTCGCGAAGGGCGACCAGTACGTCGCCGCCAAGAAGTACCGCGAGGCGACCATCGAGTACCGGAACGCCCTGCAGAAGGACCCGATGCTCGGCGAGGCCCGGATGAAGCTGGCGGACGCCTACGCCGAGCTGGGCGACTTTGCCAACGCGGTCCGGGAATGCCAGCGCGGCGCGGACCTGCTGCCCAACGACGTGGGCGCGCAGTTGAAGGCCGGGCAGTTGCTGCTGCTGGCGGCCAGGTACGACGAGGCGCGGGCGCGCGCACGAAAGGTGCTGGACAAGAACCCGAAGAACGTCGAGGCGCAGGTGCTGTATGCCAACGCCCTGGCTGGGGTCAAAGACCTCGACGGAGCGATCAAGGAACTCGAACAGGCGATTGCCCTCGATCCCCAGCGGAGCCTCTCCTACGCCAACCTGGGCGCCTTGCTGTACACCCGAGGGAACCGGGAGCAGGCCGAAACGGCGTACCGCAATGCAGTGGCCATGGACGCCAAGTCGGTGACCGCACGGCTCGCGCTGGCCAACTTCCTCTGGAGCACCGACCGTCCGGGCGAAGCCGAGGCCTCGCTGAAGGAAGCGCTGGCCATCGATCCGAGAAACATCCTCGCTCACCGGGCCCTTGCCGCGCTCTATCTCGGCGCCAACCGGGCTGCCGAGGCGGAGCCGCATTTGAAGGCGGCCGCCGACGCGTCGGAGGGTCCCGGCCTCCGCATCGTGCTCGCGGACTACTACCTGTCGCAGAAGCGGACCGACGACGCCTTGCGGGTGCTGCAGGAGGTGTCGAAGCAGCCGGACGGGTTCGCGCCGGGCCAGACGCGGATCGCGGCGGTGTACTTCGAGGCCGGCAAGAAGGACGACGCCTACCGGACGATCGACACCGTCCTGGCCAAAATGCCGAACGACGCGCCCGCCTTGATGACCAAGGGGCGCTTCCTCCTGGAAGACGGGAAGCGGGCCGAGGCACTGGCCAAGGTGAACGCGGCAATCGCGGCCGATCCCACCTATGCGCCGGCGCAGTACCTGCTCGGAATGCTATCGCTTCCGGCCGATCCGGCGGGCGCCATCAAGGCGTTCAACGAGGTGGTGAAGTACTCCCCTCGCGCCGTGCCGGCCTACCTGGAACTGGCGCGCCTGCAACTGGCCCAAGGCAATGCCGGCGCCGCCGTGGACCGGGCCGGCGAGGCGGTTCGATACGACCCCAAGAACTACGCCGCTCACGAACTGTTCGCGCGCGCGCTGCTGGCGAACAAGGAACTCGATCGAGCGGCGCAGGAAGCGCAGTTGCTGCAGTCTGCCGCGCCCGAGCGGGCGGAGGGTTCGATCGTGGCCGCGCTCGTGGCCGTCTCGCGCAACGACATCCCGGGCGCCACCAAGTTGTTCGAGAAGGCGCTGACTGCCGATCCCAAGTCGATAGAGGCCCTTGCCGGATTGGTCCACCTCGATCTGGCGTCGGGCAAGCGGGCCCGCGCGAAGGGGCGCGTGCAGGCGGCGTTGGGCCGCGATCCGAAGAACAGCCAGGTTTACATGCTCGCCGCGGCCGTGGCGTCGGCCGAGAACGACGCCGCCGGTCTCGAACGGTCGCTCCGCCAGGCCGCCGAGAACGACCCGTCGGCGCTGGACGCCTACCTCGGCCTCGGCCGGCTGTACGTCTCCCAGAACAAGCTGGCGGACGCACAGAAGGAGTTCGAGGCCGTGGCCGCGAAGCAGCCGAAGTCCGTGGCTGCCAACACGTTCGTCGCCATGGCGATGCAGGTCCAGGGGAAGACCTCCGACGCGCAGAAGCGGTACGAGCAGATCCTCGTGACCGACCCGCGGGCCCCGGTCGCGGCCAACAACCTGGCGATGATCTACCTCGAACAGGGAACGAACCTGGACACCGCGCTTCAGTTGGCGCAAACCGCCAAGAGCGGCCTGCCCGATCGGCCCGAGATCAACGACACGCTCGGTTGGATCTACTACAAGAAGGGGCTGCCGGCGATGGCGGTCGGGCCGCTTCTGCAGGCTGCCGACAAGGCGCCGAAGAACGCGGTGATTCAGTATCACGCGGGCATGGCGCTCGCCAAGGCCGGGAACAAGCCCGACGCGCGTCAGAAACTGCAGGCCGCCCTCGAGCTGGACCCGAAGTTCCCCGGCGCCGACGAGGCGCGCCAGACGCTGGCATCGCTCAAGTAATATCAGGTGTGGGGCGGGCCTCGAGGCCCGCCAGTGGCAGGCCCCATGTCCTACCGAACTCGCCTTCTTGCAGCCGCCCTCGCCCTCCTCCTCGCCTTCTCCGCCTGCCGCCACGACCCGGAGGCCGCCAAGCAGGCCGCGCTCGAACGCGGCAACGCCTACTTCGCCCAGAAGAAGTACGCCGAGGCGGTGGTCGAGTACCCGGAGGGCCATCCAGGAAGACATGCGCTTTGGCGAGGCGCACTTCCGCCTCGGCCTCACCTACGAACTGCAGGGCGACCGGCCCAATGCGCTGCGCGAGTTCGGCAACGCGGCGAACGTGCTGCCCGACCGCAAGGACGTGCAGTTGAAAGCGGGCCAGTACTATCTGTACGCGAGCAAGTTCGACGAGGCCCGCAAGATCGCCGAGCAGCTGCTGGACAAGGACGTGCGCAACGTGGACGCGCAGCTGCTGCTGGCCAACGCCCTGGCGGGGCTCAACCAGCTCGATGCGGCCGCCAGGCAGGTTGAGGAAGCCGTCCGCCAGGAGCCGACGAATCCGGCCGGCTACTCGAACCTCGCCGCCGTGGAGCTGGCTCGTGGAAACCCGGACCAGGCAGAGGCCGCGTTCAAGAACGCGCTGACGATCGCCCCCCGGTCGCTCGATGCCCGGATCGGGCTGGCGAGCCTGTACTGGTCGGGCGGCCGGCTGGCCGAGGCCGAACGCACGCTCACCGAGGCCGTGGCCATCGACCCCGGCAACCTGCTGGCCAACCGGACCCTGGCCGCCCTGTACATCTCGACCGGCCGGCCGGCGCAGGCCGAGACCCCGCTCAAGGCCGTCGCGGACGCCAACCCCGACTTCGTCGCGCCGCGGCTGGCGCTGGCGGACTACTACCTCGCCATGAAGCGCCCCGACGAGGGGCTGGCCATCCTGCAGTCGGTGGCGCTTCGCAAGGACGGCGCCACGCCGGCGTCGCTGCGCATGGCGCAGTACGACTTTTCGGTGGGCCGGCGGGCCGAGGCGTACGGGCGCGTCGACCAGGTGATCGCGGCCGACCCGAAGAACCCGCAGCCGTACCTGCTGAAGGCCGCGTTCCTCCTCTCCGAGAACAAGCCGGACGAGGCCCTCGCACCCGCGAAAGCCGCGGTCGACGCCTCTCCCCGGCTGGCCCGCGCCCACTTCGCCGTCGGGACGATCGAGCTGGCGCGAGGAAAGATCGACGAGGCGCGCGCCGCCTTCCAGGAGTCGCTTCGCACGAGCCCGAGGTTCGGGCCGGCGGCGCTGGAGCTGGCGAAGATCGATCTGTCCCGGGGGCAGACCGAGAGCGCGCTGCAGTTCGCCGACACCGCGGTGGCGAACCTGCCGCAGAGCGCCGACGCGCGCTACGTGCTGGTCAGGGTCCTGATGGCGCGGGGCGACCGCGAACGCGCAGTCGCCCAGCTCGGCCCCCTCCAGGCGCAGTTCGGCGGCCTCTCGAGCGTGCAGACGCTGGCCGGCCAGCTTGCCGTCGCGAGATCGGACCGGGAGGCCGCGCGGAAGGCGTTCGAGCAGGCGCTGAAGATCGACCCGTCGAGCGGCGACGCGTTCGAGGGGCTCGTGGGCCTCGACCTCGACGCCGGCAAGCGGACCGACGCCCTCCGGCGCGTCGAATCGCGGCTTGCCGCGTCTCCAAAGGACCCCACCGCGCTGGCCCTGGCGGGGCGCCTCTACGCCGCAGCCGGCCTGAGTTCGAAGGCGGAGGCGGCCTGGAGGAGCCTGCTGGAGGTGGAGCCGGGCAGCCTCGACGCCTACCTGGGGCTGGGGCGTCTCTACTACCAGCAGAACCGCCTCGACCAGGCGGTCACGGAGGCCGAACGCCTGGTGCAGCAGCAGCCGCGCTCGGCGGGCGCCCAGACCCTGCTCGGATTCCTCCTGGAAATGCAGAGCCGGTTCGACGAGGCGCAGCAGCGATACCAGAAGGCGCTCGAAGTGGACCCGCGCGCCGGCGCGGCGGCGAACAACCTGGCGTGGCTCTATGCCATGCGCGGCGGCAACCTCGACGTGGCGCTGCAGTTGGCGCAGACCGCGAAGGCGGCGCTTCCCGACGCACCCGAAGTCAGCGACACGCTGGGGTGGGTGTACTACAAGAAGGGGCTTCGGGAGGCGGCGATCGGCCCGCTCGAGCAGGCCGTCAGCGCGATGCCCGGGAAGGCCTCCTACCACTACCACCTGGGTATGGCCTACCTGGCGGAGAACGACTGGACACGTGCGCGGGCGTCGCTGCAACAGGCGCTGGCGCTCGATGCCGGGTTCGACGGCGCGTCCGACGCGCGGAAGGCGCTGGCGTCGATCCAGTGAACGCGGGTCGTCTCGCGAGCCCCCCTCCCGGCTGCCCGCGAAGAGCTTGCCTGGCAGACACTTAGCCCTCAAGCGAGCCAGACAATAGAAACTTGGAGTCTTTCGTCTCTTCCGGAGGCGACTTTTGTCCCCTCAAATCTGGGTCTACCGGTAGCTCGCTCCTCCTGCAACCCGCTCTCCTGCTGCGACTTCTGTCTGCCTGTACGCCGAACGAGTTCCGCCAATTGGGCCGGCACAGCTTTGGCTATGGTTGGGTTCGACAAAGGAGAAAGCCCGTGAAGTACCGACTGACGCTGGTGGCCATCATCCTGTCGCTCCTGTCCTCCGCCGCTTGGGCCGACACCATGGACGTCGCGAAGGGCGATCCGAAGTGGAACGCGTTCGAGAGCCCACGGCGAAGGGGGGCGGCAAGGCGTTCTGGAACAACGCGAGCATCGACGCCAACCATCAGTGCAACATCGGCTACTGGGTGGGGGGCGTGGCGGGTTGCAGCGTGCCCAATTTCCTGAACGGCAGCCCGGGCCAGCCTCTCGACTACCTCGGCAACGCGGCCACCGGCTGGGGCGTGAAGAAGGACCCGGGCACCCTCTCGGTGACGGTGACCGCCACGCCGCTCCAGATCACGGCCTACGCGCAGACCGACGAACTCGGCTGGTTCAACCTCGACGCGCCGGGCACACTCAATCCCCTGTTCAAGGGATTCGACATTCCTGGCGCCAGCGCGACGTTCGTGCCGTCGGGCAATTACGGCTTCTACCTCAAGTCGCCAGAAGGGACGTATCTCAGCACGGGCGTGGGCGACAACCGGACGCACTTCGCGGTGTTCCAGATGTCGGGCAACGGCCACTACCTGATGGGGGTCGAGGACATGTGGACCAACGCCGACTGGGACTTCAACGACGCGGCGTTCGAGGTCCAGTTCAACGCCGTCCCCGAGCCGGCGACGATGGTGCTGCTGGGAACGGGTCTGTTGGGAATTGGGGCGGCGGCACGGCGGCGCAGGCAGCGGTAGCGGCCGATCGTTCACTTCGCGGCCATCCGTGCCTCCTGGAGCATCTGCTCGAGTGGTGCGAGGCGCCGCTGCCACGTGAGGTCCGACAGGTCGCAACGCGCGGCCAGTGCCCGGAGTTCCTCGGGCGTCTGGCTCAGCAGGCCGACGACCGCGCCCGCGAACGTCTCGCGGTCCTCGGCCGAGCGGCAAGCGGCCCGAACGTGATCCGGCAGCCCTCTGTCCACGGCGGGAGTGACGACCACCGGAAGACCTGCAGCCACCGCTTCGAGGACCTTGTTCTGCACGCCGCGCGCGACGTGAAGCGGCGCAGCCGCCACGGAGCTCCTCCACAGGTACGGCCTGACGTCTGCGACCTCTCCCGTTACCAGCACGCCGGCGTCGGGATCGTCCAACGCCCTGACGCGCGGTGTCGGCCTGGCACCGACGAGCAGCAGTCTCGCGTCAGGCACCTGCCTGCGAACGATCGGCCACACCTCGGTGGCCAGCCACGCCGCCCCAGCCTCGTTCGGCAGATAGTCCATCACCCCGCAGAACACGAGCGTTCGGGGCTCGCGTTCGGTCGACGTGGGAGCAAAGAAATCTACGTCGATGCCGTTCTGTATCACGCGCACGGTGCCCGGCCCAGCGCCGCGCTCCAGGAGCTCGCGTTCGCGGTCGTTGACCACAAACGTCACGCGCGCCCGTCGAATCGCCGCCGTCTCGAACGCGGCCAGCAGCCGGGCTTCACGCCTGTAGACCCAGTTGAGCGGCGGACGCGCGCGGCCACCCAGTTCCGCCCACTTCGCGGAGTCGGCGTCCACCATGTCGATGACGAGCGGCAGCCGGTGGAGCGGTGGCTCCAGGGCGATCCGCGCCATGCTGGAGCAGTAGGCCAGCACGAGGTCGGGCGGACGAACGGCGAGGATGCGCTCGAGGGCCGGCCGAGCGTCCGGAGAGTGCAGGAGGACGCCGGTCAACGGCCGGCGGCCGGCGAGCGCGACCACGCCGCGCAGGCGGTTGGCCAGGTGCGGCACGCGCGCCACGACGGTTTCGCGGACCAGACCGTCGAGGTCGTGCGCGTGCGCCGCCTCCTCGTCGTCGTGGACGAGCGACAGCAGCGTGACCTCGTGGCGAGCCGCCATGAAGCGCAGTTCCTGGAACGCGCGCAGCCGGTCGCCGCGGTTCGGGGCGTATGGGAGGCGGTGGGTGAGAAAGAGGATGTGCATGGGACGTTCGGGCGCACAGGGTCCACCCGTCGGACAGGCCGCGCCATCGTAGCACGGGCTCGCGCCGGTCCGGCCGCGGCTGTCCTCCTGGGCGGTTCTGCCGATACTATGGGGGGGAGATCTGCCCAGGGAGGTCGCGTCCGCGTGGCCACCAGTTCATTCCAGGAGATACCAGAAGCCGTGCCCGGACTACTCGCCGACGCCCGTGAGATGCTCGCCGAACAGGTACAGTATCGCGAGTTGCTCTACCAGATGACCCGTCGCGACCTGTTGCTGCGCTACAAGCAGACGGTCATGGGTTTCGGCTGGGCGATCTTCATGCCGCTCCTCAACACCGCCGTGTTCTCGGTGATCTTCACGCGGGTCGCGCCAATCAAGACGCCGGTCGCCTACCCGGTGTTCGCCTACTGCGGTCTCCTGTTCTGGAACTTCTTCGCCTCGTCGCTGCGCTTCTCGGTCGGGTCGCTCGTCACGAACACCAGCCTCGTCACCAAGGTGTACTTTCCTCGCGAGATCTTCCCGTTCTCCTGCGTCATCGTCTGCCTGATCGACACCCTCATCGGCGGGGTCGTCCTGGTCGGCTTGATGGTCTACTACCGGGTTGAGGTCGGGCCGGCGCTGCTGTTCCTCCCGGTGGTCATGGCTGTACAGATGGCGTTCACGGCCGCGATTGCGTTGCTCGCCGCGATGGGGAACCTGTTCTACCGCGACGTGAAGTACCTCTTCGAGATCGTGGTCACCGTCTGGATGTTCCTCACGTCCGTCCTGTACCCGATGGACCTGGTGACCGGCCGGCTGAAGGCGGCGCTGCTGCTGAACCCGATGACACCGATCATCGACGCCTACCGGTCGGTGATCCTGCTCAACCGGATGCCGGACCCGCTCGCCTTCGGTCTCACGGCTGCGCTGTCGGTCGTGCTGCTCGCCGCCTGCTGGGTGGCGTTCCACAGGGCCGAGTTCAAGTTCGCGGAGAACATCTAGTGAGCGACGCGATCATCGTGTTCGATGGTGTCTGGAAGAAGTTCCGGCGCGGCGAGCGTCACGACAGCCTCCGCGATCTCATCCCGGGGACCGTGAAGTCGCTGTTCGGGCGTAAGAGAGCGGATGAGCTCCAGGAGCAGGAGTTCTGGGCGGTCAAGGACGTGTCGTTCGAGGTGAAGCGAGGCGAGGCGCTCGGGATCATCGGGCCGAACGGGGCAGGAAAATCGACGACGTTGAAGCTGCTGACGCGGATCCTCAAACCGACGCGAGGCTCGTGCTTCGTGCATGGACGGACCGGCGCTCTCATCGAGGTTGCGGCCGGCTTCCACCCAGACTTGACGGGCCGGGAGAACATCTTCCTCCAGGGCGCAATCATGGGGATGAAGCGCGCGGAGATCGCGAGGCGGTTCGACGAGATCGTGGAGTTCGCGGGCGTCGCCGATTTCATCGACACGCCGGTGAAGAGGTACTCCAGCGGCATGAACGCCCGTCTGGGCTTTTCCATCGCGGCGCACCTCGAACCCGAGGCGCTCATCATCGACGAGGTGCTGAGCGTGGGCGACACGGCGTTCCAGGAGAAATGCGTCGCCAGGATGACGGAGTTCAAGCGGAGCGGGGTGGCGATCGCATTCGTTTCGCACAACCTGCAGGCCGTGACCAACCTGTGCGACCAGGCGCTCTACGTCAAGTCGAGTCCGCAGGCGTTCGGCAAGACCGACAGGGTGTTGGAGAAGTACCTGTCGGACACGGACTTGTCCGCCACCAACACCGGGACGGGCGCGGTCATCCCGCTCCGGGCGGAACTGGTCGATGAATCCGGCGGCCAGGCTTCAGACGTCAGACCCGGCGCCAACCTTGTCCTGAGGGTGGTCTACAAGGCCGTGCAGCCGGTGACCGACTATCACGTCGCGTTCCTCGCCTACCGATCGACGGACGGACTGACTGTGTATGACGGGAACTGGACCGGGGACGAACTGGGTCTGCCCGCGTTGGTGGCGGGGACGGAATTCACCGTGGACTTCCGGTTCCACGCCAACCTGACGCGCGGCCACTACCACCTCGCGTCGCACGTCTATCACAACCCCACCCAAACCTTCCTGGCACAGATCAGGCCGGCGGCGCTGTTCGCCGTCAACGAGCAGCGCACCTGGGCGGGCGTCGCGGATTTGGAAGTGAGTTCGGCTGCGCACGAGCTGGACGCACCGTAGTCATCGTCGTCGGCTAGCGGTTCTCCGTCGAACGGGTCGCCGCGCGCCAGGATTCCGGCGTATGCTGCCGCAGACCCAGCTCCCACATCAGCCAGTGCCAAAACGCGCTGGCGCGCGCCCGCAGCCCGATGCCGAGGTAGCGCCAGTTCTGACTCGTCGGCTTCAGAAGCGCCGACAGGATGCCGACGTCCTTCACGAACGTGAGGCGAAGGGCGGCGGATCGCTTCCCAAACACTCCGAAGTGCTTCAGGTAGAGGTAGATGGTGTTGCGGATGGCATTGATCTTCCACCGTGCCGACACCTCGCTCATGTCGGGACGGGGCTTCGCCAGGTGCACCGCCGACATGCGAGGGTTGTACACCACCCTCAGTCCCCGTTCGCGGATGGTGAGGCAGTGGTCGGTCTCGATCCGGTTCCCGCTGCTGTACGGCTGCGCGAGCAGCACCGTGTCGTTCAGGCCAGCCCTGTTGACGGCCTCGCGCGTGAAGACGTAGCAGAACCCGTACACGTGCTCGACGTCGATGGGGTCGCCGCAATCGACGTTGAAGTTCGCGACCACCTCGCCCGACTCGCCGATCCGCCCGATGCCCTCGCCGGAGTTCTTGTACCCCGCTTCAATGGCCCGACAGCCAACGCACCCAATCGACGGGTCGGACTCCAGCAGGCGGTCGCACTCCCGCAGCAGGTCCTTCGCCGGCCGCGCATCGTCGTTCAACAACAGGATCGCGTCGCCAGTTGCTTCGACGATCCCGCGGTTGACCGAGTAGCCGTAACCTCGGTTCTGACGGTTCACGAGGTAGCGCAGGGTGAGCCGATCGAGAAACGGGGCCGCTGCCGCCCGGCTGTGCTCGGCTTCTCCCCCGTTGTCGATGATGACGACTTCCAGCCGATCGAGAGGGTATTCCAGCGCGCAGATCGATTCGAGGCATTCCGCAAGCTGGTCGGGTCGCCGAAAGGTCGGGATGACAATCGAGTAGACCGGTGCCGTGGTCAAGGAAGCTGTTCTCCGCGGGCAAGTCGATCCTTCCACCATGCGATCGTCCGGGTGAGGCCCTCGTCCAACGAGATGGTGGGCCGCCACCGCACCTCGGTCGAAAGACGCGACACGTCGGCCACTACGAGCGGCTTGTCGGTCGGAGCGGCCGGGATGGCGCCGAAATCGAACCGGTCCGACAGTCCCATCAGTTCCCCGGCGCGGTTTGCCAGTTCCCGCAGCGTGACCGCTCGCCCCGACGCAACGTTCACGGCACCGGTCACGTCGCTTTCGAGGAGTGTCACGAGGGCGTCCGCCACGTCACCGGCATACAGGTAGTCGCGCACCTGCCGTCCGTGGGAGCACCTGGCGCGCTCTCCCTTTGCCAGGGAGCGGATCACGGACGGAACGAGGCGGTCGGGGTGTTCCCACGGCCCGTACAAGAAGAAGATCCGGCCCCAGGCGAGGCTGAGCGCCGACTCGCGGGCATATCCCTCCAGCAGGAGCCTGAGCGCGTGCTTCGCTGTGCCGTACAACGTGTGCGGCTGACAGGGCGTCAGGCGCTCGGAGCAGAAGCCGTAGTCCCAGTCGTACTCCAGGCACGAGCCCGCCACGACCATTCGCCGGCCGCCGGCCTCCCGGAACGCGCGACCGAGCGCCAGGCTCGCGGTCACCCAATCGAGGTTTTCCGGCGCCTTCGCCCACTGCCCCGGGGCGATGAACCAGGCGAGGTGCAGGAGGGCGTCGGCCCGGGCCTCTTCCACCACGCGTCTCGCGTCAGCGCGCTCGAGCAGGTTCGCAACATGCCAGACGGGACCCGGCAGGTCTGTCGGCGCTTCACCGAGCGCCACGGCGTGGACCTCCCAACCGCGCTGCGCCAGCAACGGGACCGCCTGCCGCCCCACGCACCCGGTCGCACCGGTCACCAGTACGCGCTTCATTTGCTGGCTCGCGGCGCGTAGTCAGGCCACTGCCTGTCCTTATCGGACATGTGCGCCGGCGGAAGCGGCCACGCGATCCGGAACGCTGGGTCATCCCACCGCACGCCTCGTTCGGCGGCCGGCACGTAGAATGCGGACACCGGGTACAACACCTCGCACTCGTCGGCGAGCGCCTGGTACCCGTGCGCGCAGCCGGCGGGCACGTAGAGCATCCGGCGGTTGTCGGCGGACAGGTCGGCGCCGAACCACTTGAGGTAGGTCGGCGACCCTGGCCGTAGGTCGACGAGGACGTCGAACACCGCGCCGCGGACGCAGCGCATCAGCTTGACTTCCGCGTGAGGATCGGCCTGGTAGTGCAGGCCGCGAAGCGTGCCCCGCCACCGGCTGAAGGCGTCGTTGCACTGGACGAAGGCGGCGCCGAGGCCGCGCGACGCAAACTCCTGCTGGCACCAGGCACGCGCGAAGAAACCCCGCTCGTCCCCCCTGGGTTCGGCGTCAATCAGCCAGGCGCCGGCGATGGGCGTCTCGGTGAAGATCATTGCGCGTCTGCGTCAGACCGCGGACCGAAGAACGCACGGTACCACGCGACGGTAGCAGTCAGGCCCTGCTCCAGCGTGAACGCCGGCTTCCACTGCAGGACGCGGCGCGCCTTGGAAGCATCGAGATACTGGTCGCGAATTTCCGCGCGGACCTGGTCGAGGATGACGGGCTCCAGGTCGGCACGGCCCATCACCCGCTGGATCTCGCGGACGATGTCGATCACCTGGACCTGTATCTCGGGGCTGAAGTTGAACGCCTGGCCTCGGACCTCCGCCCGGTCCGCGGCGGCGCCGAGGGCCAGGTAGGCCTCCACGACGTCCTCCACGTAGATGTAATCGCGGATGAACCGGCCGTCGCTCCGGATGATGGGGCGCTCGCCCGACAGGAGGCTGCGAATCGTCCCCGGGACGATGCGGCTCCAGTTCAGATCGCCGCCCCCGTAGATGTTGCCGCACCGCGCGATGCTCACCGGCAGGCCGTACGTGTGGGCGTAGGTCATCGCGAGCAGGTCCGTGCAACTCTTGCTCACGTCGTAGGGGTGCCGACCGTTGACAGGCATGTCCTCGGTGTACGGGAGGACGGGCACGTCCCCGTAGGCCTTGTCGCTGCTCGCCACGACGACCCGCTTCACCAAGTCCGGGTGACTCCTCGCGGCCTCGAGCACGTTCCACGTTCCGCGAATGTTGGTTTCGAAGGTCGGCAGGGGATTGCGCAGGGCCGTGGTGACAATCGGCTGCGCCCCAAGATGGAAGATCGTGTCGATGTCGTGCTCGTTGACCGCGCGCTCCTGCGTCGCAAAACTCTCGAGCGCGCCGTTCACGACCGAGACACGCTTCACGGTTCCTGAGCGTATCAGGTCGCTCTGGGGGTCGGTGTCGTGCATCAACGCCACCACGTAGGCGCCTTCGGCAACCAGGCGCCGCACCAACCAGGAGCCGACGATCCCGGACGCGCCGGTGACGTAGACGCGTGACGACTTCCACATCATCGATCCACCCAGACCTTCCATGGCGCCTTGCCGGAGTTCCAGAGATCCTCGAGGAGCTTGCGCTCGCGTATCGTGTCCATTGGCTGGAAGAAGCCCTCGTGCCGGTAGGCCATCAACTGGCCATCACGCGCGAGACGTTCGAGCGGCTCTCGCTCCCACAGCGTCTCGTCGTTGTCCACGTAGTCGAGGACCTTGCGGTCCAGGACGAAGAACCCGCCGTTGATCCAGCCCTCCCCCGCTTGCGGCTTCTCGGTGAACTCGGCCACGCGGTCGCCGTCGAAGACGATGCCGCCGAACCGCGCCGGGGGGCGGACGGTGGTCACGGTTGCCAGCCTGCCGTGCTGCTCGTGGAACCTGAGAAGGGCCCGGATGTTGACGTCGGCGAGCCCGTCACCGTAGGTGAGCATGAAGGTCCGGTCTTCGCCCAGCCACTTCGCCAGCCGCTTCACGCGCCCGCCCGTCTGCGTGTCTGCCCCGGTGTCCACGAGGTGCACGCGCCAGCGCGGCTGGTTTCCCTCATGCACGGTGGTGTGGCCGCTGGCGAGGTCGAGGGAGATGTTGTTGTTCAATGCGAAGAAGTTGAGGAAGTACTCCTTGACGACTTCTCCCCGGTAGCCGAGCGCCACGATGAACTCGTCCACACCGAAGGCGGCGTAGATGTTCATGATGTGCCAGAGGATCGGCTTGCCGCCGATCTCCACCATCGGCTTCGGCTTGAGGACTGTCTCCTCCGAAAGTCGCGAACCGAGACCGCCCGCGAGAATGATCGCCTTCATTCCGCCGCCTCCGCCGCCTTGCGCCTAGCCCCAAGGCACTCCACGGCTGCACCGAGAAAGAAGTCGTACTTTCTCAACGCCGCCAATCCTCCCGAGCGCAAGCATCCGGGCCGGCGCAGGAGGCTCCGCACCCGTAATACCAGGAGTTGCTTCACCATCCACAACGGCACGCCGTACAGTTGTTTACCACCCGGGCAGCCTTGCGCCCTTACCCATGTTCGACCGCGCCCGCGAGTGTAGCGACACAGATACGACAGAGTCATCCGGTCGGGAGCGACGAAGTGCCTGACCCTCATGCCGGGCACCCACACACAGGGTCCGCCATCCCTCCTGATCTGCTCAATAACGGCGGTCTCCTCACCGACCGCGATCTGCGACCCAATGGAGCCGATTTCCGTAGGGAACCGGTACTTTCGGAGTATGGAAAGGCGAAAACCCATGTTCGCCCCCCAGACATCCTTGCCTGCGTCCAGCAACCCTTCCGGAAGATCGTGGTCGAGCCCGCAATACCCGGTGGCCAGCATCGGAAACGCCTCCGTGAGCATCGGGTCCGGAGGCGAAGGGAACCACGGCTCGATTGGCCCTCCGAACACCGCTGCCGTCGGATGGCGGACCGTGGCCGTGTAGAATGCCCGCAACCAGTTCCCGCCGACGATCACATCATCGTCGGTCCACAAGATAGAATCGCCCCTCGCCTCGTCGACGGCGCGGTTCCGTGCGTGGGCGATTCCCTGCCTCTTCTCGGCCACAGTGCGCAGGGGCAGTGCCTCATGTGCCGACGCTAGAACCGACGGCGTGTCATCGGTGGAGTTGTTATCGACAACCACAAGTTCCCACTGCAGACCCGAGGGTACGTCCATTGCGCGGAAAGCGTCCAGCGCCTGACGCAAAAGCGCCGATCGATTGTAGGTGCAGACGGCAACGGTCAGAACCATCAGTTCAGATCCTAACGACGGGCTTGCTCATCGTCTCCCCGTCTGGGCCTTAAGGCCTCGAGCGCTGGCTATGACCGCGGGTGGCAGGTAGGTGGCTGCCCAGTAGGCCGTCACCATTGGCCGCGGGCCGCATTCACGAATCAGATCACGCAGGCGAAGTCTTGCCTCACGGAAATCCTCCCTGCGAAAGGCCTGCAGCCCCCAGTCTAAGAAGGTGGCACGGTACAGCGCCGACAGTTCCGGCTTGATGGCTGGAGGAAGATCGGCGGCGAGGTCGAGGAACTTCTTGCGAATCTTGACGCCGTTGCCGACCATATTCTCGAGATCGGCGGACATATTCCCCGGATGCTTTTCCAGGTATACCGACGCGGCATCAAGATAGGCAAAGGGTCCGCGCAGGGCCAGCCGGGTGAAGAAATCCCATTCTTCGTAGCCGGTCAGTTGTTCGTCGAAGCCGCCCATCACTTCGACCAGGTTCCGACGGACGACCGCCGTCTGGGCAAGCACGGTGTTCTGCCGGCACAACTGGAATCGCAAGAACCCGTCTTCGTCGAGGAGCCGGATGCCGTCACCGATCGGAGTCGAGCGTATTTGCCACCATTCGTCCAATGCGCGGCTATGGTGGCCGCGCTCATAGGTGGTGCCGCGATAGTTCGACAGGACGTCTGAGAAAACCGCTGCGACCCGCGGGTGTCGATCGAGGGCCGCCACCATGACCACGTGTGCGCCCGGAATGAATCGGTCGTCCGAATCCAGAAAGGCAAGGAGCGCTCCGCGACTCGCGCGAATTCCGGCGTTCCTCGCTGCCGAAGCACCTCTGTTGCCCTGCGCGATATACCGAATGGGACCGGAGATTTGTCGTACGACGTTCGCAGTGTCATCCTCCGATCCGTCGTCGACGACGATTACTTCGAAGTCCTGCAGACCCGAAGACAGGATAGAGGCCAGGCAGGCTGGCAGAAAGGTCGCGCGGTTGAACGTAGGCACGATCACGCTGCAAAGTGGCACTGGCATGCTTGTTGCTGCCCGACAGGCGCTCGCCTGCAATCCCCGACAGCGGATTGCCGGATACTGTTGTTATCGGATGTGGGCGCGAGCTGGTTTACCCTGGAGATCCTTGGCATCCACACATCTCGGTTGTCCGATTCCCGTGTCGAGGATGGCAGGCCGGGCATGGGCCACTCCACCTGTTCTTACCAGGACAGCAGTTGCCGGACATGTATACTGGTGTCCTGTCGAAACGCGCACCGCGAACCAGTGTGACCGATCAGCAAATCTACCCGCAACTATCGACCAGTGCCAACAACGCTTGCGAAGCCCTGGTTTTCAATTCGCAACGGATCCGTGGGATTTGCATCCTCGCGGTCGTTGCGATTCATGCCACGCCTGAATTTCCCACACGAACGCCGGTCGATTGGGCCACGGTGCTTCTGATCTATGCAAACAGCCTTGCTCGATTCGCGGTACCTGTCTTCGTCCTGATCTCCGGCTTCTACCTGAGCCTAAACAAACGCAACCAGCGGCCCGTTCAGTTCTATCGTCGCACCCTGAAGTTCCTCGTGATTCCCTACGTGGTTTACACGACGCTGTACTCGGCGGTTCACTTTGCGGAGGTCGGCTCAGCAGGTGCATGGAGCAGGTACCCCATCGGCGAGCGATTCGCCAGATACTCCTTTGGAATCTTCGCCACGCCTCTGCAGAGGGCATTCTCTGGTTCATCCCAGCGATATTGGGACTTTACTTGCTCCATCCCTTCCTCAGGAGCGCGTATGAGCGAGTCGGGCACAACGGGCGATTTGTCGCACTCGCGTTCATTTTCCAACTCGCCTTCGGCACGCTCGACGAGGCCTACAGGCAGTCAATTCGGCAGAGTGAATTCCGTTGGCTCGCCGATCTGGGCCTTTCGTTCCTGCCCCTGCTCGGGTACTTCGTTCTCGGATATCACGTACACGATCACGCGCAGACTGTAGTGCGCGTGGTGTGGCGGCGAAAGGTTCAGGTACTGGCTCTCGTTACATGGTCAGCGATGGCGATCTTCCTGGAACTGTACTGGTTCTTCCCATTGCCCGTCGCGAGGTATTCCCAAACGCTTCTCGGAGCACGTGTGCTACGGGTGCTCTTGGCCGCGCCGTTGAGCGTCGCTGCCTCCATCGTAATGCTGCGCTGGGTTCTGGAAAGACGAGGGACGGACGCTGTGAACCGGCTCCTTCAGACGTGCGGACTCTATGCCTACGGAGTTTATTATCTGCATCCGCTCGTGCTGATGTTTGTGGGATGGGGCTTGACGGCGGTGGCCGGGCTTGATGCGAGCAGCGCCGAGTCTTATGTCCTGTATCTTCCGCTCGGCTCCCTGGTCAGCGTATTTGCCGCCAGACAACTTGCACGTTTGCCCACTAGCAGATATCTCGTGTGACCAGATCCCGCAACTCGGGCGCATCCTCCGCAGACGCACGGTGACGACGTGCCCGTGTCTGCCGGGACATCAAGTTCTATAAGTTCGTAAGAGCCTTGACAGTTCCGGTCGTCTGACCGGTCGGTGCCCTGGGCCACGGTTCAGAATCCCGCCGGCCCTCGGTGGACACTTGAATACCGGATCAAGCCCATGTCCGTGTTTGACGGTGGCATCTACCTCATTCGGACGAACGTCCCCGAGCCGCAGATGACGGCCGACGACGCGGTGCGGAACTACAAGGCGCTCAGCCAGGTCGAACGCGCCTTCCGATCGCTGAACACGATCGACCTCCACGTCCGACCGATCCAAATCAGCAGTTCACTCCGAAGACGTAGATGACAGGCCTCGGCTCGTATGGGTTCGTGAGCGCGTCCGCGTTGCATCCCGTCACGAACAGCAATTTGCTCGTCGGCTCGAACCAGGCCCCGCCGAAGTAGTCCCGTGGCACCCGGTCGAACCCATACGTCTGCGCCAGATCGAGTGTGGACACAGGCGAACCGTTCCAGGGCGTACTCCTTCCCTGGGCTGCTGCCGCAAGGGTGGCCGGATCCCAGAACCAGACGATGGGGGCCATGGACCCCGCTGCTGGGCCGGTTGCCTGGAAGAACGGATCGGCTTGCCCATGAATACAGAAGCCGGGGCCGTACCAGTTGTGCGGGGTCCCGTAGTAGGGCCGGCCCGTGCTGGGGTTGATGACGGTCTTCACAAGCGAACCCATGAACAGAACGCCTTGCTTGCTCGGCCCCGCGATCCAAACGCTTGAGTTCACGCGGTCACAGCAGCAAGACGGTGAGGGACCTCCAAAGACATTCGTCCCGGGTACGATGGTGCCGCCCTGACTGTTGTCGTACCTGCACGTTCCACCCGCATTGCACGTAGTTCGTATCCCCGCCAAATCGAGGCATCTGGTGCGTGACATCGAAGCCGATGGTTCCGACACAGGCCACCGAGGCTCGTTCGTTGTTGTAGGCAAAGGCACTCTGCACGGGGTCGGGTGGCTGGGAGGTGGACGGTGGGTTGGCGGCCACGAGCGCACAGCCCATCCAGCAGCCCACATTTCCGCTCGTCACCGGAGCGCCGACACCAAGCTGATAGCCGCTCGTGTTGGACGAGGCCCACGCACTGGGGATTGCCGTCATGTAACCACGAGTCTTCTGGCTGGGAATCGTCGTGCGCCACGGGCCATAGGCTACAGACGACCCGTCGTTGTCGTTGAGAATCGAGAAGCCGATGGACGGGTCCCAGGCGTGACTGCTGGCGTTATATTGGTCGCCAAACGTCCACCACAGTTGATTGTTCAACCAGAGAAGTCCTCGACAGTCAGCGCTGCCTAGGGTGTCGTAGATCAGCCGCTTCCCGTGGTAGATATCGCCCCAGAACCGGGAAATCCTGCACGCCGGAGCCTGAGCCAGCGCGGTCTTCGGGTTGCCAGGGTAGATCAGCTCGCACACCAGGCTGTTCCATCCTGACCCCTCCTTCCCGCTGATGAACAGGTGAATGTCACTGCCGACGGTGCGACCAGTCAGTGCTCCGTAGGAGAACCCAAACCGCGCATCGGCCAACGTCATCCCCTGATCTTGGGGACAGCGAACCATACCCAGGTAAGTGAGGTCGGAGGATGCCAGCGCCCGAGGGCTTCCGATCTGTACGTTGGACGGCGCTCTCGGCACCTGGGCCGAGACCACCCGTTCGGTCCCGAGCAACAACCCTCCCCCAGTCGCCGTCACGCCCGCTCCACACAAGCGCAGAAATTCCCGCCGAGAGTATTCGGAGAACTGTCTCTTGGTCATCGTAACTGGTCCAGGCAACAATCGTATCAACAGCTGACCGGCATGCAAACTACAGGCCAGCGGAGACTGGGAACAAATCGCCAGTCGCCGCCTGCACGAGTCCGACAATTGTGATCGCTGCGACAAACCTGTTGCCGCATGTAATGTCTCTAAGTTCTCCGAGAATACAGGAATTCTACTTGTTGGGGGAATCCCTGCGTAACTGCGTCCACTTCCTGCGGGTGGTGGAATACTCGTCATCTCGGCTAGACTGGGCGCCTGCCGGGGAACAGTGCGATCGTCTGGCGGTTGAAACAGGGAACTCAGGATGAGGATCCTCTTCTACAAGCGGAACCTGAGCTGGCCACGTGCGACGGGCCACGATGTCCACGCCTACAACATGATGCGGGCACTGGCCGAGTTGGGAGCGCACGTCGGCCTGGTCCTCGCTCGTCCCGCACCGCCCGAGGCGACCGCTGGGATTGATTTCCACCTCTTCCAGAGCCTGGACATCGCGGCTGAACCATCGCCAGGACCGGTTGGGCTCTCCCGCCTCGAGCAAAGGTTCTGCTCCTACTGGGGCGTGCCTGAGACCCAGATCGCCCAGTTGAACGATATTGCACGGGCATGGCAACCGGATGTGCTGGTGGTCGTCGGACTCGAAGCGCTCCCGCTCCTGGCGGGGCCCCATTCGTGGGTCCGCGTCTGGTATGCCGCCGACGAGTGGGTGTGGCACCATCTCTCACAAGTGAAGATCTTCGATCGAACCACATGGGGCGAGGTCCCGGTCGCCTTCACGAAAGGTCTGTACGAACGTACTTTCAGTGGCCGGGTCGACCGGGCGTGGGTCGTGTCAGAGCCTGATGCCCGGGCGATGCGGTGGCTGGCCGGCGTCCGGGTGGTCGATGTGCTTCCGAACGGCGTGGATGCGAGATTCTACACACCGTCGGCGGTTGCCGAGAAGCCCGGCACGGTCGTCTTCTGGGGGAGGCTGGATTTCGGCCCGAACATCCAGGCGCTCGAATGGTTCTGTGCCCGGGTATGGCCTCTGGTCACAACAGCCCGGCCGGATGCGCGGTTCACTGTCGCCGGCTTCAACCCGACAGCAAAGGTGCAAGAACTGGCCTCACGACCTGGCGTCGAGCTTGTTCGCGATGCGGCAGATCTGCGCCCGGTCGTGGCAGACAAGTCGGTTGTCGTCCTCCCGTTCGTTTCTGGCGGAGGGATCAAGAACAAGCTGCTCGAAGCGGCCGCGATGGGCAAGGCGATCGTGTCTACGCGCCGCGCCACGACCGGCCTGAGGGGCACGCCCGCTCTTCAGACGGCAGACAGTCCGATGGAATGGCGCGATGCCATCCTCCGCCTGTGGGAGGATCCACGGGCGCGCCTTCAGTTGGGCCGGTCGGCACGTGACTGGGTCGTCGCGGCGCATAGCTGGGAGGCAACAGCGGCCGACGCCCTCGCGTGCCTGGCCAAGCCGTCTAAGTGAAGGCGGAGGCCGTGATCCCGCCAGATTCGCCGCGCACGCCCGGCAGTTCGGAGGGCAGCGCCGTGGCCACCGATTCCAGGACCACCGACACGCAGATCAAGTGCCAGACGAGTTCACTGTACTGCGCGTTCAAGAACGAACCGCCAACGATGAAGACAATGAAGCTGGTTTCGAGTGCGCTGGCGTAAACGGCGAGAGGAGGTCGGCCGGAGTCTCCCGACAACGCTCGGCGGGTGGTGCGGCAAGCAATGAACACGCGGACGATCAGTGCGAGAAACAGCAACAGCCCCGGAAAGCCCACCTCGGACACCAGCCCGAACCACACACTGTGAACCGCGCGGTCAGGGCCTGTACGTCCCTCCGGACGAGTCGAAATCGTTATACGCCCGCGAGTACGCGTTGAACCCGACTCCTGTCAGTGGCCGCGCCTGGGCCATCGACATCCCAACACGCCAGAAATACAGGCGACCGGCCGCGGACTCATCCGGGTTGTCTTCGGCCGTCGTGATCGTCTCCATTCGGTTCCAGAACTCCTGGGGCATGACCGGGAGAATCAGCGCGGACACCAGGACAATCGCGGCAAGCACACGGACCCGGTGCTTGCTTCGAATCAGCGAGACGACAGCCAGGGCTCCCGCGGAGAGGAATCCCCCTCGGGAGTAGGTCGTGATCCCGCGGAACACCACACCGACCGTGAGGAGCCAGAACATGCCACGCGCCGCCCATCGCGGGGAGGTGGCGCCGAGCGCAGCCAGGATCGGCACGAGCATGAACATCGCGAGGGCGACGCCGTTATTGTCCCCGAACGCTGGGTTCGTGTTGTTGTTGGCGGCCCCTGGATTGAGAATGAACTGCGCCCACCCTTGTTTTGCGGCCTCGAATCCCAGCGACAACGCGATGACGATGAGCAGCGTTCGAAGCCGTCTTTCTGTGGTTGTGTGAATGATGATCAGGTATCCGATCACCAGTACCTTGGCAAATTCGGTCCACCAGTTCCAGGACCATACCGGTGCCACCGACGTCCACGTCGAAATCAGCGACTGCAGGAAGAACAGGCCGAGCAGTCCGACGGACAGATTGAATCGCCACTTCGCCTGGCTGAAGAACAAGACGGTGAGGCCGAGGGCCAGGATGCCAACCACGAACGACAGGTTGACCGCTGTGATCCAGTCGGTCCAAAGCCACGCCTCGGGTCGGAAGTAGGCAATCCAGAGGTAAAGGAGAACCGCGTAGAACGGGCCCTTGAGGCTGTACGCCAGTCCGATCAGGATGATGAGGGCGACGAAGATGTTTCTCAGCACGTGACTCTTGTCCGACGCGTCCCGTTCTCTCGTCTATCGGTGATTCCGGCAGCATCCAACAGGCCGGGCTGCGTCCCGCCGATATATCATCAGCGAGAAGCATGCATTCTACCCGCGTCGGTTTCGTCGTGCACGTCATGCAGGTGGCCGGCGCCGAGGTTCTCGTCGCGGAAACCATTCGGCGCCTGGGGGGCCGCATCGAACCGGTCGTCCTCTGCCTGGACGCCGTCGGCCCGCTCGGCGAGCGACTCCAGTCCGAGGGCGTGCCCGTCGTCTCCCTCGGCCGCCGGCCAGGGCTCGACTGGGCCGTCGCCGGCCGTATGGCGGCCGAGATCCGTGGGCGCCGGATCGAAGTGCTCCACGCGCACCAGTACACGCCGTTCTTCTACGCCGTGCTGGGCCGGATTCGTTCCCGCCGCCGGGTGCACGTCATGTTCACTGAACACGGCCGCCACTACCCGGACGTCGTGTCGGCCAAGCGGCGCCTTGTCAACCGCTGCCTGTTGTCGCGGCTCGCCGGCGAGGTGAACGCCGTCTGCCGGTTCAGCGCGCAGGCCCTGGCCGACAAGGAAGGATTCGGCCATCGCCAGATTGAGGTCATCGAGAACGGGATCGACGCGGACCGATACCAGGACCGGCCAGACCGCTCCCAGTTGCGAGCCGAACTCGGCCTCGACCCGTCGCGCGCCTACATCATCTGCGTCGCGAGGTTCCACCCGGTCAAGGACCACCGAACTCTGCTCGCCGCCTTCGCCCGGGTGGCGCAGGCCCGCCCCGACACGGACCTGCTCCTCGCGGGCGACGGCCCGGAACGCCCCGCGCTCGAGGCGCAGGCTGCGTCGCTAGGCATCGCCAGCCGCGTCCGCTTCCTGGGTGTCCGCCGCGACGCGCCGGCCCTGCTCCAGGCATCGGATATCTTCACCCTCACCTCGGTCAGCGAGGCCGCCTCACTGACCCTTCTCGAGGCGATGGCGTCGGCGCTGCCGGTGGTCGTCACCGACGTCGGCGGCAACCCCGAGATCGTTCGCCGGGACGTGGACGGCCTGTTCGCCCCGCGAGGCGACGCGGCCGCCCTCTCGCAGGCGTACCTCGCGCTGCTCGCCGATCCTGTCCGGCGCCAGGCCATGGGGCAGGCAGGCCGCGAGCGCGTCCGGACGCACTACCTGCTCGACGACACCATCCGAAAGTACGGCGACCGTTACGAGGCCGGTGCGGCGCGCCTGCGGCGCCTTCCTCCGGTGCTCGCGGTATGACGACCGCCGCCGGCGGCGCTCCGGCCGGTCGCTGCACGAGGCCGCGCTTCAGCGTGGTCGTCCCGGTGCGCGATGACGCGGACCGCCTGCGCCAATGCCTGGCCTCGGTCCGATCGAATGTCTACCCGCCGGATCTCATCGAAGTCGTCGTCATCGACAATGGTTCTCGGGACGCCTCCGCCGCGGTAGCCGCGCAGGCCGGCGCGCTGGTGCTGTCTCGTCCCGGGGACTGCGTCGCGTCGCTGCGGAACGACGGCGTGACGGCGGCGACCGGGGACATCGTCGCCTTCGTGGACGCCGACCACCTGCTCGGTCCCGATTGGGTGGAGTCAGCCGCCCGCCTCTTCCAGGATGACACCGTGGCGGGAACGGGTGCGCTGTGCCTGGCGCCAGCCTCCGGCACGTGGGTCCAGGCCGCGTTCGATCGCCTCCGGTCGCGAGTGTCCGGGGTGCAGGACGTCGAGTGGCTGGGAGCGGGCAACCTCGCGTTCAGGCGGCGCGTGTTCCAGGAGGTCGGGGGCTTCGACACCACCCTCGAGACGTGCGAGGACGTCGATCTCTGCAACCGCGTGCGCGCGGCCGGTTATCGGCTGGTGAGCGACGACCGCCTGCGCAACGTCCACATGGGCGACCCCGAAACCCTGCGCGCGCTGTTCTTCAGCGAACTGTGGCGCGGCCGCGACAACATCCGCGTAACGTTGCGCGGGCCCCTGACGGTCCGCGCGCTTCCAAGCGTCGTAATACCCGTGTTCAACCTCGGCTGCCTGGCCGCCTCGGTGTTCGGCACCTGCGCCGCGCCGTGGGGCGGCCTGTGGCTGAGCGGATTCGCCGCAGGCGCCGTTCTGGCAACGGCTGGGCTGCGCGCCGCCCGGATGACCTGGAACGATCCGGCGCCGGCGGCTTGGACGCGGGTGCCGCAGAACCTCGTGGTTGGTCTGGTCTACGAAGTGGCTCGAGCGCTCGCACTTGTCGCCCGCGCCACCCACCGCACCCGCCGGGAGCGGGCGGGCGCCTGACATGGCCGCAATCGACCGGCCCATCCGCGTTCTCGAACTCCGCAGCGTGCGCGGCACCGGCGGCGGCCCAGAAAAGACCATCCTGCTCGGCACGGCCCGCACGGACCCGGCGAAGTACGCCATCACCGTCTGCTACCTGCGCGACCAGCGCGACGAGGTGTTCCACATCGACCAGCGGGCGGGCGCCCTGCCCATCGACTACGTCGAGATCCGCGAACGGCATTCCTTCGACCGCTCGATCTGGGCGCCGCTCCGCGCCCTCGTCCGCGACCGCCGGATCGACATCGTCCACGCCCACGACTACAAGACGGACCTGCTCGCCTGGCTCCTCGGAATGGCGGAAGCCGTGATTCCCATGTCAACGGCACACGGATGGGCTGGTCACAGTTGGAGGGAGCAGCGGTGCTACTACCCTGCCGACCGGCTCATCCAGGCGAGGATGCCACGAATCATCGCCGTGTCCAGTGATATCCGACAGTCGCTCGTGTCGGTCGGCGCCAGTCCCTTCAGGATCGACGTCGTCCCAAATGGAATAGACGAACGAAGGTTTCGCCGCGACCCGCAGCGCGAACCCGAGGCCAGGCGCGCGTTCGGCGTTCGCGGGCGTGATTATGTGATTGGAGCGGTCGGGAGGCTGGAACCCGAGAAGAACTACGCACTCCTCCTGACAGCGTTTCAACGAGTGTCCAAGGGTCATCCTGACGTTAGACTCTTGATAGCCGGGGACGGCAGCCTGAGGGCCGCCCTGCAGGCTCAGGTGGACGGACTTGGGCTGCAAGGGCGATGCAGTATCCTCGGCCATGTGTCCGACGTGCCGTTCCTGCATCATGCGCTGGACGCCTTCATCATGTGCTCGGACAACGAGGGCTCCCCTAACGCGGTTCTGGAAGCCATGGCGCTCGGGACCCCCGTGGTGTGCACGGACGTTGGCGGCGTGGGTGATCTGGTTCGCGACAACTTGGACGGGTTGCTGGTGGGTCGCCGAGACCTGGAGGGTCTCGTCCGAGCCATTGAAGACACGGTGACGCATCAAGAGCGAGCAAGACGGCGCGCTCAATCGGCGCGAAGCAGGGTCGAGTCCGAGTTCTCGTTCAGCGGTCGTATGTGCCGCGTGGAGGGAATCTGCGATGACCTGATGGAAAAGTACGCACAAGGTCCGCGAGGGAAGGCGGTGGTGGAGGTGTGCGGATGCGTGAAATGGCCAAGCGTGCCGCGCGTGGAATCTCGCTCGTCCTGGTCCTTCCGCGCCTGGCGACCTTCCACGTCGCGGCCCTGTTTCTGGGTGCCGACCACGCGCTGGAAGGAGCGACCCAGTCCCTGGCTCGTGTACCTGGCCTTCGGGGAGAGTACATGAGACGCGCGTTCCTGGGATGGACCATCCGACGATGCGACGCGTCGGCGACCGTATGTTGGGGCACCGTGTTCTCGAAGACAGGCGCAGTCCTCGACGAGAACGTCTATGTCGGGGCCGGCTGTCATCTCGGGCCTGGTTCACCTCGAGCGCAACGTGCTGCTGGCGTCCGGCGTCCACGTGCCGAGCGGCATGCAGACGCACGGGACCGACGATGCCGAAACGCCGATTCGCGACCAGGCGGGGAGACTGACGCTGGTGAGGATTGGGGCGGGGTCGTGGGTGGGAAGCGCAGCCGTCGTCATGGCCGACGTCGGTTGTGACTCGGTGATCGGCGCCGGCTCCGTGGTCACGAAACCCATACCTGACCGCGTCATTGCCGCCGGCGCGCCGGCACGTGTCATCCGAAGCCGCTGAGAATCAGCGTAGCAGCCAGGCCGCAAGACCAGCGGCGACCGCAAGCGCCGCCAAACCAACGCCCGCAGCGAGCATCTTCGCCCGTCTGACGGCAGTCATTTTCTGAGGCACAAACCGATCGGGCGCTCCCGATGGCTCCTGGCTTCCGAGCCGCGGTGCCTCTGGCCCATGGGCAAGGTCGAAGGACGCCTGCATGAAGCCGTGCGACAAGAGCAGGACCACCGGCCGTGCCAGTGTGCGCGTCGGCATTTGCTTGAGCGTCGAGGTTGAATAGTCGAAGAAGAAGCGCGCTCGCTCGAGGAATCCAGCCCGCTCCTCGCCGGTTGCGTGCTTCGCCGCGTGCTTGAACACCTCGCTCTTCCGCATGTCCTGCGCCGGCCACGTTTCGGTCGGGAACTCCAGGATCTCCGGCTTGTCGAGATAGGGGTATTCGTTGACGGCCATCCAGCGGGCGAAGTGCAGGAGGCTGGCCTGCCCGTAGACGTAGTCGCCGTCGGTCTCCTCGCGTTCGGCCATGTGATCGAGGAACTTGCCTAGCGACTGGAGGAACATGGTGTAGAACCACTTGCGCTCGACGTCGTCGAGCCGGAGAGTGGCGATGTCGTGCGACGGCCCGACGGCCCGACGGATGACCTGGACGGCCTTGCGTAGGAAGATCGCGTCGCCTGTCAGCCGGTGACCGTCGACGAGCGCGTTCAGCGAATTGCCCGACCCGCGTCCCGGGCCGTGGTAGAAGGGACTGCCCGACTGGGTCGCCAGCCCCGTGTCGCCCCGCGCGAGCCACCTGAACACCGTCTTGGATCCGTCGTCCATGTCGATGACGAACTGCGCCAGGCCGATTGCGGCATCCCGCGCTGTTGGATCCCCGGTCATGAAGTGCTGGAGCATCAGGCCGGTCGTGTAGTTGTGTTCGGACGCCGGACCGCCCCCGTGCGATCCCGGGGCGTTCGGGTAGCTGCGGTGCGTCGCCTTGCCCGCGTCGACGTAGTGGACGGTGTGCCAGAACAGCCCCTGGTTGTAGGCCGCCTTGTCCTCCGTCGTGTGGTAGATGTCGATGTCCACGACGTGCGCGGCCAGCTGCCGGCACTGGGTCCACCAGCGCACGTCGCCCGTGCGCATGAACTGGCACACGAACCCGGCGACCGGGTCGTACTGGTTGTTGTAGTGGGAGACGAGCGGGTCTGGCCCGACGCGCCTCACCGCCTCGTGGTCGCCGTAGATGTCGCCGAAGTGCCGCCAGCCGTACTCGTCCACGCGCTCCCGCTTGTGGAAGAACGTGTCGTCCCCTTCGATCGCCGCGTTCACCAATTCCAGGTACGCCCGGTTGGGGTCCGCCGACGCCGGGGTGAGGTACGGCACCGCCTCCGCTTCCGCGTACCACTCGGGTGCGGCACGAGCGACGACGCGGTGCCGACACCAGTCGAGCGGAACGTCGGTCACCGCGTCCGGGCCAAACGCCAAATAGCACTCGTGCGTCTTCTGCTCGCCGCCCTGCACTTCGTGGAGGTCGGCGTACTCGCGAGGCCAGAAGCCGACCCGCAGGTGCGCGGCGTCAGCCTCTACGGCCCGCGGAAAGTTCTCCCAGAACTCGGGGATCGCTGCAGCAACGATCGGATCCCGGGTGCCGGATTCGATGAGCACGACGGGCGTGGCCCGAAGTCCGGATATCGAGTCGTCGTCCAGGTCGAGCCGGTACCCGCGAAAGGTGTTCGGAACCACGCCGTCGCGGTTCACGTGGTTGCTGCTCTGCCAGTTCTCGCCGCCGCTCGAGTCCTGGTACAGGTGCAGCCGCCGCGCGGCCCTGGCGAGCGGAGCACCCAACTCCGCGGAGCAGTTCGAGGTCGACCCTGGCGCCGACGGCAGAACGACGAGGCTGACGTCCCGAAGCAGGACCGAGCCTGCGTCGCCAAGCTCCCAGTGGCCGCCGGGATGGGCGGCCCGACGCGGGTTCCGGACGGTCAGCAGGACCCGCGCGACGGCAGACCCGGCGTACAGGTGGCACCTGAGCGTGAAGTCGAGCTTGGCTCCGTCACCCGTGCGGCCCTGACCATAGACGCGCACGCATGCACGCACAGGGCCGTCTTCCTCGACGGCGGCAGGCCCCCAGGTGACCGCCACGCTGGCGTCGTTCCGGTCGCGAACCTGGAGTTCGACGCGCGTCGGACCGACGGCGGAAGGGTCCGAACTGGCAACCTGGAACGGAGCCGCCCCGCCCGGCGCGAAGTGGAATACACAGGGACCCGTGCGGACCACGAGGGCGCCATGTTCCCGCGAGGCGAGGACCGCGGATTCGTCTCCCGGCCCCTGCCCTTCCTTCCAATCGAATCCGAGTTCGACGCGGCCGGGAAACGCGGGCACGTCGGCCTGGAAGTCCGCGAGCGCCCAGCGAACGCTGCCGTCGCTCCACCGGTCGAGGACCTTGAACTGCGCGGGAATCAGGCGCCCGTCGTGCCCCCTCACCCACCATGACGAGGTCGAGTGCTGCAGGCCACGTGGCATCGGCACCCCAATGGTGACGGGCTCGCCGCGCCGACTGGTCGAATGCGTATCGACCGCCTCCAGGAACAACGGAACCGGCCTGGGTGCGGGCTCGCTCATGGGATGTTCCGGACAATGTGCGGGCCGACGGCATTGGCCAGCGCAAGAGGCAGCCTCTGCCACGCCGAGACGGCCAACGAGAACTTCGAGCTCTTCGGACTGCGGTCGGGGAGGTCGTGGCCGGGCGCCACCGCGTATTCCCAGTAGAACGGGGTGTCCCGGGCGCCCCACTGCTTCTTGAACTGGTATGTGCCCTCGTTCGGCGTCGAGCGGCCGAAGTCGAACTGCCGGTACCCGCGCGCCATCGAGTCCTCGAGCATCGTCCAGTAGAGCAGCATGTTCGGGTTCAGCGATCGATGCTCGCGCAGCGACGACGCCCAGGGATTCTCCACCGACGAACGGTAGCCGATGGTGATGCCCGCCGCAGCCGGGGCGCCGTTCAGCCTCACCACGTAAGCCCGCGAATCGGGAATGGACTGCAGGACCGACCTGGAACAGCCGCCGCGAATAGACCGGCGTTCCCAGGTCGCGCATGTTCCGGGCGAAGACGGCATAGAAGTCGCCAGCGAGTTCCGCCCCGCCGACGACCGTCTCGAAGCCGCTCTTCTCCGCCTTGCGGATCTGGTTGCGGACCTTGTTGTCGAAGCCCTTCCAGGCTGCCTCCGCGTCGGCCGGCAGCGCCAGCGTCATCGCCACCTTGTGCTGCTTCACGTGCAGATCGGCGAACATCCTCCGGGTATGTCGCAGTTCGACCGACGTGGCGCCCCGGCGATCCGCTTCACGCCTCGCGGCATCGACGAGCGCTCGCGCGGCGGCCTCGTCGTCGGCCAGCACACCGCCGTAATTCACGAACGGAAGGGAGACCAGGAACTTGCCGAACAGAAGCGAATTGAAGCTGACGAGAGGGAGGATGCCAACGATCGCCGGCCCGGAGGCCGGCGCCACGGAGGCTGGTAAGACAAGGTCCGCCGCCACGGAGGCACGACGCGCCACGAGGTAGATCGTCTCGTGGCCGAAGACGCGCTCGAACAGGCCGCGCCAGCACCACTGGTGGTAACCGGACGCGTCCTCGCGCGACGACACGTAGGCGTCCCACGCGGACCCCTCCACCTTGCCGGCGACGGAGACCTCGACGGACGACGCGCGGTTGCCTGCAGCGAGCCGCCCGGCGTCAGCGGTCCACATCGCTCCTCAACAGCCAGTAGTCCTTCATCAGGAGGAAGCGTCCGATCGCCAGCGCGTCGATCGCCGACGAGTAGAAGACCTTCAGGGCGTCCCTCGGCGTGCACGCGGTTGGTTCCCCGCCGGCCGCCAGCGTGGTGTTCACCAGGCCCGCGCCCCCCCAACGATCCCGGTGGACGCGGAGCAGGTCCCACAATCCCGACGGCGAGTCGCTCGATACGGTGTGCACCCGGCACGAGTTCTGATGGTCCAGGACCGCGCGGAGCCGGTTGCGCCACGACTCCACCACCGTGCCGCGCAGGAGGGTGTGCGGCGAACGGATGGGCACGAGCAGGCACTCGTCCGCATCGCAGTCGCGAAGCGAGAGCGACAGCCCCTCGGCGTCGGGGGACGTCCGTTTCAGGTACTTGAGGACGCTGTCGCGCGCGAACTTGTCGGACGGATCCGCGAGAACGCTCCGGCCGCCGAGCAATCTCGGGCCGAAGTCCATCGGGCCCTGGAACCAGGCCACCGTCTTGCCCCGCACCAGCAACGCCGACACCCTTCGAAGCAGCTTCTCCCAGTCGGGCTCGTACACGTAGTCGAGCCGCGCCCCGTCGAGCGCGTTCTTGACCTCCTGCTCCGTGAACGCCGGGCCGAGGGCAAGCCCTCGCGGCGCCTCCTGGTCGAACTCGTGCAGGAGCGACGCACCGATGGCGCGACCCTCTACGTCGGGCAGCGGCGCGAGCTTCACGCCGTCGCCGAGCTGGTCCACTAGTCCCGCCGCCATCCAGCTGTTGGCCAGGAGACTGCCAGCCAGGCCAGTCTCAGCGACGCCGTGGCGTTCTCGTTGACGCCGTACCATGGCCACCAAGCCATCGACGACGGCCCTCTGAAACGCGGCGGCCAGCTCCCTGCGCGCTTCGAGAGCACGCACGTTGAGCAGGTCCTGGCCGGAGGCGCCAGACGAGGCGGATGCCCCGGAGCGTTCGAGCGACGAACGCACGGCGTCTTCGTCCACCGAGAAGCCCTTGTCGTCGCGCCACGACACGAACGCGCCCACGCCCATGCCTTCCGGACGATTCGGGACGAACGAAGCCTGGAACGACAGGGCCTCGGTCAGGCCGCCTTCCAGGCCCAACGCCGCAGCGAGGATTCTCGCTGCTCGGACAACGGCAGCCCACCCGACGACGGGCTCGAGGAATCGCAGGCGGTGATCGGGGCCGGCGCTGAACACGGCGCCATCTCGATCGCCGTCGGTGTCGAGAACCATCACCAGCCGAACAGCCGCTGTGCCGCCGGCGCCGAACTGCAGGGCGTCGGCCGTCTGGGAATCGATGACGTCGACCGGCTTCGACAGCCAGTCGGACCTCGCCGCACCGGCGGGCCGACGCAAACGGCCGCTGCGGGCCGCCCCCGGTGTCCCGCCCGAGACCACGACCACCCGATCGACGTCCCCGACTCCTAATCGGGCACGCTCGAGGCACGCGGCGACAGAAGCGGCCGGGAAACCGACCCCGACGGCGGACCCGTCACGAGCCAACACCTCCTCGCTCGCAGCCGCAATCACCCGGCCGTCGTGCGCCAGGGCGGCGCACGCGCCGAGCCTGCGCCCCGACATACCCAGCACCTTCATCGAAGACCCCCGCTGCGAACCCGAGCGTCCGCGTTGTCGCCGCCGTGGCTGCCGTTCTTACTTCCTCATCGACGGATGAGCCGCCAGGAAGTCGCCAATGGCCAGGTAGTCGAGGTTGCCAGCCAGGAACGCCCGAATCGCGTCGTCGGGCGCGCAGACGATCGGTTCCTCGTGCATGTTGAAACTCGTGTTGATGACCGAGGGAATGCCGGTGAGCTTGTGGTACTCGGTCAGAATCCGGTAGAAACTCGGGTTCGACGTCGAGGTCACGAGCTGCGGCCTCGCCGTGCCGTCCACATGCACGGCCGCGGGGCAGTCCCGCTTCATCTGCTCCATGCAGTCGAACGTGACGGTCATGAACTGCGCCGCGTAGTCCGCGCCGTCGATGTTCCGATAGCACGCGTTGCGGTGCTCGTAGAGCGTCGCCGGCGCGAACGGCATGAACTCGGTCCGGCCAAGGCGCTGGTTGAGCCACTGGTTCACCTCCGGCTCCTTGGCGTGGTAGAGAATGGACCGGTTGCCGAGCGCCCGCGGTCCGTACTCCATGCGGCCGTCGAAGCGGGCCACCACCTTCCCCGCCGCGATGAGCGCCGCCACCTTCGGCTCAATCGGTGAATACCTGTCGAACCGGAGCCCCGCCGTCGTCAGCGCGTCGGCAACATCCTTCTCGCCGTAGCTGGGCCCCAGGAAGACGTCGGCGATGGGCTTGGCCAGTTCCGGGCTGCCGATGAAGTTCATCAGCGCCGCTCCCGTGCCGCAACCACCGTCGCCCATGTTGGGGTGGATGAAGATCTTCTCCACGCCCGGCAGCTCGCGAAGCCGCTGGTTCAGCTTCACGTTCGCGTGCACGCCGCCCGACATCACGACGTTCTTGAGGCCGCTCTTTCGCAGGTAGTGTCCGACGTAGGCGGCGGCCACCACTTCGAGCACGTGCTGGTAGGCGGCGGCCACGTCGATCTTCGGAAACTGGCCGGCCAGGAGCCGCGCGAAGTAGACGTTGTTGCTCTCGAGGATCCTGAAGTTGCCATCCTCCTGATGGAACCTGGAGAGCAGCACCTCGCGCAGCACCTTCGGGTCGCCGTAGGCGGCCAGGCCGACGATCTTTCCCTCGTGGCGACTCGGCTTGAAGCCGAGGCCCGAGGTGACCGACTCGTAGAAGGTGCCGAGCGAGTGGGGATACTCGAGCGAGTGCAGGCGGCGGATCTTGCCATCGCGGCCCTCGCTGATGCTCCCTGCCAGGCCCGACCCGTAGCCATCGAGCGTCACGATGAGGGCTTCGTCGAACCCGCTGGTGAAGTAGGCGTTGGCCGCGTGGCTCTGGTGGTGCTCGTAGCGCTTGAGTTTCTCGCGCATTCCCAGTTCGACGAGGCCGGCCTCCAGCTCCTCCTGCCACTTGCGGTGGAAAGCGGACGCCTCCTTGCCCCATGCGCCCGAGCTGCGCTTCGCGATGTTGCGCGACACCAGGCTCTCCTGGGCGAGCATCCGGTAGGCCAGGCTCTTCGCCCAGCCCTTCTCCATCTTCTCGTTCGGGTCCTTCAGACCGGGAATCGCCTGGGTGCGGTTGGGCACCCGGCCCAGCGCCTCCTTCATCAACGGCGTGGTCTTGAACTCCGCGTCTTCGAGGAACTCCCGTTCCTTCGACAGGTTGCGCTCGAAGAGCCGGGTCTCCTCGTCCCAGCTCAGGAACGGATAGGCCACCACGTCGATGTCCGCCGAGTTCAGCCCCGTCCGGTCGAATGCGTCCTGCAACGCACGCCACGGGAAGCCGTCCTGCAGTTTCACGCGGCTGAATCGCTCCTCGGCGGCCGCATACCTGATGATGCCGTCCTCGACGACGGTGACCGTTGAGTCCTTGTCGAGGGGGGAAATGCCGAGCACTCTCATCGCGGACCTCCAAGGGCGTCAGAGCTTGCGGGTTGGGCCGTTCGAGCGACGAACCGATCGAACAGGCCTTCCGGCGTGTCGGTCGCTCCGCTCAAAGTACCAAAGAAGAACTCGCAGTACTCCTGGACGCGTCGAATGAACGCCTCCAGGTCGGCGAGGCTGCGCACGTACGGTGTATGTCCCACGGCCAGCGACGGGCTGTGCAGCGTCATGGTGAACACGCGCAGGCCGCGCCGGAGGAGGCTCGTCGTCAGCCTCTTCATGTCGGCCAACGAGTAGCCCTCGGGCGACAAGGTCAACTTGTCCACGATGCCCAGCCGGGCCAGGACGCCCGGCGCGTGAAGGCGCCTCCAGGGGCCTCGCTCGGCGCCTTCCCTCAGCCAGGTCCCCGCCGACGCGCCCCTGCCGACGTATTCCGTCGTGCACGGCACCTCCAGCAGACGGCGCTGCTTGCCGAAAAGGAACGGCTGCGCGTCGAAGGCCACGAAGGACGGACCCTCGATGGCTCTGAAATCCATCCGCGGGTTGATGCTCACGTCGATGTCGAAACCCACCCGCCCGAGCACCTCCGGCGTCCGGGGGCCGAAGCCGTAGCGGCCCGCCTTGTACACGCGCGGCGTGAAACCGAACGTTTCGCCAATGCGCTCCAGCAGCCGCCGGATCTTCTGCTCCTCGAGGCCGTCCGGCAGGTTGGACGGAAAGCTGTGCCTGTTCGACACCGTCTCGGTGAACGGCGGCGTCACCCACGTGTGCAGGTGCGCCCCGATGCGGCAGGCCCCGCAGCGGAAGTAGTCGCCGAGCGGGCCGAAGCCGCCAGGCTGGTCTGCCACCGGGTAGTCGATCACGTACGTCGGCAGAACGCCGAAGGGCGCAAGCACCTCCTGGAGCCGCCGCGACGACGCGATGGAAGTGACACCGGTGTTTCGCCGGTCGAATCCGGCCGACCAGTCGAATTCCTCCTCGGTGTCCACGACCACCGTCAGCGTCGGTGGCATGTTCGCCGCAAGCGACAGCGCGGCCGCCCCGATCGCCTGGGGCGTGACGACGCCGTCCGTTCGATCGGTCATGCCTTCACCACGACTGTCTTCGAGCCGGCCGGGAGCTTCACCACGTTGCGCGTGTCGATGACCAGGGCGACACCGGCGTACAGGGCCGGATCCTTGAACTGCTTGTGGCCCGTCGAGAGCAGCACGGCATCGTATCCCCCGAAGGCGTCGGCCGTGCACGGGATCGACGACATCTCGAGCTTGTGCTTCCGGCCGTGACGGGCCTTCGGGAAGTACGGGTCACAGTACGCCACCTTCGCACCCGCTTCCTGCAGCAGCTCGATGATCTCGTAGGAGGGCGACTCGCGATCGTCGTCGATGTCCTCCTTGTACGAGAGCCCGAGCACCAGCACCTTCGCGCCGTTGATGCTCTTCCCCGCCGCGTTCAGCGCCTTCACCGTCTTCTCGATGACGTAGTGCGGCATGTGCGTGTTGATCTCGCCCGCCAGCTCGATGAAGCGCGTCCAGATGCCGTACTCGGCCGCCTTCCACGAGAGGTAGAACGGGTCGAGCGGGATGCAGTGGCCGCCGAGGCCCGGCCCCGGGTAGAACGGCTTGAAGCCGAACGGCTTCGTCTTGGCCGCCTCGATGACCTCCCAGATGTCGATCCCCATCCGGTCGAACGTCATCTTCAGCTCGTTCACCAGCGCGATGTTGATCGAGCGGAAGATGTTCTCGAGCAGCTTGGAGGATTCGGCGACGCGAGACGAGGAGACCGCCACGACCGTGTCGATGGCCGACTCGTAGAGCGCGACGGCAGCCTCCGTGGACTCCTTGTTCACGCCGCCGACCACCTTGGGGATGGTCTTGGTGTGGAAGTCGGGGTTGCCGGGATCCTCGCGTTCAGGTGAGAACGCCAGCAGGAAGTCGCCAGGCGTCGTAAGACCGGTCGCCTCGAGAATGGGCAGGCAGTCCTCGTCGGTGGTGCCGGGATATGTCGTCGATTCGAGGACGATCAACTGCCCTTTCTTCAGCCGCTTGGCGACCGCCTTCGTGCTGTCGAGGACGAACGACAGGTCGGGTTCGCGGTGCTGGCCGAGCGGCGTCGGCACGCAGATGAGAACCGCATCGCAGTTCTTCAGCTCGTCGAAATCGGTGCTGGCCCTGAAGCACCCGGTCTTGACCGCGTTCGCCACCCGCCCGGCCCCGATGTGCTTGATGTAGGACTCCCCGCGGTTCAGCGCCTCGACCTTGGCCGGGTCGAGATCGAGGCCGATGACCGGAAACCCGGCCTCGTTGAACACCAGCGCGAGCGGGAGGCCGACGTAGCCTTGGCCCACGATGCCGACGACGGCCTTGCGGGAGCGGATGCGATCGAGAACGGCGGTAGGCACGGGATGAGTGCTCCTGTTCTGGGTTCGCGGGCCTGAAGGCCCGCGCTACACGAACCACGTCACACTGCAACGGGGGCCGGACTGAGGATGGCATCCGCAATCGGCCCGAAACGGAAATCGCCCAGGAGGCGGCGAAGTCGCCGCTCGGTCTCCCCCAGGTTTCGATAGTGGCGGAAGCGGCTGAGCCGCGAGGCCTCGAGCCTCGGTTGCGCCGGGTCGAGTTCCCACGGGTGCAGGTAGAATACCGCGGCCCGACGCTCCGCCGCGTTCAACCGTCCGATTCCGAACCTCGTCCACCAATAGGGCAGCAGGCGGAAGTAGCCGCCGCCGGCAACCGGGAGGTTCACACCGGCGACACGGACCGTGGAACCGGGGATCTCCAGCAAGTCGCGCTGGCCGGCCTTGGCGGGCCCAAAGGCCCGCCCTACACCCCCACTCCCCACGCCATGCGACACCCAGAACGGATGACGGGGTGCAGTCGGGATGCCGTAGCGATCGTGGCGGATCGGGAAGATGCTGGCGTCGTAGACGAAGCCTTCCTCGATCAGCACGTCGAGGGCCCACAGTGAGCGGTCGGTAATCGAAAAGCTCGGCGCCCTGTAACCGAGCACCGGTCGGCCGCAGCTCTGCTCCAGCAGTGCCTTGCCGCGCCGGACATCCTCCCTGAACTCCTGTGGCGTCTGGTCGTAGACCAGCCGGTGACCGTAGCCGTGTGAGGCAATCTCGTGTCCCGCGGCGGCAATGCGTTGGACGATGGAAGAATCGCGCTCGGCCACCCAGCCGAGGACGAAGAACGTCGCGCGCACGCTCGCGTCGGCGAAGATCCCGAGCAGCCGATCGGTGTTTGCGGCCACCCGGCTCTCGTACTCGTGCCACCGGTCGCGCGCCACGACGCGCTCGAACGCCGAGACCTGGTAGTAGTCCTCGACGTCGACGGTCATCGCATTGGTGATCGGTGACAGCCTGGTCATGCAAGAACCGCCGGCACGGAGGCCGGCGCCACACCTGAAGAACCGCTGGCAACGCCGGCACGGAGGCCGGCGCCGCGAATCTAAGAGCCCCTGCGCATCAGGACCGTCTTGACGGTTTCCAGGATGATATACAGGTCGAGCGGCATCGACAGGTTCTTGATGTAGAACAGGTCGTACTGGAGCTTCTCCATCGCGTCCTCGACGCTCGCGCCGTACGTGTAACGCACCTGGGCCCACCCCGTCACGCCTGGCTTCAGCACGTGCCGTTGCCCGTAGAAAGGAATCTGCAGCGTCAGGTCCTTGACGAATTCGGGCCGCTCGGGCCGCGGTCCCACCATGCTCATGTCGCCGACGAGCACGTTCCACAGTTGCGGCAGCTCGTCGAGACGCGTGCGCCGCAGGACGCGGCCGACCGGCGTCACCCGCGGATCGTTGCCGGCCTTCGCCCACACCGCGCCGGTTTCCGCCTCGGCGTCGGGCCTCATCGACCGGAACTTGTGCACCCGGAAGTTCACGCCGTGCTGACCGACGCGATCCTGGTGATAGAACACCGGGCCTGGCGACGTGAGCTTGATGAGGGCGGCTGCCAGCAGCATGAGCGGCGACGCGAGCACCAGGCCGACGCCAGCCGACGCGATGTCGGCGGCCCGCTTCATGGACACCAGCACGCGGGTCTTCCTGAAGCCTTCGGAGAAGATCAGCCAGCTCGGGCGCAGGTTCTCCACGGCGATCTTCCCCGTGTACTCCTCGTAGACGGTGGCAAGATGATCGAACTGGACGCCGGCCAGCTTCATGTCCAGCAGCTTCGCCATCGGGAGCTTCCCGCGCGCGTCGGCCAGGCTCACCACCACCCGGTCCACGTCGTGGGTGTCGACGATGGCCGGGATGTCGTCGATGGTCCCGATCACGCCCGGGTTCACCAGCGACTTCCCCACTTGCGATTCGTCCGGGTCCACGAAGCCGACGATCTCCACGCCCAGTTCCTGGCGCCGCTCGTGCAGTTCCATGGCCAGGCCGACCGCCGCCACGCCCGTCCCCACCAGGAGCAGGCGTTCGGTCGGGCGGGCCCGCTTCGCGAACCACTCGAACGCCATCCGCCAGCCGACGATGATCACGACGACGAAGGCCGCCGCGATGAAGAAGACGCCCCGGCCGAGAATCAGGTGGGGGAAGACGTAGTAGAGGGCGGCCAGGATTAGCGACGCGGCGCCGAGCGACTGCAGCGCGCGGACGAACAGTTCGCGCCGGTCGGCGACGATGCGCAGATCGTAGAGATCCGAGTAGTAGAGGCAGAGCTGGCAGACGCCCGCGATCAGCGCCGCCTTCCACCACCCGTCCTCGCTGGCCATCAGGTCCCATGCGCCATCGCCCAGCCGCAGCCACGCGGCGAAGACGACGGCTTCGACGACCAGCGCGCTCTCGCAGGCGATCAGCAGGATCAGCCTCCAGGACACGCGGTGCATGAAGATCTTGGCCATCTCGCAACTACTTCTGCCTGGCGTACGAGTCGTAGTAGCTGTAGTAGTCGTAGCCGCCGGTGCCGAGGCCGTCCTCCGCACGGTTGAGGACGACGCCGAAGACCCGCTCGCGGCCCAAGGTCTCCATCGCACGCTTCGCGTACTGGTAGGGCGTGGTCCTGGCGCGAACGATCAGCAGCGTCGCGTCGGCCATGTTGGCCAGCAGCTTCGCGTCGGGCAGCAGGCCGACCGGCGGCGTGTCGATGATCACCCAGTCGAAGCGCGTCGCCGCCTCCTCGATGACCCGCTTCATCCGCTCCGACGTCAGGCCGCTCATCGGGTCGGGATCGGGACGCCCCGCGGTGAGGATCGTCAGCCGCGGCGACACCTGGACGAGCGCGAGCTTCTGCTCCTTCTCGGCCCGCAGACCGTCGCCCAGGCCCGAGACGTTGGGCACCTGGAAGATCTCGTGCAGCGTCGGGCGGCGCAGGTCCGCGTCCACCAGGAGCACGGAGCGGCGGTACGACTCGCTGAAGGTCAGCGCGAGGTTGGTGGCGGTGAGCGTCTTCCCCTCGCCGGCCATCGCGCTCGTCACCATCACCACCTTGATGTTCTTCTGGAGCTGCGCGTGGTGAAGGACGCCGGCCAGCTTCCGGGTACTGCTCGATGAACGCCGGCCGGATGTCGGGCGTGGCGACGATCTTCTCCGAGAGCTTCGGATCGAAGCCCTGGAAGAGGGCGATGCCCGCGGGAGGCTCCGTGGACGGCGCCTCCTCGGCAGCGGGGCCAGCGGCCGCCCGCGCGGCGTCGTCGCCGCCGGCCGGCTGGCCCGCCGCGGCCTTCGGGGGCTCGGGCGCGGGGCCGACGTCCGGCGCGACGTCCGCCGGCTGGTCGGCCACCGCCCAGGGGTCCTGGAACACCTCGACGGGAGGAACGGCTGCCGTGCCGGCATGTGCCGCGTCACGCGCGCGCTTCAGGGCTTCCTCGATACGGCTCATTGGTGACTCACCCTTGACAGGCTGGAAGAGTGTCCTACCCGAAGAACGAGAACCGTTTCTTCCTCGTGTAATGACTGAACATCCCCGCGTCGGCCCGACGCAGCGGCGGGTCGGCCGGGACCTCTCGAGCGTCGTGCCCCTCTCGGCCTGGGGCTGCCGCCGGCTCGCCTGCGGAATCCGCGGGAGCCGCGCCGTTCCCGTTCTTCGGCGAAGACGCCGTGGCAGTGCCGTTGGCCATCGCCTGGAGAGACGGGGAGACCGGCTCGCGCATCGGCTTCAGCTCGGCCAGCTTGAACTGCGGCAGCCGAAAATCCCGGCACACCTCCAGCACCAAGTTCGATCCCACGGGCTTGACGCCGGCCGCGAACCCGGTGAGCAGGGCGTTGTCGCAAATCACGCTGATCGTCCGGGGGATGCCGCGCGACCGTTCGTAGATCGTCTGCACCGCCTCGCGGGTGAAGATGTGCGCGCTGTCGCCTCCGGCGATCGCCACCCGCCCCGAGATGTAGGCGGCCGTCTCGCGGATGTCGAGCGCCGCCAGGTCGCAGCGAAGCGCGACGCGCTGTTTCAGCTGGCGCAGTTCCTCGTGCTCGAGGCGGGCCGCCAGTTCGGGCTGGCCGGCCAGCACGACCGGCAGCAGCTTCTCGGTGGCGGTTTCGAAGTTCGCCAGCAGGCGCACCTCCTCGAGCAGGTCGTGGGGCAGGCTCTGCGCCTCGTCGATCACGATGGCGGTCAGGCCGCCCGCGCGGTGCCGTGCCAGCACGCTCTCCTCGAGTTCGGCCAGGAAGCGCGCCTTCGAGTGCGCCGCGCGGTCGCTCAACCCGAACTTCGGGGCCAGGAACTCGTAGAACTCGTCCCGCGTCAGGACCGGGTTGCTGACGTAGACGCAGTTGACCGACGGCCTCGCCACCGCCTCGAGCGCCGCGCGCACCAGGGTCGTCTTGCCCGTGCCCGCCTCGCCGATGAGCAGCGTCATCCCCTTGCGACCGGTGATGCCGTACTGCAGGTTGCTCAGCGCCTCGCGGTGACCCGCCGTGAGGTAGAGGAATCGCGGGTTCGGCGTCAGGTCGAACGGGCGTTCACGAAGGCCGTAGAAGTTCTCGTACATCAGTACCCGGCTTGCGGCTTGCGGCCTGCGGCTTGCGGCCTCACCGGCCTGCGGCTTGCGGCCTCACCGGCCTGCGGCTCGCGGCCAATCAGGCGATCGCGGGTCTGAAGACCCGCGCCACACTCGAAGTCCCTAGAGTCCATAACGCAGGAAGAAGAACACCGCGCCGGCGACGGCCGCCAGCGTCACGACGGCCGTCGCCGTGCCAATCAGCACCGAACGGCGGCGCAGGGAACGGCGCTCGGCCTTGCTCAACATCAGCGGAATCACCGCCACCACCGGCAGCGCCAGCACGCTGATCACCTCATCGTCCGTATGGAAGCTGTTGTCGCGGTACTCGAGCAGCGAGACGAAGCCGACGCCGAGCCCAAGCCCCGCGAGCGCCCCGACCAGATTGATCAACGGCCTGTTCGGGCTGATGGGGCGTTCCGGCAGGCGCGCCTGGTCGATGTACCGGAACTGCTCGCCGATCTGGCGGCTTTCCATGTTCGCCGCAACCTTCGAGTCCTGCTGCCTGGCCAGCAGGTTCTGGTAGTTCTTGCTGGTCGTGTCGTAGTCACGCATCAGGCTGGTCAGCTCCGACTCGCGCCCCGCCGTGGCCTCCACACGCGCCTGGTAGCCGGCCATCACGGTGCGCAGCCGCTTCTCCTCCGCCTGCTTCGCCGCAAGCTGGCGGTCGAGCATTTCCAGCTCGGTCCGGGCCTGCGCCAGACGCCCCAGCCGCTGGGCCTCCGCGGGCGTGGCCGGCTTCTCGCCCGCGCCCGGAGACAGCGGCTGCTGCAGCGCCTCGGCCTGAAGTTTCGCCTCGAGGTCGCGAATCGCCTTCTGCAGGCGGACCACGTCCGGGTGGGTCTCCTTGTAGCGAAGCCTGACGCTCTGCAACAGCGCCTTGGCCACCTCGAGCTGCGCGGCGGTGTTGCCGCCGACCACCGCCGCGGGGTCGTCGCCGGAAATGGTCACCGTCTGCGTGGTCTGCGCGGGCGACGACAACTCGGCGATCTGCTTCTCGAGCAGGTAGCGTCGATCCCGATCCTGGTTCATCTGCTGGGTGAGCGCCAGCAGCTGCATCTGCGTGTTCGAGAGCACCTGCAGGTTGGAGTCGCGCTCGCTCGGCAGCTCGCCCTCGTGCGCCCGCTTGTAGTCGGCCAGGCGCTTTTCGTACGTCTCGAGCTGCCGCCTCGCGTCCTCGAGCTGCGTGGCCAGGAAGTCGGTGGTGGCCTGCGCGAGTGCGGACCGATCCTGGGTGCTCTCGTCGATGATCCAACCGGCCAGCGTGTCGGCCACCTTCATCGCCAGGCGCGGGTCCTGGTTCAGGTAGGCCACGCGGAAGGCGTCGCCTTTCACGTTCTCGATCGTGATGTCCTTCCGCATCTGCTCGACGACGTCCTCCATGATCCCGATGCGGCGCTCGCGCGGATACAGGTTGTACATCTGGATGGCGCGCTCGAGATAGGTGCGGCTTCGCACCTTCGCGTACAGCGCCGATAGCCGGTCCTCCGGTACTCGTCGTCACGGTCGCCCTCACGTAGCTCTCGGGGACCTTCTGGGGCAGGACCGCGATCACCGCCTCCGAGCGATACACGTTTGGGAGGAACGACGAGACGACGGCCGTCACCGTGGCCACGGCCACGAACGGGAGGACGATGTACCACTTGCGCCGCCAGGCGATCCAGAGGATGTCTTCGGGCAGGTACTTCTTGCCTGGTAACACGGGAAACCTCATCAAAACAACTGGGCAACTGGCCAACTGAATAACTGGCGAACTGACCAACTGGGCAACTGATCAACTGGCTAACTGGGCAACTGGCTAACTGGGCAACGGCTAACTGGGCAACGGCTGATTCCTACCGAAGCAACGGGGCCCACAGGTTCACGCCGCCGTGAACGCTCTGACGATTCTGTCCGCGGTTCATGCCTGCCGGCAGCACGATGCCCTGGTCGAACAAGTAGTGGTAGTAACCGTAGTCCGCGTACAGGGCCAACCACTTCGTCACGGCGAACTGGTAGTTGGCCGACGCGAAATAGGTATTGTACGTGCCGCTCGCCGACGTGTAGGCGGTGCTGCCGCGCGTATAGCCCGTGCTTACCCCGAACCGGGACCGCTGGTCGATGAAGCCGCCGATGGTCGCCGTGGCGGTGTCGGTGAAGAACGGCGTCGTGAACCCCTGGACGTACTCCGTCTGCCGCTGATAGTCGACGCGCGCGCTCCAACTGCGGCCGATCTGCCGGTTCAGGTACACGTTGCCATTCACGCGGTAGTGGGTCTCGAACTGCGGGCTCACAGCGGCGGTCGTGCCGTTTGCTGCGATGCTCTTCGTGATCGACGGCGACACGCTGAATCCGAACGTCGTCTTTCGGGAGAACGAGAGCGCCTTGCTGTAGTCGACGCCCACGTCGAGGTCGTGGCTGTCGTACGGCTCGCCGCCGTAGTACGCGCTCGAGTAGCCCCGGCGGAAGTGGTAGCCAAGCCGAAGGTTGGCCGCGCTGCTCAGCCGGTACGTGTAGAGGCCGCCCGCCCGCCAATCCCGGAACGGCACATCGTGAGTCGTGTAGTTGGTGCTCGAGTAGGAGTAGTCGGCCGACACCGTCGACCGCGGCGACAGGCGGTAATCGTAGGACGCCGAGGAATAGACCGACAGCGCCGGCTCCTCGAAGAGCGGGTAATCCGGGGTGATCGGAACGATCTGCCCCGGACCCGACGGCGACAGGCCAGGGAAGGTGCCGAAGGAATAGAACGGCGAGTAGCTGACGGTCTCCGACAGCCGCACATTGGAGCGCTGCGTCGCCTTCCACGACAGCCCGACCGATCCCCACGAGTTGAAACCGCTCATCTCGCTCACCGACGGATAGTACCCTGTACGCGGTGCCGCCGCTGAAGTCGAAGAAGAACCGCTCGACTTTCCTCGTGTAATCCAAGGATACGCTGCCGCCCGCGTAGCCGCCGCTCTGCTGGAACCGCGGGTCGATGTACTGCCCCTGCTCCGCCAGCACGTTGTCGTCGTAGCCGCCGAAGAACGACAGGTTCAGGTCGAGCTGCTGGGCACTGTTCGGGTTCATGCCGTTGCCGCCGAACAGGCCTTGGTAGGGGCGGTCCGGACGCGGGCGCTGCGCGGCGCCCGTCGCCGGCAGGGACAGGCACACCATCGCCGCGAGGATGGCGACGCGCGCGGCGAGCCGAAAGTCGAGAGTCAAAGGTCGAGAGTCCCTAGTCAAGAGTCGAAAGTCCAGAGTCCAAAGTCCGAGGTCCAGGGTCCGAAGTCGAAAGTCCAAGGTCCAAAGCCCCAAGTCGAAGGTCGACAGTCAGAGATCGAGCGCCCACGGTCAAGAGTCTGTGAGCAGGCCAGGGCTGAGAGTTCGAGATGCCGAGCTGCGCTGCCGTCTTTCGACCCTCGACTGATCGCTCTTGGCCATCGACTCTCGACCGATCGCTCTTGACTCTCGACTCTCGACTCTTGACTGTCACGGAACTATCACCGTATCCCCTGGCTTCAGCTCGATGTTCTGCTTCAGGTTCTTGCCGTTCGAAACGTCCTTGTAGTTGAACGGGAAGCGCAAGGGCTTGCCGTTCTCCCTCCGCATCACCGAGATGTTCTTCTGCTTCGCGAACTCCGTGAGGCCGCCTGCCATCGAGATCAGCTGCAGCACGGTGGTCGGCGCCGAGAGCGCGTACGGCCCCGGCTTGGCGACGCTTCCCGTGATGAACACTTTCCGGCTGTTGATCGCCTTGATGACGATGGTGACGTTCGGGTCCTCGAAGAATCTCTTCGCGGCCTCGCTGACGGCGTCGCGCAGTTGCTCGGGCGTCAGGCCGGCCGCCTTCACGTCGTTGAGCAGCGGCAGCGAGATCATCCCGTCGGGCCGCACCACCACCTCGGCCGACACGTCCTTCTCCCGCCAGTACAGCACCTGCAGCACGTCGTCCGGGCCGATCACGTAGCCGGGAGGCGGCGGAACCGGCGTGGCGGGCACGACGGGCGCCGGCGCAACCGAAGCGCCCGCCTTCGCAGGCGGCGCCTGCGTCGGCGAGGCAGGCCGAGACGCAGGCGGCGCCTGCGTCGGCTGGACCGTCGCAGGTTTGGCCAGGTCCGCAGCATTCCCAACCGTTTGCACGCCGGCTGGCGCCCGTGACGCCGACGCCGGCGAGGCCAGGAGGGCGGCCAGCGCCAGCGAGGGCGCGAGCAACAGCAGCGTGGTCGAAGCGCGTTTCATCGGTGCACCTTAACTCGAAGTCATATCTAGCGCGCAGATCGGGCCGGCGCGGCACGCCTCTGCCGGAGGCCGCTACCCATTCTATCGGCGGATCCCGTGTGCAGCTTTGACTCCTCACTGACGATTGCAGGATTCAGGAGTCAGTGGGACCCCACCGAATCCCGACTCCCGACGACCGAATCCCACTACCTGTGCAGCTTTGACTCCTCACCGACGATCGCAGGATTCAGGAGGCAGGCTTCAGGAGTCAGTGGGACGCCACCGAATCCCGGCTCCTGACTCCCGAATCCCACTACCTGTACTCTTTGAACGGCAACTGGCAGTCGTGCTTGCGGAGGAAGTTGAGGAACTTCTTGTAGTCGCGCGTGTCCATGTTGAACAACCGCGTGACGATCTTGTAGTTGCCGCGCGCCTCCTCGAGGCCCTTGCGCACCAGGTCGCGGACGTTCGAGCGGGTGATCTCGCGCTGCATGTACAGCGGGTAGACCGACGTCCAGAACGACTCGCGGCCGTCCACCAGGCGCTTGTAGAGGTCGTCGGCCACCGTGCGCCGGCGCTCGCGCTTCGGCCGGATCATCACACTCTGCTGCGTGCGGATCTCGACCGGCAGGTCCTCGGCGTTGACCACCTCGTTCTGCCCCGTCACCACCAGGCGCTCGATGACGTTTTCGAGCTCGCGCACGTTGCCCGGCCAGCCGTGCTCGATCAGCGCGGACACGGCCTCGGGCGAGAGCCGCTTGGCCGGGTACATCCCGTTGCGCGTGAAGTGGTGGAGGAAGTGCTCCGCCAGCATCGGGATGTCGTCCTTGCGCTCGCGCAGCGGCGGCACGTGCAGGTGGATGACGTTCAGCCGGTAGTACAGGTCCTCGCGGAACGCGCCCTGCGCGATCATGTCGGGCAGGTTGCGGTTGGTGGCCGCGATCACCCGGACGTCCACCACGCCCATCGTCCTGTCCGCGCCCACCTTCTGCAGCTCGCCGGTCTCGAGGAAGCGGAGGAGCAGGCCCTGCAGGCGCGGCGTCATCTCGCCGATCTCGTCCAGGAACACCGTGCCCTGGTCGGCCGCCTCCAGCTTGCCCTGTTTGTCGCGGTAGGCGCCGGTGAAGCTGCCCTTCACGTGGCCGAAGAGCTCCGACTCCAGGAGGGTCTCGGGAAGGCCGGCGCAGTTGACGGGGACGAACGCCTTGTCGGCGCGGGGGCTGCCGACGTGAATCGCGAGCGCCACCAGCTCCTTGCCGGTGCCGCTCTCGCCCGTCACCAGGACCTTCGCATCCGACCGGGCGATCCGCTCGATCTCGGCCTTGAGGTCGAGAACCGGAAGGCTGGTGCCGATCAGTTGCGCTTGCCCGTTTCTTCTCATCATCTCAGTGCCTGCTTGCCGCGGCGCGCCCGTACCAGAACACGCCGTTGTGACGACTGCGAACGGGGGTGGCCGATCGGAAGACCTTGGTCGCTTCGCCCGCCTTCACGACTTCGTCGCTTCGGCGAGGTAGGCTTTAGTCTCTTCCCACGACGAATAGACAGGCCGAGGGCCGGCCCCAACTTTGGAAAACGCCTACTGCAAATCGCCGCTGAGGAAATGGTTCACGCTGCGCTTGGACAACTCGTCGAGCGTCGTGAAGATGGCGCCGATGCGGAAGCGGCCGCGCCCGTTCCCTTCCATGCCGCCCTCGGAGACGCGCCGCACCTCGACCTCGGCGTGGAACGGATCGGACCCGAGCGTCGTGTGCAGCCGGGCGCGCTGGCCGATGCTCATCTTCTGGGACGAGGAGAGCAGCACGCCGCTCGCGCTGATGTCCACCAGGCGAACGGTGAGCGCCATCGGCAGCCCGACCTGCTGGTTGTCCGACATGGGCACGCGCGGCTCGCGGCGCCGTTCCAGCATGGCGTTCGACATGGGCTACGCCTCCGCTATCGGCTTGTTATCGGCCAGGCGGGCCGCCACGATCCGATCGATCTGGGCGAGCGCCGAGGCGCTCGGTTCGACGAACTCCAGCCCCACCAGGTACCGCTCGCCGCCCTCGGCCTTCTCGGCCGTCACGTGGCGCACGCGCACCTGGACGTCGTTCACCTGGTCGCCCAGCGCCAGCCGCAGCGATCGCACCATCTCGGGATTGACGGGCAGCCGCGACTGGACGAGCGCGCCGCCGCGCGCGAGGTTCACCAGCGGAAGCTGTTCGACGGTCTCGATCGACCCCCACAACTGGCCTATGATTTCGAAGCGCAGGTCGGTGCGCCTGTCTCCAAGCCGTTCCTTGAAGGCCATCGGTTTCGTCCTCGCGTGAACTGCGCGCTCGGCTGTAGTGGCTAGTGGATAGTGGATAGTGGCTAGTGGATAGTGGCTAGTGGCCAGTCGTCACGTACGCCACGGCCTTGGGTCATCCGCGGTGGCGCGGTAAACCCGCCCCTCCGCCGCCTCACCAGCCACTACCTACTAACCACTGACCACTAGCCACTAGTCACTAGCCACTGACCACTGACGTCCCGTGCTGTCGAGCTTATCGGCGCCATTCTAACCAAACAGCAGACGGAGTGCCTCAGAAAAGCACACGGCGCAAACTGGACACTAGCGACTGGTGGCTAGTGACTAGTGGCCAGTCGTCACGTTTGACAGACTAGCCACTAACCACTAGCCACTGGCCCTGCCCACTAGCCACTAGCCACTAACCACTAGCCACTAGCCACTAACCACTGGCCACTAACCACTGACCACTGCCCACCCGCGTCCTAACTGAACACCAACCCCGCGCCCTTCCGCGCCCTGGCCACGAGCGCCCTCGGCGAGTCCCCTGCCCCGACCGGGCACAGCGCGTGTCCCACCACCACCGGCGGGAGCTGGCGGGCGCGGGCCAGCTGGTCCAGCCGCTCGCGCACCCGCTCGGCCGCCTTGGCCACGCCGTGGGCGCTGGTCCGCACCAGCACCGCGGCGATGTCGCCGCCGGTCAACTGGCCCAGGAGGTCCGCCGACCGGAGTTCGGACCGCACCGTGCGGATGACCACCGAGAGCACGCGCGGGTCGGGCACCGCCGCCCCGGGCACGCTCGCCACCAACACGCCGCCGTTCAGGCTCAGGCGCTTCGCCCTGCCCAGCTCGTCGCGCATCGCGTCTTCGAAGGGCGGCGGGGCCGGCGACTCGGCCTGGCCCCGCGCCTTCCCGCCGCGCAACGCCCCGAGCGAGATCCCGGCCAGCCAGGTCCCCAGCACCTCGGCGCCCACCTGCGCCGCCTGCGCGCGCTCGACCGTGAAGGGCCGCGAGGGCGACGCCAGCAATTCGATCACCGCCGCAGCGCCGTTGCCGAGCGCGAACCCGATCGCGATCCGCCCGGCGTCCGTCTCCGCGGCTCCCGGCACCAGCGCCGGCACGGGCTGCGCGTTCCACGCCTCGCCGCCCGTGGAGTAGAGCGTCACGGTGGACTGCAGCGGCCGGGTGACGGCCACCCGCGCGGCCGCGGCGTCCACCGTGCCCAGATACTCCAGAACCACCGACCGCAGGCAGGCGTGCAGCGAACCGGACGCTGCGGCCAGCGTCCGCAGCAGCCGCTCGCGCACCGCCGCGCCGCGCCGGGCGGCCAGGTGATCGAGCACCGAGCCGGCCGACCGGCACACCAGCAACAGTGTCGCCTCGACCTCGCTGTCCACCGGGCCGGCCACCACCATCACGCGGCGCACCGCGTCGGCGCCGGCAACGGGCAGCAGCAGCACTTCCCCCTGGACCGACTGCCAGCCATACTGCTCGAGCTCGCTAATCGAGGAGATGTGCGTCGCGGCGTCGGGGGTCAGGATCGCGTCCACGTCGAGCTCCCGGGGGTCGAGCGCCACGTCGGCGCCCGGCAGCCACGCCTCGAGGACGAAGCGGCCGTTCACCTCCCGCCGGTAGGCGCGCGCGTCGAGGTCGTACCAGACGGCCCCGGCCTGGATCAGCGACGAGACCAACTCGCGCTCGTCGGCGCTCTCCCGGATATGGCCGAGAAAGCGCATGACGGCCGAAAGCCGGCGCAGCCAATCTCCCTCGTCTTGTTCGATCAACCCGTGCACAAATCCCCCGCGGGGCAGACGCTCGTCCCCTGCCGGGTGGACTGGTACCACACCGGTAGGGTCCGGGTTCAGGGTCTCCTTTGCAAAGAGACGGCCACGGACCAGGTTCGCGCCGCGCAGTCGCGATTTCCACGCAAGTGACCGTTTATCAGGCGGTTACAGCATGTCCAGAATGAAGCGATCGACCCTGGCCGAGGCCCAAGTCCTGATCCAGGCAGACAAAAGTCTACAGTAGGATCAACGAACGGAAAAGGCCACCGGCGCCGTCGCACGCCACGCTTGACGTAATTCGTTGAGTCGGCACATGATCCGGCACGCGACGCGCGGCAGGAATCCGGGGGGCTTGGGAGTATCTATGCATCGAACGTCCGTGGCTGTGCTTCTGGCTCTCGTCACCGTCGCGGTCGCTCCCCCACCCCTCGACGCCGCCCAGGGGCAACGTCCGCAAAGCGTAACTCCCAACACCGCCTCCTCCCCGGCACCCCCCTCGCGCACCAATCCGAAGCTGGTCGTGCTGCTCGTCGTCGATCAGATGCGCGCGGACTACGTCGAGAAGTACTCCAGGGACTGGACGAGCGGCCTGCGGCGGCTGATGGACGAGGGCGCGTGGTTCACGCAGGCGGCCTTCCCGTACCTGGCCACGCTGACGTGCGTGGGCCACGGCAGCATCGCGACCGGCAGCCTGCCGCGCACCCACGGCATCGCCGGCAACGACTCCTGGGACCGCGCCGCCGGCAGGCCGATCAACTGCGCCGCGGACCCCGACACGACGTTCGTGAGCTACGGCAACCCGGTCAAGGGCCCCGCGACGAGCACGCGCCAGCTGCTGGTCCCCACGCTCGCCGACGAACTCCGCGCCCAGCTCCCGGTTCCGCCGCGCGTCGTCACGATGTCGATGAAGGCCTACACGGCCACCATGCTGGCGGGTCGCCGCGGGGATGCGGTGTCGTGGGCGAACGTTACGGCCAGGTCGCTCGTCACGTCCTCGGCGTTCTCGAAGGAGCCCGCACCGTGGGTGGCGGCGTTCGTCGAGGCGAACCCGGTGGACGCCGATTTCGGAAAGAGCTGGACGAAGACGCTGCCCGACTCGGCCTACCTGTTCCCAGACGATGCCGAGGGGGAGCTGCCGATCGGAAGGTGGACGAGGACGTTCCCGCACGTGCTGAGAGGGACCGGCGACAGGCCAGGCGGCGACCTCTTCTACTTCGAGTGGGAGGCGAGCCCGTTCTCGGACCGCTTCCTCGGGAGGCTGGCAGAGACGGCTCTCGACGCGCTGAAGCTCGGGCAGGGGCCGGGCACCGACTACCTGGCGGTCAGCTTCTCGGCGCTCGACCTGGTGGGCCACAGCTACGGGCCGCGCAGCCAGGAGGTGCAGGACCTGCTGGTCCACCTCGACCGGACGCTGGGCTCGCTGCTGGCTCATCTCGATCGGACGGTCGGCCGAGGAAACTACGTGCTCGCGCTCACCGGCGACCACGGCGTCTCGCCGGTGCCCGAACAGATGGCGGCGCAAGGCCTCGACGGCGGCCGCGTGCTGACGCCGGACCTGTTCGCGCGGATCGACAAGGCGCTCGAGCCCTTCCTCGGACCGGGGAAGAAGGTGGCGCGCATGATCTACGGCGACCTGTACTTCGAACCGGGCGTCTACGACACGCTGCGCGCGAACGCCGCGGCGATGCGTGCCGCGATCGACGCGGCGCGCTCGATGCCGGGCGTCGCGCGCGTCTTCACTGCGGACCAACTGGCGGGCGCCCTCGGCGCACCCGCCGACGAACTCGAGCGCGCCGCCGCCGCCAGCTTCTACAGCGGCCGCAGCGGCGACTTCATCGTCGTTCCGCGGCCGTATCATCAGTTCGCCTCGGGCGCCGCCCGCAACGGCGGCACCACGCACGGCTCTCCCTACGGGTACGACCGCCGCGTGCCGGTGGTGCTCTTCGGCAAGGGCATCAAGAAGGGAGCCTACGCGTCGCCCGCGGCGCCCATCGACATCGCGCCTACGCTGGCGCACCTGTGCGGCGTCACGCTGCCGGCTGCAGACGGACGGGTGCTCGACGAGGCGCTGGCGGGACACGTGCGCTGAGCGGCGGGGGCCAGTTTCCTCGTCTTCACTTGCGTTGAGCAAATGGGCGGGGCCCGTCCGGCCGGCCGCACCATGGCGCCCGTCGGGCTCCTGCGACGAGCGGGCGAAGCTCGCGACCGCTCCGCGCTTGGTCTCGCCGACGACTCCCGCTCGCGCCCTGCGGCGGACCTCTGGCGCCCCAGACGTCGCGCTTCGCGCAGACGCTCCGCGCTCGACCGAGGGGCGCGTCGGCCCGCGCGGTCGCCACGGTTCGGCAAGGCTCACCGTGCCCCGAGCGCCGTGGGGGGGCAGATGCGTCCGCCCGGCCACCCGCCACTCGCACCATCACGACAGACGGAGAGCCCTGACTCAACGCAAGTGAAGGAGGGGAATCAGCCGATCCGGGCGGGGCAACACCTGTTGACCCAACACGGCCGCAAGTCGCAAGCCGCGACAGGACAGGTCAGGCGGCGGCACGGACGCGACGACGACGAACGGCGGCGAGCAGGGCTGCGGCGCCCGTGCCCAGCAGCACGAGCGAGGCCGGCTCGGGAACCGCGTTCGCCTGCACGTCGAAGACGAGGTCGTTGTAGTCGAAATCGGAACCCGGCTGCATGTCCTCCACGCCGAAGATGTAGTGGCCCTGGCCCAACTGGAAGACCGCGAAGTGCGTTTGCGAGCCGGCGTCCGGCCCGCCGGTCAGGAACGTGCCGGCGTTCGACGTGATGTAGAAGCCGTAAGCGCCCGAGGGGAAGAAGGTCGCCTGGGCCGGCCCGCTGAGGACGCTGCCGAACAGCGGCGTGCCGTTGAACGTGCCGCCGAGGAGGTACCAGCCGAACACGTCCGTGTCGGCCCAGGACGTCACCTGCTGCTTCGCGGTCACCGTGACCGACGGCGTCGTGGCTTCCGGGGTAAAGGCGAAACGGGTGTCTTTGCCGCCGAGGTAGGGCGGCGTCTCCCGCGGGCTCCCGTTGTAGAAGGCGCCACCCTGCGCGTTGCAGCCGCCGAGACCGCTCAGCCAGAACCCGATATTGCAGTCGAACGTGGGGGTGCCGTCGAAGCTCTTGTTGTTCCAGAACGCCGTGCCGCCCGTGGTCGTGGGCGTCTCGAAGGGGTGCCACGCGCCGTCCCCCGAGAGCACGTCGAGCGTGTCGGCGAACGCCGCCGGAGAAGGCAACAGGACGACGCCGACGAGCAACAGCAGCGGCAAGCAGCGTTTCACGGTATCCTCGCTTGGCGACGGGAGACACATCGCCGCTGCTTCAGCACGCCAAAGCTGTACCATTGGGCGATACGCCCGTCGGTTTTGGTGCAGCGCTCGTAACACGCTGTCGTAGCTGACCTTGCGCTGACAGGAGTGAAAGAGGTTACGACAGGTGCGCCAAGGAAGTCGCGCTGACAGCGGACAATACTCCGCTTAGTCAGCGCGCCTACCTCGAAATGCCGAGCTCAGCCCCTGGCCGAACCGTGGCGACCGCGCGGGCCGACGCGCCCCTCGGCCGAGCGCGGAGCGTCGGCGCGGAGCGCGACGTCCTGGGCGCCAGACGCCCACCGCAGGGCGCGAGCGGGAGTCGTCGGCGAGACCGAATAAGAGGCCGCGATTCTGAGTTGTGGGGCAGATGGGCCTTCAGGCCCGCCGATCGCCCCTCGACGCAGGCTCGGGGCGACCCTGAGCCTGCCGAAGGGTCGCGGGGCTGAAGCCCCGCGCCACAGACACACGCGGACCCGCGCGGGGGCAGCCTCCACGGACCGACAGCACACCAGCCGTCGGCAGTCATGCGACAATCTCCCACGCCGTGCCGCCAACAGTCAGAAAGAGCCCCGCTCGAAGCGGATTCGCGGCCGCGGTACTCGCCGCAGTCCGCCGGATTCCCATCGGGCGCGTGGCGACCTACGGCGACGTCGCTGCCATGGCGGGCAAGCCGAGAGCCGCGCGGGCCGTCGGCAACATCATGCGCGAATGCTCGTCGCGGAACGTGCCGTGCCACCGCGTGGTGGGGGCGGGGGGCGCCCTCGGCGGCTACGGCGGCAACATCGAGTTGAAGCGGTCGCTCCTCAGGGCTGAAGGCGTGGTGGTGATCAGGCGACGGATCAGAGGATTCGCCGTCCTGCGCTGGGCTCCGCGCCCGCGGCATTAGCCCCCGACTGACCGTCCGTCCGTTCCGACCGACGTTCGTCAGCCCCGACTGACGGAGATCCACCGACTGACATTCGTCAGCCCCGAGTTCAGAAGTGCTTCAGCGGCTTCTTCCCGATGGGGTACACGTTGAAGCCGATCTCGAACAGCGCGGCGTGGTCGATGATGTTCCGGCCGTCGAAGACGAACGCCGGGCGCTGCATCGACGCCAGTATCCGGCGGTAGTCGAGCGTCCGGTACTCGTCCCACCCGGTCAGCACCGCGATCGCGTGCGCACCCGCCGCAGCCTCGTAGGGGTCGGGCTCGAACTCGATGCGGCCCTCGAGGCCGGCCGTGTCGAGGCGCGCGTTGTCGAGCGCCTTCGGGTCGGTGATGACGATGTGCGCGTGCTCGGCCGCGAGGTGGCGCGTGACCTCGAGCGCCGGCGACTCGCGCGTGTCGCCCGTGTTCGCCTTGAAAGCAAAGCCGAACAGCGCCACGCGCTTCCCCGCCACGGTGTTGAACATCGACGTCACCATGCGGCGGACGAACCGCGCCTCCTGCCACTCGTTCATCTTCACCACGGCTTCCCAGTAGCGCGCCACTTCGTCGAGGCCGTAGCTCTGTGAGATGTACACGAGGTTGAGGATGTCCTTGCGGAAGCACGAGCCGCCGAAGCCCACGCTCGCCTCGAGGAACTTCGGGCCGATGCGCGAGTCGGTGCCGACGGCAAACGCCACCTCGTCCACGTCGGCCTCGGTCACCTCGCAGAGCGCGGAGATGGCGTTGATCGACGAGATCCGCTGCGCGAGGAACGCGTTGGCGGTCAGCTTCGAGAGCTCCGCGCTCCAGACGTTCGACTCGATGACGCGCTCGCGCGGCACCCAGGTGGCGTAGAGGTCCGCCACCGCCTGGCGCGCCCGGATGCCGCCCGGCGTTTCATGCGACCCGACCAGGACCCGGTCGGGCACCTCCAGGTCCTTCACCGCGGTGCCCTCGGCGAGGAACTCGGGGTTGGAGAGCACCTCGAAGTGCAGCCCGCGGTCGTTGCTGTTGAGAATCCGGTCCATGGCTTCCGCCGTCCGCACCGGCAGCGTGGACTTCTCCACGACGATCTTGTCCGAGTTCGCCTCCGCGAGAATCTGCCGCGCCGTCTGCTCCCAGTACTGCAGGTTGGCCGCGCGCCCGGCGCCCTCGCCGAACGTCTTGGTCGGCGTGTTCACCGACACGAAGATGATGTCGGCCTCGCGAATGCCGGCGGCGATGTCGGTCGAGAAGAACAGGTTCCTGCCGCGCGCCCGCTTCACCACGTCGAGCAGCCCGGGTTCGAAGATCGGCAGGGCGTCGCTCTTCCAGGCCGCGATCCGCTGCTCGTTGATGTCGACGACGGTCACCTTCGCGTGCACACACTTGTCAGCGATGACGGCCATCGTCGGACCGCCGACGTAACCGGCGCCGATGCAGAGGACGTTCACGGGATTCTTCATGGTTCGACTCGGACAGGAGGACGCAAGGACGCGGTGGATGCGACGACCGGCAGCCTGAATATCGGCAGGTGCCCGCCGAGGCTGAAGGCCCGTGAATGTCGAATGTCGAATGCAGAATGCCGAACGCAGAATGGCGAAAGCAGAATGGGATGTGGGGAGCGCCTCGAATTATCCGGGCGAGACGCCCCCACGCGAACGGGTGGTCAGGGACCGATCAATGCAAAATGCTCAATGCACAATGCACAATGCAAAATGCACAATGCGGAACGCCCCAGATTCTGCAGTTTGCAGCAGCAAGAACTGAACCATCGGCAGGGCGGCCGGATCCAGGAGAAAACCCAGGAAACCAGGGGCGCGGGCGGGAGCGCCGGCTGGGGCGTCGTCGCTTGTGGCGACTTTTGTCTGCCGGCTGACCAAGACTTGGCAGCCAGCCGACCGCGGGCCGTCAGCCACCCCGAGCGGAACTATCCCAGATCCGTTCCCGTCTATCCGGTCAGGCGCTCCGGCGCCGGGGCCCCTGGCGAGGCCGCACGCGCCGCTCGACGCTGCTCGCCCTTCGGCTGGCGCTCGGGGCGCGGTGAGCGAAGTCGAACCGCGGGGCGTCCCGGGCGGGGGCCGCAGGTCGCCAAGCCCAAGCCGCAAGATCGGGTCCACGATGGGGCAACGTTCCGTGGCAGCCATTTCGTCTAACGCTATGAACGAGACAGGGACGGGCGACCCTTCGACGGGCTCAGGGTCGTCCCGAGCGGAGTCGAGGGGCGACCGGGACCTGGCGGCACGGTGCCTGGCGGGCGACGTCGAGGCGTTCGAAGGCCTCTACCGGCAGCATGCCCATCGCCTCTACAATCTGGCGTACCGGATGGCGGGCAGCGAGGCGGACGATCTCCTCCAGGACGTCTTCCTCCAGGCCTACCGGAAGCTGGACACGTACAAGGGCGATTCGTCGCTGGGCACGTGGCTCTATCGGCTGACCCTGAACCACTGCCTCGACCACCTGCGCAGCAAGCAGGGGAAGATGGGGCAGATCACCGATTCGCTGGACGAGGAAGACGCGGCCCCGGTGGCCTCGCCGTTCCGGCCGGCCGAAGCGAACAACGCCAGGCTGGACCTCGAGCAGGCCATCGCGACGCTGCCGCCGAGCTATCGGGCGGCGTTCGTGCTCCACGACGTGGAGGGCTACCAGCACGACGAGATAGCCCGAATCCTCGGGATTGCCGAGGGGAGTTCGAAGTCGCTGCTCCACAAGGCGCGCCTTCGGCTCAGGGCGTTGCTGGCCTGACGCGGCAAGACGGCCAGACGGTAGTCAAGAGTCGAGAGTCAACAGTCAACAGTCCGGAGTCGAGGGTCGAGAGTCAACAGTCCGGAAGTCGAAAGTCGACAGTCCGAATCGCTAGCCGCAGGCCGCCAGTCGCGAGTCGCAGGCCGGAGTGGCCGCGAGCCGCAGGTCGCAAGCCGGTGGTGGGTTATGAGCTGCACTGAAACGCAATCGGCGCTGTCCGAGCTGGTGGACGGGACGCTGACGCGCGACGCGAGGTCCCGCGTCGAGGCGCATCTCGACGCCTGCCCCGACTGCCGCGCGGTGCTGGCCGACCTCCGCCGCATCCGCGAGTCGGCCCGGGCGCTGCCGAAGGTGGCGCCGCCCGAGGCGGTGTGGCAGAAGGTGCGGGCGGACTTCGAGGCCCAGGGCGGGCACAAAGGCTTGCCCCGCGAGAGCGCCCAGGGCAAGCACGGAGGCGTGCCCCACGACGACACCATGGGCCAGCTCAGAGGCCTGCCCCACGACAGCACCCAGGGCAAGCACGGAGGCTTGCCCCACGACAGGTCCTGCGTCCGGCCGCCGTGTCCTCGGCTTCCTCCCCCGTCGGCGCTCGGTGCTGGCGGGCCTCGCCGCGGCGGCGGCCCTGATCCTCGCCGCGTCCGCCGGCGTCTACTACGCCACGCGGCCGGCCGCTCCGGCCCCGCGCGTCGAACCGGCGGCGGCGCACGTTCAGCCCGCGCAGTCCGTCCAATCGATCGAGGCCGAGCTGGAACTGGCCGACCAGCACGCGCAGAACGCGATCGCGGGGCTCGAGAAGCTGGCGGCGGAAGGCCAGTCGGCGCTCGACCCGCAGACCGCGGCGGTGCTGGCGAAGAACAACGCGATCCTCGACCAGGCCATCAGCGAGAGCCGCGCGGCGCTGCGGACGCAGCCGACGAGCGAGGTGGCGCGGGTCAGCCTGTTCGAGGCGCTGCAGCGGAAGGTCGGCCTGCTCCGCGACACGATCGCCCTCATCAACGAGATGCGCAAGGGCAACGCGTCCGGCACGGCACGCGCGGCAGGGAACCTGGGGAAGGGATAGCGGACACGGGCGCGACAGTCGACAGTCAAGAGTCGAGAGTCGAAAGTCGGCAGTCAAGAGTCGAAAGTCGAGAGTCAAAAGTCGAGAGTCGAGAGTCAAGACGGGATGACCGGAAGCCGGAACCCGACAGACTGGAAGGCAATATGTTGCGCCTCGTGATTCGCCTCATCGCCGTCGCCATCGTCGCGTCGCTGCCGGTGCCGCTCTACGCGCAGGCGCCGCCGGCGCCGCCCCTGCCCCCGGTGCCGCCCGTCCCGCCCGTCGAGGCGCTGGTGGCGCACGCCGCCGAGATGGCGGCGAACGCGGCCCGGTGGAGCGGGATGAGCTGGCGCGAGAGCTGGGAGGCCAGGCAGGGGCCCGAGATCACCGAGAAGATCAACAAGACCTTCAAGGTCGGGCCGAACGGCACCCTGGACATCGGCAACGTGTCGGGCGACATCGTCGTCAACGAGGGGGGCACCGACACCATCGTCGTGGACGCGGTGAAGAAGTTCCGCGGCGCGCAGGCCGACGCCAAGGACCAGTTCGCCCGGACGCAGGTCACCATGGAGGAGCGCAGCGGGCGGGTCGAGGTGAGGACGGTCTACGACCGCGGCAGCCGCAACATCAGGACGAACGTGGACTACACGGTCACCGCGCCCGCCGGCACGGCGATCTACGCGCACTCGGTGTCGGGCGACGTCAGGGTGACGAACATCAAGGGCGAGGTGCGGGCCGACACGGTGAGCGGCGACGTGATCGCGGTCAACACGCCCGGCGCCACGCTGGTCAAGACGGTCTCGGGCGACGCCAGCGTGACCGGCGTGTCGAGCGACAACGAGCTGCGGGTGTCGAGCGTGAGCGGCGACGTGACCGTGAACGGCGCGAAGGTGCGCTCGGTGGACGCCGACTCGATCAGCGGCAACGTCCACCTGACCTCGGTCGCCTGCGACCGCGCCACCGCCAAGTCGATCAGCGGCGACATCACCTTCGGCGGCGGGCTGACGAAGAGCGGGCGCTACGAGTTCAAGTCGCAGTCGGGCAACGTCCAGTTGAACCTGGCGGGCGCGCCGGGCTTCGAACTCGACGCGAGCAGCTTCAGCGGAAACGTGCGGTCGGACCTGCCGATCACGCTGCGGGCCGGCGAGTCGGTCGGCGGCCACGGGCCGGGCAAGAGGATCCGCGGCATCCACGGCGACGGCTCCGCGCAGCTGCTGGTGACCAGCTTCTCGGGGGATATCGTCATTGCGACGGCGAAGAAGTAGGCAGGCACCGTCTCGGGTAGTCAGTAGTGACTAGTGGCTAGTGATCAGTGGCTGGTCGTCACGCGTGCCACACTGACCACTAGCCACTGACCACTAGCCACTAACCACTAGCCACTAACCACTAGCCACTAACCACTAGCCACTAACCACTAGCCACTACGTCCCGCTACAGCGCCATCACGTCGAACTGCTCGTGGTGCAGCAAGCTGTCGGGCTTGAGCCGGATGTCCTTCCGCAGGGCGGCCTCGAGTTCCTTGATGACGCCCGCTTCCTCTTCTTTCAGCGCGCGGGCGATTTCTGGGTTCACGCGCAGCACCAGGCCGCGGCCGTCGATCTCCTCCCCCAGCTTCCGCACCTGCTCGAGGATCTCGTAGCAGATCGTCGAGCTCGACTTGATCACGCCGGTCCCCGAGCAATACGGGCACGGGTCGGTGAGGACGCGCTCGAGGCTCTGCTTCACGCGCTTGCGCGTGATGATGATCAGGCCGAAGTCCGACACCTGCAGCGCCTTCGACGGCGACCGGTCCTTCTTCAGCTCGAGCTCGGTCGCCTGGAACACCTTCTGGCGGTTCTTCTTCTCCTCCATGTCGATCAAGTCGAGGACGATGATCCCGCCCAGGTCGCGCAGGCGCACCTGCCGCACGATTTCCTTCACCGCCTCGAGGTTCGTCTTGACGATGGTGTCCTCGAGCCGGCCGCCGTTCTTCTTGCCCACGTAACGCCCGGTGTTCACGTCGATCGCCACCAGCGCCTCGGTCTGGTTGACGACGATGTAGCCGCCCGACTTCAGCCACACCTTCGACTTCAGCGCCTTCTCGATCTCCGCCTGGACGCCGTATTCCTCGAAGATGGGGAACGGCTTCTCGTACAGCTTGACGCGGGATCGCAGCGCCGGCATCACGCGCGACACCATGTCGACGACGCGCTGGTATTCCTGCTTGTCGTCGATGCGGATGGCGATGTAGTCGTCGGTCAGCAGGTCGCGCAACAGCTTGGTGACGAGCCCCTGCTCGCGGTAGATCACCGCGGGCGGGCGCACCGACTCGGCGCGCTGCCGCACGTCGCCCCAGATCTTCTGGAAGTACTCGAGGTCGTCCACCAGGTCCTGCTCGGGGCGGCCGGCGGTCGCGGTGCGGATGATGACGCCGCCGGTGAAGCCGTGCTTCTCGCGGAAGTCGCGGACGATGCCGCGCAGGCGCGAGCGCTCGTCGCGCGACTCGATCTTGCGCGAGACGCCGACGTGGTCCACGGTCGGCATGAAGACCAGGAACCGGCCGGCCATGGTGACGTGGCAGGTGAGGCGGGCGCCCTTCGTGCCAAGCGGCTCCTTCGCCACCTGGACGATGACCTCCTGCCCTTCCTTCAGCAGCTCTTCGATCTTCGGCTGGTTCGCGTCGGACTTGCCGCCGCGCTCCTCGGCCTCCTCGTCGTCCTCGCCCGATTCGAGGCGGTCGAACTCCTCGATCGTGTCGACGACGTCGGAGACGTAGAGAAAGCCGTCGCGTTCGAGGCCGATGTCAACGAACGCCGACTGCATCCCCGGGAGGACTTTCGACACGCGTCCCTTGTAGACGTTGCCGACGACGCCCCGCTGGCCCTCCCGCTCGACGAAGACCTCGGTGACCAGGTCGTCCTCGAGAATGGCCACCATGGTCTGGTGACCATTCGAGGTCACGATCATTTCCTTGTTCATTCAACTGGCTCCCGCCTTCGCCCCGCAGACAGGGCTTCGGCGCGGCAGGCCCAGGCGCGATCTCGCCGCCGCCCGCCGCTCGATGGCAGCGGGGCGTCGCGGGATTCAGCAGAAGAACGAGCAAAGCCAGGGGCGTCCTGAGAAGGACTCCCCAGATACGGGCTTCGAACTCGTTGATCGCCGCGTGGTGCACTGCGTCTCCTAAACTCTTGCGAGGGATGGTCCCTCGGCTTCCCTGATTCTATCGGCTCTGCCGGCGCAAATCGGCATTAATCGACACCCCGTGCGCGGCCGCCAGCCGCGGGTCGCAAGCCGCAGGCCGGACTAGTTCGTAAAGCGCCGCATTCGAACATTCAGAATGAGCCCGAAGCCGGCCAGCGTCGCGATCATCGACGACCCGCCCGAACTCATCAGCGGCAGCGTGAGCCCCTTCACGGGCACCAGGCCCGCCGACATGCCGATGTTGTACATGGCCTGGAACGTGAAGGCCGCCAGGACCCCCACCACCAGGTAGGCCCCGAGGCGGTCCCTCGCGAGCCTGGCCGTTTCCAGCGAACGGACGATGACGAACAGGTAGAGTCCGAGGGCGATGATGACGCCCACGAACCCGTGCTCCTCGGCGAAGACCGAGAAGACGAAGTCGTTCTGGGCCTCGGGCAGGAACCTCAGCTGGCCCTGCGTGCCCTGCATGAACCCCTTGCCCCACGGGCCGCCCGACCCCACGCTGATCCGCGCCTGGATCTGCTGGTACCCGGCGCCGCGCGCGTCGAGTTCGGGGTCGAGGAACGTGGAGATGCGGCTCTTCTGATAGTCCTTCAGTGCGTAGCGCCAGGCGACCGGCGTGGCCACGATGGCGAGGATGAGCAGAACCCCCAGCAGGCGCAGGCGCAGGCCGGCCAGGAAGGAGATCCCCAGCGGGATCGTGAGCAGCGTCAGCGCGGTGCCCAGGTCGGGCTCCTTCATGATCAACAGCAGCGGGAGCAGCGTCAGGGCGCCGGCGACCGCCAGGTCGGCCGCCGACGGCCTGCCGCGCCGGCTCTCGTCGAAGAACTTGGCGAGCGTCAGCGCCACGGCGATCTTGGCGAACTCGGACGGCTGGAGCGCGACCAGCGGGAGCGGCAGCCAGCGCCTCGCGCCGCCGCCGCTGGCGCCGACCAGCAGCACCGCCACGAGGAGCGCGACGACCGCGCCGTAGAAGACCAGCGAGTTCTCGGCCAGCGTGCGGTAGTCGATCGCCAGGCACACGCCGAAGACGACGAGGCCGACGGCGATGGCGTAGAGCTGCCGGATGTGCAGGTTGGGGTTGGGCCCGGTGTGCGTGGCGCTGTAGATCATGACGACGCCGATCGCGCACAACGCGGCCAGCGCGGCGATCATCAGCCAGTCGATGTGGTGGAAGAGGCGCTTCTCGAACACTCCTGAATCCTGCTACTGCGTCGGCGCGGCGACCGTGGGCTTCGGCGCCGGCTTCGCCGGCGCCTTGAACTGCGGCATCGGGCGCCCTTCCTTCTTCGCGAAGAACGTCTCGAGGACGTGGTGCGCGATCAGCGCGGCGTTCGCGCCGTGCTCGCCGTGCTCAATGAACACGACGCCCGCGATCTGCGGGTTGTCGCGCGGCGCGAAGAACACGAACCAGCCGTGGTCGCGCAGGTCGAGGTCGGTCCGCCCCTTCAGCGCCTTGGCCGCGTCGAGCGAGATCACCTGGGCGGTGCCGGTCTTGCCCGACACGTCGTAGCCCGGCAGGCGCGCGTTGCCGCCGGTGCCCAGCGCGTTCACCACCATCCACAACCCGTCGTGGATCGCGTTCATCGTCTCGGGCGTCATGCCCGATTCGCCCTGGATCTCCGGCGTCGGCACCGGCTTCCACCCGCTCCCGTCGTCCACGGACTTCATCAGGTGAGGCGTGATCCGCTTGCCGCCGTTGGCGAGCGCGGCCATGTAGACGGCCATCGAGACCGGCGTCACCGACACCTGGCCCTGGCCGATCGCGACCGAGATCGTCTCGCCCGGGTACCACGGCTCGTTGAACCTCAGCCGCTTCCACTCGCTCGACGGCACGAGGCCGGTCACCTCGTTCGGCAGGTCGATGCCGCTCTTGACGCCGAGGCCGAGGCGCGTCGCCCACTTGTGGATCTTGTCCACGCCGACCATCTTGCCGAGCGTGTAGAGGTACGTGTCGCACGACTGCTCGATCGCGTGGCGGAGGTCGATGCTGCCGTGGCCGTCCTTCTTCCAGCACTTGAAGAAGCGGCCGTAGAAGTCGGCGCCGCCGTGGCAGACCACGCGGAAGTCGGGCGTGACGATGCCTTCCTCGAGCGCCGCCGCGGCCACCGCCATCTTGAACGTGGACCCGGGAGAATAGCGCCCCTGGATCGCCCGGTCCTGCAGCGGCTTGAGCGCGTCCGAGTTGAGCGCGGCCCACGTGGTGCGATCGATGCCGCCGGCGAACGTGTTGGGGTCGTAGGCCGGAAGGCTGACGTAGGCGAGCACCTCGCCGGTGTTCGGCTCGACCACGACGGCCGCGCCCGCGTAGCCCATGTCCTTGAAGCCTTCCTCCGCGGCGCGCTGCACGTCGTAGTCGATCGTCAGCTCGGCCCGGCGCCCCTCGGACGGCGGCACTTCCTCGAGCGTCCGAATCTCGCGGCCCAGGCTGTTGACCACCACGCGGCGCGCGCCGTCCTCGCCCATCAGCACCTTGTTGTAGACCTTCTCGAAGCCGGCCTGCCCCACCAGGTCGCCGGCGTGGAACCCGTCCTTGGCCAGCTGCGCCTCGGTCGCCTGGCTGACGTACCCGAACAGGTGAGCCGCCATCGAGTCGGTCGGGTAGCGCCTCGTGGGCACGCGCTCGACGATCACCTCGGGCAGCTCGGTGTCCAGGCGGTGGGCGGTGACGGCCGCGACCTGCGCGAGGCTCGCGTCCTCGATGACGGGGATGGGACGGTAGATCGGCTCCGCCCGGTGCTTGCGGATCGCGTCGCGGACCACCGACTCGTCCACGCCGACCACCTCCGAGAGCATCCGGGCGGTGCGGTCGAGGTCGCGCGCGTGCTCGCGCACGATGGAGATGACGTACGAGTCGCGGTTCTCCACCAGCACCCTGCCGTTGCGGTCGAACAGCACGCCGCGCGGCGCGCGCAGGCCGAGCGTCCGCTGGTGGTTGTTCTCGGCCATCTCGCGGAACTTCTGGTGCTCGACGACCTGGAAGTACCAGAACGCGAGCGCCAGACCGGCGAACACCAGGATCACCAGGTACTGGATGACCACCAGTCGGCTGACCAGCTTTCGCCTGTCCTCGGGCAGCGTGATGCCGGCTTCGGATGCGGGAAGACCTAACATTGTCGCAAGACCTGTCTGCGTAGTGGCTCGTGACCAGTGGCTAGTGGCCAGTCGTCTCGCACGCCACACTAACCACTAACCACTAACCACTAACCACTAACCACTAACCACTAACCACTAACCACTAACCACTAGCCACTAACCACTACAGTGTCAATTCCTCCGTCTCTCCGCGCTCCGCGCCAACCCGTCGGCGAGCTGGAACAGCACGATGCCGACCAGCGAATTGCCGAACGCCTGAGCGACGATCGCGCCGGCGGGAAACACCGGCGGGCCGGGGTCGAGCGCCGCGTGGAACCCGCTGATCACCGCCATCTCCAGCACGGTCGACGCGAAGAACACCAGGAACCGCGGGATGGTCTGCGTCACGATGAACGCCGTTCCCGTGATCCCCGCCAGGTAGCCGACGATCGTCTTCCCCAGGCCGCCGATGCCGACGATGCCCGTCGTGAGCGCGTCCTGCGCGAGCCCGGCGATGGTGCCCGAGAAGATGCCCGCCACCGGGCCGGCGCGAAGGCTGAGGTAGACGACGGCGACCAGCACGAGGTCCACGCCGATCGACCCGCGCACGAGAAACCGCGCGAGCGTCGTCTGCAGGACCAGCGCCACCGCGATGACCGCCAGGGTGCGGACGGCGTTCACTCGTGCCTCTTCGCAGGAGGCTGCGCGTCGGGAGCCCCGCCGTCCCTGGCGGGCGCGGCGGCCGCGGGTGGCGGCAGCGGCCCGACGAAGGAAGGCGGCGTCAGCACCACCAGCACCTGTTCGAGCTTCGAGAAGTCCACCGCCGGCCGCACGCGGATGCTGCGGAACGTGCCGCCCACGCGCTCCAGCTCCTCGACGGTGCCGACCACGAACCCCTCGGGGTAGATGCCGTCGATGCCCGACGTGATCAGCCGGTCGCCCTTGGCGATCTTGGCCGACGTGCTGACGTAGTCGAGTCGCAGCAGGGTCTCGCCGGTGCCGACCACGATCCCCTGGTCGCGCGACGACTCCACCATCACGGCGGCCGCGGCGTTGCGGTCCACGAGCAGCTGCACCTTCGACGCCCGGCGCGACGGCATGACGACGCGGCCCACCGCCCCCTCCGGCGAGACGACGGCCATGTCCGCGCGCACGCCGTCGGAGGTCCCGCGGTCGATCGTCACGGTGCGAAAGTCGGCGGTCGCGCTCGTGCCGATGATCTCCGCCGCCCGAGTGGACAGCGACGTCTGGTCCCGCAGGCCGAGCAGTTGGCGCAGTCCCTGGCTCTCCCCCGCCAGCGCCCGCTCACGCTGCAGCTTGATCTCGAGCGCGCGCACCTGCTGCTTCAGCGCCTCGTTGTCCGCGTGGACGCGCTGCAGCGCCACGTACCCGTCCCACCCGGCCCGCACGCCCCCGACCACGCCGGCGGTGCCCCGCTGCACCTCGGCGAGTGCGCCGAAGATGAACGCCTGCAGCAGCGGCACGCCCGAGCGCGAGTTCACCTGCGCCGAGATGAGGATGATGTGCCCGACGGCGACGGCCAGGAACAGGTAGCCGCTTCGCTGCCGGATATCGGGGAAGGACATGGACGGTGGAACTTATCAGGGACCAGGGACGGTCCCTTGCACCTAATCAATCGAGATCTTCCGCAGCAGGTTGAAATCCGAGAGCATCTTGCCCGCGCCGAGCACGACGGACGACAGCGGGTCCTCGGCCATGGCCACGGGCAGGCCGGTCTCCTCGCGCAGCCGCTTGTCGAGGTTCTTCAGCATCGACCCGCCGCCGGTCATCACGATCCCGCGGTCGACGATGTCCGCCGACAGTTCGGGAGGCGTCCGCTCGAGCGCCACGCGCACCGCGTCCACGATCACGTTGACGGTCTCGGCCAGCGCCTCCCGGATCTCCTCGTCGGTGATGGTGATCGTCTTCGGCACCCCTTCGATCAGGTGCCGCCCCTTGATCTCCATCGTCAGCTTCTCTTCGAGGGGGAAGGCGGAGCCAACCTCGATCTTGATCGCCTCGGCCGTCCGCTCGCCGATGAGCAGGTTGTACGTCTTCTTGATGTACTGGATGATCGCCTCGTCCATCTCGTTGCCGGCCACGCGCACCGCCTTGCTGTAGACGATGCCCGCGAGCGAGATGACGGCGATGTCGGTGGTGCCGCCGCCGATGTCCACGATCATGTTGCCCGACGGCTCGGTGATGGGCATGCCGGCGCCGATCGCCGCCGCCATCGCCTCCTCGACCAGGTGGACCTCGCTGGCCTTGGCGCGGTAGGCGCTGTCCTTCACGGCGCGCTTCTCGACCTGCGTGATCTCGGACGGCACGCCGATGACGATGCGCGGGCGCACCCACATGTTCCGGTTGTGCGCCTTCTTGATGAAGTACGTCAGCATCTTCTCGGTGACCTCGAAGTCCGCGATGACGCCGTCCTTCATCGGCTTGATGGCCACGATGTTGCCGGGCGTGCGGCCCAGCATGTCCTTGGCTTCCTTGCCCACGGCCTCGACGCGCCCGTTGATCTTGTTGATGGCGACGATGGAGGGCTCGTTGACCACGATGCCCTTGCCGCGCGCGTAGACGCAGGTGTTGGCGGTGCCCAGGTCGATCGCGAGATCGCTGGAGAACAGCGAGAAGACTGAACGCAGGCTCAACGACAACTCCTATGACTGGTTGGACGGCCCGCCGACGTCGGCCATCTCGATTCCGTCCTTGCCGCGGCCCTTGACGCGGTACATGGCCGTGTCGGCTGCGGCAAGCAGCGATTCCGGTGTCCCCGCCTCGCAGAGCGTGGCGGCGCCGACCGACGCGGTCAGGCGGTAGCCGATGCCTTCGCCGGCGAGGAACGGGTGGCCCGACACGCGCTCGCGCACGCGCCGCGCCACCAGCATCGCGCCGTCGCGGCCGGTGTCGGGCAGGATGAGCGCGAACTCGTCGCCGCCGAACCGCGCCACGATGTCGGTTTCGCGCGCACCCGACCGGATCCGCTCCGCGGCTTCGACCAGCGCGCGGCTGCCGCACAGGTGCCCGTAGCGGTCGTTGATCCCCTTGAAGCCGTCGAGGTCCACGAACAGCAGCGACAGCGGGCGGCGCCCGCGCACCGCGCGCTTCACCTCGCGACGCAGGGCCCCGTCGAGGAAGCGCGAGTTGAACAGGCCGGTCAGGTCGTCGATCGACGAGAGATCGTTGGCGCGCTTCAGGCGCAGGGCGACGTCCAGCGGGCCGCCGATCGCGTCGGCCAGCGCCGCGAGGCCGGTCAGCCGCGCCCCGTCGGGCGTCGCGTCCGCGACGGCGCCCGAGGGGTCGAGGCCCACGAGCGCGGCCACCACGTGTCCGTGGCTCCGCAGGGGAATCGCCACCGACAACGGCCCGGCGTCGGCCGGCGACCAGGCGACGCTCGCGTCGGCCACCGCCCGCCCGGCGGTGTCGACCATCGCCGGCCTGCGGGCGCGCGTCACGCCGCGGTCCGCGAGCCAGTGCATGCCGCGCGTCTCGCTGACCGCCACCACCGCCCACGCCTCGCCGCCGAACCACTCGAACGCGAGGTCGAGGACGTTGGCGGCCATCCGCTCGGGAACGCGCGTCGTGCTGGTGGCGGCGACCAGGGCGCGCAGGACGGACGCCTGTCGGCCCGAGTGCGACAGCCCGCGCTCGAACTCGCGCAGGCGCGAGGCGAGCGTCGCCCCTCGCGGCGCCACCCGCTCGCGTCCGGCCGAGACTGGCTGCGGAGGAGCCGCCGCGCGGCGGCGAACTCCGGGTCGCCGAGAGAGCGTCGTCATGAAAGCTGGGCGGGCAGAGAACGGGCGCACAGCGCGCTAAGTTCTTCTATACCGAGCAAATATACCACACCGTCTCGCGCCGCCCGCACTCAACAGCGCGGGTTTTTTTGCAATTCCCCGGGGGCCGGGTATCATTAATGGTTCTGCCGCCCGTTCCGCGGCAGAACCTCCCGGATTCGGGATTCGGGATTCAGGATTCGGTGCGACCCAACTGACTCCTGAATCCTGGCTCCTGAATCCTGCACGTTCCTTCTCCGAGAGGCGAGAGTTCAATCATGACCATGCTGGACCGGATGCGGCGTCACAAGGCCTGGCTCAAGTGGAGCCTGGCGCTGGTGGTGCTGGCGTTCATCATCTTCTACATTCCCGCGTTCCTCGGCCAGGGCGGAACGAGCGGCGGCGACGGGTCGCTGAGCGACGTCGTGGCCACGGTGGAGGGCCGCGAGATCACGGTCGCCGAGTTCCAGCGCGCGTACCAGGCGCAGATCCAGACATACCGGAGCGCCTACGGCGCCAACGTCAGCGAGCAGATGCTGAAGCAGCTCGGCATCGACCAGCAGATCCTCCAGCAGATGGTGGACGAGCAGGCGTCGCTGGCCGAGGCGAAGAAGCAGGGGATCACCGTGTCGGACGCGGAACTCGCCGAGCGCATCATGCAGTACCCGGCGTTCCAGGAGAACGGGCAGTTCATCGGCGCCGACCGCTACGCCGCCCTGCTGCGGATGCAGCGGCCGCCGATGTCGGTCGACGAGTTCGAGCGCTCGTTCCGCAACAGCCTCGTCGTCGAGAAGCTGCGCGGCGCGCTCACCGAGTGGGTCAACGTGACCGACAAGGAGGTCGAGCAGGAGTACCAGCGGCGCAACGAGAAGGTGAAGCTCGAGATGGCGAGCTTCAACGTCGACAGGTTCCGCCCCGAGGTCACCGTGACCGACGCGGAACTGGCGCCGTACTTCGAGGCGCACAAGGACGCCTACAAGATTGGCGAACGGCGCAAGATCCGCTACGTCCTGGTGGACGTGGACGCCCTGCGCGCCTCGGTCAAGCCGACCGAGCGGGAGATCGAGCGCTCGTACAACGACAACATCGAGCTCTACTCCACCCCCGAGCAGGTGCGCGCCAGCCACATCCTCCTGAAGACCACGGGCAAGAACGACGCGGAAGTGAAGGCCAAGGCCGAGCAGGTGCTGAAGGAAGCGAAGGCCGGCGCCGACTTCGCGGCGCTCGCCAGGAAGTACTCCGAGGACGAAGCGTCGGCCAAGAACGGCGGCGATCTCGACTTCTTCGCTCGCGGCCGCATGGTGCCCGAGTTCGACGAGGCGGCGTTCGCGCTGCAGCCGGGCCAGATCAGCGACCTGGTGAAGAGCCAGTACGGCTACCACATCATCAAGGTGACCGACAGGAAGCCGGCGACGGTGCGGACGCTCGACGAGGTGCGCCCGCAGATCGTCGACCAGCTGTCCTGGGAGAAGGCCCAGGCCAAGGCGACCGAGATGGCCGCGGCGATGGAGCAGGAGATCAAGACGCCGGCGGATCTCGACAAGGCGGCGGCCGCGCACGGCCTGAAGGTGCAGGAGTCGGGCTTCTTCACGCGCGACGAGCCGATCCTCGGCCTCGGCCCGTCGCCGCAGGCGGCGGCCGAGGCGTTCTCGCTCAAGCCGGGCGAGGTGAGCGCCGGCGTCCGCACGGCGCGCGGCTTCGCGTTCCTCACGGTCACCGGCACCCAGGCGCCGCGCCTGCCCTCGCTCGACGAGGTGAAGGAGAAGGTGAAGGAGGACCTCATCAAGCAGAAGGCCAAGGAGCTGGCGCTGCAGAAGGCCGACGCGCTCGCGGCCGCGCTGAAGGTGTCGGGCGACATGGCGAAGGCCGCAAAGGCGGCGGGCGTCGAGGTGAAGACCACCGAGCTGGTGGCGCGCGAGTCGCCGCTGCCCGACATCGGCGTGAGCCCCGAGGTCGACGCCGTGGCGTTCTCGCTGCCGGCGGGCGCCACGGGCGGTCCGATCGCGACCGAGAACGCGGTGGTGGTGGTGAAGGTCCTCGAGCACAAGCAGCCGACGCCGGCCGAGTTCGCCGCCGACCGCGACCGCCTGCGCGACGAGATGCTGAACGACCGCCGCGGCCGCTTCTTCGCCGCCTACATGCAGAAGGCGAAGCAGGCGATGAAGATCGAGGTCAATCGGGAGACGCTGCAGCGGGTCATTGGCTAGTGTGACCCGCGTGACAGATGCAGGATTCAGGAGTCGGGAGTCAGGATTCAGTAAGCGCGCGTGACACCCTGAATCCCGAATCCTGAATCCCGAATCCTGCAAGCGTCAGCGCAAGAGCCCGAAGGGCATGAGCGCGAGCGCCTCGCCCTTCTCGAACAGCGTCCACGGCGCCGCTGCAATCCCCACCGCCCGGCGCTCGGTCGCCCCCAGCAGCGCCGCGAGCGCCAGCCGCTCGTCCGAGCCGCCCAGCTGCGACGACAGGATCTCGAAGAGCGACTTGCGCGCCGGGTAGACGACCACCTCCACCTCGCGGCCCGACAGCTTCGCCTTCTGCTTCACCAGGTCGATGGCCCGCTCGAGGCCGCCGAGCGCGTCCACGAGGCCGTTCTCCTTCGCCTGGCGGCCGGTCCACACGCGGCCCTGGGCAATCGCGTCCACCCGCTCGGGGGTCGTGTGCCGCGACGCCGCCACGCGTTCCACGAACTGGTCGTAGAACGCCTGCAGCTGCTCGCCGACCTTCGCGCGCTCCTCCGGCGAGTACGGGCGCGTCGGCGAGTTCATGTCCGCGTTCTTGCCCCGACTGACGCCGTCGATGTTCGCGCCCAGCTTGTTGAACACGCCGCCGGTCACGATCTTCCCGCCGAAGATCCCGATCGAGCCGGTGAGCGTGCCCGGCTCGGCGACGATCTCCGGCGCCGCCATCGCGATGTAGTAGCCGCCCGACGCGGCGAGGTCGGACATCGACACGACAAACGGCTTCTCGGGCTTCGAGTCGCGCATCAGCACCAGCTCGCGCCACAACTGGTCGGACGCGACCGCCGACCCGCCCGGGCTGTCGATGCGCAGCACGACGCCGCGGATGTCCTGCGCGTCGCGAACCGTCCGGATGTAGTCGACGAGCGTGTCGGAGCCGAGCACCGCGCCGTTCAGGGGGTCGTAGCCGCTGCGGCCGGAGACGATCGTGCCCGACGCGTAGATGACGGCGATGCGCGGCCCGCGGCCGATCCCCAGCGACGCAGGCTCGATCCGGTCGTAGCTGTCGAGTTCGATCCGCTTCCCTCGCCCGAGCGGCACCTTCGCCTTGTCGCCCAGCTGATCCTCGTAGGCCACGTCGTCGATCAGGCCCGCGCGCAGCGCGTCCTCGGGCAGGAACGGCCCCTGGTCGAGCAGCGCGCGCACCTCGGCCTCGCTGCGCCTGCGGCCGTCGGCGACCGCTTTCACCAGCTGGTCGAACGCCTCGTTGTTCAGCGACTCGGCCATCTCGCGGTGCGCCGCGGTGAAGCCCTTCTCGGTCAGCTGGTTCGGCGCGGTCTTGTACGCGCCGATGTGGAGCATGTCGGGCACCGCGCCGATCTTGTCCAGCGTGCCGCGCAGGAAGATCTCGTAGGTGGCGGTGCCGGTGAGATCCAGCGGGCTCGAAGGGGCGAGGTAGATGCGGTCGCACGCCGTGGCCAGGTAGTACTCGGTCTGGCCGCCGTCCTCCAGGTAGGCGACGGCGGGCTTGCCCGAACGCCGGAAGTCGAGGATGGCGTCGCGGACCTCCTGCACCTTCGCCAGGTAGGGCGACGTGAAGCCGGTCGGCCGGACGACGAGCGCCGCGATGCGCCGATCGACCTTGGCCTTGCGGATGTTCACCACCAGCGTCCGCACGCTCAGCGCCCGGCGCCCCGGCAGGAACTGCGTGATCCCGTCGTCGGGCCCGCCCTCGACCGGGTCGCCGTCGATGCGGAGCACCAGCGAGGATTTGGCCGGCACGCTCGGCTCGGCGCCGACGATCAGCCAGATCGTCAGCATGCCGCCGATCGAGACGAAACACGCGAAGACGACCAGCAGGATGACGATCTTGGCGCCGCGGGACAGAGCCACAGAACCTCCACTTCGGGTTGCGACGTGCGACGTGCGCCTTGCGAGGCCAGTGCCATCACGCATCATCCGGCCGCGACTCGAATCCCGGTGTCAGGAGGATCCCGCCGGCATTCGACGTCGGGGCCGCCAGCCGCAGGTCGCCAGTATATCAATGTTGAGAGTGCAAAGCCTTGAGAGGGCGCCGGTTGCGGCCGGAGGCCGCGGCGGGCGCGTGCCAGGATCGCGGCGTGGTCCGCCGCATGACCGTGCGGATCGCCGCCCTCACGGCAGCGTGTGCGCCGGGCCGGCCGCCAGGGCCCGGAGGCGACGACCGGATGCCGACGGCCGCGAAGCGTCTCAGTAGTGCGAGACCGTGATCTGGTAGGCGACGGTGGCGTCCGCGGGAATGGTCCCGGGATCGTAGACCCTGACGCACAGGGAGTTGACGCCCGTCGCGAGGCCCACGAGCTGGTTGCCGATGGTGGCGGTCGGGTTGGACATGACCGCGACGCAGCTCAGCGTCGAGTAGACACCGATGTCCATCCCGAGCTTGACGGTCGGGTCCGAGATGCCCTGCATCGTCATCACGACCTGCCCCTGCCTGGCCGCGGGGATCACGTGATACAACTGCCCCCCGGCGGTCAGTGCGCCATCGAGCGTGTCGGTCGTGAGGACGGGCTCGGGAACGACCGGCGCCGTCGGGGTGGTCGTTCCGCAACTCGCCGCCGCCGTGGCGGCTGCCGCAAGCAGCAGCGCGCCGAAGAACCGCCTCATCTATGTCTCCCTCGCCTCAATAATAGCATTGGAGCCGCGGGATTCGGGTTTCCCGGGCTCCGCCAGAACGATATTGAGACGACGGCCACGCCGATTTGGACGGCGACGACCGCCGATGACGCGCTTGCGCCCGACCCGGTCGGCCACGCGTCCCGCGACCGGGGCCCGCGGACCGGTGTAGACTCTAAGCGGCTCACGGCTCCCGGCTGAACACTCACCTCGCCGGCGGCCCATGCAGCATCAGCCCCCTGTTCGGAGGAGAGAATGGTCCGCTCGTCGCACGACCTGAACCGCCGCGAATTCGTGTCCGTGCTGTCGGCCGGCCTGGCGCTGCTCCCCGCGCTCGGCACGAGCGGCCTTGCCCAGGCGATCGGCCCCCGGCGGAGCCGGGTGGCGCTGGTCAGGACCGCGGACCGCAAGCGCGGCGTGACGCGGGCGCTCGAGCTCTTCGGCGTGAAGGGCGTCAAGGATCGCACGGTGGTCCTCAAGCCGAACTTCAACACGGCCGACGACGCGCCCGGATCGACGCACGTGGACACGCTGTCGCAGATTGTCGCCGAACTGCAGGAGCGCGGGGCGCGCGCGATCACGCTCGGCGAGTCGAGCGGGCCGCCGCAAACGCGCGGCGTCCTGGAGAAGAAGGGCGTGTTCGACCTGGCCCGCGACCAGAAGTTCTCGGTCGTGGACTTCGAGCAGATCCCCGAGACGGACTGGATGTCGTTCCCGGCCGGGACGTCGCATTGGCCCTCGGGGTTCGCCATCCCCCGCCTGGTGGCGAACGCCGACTACGTGGTGTCGACGTGCTGCCTCAAGACGCACGGGTTCGGCGGCGTCTTCACGATGTCGCTCAAGCTCGCGGTCGGCCTGACGCCCAAGCCGATCCGCCGCTCGATGCATGCGTCGCCGGACATGCGCCGCATGATCGCCGAGTTGAACACCGCGTACCGACCGAGCCTGATCGTGCTCGACGGCGTCGCGACGTTCACGGATGGCGGGCCGTCGACGGGCCAACTGAAGGCCGCGAACGTCATGATCGCGGGCGACGACCGCGTGGCCGTCGACGCCGTGGGCGTGGCGGTGCTGAAGTCGCTGGGCTCGAACCCGGCGATCATGGGACGGAAGATCTTCGAGCAGGAACAGATCGCGCGGGCCGTGGAACTCGGTCTCGGCGTGAAGTCGGCCGACGCCATCGACCTGGTGACGGGCGACGCGGACAGCAAGGCGTTCGCGGATACCCTCCGGCCGATCCTCGCCCAGGGGTGACGGCCGGGGGCGCGGCTGGCGTTCGAGTGTGACGGCAGGTTCCCTGGGGAACGTATTCGGTTTCTGCGCGCGCGGCGCCGGCCGGCGGGACGCGGTCTGGCGGGATCTGGCAGGACCCGATCTCTCGACGGCCGGGGCGCTTTTGGCTATACTGTCTCTTCCTGCCGGCGCAATCCTCTCCCACTGTGCGGAAGTGGCGGAACTGGCAGACGCGCTAGCCTCAGGAGCTAGTGGGCGCAAGCTCATCGGGGTTCAAATCCCCGCTTCCGCACCAACGACTAAATCCCTAGGCCCGGTATTCGAAGCTCTGCGCGATGTTGACGCGTTCAAGCGCTTCCGAGTCGACGAGGTGTTTCACACCCTCGTCTGGGAGAACGGTGCCGACATGGCGCCGGAGTTCCTCCACTCCCGAATCCACGTGACGGCCTGACGGCACCCGCGGCGGCGAGATTTCCGCCCAAATCCGTGTCGCTGGGACGCTTGGGACGGGCGGGACTTGGAACGCCCGTCCGTGGGGGGCGATTAGCGGACGGGCACGGGAAACACTCCACCCTTTCCGAGCCAGTTGCGCCAGCCGTTCTTCGCCGCCTTGTCCACGGTATCGAGGTGCGGTTCTTCCCCAACGAGTCCGAGTTTCAGAGCAGCCGACGGGGACGTCTGAAAGTGGAGGTAGGCGCCGTCCTTGTCGGCAGTGATGACGGCTCGGTTGTTCCCCTGCTCGTCAGTGATGAGAAGCTTGTGGGTGACGAGGTTGTCGGAGGCTGGCGCCTTGTTGTCCTTCTGAACGGCACCTAGCCCGACGAGGACAACAAGGGCAAGCAACCCAGCGAGTTTCAGGAACTTGTTCTCACGCTCAACACGTTCCACCCGTCGCAGCAACGATTCGTGGTCCATTGCAGCCTCCTCGCGCCTTTAGACGCTCACCGCATCTCGGTGGTCGGATGGGTTTACCCTGTCCGTGCCCAGCCAACGTCCGCACGGTGACACACGGTGATCATGGCAGCTCCCACCGGGACACACGGGTGTATGCTCGCCTCAGGCAGGGAACCCAGGTGGAAACCCTGGGCGAATTACGTGATTCGGTAAACAGCGCAGCGAAGGAGGGTGTCCGATGCCAACCTACGTGACTCTCTTCAAGTGGACCGAGCAGGGCGCCAAGGATGTGAAGAAGGCCCCTGCCCGGTTTGAGGCGGCCAAGAAGCTCACTGAATCCATGGGAGGAAAGTTCGTTGGCCTCTATGTCACGATGGGCGATTACGACATCGTCGCTGTGACGGAAGGCCCGAGCGACGAGGTGGCTTCTGCCGTCGCCCTCTCCATCGCCGCGCAGGGCAACGCCAAGACCACGACGATGAGGGCGTTCACTGAGAGTGAATTCTCTGAAATCGTGAAGAAGGTTCGGTAGATAACTGCGGCGGTCAGGCCCGCCTCACGCGACGCGCCGCTCGGACGCCAGGCGCAACTGCGCCATCCCGAAAGGCAAGTCCCGGCGCGCCGCGCAGCGGCGTCAGACGCGGTTTCAGCGAACCGTGTACCTGTGCCAGCCCGACCACACGTCGGGGCGCCGGCGGAACAGCAGGACGAAGAAGGGATTCGTCCAGACGAGAACTCGCCACACGGGCCATTGGTCGAACCGACGCGACGACGTGGTGGCGGCGACATCCCGGATCGTGGCGACGCCAAGGCCGCGGCACCCGGCGAGTTTCTTCAGGCGCCAGAACCAGTCCACGTCTTCCCCGTTGAAGATCGTCTCGTCGTATCCCGCCAGGGCCTCGAAGACGTCCCGGCGGCAGAACTGGGCGCCGCCTTGCGCCATGCCTGCCAGGATGCCGACCGCGCGCCAGCACCCCAGGTACCAGCGCATGATGCGCCGCCGCGGGTGATACCGCACGTCGATGGCACCGCCGGCGCACGTCTCGTCTCGCATCTCTTCCGCGATACGGGCGAGCGCGTTCACCGGCAGCCAGGTATCGGCGTCCACGAACACGAGCGTCCGCCGCCCGGCTCGCCCGCGCGCCGCTGTTCCGCACGCGCCCGATGTTTCGAACGCTCTCCTTCACGACACGAACGCCGTGCGTCGCGGCCACTCGTGCCGTGTCATCCGTGCTGGCGTTGTCGACGACGATGATCTCCGAGTGCACGCCGGTTCGACTGGCGAACGCCGCGGCGGCCTCGAGGTGTTCGAGGGTCGCACCGAGTCCGGACGCCTCGTTGAAGGCGGGCACGACCACCGACAGTCCTCGTGGCTCATCGTGCGCTCCCTTCTGTAATTCCGGTTCGAAGGCGAGCCACGGTACGCGCTGCCGTCGCGTCCGCTGACACACTGGCGGTCGAGTCCGGAGGGCAGCGAAAAGCGATCGCGCGGCAGGGGAACCATCGAGCGGTCCCTCGGTCACCGACGGGACGTTGATCACGCGCCCGACGGTTCCGCGCTTCAACTCCCGAAGGCCCTCGAGAATCTCGCGACCGACGTCGCGCCTAGTCCGCGAGCTGGTTGAGCGCGCCTCCCGGCCTGCGGTTGAGTTAGACTGGCTTTTCAGAGGTCAGCCCCTTTTTTGGATCAGGATGCAGCCTGTTCATCCTATCCGCCTTGGAGGAGACAACGATGAAGACATGTGGCCAATCGGCGTGTCCGATCCTGTTGGGAACCCTTCTGGTCCTATGCCTCGGTTCCTGCAGTCCTTCCCCCGCCACCAAAGAACAAACGAGCGCGAGTCCGGGCGAATCGACGGCTGTCACTGCGCCGGCGGCGACGGGGAGCGGCGGCTGGCTGAGCGGGATGCCGGAAGTCATTCCTCCCTTTACGCATGGCGTCTTCAGCAACCAGTCGGAGAAGATCGACTACCCGACCCAGACCCTGTATTCGCTCTACTACGACAAGGTCACGATGGACAATGCCCGGGAGTATCTGGCCAAGTTGAAGGAGAAGGGATTCAGCGTGGAAGAAGACAAGAATGTCAAGCCGGGGAATCTCTCCGCAATTGGCTCAGCGGGTGAAGGAGCGGGCAGGATAGGGTACGTGTTTGGTCTGCAGGCGGACGGACACGTCGATCTCCAATTCACAGCATCCAAGAAGTAGGGTCAGAGCCAGTCTCCCGGGTCTCGAGATGCTCGGCGTCGCGGAAGTTCGCGACGGCATTTCGCGGCGGTCCGTCGCGGACTGGCACTCCGAGGATGCCCCGCCGAGAGGAGCGCACGATGAGCCACGAACAGGCGGCACCCGAGACGAAGGGTGTTACGGTGAAGTTACTTGCAGCGGTCGACCTTGGCCGTGAGATCGACGGCATGGCAGGACGCCAACTTCGCATGCGTATGGTGACCATCGAGCCCGGAGGCGTCTTCGGCCCGATTCACGACCACAGAGACAGACCCGGCACCGTCTACATCCTGCAAGGAACGATCACCGACCATCGAAACGGGGTCGCCACGGACTATGGGCCGGGAGTGGGCTGGCCCGAGGACAGGAACACCACGCACTGGCTCGAGAACAGAGGCACGACTCCGGCGGTGGAGATCTCGGTCGATATCGTCAGGCCCTGACGCGTGGTCGGGCTGGCACAGGCACACGGTTCGCTGAAGCCGCGCTGGCGACGAGCAACCCTCGCGGGGACTGATGATGTACAACGGACGCGCGCAGGTCCGGCGCCAGGCTCAGGGCCCGCTCGTACGCGGCCACCGCGTCGCCGTAGCGGTGTCGCAAGGTGAGCGTCTCCCCGCCCATGTTTCAGAACAGGTCCGCGTCCCTCGAGTTGCGTTCAATTCTCTCGCGGAAAGCCTGACTGTTAGATCGTGTCAGCCCTTGCCGAACCCAGGAGCGCCCGCCCTGCGGACACGAGAATTGCCGCAGCCGATGCCGACCCAAGTCTCGTCCGAGCCCGGACTGAGTCGGAGCGCTTCCAGCCACGCCCGGCCAGGAAACCCCACCAGGGGTCTCCCGGCCTCAGGTCCCAAGCGAGCGCTGGGGATCGAGCCGGCAGCCGGGTTCTACCGCACGTCGGAGAACCGCAAAGGGCTCACGAACGAGATGGTCAGCTTGGGGACCGTGGCGACATCGGAGTAGGTCGCGTTGAGCCGCTTCCACTCCGGGTCGGCCCCGGACGCACGCCAGGCTTTTTCGCGCGCGGCCAGGTCGTCGAAGCCAAGCATGTAGGCCACGCTCGGCGCGTCGGGCCCGAAGACGGTTTCGCCGAAGAAGACCGGCAGCATGCCCGCCCTGACGAAGATCGCGGTCTCCCCCTCGTCGAACATCTTGACCTTGCGCTCCAGCCCGGTGTGGTTCTCCAGTTCGTAGATGCGGAACTCGAAGACGCGAGACGACTGCCGCCCCTCGGTCGGCGGAGGCGTCATGGCCGGGTATCCGTTGAACGCGCGAAGCAGCCGCACGTCTTCCCGTTCGTAAGCCACACCTCCGGCGTACCACTCGCCGCGCGCCTTGCCGTACTCCGGGTTGGCGAGCAGTTTCGTCTGGCAGGCCTCCATGTCCGCGTAGCTCTTGAAGGTCGTCAGGACCAGCAGGAAGGGGCCATCCTGCGCGATCGAGCTCGAGAAAGCTCCCACCGGTCCGGAGCCCGCCGCCTTGACGAGCGACGCGTACTTCTCCAGAAACGCGACGGCCCTTGCGCGCTGGTTCTCGGGACCGTTGCGCAGCCTGACGAATCGCATTTCGAAGATCGATCGCTGGGGCGGCTCCGCGGCAGCCACCGGCAGGGCCGCGGCGGCCGACGCGACCATCAAGTCACGCCTGGAAATGCGCATGATGTTCAACTCCTCCTGGCTGGGATTGCCGTCCTGGCCGCCCGGCTGCGGACGAGTATACCCCGGTCGGATCATCAGACGGTTGAGTCGCGTCTCCGCCGGCGCACTTTGTTGCGCACCTGCGCTACGCGAGGATCTCCTGTGCGCGCATCAGGTTGTCGCGGACCGTCACGCCGTGCGCGCACCTGAAGGAACAGGAGGCGCAATCGCCGCATCGCGCGTCTCTGGCCGCCTGCGGCATCTCCAGGAACCGCTCGCGGGCGAGAGCGAACTGGCCGTAGCCCTCCGCATAGGTGAGGAACCGGAGCACGTCGGGCACCGGGACGCCCTTCTCGCACGCGCCTCCGCAGGCCCCGCACATCCGGCAGTAGGAGGAGCTGATGCTGGCAAGCTGGTTCGACAGCAGCTGCTCGTCCTTCTGGGTGTACGGCTCGGCCATCGCCCGGAGGTTCTCGTCCAGCTGATCGAAGTCGGTCATGCAGACGATGGCGGTGTCGACCGAGTCGTTCTTGAGCGCCCACTTGATCGCGGCCACCGGGACCCCCGGCTGGCTCAGTCGACTGCTCAGCTCTCGCGGGTTGGCCCCGTAGAGCCGGTCTCCCCGACCGACGCGGCTGACGCCCCCGGCCATGGTCTTCATCACCACGATCCCCAGGCCGGCCTTCCGCGCAGCGCGGATCGCGGCCGTCATGTCGGTCTTCGGCGCGTCGGGATTCGCGTTCATGCCGGCGTCCACCGACCGCATGGCGAAGTTGTAGGTGGTCAGCACGACGTCGGTCTGGCCCAGTTTCGCCAGGTGACCGAGCATCTTGTCCATGTTGAAGTGGGTGCTGACCCCGGCGAAGCGAATCTTCCCGCTCTGCTTGGCCGCCCGCTGCGCCTCGAGCAGGTCCGCACTCACCTGCTCCGGCTCGTTCTTCATGTGGAGGTACCAGATGTCGAGGTAGTCGGTGCCCAGTTCCCGCAGGCTCGTGTCGAGATCGGCCAGGAGCTGCGCCTTGGTCTGGGCCCCGCTCTTGCTCGAGATGATCACCTTCTTGCGCACGTCCTTGAGGGCGGCGCCGACCATGCGCTCGTTGTTGCCGTTCTGATAGGCGCGTGCGGTGTCGAAGTGGTTGATGCCGATGTCCGCCGCGCGCGCGATCACCGCCGGCTCCGGTGTCGTCATGCAGCCGAACGCGAGCGAGGTGACCTTGAGACCCGTTTTGCCCAACGTGCGGTAGGTCAGCTTGACGGGTTCGGGCTTCGCCTGGCCGCCCGGGTCCGGGAGTGCCCGGTCCTTCGGGCCGCGAACGCCGACCGTCGGAAGGATCAGGCTCGCCGCCAGGAAGTCGCGACGCGAAACGTCAGATTTCATGAGAAGTCTCCTCGATTGCGTATCGGCACGCGATTATACACAACTGGATGGTGGCCGGCGATGCGGACCACCCGTACGACGGCTTCCCCAGCCCGCGGCGCCAATCGCTGAGGCCGTCCTGATCACTTCAGGCCGGACATCTCCGCCACGAGGTCGAAGAACCCGCGCTTCCGCGCCGACGAGATGCCCCAGTTCACCGGCACGCTCTGGTAGCCCTCGTCGAAGCCCTCCGCCTGCCGGCGGTAGTCGAAGAATCCCCACGACGCCCGCACGCTGGTGGCCGCCACCATGTTGTTCCAGGGTTTCTCGAAGTCGTAGTGGTCGTCTTCGTTGAAGACGATCGGCTTGCCGGATGCGCCAGGCACGGCGCGCGTCTGGGCCACGAGCTCGACGATGCGGTCGGGATTCGACACGCCGTTGCCGTGGAGCAGCACGTAGTCGGAAGCCCGGACGACGCCGGCCGTGGGCACCTTGGCGCCCTCGAAGCTCGTGCTGACCAGCAGGCGCCGCCCGCCCACGGTCGTCCGCCGCACGCGCTCGATCAACTCCGGCACCCGCGGGGGTTTCAGGATGTCGTGATCGTAGGCCGAGCCGTCGCACTCGTTGTCGATTTCGATCAACACGTTCCGGTACCCACGGTCCAGCACCCACGTCACCGCCGTGTCGACCGCGCGCGTCACGGCCGCCTCGTCCTGCAGCGCCTGGTCCTGGCCGAAGTAGAACAGCCCCAGAATGACCGCCATCCCGAGGCGATCGGCTTCGTCGAGCACCCACTCGAGACGCGCGGCGTAGTCGGGCCGCAGCGCCCCGTCGGCTGTGAACGCCGAGTTCAGCCACGGCTGTCCCTTCGAGTACCCTTCGGGGCTGCCGCCCTGGAGGTTGATGGTGACTGCCAGCAGGCCGCGGCGGCGCCACTCCGCCATGGCCGCCACGAACTCGCGCGTATTGCGGTCGGCGACCCAGGTCTTCGTGTCCGGATAGAACCACCGGCTGCGCGTCTCGGCGTTGAGGTCGTCGAAGGTGGCCTGCACCATCCGCGAGTTCGGCAGCAGGCCGTCGACGCGATACCCACGCCAGGTCCGCCCCTGGAGGGTCGGCCGCCCGTTGATCTGGAACGCGTCGCCGACGATGGCCACGGTCGTCTGGCGGGTCCGGGCAGGCGCCGCAGCGATCGGCCGTGTCGCACCCGAGGGGCCGTACAGGGCGGCGACGGCCAACACGACGACGCCCCCACACGCGCTGCGCAACAGGATCATGATCGTGCTCCCCCCGCGGCCCCGACCGGTCTCAAATCGTCGGGGACGTGCCTATCGCCGGTCCCCCGGCGACGATGTGCCTGCGCTGGAACGGCGCTCCGCGCGCGTCAGCACCTCGCGCAGCGCGAATGCCGCCGGCTTGGGCTGGTAGTCGCGGTCGAAGATGAGCGGGATGTCGTCTGACACGGGACGCGGTCACCCTTTCTGCGATCAGGGCTGGCGACGGAAGGTGATCGTTGCGTAGTTCATGTTTCCGCCGGTCAGCGTGTGAACGGTCAGGACGCTGACACCCGCCGGCAGTTCGAAGCTCGCCGCGTCCTTCAGCAGGTTCCAGTGGTGCCACTGCCGCCACGCGATGGGATCCGCCGCGTCGTAGGTGGAGGGCACCTCCACGGCCTTTGTCAGCGCGCGCCCGTTGCGGTCGAGCGAGATCGATCCACCGCGATTCGACGTGTAGAGGAGGTCGATCGTGTACCGGCCCGCCTCCTTCACGTCGACCGTCACGTTGAACCACTCCCCCGGCTCCGTCCACCCCACGTAGAGCATGTTCGGTTCGGGCTGAACCTTGTTGTACGGGCTCGTGTCGGTATCGTCCTTGGTCTTCGTGTAGCTGATGTCGACGCCCTCGTCCTTGCGGAACTCGTGGAGGTAGCTCCCGTCGGCGGGGTTGAGCGCGCCGCTGCCATTGTTCTTGGCGTCACTGTCGTGGTAGGCGATGCCCTCGCCGCCGCGGTCGTAGTAGGCGCAGTAGACGATGCCAGGCACCTGCTGCGGCCCGACGGGACGGACGCGGTCGGTGAAGGGGGTGCCCTTGTAGTTCCACATCGGCGCACCCGCCTGGGTCTGCGCTTTTGCGGGTGCCGTGCCCTGTGCCTCCACGCCACTTGTCGGTGCCGTCACCAGAACTGCCGCCAGAACAACGGTCGGAATCGTGCATCGCACAGGCACCACCTCCTCGAGAGCAGGGGCATCACGCAGCAGGCGCTCTCGTCGCCTGCGACGGGACACACCCGCCGGCTTCGGTCCGCCGGTCCATGGGCTCGCTCTCCGTCGCTGATCGGGCCGCATTATGCCTCAGTTTGGAGGATCTCGCTGCCGCCGACCGGATGCGCGGCGCCACAGGTGGACAAGTGAGGGGGCCGTGCAGTGCGCCCTACAGGCCGCCCAGCAGGTACTTCTCCAGCCACGCGCGCACCTCGCGGTAGAACACGCGGCTGTTCTCGGCCTTGAGGATCCAGTGATTCTCGTCGGGCCAGACGAGGAGCTTCGTCGGCACGTTCATCCGCTGGAGCGCCGCATACATCGACAGCGTGTTCCCCTCGGGCACGCGGAAGTCGTTGTCGCCGACCGACAACAGCATCGGCGTCCGAAACGCACCGGCCTTGGCAAGAGGGCTCTGCGCAATCCACTTCTGCGGGTTGTCCCAGTAGGGCCCGCCCATCATCACCTCGCGATCGAAGTTGCCGTCGCTCATCCCCCACTGCATCTCCAGCGACGCAAGGCCGGCGTGGCTCACGATGGCCTTGTACCGGGTCGTGGTGCCCTCGAGCCAGTTCGACAGGTGCCCGCCGTAGCTCGCGCCACCGGCCGCCTGCCGCGTGCCGTCGATGAACGGAAACCGCTTGATCGCCTCGTCGGCGGCATCGTTGACGTCGTCTGCCGGCCCCTTCAGCGGATCACCCAGGATGTCGAGCGTGAAGGTTTCCCCGTAGCCGGTCGATCCGCGGTAGTCGGTGGCCACCACCACGAAGCCCGGGCATGCGAGCAGGTGGTAGTTCCACCGGTAGGAGATCGCGTCGCGCCACATGTTCGCGTGGCCGCCGTGAATCAGCACGAAGAGCGGGTATTTCCTGCTCTCGTCGAAGTCGGGCGGCAGCGCGACGAAGCTGTGAATCCTGCGTCCGTTCCGCCCCGTGAAGGTGAACTCGCGCAGCGGCTGCCAGTCGATGGACGCGGTCTTCGCGGCATTGAACGACGTCAGCATGGTCCGCCTGCCCGTGGCCACGTCGATCCGCGCGACCTCGGGGGGATTGATCGCACTCTCCCAGCTCGCCACGATCGTCGTCGCGGCCGCCCGCTCCGGGATCTGCGCGCCGGTGTACACGCCCTGCGGCGCGTCGGCGACGAGCGTCGCCGGACCGCCCGCCACGGGCACGGCGTAGACGCGCTCGTGACCGGCATCCTCGGCGCTGAAGTAGATCGTGCGGCTGTCGGGCGAGAAGGCCCAGCTGCCGACGGAACGATCGAGGTCCGCGCCGAGCGTCGTCATGCGGCCGGACCACGGCCACGCGCCGCACGCCATGGTGGTCAGCGCGTAGATCACCGGCTTGTCGCTCGATCCCGAGAAGCACAATCCCTTGCCGTCCGGCCGGAACCTCGCCGCCGATACGTCCCACCCGGCGGCGGCGAGGCGCCGGGGCTCGCCGCCGGCGGCCGGCACCTGCCACAGCCCCGCGATCGCCTTCGTGCGCGCCTGGTTGTCGCCGTTGTCGCTCGCGACGAACACCACCGACTGGCCGTCCGGCGCCCACACGGCGTTCAGCGCATCGGCGGCGAAGCCCCGCGCCCTGGCGAGTGCACTCGCGGCGAAGAGCGGCTTCGCCTTGCGGGTGCCGTCCAGGTCGACGACCCAGAGCTGCGGCCTCGAGTCGTCGTTCCATCGATCGAAATTGCGAATCGGGTACGTCTCGTACATCCGCACCTTCGACTTCGCGTTCCGCTTGTCCAGCGCGGCCTTGCGGTTCGAGTCCTCGTCGGTCGCACCAGGCCACAGCGCCGCCTGGAACAGCAGGCGCGTCCCGTCCGGGCTCCACCTGGGTGCGCTGGCGGACGTCGGCGTGCTCGTCACGCGCTGTGCATCACCACCCCGCGCGATGTCGAGCACGTAGATCTGCCCGACCTCGTCGTCGTCGCGCTTCGCGGCGAACGCGAGCCGCTGGCTGTCGGGGCTCCAGGCCGGCGCGCTTTCGCCGGCCTTGGTCGCCGTGAGGCGACGCGGCGGCGCGCTGCCGTCGGCCGGCACGATCCACAGGTCACTGACGTCCTTCGACGGGTCGTAGTCGGTCTCGGCCACGCTGAAGACGACCCACTTGCCGTCCGGTGACGGCGCGGGCGCGCCGACGCGCAGGAACGACGTCATCAACTCGTGCGTGAGCGGCTGCTTCGTCTGCGCCGAAGCCACCGCGGGGACCAGCGAAAGAAGGAGTGCGAGAACGGCGCGAGGTCGCATCATGATGTCATCACCGGGCACGCGGATGGCTGGTTGTCGTCTTGGTGGTCAATAGATCACACCGAAGGCACGGATCGCGGCGGCCCCGCAGGTCCGCGGCCGGCGCCAATGGTAACACCTCAACCAGGCCGCAGGTCGCAAGGCGCAAGCCGGACTGCCGCATCGAGGCTAATACTGCGCCCGGGGCATCCCGGACCTCGACGGCCGGCCCGAACACATCAACAACGTCTCCCGCGCAGTCGCCACCCCAGCATTCGATACTTCTGGCCCCGAGCCGAGAACGGGAGGTATAACGGAATTCTCCCACCAATCGGAATTGGGCCGGACGCCGGAGGTCGCCGGCGTCGGGAGACCTCGTCCCTAAACGGTTCGTCCGCGGTCGTCGATCGCGGACGGCCCCAAACCACGAAGGGAGACGTCATGTCCGAAAAACAGGAAGCCATCGCGCGGCGCGTCATCGACGAAGTGTGGAACAACGGCAACCTGAAGCTGATCGACGAGCTCTTCACCACCGACTACGTGAACAACGACCCGGTCAACCCCGTGCGCGGGCGCGAGGGCACCAGGGACCTCGTCAAGAAGTACCGGACCGCGTTTCCGGACCTCCGGCTCCACATCGACGACCTGTTCTCGGCCGGCGACCGGGTGGTCATCCGCTGGCACTCGACCGGGACCCACCGCGGCCAGCTCGAGGGGCTGGCCCCGACCGGCAGACAGGGGGGCAGCCCGGGCATCACGATCTTCCGCCTGGCGGGGGATCAGGTTCGGGAGGCCTTCGTCAACTGGGATGCGCTAGGGCTGATGCAGCAGCTGGGCGTCGTCACGCTGCCCGGGAAGTCGGCAAAGGCAGGCATGTAGCAGGCGCGACGTGCTCGATTCCGGCAGGGGCGGGCCACCGCCCCTGCCGGGGTTGCGATCGGCCGGCCGTTCCTCCTGTCAGAACCGTCCTCCATCCTGGTGGCGCCGGCCCTCCGTGCCTTCATCCCGCTGGCGCCAGTCTCCGTGCCTTCCACTCGGTGGCGCCGGCCTCCGGGCCGGCGAACGCGGGCAAGCGGCGCCCGCGCATCTGGTGCGTCGGCGGTGATCCGCCGATACCAGAGACGCCGGATGTGTCCGCGGTGCGCGCAGCGGCGCGGCCCTCGCCGCTGCGTGTCGCGACCGCTGAACCCGCGCGCGATTCCTCGAGGTCGTCATGCTGCTTCGTCGTGTCTCTCTTGCGGCCGTCGTCGTTCTGCTGGGTGCCGCCTCGTGGGCGCTCGCGCAAGGTCGCCAGGACGGCGGGATCGGCGGCCGGCTGACCGACGAATCGGGGGCAGCCCTGCCCGGCGTGACCGTCTCGATCGCCTGCGGGGGATCGACCGCCGTCATCGCGACGGTGACCGATGGCACGGGACAGTACGCCGTCACCGGGCTGCCGGCCGGGTTGTGCACCGTGGTGTTCGAGCTCGCCGGGTTCGTGGCGGCGACCCACGGCAACATCACGGTGCCGCCGCAGACAGTCGTCGTGGTGGACGGCCAACTCGGGCTGGCGGGCTTGGAGGAGACCGTGAACGTCGTGGCCCAGGCGCCGCCGGTCCGCGCGGTCGCGGCGCCGAAGCCCCGCCCGCGCGTGCAGGCCGCCGCGGTCGCGCCGCACGACATCGACTCGGTGTGCGGCCCGGGCCGCCCGTCCGCCAGGGTTGCCGCCGCGCGGCTTGCCGAGCACCGCGAGGACGGCGCGCGCACGATGTACGCCCCGGGCGACGCGATCCTGCTCGACGCCGGACGCGCCGCGGGGCTGGCCGTCGGACAGAACTTCGTCGTGCGCCGCAGCTACCGGGCCACCGACTTCGTGTGGGACGAGGCTGTCGCCCCCACCGGCGTGCACTCGGCCGGCCTCGTGCAGGTGGTCGAGGTGTCGGAAGAGAGCGCCGTCGTGGCCGTCGTGTACGCGTGCGACGAGTTCATGCTCGGCGACGAGTTGGAGGCGTTCGCGCCCGAACCGCTTCCCCTGCCGAAGGCCGACGGATTCCCCGATTTCGGCAGGCCGGCCCGCGTCCTGTTCGGCGACGAAGGGAAGATGCTGGGCGCGCCGGGACGGCTGATGGTGATCGACCAGGGGCAGGACGCCGGCCTCGAACCGGGTCAGCGCGTCACCCTGTTCCGGCGCTCACGATTCGGGCGCGGCACCGTCTCGCGCATCGGCGAGGGCGTCGTCGTGACGGTGCGCGCCGACTGGTCGCGCATCCGCATCGACTCGGTGCACGACGTGGTGTTCGCAGGCGACCAAGCCGCTCCTCACCGCTCGGCCGGCACGGCCATGAAGCGCGATCCGTAGTTCGACCGTTGAAGAGGGAGTGATCGAGCCTCGTGGGGCGAGCCTCCGTGCTTGCCCGACTCGCCGGCGCGAGGCCGGCGCCACCGTTCGCCGGCGCGGAGCCCAGCCTCCCGAGGCACGCCTCCGTGCTCGCCCGGACTCGCCGGCGCGGAGACGGATTCCGCGCGGCTGAGATTCCGCCGTGGCGTCCGGCGCCTTCTTTGGACGCGCGCGGGAACGTTTCTATCGAGCGTTGACATTTTTCCACGCGCGCGTTGACTTCACCGCTGGCTCGGGGCACACTCTGTCTGCCAAGCGAAGCCGAGCCGGGACGATATGCCGTGCGCGGCACAGCGAAGGAGGAGCATGTTCTCAAGGAATGGTAGGCCTGTTTCGATTGTTGCCCGCGCGCTGGCGTCGGGTGCGATTGCGTTAGCCGTCTTGTTGACCCAGCCGCTGCAGGGCCAGGCTCCCGCCCCGGGCCAGGCCCCGGCCCCCATGGGGGGCGGCGGTCGGGGAGGTGCAGCCGTCCTGGCCAGCGTCTTCAGCGCCGTGGACACGAACAAAGACAGCGCGATCTCGCGGGAAGAGTGGCAAACCGCGTTCGCCAAGTGGTTCGCGGCCGCCGACACCGCCAAGGCGGGTTCGGTCACGCAGGACCAGCTGACCACCGCCATCACCGCCGCCCTCGCCGCGGCGCCGCCGAGCGCCGCCGGGTTCGGTGCCAACGGCAGGGTGCGGCGCCAGCCGAACCCGTCGGACGTGCAGAAGATGGAGGCCGTGCTGCCGGCAAAGGCTCCGGCCAAGCCCAGGTCGGCTCGCCGGATCCTCGTGCTGTCCTCCTGCTCCGGGTTCGTGCACTCCTGCATCCCCCTGGTTGACAGGACGGTCGAGGAACTGGGCACCAAGACCGGGGCGTGGACCGCGACGATTACGTACAACCCGGCCGACATCAACGCCGCCAACCTCAAGCAGTACGACCTGGTGTTCCTGAACAACACCACGGGCGCGTTCCTGGACGAGGCCAACGACCCCGCCGCCACGGCGGCCCGCAAGCAGGCGCTGCTCGAGTTCGTGCGGAGCGGCAAGGGCCTGGTCGGCGTGCACGCCGCGGCCGACTCCTACCACCAGAATCAGGGAGGGAACGCCCCTCGCGCGGCCATGCCGGCGCCGGCCGCGCCCGCGACGCCTCCGCCTCCTGCCGGGGCCGCGCTGGCCACCCAGATGATCGCCCAGGGCGACAAGAACGGCGACGCAAAGCTGGATGCCGCCGAGATGAGCGCCCTGGCCAACGCCTGGTTCGACAAGATGGACACGGAGGGGGCCGGCAGGATCACCAACTACGCCTTCAGCGGCCGCTACGCGTCCCTGATGCCGCCGGCGCCTGGCCGCGGCACGGCGACGCCGGGCCGCGGCGCGCCGGCCGCGCCCGCGCAGGGCCGTCCGGGCCGCGACACGCAGATGGCCACCTGGCCCGAATTCAACCGGATGATCGGCGGCTACTTCAAGTGGCACTGGCTCGATCCGACGCACATCGACTACAAGATCGACGACCCGAAGAGCCCGCTGACCAAGATGTTCGTGGACGCGATGCCCTTCTCGCTCGACGACGAGACCTACACGTTCAGCGTCAACGCCGATTCCTACTCGCGCGCCAACCTGCACGTGCTGACGAGCATCGATTTCGCCAAGATGAGCGCCGCGGAGAAAGCCAAGCAGGACTTCCCGCGCGAGGACGACGACTACGGCCTGAGCTGGATCCGCCGCGAAGGCAAGGGCCGCGTGTTCTACGAGGCTCACGGCCACAACGAGAAGATCTACTCCAACAAGGTCATGCTGGAGCACATCCTGGCCGGCGTGCAGTACGCGATGGGCGACCTGGCCGCGGACGACAGTCCCAGCCAGAAGCGCTAACCTGGAACTGCGCGCGGGTCTTCGGACCCCGTGAAGCAAGGGGCGACGGTCGAACCGTCGCCCCTTTTCTTTTGCGCGGCCGATCTCTCCGTGCGTCTACTCGCTCCGGAATGCCACCGACGGATCGACGCGCGTGGCGCGCCGGGCCGGGAGGTAGCTGGCGGCCGCCACCGCGGTCACCAGGACAAGGGTGGCCGTCGAGAAGACCAGCGGATCGAGAGGGTGAACACCGACCACGAGACTGCTCACGAGGTAGCCGGCTCCGAGCGCCAGCAGGAGCCCGAACGCGATGCCCGCAACGATCAACGTCGTGCCGTCCCCGACGACGAGGGCCACGATGCCCTGGGGTGTCGCGCCGAGTGTCATCCGGATGCCGATCTCCCGCGTGCGTCGGGCCACCAGATACGCCTTCACCCCGTAGAGCCCGATGACCGCCATGGCAAGGCCGACGCCGCCAAGCCAGCCGAAGGCGATCCCCGCCATCCGGATCAGCCAGTTCAAGGGCACCTGGTCGCGCGCGTCCTCGAGCGTGGCGGCGCCGAGCAGCGCAAGGCGCGGATCTGTGTCGCGGACCGTGTCGCGCAGGCGAGCGATGACCGCCGACCGGCCGGCCCACATGTCGCTCGCGACGCGGACGTGGACGGTGAGGCGCGGTTCGTAGTGCGAACCTGTCGGCTGATAGACGTGCGGCACGGGCCCCTTGTCGGTCAGGCGCTCCCGCTGACCGGCGACGAGCCCGACCACCTGGAACGTCTGGACGCCCCCTCCCGGGTGCGAGGTCGGAAACTCCACATACTGGCCGACCGGGTCCTTTCCAGGGAAGAGCACCTGCGCCAGCGGCTCGTCGATGATGACCACGGGGGAGCGCGCGGGTCCGCTCTCCTCGGCGGGTGTGAACTCGCGCCCGCGCCAGACGGCGAGGCCGAGCGTGCGGAAGTAGTCTGCGCCGGCGGCGTAGTCCTGGGCCACGACCGGGCCCGATGCGTTCGCCGCCGCCCCGGACGGCGCGACGCGCCGCGACGAATGGCTGCTTCCGAAGGCGACGAGAGTGGCCGGCGCTGCCGATTCGACCCCAGGCGTGGTCCGGATGCCTTCGAGGAGGTGGTTGAAGGCCTGACGCCCCTGTTGGGGGGGCGTTCCCGGCGCCTCTACGCGCAGCAGCACCTGCCGGACCAGCGGGTATCCCGGGTCCGCCTGCCCGGCCGCGATGGCCGCGCGGACGAAGAGCCCTGCCGTGGCCAGCAGCGCCAGAGACAGCGCCACCTGCCAGGCGACCACCAGGTGGCGCGGCCCGGCGTGAGGCACTTTCTGCGCGGCGGTGTCGCCGCGCCCCTTCAGGTCGCCGAGGATGTTCACGCGTGAGAGCGTGAAGGCAGGGCCGACAGCGAAGATCCCGGCGCTCAGCAGGCAGAAGACGCCGGTCGCGAAGACGAGGCGGATGTCGGGGACGGCGGGGACCGCCAGCACTTCATCGACGACCGGCGCGAAGGAGATGGCCACCAGCTTCAGCGTCCAGCTGGCCGAAGAGCAGGCCCAGGCCGCGCCGCCGACCACCGAGAGCAGCAGCCCCTCCACCAGGAGCTGGCAGACGACGCGCCCGCGCCCGGCGCCGAGGGCGAGGCGGGTGGCGATCTCCTTGCGCCGGTTCGTGCCGCGGGCCAGCTGCATGTTCGCCACGTTGAGGCTTGCCACGACCAGGAGCAGCGCCGCCATTCCCGCCAGAACGCCGAGCGGCAGGTAGAGCCCCGCATCGTCTTCCGGGACCTCGCTGTCCTCGGTACGCGCGAGGCGATTGGCGGTGAGGACCTCGCCGTGCGACGTCGGCCGGGCCGCCCTGCTGCAGGCGGGGAGACAGGACGCGGAGCGCGGCGTTCAATGCCGCGACCTGAACGCCCGGTGCCACGCGTCCGACGACAGACAGGTTGCGCACCACTCCGGTCGCCGAAGTTGCCGGCCCCGCCGGGTCGGCGTCCGCGAGCAGCGCGTCGGCGCCAAGCGGGACCCAGAGTTCGGGCCCGAAGGCCACCAGCGTGCCGGAGAATCCCTCCGGCGCGACGCCGACGATCGTGAACGGGTGGGCGTTGACCGTGATGGTGCGCCCGAGGACGGACGGTCGCCCCCCGAGTGCCTGCCAGGTCAGGTAATTGATGACGGCGACCGCGGCGGCGCTGCCGGGGCGCTCTTCGTCGGTCGTGAACGCGCGCCCGGCTGCCAGCCGAACCCCGAGCGTCGAGAAGTAAGAGGAGGAGACCTCGGAGGCGAGCGTGCTGCGCGACACGTCGCCGTCGGTCAGGATCACCCGAAGGCGTCGATGGGCCGCGACGGCCTGGAGTACGCTGGCGTGCCGCCGGATGTCGTCGAACGCGACGTACGAGAACCGGTGGTACGAGGCGGGCGTGGCGGGATCGTGGACGTGGAGCGCGACCAGTTCGCCCGGCTGATCCGACCCGACCCTCGGCTGCAGCAGAAGCACGTTCACCAGGCCGAAGACCGCGACGTTGGCGCCGATGCCAAGCGCCAGCACGAGGATGACGGTGACGGAGAAGACGGGGACCCTGACGAGTTGACGGAGGGCGCCGCGAACGTCGCGCGCCAGGGTGTCGAGCCAGGCGGCCGGCCTCACCGCCCGAACCTGCTCCTTGACCTGTTCGACCCCGCCGAGTTCGAGCCGCGCCCGGCGCGACGCTTCGTCGGCTTGCAGGCCGGACGCCACCTTCTCGTCGGTCAGCATTTGCACGTAGCCGGCGACGTCGGCATCCAGGTCGTCGTGAAAGGGACCGCGCCCGAGCAGGCTGCGGACCGTGCGAACCAGGCGTCTCCAGTGCTCCATCGCGTGCTCCCGGCCTATTCGGCCGTCCGCAGTGCCAGCCTCATCGCGGCCGAGACGCGCTCCCATTGCTCGGTCTCGGCGGCCAGGTGGCGGCGGCCCACCGCCGTGAGACGGTAGTAGCGGGCCCGCCGGTTGGTCTCGGACACGCCCCAGGAGGACGCGAGCCACCCGGCCTGCTCCATCCGGTACAGCGCGGGGAAGAGCGAGCCGGCCTTGACCTGGAACGCGCCCCGGGTGACCTGCTCGATGCGTCGCGTGACGCCGAGGCCGTGAAGCGGACCGAGGTCGAGGACTTTCAGGACCAGGAGGTCGAGGGTTCCCTGCAGGAGGTCGGTCTTGTCCGGCGGCATGCGGTCTCCTCTAGATGGTCTAGACGACTACAACCCGTATAGACGGTCTAGAGGAGCGAAAGGTTCCACCGGGCCGGCAGGGGGGACCCCCTGCCCCGCGTTGTCTGCACCGCGTCGACGGCCGGGCGGGCCCGGCCGTCGAGCGGCAATGCGCTAGAACGCGTACTTCAAGCTGATCTGCACCGACCGCCGGCCCCAGCTTCCGGTGTTCGGCTGGCCGAAGGTGAGGCTGTTCATGCTGTTCTGGGGAATGCTGGTGTTGTCCTGGTTCAGCGCGTTGAACACGTCGAAGCGGAGCGTCAGGCGCCCGGGGCCGGCATCGAAGCGCTTGAACAGGCTGAGGTCGGTGTTCCACCAGGGCATGCCGCGGAAGCCGGTCCGGGGCGCGTTGCCGTCGCCGAGCGAGTTCTGCAGCGGGAGGCCGTTGGTGCCGAGCGGCACGACGAAGTAGCCGTTGTTGGTGAACGACCGGTGGTCCGAGGCCCAGGTCAGGGTGCCCGCCGGGTTGACGTTCGGACGGTCGCCGCCGGAGCTGCCGTCGCCGTTGGTGTCGACCCCGGTGATGACGGTGAACGGCCGCCCAGACTGGCCGCTCGTGACGCCCGAGATTTGCCACCCCCCCGCGACGGCGCCCCAGACGCCGCCCTTCGGCCCCGGGATCTCCCAGACGTAGTTCACGGTGAACCGGTGCGGCCGGTCGTAGACCGAGCGGCTCCACTCGGCCTCGTAGTTGAACGCGCTCTGCGGGCGCTGCGACGACGCGTCCGTGCCGCCCTCGCCGAGCGAGGCGTCGTTGTTGCTGTACCAACTGCTGTACGTGTAGGAGCCGCCGAACTGCACGCCCTTCGACATGCGCTTGATGACCGAGACGTAGAAGGCGTTGTAGGTCGACCGCGCTTCGACGTCGTTGCCCGCCGGGCCGACGTAGTCGGGGATGAGGACCCGCGACCCCCATGCCGGGTTGAGGCGGCGCGCCTGCGCGGCCGGAATCGAGGCCGCGTTGCGCGTGGCGTTGACCGTCGCGATCTGCGCGGGGGTGAGGAGGGCGGGATTCATTTCGATCTGGTTGATGCCCTTGTAGGCGCGGCTGCCCGTGTAGCCGACTTCGAACAGGAACCTGCCTCGTTCACGCTGCACCGACAGGCTGTAGAACCGGCTGCTGGGGTTCTGGGTGTCTGCCGCGGAGTTCACCCACGCGTTGGTCGCGTTGAAGACCGGGCTCGCGCCGCCGCTGACGATGTTCGGGTAGAGGTCCAGGACGTTCTGCTGGTTCAGCGTCGCGATGCGCGGGTAGTTCGACGCGGTAACGGTCAGCAGGTTGTAGAACAGCACGTCGTAGCCGATGCCGAACCCGCCGCGGAACACCGTCTGACCATCGCCCAGCCATTTGCTCTGCGAGCGCGGGCTGTAGGCGAAGCCCACCCGCGGCCCCCAGTTGTTGGTGTCCTTCTGGACCGGGCCCGGGACGCCCGCCGCCAGGCTCAGGGGGTCGGTCGCGCCGAACATGCCCAGCGGGATCGTCGCGAGCTCGTAGCGCAAGCCCATGTTGAGGGTGAGTTGCGGCGTGACGCGAAGATCGTCCTGGAGGTAGAACGAGGTCTGCCACTGAGTCGCCTGGAAACTCGCCACCTGCAGCGCCTGTGCGTAGGTGGCCGCCGCGTTGTTCATGAAGTCCTGAAGGCTGTTGAATCCGAAGGTGCCTTTCGAGTCGAACGCCGACCCGTTGTCCACCGTGTTGTAGCGGATGTCCGTGCCGGCCTTCAGGGTGTGGCGGCCGCGCGTCCAGGTGGCCATGTCGGCGAACTGGAACGTGTCCGTGATGCGGTACTGCGGGAAGTTGTTGGCCCCGCCCACGGTGAACAGCCCGCTGATGTTGGCGGTCGGGCTCTTCGGGTCGTTCTCCGGGAAGTTGAGGTCGCGCCGGACCAGCGAGAACCGGAACTCGTTGAGCAGCGACGGCGACAGGATCCGCGTGTAGCTGGCCGCGACGTTCGTGTCCTTGAGCGCCTGCGACCCGCAGAACAGCGAGCCGAACGCACAGTTGCTGATCTGGTCGATGTCCGACCTGTCGTTCAGCGAGTAGCGCACGGTGATCGTGTCCGCGTTGGACACGCGGTAGTCGCCGCGCGCCTGGTACGTCTTGTACGTGCTCGGCTGCTGGATCGTGACGTTGGTCTGGGCCGTCTCGACGCCCACGCCGTTGACCGTGGTGACGACCGGGTTGCGGAAGGCCAGCCCCTTGTTGTAGAGATCCGACAGGAAACTCAACCGCGACAGGATGTCGGCCCGGCTCGATGCCGGCTGCCCGCTCCTCAGCGGGACGTTCTGCAGCGTCGCATAGCCGGCCGCGGTGGGAATCCGAACGGTGCTGCCCGGCGTATCGCCCGGGCGGTCTCCCTGCCACTGGTACAGGCCGAAGAAGAACAGCTTGTTCCGGACGATTGGCCCGCCGAAGGTGCCGCCCGGCAGGTTGCGGGTGAACTTCGCCGGCGTCGTCAGCTTGCTCGCCTTCTCGACGTTGGTGAGGGAGTACAGCTTGCTGGTCGTGTAGTAGTTCCACAGGCTGCCGTGGAACTGGTTCGTCCCGGACTTCGTGATCACGTTGATCTGCCCGCCGCTGTTGCGGCCGAACTCCACGCTGTACGGGTTCGTGAGGATCTGGTACTCGGCCACGCCCTCCGGCACCATCTGCGTGGTCGCGATCGTGACCGAGATGTCGTTGTTGTCCGCGCCGTCGATCATGTAGTTGTTGTTGCGCGGGCGCTGCCCGTTGACCGCGTAGGTGCCCTGGCCGACGCTGCTCGACACGTTGGGCGAGGTCAGGATGAGGCCGTTGATGTTGCGGCCGGGGAGCGGCAGGTCTTCGACCTGCCGGGCGTTGAGCGTGACGCCGATCATCCCGCTCGTCTTGCTGAGGCTCTCGGTGATGGTTTCGGCCGTCACCGTCACGGTCTCACCGACGCCCGCCGGGGAGAGCGTGACGTCGATGCTGACCTCGCTCGCGGCCCTGACCACGACGTCCTTGTTCTCGACCCGGGTGAAGCCTGCGAGCTCGGTGACGATCGTGTAGCGGCCGGGCTCGACCGCCCCGACCCGATAGAACCCGAGGGCGTCGGTCACGACCGTCCGCGCCGCGTTGGTGTCGACGTTGGTGACCGTCACCGTCGCACCGGGGATGACCGCCCCAGATGTGTCCCGCACGGTGCCGGAGACCACACCACGAGTGACCTGTGCGTCCGCGCGCGGCGGCGAGGCTATCGCCAGGACCACGAGCGCGACGAGGACCGCAACGTGCCTGCGGATTGAGACCATCACTCCTCCCTCACGAAACAGAGACCGCGGTGAGCCATTCGCCATCCAGATGCCGTGCCCGAAGCCAAGATACGGCACGGCCAAGACCAACAACACAACGACGGGAAGTGGTCGCGGGCGCCCGGATGGCCAGACAGAAGGGGACAGACTACGCTCGAGCTTGCCGGGTTGTCAAATGTTTACAGCGGATTTGCGCCAGGATTTGCACGAAGACTCGAGGCCGGCGGCGACGCCGTTGCCGCACCAGGTCCGAGCGAGCCGGGCTCCGCCTGCGTCGCGCCGCGACGGTCATCGCGACAAGGCGTCACTCCTTCGCCCGGCGGCCCCTGACCTCTTCCTTGAGGCGCTGGATGTGCCCGCGTCCGAGCGCCTTGACCTCGCACCGCAGCTCGAAGTACCGACGGATGTGATCGTCCGTCAGGATACCGAAGCAGTCGACGATCGCGAGCGGCCCGCCGGCCCATTCCACTACCCTCTCCGGTTCGAGTTCGAGGTAGGGCTTGTGCCGCACCGCGAGGACCAGCGCCTCCGCGCCGGCCAGCGCCGCCTCGAGGTCCTTCTGGACGCGAACCTGCGCCAGGCCGTCCTGATTCCTGAAGAACCGGGACCATGAATGCCCGGGCGACGGGTACTCGGGCTGGTTCTCGAGCTCGTACCAGTGGTCCACGTAGGGATCGTGCACCCGGATGTCGGCGCCCATCTCCGCCAGCTTCCGCACGACGAGTTCCGACCCGCTGTAGCGAGTGTCGCCGACGTCCTCGCGGTAGCTCGCGCCGCACACCAGCACGTTGGCGCCGGCGATGTAGCGCCCCATGTTCCTCAGCGCGTCGCGCACCAGTTCCGCCACGTGCAGGCCGCGCGTGTCGTTGATGTCGATGGCCGCGGGCGTGATGCGGAACAGCTGGTCGCCGTCCTCGAAGCCGAGGATGTGCTTGTAGGCCCAGTAGCCCAGCCCGCCGTCCTTGGGGAGACAGTAGCCGCCGATGCCAGGGCCGGGAAAGATGATGTTGCTGTGCGTCGGGCGCACCTTGATGGCCTGGATCACCTTGACGAGGTCCACGCCGTTGCGTTCGGCGAACAGGCTCCACTCGTTGAGGAACGCGAGGATCGTGGCGCGGTAGGAGTTCTCGACGATCTTCGTCGTCTCGGACTCGATCGGGCGGTCCATCACCGTCAGCGGGAAGTCGCGCGTGTTGAGGATCTCGCCGAGGAACTTCACCGAGCGCCGCCTGGCCTCCGCGGTGCACCCCGAGCAGACGCGCCAGAAATCCCGGATGCTGCGGACGTATTCCCGTCCCGGCATGACCCGTTCGAAGCTGTGGGCGAGGAGCGGCTCGGACGGGATGCCGCGGGCGGCGAAGGCGCGCTTCATGATGGGCCAGGCGACGAACTCCGTCGTGCCCGGCGCCACCGTCGTCTCGATGAGGACCAGGCACGAGGGCGGGATCTTCTCGCCGATCGTCCTCATCGTCGCCTCGAGGGCGGTCATCTCGGCGCTGCCGGTCGTCATCTTCCCGAGGTCGCGCTTCGAGTAGTCGCACTGCACGTCCACCACGACGCAGTCGGCCAGGGAGAGGCAGTCGCTGTGGTGGGTGGCGACCAGCGTCTTCTTGTCCACCACGACGCGGTGGATCATCGGGGCCACGTCGGGGTCCTCGGCCTTGACCGGCGACTCGCCGCGCGCGAGCAGCGGGATCTTCCAGTAACTGCGCACGCTCGGCCGCTGGCAGCCGATCACGAACTTGGCCGGCTTGCCGTCGGGGCCGACCGAGTCGGCGATGATGGCGGCCATGACGGCGCCGACGAAGCCGACGCCCATGACGACGACGACCTCCTTGCCCTGGGCGCGGGCCTCCGCGGCCAGCGTCTCGAGGCGCAGGAACTCGGCCGCATCGTCTTCGGGCCTGGGCAGCGGGAAGCGTTCACCGGAGGGACTGACGGAATGGTCGGGCATAGGTGACCCGGATTGTCGACCGGCAGTCAGCCTCCGGTCAAGCGAAGGTTCTCAGCGAAGGGTCGCCGCGCCGACGCGTGGTGGCGCGCCCAGGCGATTCGGACTAGGATCCGTGCGCTGACGTCGTGGAGGTGTGCATGGAACTGCAGGAGGCCCTGGCCTCACGCCGCGCGGTCCGCAAGTACGACGCGCGCCCCGTCGACCGCGCGACGCTCGACGGTCTGATCGGAACGGCCGTCCTCGCGCCGAGCGCGACGAACGCCCAACCCTGGGCGTTCGGCGTCATCGAGGGTGCCGCACGCCTGCGCGAGCTGTCGACGCGCGCCAAGGCGCACCTGCTCGAACGGTTCGGCGACTTCCCGCACCGGCAGCGCTACCGCGACCTGCTGTCGGATCCCGCGTTCAACCTGTTCTACGACGCTCCCTCGCTCGTGGTCGTCTACGCGCGGCCGCTCACGCCGTACGCCGTGGGCGACTGCAGCATGGCCGCCTACACGCTGATGCTGGCCGCGCACGACCGCGGCCTCGCCACCTGCTGGATCGGCTTCGCGGAGCCGCTGCTGCAGACCGCCGAGGCGAAAGCGGAGCTCGGCGTTCCAAGCGACCACACGGTCGTGGCGCCGCTCGTGGTCGGCTACCCGGCTGCGGCCACGCCGCCGACGCCGCGCAATGCCCCGGAGGTCCTGTTCTGGCACCGCGACTAGCCGCGGCTCTCGCGTGGGCCGGCCTGGTTCTGCTGCTGCCCGCCGCTCCCGCCCCCGCGCAGGGCAGCTACGAGATCCTACGGAGAGCTCGGCACCACGAAGAGCCTCGAACCGTGGCGGTCGCGCGGGCACCAGCTGTTCACGGTGGTGGACCTGGACCTCGCGCCGCAGTGGGAGTTCGATGCAGGCGTCGGCTTCGGCCTGACGCCGGCGTCGGATGCGCTCGTCCTCAAGGTGATCCTCGGATACCGGGTCGGGAGATCATCGCCCTGATGCCCGGGCCGCCGCCGGTGGAGAGCGCGCCTACCGGGCCGCGGGGCCCGGCCGCCCGACACTCACCTTCAGGTCCTGGGTCGTGGCGTTGCCCGCGAGGTCGCGCGCCGTCACGCGGACCACATAGTCGCCGGGCGTCAGCGTCGTCGTGTCCCAGTCGCCCGCCGCCGCGTCGCCGTGTCGGACGACATTGGTGACGATGTAGCGGAAGCGGGTGGACCGGCTGCCGTAAGCCGTGATGCCGCTGCCGTCGGCGTAGACCAGCGCGGGCGCGCCGGGTTCGGCCGGCAGCCGATCGAACTCGATGGCCTCGACCGGCAATTCGAAACCCGGCACCGGATGGAGCGCGGCGTCGAGCACCTGGTAGCCGATGGCGTAGACGCCCAGCCGCCGATAGGGGGCATTCCCGTTCACGCGGTCGTAGGCCTCGGCCACGATTGACACGCGACCCGAGACCAGCAGCCGCCCGAGCGCCCGGACCGCGACCCGCGCCCCCGATTCGTCGTAGATCGAGATGCCATTCGGCACGATCGCCGGCGGCTCGGTGTCGACGAACCCGGGCGGTGCGAAGATCAGCGGATTCACCTCCGCGCCAAACGGCCCCACGGTCAGGTGGACGTGCGCCTGCCGGTTGATCGTGCCGATTGGATCGCCGACGCGAAACCGCGTTCCCCGCTTGACCCTCACCCTGAGCGCGTGGCCGTCGGAATCGCGCACCACCGAAAAGCGGCCGGCGTCGATGATCGCGCCGCGCCGGGTGCGCCCGACGCGGACGTGAACGTAGAGCAGCTCGCCCACGCGAAGCGATTCGTTGATCGCGTCGAAAGGCCCGGCCGACACGGGCCGCCGGACCGCTTCGTCGCGCACCGTCCGCACGACGGCCCCGATGTCGCCTTTCACGTCGATGCCGGAATGCAGACGCTCGCGGCCGTCGCCTCCCCGGCTGCCCCGCGCCTCGCCGAACGTGGCCGCCAGTTCGTGCCAGTCATCCTGCCCGTCCACCGGCCAGGGCAGGTTGGCGAGTTGGAGACTGGCAGGCGTGAGCACCGGCGCCCGCACCAGGTCGATATCGACCGGAGGGTTCGTCGCACCCGGCGGCGACAGGCGCCGCACGAGGTAGTTGTCGCTGTCGGCCACCCACGCCGTCCCCCGCGCATCGACCGCGATGCCCATGGGCCCGCAGAACCGGGCCTCGTCGCCCGGCCCGTTGGCCGCACCGGGCGCCGATCCGGCCAGCACCCGGACGCGGCCGTCCGGCTCGAGCACCGACACGCGGTTCGCGTCGGTGACGTAGAGCAGCGGGCCCGACATGGCGAGCCCCACCGGGTGCAACCAGCCGTGCTGGTCGGCCGTGTCCGGCGCGGCATCCACCGTGCTGACCCGACCACCCGCGACCCGCCGGATCAGGTTGTTCCCCGTGTCCGCGACGAAGACGTCGCCGGCGGCCGTCACGGCCACGCCGCTCGGTGTGTCGAAGAGCGCTTCGGCCGCGGTCCCGTCCTGGTAGCCCGTTCCGCCGCCTCCCGCCACCGTGGTCACGCTGCCATCGACGCCGATGCGGCGGATGCGATCGTTGTACGTGTCGGCGACGTAGACGGCGCCGTCCGGCGCGACGGCGACGCCAATCGGGCCGTTGAAACGCGCCGCACGGCCCGTCCCGTCCTCGCTGCCGGGCGTCCCGTCGCCCGCGAGGGTCGTGACGCGCCCGTCGAGTCCGACGGTGCGGACGGCGTTGTTGCCGGTGTCGGCGACCACGAGACGGCCGTCGGGGCGGATCGCGAGGCCGGACGGCGCGCGAAATGCCGCCGACGCCGCCTCGCCGTCGTCGAACCCCTCGCGGCCGCCGCTGAATGCCGCCACCCGGCCGTCCGGTGTCAGGCGGCGAATCGCGTTGTTGTCGCCCGCATCCGAGATGAACACGTCGCCGCGCGCATCGACGGCCACGCCGAACGGATCCGAGAAGCGGGCAACCTGCCATGCGCCGTCCGCCAGCCCTGGTGCGCCGCTGCCTGCCACCGTCCGGACCCCAACCGGCCAGCGAAGGAGGGACGGCACGGGGGCCGGCGGCGGACGCCGGCTGCTGACGACGAAGAGCGAGGCACCGATCGCCGCGACGATCAGCGCGCCGGCAAGCCCCGCCCACAGCAGGATGGAGGACGACGGGCGGTGCGGGCCGGCAGGTCGGACGTCGGGCGCGTGCATGGCACGCCGAGATTATCAGATTGGCCGGCCGCCGCGGACGGCCTGGCCGAGGGGCGCCGAGCCGCGAACGCCCCACAGCCGGGCGCCCCGGACGCAGGAGGCGCCTGCCGGCCAGGCGGTGCTCGCCGGGACGAGGTGTTTCATGTTGAAATGGGCGCGGAGGGAGCGATGAAGCGCGGCCCGGTGCAGCTCGACGAGGTGTTCGACTTCCGCCCCGACGAGGGGCTGATCCGCCTGCACGATCAGCGGGTCGTGATCCTGAGCGCCGCGGCCATGGGCCTGCTGCGCAAGGAGTTGATCCAGACGCTCGGCCCCGACACGACGCGGCGGCTGCTGCTTCGCTTCGGCTTCGCCGACGGGTATCACGACGCCATCAACCTGCGCGAGCAGTTCCACTGGGACGACCCGCTCGAGTCGGTCCGCGCGGGCGCCACCCTTCACACGCTCGAGGGGATCGTGAAGGCCAAGCTGGGGCGCCTCGACTTCGATGCCGCGAGCGGGGCGTTCGAGGCGGACCTGACCTGGCTGCGCTCCTACGAGGGCGAGCAGCACCTGGAGCACTACGGCCGGAGCCAGCAGCCGGTCTGCTGGAGCCTGGTGGGGTACGTCAGCGGCTACGCGAGCGCCGCGCTGGGCGTCGAGGTCTACTTCCGCGAGCACCAGTGCATCGGGCAGGGCCACCGACACTGCCGGCTGACCGGCCGGCACGCGGCCGGCTGGGGCCGCGAGGTGGACGGGCTTCGTTTCGACTTCCGGGGCGCGGACCTCGGCGCCGAGGTGGAACGCCTGCGGATCGCCGCGCGGCGGCAGCGCCACGCGCTCGCCGCGAGAGAGCACTCCCTGGCCCGGCGCGAGCGCGAGATGGACGTGATCCAGCAGCGCGTGGCCGCCCACGTGGCGAGCCATCGCTTCATCGCCCGCAGCGCCGCGATGCGCGACGTGCTGGAACTCGCCTCCCGCGTGGCCCCCCTCGAAACGACCGTGCTCGTCACCGGCGAGAGCGGCACCGGCAAGGAGTTCATCGTCCGGCTCATCCACGAGCACAGCGCCCGGAGCGGCGGCCCGCTCGTCTCGGTCAACTGCGCCGCCCTCACCGAGACGCTGCTCGAGTCCGAGTTGTTCGGCCACGTGCGCGGCGCCTTCACCGACGCGGTGCGCGACAAGCCGGGGCTCTTCGAGGTGGCCAGCGAGGGGACGCTGTTCCTCGACGAGATCGGCGAGATGGCGGCGACGCTGCAGGCGAAGCTGCTGCGCGCGATCCAGGAGGGCGAGATCAGGCGGGTGGGCGGCGAGCGCGCGATCAAGGTCCGCCCGCGCATCGTGACGGCCACCAATCGGGATCTTCGCGCGGCCGTCGCGGACGGCCGGTTCCGGGAGGACCTCTACTTCCGCCTGGGTGGCTTCGTCATCGGCCTGCCCCCGCTGCGAGACCGCCGCGAGGACGTCCCGGCACTGGCACACGAGTTCCTCGAGCAGGCGTCCGCCCGACTGAAGAAGAACGTGCGGGCGGTCACCTCGCAGGCCATGACCGCCCTGGTCACCTACCGGTGGCCCGGCAACGTCCGCGAACTCGAGCACGCCATCGAGCGCGCCGTGATCCTGGCGCGCACCCCCGCGCTCAGCGTGCGGGACCTGCCGCCCGAAGTCCGGGAGACCGCCTCGTCAGCCGCCGACCGGGACGACCTGAACCTGGAGGCCCAGGCGCACGCGCTGGTGGACGAGGCTCTGCGGCGCTTCGGCGGCAACCGGACGCGGGCCGCCGCCGCCCTCGGCATCAGCACCGTGACCTTGTGGCGCATGATCCGGCGCCAGCCGGGCGCGCCCGCCGGCGGGCCCCGCGGCGCACGTCGCGTTTCATCTTGAAACGAGACGTTTCATTCTGTAATGCCCCACCGGCCGTGTCCTCCGCCAGCAATTCCCGCCCAGACGCCGTAAGTCCATTCGTTCGAAGACCTTCCGCGCCCCCGCCAGAGCCGGGCGGTTTGGCGGCGGCCTTGCGTAGTCGGAACGCAGCGACCCGCCCCGGCGGCCGGCCGCCTGCGGCAGCCACCGCGGCCGGAGTTGTGCGCGACATAAGTGTGCACCTCGTGAGCGGCGGAGCACCGGGGCGGAGTCGCGCTCACGGACATGCGGAGCCTCCCATGATGCAGTTGACGGTGCCCACGGCACGCCCTCCTTCGTTCGACCATCCTCGAGCGCCGGACCTGCTCGCGCGCGTCCGGGGCGAATACCTCGAGATGCCAGGACTCCGCCTCACGCTGCGGCAGGCGCAGCGCCTCTGGGGCCTGGATTCGGCCACCTGTCGTGACGTGCTCGCAGACCTCGTGGGCACGGGGTTCCTGGTGGCGCGCGCCGACGGCACCTACGTCAGGCACGGCGGCTAGGCGAGCCCGGCCCTGCACGCGGATTTCGCAAGGAGAGACCACCATGCGAGTGGACATCCAAGGCAGCAGCATTGCCGATCGAACGACGATCCGCCAGCACGTCGGGCGCCGGGCGCTGTTCGAGTTGGCGCGATTCGGCGAACGCGTGAACACGGTTCGCGTCAGGCTGTCGGAGCAGCCGGCGACGGCCGGCAAGCGGTTCCACTGCGGCGTCGCGGTGACCGTGCTCGATGCCGACGGCACACGCGGCGTGGTGCTGGCCAGGGCCCAGGACGACGACGTGTTTCGCCTGGTGGACGCGGTGATCGCGCGGGTCGCCACGCGCGCGTCGGGAGAGATCGCGCGCGCCGACGCCGCGCGCGACGCGAGGCTCGGGTGGGCGGCCATCGCCGCGGCCGCGAGCCGGGGACGGTGAGCCGGGCCCGGCGGTTCCGCCCCTCCTGCGACCGATGGTCCTCACGCCCGAAGGTTGGAGCGAGGCCTGCCGCTTCCGACCAGCATGGGGCCGGCCAGCCGTCCGCTGGCTCTGCCGCTGGCTCTGCCGCGGGCTCGACGAGCGTTGGCGTCAATATCTCGTTGCTCACGCAATTCCGACCCACGTACCATGGGACATGGGCCATGGGACGATCGCGCCGGGCGCACGGCCTCCCGCGCCCCCGGCGAACGAGCGGCCTGGCAGGCTGATCCTTTGGAGCATCGCGCTCGGCGTGCTGGTCGGGCTGGCCAATGTCGCCCTGGACCGGGCCTTCGACCGCTTGGGGGACGCGCCCGCCACGACGGTGCTGAACGACCTGGCCATTGGCGCCGCGACGGCGCTGCTCGCCTACGTCTGGGTTTCGCGCGAAGATGCGCGCCGCGCGGCGGCCCTGGCGGAGGAGGGCCGCCTCCAGGCGGCGCTGCACGCCGAACGCAAGCGCATCGCGCTCGAACTCCACGACACGGTCGGCCAGGCGCACGCGGGAGCCGTCCTGCGCCTGGAGAGTGCCCGCGAGGCGCTGGACGGGGGCGCGTCCGCACGAGAGGACGTCGGCAAGGCGCTTCAACTGGTCCGCGCCAGCATGACCGAGATGCGGTGCGCGTTGTGGGACCTGTACCCGGAGGAATTGCAGAAGGTGAGCCTGGCTGGCGCCATCGAATCCATGGCCCACGACCTGGCCGCCGGCAACGGGCCCACGGTTCGCTGCTCCTTCGACGGCGTGGTTCGCCGTCTCCCCCCCGAGGCCGAGAAGGGCCTGCTGAGAATCAGCCAGGAAGCGCTGTCGAACGCGATCAAGCACGCGCAGGCGAGCGTGGTGCGGATCGACTTGCGCTTCGACGCACACCAGGCGCGGCTGTCGGTCAGAGACGACGGACGGGGCTTCGAGCCCGGACACCACCACGCAGGCCTCGGCCTGGCGTCGATGCAGAACCGGGCGAGCGTCCTCGGCGGCGAGTGGGCGCTCTCGAGCGAGGCCGGTCGCGGCACGGAGGTTCGCGTGTCGATTCCAATCCCGCCCGAGGCGGCTTGAAGGTCGGCCATGACTCACCCCGCGTCCATTCGCATCCTCATCGCGGACGACCATTCCATCGTCCGCGAGGGCCTGTCGGCGCTGATCAACCGCGAGCCGGACATGGTCGTCGTTGCCGAGGCCGGCACGTGGCCAGAGGCCGTCGACCGGGCCTGCCAGTCGAGGCCCGCGATTGCGGTCCTGGACCTGCACATGCCGGGCATGGAGCCGGCCGACGGGATCGCGATGCTTCGCGAGAGGTGCCCTGCCGTGCAGATCGTGGTCTTCTCGGGATTCGGCACCGAGGAGGACGTCTACAACGTCGTGCGGGCGGGGGTCCGCGGCTACGTGCCCAAGGGCGACTTCGGCCGCGAGGACCTGCTCGCCTGCCTCCGCGCCGTCTCGAGCGGGCAGATATGGATTCATCCCCTTGCGGCGACGAAGCTCGCGGAACGGATGACTGCGCCCGAACTCACTCCGCGGGAACTCGACGTCCTTCGACTGGTGGCGGCCGGCAAGTCCAACAAGGAAATCGGAGCATCGCTCGACGTGGCCGAGGGCACGGTGAAGGTCCACGTCAACCACATCCTGGACAAGCTCGGCGTGACCGGGCGGGTCGAGGCGATCCTCGTGGCAGCCCAGCGGGGGATTGTCCAGGTGACGGACCCGCGCCCTCCCGCCGAACCCGCCCGCTCGTCCGGCCCGGCCTCGTCGGTGCCCACGCCCGAACGCGGCAAATAGGAACTGCCGCGCCCCGCGCGCCTGCGGTCTATATCGATCGGCGTAGGGCCAGCTACGTCTACCGGCCAATTGCAGCACCCTCCTCCCCACGCGCAAGATCGACCTCATGAGGCTGTTCTCGATGTCTCACGGGCCGCGGCGGCGCGCAATCGGTGCCGGGCCACCCCCGCGGTCCTGGCGGAGCCGGCACCGTGCTTCGACGCTGGATCGAGGTCTGGATATGAGTACCGAATGGAGTCCCGAGAGCCCACGGACGAGGCGTTTCGTCCAGGTGTGCGGATACGCGGCGGCTGCCCTCCTGATGGTCGCGGCCCCGGCCATCGCGCGGAGCGGCACGGACACCGGCCGCGTGAAGGTCCATGTCAATCCAAGACAGGCGTACGTGTTCGTGGACGGCAAGGCCATCCGCGATGGGAGCCAGACGCTGGAGATGAGTGCGGGCACGCACACCATCGGCGTGTACAACTACGGGTACGCGCCAGAGATCATGACCGTTGACGTCGCCGCGGGCCGCACGGTGGACAAGGACGTGGTCCTGCGGCCTCAGGGCAAGAGGGTGAACGGCCCGTTCGGCGACATCGAGTTCAAGGGCCACCCGCGGGCGGCGGTCCTGCTGAACGGAACCACGCCGGACTACTTCGTCGGCCACGTGGACGAGTTCGACAACAACCTGCTGTTTCACCAGTGGCTGCTCGTCAGGCCCGGCACCTACCAGGTGATGGTGACGCGGGAGGGCCGGACGATCTGGTCGGGCCCGGTCGCCGTGAAGGCCGGGCAGCGGGCGGTGGTGGACCTGAACGACGGCGGCCGAATCACCATGAAAGACTTCCCGCGAGGTCTCTCCCTGGGACCCGAGCCGCGCTTCGACGCGGGGCTGGCCAGCGCGATGATCCCCATCGCGCCGGTGACGGCGCAACTGGCGGCGTCCGGTCCCCAGACGAGTTGCGGCCAGCCGATCGATCTGAAGTGGACGACGGCGGACGCGGCCGCCACGTCCATCTCCCCCCTCGGACCGGTGTCGCCCGACGGAGACCTGATGCTGCACCCGACCAAGACGACGACCTATGAGCTGGTGGCAAAGGGGCCGGGAGGCGAAGCCGTCGAGCGCGCCACGGTGGCCGTGGCGGCCCCGGCGGCGACGCTCGCGCTGAGCCAGCCTGAGGTGCACTACCAGAAGATCGGCGACAAGATCGTGAGGCAGGATTCGGCAACGTTGAGCTGGTCGACGTCCGGCGCGACGTCGGTCACGATCGAACCGCTCGGCCAGGTGCCTGCGAGCGGCCAGCGGACCGTCGAGGCGATGCCGGGAACGACCGCCGACGGGCCGGTCGACCGGAACATGACCTATACGCTCAACGTGGCCAACGCCTGCGGCGAGCAGACCACCCGCACCGCGAGCCTGCACGTCGTCGGCTCCGTCGAACCGGCCCCGCCGGTCACGCTGGCGAGCGTCTTCTATCCAACCGCGTATCCGGAGCCCAGCCGTCCGAGGGTGGGGCTCGTCGCGAGTGAGAAACGGGTGCTCGCCGCCGCCGCGGCCGCCTTCCAGAAGAACGAGCAGTACGACAGCAAGGACATGCTGGTGGTCGTCGGTCACGCCGACGTGCGGGGCCCGGCCAGCTACAACCTGGCGCTGAGCCAGCGCCGGGCGGCAGCCGTCAAGGCGTACCTGGTGTCACAGGGCATCCCCGCCGACCGGATTTCGATCCGCGCCGACGGCGAGCGGAGCCAGCTGACCGCCGTCCAGGTCCAGCAGCTGCAGGCGACGGACACGCAGCATCCTCCGAAGTGGATGTCGGCGCGGAAGGACGCCACCTGGCTGGCGTACAACCGCCGGGTCGATATCATCCTCGAGCCGACGGGGCAGACGTCGATGGAGGCCTATCCGAACGCCGCGTCCGAGGCACGCCTGCTGTGGGAGCGGCCGGTGCCTCCGGAGGGGTCGGTGGTGGCGGCATCGCAGATGGCGCGCCTGAACACGCACCCTGCCGCATCGCGCCGCTAACCCACGGCACGTGTTCGTAGCAGTCGGGGGCGCCCCTCGGCGCGGCAGCGTGCCGGCCGACGGGCGCCTCGCTCGAGGCTCCCCTCCCCGCCATACCGCCCCACGACCGCCGCGGAGTTCCGCGGCTCGATTCCTGTCGCTCGCACCCCGCCTCGCGGATAGAATCCGTCTGTAGCGCCGGGCAGGCCCGATGCGGCCGCGCCCCGTTCTCCCCAACATGCCGGAGGCATTCATGAACGCCCCGAAGGGACTCGTCGCCTTCACCCTGCTGGCCCTCGTGTTTCTGCCGCGCGCCGCCGGCGCGCAGCCGCTCGTGAACCCGGCGACGGAGAAGAAGATCGACGCGCTCCTCGCCCAGATGACGCTCGACGAGAAGGTCGGTCAGCTCAACCAGTACAGCAGCCCGTTCGACGTCACCGGCCCGCCGCCGAGCCAGGGCGCGCAGAAGGCGGCCTACGAGCAGATTCGGAACGGCCTCGTGGGATCGATGCTGAACGTCACCGGCGCCGAGGCCACCCGCAAGGCGCAGCAGCTCGCGCTGGAGAACAGCCGGCTGAAGATCCCGCTGATCTTCGGCTACGACGTGATCCACGGCTACAAGACGGTGTTCCCCATCCCGCTCGGCGAAGCGGCCAGCTGGGACCCCGCCGCCGTCGAACGCTCGGCGCACGTCGCGGCGACCGAGGCCGCCGCGGCGGGCCTGCATTGGACGTTTGGGCCGATGGTGGACGTGGCGCGCGACGCGCGCTGGGGACGGATCATGGAAGGGTCGGGCGAGGACCCGTTCCTCGGCGCGCAGATGGCGGCCGCGCGCGTGCGCGGCTTCCAGGGCAGGAGCCTCGCGGCCGTGGACGCGATTGCCGCCTGCGCGAAGCACTACGCGGCCTACGGGTTCGCCGAGGGCGGCCGCGACTACAACACCGTCGACATCTCGGAGAGCACCCTCCGCAACGTCGTGCTGCCGCCGTTCAAGGCGGCCGCCGACGCCGGCGCGGTGACCTTCATGAACTCGTTCAACGAGATCGGCGGCATCCCGGCCACCGGCAACGCGCACCTGCAGCGCGACATCCTCAAGGGCGAATGGGGCTTCCAGGGCTTCGTGGTCTCCGACTGGGGATCGATCGCCGAGATGGTTCCCCACGGCTATTCCGAGGACCTTGCCCAGGCCGCCCGGCAGGCCATCACCGCCGGCAGCGACATGGACATGGAGGGTCGCGCCTACATCGGTCACCTGGCCGCTCTCGTGCGGTCCGGCGCAGTGGACGTGAAGCTCGTGGACGACGCGGTGCGGCGGGTCCTGCGGGTGAAGTTCGCGCTCGGCCTCTTCGACGATCCGTACCGGCGCTCCGACACCGCCCGCGAGAAGGCGGTCACGCTGACGCCGGCCAACCTCGAGGCGGCCCGCGACGTCGCCCGCCGCTCGATCGTGCTGCTGAAGAACGACGGCGTCCTTCCGATCGACAAGTCCGTCCGCTCGATCGCCGTGATCGGCCCGCTGGCCGACGACAAGGACAGCCCGCTCGGCAACTGGCGCGGGCAGGGGGCCGCGAACTCCGCGGTGTCGCTGCTCGAGGGCGTGAAGGCCGCCGTCTCGCCGGCCACGCGGGTGATCTACGCGGAAGGCGCGAAGCTCGTGACGGGGCGGCGCGAGTTCGCGACGCCGTCCGTCTTCAACACGACCGACCGGTCCGGCTTCGCGGCCGCCGTCGACGCGGCACGGTCGGCCGACGTCGTGCTGCTGGCCGTCGGCGAGGACGCCTACCAGACGGGCGAGGGCCGCAGCCAGGCGCAGCTCGGCCTGGCAGGCCTGCAGGACGAACTCGTCCAGGCGGTCACCGGGGCAAACAAGAACGTCGTGGTCGTGCTGATGAGCGGTCGGCCCCTCGCGATCGGCTACGTGGCAGACCGCGTGCCCGCGCTGCTCGAAACCTGGCTGCTCGGGTCGCAGTCCGGCCACGCGATCGCCGACGTGCTGTTCGGCGACTACAACCCGAGCGGCAAGCTGCCGGCGTCGTTCCCGCGCCTCGTCGGACAGGAACCGCTCTACTACGCCCGCAAGAACACCGGCCGGCCGGGGCCGGAGGCGGGCGTCACGTGGTCCCATTACACGGACGTGTCCAACGACCCGCTGTACCCGTTCGGGTTCGGCCTCAGCTACACGACGTTCACCTACTCGAATCCGCGGTTGAGCGCCGCCGCGATCGGCCCGGGCGGCGAGCTGAAGGTATCGGTCACGGTGACCAACTCGGGCCGGCGGGCGGGCGCGGAGGTCGTGCAGCTCTACGTGCGCGACAAGGTCGGCAGCGTGACGCGGCCGATCAAGGAACTCAAGGGCTTCGAACGGATCGATCTGAAGCCCGGCCAGTCGTCGGACGTCACGTTCACGATCACGCCCGCCGACCTGGCGTTCTACACGGCGCGCGGCCGATGGGAGGCGGAGCCGGGGGCGTTCACGGTGTTCGTGGGCGGCAACTCGCGCGACCTCGGGGAGGCGTCGTTCACGCTGAGCGACGCTGCCCGCGCCTCGAGCGGCAGCGGAGCCGCGCGCTGACACGCGGTGAACGATGCCGCGGAAAGGGAGGGACGGACCGGTGGCCAGCAGGGAATCGGTAGCGACCGCGATCAGGTCGGCGTTCGCGAACACTCCCGACTCCGCCGTGGGTTGCCGCGGCCGAGCCGGGTAATGCGAACGGCTGGCAAGGCGCGAGGCGCGGAACCTTGCCGATGGCCGGCGGTGCGACAATTCGCCGCATGCGACAATTCACCGCATTCCCCGTGGCGGCGCCTCGGTCCTACACTCGATTCATGCCCAGTTCGACACCCATCGCTGCAACCCGGCCCGGCGGTGTCCAGGAGGGCGTTGACGACCGCGCGACACGTTTCCGCATCAGCCTGCCGGTCGAGTTTCGCCACGGTTCGAGCGGCCAGGCCCTGCACGGCGTCACCCTCGACATCAGCCGGACGGGGCTCCGCATGGAGACCGACGCGACGGGCCTCCGCCCCGGCGACCTGTTGTGCTTCGCGGTGAAGTTCCCGGCCACCGCCTGGGGAAAGGGAGCCGTGGCCGCGTGCTGCGGGCGGGTGCGACGGGTCGGGCCACCGGCGGCCGGCGGCTGGCGGGTCGTCGCCGCGACAATCGACCGGTACCGACTGCAGCCCTCTTCTCCCTCACGCACCACGGCCCGCGTGGCGCCTGCTTCTGCCACCCACCTGCATCTCGTCGCATCCGCTTCGACTCACTGACCACCGCCGGGAGCCGGCGTGCGGCCTGCAGCCTGCTTCAGGAAAGACGTGGCGGCCCGCCGCCCGCGATCGACGTTCACGCCCCGAAGGGTCCTCCACGTCGGTGATCGGCGGTTTCGCGCCCGGCACGCCGGCGGGTTACAATTCGGGGGACCGAATTGGCGCGGGCAAGGGTGTCTTCGTGCCGGGAGGATGGGCGATGTGTCAACGGAGCGTGTGTCGGCAATGCGGAAAGCCCACGTGGGTGGGCTGCGGGCGCCACGTGGACGAAGTCCTGCGCGACATCCCGCCAGCCGAACGCTGCCGCTGCCCGCGCCCGAAATCCTGGCTGGCCAGACTGCTCGGATTCTGAGAGGCGCGCGCTACTTCTTCCGGCCGCGCGCCAGCGAGCGGTAGTACTCCTCGATCTGCTTCCTGTACGCTTCCGGCGCCGCGTCCGATCCCGACAGCAGCAACTGGTCCGCGTCGGCCGAGCCGAGATCCCGGCGCAGGCCGAACTGGAAGCGCTGCAGCGTGTCCGCCAGCTGCCGCTGCAGCCGGGTGATCTCGTCGGCATCCGCGTAGACGCGCGCGCTGTCGAGCGCCGCGAGCGTGCCGATGATGGCGTCGAGGTCCTTGACGTCGGCGCCGAGCGCCTGCAGGTCGCGGCGAAGCGCCTGCGCCTCGGTCCGCCGCTCCCGCGCCTCTCGCTGGAACTGCCGCGGATCGAACCCGCCCCCGTCGGCGCCGCGCGGGGCGCCGGGGTCGCCGCCGCCCATCGCGAAGTCGCCCGTGCGGCCTCCGCCCTGACCGCCGCGCTGGCCGGCCGCCGGGTCGCCGCGCTGGCCGCCCTCGGCGGCCTGGTTTCCGCGCTGCGCGTCGCCCCCCTGGCCGGCCCCGGCCTGGTCACCCCGCTGACCTCCCCGCTGCCCTGCGGCCTGCTGCTGGTCACGGAGGCGCTGCTCCATGGAGCCGACGCCGCGCGCGAGCCCGCGGGCCCGCGCCATCGCGTCGGCGCGGTTCGCGGGCGTCTGCGCGTTCACCGCGCCGGCCGCCGAGCGCAGGCGCGACTCGAGCGAGGCGATGTCGGCGCCAATCTGCTGCTCGAAGTCGGCAGCCGCCTCGACCGGCGCCCCCTGCACCAGCCCGCGCGAGTACCTGGATCTTCTCCTTCAGGCGGTCGTCGCGGATCCCGTCGGCGGCCTGCTGCACCTGCCGCGCGGCCTGCGGCCGCTCGCGCCGGAAGTCGGATGCCGTACGATCGAGCTGCTTCTCGATGTCGCCCACTTCCGCGGCCTCGGCCTCCTTGCGCTGCTGGAGCTGCTGCACCTGCGGCGCCCGGGCGGCCCCGGCCTTGTCGAGTGAACGGACGCCGGCCTCGATCGACTTCTGCTCGTTCGCCAGCCTCCGCGCGCGCGACAGCGCGGCGTCGATGTCGCGCGCCATCCGATCGCTGCGCTGCTGCTCGAGCCCGTCGCGCGCCCGCGAGAGCCGCTCCGCCGCCGTGCGCGCCTCGCCGAACGCGGCCGCGTCGCCGCTCGCCGCGGCGCGGCGCATCGCGTCGGCCGCCGAACGCAGGTCGCGCGCCATCTGGGCGAGGTCCTGCCAATCGTCCTCGCGCGACAAGCGCTCCAACTGCCGGGCGGCCTCCTCCGTCTCGTCGGCCAGCTGCCGCTGCCGCGCGCTCGCCGCGCTGCCGCCCTCCTGGCGATTGCCGGACATCTGGCGCTGCCGCTCGGCCTCCTGTTCCTGCCGCCGCGCCAGCTCCTTCAGCCGCTCGAGCATCGCGTCGACCTTCGCGTCGGCGGTCTGCTGCTGGCTTCGCTGCACCGTTTCGTACTGGTTGCGCAGCTTGTCCATCTCCAGCTGGAAGAGGTCCGCCAGTTCCTCGGCCGCCGCCGACTGCTGCCCGCCGCCGCCCCCGCCGCCGCCCCCGCCGCCCCGCTCCATGCGCACGCGCACGTCTCGGTACGCCTCCTCGGCCCGCTGCAGGCTCGCCAGCGCCTGCTGCTCGCCCGGCAGCGCCGTCTTCGGGTCGCGAACCTGCAGGCGCTGCTCCGCGCCCTGCATCGCCTTCGCCGCGTCCTGCAGTGCTTCAGCGATCTTGACCATCGTCGGGTCGGCCTGGGCGACGCGCGACGTGATCTGCGCGGCCAGCCCCTCGGCCCGCTCGCGCAGCTGGCCCTGCGTGAGCGCCAGGAAGACGACATCCTGCCGGAACTTGTCCTCCCCCACCTTCGCGCGGTCCCGGACCACGTTGAAGGTGCCCGAGACGATGCGGCGCTGCTGTTCGGAGAGCGCCGACGGGTCGCTGGCCTGCCCGCCGCCCTGCTGGCCGCCGGCCTGGCTCTCGGCGGCGCGGTAGTCCTTGCGGAACGGCTGAATCTGCACGAAGTAGATGTCGCTCGTCGCGCTCTTCGCGCCGCTCACGTCGTCGTTGTCGGTCGCGCGGGCGTAGTAGGAGACGACGTCGCCCGGCTGCAGCCCGAGTTCCTCGAGGAAGAACGTGTGGCCGGCAGCGACCTCCGTGCGCGGCGAGGGCCCCGGCCCGATGAGCCGCGCCTGCCGCTCGGGGCCGCCGTTCACGGCGTAGATGAGGTCGAGCTGCTTCACGCCGTAATCGTCCTCCGCCGCGGCCTCGACGAAGATCTCGTCGAGGCTCGTCGCCCGAAGGTCGCGCCCCGGCTTCGAGAACGCGACGGACGGGGCCTCGTCGGTGAGCGCGTCGACCGTGTACTCCGGCGATGCGGCGACCAGCGTGCCGGCGGCGGTGGCCAGGTCAATCCGGTAGAGGCCGTCGGCCTTCACTTCGAAACTCCCTGTGAGCGTGCCGTCGGCGTTCACCGTCAGCGGAAGGAATTCCTTCCCGTCGCGCACGATGCGCCCGGCTCCCGTCTTCATGGTCGAGTGCACGCGCAGCCGCACCGTGGTGCCGCGCAGCACGGCAATGTCGCCGCCCTGGTCCACCGTGCGGGGCGCGAGCCCCGAGTAGGCCGGGTACACGAACTCCATCTCCATCCGCTCGACGAACGGCAGCGCCGCGGCCTCGATCCGGTAGACGGGCGAGCGCACGCCTGCCGACTGCACGAAGTAGTCGAACGATTCCTTGACGCGGAAGATCGTGCTCTGGAACGGGCCGTCACCACCCGGCACGACCATGGGAGTGCGTTCGAACGGCGCGCCGCTGCGGGCGCGCGTGAACAGATCGACCTCGGTCGCCGTGAAGCCGCGCGGGCGGGCCGCGATGGCCACGTCCGAGCCGCGCGCCACGGTGGCGCTGCCGGGCGTCACATCGATGCGGTACGGACTCGCGGCCTCCGCCCCCATGGCCGGGACCAGCACCGCGAACGCACCCTGCCGCAGGTACGCCGGCCCGAGGCCGAACACCAGCGTGGCCACGACCGTGATCGTCGCGAGCGCGACAAGCGAGTTGCGGAGGCTCTGGCGTTCGAGGCCTCGACCGACGTTCGACGCCTCGCAGCGCTCGATGGCCGACTTCACCACCTGGCGCAACAACTCGGCCGACTCTCCGGTTTGCGCGGCCGGCCGGTCCGGTGCCCCGACGTCGACGGCACTGACCAGGAGTTCCTGCAGGGACGGCTCGTGCTCCTCGAGGTAGAGCGCCACCTGCTGGTCGTTGACGCGGCGGCCGAGCGGCCGCACGAAGAAGAACCACCCGAGCGCGACGAGCGCGACGTACATCACCACGCGAGCCGCGACGATGGAGGCGGGGCTGAAGCGGAATTGCTCGAGGCCGTACGCCACCGCGAGCAGCGCGAGGATCGCCGCGCCGAGCAGCACCGTGACGCTGCGAAGGACGACCTTCCAGCGCCACCGTGACCGGACCTTGCGGATGAACTGCAGCAGTTCGTCGTGGTGCGACATCAGGCAATCCGCGGCAGCCGGCTGGCCACCACGGCCTCCGTGACGAGCAACAGAAGCCCCGCAGCCAGAAGATACCACCAGAGCGACTGGCGGCGCTCACGTTGTTCGACCGTGACCTCTTCCCCGGGCACGGCGGCCTGCCCGGCGACGGATGAGCTGACGCTGGCCTTCAGCTCCGCGGGATCGAGCGGGCTCAGGTCCGACTCTCCGGCCGCCAGGTTCACCGCGACCACCAGCGGATCGGATCCGGGCGCCGACGGCCGGATCTCGTAGAAGCCTGCCTCGGTCAGCGGAACGACGCGGGTGCCGGCCCCCGTCAGCGGTTCGACGGTGCGGCCAGACGGGGCCAGCACCGTGAAGGCCCCACCCGCAGCGCGTCGCGCCCCCGCGACCGTCGGAGGCGCGTCCGCCGGGTCGTACGTGTCGCCGACCGAATACCACGGCCGCGGTTCGACGTAGCGGCCGAGGTGCCGCATCGCCTGGTGCACCAGCGGCACGAACACCGGCTTGAGCGGCAGGTCGTTCCAGTAACCGTCGAACGTTGTCGTCCACGCGATGACCGTCCCCCGCTCGACCTTCCGTTCCGCTACGGCCACTCCCCCGTCGTCGAACCGCGCCAGGACCCGCGGCGGCGAGGCGAGCGCGCGGTACCGGAAGATGCGCGCGGCGGTGAGGTCGCCGCTGCGAGGCGACCGGAAGATCTCGAATGCGGGGTGGCTGAAGTCCACGTAGCCGAGCGTGCCGCCGCTGGTGCCCGCCCGATCGACCACCGCCCCGAGCTTGCCAGGCAGCAGGTCCGGGTCGGCGTCCGTCCACGCGCTGTGCTGGCCCAGCAGCACGAGCAAGCCGGCGCCGCCCTGTACGGCCGAGGCCAGCGCGCGGCCAACGGCCCCCGAGGGCGGAGGCGCGTCGTTCACGACGATCACCGCAGCGCCGGCGACTTCCTGGGGCGTCACGCGGTCGGCCCGGACGATGCGCGTCGCGAATCCCGGCGCCTGCGCGACATCGAGCGCCCGCGCCAGGTACAGGCTCGAGTCGGGCGCCGGGTTGGCGTTCTCGAGGATGAGCACGGGCACCCGGGCGCCCACCGTCACGAGCGCGTAGAACACGTCGTCGGCCGGCAGCATGTCGGGAGCCAACCGCACGGTCACGCGCGCGGTTCGCCCGGCGACGGCGAACGGCGCGAACGCGACGTCGGCCGCGGTGCCGGGCCCCACCGAGAAGCGCGCGGTCTCCACGCGGTGGCCGTCGACGTCCAGGGTGATCTCGCGATTGGCGACGGGTTGGGCACCGTGGTTCATGACGCGGGCGGTGGCGGTCACGAGCACACCTTTCGGCGCGGCCTGCTGGTCGAGCGTCACGGCCACCACCGACGCGTTGGCCGGCGACGGCTCGGCGACCGACACGGTGGTCAGCGACACGCCGGCGGGCAGCTTCACGTCCTGCGTCGCGTCCCAGCCCGACTTCTGAAAGTCCGAGATCAGCACGATCTCGCGGCGCGAGGCGGCTGCCGACTCGAGCAGGCCGGCCGCCGCGCGCAGCGCCGGGCCGAAGCGGGTGAGCCCGGGGCCCGGCCGCGCACGGTCAATCGACGCGACGAGGTCGCCGGCGCCCGCGTCGGACCGCCCCGCAATCTCCACGTCGGCCGCGAAGAACGCCACCGCGCCGCCGTCTCCGGGGCCGAGGCCGCGGACGACGCGGCGCGCGGCCTCCTGGGCGCGGGCCCAGTGGTCGCCGTAGCCCATGCTCGCGGAGCGGTCGAGCAGCACGACGACCTGACGCGCGCCGCCGGCCGCGGCCGCCGCGCCGCCGGTCGAGAAGAACGGACGCGCGAAGGCGAGCACGATGAGCACGATCGCCAGCACGCGCAGCGCGAGCAGCGGCCAGTGGCGGATGGCCCGCCGGCGCACCGATTGGTACGGGACCCGGCGGAGGAACATCAGGGACGGGAACGGTTGAACCGTGCGCCGCTCGCGCTGCACCAGGTGCACCACGATGGGGATGGCGATGGCCAGCAGGGCGCCGAGCAGCGCGGGGGCCAGGAACGACATCAGCGGGCCCGGCTCAGGCGCTCGCGCGCCGACAGGTAGTGGAACAGCGCGTAGTCGAGCGGCACCGCCGTGTTGAGCAGCGCGTAGTCGATCCGGCTGTCGGTGAAGAGGCGGCCGAGCGACTCGGTGTGCTGCCGGACCAGGGCGGTGTACTGCTCGCGCACGGACCACGGAACGACCGGCATGCGCTCGCCGGTCTCCAGGTCCTCGAAGCTCGCCTCCTGGTCGAACGGGAACTCGATCTCGGCGGGATCGAGCACGTGGAGGACGATCACGTCGTGGCCGCGGTACCGGAGCGGGCGCACGGCGTTGGCGACGGCCTCCGGCTCGTCATAGAGATCCGAGATCACCACGATGATGCCGCGGCGGACGAGGCGCTCGGTGAGCCGCAGCAGGGGGGCGACGAGCGCCCCCGGGCGGCCCTCGCCGACGCGGTCGAGTGCGTAGAGGCCGAACTCCAGGTGGCGCGCGGAGGGCGGCACGAACTCGAGGATCTCCTTGTCGAAGGTCGCCAGCCCGACGCGATCGCGCTGATGGTGCGAGAAGTACAGGAGCGACGCGGCGAGGAACCGGCCGTAATCGAGCTTGGACACTCCGCGGCTCGCGTAGCGCATCGACGAAGACACGTCGAGCGCGACCACGAGGTTGGCGTTCGAGTCGGCCTCGAACTGCTTGACGTAGTAGCGGTCGGTGCGGGCGAACACGCGCCAGTCCACGCGCCGGAGGTCGTCGCCGGGTTCGTAGCCGCGGTGCTCGGCGAAATCCAGCGAGAAGCCGAGGTGCGGGGCGCGGTGCAGGCCGTTGATGAAGCCGTCCACGACGGTGCGCGCCAGCAGCTCGAGGTTGCGGATCCGCGCCAGGGCGGACGGGTCCACGAACTGGGCGCCGCGCATCGATACCCGCGTGTCCCGGGGTTCCATCGCTACATCCCCGACTTCGGCACCGGCACGGCCGCGAGCAGCTGGTCGATGATCTGGTCGGTCGTCACGCCTTCCGACTCGGCGTGGAAGTTGGTGAGCACGCGGTGGCGCATCACCGGGTGGGCCAGCGCCCGCACGTCCTCGAACGCCACGTGGTAGCGCCCGTGGGTGAGCGCTCGCGCCTTGGCCCCGAGCACCAGGTACTGCGCGGCGCGGACGCTGGCGCCGTAGGCCACCCACTTGCCGACGAAATCCAGCGTGCCGCTGCCCTGCTTCCGGCTGGCCCGCACGAGGCCGAGCGCGTAGCGCATCACGGGCTCCGACAGCGGCACGCGGCGGACCAGCCGCTGGAAGGCGATCAACTCGGCGCCCGTCACCGCGCGCTCCACGCGCGCATCCTGGATCGCGGTCGTCGAGCGCAGCACCTCGAGCTCTTCGTCCTCGGGCGGATGGTCGATGACGATGTGGAACATGAAGCGGTCGAGCTGAGCCTCGGGCAGCGGATAGGTGCCCTCGAGCTCGATCGGGTTCTGCGTGGCGAACACGTGGAACGGCTCGTCCAGCGTGTAGGTGCGGCCCTGGATGGTGACCCGGTGCTCCTGCATCGCCTCGAGCAGCGCCGACTGCGTCTTGGGCGGCGTGCGGTTGATCTCGTCGGCCAGCAGCACGTTGGTGAAGACGGGGCCCGGCGAGAACACCATGTGGCGCTTGCCGGTCTGCGGGTCGTCCTGGATGATGTCGGTGCCCGTGATGTCGGACGGCATCAGGTCGGGCGTGAACTGGATGCGCGAGAACTTCAGGTCGAGCACGTCCGCCATCGTGCGGATGAGCAGCGTCTTGGCCAGGCCGGGCACGCCCACGATCAGGCTGTTGCCGCCGACGAGCAGGGTGAGCAGCACCTGCTCGATCACGGCCGACTGGCCCACGATGATCTTGCCGAGTTCGGCGAGCATGCGTTCACGGCTCGCCTTCATCCGGTCTGCCAGCGCCACGTCGTCTTCCGACTCGAGCGCCGCCGTGTTCACCACTTCGTTCAATGCCACATCGTCTCCCGCACTGGGAAACTGAGTAACTGAGTAACTGGACAACTGAGTAACTCCAGTTCCCCAGTTCCCCAGTTCCCCAGTTCCCCAGTTCCCCAGTTCCCCAGTTAGCCAGTTGCCCAGTTCCCCAGTTGCCCAGTTCCCCAGTTCCCCAGTTCCCCAGTTCCCCAGTTCCCCAGTTAGCCAGTTCCCCAGTTGCCCAGTTGCCCAGTTGCCCAGTTAGCCAGTTCCCTTCTGCTTCTCCCGAACGGCGCGATTGACGCGGGCCAGCTCGATCAGCAGCCGCTCGAGATCCTGCTCGTACTTCTCCGGGTCCATCTTGTCCTTCGACGCCTTGAGCGCGGCCACCTGCGCCTCGATCGCATCGCGCTGGGCGATCAGGGCGCGCAGCTCGGGGTCGGCCTGGTCGGCCGAAGGCCGGGCGTCCGGCGCGGACAAGAAGATCGTCCGCGCCAGCGCGCCGTCGCCACCGGGCTGTCCCGGCGCGTCGCTGCCCTTGCCGTCGCCGTTGTCGTCGAGCACGGCGTGCTCGGTGAGCAGCTGGCCGTCGCGATTGTAGGAATCCACCGTGCGCGCGCGGGCCCAGAGAAACGCTTCGAGCACCGACACGCGACCATCCTTGTCGGTGTCCGCGTCGGCCTCGGCCGCGGCGAAGGCCGCGACGAAGTACTCGCCGAACCGCGTCTGGTTCTTCTCGCTGTCGGTCTTCGTCGCGGCGATGATCGTGCGATTCTTGCCCGAGAGCGCCGCGACGAATCCGCCGCTGGCGCTCGCCGTGTTCACGAACACGACCGACTGCGCGGAGAGCCGGTCGAGCAGTTTGCCGTACTCGGCGGCGGTGAGGTCGGGGCCCGGCAGGTTGAACCGTGCCCCGCCGGTGGCCGACGCGCCGTGCCCGATCAGCACGATGAAGACGCGGTCGCCGGGCCGCGCGCGCGCCGCGATCCGATCGACCGCCGCGGCGATGTTCTCCCTCGTCGATCGGCCGCCGATGCGCGCCGGATCGCGCGCGGGATCCTCCCCGAGGTAGATCACGCTCTCGGCCGGCAGGCCGTAGCGGTTGCGCGCCGCATCGACCAGCGTCACGGCCCACTGGTGGAACCGGTCCGCGTTCTCGAGGTCGCCGCCCAGGCCGACGACGACGAGCAGGTGGCTGGCCTGCTGCGCGCGGGCCGGCACGGCGAGCGCGAGCACGAGCGCGGCGGCCGCGGCCAGGCGCCTCATGCGAGCCCCCACCGTCGTCGCAGCAGCCACTCGCCGCCAGCCAGGCCGATCAGCAGGACCAGCACCGCGGGCATGTCCCAGAGGTCCTTCTCCTGCACCACCGTCATCCCGCGGCCCAGGTAGGTGATGTCCTCGGGCAGCGTCGACGCCGTGGCCGGCGTGTAGAAACGCCCGCCCGTGTCCTCGGCCACGCGACGCAGGAAGGCCGGCCGCATCGCCGCGTCGAAGTACTCGCGGTCGTCGGGCGCCGCCCGCACGAACGCCCGCGCGGTTCCCGAGGTCGGACCCGCGTCCACGGCGACCTCGTAGAGGCCGTCCTGCGCGGCGGTGAACGTCGCGCGGTACTCGCCGTCGCGGTCCACCAGGAACGCGAGCGGCATCTCGGTGACCAGGCCGTCGGGGGCGGTCACCTTCGCGCGCACCGTCGCGCCGTTGACGCCGATGAAGCGGTCGTCCCGAAGCGTCGCCGTCACCTGGACGGGGTCGCCGCGCTCGACCCGCTCGTGATCGACGGCGACCTCGAGACGTTCGGGCACCCCTTCTACCACCCACCGCAGCAGCCGCCGCCAGAACGTCTCGTGCGTCTGATCTTCGACCGGGATGTCGGCGTGCATCTGCCACTGCCACGAGTCCTGGACGGGGAACGCGATCGCCTTGCCGGCGCCGTATCGCTGGTGGGCCAGCACCACCTGGTCGTCGCCCTTCTCGGCCCGGCCAACCAGCAGCACGGCGGCCCCCGGCTTCACCCGGCGGATCGGGTTGACCGCGGTGAGCGGCGGCAGTGACGCCCAGCGCTCCGCCGACGCCTTCTCGCTCGGACCGACCTGCGTCGCCACGTGGGTCAGGCCCAGCGCCGTCGGCCGAACCTTCAGCGTCTCGAGAAAGTCGTCGGCCGCCTTCGTGGCCTCGAGTTCGACCGGCAGCGCCTCGGCGACGGGCGTGCCGGCATACCCGCCCTCGGCGAAGGCGAGCCGGCCGCCGAGCGCGAGCAGCCCGCCGCCGCGCAGGCTGACGAAGTCGGCGATCATCTCGAGCTGGTCGGCCGTGAACGCGCCAGCCTCGATGCTTCCCAGCACGATCCCGCGGTAGGCGTAGAGCTCTGCGCGCGTCTTCGGGAACCCGCCGGCCAGGTCCTCCGGCGCGTCGATGTCGAGCCGCAGGAACTTGCGTGCCGCGGTGCGTTGCAGCGTCACGACCTGGAGGTTCTTGTCGTCGGCCACGGCCTGGCGCAGGAACTTCATCTCGGGGCGGGCCTGGCCTTCGATGTAGAGGATCTTCTCGCGGCGATCGACGACGGTCACGAGCGCGTCGCGCTGGTTGTTCTGCGTCACCTGCTCGCCGTCGAGCACGGGGATCCGGAAGTGCAGCACGCGCGGCCCGGCCTCGGCCAGCGTGAAGCGCACGCGCACGGTGGCGGGCTCGCCGTCGGCGGGCAGCGTGACATCCTGCGACGCGAGCTGCTGGCCCTCGTCCTCCACGACGAGCGGCACGACGCGACCGGCATAGCCGGACTGGCTCACCACGACGTCCACGACCAGCGTCGTGCCCTTGAGGACCGACACCGGGGGATCGACGCGGCCGAGCTGCACGTCGCGCGCGAGCGACTCGCGGCCGAGCCCGACTGCGAACACGGGGAGGCCGGCCGACCGCAGGGAGCGGAGAGTCTCCGCCAGACCCTCGCCCGACGTGTCCGCACCGTCGCTCAAGAGCACGACGCCCGACACCGGCAGCCCGGCCAGCTCTTGGGCGGTTCGCGCGAGCGCCTGGCCGATGTTCGATCGGGTGCCCGCGTACGATCCGCCGTCGGGGCTGGCAACACGCTCGGTCGTCGCGGAGAAACGGAAGTACCGGAGGGTGAAACGGCGCGCGAGCGCCGCACGCAGGCCGCCCGCCTCGCCGAACGCCTGGCGGATGAAGGCCGTCCGCGGCGACGAGTTGTCGTCCGCAATCGTCATGCTGCGCGAATCGTCGACCAGCACGGCGAGGAAGTTGCGCCGGGGCTCGACGGCCCGGACGACGAGCACGGGCCGGAGCAGGCACAGCAGGACCACCGCGACGGTCGCGATGCGCAGGCCGAGCAGCACGAGGCGGGCGCGCGAGGGGAGCCCGGGCGCGGAACGGCGACCGTACGACCGCACCGCGAGGCCCGCGGCCAGCCCGGCCGCCAACACCACCAGCACGGCCGGCCAGGGCGGGCTGAACGACAGTTCGCCCTGGGCGAAGATGACGGGCCTGTACTTGAACGCCAGGCCGAACAGCCGTTCCAGCAAAGACACCTCGCGCGGAGAGTGCCCCCAAGGCTCGAATGCCAATACCGCCCGAACCGGCGACCCGTTTACCGGCCGGGCGTCACAGCCGGGCCGCACTCGAACGAATTCGTCGCCTCGACTATCCGGATGCTGCCCGCAGAATAGCATGGGGGATGTCGCGCCCGTCAGACCGCTCAGGATCCTACACATCCTCGGCCGAATGGAATGCCCAGAAAGACCACCGAGCGCACCGAGACCACCAAGGGCAGACCGGCACCCGTCGCACGCGAGATCCGGTGACCGTGGGCATCGGCGCCGCGGGCGAAGCCCGTGGCGCGAGGGGCAGCTGGGCGGCGCCAGCACGAGAAGCACGGGCGCCAGGAGGCTTCTCGTGGCGGCGCGGCCCAGCCGCCCCTCCTGGCTCGCCCACCGGGGGCGTGAGCGACGGTGGCCGAGCCCCGATGCCGTCCGGCGTGACAGCCTCTGTGGGCTCCAAGGGCTCCGTGGTTGGAAACGTCGAGCGGCGCGTGCCGGACGTGATCAATCCTGAGGTCAGACCGGGTTACAATCGACGCACATCCGATGGCTCCGTGTCACCGCGCCACTTCTCCGCCGGGCCGGTCATCGAGGCGGGCTCTCGTGCGCCGCCTCCTGGCGGTCGCCTGTTGCGCCGGCGCGCTCGCCCTCGCGGCCCCCGCCGTCGCGGGCGGCGGGATGAATCCGCAGGCGCCTGCCCCGACGCAGGATGCCCAAGCGCGCGCGGCGGCCGCGAAGGCCGAGCAGGCGCGCGTCGCCGCCGAGGCCGCGTGGTTCCGCGCGGCGCGCGCGGCCATCGCCCACGGCAAACGCGCCGAGGCCGAGTCGATGGCGCGCGCCCGCGGCGCCGCCGACCCCGCCGCGGCCGCGATTCTCGGCCGCCTCGCGATCGGCCGCGGCCAGTACCGAGGACGCGCTGGCCGTCCTCGGCCCTGCGGCGAAGGTCAACCCGCTTGGCGAGGCAGCGCTCGAACTCGGCCTGCTCCAGCAGTTCCTCGGGCGCGGCGACGCGGCCGCGGCGACGCTGGCGCCGCTGGTCACCGCCGCTCGCGGCGGGGTGACTGCCGACGGGCTCCTGCGCGCGGCCCGCGCGGCTCACGCCCTCGACCAGACGCGCACCGCGAGTTCGCTCTACCGCCAGGCCTCCGCCGCCCTGAAGAACGACCCGGCGGTGAACACCGCGTGGGGTCGGCTGTTTCACGAGAAGCACACGCCGGACGACGCGGTGAAGTCGTTCCGCGTGGCGCTGCAGGGCGACGCGGACTGGGCGCCGGCACTCGCGGGCCTGGCGCGCGCGGTCGCCGACGACGACCCGCCGGCGGCCGCCGCCGCCGTGACGCGAGCGCTCGAGATCGATCCGGCCCTGACCGACGCGCACCTCTTCGTCGCCGAGGCCGCGCTCGACAACGACAACACCGACGCGGCGAAGGCGGCCATCGAACGGGTGCTCGCGATCAACCCGCGCAGCCCGGAGGCCCACACCCTGCTGGCCGCCATCGCCTGGATCGCCGGGCGCACGGCGGACTACGAATCCGAGGTCGCGCGCGCGCTGGCCGTCAACCCGACCCGCGGCGACACCTACCGCGTCATCGCGGCGCACGCCGCCCGCCACTACCGCTTCGACGAAGCCGCGGCCCTCGGCCGCAAGGCGATCGCCCTCGAACCGGGGAATGTCGCCGCCCACGCCGAGCTCGGCATGCACCTGCTGCGCACCGGCGACGAGCGCGATGCGCGGCAGATGCTCGAGACCGCTTTCCGCGCCGACCCGTACGACCCCGTCACCAAGAACCTCCTGGAGGTGCTCGACACGCTGGATCGTTTCGAGTCGCAGCAGAGCGACGTCGCGACCATCCGCATGGACCCCGACGAGGCGCCCGTGCTCCGCCTCTACGCGGGCCCGCTCGCCGCGAAGGCGCTGGCCGAGATGCGCGTCCGCTACGGGCTCGAGATGAAAGGGCCGGTCTCGATCCAGATCTTCCCGAAACACGACGACTTCGCGGTCCGCACGACGGGCCTGATGGGCATGGTCGGCGCCCTCGGCGCCAGCTTCGGCTCGGTCGTCACGCAGGACTCGCCGCGCGCGCGGCCGCCGGGCTCGTTCAACTGGCAGGCGACGATGTGGCACGAGATGGCGCACGTCTTCACGCTGCAGTTGTCGAAACAGCGGGTGCCGCGGTGGGTGACCGAGGGCATCTCGGTCTACGAGGAAGGGCTCGCGGATCCCTCGTGGTCGCGCGACTCGGAGCTGGCCTTCGCGCACCTCTACGGGCAGGGCAAGGTGCTGCGCCTGGCGGACCTGAACTCCGGCTTCGCCAACCCCGCGATGGTGTCGCTCGCCTACTTCCAGTCGTCGCTCGTGGTCGGCCTGATTGTGGAGCGGTACGGGCAGGAGGCCCTGCGGGTGATGCTGCGCGCGTTCGCAGACGGCGCCGACGTCGAGACGGCGGTGCAGAAGGCGACCAACGCGAGCCTGGCCGATTTGCAGAAGGCATTCGACGCGAGGCTCGAGCAGCGCTACGGCGCCGCCGGCAGGGCGCTGCGCGTGCCCGACGGCGTCGACCTGCCGCGCAGCGGCACGGTCGACACGTGGAAAGCGCTGGCCGCGAAGTACCCGGGCAGCTACCCGGTGCAAATGACGGCAGGCCAGGCGCTGGCGTCGGCCAACGCCCGGGAGGACGCCATGGCCGCCTACGAACGCGCCGCGTCGCTGGTGCCCTTCGCGATTGGCGCCGACAGCCCGCGCGCCCGCATCGCCGACCTCGCCGAGCGGAGCGGCGACCTTCGCCGCGCGCTGCGCGAACTGTCGTCGCTGGTGGCCGACGATCACACCAACATCGAGGCGGCACGCCGGCTCGCGCGGCTCGCCAACCGCCTGGGCGACGGCCAGGCCGCGGCGCTGGCCTGGAACCACGTCGTGGTGATCGATCCGTTCGACGCGGCCGCGCACGCGGCGCTCGGCCGCATCGCGGTCGGGCGGAAGGACTCGGCCCTCGCGCTCCGGGAGTTCCGCGCCGCCCTCGCGGCCGGGCCGGCCGACCCGGCCCCCGCTCACTGCGACCTGGCCGAGGCGCTGCTGGTGAACGGCCAGCGCAGCGACGCGAAGAAGGAAGTGCTGGCCGCGCTGGAAATCGCTCCGACCTACGAGCGCGCGCAGGAACTCCTGCTCACGATTGTCGACGGCCGCTGAAGAACCCGGTCCCCCCCGCGGCGCGGGCCTTCGGGCCCGGTCAGATCGCGCTGCCGCCGCGCTCGCCGGTGCGGATGCGGACGCAGTCCTCGAGCGGCGCGATGAAGATCTTCCCGTCGCCGACCTGCCCGGTGCGCGCCCCGCGGAGGATCGCGTCGATCGCCTTCTCGACGTAGGCCTCGTTCACGCCGAGCGTCAGCTTCATCTTCTCGACCAGGTTCGCCCGCAGCCGCTGACCGCGATAGACCTCGACCTCGCCTTCCTGCCGGCCGTGGCCCTCCACCGGCTCCACCGTGAGCCGATAGTGGTCGCCTTCGTCGAGGACGGCCTGCAACTGCTGCTGGACGGCTTCGAGCCGTTCCGGGCGGATGATGGCGGTGATGAGTCTCATGGCCGTGTCTCAGGAGGCAATGGCTTGATGGTAGGCGCGCTCGCCGTGCACGGTGACGTCGAGACCGTCGCGCTCCTGCTCGTCGGTGGTGCGCAGGCCGATGGTCGCCTTCAAGAGGTGCGCGATCAGGAACGTGCCGGTCACCGCGAAGACGATCCCCACCGCCGCCCCGGCCGCCTGCTTCACCAGCTGCGCGGCACCGCCGCCGAAGACGAGCCCCGCCACGGGCGTGAAGCAGAAGACGCCCGTGAGCAGCGCGCCCACGAGGCCCCCGACGCCGTGGATGCCGAACGCGTCCAGCGAGTCGTCGTACTCGAAGTGCTGCTTCATCTGCACCGCGGCGTAGCAGACCCCAGAAGCGATGGCGCCGAAGGCCAGCGCCGCCGCCGGAATCACGTGCCCCGCGGCCGGCGTGATGGCGACCAGGCCGGCGAGAATCCCGGAAACCAGGCCCAGGCTGGTCGGCCGCCGCTGATGCCACCACTCGATCAGCATCCACGTCAGCGCGCCCGCCGCGGCGGCCGTCTGCGTCGTCGCGAACGCGAGGCCGGCGAGGTGGCCGGCCACCGGGTGCTCCGCGGCCACCGCGCTGCCCGCGTTGAAGCCGAACCAGCCGAACCAGAGCAGGCCGGCGCCGAGCAGCGTCAGCGTCAGGTTGTGCGGCAGGATCGCCGACCGGCCGGGGCGGTAGTCGCGCCGGGGACCGAGGAGCATCGCCAGCGTCAGCGCGGAGAAGCCCGACGAGATGTGGACCACCGTGCCTCCGGCGAAGTCGAGCAGGCCGTATTTGTACAGCCACCCTCCCGACGCCCAGACCCAGTGCGCCAGCGGACAGTAGACGAACGTCGTCCACAGCACGACGAACCACACGAACGCGGAGAACTTCATGCGCTCTGCGACCGCCCCGCTGATGAGGGCCGGCGTGATGATCGCGAACTTGCCCTGGAACATGACGAACACCAGCTCCGGGATGGCCTTGTCGGCGAAGTTGCGCGTGTAGGGCAGGCCGATCAGGCCGAACAGCGACGGGTCCCATCCAATCCAGCCGCCCAGGCTGCGGCCGAAGGCCAGGGCGTAGCCGATGACGATCCAGTGCACGCCGATGATGCCCATCGCCGCGAAGCTGTGGAGCATCGTGGTCAGCACGTTCTTGCGGCGGACGAGTCCCCCGTAGAACAGCGCGAGTCCGGGCACCATCAGGAGCACCATCGCCGAACTGACGAGCATCCAGGCCGTGCTGCCCGGGTCCACCGGGATTGCAGTTGCCGCGTCGGTCACGTCTCCCCCTTCCGCTGTCTGCCTCGAGAGTGGCTGCAAGCCGAAGTGTAGCGAACTGAACTGGGAAGTAAAGTTAATTATCGTGATAGATATATTACTTATGCGCCAATTAAGACTAGATTCGTATCCGACAAGAACAGCGTGCGCAAATTTAACCTCAATTCTGCTATCGGCCTGCCGCCCACACTTCAGCCGCCACCTGTGCCCCCCACCGTCGCTCGTCGCGAGCCGCGCGACGCACGCCTGATGGCGTGGCCCCTGTCGCCAGGGGTCGCTGGCGCCGGTCGCGTGCCGCACTCGATGGCACGACAAGTTGGTTCTCCCGGCGATCCTTGGTAGAGTCTCCCGAGGCCACGTCGACCACCCGGAGGACACTGACATCATGCGAAGCGACCTGATCAAGATAGGCCTGGAGCGCACCCCGCACCGTGCCCTGCTGAAGGGGACCGGGGTCCCCCAGAGCCAGATGGACAAGCCGTTCATCGGCGTCGCGACCAGTTTCACCGACCTGATCCCCGGCCACGTGGGGATGCGCGACCTGGAGCGGTTCATCGAGAAGGGCGTCCACTCCGGCGGCGGTTACGCCTTCTTCTTCGGAATTCCCGGCGTCTGCGACGGGATGGCGATGGGGCACAAGGGGATGCACTACTCGCTGCCGACCCGCGAGCTGATCGCCGACATGGTCGAGTCGGTGGCCGAGGCGCATCGCCTGGACGGCCTGGTGCTGCTGACCAACTGCGACAAGATCACCCCCGGCATGCTGATGGCGGCCGCGCGGCTGAACATCCCGTGCATCGTCGTGACCGCCGGACCGATGTTGAGCGGCCGCGGGCAGGCCAACCGCAAGTTCTCGTTCGTGACCGACACGTTCGAGGCCATGGCCCGCTACAAGGCCGGCGTGATCAGCGACAAGGAGCTGCAGGTCTGCGAGGACCACGCCTGCCCCGGCATGGGATCCTGCCAGGGGCTCTTCACCGCCAACACCATGGCGATTCTCACCGAGACCATGGGAATGAGCCTGCCGCGCTGCGGCACGGCGCTGGCGGTCTCGGCGCTGAAGCGCCGCATCGCCTTCGCCTCGGGCGAGAAGATCGTCGAGCTGGTGCGCAACGACGTCAAGCCGCGCGACATCATGACCCGGGCGGCGTTCGAGAACGCCATCCGCGTCGACCTGGCGCTGGGCGGGTCGTCCAACACGGTGCTGCACCTGCTGGCCATCGCCCACGAGGCGGGCGTCGAGCTGCCGCTCGAGACGTTCGACCTGCTCGGCAGGGACACGCCCCAGCTCGCTTCCATGAACCCGGCCGGCGAATACTTCATGGAGGACCTCGACACGGCCGGCGGCGTCGCGGGGGTTCTGAAGCAGCTGGGCGGCAAGATCGTGGACACCCAGACCCTCTTCGGCCTGACGACCCGCCAGCTGGCCGAAAGCGTCGAGAACGTGGACGAGCAGGTCATTCACTCGCTGGACAACCCGGTCAAGAAGGAGGGCGGCATCGCCATCCTGTCTGGCAACATCGCCCCGCTCGGTGCGGTGGTCAAGCAGTCGGGCGTGTCGGCCCCGATGATGCGGTTCGAAGGAGCGGCTCGCTGTTTCGACGCAGAAGAGCTGGCCATGGCCGCCATCATGGGGGGCAGGATTGTCGCCGGCGACGTGGTGGTCATCCGCTACGAGGGCCCGAAAGGCGGCCCCGGGATGCGGGAGATGCTCGCCCCGACGGCGGCGATCATGGGGATGGGGCTGGGCGACTCGGTGGCGTTGGTCACCGACGGGCGGTTCTCGGGCGGCACGCGCGGCCCCTGCATCGGCCACATCTCGCCCGAAGCGGCCGAGGGCGGGCCGATCGCACTGGTGGAAGACGGCGATCGGATTCGGCTCGACATCCCCGCCCGCCGGCTCGAACTGCTGGTGGACGAGGCAACCCTGGCGGCCCGCCGGTCGCAGTGGCAGGCGCCGCAGCCCAAGATCAGGACCGGCTGGCTGGCCCGCTATGCCAGGGCCGTCACGTCGGCCCACACCGGCGCCGTCACCACCGCCGAGTAGCCGTCCCGCGGCCGGGCCGCTCACTCCTCAGTCGTTGAGCACCCGCATCCGCACGCTTTCGCGGCGGACGCAGGGCAGGCCGTCGATCTCCCGGACGGCGGCCTCGATGGCGCCCTCGGTGGTCTGGTGCGTCATGATCACCAGCGGCACCGCGCCCCCCTCGCTGTCCTGTTCGGGCTCGTGCTGGATGACCGACGCGATCGACACGTGCTCCCGGCCGAGCGAGCCGGCGATCTGCGACAGCACGTTCGGATGGTCCTCCACCGTGAACCGCAGGTAGTAGCGCGCCGGCAGCTTGGCGTGGTCGCGGACCACGATGCCCGAATCGCGGTCGGACCACAGTTCGAGCGTGCGGAACGTGATGCGCGTGCGGCCCACCGCCGTGTCGATCATGTCGGCCACCACGGCCGACGCGGTCGGCATCCGGCCGGCGCCCTGCCCGTGGAAGAACACGGGGCCCACGAAGTCGCCGACCACGCGGATGGCGTTGAACGCTCCCCGCACCTCCGCCAGCGGCCCGCCGATGCGGACGAGCGTGGGCGCCACGTGCAGTTCCAGCCCCCCGTCGATCAGGCGCGCGATCGCCAGCAGCTTGACCCGGTAGCCCAGTTCGCGAGCGTAGCGCATGTCGGCGCCGTCCAGCGTGTCGATGCCCGCCCGCGGGATGTCCTTCCAGCGCACCCGGGCGCCGAAGGCCAGGTGGGCCAGGATGGCCAGCTTCTGCACGGCGTCCGTCCCGTCCACGTCCATGGCCGGGTTGGCCTCGGCGAAGCCGCGGCTCTGCGCCTCCTTGACGGCCGCGTCGTACGCCACGCCGTGCTCGTCCATGGCAGAGAGGATGAAGTTGCTGGTCCCGTTGACGATGGCCTGCAGGGACGTGACCTGGTTCGCGGACAGGCACTGGCTGATGTTGGCGATGATCGGCACGCCGCCCATGACCGACGCCTCGAACGCGATGGACCGCCCCAGCTCGCGCGCCCGATCGAACAGCTCCGGGCCGTGCTCGGCCAGCAGCGCCTTGTTCGCCGTCACGATGTCCTTGCCGCTCTCCAGCAGCTCGAGCACGATGGTGCGGGCCGGCTCGATGCCGCCGACCAGCTCCGCCACCACGCGGATCTCGGGGTTGCCGGTGATGCGCGTCAGGTCGTCCGTGAGGATCCCGGCGGGCAGATCGACCTGGCGGGGCGCGTTCAGGTGGCGGACGACGACGGCTTCCAGCCACAGGGTCCGTCCCGCGTGCCGCGCCGTGCGATCGCCGTGGTCCAGGAGCAGTTGGGCGACGCCCGTGCCGACGTTTCCCAGGCCGACAATCGCGACTTTGGTCCTCTCGTCCATCTGCGCCTCCGTCCTTTGTCCTGCCGTGCCAACTGCGGCCACGGTCGGTGTTCGGCGAGCTGGCTGCTTGTGGCCGCTCAGCACGGTTTCACTACACCCGTGGCGCGGGCCTTCAGGCCCGCGATCGGCGGGTCTAAAGACCCGCCCCACACTCGTGATAACTGTCTCTGCGCGCGTTCGATTGCGCTGACGACTTCTCCGTCGAGCCCTGAGCCTCGAGTCTCGAGCCAGCCGCGGAGCGAGAGTGTCAACTGAAACAAGCTCCGAGCCTAGAAGTCGCTGCGAACCGAGCCCGTGGGAATCTGGCCGAGGTCGTACGGCGTGACCTGGTAGACGTAGTAGTTCAGCCAGTTGGCGTAGAGCAGGTTGGCGTGCCCGCGCCAGCGGACCCGGGGCGACCCGGACGGGTCGTCGTTCGGGTAGTAGTTGCGCGGCACGCCGATCGGCAGGCCCTTGCTCACGTCCCGTTCGTACTCGGCCCCGAGCGTCGGCGGGTCGTATTCCGAATGGCCGGTGATGAAGAGGTGGCGGCCGTCCTTCGAGCCGGCGATGTAAATGCCGGCCTCGTCGGATTCGGCCAGGATCTGGATGTCTGGCACCTTCTCCAGGTCGGCGCGGCGGATCTCGGTGTGGCGCGAATGCGGCGCCAGGAACACGTCGTCGAAGCCGCGCAGCAGCTTCTCCGTGGGGACGAGGGTCCGGTGCTCGAACACGCCGAACATCTTGGCGGGCAGGCGGTACTTCGGGACGCCGTAGCGGTGATACAGCCCCGCCTGCGCTCCCCAGCAGATATAGAAGGTCGATTCGACGTTCGTCTCGGCCCAATCCATGATGCGGGTCAGTTCGGGCCAGTAATCCACCTCCTCGAACTCCATCAACTCCACGGGCGCGCCGGTGATGACCAGTCCGTCGAACTTCTGGCCGCGGACGCGTTCGAACGTGTCGTAGTGGTTGAGCAGGTGTTCGGCGTCGGTGTTCTTCGCCTCGTGCGTGGCGGTGTGCAGCAGGGTCACATCCACCTGGAGGGCCGAGTTGCCCAGCAGGCGCAGCAGCTGCGTCTCGGTGGCAATCTTGGTCGGCATGAGATTCAGGATCGCCACCCGCAGCGGGCGGATGTCCTGGTGTTCGGCGCGCTCCTCGCCCATCACGAAGACGTTCTCTCGCTCCAGGACGGCGCGGGCGGGCAGCGTGTTGGGAATCCTGACGGGCATCGATTCAACCTCGAGTAGGGACGCGGCGGCCGCTGCGACATTCGGGAGGCCGGCCGCGCCATGGCGCTGAACAAGTATATGCGTTGCGCCCGCGTCAGCGGGGCGGCGGCAGACGGCGCACCGCGTCCTCCACGCCGTCCCGCGGGCCGGGGACGACGCGAGCCGGCGCGATCCCGTCCTTCAGCAGCTTGTAGCGCACCCCGTCCACCAGGGCAAGGTAGCTGGCCTCCAGGATGTTCTCGGACACCCCGACGGTCGTCCAGTTCTCGTCGCCGTCCGTCTGCTGGATGAGCACGCGAACCTTGGAAGCCGTGCCATGCCCGTCGTCGAGCACGCGCACCTTGTAGTCGGTCAACTGCACGCTGCGCAGCGGCTCGAAGAACTGCTGGAGCGCCTTGTGCAGCGCCTGGTCGAGCGCGTGAACCGGGCCGTCCCCCTCGGCCGCGGTGTGGACGGCGTCGTCGCCGACGTAGATCTTGACCGTCGCCTCGCTCGAGAACTCGCCGCTTCGACGCAGTTCGCTCACGACGCGGAAGTTGTCGATCTTGAAGAACGCCAGCTCGCCGTGCGCGGCGGTCTCCATGAGCACCCGCACCGACGCCTCGGCGGCCTCGAACTCGTACCCCTCGTGCTCGAGCTTCTTCAGCCGGCGCAGCGCGAGCTTGAGGGCCTCGTCCTGATCGTCGAGCTTCAGGTCCATTTCACGCGCCTTGTAGAGCAGGTTGCTCTTGCCGGACAACTCGGACACCAGGACCCTGCGCCCGTTGCCCACCAGTTCGGGCGTCACGTGTTCGTAGGTCGAGCTGTCGCGGATGACGGCGCTGACGTGAATGCCTCCCTTGTGCGCAAACGCGCTGCGGCCCACGAACGGCAGGTCCCGGCGGTGCGGCAGGTTCGCGATCTGGCTCACGAACTTGGAGACGCTCGTCAGCCGCGACATGCGCTCCCTGCCAATCGTGTCGTGCCCCATCTTCAATTCCAGGTTCGGGATCACCGAGCAGAGATTGGCGTTGCCGCAGCGCTCGCCGTAGCCGTTCATCGTGCCCTGCACGTGCGTCACGCCGCACTCGACCGCGGCGAGGCTGTTGGCCACGGCGAGTTCGGAGTCGTTGTGGGCGTGAATGCCGAGGGGACGATGCACGACCGCCTGGGCCCTGCGGATGGCGCGCGAGACATGCGGCGTCATGCTGCCGCCATTCGTGTCGCACAGCACGATCAGGTCGGCCCCGCCTTCCTGGGCGGCGACCAGAGTGGCCAGCGCGTAGTCGGGATTCGCGGCAAACCCGTCGAAGAAGTGCTCCGCGTCGTAAATCACTTCCCGGCCGGCGGCCTTGAGGTAGGCAACCGAGGCACGAATGACGTCGCAGTTCTGCGGCAGCGGGATCCTGAGCGCGGTGGTCACGTGCAGATCCCAGGACTTCCCGAAGATCGTCACCACCGGCGTGCCTGCCCCCAGGATCGACTTCAGGTTCGGGTCGTCCTGCGGCAGGTGCTTGGGATGCGCGGTGCTGCCGAACGCCGCCAGCCTGGCGGACTGCCACGGGCCGGCCGCGGCCTTCTTGAAGAACTCGGCGTCCTTCTCGTTGGAGCCCGGCCAGCCGCCCTCGATGTAGTCCACGCCCAGGTCATCGAGCTTCCGGGCCACCCGCAGCTTGTCTTCGACCGAGAACGCCACCGTCTCGCTCTGGGTCCCGTCCCTCAAGGTCGTGTCGTAGATCTGAACCTTCACGTTCCGCCTCCGGGACAATGAAAAAGGCCCTCATCCGGGCTTCGGATGAGGGCCTTTTCGTGTGCACGAATGCGATCCTCTATCCGCCGGGCGATGGGCCGCCCATGATGATGCCGCTGCTAATGACGATGGTGGCGCTGGCGGGCTTCTTCATCGCAATCCTCACGCTCGACGCGGGTGAACCCGCTAAGAATCTGCCACACGGAGCCGACGTTTGTAAACAACGTTGTGCGCGGGCGTCGTGCCCGCGCGCCGCTGCCGTTCGCGGTCAGGCCTGGTGCAGCCTGCCGGCGAGATACTCCTGCTTGTTCAGGTAGCGGGAGATCTTGCCGGCGGTGCCCTTCAGCAGGGTCATGTGAGGCACGAGCGCGATTCGAGAGACGGAGAGGCCCAGCACGCTCATGATCAGATCACCACCGTGTCGTTCTCGGCCACCCCGGCCGAACGATAGAAGGCACAGTAGTCGTAGGTCCGCTGGACGACCTGCCTGATCGTGACCGGCTCGGAGCGGTTCGCCGACACGAGCGTCAGCCAGGGCATCTCGGCACGCGTGTCGAGATGCCCGGCGATGATGTCCCGAAACGTCGGCATGCCAGCCTCCAGGCGGCGGCCTGCGCCCGCCGTCCCGCGCGACCACACTCCACGGGATCCTGCCAGTGTTTCGGCGCGGTGGCTCCGGCACTTTATCGCGCGTCGACCCAATCGACCCTGCGGGAGCCTTCGGACCAGGTCAGTCGAGCCCCCAGCGCTTGTGCTTGCGCTGCATGATGGCGCTGTGCGCCATCAGCCGCACGGCGTTGATCTTGATGAAGCCCGCCGAGTCCTGCTGGTTGAAGCCGCCCTCGATGTCCATGCTCGACAGCTCCTGGTCGTAGAGCGAACTCGAGCTCTCCCGGGCCGTGGCGTACGCGGTGCCCTTGTACAGCTTGAGCCACACCCGCCCGTCGATGACGTCCTGGCTCTTGTCGATGGCCGCCATCAGGAAGTCCATCTCGGGGCTGTACCAGAAGCCGTAGTAGATCAACTGCGACAACTCGGCGGAGAGCGTGTCGCGCAGGCGCATCACCTCGCGGTCCATGGCGATGCTCTCGATGTCGCGATGGGCGACGTGCAGGATCGTGCCGCCGGGCGTCTCGTACACGCCGCGCGACTTGATCCCGACGAACCGGTTCTCGACCATGTCCATGCGGCCGATGCCGTTCTGCTGGCCCAGCGCGTTCAGGTACTGGAACAGCTGCAGCGGCTCCGAGTGCACGGTCCCGTCGTCGAGGTTTTCGACGCGAACCGGGATGCCGTCCTTGAACGTCATCAGGATGTGCGTCGCCTTGTCGGGCGCGAGTTCGGGCGAGACCGTCCGCGTGTAGACTTCCTCGCCCGCCGGCCGGGCGGGGTCTTCGAGGATGCCGGCCTCGTGACTCAGGTGCAGCAGGTTCTCGTCCTCGCTGTACGGCTTCTTGACGGTCGCCTGGACCTCGATGCCGTGCTTGGCCGCGTACGCGAGCAGGTCGGACCGGCCCTGGAACTGCGCCAGGAACTCGGGGGTCTTCCACGGCGCGATGATCTTGATCTTCGGATTGAGCGCGTAATAGGTCAGCTCGAAGCGCACCTGGTCGTTGCCCTTGCCCGTGGCCCCGTGCGAGACGTACTGCGCCTGCTCGCGGGCGGCCACGCCAATCTGGTGCTTCGCGATGAGCGGCCGCGCGAGCGCGGTGCCCAGCAGGTACCGCCCCTCGTAGATGGCGTTCGCCTTGAACGCCGGGAAGATGAAGTCGGTGACGAACTCCTTCTTGAGGTCCTCGACGTAGACCTTGCTGGCACCCGCGTTGAGCGCCTTCTCGCGCACCTTGTCGAAGTCGTCCTGTTGGCCGACGTCTGCCACGAACGCCACCACCTCGTAGCCGCGCTCGATGAGCCACTTCAGGATCACGGACGTGTCGAGACCACCGCTGTACGCCAGGACGACCTTCTCACTCATGTCTCTTCCCCCTGTTCGAAGACGGACGACGACGTTGGGGCGTGCGGCCGATGACGACCGACCGGGGCCGCGTCGTCTTACATAGCACTATTCCGTGAATTCGAACAGATGGAACCATCTCCGATTCGATGTCGGCCATCCCGCCGTCACTCGGAGGGCGGAACTTCAATCGTGCCGACGGCGCGGCCGACAGGTACAATTGCGGCGCATGACTGCTGACAGCTCGGCCGGCGTCCGCCGCAAGCGGCTGCTTCTCGGCACCGCCATCGTCCTGGCCTGCGTCGGCGCGCTGGCCGCGGGATGGTTCGCGTGGCGGTCGTGGCCGGTCCGCACTGCCTCGAGCGGGTCGGCCGACCCGCAGAACCCCGCCGCCCAGCCGCCGTCGTCGGCGAGCTACGTGGGCGAGCCGGCGTGCACCAAGTGCCACGAAACCCAGACGGCGGAGTGGCGCCAGTCGGACCACGCGCGGGCGATGGAGGTGGCGACCGACCGGACGGTCCTGGGCAACTTCAACGACGCCGCCTTCACCACCGCCGGGGTCACGTCCAGCTTCTTCCGGCGGGACGGACGGTTCTACGTTCGGACCGACGGCCCCGATGGTGCGCTGCACGACTACGAGGTCAAGTACACCTTCGGCTATCGCCCGCTGCAGCAGTACCTCGTCGAGTTCCCCGGCGGGCGGCTGCAGTGCCTCGCCGTGGCGTGGGACGCCCGGCCCCAGGCACAGGGCGGGCAGCGCTGGTTCCACCTCTACCCGAACCAGAAGATCACCCACAGCGACCCGCTGCACTGGACGGGGCCGAACCAGAACTGGAACTACATGTGCGCCGACTGCCACTCGACGAACCTGCGGCGCAACTACGATCTCGCCGCGAACGCCTACAAGACGACCTGGTCCGAGATCAACGTGTCGTGCGAAGCCTGTCACGGCCCCGGTTCGGCCCACGTGAGGTGGGCCGAGGACCGGAAGAAGCGCGGCCTGGCGGGGCGTGACGACACGGCGATGGGCCTGTTGACCAAGGGCCTCCGGGCGATGGACTACAGCGGGTTCGGCGTCGGCGACGCGACGCGCGTGGCGGCGCGCCTGGCCGACCGGCCGCGCCAGCGCGCCGAGATCCAGGCGTGCGCCCCGTGCCACTCCCGGCGCGGCGCGATCTCCGACCCGCCCGACGCGGGCGCGACGTTCCTGGACAACTACAGGCCGGCGATCCTGACCGACGGGCTCTACTACGCGGATGGCCAGATTCTCGAAGAGGTGTACGAGTACGGCTCGTTCACCCAGAGCCGGATGTACCGGGCCGGGGTGACGTGCTCGGACTGCCATAACGCCCACAGCCTGAAGCAGCGCGGCACGGGCAACAACGTGTGCCTGCACTGCCACCTGCCGCTCAACTACGACACGCCCGCACACCACCACCACAAGCAAGGCACGGACGCGGCACTCTGCCGCAACTGCCACATGCGCGCGACGACCTACATGGTGGTCGATCCGCGGTACGACCACTCCATGCGCGTCCCCCGCGTGGACTACTCCATCAAGTACGGCATCCCGAACGCCTGCACGACCCCGTGTCACCAGACGAAGAGCCTCAGGTGGGCCAACGATGCGATCGTGAAGTGGTACGGCCCCACCCGGACGCGGGGCAACGACTACGTGTCGGCCATCGCCGCAGCCCGCCAGGGGCAGGCGGACGCGGAGCGTCTGCTGCGCGCGGCGGTCCTCGACCAGCAGTACCCGCCCATCGCACGCGCCACCGCGTTGGACGCCCTCGGCGGCCTCCTCAGCCCGGCCTCGATGGACGCGCTCTACGCCGGCCTCACCGACGAGGACGCCCTCGTCCGGGCCACGGCGGCGCGGGTCCTCGAGGAGGCGCCGGCCGCGGACCGGTGGCGGCTGGGATCGGCGTTGCTGGCCGACCCCGTCCGCCTGGTCCGGGCGGCCGCAGCCGTGTCGCTGGCCGGCACGCCGCCGAGCATGCTGTCGGGCGAGGAATCGCAGGCGCTGGAGCGCGCGACACGGGAGGCGGTCGCCGCCGAAGCCGCGGTGGCCGAACGTCCCGAGGCGCACGTGAACCTGTCGAACCTCTATGCGCGCCAGGGCCGGGTGACGGAGGCGGAGGCCGAGTTGAACACCGCGCTGCGCCTCGACCCGCGCAGCGTCCCCGCACTCGTGAACCTGGCCGACCTGCGACGGGCAGAGGGGCGGGAGCCCGAGGCCGTGCGCCTGCTCGAACAGGCGGTGGGCCTCGCGCCGGATGCGGCAGAAGTGGTCCACGCGCTCGGCCTGGCGTACATCAGGAGCGGACGGACGGCCGACGCGATCGCGCGCCTCGAGCGCGCGTACCTGCTGCGGCCGGGGGACCCTCGCTACGGGTACGGATACGCGGTCGGGCTCGATTCGCAGGGCAAGACCGCCGAAGCCGTGAAGGTGCTGGCGGCCGTGCAGAAGCTGCGCCCGGCGGACCGCGAGGTGCTCTCTGCGCTGGCGCTGTTCGAGGCGAAGCGCGGCCAGTGGACGTCGGCCATCGGCTGGGCCCAGAAGCTCGTGGACCTGAGGCCCGAGGACACCGAGGCGCGCGCCCTGCTCGCGCAGGTACAGAAGCAGAGGATGGGGAGCCTGAACCGATGAAGCAGGCGGATGACAGCCCATCCCGTCGATCGATCGTCGGCAGGCTCGCCGCCGCCGCCGGCCTTGCCGGGATTGCCGCCCAGGCCGGGATCTTCCTGCGGGCGTTCGTTCCCAACGTCAGCTACGACCCGCCGTCCGCCGCGAAGATCGGTCGCCCCGAGTCGTTCGCCGACGGCCTGACCTTCGTCCCCGACCGCCGGGTGTTCATCGTGCGCGACGGGAAGGCCTTTCGCGCCCTTTCGGCTGTCTGCACGCATCTGGGATGCACCGTCCGCGCGGAAGCCGTCGAGGAAGCCGACCCCACGGACCCCGGCCGGCGGCGGCAGGTGCAGACCTACGTGTTCGCCTGCCCGTGCCACGGCTCCCGCTACCGCGCCGACGGCACCACCCTGTCGGGGCCCGCCCCCCGCGCGCTGGCCGCCTACCGGCTGACACTGGCGCCCGACGACGGCCAGATCGTCCTGGACCTTGGCGACGAGGTCTCGCGCCGCGTGACGCTGGCGCTGCCATGAGGACCCGTTGATGCGCCGGCGGCCGCTCTGGAGCGTCTTCCCGGCGTCGGCGAAGGAAGCCACCGACGCCATCCTGGCCAACCTGCTGCTGCACTGGTTCCCCGCCCGGATGCGCGCGACGTCCCTCGCGTGGACGCCGTCGCTCTGGCTCGGCACCGTCTCGTGGGTGCTGTTCGTCTCGCTTCTCGTCACCGGCCTGCCGCTGATGGTCTTCTACATCCCGTCCACGCGCGAGGCCTACCCGTCGGTCAAGGACATCGAGCACGTCGTGTCGTTCGGGTGGTGGCTCCGCGCGGCTCACCGGGTGGGCGCGCACTTGATGGTGATTGCCGTCACGCTCCACATGGCCCGCGTCTTCCTCACGGGCGCCTACCGCAATGGCGCGAATCGCGAGCAGCACCGCGGGTGGAACTGGGTGATCGGCGTGGCCCTGCTGCTCTGCACCGTGCTGCTGTCCTTCACGGGGTACCTGCTGCCCTGGGACCAGTTGGCCTACTGGGCGATCACCGTCAGCATGAACATCGTCGCGTCGGCGCCGCTCGCCGGAGAGAGGCTGCGCGCGCTGCTGCTCGGGGGGCGCGACGTGGGCCAGGCTGCCCTCATCCGCTTCTACCTCCTGCACATCGTCGTGCTGCCGATCGCCATGGCGGCGCTGTTCGGCTACCACATGTGGCGCGTCCGGAAGGACGGCGGGCTGGCGCACGGCGAGGCGCCCGAGGAGGAGGCGCTGGTCGTCAACGCCATCCCGGCGGTCGTCGTCCGAGTGGCCCTCGTCACCCTCGCCACGTGGCTGGCCGTCACGGTGCTCGCCGTCGTGGTCCCGTCGCCGCTGGAACAGGCGGCGAACCCGCTGGTCACGGCGAACCCCGCGAAAGCGCCGTGGTACTTCCTCTGGCTCCAGGAGGTCGTGGCCGACACGACCGTGCGGCTTGGCGGGGTGACCGTCAACGGGGCGCTCGTGGGCGGCATCATCCTGCCCGCGATCCTGCTCGTTGCGACGACGCTGTGGCCGTGGCTGGATCGCTCGCCTTCGACCGCTGCCGGCGTGTGGCTGGCGAGAGAGCGGAGGACACAGGTCGTCGTGTTCACGCTGATCGCGGTCCTCGTCGCCGGCTTCACCGTCGTGGGGCTGCTGCGCGGGCCGTCGTGGCACTTCTTCTGGCCGTGGCAGGACTGGCCCGCGATGCCGGCGAGGTTCTGACATGGCCAAGGTCAAGATCGCACCGGGGCCGATGCGGCCGGGACGCAGGGACGCGGCCGTGCTGGCAGTGCTCGGCGTGCTCCTGACGGTGGCGACGGGCTGGCTGATCGTTCGCGAAACTTCGCCAGAGTACGTCCGATACCAGCGGCAGTTCCGCCAGGCCGTCGCGGCGCGGTTCGGTGCCGACGCCTCGCGCGCGGTGGCGGCCGGAGTCGTAGCAGATCTGGATCCCCCAGACCGGCGACCCCAACCGGTGCGTGACCTGCCATCTCGCGATGACATGGCAAGGCTTCGACGGGGCCCCGGAGCCGCTGCGCACGCACCCCGCCGACATCCTGCGCGCGCACCCCGTCGAACGGTTCGGCTGCACGCCCTGCCATGGCGGCCAGGGGTGGGCCGTGGACCGCGCGCGCGCACACGGCCAGGTGCCGCAGTGGGACGAACCGCTGTTCGACACGACACTGGCCGGCGACCTGTTGCCCGGCCTCGACCGCCGCACCCTGGACGAACTGCGGTGCAACGTGTGCCACCGCTTCGAACGCGAGACGGCAGGCGCGCCCGACATCAACCGCGCCAAGCGCCTGGTGGACCAGAAGGGGTGCCGGGCGTGCCACCGGATCAACGGGCGCGGCGGTCTCATCGGGCCCGACCTCGACCGGGTCGGCGACAAGAACCCCGAGCAGTTCGACTACAGCCACCTGGCCGGCCGCCCGAGCGCATTCCGCTGGCATGCCGCGCACTTCCTGGATCCGCGCAGCCTGGTGCCCGACACGGTCATGCCGAACTTCCATCTCGCGCCCGACGAGATTCGCGCGCTCACGCTGCTGGTGATGTCGTGGCGGACGCCTGCCCCCGACGCCGCGCTCACGGGCGGCCTGGCGAGGAGCGACCCGCAGCCCGCGGACGAGCGCCAGCTGGCAGCCGAGATGGAAAACGGCCCTGGCGGCTGGTTCGTACGGACGGGGTGCTACACCTGCCACCCCGTGTCGGTCTTCGGCGTGAAGAGCCCGACGCCGATCGGGCCCGATCTCTCGACGGCCGCCGACGACACCGAACGCCGTTTCAGCCGCCCGATCGACGAGTTCGTACGGAACCCCGTCGGGACGATGAAGGCGGTCTTCGCGCGGCAGTTCATGCTGTCGCCGTCGCAGAAGGAGGAGGCGATCCGCCAGTTGCGCGCCGCGTTCGCCCGCCACCAGGCCGCCAGCGCGAAATAGCGGCGGAGCAACCGCGATCGGGAGTCGCGTCGCCCAGGCCCCACGCCGAACGCCGCACAGCTTCCGCCAGACGGTCGAGACGGCAGGTTGACACTGCCACTCCGAAGCGCGATCACTCATAATCGAACGATGCGAGGCGACGAACCCGTTCGCGAACTCGCTCACTACGCGATCCTCGACAGCCTGCTCGAGGGCTGCCAGGTCATCGCCTTCGACTGGCGGTATCTCTACGTCAACCATGCCGCTGAAGTCCACGCGCGCAAAGGCCAGGATGAGCTGGTCGGCCGCACGATGATGGAGGTCTACCCGGGCATCGAGCGGTCGCCGACGTTCGACCTGATTCGGGAGTGCATGGACACGCGCGAAGCCAAGCACCTCGAGAACGAGTTCACGTATCCGGACGGCTCCAGGGCGTGGTTCGAGCTGCGACTCGATCCGGTGCCGGAGGGCGTGTTCGTGCTCTCGCTCGACATCACGTCGCGCAAGGACGCCGAACGGGCGGTCCGGCAGCAACTGGAACAGCTGCGGTCACTTCGCGCGATAGACGTGGCGATTCTCGGCAGCACGAACTTCCGCCTGGTGCTCGAGACGGTGTTGGCGGAGAGCGTGAAGCGCCTGCACGTCGATGCGGCGGCGGTCTTCCTGCTGGACGCCGGCAGGACCGCGCTGGACGCGGTCCTGAGCCTGGGCTTTCGTACGGATGAGGTCGACACCCTCCGCGTGCGCGTCGGCGACGGAGCAGTCGGGCGGGCGGCGCTCGGCCTCCGAACCGAGCTGATTCCCGACGTGGCCGACGCCGCAGCGGCCCGGGACGACGTCCCACCGGGCCTGCTGGCCGACGGCACGCGGGGATTCTGCGCGGTGCCGCTGGTCGCGAAGTCCCACCTCATCGGCGTGCTGGCGGTCGCGCACCGCGCACCGCTCGACGTGGATGACGACTGGGTGGGTTTCCTGGACGCGGTCGCGGGGCAGGCGGCGATGGCCATCGAGGCCGGCAAGTCGTACGAGAGCCTGCAGAAGGCGCACCTGGAACTGGCGCTCGCCTACGAGACGACGATTGAGGGATGGTCGAACGCGCTCGAGCTTCGCGACCAGCAAACCGCCCACCACACGGCGAGGGTCACGGAACTGACGGTGGAACTCGCCCGTGCGGCCGGCCTCGGCGACGCCGAGATCGTCCACATCAGACGCGGCGCCCTGCTGCACGACATCGGCAAGATGGCGGTGCCCGACGAGATTCTCCTCAAGCGGGGCAAGCTGACCGCCGAGGAAACGGCCGTCATGCAGAGACACCCCACATACGCGCACGACCTGTTGTGGCCCATCGCGTATCTCCGGCCGGCGTTGGACATCCCGTACCGCCATCACGAGCGGTGGGACGGGAACGGCTATCCGCGCGGCCTGAAGGGCGAGGCCATTCCGCTCGCGGCCCGCCTGTTTGCGGTGGTCGATGTCTGGGACGCGCTGCGAAGCGCGCGACCGTACCGCGAGGGCTGGAACGACGAGCGGGCGCGCGAGCACCTCCTCGCGCTCGCGGGGTCGCACCTCGACCCCGCCGCCGTCGGTCTCTTCACGAAACTCCTGGACGCCCGCGGGAAACGCGGGGATGCGGACCCGCACGGCTGAAGCGGCTCCCGAGCGGCATGCCGCCTCGGCCGAGGTCGAACGACACATCCTTCCCTCGACAGCCTGCTGCCAGTCCTCTGGACGGAACAGCCGGCGGAAGCGTTCGCCGTGCGAGCCACTTCATCAGCGCGGGGGTCGTTTCGTGCGGGCGAACTCGTTCCGCGCCGAACCCGTCTAACTCCCGGTATGGACTCCGTTGTCGCTTCCATCCGTTACGCCATCCGACAATTCCGGCTGTCGCCGGTCTTCACCGCTGCCGCCGTGCTGACGCTTGCGCTCGGCATCGGCGGAACCACCGCGATCTACACGCTCATCAACGCCCTCATGGTGCGTTCGCTGCCGGTGTCCGACCCGGCACGGCTCTACAGGGTCGGCGACGGCAACGACTGCTGCGTGGAGGGCGGCCCGCAGGATCGCTGGGGCATGTTCTCGTATCCCCTCTACGAGCGGATCAAGGCCAGCACTCCGGAATTCGAAGAGGTTACGGCGTTCCAGGCCGGCGGCGCGAGGCTGAGCGTCCGCCGCGAGGGCGTGGAGACCGCTTCGAGACCGCTCAGGTCGGAGTACGTCAGCGGCAGCTACTTCTCGACCCTCGGCATTCGCGCATTCGCAGGGCGGGTCCTGACGGCCGCCGACGACCAGCGGTCCGCGACGCCCGCGGCGGTGCTCAGCCACCAGGCGTGGCAGGCCACCTACGGGTCCGACCCGGCCGTGGTCGGCGCGACCTTCGCCATCGACGGACATCCGTTCACGATCGTCGGCGTGGCGCCGCCGGGCTTCTTCGGCGAGACGCTGCGGCCCGATCCGCCGGACCTCTGGATTCCGCTGCAGCAGGAACCGCTCATCGACGGCGACGGTGCGCTGCTCGACCAGCCGGTTTCTGCCTGGCTGCGTGTCATCGGCCGCCTGAGGCCGGGCGCGTCGACCTCCGCCATGGCGCCGCGCCTCACGTCCCTGCTCCGCTCGTGGATTCAGTTCGAGTCCGGCTACCCTGCCAACTGGATGCCCGAGATCATCCGCATGCTCCCGAGACAGACGATCGCCGTCGTCCCGGCCGGCGCGGGCGTCGGGGTCCTGAGGGAGGAGTACGGCCGCAGCCTCCAGATCCTGCTCGTGGTGTGCGGGCTCGTCCTGTTGATCGCCTGCGCCAACGTCGCGAACCTGCTGCTGGCCCGAGCGGCCGCCCGCCGCGGACAAACGGCCCTGCGGCTGGCGCTCGGCGCGCCCCGGCGTCAGATCGTCCTGCAGGCGCTCGTCGAAAGCACGCTGCTGGCGGTCGCCGGCGGGCTCGTGGGCCTGGTGGTGGCGATCGGCGCGGCCCGCCTGCTCCTCGCGCTCGCATTTCACAGCGCTCGTGTGCTGCCGATCAGCGCCCGTCCGTCGCTGGCCATGCTGGCATTCGCGTTCGGCCTCGCGCTCGTGACCGGCGTGGCCTTCGGCGCCGCGCCGGCCTGGTTCGCGACGCGGACGGCCCCGATCGTAGCGCTCCGCCGGTTGGGGCGGACCGGCGGCGACCGCTCGTCCCTTGCGCGGGCGGGCTTCCTGGTCGTGCAGGCGACCCTGTCGGTCGTGCTGGTGGCCGGGGCAACCATGCTGGCGAGGAGCCTGGACAAGCTGCAGCACCAGGACTTCGGCTATCGCGTGCCCGGCCGCGTCCTCGTCTCGCTGAACAGGCTGCCGGCCACCTATTCGTTGCCGCGGCTGACCGCGCTGTACCGTGAAGTCGAGGCGGGCCTGGAGCGGCTGCCCGGCGTGCGCGGATCGGGCCTCGCGCTCTACAACCCGCTCACGAACAACTGGGGCGAGTTGATCTACGTGTCCGGACATCCGGCGCCGAAGATGAGCGCCGAGTCAGGGGCCTCGTGGGACCGCGTGAGCGCCAACTACCTCCGGAATCTCGGCGTCTCGATCATTCGCGGGCGCCATTTCACTGCCGCCGACAACGAATCGGCGCCGCTGGTGGCCGTCGTGAACGAGGCGTTCGCGAAGCAGTTCTTCAAGCCGGGGGAGGATCCGATCGGCCAGCACTTCGGGCTCGACCTGCCCGAGAACGCCGGCACGTTCACGATCGTCGGCGTCGTGCGCGACGCGAAGTTCGCCGGGTTCGCGCTGAACAGCCCGGCGCGGCGGATGTTCTTCGTGCCGCTCGCGCAGACCGTACCCTACCCGCAAGACCTCATGGCGCGGATCGAGCGGCAGTCCCACTTCGTCGAGGGGATCGTGCTCGTCACCGATCTCCCGCCAGGCGCCCTCGAACCGGTGCTGATCAAGGCCCTCGCCGGCGTGGACCCGAACCTGACCGTCAACAGCGTGCGAACGCTGCAGCAGCAGGTGGAGTTGTCCTTCGACCAGGAACGCGCCGTGGCGACGCTGGCAGGGCTCTTCGGGATCGTCGCGCTCCTGCTGGCCGCCGTTGGCCTCTACGGCGTGACCGCGTATGCCGTGGCGCAGCGGACCGGGGAGATGGGCATTCGCATGGCGCTCGGCGCCGACCGCGGCAGGGTGGTGTCGCTGGTACTCGCCACCGCGTTCAGGCGCGTGGCGGTCGGGCTCGTCCTGGGCGTGCCGCTGGCCGTGGGCGCCGGACGCCTGATCTCCGCGCAGCTCTACGGCGTGACGTTCTGGGATCCGCTCGCACTGGCGGTCGCGGTCGCGTCGCTGGCCGCATGCGCACTGGTGGCGGCGCTGATTCCTGCCAGCCGCGCCGCCGCCGTCTCACCGATGACGGCGCTCAGGACGGAGTAGCACGGCCAGACACCGGCGCGGCGTGAAAGGCGATTCGCGCCGCCGCGGCGCCCGCGCTCACTTCCAGGTCAAGCTCCAGGTGACGTTCGTCGCCTTGTCGACCTGCTTGCTGCCCGACAGGGTCTTGGCGCCGGGCGGGAAGGGGAACTCGACCTCCCACCCGCCCAGCGACAGGTCCGACTTACCCGCCGCGGATTGGCCGGCGACCGAGATCTCGAATGTCCCGTTGACCTGGCACGCGCCGATGGTGATCTTCGCCACGCCCTTGTAGATGCCGAGCCCCGCGTTGCAGCGCGCCGGCCCGTTGGCGGCCGTCTTGTTGGACGCGTCCTTGCCGACCAGCGCGTTCGAGTACCGACAGCTGGCACGGCGGCTCGTTCTCGCCGCCCTTCCCGATCTGGCACGCGATCTTCAGGTCGATGTCCATCGTGAACGGATCGCCGTTCGGGTTCTTGCCCTTCTCGTGCTGGGCGGCCACGGCGCTGATTTCGCCCTGCCATCCGCCGCACTTGGGGCCGTCCGCACCGGCAGAGGCGACGAGCTGCGACACAAATCGATCCATCGCCGCGTAGATGGCGTTGGTGTCGCCCGCGGGCACCACCGCCTGCGCGCGGCCAATGGTCTTGGCGCTCGAGGTGTCCATCATGCTCCCGGTGATGACCACCGTGCCGCCCATCAGGGTAACCGACGCCGTGCCCAGCGTGCCGGCCCCCACCGCGTTGGCGATCGCCGGGAGCCGACTCTCCCCCTCTCCGCCCAGCAGTTCGCGCGTCCTCTCGACGCCGAGCATCTGGCGGGCGGCGCTCATGTCGAGGTAGTGGATGCAGGGATACGCCTTCTTGAGGCCGTTGAACATCCTGTTCTCGAGCGTGTCTCGCAGGCTTTGGTGGAAGTCCTCGCCGAACTGCGCGTCGGCGGCCTTGTCCTGCCTCGACGTCACGTTCACGAAGATGTTCGGATCCGTCTGGCCGACGGCCGTCGCGCCGGCGGCGACGAGGATCACCGCCGCCGCCACCGCGATCCGCGCGAGCCGTCTCCCGGCCGTGCAGGTCATGCCGCCCTCCTTCGTGGGGCCGATTATGGCCGTTCCGACCGTCGGGGTTCAAACCGGCGGCGCGTCAGCCTGCCGCCTTGCGCGCGGCGCGCACGATGAGAGGCTCCGATTCCGAGTCGTCTGTCTCTGTGGCGCGGGGCTTCAGCCCCGCGATCGGCGGGCCGGAAGGCCCGCCGCACGACCCCACGACTCGGCTTCGGGGCCTCTCATTCAGCGGCGCGCGGCGCCCATCCGGTCCGACACCACGGCCAGTTCCTTCCGGAACAACGGGTTCTCGGGGAACTCCTCGACGAGGCCCGCCAGCAGCTGCTGCGCGTCGGCGAGCTTCTTCTCCCGCAGCGACGCCATCGTGAGCAGCATCCGCGCGAACGGCCCGTAGTATCGGCCATGGCGCGCGGTCAGCTTCACGTGCTCGATCCCGCTCCGCTTGTCGCCTTCGACGCCGTCGATGCGAACGAACCAGCGGACGAAGAACGGCAGGTTGCCGACGATGTACTCGGTGGCGCCCAGCGCGACGTAGGCGTCGTAGCACGGCGGGGTCCGGTTGATCAGTTTCTTCGCCGGCTCGAGCGATGCCGGCGCCAGCTTGATGCTGCGCCACGTCCTCCCTTCGACGAGCGCCGTGTAGTCGGTTTCGAGCCCGGCGCTCATGCTCAGCGCGAACAGGCCCTCCTCGTCGTCGGGATTGGCGGCCAGGCGGACAGCCGCCAGCTTCCTGCTCTCGTCGAACGCGGCGAACAGGCGCGCCCGCACCGCGGGATCGGGTTTCCCGCGCGACGCCCCGTCAGCCATGTTGTCGTTGTTCATGAAGAAGCGCGCCTCGAGAATCTTCAGCCGATCGAGTTCCATGAACAGGTAGGCCGCCGCGCGGACGGACGGGACGAGCGGGTCGCGAGGGTCGAGCCGCCCTGCCTCGTCGAGGATGGACAGGCTGCCCGGGAAGTCGAAGTTGTAGAGCCGCTGAAACGCACGATCGATCGGACCCGGCACCACCACGTCCGCGGCGACGGCCGAGCGCGGGGCGACGAGCACAGCTGCCAACACGGCCAGCGCGGCCAGGCAGGAGTTCGCCCGCCGCCCGAAGACCCTTGTCACGACATTGCCTCCGCGGCACATCCTGCGCCACGGCGCCACGACGCCGCGGCGCGCACGATTGCCAGCGCGCGCACCCGTCGTCTCCGTCGAGCGCCGTCCGATCGAACGAGTGATCGCCAAGGGGGGACTGCGAGGTCGACGTTAGCGGCGCAGCCCCTGCGTTGTCAAGGTCAGCGCGCGACAGGGCGGCGCGCCGGGACGGCACGCCAGGCAGACGGAAGACGCACGCCGAACCCGACGCGCCGGGCCCCTGATGTCCGATGCGACAGGGCACACGCGAAGTCTCGACCGAAATGTGGAGTAGAATCGGCACTTGTGACCGGCGTTTGGCGAGCCACGTTGGCCTCGCCGAGGAGGACAGTGTGCGGCTCTTGATCATCCCGGCGTTGCTGGCGGCGGTGGCCGTCTCGAGCTGCAGCGGCAGTGTCTCCACGCCCACGACGACGACCACCACCACGACCACCGTGACGACGACGCCGGCGAACCTGACCGAAACCTACCAGGGCAACCTGAATCCCAACGGCGCGGCCAGTTACGCGTTCGCGGCCGGGGCGGGGACGATCACCGCGACGCTGACCTCGGTGGGCGACACCGGCGCGACGGTCGGCCTGGCCCTCGGAAACTGGACGAACGCGAGCTGCGTGCTGGCCATCACCAACGACGCGGCCGTCGCCGGAACGGCGATCGTCGGCGGCACGCAGGCGGCCGGAAACGTCTGCGTGCGCATCTACGACGTGGGCTTTCTCACCGCCACGGTGCCGTATACGATCACCGTGACGCACCCATGACGCCCCGCCGATGAACGAGTTGCCGAGGCCGGCGCATCATCGGCGCGGAGAGTGGAAGAAGCTGGCGGTCCTGATCGTGGTGGTGCTGGCCGGCGTCGGCGCCTCCCTCGGATGGGCCGCCTGGCGACGCCAGCATCCCGGGCCGCCGCTTCCAGTGCTGATCCCGGGGACCGTGATCCAGCCGCCGCGACGATGACCCCGAACACCGATGCGCCCGGCCCGCTCGCGGTTCCCCAACCGCCGGTGGGCGCCTCCTCGCGCTTCTACGACGGCTGCGCCGGCCTGCTGGTCGCGGCGGTCCTCGGCGCCCACCTCGCCATCGCGAACCTGCCGAACAACGCCTTCATCTTCGACGAGGCGTACTACGTGCCCGCCGCGCGGAACCTCCTGCTCGGCATCGCCACCAACCTCGAGCACCCGCCGCTCGCCAAGCTGCTAATCGCGCTCGCGATCAAGCTGTTCGGCGACGTGACGTTCGCCTGGCGGCTCCCCAGCATCCTGTTCGGGACGCTGGCCGTCTGGGTCCTCTACGTGCTGACGCGGACGCTCGCGGACAGGAGAACGGCGCTTCTCGCCGCGTTCCTCCTGAGCGCCGAGACGCTGTGGTTCGTCCACTCGTCGATCGCCATGCTGGACATCGTCTCGATCTCGCTCGCCCTGCTGGCGCTGCTGCTGTTCGTCCGCGGCGAATGGGTCTGGACGGGCGCGGTCGTCGGGCTGTCGATGCTGGCGAAGGAGATGACGGTCCTCCTGCTGGCCGTCCTCCCCCTGTTCGCGCTGCTGCAATCGCGGAAAGCGCTCTCGCGGGAGGCCCTCGGGCGCGCCGGGGAGGTGGGGTTCTTCGTTTCGGTGTCGGCGCTGGTGGTGTTCATGGGAGGGCTGCAGGCCTTCGACTCCGCCTACCACGCCTTCCCCACCTCGTTCCACCACGTGGCGCACATGCTCCGGCACAACCAGGCCATCGCCGCGCCCCCGGCGTCCGACGCCGTTCAGCCGTTCCAGTGGTTCTCGGGGTTCATTCCGAGCGGCTACCTGCTCTCGTTCACCGACGTCGGAAACGGGATGAAGCGCTACCTCATCCAGTACTACGGCCAGCCGAACCTCGTCGTCGTCCTCCTCGTCTGGCTGGCGGTGCCCTTCGCGATGCCGCGCGTGAGGCGCAAGGATCCGAACGCGACGCTCCACGTGCTGCTGTTCCTCGTGTCGTTCGTGTTCTTCGTCGCGCTCGCGCAGTGGCGCATCACGTACCCGTACTACATGCTGATCGGCCTTCCAAGCCTGTGCGTGCTGGCCGCCGTCTTCCTCGGCCAGTTCCCGCGCGGCGTCGTCTTCACCTACGCGGCAGGCGCGGTCCTGTGGTTCCTCATCTGGTTTCCGAGGAACCTGCTCACCGGGACCTGGTAGTACCGGGCGCGTGGCGCGCCCTGTGGCGGTCGACCGAGAATCGCGGTCTTGGTGTTCAGCCCGCGGCGGTCTCGAGCGACGCGCGGTCCCAGCGCGCCAGCGTGGCCGCCTCCCGGTAGGTGCTGTCGATGAAGTCGAGCAGCGCCTGGTCGGGTGAGGGCGCGGTCCTCACCGCCTCGTAGGGCAGGATGAACTCCCCGAGTTCCCGGTGGAAGAAGGCGGCGTCGGGCCGCACCGTCGCGTCGCTCAAGCCGGGCGGCGGAGGCACCGCGTACGCGTAGAACGCCGGTTCGAGCACCGGGGCGCTGCCCGGCCAGAAGCCGTGGCTGATCACCTCGTGCGAGTAGGCGTCCCGCTGGAACGCTGGCCCCTCGCGGCGAGGCGCGGGGCGGCCCGAGAAGCGGGTGATGGCCAGGTCGAAGCTGCCCCAGAAGAAGTTCACCGGGCTGCACTTTCCCACGAACCCGCACCGGGATGCCGTGAACACGCGCTCGGCCTGCACGAGCACCTCCCAGAACCGGCGGGCCTGCGACGGCTCGTAGGCGTGATGCTGCACGTCCTCCTCGAAGCGAACCGGGGAGGGAACCTCCACCGGCATCGACCAGATCTTCACGTCGAGCCGCAGCTCGCGCAGCGTCTCCCTGACCTCCCGGTAGAAGTCGGCCACCGAGCGCGGCGCCAGTCGGACGCTTCGTACGTCTCCATCCGACGTCAGGACGCGCAGCAGGTGGTCGATGAAGTCGAACTCGAGCGAGAACGACCGCTCACCGTAGGGGAGCGGCGGCGTCGAGAGCCCGCGCGGCGTGACGTGCAGCGCGATTCCCCAACAGTGATTGATGGCCGGCGCGGCGGCCAGCGCCACCTTCCCGACGACCTGCGTCCACATGTGCAGCGTGGCGTAGGTGTCCTTCCACTCGTCGTACGGCAATGCGGGCCACTGTTCGTGTCGCACACTCATGGTGATGGTCCGATCCTGGCATGTACTCCAATCATGACGAACGGCTGCGAACACATCAACGTCATCCATGAGGTCAAACATCCCGGTCGCCGCGTCTGCCAGGAGTGCGTCAAGACGGGTGACCGGTGGGTCCACCTGCGCACCTGCCAAACCTGCGGCCTGACACTGTGCTGCGATTCCTCTCCGAACCGCCACGCCAGCAAGCACGCCGCCAGCGCGTCGCATCCCGTGATCGCGTCGGCCGAGCCGGGCGAGCGCTGGCTCTACTGCTACCCGGACGACCGGATCGCCGAGTACCTGACTCCGGAAGACGACTGGGCCTCGATCGGCTCGCGGCCTGCGAGGTGCAGCCTGCGGCCCGCCTAAATGAGAGACCGCGATTCCGACCCCAGGTGGGTGCCAGTGTCGCGCCGCAATGCAGTCCGCCGCGCAGACCGTCAGCCTGCTGCCCCCGTCGAACCGCGACTCGCCGCGCAGCTTCCAGGGAAGGGCCCGATCGCAGACGTGCCTCATCCATCACCATCCCGGCCCTGGAAGACGCCTGGCGCGGCTGGCGCGGCCGCGCCCTTGCTCCTGGCAGAGGTTGCTGTCAGGATGGTGGTGGGATAGGAGACATCTCGATGCGACACGTCTGCAGCCTCGCCGTGCTGGTGATGCTGGCCGCCGCAGCCCCGCTGCACGCCGCGCAGGGACCCGGCGGCGCGCTGAACGCGCACCAGCAGTTGGCCCGCGACATCTTCAAGGAACTGATCGAAATCAACACCACCGATTCGACCGGCGACTGCACCAAGGCCGCCGAGGCGATGGCCGCCAGGTTCAGGGCGGCCGGCTTCCCCGCCGGCGACGTCGAGGTGGTCGGGCCTTCTCCGAAGAAGATGAACGTGGTGGCGCGGCTGCGAGGCACGGGCGTCCGCAGGCCCGTCCTGCTCCTCGCCCATCTCGACGTCGTCGAAGCGCGGCGGGAGGACTGGTCGTTCGATCCCTTCGTGTTCCTCGAACGCGACGGCTACTTCTACGGGCGCGGCACGAACGACATCAAGTCGGGAGCGGCCGTGCTGGCGGCGGACTTGATCCGGCTCAAGCAGGACGGCTACCGCCCGGATCGCGATCTCATCGTGGCGCTGACGGCCGACGAAGAGGCCGGAACCGCCAACGGCGTGGAATGGCTGCTGCAGAACCGCAAGGACTTGATCGACGCGGAGTTCTGCCTCAACACCGACGGCGGAGGCGGCGAACTGAAGAACGGCGTGAAGATCGCCAACGAACTGCAGACCAGCGAGAAGGTGTATCTCAGCTTCTGGCTCGAGACGAGGAACAAGGGAGGGCACAGCTCGCTGCCAGTCAAGGACAACGCGATCTACCATCTCGCGCAGGGCCTCTCCCGCCTGGGTGCATTCGAGTTCCCGGTCCGCCTGAACGACACCACGCGCACCTTCTTCGAGCGGATGGCGGGCATCGAGAAAGGCGCCGTCGCGGCAGACATGCGGGCCGTGGCCGCCCAGGCCCCCGACGCCGCAGCGGCCGCCAGGCTGGCCGCATCGTCGCCGTACTACAACTCGCTGATGCGCACGACCTGCGTCGCCACCCGGCTCGAGGGTGGTCACGCGGACAACGCGCTGCCGCAAAAGGCCCGAGCCCTCGTCAACTGCCGCATCCTCCCGGAGGATTCACCGGACGACGTGCGGGCTTCGCTGGTCCGGGTGCTGGCGGACCCGTCTATCTCCGTCACGCCCGTCGACCAACCTCGCCCCTCGCCCGCCTCGCCGCTTCGGCCCGACGTCGTGCGCGCGGTCGAGAGCGTCACGTCGGACATGTGGCCCGGCGTGCCGGTGCTGCCCGTCATGTCCACCGGCGCGACCGACGGCTTGTACCTCAGGCGCGCGGGCATCCCGGTGTACGGCGTGTCGGGGCTGTTCGACGACATCGACGACGTCCGGGCGCACGGAAGGGACGAACGCATGGCGGTGTGGGCGTTCTTCGACGGCCTGGAGTTCATGTACCGCCTGGAGAAGGCGGTGGCCGGCGGACGATGAGGCCGCGGAGGCGGAGCCGCTCGAGCGCGACTGTCGGGTTTCGCGACAGCACTCGGGCGGGACGATACGCGCCTGCCAGTGAGGCTGCCTGATGCGTAAGGCGCCTGAGAAGCCGTAGTCCGGCGGGCCATGCGGCCGCGGCCCGTCACTCGATGTTTTCGCGAATCGAGATCGCGGGCACCCCATCCGCGCTACACGGCTGGGCTTGGCAGCTGTTTTGCTTTGGCCTGGACGGGATTCACCCTCGGGCGCAGTGCAGGCAACAGCAACGAACGGGCGAATGCCCGGTCGAGAAAGGTCCCCTTATGCGTCACTTGATCGAAGCCCATGCCATCGGCCGGACCATGCGCGTCGGCAGCGTGGTCGCGGCATTTGCCGTCGCGTTCATGATCGCCCCCGCGGCGGCGCACGCCCAGGACCGTGCGCGGGTGAACATCGACTTCGCATTCGACGCCGGAGGCCAGCCGTACCAGGCCGGCGCCTACGACATCGAGGCAACCCGCGAGAGGGCCATCGTTCGGCCGGTGTCAGGCCAGGGAACGCCCGTCATCATGACGGTCATCACCCGGCTCGGACGCCATGACAAGGATCCCGACCCGGAGCTGGTCTTCGACAAGGTCGGCGGCAAGTTCCTGCTGTCGGAGCTCTGGTTCCCGGGAGCGGACGGGTATCTCGTGCTGAATACCCCGACCGACCACGAGCACCGCGTGCTCGGAGGCTCCAACCCGCACAAGTGAAGCAACGGCGTCGAGTCGTGGACCGCGGCGGCCTCGGGCCGCCGTGATCCACGCGCACGCGGCGGTCACGTCCGACGCGGCCCTCGCGGCAGCCAGGAGGTCGCGAGTCGCCAGCCGGACACGCGTCCTACTGCGCCGGCTTGAAGACGTCGAGGATCTGCTCGCGGGCCGGCGTCGGGCCCATCGCGGCCTGGCGTTCCGCCACGTACTCGCCGTAGGGCGGCGGCGGCTGCGGGTCGCGGTAGAACACGCCGGTGTAGACGTCCGTCCCGTAGTGCTGGGCGCGGTCCATCGCCTTGATGCGGTCGGCCGGGTCGTGGCCGAGCGAGTCGAGCGTCTGCATCTTGGCCTTCAGCGCCTTCAGCTGCGCCTCTTCCTCGCCGTAGGTGACGCACGGCGACTGCACGTTGATGAACGCGAAGCCCGGGAAGCGTATGCCTTCCTCGATGAGCGCGGCCAACTGCGCCATGTCGGCCGGCGTGCCCTGCGCGACGAAGCGGCAGCCGTAGCCGAGCACGTAGAGGAGCGGGTTCACCGGATCTTCCATCGACCCGTAGGTGCTCGACGCCGTCTTCAGACCTCGCGGCGACGTCGGGGAAAGCTGCCCCTTGGTCAGGCCGTAGATCTGGTTGTCCATGATGATGTAGGTCAGGTCGATGTTGCGGCGGACGGCGTGCGCCACGTGGCCGCCGCCAATCGAGAAGCCGTCGCCGTCGCCGCCGGCGCACAGCACCAGCAGCTCGGGATTCGCGAGCTTGATCCCCTGCGCGATGGGGAGCGCCCGCCCGTGGACGGTGTTGAACCCGTATGCGGTCGTGTAGCCCGGGATGCGGCTCGAGCACCCGATGCCCGAGATGAACGCGATCTCGTGCGGCGGCCGGCCGACCGCCGCCAGCGCGCGGTAGATCGCCTGCACCACGCCGAAGTCGCCGCACCCGGGGCACCAGATCGGCTTCAGGTCGCTGCGATAGTCCTTCGCCTGGTAGATGCTGGCGTCGGGTGACAGGGTGGTTGTCGCCATCGGAATCCCTCGCACGTCTCGAATCGGGCTCGCGCCCGCGGTTGTGTCACGTGGGCCGGCTGGACGCCTGCCCCTCAAGGCCTCATCCGACCTGGTTCACTTCGTGCGGCTTCTCGAGAATCGCGCGGGCCTGGCCCCGCAGCCGCTCGACGATCTCGGCGGGGCTGAACGGGTTCGACCCGCTCCTCGCAAACGACTCCACGCCGTCAGGGACGTTCACGTACATCCGGATGATGCGGTAGAGCTGTCCCTGGTGCGACTGCTCCACGACCAGCCCGCCCTTCACCGAGCGGAAGAACTCGCTGTAGACCTCTTCGGCGACCGGGAACAGCAGCCGCGGCACCAGCAGCTTCACCCGCAGGCCGGACTGCGAGGCCAATGCGAACGCCTCGAGCGCGATGCCCGAGGTGGAGCCCCACGAGATCAGGGCCAACGGGGCGTTGGAGGCCCCCTTCGTGACGAACAGGTCCTTGCGCGCCTTCAGCGGCGTCAGCTTGCGCTGCCGCTTCTCGTTCATCTTCGCGTGGATGGACCCGCTCGCCGTCGGCGCGCCGCTCTCGGTGTGCTCGATGCCCGACGCGAGGTAGTTGCCGCCCTTCATGCCGGGATGGCTGATCGGGCTCACGCCCGAGTCGGTGATCTTGTACCGAACGTAGTGCTCCAGTTCCTCGGCGCCGGGCGCGCGACGATCCTCCACCACGACGCCCTCGGTCACCGGCCGGTCGATCGCCTCCTTGCGCTGCCCGATCTCCTGGTCCGACAGGATGATGACCGGCGTCTGGTACCGCTCCGCGATGTTGAACGCCTCCACCGTCACCGGGAACGTGTCGGCCACGTTGATCGGCGCCAGCACGGGGCGCGGCGCGTCGCCGTGCGCGGAGAACGCCGCCTGGTAGAGGTCCGACTGCTCGCTCTTGGTCGGGATGCCCGTGGACGGCCCGCCGCGCTGCACGTTGACGACGACGAGCGGCAGTTCGCTGATCGTCGCCAGGCCGATCATCTCCGTCTTGAGCGACATTCCGGGGCCGCTGGTGGCCGTCAGCACCTTCTTGCCGGCAAAGCTCGCGCCGACGCAGGCGCCGACGCCCGCAATCTCGTCCTCGCACTGCAGCATCGAGCCGCCGTACTTCCAGACGTGGCGGTTGAAGAAGTGCATGATCTCCGAGGAGGGCGTGATCGGATAGCCGCCGAAGAACTGGCAACCCGAGAAGATGGCCGCCGCCGCGCAGAGATCGTTCCCGTCCGCCACCATCTTGGCCGGCGTGCCCTCGGGCAGCGGCGCGAGCGTCCGCTCCGACTCGAGCGGATTCGCCAGCGCGTAGGCCAGGCCGGCCTCGAACGCGCGCTCGTTGCGCGCCATGATCTCTTCGCCCTTCTTGGCGAAGCGCTTGCGCAGGCCGGCGCGGATGTGCTGGGGCGCGAGGCCGAAGTAGCCCGCCATCAGGCCGAGGACCACCGTGTTCTTGGCCTTCTCGGATCCGCCGGCCTCCTTGGCCATCGCCTCGATGGCCACGGGGACGACTTCGGCCGGCTTCACGCCGGCCACCGGGATCTGGTCGGGCGCCACGCGGGTGTTCGAGTCGTAGATGACGACGGAGTGGCCGTCGATGGCGAGTTCCGAACCGAACTTGAGGAAGTCGTCCCAGTTGAGCGCCACGGCCACGTCGAGCGCCCCGCCGGGGCCGAGCACGGGCGACGTGGACACGCGCATGCGGAACGACGACTCGCCGCCGCGAATCTGCGGCCCGAAGCTCTTGGTGAGCATGGCGTGGTAGCCCGCGAGCGCCAGCGCCGTCATCAGCGAGTCGCCGGCCGAGACGACGCCGTCGCCGCCCGATCCGGCCATGCCAATCACGAGATCTGTATTCATCCAATCCTCGATATCATTCGAACGTGTCGAGAACAGCCCTGGTCGCCGGGCTGGAGGGGCCGGCTCAAGCGGGGGGGATAACCTAGAAAGATATCATATCAACCGACCATGATGCTCCAGTCCGATACCCATCCGCACCGCGGGCCGTCGCCGGCCCGTTCGCGCCGCGTGCCCGCCGCGCTCGCCGGCGTGGCCCTCTGCCTGCTGATCGCGCCGCCGTCAGCCCTGTCACAGCCGGCAGGACGAACGTGGACGGTTGCGCCGCCGCCTTCCTGGGTGCGGACCCAGGCGCTGCCGGCAGCCGACACGCCGCTGAGGGCGGCTGCCGATTCGGGGCGCCTCTACCTGCTCGTCGATCACCAGGTGCGCGTGGGCGCGCCGACCACCGACTACCGGCGCTACGCGTGGACCGCCCTTTCGACGGCGGGCGTGCAGAACGCATCCGAGATCCAGCTGCGCTTCGACCCCTCGTTCGAGCGGCTGGTGATCCACCACGTGCGGCTGCTTCGCGGCGGCAAGGACGTCTTCTCCTTCCGCCCGTCCGACGTGCGCGTGATCCAGCAGGAACGCAGCCTCGACGAACAGATCTACAGCGGTGAATTGACCGCGGTCGTCTTCCTGCGGGACCTGCGCCCAGGCGACACCCTCGACTACGCCTATTCGCTCGAGGGCGCGAACCCAATCGTCGGCGACGGGTTCGACGACGAGCTGCCCCTGGCCTACGACGCCCCGGTCCGGCTGGTTCGGCACGTGATACACGTGCCTTCCCGAACGACGTTGAACGTCACGCCGCGCAACACGTCGGCTGCGCCCCTGGTGGAGACGTCGGGAGGGTGGCGCAGCTACACCTGGACGGCCAGCGACGTCCCCGCGTCGGTCGCCGACGAGGACGAGCCCGGGTGGTTCGACCCGGACCCGCGCATCGAAGTGAGCACGTTCGGCTCGTGGGCGGAGGTTGCCGACTGGGCGCGCGGCCTGTTCGAGGATCAGCTGCGGCCGTCGCCCGGCGTCAGGCAGCTCGCGGATCGCTGTCGCGCCGTCCCCGGCGGCGCCCGCGCCGCGGCCCTCGAAGCGACCCGCTTCGTACAAGACGAGGTGCGCTACCTCGGAATCGAGATGGGGCCAAGCAGCCACCAGCCGCACCCGCCCGACCAGGTGCTGCGGCAGCGCTTCGGGGACTGCAAGGACAAGTCTTTGCTACTCGTCGCGCTGCTGCGCGAGCTGGGCATCGAGGCGGTGCCCGCGCTGGTGGACACGGAGCGGCGCCACGGCCTCGACACCGCGCAGCCCTCCCCGTTCGCGTTCGATCACGCCATCGTCCAGGCGGTCGTCGACGGCCGGACCATCTGGATCGACGCGACCGAGTCGGACATGGGAGGGGCCCTCGAGGACCGCGACCCGCCGGAGTTCGAGCGGGCGCTCGTGCTCCGGCCCGGCACGCGGGGCCTGACGGCGATTCCCGTCCCCGACACTCGCGAACCCTCCATCGTGCTGAGGGAAACGTTCACCGTGGGCCGCCCGGGCTCGCCGGCCCGGCTGGATGCCGTCACCACGTTCCGCCGCACGGAAGCCGACGGCATGCGCAGCCACCTGGCGTCCACCCCGGCGCAGGAACTGGCGAAGAGCTACCTGGAGGATTACGCACCCGACTTCCCGGACATCACGGCGATCGGCGCGCCGGTGGTTCGAGACGACCGGGCCCGCAACGTGCTCACCGTTTCGGAATCGTACGAACTGGCCTCGTTCTGGAAGAACGGCAGGCGCGACCTCCACGGCTGGGAGATCGAGAACCACCTGCCCACCCGCGTCGCCGCGACACGGGCGACGCCGCTCGCCGTCCCGCACCCGGTGCACGTCCGGCACGAGATCGTGCTGCGCGCCAACTCGGCGTTCCACCTGGGCCGCTACGGCGAGACGATTGCCGACCGGGCGTTCACGTTCAACGCGGCGTTGAGCGCCTCGGGCAAGGAGATGCGGCTGGCGTTCGACTACAGGTCGCTCGCCGATGCCGTGCTTTCAGAGGACATGAAGGCGCACACGCAGGCCATCGAGCGATTGGAGGACGCACTGTCGTTCGTCGTCTCGTCCGACTTGACGAGCCCCGACGCGCCGGAAGACGGTTGGAGCGGATCGACGCGCGTGGGCGCCGCGGGCGCACTCGCGCTCGCGGCCGTCCTCGCCGTGGCGGCCGGCATCAGGATTCGCCGGCGCCGGCAGCGGGGATCGGGACTCGCCAGTGGAGCGTCATGACACACCAGAAGCGCGCGAGGAGCGAGAGGTGGCGGGGTCGTGACACGCCCGCCCCGTGCCGGATCTTCGGCGCAGGGCTCGAAGAGGGCGCCCTCCAGCAGATGCGCAACGCGTGTCAGCTGCCGGTGGCGGTGGCAGGCGCGCTGATGCCGGACGCCCACCAGGGCTACGGCCTGCCCATCGGCGGCGTGCTGGCCACCGCCGAGGCGGTCATCCCTTACGCGGTCGGCGTCGACATTGCCTGCCGCATGAAGCTGACGGTGCTCGACCGCCCGGTGAGCGATCTCGCAACCCGGCAGCGCGAGCTGGTCTCCGCCCTCGAGGCCGAAACGCGGTTCGGCATCGGCGCGTCGTTCCGCGGCCGGCGCCAGCACCCGGTCATGGACGAGGACTGGGGCGTCTCCAAGGTCGCCGCGGCGCAGAAGGATCGCGCCTGGTCGCAGCTCGGCACGAGCGGCAGCGGCAACCACTTCGTCGAGTTCGGCGTGCTCACGGTGCGCGACCCGTCGCTCGGGCTCCCGGCAGGCGAATACCTGGCGCTGCTCAGCCACTCCGGGAGCCGCGGCGCGGGCAACGCCGTCGCGCAACACTACAGCCGCCGGGCCCGCACGAGGCACCCGGAACTGCCGAACGAACTGGCGCACCTGGCATGGCTCGACCTGGCGGGCGACGAGGGCCGGGAGTACTGGGCGGCCATGGAGTTGATGGGGCGGTACGCGGCGGCCAACCACCAACTGATCCACGCCCACATCGCGCGGGCGCTCGGCGCGTCGGTGCGGCTCGACGTCGAGAACCACCACAACTTCGCGTGGCGCGAAACGCACGTCCTCCCCGACGGCACGACCCGCGAGGTCATCGTCCACCGCAAGGGCGCGACGCCGGCCGGCGCCGGGGTGGTCGGCATCATCCCGGGCTCGATGGCGGCCCCCGGCTACGTCGTTCGCGGCAAGGGCTCCGAGGCGTCTCTCCTCTCCGCGTCGCACGGGGCTGGCCGCAGGATGAGCCGGACGAGGGCCAGGGCGCAGTTCACGTGGGCCGACGCGCAGCGGGTCCTGCACGAGCGCCAGGTGACGCTGCTCTCGGCCGGCCTCGACGAAGTGCCGATGGCCTACAAGGATATCGACGAAGTGATGGCCGCGCAGCGGACGCTGGTGGACGCGCTCGCCCGCTTCGACCCGCGCCTGGTGAAGATGGCGCCGGCGGGAGAGGCGCCCGAGGATTGACGAGAACCTGTACCATGGTCTCCATGCAACAGCGCAGCCCGTTCGTGTCAGTGGCCGCCGCGGCCGTGTTCCTCCTCGCCTCTGCCGGCGGCGGTGTCGTCGGGGTGGGCGCGCAGTCGCCGGACGCGCGCACCCGCATGCTCGAGAGCATCGACGCGAAGCGCGACGCGTACGGCGGCGTCGCGCTCGAGATTCGGAGGTCCCCGGAAGTCGGCTACCAGGAACTGCACAGCAGCGCGCTGCTGCAGCAGACGCTGACCGCCGCCGGCTTCAGCGTGAAGGCCGGCGTCGCCGACATCCCCACGGCGTTCGTGGCGAGCTACGGCAGCGGAAGGCCGGTCATCGCCTTCATCGGCGAGTTCGACGCGCTGCCCGGCCTGTCCCAGGACGCGGTCCCGGAGCGAAAGGTGCTGCAGGACGGCGGCCCCGGTCACGGCTGCGGGCACAACCTCCTCGGAACGGGCTCCGCGGCGGCCGCCGTCGCAATCAAGGAGTGGCTGGCGTCGAGCGGCCACGCCGGCACGGCGCGCTTCTACGGCACGCCGGCCGAGGAAGGCGGCGGCGCCAAGGGCTAGCGAGGCGGGCCTCGGACCGCCAAGCATGTCCGGCGCCGACGCCCGCCTCGCTAGACCTAGAAACGCTGTTGGCTGGTCCCGCGAAGCGCGGGACGTAGACGTCTTGAACGGCCCGAGCGACGATCATCACCAAGGGCGGCGCCGCCGTGAACATCGTCCCGGACTTCGCGGAGGTCGAGTACGCCGCGCGGAACCCCGACATGCGCGTGCTCGACGGCATCTGGCAGCGGATCGTGGATGCCGCGAAGGGCGCGGCGCTCGGCACCGGCACCACCATGGACTACGAGATGGAGAGCGCCAGCTACAACATCCTGCCGAACACCTACCTCGCCGACCTTCAGCGGCAGAACATGGTCGAGGTGGGCGGCGTCAGGTACAGCGCCGAGGAGCGCGCCTTCGCGGAAACCCTGCGGAAGTCGCTCGAGGGGCCACTGAAGCCGCTCGGTTCCGAGGAGCAGGTGCAGCCGATCTCGACGACGCTCACGCCCGCGTCGACGGACCTGGGCGACGTGAGCTGGAAGGTGCCCACCACGGAGATCACCACGGCCACGTGGGTGCCTGGCACACCGGCGCACACGTGGCAGGCCGTCGCGTGCGACGGGATGTCGATCGGATTGAAGGGGATGATGGTCGCCGCCAAGACGATGGCGCTGACCGGGCTGGACCTGTTCGGCAACCCCGAGCACCTGGCGAGAGCGCGCGCCGAGTTCGACAAGCGGCGCGACGGCGCCATCTACACGTTCAAGCTGGGCGATCGCAGGCCGCCGCTGGATTATCGCAAGTAACCAGGGCAGTCGGACTGCCGCGTGCGCGCGGGGAGCCGGCAGGCCGGGCTTGCGGCCTGCGACTCGCTACCTGCGGCAGGCGACCGACGGCCGGCGACCGTGTCACGCGGGACACGGCCGCCAGCCGAACGCCGCAGGCCGCCGGGCGGGCAGGGCCCTCCTACTTTCCCGCGCCCTTCTTCGAGAAGTCGCGGATCCGGCGAATCTCCTCGGCCGGAATGTGCAGGAACTCGAGGAACTCCTGGTGTTCGTCGGGCGCGGACCGCTCGAATTCGACGTGCCAGGCGTGCATCTGCGCCTCGGTGAACCCGCTCCCCTTCATGATCGCCACCCACTTGTCCTTCGTCACCATCTGGTTCCTCCTGAAGCTCTCGTGGCCGAGCAGCCTGAGGATCCCGCGCTGATGATCGCGCAGCGCTTCGATCTCGCGGTCCAACTCCAGCAGCCGCCGTCCGAGCACCGCGGCGGCGTCGCTGGAGGCCGCGCCGATGACCGACCTGATGTCGGCCAGGCTCAGGCCCACGTGCCGGTAGGCGCAGATCTGACGCAGCCGCTCGACGTCCCTCTCGCTGTACTCGCGGTAGTTGCCCGGCGATCGGCCGCTCGCCCGCAGCAACCCCACCGATTCGTAGTACAGCACCGTGCTGCGGCTCAGGCCGCAGCGTCTGGCGAGTCGAGTGACGGTCAACATGCGCTGAACCCAGCTTCAACCCTGCAGCGGTAGACAGGTCAAGACGGCGGAAGGAGATATTTTACATTCTGCATGGAGAGCGCTTTCAGGCGCCCCGCAATCGTGGTGGGAAGCGCGCCGTCCGCGGGCGGCCGCCGCCGCGGCCTGTCGACCGGCGCCCGCAGATCCGCTACACTGCAGGGAGGTTCACGCCGACTTCACCTGCTGTTCGAGGATCACTCCGCATGCAAAAGGCGCGTCTCGCCGCCGGCGCGGCCGTCGGGTTGCTGATTGTGTACGTCGATTCGCGGCCGGCGCGGGACGTCACCCACGTGCCCGTCGCGGGCGCCTGTTCGAGGCGGGCCGTCCGGGCGAGCGTCGGGAAGGCGAGCTGGCGCGCATGAGCAGCATCGACTGGACACGGTTGGGCACTGTCGCCGCGCTGACGCTCGCCCTGAACCTCCCGTTCGGCTTCTGGCGTGCCGGCGTCCGCAAGTTCTCCCCCCGGTGGTTCCTCGCGGTCCACGCGCCGGTTCCGCTCATCGTCGCGTTGCGGCTCGGCGCCGGCCTCGGCTGGCGGTTGAGCACGTTCCCCGTGCTGGTCGGGGCGTTCTTCGGCGGGCAGATGATCGGCGGACGGATGCGCGAGGCGATGAGGAAGGGCTGACCACCCGCGGCGGCGCGAGCGCTCGACGGCCCTACGACCAGCCGCCGCCCAGCGCCTTGATGAGGAGCACGCTCGCCGTCATCCGCCGGCCGAGGATGTTCACGGCGGCCCGGCGATTGGTCAGCACCGCGTTCTGCGCGATCACCACCTCGAGGTAGGTCGCAATCCCGCCCTTGTAGCGATTGGTCGACATCGTGAGCGCGCGCTCCGCCGCGTCGAGCGCGGCGCGCTGCACGGTGGCCTCCTGCTCCAGCACCCGCAGCGTGGCCAGTTGGTCTTCGACTTCCCTGAACGCGACGAGCGTGGCCTCCCGGTAGAGCGAGACGGTACGTTCGTAACCGGCCGTTGCCTGGTCGGACACCGCCCGGCGCCGGCCGCCGTCGAACAGCAGCGACGCCACGGCCGGGGCCGCGGTCCAGAACGCGCTTGGGCCGCTCAACAGGGTCGAGAGCGCCGCGCTCTCGACCCCGGCGGTGCCCGTCAGCGTGATCGCGGGAAAGAAGGCGGCTCTGGCCACGCCGATCTGGGCGTTCGCCGCCGCCATCCGGCGTTCGGCCGCGGCGATGTCCGGCCGCCGCTCCAGCAGGGTTGCCGGCAGGCCCGGAGGCACCGGGGGAGGGTCACCCGCCAGCGGCAACGGCTCGATGGCGAACGTCGATGCGGGCAGGCCCACCAGCACGGCGATGGCGTGCTCGACGTACGCGCGGCGCGCCTGGATGTCGATCGCCTGCGCGCGCGTGGCCTCGAGCTGCGTTTCCGCCTGCGCGACGTCCAGCCCGGTCGCCACGCCGCCCTTGTACCGATTGCGCGTCAGGTCGAGCGCCTTCTCGTAAGCGGCCACGCTTTCGAGGAGGATGTTGCGTTCCGCGTCGAGCGCCCTGAGCGCCAGATAGTTGGCAGCCAGCTCGGCGTGCAGGCTCAGGCGCACGGACTCCACGTCGGCGGCGCTGGCCTCGGCGGCCGCTCTGCTCGCCGCCACCGAGGATCGGACGCGGCCCCACACATCCAGCTCGTACGACGCGTCGAAGCGCAGCAGGTAGTCGGTGTAGCGCGTCGCCGACGTGGGGTTGCGGAGCGGCTTGTTCTCCGAGACGCCGTAGGCCGCTGCGGTGGCTGCCACGCCGACCTGCGGGTACTGTGCGGCCTGCGCTCCGCGCACGAGGGCCCTTGCCTGGTCGAACTGCGCCTGCGCGGCGCGCAGCGTGTTGTTCGACACGTCGATGCGCGCCTCCAGCTCGTTCAACTGCGGGTCCTGCAACACTTCCCACCACGCCCCCCTGGACGCCTCGTCGTTGGGGCGGGCGGGACTCCAGTCGGCCGATTCCTTGAACGCGGGGGGAACGGGGGTCTGCGGCGGCGAATACTTCGGCCCCGTGGCGCAGCCGGCCGCCAGCACCGCGAGCGCGGTCAGGACGCAGCGGCACGCCCTCACTTCGTGGCGTCCTTTTGCCTGTCGGCGGAGCCGTTCTCGAACACTCTCACCTTCTGGCGGTCGACGAGCGAGTCGGGCGGGCTGACGACCACCTTGGCCGTGGGGGGGATCCCGTCGAGCACCTCGACCTCGGTGCCGAAGTCGCGGCCGAGCTTGACCGGCGCCATCGAGACGGCGCCGTCGGCGCCGACGACCGCCACGCGCACGCCGTCTCCCCGGAAGATCAGCGTGTTCACGGGAAGGACCAGCGTGGACTCGGCCTTCGGCAGCTTGATGTGCACCTGGACGAACGCGCCGGGCAGCAGTTCCTCCTTGGGGTTCTCGACCTCGAACTCGACCAGGAGGGTGCGCGACGTCACGTCGATCGCTTCCGACGAGCGCACGAGCGTCGCCGCGAACCGCCGCCCGGTGAACTCGGCCAAGGTGAGATCGGCGGCCAGCCCGGGGCGGGCGATGCGGGAGAAGCGCTCGGGCACGTTCACCGACACGCGGAGGCGGCCGGTCGAGGCGATGTGGAACAGCTCGCGCGCCGCCCCGCCCGACGCACCCGGGTCGATCAGCGCGCCCACGTCGGTATTGCGCACCGTGACCACGCCGTCGATCGGCGCGTAGATCTGCGTGAACGCCTGCAGCTGCTCGAGGCGACGGACGTTGTGCCGTGCGGAGTCCGTCGCCGTCCGGCGGGCCTCGAGCGCACCCGCCACGTTGTCCGCATCCTGTTGCGTCACCGAGTCGGTCTTCACCAGCTCCTTGTAGCGATCCGCCGTCACCTGCGCGAGGCGCAGGTTCGCCTCGGCGGTCGCCAGGTCCGACTGCGCCTGCTGCAGCTGCAGCTCCAGTTCGGGCGCGTCGATTTCCGCCAGCAGCTGCCCGGCCTTGACCCGCGCGCCGATGTCGACCAGCCGTCGCTTCAGGTAGCCGTTCGTGCGTGCGTAGATCGGGGCGTCCGCTATCGCCTGCAGGCTGCCGGGCAACTGCAGTTCTTCGTCGGGCGCGCCGGGCTTCGGACTGGTCACGGCGACCGTCGGCGTGTTGAGCTCGCGGGTTTCGGCCACCAGTGCCGTCATCGCCCGGGCGCGATTGGCAATCCCCCGCCAAGCCACGACGCCCGCCACCGCGGCCACCACCAGCAGGACCACGAGGCCCCGCGAGACGAAGCCGCCGTTCGAGCGGGGGCGATCTCCTCGCCGCATCACCTGACCTCCTCCATCCCCACGCCGGCCCCTGCGGGGGCCATGGGCGCGTGCCTGCGATGCAGCAGCGCGAACACCGCGGGCACGAAGAACAGCGTCGCCACGGTCGCGAGCGTCAGGCCGCCCATCACCGCCCGGCCGAGCGGCGCGTTCTGCTCGCCGCCCTCCCCGAAACCGAGCGCCATCGGGATCATGCCGACGATCATCGCCATCGCCGTCATCAGCACCGGGCGGAATCGCGACGTCCCCGCGTCCAGCGCGGCCGCGATCGGGTCGCGCCCCGCGGCCACCTCGTCCTTGGCAAAGCTGACGACGAGGATGCTGTTGGCGGTCGCCACGCCCACGCACATGATGGCGCCGGTCAGCGCCGGAACGCTGATGGTCGTGTTCCACGCAAACAGCGTCCAGACGATGCCGGCGAGGGCGGCCGGCAGCGCCGAGATGATGATGAATGGGTCGAGCCACGACTGGAAGTTGACGACGATCAGCAGGTACACCAGGACGATGGCGAGCAGCAGGCCGGCCAGCAGCCCCGCGAACGAGGTGTTCATCGTCTCGATCTGCCCGCGCGAGATGATCTGCGAGCCCCTGGGCAGCTGCTTCCTGGCATCCTCCAGGATCGGGGCCATGTCGCGCGCCACGCCGCCCAGGTCGCGCCCCTGCACGGTGCCGTAGATGTCCACCACCGGCTGCACGTTGTAGTGCGACACCACCGCGGTGCCCGCGCCGCGCTGCAGCGTGGCGAGCCCCTGCAGCACCTGCGGCCGCGCGCCGCTGGCGCCCGAGATCGGGATGTTGCCGAGCGTCTGCAGCGAGTCGATGAGGTACTGCGGCGCCTGCGTGGCCACCGAGTAGCTGACGCCCGTTCCCGGGTTCAGCCAGAACGTCGGCGTGGTCTGGCCGCTGCCGCTCAGCGAGATCAGCAGGTTCCTCGCCACCTCGTTCTGGGTGAATCCCGTCTGCGCGGCCAGCGTCCGGTCGGCGGTCAGGTGCAGCTGCGGCTGGTTGAACGCCTGGTGGACCCGCAGGTCCACCAGGCCCGGCACCTGCGAGAGGCGGTCGCGGAGTGACGCCGCGAACCGCCGGTTCGCGTCGAGGTCCCTGCCGATCACCTGCACGTCGATCGGCGCCGGCAGCCCGAAGCTGAGGATCTGGCTGACGATGTCGGCCGGGATGAAGGTGAACTGGACGCCGGGGAACTGCCTCGGCAGGTCGAGACGCAGCTGCCGCACGTAGCCCGCCGTGGGGCGGTGCCCCTCGGCCAGCGAGACGAGGATGTCGGCGTCGCCAGGTCCGATCGGCGACGAGTTCGTGTAGGCCAGGTTCAGGCCGCTGTACGGCAGGCCGATGTTGTCGATGACGCTCTCGATCTCGCGCCGCGGGATGGCGATTCTCACCGCCTGCTGCACGCGGTCGCACAGGAGCGCGGTTTCCTCGATCCGGGTGCCGGTCGGCGCCCGCAGGTGCAGTTTGAACTGGCCGCTGTCCACCGACGGGAAGAAGTCCTGCCCGACCCATGCAAGGAGGCCGAGCGACCCGAGGCAGGCGGCCAGGAACACGGTGGCGAACACGGCCCGGCGTGCCACACAGCGCTCGAGCACCCGGCGGTAGAAGTCGCGCAACCGCCCGAACTGCTCGTCCACGCGCGCCTGCGCCCGGGCGAACCTGCCGCTCCTGCCCGCCGCGGCGTCCCGCTCTGCATGGCTCTGCAGCATGTACTTCGCCATCGTCGGCACCAGCGTCCGCGAGAGCGCGTAGGACGCGAGCATGGCGAAGACGACGGCCTCGGCCATCGGCACGAAGAGGTAGCGGCCCACGCCGGTGAGGAAGAACATCGGCACGAAGACGATGCAGATGCAGATCGTGGAGACGAAGGTGGGCACCGTGATCTGCTCGGCGCCGTCGAGGATCGCGGCCTCGAGTGCCTTCCCGCGCTCGAGGTTCCAGTTGATGTTCTCGATCGCGACGATCCCGTTGTCCACGAGGATGCCGACGGCCAGCGCCAGGCCGCCCAGGGTCATGACGTTGATCGTCTCCCCGACGGCGCTGAAGGCGATGATCGACGCCAGGATCGAGAGCGGGATCGAGATCGCGATGATGACCGTGCTGCGCCAGCTGCCGAGCAGCACGAGCACGAGCAGCGCGGTCAGCCCGGCGGCCATCACCGCCTCGCGGACGACGCCTGCGATCGAGGCGCGCACGAACAGCGACTGGTCGGCCAGTTCGTGGATCTCGAGGTCGGCCGGCAGCCCGGCCTTGATGCGCGGAAGCGCGTCCTTCACGCGGGCGATGATGTCGAGCGTTGACGCATTGCCGGCCTTGAGCACCGACAGCAGCGCCGCCCGCTGGCCGTCCACGTGCACGATGTTCGTCTGGGGCGGGAAGCCGTTCCGCACGTATGCGACGTCGCGGACGTAGATGGGCGTCCGCCCCATCATCCTGATCGGCAGGTCGTTCAGCTCGGCCACCGTCTTCGGGCTCGTATTCAGATCGACGTCGTACTCGATCCCGCCGATCTTCGACGTGCCCGCCGGCAGGATCAGGTTCTGCGCGCCGATGGCGTTCACCACGTCCAGCGGCGCGAGCCCCTTCGCCTGCAGCGCCTCGAGGTTGAGGTCCACCTGGATCTGCGCCTGCTTGCCGCCGTAGGGGAGCGGAATCGACGCCCCCTGGACCGTCGCCAGCTGCGTCCGCAGGAAGTTCGAGCCCAGATCGTAGAGCTGCTGCTCGGAGAGTCGCTGGCCCGACAGCGCCAGCTGAAGCACCGGGACCGTGGACGCGTTGTAGCTCAGGATGAAGGGCGGGTTGGTCCCCGGCGGGAGCTGCCGGAGCACGGACTGCGAGATGGCGGTCACCTGGGCAATCGCCATCTCGATCTTCGCGTTCGGCTGGAAGAAGATCTTGACGATCGAGATCCCGCGAAGCGTCTGCGACTCGATGTGCTCGATGTCGTTGACGGTGGTGGTCACGCTCCGTTCGAAGTTCGAGACGATCCGGTTCGCCAGCTCTTCGGAGTTGAGGCCGGCGTAACTCCAGATGACGGCGGCCACCGGGATGTTGATGTTCGGGAAGATGTCCGTGGGCGTCCGGAGGATCGCGAGCGGCCCGACCAGAAGGATCGCCAACGCCAGGACGACGAACGTGTAGGGACGGCTGAGCGCGACTCGGACAATCCACATCTCAACGTGACAACCTGGGGGCCCAGGCAGTTTACCTCAAGTGCGCATCCGGCCACACAGTGACACCCGAGCCCCCGGGGCCCTACCTCGAAATCACCCCGCACGCGATCCGATCGCCGGCGTTGCCGGCCGGGTCGGTCTTCATGTCGTCGGGCTTCGCGTGAATCACGATGGCCGTCCCGCCGTTGGCGAACACCGAGTTGGGGCCCGGGCCGAGCGTCACCTGCTTGTTGACGACGGTGGCCTTGACCGTGCCGTCGGCGCCGACGGTGATGTTGCTCATGTCGCCCGCGTGCGCTCCGTCCGGATTCTGAAGGCCGTGCTTCTTCGCGTCCGGGTTGAAGTGCGGGCCGGCGGTGGCGAACGGCGGCTCGCACTTCGCCACCTGGTGGATGTGAAAGGCGTGCTCGCCAGGCGCCAGATTCTGGAGATCGAGCGCGATGGAGACGCCGCCGCCCGCGGCGGGCGTCAACGTGGCCGTGCCAATCGACGCGCCCTGCAGGTCCTTCAACTCCACCTTCACCGGGCCCTGCGCCGCCACCGAAACCACGGCGACTGCCGTCGCCAAGCCCAACGCCGTCAGCATCCGCTTCATGCCTGCCTCCTCGAGGTCAGCCGTTTCCGGTCTCTGAACTGCCCCTCTTCCCTCTTCCCTCTTCCCTCTTCCCTCTTCCCCCGTCCCTCGTCCCTCGTGCCTACTTGTCAGCGCCCGTGAACGACGCCCAGATCTCAGCATAGCCCTCTTCCTCATCCCCGTGGAACCCAACCCGGCCCCCGCGCGTATCGATCTGCAGCGCCGCCCTCGTCCCTACTTGCCGGGAGCCTGCCCATGGTTGCCGAAGACACCATCCGCGACGTTCGCATCGGCCTGCGCGTGCTCATCAAGGAGAAAGGCTTCTGCGCCCTCGCGGCCTTCGTCCTCGCGGTGGGCATCGCCGCGGTCGCCACGCAGTTCGCGATGGTCAACGGCATCATGCTCCGCGGGTTCTCGTTTCCGACGGCGGACCGGCTGGCCGCCGTCGCCTTCGTCGACCCGGCCAGCCGGACGGTCAACGGCGTCAACCAGCAGATGCACTCGATGGATTTCGAGGAGTACCTGCCCCTGCAGAAGTCCTTCGAGCTGATGACGGCGTACCTGAGCGGCTCGACGGTGAACATGACCGTGGACGGCCAGGCCCGACGATACACGGGGGCCTACGTCAGCGACACGTTCCTGCGCGCGCTCGGGATGAAGCCGGCGATGGGCCGCAACCTCACCGCCGAGGACAACCGGCCAGGCGCCGAGAAGGTGGCGATCATCGGCTACGGCATCTGGCAGCGCGACTTCGGCGGCGCGAAAGACATCCTCGGCCGCTCCATCCGCCTGAACGGCAAGCCGGCGACGATCGTCGGGGTGATGCCCCAGGGCTTCGACTTCCCGGCGAACGACCAGTTGTGGATCCCGCTCTACAGCGAGTTCCCGGTGCGGCCGCGCAACGATCCGCAGGCGAGCAGCCCGTCGGTCATGGGCGTGCTGAGGCCCGGCGTGTCGATGGAGCAGGCGCAGGTCGAGTTCACGGGCTTCGCGAAGCGGTTCGCGGCGGCGTACCCGGAGACCAACAAGGCGTTCAACGCGGCGGAGGTCCGGCCGCTCATCGACCAGTTCACCGGGCCGCAGCTGCGCGGCATGATGTGGACGATGCTCGCCTTCTGCGTGGGCGTGCTGTTGATCGCCTGCGTCAACGTGATGAACATGCAGTTCGCCCGCGCGACGCTCCGCGCCAGGGAGCTGGCGGTGCGGTCGTCGCTCGGCGCCACCCGCGGGCGGCTGATCCGCCAGATGCTCACGGAAAGCTCGCTGCTGGCCGGCGCCGGCGCGGTGCTGGGCGTCGCGCTCGCCTACCTGTCCACCGACTGGCTGTCGGCGTCGGTACGCAACCTCGACAACCCGCCACCCTCGTGGATGACGTTCACGCTCGACACGCCCGTGCTGCTGTTCACGGTCGCGGCGACGGCCGCGGCCGCGCTCATGTCGGGCATCCTGCCGGCCTGGATGGCCTCGCGGGCGCGCGTGGTGAATGTGCTCAGGGAGGGCGGGCGCGGCAGCACCAGCCGCGGGGTCGGCTTCATCTCGCGCGGCCTCGTCGTGATGCAGATCGTCGTCACGTGCGTGCTGCTGATCGGCTCGCTGCTGCAGCTGCGATCCATCCTGAAGATGCAGGACCTCGACTACGGGTACGACACCGAGGGGCTCATGTCCGCGCGGATGGGGCTGATGGAAGGCGACTACCCCACGCCGGAGGCGCGGAAGATCTTCTACGACCGCCTGTTGCGCGAACTCCGGGGCTCCGGCCAGTTCCAGGCGGTCGCCCTCACCAGCCGGATGCGGATGGTGTTCGACGGCAGCGGGCCGGTCGAACTCGACGGGAAGGTGTACAAAGCCCGGCGCGACCGGCCGAACGCCAACTTCGAACAGGTGACCGGCTCGTTCTTCGAGGTCACCGGGCAGAAGCTGCTGGAGGGCCGAACGTTCACCGACGATGACAGCGACGTGAAGCAGCCGGTGGCGATCGTGAACGCCGCGTTCGCGAAGAAGCACTTCGGCAGCGAGAGCGCGCTCGGGCGCCGGTTCCGGACCGGCGACGGCGAGAGCGGACCGTACAGGCCCGTGGCGCACGATCGTCGGCGTCGTCTCGACGATTCGGATGATCGGCCCCTTCAACAACCCGAACGTCGACGACACCGGCTTCTACGTGCCCTTCTACGCGACCGCGTTCGGCGCGGCCCCGCCCACGATTGCCGCCAACCAGTTCTCGACGGTCGTGGTGAAGCCGCACCAGGGGCAGCAGGCCGAGAGCGTGCTGAAGACGCTGCGCCGCGAGGTGAGCAAGGTGGATGCGAACCTGCCGCTCTACTTCACCGGCACGCCGAGGTTCCACATCGACAGCGCCGGCGCCGCGTTCCGGATCATCGCGTCGATGTTCACGATGTTCGGCGGCATCGCCATCCTGCTGGCTGCCGTGGGCATCTACGGGGTGATGTCGTTCGCGGTGAACCAGCGGCGGCAGGAGTTCGGCGTCCGGATGGCGCTCGGCGCCGACAACGGACGCATCCTGGGCATGGTGCTGAAGCAGGGCTCGTGGCAGGTCGTCGGCGGCCTGACGGTCGGGATGGGGCTGGCGCTGGCGCTCGCGGTCCTCGGCAGGAGCGGTATCGACTCGCTGCTCGTCGGGGTCGACGCGCTGGACCCGGTGACCTACGCCACGGTCGCGGCGCTGATCGCCGTGGTGTCGCTGTTCGCGGTCATGGTGCCCGCGCGGCGCGCGACGCGCGTCGATCCGATGCTGGCGCTGAGAGCGGAGTAGCGACCTTCGCGTCAGCGTGCGGGGCGCCGGGCCGGCGGCACCCGGCTTCGCCCGCTCGCGGCAGAGCCCGCCGGGACCACGGCGACGCTCGCCGGGAGCGCCTACCGTGCCCTCCCCGCGTAGTGCACCTCCGGCAGCGCGCGCAGCATCGCGGCCGCCTGCTCCGCGGTGAGGTCGCGCTGCGGTTCGGCCGTCATCTCGTAGCCCACCAGGAACTTCCGAACCGTGGCCGACCGCAGCAGCGGCGGGTAGTAGACCGCGTGCAGCCGGCAGCCGGGATGCGCGTCGGCATCGGCCGGACGACCGTGGAATCCCATCGAGTACGGGAAGGACGTCTCGAACAGGTTGTCGTAGCGCGCGGTCAGCCGGCGGATGATGTCGGCGAGGGCATGCCGCTCGTCGCCGTTCAGCGACGGCAGGTCCTCCACCCGGCGCGTCGGAACCAGCATCGCCTCGAACGGCCAGACGGCCCAGAACGGCACGAGCGCCACCCAGTGGTCGTTGCGGCACACCACGCGCTCGCCGCGCGCGAGTTCCTGCGTCAGATAGTCTCCCAGCAGGTCGGCGCCGTGCGCCGCCACGTAACGCTGCTGGGCCTCGAGTTTCCGCCCGGGGATCGTCGGCAGGTGGTGGGATGCCCAGAGCTGCCCGTGGGGGTGCGGGTTGCTGCAGCCCATCGCCGCGCCCTTGTTCTCGAACACCTGCACGTAGCGGATGCCGGCCCGCCCCGCCAGCCACTCGACCTCGGCAGCCCACGTCTCGACGACCGGGACGATTTCGTCCACCGTCATCTGCGCCAGCGTCACGTCGTGGCGAGGCGAGAAACAGAGCACGCGACACCGCCCCGGCTGGCCGGCCGCCCGCAGCAGCCCGTCGGTGACGCCGCCCAGATCGGGGCCGCCCACCAGCGCCGGGAAGTCGTTGTCGAACACGTAGGTGTTCGCGTAGGCGGGCGTACGATCCCCGTTCGCGCGGACGTTGCCCGGGCACAGGTAGCAGGCGGGGTCGTACGCCGGGCCGCGCGGGCCGGTCTCGGGTTCGACCTGCCCCTGCCAGGGACGCGCAAGGCGTTGCGGCGAGGTGAGCACCCACTCATCGAGCAGCGGGTTGTAGCGTCGGTGCGGACCCGACAGCAGCGCCTCCATCCCGGGATGAGCGAATGGGCGCCGGTCGGGCCGTCTGGACATGCGGGGAGTATACCCGCAGCCACCTGGCCTCGCGAGGCGGGCGTCGTCACCGGGGATCCTTGACGGTCGAAGGCCCGCCTCGCTAGACCGTTTCCTTCGTCTGCTCCTGCTCCTGCTCCTGCTCTCCCTCCGGCTCCGCGATCCGGTGCACTCTGGGATGACGGACCAGGTGCATGTCCATCTCTTCCGGTTCTGGCGGCGCGGCCAGCGTGGTCGAGTACCACAACGCGAACAACAGCACGGCAATCACGGTCAGTCCAAGCACGACCATCAGCGACGTGGCCTGCGCTCTCACGGGGGCGAACAACTCGTCCTCCCCCTGCGACACCGCGACGACCCAGGCCATCCGAGGGAAGCTCGCCTTCAACTGGCTCATGGCGACGCCGACGAGCCTGGGTGTGCCGTCCGCCGTTCTGGCGCCAAAGTGCAGCGCGGTCTGAGGTTCCCCCTTCTTGGCCGCGGCCAGCCGCTCGCGGAGGAGGTCGGTCGCGAAGAACCGGGCGTTCGGTTCGACGGGGCCCTGCGTGAACACGAACGACCCGTCCTCGCGCACGAGGACGGCGTCGCCGGTGGCACCCATGCGCACCCCGCCCAGCACGGCCCCGATCTCACGGACATCGACGACCATCTGGAGGACCCCGGCCACCTGGCTGTTGGCGGGATCGTCGACGGCGGAGGCGATCACGATGCTCCAGGTGCCCGCGCGCGGCTCGTACCTGACGTCGCTCACCACCAGGCGGCCGCGGGCACCGTCCCCGAACGCCTCCTTCCACCAAGACTCGTCCCGGAACAGGTATCCGGTCGCCGGACCCGACGCCGCCACCAGCCTGCCCTGGCGGTCGGTGAGCAGCAGTTCCCTGTAGATCGGGTTCTCCTGGGTGACGTCGGCGAAGAAGGTCGATGTCCGGTTCGTCGCCACCTCCTTGACGAGGTCCGGTGGTGCAGCCCGCTGCCAGCCGCGGTCGATGGCGGCCGCCCGGGCGGCGTCGAAGGGCCGCCTGGTCCCCGCCGCCGCAGCGTCGCGTACCGACGGCCCGTGCGCGAGCACCGAGGCATCGATGACCAGCCGGAAGACGTAGGTGTCCACGGCCGCCGCCGTCTGGTCCGCGACCTGACGCAGGTGCTCCCCCCACGCGTCGCGCAGTCGTGCCTGGCCGATGCCGATCACGAAGTAGCTGGCCGCGGCCAGCATGACGAGTCCAACAACAAGGAATACCGAGAAGACGCGGACATTCAGCCGCAGTGAGGCAGGGCGCATCGTCGTCCCTCCTAGTTGAAGACGCCAAGAGGACAGGGAACGACCGATCGGCGAGAGAGCCCGCGGACTTCAATGTGTGCCCGCTCAGCCGCACTGTCAAGGGAGCGGAAGGGTCGCGGTATGGATGGGGTATCGAATTCGGCCGTTCGAGACGTCTAGTGCGAGAGGTGCGCGGCGAGTGCGATCGCGTCCTCGACCGTGAACTTCCGGTAGTCGGTGTAATCGGTCACGAAGTGGGCGTCGAGGCGCTTCACCAGCGCGATTCGCGCCCTGGGGTGCACCTCGAACCGCGTCGGCAGCCACGCTCCGTCAGGCACCTTCTGCCTCTCCAGCGCGACCGTGGTCCCCCTGTCGATCCGGGCGATCAGCCCCAGCCCGACGTTGATGGAATCGGTGGATTCGAACTTCGCCCGAACCACCGCGTAGTCCTGCTCGTCCACCCACGCCCTGCCCGCCAGCTTGGTCAGCGGCACCGCATCATCTTCGACGGGGCGGACGCCCGGACGCGGCGTCACGGTCAGGAGGATGGCCGGCCGACCGCCAATCTCCTCGCGACCGACCAGCCGGATGTCGTAAACGCGCGGGATGTCGTCGACGACGCGCGACGCGAGGTCCAGTTGCTGCTTCTCTTTCCTCTCGCGCTTCGCGCGGGCGCTGGCACTCTCGGACCGGCGGTCGCGCAGCCATTCCTGCAGTTTCTCGCGCTGTTTGCGGTCGGCTTCGGCCAGCCGGGGAGCAGGCTCGGGGACGCCGTTGACGGCCACGAGCCGACGATACGCCGGGCTGCCCTCGACCGTGGGGTAGACCTCGAACTCCTTCGTGACACGCTTCTCGACGTGCCCGTCGCCGTCGTAATCCTCTCGCAGTTGACGTTCCCGGCAGGTGTAGGGTCCCTGGTTCAAGTCGTTCCTGAGACGCTTAAGAGCGTCATCCAGGAACGCCGTCCTGTCGGGCAGCGGCTTTTCCTGCGTCCGAACGGCGGCCCCGGTCGCGACGGCCGCGACGCAGGCGAGCGCCAGGACGCCCGCCCTGACCGACGTTTCGACCGACACATGCGGCACGCCCACCTCCGTGAGACCCGTTCCCCATTGTGGTCCTGGCTGAGGGCCCGGGCAAGGGCGGCCTGCGTCTCGCGGCCTGCGTCTCGGCATCGGCCCCTCGGGCGTCAGGTCCCCCGGCATCCGCCTCGGGGCCGCACCGCTCGAGCTGATCCGACCACGATGGCGGGCGTGCTGGCGCGCAACCCTCCAGGTTCTGCGGCCGACACGGGTGCTGGACCTCGTCGTCAGGCAGGCGCGGCCGGCAGGTTGCAGGCAGGAAGACGGGCTGACCGAAGGCCGGCAGACGCGGGCCGACGCTTCAAGGCTAGCGAGGCGCGCCTCAGACCGTCGAGCGTGTTCTGGCGCGCCTCGCCAGCCTTAGAGACGCTGTTGGCTGGCCGCGCGCGAGCGCGGGGCTCTAGATGCCTTGGGGGCCCGGATGGCATCGCGAAACCTTGACTCATTCGCAAGGATTCCGGCCCCTCAAGGCATCTAGAGCCAGCCGGACCAGGCGCGGACGCCGACCACGACGGCCCACGACAACGCCGCGACCGATGCCGCCCGCGCAGCGGACCCGGCGCGCCAACCCCATGCGGCCGCGCGCGCCGCGAGCAGGACGGCGGCAGGCAGTGTGGCGTGAAGCACCCGGCTGATGAACTCGTACGCATCCTGCTGGTACGCCTTGTTGCCGGGTGAGAGCACGCTGGCGGACACGAAGACGACCCACACCAGCACCCACGCCTCGACCACCAGGTCGAGGCGGTTTCGCCCGCCCTCGGCGAAGGTCCTCCAGGCGCCCACCAGGGCCAGCAGGACGATCGGCCACCCGATGCTCGACACGGTCTGATCGAACGCCTGCCTCAGCCGCGCGCTCAACGGGATCGTCGCTCGGCCCAGCCGCGACACGTCGCCGCTCCACGCCTTCGCCTGATCGGCCGCGGCCGTGGGGGCAGGCGACGGCGCCGACGCCGAAACCGCGGCGCGCATCCGTTCGAACTGGATGCGGTACACGTTGCCGAAGTGGCCCCAGTAGATCGCCGCCGACGCGGCGAGCGCGACCGCGGTGACGAGCACGACCGGGCGCGCGGCGCCTCGCAGCGGAGGCCCGCCAAACCGCCAGAACAAGACGGCGATCACGAGCAGCGTGCTGGGCAGCAACAGCACCGTGCTGATGTGGGAGATCAGCCCGAGCGTCGCCAGGGCGGCCACGCCGACGAACACGAGCGGACGCCGGAGACGACCGGCCTGGACCGTCACGGCCGCGATCGTGACGATGGAAACCGCCTGGCCGAACGCGTTCGTCAGGTTCGCGTTCCCGATGATCACGTACGACACAGGCGCGAGGATGAACAGCGCGACGGCGATGGAGCCCGCAAGGCGGTTTCCCCACGTCTTCACCACCATCGTGTACAACAGCCCGCCCGCCAGCACCTCGAACGACGACACGACGATGCGGAGCAGCGCGACGTGGTTGGCGGTGAAGTACGCCCACGGCACCGAGAACAGATAGAGGCCGATGGCATAGGGGAACGGCGTCGCGCTCGTGGACAGCTGCGTGAAGTAGAGCCGCCCGGCCAGCACCTCCTCGAACCGGTGCGCGTGGAACACGGCGTCCACGATGGACTTGGCCGGATGCAGCAGCGCGAGGAGCTGCAGGTACAGCGCCCCCGCGGCGAAGGCGACGGCAAAGCGCGCCGTGTTGCGCAACGCCGGCCTGCGCGGCCACCGAAGCGCCGCGACGAGCAGCACCATCACGACGGAGATGACGAGCGCGAGACGAATCGCCGTCTGGGGATAGGGCCCGTAGAGCGCCCCGGCGCTGTTCAACGTCCACGCCTGCCCGACCGCCATCAACAGACCCGCCACGACGGCGCTGCCGGCCGTGACGCCGATGAGCGCAAAGCCGGCCGAGAGGATCGCCGCGGAGATCGACGCGGCGCCGAGCGCACGGTGCGGCGGCAGGATCATCCCCGAGGCCGGGGCGCAGGAGATCCGGTTCACCTGGACGCCCAACTGCCGCGGATCGGCCGGCCCCGGGTCGTAGACCACGGTCGACGTCAACGAAAGCACCAGCCCGGGCTTGGCGGGGCTGGGCACCACGTTCACGCGGACGTCCTGGTACTCGTTGGTACCGTGCCAGGCGCCCGCGTGCAGTCCGTCCACCGCCACCATGAGGTCGGGCATCAGGCCCTCTGACGGCCGGGCGCCGCGGAAGCGAATCTCGCAGGTCCATGGGACGCGTCGGTCGAGCCCCGCGAGGCTGATCTCGGCGTGCTGCTCCGTCCAGACGAACGTGTTGCCGCCGTCGCGTTCGGGCGGATAGAACCCCGAGGCGTACGAGGGGAGGTCGCGGTCCGTCTCGAAGGTCACGGCGGGATGCCAGCCGGCAACCGCCACCAGGGCGGCGGCGCCGGCGACGGCCCCGAGCAGGGCCACGGCGACAGCGCGGAGAATCAGGCGCATGGACCGGACGATTCTAGCGGATAACGGCGCCACCGAAGAACGAAGATTGGAGGACGCCCGGCCGCGCTCCGCCGGCCTCTGCCACGCCGCCCCGGATGCCGGTCCGGCGTTGATGTTACGATCCGGTGCATGTCCATTCGTCGCGTCGGGTGGTTCGCGTTCGTGCTCGCGGCGCTCGCCGCGTCTGCCGGCGCTCCGGCTGCCGGGCCTCAGGCGCAGACGGCAGAAACCATCGCCGCCGCCTCGGTGCGTGCGGCGGGCGCGCTCGACAGACTCCTGCCGAAGAGGGCCGAAGCGATCTACCAGGCGTTCGCCTCGCGCTTCAGCGACGCCAGGGCCATGGAACTCGTGACGTTCATGGACCGCTACTGGCGCCTGGCCGGCAACACCGGGTTCAACGCGTCCTTGGACAGGATACACGCCGGATTGCTGGACGCCGGATTCCGCGACGGGAAGACCGCGGCTCCTGCCAGCGCCCTGTGGTTCGACGAATACCCCAACGGCGGAAACGGGTGGGAGCCGATCCGCGCCGAGATGACCATCGTCCAGGCCGCCTCGGGTCGGGTGCCCGAACCGGTCTTCGATCCGGTGGTCGATTACATTTCGCTGTGCATCAACTCCTTCTCGACGGCGCCCGAGGGCGTGGACGCCCGGCTCGTCTACGTGGGCAAGGGAACGGACGCGGCCAGCTACGAGGGCCAGGACGTCATGGGCGCCGTGGTCCTGGGCGACGGGAGCATGCGCGCGTTGTGGACGCAGGCGGTCAGGCAGCGGGGCGCCATCGGCGTGATTTCGGCCGAACCCCCGCCGCCCTACACGCACCCCGACCAGACGCCCGAGGTGTTCGAGTGGGGCAGCGTCCCCTACGACGAGCGTGCCAAGGCCTTCGGCTTCAACGCCAGCCGCAAGGTAGCGGACCGGCTGAAGGATCGCCTGCGGGGTGGCCCGGTCACCGTGAAGACGACGATCGAGACCCGCTTCCGCCTCGGATCGCCCGGGCGCTACCTGGTCGCCGAGATTCCGGGACGCACGGTCCCCGAGCAGCGCGTCGTGCTGGTGGCCCACGTCCAGGAACCGGGCGCGAACGACAATGCGAGCGGGTGCGCGACGCTGCTCGAGCTCGCGCGTTCGCTGCAGGCCGCGATCGCGGCCGGGGCGCTGCCGCCGCCGGCGCGGACGATCACGTTCCTCTGGGGCGACGAGATGCGCGTGAGCCGCGAGTGGCTGCGAGCCGACCCGGCGCGCGCGAAGGCCGTCCGCTACATGATGTCGCTCGACATGACCGGCGAGAACGCCGCGAAGACCGGCGGCTCGTTCCTGATCGAGAAGGAGCCCGACCCGTCCGCCGTCTGGCCGCGCCCTTCCGATCCGCACACGGAGTGGTGGGGCGGCGACACCTACCGGGCCGAGGCCCTCGAAGGCAGCCTGTTGAACGACGTCGTGCTGGCCGCGTGCCTGCGCCGCGCCAGGGACACCGGCTGGAACGTCCAGACGAACCCCTACGAAGGCGGCAGCGATCACACCGTCTTTCTGCAGGCGAAGGTCCCGGCGCTGCTGGCCACGCACTTCACCGACCGCTACTACCACACCAACCTGGACCGCGCAGACAAGACGAGCCCGGCCGAAATGGGGCACGTCGGCATCTCGGTGGGCCTCGCGACGGCACTGCTCGCCACGGCGGACGGGGAGGATGCGCTGGCGGTGGTCGACCTCGTGGCGACGGCGGCAGAACGCCGGCTGGCGCTCGAGAGGAAGCAGGGAGCCGACGCGCAGGTCCTGGCGGCGTGGAAGACATGGTACGGCAAGGCAATCGAGAGCGTCCTCTCGCTGCCCTCGGCCGGCCCCAGCCCCGCACTGCAGCTGCGCGTGAAGAATGCCGCCGCACGGCTGGCCGCAAGCGCCGGACGGTAGACGGGAGGCGGACTTATCGCTTCTTCGGCGGCCCCGCGATCTCGTTCGCGAGCGCGTCGGCCTTGTAGACCTGCCGCAGCGCCTCGAGGATGAGCCGCGAGTCCACCGAGACGGCGCGGTTCACGGCCTCGTCGTAGATGTAGTAGCCCGGCAGCGACTGGATGTTGCCGTCGAAGATCAGCCCCACCAGCTCACCCTTCCTGTTGACCACCGCCGAACCGCTGTTGCCGCCGACGATGTCGTTGGTGCTCACGAAGTCGAACGGCATCTTCGGGTCGAGCGAGGCCCTGGCGGCCGCCCAGCTCGGCGCGAGATCGAACGGCGGCTGGTTGTCGTGCTGCGCGGCGCGCTCGAACAGGCCCCGCACGTCGGTGTAGGCCGGAATCTTCTTGCCGTCCTCCATGTAGCCCTTCACCGTGCCGTAGGACACGCGCGCCGTGAGGGTCCCGTCGGGGTACGCCTTCGCTCCGTACACGGCAAACACGTCCTGGCCGATCGTGGGGTATGCCGCCGACTGCACCGACGTCACCTCGTCCTCGTATCGCTTCGCAATCGCCTGGGCGTCCGCTTCGAGCGAGCGCGCCAGCACGATCATCGGGTCCGTGGACACGTCGATGGCGGCCTTGCCGCCGGCGCGGAGCAGCGCGTTGATTTCCGGGTCGGTGATGCGGGTCTTCTCGACGAGTTCGGTCGCGCGCGCCTCCGGCGTCCTGGCGCCGAGGATCCGCTTCACGATGGCGTGGTCGGGGCCGAGGAACGCCTGCATGAAGGTCAACGACTCGGTCAGGCTGATCTTCTCGCGCTGCAGGCTCACCACCTGCGCGCCGCCCTGGCCGCCGCGCGCGCCGGCCCGCTGGCCGCCGCCACCGCGGCCGCCCTGGCCTTCGGCCGCGGCCGGGGAGTAGGCCGCGCGGACCAACTGCCGCGCCTCGGTGAAGAGCGCCGAGTTCAGCCCCGCGGCGTTGGTGATGAAGTTTCGCTCCGCGTCCATCTGACGCGCCGCGATGGTGGACTTCTCGATGACGCTCAACGCGTCGCCCAGTTCCTTCTGCCTCGTGGGGCTCTTCGCCAGTTCGGCCCACAGGCGCTTCTCGGCCGCCTCCTTCGACGCCATCACGGCCGGGTCCTCGAGGCCCTTCAAGCGGCCGATGTCCCTCTTGAGGGTGTTCAGGACGCTGAAGAGCTCGCTGACCGTTTGTCGAGCGTTCTCGGGGCTCAGGGCCGCCCACTTGTCGATGGCCGCCTTCCGGCTCCTGCCGTTCGCGATGGCGAACGGCTGCGTCACGTCACGCAGGTATTCCAGGTGCGCCACCGTGTACAGCCGCTGCGTCGCGCCCGGGTGCCCGGTCGTGAAGACGAGGTCGCCTTCCCTGGTTCCCGCCGCCGACCACGGGAGGTAGTTCGGGGTCACCGCCGGCTTGTCGTTCTCGTACAGCCGGAACATGGACACGTCCATGCAGTAGCGCGGGTAGGTGTAGTTGTCCGGGTCGCCGCCGTAGAAGCCCGTCTGGTACTCGACGATGAACACGAAGCGGACGTCGGTGTAGACCTTGTAGGTGTAGAGGTTGTAGACGGCGCCTCCGTAGAGCGGCACCACCTGCCTGCTGACGCCCGGCTGCTGTTCGCCCTGGACCGCCGCAATCGCCTTCTGGCGCGCCGCCACGACCTGCGGCGGCGTCATCCCCGGCGTGATCCCCGCGGTGACTTTGGCCGTCACGTCCTCGATGCCCTGCAGCACGCTGAGGGTGTAGTCGGGAATCCTCAGCTCGTCGGCCTGTGTGGCCGCATAGAACCCGTTCTTCACCAGGTCCTTCGCGGGCGTGCTGAAGCGCGCCGCCACGCTCTGGCCGATGTGCCAGTTCGTGAGGACGAGGCCGTTCGGAGACACGATCGATCCGGTGCCGCCGCCGAACCGGACCGTCGCCAACTGGAGGCGCTTCAGCCAGGCATCGGTCGCGTCGAACTTGTACTTCGCCTTGATGGCCGCCTTGGGGATGCTGTTGTAGGGCCAGAACCCCTCCTCCGCGCGCGGCACGGGGGCGAACACGGCCACCGCCAGCAGGAGCGCGAGCAGCGGTGCCAGGAATCTTCTCGTCGTCATGCCTGTCCTCTGGAATTGTCGGTTGGGGCGAGGAGAACGATCGGTCCGCGGGCCGATGAGCGCCCATTGAATGTAGTGAAGCCGCGCGGGAGGTGTCAAGAATCGACGGGGAACCGCTGGCGTGACGCGCCTGATGTCAGGACCGACGCCTGACGGCGGGCCGTTCGCGCGCGCCGAGCCACGCCAGGGCCTCGGTCAGGGCCTGCTCGATCGACGTGTGGGGCAGGCCAAGCTCGCGGATCGCCTTCGACGAATCGTAGTAGTGATCGGCGAAGGCCACGCGCGCCAGGGCGGTGGTGAGCACCGGTTCCCGGCCCGTCAGCCAGGCGCTCGACTCCAGCGCGAGGCCCACGGCGAGCGCAACGGCTCGGGGCAACGCCAGCAGCGGCGGACGACGTCCAGCCACCGCCAGCGCCCGGGCGAACAATTCGCGGTAGGTGAGGTTCTCGCCGCCGAGAATGTAGCGCTCCCCCTCCTGCCCCGCTCCATCGCCGCCACCGTGCCCGCAACCACATCGTTCACGTGGACGAAGTTGTTCCCGCCGCGCGACGGGCAGACGACCACCGGGCTTCGCAGCAGCGGCGTCAGCAACCGGCCGCTCGAGGGCTTCGGGTCGAACGCGCCGATCATGAACGCCGGGTTCACGACGACGGTGTCGACCTCGGCCGCACGCGCCTCGGCCTCGGCCTCGCGCTTGGTCTCGGCATAGACGTTGTCGATGCGCCCCGGCGGCCAGTTCGTGGTTTCGTCCGCGACGGTGCCGGGCGGCGGCAGGCCGATCGTGTCCACGGTCGAGACGTGGACGACGCGTTCGACGCCGGCCCTGGCGGCGGCGCGCAGCACGCCTCGCGTCCCGTCCACGTTGACGCGGCGCACGGCTTGGTAGTCACTCCTGGTGCGGCACCAGAACACGATCGCGGCGGCCGCGTGATACACCTGCCGGCAGCCCGCGGTCGCCCGCGCCACGGCCCCCTCGTCGGTGAGGTCGCCTTCCGCCACCTCGTAGTCGAAACCCTCGAGGGCAACGGGGCGACCGCCGCGCGTGAGCACCCGCACCCGGGCGCCGCGCTCGCACAACGCGCGGGCCAAGTTGCCTCCGAAGAACCCGGTGGCGCCGGTCACGAGGACGACAGGGGAGGCCATTGGAGGGTCACGCCCAGAACTGAATGAGGCCCCACGCGACCAGCGCCGTGGCCGCCCCGGTGACGGCATCTCCCGCGTAGTGGTACTCGCCGAACACCGCACCCGCGGAGATGCTGAGGGCCATGAAGAAGAACCCGGCGCCGGCAAGCGGCCAAGCGGGAGCAACCACCAGCGCCACCGCCAGCGCCCCGGCCGCGTGACCGCTCGGGAACGTGTTGGCACAGGTGGAGGTGGCGCGGACGAATCGCAGGTTGAATTCGTGCATCGACACCCGGCGGTCCGCGAAGCCCGACGGCCGCAGCGCCCACGGCGGGCGGGTCTGGATCCAGGGCAGCACGCCGTAGGACGCGAGTTCGGCCAGCGTCACGACGCTCCAGTAGCGGTCCGAGTCCTGCTGCCGGCCCGCCAGGTAGAGCGCGACCATCCCGAGCGCCACGACGACGTAGCAGCCGAAGTAGGAGACCTCGAGGAACTCGAGCAGTAGCCGCGGGGCGCGCTGCACGAAGTTCGTCGCACCCAGCCAGGCGCGCGCCCGCTCGTCGAAGGCCGCGAACCGCGCTTCGAACTCGGGCTGCGGGGCGACGAAATACACGCCCGTCAGCCAGTAGCACACCAGGACGAACGGCATCGGCAGCCAGGTGCGGACCGCGCGGGCGGCGGCCGAGGCAGGCCACCACGGAGCGGAGGCGACCACGGCCATCGCCAGGCTTGCCAGGACGAGAAGCTTCAGCCGGCGCGAACGTGAAATGCGACGGAACGGCAGAAGCCCCAGCAGGTATGCCAGGTAGACGACGATGATCCACTCTGCGACGCGCAACGGTTCGCTCCTTGGGTCGGCAACGCCGACTGTGCAACCATATTATCGGAGTATTGATGATCGACGTTCGAACCGTGACCACGCCGCAGGAGCGCCGGCAGTTCATCGATCTGCCGTACGGGAAGTACCGGGGCCATCCGCACTGGATCCCCCCCGCGCGCCTGACCGAGGTGCCGCAGTTCGACCCGAGGCGGAACCCGTTCTTCGGCGGCGCGGACATGGATCTGTTCGTCGCGTGGGACGGGCCTCGGCCGGTGGGGCGCGTGGCGGCGATCGACGACCGCCGGCACAACGAGGTGTATGGCGGGAACGTCGCCGGCTTCGGCTTCTTCGAGGCCGATTCGTCGGCGTCCGCCGCTGCGCTGCTGGCGGCGGTGGAACGATGGGCGGCCGACCGGGGCCGCTCCGCCGTGTGGGGCCCGGTGAGCCCGTCCCTGAATCACGTGGCGGGGCTTCAGATCGACGCGTTCGACACCGACCCCTACCTGATGATGCCGTGGAATCCGCCCGAGTACGTCGCGTACGTCGACGCCGCGGGTTACCGCAAGGTCAAAGACCTCCTCTGCTGGCTCATCGCGGTGGAGCAGGCGCCGTTCGAGCGCCTCGAGGTGGTTGCGAGGCGCGCGCGGCAGCGGCATCGCGTCACCGTCCGCCGCATCAACCGGTGGCGGATGCGCAGCGAGTCGGACCGTCTCTACGAGGTGTACCTGAGCGCGTGGGAGCGCAATTGGGGATTCGTGCCGCCCTCGCGCGAGGAGTTCTGGCACATCGTCAAGGACCTGCGGTGGCTGCGGCAGCTGGACGGCATGGTCTTCGCGGAGGTCGACGGCACGCCGGTCGGCGTGTGCACGCTGGTGCCCGACGTGAACCAGGTCCTGAAGGGCACCAACGGCGGGTTGTGGCCGGTCGGCTGGTGGCGGCTGCTGAACATGCCGCGCATCGTCACACGCGCGCGTGGGGTGACGACGGGCGTCGTCCCGGAGTACCGGGACAAGGGGATCCTGGCCGTGCTGGTCCACGAATCGCTCAGCGCGGCGCGGCGCTACGGCTTCACGGAGGTCGAGTACCTCGTGGGTCCTCGAGAACAACGCGCCGGCCAACCTGGCGCTCGCGCACGCCGGCGCGCGGATGTACAAGACGTATCGGTTGTACGAGAAGACGCTTGGCGCCGGAGTACCAGCCGGCAGCAGGTCGGTAGCGGGTCAGCTGACCCTTTCGAACACCAGCTTCAGGTACGACCGCAGCTGGAGCTCCCATCCGAGCGGCGGCAGGGGCGGCGTGAGCGCGTCGTCGACCGTGCCGGCCGGCAGTTCCGCCCACAGCTTGAACTCCGCGTTGTCGAAGCCGGGATTGACGATCCGGTAACGGAGTTCGAAGACGTCTCCCGCGTTGCGGGCGAGGCCCGCCGTCACCGCGCGCCGGCCGCGGGCCGCGTCCTGGGACACCGACGCCAGCTCCAGCAGGCGCACCATCCCGTTGTGGGTGAAGGCCACGCGCGTGGCGGCAGGCGCGAGAGGTTTCGCGCGGTGCGCGGCCGCGGACCGCAGGCTGGCCTGAAGCGCCCCGAGAAACGCCAGCGTCGGCAGCGGCCTGACGGCCGTGCCCGACAGCACGAAGTTCGTCCGCGGCCTGCGCAGCTCGAGCTGCGGGCGGACCGCCGACCAGAGGTCGGCCGAGTCGTGCAGCCTGCCGTCGGTCGACACGTCGAAGATCGCCGCCCGGGAATCGAGGGGGGTCGACAGACCGTCGATGGCCTCGTAGGTGTGGGGCTGCGGGCCGTCCACCGACTTCCTGGCGTCGCTCAGGGTCTTCTCGGGCCACGACGTCATCGCGCCGAAGTAGGCGGTCCAGGCGACGCCAGAGGGGGTCAGGCGCAGCGCCTCGCGGAAGAACCCGCGGCGGTCGAACCCGTGGGCCTGCTTCGGGTCCGACGACGAGAACAACTCGAACGCCCGGATCAGGTCGCCGGACTCGGTCTCGCAGTCGCGGTAGGACGCCACGGCGCTGCCGACGCCCGGCCTGTTCCACAACTCGACCGACGTGAAGCCGAGCGGGAGCAGGATGTGCGCATCGACGCGGTAGGCCACGTGGAGGCCGCGCAACTGCGGCGTTGCCTGGTCGAACGCCCGCGAGGCGCGGGTCTCGATCCAGGTGACGTAAGGCGACGTGGCGCCGATGCCGCCTTCATCGGCCGCCGATCGCCGGGTTGCGGCGTGCGCCGCGAAACCGACGCCGCCGGCCGCGGCCAGCACGACCGTCGTGAGCACGGCGAACGCGCGACGCGCCCTTCCCCGACTCTCGAAACGCTTCATCAGTCCCGCCCCGCCGGTCCCTTCTCGGAAGCGATGGGGCGCTCCCCTGCCGGCTCCCGTTCCTCGGCCGTCATCTGGTTCCAGGTCTGCCGGCCCCATTCGCGGATCACGGCCAGGTTCTCGAGTCCGATCCCCACGGCATCGTGGTCGAGCCCAATCAAGACGAAGGTCACGGTGGCCGCGGCCACCTGCCGGCCATCCACCAGCGCGGACGCCGACACCCGGGCGCCGGTCGCCCGCAGCGAGAGAATCTCGGCAGACAGATCGAGCCGGCACGGCGGGCGCACGGGCCGCCGGAACTCCGCCTGGTTGACCATCGCGAGCATCGGCAGCACGTCGCGGCCGGACGCGTGCTTCACCGACTGCTGGACGAGTCGTCCGCCGAGCTGCGCCATCGACTCGAGAATGAGCACGCCCGGCTCCACCGGATAGGCCGGCATGTGATCCCGATAGTGCTCGGCGTCAGGCGAGAGGCGGCGGTAACCCGCCGCCCGCTTGCCAGGTTCGAGCTCGACGATCTTGTCCACCAGGACGAATCGCACGCGTTCCCTCGAAGCCCCGGCTCGGCACACCCCTGTCCCCCGTCACGGCGGGCGCGAGGCAGTCGTCTTGGCCGGCGGTACCGTGGATCGTAGCACACCCGAGGAATTGACTTGGTGCGCCGGCTCGGTCAGAATCTAGAGTCCGATTCCTACTGGGGCTGCCTGACTATGAGTGAACTGGATCCGCTCGAGAAGAAGGTCATCGAACTGATCGCGCAGAAGAAGCGTATCGCGCCGGAAAGCATCACGCTCGATTCCACGTTCCTCGAGCTGGGCATCGATTCGCTCGACGGCATGGATCTCTTGTTCAGCTTCGAGGAGAGTTTCCAGCTCACGATCCCGGACGAAGCCGCCCAGCAGATGAAGAGCGTGCGCCAGGTGACGGACGCCCTGCGGACGACGCTCGCGCACACTCCGCCCGCCTCGACCAACTGACATGCGCCGCGTGGTGATCACGGGCCTCGGGGGGGTGTCCGCGCTGGGCATCGGTGTGCCCGCCCTCTGGGAGGGCCTCGCGGCCGGCCGCTCCGGCGTCAGGCGCGTCACGGTCTGCGACACCTCGATTCTCGTCAATCCGATTGCGGCCGAAGTGCCAACGTTCGATCCGGCAGCGTTCCTGACGCCGGACCAGCAGCTGCTGTTCGATCGGTTCACGGCGTTCGCGATGGTCGCGGCCGCCGAGGCGTGGAACGACGCGGGCCTCACCTTGACCGACGGGGAGCGCGAGCGCGCCGGCGTGCTGATCGGCACCGGGATGGGCGGCGTCACGCGACAGGACGAGGCGTTCCGCAATCTCTACGAGAAGAAGCAGCCGCGGTCGCACCCGTTCACGATCCCGCGGATCATGTACAACGCCGCGGCCTCGCACGTGTCCATGAAGTACGGGCTCGGCGGGCCGACGCTGTGCGTGTCGACCGCGTGCGCGTCGGCGTCCCATGCCATCGGGGAGGCGGCCGAGATGATCCGCGGCGGCCGCGCCGACATCATGCTGACCGGCGGATCGGACGCGCCGATCACGCCCGGCGTGGTCAAGGCGTGGGAGGGGATGCGGGTGCTCGCGCCCTGCGGCGACGACCCCGCCGCGGCGTGCCGCCCTTTCTCGGCCGACCGGCAGGGCCTGGTGCTCGGCGAAGGCGCCGGCATCGTCGTGCTCGAGGAGCGTGAGCGGGCGGTGCGACGCGGGGCCGTAATCCACGCGGAGCTGGCCGGCTACGGCGCCACCGCGGACGCCGGGCACATCACCGCCCCGGGCGTGGAGGCTCCGGCGCGGGCCATCCGGCAGGCGCTCGCGCAGGCCGGGCTGGCGCCCGAGCAGGTGTCGTACGTGAACGCGCACGGCACCGCCACCCGGCTGAACGACACGAGCGAAACGACCGTCATCAAGCGCGTGTTCGGCGACCACGCCCGCAGGCTCGCGATCAGTTCCACCAAGTCGATGCACGGGCACATGATGGGGGCGTCGGGGGCCATCGAACTGATCGCCACCCTCCTGACGATCGAGCGCGGCATCGTCCCGCCGACCGCCAACTACCGGCAGCCCGACCCGGAGTGCGACCTCGACTACGTGCCGAACCAGGCGCGCGAGATGAAGGTGGACGCGGCGATCTCGAACTCGTTCGCCTTCGGCGGCCTCAACGCCGTCCTCGCCCTCCGCCGGGCCTAGCACGCCGGCGACGACGCGCGAGGGTCCGGGCGCACGCGCGCGTCATCCGTTCCCGTCCCGCTCGGCCAGGAACTTCATCGCGGCCTCCACGATGTCCGTCTCGCGGGCGGGCGGGATGTTGGCAGGATCCTCCGTCGGCAGCGGATGGCGCTTGGCGAGCGTCTCGAGCACGTCGAGCGCCAGCTGGAGGTGCGCCCGCGTGTGGGCGGGCGTCACGCTGGTCCTGATGAGGGCGTGCCCCTTCGGGACCGCGGGGTAGACGGCCGGCGTGGTGAACAGCCCCAGTTCGAGAGCCTCTCGGCACACCTGGAACGCCAGCGCCTCGGAGCCGATCCACAGCGGGACGATCGGCGTCTTCGTCCCCAGCGTGTGGTAGCCGAGCGCCTCGACGCCCTGCGTGAAGAACGCGGCGTTCTCCCACATCCGGCGGAAGATCTCCCCGTCGCGGCGCATCACGTGCAGCGCCGCCAGCGCGGCGGCCACCGAGGCCGGCGGCAAGGCGGCGGAGAAGATCAGCGTGCGGACGTTGTGCCGCAGGTACTCGATGACGGTCTTGTCGCCCGCGACGAACCCGCCGATGCTGGCCAGCGACTTGCTGAAGGTCGCGAAGAACAGGTCGATGTCCGGCACCACGCCCTGGCTGGCCGCAGTCCCTCGCCCCTGCTCGCCCAGCACGCCGAACCCGTGCGCGTCGTCGAGGTACAGGCGGAAGCCGAATCGCTTCTTCAGCGCGACGATCCTCCGCAGGTCGGCCACGCGGCCCGTCATCGAGAAGACGCCATCGGTCACGACGAGCGCATTGGGCCACGACTCGCGGAAGGACAGTTTGCGCTCGAGATCGTCGGTGTCCTCGAACAGCGCGATGCGCGCGTGCGACAGCCGGGCCCCGTCGAACAGGCTCGCGTGGTTCTCGGCCGCCAGGAAGATCACGGCGCCCTCGACGCCGCCGAGCAGGCCGAGCGTGCCGACGTTCGCGAGCACGCCGGACGAGAAGACCAGCGCCTCCTCTTTGCCCGTGAACTCCGCCAGCTCGGACTCCAGCCGTTCGTGCAGATCGAGGTTGCCGTTGAGGAACCGCGACCCGGTGCACCCGACACCGTAGCGATCGATCGCGTCGTGCGCCGCCCGCAGCACCTCGGGATGATGGGTCAGGCCGAGATAGTTGTTCGACCCGAGCATGACGACCTGCCGGCCGTCCACCGTCACGACCGGCCCGTCCGACGACGAGATCACCCGGAAGTACGGGTAGTACCCGGTGGCCTTCCCGATCGTCGAGTCGAGGTAGCTGTAGCAGGGCGACAGGATGTCCATGAGACCTTCGTTCATTGCGTCGGCGCGCGGCGCGAGCCCTTCGACCCGCGCGCCGGCCCGCCGAGCCCCTTGATCAGGCCCTTCGCGTGAGACTGCGCGTAGACCAGCTGCGTGCGGACCATGTGCCCCACCAGTTTCACGCGGCCGGTGACGCCGCGCGGCCGCAGCACCTCGCCCGCTTCGAACCGCTGTCTGACCCGGGCACGCTGGAGCTTCCCGCTCGTCGTCTTCGGAATCGTGCCCGACGGCACGACGACGACTTCGTCGACCAGCACCCCGGTCGCTTCGACGATGCGACCGCGGACCCGGTCGGCCAGGTCGTCGGCCGGCTGCTTGTCGGTCGGCTCGAGCACGACGACGATGCGATCCCGTCCCGTGCCGGCGTGCGTGCCGAACGCCACCACGCGCCCCTTGCGCACGTCGCCGACGTCCGCCGCCGCCTGCTCGAGGTCCTGCGGGTAGTAGTTCCGGCCGTTGACGATGATCGTGTCCTTCACGCGGCCGCAGACGTACAGCTCGCCGCCCGCGAGGTAGCCGAGGTCGCCGGAGTGCAGCCAGCCGCCCGCCAGGGTCTCGCGCGACAGCGTCTCGCGACCGAGGTAGCCGCGGAAGACCGACGGCCCCCGCAGCAGGATCTGGCCGACGTGGCGGTCGGGCAAGGTGCGTCCCTTCGGATCCGCGATGCGCACCTCGTGCCCGGGAAACGGGCGCCCGCAGCTGACGAATCCGACCCGGCCAGACCCGTGTTCGCCGGACGCGGGCACCGCTTCGCGGGCGGTCGACAGGTCGTCCGACTTCACGACGTCCACCCGCGGCGCGCGGTTCAACGGAGGGAACGTCACCGCGAGGGTGTGCTCGGCCATGCCGTAGCACGGCAGGAAGGCGTCCTCGCGGAAGCCGACCGCCCCGAACTTCCTGGCGAACGCGGCCAGCGTTTCGGGCCGCACCGGCTCGGCGCCGCAGCCGGCCACGCGCCAGCACGACAGGTCGAGATCCGCCATCTCGCGGGGCTGCACGCGCCTCACGCACAACTCGTAGGCGAAGTTCGGCGCGAAGCTGATCGTCGAGCGAAGGCGGCTGATCGCGCGCAGCCACGTCGCCGGCCGTTTCAGAAACGCCAAGGGCGACAGGAAATCGGTGGTGCACCCGGAATAGAGCACGGTGAGCGCCATCCCGATGAGCCCCATGTCGTGGAACAGGGGCAGCCACGAGATGCCGCGGTCGTCGTGGGTGAGCCGCAGCCCGTGCGAACCGGCGATGGCGCCGACGTTCTCGGCCAGGTTCCGGTGCGACAGCACCACGCCCTTCGGATCGGAGGTCGACCCCGACGTGAACTGCAGGAACGCCGGGTCGTCCAGGCGGGGGTGCGCGATCGACTCGAGCCGCCGCCCCTGCAGCCGCTCGATGGCGAGCACCGACCTCACGCTCGGCGCGTCCGATTGCAGCGTGCCGAGAACGCGGCGCAGCTGGGTCGTCGTGACGACCGCCGCGGCCCGGCTGACCCTCACCGCCGGAGTGGTCTGCCGCAGGTAGGCCTCGAACTGATCGAGGCGGGCCGGCGGGTACAACGGCGCGGGGACGATGCCCGCACACGCGGCGCCCAGAAACGTTGCCAGGAACTCGCGGGCCTCGGGGACGATCACGGCCACGGTCTCGCCCGGCTCGATGCCCGCTTCGCGCAGGCCTCCGGCCACCGCCAGCGCTTCGTCGAGCACCTGCGGAAACGACCGGTGTGAAACGGTCCGCCCGTCTTCCGCGAGGAAACCATACGCGCCGCTGGTCCGCCCGGCGGCCACCAGCGCTTCAGGCAGGGTCAGCAGTGCCATCAGGGATGGGCGTTCTCGGCGAGGAGCGTGCGCACGCAGTTGACCGCCTCGCCGACTGTCTGAATGCGCGGAACCTGGTCGATCGGGACCGTGATGCCGAAGCGGTCCTCGAGTTCGGCCACGAACTCGAGCGTCTGCAGCGAGTCGAACCCGAGGTCTGCCGCGAGCGTGCTGTGGGGCGCCGGCTCGACCGGGCGTCGGCATACGCGGCGAAGAATGGCGAGCACATCGTGCCCGATGGAGTCAGCGTCCGGAGGTGTCATCGGCCCGGGGTTCTCAACGTGATTCGTCACATACGGCACGACGGCGAATGGCGCTCCACAAGGAGCGCCCACCCAGAAAGGCTACCACGAGTGACCCCGTGGACGTACTGAAACCATAGGAAACCAGCCGTTCGGCGGCCGTGACGGCGGCGGCCGTGGGCAGGTCGACGCCGAACGCGACGAGGCCGGTGACCAGGGTGCCCTCGACGGGCCCGATGCCCGCCACGGCCGGCACGAGCCCGCCGACCATCGTCAGCACGGACAGCATCGCGACCTTCGTCGGCGACAGGAAGACCCCAAAGGCGAGCATCGAGCACGTGAGCCGCAGCACGTCCTGCAGCCAGACCAGCGAAGAGAGACCCACGCCGGCGGCGAAGACCGGGAGCTCGAGTTCGTCGACCCCCAGCCTCTCCCGCCAACCGGCCAGCGTCGATCCGGATCGCCGGATCGCACGGAGGCCGAACGCCGCCCCGAGCAACAGCGCCAGGGCCCCGGCCGCGAGGGCCAGCGTCCTCCAGCGGGACGGCATGTCGCGCGCGGCCACGACGGCCATGATCACGAGGACCGCGATGGCCGGCACCTCCGACAGCCGGTCCCAGACCGCCGCCACGGCCGCCTGACGCCACGTGACTTCCCGTGAACGCCGAACGAGCGCCACGCGACACGCTTCGCCGCCAATCCGGCTCGACGGGACGAGGTTCCCCACGGCGATCCCCGCCACCCCGGCCAGCGTCGCCCGCCACACGGTCACCGACGCCCCGACCATTCGAAGAAACCCTCTCCAGCGCGTGGCCACGATGAACAGGCTGCCGACGTACAGCCCGAGCGCGGCGGCGATGTAGACGGGCCGCGCGGTGCCCAGGCGGTGAACGGTGCTGACGACGATCTCCCAGATGTGCGACACGGTCTGCGAATCGTAACACGCGGACCCGTCCCCGCAGGTGCGGCGCGCCGCCCGCCGGCAAGGTAGAATGCGGGCCAGGCCGGCATGGGTGCTCCACTCCTCAACTGGGTGTTCCGCGGCGCCATCGTCGTGGCCCTTGTCGCGGGCTGCGCGGCCATCGTGTCGCTGCCGCTGGGCCCGGCGCCACGCGCGGCGCTGCTCGCCCTCGGCACCGTGGCCGCGCTGGTGCTGGCGTTCCGCGTCCTCCCGGCCTTCGACCCGCTCGGGCGCGTGCGATGGCGTCTGCCGCCTGCCGCCGACGGCGTCCCGCGCTGCGCCCTGACCTTCGACGACGGCCCGGGCCCGGCGACGGCGGGCGTGCTCGACCTCCTCGCCGCCGAAGGCGTGCCGGCGACATTCTTCGTGCTGGGCGAGAACGCGCGCCGCCACCCGGCCATCGTTCGACGCATGGCAGCAGAGGGGCACGGCGTCGGGCTCCACGGGTGGTCGCACGGCAAGATGAACGCGGCGCGGAGAGACGACGTCGAGCGACAACTCGACCAGGCATCGGCCGCGCTGTCGGCCATGGGCGTCGAGGCGGCTCCGATCTATCGCACGCCTCACGGCTACAAGTCGCGCGCGGTCTTCGCGGCGGCCCGCCGTCGCGGCCTCGTCGTGTGGGCCTGGAGCCGCGGGGTGTGGGACACCGCACTCCCCGCCCCCGACGTGCTGGTGCGGCGCGCGACACGGTTCGCCCGACCCGGGATGGTGCTGCTGCTGCACGACGGGCGCGGCGGCGAACCGAACCCGGACGTCTCCTCGATGCTCGCCGCGTTGCCCGGAATCATCCGGACGCTGAAGGCCCGCGGCTTCCGGTTCGTCCGGTTGACCGACACGCACTACTGACGAGCCCGTCGGTCGTGACGGGCCGGGCGACCGCCGTGCTATGCTCCGGACAGTGGCTGTCGACCCCGGTTTGGCCGCGTCTCTCGTCGACTCGACTGCCGTCCCGTGTGAATCGCCCGGCTCCGCGGAAGCCGCAGGGCGCCCTCGAAGAGGGCGGCGAGCGTTGGCGGTCGGCGTCGTGCTGCTGCTCGGCCTGGCGTTGCGCCTGCCGACCTTCGCCCGCCCGTTGATCTCGGACGACGAGGCAATCTACGCGACGACCGCGGACGCGATGCGGCGCGGTGCGGTCCTGTACCGCGACGTGGTCGATCACAAGCCGCCCGCCATCTACGACGTCTACCTGGCCAGCTTCGCGGTGCTCGGCCCGTACAACACGCAGGGCGCCCACGCGCTCGTCGTCGTTGCCGTGCTGGTGTGTGGACTCGCCCTCTGGCGTGCCGCGGGCCGCCTCTCCCAGGTCCCGGGTGCGGCGCTCGCGGCGCCGCTCCTCTGGGTGGTCTTCTCCACGACGATGCTCGACTACGACTCGCTGGCCGCCAACTGCGAGTTGTTCCTCGTGTGCGGGCAGGCGATCGCGTTCGCCTGGCTCACGTCGGGTCGCGGCGACCGTCCGATCGGCCTCGTCGCGTGGTTCGGGGCGGGACTGCTGACCGGCGCGTCGGCGATGTTCAAGTACCAAGGGGCCACCTTCCCCCTGGTGATCGTCATCGCGGCGCTGCTGGAGTGGCGAAGCGGACGGCAGTCCCGCGGTCGGACGCTCGGGTCGCTCGCGGCGGCGGCGGCCGGATGCCTGGCCGTCCCGGCGATCTACGGCTGGCGCCTGTGGCACGAGGGCGGCCTGGACGCCGCCGTCTACTGGTTCCGGTTCAACTTCTCCTACGTCGCGGAGGGACCCTCTGGGTGGGCGGCGGTGCGCCGCGGGGTGCTGCGGGTCGCCCTCGTCGGCGGGGCTGGCGCGACGCTCGTCTACGTGCTGGGCCTGAGGGCGGCCTGGCAAACGGTTCTCGGATGGCGGCGGACTCTCACCGGGCCGATCGGGTCGGACCCGGGCCTCGAGTCGCGCACCCTCGCCGTCGCGTGGCTGGTGAGCGGGGCCATCGGCGTGGCGGCCGGTGCGCGTTTCTTCGGGCACTACTTCCATCTCGTCACGCCGGCCCTCAGCCTGTTGGCCGCCGCGCCGCTCGCCCGGGCGTGGCAGGCGCGTCCTCCGTGGCGCCCGGCGCTGGCAGCCGCGATGATCGTCCCCGCGGCCGTCGCCCTCGCCTGCTCCACGCTCCTCCGCGCCGAGGTCATCGCGCGCACCGACCCCGAGCCGCGCTACGACCGGGTGGCCGACGAACTGCGGCGCCTGTCGGCCCCCGGCGACAAGATGTTCGTCTGGGGGAATTCGCCGCAGTTGTACGTGTTCGCGCGGCGGCCGATGGGGACGAGATTCTCGTTCTGCAACTACATGACCGGGATCAGCCCGGGCACGGCGACCGAGACGGGCGAAGCCGGCGCGGACGCCAACGAACTGCCCGATTCGTGGCGGATGTTGTTCGACGACCTCGACCGCCGGCAGCCGCGGTGGATCGTGGACGCGGCGGCCGCGGGATGGGACGGATACGCCGCGTTTCCAATGGCCCGGTTCCCGGCCCTCGAGGCCTACGTCCGCGAGCACTACGTCGTTCGGGAGCGAGTGGACGGCGTCGCGCTCTACGAGCGAGGCACACCGTGAAGGTCGGCCTGCTCTGCGAGAACTATTACCCGACGCTCGGCGGTGAACAGGAACACATTTACCACCTGCGCCGGCACCTGGAATCGCCGGGCGACGGGTCTCCGGCGATCGACGTCCGGATCATCGTCCCCGAAGTCCCCCACGACGCCTGGCACGGCCCGCGCGACGACGAGCGCGTGCTGCGCCCGGCGCATTCGATCCGGGTCCGTGGGCGCGGGTCGGCGTCGCAGGTGACCGTCTCGCCGCGCGCACTGCCCGCGCTCAGGCGAATCTTCGCGCGGGAGCGCTTCGACCTGCTGCACATCCACGCGCCGTGCGACCTCGGCCTGCCCGGCTGGGCGCTGCTGGCCTTCGACGGCCCGATCGTCGGCACGTTGCACAGCTACTACCCGCCGTCGGCGGTCCGTGCCCTCGCCGCGCCTTGGTACCGCTACGTGATGGGCCGCATGACCCACGTGATTGCGGTCTCGGAGGCCGCGCGCGACGGGTTGGCGCGCTACGCCCGGTTCCCCTGCACGGTCATCGGCAACGGGGTGGACTGCGGGGCGTTCGAAGCGGCTCGGCCGCTTCCCCGGTTCTCCGACGGCATGACGAACATCCTGAGCGTGGCGCGGCTCGAACAGCGGAACGGCATCGACGTGGTCATCGCGGCATTCGGCGAAATCGCCGCGGAACGCGGGGACGTTCGCCTGTTGATCGCCGGGGACGGCCACCTGCGGCGCCACTACGCGGCGCAGGCGGGCCGCCTGCCTCGCGGGATTGCGAGCCGGATCGTGTTCCTCGGCGCCGTGTGGGAGGGCCGGGAGGATCTCTACGCCTCGGCACACTGCTTCGCGCTGGGCGCCAGGCGCACCAGCTTCTCGATCCTGCTGCTCGAGGCGCTGGCTGCGGGGTTGAAGGTGGCCGCGCTGCCTGGCGCCGGCGTCGATCGGGCGGGCGAGCACTGGGGACTGGTCGAGCGCGCGGCGTCGGCGTCGCCCGGCGACTACGCCGAGGCCCTGCGTCGGGCGCTGAAGCCGTCCACGACGGCGGAGGTCGCCCTCGCCCGCGCCATGGCGAGGCGCTTCGACTGGAGCACGATCGTCCCCCGAATCCGGCGAGTGTACGAGACGGCGCTCGGGTCCGGCTGACCCGGCGCGGACCCTGCCGGCGGCCGAGGGCGCCGGTGCTATGATAGAAGATTCGCGTGGAGGCCGCGCTGTTTTGGCGACAATTCCTCATCGTGCCGGCATCCTCCGCATCCTTTCGTACTCGGTCCTGCTGGCGCTCGTCCTCGCGCTGCCGGCGTCGTCTGCGCCGGCGCCGGCGGTCGTGTCCGGAACGATCAGCACGCTGGACGGCAAGGTCCGGCTGCCGGGGGTCGTGGTCCAACTCGTCGGGCAGGCCGGAGAGCCGATCGGCGAGACCGTGACCGACGCGTCGGGCCACTACAAGCTCGAGGCGCCGAAGGCCGGGCAGTACCGGCTGAAGACGAGCATCGAGGGATTCCACACAGCCGAACAGCCCGTGCAGCTGGTCGAGGGGGCCGCACGCACGGCCGACATCGACCTGAAGCTGATCGAAATCGAGCAGACGGTGAACGTGACGCCGACGGCCGACACGCCGATGAACCTGGCAAAGCCGCTGGCGCCCGCCGAGAGCATCGACGGCCGCACGCTCAACGCCTCCGCGATGAGTTCGGGCAGCGTCGCGGCCGAGCTCCGGTGGCTGCCGGGGGTGTCGGCCTACGGGCGCGAGTGGGCGATCAAGGGAGGCCGGCCGAACCAGATCGGGCTCCAGGTGGAGGGCGCCCAGTTCGTGGACCCGGCCGCGGGCACGAGCCCCATTCAGTTGCCGGGCGACGCCGTGAACTCGATCGAGGTGCTGGCCAACCCGTATGCCGTGGAGTTCGGGCGCTTCTCGTCGGGCGTCATCGTGGTCTCCACGCGAACCGGGCAGAACAAGTGGTCGGCCACGGTCAACAACTTCCTGCCGGCGTTCATTCTGAAGCGCGGCGCCGGCCCGTTCCGGATCATCGGCATCGAGTCGTTCGATCCCCGCATCGCCATCGGCGGCCCGATCGTGAAGAACAAGCTGTTCCTGGCGCAGAGCACCCAGTTCCAGTACGAATCGACCGAAGTCGCCAGCCGGCCGCAGGATCAGCGGAGCACCAGCACGAGCATCAGCTCGTACACGCGGCTCGATTACGTGGTCAGCACCAAGAACACGCTGTCGGGCACCTTCACGCTGGCGCCCGAGAACTCCAACCAGTTCAACCTCAGCACCTTCGATCCGCCCGAGGTGACCGCGGATTTGACTCAGCGGGTCTACCGGTTCGGCGTGAGCGACACGGCCCAGCTGCCGCGGGCGATGGTGCTCGAGACGCTCGCCCACGTCACCTACTACCGAACCGCGGTCGACGGACACGGCACCGCCACCGACATGATCCTCGCACCCGAGGAGAACCGGGGGATCTACTACAACCGGCAGAACCGGCGGTCGAGCGCGTGGCAGGTGAACGCGTCGCTGTCGAAGTTCGCGAACGGCTGGTCGGGCGAGCACCTGATGAAGGCGGGCGTGGACCTGATGCACTCCCGCCTGTCGGGCGACCTCTTCGTGCGTCCGATCGACATCCTCAGGGAGAACGGGACGCTGGCCCGGCGCGAGGTCTCGGGCGGGGCCGTCGGCGAGTTCGACGCGACGGATGTCGCCGCCTTCATCCAGGATCGCTGGCACGTCAGCAACAACCTGCTGCTCGAGTACGGCGTGCGCCTCGAACGCGACGGGGTGGCCGGGCGCGTGAACACCATCCCGCGGGTGGGCGCGGCGGTGGCGCTCGACAAGCGCCGGAACGCGACGATTCGGGGGGGATGGGGCTACTTCTACGAACGAACCCCGTTGATGACCGCGCTGTTCCCCCGGCAGGCGGACATCACGGAGACCACGTACCAGGCGGATGGTGTGACGCCGATCGGCCCGGCGGTGGTCTTCACGCACCAGCTGGGCGAGCACCTGGAGACGCCGCGCAGTTCGACCTGGAACATCGGCTACGAACACCGCCTGACGCCCTGGGCGTCGGTGCGCGCCAATGTCCTTCAACGCGAGGGGCGGCACGAGCTGACCCTCGACGCGTCCCAGAGCGGCGCGCGCGGCCTCATCATGCTGTCGTCCACGGGCCGCTCGTCGTACCGGGACGCCGAGGTGGGCGGGCACTTCAAGCGGGGGACGTCGCTCGACGTCGACCTGTCCTACACGCACTCCCAGTCCCAGGCGGACCTGAACGACGCGTACGGATACTACCTGAGCCTGACGGCGAATCCCATCGTCCAGGCGAACGCGTACGGGCCGACCGACCGCGACTCCCCCGACCGCTTCGTCGGCCGGGCGCGGGCGACCGTCAAGCGCGACTGGACCTTCGAGTTGGCGGGTGAGGCGCGGACCGGCTTCCCCTACTCGGCGGTCGACGCGCGACTGGAGTTCGTGGGCCCGCGGAACAGCCTCCGGTTCCCGACCGTGGCAACGGTGGACGCCTCCGTCGAACACCGGTTCAGGTTCGGCCGGTTCCAGCCGTGGATCGGCCTGGTCGTCATCAACGCCTTGAACTCGTTCTCCCCGGAGGACGTGCAGAGCAACGTCACGTCACCGGCATTCGGGTACTTCTACAGCTCCCCGATCCGGCAGGTCCGAATCACGGTCCACTTCCACCCGTGACCGTGCTTTGAACCGTGCCTCGGCCCGGCGGCCCGCCGACGGCGCCCCGAACCCGCTCGGGCCGGCGCCCGGTGTAGAATAGGCCGTAACTCATCTGGCCCCCTTAGGATGCCATCATGAATGTCTTCGTCCTCAACTGTGGCAGTTCCTCCCTGAAGTTCCAGATCATCGAGACCGATGCCGACCTGATCGAGCGCGACGCCGACCGGCAGCTGGCCAAGGGCTTGATCGAGCGCATCGGCAGCGAGGCGATCATCACCTTCCAGGTGGGCGAGAAGCCGCCCGTGAAGGGCGCGGCGCCGCTGCGCGATCACAAGGCGGCGCTGGCGCACGTCATCAAGTGGGTGACCTCGCCCGAGACCAACATCCAGGGGGTCTCGGGGCTCTCCGACATCCACGCGATCGGCCACCGGGTCGTGCACGGGGCCGAGCGGTTCAAGGGCTCGCACCTGATCGACAAGGACGTGATTGCCGGCGTGCAGGAGTGCATCGACCTGGCGCCGCTGCACAACCCGGCGAACCTGAAGGGCATCTACGCGGCGACCGAGCTGTTCGGCCCGTCGATGCCGCAGGTGGCGGTCTTCGACACGGCCTTCCATTCGACGATGCCCGAAGCCGCGTATCTGTATGCGGTCCCGTACCAGCTGTACCGGCGGTTCAAGATCCGCAAGTACGGCTTCCACGGCACCTCGCACCGGTACATCGCGTTCCGCTACCGCCGGCTGACCGGCAAGCAGCGGAAGGAAACCAACATCATCACCGTCCACCTGGGCAACGGCTGCTCGGCGTGCGCGATCAAGGGCGGCAAGTCGGTGGACACCTCGATGGGCATGACGCCGCTCGAGGGGCTGATGATGGGGACGCGCAGCGGCGACATCGACGCGGCCGTCATCGAGTTCCTGATGCACAAGGAAGGCACGAGCGTGGACGAGATCTTCTCGACCCTGAACAAGCGCTCGGGCCTGCTGGGCATCTCGGGGCTGACCAACGACATGCGCGACCTCGAGAGCGAGGCCGAGGAGCACCAGGACCGCCGCGCCATCCTGGCGATCGACATGTTCTGCTACAGGGTGAAGAAGTACATCGGCGCGTACATGGCGGCCTTGAACGGCACGGACGCGATCTGCTTCGCCGGCGGCATCGGCGAGAACGCGCCGGCCCTGCGGAAGAAGATGCTCGCCGACATGGACTGGTTCGGGATCGAGATCGACGACGCGCGCAACGCCGCGGCGGTGCGCGGCAAGGAAATGCTGATCAGCACCGACAAGAGCCGCGTGCCGGTGTACGTAATCCCGACCAACGAGGAGCTGATCCTGGCGCGCGACACCGTCCGCGCCGTGAAGTCGCTGCCGTTTCCGTGCTAGGCGGGATTCAGGAGTCGGGATTCAGGATTCAGTAGGATGCCTGTCAGGCATGCTCTTGAATCCCGCCCGGCCGACTTCTGTCAAGTTCCTGAATCCTACTTATGATCCTGAATCCTACTGACTCCCGAGTCCTGATTCCTGAATCCTACTTATGAGCAACAACGCATTCATCCAGGAAATCCGCGGCAAGGCCGCGACGCGCGGCTTCAAGGTGGCCCTGCCCGACGCGGAAGACGTCCGCGTGCTGAAGGCGGCCGTCGTCTTGCGCGACCTGAAGATCGCGCAACCGGTGCTGGTCGGGTCGGCCGCAGCGATCGGCAAGCTGGCCGCCGACAACGCCCTCGCCCTCACCGGCATCGGCGTCGCCGATCCGGGCGCGAGCGCGTGGCACGAGGAGTTCACCGGCTTGCTCTTCGAGAAGCGCAAGGCGAAGGGGATGACCCGCGAGCAGGCCGCCGAGCTCGTGAAGCAGCCGCTGTATTTCGCGGGCCTCATGCTCGAGACCGACCGCGTGAAGTTGGTCGTCGGCGGCAACGTGTCGTCCACCGGCGACGTGATCCGGGCCGCCATCTACACGGTCGGCGTCGCGCCCGGCATCTCGATCGTCAGCAGCTACTTCATCATGGTGCTGACCGACGGCCGGCTGCTCTGCTTCGCCGACTGCGCCGTGAACCCCGACCCGAACGAGGCGCAGCTTGCGGACATCGCGATCAGCTCCGCGCGGAACTTCCAGGCGGTGACGGGTCTCGAACCGCGCGTGGCCATGCTGTCGTTCTCGACGAAGGGCAGCGCCACCCACCCGCTGGTCGAGAAGGTGCAGAAGGCCGCGGCCCTCGTCCGCGAGAAGGCGCCCGACCTGATGGTCGACGGCGAGATGCAGGCCGACGCCGCGCTGGTCGCGTCGATTGGCGAGCGCAAGTGCAAGGGATCGCCGGTGGCCGGCAAGGCGAACGTGCTGGTCTTCCCCGACCTGAACGCCGGCAACATCGGCTACAAGCTCACGGAGCGGATCGGCGGTGCGGAGGCGGTCGGCCCGATTGTCCAGGGGCTGAAGAAGCCGGTACTGCGACCTGTCCCGCGGCTGCAGCGTGGACGACATCGTGAACGTCGCGACCATCTGCAGCCTCATGGCATAACCGGGGACCGGGGGACCAGGAGTTGGGATTCGGGAGCCGGTTCGGACAGCCGGCATCCCGAGTCCCGAGTCCTGGACCCCGGGTCCCGTTCCGACAGGCTCACGGCCAGGAGGACTTGCGGCGATGCGCGGCGGACGAGGGCGGAACGGCTGGTGGCTGGTGCTGGCGGCAGCGATCGCGGTCTCTGCCTGCGGCGGCTCGTCATCTTCGACGTCGGCGCCCGCGACGCCCACGGCGCCCACGCCGACGACCCCGCTGCCGCCGATGGCCACGATGCTCTCCGAGAAGGCCGTGGGCAGCGCGGCCGCGCCGGTGACCATGATCGCCTACTCGTCGCTGTCGTGCTCGCACTGCGCCGACTTCGACGTCACCACCTACCCGCTCCTGAAGGCGACCTACGTCGACGCCGGCCGGATGAAGTTCGTCTTCCGCGACTTCCCGCTCAACGATGCGGCCCTCGCCGGGTCCATGGTGGCTCGCTGCTCGGGCGACCGCTTCTTCGCGATCCTCGACGCCCTGTTCGCCAGCCAGTCCTCGTGGGCCTTCTCGACGGACTACAAGACCGGCCTGAAGCGGGTCGTCGCCCCGCTCGGGATGACGTCCAACGACGTCGATGCGTGCCTCGCCTCGACCGAACTGCGCGACGGCGTCCTCGGCATCCGGTCGGCGGGCATCCAGACCTACGGCATCGACGCGACGCCGACCTTCGTCATCAACGGCCAGAAGGTGCTGGGCGCCCTGTCGTTCGCCGCGTTCGCCGCGATCATCGATTCGCTCTGACCTCGGCCGGCGGGCGCGGCCGACTGGCGGCGCGTCCCATCCCTGCTCGTCGCCGTCGCCCAACGCGGGTCCAGGCCGTGTTGTGCGATGATGGGTTTGGAGGACTCCGATGGGACATCTGCGTTGGAACAGCGCGGCCGGCGCCTGCGCAGCCGCGGCAATCGGCGCCGTCCTCGGCGCGGCCGGGTGCGCGGGCCAGATCACCGCCCGGCCCGACCTCTACACGGCCGAGAAGGTGCCGAGCGAGGCAAGGGGGCGCGGGGTCGAGATGGTGTTGGTGAAGCCGGTGTCTCCGAAGCCCTCGCCGGTCCTCGTCATGTTCGCGAGCGGCGACGGCGGACTGATGGGCGCGAGCAAGACCGTGCTCCAGCACCTCGCCGACCAGGGGCACTACGTGGCGGGGATCAGTTCCCGCCAGGCGCTGGGGATCATGCGCTCGTCGGGCGACCTCATTCAGCCTGCGGAAGGCGTGGCGGTGCTCGGCGCGTTGAAGGCGCAGGCCAAGGAGAAGCTCGGGCTGCCGGCCAGCACGCCCGTCGTGGTGACGGGCATGTCGCGCGGTGCGAACATGGTGATCTTCGCGGCCGGCAACCCGACGCTGAAGACCGACATCGTCGGCGCGGTCGCCATCGCGCTCACCCGCGAACTCGACTACCTCGAAGTCCCCGACGCCGCCGTCGGTCTGCCGGGCGTGAAGGTGGACGACAAGGGTCGGGCGCAGGCCTATCACGGCATCGAGCGTCTCGGGGCGGTCCCCCTGGCGGTGATCCAGTCCACCAACGACAAGTACGTGCCGTCCGCGGAGTCACGGACCCTTCTCGGCCCGGACACGCCGACCCGCCGCCTCTACGAGGTGCCGTCGAGCGGCCACAGCTTCGGCGGCGGCGAGGAGGTGATGTTGAAGGACGTCGACGACGCACTGAACTGGATCCTGGCTCGAAAGTGAAGCAGGACGAACGCGGTTTCCACGCGTGACGGGTGTCGGCCTGGCGTCGAACCGGGAGGAGCGATGAGCGGTCATCCGGTGGTGATCGGCGTGGCGGGCGGCTCGGGGTCGGGCAAGACGACGGTCGTGCGCCGGATCGTCGAGAGCATGGGCGACGACCAGGTCGTGCTGCTCGAGCACGACCGCTACTACCACGATCACCCCGAACTCAGGCTCGAGGAGCGGGCGGCGCTCAACTACGACCACCCCGACTCGCTCGAGACCGAGCTCATGGTCCGCCACGTCAACGAGCTGCGCTCGGGCCGCGGCGTCGAACTGCCCGCCTACGACTTCGCGCGGCACGCCCGCCGGCACACCACGGATCCTGCCGTGCCCCGGCGGATCATCATCGTCGAAGGCATCCTGATCTTCGCCGACGCGCCGCTGCGGGAACTGATGGACGTCAAGGTGTTCGTGGACACCGACGACGATACGCGGTTCATCCGGAGGCTGAAGCGCGACGTGGCGGAACGCGGGAGGACGATGGACTCGGTGATCGACCAGTACCTGAACACGGTGAAGCCGATGCACCTGGAGTTCGTGGAGCCCACCAAGCGCTACGCCGACATCATCATCCCGCGCGGCGGCCACAACGTCGTCGCTATCGACATGCTGCTGACGCTCATCAGGAGCCTCAGCAGCCGCTGAGCCTGCGGACGTGGCACGGGCGGCTCGGGGTCCAGGCCTGGCCGCGCCGCCGCCCGCCGGTTCCGTGCAGGAGGATCGATGCCCGTCTTCCGTCGCCCGATGACGATTCGCTTCGAGGACGCCGACGCCCGTGGCGTGCTGTTCTACGGCCGCCTCCAGGCGCTGGCGCACCACGCCTGGGAGGACTTCGTCGTGTCCGAGCTCGTCGAGCGCTGGGAGGACTGGTTCGAGAGCCGCGAGTTCGTGGCGCCGATCAAGCACGCCGAGGCGACGTTCCATCGGCCGCTGAAACCCGGGCACGAATACGTGGTGGAGTTGACGATTGGCAAGGTCGGCGAGTCGTCGCTGGAGGTGGTGACGAAGTTCCTCGACGAGTCGGGTCCCGAGCCCGTCCTGTGCGCCGAGGCGCGCGTCGTGAAGGTGCTCGCCGACCCCGACACCTGGAAGAAGGTCCCCATCCCGCCGGCGATGCGCGAACGCCTGATGAGGCATCTCGCCGACCGGCCCTGATCATGGCGCCCGATGCGGGTGACGCGCGACGGGGGCGGTCAGCGCCCGGACTGCAGCGCCCGCGCGAGCAGCGCGCGCTGGGGCTTGCCGAGCGGCGTACGCGGGATGCGCTCCACCCAGGCGACGCGCTGGATGCGTTCGTAGGGCAGCAGCACAGCGCGGCAGAATGACGCGAGCGACGCCTCGATGTCCGCGTGACGCTGCGCGGACCGCGGGGGCCCGGCGATCGCGAGCACGAGTTCGTGGCCCAGGCGCGCGTGCGGCAGCGCGACAAGGGCGAGATCGAAACCCGGCGACGCCCCCAGGCCTTCCCGCGCCGCCCACGCCCTCGCCCGCTCCTCCACCGCGGTCAACGACACCATCTCGCCAAGCACCTTCACCGATTCGGCGATGCGGCCCAGCACCTCGACAAGGCCGCCAGAGGTTCGCCCGCGGTCCTCGGTCTCGAGCCACCCGCCGCGCTTCGGGTCCCAGGCGCGCGTCTCGCCGTCGGCCGACTCCACCGCGCAGGTGAGCAGAGAGGTCGCGCGGACCGACAGGCGCTGGTCGCCGTCCGCCCGGATCTCGGCGTGGCTGAGCACCGGCAGCGCCGACGGGTAGGCGGCCGCCGCCAACGACGCGAGAGACGCGGTCGCCACCTGCGAACACGTCTCGGTCAGCCCGTAGCTCGGCAGGCAGGGCCAGCCCAGGTCGCGTGCCGCGCCGTAGAGCGACGGTTCGAGCCGCGCGCCGCCAACCACGATGGCGCGCAGCGAAGGCGGCGAGGCGAGGTGTGCCTCCACGAGGTCGTGAATCTGCGAGGGAACCAGCGCCGTCAGGGTCGCGCCCGACTCGTCCACCACCCGGTGGAAGGCGGCCGCCTCCCAGCGGTCCGCAATCGCCGCCACCACCTTCGCCCCGGACAGGTGCGCCCGGGCGAGAATCCCGAGGCCGCCGACGTGGAAGATCGGCAGCGCGTGCGCCCACACGTCGGAGGCGGTTGCCGACAGGTGCGCGTTGACCGCGGCTGCTGAAGCGAGGAACGCCTGCTTGGACAAGCCGATCCACCGCATCCGCCCCGGCGCGGCGCTCGTGCCGGACGTCGCCACCCAGACGTGCGCGTCCAGTCGCGGCAGCCGGCGCTCGAACGCGCGGAGGTCGACGCCGCCGCGGCCGAGCCATTCAGGATTGGCGAGCACCGTCGTGCCGGCCCCCTCCCAGTCCACCGGCGCCACGCCGGCCTGGTAGTAGAAGGCGGCGGTCATCCGAGGACCAGTCCGGCAGCGGCGAGCGCGCAGAACGCCAGCTGCAGCAGCGATGTCCGCGCCAGGAAGATGTTGAAGCGGCGGCTCGGCGGCTCGTGCCAGACCCCGCGCACGAGGACGACGGCCAGCGGAAGCGTGAGCAGCGGCAACGCGGCGGCCCAGGGGCGGTGGGCGAGCGCCCAGGCGACGCCGATCGCGTACGGGAGGGCCACGAGCACCGCGATCTCGATGCGCGCGAACCGCGCTCCGAAACGGGCCGCCAGCGTGCGTTTGCCCGCCTTGCGGTCGCCGGCGATGTCGCGGCAGTTGTTCACGGCGAGCAGCGCCGAGCTTTGAAGACCGACTTGCAGCGCGCCAATCTCCGCCCAGGGCCAGAGGCCGGTGCCGGCCAGCACGTAGGCCATGCCCTTCACCGCCGCGAGCCCGAAGAACAACAGGACGAACGCCTCGCCAAGGCCCAGGTAGGCCAGCGGGAACGGGCCCGCCGTGTAGGCGTAGCCGGCAACGAGGGAGAGCACGCCGATGACCAGGATTGGCCGGCCGCCCGCCACGATCAGCGGGATGCCGAGCAGCGCCGCGACGAGGAAGAATGCCGCCGCTCCCATCAGGACGTGGCGGCCGTGCAGCAGGCCGCTCTGGGTCACGCGCCTGGGCCCGAGGCGTTCGGCGGTGTCGGCGCCCTTCTCGAAATCGGCAGCGTCGTTCACCAGGTTCGTCCCGATCTGGATGCACAGTGCGGACGCGAGCGCGACGACCGTGAGCCGCAGCGGGATGGACCGCGCCGCGAAGCTCGCGGCGATCCCGGTGCCCAGGAGGATCGGCGCGAGGCTGGCGGTGAGCGTCTTCGGCCGCGCGGCCAGCAGCCACGGCGAAACCGAAATCGGGGTCGGAGCGGTCTTCCTGCTCGACGAAGTAGGCATACAGATCTGCAAGCGAGAGAAACCCTCCGACCCCGATGACGATCTTGTCACACGGATCTGCCAAAAAAAGAAACCGCTCCGACCCGAATCGCGTCTCACGGCAGGCGCGGGAACTTCTTGAAGTTCGGCTTGCGCTTCTCGAGGTAGGCCTTCTTCCCTTCCTGCGCCTCCTCGCTCATGTAGTACAGCAGCGTGGCATTGCCGGCCAGGTCGAGCAGGCCGATCTGGCCGTCGCAGTCGGCGTTCATCGCGGCCTTCAGGCAGCGCAACGCCAGCGGCGAGTGCGCCAGCATCTCGCGCGCCCACTCCAGCGTCGTCTTCTCGAGGTCCGCCAGCGGGACGACCAGGTTGACGAGCCCCATGTCGAGCGCTTGCTGCGCGCTGTACTGCCGGCACAGGTACCAGATCTCGCGGGCCTTCTTCTGGCCGACGATGCGCGCCAGGTAGCTCGAGCCGAGGCCGCCGTCGAACGACCCGACCCTGGGGCCGGTCTGGCCGAAGATCGCGTTGTCGGCGGCGATCGTCAGGTCGCACACGACGTGCAGCACGTGGCCGCCGCCAATCGCGTAACCGGCCACCATCGCGATCACCGGCTTGGGCAGCTGGCGGATCTGCTTCTGCAGGTCCAGCACGTTGAGGCGCGGCACGCCGCCTTCGTCGACGTAGCCCTGGTCGCCGCGAATCTTCTGATCCCCGCCCGAACAGAACGCCTTGTCGCCGGCCCCGGTGAGCACGACCACGCCAATCGACGCGTCCTCGCGGCACACCCCGAAGGCGTCGATCAATTCGGCGACGGTCTTCGGGCGAAACGCGTTGCGCCGCGCCGGGCGGTTGATCACCACCTTCGCCACGCCGTCGTCGGTCTTGACGAACAGGATGTCCTCGTAGCTCTTGACGGTCTGCCAGGTCTCGGAAGATTCACTCATCGATCGTTCTCCCATCATCCCGACCGGCGGGCGTGAAACCGGCTGCGACGTCCGTCGTCCAGCGCCGAAGCACTGCCGCGAATGCCGGCGGGTCGTCCCACGGCACGCGGTGTCCGGCGTGCCCGCATCGCGCGAACCCGATCGGCGCGCCCGCGTCGCGCAACTCGCCGGCGATCGCGGTGAATCTCGAATCCCGGTCGCCGGTCACCCACAGTGCCGGCGTCGGCCAGGCCCGAAGCCTCGGGCGCAGGTCGGGCTGGCCGGCCAGCGAGCACGCGGCCAGCGCGCGCGACAACGCCTGGCGCGGCGCGGGCAGCGGGCGATGGGAGTCGCGACGCACCGAGCCGGCGAACACCGGCTGCGCATCCCACGCCCGCCACAGCGCGTCCTCCGGCTCCTCGAGGAGGCGGCGCGCCCACGCGTCATCGGAGGCCCGCCGCGCGTCCCGGGCGGCGGTGTCGGCGTCGGGCAACCCCGGGTGGCACGACACGAAACAGCAGCCCTGCACCGGCGAGCCGGGCGACGCGAGCAGCCGGCTTCCCAGGGCCAGCCTCGCCCCGAACGAGTACCCGACCACCACGAGCGGGCCAGACCCCGTCTTCGGAACTGCAGCTTCTGCCAACGCCCGGTCGAGCGCGGCAGTCGCAGACTCCCAGTCGTCCACGCCCGCGTCCCCCAATATCTGCCAGAGGTCGAGCGCCTGCAGCGAGGCGTCCGGCATCAGGCCGGCCAGACGATCCCAGTCGGACGCGCGCCCCAGAAAGCCGTGCAGCGCGACCAGTCGAACCGTCACCGGCGCGTCTCTTCCGCGATCCCGTTCCAGACGGCGTCGGTCTGCCCTTCGTCGGGACGCAGTTCGATGACGGCGGCCCGGCCGACCGGCCCTTCCGGCAGCCCCTGGTGGTACTCGGCGCCCCACATCGCCGCCCACGCCTCGAAGCCCGTCGCGTGCCGGTTCTGGAACCGCTCGTTGCGAAACATCCGTTTGAAGATCCGGCCGCCGCCGTTGTTGATCACCACCACCCGCAGGCTGAGGCCCTCCAGGAAACGGAGCGCCCACAGCGCCGACAGGTCGTACAACGCCGTGAGGTCGCCGACAACCGCCCAGTTCTCGACGCCCGGCCTCGCCCACCCGAGGAAGCTGGCCACCTGGCCGTCGATGCCGTTGGCGCCCCGATTCTCGCCGAACCCGAAGGCGCGGTCGGCCAGCGTGGCGAACTGATTCCACTCCCTGATCGGCAGGCTGTTGCCGAGGTAGACGAATGCGCCGGCGGGGATGGCCTCGGACAGCTGCCGGACGAGTGCAGGTTCGCTCGCCGGGTTCGCGGCGAGCAGGCGGTCGGTCGCCGCGTGAATCCGGCTGTCCCACTCGAGCAGCGCCCCGAACCGCTGTCGAGCCCGGCCGACGCCCTGCTCCGGCACCAACGGCTCTCCTGGCGGCACCTGCACGTGCACGCCGCGCGTCAGCCCCCGCCACGGCTTGCGCGAAACGGAGAGCACCGGCTGCGGCAGCGACAGGTCGAGGTCGCGCCAGACGCGAAACGAGGGCACGTCGCCGATCCGAACCACCGCGTCGAAGAGCCGCCGCTCGAACCCCCGCCGAATCGCGGCGTCGCCCGACCGCAACAGCAGCGGGCCCAGCTGGGACCGAATGCCGGAGCTGGCCTCGGCCGCCACGGGCGCGCCGAGCGCCTGACAGAAACGGAGCGCAGCCCGGCTGTCGGCGTCGTCCTGCAGTCCCCCGGCAATCACGAGGGGGCTCGTCGCCCCTCGCAGGAATGCCTCCGCCTCGGCGCGGCCATTCCCGGGCGAACGACCGGCGCCTTCGCCAACCCGCGGGCCCACCCCCTGCACGTCTCCCTCGAATGCCGGGCCGTCGTCCACCTGCCAGCCCGCGAGCAGCGGCTCCGAGAAGCACACGTTGATGTGCGCCGGCCCCGACAGTCGCGGCAGGTCGCCCGGCGCGCACGGATGTTCCAGGTCGATCGACAGCTCGGCATAGACGCCGTACAGGTCCACCTGTTCGATGGCCTGGGGCGACCCCGACCGCCGATAAGCGCGGGGCCGGTCGGCGGTGACGGCGATGACTGGCACCGCCGAGTAGTGCGCCTCGACCATGACCGGCAACAGCTCGGCCGCCGCCGTCCCAGAGGTCGTCACCACGGCCACCGGCGCGCCGTCGCGACGCGCCCGGCCGAATGCGAAGAAGCCGGCGCTGCGCTCGTCGAAGAACGAGAGCACCTCGGCGGCCTCGCCGGCGATCGGTTCGAGGGCTTCCACGAGCGGCGCGTTTCGCCCGCCCGGGCAGATGCAGAACGTCCGGACGCCGGCCCTGCGCAGCCGCGCAACCACCGCCGACGCGAGCGCCTGGTTCGGGCTCACACCCCCCACAACGCCCTCACGGCCTGCATCTTGTCGAGCACTTCCTGCCACTCGTCGTCGTACACGCTCTCTGCCACGACGCCGCAGCCCGCCCAGATCTCCAGCTGGCCGTCGCGGTACTGCAGGTTCCGAATCGCAACCACCGCGCGCCCCGACCCGGTCGGCCAGCGGAGCCCGAAGGGCGCGCCGAACCGCCTGCGCGCGCCGCCCGGATCGAGAGAGGTCAGCCAGGCCGCGCCTTCGTCGCTTCGCGGATACACGCCCAACGCGGGCGTGGGATGCAGGCGGCGTGCGACCGTCTCGAAATCGAGCCACTGGCTGGCATGCACCGTGATATCCACCGCGAGATGCTCCAACTGCCCGAACGATCGCGCCTCACGGCCCGACGCGGCCGGATCGCCCCAGACCGCCAACTGCTCCATCAGGTCGTCCACCACGCTCTGATGCTCGGACCGGTTCTTTGCGCTCGACTCGAGCGCGCCCGCTCCCGGGCACCCTCCCACCCGGCGCGTGCCCGCCACTGCCATCGTGGACAGGCGCCTGCCGTCCTGCAGGTCGAACAACAGCTCGGGGGTGGCGCCGATCAGGAACTCCGCCGAGCCGACGCCGCCCACCGGCGCGGGCCTGAAGAACCCGTAAGCGCAAAGGCCTGGAGGAAGTGTCGGGATTCGGCTGAGCGCGTGCGCAAACAGCGGCCACGCGTCTGGCGGAGAAAGCGGCGCCTTCATGACCGTGATTGGGACGCCTTTCGTCAGGCTCCCCTCGGACAGCCGGACCGACAGCGACCGAAACCCCCGGCTGAACCGTTCCTCGTCCGCGCCCGACCACTGGAGCGATGGCCGCCGCGGCCATTCGGCCCCGTACTGGCGAGAGAAGGCGTCGAGTGGAACGCTCCTGACCGCGTCGGTCGGCACGTGGAACCACCACGGCCGGTCGAGCGCCATGGAGAAGTCGGGCGCAAAGAACGCCGGGGATCCGGGCGCCGGGGACACGACGGGTTCGAGTGGCGCGACGACCGACGTCAGGACGTCGGCGCCTGTCTGGAGGAAGGCGAGCGCGGTTCGCATCGATCCTGTCGATTATACGTGGACTGCCAGCGAGGCGGGCCTCAGACCGCGCACGTCTGGCGACGCCGCCCTCTCGCTGGCCGGAAACGCTGTTGGCTCGCGCGGATCGCGGGGCTCCCCAGCATGCACGACCCGGCGCCGGTCACCGAACCGGGTCGAACCAAGCCGCGCACTCGCCCCGCCCGCGCGCCGCGTCGAGGGCAGGTCAAAGCGGCTGCCGGCCGCCGAGCGCGCGGTCGCTGGGGAAACCATACCCAGCCCGACAGTGTGAGCGTGGCATTCGAACGTCCGAAAACGAGACACGAGATGCGTGAGGCTTTGGACTGGACGGGCCAACAGAACGGCACAGCTTGTGCTTAGCTCCTTGGGCAGATGGCCGAAACCGCGTGGCTGGACCGGTGCGGCACAAGTTTACACGGTGTTTTCACGCGGCGCCGCCCGTAGCGGCGATGATGGAAGGGTCGGAACATTCTCCGGCCCGACGGCGTCCTGACACATAGAGGGGACAACCCATGAAGAAGCCCAATCCAAAGGCCGTTCGGCTAACGGAACTCAAGGCCATGCTGGGGTCCTACCGCCTGATGACGATCGAGGAAGTGGAATCGACCGGGTGGGGCGACCTGGAGGTCGAAATCGAAGGCGAGGTCTGGCGCCTGGAGCAGGAACTGCTCGACGAGCAGCGTGGCCCGCTGCATACCCAGGCCGCGTGACGCCGGCGCGTCCCTTGCACAACTCCCGGCAGGCCCGACCAGGAGCTGTGGAGATGACTAGCGTCGCCCGGAACCGGGTCGCCGCGTGGACGGCCGCCCTCGCCGTGGTCGTTGCGTCCGCCGCCCTGGTCGCCGCGCAAACGCGGGTCGTCGCCCCGAAGAACAAGTACACCCCCCAGCAAGACGTCGAACTCGGAGCGAAGGCGGCAGCCCAGGTCCGCAGCGAGATGCCGCTCGTCAGAAACGCAGAGGTCCAATCCTTCGTGGAACGCGTCGGCCAGAAACTCGCTGCCGCGGTCCCGAGCGAGTTCCAGCATCCCGAGTTCCGCTACACCTTTCAGGTCGTCGACGCCAGCGACATCAACGCCTTCGCCCTGCCGGGCGGCCCGATGTTCGTGAACCGCGGCATGATCGCGGCGGCGCGCGACGAGGGCCAGGTGGCGGGAGTCATGGCGCACGAACTGAGCCATGTCGTCCTCCGCCACGGCACCGCTCAGGCCAGCAAGGCCCAGCCGTTCGAAATCGGCGCGGTCGCCGGCGCCATCATCGGTGCGGTGGTGGGCGGGCCCGCCGGGAGCGTCATCTCGCAGGGCACGCAGTTCGGGCTCGGCGCGGCCTTCCTGCGTTACAGCCGGGAATACGAGCGGCAGGCCGACATCCTCGGCTCGCACATCATGGCGGCGGCCGGCTACGACCCGCGCGACATGGCGGCGATGTTCGAGACCATCGAGAAGCAGGGCGGGTCTCGAGGCCCGCAGTGGCTCAGTTCACACCCCAATCCCGGCAACCGGTCGCAGTACATCCTGGCCGAGGCGAAGAGCCTCGCTGTCCCGAGCCCGGTCAGGGACACCGGCGCGCTGGAATCGGTGCAGGCCGATTTGCGCCGCATGCCGCCCGCGCCGACGACCGAGCAGATCATGAAGAACGCCCAGCAGCAGGGCGCCGTCGCGGGACGCAACGGGCCGGCCGAAGATGCAGCGAGCACCAGCGGACGCCTGTCGGCGAACGTGCCGCCGCCCTCGTCCCGCTACCGCACGTACGACGACGAACGCAGCGGCCTCCGCGTGAGCGTCCCAGAGAACTGGCGGCAGATGTCGTCCGGATCGGGCGGCACCGTCCGGTTCGCGCCGGATGGGGCGTTCTCGACAGCCGGCGGCCGGGAGGTGTTCACGCACGGCATGGAGCTCGGGTTGGCGCAGTCACGGTCGGCCGACTTGCGCGAGGCGACCGACCAGCTGGTCCGGTCGCTGGCGCAGGCCAACCCGCAGCTCCGGGTCGAGAGCCAGGCGGTGCCGGTGCCGTTCGCCGGCCGCGAGGGGCTGCAGCTGCGCCTCTCGAACGTGTCCGATGCGACCGGCGCGCCCGAAGCGGTGCTGCTGACCGCCGCCCTCCTCGACGACGGCAGCCTGGCGTATTCGATTGGGGTGGCGCCCGCCAGTCGGGTCGGCGAGTACAGCGAGACCTTCCTGCGCGTCAATCGGTCGGTCGTCGTCCGAAGGTGACGCGAGGATGAGTACAATGAGCCGATGCGACAGGCGCGACGCATCGGCAACGTGCAGGCTCCGATCATCCCGATCATCGGGGACCTGATTCGTCGGAACCCGGGGACGATCTCGCTCGGCCAGGGCCTCGTCTCGTACGGCCCGCCGCCCGAGGCGCTCGCCGTCCTCCGATCCTTCCCTCGAACGCCGGACGATCACCGCTACGGGCCCGTGGAGGGTTCACCGGAGCTGGTCGAGGCGCTCCGTCAGAAGCTCGCCGCCGAGAACGGCATCCAGGTCGGCCCCGATCGTCGCATCGTCGTCACCGCCGGCGGCAACATGGCGTTCGTCAACGCCGTCCTCGCCGTCACCGATCCCGGCGACGAAGTGATCCTGGTGGCGCCCTTCTACTTCAACCACGACATGGCGATCGTGATGGCGGGCTGCCGGACCGTCGCGGTGCCGACCGACGAGAGCTACCAGCTCCGAGTCGATGCCATGCGGTCGGCGATCACGCCGCGGACGCGTGCGGTGGTCACGATCTCCCCGAACAACCCGAGCGGCGCGGTGTACCCCGAGGCGGCGCTCCGCGAGGTGAACCGGCTGTGCGCCGAACGCGGGATCTACCACGTCCACGACGAGGCGTACCAGTACTTCACCTACGAGGGCACGCCGCATTTCTCGCCGGGGACGATCGAGGGCGGCACGCCGCACACGATTTCGCTGTTCTCGCTCTCGAAGACCTACGGGATGGCGGGCTGGCGGATTGGCTACATGGTGATCCCGGACGACCTGTTCGATCCGATCAACAAGATCCAGGACACCAACCTCATCTGCCCGCCAATTGTCTCGCAGGCCGTCGCGCACGCCGCGCTTCGACTGGGTTCCAGCTACTGTCGCGAGCGGGTGCGTGAACTGGCCGGCGTCAGGCAGCTGGTGCTCGAGGCGTTCGCCACGGTTTCGGATATCTGCACCGTCCCCAGGCCGGATGGCGCGTTCTACTGCCTGGTGCGCGTGCACACGGAGATGGATCCGCTCACCCTGGTCGAACGCCTGGTCACCGAGCACCGCGTGGCCGCCGTGCCCGGCACGGCGTTCGGGCTGTCGGCGGGGTGTTACCTTCGGGTGTCTTACGGGGCGCTGGAGCGGGACACCGTGGCCGAGGGAATGGAGCGGCTCGTCAACGGCCTTCGCCTCGTCGTGTCGCGGCGTGTCGAGCGAGGGTCGAACCCCTAGCCCGACTTTCGCACAGTTGACGTGCGGGCCATCAATTCGCCCGCGTGGATGTTGCGCGCACGGCCTTGACCGGGCTAGATGAAAGAAGTCCGGGCATCCAGCGTTCGAGGTCGAAGGCTTGCGCCGCCGTGCGTTGTTCCGTCGACAGATCAGGCGCGAGCAGGACCGTCGGTCGACGTCCACGATCGTTCGTCTGGACCCGCACCAGCGTGGCCCGGACGTCGCCCAGCGTCCGCATCATCTGCCGCGGCGAGATGCGCGCGCCGAGGGCCAGCCGGGCGAGGCTGACCAAGGCGAGGCCGATCACCGTGGCAAACGTGTGCAGGCGGAGCGACGGATCGGCCCATTGGTGCGATGGCCCCCACGGCACCAGGCCCCCCTTCTTGGCGCGGCGGAAGAGTTCTTCGACGTTCCACTGGCCGCGAAACGCGTAGACGATCCGCCCGGTGCTCCAGGTGTGGCAATCCGTGCACAGCACCCGGCGGCCGAGGCGCGTGCGTTCCAGCGTGCGTCGCCGCGCCGCATCCACGCGCCACGTGAGGACGGGGCGGTCGCCCGCCTCGGTGACCGTCACCGTGACAAAGTCCTTGAGGTGCTCCCGGGCCAGCGCGTGCGCCGCCCGGTCCGCGACCACGGCGGCCGTGAGCCGGCCGCGCGCCGCCTGCTGGGCCAGTTTCTCCAGGTCCACCTTGGCCTGGCGCAACGCGGCCGCGATGCCGCGTTTCTGCCCGCGGAGCAGTTCCTCACTCTCGACCACCACCAAGGTGCGGTCCAACGCGCCGACGCGGGTGCGCAGGCGCGCGGCCCGCACCGCGCCCAATTTCCCGCCCACCGCGGCCATCGCCCGCGGGTGCGCCGCGTGCGCCAGCGCCTCCTGCGCGGCCCGATGGGCCAAGGGCAGCGAGATCACCGTATGGTAGCCGGCCGCCTCCAGGTCCAATTCGAGCTGTTCGCTCCACGAGCCCCCATCCCGGACCAGCGTCCGACTCGCCGTCGGCGACCGCTCGTCCGAATCGTCGAGGCTCGCATGCAGATCGCCGAGGGCGTCCAGGCACTCCGCCAGGACCGTCTGGTCGGCGCCGTTGCCCGGGTACACACGATGCAGCAACGGGACATGCCCCGTTTCACTCACCAGCACCGCCAAGCCGACCACGCGCAGATCGCGCCGCTTGCTCTTCGCATGCCCGCGCTGGGCCAAGGTCCCCACGGTGGTCGTGGCGATATGCGTGTCGAAGTTCGTCGTGTCGAAGGCGAGCACGTCGGTCGCCAGGTCGAACCGCCGAATCGCCGCCCGCGCCACCGCGAGTTGCGCGGTCTCCAGCACGGCGTCCGTCACCCGCCCGGCCAACCGATGGAACGCCTGGCCACTAAAGGCCTCGCTCGGGAGACACGACACGCGCGGCACACACCCCTCCAGGAAGCCGCTCAAGTGGCACTTGCCGCCCGGCGCACAGGCCCGCTGGATCGCCACCGCCAGGACCAGTTCCCCGACCGTCGGTCCCTCGCTCGGCCGCGGCAAGCCGCAGGCCGTATCGAGAATCTTGACGAGATCGAGTTGGTCCGCCACCCAGAGCAACGCGCCCACATCCCCCACCCGCTTCGTCCCGACCGTGCGCGTGCGGGCCAGGTCCACGACCGGCGGCCGGTCCGCAGGGCCGAGCACCGCTTGCCTCGCGAACGGACGCTGACGGCTGGCGTCCCACAGCGACTGGGCCGCGATCCGATACCGATGACCGCCGACCTCCCGTTCGAAGATGTTCATTCTTTCATCTAGCCACAGTCGCGTGGCCGAGTCAAGAAGAACCGCGTGTTTGCGCGCCTCACACGACGCGGGCGACGACCGTCAACACGCTACACCTGCGAAAGTCGGGCTAGAAGTTCAGCACCAGCCCCGCGCCCGCGGTGAACGTGTTCGCGTGCGACCCGTCGAAGCTGAAGCCGCCGTTGCGGAAGTAGTAGCGCGCGTCGAACCGCAGCCCGACCGCTCGCAGGGCCCCGGACGGCCGCGTGTGGAAGTAGTACCTTGCCCCGCCGCCCGCATGATAGACCTGCCCGCTCTCCGCGGTGACGTAGCCGGCCGTGGCCCCCGTCTGCCCGTGAAGCTCGCGAAGGTAGCCGGCGCCGAACTCGACGAACGGCCGCAGCTTGCCGCCGGCTGCGCCGCCCGGTATCGGAGAAACCACCAACGAGGCGTCCACGAAGAACTGCGAGATGGTCTCGCCCGTGGCGGTGAACCCGGCCGCCCCTTCCGCGTCGTTCGCGATGCTGAAGGTGACGTCGGGCCGGCTGTAGGTCAGTCCCCCTTCGACGGCGAACATCCGCGTCAGATGATAGCCTGCCCTGCCCTCGACGCCGACCGCGCTCGCCAGGTTCCCGCTCGCGCTGAACAGCCTGTAGGGCGAACCGCTGGCATTGTTCGAGATCAAGTTGGCGTCGCTCGATCCGAGCGACGACGAGCCCAGCCAGAGGACGGAGAACGACAGGTCGAACGCGCCGGCGCGCCCCGGGTCGCGCCTCGAGGCCGCAGCGGTCCTGGATGTGCCTGCCTGTTGTGCGGAGGCCGTGGCGGCGAGGCCCGGCCCGGCCTGGGCGTGCGCCTGCCCGCTCCAGGCAAACCAGACACCAATCACGATCCAGGCGGTCCTGTTCCTCACGGCGCCTCCTCGGCCCGAGAGACGGGCCCGACCCTCCCGTCCGCCGCCACGTCACTTGGCCGTGACTTTGACCTCGATCTGCTGCGAGCTGCCGCCAGCCGGCACCACGACCAGCCCCTGGTAATACGCCACCCGAAAGTCCAGGTCCACGAGCGGGATCGTCGCGGCGTCGAAGAAGCTGTCCAGGTCGGCGTCGTCGAGCGGCTCCACCCGGACGATGTACGGGCCCGGCGTCAGGCTCTGGATGAGGAACGTGCCGCTCGAGTCGAGCGAGAAGTTGCCGACGAGGACGCCGGTCGCGGGGTTGAATGCCACGGCGTGCGCGCCAATCACCCCCTGGCCGTTCTTCGTCACCCGGCCGCCCAGGCTTCCGAACTGCGCCGCGACGCCCGACCGCGGATAGATCTCCGTCAGACCGGCAATGTCGTCGGCGGTCGGCGTTCTGTCCACCACGATCCCCGGCGAGAACGCGATGGGAAACATCACGGCGTCCGCCGCGATGACGCGGCGCCCGCCGGTCGCGATGAGTTCCGTCTCGCCGAGCGCCGAGTGGCCCAGGCCGAAGAGGTGACCGGTTTCGTGGAGGATGATCGACTCCAGGTCGAACTTCCCGGACTCACCCGCGGCCGCCACCGACCACGGAAACGCCGAATTGAAGAAGATGTCGGCCTCGATCATCTCGCCGGTCGCTTCGTCGAACAGGAAGCTCGTGCTGCCGAGCACGCGATCGAGATCGGGCCGCGATTCGAAGCCGAGCGTGTTCTGCCCGTCTTCCTGGTCGGGCTCCGCAGAGGTGAAGCTGACGAACTGCGCGGACACGGAGGCGGTGCTGACGTTCTGCCACGTGGTGAACGCGCGCGCGGCCGCGTCGCGGAACTGCGTCGACGTGACGTCCGGCGTGCCGCGATCGGTCACGAAGTAGCGAACGGGCAATGTCGTCCACTTCACCGGAAGCGTCTTGCCGCCGACTGTGATGCCGTAGGTCTGGTAGGCGAGGGCGGGCCAGGGCTGCCCGAGCGCCAGCAGCACGCAGAGGGCTGGAATCGATCGTGAGCGTCGCATCGTCGCCTCCCGGCTACTTCTCGATCTTGCCGCTGCGGGGCCTCGGCACCTGCTGCGATTTGTCCGCGGACAGCACCGCGCGAAGGGTTGCCGAGAACCGGTCGACGCTCATCGGACGCCGCGCCGGGTCGCCCCTTGTCACGACGGTGTCGCCCTGGGAACTCGCCAGAAGCACGGGCGTGCTCACCAGCCGCTGCCCGGACTGCGGGTCGCGCCTCACGCGAAAGACACCCTGGCTCAGGCCGAGCACGTACGGCAGCGCCGGCGCGCGGGCGCCGAGGCAGACGATCACTTCCTCGCCCGGGCTGAAGCTCGGCGCCCCCACGGTGACGCTCCGATAGCGGCCCATGAGGCCGCCCGGCACCTGGAAGCTGACACGCCCGGCCATCGCGCCCTTGAACGTCTCGGCGACGTCGAGCGTCACGATCGTCGCGACGCGCCGTCGCCCGTCCGCCCACTCGGCGCGGACGTCCACCACCGTGCCGCGGACGATCGCGGCCGCCCCCCGGGCGATCTCGGAAAGATCGCCTGGCAGAAGCACCGTGGCGTGCACCTCCGGCGCGATCGCCGCCAGGAGAGCGACCGTGGGGAGCAACAGCTTGTATCGCATGGCTTCCTTATACCACGCCGGAATCGATGGCGTCAGCGGCGACACGCGCGCGCCGCGTCGAGAACCGCCTCCGCCGCCCGGCGGCTGGCGCCGTGGCCGCCCAGCCGCGACTTCACGTCGCGGAGGGCGGCAACCATCGCCTGCCGCGCGGCGGCATCGGTGAGGAGCCGGATCGTCTCGGCGGCGACGGCATCCGGCGTGAACCCGTCCTGGATCAACTCGGTCGCCACCCGGGAGCCGGCCACGAGGTTCACCATCCCGAACGTGTCCACGTGGACGAACCGCCTGCCAATCGCATAGCTCAGCGGAGACACCCGGTACACGATGACCATCGGGCACTCGTGGATGGCCGCCTGCACCGTGGCGGTCCCGGACGCCGTGATCACCGCATCTGCCGATGCCAGCACGTCGTCGCTGCGCCCCTCGACGACGACGGCCGGCACCGCGCACGACGCCAGCGGATCCAGGAGCGACTCCGAGAGCCCGGGCGCGCGGGCGAGCACGAACTGGACGCCGGGAACCCCGGCGGCAATCTGCGGCAGCGCGGCCACGACGGGAGGCAGGATCTCGCGCACCTCGTTGGCGCGGCTGCCGGGGAGGAGGGCGACGACGGGGCGGGACGGGTCGAGTCCGGCCCCACGCAGAAACACGTCGCGCGAGACGGTGGCCGAGGCCAACTCCACGAGCGGGTGGCCGACGAACGTCGCCGGCGTGCCGGCCGCCTGGTAGATTTGCGGTTCGAACGGGAAGATCACCAGGATGCGGTCCGCGAGCGTCTTCAGCGTCCGCAGCCGCCCGCTCCGCCACGCCCAGACCTGGGGCGGGATGTAGTAGACGATCGGCACGCCGAGCCGCCGAACCGCCGCCGCCAGCCGGAAGTTGAAATCCGGATAGTCGATCGCGACGAAGACGTCGGGGCGCGCCTCGCGGACGGCCCGGACCAGCCGCCGATACATGCCGAGTGAAGCCGGCAGCACGCGGAGCGCCTCGACGAGCCCCGTCACCGCGAGGCCGCGATAGTCGCCCACCAGCGAGGCGCCCGCGGCCGCCAGCCGGTCCCCGCCGAAACCGGTGACGCGCACGCCGGGATCGAGGGCGCGGAGATTCGAGGCAAGGGCGCCGGCGTAGAGGTCGCCTGACGGTTCGCCGCACGACACGAACACGGTCGGCATCTACGGCGCTTTCTCGGGCTTGACGAACAGCGCCGGGTCCAGGGGGACGTTCACCTTGACGTCGGTCACGACGCGGCTCGACACCAGCAGGCCGCCGCGGCGCAGCGCGGCGCGAAAGGCGATCTTCACGCCGTCCACGTCGCGGAAATCGGAGTAGGACTCTTCCGCGGTGCCGCCGCCCCCCGGCAGTTGGTACTCCTCTTTCACCACCATGCCGTTGGCCGTGTCGATGAACAGCGTCACCGGCTCCATGTCGGCCGACGACAGATCGACCGCGCGGATGCTCTTCAGCGCGTCCGGGCTCTTGTCCGGCGCGCGCAGCTTCATGGTCAGCTGGCCCTCCTTCGCCCGCAGGAGCAGCGAGAGCACGTCCCGCCGCACGCTGTCGCGGAAGTCCTTTCTCGCGGCCGGCGGCGGCACCACCACGCCCCGGTTCGGATCCTTCACCCACGCGTCGTCTCCGCCCGCGTACACCTGAACCACCTGTCCGACGGCGAGCCGGGCCTCGACGCGAAACTTGTCCGGGTACTCGACGTAGGTGACCGTCTCGGTGGTCACCGGCCCCTGCGGCGAGTTGAAGGTCGACTGCGCGACGGCCTTCAGCGTCTTCACCGCCTTCAGCTTCTCGAGGCCGCCCTTGGCCTCTATCGCCCGGTCGATCAGGCCGCTCGCGGTGGGCTGCGCGTCCGGCAGGGCACCCACCTGCCCGTAGGACGCGCGGAGTCCGCCGGTGAACAGGGAGGAGGGCGCGCGGGCGGCGCGGAACGCCGGTGCCGGCCCCGCGGGCGCGGGCGGGGCCTTCTTCCGCTTCAGATCCGGCTGCAAGACGTCCAGGTCCGCCAGCGGGATCACTTCGACCCTCTTGAAGCCGACGCGCGTCAACTGGTCGAGGAATGCCGACGCGTCTCCCACGAGGACGACCGCCAACCGGTCGGGCTCCAGGTACTTGTTGGCCACCCACTCGATGTCGTCGATGCTCACCGCGTTCACGCGCTGACGGAAGGTCCGCAACTCCTCGAGCGGAAGGTCGTAGAACAGCACGTTGAGCACCTGGGCGGCGATGTCGGTCGGCGTCTCGATCGTCAGCGGGAAGTTGCCGGTGAGGTACGCTTTGGCGTCCGCGAGTTCGCTCTCGCCGACGCGCTCGCGCCGGAGCCTCCAGAACTCGTCGGTCATCAGGCGCATCACCTCACCGGTGGCGTCGGACCTCGTGTTGGTCTGCGCGGCGATCTCGCCGGTCCGCCTCAGGGTCTCCAGGTCGGCCTGGGCGCCGTAGGTCAGGCCGCGCTCGGCGCGAAGCACGCGGTGCAGCCGGTTGGCGCCGGCACCCCCCAGCACCTTCACGGCCAGGTTGAGCGCCATGTAGTCGCCGTTCTTGCGCGGAATGCCGATCTGCCCCATCCGAATCTCGGTCTGCACGGCATCGCGCTTGTCGAGCACGACCACCCGCCTGGCCGGCCTCGGCGGCTGCGCCGCACGTTCCGCCGGGACATCATGCCTCGGCCAGTCGCCGAACGCCTTCGTGACCGCCGCCATCGCCTCGCCCGTCGTCACGTCGCCGACGACGGCCAACAGGCAGTCGTTGGGCACGAAGTAGCGGCGGTGGAACTCGACGAGGTCCTGTCGTGTCAGCTTCTCGATCGACGCGGGAGTGCCGCTGCCCGGCGCCCCGTACGGATGACGGCCGTAGACGAGCCGGTCGAAGACGACGTCGGCGACGTAGGCCGGGTCCTCGTAGCTGACGCGCAGGGCGCCGGCCAGCTGCTGGCGCTGGCGCTCGAGTTCCGCCCCGGCGAATGCCGGCCGCCGGAGCACGTCGGCCAGCAGCGACATGCCGAGATCCAGGCCGTCCTTCATCACGGTCACGTTGACGTAGGACAGGTCGCGGCCGACGCCCGTTTCGAGGTCGCCGCCTGCCGTATCTATCGCGTCCGCAACCTGCTGGGCGGTTCGGCTGGCGGTCCCCTGGTCGAGCAGCGCGGCGACCATCGACGCGACGCCCGGCTTGTCCGACGGGTCCTGCGCCGGTCCCGCGCGGACGATCACCCTGATGCTGATGGCCGGCTGCTCGTCCCGCACGACGATGACGACGGGCAGCCCGTTGGGGAGCGTGCGGACGTCGAACGGCGGGAACTTCGTCTCTCGGAACGGCAGCGGCCGCGGGGCCGAGCTCGATGGCCACGCGGGCGTCTGCCCCGCCGCGAGCGCCGCACACCCGACGGTCGCCAGCGCCGCGAAGACGGCCGCAAACCGCAATTGCCGTGCGCGCGTCCGCATGATCGTTCTCGACGGCCTCCCCGGACCCTACCGCGCGCCGTCGCGCGGCACGATCGTCAACACCGTGCGATTCTCCGGCCTGAAGTAGGTCCGCGCCACCCGCTGCACGTCGGCGGCGGACGTGTTCATGAAGATATCGAACTCGCCGTCCGCCGTCGTCGCGTCACCCTTGTGGATCACGATGGCGTGCGCCAGCTGCCTGGCCTTCTGCTGGTTCGATTCCCGCCCGATGATGTAGTCGCGCGCAAACTGGTTCTTCGCCCGCGCGAGTTCGTGCTCCGTGATCGGCTCGTCCCGGAGGCGATCGAGTTCCGCAATCAGCGCACGCTCCACGTCGGCCGCCGACCGCCCGGGCTGCACGATGGCCACCGCGTAGAACAGATTCGGATCCTCGACGATGTTGCCGCCGCCGAACGCGGCCAGGGCCAAGCCCTTCTGGTAGACGAGCGCCTGGTAGATCCGCGAGCTCTGACCGTCGGAGAGCACCTTCGCGGCGACCTGCAGCGGGTACGCGTCGGGGTGGCCGTCGTACGTCACGTGGTACGCCACGACCACGACGGGCAGCGGCCAGTTCTCGGTCAGCGACAGTCTTCGCTCCTCCTTCTGCCCGGGCTCCTTCGGAAGGTCGCGCGCGATGATCCGGTCGGAGCGCGGAACCGGCCCGAAGTACTGCGTGGCAAGCGCCAGCGCCTGCCTGGCGTCGAAGTCGCCGACCAGCGCCAGGGTCGCATTGCCCGGCGTGTAGTAGGTGCGATAGAAGTCGCGCACGTCCTCCACGGAGGCCGCGTCGAGATCCTTCATGCTGCCGATCGTGGTGTGCCCGTACGGGTGCACGGTGAAGGTGTTCTGGTAGATGAGGTCGGCGAGCCCGCCGTAGGGCCGGTTCTCCACCTGCATCCGGCGCTCCTCCTCGACGACCGCGCGTTCGCGCTCGAAGGTGCTCTTGTCCACCGTCAGCGAGGCCATGCGATCCGCCTCGAGCCAGAGCACCAGCGGCAGGTACTGCGCGGGCACCGTCTCCCAGAACACGGTGACGTCTTCGGTCGTGTAGGCGTTGGCCATTCCGCCGACGCCGGAGATCATCGACGTGTGGCTCTCGGGCTGGACGTTCTTCGACCCCTTGAACATGAGGTGCTCGAACAGGTGGGCGAAGCCGGTGCGGCCCGGCCGTTCGTCCTTCGAGCCGACGTGATACCACACCTGGGCGTGGACGATGGGCGTGGAGTGATCTTCCAGCAGGACGATCGTCAGGCCGTTCGGCAGCGTGGCAACCTCGTAGTTCAGCTTCGGCGGGCGCACGGCCGCGGGCGCGGGCACCGCGTTCGCGAGCAGGCAGAGCGCCGCCATCAGCCGCGCAGACAACCGGCGGGAACGCGCCATACGAGGATTATGGCACATGGGCTCGGGGCTGCCATCGATGGGCGAGGGCTTGCGGAGTGCGTCGGCGACCCCGTCTCGCGCCCTGCTATTCCGCCCGTTCGTCGCCGGCGAGGGCCAGCCGCACTTCGAGCGCGGCCAGGCGGTCGTCGAGGTCGGCCACGGCCTTCTTGAGTTCGGGCAGCCGGCGAAACACGGCGGACGCCTTCAGCCATTCGCGGTTGGCGATGGCCGGGTAGCCCGACACGTGCGCGCCCGGCTCCACCGAGTTCGGGATGCCGCTCTGCGCGGAGGCAACGACGCGGTCGCCGATCTCGAGGTGGCCCGACACGCCCACCTGGCCAGCCAGGATGACGTTCTCGCCGATCGTGGCGCTTCCCGCGATGCCCACCTGCGCGCACAGCAGCGTGTTCCGGCCGACGGTCACGCCGTGCGCGACCTGCACGAGGTTGTCGATCTTCACCCCGGCGGCGATTCGCGTCCGGCCGACGGCCGGCCGGTCGATCGTCGAGTTCGCTCCCACTTCCACGTCGTCCTCGAGCACGACGATGCCGGGCTGCGGGATCTTCTCGTACGACCCATCGTCCCTGCGGGCGAAGCCGAAGCCGTCGCTGCCCACGACCGCCCCGTCCTGCAGCACGACCCGCTGTCCCACGACGCAACCCTCGCGGACCGACACGCGCGCGTGCAGCACGCTGCCATCGCCGATCACCGCTCCGCGGCCGATCGAGGTGTGCGGGCCGATCACCACGTCACGCCCGATCGTGGCGTCCTCGTCGACCGACACGAACGCGGCAATGGAGACGCCGTCGCCGATGACGGCGCTCGGCGCCACCCACGCGAGGGGGTGGACCCCCGGCGCGGGCGCCGCGGGGGGCATCAACACCCCGACCGCGCGCGCGAAGGCCAGGTAGGGATTGCTCGCGCGCAGCATCGCGCACGGGGCCGCGGGCGCCTTCTCGGGAAGGATGACGGCCGACGCCCGGGTGGTCGCGAGAGCCGCCGCGTAGCGCGGGTTCGACAGGAACGTGACGTCCCCGGGGCCCGCCTCCTCGATGCCGGCCACCCTCCGGACGTCGCAGTCACCGTCCCCGTCGAGGCGGCAGCCGAGCCGTACTGAGAGCTCGTGTAGTTTCAAGGCGCTGGAGTATATCACGCGGTCCGGACGGCGATTCGCTCGAAGAACCTGGCCAGCTTGGAGAGGCCGAGCTCCCGTTCGACCGCGCGGACGCGCTGGATCTGCTCGGCGGCCGGGAGGGCGCCGAGCTGCGACAATTCGGCGAGGGCCGGGCTTGGGGCCAGCTCCCACTCGACCCGCCGCAGCCCCTGTCGCGCGCCGCGAACGGCGAGCAGGTGACCGACCACGCGGAACGTGAAGTAGTAGCTCGCCACGTTGGGGCCGGGCAGCGGCGTCAGGAGTCCTGACACCAGAAGGGCGACGCCGTCGACGACCAGCCAGCGCAAGTGGCGGTCGGCGTCGGACTGGAGGAGCCGGCGAATCTCGGCCAGGGCACGGGCGTCGTCGAGATACGCCGGGTACAGGGCGCGCGCACGCTGCCGCCCGCGCAGCCGCCACAGCAGCCGCTGCTCCGCCACGCGTTCCGCCAGCCCCCGCACGCCACGCGCCCGCAGCCGCCGCCAGAAGCCGTCGGAGTGCTGCTGGTTCGCGCGAATGCGCGCGAGTTCCCGCTCGTACTCGTGCTCGACCGCCACCAGCATCCGGCTGAAGCGCTCGTGCAGCCGTCGGAACAGTCCGCTGGACGCCTCGGGGTTCGGCACGGGCGGGTCTTCGGCCGATTCGCAGTAGAGTTCGAAGCGTTCTGGCCCGGTCGGGACCAGGTAGACGTCCATCAGCGCTACGATAACACGCGGTATGATGGCCGTGGAGCCGGTCGCGTCGCGTGGACAACATCACCCACTCGCTGTTCGCACTGACCCTTGCCAACGTCGGCGTGCGTCGAGCCGGGCGCGGATCGACGGCCGCGCTGCTCGTCGCCTCGAACATCCCCGACATCGAGATCCTCACGGCGCTGACCGGCGGACGGGTCGGCTACCTGGCCGCCCACCGCGGGCCGACGCACGGTCCGCTGGGGCTGGCGCTCGCCCTCGCCACGGGCGCCGGCGTCTGGCTGGCCATGCGCGCGTCACGGCGGAGGACCGAGTCGGCGAGCCTCCGCGCGCTCGTCGCCATCTCGTCGCTCGGCGTCCTCGGGCACGTCGCGATGGACTTTGCCACCTCCTACGGAACGAGGGTCCTGAGCCCGTTCCGGCCAACGTGGTACGGCGTCGACTGGATGCCGATCGTGGACCCGTTCCTCTGGTTCGTCCTGACCGCCGCGGTCGTCGGCGCCAGCGTCCGGCCGGCGCTCCGGGCGCGACTGGCCGCCGTCGCGCTCGCCCTCGCGGCCGGCGACTACGCGCTTCGAGGCGCCGCGCACGCGGTGGCGCTGAACGACGCGGTCGCGATCCAGGCGCGGGTCAACGACGCGGCCGCCGAGCGGCCGAGCACGGTGTTCAGCTACCTGAGCCCGAGCCACCCGGCGGCGTTGCCCGCCGCCCTGCCCACGTTCTGGTCGCCGTTCCGGTGGCGGCTGGTCATGCGGGTGCCCGGCGGATTCGAGGTGAGGACGCTCGATGTGTTCGGGGGGGCGCTCGAAGGCGACGGGATCGTGTTCCCGGACGACGCGGGGCCGATGGTCGCGCACGCGGCCTCGGCGAGGCTGGCGCAGATCTTCATCGGCTTCTCACGGTTCCCCGCGGCCGATGCGATCAGGCACCGGGACGGCCGAACGACCGTGCACTGGTACGACTTGCGCTTTGCCCAACAGCCGTTCAGCAGCGCCGACGGACGGCATTACACGAGTCCATTCGCGGTGTGGGTGCGGCTCTCCCCCGCCGGAGAGATCATCGGCCAGGGCCTCGGCCCGGGGTAGGTCCGGGCCGTGGAGGCGCTGGGCCCCGCCGGAGGCGCAGCGCTCAGGCGGCGGTGTGAGGCGAGCCTGAAGGGTCCGGCGTCACCGTGGGTTCTCGCCGAACACCTCTGCCTGGAACTTGAAGATCTTCGCCCCCGATCGCCACGCGTCCGGGCGGAGGCCGGCCTTCAGGCAGGTGTGCGCGAGGAAGGTGTCGCGGTCCCACCGCTGCTCGGTCGCCACCTGCGGAAGCAGCAGGCCCCTCCGAAAGCCCTCCTGCACCACCAGCCCGTCGCGCCCGACTTCGATCTCGGCCACGTCGTTCACCTTGCGGATGGGCGTGAGCACCGAGATCTCGACGTCGAGGTCCTTCAATTCGCCCGCGCCCAGCGACGGAAAACGCGGGTCTTCGGTCGCCGCCGCCACCGCGCAGTGCCCCACCACCTCGTCGAGCCGCTTCTCGGATCCCGGATAGCCGATGCAGCCGCGCAGTTCGCGATGGACGTGGATCGTCACGAAGGCGCCCGCGTGGTCGTGAGGGTCGGCCAGGTCGATCGGCCGCGGCGGCGCGGCACCGGTGAGGCGCGCGACGATCGTCGCCCTGGCGAACTGGAGCAACGCCTCGCGCTCAGGGGGTGTCAGCATTGGTGCCTCCGAGTCGACCGCCAGGCCTGCCGTCCCGGGGCCCGCGCGGCCCGGGCTGCTAGGCCATGAACGCCGCGGCGACGTACCCGACCACCGCGCGCTTGTTTCCCGACACGTCGCCCGAATCCCCGTAACGAAGCACGCGCCCGGACCGCGCGCCGAGGGCGCGCGCCGCCCGCATCACCGCGACGATCGGCCCCCCGCCGCACGCGTGCTCGGGCCTGACGCGGAGCGCCTCGAGCAGCGCCTCGGCATCGAAGCGCTCGACGCAGGCGAGCACCTCGCGGTCCACCGACGCCGCGGTGCGCGCGTCGAGGTAGTGGGAGAGATCGCTGCTCGCCACGAGGAGGGCGCGGTGTCCCGCCAGGGCCGACGCGAGTCCCGACGCCAGCGAGTCGATGGTGTCGGCCGCTTGATCGCCCATGAGCAGCGGCACGATCGGCGTGTCCGGAAGAACCCGCCGCAGGAACGGCATCTGCATCTCGAGCGAATGCTCGGGCGCATGCGCCGCCGCGTCGTCGTGAACGACGGGCGTCGCCGCGCGAATGGCGTCCGCGACGTCGGCGTCGATGGCGATGGGGCCGAGCGGCGTCGCGAAGCCGCCCCTCGGATAGAGCGCCACGCCGTCGAAAGCCGCGCGGTGCGACGGCCCCACCAGCACCACCACGTCGACGTCGGCGCCCTGCACCGCGCGAAACGCCCACGCCGCAATCGGGCCGGAGTACATCAACCCCGCGTGGGGCACCACCAAACCGACGATCCGCTCGGCCGACGGTTCGTCCGGCACGGCGGCGAGGTACTGGTCGACTTCCTTTTGGAGGATTTCCGGGCGGCCGGGGTACCACGAGCCGGCCACCGCCTCCGGGCGAAGGGGTTGAAGTGTCGGCATGGTACGGAGCATCGTAGCACCGTTGCGGCCGCGTGATAGCCTTGAGATCGTGCCGGGGGATTCCAGATGACCGACGCCCTGACCATGGCCGAGGTGGAGCGGATTGCCGCCCTCGCCCGGCTGGCCCTCACCGACGACGAGAAGACCCTCTACGCGGCGCAGTTGACGCGCATCCTCGACTACGCGCGGCAGGTCGCCGACCTCGAGACGGCCGGCATCGCGCCGACCGCAGGCCTGACGCCGGCTGCCAGCGGCCTGCGCGCCGACGTGCCGCACACGCCGCTCGGCCCGGACGCCGCGTTGCAGAACGCGCCGGACCCGTCGGCGGGCCTGTTCCGCGTGCCGAAGGTGCTGGGCGATGCGTGAGTTGCACGACCTGTCTGCCCGGGCGATTCGGGACGGCGTCGCCCGCGGTGACCTGTCGGCGGTGGACGTCTGCCGCTCGTGCCTCTCGCGCGTCGACCGGTTGGAGGATCGGCTTCGCGCGTTCATCTCGATCGACCGCGAGGGCGCGCTGGCGCGGGCCGCGGCGCTCGACCGGCGTCCGGCCGGCTGCGAACGCCTCCCGCTCGCGGGCGTGCCCGTCGTCGTCAAGGACAACCTGTGCACGGAGGGAACGGCGACCACCGCGGGGTCGCGCATCCTCGAGGGATTCGTGCCGCCCTATGACGCCACCGTCGTCGCCCGGCTGAAGGCCGCCGGGGCGGTCGTCCTGGGGAAGAGCAACTGCGACGAATTCGCGATGGGCTCGTCCACCGAACACTCGGCGTTCGGCCCGTCGAGAAACCCCTGGGACATCACGCGAGCCCCGGGCGGCTCCAGCGGCGGCTCCGCCGTTGCCGTGGCGGCCGGCTTCGCCCCCCTCTCGCTCGGGTCGGACACGGGCGGCTCGAATCCGGCAGCCTGCCGCGTTCTGCGGCGTCGTCGGCTTGAAGCCGACCTACGGCCGCGTCTCCCGGTACGGCTTGATCGCCTTCGCCTCGTCGCTCGACCAGGTTGGCCCGTTCGCTCGGACCGCGGCGGACGCGGCGCTGCTGCTCGACGTGATCGCCGGGGGCGACCCGGCGGATTCCACCTGCTCGACCCGGCCCGTTCCGCGCTACGAGGCCGCGCTGACCGGCGACGTCCGCGGCTTGCGCGTCGGAGTCCCGCGCGCGATGCTCGAGCACGGCGTGGACGGAGACGTGTCAGCCTGCGTCGAACGCGCGCTCGAGGTGCTGCGTGGGCGCGGCGCGCAGGTCCGCGACATCGAACTCCCCCACGCCGGGTACGGCATCCCGGTCTACTACCTGGTCGCGACCGCCGAGGCGAGCGCGAACCTCGCGCGCTACGACGGCGTCCGCTTCGGCTTCCGCGCCAGGTCGGAGACGCTCGCGGAGATGTACGAGCGGACGCGCGACGAAGGCTTCGGGGCCGAGGTCAAGCGCCGGATCATGCTGGGCACCTACGCGCTCAGCGCCGGCTACTACGACGCCTTCTACCTCCGCGCGCAGCAGGGACGCACGCTCATCGCCCGCGACTTCGACCACGCGTTCGAGCGCGTGGACGTGGTCGCGCTTCCGACGACGCCGACGGCGGCGTTCAAGCTCGGCGAACGGCTCGACGACCCCCTCGAGATGTATCTCGCCGACGTGTTCACGGTGGGTGCGCCGCTGGCCGGGCTGCCCGCGATTTCGGTGCCTTGCGGCTTCACGGGGGAGCAACTCCCGGTCGGCCTTCAGCTGATTGGACGGAGTTTCGACGAGGAGACGCTGCTGAGGACGGCGGACGCGTTCGAACGAGAAGTGACACCGGCTCCAGCGCCGAGGGGGCTGGAGAGGGCGTGAACCGGCCCTGCCTCACGCCGCCGCGGGACGCGTCTTCGCCTTCGACAGCACCCACACCACCAGGCCGATCGCGGCCAGCGGCAGCAGCGGCAGGGCGACGACGAACAGGCCGCCGACGAGCGTCGCCACGATCGCGAGGATCGCCAGGACGCCAAGCACCGGCACCAGCAGCAGCCCCAGCAGGCCGCCCAGCAGGCGGAACGGCAGCAGGATGAGGCCCGCGGCGAGGCGCAGCGGCAGCAGGATCAGCAGGACGACGCCCTTGAGGAGCGCCAGGACGAGTCCGAAGACGGCGACCACCGCCAACATGGTGAGGAAGAAACCGCCGAGGGCGAGCATCCCGAACATCTCAGCCTCCTGGTGACGAGCATTTCCGCTCGCTACCAGATTCTACGTGCGGCCGAGACCGAAGGTTTCAGGATGCCGTGTAGCCGGAGCCCGCAAGCTGATCGCTCGGGCCCCGCGGGGCGGTGGGAGGCAGGTAGACGATGGGCGCGCCCACGGTCTCGTCCAGGCTCTTGACGGTCTTCGACTTGCGGGTCGGCCGGAACTTCGTCCAGTCGAGGACGAGGCACAAGCCAACCATGAGGACCAGCAGGTACACGACGATACCGCCGATCCCCGCCGCCGCGCCGAACACCAGGGTCCAGACCTCGGCGAGCGTCACTGGGGCTCTCCGGACTGCTCGGGTTCCACCACGGGGATGTCGTAGATCACCAGGCCCTGACGCACTTCTTCCATCGCCACGCGCTCGGGCTTGCGAGGGTGCTCGGCGGAAGGTTCCCCCTCGCCGACCCCCGCAATGCGGGGCCGCGCGCCGCGGCGCAGCTGCTTGGCTCGCAGCGCCGCCACGTCGACGAAGAGGAAGCGGCTTTCGGGCGGAGGGACCTTCACGATCGGCTGGGCCGGCGTCTCGGTCGCTTCGGGCTGATTGTCGGTTGTGAGATTCTCGTCTACCACAATCGTTCAGGGTAGCTGGAAGGGCCCGGCTGGCGCAAGACAAATCGCCAGACAGACACACCGTCAGACAAACTGCCGGACGGCCAGTAGCCGTCCGGCAAGACCTGCCCGGCTCTCCCGGGCCCTGCGGCCCGCGACCCGGCCCAACTCCCCGCCGGGGCCCTACTCGCCGACCTTGACCTGGATCTGCTTCGGCTTCGCTTCCTCGCGCATCGGGAGCTTGATGGTGAGGACGCCCGCCTTGTAATCCGCGGTCACCTTGCCGGTGTCGACGGTCGGCGGCAGCGAGAACGACCGCGTGAAGGTGCCGTACGCGCGCTCGACGCGGTGGCAGTGCTCGTCGAGGACATCGGCGTCCATCTTCTTCTCGCCGCTGATGGTCAGTGTGTTGTTGTCCACCGTCAGCTGGATGTCGTCGCGCTTCATGTCGGGAAGCTCGGCCTTGATCACCAGCTCGTGCTGGCCGTTGTCGTAGATGTCCACCGGCGGAATCCACGCCCCCCGGCGCATTACGTCGTCGGCGCCCCGGCGGCCGTAGAAGTCGCCGAGCAGCCGGCCCATGCGGTCCTGCATGTCGGACATTTCACGGAACGGATCCCAACGGACGATCGCCATGACTCTCCTCCTTGAACGTGGGCCCCGCTGAGGCGGGACCTGAACTCCTGCACGCTGCCTGTCAGCAGGCCGCGGGCGCATGTCATCGGCTCGCCCGCTGGCCACAAAACACAATATACGTGGATGATGAGCGCTTGTCAAGCATGTTATATGAGTCATAACGAGTCATATTACATGCCGGATCGCCATCGGGAGCCCCTGGCTCAAAGCACTCCTAAATGGGGTTGCCAGGATCTGGACGGTGGATGACAGGGGTGAGGGCGCATCCCCCCCGGCAGGGCCCGCTGAAACTCGACGCACGCTGAATAAAACACGGACCACGACCGAATTTCTCGTCAGACTTATCCTGACATGAGGGTTACAATGATGACTTATTCGGCCCTGGTGGGCTGGACGTCGGGGCCGCTGGTGGAGCCGGCGCGGCTGCTGGAGGGCGCGCTGAACGGCGGCAGGCGGCGTCGGGCCGAACGTCGCGGGCCGTGAGCCGGTTGCGATATGCTGTGACCGGCAGCATCGACCGACCTGCGGGTCATCACGGCGAAGGGAGAGCACGAGATGGGCATGACGCTCGTCCAGAAGATCCTGGCCCGGGCGACCGGGCAGCGAACGGTGGCGGTTGGGGACGTGGTCGAACCGGCCGTCGATCTCGCGATGTCGCACGAGAACGCCGCGCTGGTGATGAACCAGTTCTTCGAGGTCTACCAGGGCACCGGCCTCGAACCCAGGGTGTGGGACCCGTCGAAGATCGCGATCGTCCTCGACCACCGGGTCCCGGCGGAGACGTCGAAGACCGCGACGAACCAGAAGAAGATCCGCGAGTTCGTGGCCAGCCAGGGCATCGCGCGATTCCACGACATCCGCGGCGACGAAGGCGGCATCTGCCACCAGGTCCTGCCCGAGCACGGCTACACGCTGCCCGGCCAGGTCATCGTCGGCACCGACAGCCACACGACCAGCCACGGCGCGGTCGGCGCGTTCGCGTTCGGCATCGGCGCCACCGAGATGGCCGGCGTCTGGGCCCTCGGCCGCATCTTCAACGTCGAGGTGCCGGCGACGATCAAGGTGGTCGTGAAGGGCGAACTCTCCGCCCACGTGCTCCCCAAAGATCTCATCCTGCACCTGATAGGCGCGCTGTCGGCCGAGGGCGCCAACTTCAAGGTGATCGAGTTCCATGGGGCCGGCGTCGAGCGGATGTCGATGTCGGGCCGCCTCACGCTCTGCAACATGAGCGCGGAGGCCGGCGCTACGTCGGGCATGGTCCCCGCCGACACCGTGACCGAGCGCTACCTGCGCGAGGAGGCGGGCGTCAGCGGGCCGCTGGACATGCTCGCCCCCGACCGCGACGCCGAGTACGCGCGCGTCCTCGAGATCGACGCGGCGGCGCTGGTGCCGCAGGTCGCCTGCCCTCACACCGTGGACAACGTGAAGGGTATCGACGCGGTGCGCGGCGTGAAGGTGCACCAGATCGTCATCGGCTCCTGCACCAACGGCCGCCTCGACGACCTGCAGGTGGCCGCCGAGATCCTGCGCGGCAAGCGCGTGGCGAAGGGCGTCCGGATGCTGGTGTTCCCCGCCTCGTGGCGCATCTACCGCCAGGCGTTGACGCAGGGCTACCTCGCCGATCTCGTGGACGCCGGCGCCGTGATCATGAACCCGGGCTGCGGCTGCTGCCTCGGCGTGCACCAGGGCGCGCTGGGCGACCACGAGGTGGCGCTCTCCACCACGAACCGGAACTTCAAGGGGCGGATGGGCAACCCGACGGGCGAGGTGTACCTCTGCTCCCCGGCCGTCGCCGCCGCCAGTGCGCTGGCCGGATCGATCACCGACCCGCGCTAGGCTGTCGCCGCATGGCCTGAACGGGAGCGTTTGAACGGGCGGGGGCGCATCCCGCCCTGGAGGAACCGACATGCCGCAAGTGGTCTTCACGCTCGGCGACGATGTGTCGACCGACGCGATCTATCCCGGCCGCTTCATGGCCACCGTGCTGCCCGCCGAGACGCCGCAGTTCGCCTTCGCCGACTCCGCCGAGTTCAACGCGAAGCTGAAGGCCGGGCAGGTGCCGCCGGGCAGCGTGATCGTCGCCGCCAACAACTTCGGCTGCGGCTCGTCGCGCGAACAGGCGGCCTCCGCCCTCAAGGGCCACGACCTGGTCGTCGTCGCGCGGGGGTTCGCGCGGATCTTCCTGCAGAACTCGGCCAACCTCGGCCTGCGGACGATCATCTGCCCCGACATCGACGCCGCCGAAGGCGACGAGCTCGAGCTGACGCCGACCGCCGTCCTGAACAGGACCAAGGGGACGTCGCACGCGATCGTGCCGCTGCCCAAGGCGCGGCAGGACGTCATCGACGCCGGCGGCTTGATTGCCTACACGCGCAAGCGCCTGATGGAACAGCACGGGAGGGCGTAGCGGGCGCCGGTTCGCCGCGGCCTGACGCAACACGCATGAAGCTCCTCGACGGCATCCGCGTCCTGGACGTCACCAACGTCCTCTCGGGCCCGTTCGCGACGCTGCACCTCGCGCTGGCGGGCGCCGAAGTGATCAAGGTCGAGCACCCCGACGGCGGGGACCTCGCGCGCAAGCTGGGCAACGTGCCCGATCTCAACGCGCAGTTGATGGGCACGTCGTTCCTCGCCCAGAACACCAACAAGAAGTCGCTGACGCTCAATCTCAAGGACGCCGACGGGCAGGAGATCTTCCGCAAGCTCGTGCCCACCGCGGACGTGCTGGTCGAGAACTTCAGGCCGGGCGTCCTCGCCCGCCTCGGCTTCCCCTGGGAGACGCTGCACGAACTGAACCCGCGGCTGATCTACTGCGCGATCTCGGGGTTCGGGCAGACGGGGCCCGACGCCGACAAGCCGGCCTACGACCAGATCATCCAGGGGCTCAGCGGACTGATGGCCATCAACGGCGACGAGCGTCTGAACCCGCTCCGGGCCGGCTTCCCGATCTGCGACACGGTCGGCGGCCTGAACGCGGCGTTCGCGATCATGGGCGCCCTGTACTACCGCGAGCGGACGGGGCGGGGCCAGGCCATCGACATCGCGATGATCGACTCGATCATGCCGCTGCTGGGCTGGGTGGCGGCGAACTGGCTGATCGGCGGCCAGCCGCCGCAGCTGCTGGGCAACGACAACATGACCGCCGCGCCGTCCGGCACGTTCAAGACCTGCGACGGCTACATCAACATCGCCGCCAACGAGCAGCGGCAGTGGGAAAGCCTCTGCGACGTGCTGGGCCTGCCCGCGCTCAAGACCGACGACCGGTTCCAGCAGCGCGATACCCGGAAGGCGAACCGCAAGGCGCTGACGCCCCTCATCGAAGCCAAGCTCGCGCAGAGGCCGACCGGTTACTGGGTGGACGCGCTGAACGCGAAGGGGATTCCGTCGGGCGACATCCTCTCGCTGCAAGCCGCGCTCGATCAGCCGCAGGTGCACCACCGCGGCTCCATCCAGACGATCGAGGAGCCCGGCATCGGCCCCCTGAAGCTGTTCAACCTCTCGGCGAAGTTCTCGGAGACGCCCGGCAGCCTGGACACCCCGCCGCCGCGCCTCTCCGCGCACACGGTTCCCATTCTCGAGCAACTGGGCTACTCGGACGAGCAGATTGCGTCGCTCAAAGCGCGCCACGTCATCTGACGATCACGGCCCGGGCAGTGGACGGCCGGGCGCCAGGCTGGCGATCTCCTCGTCGGACACGTCGGCCGACGCAGCCCGGCATGCCTCGGCAATCATGCCGCCGGTCAGCGGCCCCGCGTCGGTGATGACCCCGGAAACCAGGTCGATCGGCACCCGCTCGAAGTAGGGATTGCGGACGGCGACGCCGGCCGGCGCGCCGTCCCACACCTCCGCAGCGTCGCGCTCGTCGATGGCCAGCAGCCGCGCCACCCGGACATCGACGAACTTGGCGCGCGTGGCGGCCGCGAAGGTCGGCACGCCGGCCCGGGCTGCCGCCGCCAACAGCATGCCCGTCCCCACCTTGTTCACCAGCCACTCGGGCGTCACCGCGTCGGCGCCGACCAGAACCAGGCGGCCCGAGGGCTCGTCTCCCTCGAGGGAGGCCGCCAGGGCCGCGTCGGAGAAGTCCTGGACCGGGATGCCGTCGGCCGCCAGTGCAGACGCCAGTCGGCGCCCTTCGAACATCGGCCGGCCCTCGGCGCACGAGACCCGCAGTGGGCCGCGCGCGGGCACCGCCGCGCGGCCGCCGAGACCCGCGCGGCCGGCAAGCGCGCGCAGGCACGCGAGCACCGAGCCGCTGAACGACCAGGTGACCACGTGAAGTCCGCGCCCGCCCGACGGCGCCAGCGTCTCCACCGCGACGCGGGTCATGGCCGCGCCCGCCCGCCGGCACCGCTGCTCGAACCGATCGAGGCGGCCCGTCTCCGACGGCTGGCTGCGGCCCGCGGCGCGGCGACGCCCGGCATCCCCCGCGTCCGCGACCGCCGCGAGCGCGGCGTTCCAGATCGACGCCATCGACGGCTGCGCGAGGCCCACCGCGCGAGCGACCTCCACCACCTCGGCGCCCTCGTCGATTGCGTCCCGCAGGATCGCGATCGCCTGCCACACCAGTTCGGAGGCGCCGGAGCGCGCGTCGGCCGCGAGCGTCGCGAGCCTGCGGCCGATGGTCTCGTCCATGGGGATACTCTGCCACATTCGACCCGCGGCCCGCGGCGTGCCGCTCCCGGGCCGGACAGGCGCGTCGGTCGCGGGTGCCGCCGGGCCCGCGCCACCTCGGCGGGTGCCGGGCGGCCGCGAATGTGCGAAGATGGGTTGTTTGGAGCCCTGAACGATGCACGACTTCCATCGCATCCTGCTCTCGTCCGAGGTGCGCGACCTGACGGACGAGGTCGGCCGCTTGTTCGACGAACTCGACCGCGTGGCAGGCGGGCCCCGGCGGATGCCCGCCGGCCACTGCACGCCCGCACTCGACGTCCAGGAGACCACCGACGCCCTCGAAGTGGTGGTGGACCTGCCGGGCGTGTCGGCCGACCGCGTACGCGTCATGCTCAAGAACGGCGTGCTGGTGGTGGCGGGCGAGAAGACGTCGCCCTACCCGGGCGGCCGCGGCGACGCCACCTTCCACCTGGTCGAACGCGGCTTCGGCCGCTTCGCCCGCGCGGTGCGGCTGACGGGCGCCTTCGACGGCGGCCGGGCCCGCGCCGTCCTCCAGGGCGGCGAACTTCGCGTGGTCGTGCCGAAGATCGAGGAGCGGCGCGGCCAGGAGATCCTGGTCCCCATCGCCACCGCATGAACATCCTCTTCATCGGCGACATCTTCGGCCGGCCGGGCCGGGACATGGTCCGCCGCGGCATGCGTCCCCTCGTCCGGCGCTACGCCATCGACTTCGTCGTCGCCAACGTCGAGAACGCGGCGGGCGGCTTCGGAATCACGCGGGAGATTGGCGACGGCCTCGCGGCGGACGGCATCGACGTGATGACGTCGGGCAACCACGTCTGGGACAAGAAGGAGGCGCTCGACTACGTGGCCGCGGAACCGCGCCTGCTCCGCCCGGCGAACTACCCGGCCGGCGCGCCGGGCCGCGGCTCGGTCCTGGCGCGCACCGACGACGGCCGCGGCGTCGGCGTGATCAACGTGATGGGCCGCGTGTTCATGAACCCGCTCGACGACCCGTTCAGCGCGGTGCTCCGCGAGATTGACGCCCTGGCGGGCCGCACGCGGGTCATCCTCGTGGACTTCCACGCGGAAGCGACGTCCGAGAAGATCGCGATGGGGTGGCATCTCGACGGCCGCGTGACCGCGGTCATCGGCACCCACACGCACGTGCAGACGGCCGACGAGCGCGTGCTGCCCAAGGGCACCGCCTACATCACCGATGCCGGCATGACCGGCCCCCACGATTCGATCATCGGCACCGAGTGCGGACCGGCGCTCGCCCGCTTCCTCACGGGCATGCCGTCGCGCTTCGAGCCTGCCACGGGCAACCCCCGCCTGCGCGGCGTCGTCGTCGAGGCCGACGAGGCGACCGGCAAGGCGACCGCGATCGCGAGGCTCGACTGCACTCCCGCGGACCTGGAGCGGATGGACGCCGAATCGACGCTAGAATAGTCGTCGCGTCCACCATGAAGGACCTCTTCGACCTGCCCTTCGAAGCGCCGCAGCCGGATCGCGAGCCGGACCGCGAACCCGAGCGCCGGCCGGACCCGTCGCCGGCCGGACCGCCGCGCCGCGTCTGGACCGTCACCGGCCTGACCGCCGCCATCCGCGACCTGCTCGAGACGCGCTTCGCGGAAGTGTGGGTCGAAGGGGAACTCTCCAACTGCCGCCCGTGGAACACCGGCCACCTCTACTTCACGGTCAAGGACGCCGGGGCGCAGATCAAGGCGGTGATGTGGCGCTCGGCCATGCGAACCTTGCGCTTCAAGCCCGAAGACGGCCTGCACGTCATCGCCCGCGGCCGGGTGAGCGTGTACGACCCGAAGGGCGAGTACCAGCTGGTGTGCGAGCACATGGAACCGCAGGGGGCCGGCGCCCTCCAGCTGGCCTTCGAACAATTGAAGAAACGGCTGGCGGGCGAAGGACTGTTCGACGCCGCGCGCAAGCGTCCCCTGCCGGCGCTGCCCCGCAAGATCGGCATCGTCACCTCGCTGGACGGCGCCGCGATCCGGGACATCATCACGGTCATCTCGCGCCGCCACCCGAACGTGCACCTGGTGATCCGTCCCGCGCGGGTGCAGGGCGAGGGCGCGGCGGGCGAGGTGGCACGGGCGCTCGGGGCCGTCACGAAGGTGACCGGGGTCGACGTCGTGATCGTCGGGCGCGGCGGCGGGTCGATCGAGGACCTGTGGGCGTTCAACGAGGAGACGGTGGCGCGGGCGATCGCGCGCTCGCCGGTGCCCGTCATCTCCGCCGTCGGGCACGAGACCGACTTCACCATCGCCGACTTCGTGGCCGACCTGCGCGCACCGACCCCGTCGGCGGCCGCCGAGATGGTGGTCGCGGGCAAGGACGAGTTCTACGCGCGCATCGATCGGCTCTCTCGCCGCGCGGCCTCGGCGGTCGGACGCCGGCTCGAGAGGCTTCGCGCGCAGACGCACCGTCTGGCGGGCCGGCCGGGACTGGCGGGCTTCCCGGGACGCCTGGCCCTGCGCGGCCGCCATGTCGCCGAATTGAGCCACGGGATGGGACGGGCCGGCCGGGCCCTCGTGGCCCGGCGCCAGCGCCGGTATCACGACCTCCGGCTGACGCTCGAGACGTTCGACCTGCGGCGCCGCATCGGCGCCGTGCGCGCGCGGCTGGCCACGGCCGACGCGGCGCTGCGCGCGGCCGCCGTTCGCGCGCACCATCGCGCGGACGGCCGCTTCCGCGGGCAGGCGGCGCGCCTCGAGAGCCTGAGCCCGCTCGGCGTGCTCGCGCGCGGCTACGCCGTCTGCTGGGACGCGGATCGCACGCGGATCGTCCGCGACGCGTCCACGGTCTCCGCGGGCGACGACGTGCGGGTCACGCTCCATCGCGGGGAGTTGGAGTGCCGGGTGAACGGGACGAAGTAGGCAGAGGAAAGAGGGCCTTCGGCCTGCTGCAGGCTGCCTGCCGACACGATCACGCAGTGAGCGTCAGCCATGGACACCACCATCAAGGACTTCGAAGCCGCCATCGCCGAACTCGAGGACATCGTCAAGAAGCTGGAGGAGGGCGACCTCGCGCTCGAGACGTCGCTGGCGCTGTACGAGCGCGGCGTGCAGTTGTCGCGCTTCTGCCACGCCAGGCTCGAGGAAGCCGAGCGCCGGATCGAGGTGCTCGACGAGCGCGGCGAGTTGAAGCCGGCGCCGCCGTCGCTCTCCGCGATCCGCCCCGACGAGGACGCGCGCGGCGACCGGGAGAAACCCCGGTGACCGGGCTGTCCAACTACGTGCAGGAGGTCTGCGAGCGCGTCGATGGCGCACTCGAGCGCTACCTGCCCGGACCGCCGGCGTGCCCGGCGCCCATCGGCGCGGCCATGCGCTACAGCCTGTTTGCCGGCGGGAAGCGCTTTCGCCCGGTCCTCGTGCTCGCCGCCGCCGACGCCCTGGCGTCCCACCCCGCGCTCCTGGAGGATCGCGGCCACGCGCTCGCGCGCGAAGAGGCCGCCGCCCTGGCGATGCCGGCAGCGTGCGCGATCGAGATGATCCACACCTACTCGCTGATCCACGACGACCTGCCCGCGATGGACGACGACACGCTGCGGCGGGGACGGCCGACGTCGCACGTGGTGTACGGCGAGGGGATGGCCATCCTCGCGGGCGACGGGCTGCTCACCGAGGCGTTTGCCCTGCTCGCCCGAGAGCCGGGGTCGGCGCCGCTCGAGCGCCGCCTGCGGACTCTCGGCGTAATCGCGACCGCCGCCGGCGCGGCGGGGATGGTTGGCGGACAGGCCATCGATCTCCGGGCGGCGGAAGCGGCCGAACGCGACGGCCGCAATCCCGACTTCAGCCTCGACGCGCTTCGGGAGATGCACGCGATGAAGACCGGGGCGCTGATTCGCGCCTCCGCGGTCGCCGGCGCCATCATGGCCGGCGGGAGCGAGCCGGCAATCGCGGCCATCTCGGACTACGCCGTCCGGCTCGGCCTCGCCTTCCAGATCGTGGACGACATGCTCGACGTCGAGGGCGCGACGGCGGATCTCGGGAAGACCGCCGGCAAGGATGCGGCGGCGGGAAAGCCCACCTACCCCGGGCTGCTCGGACTCGAGCGTTCGCGCGAGTTGGCCCGGCAGGCGTTCGACGGGGCGCTGGCCTCGCTGACAGGCGTCGGCATCGCCGAGGGGCGGCTGCACGAGATTGCGGCCTGGGTGGTGGAGCGGAAGAACTAGCGAAGCTTCGCCCCAAACCGCCCAGACTCGCTTCGCTAGTCAACTGTGTTTCTGGACGACGCCTCCGGCGTCGTCATCGACATCTTCCAGGGTCGTGAGAGCCCCTGGAAGATGTCTAGGCTCCGGATGAAGACACCGAAGACCCGCCTCGACGTCCTGCTGACCGAGCGCGGCCTTGCGCCGTCGCGCGAGCGGGCCCGGGCGATCATCCTGGCGGGGCAGGTCACGGTGGGCGGCGAGGTCGTGTCGAAAGCCGGGAGCGCGGTCGCGCCGGACGCGCGGGTGGAACTGCGGCAGCCGGACCATCCCTACGTCGGCCGCGGCGGCCTCAAGCTCGCTCACGGCCTCGACACGTTCGGCGTGGCGGTCGAGGGGCGCGAGGCGCTCGACATCGGCGCGTCCACGGGCGGCTTCACCGACGTGCTCCTCCGCCGCGGCGCGGTGCGCGTGGTGGCGCTCGACGTGGGACACGGACAGCTCGACTGGCGGCTCCGCAACGACCCGCGCGTGGTCGTGATCGAGGGCCGGAACGCGCGGCACCTGGCGCCGCACGACATTCCCGGCCTCGTGGACGTGGTCGTGATCGACGTGTCGTTCATCTCGCTCGCGCAGATCCTGCCCCGGGTGCCGGCGGTCCTCCGCCAGGGGGCGGACGTCATCGCCCTGGTGAAACCGCAGTTCGAGGCCGGGCGCCGGGAGGTCGGCAAGAAGGGGATCGTGCGCGACCCCGATGTGCACGAGCGCGTCATCGCGCGCGTGACGGAGGCGGCCGCGCGGGTCGGGCTGGCGAGGGTCGCGCTCACTCCTTCCCCCATCACCGGGGCCGAAGGGAACCAGGAGTTCCTGCTGCACCTCCGGGCGGCGACCTAACCCCCGGAGCGGACGAGGCGCACATGGTCGAACGCGTCGGAATCGTCGCAAAGACTCGGCTGGCATCGGCGGCGCCGCACCTCGTCGAGGTGGCCGGCTGGCTGGAGGCCCGCGGGGTCGAGCCGGTGCTGGAGACGGAGACCGCGCGTCTCGCGCCGTCGCTGGCGGGACGCCTCGTGGCGAGCCGGGAGGAACTGCCCGGCCTCGTCGACCTGCTGCTCGTGCTGGGCGGCGACGGCACGCTGCTGGCGATGGCGGACCGCGTGAGCCAGGCCGGCCGGGATCTGCCGATCCTCGGGGTGAACTTCGGCCACCTGGGCTTCCTGACGGAGATCAATTTCCCCGAGCTCTTTCCCCTGCTCGAGGCCGCCATCGACGGCACGGCCGCCATCGAGCGGCGGCTGATCCTGGGTGCCCGCGTCCAGCGGGGCGCGCGGTGCATCGCCGAGTACCGCGCGCTCAACGACGTCGTCGTCACGCGCGGCAGTCTTCCCCGGGTCATCGAGCTGTCGGTGACGGTCGACGGCGCGTTCGTGGCCCGCTTCACCGGCGACGGGCTGATCGTGGCGAGCCCCACGGGGTCCACTGCCTACAACCTCTCGGCGGGCGGCCCCATCCTGCATCCGGCGGTCGACGCGCTGGTGCTGACGCCGATCGCGCCGCACACGTTGAGCAACAGGCCCGTGGTGGTGCCCGGGGCCTCGCTCGTCCAGGTGACCGCCGACGCGCAGGATCCGGAGAAGGAAATCATCCTCACCCTGGATGGCCAGGTCGGCCTGGCGCTCGAGCCGGGCGACACGGTGGAAGCGTTCCGGCACGACCCGCCCGTGCGGCTCGTCAAGGCGCCGACGCACTCGTACTTCGACGTGCTCCGGCAGAAACTGAAGTGGGTCGAACGGTGACACGGATGCGGTGCGGCCGGCGAGCGCGGTCGGTTCCGCGGGCCGGTCGTTGCGACGGGGCGCGCCTCGACGCGGGCACGCCGCGAGCGGGCGGGCATCGCCGTCCCCCGGTCAGTGGCGTGGTCCCTGCGGCCGCTTCTGCCGGAAGTACTCGACCTGGAACTTCCGGACGTTCTGATTGTGTTCGTCGAGCGTGCGCGCGAAGACGTGCGAGCCGTCGTTGCGGCTGACGAAGTAGAGGTAGTCCGCGGGCTCGGCGTTGGCCGCGGCTTCGAGCGAGGTCCGGCCGGGCGCGGCAATCGGCCCCGGCGGCAGGCCCGGGTAGCGATAGGTGTTGTAGCGCGAATCGACCAGCAGGCTCTCGTGCGTCAGGTTGCCGTGGTAGGCGTTGCGGAGTTCGAGCGCGTAGATGACGGTCGGATCGCACTGCAGCGCCATCCCGAGCTGCAGGCGATGGAGGTAGACCCCGGCGATCATCGGCCGCTCCTCGGGACGCGCCGTCTCCTTCTCGACCAGGGACGCCAGCGTGACCGCCTCGCGCACCGACAGGCCGCGGGCGCGCGCCGCGTCCTCGAGCGCGGGCGTGAAGACCTGCTGGAAGCGGGCCACCATCATGCGGACCAGTTCGGTCGCGCCGGCGCGCCGCGAGAGCGAGTAGGTCTCCGGAAACAGATAGCCCTCCAGGTCGCGCGCCGCCGGGTCGACGTCGCTCACGATCGGCGCCTGGTCCCGGGCCGCGGCCAGGAAGGCCGCCGCCGAGCCCAGCCCTTTCGATTCGAAGATGCGCGCCATCTCGCGGATCGTCAGCCCCTCCGGGAACGTCACGGCCCGCAGGTAGACGTCGCCGCGCTCGATCTTCGACACGACGTCGAGGGCGTTCATCGGCCGGTCGAACCGGTACTCGCCCGCCTTGAGGCGTCGCGCCGCGCCGGTGCGCCACAGGGCCAGGCGGAACGTCCACCGGTCCCGCACGACGCCCGCCTCGACCAGCTTGCGCGAGATGACCGGCGTCCCGTCACCCGAGCGAAGCTCGACGAATTGTTCGTCGCCGGAATAGCCCTTGAAGGGCTGGGTCAGCCGCTGCACCGACACCGCGACGATCACCGCGGCCGCCACGGCAACCAGGACGAAACCGATGAGGACGGGACGAAGGAGGCGCATCCGGAGTCAAGAGTCAAAAGTCAGAAGTCAAGAGTCAGAAGTCAAAGTCGAAAGTCGAAAGTCGAGAGTCGAGAGTCGAGAGTCCGAAACTCGGAGGTTGACGGTCAGTCGCGGTGGCGCGCGTCCAGGTAGTCCTGCAGGATGACGGCCGCCGCGGCCGCGTCGAGTTTCTTCTTGCGGCTCCGCCAGTCGCGGTCGCGCCACGCGAGCCGGCTCTCGGCTTCCACGCTCGACAGGCGCTCGTCCTGCAGCGCGATGGGCAGGCCGATCCGCCCCTTCAGCGTCTCGACGAACGCCAGCGCCGCCGCCGTCTGGTCGTTGGGGCTCCCGTCCAACCGGCGGGGCAGGCCGACCACCACCCAGTCCAGCCCGTCGTCATCCGCAGCCAGGCGGGCGACGAACTCGGCCACGCGGTCCACCTGCGCGGGACCGGACTGCTCGATCACCGCGAGCGGCCGGGCGAGCGTCGCCGAGGCGTCGCTGATCGCGAGCCCGATGCGACGCACGCCGAGGTCGAGTGCCAGCACGCGCACGGTCGAATGGTACCCGGAGCGCGGTGGCGCCGGCAAGGGGCAACCTCTTCGCATGCTATACTTTTCGCACACTCCGGCAATCCGGGAACCCATGCTGAAGAGAACGATCTTCGCGGCCGGCCTGCTGTCGGTTTCGCTACTCGCCATCGCCTGCGGCTCGAGCGCTCGCCCCGAAAAGGTCAAGCAGAAGATGGTCATCCTCGGGTTCGACGGGATGGACCCGCGCCTCGTCGAGAAGTGGATGAGCGAGGGCCAGCTGCCGAACTTCCGGAAACTCGCCGGGCAGGGCGGCTTCTATCGCCTTCAGACGTCGACGTCGCCCGAGTCGCCCACGTCCTGGGCGTCGTTCGCGACGGGCGGCAACGCCGGCAAGCACAATATCTTCGATTTCCTGGTCCGCGACGTGAAGACCTACGTGCCCGACCTCGGCATGGTCAGGCGCGAGATGCCCGGCTTCTTCCTGGACTACGTACCACTCGGCAGGCCGAAGGTCACGACGCTGAGGGGCGGCACGTCGTTCTGGGTGACTGCGGGACAGGCCGGCGTGCGCTCGGCGATTCTCACCGTGCCGGTCACGTTCCCGCCGGAGGACGTGCCTTCCGGCGAGATGCTCTCGGGGCTTCCGCTGCCCGACATCCGCGGTACCGTGGGGACGTTCTACTACTTCGCCACCGACCTGAGACGCGACGAAGAAGGCAACACCGAGATGGGCGGCATCCTCGAGCGCCTCGCGTTCGACGGCGACGTCGCCCAGAGCGAGCTCACGGGGCCGCCCAACCCGATCGTCCAGGCGCAGATGGCGGAACTTCGCAAGAAGGGCGCGGCCCTGAACGAGGCCGACCAGGCGGCGATGGCCGCGCTCGAGGCGCGCCGCGACGTGCGAGTGCCGTTCTCCGTCCGGTGGAATCGACAATCGCGCAGCGCGACGATCGACGTGCAGGGGACGACCGTCCGCCTGGACGAGGGCCAGTGGAGCAAGTGGGTCCCGCTCGAGTTCCGCGTCAACTTCCTCGTGCGGCTCGACGGCATGGCGCAGTTCTTCCTGGTCCGCGCGAGCGGCGAGCTGCAGCTGTACATGTCGCCCGTCAACTGGCGCCCCGAGTCGCCGGTCGTGCCGATCTCGTCGCCCGCGAGCTTTTCGAAGAGCCTCTACGAGCGGCTCGGCACCTACCGCACGCTCGGCTGGGCGGAGGCGACGTGGCCGCTCAACGAGGAGCGGATCGACGAGAAGGCGTTCATGGACGACCTGTTCCGCGCCTTCGACGATCGCTCGCAGGTGATCCTGCACGAGATCGACTCGAAGAAGTTCGACCTGGTCGTCGGCGTCCTCGAATCGACCGACCGCGTCCAGCACATGTTCTGGCGCTTCATCGACCCGACGCACCCGATGTACGACGCCGCGGCCGCCGCGAAGTACGGCGACTCGATCGAGCGCGTCTACGAGCGCTGCGACCAGCTGGTCGGCGAGGTGCTGCAGCGCATCGAGCCGGGCACGCTGGTGTTCGTCATCTCCGACCACGGCTTCCACTCGTTCAAGTACGGCGTCAACCTGAACACCTGGCTCGTCGAACACGGCTTCATCGCGCGCCAGGGGAAGGCGCTCGGCGACAAGAACCTGAACGACATGTTCGGCGGCGGCGGCCAGTTCTGGGAAGGCGTCGACTGGTCCCGCACCCGCGCCTACTCGCTGGGCCTCGGCCAGATCTACTTCAACATCCGCGGCCGCGAAGGCCAGGGCATCGTCAACGAGGGCGAGGACTACCGCCGGCTCGCCGAGGAGCTGTCGGCCAAGCTGCTGACGATGACCGACCCGAACACGGGGCAGCGGATCGTGCGGAGCGTCTACAAGCGCGACGACGTCTACTCGGGGCCGTACCTGGCCAACGCGCCCGACCTGCAGGTGGGCTTCGAGGACGGCTACCGCGTGTCGTGGCAGACGTCGCTCGGCGGGTCCCCTCCCGGCCTGCTCTACGCGAACATGAAGAAGTGGAGCGGCGACCACTGCTCCTTCGACTACGTGACGATCCCCGGCACGCTGATCTCCAACCGGAAGCTGAGCGGGGAGCGGGCTCGCATCATCGACATCGCGCCGACGGTGCTGAAGTACTTTGGCGTCGGCATCCCGAAGGAGATCGACGGGAAGCCGCTCTTCTGACGGGTCCCGTGTCTCGTGGCGACGCACCGCACCGCCCGCTGTGCCGCACTAACCACTAGCCACCACCCGCCGGCCGCGAGTAGGATTCGGTCCGTGAACCTGAGACTCGCCGCGGCGCTCCTGGTCATCCCCGCCTCCATCGCGGTGAGCGGGCCGCACGCCTCCCTTGCCGCGCAGGCCGGCAGGCCCGCGGGCCCGCCGGCGGCGCAGACCCAGCAGCCCGTCGCCGCCGACGCGGCCGAGCGCGCGCAGAAGCGGATCGAGGCGCTCCACCGCGAATCGGAACTGCTCGCCGGGCAGGAGCGGAGCCTGCTGGGCGACGTGCGAAAGCTCGAGGTGGAGCGCGATCTCCGGCTCGAGGAGGCGCGCAGGCTCGACGCGCAGATGCTCGCCCTCGCGGCACAGGTCGCGGAAACCGGCCGCGAGATCGAGGCGCTCAACAAGTCGATCGAAGAGGCCCGCCCGGGGCTCAACGCCCGCCTGGTCGAGGTGTACAAGCTGGGCCGCCCCGGTTACGCGCGGGTGCTGCTGGGCGTTGGCGACATGAGGGAGATCGGCCGCGCCACCCGGATGGTGTCCGCGCTCGCCCGGATGGACCAGCGGCGGGTTCAGGCGTTCACCGCGTCGATCGCGAGGGTTGCCGCCGCACGACGCTCGCTGGACCAGCAGACGGTTGCCCTGCAGGCGCTCCGGACAGACGCGCGCAACGCGGCCGACCTTGCGGTCAAGGCGGCCGCCGCGCGCGAGCAGTTCGTGCGCCGCATCGACGAGCAGCGCGACCTCAACGCGCAGATGGTCGGCGAGCTCGAGGCTGCCACGCAGAAGCTCCAGCGCATGCTCCAGGCGCTGCCGGGCTCCGCGGCCACCGGCGAGCTGGTGGTTCTTCCCATCAAGCCGTTCCGCGGCGCGCTCGAATGGCCGGTGTCCGGCCGACCCTCGCCGCGCGTCGCCCGCACACCCAGGCTGGGATCCACGGGGCAGAACGGCATCGAGATCGCCTCGACCGACGGCGAGCCGGTCCGCGCCGTCCACGACGGCCGGGTGGCATTCGCGGACGTCTTCGCCGGGCTCGGGCAGCTGGTCATCGTCGATCACGGCGGCATGGCGTTCTCGTTGTACGGCTACCTCGGATCGATGGCCGTCTCCAAGGGCGCGACGGTCTCGCACGGGCAGACGCTCGGCACGGCGGGGCGCGGGCCGGCCGGGAACTCTACCGTCTACTTCGAGTTGCGAATCGACGGCAAGCCGGTCGATCCCGTACAATGGTTGAAACCAGGCCTCTGACGAGAATGAAGGATAAGATTGACAGGTAGCACCTGAATGACTTCTCGCACCCGGCTGATCGTCCTGTTCGTCACCGCGCCCATCCTCGCGTTCGCCATCATCGGCGGGCTGCTCGGCAAGACCTGGGCGCAGGAAGAGTCGTACCCGCACCTCCGCGTGTTCGACGACGTGGTGTCGCTGATTTCGAGCAACTACGTCGAGGACGCCGACATGACGAAGGTGATGCGCGGCGCGATGCGCGGCCTTGCCGAGGGGCTCGATCCCGACAGCGCCTATCTTCCGCCCGACGAGGCCAAGCAGTACCGAGAGCGGCGCCAAGCCGGGGCCGGCGGACCCGGGCATCGAGCTGACGCGCACCTACTACCTGCGGGTCATCGCGGTGCGCGACGGCTCCCCCGCCGCCGGGGCCGGCCTGCGGGCTGGCGATTTCCTCCGCGCGATCGATGGAAAACCCACGCGCGAGATGTCGGTGTACGAGGGCATGCGGCTGCTGAAAGGCGCGCCCGGAACGAAGGTCAGCCTGCTGGTGATTCGCGGCAGCGTGGCCGATCCGCACACCGTGGACGTCGAGCGCCAGGTCCCGTCCCTGCCGGACGTGACGAGCCGCGTCGAGGGCGGCTCGGTCGGGTATCTGCGCATCGCGTCGTTTGGACCGGCGGCCGCGAAGACCGTGGCGTCCGAGGCGGCGGCGTTGTCGAAGGCCGGCGCGACGTCGCTGCTCGTGGACGTGCGCGACTGCGCCACCGGCCAGTACGAGGCGGGCATCGCCGTCGCCAGGCTGTTCGTCGCGAAGGGCACGCTCGCGCAGAAGGAGATGCGCGGGGCGGCTCGGCAGACAATCGCCGCCGCACCGGGCGACGGCGCAATCACGCTGCCGACCGCCGTGCTCGTCAACGACGGCACGTCGGGCGCAGCGGAGCTGTTCGCGGCCGCGTTGGCAGGAAACCAGCGCGCCCGGCTCGTTGGCGAGCACACGGAGGGCCGCGCCGCGCTGCAGAAGTTCATCCGGCTCCCGGACGGCGCCGCGATGATCGTGTCGAACGGCTGGTATCTCACCCCTTCCGGCGAGCCGATCAACGAGAAGGGCCTCACGCCCGCGGTGGCGGTCGACGTGCCCGAGATCGAATTCGGCGCCGCGCCGCCCGCGACCGACGCCATCCTGCAGAAGGGCCTCGAGGTTCTCAAGACCAGGTAGGCGCGGCTCGTCGCCGCACGTGCCGCCGCGCCGCGCACGGCCTCCGATCTTCCGTCCGCGTCGGGGTCTCCGGCCATCTCATCACTTGACACTGCGCGACCCGTCGCGTATAACCGCTGAGGCGTCCACAGACACGACGTGCCACCGCGACGCGCACCCCGTCGGCCGCCCCAGGAGGAAGAATGAACAAGCAGGAACTGATCGCGAAGATCGCCAAGGACACCGGCGCGACGAAGGTCGGCGCAGCCGCCGCGCTCGACTCGGTACTGGATGGCATCACCAAGTCGCTGAAGAAGAAGGAGCCGATCACGTTCGTCGGCTTCGGCACCTTCAAGACCTCCGAGCGGAAGGCGCGCGTGGGGCGCAACCCGCAGACGGGCGCCGAGGTGAAGATCCCGAAGCGTCGCGTCGTCCGCTTCACGGCGGGCAAGGCCCTGAAGGCCGCGATCAAGTAGCTCGAACGAGGCCGGCACGCAGAGCTTGGCGCGGGCACCGGCAGCGGCCGCCCGGTCCGCTGTCGGTGACGCAACGAACCGGTTCCCCGCCGGCGGAATGGGGTCGAAGTGGAACCCCGTTTCGCCACAGATGCGCGTTGACGCGCGCTTCAGCCCGCTGCTATACTGATTGCTTCTGTAAGTCCCGGCTTTTCTTGACTTAGGCGCGTAGCTCAGCTGGTTAGAGCGCCTGCTTGACACGCAGGAGGTCGGCGGTTCGAGTCCGCCCGTGCCTACCACCACGATTCCGTTCTGCGCCGGAGCAATCGGCTGCCAGCTGGACGCGAGTGGCGCACTTGGGGGAGAGCCGGGGTAACGCCCGGATTCCCGAGTCCTGATGGCTGAAGAGACCTCCCTCGCCTCCTGATCACCCGGATGACTCACGTCACTGTCACGTTGCCGGACGGATCTCGTCGTGACGTCCCCGCGGGGACCACGGTGCGCGCGCTGATGGCCGACCTGCCGCCGCGGCTGGCGAAGTCTGCCCTCGCGGCCGTCGTCAACGACCGGGTCGTCGACCTGTCGTTCGCCCTCGATGCCGACGCGACGCTGCGCCTCGTGACCCCGAACGAGCCCGAGGCGCTCGGGCTGTACCGCCACAGCGCCGCGCACCTGATGGCCGCCGCCGTCACCGCGCTCTTCCCCGGCGCGCAGTGCGGCATCGGCCCCGCGACCGACGAGGGGTTCTTCTACGACTTCGTCGTCTCGCGGCCGTTCGTCCCCGAGGACCTGGCGGCGATCGAAGAGAAGATGAAGGAGTTCGCCAGCCGCGACCTCCCGTACGACCGCCGCCTGCTGCCCAAGGGCGAGGCCAAGCAGTTCTTCGATTGGCGCGGCGAACCGCTGAAGGTGCAGCTGATCGACGAGAAGGGCGGCGAGGTCGTCTCCTGCTACGGCATCGACGAGGTGTTCCTGGACTTCTGCACGGGACCGCACGTGCCGTCCACGGGCCGGCTGAAGGCGTTCAAGCTGCTCTCGACGTCCAACGCCTACTGGAAGGGCGACGCCAAGAACCAGCCGATGCAGCGCATCTACGGCACGGCCTTCTTCAGCGACGCCGAACTCAAGGCGTACCTCGACCGGCTCGAGGAGGCGAAGAAGCGGGACCACCGGAAACTCGGGAAGGAACTCGGCCTGTTCATGTTCCACCCGTGGGCGCCGGGCGAGCCGTTCTGGCTGGCCAAGGGCACCCGCCTGGTGAACACGCTCGGCAACTACATGCGCGCGATTCTCGAGCCCGAGGGCTACCTCGAGATGCGCACGCCGCTCGTCTTCAACAAGGCGCTGTGGGAGACGTCCGGGCACTGGGACCACTACCGCGAGAACATGTTCCTGTTCGAGGCGGAGGAGCAGGCGTACGGCCTCAAGCCGATGAACTGCCCGGGCCACATGCTCGTGTTCGGCAGCGAGGTCCGCAGCTACCGCGACCTGCCCTACCGCATTCACGATCAGAGCGTCCTGCACCGCTACGAGGCGTCGGGCGTGCTCTCGGGCCTCACCCGCGTGCGCGAGTTCATCATGGACGACGCGCACATCTTCCTCAGCGAGGATCAGATCGGCGAGGAGGCGGAGCGGCTGCTGAAGCTGGTGAGCCGCGTCTACACGGACTTCGGCCTCGTCCCGGAGATGAAGCTGGCGACCCGGCCCGAGCAGTACCTGGGCGAGAAGGCCACGTGGGACCACGCCGAGGCGGAGCTGAAGCGCGCGCTCGAGCGCGCCGGCCAGGGCTACACGATCAACGAGGGCGACGGCGCGTTCTACGGTCCGAAGATCGACTTCGCCGTCACCGACGCGCTGGGCCGCAAGTGGCAGTGCGCGACCATCCAGCTGGACTACCAGCTGCCCCAGCGCTTCAAGCTGAAGTACATCGGGGCCGACAACGCCGAGCACACGCCGGTCGTCGTGCACCGCGCGATCTTCGGCAGCCTCGAGCGCTTCATCGCGCTGCTCCTCGAGCACTACGCGGGCGCGCTGCCCCTCTGGTTCGCGCCGCTGCAGGCGATCGTGCTGCCGATCGCCGATCGGCACCTGGCGTTCGCCGAGAACGTCCGCGGCCGGCTGGCCGCGGCCGGCTTGTTCGTCGAGCTCGACGGCCGCCAGGAGAAGATCGGGTACAAGATCCGCGAGGCGCAGCTGCAGAAGATCCCCTACATGCTGGTGGTGGGGGACCGCGAGGCCGAGCAGGACGCGGTGTCGGTGCGCAGCCGCGCGGGCGGCGACCAGGGCAGCCGCTCGGTGGACGGTTTCATCGCGGCCGCGCGCGCGGAGATCGCGCACAAGGGCCGGCAGTCTGTCGGGTAGCCCGAGACATTAGAGGAGGTCCATATCGCTTTCGATCGCTCCGCTCCACGTCGTGACGACCGCACGAGGATCAACGAACGGATCCGGGTGCGGGAGATTCGTGTCATCGATGGAGAGGCCCAGCTCGGCATCATGTCGCCGCAGCAGGCCCTCACCATTGCCCGACAGAAGGGCCTGGACCTGGTCGAGGTCGCGCCCATGGCGCAGCCGCCGGTCTGCCGCATCATGGACTTCGGCAAGTATCAGTACCAGGAGCAGAAGCGCGCACGCGAGGCACGGAAGCACCAGAAAGTGATCGAGGTCAAGGAAATCAAGTTCCGGCCCAAGGTGGACGAGCACGACTACCAGTTCAAGAAGGCCCACATCGAGCGCTTCCTGGCCGACGGCGACAAGGTGAAGGCGACGATCTTCTTCCGCGGGCGCGAGATCGCGCACCCGGAGATCGGCCGCCGGATCCTCGAGCGCCTGATCCAGGAACTCGCCGACGTGGCGGTGCCGGAATCGATGCCCAGGATGGAGGGCAACACGATGCACACCATCCTCAGCCACAAGCCGGGCAGCAAGCCGCAGGCGCCCAAGCCGGCGCCGCCCGCGGTCCAGACCGGAACATAGAGGACGAACGATGCCGAAACTCAAGACGCACAGGGGCGCGGCGAAGCGCTTCAAGAAGACCGGGACCGGGAAGTTCAAGCGCAGCATGGCCTTCAAGCGCCACCTGCTGTCGAGCAAGACGACGAAGGTGAAGCGCCAGCTGTCGGGCATGGTCGTGGTCTCCGACGCCGACGCGGCCAAGATCAAGCGGATGCTGCCGTACAAGTAGGAGAAACCGAAATGCCTCGAGTGAAACGCGGAACCGTGCGGCGCGCGAAGCGCAAGAAGCTGCTCGGCCTCGCCAAGGGTTACTACGCCAGGAAGAGCAAGCTGTACCGCTCCGCCAAGGAAGCGGTCGACACCGCACTGAAATACGCGTTCGTCGGCCGGCGCGACAAGAAGCGCGAGTTCCGCCGCCTGTGGATCATCCGCATCAACGCCGCCGCGCGCGAGCAGGGGCTCACCTATGGCCAGCTGATTCGCGGGCTGAAGATCGCGGGCGTCGGCCTCGACCGCCGGGTGCTGGCCGACCTGGCGGTGAAGGAGCCGGCCGCGTTCGCCCGGATTGCCGGCCAGGCGAAGGACGCCCTGGCGGCCCCGGCGCAGTAGAACCCGCAGTTCGGTGGCCCGCTGCGACTCCGCCGGGCCACCGCGCGACGCGTCAATGCAAAATGTAGAATGCACAATGCAAAAAGGGTCCCGTCACCCGCTGCATCCTGCGTTCTCCATTTTGCATTCTGCATTTTGCATTTTGCATTCCTCAGGCCGCGTCCGTGAGCGGCCTGCCAGGTCCTGATGCCAGACGCCGCCGAGATCGAACGCCTCCGGGCCGAGTTCCAGGCCGCGCTCGCCGCTGCGGCCGGCGACCAGGCCCTTCGCGAGGTGCGCGATCGCTTCCTCGCCCGCAAGGGCGGCGTCGTGGCCTCGCTGATGAAGGCCGTCGCGACCGCCCCGCCGGCCGAACGCCCGCTCCTCGGCACGCTGGCCAACCAGTTCAAGAACGAGATCGAAACCGCCCTCGATGAGCGGCGCGCGGCGCTCGAGGCGCGCCGGCCCGTCGCCGGCAGCGTGGACATCACCCTGCCCGGCCGCCAGGCGCCGCTCGGGCACCTCCACCCGCTGACGCACGTCCGCAACCAGGTCGAGGCGATCTTCAGCCGCATGGGCTACGAGATCCTCGAGGGCCCGGAGATCGAGGACGACTACCACAACTTCGAAGCCCTGAACATGCCGCCCGAGCATCCCGCCCGGGACATGCAGGACACCTTCTTCCTCGGGCAGGCGGTCCCGCAGCTGGGTCTCGGCACGCCGGGCACGCGCGTCAGCACGCGCCCGGCCCCGGCCGACCGGCCCGCGACGCTGCTGCGCACGCACACCTCCGCGATGCAGATCCGCTACATGGAGGCGCACGAGCCGCCCGTCCGGATCGTCGCGATCGGCAAGGTGTTCAGGCGCGACAACCCGGACCTCACCCACACGCCGATGTTCCACCAGTTCGAGGGCCTGCTGGTGGACGAGCGGGTGACGTTCGCCGACCTGAAGGGGACGCTCACCGCGTTCGTGCGCGAGATCTTCGCGCCCGACATCAAGGTGATGTTCCGCCCGAGCTTCTTCCCCTACACCGAGCCGAGCGCCGAGATGTTCATCGGCTGCGTGTTCTGCGGCGGCGGCGGCTGCCCGGTCTGCAAGCGCACCGGCTGGCTCGAGATCCTCGGCTCGGGGATGGTGCATCCGGCCGTGCTGGAGGCGGTCGGCTACGACCCGGAACGCTACACCGGGTTCGCGTTCGGCACCGGGATCGAACGGGTGGCGATGCTGAAGTACAACGTGGACGACATCAGGCTGTTCTACGAGAACGACCTGCGCTTCCTGGAGCAGTTTTCCTTTTGAGAATCCTCGTTTCGTGGCTCCGTGAGCTGGCTTCCGTCCCGCTGCCGGCCCCTGAACTCGCGTCGCTGCTCTCCATGCGCGGGTTCGAGGTGGCCGGCATCGAGCCTGTCGAGCGCCAGGCCGAGGCCTCGACGCAACAGGCGGATGCGGTCATCGACTTCGAGATCACCGCGAACCGGCCCGACTGCCTGAGCGTCGTCGGCCTCGCCCGCGAGGCGGCGACCGCGTGCCGCGTGCCGCTCCGGCTGCCGTGGGACGACGCGGGCCGGCCGATCAGCACGGCCAGGCCGCTGCCCGCGCCGACGCCGTCGGCGCTGGCCGGAGACGGCCTCGCCGTCACGACCGAAGACGCCGACCTGTGCCCGCGCTATGCCGCGGCCGTGGCCGAGGTGAAGGTTGGGCCGTCGCCCGCATGGCTGGCCGACCGTCTCACCGCGGCCGGCGTCCGCCCCATCAACAACATCGTGGACGTCACCAACTACGTCCTGGTCGAGATGGGGCACCCGATGCACGCGTTCGACCTGGAGCGCCTGGCCGGCCGGCAGCTCCGGGCCCGTCGCGCGCGGGCGGGCGAGGAGATACGCACGCTCGACGGCGAGTCGCGCAGGCTCGAGGAGGGCATGCTGGTCATCGCCGACGCGGTCGCGCCGCAGGCGGTCGCGGGCGTGATGGGCGGCGCCGGGTCCGAGGTCTGGTCCGGCACGAGGCTGGTGGTGTTCGAGAGCGCGTACTTCAAGCCGGCCTCGGTCCGCCGCACCAGCAAGCGGCTCGGGCTCAAGACGGAAGCGTCGTCGCGATTCGAGCGCGGCACCGACATCAACGCGCCGCTCGTGGCCCTTGAACGCGCCTCTGCGCTGGTCGAGCAGACCGGCGCCGGCCGCCTGGTCGGCGCCCCGATCGACGTCTACCCCGCGCCGCGCGGCCCCGTCGAGGTCGCGCTGCGGCGCGCATCGATCGGCCGCCTCCTCGGCACGACGGTGGACGACGCCGAGGTCGTGCGCATCTTCACGGGCCTCGGCTTCGATGTCATCCAGACGGCCGACGGCTGGCGCTGCCGCATTCCGACGATGCGCGTCGACATCGTGCGCGAGGCGGACCTGGTCGAGGAGGTGGCGCGGCACCACGGCTACGACCGCGTGCCCTCGCACTTTCCCGCGTTGCGCGCCGCGGCGCCGCGCCCGGACCCGCGGATGGCGCGGACGAGCCTGATCCGGCACGTGCTGACCGCCGCCGGTTTCTCCGAGGCGGTCAGCTACACGTTCATCGACACCTCGGCGGCGGCGCCGTTCGCCGAGCCGGGTGCGGAGCCCGTGCCGCTCGCCTATCCCCTCTCGGAGAAGTTCGCCGTGCTGCGGCCGTCGCTGCTGCCCGGGTTGATCGACGCCGTCGCCCACAACCGGCGCCGCGACGTGCGCGACGTGCGCCTGTTCGAGATCGGAGCCACGTTCTCGCCGACGGGCGGTGAGCAGCACCGCCTGGCATTCGCCTGGACGGGAGCGGGCGCGCCCGAACACTGGGGCGGCGGGCACCGGACGGTCGACTTCTTCGACGCCAAGGGGGTCGTGGAACGCCTGGCCGAGGCGCTGCGGGTGCCGGTGTCGCTCTCGGGAGCCCCGGCGCCCTTCCTCGCGCCGGGGCGTTCCGCGGCGATCGTGTCGGGCGAGGCTCGCCTCGGCGTGATCGGCCAGCTCGCGCCGGCCCAGTCGCTGTCGCGCGACCTGGAGGCCGCCGACGAGATCTACGTGGCCGAGCTGGACCTCGACGCGTTGGGCGAGGCCGTGCCGGGTTGCGATTCGACCGCACAGCCCCTGCCACGATTCCCGTCGATCGTGCGTGACATCTCGATCGTGGTCCGCGAGGGCCTTCCGGCCGAGCGCGTGCGGGCCACCATCCGCTCGGTGGCGCCCGATACGCTGGTCGAGGTCCGCGAGTTCGACCGGTACAAGGGCAAGGGCATCCCCGAGGACCGCTACAGCCTGTCGCTGCGCCTCACGTTCCGCTCGCCGGAGCGGACGCTGACGGACGCGGATGCGCAAGAGGCCATGGGGCGTATCATGGAAGCGCTCGCACGCGAGCACTCCGCGGTGCAACGATAGCCGCAATGCAAAATGCACAATGCAAGATGCACAAAGGACACTGACCCCGGCGGGCGTCACTCCGTAGCGTTCTGCATTGTGCATTGGGCATTGTGCATTGACAGCGTCAAGCGTCAGGAAAGGTGCATTCGTGGCCAAAACGTTGACCCCCGGTGATCTCGAGGCGCTCGACCGCCTCGAACAGAAGGTGCGGCTGCTCGTCGCCGAAATGGGCAAGCTGCGGGCGGAACACGCCACGCAGGTCGAGGAGAACCGGCGGCTGAGCAGCGAACTCGAGGATGCGGTCGGGCGCCTGGCGGATGCCGAGGCGGGCGCCGCCGAGATGGCCGCGATGCGCCAGGAGCGCGACCAGGTCCGGACGCGCGTGGCGGACATCCTCGAACAGCTCGAGGGCCTCGACATCTGACCCGAGGGGGCGTGTGAACCAGAGCGCGCGCGTCGTCGCTGTCGAGATTCTCGGGCAGCAGTACCCGATCCGCAGCACGCTGCCCGAGTCGTACGTCGCCGACCTGGCGGCGTACGTGGACGAGAAGATCCGTTCGGCCGCCGACATCACGCCCACCACCGACACCGTCCGCCTCGTCGTCCTGGCCGCCCTGAACATCGCCGACGAGTGCTTCCACGCCCTCGACGCCGACCGCGACTGCCGCGCCGTCTTGCTCGACCGCATGGCCCGCATCGAGCAGCTGATCGACGACGCGATGCACGAACGCCAGGGCTGAGTGCCTCGCCGCCGCCGCGGGCGCTCGGACCGCCGCCGAGGTCGTCGTGACGGCGGGTTCCTTCGCCACGGACGGGGCGGTCCTGCGGTTCAGTTTTCGCCTTGACCCTCCCTGGGGGACGGTCTAAGATCGACGCAGAATTTGAGTTCCCTGCTTTGCTCGTGATGGTTCTGGAGGCTCGCTTGAGCCAACATTACCGTCAAGTGAACCGCGAGGTTGCGCCGTGTGCATGCCTCTGCACGAGGAAGCCTGACGCGCGATCGACATTGCGGTTCCACCTGCTTCGCGCAGGTTCATGCGACCTCCCCACACGGCAAAGCGGGGCCTTTCTTCCGCCCACTCCACATCTCTGGTAACCGCGGGGCCCGCGCTCCGCTCCCCCGACCGAGCCCCCACGGCACAAGGCGGAGGGGTTCCGAAAAGGACGCGGCATGACCGAGGTCGTCTACCTGACCGTTACTCTCGTAGCCGCCGCCGTCAGCATCGGTGTCTTCGCCTACTGGACCGCATCGCGCAAGCGCATCGCCGGCGAAACCGTCGGAAGGGCCGAGGAGCAGGCGAAGGCGACGCTCCGGGACGCCGAGCGGGAAGCCGAGAACCGCAAGAAGGAAGCGCTCCTCGACGCCAAGGAGAAGGCGCACCGGATCCTCATCGAGGCCGACCGTCTGGCCGAGGACCGCCGGCAGCAGGCGGCGAGGCTCGAACAGGTCCTGACCAAGAAGGAAGAGAAGCTGACCGAGCGCCTGGCGGCGGCCGAGCAGCACGACAGGGACCTGCGGTCCCGCGAGCAGTCGATTCGCGACCGGGAGAAGACCACCGCGGCGGCCGCGGCGAGGTACGAGCAGCTCGTCACCGATCAGCAGCAGGAGCTGCAGCGGGTCGCCCGCCTGACGAGCGACGAGGCGCGCGAGCTCCTGCTGAAGCAGTTCGAGGCGGACGCCCGGCGCGATGCCGCGAACCTGGTGAAGCGGCTCGACTCCGAGGCCAGAGAGACGGCGTCGCTGCGGGCGAAGCAGCTCGTCACCGAGGCCATCCAGCGGTGCGCCCCCGAGCACGCGATCGAGACGACGGTCTCGGTGGTGGACCTGCCGAGCGACGACCTCAAGGGCCGCATCATCGGACGCGAGGGCCGGAACATCCGCGCGCTCGAGATCGCGACGGGCATCGACCTCATCGTGGACGACACGCCCGGCGCGATCATCCTGTCCGGGTTCGACCCGTACCGCCGCGAGATCGCGCGGCAGGCCATCGAGCGCCTGATCGTCGACGGCCGGATCCACCCCGCGCGCATCGAAGAGGTCGTAGAGAAGGTGAAGGCCGAGCTCGAGGAGACGGTCCGGCAGGAGGGCGAGGCGGCGGCGTTCGAGATGGGCATCCACGATCTCGACCCCGAGGTGCAGCGGCTGATGGGCCGGCTGAAGTACCGGACCTCGTACGGCCAGAACGTCCTGAACCACTGCAAGGAAGTCGCGTACATCGCCGGCTTGATGGCGCGCGAGGTCGGCCTCGACGCGCACACGACCATTCGCGCCGGCTTCCTCCACGACATCGGCAAGGCCATCGATCGCGAGATGCAGGGCACGCACCTCGAGATCGGCGTCGAGTTCCTGCGGAAGCACGGCGAGAGCGACGCGGTCACCCAGGCGATCGCGTCGCACCACATGGACATCGACTGGCCATCGCTCGAAGCCATGCTGGTGCAGGCCGCCGACGCGGTCTCGGCGGCCAGGCCGGGCGCGAGGCGCGACATCCTGGAGTCGTACGTCAAGCGCCTCGAGAAGCTCGAAGGCATCGCCGACTCGTTCAAGGGCGTCTCGAAGTCGTTCGCCCTGCAGGCCGGCCGCGAGATCCGGATCCTGGTCGAGAGCGAGAAGATCAGCGACGAGGAGGCGGTCTGGCTGTCGAAGGACATCGCCCGGCGGATCGAGAGCGAACTCGAGTATCCGGGCCAGATCAAGGTGACCGTCATCCGAGAGACGCGCGCCGTCGAGTACGCCAAGTAGGGCGGCCGCTCATGTCCATGCCGCCGGGACCGACCGTCGCCGATCTCGGCGAGCACGCGTTGATCGAGCGGATTCGCACCGCGTCGGCCGCCCGGCCGCCCTGGGTGACGATCGGGCTGGGCGACGACGCCGCGGTCGTCGAGCCGGCGCGCAATCGGTCGGAAGTCATCACCACGGACGCGTTCGTCGAAGGCGTGCACTTCGACCGCGCGTACGTCCCGCCCGGCGCGATCGGTCACAAGGCGCTGGCCGTGAACCTGAGCGACCTCGCCGCGATGGGCGCGGAGCCCCGCGCGGCCCTGCTGTCGCTGCTGCTGCCGCCCGCGATGGCGGCCAGCGACTTCGACGCGATGATGGCCGGATGGTTCGCGCTCGCCTCGGTACACGGGGTGGCGCTGATTGGCGGCAACATCGCCCGCTCGCCGGGCCCGCTCGTGCTGGACGTGACGGCGATCGGCACCGTGAAGCCGCGGCGGGTCCTCGCGCGCGCCGGGGCGAGGGCGGGCGACGCCGTGTACGTGAGCGGCACCATCGGCGTGGCATACGCCGGGTTCCTGTCGGCCCGCAGCGGCGCCGCCGCCGACGACGACCTCGCGGAGTGCCGGGAGCGATTCCTGCGGCCGGAGCCCCGCGTTCGGCTCGGGCTCCTGCTGGCGAGGAACCAGGTGGCATCGGCGTGCATGGATGCCAGCGACGGGTTGGCGGACGCGGTCCGGCAGATCGCGGCCGCGAGCGGCGTCGGCATCGAGATCGACGCGGACGCCGTTCCGGTGCCGGAGGCCGCGCGGCGGACATTCTCATCGGCGGGCGGGCCGGATGCTCTCGAGGTGGCCGTGTCTGGCGGCGAAGACTACGAACTCGTCTTTACGGTGCCCGGGCGGCGGCGGCGCGCGCTGGAGGCGGTGCTTCGGCACGCGGGCGGGCTCCGGTGCACCCGCATCGGCACGGTGACCGCGAACCGCCGAACGGTGATGGCTCGCGGCGGCGTGTCGACGCCCGCGCCCGCGGGGTTCACGCACTTCCGATGATTGCGATTACCCGCGCGCTGGTACGCAAGTGGATGGAGGCGTTGCTGCACATCCACGACACGCCCGAACGGACCGCGGCCGCCTTCGCCCTCGGTGTCTTCTTCGGCTTCTCGCCGTTCCTCGGCTTCCACACGGTGCTCGCGCTCGCCGTCGCGTTCGTCTTCAACCTCAATCGCGTCGCCGTGCTGATCGGCGTCTACTCGAACCTGCCGTGGATCATCGCCGCCTACTACGGGGTGGCGACGGCCGCCGGCGCGTGGCTGCTGGGAACGGCACTGCCCTCTGGGTTCGCCGAGCGTGTCGCCCAGATCTTCAGCCTCTCGCTGTTCCACGTCGAGTTCTGGCGGCAGATGGCCCACGACATGCGGCCCCTGTTCTGGCCGTACTTCGTCGGATCGCTCGCGGGCGCGGTCGCACTGTCCCTCCCGGCCTACTGGCTGACCAGGGGCTTCCTGATCGCGCGCCGCACACACCACTTCCACCTTCACCGGAAGCACCCATGAGGATCTCGCACTCCCTCTGGCGGAAGCTCGTGGTGACCTTCGTGGTGTCCGCGGGATTCGTCCTCGTCTACCAGGCCACGATCCTCGACTCGAGGTACGCCGCGCGGCAGGCGTTGCTGCGGGAGGAGAAGGCGGACCCGGGGCCCGGCAGCCGGCTGCGGTTCGAAGCCAGCGCCTACTGCACCGGGGACGTGACGGCGTCCGGCCTCAGCCCGCGGTCCGGCATCGCCGCAGCCGACCCGGACGTGCTGCCCGCGGGGTCGATCATCCAGGTGGGGAAGCTGGGGGCGCAGTGGGACGGCATCTACACGGTCATGGACACGGGGCCGGTCGTGCAGGGCCGCACGCTCGATCTCTACACGCGCAGCTGCGACGAGGCGACGAATTTCGGCCGGCGCAGCGCCCAGGTCTTCGTCCTGCGGCTCGGCTGGAACCCGCGCGCAAGCGGTCCGACCCTGCTCGACGCGCTGCTCGGTCGGGACGCGCCCAAGCCCAGGCCGCCGGTCTCCCCGGCCCTGCGCCCCAAGCCGTCGAGTGAGCTGCCGCAGTTCCCCGACAATCGGTAGACACGCCCGCCCGTCCTACCTCGCCCCGACCCGTTCCTGTTCCTTGTACTGCAGCTGGTAGAGGCGATGGTAGATGCCGCGCTGCGCGAGCAGGTCCTGGTGGCCGCCCGACTCGCGCAGCTCGCCCTTGTGGAAGACCAGGATCCGGTCCATGTCCTGGATGGTCGACAGGCGATGGGCGACCGCGATGGTCGTCCGTCCTTCCATCAAGACCGTCAGGGCGTCGCGGATGAGCAGTTCCGTGTCGGTGTCGACGCTCGAGGTGGCCTCGTCCAGGATGAGCACCTTCGGGTCGAAGGCGAGCGCCCGGGCGAACGACAGGAGCTGCTTCTGCCCGACCGAGAGCGTCGCGCCGCGCTCCCCCACTTCGCTGGCGAGGCCGAGCGGCAGGCGGTCGATGAAGCTGCCCGCGTGGACCGCGTCGGCGGCGCGGCGCACGGCCTCGTCCGGGATCGGCGCGCCCAGGCGGATGTTGCTGGCGATCGTCCCCGAGAACAGCTGCACGTCCTGCAGAACCAGGCTGAACAGGGCGCGCAGCCCGCCGAGGTCCATGTCGCGGACGTCCACGCCATCCACCAGGATGCGGCCGCGGCTCACGTCGTAGAAGCGCAGCAGGAGGTTGATGAGCGTGGACTTCCCGGCGCCCGTCGCGCCGACGACGCCCACGCGCTGGCCGGGAACGACCTCGAACGACACGTCGCGCAGCACGTGGTCGTCGCCGGAGTAGGCGAACCAGACGTGGTCGAAGCGGATATGACCGGCCGGCGACGTGCGGCGGTCGGCTGGCGGCAGAGTCACGCTCGACGACGGGTCAGGCCGCAAGCCGTCCGCCGCCGGCCGGGGCGCCCGTGGCCCGCTGCCGGCCGTCCCATCCCCGCTCACGATCGTCGCGGGGGTATCGAGCAGCTTGAAGATCCGCTCCGACGAGGCCATCGCCGACTGCAGCAGGTTGAACTTCTCCGAGATGTCGCTGATGGGACGGAAGAAGCGCTGCGAGTACTGGATGAACGCCACCAGCGACCCGAGCGTCAGCATCCCGCTCAGCGCCTGTCCGCCGCCGTACCAGATGATGAGCGCGCTCGCCAGCGCGCTCATCACCTCGATGGCCGGGTAGAAGACGGCGTAGTAGAAGATCGACTCGATGTTCGCGTCGCGGTGGCCGCGGTCGATCTCGTCGAAGCGCCGGAAGTTCTCCGCTTCGCGGCGAAACAGCTGCACCGTCGACATCCCGCCGATGTTCTCCTGCAGGAAGGCGTTGATCCTGGCGATCCACAGCCGCACGCGGCGATACGAGTCGCGGACGTTCCGCCGGAACCACTGCGTGATCAGCACGATCAGCGGGAGCACGGAGAAGGCCACCAGCGCCAGCCGCCAGTTCATGCTCAGCAGGACGACCATGATGCCGGCGAGCGTGAAGACGTCGCCGAACACCGAGACGACGCCGGACGCGAACAGGTCGTTCAGCACGTCCACGTCCGTCGTCACGCGCGTCATCAGCCGCCCCACCGGGTTGCGGTCGTAGTACTGCACGTCCACGCGCTGCAGGTGCCCGTAGATCTGCATGCGCATGTCGTACATGATCCGCTGCCCGACGTACTGCAGGATGTAGGTCTGCAGGTACTCGAAGACGAACGACCCGACGAGGACCGCGAGGAAGCCGATCGCGACGAGGTTGAGGCCGCTGAGGTCGCGCAGCGCGATGTAGCGGTCGATCGCGATCTTCATCAGGTACGGCTGCGCCAGCTGCAGGGCCGAGCCGCCGATGAGCGCACCGAGCGCCCAGGCCACCATGAGCCGGTACGGACGAAGGTACCCCAGCAGGCGCCGCATCAGCCGCGCGTCGTACGCCTTTCCGAGCACTTCCTCGTCTTGGGACATGTCACCCCGTGCCGGCTCGCGGCTCGGCCCCTGCGACCTGCGGCCCGTCTGCAGTCACGTGTGATGCGGCCGCAAGTCGAACGCCGCCAGCCGCCAGCCGGTCATGACGCCGCCAATTCCTCTTCCAGCAGCTGCTTCCGGTACAGCTCGGCGTAGAACCCCTCGAGCTTCACCAGTTCGCCGTGCGTCCCGCGCTCGCGGACGCGCCCGTGCTCCAACACCAGGATCAGGTCCGCGTCGCGCACGGTGGACACGCGATGCGACACGATCAGCGCCGTCCGCTCGCGCATGACGCCGCGAAGCCGCCCGAGGATCTCCTCCTCGGTGTAGGTGTCCACGGCCGACAGGGCGTCGTCGAGCACCAGGATTCGGGGGTCGGTCAGCAGCGCCCTCGCGATGGCCGTGCGCTGCTTCTGGCCGCCCGAGAGCGTGATGCCGCGCTCGCCCACCATGGTGTCGATGCCGTTCGGGAACGCGGCGACGTCCTTGTCGAGGCGGGCCACGCCGGCCGCCCAGCGGACGCGGCCGGGGTCGGCCGCGCCGGCGCCGCCCACGCCGAACGCGATGTTGTCGGCGATGGACTCCGAGAACAGGAACGCCTCCTGCGGCACGAACCCGATCGATCGCCGCAGCTGCGCGAGCGACAGGTCGCGCACGTCCACGCCGTCGATGAACACCGTGCGCGGCGGCGGGTCGAACAGCCGCGGCAGCAGCGAAATCAGCGTCGACTTCCCGGAGCCGGTCGGACCGACGAGCGCGACGGTCTGCCCCGCCTCGATGCGGACCGACACGTTCTCCAGCACCTGCCGCGCGCCATAGGAGAAGGACAGGTTGCGGAATTCGATCGAGCCCTTGACGGCGGGCAGTCGGACGAGGCGGTCGGACGGCGGGTCGGTGATCCCGGGCTCGGCGTCGAGGACCTCCAGCATCCGCGTCCACGACGCCAGGCCCCGCTGCACCATGTTGGTGACCCAGCCGAACGCGATCATCGGCCACGACAGCATCACCATGTAGGCGTTGAACGCCACGAACCCGCCGAGCGTCAGGCGGCCGGCGATCACCTCCCGGCTGCCGAGCCAGAGCACGAGCAGGGAGCCCAGCCCGAGAAACAGCGACATCGTCGGGTAGAAGAAACCCTGCAGCCGGACGAGCCGCCGGTTGCGCTCCAAGTACTCCTCGTTGGCGTGGCCGAAGCGCGCCATCTCGGCCGTCTCCTGCCGATAGGCGCGGACGACCCGTACGCCGGCCAGCGACTCCTGGGTGACGGCGCTGAGGTCGGAGAGCTGGGACTGGATGCGCTCGAAGCGGCGGTGAATCGCCCGGCCGAAGTACCGGACGGCGATCGACACGAACGGCAAGGGGATGAGCGCGAACAGCGTCAGCTTCAGGTCGATCGAGATCATCAAGCCGATGGCCGCCACGAACAGGATGAGCGTGTTGGCCGAATACATGATGGCCGGCCCCACCGTCATCCGAACCGCGTTCAGGTCGTTGGTGGCGCGCGACATCAGGTCGCCGGTGCGCTTCGACTGGAAATACGACAGCGGGAACAGCTGCAGCCGGGCGAAGAAGTCGTTCCGCAGGTCGTACTCGATGTTCCGCGAGACGCCGATGATGACGCGCCTCATCAGGAAGCGGAACGCGGCGCCCGTGATCGCGATGCCGAGCAGCGCGCCCGAGTAGACGACGAGCTTGCGGCGCGTGACCCCGGCGGCGAGATCGTCGACGGCGAGCTGAAGCACGCGCGGCGAGAGGAGCGACACGCCGGTCGTGATGGCCACGCAGGCCAGACCGACCAGGAACTGCCCGCGGTAGCGGAGGAGGTAGGGCAGGAGACGGCGGAGCGCCGGACGCATCTTGTGAAAGTATCACACGGCCGGCCGTCTCCGCAGGCCCGACGCCAGCGCCGCCGTCCCGCCGCCGGACACGCGGCGGCGCGGCGGAACGGCCGAGCGCAGAAGACGAGGTGTCGTTCTGCGTTGTGCATTCTGCATTGTGCATTGTGCATTCTGCATTTTGCACTGACGCGTCGTTTCGGCCGCCTGCTAGAATCCCCGGATGCACGCGGTCTACGTCCTCGTTCCGATCCTCTGCATCCTGGTGATCGCCTATCGCTACTACAGCGCGTTCATCGCCGCGCGCCTGCTCGTGCTGGACGACTCGCGGCCGACGCCCGCCCACACGAAGTACGACGGCCACAACTACTACCCGACGACCCGCTGGGTGCTGTTCGGGCACCATTTCGCCGCCATCACCGGCGCCGGCCCGCTCGTCGGACCGGTGCTGGCCGCGCAGTTCGGCTACGCGCCGGGCCTCATCTGGCTCGTCGCCGGCGTCGTCCTCGCCGGCTCCGTGCACGACCTGATCATTCTCTGGGCATCGACGCGCCGCGGAGGCCGATCCTTGGCCGAGATCGCGCACGAGGAGATCGGCGCCCTCGCCGGCATCACCACCGGCATCGCCATCCTGTTCATCGTCATCATCGCCCTGGCGGGTCTGGGCCTGGTGGTCGTCAACGCGCTGAGCGAGAGCGCCTGGGGGACGTTCACCATCGGCGCGACGATCCCGCTGGCGCTGTTCATGGGCTTCTACATGTATCGCTTCCGGAAGGGGCGCATCAAGGAAGCGACCGTGATCGGCGTCATCGGGCTGCTGCTGGCGGTGGCGTTCGGCAAGCCGCTGGCGGCCTCGAGCATCGGCTGGGTGTTCACGCTCGACCGCCAGCAGCTCGTCATCGCGATGGCGGCGTACGGGTTCCTCGCCTCGGTCCTGCCCGTGTGGATGCTGCTGGCGCCGCGCGACTACCTGAGTTCCTTCATGAAGATCGGGACGATCGCCCTGCTCGTGGCGGGCGTCATCATCGTCAACCCGCAGCTGCACATGCCGGCCGTGACCAGGTTCGCCTCCGGCGGCGGGCCGATCATCCCGGGGCCGCTGTTCCCGTTCGTCTTCATCACCATCGCCTGCGGCGCCATCTCGGGATTCCACGCGCTCATCGGTTCGGGGACCACGCCGAAGATGGTGGACAAGGAGTCGGACATCCGCCCGATCGGCTACGGCGCGATGCTGATCGAGGGCCTCGTCGGCATCGTCGCGCTGCTGGCGGCGACCTCGCTCTATCCCGGGGACTACTTCGCGATCAACGTGCCGCCGTCGGTGTTCGCGACGCTCGGCATCCCGATCGTGAACCTGCCGGCGCTCGAGCGGGCGGTGGGCGAGACGGTCACGGGACGCACCGGCGGCGCGGTGTCGCTCGCCGTGGGCATGGCGCAGATCTTCAGCGGGCTCCCGGGCATGAAGGGCCTGATGGACTACTGGTACCACTTCGCCATCATGTTCGAGGCCCTGTTCATCCTCACGACGATCGACGCGGGCACGCGGGTCGCGCGGTTCCTGGTGCAGGAGTTCTTCGGCCGCTTCTACCCGCCATTCGCACGCACCGACTGGATGCCGGGCACGGTGATCTCCACCGGGCTCGTCGTCTTCGGGTGGGGCTACTTCATCTGGACCGGCAGCATCGGCACGATCTGGCCCATGTTCGGCATCAGCAACCAGCTGCTCGCCGTGGTGGCGCTCCTCATCGGCACGACGATCATCATCAACCTCGGGCGCGCCCGGCTCGCCTGGGTCACGATCGTGCCGCTGTCGTTCCTCTCGACGACGACGCTGAGCGCCGGGTTCCTGAGCGTGCGCGACAACTTCTGGCCCCTCGCGGTCGGCCCCGACCCGACGCGCCACTTCCAGGGCTACCTCGACTCCGTCCTCACCGTCATCATGATGGCGTGCGTCGTCGTGATCCTCGTGACGGCGGTCCGGCGGTGGATCGCCGTCGGCAGGGGGACGGTGGTGGCGGCGGGACGGTAGGCCACTACAGTGCCTGGCCTCTCCATCCGATAACCAGACCCAGGGGAGAACTCTACCGTCCGTCGCGGATGAAGGGGTGAGACAGCATGCGATCGATCACTCGGATGCGCACCATCTTGTGCCTGGTTGCCGTGTTGGCGGCCGCGGCACCCTCTGCGGCACAGTATCAGAAGTACACCGCCAGCACCCGGGCGACGGGCGAAACCTGGAACGTCGAGTTCGGCGTCGGCGTGTGGCAGCCGCCTCCCGACATCGTGGTCTCGAGCAAGTCGCTCGGGATCATCGGCAGCGAGATCAGGGCCGATACCGACCTCGGCATGGAGTCGTCCGTGCAGACGGCGTTTACCGTCACCTTGCGCCCCGCCAAGAAGCACAAGTTCCGCTTCGCGTATTCCCCGATCTGGTACTCGGCGGATACAATACTGCAGCGGACGATCGTCTTCAACGGCCAGGCCTTCCAGGTCAGCCTGCCGATCAGTTCGTCGATCAGGTGGACCGGATACCGCTTCGGCTACGAGTACCGACTTCCTCTATCACGACCGGTGGTTCGTCGGCCTGCATTCTCGATGCGAAGTACTCCGACGTCGAGGTCACGCTGACCAATGCCTTCACGACGGAGTGGGTGAAAGTCAAGGCGCCCATCCCGACGATCGGGGGGATCGTTCGCGGCTACCCGGCCGCCAACATCTCGATCACCGGGGAGTTCACCGCGTTCAAGCTGCCGACCAGCAGCGGCGTGCTCGAGGGATACGACGGGAAGTGGTACGACCTCGACATCTACGGCACCGTGAACTTCACCGATCACGTGGGCGCCCAGGGCGGCTATCACTCGGTCGCGGTGTCGTTCAGGAAAGACCAGGACTACGGCGACGCGGTGCTGAAGGGCTTCTATTTGAAGGGCGTGTTCAGGTTCTAGCCGGCTTGCGGCTTGCGGCCTGCGACTTGCGGCCCAAGGCCCACGACCCGAGGCTCGAGATCACTTCGGCACGTTCTGGAGCCACACTCCGAGATACCGTCGGTCCTGGGTGGTCTTGTCCACGTCCGCCGGGCGGTACCCTCTCGTCGTCGTCACCACGACAAACGCCCCGTCGTTCGTCCGGTCCACCGGCAGTTCGACGATCCGGATCTCCCCCGGCGCGAGCGTGAGCACGTCGGTGCGGGTCCATCCTCGCAGCGTCACCTCGTTCTCCACGGGGCTGTTCCGTAGCAGCAATCGGACGACCGGAGCGCCGGCTGGACCGGCGAACACCAGCGGCGTCGGGACGGCACCGGTGATCCAGATTCCGTTGTCCTCGAGGTACGCGTCGGGACCGAAGGCGAACGCCACGACGTCGTCGTAGCGCACCGCCCCGACGGCGCGCGGCAGCGTGAACCGCCAGACTTCGGGAACGACCGACACCGGCTCGAGCGCGATTCTCGGCATCGACCGGCGCGCGAGCGCATCGCCCGACATGATGACCGCGTTCACCGCGACCGGCAGCTCGAACTGGAAGTCGCCGCCGCGCGACGGATCGCCGAGCGTCCAGCGGGCGATGGGCTGCCGGCTCCGGCTGATCGTCAGCGCGACGCTGCCCTGCGCGGCCGCCACCGTCGCCGGCGCCAGCCGGTACACGCCAGGGGGCACGGCATCGAGCAGCAGCAACGGCCCGTCGGCCGACGACGGGCGCCGTTCCGAGACGCCGAGTTCCAGGCGCGACACGAGCTGTTCCACCGGCACGCGCGCGAACGGCGTGAGCTGCACCCCGACGGGCCTTGCGGCCGGGTCGTAGGCGCCCAGCAGCGACACCGCCGACGCCGACGGACTGGGGCCTCGAACCCGGCTCATGCTCCACGTGGCCGTCATCGCGAGCATGACGGCCGCGCCGCACACGGCCAGCGTCGCGAGCGCGAGCCTGCCGATGCCGCCTTCCCGATCCGTCTGCAACCGCCTGGCGACCACCCGAACGACCGCCGCGCCGACCGCCAGGAACGCCGTCCAGGTGGCGGCGTGGAGCAACGCCGTCCCTGTCGTGTCCCGCAGGAAGCTTGGCAGCGCCCGGGGCAGGTCCACCACCGGCGTCAGCCACTCGAGCCAGAGCGCGAATCCGTCGCGATGGTTGAAGATCAGCGCCCCCGAGTCGCCCAGGATCAGCGACGCGGTGATGAGCGCCGAGACACCGAGCGCGGCCAGCGCGACGGCCTTGCCGGCCGCCTGCTGGCGCGACCAGAAGACGGCGGCGGGGAGTCCGAGCATCAGCAACACCGGCACGACGAACCGCGCGGGCGCGCTGAAGCCGCCCCACCACATGAAGTACGCCGACACCGCCAGCAGGTACGATGCGAACAACAGTGCCAGTTCGACCGCGATCCGGCGACGGCTGCGGAACACCGACACCAGGCCGAGCAGGCCGAAGACGTACGCGGGCGCGTTGGGCAGCACGCCGAACTGCTGGTCGAACAGCAGCGCGGGCAGGCCGCGCGGGATGTTGCCAAACTGCCACTGCGCGTTGGAGCCGTAGGGGGCCGCTGGGCTGAACTCGCCGTAGATGGCGTAGAAATAGCCCATCCACCCGGCGGCGCTGACCAGCGGCAGCGCGACCAGCGCGGCCAGCTTGCCGTAGGCCCGGTGCCGGAGCAGGCGCAGGCCCAGGAACGACACGAGCAGCACGGCGGCGCCGGCGTACCTGGCGTGCAGCCACGGGAGCATCGCCAGCCCGCCTCCCAGCAGCAGCCACCGGCCTCGGCCCCACAACGCGATCGCGGGTCCCGGGCCACCGGTGCCGTCCGCCTCGCAGGCGACCAACGCGGCGACGGCCATCATGATGAGCGTCGCGCCGGGCGCGTCCGGGTAGACGGTGAACGACTGGATGAAGAACGGCACGGACACGGCGACGGTGGCCCACCCGAACCATGCCGCCCCCGCGCTCCGCGTCACGCGATAACCCGTCCGCCAGACGAGCCACGTGCCCAGCGCAGACAACAGCGCGAGGAACGCCATGACACCGCGGTAGCCGGCGACGGCGAACGCCGGCAGGATCAACGCCGGCAGGCCGGGCGCGTGGATCGAGTAGATCTGCTGGTTCTTGCCCCGGCGGAGGAAGTCGGGCTTGATCTCGTCCGGGAAGTAGGCGAGGTAGTCGCGCTGCCTGTGGTTGTTCTCGATCTGCAGGTCGCGATCCTCGAGCAGGCTCTGGGTGATCACCAGGTAGTGCGGCTCATCACCCCGGGGGAGCACGCCGGACACCAGCCATGCGCCGGAACAGAAGAGGAAGAATGCCAGGACCAGCGCGGTGAGCGCCCCGGTGCGGGCGTCGCACACCCAGCGGGCGACCCGCGTGCCGGACCACCGAGGCCAGGCGACGACGAGGGCGGCGAGCGCCGTGATGCCCCACACCCACTGCACGACGTGGTTCGTCCAGGCGAGGGCGGCCGCCGGGACGGGAATCGGGAGCCACGGCAGGAGCAGGACGCCCGGAACCAGGAGGACGAGGAGCGTGGAACGGCGGGCGCGCCAGAGTGCGACGAACAACACCGGCGCCAGCACCGCAGGAGCCCATCGCGACGGGAGGATGCCCAGGCGGTGCGGCCACGATCCCGCGTCGCCGACGGCAAGCGCTCCGCGCGACACCCACGCGGCGAGCGCCAGCACGCACGTCGTGAGAAGGAGTAGGAACCGCCCCGGCCTCATGGACCTTGCATCCTACCACAGCGAAAGGCCCGCGGCAGGGCCCCAGCCGCGGCGCGCCGGGCTACTTCTGCTTCGCCTTCTTCGGCGGCGCGGGCTTGGCCGGCTTCTTCGGCGTGCTGTCCGTGCGGGCGGACGGTTGGGAGGCGGGGGCGGCGTCACCGTAGAGCCGCCGGTAGTCCTCGGCGGTTCCGAGGATTCGGCGGACGTACGTCTGTGTTTCGGGGAACGGGATGTCGTCGATGTACTCGTCGAGCTCGAAGCCCGGCCGCTCGACGTTCCACGACTGCACCCGGCTCTCGCCCGCGTTGTAGCACGCCAGGGCGAACGGGATGCCGCCCACGCGGCGCACCAGGTCCGCGAAGTAGCGCGTCCCCAGCTGGATGTTCACCTCGGGACGCGTCAGAGACGCGGTCGAATAGCGGCGGATCCCTGCCTTCCTCGCATACTGCCTGCCGACCGACGGCAACAGCTGCATCAGCCCGATGGCGTTGGCCGCCGACCTGACCCCGGCATCGAAGGCCGACTCCTGGTTGATCAGCGCCGCGACCAGGTACGGGTCGAGGCCGTGCGCGGCCGCGTTCTTCTGGATCAACGCCCAGTAGTCCAGGGGAAAGACCACTCGCCGCATCTCGATCGGCAGCCGGGCGCCCTCGTCCGACATGTACTGCGGATAGGCGCGCTTCATGTAGATGATGCCGCGGCGCATGTCGCCCTCGCGATTGAGGACCCACCCGAGGGTGGCGTTGGTCACGGGGTTCTCGCCCCACGTGCGCAGCGCGTACAGCAGTTCATCACGTGCCGGCTCGTACAACTCCAGGGAGAGGAGCAGCCGGATGATGTCCCCGTTGGGCGGCGGCACCGCCGCCGGCCCGGCATCGGCCGCCGTCCGCCCGGCGCCATCGGCGGCGGTTGCGGAGGCCAGGCGCACGCCGGCGGCCTGCAGCCGCTTCTCGGCGAGCCGGCCGTAGTAGGTGTTCAGATAGTCGGCGGCCACGATGCGATAGACCGACGCGGACCCCTGGACGTCGCCGGCTTGCGCGCGGGCGCGGGCGGCCCAATACAGGTACCCGGGCCGATAATCGGACCGCGGGAAGTTGCCGGCGGCGCTCTCGAAGAACGACACCGCGTCGTCGTAGCGGGCGTTCCGATAGGCGTACCACCCGGCCTTCCACGCCGCGCGCTCCGCGCGCGGGCCCTGCGGGAACTTCGCGTACAGCTCGCGGAACGCCGCATCCGCCTGCTCGTCGTCGTCGACGATGATGAAGTGGCTGGCGAGGTTGTTGAGGGTCTCCTCCGCCCAGGAACTGTCCGGGAAGGCGGCGACCAGCGCGCGGCTCAGGCGCACGAACTCGTCGTGATCGCCGAGCTCGCGCGTCGCCGTCAGGTAGAAGAACTGCGCTTCCGCTTTCCGGGAAGCATGCTCCCGGAAGTGGGCAAGCTGCTCGCGCGCCTGGCGGTAGCGGCGCAGGTAGTGATCGCACTCCGCGACCCGCATCGCCGCCAGCTCCGCATCGTCGCCCGTGGCGATGGGCAGGAGCGCTCCGAACGCGTCGCGCGCGGCGTCGTAGCGCTTCGACGCGAACAGCCGCTCGGCGCGGCCGAGGTCCAGCTTGAAGCGGGCCGGCGCTTCGCGCGGCGAGCGGAGATCGGCGAGGTCGTCGAGCGCGGCGGCCGCGACGCCGGAAAGGTCGCTCAGCGGAAACTCGTAGTAGAGCAGGGCCAGCGACTCGGCGGCGTGCCCCCGGTCGCCGGCCGCCTGCTGCGCCCGTCCCAACGCGAGCAGCACCGCGTCGGGTGCCGCGGTCCTGCGGGCGGTCAGCTCTCGGTAGAGGCTCACCGCGGCGGCGTAGTCGCCCTGCAGGCCGGCGGCCTCCGCCTCGCGCACGATGACGGCCTCGGAGAGAAAGCCCGAGAGCGGCGTGGCATGAAGCTTCGCGAAGACGGTCCGCGCCTCGGCCGCCTGCGAGAGGTTGAGATGGCAGAGGCCGGCGTAGAAGGCGGCGTACGCGCCGAGCGGCGTGGCGGCGACTGCCGGCAAGTCGAAGAGGGGCAGCGCCGCGGCGTACTTCGCCTGCGCGAACAGCTTCATGGCGTTCGCGAACTCCGAGAGCGGCTTCGAAACGGGCGCCCCGGCCCGGTCGGGAACGAGCCACGCCTGGGAGAGGTCCGCGGGGAGGCGGGGGCGCGGGGTGGAGGTGAGGGCTGCCGGCACGGACTGGGGCGCCGCGGGGCTGTCGCTGCTCCGCTGCGCCCGCGTCCCGGGCACGCGGCTTTCGGCCGCGTGCGCCGCCAACAGCATGCTCAACAGAAGGCCGGCCGTCCGGCGCGTGGCTCTCGCGGTGTGAATCGCCCTCACGTCTGCCCCAGCAAGCCGGGGTCGCCGCCCGCGAGCGTCCGCACGACCTCGAGGTCGAAGCAGTTGACGCGCTGCCTGACGGCGTCCGGAATCTTTTCCTCGTACAGCCGGCGGGCGCGCTCGATATCCGTGCCGAGCCGCCTCAGCAGGTCGCCGTGCTGGCGGCCCTGCTCCACCGCTGATTCGTTGTACAGCTTGATCTCGGAAATCAGCAAGCGCGCGTAACGGCGCGCCGAGTCCTCCTCGCGTCGTTCGTCGGCCTGCGGTGAGCGGTCACGCTCCTCGTCCGGCCGCCCGGCACCGCGGTCGCTGTGTTGCACACGCCCTGCCAGCGCGGCGGCATGCGAAACTGTCAGCACTTCCAGCCGGTGCCCAGCGTGGCGTGCCAGGATCTCGGCGATCTCGGGCCAGTTGCTCGGGATCACCGGCACCGTGCCCAGACCGTCATCGGCGTACAGGATCGCGACCACCCGCCCACCGACGGTGATCGGGACGGCAAGACCCGCGCGGTCGGCCGGCAGTGCGAGAATCCCGGCGAGGCCGCCGCGATTGAAGCTGAGCGGGGCTTCTGCGGTCGACACCGGCAGCCCGCTGTCGATCGCGAGGCCGAAGACGCTGCCGGGCTCCACGGGCACGTCGACGGCGGCTGCGTCGGCGGCCAGTCCCCGGACCTGCCACGCGCGAAGCCGCGAACCGGTCACGGTCAGGACGGCGACGCGGCTGATTTCGGCGGCCGCCTGCTCGGCGAGCACGGTCAAGACGCCGGTGAGCGTGCGGGCGTCGTCCAGGCGCCGGAAGGCCGCGAGCGTGCGGTCGCTGCAGGCGAGGTCCTGCTGCCGGTCGGCCTCGTGGACGAGCGCCGCGGCGCGGGCCTGCTCGAGCGCCCGCTCGTCGGCCTGCACGAGCCGCGCTTCGGCGTCCTGCGCCTCACGCTCGGCCTCGCGCAACCGGGCCTGGGCGTCCTGCAGCTCCTGGGCGACGTCGCGGCTCCGCTGCTCGGCGTCGGCCGCCGCCGCTTCCGCAGCGGATTTGGCCTCCTGGAGGGCCGATGCCTCGTGCTGCGAGAACTCGTCGCGGACCGCCTGAACGGCCGCCTCGCGCTCTACCGACGCCCGGGCCTCGAGCGCTTCCAGCTCCGACCGGTGCGCGCGCGCCGCTTCGTCGCCGGCGGCCTGGAGGGCCGTCTTCAGGGCCGACTCGTGGTTCCTGGTGAGGTCGTCGCGGAGCGCCGCCAGGGCGGTGTCGCGCTCGCGTTCGATGTCGGCCCCGGCCGCGGCGAGCGCCGCCTCGTGCTCCTGCTGAAGCTGCTGGCGCAGGGCGGCGACCTCCGCCTCGTGCTCCTGCAGCAATTGCCCGCGCACGGCGGCGAGACTCGCGTCGCGGTCCTGCTCGAGTTGCTGGCACAGGGCCATCGCGGCGTCGCGGTCCTCTTCGAGCTGCTTCTGGAGGGCGGCGATGGCCGCGTGGTGCTCCTGAGCCAGCGAATCGCGCAGGGCGGCCAACGCGGCCGCCTGGTCGCGCGCGGACGACTCGCGGAAGGCCGCGACGGCGGCGGCGTGCTCCCGGTCCAGTTCCTCGCGGAGGGCGGCAAGGCTCGCGTCCAGATCGCGGTCGAACTGGCGCCGAAGCGCCTCGACGTCCACGCGGTCGCGGTCGTGCTCCTCGCGGAGAGCGGCGATCGCCAGCTGGTGCGAGGCGGAGGCCTCTGCGACCGCGGACCGCACCGCCTGGTCGCGCTCGGCCGCAGCCACGTTCATGAACTCGGCCAGTAGCCGGTGCAGCGCGGCCTCGATGGGACCGCGGGCCTCGTGGATGATGGTCTCGGACAACTGGCGAATGCGTTCGTCGATCGACATAAGGCAGCCGTTCAAATCGGATGGAGACACCGGGGGACGTCATCTCCGGTATCGGCCGATCGCGGCGGCAACTTCACCAAGTCCTCGCAACCGGCGGGCCCAGGGCGCGGGGCCCTGCCGCCCCGCCGAGAAACCTTTTTCGCGCGATCTGATTCTATAGGGTAGAGTCCCCGACTGGCAGCCGCAAGCGGGGCGCTGTTCGCCTGGCCGCGGGCGGGTGCTCTCGGTCGGTCCGGCGGCGGCCGGGCGCGTGATTCGAGTCCGGTTTCCCCCTGAGAATACTGGAGACACTGCAATGGACATGATTGTGACCTTCCCCGGCGGCGCGCGCGTGGACGCGCAGGTTGGCCGCCATACGATTCGCACCGACCAGCCGGCTCGCGGCGGCGGCGAAGACTCGGCTCCCGCCCCCTTCACGGTGTTCCTGGCCTCGATCGCGACATGCGCGGGCATCTACGTGCTGGGGTTCTGCAAGCAGCGCGGTTTGCCGACCGACGGCATCAGGCTGGTCCAGCGGGTGGAGGTGGATCCCCGGACGGCCATGGTGGGCAAGATCGGCATCGACATCGAGGTGCCGCCGGGCTTTCCCGAGAAGTACCATGACGCGCTCATCCGCGCGGCCAGCCAGTGCGCGGTGAAGAAGCACCTCGAGAACCCGCCAGCGTTCGAGGTGCGGACGGTCGTGAACGTCGGGGCGTAGTCCGGCTGGCGGCTCGCGACCCGCGGCGGGCGGCGGGGCGAGCCGCACCTCCCGTACCCTGAGTTCGTTTGCGTTGAACGTCTATTGGGCGGGGTCGCCCGTGCGGTCTGTAGCCGAACCGGTCCCGCCGATCCTCCCCGCAAACGAGTCGGATGGTAAGTGGCTGATTATAAACAACTTGACAGCAGTAGCCGACTCCTGTAAACTCAAGGAATCGGCCGGTTCTCCCGAAACCGGGCCACGCACTCCGCACGTGGGGGCGACTTGGCTTCGACGGGGGTATAGGGCCGTGGGATGCATGCCGAGCCCCATCGACTCGTAAATCCGGTGGAAACAACCTAACTGCGGATTCGCAGCTCGCTCTCGCTGCTTAACTAACAGCGACGTCCACCTCCAAGTTGCCTGCGCGCGGGGGCTGGATGTCAAACAGGCAGGCTGGCTGCTCGAGGTCGTTCCGGGCCTTGGGCGGCGAGACGCTACCGGGACTAGCGGCTGGCGGTTTTCGCCTCTTCCCCAGGCCGGCTGCGAATAAACAGAAGGGGACACGCATGTAGAGTCCTGCGGTGACGTGCTCTCGGACGCGGGTTCAACTCCCGCCGCCTCCACCATCGCAAAGCACTCGAACCGGTTTCCGAACGGTCGGAAACCGGATCAGCTTCAATCAACGCCAACACATCCAAGTTCGTGGTTGCCCGGTAGTAGCGGCGGCCGACCTCCGGCGTGACCGGTTCCAGCTTGATCTGCCCCAGCAGCTTCCTGAGCAGAAGCGCCGCCGGCGCCGTGCGCCGCTCCAGGACCTCCTGGAGGCGGACGATGCGCTCCTCGAGCCATTCGAGCGGGGGTGGGGCCAGCAGGGCCTCCTGGCTGCGGTGAAGCACTTCCAGCTCGGATCGAAGGTCGTCGACCTTCTTTTCGGTGGCGACCAGCGCCGCCCCGAGCGCCTTGCTCCCCCGACCGTCCGCCACGAAGTCGATGAAGTTCGCCAGCCGCCGCTCCTCCTGCTCGAGTTCGCCCTGCTTCAGCTTGACCGTTTCCGGCGTCTGCGAGGTCGCCCGGGCGAGCGCCTCCTTCACCCCTTCCAGGACGTAGGCGAGGTTCTCGCGGGACGCCAGGCGGTCGCGCACGGCAGCCAGGATCACGCGCTCGGCGAGCGTCCTCCGCACGAGCAGCTTGTTTTCGCAGGCGCTTTTCGCGGCCCCGAGGCAGCCATAGTAGCCACCGTTCTTGCCGCTCGCTTTGACGATGCTGCCGCCGCACCGACCACAGACCATGGCGCCAGAGAGCAGCTCCTCCGGATAGTGACGGACTCGGCCGCCCCGCGGTCCTTCGAATCCGCGCTTCCCTACCCCGCCGGGCCAAGTCTTGCGCACGGCCGCCAGGCGCTCCTGCACGCGCCGCCACAACTCGGGCGGCACGATGCGCAGCGCCTCATCGTCGGTCACGATCCAGTCCGATTCCGGCTTCGGAAACTGGCGGCGCCGACCGCTTCGGGGATCCCGGCGGGTCTCGCTCTTGTTCCACACCCAGCGGCCCGCGTACTTCTCGTTACGCAGCATCCGATGGACGGTCGCGGGCGACCATCCGCTGTGCGTCTTCCGCCGGCCTGCCACGCCCTCGCTGTTCAACTCGCGAACGATGCTCGACTCCGATCGACCGTCGGCGAACGCACTGAAGATGCGGAGGATGATCGCCGCCTCGCGCGGGTCGATCGTCATCCTGTAGCCGTCGGGCCGGGGCCGACCCTTCTTGTCGATGCGGATCGTCCCGACTGGCACCGAGCGGAAGCCGTACGTTGCCTCACCAACCGTGAAGCCGCGCTCCTTCTGCCCGATCTGCCCGCGCAGCGTCTTCTTCCTGAGGTCCTGAAGCTGGAGTTCGTTGAAGACGCCCCGGACCTGGATGCCGATCGTGGCCTCGCGGTCGTCGCTGTCCAGGCCGTCGGCCACCGACACGACGCGAACGCCGTTGAAGCGGAATTCCTCGAGGGTGGACAGGAGCAGGAGGGTGTTTCGGGCCAGGCGGGAAAGGTCGTCGACGAGGACCACGTCGAAGACGTCGTGAGGGACCGCCGCGCGGAGGGCGTTCAGCCCGGGCCGGTCCTCTCGGGCGCCGGATGCGGCGCGGTCTGCGTAGACGTGGTCTTCGACGAGGAGATAGCCGCGCTCGGCGGCCAGTTTCCGGCAGGACGCGATCTGGTCTTCGATGCTCTCGGGCCGCTGGTTCTCGCTGGAATAGCGGGCGTAGATCGCCGCGCGCATGTCAGTCCTCCGCGCCTTTCGACGCCTCCCTGTCTTCCCTCATGAGGTGCAGGTACTCGCTGGCGAGTTCTTCGGCGACCAGGTCGAGAAGGTCACGCACCTCCGGTTGGAGCAAGGCGGCTGCGCGCTTTCGCACGGCCGTCCGCTTGACCGCCCGATCTCCAGTTCTTTCGTTGCGTGACACCTCTAATGATATACGATGTCTATCATTAACGCAATCGAGAACCGAGCACTTCGCCGAAGCAGGCCTTACACTTCGAGTTCCAAATCCCTCGCAATTTGCCCGATGTTGATGTCGAGGCGGACGTACTTGCTGCCCTCTGGGCCATTGAAGCCGGCGGAGTCTCCTCCGGTGATGGTCCTTGGAACTGCCTTCAGCTGAGAGACCAGAGTGGAGGCCTTCCTGCTCATCGCCCCGTTGAGTTCGATGCCGCCAAGCAACCGGCCGCCTTCTCCCTTCCGCTTGAGCAAGAAGAACAGCCGTTCCCCGTCGGCGACAATCGCGCGAAGGTCGATACCGGACGGACGCCGCAGCGCGGTGGCCAGGTCGAACTCCGGCATCTCCGCCGCGACCTTCTGCTCGAACGCGCGAAGCGTGTAGACGATGGCCGCGATCATTCCGACGGGTAGGCCGAGGGTCCTGAGCTTGAGGGCGATGGCGAACTCAAGCAGGTTCCGCGCCGAGAAGCGCCTACTGCTCCCCCGCCCGCTCGCGTCGGCGAAGTCCGGAACGACAACCAGCTTCTCGCACAGGTAGATCAACCGGTGCTGCGGCTCATGGAGCAGTCGCGCGGCCTGTGCCAGCGTCCAAACGGACCGGTTCTGCATCACGCAGAGTATCCTCCATCCATTCGACGTCATTCAATAGCGCACCAGGTTCATGCGCAGCAGGTTCATGTCCAACCGCGGCGGGTCCGCCGAACCTCGGCGAGTGCGTCGAGACTCGCGCGCGATGTAGATGGTCTCTGGTTGCGTCGTTCCGGCGCCTGCCTTGGGCGATCAGAACTCCCCTAAGCCATTACAATCACGCCGGTTGACGGTGCCGCTCGGCAATTGATACGACTTCCGCTGGCCGTCGCTCGCCGAGGCCGAGGTTGACCGCATCCATCGCGGCGACGAGGTCCCGCTGCTGCAGGTGGATGTAGTACTTCATGGTGACGTCTGGCGAGGAATGTCCCATGATCTTCTGAAGCACCGCCACCGGCATGTTGGCGAGAGCGCACCCGGTGCCGAAGGTCCGCCGGAGGTCGTGAACAGTGAGGTGGGCGATGCTCTTACGACGTGCCGCACGCTGCAGCACTATTCGCACGCCACTCGGGTCCTTCGGGAAATACGGTTGGTCGGTCGTACATCCCTCTTTGGCCTGACTCTCGAGCGCGTCGGCCACCTCCTGTCGAAGCGGAATATCCCTTGTTCTCCCACCCTTCGCGAGCGATGACGGTGCTTGCGATCGGCGTCTCGCACTGTCCCCTCCCGCAGGCAGACGTCCGGCGTGTCTGCCCTCATCCGGACAGATGACCCGACGACGGTGGGTTGTTCCGAAAGACCTGTTGGCTGACGCGCCGGGGGAGGGTGGTCGCGCTCAGAACTCCGAGTCGAGGCGGTGGTCACGATCGCGTTCACTACCACCGACGAATAAGGAGCCTACAGATAGATTCTTCGGATGCAAATAGCTAGTTTTGCTGTCAGAACTGACACTTTCCAAGACTGACACTCTGGGCGGAACTGATGCCTTGGCCGCGGGAAAGGAGCCGTCCATAGCGCGAATGCGTCGGGGGGCCGACGAATCTGAGAACGCCAGCAACCTACTGTCCGAACGGTGGTTCTCAGTTCTTGCCATCCCATACTTTCTGCTGCGAACGGGCCTTTTGCTCGAGCCTCCCGCCTCGTTCACGGAGTTGGCGTCCGAACAGCGTCGGGCTGAATGGATCGAGTGACCCCGAGCTGCCTTCGGCCCTGTTCGGCCTCCCTCGACAGGAATTCCTGTAAACGTGGCTCTCCGGAAATTGGCTCGAGACGAACCGCGTCCTGCCAGAGCCACTAAGGCGCTGTGACCTCGCCTGTCACGGCCCCCTGGAATACTGGCATCAGGAGAACCGAGAATGCTCAGCGCCCTTTTCCGGAACACGGAAGCCACCCAATGCGTTACCTGCCGCTTTTTGCAGCCCGAAGACGACCAGGAGGACGTCGTAGTGGGCGAATGCCGCGTTCACCCTCCAGCGCATAATCCGCTGGCTGGCCAAACGGACGAACTCGACACCGCAGTTGGACTCCCACGTCGCCCGTGGCCGCGAACGGAAAGCCGCGATTGGTGCGGGGCGTGGAAACGGTAGAATCGGCGTCACGACGGGAGGCGCAGATGGGAAGACGCGGCAACGGCTACGGGAGCGAAGACCATTTCTGGACGTATCGGACGGAGTCGAAGGACCCGCTCGACCGTTGCCTCCTGGCAGCGACCGGTTTGCGGGGCGTCCCAGCGTGGGTCTACCCGGACCCGGCACGTCCAGACATAGAGGAACCAAAGGGCATGGGTTTCTGCTCAGACCCGGCGCTTCAAGAGGAATGGGAGAAGTTCTGGCCTCAAACTGGTAACCAACAGCGTTGGGACGGCGTTGCGATGGTTGATAGGGAGTGGCTCCTAATTGAGGCGAAGGCCAATCACCCAGAATTCGTCGGTGGCCCCTGCGGTGCCTCGTTCGGGAAACGCGTTGAGCCGGGAACGCTCTCGAGTCGCCAGATGATCGAGGACGCTCTGAACCGAACGAAGGAGGCGCTAGGTGTCCATCAGGACTTCTCATGGCTCGGGAGCTACTATCAATACGCCAATCGCCTCGCGGCCCTGCATTTTCTGACTCGCCGCGGCACCGCTGCCCGCCTTGTGTTCGTTCACTTCTGTGGCGACTCATTCCCGGATGGGCGCTACTGCCCGAGCAGCGAACGAAACTGGATTCCACTGATCGAGTCGCGGCGAATCACATTGGGCCTGCCCGCCCGCCATCCTCTGTCGGATCGGGTCCATGATGTATTCCTGGATGTGCCGGTTCGGCTTCAACCAGATGCCCGTTCTGACTAGGTGGCTCGGACCACAAGAGCCGATGCCATTGCTGCCCGCGGTAGAACGAGCGGGCGGTCCCGGCCCTAATTCCCTCTTTCCACCGGAGCGCTGTCGTGACGCGTTATAACCCGAACCGCAAGCCGTTTCCACGCGAGAGCTTCATCCAGAAGGCTGCCTTGCACGAGAAGATCCATCCCTTCCAGCGCCAGGCTCACCAGTGCTACTTCAAGGAGAAGAACCCCAAGGGGTACCAGCACGACCTCGGCGCTCAGGATGTCTTCCTCGACAACTTCGGGATGTTCTGCGACGAGCAATTCGACGGCAACGAGCCGGTGAAGGGGCAGTACTTTCGGGCAGTCCGGGTCCTCATGGAGCGATGGATGGCGCTCGGGTACTCCGTGCTGCAGCGCAAACCCTGGTGGGGAACCTACTTCAACGACGAGAGCCGGCAGGCGAACACTGGAGAGCCGCGCAGTCTGGTCCGTCTTCTCGGCGACCATGACTGGTCGCACGTTCGTCATGAGGACCTGTGGCCGCTGACTGGCTTGGGGCCGAATGAAGTGGCGCTTCGCGAGGGTGACCTCTGGGATGGACGCCGGCTTCTTCGACTACGCGACTATATCAGCCGACTGGCCGGTGACGCCGTCTCGCCGTCCGAACTTGTGACCTTGCTAACAAGATACGACGATTGGGACGAGCGCCTTCTCTTCCCCGAGAGAGAGGACCAACCGAGCGCCACAGAAGGCCGCGTAACGCGTCGTCCTGGGGGGCTTCCGCTCCCGATCGATCACCCAAAGACCGTTCCGTCGCTCCGGGTTCTTCATCCACGAGAGTCGACTCCTGACCTCCACATGCGTGTGGGGGCTAGGGCGGAAGACCGGCAAGCGTACAGGCGCATCGTCAGGGACCAGGGTATCCTGCCCACTTGCACTGCCAATGCCTTTGCGATGGCGCTGGATCTCGCCGCCTGGAGACGTTACGGCAGAATTCCTCGATTCAGCTCGGCTTGGCTCCACTGTGCTTCGGGCGAGCAGCGTGGCACTGGAAGGTCCTTGAGGGCTTGCATCGACATTGTCAGCCGGTCCCTGCCCTGCACCGAACGGTCCTTTAGGTATCCCCAACTCGAAGAGCAACTGGCATGGATGGCCAGAAATGACGAGTGGAGGACGGCTGCGCGTGTCAAAGACAGCGAAACTCAGCGGGACCAGCGTGGGCTGCCCTGCACGGTCCAACTCAGGCCTGACGCCATTTCCGACATCAAGACGAGATTGGCCGCCGGTTGGTCCGTGATCGTCGGCACTTCGCTGACGGAAGAGATGATCGGGGTCAACTTCGACAAGTTCGGCATGGCGCTGTCTCCTCTAATCGGGCAAACGCGTCTCGATACAGGCCACGCTTGGTTGCTGGTCGGCTACGACCATACGGACGGGACGAAGGGGTGGAAGTACCAGGGGAGTTTCTATGCTCTCAACTCTTGGGGAGCGACGTTTCCGGCGAGCGGTGCGTTCGGCGAGGGAGTCTGCGCGATACCGTTCGCTACTCTGCTTACGGAGGGAGTCGAAGCGTACGCCCTGCGGTTCTGATGCGTAGCGTCTACCAGGCCGGAGGTCGCGGCACCGCACCGAGGCTGCCCGATAACCCGCAACGTCGTCGTGCTACGATGAGCGCCGACGACCAGCGGCGTTGAGGGAGGCGGGACTTCTATGGCGAAAGCAGGCAAGCCAAAGGGAGAGGCAGCGCAGTACCTCCCGCTCGAGAATTGGCTGCGTACCAAGGGTGAATGCACAGAGACTTGGCGCGTCGGGCAAAAGCCAAACATCAAGATCAAGGTCCCTGGGAAATACGCTCGCACCCCAGACGTAGTCGGCGTCAGGCAGACGGCGAGCGGCTGGGATGTCCTGCTCGTGGAGGCGAAGAACCCGAAAGGTGGCCATGCACTGAACGTGGGAATCGCCCAACTTGAGGCCCTCCGCCCCTGGGCCGACTTCCTGATACTTGGCCTTGATCCGATTCCGTAGACACTTCCCGAAAGGTGGCTACGATGGGATCGATGGCGAAAGAGAAACCACGACAGCGCGTCCGGCGGAGCTTCACGGATGAGTACAAAGCCGGCGCGGTCCGGCTGGTGATCGACGAGGGCAAGAGCGTGGGCCAGGCGGCCCGCGAGTTGGACCTCACCGAGTCGGCGTTACGGAGTTGGGTGGAGCGAGCCCGCGCCGATGGCGGCACGGGGAAGCCCGGCGTGCTCACGACGGCGGAGCGCGAGGAGCTGGGGCGGCTGCGGAAGGAGAATCGCACGCTCCGGATGGAGCGCGACATCCTAAAACAAGCGGCGGCCTTCTTCGCGAAAGAGAATGCGTGAAGTTCGCATTCATCGACGCCAAGAAGGCCGCGTTTCCCATCAGCGCCTTGTGCCGGTGTCTCCGGGTGTCCCGCAGCGGCTTCTACGCGTTCCGCCACCGGCCGGAGTCGACGCACGCGCGCACGGACCGACGGCTGCGCGTCGCAGTCCGCGCCTCGTTTGACGCGAGTCGCCGACGCTACGGCAGTCCGCGGGTCCATGCCGACCTGGCGGACCAGGACGTGCGTGTCAGTCGGAAGCGGGTGGCGCGGGTCATGCGAGAGGAGGGCCTGAAAGCCCGCCCGCGGAAGCGCTTCAAGTGCACGACGATGAGCGACCACGACCAGCCGGTGGCCGCGAATCTGCTCAATCGAGACTTCACCGCCGAGGCGCCCAATCAGCGCTGGGTCGGCGACACGTCGGAGTTTCTGGTCGGAGACGGCGGGAAGCTCTATCTCGCCGTCGTCCTCGACTTGTTCTCGCGCTTCGTGGTCGGCTGGGCCGTGAGCGCGGTGAACGATCGTCACCTGACGATGAAAGCGCTCGGGATGGCGATCAAACGGCGCTGTCCCGAGGCCGGCCTGTTGCACCATTCGGATCAAGGCTGCACGTACGCCAGCGAGGATTACCAGGCCATCCTCGAGACGTTCGGCATCACGTGCAGCATGAGCCGCCGGGGCGACTGCTACGACAATGCCGTCATGGAGAGCTTCTTCTCGACGGTGAAAGCGGAGTTGGGCGAGCACTTCGAAAGCTACGGGCTGGCGAAGGCGGAGCTGTTCGACTACATCGAGGTGTTCTACAACCAGCAGCGGCGGCATTCGACGCTCGGGCTCATCAGTCCGGCGGCTTTCGAGCGCCGCGCGGCCGCGTAGGGTGTGGACGCTGCCATCCCGGTGGACGCACAGAACGCGCCCACCGTGATTTGGAAATCTCGCAGAGAACGCGAGATTCCCACAGCGCCCACGACCCGATGTACAGTTCATGAAGGGAGACGACAGAACAGACCTCAGCTAGCGTTACTCACCTGTCTACCAAATCGGATCACGGTCAGCCACAGCTCGAGCGCGAACACCACCCGGCCCAGCGGATCGCGCCTGCGCTTGGCCGGCGCCTGCGGCACAAATCCTCCTCGTGCATGGTTTCCGGCGACTGGCGTCAGGATAAGCGACAGGCATGACAGGGCGGGTCACTTCCCGCCGTCCGGCCTCAGAAGCCACACGGTGGGCGGCTGCCCTCTCCGGAACCAATCGGACGCGACACCGACAGCATGTCCGCGACGGACGACGGCAAACGCCGGACCGCCCCAGAGAGTGAAGCCCAGCGAACAACCGCCGTGGGCCTGTTCGTCGACCAACACGCCGTCCACGTAGATGCGCACCAGCTTGTACCAGAGGCCGGGGCCGCCTCCGGTGCCAGTCGCCCAGTCGATGTGAATCGTCCGCGTGCCAATCGTTGTCGACGCGTGCAGGTGGCGACGACCGGATAGGAGACCTTCGCCGCCAGCGAGCAGAGTGGCGTCGCCGGGTCCGACAGTCCACTCCACGGGCAGCGGCGTAGCGGGCGTCCACGAGAGACGGCGCCGGCGGGCGCGAAGGACCGCTGTGCGTTCCTCGGGGGTGAGGTGGATACCGCCGGATGCGCAGCGCATGAAGACGTAGATCTTCCACGCTGCCCAGCGCGTGCCCAACGGACAGGGCGCGGGATCAGAAGCAGACGGACTGGAGAGGCTAGGATCGGTCACGATGTCCATCCTATCGAAGGACATCCAGAGGCCGAGGTCGACTCGGCCGTCTGCGGGGTCATCCCGCAAGAGAGATCATCTCACGCGGGTGTGACAGGGTAGGTCATAGGCCGAGTACCGGAATCCCGCCGTGTCTGTCACCTCGCTCCGATGTACACTTCGCCGCGCCTGAACGCCCGCACGGTCGGCGCCGAGCGACGGGGCTCTCAAATGCCTGTTCTTTTCGATGAAGCGTCGGAGCCCGGGGAACCGACGTGGCTATGACCCACCCTGTCACACCCAGGTGCTACAACCAATGCATGCACACCCGCTACAGCCCTGCCCGGGTGAACCTCGTCCTGCTGATCCTCGGGCTGGCGTGCTTCGTGAGCCAATTACCGGCAGGTGCCCAGGGCAAGGGCACCTTCACAGGCATCATCACTCACGTGGCAGATGGCGACACGCTCAGCGTCACGGCGAACGGGAGAACGGAAGTCATCCGCCTCGATGGCATCGACGCCCCGGAGGCCGGGCAGGCCTTCGGTGGTCAGGCGCGGCAGCGCCTGCGCGTGCTGGCGTTCTCCCAGCCGGCGACGGTTCACGTCCGCGACCGCGACCGCTACGGTCGCCTGGTGGCGCGCGTGATTGTCGGTGGGCGCGATCTGAGCGAGGAGATGGTCAGGGCAGGATTCGCGTGGCAGTACACTCAGGTACTCTGCCGACGGCCAGCTCGCCGCACTCGAACAACAGGCGAGACAACAGCACGTCGGGCTGTGGGCCGATCGAACCGCCGTAGCGCCGTGGCAGTATCGCAAGGAGCATTCCCGGGGCGCCCCGGGGCCGCATGTGCCCGGAGTGCCGCCAGTTGTCTCTCCGGCAAGCGGCCCGTTCCACGGAAATATCTCGAGCCACGTCTATCACGCACCCAGTTGCCGGGACTACAACTGCCGCAACTGCACGTGGGTGTTTACCACTCGTCAGGAAGCCGAGGCAGCGGGCTATCGGCCGCACGACGCGTGCGTTCATGCCGCTAAAGGTCCGCGGTGATGGGACCGGGGGACTGACCATTCCGTGAGCGCGACCCGAGTACCGCGCTCGGCACAGGGAGCGAAGTGATGCTGACGATCGATGAGAAGACACTGAACCAGATGGAGGAGCAGCATCCGGGCGTCCGGGAGACCATCGTCTACTTCGAGGAGGCCGCCGTATCGGCCTGCACCCGCTGCGGGTCAAGTGACACGGCAACGGTGGGGTGCGGCCTCGTCGGGCGCACGATCTATATCGCCACCGCCACCACGAAGTTCAAGTTGATCCCGAACGGTCCGGCGCCAGGGAAGTACTTCTGCCACACATGCAGCGGGTTCTTTGGTTAAGGTGAAAGACCAACGCCGCGGCACCTCTACTGTTTCAGCGCCGGTCGCAATCCCAGCCTGTCGATAGTCCCCGCGCTGGCCACCACGGCGAGGTGCAGCCGGGCTCGACTGAGCCCGACGTAGAGCAGCGCGTTCTCTTCGTCCGGCGCAAGGTGGTCGATGCCGGTCAGGATGACCACCGGCCGCTCGAGCCCTTTGAACCGACGGACCGAATCGAGCAGCACCTTCCGCGGCTCGGCGGCCTGGTCGGTCGTCGTCCAGAAGGTGCCGATCCTCTCGCCACGCTTCAGCGGGCCGTTCGCCGACGAGCCGTAGAGCACGGCGATGTCGCGCTCGGGGACCCCCTCCTCTCGCACCAGCCGGTGCAGCACGCGTTGGATCTCACGAACTGCGACGGCCGGTGTTTCGGCGGAAATGCACTCCACGTCCCGCCCTTCCGGTCCCTTGGCGCGTAGCGGCTGACCGCGATAGAACTTCGTCGTCACCGCATGGATACGTTGGGTATTGCGCAGGTTGTCGCGCAGGACGCACTCGTTCAGCCCCGTCGGGAACGAGCTGACTCGCCGGTACACCTGCTGGTTGTCGTCGTGGAAGACGTACAGGATGCCGTCCTTTTGGTCCGCCAGGCACAGCTCGAGCGGTGGCCACCAGCTCTCGCGGAAGTCCTGACCCTCGTCGACGACGATGGCGTCGAAGCGTCGGTCTGGGAAGCGACCGAGCGCCGTGAACAGCGCGTCCGGCAGCGTCGTGTCGAAGAAGCTGGACGACAACTCGCTGTTCGGCTCCGGCAGCGGCAGGCCGGCGTCCTTCGCCATCCTCCAGCAGAAGTCGTGGAAATTGGCGATCTCCAGGCGCTCGACGTGGCCCGAGGACCGGCGGAGGAACTCTGCAAGCGGCTTATTGAAGCAGGTGAACAGGACCCGGCACCCTTCCGCCGCGAGTCGCCTCGCCTTCTCGAGCGCGAGCACGGTCTTCCCGGTCCCGGCCCCGCCCGACACGGCCACCCGCCGCTGGCGCGACAGCATGTCGAGCACGTCGAACTGGTCCTCGGTGAGGCGGAGCAGCTCGCGGTCTTCATCCGCCAGCACGTCCCCGAGCGGCTGGCGCAGGTTGAAGCTCGGGGCGAGCAGATCCTTCAACGTGCTCACGAGCAGCGGTGTGGGCCGGAGGCTGCCGCCCATCGCGCCATTCCAGTAGTCGAACATCCGCGCGATGCGGTCGGCCACGTGCGCCATGTCCTCGGCGAAGACGGTGATATCCCGCGGGCCGTCGGGCGTCAGCGGGCGGTGAGGGTCGTGCGAGGCGGGCAGCACCACGCCGTGACCGAGGGCCACCCAGGCCCGGCCAATCGCCGGGTGCTCCGCCAGCTTCTGCAGCAGTGCGTGCTTCGAGACACGAACCTGCTCGTAGGGGTCCTGGATGTCGTGCTCGTGGTGCGAGCGGTCGATGCTGATCCACCGCCCCGAGGCGCCGTCGCGGCACACCTGACCGCCCTTCACCTCGAGCAGGAGGATCCCCTTCTGGGGATTGGCGATCACGAAGTCCACTTCCCCATCGCGCGCGCCCTCGCCCTTGGACTTCGCCAGCCATGCGACGCTGTAGAACACCAGGTGCCCCTCGTCCAACTGGGCCTGCAGCGCGGGGTAGACGTCCCGTTCAGCCTCGCGCGCGGGATTGCGGATCACCGTCTCCGGCAGCGGCGTCGGAAACATCGTCGGCATGATGGCAGGATCATAGCCGAAGAGGCACGTGCTTACTCTGACGGCACGTTCGAAGCCTCCGTCCCCTGGGAACATGCTCGTTCCCAACCCGGCAGCCAGTAGTCGACGAGTTCGAAAACCGGGTCGTCTTTGTCCTTGGCCCGCTCCCGCACAATCGCGATCACCTGGCGGCGGAAATCAGGATGCACGTAGTCGGCCTCCAGCACGTGCCATACGAAGTGATCCAGCAGCGTCAGCGCGGCTTCCCAGGACTCCACCGGGCCGATGACGCGCACAGACGGCCGGTCCGACGACGCTGACGGCGGCCGCTCATCGTTGACGACGAAGAAGGCAGTCCATCCTGTCGGTCTGCGCACGGCCGCCAGGATGAGCGACCCTCCTTCACTCACCATACGAACAATCGTCTCGCCGGCCAGGGTTGCGGGTGGTGCTGGGTGTTGCGCCAAGACTCATCCTCCTTGAACCGCCGCCGCAATCGTCAGCCGGTGCAACTTCACCAGCTCCGACTGGTCGAGACGACCGCCGGTGTAGCCGCCGGCCAGGGTGAACGCCACGCCGACGCGGTTCCGCCGCGCCCACTCGAATACCACTCGTTCACGCGCTGCAATCATAGCGGTAGTAATCCCTGCGAGACCACCGATGGCCGAGTCTTCGTGCGGATCCATGCCGGCGTTGTAGATGAGCAGGTCGAACGGCTCATCCGCCAGCGCGTCGAGCCGCGCGGCCAGCGTGGGCAGGTAGTCCTCCGCCCGGGCGATGATCTCGAGCGTAGAGCGGCTTCCTGAGTCCGCCTGATAGAAGTCGGTCCTGCACACCGAGATGTCCGCCTGGACGACACCCGGAACATCGCGGACGAGACTGTATGTGCCGCCGCCGCAGTGTGCGTCGAGGTCGAGAATGAGGATGCGCCTCGGACGCTGGCATTGAAGCGCCGTCACGGCGCGTACCGCGAGCGCGATCCCGTTGAACGTACAGAACCCGCAGCCACTGGCGCGACGCGCGTGGTGCAGGCCCGACGAGAGCGCGCCCGCGTGCGAGCCGGTCTTGAGGCCGTGGAGCGCCGCTTCGACGACTCCGCCATTCGACGCGCAGACCGCCGTCCAGAGGCCCTCGTCCCAGCGGAAGCCGTTGGACTCGGCGAGGGAGCGCGGCTCACCTGTCCGCACGGCTCGGACGTAGTCGGGCGCGTGCACGGCCTCGAGCTGCGCCGGAACGAGCGGCGCAGGCTCCACCAGTTCAGTGCCGGCGATCGCGCGGGCACCGAGCGACTCGGCGATCCAAGCGGCCTTTCGGGTCGTGTCGAATTCTTCCCCGGCCGCCACAAAGGCATTGGAATAGAAGACCCTCATATGTGACCCATGGTAGGCGCCCGGTATGACAGGGCGGGTCACGCCCGGATGGCGACGCTGGACCGCGATTCGGCTACCGGCGGGACGGAGACTGAGTTCGAGGCCCTATTTGTGTGGCGGATTGTCCAGGATCCGGACAACGCTCGGCCACAGCCGCGCGAAGTAGTCGCCTGACGGCGCAATCCGGCGGTCCGTCTCCTGATAGAGCCGTTCCGCAAACCGGACCATCGCGCGCGCCTCGGGACGCCGCAGACGGGCGGGATCAAGGTCACGAAGGCGCACCCGGTCCAGGCCGTCGGCGTCCTTCAGCAAGGCGGTCAGTTGCCAGGACGGATCGGCTGGCAGCGGTTCGCCGGCCGAGTGAAGGGTCACCGCCGACTGAATGGCCGGGTAGTCCTCGTCGCACACGCCTCCGCGTGCAAACAGCGCCCGAACGTCCGGCAGATCGGCCAGGCGTGCCCAGGCGTCGGCCCCATGGCGCGCACTTCTCCCGTCGTGGCGGCGAGCGATGTCGTGCAGGTAGACCGCCGCCCAGAGACGCGGCATCTCGTGGACGAACCCCGTGGCTTCGACGAGCCGGAAGGCGTGCACGAGCACGCGCGACACGTGGGCCTGGCCATGGAGCAGGCTCAAGTGCCAGAACAGCTCCGGCGGAGGAACCAGTTCCTCGTCCGGCACGGTGACCAGGGACCTGACGTCTTCGAGGCTCATCACTCACTTGCTCCAGATCGTCCGCATCGTCCGCACCGCCACGAGCCCGGTCGAGCCGACCTTGCCGCCGCTGACGCGCTCCCAGGCCGACCCGTATTGGGCAAGCTGGACACCATACCGGTCCAGCAGGACGCCCTCGTCTGCCGCAGCCTGGTCGGTCTTGTAATCCAGGATGCGCCAGCCGTCGCCGGCGCGATAGACGAGGTCGATGACGCCGTGGAGGATGGTGGCCGGCCCGTCACTGGCCGGGGCGACGCGCACGGCAAACGGGACTTCGACATGCACGTCGGCACCGGCGCGGGCCTCCTGCCAGAACGGCGCCTTCGAGACGGCCTCGACCAGGTCGAGCGCCTCGGGAATGAACGGTCGCAGGTCGGGCGTCTCCACGGTGAGCCAGCGAGCGAGGCGATCGAGGTCCGCGCGCGTGGCGCCGTCGTGCCGCATGGCGTGCTCCAGCAGGCCATGCACGAACGAGCCCCAGGCGACGCCGGCGTCCGCGCGATGACTCGGCGTGTCGGTCGCGTCCGCGACGGCTTCCGCCGGCACCTTCCTGCGAGGCCTCCCTCGCCCGCTCCGCCGCGGCCAACCGCGCCTTCTCCCCCGTCACCGAGGTGACCGCCCACGAAGGCTCGCGCACCTGGTCGTGACGCCGGACGCGCACGGCGGCGGCGGCGGCACGCGCCTTCGCGGACAGGTCTGCCTTGACCTTCTTCACCACCGTGGTCGGCGCGGGCACGACCATTTCGGGGACGCCGGCAAGGAATCCATCGAACGCGCCCCACGCCTCGTTGTCCGCAGCCTTGGCGGACCGGCAGACAATCATCAGTTCCTTCGCCCGAGTGGCAGCGACGTAGAGCAGGCGCAGCCGCTCGGCGTCCCGATACCTCGTCTCCTCCTCCTCGTGCGCCTCCCAGCCGGCCGGCTGCCCGAGCGTCGTGTTCAGCCAGGGCTTGTCGCCTTTGCGCACGATCCTGAGGTGGCCGCGCGCGATGCCGCCATCGCGGGTGATCCGCACTTCCACCGGGAACTCGAATGCGTGAGTGGCATCCGCCAGGAACACCACGGGCGCCTCGAGGCCCTTGGCCTTGTGGAGATTCATCAGGCGCACGACGTCGCGCCGGCCAGGCTCGAGGGGCATCGCCTCGGACTCGCTCGACTCGTCTTCTTCATTGAGGGCCTCGGCCGCTTCGGCCAGGCCGCCGCCCGCCTCCACCACCTCCCGCACGCGGTCGATGGCCTGCAGCAGGTGTCCGGCGCGCGCGCCCCCGGGCGTGGTCGCCGCCAGGGCGAGCCAGCCGGTCTCCTCGAGGATGCGCGCGACGGCCGCCGCCAGCGGCAACGTGCGGGTGCTGCGCCACATGGCCCGCAGCTGCGCATCGCCGCCAAGGCGGGACCGAACTGCTCGTCGAGCGCGGCCGCCTGGACGTCGTCTGTCCGCCTCGGTGAGCGGCGCGGACAGCTCGAAGCGGCCGCCGGCCTGGCGGTAACGGAACAACTCGGGATCGCTGAGGCCGAAGAGCGGCCCGCGCAGCACGCCGACCAGCGAGACCGAGTCGAGCGGGTCTGCCAGCGACGTCGAGGAGCAGCGGCCAACGCGCGGACCTCGGCCGACTTGCAGAACAGCCCGGCGCCGCTGACGTCAACGGGAATCTCCAGCTCGTCGAATGCCTCCGCGAAGATCTTGAGGCGAGGCTTCTGCCGCGTCAGCACCAGGAAGTCGCCGAACGTGCGGCGGCCGCTCGCCACCTCGGCCTGGACGTAGGCCGCGATGCGCCTGGCCTCCGCTTCCGCAGGCTCGGTCACCCTTGGCGGCCTCCGGCATCGTGAGCTTCGCCACGCGCGGGCCGGCCGGACACGTCGGATTCGGCACGCACCGGGATCGAGCTTCTCGAAGCGCGGCGAGTACGGAGACGGCGAACCCGCAAAGAGCGGCGGGAAGACGTCGTTCGCGAGTTCGCACACTTTCGGCAGCGACCGGAAATTGGCCGTCAGCGCGAGGACCTCGCCGCCGGTCGCCTTGATGCGCTGGGCCACGCGGTTGTAGATGTCGATGTCGGCCCGGCGGAAGCGGAAGATGGACTGCTTGGGATCGCCGACGACGAACAGCGCGCCGGGACGCAGAGGGACGGCGAACGGGTCGCACGCAGGGCCTAGGCCTGCGCCACCGCAGTGGTCTGGGCCACGACGGGTCCTGCGCTGCAGCAACTGCTTCGTCCGCCGCGAGCATCAGGAAGATCTCCGCCTGGATGGGATCGGTGTCCTGGAACTCGTCGATGAAGAGGCGCCGGTACTTCTTCTGGAGCGCGCGGCGAACGACCGGCCGCGAGCGCAGCATGTCGGCCGTCACCCTCAGCAGGTCCACGTAGTTGACGACGTTGTCGCGACGGCGGGTCCGCGCGTAGAAGTCTCGCGCCTCGACCAGCACCGCCATCGCCAGCCGGTGGATGTAGGCTCGCCATGTCAGGCCGGAACGGCTCGACGACCTCTGCCTGGAACTCGGCCACGAGCTGCGCGACCTGCTTGCCAATCGCCGGGTCCCGGCCGACCTCCTTGCCCCAGAACTTCTGGGTAACCTTCGGATTCCCCCACGCGCCTGGAGAAGCCTGCGAGCGACGCCAGCTGCTCCCGGCGCGCCATGCGAAGCCGGCCTTCGAACTCGTCGAACCGCTGCTGGACGGGACAGGTCGTGGCCTCGTGGAACTCGGTCGGCTCGCAGCGCACGCAGCTCGTCCCAGAACTTGTCAACGGCCTTCCAGATCGGCTTCGGGTCCGGCGCGTCGCCGGACCCCATGTCGAACTCGACGTCCTCGTGCTCGCAGACGGTGGCGAACGGGCCGTAGAGATCCTGCGGCTTGATGCCGGCGTCGAGCAGGTCGAGCATCGGCTGCAGACCCCGGGCCCGCGCCTCGGCGACGAAGTCGCGCCAGGCCCGTCGCTGCCGCTGGAGGTTGTCGATGTCGCTCAGTTCCTCGAAGCCCGGCGCCACTCGCGCGTCCACGGGCCGCTCGCGGAGGAGGTGCGCGCAGAAGGCGTGAATGGTCCCGGCGAACAGCCGCTCCATTCCCGCGAGCGCCGTCTCGAGCCGCTCGCGCTCCTCGGCCGCCGGCTTCCTGCTCAGCCGCTCTTCGACCGCCAGCTGGAACCGTCCGCGCAGCTCCGCCGCCGCCTTGCGCGTGAAGGTGACGACGGCCAGGTGCTCCACGGTGTAGGTGCCGGCCGCGATGCCGGCCGCCATGCGCGTGGCGAGGCTATAGGTCTTGCCCGACCCGGCACCAGCCTCGACCAGGAAGTTCGTGCCGAAGTCGGACACGAGGCGGTCGCGCACCGGCTGATCGAGCGGGATCTTGCGCGGCTTACTCATGGTGGCCTCTCAGGCGGCGGTAGGACTCGAGCGCCGCGCCGGTGTCCCCTTCGATCTTGCGCGACGGCGCGACTCACGTCCTCCGCGTGACAGGCGGCCGCGAAGTCGACACCACTTGCACTGCTCCTCGGCGTCGGCCGAGACAAATGCGCCGCTGCCGATGACATCCGCCAGGTCGCGCAGCACGCTCGGCGAGCTTCGTCTTCGACGGCGCAGTGAATCACCTTCCTGCGCCGATGGCCCTTCACTGCGGGAAACAGGTAGACGCCCCGAACGACCCGCGCCTTCGGGTCGCGGGACTTCAACAGCTCCGCCGCCGCCACGCCGTAGATGGCGTGCTGCAGGCGTGTGCCTCCCGCGAACTGCCCCTTCCAGTTGTCCGGCCAGTAGCCGCCCGTCTTGTAGTCGACGACTTCGTACTCTGCCGGGCCGACCCGGTTGATGCGGTCGATCCGGCCGTGCAGCGCCATCCGCCGCTTGTCGCCCAGATCGATCACGGTCGGCTCGGCGCTGGCGAGCGGTTCCTCTTCGTCGTCTTCCAGCGGGAATCCGAACGAGACCTCGAAGCCGAGCGGCGCCGCCCATGGAGCCCTTCGCACTCGGCGTCGATGAAGGCGTCGAGATCGTCGAGGAACTCGCGCGACTCGCGCGCGAAGACCTCGTCGGAAGGCGGCGGCATCTCGGCGCGAAGCTCGTCGAGCCGTTCCTGGCCCCATCGTGCGCAACCGCCGGCGGTCCACGGCCAGGCTGGGCTTCCGCTTCTCCGCGCGGATGGCCCGCATGACGCGCGCGAACAGCGCGTGCAGTTCGGTGCCCTTCGTGGCCGCGTCGAGCCACGCGTCATCGTCGGGCTGCCCTTCCTCGATGACTCTTCACCCCGAGCCCGTGCTCCATGAAATACCGCAGCGGGCACTTCGCCGCCTTCTCGAGCGTCGTCGCCGACATGGGACGTCCCGTGCGGCTGGGGTCGAGGACCGGGCCGGCGACGGCGACGTAGCCGTCGAACTCGGTGAAGGCGTTCGATTGCCGCTGCACTCTCGGCATAGATGCCGCGTGCGAGGGCCGGGTAGGCCCGCAGGATCGCGTCGCGCGCCGTGCTCGTAGCCTTCGTGTGCGCCAGCCACCAGCCCGAGTCGCTCACTGCAGCCGGCGGTGACGCCGGGACCGCGGACACCGGCTCGCCGAGCCACGTCCCGAGGTCCTCGTAGTTGAGCCTCCGGTCCCCCTTCATCAGCCGGAACGCTTGCAGGACGATCCACGAGGGAAACGTCTCGCGGAAGTCGCGCGTGTCGCGGCACGAGAAGCTGAGGCAGACACGCTCGGCCGACGCGCCGATCGCGGCCAGGCGGGAGAGCGCCGCGAAGACCGCCTCGTCCTGACGCTGCGGGGACGTGCGCAGCAAGGGGTCGATGGCCGTGCGCTCCTCGTCGAGAAGGACGGCGTCCTCGACCGCCGCGGGAAACACGCCGCCCTCCTGGAGACCGACGATGAAGACCAGGCGGCGACCGTCGAATCCGGCGTCGCCGAGCGCGGAGACATGCAGGCGACCCGGGCGCGGCCGGTCGAGGCCTACCGTGAGCGAGGTGACGCGCTCGCGCAGGAATCTCAGGCCGGTGGTCAGGTCGCAACGATGGCCGGCCAGCGCCCGAAGGTCGGCGAGTGCATCTCCGACCGCGACATACGCGATCGCGTCGAGCGCATTCGATCTCCCGGCGTTGGCTTCAACAAAAGCCGCGGCGCTCTCGACAAGCGCGGCCAGCGGCACCACGCTGGCGGCCGTGGCGTCGGGCTCCGGCACACTGGACAGCACGCCCTCGATCCACTGACGCAGCGTGGCGGTCTGCTCGGCCTTCCGCACGTTCCACGCGCGGTCGTCATCGCCCAGCTCCGTGTCCGTCGCGCGGCGGTCGTAGTTCTGCGCGAGGCGTGTCAGCGCTGGCGCGTAGGTCTCGCGGCCCCAGGTCGCCTCCGCCTTCAGCAGCAACCGCGCCGCCTGGCCCGCGGAGAGGCCGTTCTCTGTCTCTCCGAAGGCCTGCGGCGCGCAATCGCCCGACTGCAGAAGGCGACGCAAGTCGCTCGCCGAGAACTCGTTGGCGACCCAGTCACAGAAGCGAAGAAGCAGGCGACCCGGGCGGGTCATCGTGGCGGGGACGCCGGCAGACAGCGTGACGGCCCAATCCAGGAGGGTCGCCTTCTCCCGGACCAGCAGCGAGTAGGCGTCGGACGCGCACACGACCTCGACCTGGTCGAGGGGAGAGCCGCTCGCGAGGATCCGACGGAATACTTCGTCCACCTCCGCATCTGGGCCGCCCGCATGGAAGAGGTCCAGCGTCCCATCGCCTTTGGCCTGGCTGGCGGTGCCTGGCGACTGCAGATGGCCCAGCCGACCGGCATCGGTCGTCGAGTGAGTATCGACGCGCTCGACCGGCGCGGCCAGCGCGACGGCCCTGGATGGAATCGGAACGTCACGCAGAGCCAGAGCGCGCGCCAGCACCCGCTGGCCGGGCAGCGAATCGAAGGAACCGGCGGACGAGGGGCGACCAGAACGTGTCAGGAAGCTCGATGGTGAAGTCGGTCGGCGAAATCGGGCACCAATCCTGGTGCCTCGCGGCCTCTTCGAGCACCATCGGCATGTCGGCGACGCGGTTCGCCTCGAGATGGCGCTCGTAGGCGGCCAGCAGCGCGGTCAACTCCGCCTGCTTCTCGGAAGACTCGCTGAACGACCGTGTGGCGAGGTCCTTCGCGCGCACCCCGGCGTAGCGCAGCTCACGCACCGTCCGCCAGAGCGCGTCGGCCATCGACGTGTGCTCGGCCATCGGCCGGAAGTAGGCGTGAGCGTCAGGCAGGTCGAGCAGCAGGCGCATCAGCAGCGCAGGCCCGAGGGGCTCTTCCGAGGGATCGATCCCCCGCTCGAGCAGGAACGGCGCCGCCATGCGGATGGCGATGTCGAGCGGGGTCGTGAAGCGCAGGTTCGCCCAATCGCACCGCTCGCGGGCAAGGCGGTCGCCGAGCGTCAGGCCAATCGCGTGCGAAGGCACGAACACCCACTTCGAACGGGTTGGCTCAGTGCGGCACAGCCCGGCGAGTTGGGTCACGAACGGGTCGGCATTCATGCGACCTCCCGCATACGGCTGAACGGGCCGTCAGGGCCCTTGGAGACTCCGTCTCCGAACGCGGCGATGATACACCCCGCCGGAACCCTGAACTCGGCACGCCTGGGCCAGGAGTGGTATCGAAGCCCTACCTACCGCTCTTCGGGTCCTGTCGGCGAGCAGCCCCACCCGTCCGTGGTCCTCTCCTTGCCTGGCGCCGTCAGCACGCGTAGGCCAGCAGGTGCACCAGTTGCTGGTCCACCGCCAGCGCCGCGCCCGCGATCCGCGGCGCGCGGAGTCGCAGGTCTTCGCCAAGACCCACGGCCGGGAAGGTCTCGACAGCGGCGGCGCTCACCGACGCGAGGAAACGCTTCGGGTCGCGCCGCGCGCGCCCCTTCTTCTCTTCGCGCCGGTCCAGGGCATCGAGACCATAGCTCTCGACGATCTTCCGCATCGACTTGCGCCATGTCGCGGCACTGTCGAACAGCTCCAGGCCGACGATCGCCCCGTTGATGGCGAACACCGCACCGACCTGCCGCGGCACGGCCTCGAGCCTTGCCTGGAAAGCGTCGAGGTCGGCACGGGCCTTGTCGTACATGGCCGCCGCGGCTCGCGTGGGCGAGGGCGCGGCCATGCGCTCCGACTTGGCGTCGATATCCGCCCAGATGGCGCCCTGGTCTGCGTGGCGTTCGCCGTGCATTTGAAGCGAACAACTTACCTGCTGCACCTTCATCGCGCGACCCGACGCGTAGTGCGTCCGGCCCGCGGCAGCGAACGCGCGGGAGCGGTGCTGCCAGCGATGCGGCCTCGACGCACGAGACGGGAGCGGGAGCTTCGTGTGCGCCGGCACGAGGATCGAGAGATTGACGATGCGATTCTGCTTGGCGCCGACCAGTTCCTCGCCGTCGAGGACGAGGACCGGCACGGCTCCGTTGTTGACGATGGTGAGCTCCGGCACGTGGCCGGCGTCGGACACCTCGGTGCACGGTCACGAATCCGGCCGCCAGCGCTTCGTCGAGCGTGGCGTAGCCGGCCGGGGTCTCGATCCCCGTGCAGCAGCGGGTACATCGTCAGGTTGGCCACACCGATGGCCGGGGCGAATTCGAGTGCGTCAGCGATGGTGTGTAGGTTCATGCCGACACTGTAGACGGCAGGTCTGACAGGTGGGGTCCACGGTGCCGGGAAATCGTGTACCCTGTCCTCGCACACCAACCTGGAGGCACGCTACGGTCGAACGCAACGCCGAGATCATCCGCCAGTGGAAGATCCTGATCGACATCGCCACGGCGGCCGACTGCACGATTGCGTCGCTGGCGGCCAAATACGATGTGGGTGAGCGCACCATCCGCCGCGATCTCGTCGCGCTGGAGACGGCCGGCTTCACGCTCTACCCGCAGCGTGTGGACCGCCGGAACTGCTGGCGCCTCAGCGGCAAGCCCTTGAAGGCGATCACGGAGACGACCTTCAACCTGCCCGAACTCTGCGCCTTCTACATGAACCGGACCCAACTGGCCGCCGTGGGCGGCTCACCCATCCACGCGGATCTCCGGTCGGCCATGGCCAAGGTGAGCAAGGCGCTCGGGCCGCAGATGAAGGCGTACCTGGACAAGCTGACGATGGTGCTCGCCTGGAAGCCAGACCCGCCGCAGCGCGCCGATGTGACGGGCCACCCGGTCCCGGTGGAGTGCCTGGTGAGAGCCACCATGGACCACAAGCGGATCGAGATGGACTACCACTCGTTCGCGGGCGGGAAGATCAAGGCGTACTCGGTGGAGCCGTATCGCCTGACGTTCGGCAACGGCGGCCTGTACCTCTTCGCGTACGTCCCCGCCTATGGCCAGATGCGCACGTTCGCCGTGCAGCGGATCAAAACCCTGAGGGTCACCGAGAGCACGTTCAGCCCGGTGCAGGAGGTGTCGTCAACGCCGTATGGCAACTCGATCGGCATGTACGCCGGCGGCAAAGCGGAACCGGTGGAGATCGAGTTTGCGCCCAGGCTGGCGCCCTACATCGAAGAGCGGGAGTGGCACCCGTCGCAGGCGATCGTCAAGCGGGCCGACGGCTCCCTCCTGTTGAAGATGACGATTGCCATCGACGTCCCGCTCCGGAGCTGGATCCTCGGATTCGGACACCAGGCGCGCGTGCTGAAACCGTCAGCGCTGGCGGAGACGATTCTGGAGGAACTCGAGGAAGCACGCGAACAGTACGCGCCGCGGATGCACTTCGAGATGCCGCCGCCCATCTACGACGACGGCCGTCAGCCCGCACTGCCCTTCCGTCCGTCGCGCCGGCCCCGAACGACCGGCCGGCGCAGGTCGTCGGCCGGGTCCAGGGCCTGAAGGGACCGCCGCGAGCCCAGGCTTTCACCCGGCCGGCATGGCCGGCAATTCGGACATCTCGGCAGCGGCCGGCGCCCTACTGCTCGCCGCGACTCTCTGCCGTGGCTTTGCCGAAGGCAGCCAGGGCCGTCAATCCGGCTTCAGCTAGCAGGTTCCCTGCCCTTCCTCCTGCGGGAAGCACAGACGACGCCACCGGTCCGTGCTTATCGGCCACGCCCCGGCGAACGTCTTGGGGCCGTTCCCCCGCTCCACCACGGCGGCCCAGACTGCCGTCTGGAATTCCTCGTGGACCACGAGCGGATACAACTCTACCCACGGATGGCGGTCAAGAAGGATAAGCGCTTCCTCCCAGGTCGCGACGGGACCCAGTTCAGAGAGTCCGTCCCCGAAATTGCCACGGTCTTCGTCAGACAGGAGATCGAGCAGAGTACCCTCGTCTGTGGTCACAAAGAACTGCCATTCCCCCTCCCTCGAGCGCGCCCTGGTGAGCGTCAGCGACCCGCCCTCCGCACCCACCTTCACGACCGTTTCTGACGTCTGCTTCATAGCGCCTCCATTACTTCGGCGTGGACGGTGTCGCAGGTCCGTGAACAACGACAATTTGCCAGTGGCGTGTGACTGCCCTCATGCCCCGGCGCGCATGTCGAAACGCCAATGTATAGCTCTCGCGCACGGTGGGCAACCTCGAAGATGGCACAGTCGATCGGAATGAGCCAAGGCGCAGCGAGGCGCGCGCTAGCAGCGCGGCGCCGTGTGCGGCCGGGCACGCCGAAGCTGCCGTTGACGCGACTCCGACAAGCACCGCCTCTCCAGATCTTCCTGAGCCTCCTCGCGATCCGCTAGAGAGAACATGCACCCTGGGAAGCTGTCCGAACCGCCACGAGCGCTGAGAGACTTCTTTGACCCGCCTTGAGGCCGCTGGAACCAGGTCCCACGGAGCCACAGTGGATTCGCGGGCGCGAGTTGACGTGGCCGACGACACGGCGGAATGATCATGATCATGCAGAAGTCCGACCAGCTGGCGTTGCCCTTGCGCATCGACACGGACGCCTTCGTCGTCACGAACACCGGGATTGTCCTCGACGCCAACAACGAACTCGTCGCCGAGTACCAGACGATCGACGAAGCCGAGGTGTTCGTGGCAAGGGTGAACGGCGTGAGCGTGGCCGAACTGCGCAGGCAGACAGATGAGTCTGTCCGGATGCGGCATGGGTACCTCCGAGCGCTGAGGCGGGGTGACAAACCGGCTGGGACGTGAGCCGCGGGGTGCCCGCCAGTGGGCCCGCCTGCGAGTTGGCCCCCCGCTACGGAGGAGGGCTACACACCATTGGGGATCCCCAACAGTCGTTGGGAGACAGGTGCCGTCCGCATCGTCGGACCGCCGAATGCGGCTGTCGAACACCGCAACCCGCTCTCGCGGCGAACAGTCGAGCGGTTCGTGGCTGGCGGCAGCCAGTTCCAACGGGCGGAACCCATCCAGGGCCGGGCCGGGAGGGCTTCGCTGGTTCTGTTTCAAATGTCGCCGTCGATAAAGTGGCCTCCCAGGCCAGCCGCCTGCAGCCAGTGACGCACGTAGAACTTGGTGAACAGGTGCGCGACGAACTCCTCGGCGAGTTCCTGACGGTCGATGAAGTGGACCGGGATGCCCCATCGCTCCTGGATGGCGAGATAGCTACCGACCACCGCGTTCGGATGCGCCTGCGACTCGGTGAACGCCTCGTAACTCGAACGCATGGCGGCATACGAGGCTTCGACCACGATGGCTTTGCGCTCATACCGGGCCAGTCGTTGGCAGCGCTCGAGGAAGGTTGCGCGAAGGGGCGGCATCACCGAGCTCACGGCGTCGGCCGAGGATTTTCGCTCGATCGTAACGACCTGCTCGAGTCCCTTGACGGAGTAGTCACCATCCCTCAGGCGGCGCTGCTCGGTACCGGCAATCCACCTCGAAAACCTGGCGAACGTGTAGCCGCAGCGGCTCTCGCCCGAGTCGATGACCAGGACTGGCTTGGGAATCCGGACCACATGTCCATCGCGACGGGCGCGGATGATGTCTCGCGGCGGTGGAATGTCAGACCAGTCGAGGTGGACCGTGTCGAGGTCGTCAGATGCGTCCTCGGCCGGTATCCGGCGCGTTGTCTTGCGAGCAGTCTTCATGGCAGGCGGACCTTTCGCCGCGCCTTGCCGTCCGCCGACCGGCTCTCCAAGGCGGCATACGACGCGAAATGCGCTGCCTTCCGCGCCATCGGGCTCATGTCCTCGCCGAATTGGGCGGCGTCGGCGCGCAGCCGGCGGACGATGCCCGCCAGTTCACCGTCGCGGCCGGCGTACCGCGCGATGCGCGCCGCAGTCGCCTCGAGGAGCGCGCGCGCCTTCCCGAACTCGCCTGCCCGGTTGAGGGCCACGGCCTCATGCCGCGCCCGGGCGGCATAGAGCGCCGCCACGGCCCGGTCCACCGTGCGGTCGCGACGCGCGCCGTGAATGCCTGCCTCGTCCGCGCCGGTCCAGGTCGCGCCCTGCGGCGGCGACGCCAGCACGCCGTCGCGGTCGGCCAGCGTGATGCGCACGCCCGCGGCCTGGCCGAGGGGTATGGCCGGGACGTCCACGCGGATGACCACCTCGAGCTCCTGCCCGGAGACGGGATCGCCCAGGCCGATGCGGATCCCGCCGTCGGTCGCGCACGAGTCTAGGCGTGTGAGCGGCGCGGCTCGCATGCCGGCCGGAAGCTGCACCGCCAGGTTCGCGTCGCGCGCGACGACCTCGAGGGCCTCGCCCAGCTCGCTCGTCAGCAGGTCGGGGATCTGGGCCGGCGACTCGATGAGGTAGAAGTGCCCGCCGCTCTGCTCGGCCAGCTGCTGCAGCAGGTCCTCGTCGAAGTCCGCGCCCACGCCGAACGTGGACGTCACGATGTGCCGGGGGCGGAGCGACGCGGCCCGTGCCGCCAACGCCGCGGCGTCCGTGACGCCGACGTTGGCGAGGCCGTCGGTAAGCAGCAAACACCGCCCTGCCGGCTCCTCTGCCAGGTGCGGCGCCACCTGTTCGCAGCCGGCCATCCAGCCACCCGCCAGGTCCGTGGAGCCACGCGCGTCGATCTCCTCCAGGCTTCGGACCGCGTGACGCCTGGCTTCTGCCGACGCGCTCGTGGACTCGACGACGACGTCCACGCGGTCGTCGTATGCGACCAGCGCGAACCGGTCGTCCGAACGGAGCATCCCGAGGGCCTGCGTCACGGCCTCGCGGGCCAGCCTGATCTTGCTGCCGCCCATCGACCCCGAGCGGTCAAGGGCGAACGCGACGTGAATCGACGGCCGACCCGCCGTCCGCGGCGCGTCGGGAGCGGTCAGTGTCAGCAGGAGGTGTCGGGTCGCCGGCGAGCCGGCGCGAACTACAGAGACGTCGGTGCGAAGTGAGAGCGGCGTTAGGTGGTCCATGCCGACAGCGTAAACGGGCGCTGTGACAGGGCAGGTCACACGCGGGAGACCGCATGGCGTGGATCTCAGGGTCACGCCCGAGCCCAACGACGGAACCGGATCGACGGAGAGGAGTCGACGCAGATGCCGGGCGCTGTCGGACCCCACTCCAGTAGATATCCGGTCCTCGCAATCACGACAGTGACCGGATGACTTCGCCCGGACGTTGGCCCTCGTTGAGATTGGACCTCTCCTGTCATAGCCACCACAGACAATCGGCGTTGTCGCGCTCCCGTCCGGCGCACCTCGCCGTTCAGGGCTGCGGTCACCGCGTCTCGTGCAACCGCTCATTCAAGAAAGGTCGTCATGTCAAAACACATCGGCGCATTCCTACTCTTGCTGGTTCTCGCCGCTTGCGGCGGCGGGAACGGCACGGCCACCTCGCCGTCGCCGACCCCAACTCCCACGACGCCAACCGTGACGACATTCTCCCTGACCGGTCAGGTGACCGATGGCGCGACCTCGGCCGCGATCTCGGGCGCCACGGTCTCGATTGGTGACGGGGTGAACTCCGGAAAGTCGACGACTACCAGTCCGGCGGGGACGTACGCCTTCTCCGCATTGCAGCAGGCAGGCTTCACCCTCACCGTCTCGGCAACCGACTATGTCTCGACCTCCAAGGGCGTGACCCTCACGTCCAACCAGACGGTGTCCTTCCAGTTGGTGCGGGCAGGCCCGCGCACGACCTTCGGAGCGGGTCAGTATCTCGTGGGGACCGACATCGCGGCCGGCCGCTACTTCAGCGCCCCGTCCAATGGGTGTTACTGGGAACGGCAGTCCGGTCTCGGCGGAACGCTAGGCGAGATCATCGCCAACGACTTTATCGGCTTCAACGCCGCCCAGTGGATCGTGGACATCCGTTCCTCCGACCGCGCCTTCAAGACGGATGCCGACTGCGGCACGTGGTACAACACGCCTCGGCAAGGGGCGCAGGCGTCCATCCCTCCGGGAGTCTGGCTCGTTGGATCTCAGAATCACGCCGGGCACCTACCGCGCGACTGTCGAATCCGGCTGCTACTGGGAGCGGCTGCGGGACTTCACCGGGACGCTGTCAGGAATCATCGCCAACGACTTCATCTCGTCGGCGGGTTCGCAGCTGGTATCCATCTCCGCTGGCGACGTGGGCTTCTCCAACGACGCCGACTGCGGAACCTGGACGCGGGTGAGCGGCCTGACGGCAAATGAGATACCAGTTGTCTCGGGCACTCCCGTCGAGGGCAACTGGCTTCAGAGCCGGGCGCGCAAGGCCGGGGCGATCGGCGGAGCGAGGCTTCGGTAGGTCGGGGCCGCATCCAACAGGGTGTTGCGAGAGTGGGACCGGGTCTACGACCGCGCGCCGTAGGCTCGGCCCTCCCGAGGTCAGGGCCCGGGTCCTGGGTGCCCGCTGCGAGAGGAACATGCGAATCCCGGAGCGCCCTCCGTTCCAGCGGGATCCCCTCGATCCCCGGCCGCCTCGTCGGCGGCGCGCTCGGAGAAGATCGCGCGGGCGTTGCGGCGTCAAGCGAGGCCCGCGCGAATGTCGTTGACTATGGAGGCCCTGACAACCTCGTCGGTGACACCCGCACCGCGGTTTGAGTAGTGCATCACTCTGTGCGGCCGTGGACCCGCGGGAATCAGATTCCGACGTTGCAGGATCGTCACCAGGTCAGTTGAAGCACTTCCAACCGTGAAGATGGTCCTCGGCGACACCTGGTGGATCTCCCAAGCGAGGACATCGGCCCATGCGACGGCCAACTCCTTCTTGTCGCGGGTGTTGAAGTCTCCCACCACGTCCGCTTCTTTGATGACGTTGGTGATATAGCACCGCCAGCCACCCGACTCCAGAGGAGCCGTTGTCTTGAGGCCCAGTTCGCACAGGGCCGGTCGGAACCGCTTCACGCAGTTGCTCGCCACGCCCCCGCACCATTGATCCTCTATCGTCGGTGCCGCTCCGCTGATCGTGCGCACGTGGGCCTTCTCGACGCCAGCCAGGCTCGGGTTCTCGCAGATGAACATGACGTCGGACGGCACTTGTCCGAGCGCACCATAGAGCCACGGGAACTCACTGATCTGGCGCTGTGCGTGTTTCGCCCCCATCTCCACAAGCCGCGCGTTGATCTTGCTCCGCAGGACATCGAAATGCGTCAATTGCAGACCGTCGGGTACGAACGGTGGCGTGCTTACGCTGCCCGGCGCTGACCTGGTCTCAACATGCTCAACTGGAGTTTGATAAGGACGCTCGCCCGTCCGGGCTGTCACGATAGGCCCAGCGCCGGGCGCAGCGCTTCCAACCGGTTGACCGGCCCGGTCGTACCCGACGCAAGATTCGGCAGGTGCGTCTGCCTGATGACGACCGGCGTTGTAATCCCTCCGGGTGGAGGCAATGTAGTCGTGGTGCAGCGCATAGTCAGACCTTGAATTGGGAATCTCAACGGTCCACAGGACGCACAGCGTGCCGTCCGTGAAGTGCCAATGCCGGTTCTGCTCGTAGAGCCAGTTCTGGTAGATGGCAATCGGGAGGCCGGTGAAGTCTCCGAACTTCCAACTGGTGCTCTCCAGCCAAGACTTGACCTTCAGAGCGGCTGTCCGAGCGATTGGAATGGCTCGTCGGATCTGTTGCGGTGATGACAGGTCCAGGTGGTTCACCGCGAGCCCTGCCGCACGTATCGCCTCAAGCCCCCCGCTCGCTGCAAAGGGTATCGACATGACTCCCCTCCCTGCCGTGTGGCGCCCCAGAATTTTCGATGTGCTACCGCTCCTGACCACCCGTGAAAGGTGGCGCAGTCGTAGAACGCTAGTTCTGCTATGTCACTGCCACGCTCCGGCTGCATCGCAGTACCGAGACAAACCGTGCGAAGAACTCCCGAAGTACCTCAACGTCTTCAGGATGTTCTTGCAGCGAGTGCACCCAGCCGTGGACGGACATCGGGTCCGCAGCGATTGCCACCACAGACTGCCGCGGCGCGCCCTGAATTGTCATGATTCCGTGCGCATAGCGATTCAGTGCCCCGTTGTGGCGCGTGCAGAACGCGATGTCCTCGGAGACTCGCGAACCGTAGATCAACTCAATCGCTTGCACTGAAATGCCCTCCCTGTTCCCAGACCTGGCGGCGCAACCACGATCGACAGGCTCGTGCGGGGACCGCCAACGTCGGCGCGGCCGCGATCCCGCAGATTCTACCTGAAGGATACCGGCCAGGCATGACGGGTGAGGTCAAGCTGCCGCACCCGAACGTGCGACGTCTAGCTCAGAGCGTCGACTCCCGTTCTGCAGGGGATCGCCAGCCCGCAAACTGGCGAAGCGCATCGGTTCCACCGAGCATCTCGCGAGCGACCTCGAGTCTCGTCATCACGCGGTTCCGCTCCTCGTCATCGAGGCGCGTGGCTCGCGCATCCGCGTCGCCGAAGAAATCCTCCACACGCCGGGCAAGGGCCCATCGCTCGATGATCGCCATCAGTTCTTCCCGGCTGGCCCTGACCGCTTCAGCCCGACGCCGCTCCAGTTCGCGTTTCTCCCTCTCGAGCGATTCCGCGATCCAGCGCTGTCGTTGCGCCTCCGCTGCCCGTTCCGCCTCTTCGAGCGTCGCCTGAATCGTCGGCGTGGCGTCGCGGAGCTCCCTACGGACCGTTCGGAAGCGATGGCAAAGCTCGCCTGGATTGGTCTCCCGCCATTCCTTCCGCCACGTCACCTGGCCGTAGGGAGCAAAGGCCCGCAGCACGAGACGACCGGTCGGCATGTAGGCGTGGGTTGTCCAATCCGGCAGGCGGCGCCCCTTCAGCTTGATGGCCTCGGTCAGTCGCACGTACGTTCCGTTGAGGGACATGACCTCGACGCGCTCGCTCGCTTCGAACAGCGTCAGGCCAAAGGCGAGCTTGCCGACGAAGGTAACCGTCAGTCGGCACGGCCGCCAGGTGTCGCGATAGTCGTCCGGCCAACGAGGTGTGCCCTCGAGGAGAACGTGCGGGCGGTGTCCGAAGGCGTTATCCAGCCTGACCGGACAGTGGTGGGCTTCGAGGAACACGAACAAGGCGCTGGCGGTGTCGATCGCTCGGGACAGCATCGGGCTGGAGACGACGATGTCTGGGAGGACGCGTTTCGCCGGCCGCAGGTAGCCGGTGTGGGTGACCTTGCCGCCTTCGTAGAGTTCAGCGACGGCTCGCAGCAGCGGGTGGTGAAGCGGGCGTGGTCCCGCTTCCGTCGCGTCTCGCTCAGCGACGTCACTCTTGCGAACGGGGAGTTGGCCAGCGACCGTGTCGCCCTTCGTCCACGCGCCGGGCAGGCCCGGATGCGCAGGGAGAAGTCGAGGAACAGCTGGGTCTTGCCCAGCGGCGACCTTCGCCCAATAGCCGCGCGGTGGACACGGGATCGCCAACGCGTCACATACGCGTTTCAGGTAGTTGGACGACACCTCGTACTTCCGGGCTACCGTCGTCATCGGCTCGGCCCAGATTTCCTGATGAAGGTCATTGCGGGAAACGGTCATGCGCGGATGGTAGCTCGCCTTGAAGGCTGCGAGACACGTGCCTTAAGTTGTGCTATTCTGTATTTGCGAATCGCGAATACTGAATGCCCCAACCCACTCTCCGTCCGCAGGACGTCCTGGTTCTCGCGAAATTGCTGAGCTACCGCGGGCCTCGCCCGCCGATGGCCCAGATGGGCATCGACCTGTCGATCAGCTCCTCCGAAGTTCATGCCGCTCTGAAGCGCCTCGTGCTGTCGCGTCTCGTGTCGAGTGGTGACACCGGCAACCGACCGCTGCTCGAGCCCGTCCAGGAGTTCCTCGTCCATGGCCTGAGATACGCGTTTCCCGCGAAGCGAGGAGAAGTGACGCGCGGCGTGGCCACCTCATATGCGGCACCGCCGCTGAACAAACAGATCCAGGCCGGCTCCGACTTGCCGCCCGTCTGGCCGTTTCCCGAGGGGCAGCATCGAGGCGTCACGCTCGAACCACTGTACCGAACGGTTCCCGCTGCAGCGCTCCGCGATCCGTTCCTGTACGAGCTGTTGTCTCTCATCGATGCGCTTCGAGACGGTCGCGCTCGGGAACGAAAGCTCGCTGAACGCGAACTGGTCCACCGGCTTCGAGACCATGAACAACCCGAACCTGAGTCTGCTCGAAGCCGCGGTTAGGCTCCTCGAGCCGCTCCTTGACGACCTAGTGTTCGTCGGCGGCTGTGCTACGGGACTCCTCATCACCGATCCGGCAGCGGAGGGCGTTCGGCCCACGACCGATGTGGACACCATCGTCGAGGTCACGTCGTATGGCGAGTACGTCACCTTGTCAGAACGGTTGCGCGCCTTGAAGCTGCGCGAAGATCACAGCGAGAACGCGCCGACCTGCCGGTGGCGACATGGAGACCTGGCGATCGATGTGATGCCGACGGATGAGCGCATTCTCGGCTTCAGCAATCGCTTCTACAAACCCGCAATTGCGTCGGCACAGCGCATCCAGATCGCGGGCCTGCGGATTCGGCTCATTACGCCGGTCTACTTTGTTGCGACAAAACTGGATGCCTTCAGGGGTCGCGGCAACGACGACTACAGCGGCAGCCACGATCTGGAAGACGTGATTGCGGTTATCGACGGCCGTCCCGAGATCGTCGAGGACGTTCACACGGCCCCGTTTGACGTCCGCGACTATGTTGCGTCCGAAATCCGGCAGTTACTGGCCACGGGTCGCTTTATCGGCGCCCTCCCTGGATTCCTCCTGCCCGATCCTGCCACTCAGCAACGGCTGCCTCTTCTGCTGGGTCGACTGGCGGCCCTTGCCGGGCTGGGCCCTTCATAACAGACGAACGCGCGTCCCGCCGTCCGTGCGGGCGACCCAGCGCGGGCTCCCCGCGGTGAATCCACGCCTTGAGCACCAGCAGGCCTTCTTTGGTTCACGCAGCTTCGACCAGTCAATCTAGTCGTGCCATACTACGACACACAATCGCTCACAACAGCCGCGCCCCGACCCGGCACACAGCAAACTCCTGCGCGCATCCTGCGGTTAGACGGAAGACCGCGACACCATCATTATTGCACGATAACATGCGTCATGTTACTGTGTATGAGACGTGTTACAACGATCAACTATGAACGCCGGAATGGAAGCTGCCGTGCAGCGGTACCTCCACGACATCTTGGGCGTGCTTCCCAACCTGCGGCCCTGGCCCGGCCAGCGCAAACTGCCCTACTTCCTGCAGGAAGCGTACGACCTTCGTGAGTTGCGGTTATGGGACCGCCCGCTCCTGCTCGCCATCGACCGCCAGAAGGGCAAGCCCGGCCTCGCGAACGCACGCGGCCACTTGGACAAGATCCGGGCGATTGCGGGGCACCCAGTCGTTTACGTCACCGAAGTGCTGGCTTCCTACGAGAGGCGGCATCTGATCGCCAAGAAGGTGCCGTTTATCGTGCCCGGCAACCAACTGTTCCTGCCGGAACTCGGCGTCGACCTGAGAGAGTACTTTCGAGGACGAGCACCAACGGCTGACGCTCTCTTGAGTCCAGCAACACAGGCCATACTCATCGCCACCCTGCTGCGAGTCCCGTGGCAAGTGGACTGGCAACCGGCGGCAGTCGTCGCTGAACTGGCCTATACGCCGATGACGCTCTCGCGCGTGGTGAGGGAACTCGTGTCGGCCGGCTTGGCGACGGTGCAGAACGAAGGCAAGGCGCGGTGGATCCGAATGGCGCACTCCGCTGCCGACACGTGGGAACGAGCAAGGCCTCTGCTGCGCAGCCCCATGAAGCGACTCGTATGGGTGCCGACTTCTCCGACGGTACTGCTGCCTGGAGTTCGTTTGGCGGGTCTGAGCGCATTGGCTCATCTGTCGATGCTCGCTGACCCACCATGGCCCACGTACGCACTGAGCCCGTCGCAGTGGACGGCCGTGAGACAAGCGCGCGTTGAGACGTTGCGCGTGCAGATGCCGGGTGCGTGCGAGTGGCAGTTGTGGCACTACAATCCGGCGCTTGTGTCGAACAGCGAGACCGTTGACCCGCTGTCCCTGACGCTCAGCCTGCAGGATGAGGCCGATGAGCGTGTGCAGAAGGCGCTCGGCGAGCTACGAGGGACGTTCCCATGGTGAAGGGCCTCGATGTGTTCCGGCAGCATTTCGCTGGCTGCGCCGACCAATACGTGCTAATCGGCGGAACGGCCGCGACTCTCGCGATGGAAGATGCCGGGCTCGATTTCCGCGCCACGAAAGACCTCGACATTGTGCTTCACATCGAGGCGCTGAACGCCGCGTTCGGCACCGCCTTTTGGGCATTCGTTGAGCAGGGGCGCTACGCGATCCGACAGGCAAGCGATACCGGCAGGCCGGTGCACTACCGGTTCAGCAAGCCCGAGGATGATCGCTTTCCGGCGATGTTGGAGTTGTTCTGCCGGGCACCGCATGACATCGCCTTACGCGACGGCAGCCACCTGACGCCGATTCCGACCAACGAGGCGGTCGCCAGCCTTTCCGCGATCTTGCTCGACGATGAGTACTACGAGTTCATCATGTCCGGTCGCCGAGAATCCGAAGGCCTGTCATGGGTCGGAGAGGACCGACTGATTGCGCTGAAGGCCAGCGCCTGGCTGGACCTCACTGCTCGGCAGGCCAGAGGCGAGGCGGTAGACAACAAGGACGTTCGCAAGCACGCGAACGACGTGATCCGGCTGTCGCAGTTGTTGACGCCGGACCTTCGGGTGCCGCGTGCGGCAAAAATCGCAGACGATCTGAATCGGTTTCTCGATGGCCTCGCAGCTGATCGCTCCTTCGATCCGCAATCACTGAAGATCGCGAGCACCATCGAAGTAATCATCGAACGGATTGCCTTGGCCTACGACCTGAAGCGATGACACACCTGAGTGCGGGTGGTATTCGCCATGCCCTGGCTGCAACTGGACGCAGGCCATCCGTTCCCCTTCATCTCGAGGCGGCGGGATAGAAGGTGAATGCCCGTATTCATTGGCCAGAATCGTCGTCTTCGGCCCCATGGGCCAGAGTGCGTCTCGACACCCTGACGGCTAACGTGAGGACTGGGTTTGAAGTTTGGGCCAGTGTTTACGGGGGTGAGTCGTTGGTGCGCGTTTGAAACTTGGAGACATCGTCGGGGCGACCTCGGTCAGTCCGCCGCCGTCTCCACAATGTCTCCACAACGGAGGTCGATTCCAGAGGCCGTCAGAGGACGCCGGTGGACGCCGAGACGGGCGGGAAGTCGCTGTCTAACAAGCACTTAGAACCAGAAGTCGCACGCCATCAATGGGTTACCGGAAACGTGCTCCTTAGATTTCGACTCCCGCCGCCTCCACCACAACTCTCTTACTGCCAGTGGTTTAGCGATCCGTCCTCCGACTGAAAAGAACCTGAACCAGATTCCGAACGGCGGGCTCAAAGCAACGGGGGCTCGGACCAGCGCCAAGCTCGGCGGTCACGCCCGCCGAAAAGCTGACACGAATCTCACAAATAAGCGTTAAGCTTGTATCGCTTACTTATCAAGACTCCTAGTAAGCAATGCTTACTTGTGAGGTCCTCATGCGTACGACGGGGGAATACGTCGACGTCTCGACCGCCGGCGCGACCGCGCGGGCTTTTGTCCCGGCCGCTTTGCCTCCGGTTCCTGCTCTGTCGATCGACGCTCACCTCCGGTCTCGGCTGGACCGCTCCCTTCTCGAACTAGGTCGGTTGGACAGTATCTCGGCGCTCCTCCCAAATCCGGACCTGTTCTTGTACAGCTACGTCCGGAAGGAGGCCGTCGTGTCCTCGCAGATCGAGGGAACGCAGTCCTCGCTCTCTGACCTTCTGCTGTTTGAAGTGTCTGCCGCACCGGGCGTGCCTTTCGATGACGTGGTAGAGGTCTCGAACTACGTCGCGGCGCTTGAGCACGGACTCGCTCGCTTGAAGGAGGGGTTTCCCCTGTCGAACCGCCTGATCCGCGAATTGCACGAGGTCCTGATGCGGCGCGGTCGTGGCGCGGAGAAGCGGCCCGGGGAATTCCGCACCAGCCAGAACTGGCTTGGCGGCGCCACACCGGCTCAGGCCGCGTTCGTGCCGCCGCCCGCCAATCGCGTACCTGACTGCATGGCCGCACTCGAGCGCTTCCTGCACGACATCCCAACATCGACACCCGCCGTCATCAAGGCCGCCCTCGCGCACGTCCAGTTTGAGACGATTCACCCGTTCCTCGACGGGAACGGCCGACTGGGACGTCTCCTCGTGCCGCTGGTCCTGCACGTGGACGGCGTGCTCGATCGCCCGCTGCTCTATCTGAGCCTCTACTTCAAGCAACGGCGCGAGGAGTACTACGCGCGGCTCGGACGGGTACGAACGGACGGCGACTGGGAGGGATGGCTCGCGTTCTTCGTGGATGGCGTCATTGAAGTGGCAGAGAACGCGGTCACAACGGCCCGCCGACTGGCCGACATGGTGCAGCACCACCGCGAACAGGTGCGCGCCATCGGCCGCGGCGCGCCGACCGCCCTTCAGGTGCACGAGGCGCTTCAACGAGAGCCCGTTACCACGATTCCTCGTATGGTGGCCTCCACGAGACTGTCGGTGCCCGGCGCGACCGCCGCGCTGGAGCGTCTCGTCGAGCTCGGTCTGGTGCGCGAGGTCACCGGACGTCAGCGCGGGCGTGTCTATAGTTACGCGCCCTACGTGCATCTCCTCAGCGAAGGCACGGAACCCCTCGCGAAGTAAGCGAGCCGACTCCACCCATTCGCCCACCCTGGCCGCTCGCGAGCGAGGGCGAGGCGCAAGCGCTCACCTCGCACTCCCCGTTGCGGTCGTCAGGGCGTTGACCGTGGACAACAGGTGGCGATGTCCTCCCAGCGATCTCAAGATCGCATCGAGCACCATGTCGAGATCCCTTCCAACGTCTTCAGCGAGGAAACGCAATACCAAGTAACCATTCTCCTGCAGCAGCTGGTCCTTGCGACGATCGCGACGGTACGCGATCGGGTCCCCGAGATGCTGGGCTCCGTCCAGTTCGACCGCGACACGGCAATCGGCGCACAGGAGGTCGACTTCCAGCTTGCCCAGACCGTCGAACGCGATCGGCAAGTCCCTGTTGATGCTGAACCGGCCCTTCGTTTCCGACAAGGTCTCGAGGCGCCGATACAGGAACGACTCCGTGGCGCTCCGCGACCTGGCCGCGCCTTCTGCGTCCGGGGGCACGACTCGAGCGACGTGGACGAACAGGTTCGCCAGCGGTGTGTCGACGCCGTCCCGGACGAGTCTTCGGACGCTGCCTGAGTAGTCGCGCTTCCAGACCGGGTCCGACGGCAAGACCACATCCGCCGGCCAACCGGGGATTGCGCTCGCCGGCAGGAGGATTGTGTAGCCGATAGCCTCGTAGCCGCGACAGCGCCGGTCGAACATGCGCGCCAGCATCGGCACGTCCAGGTCCGCGTAGTCGTACACTCGGACCTCCCGCTTGCCGTCGTAAAGGCGGTGCAGGCGGCCGGAGTACTGGGCGATCGTGCCGCGCCACGAGACCGGCAAGGTCAGAAACAGCGTGTCCAGGCGGGGATCATCGAATCCCTCCCCCACGTACTTGCCGGTTGCGAGGATGACGCGGGCGTCCTCGCGCGGAATGGCCTCCAATCGGCCCGCGAGAGCCTGCCGCTGCTTCTTGCCCATCCCCGCGCGTAGGACCACCAAGTGCCTCACCTTCCCCACGAGTTCGCTCTCGAGGCGGTCGAGATGGTCGTTCCGCTCCGTCAGCACGAGGGGCGACCGGCCGCTGTCCACCGACTCGACGATGTCGTCGCAGATGCGACGGTTGCGAGACTCGTTATCGACCAATTCCTGATAGAGCGCCTGGAACTCCACACGCCTGTCGGGATCGGGGCTCCTGCTCGACAGGAACGCCGTCGGCTGCACGAGAACGAGATGTTCAAAGGGGCGGGCCGCCGCTTGGGCTCTGGCGTTGTCGCGATAGCGAACTGGTCCGCACTGCATGAAGATGATCGGATGGTGGCCGTCCTTGCGCGCCACTGTCGCCGACAGGCCTGCGAAGAAACGCGCCTTGGCTTGCCGCGCCACCTGTTCGAAGCTGTGCGCAGAAAGGTGATGACACTCGTCGACGATCACCTGCCCGTAGTCGGCCACACAGTCATCGACGACGCTCTTCCGGACGAGACTCTGGATAACGGCGACGTCGAGCAACCCGGTGGGTCGGCTTCGTCCGCCGCCGATGCGACCGATCGACTTCTGGGGCACGCCGAGGAACGCCGACAGCCGTTCGATCCACTGGTCCAGCAGTTGGCGCCGATGCACGAGCACGAGCGTGTTCACGCCACGCTGAGCGATCAGCCAGGCGCCGACGACCGTCTTGCCAAACGCCGTCGTAGCGGCCAAGACGCCGGTCTCATGCGCCAACATCGCACGCGCTGCTGTCAATTGCTCGGTTCGGAGTTCACCCTGAAAGCTCACATCCAACGGTCGACCAGCGAAGCGCTCGTCGCGAAGGACCGGACGAACGCCGAGGTCGGTCAGAGTCTGACGAACCTCGTCGAGGCACCCTCGCGGTAAGCCGATGTGGTGCGGATGGTCCTCTGCGCAGGCGATGACGCGCGGTTTGTCGTAGGTCGACAGGCGCATCGCCTGGGCTCTGTAGAACTCAGGATTCTGAAACGCCGCGAGACGCAGCAGTCGGTTTCGCAGGGCCGGGTGCAGACCGTCCTTGGCGATGTAGATCTGATTTCCCAGAACCAACTCCAAGGTCCGCGGGAGTTCGCCGGGGATCGGCGGTTCCTTGCGGTGCTGCGAAGGACGCGCCGTCCACGGCTCCGCTTCTTCGTCGTCCTGTGGCGGCAGCCGCACGCCGAGAATGCGACCGCGCCGTTCAGCCTCCTGAACGATCCCCTCGATCTGGAAGCGAGCCAACTTCCGCACGCCTGCGAGAAGAGCCCACTGATCGGCCCATGGCACGAGCGAGTCATCGAGGAAGACGCTGTTGCCCTGCTCGCGGGGTCGTTTCTGAAGGGGCAATGCGATCAGGTTGCCGAATCCTCCCTGCGGCATCGTGTCCTGGTTCGGCAAGAGACGGTCATACGAATCCAGTCCGATGTCGGGCCGGCGTTCCATGGTCTCGGTCAAGAGATGCGAGCCAAGCCGGCGGGCCAGCGCAGCGGGAACGGCGTCCTCGAAGAAAAGCCACACGTGTCCGCCTCGTCCTGACCGAGACCGTTCGAGTTCGGCGGGCACATCCAGCCGACGGCACGTGTCGAGGAACGCCGCGGCATCCTCGGACCAACTGCCCTTGTCGAAGTCGAGGGCAAGGAAGCAGCAGGTCTCATCTAGCAGGAGTGGGTAGACGCCCGCGACGAAAGGCTGCCCGTCGTCATCCTGGCCAGACAGATGCCAGCGGACGACCTCGTCGGTCACCGGAAGGAAGCGACGATGAGGGCATTCGGCGCACTTGATGCGGGGCTTCTCGCAGACGCCGCGCACCCACTCTGTCGCGCACGCGGGCGCATACCCGGCCTTGCCCGTCTTCCGGCTCTCGAATCGACGGGGGTACACGTCTTCGCGCCCGCGGAACAGCGACCGGAAGAGGCCGATCTTCGCCGCCGAGGAAGATCGCCGGTCGACCGGTTGATGGTCATCGCTCACGCAGCATCCAGTCAACACAATCGCAGCGACGACGACATGCACCATCGTTCACGACAGGCGCGGCCCCGGCCCGCCGGGGCCTGCCGTCAGTTGGCGCCAAGCTCCCACTTTACCGCCTGGGCCACCGTCTTGTCCGTGACGCCCAACGCGCGCGCGATCTGCACGTTGCTCAACCCCAAGCGGCTCAACTGCCTGGCGCGGGCCGCGATGCGCTGGTAGGGCGGAGGCGGCGCGGTCTCCAGCAGCGCCGCCTCCACGGGCAGCTGCCACGCGGTTCGAATATTTTGCGAACGCGTCCATAACCTATTGTGCCACAGTGATTTAGCTCGTCTTCACCATGCCGGGCGGCGGGAACCCCTCCCGCCGTCTTCAGCTTCACACCCGTAAGTCTTCTGTCTGCAGAGAGTTAGGACCGTACCTGTCTGCGGGAGGATTCCCGCCGCCCAGCCGCACGTAAGCCCTTCCTTTCCAATGACTTGGCTCCGAGAATGGGCCGGGTTCCAAGCCGTCTCCACAATGATGTCTCCACGACCGGGGTCGATTCCGGAGGACCAGAGCAGCTGGACCGCCATGTCGATCATTAGCCCATCATTAGCCCCACCTCGTGCGGCGACGGCTAATGTGAAGCGGTTTGATGTGCCGTCCCTGGTAGTAGAATACTACCGTGGGGTTGCATATTACTACCCACAGAAGTTGCCCAAGTGAGGATTCTACTGTGGCAGTCGAGGCCAAAAGGGCTAACCGGTCTAAGCGGGTCGACAGTGTTCGCGCTTCCAGAGACGGCCACCAATTCCACGAGGCGTGGGTGGCCCGCTGCGCGCTTGGTCTCCTCCTGCCTCCATTCGATCTTTACGGGATCGCCGTCGAGGGCCTCTCTGAAGAGGACGAAGAAGGCGCCCCGGCTTCTGCGGTCGAGATCGCCGACGCCACGTTCTACTACGGTAACGGCAAATCCTTCGAATCCTGCGCACGCATGGAGGTTGCGCAGTTCAAGTACTCGATCGGCAAAGCGGACACGCCGCTGCGAATTGCTGATCTGCGCAAGACGTTAGCTAAGTTCGCCGCTACCGAGAGGGAGTTCCTCGCTAAACACGGTGCCGAGGCAGTAGCGCAGAAGGTCACCTATTCCATCAACAGCAACCGGCCTTTTGCGTCGGAGCTGCTCGAGGCGTTCCGCTCGGCCTCTACCGGGATGCCGGCGGCTTCCGTTGACGCCGACGCTCAGCTCTCTCAGTTGCGCTCCGCGGTGAAACAGTCGGACGATGATCTGAGACGGTTCGCCGACCGCGTTCTCCTCGTCGGTCGGATGGACTCACTGGAAGCAGTTGAGCGTGGGAGTGGCAGCCTGCGGTGGCGGCCGAAATCAGCGCTGGCAATCCTGGTGTTCTGGCCCTCGGTGATCTTGCGAGCGACCTGACCGGCGAGGGCTATCTGAGCTCCCACAGGCTATTGCGACACATGGGTACGCACCGTTTCGTCGTGCTTCACGACATGTTGCCGCACACTCCGCGGTTGAGCCCATTCATCGAGCATCATCGCCAATGCGACTTTGAGCGGACGACGGTGACGACGCTCCAGATGTGCCGAGCGGCGCTGACCTATGCACGCGAAATGGTTTTATGGCGCGAGCAGCGGTCAACTGCAGAGGGCAAGCTTCGCGAGCCGATGTACGTGCCGCCGCACCACGAAATGCGCGGCTTGAAGCCACGAATGCGAAAACGATAACGCAAGTGTATCAACTGGAGGTGTTTTGTGGGCATGCCCGTCAAGCTTTCTGACGAACTGGTCGAGTCTGCGCGCGAGGAGGCGGCCAACACAGATCGCTCGATTACCGGTCAGATTGAGCATTGGGCGAAAATCGGTCGTTCAGTAGAGACGGTGCTCCGGCACCAGGAGGTTCAGACACTGAAGCGGTCGCCGTCAAGTGCTCGACTGACAACCGGGGCACGGCACGCCATCCAAGCGGCACTCGAGCGCGTCGTCGCGGAAGGCGACCGGCGTTCGCTTGCGCGCAGTCTACAGACCGGCCGGACCGTCTATCAGAGCGATCCTGCAGGATCAGGACTGACCGAACGGATTGAGCCGGACGGAAGCCGTACGCTCGGGCGGTTTGTTGACCGACGGTTCGTTGCCGCCCGTCGCACTCGTGTGGGACGTCGCTGATGGCCGCGTCCGACGGAAAGCGAAGCCGCGCCGAGGAACGACTTCTAGTAGTTTGTAGACAAGGCGCTGCTGTTCGACAACAGTTCATCAGATCATCCCTTTCGTTTTGTCGCGGCGTTCATTAACGGCAACCGGCAGCGCCAAGAGGGTTATTCGCCCGGATGGGCTGGGTTCCTGGGTGACACGTGACGAGAATGCGTCTCGCTGGTCCGGGTCGTGTCGGGGAACGTGACCGCCAAGTAGTACACCGGGTCGCCCGGGAATGTCGAGGGTAGCTTGAGCGGTGTGTCGTCCGGTCGTCTTCGCTTCAGACCGCTTCCTTGTGGCGCGCGGATGTCTGAAAACCGCAGCAGATGCCGCCCGGCCGTCTCCACAATGTCTGCACAACCCGGGTCGATTTCGGAGGACGCGGGAGGACGGGAGTGAACAATCAGGCGACTCGCAAGCCCCACGCTGTGAAGCAGTTAGAACCAGAAGCGCCTCGCCCTCAACAAGTTACGGGGACCTCGCCTTTAGAGTTCAACTCCCGCCGCCTCCACCAGCCTTCGCTCACCTGCGGGTGCCTGACGCCCGTCCTCGGCGAGCTGCGGCTCGGTCGACCACCCACACGCGAATATCGACGGTGCCCATTTGCAGGCCACGGGAAGGCTGGTGCCGCGCCGTAGCTGCCGGAGGAAAGGCGTCGAGCCGAACGGCAAGCGGCGGCGGGCATTCCTTGCGGCGCCACAGTCCACTGTTCCGGCACCGTGACGTCCGAAGGCTACGACCTGATTGGCGTGAGCATCGGATGCACGATGGCGGGCGATCTCACCGGCGTCCTGCTGGACGAGAATCCACGGCTCTTCCCGCTTGCGGACAACGGTGGCCCGACACTGACCCACGCGCTGCGCCCGGCCAGCCCGGCGATCGACTCCGGCGACACGGCGCGTCGGGCCGGGCGTTCGACCAGTGCGGCGTCGCGAGGCCTCAGGCCAAGCGACCTCGTCTGCCGGCGATTACCAACATGGGCGCGTTCGAGTTCGTGCGGTAGTCGGGCCGGTTCGGCGCAGGGGAAGGAGCGGCGTCGGAACAGTCTCGAGGCGTCTTGTCACCCGCGAAGGCGGCGCGTTACCGCCGCCAGCGCGGGTGACACGGCTGCTTGTTCCTATCTGGCCGGGTTGGGCGTGGTCGCCCGCGCCGGAGTCTTCGGGCGGCTCTGTTTTGCGAGCCACGCGAAGATGGTCTCTCCGGCGTCATCCGCGACCAGGTTGTTGTAGATGTAGTTCCAAGCGTCGTGCGCGCCGAAGTAGTTGGTGCCGTCGAAGACAGGGCCCTCCGGATACAGCTTCAGCTTGGCCGCAACACCTGCCGCCTGCAGGTTCTGCAAGGAGGCCGGGAGGTTGGTGGCGGCGCGATCCGAGGCGCTGCCCACCAGATACACGGGAAAGCCCTTGCCTGCGATGACCTGCGCCCGTGCCGCGTCGATGTTGCCGCCGGAACAGAGAATCGCCGCGGCGTACGCAATCTGGTTCCCGGTCGTCGACGTGATCAGGGGCGTGGTCATGCCCGTTCCCATCGACAGGCCACCCACGTAGATTCGTGCTGCATCGACGTGGTTCTTCGCCACCACCTCGGCGATCAGCGCTTCCATGTCGGCCAGTCGGTTCGGGCTCCATCCGGCCGTGGTCGACTGCGGCGCCAGGACGTAACTGCCGCCAAGCGCCTTCTGGAAGGGCTCGTCCGCAAACGACAGCGCCCGATTGCCGATCAGATTGCCACCGGGGTTGGCGCCGTGGTGCCGTTCGCCGGTGCCGTGGAACCACACCAGGATCGGCCGCTTGTTCTTGGCGCTGGCGTTCGGCGGCGCATAGAGGGCGTACGTGCCGCCACCAGGCGCATCCGCGATCGTGAACAGGCGGAAGATCGGGTCGTGCAGCGTCTCGCCCTGAACGTACGTCGCCCCCTCGATGCCGGGGATCGCCTTCTCCTGCGTCAGCACGAGTTCCACCTTCGCGAAGGCGATGAAGGACGCTCCCGGGCCGGAGGACGCCGTATACCACGCCGCGCGGGTGGCCGGCACGTCGAACCGCTCCGCACTGCTCGCACCGCTGGCCACCGTTCTGGTGGCCCACTCGATGTCGATCTTCACGTACTGACCGGCAGCAACCCGCTTCCCCTTCTCGTCAGCCACATACGCGTCCAGGATGTTCCATCGGGCCCAGCCCTCACCGAGCGCGTAGCTCTCCTTCTGCGGATCCCAGCCGAAGTTCCCGAACGCGCCCTGCACCTTGCCATCGTGTTCGGTCACCCTGGCTTTGGCGCGGAAGGTGTCCTTCTTCACATCGCCGGCGCGCAGCTTCACCCCCATCTGGATCAAGGCGCCAGAGAAGTAGTAGCCAGGGTTGCTGGCCGTTCTCACGGCGCTGTACCGAATCACGCGGTTGCCCTGCGGACTGGACTCGGCTGTCCCCGGCACGGCACACACAGACAACACGACGAAGACGATGGCGCAGGACAGGAATGTCTTCACGGTGGTTCCTTCGCAGAAGAGCCCGGTCTCGGGAACGTGTGTTGATGGCCGGCGCGGGGCGAGCGCCAGCGTCGGCATTACGACGGCGGCGATTATAGCAGGGGATTGGCCAGGTCACCGGCGAACCCGGTCGCGGGACCAGACCTGATCGATGTCAGCGCCTTCGCCGACCTTCTCGCCGGAATGCGAGCCGGACGTAGCTGGCCCCTTGCGCGGAACGCGGACAAGGTCCGTGCACTCGCCCGGGTGGCCACGGGTCCGCGGTTCGTCCGGGTGATCCTCGCCTCGCTCCCCTTCGGGTTCCGCAGCCAGGAGCAGGAGGATGCGGCCCTCGCTACATTGAGGGAGGTCCTGGCGGCGCGAGGCGGCCAGGGACTCCCCACTCGTCGCTGAGAACCTGAACCGGCCCCCCTGAGTGGCGATGGAGTGGAGGCCCAGTCGGTCGCTCCTGTACCCGGCCTTGCCCGTCTTCCGGCTCTCGAATCGACGCGGGTACACGTCTTCGCGCCCGCGGAACAGCGACCGGAAGAGGCCGATCTTCGCCGCCGATGAAGATCGCCGGTCGACCGGTTGATGGTCATCGCTCACGCAGCGTCATCCTTCGCATTCCTCAGGATGGAATCATCGGGCGGAATCGTGCCGTGAGCACCGGCGGGCGTCCCTGGATTTCGCAGCGTCGACCGGTCGGCATCGTCGTAGTCATACTACGATACGCACAGCCGCTCAGCACGGCCGCGTGAGCCTCAGATCGATTTCGACGCCATCGTCGACTGGCGGCTTGCCGCGCCGGGTCGCCCCTTGACGCATGGCTGCACGGCTGGTTCGAATCCTGGTTCAGGCTCTGAGCGTAGAAGCGACACCAGGTGCCCACTTCACCGCCTTGGCCACCGTCTTGTCCGTAACGGCCAGGGCGCGCGCGAACTGCACGTTGCTCATCCCCAAGCGGTTTAACTGCTTGGCGCGGGCCGCGATCCGCTGGTAGGCCGGCGGCGGCGCGGTCTCGAGCAGCGCCGTCTCCACCGGCAGGTAGCACGCGGTTCGGTTGCTATGCGAACGCGTCCACCATGACGAGTTCATTATCAAACATCGTTCCGGATTCAGCGCAGGCGCCACTCTAGCGTGACAGGGCCCGAACCACGAAGCAGGTCGTCCCGGCCCCCGGGGGCGCCGTCTTGAACCGGCCGTTCGCAAACACTGAGGCTCAGAATGTCCCTGTTTGATTACGTATGGAGTATATTAGCTGGGACATGGTGAACGACAGAGACCGTCCGTCACGGACAGAGAAGCTCCAGCGGCTCTTCGAACTGGCGGCCGGTCAGGCGGGCCATTTCACGGCAGCTCAGGCCCGCGAACTGGGCTACAGCGCCCGCAGCCTGGTACACCACGTCAATGCCGGACATGTCGAACGCGTGAGCCGGGGCTTCTACCGGCTCGTGGGCGTGCCCGTCGGTCCGCACGAGGACATCGTCGCGGCGTGGCTACCTCTCGCTCCTCGCGGCGCCGTGGTGTCTCATGACACCGCACTGGCCCTGTACGACCTGGCGCCCTCCCGCTCCCGCGAGATTCACCTGACGCTGCCGCGGGACAGCCGTCCCCGCGCGCCGCGGACCATCTCCGCGGTGGCGCTGCACACCACAACGGCTCCGCTGCGGCGCGACGAAGTGACGAACCGTTTCGGTGTGCGGTTGACGTCCCCCGCCAGAACCCTCGCTGACGTCGCCGACATCGGCGCCGACCCGAGCGTCGTCATCGAAGCAACGGGACGCGCTGTCGCGACGGGACTCGTCTCTCCCAAGGAGTTGCGCAGTGCACTGAAGCGCCGCTCGGCTCGGGTCCGGCAGATTGTTGAACGAGCGCTCGAGGCGGTGCGCCTGCGTGCGTGACTACGCCACGCCAGCCGCCTTCCGAGCCGCTGTAGAGGTCCGGCTGCGCGAGCGGGCCCGTCGGCTGTCGGCTCCCGCGTACATGGTGCGTCGCCAGGCCGCCCTCGAACGTCTCCTGGCACGATTGGCGGCGGTCGCACCTAACCGATGGGCCCTCAAGGGCGGGATGGGGCTCGACGCCAGACTCGGCGATCGTGCACGTGTCTCGATCGACCTGGACGCGGACCACGTACACGGTGCCGAGGCCGCCCGGGCCGACCTTTCGGACGCGCTCTCGCCGAGCGGACCATGAACGGGCTCTGGGAAAGCCCAGTCGGCCCGCAGAGGCCTGAAGGCGGCGGCCCGCTTGGACATCAGGGCGATCTGGCGCGGCCGGGCTGGCAGCGAACACGGGCGTCAGCGTCCGCTGTCGCCTCCCCCTCGGCGCCTGGCGTCGGCGATGCGCGTCAGGTGGTACTGCAGGTAGATGAATGTGAAGAAGAACGTCATCACGCCGTTGATCGAGACGTTCATCGGTTCCACGTGCGTGAAATGGTGCTCGATGGAGCCGCGCATCCTGAACGCCGCCAGGACCAGGAAGACGCCGGCGGTCAACGTGCCGAGCAACTCCACGCGGGCGGCGGTTTGCTGGTCGCCGGCGCCGGCCATGGCCGAGAGGTATCCGCCGGTCACCGCGGTGAGCAGGCCGACGAACAAAAGCAGCGTGGCGCGGCTGCCGGGATCGAACTTCCGCACCCAGGCGGCCTGCAAGAACATCCAGAACCAGCCGAAGATCCCGAGCGTCAGCGCCGACAGCGCCAGCACGACGAACCAGTGCAGCGATGGCGGCATCGGCGCCACGGGCCCGGGCCGGCGAGCGGTCGAGACTGCCTTCGCGGGATCCGGCACGGGCTCGTCGTCCACGTGGTCGAACACGTTCACCACGAGCTGCCAGCCCGGCATGGCCTCCGTCCAGCACAGGTCGGAGTCGAGGACGCGGCCTTCGGCGCGAAGGCGCTCGATGGCGTCCGCGGAGTAGGGCCCATGCCGGTGCCCGTCGCGGCTGATCAGGTATTCCATCGCTCATACTGTCGCACGGTCTTCGGCCGAGCGGTGACCGAGAACCGACAGCCGGGAAGCGAACGGAAGCGGGCGGAAGCCGGCGTCCCCACTGCTCCCGAAGCGCACCACCGGGCCAGACCGCGGACGCGGAAGCCCTGTTGCCGACCATGCTGGTCGGCCGCATCTCGCGCATCGAATCAGCTCTGATTCGTTGCGCGACAGGCACCTTGGGATGTCCGCCCAGATTGCCGGGTCCGCCGGTGCGTGCGGCATATTCGCGCCGCGCTGAGCACCGGACGGACCGCTCCGGATGTCAGAAATCACGTGTCCGCGGGTGGGGACGATACCGCGAACACGTGAACAACGCGGGCACGAGCGATGCCAACGGCAGCGCTCTCGAAGGTTGGCAACTGCCTCGCGGACTTCTTCCGTCGTGGCGGCGAGCGATGTCGTGCAGGTAGACGGCCGCCCAGAGGCGCGGCATCTCGCTGCTGAGTCCCGTGGCTCCAACAAGGCGGAACGCGTGCACGAGCACCCGCGAAACGTGGGCCTGGCCATGGAGCGGGCTCGAGTGCCAGAACAGTTCGGGCGGCGGGACCAGTTCGTCGTCTGACACCGTTACATGGGCCCTGACGTCTTCGAGACTCATCGTTCACCTGCTTCAGAATCTGCCTGAGCTCAACACGCGTAGGCTAGCAGGTGCACCAGTCGCTGGTCCACCGCCAGCGCCGCACCCGCGGTCCCCGGCGCGCAAGCCGCAGGTCTTCGCCCAGCCCCACGGCCGGGAACATCTCGACGGCGGTGGCGCTCACCGACGCCAGGAAGCGCCTCGGGTCGCGCCGCGCGCGACCACCTTTCTCACCGCGCCGGTCCAGGGCGTCGAGCCCGTAGCTCTCGACGATCTTGCGGACCTCGCCAGAATCGAGCAGATTCAAGCGGTGTCCCAGGTCGGCGGGCGTGCCGACAACAATGTGTTTACGGGACATCGCGATCGCGGGCCGTGTGCTGGAGGCGAGAGCCCTCGAGCGGCGTTCGGCGCAACTGCACGCATAACGAAGAAGCGGTCGGGCCTGGTGCAGCGGCTCTACACGTCTGGCGTTACCGAGAAGGTGAACGTTCGACCGGCCGGCCCGTGCCAACACGCCTGCGCCAATTGCGTATGGCTCTGCCGGCCCAAGTGCTAGAATCCGGTCGTCTGCGCCGTCGTCCAAATCGGGCCGGAGGTTTCCATGTCCCTTCGCTCGGCAACGCGCCTTGGGCCGTACGAGATCCAGTCCGCGATCGGCGCCGCAGAGGTTTCGCGAGAAGTTCAGTCTGCCCGGGGATATCGGATTGAGGGGGGTGCACAGTGAGAATCTCGAGGAGAACGATTGTTCAGGCAGCGACGGCGGCCGCCGGCTCGATCCTGGCCAACCGCGGAGCGCTGGCCCAGAACGTCAACTTGGCCGGCGAAGCGCAGCAGCGGCCGCGGACGGCGCAGCCGCATCCGGAAGGCTTTCCTCCCAACAACACGCGATCAACCGTTTCGGTGATCAAGGGCGACAGCCGGCGGAAGAACGTCACCGAGTCTCTGGTGGCGATCGACGAGCAGATCCTGCCGGTGCTCAAGACCAAGAAATACGTCATCATCAAGCCGAACGCGCTGGGGACGACCCACGTCGACGCGCTGCGCGGAATCCTGGACTACCTGGCTCCGCGGTTCAAGGGGCCGGTCGTTGTCGCCGAGTCTTCGACCGGCGACACGACGCAGTGGATGGAAAAAGCCGGTTTCCCTGAGCTCCTCAAGGAGTACAACAATCACAGCAAACTGAAGGTCAGCCTGGTCGACCTCAACGAAGAGGCCAAGTACGTGGTGCAGTCGCTGCTCGATTACAACCTGCACGTGGTGCCGGCTCGGCTGGCGGCGCGCTTATTCGATCCCGACGCCTATATCATCGGGTCGGCCTGCTTCAAGGTCCACAATATCGCGGTGGTGACGCTGTCGATCAAGAACATGGTGCTGGGCGCCCCACTGCACCAGACGCGGGCTGAAGCGAAATCGGGCAGTACGTGGCTCGACAAGCGGCGCTATCACGCGGGGATCCGCCAGAGCCTCTACAACATCTACGTGACGGCGGCGCGCATGCGGCCGTTCTGGGGCGCTACGGTCATCGACGGCTACGAGGGCCGGGAAAACAGCGGTTTCGTGCAATCCAAGGTTGCGATCGCTTCGACCGACTACGTGGCGGCCGACCGGGTGGGCTCGGAAGCCATGGGTGTCAACCACGAATGGCTCGGCTGGCTGAAGTACTGCGGCGAATCGGGCGTTGGGCAGTGGGACCTGGCAAAGATCGACATCCGTGGCAACAAACTGGAAGAGGTCCGGAAAGTGTACCGCCTGCATCCCGATATCGAGCTGCAGTTGAGGTGGATGGGTCCGATGGAGGAACTGCCGCCGACGCTAGGGTGGCTGACGCCCCTCAAGCCAAAGGACGTCGACGCCTATGTAAACGGCACCGCCTGAGCGGGAGATCGTTTGTGTCTCGGCGGTCTCGGGCTCGCGTCTGGTTGGCCGACCGATGCCCCTGCTAGTCGTAGGCCTTAGTACTTCGACTCGCAAATACGGCCACGATCGGCTGAGGCGCGCGTGGCCGGCTGGGCTCGCTCAGCACTAAGTCCTGAGGGCACAAATACGTTGCCGTATTTGTGCATCGAAGGACTTAGAGACTGCGCGCATCCGAATCCCGAACGAGCAAACCGAAACTCGCCGCCCCAGCCACGCACGCCAGGCTGGCGGCCAGAAACGCGAAGGCGTAGCGCCCCGTGTAACCCACAATCCAGCCTGTGACAATCGGGCTCACAATTCCTGCAATGTTCCCGAGGGCGTTCTGGAATCCGGTCCAGCGCGCGGCGGCCATCGGCCCCGCCAGCGTCTGCGTCAGCGGCCAAAGGTTCGACGCATACACGCCCATTGAGAGGCAACTCAGGACCAGGCCGGCCAGCGCCCATTCGATACGAGGCAGCAGAACGGTGGGCAGGAACACAGCGGTCATGAGCAGGCCCACCACCAGGAATCCTCTCCGCACGCGGACGGGGGAGGCCCCTCGCGCAATCCAGCGGTCCGACAGGAGGCCGCCGCCGATCGACGTGAGGGCCATCAGGAAGAACGGCAGAGCGCCTCCCAACGACAGCGAATTCATGGAGAACTGGCGCTCCTTCACCAGGTAGGAAGGCAGCCAGCTCAATAGGAAGTACCACGCGTAGTTCGCGCAACCCAGCCCGCCGCTGGTCCCCCACACGTCCCGCCGCCGGAGCAACTCCCGCCAGCCCGGACCGGCCCCACCCGCCCCCGCCGCGATCGGCGTGAGGACGCGTGGCGCGCGCGCCAGCCAGGGGATCAGCCAAATCAGACCGGCGCCGCCCGTGATGAGAAACAATCCGCGCCAGCCCAGCTTGTCGACAAACTGCGCCCCCAGCAGTATGCCGAGCGCCGGACCGAGCCTCGCGCCCAGGTCGATCACCGAGTTCGCCAGCCCGCGGCGGTGCTCCGGAACCACCGCAGCCACGGCGCGGGAACTCGCCGGGTACGCGACCGCCTCTCCGACACCGAGCAGCAGCCGCATGCAAAGCAGCGCCGAGAACGTCGAAACCGCCGCCGTGGACAACGTTGCCAGAGACCAGAGCAGGAAACCGGCCGCGTAAGCCCACCGGACTTCGATGCGGTCGACCACCCAGGCTGCCCCGAGCTGTCCGGCGGCGTAGGTCCAGAAGAACGCGGAGAGCAGCACCCCCAACGCGAACGGCGAAAGGCCCAGTTCCGGAGCCAGCAGCGGGGCGGCCACGGCCAGGTTGCCCCGGTCGAAAAAGCTGATCCACATCGCGAAGAACAGCAGGATCACCAAGCCCCAGGGAACCCGTTGCGTCTTCGCAGCCGTCGTCATGGTCCTGGCTCACCCGGCTCGGCCCGCGCGATCCAGATCGTCGAGTTTCGCCACCCGCCGGCGGATGTCCGGATCGGTGCTGAACGTGGCATCGAGGAAGGCGCGCAGGCAATCCTCGGCAACCTTCATCCCAATCACCAACGCCCCGATGCAGGCCACATTCACGTCGTCGTGCTCCACGCATTGATGCGCGCAGTAGATGTCGTGGATGAGCGAGGCGCGGATGCCCGGGATCTTGTTCGCGGCGATGGCGGCCCCGACCCCGCTTCCGCACACCAGCACCCCCCGCTCCGCGTGCCCGTCGCGCACCCGGTCGCAGACGGTCTTGCTCACGTCCGGAAAGTCCACCGGAGCCGGATCGAAGGATCCGCAATCCTCAACCGTGTGCCCCAGCCCGCGCAGGAACTGAATGACCGGCCCCTTCATCGCGAAGCCGGCATGATCGCCACCGACTGCCAACCGAAAAGTCGCCATCGATTTCGCCCTCAATCCAAACCCGCCCTGGTCCTTCGAGCGTGTGAATATGTTCCTTGCGTGTGGGGCAGACCATCGCTATTGGTGGTCTGCCAAGCTGTGCAAACCGCTATGCCAGTCCACGCAGGCGACAAGAAACGATCGCCTGCGCCACGAGCACGCATGGGTATTCTGCACACTAGTTGTTGCGGCCGGCCGGCCTCTCCACTGGTATCACCGGCCCCATGTACGTGAGGCGCAATCCCCAATCGGCGTCCCCCGGGAAATCCGGCAGGTTGATGATCCCGATTCTGCTCGACGGCAGCGTGCCGCTCCCTACGTCCTGCCAAGTCCCGTTGCGCGGATCGAACCACTGCGCGCGGTAGGTGCTGTTCAGCTTGGCGCCGCGAATCTGGCTGCGCAGACAGCCTTTTTCGAAGTAAGCCATGAACAGCTCCTTGTCCGGCGTGCGCGCGCAGTAAGCCCAGCCTTCGTACCCGCGGATCACCTGAGTCTTGTTCGGGTACACCAGATCGGCGATGGGCTCGAGCTCCCGATACCGATTGCCGGCCGAAAGAGCGAACGTCCGCAGATACTGCATCTGGCTTCCCGATTTCCACTGGAAGGCGTCCCACATCTTGGTGGGAGCGGCGTCCTCGATATCCGCGCCCCAAATCCCTTCCGCTCCATAGACGTGACCGGCAAATCCGCCGGAAAGAAAGCTCCCGTACATGGCAGAGCGGACAAACTGATCGTCCTTCTCGGTCCCTCCGGGCGCGCCGAACTTGTAGCCGCCGCCCAGCCCGCGCGCATCCGTGTAGCCCGCATAGTAAGGCTCGCCGTTCAGCCCAGGCCGCGGATGGGGCGCGTTGAAGATCTCCGTCAAGAACCAGTAGGTGTAGTGCTCGCGCATGTTGCCGATTTGATGCAGGGTGATGTGGGAATCCTCGCCCCAGTTCACGAGCGTGGACGGATTGGCATTTCCCGAAAGCAGGGTGCCGAAAGGCGGCGGCCCGAACTTCCGGAACACCGAGCGAATGGCATCCATGTAGTCCTCCGGACTCACCGACTCGGCAATGATGTCCAGGTGGATGGGGCTCAGGACGGTGTTGTTGGCCTGATAGCGGGAGAAGATGTATTGCATGAACCGCGCGTAGGAGTCGGGCCAGGAGTAATACTTCTTCCAGGCCAGGCTCGCGTCCCTCCGCGATACCTCGATGAACGGCACGAACCCCTGCTCGTTGAGGTAGTCGATCTTGCGGTCCACGTATCGGAAGTAGGCGGGGTTGATGCGATCCATGTCCGGGAACATGTCCTCGTAGCCGGGCACTTTGCCGGGGAAGACAAACGGTCGCCCGCCTTCGTTGTCCATGTTCTTGGCGCTGTTGGCGCCGAACTCCAGCCAGGCCGAACGAATCGTGGTCCTCTCGGGGTCGTTCATCACCACGTTCCAGGGCTTTCCGTCGGTGATCCAATTGGGAAATGCCGCGATGATGCCGATCCAGTTGTAGCCTTGTGCCTTGCGGTAGCGAACGTAGTCCTTGAAGCCCGCTGTCGGACCCATGGGACGCTCCTGGTTGTCGTCGTACCAACGCAGCCGGTTGGTTCCGGCCGACCACCAGGTGTCGCCGATCACGAAGAACGGCGTGCCGTCGGCCTGCTCCAGGGCGTGCCCGTTGGGCGTCGCGCGGAGGAAACCGCGCCGCAAGGGGTTCTGCTGTTTCTCCTGCTCGGTCCAGGGGATCGCGGTGAAGGCGCCGGTCTTTCCGCCGAGGCCCGCATCCGCCGGCGTCGATCCGCTTCGCCAGCTCCACTCTCCGGCCTCGGTCGCCAGAACGCGCACCCGGAAGTTCTTCTCGCCGTCCCAGAAGCCGTAAACCCGCTTCCGGAAATTGGGCCCGGTGAGGTCCACCCACACCACCACTTCCGTGTAAGGGTTCGCGTACGACCCGCTGCACGTGAAGCTCAGTTCCTGCTTCTCCCATACGTGTACCGGCGCCGCCAGCGCCGCGGGCGCCAGCAAAAGAACCAGCGAAAGCAATGTGAGCATGGTCGTCTCCCCGTATTCCTACGCCTGGCGCGTGGCGAACATCAGCCGGACCGGCGCCGTCAGCAACTCGTCCTGCCGCGCGACAAACGCCTCGAGATGCGGCGATGCGAGGTGCGCATCGAGGTGAGTGCAGCGGGCGGAGCCACGCTGGGGACGGGGCATAGTAGCAGAACCGGGGTGGCCGTTGGAGGGTGTCCCGCCGAGACCCGGGTTCGCGACGCCGGCACCCCGTGTGAAACGGGCGCCGTGCGAACCCTTGCGCTACCCCTAGACATCTTCCAGGGGCCAGATCGTGACGAATGAAGCAAGTTTCTGCGCCACGCTTCCGCCCCTGGAAGATGTTGATGACGACGCCGGAGGCGTCGTCCAGAAACACAGCAGGCTAGCGAAGCGAGCCTCGGCGGTGTGAGGCGAAGCTTCGCTAGCCTCCCTCGGGAACGTTGATGAGCATTCCTTACTGGGGCTCGAGGGTCGAGTTGATCAAAAGTGATTGCCATGGCGCGCGACGGCAGGACCCACGCGGAGACGACAGAGTCTCCACCGATGGAAGCCGTCGAAGTCTATGCGCGATTGAAGGCGGGACAGATCACCGGTCGCGCCGTGCTGATACCTGCGTAGGCAGTACTTCCTGACGACCGACATCCTCGTCACGAGGAAACCGGCAGCCTGGCTGGCGGCAGGTTCCACCCGCGTCGAATCGCGAGGAGACGTATCCCGAAGCACAGAAGCGCACCCGTAATCGTCGTCGCCGTCGGCGGCCAGTGCAGGAGGTGCCCGCCGACGACGACCCCGGCACCGGCGAGCGCCGCGAGCGCGTAGAAGTCGGCTCGCAGCACGACTGGGATCTCGTTGACGAGAAGGTCGCGCAGGACGCCGCCTCCGATACCGGTCAGCATGCCCAGCAGCGCCGACGCCAACGGGTTGACCCCGAATGCCAGCGCCTTCTGCGTGCCGGCCACCGCGAACAGCCCGAGGCCCGCCGCGTCGAGCAGCAGTACGATCGGACCGAGCCGTCGAACGCCCGGGTACCACGCGAACGTCACGGCAGCCGCCAGCAGCGAGACGGCAACGTAACGCCAGTCGTTGATCGCGGCTGGGGGAACTGCCCCAATGAGCAAGTCTCGGGTCACGCCGCCGGCGTTGCCGGCAACGAACGCCAGGACGGCCAGGCCAAACACGTCCAGCTTGCTCTTCACGCCAGAGGCTGCACCGCTGAGGGCGAACACGAAGGTGCCGATCAGATCGAGTGCGAGGAGCAGCGTGGCCGTGGACAGCACGAGCGGAGGCGTCATGTCGGACCACCTAGGTGCCGAGCCAGGCAAGAGGCGCCACGACCAGCGCCTCGACGCCGGCTTCGAGCGTCGGGTGCAGAATGGGCGCGAACCGAGAGTTGTGGTTCGTCGGGAGCTCGCCAAGCCGTCCCGACCGCTTGGCTTCGGCGTAGAGCTCGGGATCGGTGCCGCCCACGAACCAGAACACCGAAGGCGCGTGCCACTGCGCGCCGAAGCATCCGAAGTCCTCGCTGGCGGACGTGGGGCCGGTTTCGTGAACTCGATCGGCCGGAAACGAGGACCGGAACGCATCGAGCACGCGCCGCGTTGCGTCGGCGTCATTCGTCACCGGTGAGTACCGGTCGATCGGCGTGATCTCCGGTGGCTTGGGCGCCCCGGAGGCCGCGGCTTCGGCGTTGACAATCCGCTCGATCGCCGCCAGCACGCGACCACGCACGGCTTCGTCGAACGTCCGGACATTCAGCTTGATGACGGCTTCGTCCGGGATCACGTTCTCCTTGGTGCCGGCCTGCAGCGACCCGATCGTGACGACGGCGGCATCACTGGGCGCCAGCTCACGCGACACGATCGCTTGCAGACGGAGCACCGTGGCTGCCGCCATCACCACCGGGTCCACGGAGGCCTGTGGCATCGAGCCGTGCGCGCCGCGCCCGAACATCCGAATCTGGAGACTGTCGGCCGCCGACGTGATCACCCCGGCGCGGCCACCGACCGCCCCGGCGGGTCCGACCATCACGTGCTGGCCGAGCACCACCTCCGGCACTGGGAACCGCGTCAGCAGCCCATCTGCGATCATCGCCTGGGCGCCAGTGCCGGTCTCCTCCGCCGGCTGGAACACCGCCATCAGTGTGCCTCTCCACGTGGCCCGCGCCTCCGCGAGAACCGTCGTCGCGCCGATCAGCCATGCGACGTGCATGTCGTGTCCGCACGCGTGCATGACCGGCACGCGCTGCCCCGTGGCGTCGGTCGCCGTCTCGGCGCTCGCGTAGGGGAGCCCGGTCGCTTCGAGCACCGGCAAGGCGTCCATGTCCGCCCGCAGCATGACCGTCGGCCCGTTGCCGTTGCGCAGCAGGCCCACCACGCCGGTCGTCCCGACGCCTGGCGTGACGTCGAAGCCGGCGGCACCGAGCCGACCGGCGGCGATGCCGGCCGTCCGCCTTTCCTGCATGGACAGCTCGGGGTGCGCGTGAAGGTCGGTGTAGACGCTCGCCAGGTCGGGCAGCAGGTCGCGGATTCGCGGCTCGAACGCGCGCAGGAGCGCCTCCATGTGAAACCTCCGGAGATGCCGAAAACGAGGCGCGCGCCCGCGCACGCCAAACCGTGAGGCCCGGCGAGCGATAGCCCGTCCGCCGGGACCGTGACAGGGTCGAAGGCTCAGAGCACGCCGATTTGCCGCAGGAACCCCACCTGGTCGTAGAAGAGGTTCTCTTCGACGATCTCGCCGTCCTTCCAGCGCGCGACCGTGCAGAACTCGAGCTCGAACGTCTTGCCCGTCGCCTCGTGCACCTTGCCGTCGAGCCCCGTCCACGGGCCGATCATCTTCCCTCTCCACTTGGCAATCGTGCAGGTCCAGTCGCCCGAGCCGAACATCACGCGATACGGGTTGTTGTCGAGGTGGTTCTCGATCGACTTGAAGAACGCCTCGGACTCCATGTGGTGCGCGTCTCGGCCCCGCGTCGGATCGGGCTGGCCCGGCCAGTACACCTTCGTGTCCGCCGAGTGGCGCTTCCGAAACACACTCCAGTCCTGCGCGTTCCAGGCGTCGTCCAGGGTCTTCATCCGCTGCAGGTTCTCTTCAGCGCTCATCTGTCACCTCGCTTCCATCCGATCAGGCACGCGCCCGCACACGACGAGGCGCGGACGTGCGTCCGAGGACGACAATGGTTGACGACGGTGAAAACCCGATACTCTTGATTCTAGAGCGAAGGTGTGGCGCGCGCGGTGGGGAATCGGCGAAGCCATCCGGCCGGCTGAGCTGGCGTGAGCCGCGCCTGCTCGGCGAGTTTCGGCTCGGCAGGCGGTCCAGCTGCCCGAGCTTCTCTCTGCTTACCCCCGGCGGGCTTTCACGCGGCAAACGGATTGCGAATCGTGAGGCGGCCGCCGATGACCTGTCCGGATTGCATATCCTCCGAGTAGAGCGTGCTGCAGGCGGCTTCGAGGGCAGTCGCGACAATGAGAGCGTCGTAGATGTGAAACCCATGATGCGCTGCCAGTCGGAGCGCTGCGTCATGCGTCTCTACTGTCATTGGGACCACGGATGGGCACAGGATCCTCAACGCCTGCAGCGCGCGAGTCGTGTCCTGCCAGGACATTTTGAGCTTGCGATGCGCAACCGAAGCCAGCTCATTCAAGACCTGGACGCTGACAATGCCTCCCTGCTGGACCAGTGCCTCAGCGACGGGAGTCCGCACATCGTCCTGCCCGATGGTGTACAGGAGAATGTTGGTATCGAGGAAGACCCTGTCGCTCATCGTGCGTTCGCCGATTCACGGTCGAACGTGAATCCCTCTGGGAGCGAACGGCGTAGTCGCCGGAGGCGTTCAATGGCCCTTGCCGCCCGCCGGTCCCGGCTCACACCGAAGGCCCGATCGCCGGCAACCACGATCTCGATCTGATCGCCCTCCTTCAGTTCCAACGCCTCAACGACCGCCGCGGGCAGCCGTATTGCGAGACTGTTCCCCCACTTCGCAACCTGCATGAGACACCCTCCCCTGGCGGATATACACTCAGTTGAGTATATCATGATGGCGCTGACCGCGGACCTCGGGTTCGGCGCGTCAAGAGGGCGCCACGTCCCCACTTCAGAGTCTTCAGCTGGAGGCGTTGCGAAGGAGGACCTCTGCTTGCCAGCGAACGAGCTACGGCTTGGCAGCCAGCCCAGTCCACCGTGCATGGGCTGGTGAGATGACCTGCCAATTCGTGTGGCGAAACCTGCGCACTCCCCCGCTTGCCGACCACGGTTGGCTCTGTTCGAGACCGTTGGCTCCACATGCAGGCTGTCTTCCGCCGGGGAAGCGAAGCTTGCAGGAGCCGCGGCCATGCTTCCCCGCCGTTTCGTCAACGTCCTCGCGAGGCGGAAAGGGCATAATCAGCCCTGTGGCCGCGCTGGTGTCAGGCCACGGGGCACCTCGCGAGAGCCGATGCGGCGTGGCTCATCTTGAACATTGGGAATCGAGACCACAGCGGTGGTGCCGACAGCGGCATCGGTGAGCCATGGCGGTAGCGAAGCAGTATTGGATATCGTGGGCCCTGTGCGCGGCGATGCTGGGGAGCAGCCAGCCGACGCGCATCGCGACCCAGACCACCCCTCGGAATTGGGGCCTCGATCGCCTCGATCAACGCGCCTTGCCGCTCGATGGCCGTTACCACGCTGGCGCGACCGCGGATACCGCTCCGGTGAGTATCTACATCATCGACACCGGGGTCGTTCGCAACCATCCGGATTTTACCGACGACCAAGGGAACAACAGCCGCGTGACATACGTTGGTGATTTCTGCACGGGCACGGTGAGAACATCGTCGCCGGAGACGTACGACGATGGTTACGACGGGCATGGCACCCACATCGCCAGCTACGCTGCCGGCAAGACGTGCGGCGTCGCGAGGACGGCACGCATCTTCTCGTTGCGAGCGCAGGGCAAAGATGGACCCGCCTGCGGCGAACACCACAACGGACCGGCGATCGAAGCGGCTGTGAACTGGATCAACGCGAACGGCCGGAAGCCGGCGGTCGTGAACCTGAGCTTCGTCGTGGGCGATCGGAGCGTTCTCGCCGCGATTCACCGCTCAATCGCTCATCACGGCTTCTTGTACACCTTGTCGGGCGGCACCGGCGGACGCGTGGAGGACCACTGGGGCCCACAGATCCCTGGCGAGGCGCTCGTGGTTGCGGGGACAGACAGCTCGGACAATCCGCTCGCCACCGAGTACGGACCGAGCCTGGGCGTGTTTGCTCCGGCAAAGGGACTCGTGGGCGCAGGATTATCGACAAACGGCAATCCGTACACGATCCCGGAATCCGTCGAATGCAAGCCGGCTTGCCCAGCCGCTGGCGACTCGTTTGCCGCTCCGTTCGCTGCCGGGGTTGCGGCGGCCTACCTGGCCACGCATCGGGACGCCTCGCCCGCAGCCGTCATCCAGGCGATTCGTCGAGCGGCGACCCCGAATGTCGTCAAACTCCCCGTCGGAAGCACGGCGACGAACCTGTTGCTGTTCAGCGGGTCGTGAACGAGAATCGCCGCGCTCGGCCGCGTCGCTCGCGCGGTTTCGGGCAGCCGCACTGTCAGCCGACGCATCCTGCGCAGCCGGACGTTCAGCGCATCATCGAGGCAGGGCCGATGTTGCCGGTGAGCCAGAGTGCGTCAGCGGCGGTTGCCGATCGCAAACAGCGTCCCGGACGATGAACGCACGTACATCACGCCCTCCGAGAGCGCCGGCGTGGCCATGAGCGGCTCCCCGAGCGCGTTGGCGGCGATCACCTTGAACTCCGGTCCGGCGGCGACGACGAGCATGTCGCCGTCCTCGCTCGACAGGTAGATCTTGCCGTCCGCCGCAACCGGCGAGGCGCTGTAGCCGCTTCCGATCACCGGCAGGCGCTGCCGATACACTTCCTCGCCGGTCTTCAGCCGATACGCGTCCAGGACACCGGCGTTGCCGAGCACGTACAGCAGCCCGTCGTACGCGAGCGGCGTCGGCATGTAGGACCCGCGGCCCTCTCGGCTCCACACAACCGCGTCGCTGCTCGTCTTCCCGTCCCGCAACGTCAGGTCGCCCCGGGCCCCGGGCCGGACGACGAAGATCGGACGCTCGGGGGCGCGCCCGCTGGCGAAGACGAGGAGGTCCCCGGCGACGAACGGCGTGGGGGCGGTGATCTTGGAGCTGCCGCCGAGCCGCCACAGTTCCCGGCCGGTGCGCGGATCGTAGCCGCGGATGAACTTCGACGCGTTGGTGAGGAGGACCGGGCCCGTCGAGGTCTCCGCCACGGTCGGCGTGCCCCACGACGGCAGTTCGTCGCGCTGCGTCTTCCACACGGTCTCGCCGGTGTCCATCTTCAACGCGATGACGAACGAGTCGGCCTGCGTGTCGACCTGGAGGATGACGAGGTCGCGCCAGATGATGGGCGAGCTCGCCGGTCCCCACTCGACCGACGGGATGTCGTAGGCGCCCAGATCGAGCCGGCCGAGGTCTACCTTCCAGCGCAGCGTGCCGTTGACGTCGTACGCCACCACGCCCTGCGATCCGAACCACGCGACAACGATGCGGCCGTCCGTCGCCGGCGTGGCGCTCGCGTACGTGTTCTTGACGTGGCGCTTGTTCAGCGGCTCGCCTTCGGCCGCCGTCCGCTCCCACAGCGTCTTGCCGGTCCGCTTGTCGAGGGCCATCACCACCCAGCGGTGGCGCGACCGGTCGGTGGAGGCGTCGCCGTCGCCGTACAGGCCCTTGCGAAACCCGGCCTTCGAGTCGCTGCTGATCGCCGTGACCACGAACAGGCGTTCGCCCCAGATCACCGGGCTCGAATGGGCGAGACCCGGCAGCGCCGTGCGCCACAGGATGTTCTCGCCCGTCGCGACGTCCCAGCGGTCTGGGAGGTGCTGGCCATCGGCCACGCCGGCCGCCTGGACGCCTCGAAACGACGGCCAGCTGCCTGTCGCGGGTGACGCGGCCGGCAGGGCTGCGCGCGTCGCGCCCGCGGTCCGGACGATGCGCCGCGGGGGAGGCGCGATGACCGTTCCCGCTGGCATCCAGGCGCTGCCGTCGAGTATCAGCTTGCGCGTCGCGCAGTCGTCGGACCGCAGCGACAGCGTGAGCCGTGTCCCCTCGAGCCGATAGCCGTATCGGCCCGGCCCTTCACACCCCTCCCCGCCGCCCGGCGTCGTCAACTCGATGGCATCGCCGGCAGCCTTCCACGCGCCCTTGACCGCAGGCCACCCCTCTCCCTCGAGCGCGAACGTGCCGTCACGGCCGAAGGTCGCGGTGAACGCACCGAAGGTCATCGGCGTGTCGGGCAGGACGGCCGTGCCCTGCGGGGCGCGCCCGGCCTGTCGCCCGGCGGCCGGACCGACAACCGAGGCAGCCACGAGGGCGCACACCAGGGACGCCGCCGCCTGCCAACTGCCTGTCGCAATCCGCATCGATCACCTCCCGGTCACGAGAGCCGAGGTCACGCCGGCCAAGATCATCGGGACGCGTCGTCAGCCTCGGGTCCCGCTCGAAGTCCGCCAGGGAGAGTATACGGCGCCTGCCGTCCGCCGGCTTTGGTGCGGACTGCCTATACGACGTCGGGGAAATTGAGGCGCGTTTTCCTGCGAAGTGAGCCTGAAGTGCGGTGCTCTACGCGCACCTCTATGTGTTCGCGTCGGCCGAGCGTCAGACAAGCTTCGGCTGGCCTTCACCCTCAACGAGATCGTGGAGCGGCGCAAGCTCACGCAGGCGGAAACCGCAACGCCTCTGACCGTCACGCAACCGAAGGTGTCGGCCCTTCGGCACTACAAGATCGCCGGGTTCTCGGTCGAACGGCTGATGACCTTCGTGACCGCGCTCGACCAGGACGTGCGGATCGTGATCAGCCGCAAGCCCCGCTCCCGGCGTTCAGCTCGCATCAGCGTCGTGGCAGCCTGAACACCAGCCGGCTTTGGGCCCAGACTGAGATGCAAGGGGACCGTCTCGGAAATCCCCAGTGCACGCCTTCCGACTTTCGCCACAAACGTCGCGGGAATCCGGAGCAACTTCTTATGCTGCGCTGTCCCTGTGATCAGTTGTTTCCCGAGACGGATTCTGACCCGCTATGGTCGCCAGCCAGTTGGCGCGGACCCGGTCGTCGTGCCGTTCGTGCGGGTCTCCAGGAACGTAGAACGAGCCCTGATGGTCCTCCCCTGATACCTTACGACGGGAAGTTCATCTTCCGGAGCAGCGCCTGGAAGCGCGGGGCCGACCGGAGGTGGTCGAAGGTAGGATCGACCTTCAGGAACATGAGCAACTCATCGCGTTGTTCGTAAGCCCGCTCCAGCCATCCCAAAGCTCGGTCAGGCTCATGGAGGCCAGCAAAGACCTGTGCAAAGCCATAGGGGGTTACGTACCTTCCATGTGAGGTCTCGCCCGCACTTTGCAGTGCACTCTGAGCCTCCGCTCTTCTATCTGCTACTGCATACGCGTAGGCGAGCCACAAGCGGTAGCTGGGACTCTCTCCTGACAGTTCAAACGCCCGCGTCGATTCTTCCAGCGCTTCCTGATACATCCCCTTTTCTAGATAGCCTCGCGCAAGGAACCTGTGCGCCAAGGGAAAGCTGGGTTCCAACTCGAGAGACCGTCGGGCTACTTCGACTGCCTCGTCGAAACGCCGCCCGTAGACGTAAGGGAGCGCCATTGCCGCGTTGATGATCAGTGAAAACGGCTCCAATTCTGCGGCTCGTTTGGTTTCAGCGATGGCCTCTTCAAACCGACCCATCGCCGTCAGGGTACTCGCCGTACCATTGATGGGCTGTCGCATACTTCGGGTCGAGCCCGATCGCGATCTTGTATCTCTCTCCGCCTCGCTCCAATCCCAATCATAGCGAGTGGCGGCATAGGCCAGGGCTGCGTGCGGTTCGGCGAGGTTGGCGTTCAAGCGAAGTGCCAGACGTGCTGTCTCCTTCGCCAGCGGAAAAGACTTCCCTGGGGGAGGACCACCGTAGTAGGTCAGGAGACTCTGGCAATCGGCCATGCCCGCATAAGCCAGGGCGTATCCAGGGTCCCTTTCCACAGCCTGCCTGAAGAAGGTAATCGCCGTTTCCAGGTTGTCGAGAGTCCTCTTGTTCCAGTGGTAGCGGCCCTTCAAGTAGAGCTGATACGCCTCATTGTCTTTCGTGGCCTGCGTAGCCAGTCGCGCCTTTCCTTCAGCCGTCAGCCGGGGCCGCAGCCGCTGTGCGATACCGGTGGCGATCTCCTCCTGCAGGGCCAGGATGGAGGTGAGTCTTCCGCTATAAGTCCTGCCCAAGAGCAGCGAGACGTTCTGTACATCCGTCAGTTCGGCGGAAACACTCAGAGAGTCGCCGCGTAGCACGATCTTGCCTGTGACGATCGCCCGGACCTTCAGCTCCCTTCCTGCCTTTTCGACGTCGATTGCCTTCCCCTTGAAGCGAACCACCATGCTAGGCGGCAACACTCTCAGATTAGGCAATTGCGTCAGGGTGCCGTTGAGGTTCTCAGGGATGCCTTCGCTCAGGTACTCGGTCTCGGGATCACCACTCACGTTGACGAACGGCAACACGGCAATCGAATCGACGGCCTCATCGCCCCAACCTCTGGAGAAGTAAACAGTTGTCCCAATAGCGATCGCGCCTACGAGGACCGACAGAGCGACGGCCTGGAAGATCCAGGCGCGCCGGGCGCGCAACGGTGTCCGACCCGACGCAGGCGCGACCGCGTCCTGCGAAATGCCGCGCAACTCCTCGGCGACGTCCGCCGCGTGTTGCCAGCGGTCGTCCGGATCCTTCTTCAGGCAGCGGCGCACCAGGCGGTCCAGCGCCGGCGGCGTCAGCGGCTGCAGCGAGGACAGCGGCGGTGGCTCGCCCGCCATGATCGCTGAGATCACGCTCGCCTGGGTGTCCCGGCCGAACGCGCGCCGCGCGGTGAGCATCTCATAGAGCACGCACCCGAACGCGAACAGGTCTGTGCGCGCGTCGGTCTCCTTACCCTCGAGTTGCTCCGGTGCCATATACGGCACCGTGCCCATCACCGTACCCGCCCTCGTTGCGGGCGCCTGCGTGGAGAGCGCCGAGGCCCCGACCTCCGTCGTCAGGGGCGGCGGCTTCAACTTGGCCAGGCCGAAGTCCAGCAGCTTCGCGCCGCCCTTCGTCAGCATGACGTTGCCGGGTTTGAGGTCGCGGTGGATCACGCCCTGCCGGTGGGCGGCCGTGAGGGCATCCGCGATCTCGGTGGCGATCGTCAGCGCCTGCGCCAGCGGCAATGCGCCCTTCTCCAGGCGCTGCGCGAGCGTCTCGCCCGCGAGGTGCTCCATCACGAGGTAGGTCGAGCCGTCATGCTCGCCCACGTCAAAGAGTGTGCAGATGTGCGGATGACTCAGGCCGGCGATGGTCTTCGCTTCGCGCTCAAAGCGCGCGCGCCTGTCCGGGTCGGCACTGACGTCGGGGGGAAGGACTTTGATGGCAACGCTGCGATCGAGGCGCGTGTCGCGGGCCTTGTAGACTTCGCCCATGCCGCCGGCGCCGATCGCGGTGAGGATCTCGTACGGCCCGAGGCGCGTTCCCGACGCGAGGGGCATGGGACCCTCCGGGAGAGCGTGGACGGCGACCCGTGACAGGCGGATTGTAGCATCAGCCGGCTGGACGCTGAGGGAAGAGTCTCACTTAGAGTCTCACTTAGAGAGTCTCACCTAGACGGCCGTAACGTCCGCCAGCGACTTCGTCAGATCGCGACCAAGGAGGCTACGCGAATGAGACCACCGCTCGTTCTGGCACTGCCCATTCTGCTGGCCCTGGCCGTCCCATCCGTCTACATCGTGTCGAGAGGAGGCCCCCGCAACGCGCCCTGGCTGTTCAAGTTTGCCTGGCTCGCTGCGGTCGCCGTGTTGTCATTGCCGGTCTCAGTGGTCCTGCACAATGTAGTCGGGAGCGTGTTGGGTGTGGAAGAGCCGGTCTTCTTCTTGCTCGCTCTCGCCTCGCTGCCTGCATTCGCCTTGGGCGTCATCGGTACCCTCGGGTGCTTGGTGTTCCACCGAGGCGGGTAGCGTGCGTGCCGCTGCCCAGGTCGTATTCCGGACCGGCGGACGCCGGTCGGACGGTGGCCCTTCCTTTCTCGCATCGGACCATCACGCCGTGCGTCTGACCTCGCGCGAGAACGGTCGCTATGCTGCGACGGAGGTTCCCGTTGGGAGTCCGAACCCGTGTTGCCGTCGAAGTGGGCTACCGACTGTCCACTGGACAGATCCTCGGCGCGATGCTCCCTGTCTCGCGCTGAAGCCCTCGTCGGGCATACGGCGCGATGAAGCTGTGTCCCGGAACCACCGCCTTGTCCCACATGCGGTGTCCGTTCCCCGTGAAGGTGGCGGTGGCAATTCCTGGATCAACGGACAATACTGGTAACAGTCATCGTAAAGACCGCTCTCTGGTGGCCAGCAGCGAGGACTTGTACATGCCAAGTATTGCCAAGATGCTCCGGGAAGAGATTCAGCGACTTGCCAAGAGACAGGTAAGGGCGGAATTGAGCCCTGTCAGGCGTGAAAATGTTCGCCTGAAGAGAACCGTCACAGACCTGCGCCGCCAGGTGGCCGCACTGACTCGCACTAGTCGTGAGTTGGTGAAGATCATGAGGCCGTTCGTGGCGGTCAAAAAGACCGAGGAAGCGACGGAGAGAGCAGCGACGCTGCGGCCTACCTCGAAGAGTCTCAAGAAGCTCCGGTCCCGCCTCGGCGTGACACAGGTGCAGTTTGGGAAGCTGCTCGGGGTGAGTGGACAGGCGGTGGTGCAGTGGGCAAGTAGGGAGGGTCGTATTCGGATGCGTCAGACGACGCTTTCCGCATTGGCGGGAATCCAGACCATCGGAAAGCGCGAAGCATGGCGACGGCTGGAGGAGATCGTCGAGTCTCGACCTGTTCGTGAAAGGGGACGCAGGAAGTAGGTTCGCTTGCCGAAATGTACGACGTAGCTAACTCGGTGGTGCTCCTGCCGTTCACCACTTCTGCGTCTTCGATGGTCCAAGTGAAGCGGCGGGGCTCCACGGCACACCAAGGGCCACCGCGGTGGTGGCCCCTGATCGGACTGAGCGCCGTGTGCGCGTGCGTTCCGTCCCCTGCGTCTCAACAAACACATGTTTCGCGAGACACAGCGTGCCGAGGCCTGAAGTCCATGCCCGCCAAGGCCCAAGAGCGAACCGCCGACGATTCCTGAGACCGCCCAGTTGGCAGAGGCGACGACTCGCCAAAGCGTCCTCGTTATCACCTTGAGCCCCACCAGCGGCGGTGCCGTGCTGGTTTCCGGTCCGGCCCCACCCGTGGAGTCGGTTCCTCCAGGGGCCGAATGACAGCATCGACGGCCGCCGACAGAAACTCACGGAACGAAGCCCGATGAGCGCTCCCCTCCTCCAGCCTCATGGCCTGCCGAATCTCCACCACTGCCTGGGACTCCAGCGATACAATCGGCCGACCGTGGCGGCGACCTGGATCGGGGTTCGGGAGAAGGCGTGCCGGCCACGCCCAAAGGAGAAATCGTGGAGAAGATGAATCGCCGGAAACTGTTGGGCAGGAGCACGGCTTTGGTGGGCGGCACACTCGCCGGATTGGCGCTGCAACCGGGCAGGGCCTTTGGGCAGGAAAAGCCAAAGGCCGCGGAGGCGGGTTCGCAGCCTGCTCCCGCAGGCGCACGACGGGTGGAGCCCCCCAACCTCCACCCGCCGGTCGTCCAGGTCAAAGGCGGCACGCTGGCCGGTTTCAGGGACGGCAAGACCATCACCTTCCTCGGGATCCCCTATGCGGACGCAGACCGTTTCGAGCAGCCCAAGCCCGTTCAGCCCTGGGAGGGCGTAAAGCGCGCGCAGGCATGGGGACCGGTGTGCCCGATCCCGACGATGAACACGCCCGGCGTCGACGAGTTCGTCTTCCCGCACCGTTACTGGCTGCAGAACGATCACTGCCAGGTCCTGAACATCTGGACCCCAAGCACCGCCGCGAACGTGAAGAAGCCGGTCATGGTCTGGATGCACGGTGGTCAGTTCATCAATGGCTCGTCGATGGAGTCCTACGCCTACGACGGCAAGAACCTCAGCGAGTTCGGCGACGTCGTGGTCGTCAGCGTGAATCACCGGGTGAACATCCTGGGAACCCTCGATCTCTCGGCCTACGGTCCCGAGTATGCGAACTCCCGGCAAACCGGCATGGCCGATCTGGTGGCCGCCCTTCAGTGGGTCCACGAGAACATCGCGAGTTTTGGCGGCGATCCGGGCAACGTCACCATCTTTGGCCAGTCCGGCGGCGGCAGCAAAGTCGTCCGCCTGATGCACATTCCGGCAGCGAAGGGCCTCTTCCACAAGGTCATCGCCCAAAGCGGAGGCGGCCTGAACTACCGCACCAGCGATCCCGCCAGGAGCATCAAGGACCACCAGATGCTCGCCGCCGCGACGCTCAAGAACCTCGGCCTCGACGGCAGCCAGATTGACACGCTCAAGAAGCTGAACTACCAGGAGCTGCTGGCCGGCGCGACCGCCGCGGCCCAGGCGGTCGGAAAGGAGCTCGGCCGGGGGGTGAGCATCGGGGACGTCATCGCCGACGACACCTACGTGATGCGCGAGTTCTGCGACTGGGCCGAGACCATTCCTCTCATCAACGGCACCGTCTTCAGCGAGTTCGTCGGCACGCTCCAGAGAGGCGAGTTCCGCAAGAACGAGTGGAGCCCCAAGGAAGTCGATGACAATCTCACCGCCGCATACGGCGCCAAGAAGGAGGAGATTGTCGCCGAGTTCAGGAAGGTCTTCCCCGGCAAGAAGATCCAGGACGTGCTGTTCTACGCCGCCACCTCTCAGCCCGGCACCAGGCAGACGCTTGCCCGCAAGCTCGAAAAGGGCAAGACGCCCGTCTACAACTACATCTTCACCTGGGAATACCCGGTCAATGGCGGCCAGACGGCTTTCCACACCTGCGAGATCGTCTTCGCTTTTCACAACGTGACCGAGCCTCATTGCCGGATCGCCACCGGCGACACGCCGGCCGCGCTCGCGCTGCAGGACAAGGTCTCCCGGGCGTGGGTCAATTTCGCCCGCACGGGCAATCCTGGCCAGCCGGGGCTCGTGTGGAAGCCCTACACGCCGCAGGACCCGCAGGTCATGGTCTTCGACACGGTCTCCGGATCCCGCAATCTTCAGGACGAGAAGCTCGTGTCGCTCATGCCCGCGAACGCGGGTCGACGCGGCGGCGCGGGGCGGGGAGGGCGTGGGTAGACACAGTCCGCCCCAGAGCCCGACCCCGCCACTCGCGGCCTCGGGCGGTGTGCGATCGTCGCCGTTGCCTCGGACCCTGAAAACCCCTTCGCATCGGACAAATGAGCGGTACATTTTCATCGCTCGCTTGGCCGATCCGCCAATGAGCCGCGCTTACTTGCGAGGCGCTCATGCGCTCCTCCCAAATCCGGACCTCGAGGAGGCCGTCGACGTCAGACGTTGAGATGTGGCTCACATCACCCAAGGAGGTGCGATCGTGGCGAGTAGGCAGGCCTTCGATCTTCCGCAAGACTGCCGGCACGGACACATCGACCGGCGATCGTTTCTCGGCGGCGCGGGCAGGCTCGCGGTGGGCGGCCTGACGGCCGCCGCCACCTGCGAGATGATCCGGCCCACCTACGCTCGGGCCCAGCAAGTGGCGAAGGAGACCCACGCGGCTTCCGCCCGCGTGCTCGATCGGTTCCGAACCCGCTTCATGTTCCAGATTTCGGTCGACGTGGCCAACGTGGAGCAGGGCCTCGCGGTTGCCCGTGCGGCGCTGGCGGGCGGGGTCAACATCGTCGAAATGGGGACGCCGCTGCTCAAGAACCAAGGCGTCGCGAACGTCGTGCCGGCCTTCCGCCGGCAGTTCCCCGACGCCCTCCTGCTGGCCGACATGAAGACGATGGACGGCGGAGGCGGCGAGGCGCGCACCGTCTATGCGGGCGGCGGCAACATCGTGGATTTCCTTGCGCTCGCCGGCGTGGAGACGGCGAAGGCGATCTGCGCTGCGCGCAACGAGTTCAGGCGCGCAGGCCCCGAACTGCCGCGGCTCGCCTTCTCCGACATCATGCTTCCGCACCAGGGCCCGGCCGCGCAGGCCGTCGACGTCGCGCTTCGCATGCTCGATGCCGGCGTGGACGGGGTCGGCATTCACCTGCAGGTCGACGCGCGGCGCGCCGATCCGGCACTCATCGAGCGCGACTATCTCGGCGAGGTGGCCCGCGCCGTCTTCGAACGGGTCGGCAAGACCGCGCCGGTGCAGGTGGTCGGCGGGCTCAGCGTCGCGCAGGCGAAACGCCTGGCCCAGGCGGGGTTGCGCGCCTTCGTCATCAGCGGCAACCTGGGCCTGCCGGACTCGGTCGCCCGCTACAACCTGCCGCCGGCCCAGATCGAGCGCTACGTGGCCGATTTCATCGCCGGGGTTTCCAGCGCTTAGCGCTACGTCGTCAGGCCCAACGGTGATCGGGCACGAAGGGGACATCGACTGAGACGCGAGGCACGAGGCGAGGGAGCACTCAGAGCGCGGGACTCCTGCGGTCCCTGAAGGAGGGTGGTTCATGAGGAATTGGATCCGGTATCCGGTCGGCCTGCTTGCCCTGGCCGCCGTGCTGACCGTGCTGGCGCCAGCGGGCTGGGCTCAGGCTGTCGGAGGTGCGGAAAAGGCTCGCCCGGTGGCGGGAGATCCCGGCATCTCGTCGATGGTGGTTATGGATCAACCCGAGTTCTCGGTGCTGCGTGACTATGCCGAACCGGGCGCCACGCGCCGTATGCACTCGCACGACAACGTCAAGTGGATCGTGTTCACGCTCGTCACGGGAAAGCTGGTCCTGACCTTCGAGGGGGAACCCCCGATCGACGTGGAACCGGGTCAGGTGCTCCATTTCAAAGGCACCGCCAAGCACACGTTCAAGAACGTCGCCAACGTGACGGCCACCATCGTGGAGGTGTTCGGCAAAGCGCAGAAGCAGTGACACGCGCGCGGCCGATCCGTCCGGCCAGGTTCGCACGAAAGTGATGCGGGCCGGGCTTTCGGCCTATAATGCCGTCGATTCCTTCAACCTGCAGACCACGGAGTGAACATGCCAGGTCCATCGAAAACCAGCGATGCCCTCACACGCCGGTCGTTCCTCGAGTTGGCCGCGCCCCTGACGGTGGCGTGGCCGCTCGCTGCCTCTCTGAGGGCGGCCTCCAAGATCCCGGTCGCGCTGCAACTCTACTCCGTCCGCGCCGACTGCCAGGCGAACTTCGACGCGACGCTCGAGCAGGTGGCGGCGATGGGCTTCGCCGGCGTGGAGTTCGCCGGCTACTACGGCTACGCGGACCGGCCAGGCGACCTGCGCAAGCGCCTCGACGCGCTGCACCTCCAGGCGGCGGGCACCCATGTCTCCCTGGACACGCTCCTCGGGGACGCCTTGAAGCGGACGATCGACTTCCACCAGGCGATCGGCTGCCGGTTCCTGGTCGTCCCGAGCCATCCGGATTTCACGAACCCCGAGAAGTGCAGGGCGCTCGCGGACAGGTTCAACGAGATCGCCGCCGCGCTGCAGCCGCACAAGATGGCATGCGGGTACCACAACCACCAGAACGAGTTCAAGATGGACGGCGACAAGACGTTCTGGGACCTGTTCGCCGAGCGGACGACCAAGGACGTGATCCTGCAGCAGGACTGCGGCTGGACCTTCGCCGCCGGGTTCGACCCGGTGGAGTACGTGAAGAAGTACCCCGGCCGCACGAAGTCCGTGCACTTCAAGCCCACGGTGAAGAAGGAGGAGACGGGACGCCGGGCGATCCTGGGGCAGGACTCCGTGGACTGGAAGTCGGTCTACGCGGCCTGCGCCGCGGTGGGCGGCACCCAGTGGGTCGTGGTCGAGCAGGAGGTCTATCCCGACGGCAAGCCTGCGATGGAGTGCACGCGGGAGTCGTATGCAGGACTGAAGAAGCTGATTGGCTGACGCCGCCGGCGGACGAGCCGGTCCGCCGGACGGCCAGGACATTCTGGCCGTCGCCTTCCCCCTGACGCGTCGCGCCTCCTGATTCTGCCGCCGAAGATGCCAGTCCCTCAGATTCCGATCAAGCGGTCCATCGAGCGCGTTCCCGGAGGAATGATGGTGGTGCCGCTGCTCGTCGGCGCATTGACCACGACTTTCTTTCCTGGCGCGCAAGGATTCTTCGGTTCGTTCACAGGAGCGCTGTTCTCGGGAGCACTCACCATCCTGGCCGTCTTCTACGTCTGCATGGGAGCGTCCATCGACCTGAAATCGACGCCGCAGGTGCTCAAGAAGGGCGGCCGGCTGCTGCTGACGAAGGTGGGGACGGCGACGGTCGTGGGCGTGGTCCTTGGCCGCTACCTGGGCGAAGCGCCGGTGTCGGCGGGACTGTTCGCGGGGGTTTCCACCCTGGCGGTCGTGGCCGCGATGAACGACACCAACGGCGGCCTGTACATGGCGCTCATGGGTCAGTACGGCCGACCCGTGGACGTCGGCGCCTACTCGGTCATGTCACTGGAGTCGGGGCCGTTCCTGACCATGGTGACACTGGGTGTTGCCGGGTTGTCGACGTTTCCCTGGCAGACGCTGCTCGGCGCCATCCTGCCGCTGGTGGTGGGCATGCTGGTCGGCAATCTGGACAGGGAGATGCGCGAGTTCCTCGGCCTGGCGACGCCGGTCTTGATTCCGTTCTTCGCCTTTGCGCTGGGTGCCGGACTCGACCTGGGCAAGGTGTGGCAGGCGGGCCTGCTGGGGGTGGGGATGGGCGTCGCGACCGTCGTCCTGACCGGGGTCCCGCTGTATTTCGTCGATCGCCTGAGCGGGGGCAACGGTGTCGCCGGCGTAGCGGCTGCCAGCACCGCCGGCAACGCTGCCGCCGTACCGGTGATCGTCGCGACGGCCAACCCCGCGTACGCAGCGGCCGCCAGGCAAGCGACCGTCCTGGTTGCCGCCTGCGTCGTCGTCACCGCAGTCCTGGTGCCTCTGGCCACCGCGATGGTCGCCCGTCGAGCAGGCGCCGCCGGCCGGGCATCCACTGCCTCACCGTGAGACTGCCCATCGCGGCCGCCGACGGGATAGGGAACAGCTCTGCCCGCACTCGACGACGACGCCCTGGGTGACGAGGTGGATGAAGCAGCCGCCGCAGCGCCGGGCAGTGGCCCCGGCGATCACGTCCGCGTAGGCCGCGAGCTGGCCGGCGTACTCGGCGCAGGCCGCCAGCGCCTCGTCCCGCGTGCCGCTCAGGCACTTGTGGTCCACCAGCACGAAGCCGTCCTCGTCCATCAAGACCAGGTCGGCGTAGCCGGTCAACTCGGTGCCGTTCGCCTCGCGGGCGCGGACGGGCCACTCGCGATGCCACGCGGCGTGCGGCCAGCGGCGTGACGCCCAGGCGCGAAGCGCGTCGGACGCCGCGAGCAGTGCGTCGGCGCGCATCGAGCCTTGCACACCCCATCGAGCCAGCAGTTCCTCCGCCATGGCGGGCCGGCCGTCGAGGCCGTGACGGTCGCCCGCGAAGAACGCGTGCACGGCACTCCCCAGCGCGGCCCAGTCCACCGGCAGCTGCACGAACGGCACGGCCGTCAGCACTTCGGCCTCGCCGAGCGCGCCGGTGACCGCGACGGACGACACGACGCGCGTCGCCGGCGGGAACTCGCGCGGCCCGGCGGCGTCGTAGCCGAGACCGGCCTCGGGTCTGCCCGGTACGGACTCCGCCGGCCCGACCTCGCGGATCTTCACGGCCACGCTCCGCCCGGCCCACACGCACTCGGCCTCGGGCTCGCAGAGCAACGACAGTCCTTGCTCGTCCTCCAGCAGTCCCAGCGTGTCGCCGATCACCTTGCCCGCCCGCCCGGCCAGGACGAGCCGGTCGCGCGCCCGCGTCCATCCGACATACAGCAGCCGGAGCGTTTCGCGGTTCTGCCGCCGCGCCGCCTCGCGGTGCTCGGCTCCCGAGCGCACGCGATCGTGCATCTCCGTCCTGCCCTCCCACTTCGGCGGACGCCGCTCGGGCGTGTAGGGGTCGGGCCAGTACCGAATCCAGCGGCCGCCGAGCGGGTCCTCGAAGTCGAACTGCTCGCGGTCGCCGACCACGTGCACGCCGAACGCACTCGGCTTCCAGCCCGAGTCGATCGCGTGGAGCACGGTCACCGGCCACTCCAGGCCCTTCGCGCTGTGCAGCGTGCCGACGGTCACCGCGTCCTCGCGGCTCAACGTCGCCTGCTCGTCCGCCTCGTCATCCGCCAGCGAACCCAGGTGCGCCACCAGCCCCGCGACCGTCGCCGCCTCCCCTTCGGCCCCGCTGGTGGCGACGTAGCGATGGGCGAACGCGCGCAGCGCGTCGAGGTTGGCGAGGCGCTGCGGCGAGCGTCCCCACCGCAGGCACGTCTCGCGCACGCCGGCGGCCTCGATGGCCGCGTCGAACGCGGCGAGCGGCCCGGCGAGCGGCAGGGCCGCCCTGGCTTGCGCGACGCGCTCCACCTCGGCCTGGTCCGTGTAGGCCGTGCCGGGCGCGTCGATCACCGCGTTCAACCAGTCGTCGGCCGCGTCGGGACGGGTGAGCAGCCGTCCGATTTCCGCGGACGCCAGCGCCTGGCGCGGCTCGACCCACAGGCGAAGCGCCGCCAGAACGAGCCGCGCCTCGGGGGTCTTCACCAGTCCGAGGCGCGGACGCACGGCGCGGATGCCGGCGGCTTCGAGCGCACCCGCCACCCTGGCGCAGCTGTCGCCGCTCCGGCAGAGAATCGCCACGTCACGCGGCGCGACACGCCTCTCCTCCTCCGTCACCTCGTCGCGCACCCGCACGCCGTCATCGGCCAGCAGCTGGCGCGTCGCCGCGGCCACCGCCGCCGCATCGTCGGCCTGGTTCTTGGTCGCCAGCACCCACGCTTCCACCACCGGCCCCAGGTCGTCGGTTCGCCCGGCGATCTTCGGGGCGGGCTCGAGCCGGACGCGCCCGGCCGGCAGTCCGTGGGCTTCGAACGCGGGCGCGAAGATGTCGGACGTGAGCCGCACCAGTTCGGCGCGGCTCCGCCACGAATACCGCAGGCTCTCGTGCGCCCCCTCGCCCGACTCGGACACGACGGCGTCGATCGCCGCGTCCATCAGCGCCGGGTCGGTGCCGCGGAAGCCGTAGATCGCCTGCTTCTGATCGCCCACCCACACACTCCGCGGCGCGACGCTCGACAGCGCCAGGAAGATCTCGAGCTGCAACGGGCTCGTGTCCTGGAACTCGTCCACCAGCACGAGGTCCACCTGCTCCCGCAGCATCTCCCGCACGTCTGGCCTCGCCAGCAGTTCGAGCGCCTTCACCTCCTGGTCGACGAAGTCCATCAGTCCCCACTCGCGCTTGTACGCCTCGTAAGCCTCGATCGCCTGCGCGGCCAGATCGAAGACCGACTCGATGCAGCGGCGCAGCTCGCCGCGCAGCGCGGGGTGACGCTCGTGGCCGCGCGCGGCCAGGCGCACGGGCTCGTAGGCGTCGTGCGACTTCACCGCCGTCTCCTGCGTGACGATCTTCGCCCAGTCGCACCACGCCAGCGGGCGTCCGGCCCGAAGGCGGCTGTCGATCTGACGCGCGAACGCCAGCACGCCCGCGGTCTTCTTCGTTCCGTCGAGCGGCCCCTTCACGAACGCGGCAGCCGCCTGTGCCAGCGCGCGTTCGAGCGCGGTCCCGTCCTTCGCCGCCGGCCCGAAGCAGCCGAGCAGCCCCTCCACGCTCCGCGGCGCGCAGGCGCGAAGAGCGGCGGGCGACATCCGGTTCTCGCGCGCCTTGGCGGCGATCGTCCGCACGTCCTCGAGCCAGCTCAGTCCCGGCCAGCGCTCCGTCAGCTCCATCAGCGCCGCGCCCGCGTCGCTTGCCGTCGTCACCACGCGGGCGTCCCCGTCGTCGCGCCGCTCGGAGACGACGCTCGACAGCGCCCTCCGGAACGCTTCGTTTGCCGCCGGCTCGTCGAGCACCAGCACCTCGGGCGACAGGCCGAGCTCGAACGCGAAGTCGCTGACGAGCTGCGAGCACACCGAGTTCACGGTGCCGATGCGCGCCGCGCCCAGCCGCTGCGCCTTCTCCACGTGCCCGGCCTCGAGCAGCCGCGACCGGACGCGCTCGCGCAGCTCGGCGGCCGCCTTCACGGTGAACGTGGTGGCGATGACCGCCTCGGGACGCACCGGGGCCTTGTCACTGGTGATCGCCCTCTCGAGTTCGTCCACCAGGCGGTGCGTCTTCCCGCTGCCCGCGCTCGCCGACACCACGTGAATGGCACCAGGGATCACGCGTCCTCCTCGAACGCCAGGCCGCACAGCGCGACGTAGTCGCACCAGCCGCACTTGGCGGGCATCACCAGGCGCCCGTCCTTCACGCATGCTTCCTTGGGAGGCTTGGCGTCTTTCTCCATTCCGGCGCCAGGCGCCTCGATGCGCCCCTCCGCAATCGCCTGCCACGCGGCGGCACGCGTGTTCTCGACGACCCGCCACGTCTCGCCCGGCGGCGGACCGTCCACCCGCTCGGCGCCCGGAAACGCCGCCGGCTCCGTCGTCAGCAGCCGCTGCTCGTCCATCACGAAGTAGCCGACGGGCGGGAACACGCCGTCGTGTCCGCGCTCCAGGAACGAATACGCCGCCAACTGCAGCGCGGTGCCTTCCTTCAGCGCGTCGCGCTTGCGCTTCGCGCCGCTCCACTTCAGGTCGAGGATGCGTGGCGGATTGCCGAGCACGAGGTCCACGCGCCCGGCCAGCGTCGCGCCGAACGCGTCGCCGACGCGTTCCTGCTCGGTGGCCAGCACCTCCAGCTTGCCGTCGGCCATCAGCGTGTAGAGCGACCTCGCCGTCTGGACGGCCGCCCGGCGGACGCGTTCGCGCTGGGCGTCGGCGCCCGGCAGGAAGAGCGCGGCGACCAGGCGCGGCCCGTCGCGGTCGAAGAGCGCGCCGGCCTCGGACGCAGCACCCTCCGCGTCGCGTTGCGAGCCGGTGAACAGGCGGTTCATGATGGCGTGCAGCAGCTCGCCCAGCACGCGGGGGCTGGTGCCCTCGTCCACCTGCGCCGAGTCGGGCGGGTACAGGCGGCCCGCGTAGCGCAAGGCCCACTGGAATGGACAGTCGATCAGTGTCTCGACGCTGCTGGGCGATTCCCGGTCGCGCCGCGCGATGCGGCCCGCGGGCAGCGTCCAGTTGCGCCGCGGCGCGGGCAGCGGCAGGAACTCTCGCTGATGCTGCGGCACGACGCCGGCCAGCGACGTCACCAGCAGCTTCTGCTCCGCTACGCCCCGCGTGACGGACGGATCGACTCGCGAGACCACCTCGTCCCACACGGGGTGCGGATGCAGTTGCTCGCCTGCCGTGTCCATCTCGGGGCAGACGAGCAGCAGGCCGTCGCAGGCCTGGTTCAGCGGGCGACGCCAGCGCCGCGCCTCGGCGGCCGCCAGGTCGGCGGGAGGGGTGAGCTCGACGCCCAGTGACTGCAGTTCATCGCGTTCGATGCGCGTCAGCGGCAGACGGGTGATTCCCCGCGCCGCGCGCTCGTCGAACCGCCACCAGACGACCAGCCGGGCAGGACCGCCAATCCCGCCGGGGCTTCCGACGTGGTGGAGGCCAGCCTGCGCGGGAAACGGGCTGTCGCCCTCCGCGCTCTCGGTGGCCTCGATGACGAGGTGCCGCAGCTGCGCGGCGCTGAGCTCGGCGAGGCCCGAGTCCTGCACCAGGCCCAGCAGGCTGCTGCACTGGGCCGCCGCGGCCCGCCAGGCGGACACGCCGGGATCGTCCACAACGGCCGCGCGCGCGACCAGCCAGTTCCTGAGCATGCTGCCGCGCCTGGCCACTTCCGCGGCCGGGTAGTTGCCGCCTCGCTTTACGCGGGCATCCCACAACACGTCGAGACGCGCCTTCACACGCTCGCGGCGGTCGGGATCCTCGATCGCCCGGAGACCCTCGGCGAGCGCCGCGCGCCAGGCGTCGCTGTCCACCGCTGGCCACTTCGCCAGCGCCTCGCGAAGGCGTACCGCCACCGCGCCCGGCACCGGGCCCGATCCCAGCGAGAGGAGCTCGTACGCGCGCTGCGCATCCTGCGGCGTCCATCCAAGGTCGAGCACGAGCGGGAGGATCTGGAGCGGCGCGCTGTCGCGCAATTCGTGAGGTGCGCCCGTCGTGGGCAGGCCATGGCGATGGAGCGCGGCGTCGAGGGCGGGGTCGCTGCCGACGATGAGCGTGTCGGGCGGGGTGCAGGGCAACGCGAGCCAGGCTGCCACGTCCTCCGCCGCGGCCAGCGAACCGGCGGGACGAAGCAGGCGCAGCGAGCCATCGCCCTTCGGAGCGAATCCGTTCGAACGCGCGCCCGCGAGATCCGACGCGGGCGTGGAAGCCGACGCGGCGAGAGCGGTTGTGGTGACGCGGGTCCCGCGCTGTTCGAGGAGCGCGAGCGTGCGTTGCCAGAACGGCTCGAGGTCCGTCCTCGGCGTGAACAGCTCCACCTGCTGGATGTCGGCGGGCCGGCGCGACAGCGCCTCGTGGATCGCGTGCAGGCGGTCGGGCAGGCCCGGCGCGCAGCCGGCCGTCAGCCCGGCCAGGGCGGCCAGTCGCGGCTGCTTGCCCTCGCCGCGCCAGCCGGCCATCGCGAGGGTGTCGCGCCACTGCAAGAGGCGCCGGGCGGCGGCGAACGGGTCCACGCTCGCCGACGCCGACCAGAAGCCTTCGGTCTTCCGGACGGCGGGCACGAGGCGCGCGGCGCGCTCGCGCTGCGTGGGACGCGGCCCCGCGAGGCCGAGCGCGGTCTCGAGCACCTGGACGAAGCGCGACGGCCCCACCCAGTCCTCTCCCGCAGAGGCTTCGCCGCCGCGGAGCGGCCCCGGCCAGCAGCCGAGCTCGAATTCAGGATCGAAGACGATTCGCATGGGCAGCATCCCTACTGTCCGGTGGCCCGCAGCAGCCTCAGCCTCCCGATCGGTTTCGCGCCGGCCACCACGGCGAGGTGCAGCCGCGCACCTTCTTCGGCTCCGCAGCCGCAGAAACTCACCCTTCGGGCGGCGCTTCGCCGAGCGCCCGGTCGAGCAGGTCGGAGACGCCGAGAACAGCTGCGCCGTCGCGCAGGTACGCTCGGTCAAGCCGCGCGCCCTGAACGCGGACGATCGCCGCGATGTCGCGCCACTGCCTGTCGGATACCGCGCCCCCCAGGCGATACCAGCGCAGCTTCTGCAGGAGGATGTCCTCGGGCGGGTGGACGTACAGGCACCGCCCGTCGCCGAGATCGATCGGCATCCGGCGAGCCAGTTGGCGAGCATCGAGGGGTGTGCCGCCAGCGACGAACAGGTCCACTTTCAGCTGCGTGGCCTGGTGAATCAGGTTGGTGCTCGACCGCGTCCGGACCGCGCGGCGGAGCGACTCGGCATCGATGTAGAACTCCGCCGAGAGCGCCGCCACCAGGGCGTCAACGTGCCGCTCCTCGAGGGCGACGACGATGTCGATATCGATCGTGGAGCGGGGCTCGCCGGCGAAGGAGCTGGCGATCGAGCCCCCGATGGTGTGCGGAATGCGCAGCGCGTCCAACTGTCGTACGACCAGCAGCGCCGTCTCGATCGGATCGATGGCCGCCGTCATCGGGAGATTAACGCGGCCGCGTCCGGGTAGGCCCGGCACGCCAGGTCCGGCCCCAGCACGATGACAGCCACCCGCAGGAAGTGCTCGCGAGGCGTCGCGCCAGGGTGGCGCTGCCGGACCCCCGCGGACGTCATCTCCCAGGCCGCGCGGGTCAGGCCCGTCACCAGCGCGGCCTTCTGCGCCGGCGACATCTGTCGCCACGATTCGACCTGTCGGCGCTCGATGTCCGGTGACGTGTCGAGGCTGAGCGGCGTCTGCACCACGCCGGCGATTATACCAGCGGCGCCAACGGTCGCCGCCGCGTTCGCTGAGCATCGCGCTGCCAGAGGTCGGAGTCGTCTTCCAGAGCGCCCCGCCGAGCGATGGCACGCCTGACGTGCCGGGTCGTGTCCCGTGTGCTCGCTACACCTTCGACCGCAGCGCTGGGCTGCCGGCGCGCGAGAGAGTAGAATGCCGCTCCATGGCGCACCGGCCGCCGGTTGCCGTGTCGCGGTGCACCGGATGCCCGGCGAGCTCGCGCCCCTGTGACATCGAGAATTCGGAAAAAGGACCGATCGTGAGTGGCACCGCTTCACCACTGGCGGACCCCGCCGAAGACGCACTCCGGGCGGACCCCTTGTCCTGGGGTGACCGTGTCATCGCCTATGCGCCTGCGTTGAGCTTGGTCGCGTTGTGCATCCTGTTCGGGCTCTCCACCCATGCGTTCCTGACGATTCGCAATCTGCTGAACGTGATCGACCAGCTGACGGTTCTAGGGATCATGGCCCTGGGCATGACGGCCGTCATCGTCATCGGCGGGATTGATCTGTCCGTGGGATCGGTGCTGGCGCTCTCCATGATGGTGATGGGCTGGCTGTCCAATGTCTACGGAATCCCCATGCAGCTGGCTATCGTCGCCGCCCTGGCCACCGGCGGTTTGTGCGGAGTGACTTCAGGGCTGCTGATTACCCGCGTCAATCTGCCGCCGTTCATCGCGACACTGGCGGTCATGTCGATGGCGAGGGGACTGGCCAACATGGTCACCGACGGCTCGCAGGTCGTGGGTTATGTCGGCTGGTTCTCCGATTTGTCGGTCGTTCGGTACCTGGGTGTGATTTCGGCTACCGTCGCGTTGTTCCTGGTGCTGACGACGGCGGCCTTCGTGTTCATGAAGTATCGCGCGGGCGGCCGCGCGCTCTACGCCATCGGCGGCAACTCGGAAGTGGCACGGCTGGCGGGAATCCCGGTGAAGCGCGTCACTGTGCTGGTCTACACCGCGTGCGGCGTGCTCGCCGGTCTCGCAGGCGTGGTGATGTCCACCCGCTTGGACTCGTCGCAACCGAGCGGCGGCCTGGGCTACGAACTCGATACCATTGCGGCGGTGGTGATCGGCGGAGCCAGCTTGTCCGGTGGCACCGGCTCCATCTGGGGCACCTTGATGGGGGTCTTGACGATCGGAGTTCTGCGAAATGGCCTGAACCTCTCGGGGGTCTCGCCGTTCGTCCAACAGGTGGTCATCGGCGTGGTGATCGTCTTGGCGGTGGCTCTCGATTCGAACACACGGAAGGTTCGTTGAGTCAGGGGGATTCATGTCGAGAGTGGGCAGGTCCGCGGCCTTGATAGGTCTGATCGCTGCAGTTGCCGCCAACGGGGCCTGCGGACGCGGCTCGGGCAAGAAGACAATCGGCCTCGCGGTCGCCAACCTGCAGGCCGACTTCTTCAACATGATCAAACAATCGGTCGAAGCCTACGGGAAGGAACAGGGCTACGCCGTCATCACGGTGGACGCCAAGGGCGATGCGACGACCCAGGTCAATCAGGTCCAGGACTTGGTCACGCAGAACATCGATGCCCTGATCTACATCCCGGCCGGGGCAACGGCTGCCAGCGTTCCGGTCAAAGCGGCCCGAGCCGCCGGGATCCCGGTGGTGAACGTCGACCGCAACGCGGAGGGCGCCCCTGGGGACATCTACATCCGCAGCGACTCAGTTCGAGCCACCAAGGCGCTCGCCGAGTGGGTCTGCAAGCAGGCCGGCGGGAAGGGCAACGCCGTGGTCATTCATGGACAGAAGGGAACCTCACCCGAAGTCGATCGCACCAAGGGTTTCACCGAGGGGTTGAACGCTTGCCCGGGCGTGAGAATCACCCGGGATCAGTGGACCGAGCGCTGGGCGGCCGACGAGGGCAACAAGATCGCCCAGGACATGCTGCAACGCGACCCGACCATCTCGATCATCTTCGGTCAGGCCGACGGCATCGCCCTCGGGGCGGCTCAGGCGGTCAAACTGGCGAACCTGGACCACAAGGTCTGGGTCGTCGGCTATGACGGTGATGTCGGTGGCCTGAAGGGCGTCCAGAACGGCACGCTCGATGCCACGGTGACACAGCCGACGTTTGCCATGGGGCGTATGGCGGTGGATGCCGTGACCGAGCTGCTGGCCAAGAAGAAGGTCGTTTCGGATCGGCCAATGGAGGGCGTGCTGACGACTCGGGAGAACGTCGAGGCGTTCTTGAAGATTCATCCATGAGTGAACCCATCGGATCGTCCGACGCGCGGCACCCCGACCATCCGGGCCTGGTGCTGCGCGCGATCGGCAAGAGCTATCACCACGTCCAGGTCCTGGTTCGCGTCGACCTGGAGGTGCGGCCTGGAGAAGCCGTCGCGTTGATCGGGGAGAACGGCGCCGGCAAATCGACCTTGGCCTCGGTGATTGCCGGGGCGATTCGGCCGGACGCGGGTGGAAGGATGTGGTGGCGGGGTGAGCCATATGCGCCGTCGGCTCCCGCCGATGCGCTGCGCGCCGGCATCGGTCTCATTCACCAGGAACTGCGCCTGCTGCCGCATCTTTCGATTGCAGAGAACGTCTTCGTCGGCCGTATTCCGATGAGGAACTGGCGTGTCGACAGCAGCCTGATGATCGAGCAGGCGCAGCGGCAATTGCAGCGTCTGGGCCTGGATGTGCCGGCCACGCGCAAGGTCGGCAGCCTGCGCCTCGCGGCCCAGCAGCAGGTCGAGATCGCCAAGGCGTTGACCTCGAACGCCCGCCTGCTCATTCTCGACGAGCCGACCGCGGCGCTCGGCGACGAAGAAACCGGTCGCCTGTTCGAACAGATCGTCAAACTGAAGGCGGAGGGCGTGTCGTTCATCTACGTCAGCCACCGCCTGTCGGAGATCGCCCGGATCGCCGATCGTATCGTGGTCCTGCGTGACGGCCAACAGGTGGCTCAGTACGATACGGCGCAGGTACCAACGTCTGTACTCGTGAGCGACATGGTCGGGCGAAGCGTCGAACGCCTGTTCCCGCACATCCCCGAGCCGCCCGCAGAAGCCAGGGTGGCCTTGTCGGTGCGCCGTCTCACGGCTCCCGACGGCAGCTTCAGGAACATCTCCTTCGATATCAGGGAAGGTGAGGTTCTCGGTCTGGCCGGACTTGTCGGTGCCGGGCGAACCGAGCTGGTGCGGGCCATCGCCGGCGTCGATCCCATCGAGTCCGGAGAAATCGCCATTCGCGACAAGACGATTCGGATGAAGTCGCCGGGCGATGCCATTCGCGAGGATTTGGTGCTGGTTCCCGACGATCGCAAGGCATTGGGCATCATTCTGGCCCATTCGATTGCCGAGAACTTCACCTACAACAATCTCGACCAGGTGGCACCCGATGGCTGGGTGCGTCCGGCCAAGGCCGCGAGCTTTGCCAGCGCCTTGATCCGTCGCCTGGGTATCAAGGGGGCTCCCGACCGGCTGGCCGGCAGCCTGTCGGGAGGGAACCAGCAGAAGGCGGTCATTGCCAAGTGGATCGCCAGGACGCCGAAAGTGATCATCCTCGACGAACCCACGCGCGGCATCGACGTCGGTGCTCGGGCGTCCATCTACGAGCTCATCGCGGGCTTGGCCGGGAGCGGGATGGCGGTCATCGTCGTCAGTTCGGACCTCGAAGAGGTGCTCGGGCTGTCGCACCGCGTGATGGTGATGTCGCGCGGTGAAGCGCGCGGAGTCCTGAATCGCTCGGAAGCCGATGGGGCGAAGGTCATGGAACTGGCCGTCGCATAGACCCGCGCACAGTCCTTCGCCCGCGACGTGCGCCGAACGCGTGGTGCGCGGGCTCTTTCATGATTGGCATTTCACTCCATGGAGACCGGCAATGAATCTCTTCCAACTGGACGGGAACGTCGCCTTCGTCACCGGCGCGGGCAGCGGTATCGGCCAGCGCATCGCCATCGGTCTTGGCGAAGCAGGCGCGGCGGTCGCCTGCTTTGACCTCGCGGAAAGCACGGGTCTCCCAACCACCGTCGAACGCATCCAGGGGCTGGGCCGCAAGGCCGTGGCCATCCGGGGCAACGTGACCAGTGGCGGTGACTTGACGGATGCGATTGCCGAAGTCGAGAAGACGCTGGGCGATCTGACCGTGGCCGTCAACTCTGCGGGCATCGCAAACGCGATCGCCGCCGAAGACATGCCGATCGAGCGCTTCCAGCACCTGATGAAGGTCAACCTCGAAGGCGTCTTCCTCTCCTGTCAGGCCGAAGGGCGCGCCATGCTGAAGCACAGGCGTGGCAGCATCATCAACATTGCCTCGATGTCGGGTTCGATCGTCAATCGCGGGTTGCTGCAGGTGCACTACAACAGCTCCAAGGCCGCCGTGATTCACCTCAGCAAGAGCCTGGCGATGGAGTGGTGCGACCGTGGCATCCGCGTCAACAGCATCAGTCCGGGCTACACCCTGACGCCGATGAACCTGCGTCCGGAAGTGGCCGAGCAGCGCAAGATCTTCGAGCGCGACACGCCGATCGGCCGGATGGCCACGGTCGACGAGATGGTGGGCCCGGCGGTGTTCCTGGCCAGCCGGGCCTCGTCGTTCTGCACCGGAATCGATCTGCTGGTCGACGGCGGCTTCGTCTGCTGGTAGAGCGACAGGTGGTGGGCCGCATGCGGCCGGCCGGCTCAACTGCCGTCAACATGCCGGCAATCCGAGCATGAGAGGACGCTTAGGAGCGTACCAATGAGCTTGTCCGCCCACGCGACCAGCAAGCGGCGCCGGCGGGCGATTGGCTACGTGTCCCGGAGACCTCGACGATGAACACGAAACCGTTCGCGCTCGGTCTCTCGTTCCTGCTGCTGTCGATTCACCCTCACGCCCAACTGCCGGAAGGGACTTCAACCAGTCCCCGCCAGGTCATCCTGTTCGATGCGGGCTGGAGGTTCCACCGCGGCGGCGCCCAGCGCGCCGAGCAGCCGGCATTCGACGACGCGGCATGGAGGACGGTCGATCTCCCGCACGACTGGAGCATCGAGGACCTTCCGGGCACCAACTCTCCGTTCGACCGGGACGCCATCGGCCAGGTGAGCGCCGGCTTTGCCACGGGCGGCACCGGGTGGTATCGCAAGGCCTTCGTCGTTCCCGACACCTATCGGCGTAAGCGCGTCGTGCTGCAGTTCGACGGCGTCTACATGAACCCGGAAGTCTGGATCAACGGGGCATCCCTCGGGGCTCACCCGTACGGCTACACCTCCTTCTGGTTCGACATCACGGATCGGTTGAAGTTCGGCGGCCGGAACGTTCTGGCCGTGAAGGTGCGCAACGAGGGCGAGAACAGCCGCTGGTACTCCGGGTCGGGAATCTACCGGCACGTCTGGCTGCGGGTCGTCGAGCCGGTGCACGTCGCGCAATGGGGCGCCAGCGTCACCACGGAAGACGTCAGCGCGGCGGCCGCGAGAGTGCGGGTCCGGACGCGCGTGGAGAACCAGACCGACGGCGGAGCCGCTGTCGTCCTGACGACCCGGATCGTGGGACCTGGAGGCGCGGAAGTCGGCAGGGTCTCGTCCGAGCAGACCGTTGACGCCGGGGGCGCCTCCACCTTCGTCCAGGAGGTGCCCGTGGCAAACCCCGCGCTCTGGTCGGTCGAATCGCCGGCGCTGTACCGGGCGGTCTCGCAGGTCCGGTCGTCGGGACGGCTGATCGACGAGGCCGACACGACGTTCGGCATCCGGTCCGTCCGGTTCGGCGTCAACGGCTTCGAGCTGAACGGCAGGCCGATGAAGCTGAAGGGCGGCTGTTTCCACCACGATCACGGCCCGCTGGGCTCCCGGTCGTACGACAGGGCGGAGGAGCGCCGCGTCGAACTGCTCAAGGCCAGCGGGTTCAACGCCATTCGGTGCTCGCACAACCCGCCGGCGCCGGCGTTCCTCGACGCCGCCGATCGCCTGGGCATGCTCGTCATCGACGAGGCCTTCGACATGTGGCGCGATCCGAAGAACCCGCAGGACTACAGCGTGTTCTTCGACGAGTGGTGGCAGCAAGACCTCGAGAGCATGATCGCCCGTGACAGGAATCACCCGTCGGTGATTGCCTGGAGCATCGGCAACGAGATTCCCGGGATGGATGCCCCGAGAGTCGTCGAGACGGCGAAGAGCCTCGCGGCCTTCGCCAGGAAGGCCGACCCCACCCGCCCGGTCCTGGCGGCGGTGAACAACCTCAACCCCGGGAAGGACCCTTTCTTCGCGACACTCGACGTTGCCGGCTACAACTACGGCTCCGGAGGGGACCACGGGAACGAGACGATCTTCAAGACGGATCACGACCGCGTGCCCTCCCGGATCATGATCCAGACCGAGTCCTATCCGCTCGAGGCCTTCCAGAGCTGGATGGACGTGCTGGATCACCCGTGGCTGCTCGGCGATTTCGTCTGGACGGCCTTCGACTACATCGGCGAAGCGAGCATCGGCTGGCGCGGGTACTGGCAGGAGCAGGGGTTCTTTCCGTGGAACCTGGCGTTCTGTGGCGACATCGACGTGTGCGGCTGGAAGCGCCCGCAGTCGTACTACAGGGACGCGCTGTGGAAGGAGAACCAGCTGTCCCTCTTCGTCACGCCCCCGGCACCGTCGTTCGAAGAGAACCCGAACCGCATGTCGTGGAGCAAGTGGCACTGGTTCGACGCGGTGGCCGACTGGACCTGGACAGGCCACGAGCACCGGCCTCTGCGGGTCAGCGCGTATTCGTCCTGCGAGGAGGTGGAATTGCTCCTGAACGGCCGGCCGCTCGGCAGGAAGAGCACCGGCCGCGGCTCCCGGTTCACCGCGACGTGGGACGTCCCCTACGAGGCCGGGGAACTGAAGGCCATCGGGTATCGCAGCGGGAAGCAGGTGGCTGCTTCCGTTCTGAAAACGGCCGGGGACGTGTCGCAGATCGCCTTGGCGCCCGACAGGAGCCGGATACACGCGGACGGGCAGGACCTCAGTTACGTGACCGTGGAACTGCGGGATGCCCACGGCGCGAGGAACACCAAGGCCGAGAACCTGCTGGTCTACCAAGTCGAGGGCCCCGGGACGATCGTCGGGGTCGGCAACGCGAATCCCGTGAGCCTCGAGAGTTACCAGCGGCCGCAGAGAACGGCCTGGCAGGGGCGGTGCCTGGTCATCGTGAAATCCGGGAACCAGCCGGGTGACATTCGCCTCAGGGTCTCGTCGGCCGGCCTGCCCGGCGCCGAGGTCACGATCCAGGCGGTCGCCCCGCCGGGCTAGGAGCAATGCCTTTCGGAAATTGCTGAGACGCTCATACGACCGTGAACTCAAGAGGCGCTTCGACGGACGTGTTCTTCATCAATCGCGGCCAGCCGGTGACCGGCTGCCGCACGGCCCGTGGACATGAACGCGGTCGACGTGCCGGCGTGATGTGGTGCCGCATCCGTGCATACATCTGCGTGAGGATGTACTGCGTCTGTCGCTCGGTCAGGACCGGAGCGGCCACATCCAGCGTGAACCACATGGCTTCGACGACCGGGAGCATCTTCGCGAAACTCACGCGCAGCACCGGCACTTTCCCGTCGGCTGCGCGGGTGCGTTCGACGGCGAGCAGGGCGCTGGCGAGCACGATCGCGGCGATCTCCTGGGCGGCCGTCTCGACGGTATGACTCTGCAGCAAGTCGGTCCGCCGCAGGTGCCGCTTCACTTCGCGAAAATACAGCTCGTGCTCCCACCGCTGCGCGTACAGCCGTGCGAGATCCAGCGCCGGGGCCGTCCGCGCGTCGGTGAGGCTCGTCCACAACCGCAGCGTCGTGGGCCGGGCGCCGGGCCGGCCGACCTGCACCCGAATTTCGCGTACCGTCAGCGTGGTGGCGTCCGGCGTCACCCGATAGCGGGGCGTGACCGCCACGGTTACCAGGCGGCTGCCATCGCGCAACCGCTTCACGACGCGCGCCTTGACGGACATCTGCGCCCGGACCAGGAAGTGGCTGCCGACACGCTCGCACGCCGTCTGGAGCGGCGCGGTGAACGCGCCGCAACCATACAGCCGGTCCGCGAGGACCAGCGCGCGCGGCGGGATGTGGCTCAGCAGGGTCAGGGCCAGCGCCCACTCGGACTCGCCGTCGCGCCCAATCGCCGCGGCCACCGGGTTGTGGAGGCCGAGCTCGAGCAGCACGGCGGTCGGCAGCTTCGCGAACGCCGCGCGGCCTCGGCGTGTGCGCGCCTTGCGGACCGCCGAGGTGATCTGCGGCGTATTGGTGAGACTCCATTGCGTCCCATCGAGGGCCGTCAAGCGCCACCCGTTCCAGAACGCCTCCGGCTCGCGACGCCGCGTGGCCCGCGGGCGCAACATGCGGCGCATCAACTCCGTGAAGATCTCCCACGGCAGCCGCGCGCGTCGGTCCGCCAGCGAACTGTCGGCCAGCGACGCCTCGAACAACTCCGCAAAGTGCTCGCCCAATGTGCCCGGCCCTTTCATCACGTGAAAGGTAAGGGCGGGCAACACCTGGGTCAATGGAACGCGTGGCTTGCGTCCGCGTCGGGGCGGCAACGACGGCGTGTCGCCGTCGAGCAACCGGTCCCACGCGCCAAGGAATCCGGCGGGCGGCGCCGACGCGTCGATCGCTTCGCGCCGATCTCGACGCCGTCGTGTCTGGGGAGGATGTCGCATCCCCAGGATAAATACCGATCTCGTCGGAAAAGTACAAGTGTAAAAAGTTACACGGGGAAATTCACGACGCCGAATTTCCGAAAGGCATTGGGGCTAGGAGCCGACCCGCTCCATGCCGAGTCGCTTCAGCTGCCAGTGCATGTTCTCGGCCGGCTGCCACTCGTTCCACCGCCCGAGCCGCTTCAACACGAGCGGGTTCGCCAGCGAACGCGGGAGACCGCCCGTGCAGGCCGTGGCGATCACCTCGGCGGCGGTCCGCTGCAGCTCCGCCTGCGACTCTTCCGAGTACCAGGCGGTATGGTCGGTCAGCACGACCTTGTCGTGACCGCGCAGCGCGGAGTCGGGCGGCAGCGGTTCGTCCTCGAAGACGTCGAGCGCGGCGCCAGACAGCCGGCCGTCGCGCAACGCGGCGAGCAGGGCGGCCGTGTGCACGAGGGGGCCGCGGGCCGTGTTGACGAGGACGGCGCCGGGCCGCATCAGCGACAGGACGCGGTCGTCGATGAGGTGATGGGTCTCGGGCAGAAGCGGGCAGTGCAGCGACACGTAGTCCGACTGCTGGCACAACGTGTCGAGGTCCATGAGCTCGACACCCAGTTCGCAGGCCACCTGCGGCTCGACGAAGGGGTCGGCAGCAACCAGCCGCAGCCCCCAGCCGGTCATCTTCCGTGCAACCGCTCGCCCGATCCCCCCGAGGCCGACGAGCCCGAGCGTGCGGCCGGCCGTCCGGTGAATCACCTCACCGCGCCGCACGTCCCAACCGCCCGACCGGAGCCGCCCGTCGGTTTCCGCCACGTGCCGCAGGCTGGCCAGCAGCAGCGCGATCGCGTGCGAGGACACCTCGTCCGCGCAGTACGTCGGCACGTGGCCGACCATGATGCCGAGGTCCGTCGCCGCATCCACCTCGATGTTGTCGGTGCCGACGCCGTAGCGGACCACGATGCGGCAGCGCCGGAAGCGTCGGAGGAGAGCGCGCGGCACCTGGAGGCGACGACAGAGGATGCCGTCGGCGCCCTCGCACAGCCGCAGCGCGTCGTCGAGCGGCATGGCGTCGGCGTCGATGAACTCGCCGCCGGCCGCCTCGATCACCACGCGCTCGTACCGCGTGGTCGCGTACCCATGGTCAATCAGGACGACCTGGAACCGTGGCATATGGCGGGACGGACGCTACTGCTTGACCAACTCCACTCGGCGGTTCTTGGCGCGGCCACCCTCGGTATCGTTGCTGGCGACGGGACAGAGGGGACCGGCGCCGCGGCCGACCAGGCGCGTCGCTGCGATGCCATGCTTGGTCACAAGGGCCTGCGACACCGCCTCCGCGCGAGCCTGCGACAGCTTCATGTTCAGGTCCAGCGCGGCGACGTTGTCCGTGTGACCGACGACATAGACCCTGAGCGCCGGGTCGGCCTTGAGCAGCTTGGCCACTTCGGCCACGGCCGCATCCGACTCCGGCTTGAGGACCGACTTGCCCGTGTCGAAGAAGATCCCGGGAACTTCGACGTGCCCGGTCGCGTTCAACCCCGACTTGAAGAACTCCGCGTTGGCGGTGACTTCCTGGACCATCGCCTGCTGTTCGACGATGGTCAGGTAGTACCCCCCTCCCCAGGCCGTGTCCACCTGCACCCAGATCGTCTTGCCATCCTTCGCCACTTTCAGCGTGGTGTAGCGCTGGTCTTCGTACACCGTCGAGCCGCCAATCTTGGCGACGGCCTGCTGGTGGTTCCGGATGATGGCGATCGGCGTGGGCGGGACGAAGCCCTTCCGCGTGGCGTAGCGGATTTCGAACTTCCTGCCCTCCACCGGCTCGGTGGTCTTGGCTCCCGTCCTGAACGCGAACTGGTCGAATTCGGCGGTCTTGTACACCGAGATGTACATGTTCTGCATGCGCGTCAGCAGCGGGTGGTCCTGGCTGCCCTTGGAGTCCACCTCTTGAGCCTGCGCGCATACGGCGAAAAAGAATGCCACCATCACGGAGCACAGCAACCGCGGTCGAAACATGACAACCTCCTTGTCCCAGTTCGCTCGATGACGCGATATCCTATCACCCGCCGGTCGCCCACGGGAACGCGCGTCGCTTGGGCGGCCATACAGGAAAGGACCACGCGGCAATGAAGACCGTGACGCTACCATCCGGCGGGCAGGCGCCGACCTTCGGGATCGGAACCTGGCACATGGCTGAGAGCCGCGCGAGCCGCGGCGAGGAGATCGCGACCATCCAGCACGCCATCGACAGGGGCGTGAGCCTGATCGACACCGCCGAGATGTACGCGGAGGGCGGCGCGGAGCAGCTGGTGGGCGAGGCGATCCGCGAGCGGCGCGAGCGGGTGTTCCTGGTGAGCAAGGTCTATCCGCAGAATGCGGGCCGCCAGAGCGCGCCTGCGGCCTGCGAACGAAGCCTGCGTCGTCTCGGGGCGGACGCCATCGATCTCTACCTGCTGCACTGGCGGGGGCGCATCCCGCTCGCCGAAACCGTGGAGGCGTTCGAGGGGCTGCGGACGGCGGGCAAGATCCGCAGCTGGGGCGTCAGCAACTTCGACTGCGGGGACATGGAGGAGCTGTTCGCCGTCGCCGGCGGGGCCGGGTGCTCGGTCAACCAGGTGCTCTACAACCTGTCCACGCGCGGCATCGAGTGGGACCTCGAGCCCCTCTGCCGCCGCCACGGGATTCCGATCATGGCGTATTCGCCCCTGGATCAAGGTCGCCTGCTGAAGCGCCGAGGGCTGCAGGCGGTGGCCGAGTCCGCCGGGTTGACGCGCGCGCAGCTCGCCGTCGCCTGGACGCTCCGGCGGGGCGACGTCATCACGATTCCCAAGGCGGCGACCCGCCGTCATCTCGAGGACAACCTGGCGGCCTGGAGCGTCGAACTGGACACAGACGTCCTCGACGCCCTCGACCGGCTCTTCGAGCCCCCGACCGGCCCGGAAGCGCTGGCCATGCTGTGACGCTGCCACCCGCTCGATTGCCGTCAACATGCCGGCACTCTGCGCACGAAAGGACGCCCATGACCCCGACAGCACTCGATCGCCGGACCTTCCTCCAGGCCGTCGGCCTCGCGGGCGCCACCGCGGTGGTCGGCGCGTCGCCGTGGGATGGACAGGATCGCGGCGGCCCCGCCCAGGGGCGGCCCGCGCCCTCGTGGGTCGACCGCCCGATGCGCTGGGCCCAGCTCACGCTGGTCGAGGACGATCCCGGAAGGTTCGATCAGAAGTTCTGGCTGGACTACTTCGCGCGGACCCGGTCCGACGCGGTCTGCCTCAGTGCCGGCGGCTGCGTCGCGTACTACCCGACACGCGTGCCATTCCACCACCGCAGCGCCTGGCTCGGCGACCGCGACGTCTTCGGCGACCTCGTCGCGGGCTGCCGAACGCTCGGGATGGTGGTGGTCGCGCGCACCGACCCCCACGCGACCTATGACGATGTGCAGGCGGCGCACCCCGACTGGATCGCGGTGGACGCGGACGGCAAGCCGCGGCGTCACTGGGCGTCGCCGGAGATGTGGGTGACGTGCGGGCTCGGCCCCTACAACTTCGAGTTCATGACCGAGGTGAAGCGCGAGATCATGTCCCGGTATCGCGTGGACGCGATCTTCATCAACCGGTGGGACGGGTCGGGCACGTGCTACTGCGAACACTGCCGCACGAACTTCCGGGCGGCGTCGGGCCTCGACCTCCCGCGCTCCGACGACCGGGGTGACCCGGCGCGGCTGCCCTATCTCATGTGGCGCCAGCGGCGGCTGTTCGACCTCTGGCAGACGTGGGACCAGGCAGTGCGCGAGATCAACCCCGACTCCTGCGTGATCCCGAACACCGGCGGCGGCGCCACCAGCCGCCTCGACATGGTGGAGATCGGGGCCCTGGCGCCCATGCTCGTGGCCGACCGCCAGGCCCGCTCGGGCCTGATGGCGCCGTGGGCCATCGGGATGAATGCCAAGGAATACCGGGCGGCGCTCGGCCCCAAACCGGTCGTCGGCCTCTTCAGCGTCGGCGTCGAGGAGGCGTACCGCTGGAAGGACTCGGTACAGAACGCGGCGGAGATCCGGCTGTGGGTGGCCGACCTGGTCGCCAACGGGATGCGGCCGTGGTTCTCGAAGTTCAGCGGAACGCTGCACGACGAGCGCTGGCTGAAGCCGGTCGAGAACCTCTACCGCCGCCTGGCGGGCTGGGAACGCTACCTGCGCAACGAGCGCCCCCTGGCGCGCGTCGGCCTCGTGTACTCCCAGCAGACTGCCTGGACCGTCGACGGCCGAATCGAGGATCACATCAAGGGGTGGTACCAGGCGCTCGTCGAAGCGCGGATCCCGTTCGAGATGGTGCACGACCGGCTGATCGACCAGGCCCCGTTCAAGACGCTGATCCTCCCGAACGTCGTCGCCCTGTCGGACGCGCAGTGCGGCCAGATTGAGCGGTTCGTCGCGCGCGGCGGCGCACTGGTGGCGACGCACCAGACGGGCCTGTGCGACGAGCGCGGGGTGCGCCGCGGGAACTTCGGCCTGGCGCGTCTGTTCGGCGTGGACTATGCCGGAAAGGTCGAGGCGCGCATGCAGAACGCCTACCTGCGCCTCGAGCACGACGCGAGCGCGCACCACCTCCTGCTTCGTGGCCTCGAGGACGCGCCGCGCATCATCCACGGCGTCTCCCGCGTCGAGGTGACGCCGCGCGAAGCCTTCCCCACGATGCCGCTCACGCTCATCCCCAGCTACCCCGACCTGCCGATGGAGAAGGTCTACCCGCGCGTGGCGAAGACGGACATCGCGCAGGTCTTCCTGCGGGAGGAGGCCGGCGGCGGGCGCGTCGTCTACTTTCCCTGGGACATCGACCGCACCTTCTGGGAGGTGCTCGCACCCGACCACCTCGCGCTGCTGCGCAACGCCGTCGCGTGGGCGACCAACGAAGACCCCGTCGTCGAGGTCACCGGCCCCGGCGTCCTCGACGTGACCGTCTGGCGCCAGAGGTCCTCGCTGACCGTCCACCTCGTGAACCTCACCAACCCCATGATGATGAAAGGGCCGGCGCGCGAGCTCCTGCCGGTCGGCGAGCAGAAGGTCCGCCTGCGCGTGCCGGAAGGCGCACGGGTACGCGGTGTTCGCCTGCTGGCCGCCGATGCGACGCCCCGCACCGGGCAGGCCGGCGGGTGGCTGAGCGTCGTCGTGCCGACCGTCCTCGATCACGAAGTGGTGGCGGCGGACCTGTGAGATGCGCGAGCGACGAGGCCTCAAGGTCCGGGATGCGTGCTGCGCGCGGCGCCGGACGCCGGATGGAGAGGCGGCGGTGAGACAACGAAGTACGGCTGGCCCGTGAGCTGCGCGCCGAACCCCGGGTATATCGCCGCAGACTCGGGCGTCTCCCGCACCTCGAAGTAATACTGAAGCGCGTACGGGCTCTGTGTGTAGTCCGACGGGATCGCCTCGCGCCAGAGGCGGCCGGCCTCCAGCATCGGCGCGCTCTGCCAGCGCTCGGCCTGGTTCACGCGGCGGTAGTGCAGTCGCACCGACGCGTAATCCTTCTCCGCGGCGAATTCCAGCGCCAGCGAACGCCCGGGCTCGAACCTGGCCGGCGGGGTGTGGCTTCCGGCCACGACCGGCCGTCGCGGTCGGCCGAGGGCCTCGGCAATCGCGCGGGCAACCGGCCCGTCGGCCTGCGCGGGTGTTGCCGAGCCCAGCTTCGACGCGATCGCGGCGATATCGGCGTCGATATCCGCGAGGCGATCGGCCCAGTGGCCGCGCAACTGGCGCGCTTCGCCCACGGTGATGTCGGCCATGTAGACGTTCTGGGTGCGGGCGGCGATTCCGTCCCACGCCCGGCGCGCCGCGCGGTACGCCTCCAGGGCCTCCTCGAGCGCGGCGCGGTCGCCGGTCCGGTCGAAGATGCGGTACAGGACGCCGGCGCGGAACTTGGCGCCGAAGAAGCGGCCCAGGTCCGCGGCCACGGCGATGTCGATGGTCAGCCGCCGGTACTCGGGCCGGCCCTTTTCCGTTGCGCGACTGTCGGCGCGCGCCAGAGAAGCCGTGGCGGCGGCGGCGTAGCTCTCGATCCAGTGCGCCACCTCGATGGGCGTGTACTTGCCGCTGCGCTCGCCCTCGAGCAGGTCGTCGGCGAAGTCGTCGATGCGATAGAACAGCTGCGGATCGAGCGGGCTCACCGTCCCGAACACGCGTGGCGTGGGCGTGTCGGTATAGGGGCCGGGATGCGCGGCATCGATCAGCGAGTGGTTGAGGTAGACCTCCGGCCAGTAGCTGTTGTTGGCGGCCGAGGGCAAGTGCGCCGTCGTGACGGTGGGCAGGATGCGGCTGGAATTGGCAAGCGCGGCCTCGAGATCCGGGCCCGCCGGTCCAAACTCGTGGCGCATGGCGCGCCGCCACACGTCCGGGTCGGTCTCCGGGTGATACAGCAGCCGCCCCCACACCCGAAAGCTGTAGGCATACTTCTGCCAGTCCCAGCGCGGATTCAGCGACGTGTCGGCGTAGGCGCAGCGCCCGCCCGCGACGCCCGATCCGCGCCGCCCCTTGAACGAAAGCGGTTCCATGAGTTCCACGCCGTCGCTGCCGCAGAAGGAGAAGGCGCGGGCGTGGGCCGCGGCGGTGAGCGGGTCGCCCCAGATCAACAGGCGCTGCGTGCCGGGCCAGATGCGGTGCAGGACGCCCCACGTGCGGTCTTCGCGCAACAGATCGCCATAGCCGTAACGCAGGAAGCTGCGCGACCCGGCGCTGAGCTTCATCAGGCCCGTCGCCTCGCTCTCGGGGCGAGGACGCTCCTGCTCGCGAATGTCGGCTTGGTGGTACGGCATGCCGAGGTGCTCGGCCCAGTACTTCGGGGAGATCGTCACCGGCTGCCCGGAGCCCAGCGCGGCGTCGATCATGCCCTGGTCCATCCCCTTCGCGTGCATGTCGATCTCGACCCTGCGGCCGCACGTCGCAACGCCGTCGAACACGGTCTTCCAGAACTGGTAGCTTCCCTCCTCGACCCCGCTCTCGCCGTGGACGCGGAAGGTGACGCCGCTGATCTGCGGGACCGCCTGGAGGAGCGCCCGCACCGCGTCGCGGCAGTACGCACCGTGGGTTTCGGCGCTCACGCCCTCGATCGTATAGTTCGCCTTCGGGCTCGCGATCCACCGGTAGCCGTGCATCCAGAGCCCCAGCTGGAACTCCATGCCGCGAGAGGCGGCCTGCTCGCTGATGAAGCGCAGCACCTCCAGGTTGCGATCGCGTTCGGCATCCGGCAACTGCGGCACACGCACGTCGTATCCGGGGACAGACAGCAGGAACGGGTAGGCGAACAGGAAGTAGCCGTCGGTCACGGCGTTCAGGAAGTCGTAGCCGATGCCGAGGGTGAGGCTGAAGCGGTTGAAGCGCTGCGCGGCCAGCATGGAGAGGTAGGCCGGCCACATCTCGCGGTCGTTGAACCAGGGCTTGTCCTCGATGTCGCTCGTGAACAGGCGCGCGACGCTGCGGACGGCGTTGGCCGGGCGCTCGACGACGGGCTTGGGAACCGCGAGGGCGGCCAGCGGGTCGGCGGCATGGCGCACGCGGTCGGCCAATTCCAGGAGCGCATAGGTCAGGCCGCGTGCGTCGTGTCCGCATGCCCACACGCCCTCTCTTCCCTGCCACAGCGCGAGCGCCTCTGGCACGGCTTCCGCGCGGACGTGCGCGGCTTTCAGCGCGGCCGCGGCGACCGGGAACGCCATCCCGGCCGCCACGATGCGCAGGGCGGAGACAGGAATCTGCGCGGTGTCCCCGTAGACGCGAGCCGAGACGCCGCGTTCTGCGAGCGCGCGCTCGAGCTCCCCGGCGGCCCAACGCGCCGCGGCGGAGGATGCCACCGCGTCTGCCGGGTCAATCACGACGGCCACACCCCGCGTCCTGCCGGGCGCAACCGTCACACCCGCCGCCGCTGCGGCCGTCGCCTGAAGGAACCGCCGCCGGCTGAGGTTTCTGTTCATGGCTTCTCTCCGTGCCTGCGTGCCTGCGCGTCTTCACGTCCCCGGCTCGATTCTCGGCCTCGCGGCGCCGGCCGTCCAGATCAAGTTGCTGCCGCCCGCCGAAGGCTAGCCGGCGCCCGGGTGGGCCGCCTCGCCGAGGCATGTCGACAGGCTCACGCGTCGCTGGGCCCGACGAACAGTTGACAGGGGGCAGCCACGGCATAGAATGCGCGTATCTCAGCCTGCCGCAACGGGGAGGCTGCTCAATGCGCTCGTTGTCAAGAAGAGGGAGATACCTATGGAGACCGACGGCAAGCAGATGAGTCGCAGGAGCTTCCTGGGCGGCATGACAGCCACAGCTCTGACCGCAGCGTCGTACAAGCGCGTTCTCGGGGCGAACGACCGTGTCGGCATTGGCTTCATCGGGTTCGGGCTGATCGGGAAACAGCACGTCTACAACTTCAAGACCTCCTTCACGGACGTGGACAGGGTCGCGATGTGCGATGTCTACAAGCCGCGCCTCGAGGAGGGTCTGGCGTACATGGAAAGCCCGGGCGCCAAGGGCTACAGCGATTTCCGCAAGATGTACGAGGACAAGAACATCGACGGCGTGGTGGTGGCGACCCCCGACCATTGGCACGCGATGCTCACGATCATGGCCTGCGCGGCCGGCAAGGACGTCTACGTCGAGAAGCCGTTGACGGTCTTCATCGACGAGGGCAAGTGGATGCTGCAGGCCAGGGACAAGTACAAGCGCGTGGTCGTGGTGGGCACGCAGCGCAACCACAACCCGGGCCACCTGGAGGCCAAGAAGATCTTCGAGAGCGGCATCCTGGGCAAGATCCAGACGGTCAGGCTGGGAGCGGGCGGGCGCAACGTCTATCCCGGCTTCGGGAAGACACCGGTCACGAATCCGCCGGCCGATTTCGATTACGATCTGTGGCTCGGGCCGGCGCCCAAGAAGCCCTATCAGAATCATCGCGGCCTCTACCACTTCCGCTGGTTCTGGGATTACTCGGGCGGCCAGCTCACCAACCTCGGTGCCCACAGCGTGTCTGCGTTCCTCCTGGTCACGGGGGTGAAGGGGCCGACCAGGGTCGTGTCGCTGGGCGGGCGATTCACGCTGGAAGACGACGGGGAGACGCCCGATCTCCAGGAGTGCATCTACCAGTTCCCGAATTTCATGATGACGATGGGCGTCCGCGAGGCGAACGGCTACCGCGACTCGGCGGGCTCCATGATCCTGGGCAACAAGGGCAACCTGCTCCTCGGATCCAATCAGATTGTTTCCGAGAGGCATGGAGACCCGGTCAACAGCATCCCGCGCTTCCAGGGGCATCCGGTTGGGGGCCCGGTCTACACCCAGACGCAGGCCGTGCCCTGGATCGAGGGGCTGCCAGAGCCGGCACCCAGGGCACAGGCTGGCGCCGGCGGCCAGGCGGGAGCGGCGGGGGCCGCCGGTGCTCGAGGTCAGGCAGGAGCCGCACCGGCGGCTGCTGGCGGCCGTGGAGCGGGCGGCGGCGGCGGGGAACAGGACATGTTCAACGCGAACAAGCGCGACTGGGTCGACTGCATCAAGAGCCGCAAGCAGCCGTTCTGCAGCCTCGAGATGGGCCATCGCACGGCGATCATCTGCAACCTGGGGAACATGTCCCTGCGCCTCGGCGGGCGCGCGATTCAGTGGGATCCCGAGAAGGAAGTGGTGGTCGGCGACAAGGAAGCCGCCGCCATGTGCACCCACGAGTACCGCCAGCCCTGGGACGGCGTGCTGAAGAGTATTCTCAAGGCCTAGCGTCATGCCGGCGAAAGCCGGCACCCGGTCAGGCCCCTGCGCCACTCCCCGTTTGCGCGGGAGTGACGCAGGGGTCATGTCCCTGCGGCTATCGCGTTGCGGCTGCTGCCTTGGCTTCCCGTGACGCCTGGCCGCGCCGTCCACGCGGCCGGGCGTCGAGAGCGACGTGGCAGGCTACTGCGGCCGGCTCGCGACGGGCAGCCGGAACGCCGCCATCTCCTGGTCGTTGCGAACCAGTAGAACGTCGCCGACCAGCACCGGGTGGTTCCATGTCTTGCCCTCGAGTGCGGGAAGTCGCGCGATCTCCTTGAACTGGTCCGGGGTCGCCCCGACGAGGGCGACGTCGCCGTCCTCGGACAGCACCAACAGCAGGTCCTGATCGGCCAGCAGCACGAGTTGGCCGTTGCCGTACCGCCCGCCTTTCCACGTGCGCCTGCCGTCGGCGAGATCGATGCACGCGAGGATGCTGCCGTCGAATCCGAACGCGTGTCCCCTCTGAACGACCAGGTCGTTGAAGTAGGGCTTCAGCGCGGCAGACGTCCACCGCTCCGTGGCGGCCCATCCGCCCTCCCCCCTGGCGACGGCTACGCGCCGCGTGCCAACGCCGCCCGCCGCGCTGCCGGTGCTGATCAGCACGTCGCCCTCGGACACTCGCGCCGGCTGCGTGATGGCCGCGCCCGGCCACGCGTGCTCCCAGAGCACGGCGCCATCGGCGGGCGCGACGCCGGTGGCGCCAGCGTCGCTCAGCATCACGATCTGGACGGTGCCGTCGATCGTCAGGCGATGCGGCGAGCTGTAGCTCCCGCCGTGCGCCGGCCCGAACCAGCGCGGCTTGCCGACGGCGATGTCGTAGGCGACCAGCCTGCCCGCCGCGGCCACGACGACCTCGTCGTCGATGACGAGCGGAGAGCCGGAGAAGCCCCAGGTCGGAACCTTCGTGCCGGCGTCGGACGCGACGTTGCGCGACCACGCGACGGCGCCGCTGGCGGCGTCGAGCGCGTTCAGGATGCCCGTCGCACCCATCGCGTAGACGCGGCCGCCGGCCAGCGTCGGCGTCGCGCGCGGGCCGGCGCCGCCGTTCGATTCCCAGAACCGCGCGGCATCGCGGTGGCGCCATACCGGTTCGCCGGTGGCCATCCTGTAGCATGCGACGATTTCGTCCTCGCCCCTCTGCTCCTGCGTGTAGAAGACATCTCCGCGGACGGCGAACGACGACCAGCCCGGCCCGATTGGCCTGCGCCAGAGCAGGGTCGGAGGGAACCGCGACCAGTCCGTCTCGATCTGCACGCCCCGCACGACGCCGTCGCGGTCGGCGCCGCGGAAGCCCGGCCACCCGGCGAGGCTCGTCGCCGGCGCTGTGACCGGCGGGGCCGCTGCCGGCTCGCCGGCGGCCTCGGGCTCTGGCGATGCCTTGGGGGCCTCGGACGGTGGCGGGGCCGACGGGACGGGCGGCGGCTCGTCCGGCGCCTGGGACAGCAACCGCTGTTCGGGCGTCGGCGTCCACCGCCACCTCACATCCGAAGCGCCGCTGGCGGTCACGCCGCCGGTCCGAATGAGCGTGAACGAACCGCATGCAATCAGGATGGCGGCGGCCATCGTCGCGCGCCGAGGTCCAGCCGACAGGCGACCTCCGACCGCGGCGCCGGCGACGAGGGCCAGGCTCGAGGCCGGGATGGCGTAGATCACGAGCATCATCCCCATCATCCCGCCCGCGATCGACTCGTGGACGACGCGCGAGATCGCGAGAAGCGCGACGACTATGAAGAGGATGACGCCGACCCGCTCGGACCAGGGCGCCCGGCTGAAGAAGAGCCACCACAGGGCCACGACCAGTCCCGCGGCGACGCCGCCGAGCACGCCGACCGTGGCGGCATCGGGGAAGGCCGTGGGGACGACGAGCCAGAGCAGCCACTGCACCGCCACGACGGCAACGCCCGGCCAGAGCCGGAGCGGTTTGGGCGGTGCGGGTTCGCGCGTGTGTGTGCCAGCCATGAGTGGTCCAGACGACTGCCGCGCGTCCTTTGCTCCCAGGCGGACCAGCCTACGGCTGGGCCGGCCGCCCGACGGCGATGACCCCATCGTCGGTGCGAATGAAGATGCGGCCGCCGGAGATCGCGGGCGAGGCCAGGATGCGGCCGTCGATCGTGTTGCGAGCCACCACCTCGGGCGTTCGCCCCGCGCGCATCACCACCGCTTCCCCCGACTCGGCGAACAGGTAGATCTTGCCGTCGCCGGCCACGGGAGACGCCGTGTAGATGCCCCCGAGGCGCTGACGCCAGACCTGCTCGCCCGTCTTCGCATCGACGCAGGTGATGATGCCCGTGTCGCCCGCCATGTAGAGCAGCCCGTCGTAGTAGAGGAGCGAGGACACGTACGGGGCGCCGGTCGGGACGCGCCACACCACGTGCGTCTTGGAGATCTCGCCCCGCCCTCCCGGGCGGATGGCCATGTACGGGCCGCTGCGGTACCCGCGCGAGAGGTAGATGACGCCGCGGTCGTACATCGCGACCGGAATCGCCATCCGGATCGGTTCGTCCAGGTGCCAGAGCGCGGCGCCTGTCGCCGGGTCGTAGGCCTCGACGCCCGTGGTGGAGTTCACGACGAGCTCGCCGCCCTGCGGGCCGGGCACGACGATGGGCGTGCTGTACGACAGAACGCCCTTGGGGCGGTCGGTCTTCCAGAGCTGCTTGCCCGTGCGGGCGTCGAGCGCCAGCAGGTACGACGCGGTCTCGTGGTAGCAGACGACAATGAGCGACCCGCGGTACAGCGTGGGCGAGCTGGCCGGGCCCCAGTTGATCACGAAGGGCGCGAACTCCTTGGCGAGGTTCCGGCTCCAGATTCGCCTGCCCTTCAAATCCACCGCGACGACCTGCCCCGAACCGAACACCGCGTACACCCGCTCGCCGTCGACGACCGGGCTCGCGCTTGCGAGGTTGTGCTTCTCGTGGACCGCGGGAAGGTCGCCTTCGGCGGCGAGCTCGAACGTCCACTCCCGCTGCCCGCTGACGCCACTGAAGGCCTCGACGAGGAATCTGACGCCCGACCCCGCCGGCGCGCCGCTCCCCAGCGGCCGCTCCGTGGGGGAGGCGTCGCTGCCCTGTCCGAGGCGCGGCCCCTCACGGCTGGTGCCGCTTCCGACCTGGGACGTGACGAACACGCGGTCGCCCCAAACGACTGGCGACGACACGCCGACGCCGGCCAGGTGCGCTCTCCACGCGATGTTCTGGGTGTCGCTCCACGATTGGGGCAGCCGTGTTTCGCTCGAGGCGCCCGTCGTGGAAGGTCCGCGCCAGGTCGGCCAGTCCTCCGCGGACGCGGTGGCCCCCAGCAGCGAGAGCGCGAGAGCGACCGGCATCCAAGGCAGGCAAGTCGCGGCGATCCTCATGGGACGCTCCTGACCAGGGTTTCCTGGAAAGCCGACAGTCGGGGCGTCTGGAAGAGTAGCCGCACTCGACCCGGAGGGCAACACCCTGGCAACACCCTCGGCGGAGAACGTGGCCGCGCTACATCTCCTTCAGCCTGGCCGTCGCCGCCGCGTGCCCAGGTGCGAGCGCGAGCGCTCGTGTGTAGTGCTCCCTCGCCCTCTCCATGTCGCCGCCCTGGCGGCAGGCATCGCCCAGGCCGACCTGGGCATCTGGCGACCGCGGGTAGCTGGCCGCGCGGTATTCCATCACCTCGAGCGCTCTGGCGACATTCTTCTCGCGCAGGAGGCGATCGCCCAGGTCCCCGAGCGCATCCTCCGGCAGTCGTCCCGGCAGCCCGAACTTCTGGAGCCGGCCGTCCACCTGTGCCCGGATCTCCGGGAAGGTTTCCGCGGTCAGCGGAGCCGCGATCTTCCAGCCCTGGAACAGCAGTCGCAGCCCCTCGACGAGGGCATTGGGCGGAACGTGTTCCCCGTTCTCGATGACGCGCAGCCGGCAGGTGAGTCCGGCCGGCGCCTTCATGCCCATCGTCTCCTTGAGCGCCCCGTTCAGGCTCACCACGGTCGGAAGGTCGTGCTCGCCCATGACCAGGACGAGGTCGCGCCTGCCCCCCTTGAAGCCGCCAACCAGGTTGTCCCGTCCCGATCGGAACGACGGCACGTCGAGCGTCGCGCTGGCCGCGATGTATGCCCTGGCGAGGTCAGGGCTTCGAAAGAGCGCGTGCACGGCGGTGAAGCCGGTATTCGAGGTCCCATACAGGATCCGATAGTCCTCGACGCGATAGGTCTTCGCCACGCGGGGAATCAGCTCGTCACGGACGAAGTCCAGGTACTGATTGGCCCGCCCTCCGTCCTTGCTCCCGTCCGGGTACGTGACCTCCTCGGGAAAGATGTCCTTCGACCGGTTGGTGTTCTTGATCCCGACGACGATGAACTCGGGCATCTCGCCAAGTGACGCCGCCTGCCGGACGCCGCCGAGGACGCCGGAGTTGAAGTTCAACTCGCCGTCCATCAGGTAGATCACGGGATACTTCTCGCCGGACTGGTCGTACCCATCGGGCAGCGACACCCAGAACTCGCGCGGTTCGCCGACCTTCGCAGAAACGAGGGTCTCCACACGAACCGGCAGCGGAGGCGTCTCTCCCCCGGCATTGGCTGGCACGTGGCTCAGGACGAGCGCGCCTGCGGCGAGAATGGTGGTTCGGATCGACGTCATCGTAGCGTCTCCAGTGAAAAACAGTGCGAAACTACCGCAGGATCTTCGACAGCGCGTGGTGGTACTGCTGGCCGACGGGAACCTTCAGCCCGCGGTGCGTCAGGAGTATCCAGCCGCCCTTCGCCCAGGGCTGCGCCTCCCTCACCTGATCGAGATTGACGATCCAGGAGCGGTGGACGCGGAGGAACCGCTGGGGATCGAGCCTGGCTTCGACGGCCGACAACGTGCTCCTCAGGAGGTGACTGGCGCGTTCGCAGTGCAGGCGAACGTAGTTGCCGGTGGCCTCGAGGCAGTGGATTTCCGAGGTCGGCACCAGGAGGTAGCGTTCCTGCTCCCGCACGACGAGGTGCGGCCTCACCGACTGCCGGCGCTCGTGCATCGCGAGCATGGCCTGGATGCGCCGATCGAGCTCGTCGCGGTCCGGCCGCCGAAGGAGGTCCCGCACCCGTCCCAGCGATTCGGAGAAGCGGTCGGGATCGATCGGCTTCGTCAGGTAGTCGAGGGCGTGCAGCCGAAACGCCTCGAGGGCAAACTGGTCGTAGGCGGTGACGAAGACGATGATCGGCAGGGCGCTCTCCCTGCGCCAGGCCTCGGCCACCTCGAGTCCGCTCAGCCCCGGCATCTGGATGTCGAGGAAGACCACGTCGGGGGCGGTCGCCTCGTAGGCCTCGAGGGCGGATGGCCCGTCGGCGGCCTCCCCCACCACCTGCACGTCCGCGTGTTCCGACAGCAGCGTGCGCAGGCGCTCCCTCACGAGCGGCTCGTCGTCCACGATCAGCGACCGGATCATGAGCGATCCTGTTCGCGAGGAATCTGGATCCTCGCACGAAAGCCGGCGTCCGGCGCGGTGTCGATGCTCAACATCGCGCGCCCGCCGTAGAGGGCACCGAGGCGCTCGCGGGTGTTGCCGACCCCGAGGCCCGTCGGGAGCGGCATCACCGCGCCCCGGCCGTCGTCTTCGACGGTCAGGACGAGCAGATCGCCCGCGGACCGGGCCCCGATCGTGAGGCGCCCGGGCCCGACCTTCGGGGAGAGTCCGTGGCGGACCGCGTTCTCCACGAGCGGAAGCACGATGAGGCTCGGCACCTGCGCGTCGAGCAGCGACTCGTCGACGCGCCACTCGACGCACAAGCGGCCGCCGAACCGCGCCTGCTCGATGTCCAGGTACTTCCTGGTCAGCTCCAGCTCCGCGCCGAGGCTCAGGGTCTGCCCCGACGCGTCCTCGAGCATCGCGCGCAGCAGGTCGGACAGGTGGACCAGGAGCCGGTCTGCCGTGGCGGCGTCGCGATGGAGCAGCGTCGAGATCGCCTGGAGGGCGTTGAACAGGAAGTGAGGATGAAGCTGGCGCTGCAGCAGGGCCAGGCGGGCGTCCGAGAGCTGGCGTGCCAGCCGATCCGCCTGGACCTCCTCCTCCTGCCGGGCCCGCGCCTGCTTCATCGCCTCGGCCCCCAGGAGGATCAGGAAGTAGACGAAGGGCACGCTGAGGAAGCCGCCCACCACGTTCTGCGTGGTGGGCATCAGCGCGGCGAGCTGGACCGCGCTCCACCCCGACGCGAAGCCTCTCCACACGAGGCCGATGCCGCGCAGGATCAGCCAGTACGGGATGAAGACCAGGACCATGCCGAGGAGATGCGCGGCCACAAAGCGCACCGTGCCCGGCCGCGCGCGTTGGATGCGCCGGTTCAGCGCCAGGACCATGGGGGCGAGAAACGCCCACGGCATCAGGCCCCCGACCTCGGTCCGGATGAGATCCTGCCAGGGCAGGCCCGCGAGCCTGCCCTGGAGAATCCACGCGAGAGCCAGGCACCCGAAGACCAGGAGGCGGAATCCGAGGCGGTCCCAGGACAGCAGGAAGTCCGGCATCCGCCGAGTGCTCGCCGCCTTGTCGGCCATCATGATCGACCTGCCGAATCCGCTCCGCGACATTCTCCCCTGTTTGCCGCGCCCGGCGCAGCGTTTTCGCACGCCGCCTCGCGACCCTTCGCCAACCCCGACGTCCGTCGTCATCGTTCCGGCGGCAGCGTGACCTCGAAGACGCAGCGTCTGCTGCCACCGAGTTTCGACTCCTTGAGCGACGCCTGGACGGGCCGTCCGAAGACGACGCCGAACGACTCCTTCTGGTACCCGACGGAGCAGTTGCAGAAGAACGCAGGCGTTCGCTTGCTGTCCACCAACGGGCAGCTGCACTCGCCCTCGGGCACCGTCACGGTGACGGTGCCCGTGTCCTTGTTCCACTGGAAGGTGGTGCCCCAGGCTGCGCGGCCGGCGGCGAAGTAGGCCTCGGGGTCGCCCTTGAACCTGGCGGCGAGGCCGCCCAGCTTGGCGCACTCCCGGCCGGTGTTCTGGAGAACGTCGGCGCACGCCGGCACCGACGTCCCGGCGGCCATGAAACCGACCATCTTGGCCACCTGGTAGCGGGCGAATGCGAGCCGCTGGTCCGGCACCTCCGCCGGGCCGGCAGCCACGGCCTCGGGCGGATCGACGAGACTCGCGACGCACCCGCAGACCCCGAGCCCGCACACCGTCTTCAGAAACCCTTTTCGATCCATGCGTCCCCCCTTCGCGGGTGCCGGCGACCCGGCCGCCACCCCGCACGATCGGATTGTCGGGGACCCATGGGCGGCGCGCAGCCGAAATGTGACGGACCCGGGAAGGTGCGGGACGAACCGGAGGGAATCAGGGACGCCGCCAGCCCGTCCCATCCAACCTGCTCTCGTGTGGCATAATCCGCCGGGTGAAGTCAGACACTGGAGCGTCGTCGCCAATCGCCTGCGACGAGATCGCAGCCACTCCGCTCGGGCACGCACTCGGCGACCGCGCCGGGCGGGCCCTGGCGGAACGCCTGGTGCGGCAGGAGTTGCCGTCGGGGGCTGTGCTCTTCCAGCAGGGCGAACCCGGCGACAGGCTCTATGTCGTACTGCGCGGCCGGCTGATCGCGGCGATCGCGGGCGGAGGGGGCGCCGTCCAGCAGCTCGGGGAAATCGGACCCGGTGAACTGGTGGGAGAATCCGCGCTGCTGCTCGGGGCGCCGCGGTCGGCCGGAGTGACCGCGGCGGAGCCGACCACCCTGGGAGCACTCGACGTATCGGCGTGGCGGGAGTTGATAGCCGAGTTCCCGGCCGTCGAGGCATCGGTGGCGCGCGCGGCGGACTGGCGGGAACGAACGTCCGATTCGCGGCGTTTTCGTCCTGACGCGGCCTGGACATCGGCCTGGCTCGGCCAGACCGACCTGCTCGCGGGAGCGCACGCAGAGGCCCTGGGTGCGCTGGAGCGAGAACTCATGTGGGAGTGCCTCCCGGGCGGGGAGGTGCTGGTGCGGCAGGGCGAGCCCGGCCTGTGCATGTGGTTCGTCGTGCGGGGCCGCCTGAGGGCGTCCGTGCGCCGTGAATCCGGCGCTGCGCATGCGGTCGGCGACATCGGCCCGGGTGAATGCGTCGGCGAGATGGCGCTGCTCTCCGACTCTCCGCGGGCGGCCACCGTCAAGGCGGTGCGCGATTCCGAACTCCTCCGCCTGCCCAAGGCGGCGTTCGACCGGCTGGTCCGGGCCCATCCAGACGCCATGCTGCGCCTGTCGCGCGCCATCGTGGGCCGCCTCCAGCGGGTGCTCGGCGCGCCCGCCGAACGGCCCGGCCAGCGGACGATCGCGCTGCTGGCGGAAGGGCCGAGCGTCCCCCTGGCCGATGCCGCCGCTCGCCTCGCTGCGGAACTGGCGACGATGGCCCGAACGGTCGTCCTCGACGCGACCGCCGCGAGCCGCCAGTCGGCAACGGGCGGACCCGAACCCGAGGTGGTCGTGCTGGTGTGCGACGCCGCGCGGACGCCATGGACCATGCTGTGTCTGCGCCAGGCCGACGAGGTGGTCGTCGTGGCCAGGGCGGACGGCGACGTGCATCCAGGGCCGCTGGAACGCGAAGCATCGGAGTCGGCCGAACGACGGGAGGCAGGGCGCCACCTCGTCCTGCTCCACTCCCCCGCCGGTGTCCCACGCGGGACCCAAGCGTGGCTGTCGGCACGGCCCGGCGTGCGGCACCACCACGTCCGTTCCGGTTCACAGGCCGATCACGCCCGCGTGGCACGGCTGCTGACAGGGCGGGGCATCGGGCTTGCGCTGTCGGGAGGCGGCGCACGCGGGTTTGCCCATATCGGCGTGCTCAAGGCGCTCCACGCCGTCGGCGTCACGGTGGACGTGGTCGCGGGCACCAGCATGGGGGCGATGATCGCGGCCGTTCACGCCCTTGGCTTCTCCCCGGACGAGGTGCTCGACCGGTGCCGCGCCTGGACCCGGGAGCGGCCCTGGGGCGACTACACCTTGCCGCTGGCTTCGATCGTCCGCGGCCGTCGCATGCGGCGGGCGCTCTCGAATCTGCTCGGCGACGGCCGGATCGAGGACCTCTGGCTGCCCTACGCGTGCATCACCTCGAACCTGGCGCGCGCCACCGCCGACGCCCACACCGAGGGGCCGCTGGTGCACCTGGTGCTGGCCTCCAACTCCGTCCCGGGCCTGGCGCCGCCCGTGTATTACCTGGGAGACGTGCACGTGGACGGCGGTGTCATGGACAATCTCCCGGTCGGCGTGCTCCGCAGAATGGGAGCGGGGGAGGTGATCGCGGTCGACGTGGGCACCGAGTTGCAGGTGAGTGCGCCGCCGGGCGTCGAGGAGTGCCCGGGCGGGTGGACGCTGCTGTGGGACGGCGTGCGGCGCCGCCCGAGGCGGGCTCCGCCGGTGCACGTGTCCCTCACTCGCGCGTTCACGCTCGCGTCCGACGAGCGGTCACAGCAGGCGTGCCGTGCGGCGGACCTCACGCTGCACCCGCCGCTCGGCCACCACGCGGCCACCGATTTCAGTCAGATCGACGCCATTTCGGCGATCGGGTACGCTCACGCTCGCGAGCACATCGCGGGATGGGCGGCTCGGGGGTGAAGCGAGAGCCGGAGATGGCCAGGGCCGCCCTGCCCAGCATCGTCCCGAGCGAATACCGTCGGATGGAAGCCAGCGAGTACTCGCCGCCGCTCGCGATCGCCTCGGCGGCCAACAAGCCGCTGCGAACCGCGGGACCGATGCCCTCCCCCAGGTCCAGCGTAGCCAGCCCCGCCGCATCGCCGGTGACGAACGCGTTCCCCTTGCGGAAGGCTCGGGGGCGCTGCCGCAGGTAGTAGCAGTGTCCGCTCGGCCGGTAGGCGCGCTGGCGCACGAGGCCCACCCGGTCGAGCCGCTCGACGAGTTCTCGCCAGTGCGTCTTCAGGTTCTCGCCGCAGGCGGTCAGGTCGTCTGCCCTCGCGCCGACACCAACGTTCACGTATCCGCGGGCTTTGGGCACGTACCAGGCGTAGCCGGGCAGGTTCTTCCAGAACCACAGCCAGCAGTTGTCGCTGGTGTGCGGGTAGGCGAACTCCTCGACTCGGGCGGCGATGAGCGCGCCACGGGACCTGGGGTGGTCGGCAGCGAACACCGTGCGGTAGACCGGGCAGTAGGTGCCTCCCGCTCCGACCAGGTACTGGCCGGCGAACTCGCCGTCGACCACGTAGCCGCTTCCACTCTGGACGATCGACTTCACCGTGTGCTCGTAGACTCGGGCGCCCGACCGGTTCAGCAACCAGTGGTCGAACTCCGCCCGGCGGATGGCGTGCTGGCGGTTGGGCAGCGTGACCTGGAACTTGCGGATGCAGACGGTCAAGGTGCGCAGCGTCGTGAAGCCGTGCGGGTACTCGCCGGGCTCGAGTCCCAGCTCCTTCACCACGGCCGGAGTGATCCAGCCCGCGCACGGTTTGACGCGCGGGAATGCGCATCGGTCGATGACCAGGCAATTGACGCGGTCCTGCGTCAGCCGCCGCGCGCACGCCGAACCGGCCGGCCCCCCGCCCACGATGATGACGTCCGTGAAGATCATCAGCCTGCCTAGCTGATTCGGCACTCGGGTTGCGGGGTGCCGTGCCGGGTCATGACGATCTGCCAGACCTGCTTGGTCCGCGACCGGAATCCTCCCGCGCTGCCGAGCAGGTAGTACCGCCACATCCGCCGGAAGCGTTCGTCGTATCGGCCCCCGAGGTCGGGCCACGCCCGGTCGAAGTTGGCGCACCAGGCCATCAGAGTGGGGTCGTAGTGAGGGCCGATATTGTGCCAGTCTTCCACCACGAAGCGATTCTCCATTGCCTTCCCGAGCTGCGCGATGGACGGCAGCATGCCGTTTGGGAAGAGGTATTCCTGCGTGAACGGGTCGGTACTGGTGCCGCTTTCGTTCTGGCCAATCGTGTGGACGAAGGCGACCCCGTCCCTCTTCAAGCAGCGGCTGGCCACATCCATGTAGGTGCGGTAGTTCTTGTAGCCGACGGCCTCCATGATGCCGATGGACACGACGGCATCGTAGGTCCCCGCCACCTCGCGGTAATCCTGCAGCCGCAGTTCGACCGGGAGCCCCGTGCACAATTCCGTTCCGAGCGCCACCTGTTCCGCGGAGACGGTGACACCCAGCACCTGCGCGCCGTACTGCTCGGCGGCATACCTGGCGAAGCTGCCCCAACCGCATCCCAGTTCGAGGATGCGCATCCCCGGGAAGATGCCGATCTTCCGGCACACGAGGTCGAGCTTGGCTTCCTGCGCTTCGCCGAGCGTCGTGGCGTTCTTCCAGTACCCGCAGGTGTAGCAGAGGCGCCTGTCGAGCATGGCGCGATAGAGATCGTTCCCGATGTCGTAGTGGCGTTTGCCGACCTCGAATGCCCTGCCGGACGTCTGCAGGTTGAACAGCCTGGATCGGAGGAAGTGCCACGCGACCTTCCAGTTGCCTCTGACCGTCTCATCCAGCCTGGCGAGCACGACGCGCGCAATGAGTTGGTCGATGGCCTCGCATTCCCACCAACCCAGCATGTAGCCTTCGCCCATCGTGAGGTGCGGCTCCCGCAGCACGCGCCCGTAGAACCTCCGGTCGAGCACCTGGATATCCCAGGGATTCGCTCCGTTCACCTCGACGCCGGCGGCGTGCAGCAGCTGGCGAACGACACTCTCGGACGACGTCGGTGCCATCCCGGACTCCTCTTCGCGACGAACCACCATCGACGCGCCCACATTCTACGTGGCGCTGGCTCGGAAATCCCGTCTCTTGACGATTCGGCGGCCTCGCCCACCTGGTGCAGCAAGCGGGCAGCGGAACATCCGCGGCGCGAATCCGCCATCGGCTGGGGCGTCCGTGGTCCGCGACCAGCTGCCGGCCCCGACCCCTGTTTCGGTCGCCGGCCACCCGGGCGGCCGTGTGCACGCCGCTGTCATCGAGGCCACCCGAAACGTCCGTTCGCCGTCGGATTGGCTGGCCCCCGAGTCCCTCTCCGATATACTGTCGACGTCCTGTCACCCGGATCAGGCGTGACGGGGCGGGCCGTCGGCCACGTGTGCGGCGCGCCCCGTGCGGCGGCGGCCACCTCCGATGAGCGGCGACGACGCGTCCGCCCTCAACTCACCGAACCGTGGATGAAGGTGAAAATGGAACCAGACGCCTCTGTCGGCGACGGTCCGAACCGGAGAAGGCTCTACCGGCTCCCGTGGAGCCTGCACGACAACCCGGTCGGCTGGGTCGAAATCACCGACCAGTGCAACATCTCGTGCAAGGGCTGCTACCGGACGGCCCTGGCAGGCCACAAACCGCTGGACGACGTCAAGTCGGAGGTCCTCTTCCTCGAGCGGTATCGCAACATCAACAACGTGCACCTCGCGGGCGGCGAGCCGCTGATCCACCCGGACGTCGTCCCGATCGTGAGCTTCATCCGCGAGCGCGGCCTGAACCCCGTCATCATCACGAACGGCCAGCGGCTGACCCGTGACCTGCTGGCCGACCTCAAGGCGGCCGGCCTCGTCGAGATGAGTTTCCACGTCGACTCCGGGCAGACCCGCCCGGGGTGGGGCGACGCGGACGAGACAGCGCTCAACGAGCTCAGACAGCGGTACGCCGACGTGCTGTGGAACCTCGGCGGCGTCAACTGCAACTTCAACATGACCGTGAACCCGCGCACGCTGCACCGCGTGCCCGAGGTCATCCGCTGGGCGCTGGGCAACAAGGGGAAGGTGAACGGCCTGACGTTCATCACCCTGCGCGGCTTCCCGACCAAGGGCGTCACGTTCGTCGGGGACGGCAGGATGATCGACCTGAAGGCCGACTCTGTCGGGATGGTGAACGACGTCGAAGACGAGATGTCCGAGTTGAGGTCGGCGGACCTCCGCCGGGTGATTGAAGATGGCTTCCCGCACTACGAGCCGGCGGCCTTCCTCGGGGGCACCCGAACGCCGGACTCGGTGAAGTGGCTGATCGCGAACGCCGTGTGTTCGGAAGCGGACTGGGTCGGCTCCGTCTCGCCGCGGACGGTCGAACTGGTGCAGACGCTCTACCATCTTCGACGCGGGCGCTACTACGCCGGCGGCCGAGGAAACCTGGGGAGGCGCGTCCTGCTGATGGCGGCGGTGGACGGACGTGTCCGGGGCGCGCTGCGGCGCCTCCTGAAGTCGCCGTCGCGGCTGCTCGGGAAGATTTACACCCTGACCGTCAGCGTGATCGAGCCGAACACGCTGCTGCCGGACGGCGAGTACGAGATGTGCGACAGCTGCCCCGACATGACCTACCACGAGGGCCGGCTCGTGCACTCGTGCCGCCTCGACGAATACCGGCTGTACGGCGCTCTCGCCAAGCCGGTCATCGCCCCCAAGGCCACGGAGACCGTGGACTGACCGAGCGGGCGCACGGCCCGATAAGGCCTTGATAAAGGCGCGGCGAATGGCGATGATGGCGCCTGCGGGCGATTTCACGGCCACGGGCGCCCGACACGTCGCACCCGACCAGCCGCCCACGAACGCGAAGACTGTGAACAGGATTCTCGCCATGGATGCGTCGAAGACGGACGAACCCGCACCTTCCGCCAAGGAACTGACGGGCGCTGAAATCGTCATCCGCTGCCTGCACGAGGAAGGGGTCGAACACGTGTTCGGCTACCCCGGCGGCGCGGTGCTCTACATCTACGACGCCATCTTCAACCAGGACCGGTTCAAGCACGTCCTGGTGCGGCACGAGCAGGCGGCGATACACGCGGCCGACGGGTACTCGCGGTCGAGCCAGAAGGTCGGCGTCGCCCTGGTGACCTCGGGGCCGGGCGTGACGAATGCCGTCACCGGCCTGGCCACGGCCTACATGGACTCGGTGCCGCTGGTGGTGATCTCCGGACAGGTGCCCACGAGCGCCATCGGGCGCGACGCCTTCCAGGAGTGCGACGCGGTGGGCATCACCCGTCCCTGCGTGAAACACAACTTCCTCGTGAAGGATGTCCGCGACCTGGCGCCGGCCATTGCCAAGGCCTTCCACATCGCCAGGACCGGCCGGCCGGGCCCGGTGCTGGTCGACATCCCCAAGGACGTGACGATCGCGAAGTGCCGTTTCAAGTACCCGGCGCCGGTGGAGATGCGGTCGTACAACCCCGTTCGCCGGGGCCACCTGGGACAGATCAAGAAAGCCGTCGCCCTGCTGCTCGCCGCGCAACGCCCGATCGTCTGCTCGGGGGGCGGGGTGATCCTGGCCGATGCCGCGCCGTTGCTGAACCGGCTGGTCGACCTGCTGGGCGCCCCCTGCACCACGACGCTCATGGGCCTGGGCGGGTTCAGGGCCAGCGATCCCAAGTACCTCGGCATGCCCGGCATGCACGGCACCTACGAGGCCAACCTCGCGATGCAGCACTGCGACGTGCTGCTGGCCGTCGGGGCGCGCTTCGACGACCGCGTCATCGGCAACCCGACGCACTTTGCGGAGAACCACCGCCGGATCGTGCACGTCGACATCGATCCCAGCTCGATCGCCAAGCGCGTGAAGGTCGATGTCCCGATCGTCGGGAACCTCGACGCCGTCCTGGCGGACCTGGTCGCGCAGGTGGAAGAGGCCATCGCGCTCGGCCACACGCCGGATCCGAAGGTGGCGGAGTGGTGGGCGCAGATCGGCGAATGGCGCAAGGTCCAGTGCCTCAAGTACCAGCCCGGCGACGATGTCATCAAGCCGCAGTCCGTCATCGAGGCGCTCTGGCGCGTCACGGGCGGCGACGCCTTCGTCACGTCGGACGTCGGCCAGCACCAGATGTGGACGGCGCAGTACTACCGCTTCGACAAGCCGCGCCGCTGGATCAACTCCGGCGGCCTCGGCACGATGGGCGTGGGCCTGCCCTACGCGATGGGCGTGCAGATGGCGAACCCGGGCGCGACGGTCGCCTGCGTCACGGGCGACGCGAGCATCCAGATGTGCATCCAGGAGCTGAGCACCTGCAAGCAGTACCGCCTCACGCCGAAGATCGTCAACCTGAACAACCGCTACCTCGGCATGGTGCGCCAGTGGCAGCAGCTCGACTACGGGTCGCGGTATTCGGAGTCGTACATGTCCGCGCTGCCCGACTTCGTGAAGCTGGCGGAGAGCTACGGGCACGTCGGCATGAAGATCGAGAAACCGGCGGACGTCGAGCCCGCGCTGCGCGAGGCCTTCGGGAAGTACAAGGACCGCCTGGTGTTCATGAACTTCATCACGGACCAGACCGAGAACGTCTGGCCGATGGTCAAGGCCGGCAACGGGCTGACGGAGATGCTGCTGGGATCCGAGGAACTCTAGGCCAGACGCGAGGGTCGATTCATGCGCCACATCATCTCCGTCCTGACCGAGAACGAGCCGGGTGCGCTCTCGCGCGTCGTCGGGCTGTTCTCGGCGCGCGGCTACAACATCGAGTCGCTGACGGTGGCGCCGACCGAAGACGCCACCCTCTCGCGCATGACCATCGTCAGCGTCGGCAACGACGACGTCATGGAGCAGATCACCAAGCACCTGAATCGCCTGATCGAAGTCGTGAAGGTGGTCGAACTGAGCGAGGGGCCGCACCTCGAACGCGAGCTCATGCTCATCAAGGTGCGCGCGGTCGGCAAGGACCGCGAGGAAATCAAGCGCACCGCCGACATCTTCCGCGGCCGCATCATCGACGTGACCGACAAGAGCTACACCATCGAGCTGACCGGCGCGCGCGGCAAGCTGGATGCCTTCATCGACGCCATCGGCCGCACCGCCATCCTGGAAACGGTCCGCACCGGGTCGAGCGGCATCGGCCGTGGCGAACGCGTCCTGCGCGTCTGATCCACCGGCGCCGACGTCCGCTCGACGAGGCGAGCCGAACCTCCCCAGCCCGCGACAGACCGTCTCGTCGAACCGCCACGACCGAAGCGCGTGACGAAGCATGCGTGTCGCAGCCTGGGAGGTGGGGAGACGCGCGCCGGCGGCCGGCCCGCGGGGGCCGTCCACGGTCGAGGTAGCTTCGCCGGCCTCCTCTTCTATAATGAGGAGAATGCTGGCGCTTCGCACTCGCCCCCGCGCTGAGGCTGCGCACGTTTCCGAAGTCGTCCCGCCTCGCCCCCCGTCGGGCCGCCGTGTCGCGCGCGCGGCCGCGCTGCTCGCGGCCGCGGTGATCGCAGCCGCCGCGTGTGGAGGCGGCACGCGCGCGGCGCCCGGCGGGCCGGCAGTTCCCCCGGCGGCCGTGAAGCTCGCGCCGGTCGCCGTCAGCTCGATCGAGGACGCGTCGGAATACGTCGCCTCGATCGTGTCGCTGTCGTCGACCGACCTCAAGCCGGAGGTCAGCGGCGAGATCACGCGGATCCTGGTGCGCTCCGGCGACCGGGTCCGCGCCGGCCAGCCGATGTTCGTCATCGATCCCCGCCGGCAGGAAGCGACCGTCACGACGCAGGACGCGTCGCTGGCCGCCGAGAAGTCGGCGTCCGTCTACGCGGCGCAGCAGCTGCAGCGGGCCCGGCTCCTCTTCGCCGCCGGCGCCATCAGCCAGCAGGAACTGGAACAGGCGCAGGCCAACGCCGACTCGGCCCAGTCACAGCTCTTGGCCCAGCAAGCGCGACTCGACCAGGAGCGGGTCACCCTGCAGTACTACCAGGTGAAAGCCCCCGCCGACGGCATGGTCGGCGACGTCCCCGTCCGCGTGGGCCTCCACGTCACCTCGGACACGGTGCTCACCTCCGTGGATCGCAACCAGGACCTCGAAGTGGACGTCCCGGTCCCGCTCGAGCGCGCCCAGGACCTGCGGCTGGGACTCCCGCTCGAGGTGTTCGACGGGCGGGGGGAATCGCTCGGACGCACGCAGGTGGTCTTCGTCTCGCCCCGCGTGGACGATGCGACACAGTCGGTGCTCGTCAAGGGCCGTCTCCGTGCGGGCGAGGGGCTCCGGGCGTCGCAATACGTTCGCGCGCGCATCGTGTGGCGAACCGTGCAGGGCATCACCGTGCCCGTCCTGGCGCTGCTCCGGGTCAACGGCCAGCCGTTCGTGTTCGTCGCCCGCGACAAGGACGGGCGGCTCGTCGCCCAGCAGCGGCTGATCCGCGTCGGTCCCATGGTCGGCAACGACATCATCGTGCGGGAAGGGTTGACGGCCGGCGAGCGCCTCGTCGTGTCGGGCGTGCAGAAGCTCGCGGACGGCGTTCCAATCCGGCCGGAGTGACGGGCGCCGTCGCACACCTCCCCCGAGGGCCCCAGCCATGTTCGTCGACGTCTTCATCCGGCGGCCGATTCTGGCGAGCGTCCTGGCGGCCGTCATCGTGCTCGCCGGCGCCATCAGCATCCCCACGCTGCCCATCGCGCAGTTCCCGCAGCTGGCGGCCCCGCAGGTCGTCGTCTCGACGTTCTACACCGGCGCCAGCGCCGCCTCCGTCGAGACCTCGGTGACCCGGCCGCTCGAGCAGGCCATCAACGGCGTGCCGGGCATGGTCTACATGTCCTCGACGAGCGGCAACGACGGCAGCTGCGCCATCACGGTGACCTTCGACGTGACGCGCGACCCCGACCTGGCGGCCGTCGACGTGCAGAACCGGGTGAACCAGGCCTCGGGCCGCCTGCCGAACGAGGTCAAGTCGGTCGGCATCAGCGTGAACAAGGCGTCGAGCGGCTTCGTGTTCGCCGCGGCGATCTACACGGACCAGGGCCAGTACGACACGCTGTTCATGAGCAACTACGTCGACGTCTTCGTGCGGGATTCGCTCAAGCGGATCAACGGCGTCGCCGACGTGATCATCTTCGGCGAGCGGCGCTACTCGATGCGGCTCTGGCTGGACCCCGACCGGCTCGCCGCGCGTGCCCTCACGGCCGACGACGTCGTCAACGCGCTCCGCAGCCAGAACGTGCAGGTCGCCGCCGGCCAGGTGGGCGAGCCTCCGGCGCTCCCCGGGCAGTCGTACCAGATGTCCGTCCGCGCGGTCGGACGGCTGACGGAGCCGGACGAGTTCGACCGCATCATCCTCAAGCACGGCGTGGGCGGGGACCTGGTGCGGCTCAAGGACGTCGGCCGCGCCGAGCTGGGCGCGGAGAGCTACAGTTCCGAGCTGCGCTTCAACGGCCGTCAAGCCGTGGGCATCGGCGTCTCGCAGCTCCCGACGGCCAACGCGCTGGCCGTCTACCAGGCCGCGACGGCCGAACTCCAGCGGCTGTCCGCACGGTTCCCGCCGGGCATGCGCTACCAGCTGGCGTTCGACAACACGGTGGTGGTGTCGGAGTCCATCCACGAGGTACTGATCACGCTCCTCGAGGCCATCGGCCTCGTCATCCTCGTGATGTTCGTCTTCCTGCAGGACTGGCGCAGCACCGTCATCCCGGCCCTGACGATCCCGGTTTCGCTGGTGGGCACCTTCGCCTTCGTGCGCGCGTTCGGGTTCTCGATCAATACGCTGACGCTGTTCGGCATCACGCTGGCCACGGGCCTCGTCGTGGACGACGCCATCGTCGTCGTCGAGAACGTGCAGCGCCACCTTCACGAGTACGGGAAGACGGCCCGCGAGGCCGCCTCCGAGGCGCTGGCCGAGGTGGTCGGGCCCGTCATCGCCACCGCCCTGGTGCTGGCGGCGGTGTTCGTGCCCGTCGGGCTGTTTCCGGGCACGACCGGACGGCTCTACCAGCAGTTCGCCCTGACGATCGCCTGCTCGGTGCTGATCTCGGCCTTCAACGCGCTCACGCTCACGCCGTCGCTCTCGGCGCTGCTGCTGCGCGGCGAGCGGCAGCACGGCGGTCTCTGGATACCGATCAACTGGGCCATCGACGGCGGCACCCGCACGTTCGTCGCGGTCCTGTCGAAGCTGGTGCGGTTCAAGACGCCCGTGATCGCGGTGTTCCTGGCCGGCCTGGTTCTCACCTGGTTCGCCTACACTCGCGTGCCCACCGGCTTCGTCCCCGACGAGGACCCCGGCAGCTTCATCGTGACCATCCAGGGCCCCAGCGGCGCGTCGCTCGACTACACGAGCGCGATCGCGCGCCAGGCCGAGGCGGCCCTGACGGCCATGCCGGAGGTCAACGGCGTGTTCAGCATCGCGGGGTTCAGCTTCCTCGGAAGCGGCGCGAACCTCGGCACGATGTTCGTCCGGCTGCGGCCGTTCGACGAGCGGCCCGGCGAGGCGCACTCCGCGATGTCGGTCATCGAGCGCGTCTTCCCGCGGTTCGGCGCCATCAGCGGCGCGGTCGTCCTGCCGTTCCTTCCGCCGCCCATCCAGGGCATCGGGCGGTTCGGCGGGTTCCAGTTCGAGGTGCTCGACGAGAGCGGCGGGCGGGTCGAGGATCTCGCCGACGCGACGTTCGCGATCGTGGGCCGAGGCAACCGGACGCCCGGCCTGACGGGCCTGTTCTCGAGCTTCACGGCCAACGACCCGCAGCTGCTCGTCACCGTGGACCGCGAGGCCGTCCAGGCGCTCGGCCTGCAGTTCGGCGACGTCGCCGACACGCTGCAGACGCTGATGGGATCGAACTACGTGAACGACTTCGACTTCAACGACCGCTCGTACCGCGTCTACGTCCAGGCCGAGCCCGCCTTCCGGAGCCGACCGCAGGACATCGGGCGCTACTACCTCCGCACGCCGGATGGCCAGATGGTGCGGCTCGACTCGGTGGTGCGGGTGGCGGACACGACGGCACCGCAGGTCATCACCCACTACAACCTGTTCCGCTCGACGGAGATCAACGGGCGGGCCGCGCCGGGGACCAGCTCGGGCCAGGCGATCGCGTTGATGGAGTCGATCGCGCGACAAACGCTGCCGCAGGGCATGAGCTACGAGTGGTCGGGGCTCTCGCGCGAGGAGATCCAGTCGGGCGGGCAGGCGGTGGTCATCTTCGGCCTCGGGCTGCTGCTCGTCTACCTCACCCTGGCGGGCCAGTACGAAAGCCTCGTCCTGCCGTTCATCATCCTGCTGTCGGTGCCGCTCGCCGTGCTGGGCGCGCTCGGCGCGCAGTGGCTTCGCGGTCTGATCAACGACGTCTACTGCCAGATCGGCCTCGTCATGCTGATCGGGCTGTCGGCGAAGAACGGGATTCTCATCGTGGAGTTCGCCGAACAGCTGCGCCGGAGGGGCTTGGGCATCATGGAGGCGGCCGTGGAAGCCGCGCGGATCCGGCTGCGGCCGATCCTCATGACGTCGTTCGCGTTCATCCTCGGCGTCCTGCCGCTGGTGTTCGCCACGGGCGCGGGCCGCGCGTCGCGCCACTCGGTCGGCACGTCGGTCGCGGGCGGGATGCTGGTGTCGACGGTCCTCAACGTGCTCATCATCCCCGTCCTGTACGTCGCCGTGCGCACCATCGCGCCGGCTGGCCGGCGCGGGGGCGCCGGCCCGTCCAGCAGCGACGCGCCGGGGTCACACCATGCGTAGGCGAATCCGGATCGGTGCCGTGCTGCTGCTGCTCGCGGTGGCCGCGACTGCGGCCCGGGCGCAGGGCCGAGCCCAGATCCAGGCGCCGCCCGTGGCCCCTGCCCCGAACGAGCCCGCCGAGCCCACGGGGCCGGCCGGCATGACGTTCCGCCAGGTCGTCGACACGGCGCTCGCGCGGAACGTGTCGGTGAAGCAGGCCGCGTCCGAGATCCTGCGGGCGCAGGCACTGCTGCGCGAGTCAACGGCCAACATCCTGCCGACCGTGTCGGGCGCCCTTGGGACAACGACGCTGAACGAAGCCGGGGAGTTCAGCGGCACCGTCACGACGCCGCGCAACCAGGCGGCAGCCAGCCTGTCGGTGGAAGGCCTGCTCTACGCGCCGGTCCAATGGGCCCTTCGGGCCCAGGCCGCCGACAACGAGACGGTGGCGCAACTCGCCGGCGCCGAGACCCGGCGCCAGGTGGCGTTCGCGGCCGCGCAGGCGTACCTGGCGGTCATCGCCCGCCGGCGCGTCGTGGAGACCAACGTCACGGCGCGCGACGTCGCCCGCGCGCACTACGAGCTGGCCCGGCAGCTGCGGGAGCAGGGCGCGGGCAGCCGCCTCAACGAGCTGCGCGCGCAGCAGGCGCTGGCAAGCGACGAGGCGCTGCTGGAAGAGTTCGAGCTGGCGCAGTACCAGGCGGAGGAAGCGCTCGGCGTGCTGGTGGCCCAGGACGGCCCGGTGACGTCGATCGACGAGCCGGCACTCGAGGTGCCGACGGATCTGCGGGCGGCGATTGCCGCGATGCCGGGGGTGCGAACCGACCTCCAACTCGCCGCGGGTCGCGAGCGGGCCGCCACGCGCGTCGTGAGCGACAGCTGGAAGGACTGGCTGCCCTCGGTCTCGGCCCTCTTCCAGCCGGCCTACGTGGACCCGCAGACGATCTTCCAGCCGTCGTTCACGTGGCGCCTGCAGATCCAGGCGCAGGTGACCCTCTTCGATTCGGGCTACCGCAGGGCGAAGCGCGCGGAGCGGGAGTCGCTGCTCCAGGAATCGACCGACGCGAGAACGCAGCTGGGGATCCAGGCGAACTCGGACGTGCGCTCGGCCCGAGAGTCGGTCCGCCGCTCCGACCGCGCCCTCGCGCAGGCGCGCAACGCCGCCGACCTCGCCCGCCAGGTCGTGGTCATCGTCAACGTCTCGTTCAAGGCCGGGGCGTCCACGAACATCGAGGTGATCGACGCACAGCGCGCGGCCCGCGACGCGGACCTCGCGGCCGCGGTGGCCGAGGACCAGTCGCGCCAAGCCCGCCTCGCCCTCCTCGTCGCGCTGGGGCTGTTCCCGTAGGCTGCTGCCCGCCCTGACAGGATCGGGCGGCGGTCGGAACGCAACCGGCACCGGCGGGGTTTCGTCGACCGGCAGGTTCGCGCACGCCGGCCACGATCACCTGCAGTATAATCCCCGCCCGATGGCACTCCCGACGCTGACGGGGCGAGACCGGCTGGCGCTGCTGTTCGTGGTGCTGCTGCCCACGGTTCTCGCGCTCGTTGTCCTGGCGCTCACGGCCGCGAAGGTGGCAACGGCCGGCGACGAGCCTCACTACCTGATCATGGCGGACAGCCTGATCACCGACGCCAGCTTCGACCTCAGGGCAGCCTACGCGCGCGACGAGAAGACCCAGGCCATCTTCGGTCCGGTCACCCCGCACATGGTCCTCGTCGATCATCGGTGGATGCCCTACCATGCGCCCGGCATGGCGGTGCTGATTGCCCTCCCGTTCCGGATCGGCGGTCAGGCGGCGGTCAGAATCTGGCTGTGCCTCGTCCTGGCGCTGCTGCCGTGGGCCCTCGTCAGGTGGACCCGATTCCAGTTGACGGTCCGAGACGCTGCCTGGCTGACGGTCGGCGTCGTCGTCTGCAGCCCGTCGTGTTTCGGCGGGAGCCAGATCTGCCCGGACCTTCCGGCAGGCGTGTTCGCGACGGCGCTCGCGCTCTGGCTGCTGCGGCGTGACGAGGACGATGCCCACCCGCTGGCATGGATCGCCGCCGGCCTCGCCATGGGTTCGCTCGCCTGGCTCAACGTGAAGTTCGCCGCCACTTCAGCCGTCTTCCTCGTCGGGTTGGTGGGCCTGGCATGGCGCGCCTGGGGAAAGCGGCGACTGAAGACCGCCCAGATGGCGCTGGTCAGCGCCGCGTTCGTGCTGATCGGCCCGCTGGGGCTGCTGGCATTCAACGTGCGGGCGTACGGCGCTCTCGTCGGCGGACGCCCGTTGACGGAGGTGGCATCGGCGCCGTCGCGCGCCGCCGAGATCTTCCTCGGCCTGCATCTCGACCAGAGCCAGGGCTTGTTCGTGAGGAACCCGTTGCTGTTGGCCGGCGTCCTGTTCCTGCCGATCTTCTGGCGGCGACGGCCTGCCCAGGCGGCGTTCTGGGGGTTGCTGTACCTGTCGCTCATCGTGCCGAACTCCCTCGAACTCGCCCGCTACGGTGGTGGCGCCCCGACGTCGCGTTTCGCGTGGTCGGCCATGTGGCTCTGGGCGGTGCCGATGACGGTCGGACTCGCCGCGTTCCCACGCGTGAGGCGATGGCTGCCGGCCGCGACAGCCGCGGCGCTCGTCTACCAGGCGGCGCTCGCGGCGCGGTGGGTCGTGACGCCGGATGTGCTCTTCCCCGTGCTGGCGGACACGGTCGTCGAGCGGGACAGCCTCTTCCCCGTGGGGATCCGGAGTGTCCTCCCGTCGTTCTACTTCTGGGATTTCTCGAGCTACTGGACCTACCTCCCGAATGCCGCAGCCATGCTGGCGGTCGTCCTCGCGATCGGCGCCGGCATCGCCATCGCCCGGGCGTCGTCGTTCTCGCGGGCGAACGTGTACGATTCGGGCAGCCACTCCTGAGCGGGGCGCAGCGGCCTCGACCTCCGCGGCGATGCGGGGGGCGCGCGATCCCTTCGTGGCTTTCGCTTTGGGGCGCGTCCGGCGGAAAGCAGCCGGGGCGGTAGACCGACGAACGGCGGCTACCGGGCGTCCGGCCTCGCGAGGAGATCCGCGTAGCTCGAGATTTCGCCACGCTGGAACGCGGCCACCAGGTCCTCGATCGGATCGAGCATGAGCCTTCCCAGCATGCCACCCCTCGAGAAGGGCATCGCGCCCCCCGGATAGGGCATGCCGCCCCCCCCGAAGCCGCGGGAGAGCGACCGCACCAGCACGCTCCGGCGGTCGGCCGGCAGCGCGGCCACGTTGGCGTAGAAGCTGCGCCACGCGTCGTTCCTGAACAGGTAGAACTCGACGTTGGACGCGTAGAGGGCCGTGACCGTCAGGCCCCGCCCGGCGAGGTACGCGCCCACGGCCCTGAGCGCCTGGTGGCCCGCGAAGTCGCCGACCACGGGAATGACGAGATTGCGCCGCTGCAGATCGCGCAGCGTCTGGTAGTTCTCCTCGTTCGCCAGGTAGCTCCGGGCCACGCCGGCATCGTCGGCAGCGGCCATCAGCTCCGCGTAGCTCGGAAACTGCCGTCCGCCGCCGCGGCCAAAGCGATTGGAGTACTTGAGATCGGGCCCGGCCTCGAAGAACGCGGAGTAGACGTGCTTCAGCGCGTCGACGTCCTCGGGGCTCAGTGCAAAGCGGTGCCAATCCACGAGACGCGACCGGACCTCCTCGAGGTTGACGGCCAGCAGGTCGGCTCTGGCGGGCACGAGGGCGAACGCCTCGAGGATCTCTCGCGCGCTCGACCGCAGGCCGACGCTCTTCGGCTTCGGCCGGCAGAACAGCCGCGACAGGAACTCGGCCCGGTTCGGCGCCAGCTCGAAGATCGCCTTGTAGAGCAGGTGGAGGATCGCATTCTGGCGCCGGATGTCGACGATGAAGGCGACGCGCGGCCGCAGCGCGGCGAGGTAGGAGAAGTTCTGCTCGGGACCGACGCCGACGTACGCGCTTCGGCTGGACGCGCGCCGGGCGATTTCCGGCAACACTTCCGGGAAGGACCGCTCGTTCGACACCAAGTTTTCCGACTGGAAGTATCCGCCCGGCTCGGAGAATTCGGAGGACAGCCGCCAGAACGCGGCATCGTCGATGCGGTCGGGCGGGCCCGGACGCCTGCCGTCGAGCCCGCCGCCGGGCAGGAGCAGGAACAGCACCAGGCTGGCGCACACCACCGCTGCCGTGCGGCGCATCATCATGGGTCACCCTGAGGTCGGATACCCAGTCTACCCGACGCACCCCGGAGCGCCATCCGGATTCTGCGCGGCCAGGGTGGTCGAATCCGATTGACAGCCCGCGGCCCGCGGCCATAGTGTCAGCGGGATTGAGGGGCGGAGGCGCGGCCGCCAGGATCAAGCCACCAAAGGAGGGCGTCGTGCGACTGATTCGGATGGCAGCAGGGTTTGCCTTGGTTGCGGTCACAGCGTTTGCACAGCAGCCGCCTGCGGCACCGCCGCAGCAGGGGCAGGGAGCCGCCGGAGCACGCGCTCCGATTCCTCGGTCGGCCGAGATCGCTCCCGACGGGCGGGTCACGTTCCGCTTGACCGCGCCCAAGGCCTCCGAGGTGCTGGTGAACGGGGATTGGGAGAACGGGCGCCGCATGCCGATGACCAAGGAGCCGTCGGGAATCTGGAGTCTGACGACACCGCCGCTCAGTCCCGAGGTGTGGACGTACACCTTCTCGGTGGACGGGGTGGCGATGCTGGACCCGGGCAACCCCGGTGTGGTTCGAGACGGCACGCGCTACCTGAACACGGTACTGGTTCCCGGGCCGGCGTCGGCGCTGTACCAGCCCGGCAAGACCCCGCACGGGACGGTCTCCGCAATCTGGTATCCATCGACGGCGCTGAAGGCGGACCGGCGCCTGGTGGTGTACACCCCGCCGGGTTACGAGGGCGCCAGGACCACGAGATATCCCGTGCTGTACCTGTTCCACGGCGGAGGGGGAGACGAGGAGGCCTGGAGCGTCATGGGCAGCGCCGGCGTGATCATGGACAACCTCATCGCGCAGGGGAAGGCCAAGCCGATGATCGTCGTCATGCCGAACGCCAATTGGACCGAGGTTGCGGTTCCGGGCGTCGGCGGCGTGCGCCCGCCCGCCGGTGCTCGTGGCGGAGGCGGTCAGCCTCCGGCGGCCACCCCGCAAGGCGGGGGCGGTCAGCCTCCGGCGGCGCCCCCCCCAGGCGGCGGCCAGGACTACAGCCGGGCCGAACAGGAGATCGTCAACGACATCATCCCGTTCATCGACGCGAACTACCGCACGCTGGCCGCTCGCGAGAGCCGGGCCATCGCCGGGCTCTCCATGGGAGGCGGCGTGTCGATCAACGTCGGGCTGAAGCGGCTGGATGTGTTCGCCTCGGTTGGTGAGTTCAGTTCGGGCATGTTCGGCGGTGTCGCTGGCTACGCGCCATTCGACGTCGAGAAGCTCGCTCCGAACTTCCTTCAGGACCCTGCGGCCACCAACAAGAGGCTCCGCGCGTTCTATTTCTCCTGCGGCGCGGAGGATCCGCGGATGCCGTTTCAGACCAAGGTCGTGGAAGAGCTGCGCGGCCACAAGATAGCGCTCACCTTCAAGAGCTTCCCGGGTGCGCACGAGTGGCGGGTATGGCGGAACTCGCTCGCCGATTTCCCGACCATGCTGTTCCGTTAGGCGAAGAGGTCCGGCAGGCACGCGGGAAGGCACGGTCACCAGGTCAGGTGCGTGCAGAGAAGGCCGTGAAGTAGAAGCCGAGGGATCGAGCGCCGGCGGCGGCGCCAGGTGCCGCCGCCTACGCTCGTGTCTGGCCTGCGCCGCGGATCGTGTACTTCGTGCAGGTGAGGTCTTCCAGCCCCATCGGTCCCCGGGCGTGGAGCTTCTGCGTGCTGATTCCGATTTCGGCGCCCAGGCCCAGCTCGAAGCCGTCCGTGAAGCGGGTGGAGCTGTTGACGTAGACGGCCGCCGAATCCACCTCGCGCAGGAATCGCTCTCCCGTCTTCTTCGTTCCCGTCACGATCGCGTCGGAGTGGTGCGACCCGAACTGGTTGATGTGCCGGATCGCTTCGTCGACGCCGGCGACGATCTTGACGGCGATGACCAGGTCCAGGTACTCCTTCGGCCAGTCCGCGTCCACCGCCAGAGCGATGCCGGGCACCATGGCGCAGGCCTCCGCGTCTCCACGTATCTCGACGCCCGCCCCGCGCAGCCGCCTGACGATACGCGGCAGCACCGACGGGGCGACGGCGCGGTGGACCAGGAGCTTCTCCGCGGCATTGCAGACGGAGGGCCGCTGCACCTTGGCGTTGAAGACGATCTCTTCGGCCATGACCGGCTTCGCCGTCCGGTCCACGTAGACGTGGCAGTTCCCCTCGCCGTGCGCGATCACCGGCACCGACGAATGCTGCCGGACGTAGGCGATCAACGCCTGGCTGCCGCGGGGAATGATCACGTCCAGGAAGCGATCCTGCTGCAGCATCGTCACGACGTCGGCGCGGTCGGTCGAATCGACGAACCCCGCCGCCCCCTCCGGCAGGCCGGCCGCGCGAAGGCCCTCGCGGAGCACCCGGACGAGCGCCCTGTTGCTCCGGAGCGCTTCGGACCCGCCGCGGAGGAGGACGCTGTTGCCCGCCTTCAGGCAGAGCGCGGCCGCGTCGATCGTCACGTTCGGGCGGGCTTCGTAGATGATGCCGACCGTTCCGAGGGGAACACGGACCCGTTCGACGCGCAACCCGTTCTGCCGCGTCGTGCGGCCGACCACCTGGCCAATCGGGTCGGGGAGCCGGATGACGTCCCGCACGCCCCGGACCATCTGCTCGACGCGCTTGCCGTCGAGGAGCAGGCGGTCCTGCATCACCGGCGAAAGGCCCGCGGCCGCGGCCTGCTTCATGTCGGCGGCGTTCGCCCGGAGGATCTCCGGCGCGTGGACCTTCAGCAAGCGCGCGATCTCGCGGAGCAGGCGGTTCCGCTTCGCGGTGGACGTCGAGTACAGCACCGTGCCGGCGTCGTGCGCCGCCCTGGCGCCGGCTTCAACGCGGGTCGCGTTCATATCTGGTCCGCCGTGACGGCGAGGTTGGCCTGGCGGATGGCCTCGCCCGACGACTTCCGGCCGAGGAGCACTTCGAACTCGGACGTCCTCTTCCCCTTGATTCGACGCAGCTCCTCCGCCGAGTACTCGGCGATGCCGCGCGCGATCACCTGTCCCAGGCCGTCGCAGACGCTGACCGTATCCCCCTTGTGGAAGTCGCCCGAGACGCCGGTCACGCCGCTCGGCAGCAGGCTGGTCCGGCGGCGGAGCACGGCGGTGCACGCGCCCTCGTCGATCGTGACGGATCCCTTCGCGCGCGCGATGAACCCGATCCAGTGCTTCCGCAGCTTGAGGGAGGCCGACGCCGGGAGGAAGAGGGTGCCGCGCCCGCGGCCGGCGAAGAGGTCGTCGAGAATGCGCGGCGCCGAGCCGTTGGCGATGATCATCGCGATGCCGGCGGTGGAGCAGCGCTTGGCCGCCTGGATCTTCGTGACCATTCCTCCCGTGCCGAACGGGTTGCGCGGGTTCCGGGCGAGACGCTCGATTTGCGGCGTGACCCGTTCCACGAGGGGGATCAACTCCGCGTCGGGGTTGGTCCTCGGGTCGTCCGAGGTACAACCCGTCGATGTCGCTCAGCAGCACCAGCAGGTCGGCGTCGATGAGATTGGCCACGAGGGCGGAGAGGTTGTCGTTGTCGCCCAGCTTGATCTCGTCGAACGCGACGGTGTCGTTCTCGTTGATGATCGGCACGACGCCGCTGCGGAAGAGGGAGCCCATGGTGCGCCGCGCGTTGACGAAGCGCCGGCGGTGGGCGAAATCCTCGTTGGTGAGCAGGATCTGCGCCACCTCGAGCCCGACTTCCCGGAACGCCGCGTGGTAGGCGGCCATCAGGATGGGCTGACCGACGGCCGCGGCAGCCTGCTTGTCGGGCATACGCGTCGGGCGGGCGGCGAGGCCGAGCGCGGCGACGCCCGCGCCGATGGCGCCCGAGCTGACGATGGTCACCGCCACGCCGTCCTCGTGCAGCGCGGCGACGCTTCCCGCGAATTCGGCGATCCGCCCGCGATTGATCCCGCGTGTGGCCTCGGTCAGAAGCGACGTGCCGATCTTGATGACGATCCGCCGGCCCGGGCCGATCAGTTTGGGGACCCTGGTCATGAACTTCATTCGCCAGTCTACTTTGCGTTCGGACCCGTCGGGACGAGCGTCGGCACCTTGCCCTGCGCCTCGACGACGCGCCTGGCGATCAGGTTCTCGATCGCCGCGCCGCTGCGCAGGCTGCTGACGTAGGCCGACCGCAGCAGCTGCTCGCGGCGGGCCTTCAGCGTCTGGCCGATCGCGTCCTTCACGCCCGGCGTGCCGAGGTCCTTCTGGCCGGCGGTGTCCTTCGCGACGACGACCACGACGGCGTATCCGCCGTTGGCGCTGATGACCTTGGCCGACCCCGGAGTGGCGCTGAGCACCGCGTCCCGCAGCTGCGGCGGGTATTTCCGAACCTCCGACACCGGGAGGAACCCGAGGTCCCCGCCACGGGGCGCCGTCTGCGCGTCCTCGGAGAGGTCTGCCGCCACGTCGGCGAACTGGGCGCCCGACTTCAGCCGCTCCATGATCAGCCGAAGCTTCTCCGCCGCCTCCTCGGGCGTCGTCGCGTCGCTGCCGGTGCGGTTGGTGATCTGCTCCTCCTTCACGGGGGTGACGACGATCTGCGCGACGCGGTAGGCGTCCTCGGTTCGGTCGAACTGCGACTTGTTGGCTTCGAAGAACGCCGCGATCTCCTGGTCGGTCACCGACACCTTGGACGACACCTCGCGCTCGAAGAGCTTCTGGATCACCATCTCGCGACGCAGCCCCTCGCGCATGTCGGCGGCCGTCAGGTACCGCTTCGCGAGCTCCTGCTTGAACGTCTCCTCGCTGATGTTCTTGCGCGCGTCGGCGAACGCCGCGTCGAGCTCGGACTCCGCGATGGCGATCTTGAGGTCGCGCGCCTTCGCCAGGAGGATGTCCTGGGTGATCAGGTCCTCGAGCAGGACCAGCTTGGCCGCGAACGCCTCGTCTTCGGCCAGCGGCTGGACGTTCTGGTCGGCTCGCCGGTAGGCTTTGTCCACGTCGTCACGGGTGATCTCGCGGCCGTTCACCACCGCCCACGCGTTCGCGGAGACGGGCGGGGCCGCCGGCTTGGACTGGCACGCGGCCGCCAGGCCGACCAGCGCGAGGGAGAGAAGTGCGAGCCGGCCAGTGCCGGCCACGGACACGCGAAGGTAATTGAGCATCGCCAATGATACCAGAGGGTTCCGTCCGGATTCGGTGTTCGTGACGCGGACCCGCGGGACGGCCCGGAGGGGCCGGATGTGCGCGCGCCCGCGCGGCCCCGCACCGTGGCTCAACGCGGGTGCGAGCGGCCGTCGGCCCGTTCCAGCCACCCCCGCGCGTGGGACATCGCGGCCGCGAACGCGGCCGGGTCCCTGTCGCCGACGAAGCGGCTCCAATCGTCCAGCGCCCGGCGCAAGCCCGCGAACACCTCCGGCGAGAAGGGGTTGAGGGCCTGGATCGCGTAGTACAGCTCCGGGTCCTCCAGCAGCACGCTCCCCGTCGTCGTCATCTGGGCGCGGAAGGTCGTCGATCCGATCGCCGACAACTCGGCGGCCGTCCGGCCGCTTTGCGCCAGCGCGCGCGCGAACAGCAGGTTGACGAGGTGGGACAGGCCGAGCAGATAGGCCGCCAGCCGGTCGTGCTCCTCGAGCGACACGTGGACGATCGTGGCCGCCGTTTCGTGGAAGAGCGCCTCGACGCGGGCGTTCGCGGCGGCGTCGCCGCAGTCGCACAGGCAGATGACCTTGTCGGACAGGACGCGGGCCCCCGGGCCGAACATCGGGTGGATGCTCGTGACGCCGACGCCCAGCGCCCGGGCCTCGGCGAAGTCGGCGGCCAGGTGACTCTTGAGGCTCGCGATGTCGAAGACCGTTCCGCGATAGCCGAGACGCGCAATCTCGCGCACCACCTCGCCGACGCGCTCGAGGGAGACCGCCACCAGCACCAGCGAGGCCTGCGCGAGACCCGCGGCCAGCGAAGGGGCGACGGGATGCTCGCTCGGGCCCTCGCGCCGGTCGAACACCAGCACCGAGTGGCCCTGGTTGGCGAAGAACCCGGCGAACCAACGCCCCATCTGGCCCAATCCGCCGACGATCAGCACGCGTTCCGCATCGCCGCGGCATCCGGACCAGTGGTGCTGCTCCTGAATCCGGCACGCCTCGTCGATGAGCTGTTGCATCAGCGCCCGGGCCCACTCGGGCGCCAGCCCCAGGTCCGCGGCGTGCGTCTCGGCCCGCGCCAGGACCTGTTTCTCCACGGCAAAGTCGCGGAGCGGGATTCCCGCCTCTCGCTTGGTGGCCCCGATATCCCGGGCGAGCGCCATGCGCTCGGCGACCAGCGCCAGCACGGCGGCGTCCAGCCGCCGCATGCGCTGGCGGAGGCCGTCGAGGCGCGCGGATCGGTCGTCATTCGGTGGCGGCGCTGCTGGTGTCATGGGTGAGCCTCTGAGTGGACGCGCCGGCTGCCCGACCGCGTCCCCGGCGCCTACGACAGACTGGTCTCCCCCATCAGGTAGCGGTCGCATTCGCGGGCGGCGCCGCGGCCTTCGTTGATCGCCCAGACGACCAGGCTCTGCCCGCGGCGCATGTCGCCGGCGGCGAAGACGCCCGGCAGGCTGGTGGCGAACCTGCCGTAGTCGGCCTTCACGTTGCTCCGCTCGTCCCGCGCGACGCCGAGGGCACCGGGGAGCGCGTCTTCGGGGCCGAGGAATCCCATCGCCAGCAAGACCAGCTGCGCGGGGTGGCTCCGCTCCGTACCCGGAATCTCGCGCGAACGCGGGCGTCCGTCTGCGTCCTCGACCCATTCCACGTCGACCGTCTGGACTTCGCTGACCCTGCCGTCTCCATCCCCGAGGAAGCGCCTGGCCGCCACGGAATAGATGCGCGGGTCGTTCCCGTACAGCGCCTGGTGTTCCTGCTGGCCGTAGTCGAGCGTGTAGATCTTGGGCCATTGCGGCCAGGGATTGTCAGGCTGGCGCTGGTCGGGCGGGCGGCTCAGGATCTCGAGTTGGACCAGGCTCCGGCAGTTGTGGCGAAGGGCGGTGCCGACGCAGTCGGTGCCGGTGTCGCCGCCGCCGATGACGATCACGTCCAGGCCCTCTGCAGAGATGAACGGGTAGGTGAAGGCGTCCAGGCTCTGGACGTCCCCGTGGGCCTGGTCGAGCAGGTTCTTGGTGTTGCCGTGCAGGAACTCCATCGCGAAGTGGATGCCGTTCAACTCACGGCCCTCCACCGGCAGGTCGCGCGGCTTCGTGGCGCCGCCGCACAGGACGACCGCGTCGAAGCCCTTGAGCAGCTTGTCGACGGGATAGTTCTTGCCGACCTCGACGTTGATCACGAACTTGACGCCTTCGGCCGTCATCAGGTCGATGCGGCGCTTGACGACGTCCTTGTCGAGCTTCATGGTCGGAATGCCGTAGGTCAGCAGGCCGCCCAGCCGGTCGGAGCGTTCGAAGACTGTCACCCAGTGACCGGCCCTGTTGAGCTGATCGGCGCAGGAGAGCCCCGACGGCCCCGAGCCGACGACCGCCACCTTCTTGCCGGTGCGCGTCGCGGGCGGCATCGGAACGATCCAACCTTCGGCAAAGCCTCGTTCGACGATGGTCTGCTCGATCGTCTTGATGGTCACGGCCGGGTCGGTGATCCCCAGCGTGCACGCCCCCTCACAGGGTGCGGGACACACCCGCCCGGTGAACTCGGGGAAGTTGTTGGTCCTCTGCAGGCGGTCGAGGGCCTGGCGCCACAGGCCCTTGTAGACCAGGTCGTTCCACTCGGGAATGAGATTGTTGATCGGGCAGCCCGACGCCATGCCGTTGAGAACGAGGCCCGTGTGACAGAACGGGATGCCGCAGTCCATGCAACGCGCGCACTGCTGCCTCAGCTTCTCCTCGGGAAAATGCTCGTGGAACTCCAGCCAGTCCCCGACGCGCTCCCGCGGCGCGCGGTCGGGAGGCAGCTCGCGGCCGAATTCCATGAATCCGGTTGGTTTCGCCATCGTGTCTTCCTGTTCCTGCGTCCAAGGACCTAGTTCCCGCTGACGCGGGCACGATCGTTCTTGTTCAGTTCGAACGCGGCCATGACGGCCTGCTCGCCGCTCAAGCCTTGCGCTTCGACTTCTCTGAAGGCCGCCATCACCCGCTCGTAGTCGTTCGGCACGACGCGGACGAACTTCGACAGGGCGTCCTCCCAGGCGGCGAGAATCCGCGTGGCGGGGACGCTTCCGGTGTACTCGGCATGGCGCCGGATCATCGCCTGCACCGCGGCGATCTCCGAAGGGTCGCTCAATTCCCGCAGCGTCACCATGTCCTGGTTGCAGCGCCGGCCGAAATCGCCCGCCTCGTCGAAGACATACGCAATCCCGCCCGACATGCCCGCGGCGAAGTTCCTGCCGGTCGGCCCCAGAACCACCACGCGCCCGCCGGTCATGTACTCGCAGCCGTGGTCGCCGACACCTTCCACCACGGCGTTGACGCCGCTGTTGCGGACGCAGAAGCGTTCGCCGGCCTTGCCGCGGAGATAGGCCTCGCCGCTCGTGGCGCCGTACAAGGCCACGTTCCCGGTGACCACGCTGTCCTCGGCCGCGAACGTCGATCCGGCTTGGGGATAGGCGACGATCTTCCCGCCCGAGAGGCCCTTGCCCAGGTAGTCGTTGGAGTCGCCCTCGAGCACCAGCGTCATCCCCCTGGGGATGAACGCGCCGAAGCTCTGACCGGCCGACCCCGTGAAGCGCAGACGGATGGTGTCCTCCGGCAGGCCGCAGGCCCCGTAGCGGCGGGTGATCTCGCTTCCGACCATCGTCCCGACCACGCGATTGACGTTGCGGATAGGCAGGTCGGCGCTGACCGGCTGGCCTGTCTCGAACGCCGGCTGGCACAACGCCAGCAGGATGCGGTTGTCGAGCGTGTCTTCCAGGCCGTGATCCTGCTGGGTCTTGGGCTGAGGCTCTTCGTCCTCCAGGTCCGGGCAGTAGAGGATCTCCGAGAAGTCCAGGCCCCGGGCCTTCCGGTGGTCGATGACGTCGCGCACGCGGAGACGATCGGCGCGGCCGACCATCTCGTCGATCGTGCGGAAGCCCAGGAGGGCCATCAACTCGCGCATCTCCTGCGCGACGAAACGCATGAAGTTGACCACGGCCTGCGGGTCGCCGGTGAAGTTCCTGCGCAGCTCGGGATTCTGCGTCGCCACGCCCACCGGGCAGGTATCCAGGTGGCAGACGCGCATCATGACGCAGCCGAGCGTGACGAGCGGGGCGGTGGCGAACCCGAACTCCTCGGCGCCGAGCAGGGCGGCGACCACGACGTCGCGGCCGGTCTTCAGCTGTCCGTCGGTTTCGATGACCACCCGGTCGCGCAGGTTGTTCAGGACCAGCGTCTGGTGGGCTTCGGCGACGCCCAGTTCCCAGGGCAGGCCGGCGTGCTTGATGCTGCTCACCGGCGAGGCGCCGGTGCCGCCGTCGTAGCCGCTGATCAGCACGACGTCCGCATGGGCCTTGGCGACCCCGGCCGCGATGGTGCCCACGCCGACCGCCGACACCAGCTTGACGTTGATCCGGGCCTGCTGGTTGACGTTCTTCAAATCGTGGATCAGTTCGGCCAGGTCCTCGATCGAGTAGATGTCGTGATGGGGCGGCGGCGAGATCAGCCCGACGCCGGGCGTCGAGTGCCGCGTCCTGGCAATCCAGGGATAGACCTTGCGGCCGGGCAACTGCCCGCCCTCGCCCGGCTTGGCTCCCTGGGCCATCTTGATCTGGAGTTCGTCCGCGTTGACCAGGTACTCGCTGGTCACGCCGAAGCGCGCCGAGGCCACCTGCTTGATGGCGCTTCGCTTCGAGTCGCCGTTCGGGAGCGGATGGTAGCGCGCGGGGTCTTCGCCGCCTTCGCCGGTATTGCTCTTCCCGCCGATCCGGTTCATCGCGATGGCCAGCGCTTCGTGGGCCTCCTGGCTGATCGAGCCGTAGCTCATCGCACCGGTCTTGAAACGGCGGCAGATCGAGTCGACCGGCTCGACGTCGTCGATCGGGATGGGATTGGCCGCGAACTTGAATTCGAGCAGGCCGCGCAGCGTGCTCAGTTGCGTGGTTTGCTCGTTCACCGCCCGGGAGTACTCCTTGAACAACTGGTACTTCCCGTTCTGGCAGGCCTGCTGCAGGGTGTGAACGGTCGTCGGGTTGAACTGGTGGTGTTCACCGTCGTAGCGCCACTGGTATTCGCCGCCCGTCTCGAGGTCGCGGCCCGCCGCCAGGCGCCGTCCCGGGTACCCGTCGGCATGGCGCATCTCCGCTTCTTCTGCAATCACGTCCAACCCGATGCCGCCGACCCGAGAGGGGGTCCGGGCGAAGTACTCGTCGATCACGCTCTGGTGAATGCCAAGGGCCTCGAAGATCTGGGCGCCGCAGTAGCTCTGAATCGACGAGATGCCCATCTTCGAGATGGTCTTGACCACCCCCTTGACCGCCGCCTTCATGTAGTTCTTGACCGCCTGCTTGGGCGTGAGGCCGGTGATCACGCCCTGGACGATCAGGTCCTCCAGCGATTCGAACACCAGGTACGGATTGATGGCCGTCGCGCCATAGCTGATCAGCGCCGCGAAGTGGTGCACTTCCCGCGGTTCGCCGCTTTCGAGGATGAGACCGATCTGGGTCCGCGTCCCCTGGCCAATCAGGTGGTGGTGCAGACCGGAGACCGCCAGAAGGGCTGGGATCGGCGCGTGCTCCTCGTCCACCCCGCGATCGGACAGGATGATCAGGTTGAAGCCACGCGCGATGGCCGCATCCGCCACCTGGAACAACTCCTCCAGCGCCCGGGCCAGGCCGGCGCCGTCCGTGCCCGCCTCGAACAGGATCGGGAGCGTGGTGACGGCAAAGCCCGGGATGCGGTTGTGGCGAATCTTCGCCAGCGACTTGTTGGTGAGGAACGGGTAGTCGAGACGGATCTGGTGGCAACTCTGCGGCGTGGGCTTGAGCAGGTTGCTCTCGGCGCCGACGAAGACCTCCGTGGCGATGACCAGTTCCTCGCGAATCGCGTCGATGGGCGGGTTGGTCACCTGCGCGAAGAGCTGCTTGAAGTAGTTGTAGAGCAGCTTGGGCTTGTTCGAGAGCACGGCCAGGGGCGAGTCGTTGCCCATGGCGCCGAGCGGCTCGATGCCGTCCTGCGCCATCGGGGCCACCAGCATCTTCAACTCTTCCGCCGTGTAGCCGAACGCCCGCTGGTGCTCGACCAGCCGGGCCGGGTCGGGCCGGGGGATGTGCTCCGGCTTCGGGTCGGCAATGTCCTGCAGCCGCACCTGGTACTTGTTCAGCCAGTCACGGTAGGGATGCTCCGACGCCAGCTGGTGCTTGATCTCCTCGTCGCCGATGACGCGCCCGGCGCTCGTGTCGACCAGGAGCATCTTGCCGGGCTCGAGGCGGCCCTTGAACGAGACGGCTTCCGGCGGGATCTCGAGCACGCCCACCTCGGAAGCCATGACGAGCAGGCCGTCGGTCGTGACGTAGTAGCGGGCCGGGCGCAGGCCGTTCCGGTCGAGCATGGCCCCGATCATGACGCCGTCCGTGAACCCCATCGCCGCCGGGCCGTCCCAGGGCTCCATCAGGTTCGCGTGGTATTCGTAGTACGCCCGCTTCTCTTCGTCCATGTCGTCGTGACGCGACCAGGGCTCGGGGATCATCATCGTCATGACGTGCGGCAGCGACCGCCCGGTCAGGAGGAGGAACTCGAGGCAGTTGTCGAACATGGCCGTGTCGCTGCCATCGGGCTGCATGATGGGCAGGACCTTCTTGATGTCGGCGCCGAAGAGTTCGGACTCGAGCAGGTGCTCCTGCGCGCGCAGCCAGTTCACGTTGCCGCGCAGCGTGTTGATCTCGCCGTTGTGGACGACGTACCGGTAAGGATGAGCGAGCTCCCAGCTCGGGAAGGTGTTGGTGCTGAACCGCGAATGGACCAGCGCCATGGAGGTTTCCAGGTCCGGCTCGGCCAGGTCGTGGAAGTAGCCTTCCAGCTGATCCGAGACGAACATCCCTTTGTAGATCAGGGTCTTGTGCGACAGGCTGGCGATGTAGAAGAACTCGCCGCCCTCCATCACGCCTCCGTAGCGGATTTCGTTCTCGGCCCGCTTGCGGATGATGTAGAGCTTGCGCTCGAAGGCCAGGTCGTCGGCGATGGACGGATGGCGGGCGATGAAGATCATCCGCATCTTGGGCTCGGCCCGCCGGGCCGTGTGGCCGAGCGCCTCGTTGTTCACCTTGACCGTCCGCCACCCGAGGACGCGCTGCCCTTCGGAGGCGACAATCTTCTCGAAGTGGATCTCAATCGCGCGCCGGTGGGTCACGTCCTTCGGCAGGAAGACCATCCCGACGCCGTAGTGGCCGGGCTCCGGCAGGCTGTAGCCGTGGCGTTCGGCCTTCCGGTGCAGGAAGGCGTGCGGCACCTGGATCAGGATCCCCGCGCCATCGCCGGTGTTGGGCTCGGCGCCGCGCGCCCCGCGGTGGGTCATGTTGGCAAGGACGGTCAGCGCCTGGCGGACAATCTGGTTCGATTTCTTCCCGCTGATGTTGACCACCAGCCCGAGGCCGCAGGCATCGTGCTCGAATCGGGGATCGTACAGACCCTGTTTGCGCGGCAGGCCGGTGCGTGGCCGACCAGGTTCGTCCGTTGTCTGACTCATGGCTTCTTCCTCTGCTCGGAGCACGTGTCCGACGAAAACAGCCTGCCCGCTCCACCCTTCTCGGGGGTCATCGGTGACGGGGTTGACCTACGGGCGCGGTGCCGACCGCTCGGCGGAAACACCGGTCCGCGGAGCGGGACGACGAGAGGGGCAGCCTCGAAACCGCGAAGGTGCGCTGGTGCGGGGGGAACGAGAACGGCACCCTTCGGACCTACGGACGGGCCCCGGCCATCACCCGTATGCGGCCCGAAGCGACACGCCTGCCGGACGAGCGCCTGACGACAATGTCGATATCGCGGCCGAGCGAGGTGAGCAGGCGCATCAGGCGCTCGCTCGAGAAGTTCGCGATCCGGCCGTTCAGCAGCGCGGACACCTTCGGCTGATCCACGCCCATCAAGACTGCCGCCGCGGCCTGCGTCAGGCGGCGCTTCCTGATCACCTGCCTGATCAGGCCGGCGAGTTGAGTCCGCGCGGGTTCCTCACCGGGCTCCGCGGACCGCACGTCGGCTGCAACATCCCGCGCGCCTGGCGTGACCGCAACCCGTGACTGCTTCGACATGATCCCTAGGCCTCCGGCGTCCCCGATGGACGCCTGCGACACGTTGACCCGGCCGTGGAGCGTGCGGACAGTGTATGCCATATCAGGCATGCCGCGCACGCAGGAATCGAGGAACGGCTCGCCGCGGCGGCCTGATGGACGAGTTGAAGTGCAGCTCTGCGGCCGTGGACTGCGGCCGGGCGAGGCTCGACGACGCCGAGGCGCTCGCCCGGCGCGAGGGGACTCGTCAGTGCGCCCGCACCACCGGCATTCGCGCCAGCGTCGCCACCAGCCGCGCCAGTTCCTGGGCGATGACGGGTTTCGACACGTGCTCCTGGAACCCGGCCGCGAAGGCGCGGTCCCGGTCTTCGGCCTGCGCGTAGGCGGTCAGGGCGGCCGCCGGTATCGCCCCGCCTTCGTTGGGCGACAGCGCGCGGATCCTCCGCAGCAGCGAATAGCCGTCTTCCACCGGCATCCCGATGTCGGCCACGAGCACGTCGGGACGCCACGTCCGCAGCTCCTGGAACGCGTCCTTCGCGGATGCGGCCACCCGCACCTCGGCGCCGTATTCCTTGAGGATGAACGCGACCAGTTCCCTGGCATCGGGCTCGTCGTCGACCGCCAGCACCCGAATCCCGGCAAGCGACACCCGGGCGCGAACCGAATCGGCGCCCGCCCCGGCCGGGCGAGCCCGCGGGACCTCCGCCGGCCCGGCGGCCACGGCGCGGATCGGGAACGTCACCGTGAACGTCGACCCGCGATTCGAGCCTGCGCTTTCGGCCGAGACGGTGCCGCCGTGCAGTTCGACCATGTGCCGGACGATGGCGAGGCCGAGGCCCAGTCCCCCGTGTCGCGCGTCCTCGAACTGTCCGCTTGACGGAACCGCTCGAACAGGTGCGGCAGGAACTCCGGGGCGATTCCCCTGCCGGTATCCGCGACCGTCAAGACCAGCTGCGAATCGTGGTGCGCGATGCGGACGTCCACCACGCCGTCCTTGTCGCTGAACTTGACGGCGTTCGACAGCAGGTTCCACACGATCTGCCGAAGACGGTCTGCATCGCCGACCATCAGCGAATGCGGCGCGAACGAGGTTCGCACCTCGATTCTCTTGGCGGCGGCCGCCGGGCGAATCACCTCGATGGCGCGAACTGACGACCGTCGCGAGGTCCAGCGGGGAGACGTGCAGCGCCAGCTTGCCGCTCACGATGGCCGACACGTCGAGGATGTCCTCCACCAGCCGCGCCTGGGCCTTGGCATTGCGGACAATCGTCTCAATCGCGTGCCTCTGCTGGCCGGCATCGAGGCTGCCGGACTCGAGGATCTGCGCCCACCCGAGCACGGCGCTGAGCGGCGTCCGGAGCTCGTGCGACAGCGTGGCCAGGAACTCGTCCTTCAACCGGTTGATGCGCTCCGCTTCGACGTTGAGCGCCTGCAGGTCGTCGGCGTGCTTGCGAAGCGACTGCTCGGCGCTCCTCCACCGGCTGACCAGCCACACCAGCCCGAACGCCACGCCGGCGAACAGCCCCATCGCGTTCCAGTCCTCGCCGTGCGGGACGATCTCGTACCGCGGCACGACGAAGAAGTAGTTCCCGACGAACGCGGCAACGACGGTGCCGAGGATGCCCGCCTCGAACCCGCAGAGCCAGGTCGTGACCACCACGGAGGCGACGTAGATGAAGTAGGGAATCTGGTCGTGAATCAGCGGGTCGACCAGCGCGCGCAGGAACGTGGCCGCAGCGACGATGACGCACGCGAGGACGTAGCGGCCGAGCCGATGCGACGGCATGCGAAGCTGAAGAAGCCTTCTCGAGGTATCTGGCACAGGTGCTCCGACTCCCGGCGGCCCCCGCCGGAACGGAGCCCCGGAAGCCTCTTTGGGGATACGACGCAAATCCGACGGGTGGTCAGCCAGGTGTTCGTACCGATGGCCCATTGAGGGCCAGCAATCCCCGTACCGGATCAGCTGGCGCCCGATTCTGGTGTGAACCTCAGCACACCTGCCGGGGGACTGTCTTGAACCACGACGGTGGCAGGCGCGTCGAATACGAATCGGATACAGGGGCCGAGCGCCTGAGATGGAACGGCCGACGGCTGGGCCGTGGGCCGGTTCAGCGGAACTGTTGGAGCACGGTCGTCGGGATGACGCAGGAGATCGTCCTCGTCTTGCCGACCATCTCGAGGGTCACGCTGGCGGTCGGCGCCCAGGGCGCGTAGTCGAAGGTGAACTGCCCGCCGCCGTCGGACACGTCGCGCACCGCGGGCGGCACCGGATGGCCTCCGCGCTTCAGCACGAACGCCGTCAGCCGGTTCTTCGACCCCGGTGCCGGGGCGACGGCGATGGTCACCCGCGTCTGCCTCGCCGACTGGTAGCTTGGCTGCGGCGGCGGCTGCCTCTTGCGCACCGCCGTCCACACCGTGTAGGCCACCTGCTTGTAGCCGGAATAGAACGTCAGGGTGAAGTCGTCGTTCTTGCAGATACCCGTGTCCCAGAACACGCACGGCGGGTCTTCTCCGCCCTGCTTGCCGCACTCGACCGCGTGGTAATAGCTCTCGGTGTCGACCTGGCGCAGGCCGTTATCCCACGCCGGCGTCGCGCCCGGCCTGGCCACGGCGGTGATCGTGGTTTGGGCCGACGCCTCGCCCGAGCACGCCAGCACGAAGGCGAAGACGACGATGGCCGGCAGCCGCAGCGCGGTCGCGCACGGGCCAGGCCAACGGGAGCACGCGCGGGGATTGGTGCAGGTCATTGTCGGTCGGCGCGAGTATATCATCGAGCGTTTGCGGCCGGCGCCCGCGTGGCGCACCATGCTTCCATGCACGGCGATCCCTTCGACCTCGCCCGTTTCCTCGCGGCCCAGGAGACTGCCTACGCCCAGGCGCTGGCGGAGGTGCGGCGCGGCCGGAAGCGCACGCACTGGATGTGGTTCGTCTTCCCGCAGTTCGCGGGGCTCGGGTCGAGCCCGACGGCGCGGCTGTTCGCGATCGGGAGCCTCGACGAAGCGCGCGCGTATCTGGCGCATCCGGTGCTCGGCCCGCGGCTCGTGGAGTGCGCCGAGACGCTCCTTCTCCTCGACGGGGCGTCCGCCTCCGGCATCTTCCCGTACCCGGACGACCTGAAACTGCACTCCTCGATGACGTTGTTCGACCAGGTTGCCGGCCCCGGCTCGACCTTCGGACGGGTCCTCCAGAAGTACTTCGGCGGGAAACGGGACGACCGGACCCTGCGGTTGGTCGGGCAAGGCTAGCGAGGCGGTCGTTCTTCGTGCTGCGGGTGTGACGGTCCGCGCCGATCCTTGCCGGCGCCACCCAGTGCGATCACTGCATGCCCTGCGAGAACGGCGCGCCGATCTTCGTGTGCCTGGGACTCGACAAGCCGCTCGGCCGCTCGCCGAACGATGGCGAGAGGTGAGACGCTACGAGTAGGCCTCGGTCGCTCCGCGTTCCCTCCGGTGTGACACGCTCGCCCGCAGTTTGTCGCCGCAAACTCACACGGACAGGGTAAGATGAGGTCGAGGCTTCCTCCACAGCAAGCGTCGTGACTTTGCGGGGTCGGGCCCCGTGTCGCGGCAAATGTATCCTCAGAGATGGGGTTTGGCCCCTCTTCCGGATGAGGCCGGTCGGCGAAAGGCCCCCATGACGACGTTCCCTCGGCGGGAAATCGGGTGGCTCCTGGCGCTCTTCTTCGCCCTCGGCGGGCCGGCGGCCGGGTTCGTGGCCTTCCGCCTCGCCGCCAGTGCCGAAGAGCAGCGTGCCTACGTCTCCAGCCAGCTCACCAGCGGCCCGCCCCTGCTGGGCGGCGCGGTGACGGTCGTGTGTTGGCTGCTCGGCGGTCTCGGCCTCGCGGCCGTTCAGCGCGCCCGGGACGCAGGCTCGCGGGCACAGGGCCGCATCATCGAGGCCGCGCTTCGCAGCCTCAGCGAAGGGTTCATCGTCGCGGACCGGTCGGGCCGGTTCGTGCTCTTCAACTCGGCGGCGGAGCGACTGCTCGGGATGGGCCGTCTCGACGTCGGCGTCGCGAGTTGGTCGGAGACCTACGGCTGCTTCTACCCCGACGGCCGCACGCCCTTCCCGTCGGATTGGCTGCCGCTCGCCAGGGCGCTCCACGGGGAGACGTCCACCGCTGACGTCTTCATCCGGAACCAGCACGTGCCCGACGGGGTTTGGATCCACATCAAGGGCGCTCCGCTTCTCGACGAGCGCGGCCGCCCGGACGGCGGTGTCGTGGTGTTCGACGACGTGTCCGCGGCCAGGCTCGGCGAGGAGCGGCTTCGGGCGTCGGTGGCGGAATCGCTGCGGCTGACCAACGCCGTCGAGCAGACCGCCGATACGATCATCATCACGAATCGCAGCGGCACCATCGAGTACGTGAATCCGGCCTTCGAGGCGACGACCGGGTACTCGCGGGTTGAGGCCATCGGTCAGACGCCCCGGCTGCTCCGGTCGGGCAAGCAGCCGCCGGAGTTCCACGAGCGGCTGTGGAAGACGATCCTCGCCGGCCACGTCTTTCGCGGGTCGCCGGTCAACCGGCGCAAGAACGGCGAGCTGTACAACACGGACCAGACGATCACGCCCATCAAGGACGCGGAAGGGCGGATCACCCATTTCGTGTCGGTCCTCAAGGATGCCACCGACCGGATCCGGATCGAGCAGCAGGACCTCGAGATGCGCTACGCGCGCCAGGTGCAGCAGCGGCTGTTCCCGGACCCGTCGCCGTCGGTCCCCGGCCTCGACGTGGCCGGCGCCACCTTCCCGGCGCTCGCCACCTGCGGGGACTACTACGACTTCATCCCGCTCGAGAACGGGGCCCTGGCGGTCGTCACCGCCGACGTGTCGGGGCACGGCCTGGGGCCGGCGCTCATCATGGCCCAAACGCGGGCATCGCTTCGCATCCTGACGACGTCCTGCCCGAATCCGTGCGAGGTGCTGACGCGGATGAACGCGACCCTGCACGCCGACCTCGACGAGAACCGGTACGTGGCGCTGATCCTGGCGCACATCGACCCGAAGACCCGGCGCGCCTGTTACGTCAACGCCGGCCACCCGTCCGCGTACCACCTCGATTCGCGCGGCGGCGTGAAGGCGGTCATGCCCAGCTGCGGCCCGCCGCTCGGCATGCTGCCAGGCATCGGCTACTCGGTCACCGAGACCCCCCCGCTGGAGGACGGCGACGTCGTGGTGTTCCTGACCGACGGCATCACGGAGACCGAGAACACGGCGGGCGAGTACTTCGGCGCGGACGCCGCCATCGCGGTGGTGGGGCGGCACCTCGACAAGCCGGCCGCCGGCATCGTGCAGCACTTGCGCGAGGCGGCCAGGGAGTTCGCCGGCGGCTGTGCGCAGCAGGACGACATCACCGTCGTGGTGTGCAAGATCGGCGACTGCCCCCCCGTCATTCCACGGTGACCGGCTCCACGTTCCAGATCTGCCGGCAGTAATCGCAGATCGATCGGTCGGACGAGAACTTGCCCATGCGGGCCACGTTCAGGATCGACTTCCGCGTCCATTCCCGGCGGTCGCGCCACAAGTCGCTCACCTGGCGCTGGCAGTCGACGTAGGCCTGGTAGTCGGCCAGGACGAGGAACGGGTCGTGGCGCAGCAGGTTCTCGACGAGCGGCCGGAACAGGTTGGCGTCGCCGCCGGCCAGGGCGCCCGACGCGATGAAGTCCAGCACCTCCCTCAGCACCGGGTTCCCGTCGTAGCAGTCCTGCGGCCGGTACCCGCGCGACTTGAGGCCGTCGACCTCCGCCGCCGCGAGGCCGAACAGGAAGAAGTTCTCGGCGCCCACCTCCTCGCGAATCTCCACGTTGGCGCCGTCGAGCGTCCCGATGGTGAGCGCGCCGTTCAGCGCGAACTTCATGTTCCCCGTGCCGCTGGCCTCGAGGCCCGCCGTGGAGATCTGTTCCGAGAGGTCCGCGGCCGGATAGACGTGCTGGGCGTTCTTCACGTTGAAGTCCGGGAAGAAGACGACCTTGAGCCGGTCGCGCACGTCGGCGTCGTGGTTGACGGCCGCGCCGACGGCGTTGATCAACTTGATGATCAACTTCGCCATGAAGTAGCCGGGCGCCGCCTTCCCGCCGAAGATGAACGTGCGCGCGGGGACGTCGGCCGACGGGTCGCGCTTCAGCCGCAGGAACAGCGTGAGGATGTGGAGCACGTTCAGGTGCTGGCGCTTGTACTCGTGCAGCCGCTTCGCCTGGACGTCGAAGAGCGACGACGCGTCCACCCGCTCGCCGGTGCGATCGGCGATGAGGGCGGCCAGTTCCCCCTTCGACGCCTCCTTCACGGCCCTCCACTGCTGCTGGAACTCCCCGTCGTCCGCCAGCGGCTCGAGCCGGCGCAGCTTGTCGAGGTCGCGCAGCCAGCCGTCGCCGATGCGGCTGGCGATGAGCTGCGCCAGCCGCGGGTTGCTGACCGCCACGAACCGCCGCGGCGTGACGCCGTTGGTGACGTTGCAGAACTTCGCCGGCCAGAGGTCTGCGAAGTCGCGCATCACCGTCTGCCTCAGCAGATCGGAGTGCAGCCGCGCGACGCCGTTCACGTGGTGGCTGCCGACGGCCGCCAGGTGTGCCATCCGCACGTAGCGCTCGCCGGCCTCGTCGATGATCGACAGTCTCGCCGCCCGGCCGTCGTCGCCCGGGAACCGGGCGCGGACCTCGTCGAGGAAGCGGGCGTTGATCTCGTAGATGATCTCGAGGTGACGCGGCAGCAGCCGCCCGAACAGGCCGACCGGCCACTTCTCGAGCGCCTCGGGCAGCAGCGTGTGGTTCGTGTAGGCGAAGGTCTGCCGCGTCACGTCCCAGGCCGGCGCCCATTCCATGCCGTGCTCGTCCACCAGCAGCCGCATCAGTTCCGCGACGGCGATCGCCGGGTGGGTGTCGTTGAGCTGCACGGCCCACTTCTCGTGGAACCGTTCGAGCGGCCGCCCCAGCCTCACCTGCAGGCGGACCATGTCCTGCAGCGAGCAGCTGGCGAAGAAGTACTGCTGCTGCAGCCGCAGCGTCTTGCCCTGGCTCACCTCGTCGTTCGGGTAGAGGACCTTGGTGATGTTCTCCGACTGCATCTTGTCCTCGACCGCGCGGTAGTAGTCGCCGTGATTGAAGGCCGCGAAGTCGAACGACTCGACGGCCTGCGCGCTCCAGAGGCGGGCCTGGTTGCACGTGCCGACGCGGTACCCGAGGATCGGCGTGTCGTAGGCGACGCCCCGGACGACCGTCGCGGGAACCCAGCGGCGGTGCGTGCGGCCTCGTTCGTCCGTCCACGGCTCGGTTCGACCGCCGAACTGCACCGGGTACGCGATCTCCGGCCGCACGATCTCCCACGGGTTGCCGAACCGCAGCCACTTGTCGGTGACCTCCACCTGCCAGCCGTCCTTGATCGCCTGGTCGAAGATCCCGAACTCGTACCGGATGCCGTAACCGACGGACGGCACTTCGAGCGACGCGAGCGAGTCGAGGTAGCACGAGGCGAGGCGCCCGAGGCCGCCGTTGCCGAGGCCGGGCTCCTCCTCCTGCTCGAAGAGGTCCTCGAGCGACAAATCCAGCTCCGACATCGCCCGGCGCGCGTGCTCGGTGAGGCCGAGATTCAGCAGGTTGTTGGCCAGGTGCGGACCGGGCAGGAACTCGGCCGAGAGGTAGGCGACAACGCGCGAGTCGTGCTGGTGGTAGGTTTCCAGCGTGCGAACGCCCTGGTTGAGCACGCGGTCGCGCACCGTCATCGCCAGCGCGGTGTAGGCGTCGTTGGGCGTGGCGGCCATGGCGACGCGGCCCAGGCCGCAGAAGAGGTTGTCGAGGAACGCCTGCTTCAACTCTGCGACGGTGGTCCCCAGGCGGACGCTCGAATCCGGCGAGGGCTTGCGGGTTGTCGGCCGACGGCGAGTCGCTCCAGTCATGGTTGAATCCTCTCGTTCGAGAGGATTCAACCACAGATTGGCTGGCGGGGGAACGGTTACGGGAGCGCCAGGTACTCGTGGACGAGGCGCACGACCGTCGCCCCCTCGCCCACCGCCGCCGCCACCCGGTTCAGCGCGCCCGATCGGACGTCGCCGGCCGCAAACACGCCCGGGATGCTCGTTTCCAGCACCAGCGGGTCCCGCGGCTCCTTCCAGGTGCGCCCGAACGCCTGGTCGGCCGCGAGGTCCCGGCCGGTCAGCACGAACCCCTTGGCATCGCGCAGGATCGAAGGCGGCAGCCAGTCCGTGTGCGGCCGGGTGCCGATGAAGATGAAGACCGCTTCCATCGGCTCGAGGACGCACCGGCCGCCGTCGAGCGCCTGGAGCGCCACCCGTTCCAGGTGGCCGTCGCCCTCGACGCTCACCAGCCGCGTCCGCCCCCGCACCTGGATGTTCGGCGTCTGTCCGATCTGCGCGATCAGGTAGTGCGACATCGTCTCGCGCAGGTCGTCGCGGCGGACGATCAGGTGCACCTCGCGCGCGTAGCGTGCCAGGTGCATCGCGCTCTGGCCGGCCGAATTGCCGCCGCCGACCACCAGCACGCGCGCGCCCTTCACCGCGGCCGCCTCCGTCGTCGCGGCCCCGTAGTAGACGCCCGCGCCGGTGTAGTCCGCAATTCCGGCGGCTTCGTGCTCGCGGTAGGTCATCCCGGTCGCGATCACCATCGCCGGCGTCACCACGTCGCGCTGGTCCGCCAGGACGATCCGCTTGTAGCCGGCTTCGATCGCAACGTCGGTCACCTCCACGGGGGCGAGGAACTCCGCGCCGAGCCGGCGCGCCTGCGCGACGGCGCGGCGGGTCAACTCGCTGCCGCTCACGCCCGCCGGGAAGCCCAGGTAGTTCTCGATGCGCGAACTCGTCCCCGCCTGGCCGCCCGGCCCGAGCCGGTCGAACAACAGCGTCCTCAATCCTTCGGAGGCTCCGTAGACCGCGGCCGCCAGGCCGGCAGGGCCGGCGCCGACGATGACGAGGTCGTAGAGGTCGTGGGTCACGGTGAGCGAGAGCCCGAGCTTCGCGGCGACCTGCCGGACGTCGGGCGTCCGCAGCACCGACCCGTCTTCGAACAGGAGCGCCGGCAGGTCGGCCTCCGTCAGGCCCGACGCGTCGAGCAGCACTGCCGCCGTCGGATCGCGGTCCGCGTCGATCCAGCGGTACGGGATCAGGTTGCCCGCCAGGAAGTCCTTGACCGCGTGCGAGCGCGGCGCCCACTGGTGGCCGACGAGCCGCAGGCCGGTCGTCTCGGGTAGGTAGTCGGCCTGCCACGCGTCCAGCAGGTCGTCGATGGGCGGGAACAGCCGTTCCTCGGGCGGGTCCCACGGCTTGGAGAGGTAGTAGTCGAGATGCGCGTCGTTGATGCCGTTCACGGCGGCGTCGATGTCCGAGTACGCCGTCAGCAGCAGGCGCCGCGCCAGCGGATAGAACTCGCGCGACCGCGCGAGCAGCTCCACGCCAGCCATCGCGGGCATGCGCTGGTCGCTGATGATCATCGCGAGCGGCTCGCCGCGCGCCTTCAGTTCGCGCACCGTCTGCAGCGCCTCGTCACCCGATCCGACCCCGACCACGCTGTACTGGGTGCGGTATCGCCCTCGCAGATCGCGGCGGAACGCCGCGAGCACCTGCGGGTCGTCGTCCACCGCGAGAATCACCGGCTTCGTCATGGGAATCCGCTTCCGGATAGAAGTCCGCGATTCGGGATCGTCTCTCAACCCCACCACTCCGACTCACGGCCGAACAGGCCCGGCGGCCCGAGGCCCCGCCTCGCTAGACCTGATCCCCGGTGGCCGGCAGGGTGACCATGAACTCGGTGCGGCCGGGGCGCGACTGCACCTCGAGGTCGCCGCCGTGCCGGTCGACCAGGCGCCGCACGATGTCCAGGCCGAGGCCCGTCCCCTGCCCGACATCCTTCGTCGTGAAGAAGGGGTCGAAGATCCGGTCCCGGATCTCCGCCGGGATCCCCGGCCCATCGTCGACGACGCGGACGGCCACGCAGCCCTTCTCGCGGCGCGCCGTCACCTCGACGTGGCCCGATCTCGGCGCCGCATCCAGGGCGTTGTCGATCAGGTTCGACCACACCTGGTTCAGTTCGGCCGCGATGCCGCGCACCGGGGGAAGCCCGTCCTGCACGTCGACGGTGATCCTGATTCCCTTGCCGCGCGCCTTTCCCTTGAGAACCGCCAGCGTTTGCGCGAGCCCCGGACCGAGCGCCAGGGGCTCGGGCACCGTCGCCGCGTCCACGCGGGCGAATCCGCGCACCGCCGTCACCAGGTCGGAGATGCGCGAGGCACCCTGTTCGATTTCGTACGCAAGGCCGCGGACCGACGAATCGGCCGCCACGAAGCGCAGCGCCGTCGCGAGCACCGACGGTCGAACGAGGCTCGAGAGCCGTTCGAGATCCTCGAGCGTCAAAGGCGACAGCGCCACGGCCTCCGCCGGTTCCGGATCGATGCCGTGGGCCTCGAGCCAGTCGGCAATCGCCTCCTGGCGCCGGGCCTCCTCGAGCGGAGAGCGCACGTCCTGCGCGGGTGCATCCAGGGACGCGGCGCCGGCTTGCCGCACGGCCGATGCTTCCGGCTCGGTGAGCGCCGCGACCTCCAACGCGCCCGCCGCCGCTTCCGCCGCGGCGATCGCGCCCGGCAGCACCTTGGCGAAGCGCCTGATCGCCGCCGCGGGATTGTTCAGTTCGTGCGCCAGCCCTGCCGCCAGCTTGCCGAGCGACTTCAGCTTCTCGTCGTGGAGGGACGCCGACGTAAAGAAGCGCGCGCGGTCGAGCATCACGTGGACCAGGGCCGACGTCACCTCGTGGCACTCGCGCACCAAGGCGGGAAACAGGTCGCGCCCCAGGAAGACGAACTCGCTCGGCTCCTCGATGACGACGTCTCCAGGCGGCGCGGTGAGCCGGGAATAGGGCAGCAAGCCCGAGACGTCACCCGCGTGCCACTCGGCGATCTTGTGCCGGGTGTCGCCCTGCACGCGGTAGATGGCCATACGCCCGGAGAGCATCGTGTACATGCCCGTGACGGGCTTCGTGGGCGAGGCGACGACGTACCCGACGTCGTAGTGCACCAGTTCCCCGTGCGTCGCCAGCCAGACCAGCTCTGCCCTGGGTGCCGCGCCAAGCGTGTGGTGCCCCGCCAGCCGCTCTACCAATCCGGCAACTCCGAGCTCGGGTTGCCGCTCCACCTGCACCGCCGCCTCGGGGCCCGGCCCCTGCGCCGGCGCCCCCACGGGCGTGCCTGCCGGCAAGACCTGATGCTGACCGTCGGCCATGAACAGCGCTCCCCATCCGCCTCGTCGGTCGTCGCGCAATGGCGTGAATTACGCAACTGTCGTGCCGCGGGCCGCAGCCACGTTGGGGAGAACGTTGCGCCGAACCGCTTACCGGTCCAGAATTCGGCCATGACCAACGAAGCCATCCGCCAGTTCTGCCTGGATCTGCCGCACGCGACCGAGGTCGTGCAGTGGGAGCAGCACCTGCTGTTCAAGGTCGGCGGGAAGATGTTTGCCATCATCGACCTCGACGGACACAGCTGCAGCGTGCGGTGCCACCCCGAGAGGTACGGCGAACTCGTCGAGATGGCGGATATCGTTCCCGCGTCGCACAACATGTGGAAGTACAACTGGGTGACGATGGAGACGCTGTCAGCGGTGCCCGACCGCGAGTTCCGCGAGCTGCTCACCGGTTCGTACGACATCGTGCGCGCCGGCCTGCCCCGGAAGGTCCAGGCCGCGCTCGACGGCGGGGCGGGGGTGCCGCCGACACCTGCGCGGAAGGCGAAGAAGGGGCGCTGACAGGCTTGCACCCTGAGCGGAGTCCAAGGGCGCCGGCCGGCAGCCGCAGGCCGGCAGCCGCAACGAACGGCCCGACCGTCACGGCCGCAGTTCGAACTCGGCGACGAGCGGCAGGTGGTCGCTGGCGACCAGCGACAGCTCGTTGCGGTGAAGGCGGCACGATTTCAGGCGCAGGACCGAGTCGAAGTAGAAGTGGTCGAGGTGGAGGATCGGAAAGAAGCCGGGGTAGGTTCTGCGCCGGCCAAGCAGCGCATCGACCGATTCGAAGTGCTCGCCCATCAGCCTGGTGGCGACCCCGCGCGTCCACTCGTTGAAGTCGCCGACGACGATGCGCGGGCTCCGGACGGCGGGATGATTGAGGACGTCGGCGCTCAGCAATCGTCGGGCCTGACGCGGCCGGGCGAGGTACCGAGTGCTCAGGTGGACGTTGTAGACGTGCAGGCGCCTGCCGTGCAGCGGCCGGACGTCGGCGCGCAGGCATCCGCGCCGCTCCTGCCCCCGGATCGTCAGATCGTAGTTCTGATGGAAGATGATCGGGAAGCGAGAGAGCGTGGCGTTCCCGTACGGCGCGCCCCAGCGGAGCTTGTTCTGGCCGAACGCCAGGTGGTAGCCCAGCCTGTGGGCTAGAAACGCCGCCTGGTCCGACTCGAGGTTCGCGGGGTTGTCGCCGCGGCGAATCTCCTGCACCGCCACGATGTCCGCGTCGAGCCGCTCGATGACCTCGGCGATTCGCGCGGCACTCACCCGCCGATCCAGTCCCCGGCAGCGGTGGACGTTGTAGGTGGCGACGCGAATCGTCGTTGGTGTGCGAGTGTCCATGGGGTGGCCCGCGCGTTCGAGCTCCCGTCGTCCAGGAGGATTCTCGCACGCGACACCCCCCGCCGGCTCCCCTAATCGCAGCCCCGTGCTCACGGGCCGGGATGCCGATTCAGGGGCCAGCGGGGCGCTGCCGCGGCAGGAGCGACGCTCGTCGCGCGCCCCCGGCCGGCGGCGCCCCACTCGTCCTGGTGCCCAGTGCTACCATATCTGCATGCCTGTGGACGAACGCACGCTTTTCAACGAGAGACCAGAGTCGCGGCCGGGGCGGTTCCAGTGCCCCAAGTGCCGCAGGACGAACGAGTACAGCATCCGGTGGGTGCGAAGGACCAAGAAGGAGCGGCTGCCGCCGGGCAGCGACGAAGGCGATCGCGCGAAGTTCGCCAAGCTCCGCGACTACCTGCTGCGCATCGACGACGAGGTCATCTGCAAGACATGCGGGAGGAAGTTCGAGATCCCGTCCCAGCACTCGCTGATGTTCGTGGATCAGCTGGGCGGTCTGCCGAACGACGAGGACCTCGAGCGGGAGATCTCGCTGGCGTCCGGCGAAGATCCGGCGGCGGCCCCGGCCAAGCCGACGCTGCCGGCCCGGTTCACCCGGAAGCCGAGCGGTTGGCGGTAGCGTCGTCGGTGGGTGACGCCGAGGCCGCGCCTAGGCCCAGAGCGCCCGCCAGAGCGGCAGGAGGCCGCTGAAGACGCGGTCGATCGTGCGGACGAATTCGACGGGGTCGCCGAGCACCGCGGCGTCTTCCGCCTGGCCGGCCGACAGCCACTTCCCGAAGAAGACCCAGCTCGCGCGATCGGGGTCGCAGGTGGCGAGGAGGTCGGCGGCCTGCGACGGCTGGCGCACGTCCAGGCGCGGGCCGTTCCCGCCCAACTCGATCAGCCCGTTCTCCTTGATCATCCACCCCAGGAACAAGCTGCGCGGGCCCGATTCGAGGATTTGCTGAAAGACCCGGAAGTGGCGGCGGACCTCGCTGGCGCCGTCGACCCGGTCCGAATCCGCGCCGTCGTTGGCCAGGTGGAAGCCGATGCCCGCGCGCAGCCAATCGCCGGTCTGGCCCCGATCGGCGTACATCCCGATGTTGAACTGCGGCTCCCAGCGCCCCCCGGCGTTGTAGACGGACCACTGCGCCGTCTCCACGTGGACGTCGGTGCGGCTGGCGCGAAACAGCTGTCGCCGCCCGGCCTCGCGCACCGACGCGATCTCCTCGCTCGACTTCAGCGCGTTCACTCGCTTGACGAGGTCCACGACCCGCGGCGCGAAGCGGGCGCGCACGTCGCGCGGCTGGCAGAAGCGGAGTTCGGAGAAGTCGCGGGGCTGGAAGCCGGTGAAGATCAGCGGCGCGGCCGACTCATCCGGCGGCGCCGCGGCCTCGGTGCGCCGGACGGACACGGTACGCTTCGCGCGCGGGGCCCGCGGGGCCGCCGGCTCTTCGGGTGGGGCCGCGGCCCGCCGCCGGTCCTGTTCGATCGACAGCAAGCCGCCCGCGGCAATCCTGTTCTTCGGGTCGAGTCGCAGCACCTCGCGATACTGGGCCTCGCTGTCCTCCAGCCGGCCCGCCTCCCGATAGCACCGCGCCAGGCGCGTGCGCGAGGCGAGGTCGCCGGGGTTGGCGGCCACCAGTTCCTCGTTGAGCCGAAGCGCCTCGGCACCGAAATCCTGGGCGATGGCGAGCATCCGTGCGCGGTCGTGTTGCAATGACATGTCTGTTCAGCATATCAGCTTTCACGCACCCGGCCGGCTCTGCACGAAGATCGCGAGCCAATGGTGTCGGAGCTGTTTCTTCTGGGTGACGGGCGGCGTGGCGGGAAATGCGTAGTACGCAAGAACTGCCACAGTCGGAGCCGGCTCCGGAAATCAGCTCCGACACCGTTTTCTGGTAGGCTAGTCGCGCTATGAGCGGCCTCTTCCAGCACCTGCTCGTGCTCGGCCGGCCCGCGTGCGGCAAGTCCGAGTTCATCGACTTCCTCAAGCACGTGCGGCCCGACGTGCGGAGCGAGCGCCTGCACATCGGGCGGTTCGACGAGGTGGACGACTTTCCGTGGCTGTGGGAGAAGTTCCAGGAGGACGCCCTCTGGGAGAAGGCGGGCTACGAGCGGCTTTACACGGAGGAGTACATGCCGGGCAACCCCGGCATGGCACCGAAAGGCGCGAAGCTGTTCGACTGGTGCATGCACAAGTTCAACGAGGTGATCGCCGCGCAGTACCTCGGCGACGAACGCTACTACCGCGACGGCACGCTGCTGATTGAGTTCTCGCGCGGCGGGGCCAACGGGTTCGGCAGGGCGCTGCGCACCCTCGACGCGGCCATCCTGTCGCGAGCGGCCATCTTCTACATCAGGGTGTCGCGCGAGGAGTCGTGGCGTCGCAACGTGGCGCGGTACCAGGAGAAGCTGAAACACTCCATCCTGGCGCACATGGTGCCGCGCGAAACGTACGACCACTTCTTCGACATCAACGACTGGGACGACCTGACGGGCGGGCAGCCGTCCGGGTGGCTGGAGTTCAACGGCGTCCGCGTCCCGTTCGTCTCGATGAACAACGAACCCGAGTCCACCGACTCGCTGGTGCTCGAAGGGCGCTACGGCAAGGCGCTCGACGAACTGTGGTCGCTTCGGTGCTCGCGGCCATGACGCCGGCCGCCGCCGCCCCCGCCATTTTCGCGAACCTGTTCGTGCTCGGGCGCCCGGCCGGCGGCAAGAGCGAATTCCTCGACTTCATGAAGCGGTGCCCGGCCGACGATCGCGCCGCGACGTTCGGCATCGGCCGCTTCGAGGAGATCGACGACTTCCCGTGGCTGTGGGACGCGTGCCTCGACGACGACGGGCGCGCCGGGCGCGGCGAGCGGCGGCTCGTGTCCGAGAAGACGGCGGAGGGCTACAACATCACCGGCCCGACGTTCCGGGGATCGCTGGTCGATCGCTTCAACGCGGCCATCGCCGCCCGCCGCCTCGCCAACCCGGGCTTCTACGACGAGGGCACGCTGCTGATCGAGTTCGCCCGGGGGCGCGACGACGGGTTTCGCGAGAGCCTGGAGCGGTTCGACCCGGCCATCCTGGCGCGCGCGGCAATCCTCTACATCGACGTGTCGTTCGAAGAGTCGTTCCGGCGCAACAACGCGCGCTACAAGCGGGGGCAGGAGGAGAGCATCCTGTTCCACAAGGTGCCCGACCGCGACATGCTCGGGTTCTTCCGCGAGAACGACTGGGCCGCGATCACGGGCGGAGCGCCGGACGGGCGCCTGGCGCTGGCCGGCGTGACGGTGCCGTTCGTCTCGATGCCCAACGAGCCGGAGTCCACGGACCAGGCCGTCTTGCGCAGCCGCTACGGCCGCGCGCTCGGGCGACTGCTCGAGCTGTACCGCACGAGGTAACCATGGCTGCTGCGATCGCCCATTCGCCCGCGTACCGCCACCGGCGCTTCATGAACTGGTTCCCGTTGGGCCTGACCTACGCGACCTACTACATGGGCCGCTACAACCTCAACGTCGCCTCGACGACGATGATGGCGAACTTCCACCTGTCGAAGGCCGACTACGGCATGATCGCGACGGCAGGGTTCTGGACCTACGCGCTGGCCGTCGCGTTCAACGGGCCGCTGGCGGACCGCATCGGCGGGAAGAAGTCGATCCTGATCGGCGCCGCCGGCTCGTGCGTCCTCAACCTGATCATCGGCCTCCTGTTCCTCAACGGCTGGCAGACGAAGATCATCGTGGGGATGTCGCTGCTCTACGCGGTGAACCAGTACTTCCAGTCGTTCGGCGCGTTGTCGGTGGTGAAGGTGAACGCGCCGTGGTTCCACGTGAAGGAGCGCGGCGTCTTCGGCGGCGTGTTCGGCATCATGATCTCGACGGGCTACTTCCTGGCGCTGACCGTGGGCGGCTGGATCCTGTCGTACATGCCCTGGTACTGGGTGTTCCTGATCCCCTCCGCGCTGCTGGCGGTGATGATGGGCGTCGACTACGTCATGGTGAAGGATCGGCCCTCGGAAGCGGGATTCGAAGACCTCGACACCGGCGACGCGACGTCGAAGGATGCCGACAGGGACGAGCCGGTGGATTTCACCTATCTGGTCCGCCGCGTCTTCAGGAACCCGGTCATCCTGACCATCATCGCCGCCGAGTTCTGCACCGGTTTCGTGCGGCAGGGCGTGATGCTGTGGTTCGTGCCGTTCCTGAAGGAGGTTCACAAGATCGACCACGGTACAGCGCTGTTCTCGGTTGCCTCGACCGGCATCACCGTCGGCGGCATCCTCGGCGGGCTGCTGTGCGGGTACCTCTCGGACCACGTGTTCGGCTCGCGGCGCGCGCCGGTGGCTTTCATCTTCTACATCGGGCAGATCGGCGCGCTGCTGTTGCTCGGCGCAGCGACGTCGCCCGTGCTGGCCGCGTGGCTGGTCCCGTTCACGTGCCTCTGGATCTTCGGGGTGCACGGCATGCTGTCGGGCACCTCGTCGATGGACTTCGGCGGGACGAAGGCGGCGGCGACCGTGGCCGGGATCTGCGACGGCATCCAGTACGTCGCGTCGGGGCTGACCGGCTTCGCGCTCGGCGGCGCCCTCGACCGATTCGGCTGGGGCGCGTGGACGTGGATGATCATGCCGTTCTCGGCGATCGGCGCGCTGCTGATGATTCGCCTGTGGAACGAAACGCCGCTGCGCACGCAGGTGGCGACGACGGCATAGGGGCGGCTGGCGGGTCGAGGCCCGGGCGCAACGCACGGGGCCGACGCGAAGGGCGCACGGGGATGGTGACCGTCGAATTGCACCGCCACTTCGAGGCGGGCCTGACGCCCGAGACGATCGCCCGGCTGGCCGCGCGGCATCGCCTGGCCGAGGTTCGGACCCGCGGCGGCCTGCGGGTCGAAGGCGTCGATCCCCAGGACCCCGCATCGATTCGCGGGTACTACGCGTCGATTGCCGCCGGCTTCGGCCTGCCCGAGGGCTTCGCCCGCTTCCACCAGTCGTTCGGGCTACCCCTCTCGGTGCTCCGCACGCTCGAGGACCTCGAGCAGGCGACGTGCGAGCAGGTCGTGTGGTGCGCCGAGCGCGGCAGCCTGCACACCGAGCTGCGCGGTTCGCCCTTCACGTACCAGGAACACGTGGGCGCGTCCCTCGAGGAGATCGCGTCGGCTCTCGTGAGCGGCGTCGACCGGGCGTGGCGCGAGCGCGGCGCGAGCGGGACGTTCATTCTCGCGTTCAGCCGCCAGAAGGGCCTGGCCTCGCCGGACGCGCCCGCCGGGCTGCGCCAGGCCGAACCGGTTGCCCGCCTCGCCGCCGGGCTCCACCGCGCCGACCGCCCCGTCGGGCTCGACGTCGCCGGCTTCCCCGAAACGCCGTGGCCGCCGCGCCTGTTTGAGCGCGCGCTTGCGCCCGCCCGCGAAGCTGGCGTGCCGCTGACGGTGCACGCCGGCGAGCAGGGCGTCGCGCCGGACTTCGCCGACGCCCCGCCCGCGTCGATTGTCGAGGCGGTGGATCGCCTGGGCGCGCGGCGCATCGGGCACGGCACGTCGTTGGCCGCGTCCGCCGAGGCTCGCGCCCTGATGCGCGCCCGCGCCGTGGGCATCGAGTGCTGCCCCGTCTCCAACGAGAAGATGGGGTTCACGCCCGTCGCCGCTCACCCGCTTCCGCAGTTCCTCGGCGACGGCCTCCTGGCAACGCTGAACACCGACGACCCGCTCATGTTCGGATCGTTCACGGTGCGCGAGACCTTCGACGTCATCGCCGAACCGCTCGGCCTCGGCTCCGCTGCGCTCGCCACCCTCACGCGCAACGGCGTCGACACGGCCTTCGTGAGCGAGGAACGGCGCGAGTGGCTGCGCCATCGGCTCGCCCGCTCGCCGCACCCGCCGCAGGTGTGAACCGCCTTCTTCTTGCGCGACCGCACCACAGGGGACGCAGAACCCGCGCGCCGAGGCGACCGCGCGGCGCGCCACGACGTTCGATGCGGCGCTCCGGCCGCACACCCTCAGTCGCGGGCCGGCCGGCGGGCGTCCGTCCACGGGATGGTCAGCCCGAGCGCCGACAGCTTCTCTTCGAACTCCGCTCGCTCGAGATTCCCCTTCAGCGCGCCGTCGCCCGTGCGCGGCAGCCAGCCTTCGGCCTCGGCGCAGGCGATCGCCCTGTCCGCGGCGCCGGCGGCAATCGCCGAGACGATCGCCGACTCGGCCTTCGAGAAGCGCGTGCCGCCGCGGCGATAGTCGCGAAACGCCTCCCAGGCCACGGGCACCCAGCGCGCGACGATCTGCTCGCCGATGGTGGTGGCGTATTCCCGGATCTCCAGCTGCGCGTGCGCCTCCATCCGAAGCTCGAGGAAGTGCAGCAGGTTGTGGAGGTCGATCTTCCAGTAGGCCTCGGTGAACGTGGCCAGCGGCAGGTCCTTGCGCGCCTGCTCGCGCGCGACGCCGGCGGCCAGCCGCGCCTCGTAGACGGCGCGCGACCTGGCCAGCAGGTCCGCCTCCTCGGCCGACAAGCGCGCCCCAATCTCCTCGCCCAGCACGCCCGCGCTCCCCTGCCGGTTCAGCGACGACTGCGTGCGCCACGCCCCCGGCGCGGTGCGCTGCGCGGCGTCGATCGCCTCGGAGTACCGCGTCGAGTACTCGTTCACGTTGGCGGTGCGATGGCGGATCCATTGCCGCCAGATGTCCATCGGCACGCGGACGTGCAGCTTGATCTCGCACATCTCGAACGGCGTCGTGTGGTCGTGGCGAATCAGGTAGCGAATGAGCGCCCGGTCTTCCTGCACGCGCCTGGTGCCCTTGCCGTACGACACCCGCGCCGCCTGGACGATGGCCGAGTCGTCACCCATGTAGTCCACCACCCGCACGAAACCCTCGTCCAGCACGCGAATCGGCTGGCCCAGAATCTCGTCGAGCGCGGCCACCGCCGCGCGGCTGATTGGTTCGAACGACCGCGTCTCCGCCATCAGCGCACCTCCCGAAGCCGGCTCGCGACGCAAGCGGCCTGCCGCATCCGGCCGTGCCACTCGCGCCCGGCCCCAGACCCCGTTCCCTGCCTGGCCGCCCCCATCGTCCTCGACACCGGATGATACTGCGGCACGTGGGACCGTGAGTTCACGAATCGTCTCCGGCAAACGGCGTCGGGAGGTTCGTGGGCGCGTGCGCCCGGCGTGCCGGTGAGTCTATCAGAACCGGCCGGCCGGCGCGGCCAACGTCCCGTCGCGTCGGGCGCCCGACGGGCCGCGGCGCCGCGCGGGGACACGCATGCTTGGCGGCCCGAGGCCCGCCTGCTAGACTGTCGGCTGCATCTTCGAGACACCATGGCAGGCAAGAAAACGCCGTTCGACGTGCAGGCGTTCCTGTCGTCGTCCGGCGTGGCGCGTGTGACCCGCACCTATCGGGCGGGCGCCGTCCTCTTCGCGCAGGGCGACGTCGCCGACACCGTCTTGTACATTCAGCGGGGCGGGGTGAAGCTGAGCGTGCTCTCGCGCGCCGGCCGGGAGGCGGTGGTCGCGATGCTGGGCGCGGGTGATTTCGCCGGCGAAGGCGCCCTCGCGGGCCAACCGCTGCGCATCGCCACGGCGACCGCGGTCGTCGATGCCGACGTCGTCGTCATCGAGAAGGGCGAGATGACGCGCGTGCTCCAGAGCCAGCACGCGCTATCGGACCGCTTCATCGCCTACATGCTCACGCGCAACATCCGGGTCGAAGCGGATCTCGTCGATCACCTCTTCAACCGGAGCGAGAAGCGACTGGCGAGGGCGCTGCTCCTGCTGGCGCGCTACGGCCGCCAACAGGATCCGAACCGAGTGCTGCCGAAGATCTCCCAGGAAGTGCTGGCAGAGATGGTCGGCACGACCCGCCCGCGGGTGAACTTCTTCATGAACAAGTTCCGCAAGCTCGGGTTCGTCGAGTACAACGGCACCATCAAGGTCAACGACTCGCTGATCAGCGTCATCCTGCACGAGTGAGGCGCAGGGCGCTCTCGAGCCGCTCGATCAGGAAGGCCGCCTCGCGCAACAGCCCCTTCGTCGGAGAAAAGGGGACCATCTGCTCGGCCGCGTCGCGCAACCGCACGACAATCTGCGCCGCGACGGGGTCGGTTCCATCAGCGGCGGCTGCGCTTCCCAGCGGCCCGTGGTTGCGGGCGGCAAGCACGGTCATCGGCGCCTCGCGGCGGCGTCGGCCGCCTCCACCGCGACCCGCGCCTGCGAGGTCGACACGCTCGGCTGATGGGCGCTCCAGAGGCCGAACGCGGCCACCAGGACCGCGCTCCCCATCAGGGCGAACATGCCGAGGTTGACGATCGACAGCGCCTGCGGCACCAGCGCCACTCCCAGGATGCCGATGATCAGGAGCCACGCGCCCTGAGCCGTCCATGCGTTCACATGTCTGGTCATACGCCCTCCGCCTTGGTTCGAACACCCGACTCCGCAGGCGGCGCGTCGGCAACGACCGTTGCCGCCTGCACCGCGCGGGCCTTCAACTCCGCTTGGACGGCCCGAGACCGCTCGCGACGCAGCAGCCCCGCCTGCCTCAGTCGCTGGTATCTCGCCCTGTCTCCGTTCTGCTTTGACATCCTGCCCTCATCATCGCGCGCGGCGTCGCACCCTCTCGACACCGAGCGCAGCCAGTCGACGTGCGCCGGCCGCACGTTCCCAGCCGTCATCGTAGCGGGCAGGGCCGTTCCTCGCTGTCCAATTGTGAACAGCCAGGAAGGATTGCAGATGTCAGAATGGACAACCGAGAAGGGCCGACCCCGCGGCCGGCCCCGTCGCGTGCGCGCGTTCTCCGCTAATTCCCCGTCTGCTTCTTCTTCGGCGCCGCGAGCAGCTTGTCGAACGCCGCGTCGTCGGTCTTGAAGTCGCGTGCCGCCTGGCCGACCCGCGTGATGCGGATGCTGCGGATCGCGTCACCCGCCTTGATCTCCATCACCTGTCCCATGCCGGCCACGACCTTCCCGAGCGCGGTGTACTTCTTGTCGAGGCCCGTGTTCCTCTCGGTGGTGATGTAGAACTGGTTCGGGCCCGAAAGGCCGAGCACGCCGCCCGCATCGTGCTTCACCGACGGGTTCGGAACCAGCGGCAGCCTGGCAATCGCCACGGTCTTCTGCACGTCCGATACCACGAGGCCGCTGATCACCCCCCCTTTGACGTCGATCGTGCCGATCGGCGGCGCGTCCGCCGCGCCTCCGCGTCCGCCAAATCCGCCGCCGCCGCGCCCGCCGGCCCCCGGCGGGTTCTTCCCTTCGACGATGCGGATGAAGTCGGCGGTCTGGAGCGGCGCGTTCACGTAGTCGAGGCCCACCATCAGCTGCTTCGGCGCGTCGGAGGTGCCCACGCTGATGGCCGCGTAGATGCCATCGGGCAGGTAGACGCCGGCGCGGGTGAGCGGCTTGTCGAGGTTGGCCACCCCGTAGGCCACGACCGCGGTCACCGTCGCCGATTCCTTCTGCTGCTCGGTGTACGGCACGAGCTCGCTGTACAGGTCGTTCGTGGTGTGCCACGCGTAGGGGTAGACGTAGTCGGTCTGCGTGCGGAACGTCAGTGTCGGAACCGACTGCATCTCGAACGACGAGTGATCGCTGTTCGACGGCGTCGTCGCGTGGGCGCGCGGCAGGGCCTTCTCGAGCCTGAAGGGCCACTTCGGGTAGAGGTTCGCGAGCGGCGCGGTGATCCGTTCGAAATCCGGGTACGAAGTCTCGGGCACCGCCGCCCCGACGATCGCCATCGGCGTGGTGTCGCGGTTGATCATCATCACCACCTTGTCCGCGATGCCGGGGTGCCGCTTCAGCCACGACTGCGAGCCGACCAGGCCCTGCTCCTCCGCCGCGAACAGCACCATGACCACCGAGCGCTTCGGCGTTCCGCCGGCGGCCTTGATGAGCCGCAGCGCCTCCATGCCCGGCGCGAAGCCGGACCCGTCGTCGATGCCCCCGGTCGCGCCGCTGAAGCAGTCGAAGTGCCCGCCGATGACGATGTACTCGTCCGGGTACTGCGAGCCGCGGATCGTGGCCACGACGTTGTGGTACTTCACGGGGCCCATCTTGAACCAGTTGCGGATGTCGAACTCGAGGTCGACCGGCTGGTTCTTCGCGGCCATCGCCTTGATCTCGTCGTACTGCGAGTCGAGCAGCTTGATGTCGGGGAGCACCGGCAGCTCGTCCCACGACGCGGCGTACCCGTCGAGGATCTGAATCGGAGGCCCGCTCTGCCCGGCCATCGTCGGCGAGGGGCTCGTGGTGGTCGGCTTGGCCGACTGGATGGTGCCCAGCGCGCCGGCGTCCACCAGGGCCTTCGTGAGCGGCGGAATCAGCTGCGCGTCCGCGTACTCCGGCGTGCCCCGGCGGCCGTCGCGCGCAAACCCGGTGCTGTCGCCCGCGATGAGCACCCACCGGCCGGCGAACGCCGCCTTGTGCGCGTTCACCTCGGCGATCGCCGCCTGGACGGCGGCCTTCTTCTTCTCGACGTTCTCGGGGGTGGCATTGCGGCCCGGGACCGAGAACGGGTCGGCCTTCAGGACGACGACGCCGCCCTTCTGCACGCCCTTCGTGCCGGCGGTGAACGACGGCGTGCCGAAGCGCAGCGCCTTTTCGGCCGGCTCGAGCATCCTGCCGAACCAGGGACCGCGGTTGAAGCCGACAGGCACCTCGCCCACTTCTTCGAGCTGGGCGTCGATGCCGAACTGCTCGAACTGCCAGACGGCCCACTCGGTGGCGTCGTTGTAAGCGTTGGTGCCCGTTTCGCGCCCGCCGAAACGGTTGCTGGCGTAGTCGTTCCAGGTCATGACCTGGTTGTCGGTCTGCCCGAGCCGGAGGATCTTCGCGACCACCACGTCGTCCTGGGCCCGGACGAACATCTGGAATCCGACCACCAGGGCAACGACCGCGATGGCGGCGCAGTTGCCCGACGAAGAGATCAATCGCTTGCGGACCATCGTTCCTCCGATGAATTCGTGGGGTGCAGCGGGGGCGGCGTCACTGAAGAATGCAGAACGCGCCGGTGCAGCCGGCCGCCGAAGATTCTACACCGGCTTGCGGCCCGCGGCCTGTGGCTTGCGGCCTGCGGCCTCTGGCTTGCGACGTGCGGCCCGCGGCCCGAAGCGTGGTGACCGTGGTGGCCGCCGAGTGGAGGGGACCCTTCGTTGTCTGATATGCTGACGACGCGCCGCCGTGGCGCGGGCTTGCACGCGAAGCCGTCTCCCTGTGTTGGCGCATCCCATGATCCCCGTCGCCGTCCCTCTCCTCACCGCCGGAGAACGCCTCGAAGCTCGGCGCCTCATCGAATCCCAGGGCCTGGCCTTCGAAGACGGGTGCGACGAGTTGGTCGGGATCTACGACCACGCCGCCCCTGGACCCGATGCCCGCGCCGGACAACCGAGGAACTCCGACGCCACCTTCGCCCGGCTCGTGGCGACCGCCGGCCGCGCCGGATGCGTCCTGAAGATGTTCGCGGTGGACGCGGCCTGGCAAGGCGGCGACGTCCTCGGCTCGCTCGCCTCGACGCTCGTCGCTCTCGGGCGTGCGGCCGGGCACGATGCGTTGCTGGTGTTCACGCGCCCCGAGCACGCTCCCAGCTTCCAGCACTGCCAGTTCCGCCTGCTCGTGGCCACCGGCGCCGTCGCGCTCCTCGAGTGCGGCGGGGGCCTCGAGCGCTACCTGGACGCGCACCGCCACCAGCGGCGCGAGGGCAGGAACGGCGCGGTCGTCATCAACGGCAACCCGTTCACGCGCGGGCACCAGTACCTCGTGGAGACGGCGGCCGCGCGGGTCGACACCCTCTACGTGTTCGTCGTGCGCGAAGACCGCTCGGCCTTTCCGTTCGCCGTGCGCTACCGGCTGGCCGTCGAGTCGACCGCCCACGTTCCGAACGCGGTGGTGCTCGACACCTCCCGCTATGCCGTCAGCGCCGCCACCTTCCCCTCGTACTTCTTGCGCGAGCACGACGACAAGGCGAGGCTGCAAATGGAGGTCGACGTCCGGCTGTTCGCGGAGCACATCGCGCCCGCGTTCGGCGTCACGCGCCGCTTCGTCGGCCACGAACCCTACTGCGACACCACGGCGGCCTACAACCGGGCGATGGCGGAGTTCCTGCCGCCGTACGGCATCGAACTCGTCGAGGTGACGCGCGCCACGAGCGGCGGCCTCTTCATCAGCGCCACGACCGTGCGCGACGCGCTGGCGCGCGGCGACCTGGCCCCGCTCGCCCGGCTGGTGCCGCCCGCGACCCTGGCGTTCCTCCGATCACCCGAGGGCGAACAGATCGCGCGCCGCCTGCGAGAGGGTGGAGCCAGGGACCAGGAATCGGTGTGACTCATATGAACATCACCAAGTCATCCGCCGCCGGCACCATGCAGTCCAGCGACCTCGTGGTGCGCGTCGAGCCGGCCGACCGGCTCGAGATCCGGATCGAATCGACGGTGAAGAAGCAGTTCGAACACCTGATCCGCGAACGCATCGAGGCGGTGCTGGCCCGGCACGCGGTGACCCGCGCGGTCGTGAACGTCAGCGATCGGGGCGCGCTCGACTACGCGATCGAGGCCCGCGTGGAAACGGCGCTGAAACGTGCCGCGGAATAGGCGTCGGAGCCGTGTCTTCGGATCACATTTCTGTACTCTCGGAACTGCCGTTTAAAGTAACCGCTCCGACCCCGAAGGGAGGGGTTTATGGACAAGCTCTCATACCGTGAAGTCCGGCAAGGCCGGCGTTTCATGATCCGGGTCCTGCCCGGAACCAGGCTGGTGGAGGAACTGCTGCAGTTCGCCCGGATGGTGGACCTCCACCACGGCGCCATCGTCTCGGCGGTCGGGTCGGTGCGCGGCGTCGAGTTCAGCGACATCCAGGCGGGCGCGCGCCTGCCGATCACCGAGCCGCGGATGCCGGTGCACCGGGTGGAGGGCCCGCTCGACCTGCTCGGCCTCGAGGGCAACCTCGTGCCGAACGAGACCGGCAAGATCGACGCGCACCTGCACATCTTCGCCGCCCGGTCGTCCGGCGAGGCGATTGGCGGCCACCTGCTCGAGGCCGAGGTGTTCGCCACCTGCGAGATCATCCTCGGCGAGTACATCGTCGAAGGCGTCGAGCGCCAGCACTCCACGCGCGGCGGCGTGGACACGCTCTTCTTCGAGGACAGGTGATCATGGACAAGCGACAGCGGCTGCGGCGCTCGCTGCTCTACGTGCCGGGCAACATGCCGGGCATGCTCCAGAACATCCCGGTGTTCGACGCCGACGGCGTGATGATCGACCTCGAGGACGCGGTGCCGCTGGCCGAGAAGGACGCGGCCCGCATCCTCGCGCGCAACTTCCTGGCGGCGTTCCCCGACCGGAGCAAGGAGGTGTTCGTCCGCATCAACGCCCTCGACACCAAGTACGCGCTCGACGACCTGCGAGCCGTGCTGCCGGCGAAGCCGGACGGCATCCGCCTGCCGAAGGCCGACGACCCCGAGGTCGTGGAGCGGCTCGACACGCTGCTGACCGAGTACGAGGAGCGGCTGGGCCTCGAGATCGGCCACTTCTCCATCATCCCGTCCATCGAAAGCGCCGTCGGCGTCCTCAACTGCGTGAAGACCGCGCAGGCCTCGCGCCGCCTCGTCGCGCTCGCGTTCGGCGCCGAGGACTACACGGCGTCGCTCGAGATCCAGCGCACGCGGTCCGGCGAAGAGCTGCTCGGCGCCCGCATGCAGATTGTCTGGGCCGCCAAGGCGGCCGGCCTGCAGGCGATCGACAGCGTGTTCGCCGACGCGAACGACACGGACGGCCTCCGCGCCGACACCGAGCTGGTCAAACGCCTCGGCTTCACCGGCAAGTCGCTCGTGAACCCGCGGCAGATCGAGGTGGTGCACGAGGTCTTCTGCCCGAAGCCCGACGAGATCGACCACGCGCTGGAGGTGATGGAGGCCATCAAGAAGGCGCGCGAGATGGGCACGGGCGTCATTTCGCTGCGCGGCAAGATGGTGGACGCCCCGGTGGTGAAGCGGGCGGCGCGCACGATTCGCACCGCCGTGGCCTTCGGCATGATCGACTACGAACTCTCGGACGAGGTGGTCCATGGCCAGGAATAGCCTGGGGCGCGAGGTCCCCGAGACCTGGCACGGGAAGCGCTACGACCCGTACTGCGATCCGTTCTCGCGGACCCCGACCATGGACCGGGCGACGAGGCCGCTGGTGCGGAGAAACCCCGGCGAGAGCAAGGTCCTGGCCTCGCTGAGGGCGGCCATCGAGAAATCCGGGCTGCGCGACGGCATGACCATCGCGACCCACCACCACCTGCGCAACGGGGACGTGCTGCTGAACCTCGTCGTGCAGGAACTCGACGCGATGGGGTTCAGGGACATCTGCATCGCGTCCAGCTCCGTGCACCCGGTGCACGCCGAGATCATCCCGGCCATCCGCAAGGGCGTCGTCACGCGGTGCGAGACCGGCGTCAACGGCCTGATCGGCGAGCTGGCCACGAAGGGCGAGCTCGACTTCCCCATCGTCGTGCGGTCGCACGGCGGGCGCGCGCGCATGCTCGTCACCGACGAGGTGCCCGTGGATGTGGCCTTCATCGCCGCGCCCTGCTGCGACGAGACGGGGAACCTGAACGGCGTCACCGGGCCCTCGGCCTGCGGCAGCCTCGGCTACGCGTTCACCGACGCGCGCTACGCCCGCAAGGTCGTGGCCGTCACCGACAACCTCGTGCCCTACCCCGCCTCGCCCGTCAGCATCTCCCAGAGCGACGTCGACTACGTGGTCGTGATCGACTCGCTCGGCGATCCCAAGAAGATCGTCTCGACGACGACGCGCGTGACGCGCGATCCCGCGGGCCTGCTGATCGCCCACTATGCGGCCGAAGTGATCGAGGCGGCTGGCCTGCTGAAGGACGGCTTCTCGTTCCAGACCGGCGCCGGGGGCACGTCGCTGGCGGTCGCCGACGCCATCAAGCGGAAGATGCTGGCCCGGAAGATCAAGGGCAGCTTCGGCTGCGGCGGCATCACCGGCTACTTCGTGGACATGCTGGAGGAGGGCTACTTCCGGACGCTGTTCGACGTGCAGTGCTTCGACCTGCGCGCGGTGGAGTCGATCGGCCGGAACCTGATGCATCGGGAGATCAGCGCCGACCTCTACGCCAACCCGTTCAACCGCGGCTCGGTGGTCAACATGCTCGACGCCGTCATCCTGGGCGCGACCGAGGTGGACGTCGACTTCAACGTGAACGTCAACACCGAGTCGAACGGGTTCCTGCTGCACAACACGGGCGGACATTCCGACACCGCCGCCGGCGCGAAGCTGGCCATCGTCGTCGCGCCGTCGATTCGCGGCCGCCTGCCGATCGTCCGCGACGCGGTGACCACCGTCACGACGCCGGGCGAGACGATCGACGTGGTGGTGACCGAGCGCGGGATCGCGGTGTCCGACAAGCACGACGATCTGAAGAAGGCGCTGGCCAAGCGACGGCTGCCGGTGAAGGACATCCGGCAGCTGCACGCCGAGATCAACGCCCTCACGGGCACGCCGCGCCCGCTGGAGTTCGAGGACAAGGTCGTCGCGCTGGTCGAGTACCGGGACGGGTCGATCATCGACGTGGTGCGCCAGGTCAAGGAGTAGCGGATGCGATGCGCGAGCAACTGCTCCAGGCCCGCGAGACCCGCCAGGCGCTGATCGACCGGGCGTGTGCGTCTCTTCGGCCGGCCGACGGCCCGGACGGCCCGCCGGCCGGCGCCGTCGTGTTCGCCTCGACGGCGGTGCCTGGCGCCGAGAAGCACCCGGAGGGACTCTCACCCGTCTTCGACGCCGCCTGCGAGCGCCTCGCCTCGCAGATCGACGCCGTCCTCCTCGACCGGGGTGTCGACGCCCTCGGGCCGTGGGCGATCTTTCGAACCGCACGCGATCCCGGCGACAGCAAGCGGGCCTGTGTTCGCATCGAAGAGCAGCAGCGGGGCGGGCGGCTGGTCGATCTGGACGTCTACGCCGGGGGACGCCAGGTGGACCGGGCGGCGCTGGGGCTGGCGCCGAGGCGATGCCTCCTCTGCGATCGGCCCGCCGTCGAGTGCATCCGACTGCAGAGGCACGAGCCGGCGGAACTCGTCGCGGCGGTCAGGCCTCTGCTCGGCGGCCGCGCGGCCAGCGCGTCCGATGCCTCCGACGCTCGCGCCGCGTCGTCGCGACAGGCGGCCACGCGCGCGACGGAGCGGCTGTCGGCCTGCCTGGTGGCCGGGGCCCGGATCGAACTGGCCCTCACCCCGAAGCCGGGACTGGTCGATCGCGACGACAACGGCTCGCATCCCGACCTGTCGTTCCAGCTGATGTCGCGATCGATCGATCTCCTGCCGCTGTACTTCGACGAGCTGCTGGAGGCCGCAGGGAACGGCGCGGGGCTCACGGCTCGGGATCCAGGGGCAGGCTCCGACACCGTCGCGGCGTGCGTGCTTGCGGGCCGGCGCGCCGAGCGCCGCATGCTCGACGAAATCGGCGCGAACGCCCACCGCGGCTACATCTTCCTCGGAGGCCTCACGCTCCTGGCGTCGCTCGGCGGCGAGGAGCACCTGCGCGCGGGCATCAGGCACCTGGCCCGCGCCGTCTCCGAGAATCCGCCGGCCGGCGCCCGGCGAAGCGGCGTCCCACGGGTCGGTCGTCCGGCAGCAGATCGGACTCGGCGGGATCGAACGCGAGGCGCGCGACGGCCTGCCCTCGGTGTTCGACCACGCGCTTCCCGGGCTGCGCGCCCGGCGATCGGCGCGAGACACCCGGCGCGGCGCAGACACCGACGCGCCGCTGCACTACGCGATGGCCATCCTCATGCAAACCGTCGAGGACACCACCACGGCCCACCGGGGCGGCGCCCGCGCGCTGCAACGGCTGCGCGGGGACGGCCGTCGGCTCCAACAGTCGATCGAGAGCGGCCTGCCCTACCTCTCCTGGCTGCGTGAACTCAACGCCAGCTACCGCCGCTCGAACCTCACGATGGGCGGCGTGGCCGACTGCCTGGCGCTCACCGTCGCGCTCGACCGCTGGCTCGAGTAGGTCCGCCGTCCGCCGCCCCGCGGCCCTCGCCCGTCGGCCCCCGGCTCCGCGGCGGCACGATCGTCGGCCGAGGCGTTATGATGGATACGCTTTGGTCCCACTTCGCCTCAGGCTGCTCGTCGCGTTCGGCGTCGTGTCGGTGGCCGCCACCCTGGCGGCGCGACAGGGTGGCGCGCCGCGCGCGTCGCTGCCGTTCACCGTCATCTCGCCAGAGGGCAGGCGGCCGCTGGCCGCCTCGCTCGCCGGCGACCAGGTGGTCGTGGCGCTCGACGACGTGGCGGCGCTGTTTCAGGCGACCGTGCGCGAGGACGCGCTGGCCGGCGGCGTGACGGTGACGTACAAGGGGAAGACCGTCATTCTCACCGCCGGGCAGCCGCTGGCGTCCGCCGCCGGCAGGCTGGTGTCGCTGCCCTCTGCGCCCGTGCGCGACGGTCGCCGCTGGCTCGTTCCCGTCGAGTTCATCAACCGTGCCTTCGGCCTCGTCTACGACGCCAGGCTGGACGTGCGGAAGAACGCGCGCCTCGTGCTCGTCGGCGACGTGCGGGTGCCTCACATCACGGTCCGCGCGGACACGCTGGGGCCCCAGACCCGGATCACCTTCAGCGTGGCGCCGCGCACGCCCTACACCGTCTCCCAGGAACCCAGCCGCGTCGTCGTCCGATTCGATGCCGACGCGCTCGACGTCACGCTGCCGCCCGTGTCGCCCCAGGGGCTGCTCCAGTCAATCCGGCTGGCCGATCCCAACAGCACGATCGCGATCGACGTGGGACCGCGGTTCGGATCCTTTCGCACCTCGCAGGTGCCGCAGGACGACGGGGCGCAGGTGCTCGTGGATCTGATGCCGGCCGCCAGCGAGGCCGCGCCCGCTCCAGCGGCCCCGCGGGGCTCCGCGCCGCCGTTTCCGGTCCCGCCGCCGCCCGACATGCCGATGACGCCGCCGGCAGCCGGCGGGCTTCGCACGATCGTGATAGACCCCGGCCACGGCGGGGACGACGCGGGTGCCAAGGGCGCCACCGGGGTGACCGAGAAGGACGTCAGCCTCGCCGTCGCGCGGAAACTGAAGGGCTCCCTCGAGGCCCGCCTGGGCGTTCGGGTGCTGCTCACCCGCGACGGCGACCAGGCGGTGGCGCTGGACGAGCGCGCGGCGCTCGCGAACAACAACAAGGCCGACTTGTTCGTCAGCCTGCATGCGAATGCCTCTCAGCGTAAGGACGTGAGCGGGGCGCAGGTCTACTACCTCGCCGCGGACCAGGCGGGTGAAGAGTTCCGCAAGCTGGCCGCCGGCCGGCAGTCGCTGCCGGCTCTCGGCGGAGGGTTGCGCGAGATCGAAATGGTGCCGTGGGAGTTCGCGCAGCTGCAGCACCTGAGCGAATCGGCGTCGCTGGCCGGCGCGATCGAAGAGCAGTTGCGCGGCCGGGCGCGGATGAACGCCCGGCCGGTGCTCCAAGCGCCGCTGCTGGTCCTCGCCGGCGCGAACATGCCGGCCGTGATCGTCGAGATGGGCTTCCTGACCAACCCCGACGAAGAGCGGCAGCTGGCATCCGACGCCTACCAGACCACGCTCGCCCAAGCGATTCTCGACGGCATGCTGCGCTTCCGCGAAGCCTCGGGCCAGCCGGCGCAGCCGCCCGCGGCGCCGGCGCAGCCCGACGCGCGGAGGCACCCGTGACGAAGCGCCGCGCCGCCGCGTGGACGGGTGCCCTGCTGCTGGCCGCCGCGGTCTCGGCGGCCTACGTCCTGCTGCCGCGCTGGTACGCCGGGGCGGACCGGCCGGCGGCAGAGACCGAAGCGCCCGCGGCGCCCGCCACGCCGAAGATCAAGGCGCGCCTCTTCTACCTGTCGGAGGACGGCCTCCGCCTCGTCGGACTGGAGCGCGAGATCCCGTTCGGACAAACCACGCTGGAGCAGGCCCGCCGAATCGTCGAAGCCCAGCTCGAAACGCCCCCGAAGCCGCTGCTGTCCGCCGTTCCCGACGGCACCAAGCTGCGCGCCCTCTACGTGGACGGCCAGGGCCAGGCGTTCGTGGACTTGAGCCGCGAGGTCGCGGCGGGCCCGGGCGGCGTGCTCGAGGAGATCCTCACGGTATACTCGATCGTCGATGCCGTCACCGCGAACCTGCCCGCGGTGCGCGCCGTGCAGATCCTCGTCGATGGCCACGAGGTGGACACCCTGGCGGGCCACGTCGATCTCAGGCGCCCGCTCGCGCGAAGCGCCGCCTGGGTCCAGGAACCGGAACAGCCGACACCCGTGCCGGGCGCACCCGCTGCTGCGCCGGAGAAACAGTGATGCCCCGCTTCGACAGCCGCGCCGCCAATGCGCTGCGCCCCACGCGAATCACGCCGCACTACGTGAAGCACGCCGAAGGATCCGTGCTGATCGAGGCGGGCGACACCCGCGTCATCTGCACCGCCAGCGTCGAAGACCGCGTGCCTGCCTTCCGCCGCAACTCGGGGAAGGGCTGGGTGACCGCTGAATACGGGATGCTGCCGCGCGCCACGACGACCAGGAACCAGCGCGAAGCCTCGGCGGGCAAGGTGGGCGGCCGCACGCAGGAGATCCAGCGGCTGATCGGACGGTCGCTGCGCGCCGTCACGCGCCTCGGGGACATGGGCGAGCGCACCATCTGGATCGACTGCGACGTCATCCAGGCCGACGGCGGCACCCGCACCGCGTCGATCACGGGCGGCTTCGTGGCGCTCGTCCTCGCGCTCCAGAGGATGCGGGAGCAGAACCAGATCGCCGCCATGCCCATCACCGACCTCGTGGCGGCCACGAGCGTCGGCATCGTCTCGGGCGAGCCGCTGCTCGACCTCGCCTACGAGGAGGATTCGCGGGCCGACGTGGACATGAACATCGTGCAGACGGGCGGCGGGAAGTTCATCGAGGTGCAGGGCACGGCGGAGGCCGACCCCTTCGGCCGCGACGCGCTGCTGTCGCTGCTCGACCTCGCGCAGGAAGGGATCCGCCAGCTCAACGCGCTGCAGCGCGACATCGTCGGCGCCTACCTGTGACGCCGCTGCTGCTGGCGACCACCAACGCCGGAAAGCTCCGCGAGATCCGCGACGTGCTGGGCGGCCTGCCGGTCGAGGTCTGCGCGCTCTCGGACTACCCGCCGATCGAAGAGCCGGAGGAAACGGGCCGCACCTTCGAGGAGAACGCGCGGGCCAAGGCGCTGCACTACGCCGCGGCCACCGGAACGCTCGTCGTGGCCGAAGACTCGGGCCTCGAGATCGACGCCCTCGGCGGCGCGCCGGGCGTCGTCTCGGCGCGTTTCGCGGCCGACGTCGCGCCGACGTATCCCGACAAGTTCGCCGTGATCTACCGGATGCTGGAGGACCGCGGCGCGCCCGAGAGCACGGCCCGCTTTGCCTGCGCGCTGGCTCTGGCGCGGCCGGGCGAGGTGCTGTTCGAAGCGCGCGGCACCATCGAGGGCCGCATCACGCGGCCGCCCCGGGGCGCGGGCGGCTTCGGCTACGACCCGATCTTCTTCTACCCACCGTTCGGCTGCACGCTCGCCGAAGTGCCCCGGGAGAAGAAGTCCTCCGTCAGCCACCGGGGGAAGGCATTCGGGCAGCTGCGAGAGTATCTCGAAAGAACGGGCCGCCAAGAACCATCAGCCTGAAGACCGGTCGTCAAGCGCGATCGTTCACGGTGCGCTGTGCGTTTTGCACTGTGCATTGTGCATTGAGCATTTGGCCATGTGCATTGTGGCCACGGCATTGTGCATTGTGTATTGTGCATTGTGCATTTTGCATTGACAGGGTCTTGGCGCCCAGATGTGGCCGCAGGCGGACGCCCCAGCAGGCGCCCGCCCGGGATCTCGAGGCAGGGGCACGGACCGGCCCTCGCGCACGCCGGCTCAGCGGCGGCCGGGTCGACCCGGAAGGCAAACCACGAACGAACCCATTAATGCCGTGTCTTCGACGGCCGCTCGCTCCTCACGAACGTGCCGTCCGGCGCCCTCCGCAGGAAGCGGACGTCCACCAGGGCCTCGAACAACGCGCCGCAGGTGGTGCGGTCGATCTGCCACAACCGCCGGGCTTGCGCCTCCGTCAGACGGAGCCCAGGCAACTCCAGGTATTCGCCCTGGATGCGGTCCAACAACTCTGTGATCGGCAGGTCAGCCGGCATTGTCCCTCTTCCGCACTCGCTCAATTGGGGGCAACCCAACCCAGAGCAACCCGCGGGCCAACCCTGCTCTGCGGTTGTCGGCGGTGGGCGCTGAGCCGGGTACGCGTCCCGGCCGTCCGGTTTTTGGTTAGAATGCGAAGGAAGTCCGCTTCCCAAGTGGCCGCGACGCGGCCAACCGAGTGTCGAGGGGCAACACGACCTTGTCTGAAATCCATGCAGCCCATCCGCAGCATGTGCAATCCCCTCCAACGCAGTTTCTGCACCGGGTGAACGGATGAGCGAGCCAGCCGTCCCTGCCGGCGTCCGCCTGGACGTCTGGCTCGATGTTGCCTGCCTCTGCAAGACCCGTGCGGAGGCCCAGAAGGCGTGCAACGGCGGCAAGGTGGACGTGAACGGCCAGCCTGGCAAACCGCATCGCCTCCTCAGGATCGGGGACGAACTGCGCATCACCCGGACGCACAACCGCCGGCAGGTTGTCGTCGTCCGCGGGGTGGCCGACCGGCACGTGCCGAAGGCGGAGGCGCGCGCGCTGTACGAGGACCGCACGCCCCCGCCGACGCCGGAGGAACTGGAGCAGCGTGAGATCGAGCGGGCGTTCCGGCGGTCGTTCGGCGCCCCGCGGCCGATGCGGGCGCCCGACAAGCGCGAGCGCCGGGCGCTGCGGAAGCTGAAGGGCATGTAGCGCGCGAGCGAGGGACCGGCGGCCGTTGCTCGGTCACTGCCCAATCTGTTTCAAGGTGTAGGCCCCACCTCCCGACGTCACGTCCGGGCCTGACGCCAATCAGCCGCGGCGGTTCCTCGCCATGCGGAAGGGCTCGGGCAGGGGGAGGCGGCCGCGCCCGGGCGCGGGGGGAAATCGTGTTCCCGCGGCGCTGACCGGTCGGATATGATGGTTGGGCTTCTGTTCCTGCCACGTGTCGGGGCGTAGCGCAGCCTGGTAGCGCGCCTGCCTTGGGCGCAGGAGGTCCCGGGTCCGAATCCCGGCGCCCCGACCAACTTCCCCAACAGAATCACGGGATTTCCAGCGAGTTCGCGTTTGTTGTCGCGCGGCCTCTCTGGACAGCAACCCGCGGACTTCTCCTCGGCTCCCCGGACTTGTCCCCGGTTCCGTCGGTCACACGATTCCCGCCGGTCCACCGACGGCGGACCCCGGGCTCGCGGCGCCGCGCCGGTTCCGCCGTTCGACACGCGCCATCCGGCCGAACCCATAGAAACGCTTCAACAGCTCGAACCAGATTCCGCAGGCGGCGGTCGCGACGAGGCTCAGGCCAAGAGCCTCGAGGGAGGGGCGGGCGAAATGGAAGATCTGCTGCAATGCCGGGACGGTCAGGACCAGCACGAGGAACCCGACCGCGAACCGCGTAACCCATCGGCTGGCGACATTGGGCACCCGCATGGTGGCCAGGGTGCCTTGCGCCCACGACCGATTCGTCAGGATCAGCAGGCGGTCGGCCAGGACCAGCGTCGCGAACGCGGCTCCCCGGGCGGCGTCGGTCGACTGGCCGAGCGCCGTGGCGCCGAGGAAGACGGCGAGCGAGGCGACCAGCGTGCCGGCCCCCTGGCACACGCTCGTCGCAATGGCGCCCGGCGAGAAGAGCGTCTCTCGGGGATCGCGCGGCGGCCGGCTCATCGTGTTGGGTTCGGCCTCCTCGGCTTCGAAGATCAGCGAGCACGCCGGGTCGATGATCAGCTCGAGGAAGACGATGTGGACGGGCAGCAGGATCAGCGGCCAATCGGCATGGAAGACGGGGATCATCGACAGGCCGGCGATCGGCACGTGCACGGCGAAGATGTAGGCGACGGCCTTCTTGATGTTGTCGAAGATGCGGCGCCCGAGCCGCACCGCCGCCACGATTGACGAGAAGTCGTCGTCGAGCAGGACCAGCGACGCCGCCTCCCGGGCGACGTCCGAACCTCGTCCCCCCATGGCCACGCCGATATGCGCCGCCTTGAGGGCCGGGGCGTCGTTGACGCCGTCGCCCGTCATCGCCACCACCTCGCCGCGCGCCTCGAGCGCTTCGACGATCCGCAGTTTCTGCTCGGGAACGACGCGGGCGAAGATTGACACGCCGGTGATGGCCTGCGCCAGGGCCTCGTCACTCATCGCTTCCAGCTCGGGGCCGGTCACAATCGAGTCAGGATTGGCGAGGCCCGCACGACGGGCGATGCTGGCCGCCGTCACGGGATAGTCACCGGTAATCATCACGACCCTGATCCCGGCCGATCGACACTCGCGAACCGCGGCCGGCACCGTCTCTCGGAGCGGATCCTCGAAGGCGAGCAGTCCGGCGAATTCGAAGGGCAGATCGTGCGGATCATCGGGCGGGCAGCCGTCGCCCTCCGCCTCGGCGGCGCCGAGGACCCGCCATCCGGCGGCGGCGAGTGCCGTCACCCGGGTCGTCAGGTCCACGCGCTGCTGCACGGAGAGGTGACACAGGTCGGCGACGGTCTCGGGCGCCCCCTTGGTCGCAACCCGCAACTGGCCGCCCGTTGTGCTCCGCCACGCGCGGGTCAGCGCCAAGCGCCGGGCGGTCAACGGGTACTCGCGGACCAGTTCGAAATCGGCGGCGGAACCGCGCGCGGCACCGCCTCGCAGGAGCGGCTCCGCCGCCGCGTGCAGCGCTCGTTCCATCGGATCGAACGGGTCCGCACGGCTCGCGAGGGTCGCGATGTCCAGCAGGCGCGCGACCTCGGCAGGGACGGTCTCCTGCGAGCCCGTCTCGAAGAGCCCCGTGCCCGCATCCACCGCCACGAGCGACATCTGGTTGACCGTCAGCGTGCCGGTCTTGTCCACGCACAACACGGTGGCCGCGCCGAGCGTCTCCACCGCAGGCATGCGCCGCGTCAGGACCCGGCTGCGCGAGATCCGCCAGGCGCCAAGGGCGAGGAACACGGTGAGGACGACGGGGAACTCTTCCGGCAGGGTGGCCATCGCCATCGCGATGCCTGCCAGGAGTCCCTCCTTCCACACGGCCAGCGAACCGCCGCGAGTGACGCCGTACAGGATCACCACCACGGCGCTCGCCGCCAACCCGACGATCGCCAGAGTACGGACGAGCCGCGCCGTTTCGCGCTGGAGGGGTGTGGGTACCGTCACGACCGACTGGATCGCCTTCCCGATGCGCCCCAACCGGGTGGCCTGCCCCGTGGCGAGGACCTCGACCACACCCTGGCCCCCCGTGACCAGGCTACCCGAGAACACCGAGGCGAGGTCGTCACCGCCCGGCAGGTCGAGCGCGATCTGCGCGTCGCTCGGGAGCTTCCGGACGGGCACCGACTCACCGGTCAAGAGCGACTCGTCGGCCGCGAGGTTCTGCGCCTGTCGCAGCACGCCGTCGGCTGGCACGCGGTCGCCCTCGGAGATGACGACGAGGTCTCCGCGGACGACCTCGCGGCCGGGAATGCGCCGACGCTCGCCGTCGCGGATGACGAGCGCTCGGGGGCTGGACAGGTCCCTGAGGGCGTCGAGCGCGCGCTCCGTGCGCCGCTCCTGGACGATGGTGATCCCCATCACGAAGAAGACGAAGGCGAGCAGCATCAGCGCGTCGCCGAGGTCGCCCATCGACAGGTAGAGGGCGCCCGCGGCAACGAGCATCAGGAACATCGGCTCGCGCACGACTTCACGGGCGATCGCCCAGAGGCTCCGGCTGCGGGCGGCCGGAATCTCGTTCGGACCCTCTTCGCGAAGCCGCCGGGCGGCTTCCGCTGCAGGGAGCCCGCCCGACATTGGCGCTTGACCGTCCAACGTGGCCTTCTCAGTGCACACCATCGTCTCTTCACCTTTCGAGGCCGCCTGCCATCCGACACAGCGGACCGGGCGCGGCCCCGGGCCGTCGGGACCGCGTCTGGCGACGTGCCTCATCAGTACTTGGCGCCGCAGCTCGCGCAGAATGCCGCGCCTGGCGCCCGAACCGCGCCACAACCGGCACACACGGGGGCGGTTGACAGCTGACCACCGCAGTAGGGACAGAATCGGACGCCCGGAAGCACGACAACCGATGCCTGACAACGGCCGCACGCCACCTGCGGCCCGCGAGTGCCCGCCGGGACCACTGGCGCATTCGTCAGGTAACGGCCGGCGTAGTCGTGGTCGTCATGGTGACCGTGTCCGTGGTCGCCGTGGTCGCCGTGGTGCCCGCGGTGGCCGCCCCTGCGGCCTTCAAAGAGATCTTCGAAAAAGCTCATCTTCGTCTCCTGTGTCGCTGTTCGAACGTAATCCTCATGAAGTCGACCGCGCTTCGATGCTCCGGCCGGGCCGAGGCTCCCGGCGATCGGGGAGCCGAACTCACGCCCGACAACCGGGCGTCGCCGGCGCTTCTGATGGTCGAGCGTCGGTCCACGGGCGAAAGCGAGACCGACGCTAGAGGGAGGAAGAAAGCACTGCGAGGGGAGGTCGATACGGACGGCGATACACGCCGTCGGCGGTCGTCGCAGGCACTCCGGAGGGAGCACGATCGGCTCGCGCGGGCCGTGCGGGCGCCGACACGGACGCCTCCGCGTCGGCAACCGAGCAGCACAGGCAGTCGGGGGCGTCAGCTCGCGTGCCGAAGTTGTCCGGTGGCGAGGTGCAGTCTGTCGAGGCGACGAGGCGCGAGCAGTCGAGGCCAGCCAGGTCGGTGGCAACCACCGCCAGGAACAGGATCACGGCCAGTCGTATCCATCTGACGCGCACGCAGCCATTATACGGCGGCCGCAGGGACATGAGGCGAAGGCGACGATCTTGCGAGAGAGTCGCAAGTGCGAATGCAGATGGCGAGGCATCGAAACCGAGACTGACAATGCCTCCCGTCAGGAGCACAGCGCCGAGGTCGGCCGGGTTGATTGGTCCATTCGGCCGCGTTGCTGACGGCGAGGCGACCGACAGGAAGAATGCCGCTGGAATCGGAATCGCCGCGATCGGTGCGCCTGCGCGCGCCAGCCACGGCCACGCGTCGCCGAGCTCGACCGCGAGACCGCTGATCGTCGTTGACCGCTGTCGCCGTATCGGGCACCATGGCCGTAGCGCATATGCTGCACACACTGCGGCGGTCGCGAAGCGTGGGTGCCTTCGCGTCGCTGCTTCTCGCCTCGTGGCTGTGGGACATTGGACTATCGTCCAGTCATGGCCACGACCCTGACCAGGCGTACTCTGTCTCGCGCCTCTCGCATCGCTCGGAGCCGGTGCGCGTTGGCGCGAAGTCAGAAGCGCAGGGGTCCTCGACGCACTGCCTGATTTGTCAGTACCTCCGGTCGCTTCGCACATCGCTCCAGCCCCCGACCGCGCCCACCGGCACCCTCCATCCGATCCTGCCCGTCACGCTCACCGAACCGGCCGATGTCGACTCCGCCCCGGCCGTTCTCGTCCCCGGGCGCGCCCCTCCAGCCGCGTAGCGCCGGTCACCACTCGCACGCTCATTGGACACGTCGCCGAGACCGGCTGACATCTGAGACGTCCCTCGTCTCGACAGGCCCGCCTCGGCCAAGACGACCGCGCCGCGAGAGACGCTCGCCCCGAGCGCTCGAAGTCGTCACCCACGTCGATTCGGCGCAGTCCGAGCAAAGGGTAAGAGTCGATCAACCGATCTGCCGCGTCGCGGCGATGGAGCTGGTCATGAGTCAAGATCAGAACGAAACCCAGTCCGGCGGGTCTCCCCTGGCAGGTACTCGCCGTTGCCATAGCGCTCCTCACGTCCCTTCCGCTCTCGGCGCAGCAACTCGGCGGTGCGGGCACCGTTCGGGGCACCGTGAAGGACCCGACGGGTGGTGTCATGCAGGCGGTCGCCGTCACGATTACGAACCGCGTGTCGGGCTTCGCGCGAACAACCACCACCGATGCCGCAGGGCAGTACAGCTTCACCAACCTGCCGCCCAACCCCTATCATCTGTCGGTCGAGGCGCAGGGGTTTCAAAAGACCGAGCGCGACGTCGACGTTCGGACGGCTGTCCCGATCACGGTCGACATCGCCTTGCCGCTCGCCGGCGCGTCGAGCTCCGTGGAGGTCGTCGGGCACGCGGAGGAACTCGTCGAGCGGGACCCGACGGCGCACACCGACATCGACCAGTCGCTGATCTCCAGGCTGCCTTCGGCGACGGTCGGTCTGAATCAGGTCATCACCCTCGCGTCGCCTGGCGTCGTCGCCGACGCCAACGGGTTCTTCCACCCGGTCGGCGACCACGCGCAGACGCAGTTCGCCATCGACAATCAGCCGGTGACCGACCAACAGAGCCGGCTCTACTCCAACCAGCTCTCGCCGGACGCGGTGCAGTCCCTCGAGGTCATGACGGGCGTGGCGCCGGCCGAGTTCGGCGACAAGACGAGCCTGGTGGTCCGCGTCGTCACCAAGTCGGGGCTGGATCAAGCGAAGCCGACGGGAAGCGCGTCGGTCGGCTACGGTTCCTTCAAGAGCCCGACGACAGACGTGACATTCGGGGCCGGCTCGCACGCGGTCGGGGACTTCGTCGCGTTCTCCGGGCAGCGGACGGATCGGTTTCTCGACAGCCCGGAGTTCAACGCGTTGCACGACGCCGGCAGCGCCCTCACCGTGTTCAATCGCTTCGATCTGCGCCCGAACGAGCGGGATTCCTTCCATCTGAACCTGCAGGTGGCGAAGTCGGCATTCGACGTGCCGAACACCTACGAACAGAACGACCTCGGGCAGGCGCAGCACCAGGACATCACGACCTTCAACATCGCCCCCGGCTACTCGCACGTGTTCGGCTCGCGGACTTTGTTCACCGTCAACGCGTTCGCTCGACGCGATCACCTGACCTACTCTCCGAGCCCCAATCCGTTCGCCGACCTGCCCGCCACGGTCAGCCAGGACCGCACGCTGACCAACTTCGGTGTCAAGGCGGATCTCGCGTACGACGCGGGGGCTCACGACATCAAGTTCGGGGCGGTTGTGGGCGCCACGCAGTTGCACGAGGGCTTCACCTTCGGCATCACCGATCCCACGGACCCGGCCTTCCTCGACCAGAACGGCACCTTCAACCCGGCCCTGGCACCCTACGACTTGACGCAACCGGGCGGCGCGCCGCTCACCTACGACCAGTCCTTCACCGTCAAGCAGCAAGGCGCTTATGTCCAGGACGAGATCAAGGCACGCGACGCGACGTTCAGCGTCGGTGTCCGCGTCGATCACTACGATGGCCTGACGAGCGCGACCCTCGTTCAGCCTCGTCTCGGCGTGTCCTACGTCGTGCCGCGGAGCGGGACGGTGCTGCGCGCCTCGTACGGCCGCACGCTCGAGACGCCCTACAACGAGAACCTGCTCCTCTCTGCCGGGTACGGCTTGAACGGGCTGTTTGGCACGAGCACGCCGCCGCCGCCCGGCAAGCGGCACGAATTCGAGGTGGGTGGACAGCAGAGCCTCGGGCGGTGGCTCGTGGCTGATGTGGGGTACTTCGGCAAGCGCACGGACAATGGTTACGACTTCGGCGTCCTCTTCGACACGCCCATCGCGTTTCCTATTTCGTGGGCTCACTCCCACGTCTACGGGCTGACCGGGCGCCTCACCCTTCTGGAGCACCGGGGGTTCAGCGCGTTCGTCGTCGCGGCGACGACGAACGCCATCTTCTCCCCCCCTGGTACCGGCGGGCTGTTGCTGGAGCAGCCGCCAGGAGACTTCCGCATCGACCACGACCAGAAGTTCAACGCCACGACCCAGGTGCAGTACGTCTTCAACAAGGCGCTCGGCGGGTGGGCCGCGCTCTCATGGCGGTACGACTCCGGTCTCGTCGCAGGGGCTGTCAGCAGCCTGGAGGATGCGCTGGCTCTCACCGGCGATCAGCAGGCGGCGATCGGGTTCTTCTGCGGAGGCCAGTTCGCGACGCGCGGCGACCCGCTCACGAGCGCCGACTGCAGCGCGACCACCTTCGGCGCCACTCGTCTGCGCATTCCGGCCGAGGGGACGGCGGACCCACTGAACAATCCGCCGCGGATTGCGCCGCGACACCTGTTCGATCTCGCGATTGGCGCCGACAACCTGTTGCGCACGGAGAAGGCGAAGCTGCGCGTCCGGTTCAGCGTGCTCAACCTGACGAACACGGAGGCCCTGTACAACTTCCTCTCGACCTTCAGCGGCACGCATTTTGTGACGCCGCGCGCGTTCCAGGTGCAGGCAGGGGTGACGTTCTGACGTGCATGGGCGTCGCCTCGGCATCCCGTCGCTTCACGGAGGCCGTGACCGGTCGGCACCATCGGACAGCGAGTTCGCGGATCGCCGCCCTCGCACGGTTCTCGGCCGGCTTGGCCGATCCCCGAAGACACCCGTCAGCGCCCGCGTCGGGCATCCTCCTGTGCGCTCGCGATCAGATCGACGCCCGCGGAGTTGAATCGTTCCGTCCGCACTGTATCGCCGATGTTCAACCAGTACTCGTCCTTCGGGTTGTAGACCGGCCAGTCCGGCAGTCCCGCCCCGTTCGGATTCAGCAGCTTCGCGAAGTTCGTCCAGTAGGCCGCCAGCGTGTTCGCAACCCTCCGGTCAACGTCGGTGTACGGGTAGTCCTTCATGCGCAGGTTGTCGAAGACGAAGATCACCTCGGAGAAGTGCACCGCCCCGGCCGGGGCGGAGGGGTTGTTGCCATTGCCCTCCGGGCGCGGCGGAACGTGGCTGAACATGTACAGATAGACCGGGGCTTTGCCCGTGGTGGCCTGCAGCTTCGCCCACGTGCGGTGGCCGGCGAAGTTGATGTCGCGGGAAACGTCGTGATACGCCTTTCGGGCCTCGACGTCGTCGCGTGCCGGGTAGAGTTCGAGCAGTGCGTCCGCTCTCGCGCCGAAGGTCCGCCTGGCCCATTCCGTGTAGGTTGTCAGGCTGTCTGGAGCGCCGCCGCGCCGCTGGCCGCCTCCGGCGGCTCCCGGCGTCGTGCTCCCGGCGCTCCGCGCCGCCCCTGGTGCGGCGGCGGGCGCGCCCATGCTGCCACCCTCGTCGTTGGTCGCTCCCGTGATCAGTGCGATGTCGTTCTGCCGTCCCTGGGCGTAGATGGTGGACACATCCTGCGGGAGGAACCAGCCATCGACGATCGCCCCGTTGGTGGCCGCCGTGGCCTTGGCGGTCGCCTCCAGCAGGTCTCGAGCGGGCATCGCCCGGAGGGCCGCCAATGACGGCTTGAGGACCGACTTGCCAAACTCGGCGCCCATCGACTCGGCCTCGGCAAGCGTCGTCATTCTGCCCATCACGGTGTGCGACTCGCCGATCACCGCCCGAACCAGGTTCTTCGTCAGCGGCGAGGCCGCCAGCCAGTTCACGCTGCGGCAGCCACCAGACTGTCCGACCATGGTGATCTTGGCCGGATCGCCGCCGAACTGGGCCACGTTGTTCTTCACCCATCGCAGGGCGGCAACCTGGTCCAGGGCGCCGTAATTGCCCGAGGAATGGTGTTCGGACTCCCCGGTCAGCTCCGGATGCGCAAACCAGCCGAAGACGTTCAGGCGGTAGTTGATGCTCACCACGACGACGCCCCGCTTCGCCAGCGCGTTGCCGTCGTAGATGGGCTCCGCTGAAGAACCAGACACGCCGCCGCCGCCGTGAATCCACACCAGGACCGGCAACTTCTCGCTTGCGGACGCAGCCGGCGTCCAGACGTTCAGATACAGGCAGTCCTCACTCGTATTGATTAGACCCGCGTTCCAGGATCCGCTGTTGGGGGACATCTGGCGCTGCATGCATGCGGGCGAGTAGCGGTCGGCGGCGCGCACGCCCTGCCACGGGACCACCGGCTGCGGGGGGCGCCAGCGCAGATCCCCCACGGGAGGCGCCGCATACGGGATGCCCCGATACTCGCGAACCCCCCAGCCCCAGCCGGGAGTGCCGCTCACCAGGCCGCCCTCCACCTTGATTGGTTCCGACATCCCGGCGCGCAGGGGCAGAACGCAGGCCGCCGCGAGGATCAACACCGCAAAGAGTCTCTTCATGGAAATCACCTCGCTGAAACAGTGTCGGCGTGGCAGAGCAGGCTCACTCGGGCGCATTGTAGCCGAACAGGTCACCGATGAACGATCTCCGGGGTACGTCATCCAGAGGACCCAGTCATTGTAGGGTTGCACGCTATCGGCAGGAGTTCTCGTGATGGCAGTGCGTGGTGCGGTTCAGCGCGACAGGCGGTTGGCGAGAGCGCGCGCCGCGGTGTAGGGAAGAACGATCAGGACCGGCCCGACCACGAGCGCCGCGCCGGGATGCGAACTGCCCAGGATCACCCACTGGAAGATCGCATCCAGCAGGACTCCCATGAGCAGCAGGTTCACCACCGTCTCGAAGCCGCTCTTCATCAACTCCCGGCGGTGGTCCGGGCGGAGGATCAGGGCGTAGAGATACGGCGGCCGGCCTGCCCGGGCGTCGGCGCGGCCGCCGACGACGCCGAGGACGATCGCCATCAGCGGCTGCAGGACGAACCGGAATCGGCCCGGACCCGTCAGCCGCTTGGGGATGTCGTCGACGAACTCCCGCGAGAAGAGGTAGAAGCCTCCGCGATCGAGGATGTCGCGAAGCGAGCCCGGCACCGACGCGACGAGCACGAGCAGCGTCAGGCCGGCCAGGATGACGGTGACGTACCGCTTCGTGGGCATCGATCGATTCTCCTGCCGTCCCAGTTCGCTTCCGGGCCGCAGCCGCGCCTACTGGACCTTGATCCGGATGTTCCGGAACTGGACGACGGAGTCGTGGCTGAGGAAGCCGATGTGCGCGGGTGCCGGGCCGCTCAGCTCGCGCACGTAGATGTCGCGGAACGCCAGGTCCGTGCCGTGCGCCTGGAGTTCGATCGCGCCACGCGGGAAGATCGGCTGCGTCCGGTCCCAGTAGTTCTCCATCGTCACGTTGTCGACGACCTTCGTGCCGTTCAGGTAGACGGTGACCTTGTCCGCGACCATCAGGATGCGGAACGTGTTCCACTCGCCCACCGGGTTGTCGGCGAAGACCAGCGGCGTGCTCGGGTTCTTCTGGTTGTTGTAGAGGCCGCCGGATCCCACCTCCGCGCCCACGTCGGTGCGCGCCGGGTCCCAGATCTGGATCTGCGGCGAGCCGCGCAGGTAGATGCCGCTGTCGCCGTCCTTGGTGATGCGCCAGTCGACGACCATCTCGAAGTCGCCGTAGTCCTTCACCGAGCACAGGTTGTCGCCCTTGCCGTTGAACACGATCGTACCGTCGCGCACGCTCCAGGTCGACTTCGCCTTCGCGTCGGCGGCCGCCTGCCTGGTCGCCAGCTCCTGCGGCGTCATCGTAGTGCGCGCGATCGGGTTCTCGACGAGGCCCTTCCACCCGGTCAGGTCCTTTCCGTTGAACAACGGAACGAACCCTTCGCCCTGCGGCATCGTCTTCAGATAGGCCCGGATGCTCTCCTTGTCGTAGTCGCTCTCGCCGCCCGTCAGCACCTGCAGGACCCGATCGAGCGCGGTGCGGACCAGCGTACCGCCGAGCCCGTCTCGCGCCCCCGCTGTCGGAAGCGCGATGCGCATCACCGCGTTCGCGGCGTCGTTCGCCAGTTCGGAGTCGTCGAGATACGAGGACGCGACCAGGAAGGCCTGGTACGTCTTGATGCCGCCCAGGGCGCGGACGAGCGCGCGCCGCTCGCGCGCCGTGGTCGCCACGCTCAGGGCCTTGCGGACCTGCAGCACGCGCTGCTCTGCGGGCAGCGACGACGACGACACCTGGCGGACGAAGCCGTCGAACGCCTGGTCGCGGTAGGCCGACTCGCCGCCGGTATAGATCGCCAGGAGCCGGTCGGAGGCCTCAGGGCCCCGCCACTCCACGAGGCCGCGGAACGCCGTGCCCTTGATGTCGGGCGCGTTGAACCGCTCGACGAGGGCGGCGAGCGCCTGCGGGCCACCGACCCGCGGCAGGACCTCGATGATGCGCTCGGCGTGCGCCGACGTCTTCATCGCGTCGACGAGCGCCTTCACGCCCGCGTCGGGCGGCGTCATCTGCCGCGCCGACGCCACGACGCCCGTCTGCACGTCGTCGACCAGGGTGGGTTCGTTCGTCGTCTCGAGCAGCCGGAGCAGCGCCGGCAGGTCGCTTGCGCCGGCCACTCCCGCCAGCGCGCCGATGGCCGCCGTGCGGATCTCGGGGTTCGAGTCCGACGTCAGCGCGAAGACGCGGGCCGCGTAGCGCCGGCCGGACTTGGCGCCGATCACGCGGACAGCGGCAGCCTTGGCCGAAGGCGACAGCGTGTCGAGCGCGGCGGCGATCGGGTCGAGCCGCGCCTCGTCCGTCGTCCAGAGCAGGATGTCGCCGACCTTCCCGGCCTGCTCGCCCGATGATCGCTCGAGCAGCGCCAGAAGATCCGCGTTCGCCGCGCCGCGCTCCATGTGCGCGAGCGATTCCGCGGCCGCCATGGCGACGACGGGCTCCTTCGCCGCCAGCGCGGATCGCAGGTAGGCGGCCGACGCCATGTCGCCCTGGCGGCCGAGCATCAGAATGATCTCGGCCCGCCGCTCCGCGTCCACCTTGTCCGCCTTGGCCGTCCATTGCCGGACGGCCGTGGGCGCACGCAGCTTCTCGCCGAACAGCAGCGCGGCCTTGCGGTACTCGGGATCCTGGTGATCCACCGCCGCAAGGAGATCCACGAGCGCCGCCAGCCCGCGAGCGTCCACCAGGACGCCGAGCGCCGCCACCCGCGTCGGCAGCCGCTCCGCATCGTCGGTCTTCGTCATGACGAGGCGGGCGATTTTCTCTGCGGCGGCGCGGTCACCCTTCGCCGCCAGCGATTTCGCGTACTCGATCAGCGCGCCGGTCGCGTTGGCGGGCTCGTAGCGGAACGCGGCCCCCTCGGCGGCCTGCACCATGGTCGCGTACGACCTGGCGCTGGCGATGTGCGCGAGCGCCGCGAGCGCCGTCTTGCGCATCACGACATCCTGGTCGGCCGCCAGAGCGGCGATCCGGCCGTTCGCCTCGACGGCCTTCATCTCGCCGAGCGCCTTCACGATCGTGATCCGGCCGGGACCGGACGCGCTCCCGAGCGCGCCCACCAGGGCGGCGCGCGCGGCGGCGCTGTTCACCGTGAGCATGAGCTGCGTGGCCGGCTCGACCAGCGCGGCGTCGGCCAGGAAGGGCGAGGCGGCGTTCACCGCGGCGTCTCTGCCAACCGGCCGGAGCTGACTCATGAGGAACGTCCGCACCTCCGTGTCGGAGGCCGATCCCAGCGCGGCGCAGAGCGCCCGCTCGGCCAGCGCCCGTTTCGCCTCGCCGGCCTGGCTCGCATGGACCGACACCGCGTTCAGGGCGAAGCGGACCGCAGCGTCGTCACCTGTGCCCGCCGGCACGAGCTTCTTCGCGACCTCGGCGATGCCGGGCTCGCCGAGCGTCAGCATGTCGTCGGCCAGCTTGTCGCGCTTTGCCGAACTGTCGCCGGGGAACTGGGCGAGGATGTCCGCGACCTTCGTGGACAGGAGCCGCACGTCCTGGGCGGCGGCCGCTGGGGCGGCCGCCAGGCCGAGGAGCAGAATCCCCACGGCGGCCAGGGCGCGACGACAAGTCGACAGATGGGTGGTCATCGTCTGGTGCTCGTCACGTCGGTTACAGCACCCACGGCGCCCGCATCGGCTGGTCGATCAGCCGGTTCGCCGCCTCGTCGTCCACGCACCGCTGCGCGACCGGGTCGTAGTGGAGTGTCCGGCCGAGCCGGACGGCCGTGATCCCGAGGTTGACGATGGTGGACGACCGGTGGCCGTTCGATTCGTTCAGCGCGAATTTCCGGCGCGACCGCACCGAGTCGGAGAACATCGCGACCTGCGGCTCCGGGTCGGGCAGCGTCGCGATCAGCTCCTGCAGCTTCGGGATGTCGGAGCGGAAGCCGCGGAAGATCTTCCCCTTCGGCCCGGTGATATAGGCCGCCTCGGTGTCCTTGTTCTCGCCGTCGAGGATGATCTTGCAGCCGTCGGCGTAGGTGAATTCGATGCGGCGCCACGAGCCGGCCGCGTCGTAGTGCTGCTGCGGGGCGTCCACGTCCACGCGGATCGGGCTGGTGTCGTCCTTCCCGAGCATGTACTGCACCGGGTCGAGGTAGTGCTGGCCCATGTCACCCAGGCCGCCGCCGTCGTAGTCCCAGTAGCCGCGGAAGTTGGCGTGCACGCGGGCGGCGTTGTAGGGCTTGTACGGCGCGGGGCCGAGCCACATGTCGTAGTCCAGCTCCGGCGGCACCGGCTGCGGCTTCAGGTCGGTCCGCCCGCTCCAGTAGAACTTCCAGTCGTAGCCGGTGATGCCGCTGACCGTGAAGGTGAGCGGCCATCCCAGGACGCCGCTGTCGACGACCTTCTTCAGCGGCTTCACGTCGGTCCCGAGGCCGTAGAACGGGTCCTTGAACCTGAACCAGGTGTTGAGGCGGAAGATCCGGCCGTACCGGTTGACCTCCTCCACCACGCGGATGCCTTCGCCGATCGTCCGGGTCATCGGCTTCTCGCACCAGATATCCTTGCCGGCGCGGGCCGCCTCGACCACCATCAGCGCGTGCCAGTGCGGCGGCGTGGCGATGTGCACGACGTCGATGTCCGAGCGCTGCAGGACCTCCCGGTAGTCCGAGTATCCCTTGACGTCTTTGCCGGCCGCGGCCAACGCGTCGTCGAGGTGCTTGCGGTCCACGTCGCACACGGCGAGGAGCCGGCCCTCGTAGGCGAAGTGGCTGCGGCCCATGCCGCCGACGCCGACGATCGCCTTGGTCAGCTGGTCGCTGGGCGCGGTGAAGCCCGCGCCGCCGAGGACGTGACGGGGCACGATCATGAACCCGGCGGTCGCGGCTGCGGCGCGCGCCATGAACGCTCGTCGGCTTGCCGTCTTCATTGCCGTTCCTCGATGACAGCGGACCCGATCCCGAACGCGGGACAGGATACCCCAGACGGGCGTTGCAGCGGTACGGGAAGGACTGCCGTCCCTTCTCGACCTTTCCATCTCTCGTCACGGCCTCGGTCCATGGCGGGTTGGGGGGCTGGCGAATCGCGGCACTGGCGAATCGCGGCAGTTGCCCGCTCCGGCGATTTGGCACAGAATCCAATCCGTCTCGCGGCGGGCGGCCCGTGGCCCGACCACAACCGCAACCTCGACCTGAACGGCAACGAGATGACCGAAACGAAGACTCCGCACCTCACGCGGCGCGAACTCCTGGCGGCGGCGGGAAAGGCCGGCGCGATGGCGGTGGTGGCGTCGCCGCTCGTCGTGCTGACGTACGGGGACGGCGAAACGCTCTCCGCGCAGGCGATCCCGGCCGACGTCAGCGCGGTGGCCGGGCCCGACCGCGTGGTGATGATCGGCGGCAGGACCTACCTGAGCGCGTGGGCCGGCTACGGCCAGCCGCCGCGCAGGGACCGCCGGCGTGCGGCCGGCCCCGAGCCGGGTTCGGCCGCGCAAGCCGCCGCTCCCCCGCCTTCCCCCGCGCCCCGCACGACCTGGAGCAAGGTGTCCGGCCCCGGCGAGGTGACGTTTGCCAATCCGGCGGCCGCCGCGACGACGGCGACCTTCTCCGAGCCCGGCGACTACGTCGTGCAGGTCGTCGCCGAGAACGGCGCGGCGAAGGCCACCTCCACCCTCGCGGTCAAGGTGGAGCTTCCGCCGCCGGCGGCACAGCTGACGCCCGTCGTCACGAGGCGCCACACCGTCACGGACCCGTTCTGGGCGTCGCGCACGAAGGCGCTGATCACGTCGTGGATCCCGCACTGCATCGAGCAGATCAACCGCACGGACATCCCGGCGGGGGGCGGCGACGGCGGCATCGACAACTTCGTCGAGGCGGCCAAGGCGCTCCGCGGCGAGCCGCACGCCGGGCACAAGGGCTACGTCTTCTCAAACGCGTGGGTCCACCAGACGGTCGAGTCGATCTGCCTGGCGCTGATGGTCGATCCGCAGGGCGACCAGGACATCGTTGCCGCGCTGCAGAAGATGCGGCAGACGCTCGACGACTGGATCCCCAGGATTCTCGCCGCGCAGCACCCCGACGGCTACCTGCAGACCGCGTTCACGCTTCGCGACATGGCTCCCCCGTCGGGGTTGCCCGCCGCGTCGCGCGGCCCGTGGACGACGCGCTGGTCGCCCTCCGCGCGGGGCAACCACGAGGGCTACGTCGCCGGCTACTTCATCGAGTCGGCGATCAACCACTGCGTGATGACGGACGGCAAGGACCTCCGCCTCTACAACGCCGCGAAGAAGCTGGCCGACTGCTGGGCCGATTACATCGGCCCCGCCCCGAAACAGGAGTGGTTCGACGGGCACCAGGAGATGGAGCAGGCACTCGTGCGGTTCGGCCGCTTCGTGAACGAGTTCGAGGGAAAGGCCGGGCGGGCGGGCGGCCCCGGCGATCGGTACATCGCGCTCGCGAAGTTCCTGCTCGACTGCCGCAAGGACGGGACGGAGTACGACCAGAGCCACGTGCGCGTGCAGGAGCAGTACGAAGCCGTCGGCCACGCCGTGCGCGCCGTCTACACGTACTCGGGCATGGCGGACGTCGCCGTCGAAACGCACGACGTGGACTACCAGAGCGCGGTGAAGTCGCTCTGGGACAACATCGTGCACCGGAAGTACTACCTGACGGGCGGCGTGGGCAGCGGCGAGACGTCGGAAGGGTTCGGCCCGGATTACTCGCTGCGCAACAACGGCTACTGCGAGGCGTGCTCGAGCTGCGGCGAGATCTTCTTCCAGTGGAAGCTCCACCTGGCCTACCACGACGCGCGGTACGCGGACCTCTACGAGCACACGCTCTACAACGCGCTCTACGGCGCGATGGACCTGGCCGGCCGGAACTTCTACTACACGAACCCGCTCGACGCCAACGCGCAGCGGACGCCGTGGCACAACTGCCCGTGCTGCGTCGGCAACATCGCCCGGACGATGCTGATGCTGCCAACCTGGACGTACTCGAAGGCGGCCGACGGCGTGTTCGTGAATCTCTACGTCGGCGGCCGAGTGGATCTCGGCGAGGTGGCCGGCACCCCGGTCGAGATGGTCCAGGCCACGCGGTACCCCTGGGACGGCAAGGTGCGGCTCACGGTGAATCCGGACGCGCCGAGGCGGTTCGTCGTGCGGATCCGCGCACCGAGGCGCGACGTCAGCTCGCTGTACCGGGCGACGCCAAACGGCGACGGGGTCACCCGGGTCGCGGTGAATGGAGCGCCGGTGCAGCCGGGCGTGGCGAACGGCTATCTCGAGATCGCGCGCGTGTGGAAGAGAGGCGACGCGATCGACCTGGTCCTGCCGATGCCGATCCAGCGCGTGTACGGCAGCGACAAGATCGTGGCGGGCGCCAACCGCCCCTCACCGACCAGGGACAGGGTGGCGCTGCGCGTGGGGCCGCTCGTCTACAACATCGAGCAGGTGGACCAGGACATCGACGGCGTGCTCGCGCCGTCCGCACCGCTCGCCGCCGTGTGGCGCAGCAACCTGCTGAACGGAGTGAACGTCATCACCGGCGCGTTTGCCGCCGGCGCGCCGATGACGGCCATCCCGAACTTCGCGCGCTACAACCGCAACCCGCCGGCACCGCCGCCGGCCCCAACGCCGGCAGCCGTGGCGGCCCCTGCACAGCCGGCGCCGCGCCCCGCTCCGCCACCGCCGACGTCGATCGTGTGGATTCGCGAGAAGCAGCCGCCGCCGACGGGGCGAGAATGAACGCGATGAGCGACCTCGTGCTGCTGACCCGGCGCGGATGCGTCCATACCGACGACATGCGGGGCCATCTGGACGCCGCGCTGCGTTCGCTGCACCGCCCAGCCGCCTACCGCATCGTCGACGTCGACGTGCTGCCGCCGTCAGACCTCAGGCGGGGCTACGGGACGCCCACCATCCTCATCGGCGGCACGGACCTGTTCGGGCTTCCCGAACCAGCAGTCGCCGGTCCTGCTGCAACGTGACGCTTCTATCCGGGCGGGGTCCCGTCCGCCGACGCCATTGCGATGGCACTCCAACGAGATTGACGGGTGCATCAAGCCGGAACACGAGGTAATTGCGAGACGGGCTTCGATGGCACCGCCGGCCAGTGTCGGTTCGCACCACGGCCTCAAATCGCCAACGGGAATCTCAGCGAGGTGTCAGCGTCGGACCGGACCCGCGAGGAGCTCGTCGATCGAGAGGCCAACGTCGCGCGCGATCTGCCGCAGCAGCGTGGGTGAGATGTCGCGCCCTGGATGGAAGGGAACCGTGGTCACACGGCCGTCCGGGTGGCGGAACTGCTTGTGCGAACCCCGCTGGCGGAGTTCTGCGAAGCCCAGTCGCTCGAGCAGCGCGACGACCTCCCGAGGCTTGAGGATTGGCGGCTTTGCCACGGTCAGGCGACGCGAACAGTCTGAATGCCCACGAACTCCGCTTCAAGTGCCCGATCGCCATCCTCGAGGAGCATGGCGATCACTTCCCGGAGGTTCGCATTGAGCTCGTCCAGGCTCTCGGCCTGAGTATGTGCGCCGGGCAGACCCGGGACGTACCCGACGTAGAGCCCGGTGTCCGTGTCGCGCTCAACCACGGCTGTGTACTGCTTCATGGAGCTCACTTTCACCACGTACGATAACAGAAATGCCGTCGACATGTGCCGAGCCCCCGGGTGGATCCGCGGGAGGTCCCGGGTCCGAATCCCCACGCCCCGACCAACCACGCAGCCAGTTCGAACTCGCGGTTTGGATTGGGAGTCGCCTGCGCGATGACGAACTTCGCACGGGCGTGCTCGCGCAGTCGCCGCCTCCGGGCCGCGGACGGACGTAACCACCGCATCCGTTGTCGTCACTTGCCTGCGAGGGCGGCGAATTCCTGAGAAAGGACTTTATGTTGAAGCGAACGGTTCTCGGCGTGGCGGCGGTCGTGGTCTTCGCATCGTGGGCATCGGCCCAGACAGGGCCAGCCGGTCACTGGGAGGGCGCCGCCACGGTGGAAGGCGGCCGCCAGCTGGTGTTGTCGGTCGATCTCGGGAAGAACGAGAAGGCCGAGTGGGTGGCCAGCATGGGCGTTCCTGCCGCCAACGCCACCGGGCTGGTCGTGCAGGACATCGCCGTGAACGGCAGCTCCGTGAAGTTCACCGGGGTCGAACTGATGATGGCGAAGTTCGACCTGACGCTCGGCGCGGACGGAGAGATGAAGGGCACGATCACGAACGGGCAGATGTCCGCGCCGGTCGAGTTCGCTCGCACGGGCGAGGCGAAGGTCGCCCTGATCCCGCCGAGTCCCGCGGTGTCGAAGGAGCTGGAAGGCGACTGGGAAGGTGTGCTGGAGGTTCCAGGACGCTCGCTTCGGGTTGCGCTCCATTTCAAGAACCAGCCAGACAACACCGTGGCGGCGACGTTCGTCAGCTTGGACATGGGTGCCGTGGCCGTGCCGATGAACGACGTGAAGCAGACGGGCCAGAAGGTGGAGTTTGGCTTGAAGGTCGCGCATGGCAGTTTCGAGGGAACCCTGAACAAGGACGGAACGGAACTCGCAGGGAACCTGACCCACGAGGGAGGGAGTTCACCCTTCACGCTGCGAAAGAAGTGAACCGCCCACCATCCCGATCTTCGCCGTGACCGTTCGCGACGGGACCGCCGCGCGCGGACGGTTCGCCAGGCGGAGCCCGCCGTGGTGGCCGTCCGCGCCTAATCCGCCCAGAGGCCGAAGCTCACACCTGCCCGGAGGCCGACGTGCCGCGCGAGCACGACTTCCTCCGGCAGGAAACCCGAGGTCTTGCAGATCACGCCCAGGTCGACGGCGAAGTACCTCACCCGCGATTTCTGCCTCACCAGGAGCTTGTAGCTTCCGCTCACATCCAGCGCACCGCCCGATTTGCCGCTGCTGCTGTTGAAGCCGAGGTCTTGCGGCTGGTTCCAGTAGTGAGCCGCGGCGCTCACGGTGACGCGACGCGCCACCGGGTAGTCGACGATGCCGGCGCCCGCGCCGAAGAACCAGTGGCTGCGGTTCTCGAACTCGCGGAGGTAGGCATTCACCTTCAGCTTCCGCCCGCGGAGCCAGATCTTCTCGTCGATGAAGTCTCCAAACGGCCCCATGCAATGACCCAGGCCGAGGTTGGCCCTCACGTCGCCGCGAAGCCGGATGTTCCGGATCCCAACCAGGTTGGCATTCACGAGGTTCAGGAAGGTCCGCGCCTGGACTCGCCGCAGGTACTGGTGTTCCTCACTGGTCAGATCGTCGTAGCGGGTGTAGCGGTAATACGCCATCGCAGGCCGGTGCAGGTGGCGGATCACGCCGTAGAGGTCGTTTCCCACGATGTCTCTCTTCAGCTCGTCCGCCTCCTCGGGGCCGTCGGTGTCGCGCTTGAATATCCCCTCGGTGAAGTAGACCAGGAGCGCCGCCTTGCGAAAGAGGTACTCGACCACGAGGTTCCTGAAGTCTTCGTCCTCGAACGAGAGCAGCGTCTCTTCGCGCGTCGCCAGCATGTAATCCGATTCGAAACCGGCGGTGTGGAGACGGGCGAAGGTCGGGAACTGCGTGTCGCGCATGTGCTTCAGCGTCTGGTCGGTGACGCCGTCCACGTAGCCGGCCCGCTCCATGAAGAGGAACGAGCGGGCGTGCGACTGGATGCCCTCCGCGGTCAGGATGGTCCGATGCCCCTCCTCGTGCGTCATCGTCTTGAGCAGGAACAGGCAGGAGAGTCCCTGAACGAGATAGCTGGCAGACGGACGCAGGTGCGTGTTGGCCGCGTCCGCGAAGAGCCGGTAGCCGCTCAGGTAGTCCTGGTCCAACTGCCGCATCGTGAAGGGGTGCGGCGGTGAATCGACGACGATGAAGGGATAGCCCTTCGCTTGGCCGTCGTCGGGCACGGAGGGCTCCTGGGCGAGGGCCGCGGAGGCGGAGAGCATCGCGAGCAGCAGGGTGAGAGTCGCCCTTGTCACAGCCCAACGATTCTAATCACCCCCGTGCCTGGACGGAAGCGGCACCCCGGCAATGCGCCGGCGGCCGATGAACACCTGGGCCGAACCGCCGTGCCGCCTGACCGACAGGTGGCCGAGGTAACCGGCGTCACTGGCCAAAGTACCCGGGGCGCGCCTTGACGGAGGCGCGCTGCTGCCTCACGCGCACGCCGAGCCGGTGCGAGCGGCCGCGCTCCACGCTGGCCGGTGTGTAGCTCAGGAGGTAGCGGTGCCGAAACCCCTCCAGCACCTTCCCGAAGCGAGCCCTGGGTGGCCCGCCACTGCCCCGTCCGGCCACTCTCCCGGTCGCCGTTCCCCTGTTCACAGTTGAACAGCATCCGCCGGGGCGGACCTGACATACTGCGACGAGCGGGACTCGGCACTCCGGCACGAGCCCCCGCCTTGGCCAAGGCGCCGCGTCCCGAAACAACCACCCCGAGGAGAAGCCAGTGACCCGCCAGTTGGACGACTACTCGATATTCAAGAAGGCCGACCAGACCACGTGGGGCGTCTGCGGCTTGAGGCTCAGCACGGACATCCTGACGTTCCCCAGCCGTGAAGAGGCCACTGTCAGGGGAAACGCCCTGGCTCGCGCGGCGCGGGTCTCGCTCTGGTATGAGCCGACCAGCCACCACCGCGATTCGGTTCTCGTGAAGAGTTATCGTGACGAAGGGTGGAGTGAGCGGCCAGGGACTGAGTGACCGCGCCAGATGCCCGCCAGATGGGGAGTCGTCGCCTTCCAGAGCTAGTAGCTCAGGCATTCGTCCAGTTTTACGCGAAGTTTACTGGACTCCTGGGACAGATCCCTTCAGACTACTCAAAATCGTTTGCCCCCTGTTCCTCCCGACAACCTGCTCCCGATCGAAGGACACGCCCTTGGCCCAGGAACGCCGTGCCGCTGCGCCCCTCGTGCTCGTACTGGAGGACCACGACGACACCCGCGAGATGATGGGGTTTCTGTTGGATATGGGTGGCTTCGAGGTCGCCCTCGCACGCACCGGCGAAGAGGCCCTCGCGAAGGTGTCCGCGCGCCCGCCCGCGGTCGTCATCCTCGACGTCGGGCTGCCCGGAATCAGCGGCCTCGATGTGGCGCGACGCGTCCGCCAGCACCCGGCGACGCGAAACGTCCCGATGATTGCGGTGACCGGGTGGGTCGCGCCCCAGGACGTGGCGCGGGCCCTGGAGGCGGGGTGCGACCTGGTCCTCGCGAAGCCCTGTCCCGCGGAGATCCTGCACGCGGAGATCCTGCGCCTCCTCGGCCGGCGTGCGAACCCGCTGCGGTCGGAGTCCGACGACTGGATGCGCTCCACCGTAGCCTGACGCCCCCCCGGCCCGCGCGGCGTCCTCAGGATTCGCCGAGGTGACGACGCGCCGGTCCTGTTGTATGCTGCTCCTCGCTCGACCGCGGATGGTGACATCGAGCCCGACGGGCCGCGCCCCCCTGGCGCGCCATCACTGCCGACGAGGAACCCATGAATCGACGACATTTTCTCGGTGCGATCGCGGCCTCGTCGCTGACGAGCGCCTACGCCGCCGCGCAGGGCCCTGCTGCGAAGAAGCCCGGCTGCTACGTGCTGCACCACTACCGGCTCCAGCTCGGGGCCCAGGGCACCCGGTTGTCGGACTACCTGAGCAAGGCCTACCTGCCGGCGGTGGCCAGGGCCCAAGGTGGCCCGTCGCTGGTGCTCGACGCGCAGCTCTCGGAGCATCTCCCGCTGGTCACGGTCGTCGACGCCTTCGGGTCCGTCGAGCAGGCGTGGAGCCTGCTGGCGAAGCTGCGCGCGGACAAGGCCTTCCAGGACGGCAGCGACGCCTGGCAGGCAGGCCCGGAGCGCCCGTTCGAGAGCCTGACGACGGAGCTGCTCGAGGCCACCGACTTCGCGCCGGAGTTCGCCCCGATCAACCCCCCGCCGAAATCGCCGCGCGTCTTCGAGATGCGAATCTACCAGACGCACACGCAGAAGGAGCTGCGGGGCCTCGTCGAGCGGTTCGCCGAAGCCGAGGCCAAGATCCTGGCGCGGGCGGGATCGCAGCTGGTGATGTTCGGAACCACGCTGTTCGGGAACGACCGGCCCAACCTCACCTGGATGCTCGCCTTCGACGACATGAGCGCCCGGGAGAAGTTCGGCGCCGCATTCAATGCGGACCCCGAGTGGATCGCCCTGCGCAAGCAGTCGCTCGAGCGGTACGGGCAGATTCCCAGCTACCGCCGCCTGACGCTTTACAGGCCGGCGGCGTACTCCAAGATCCTGTGACGGTGGCATCGCGCCGCCGCGGCCCACGGGGCGCCGCCGACGGCTGCGTCCTGCCAGGCCGAGCCGGCCGAGGAGGCTACCCCATGTCGCTCAGGGTCGCGCCCCTGCTCCTCTTGATTGCCGCCGCCGCGGCGGCGGCGCCGCAGTCCTCCGCCCCGCGTGCGGCCGACGAACGGGACGTGCGAGCCGTCGTGGACCGCTACGTCGGGGCGCGCGAACGCCGCGACGGGGCGGCGATTGCCGCGCTCTTCACCGCCGACGCGGACCAGTTCACTACCGGCGGCGAGTGGCGACGCGGCCGCGACGCGGTGGTGCGCGGCGGCCTCGCCTCATCCGAGCAGACCGGCGGCACGCGGCGGATCACGATCCGCGCCGTCCGCTTCCTCGGGCAGGACGCGGCGATTGCCGACGGGGCGTACGAGCTTGCCGGCACCCGCGACGGCACCACCCGACGGATGTGGACGACGTTCGTCCTGACGCGTGGCGCGGATGGCTGGCGCATCGCGGCGATCAGGAACGCCTCACCGCCCGCGATTCCCGAGTAGACGGACTCGCATGGAAGATCGCCCTCGTCCGGACGCCTCGCGACGGCATCACCCGTCGGGCGCGTTTCGGCCAGGTGCGTGCGTCCGTGCACACGTGGAGCCAGCCGGAGGGACCAGATCACGCTGCTCCGCTGGTCTGGCAGGAGAACCGCGGGCCGGCGGCCGCGCCGGCGCCCGGCCGCTGATCCGCCCCGGAACCCCTTGCCGCGCGGATCCGTCTCATCTTGCAGCACCCGCCGCTTCCGGGTTGTCCGATCCTCGTCTCCTCCTCCATCGGGGCCGACATGCTCGAGAACATGCTTCGCGACGTTCGCATCGGCGTGCGCGTCCTCCTCAAGGAGCGCGCCTTCTGCACGCTCGCCATCGTGGTGCTGGCCCTCGGCATCTGCGGCGTGACAACCATGTTCGCCGTCGTCAACGGCGTGATCATCCGCGGCTTCTCGTTTCCCAACGCCGCTCGCCTCGTGTACGTCGACTTCAGCGACCCGGCGACCGGCAGCGGGCTGTACGCCAATCGCCGGATGGCGTCGATGGACTTCGTCGAACTCGCGGCCGCCCAGCGGTCGTTCGCGATGGTCGCCGCCTACAGCGGGGGCGAAACGGTCAACATGACGGTCAACGGTGACCCCAGGCGCTACGAAGGCACCTGCGCCACACCCGATCTCTTCCGCATCCTCGGGATCGAGCCGGCGCTCGGCCGCAACTTCCAGGCCGCGGACGACCGGCCCGGCGCCGAGAAGGTGGCGATCATCTCGGACGGTCTCTGGCAGCGCGACTTCGACGGGGCGCGGGACATCGTCGGCCGCGTCGTGCGGCTGAACGGCGCCCCCGCCACCATCATCGGCGTGATGCCCAAGGGCTTCGCGTTTCCGTACCGCGAGGACGTGTGGATCCCCCTCCACGGCCAGTACCCCGCGCTCCCGCGCAACGATCCCCGCGACCGCACGGCCCTCGTGCTCGCGCTCATCAAGCCCGACATCTCGCTCGACGCCGCCAACGCGGAGGTGACGTCGTTCGCCAGGCGTTTCGCGGACACGTACCCGGCGACGAACAAGCGCTACACCGCCGGCCTCGTGCTGCCGCTCATCCAGGTGTATACGCCCGAGGGGCTCAAGGGCACGCTGCTGACGATGCTCGGCTTCTGCGTCGGCGTGCTCCTGATCGCGTGCGTCAACGTGATGAACATGCAGTTTGCGCGGGCGGCCCTGCGCGCCAAGGAACTCGCGGTCCGCTCGTCGCTCGGCGCGACGCGCGGCCGGCTCGTCCGTCAGATGCTGACCGAGAGCATCGTCTTGGCGGCGGCCGGGGCGGCCCTCGGCATCCCGCTGGCGTACGAGGCCGCCGACTGGCTGTGGGCGACCGTGCACAGCATGCAGTACGGCCCGCCGACGTGGATGACGTTCGACATCGACGCCCGGGTGCTCGCGTTGACGGTCGGCGCGACGGCGGCCGCGGCCGTCGTCTCGGGCCTCGTGCCCGCGTTCCTCGCATCGCGCGCGGACACCGTGGCCGTCTTGCGGGACCAGTCGCGCGGCAGCACCAGCCGGGGCGTCGCGCTGGCCACCGGCAGCCTCGTGGTGTTGCAGGTCGTGGTCACGTGCGTGCTGCTCGTCGGGTCCCTCCTGCAACTGCGGTCGATCGTCGAGCGGCAGCAGGTGGACTTCGGGTACGACACGCGAGGCGTGCTGTCGGCGAGGATCGGCCTGACGGACCCGCAGTACGACGCGCCCGAGGCGCGCAAGCTGTTCTACGACCGCCTGCTCGTCACCCTGCGCAGCTCACCCGACTTCGGCGCCGCGGCGATCACCAACCGGAACCGCATGGTGTCGTCCGGCGACACGCGGGTCGAGATCGAGGGAAAGGTCTACAAGGAGGAGCGGGACCGCCCGTCGGCGAACTGGGAGAAGGTCTCGGGCGGCTTCGCGGAGACGGTCGGCCAGCGCGTGCTCCAGGGCCGGGCGATCGCCGACGACGACCTCGATTCCAGGCTGCCGGTCGCGGTCGTCAACGAAGCGTTCGCACGGCGGCACTTCGGGCGCGAGAACCCGATCGGGCGCCGCATTCGATCCGTCGCCGACGAAGAGCAGCCCGGGCCGTGGCGCACGATCGTGGGGGTGACGCGCACCGTGCGCATGCTCGGCGTCAACAGCCCGCTCACGGACGACGCCGGCTTCTACATCCCGTTCTACGGCACGCTCGACGGCCCCGTGCCGCCCACGCCCGCGCCGGCCGGGTTTGCCACCGTCGTCGTCCGCCCCAAGGCGAACGTGCCCGCGGACACCCTGGTCTCCGCGCTGCGCCGGGCGATCGCGAAGGTCGATCGCGACCTCCCCCTCTACTACGTCGGCACGCCCGCGCAGCACTACGACAGCGCTCTCGCGCAGAACCGCGTCATCGCGGGGATGTTCACGACGGTCGGCCTCCTGGCCGTGCTGATGGCCGCGGTCGGCCTCTACGGCGTCATGTCCTTCTCGGTGAACCAGCGCCGCCAGGAGTTTGGGGTGCGCATGGCACTCGGCGCGGATCGCCGCGCGATCGTCGGCATGGTGCTGCGCCGGGGCGGCCGCCAGATCGCGCTCGGCCTGACGCTCGGCTTCGCCCTGGCGTTCGCGCTGGCCACCGTGGGCCGGGACGTCCTGGCCGGGATGCTGTACAACGTCAGCGCGCACGATCCGTTCAGCTACGCGGTCGTCTTCGCCGTCGTCACCGTCGTGTCGCTCGTCGCCGCCCTGGTGCCGGCCCTCGCCGCGGCGAGGGTCGACCCGGTGACTGCCCTGCGGGCGGACTGACGCCGCTCGCCGCACCGTCGGGCTCCCCCGGCCCCGCTTGCCCCCGTGCCCGCCCGTCGACACGCTGCACTGCTCGACGGCGCACGCTGCCCGGCGGATAATGGGAAGGACTGCTTCAGCCTCGACACGCCCATGAACACCTTCTCCCGCCCCGCGATGCTCCTGGCAGTGGCCGTCGGTGTCCTCTCGCTGACGGGTACCGACTCCTCCGCGCAGGGGACGGCGATCAGCCCGCTTCCCCGCGTCTACGTCTTCACGCAGGTTGCGAAACCGGGCGAGCCCGTCGCCCCAGACCAGGAGGCTCGCCAGCAGTCGGTCGAGGACGTGCGCGAAGCGCTTCGCAAGAAGACTGGCGTCCTGGAGGTCGTGGACGCGTTCGACAGGGCCGACCTCACGGTCGAGGTCCTGTCGCGCGAGACGCCCTCGTCCGGTCGGTGCCTCGTGTCAGTCCGACTCCACGTCGTTGGACGAAGCCAGGCGAGACAGTTTCAGGGGCAGAGCCGGACCTGGAAGGACGCCGCCGCGTTGGTGGCAGACATCGTCGTGAGGTTCGTGAACGAGAGCTACTGAGGCGCTGCGGCGACGCCCGGGCAGCGAAACGGAGTCGCGCCATGAACGACGATCTCGAACGCAGGGTCCGGAGCGCCGGAATTGCCGGTTGGTGGACGCTGCTCATTGCCGCAGCCGTGCTGCTGCTTCAATGGCTGGCGTACCTCGTCATCGTGTCGTCGCGCCCGGCCTGGGTTCTGTCCTTGTGGGGTTCGGGCACCACCTGGCCCGAACTTCAGCAACTGTGGTTGCTGGCCACCGTGGTCGCGAAGCTCTCCCTGTTCATCCTGGCGCTGCCGTGCCTCTGGTTGACCCTCTGGGCGCGCGAACTGAGGAAGAGCCGAGGCGCGTGACGCCCAATCCTCAGTCGGCGCGTTCCACCAGGTACTGCTCGATCTTGCCGTCGGGCAGGACGCGCATCGTCACCGCGAGCACGCGGCCCCCGCAGCGGACGCGGTACCCACGAAACGCCATGCCGCCGCGGAGGCTGGCGCCCGTCTGCACGAACTCGGCGGGCGCGCCGAGGGCGCCGAGGCTCGACGCAAAATCGCCGACGACCTCCGCGGTGAAATAGGCGCCGGCGTTCGAGCTGAGCAGCGAGCGGTCGATCGTGCCGTGCTGGAGGCCGTCGAACACCCGCTTCGCGAGGTCCAGGGCACCCGCAGCCTCCGTGTCGGTCTTGTCGAAGATCACGCCCGCAATCCGCTGAGCGATCTCGCCCGACGGCGCCGCCGCGCCCGGGTAGATGTTGCAGAACACGACGACGGCCGCGCGGTCGTCGGGATAGATCGCGTTCTCCGACAGGAAGCCCGACACGGCGCCGCCGTGCGACAAGCGGCGGCGTCCGCGGAACGTCGCGACGTTCAGGCCGAGGCCGTACCCGACGGCGGCGCCGTTCGCCAGGCGCACGTCGGTTTGCATCTCGCGGTAGGACGCCGGCTCGAGCAGCGTCTGCCGGATCATCGAGACGTCCCACAGGGCGAGATCGTGTGCCGTCATCGCCAGCTCGCCGGCGGCAAACAGCCACCCGGCGGCTTCCTTGGGCGCCACGCGGTACGGCCCGAGCGCGTTCCGCAGGTAGCGGGTCGGGGCGTCGCCCCCGAGCGGCGCGACGTTGACGTCCTTCACCGACGTCATGCCGAGCGGCGCGAAGATGCGTCGTTGCAGGTATTCCACGAGGGGCCGGCCGCTCGCCTTCTCGACGATGAGGCCGGCAATGACGTAGTTCGTGTTGCTGTACTGCCACTGAGTGCCGGGGTCGAAATCGAGCGGCTTGCGCGCCCACCTGTCGAGAATCCGCTCCGGCGTCGTCGGCGATTCCATCGCCTGGAACACGTAATCCTGCGGCCAGTAGTCCTGGTAGCCCGCGGTCATCGACAGCAGTTGACGGATCGACACCTCGCCGGCGCGCGTCAGGTCGGGCAGCCAACGACCGACCTTGTCGTCGAGCGACAGCCGGCCTTCTTCGGCGAGCAGCAGGACAGCGGCGGCGGTGAACTGCTTGCTGACCGAGCCGATGCTGTACCGCATGGAGGTCGTCGCGGGAGCGGGCGGCGCGACCGTGGCGCTTCCGTACGCCCGCTCGTACGCGGGGACTCCGTTCCACACGACCGCGATCGATGCGCTCGGCGCGCCGGTGCTCGCAAGGACGCCGGCCACCGCCTCGTCGATCTTCGCCTTCTGCGCCGGCGACAGGCCCTCCTGGCCGTACGCCAGCGCCGCGGCGGAAACGACCGCGGCGACCAAGATGCTGAGCCCTCTGCGCATACGTGCCTCCAATACGGCCATCCTATCTCAGTCTTCCTCAGGATTGACCACATCCGGCGTGAGTCGTTCGACGGATTCAACCACTGAGACCTCGGAGCCCACAGAGGCTGTCACGTCCGATGGCATCGCGGCTCGGCCACCGGCCCCCACGCGCCCGGTGGCCGAGCCGGGAGTCGTCGGCGAGACTGAATAGGAGGCCGCGATCGTGAGTCGTGAGGCTGTGGGGCGGGCCCTCAGGCCCGCCGATCGCCCCTCGACGCTACTCGCCCTTCGGCTGGCGCTCATGGCGCGGAGCGAAGTCGAACCGCGGGGCGACCCTGAGCCTGCCGAAGGGTCGCGGGGCTGAAGCCCCGCGCCACAGGGACAGACGACTCTGAATCGCGGCCTCTCATCTAGGCGCGAAGCGGTCGCGGGATTCCACGTGCGACGGATGTCAGCGGCTGCACCATGCCCCTGGACGGCGCTCGGCACGGTGAGCCGCGTCGAACCGCGCGACCGTTCCCCGCCGGGTCTCGCCGACGGATCGAAGAGTCTGCCGACTCTGGTATCGTGGTGCCGTGTTCCGCGCCCGACCAACGGCACTCCTCGCGCTTCTCCTGCTCTGGACCGTCCCGCGGCCGGTCGTCGCGCAGGTCTGCGAGGTTTCTCCGTTCGTCGGCTACCGCTTCGGCGGCGACCTGTACGAGTTCTACCTCGGCCGTCCCTTGGACGCCGACGTGGCCCCGGCCGCGGGCATCGTCGTCGACATCTTCGTGGACCGCGCCACGTCGGTGTCCTTCATCTACTCCCGGCAACACCTGGACGTTCCCGCGTGGCTGCCGGCCCAGGATTGCGCGGAGAGCGCGCGGCTCTCGGTCGAGCACTGGCTCGTCGGCGGAGCCTACGAGCTCGACGGCGGCCGCGTGCGCCCGTTCCTGAGCGGCGGTGCCGGCCTCACCAGGTTCGGCAGCGCGCACGACGCCGAGTACCGATTCGCGGCCGGCGGCGGCGGCGGCGTGAAGCTGATGCCGACCAGGCACCTGGGCTTCCGCCTCGACGGGCGGGTCTACGCGGTGTTCGTGGACGGCAACCTGGGCGGAACCGTCTGCGGCGGCGGTGGATGCTTCATCAACCTGGACGTGTTCGTGCTCTGGCAGGTGGAGTTCACGGCGGGCCTGGTCTTCTCGTTCTAGCCGCTGCCAGGGATGAGCCGGCACGATTGTCTGCCGCCTCGGCGTCGCCTCGACGTGGCCATTCCCGGCGCGACACGCTACAATCGCTGTTCACGAACTCTGCCCGCCCGGGCGCCATGCGGCGCCCCTCGGCGGATTCGCGACACACAGTCTGGAGACAAGGGAACCGCATGAACAGTCGACGACTCAACGTGGCACTCGCCTTCGTCGTGTCGAGCGCGCTGGCGGGCGCCTGCGCGGCGCAGCCGCCCGCGGCCGACACGCAGAAGCAGATCGACGCCCTGCGCGCGCAGGTCAAGACGATGCAGCAGGACCTCGACGACATCAAGGAACTGCTGGCCCCGCTTCGCGCCCGGCTCGGCCCCTCGCCCGGCAGCGTGCGGCTCGATCTCGGCAGCCGGCCGATCAAGGGCTCGCCCTCGGCGGCGATCACGCTGGTCGAACTCACCGACTACCAGTGAACGTTCTGCATCAAGTACGTCCGTGAGACGTACCCGCAGATCGACAAGGCCTACATCCAGACGGGCAAGCTGAAGTACGCGATCCTCGACCTCCCCCTCGAGTCGATCCACAGCGCCGCGTTCCGCGGGGCCGAGATGGTGCGCTGCGCGGGCGAGCAGGGGAAGTACTGGGAGATGCGCGACCGCCTGTTCGCCAACCCGAACAGCATCTCGCAGACCGCCGCGCAGGCGGCCGCGGTGGGCCTCGATTCGACGCGGTTCGCCTCGTGTCTCGGCTCGAACAAGTACGCCGCCGACATCCGCGCGGACATGGCGCAGGCCGAAGCGGCCGGCGTCCAGGGCACGCCCAGCTTCTTCCTCGCCACGATGGATCCGGCCAGCGGCAAGCTGAGAGGGCTGGCGTTCCTGACCGGCGCGCAGCCGTTCGCGAAGTTCCAGGAGAAGATCGAGTCGGCGCTCGCCCAGCAGTGAGGCTCGCCGCGAGGGCGACGCCCGCGGCAGACGGACCTTGACAGCCGCTCGAAGGCGGGAGACTATCTACCCGTGGTCGCCCTGGATCCGACCGTCGGCGTGTTCGCCTTTACCGGCTCCAATCGAGCGGGAAGGGGACGCGTCTAGCCGGGCGACACGCAGGCATCGAACCGACGCAAAGGCCCGTTCCCGAGCCCCGGGGACGGGCCTTTCGCTTTTCGTGGCGGCATGCCGAACGGAGGCCGATGTGGACTTGAAGGACATTCGCCGGCGGCTCGACGACGTGGACGCGGCGCTCGTGGAGGCGTTGGCCCAACGGCAGCGGCTGGTGGACGAAGTGGGACGAACGAAGGCGGGCGGCGGCGGGCCGCTGAGGGATTCCTCACCGGGAGGAGGACGTGCTGACGCGCGTGGCCGAGCGGTCGCGCGACGCGGGCCTCGACCCGTTCTTCGTCACCCGGCTGTTCCGCGAGATCCTCGGGCAGTCGCTGCGCACGCAGGTGGCCTCCATCGGCCCCGATCGCGCGGAGGCGGGCGCGACGCTCCGAGTCGGGTACCAGGGCACGGAAGGGGCCTACAGCGAACTCGCGGCGCAGCGCCACTTCGGCCCCGGAGGCGCCGAGGTCGTGTATCGCGGGTACGACACGTTCCAGGAGATGCTGGAAGACGTCCACCGGGCCGAGCTGGATTACGCCGTGCTCCCGCTCGAGAACACGACGTCGGGCTCGGTCACTGCCGCCTACGACCTGCTGTCGCAGATGGACCTGGCGCTGGTCGGCGAGGAAGTGGTGGAAGTGGACCACTGCCTGCTCGCGCTCGAGGACGTGCCGCTCTCGCGCATCCGCCGGGTCTACTCGCACCCCGTCGCGCTCAGCCAGTGCGGCCGCTTCCTGCGCAGCCTCCAGGACTGCCACGTCGAAGCCTTCACCGACACCGCCATGGCCGCCCGCCGCATCCGCGACGAGCAGGATCTCTCGCAGGCGGCCATCGCCAGCCAGGAGGCGGCGCGGCTGTACGGGCTGACGATCCTGAAGCGCGGCGTGCAGGATCAGCCGGAGAACTACACCCGGATGGTGATCGTCGCGCGCGAGCCGGCGACGTTCGACCTCGCCATCCCGTGCAAGACGTCGCTGATGTTCGCCACCCGGCACGAAGAGGGCGCGCTGCTGCGCTGCCTGAGCGTGCTCGCCGAGCACCACTTGAGCATGACGAAGCTCGAGTCGCGGCCGCGGCCGCGCAACCCGTGGGAGTACCTCTTCTACGTGGACGTCGAAGGGAACCTCGGCGACCCGAACGTGAGCGACGCGGTCCGCGCGCTGGCCGGGCGCGCGAGCTTCCTGAGAGTGTTCGGATCGTTCCCGGCGCACACGGTCGTCGAGACGCGGCAGGTCGGCCCGCGCCCGCCGCTGTCCCCCGCCGGCGGGAAGGGCCGTGCGTCGGCCGTCCCGGCGGCACCGGTGGCCCTCGAGAAGAAACCCTACACGCTCGCCTCGCGCCGGCACCGGGCCGAGGACACGGTCATCCACGTCGCGGGCGTGGAACTCGGCGGCGCGCGTCCGGTGGTCATCGCCGGGCCGTGCTCGGTGGAATCGCGTGAGCAGATCCGCAGCTGCGCCCGCGTCGTGAAGGAAGCCGGGGGGCACATCCTCCGCGGCGGCTGCTTCAAGCCGCGCACCTCGCCCTACGCGTTCCAGGGCCTGGGCTACGAGGCTCTCGACCTGCTCGTCGAGGCCGGCGCGGAGTTCGGCCTGCCGGTGGTGACCGAGGTGATGCACCCGGCCGATGTCGGGCCGGTGGCCGAGAAAGCGCAGATCCTGCAGGTCGGCGCGCGCAACATGCAGAACTTCTCGCTGCTCAAGGAGGTGGGCAAGGTCGATCGCCCGGTGATCCTCAAGCGAGGGTTGATGTCGTCGATCGACGAGTGGCTGGGCGCGGCGGAGTACGTGCTGGCCCAGGGCAACCAGATGGTCGTCCTCTGCGAGCGGGGCATCCGCACCTTCGAAACCGCCACCCGCAACACCCTCGACCTCGGCGCGGTTCCCGTCGTCAAGGAACTGAGCCATCTCCCCGTCATCGTCGATCCGTCGCACGCGCTCGGCGTGTCGAGGTGGGTGCCGCCGCTCGCCGAGGCGGCCATTGCGTGCGGGGCGCACGGCCTGATGGTCGAGATTCACCCGGACCCGGCGCGGGCGCTCTCGGACGGCGAGCAGTCGCTGACCTTCGAGATGTTCGAGGCGATGATGAAACGCATCGGCTGACGCGCCCCGAGCGCGGCGCTGTTCGGCAGTCGGCGGGCACGGGGTGGCGGCGGTCCCGTCAGCCGCCGCCGCGCAGGAAGGCGCGGTCGAAGCGGCTCATGAACTCGTCTCGCTCGCCGTCGGAGTAGCCTTCGAGGACGATCTCGACACGGTGGCGGGAGACGGCAAGGGCGCCGAGCTGTCGAGGCTCGAGGAGGGCGAGTTGGATGGTCCAGGCGCGCCGGCCATCGGACCCGCTCGCGGTGAGCACCCGCCGCGAGGCTTGCGCCGCGAGGCCCGGCGTCGGCGCGCCCCGAGGTCGCGCCGCCGAATCGAGGTGGAACGAACCGACCGCAGCCGGCAGGAACCGGAGAAACTCCTCGCGGCCGATCGTCATCTCGAGAGTGCGGCGAGACTCAGTGCTCAAGGATCACCCGAGCCCGAGTGCTGCGTCGTTCATCCAGCATTGTGCATTGTGCATTCGTATCTGTTTAGCGCCCTGACGGCAGTGCCGGCCGGGAAGGGCGTCGCCGATCCAATATTTCGTAACTGCTACGAAGATCGTGGTTCTGGCATAACTTCCGTGTGCATCGCCGCTGGCAAACCGCGTCGCGTGACGACCTCCTCGTCGAACTTGAGCGACAAGAGCGCGAGATCGCGCGGCAGCGGGCCGAGTTGGAGCGGGCCGAACGCGAGCGGGAACGGGCCGAGCGCGAACGGGAGCGCGCCGAGCGGGAACGCGATCGGTTTCGCCGCGACAGCGAGTGGCTGCGCAAGAAGATCAAAGACCTGGAGCAGAAGCTCGACGCAGTGGAACGCGCTCGCTTTCGCCAAGCGGCGCCGTTTTCGCGCGGCGCCGTGTCGGCGGCCCCACGTCGGCCCGGCCGGAAAGCCGGAGCTGGCTATGGGCGCCGTGCGCATCGCCCGATTCCCTCCCACGTCGATGAGCATTTCGAGGCCCCGCTGCCCGCCGCCTGTCCTGCGTGTGCCGGCGCGCTGCGCGAGACGCACGTCGCGCTGCAGTACCAAGAGGACCTGCCGGTCGTGCGCCCCATCATTCGCGCCTTCCATGTGCACGTCGGCCGGTGTGCCACCTGCGGGCACCGCGTCCAAGGGCGCCACCCGCTCCAAACGTCGGACGCCCTCGGCGCCGCCGCCGCGCAGGTCGGCCCGCATGCCCTGGCGCTTGCGGCCATCCTCAACAAGCAACTCGGCCTCTCGCTCGGCAAAGTCACGACCCTGCTGCGCGAACGCTTTGGCCTGTCGCTCACCTGCGGCGGCCTCGTCCACGCGTTGCGGCGCACCGCACGGCGGGCCACCCCGAGTTACCAGGCGCTCCTCGACCAGGTCCGCGGCAGCCCCGTGGTCGCGCCGGATGATGAAACCGGCTGGAAGGTCGCCGGTCGGCTGCACTGGCTCTGGGCCTTCGCGACGCCGGACACCACGGTGTACGCGATTCAGTCGGGCCGCGGCTTCGAAGAAGCGGCCGCGGTCCTCGGCGCCGACTTTTCCGGGGCGCTCGTGCGCGACGGCTGGGCCCCCTATCGCCAGTTTACGGCGGCGGTGCATCAATCGTGTCTGGCGCATCTGCTGCGCCGCTGTCGCACGCTGGAGCGTGATTTCGACGACCACCGCTTCGCCCCGTCGGTCGCCGCGCTGCTCCAACAGGGCCTCGGCGTCCGGGATCGCTGGCACGCCGGCACGATCACCGACCACGGGGTCGCCGTCGCCCGCGGCGTTCTGCAGAACCGGATGCTGGCGCTCCTCGACACCCCGCGCCTGCCGCCGCCGGCGGAGCGCTTCGCGCGCCACCTCGACCTCGAATTCAGCGGGCTGTTTTCGTTCCTGCTCGGGCGCGAAGTCCTCACCTCCGTGCTGCGAACCAGTCACCTGCGACGCATCCGATGCCAGCGGCCTCCTCGTCGAGATGCTCCGGAGCCCCAAGCCCTTCGTCCCCCGTGCCCTCGCTCAGCGGCCGGCGGGACCCTCAACGCGCTAAACTAAGACGTGCATTCTTCATTCTGCATTTTGCATTCTGCATTGTGCATTCTTCATTCCCTCTCACCCCCCCGCCACCGGCGGCCAGATCGCGAGCACCTGGCCGTCGGCGAGCTCCGTCCTGGCGCGGTCGTTCCGCGCGACCCACGCGCCATCGACGAGCACGATCGCGCACAGGGCCTCGGGAATGCGATGGTGCCGAATCACGTCGAGCACGGTGCTGCCCGGCTCGACGCCGATGTCGATGCTGTTCGTGTCCCGCGCGTCGGGGGGCAGGTGGGAAGTCAGCGACGCGAACAGCTTGAGGGTGATCTGCATCTGAATCGGCACCGCTCGTCAGTCGGCGCAACTCGTCAGTCGACGCGGCATGCCAGTCGACGCCGCATGTCAATCGACGCCGCTGTCAGTCGGCGCCGCATGTCAGTCGCCGCAGCGTGCCGGTCGACCAGCCGCGCCGGTCCCGGACGCGGATCAGCGCATCGAGGTCGCCGTTGACACGTAGGCCTGCATGATCTGCGAAGGGTCTTCCATCAGCCGACGCTTCCACCGGCCCAGCCGCCGCCTCCCCTCGATCAGCCCTCTCAGCGCGCCGACGTGATCGGAGAAGCCGACGCAGTTGGCGCCGGCGAGGCGGTCGCCGTCGAACTGCAGGTTCATGTAGCGGAACCGCGACTCGTCGAGTGCCTCGGCCGATTCGCCTCCGGCCACCCCTTCCCACTGCCCGAACGACGAGGCCGCCAGTCCGACCGTCGTCAGCACGTTGAACACGAAGCCGCCCCTGAACGGCGTCGGCCGGCCGGCCATGTTCAGCGCTGCGACGCGGCCCTGCTCCACGGCGTTGGGCTGGATCGCGTTCAGCTGCCGCATCCCCGTGAGGCGGTCTGGCGACTCGGCGACGTCGCCGGCCGCGTACACCCCGCGCACGCTGCTCCGCAGGTTGGCGTCGACGACGATCCCGCGATGGATCTCGATGGGGCTGCCGGCCAGGAACTCGAGGTTCGGATCCACGCCGACGGCGCTCACGTAGAGGTCGGCCGGCAGCGTCCGGCCGTCGCCGAGATCCACCTCGAGGGCGCCGTCCTTGGATCGCAGCGCCTTCGGCTGCGTGCGGGTGAGAATCTTGACGCCCTTCCCCTCGCACCAGCGCCTGATCAGGCCGCTCGCGGTCGGGTTCATCATCCGGCGCACCATGTAGCCGCTGCGCACGAGGATCGTGAGGTCCACGCCGCGCGACAGCAAGCCCTCCATGATGATGCAGCCGACGAAGCCGGCGCCCATCTGCACGATGCGCGTGCCGGGGCGCGCGGCGCCGATGATGGACCGGGCGTCGCGGAGCGTCCAGCACGCCTGTACGCCGGGGAGGTCGATGCCCGGAATCCGCTCGCGGCTCGGCCGGGAACCGGTCGCGACCAGCAGGCGGTCGTAGGGGATGCCCCCGCCGCGGTCGAGGGAGACGACGCGGCCCGCCGTGTCCACGGCGCTCGCGCGCCCGTGGACGAGGCCGATGCCCAGCCGGCCGTAGTGCGCCGCGTCCTTCCGGAGATACGTTCCCGCCTCGTCGATGTCCCCCTTGAGGAGGTAGGGAATCGCCATGCGGGAGTAGGGCGGTTCGCCCTCGCCGCACACCAGCGTGATCCCGGCGGCGGCGTCCGCCTTTCGCAGGGTCTCCGCCGCAGCGACGCCCGCGGGGCCGCTGCCGATGATGACGTGTCGCATACCTTTACCCGGCTGGCGGCTGGCGGCCGGCGGCCGGCGGCCGAGCCTGGTGGGACGAGGCCGCAAGCCGGGAGTCGCACGTCGTCAGCCGGCCTCAGACTCCCAGCCGCTTGCGTGTCTCTTGCGTCGGGACGCCGTCCTTGGTCCACCCGCGCACCCGGTAGTACTCCGGCAGCATCACGTCGAGCTTCGAGACGGCCCCCTTCTGCGGGCCCGTCTTCGCCGGTTCGGTCATGAGGCGCGGCGGCAGGTTGTCGTCCTTGCCCGTCAGCCCGGCGTCCATGTTGAACTGGCGCTCCATGTTCCAGATCCGCTCGCCGATCTCGAGCAGCCGTTCCGGGGACCAGTCGCCTTCGCACGCCGACTGGATCTGCGGCTGGATGTCGGCCAATCCCCAGGCGAAGGTGGTGAAGAGGCAGAGCCCCGACGAATCCACCACCGCCGTCAGGTCCTGGAAGGCCTTCAACATGGCCGGCTTGCCGTCGGTGGCCTGGGGCTCCATCTTCTCCGGGATGCCCAGCACTTCGGGCGACACCATGTACCCGCGCAGGTGGCAGGCCCCGCGGTTGCTGGTGGCGTAGGCCAACCCCATGCCCTGCAGGCCACGGCTGTCGTAGGCCGGAAACTCCTGGCCCTTAACCGTCATCGACAGGTCCGGCCTGCCGTACTTCGCACAGAGCCGCTTCGACCCGAGGCCGATCTCCTTCCCGAAGCCCTCGCCGCGCGCGGTCAACTCGGCGAGCTTCACCATCGCCTCCGCCGACCCGAACCGCAGCTCGAAGCCCACCTGTTCTTGCGTCAGGATGCCCAGGTCGTAGAGTTCCATCGCCGCGCCGACCGTGGCGCCGAACGAAATCGGATCGAAGCCGTCCTCGTTGCAGAGGAAGTTGGCGTAGGTGAGCGCCTCGAGATCCGACACGCCGTTGGCCGCGCCCAGCGCCCACGCGGCCTCGTACTCCACGCCGCCCGAGGCGCCGTGGTACGCCGGCTTGTCTTTCACGCTGAAGTGGTTCGGGATCCATCTTCGAGATGCGACCGCACGCGATCGTGCACCCGAAGCAGGCACCGTTGGTGACGAGGTTCGGCTTGCCGTCGGTCGGCCGCTTCCGGTGCATCTCCTCGCCCGAAATCGCGTTGGCGCCCTCGAACTGGATGTCGCGATGGTTGCGCGTCGGCAGCGCGCCCAACTCGTTGATGACGTTCATCAGCACCTGGGTGCCGTAGGTGGGCAGGCCCTGCCCCGTCACGCCGTTGGCCGCCAGCGCCTTCTTCCCCGCCTCCGTGGCGGCGAAGAAGGCATCGGGATCCGCGAGGTGATAGGCGTCGGTGCGGGTGCCGCGCACGGCCACGGCCTTCAGGTTCTTGGCCCCCATGACGGCGCCGACGCCGGACCGGCCGGCCGCGCGGTGCAGGTCGTTGACAATCGCCGCGTAGAGCACTCCTGTCTCACCGGCCCGCCCGATGGCCGCGACGCGGATCTGCGGGTCCTGGTGAAACCTCTTGATCTGCGCCTCGGTCTCCCAGACGGTCTTGCCCCACAGGTGGCTCGCGTCGACGAGCTCGGCTTGCCCGTCCATGATCAGCAGGTAGACGGGCCGTGAAGACGCGCCCTCGAAGATCACCATGTCCCAGCCCGCGAACTTCAGCTCCGCGCCGAAGTAGCCGCCGGAGTTCGAGCACGCAATGGCGCCGGTCAGCGGGCCCTTCGTCACCACCGAGTAGCGGCCGCCGGTTGCGGCCATCGTGCCCGTCAGCGGTCCTGTGACGAAGATCAGCTCGTTGTCGGCGGAGAGGGGATCGACCTTCGGATCGATCTCGGACACGAGGTACCTGGTGGCAAGGCCTCGCTGGCCCAGGTACTCGTGGGCCCACGTCATGTTCAACGGCTCGGTCGTGCAGGTGCCTGCCGCGAGATTCACGCGAAGGACGTTCTTGGTCCATGCCATGGCAGTCCCTCCTCAGGCGATCGCCGCGTTCGTGTCGGTCCTGCTGGCCCACTGCCGCATCTTTCCGAGGCCGGTCCAGTCGGCGTCCACGTAGGTGATGGCGCCCGTCGGGCACGCCGCGGCGCACGCGGGGGCGCCCTCGCACAGGTCGCACTTCTGCACCTTGCCGGTCTGGGCCACGTAGTTGATCGTGCCGAACGGACAGGCAATCGTGCAGACCTTGCAGCCGACGCAGGTGGACTCGAGCACGGTCTTCGCGCCCGTGGCGGGATCGAGCCGGATCGCGTCCACCGGGCAGACCAGCATGCACCAGGCTTCGTCGCACTGCGTGCAGGTGTAGGGGACGAAGCGCCCCTCGTGGTGGAACGTGAACACCTTGATGCGCGACCGCGAGACGGTGAAACTGCGGTGGTTCTCCCAGGAGCACGCCATCTCGCACTGCAGACAGCCGGTGCACTTGTTGGGATCGAGGTGGAGGGATTTCAGCACGGCGCGACCTCCTCTGCGGTATAGGGGAGAGACGGCTCAGATGATAGCGCCGCTCGCGTTTGGGGGGCCGGTTTCTTTTTCGCCAGCCCAGCCGGCGGCCCTGATTCTCCCAGACGGGAATGGGCGGCGCGAGCGGATCGCCGCCCCGCCGGAGCGGGCAGCGTCCGGCAGCGTTCGGCGGTGGCAGCCAGCTACAGCGTGAGGACGGCCGCCTCCCACTGCGCCTTCTCGGTGTCCGACTGAATGAGCTTCGACACGTCCACGACGATGTTGTTGCCGGTCCGCTTGAGGGCGAACCGATCCATGTTCCGCGTGGCGCGGCCGGAGGTGTAGGCGCCGTTCGGCTCGTACTTCGAATCGTGCCGGCTGCACTCGAAGCGGTTCACCGCCGCCTTCCACCGCACCGCGGCGTTCTCGTGCGGGCACGACAGGTTGAACGCGAACACCTTGCCCTGGTAGCGGACGATGATGACGCCGTTGTCGTGATCGACGGTGGCGCCGTCAGCCGCCGGGATGGGGTACGTGAGTTCCGAACCGGCCGCGCCGACCGGTGCGCCCGCACTCACCGCGAGCGCCTCCGCGGACCCGGGCACGCCTGTCATCCCGACGATCGCGCCCGAGACGAGCGTCGCCGCGTGCTTGAGGAAGTCGCGCCTGGTGTCGGAGCCGGCGCACCGCGTGCACGGCTCGTGGTCTCGATCTGTGTGCATGTCCACTCTCGTCCGATCAGCTGTTCGCCAGTACCACGCTCGCCAACAGGATCGCGAACCAGAGCGCGAGGCTGACGACTGACGTGATCTTCAACTGCCGCCAGGCGCGCGCCGGCATCGTCCGCGCCAGGCGCTCGGCCCGCTGCATCACCAGGCCATTGGCGAGCAGCAGTCCGACCAGACCCATCTTCACCCAGTACGACCTGGCGCTCCAGAAGTTCTCCAGGTCGGCCAGCAGCATCGCGGCGCCCGAAAGCACGAGCATCACCAGCCCGGCGACGGCAATGCTGTGGACCGTGCCCAGGAACGCCAGGTGGTCGGCCCGCTCCGGCTCGGCCTCGCCCGCGGCTTTCAACGTTTCGCGGTCGGCCGCCACCGCCGCCCCGCCGCCGAGCAGCAGGCCGGCCAGATGGACGTATATGACGCCGATCGAGACGGGCTTGCTGTCCGCGTACAGCTTTGCCCACCCCTGTACCGCATGAACCAGGAACTCGGGGGCCGCCACGATTAGTGCCCTCCCAGGAGCATGATCAGGTAGCCGACGGTCGCGATGCCCATCGAGGAAATCGCGACTGCCCGGTGCGTGCTCGCCGAGTTGCTGGTGATCACCGTCGGCGCGCCACCCTCGTGGTCGTGCTCGGACGGCGCCAGCATCGCCGTGGCGAGGAACCCGACGTCCGCGGCCATCATCAGGATGCCGTGCGTCATGCGCTTGGTGCGATGGTTCGGGTCCTTGCGGCCCTCCCAGAGGTTCCAGACGCCGGTGAACGTGTTCACGCCGAACAGCACCGCAGTGCCGGTCACGAGGCCGGCGTGCAGGCCCTTCTTCGACTCGTCGCCGGGATTGTTGTAGAGGTCCTGTCCCACGACGTAGTTCGCGATGAAGAGCGGCAGCGTGGCGAAGCTGGAGTACCTGTGGATCTTCGCGCGCGTCTTGTAGGCGTCGCTGTACTCGACGGGCACGGGCCGCCGCGCGGGTGCGCCCTGGTCGGCCGCGGCCGAGTACTGCAGGGACGCGGCGAACCCGCGGGTTGCCGCCGTCCCGAACTCGATGGACCAGGGGCCGGGCGTCGGGATTTCGACCGGGCAGCCGGCAATCCGGCCGGCCGTCGCTTCGTCCGGCAGAGCGAACGCCGGGGGCGAGGCGAGGCAGGCGAGAAGCATGGCAGCCACGATCGGAACGCGCATCTGTCCTCCACCACGGCCGGGACCGGCCACAGTCCAACTTGACCGGCGCGGTCAAGCGCCATTGAAGTGTAATACGGTACCGGTCGATCCGGCGTTTCCGGGTGTGTCGCGTTCTCCGCGCGAATTGTCGAACGCTCGCGGCGCCCGAGCCGGCCCTGGCGTCGCGAAATATCGCTCCGGGAGAGGTTCGATGCACCCTGGCAAAGGTACCAGTTGCCCGTCGGCCTCACGCGGACGATCATGGGATACTGGATGTCTTGTCCACGAACTCCAAAGGAGTCCCCATGCCGCAGCAGCACATCACCGATGTCATCGAACAGCGGCGTTTGAACGAGGCCCGCGAGAAGGGCGTCCCGTGGAAGAAGTGGGGCCCCTACCTCAGCGAGCGGCAGTGGGGCACGGTCCGCGAGGATTACAGCGACGACGGGAACGCGTGGGACTATTTCTCGCACGACCAGTCGCGGTCGCGCGCCTACCGGTGGGGCGAAGACGGATTGGGCGGCATCAGCGACGACAAGCAGCAGCTCTGCTTCGCCATCGCGCTGTGGAACGGTCGCGACGCGATCCTCAAGGAGCGCCTGTTCGGCCTCACCAACAGCGAGGCGAACCACGGCGAAGACGTGAAGGAGTACTACTTCTACCTCGACAGCACGCCCACGCATTCCTACATGAAGTACCTCTACAAGTACCCGCAGCGGGAGTACCCGTACCGGGACCTCGTGGAGACGAACCGGGGGCGCAACCGCGAGCAGATGGAGTACGAACTGCTCGACACGGGCGCGTTCGACGAGGACCGCTACTTCGACGTGTTCGTGGAATACGCCAAGGCGGGCCCGGAGGACGTGCTGGTGCGGGTCTCCGTGCACAATCGGGGGCCGGAAGAAGCCAGGCTGCGCCTGCTGCCGACGCTCTGGTTCCGGAACACGTGGTCCTGGGGCCAGGAAGAACAGAAACCGGCCCTGCGTGCGGAAGCGGGCGCGATCGTCGCCTCGCACCACCAGCTGGGCGAGTACCGCCTGCACTGCGACGGAAGCCCCGAATTGCTCTTCACGGAGAACGAGACCAACACCGCGCGGCTGTGGGGGCAGCCGCCCGCGTCGCCGTACGTCAAGGATGCCTTCCACGAGTACGTCGTGTCGGGGCGCACCGACGCGGTGAACCCCGCGCGCGCCGGCACCAAGGCGGCGGCGCTCTACGACCTGGTGGTGCCGGCCGGCGGAAGCCGCGAGGTCCGGCTGCGGCTCGCCCCTGGCGCCGCCGCCGCGACGTTCGCCGCCTTCGACGATCTGTTCGAGGCCCGCCACGGCGAGGCGGACGAGTTCTACGCGCGCATCACGCCGCCGTCGCTCGGCGAAGACGAGCGCCGGGTGCACCGCCAGGCGCTGGCCGGCATGCTATGGAGCAAGCAGTTCTACTATTTCGACCTCGAGCAGTGGCTGAGCGAGCACAAGAGCCACCCGCTGCTGGAAACGGCGCGGCACGGCGTGCGGAACACCGAGTGGTTCCACATGCTGAACGCCGACGTCATCTCGATGCCCGACAAGTGGGAGTACCCCTGGTATGCGGCCTGGGATCTCGCGTTCCACACCGTGGCGCTGTCGCTGGTCGACTTCGACTTCGCCAAGGAGCAGCTGCTCCTGATGCTCCGCAACCTGTACTTCCACCCGAACGGCCAGATTCCGGCGTACGAGTGGAACTTCAGCGACGTGAACCCGCCCGTCCACGCGTGGGCGACGATCTGGCTCTTCAAGTACGAGCGGACGCTGGGCCGCGCGGACATGCGCTTCCTCGAGCGCGCCTTCCAGGGGCTGATGCTGAACTTCAACTGGTGGGTGAACCGGAAGGACCCCTCCGGCCGCAACGTGTTCGCCGGCGGCTTCCTCGGCCTCGACAACATCGGCGTCTTCGATCGCAGCGCGGACCTGCCGACGGGCGGCTCGCTCGAGCAGGCCGACGGCACGGCGTGGATGGCGTTCTACTGCCAGTGCATGCTGGAGATGGCGCTCATCCTCTGCGAGTACGACCGGATGTACGAGGAGATCGCGTTCAAGTTCGTCCAGCACTTCATGTGGATCTCGTACGCCATGGACCGCATCGGCGAGCACCACGACGAGATGTGGGACGAGGAGGACGGGTTCTACTACGACCTGCTGCGGCTGCCGAACGGTGAGGCCACGCGCTTGAAGGTGCGGTCGATGGTCGGCCTGCTGCCGCTGTGCGCGTCCACCGTGTTCGAGGGGAACATCGAGACCCGCTTCCCGAAACTCTCGGAAATGATCGCCCTCTTCCGGAAGCGCCATCCCGAACTGGTCTCGCACGTGTCGCCAACCGACGCGGGCTTCAAGGGCTACAACGACCGGAGACTCCTCTCGACCCTCAACAAGAGCAAGCTGGAACGTGTGCTCGGCTACCTGCTGGACGAAGACGAGTTCCTGGGGCCCCACGGGATCCGCTCGCTCTCGAAGTTCCACCAGGATCACCCGTTCCGGTTCCGGGTGGGCGGCCAGGAATTCGTCGTCCACTACCTGCCGGCCGAATCGAACACCGGGATGTTCGGCGGCAATTCGAACTGGCGGGGGCCGGTGTGGATGCCGGTCAACGCGCTGATCGTCCGCGCGCTGCTGAATCTCTACCTGTTCTACGGCGACGAGTTCACGGTGGAGTGCCCGACCGGGTCGGGCCAGCGGATGACGCTGTTCGAGGTCGCGCACGAGATCACGCGGCGGCTCGCCGGCACGTTCCTGCGGGGCGGCGACGGCCGGCGGCCCGTTTACGGCGGCACGGCAAGATTCCAGGAGGATCCGAACTGGCGCGACCTGATCCTCTTCTACGAGTACTTCCACGGCGACAACGGCGCCGGCCTGGGCGCCAGCCATCAGACCGGCTGGACGGGCCTGATCGCGCCGCTCTTGGACATCTTCGGCCGAATCGATCCGAAGGTGGCACTCGAGACCGACCGTGGCAGCACGATGGATACGCTGGTGCGAGAGCAGGTCGGCGGGAAGATCGATCCGGCCGGAGTCTAGTGCGTGGCGGGCCTCAGGCGCTCTTTTCGAGCTGGACTCCGAGACTCCTCCGCGCGGACAACTCGGAGCCACGCACGAAGCCGACCGCCTCGGCCGCGGTGATCGTGACGTCGAACTGGGCTGGGGTCACGTGCCCTTTCGGCTCCCTGATCACCAGCCTGCCGCCGGGACGGAGCGCGGTGAACACCTGACGGAGGAACCTGCTGGCGTCGGGAAGCTCGTGGACCATGTGGAACGCCAACCCGAGGTCCACTCGGCCGTTCCATTGAGGCACGCCAAGATCCGCTGGGCGGCAGACGGCCGTCTCGATGCGGTCCAGCAGGCCCGCCCGGCGGGCGCGCCGCCGCAACGCCTCGATCATCCTCGGCTGCAGGTCCACGCAAACCGCCTTCCCGCCCGGCCCCACCAGCCTCGCGATGGGCAGGCTGAAGTAGCCCATCCCGCAGCCTGGCTCCAGTACGGTCATTCCGGGCTGGATGAACGGACGAAGAATCCCTTCGGGATCCTCGACGAACCTGCGCAGAGGGGTGACAAGCAGGTACCCGAGATACCACGGACAGACACCGTGGGAGTGCGGAGCGGGAGAGTTCGAGGTGGTGCCCGGCGCGGCACTTGATGGGTTCATGTTCGCATCCTGCACGCGGTCGCTCATCTGTTCAGCCTCGTGCGTCGAGCCTCGAGCCTTGCGACAAGCCTAGAGCAGCGCCCATTCTCTCACGTCTGCCTTGACTGGCCTCGGCTGGCGCGGAGTCCCGTCGGGCGGCGAGGGCTCGAAGTAACTGGCGACGCAGCGGAACGTGTAGGTCGTCACCGCGACCGCGACGCCGGAGAGGACGAGGATCCCGGCAGAGGCCGACGGCCACCCGATGGCGCGGCCCACCATCAACTCGAGGAAGATGCACGCGGCCGTGCCCAGCTGGCCGAGCGTGCCCCACGCCGGTGATCCCCGCGGCGAACGCGAACAGCCGGAAGGCGGCCCGCGGCGAGGGAGCGCCGTCGGCTTTCAACAGTCCGTAGCTTGCTGGCGCGAGCGCCACGAAGGCGCTGAACGTGAGGCTGAGCACCGTGTAGGACGCGCGCGGCAGGACGCACGTGTCCGCCGGGAGGGCCGCAGCCGCCAGCAGCGACGACAGCACAGCGCCGCCGACCGCCAGGTTCGAGCTCCAGCTCCTCGGCGTCCACCCGGGCACCGAGGGCTGCGGCGCGTCCTTCCAGCGGACCGTGCCCCGCGACCGGGAGAAGGCCCACGCGAACAGGAGAACGGCGACCAGGAAGCCGACGAGATTGACGGCGGGCTCGGCGAGGGCCGGAACGACGCGCGGTATCTCGCAAGCCGCCAGCGGCGGTCCTGCAGAGGAGGTGCGCGCCGCGGCCGTGCCCGGCGAGAGGAGGGGCGCGACCGACAGCGCGCCCACCGCGAGATACGACAGCACGATGGGTCGAGGAATCATACGCCTCACTTGATCGGAACGCGGTAGGAGATGCCGAGCGCGAATCGCACGGCCCAATAGCGCTCGGTGGTGAGCGTCGGGTGACTCCCGGCGAACTCCTGCCCCACCTGCAGCCCGTTCGTGAGCCGCAGCGGTCGAGCCGCGTGCGCCATCGGCGAGAGCGCGAGCCCGCGGTAGGAGAACGTCACGCCGGCACCGAAGTCGGCCGACCCGGAATACGGGTTCACGCCGACGGCCAGGGCCCACAGGAACGCCAGGCGGCGCGAGCCCTGGGAGACGGCCTTCTCGGCCAGGCGAACGTGGACCAGGACGGCGGGGACGACGGTCGGCTTCGTCTGGCTCTCCGTGATCACCGTGACGGAGTCGCCGCTCGCATCGACCTTCGGAACACCGTTCTCGACGACCGGCGAGTGCTGGAACGTGCTGCTGACCACGGTCGAGAACAGCGCGCCCGTCGACAACTCCCAGCGCGTGGCCCCCCAGTTGATCACCACCGCCCCGAGCGGCGTCATCGTCTTCGAGACCAGGTCGTGCGCCGCGATCTTGACGGTCGCCGTCCTCGTGCGGCGGTTCTCCGCGCCACCGAATGGGATGTCGTCGAACGTCGACAGCTGCGCGGGATCCACATCCTCGAGCGAACCTGCCGCGGATGAAAGGGCCGACTTTGCCGCGGCGAGGGATTTCACCCGGCTGGACAGCCGCTCCTGCCCTCCGGCGACGGCGTCGAGTTCCTTCCCGAGCGCCTGCTGGTCCGTCTCTGGCAGCTTCGCGTAGGCCCTGGTGGCCGCGACGACCTTCTCGTCGAGAACCTTCAGGACGCCAGTCGGAAGGGGCTCAATCGCCGCGACTTCCTCCTCGCGACACGCCTGGGTCTCCCGGCCGACGCCGAACGCGCGAACGGCGCAAGAGAAACGCTGCCGGAACCGCTCGAGGTCCTCCACCTCCCACTGGCCCGCCCTTCTCCGCTGCATCGCCAGCAGGTCGGTCGCCAGCAACCTGACGCGCGCGTCGAACGCGGCCAGATCGTCCTCGACCCGTTGCTGCCGCACACCGAGCTCGGACAGGGTCTGCCGCACGGCCCGCCCGTCTTCGCTCAGCTGCCTCTCCGGGACGCTGGCGGGAGGCGCGGGCGAGGCCAACGTCCCGGTGCGGCCGACGAACTCCTTCAGCGAGGGAAGGAGCGCCGCGAAGACCGCGGCCAGCGGGTCTGAGGGAGGCGTCTCGACCGTTGCCGTCTGGATCACGATCTGCTCGAAGGGCCGCTTCGAGACGCGGATGATCACCGTCGCCCGCGGATCGACGCGAACGGGCAGAGGGGAGACGGCATCCTCCCGGTCGATCGCGACCAGGCAGTCGTGGTTCACGGTGACGGCGGCGCACCGGCTCGGGTCGGCCGGTCTTGCGCGGGCCGGTTGGGTGCTCGCCGGGTGCGGCCAGGCGGACAGCAGCGCGAACACGGCGACGAAGATCGCTTTCGGCACGCGGCTGACCTCCCCGGCAGACCAGAATGCCGACAAGGGCCGTCAGTAACACGTGGTGCGGAGACGAGAGCGACGCGAGCGCGCTCAGGATTCCGAGAAGAGCGGCTGGAGCGAATCTAGGCGGGGGCCGGGGCCCAGTCAACGCCGTGCCCCGGCATTTGCGTGCAAACTGAATCTCGGCTCGTCAGTTCTCCAGGTCCTCCAGTTCTGCAGTTCTGCAGTTCCCCAGTTGTCCAGTTCCCCAGTTCCCCAGTTCCCCAGTTCCCCAGTTCCCCAGTTCCCCAGTTCTCCAGTTGTCCAGTTCTCCAGTTGTCCAGTTCCCCAGCTCCCCAGTTCCCGCCGGTGCCTCAGTTCTTCCCCGGCCCGCTGGCGGCGCGAATGCGGGAGACGAACTGGTCGACCGCGCGCTTCACGTTCGCGCGCACCGAGTCGCCGTGCGGCACCGGCGCCCCGCCGGCCAGTCCGCCCTCGTGGAGCAGCTGTACCTGGACGGGCACCGGCGACGACTGGTAGGAGAGCGTGGCCATCGTGTTCGTGAACAGGTACACGTCGTACCGCGACACGCACAGGCTCGCGTTCACGTTCGTCGTGCCGATGTCCACGTAGACGTACGTGTCCTCGTCCGAGTTCTTCGTCACCCGGATCCCGGCGTCGGTGAACGCCTTGGAGACGATGGCCTCGAGCGGGGCCTGGGTGAGGCCGCACGCAGCCGCCTGCGGCCGCAGGTCCTCGACCACCATCCCAATCTGCTTCAAGCCGGCCAGCGCCGCGTCGGGTCCGATTGGCGCCGGCGGTGGAGCGAGCCTGGGTGGCGGCGCCTGCGCGGGCGCCCCTGGACGGGGCAAGGCCGGTGGTTGTCCGAGACCGCCCAGCGTGGGCGGCGCGGTCCCGCCGGCCGTGGGCGGAGCGCCCGCCGCCGGCGCGCGCGGCGGCGCCGCGGGAGCCGGCTTCGGCGCGGCTGGCACGTCATCCCTCGTCGGCTCGTAGACGAGCGTCACGGTGTCGCGGCCTCCGCGCTCGATGAACCGGATCTCCACGGTCAGCCGGTCCGGAGCGGCCGTCCGCGTGAACTCGTAACGCAATTCCCGGTTCTCCTCCACCTTGTAGCGAATCTCGAAGCGGGGCCCGTTCCACCGGGCCGAGGCCGGCGCGGTCACGACGCCAAGCGTCTGCAACGCGTCCCTGCCGTCGGGCCGGAAGGTGCGCGGCTTCCGCCCGTCGCCGGAGATCACCACCGCCTCTTCTGACTGCGTGATCGACAGTTCCTCGGGCGGGTTCCGCACCTCGTCCACCAGGCGCTCGCGCCGCGCCGCATCGTCGGCGCTCTCGCGGAAGAGCGCCGCACCGGGGTTGCCCGCGTCGCCGCGGCCGCCCGCGTCGGATTCCGGCGGGGACGAGATCCATCCCGAAGCCGACCTCCTCGGGAATCCGGCTCAGCGACCTGTTGAGGGTCCATCGGCCGGCGAGGTTCGACTCGTCGGGAGCCGCCAACGGCCGGCTCGGCGCGACGCCGACGAGTGCCGTCACCACGATCGATAGGATTGCTGCCCGCGTCGGATTCATCGCACGCTCCTTCAAGCGCTCGCCGCCGCCCGTGGGCCCGGGTCCGGGTGACCCGACCCAGGTTCTAGCGAGGCGGGCCTCGGACCGCCAAGCATGTCGGGCGATGACGCCCGCCCCGCTTAGAACCAGAAACGCTGTTGGCTGGCCCCGCGAAGCGCGGGGCGCAGGCGCCTTGAACGGCCGGAGAGACGTCGAGAGGAATTGACTCATCCGCGACGACTTTGGCCATTCGAGGCGCCCAGAGCGACTCCCGGCCATGTTAGCACCGCGGCACACGTGGCGCCTGTCGAGTGCTCTCACCTTTCGTGCGAGTCCGGCGAGCGTCCCGTCGCCGACGCCCGCGAGTGTCAGTTGCCTGTCGGCACGCGCCGCACGACGAAGGCGACCCGACCCGGCCCCACCATTGGTACGAGCACGTAGCTGGACTTCCCGTGCCTGGTGACCGTTCTGCCCGCAATCATCCCGACGGTCGCGCCGGCGACGACATCGCTCAAGAAGTGGACGTTCTCGTGCAGCCGCGACGCCGCCGTGTACGTCGCGGCGGCGAAGGCCGGCAGCGACCACCAGCCAAAGTGGCGCTCGAGAACGGCGGCGGTCGCGAACGTGACCGCGGCGTGGCCCGACGGGAACGACAGGTTGTCGCTGCCGTCGGGACGCTCGCGCCTGACGGTGAGCTTCAGGGCGTAGGTGAGCGCCCCGGCGACAATCTGCGCGCGCATCAGGTCCATTCCGACGTGCGATACCTTCGGGTGCTGCGACGCGCGGCCGTAGGCATAGGTGGCGACCGCCGCGGCCACCTGGACGTAGCCCTGGCCGATCACCTTTCCAGAGGCGAAGAAGCCGTTGAGGCCGGCCAGGTGCTGGTTCACCTGGTCGTCCAGCGGAGAGACGACGGCCGTCAGCGTGCCGCCGAAGAGGGTCCAGGCAAGGTTCTCGCGGCTCGGGAGGCTCGCAAAGTCGCTCGCCACGCCGGACAGCAGCGTGCGCAGCCCGGCGCCCTCGGGCGGCGGCGAGGACGGTGTCTGAGGGAGGACCGCATCGAACAGCGGCCCGGCGGGGAACAGGACCGGCGGGCCGCTGGCGGCATCGCCGATCGAACCTGCCGGCGCGGCATCGGCCGACGGGGTCGACTGCGGGCCCGGCGCCGCCGCAGCTCGCCCCCCCGCGAAGATCAGCACGACGACCACCAAGGCCGCCAGCGGCAACGGACACCGACGGGTTGGCCCGGCCGGCGCTGCGGCCGGACGCGTTTGCGGCCGATGCTCGCGCCCGAGGTCGTCGGGGCCGATGAACCAATCGGGCGTCGTCGATTGACGCATCGCGCACGGGCTTCCAGGTTGCCGCGCCGTGAAGTCGAAGGCCCTCGGCACGGTCCGGCGTTCAGGCGGTCTCGCCGTCGCCGCAGGCGACGAGGTGCCCGATCGACTGCCGCAGGTAGTTCCTCCGGATCGCGTCGGCGAAGATCGGCGCCGACGAGAGCACCTGCAGCTTCGGATGCCGGCGCTCGGGCGGCAGGAACACGGTGTCGGTGGTCACGATCTCGCGCACGCGGTCGAGCGCCGCGATCCGGTCGAGCGCGTTCCGCACGAAGACGCCGTGGGTGCACGCCACGCGAATGTCCTCGACACCATCCTGCGCCATCCTGCCGCACAGCTCGATCACCGACCCGCCCGTCGCGATCTCGTCGTCGTAGACGATCGCGCAACGGAAGTCGCCCAGCGGCGGTCCGACGATGCTGGTGATGCGAACCTCGGTGTCCGAAAGCCGTTCCTTGTTGCCGGCCGCCACCATCAGGCCCAGGTCCTTCGCAAAGCGCGCCGCCGACTTCGCGTGCCCCAGGTCCGGGGCCACGACGATGGCGTTCGACAGGTCGCCGAGGGCGAAGTGCCGGAGAAAGGCCTGGCGACTGGCCAGCGGATCGGTCGGCACGCCGAAGAAGCCGTGCACCTGCGGCGAGTGCAGCACCATCGTCATGACGTGGGTGGCGCCCGCGGTCTGCAGCAGGTCCGCCACGAGCCGCGCCGTGATGCAGATCCGCGGCGCGTCCTTCTTGTCGGACCGCGCGAACGAGAAGTAGGGGACGATCGCGTGCACCGCCTTCGCGCCGGCGCCGCGGGCGATGTCGAGCATCATCAGCAGCTCCATCAGGTGGTCGTTCACCGGCGGCGACAGCGACTGGACGATGAAGACCTCGCGCGAGCGGACGCTCGCGCCCAGCTGGATGTGGAGGTCGTCATTGCTGAACTTGGCGATGGCCGCCGCCTCGAGCGGAACGCCCAGCAGCGTCGCGATGTCGGCGGCCAGCGGGCGGTTGGAACTGCCCGCGAAGAACCGCACTTCTCCCGGGTCGATGGCGTCGATCATGAGGGAAAGATACCAGAACGCGTTAGGATTCACAGAACGAGCGGCCCCGGGCGCGGCGGGCCGCCCGAAGCGGAAGCACGGGAGCCGGCCGGGAAGGGGGTTCGACGTGCACTATCTGCTTTTCTACGAGGTCGTTGACGGGTACGCCGAGCGGCGCGAGCCGTTCCGCCAGTTGCACCTGGCGCATGCCAGGGACGCGGTCGAGCGGGGCGAATTGGAGCTGGGCGGCGCGCTGGCAAACCCGCTCGACATGGCGGTGCTGCTCTTCAAGGGAGATTCGCCGACGCCGGCCGAAACCTTCGCCCGCACCGACCCGTACGTGCTCAACGGGCTCGTCAAGCGCTGGTACGTGAGGCAGTGGACGACGGTCGTGGGCACGGGAGTGGAATAGACTCGGGGCGCACGGCCCGGGGCGCGAGCGATGCCGGAACTTCCCGACCTCACGGTCTACGTCGACGCGCTGCGGTCACGGGTGGCCGGCACACGGCTGACGGGCGTCCGCGGGCAACTGAGCAACTGGCCAACTGGCTAACTGGGCAACTGGGCAACTGGGCAACTGGGCAACTGGGAGAACTGGGCAGCTGGGAGAACTGGCCAACTGCGCAACTGGGAAACTGGGGAACTGGCCAGCGGTCAATCAGTTATTCAGTTATTCAGTTCTTCAGTTATTCAGTTACTCAGTTACTCAGTTACCCAGTTACCCAGTTACCCAGTTACCCAGTTGTTCAGTTATTCAGTCATTCACCTGTCCCAGCCGCCCTGGCGATGACGTCGAGGAAGCCCCGGCCGAACCGCTCGAGCTTCGACGGGCCTATCCCGTAGATCCCCTCCAACTCGCGCAGAGAGCGCGGGCGGAACGACGCCAGCTCACGCAGGGTGCGGTCGCTGGCGATCACGTAGGGCGGTGCGGCGAGTGCGCGCGACAGCTCGAGACGATGATGCCGCAGCGCCTCGAACACCCGCTCGTCGGCAGCGTCCACGGCGTGGCGCGAGCCGCCAGCCGAGGCGGGCCCCGTCGCGCCGCGGCGGCCGGCCGGGGCGGCCGCGAGCCGGTGGGCCGGCGGCAGGAGCACGCGCGCCGGCCGCTCCCCTTTCATCACGGCGATGCCCGACCCGGTCAGCCGAACCACCGGCCGTTCGCCGGTCGAGAACTCCACCCAGCCAGCCGTCACGAACCGCCGCAGGAGGCGAAGCAGCCACTCCTCGCCGTACTCGCACAAAACGCCGAATGTCGTCGTGCGGTCGAGCGCGGCGCGCGTCAGCCGCTCGTCCGCCACGCCGCGTAGCAGTTGAACGGCCGCCATCATCCCGAACCGGCCGTGCACCCGGGCGACGCCGCTCAACGCCTTTCGGACGATCAGCGTCACGGCGTCCTGGTCCTGTTCGGCTCGACCGTCCGCCAGTGCCTCGCACACATCGCAGCTTCCGCAGCCCGCCAGCGTCTCGGCCTCGTCGCCGAAGTAGCGGAGGATCGCGTCGTGCCGGCAGCTGCCGCCTTCCGCCCAGCGAAGCAGTTCGAGGAACAGGTTCCACTTGTGCTCGATCGTGTCGGCGCTCGCGCCTTCGGCGCTTTCGATCAGCCGGCGCCGCATGGCCAGGTCTCCGGGAGACACCATCAGGAGCCCCCAGGCCGGCTGGCCGTCGCGCCCGGCGCGGCCCACCTCCTGGTAGTAGGCCTCGATCGATCCGGGCGGCGACAGGTGGATGACGGCCCGCACGTCGGGGCGGTCGATGCCCATGCCGAAGGCGACCGTGGCCGCAACCACGTCCACGGTGCCCTCGCTGAACGCCGCCTGCGCGCGTGCCCGTTCTCCGCGCTCGAGGCCGGCGTGGTAGGCCGCCGTTCGCCACCCGCGGCCGGCGAGGCGCGACGCTTCCTGTTCCGCGCCGACGCGCGTCATCGAGTAGACGATCGCCACCCCGCGGGCGGCGCCGGGCCGGCCAATCGCCTCGGCCAGCAGCCGGTCCACGTGGCCGCTCCGCTCGCGCGACCCGGCGACGTCGAGCGCACGGAGGATCAGGTTCGGTCGTGCGAAGCCGCGGACGAGCTGGGGCGTGTCGGGCCCGAGCCCGAGACGCGCCAGGATCTCGTCGCGCACCACCGGCGTCGCGGTGGCCGTGCAGGCCAGCATCCGCGGCGGGCGGACGTCGGCCAGCAGGTCCCCAATCTGCAGGTACTCGGGCCGAAAGTCGTGGCCCCACTGGCTGATGCAGTGTGCTTCGTCAACGGCCACGAGCGGGATGTCGAGGTCGGCGAGGAGCCCCTTGAACCCGGGAAAGGTCAGGCGCTCCGGGGCGACGTAGAGCAGCTTGAAGTGGCCCGCGGACGCACGCGCCATGCGCCGGCGCATCTCCGCGCCCTCGAGCGTGGAAGACAGGAAGGTCGCCGCGACGCCGCGCAGCTCCATCGCCCGCGTCTGGTCCTGCATCAGCGCGATCAGCGGCGAGATGACGACGGTCGTGCCGGGAAGCAGCGTGGCGGGCAACTGGTAGATGAGGCTCTTCCCGCCGCCGGTCGGCGCGACGAGGAGAAGCCGGTTGGCCGACAGCAGCGTCTCGACCGCCTCGCGCTGCCCGGGCCGGAACTCCTCGTAGCCGAGGCGCGCCAATCCTCGTGCGAGGTCCAGCGTGCCCGGCGCCACGGGGCGGCTGGCGAGTGCGTCCGAATCCGGCATGGAGTGATGATTGTAGATCGTGTAGTCTCTTCGCGGACGCCACTCACAGGGAGGATCCTACGCCGGAGCAGCGAAACAGGGAGATGATTCGCCAGTGGAAGATCCTCCGCGAGATCGAGTCGGCATCCGACGTGACGGTCAGGACGCTGGTGCAGAAGATGGAGGTCGGGGAACGCACCATCCGCCGCGACCTCGCGGCCCTCCAGGAAGCGGGCTTCCCGCTCTACTCGCACGCCCCGGATGCCGGCCCGCACTACTGGCGCCTGACCAGGCCGCTCGGCAAGCTGAACGAGTCGGCGTTCACGCTCGCCGAACTGTGCGCGTTCTACGCCAACCGCACCCGGCTTGCCGCGATGGGCGCGTCGCCGATCGACACCGACCTCGGGTCGGCGATGCGCAAGGTCGGGCGTGCCCTCAACCCGCGCATGAAGAAGTACCTCGACGACCTGTGCGCGGTGCTGGCGTGCAAGCCGGAGCCCGGACCGCGGGGCCGCGGCGAGACCCGGGCGCAGGAGGCCTTCGTCGAAACGCTGGCCAGGGCGGCCGTCGAACACCGGCGGGTCGACATGGACTACCACTCCTTCCGCAGCCGGAAGGTCAAGAAGTACATCATCGAGCCGCACCGCCTGACCTTCACCAACGGCGGCCTGTATCTCTACGCGTTCGTCCCGGCCTACTCGCAGATGCGCACCTTCGCCCTGCAGCGCGTCCGCCGGCTGAAGATGCTCGACGAGAGGTTCACGCCGGGCGAGGTGCCCGAAGCGCCGTACGGCAATTCCATGGGCCCGTATGCGGACGGGAAGGCGGAGACGGTGGAGATCGAGTTTCTCCCGTCGGTGGCGCCCTACATCGAAGAGCGCGAATGGCATCCGTCGCAGCAGATCGAACGGCGCGACGACGGCACGCTGGTGCTGCGGATGCAGATCTCGGTGGACCCCGCCCTCCGCTGCTGGGTCCTCGGCTTCGGGCACCAGGCGCGCGTGCTGAAGCCGTCCGTCCTCGCCACCGACATTCTCGAGGAACTGGAGGAGGCGCGCGAGCAGTACGTGCCGCCCATGCCGTTCGATCGCGAGCCGTCGCTGCCCGATCGCCCGAGCCTGGCCTTCTTGCCCTTCACCAGCGCCCAACCCGGGGCTGAGAAGCGCGGGACGGCGCCCCGCTCGAAGCGGACATCCGCCCGCCGGCCGGAGGCGTAGCTCGAAGGGGGGCTACTTGATCTTCGCTTCCTCGAGCATGACCTTGTAGGCGTACCCGGACCCGAAGTCCTTGTCGACGACCACCTTGCCCGTGACCGTGACGACGTCGCCCGGCTTGGCGATCGCGTCGGTGGTGACGGTGATGTCGTTGGTGGCGTCCGAGGCGTTGCCGCTTCCGTCCTGGACGTGCAGCCAGTTGCGGCCCAGGATGCCGCCGTTGAACTTCACCACCGTGCCGTTGATCGTCACCGCCTTGCCGACCAGGGAAGCGCGCTTCGCCCACACGTCGGCGACGCTCGAGCCGCCCGGCGGCGGCGCCATCGGCTTCACCGCGACCGGCGCCGCAGGCGTGGGAGTGCCGCCCATCCCGTGGCCGACGGCCATCGGCGGCGGAACGGCCTCGCCGGTCCTGGAGACCGGTTCGCCGGCCTTCGACACCTGGGTGACGAAGTAGATCACCGGGAAGTCGCGGTTGAGCGAAGGGCTGTGAAAGTCGCGCATCTCCGACTCCAGCGGCACCGTGATCTGGTCGCCCACCGACACCTTGGTCTTGCTCGTCGCGGCCCAAATCTCTCCCTTGGCCGTCTTGACCCGCATGTACGTATAGCTCGACGCGTCCATCGTCTCGAGCACTTCTCCGGTGACGGTCTGGGCAGCCGGGGCCGTCGCGGCGTCGACGGCCGCAGGCGCCGCCTGGCCGCTGGCGGGTTGCACAGCCGGCGCCGAAGCGGCCGGCGCGGGCTGGCGGGAGCAGCCAGCGACGGCGAGCGGGAGCAGGACGAGGACGGCGACTGCCGGAAGAGCGGTCTTGATCACAGAGACTCCAGGCTGTTGATGGTTGAGCGGGCCGCGGGCGGTCCAGCGAAGCTTCGCCCGAGACGAAACCGCCCAGGCTCGCTCGCTGCGCTGGCCCACTGTTTACGGTAACACAGGGACGACGGCTTGCGGCCTGCGGCGTGCCTCTGCGGCTGGCGGCGCGTCGCGCGGCGTAGCTCGGCCGCAGGTCGCCGGCCGCGAGTCGCGAGCCCAGCCGGCTACAGCAGCAGGGTGTCCACCCGATGCGCGTGGACGAGGTCCTCGCACGGCGACCAGGCGAAGACGGTGAAGCGGCCATCCTGCGAGGCCACGAGCGCCAGCCCTTCCTTCTGGTCCTGGATGAACTGCGCGGCCGACAAGTGCCGGGTGCCGCCGAGTTGCGCGGGCGCCACCACCTCGGCCACGCTTCCTTCGATCGGCTCGGTGAGTGCCACCCGGTCGACGGGCTGACCGCCGCGACGCCGCATGATCTTCGCGCCGAACGCCAGCAGTTCGTGGCGGTCGGTCATGACCGCGGCGCCATCGACCGCCGTCAGGCCGGCCACGGCGTCGACCACGCGCTGCATGGCCTGCCGCCATTGCCAGTCGCCCTCTCCGGCCTGGTCGTCCATCAGGTCGCGGATGCGCGTGAACGGGCGCTCGAGGCCATAGGCGACCGGCTGGACGATCGAATCGCGCCAGGCGGTGCTGCCGTCGGGGACGACCAGCAGCAGGCCGCCTCGCCCGTGGGCCCGCATCGACACGGCCAACTGCACGAGCACGTTCGGCGCCCCGACCCACGAGCTCGGCGTGTCGAACCCGACGAGCGAGGCGAGGAGGCCAGGGCAGTCGGGCAGGCTGGACGCGTGCTCGTCCACGATCTTCACCTGGTCGCCTTCGAGCACGGCCACGTTCTGGAACTTGCCGGAATCGTCGCCCCGGTGGTGTTTGACGACGAGCAGGCCGGGAGCCGCGACCTCGAGCACGAAGCCGAGCGCGGGCACGCGGCGGGTGGCGCCCCATACCTGCAGCGCGCCGTCGAACCGCCAGACCCCGAGGTGGATGCCCGCGCGCTCGACGGCCGGCGAGACGCGTGTGAGGGCGGTCGCGCTGAGCGGCAGCGGATGCTCGAACTGCAGCGATTGAGCCGTGCGCCCGGGCGGCAGGAACGCCAGCGAGAGCTTGGGAACGTAGTTCTCTTCCCGCCGCAGGCTCGCCCAGAACGCCGCGTCCACCAGCGCTTCGATGTCCTGGATGTCCGGCAGCACGCCGTCCGGCGCGGCCCCGCCCTGCCGCGCCGCCTCGAGATGGCTGGCGAAGTGCGCGTGAATCTGCGGGGCAACGAGTCGCGCGGCCGGGTAGGGCCGCCGAAAGTCGTTCATGTTCTCAGTATGACCGATCCGAGCGGGCGGCCGGGCGCGGCGGTTGCGCCGGCCACGCGCGCGAACTAATCTGTAACGACGAGGGCAACGCCCCCTCCTCATTCATTCCGTCCGCACGAAACCGAGGATTCACACATGCGCGCTCGACTCACGATAGCCTGGGTGTTCGCGGCGCTCGCCGCGATCGCCCAGCCCGCGAGGCTTCTCGCCACCGACGGGTACTTCATGCACGGCTACGGGACCGCCCAGAAGGGGATGGGGGGCGCCGGCGCGGCCCTGCTGTTCGGGCCGAGCGATGTCGCCACCAACCCGGCCGCCGGCGTCTTCTCGGGCCCCGGGCTCGATTTCGGCGTCGCCGCCTTCTCGCCCGACCGGCAGTTCGAAGTGACCGGAACGCCGTCCGGCTACCCCGGCACCTTCGGCCTGAAACCGGGCGTCGTGGTAAGCGACAGCATGTGGTTTCCGGTCCCGCACTTCGCGGTCACCTGGAATCTGCTCGGCGGAGCGGCCGCCTGGGGGATTGCCATGTACGGCAACGGCGGCATGAACACCACCTACAACGAGCCCGTCTTCGGCGGGACGTCGCCGACGGGGGTGAACCTCTCGCAGATGTTCTTCGCGCCGCACATCTCGATGAAGTTCAGCTCGCGACACTCGGTGGGTGTCAGCGTGCCGGTCGCCTACCAGCGCTTCGACGCGAAAGGGCTCCAGGCGTTCGCGATGTTCTCGAGCCAGCCGGCGAAGGTGACCAACAACGACCCCGCCAACAGCTACGGGGTCGGCATCAGGGTGGGCTACATGACCCACCTGTCTCCCTACCTCTCGGTCGGGGCGTCGTACCAGTCGAGGATAAGAATGAGCAAGTTCGACAACTTCGCCGGGCTGTTCGCCGAGCAGGGCGGATTCGACATTCCTGCCAACTGGGTGGCCGGACTCGCCATCCGGCCGACCACGAGCGTGGAATTCGCCCTCGACGTGCAGCGCGTCAACTACAGCCAGGTGAAGTCGGTCGGCAACCCGATGCTGCCGAACCTCCAGACGGCGAAGCTCGGCGACGACGACGGCGCGGGTTTCGGATGGCGGGACATGACGATCGTGAAGACGGGCGTGCAGTACCGCATCGCGCCCCGGCTGGTCGTGCGCGGCGGCTACTCCTACGGGCAGCAGCCCATTCCCTCCTCCGAAGTGATGTTCAACATCCTGGCGCCGGGGGTGGTCGAACAGCACGTGACGGCCGGGTTCACGCGGGCGATCGGCAGCAAGGGCGGGCTGCAGGTGGCGGTGACGCGGGCGCTGCCGAAGAGCGTGACCGGCCCGAATGCGCTCGAGGTGCCGGACGCTCAGCAGATCAAGCTGACGATGAGCCAGTGGGACTACGAGGTGGGGTACACGATCAGGTTTGGACGGTAGAGAGCTGGCACCGGGCAGCAGGCAGGCAGGCAGCAGGCCTGCCGCCCACTGCCGTCTGCCTGCCGACCTCCGCCGCACCCTACCGTCCCGCGATCGGCGTCAGGCGGTAGGAGTACGAGTAGGCCTGGTTTCCCGGGATGCGATACGGCTCCATCGGGTAGGCCTGGCTCGACCAGCTGTCGATCCCGCCGACGCCCATCTGCCTGAGGTCGAGGTTCAGGAACACCTGGGGCCGCTGCGTGATCTGCCAGGTGTAGGCCGCCTCCTCCATGTCCCGCCAGCTCGCGTGCCGCGCCTCGATCGACAGCAGCGGCATGCCGTCCGCGCGCAGGCCGACTCCCTTGTCGTTGGTGAACTCGACCCATCGCACGTCGGTCTTGTTGCCGTTCTCCTGGGGCCGCGAGTACTCGACCCACTCACCTGCCACCGTGGACGAGTAGATGCCGACGCGCTCGAACGCGCGGTCGATGTATGTCTCGGCCGGCCCGCGCCCGTACCACGTCATCCGTTCGTAACCGGGCGCCAGGATCAGTTCCATCCCGAATCGCGGCATCATCGCAATCGGCTTGGACCCCGGCTTGTACTCGGCCTTCACCGTGACGGCGCCGTCCTCGCCGACGAGGTACGTCGTGGTGTACGCGGCATCGACCAGCGGCAGCGTCGCCTGCACGGTGATGGTGGCGGTCGAGTCGTTCACCTGCGCCACCTGGACGTCGGTCACCTTCCACGCCGCGCCGGCCTCGCGCCAGACGAGAATGTCGCGCGTCGCGTCCTTTCGCGCCGAGTTGCCGACCGACTTCCAGGCGCCCAGGTCGTTGTCGGTCATCGGCCGCCAGAAGTCCGGCATCGGCCCGCGCTCGATGAGCGGCTGGTTCTTGTAGGAGTAGCTCACGAGGTACCCGTTCAACCGGTCGAAGACCAGCGCGAAGTCGCGGCCGCCCATCCGGACGTAGGGCGAGCTGTCGACGATGCGAAGCGTCGCCGTGGGACCGGCGGGCGCCGGTGCGGCCGGAGACTCGACCGGCAGCTTCCACTGCTCCCACGCCACCTCGTGCCCCTTCTTGGCCCAGAGCGCGTCGGCCTTCAGGCGGAAGCTCAGGTTCAGGAAGTACTCGGCGCCCGGTCCGGGCGCAGCCGGGGGCAGCGACAGCGTGAACTCCTTCTCCTGCCGCGGGGCGACGTCGAGTTCCGGCACCTGGCCCGACGCGACCGTGACGCCGTTCTTCGTCATCTCCCACGTGCCCTCGACGAGGTCCCTAACGTTCGCCGCGTCGAACCAACTGCGCACCTTGAACCGTCCCGCGGCCAGGTCGACGGGCGTCACGTGCACGTAGCGGTAGACGTACTTGATCGCGAGCAGCCCGGGATGCGGCTTGCGGTCCGCCCCGACCAGGCCGTTCTGGCAGAAATTGTTGTCGTTGTGGATCGCCGCCCGATCCTCCCAGTAGCCGCCGTAGGCGAAGAACGTCGCGCCGGCGGCGGGCGCGTTCGCCGCGGGCACCGGCTGCCGGATCCCCTGATCCACCCAGTCCCAGACGAAGGCGCCCTGGGCGTTGGTCCCGGAGTAGAAGACGTCCCAGTACTCCTTCAGCCCGCCGTTGCTGTTGCCCATCGCGTGGGTGTACTCGCAGAGGATCAGCGGCAGCGTCGGGCGCTTGGCCGCGCGCGCGACGACGGCGGTCGGCGAGGCGTACATGAACGAGTTGATGTCCGAGTTCGACCCGCCTCGGGCCGTGCTGCCGCAGTAGTGCACCGGGCGGCTGGCGTCGCGGGCCTTCACCCACTTGTAGCCCGCCTCGAAGTTCGGGCCGTCGCCTGCCTCGTTCCCCAACGACCAGATGACCACCGACGGATGGTTCTTGTCGCGTTCGACCATTCGCTCGATCCGGTCCAGGTGCGCGGCTTTCCAGGCCGGGTCATTCGCCAGGCGGTTCTTCACATCGTCGCCGTAGCCGTGGCTTTCGATGTTCGCTTCGTCGATGACGTACAGGCCGTACAGGTCGCAGAGGTCGTACCACTCGGGATCGTTCGGGTAGTGCGAGGTGCGGACGGCGTTCACGTTGTGCTGCTTCATGAGCTCGATGTCGCGAATCATCAAGGCCCGCGACACGAAGTGCCCGGTCTCCGGGCTGTGCTCGTGGCGGTTCACGCCCTTGAAGACGGCCGGCTGCCCGTTGATGAGGATCTTCGCGTCCCTGATTTCCACCTTGCGGAAGCCGACGCGGACGGGAACGACCTCGAGCGTCTTCCCCGCCCCGTCCTCGAGCGTGAGGAGCGCGGTGTAGAGGTTCGGCACGTCGGCCGACCACTTCTGCGGCGAGCGGACGGCCATCGCGAGCAGCGCGATCGTCTCGGCACCGCCCGCGGCGGAGACCTTCTTCGCGACCGCCGTCCCTGCAGACTGTCCGGAGGCGTCGAACAACTCCAGCTTCGTGCGAACGGCGGCCGGCGCCCCCGCGGTGTTGCGGACGGCGATCGTCGCCTGCAGCGAGCCGTCCTTGTAGGCCGCGTCGAGGTCGGCGCGGAACTGAACGTCGCGGATGTGAGTGGCCGGGCGGCTCCACAGGTAGACGTCCCGGAAGATGCCGCTCAGGCGAAACATGTCCTGGTCCTCGAGGAACGAGCCGTCGCTCCAGCGGTAGACCTCCACGGCGAGCGTGTTCGGGCCGTCGGCCACGTACCGGGTGACGTCGAACTCCGCCGGCGTCCGGCTGTCCTCGCTGTAGCCGACGCGCGTGCCGTTGATCCAGACGTAGAACGCGGAGTCCACGCCGGCGAAGTGAAGATACACGCGGCGCCCCGTCCAGCCGGCTGGCAGGACGAACGTCGTGCGATACGAGCCGACCGGGTTGTCGTCGCGCGGGACGCGGGGATTGTCCGGTTCGAACGAGAACGGGTAGCGGGAGTTGCTGTAGATCGGGATGCCGAAGCCCTGCATCTCCCAATTGCCAGGCACCGCGATCGGCGCCCACGCCTTGTCGTCGAACGCGGGGCGCTCGAAGCCGATCGGGCGGGCCGCCGGGTTCGGCGAATAGCGGAACTTCCAGGTGCCGTTCAGCGACCGTATCCAGGGCGACGCGGCGCGGTCTCCCCGCCGGGCAAGTTCCGCCGACGGGTAGGTGGCCATCGTCGCGTGCGGCCGCTCGGTGTTGACGTGGAGAACGGCCGGGTCGTCCCACTCCTCGCGCGCCGTCGGCGGGGCCTGCCCTGCCGCCGCGAAACCCGCCACGACCAACACCACCCCGAGTGCCCCGCCGGCCTTCAGCGTCACCATGGGATAACCTCCTGTGCCGCGAAATCTATCATGGGGGTCAGCTCTGCACTTGGCCTTCATGCGGCAGTCCGGCTTGCGCCTTGCGACCTGCGGCCTGCGACCTGGCCGAGGGAAGACATGGCAGCCCGGCAAGTCGGCAGCCGCAAGGCGCCAGCCCGATCCGGCCCTTTCCCGCGACGACGAGCGCCGGGGCATTCCACGGGCCGTCGGGGTCCGAGCAGTCGGCGTAGATGGCCGGGTTGGTGCAGCTGCCATCGCCGCGGTCCGGCACCCAAGGAGCGCGCGGCAACGCCTCGGTCTTCGGCGCCGGCTGGGGCGGAACGGCCGGCGCGGGTCGTCGCGCTGCGAGTTCGTTCAGGTAGGTCTCGATGTTCGTGTAGCCCTCGGGGCCGGACACCTTGGAGGCGTCGCCCGGCTTCATGGGATCGAGGTGGTGCGTCCGTTCCCAAGAATCTGGAATGCCGTCGCGATCGAGGTCGATCGGCGCCTGGCCCGGCCGATACTCGGGCCACCCGCCCACGTCCGCCTGCGAATCGATGATCCCCCCGTCGCGTCGCTCCACCGAGGCGACAATCCGCGCGTCCACCGCGTCCCGGTGCGGCAGAACGGCGCCGACCCCGTCGAGCACGTCGGCCAGCGCCTGCTGCGCGCTCGTGGTCTTCACCGCGGGGGCATCGAACGGCCGCGCGACCGTCGTCACGAGCCTCTTGCCGTCGCGCTCGACGCGGTCGACCATCTTCGCGTTGTCGGCCGTCCAGTCGTCGCGGCCATCCACCACGTTGCCGGCGAGGAAGTATTCCGCCTCCGCGGTGTCGGTGAACACGATGATGCCGCGGGCGCGGTTGCTGCCCGGGCCCGGCCGCACGTAGTTGTTCACGTAGTTGACGCTCAGGCGGTCGCCCGTCATCCCGCTCGCCATCTCGCCGTAGTCGTCGATGACGTTGTTCCTGACGTCGAACACCGGGAAGGGGGGCTTGCCATAGTTGTCGCCCAGGCGCGGGCTGCGGGCCGAGTCGTGCGCCCAGAGGTTGTGATGGAACGTCACGCCGCCGACGGCGCGCGCCAGCGAGCCGTAGCCGTGGGGCCCCTTGCCGTGCACGCTGCGATTGAGGGACTCGGCGATCAGGCACCACTGCACGGTGATGTTCCCGATGCCGCCGCTCGGCGAGAGGTTCTCGTCCACGCTCCAGGTCGCCGAACAGTGGTCGACGATCACCTCGTGGGCGTCGCCGGCGATGTCGAGGCTGTCCTCTTCGGCCTGCTGGAGGTCTCCCAGCCTGAAGCGCAGGTAGCGAACCACGACGTCGTGCGTTCTGATCGAAACCTGGTGGCCTCGCACGCAGATGCCGTCACCGGGCGCCGACTGCCCGGCGATCGTCACAAACGGCTCCTCGATCGTGACCGGCGAGGCGAGCGTGATCAGTCCGCCGACGGCGAACACGACGACGCGCGGCCCCTTGGCAGTGACCGCCGCGCGGAAGCTCCCAGGTCCTTCGTCGTTCAGGTTCGAAACAACGACCGTGCGGCCGCCGCGCCCGCCGGGCGTGAACGCGCCGAACCCCTCGGCACCTGGAAAGGCGGGCAGAGATGCCGGCGGGCCGGCCGCCATCAGCATGGCGCCGAGCACACAGGACAGACCGAGCGCGAGGTGCCTGGCGGCTGTGGTATTCATCCGGCCCTCGCCGAGAGGATATACCAATGCGCCCCACCGGCGCGCCGCCACCTCGAACACGCCCCCAACCCACCCCGCGAAACCATTTCGCCGGACCACCTCGCCGGACTTGGCTCGGCCGGCGGCCGGGGGGACCAGGAGGCGCTGTTCCTCACGTCGACCCCGATCCGCAGCTTCGGACCATCGCCCCCGCCGAAGGCAAGCAGGCGTATGATGTCCGCCGGGTCATCCCCGCGGTGGCGATCTGGGCGATTTCTCGAGACCCAGTCCGGCTTCGCGCCCAACGTCGTCATCGGTTTCGCGCGCGTGCCCGGCCGGCCTGTCGGCTTCGCCGGATACGGACATCACCGCCCCGGTCGCCGGCAAGGTCCGCAAGACCGACGTCGGCGTGGGGGACAACGTCAGGGGAGGGCAGGTCCTTGTCGAGTTCGAATGACGTGCGCGACGTGGCCGCCCCGCAGGCGGCCGCCTCCGGCACGGCGCCCGACGTGGCCGGGTTCGTCTGCGTGGACCACGTGGCGATTGCCGTGCCGACGGGCGAGTTGGAAGCGCAGGTGAACGCATTCAAGCTGCTCGGCTTCACCGAGGTGCACCGGGAAGAGGTGCTGGGCGGCGACCAGGTGCGTGAAGTGCTGCTGCGGATCGGCCGCGGCCCGAACCTGATCCAGATCGTCGAGCCGATTACCGCCGACTCGCCGGTGCAGAAGCTGATCGACAGGAACGGCGGGCGCGGCGGCCTCGCGCACATCGCCTTCCGGGTGTCCGACATCCAGCGCGCGTTCGACGACATGACTGCCAAGGGGTTCAGGATCATCGACAAGGCGCCGCGCAAGGGCTCGCGGGGCACGACGGTGTTCTTCGTGCACCCGAAATCGCGTGACGACGCCCCGTTCGGCTTCCTGGTCGAGGTGGTGCAGGAAGGGTAGGGACAGCAGGCAGCCGGCCGCGAGTCGCGGACGCCGCCGCTGCCGGCCGTGAGCCAGAGGTCAACATGTCACATGAACACCGTGCCGGCGCCGAGTTCCCGCCGGTCAGCACGGCGGAGTGGGAAGCGCAGATCGCACGGGACCTGAAGGGCGCCGACTACGAGACCCGGCTGGTGTGGAAGACGGACGAGGGCATCGCCGTCCGGCCGTACTACCGCGCCGAGCACGTCACTCCGGCGGGACCGCTCGCGAACGCCAACGGCACGTGGGAGATGGTGCTGCCCGGCGGCGAGCCGCCGCTGGACGTCAACGCGATCCCCCACCACGACAACGGCGCGACCGCCGTGCAGGAAGTGGCGTGGGCGCTCGCCGAGGGCGCCGACCGCCTGGCCGCCGGCCTCGCGGTGACGACTGCCGGGTTCGCCGTCGGCTCGAACCACTTCATGGAGATGGCCAAGCTGCGCGCGATGCGCCGCTTGTGGGCGACGGTCGCGGCCGCCTTCGGGGGACCTGGACGGCTGCGCCTCCACGCGCGGACGGCCGCCGCGAACAAGACGCTCTACGATCCGTACGTGAACCTGCTTCGGGTCACCACCGAGGCGATCTCGGCGGTGCTCGGCGGATGCGACTCGCTCACCGTGGCGCCGTGCGGGTTCGAGCCGCACCTGGCCGAGAACGTCCAGCACATCCTCCGCGAGGAGAGCCACCTCGACGAGGTGATGGACGCGGGCGCCGGGTCGTACTACATCGAGGCCCTCACCCACGCCGTCTCGGCCGAGGCGTGGACGATGTTCCAGGCCATCGAGGCGGCCGGCGGGTGGGCGGCCTGGCAGGCGGCCGGAATGGCCGACGCCGCCCTGGCCGAGGCGCGCGCCGCGAAGGAGAAGGCCGTGGCATCGCGCCGCCGCGTGCTGGTCGGCACCAACAACTACCCCAACCTGCTGGAACGCGAACTCGATCACGGCCGCGAACCGGGACCGGGCTGGCGTCTGGCCGCGCCGTTCGAGGCCATCCGCCTGCGCACCGAGCGCCACACGCGCGCCACTGGCCACGCGCCGCGCGTGCTCCTGCTGGAACGCGGCGACCTGAAGATGCGAAAGGCGCGCTCGGCCTTCTGCCTGAACCTCTTCGGCTGCGCCGGCTTCGAAATCGTCGCTGCCGAGACGCTGGCCGAGGCCGACCTGGTCGTTCTCTGCAGTTCGGACGCGGAGTATCTCGGTCTGGCGCGGTCGATCGTCCCCAAGGTTTCGGTCCCGGTCGTCGTGGCGGGCTATCCGAAAGCCTCGATCGACGCCCTGACGAAGGCGGGCGTCGCCGACTTCGTGCACGTGCAGTCGAACGCGGTCGAGACGCTGGCGCGGTGGCAGGAGCGGCTGGGGATTGAGGGTTGACGACTCAGAACTGATCAACTGAACAACTGGGAAACTGAACAACTGGGGAACTGAACAACTGGGGAACTGGATAACTGGGGAACTGAACAACTGAAGAACTGGACAACTGAAGAACTGAACAACTGGAAGACTGGATGACTGGATGACTGGATGACTGGAAGACTGAGCAACTGGAGAAACGACCCCAGTTCCCAGTTCCCAGTTCCCAGTTCCCAGTTATCCAGTTATCCAGTTACCCAGTTATCCAGTTACCCAGTTATCCAGTTACCCAGTTACCCAGTTACCCAGTTACCCAGTTATTGAGAGGCCGCGATGATTCGCCCTGATTTCTCGAAGATCACGCCCGGCGCGCCGGCGCTGGCCGCCGCTTCGGATGCGGCCGGCGAGCCGTGGATGACGGCCGAGCGCATCCCGGTGAAGCGGTCCTACTCCGCCGCGGACCTCGCCTGCCTGACGCACCTGGACTACGCGGCGGGGCTGCCGCCCTACCTGCGCGGGCCGTACTCCACGATGTACGTGATGCGGCCGTGGACGATCCGCCAGTACGCCGGCTTCTCCACGGCCGAGGAGTCGAACGCCTTCTACCGCCGGAACCTGGCCGGCGGCCAGAAGGGGCTGTCGGTCGCGTTCGACCTGGCGACGCACCGCGGGTACGACTCGGATCACGAGCGGGTGGCTGGCGACGTCGGCAAGGCGGGCGTGGCGATCGACTCGATCCTCGACATGAAGGTCCTGTTCGAGGAGATCCCCCTCGACCAGATGTCGGTGTCGATGACGATGAACGGCGCCGTCCTGCCGATCATGGCCTTCTTCATCGTCGCGGCCGAGGAGCAGGGCGTCGGCCCGGAGAAGCTGAGCGGCACCATCCAGAACGACATCCTCAAGGAGTTCATGGTCCGCAACACGTACATCTACCCCCCCGCGCCTTCGATGCGGATCGTCGGCGACGTCTTCCGCTACTGCTCCGAGCGGATGCCGCGGTTCAACTGCATCTCGATCAGCGGCTACCATATGCAGGAGGCGGGCGCGACGGCCGACCTCGAACTGGCCTACACGCTGGCCGACGGCCTCGAGTACCTGCGCACGGGACTCGCCGCGGGCCTCGACATCGACCGCTTCGCGCCGCGGCTGTCGTTCTTCTGGGCGGTCGGCATGAACTTCTTCATGGAGATCGCCAAGATGCGCGCGGCGCGCGTGCTCTGGGCGAAGCTGGTGAAGCGGTTCGACCCGAAGAACCCGAAGTCGATGGTGCTGCGCACCCACTCGCAGACCTCCGGGTGGAGCCTCGCGGCGCAGGATCCGTTCAACAACGTGACGCGCACGTGCGTGGAGGCGCTGGCCGCGGTCATGGGCCACACGCAGTCGCTGCATACCAACGCGCTGGACGAAGCGATCGCGCTGCCCAGCGACTTCTCGGCGCGAATCGCGCGCAATACCCAGATCTACCTGCAGGAGGAGACGGGCATCACGCGGGTCGTCGACCCGTGGGGCGGCTCGTACTACGTCGAGTCGCTGACACACGAGCTGATGGAGCGCGCCTGGGCGCTGATCGAGGAGGTCGAGGAGCTGGGCGGCATGACGAAGGCGATCGAGAGCGGCCTGCCGAAGATGCGAATCGAAGAAGCGGCCGCGAGGCGCCAGGCGCGCATCGACTCGGGCAAGGAGACGATCGTCGGCGTCAACAAGTACCGCCGCGCCGACGAGCAGCCGATCGACGTCCTCGAGGTCGACAACGTCGAGGTCCGGCGCAGGCAGCTGCTGCGGCTCGACGAGTTGAAGCGGACCCGCGACGCGGCGGCCGTCCGCGCGTCGCTCGACGCGCTGACCCGCTGCGCCGCGACCGGCCAAGGGAACCTGCTCGAGCTCGCCGTGGTGGCCGCACGGCACCGCGCGACGCTCGGCGAGATCTCCGAGGCGATGGAGGAGGTCTTCGGCCGTTACCAGGCGGTGCACCGCACCATCTCCGGCGTCTACTCCTCGGAGAGCGAGTCGGATGCCGAGTTCCAGAAGGCCAGGCGGATGGCGGCGGCGTTCGCGAAACAGGAGGGGCGGCCGCTCCGCATCCTCGTGGCGAAGATGGGCCAGGACGGCCACGACCGGGGCGCGAAGGTGATTGCCACCGCGTTCGCCGACCTCGGCTTCGACGTGGACATCGGCCCGCTGTTCCAGACGCCGAAGGAAGTGGCGCGCCACGCCGTGGAGAACGACGTGCACGTCCTCGGCGTCTCGACGCTGGCCGGCGGCCACAAGACGCTCATCCCCGAGGTCATCCGGGAACTGCGCGCGCTCGGCCGCGACGACATCCTCGTGGTCGTCGGCGGCGTCATCCCGCCGCAGGACCACGACTACCTGGAACGCGCCGGGGCGTCGGGCGTGTTCGGACCTGGCACCGTGATCCCCCGCGCGGCGCAGGAGATCCTGGAGGCCCTGCTGACCGAGGCGGTGTAGGGTCGAGCGGAGACCCCGCCGGACGCGCCGGAAGTTCCTGGGCGCAACGACGCCCGACCCGGCGTAGCATTGAGCCGATGGCCTCGTCCGACACGCCCTCCCGCCGCCGCAGGCGCCTGACCGCCACCGAGTACCTGGACGGGATCCGCGGCGGCGACCGCACGGTGCTCGCCCGCGCCATCACGCTGGTCGAAAGCGAACTGGCGTCGGACATCGACGTGGCCTCCGAGGTCATCGAGGCCTGCCTCCCCTGGACGGGGGACGCGCGCCGCGTCGGCATCACCGGCATCCCCGGCGTCGGCAAGAGCAGCTTCATCGAAGCGCTCGGCACGCATCTCACGCGCGAGATCGGCGAGACCGTCGCCGTCCTGTCGATCGATCCCTCCAGCCCGCTGTCGGGCGGCAGCATCCTCGGCGACAAGACACGCATGGAACGGCTCGCCACCGACGACCGGGCGTTCATCCGCCCTTCGCCCTCCCGCGGGCACCTCGGCGGCGTCGCCCGGCGGACGCGGGAGGCCATGCTGCTGTGCGAGGCGGCCGGCTACCAGAACGTGTTCGTCGAAACGGTCGGCGTGGGCCAATCCGAGACGACCGTCCGCTCGATGACCGACTTCTTCCTGCTGCTGATGCTGGCCGGCGCCGGCGACGAACTGCAGGGGATGAAGCGCGGCATCCTCGAGATGACCGACCTCATCGCCATCAACAAGGCCGACGGCGACAACCGCCCGCGGGCCGAGCGCGCCCGCCACGACTACGAGAGCGCGCTCCACCTCTTCCCCGCGTCCGCCGACGGCTGGGACCCGCGCGTCGTGACCTGCTCGGCGCTCACGCACGAGGGCGTGCCGGAGGTCTGGTCGGCCGTGCTCGAACACCGCGCGCTGCTGGCGTCCAACGGCCGGCTGGCGCGCCTGCGCGAGGAGCAGGCGCTCGAGTGGATGCGCGACGCGCTCCTCTACGGCCTCGAGCAGGAGATCCGCCGCGACGACGCGATCAACGACCGGCTGGACGCGATGCGCGAGGAGGTCCGGGCGGGCCGGCTCAGCCCGTTCCGCGCGGCCCACGATCTCCTCCGCCTGTTCCGGCGCGGGTGAACGCGACGGCCCAGACCCCCATGGCGAACCCTCCACCGAGCCGCTTCGACCGCAGCATCGTGGACGGCTCGCTGCCCCTGGCCGTCTGGAAGCTCGCATGGCCGACGATGCTGCAGAACGCGGTCGCGGGACTGCAGGGGATGGTGGACCACGCCCTGGTCGGCCATTTCGTCGGCTACACCGCCAACGCCGCCATCGGCGTCAGCTGGCAGATCATCCTCGTCGTCATCACCTTCGTCGCATCGCTCTACACCGGCACCGCCGTGTTCGTCGCCCGGGCAGCCGGCGCCAACGACGAGGACGGCGTGAACCGGGTGGTGTATCAGGCGTTCCTCGCCTCGCTGCTGCTCGCCGGACTCGTCCTCGCGCCCGCGGGCTACCTGCTGGCGCCGTGGCTGCTCGACGTCGTCCACGCCGCCCCTGCGGTGAGGTCAGAGGCGCTGCCGTTCCTGCGCATCATGCTGACGTGCAGCGTCGGCATGCTGATCTTCTTCATGCTCGGGGGCGCCTTTCGTGCGGCCGGGGACGCCCAGACGCCGCTGCGCCTCGGCCTCGCGGTCACCGTGCTGAACGCGGGCCTGAACGTCGTGCTCATCCGGGGCCTCGGCCCGATTCCCGCGCTCGGCACCAAGGGGGCGGCCATCGGCACCGTCACGGCCAACGCCATCATCGGGGGCGCCGGGCTGCTGTATCTGTTCTCCGGCCGGTCCGTCATCCGCTGGTCGCGCTCGATGAGCTGGCGCGTCGACTGGCGCACGATCCGCGCGTTGTTCGCATTCGGCCTGCCGGTCGGGTTCCAGGGAATCGCGATGAACGTGGCGGGCCTCCTCCTGCTGCGGTTCATCGGGTCGCTCGGACACAGCGCCGAGGCGCAGGCGGCGTACGCCGTGGGGTACGGCGAACTCTTCTCGCTCGTCACCTGGACCTCGGTCGGGCTAATGGGAGCGACCTCCGCCGTGGCGGGGCAGAACCTCGGCGCCGAACGCCCCGAGCGAAGCGAGCGTGCGCCGGCGATCGGCGCGCGAATGGGGCTCGCCCTCGCCGGGACGGTCGGGGCGGTGTTCTTTCTCATGCCGCGCACACTCTTCGGCCTGTTCGGCCTGCGCGATCCAATCGTGCTCGACCTGGGCAGCCAGCTGCTGAGGTTCCTGATCGTGTCGGGCCTCTTCGTGACGGTCGCTCTCACCTACACGGGCGCGCTGCAGGGCTGCGGCGACACCCGGAGCCCGTTCGTGATCTCCGTCATCTCGCAGATTGTCGTGCCACTCGGCTTGTGCAGCGTGCTGGAGGCGACGGGGCGCCTCACTTCGGGCGGCATCTGGACGGCGATCGTCCTCGGGCACATCACGCGCGCGACGCTGAGCGTGGCCCGGTTCCGCCAGGGAAAGTGGCGGCAGATCCGTTTGCCTGTCGGCGAGGGCCAGGCGCCGCCCGTCCCGGTCACGGATGCCGCCGGACGCAGCTGAGCAGGGTGAGAGGGAGATTGCCGGCGCGCCGACAAAGCGGGTACACTTCTTTCTTCACCGACAAGCACCATTCGCGGCGCGCCGCGGCGGCGGCCCCGTGGCACGCGGCGGGGCGGCGTGCCTCGCGATCGGCCGCCGGTCGCAAGGCGCCAGGAGGAGACCGGGCACGGGATTCTGCCTCGAGGAGGACGGAACGATGAGAACCGTTCGGGACTTGCTGCACGCGAAAGGCCACGACGTCTACTCGATTACGCCCGAGGCGTCGGTTTTCGATGCACTGAAGCTGATGGCCGACCGAAACGTCGGCGCCGTCCTCGTGAGAGACGGGGCCGGGCATCTCGTCGGCATCCTCTCGGAGCGCGACTACGCCCGCAAGGTGGCCCTTCGAGGGCACACCTCGCGCGAAACGCCGGTCTCGGCGATCATGACCGAGGAGGTGGTCTGCATCCCGGCAGAGATGACGGTCGAGGAGTGCATGGGCCTGATGACCCACCGACGGATTCGGCACCTGCCCGTCGTCGAACACGACAACCCGATCGGCGTCGTCTCGATCGGCGACGTCGGGCGGGCGATGATCGAGAACCAGGGCTTCGTCATCGCGCAGCTGGAGCAGTACATCTGCGGCGCCAGGTAGCCGACGGCGGACGGCCCGATCGGCTGGCAACTGGCGGCCCGGGGCGTCCGCTGCCCGCCCGCAAAGAGGAACGATGGCCCCCGAAGACAAGGTCGAAAAGAGCGAGGAGCAGTGGCGGGCTTCCCTGACGCCCGAGCAGTACCGGGTGCTGCGTCAGCACGGGACGGAGCCGGCCTGGTCGCACCCGCTGGACCAGGAGCACCGCGACGGCACGTTCCATTGCGCCGGGTGCGGCGCGCTTCTCTTCACGTCCGACGCGAAATACGAGAGCCGGTCCGGGTGGCCCAGCTACTACACCGCCGTGGAGGGCGCGGTCGGGACGTCGATCGACCGAAGCCACGGCATGGTGCGAACCGAGCTGCATTGCCGCCGCTGCGGCGGCCACCTCGGTCACGTCTTCGAAGACGGTCCGGCGCCGACCGGCCTGCGGTACTGCACCAACGGGACGTCGCTGCGGTTCGAGCCCGCGAAATAGCCGCCAGCTCGTGACGGGCCAGGGACGCCCCGGCTGTCGGCGGACCGCGGCACGCGTCCCCGGCCGAGCGCGTGGGCGTCGGCAATCCACGGCCGGCTGACCGCCCGCTCGCTTCCCGAGGCTCTTGCGTCCACCCCGCCGCTGCGCCAGACTGGCGCATGCCCATCACGCAGCCGGCGTCGGCTGACTCCGCGCTCGTTCGCGCGATCGGCATCCGCACGCTCGCGGCCAGCATCGTCAACTCCACGATCGGCGCCGGGATCTTCGTCCTGCCCGCGGTGGTGGCGGCGAGCATCGGCACCGCTGCCCCCTTTGCCTACGCCGCCTGCGCCGGCACGATGGCGCTGATCGTCACGTGCTTCGCGATGGCCGGCAGCCGGGTCTCGCTGACGGGCGGCGTGTACGCCTACGTCGAGACGGCATTCGGCGCCTACGTGGGATTCCTGGCGGGCGTCCTGTACTGGCTCTCGGCGCTGTTCGGCGCCGCCACCGTTGCCAGTGCCCTGGCGTCGTCGCTCGGCGCAGCCGTGCCGGTGGTCATGTCGCCAGCCGGGCGGGCCGTGTTCATCGTCGCCGTGTTCGGAACGTTCGCCTGGCTGAACGTTCGCGGGGTGAGCGTCGGCGCCCGCACCGTGGAACTCGCGACCCTCGCCAAGCTGCTGCCGCTCGTCGTCTTCGTCGGTGTGGGAGTCTTCCACGTCCGCGCGGACGCCGTCCGGCTGACGCTTCCGACGTCGGCGGCTTCGATGGGCGGCGCGGTCATCACGTTGATCTTCGCGTTCGTCGGAACCGAGGTCTCCCTGGTCCCCAGCGGCGAGTTCAAGGACCCGGCGCGGACCGTGCCGAGGGCGATCTACCTTGCGCTCGGCGCCGTGACCGTCCTCTACGTCGCGATCCAGTTCGTGGCGGCCGGGGTCGCCGGCCCGGCGCTGGCGCAGGGCGAGACGACCCCGCTCGCCAATGCCAGCGCGGTCTTCCTTGGCGGCGCGGGCCGCAACATGATGCTGGCGGGGGCGATGATCTCGATGGCGGGCTACCTCAGCGGCGACGTCCTCGCGTCGCCCCGGCAGCTGTTCGCCTTCGGGCGAGACGGCCTGCTGCCGGCGGTCTTCGCCAGAGTGCACGCGCGCTACCGCACGCCGGCCGTCGCGATCGTCGCACACGCCGCGATCGCCTGCGCGCTGGCGATCGTCGGCACGTTCGGCAACCTGCTGCTCATGTCGAACGTCGCGGTGCTCTCGATGTACTTCCTCTGCTGCGCGGCTGCCTGGCAGCTCACGCGCCGAGACGTCCGCACGGCCGGCAAGCCCTTCGTGGCGCCCGGCGGGCCGCTGGTCCCCGTCGCCGCATGCCTGGCGGTCGTCTGGGTCTTGTCGAACGCCACGCGGGCCGAATTCGAGGTGGAGGCCGCGGTGCTGGCAGCGGCCACGGCCGTCTTCGCGGCGCGGCGGCTGCGCCGGGCCGGACAGCTGAGCAACTGAACAACTGGATAGCTGAGTAACTGAGCAACTGAGCAACTGAGTAGCTGAGTACGTGAGTAACTGAATAACTGAGTAACTGAATAACTGAATAACTCAGTGACTGGAACCCCCGCGCGAGCAGGGCGGCTCCGAAGTTGGCCAGTTGCCCAGTTACCCAGTTACCCAGTTGTCCAGTTACCCAGTTGCCCAGTTGCTCAGTTGCCCAGCTGGGGAAACCCCTTCGCCGTCACCTCTCGGAACTGGTACACCGCGCTGTAGGGCATCACCCGGATCAATTCCTCGAGGTTCGTCTTGCCCGATGACAGCCGCTCGATGACGTCCTCGGCCATCGACAGCGTGCTCCGCCGCGCGCTCGCCCTGACTTCGTCGAACGGCGCGCTCTTGCTGATGAGGATCACGTCCTCCTCGCCGGGTACCCACATCTCGGCGATGCTCGTCCGCCCGCGGTAGCCGGTGAAGTTGCAGTTCGCGCAGCCCCCGCCGCGATAGAACGTGAGCCCCTCCGGCTCCGTGACGAAGAACTCCTTCATCAGGTCTGCCGACGGCCGGTAAGGCTGCCGGCACGCCGGGCACACCACGCGCGCGAGCCGCTGCGCGAGCACGCCGAGCATGGACGAGGCGAGCAGGTTCGGGTCCACCTTCATGTCGAGCAGGCGCGTCACCGCGGAGATCGCGTCGTTCGTGTGGAGCGTGGACAACAGCAGGTGTCCGGTTTGAGCGGCGCGGAACGCCATCTCCGCAGTCTCTTCGTCGCGGATCTCGCCGATCATGATCACCTCGGGATCGTGACGGAGGAAGGCCCGCAGGTAGCGCGAGAACGTGTTGCCGATCCGCTCGTTGACCTCGGACTGGCTGAACTGTTCGTAGACGTATTCGATCGGGTCTTCGGCGGTCAGCACCCGGATTTCCGGCCGGTACGCGGTCATGAGCGCCGCGTAGAGCGTCGTGCTCTTGCCCGAACCCGTGGGGCCGGTGACGAGGAGGATCCCGGAGGGCCGCTGCATCAGCTGCTTGACCTTCGCGGAGATGGCCGGCGAGAACCCGAGCTGGTCGATGGTGGTCGGCGCGTTCTTCTTGTCGAGGATGCGCAGCACGCAGCTCTCGCCGTAGTAGCTGGGCACGATCGACACGCGGAAGTCGATGTTCTGCGTCTCCCCCTTGCGCTCCAGGCGGACCCGGAACGACCCGTCCTGCGGCCTGCGACGCTCGGCGATGTCGAGCTTCGCCAGCACCTTCACGCGCGAGATGATCTCCCGGGCGCTTTGATCCACCACCTGCTGGAGCGACCCGAGCTCCAGTTCCTGGAGGATCCCGTCGATGCGGAACCGCGCGTGCAGGCGGCCGGCCAGCGTCTCCAGGTGAATGTCGCTGCACCGCCGCTCGAGCGCGAGCGCCAGCAGCTGGCGGACGGCCGAGTCGGCGTTCTTGTCCTGGACGTACTCCTCGACGTACAGGCTCTTCGGCGGGCCGCCCGGTTCCCCCTCGAGCTGGTCGCTGACGGCAATCGTCTCCATCTTGCCCTCGCCCGTGTCCACCGGCGGCGGAGGCTGTTCCACCGCCTCATCGTAGAGGCGCTCGAACGCACGCTTGATCGCCTCGTGCGACGACGTCACGACGCTGACGACGTAGCCCGTGAGCTGCGACAGTTCCTCGACGACCGCCGTCTTGGTAGGGTCGTTCATCGAGATCGTCAGGACCTGGCCGACCCGGGCGACCGGCACCAGCCAGTGGCGCCGGGCATAGCTCCGGTTGATCAGGCGCGTGAGGCCTCGGTCGGGCGTCACGCGGTCGAGGTCCACGAACGGCACGTCGAGCTGCAGGCACAGCGCCTGTCGCATGACCTCGTCGGTCAGGTAGCCGAGCTTGATCAGCACCTCGCCCAGCGGCCGCTTCGACCGCTGCTGCTCCTGCAGCGCCTGCTGCAGCTGCGCCTCGCCGATCGACCCGCTGCGCAGCAGCACCTCGCCCAGCTTCGGCCGCTTGCGGCTCCGTTCCAGAACGTGCGAGAGCTGCCGCGGCGTGATCAGGTTCTGGGTGACGAGCAGGTGCCCCAGAGGCACGTACGCGCGCGAGGACGCCTGTTTCTCGAGGGCCGCCACGAGGTCGCTCTCGGTGACCAGGCCCTCTTCGATCAGCAGCCGGCCCAGCCGCGTCTCGGCGGGGATCTTCGTCCACGGTGCTTTCATGCGCAGCCTACCTGACCAGTTTGCGATACTTGATGCGGTGCGGCCGATCCGCTTCGGCCCCGAGCCGGCGGTGCCGATCGGCCTCGTAGTCCTGGTAGTTCCCCTGGAACCACTCCACCCGGCTGTCGCCTTCGAACGCGAGGATGTGCGTGGCGATCCGATCCAGGAACCACCGATCGTGGCTCACCACCAGCGCGCAGCCCGCGAAGTCCACCAGCGCGTCCTCGAGGGAGCGCAGCGTGTCCACGTCGAGGTCGTTGGTCGGCTCGTCGAGCAGGAGCAGGTTGCAGCCGCCGCGCAGCAGGCGCGCGAGGTGCACGCGGTTCCGCTCGCCGCCCGACAACGTCCCCACGGTCCGCTGCTGGTCGCGGCCCTTGAAGTTGAACCACGACGCGTAGGCCCGCGAGGGCACCGTGCGCTTCCCGACCTGGATCTCGTCCTGGCCGTCCGACACCTCTTCCCACACCGTCTTCACCGGGTCGAGCGAGTCGCGGCTCTGGTCCACGTAGCCGATCTTCACCGTCTCGCCCACTCGCAGCGTGCCCGCATCCGGCGCCTCCTGCCCCGTGATCAGCCGAAAGAGCGTGGTCTTGCCCGCACCGTTCGGCCCGATGACGCCGACGATGCCGCCGCGCGGCAGCTTGAAGTCGAGGCCGTCGATCAGGAGGTTGTCGCCGTAGGCCTTCCGCAGGCCCTCGGCTTCGACGACGACGTCGCCGAGGCGCGGGCCGGGCGCGATGAAGATCTCGCCGCGCTCGATGCGCTGCGCCGAGTCCTGGGACAGCAACTCCTCGTATGCGTTGAGGCGCGCCTTCCCCTTCGCCTGCCTGGCGCGGGGCGACATCCGGATCCACTCGAGCTCGCGGGCGAGCGTGCGCTGGCGCCTCGCCTCCTGCTTCTCCTCGTGCTCGAGGCGTTGTTCCTTCTGCTCGAGCCACGACGAGTAGTTGCCCTGCCAGGGAATGCCGTGGCCGCGATCCAGCTCCAGGATCCAGCCCGCCACGTTGTCGAGGAAGTAGCGGTCGTGGGTGACCGCGACGACGGTCCCGGCATAGTCGTGGAGGAAACGCTCGAGCCAGGCCACCGACTCGGCGTCCAGGTGGTTGGTGGGCTCGTCCAGCAGCAGCAGGTCGGGCGACCGCAGCAGCAGGCGGCAGAGCGCCACCCGGCGCCGCTCTCCGCCCGAGAGCGTGTGCACGTCGGCGTCCGGCGGCGGGACGCGCAGCGCGTCCATCGCCAGTTCGACGCGCGAGTCGAGGTCCCACGCCGACGCCGCGTCGATCCGGTCCTGGAGTCGTCCCTGCTGCTCGAGGACCTTGTCCATCTCCCCGGGCGAGAGGTCCTCGCCGAGCCGCTCGCTGAGCCGCTCGTACTCGGCGAGCAACGCCCGCGTCTCGGCTACCCCCTCTTCGATGTTGCCCAGCACCGTCTTCCCCGGATCGAGCGCCGGTTCCTGCGGCAGGTGGCCGACCGAAACGCCGTCGGCGGCGAAGGCCTCCCCGGCGAAGTCGCGGTCGAGGCCGGCCATGATCCGCAGCAGCGTGCTCTTGCCCGCGCCGTTGGCCCCGAGGACGCCAATCTTCGCCCCGGGCAGGAAGGCCAGCCAGATGTCCTTCAAAACGGTCTTGTCGGGGGGGTGGACCTTCGTCAGGCCCTTCATCGTGAAGATGTATTGGTACGACGCCACGCGGGCTCCCGTCGTGAAGTGAACGTGCGCCTATTCTTACACAGGTGACGCACCGCTCGGGCCGGCCGAGTTGGACGCGCGTCGGACCTCCCGCCGGATCGCCTGTCCCCTGGGCCGGGCCAGTGCGTCGAACAGCCGGACAGTAGTAGAATGGGAAGGTTTCGTCGAACTCGACGATTCGTTGGAGGACGGCAATGACGGGCGGTCGGACAGAGGGTTCCGCGTCGTTCACCGAGGCGGAGGTGGCTCGACGCGTGGCGGAAGCCCGGGAGCGTCTGGCGCGCCGGGCCGGGTTGAGCGACCCCCCCACCGTGCACTACCGCCGGGCCCAGGAGCGGCCGTTCACCGCGGAGGAACGCGACAAGGTCACGATCCTCATCGGCGGGCTCACGGCCCGCCACGAGCAGCTCATCCAGGCCATCCTCGAAGCGTGCGGCCACCGCTGCGAGCCGCTGCCGCCGCCCGACCTCAACGCCTGCCTGATCGGCAAGCAGTTCGGCAACAACGGCCTCTGCAACCCGGCGTATTTCACGGTCGGCGCCCTGGTGAAGTACCTCCAGGAGCTCGAAGCCGGCGGCATGTCGCGGCAGGACATCGTCGATCGGCACGTGTTCTTCACGGTCGGAACCTGCGGCCCCTGCCGGTTCGGCATGTACGAGGGCGAGCACCGGCTGGCGCTGCGCAACGCCGGGTTCGAAGGCTTCCGCATCCTCACGTTCCAGCAGGACGACGGCGTCAAGGCGAAGACCGGCGAGTCGGGCTTGAAGCTCTCGACGCTGCTCGGGCTCGGGGCGCTGAACGCGTTCCAGGTGGCCGACGCGCTGAACGACTTCTCGTATTCGGTGAGGCCGTTCGAGATGGTTCCCGGCGCCACGAACCGTCAGCTGGACGAAGCGATGCGCGTGCTGTCCGAGGACTTCCGGTCGCGCCGGCACCTGCAGCCCGGCACGCGGCTTCCCGCCTGGCTGTGGAAGCGGCTCTCGGCGAACAAGGTTGCGCGAAACACCGTCGAGGCGCTCATGAACATGCGGGAGCACCTCTACGGCCCGCTCATGACGGACGTGCTCCGGCGGTGCCGCGAGCGGCTGGACGCGATCGAGGTCGACCGCCTTCGGGTGAAGCCGGTCGTGAAGATCACCGGCGAGTTCTGGGCGCAGTCGACCGAAGGCGACGGCAATTTCCGGATGTTCGAGTTCCTCGAGCGCGAGGGCGCGCAGGTCGTCGTCGATCCGATCAGCACCTGGCTGATGTACCTGCTCCGGCAGGAGAACGCGCGCGTCCTCAATCGACGGGGCGTGGACGTGCCCCGCAGCGGTCCGTGGGCGGCGCGCTTCAAGGCGTGGAGGAAGGACGAACTGCGGACGCTGAGCAGGCGCCTGATGTTCGCCGCGGGCAACGCGATCTACCGTCACCGCTATCACATGATCTGCCGCGCGCTCGGCGACGTTCCCCATCACCTGGCGGACCAGGAAGAGCTGGCGAACGCCGCCCGCCCGTTCTACCACGACCTGGCGCGGGGCGGCGAAGGCCACCTCGAGGTGGCCAAGAACGTCCTCTACTCCACGCGGAACGCGGCGCACATGGTGCTGAGCCTCAAGCCGTTCGGGTGCATGCCGTCCACGCAGTCCGACGGCGTGCAGTCCACGGTGGCCGCGAAGGTGAAGAACGTCCTGTTCCTCCCGATCGAGACGGCGGCCGAAGGCGAACTGCACGCGCACAGCCGCGTGCAGATGGTGCTCGTCGAAGCGCGGGAGCGCGCCGAGGAGGAGTTCGACCGCGCCCTCGCCTCGACCGGGAAGAAGCTGGCCGAGATCCGGCACTACGTCGACGATCGCCGCGACCTTCGAAGCCCGTTCCACCAGGTGCCGGTGACCCCGGGCGTGGCCGGCGTGGCGGCCAACTTCGTGATCCACGTCGGTCAGCTGATCGACCGCGACGGCGCCTGGCGATCCAGGCGGGTCGTGTCCCAACCTGGCTTGCGCACGTCAGCCAACCAGCAGGTGCCATGACAGAGTCCGAACCCAAGTACCTCCTCGGTCTTGACGCCGGCTCCACGACCGTCAAGGCCGTCGCGGTTGACGCCCGTACCGACGAAATCGTGTGGCGCGACTACCAGCGCCACGAGAGCCGGCCCGCCGAGAAACTGGTCGAGATGCTGACCCGGCTCGAACGCGAAGCCGGCGTCTGCCGCGGCAGCGCGCGCGCCTTCATCACCGGCGCCTCCGGCACGGCGTACGCCGAGCTGATTGGCGCCCACTACGTCCAGGAAGTGGCCGCGGTGGCGTTGGCGGCCGAGCGCCGCCACCCCGAGGCGCGCACGATCATCGAGCTCGGTGGCCAGGACGCGAAGATCATCATCTTCGAGGAGGAAGTCGGCGGGCGGTCGCGCAAGACGGTGTCGATGAACGACAAGTGCGCCGGCGGCACCGGCGTGGTCATCGACAAGATCGCGAACAAGCTCAAGATCCCCGAGGGCACGCTCGGCGACATGCCGTACGTCGGGCTGAAGGTGTACCCGATCGCCGGCAAGTGCGGGGTGTTCGCCGAGACGGACATCAACGGCCTGCAGAAGCGGGGCGTCGCGCGCGAAGAACTGATGGCCTCGCTCTTCGACGCCATCGTCCTGCAGAACCTGATCGTGCTCTCGCGCGGGCACGCGCTGCCGCCCGGGGTGCTGCTGATCGGCGGCCCGCACGCGTTCATCCGCGCGCTCCGCGAGGCCTGGCAGGCGCACATCCCCGATCGGTGGCGGGAACTGGGGACGGCGGTGCCCGACGGGGCGACGCCCGAACAACTGATCGTGACGCCGGCGATGGCGGAGTACTTCGGAGCGCTCGGCGGCGTGGAGTTCGCGCGGCGCGAGCGCGAGGCGTCGACCGAGTACCTGGGCCCGGCCCGGCTCGCGGAAGCGCTCTCGCGGGGCTACGAGGGGCACCGCCGCGGCGCGCCCGCCGTCGGCGCGGCGGGGATGGACCTCGCGGAATTCCGGAAGCTGTACCAGCGGCCGGCGTGGACGCCGCCCCCGCTCGAGCGCGGCACCCACGTCCGCGGCTACGTCGGCCTCGATGCCGGGTCGACGTCCACCAAGGCCGTGCTGCTCGACGAGGACGGCCGCGTGCTGGCGAAGGCCTACCAGCTCTCGCGCGGCAACCCGATCGAGGACGCGATCGAGATGTTCACCGCGCTGCGCACGCAGATCGAGGCGCAGGGCGCGACGGTGGACGTGGGCGGCCTCGTGACCACCGGCTACGCCAAGGACGTCCTCAAGGACGTCTTCGCCGGCGACGCCGCGCTGGTCGAAACGGTGGCGCACGCCAACTCGGCGCTGCACATCTACGACGACCCGCACGTCATCGTGGACGTCGGCGGCCAGGACATCAAGATCATCGTCATGCACGACGGCCGGGTGAAGGACTTCCGGTTGAACACGGCGTGCTCGGCCGGCAACGGCTACTTCCTCCAGGCGATCGCGAGGAGCTTCGGCTACCCGGTCGAGGAGTTCGCCGAGGCAGCCTTCTCGGCGCGCGAGATGCCGGTGTTCGGGCAGGGCTGCGTGCTCTTCCTGCAGTCCGAGATCGCCAACGTGCAGCGGCACGGCTGGCAGCCCGAGGAGATCCTGGCCGGCCTCGCCTCGGTGCTGCCCAGGAACGTGTTCCTCTACGTGGCGAAGGCCCCGAACCTGTCGCGCTTCGGCTGGCGCTTCGTGCTGCAGGGCGGCACGCAGCGCAACCTGGCGGCCGTGAAGGCGCAAGTGGACTTCATCCGCGACAACTTCAAGGGCCAGGAGCGGCAGCCCGACATCGTGCTGCACGAGCACTGCGGCGAGGCGGGCGCGATCGGCGCCGGCCTGGAAGCGATCCGGCTGGCCAAACAGGGCCGCCAGACGACGTTCGTCGGCCTCGAGGCGGCGGAGCGGATCACCTTCGACACCCGCTGCGACGACGACACGCGGTGTCACTTCTGCAAGAACGAGTGCGTCCGCACGTTCATCAACGTCTCGATCGGCCCGAAGGCGGAGGCCGAGGCGCAGGTGGCGGCCGACGTGGACGCCGTGACGCACCGGCGCTTCATCGTGGCGGGCTGCGAGAAGGGCGCCGCCGAAGACGTCTCGAGCATGCGCCACATCAAGGCGGCCGAGGACGCGGTGAAGAAGCGGACGCCGAACCTCGTGGCGCTGGCGTCGCGCGAGGTGTTCAAGCTGCGGCACCCGGCCGGCGTGGCCGACCCCGAGCCGGCCAGGGCGTGGACGGCGTCGGCACGAAAACGTCGGTCGCTCCACCAGCATCGCGGCAAGCTGCGCGTGGGCATCCCGCGCGTGTTCAACTTCTACGCCGTCGCGCCATTCTTCACCGGCTACCTCGAGAGCCTCGGCGTCGATCCGAAGAACATCGTGTTCTCGGACTACACCAGCATGGAGATGTACCGGACGGGGGCCACGCGAGGCGCCATCGATCCCTGCTTCCCGTCGAAGGTCGCACTGGCGCACGTGCACAACCTCCTGATGGTGAAGCACAAGCGGGCGCCGCTCGACTGCATCTTCTTCCCGATGCTCGAAGTGCTGCCGTCGCGGTTCTACGCCACGCGGGCCAGCAACGCCTGCCCCACCGTGTCGCTCACGCCCCAGACCGTCCGCGCGGCCTTCACCAAGGACGGCGACCTGTTCGCCGAACTGGGCGTCAGCTACATGGACGGCCTCCTCAACATGGAGGACAAGCCGCTGTTCCGCCGGCAGATGTTCGACATGTGGGACCCCCTCCTCGGCCTGTCCTGGGAGGAGAACGACCGCGCGCTGGTGGCGGCGGAAGAGACGCTGGCCGACTACGAGAAGACGGTCCGCGGGGCGGCGCGTGACGCGCTCGACGGCCTGGAACGGGACAACCGGCTCGGCATCCTGCTGCTCGGGCGGCCCTACCATCACGATCCCGGGCTCAACCACGGGATCCCCGAGGAACTGCAGAAGCTGGGCTACGCCGTCTTCTCCCAGAGCACGCTGCCGCTCGACGAGGACCTCCTCGATCGCCTGTTCGGCGAGGAGGTGCGCGCCGGGCTGATCCGCCACCCGCTGGACATCCAGGACGTCTGGAAGAACTCGCTCGCCGCGAGCAGCAACCTGAAGATGTGGGCGGCCAAGTTCGCGGCCCGCCATCTGCACCTCGTCGCGGTCGAGTTGTCGAACTTCAAGTGCGGCCACGACGCGCCGATCTACGCGACGATCGAGGAGATCATCGAGAAGTCGGGCACCCCGTATTTCGGCTTCAAGGACATCGACGAGAACAAGCCGGCGGGCGCGATCAAGCTGCGGCTCGAGACGATCGACTACTCGCTGAAGCGCGCGCGCGAAGAACTGCTGGACAAGGGCCGCCGCGCCGAGCGCATCGAGCGGTGGCTCGCCGCGTACGAGAGGCGCCTGCGCGGCCAGATGGAGGCGTCCGTCGACGAACCTCCGCACGTGACGACCACGATCATCCCGCTGCAGCCGACGCAGTAGCAGCCTGAGCGTGGACGCGCCCCGCTCGAGCGCAGGCGAGCGGATCGTGCGGCTGGCGGCGACAGTCGCATTCTAAATAGGAGGCCGCGATTGTGAGTCGTGGGGCTGTGGGGCGGGCCTTCAGGCCCGCCGATCGCCCCTCGACGCAGGCTCGGGGCGACCCTGAGCCTGCCGAAGGGTCGCGGGGCTGAAGCCCCGCGCCACAGAGACAGATGACTCAGAATCGCGGTCTCTCATTTAGGTCGCTTCTTGCCCGGCCCCCTCCCTTTGCGATACGCTGCCGCTTCATGTGGCCGCAGCCCGTCGATCCCCTCGGACACGTCGGCCTCTCTGCCCTCGCGGCCGCCCTCCCCGTCTTCTTCCTCTTCTGGGCGCTGGCCATCCGTAAACTCCCCGGCCACCTCGCCGGCGCCTACACCGTGGGGATCGCGGTCGGCGTGGCGATCACCGTGTACCGGATGCCGGTGCACCTCGCGGTCGCGGCAACCGCCCAGGGTGCGCTGTACGGCCTCTTCCCGATCGGCTGGATCGTGGTGGCGGCGGTCTTCCTCTACCGGATCACGGTCGAGAGCGGCCAGTTCGCGGTCATCAAGCAGTCGATTGCGTCGCTGACCGACGACCGACGGCTGCAGGCGCTGCTCATCGCCTTCAGCTTCGGCGCCTTCCTCGAGGGGGCCGCGGGGTTCGGCACGCCCGTGGCCATCTCCGCGGCGATGCTCGTCGGCCTGGGCTTCGAGCCGCTGTACGCAGCCGGCCTCTGCCTGATTGCCAACACCGCGCCGGTGGCCTTCGGCGCCATCGGCACGCCCATCGTCGTCGCCGGTCAGGTGTCGGGCATCGACGATTTCCTGATCGCGCAGATGGTCGGCCGCCAACTGCCGTTCCTGTCGGTGCTGGTCCCGTGCTGGCTGGTGTTCATCATGGCGGGCTGGAGCGGGTTCAAGGAGGTGTGGCCCGCCGCCCTGGTGTCCGGCGGATCGTTCGCGGTGGCCCAGTGGGCGACGTCCAACTACCTCGGACCGTTGCTGCCCGACATCCTGTCGTCGCTCGTGTCGATCGCGTGCCTGGTGGCGTTTCTCCACGTCTGGAAGCCGCGGCGCATCTTTCGCTTCGACGGCGAGCGCGAGGCGACGTCCGGCCCGCCTCCGGCCGCGAGGGACGTCCTGCGCGGCTGGAGCCCGTTCATCGTGCTCACGCTGCTGGTCGGCTGCTGGGGAATCAAGCCGGTGAAGGCGCTGCTCGATCAGGCCACGATGGCCCTGCCGTTTCCGCTCATTCACCTGGCGGTGCAGAACCCGACGACCGGCCTTCCCGTCCCTTCGGTCTTCGCGTTCAACTGGCTGTCGGCGACCGGCACGGCCATTCTCATCGCGGCGCTCGCGTCGGCCGCGATCGCCCGAATGCGGCCGGGCCAGGCCTGGCGGCTGTTCCGGATGACGCTGACCTCGCTCCGCGCCCCGCTCGTCACGATCGCCGCCGTCCTTGGCTTCGCCTATATCGGCAACGCGTCGGGCATGACGACGACGATGGGGGTGGCGTTGGCGGGCACGGGGCGATTGTTCCCGCTGTTCTCGCCGCTGCTCGGATGGCTGGGGGTGTTCATGACCGGCTCGGACACCTCGGCCAACGCGGTGTTCGGGCGGCTGCAGGCCGTCTCCGCGGAGCGGATCGGGATGAGCCCGCTGCTGGCGGTCGCCGCCAACGCGTCTGGCGGCGTCACCGGCAAGATGATCTCGCCGCAGTCGATTGCCGTCGCCTGCGCGGCCACGGGGCTGGTGGGCAACGAGTCGGAGTTGTTCCGATTCACCATCCGTCACTCGCTGCTGATGGTGGCCATGGTCGGCGTCCTGACGTGGCTGCAGGCGAACCTGCTGGCGTGGATGGTGCCGCGGTAGAGGGGCTCGCGGCGCAGGACTCGAGGCTCGATGCCGTCGGCGCCGCCGTCAGAGCGCCGAGGAGAGAATCTCGGCGAGCTCGTCGTCGGTCAGCTCGATCGGGTTCCCGCGCATGCTGCTCGACCGGCGCGCCTGCGCTACGAGGCCAGGCACGTCGTCCGCGCCCAGGCCGTAGGCCGCGAGCCGCGGAACGCCCAGCTCCTCGCGCAGCGCCTCCAGCCGCGCGGCGCCGTCGCCCGCGCGCGCGTCTGCCCGGCCCGTCAGGACCTGCGCGACCCGGTCGGCGCGCACGAGGCCGTCGCTGCCCGGCGCCCTGCTCGCCAGCGCCGAGACGTTCGCGCTGAACACGTGAGGGAGCAGCGCCGCGCACACCGCGCCGTGGGGCGCCTCGAAGCGGCCGCCGATGGGCCCGGCGAATCCGTGCACCGCCCCGAGCCCGGCGTTGGCCAGCGCCAGCCCGCCGAGCAGGCTCGCGAAGGCCATGTCGGCCCGGGCGGCGAGATCGCGGCCGTCGCGACACGCCACGGGAAGCGAACGGACCACCCGCAGAATGCCGTCGAGGCACCACGGGTCGACGAGCGGCGACGCTCTGGCCGACAGGTACGGTTCGATGAGCTGCGCGAGCGCGTCGAGCCCCGTTGCCGCCGTCACCGGTGCCGGCAGGCCGATCGTCAGTTCGGGGTCGACGACGGCGGCCGTCGGAAGCATCAGCGGGCTCCGCAGGCTCACCTTCACGCCCTGTCGGGCCGACGTCAGCACCGCGTTGCGGGTGACCTCGGCCCCGCTGCCCGCGGTGGTCGGAACCGCCAGGAACGGCAGGCTCGCGTGTGGCAGCGCCTGCCCCTTGCCGATGACTTCGAGGTAGTCGTAGGGGTCGCCCGGGTTTGCCGCCAGGGCGGCGACCGCCTTGCCGGCGTCGATGACGCTTCCGCCCCCGACGGAGAGGACGACGTCGCAGTCGTGGGCTCGGGCCAGTTCGCGGCCCGCCAGGACTGCTTCGATCGACGGCTCGCCGCAAACCTGCCACTCGACGCACGACAGCCCCGACTCGCCGAGAGCCGCGGCGATCGGCTCCGCGCGCTCCGGCGACGAGCCGTGGACGATCAGCGCACGGCGGCCCAGGCGACGCGCGATGGCGGGCAGCTCGTGCCGGACCCCCGCCCCGAAGAGGATCCGCGTCGCGGTGGCGAACTCAAACCGCATGGTTGCTGCCACTGCCGTCATCCACGAGGGTCCACCAGGCGCGCGTCCGTGGCTCGGCCATCATGTGGGTCACGCGCTCCACCCACTCGCGGTAGTGCGGCGTCTCCTTGTGGGCGGCGATGGCGTCCCTGGCGCGGAACACCTCGATCAGCATGAAGCGCGTCGGGTCCTCCTCGTTCTGCAGGAGATCGAAGCGCGCGATCCCCGGCTCGGCAAGACTGCCGTTCGCGTTGGCGAGGGTGGCCTCGCGAAACGCGTCAACCTGGTCGGCCTTCACGCGAACGTTCACCTGAAGAGTCAGCATGGACAGATGATACGCCAGCAGGCGGCGAATCACGGACACGCGAGTGGGCAGCCGGTGACGCACGACCGGTGTCCGCCGTCGGCGGGAGTACCCTGAACCGCCGACCGCTGCTCGCTACGCCCCGACGAGATACGGGATGGTCATCGGACCTTCCGGCAGGACGGCGACCGGGTCGTCGGGACCGAGGCGGCGCATCTCGTCCTCGAGGCGCTGCTGCAGGTCGGGGATCGGGTCGAAGTGGGCGGCGCGCACCTGGTCGTCCGGGATCTCGCTGTAGAGGCCGACGCGGGCCTTCAGCAGGATGATCGCGAGCAGCTGCGCCTCCCACTGGTCGTACATGGAGAACCCTGGCGCCATGATCGTGTCGAGCACCGCCCGGGGACCGGCGTGGCCGGTCATCAGCGTGCGGAAGTTCCCGTGCGCCGGGAAACCGTCGTCGCAGCGCGCGGCGGCGAGGATGACTCCGCCCGGCTCGACGATCTGGGCGGCAGCCGACATGCCCTTCACGGCCTGGTACAGGTTCTGGTCGAGCGGGTAGCCGCTGTTGGTCGTGACGACGATCGGGTACGGCCGGTCGCACGGGGCCATCGCCGTCTGTCTGGCGACGGCGCAGCCCCTCCCGTGCGCCTCCAGCACCTCGCCGCAAAAGAAGCCGGTGATCGCGCGCCGGCGGTTGAGCGTCACGTTGATGCAGAAATCCACCGGGGCGAGCGAGCCGTTCGCGCGGATCTGCGCCTGCGTCGGGTTGTCGTCGAGCCGGCCCCAGGTGCTGCGCGGGTCGCCAATCACGTCGGCCCGGTGATAGTGCATGATCGCGTCGATGTCCGCCATCGCCGGGAAGACGCCCTTGTAGCCGCCCGAGAACCCCGCCATGAAGTGCGGTTCGATGAACCCGAGCACGATCCGGCGGTCGGCCTGCAGCCACTCGCGGTTCAGGTAGACCGGGTTCCCGTCTGGCGAGCGCCCCGCGAGCGCCAAACCAGAGGGGTCGTGCGCCGAGTGGTTCACGACGCGCAACCGCCTCACGACTTCGGGCCCGACCATCGCCAGGAGCTCGGCATCGGTATTGACCCGATGGGAGCCGGTGCCATTCACGATCGTCCACTGGCGATCGGGCACGTGCGCGAGTTCGCGGAGCAGCCACCCGAGCAGCCGCTCGGACGGCAGCGGACGCGTGAGGTCGGGGATGGCCACGGCCAGACGGTCGTTGGGCCCGACGATCTCGCGGAGCGGGCGCGAGGAGACCGGCCTGCGGACGGCGTCTCGAAAGGCGGCCGCCTCGTCTGGCAGCCCGTCCACGAGCCGCGGCTCGAGCACGACGGCGCGCGAGGCGGGAACCTCTATCCGAAGGCCCGTCCGACCGTACCGAAGTTCGATGCGCCTTGCCTGCGCGTTCATCGCGGCTCCTGGTCGGCGCCCGTCCCGGCGTGAGCGCCGCTCGGGATTGTGACACGGCCGGCCGCCGACCGCCAGCCACGGCCGCCGAGAGACGCCGTCGACTCCCCTTGGCCCGGCGCGCGCCGCCGGCAAGGATGAGGACGCGCGCGGCCGCGAGCCGCCCGTCGACAAAAGAAAACGGGCGCGGGAGAGACTCCCGCGCCCGTGACAGACCCTGCAGATCCGGCCGCTTCCTACTTGAAGATGTACCGGATGCCGCCCCAGAACTGGTAGTTGTTCGCGATGTCGCTCATCTTGTCGAGGAACAGCCGGCCGCTCACGACGAAGTGCATCTCGTTGCCCTTGGCGCCGCCTTCCCAGATCTTCGCGCCGCCCTGGAACAGCCACGTCGCGGCGACCGTGTCGCTGTGGGTGAAGTCCCACACGCCGATGCCGGTGCCGATGAAGCCCTTGCGGGCGAACCACTTGTTGAGCTCGACCTCGGCGAAGAGGCTCGACTCGCCCGCCTTGCGCGCGTTGATGGCCACGCCGGCCGACGGCGCCACGCGCCACTCGGGAGCGATCGCGACGTCGGCGCCGAACTTCAGCCCGACCAGCGGCGCGCAATAGCCGTACTCGGTGACGCTGGCGTTCTCCGACGGGTCAACCGCGCGGACGCGGCGCTCCTTGCCGAAGTCGCCCTCGACGAAGAAGTCCACCTTGTCCTCGGCCACGATCGCGAACGTCGACTCGCAGGTGCTCCTCGGCGCCTTCGGATTCACCGCGGTCGAGGCGACCTTCACCGTGTAGGTGCCTGCGACGGCCTTCCTGAGAAGCACCGTGGCCTGGAACGGCGACGACAGCGTGATCTCGGTCGCCGGCTTGCCGTTGTAGTCCACGCTGACCGGAGTACCGGTCGGGCCGACGATCTGCACGACCATCGACGACGCCGGCGAACCACCCTGCTGCGACTGTGCCGCGTCGATCGCGACCGACCAGCCGCCCTTTGCCTTGGTCGCGGTCGCCATCACGCCGCACGAAGCGGCCGCGGGCGGCGGCGGCGGCGGCGGCGGCGGCACCACCTTCCTCCTGGCTTCTTCGGCGAGGCGGGCTTCTTCGGCCTTTCGAGCTTCCTCGGCCCTGCGCGCGTTCTCGGCCGCGATCGCCTTCGGGCTGCGCTCGGTGGTCGCCAGCGCGAGGTTGCCGCACGGCTTCGGCAGCACGAAGTGATACAGCGTCTCGCCGTCGTCCACGTCGAAGGTCCACGCCGGGAAGGGCTTCCTTCCGCTCCAGCGGACGTTGCGGAGGACGTCGGGCTTCCCGTTGATCCTCAGCCCCATCCAGACCATCGTGTCGCCGACGGCGAAAGGCGAGTCCTTCAGCGTGCCCGGGTCGGCCGCCACGAGGATCTCCATGACCTGGTCGCGCACCGCCGCGCTGGTGCCGGCGGCGTCGATCGAGCCCTGCACGAGCCTGCGAGTCCTGGCCGTGCCCATGTCGCGCTTCAACTGCTTGAGGTCCCTCATCACGCCGATCAGGCTTCGAGAGCCGCCCAACTGGGTCGCATTGTGAAAACCATCAGGCGTGGTCTGCGCCGCGGCGGCCGGAGCGGCCTTCGGGGCTGCAGCCTTGGAGGTCGCCTGGCCGGCGGCCACACCGACATTCACGAGAGCCGTGATTGCAGCGAGCGCTGCGAACCGAAGCACGACACGCGCCATCTTGGATCTCATTGTCACCCCACTCAATAAACGATGGAAGATCAGGCCTTCACAAGTGCCGGCCCTCCAAGGGAAGACAGACCTGCGAACAGTGCAATCATACCTCAGCTCGTCCGCGGTTTCTATCGAAAATGCGCCCATTATGGGAACGTGGGATCTCTGTCACCTGACATAACCGAGGCTCCGCAGGCGCTCGAGCACGTCCCGATCGAGCGGGCCGGCGGCCGGGGGTCTTGCGCCCGGTCCCCGGGACGCCGCCGGTCCCGGGTCCGAGAGCGAGACCAGCACGCGGTTGCCCGGCGCCCGGTCCACCAGCGGCGCGATCGCCCCATCGAGGTACTCGTAGTAGCGCCGCAGCACCTCGAGGCGGGCGGCCAGCGCCGAGGCGGGCAGCCCGGCGCCGCCGCTCGGACCCAAGAGGGTGTAGTGCGCAATGGCAAAGCCCGCCATATAGGCGACGCACAGGTCGCCATCCGGGGCGAAGACGCGCGGCGCCATGGCAGCCGTCAGGGCGTCCTGCTCCGCGGCGCGGCGGACCATCGGGCCCTGGTCTTCGCCGACGTCGCGAAAGGCCTCCGCCACGCGCTGGCGAGCCTCGCCTCGGACACCCCTGGTGTCGGAGCGGTTTCCCGGACCGCCATCGGGCATTGCAGTTCTTTCGGTACTGGACGACCCCGCCGAAAAAACAGCTCCGACACCTATTTCAGAACTCGAGCAGGGACTCGTGCGCGCCCTTGTGCATCTCGTACCAGAAGTCGACGGCCGCCTCGCGCCGGTCCTTCTCGAACTTCGCGATCCACTCGTCGAGCTCGGGGCGATGGACCTCGCCCACGTCCCGTCGCCGCTTCAGGAATTCGAACACGAGGTCCGCGTTGCGGCCGGCTTCCCAGAAGGCCGACGAGTTGCGGCTGTTGATGCGGCTCGCCGTCATCGTCACCTTCTCGAGGTAGGCCTTGCCCGCGCCGTAGAGCGCCTCGACGATCGCCTCGCCCATGTCCTCGGCCCAGCCGCGGTGGAAGCGGCAGATGCCTAGGTTGTCCAGCAGCAGCTCCTGCACCATCCGGTCCGCGTTGAGCCGCCCGAGTTGACGGGGGGCCAGGAAGTCCTGCCCGTAGTACATGTAGTACTTGCCCGTGATGGGCATCGGCGCGAGCACGCCCGGCGTCCAGTACTGGTTCGGCACCATCCATCCCTTGCGCGCGAACGCCGTGTGGACGAACAGGTCCAGGACCTTCCGGCCCTTCGTGCGGGCCAGGCGCCTGGCCCGCCGCCGCGGCCCCTGCTCGAGGTCCAGGCGGCGCGACACGACCGCGTCGATCAGCGCGACGCCGAGCTCGGCGTTGTGCGCCGAGTCCTCGACCGCACGGAAGCCGTCGGGCGAGAAGACGGGCAGGGCATCCACGCCGACGTCCGCGGGCGACAACGCCTGCTCGTGCAGGCAGTCCATCAGCCACGACAGCACCCCGCCGATGGAGATCGCGTCGAATCCCATGGCGTCCGCGTGGTGCGCCAGTGTCTCCGCCGCCCTCTGGTCGAAGATCCCGCACTGCGGCCCCATCGTCTCATAGGGCTCGTAGTCCTTCTTGAACTCGTCGCGCATCTTCTTGCACACCGCGGCGCACGGCTCGCCGCAGGTGTGCTGCTGCTTGGCGGCAATCGTCTCCTCGTTGAACTGCTTCAGGTAGTGCTCGACCACCAGCGTCTTGTGGAGCGCGACGCGCTCGGGTTCGCTCCAGTAGATGCTGCGGTAGTTGAACGAGAGCATCGCGCCGCCGAGCGTGGTGAAGTTCACGCCGAGCGTGCCGCCGGTCGAGAGCTGCGGGTCGAAGCGGTACTTCGTCGTGGCCTCGAAGTCCTTCGCCGCGAGCCGCTTCTGGAAGCGGACCTGGAACCACTCGTCGGCAACCTTGCGATCGCGGAAGTCCTCGTCGACGACGGTGCCGCCGTAGATGATCGCGGCGATGTTGTGATCGCGAAGCAGCCGCGAGCCGAAGCCTCCCCGTCCGGCCCAGGTATCGATGTGCGTCAGCCGGCCGTTGCCGTCGATGGGCACCGACGCGACGGCGCCGAAGTCCGTCGTGTCCGCGGCGGGGCCCACCGCCAGGATGCGCGGCGTCTCGTCGTAGCGCTTCGTGTAGCGCCCGTGCACGTAGTCGAGCAGGCCATACACGCCCGGGCGCCCCGAGGCCCAGACGCGCGGCAGGTCGAGCCGTTCCACCGAGACGTCGATCTCCTCGCCGTGCCGGCGGTTCAGCACGAGCACCGACGGCGCCGCCGCCGAACCGACGAGCGAGAGCATGTTGATCCCGAGGTTGTCGAAGATGAGACCGGCCCCGCCCATCGAGGAGATGTAGAACCCTCCCCAGCACGGAGAGAAGCCGGTGACAACGAGGCGATTCGAACCGGGCAGGATGGACCCGGCCAGCAGACCCACCCCGATGTTCAGGCTGTTGAACCGCCCGGTCAGGTGGAGGCCGAGGTCCACCGGGCCGAAGAAGTCGCCGACCGGGTATTTCGCCACGCGGTAGAACCCGGTGCCGGCGTCCACCAAAAGCACCCTCTGCTGCGCGTCCATGCGTCGGATTATGCCACCTTCCGCTCGGCTCCCGCGCTCGGGACAGGCCCTGCGATCCCTTTTCCCGCTTGACCCCGGCCGGACCGGACGTCAGCATACGCGCGGAGGACACCCGAGATGAGCAGCGCTCGTTCCCGCTTCACCCGACCGGCCATCGTGGCCGCGCTGGGCCTCGTTCTGCTGGCGACGCAGGGTCCGCTCGCGCGGGTTCAGAACGCGTCCGCCCCGGCGGCCCCAACCCACGCGAAACCGGTCGGCCGGCTGCTGATCAAGAACGCGATGGTGATCTACGGGAACGCGAAGCCCGCGTTCGGGCCGACGGACATCCTCGTCCGCGACGGGCTGATCGCGCGCGTCGGGCCCACGCCCCGCGACGAACCGCTGGCGGACGCAGTAATCGACGCCGCCGGCAAGTACGTCATGCCCGGTCTCGTCAACGCCCACATGCACCTGCAGGACGAGCGGGGCGGCGTGCCGCAGCCCTTCCAGTACGAGGCGAACCTGCTGCTGGCGTGCGGCATCACGACGGTGCGCGACGTCGGTTCGGACATCCAGAAGGCGAAACAGTGGCGGGCGGACAGCGCGGCGCACACGCTCGTGGCGCCGCGAATCCTCGTCTACACGCCGGACTGGCGGGGACGAACGGGCGGCGCGCCCGAGACGCCGGACACGGTGCGGGCCGGCGTGCGGTGGGCGAAGGAGAACGGCGCGGACGGGATCAAGATCTTCGGCATCGACCGCGACCTGCTCGAAGCCACCCTGGACGAGGCCCACAAGCTCGGGCTTCGCAGCGCGACGCACATCGCGGTGGAGGAAACGACGGCGAAGGACTTCGCCGAACTGGGCGTGACCTCGATCGAGCACTTCTACGGCGTCGCCGACGCGGCGCTCGACGGCATCCAGGACTTCCCGCCCGACCACAACGCGAGCAACGAGGTGCACCGCTTCGGACGCGCGGGCGAACTCTACATCCAGGACAACCTGAATCGAGCGAAGCTCTCCGACGTGCTCGCGCTGATGGTCCGCAACCACGTCGCCTGGGTGCCCACGCTGTCGATCTACGTGGCCGGCCGCGACCTGGTTCGCGCCCAGAACCTGCCTTGGTACAAAGAGTACCTCCACCCCACGATGGAGGACTACTGGAAGCCGGACCTCGAGCGCCACGGCTCGTTCTTCCTCGGCTGGACGAGCACGCAGGAAACGCGCTGGAAGAAGAGCTACCAAGTGTGGATGCAGGCGCTGCGTGAATTCGGCCTGAAGGGCGGCCTGATCGCGACCGGCGACGATGCCGGGTTCATCTACTCGCTGTACGGCTTCGGCCTGCTCGAGGAACTGGCGCTGATGGAGGAGGCGGGGTTCCATCCGCTCGAGGTCATCAAGCACGCCACCGTGAACGGCGCGACGCTGCTCGGCCTGGACGACAAGCTCGGCCGGGTCCGCCAGGGCTACATCGCGGACCTGGTGGTGGTAAACGGCAATCCCCTCGAAAACCTCCACGTGCTCAACCCGTACGGCGCGGACGTGCTGACCGTGAACGGCAAACCCGTGTCGAACTACTCGGCGATCGCGCCCGGTGACAAGACGGCGCGCGTCGAGCACGGCGGCGGCATCGAGTGGACGATCAAGGACGGCATCCCCTACCACGTCCCGACGTTGATGAAGCAGGTGAAGGACATGGTGGCGGCGGCGAAGGCCGAGCGCGCGGCCAGGAAGAAGTAGGTGGTGAGGAGTCGAGGAGTGATCAGTGGCTAGTGGCTAGTGGCTAGTGGCTAGTGGCTAGTGGCTAGTGGCTAGTGGCTGGTCGCTGGTGCGTCACGGCATCACGCTGGCCGCTGCGCGCCATGGAGGTGTAGGGCCTGCCCGGGTACTGCCCGGGCGCGGGGTGTGGTCGATGGGAAACCGAGAATGTAGAATGAACGGACCTGACCCCTCGGTCCCGGCTCCTGACCCTGCAGTTCTGGAAGTGACCCGATGAGACACGACACCATCGCCGTCGTCGATTTCGGGGGGCAGTACGCCCACCTGATCGCCACCAAGGTGCGCCGCCTCCACGTGCTCGCGGAGATCCGCCAGCCCGAGGACCCGATCGAGATGTTCGAGGGCTACAAGGGCATCATCCTGTCGGGCAGCCCCAGCTTCTCCTCGTTCGGCGAGGACTCGGGCTACACCAAGGCGATGTACGACCTCGACATCCCGATCGTCGGCTTCTGCTTCGGCCACCAGGAAATCGCCAAGCACTACGGCGGCGAGGTGGTGCACGGCGGCCGCGAATGGGGTCGCGCCAGCCTGCACGTCGTCAGGCCGCACCCGCTCTTCGACGGCCTCGGGCCGGTCGAGCCGGTGTTCATGAGCCACTTCGACTCGGTGGTCAGCGTGGGCGACGGGTTCGAGGAACTCGGCTACACGGTGTTGGGCGAGAGCGAGGGTGCCGGCCACCGCTACGCAGCCATCGGGTCGGACCGGTTCCGCCGCTACGGCCTCCAGTTCCACCCCGAGGTGGACGACACCGTCCACGGCCACGAGATGATCGCCAACTTCGTCCTCGGCATCTGCGGCTGCAAGCCGTCGTGGACGATGGAGCGGTACCTCGAGGAGCAAGTGGAGCGCGTGCGGGCGCAGGTGGGCGACGGGTCGGTCTTCCTGCTCGCCTCCGGTGGCGTCGATTCGACCGTCGCCGCGAGGCTGTTCGGCCTGGCGATCGGCCCGGATCGCCTGCACCTGCTGCACGTGGACAACGGCCTGATGCGGAAGGACGAGAGCCGGAAGGTGCTCGAGACGCTCCGCCGCCTCGGCGTCGGCGAGCACCTCCATTTCGTCGATGCCAGCGACGCGTTCCTGGAGGCGCTGCGCGGCGCCACCGAGCCCGAGCAGAAGCGGCAGATCATCGGCGACACCTTCGTCGAGGTGTTCGAGCGCGAGGCGCGCCGGCTGGGCATCGAGGGCCACCTGCTCGGGCAGGGCACGATCTATCCGGACACGATCGAGACGGGCGGCACCAAGCGTTCGGAGACCATCAAGACGCACCACAACCGCGTCCCCGTGATCGAGCGGATGATCGGCGCGGGCCGCGTCGTCGAGCCGCTCGCGGAACTCTACAAGGTCGAGGTGCGAGAACTCGGCGAACAGCTCGGCATCCCGCGCGAGATGATCTGGCGGCACCCGTTCCCCGGGCCCGGCCTCGGCGTCCGGCTCCTGTGCTCGAAGGGCGTCGAAGATCGCGAGGGCTTCGGCGAGATCGAGCCGCAGGTCGCCGGTGTGGCCGGCCGCTATGGGTTGTCCACGCTGCTCCTGCCGATTCGCTCGGTCGGCGTCAAGGCGGACCTGCGGTCTGTACGAGCACCCGGTGATGGTGGGCGGCGAGGTCGGGTGGGACCGGCTGCTCGAAGCCAGCGGGATGATCTGGAAGCAGGTTCCGGGGCTCAACCGCTGCATCTGGAACCTGGGCCGCACGATGCCGCGCGCCGCGCGGCCGCTGGCGGCGGGGATGACGCGCGATCGGCTCGACCTGCTGCGCGAGGCCGACGCGATCGTGATGGACGGGCTCCGCCGCCACGGTCTCTACGACCAGGTCTGGCAGTGCCCCACGGTCCTCGTGCCGCTCGAACTCGACGCCGCGGGCCGCGAACTGGTCATCGTGCGGCCGATTCACTCGCAGCGCGGGATGACGGCGACGCCGGCCTCGCTGCCGCCCGCGCTCATCACGGACCTGCGCGAGGCGATCCTCCCGCTGCCGGGCGTGAGCGGTCTCGCGCTCGACATCACGTCGAAGCCGCCGGGCACCATCGAGTGGGAGTAGGGGCGAAGGATGAACTCCGAACACGACGCGTCATCGGCCCCCGGCCACGGGAGGCGGCTGGTCGTCATCGTCGGCGCGTTGGCCGTGCTGGTCGCGGCCGCGGCCTGGCTCCTCCCGATGCTCTGGGAGGGCAAGCCCGCCGAACGTGCGCCCTCCGCCGAGGCCCCGCGCTCCTCCGTTCCGGCGCCGGCCCCGGCCGCGGCAGTTCCCGAACCGCCGGCCCCGGCGGCAGACGCCGCGCGCGACAAACCGCGTCCCAGGAGGAAGGCGGAGGCGCCCGCGCCGGCGGCGGCGCCCGAACCGTCGGCCCCGACGACCGGCGAACTGCACATCGACGCCGACGTGCCGGCGGCCATGGTGTTCATCGATCGCCAGTTCATCGGCAATACCCCGGTCACCGCCAAGAACCTCGCGCCCGGCCGCCATCAGTTGAACCTCACCGCGGATGGCTTCGACGGCTATTCGGCGGGCATCGAGGTGGCGGCGGGCCCGGCCGACGTCATGGTGAAGTTCAAGGAAGTCCGGCTGGACGCGTCGGTGGACGTGGTCCACAAGCACGGGATAGGGTCGTGCGAAGGCCGCCTGGTGGCCGACCCGCAGGGGATCCGCTACGAAACGTCGAACAAGGACGATGCGTTCACGATGAAGTTCGCGGACGTCGAGGCGTTCGAAGTGGACTACCTGAAGAAGAACCTGAGGATCAAGCAGCGCGGGGGCAAGCAGTTCAACTTCACCACGAAGGCCGCCAACGCCGACCCGCTGTTCGTCTTCCACCGGGACGTCGACAAGGTGCGGCGGCAGGTGACGGGAACGAAGAAATGAAGCGGCCCGGCGCACCGGGTTCTCACTCGCCGCCCGCGGTGGCTGCCCCGGCCCGTCGATGGCGTCGCGCCTCGGCGCGGCGCGTCATGGCCGCGCGAACGCGGTCGAGCAGCACGCGCGGGGCGTACGGCTTCACCAGCAACTCGATGTTCTCGTCGTCGGGCACGACGCTCCCGGGCAGCATCTGCCGGCTGTACCCGCTGCAGAACAGCACCGCCATCCCCGGATGGATGTCGCGGATCCTCGCCCGCACCTGGGGCCCGTTGGCCTTCGGCATCACCACGTCGAGCAGCGCCAGATCGATCTCGGAGCCGCGCGACTCGACCAGCGCGATGGCCTCGGCGCCGTCCCTCGCCACCAGCACCCGGTAGCCCGCGTGCTCGAGCACGCGCAGGGCCAGGCTGCGCACGAGTTCCTCGTCCTCGGCGAGCAGGATCGTCTCGTGGCCGACCGGGCCCAGGTCGGCCGCACGGGACGGTTCCTCGACGTGCGCCGCTTCGCGCGTCGCCGGCAGGAAGATCTTGAACGACGTGCCTCCCCCGGACCGCGGGGTGACGTCGATCATGCCCTCGTGTTGCTTGACGATCCCGTAGACGGTCGCCAGGCCGAGCCCCGTGCCCTTGCCGACCTCCTTCGTCGTGAAGAACGGTTCGAAGATGTGGTCGAGAATCTCGGGCGGGATGCCGGGACCGGTGTCGGACACCTCGATCACCACGAATTCGCCCGCCCTGGCCCACGGGTGACGGCGGCAGAACTCCTCCCCGACCACCTCGAGGCCGGTCGAGATCGTGATGCGACCGCCGCCCGGCATGGCGTCGCGCGCGTTCAGGCAGAGGTTCACCAGCACCTGTTCGATCTGTCCCGGGTCCGCACTCACCCACGGCAGGCCGTCGCCCGGCCGAAAATCCAGTTCGATGTGCTCGCCGATGACGCGGTGCAGCATCTGCAGCAGGGGGCCGATGGTGGCGTTCGGCTCGATCAGGCGCCGCTCCATCGTCTGCCGGCGGCTGAAGGCGAGCAGCTGGCGGACGAGCCTCGTGGCGCGGTCCGACGCCCGTTTGATCTCCGAGATCTCGCCGAAGAGCGGGGCGCCGGCCGGCAGGTCCTCGAGCACCAGGTTGGCGTAGCCGGCGATGACCTGCAGCAGGTTGTTGAAGTCGTGGGCGATCCCTCCGGCCAGCTGGCCGACCGCCTCCATCTTCTGCGACTGCCGATACTGGTTCTCGAGCTGCCGCTGCTCGGTGATGTCGCGGCCGAAACTCGCGGCGCCGATGGCTTCCCCCGAGCCGTCGTGGATGACGACGCCGTCCCAGACCACCTGCCGCAGGCCGCCGCCGCGGGTGATCACCGGGATCTCCACGCTGGCCTCGTTGCTGCCCTCGGCCAGCGCCCGGTCGAACGCGCGGCGGGAACTCTCCCGCTCCGCCTCGGGAACGGAGAGTTCGAACCAGTCCCGGCCCACCACTTCTTCGCGCGTCCAGCCCGTGACGCGCAGCAGGTGGCTGTTGCAGAAGGTCACCCGCCCGTGGACGTCCACCATGACCGCGAGCAGCTGCACGCGGTCGAGGATCCCGCGCAGGCGGCCTTCGGCCTCGCGCCGCGCATCCTCGCGCTGCTTGCGCTCAGTGACGTCGATCACGATGCCTTGCCGGACCAGGCGGCCGTCGCCCGCGTCCACGGTCGACGTCCGGTCTTCCATCCACCGCACGCCCCCGTCCGCCGTGACGATGCGGTATTCCCGCCGGGTGCGCCGCAGCCCCGCCTTGCGGTCCCGGGCGGCCTCTTCCTCCATGCGCACGCGGTCTTCGGGGGCGAGAATGTCCGCCCATCGGAGGCGGCCCGAGTGGAAGTCGGCGGCGGCGTAGCCGAACTGCGCGATGTTGTCCGAGACGTAATCGACCGGCCAGCCTTCGCCGGGCAGCCATCGCACGAGGACCACCGGGCTGTTCTCGACAATCACCGACGTGCGGGCCAGTGCGGCGGTGCGCTCCTCGACGAGCCGCTCGGTTTCCCTGTGGTAGGCGGCCCGCACTCGCTGCCGCCACGTGAGCACGAACACGAACGCCATCGGGACCAGGGAAAGGACGAGGCCGGCCGCGGTCCACAATCGCCGCTCCCCGGCCAGCCGCACGTCCCACCCTCGGGCCGGTCGTCCGGCTATCTCCAGGGGAGAACCCGGCAGCGGAATCCGCAGCCGTTCCGAATCGGCGGCGAACGTGGCGTCACGGCCCACGAACGCGCGGCCGCCGACGGCCCGGACCGCGACGTCGAGGTCGCCGACCGGCCTCCCGAAGCCGGCTTCTTTGAGAATCGGGTCGAGATCGACCACGACGACGACCAGGCCCCAGACCCGTCCCTCGTGGCGAACGGCGCGCCGCGCGATGAACCCGGTGCCGCCCTGCACCAGTTCGAGCGGCCCGCTGACGACCGCGGCGGTGCCCTCGAGGGCGCGCCTCGCGTCCTCGCGAACCTCGGGACGCTGGTCGGCCATGAGGTCGTAGCCGAGCACGCGCTCGTTGCCCGGGACCGGGTAGACGAATTCGTACACCGAACCGCGCGACACCGCCAGGTTCCGAACGCCGGGCACCGTGTCGTGGAGCCGTGCCGCGTACAGCGGGAAGTCGCGGGCGAACTCGGGCGTGCCCAGTTCGAGCTCCACGAAGGCGAGGAGCCCCGTCAGCAGCGTCATCCGGCGCTCGATGGCCGCCGCCAGCGCCAGGCTCTGCGCGGAGAGATGAAGCCGCACGTCGCCCCGCAGCTCGCGCAGGCGGACGCCATCCCGCCAGCGGCCCACCTGCCACCAGCTGGCATCGAAGACGAGCCCTGCCAGCAACGCGGCGGCCAGGGCCCATCCGCGCGGCCCGGTCGTCCACCGACGCCAGGCCCCGGTCGGCGTCGCGAGGCTACTCACCGCGTCTCTCCGCTACTGCTCGGGCGTCCATCTCGGCACGCGGCAGGGCGTCCACGGCGCCCCGACCGCCTCGAGCCTGTCGCTCAGCGCCTTCATGTCCACGTCGACGATCGTCCGCAGCTGCTCGAGCACCGGCGCGAACAGCTCGCTCGCAATCTGATACGAACGCTTGTGCGTTTCCGTTGGCGCCGACATCGACGTCCAGTGCCCGGCCACGATGCCCTGCACTCGCTCGACGATCGAGGGCGGCGTGGGCTCGCTGTAACGCCGCATCACCGGGTCGCCGTCCAGCGCGACCTGGAGGTCGCGCACGCGGTTCTCGATCCGCCGCACGTCGGCCCGGAGGGCCTGGTCGGCCTTCGGCGAATCGTCCACCGCGCGCTCGATCAGGGTCAGCTGCTTCCGCAACTCCTTGGCCGCCTCGGATGCGCCGAGCACCGCCCGCTGCAGCCGGGCCGTCTTCTGCTCGAACTGCAGCACGGCGGCGCGGTCTGGCGCCGGCAGCGACGCGGTCCGGAGGGGCGTGGCCTGGAACGTCTGGACGTCGCCGAGGGGCGTCAACTGCCCGTCCACGCGCGCCGCGACCGACACGCGGTAGGTCCCCGGCGACACCATCGGCCCGATCGGCGGCGACGAGAACAGGTCGTCGTCGTGGTAGGCAAACGGCTCGGCCGTGGATGGATCCGCCGGCGGATAGCGCAGGTCCCAGGCCACGCGGTGGAAGCCGGCGCCGGTCGGGCCGGTCAGCCGCCGGACCACGCTGCCGGCCTCGTCGGTCACCGTCAGGACGATGGTCGGCGGCTCTTCGCGGTCCTCGGCGCGGAGGGCGTCCCACGGCGGATAGCTGATGGCCCCCCCCTCCTTCACCGTCTTCTTCTCCCGCGCCAGGCGGGCGTTCCGCTTGGTCTCGAGAGCGTCCTTCAGGTAGTAGGTGAACACCGCGCCGAACGGCGGGTTGTCGGCCGAGTAGAACGACTCGCCCTGGAAGCCCTTGCCGCGCCAGCCGTAGGGCGAGGACGGCACGAACATCCAGGCCTGGCGGACGGGGAACACCGCGTTGCTCGCCAGCGACTCCGGCGTGACGAGCGTGAGCGGGCGATAGTCGTCGAGAATGTAGAAGCCCCGCCCGAAGGTGGCGATCACCAGGTCGTGCTCGCGCTTCTGAATGGCGATGTCGCGAACGGCAATCGTCGGGAGCCCTCCCTCGAGCTTCACCCAGGCCTTGCCGCCGTCCAGCGTGAAGAACACGCCGAACTCGGTCCCGGCAAACAGCACGTTCGGCTTCTCGGGGTCTTCGACGACCACGTACACCGACCCCCGCTCCGGCAGGTTGCCCGCCACCGATGCCCAGGTGCGGCCGCGATCCGTGCTCTTCAGCAGGTAGGGCTTCAAGTCACCCATCTTGTGGTTGTCGAACGCCGCGTACACCGTGTCCGCGTCGCGCGGCGAGGGCTCGAGGCGCGAGACGTAGGCGTTCTCGGGAACGCCCGGGAACTTCTCGACCCGCCTCCACGCCTTGCCGCCGTCCTCGGTCACCTGCACGAGGCCGTCGTCGGTCCCGACGTAGATGAGGCCCTCCCTCAGGGGCGATTCCGCCAGCGACACGATGTTGCCGTAGAACGACGTGGACGTGTTCTTCGCCACCGCGTCGACGCTCCAGACGCGGCCCATCACCTTCAGCGCATTGCGATCGATCTGGCGCGTGAGGTCGCCGCTGATCGGCGTCCACGAATCGCCGCGGTCGTCCGACCGGAACACCCGCTGCGCGGCGATGTAGAGCCGGGTGTGGAGGCGCGGGCTGACGATCAGCGGCGAGTCCCAGTTCCAGCGCAGCGGCGGCTCGCCCTTGCCTGCCTGCGGCTGGATGTCGATCTGTTCGCCCGTCCGCCGGTCGAAGCGGACGACGCCCGCATTCTGCGACTCGGCGTACACGATGTTCGGGTCCTGCGGGTCGACGCGGCTGACGAAGCCGTCGCCGGTCGTGGTCACGAACCAGCGATCGTTCGTGATCCCGTCCGTGGTCGCGGTCCGGGAGGGACCGCCGAGCGAGCAGTTGTCCTGGGTGCCGCCGTAGACGTAGTAGAACGGCTGCGAATCGTCGACGTCCACCCGGTAGAACTGCGTGATTGGCAGGTTGGCCTTGAATTCCCACGAGTAGCCACGGTCGTACGATTCGTACACGCCCCCGTCGTTCCCGTTGACGAGGTGCCTCGTGTCCGCCGGATCGACCCACAGCGCGTGGTTGTCCACGTGCTTCCACCGCTCGCCCGCCCGCTTGAACGTGCGGCCGCCGTCCTCGGTCACCTGCAGGTAGACGTCCATCGCATACACGCGGTCCACCTGCTTCGGGTCGGCCACCAGTTCGTTGTAGTACTGCGGCCCGCCCGACACGTAGCCGCTCATCTTCTCGAAGCTGGCGCCGCGATCGGTCGAACGGAAAAAGCCGCCGGCCTCGTTCGCCGCCTCGATGACGGCGTAGACGACGTCGGGGTTCGCCGGCGAGACGGCCAGGCCGATGCGTCCCATGTCCTCCTTCGGCAGCCCGTTCTCGACCTTCTTCCAGGTCACCCCGGCGTCGGCAGACCGGTAGAGCGCCGATTCGGGCCCGCCGTCGATGAGCGTCCAGACGTGGCGTCGCCGCTGGTAGGCGGCCGCGTACACGAGGTCGGGGTTCCGGGGATCGATCGCCACGTCGTTGACGCCCGTGTTCTCGCTGATCGTGAGCACGGCCTTCCACGTCTTGCCGCCGTCCGTGGTCTTGTAGAGGCCCCGGTCCCCGCCGGGCGACCACAGCGGTCCCATGGCCGCCACGTAGACGACCTGGGAATCGCGCGGGTCGACGACGATCCGACCGATGTGCATCGACTCCTTCAGCCCCAGGTTCTCCCACGTCTTCCCGTCGTCGCTCGAACGGTAGACGCCGTCGCCGTAGGAAACGCTGCGCTGGCTGTTGTTCTCGCCGGTGCCGACCCAGACAACGTGCGGGTTGTTGGGATCGATGGTGACGCAGCCAATCGAGAACGACCCTTGCGAGTCGAAGACCGGCGTCCACGAGATGCCGGTGTTCTCGGTCTTCCAGACGCCGCCGACCGTGGCGACGTACCAGGTGGCGCGATGGTCGGGGCGGACGGCGATGTCAATCACGCGGCCGGACGTGACCGCCGGCCCGATGCTGCGCCACTCGAGGCCCGAGAACGTGCCGGGCGTGAGCAGGTCTTTCGGACCGGCTGCGGCCTTGGTGTCGGGCTTGGCCGGCGCCGCGGCGGCTGCGGGCTTCGGGGAGCCGGAGCCGCCGGATTGCGCGTGAAGCGTCAGAAGAGACGTCGCGAGGACGAGGGCGAATCCAAGGACCAGGTTGAAGCGTCTCACAATCTCCTCCAGGGCGGGCGACCAGCCTCCGCGGCCCTATTTGACCACGGGTCGAGCCGGCGGCCAAACCCACGGCCGGCGACCGCCGGCCCGCGGCATGTGCCGGGCGGCCCGCACACTCGGCACGGACCAGCATCCCCCAGGGTATACCCTGCGGGACATCCTCGACAGGAGCGGCAGATCGCAGGTCGGAGGGCTGTCGGTCGGTCTTATGACGTGCGTCATAAGCCCAGGACAGGGTGACACCCCATGCTGAAACGGCCGATTCACGTGTATCTTCGACTGACGGGATCGTCGACCGCACAACTCGTCGGTTCGCATTCCGGAGGAATCATGTCCGAGCAGTGGTCAGACCTGCTGATGAACGACCATCAGACGACGGAGAAGGTGTTCGAGGCGGTGGAGCGGGCGCTGGCCGGGCCCGGGGCGCCACCGGCAGATCTTCTGCGCGACGCGGCGCGGTACTTCACGGAGTACGTGGACGGCTGCCACAACCGCAAGGAGGAGGAGCACCTGTTTCCGCTGGTCGAGCAGCGCGGCATCCCGCGCCACGGAGGGCCGCTGGCGGTCATGCTCATGGAGCACGAGCAGAACCGGCACATCCTGCCGTCGCTCGTCCAACTGATCGACGAGTACATCGCCGGGGACGCCTCGGTCCTCGACCGGTTGCGCGAGACGTTCGCCGCCTACGCGTCGCTCATGAAGAACCACTTCTGGAAGGAGAACGACATCCTCTACCCGATGGCGCGGCGCGTCATGAGCGAGGCCGACGCGCAGGGGGTCGTGGCCGGCATCGAGGCTGTCGAGGGGTCGGTGGGGCCAGACACCCGCGCGAAGTACTACGCGCTGGCCGAGCGCATCGTCGCGGCCGGCGGCGTCGAAGACCTGTCGTTCGGCGTCGAGCGCGACGTGATGGCGGCCATCCTCAACACGCTGCCCGTCGAGCTGTCGTTCGTGGACAAGGACGACAAGGTCCGCTACTTCTCGCACGAGAACGGCGACAAGATCTTCCCGAGGACGCGCGGCGTGATCGGCACCGCCGTGCAGAACTGCCACCCGCAGAAGAGCGTGCACCTGGTAAACCAGATCCTGGCCGACTTCAAGGCCGGCACGCGGAAGGTCGCCGAGTTCTGGATCGAGATGGGCGGCCGCTTCGTCCACATCCGCTACTTCCCGGTCCGCAGCCCGCAGGGCGAGTATCTGGGAACGCTCGAAGTCGTCCAGGACGCCGCCCCCCTCCGCGCGCTCACCGGCGAACGCAGGTTGCTGGCCGAAGCATAGGGCCGCGTGGCGGCCGGTTCAGCCCTCGAGCCCCGGGCCGTCCGCCACGAACCTCGTGAGCGTTTCGCGCCAGCAGTCGTATGCCGCGCGATAGCCCGGCGCCGTCTTCGGGTCGGGCTCGTAGCGCGCGCACGCGCGCAGCCCGCCGAACGCGTCGGCCACCGTCGGGAAGATGCCAGCCCCGACGCCCGCCGCGCGCGCCGCTCCTTGGGCGCCGTCGGTCTCGAACAACTCGACGACCGCGCCCGAGGTGTCGGCGAACGCCCGGGCGAAGAGCGGGCTGAGGAACATGTTCGCCCGCCCGGCGCGGACCGCCCGCACGTCCACCCCCATCTCGCGCATGATGTCCATGCCGTGGTTCAGCGCGAACACCACGCCTTCCTGGGCGGCGCGGAAGAGGTGGGCCCGCGTGTGCCGGTTGAACGAGAGGTGGAGGATCGCCGCGCCCGGATTGCGGTTCGACAGCGTCCGCTCCGCGCCGTTGCCGAAGGGCAGCACCACCACGCCGTCGGCTCCTATCGGCGCCTCCAGCGCCAACTGGTTCATCCCGTCGTAGCTGAGGTCGGCGCCCATCGTCCGCTTCGCCCAGCTGTAGAGCGAGCCGGTGCCGTTCACGCACAGCAGGACGCCGTACCGAGGCGCGCCGGGGCGGTGATTCACGTGAAGGAACGTGTTGACGCGCGACTCGGTGTCCCACTGCGCGCGATCTCCAACGCCGTAGACCACGCCCGAGGTTCCGGCGGTGGCCGCCACCTCGCCCGGCTCGAGCACCTTCAGCGAGAAGGCGTTGTTCGGCTGATCGCCCGCCCGGTAGGCCACCATGGTCCCGGCGGAGATCCCGAGTTCCGCCGCCGCGGCGTCGCCGACGGCGCCCTGGTCGCCGAAGGTCGGGACCACCTCCGGGATCATCGACGCGGTCAACTGGTAGACGTCGAGCACGTCCTGCGACACGCGCCCGTCGAGGAAGTCCCAGAAGATGCCCTCCGACAGGCCCGACGCGGTCGTCGCCGCACGTCCGGTCAGGCGCATTGCGATGTAGTCGCCCGGCAGCATCGCCTTGTCCACCGCGGCGAAGACATCGGGCTCGCATTCCTTCACCCAGCGAAGTTTCGACGCGGTGAAGTTGCCCGGAGAGTTGAGCAGGCGCGCGAGGCACGACAGCCGCCCGATCCGTTCGAAGGCGCGCTCCCCGATCTCCACCGCGCGGCCGTCGCACCAGATGATCGCCGGCCGCAGCACCTGCTGGTGACGGTCCACGACGACGAGCCCGTGCATCTGGTACGACACGCCGACCGCCCGGATCGCAGACCCGGGCGCGCTCGACCGCTGGATCGCCTGCCGGGTGGCGGCCACGGCGTTCGTCCACCACACCGCCGGGTCCTGCTCGGCCCAGCCCGGCCTGGGCGCGTCGATCGCCATCTCGGTTGCGGGCGATGATGCCTGCGCGACGAGGAGGCCGGTGTCGGCATCCACGATCGCGGCTTTGACGAAGGAACTGCCGATGTCGAGCCCGAGGAGGAGGTGCGTCATAGAGCGCTACTCGTTTGCCTTTCGCAGGAATGCCAGGAACTGCGCCGGGTCGCGCGTGAGGCCGGGGAAGCTCGTCAGCGGGCTGCCGTCGGCGCTCTCGACCGCATAGTAGGGCAGCGCGACCGTCTTGTATTTCTCCTGCTGCAGCTGCTGCTGCTTCTGGAAGATCTCGCCCTCGCCGTCCGTGTAGAGCCGCACCAGCACGAACGCCGACATGGCCCGGCGGACCTCTTCGCGCGGGAACATGTTCGATTCCATCCACCGGCAGTTGGTGCAGGTGTACCCGGTGAAATCGACGAAGATCCGCTTGTTCTCCCGCTTCGCCACCGCCAGCGCCTGGCCGTAGTCGTTCATGATCCACGGCAGCTCGTTCGACGTGGCCACACCCGACTTCAGCGACTCTGGCGGCGGCGGCAGGAAGGCTTCCAGCTCGCCGAGCGTCTTGCCGGCGAGCCCCGTCACCAGCCACACGCCGACCGTCCCGCACACCAGGGCCGTCGCGAGCCGGCCGATGCCCACGTGCCCGACCGGCGCGTCGTGCGCGAAGCGGAACAGGCCGAGCACGTAGATCGCCATCAGCAGGAAGATGACGACCCACGAGGCCAGCACCACGTCGTGCGTGAAGACGCCCCAGCCCCAGACGAGATCCACGTTCGACAGGAACTTCATCGCCGCCGCCACCTCGAGGAAGGCCATCAGCACCTTCACCGAGTTGAGCCAGCCGCCCGACCTGGGCAGCGACGCCATCCACTGCGGCATGAGCGCGAGCACGAAGAACGGCAGCGCGAAGACCGTGGAGAACGCGAGCATGCCGATGAGCGGCCACTGCCAGTCGCCGCCCGCCGCCATGACCAGCAGCGTGCCGACGAACGGCGCCGTGCAGGTGAACGACGTCAGCGTGAACGTCAGCCCCATCAGCAGCGTCGCCAGCGTCTGGCTGCCGCCCCGCTTCCGGGTGAGCGAATCGAGCTTGTTCACGAGCGACGCCGGCAGGCCGAGGTCGAACACGCCGAACAGGCTGAGCGCGAACGCGACGAAGATGCCGGTGATGAGGAGGTTGACCCACGGGTTCGCCGCAAAGCGATTCAGGCTCGTCGCGCCGACGAGCAGCGCCATCGCCATGCCGAGCGCCGTGAACGTCAGGATGATGCCCAGCATGTAGGTCGTCGCCTGCCCGATCGCCCGGCCGCGGCTGCCGGCCGCGTGGCTCGTGAAGTAGGAGACGGTAATCGGCACCATCGGGAAGACGCACGGCGTGAGCAGCGAGAGTGCGCCGACCGTCATCGCCAGCCAGATGAACGACCAGACCGACCCTTGCCGCTGGACGGGCGCCGCCTGGCCCGCCCAGACGGACGAAGCTGACGGGGTGCGCCCCGAAGACGCCTCGGCGATCGGAGCGGCAGTCGCGCGGGCCGGAGCGGGCGCGGCCGGAGCGGGCGGGGCCGGAGCGGGCGGGACCGCCGCGGCTTCGATCGGCGCGCCCGCCACCTCGACGGGCACTTCCATGTGAACCGTCTTGGGCGGCAGGCACATCGTGTCGTTGCACGACTGGTAGTAGGCCTGCACCCTCACCAGGGTCCTGCCAGCCGGGGCGTTCGCCTCGGCCTTCGCCGGCAGCGTGAACGTGGCGTTCTCGGAGTAGAACTCCGTGTCGATGCCGAAGCTCTGGTCGAAGGCGGTGTGCGGCGGCGGGCCGACGACGGCGCCGGCCGTCGTGAACGGCTGCCCCTTCGCCACCGTGATGCGCGTGGCGATGGGGGGCGGCGCCTGCGAGATCGAGTAGAGGTGCCAGCCGTCGGCAATCGCGGCCACCACCTGAACCGAGAACGAGCCGCCCGGCCTCACCCTCGTGGCCTTGGTGCTCGCCGACCAGCTGACCGGGTCCGCCTGCGCCGAAGCGATCGACGCGACGGACGCGACGGCAGCCGCGAGCGCGGCGAAACGGAGGATCGTGCGGAACGTGGTCATGCGCCTGGAACTGGTCAACTGCGCGAGGAAGCCTGTTTCAACCCGACCCGCGCCGCCCCGAGGATCCGCTGGCACGGCTGGGCTGCCCGCCGGGTCGTTCGACGCGTCAGCCGCCACTCCGGGGACTGCCGCCGGGCGGTAGCGAACGCCGTTCTCTCCTCCACTGTAGCGGATCTTCTCCTCGGCAGGCACCTCAGTAGTGACCGAGCCGGGGGGAAACCGTGAACCCTGCCTGTGTTGAATCACGACACCCATCAGCCCACGAACCGATTGCAGTCCTGTAACCGGCGGCGCAGGCTTGTCTCGGCCCCGGCTGAGAGGCGCCGGTGGCGGGGACGATTCCCGCAAGGCTCACCTGGCACGGCCTGTGCTGGACAAGGGGCAAATACTTCCGTCTTTCCACACCCAGCCGCGACGCGCCCCCTCGCCGTGGATATGCGTGAGGAGTGTCGCGTGGCCTCTGATCCGAACACCATCCTGCGATTCCGGGCGTGCGAACGGCATCTCCACTGGGCGCTCGCAATCCCGTTCAAGGTCTGCTATCTGACCGCCCTGCTCCTGGTGCTGGTCTACAACCCCGACCCGACGCGCCCGCTGCGCCAACTCGTGTCGTGGGTTCACCGCAGCTCCGGGGTGTGCCTCGCCGTGCTTCCCCTGGCGACCATCCTCTGGCATCGCCGCGACTTCGCCCACCACCTCGACAACGTGCGCCGCGCATGGACCTGGAGCGTGGACGACTTCAAGTGGCTGGCGCTGATGGGCGTGGCGATGGTGTCGCAGCGCGTCTCGCTGCCGGAACAGGGAAAGTTCAACGCGGCCGAGAAGATCAACTTCATCGTGCTGAACCTCACCTACCCGATCTACATCGCGACCGGCCTGACAATCTGGTTCCTCGGACCGGCCTACGTCTCGTGGCTCGTGCATTTCAGCCTGGCGACGCTCGCCACGCCGCTCGTGTTCGGCCACGTGTTCATGGCGACGGTCAACCCGGACACCCGCGTCGGCCTCCCGGGCATGGTCACCGGCTTGGTGGACCGGCACTGGGCCCACCACCACTACCGCCTCTGGTACGACGAGCACTTCCCGGAGCGGCCCGCCGCGCCGCCCGAGCCCGAGGTGCCGGCGACCGTCGACACCGGCGGGACCACGGCGGGCGAGGCCCCGGCCGTGTCGCAACCCAACTTGCCGCAACCGTCGGCCAACCCTTCGTTCGCGGCCTAGCCCGTCACGATGAGGATGAGCGGGCGGGGGGCGGGCTTGCGGCGTGCGGCCCGAGGGGGGCGGCTCCTTGCGCTGGTCCTGCTGGCCGCGCCGTGGGCGGCGCCGCGCGCGGCGGCTGCCGCGCCCCAGGTGCAGGTGTCGCCCGGCCCGCTCAGCCGGGCGCACGCGGCGCTCGAGGGGATCACCAACTGCAGCAAGTGCCACGACGCGGCGCGCGCGATCACGGCCGAGCGCTGCCTGACCTGCCACAAGCCGATCGCCGACCGGATCGCGCGCAAGACCGGCGTCCACCGCGCGTTGAAGGACGCGTGCGCGACGTGTCACCAGGAACACCGGGGCGTCGAGACCGACCTCCGCCGCCTCGACCGCAAGACGTTCGACCACGCGGCGGAGACGGGGTACGCACTCGAAGGCCTGCACGCCCAGGCCACCACCACCTGCGCGTCCTGCCACAAGACCCGCAGTTTCCTGAAGGTGACATCGGCCTGCCAGTCGTGCCACCAGGATCCTCACAAGGCCTCGCTCGGCAAGGACTGCACCACCTGCCACTCGCCGCAACTGGCGTTCAAGCGGACGCGTGAACGGTTCGATCACGCGCGCGCCCGATTCGCCATCACCGGCGCGCACCAGCGTGTCGCGTGCGAGAAATGCCACAAGGAGAACGTCTTCAGGGGCCTGCGGTTCGACGAGTGCTCGAGTTGTCACGAGTCGCCCCACCGCAAGGCGCTCTGGCCGTCGTGCAGGACGTGCCACACCACCGAACGCTGGGCGGCCGTCGCCGGCTTCGACCACGCGAAGACGGCGTTCCCGCTGGCAGGCGCCCACCGAACCGTCGCCTGCGCGAGCTGCCACGTCTCGGGCGTCAAGACGCCGCTCCGCTTCGACCGCTGCTCGTCGTGTCACGCCAACGTGCACCGCGAAAGCATCAAGGACGATTGCCGCGAGTGCCACACCGAGGATTCGTTCCGCAAGGCCCGGTTCGATCACCGGGCGAAAACCGGCTTCCCCCTGGACGCGAAGCACGCGCCGCTCGCCTGCCGCCAGTGCCACACGCGGCTGCCCGGGGCCGACGTCGTGAGAACCAGTAAGACCGTGCTCGACTTCGGCGGCGCGAGCCCCGCCTGCGTCTCGTGCCACAAGGACCAGCACGCGGGCAAGCTCGGCCTCGCCTGCGACGCGTGCCACCGCCCGACGACGTTCAAGATCGCGGGCTTCTCTCACCCGCGAAAGCCCGAATTCTTCGGCGGCCGCCACCAGGGGCTGGCGTGCGAACGCTGCCACGTGCGCGCGTCCGCGTCGCCGTCGGGGCCGTCCGAGGCTTCGGCGGCCAGGTCGGCGAAGCCGAAGCCAACCCCTCCCCCGTCCCCCGATTGCGCCACGTGCCACGCCGATGTCCACCTCGGCCAGGTCGGCACCGCGTGCGAGCGCTGCCATACGGTGGACGCCCCGCGCTTTGCGCCGGCGGGGTTCAGCCACGAGACGGCCGCCTTCGCGCTCACCGGCAAGCACCGCACCACGCCGTGCGCCAAGTGCCACGCCAGGGAGACGGCGGCCTTCCCGTCCGGCACTGGAACGGCCGTCCGGCTGCGCCCGCTGCAGAGCGGTTGCGGGTCCTGCCACAAGGACCCGCACCTCGGCCAGGTGGATGCCGGCTGCAACCGGTGCCACACGCCGGAGAGCTTCACCGTGACGAGCTTCACCCACACCGGCCTGGATTACGTCTTCAGCGTCGCGAACCACAACCGCCTGCCGTGCGCGAAGTGCCACCAGCGCGAGACCGGGGTCTTCCCGGCCGGGCGAGGGACGACGATTCGACTGAAGGTCGCGCGAACCTGCGTCGGCTGCCACCCGTAATCCGAAAGCTGTTCGGAGGCTCGGGGCTCACGCAGCACGCTCGGGAGTCGAGGCGCCGAGCGCGAGCTGCAAGTCGCCAGCCGCAAGGCCGACCTGATATCATGGCAAGCTTTCGGACCCGTCCCACATGCCCATTCGCCGCGTGGCCGCTGCCGTTCTGCCGCCGTTCGTCGTGCCGGCCCCCGGAGTGCCCGGTGGGGCGGACGACCGCCTGGTCGAAGTCGTCGACAGCCGCGGCCTCGATGCGCTGGCCGGCCGGATCGCTCTGCTCGCCGGCGAGTTCCCGGGAAGACAGTGAGCCAGCCCGCGCCGCCCGGCCCGCTCGGCGCACCCGTCCACGACGAGTCGGCCGCCGTGGTTTCGGGCGTGTCGGTCGTGATTCCGTCCTTCAACGAAGAGGGCGCAATCGGCGCCACGATCACCCGCGTCTCCGCGGCGCTGCGCGCCTTGGGCCTGCCGCACGAGATTCTCGCGGTGAACGACGGCAGCCGCGACCGAACCGGGGACGTCGTGCGCGAACTCATGGTGCGGATCCCCGAACTCCGGCTGGTCGAACACTTCCCGAATCGCGGGTACGGCGGGTCTCTGCGCGCCGGGTTCGATGCCGCCATCTTCGACTGGATCGCGTTCCTGCCCGGGGACAACCAGTTCGAGCCGCGCGACCTCGTTCACCTGATTGCCCGCGCGCACGACGCGGAGATCGTCAGCGGCTATCGAGTGGACCGGCAGGATTCGGCCCTCCGAAAGCTCAACGGCGTGGGCTGGAACGTGGTGGTGCGGCTGTTGTTCGGCCGACTGTGCCGCGACGTCGACTGCGGCTTCAAGCTGTTCAGGCGCGACCTCCTGCGCCGCGTCCGCGTCACGTCGAGCGGCGCGATGATCGACACCGAGCTGCTCGCGGGAGCCAAGGCCCGCGGCTTCGTCATCGCGGACGTGCCGGTCACGCACCTGCCCCGCACGTCGGGCCACCCGACGGGTGCGAACGTCACGGTGATCGTCCGCGCATTCCGCGACCTCGCACGCTTCAGGCTGCGGCTCTGGCGAGAGTTGCGGGACGAGCGTCTGGGCGCGGGCGGGATGCGGGGCTGACGGCCTGCCGCGGGCGGGAGAGATGAAAGTCCGACGCATGGTGAAGACACGGCTCGCGCACGTCGCCTGGCTGGCGGTGGTGATCCTGGCCTTCGGCCGGCCGTTGTTCCGGGGGCTTGGCGCTGCCGACCTCGAGAACGACGAGGCGCTGCACTCGATGGTTGCGGAAAGCATCGTCCAGACGGGCGACTGGATGACGCCCCATTCGTTCGTCCCCCACCTCAGCCCGGACTTCGTCGAGAAGCCGCCGCTGAAGTTCTGGCTGGTGGCCGCCGCGATCCGGACCGGGCTGCTGCCGAACGACGAAGCGGGCGTCCGGTTCTGGGACGCGCTGTTCGGCGCGGCGACCTTCCTGTACCTGTTCGCACTTGGCCGGCAAATCGGTGGCGTCTGGTGCGGGCTGTCGGCCGCCCTGCTCCTGTTCACGTTCCAGCCGCTGTTGTTCGAGCACGGCTTCCGCACGAACAACATGGACGCGGCCGTCGTGCTGGCCTACTGCGGCGGCATGTACCATTTCACGCGCTGGCTGCACGCGGGCTCGGCGCGCGAAGCGTGGACGCAGGCGCTCGCGGGAGCCGCCTGCGTCTACCTCGGACTGATGACGAAGTTCGTGGCGGTGGCATTCCTGCCGGCCGTCGCGGGCGCCGTCGCCGTCATGTTCCCGGCCGCCCGCGCGCGGGTCTTCGCCGCCTGGCGGGTGTGGCTCGTGGCAGCCGCGGCGGTGGTTGCCTTCGCGGCGCCCTGGTTCATCTACCAGACCGTTCGCTCGGGATCGGAGTTCTGGCAGATCATCCTCGGCGAGCACGTCTTCAAACGATTCAGCACGGGGCTCGATCCGGCGCACCTGAAACCGTGGGGCTTCTACTTCGAGTTCGTCTACCGCGAGTTCTCGCGCGCCCACGCGTTCTGGCTGATCGCCGCCGGCGGTCTCGTGGTGCTGTGGCGAACGCTGAAGGAGGAGTGGGTCGAGGGAGCGCTGCTGCTCTTCTGGTTCTGGCTGCCGGTTGCGTTCATCTCGCTGGGTTCCTCCAAGCTCCCACACTATCTCTACCCGTTCGTCCCTCCGCTCGCGTTGTGGGCCGGCTACTTCATTTCGTGGGCCGGGCGGACGGCAGCCGCCCGCCTCGTGGCTGGACGGCCGGCGCAGTGGGCGATGATCGTGCAGGCCGTCGTGGCGTCACTGCTCATCGCGGCCGGTCCGGCCTGGGCGTACCGCGACGCAGCCGCGAGACTGGGGCGGGAACCCCATCCACTGCGCTCCGTCCGGGACTGCCTGTACAACGTGCGAAGCTACCAGGCTGCGCACGGAAAGCCGCTGGCGCCGCTCTTCGTCTGGCTGCCGACGGGCTACCAGCATCCGTTCTACTATTACTTCAGGGATCTCGGGTGGAGCTCGCACGACCAGTGGACCGACGCGGGCCTGATCGCCGCCCTCGACGACGAGAGGAGCCAGATGGTGGTGCTGATGCCGCAGCATGATTACGATCAGTTCCTCCGCCGCACCGGGCGCTCGGCCACGATGGTGCCCGCCCGCAACCTGGCCACGGCCATCATGCTGCTGCCCGGCCCCACGTCGGGCTGCAGCCTTCATTGACGGTGCCTCGGAGTCGATGAGCCCAAGCGACCTGTCCGGTCCGCCCGTTTGTCTGGCCGCGGTCGCGCCGGCCTTCAACGAGGGCGGGCGCCTGCCGGCGTCGTCGGACCGGGTCTCGGTGGGGTCGCCCCCTCCGGACAACGAGACTCGGCAGCGCGGCATCTGCGCCAGGCTGCCCGCGCCGCAAGTGCAGCGGGCGTGCCTGGAACAGGAGCAATCACCCGGGAGCGTGTGATTTCGGATGAACAGCCCCAACCTCATCCTGGTCGTCCCCTGCTACAACGAGGCGCGCCGCCTGCACGGGGACGAGTTCGTCGCGTTCGTGCACGCGCACCCCGGCGTCGGATTCCTGTTCGTGGACGACGGCAGCAGCGACGCGACGGCGGAAGTGCACGCCGACCTGGTGCGCCGGGCGCCGGGTACCATCGAGGCGCTGCGGCTCGACCGCAACCAGGGCAAGGGCGAAGCGGTGCGGCAGGGAATCTTGAAGGCGCTCGAGTCGTCGCCGCGCCTGGTCGGTTTCTGGGACGCAGACCTCGCCACGCCGCTCGACGCCGTCGACGACTTCCTCACGGTCGCGGCCAACCGCGCCGACGTCGAGATCATTCTCGGCTCGCGGGTGCTGCTGATGGGCCGCGACATCAGGCGGAAGGCCTGGCGGCACTACCTCGGGCGCGTCTTCGCGACGGCCGCCTCGCTCACCCTCGGCATCCCCGTCTACGACACCCAGTGCGGGGCGAAGGTGTTCCGGCCGACCGGCGACGTTGCGGGACTGTTCGCCGAACCGTTCCGCAGCCCGTGGATCTTCGACGTGGAGATCCTGGCTCGCTACCTGGACCTCCCTGACAACGGGGAGCTGCCGCGCCGCTCGCGCATCTACGAACTCGCGGTGCGGGCGTGGCACGACGTGCCCGGGTCCAGGGTGCGGGCCCGCGACTTCTTCAGGTCCTTCTTCGATCTGCTCGCCGTCCGACGCCATCGCCCGCGGGGCTGACCGAGATGCGGCTCCTTTCCAGGGTCCTCGCCCTGCTCATCGTCGCCCTGGTGTTCTGCGCGCCGCTGTTCCGCGGCCTGCAGTCCGTCGACCAGGAGAACGACGAGGCGATCTACAGCTACGCCGCCGAGAGCATCGTCGAAACCGGCGACTGGATGAACCCGAGGAGTTCGCCCTCGTCCAACACGGTGTTCCTCGAGAAGCCGCCCCTGAAGTTCTGGATCGTCGCGCTGCCGATCCGCCTCGGCCTCCTGCCCGACAACGATTTCGGCCTGCGGTTCTGGGACCCGGTCCTGGGGGGGCTGGCGTTCCTGTATGTCTTCGCGTTCGGACGCCGCCTGGCGGGGTGGTCGTGCGGCGCGGCTGCGCTGGTGATCCTGTACACGTTCAACGACCTGATCTTCACGCACGGCCTGCGCGGCAACAACATGGAAGCCGCGCTGGTGCTCGCTTACGCGGGAGGGATCTACCACTACCTCAGATGGACGGAAACCGAGCGGCGGGGGACGGCGCGCGCGCACGCCGCGGCCGTGGGCTTCTACTTCTTCCTGGCCTTCATGACGAAGTTCGTCGCGGCCGCATTCATGCCGGCCGTCATGCTCGCCGCCAGCGCCGAGGTGGCGACCGTCCGGGCCAAGGTGCTCAGAGAATGGCGTACCTGGCTGGGCGTCTGCGCCGGCGTGGTGCTGCTCGCCGCGCCGTGGTTCGTCTATCAGTCACTGCAGCCGGGCCATGCCATCTGGTCGATCATGTTCGGCGAGCACGTCGTCAGGCGCTTCCATGCCTGGCTGGACCCGGCCCACCTGCATCCTTGGTACTGCTACTTCCAGTACCTGTCGGGCGGTCTCCTCGAGAACGGCACGATCTGGGCGGTCGTCGCCGGCGCGGCACTCATTCACGTGCGGGTCGTGCGCGAGCGATGGCTGGCCGGCACGCTCGTGCTGTACTGGTTCTGGCTGCCCTTCGTCGTGATGTCGTTCGGCAGCAGCAAGCTGTGGCACTACGCGTATCCGTTCCTGGCGCCCGTCGCCCTGGCCGCGGGCTATGCCGTGGGCGCGACGGCCGACGCCGTCGCCCGCGGAATCGCGAAGCTGGAGCCAGCCGGAGGGAGTCGCGCGACGTTCGCCGATCGCCGGCGTGCGGGCGAGGCTTGGCTCCGCCTGGCCCTGGCTCAAGCGAGTGCTGATTGCCGCCGCCGGGGTGCTGCTGATCGTCGCGGCCGCCGGGCTGCTCTACCCGAGCCGGCTCGAGGACCTCGGCGTGACGGCCGGCACGCAGCTGCCGCTCCGGAGCGCGTTGGCGGCCCTCCTGCTCGGAATCCTGGCGGACAAGGGACCCCGGTTCGCGCGGCTGGCCGTTCCGCTGATGCTGCTGGCGTTCATGCCGGTCCACGGCCTACGCGGCGGTGGTCCGCCGAACTGCCGATGAACGGCATCCGCTGCGTTCGACGAGCGAGTGCGCGGTCCAGGTGCGGCGCGCGGAGCGGGCGGCCGGCCGCCCGGCCCCGGACATGCGGGTGTTCGTGCCGAACGACACCTTCGGACACCCGCTGTTCTTCTACTATCGGAAGCTCGGCTGGGACGAGCGCTCCGAACTCCGTGACGCCGACCTGAAGCGGATGCTCGACGACCCGGCCGAGCAGCGGCCAATCGTGCTGCCCAGCAGTCGCTGGGAGCGGTTCCACGCCGCGATCGATCCCCCGGGCACGGTGCGGCCCGCGGTGGAGGTGACCGGGCGCGCGACGGTGCTGCTGCCGGGACCCTACAGCGGCTGCGCCGTGGCCGGGGACGGCAAAGAGGAGACGCGTCCGCAGGCCAAGCGCGACGCGCAGGCGGACGGTAGTCGAGCGGCGACGAAGTGAGGTGGCAGGCGTCTCGTTTCGACCTTCACCTGCGTTGAGCATCTGGGCGGGGCCCGGCCACCCGCGATGCGCAGCATCGCAGCTGACGCAAACCGCCGACTCCACGCAAGTGTGGAAAGTTAGGAGAGTGGGTCGGCGGCGCCCTGCCGCGCCCGGGTTTCCGCGACGAGTTGTTCGAGGGTGGAGGCGGCAAGGACCTCGCGCATCCGGGCCTGCGCCACTTCCCAGACGGAGTGCGCCGCGCACAGCTCGCTGCGATGGCATCCGCCCCCCGCCAGGCAGACGTTCAGCTCGGGCACGCCGTCGAGGGCCTGCAGGATCTCGAGCAGCGTGGCCGAGCGGCCGCGATCGAGCAGCTCGAACCCGCCCTTCTTCCCGCGCCTCGACGCGACCAGGCCCGACCGGACGAGGCGTTGCAGAACCTTGGAGAGGAAGGCGGGGGACACCTCGGCAGCGTCCGCCAGTTCGGTGAGGCTGGACCGGGCGCTGGAGTCGGCGTCCGCGAGGCGGATCATCACGCGAACGGCGTAGTCGGCGGCGCGTGTCAATTGCATGGTCGGTCCAGATCGATGATCGGATGAATGGTATACAAAACTGGACGTTCCCGCACCAGTTAAATGAGCGGCGCGGGGCTGGAGGGTCAGGCAACCTGAGCGAGGATCACGATGAAGTGCGCCAGGCTGCCGGCAAGCACGAACAGGTGCCAGACCCCGTGGAAGATCGGGATTCGCCGGTCGAACACGTAGAACCCGACGCCCGCCGTGTAGCAGATCCCGCCGCCGATCAGCCAGGCCAGGCCCGACGTGCCGAGCGCGCCGGCCAGCGGCCGGAACGCCAGGATGCCGACCCACCCCATCGCGATGTAGATCACGATCGACAGCCACCGGTTCTTCGCCTCGCGGAACTCCTGCAGCACTCCCACGATGGCCAGGGTCCAAACGACGGAGAACAGCCACCAGCCGAGGCGGCCGCGCAGGGCGATGAGCGTGAAGGGGGTGTAGGTCCCTGCGATCAGCAGGTAGATGGCGACGTGGTCGAGCCGGCGGAAGACCTGCTTCGCCCGGCCCTTCACGCTGTGGTAGAGCGCGGACGCGGTGTAGAGCGTCAGGAGAGACGCGCCGTAGACACTGACGCTGACGACCGTGACCGCGCCGCCGTGCAGGGCGGCCTCGATGACCAGGACGACGACGCCGACGAGCGCCAGGGCGGCGCCCACCAGGTGCGTGATGCTGTTGAAACGTTCGCCGTGGTACATGTCACATGTCAGGCTTGCGACCTGCGGCCTGCGACTTGCGGTGCGCAACTGGCGGCCCGCGGCACGCAGCCCGCAGCGGCCGACCGAGTCATCCTCCAAATCTTACAACTTCTCGATGCTCACGGCTCACGGTGCCCGGCCGCGGCCGTCCCGTGGGCTGTGCCCTCGTCCCTGTTCCCTCGTCCCTCGTCCCTCTTCCCTCTTCCCTCGTCCCTAGTTCCCCTCATCCCCGGAGATGTTGAGCCAGGATCCGCGCCCCGATCGCGATCAGCGCCATGCCGCCGACGATCTCCATCCGGCTGCCGAGGGCGGTGCCAACCCGCCGGCCCACCAGGATTGCCACGAGCGACAGGCTGCCGGTGACGAGGCCGATGACCAGGGCCGCGTACCAGATGCCGCTGCCGAGCATGGCGAGCGTCAGGCCGACGGCGAGCGCGTCGATGCTCGTCGCCACCGAGAGCATCACCAGCGTCGTCCCCCTGCTGGGGTCGCGCGGGAGGCTGTCCACGGGCCCGGGCGTCAACGCGGTGTAGATCATGCGCCCGCCGACGAACGCCAGCAGCCCGAACGCCACCCAGTGATCGATCGATTCGATGTAGGGCGCGACGGTGATGCCGAGCGCCCACCCGGCCACCGGCATGATCGCCTGGAACAGCCCGAAGTGAAACGACAGCCGGAACGTGGCGCGGCGACCCTGGGCGCGGTTGCCGGCGCTCGCCGCCAGCGAGACAGCCACGGCGTCCATCGAGAGCCCGATCGCGATGACGAGGATCTCCCAGGTGGGCATCACGCGGCCGGCTGACACCTGCGCCAATACACGTACGCCGGCACGCCGGCGGCGATGATCGCCAGGCCGGCCAGCGCGTTCACGGGCTGCGTCACGAGCGTGGTGACCGAGATGTAGAGCGAGGCCAGGATGAACACGACCGGCGTGACGGGGTAGCCCCACGTCCGATAGGGCCGCGGCAGGTCCGGCCGCTCGCGCCGGAGCACGAGCACGGAGGCGACCGTGAGGCCGAAGAAGATCCACTGCCCGAACACGACGTAGGTCGCCAACTGCTCGAAGGTGCCGCTCACGCTCAGGATGGCCGCCCACGCGCCCGTCGCCAGGATCGAAACGTGGGGGGTGAGCAGCCTGGGGTGGAGTTCGGCGAACTTCCGGAAGAACAGGCCGTCGCGCGCCATGGCGAAGAACACCCGCGGCGCCGTCAGCACGTTGCCGTTGGCCGCCCCCGTGATCGAGCACAGGATGACGCCGGCTATCAGCGAGGCGCCAATGGGTCCGATCGCCGCGTCCATCGCGTCTGCCGCGATCCGGCTCGACTTGGCGATCTCGGCGGCAGGAAACACGTAGAGGTAGGCGAGGTTCGTGCTGACGTAGAGCAAGACGACGACCGCCGTCCCGGCGAGCAGGCCGAGCGGCAGGTTGCGCTGCGGGTTCCGAATCTCCCCGCTGCTGAAGGTCACCGCCTCCCAGCCCTTGTACGCCCACAGCGAGAGCACGAGCGCCGCCCCGAAATTGCCCACGAGCCCGCCCGTCCACGCCGCCGGCGCCGGCTCGACGAAGTGCCTCACGTCCCCGCTCGCCCACGTGAAGACGACGAACGAGACCGAGACGATGGCGCCGAACTTGATGAACATCAGGACGTTCTGGAGCGCGGCCCCGTAGCGGACCCCGAGGATGTTCACCGCGACGAGCGCGGCGATGAGCGCGACGGCCACGACCTTGGAGGCGGCTGGCGAGATGGGCACGAAGTACGGCAGGTAGCGCGACGAGAAGGCGACCGACAGGGTGGCGATGGCCCCAGAGTCGATGACGAAGAAGAGCGTCCACCCGAACAGGAACGCGACCAGCGGACCGAAGCTCTCGCGGAGGTAGACGTACATGCCGCCGGCCTGGGGAAAGGCGGCGCCGAGTTCTGCGAACGCCAGCGCGCCGAAGAACGATAGCACGCCCCCGACCGCCCAGACCGCCAGGATCCGCTGCGGCGACCCGACGAGATCCGCGATCCGGTTGGGCGCGACGAAGATGCCGGACCCGATGACGGTGCCCACGAGGATGCCCACGACCGACGTGAACCCCAAGACGCGAGGCAGGTCCGCGCGCACCGCGGTTCCGGACATGGGCGAAGGCAGGGACATCTGGGCAGGATACCTACGACGGACGTGCCAATTCAAAAATGCACAATGCACAATGCAAAATGCACAATGCAGAATGAGGAAGGAAGGCACGCTCAGATCCTGCGTTGCTCATCCTTCATTCTACATTCTGCATTCTGCATTCGTATCTGTTTAGCGCCCTGACGGCAGTGCCGGCCGGGAAGGGCGTCGCCGATCCAATATTTCGTACCTGTACGAAGATCGTGGTTCTGGCATAACTTCCGTGTGCATCGCCGCTGGCAAACCGCGTCGCGTGACGACCTCCTCGTCGAACTTGAGCGACAAGAGCGCGAGATCGCGCGGCAGCGGGCCGAGTTGGAGCGGGCCGAACGCGAGCGGGAACGGGCCGAGCGCGAACGGGAGCGCGCCGAGCGGGAACGCGATCGGTTTCGCCGCGACAGCGAGTGGCTGCGCAAGAAGATCAAAGACCTGGAGCAGAAGCTCGACGCAGTGGAACGCGCTCGCTTTCGCCAAGCGGCGCCGTTTTCGCGCGGCGCCGTGTCGGCGGCCCCACGTCGGCCCGGCCGGAAAGCCGGAGCTGGCTATGGGCGCCGTGCGCATCGCCCGATTCCCTCCCACGTCGATGAGCATTTCGAGGCCCCGCTGCCCGCCGCCTGTCCTGCGTGTGCCGGCGCGCTGCGCGAGACGCACGTCGCGCTGCAGTACCAAGAGGACCTGCCGGTCGTGCGCCCCATCATTCGCGCCTTCCATGTGCACGTCGGCCGGTGTGCCACCTGCGGGCACCGCGTCCAAGGGCGCCACCCGCTCCAAACGTCGGACGCCCTCGGCGCCGCCGCCGCGCAGGTCGGCCCGCATGCCCTGGCGCTTGCGGCCATCCTCAACAAGCAACTCGGCCTCTCGCTCGGCAAAGTCACGACCCTGCTGCGCGAACGCTTTGGCCTGTCGCTCACCTGCGGCGGCCTCGTCCACGCGTTGCGGCGCACCGCACGGCGGGCCACCCCGAGTTACCAGGCGCTCCTCGACCAGGTCCGCGGCAGCCCCGTGGTCGCGCCGGATGAAACCGGCTGGAAGGTCGCCGGTCGGCTGCACTGGCTCTGGGCCTTCGCGACGCCGGACACCACGGTGTACGCGATTCAGTCGGGCCGCGGCTTCGAAGAAGCGGCCGCGGTCCTCGGCGCCGACTTTTCCGGGGCGCTCGTGCGCGACGGCTGGGCCCCCTATCGCCAGTTTACGGCGGCGGTGCATCAATCGTGTCTGGCGCATCTGCTGCGCCGCTGTCGCACGCTGGAGCGTGATTTCGACGACCACCGCTTCGCCCCGTCGGTCGCCGCGCTGCTCCAACAGGGCCTCGGCGTCCGGGATCGCTGGCACGCCGGCACGATCACCGACCACCGGGTCGCCGTCGCCCGCGGCGTTCTGCAGAACCGGATGCTGGCGCTCCTCGACACCCCGCGCCTGCCGCCGCCGGCGGAGCGCTTCGCGCGCCACCTCGACCTCGAATTCAGCGGGCTGTTTTCGTTCCTGCTCGGGCGCGAGATCGACGCCACCAACTGGCGCGCCGAGCAGGCCATTCGCCCCGCCGTCGTCAATCGCAAGGTCTGGGGCGGGAACCGCACCGCGGCCGGCGCCGTCACCCAGCAAGTCCTCACCTCCGTGCTGCGAACCAGTCACCTGCGACGCATCGATGCCAGCGGCCTCCTCGTCGAGATGCTCCGGAGCCCCAAGCCCTTCGTCCCCCGTGCCCTCGCTCAGCGGCCGGCGGGACCCTCAACGCGCTAAACTAAGACCGTCATTCTTCATTCATCGGTCAGCGGCCGGCCAGGCCTCTCCAGAGGAACCAGCCGCCCATCAGCAGAATGAACACTTGCGCGAGGCGGTTGAGGAATACCCTGCGGGGCGCGATGAACGCGTCGGCGACCGAGACGCCGAGGAGCGTCGGCGCCGTGCCGAGGCCGAAGAGGGCAAGGGCCGCCGCTCCCTGGAGCGCGCTGCCGCGAGACACCGACGCGACGACCGCCGAATAGAGAAAGCCGCAGGGCAGGAGGCCCAGGAGCAGCCCGACGGCGAGCGGGTGGCCCGGCGCCCGTCCTTTCAGCCTGCCGGCCACGCGGCCGAACAGCGTGCCGCCCGCGTCGAGCCGGGCCAGGTCCGACAGCGCGGCGAACGCCCACGCGACGAGCACCCCGCCGGCCAGCGCCATCGCGGCCCGCTGAAGGCCGACCAGCGCCCCCGCCCACTCCACCACGCCGCCCAGCGCCCCGGCCGCTGCGCCCAGCACCGCGTAAGTGACGATGCGCCCGCCGGTGTACCACGCCTGCGCGACGAGGGCGGCGCGCCGCCCCCCGCCGGGCGCGGCGTACCGGCGCGACACGAACAGCACGAACGGCGAGCACATGCCGAGGCAGTGCCCCACGCCGCCCAGCAGCCCGAGCGTCAGAAAGCCGAGCAGGTCGACGGCCGGCAGCATCGACTGATGGTTCACCGAACGGCGCCTCCCTACTGGTACTCGAGGCAGTTCTTCAGCGCCGGGTCCTTCAGGGGCACCGCGTCGTGCCTCGCGAGCGCCCAGCCGAAAGCGAGCGTGAAGAGGCCCAGGAACCCGAGCGTCGCCCCGAACTCGACGATCGGCAGGTGCGCGGGGGCTGCCGCCCCGGCCGGGCCCACTGCCGGGCCCACCATCACGAACAGCTCCAGGAACTGCGCGACGAGGAGCAGCGCCGCGATCGGCACCAGCTTTCTCGCGTTGCGCTTGGCGTCCCTCGGCACGAGCAGCAGGAACGGCACCACGAACTTCAGCGCTGGCAGCAGCAGGATGTACGGCAGCCAGCCGTTGTCCGTCCGCCGAAGGAAGTAGACCGTCTCTTCGGGGAGGTTGGCGTACCAGATCAGCATGAACTGGCAGAAGTAGATGTACGCCCAGAACCCCGTCGACGCGAACACCATCTTCCCCAGGCTGTGCAGGTGGTGCTCGTTCAGGAAGCCCTTCAGCCTGCCCGCCGCCACCAGGAAGCCGGCCACGACCGCCACGAACGCGGTGCCCGTCTGGACGATGTCGGTGAACACGAGCACGGCGAACATCGTCGAGAACCAGTGCGCCTCGAGCGAAAGCAGCAGGTAGAAGCTGACGATGCTGAGCGTGATCGCGAAGATGACGAGGAAGATCGCCGAGAGCGTCCGGCTGGTCCGCGTCGGGCCGTGGCCCCCGTCGCGATCCTGCCGGTGCGAGGCCGAGACGAGCAGCGCGGCGAACACGATCCACAGCAGCAGGCTGGCGCCGACGAGCACCGTGAACATCGTCATGTTGAGAAACGGCGCCTTGTGCAGCAGCAGCTTGTCCTGCGCCACGGCGTCGGTGTGCGACCAGTGGTAGAGCGAGTTCGCGCCCAGGCCAACGCCCATCGCCAGGACTCCGCCGGGAAGCAGCCAGGCGGTCATCGCCTCCGGTATCCGGCGCATCGTCACCGACCAGTCGGCGCCGGCCAGGTAGAGGATCGCCAGCCACGCGGCGCCGAACACGGCGAGGCCGAGGGCGAAGAAGACGCCGATCAGGTAGGAACTCCAGGCCAGCGGCGCGTCGCCGCGGCTGGAGGCCCAGGCGAGGGCGGCGCCGCCGGCGAGGACCGCAGCCGCCGACAGGCCCCGGACCACCGCGGGCAGGGCGAGGCGCGATGGCACGGCCGGGAGGTCGCGAGAGTGTGCGTGGCTCATGACTTCACTTCGCTCCCTTCGCAGGCGGCTGGGTCCCGGCCCGAGGGGCCTGCCCCGCCGGAGCACCGGCCGGAGTCGCAACCTCAGGGGCTTGCCCCGCCGGAGCACCGGCCGGAGTCGCAAGCTCAGGGGCTTGCCCCGCAGTAGCACCGGCCGGAGTCGCGATCGCACCGGAGGCCGGTGCGGAGGCGGGCGCCACCGGCTCCACCTTCTGCATCTGGCGGATGTAGAGAATCACCGACCACACGTCGTTGGCATCGACCTGCCGCGCGTGGCTCGGCATCGAGTTCTGGCCGCGCATCGGGCGGTGGAAGAGCTGCCCGTCCGGCCAGTCCCGCACCTTCTGCGTCATCAGGCTCGGCGGCTTCGGAAAGAGCGCGGTGACGTGGCCGTCGCCGGCGCCCTTCGGGCCGTGACAGGTGATGCACACGTTCTCGAAGACAAACCTGCCGTGGGCGAGAACCTGCGGCGTCGGCTGGAGCGGGTTCACGAGTTCGGCGCCGGCCCGATCGGCCTCGTTCTGCGCGTATGGATACGGCCGCTCGCCGACCGCAATCGTCCCCGCCTGCGGCTCCATCAGCCCCGTGGCGCGCGCGAGGAACAGGTCCTTGCGCTGCGGCTTCAGCTTCGGCTGGTCGTTCATGTCGAGGCGGTTGCCTTCGCGGTAAGGCGTCCGCCCCGCCGGCAGGCCGAGATCACAGCCGGCCAGGACAGCGGCCGCAGCGACAAGGAGCGCGGCCGCATACCGCCGGGCGGAATGAAAAATGGAAAATGCAGAATGCAAAATGCCCGTGGAAGAGGGTCTCGCCACGAGTGCAAAACACCCTTTTGCATTGTGCATTGTGCATTGTGCATTGACAGGGAGTTGCGTCATCGCGAGCCCCCTTCCACCCGTTCGACCTTGCTCAGGGTGCCCCGAGCGATGTCGAGCGGCACGTCCACCAACCGCACGCCGTCGGCGCCCAGCGACCGGACGAATCGCTCCGCCTCGGCGGCGTTCCACCGCGGATCGGTTGCGGAGATCCAGAGCACGAACCGGTCGAACGTCGCGCCGGTCTCCACCAGGAGCGGAGGCGGCTGCGGAACCGTGTCCCTCTTCCCCGCGATGATGGCAATCGCGGCGCTGCCGAGCGCCGCCCAGAACACCATCGCCTCGAAGGTGATCGGCACGAACGCCGGCCACGCCGCGAAGGGCTTGCCGCCGAAGTTCATCGGCCAGTCCCAGACCATCACGTAGTTCTGGAGCCCCTGGGCGAACAGGATGCCGCCCAGCGCGAGGACCCCGGCGGCGTACGGAATCCACGACCGCTTCTGGCCCATCGCCTCCTCCATCCCGTGGATTGGGAACGGGGTGAGGAAGTCGAAGTGCTTCCAGCCCGCGTCGCGCACCTTCTCGGCGGCGGCCAGCGCGTCGGAGGGTTCGTAGAAGTGGCCCAGGACACCCTTGGTCGAGATCGGCACCATGGCTCAGACCTCCTGCAACACCGCCCCGGCGGCGGCGGGCGTGGACGACGGCATGCTCCGCGCCACCTTCGGATCCATCACGCCCTTCACCTCGGAGATCGCGACCACGGGCAGGACGCGCACGAAGAGGAGGAAGAGGGTGAAGAAGAGCCCGAAGGAGCCCAGGAGAATCGCGTAATCCCAGCGCGTGAGGGCGTACATGCCCCACGACGAGGGAAGGAAGTCGCGGTGGAGCGACGTCACGACGATGACGTAGCGCTCGAACCACATCCCGACGTTTACGAGGATCGACACCGCGAAGAGGACCCACGTGTTGCGCCGCATCGACTTGAACCAGAACACCTGCGGGACGATCGCGTTGCAGGTGAACATGATGGCGTAGGCCCACCCGTACGGGCCGAACGCGCGGTTCTTGAAGATGAAGCCCTCCCACTCGCTCCCCGAGTACCAGGCCATGAAGAACTCGGTCGAGTAGGCGAAGCCGACCAGCATGCCCGTCAGCATGAGGATCTTCGCCATCGCCTCCATGTGGTTCAGCGTGATGTAGTGCTTCATCCCGAAGTAGCCGCGCATGAAGGTCATCAGCGTGATGACCATCGCAAACCCCGAGAAGATCGCCCCGATGACGAAGTAGGGCGGGAAGATCGTCGTGTGCCAGCCGGGGATCACGGCGGTCGCGAAGTCGAACGACACGATCGTGTGGACCGAGAAGACCAGCGGCGTCGCCAGCGCCGCGAGAATCAGGTACGCCGACTCGTAGTGCCGCCACGCGCGGTGCGACCCGTTCCACCCGAAGCACATCGCGTTGTACAGCCGCTTCCTCCACGGGTGCGTCGCCCGGTCCCGGACGGTGGCGAGGTCCGGCAGCAGGCCCACGTACCAGAACGTGAGCGAGACGAGGCCGTAGGTGGAGATCGCGAAGATGTCCCACGCGAGCGGCGAGTTGAAATTGACCCAGAGCGGGCCGCGCGCGTTCGGGTAGGGCACCAGCCAGTAGGCGAACCACGGCCGCCCGAGGTGGATGATCGGGAAGATCCCGGCGCACGCCACCGCGAACAGCGTCATCGCCTCGGCGGCGCGGTTGATGCCGGTCCGCCACTGCTGGCGGAACAGGTACAGGACCGCCGAGATCAGCGTGCCCGCGTGGCCGATGCCGATCCAGAACACGAAGTTGATGATGAACGAACCCCAGCCCACCGGCTCATTGACGCCGACGATGCCCATGCCGGCGTAGAAGAGCGTGAGCAGCGCGACGACGAGCAGGCCGAGGAACGCGAGCGCGACGCTGAACGCGATCCACCAGCGCCTGGTCGGGAACTGCTCGGCGTGCATGCAGATGTCGCGATCGACGTCCGCCCACTTCTTGCCGCCGGTGACCAGCGGCTCGGGGATCTCGAGGTCGCCGCCGAACGGGCCGGCTCCGGGGACGACGATCGGCAGGCCGGTCAGCTGGCTGTCGTCCATCACGGTCGCGTAGGGACTCGCCTCATGCCTTGTCATTACGCACCTTCGCCAGGTAGGAAACGGACGGCTTGACGCCGACGGCGTCGAGGAGCCTCATCGCCCGCGGGTCGGCAGCGAGCGCCGCCACGCGCGAACCGGGAGCGTGCACGTCGCCGAAGGTGATGGCGCCGGTCGGGCAGGCCTCCATGCAGGCCGGCACGACGGCCCCGTCCGCGAAGTGATCCTTGCCCTTCCCCTCGCGCGTCGCCTCGGACCGGGCCGCGCGGATCCGCTGGATGCAGAAGGAGCACTTCTCCATCACGCCGCGGCTCCGGACGGTGACCTCCGGGTTGTTCTTCATCTGCATCGGGCTGCGCGTGTTGAGCGCGGCGTTCCTGGCGATGCGGGGCTCGAGCCAGCGGAACAACAGGCTCTCCTGCGCCTTGCTGTACTCCCAGTAGTTGAACCGCCGCACCTTGAACGGACAGTTGTTCGCGCAGTACCGCGTGCCCACGCAGCGGTTGTAGACCTGCTGGTTCAGCCCCTCCTCGCTGTGCATCGTCGCCACGAACGGGCAGACCGTCTCGCACGGGGCGTTCTCGCAGTGCTGGCACAGCATCGGCTGGAAGAGCGTGCGCGGATCCTCGACGACGTCGAGGGGGCCGTCCCACACGTCGGCGCCCCACCCGCCCTCCTTCTTCGGGGCGTCGTAGTAGCGGTCGATCCGGATCCACGACATCTCGCGGCCGTCGAGGACGCCGCGACGCCCGACGACGGGGATGTTGTTCTCGGCCTGGCAGCCGAGGACGCACTTGCCGCACCCGTTGCACCGGCTGAGGTCGATCGCCATCGCCCAGCGCGCCTTGGGATACGGGTGCCCGGGCCACGCCGAGCGGCCGCCTTCCTGCTGCTCGGTGCCCGACTTCCCGTCCTTCTCGTGGGCCGTGAGCGTCGTCGCCGGGACCAGCGGACGGCGGTCGCGGTCGATGACGTCGGAGCCCTGCGCGAAGGCCAGTTCCTCGTTGCCGCCGACCTTCCGAATCTTCACGGGCAAGCCCGCAGAGAGGAGCCGGCCGTTCGCGAGGACCCGGAGCGGGAAGGCGTTGCGGCCGATGCCGGCGCCGATGACGCCGCAAGCGGCGCGGCCGAGGCCGAGCGGAAGAGCCACTTGATCGTGGTGCATCCCCGCGTGCCGGTACGCCGGCGCGACGATCTTCGCGTGGCCCGCATCGACCTCGACGAGGTCGCCGCTTGCCAGCTGCATCTCGTCGAAGCGGCGCGGAGCGATCGAGAGGGCGCCGCCCCACGTGATCCGCGTGACCGGGTCGGGCAGTTCGTGGAGCCAGCCGTTGTTGCCCGCGCGCCCGTCGCCGAGCGCGAGGTGCGGGTAGAGCTGCAGCTCGAGGTCGGCCCCGCCTGAGGCAGCGGGCGCGTCGAGCAGCCCCAGCGCGGCAGGTGCGATCGTGCGAGCGGATGGCGACGATGCGCCTGGAGCGGTTGTGCCGAGCGCATGCGCCGCTGATGCGGACCCCGCCCTCAGCACCTCGTTCCAGGCTGCGTCGAAGGCCGGCGTCGCGGGGTCGGCGGCCAGCCGCTTCGCCCACGCGGCGCGCAGGTAGTGCCAGGCCACGCTGGGGCTCGGCGCCGGGGCGGCAGTCTTCGGGTCCGGCGCCTTGGCTGCCGAAGCCACGGCTGCCCTCACGGCCGCGAGCGCGTCCGGGTCGCCCGCCGCACCGGCCCACTCCACCACGAGATCGAGAAGACCGCGCGTGTCGAAGAGCGGTTGAATGACCGGCTGCTGAACGGCGACGAGTCCCTTCGGGAGCGCGGCATCGCCCCAGCACTCGAACGGGTGGCTGGCGGGCGCCAGCACGTCGGCGAGCAGGCCGGTCTCGTCCAGCCGGTCGTTGAGCGACACGACGAACGGCACCCTGGCCATCGCCTCCGCGAACGTGCCACGCGCCTGCCTCGCCGTAGTCTTGACGAAGGCGGGGGCATCGTAGACGGGATTCGCGCCGGCCACGACGAGCAGTTCCACGCCGCCCGCACGCATCTCCGCGGCCAGCGCCGCCAGCGCGGCCGCTCCACCCGCCTGGCGCTCCGTCGCGGCAGTCTCGTCGAAGAAACCCGCGTCGAACGCGCCGACCGTCACGTTGAGGATGATGACCGCAAGTTCCAGGGACTGGCCCGAGGTGGATGCGCTGGCTGTGCCGCCCGCGACAACCAGTGCCTTTCCGGAAACCGCCGCCAGTTCACCGGCGAGGGACTTCAGGATCCCCGCGTCGACGCCGGCCTGCTTCGCGACGACGTCGGCCGTGAACGGCGCGAGCGCGGCACCGACCTCCGGGACCGACGCGAGCGGGCCGGTCTTGCGCACGACGACGAGTTCGTGAGCGAGAGCGGCCGCGACCGCGGCGAGGTGCGAGTCGCGAACCCGGATCCGCCGGTCGGCGTTCGCGCCCGTCAGTGTCAGGCGCCCCTCGAACTGCACGAACCGGCTCATCGGCCGGCCCTCCGCCTGTTCGGGCGCCCGCCGCAACGCGAAGTCGTGCTCGAAACCCTCTTCCGGGCGATCCAGGAACTCCGCGCCGAACCCGACGACGAGGTCCGCCTTGTCGAGGCGGGGCCTGGCAGCGCGCGCGCCGCCGAACGCCTGCTTCCAGGCCGCGTCCGCCGCGTCGTTCTCCAGGGGCGACCAGGCGACGTGTCTCATGCCCGTCTGCGCCGACAGCGCCGCAATGGCAGCTGCGAGCGCCGGGCTGCCGACCGGACCGGTCAGCAGGACGGCCTTCGTCCCGGCCGCCTTCAACCGAGAAACCACGTCCGAGCCGATCACGGTCCAGTCGGAAGCCACCGGCGCGCCCCGCCCGCGCCGCACCGACAGCGGCCCGCGGGCGCGATCGGGATCGTAGAGATCCATCAACGCCGCGTGGTGGCGGGCCGACAGGCCGCGGCCGCTCGCGTCGTTCGGACTGGGCGTGACGAGGATCGGGCGGCCCTCGCGCGTCTTGACGAGGACGGGCGACCCCTCGACCACCGTGTGGAAGAAGCGGGCGGGCCCCAGTCCGTCGACGAGGCTCTCGGGCATGTCGTGGAACGGGATCGTCGCCTCCTGCGGAGGGCTGCACGCGGCGCTGCCGAGCGCGCCGGCGGCCGCGAGGACGCCGCCCAGTCTCAGGAACTCGCGCCGGTCCAGCTCGGAGGCGCCTCCCGTAGCGCCGGGCGTCGGCCCCGCTACCCCCTTGGTCTCGTTCGGATTCATCGTCATCTCCCTTCGACTCGCGCCTCCCCGCTTCCGAGGACGAGTCGCCGCTCGCTCAGGGCAGGCCGCCCTACCGATGGCACGTGACGCAGTCCGTGGAGGCCTTCATCTCGGGCTTCCGGTGGCAGTCGAGGCACCACTGCATGTTGAAGTTGTTCTGGACGGAGACGATCTCCATCTCGTCCACCTTCCCGTGGCAGTTCTGGCACACCGGCATCGGCTTGCCCTGGGCATCGATCAGCGGCAGCAACGGCTGGCCCTGGGCGTCCTTGGCGTTCACGTGCGCCGAGTGGTCGTAGTAGACGAAGTCGGGGAGGTCGTAGACCTTCACCCACCGAATCGGCTCACCGCGGTCCCAGTAGTCCTTCACCTTCAGCACCCACTCCCTGTTCAGGCCGACCGTCGTGTGGCAGTTCATGCACACCGCGGTGGACGGCACGGTCGAGTGGCGGCCTTTGTACGGCATCGTGTGGCAGTAGACGCAAGGGATTCCGAACCCCCCGGCGTTCACCTTCTCGCCCTTCGCGTCCGTCTGCCACACCGGGGCACCGGCCATGCGGGTGTGTCGGAAGAGGATGGGCTGGCGCGGCTCGTAGCCCTTGCGCACGTTGCTGAGCGCGTAGGCGAGGGTGCCCGTCACGACCACCGCCGCGAGCGCGGCGAGGAGATAGACGGGCCGTTTCCTTCCGTTCATTCGGAAACCCTCCTTGGGGAACTGACGCAGCAGGATTCGGGATTCAGTGCGCCTTCGTCGCCTGGCTCCCCGTCCCTGATTCCGCCTGAATTCCTTCCTCCTGACTCCCGACTCCCGACTCCCGAATCCTCCGTGGCGGCTCCTCGTCGTCGAACAGCATGCGCACCGCCGGCGTCTCCAGGTCGTCGAACTGTCCCGACCGCGCGGCCCAGATGAAGAAGCCGACGGCGATGGCCGCGATCAACAGCGCGAGCGGGAGCAGGACGAAAATGGTCTCCACGTCATGCCTCCCGGCTTGCGGCCTGCGGCCCGCGGCCTGCGGCGCGTGCATCCCTGCCCGGGGACGGCGGCGACGCGAACGTGCGGGTCAGCGCCGACGACAGCACGACCGTCAACGACGAGCACGGCATCAGGACCGCGGCCGCGAGCGGCCCCACGAGGCCCGCGATCGCGCACGCCGCGGCGCCCGCGTTGTACACCAGCGAGAAACCGAGGTTGCGGCGGATGACGCCCCGAAGGCGGCGCGCGCCGTCGAGGATGTCCACGAGCGGCGCGACGCCCTCGCGCGTCAGCACGACGTCGGCGGCGACAATCGTCGCGCCCGTTCCGCCGTGCACCGCGATGCCGACGTCGGCCAGCGCGAGCGCCGCGGCATCGTTCACCCCGTCTCCGACCATGACGACGCAGCCATGGGCGCGTCGATCGCCCTTCCCCGCCGGGCCTGAAGGCCCGTGGCCACGTTCGCCCACGAGCCGCGCGACGATGTCGCGCTTGGCTTCCGGCGTGAGGCCGCCCAGGGTGTCCCCGGCCGGCAGGCCCAGCTCGCCCGCCACGCGACCGACGACCTCCGGGTGATCGCCGGAGAGGATCCTCACCCGAACGCCGCGGGCGCGCAGAGCCGCGACGGTCTCGCGCGCGTCCGGGCGGAGCCGGTCGCCGATGCCGGCAACCCCGCGCACGCGGCCATCGACGGTCACGAAGGCCGGGCTGAGGCCCTCGGCGACGATGGCGTCGGCAGCCGCTGCGAAACCGGCGGGCAGCGCGATGCCGGCCGCCTCGACGTGCGCCCGGTTGCCGACGCGCACATCGTGGCCGTCCAGCCGCCCGGCGATTCCCTGCCCGGGAACTTCGACGACGCCGTCGGCGGATCTCACCAGGCGCATCGGACGGCCGTACGAGCGCTGGAACGCGCGCGCGACCGCGTGCGCCGACTCGGCCTCGAGGGCCTGCGCCAACTCCAGCGCCACGTCGTCGCCCTGCCAGCGCGCCACGGTCGCGCGGCCCTCGGTCAGCGTGCCCGTCTTGTCGAGGAGCACCGTGTCCACCGTCCGCAGCCGCTCGAGGGCGTCGGGGTCCTTCACGAAGATCCCCGATCGCGCCGCCCGCAGGAGCGCCACGGACACGGCCAGCGGAATCGAGAGGCCGAGCGCGCACGGACAGGCCACGACGAGGAGGGCGACGACGCGCCCGAGTGCGATCTCCGGTCCGCGGGAGAGCCAGGCCGCGCCGGTGATCACCGCGAGCGCCAGGAGCGCCTGGACGAAGCGCTTCGCCAGCATGTCGGTCCTGCCGAGCAGCGTGGGCCTTCGCGCGAGCGCCTCCTGCACGACAGCCAGCAGCGCGCCGACGCGCGTCTTCTCCCCGGCAGCCTCGACACGAACGACGAGCCGCGCGCCGAGATTCGTCGCGCCGGCGTTGACGCCGTCCCCCTCGCGCACGGGGACCTGCGCGGCCTCGCCGGTCAGGACCGCGTTGTCGAGCGACGAGCGACCGGAGAGGACCAGGCCGTCGACCGGAACGATTTCGCCGGAGCGGACTTCGACCCGATCCCCGGGAACGAGCGCGGCGATTGGGACCTCGACGACCGGCGCGTCCGGGCCGTCCCCGTCGAACCGTCTCGCGAACTCGAGAAACGCCGCGCCCCGCAGGCTGTCGGCGCGCTCGAGCGCGGCCCTCTGCGCGCCTCGCTGGAGCTGCCGCGCGCCGAGCAGCGCCGCGACGAGCATCGCGAGCGAGTCGAACCACAGGGGCCCGCTTCCGCGGATCACGTTCCACGCGCTGGCCGCGAACGCGACGGTGAGCGCGATCGCGATCGGCAGGTCGATGTGGACGATGCGCGCCGTGAGGCCCGCGAGCGCCGTCTGGAAGAACGGGCGCGCCGAGTACACGAGGACGGGGACGGCAACGACCAGGGAGAGCCAGCGGAAGAACGCCTCGAAGGGCGTGGCCATCCCCGAGTACTCCCCCGCGTACAGCGACCCGTGGAGGAACATCAGGTTCATCGCGCACGCCGCGGCGACCCCGAGCCGGGCCAGGCCCGCGCGGTCTTCCGCCCGGCGCGCCTCCTGCGCGCGCGAGGCGCGATGGATGTGCGGCGTGTACCCCAGGCGGTCGAGCGCGCGGGCGATCCCAGAAAGGCGCGTGTGCTCGGGCCGCCACGTGATCTCCGCGACGCCGCTGCCCACGTTCAGGCGAACCTCGTCCACGCCCCGGAGCACGGCGGGCAACTTCTCCACCAGCCACACGCAGGCCGCGCAATGGACGCCTTCGAGGTACAGCCTCGTGCGCCGGCGTTCCGCGCCGAGCGGCTCGGTCGCCTCCGCCTGGACACGCTCGTCGTCGAAGTCCGTGAACGCGCGCCCGGTGACGCGCGCGGGCTCCGGGTTTCCCCGTTGCTGCCCGACCAGCCGGTAGTACTGGTCGAACCCCCACTCGTGAAGGAGCGTGTAGACCTGCCGGCAGCCGGAGCAGCAGAACTGGCGTGCGTCTCCGCCGCGCACCAGGTCCGCCTGGACCGCCAGGCCGCAGTGCGCGCACGCCGCGCTGCGGCGCGCGGCTTCAGCCCCGCGTTCGAGGGTGCCGACCTCGTGCAGGCGGACGCCCGGCCGGCCGTGGTCGCGGCGAACTCCCATCACCGCGGCCCCCCGGCGGGAACCGGCGCGTCGGCCGGGACGGTCACACGTGCCGCGTGGACGAAGCGGAGCGCCCGCTGCCTAGCGTCGATCCGGAGTTCCCAGGCGCCCGGCTCGTCGATCACCACCAGCGTGCGGTAGCTTCCAGCCTGCTGCGGCAGTTCGGTCAGCTCGCCCGCCTGGTCGAGGCGCGTGTCGGAGGAGCGGATGGCGAAGAGCCGGCCGGAGAGCCCCGACACGGGCTTCCCGTCGCGGTCGGCGACCCGCACGTCCACCGGCCGCGGCATGCCCCGATAGTGCGGCACGTCGGACGGCAGCTCGTACCGAACCGTCCAGCCGAACTGTCGGCTGGCGTCCTCCACCGCTTGGTCGGCGTCCCACGCGCGCGCAGTTTCGTAGTACCCCTTGATCGGCCGGGGGCTGTTGGGCCGCGTCGCCACCCACACGATCACGCCGCTGGCGACGATCGACGTCGTGAGGAGGCCGCCCAGGTAGATCGGCCAGCGGTACTCGGAAATCGTCCGAAGGATTCTCACCGCCGGTCCTCCTCGTTGGATTCGTAGGGCCCGAGCAGGAGAAACTGCACTTCCTTCCGGACGCCGCGATCCGAGCGGACGACATAGCGGGCCGTCGCCTGGCCGTCCTCGAAGACGCCGTGCGGCACCGTCGTCACCACGTTCACGGTCACGACCTGTTCGGGCCCCACGACGACGGGCGAGTCGCTGACCACGAGCGCCGCGCCCTTCGGGCTCACGACTTCGATGGTGAAGCGCTGCGTCTCTTCCCGCTGGTTCGTGAACCGGATCCGCTGCTGGTTGGCGACCTCGCCGGTCGTCAGCAGGCGGTACGGTTCGCGCCCGCCCCTGACGACTTCGATGAGCACGTCGCTGCGCGTCAGGAGAAGGACGCCGAGCGTGCCGAAGGCCGCCGCGATCAGCGCCAGGTAGACGAACGTGCGCGGCCGCCACGTGTGGCGCACGCCGCTCTTCTGTTCCCGCTCCGAGAAATACCGGATGAGCCCGATGGGTTTGCGCTGGGCGATCATCACCTCGGCGCACGCGTCGATGCACTGCGCCGTGCCGATGCACTCGGGCTGCAGGCCGCGCCTGATGTCCGTCCCGGTGGGGCAGGCGTTCACGCACGCGCGGCAGTCGATGCAGTCGCCCGCCCGCACGGCCTGCTTGCGGTCCTTCAGCTTCACCTTCGGGTCGCCGCGCTTCTCGTCGTAGGCGACGACGATCGTGTCCTGGTCGGAGAGGACGTTCTGCAGGCGGCCGTAGGGGCAGGCGATCGTGCACATCTGATCGCGGAACCAGCCGAAGTCGAAGACGATGGCGCCGGTCAGCAGCGCGATCACGAACAGCGTGCCCATCGCGGCGAACGGGTCGGTGCCCAGCCCGCGGACGAGGCCGGCCCAGCTGACGAAGTACGCGACGAACGTCGAGGACATCAGCACGGCGACGGCCGTCCAGATCGACCACTTCGCGGCCTTGATCGCGACCTTCCGCCCGCTCCACGGCGCCAGGTTCAGCTTCCGCTGATTCGTCGGCCCGCCTTCCAGGAAGGCTTCGATCGGGCGAAAGAGGAACTCCAGGTAGACCGTCTGCGGGCAGGCGTAGCCGCACCACAGGCGGCCGAACGTCGAGGCGGCGAAGAAGACGCTGACGATCACGCCGAAGCCGAACGCCACGAGGATGCGGCTGTCGGTCGGGTAGAACGTGGACCCGAAGACGTGGGAGCGGCGCGCGAAGATGTCGAGCCAGACCGCCGGGTAGCCGCCGACGGGAACGAGCGGAAGCAGGAAGAAGAGGACGAAGAGGCCGTACGCGATCGCGCGGCGGATCTTCCAGTACCGCCCCTTGTGCACGATCGGGTGCATGAACTTCCGCTTGCCGTCGGCCGAGAGGCTGTAGAGCAGGTCCTCGTCGGGGGCGACGTCGAAGACGTGCGGATGTCCCGCGGCAAGCGTCCTCTCGGTGTCGGCCTGGTCCACGTCAGCTCCTCGGCGGAATCGGCTGCGGCGCGAACGGGTCGCCCTCCGGCGGCCGCGCGTTGGGCGGATTCGAGCCCTGGAGGCTCCGCACGTACGAGCACGAGCGCGGCGATCTCCTCGGGCTTCAGCGCGCGGCCCCACGGCGGCATCCCCTTCGCCGGCCAGCCGTTCGCGATGGTCTGGAAGATCTGGTCCACCGAGCCTCCGTGGATCCAGCGGTCGTCGGTGAGGTTGGGGCCGATCAGGCCCTGCGCTCGTGCACCGTGGCACGGGGCGCACGATCGGGCGAAGCGCGCCGCGCCCGCCTGGAGCACCGCCGGGTTGTTCGCGCCGGCGAGCAGTTCGGCGGCCGAGGGTGCGACCAGCGGGCTCGCGTCGAGGTGCGCCTGCACCGCGGCCAGCGCCTTCTGCGTCTCTCCGCGGTACTCGGCCTCCATGGAGCCCTCGCCGAAGCTCAAGGCATAGAAGATCAGGTAGGCCGCCGCGAAGACGAGCGAGCCCCACCAGATCGCCATGAGCCAGCCGGGCATCGGGTTGTCGTACTCGCGGATCCCGTCCAGTTCGTGGAGAACCTTGTCTTCGAACTGTGCCATGGTCTCCTCTTCATTCGGGATTCGGATCACCGAATCCCGAATCCTGACTCCTGACTCCTTCGTCCGCGCCACTCCCGTCCCCGTCGAGCGGAAGGCGGGCGCGGGCGTCCATGTCCTCGCGGCGCGCCCGCACCACCCACACCACCACGCCGATCCAGGCGGCCAGGAAGAACAGCATCGAGCTGATCGCCCACGCGGCCGTCCCCGTCTGCGCGGCAAGCTCCTGCAGCACGGCTACCTCGCCACCTGGGCCTGCCCCGCCATGGCTCCGGCCGGCGCACCAGATGCGCCGACAACCGGAGCGGCGGCGGGCTTCTTCCACCGGATGTCGGTGCCAAGCCGCTGGAGATACGCGGTGAGGGCGGTGATCTCCTTGTCGCCAAGCCCCTTCGGGCCCTGCTGCGCCTCCACTTCCGCAGTGATCACCTCCGCCTGCCGCTCCATCGCCGCCACCGCCGTCTCGATCTCGCCGTCGGTGTAGGGAACGCCGACGATGCGCAGCGCGCGCATCTTGGAGCCGATGAGGCCGGTGTCGTAGCTGGTGGTGTACAGGTGCGAGTAGCGAGGCATGATCGACCCCGGCGTCGTCGAATCCGGCTGGCGCATGTGGCGGACGTGCCAGAGCGACGGATACTTGCCGCCGACCCGCTGCAGGTCCGGGCCCGTCCGCTTCGAGCCCCACTGGAACGGGTGTTCGTAGACGTACTCGCCGGCCTTCGAATACTCGCCGTAGCGCTCGGTCTCGAACCGGAAGGGGCGAACCATCTGCGAGTGGCAGTTGTAGCAGCCCTCGCGGAGGTAGATGTCGCGCCCGGCCACCTCGAGGGGCGTGTACGGCTTCACGCTGGCGATCTCCTTCACGTTCTCCTTGTCGAAGAACATCGGAAGCGCCTCGACCAGCGACCCGACGGCCAGCGCGAGCACCACGAGCACCGTGAAGGGGACCGGGACGCTCTCGAGCAGCCGGTGGACGCCGTGCCGCAGCAAGTGCTGCAGCCGGAAAAACGCGTGGTCGTAGGTGTTCGCCGGCGTCACGGCGCCGGGCGCCGAGAGGTCCTTGACCAGCGGCGGCACGCTCACCTCGGGCTCCACGGCGTAGCCGGCCGGCGCGCGCCTGACGGTGGCGACGATGTTCCAGACGCCCATCAGCGCGCCCGAGAAGAAGAGGATCCCGGCGACGAGGCGGACCCAGTAGAGCGGGACGATCGCGATGACCGTCTCGATGAAGTCCGGGTACACCAGGCGGCCGTCCGCCTCGAAGGCGCGCCACATGCCCCACTGGGTGATGCCGGCGACCCACATCGACACCTGGTAGAGGATGAGGCCGACCGTGGCGATCCAGAAGTGCGTGGTCGCGAGCTTCTTCGAGTACAGCGCCGTCTTCCAGAGCCGCGGCACGACCCAGTAGAGGATGCCGAACGAGAGGAAGGCGTTCCAGCCGAGCGCGCCGGCGTGCACGTGCCCGATGGTCCAGTCGGTGAAGTGCGACACCGCGTTCACCGACTTGATCGACATCATCGGCCCCTCGAAGGTCGCCATGCCGTAGTAGGTGACCGCGACCACCATGAACTTCAGGATCGGGTCTTCGCGGAGCTTGTGCCACGCGCCGCGCAGGGTGAAGAGGCCGTTCACCATGCCGCCCCAGGAGGGCATCCACAGGATCAGCGAGAACAGCATCCCGAGCGTGGACGCCCACTCGGGCACGGCCGAGTAGTGGAGGTGGTGCGGGCCCGCCCAGATGTAGACGAAGACGAGCGACCAGAAGTGCATGATCGACAGCCGGTAGCTGAACACCGGCCGCTCGGCGGCCTTGGGCAGGTAGTAATACATCAGCCCCAGAAACGGCGTCGTCAGGAAGAACGCGACGGCGTTGTGGCCGTACCACCACTGCATCAGGGCGTCCTTGACGCCCGCGTAGGCCGAGTAGCTCCCGAGCCACGAGTACGGCATCGCGATGCTGTTGCCGATGTGCAGGATCGCCACCGCGACGATCGTCGCGATGTAGAACCAGATGGCGACGTAGAGGTGCCGCTCGCGCCGAATCGCGATCGTGCCGAAGAAGTTGACCGCGAACACGACCCAGAGGACCGCGAGGACGATGTCGAGCACCCACGGCAGCTCCGCGTACTCCTTGCCCTGGGTGTTGCCCGTCAGCAGCGCGAGCGCCGCCGCCACGATGAGCAGCTGCCAGCCCCAGAAGTGCACCCTCGACAGGACGTCGCTGAAGAGCCGCGTCTTCAGCAGCCGCTGCATCGAGTGGTAGGTGCCGGCGAAGATGATGTTGCCGCAGAAGGCGAAGATGACGGCGTTGGTGTGGAGCGGGCGGAGCCGGCCGAACGTCAGGAACGGCGCCAGGTTCAGCCGCGGCATGAAGAGCATGGCCGCGATCACGACGCCCACCAGCATGCCGACCACGGCCCAGACCACGGCGGCCAGGAAGAAGAACCGCGGGGTTCGATCGTCGTAGCGGACGGTGTCGCTCATCGCTTTCCCACCCTGTGTCGGTGTGGTCGGCGGCCGGGTGGCCGTCGGTCAGAGACTGGGAATGTGAATCTTTTCACGTTCGGCGGCACCGGCCGGCCGTAATTGTCGAGCCTGCGGCTCTACTATACCGATCTTGCGCCCGCCCGTCACGGGCCGGTCTTCCCTCCCGGCACCGCCTGTCTGCCGCGTTCGCCGGACCGTCGCCGGACGCCGCCCAACTTGACACTATCCGCTCGTTTAGTACATTGGACGGTGGTTCTTGCGTGGTTTTCACGCCATCTTCTTCGCCGCTTCGGCGTTGATTTCTTCAGAGAGGTGACAGCAATGCGTACCCCATGGCGGACGTTGGCATGGCTCCTGGTTCTCTCGACGCTGGTTCCAGGGCTCGCCTTCGGACAGCGGCTCCGGCTCGTTGGCAGGATCGTCGACCCGCAGGGCAAGCCCATCGAGGGCGTGGAAGTGACGGCGACCTCGCCCGACGTCTCGACCTTCCGCGAAGTCCGCACGACCGACAAGAAGGGCAGCTTCACGATCGACCTGCCGCAGAACGAGGTGGACTACACCTACAGGTTCGTCAAGGCAGGCTACGTGCCGCTCGACGCCAAGCAGCACTGGAGCCTCGAAGGCAGCCAGAAGTTCGACTGGACGATGCAGCCGGGCGCGTCCACGGCCGACAGCGCGGCCGCGCCGGTCACGTCCTCCGAGCCGGCCATCGTCGCGTACAACGCCGGCGTGGAGGCATTGAAGGCCAAGGATGCCCGTACCGCCGAGGCCAAGTTCAACGAGGCGGTCGGCCTCGATCCCAAGATGGTCCCCGCCTGGGTGGCGCTGAGCACGGTCCAGGTGCAGACGGGGCACAACAAGGAGGCGGCGGAGAGCGCCGAGAAGGCGATGGCCCTCGGCTCCAAGGACGAGGCGATGCTCACGGCCCGGTGGCAGGCCTACAAGAACCTGAAGGACACCGACAAGGCGGCGGCCGCGCTCAAGGACATGGAGGCGATCGGCCGCCGCGCCGAGGAGGCGAAGAAGTTCCACAACGAGGGCGTGGCGCTGGCGAAGGCGGGCGACAACGCGGGAGCCTTCGGCAAGTTCCAGGAGGCGCTGAACCTCGACCCGACACTGCGCGCCTCGATGGTGGGCATGGCCACCGCGGCCCTGAAACTGGGAAAGAACGCGGAGGCGGCGACGGCCGCCGAGAGCATCCTCAAGCTGGATCCCAGGAACGACCAGGCGCTCCGGATCCGCTACAACGCCTGCCTGGCCCTGGGCGACCCCGACCGGCTGTTCGACGCCCTGACCGGCCTGGCCGCGGTGGAGCCGACGGTGGCCAAGAACGGGATGCTCAAGCTGGCGTTCGACGCGTACGATGCCAACGACAAAGCCAAGGCGAAGGCGCGCTTCCTGAAGGTCCTCGAGGTCGATCCGAACCAGCCGCAGGCCCACTACTACCTGGCGCTGGTCCTGGTGGCCGACGGCAACACGGCCGAGGCAAAGGCGCACCTCGAGAAGTTCATCGCCATCGCCCCGAATGCCGCCGAGGCCGCGAACGCCAAGGAAATGTTGAAGCAGCTCAAGTAGCTGGCAGCTGGCAGCCGGCAGCCTGACACGAAGGGCCCGCGGAACCCTCGGGCCCTTCGCGTTGTACGCGCGATCCGCTGGCGGCTGGCAGCGGGCGGCAGGCAGCTGGCGGCCTGACACGCGTGGTCCGCTGCCCGGTGCTGCGTCCGTGATCGGCTGCCGGCTACCTGCTACTCCGTCCGTGGCACAAAAAAAGGGGACGGCCCCGAAGGACCGTCCCCGCTTCAAGTCTTCCCTGCCGACTATCCCGTCATCCTAGAAGGTGAACTGCACGCTCGCGTGGAGGTAGCGGCCCAGCGAGTCGTACGTCCCGTAGAAGCCCGCGCCGTAGTCGTTCGGGCTCTGTCCGGGCGCCAGCGGCGGTTCCTTGTCGAACACGTTGTTGATGCCGCCCACGATCTGGATGCCCTTCCGCAGGTTGTACGTCACGCCCATGTCCATGTAGTTGTACGTGGGGATCTTGTCGATGTTGTTCGCCTTCAGCAACGCGTCCTGCCCCGGGACGAACAGCGCTTCCTGAGTACTCAGGACGTCCTGCGTGACGGGCCCCTGCAGGCGCCAGCCGACCGACAGGACGAACTTCCAGTTGGTCTCCCACGAGAAGCGCATCATGTGGCGCCAGGTCGGGGTCGGGATGCCGCAGGTGTTCCCGAAGAGGCCGACGCAGTCGTAGGAATACAGGCCGGTGTCGATGGTCTGCGCCATCAGGTAGGTGCCGATCATGTTCACCGACAAGAGGCCCTTGTCGCCCAAGGGGTGGCTGTAATTGCCGGTGATGTCCATGCCCCGCGAGCCCAGCTTGCCGACGTTCTGGTTGGTGGTGATCGTGTAGGCGTCGTTCGTCAACCACAACGAGCCGAACCGGTCGCGGTGAATCAGGCCGCACAGCAACGCGTTGCCGGTGGCCGCGCACTGGTTCTGGATGTCGTTCGCGCCGAGCGACCCGATGGTCTGGTCGATCTTGATGTCGTAGTAGTCGAGCGTCGTCGAGAAGCCCGCGAGCTTCCTGGGCGTCAGCACGAAGCCGACGGTGTACGTGTCGGCGGTTTCCGGCGAGAGGTTGGGGTTGCCGCCGCCGAGGGTATTGTACTGGTTGGCCGGGTTGTCAGGGACGTTGCCGTACTGCGCCGCGGAGACACCCTGCAGCGCGCACTGAGCCCGCGTCGAGACCGGGCTATCGCCGGAGCAGTTGTCCTGGCTGCCGTTGAGGCCGAGGCCCTGCGGCGTGTACAACTCGGTGATGTTGGGCGACCGGGTCGCACGGTTGTAGCCGAGGCGCAGCTTTACGTCCGGCACCGGCGTCCACGAACCCTGGATCTTGTAGGTCGAGTGGGTGCCCGTGCTGCTGTAGTTCGACACGCGGTAGCCGAGTTCGAGGCTGAGGTCCTTGGCGAGCTTCGCGTCCTGCACGAACGGAATCACGCCTTCTGTATAGAACTCCTTGACGTTGTAGCTGCCCTCGACCGGCAGCGTCGGGCCGCCGGACCCGGCGCCGAGCGCCTGCTGGAAGGGCATGTCGGGGTGGACATACAGATACTCGTCGCGGTACTCGACGCCGAACGCCGCCTTGATGCCCTCCGTCGCCTTGGGCGACACCCAGCCGTAGTCCTTGAAGTCGGCAGAGACGCGCCCGTTGACCATGGCCGTCCGCGTGCCCGACATCAGCACCTCGGCCAGGCTCAGGTAGCCCAGGGCGGCTTGCGTGACCCCGCCCTTCTTGAAGATGTTCCACGGCACGCAGCCGGCGTTGCCGGACAAGCAGTTTCCATCCGGACCAACGAGCAGCGCATCCTGGATGTTGGCGGCGTTGAGGTCGTTCGCATACTCCTGCGGCGAGTTCACCTGCGCCCACAGGAAGTACGCGTCGTAGCTCCACACCTTGTTGAGGTCGCCCTTCAGGCCCCACGTCGTGCGCCAGTCGGTGTGACGCAGCTTCGATACGCGGCCGCCGCCTTCCACGTTGCGCCGGCCAATCAACACGGTCGCGATGTCCGTGGGACCGTAACCTGCGGCCGTGCACAGCAGCTGTCTCTCCTGCGCGCTGAGCAGCGGGTTGTCGCAGTTCAACAGGCTGCTGTTGTTGAAGTCGCCCGACGGCGCAATCTGCGCGTCGGTGTAGTCGTCCATGAACATGAAGTCGCCGTAGGCCTTCAGCTTCGAGTTCCAGTCGTAGTTCAGGAAGCCGCCGCCGGCCCACCGCTTGTCGGGGCGCTGCATGAAGTTCGCAGGCGCGTAGTTATAGTTGTCCGAGGACTGGCGCGGCCGCATGGTGTCGCCGGTAGCCGAGTTCGGATCGAGGACGTAGTCCCCTACCTTCCTGTTCGCGGCGTTGTAGACCTGGAAGCGCCCGTATTGCCAGGTTCCCGAACCGCCGCACGTCGGGCCGTTCAAGGTCATGCCGCCGAGGACCGAGCAGTTCGTGTAGTCGCGCGCGTCCTTGGTGATCGCCGCGGTGTAGCGGTAGTCGAGGTAGACCGTCGCGTGGCCCTTGCCGTCGGCGAACTTGCCGCCGAGCGCCACGTTGAAGTCCATCGGCCCGCCGTTCCACATGCTGCCGGAGGGGTAGGGGAAGCCCGCCTTCTGGTTGATCGACTGCGCCAGCTGGTTGCTGTTGTTGTGCTGGTAGCCGCTGACCTGGACGCCGCCGCGAACGCCCGTGAAGTCCCTGTCGAGGACGAAGTTGACGACGCCGGCCACGGCGTCCGCGCCGTAAACCGACGACGCGCCGCCCGTCAGGACGTCGACGCGCTTGACGAGCGCCGAGGGGATGAAGTTCAAGTCGGGCGCGGTCGAGAACGCATCGCCCGAACCCATCCGGCGGCCGTCGAGAAGGACCAGGGTACGGTTGGTGCCGAGGTAGCGGAGGTCAACGGTCGCCGTGCCAGACGACCCGTTCGACACCGTCGAGTTCTGCGCCGCGAACACCTGCGGCAGGGTGGTCAGCAGGTCCTCGATGCGGGTCATGCCCCGGTAGGTCAGCTCTTCCACCTCGAGGGTGGTGACCGGGCTCATGGCCTCCATGTTCGGGCGCGGAATCAGGGTGCCGGTGACCTGGACCTGTTCGGACCGTGTGCCAATCTCGAGCTTCGCTTCCAGGACGACCGGCTGGCCGGCGGCCACGATCGCCTGATTCGTCTTGATGCCGAATCCCGAAAGTTCGAAGGTAACGGTATAGGTGCCGGGGTCCAGTTTGTCGATCGTGTATCTGCCGCTCGAATCCGTCACCGCCGTCCGAGTTGTGGTGCCAGCCTTCGCGGTGACCGTCACACCGGGCAGCATCGCACCCGTCGCGTCGCTGACCGAGCCCGTGATGCGCCCGGTACCCTGGGCGGCCGCAACCAGCGGCAGACCAAGCACGAGCAACCAAATCAGCAATAACCGCCACGCTAGGGTCCAACGATGAGCCGCTGCCAGACGTTCACGATCCATAGGATCCTCCTTGGAGAGCCGTACCGGCCCCCATTGCCGCCTACCCGGGTTCGAGGTCGCTAATCGAATATCGCTACGAGACATGCCGATGGCGAATGAAACCGCCGTGATCAGGGCGAACTATACGCAAGCGAGAGGCCATAGACGAGCTTTTTCGGCCGAGTAGATACTAACCCCTTTGTCAACAACGTGTTGTCGAATGTCGGCGGGACAGATTGTGGCGCCGTCCCCGCCAAATATTCATATGCTTGGATCCAGAGGGGTAAACCGATCCAAAGTTGAGGATCGGTTGGCCAACTGGGTAACTGGGTAACTGGGTAACTGAGCAACTCGCCAACTGATCAACTGGCCCCAAACTGGCCAACTCGCCAACTGGTCAACTGAGCACCCTGCACGGCTGTTCAGCTGGGCCCAGTTCGCGAATTGATTAGTTTGTGCCGTCTCGGGGTCAATTGTCCAGGTTAATCTCAGTTGAGCAGTGCCCAGTTGCCCAGGTTGCGCTTCTCCAGTTCTCCAGTTGGCCAAGTTCTCCAGTTGCCCAGTTGCGCAGTTCTCCAGTTCTCCAGTTCTCCAGTTCTCCAGTTGCGCAGTTCTCCAGTTGCCCAGTTGTTCAGTTCTCCAGTTGCCCAGTTGCCCAGTTGCCCAGTTATTCAGTTGTCCAGTTGCCCAGTTGCCTAGCTGCCCTTCATCGCCGCGATGAGCAGCGTAACCGACACCGGGCTGGCGAGCGTCGAGAACAGCACGCAGGCGGTGACGAAGGACGGCGCGACGTCGAACTCGAGCGCGAGAATCGTGGTGAGCACTGCGCTCGGCATCCCCGACTGCACGATGGCCGCCTGGCGCGCCGCGCCGGTCAGGCCCAGGACGTGCGTGGCGCCCACCGCGATGAGCGGCGTCACCACCAGCGTCAGCACGCTCGCCAGCAGCACGAGCCCCGGGCGGTCGGGCCACCCGCTCCGTTCCAGCTGCATCCCCAGCACGAGGATCATGACGGGCAGCGCCGCGCCGCTGAGCAGTTCGATCGGCCGCATCACCGGCGTCGGGATCCCGACGCCGAGGCCCAGCACCGCCCCCGCGGCAACGACGCCCCACACGGCCGGCACGCGAAGCACGCCCTTCGCCGCCGCGCCGAGGCTCCGCCGCCCGGCGGACGCGAGGAACACGCCCAGCGAATAGGTCGCAATCGCGTTGGCGACGAAGTAGACCGCCGCGTGCGCGAGCGCCTCGCGGCCGAATGCGAACAGGACGACGGGCAGGCCGTAGTTGCCGCTGTTCGAGAACATCACGACCAGCAGGAACCCGCTGAGGGTCGCGCGGTCGAGGCGGAGCGGCAGCGTCGCCAGGCGAGCGATGAGACCGACCCCGCCGATCACGGCGAACGTCAGCAGCATCATCCGCCCGAAGTCGCCCGCGCTGAGCGACGACGTGACGATCAGGTGGAAGACGAGGCACGGCGAGAGCGCGTTGAACGAGATTCGCGACACCGTGCGAACGTCTCCCCCGAGCACGCGGGCGATGGCGAAGCCCACCGCGGCCACGATGAAGATCGGCAGGACGTCGTTGGCGAAGATGGAGAGCAGCAGCGTCACTGGGAGGGAATGATAGTAGTGACTAGTGGCTAGTGGCTAGTGGCTAGTGGCTAGTGGCTAGTGGCTGGTGGCTGGTGGCTGGTGGCTGGTGGCTGGTGGTCAGTGGCTGGTGGCTGGTGGCTAGTGGCTAGTGGCTAGTGGCTGGTGGCTGGTGGCTGGTGGCTGGTGGTCAGTGGCTAGTGGCTCGACGAACGGCCGCGATTCGCAGTCGTGGGGTTGTGGGGCAGAGGGCCTTCAGGCCCGCCGATCGTCCCTCGACGCAGGCTCGGGGCGACCCTGAGCCTGCCGAAGGGTCGCGAGGCTGAAGCCCCGCGCCACAGCAGGCGCCCGCCGAATCGTGCACTGGCACCCTGGCCAGCTTCCAGGGCAACCCCGCCGAAACTTCCTTCATCCGTCATGACCCCGGCCTGGAATGATGTCTAGCGGCTCGTGAGCACGCGCAGCGCCTGGACGAGGACCGCGATGCTGAGGGCGGCGGCGAGCAGCGCCGCGACGGGCCGGCGGCGCGTGAAGCCGCGCAGCCTGATCGAGAAGCGTATCGCGATGTAGTACGCGACCGGCGTGAGGAACACGCCCGCGAACAGCGCGGAGACCACGGCGGAGGGCGCGAGGCCGCGCACGGCGAGCGTGACGGCGCCCGCCAGCGGGATCGCCAGCCCCGCGCAGCCCGCGGACTTCGGCCCGGGCAGGATCGCCTGGGCCGCGGCGAACGCGAGCGACACGAACACCACGGTGAGCGTCAGCGGTACGGCGGCCGAAGGGGCGCCCTCCGCGGCGGCCGGCGGCAGCACGGCGGCCAGCGCCTGCACGAAGGCCACGCCGCCCGCTGTGGTCGTCACCCACGCGACGAACACGGACTCGAGAGGAGGGCGTCCGGGCTCGAGGTCTTGGCCCACGCGGAGATTCTATACAAGCGGCGGCCGGAGCCCTAGTCCGAGAGCTCGATTGGGTTGACAGTGCTTCGAGCTCGGCCGTGCCGCCCATGGCGGGTGACCGGGCAGGCGGCACCTGGCGCCGGCGGGCCGCCGCGCCCCAGGACCCGAGCGCCGGAGGGCGCGAAGTCCGGGGGCGCTCGACCCGAGCGACAGGGCGCGAGCGGGAGTGGTCGGCGAGACCCCGCGCGAAGCGGTCGCGAGCTTCGTCCGCTCGTCGCAGACGGCCGCCGGCGCCAGCCCGTGCCGGCTGACCGGGCAGGCCCCGCCCGCTCGTCAACACAATCGAGCTCCTGTCTGGGAGGGTTGCTCCACCCTCGCCAGCTAGCCTTGATGCGTCGTTGGGACTGCGGCTACCGGCCTGCGACTGGCGGCCCAGCGCGGCGCGCACGGCGTCACGCCGTTCCCGTGTTCCCCCCACGTCTGGTGCAGGCCACCACCTGTTGACCCAACACGGCCGCAGGTCGCAAGCCGCAAGGCGCAAGCCTGATTCGCGCGTTGAGGCTAGGACTGTAAAGGCCAGGTAAAGTAGGGGGTTGCACTGAAACGATCGCCGGGGCGGAGTCGTCTTAGTTAGGTGAACGGACGTTCGGTCGCCGCTTCCGGCCCGCTGCCCGCACGAGGTCTGCTGATGTCGCTCCGCCTCCGCCTCACGCTCGCGTTCTTCGCCATCTCCGTCGTCCCCCTGTCGGCCGTCACGCTGTTCTCGTACGTGTCGTCCGAACGGGCGCTGCGGCGGGCGGCCGAGCAGCAGTCGGACGCGCTGGCCGACGAGCTCGGACGCCGCATGGAGTTCGTGACCGCCGACATCGAGCGCCGGATGGACCGCGCGTGGCCGCCTCCCTCGTCGGTGTCCGGTCCGCCGCCGGCCGGCGGCCGCGGGGGACGCCCCGGCCCGCGACCCTCGCCGCCAGCTTCGGAACAGATGACCGGGTACCTCGCCGGCGTGCTCGGCGACATCGCGCCGATGCTGGACAAGGTTGAATTCCTGCCGCCCCCGCCCGCACCGGGCGGCCCGAGCGCGCCGCCACCGCCTCCTCGGCCCGACGCCGCCACTCCGCGGCCGCCCGAGCTTCGGGCCTCCACGTCGGTGATCACGCCTCAGGCCGCGGCCGAGATGTCCCAGGCGATTTCCGAGGTGGTGAAGAAGTATCAACAGGGAAACGTGAGCGAGGGCCAGGCGGACCTCGCCCAGTGGACGCAGAAGCTCCAGGAGCAGATCCGGCAGGGACTCTCGCAGTACTCCAGGCCCCAGCCGGCCTCGCCGCGGTCGGGCGCCCCGGCGGCGGCCGCCGCCGGGACCGCCGTTGGAGTCGGCGCCGCGAACGGCGGGCAGGCGAACCCGCGGACGAGGTCGGTGACGGTCGTGCGCGGCAATGCCATCCACACCGAGGTGCAGCAGAACGGACAGCGCGTGGGCGAGATCAACGCGCGCATCAACACGGAACGCCTGTTCCGCGCGGTCCTGTCGATGACGCGGCGCGATCGCCAGGAAATCCCCTTCGCGGTGGACGCGGACGGCCGCCTGCACGCGCCGAGGACCTCGGACCGCTCGGTGGTCGAATCCCTCAACCTGACGAGCCAGCTGCCGGCCAGCGGCACGGGCGTTCGGTCGCTGCGGAACTGGGTGATCGCCACCCGAAAGGATCCGTCGGGCGCAACGTTCGGCATCGCCCGCCCGCTCGGTGACGAACTGCGCGACCTGCGGCGCGTGGCCATCGGGAACTTCGCGGTCGGCTTCGGCCTGATCGCGCTCGTGTTCGTCGCCAGCATCCCGCTCGCCGGCGGCATGACGCGCAACCTGCGCAAGCTGATGGAGGGCGTCCAGCGGCTGTCCGCGGGCGATTTGTCGGCGCGCGTGGAGCTGAGGTCGCACGACGAATTCGGCCGCCTCGGGACGGCGTTCAACCAGATGGCGGAGAACGTCGCCGCGCACCAGACGCTGGTGGTCGAGCAGGAGCGCATCCGCCGCGAGCTGGAGCTCTGCCGCCTGATTCAGAACGAGATGCTGCCGCACCAGCCGCTGCGCCTGGGCCTCGCCGAGGTGAAGGGCGTCTCGATCCCGGCGCGCGAGGTGGGCGGCGACTTCTTCAACTACTTCGCGCTGCCCGGAGGCGAGGTGGCGCTGCTCGTCGGCGACGTGTCGGGCAAGGGCGTGGGTGCCGCGCTGCTGATGGCGAACGTTCAGGCGACGCTTCGCGCGCGCCTGCCGCTCGAGCAGGATCTCGCCCAACTCGCGGACGAGCTCGACCGCGACCTCGAGCGCAACACACCGCTCGAAGTCTACCTGACGCTCTTCGTCGGCATCGTCGATACCAAGAAGCGTGAACTTCGATACGTGAATGCCGGCCACAACCCGCAGTTCGTGCTGCGTGCGAGCGGCGGGTTCGAACGGATGGCCTCGACGGGCCGCCCCATCGGCCTGCTGGCGGGCGCGGGCTACGAAGAAGTGAAGGTGCCACTCGAGGAGGGCGACATCCTGTTCTTCTATACCGACGGGATGGTGGAGGCCGAGAACGACCAGGGCGACTTCTTCGGCACGGACCAGCTCGAGGCGGTGCTCGGGTCCAGCCCGCGAACCGGCGTGGACGACGTCCTCGTGAACGTCGAAGAACGGGTCCGGACGTTCCGGGGCAGCACCGAGCTCTCGGACGATGCGACGATCATGGCGCTGAGGTTCGGCGAAAACGAAATGGCGCCGACTCTCGTCTAACTCGGCATGTCACTCCGCCGGCTGCCGTTTGCGGTCCGCGCCCTCGCGCGTACGCCCCTCGTCACCAGCATCGCGGTCATCTCGCTGGCCCTCGGCATCGGGGCCAACGCCGCCATCTTCTCCATGTTCGACCAGATGCTGTTCCGGCCGCTGCCGGTTCAGGATCCGGGCCGACTGGTCAACCTCGCCGCGCCCGGACCGAAGCCCGGGTCGCAGTCGTGCAGCCAGGCGGGCGACTGCAATACGGTTTTCAGCTACCCGATGCTGCGGGACCTGCGGCGGACGCAGAACGTCTTCACCGGCATCGCCGCGCATCGCCCGTTCAGCGTCAATCTCGCCTTCCGCGGCCAGACGCTGAACGGCGGCGGGCTCCTCGTCAACGGCAGCTACTTCCCCGTGCTCGGCGTCAAGCCCTCGCTCGGCCGGCTGCTCGACGAACGCGACGAGGGGACCCCAGGCGAGCCGCGCGTGGTGGTGCTCGACTACGACTACTGGCGCAACCGGTTCGCGCGGGATCCCAACGTCCTCAACCAGGCGCTCATCGTCAACGGCCAGCCGCTGACCATCGTCGGGGTCGCCCCTCGCAGCTTCAAGGGCACGACGCTCGGCGCCGCGCCCGAGGTGTTCGTCCCGATGACCCTGCGCGACGACATGGAGGCCATGTCCAAGGGGAGCCTCGAGGACCGTCGCTGCGTACTGGGCCTACGCGTTCGCGCGCCTGAAGCCTGGCGTGACCCTCGAGCAGGCGATGTCCGCGCTGAACGTCACCTATCGCGCACTGCTGAACGACGTCGAAGCGCCGCTCCAGAAGGGCATGAGCGAGCAGACGATGAAGCTGTTCCGGGCGCGAAAGGTCACCGGCGAACTGGATCCGCGGGGCCAGAGCAGCATGCACAAGGAGGCCAAGACGCCGCTCGTGCTGCTGTTCTCGGTGACCGGGCTCGTGCTGCTGATCGCGTGCGCGAACATCGCGAACCTGCTGCTGGCGCGCGCGGCCAGCCGCTCCGCCGAGATGGCCGTGCGATTGTCGATCGGGGCGGGGCGCTGGCGGCTGGTTCGACAGCTGCTGACCGAGGCGTGCCTGCTGGCGATCCTCGGCGGCCTGTTCGGGCTCGTCGTGGCCCGCTGGACGGTGGACCTGATCCTCGCGTTCCTGCCCTCGGACGCCGCCCGGGTGATGTCGTTCTCGATCGACGGACGGGTGGTGCTGTTCAGCCTGGTGCTCACCGTCGCGACCGGCATCCTGTTCGGACTCTTCCCGGCGCTTCACAGCACGCGGCCCAACCTCGTCACCGTGCTGAAGGGCCAGTCGGGCCAGCCGAGCGGCGCGCGGTCGGCATCGCGGTTCCGGACCGCGCTCGTGACGGCGCAGGTGGCCCTGTCGATGACGCTGCTGGTGTGTGCGGGTCTGTTCGTGAAGAGCCTGTTCAACGTCAGCCACGTGGACCTGGGCCTGAAGACCGAGAACGTCGTCACCTTCGCGGTGTCGCCCGAGTTGAACGGGTACAGCGGTCCGCGGTCGCTCGAACTGTTCGAGCGACTCGAGGACGGGCTGGCGGCGATCCCCGGCGTGACGGCCGTGACGTCGTCGATGGTACCGATGCTCGCCGGCATGAACTGGTCGAGCGGCGTCCAGGTGGAAGGCTTCGCGGCGGGCCCCGACACGGACACCAACGCCCACTTCAACAAGATCGGCCCCGGGCACTTTCGGGCGCTGGGAATCCCGCTGCTGGCCGGGCGCGAGTTCACGCGGGCGGACGGCGGCAGCAGCGCGCTGGTGGCCATCGTGAACGAGCAGTTCACGAAGAAGTTCAACCTGGGCCGCGACGCCGTCGGCAAGCACATCCAGAACGGCCCCCGCGAGTCGTCGCCGCAGATGGAAATCGTCGGCGTGGTGGCGAACGCGAAGTACAGCGAGGTCAAGGACGCTCCGCCGCCGCAGTTCTTCGTCCCCTATCGCCAGGGCCCGACGATCGGGTTCCTCACCTACTACGTGCGAACGTCGCTGCCGCCGGATCGGTTGCTGGCCACGGTCCCGAGAATCGTCTCGCGCATCGACCCGAACCTTCCGGTGGAGAACCTTCGCACGCTGGAGCAGCAGGTGCGCGAGAACGTCTTCCTCGATCGGCTGCTCACGGTGCTGTCCGGATCGTTCGCCGCGCTGGCGACGCTGCTGGCCGCCGTCGGGCTCTACGGCGTGCTGGCGTACACGGTGGCGCAGCGCACGCGCGAGATCGGGCTCCGGATGGCGCTGGGCGCCGCGCCCAACCGCGTGCGCACGATGATCCTGTCGCAGATGAGCGTGATGATCGCGGCGGGCGCTGCGGTGGGACTCGGGCTGGCCGCCCTCGCCGGGCACTTCGCCGAATCGCTGCTGTTCGAACTCAAGGGCTACGACCCGCTGGTCTTCGCGGTCTCGGCAGTGCTCCTCGCGCTCATCGCCCTCGGCGCCGGGTTCGTCCCGGCCCTCCGCGCGTCGCGCGTGGACCCGATGATCGCGCTGCGATACGAATGACGACCCCGTTCGCCGGCGCTGGTCCGGCGCCGGCGAACGTTGCTGCGCCTGTTGCGGTGCGGCCATTGCGCCTTGACGGCCGCCTTGCCCGGGGGTATCGTGCCCCCTCGCCTTCCCCCTGGACTGAATCCCGAGCGGGACCGGCCGGTGCTCCTTGATGTCGCTGTTCGAGAGATGGTTTCGACCGAGTTCAAAGCCGGGTGCCCAGCCGAGCCGGGGGCCCGTTTCGGACGCCGCGAGTCCGGCTGAGGCCGACGACCGCCTTGTCGCCCGCACCGACGAGTACAACGCCCGGGCGGAAGCCTACTGGCAGGACATGGCCAGGGATCCGTCGGGCCGGAACCACGTCCTCAACAAGCCGTTCAGCCGCTTCGACCAGGCGGCGGACACGCTGTATCGGCTCGGCCTGGTGCTCGCCGAACTGGATGCCGGCCCCGGCCACGTCGTCCTCGATTTCGGCGCCGGCAGCTGCTGGCTGTCTGCGTGCCTGAGTCGTCTGGGCATCGCCACCATCTCCGTGGACGTCAGCCGGTCGGCGCTGGAACTCGGGCGCGAGCTGTTCGGCATGGACCGGCGCCAGCGACCGGCGGCGGAACCCCGCTTCGTCGTGTTCGACGGGCACCGCCTGCCCCTCGGGGGCGAATCGGTGGACCGCATCGTCTGCTTCGACGCCCTCCACCACGTGCCGAACCTCGACGAGGTCCTGGCGGAACTCGCGCGCGTGCTCCGTTCGGGCGGACGAGCGGTGCTGGCCGAACCCGGCCAGGGGCATTCGCACAGCGACGAGTCGGTGCGGGAGACGGAGCGATACGGCGTGCTCGAGAACGACCTCGACGCCGCCGACCTCGAACGGCGCGCGCTGCGCGCGGGGTTCACCGACGTGCGGCTCAAGCCGTATCCCGATCCATCGACGTTCTCGGTCACCGTCGAACAGTACCGCCGGATGACGGACGGCGACGCGCGCGCATTTCCGCTCGCCGCGCTGGGACAGGGCCTGCGTCAGACGTTGATCGCCGTCTTGTCGAAGGGCGAGCGGGTGCGCGACAGCCACTGTCCGCATCTGCTGCGCGCCGACATCCGGCGGACCGACGAAGGAGCGCTGAGGGGACGCGGCGGAACCAGCCTGCCGGTGGCGCTCCGGCTCGCCAACGTCGGCGACACGCTCTGGCGGCACGAGATGAACGTCCTCGGCGGGTACGTCACCGTGTCGGGTCACGTCCTGGATGACGACGGCCGCCCGTTCTCGAGCGGCTTCTTCAAGGCGACGCTGCCGCGGTCGATCGGGCCTGGAGAGACGGCGGACATCGTCGTGGACCTGCCCCTCCCCGCCGCCGACGGGGGCAGGTGCCGTATCCGGATCGATCTCGTGGACGAGCATGTGTCGTGGTTCAGTGAGGCGGGCTCCGGGACGCTGGATCTCGAGATCGAGCTCGACGCGTCGGCTGCAGCCCTTCGTCCGCACGGCCTGGCGGCCGCCATCACCGCGCTTCCCTTGCAGGCGGTGCACGCGACGCCTGGCGAGGAAGCGAGGTTCGCGGTGCAGATCGAGAACCGCGGCCTCTCGGCCTGGCCCGTCACTCCTGCGCCGACGCCGGGGGCCGTGAGCCTCGGCGCGCATCTGCTCGACGAAGCGGGGAACCTGCTCGACAACGACTTCGTCCATCTTCCGCTGCCGCATCCCGTCGAACCGGGCGGGCGGTGCGCAATGAATTGCGTGTTTCGAGCGCCGGCCCAACCCGGCGCGTACCGGCTCCGCCTCGATCTCGTCCTCGAGACAATCTCCTGGTTCGAAGCCCACGGGTCGGCGACGCCGGAGGTACCGCTCATCGTCGTCGAACCGGGCCCCGAGCGCCGGTGAGGCGCCGAGACGTGCGACTCGCGGCGTGCGACTTTCGACGTGCGACTGTTGACGTCCGACCTTCGGACGTGCGACCTTCGACGTGCGGCGTGCGACGTGCGCGTCGTCCCGGAACTCCCGAACGCCGTGCTGGCCGCAAGTCGCCGGCCGCACGCCGCAGGCCGACATCGAGGTCGACCCGTGGACTGTTGACTCTCGGTGGTGTCGTCCATGCCCGATCTTCTGTCGCCGCTGTCGCTTAACGGTCTCACGCTGCGAAACCGCATCGTGATGCCGCCGATGTGGTCCGGACAGGCCACGCCGGACGGCCACGTCACCGCGAGCATCGTCGAATACCATCGCCGTCGCGCCGCGGCCGGCTGCGGCCTGGTCATCGTCGAGCACGCGTTCGTCCACCCGCGCGGCCGCCACTCGGCCACGCAGATTGGCGTGCACAGCGACGCGACCCTGGACGGGTTGAGCCGCCTCGCGCAGGCGATCGCCAGCGAGGGCGCGGTGGCCTGCCTGCAGATCTCGCACGGCGGCTCGCGATCCTCGTCCCGCGTGACCGGAAGCCCGCCGATTGCGCCTTCAGCCGTTCGCCACCCGTACGAGCCCGAAGGCGACGTGCCCGAGGCGATGGCCGGCCCGGTCTTCGGTGAGGTGATCCGGGCGTTCGGCGACGCGGCCGCCCGCGCTCGCGCGGCGGGTTTCCAGGCCGTGGAGGTGCACGCCGCCCACGGCTTCCTGCTCGGCGAATTCCTCTCGCCGCTGACCAACCAACGGACCGACGACTACGGCGGGCCGGTCGAGAACCGCTGCCGCCTGCACCTGGCGGTTCTCGCCGAGGTGGTGAGCCGCGTGGGCGCGGACTGCCCCGTGTTCGTCCGCCTCGGCGCCCACGACGAGACGCCCGGAGGTCTCGAACTGGAGGACGCGTGCCAGGCGGCCAGGCGGCTGGCGCATGGAGGGGCCGCGCTGATCGACGTCTCGGGCGGGCTGCAAGGTTCGCGGGGCGTGGGCAAGGGCGCCGCCTATTTCGTGCCCTATGCGCAGGCCATCAGGGCGGCCGTCACCGTTCCCGTGATGGTCACCGGCGGGATCGGCGACGCGGACCTCGCCGACCGCACCGTCCGCGAGGGCCGGGCCGACCTCGTGGGCGTCGGCCGCGCGATGCTGAACGACCCCGAGTGGGCGGCCAAGGCCATCGCGCACCTGTCGGCGACGCGGATGCCCGGCTAGCCCAAACCCACAGAACCTGCGATGAGCGACCGCGAGGCCGAGGCGCGCCGCGCGGTGACGGCAGCGCTGTACCGCGACGACCTTGCTCGGCCAGGGCCGAATCGGCAGGCGAAAAGGCGGGGCGGGCGGTTCAAATGGGGCTCGGGTTCCAGTAAGATACGAAGACAGCCTTTAAAGGAGAATCGATGACCAGGCACGAGAAGCTCGCCGCGTGGGTCAAGGAAGTCGCCGCTCTCTGCCAGCCGGATTCCATTCGCTGGTGCGACGGCTCGCCGGAGGAGTATCAGCTGATGCTCCGCCTCATGGTGCAGGCGGGGACCGCCATGCGAATGGATCCCGCCCGGCCGAACAGCATCTTCGTCCGCTCCGACCCCGCGGACGTGGCTCGCGTGGAAGACCGCACCTTCATCTGCTCGAAGAGGAAGGAAGACGCCGGCCCGACCAACAACTGGGCGGACCCGGCCGAGATGAAGGCCACGTTGACCGGCCTGTTCACCGGCTCGATGAAGGGCCGGACCCTCTACGTGATCCCCTACAGCATGGGCCCGGTCGGCTCGCCGATCGCCAAGATCGGCGTCGAACTGACCGACTCGCCCTACGTCGTGGCCAACATGCACATCATGACCCGCGTGGGGTCGACGGTCATGGACGTGCTCGGCGCCGACGGCGAGTTCGTGAAGGGCATGCACTCGGTCGGCGCGCCGCTCGAGGGCAACGCTCCCGACGTGCCGTGGCCCTGCAACGGCTCGAACAAGTACATCTGCCACTTCCCCGAGACCCGGGAGATCTGGTCGTTCGGCTCGGGCTACGGCGGCAACGCCCTGCTCGGGAAGAAGTGCCACGCGCTGCGCATCGCGTCGGTGCAGGCGCGCGACGAGGGCTGGATGGCCGAGCACATGCTCATCCTGAAGCTGACCAGCCCGACCGGCGATGTCCGCTACGTGACCGGCGCGTTCCCCTCCGCCTGCGGCAAGACGAACCTGGCCATGCTGGTGCCGACCGTGCCCGGCTGGAAGGTCGAGACGATCGGCGACGACATCGCCTGGATGAAGTTCGGCGCCGACGGCCGGCTCTACGCGATCAACCCCGAGGCGGGGTTCTTCGGCGTGGCGCCCGGCACGAGCATGAAGTCGAACCCGAACGCGCTCCTCACGCTGAAGGCGAATTCGATCTTCACCAACTGCGCGATGACGCCCGAGGGCGACGTGTGGTGGGAGGACATGACGGACAAGGAGCCGCCGGAGCTGATGGACTGGCTGCGGCGGCCCTGGCGCCCGGGCGTCGGCCGCAAGGCCGCCCACCCAAACGCCCGCTTCACCGCGCCGGCGCGGCAGTGCCCGGTCATCGCGCCCGAGTGGGAAGACCCGAAGGGCGTGCCGATCTCGGCGATGCTGTTCGGCGGGCGCCGCGCGACGGTCGTGCCGCTGGTGACCGAGGCGTTCAACTGGCAGCACGGCACGTTCCTCGGCTCCATCATGGGCAGCGAGACGACGGCCGCGGCGGCCGGGAAGGTCGGCCAGCTGCGTCGCGACCCGTTCGCCATGCTGCCGTTCTGCGGCTATCACATGGGCGACTACTTCGCGCACTGGCTGCGGGTCGGCGCGGGGGCGGACCCCGCCAAGCTGCCTCGGCTCTACTACGTCAACTGGTTCCGCCAGAGCGACAAGGGCGAGTTCCTGTGGCCGGGCTACGGCGAGAACAGCCGCGTGCTGAAATGGGTCTTCGAGCGCGTGACGGGAGGCGGGTCGGCGGTCGAGACGCCGATCGGCAACCTGCCGGCGCCGGGGGCGCTCGACCTGACGGGCCTCGAGCTGGCTCCGGGCGCGCTCGACGTCCTGCTCAAGGTGGACGCCGAGGGCTGGCTGGCCGAGCTGCCGCTCATCAAGAAGCACTACGACTCGTTCGGGGATCGCCTGCCGGCCGGGCTGGTGAAGGAGCTGAGCGAGCTCGAGAAGCGGCTGGCCGCGGCGGGCGTGTAGCAGCGGCACAGTAGCCAGTCAGCGGTGAGCGGTAGGCGGTTCGTCGCGCGTGCGAAGCTGCCTACTGCCTACTGCCTACTGCCTACTGCCTACTGCCTCCGGCCGGCCAGGTAGCTCTCCTTGAGGCCCCGGTAATCGGTCTTCCCCGTCCCGAGGACCGGGATCGCGGCGACGCGGATCACCTCGCGCACGTTGTGAAGAGCGCTCAGCCCCGCGTCGCGGATCAGCTGGTTGACGCGCTCGCGGTCCGTCGGCTTCGTGCTGAACAGGACGATCTCGGGCGTGTCGGCCGTCCCGATCGTATCGACGGCGAGCGGCGGCCCCTCGTCGCTCGACGAGGTGAAGTGCGGCAGCAAGACGCTTTCGATCGCCGGCAGCGAGATCATCTCGCCGCCCAGCTTCACGAACCGTTTCAGCCGGCCCTCGAAATACAGCCAGCCGGAGGAGTCCCTGCGCACGAGGTCGCCGGTGCGGTACCACGACTTGCCATTCCACTCGACGAACGGCGATTCGCCGGAGTAGTTCAGGTAGCCGCCGAAGATGCTCGGCCCGCGAACGAGCAGCATCCCCGTTTCGCCGTCACGCACCGCCTCTCCCCGCTCGAGATCGACGACGGCCGACTCGACGGAATCGACGGGCAGGCCGATGCTGCCCGGCACCGACTTCTCGGGACGGTTGGCCGACACGATCGGCGAGCACTCGGTGATCCCGTACCCTTCGAGGATCGTCGCTCCCTTGCACGCCTGCCGCAGCGCCTCGTACACCGTCGCCGGGCACTTCTCGGCGCCCGTCACCGCGTACCGCAGCGAGTCGAGCTGGCCCGGCTGCGCCGCCCGGACGATCCCGTTGAGGAACGTGGGAGTGCCAACCATCAGCGTCACGCGAAACGCGGCGATGATGCGGGCGAGCACCGCGGCCTCGGTGGGATTCGGGTGGTACACCGTCCGCAGGCCGCAGCAGAGCGGCAGGATGGTGGTGACCGTGATCCCGAACGAATGAAACGGCGGCAGCATCCCGACGAGCACGTCGCGCTCGTAGAGGGGCACGGCCGAGAGCACGTCGCGCACGTTGGCCAGCAGGTTGGCGTGCGTGAGCGGGACCGCCTTCGGCAGGTTCTCGGACCCGCTGGTGAACAGCACCACCGCCTCGCGCGTCGGGGCCGTCCGCCGCAGCGCCGCCCACGAGACGTGGCTGCGCACCAGCGCGGCGATCTTCCGGGCCGGCGACAATCCGGCGCGCAGGTCCTCGGCCGCGACGAAGCGGCCCGACAGCGCCGATAGATCGACGCCCATCGTTTCGAGCTTCGACACCAGCGCCTTCGCCGTGACGACGCGTTCGACGCCCAGCAGGTCGAGCGCGTGCGCCAGGTTTCGCGACCCGGTCGTCCAGTTGATCATCACCGGCGTCTTGCCGGCATACAGCGCGGCCAGGTAGAAGAGGCCGGCCCCGACCGACGCCGGCAGCATGATGCCGACGTAGCGCCCGGGCAGCTGCCGGAGGGCCGGCGCCATCAGCATCACGCCGAGCACCAGCCTGCGGTACGTCACCTCACCCGAAACCTGGTCCGCCAGCACGACCTGCCCCGGACGTCGGGCGGCCTGCGCCAGGAACACCTCGAGGATCGTCTCCCCGGACGGCACCGCGACACGCGCGTCGCTGACGCCGGCGCTCCAGGCGGGAGTCGCCTCCCGGAGCGGAGACTCGATCGCGGAGATCCCCTTGCCCGAAGCGGCAAGCACCACGTCGGCCACGGTCACGAGGCTCTCGGGCGTCCCGACGGGCAACCCGAACTCCTTCTCGGTCCAAATCGCCAGTTCGGCCGACGCCAGGCTGTCGAGGCCGAGATCGTGCGCCAGGCGGTCGGTCAGCGCCACCTGCGGCCGCCCGGCCAGGCGAGCCACCTCCTCGCAGACGATGCGCCGGGTGGCCTCGGGCACCTGCGACGCGTCGCCCGCGGTCCGTCGGACCTCCGGTTCGGGACGCTCCTGCGCACCGCCCTTCTCCAAGAACCCGTAGGGCACGTAGGTGTTGCGCGGAGCGCGGCGGTTGTAGAACGCCTCGAGGTACCCGTTGATGACCATCCGCGACTCGTGCCGCGGGAAGTCGGCCGGTTCCTCGAACTCGACCAGGACGTCGCGCCGCGGCATGAAGAAGATGCCGTTCAGCAGCGCGTACTTCAGCCCCCGCAGCGCCGTGGCCAGGGCGTTCGGCATGCGGCCGTCGAACGCGAGGCTGAAGCTGCTGCCCCAAAGGCCGGTCATCCTGACCAGGACCACGCGTGCCTCGGGGACCGACTTCACCAGCACGTCCGCCCCGCTGGCCGCACGCACTTCCTCCAGATACTGCTGGCGCAGCCGGCCCGACGGATAGAACAGGAGGCACTCGCCGGCGCGCACGCCCTCGATGGTCGCGGCGAGCGCCTGCCGTGTCGCCTCCATCACCGAGAGGCCCTGCCGCTCCATGTTCGGCAGCGCCCGCGCGCCGAACAGGCGCGCCATCGGGCCGATGAGCGGCTGGCTGATCTGGTACTCGTCCGCGAGCACCCGCGGCTCGAATCCGGGGTCGAGCATCACCATCAGAATGACGGGATCGATCAGCGCCACGTGGCTGGGCAGGAAGATCACCCGGTCGGTGCCGCGGCGACGAACCTCGTCGAGCCCGCGGATGTCGAGCCGGTACCTGAGCGACAGGACGTGCCGGCCCGCCCAGGCGAGCACCGCGCGCAGAATGCGTTGGAACATCGCGACCATCGCCCTGAAGTGAAGCAGTGAAAGACAGAGATTACACGATCGGCTTGCGGCTTGCGACGTGCGCCCCTTGCGGCGCAATGTCGCAAGTCGCAAGCCGCGAGTCGCAGGCCGCAGGCCGCAAGCCGGTCTCTACCGCACCCGCTTGTACATCAACAATTCGGACGCACCGTCGATGATGTAGTCGTCGAACTGGCCGACGCGGCGGTAGCCCTGCCGCTCGTAGAAGGCCCGCGCCCGGGCATTGAAGGACGAGACGCACAGGAAGAGATGGCGCGAGGTCAGCGCCGCGTGGCGCTCGCAGTGGCCGAGCAGCGCGGCGCCGGCGCCGTGGCTCCGCCGCCCGGCGTCGACGGCGATGGCGGCAAGGTAGGGAGCGCCGGCCACGCCGCGCGGGTTCACGAGCGCGAACCCGCAACGGCCCTGCGCGTCGCGCGCGACGAAGATCGGGCAGTCGGGACGCCGACAGGCGGCGCGGCATGCGTCGATGCCGCGCCCCAGGGTGATCCACGGTTCCGAGCCCGCCATGAGCGCGGCCGCCCACTCGCGGTCGTCGTCGGTGCCCGCGGCGATCACGAACGTCCCGACGTCGTTCACTCCTTCTTCTTCCCCCTGGGCTTGGCCGCCTTCGGCTTCGCCACGCCGGCGGTCTTGCGGGCGACGCTCGGCGCTCGCCGCCGCCGGGTCGGCTTCGTCTGTGGCGCGTCCGCTTCGGCGGGCGTGTCCTCGGGCTCGGCCTCGGCCACGGGGGTTTCGATCGTCTCGGCGTCGATGACGGGCGGCGGCGCCTGTGCCGCCATCTCCGCCCCGGGCGCCGCGGCCGCCGCGCCGCCCGCTTCGGGCACCCGCCCCCCCGCCGCCGCGTCGACGGGCGCCGGGACGGGTTCCTCGATCGTCGCCTCCTGCACCGGGGTCGCCGTCGTCGGCCGCTGCAGCGCGTTGCCCGGGAACACCCGCAGCACACCCTGGCGGTCGCGTTCGAGCCGCAGCAGCGCGTCGCGCTGCGAGGCGCGCAGCAGGTCCAGAATGCCGCCGAACCCGTAGCGCCGCTCGTCGAAGCTCGAATCGGCCGCGCGGAGCAGCTGCTTCACGTTGCGCACGTACATCGGCCACCGGAGCGGCCCCGGAGCCTGCTCGATCACGCGCCGCAGCAGCGCGAGCGCCTCGCCCTGCTGCACGGCCAGCGCTTCTCCAGGCGCCGGGACGTGCGCGGCCGCGGCTGGTGCCGGCGCCGCTTCCATCGGCTGCCGCTCGTCGGCCGGCTCGCGCTCGGCCGGGAGCGGCAGAGACGGCTGCGGCTGCGGTGGCTGCTGCCCCCGCCGCCCGTGCCCGCCGCGTTCCTGGTGGTGGCGGTCGGCCTGCGGCTGCGACGGCGGCGCCGCCTCCGCCGACTCGTCGGTCTCGACGTCCGCGTCCTTGATCTCGACCAGCAGGTTCCGCCCCGACTGGTTCAGGCGGATGAAGCCGGCCTGCGCCAGCTTCTCGGCGAAGTCGCGGAACGAGCCGGCGCCGTAGTTCTTCTCCGAGAAGGTCGAGTCGAGCTGGAGCAGCGTGCTCTTGAGCAGCCCGAGCTGCGGCGTCACCTCGCGCTCGGACAGCACCTTGAGCGCGCGCCGGATCAGCGGGAACGCGCCGCTCACCGGCTGCGTGCCCACGGCGGCGCGGCCGCGCTCGGGGTGACGCCGGGCGCCCTGCCCGACGTTGATCAGGTTCTCGTAGGCGATGAACTCGTGGCAGTTGCGCTGCAGGATCACGCTCGTGAACGCGCGCCCGCCGACGACGATGACCGTCTTGTCGTACTGCTTGAGCTTCTCGACGAGGCTGAGGAAGTCGCTGTCGCCCCCGACGATCACGTAGGCGTTGATGTGATCGTGCGTGAGCGCCATCTCGAGCGCGTCGAGCGCCAGGTTGATGTCGGCGCCGTTCTTGTCGCCGCCCGGCGTCAGGTTCCGCTGGACCATCTTGATCGCGTGCTGGGTGAGCAGCCGGCTGTAGTCGCCGGCGCGCGTCCAGTCGCCGTAGGCGATCTTCGTGACCACCTCGCCGCGCTCCTTGATGGCTTCGAGAATGGTCCCGACATCGAACGCGACGTTCAGCGTCGTCTTGACGCCGATCTCGATGTTGTCGAAGTCCACGAACACGGCAATCTTCAAACGTTCTTCCATCGCTGAACTTTCCTCGCCGGCCGCGCGCCGCGGGGGCGGATCGTTTCCGCCGCCGGGCGGACCGGCGTGTTGCGTGCTCCTTCCCCGCGTGCGAGGGCAAAGGGGGAGCCGTTGGGGAATGGGCGCGAGCGGTCGCGCGGCGGGACGGCGCGCTCAGTGCGGCGCAACCGTCTCGCGCGTGCCATTCTGCGAGTGCGGGACGTGGGCAGGGGTCTATTCCTGCTCGTCCTCCTCGCCGCCGCTCGCGCTGGTGGCCAAGTTGTCGACCTCCTCGACGTCGGCTTCGCCGCCGTCGTCGACGTCGAATACACGGCCGGTGTTCCGTTCACGGATGGGCCCTCGCGGGCGCGTCTCCGTCTTCGTCGGCCGGCGGGCCGGTCCCTTCTGCCGTCGCGGCGCCGGAGGACCGAAATTACGGGCGGGCCGCTCACCGGATGCCGGTGCCGGACCGTCCATCATCGGCCCCGCGGGGCGGAACGGCGCCGGGGGCCTGAACCCGGCGGGACGATCTTCTCTCGCCCTGGCCTCGCTGACGGCCAGGTTTCGACCCTTGAAGGGCTGCGCGTTGAAGCGGCGGATCACCTCTTCGGCGACCGCGCGGTCTATGAACTCAACGAACGCAAACCCCCTGGGCCTTCCCGTTTCCCGGTCGATCGGCAGCACGACCTCGGAGGGCGGCGTAATCACCCCCAGGTGAGCGCGAAGCTCCGCGTCGGTCGTGTCGTAGGGAAGGTTGCCAATGAACAAACGGACAGCCAAAAGTTCCTCTCGCGTTGAAGCAGCTGTGGCGAACCGGCGCCGCACGCGCGGCGCAGAACGCGTCCAGATGGGCGCGGGGTCCTTCCGCCGAGCGGACGGATCCGGCAGTCATCTTCGCAGAACTGGCCCATCCGGTTCAAGCATTTAGGAGATCGGGGCCCCCGGCGGCCAGCGCCCGCCCCGTCGAGGTGCCGGCCCTCGACACCTCCTCGGGCGTGCCGGCGGCCACCACCCGCCCGCCCGCGTCCCCGCCTTCCGGGCCGAGATCGATCACCCAGTCGGCGGCCCTGACGATGTCGAGGTTGTGCTCGACGACGACCAGCGTGTGGCCGGCGACGACCAGCCGGTCGAAGAGTTGCTGCAGGCGGTCGACGTCCGCAAAGTGAAGACCAGTCGTGGGTTCGTCGAACAGGAACAGGGTGCGCCCGCTGCGCCGATGCACGAGCTCGGTGGCCAGCATCAGTCGCTGCCGTTCTCCGCCGGAGAGCGTGTCGGCCCCCTGCCCCAGCCGCAGGTAGCCAAGTCCGAGATCGAGCGGGACCTGGAGGGGCCCGGCGATGCCGCTGGCGCCCTCGAAGAAGGCCGCCGCCTCGCGAATCGTCATGGCCAGGATGTCCGCGACCGATCGCCCGTCGAGCCGGCACGCGAGCACGGCCGGCTGGAACCGGCGGCCGCCGCAGTCGTCGCACGGCACCCAGACGTCGGGCAGGAAGTCCATGCTGACGCGGATTCGCCCGGCGCCCTCGCAGGTCTCGCAGCGCCCGCCCTTCACGTTGGTCGAGAAATGCCGCTTGGCCAGGCCCGCGGCCCTCGCATCCGGCGTGGACGCCAGGCGGTCGCGGACTTCGTCGAAGACGCCGAGGATCGTCGCCGGAAAGCTCGAGGCGCCGCCGGCAACCGGATCGCGGTCGGCGGCAACCACCCGGGCGAACTCCTCGTGGACGGTCACCACCGTCTCGGCGCTGCAGTCGGCGCGGCGGGCCAGCGCGGGCGCGAGCACGTCGAACACCAGCGTGGACTTGCCGCTGCCCGACACGCCGGTGACGGCGATGAGGCCGCCGGCCGGGATGTCCACGTCGAGGCCCCGCAGATTGTGGCACCAGGCGCTGCGAATGCCGAGGCCCGGGCGCAGTACCCGCCGCGAGCCGGCCCGCGGCCAATCCTCCCGGTGTGCCTCCCTGCGTGCCAGGCAGCGGCCCGTGAGCGAGCCGGCCGCCGACGCCAGCGAGGCCGGCGGACCGGACGCGACGACCCGGCCCCCCTCGTCGCCAGCGCCCGGCCCGAGGTCGATGACGTGGTCGGCTGCCCGGATGACGTCTTCGTCGTGCTCCACGACGACCACCGTGTTGCCCGCGTCGCGCAGCGCCCCGAGCAGCCCGAGCAGCCGGCCGGTGTCGCGCGGGTGAAGGCCGGCGGTGGGCTCGTCCAGGACGTAGGTGATGCCGGTGAGCCCCGTTGCGATGCCGGTCGCCAGACTCACCCGCTGCGCCTCGCCGGCCGACAGCGTTCCCGCCGGCCGGTCGAGCGACAGGTAGTCGAGGCCCGCGTCGGCCAGGCTTCGGAGCCGGGCCGTCACGTCGCGGCGCAGATCTGCGACCGCCTGCCGCTGCCACTCCGCTGCGAGCCGGGCGTCCAGGCCGTCGAAGAACGCGAGGCTGTCGCGGACGCTCAGATTCATCAGCTCGGCGATGTTGCGACCGCCCACGCGAACGGCGAGCGCCTCGCGTTTGAGGCGGGTGCCCGCGCACGCCGGGCACGGAACGGCGTGCATCAACGGCTCGAGCGCCGCACCCCGCTTGTCGGCGTGCTTCCGCTCGTACTCCCGCTCCACCAGGGCGAGGAGTCCGAGCCAGGCTCCGCGGAACCGGTGAACGCCCGTCCTCGTGCCGCGGCGGTAGTGCCACTCGACGTCGAGCACGCTCCCGTCGTTGCCCCGCAGCGCCAGGTCGCGCGCACGGGCGTCCAGTTGCGCCCAGGGCACGGCGAAGTCGATGCCGGCCGCGCCGCCCGCGGCGCGCAGCGTGGCGGCGTGCTGGCCGTCCGGGTCGCCGTAGAAGCGCCCCGTCCGGTGGCCGTCCATCGCGCCGGCGAGCACCGGGCGGTCGGGGTGAGTCATCAGCTTCGCCGGGTCGCACTCGGTGACGGCGCCGAGGCCCTTGCAGACCGGGCACGCGCCCTGCTCGGAATTCGGCGAAAAGAAGGTGGAGGTGAGAGGCCTTGCGCTCACACCGATCCGCGCGAACATCAGCCGGTAGTAGTCTGCGATCTCGGTCATCGTCCCGACCGTGGACCGCGGGTTGCGCGAGGCGGCGCGCTGACGGACGGCGACCGCCGGAGTCAGGCCCGAGACCCGCTCGAAGTCCGCGTCGCCGGTCTTCTCCAGGAAGCGCCGCGCGTAGGCGGAATAGCTCTCCGTGAACCGGTTGCGGCCCTCGGCGTACAGCGTGTCGAACGCCAGCGACGACTTCCCGCTGCCCGACACGCCGGTGACCACGGTCAACTGGTTCGCGGGAAACGCGACGTCGATGTGCTTGAGGTTGTGGGTCGAGACGCCGGTGAACGCGCACGCAGGGGCAGCCGGGGCCGACCGCTCGCCGGTCGACTCTGGCCGAGCGTCGATCGACCTCCGCGGGGTGTCCGCCGGAAACGACGAGGCGCCGGTCCAGCGACCACGGCGCAGGACCGCACCCGTCAGCGACCGCTCGCATCGGGCGATCTCCTCCGGCGTCCCGACCGCCACGAGCCTGCCGCCGTTTCGGCCGCCGCCGGGGCCGAGGTCGATCACGCGATCCGCCGCGCAAATCACGTCGAGGTGGTGCTCGACGACGACGACGGTGTGGCCCTGGGCGACGAGCCGGGCGAGGGCTCCGAGCAGCACGCCGACGTCCGCCCGGTGCAGCCCCGTCGTCGGTTCGTCGAGGACGTAGAGCGTGGGGCCGCGCCCCGGGCGGCTCAACTCCGCGGCCAGCTTGACGCGCTGCGCCTCGCCGCCCGACAGCGTCGTGGAGGGCTGTCCGAGGCGCAGGTAGCCGAGCCCGAGTTCGCAGAGCACGCCGAGGATCCGGACGGCGCGGGGGTCGTCCGCCAGCAGCGTCGAGGCCTCCTCGAGCGTGGTCTCGAGCAGGTCGTGGATCGAGCGGCCCTCGAACGTCACGGCCAACGTTTCGTCGTTGAAGCGCCTGCCGCCGCAGACGTCGCAGACCACGTCCACCTGCCCGAGGAAGTGCATGCCGATCTGTTGCACGCCGGCACCCTGGCACGCCTCGCAGCGCCCGCCCGCCACGTTGAACGAGAACCTGCCCTTGCCGAACCCACGCGCGACGGCGGCCGGCTGTGCCGCGAACAGGTCGCGGACCGCGTCGGAGAGGCCGGTGTAGGTGGCGGGGTTCGACCTCGGCGTCCGGCCGATCGGAGACTGGTCGATGTGGATCACCTTGCCGACGACGTCGCGGCCCAGCATCCCGCTGGCGACCCTGTCCACCAACTCCTGGACCAGGCTCGATTTCCCCGCCCCAGACACGCCGGTCACGACGTTCAGCGCTCCCAGGAGGAACTCGACGTCGAGGTGGGCGAGGTTGTGCCGCGCGGCGTCGCGCAGGAGCGCCGATCCCAGCCCGGCGCGGCGTTCGGTCGGCACGATCGGCTCGGCGTCGCCGCACAGAAACGCGCGGGTCCTGCTTCGCGAATCGGCCGAATCGATCGCCGAGACCGGTCCGCTGAAGAGCAGTTCCCCGCCGTGGTCGCCGGCTCCGGGTCCGATGTCGATCAGCCAGTCCGCCCGCCGCATGGTCTCGTCGTCGTGTTCGACGACGAGCACCGTGTTGCCGCGGTCGCGGAGCAGTTCGAGCACGTCGAGGAGTCGAGCCTGCTCGGCCGGGTGGAGGCCGATCGACGGCTCGTCGAAGACGTAGAGGACGCCTCGCAGCTCCGCACCCACCTGCGAGGCCAACCGCAGGCGCTGCGCCTCTCCACCCGACAGCGAGGTCGAGACGCGGTCGAGCGTGAGGTGTCCCAGGCCCAGGCGGTCGAGGGTGGCGACCCTCGTCCGCATGTCCGCGCGAATCGCGTCGCCAACCGGCGCCTCCGCCGGCGAGAAGGCGAGGGTGTCGAGGAACCCCGCCAACTCGTCGATCGCGAATGCCGCGACCTGCCCGATGTGCCACCCGCGAAAACGGACCGACAGCGCCTCGGGGCGCAGCCTCGTCCCGCCGCAGGCGTGGCAGGGCAGGCTACGAACGAACCGGAGGATGTTCCTGTTCCGGCTGCGCCGCAGGATCTGCTCCATCACCGGGAGGATGCCCTTGTAGACGCCCTCCTCGCGAGGCTTCGCCGTGATGCCGCTCCAGCGCATCCGCGATGCGAGCGGGTGCTTCCCGTAGGGGATCCGGATCGCGTCCGAACCGTTCAGGACGATCGCGCGCTGCTCGTCGGTCAGGTCGCGCCACGGGGTGTCGACGTCGAAGCCGTGCGCGCGGCAAACCTCGTCCAGCACGTCGATCGTGACCTGCGAGTAGATCACGTAGCCGGTCGGCGTCGTAATGACCAGCGCACCCTGGCGAATGGTCCTCGAGGGGTCGGCAACCAGCAGATCGGGATCGAGGCGATCCTCGAGGCCGAGCCCGTTGCAGACCGGGCACGCGCCGATCGGTGAGTTGAACGAGAAGAGCCGGCGCTCGACGGCCAGCCCGGGAGGCGCCTCGCCCAGGCGCGCGAACAGCAGCCGCAGGTCGTCGTACAGCCCCGTCAGCGTGCCGACGGTCGATCGCGGGCTCCTCAACGTCGTCTTCTGATCGACGGCGATCGCGGGCGACAGCCCCGAGATCGTCCGCACGGCCGGCCTGGCGGCCCGGCCCAGGAACTGCCGCGCGTACGACGAGAAGCTCTCGAGGTAGCGGCGTTGCGCCTCGCGGCAGATGGTGTCGAAGGCGAGCGAGGACTTGCCGGAGCCCGACACCCCGGTCACGACGGTCAGCGCGCCGCGCGGAAGATCGACGTCGATGGCCTTGAGGTTGTGTTCGCTGGCGCCGCGGACGGCGATGACCTTCACCCGCTCATTGTACGCGGAGCGCCGGGCCAGCCTCGAGCCGGTCGGCGCCGTCCCGCGCGGCACCTCGGCAAGCCGTAACCGGCTTGCGGCGCGCGACCTGCGGCTGGCGGCCGGGTCACCCGCGCCCGCCGGCGCGACCGTCCTGCGCCTGCGCCTCCCGCAGCCGGCGTTCGAGCAGAAACGCCTTGGGAAACAGGATGTTGTTTTCGAGGTGGACGTGCTGGTGCAGGTCCGCCTCGAACGCCTGAAGTTCCTGGTACGTCACCCTGAACGTCGTGCACGCGTCGGGCGGCGGCGCGTAGCCGCCGCTGAGCAGTCGAATCGAGGCCAGCTCGTCGCCCGCGGCCTGGTGCTCGATCTCCATCATGCGAATCGGGTTCGCCACCGAGCCGAACGGCGCGAACGGCGCCGCTTCACCGCGCCCCGCGGCGACCAGGCCCTCGATGTAGGGGAAGAGCATCTGCTCCTCCTTGGCCATGTGCCGCGTCAACTCGGCGGCGACGTGCTCGAACCGCTCGGCAATCGCCGTGACCTCGGGGTGCCGCTCGCCGTGCACCTCCGCGACCTTCCGCGTGTGCCCGCGCAGCGTCGGGATGGCCTGCCTCAGGTAGCCGTGATGGTTGCTCACGATGTAGCCGATGAGGAAGTCGAGGTCCCAGCTGTTGAAGCGCGGCAGGCCCGGCTGCGCCGGAGCCAGTGCCGCCTCGAGTTCCGCCTCGAGGGCCGCCTCGTCCACGCCCAGCTCACGGCAGGCGTCGGCCACCGGGCGGTTGCCGCCGCAGCAGAAATCGATGCCGTGCCGCTCGAAGACGGACGCCGCGCGAAAGTCGTCGGCGACGATGCTGCGAATCGTCGTGTTGGTGTCCATGTGCCTCTCTCCAAGGCGTTCGATTGTCCGGCTGCCCGTTCCGGCGCCGCCCAGCCGCTCTCGGCCAGAGAAGCCGGAAGCCGACCAAAGGCCGTTCGTCAAGGCGCCGTCCGCACATCGCGGCCGTGCCACAAGATCTTCCCGTCGGCGATTTCGAGGGCGCCCTGCTGCTCCATCGCCTTGATCGAGCGCACCACCGTCTCGACCCGCAAGCCCGTCATGTCGGCGAGCTGCTGGCGCGTGAACGGCACGCGGTACGGCTGCGCCGAGCCGGCCGCGGCCGTCGAGCGGAAGTACTCGATGAGCGTCGCCAATCGGTGCTCGGCCTCCTCGACCGCAATCTCCGCGAGCATCATCGACTTGTAGACGAGCCGGCCGCTCAGCACCTTGGTCAGCTCGAGGTGGATCGCCGGGTGGTCGGCCAGCAGCCGGAGAAACCCCTCTCGCCCGCACCGCCACACCTCGCTATCGGTCACGGCGATGGCCGCGGCCGGGTACGGCACGTCGTTGAAGAAGGGCGGCTCGCCGAAGCTCTGGCCTTCGGTGAAGAGGCCCTGCACGAACTCGCGGCCGTGCTCGTTGAAGCTGACCATCTTCACGCGCCCGCTCTTCACCTGGTAGAAGCTGCTGGCCGTCATGCCCTGGTCGAAGAGCGTCTCGCCCTTGGCCAGGTGCACGACCCGGGCGCCATATCGCTGCCAGAGATCGTCGGGGATCATCGCCGTTGACATGAGTGTAGGCCTGGCGACGGGACGAGTTTATGACCTGGGTCACATGCGGGCCGCACCTGATCGCGATGGCGGCCCCTGAAGGAGAGATTGTCCGGACCGATTGGCGATGCCCTACTTCCCCACAATCGACAGCGCGACCAGGGGGTTCCGGCCTCGGCGTTCGATCGAGTAGCCGACGCCGCGCGGCACCACGACCAGCGCGCCGGCATCGAGGGAGAGGTCGCGTCCCTTCGCGTGCAGCACCCCTTCGCCCGCAATCACGTAGAGCATCTCGTCGGCGTCGTTGTGCAGGCGGTCCTTGAGCGGCTCCCGCACCTGGACGACGGTGGCCGTCGTGACGGGCGTCTTCCCCACCGTCGTTTCCTTCAGCGGATCGCTGCGGCCGATGAGGTTCCGCTCGATCCAGTCCGGCAACTCCACCATCTCCACGTTCGCGTTGGGATCGGCGGCCACGGGCGCGCGGCCGGCGCTCGGCGCCGGCGAGGTCGGCGCCTCGGGCTCTGCCGGCTTCGGCTTCGGCGGTTCGCGGTCGAGGGCCACGTCGATCTCGGCCAACGGACCCGCCTTGATCGCCACGTCGCGCTCGAGCGTCACGAAGTCGCGCGACTCGAAGCGCAAGCGGTAGGCTCCCGGCCGGAGTCCCTGCAGCCGCAGCACGCCGTCGCGGCCCGTGGCCCCCTCCCTCGTCACCGGTCCCGTCACGGTTACCTGAACGTCCGGGACGCTGGTCCCCGACTGGTCGGTCACCATGATCGCCGCCGATACCCTCGCGGCAGCGGGCGCCGCTGTCGCGGCGCGCGGCGGAGAGGCCGGCGGCTTCGGCGCGACGACGGGCGCCGGCGGCGGGACCTGTGCGGGAGGCTGCGCGGACTGGGCCGCGGCACCGGCCGCGACGACGGCCAGGAGAAACACGGCGAGGACGGTCGTGCAAGCCGATCTCCATCTTGGTGTCTCCAGGTTTCTTCTCAGTCGATTGTAGTCCGCGGTCAGCCGGCCTGTCTCGTCCGGCCGACAGCCGAGGCGGCCGGCGGCTTGACACGCTCACGCGCATCAGCACACGATTCGAAACCATGTCCTCGCCCGCCAGCGTCTTCGCCCCGGCCAGCGCCAGCAACCTCGGCCCTGGGTTCGACGTGCTCGGCCTGGCCCTGCCCGAGCCCGGAGACGTCGTCACTGCCGAGTTCATGGACGCGCCAGGGCTGGAAATCGCGGAGATCACCGGAGACGGGGGACTCTTGAGCCGGGACCCGGCGCAGAATGTCGCCGGGGTGGCGGCGCGGTCCGTGCTCTCGCACCTCGCCGTCGAGGGCGGGTACCCGGCCGCGGGCTCGTTCCCGGGCGTCCGGCTGCGCGTGCACAAGCAAATGCCGCTGTCGAGCGGCCTCGGCGGTTCCGCCGCGAGCAGCGTGGCCGGCGCGATGGCGGTCAACGAACTGCTCGACCGGCCGCTCTCGAAGCGCGATCTTCTCGTCCACGCGCTCGCCGGCGAACGCGCCGCGTCGGGTTCCGCGCACGCCGACAATGCGGCGCCCAGCCTGCTCGGCGGCTTCGTGCTGGTCCGAACCTGCGACCCGCTCGAGGTCCTGGAGCTGCCGGTCCCGCCGGCGCTCCGCGTCACGCTCGTCCACCCGCACTGCCGAGTAGAAACGGCACAGGCGCGGGCGATGCTGCGGGGACACGGGTTCCCCATCGAGCACGCCGTGGCGAACCTCGGGAACATGGGAGCGCTCGTCGCCGGTCTGTACCGCGGCGATCTGGAGCTCATCGGCCGGTCGATCGAAGACCGGCTGGTCGAACCGCTCCGGGCGTCGCTCGTGCCCGGATACGCGGCGGTCAAGGCCGCCGCCCTCCGCGCAGGCGCCCTCGGCTGCTCGATGTCGGGCTCGGGTCCCTCGCTCTTCGCGTTCAGCGACAGCGACACCACCGCCGCCCGCGTGGCCGCGGCGATGCGCGACGCGTTCCGCGACGTCGCCGGCCTCGACAGCGACGGTTACACCGGCGCGGTCAACACCAACGGCGCCTGCCGGCTCGACTGCCCATGATTCTGCGCAGCACTCGTCTCGAGGCCCCGCCCGTCAACTTCCGCGAGGCGCTCCTGCGCGGCCTCGCGCCCGACGGGGGTTTGTACCTGCCGACCGGGCTGACGCCGCTGCCGCCCTCGTCGATCGCGTCGTGGCAGGGGCTGCCCATCGGCGAGATCGCGGTGCGCGTGCTCTCGCACTTGGTGGGCGACGAGTTCGACCGGACGGCGTTCGCGTCGCTCGTCCGAGACGCGTTCGACTTTCCGGCGCCCACCGTGCCCGTCGGCGACCGCATCTCCGTCCTCGAGCTCTTTCACGGGCCGACGATGGCCTTCAAGGACTTTGGCGCGAGGTTCCTGGCGCGAACCTTCGGCTACCTGCTGGCTGAACGCGGCGACCACGCGACGATCCTCGTGGCCACCTCGGGCGACACCGGCAGTGCGGTGGCGCAGGGGTTCTTCGGCGTGCCGCGCGTGCAGGTGGTGGTGCTGTACCCGGCAGGCAAGGTGTCGCCGTTCCAGGAAGCGCAGATGGCGACGCTCGGCGGCAACGTCCGGGCCGTGCGCGTGCCGGGCACGTTCGACGACTGCCAGCGCCTGGTGAAGCGGGCCTTCCTCGACCAGGGTCTGGCCGCGCTCAACCTCTCGTCGGCCAATTCGATCAACATCGGCCGGCTGCTGCCGCAGTCCGTCTACTACTTCGCGAGCTGGCTGGACGTTGGCGGCCCCGGGGTCGGCGAGGTGGTGTTCGCGGTGCCCAGCGGGAACCTCGGCAACCTGACCGCCGGCATCATCGCGCAGCGTCTCGGCCTCCCGGCCGCGCGGTTCATCGCCGCCGCGAACGAGAACGACGTGCTGCCCGCCTACGTTGCGAGCGGCGCCTACGCGGCGAAACAGGCGGTTGCCACGATCTCGAGCGCGATGGACGTGGGGGACCCGAGCAACTTCCCGCGCCTGGCGCAGCTGCACGGCGAAGCGCTCGAACGGCTTCGGGCGAACCTCACCGCCGTCTCGATTACCGACGCCGAGACGCGGCGGGTGATCCGTGACGTGCATGCCGAGTGCGGCTACGTGCTGGACCCGCACGGGGCGGTCGGCATGGCGGCAGCCCGCCGCGCCAGGCATGCGCAAGGCGAGGGCCGGCCGATCGTCACCCTCGCGACGGCCCATCCGGCCAAGTTCGCCGACGTGCTTCGACAGGAGCTGGGCATCGAGCCGCCCATACCCGAGGCGTGGCGCGACTGGCAGTCGCGCCCGCTCCAGGCGCACGATCTCGACAACCTGGACTACGAGACGTTCAGGCGATTCCTGGCTGGATGACCGCCGCTACGACGACGTCGCGTAGTGGATGGCCGTGATCGTGTAGGCGAGCGTGAGGCTCGGATCGAACGGCCCCGCGTCCCAGAACTTCACGCACACGTCGGTTTCGATCGAGGCCGTCCCCGTCAGCGAGGTGGAAGGCACCGCCGCCGTTGTGGAGTACACGACGGTGCAGGACGTGCCGTCCCACATCCCGAACGCCAGGCCCAGCGGGGGGATGACCGTCGAGGGGTCGAGCGTCGCCAGCGTGACCACGAAGAACCCGGGCGCCGTGTGAAAGACGTGATTGTTGGTGCCGCCGCTGGCCAGGGTTCCCGTGAACGTCTCGGTCTTCGTCACCGTCGAAGTTGCCGAGGTGGTGGTCGTCGTCGAGGTGGTGGTCGTCGTCGTTGACGGCGACGTGGTGGAATTGCTGCAGCCGGCAACGAGGACGGCCAGCGGCAGCAGGAACACGCCAATACGAAGAGCGGGTCGAATCATTCCTGGCTCCGGAGATGTCGAGAGCGTCGGCACGACGTCTTCACTCCCAGTGTAACTCACCTCGTCTAGCAAGAACCGCACCAAGCTGATCCTTGGAGAACCGGCCTGAAATGGGCTCCAGGAAGTCCTCGGTCATCCCGCCGGTGTCCCCGAAAAGGGTCGCTACTGTCGCTCGTACACGACCTTCCCGCCGCAAATCGTCATGTCGACGCGAAGGTCTCGAAGCGCTTCCGGCGGGACCTCGAACGGGTCGGCCGACAGCAGCGCGAGGTCGGCCAGCTTCCCGGGCGTGATCGACCCCTTTTCGCGCTCCGTGAATTCGGCGTACGCGGCGCCCATCGTGTAGGCCTCGATCGCCCGGCCGACGTCGATCTTCTGCTCGGGCACCCAGCCGCCCGGCCGCTTGCCGTCGAGCGTGGCGCGGGTCACTGCGGCGTAGATGCCCTGCACCGGGTCGATCGGCGCCACCGGCCAGTCGCTGCCGAAGGCGAGCCTCACCGCGTGGTCGGCGAACGAGCGGAACGCGTAGGCGCTCGCGGCTCGGGCGGCGCCAATCCGCGTCTCGGCCCACTGCCCGTCGTCGATCAGGTGATAGGGCTGCACGGAAGCGATGGCGCCCAGCCGGGCGTACCGCTCGAAGTCCGGCGGCGCCACGTGCTGCGAGTGCTCGATGCGCGGCCGGCGGTCGCGCGGCCCGTTGGCCTGCTCGACGTCCGCGAACAGGTCGAGCACCATCGCGACGGCGCGGTCGCCGATGGCATGGATGCACAACTGCTCGCCGGCTCTGTCGATGGCGACGAGGCGGGCCCGCATCTCGTCGAGCGGCTGCATCTCGTCGGCGAGGAGGCCGCGCGAGTCGGGGGCATCCGAATACGGCTCGAAGAAATACGCTGTCGCCGAACCGAGTGACCCGTCGGCGAACCCTTTCGCGCCGCTGACGCGAAAGAACGGGAGCGATCGCCTCGTGACGGGACCCGCGGCGAGCCTCTTTGCACAGGCGACTTCGGCCGTCACGGCGCGAATCCTCGCGGTCAGTTCGCCGGCCGCCGCCAGCGCCTCGTAGACCGCGACATCGTCCGGGGCGGGCCCCATGTCCTGGACGCTCGTGACGCCGAGCGAGGCCATGTGCGCGAGCGCCCGCTTCAGCCTTTGCACGCGCTGGTCCCGGGTGGCCGCCGGGATCACCTCGAGAACGTACGCCTGCGCGGCGTCCTTGAGAACGCCGGTCGGGTCGCCGCCCGCATCGCGGACGATCGCTCCGCCCGGTGGGTCTGGCGTCCCCGCCGTCACGCCGGCGAGACGCAGGGCAACGGAATTGGCGAGCGACATGTGTTCGTCGGAGCGGTTGACGAACACGGGCGTGGCGGGCGTCAGCGCGTCGATCATCTGGCGCGTCGGCAGCGGCGCGCCGGGCCATGCCTGCTCGTCCCAGTTGCCGCCGAGCACCCACTCGCCCTTGCCCCCCAGACGCGCGCGCTCGCCGATGCGCCGCGCGAACTCCTCGGGCGTCGGCGCGTCCTTCAGATTGACGCTGTCCAGCTGCGATCCGCCTGTCATCAGGTGAACGTGGGCGTCGTTGAAGCCGGGCATCAGGAAGCGGCCGCCGCCGTCCACGACGCGAGTGTTCGGTCCGCGCAGCGCCTCCACGTCGGCGCGGGCACCGACGGCGGAGATCCGGTCTCCCGTCACGGCGACCGCCTCGGCTTCGAGTGTCGAAGGATCGACCGTCCAGACCCGGGCATTGACGACGATCACGTCGGCCGAACGCCGGCCCGCCGCGAGGGTGGAGGGCGGTCTTTCATTCGTCATCGTTCACGTCTCACTGGCACGGGCGATGTCGCCGTAGCGGTGCCGGTAGCGTCGCAGCGCGGGCGTCGCAGCCGCCACCCAGCCGGTCGCCGCCACCGACGCCAGCCCGCCGCTGACCACCGACACGACCGGGCCCCACCAGTTCGCGACGAGGCCCGCCTCAAGTTCGCCCAGTTGGGGGCCTCCCATGAAGAACACCATGTTGACGCCGACCATCCGGCCGCGCAGGTGATCGGGCGTCTCGAGTTGGCGCACGATGTTCCGCAGGACCATGCCCACGGTGTCGGCGGCGCCCGTCACCCCGAGGCACGCGAAGGTCAGCCAGAACTGGCGGGACACGCCGAAGACCACCGTCGCCGCGCCGTAGACCGCCACCGACCACAGCAGCATCCGCCCGCGCTGCTCGATGGCATCCACCGTCTGCACCATCACGACGCTCGCCAGCAGCGCGCCGACGGCAGGCGCGGCGTACAGCAGCCCGTAGCCGTGCGCCCCGACCTTCAGGATGTCCTGGGCGAAGATCGGCAGAAGCGCCGTCGCCGACGCGAAGAACGTCGCGAAGAAGTCGAGCAGCATCGTCGAGCGGATCATCGGCGACGCGAAGACGAACCGGAGCCCTTCGGCCGCGGCGTTCAGGCTGATGTCGCTGCTCGCCTCCCTCGACGCGGAGCGGGCGTGGCGCATCATCAGCAACCCCACGATGACGGCCAGGAACGACAGCGCGTTGAACGCGTACGCCCACGCCACGCCGCCGAGACCGATGGTGAGGCCGGCCAGCGACGGCCCGGCCACCGACGCGGCCTGGAAGATGATCGTGTTGAGCGCCAGCGCGTTGGCCAGGTCCTCGCGCGGCACGAGATTCGGGATCAGCGCCTGCCGGGCCGGGGCGTCGAACGCGCCGGCGGCTGACGTGAGCGCGGCCAGCAGGTAGATGGGCCAGATCGACGACAGCCCGCCGAACGTCAGCCACGCCAGCAAGCCGGCCAGCAGCGCCATCGCCGACTGCGTGACCAGCATCAGCCGGCGCCGGTCGAGCACGTCCGCCACCACGCCGCTGAACAGCGAGAAGACGACGACCGGCAGCACCCGTACGAGGCCGACGAGCCCGAGCGCCAGCCCCTTCCGGCCGGGCGGCGCGAGCAGCGACACGTGCCACAGGATCGCGGCGGTCTGCATCATCGTGCCCGAGACCGAGATGAGCTGGCCGGTCCACAGCAGCCGGAAGTTCCGATGGCGAAGCGCGGGGAAGGATCGCACAGGCACGGCGGGTCAGACGGGCAGGTCGACGATCTCCACCGACGCCTGGCCGTCGCGGATCGTCAGCCGGGCCACACTGGGTTTCAGGTGGAATCGACGGGGACCGGCGGCTCCCGGGTTCACGACCAGCCGCCCTGCGGACTCGACGAGCAGCGGGCGGTGCGTGTGGCCGTAGACGATCACGTCCGCGTCGTATCGCTCCAGCAGCCTCGCCGGCGTCGGGCTGCCCAACTCGTGGCCGTGGCTGACGTGAACCGTCACCCCGCCCACGGTCTCTGCGAAGTGCCGGGAGAGAGACGGATCGCCGGGGGGATCGGTGTTGCCATAGACGGCCTGAACCGGCGCAATCCTCGAGAGGATGAGGAGCACGTCGCGGCCGCCGACGTCGCCCGCGTGGAAGATCTCGGCAACGCCGTCGAAGGCGGAGAACACCTCGGGGCGGACGAGGCCGTGGGTGTCCGAGATGAGGCCGATGACTCGCGCGCTGCCCATCGGCCTCGCCTCACGCGGCGTCCGTCAGCGCGAAGACTCCCACGAGCGCGCCGCCCGGATCCTTCAACACCGCGTATCTCCCGCGGCCAGGCACGTCCCCGGGCGGGGTGACCAGCGTCCCTCCAAGGTCCACCGCCAGAGCGGCGGTCTCCTCGGCGCTCACCACCTGCACGTACGGCACCCAGCAGCATGGGCTTGGGGCACCGGGGTCCTGCACCATGCCCGCCACGTCTCGCGTGCCCGCCCGGAAGACCCAGTAGCGGCCCGCGCGACCGACGTGACGTTCGGCGACCGTCCAGCCGGCGATCGCCTGGTAGAACGCGGCCGCCGAGTCGGGGTCGTCCGTGGCCAACTCCGTCCAGCAGAACCTGCCCGGAGCCGTCGCATCCCCCGTCTGGGCCCATCCCGGCCCCGGTCCGGAGATGCAGAACAGCGCGCCCAGAGGGTCCGCAATCACGATCGCCTGGCCGACCGGCCCCGCCTGGCACTCGATGCGCGAGCCCAACTTCAGCACGCCGGCGGAGGCCGCCTCGACGTCGGCCACCGCCAGGCAGGGCAACCAGCGCGAGCCGTCAGGCATCCCGTCGGTCTCGCCCGCCGTCGCCACCTCGACGTCGCCGGACCTGAACGTCGTCGTGCCCGGGGCGCCCGCCGGCCGGAGTTCCCGCCTCGTCCACCCGAAGAGCGCGCCGTAGAACCGGACCGCCGCATCCGGGTCGGCGGTGGCCAGGTGGTGGCAGGCGAACGAACCGATGGCTGACGGTCGGCTGTGGGGCACTCGAGGGATTATGGCACGTACGCGACGGGAAGGGCCGGGGCCGGAAGTCTTCCCGGAACCCGGCCCATCGAAATCGCTCGAAGCGCGACTAGAAGCGGATTGAAAGTGACGCGCCGACCAGGTTCGCGCCGAAGCTGTAGATGCCGTTGTTGTCGCTGACGACCGGCACCGGGCCCGCCCCGGCGTACGAACGGCCGGCGCGATCGGGCTGGCCGATATACATGTAGGACGCGTCGAACCGCAGCTTCTTCGACAGCTCCGAGCCGAAGCCCACCGTGAACTCGCGCCGCGACCCTTCCGGCAGGTTCGGCGTCACCGACTGGTCCGGCGACGCCGGACCGTGGACGTTGAAGCCGCCGCGCAGTTCGCTCTTCGCGCCGAGGGCGATCTCCGTCCCCATGCGGAAGCCGCTGACGTTGTTGTACGACTCGATGATCGAGCTGTCGAGATACTGGCCGTCGATCGGCAGCACGTCGAACTTCACCCAGTTGGTCCACTGGTAGTCGAAGAACAACTTCACCGTCGGGGCGGCCTTGATCATCACGCCGGCCACGAATTGGGCCGGAAGCGGAATGTTGGTCTTGGCGGTCTGGTCGCTGAGCTTTGCGCCCGCCGCGAACTGGCCGGCAACGGCGTCGTCGATCGAACCGCCGCCCAGCTGGGGTGGGAACTTCAGCCCCGTCATGATCTGGGTCGTGTCAATCGTCCCGCTGTTGACAGCGACCGACTGGCCCGAGAGGTAGCGGACGCCGAACGAGAAGCGATCGCTCGGACTGACCAACAGGCCCAGGTGGTAGCCCGCGTGCCAGGTGTTGCCCTTCAACTGGACGTCGGCGAAGTCCGTGTATTTCGGGACCCCGATCGCCGCGAACGGCACACCGGGCCGGAGGTACTGTGTGGAGAGGTCCACGCGCTGCCTGAGTTCGACGTTCAGGTAGGTCGCATCGACGCCGAAGCCAAGTGACACCTTGTCGTTCAGCTTGACCGCAAGCGTCGGCTGAACGTAGACGCCCTGCACGACGCTCTTGTAGCCCAGGTAACGGCCCTGCGAGGTCACGGGCCAGTCGGTGGTCAGGCCGTATGGCGCCATCACGCCAACGCCGAACGCATAGCGGTTCGCGAAGGGCGTCGAGAAGTAGATGTTCGGCACCGGGTACCACTTCTTGTTGAGACTGCTCACGGTGCCCTTCATCGACGTGCTGGACGTGTCGGTGAAATCACCGTACGGCCCGATGAGGAACGCGCCCAGCGTCATCACCTTGCCGTCGTTGACCAGCGAGGCGGGATTGAAGAACATCCCCGAGCCGTCGTGGCACGGGTCGGCCACGCCGGCGCCGCCGCGGCCGGTCATGCAGGCGCCCTGTTCGTAGACGCCGAAGCCCTGCGCGGACACCGGCAGCACGCCAACGATGCTCAGTAATGCGCCGAGCACACAGATTCCGAGAAATCGATGCATCGCTCCACTTCCTCCACTTGCGGGGGCTTCCCCGGACTACGGGGATCCTTGCCAGCTCGTCGTTTTGGCCGTCGGAAGGCTAGCATAGGGCGGCTCACCCGGGAAACAGTTTCTGCCGAGCTGGCCGGCAATCCTCCGGAGGTCAGCGCCTGAAGCCCGGACCACGCAGCGGCCTGCCCGGCCGCTCCCCGGTGATCTTCCCTCCGTCGACGACCGCGCGGCCGTTGACGAGGACGAAGCGGACGCCGACCGCGTAGTGCATCGGGTCCTCGTAGGTCGCCACGTCCCGAATCGTGGCGGGATCGAACACCGTGACGTCGGCCGCCATGCCGGGGCGCAGGATTCCGCGGTCCTGCAAGTGCACCCGGGTGGCCGGCTGCGAGGTCATCTTCCTCACCGCCTCCTCGAGGCGAAGCACCTGCTCTTCGCGCACGTATCGGCCCAGGATGCGCGCGAACGTGCCGAAGCCGCGCGGGTGCCCTTTCGACTCGGCCAGCGGCCCGTCCTCGGCCTGCGCGCCCGAGTCCGTGTCGAAGCTCACCAGGGGATGCTTCATCGCCGCCACCACGTCGTCCTCGCGCATGATGGAGATGATCACGCCGCTGTTGGCCCGGTCCGCGATCACGAGGTCCATGACGGCGTCGCGGGGGTCCTTCCCCATTTCCTTGCCGATGGCGGTCAACGTCATCCCCTCGTAGTGTCTGAGCTTCGGGTCGAGCACCGAGGCCACCATCACCCCGTCGCCCCCGCCCGAGCCGAACCACTGGTTCTCCCAGCCTTCGGCGTTGGGGTCGTCCATCTCCTTCCGGATGCGCGCGCGCGCCGCCGGGTCCGCGAGCCGCGCAATCATCGCGTCGGTGCCGCCTTCGCGGGCCCACATCGGCAGGCAGGCGTCGAGGCCGTTCGCCGCGCGGGTGTAGGGATACTGGTCGGCGGTGATGTCGAGCCCTCGCGCGCGCGCCGCCTCGATGCGCGCCAGCACCTCGGGCATCCGGCCCCAGTTGGCCTTGTAGGCGGTCTTCAAGTGCCAGATCTCGGCCGGGATCCTGGCTCGCTCGGCGATGGCGAACGCCTCGTCGAGCGCCTCGTCGATGCGCCCGCTCTCCGAGCGCACGTGGGTGAAATAGACGCCGCCGTAACCGGCGGCGACGCTGGCGAGTTCGACGAGTTCTTCGGTGGAAGCGAACCGCCCAGGCACGTACTGCAGCGAGGTGCTGATGCCGAGCGCGCCCTCCTCCATCGCGGTAGCCACCAGTTGCTTCATCTGGGCGAGCTCCGCCGCCGTCGCCCTCCGGTTCTCCTTGCCGATGACGTAGGTGCGAAGGCCGTCGGCGCCGACGAAGCTGGCGATGTTGATGGCCGGGTGCGAGCGCTCCTCGAGGCGCCGGAAGTACTCGCCGAGCGTCTTCCAGTCGAGCGTCACGTTGAAGTGGCGAAACAGCTCCGCCTGGTCTTCGAAAACCCGCTGGTTGACGGGCCCGATCGACGTTCCCTCACCCGTCACCTCGGTCGTCACGCCCTGCATGATCTTGCTCGCCGCGCGACCGTCCACGAGCACGTTGAACTCGGATTGCCCGAGCAGGTCGATGAACCCGGGAGCGACGACGAGGTTCCGGGCGTCGATCCTCCGAACGGCCGTGGCCGACTCGAGGTCGCCGATGGCCGCGATGCGGTCGCCGCGAATCCCCACGTCGGCGACGAACCAGGGCGCACCGGTGCCGTCCACGACGCGGCCGCCGGCGAACACCAGGTCGAACTGCGGGGGAACTTGTGCCGGCGCCGCGGAGAGGGCTGCCAGGACGGCAGCTGCAGCGACGACCACGGCGACCGAACCCATCTGGCGGAAGGAGTGCGTCACCTTCTGTTCCCCACCACCGCCCGCAGCGCCCGCAGGCGCAGGTCGAGTTCCTGCGGCGTCATCGACGCGTACTTGGCCGGCAGCAGCCGGCGGCTGGACGATTCGAACACGGCGAGCAGTTCCATGTAGGACAGCAGCTCCTCGTCGCGGCTCGGGAAGTAGTCGGCCGCGGCCCTCGCCATGTGTTCCGCCGTCACCGGCGCATCTCCTCCCGCCGCCCGCGCGGCGTCGTCGTTCGCCATCAGCAGCACGGCTTCCACGTCCGCGTTGCTGTAGCCGACGAGCTTCGCCGAGAAGGTCTCGCGGATGGCGGCGAAATCGACCGTCGTCCGGATCTTGTTCTTCTTCACGAGCGCCTGCGCCACCTGCTCGACTTCCTCGGGCGTCTGCGAGTAGAGGAACGGGATCTTGCGATCGAGCCGGCCCGCGCGCTTCAGGTCCACGTCGAGCTTGTCGGGCCGGTTCGTCATCACCAGAAACAGGATGCGTCCCCGGTTGGACGTGTCCGACATGAACTCCTTGATCCTCGCGATGACGCGCGACGAGGTCCCGCCGTCGCCCTCGCCGTCGGTGTTGCCGAAGGCGCGGTCGCCCTCGTCGATGATGACGACCACCTGGCCGATCGCCTCGATGACCGAGAGGATCTTCTCGAGGTTCCCCTCGGTGGCGCCCACCCATTTCGACCGGAAGTTCTTCAGCTTGATCGTCGTCAGCCCGCACTCGCGCGCGAACGCCTCGGCCACGAACGTCTTGCCCGTCCCCATGGGCCCGGTGAACAGGATGCCCATCGGCACCCGGCTGACCCGGCCGTCGCGGATGTTCTCGGCGACGACGAGCAGGTCCTTCTTGACCTCCTCCATGCCGCCGACCACGTCGAAGCCGTGGGCGGGTTCGACGAACTCGACGAGGCCGAAGCACTCGCGCTCGAGAATCTCGCGCTTGCGGCGGGCGATGAGCCGGTCTGCCTCGCGGCGCGAGCGTTCGGCGGCATCTCCCGCCGACTGACCGGGGTCGGGAGCGCCGGGTGCGAGGAGGCGACGAATCTCGTCCTTGCTCAGGCCGATGGTGAGGCCGCCCAGCTTCTTCGCCCTGGCCATCGCGTCCGGGCTGCCCGCCAGGATGCCGGCGATGAACGCCTCGCGTTCGCGCGCCTCGTCCTCGGCGGCGGGCGGCGGCGCCAGGATCGACACGATTTGCACCGCCTTGAGCCCCGCGGTGATCTCGGCGTAGCGGTCGGCGTCGCGGTCGGTCAGCCGGGGGTCGGCCAGGCGAACGGCCGCGCGGCGGGCCTCGAGATCCGGCATCGGGACCTCCACCACGCCCACCTTCGGGTTCGACACGACCTTCGGCGACAACTCGCTCAGGTTCTCGGTGACGAGCAGCACGAGGTTGTCGCCGCGGTCGATCTCCGGCAGGAACGACCACCGCTGGAGGGTGATCACGGCGGCGCGGTCGGCGTCCGCCTGGAAGGCTGGATCGCCCGCGGGCGCGATCGCCTCGGCGTATTCGAGGATGACGGCCGCCTTCGACCCGCCGACGAGGATGCGCTCCAGTGCGCCGAGCGCCTTGGGCTTCTCCGACGCGAGCAGGGCGTCTTCGGCCGACACCAGGCCGGCCTCGCGCCGCGCGAACCGGACGCCGGTCGCCAGGTTGTACACCGCGATCGTCTGGCGCGAGTCCCTCAGCAGCACGTCGGTCAGGAAGCCGGTGAGCGCGAGCGCCCGCTGCTGGTGCACCACCGAGTCGAAGACGTTGCCGTGGAGGACGAACATCGACGCCTCGCCGCGCAGGTAGCGTCGGCGCAGGTCCTCGGCCCAAGGGGGAAGCAGTCGTGGTTCGGTCATAGAATGGCTCGAGCCCAGGGGTGAAGCCGGCCAGCCGGCCTAGATGCCTTGAGGGGCTGGAATCCTTGCGAATGAGTCAAGTTCTCGCGACGCCATCGGGCCCCTCAAGGCATCTAGAGCCCCGCGCTCGCGCGGGGCCAGCCAACAGCGTTTCTGGTCTAGCGAGGCGGGCGTCGTCGCCGAACATACTTGGCGGTCCGAGGCCCGCCTCGCTAGACCATCGTGCCGATCATCGCCTCGGTCTCGACCGCCGTCTGGCGGATCGATTCCACGCCGTCCAGCAGCTCGTTCAGCTGGCCCGACAGCTCCTGCGGCGACTGCATCGTCACGATGTTGTCCGCGATGAGCTGGAAGGAATTCTCGATGAGGTCGAGCTGGCCGCGCGCCACGTCGAGGTAGCGGCCGATTTCCTTCATCTTCTCCTGCCGCTTGAGGATGACCGCCAGGTTCTTCTTCGCGAGATCGGTCTGCGCGTCGCCGTCCTTCCCGAACCTGATCTCGCGCTCGAGCCGCGCACGATGGGTGTCGAGCGCGTCGAGATCGACCGACCGCAGGTAGGCGTCGTACCGGACGGAGGTCACCGCCATGTCGATGAACGCGTCCACCAGACGCTCGGTCTTGGTGAGCTCGGAGCGGAGCAGTTCGCCCGTGAACGAGGGGTTCTGGGCGGCGAGGCGGTGGATCTGGGCCTGGCGGGCGATCAGTTGGTCCACGCGCGTCCGCTCGGGAGGCTGGAGCAGCGCGACCCGCTGGCCGCGCTCCTCGGCGAGCAGCGCCTGACGCACCTGGTCGAACCTCGGGTCCCACAGCAGGTGGCGCAGCCGCTTGGAGTCTGGCGCGTAGAGCAGCCAGAGCGCCTCGAGGCCGACCGCGACGACCGCCAGGAACGGGTTCAGCGTCAGGCCCGCCGCGGCCATGGCGCCCCCGAACAGCGACAGGTTGTAGGGATTGGAGAAGGCGAGCTTGAGGTATGGCCGCCTCTCGAAGAGGGCCGCACGGGCAGAGTCCTTCACCGCGCCGACAATCGCCGGCGCGAGGGCCGGCGGGGGCGGCTCGGGCGGCGGCGGGAGTGCCGGCGCCGGAGGGCGCGTGTCGCCGCGCGTGGAGGCGGCGGCGGTGCCTTTCGGCCGATCGGGCGTCGCCATGCGTCAGTCCCAGCGAGGCGGGTGGCAGCCTAGACTCTGCATTCTACGTTCTGCATTCTACATTCTGCATTCTACATTCTTCATTCTGCTGTCAGGACGGGCGATCGCCGGACGGCTACGCGGGCTGGGAGGCCGGCGCGTACAGCATCTCGAGGAGTTTCTTCTCCACGCCGCGGAACTCGGACGACGACTTGAGCGCGATGTCGCGCACCTCGAAGAAGGGCACGTCCACGCGGTGGAGGACCTGCGCGGGCCTGTTGGACAGCACGTACACGGTGTCGGCCAGGTACACCGCCTCCGACACGTCGTGCGTCACGAACAGGATCGTGTTGTCCTCGGTCCTCGAGACGTCGAGCAGCAGCCCCTGCATTTCCCAGCGGGTGTAGGGGTCGAGCGCGCCGAACGGCTCGTCCATCAGGACGACGCGAGGCTTGTTGATCAGCGTCCGCGCGATGGCAACGCGCTGCTTCATGCCGCCCGAGAGGTCCTTCGGGAAGTGATCGGCGAACTCGTAGAGGCCGACCGCCTTGAGATAGCGCGACGAGCGCTCGCGCCGCTCGGGCTTCGGCAGGCCCTGCAGCTTGAGCCCGTACTCCACGTTCTGCCGCACGGTCAGCCAGCCGAACGACGTGTAGGCCTGGAACACCATGCCGCGGTCGCGCCCCACCGAGTCCACCCTGACGCCCTGCACCAGGATGTCCCCGGTCGTCGGCGGGAGGAGCCCGGCGACGGCCTTGAGGATGGTCGACTTGCCGCAGCCGGACGGCCCGAGGAACACGACGACTTCGCCAATCCCCGGCTTGTCGAAGATGTCCACCGACACGTCACGGACAGCCTCCGTCCGGCGTCCGTCGCGGCCGACGTAGGTCACGCCGAGGTTCTTGATCTGCAGCTTGGGAACCGGCTCGCTCATGCGGCCTTCTCCCGCCAGCGGAACGCGATCGCCGAGCAGGCCCGGATCAGCGAGTCGGTCAACAGGCCGATGCCGCCGATGACGAGCAGGCCGGCGAACGACCACGACGCCTTCTGGTGCGTCCGGGCGAGTTCCACCATGTAGCCCAGGCCGTGTTCGGGGTTCACCGCTTCAGCCAGGATCACGTAGGTCCAGGAGATGGCGTTCATCACGCGGAACGAATCGAAGATCTCGGGCAGCGCCGCCGGCAGCAGCACCGTCCTCACGGCCTGCCACCGGGAGGCGCCGAGCGTCAGCGCCGTCTGCACCAACTCGTCGGGCACCGCCCGGATGGCCGTGACGACGACCGGCAGCAGGTAGACGAAGACGCCGAGGAAGAGGAAGGCGATCTTCTGCGGCTCGTAGATGCCGAACCAGAGGATCAGCAGCGGGATGAACGCGGAGATCGGCATGTAGCGCAGCGGCGCCATGATGGGCTCGAAGATCCGGTTGACCGGCTCGAAGGCGCCCATCAGGACGCCCAGCGGCAGCGCGATGGCCGATGCGAGGCAGAAGGCGATCAGAATGCGCCTGGTGGAGATCCAGATCGCCGCCGCGAGATCGTACTGCAGGAACAGCTGCAGCGTGCCGCGCACGACCTCCGTCGGGGACGGGAGGAAGTCGGGCGGCGCCAGCTGGCCGTAAGACGCCAGGCACCAGGCCGCGAGGACCGCGACGGGCGCCACGAAGCCGAGCGCCACCGACACCGTGCGCGGCAGCGGGGCGCGGAGGGAGAACCAGTCGGACATAGGAGGAGTCAGGAGTCGGGATTCAGGAGTCAGTCAGGAGTCAGGACCGGGGATGTGCGGGCGGGTGACGCCCCGAATCCCGAATCCTGGCTCCCGACTCCTTCTACCGTTACGAGCGTCTATTGCGACGCCAGCACCACCTTGATGTCGGTGCGCCGGTTCAGCTGCCGGCCCGCCTCGGAGGCGTTGTCGGCCACCGGGTTGGCGGCGCCGCGGCCGATCGTCTGGAAGCGGGACGCCTGGATGTTCGGGAAGTTCTTGAGCACGTAGTTCTTCACCGCGAGCGCGCGCCGCTCCGACAGCGTCATGTTGCCCGTCGGCGACCCGGTGGAGTCCGTGTTCCCCTCGACGCGCAGGTACGTGTTGCCGAACGAGGTCATCGTCTCGCCGAGCGCGTCGAGCACGAAGTAGGAGCCGGGCATGATCTCGTCCGAGCCGGGCGTGAAGTGAATCTGGATCTGCTTGTTGATGATCGCGCGGTCCTGCGCGCTGGCCGGCCGGGCGGCCAGTTTCGGCTCTTCGACCTTCTGCCCCGGGTACGCCGCGGCGAGCGACGACAGGAACCTGGTGTCGGCCCAATCCTTCGCCTCGACGGGCCGCGTCACCAGCCCCTTCTTGCGCCAGATCACGAACGCGGTGTCGAACAGGGTCTCGTAGTGGGCCTTGCCCCCGGTCAGCCCGTAGAACTGGGCGTTGTCCGCGTACGGCGTCAGCTTGAGGCCGGAGAGCATGCCCGACACCGTGTCGGTGTCCAGCTTCAGCGCCTTGCCGACCAGCGCGTACGCCGAGGCCGGATCGCGCTTGATCATCTCGATCCCCTCGAACCACCCCTGCACGAAGTCGCGGACGGTCCCCGGCGCCTCGTCGATCAGCTGCTGCCGCGCGACCAGCGTGTCGGCGATGATGTTGGTCGCTGCCGTCGTCGACACGAGGATGTGCGCCTCGTCGCCCCGCGCGGTGACCGCGGCGGACAGGTCCGGCTCCCACGTCACGGCCGCGTCGACCTGGCGGGCCTTGAACATGGCCGCCGCCGCGGGCGCGTCCTGCGTGAAGACGATGTTCTTCTCCACCGCAGCCCGGTCCTCGGCGGAGAGGCCCGACTGCGAGAGCAGGTAGAGCAGCAGGAAGTGGGACGGCGTGAACTGCGTGCACGAGATCTTCCGGCCCTTCAGCTGCTCGACCGAGTTGATGGACGCCAGGGAGACGATGCCGTCGCCGCCACGCGACCAGTCCTGCATCAGGATCGATTTTGCCTTGGCGCCGTTCTCCTCGAGGATCGACGCTTCGCGCGCCCAGTTGTCCACGGTGTTCCACATGATGTCGATGTCGCCCTTGCGGAACGCCGCCAGCTTCGCCGCCGGGTCTTCGAGCAGGACGAACTTGACGTCGAGGCCGAACCGCTTCTTGTAGAGCGACGCGGCGCTCGGGTCCATGCCCGCATTGAAGACGATGCCCGGCGCGTGCCCCGCCCAGGTGTTGATGCCGACGACCAGCGTGCGGGCGAGCTTGCCACCCGCGGCCAGGCTCGTGGCCGTCACGCCCATCGACCCGGTGCCGCGCTCGGGATCGGCGGGCGCGCCCCTCAGGGCGTCGAAGTCGTTCACGCCGGGCTGGTCGGCCGCCTGGGTCGCAGCCGGCTTGTCACCCACCGCCCACTTGCTCACGTCCGCGCCCTTGTAGTACCAGAAGGCATACCCGAGCACGGCCAGCACGACCACGGTGATGAACAGCTTCGCGAATGGAGTGAGCTTCATAGTCTCCGGTTCCTCAGTCCGCAACCCCGGATCTGGCCTGGTCTCAGAGCGTCTTGGTCGCCTGCGCCGCCTGGGCCGCCGCGCGCTTGGCCTTCAGCTCCGCCAGCTGCTGCTTGGCCTGCACCTCGCCCACCTGCGACCGCACCGCCTGCAACTTGGCGTCGAGCGACGATTCGGAGAGCTCCTTGCCGAGGTTCGCTTCGGCGATCGTGTTCTTGATGTGCTCGCGGACGTTCTCGAGCGCCTTGACCTCGGCGTCGACCGAGAGCCCGTCCAGCTGGCCCTGGATCTTGAGCCGGGCCTGCGCCGACTGCATCTTGGCGAGCATCGAGTCGCGCTCGGACTGCAGCTTGCGGATCTCGGCCTGCACCGTGATGAGCGACGACTTGGCCGAATCGGCGTCGCGCTGGGCCAGGTCCATCTCCCCCCTCAGGTCGGCGACCTCCGCCGACAACTGGTTCTTCTTCTGAAGGAGGATCAGCGCCACGTCATCCTGGTTCGTGTCCATCGCGACGCCGAGTTCCGCGTCCGTCTGCGTGAGTTCCTTCGTGGCCTTCTGGTAGCGCTCGCTGGTGTCTTCGCGGCGCCTGATGATGGCGGCCGTCGCCGACTTCAACTTCGAGTACTTCTCGACCATCGAGTTGATCGCGTTCTCGTAGGCAATCTCGGGGTGCTCCTTCTCGACGTCCGAGATCCAGAGCGAGAGGAAGCCCCTCCACAGGTTGCCCAGGCGCTTGAAGAATCCTACGTCTGCCACGTCAACCCCCTTCGGGAATCACGAGCCGATCATCTTCTATTACGAGAGCCGCCGCCCCTGGTTCCAGTTCCCCGAGTTCCCCGAGTTCCCCAGTTGCCCAGTTCCCCAGTTGCCCAGTTTTCCAGTTGGCCAGTTACCTCAGTTCCCCAGTTGCCCAGTTGGCCAGTTGCCCAGTTCCCTAGTTCTCCGTCCCCGACGGGTCGTGCAGGCGCGGCGAGGCCTGGACGACCCGGGCCACCGCCTCCTGGCCGAAGAACTCCAGCACCTTCTGGATCTCGAGCTTCCTCCCGTTGCAGGCCGCCGCGATCCCCTGCTGCTGCTGGACCTGCTGCTCCATCTTCGCCCGCAGCTTCCGCACTTCCTCTTCGAACTGGGCGATGCGGTGGGTCGCTTCCTCCAGCACCTGCTGGGTGTCGCCGGCGCTCTTGCGGATGTACCCCTCGAGCGCCTGGATCTCGGCCACACCCGTCTCGATGATGTTGTCGATGGGGACGCCGAACGCCTTGAGCGAAGCCTCGACGATCTGCTTCTTCACTGCGACCGGGGTGTCGGCAGGCAGGCTGGAAAGCAACTGCTGCGCTTTTCCCACGCGCTCGCGCTCGGCCTCGTCGATCCCGGCGGCGCCGAACACCTGGTCGAACGCCACCTGGCCGTCGGTGGGCGGCGGCGGCTCCTGCTGGAAGATCGGGGGCGTCGGCTGCGCCGCGGCGGCCGCGGCAATCGACGCCGCGTCTGCGTCGCCTGCCGCCGCGCCGTCGTCGGGCGCCGGCTGCGCCTCGTCCTGAACGATGAACCAGCCGAGGACGGTCGAGCCCCAGGTCTTCTTGTCGGCCATGAACTCCCCCGCGAGTGACGGGCGCATGATAACACGCGCGTCGAAAGCCCCGGTCAGAACGGCTGCCGTTCGTCGAGCACCATCTCCACCTTCAGCCACCAGCGCGGCTGATAGACGATGAACACCGGCACGTCTGCCAGCGGTGCGTCGATCCCGCAGACGATCGTGAAGGCCTCGGTCCAGTCTTCGCCGCGCGTCCTGATCTCGAACCGGGACGTCAGCAGGCGCGGATACGTCACGCCGCCGTAGGAGGCCGACCTCTCGATCCCCGACGACACCCGCGTCAGATCGTACTGTTTCTTGTAGAAGACATACGAGAGGCTCTTGCGGCCCGGCGCCCGCGACGTCGCCTTCACCGTCTCGACGCCCTCGTGCAGCAGTTCCGTGAGGCCGAGCAGCATGCCGCGCCGCCCGCCCGGCGGCACGGGCACGATACGCGAAGTCGGAGGCGCCGGCGCGGCCAGCAATCGCTCCATCAACGGTGCGAGTTCACGGTAGGAGTAGTCGCGGCCGACGTTCGCTTCGCTCACCCGCGCCACGGATTCGGACGCGTCCACCCTGGCCCGGATCATCTTGAAGTACACCCCGCCGGCAGCCTCGCTCGCCACGTTCGATTTCGCCTGCTCGAGCGTCTCCTCGTCGCTCTTCTTCATCACGCCGAGCACGGAGACCGCCGAGCCGTCATCCTCCTCCATGACGAAGCCCCACCGGTTGGTCTGCCGCGGCGCCCGGGCGGGGTCGGATCCGATCAACAGGTCGCAGCCCGTTTGCCCGAGTGTGTCGCGCCGCCACCGGATGCGGGCAGAGCCGATGTTGTCCTTCCCGATCCAGAACAGCAACAGCGGGCGAATCTTCCCGGCGAGGCGGTAGCGGTGTTCCGCGACGACCGGGAGCTTGCCCTCGAGAAGCGAGGCCGTTTCCAGGGCAGGGGTCAGAACGCCGGAGACGGGCTGCGGGGTGGTACCCGATTGCGCGCCCGCGGAGGCCCACAACGCGGTGCACAGAAGGCCCGCGACCAGGACCCGGAGGACGGTTCCGGGGAGGCGGACCGGCAGGGGATTCATTGGAGGCCGATTATACTCCGCGGCGGCTTGCATCCCCGCCGCCCAATGGGCTAGCATCGGGACCGGCCGGCGTGTTCGACAGCCGGCCGAAAGCAGCTGGTCGAATGCTCGATGCAGGACCGGTCGCGCCATCGGCGCGCGGCATGGTGTACCGAGCGCTGTGCATTCGCCGTCGTGCATGGTGCATTCTGCGTTGTGCATTGTGCATTGTGCATTGTGCATTGTGCATTTTGAACTGACAGCCCTTTTGGCACCCGTGAGATCCACCTTCTTCCGTGCCGTTTCGCGCGTCTTCGCCGTCCTGCTCCTCGTGTGGACGACGGCGGATCTTGGCGGCGGGCTGTGCGTGCACGACCGGGAGCCAATCGCCGCGGCGGTGGGCGGGAGCCAGACCGCCCGCGCGGCTGCATCATCGGCCGGCGCCTCTTCCGGGGAAGTGCCGGGCCCGGGCGACGACTGCTTCTGCTGTTCGCACTTCGTGCACCCGCAGGTTCGTTACCAGGTCGTGCCGGTTTACGCCTTCGTGGCCGCCGTCGAAGCGGCCGCCCCCCTCCACCCGCAGTTCCCCGCCTCGCAGCTCTACCACCCCCCGCTCTGGGCCTGACGCGGCGACTGACTCCCGAATCCTGTCCGTGCCTGTCCGCGCCCGTGTCCGTGAAGGTGCACCATGCGCTTCCGTGTTCTGCCGGTCGTTTGCCTGGCGGGATGCTTGCTGGCCGGTCGAGCCGACGCCCAGCCGCCTGACATCCCCCTTCGCCTGTCGCTCTCGGATGCGCTGCGCTTGGCCGTCGAGCGCAGCCCGTCGCTCGACGTCGCCCGACAGATGGCGGCCGCCGCGCACGCCGACATCGGCGCCGCCAAGCGGTGGGCCAACCCGGTCGCCCGCGTGTCGTCGCTGGGCTACAACGGCGAGCCGAGCGGCGCCGGGTTCTTCGACCAGCAGGAACTGGTCGTCGACGCGGAACAGGAGTTCGACCTGGCCGGAAAGCGCGGCCATCGGGCGGCGGCCGCCACGGCCGCCGCCGCCGCCTCGGGGTTGTCCGTCGACGACGAGGCCCGTCGCCTCCGCGTCGAGGTCCAGCGGGCGTACTTCCAGCTGGTGCTCGCGCGCCTGGACGCCGATCTCGCCCGCGCGTCGCTCGACGAGATCGACAAGGTCATCGCCGTGAACCGGTCCCGCTACCAGCAGGGCGAGGTGTCGGGCGCCGAGCTCCGCCGCCTCGAAGTGGAACGACTGCGCTTCAGCGAGGACGCCTTTCAGGCGGACCTCTCCACCCGGAACTCGCGGACCTCGCTGCTGGCGTTGATGGGATCCCCGCGACTGGATCTCGCCATCGAGCCGACCGACACGCTGCAGGCGCCTGCGGCTGACGCGTCTGGGGCCGGCGGCGCTACCGACGCCGCCAGCCTGGTCGCTCGCGCCGTCTCCGCTCGTCCCGACGTCGCGGCGGCCCGACAGGATCGCGTCCGCGCGGCGGCCGAGTCGGATCTGCAGCGCGCGCTCAAGACGCCGAATCTCTCGGTCTCCGCGGGCATGCGCCGGGATTTCGGGACCAACGGCTTGGCCCTGGGCCTGACGATGCCCCTGCCGCTCCTCGACAGGAACGCGCCGGGCATCGCCCGTGCCGACGCGGAACGTCGAGCCGCGGACAGCCGGGCGCGCGCCCTCGAGCTGGCGGTGGCGCTCGAGGTCCAGCAGGCGTTGAACCTCGTGGACGTCAACCGTCAGCGCGTCCTCCTCGTCGAACGCGACTACCTGGCCAAGGCCCGCGAGGCGCGCGACGCGGTGCGCGCCGCCTATCGGGCGGGCGAAAGCCAGCTGCTCGACTACCTGGATGCCGAACGCGTCTTCCGCGACGTGCAGCGCGCCTACAACCGCGCGCTGCTCGACTATCGGCTCAGCCTGTTCCAGCTGGATGCCGCCGTCGGCGCCAGCCCCGGAGACCTGCCATGATCCGTCGCCTGCTGTGCCTCTCGCTCCTGGCCGCCGTCCCGGGCTGCACGTCCCGCTCCGCACCGCCCGCCGAGCCGCGGCCCGCCGCCGCGGAAGCCGCCAAGGCGCCGCGCGAGCTGCGCGTCGCGCCGGAACTCCAGAGGAAATGGGGGCTCGAAACCGGCCCCGTCTCGCGCGTCACGGTCTCCGGCGCGCTGACGCTGCCGGGCGTGATTGCGCTCAACCAGCAGCGGACCGCGCAGATCACCTCGCCGCTCGAAGGACGCGTGACGTCGATCGCCGCCGATCTCGGCGACCAGGTGCGGGGCGGCCAGGCGCTGATCGTCCTGCAGTCGCCCGCGCTCGCGCAGGCCCAGACGACGTTCCTGCAGGCGGCGGCCAGGCGAAGCACCGCCCGGCGCGAGCTCGACCGGGCGCACGAACTGATGAAGGACGATGCGATCCAGCAGAAGGAGGTGCAGCGCCGCCAGGCCGAGTTCGACGCCGCGACGACCGACTACGGCCTCGCCGAGTCGCAGCTCCACGCGCTCGGGTGGGACCACCCGCAGCTCGACGCGCTGCTGCAAAGGGCCGGGCGGACGAATGCCGACCTCTCGGATCTGGCCGACCAGACGCTGACCCTCCGCGCGCCCGTGGACGGGCGCGTCCTCGCGCGCGAGGTGGTGGTGGGCGAGCACGTGCAACCCGACAAGCTGCTCTTCACCGTGTCGGACCTCTCAACGGTCTGGGCGCTGCTCGACGCCCGCGAACACGATCTGCCCGGGCTGTCGGTCGGCAGCCGGGTGGAGATCACGAGCGAGGTCTACGGCGGGCGGCGCTTCGAAGGGCGGCTGGCGCGCGTGGGCGACGTGGTGGACGAGAAGCTGCGGACGATCAAGCTGCGCGTCGACGTGCCCAACCCGGGGCTGCTCCTCAAGCCGAACATGTTCGTGCAGGGCGCGCTCACATCGCGCGGCGGCGCGCGCGAGGTGCTGGCCGTTCCCGAAGAGGCGATCCAGACGATCGAAGGCGAGCCGGCGGTCTTCGTCGCCACGCCGGGAGGCGGGTTCGCGGTGAGGATGCTGGCGCTCGGCGAACGCGTGGGGACGCGCCGGGCCGTCACCGGCGGGCTCGACGGCCGCGAATCGGTCGTCGTCGCCGGGGCCTTCAACCTGAAGGCCGAACTGCTCAAGAATTCGTTTGCCGGGGAGTGACAAGGGTGGCAAAGAACCGCGTCAACGCGCAATGCACAATGCACAATGCAAAACGTAGAGACACTCGCCGCGGATCGCCCGTCGCTCTCTGCGCGTCGCATTCCCCATTGTGCATTCTGCATTTGGCATTGTGCATTCATCCACCAGGCCGCGCCCGTTCAGCGGCCTGACGGCGTCCAGCCATGCTCGAACGATTGATCGCGCTCTCGTTGCGCAACCGCCTGCTGGTCGGGCTCGCCCTCGTCCTCGTCGTCGGCGTCGGCACGTGGGCCGTGGCCACGATCCCCGTCGACGCCTTTCCCGACGTCACCAACATCCAGGTCGAGGTCGTGAGCACCGCCCCGGGGCTCTCGCCGCTCGAGATCGAGCGGATGGTCACCTACCCGATCGAGTCGGCCATGCGCGGCCTGCCCGGGCTCGTAACCATGCGGTCGGCGACCAAGTACGGCATCTCGGTCATCACCCTCGTCTTTCGCGACGACGTCGACATCTACTTCGCGCGCCAGCAGGTCCACGAGCGCTTGAGCGACGTGAGCCGGAACTTGCCGGCCGGCGTGGAATCCGACATGGGGCCGATCGCGTCGGCGATGGGCGAGATCTACCAGTACACGATCGAGCCAGGGCCGGGAGGCCAGGCCTCCGGCGGCGACGACGACGTGCAGCGGCTCACGAGACTCCGCACGATCCAGGACTGGGTGGTGTCGCCGCTGCTCAAGGGCGTAACCGGCGTCACCGAGGTCAACTCGTTCGGCGGCTACATCCGGCAGTTCGAACTCCTCGTCGATCCCGATCGCCTCCTCAAGTACGACATCTCCGTCGAGGCCGTGCGGGAGGCGGTGCGGCGGAACAACGCCAACGTGGGCGGCAGCGTGGTCACGCGCGGGTCCGAGGAGTACATCATTCGCGGCGTGGGGATGATCCGCTCGGAGGCGGACATCGCGTCGATCGTGCTCAAGTCGCAGGCGGGTACCGCGGTGTGCGTGTCGGACGTCGCGACGGTGCGCGCCGGCCACGCGGTGCGCCAGGGCGCGTCGCTCAAGGACGGCCGCGGCGAGGCGGTGGGCGGCATCGTGCTGATGCTCCGCGGCGAGAACAGCCGGACCGTCGTCGCGGCGCTCGAGGCCAGGGTGCGGGAGGTCAACGACGGGCACGTCCTGCCGGACGGCCTGCAGATCGTCCCGTTCTACCGGCGGTCGCCCATCGTCGAGGCCTCCACGCGAACCGTGCTGAAGGCCCTGGCCGAGGGCGCCGTGCTCGTGGTCGCGGTGCTGCTGATCCTGCTCCGCAGCGCCCGCGGCGCGTTCGTCGTCATCCTCGCCCTGCCGCTGTCGATCCTGCTGACGTTCACGGTGCTCAAGGTCGCGAAGATCGACGCGAACCTGATGTCGCTCGGCGGCCTGGCGATCTCGATCGGCATGATCATCGACGCCACGATCATCCAGGTGGAGAACGTGCAGCGCCGGCTCGGCCAACGCGGGGCGGACGGGACCGGCGGGCGGATGGCGACCGTGCTCGCGGCGGCGATGGAGGTGCGGAAACCGAGCATCCTCGGCGAGCTGATCATCGCCCTCACCTTCGTCCCGATCATCACGCTCCAGGGCCTCGAGGGGAAGATGTTCTCCCCGCTCGCCTTCACCGTGGCGCTCGCGCTGCTCTCTTCGCTACTGTTGTCGATCTTCGTGATCCCCGTGCTCTGCCTCGCCCTGCTGAAGGCCGAGACCAAGGAAAGCCCGGTGCTGCAGGCGATCCGACGCGTCTACCTGCCGGCGCTGAACTGGACGCTCGGCCACCGCCTCGCCGTCGTCGCCGCCGGCGGCGTGCTGGTCGTGGGCGCGCTCGCGATGGTGCCGCACCTCGGCACCGAGTTCCTCCCGATCATGGACGAGGGGGCCTTCGACATGGACGTCCAGCTGCTGCCGGGCGTGTCGCTGGACAAGGCGCTCGACACCACCCTCGAGATCGAGAAGCGGCTGATGACGTTCCCCGAGATGCAGACGGTCGTGTCGCGGACGGGGCAGACCGGCGTGGCCATCGAAGCGCGGGGCGTCGACAAGACGGGGTTCGTGGGCGCGCTGAAGCCGCGGTCGGAGTGGCGGACGGCGGCCACCCGCGAGGAACTGGCCGACAAGATGCGCGACGCGATCGCCGACATCCCCGGGGTGGTGGCGAGCTTCAGCCAGCCGATCCAGTGCCGGATCGACGAACTCGTCGCCGGCACCCGGGCGCAGGTGATCGTCAAGCTGTTCGGCGACGACCTGCAGGTGCTCAAGCGCAAGGCCGGCGAGATCGCGCGGGTGCTGGCGCAGGTCCGGGGCGCCGAGGACCTGGCCGAAGAGAAGGTGGCCGGGCAGCCGTACCTCACCGTGTCCGTGGACCGCGACCGCATCGCCCGCTACGGGGCCAACGCCAGCGATGTCCTCGATCTGATCGAAACCGCGGTCGGCGGCCGGAGCGTCTCGCAGGTCTACCTCGAGAACCAGGTGGTGGACGTCGTGATTCGCGTGCCGGAGAGCCACCGCCAATCGGTGGAGGGGCTGTCGAGCCTGCTGGTGGACGTTCCCGGCGGTGCTCGACTCCCGCTCTCGCAGCTGGCGCACGTGGACGTGCAGGAGGGACCCGTGCAGATCAGCCGCGAGGACGGCCGGCGACGGATCGGCGTCGAGCTGAACGTGGCCGGCCGCGACATCGGCAGCTTCGTGGCCGAGGCGCAGGCGCGCCTGAAGCGCGACGTGGCGCTGCCCGCCGGCTACTACCTGACGTGGGGCGGGCAGTTCGAGAACCAGCAGCAGGCGATGCGGCGGCTCGGCGTGATCGCGCCCGCGGTGGCCGCGCTGATCTTCGTCCTCCTGCTGGTCACCTTCGGGAGCCTCCGGGCGGCCGGCCTGATCATCTTCAACCTGCCGTTCGCGCTCGCCGGCGGCGTCTTCGCGCTCTGGCTCTCGGGCCTCTACCTGTCGGTCCCGGCCTCTGTCGGCTTCATCGTCCTCTTCGGGGTGGCGGTCCTGAACGGGGTGGTGCTCATCTCGTCGATCACCCAGTTCCGGACGGAGGGCATGCCGGCCGGGCAGGCGGTGATTGCGGGGTGCGATTCGCGGCTCCGGCCGGTGCTGATGACGGCGGGGATCGCGATCTTCAGCCTGCTGCCGATGGTGGTCGCCACCGGGCCCGGCGCGGAAGTGCAGCGCCCGCTGGCCGTCGTCGTCATCGGGGGCCTCGTCACGTCGACGCTGCTGACGTTGCTCGTGCTGCCGGTGCTCTACAGGATGGTCGAGGGACCGGAAGGCTCACGGATCGGGGTAGTGAAGGGTGGGTAGACGAATGTCGTGGCTACCGGCTGGTGGCTCGTGGATGGTGCACACGCGACGCGCCAGCCACGAGCCACGAGCAACCACTGGCCACTAGCCACTACAGAATGCACTACCGTGCGATCCCCGGGCAGGGGAAGGACGCGCAGAGATCGCGAACCTCGCCGGCGATCTTGTCCAGTTCCGCCTCGCTGGTCACGTGCTCGGCGACGCGGCTGAACCAGGACGCGATCTGCGCCATCTCCGGTTCCTTCATGCCGCGCGACGTCACCGACGGCGTGCCGAGCCGCAGGCCGCTCGGGTCGAACGGCTTGCGCGGATCGCCCGGCACCGTGTTGTAGTTGCACTCGAGCCCGGCACGATCCAGCGCCTTCGCGTAGGCCTTGCCGGTCATCCCCCGCGGCGTCACGTCCATCAGGATCAGGTGGTTGTCGGTGCCGCCCGACACGAGCTTGAAGCCGAGGCCGGCCAGGCCCTCGGCCAGCGCGCGCGCGTTCTTCACGATCTGGCGCGCGTACACCTTGAACTCGTCCGTGCCCGCTTCCTTCAACGCCACGGCGATGCCCGCGGTCGTGTGGTTGTGCGGGCCGCCTTGGAGTCCCGGGAAGACGGCCTTGTCGATCGCCTTGGCCATCTCCTCCGTGCAGAGCAGCATCGCGCCGCGCGGCCCGCGCAGCGACTTGTGCGTCGTGGTCGAGACGACGTGCGCGTGCGGGATGGGGGTCGGGTGCGCGCCGCCGGCCACGAGCCCGGCGATGTGGGCCATGTCCACCAGCAGGCGGGCGCCGACTTCGTCGGCGATGGACCGCATGGCGGCGAAATCGATGATGCGCGGGTACGCGGTGGCGCCGGCGATCATCAGCTTCGGCCGCTCCTTGACCGCCAGCTCGCGCACCTGGCCGTAGTCGATCAGCCCGGTCTCGATGTCGACCCCGGTACTGCACGCTGCGGAAGTAGGCGCCCGTGATCGAGACGTTCCAGCCGTGCGTGAGGTGGCCGCCGTGCGGCAGCGCCATCCCCATGACGGTGTCACCCGGCTTCAGCAGCGCGAAGTAGACGGCCAGGTTCGCCGGGGATCCCGAGTAGGGCTGGACGTTGGCGTGGTCGGCGCCGAACAGGGCCTTGGCCCGCGCGATCGCCAACTGCTCGAGCGGGTCCACGCACTGCTGGCCCTCGTAGTACCGCTTGCCGGCGTACCCCTCGGAGTACTTGTTCGTGAACACGGACCCGGTCGCCTCGAGGACGGCGCGGGATACGTAGTTCTCGGACGGGATGAGACGGACCTTCTCGAACTCCCGCTTCTCCTCCGCGGCCACGAGCGCCGCGATCTCGGGATCCACCTGGGCGAGATGCAGATCGGGCATACGTGCTCCCCGTCGGTCGGGACTGACGCGGGTCAGTCGATGAATCCAGTCGGTCGACGACGCCGGTCGGTCGGGCACCAAGGCTCCCCATCATGATCCGCCCGACGGCGCCGGGTCAAGATCGGCCGGGGCCGACGGGCCGTGCCGACGGCTTGGAGGCGAACAGCCCCCCGAACCACTTCTCGAACCGCGCGTCCAGGCAGTCGAGCGGCGCGGTGACGACCGGCGTCAGCGGCGGGGCGTCCACCGGCCCGTGCGCCGGCCCGGCCGGCAGCGGCAGGCGGCTCGCGTCCCAGATGGCCTCGGGGCCCTGGCTCCCGACGTCCACGTAGCGGTAGATCGGCGCGACGCGGCGAATCTCCGCGAACACCTCCGAGGCCGTCTGGTACTTCATCTTGAACTGCAGCCCCATCCTCGCCGCGAGGTCCGTCAGCATCCGCCAGACCTCGACGCCGGCGCGCGGCGGGATGGCCCGGGACAGCAGCTGCACGCGGCGCTCGGAGTTGGTCATCGTGCCCGACGTCTCGGGGGTGCTGGCCGCGGGCAGCACCACGTGCGCTGCCGCCGCCGTCCTGGTCGGGAACACGTCGGCGACCACGAGGAACTCCACGGCGGCGAGGCCTTCGCGGATCTCGGCCGGCAGCGTCTCGACGCCGAGCGGGTCCTCGCCGATCACGAGGGCCACCTTGATCTTCCGTTCCGCCAGGAGCCGCCCGATGTCGACGGGCGTCGTGTCGAGGTTGCGGAGCGACACGCTCCATTCCTTCTCGAGGTCCTCGATGGCCGCCGGGTCGGAGACCGGGCGATAGCCCGGGTACCAGCCCGGGTTGGCGCCCATGTCGAGCAGGCCCTGCGCGTTGGACTTCTCGTGGAGCGGCAGGACGCCGCAGCCGAGCGCCTGGCCGGCCGCCGCGAGCCAGCGGACGTCCCCCGCGCGTCGGACGCCCCGGTAGTCGCGGTTGAACACCAGGACCTTTCGCCCGGCGGCGGCGAGGATCTTCGCCGCCTCGACGATCGCGCCGGCCTCGACGCCGGTCCGCTCGGCGATCTCCGCCTCGGTCAGCCCCTCGATGCCCGCCGCCAGCTCGGGCGCCGCGGGCCGCCCTGCCAGGCGCGCCGCCTCGGCGACGATCGCCTGCACCACGAGCATCTGCGCGTCGGGCGCGCACTGCAGGAACAGTTCGGCGAACTCCGCCGTGCGGTTCCCGGACGGCCCGACGTAGACGGCCCGCGCGCCGTTGCGGATGGCGCGCTTGGCAATCAGGTCGGCCACGAAGTGCTCCTCGTCGAGCGCCGAGTTGACGATCAGGATGGCCTGCGCCGCGGCGAGGTCGGGGTAGGTGGCGGTGGCCAGGACATCGGGCGCGAACGTCTCGCGGTTCACGAGGTGGCTGAACGACGTGACGTTGTGCGTCCCGAGCGCCACCCGGGCGAACTTCTGCGCGAGGTAGATCTCCTCGTTCGTGAGGCGCGGCGACACGAAGACGGCGATCTCGCCGGACGAGTGCCTGCGCGCGCGGTCCTTCAGCTGCGCGGCGGCATAGGCCATCGCGTCGCCCACCGGCGAATCGACGGCGCCCTCGCCGTTCCCGACGCGGCCCTTGACCAGCCGATCGGCCGCGTGCACGAAGTTGAAGCCGAAGCGGCCCTTCTTGCAGTGGTTCCCGAAGGTCACCTCGTTGTCGGCGTTGCGCGACACCTTGACCAGCGTGTCGCCGTAGGTGTCGTAGTTGATCCGGCAGCCGACGCCGCAGTAGTGACACACGCTCTCGGCCGTCTCGGTCTTCCAGGGGCCGGGCTTCGCCAGTGGCAGCCGCTGGGAGATCGCGCCGGTCGGGCAGGTGCCGATGCACAGGCCGCACGACACGCAGCCGGTGTCGAGCAGCGCCTCGCCGAGCGCCGGCGCCACGACCGTGGAGAACCCGCGGTTGATGAAGCCGTAGGCCGAGACGCCCACCACGTCGCTGCAGATGCGCACGCAGCGGCCGCAGAGGATGCACTTGTTCGCGTCGAGCTCGATGAGCGGGTGCGACACGTCGCGCTCGTGCTGGCGCGCCTCGCCGAGGAAGTGCTTCACGTCCACGCCGTACTCGGTGGCGTACTTGCGCAGGTCGCAGTCGAACAGCGCCACGCAGCCGCATTCGAGGCAGCGCGTCGCCTCCTCGTTCAGGTCGGCGGCCGAGTAGCCCAGCTCCACCTCGACGAAGCTGTTCACCCGCTGGTCCACCGGAACCATCGGGATGTGCCGCTTCCCCTTCTTCTCGAGCGACCGGAGGTCCTTCACGCCGACTTTGGCGAAGGTGTCCTTCCGGCTCAGGAACTCCTCGGGCTCGGGGCGGGCGCTGCCCTCTCGAACGTAGGTGTCGATCGCGTAGGCCGCCTTGCGGCCCGCGGCGATCGCCTCGATGGCGGTCGCGGCGCCGGTGACCACGTCGCCCCCCGAGAACACGCCGTCCACGGTGGTTTCGAAGGTCTTCTCGTTCACCTGCACGGTCTGCCAGCGGGTCAGCCCAAGCGACTCGCCGCGCGGCAGGAAGTTCGGGATCCTGCCGTCCACCAGGTCGTTGACCGTCGTGCTCTGGCCGATGGCCGAGATGACGAAATCGCACGGCTCGAGGTACTCCGAGCCGCGGATCGGTTTCGGGCTGCGGCGGCCGGACGCGTCCGGCTCGCCGAGTTCGCAGCGCTGGCACTCCAGGCCCTGGAGCGTTCCGTCCCCGGCCGTGACGACCCTGGTCGGCGCGATGAGGAACTGCATGTTCACGCCCTCCTCGATCGCGTCCGCGATCTCGGAGTCGTTGGCCGGCATCTCGTTCCGGGTCCGGCGGTAGAGCAGCTTCACGTGCTCGACGCCGAGCCGGAGCGCCGTGCGCGCGCAGTCGATCGCCGTGTTGCCGCCGCCGACCACCGCCACCGTGCCGTGGATGTCGATCTTCCTGCGGAGGCCGAAGTTCTTGAGGAACTCGATGCCCGAGAGGACGCCGTCGGCGTGCTCGTTCTGGACGCGCATCAGCGAGCTGCGCCACGCGCCGATCCCGAGGAAGATGGCGTCGAACCCCTGGTCCTTCAGGCTCGCGATCGTGAAGTCCTTGCCGAGCGCCCGGTTGGTGTAGAGGCGCGGTCCGAGCGCCAGGACCTGCGCGATCTCGAGGTCGAGCACGTCTTTCGGCAGCCGGTACTCGGGGATGCCGTAGCGCAGCATGCCGCCGGGCTCGGGCTGGCCCTCGAAGATCTCGACGTCGTAGCCCTTGATGGCCAGGTAGTACGCGGCCGACAACCCGGCGGGCCCGGCGCCCACGACGGCCACCTTCCGGCCGTTGGCCGGCGCGGTGGCGGGGCGGAACACGTCCGGGCTGTTGAGGTCGAGGTCGCTGATGTAGCGCTTGATGTAGTCGATCCCGACCGCCTCGTCGAGCATCGTCCGGCGGCAGCCCTTGACCTCGCACGGACGCGTGCAGACGCGGCCGCACACCGACGGCAGCGGGTTGCTGTCCTTGATCAGCGCGATGGCGTCCTTGTACTCGCCGATGGCGGCCAGCGCGATGTAGCCCTGGATGTCGATGCCCGCCGGGCAGGAGATCTGGCACGGGCCCACGCAGTCGGCGTAGTGGTCCGAGAGCAGCAACTCGAGGGCCGCCTTGCGCGACTGGCGCACCTCGGACGAGTTGGTCTCGATCACCATGCCGTTCAGGACCTTCGTCGAGCAGGCGGGCATGAGCGACCGGGCGCCCTTGACCTTCACCACGCACACGAAACACGACGCGAACGGCTCGAGCTGCGGGTCGTCGCACAGGGTCGGGATCGAGTGGATGCCGTGCAGACGGGCGACCTGCAGGATGGTCTGGCTGCCGTCCGCCATCATCCGCCTGCCGTCGATTTCCAGCTTCACAAGCGCCATCGGGGTGGCCTCTCCTCAGGATTCAGGAGTCGGGAGTCGGGAGTCAGGCGACGCTGGGATTCGCACCGAATCCTGACTCCCGACTCCCGAATCCTTCGTGATTCAGTCCTTGTGCACGGCGCCCAGGTTGCAGACCTTGTAGCACTCGCCGCACACGGTGCACTTCGACTGGTCGATCACGTGGACCTTCTTCCGCTCGCCCGTGATCGCGCCGACGGCGCACGCCTTCAGGCAGAGCATGCAGCCGCTGCAGTCGTCGGTGATGGTGTAGGTCAGCAGCTTCTGGCAGTGGTGCGCCGGGCACTTCTTGTTCGCGATGTGCGCCTCGTACTCCGACCGGAAGTACTTCAGCGTCGTGAGCACGGGGTTCGGCGCCGTCTGGCCGAGGCCGCAGAGCGACGAGTTCTTCACGCGCGCCGCGAGGTCCTCGAGCAGCTCGATGTCGCCGTCCCTGCCGTTCCCCTCGGTGATCCGCGTCAGCACCTCGAGCATGCGTTTGGTCCCGATCCGGCAGAAGGTGCACTTGCCGCACGATTCGCGCTGGGTGAACTCGAGGAAGAAGCGCGCCACGTCCACCATGCAGGTGGTCTCGTCCATCACGACGAGGCCGCCCGACCCCATGATGGCGCCCGTCTTGTTGATCGACTCGTAGTCGATCACCGTCTCCTGCAGCTCCGCCGGGATGCAGCCGCCCGACGGCCCGCCCATCTGCACGGCCTTGAACTTCCGATCGTCGCGGATGCCGCCGCAGATGTCGTACACGATCTCGCGGATGGAGATCCCCATCGGCACCTCGACGAGGCCGCCGTGGCGGATCTTGCCCGCCATCGCGAACACCTTGGTGCCCTTGCTGTTCGCGGTGCCGAGCGAGTTGAAGGCCTTGGCGCCGTGCAGCACGATCCACGGCACGTTGGCGAAGGTCTCGACGTTGTTGATCGACGTCGGCTTGTCCCACAGGCCCTTGGTGGCCGGGAACGGCGGGCGGACGCGGGGCATCCCGCGCTTGCCCTCGATCGACATCATCAGCGCCGTCTCCTCGCCGCACACGAACGCGCCGGCGCCCTCCTTCAGCGTGATGTGGAAGCTGTGCGTGCTGCCGAGGATGCCGTCGCCGAGGAAGCCCCGCGCCTGCGCCTGCGCGACCGCGATGTTCAGGCGCTCGATCGCCTTCGGATACTCGGCGCGAACGTAGATGTAGCCGTGGTCGGCGCCAATCGCGAAGCCGGCGACGATCATCCCCTCGATGACCGAGTGCGGGTCGCTCTCCAGCACCGAGCGGTCCATGAACGCGCCCGGGTCGCCCTCGTCCGCGTTGCAGATGATGTACTTCGTGGTGCCGGGAGCCATCCGGGTAAAGCGCCACTTCATCCCGGTGAGGAAGCCCGCCCCGCCGCGCCCGCGCAGCCCCGACTCGATCATCAGGTTCACGACGCCGTCCGGGTCCTTCGCCTCCAGGACCTTCTGCAGCGCCAGGTAGCCGCCGGTCCCGATGTACTCGTCGATCGACTCGGGGTCGATGTTGCCGCAGTTGCGGAGGACGATCCGGTGCTGCCGCGACAGGTACACGAGGTCGGTCCCCTTGCCGCCGCTCGTCCACACCAGCCAGTCGGCGACCGGGGCGCCCTGCCCGATGTGCTCGTCGATGAGCCGGCCCACCTTGTCGGGGCCGATGTGGCCGTACAGGTAGCGCTCGCCGTCGCCGTTGCTGATCTCGACCAGCGGCTCCTGGTAGCACATGCCGACGCAGCCCGTGCGCGACAACGCCGGGGCGTCCGCCATCGCCGCGAGCTTCGTCTCGAGCGCCTTGAAGGTGTCCTCCGCGCCCGCCGCAATCCCGCACGTGGAGTAGCCCACGGTGACCCGCGTCATGATCGCTCCCCCTTCTGGAACTTCTTCACGACCTTCACCGCGGCGGACGGGCTGAGGTTGCCGAACGTGGCGCTGTTGATCATCATCGCCGGCGCCAGCGAACAGCAGCCGAGGCACGACACGGTTTCGATGCTGAACAGACGGTCGGCCGTCGTCTCGCCGTTGGGGATGCCCAGGTGCTTCTCCACCGCCTGGCTCAGTTCGACCGCGCCGCTGACGTGGCAGGCCGTCCCGTGGCAGACGCGCAGGAGGTTCTTGCCCACCGGCTTGAGGCGGAACTGCGCGTAGAAGGTCGCGACGCCGTAGATGTGGGCCAGCGGGATCCCGGACACCGCGTGGATCTCCTCGAGCCGCTCGCGCCGCAGGTAGCCGTCCTCGGCCTGCGCCTGCTGGAGCAGCGGGATCAGCCGCCCCTCCTCGCCGACGAAGTGCTGGTTCTTGAAGTCGTACCGCCGGTGGGTCTGCATAAGGGCACTCGAACTCGCATCAATCGTGGGGAATCTTGAACATCCGGTTCAGGAGGTCGGTCATCTCGTCCACGTCGCCGTAGCCGCCCAGGGCGCGCCCGCGGCACCCGCGCCGCCCGCACACCTCCATCGTCTCGCCGCTGGGCAGGTCGAACGACGCGAGCGGGCCGCCGCACAGCGTGCACGGCGTGTCGATCATCAGGCTGTGCTCGCACGACGGGCAGGTGTAGGTGACCACCTCACCGTCGCCGATCGTGAGGTCGGTCTGCACGTCGGAGTTCCCGAACAGCGCACTGAGCCGGATCTCCCCGTCCTGCTCGGTGGGCACCACGTGACCGGACAGGACGACCTGCTGGCCCTGCGTGAGGGCCGCGCGACAATTCGGGCAGCGGACCTCGAGCAGGAGCAGCGGTTGATCCGGGTAGACCGATAGCCGTTCATCCATCTGGGGCCCTCCTCCCAGGGCGCCGGTCGCTGGCGATTAGGGATGGGATTGGGTCGCGGCTTGGGAAGCCGGGGCAAAATTGTACCAACAACCGCCGGTCAGCGACAAGCCGGACCTTGGTCGTCGCCGAAGCCGCCTCTACTGTTCCTTCTTCAGCTTGTCGAGGATCTTCTTCAGCGATTCGAGGTGCTGTCCCGCCTCGCCAAGCTTGCCGTCGGCCGTCAGATGCTGGTAGTCGGCCAGTTCGCGCGCCGCCTGGTCGATCAGGGTCTGCACGGCGGGTGAAACGGCCGCGCCCCCGGGGAGTTCGGCCGCAGCCTGCCCTGGCAGCTGACCGAAAGGCTGGGATGCGCCAGCCGCGTCCGTCGCGGCGACGCGCTCGCCGGCCTGGCCGAAGAGGCTCGTCATCGCCGCCTCGAAGGTCGGCCCGAAGCCCAGCTGCTCCTGCAGTGCGAGGACCACCAGCCGCAGCTGCGGCATGGGGCTCCGCTCGGCCTGCAGGTAGATCGGTTTCGCATAGAGGAGCGCCCGGCCGACCGGGATCACGATCAGGCTGCCGCGACGAACGTGCGATCCCTGCTGGTTCCAGAGCGTGAGCTGCGACGACAGCTGCGGGTTCTGGTCGATGCGCGCCTCCACCTGCAGCGGACCGTCCACCAGCCGCGACTTCGGGAAGTCGTAGACGATCGCCTTGCCGTACGCGTCGCCGTCGCTGCGCCCCGCGATCCAGCCAATCAGGTTGTTCCGGTTCGACGGCGTGAACGGCAGGATCTCGACGAACTCCAGCCGCTTCTCGCCCGGCAGCTTCATGAGCACGAAGTTCGGGTCGAGCGGCCGCGTCACCTGTTCGCGGTCTTCGCTCAAGGTGACTTCGCTCGCCACGCTCCAGAGATCTTCGCGGTTGTAGAACACCTCCGGGTCCCGCATGTGATACAGGCTGAACGCCGCCGCCTGCACCCTGAGCAGCAGTTCGGGGTAGCGCAGGTGGGCGCGCACGTCGGCCGGCATGCGGGCGCCGTCGACGAAGAGCGACGGGAACAGCCCTCGGTACGCCTCCACGATCGGGTCCGTGGCATCGACGACGAAGAAGGTGACGCTGCCGTCGTAGGCGTCCACCATCACCTTCACGCTGTTGCGCAGGTAGTTCAGCGAATCGGCGCCCAGGCGGTAGTGGCGCGCGTACGGATACATGTCCGACTGGGTGAACGCGTCCATCAGCCAGAACAGCCGGCCGTTGGACCCGACGACGATGTAGGGGTCCGGGTCGAACGTGAGGAACGGCGCCAAGGTCCTGACGCGCTCGGCGATGTTCCGCCGCATCAGCAGCAGGCTGTCCGGCGTCACGTCGTCGCTGAACGGCAGCTTGGACAGGTCGGCCCCGCCGCGGCTGGCGGCCAGGAGCAGCCGCCGGCCGAACGACCCGATCCGGATGCCGCCCTTGCCCTCGTACGAGGTGTACGCGTTGCTCTCGCCCTGCGGGTAGTTGAACTCCTTCTGCCGCGTCCGCACGTAGACGTCGGTGTTCGTCAGCTGGCCGAAGTAGATCTCCGGGCGGGTGACCTTGATCTCCGGCAGCGCACTCTGCACGGGCATGTCGCTCAGCACCAGCTGCGGCAGCCCCTCGGCGGTGAACCCGTTCACCGTGTTCATCGTCACGCCGTACCCGTGGGTGTAGATGAGCTTCTCGTTGATGAAGTTGCGGCTGCTCTCGGGCAGCTTCTCGACGTTCAGCTCGCGCGCGGCCACCATCATCTGCCGGACGCGCCCGCCGACGACGTAGCGGTCGATGTCGATGTCCGGGAAGTCGTAGTAGGTGCGAATCTCCTGGATCTGGCGCAGCGTGTCCTGCAGGGCGCGCCAGTCCCACAGCCGGATGTTGTCAATCGTGTCGGCGTTGTTCGCCAGGTCCACCGCGGCCACCCCGGATTCGGCCGGGAACGCCCGCTGCTCCACGTGGGTCAGGTCGAAAGCTCGTCGCGTGAACTCGATATTGTGAACGATGAACGGGCGCTCGCGGACGAGTTGATTGGGCTTCACCACGAAGCCGCTCACGTACCACGAGACGACGGTGAGGCCGACGTAGACCACCACGGCGGGCGCGAACGCTGCCAGCAGGGTCAGGAGGCGGCGCGGGCCGATGCCGTTGTAGATCGCGATGAGGGCGCCGAGCGCGAGCATGAGCGCCACCACCAGCAAGCCCGGCAGCGTGATGTACGCCTCGGTGTACCCCACGCCGGAGAAGATGGTGTGGTCGTCGAAGAGCCGCTCGTAGCGCGAGATCGACACCCGGGCGGCCATCGTCAGCAGCAGGAACGCCACGGCGAAGGACACGCCGCGGTACCCGGCGCGACGCTCGCGCATCCCGGACAACGCCAGGGGAGTCGCCGAGCCCGACAGCAGGAGCGCGAGCACGGCCGCGGCGAGGATGACGAGGCTGATCGTCGTCATCCAGGTGGCGAGCAGCTGCCAGACGGGGAGCGTGAACAGGTAGAAACCCACCGGGCGGCCGAAGATCGGATCCGTCACCGCGGCGGTGGCCGACGTCGCCGGGGCGTGCAGGTACTGCCCGAACGTCGTCCACTCGGCCATCATCCCCGACCCGGCCCCGAGGGCCACGACGAGCGCCACCGCCCAAGAGACGACGCGCACGAGCGGCTGCATCGACAGCGAAACGGGCTGGCCGTTGACGTAGAGGAGCCGGGCCGAGAGATCGGCGGGCTTCAGCAGCCGAAGGGCGGCGTACACGAACAGGAAGGTCGCGAGGGTGAAGCCGCAGAACAGCGTGGAACGCAGCTCCAGGGTCTTCCAGAACACGTCGCCGTAGCCGAGCGAGCCGAACCAGAGCGCGTCGACATACCACGACAGCGTGCTGCGCGCGCCGAGCACGATCGCCACGACGACCGCGAGGAAGGCGAGGCGGACGAACCGCCGGCGCCTGGATCCGGCCCCACCGCCGCCCGCCCGAGGAAATTCCATAGCCCCCCCTGCGCGGGGAGTTTAGCATCCTTCCCGCTTCTTCGCGGGTCCCGGCTTCTTGGCGCCCGCCGGCGGCAGCGGCGGGGCGACGGCCTGGGCGACGGGCGGCGGCACGGCCGCCTCGACCGCGCCGGCGGAGGAGCCGGTCCGCGGCGTCCCGCCAAAGTGCGCGCTCACGGCCTCGACCTTCGCCCGCTGGGCGGCGTCGAGGCCATCAACCCTCGGAAAGACCACCTCCTCCTGCCAGGCCCGCAGGCCGCCACGCACGACCGCGACGCCCCGGTAGCCCTCGGCCTGGAGGAGGAACCACGCCTGCGCGGCCTTCGCCTCATCGTCCGACACGAGCACGATGCGCTCGTCACGGCCGAGGCCGGCGTCTGCCAGCGATGCGACGGGAATGTTCTCGGCGGACGGAACCCGCGGGCCGGCCGCGAAGGCGGCGGGGTCGCGGATGTCGATCACGCGGACGTCGGCGCGGGACTGGATGACCCAGTCGGCGAGCGTCCGGACGTCGACGCGGTCGACGCCCTTCTGCATCAGTTGCGCCATCTCGCGGCTGTCGATCGTCACGCGCGGCCCGAGAGTCGGCGTCGCCGCGATCGCGACGAGCCCGAGCACGAACGCCAGGAGGGCCAGGCGCTGGTTGGTGGAGAGGTTTCTCAGGAAATGATTAGACACTGGCCACTCCGCTGTCCTTTGGCTTCCCCGCCACCCACTTCTCCACCCACCCCGCTCCCGCGAAGCCCCCGATCGCCATCAGGACGACGGCGAACACCACGACGCCGTAGGGCAGGTTGAAGAACTGCCAGATGGTGGTCTGGCCCATCGGGTAGGCTGTCTGGAGCGGCTTCAGCATCGGGTACAGCTCCGCGAAGGCCCACGTGCCCGCATAGAGGCCCGCTCCGTAGACGAGCGCGTCCACGCGGCCGGTCGCGGTCGCGGCCAGCGCGGTCCCAGGGCAGTATCCTCCGACGACGAAGCCGACGCCGAGGATCAACCCGCCGAGGATCTGCGCCGGCAGGACCGTCGGCACGAGGTAGACCTTCGACAGGTCCAGGAAGCCGATCCACGACAGGTAGGTGACGCCGAGCATGGCGGTCACGATCGCCGTGAACATCACCTTGAAGACCGCGAGATCGTTCAGGTAGAACTGCGAGACCAGCTTGCGCGCACTGCCGAACCCGGCCCGCTCGAGGGCGAACCCGAAGCCCAGCCCGAGCAGGAACGCGACGACGAAGCTGGTCTCGGTGCCGAAAACGCCGTACTTGAGAAGTGGAGCCATCATCGCCATTCCCACCGCATGAACGCCGCGACCGCGTACGCGCCCGCGAACACCATCATCATGAACGCCCAGCTCCCGAGGTTGAGCAGCGCGCCGCCGGTCAGCGCCTGGCCGCTGGTGCACCCGCCCGCAAACGCCGCCCCAACCGCCATCAACGCCCCGCCGGCAAAGGCGCCCAGCAGACGGAGGCGCCGGGACACCCGCGGCCCTCTCTCGATGACGACCATGGCGCGCCGCGCCATCAGGCCCGAGACGAGCGCGCCGAGGAAGACGCCGATGGCCTCGAACACCAGCCATTCCTTGAGCGGGCTCTCGCCGCCGGTCAGCCGCCCCGACAACCATTCCAGGCTGCGGGCGTGGTCGGGCGCGACCTGGTTCAGCGCGGCGGCCACGGCCGCGCTCACGGCACCCGACGCGCCGAGCCCGCGGCCCACGAGAACGAACGCCGACAGCAGCACGAGCCCCAGCCCGACGCCCGCGAGGTACGGGTTCGAGTAGGGCGCCGGCCCACGTGATGAGCGCGTTTCAGACATCTGATTCCCCTCGCTTACCCCTTCGCCCAGTGGCTCACTTGCCCGACCGCAACGAAGACGAACCGCAGCGCGAGCCCGCCAGCCATCACGAGGATCGGGCCAAGCGGGGTGTGCTGGATGCGGTGGGTCACCGCCAGCACCTGGATCAACAGCGGGATGACGATGCCCGCACCGACCACGAGCACCCAGAAGACCGCGGTGAACGGCCCGCCGAGGATCAGCCGCGCGGCGTCCGCGTGTGCCTGGGAAGAGCTGAGCAGTCCGACCAGGAACAGGCCGAGCACGAACAACTCGACGACGAGGAACACGTTGTCGCTCGTGGCGAGCTGCTCGCGCTCCACCGGGTCGCGCGCGACGAGGTGCGTGAACGCGGCGGCCGACGACAGGCCGGAAACCAGGAAGAGCGGCCCGAGAATCGCGCTGTTCCAGAACGGCCGCGCACCGAGAGCGCTCAGCAGCACCCCGGTGTAGATCCCCAGCCCCACGCCGAGCACGACGGACAGGCCGGCCAACGCTTCCGTCCAGCGCGGGCGCCCGAGCCGCGCCGTCAGCCGATCGAACGCGGGCCAGATGCCGCGCAGGAAACCCGGGGGCCGCAGCACGAAGAGCGCGGCCAGCACCGGGTACACGAGCAGGAGGATCCAGGCGCCCCAGGACATCGGCGACGTGATCTCGAACGTCGTGTAGAGCCGCCAGACGTAGAGCTTGTGCTCGAGATCGAGGAACAGCGCCCCCATGCCCAGGCTGAGGATCACGAAGCTGAGGCTCGGCAGCCGGGCGCAGACGCAGCTGTCTTCGGGCAGCCGGCCGCGCAGCAGGAAGTAGCCGACGATGATCATCATGCCGGCCACCCACCCGCCGAGGAACAGGTAGACCGGGATCTCCCAGCCCCATACGCGGATCAGGGGGTCGATCAATTCGTTGTGGCGAGTGAGAACGAGTTCGGTCATATCGGGTGATCCGCTGCCCGCTACGTGAGATAGAAGATCCGCGGCTTCGTCCCCGCGGCCGGCTGCAGCACGTGGTGCGTGCGCGACGCCAGCAGGCGGTTGGCCTCGCTGTTCGGGTCGTCGAGGTCGCCGAACGTCATGCAGCGCGTCGGGCACACCGAAACGCAGGCGGGGTCGAGCCCGTCCTTCACCCGGTGGATGCAGAAGGTGCACTTGTCCGCGTAGCCCTCGGGGTGCACGAAGCGCGCGTCGTAGGGGCACGACGCGAGGCACGCCTTGCACCCGATGCACATCCCGTGGGTGACCAGGACGACGGCGCCGGCCGCGTGGTCCACGTGGCTCGCCCCGGTCGGGCAGCACGAGACGCAGGGCGGGTTGTCGCAGTGATTGCAGCGCTCCGTCCGCATCTCGAGGTGCGGCGTCGGGAACGCGCCCGTCGTCTCGTAGGCGACCCAGTCGCGGTTGAAGCCGTCCGGCACCTCGTTCTCCGTCTTGCAGGCGACGACGCAGTCGGTGCAGCCGACGCACTTGCGGGTGTCGATGACCATGCCGTAACGCGCCATCGCCCTACCCCTCCACCTCGATGCTGACGAAGTTCACGTTCATGCCCGTGCCGCCCATCAGCGGGTCGGTGGCGTAGCGCGTGACCAGCTGGGCGTCGCTCGCCCCCTTGCCCAGCGCGAGGGTCAGCATCTTCGAGGTGTGGCCGAAGCCGTGGACCATGAAGACGCAGTCCGGGCGGATGCGCTCGGTCGCCTTCACCCGGATCCGGTTGCTCAGCACGCCGTCTTGATTGCGCAACCGGACGTACTCGCCGCTGGCGAGCCCCAGCCGCCGCGCAACGCTCGCATTCACCCACACCTCGTTCTCGGCCATCCCGTCGTGCAGGATCGGGTTGGACTGCGTGCGGCTGAACGAGTGCATCGGCGCCCGTCCGAAGAGCAGGCGGAAGCTGCCGTCGGGCGGCGGCTCGGGGCGCCTGAACCTGGGAACCGGGTCGAAGCCCGCCTCCCTCAACGTCGTCGAGTAGAACTCGATCTTGCCGGAGGCCGTCGGGAATTCCGGCTCCAGGCCCTCGTCGAAGAACACGGGCTGCTTCTCGCCGCGGATGATGCCCTGCGTCTTGAGGGTGTCGAAGCTGAGCCCGGCGTTGGTCAGCCGGTACTGCAGGTACTCTTCGATCGTGCTCCACGGGTAGTACGCGCCGAGGCCGAGCCTGATCGCCAGCTGCCTGGCAATCCACCAGTTCGGCTTCTGTGCGTGGGGCGCGTGCACGACGGGCTGCCGGAGGGCGACGAACGGCTCGCGGAACCACTCGACGTTCAGGTCGTCGTACCGCTCGAGGTACGTCGTCTCGGGCAGCACCACGTCGGCCCAGCCCGCGATCTCCGTCGGGATGACGTCCACGACCACGAGCAGATCGAGCGCCTGGATCGCACGAATCGTCTGGCGCTGATCGGGCATCGCCTGCAGCAGGTTGGTCGCGTAGACGAACCACCCCTTCACCGGGTACGGCTGGCCGGTCAGCGTCGCCTCGCGGACGCCCGTCGTGACCGCTTCCGTGGCGAACTTGAACTTGCCGTTCGGGTTGTCGACCTTCCCCTTCTCCGGTTTCGGGTAGGGCGGATAGGGATAGCCGGGAACGCTCATCTGTACCGGCTTCCAGAACCCGCCCTTCCGCCCCCAGCTGCCGAGCAGCGCGTTGAGCAGCGCGATGGCGCGGCTTCGCTGGGTGTCGTCTCCGTACCAGGTGGCATGGCGGCCGGGGTGTACCAGCGTGGCCGGCCGGTAGCGCGCCATCTCGCGCGCCGTCTCGCGAATCACGGCCGGCTCGATGCCGGTCTCCGTGTAGGCCCACTCGGGCGTGGCCGCGGCGATCTCTCCCTGGAACGCCTCGAAGCCGAACCCGTGAGCCGCCACGTATTCCTTGTCGTAGAGGCCTTCGGAGACGAGCACGTGCATCCAGGCGAGCAGCAGCGCGAGGTCCGCGCCCGGCGTGATCGGCAGATAGTGCTTCGCCTTGCTCGCCGCCACCGAGAACCGGGGGTCGACCACGATGATCGAGGCGCCGGCCGCGATGGCCTCGGCGAATTCCTGCGCCTGCGTGTTGTGCATGTTCTCGCCGAGGTGCGAGCCGATCAGCACGAGGCAGCGGGCGTTGCGGATGTCGGTGCGCTCGGGCGACCCGACCTCCTCGCCGAAGGTGAGCGCAAACCCCACGTCGCGCGGCCCGCGGCACTGCGCGAAAGACGGGGCCGCGACGTTGGGCGTGCCGTAGGCTTTGAGCGTGTGCTTGAGGAAGTTGCCGCCGATGCCGTGCGAGAACAGCGCCACGGCCTCCGGGCCGTATTCGGCCTTGATCTTCTGGAGTTTCTCGGCGACGACGGAAAGGGCCTGGTCCCAGGTGACCGCCGTCCACTCCTCCTGCCCGCGCTTCTGGCGTCGAATGAGCGGCGCCTTCAGCCGGTCCGGGTCGAAGTGCGCGCCGATGCCCCCGGTCCCGCGCGGGCACAGGCGGCCGCGGCTGAGCGGGTCGGCGGGGTTGCCCTCGATCTTCCAGAGCCTGCCGTCGCGGACGTGCGCGATCGCCCCGCACTTCCAGAAGCAGATATCGCAGTAGGTGGGCACCGTGCGGACGCCCCGATCGGACGCGGCGGCGCCGGCGCCCAGCCGGCCGGCCACCGCACCCGCGGCGGCCACGCCGGCAGTCGCGCCGGAGACCTGCAGGAATCGGCGCCTGGAAACCGTAATCATGATGCCAGACCCGCGATGCAGCGCTCGAGGCGCCCATCGCACGCTTGTGAAGAGAAGCACAATCGCCGGCCTGGGTCGGCCGGCAAGATCCGTCAGGAGCAGGGATTCACGCCGCCGGCGATTGGTGACAGCCCGGCCGCCCCGGGCCTGAAGGCGTGCCCCGCCCCCCTCAACCCCGGGGCGCCGACAGCGCGAAGCGGTCGATGGCCGCGGCCACCCCACCCGAATCGTTGTCCAGCGTCACGGGCCAGCCGAGCGCCTTGAGTTCGGCGACCGCGTTCCCCATCACGACGGCTGTGCCGGCAAACTCGAGCATTTCTCGGTCGTTGAAGTTGTCCCCGACCGCCATGACCTCGTCGCGGGCGAGCCCCCGCCTCGTCACCCACTCGGCGAGCGTCGCGCCCTTGGTGCACCCCGCACCGTTGACGTCGACCAGCGAGAAGTTGCGCGACTCGTACTCGGTGACGGCGACTGCGACGTGCGGCGCGGCGTCGAGCGCCCCCACGCACGCGACCAGCTCGCGCATCCGCTGGACGCCGCCCGAATACATGACCTGGATGGGGTCCTCGGTGAGCGCAGCCTCGAGCGGGACGACCTCGGTGATGTAGCCGCGGTTCCGTTCGAAGTAGAAGCGGCGGTGGGAATCGCGAGTGTCGAGCCGCTCGTGGACGACCTGGGCCGCGTGCGGGCGGTCGAACACGACGGCCGTCGCATCGCGGAAGTCCCGGGTCCCCGCGACGACGGCCCGCGCCATCGCCGCCGGCAGGAGATGCCTGACGAGCGTCTCGCCCTCCCGCGTCTTCACCAGCGCGCCCCCGCTCACGATCATCGTCAACGGCGCGTGGATCTGATCGATGACCGGGCGGGCAAAATCGAACCGGCGGCCGGTGACCAGCGCCACCTCGATGCCCGCGTCGGTCGCCCGACGGATCGCCTCCCGATTCACCTCGGGCACCTGCCACCGGGTGTCGAGCAGCGTGCCGTCGATGTCCAGCGCGATGAAACGGATCATGGTCCGGACCTGCATCACGTCAGGCGAAGCCGACGCAGACCTCATCCACACCTTACCACCGACCGGCGGGGTTCATCGACCCCGCGGGATCGGCGACCGGCAGAGATCGTAGAATCCTCTCGTGCCGCAGGCTGCCATCAGGCGCATCGTGCACGTCGACATGGACGCATTCTACGCGTCGATCGAGCAGCGCGACAATCCGTCGCTGCGCGGCCGCCCCGTGGCCGTGGGGCGGCCGCCGTCGGTCCGCGGCGTCGTGGCCGCCGCCAGCTACGAGGCGCGCAGATTCGGCGTCCACTCGGCGATGTCCAGCGCGGTGGCGCTCCGCCGGTGCCCCGAACTGGTGATGGTCCCGCCCAACTTCACCAAGTACCGGGCGGTGTCGACCCAGGTCTTCGAGATCTTCCGCGCCGTCACCCCGCTCGTCGAACCCCTGTCGCTGGACGAGGCGTACCTGGACGTGACCGAGAACTCGTGGGGAGAACCGCTGGGAATGACCGTCGCCCGCCGGGTCAAGGACCAGATCCACGCGGCCACCGGCCTCACCGCCTCGGCCGGCGTGGCGCCGAACAAGTTCCTGGCGAAGATAGCGTCGGGATGGAAGAAGCCGGATGGGCTGACGGTCATCGCGCCCCGGCGCGTCGAAGCATTCCTCCGCGTGCTGCCCGTCGAAGCGCTCTGGGGCGTCGGGCCCGTGACCGCCGAGCGGCTGCACGCCGTCGGCGTCACGAAGGTCCCCGAGCTTCGCGCGATCGACCGCCAGCGCCTGGCCGTCGCGGTCGGCAGCGCTGCGGAGTGGCTGATCCAGCTGGCGCACGGCGTGGACGACCGGGAGGTGGAGCCCGACCGCCCGGCGAAGTCGTCGGGATCCGAGAACACCTACCCGCAGGACCTGGTCGATTTGGAGCGGATCCGCGACGAGGTCGCGGGGATGGCGCGCGACGCCGCCGACCGGCTGGAGCGCAGGCAATTGTACGCCCGCACCGTCACGATCAAGGTGCGGTACGCCGATTTCTCCACCATCACGCGCAGCCATTCGGCGCTGCCGGCGACCCGCGACGGCGACGACCTCGCGCGGCGCGCCCTCGATCTGCTCGCGCGCACCGAGGCCGGACGGCGGCCAGTCCGGCTGCTCGGCGTGTCGGTGCACAATCTCGCCGACGTCCCGGGCGAGTCGCCCCCCCGCAGGACGTTCAGGCCGCTGCCGCTCTTCGATGCGGAGTGAGCGGCACGCGGTTCTCGGCGGTCTCGGGGTTCGGGGCAGCCGGCGGTGCGGAACGCAGGAGACCCTGCGCCGGGCTCATTGCTTCGCCGGCTGCTGCTCGCTCATCCACGACAGGCACCCCAGCACCTCGCGCTGCAGGTCGATGCGCTTGTCGGTGAAACGGTGGTTGCTCGCGTCGATGAGGACGAACTTGCTCGGGTCGCGGGCGATGCGCTCGAACAGCCGGTAGTCCGCCTCGCTGACGTACTCGTCCTTCTTCGACTGGATCATGCAAAGCGGGACCGGAGAAATCGACGGCACGAACTCCTTCGGCATGAACATCGGCTCGTCCGAGTCCTTCTTGGTGATCCAACTCGTGAAGTCGCTCCACTTCCAGCCCAGTTCGGCCGTGGGCGGCAGCCCCATCGTCATCACGCCGCGCACCCATCCCCGGTTCTGCTGGCCCGCGCCGGCCAGCACGGCGAGCGCCGCGCCCTCGGAGACGCCGGACACGAACACCGGCGCGGTAATCAGCTTCCGCGCCTCGAGGAACTGGAACAGCAGCCGGTAGTCGGCCGGCGGCTCCGACGTGGTCATCGTCGTCTTGCCCGACGTGAAGGCGCCGAGATACTGCCGAACGTTGATGCCGACAATCGTGTAGCCCCGGTCCGACAGGTCCTCGGAAAGATCGACGGCGAGGCCCACCCATCCCACGTCGCCGCTGCCCATGAAGATCGTCCCGAGGGGTTGGGGCTGCTTGGGCCGGTAGACGGTCACGGTCATCGTCCGGCCGCGGACGGTGAAGTTCATCGGCTGGCCAGCCGTCGCCACCGCAGGACCCGACGAGACGAGGAGGACCACCGCGAGGGCTACTCCAACAGCGGCAGTACCGATTGGATGAAGACATCATGGAAGCCGCCGGGTCGGCGGAGCTGTCGAAGCCCGCTCGCGCGCCGCCTTCAACCACGCAAGCCCCTGCACCATCTGCTCGAACAACGCCTGTCGCGCGTTGCTGAAGCTGTGATCGCGGGCCTGGACGGCGTAGAGCTTGCGCAACTCCGTATCTGGTCCAAAGAGCGCCCTCGCGGCGTCGGCCGGAAGGTAGTTGTCGTGGGTTGACTGTATCACCACCAGCGGCACGGACCGCAGCCGATCGAGAGACTCGTAGGTCTCGAACTCCACGAGTTCGCGCCTGGGCATGTCGGCCGGCGACTTCCCCCGCTTCACCTTGTAGTGGCGCACGTACTCCTCTTCCTTCGTCAGCGCCACGGCCAGCACCCCCGCGAGTTCCGCATTGATCTCCGGCCGGCCAGCCGCGACGACGGCGAGCCCGGCGCCTCGCGACACGCCGACGAGGATGACGCGCGTCTCCGCCGGCAAGCCGAGGACGGGTTTCGCGATGTCGATGATGCGCTGGTAGTCGCGCGCCAGGCGTCCCGGCGTGGTCGTCCCCGAGACGAAACCCAGGTGATTCAGGTATGCGGGCGCGCTGAATCCGACGACCGGGTATCCCCAGCGAATCAGGTGGCGGTAGGTGTCGAGGTCCTTGCCCCGCCAGCCGCCGTCCCCGGTGGCATAGAGCAGGAGCGGCGTGCCGGGCGCCAGGTGAAGCGGTTTCGAGAAGTGGAGTTCGAGCGGGTAGTCGTAGAAGGTGGCGTATCTCGTGAACTGCACGGGTCCGGCCGGCTGCCCGCTCGGGTGGGCGTGCACGCACGCCCCCGCCCAGAGCGCGACCAGTCCTGCCAGGAGCCAGGGCCCAGGCCGGCGCCGCCCAGGGCGCGGCGCGCCCGGGCCGTCGGGGATCATCGGCGATCGCTCCGCGCGACGAGCACGCGAGTGATCTCAATCCGCTGCCTGGGCGTCTCGCCGTCGACCGGCGCGGCCTCGATCGCCTCGACCACCGCCATGCCGTCCACGACGCTGCCGAACGCCGTGTAGACCCGATCGAGCCCCGGGGCAGGCGCCGTGCAGATGAAGAACGACGTGGACGCGCTGGCCGGGTCGTCGCCACGCGCCATCGACAGCGTCCCCTTCACGTGCGGCAGGTCGTTGAACTCCGGCTGCAGCGTTCGCACCAGCCGCTGCTGCCGCTCGTCGAGCGGCTCCCGCCGGCTGTTCATCGAGCCCGCCTGGATCACGAAGTTCCGCACGACGCGGTGGAACGCGGTCCCGTCGTAGGCGCCGGCCGCCGCCAACCGCAGGAAGTTGCGCACGTGCTCGGGCGCCTTGTCGGGCCGCATCTGCAGCACGATCGCACCGGCGGTCGTTTCCAGCGTGACGCGGTAGGCCGCCAGGTCGGCGACGCTCTCGGCGGAGAACGCGAGGGGCCCGTCGGCGCGCTTGTCTCGGATGGTCACCGCCTTGATCTCGATCCGGTCGACCGCCTTGCCCTTCTCGTCCACCGGCGCCTCCGAGATCTTCTCCACCACCTTCATGCCTTCGACGACGCGAGCGAACACGGTGTACTGGCCGTCGAGCACCGGCTGGTCCACGACGCAGATGAAGAACTGCGACCCGCCGCTGTCCGGCTTCCCGGGCAGGATGACCGACGACACCGCGCCACGCGTGTGCTTCTCGGCGCTCACCTCCGCCCTCAGCACGCCCAACCCGCCGGTCCCGTACGCGTCGCGCTTCGAGGGCTCTCGTGACAGCGGGTCGCCGCCTTGAACGATCCCGTACTTGATGAGACGGTGGAACGTGGTGCCCGCGTACGCACCTTCACGCGCGAGCTTGATGAAGTAGCCGACGTGGTTCGGCGCCGCTTCCGGGAGCAGGTCCACGACGATGGTGCCCGCAGTGGTCTCGAGGACCGCCTGCTTCCCTGCCATCTCGGCGGGCGGCAGGGTGGTCGTGAATGGAGGCGCTGGAGTCGGCGCCTTCTGCGCGGCCTGCGCGACCATCAGGCTCAGCAGCAATGCGAGCGCGTGCATACCCGAAGCATAAGCGCCACCGAGGAGGGCACGCAACATCGGCAGTGACACGGGCTGAGGGAGGGTGTTCTGATCGAGTCGAGCCTGCCCGGCACCTGCCTCGCAGGACGTGCGACAATTCAGCTGGGCGACCATCGCCAACGCCAACGACGGAGGGCCCCATGGAGGGAGTTTTACGCGCGTGGCACACGATCCTGATGGGCCGCCGTCCAGCGATGGCCATCGAGATCACCCGCGAGTGCCCGCTCTCGTGCCCCGGGTGCTACGCGTACCACGGCGATCACCTCGGTTCCGGCCTCGGCTTGCGCGACGTGACCGACTTCAAGGGCGACGCGCTGGTGGAGCGGGTGCTCCACCTCGCCCGCGCCGAGCGGCCCCTGCACATCTCGTTCGTCGGCGGCGAACCCCTCGTCCGCTTCCGCGAACTGAGCCGCCTGCTGCCGATGCTCTCTGAGATGGGAATCGGTACGCAGGTGGTCACGAGCGCCGTCCGCCCGGTCCCGCCGGAGTGGGCCTCGATTCGCCACCTCGACGTCTCGGTGTCGATCGACGGACTGCAGCCGCAGCACGACGCCAGGCGCAGGCCGGCGACGTACGACCGCGTGCTCGAGCACATCCACGGACACCAGGTCACGGTGCACTGCACGGTCACCCGGCAGATGGCGCGCACCGACGGCGACCTGGACGCGTTCGTGCGCTACTGGTCGGGTCTGCCCGCCGTGAAGAGGGTCTGGATGAGCCTCTACACGCCGCAGATCGGCGAAGTGTCGACCGAGCGGCTGACGGGCGAGGACCGGACGCGCGTCATCGAGGAACTGCGACGGCTGAGCCGGATCCACGAGAAGCTCGCGGTCCTCCCCGGCGTGCTCGCCGCCATGGCGTCGCCGCCGGCATCGCCTGACCGATGCATCTTCGCGAAGGTCACGCGGTGCGTCTCTGCCGACCTGGAGCGGACCGTCACCCCGTGCCAGCTCGGGGGCCGCCCGGACTGCTCCAATTGCGGATGCATGGCGTCAGCCGGCTTGTCGGCGCTCGGCCGCTACCGCCTGCCCGGTGGTCTGCCGCTCGAAACAATCTTCGAGTGGTCGTTGCGGGTGGGAGCGCGGTCGCAGCGGCTGCGCGAGGCGGTCCGCGCGCGGTCCCCCGAGAAATCGCCGCAGGCAGGCGGGGCGTAGCCGCGCGGTGACGCGTCGCTCAGGGCAGCGGCGGGCCGGGCGGCTTTCGGGGGGGCGCATTCGCCGACACCCGGTCGAAGAAGTCCGAGACGTCGTGCCACGGCCAGCTCCGCGGCACGATATCGTCCCCGAACTCAATCGAGGCCTCGGAGCGTGGGGAGTACGCCGGCCAACTCGGCGAGTCCTCACCGTTGGGGTCGCCGGCGGCGGCGACGTGAACCCAGTATCCCATCATGGCCTGGGACAGCGCACGGTCCGACTCGTCCACTTCGAGCGCCGCTCCGCGGGCGATTCGCGACAGCGTCCCGAAAACGAACGGAATCTCAGCCCCGTGAAAGGCGCCGAGCCGGGCGCCGGCCGCGCCGGCGCGGACGTGGGTGAACGCGTAGAGGTAGGGCCGGGCCCCGAGAGTCTCCAGGTCGCGGGCGAACCGACGGGCGGGCGACACGAAGGCCGAGTACCCGAGCACCCGCGCCAGCGTCGGCTTCACGTCGGCATCCCTCGAAACATGGAACCGCGCCAGCACTTCGTCCGCGTGCTCGCGGAAGGTGGTCCGGATGAACCGGCGGTAGGAGTCGACGTCGAATCCCTGCAGCGGCGCCACGAAGATCGACCCTTCGTCGCCGTTGCTGCCGACGATCACCGACATCTTCGGCGGCAGTTTCCCCTCCAGCAACGCGCCGGGTCGCTCGGCGATCAGCCAGCGGTCGACGACCGGGCCGAAACGAATGCCTTCGCCGAAGAACTCCGGGGCGGGGTGCGAGGCTTCGAGGATCTCGTCGACGCTCTTCGACCGGAGCGCCGCAAGCACGTCGTCGGCCCGATCGCTGCCGAGCCTCCGCGCGATCAGTTCGCCCACCTCCTCCATCGACTCCTCGCCCTGGGGCGCGTCCCGGAGGTAGCGGGTGACCCAATACGGCGTGCCGCTTTGCAGAATGGCCGCATGGATCAAGCCCTGGGCCTGCGGAGAAAGGAGCAGGCACCCGGTGCTCACGGCGCCCGCCGAATTCCCAAACACCGTCACGCGGTCGGGCCGCCCGCCGAACGCGCGGATGTTCGTCTTCACCCACCGCAGCGCCGCGAGTTGGTCGAGCAGGCCGTAGTTGCCCGACGCGTTGTGGCCCGACTCCTTCGTCAAGAGCGGGTGCGCCAGGAAGCCGAGCGGGCCGAGCCGGTAGTTGAAGGTCACCACCACCGTGCCGCGACGCGCGAGGGCTTCGCCGTCGTAGGCCGGCTGCGAGCCGGCGCCCTGGATGAACCCTCCACCATGAATCCAGACCATCACCGGCAGGCGCCTGGTCGCCCGACTGGCCGGCGCCCAGATGTTGAGCGTGAGACAGTCTTCGCTGGTCTTCGCAATCCGTTCGCCGGTGGCCGGCAGGCGATCGGACTGCGGGCACGCCGGCCCGAACTCGGTCGCCTGCCTCACGCCCTGCCACGATGCCGCTGGCTGGGGCGGGCGCCAGCGGAGGGTGCCGAGCGGCGGCGCCGCGTAGGGGATCCCCTTGAAGACGCGGACCTGTCCGCCGGCCACCAGGACCCCTCCGACCAGGCCCGACTCCGTCTTGACCGCGCGGGCCGCGACCGGAGCCTGAGAGCTGTCGGGGCCCGTCACGCCCGCCGGGTGCGACACGGCCGCCACGGACAGGCACAGGAAGGCAGCGGCGGCGGCAGCCGCCACGGCGTGCCTGAATCCCCGGAGCGGCCGGCGGGCCGGCGTGTGAACGGAAGGCGCCATCGTCTTGGACCCACCAAACGCGGGCCGACGAAGCATGGTGACCCGGAACACATTATAGCGGCGGACGCCGCCGCGCGTCGGTTGCAGCGCCAGGGACCACGAGGGTATGGTTAGGCGCATGCGGCAACCCGCGCCCGGCGTCCACCATTACCTCGAATCGGCAGCCCGCTACGCGGTGGAGCGCGACCGCCACGCCGCGCGGTCGCGCCGACTGTCCTACGCGCGCCTGGCCGTCTTCCTCGGCGCCGCCGCCTCCCTCGCGTCGGTGTTCCCCGGTTCCGTCTCGCACGCCGCCCTGAGGGTGGGCGGCGCGGTCGCCGGCTTCGCGGCCTTCGCCGCGCTCGTCTACGTCCACAGTCGCGTGGAGAATCGCCAACGATGGTTCGCCGCGCTCAGCGCGGTGAACGCCGAGGGGCACGCGCGCGTCGCGCGCGACTGGGATGCCCTTCCACCCTCCGACGTGAACGGGCCGGGGGCGGGACATCCGTTCGCCGACGACCTCGACCTGTTCGGACGCGCGTCGCTCTTCCAGCTGCTCGGCTGGGTCGCGACGGAACCGGGCAAGGCGACACTGGCCGGCTGGCTGACGGAAGGCGCGGCGCCCGAGACCATTCGCCTGCGTCAGGCGGCGGTGGCCGAACTCGCGGCGATGTCGAGCGAACGGGAGGAGTTCGCGGCCCTCGGCCGCCTGGTCGAGCCGGAGCAGCAGGCGCTCGACGGCCTCCTGCAATGGGCGGAGGCAGGACCGTGGTTCACCCGGCGACGGTGGGTGGGGGGAACGATCCTCGCTCTCACCGTTTCGCTGCTCGCGGCCCTGGCCGCTCACATCGCGGGGCTCGTCGTTCACGCCTTCTGGGGCTACGCCCTGGCCGTCTCGGTGATCTTGATGATGCTGTTCGGCAAGCGGGCGGATGCCACGTTCACGCGCGTCTTCACGCGCGCCGGCGCGCTGCAGCACCACGCGGCGCTCTTCGCGCGCGTCAGCGACACGGCGTTTCGGTCGCCGCTGCTGGTGCGCCTGCAGGCCGAACTGCGGGCGTCGGGACGGACCGCGTCCCGCGAAATCGACGCGCTCTCGCGGCTGGGGCAGTTCGCCGAACTCCGCCGCGCGGCCCTGCTGCACGTGCTGATTGCGCCGTTCACGCTGTGGGACTTCCACATCCTCATCGCGCTGGAGCGCTGGCAGCGGCGCGCGGGCCCGAGCCTGCGCCGCTGGTATGCCGCCCTCGGCGAGTTCGACGCGATGGCCGCGCTGGCGGCGCTCGCTCACGACAATCCTGCCTGGGCGTACCCCGAGATCGTCGAGTCGGCGGAGGCGCTCGAGGCCAGGCAGCTGGGCCACCCGCTTCTGCCAGAGGACCGCCGCGTCGCCAACGACGTGCGCGTCGGGCCGCCCGGCACCTTCCTCATGGTCACCGGCTCGAACATGTCCGGGAAGAGCACGCTGCTGCGGGCGGTCGGACTCAACGTCGTTCTCGCGCAGGCCGGCGGGCCGGTCTGCGCGGCGGCGATGACGCTGCCGCCGCTGCTGCTGTCGACGAGCATGCGCGTGCAGGACTCGCTCGAGGAGGGCGTGTCCTACTTCATGGCCGCCGTGCGCCGGCTGGCCCTGGTCGTCGAAGCGGCGCGGCGCGCCGGGCCGGATCGGCCGATGCTGCTCTACCTGCTCGACGAGGTACTGCAGGGGACCAATACCGCCGAGCGCCAGGTCGCCGTGCGCGGGATCCTCCACCACCTGCTGACGCTCCGGACGATCGGGCTCATCACCACCCACGACCTGGAACTGGCCGCATGCGACGAACTGGCCGCCGCCTGCGAGGCGGTCCATTTCTCGGAGGCCGTCGAAGCCGAAGGAGAAGGGCTGCGCTTGACGTTCGACTACCGCCTGAAGCCTGGCGTGGCGACCTCCCGCAACGCGCTGAAGATCCTGAGGATGGTGGGATTGGACGTCGAGCGAAGCTAGGAGTCGCGGCCCTGGCGCCGGAAAGCCGTCACACGCAGCGGGCCATGTGCCGGAGACCCGTCTCCGCGGGTGCGACGCGCGCGGCAACATCGAGATTCCCGCGAGAATCCGAGGCACTTGCAATGGCATCTCGCTTGCGCTTAAATAGGGCGTCACGATTCGCCGCTCGTGACCCGGCTACCTGCGGATGGGGGCCCGCAGGCGTTGGGCGTGAGCGGCGACCGTGACGTTTTCTTGTACCCACGCTCCCGCCTCCAACTCCGTCGCGCGAACCTGCAGGGCTCTCCCTCCCCGACGATTTGGCGTTAAGATATGTCGTCGGGAAGGCCGTCCGTCGTGCCGACCGGCCGCGGGCTGCCTTCCCCCATGTCACCTTCATTTCCCGGAGGATACTCCATGATTCGATCCTGCACGCTGGCACTGACCGTTCTGGCGCTCGTCGTCCTCGCCGCAGGTCCGGCGGTCGCCGCCCCGTCGAAGACGCTCGACAACCTGATGGCCGCGTTCAACGGCGAGTCGAATGCCAACGCCAAGTACCTGGAGTTCGCGAAGAGGGCCGACCAGGAAGGCTACGCGGGCGCGGCCTCGCTGTTCCGCGCCGCCGCCAGGGCCGAGAGCACGCACGCCGCCACGCACGCCGCCGTCATCACGAAGCTGGGCGGGACGCCGAAGGCCGACATCAAGCTGCCCGCGATCCAGGCCACGGCCGCCAACCTGAAGGCGGCCCTCGAGGGCGAGAGCTACGAACGGGACAAGATGTACCCGGAGTTCATCGCCGAAGCGAAGGCGTCGGGCAACAAGGAAGCGCTGCGCGCGTTCAATTTCGCGATTTCGGCGGAGACCGAGCACGCCAAGCTGTACGCGGACGCGGGCGCGAACCTGCCGACGTGGAAGGCTGCGAAGACCTTCTACGTCTGCCCGGTGTGCGGGAAGACCGTGTTGACGCCGGTGGCCGACAAGTGCCCCGTGTGCTTCACCGCCGCCGACAAGTTCGCAAAGGTCAGCTGAGGGAAGGACGACAATGCTGCCGCCATGGCCGGGATGGGACGGTCTCCATCCCCTCGTCATCCACTTTCCCATCGCCCTGTTGCTGACCGCGCCGGTGTTCGTGGTCCTCGCCATCGTCTGGCCGTCTCGTCCCACCTTCGGCATCTCCGCGCTGGTGATGCTGGTGCTGGGAACCACGGCGGCCTTCGTGGCCGTCGAGAGCGGCGAGGCGGCGGCCGAACTGGCGACGCGCACCGAGGCGATCAACGCCGCGATCGCGGCGCACTCGAGCCTCGCGGAAGCCGCGCGCAACATCTTCGCGGTGCTGACGCTGGCCTACGCCATCATCCTGGCGGTGCCGCTGGTGGTGAAGAAACTCGGGGGGCGGTCGTGGGTCGTCACCACGCACCTGGTCTTCCTGGGTATGCTGCTGGCCGGCGGCCTGGTGCTCGCCAACGCGGCCCACAAGGGCGGGGTGCTGGTGCACCGCTACGGCGTGCAGGCGATGCTGCCGCCGGGATCATAGACGCGACGCGGGGCTCCGGCCCCGCGTCCTTCCGCCACCAGGCCGTGCCGGTGTCACCGGGGTGCTCGGTCTTCGGCACGCGGTCCCAATCCGTCACGCCGAACGGCACGTCCTCCATTCGCATCACGCGCCTTTCTTGACCTCCAGCGAGAGCGCCGCGATGTGGACAGGCGTCGTGCCGCAGCATCCGCCAACGACACTCGCGCCGGCCGCGACCACGTCCCGCATGCCGGCGGCGAACGCCTCGGGCGACAGCCCGTAGACGGCGCGTCCGTTCTCGAGCTCCGGGCTCCCGGCGTTCGGTTGAATCATCACGGGGCGATCGGTCACCTGTCGGAAGTGGCGCACCACCCGCGCAAAATCCGCGGGGGTCATGTCGGTGCCGCAGTTCGCACCAACGACGTCCGCGCCCGCCTCGACCGCCGCGGCCGCCGCCTCCTCCGGCGAGACGCCCATCATGGTCCGGATGCTGCCGTTGGGGAGACGGTCGAACGCCAGCGACGCCACGACGAAGGGCGCGCCCGCGGCGCGCGCGGCGCGAATCGCGACGACCAGTTCCCCGATCGCGCTCATCGTCTCTATCACGATGCCGTCGGCGCCGCCGTCGAGCAGGGCGCACGCCTGGCGCGTGAACTCGGAGAGGAGTACGCCCGGCTCGATGTCTCCCAGCGGACGGAGGAATCCGCCGGTCGGCCCGATGTCGCCGAGGACGCACACCGACGCGCCGGCGGCACCGCGCGCGACGGCGGCGGCCGCCCGGTTGATGTTCTCCAGTTCGCCGGCCAGGCCGAATCGCCCGAGCGCCCAGCGATTCGCCCCGAACGAGTTCGTGAGAATCGCGTCGCTTCCCGCCGCCACGTAGGCGGCGTGGATCTCACGCAGCCTGTCGGGGTGGGTGAGAGTCCAATGGTCGGCGCACTCGCCGATGGCGAGGCCGGCGCGCTGCAGCTCGGTGCCCATGGCGCCATCGACGACGACGGTCCGGGACAGCGCGAGCGCGGGAAGGTCGATCATCGTCGGATCCGTCGCGGAGCCTTCAGTGGACGGGGAACGCAAGCGCGCCCATGAAGACCGCCTGGTAGGCGGCATCCGTCGCCAGTTCCACGTATTCCGCCCGAGCCGCCAGGTCGCGGGCGCGCTCGAACACCTCACGGTCCACGAGCGCGAGGCGCACGCCCACGCCGGCCGCGTTGCCGACGAAGCGGACGCGCTCGGGGTCGATCGCGGGCAGCAGCCCGAGCCGAATCGCGCTGGCCTTCCTGATGCAGTTGCCGAACGCGCCGGCCACGAGGATCTCGTCGAGCGCCCCGGGTTCGATCCCCGCCTGCCGGCACAGCAGCGTCAACGCCGCGAGGTTCGACGCCTTCGCCAACTGCACCTCCCTGATGTCCCTGGCGGTGAGCGCGATCGGGCCGACGCCGGCTTCGGAGGCGTCGCCGGGCACGAGCGTGAACGCCTGAACGCCGTCCACCTGGTCCAGCCGCGCCGCCAGCGCCAGGCCCCCAGGCAGTTCGCCGGCCCTGCGCAAGTAGCCCGACGACGAAACGAGGCCGGCCCGCAGGAGTTCTGCGACGGCGTCGATGAGACCCGAGCCGCAGACGCCCCGCGGGCGGCCGCCGCCGATCGTGTTCGTCGCGACCCTGCCGTCGGGAGCGATCGAGACGACGTCGATCGCCCCGGGGGCCCCGCGCATGCCGTACCGAATCGACACGCCTTCGAACGCGGGGCCCGCGGCGGCCGAGGTGGCGAGCAGGCGGCCGTCGTGCGCCAGCAGCAACTCCGTGTTCGTACCGAGGTCGATGAGGAGGCGGGAGCCGGGCTCCCGGTCGAGCCCCGTCGCGACCGCCGCAGCCACCGCGTCGCCGCCCACGTGACTCTTCACGAGCGGAAACGCCAGGACGTTTGCGTTGGAGTGTATGGGAAGGCCGACGCTCCCGGCCTTGACCACCAGCGGGCCGGACCAGGCCGCGGCGTACGGCGCCCTCCCGAGACTGGCGGCCGGCACTCCCAACCACGCATGCATCATCGTCGGGTTGCCGGCAATCGCCGCGACGAGGACGTCTGACGGCGTGCAGCCAACCGCGGCGGTCAACTCGCCCACGAGGGAGGCCAGGCCGCCGCGGACCGCGGCGGTGAGGTGCAGGCCGCCGCCTGGCACGTGCGTTTCGTGCCGGATGCGCGAGATCACGTCTGCGCCGTACGCCACCTGCGGATTGAGCGCGGAGGCGGACGCGGCGACGCGGCCGTCGGCGAGCGAGACGAGCGCGGCCGCCAGCGACGTGGTGCCGAGGTCGACGGCCACGCCGAGGGGCGGTCGAGCCGGGGCGGGCCGGACAGCCACCAACTCGCGGCCGTGGACGGCCACGTTCACCGAACCGCCGGACGCCTCGGCCTCTGCGAGGCTGGCGATGACCGGGGCCGCCGCGATCAGGGACCGATCCATCAGCCCCGCCGCGCGCGCAACGGCATCCAGGAGCGAAGACGTCTCGGCGGCAGCCGACAGCAGCGGCGTCGCGATCGTGCCCACGCTCAGCACGGGCCGCGACAGGGCGGCCGAGCCGAGGTCGTCGCCGAACGACTTGCCCGCGAGCGACCGGACCACCGCGGGAATCTCGACCGCGGCCGACGCGTCGAGCTGCAACTGGCAGCCCAGCCGCCAGCCGGCGTCCAGTTCCGCTTCACTGAAGAGCGATCGCTCGGACCCGGTCGGCCGGGATGCCCCGTCGGTCACGCGGACGCGACAGCGCCCGCAGGTGCCCTGCGCACCGCATGGCTGCTCGATCAGGATGCCGGCTTTGGCGGCCGCCAGGTACAGGTCCGTCGGCGCGTCGAATTCGAAGGTCCGGTCGTCGGGCAGGAAGCGGACGGAGAACGATGTCGGCGCCACGTCGTGGCTTGTACCACCGCGTCGAGAGCGGTGTCAATGGCGCCGCGCCGCGCGCGACGCGCAGCGGCCGCGCGCTATAATCGCGCGTCGGAACACCGCGGTGGCGGATTCACGATCCAGGACGCCCGCGGCAAGGTCGTCAGCGTCGACGAGCGGCTCGCGGGCAGGTGAGGGCCCCGCGGGCGGGCGGGGTTTCGCGCTAGAATCGCGGGATGGCGCCCCGCCGTCCGGGTGGCGCGAGGCGCGCCGTCGTCGCCGACGCGCCGTGGTTCCGCAAGGGCGGTGCGCTCCCGAATGCACGAACTCTCGATCGCCCAGGCCATCGTCGATTCGGCCCGCGAACAGGCGGCGGCCCACGGGGGGCGCCGCGTGTTGCGGATCGGCGTGCGCGTGGGAGAATTGTCGGGCGTGTCGATCGACTCCCTGCAGTTCTGTTTCGGCATGACCGTCAAGGACACCGACCTCGACGGGGCGGCCCTCGAACCAGAGGCCGTTCCCGTCCTCTACCGCTGTGCGCCGTGCGGGCACGAGTTCAGGCCGGTCGACTTCCTGCCCCGGTGCCCGGCCTGCGGCTCGTACGGTGCCGCGATGATCGCCGGCGACGAACTCGGGCTCTCATTTCTCGAATTGGAGTAGGCCGTGGCGGAACGCGTGGAAGTCCGGCAGAACGTGCTCAAGGAGAACGACCGCATCGCAGGCGTTCTCCGGGCCGCGCTGACCGCGCGCGGCGTCCTGTGCCTCAACCTGATCTCGTCGCCCGGCGCGGGCAAGACCAGCGTCCTGGAGAGCACGCTCGCGGCGCTTCGCGGCACGCCGCGGCGGGCGGCCGTGCTGACGGGCGACATCCAGACCGAACGCGACGCCGACCGCCTGAAGCGCTACGGCTTTCCGGCGCTGCAGATCACGACCGGCGGCACCTGCCACCTGGACGCGAGCATGGTCGAGCGCTCGCTGGCGTCGATGCCCGTGGACGACCTCGACATCCTCTTCATCGAGAACGTCGGGAACCTCGTCTGCCCGGCGTCCTATGACCTGGGGGAGGATGCGAAGGTCGTGGTGTTGAGCGTGACCGAAGGGGACGACAAGCCGCTGAAGTACCCCGGCATCTTCCGGCGCGCCCGGCTGATGCTGCTGCACAAGATCGACCTGCTGCCTTACACGAGGTTCAGCCGCGAGGCGGCCGTCGAAGACGCGCGGCGCGTCAACCCCGGGATCGAAGTGGTGGAGACGAGTTGCGTCGGGGAGCCGGGGCTGGGGGCCTGGCTCCGGTGGATCGAGCAGCGAGTCGAAGAGAAGCGTCAGGCGGGCCGACCGGCCCGCGCCTAGAACCGTCAACCACCGCCGCCGGTGGATCCGCAGCCGCTCGACGACCGCCCCCACCCGCTGCCGACGCCCGCGAAGCCGACCGAGGACACCCGCTTCTCGAGGTCCTCGCTCTTGCACTTGGGGCAGACCGGCTTGCGGGTCCCGACGACGAGCGCTTCGAACTCGTGGCCGCACTTCCGGCATTGGTACTCGAATAAAGGCACAGACCCTCCAGTTGTCGACGCGGGAGCCGTTTCATCCGGGGCCACACCGCGCCTCTTGAAAGATTCGCGGACGACGGGATCCGTTACAGCCTACTTCTGGTCCGCCACCAGGCTGGCGGCCGTGGTGAACCTCGGCTGAATGTCGATGGGCACCCCCCCCAGCCGCGCCAGCACCTGCTGGACCTCGGGCCGAACCACCGCGAGCCTCGCCAGCATGTCCTTCGCCTTCGCGTAGTCGCCCGCCGCCTGCAGCGTCATGATCTCGCCGGTCAGCGCCTTCACGCCCTCCTTGATCTTCGCCGGGTTCACGGCGAAGGCCCCGTTCTTGTCCACCGTGACCGCGCCGAAGTCGAGCAGGTAGTTCAGCTGGAGCGCCACGCCCCGGCCGTGCGCCTCGTTCACGCCGAAGCGGATCGAACGGAAGGCCGACCCGAGGAACGTGTCGTAGATCGCCGCCTGCATCGACTGGTCGAGCACGCCCTTGTCGAGCAGCATCTGCAGCGCGAACAGCCCGGAAATGTCCGCCTTCGCTTCTTCGATCGCGCTGTAGGTGTCCTTGAGCTGCGCCCGCACCGTGGTGTTCTTGCCGTCCACCACGATCTCGTGCGGCCCGAGGCCGTGCATGAGCTCGTGCATCACGATGTGCGTGAAGAAAGCGGGGAAGGTGACATTCTTCTGCTGCTCGGGAGAGAGCACCCTGGCGGCAATCGGCCTGAGCACCAGGTCGAATTTCGCTTCCTGGACGTTTCGCAGCATGACCCGCTTGGCGCCCTTCTCGCGGACGACGCGTTCGTCGTTGGGCAGGTTGAACGCGGCGGTCTGCACGCCGCGATTGCCGTCGCCGGCGGCGAGGATCACGTTGACCACGCGAATCGGCGCCATGCCGCCCAGCTTCGGGTTGCGCAGCTTCGGGTCGATCGGCAGGTGGTCCTCGATGCCCTGCAGTTCGGCCCCCAGCTTCGCCAGCTTGGCGGTCTCGGCATCGTCGCGCAGCGTGATGAAGGCCTCGAACGCCGCCTTGGCGTTGAACCACTCGTCTTCGTAGACCTCGTAAGGGCCAATCGTCGGCTCGATGCTCGCGTCGATGTCCATCCACGCGACGTCGCTCGCGTAGTAGTCGTTGCTCAGAAACGCGTCCGCGCGGGCGTTCAGGAAGGCCTTGAGCGTGGGCTGCGCGGTGAGGGCGGCCGCCTGGCGCAGCAGGTCGGCCGCGGCGGCCAGCTCGCCCTGGTATTCCATGCTGTAGGGCACGGCTTCGAACGCCGGCTTGCCGCCCTTCGCGGCCGGTGCGCGGCGGATCGTCGTGAAGAACCCCGTCGCCCGCGCACGGTCGGCGTCGGACAGCGACTTCAGCCACCCTTCGACGTCCGCCTTGCTGGCGCCGGCCGGGTAGAAGTTCGCGCCTTCCGGCTTGGGCGGCACGCCCGCGATGAACGGCGCGTTGTGGACGAGCCGGTCCCATGGTCCCTTGTTGATCAAGAAGTAGCGGGTGCGCGCCTCGCCGAGGGGCGAGCGGTTGGTGAGCAGTTCGAGCAGCAGCCCTTCGTTTCCCGCCCACACCTGGCGGAGGAAGAGCGCGTCCATCACCCAGCCCGCCTGCACCAGCTTGGCCAGCGCCTGCCGCTCGTTGGCCGGCAGCCGGGAAACGTCCGCGCCGATGTCCGTCGGCGCGTATTGCGCGGCCGCCGCCTCGAGTCTCGCCTGTTCGGGCACCACCACCTCCTTGGCCGGCCCCGGGGCCGGCGCCCGGTCCGGCGAGGAACAGCCGGCCAGCACGAGAGCGACAACAGGAAGAAGGGCAATCGAGCGTGTCATGTTTGATGCCTTTCCGGAGTATCGATGCGGCCACGAAGAGCGCCAGCCGGACTATTCTATCCGCCTTCGCCCGCCCGGGCTTCGGCGGGGCCCGTCCAGCGCCCAACTCACGTGCTCCGTCACCATCGGATCCTGCAGGGAAGGCGAGGCGGCGGCGCCAGCGCGGTCCGCGAGCGCCTCCCGCGATGCCGGGTCACTGCTGTTGCCGAGCGCGAGGGCCAGGTTGCGGCGCAGCCCGGGCGTCGTCGCCCGCCTCATGGCAGAACCCTGAACCAGCCGCTCGAGCCCCTGGTCCGTCCTCCGCCACAGGTCGATCAGGCGCGGCGCGTCGAGGTCCGGCCGCGGCAGCCACGCGGGATCGGCGCTGCGCGGCGCCGCCTGGTTCCAGGGGCACACGTCCTGGCAGATGTCGCAGCCGTACACGCGGGTTCCGAGTCGCTCCCGAAGCGCTTCGGGAATTCCCCGGCGCAATTCGATGGTGAGGTAGGAGAGGCACCGCCTGGCGTCGAGGACCTGCGGGGCCACCAGCGCGCCGGTCGGACACGCCTCGAGGCACAGCGTGCAGGTGCCGCACTGGTCGAGAGCGGGCGCGTCGGGCTCGAACGAGAGGCTGCAGACGACCTCGGAGAGGAACAGCCACGAACCCATGGCAGGGTTGATCAGGCAGCCGTTCTTCCCCACCCACCCGATTCCGGCCCGCTCGGCGTAGCCCCTCTCGTTCACGGGGCCGGTGTCCACGCAGGTAACGGCCTCGAACGGCGAACCGTGCTCGCAGCGCATCCATTCGAGGAGCGCCTCCAGCCGGCGGCCAATCACCTCGTGGTAGTCGTCACCCCACGCGTAGCGCGCGACAATCGCCCGGCGGGGATCGTCGATCTCGACGGAGTAGGGACGGTCGGCGTTGTAGAGCGTGCCGGCGACGATGACCGCCCGGGCGGACGACAGCACGCGGCGAACATCCGCCCGCCGTGCGGCCGTGCGGGGGAGGTAGCCCATGTCACCCGCGTAGCCGCGGGCAATCCACTCGTGGATGCGCTCCAGCCCCGGGGGGGCGTCGGCGGGCGCGATCCCGCACACGTCGAAGCCCAGCTCACGGGCCCGCTGTTTCACTGACGCCGCGGTGATCATGTGCCGACGCCACTCACCCCACCAGCTGCCTGAGCACGTACGGCAGGATGCCGCCCGCGCGGAACGCGCCCAACTCCTCGGGCGTGTCGATGCGCGCCGTCGCGGTGAACGCGGTCGTCCTCCCCGACCCGGACTCCGCCCGCACGCGAATCTCCGCCATCGGCCCCAGGCCGCTCGCGATCCCGGTCAACTCGTAGGACTCGTCGCCGGCCAGGCCGAGCGACGCGGCCGATTCCCCGGCCCGGAACTGCAGCGGGAGCACGCCCATGTTCACGAGATTGCTGCGGTGAATGCGCTCGAAGCTCTCGGCGATCACCGCGCGGACGCCCAGCAGCAGGGTCCCCTTGGCCGCCCAGTCGCGCGACGACCCCGAGCCGTACTCCTTCCCCGCGATCACCAGCAGCGGAACGCCTTCCTCCCGGTAGCGGACCGACGCGTCGTAGATCGACGTCGGCCCGCCGTCCGGCAGGTGGCGCGTCCAGCCGCCCTCGGTGCCGGGAGCCAGCTGATTGCGCAGCCGGATGTTGGCGAAGGTGCCGCGCACCATGACTTCGTGGTTGCCCCGGCGCGCCCCGTAGGAGTTGAACTCCTTCGGCTGCACCCCGTGCGCGATCAGGTACTTCCCCGCCGGACTGTCGGGCTGAATCGATCCCGCCGGCGAGATGTGGTCCGTCGTCACGCTGTCGCCGAGCAGCGCCAGCACGCGGGCGCCGGCGATGTCGGTGAGCGGCGCCGGCGACATGGACAGCCCGTCGAAGAACGGCGGGTTCCGGATGTAGGTGGACGACTCGTCCCAGGCGAAGCGGCCGCCGCCCGGCGCCTCCAGCGCCTGCCAGCGCTCGTCGCCCTTGAAGACGTCGGCGTAGACCGACCGGAAGCTCTCGGCGGTGACGGCCCCGAGCAGCACCGCCTGGATCTCCCGCTCGCTCGGCCAGATGTCCCGCAGATAGACCGCGCCCCCGGCCGGGTCGTGGCCGACCGGTTCGCTCGCCAGATCGATCCGCATCGTCCCCGCCAACGCGTAGGCGACGACCAGGGGCGGCGAGGCGAGGTAGTTCGCGCGCACCTGCGACTGGATGCGTCCCTCGAAATTGCGATTCCCGCTGAGGACCGAGGCGACCACGAGGTCGCGCGCCTTCACCTCGGCCGACACCTCGGGAGGCAGCGGTCCGCTGTTCCCGATGCACGTCGTGCAGCCGTAGCCCACGAGCTGGAAGCCAAGCTGGTCGAGATACGTGTCGAGGCCCGCCCGGCGGAGGTAATCGGTCACCGCCTTGGACCCCGGTGCCAGGCTGGTCTTCACCCACGGCTTCGCCTGCAGGCCCCGCTCCACGGCCTTCTTCGCCAGCAGCCCGGCGCCGATCATGACGCTCGGGTTCGAGGTGTTGGTGCAGCTGGTGATCGCCGCGATGACCACCGACCCGTGATCGACGCCCGACGCCGTGGCCACGCCGACCTCCGGCGTCGTCTCGTTGCCCGCGGCCGAGGCCGCCGGCGGTCCCTTGCGGTCCGCGAGCGTCTTCGCGAGCGCCTGGTCGAACGACGCCCTCACCTGGTCGAGCGACACGCGGTCCTGCGGGCGCCGCGGGCCGGCAAGGCTCGGCACGACGGTGGACAGGTCGAGTTCCAGCCGCTCGGCGTAGTCCGCTTCCGGCGCGCCCGGTTCGAGGAACAGCCCCTGCGCCTTCGCATAGGTCTCGACGAGCGCCACCCGGCGTTCGTCGCGGCCGGTCAGCCGCAGGTAGTCGAGCGTCATCTCGTCGATCGGGAAGACGGCGATCGTGGCGCCGTACTCCGGACACATGTTGCTCAAGGTGGCGCGGTCGGCAATCGACAGGTGCCCGAGGCCCGGGCCGTAGAACTCGACGAACTTGCCAACCACCCCGTGCTTCCGCAGGCGCTCCGTGATCGTGAGCACCAGGTCCGTCGCGGTCGCACCGCCGGGCAGCCGCCCGGTCAGCTTGAACCCGAGCACGTCGGGAATCAGCATGGAGATCGGCTGCCCGAGCATGCACGCCTCGGCCTCGATGCCGCCCACGCCCCAGCCCACCACCCCCAGCCCGTTCACCATCGTCGTGTGCGAGTCGGTGCCGACGAGCGTGTCGGGGTACGCGACCGTCCTGCCGTCCTCGACCGCGTCGAACACCACGCGGGCCAGGTGTTCCAGGTTGACCTGGTGAACGATGCCGGTGTCGGGCGGCACCACGCGGAAGTTCGAGAAGGCGTTCTGGCCCCAGCGGAGGAAGGTGTAGCGCTCCCGGTTGCGCCCGAACTCCAGGTCGGCGTTCAACGCGAACGCCTCGGCGCGGCCGTAGTGGTCCACCTGCACCGAGTGGTCGATCACGAGTTCCACCGGCTGCAGCGGGTTGATCCGCGTGGGATCGCCACCCAGCCGCGCCACGGCGTCGCGCATCGCCGCGAGATCGACGACGGCGGGAACGCCGGTGAAGTCCTGCAGGAGCACGCGCGCCGGGGTGAACGCGATCTCCTTCCGCACGCGGGCCGACGGGTCCCAGTCGGCCAGTGCGGCGACGTCGGCGGCGCGGACGAACCGCCCGTCCTCGCGGCGCAGCAGGTTCTCGAGCAGGATCTTGAGTGCGAACGGCAGGCGTCCCACGCGGGGATGGCCCGCCCTCTCGAGCGCCGGGAGGCTGTGGATGCGGACGGACCTGCCGCCGACCGAGATGTCGGTGGCCGTCGAGAAGGAATTGGGGTGTGCCATCTTCCTCGATTGTAGCCGGTCCCTCCCTTGCGGGCCAGAAGCCCGTCGGGCGCCCGGCGCACCGCCTCCTGCCCCCCCTATCGCCAGGTGTAGCCGACGGTGAACTTCGCCTCCGGGCTGTCGATCAGCCCGAGCTTCGCTTCGGCGAAGAACCCCTGTCGGTGCGCGAGGCCGATCAGCAGGTTGAACCCGGGCTCGGCGTCGGTCCCGTTCCCGTGCTCCTGGTCGTACCGGAAGACGTTCAGCGCCGGCCCGCCCCCGGCGTACATGCCCCACGGCTTGGTGCGAATGGGAATCCAGTAGGCGAACTCGAAGTTGGCGGCGACCGTCGTGACCCCGTCGCCCAACCCGACCTCCACGTTCGGCCGGAAGCTGAGCCTGTCGAACAGCGGTCCGGTGTCGTAGTGCGCCCCGAAGCAGAACTGGTCGGGGTTGGCGCTCACGCCGGCCCGCACGCCGAAGCCGGCCCCCATCTGGGCCAGAGCGGCCGAAGGGGTTGCCGCGAGGAGAGCCAGCGCGACGGCGGGCACCGCCAGCAGCCGGAAGACGGACATCAAAGAGGGTCTCATGCCCGTCTGCCGAGCAACTCCCGGGCCAAAGTGCCGGATGAGCGCCGGCCGCCGTATACTGCCCGAGCAGCCCGAGCGGCTGGAAGGAGCCTCATGGACGCCACCCTGCTTTCGAACCTGATGCACATCGGCCCCGACGCCCAGACGACGGTGAGCGTTCTCGAAAAAGTCCTTCGCCCGATCGTCGTCTACGTCTTTCTGGTCTTCGGGCTGCGGCTGGCCGGCAAGCGGGAATTGGCGCAGCTGAACGCGTTCGACTTGGTCGTCCTGCTCACCATCTCGAACACGGTGCAGAATGCGATCATCGGCCCGGACAACTCGGTGCTGGGCGGACTGATTGGCGCCACTACACTCCTGGTCTTCAATTACGTGGTGGTCCGCTTCGTCTTCGGCCACCCGCGCGTGGAGCGTTTTCTGGAGGGCGACCCCGAATTCCTCGTGCAGAACGGGAAGCTGCTCGACACCAAGCTGCGCGCCGAGGGCATCACCGTGCCGGAACTGGAAGCGGCGGCGCGGCGACAGGGATTCGGATCGCTCAGGGAAGTGGACCGGGCGATGCTGGAATCGGGGGGCGGCATCACCTTCACCGCGAAGAAGCCCCGGCCGCACGAGGCCCGCCACCAGGACCTGCTGCGCCGACTGGACGACATCGCCCAGGAAATGAAGGCCATTCGGGCCCGGCTCGACCAGTCGTCGTGATCATCTCGAGCCCGAGCCGCCGGTGGCGGCTCGACGTGCCGTCCGGGCGATTCGCGGGCACCCGGCGAGTGGATGAACGGCTGGACCGCCGGGCTGCCATTGACGCACCCGGCAAATGGCGGCTAGGATGCGAGGTGGGATCAGCTGAAGCCGCCCGCAACGACTGTCATCGACACATGGAACGATATCCAGGCCTGCCCTCCCTTCCCGACCGAATCCGCCGACTCGACGAACTTGCCTGCGACCTCTGGTGGAGCTGGCACTACCGCGCGCGCGACGTGTTCCGCCGCGCGGACTATCGGCTCTGGCGGGAGACCGCCCACAACCCGGTCAGGATGCTCCGGCTGATCAACCGCGAGCGGCTGGCGAGCCTCGCCGAGAACCGCGGCTTCCTGGCCATGTACGACAGCGTCGTCCACGACCTCGACGTCGCGAGGACGGCGCGGGACACGTGGTGGTCGCAGAACTACGGCGCGAGGGCGAAGGGCGCGAAGATCGCGTACTTCTCGGCCGAATTCGCGCTGCACCAGTCGCTCCCGCTGTATGCGGGCGGCCTCGGCGTGCTGGCGGGTGACACGTGCAAGGAGGCGAGCGACCTCGGCGTGCCGTTCGTCGGCATCGGGTTCATGTACCCGCAGGGCTACTTCCACCAGCACGTGTCGGCCGAAGGCTGGCAGCAGGAGACCTACGAGCGGCTCGACTGGCTCGACGCGCCCATCGAACCCGCCCTCCGCGCCGACGGCACGCCGTGCGTCGTGGCCGTGCCGCTCGGCGACCGCACCGTGCTGGCGGCGGTGTGGACCGTCCGCGCCGGCCGCGTGCGGCTGCTGCTGCTCGACACCGACCTGCCCGAGAACGCCCCCTGGGACCGGGAACTCTCCGCCCGGCTCTATGGAGGAAACCAGGAGACGCGCATCCAGCAGGAGATCGTGCTCGGACTCGGCGGCGTCCGCGCGCTGCACGCGCTCGACATCGAGCCGGCCGTCTGGCACCTGAACGAGGGCCACGCGGCGTTCGTCGTGCTCCAGCGCGTTCGGGAACTGATCGAACAAGACCGCCCGTTCGCCGACGCGGTCGAAGAAGTGCGCCGAACGACGGTGTTCACGACGCACACGCCGGTGCCGGCGGGCCACGACGCGTTCCCGTTCCACCTGGTCGAAACCTACCTCGCCGGCGCCTGGGGCAGCCTCGGCGGCCTGCGGGACCAGTTCCTGGCCCTCGGCGCGTACGACAACGGCAACGGCAACGGCCAGATGTTCAACATGACCGCGCTGGCGATCCGCTCGGCCGGCGCGGTGAACGCGGTCAGCCAACTGCACCGCGACGTCACCGTCCAGATGTGGACGCCCATCTGGCCGGACCCGTCGCCGGGCCGCGAGAGGGTGCGCGCCATCACGAACGGGGTGCACGTCCCGACGTGGATCGCGGCCGAACTCTCGAAGCTGTTCGAGGCCCACATCGCGCCCGACTGGCGGCAGCGCCACGACGACGAGCAGATGTGGGGCGCCATCGACGCGATCCCCGACGAGGAACTCTGGGCGGTCCGGGATTCGCTGCGCGGCTACCTGTTCGCGTTCATCCGCGAGCGGGCACGCAACCGCTGGACGAACGAGCGCGTCGGCCCGGGCCAGATCGTCGCCGCGGGCACGCTGCTCAACCCCGACGCGCTCACGATCGGCTTCGCGCGGCGGTTCACCGCCTACAAGCGCCCGGAACTGCTGTTCCACGACCCCGACCGGCTGGCCCGCATCCTGTCGGCGGCGCGGACCCCGGTCCAGATCGTCTACGCCGGCAAGGCCCACCCGGCCGACGATTCCGGCAAGCACCACCTGCAGCGGATCTACAAGCGTGCGATGGACCAGGACTTCGGCGGCCGCATCGCGTTCATCGACGATTACGACCTGCACGTCGCGCACTTCATGGTGCAGGGGTGCGACCTCTGGCTGAACACGCCGCGCAAGCCCCTCGAGGCGAGCGGCACGAGCGGCATGAAGGCCGCCGTCAACGGCGTTCCCAACCTGAGCATCGGCGACGGGTGGTGGGCCGAGGGATACAACGGCGCGAACGGCTGGCTGATCGACGGAGGGTCGGCGAGCCAGGACCAGGCCGAGATCGACGCGGCAGACGCGGACGCGCTCTATCGGCTGCTCGAAACCGAGGTGGTGCCCACCTTCTACGATCGCGACGCGGCCGGCACGCCGCACGCCTGGCTGCGGGTCGTGCGCGAGTCGATCCGCACCGTCATGCCGCGCTTCAGCGCACGCCGGATGGTCAAGCAGTACGTCGATTCGATGTACGGGCCGGCGTTCGCGGGGGAGTGATAGAATCGTCCGGATGCCACGCAAATCGGTCGTCAAGTCGCGGTGCGCGCTGTGCGGCGCCAAGGAGGTCTCCGAGCCCCGGGGCGAAGAGCGCTACTGCCGCGACTGCTGGGACAAGAAGATCGCCGTCGAGGAAATCGTCGCGCGCGAGTTCGCGCTGAAGCGCTACATTCGCGCCCACAGCGCTGAGAAGTACCTCGTCTACCACTCCACCATCAAGCGCCCCTGCGGCCAGCTGATCGTCATCGACGACGGGTACGACCTGTTCCTCACGATCACGCTGTATCCGAATTTCGGCTGGGACGAGCCGGCCTACCACCTCGACGGGGACCCGGAGGGACGGAGCTTCGCGGAAATCCTGGTCGATGTGGTCGCCACCGAGGTGATCGAGCCCTGGGGTGGGGGCAAATGGCACCTGGAAATCTTCCGTTCCGCGGCCGCCGAACCCGAGGACTGGAACGGCGAGATGTAACGCTCTATAATCTTCCCGGCTCGGAGGTGATGTGCCGCCGAGTTAGCCACAAGCCCCCGGGAGGATTGCATGTTCCGCCTTAATCGCGCTCTCTTGGCGCTCTCTCTCGCCTTCATCATGTTCGCGGGTGCTTCTGCGGCCATTGCCCAGGAAGCCGCCGCCCAGTCGACCGCGCCGAAGGCCGTCTGGATCAACCCCGTGAAAGGCCCCGCCGACATCCAGTACCTCAAGCCGGTCACCAAGCGCGAGAAGGACGAGATCGTCACCACCATCCAGGTGAAGAACGTCTCGACCGGCCCCATCGCCCGGCTGACGATCGAAGAGTTCTGGTACGACAAGGCCGGCGACCCGGTCACCGGCGACAAGCAGTTCCTCAAGAAGCCGCTGATGCAGGGCGAGACCGCCACGATCGTGCTCCACACCCCGACGAACCCCAAGATGGACCGGAACAGCTTCAAGTTCTCGCACCAGAACGGCGACATCAAGCCGAAGCTGGTCCCGAAGTTCTAGCGAGGCGGGCCTCGGACCGCCAAGCATGTCCGGCGACGACGCCCGCCTCGCTAGAACCAGAAACGCTGTTGGCTGGTCCCGCGAAGCGCGGGACATAGACGTCTTGAACGGCCCGAGCGACGTCGACGGAACTTGACTCCTTTGGAGCGACTTTGGCCGTTCAAGACGTCTAGCGAGGCGGGCCTCGGACCGCCAAGCATGTCCGGCGACGACGCCCGCCTCGCTAGAACCAGAAACGCTGTTGGCTGGTCCCGCGAAGCGCGGGACATAGACGTCTTGAACGGCCCGAGCGACGTCGACGGAACTTGACTCCTTTGGAGCGACTTTGGCCGTTCAAGACGTCTAGCGAGGCGGGCCTCGGACCGCCAAGCATGTCCGGCGACGACGCCCGCCTCGCTAGAACCAGAAACGCTGTTGGCTGGTCCCGCGAAGCGCGGGACATAGACGTCTTGAACGGCCCGAGCGACGTCGACGGAACTTGACTCCTTTGGAGCGACTTTGGCCGTTCAAGACGTCTAGCGAGGCGGGCCTCGGACCGCCAAGCATGTCCGGCGACGACGCCCGCCTCGCTAGAACCAGAAACGCTGTTGGCTGGTCCCGGGAAGCGCGGGACATAGACGTCTTGAACGGCCCGAGCGACGTCGACGGAACTTGACTCCTTTGGAGCGACTTTGGCCGTTCAAGACGTCTAGCGAGGCGGGCCTCGGACCGAAGAGCGCGTTCGAGACGTCTGGCAGGTCCCCGACGCTCGGGCTGGAGAAACACGGAAGGGCAACCGGTCCCGGCGCCGACGCGCCGGGGCAGGCGGCCCTTTTTCTTTCCTAGGATCAGCCGACAGCGTGACCCGCGCCTGCCGTCACTGCGTCACGCGGATCTGCACTTCCCGGCTCGCCGCCGCGCCCTTGCCGAGGCGCGAGCGCGCTTCGACCTTCAGGACGTACAGCCCGGGCGAAAGCCCCTTCAGCGGGACGCGCGCCGTGTAGCCGTACCCTCCTTTGCCGCCGCCCAACTCGCTCGACTCGCGCTCGTCCGCGTGCTTGTACACCTCGCGACCGTCGTCCGACCGCAGCGTCGTGGCGATGTCGACGCGGTGCGGCGTGCGGGCCTCGTTGTCGTAGATCTCTGCCACCAGCGCGATCTCCTCCAGCGACTGGAATTCGCGCGAGACGGTGGGCGGGCCGGACAGCATCTTCCGCGGGCCGTTGTCGGGACCCGCCGGCACCGTCGGCATCTGGCCTGCCAGCGACGAGGTGAGCAGGAGGCCGCTCATCGTGAGCGGCGCGTCGGAGAAATCGGGGACGTCCAGATCGTAGTGGACGACGCCCGTCCGCTGGCCGTTGGCTTCCCCGGCGGCGACCCTCAGCTGGTAGTGGCCGGGCGGAACGTCCAGCTGCGACGTGATCCTCACCCCGGTCCTCGACACCTGCTGGTAGGTGGCGGGCTGCAACGGCATCTGCAGCGCGTGATGGAGCCCGCCCTTGGTCTTCCCCGACTGAGCGTCGAGGGCGATCACGGAGAGGTGCAGGCCGTCTTCGTATCGGCCGTCCTTCTGCTTGAAGGTCAGATCACGGCCGTCCGCCTGCACCACGAGGGTCACCGCGGCGTTGGGCGCCTTGCCCCTGAAGGGAGCGGCCGCGACCGCCAGGCGGAGACCCGAGATCGGCAGCGGACTGCCCAGCGCGTCCTCGAGCTCCGGCGGCGTTCCCGGCTGTGCCTCGACGCGCTTGCTGCCGGCCGGCGGCTTCCCGCGCGGTGCCACGTAGCCCTTGCGGAACCGCACCACGACGCCGGGCCTGTTCACCTTCACGTCGATCTGCCGGAGGCGCCCGTCGCGGCGGTCGTTCGTCGGAGCGTAGCCGAGCACGTAGTAGCTGCTGTTGTCCTGCTGGATGCGGCCGAAGGCCGACGCGAAGTCGTTCGAGTTCAGCACGGCGAACCCTCCGGTCTCGTCCGCCAGCACCCGCAGCGAGTCCTGCTGCACCTGGAACTCGTTCTGCAGGCCGGTCGGGCCGAGCCCCAGGGCCGGGTCGGCGTCCGCCGCCACGCTGCCGAGCGACGCGTCCGCGCCGGCCACGTAGAGGCCGCGCGGATCGACGGTGTAGAAGGTCACGTTCGCCCGGGTCGCGGCGCCGACGGCGTCGCGCGTCTCGGCGAGCACGTCGGAGGCGAGCGGGGCGTTGAACACGTCGCGAATGTCGTAGTCGATGCCCTCGCTGAAGAACACCACCGCCTTCCGGCGCCCGTGCACGCCGGCCATGAAGTCGGACAACGCCTGGAGCGTCTTGAGCGTGGTGGCGGCGTTGTAGGAGCGGTGCGCCGCGTCGGCGTCGGTGGGCGACCCGGTGATGCCCGCCATCCGGTTGCGGTTGTAGGCGTCGATCTTGTTGAGCGTCGCCGGCGGGATGGCGTTTCCCATGAACCGGTCGACGGCCGCCTCGAGCAGCCGCTTGTTGCCGGTAAACTCCTGCGACGTTCGCCCCTGGACGCTGATGACGGCCGCCACGTCGTTCGCGCCGAGCGACGTCTGGATGAACTTCTTGGCCGCGGCCCGGACCCAGAGCGAGTGCAGCGGCTGGGTGTGGAGTTCGTCGAGGACGATCACGTAGACGCGGCCGTCGAACGGCTTGGCGTTGCTCTGCGTGTCCGGCTCGATGGGCTGGCGGACGAACAGCGGCGCTTCCGGCTTCTCGAGCGGGATCTCCACCAGGCCGAAGTTCGTGATGGTCTGCGCGGCCCGGTCCTCGAACACCTGGAAATCGCCGGCCGCGAGGTCGCTGACGAAGCGGCCGTCCTTGTCGACCACGACCGCGTCCACCTCGACGTAGTTCACCTCCGTGCGGAAGGTGACGGGCGGCATCTGGCGGTCGGGCTGCACGGCGCCTGCAGGCGGCGCCTGCCGGGCGCCGACGGCGCCCGTCAGCAGGCACAGCGCCGACACGATGGCGAGCGGGCGCGGGCGTGCGAACGATCGGAGAGTCTCGTGCATCATGCGAGCATCCAGGGCAGGGTGACTGCTCCGATTATACGCCGCGCGCCGAACGCGCCCGCCGCAGGTGGCGCGCTACTGCAGCACCACCTCCCTCTTGTCGATGCCGCCACGGGTGGAGCCGACGGCGACGCTCAACGCGCCGCCCCCCTTCACTTGCCAGCTGACGGTGCGGCTCTCGCCCGCCTTCAGGAACCCGAGTTCGACCTCGCGCGCCTGGGGCGGCGCTGGCGCGGCGGGCCGCACCAGCTCCTGGCCGGCGGCCAGGGTCACGGCGGCCACGTCCGGACGCACGATCTTCACCCGCTTGGCCATCTCGAGCGCCGTCGGCATCAGCCCCTCGTTGACGATCGTCGCCTGGACGTCGAAGACTCCGTCGGCCGCGGGCACGCCTTTGGCCGGGGCCGCCACGAGCGCGGTGATGCGCACTTGCGGCAACTGCTGCGCCAGGTAGAGGTTGAACATCGCCTCGTTCCTCGCCCAGGTCTCCAGCATGTCGGGCGGCGGGTTCTGGCTCCAGAACTTCGGGTTCCAGCCGCCGATCTCGACATCGCCGAGCTGCGGGTGCTTGTACGGCGTCCATTCCTGGAAGTCACCCTTCGCGGCGCGGTTCTGGTCGTACCACTGCATCAGCTCGATGTCGTCGACGCGCCCGTCCTTGTTGGCGTCGGCCACCGGCAGCCGGCCGCCGTTCCAGATCTCGTCGCCGTACCAGATGGCGCCGAAGTACAGGTAGCCGAAGTCCGGGCTGTGGCCGAAGATCGGCTGGTCGCGGGATGCCGTGGGATTGGGGCCCGGCGCATTGGCGCCTCCCGGGCCGCCGCCCGGCCCGCCCATCCCGCCGCCGGGGCGGTTCGCATAGACGTGATACACGTCGCCCGCGTAGGGGTAGCCGGTGATCTTCTGACCTTCCTTGTCGTACTTGGCGTAGAGCGCCGCATCCTCCGGGAACATCGCGTCCTCGGTCTTCGCGGTGGACGGCGGCCGCAGCAGCATCGGCACCGAGGTATCGAGCGTCTGCGCCGCGGAGATGTTCGGGTGCGTCATGACGAAGGTGAACACCGCGCGCGTCTCGGGTTCGGAGAGCGGGAACTCGCCCGCCCCGCCCTGCGCCCACCCGCGGCCGGTCTCCTCGCGCATCGGCCGCCAGTTCTCCGGGTAGTTGCGGTGGAGGTCCAGTCCGCCGATGCCGTCCTCGTTGTAGCGGCCGTCGCCGTCGTTGTCGATGCCCTCGGTGTAGAGCAGGTAATCGCCCTCGCCCTGCGCCACGCGCTTCATGACCCGGCCCTTCGGGTCGGCCGGGTCCTTCGTCGCGTTCCCCTTGCCCGCCCCGACCAGCTTCCGCATCTGCCGGATGAACCCGTCCCCGTCGAGGTCCTCGCCGGGGTCCTCGTCGGTCAGCCCGTCCCCATCGTCGTCGAAGGGGCGGACCGTGCTGCGGTTCGACTGGGCGGTGTGCTGATAGAGCGAGTTGCCGTCCGGGTTGTTGTTGGGCTTGCAGTAGAGGGCCTTCGTGTCCACCAGCCTGGTGATGGCCGGATCCTTCCCGTAGTTCGTCAGCAGGTGGTTGATGAAGAAGAGCACGGTTTCGACGCCCGTGATCTCGCCCGAGTGGCGTCCGCCCTCGATGAAGAACGCGGGCTTGTCGGTGTCCCGGCCGGTCTTCTTGTTCGTGACGGTGATCTGCCAGATGTCCCGCCCTTCGAAGGACTTCCCGACCGAGTAGAGGTCGATCAGATCGGGGTACGCCTTCGCCCACGCCTGCAGGAACGCAACCGTTTCCTCGACGGTGTGGTAGTGCTGGAAATCGAGCTCGCCGGCCTTCAGCGGCCGCGTCTGCGCCAGGTCCACCTTCGGGAACGCGGAGACGCCGTCGCGCTGGCCGACGACGCGGTACATGGCGGGCCCCTTCGACGGCGGCTGCTGCCCCCGTCCCTGCGGCACCGCGAGGAGCACGGCGCCGCCAACCGCGATGCCTGAGCAGATGGAAAGCAGCCATGTCGGACGACGCATGCGGGAATCCTCCAAGTTGGGGCCGACCTTCAGGGGGGGTGCGGCGTCAAACTATAGAAGCGGTCGTGCTTTGTCAATCGCGCGGGGTATACTTTCCCATACCCCTTTTGTGAGGGTCGAAACCCTCGCTGCGCGGGGCGCGGGCTTTGCGTGGTCCGCGGTACGAACTCGCGCCGCCGGGCGGAAGACGGCCCGGCAGCCAGCCGGAGGATGCGCATGTCTAGCCGCAAGATCACCCTGTTCTACGCCGTCCTGATCGCCGTCGCCTCTATGGCGGTCGGGATGGTCCTGGCATCGCGCCTGGACCTGACCCCGCAGTCGTCGGCGCAGTCGATGGCAGTGCCCGCGATGAACAGCGCCCCGCTCACCGGGCCCATCGACGCGGCCACCTTCCGGAACATCGCCAGGGCGTCGTCGCCCTTCGTCGTGAACATCCGGACGAGGGCGAAGCGCACGGCGCAGGACATGTCCGACTTCTTCGGCGGCGACGACCCGTTCGGCCGCTTCTTCGGCCAGCCGACGCCGCGGAACGGCCGGCCGCGGGAGCAGATCGTCGAGGCCGCGGGCACCGGCTTCATCATCAGCAAGGACGGCCTGATCCTCACCAACAACCACGTGGTGGAAGGCGCCACCGACATCTTCGTGGCGTTCGGCGAGAACCAGAGCGACACCGAGGAGTTCAAGGCCCGGCTGGTCGGCCACGACCAGCTCACCGACAGCGCGCTCATCCAGCTGGAAGAGAAGCCGAGCACCCCGCTCGTCGAAGCGAAGTTCGGCGACTCGAGCCAGATGCAGACGGGCGACTGGGTGATGGCCATCGGCAACCCGTTCGGCCTCGCGCACACCGTGACGGTCGGCGTCATCAGCGCGACGAAGCGGCCGTTCGCGGTGGCCGAGCAGCGCTCGCAGGACGTGCTGCAGACCGACGCGGCGATCAACCCGGGGAACTCGGGCGGGCCGCTGCTGAACATCCGCGGCGAGGTGGTCGGGATCAATACGGCGATCCTCTCCAACAGCCGGACGGAGGGGAACATCGGCATCGGCTTCGCGATTCCGATCAACGTCGTCCGCGACCTGCTGCCCGAGCTGCGCGCGGGCAAGGTGATCCGGGGCCGCATCGGCGTGAGCGTCCAGGACGTGCCGAAGGACGGCCTCGCGGAACTGGGCTTGAAGCAGCGCATGGGCGCCCTGGTCGCGCAGGTGCCGAAGGACACGCCGGCGTCGAAGGCGGGCGTCGAGCCGGGCGACGTCATCCTCGAGTTCAACGGCAAGCCCGTCACCAACCGCGACGACCTGATCCGGATGGTGGCCGGGACGAAGCCGGGGGCGACGGTGCCCATGAAGCTTCTGCGTGACAAGAAGGAACGGTCGGTGACGATCACCGTCGAGGAACTGGATCTCGAGGCCGAGCAGGGCGCACAGACGCCGAATGAGAGCACCGAGCAGGACACGAGCGCCGGGTTCGGCGTGACGCTCGGCAACGTCACCCCGACCGTGGCCCGCCAGCTGCGGCTGCCCTCGGCCATGACGGGCGCGCTCATCACCGACGTCGACCAGGGAAGCCCGGCGGAGGGCGCCGGCCTCGCCCAGTACGACATCATCCTGAAGGTGAACGGAACCGCCGTGTCGAGCGCGGCCGACGCGAGCCGCCTGCTGCAGAAGATCCCGTCCGGCGGGCGCGCGATGCTGCTCGTGTGGAAGACCCGCCAGAGCCAGGAGTTGTTCCTCACGCTGAAGAAGGAATAGCGGAAAGGGGTCGTGCCCACGCCCCTCCTCTCCCTCATCCTTCGACGGATTCGTGCCGAAGGGCCGCTCACCGTGGCGCAGTTCGTCGCGGAAGCGCTCTATCACGAGCGACTCGGCTACTACGCGCGAGAACAACAGCGCTCGGGCCGCGAGGGGGACTTCTTCACGAGCGTGGATCTCGGCCCGGTGTTCGGCGAACTGCTGGCGGCGCAGTTCGCCGAGATGCACGAACGGCTCGATCACCCGCCGCCCGCCGGCGAATGCCAGAGCGACGCCCGCGGCATCGACCTCGTGGAGTCGGCGGCGGGCAACGGGCGCCTGGCCCGCGACATCCTGGACTCCGCCGCCGCGCGCCACCCGTCGTTCTACCGGGCGGTGCGGCTGCACCTGGTCGAACGCAGCCCGCGGGCCCGGGCCCGCCAGCGCGAACTGCTCGGAGCGCACGTGGACCGGCTCGCCAGTTCGTCGGCCGGACTGCCGGATCGCGTGTGCGGCATCATCTACGCGAACGAACTGCTCGACGCGCTCCCGCCGCACTTGGTCGTCATGCGCGAGGCGGGCCTTCGCGAGGTCTACGTGGACGAAGCCCCGGACCCTCGCGAAGGAGCGCCAGGCCGGCTGCGGACGATCGAAGGGGCCGTGTCGTCGCCGCGGATCGCCCAGTACCTCGAAGGCGTCGGCGCTCGCCTCGAACCCGGCTGGTACGCGGAAGTGAACCTCGCGGCGGCCGACTGGGTGCGCGACGCGGCCGGCCGCCTCGAGCGCGGGTTCCTCCTCTTGATCGACTACGGCCACGACGCATCACGCCTCTACTCCGCCTCGCATGCGGCGGGCACGCTCACGACCTATCGCCGCCACGCGAGCGAGTCGCGCGGCGAAGGCCCCGGGTGGCTGCTCGAGCCCGGCGAGCGCGACATCACCTCCCACGTCGACCTGACGGGGATTGTACGGGCCGGCCAGGAGGCAGGCTTGAACTGGCTGGGCACCGTCGACCAGACGTACTTCCTGCTCGCTCTGGGGCTCGCGGCGCGGATGTTCGAGGACGGGGTGGGAGACCCGGGCGACATCCGGCGGCGGCTCGCCTTGAAGACGCTGCTGCTGCCGGGCGGCATGGGCAGCACCCACAAGGTGATCGTCTTCTCGAAATCCGTCGAGGCCACATCGCTCCGCGGCCTCTCCCTCCGCGCCCGGGTCACCTAGCAGCGTGTGGTGAACGTCGAGCGCGAGGCGCCGGATTCGCACACGAAACGCCCATATAATCTTGGCACATGGAGTCGACAGTGCGCTGTGTGGGTTGCGGTGGATTGGTACCCGCGACGGCCGGGCCGACCCACCGCTACATGCTGTCGGCGCCGGCCTGCTGGGCGATGTACGGTGAACTGAACGCAGTGCTGCTCAGCGATCCCGCCGCCGCGTCTTATCGACAATGGTGCGTTGACGCCTATGCAGTGCAACATCCTGGCGAGCCGAATGAACAGGCGATTCAGTCCGTCGCCTGCCATGTGCTCAGCCTGTATGCCACCATCGAGCTGAATGCGCCGGGGGGCGCATCGCACCGTGTGATAAACCGGGTAACCTCCCGCAAAGGACAGTACGTCTGGATGACGCCACCATCTGCGTTCGCAATGACCCTGCGAGATGTGCTCGCGAATCGTGATCAGCTCAGCGACGCGTCCCATCGATGGGCGTGCGCGGCGTGGGAGGCATGGCGACCCCATCACGATCAGATTAAGACGTGGTACTCGGCGCTCTTCGTCTAGCTGCATCCCGCGGTTAAGGGTCCCAAACGGATCGACACGATTGATCCTCCGTACTACACTCCCGGCATGGCCATGCGTCGTCGCAAGGACCGCGCGCGGACGCCGGGATTGTGGATCGCCGCCAATGAATTGCCGCCGACCGGCGGGCATCCGTTCTACCAGCGCCTGAATCAGGTCTTCGACAGACACGCCTTCGACGACTTCGTCGAAGCGCAATGCGCCCCGTTCTATGCGACGACGATCGGCCGCCCGAGTCTGACGCCAGGCACGTACTTCCGGCTGTTGTTGATTGGCTACTTCGCGCCGATCAAGGCGACACGACGACGATCGCTAAAACGGTCACGACCGCGGCCGAAGAACTTGAAGCCGTGGCCGCCGCGACCGACGGTGAGACCGCGATGATCGATGAGGTCGTCGCCGACACGGGGTACCACAGCAATCAGGTGCTCGTCGATCTGGCGACGCTCGACCTGCGGACGTACATCAGTGAGCCCGATCGCGGACGCCGCAAGTGGACGAAGAAGGCCGAGGCCCGCGGCGCCGTCTACGCGAATCGCCGACGGATTCGCGGCACGCGCGGACGGGCATTGCAGCGGCGCCGCAGCGAGCGACTGGAGCGTCCGAACGCGCATCTCTACGAGACCGGTGGGATGCGCCGTACCCATCTCCGGGGCCACGACAACATCTTGAAACGGCTCGTCGTGCACTGCGGCGGCTTCAATCTGGGACTTCTGATGCGGACGCTCCTCGGCGTGGGGACGCCACGAGGCCTGCAGGGGCGCCTGGCGGCGCTGATCACCGTCATCATCGCGCTGGGGACGCGCTTCGTCGACCTTTGGCGTGCCCCGTGGACACCATCCGCCGGTCACGCGTCGAGTTTCACGCCGCATCATTGCTTCGAACGACTTCCCGTCGTGGTATTAGACGGAGTCCTTTAACCACGGTCTGCTAGGCCTTGACGCGTCATTCGGCCTGCGGCTGCCGACTTGCGGCTCGCGGCGAGTCCGGAGCGAACGTCGTCCTGCCGCCAACGCGTCCGACACAGCCAGGGTGACCCGACGATCCGGGTAGACTACAACTCTTTCCTCAACCCCGCGGGCCGCAGGTCGCAAGGGGCAAGCCGGACCGACCCATTGAGGGTACCGCGGCCGCGCGCCTTCCGGTTGGCCCGGCGGCGGGTGTCGAGTATGCTGCCCCCGGAGACATCATGAACAGCACTCCACTCGAACGGGAAATCAAGCTGCGGTTCGCCTCGCTCGCGGACGCGCGCGCGGCCATTCTCCGCACCGGCGCGACACCCGTTCGCGGCCGCCGCTTGCAGGAGGACTGCCTGCTCGACACCGCCGACGAACGCCTCAGGCTGGAGCGGTGCGTCCTGAGGATCCGGATGGAATCGGGGCGGAGCCTCCTGACCTACAAGGGCCCCGTCCAACCGTCGCGCTGGAAGCTCCGGGAGGAGCGCGAGACAATCGTCTCCGACGGCGAAACGATGCTCTACGTGCTCGAACGCCTGGGCTTCGCCGTCTGGTTCCGCTATCAGAAGTACCGCGAGGAATTCGGGTCGCGCGACGCGGTGATTGCGCTGGACGAGACGCCCATCGGCATCTTCGTGGAGATCGAGGGCAGCGAAACGGCCATCACCGACCTCGCCGCTGCCCTCGGCCGCTCCGAGGACGACTACCTGGTCGACTCGTACCGCAGCCTCTACGTGCAGCACTGCGAGCAGCGCGGAACGGCCGTGGGAAACATGCTCTTCGACGAGTAGCCGAAACCCCGATGCTCCCTGCCCTCCTCCTGACCGCCGGCCTCGGGACGCGGCTGCGGCCGCTGTCGGCGGTGCGCGCCAAGCCGGCGATGCCGGTGGCCGGCGAACCGCTGGTCCGCCGCATCCTCCGCTGGCTTGCGGGAAGCGGCGTGAGCGACGCCGTCCTCAACCTGCACCACCTGCCGGAAACCGTGTGCGCGGTCGTCGGCGACGGCCAGGATCTCGGCGTCCGGGTCCGCTATTCGCTCGAGAACCCGTTGCTCGGGTCGGCTGGCGGCCCTCGGCGCGCGCTCGCCCTGCTGGCCTCGCCCCGGTTCCTGATCGTCAACGGCGACACGCTCGCCGACGTGGACCTCGCCGACATGGCCGCGTCTCACGCCCGCAGCGGGGCGCTCGTGACGATGGCGCTCGTCCCGAACCACGCGCCCGACCGATACGGCGGTGCGGTCGTGGACGCTGACGGGGCCATCGCCGGCTTCACCCACCGCGGCGCCGCCGAGCCGTCGTGGCACTTCATCGGGATCCAGGTCGCGGACGCCGATGCCTTCGCCGGCGTGCCCGCCGACCTGCCGGCCGAATCGGTGAGCTGGCTGTACCCGTGCCTGATTCGCGAGCGTCCGGGCAGCGTTCGCGCCTACCGGTGTCACGCGTCCTTCGTGGACATCGGCACTCCGGCCGACTACCTGGCCACGTCGCTGCGCCTCGCTGCCCGAGGGTCCGCCACGGCGGCGGCGGCGCAGCCGGCCTCCCTCGTGGGCGCCCGGGCGGCCATCGCCGCCTCGGCACGACTCGACCGGACGATTCTGTGGGACGATGTGGAGGTGGGCGCCGGCGCGCGCCTGACCGGCTGCATCGTGGCGGACCGCGTGCGCGTGCCTGCCGGGGTCGCCTGGACCCGGCGGGCGATCGTGCCGGCGTCGGTCGGCGCCCCCTCACCCGGCGACGAACGCATCGGAGACCTGCTGCTCGCGCCTCTCGACCGCTAGCACACGCATGACCCTGAACACGCACCCCGCCGCCGTCCCCGTTCCCGAATCGATCGGCGCCTACCTGTCGCGCCGCGGTCTCGGCCCGGCCACCACGCCGGTCGTGCCGCTGACCGGCGACGCCTCGGACCGACGCTACTTCCGCGTCATCGAACCGGACGGCTCGACGTCGGTCCTGGCACTCTACGCGGCGCCATTCGAGTACGAGCGGCTGTCATTCGTGAACGTCGCGAACCTGCTGCAGCAGGTCCCGCTGCCGGTGCCGGCGATCGTCGATCACGCGGGCGACCTGGGGCTGCTCAGGCTGCAGGACCTCGGCGACGTCACCATGCAGGCGCACCTCGGGGCCGCGTCGCCCGGGGAGCATGCCGCGCTGTACCGGCAGGCCGTGGGTTTCATCGAGGTCCTCCAGCGCCGGGGCGCCGACCTGGCGTCCCCGACGTTCACGCCGTATTCGCTGGCGTTCGACGTCGAGAAGCTGACGTGGGAGCTGGAGTTCTTCGTCAAGCACTTCATCGAGGCCTACAAGGGCGTGCAGGTGCCGGCGGCGACCCGCGAGGCGATTCGCGAGGAGTGGCAGCGGATCGTCGAAGAACTCGCAGCCGAGCCGCGCGTCCTCTGCCACCGCGACTACCACAGCCGCAACCTGATGCCGCACCGCGGCGTCCTCTACATCATCGACTTCCAGGACGCCCGCATGGGGCCCGACACCTACGACCTCGCGTCGCTGCTGCGCGACTCGTACGTCGACTTCTCCGAAGAGACGGTCGATGAATTGATCGCGCTCTTCCTGGCGCTGCGCGGGCAGGGTGCCGCACGGGCCGACGCGGGCGCCTCCACGTCCTACGCGTCGGACTTCCGCCGCCGTTTCGATCTGATGTCGCTGCAGCGGAACCTCAAGGCGCTGGGAACATTCGGGTTCCAGACGACGACGCGGCAGAACCCGGTCTATATCCAGTACATGCCGCGGACGCTCCGCCACGTCCGGCAAAACCTCCAGCGCTACCCGCGCTTCGGGCGCCTGCAGGAGCTGCTGGCCACGTTCATCGACGGGGTGCGGTAGGGCGCCGATCAGCCAGCGCGTGTGACGAACGCCGCCGCCCACCGACCGTCGCCTGCCGCGGCCGTGTAGAATAGGTTGTCCACCCTTCTTACCAACAGGAGCGCGACGCGCGTGCGCTTCGGAATCTCGACGCACCTCTATCACGAACAGGCACTGGGCCGCGAGCACCTCACGGAACTGGCGGACTTCGGCTTCCGCCACATCGAGCTGTTCGCCACCCTGGGCCACTTCGACTATCACAGCGCGGCCGCCATCGAAGCGCTCGCCGGCTGGCTCCGCGACGCGAAGCTCGAGCTGCACTCGGTCCACGCACCGATTGTCGAGCGGGTGGCCGGAGGCGAGTGGGGCGCCCCGCTTTCCACGGCGGCGGCCGCGGATGACGCACGGCGGCGGGCGGTGCGGGAGTCGCTCGCGGCCCTCGAGATCGCCCGGACGATTCCCTACAAGTACTTGGTGGTGCACCTCGGGGTCCCCGACGACCTCAAGCCTGCCGCCGACGCCAATGCGCGCCTCGCGGCGCAGCGAAGCATCACCGAGATCGCGGAGGCGGCCGCCCCGCTGGGCGTCCAGGTGGCCGTCGAGGTGATCCCGAACAAACTCTCGGATGCCCAGGCCCTCGTCCGCCTGGTCGAGGAGGATCTCGAACTCGACGCGCGCGTCGTCGGGATCTGCCTCGACATGGGCCACGCGTTCCTGATGGGCGACCTCGCCGACGCGATCGAAGTCGTCTCGGGCGAACTGATGACGACGCACGTGCACGACAACCGCGGCACGAAGGACGACCACCTCGTGCCGTTCGACGGGAAGATCGACTGGCCCACCGCGCTCATGTCGCTCGAGAAGGTCGGCTACGAAGGGCTGATCATGTTCGAGTTGGCGAACACCAGCACCCCCCGCGGCGTGCTGGAGAAGACGGTCGGCGTCCGGCGCCGATTCGAGGAGATCCTGGCCTGATGAAGATCGGGTTCGTGTCGCTCGGCTGCCCGAAGAACCTCGTGGACTCGGAGGTGATGCTCGGCCTCGCCGAGCGCGCCGGGCACACGTTGACGGCCGAGGCCGCCGAGGCGGACGTCCTGGTCGTGAACACGTGCGCCTTCATCGAGTCCGCCAGGCAGGAGTCGGTCGACGCCATCCTGGAGATGGCCGCCCACAAGACCGGCGGACGCTGCCGGCGCCTGGTGGTGACCGGCTGCATGGCCGAGCGCTATCGCGAGGAACTGCGGCGGGCAATCCCGGAGATCGACGCGATGCTCGGCACCGGCGAGGTGCCGGAGATCGTGGCCGCGCTGGAGGGCCAGCCGGCCGCGCCGGCGCGACAGGCCGCGGTCGCCGTCCCGCTGCTCCGCAGGGACGGCAAGGCGGTGGCGACGGTGTCGGCCGAGCGCCCACGAGCCGAGGGCCGCGGGGCCGCGCCGGCCGTCCCCGACCGGCCGACCTACCTCTACGACGACCTGACGCCGCGCAGGCTCACCACCCCGGCGCACTTCGCCTACGTCAAGATCGGCGAGGGGTGCAACTACAAGTGCGCGTTCTGCATCATTCCCAAGCTCCGCGGCGGGTACCGGAGCCGTCCGTCCGCCTCCGTCGTGCGCGAGGCGCGGGACCTGGCGGCGAGGGGTGTCAAGGAACTCCTCCTCGTCTCCCAGGACACGACCTACTTCGGCATCGACCGCGGCGAGCGCGGCGCGTTGGCAGACCTCCTCCGCCAGCTGAACCGCGTGGAGGGCCTCGAGTGGATCAGGCTGCTCTACCTGTACCCGACGACCATCACGACCGAGACGCTGACGGCGATCACGGAGTGCGATAAAGTGTGTAAGTACGTGGATTTGCCGCTGCAGCACGCGTCGGACCCGGTGTTGAAGCGGATGCGCCGACCCGGGACGCGCGCCAGTTACGCGCGGCTGATCGAGAAGATCCGGGCGACCGTCCCCGGGGTCACGCTCCGCACGACCTTCATCGTCGGCTTCCCCGGCGAAACCGATCGCGAGTTCGACACGCTGTGCCACTTCGTCGGGGAGGTCGGGTTCGACCACGTGGGCGTCTTCACGTATTCGCACGAGGAGGGCACCCCGGCCGGCCGGATGCGCGACGACGTGCCGGCGCGCGTGAAGCGCGAGCGGCAGCGGGTCCTCATGACGCTGCAGAAGCGCCTGGTGACGGCGGCCAATCGTCGCCGGATTGGCGAGCGCGTGCGGGTGCTGGTGGACGGCCCCTCGCCCGAGCACCCGCTGGTGCTGCGAGGCCGCACCGCCGGGCAGGCACCGGAGATCGACCCGTTGGTCTACCTGTCCGAAGCCGACCCGGCCGAGTGCCCGCCGGGTTCGCTGATCGACGCCGAGGTGACGGCCTCGCGCGGCTACGACCTGGTGGTGCGTCCGTTGCCCGTGTCGAAAACGGCGTGATATACTGAACTGCTTCGGGTGTCGAGGCTGGGAGGCAACTGAAGTGGGCCGGTGCCCACTTTTTGTATTTTGGGGAGGCCGTGGAACGCCTCGACCAGGTGAGATCGCTCGCCGAGCGGGTGGCTCAGACGTACGGGCTGGAGATCTTCGATGTCCAGTTCCGCCGCGAGGCCGTCGGCTGGGTCCTGCGGGTCACCATCGATCGACGCGGCGCCGCGGACACCGAAGCGCGGCCGGGGGCGCCCGCCGACTCGGTCGGCGTGGACGACTGCCGTCACGTGAGCGCCGACCTGAGCGCGCTGCTCGACGTGGAGGAGGTCATCGACCGGGCGTACACGCTCGAGGTCACCTCCCCTGGCCTCGACCGACCGCTGAGACACGCGGACGATTTCGACCGCTTCCGCGGACGGCTGGCCTCGGTGGTCACCGCCGAACCGGTCGCCGGCCAGACGCACTTCCGGGGCCGGCTCGGGGGGATCGACGGCGGCGAGGTGGTGCTGAGCTACGAAAGCGGCAAGCAGGTGCGGGTTCCGCTGAGCGCGGTGTCCCGCGCGCGGCTCGAAGTGGAGTTCTGACCGTCAGTCTCGTTCAGAAGGTTATGAGCAATCCTACACTGCAGCAGACGATCGAGGCGCTGGCCAAGGAGAAAGGGATCGAACCCGAGGTCATCGTCTCGGCGATTGAAGAGGCGGTCAAGACCGCGTCGCGCAAGTATTACAAGACCAACGAAGACCTGCACGCGCGGTTCAACCTCGAGACGGGCCAGGTGGAACTGTTCGCCGTCAAGCAGATCGTCGCCGAGGTCACCAACCCCGCCACCGAGGTCGCGCTCGCCGAAGCGCAGCAACTCTACGGGGAAGAGGCGGAAGTGGGGATGGAGATCGAGTTCCCCAAGTCCACCGAGGTCCTCGGCCGCATCGCCGCGCAGACCGCCAAGCAGGTGATCTTCCAGAAGGTGCGCGAGGCGGAGCGCGAGAACATCTTCGCCGAGTACAACCAGCGGATCGGCGAGGTCGTGAACGGGACGATCAAGCGGTTCGAGAACGGCGACATCATCCTCGAGCTGGGTCGCATCGAAGCCGTCCTGCCTCGCAAGGAGCAGTCGCGCGCCGAGAGCTACGCACCCGGCGACCGCATCCGCGCCGTCATCCGCGCGGTCAACCGGAGCGCCAAGGGGCCGCAGATCGTCTTGTCGCGCACCGACGCCGCCCTGCTGATCAAGCTGTTCGAGCAGGAAGTGCCGGAGATCTACGACGGCACCGTCGTCATCAAGGGCGCCGTGCGAGAGGCCGGCGACCGCGCCAAGGTGGCGGTCTACTCGCGCGAGCGCGACGTGGACCCGGTGGGCGCGTGCGTCGGCATGAAGGGCACGCGCGTGCAGTCGATCATCCGCGAACTCCGCGGCGAGAAGATCGACATCGTCGAGTGGTCCGAGGACGCGGTGGGCTTCGTCACCAACGCCCTGAGCCCCGCCAAGGTCCAGCGCGTGTCGGTCGTGGACGACCACGAGCGGGTGATGGAGGTCGTCGTCGAGGACAAGCAGCTGTCGCTCGCGATCGGCAAGAAGGGCCAGAACGTGCGGCTCGCCGCGAAGCTGACCGGCTGGCGCATCGACATCAAGAGCGAGGAAGAGAAGCGCCGCGAAGTCGAAGCGCAGCTCGAGGGGCTGGAAATGCCCGGCGAAGAGGGCGAGGCGGGCGAGGCGCCGGCCCCCGTTCTGGTGCTCCCCGACATCCACGACGAGATCGTCGGCAGCCTCCGCGAGGCCGGCTACACGTCGGCCGAGATGGTGGCCGAAGCGACCATCGCCGAGCTGACCGAGGTCCCGGGGATCGACGAAGCGACCGCAGAGAGCGTGCTCGCGGCCGCCCGGGCCGAGGCGGAAGCGGCCGCGGCCGCCCGCGCGGAAGCCGAAGCCGCGGCAGCGGAGGCCGCGCAGGCTGAAGCGGACCAGGGTGAGGCCGCGCAGGTCGAGTTGGAGCAGGTCGAGTTGGCGCAGGGCGACGCGGCGCAGGGCGAAGCGGCGCAGGGTGCCGAGTCTCCGGCCGAGGGCGGCGAGCCGGCGGTTGGCGGGGATGGCACGAGCGAGGCCGGCAACGCGCCGGCCGTGGACGACCAGGAAGCGCAGCGTAAGTAACCACGCAATTCGAGGTATCCGTTGGCCACTGTCCGGATCTACAAAGTCGCGGAACTGCTGGGCACCACCAGCCAGGAAGTCGTCGCTCTGCTCAAACGCGATCACGGGATCGAGGTGAAGAGCGCGTCGAGCACGATCGAAGAGGTCGTGGGCCGGCAGTTCGTCGAGCGGATGGCGCGGCAGCGCGGAATATCGCTGCCCGGCGGCGACATGTTCGCCGAGACGCCGGTTCACAAGTCGAAGAAGCCCGGCGCTGCCAAGAAGCCGGAACCCCCCAAGCCGATGGCGCCCGCGCTTCCGCCGCCGCGCTTGGTGAAGACCGTGCGCCCGAAGGCCGAGGCGGGAGAGGGAGAGACGCCCGCGGAAGCCGCACCGGCGACGCCCGGCGTCGAGGCGGAAGCGCCGGCAGGGATCGCGGCGCCGCCGACCGTCGAGGCGCCCGGGCCCGAACCGGCCCCCGAGCCCGTCGCCGCCGTCGAGCCGCCCTCGCCACCCTCGCCGCCCAGGGTCGAACTGCGGCTCGAAACGCCGACGGTCAAGGAACACCCGGCCGCGGCGCCGCCCGCCGTCCATCCAGCCCCGTCCGCGGCTCCGGCGGCCGCTGCGCCGCCGGCTGAACCGGTGCCTGCCGCGCCGCCGCCCGCCGCGCCGGCCGCGGCAGCACACGCGCCAGTTCCAGCCGCGCACGCGGCGCCCTCGGCTGAGAAGGCGCCGGCTGCGGCCCATGCCCCGGTTGCGCACGCTCCGACGCCTGCACCCGCGGCGCATGCGGCCCCGCACGCAGGCACGGGCGCTCCGCGCCTGGTCGCGCATCATCCGCCGGCGGCGCCGGGCAAGCCCGCGACGCCGGGCGCGCCACCCAAGCCGGTTCCGCCTGCGGCCGAGCGCATGGCCGCACGCCCGTCCGCTCAGCCGCCGACACCGCGCCCCGTGATGCCGCCGCTCGGCCGCGTCGTCCCGCCGAGAATCCGGCCTCCGCGTCGAAGAAACCCCGCCGCCGCCGACGCCGAGGCTCACGCCTCGCACCGTGGCGCCGACGGCGATTCCGGCCTCGCAGCGGCCGGGCCCCTCGGGCCAGGTCGGCGGACGGCCGGCGGTGTCCGACGCGTCGCGGACGGGCGCCCCGGGCACGCGGCCGCCCTTCGGCCGCCCGGGTGCGCTCCCGCCGCGGCCGGGCTCCGCTGCGGGCGGACCGCGCCCGCTGCCGGCGCAGCCGGTTCGTCCGGCGCAGCCCCCGCGGCCGGGCGCCGGCGCCCGGCCGGGCCAGCCGTTCAGACCGATGGGCGGTGCGCGCCCGGCGCCGGGTCAGCGCCACGGAGGCGCCGCCCGGCGCGAGGCACCGCGCGTGCCCGCCATGTCGATCCCGTCGGCGCCGCCCCCGATCACGCGCACGATCACCCTCGCGGAAGGGATGACCGTCAAGGACCTGGCCGACAAGCTCGAACTCCGCACGAAGGATGTTCTCAAGAAACTCCTCGACAAGCGGATCATGATGACGATCAACACGACCCTGGACGTCGACACCGCGACGATGATCGCGCGCGAGTTCGGGGCCGACGTCCAGGTTCGCAGCTTCGAGGAGGAACTGCTCGAGGTCGAAACCGAGGACGTTCATCCCGAAGATCGCGTGACCCGCGCGCCGGTCGTGACGGTCATGGGCCACGTCGACCACGGCAAGACGACGCTGCTGGACGGAATCCGCGAGACCCGCGTGGCCGAGCGCGAGGCGGGCGGCATCACCCAGCACATCGGCGCCTACCACGTGCAGGTGAACAACCGCAGCGTCGTGTTCCTCGACACGCCCGGCCACGAGGCCTTCACCCTGATGCGCGCCCGCGGCGCCCGGGTGACCGACATCGTCGTCCTCGTCGTGGCGGCAGACGACGGCGTCATGCCGCAGACGCGCGAAGCGATCGACCATGCCAGGGCGGCCGGGGTGCCGATCATCGTCGCGGTCAACAAGGTGGACAAGCCCGACGCCAACCCCGAGCGGGTGAAACGCGAGCTGTCGGACCTCGGCCTGATGCCCGAAGAGTGGGGCGGCCAGACCGTCCTGGTGGAGGTCTCGGCGAAGAAGCGGCAGAACCTCGAACTGCTCCTCGAGATGATTTTGCTGGTCTCCGACATCGGCGACCTCAAGGCCAACCCCAAGCGCGCCGCCGTCGGCACGGTGCTCGAAGCCCAACTCGACAAGGGGCGCGGGCCGGTCGCGACGATCCTCGTGCAGGACGGCACGCTGCACATCGGCGACACGGTGATCGCCGGCCCGATCCTCGGCAAGGTCAGGGCGCTCATCGACGACCGCGGGCGTCACGTGAAGGCCGCAGGCCCGTCGATCCCGGTCGAGGTGCTGGGCCTGGCGGCGCTGCCGCAGCCCGGCGATTCGTTCCAGGCGATCAACGACGCCGCGAAGGCCCGGCAGGTGGCGCTGTTCCGGCAGACCCAGGCGAAGGAGAAGGCGGCGTTCAGCAAGACGTCGCGCCTGACGCTGGAGTCGCTGCAGCAGCAGATTGCCGAGGGCGAGTCCAAGGAACTGCCGATCATCATCAAGGCCGACGTGCAGGGCTCGGCCGAGGTGCTGGCCGACACGCTCACCAAGCTGTCGGACGACAAGGTCCGGATCCGGATCATCCACTCGGGCGTCGGGGCCATCAACGAATCGGACGTCCTCCTGGCCTCCGCGTCGAACGCGATCATCATCGGCTTCAGCGTCCGGCCCGACCGGAACGCCACCGAGGTGGCCGAGCGCGAGCACGTGGACATCCGCTTGCATTCCATCATCTACAACGTCATCGACGAGATGAAGAAGGCGATGGCGGGCCTGCTCGAACCGACCTTCAAGGAGGTCAGGCTCGGCATGGCCGAGGTGCGCGAGGTGTTCCGCGTGCCGAAGATCGGCTCGATCGCCGGCTGCATGGTCACCGAGGGAACGATCAAGCGCAGCGGCGACGCCCAGGCCCGGCTCCTTCGCGACCACGTCGTGGTCTTCGAGGGCAAGATCGGTTCGCTGCGCCGGTTCAAGGACGACGTGTCCGAGGTGAAGGCCGGGTTCGAGTGCGGCATCGGCCTCGAGCGGTTCAACGACATCAAGGTGGGCGACGCGATCGAAGTGTTCGTGGTCGAGCGGGTTGCGGCGCCGGTGACGGCCTGACGTCCGCCGCCCGCAGTGTAGAATGATGGATGCAGAGTGAAGAATGCCGGCTTGCCGGCGTCGGCATTCTGCATTTTTTTCGTTTCCGACGAATCACGCTGAGCCTGATGATCGTGGCGTTGCTTTCCGTCGAGCTCTACCTGCCAGGCGCCCAGTCGCTCAAGGACAAGCGGATGGTGCTGAGGCGGGTGAAGGACCGCGTGGCGAAGTTCAACGTCGCCGTCGCGGAGATCGAGCACCACGACCTCTGGCAGCGGGCCGGGCTGGGCATCGTGACCATCAGCACGACGCAGGCCCACGCCGAGCAGGAGCTGACGGCGGTGGCCGACGAAATCGAGCGCGTGGAGCCCGGAGCCATCACGCGGACGGGAATCGAGTTCCTCGCCTGATGTCAGCAGAATTCGGGAGTCCGGTTTCGGGACCCTGAATCCCGAATCCCGAATCCCGAATCCTGATTGTCTTATGCCCCAAGGATACCGACCCGATCGTGTTGCCGACCAGATCCGCGCGGAAGTCAGCGTCATGCTGGCACGGGAGGTCCACGACCCCGGGATCGGCTTCCTGACGATCACGCGCGTGCTGGTCTCGCCCGACCTGCAGCTCGCGCGGGTCTACTACACCACGCTCGGCTCCGAGCAGGAGCGGCAGGCGACCGCCAAGGCGCTGCACCGCGCCAGCGCCTTCCTGCGGCGCCAGGTCGGGCAGCGGCTGCGGCTGCGGCGCGTCCCGGTGCTCGAGTTCTTCTTCGACAAGTCCGTCGAGAACCAGGAGCGAGTCGAGCGCCTGCTGCACGAGATCCACGAGGCCGACGCCAAGGCGCAGGCCGAGGTGGCCCGCGACGAATCGAACCATGACCCTGACCGCCACGACGACTGACCATCACGGCGTCCTGCAGCAGATCCGCGAGGAACTGCTGCGGGCCCGGCGAATCCTGATCACCTCGCACGTCAAGCCGGACGGCGATTCCATCGGGTCCCAGATGGCCATGGCCTACGCGCTGCGGGCGCTGGGGAAGGACGTGCGGCTGGTGAACCGCGATCAGGCCCAGCCGGCGCTGCTCGCCTTTCCCGGGGTCTCCGAGATCGAGATCGCCGACCGCGCCGACGGCGAGTTCGACGTCGTGCTGGTGATGGAGTGCAGCGACCTGGCGCGCACCGGCCTCGAGGGACTCGACCGCTACCGGCTGGTCAACATCGACCATCACCCGGGCAACGCGCTCTACGGGACGATCAACTGGTTCGACGGCAACGCGGCGGCGTGCGCCGAGATGGTCTTCGACGTCATCCGGTGCCTCGGCGTGCCCGTCACGCGGGACATCGCCACGCACATCTACGTGGCCATCCTCACCGACACCGGGTCGTTCCACTACTCCAGCATTTCGCCGCGGACCTTCGACATCTGCCGGCAGCTGCTCGAGGCCGGCGCCGACCCGGTCTCGATTGCCCGCAACGTGTTCGACAGCAACAACATCGGCCGCCTGCGCCTCTTCGGCGCGGTTCTCGGCTCCGTCGAGCTCGATTCGTCGGGCCGCCTCGCGGCGATCTACCTCGACAAGGCGATGGCGCGCGCCGCAGGCGGCACCTACGACGACACCGAGGGCCTGGTCAACCTGCCGCTCACGGTGAAGGAGATCCTGGCGGTCGTCTTCTTCAAGGAAGCGGAGGCGAACGAGTACCGGATCAGCCTCCGATCGAAGGGCGCCATCGACATCGGCGAGGTCGCGAAGCGGTTCGGCGGCGGCGGCCACAAGAACGCGGCCGGCTGCACCGTGCCGGGCAGCCTGGCGGAGGTCCGGCAGCAGGTGATGCCCCTCGTGCAGGCCGCCATCGAGCGCGCGCTGCAGAAGCAGGACTGAGTGGACGGCGTCCTTGTCGTCGACAAGCCCGAGGGCCCGACCTCCCACGACGTGGTGGCGCGCGTCCGCCGCGTGCTCGACATTCGCGCAGTCGGCCATACCGGGACGCTCGACCCGATGGCCACCGGCGTGCTCGTGCTCATGGTCGGCCGCGCGACCCGGCTCGCGCGGTTCTACTCCGGCCACCGAAAGAGCTACGACGCGGTGGTGCGGTTCGGCGTCGTGACCGACACGTGGGACCGGACCGGCTGTCCTCTGCCGGCGCCGGGCGGGTCGCTGCCCACCCTCCAGCAGATCGAACGCGCGCTGGAGGGCTTCCTGGGAGCCCGACCGCAACTGCCGCCGCCCTACTCGGCCAAGAAGGTGGGCGGCGTCCCAGCCTACAAGGTGGCACGCCGTGGCGGCGTGGCCGCCGTGGCACCGGCGCTCGTCGAACTGCACGACGCCCGGGTGACCGGCGGCGACTCCCCCTTCGTTCTCCTGCGCCTCACCACCTCGGCGGGGTACTACGTTCGGGCGCTGGCGCAGGAACTGGGGCAGGCGCTCGGCTGCGGAGCCTGCCTCGAGGCCCTCAGACGCACGGCCAGTGGCCCCTTCGACGAGGAACAGGCGGTCGGCCTGGACGCGCTGGAGCGGGACGCCGACGGCGCGGCGGGCCGGCTGGTCCCGCTGGACTCGCTCCTTTCCGACCTCCCGGCGGTCGTCCTGGACGAGGCTGCCGTCCGCCGGGCTTGCCACGGCAACGAGATCGCGGCGCCGACCGCCGAGGGCTCGTCTCTCACCGACTGGGAAGGGCCGGTCAGGCTGACGACCCCGGACGGAGAGCTGCTCGCCATCGCCCGTCCCGCCGGGCGGCCCGGAGTTTTGCATCCCGTCGTGGTCCTGAAGTAAGATATTGGTTCTGTTGGAGTAACGAGAATCCAAGTAAACAGCAGGCAGTGGTCGTGGTGCCTGTCCGTGGAGGCGCGCGCAGGCACGCCGTCCACTGTCTACTGTTTACCGTGTGGGTGAACGGCGGCCCGGTCTCGGCAATCCTGCCGCTCTGGGCCGTGCGTGGAGGTGAATGACGTGGCACTGAACAAGGAACGCAAGACCGAACTGATCGGAACCTACAAGACGCACGAAGGAGATACGGGTTCGCCGGAGGTGCAGGTAGCCATCCTCAGCGAGCGGATCACGTACTTGACCGAGCACTTCAAGGTGCACGCGAAGGATCATCACTCGCGTCGCGGCTTGCTGCAGCTCGTCGGCCAGCGGCGTCGGCTGCTGGACTACCTGAAGCGGAAGGATACCGAGCGCTACGCGGACCTGATCCGCCGCCTCGGCATCCGCAAGTAGCACGGCACCGGCGCAGCGGTCCCCGGTCGGGGCCGCTGCGGACCCCGGGGCGTTCCCTCACGTGCCCAGTCATCACCCGTCGACCCTCCACGCGGGAACAGCGACGTCCCGCCGCCGCGTCTGCGGTGTCTCCTCGAGGGTCCTCCCCACGTCAGCATCTGCAGGGACGAAGGTGTCCCGCCATCGAGGCAAGCTGTATGTTCAAGCGTGAAATCACCGTCGGCCAGAACGTCCTCTCGATCGAGACGGGCAAGCTGGCCAAGCAGGCCAACGGGTCGGTCATCGTGCGCTACGGCGATACGGTGGTGCTCGTGACCGCCTGTTACGCCGCCGCCGAGCGCCAGGGCATCGATTTCCTGCCGCTCACCGTCGACTACCGCGAATACACCTACGCGTCTGGGAGAATCCCCGGCGGCTTCTTCAAGCGCGAGGGCAAGCCGAGCGAGAAGGAAGTGCTGACGAGCCGCTGCATCGACCGGCCGCTCCGTCCGCTCTTCCCGTCCGGCTGGCACCACGAAACCCAGGTGATCGCGATGGTGCTCTCGGCGGACTCGGACAACGACTCCGACGTCCTGGCCATCACCGGCGCGTCGGCGGCCCTCGCCCTGTCCGAAATCCCGTTCGAGAAGACGATCGCCGCCGTGCGCGTCGCGCTGATCGGCGACGCCTACGTCATCAACCCCACCTACGCGCAACGCAAGGACGCGCGGCTGGACATCATCGTCGCCGGCAGCCGGGACGGGCTGGTGATGGTCGAGGCGGGCGCCAAGGTCGTCACCGAGGACCAGGTGCTGCAGGCGCTCGACGCCGGGCACGCGGCGATCAAGCAACTCGTCGAGATGATCGATCGCATGGCGCAGGAGGCCGGCAAGACGAAGGTCGCCGCGCCCGAGAAGGAAGTCAACCGCGACTTCTACCGCGAGGTCGAGGAGAAGGTCCTGCTGCCGCTCGGCGAGGCGATGCAGATCCAGGACAAGATCGAAAGCTACGCCGCGGTGGACCAGGTGCTCGAGGAACTCGTCGGATCCATCCCCGAGGAGGAGGTGGAGCGCCGGAGCGAGGCGAAGGCCATCTTCAAGGAGCTGAAGGAGAAGGTCCTGCGCGACGCGGTTCTCGATCGCCGCATCCGCCTCGACGGCCGCGCGTTCGACCAGGTCCGCCCGATCTGGATCGAGGTGGGCGTGCTGCCGCGCACGCACGGTTCGGCCGTGTTCACGCGCGGCGAGACGCAGGCGCTGGTCACCGCCACGCTGGGCACGGCCGAGGACCAGCAGAAGGTGGAGATGATCGGCGGCGAGGTCTGGAAGCGGTTCATGCTCCATTACAACTTCCCGCCGTTCTCGGTCGGCGAGGTCGCGTTCCTGCGCGGCCCCGGCCGCCGCGAGGTCGGCCACGGCGCGCTGGCCGAGCGCGCGCTCGCGCCGATGATCCCGGCCGAAGAGAAGTTCCCCTACACCGTCCGCGTCGTGTCGGACATCCTCGAATCGAACGGGTCGTCGTCGATGGCCACGGTGTGCGGCGGGTCGCTCGCGCTCATGGACGCCGGCGTGCCGCTCGTGTCGCCGGTGGCCGGCGTGGCGATGGGCCTCGTGATGGACGAGGCGACGGGCAAGTACGCGGTCCTGACGGACATCGCGGGCGCCGAGGACCACTACGGCGACATGGACTTCAAGGTCACCGGCACGGCGGAGGGCATCACCGCCCTGCAGATGGACATCAAGGTCACGGGCATCACGTCCGCGATCATGCGCGAGGCGCTCGACCAGGCGCGCCGCGGCCGCCTGCACATCCTCGACAAGATGATGGCGACCCTGAACGCGCCGCGCACCAGCATCTCGACCTACGCGCCGCGCATCGTCACGATCCAGATCCCGGTCGACAAGATCCGCGATGTCATCGGGCCTGGCGGCAAGGTGATCCGCGGGATCATCGAGCGCACCGGCGTGAAGATCGACGTGGAAGACGACGGCCGCGTGAACGTGGCGTCGGCCGACGAGGATTCGGCGCAGCGCGCGATCGCGATCATCCAGGAGTTGACGGCCACGCCGGAACTGAACAAGTCCTACCTCGGCACGGTGCAGCGGATCACCGACTTCGGTGCGTTCGTCGAGATCATGCCGGGCGTCGACGGCCTGCTCCACGTGTCCGAGATCGCCAACCACAGGGTGAAGGACGTTCGGGACGAGCTCAAGGAAGGGGAGCAGTTGATGGTGAAGGTCATCAACATCGACCCGAGCGGCAAGGTCAGGCTGAGCCGCAAGGCCCTGCTGGAAGGCGGCGAAGCCGCCGCGCCGGCGGGCGAGGGCGGCGAACCGCGCAGCCATGAACCGCGCGAACACGGCCCCCGCGAGCACGGGCTGGGCGGCGGCCGGCACGATGGCCCGCCGCGCGGCCGCGGCGGCGACCGCGGGCGGAGGCACTAGAAGGTAGAAGGGGCTGCGCAACCGGGCAGCCCCTTTTGCTACAGGAGACGGCAGGCGGTCAGCAGTGGGGCAGCCGGTCACGCGCGGCACCGCCCACCGCCTACTGCCTACTGCCTACTGCCTACTGCCTGCGTCAGAAGGGGAACCATGTCACGACCGCGTCGTCTCGGCCGCGTCGCGCTGCTGCTGGTTGTGCTCGGTTGCGTGGCCGGCGCCGTTCGCACCGTCGAACCCCGCCCGGTTCGGCCGCTGGTCGAGCCAGCCCTCCAGGCGGCGTCGCCGCCTCAGGACACCGGCCAGACCGGCGAAACGCGCGAGTTCCGAGTCGTCGCACGCAAGTACTCCTTCTCGGAGCCGCGCATCGAGGTCCGGCAGAACGACCTCGTGAAGATCACCCTCGAAGCGGCGGACATTCCTCACAGTTTCACGATCGACGAGCCCTACCGGATCGCCAAGCGGGCGGCTCCCGACCACCCGGTGGTCTTCGAGTTCCGCGCCGACAAGGTCGGCACCTTCGACTTCTATTGCAGTCTGAAGACGGACGAGGGCTGCCGCAAGATGAAGGGCCAACTGGTGGTGACGGCCCGCTGACCAGTCGACAGTCAACAGTCAACAGTCCGTCAACAGTCGTCAGTCGACAGTCCAGAGTCGATAGTCGCCAGTCCAGAGTCGACTGTCGACTTCCGACTGTCGACTCTCGACTATTGACTCGCGACTATCGACTCTCGACTGTTGGCTCTCGACTGTTGCGTGCCCAGTCCGATGCCGCCTCGATCCGTTCCTTGATTGGCGGGTGGGTGTAGAACATCCAGCGGGCGAACGGGGAGGGGTGCTCCTCGGCGAGATTCTGGTCTGCCAGGCGGCGCATCGCCGACGAGAACGCCGCCGCATTGCCGGTGAGTTCCAGCGCGAAGCGGTCGGCCGCGCGCTCCATCCGCCGCGACAGCACGTTCACGGCAGGCAGCAGCGCCAGCGACAGCACCCCGGCGACGATCAGGAGCACCGGCAGGCCTGCGACGTCGGCCACGCCGCGCCAGCCGAGGCGCCCGGCGAACGTCGCCATGACGCGGCCCGCCACGAAGAACCCGGCCGTCACCACCGCCGCCTGGACGCCCATGCCCCGCCAGATGTCGTGGTGCACCTGGTGGCCGAGTTCGTGCGCCAGAATCACCTCGATCTCATCGTCGGAGTAGTTACTCAGCAGCGTATCCGACACGATGATCCGCCTGGTTCGGCCCAGCCCTGCCAGCGCCGCGTTCGCCTTCTTCGTCCGGTCGCTCAGCTGCCATTCGGACGCATCCAAGACGGCGACACCCGCTTTGCGGGACAGGGCGAGCAACCGGTCGCGCAACTCCGGGCGTCCGAGCGGCCGAAAGGTGAAGAAGATCGGCATCAGGAGGACGGGCGCCAGCCGGGTCAGGACGACGATGACGGCTGCGAAGCCGAGGGCGGCCGCCAGCCACCACCAGGTGGGCAGGTGCCGCATCGCGACGTAGAGGGCGGAAAAGCCCGCGAGAGACAGCGCCGCGCCAAGCGCGCCGCCCTTCACCTGGTCGAGCGCCCAGCGGCGGAAGGACTCGTTGGAGAGGCCGTAGCGGTGCTCGAGCAGGAACCCCCGGTAGAACGCGATGGGCCACTCCCCCGCTTCGTGAGCCAGCCCGACCGCCGCCACGTACCCGAGAACGACGACCGACGGATGAAGCGAAACGGGGACCAACGGGAGCGAGAGCCGTTCGATCGTGTCGCGCAGCCAGACCGAGAGGGGGGTTGCCGCGAGGAGCGCCAGCAGCCCGGCGCTCCACGCCGTGGAGACGATGGCCGCCCGGCGGCCGAGCTTGTGATACCGGGCAGACCTGTCTTCGTTCACTTGCCGATGATCTGAATGCGCCCGTTCGTCGTTTCGAGGACGACCTTCGGCCCGCCGCCGTTCAGGCGGCCTTCGACCCGCCGGCGCGTAGTTTCGGGACCGTCGAGCTTGAGCCCTTCCACCGTGATCCGGCCATTGAGGCAGTTTGCCTGAACGTCGGCCTTGGTGGAGGCCGGCATCGTCAGTTCCACCGCACCGTTCACCGTCTCGGCGCGGACGCCTCCAGAGCCGAGGGCCGCCATCTCGAGGCGCACGACCCCGTTGGTCGCGCTCGCCTCGACCGTGCCGGCCAACTCGCGGCCCTTGATGGTGCCGTTCCCGGTTTCCGCCTTCAGCCCGCCCTTGAGCGCCACCGCATCGAGCGCGCCGTTCTGGCTGATCAACCGGACGTTGACGGCGGCGGGTACCTTCACGTGGTACTTCACCTCGATCCTGCGCCCCTCACCGCCCGGCGCCTTTGTCTCGAGGCGAACGCGGCTGGCGGTGACGTCCTCGGCAATCTGCAGCTGGTCCAGCACCTTCTTGGCGTCCTCGTCGGTCGCGGCCCGCGCCGTCCGCTCCGCGACCACCTCGACCTGCGTGCCGTCGCCGCCGACGACCTCGATCGCCCCGTTCGGATTGACGATTTCCACGTCGCCCGATGCCAGCTGGTAGGTCCGGGTCCATTGGTCCTGGGCCTTGCCCTTCGATTCCAGGCTGCTGACGACGACGTCGCAGGCCGAGACGGCAGCGACCGCGACGCCGAGGACGATCAGTCGACCGAGAAAGAGAAACGTGCCGGTGGCGCGCATGGCCATAGTGCCTCCTGCTGGAGTATACGGCGACGGCAGGCACGAGGTTTCCGAGAGCCTGTCCGACGCGCGACGTGCGGCGTGCGACCTGCAGCGGCCTCGGGGGTCGACAGGCGCGTGCGCCAGCCGGACGGCGTCAGTTCAACTTCACCGAGATCAGCTTCGACACCCCGGGCTCTTCCATCGTCACGCCGTACAGCCGGTCGGCGATCTCCATCGTCTTGCGGCTGTGCGTGATGATGATGAACTGCGTCTGCTCCTGCATCTTCTTCAGGATCTCGACGAACCGCCCGATATTGGCGTCGTCGAGCGGCGCGTCGATCTCGTCGAGCACGCAGAACGGGCTCGGCTTGTACTTGAAGATGCCGAACATCAGCGCGATGGCGGTCAGCGCCTTCTCGCCGCCCGAGAGCAGCTGCACGCTCTGCAGGCGCTTGCCGGGCGGCTGCGCGACGATCTCGATGCCGCTCTCGAGCACGTCGGTTTCGTCGAGCAGCGCGAGGCCGGCTCGGCCGCCGCCGAAGAGGATGGCGAACATCTCCTGGAAGTTCACGTTGATGATGCCGAACGCCTCGCGGAAGCGCTCCTTGCTGGTCTCGTCGATCCGCTTGATCGCCTCGCCGGTGGCGGCGATCGACTCACGCAGGTCCTTGCGCTGCACCGTCAGGAACGTGTGGCGGGTGTCGAGCTCGTCGAATTGCTCGATCGCCATCATGTTGACGGGGCCGAGGCGCTCGATCTTCGCCCTCAACTCGGCAATCGTCTCGTCCGGCGTGGCCGGCGGGGCGGCAGCCGCCGAAGCGGCCCGGATTGCGGCGCCGGCCGCCAGCGCGGCGGCGCCCTCGGGGGTCATCGCCGGAGCGGTCTCGCCCTCGTCCTCCCCGGCCTCTTCCTCCGGTTCGTCCGCCATCGGCTGGCCGGGCGCGACGAGCCCTTCGCGTTCGGCTGCGTCGACCTCCGCCAGCACCTGGTCGAGCGTCGCCTGGACGGCTTCGACGCACGTCGAGGCGAGGTGCGTGAGGTCCGATTCGGCGGTCGCTCTCGCCACGTCGAGTTCGCCGACCTCGGCGCGAACCTGGTCGAGGGCCTTCCGCGCCCCACGGATGTCCGCCTCCTGCCCGTCGCCGGCCTGGCGCAGCTCGGACAGCCGCTCGTCGGCGTCGCGCACCTCGACGCGCAACCGGTCCAGGTCCTGCAGATCGAGGTCCAGCTGCTGCCTGCCGGCCTCGATCGCCTGCCGCAAGTCGGCCTGGCGCTGCTGGTTCTGCCGCGCCTCTTCCTGCCTCGCGGCCACGCGCGACTCGAGCTCCGCGATCATCTCTTCCTGTCGCACGACCTCGACGAGCAGGGCCGTCGCGCGCTCGACCAGCCCGGCGTGCGCAGCGCGCGCGTCGGCGACGCGCTGGCTGCGGATCTCCGCCGCCTCGCGCGCGTCCGCGAACTGCCGTTGCGCGAGCACGAGCCGTTGCTCGGCGACAGTCCGCGCCTCTTCCTGGCGTGCGACGGACGCGCGGGCTTCCACCTCGCGGGCCTCGAGGGCGCGCCGCTCCTCCCAGGCGCGTGCGCTCTCGGTCGCCAGCAGGTCCGCTTTCCGCATCAGGCGGTCGCGATTCTCGTTGGCCTTCGCGACGAGCGCCTCGAAGCCGACGATGGCCTTCTCCTCGGCGTGGGCCTCGGCAATGAGATCCGCAATTTGTTGGGACAGCTGGCCGATCGACGCCGCCACGACGGCCGTCTGCCCGGCAAGCAGCCCGAGCGAATCACGGATCGCTCCGGTGCGGGCGCGCAGTTCCTTGACCTCGCGCCTGGTCGACAGGATGCCGCGCGATTCCTCGCGCACGCCGCCGTAGACCAGGTGGCCGCCGCGGAGGACGTCGCCCTCGGGCGTCACGACCGGCACGTCGGTCACCATCGCGGCAGCGGCCGCTCGATCGAAGGAGGACGCGATCCAGGCGTGGCCGATGGCCGCCGTGATGAACGCGGCATGCTCGCCCGTCACGCGAACGACGGACGCGAGCGGAGAGAGCCCCTCGAACGGAGGCGCTCCGGCCGACGGCGGCACGGGAACGTCGCCGCCCGCGACGAGGAAGCCGCACCGGCCGGCGTTGTGCTCGCGGATCAGGGCGAGGCCGCGCGCGGCCTCGGCGTGGTCGGGCACGAGCACGTGCTGCAGCAGGTCGCCCAGGAACGACTCGACGGCCCGCTCGTACCCGCGCTCGACTTCGAGGGAGTCGGCGAGCGACCCGAGCTGGCGAATCGACGCGCTCTCGTCGGCGAGCAGGAAGCGCGCGGCATCGCCGTACTGGGCGCGGGCGGCCTCGAGCTCCTCGAGCGACTTGAGCCGCGCCTCGACGCTCGCGAGCTCCTGCTCGCGGGCGCGCGTCTCCTGGCGGCGCCGCTCGTGTTCTTCCCGGGCCTCGGCGAGATCGGCCTGCCGCGACTCGCCGGTGGCGCGGACGCGGTCGAGCGAGGCCCGCGCGTCGGACAGCTGCTGGCGACCGCCGTCGAGCTCCAACTGCAGCCGCGCGTCTTCGACCTCGACGTCCGATCGCTCCGCCTCGAGCCGCGACAGCTCCTCGTCGACGCGCTGGCGGGCGGCGGTCGCGTTGTCGATCGCGTGCTGCAGCGAGCTGATCGCCGACATCGCGACGTAGACGTCCTGCCGCTTCTGCTCCACGTCGGCTTCGAGCGCCTGCAGGCCGCGAGAGGCCGCCTCGTAGGCGCCGGTCTCGACCGCCAGCACCGACGCCGCCTGGTCGCGCTCGTCCGCCGCGCGCTGCGCCGCCGCGCGACGCTCGAGCGCCGCCAGGCGCGCCGGCTCGCGCCGCGCCTCGATCGCCGCGAGTTCTTCGCCGATCTCCCCGCGGCGCACCTCGAGCCCGCCCACCTGCTGTTCGCTGAACGCGATCTGGTTCTGGCGACGGTCGATGTCCAGCTCGCGGGTGTGCCCCTCCTCGCGTGCGGCGCTCGCCCGCGCCTCGGCCTCGGCCAGCGCCAGGCGGGTGCGGGCCAGGCCTTCCTCGGCCGCCGACAGCCGCCCGGCCGCGGCGGCCTCGGCCTCGTGCCGCTCGGCCAGGCGCGCGCGCGCCGATTCGATGGCCCCGGCAAGGACGCGGTAGCGCCGGGCGAAGAGCACCTTCTCCCAGCGCCGCAACTCCTCGCGCAGCCGCTTGTAGCGCCGCGCCTTGCCCGCCTGGCGCTTCAGCGCGGCCCGCTGCTTCTCGACTTCGAAGATGATGTCGTCGATCCGGGTGAGATTCTGCTGCGACGCCTCGAGCTTCAACTCCGCGGCGCGCCGGCGCGCCTTGTACTTCGTCACGCCGGCCGCTTCTTCGATCAGCTGGCGGCGGTCGGTGGGGCGGGTGCTGAGGATCTGGCCGATCTTGCCTTGCTCGATGATGGCGTACGCCTTCGCGCCGAGCCCGGTGTCCATCAACAGCTCGTGGACGTCCTTCAACCGCACCAGCTCGCCGTTGATCAGGTACTCGCTCTCGCCGGACCGGTACAGCCGCCGCGTCACCTCCACGTCGCGGGCGATGATCGGCTCCACGTCCTCGAGCTCGCGCGGCTCGACCGGCCGGGCCCTCTCGCTCATCGACGCGACGCCCGACAGCATCAGCCGGACTTCAGCGGCGGCGGTCGCCTTGCGCGCCTCGCTGCCGTTGAAGATCACGTCCATCATCTGGTCGCCGCGCAGGCTCTTCGCGCTCTGTTCGCCCAGCACCCACACGATGGCGTCGGCGACGTTGCTCTTGCCGCAGCCGTTGGGCCCCACGATGGCCGTCACGCCGCGGTCGAACGCCAGCTCGGAGCGGTCGGAGAAGGACTTGAACCCGGAGATCTGGAGCTTCTGCAGACGCATCCCACACCCCCGCGGGCCTGAAGGCCCGCGCTACACTCCCGAACAAACAGCAACAGCCGCACGAGACGGGTGACGTCCTGCCCGCTCGAGCGGCTGACAGCTCTCGACAAGGCCCTGGCATGTCGGCCGGGCACACCGGGATGCCTGGACCGTCCGCCAGTCTAGCAAGTGCAAGGTCTTGTGGCAAGGCGTCCGAAGCAACGCTATGGCTAGCGATGCGGGCCTCTGACCGCGAAGCATGCCCGGGCCGCCGCCCGCTTCGCGAGCCTGGAAATGATGCGGGCTGGTCCCACGACGCGCGGGGCTAGTTGCTGCCGGTCTTGATGCCCTTGCCCTTTCGCAACTCGGCCAGGCGCTCAGCCTCCGGGAACTGCTGCAGGGCGAACAGCGCCTGGGGGTCGTGCGTGAGCAGGTTTCGGCGCGCCTCGGAGAGACCGAACAGGGCGATGTCGACCTCGTAGTGAATCATCGCCCGGATGAATCCGGCGTCCTTCTGGAACGACTCCTCGTCCACCTTGACCTTCTGGGTGCCGAGGAAGTCTTTGAAGCTCCTGAGGATGGCGTCATCGACGACGAAGCCCCGGGCCACCTGCTTCTGGTCGGGCCTCGGCGCGATGCGCGTGTCGCCCTCGGCGGTGAAGCGCTCGGCAAACAGGCCGAACGCCTGCCGCGCGTACAGGGAGCGGCCGAAGCGGGTCGGATTGAACCCCTCGATCGGCCCGTCCAGCCGCTCGTCGGGCTCGATGCCGCCGCCGCTGTAAACCTTCCGGCCCGCGTCCGTATACCGCAGGTCGCTCGCGGGATGGTCCTTCGGCGTCTGCTCGCGGGACGTGTAGGTGAGGTACTCGTCGAAGGTGCCGTCCCAGGGCCGCTGGATCAGCCGCTTGCTGGGCGTGTAGTAGCGGGCGGTGGTGAGCGCCAGCCCGGCGCCCTCGCTGATTCGGTAGACCGACTGCACGAGCGCCTTGCCGAACGTCGTCTCGCCGACGATGAGCGCGCGGTCGTGGTCCTGCAGGGCGCCGCTCACGATCTCCGAGGCGCTGGCGCTGCTGCGATTCACGAGCACCACCATCGGGATGTCCGTGTACTCGCTGCGCTCGGTGGCCAGGTAGTCCTGGTCGGAATTCGGCACGCGGCCGCGGGTGTAGACGATCAGCGACCCCTGCGGCAGGAACCGGTTGGACACGCGGATGGCCTGGTCCAGGGGTCCGCCCGGGTTGCCCCGCAGGTCGAGGAGCAGCCGCTTCATCCCCTTCGCCTTCAGGTCGCGAAGCGCCAAGCCGAGGTCGCGGTCGGTGTTCTCGGCGAAGTCCTGAAGCCGGATGTAGCCCGTCTGCGGGTCCGCCATGAACGTCGCCGTGATCGACGGGATGGTGATTTCGTCGCGCGGAACCTGCACGTCGATCAACTGGTCGTAGCCCGGACGCTTGAGCGACACCTGCACGAGCGTGCCCTTCGGCCCCCGAAGCCGCTTGACCGCGGCGTCCGACAGCGCCGCGCCGGTGAGCGGCTTGCCCTGCTCGTCCTTCCAGTTCTTGACGTCCTCGCCGCCGATCTTCGCGATGATGTCGCCGCGGCGGATGCCCTTCTTGTAGGCCGGCGTCCCCTCGAACAGGGAGACGACGTTGATGTCGCCGTCAACGACCTGGATGGTGATGCCCAGGCCGTAGTAGTGCCCTTCCTGGCGCTCGCGCATCTGCGCGTAGTACTTCGGATCCATGAAGCTCGAATGGGGGTCGAGCGTCTGCAGCATGCCGCCAATCGCGCCGTAGACCAGGCGCGCCGAGTCGACCTTGTCGATGTAGTTCGCCTCGATCGCGCCGAGGGCGGCGCTGAAGGCCCGATAGTCCGGGACGCGGGCGGGCGTCGCGAGCGCGCTCCGACCGAACAGGCCCCCGACGAGGGCGGACACGACGACGGCGAACACGGCGGCCGAGAGGACTCCGTACCTGCGCATGAAATCGATGCTAGCAGATAAACCATGGTGCCGCAACGACTTCCGCCGGATGGCCGGCGCATTGGAACTTGACCCTTCTCTCGGCACGCTCCTATAATGCGATCAGACCTCGAAGGTTGAGTTTTCAATTCGACAACCGACAGCGGCCCGGCCAGGGCGGCTGCTCGAATAGGGCGGCGAGGTGACGGTGCGCCGCCCGGGATCGGGGAGTGGGACATGTTTGGCTCCATCGGCATGCAGGAACTGATCATCATCTTCGTGATTGCGCTGATCATCTTTGGCCCGCGCCGGCTGCCGGACCTCGGCAAGTCGCTCGGCAAGAGCATCGCCGAGTTCAAGCGCGCGTCCAACGAACTGCGCAATACGCTCGAGGATGAGATCCGCGTGGAGGAACAGCGCCAGGCGGCGCCCGCCACGGCCCCGGAGCCCGCCGCGCCCGCGCAGACGGCGACTACGGCCTCGACGACCACGGCCTCGACGACCACGACCCCGACGACCACGACCCCGACGACCGAAGTGTCGGACGAAACCCCGGCGCAGCTAGACTGATGGCGCTCCTGCCCGTTCACCGCCTTTCAGACGAACCCTCGCCTGACGGCTCCGACGCCTGGGGCGAAGCCGCGGGCGAAGAAGCCGGCGCCAAGATGACGTTCCTGGAGCACCTCGACGAGCTCCGGAAGCGGCTCATCGTCAGCGTGTCGGCGATCCTCGTCGGCGTCCTGATCTCGTTCGCGTTCGTCGAAAAGATCTACGCCTTCGTGATGACGCCGCTCTACCGGCTGCTGCCGAAGAACAGCTCGCTGGTGTACACGGAACCGACCGAGGCGTTCATCCTCTACGTGTGGATGGCGTTCCTGGCCGGCATCGTGCTGGCGGTGCCGGTGATCGTATGGCAGCTCTGGCTGTTCATCGCCCCCGGGCTCTACCGCAAGGAGAAGCGACTCGCGCTGCCGTTCATCGTGCTCTCGAGCGTCGGCTTCCTCGGGGGCGCCGCGTTCACCCACTACCTGCTGTTCCCCTGGATGTGGACGTTCTTCGGGAGCTTCGCCACCGACAAGCTCACGTTCCTGCCGCGGATCGAGCCGGTGTTCTCGCTCTACGTGAAGATGCTGCTGGGGATGGGGCTGGTGTTCCAGATGCCGGCGATCGTCTATTCCCTCGCGCGGATGGGCCTGGTCACGGCCCGGTTCCTCATCAAGAGCTTCAAGTTCGCGATCCTCGGCATCTTCATCGCGGCGGCCGTCATCACGCCGAGCGGCGACATGCTGACCCAGACGCTGTTCGCCCTCCCCATGATCGGCCTGTACCTGATCAGCATCGTCATCGCCTGGGCCTTCGGCAAGAAGCGACGGCCCGCTCCCGCCGACGAGTAAGCGCGTGGTCATCAAGCGATCGTCCGCCCGTGAGGTGTCTGCCTTGCTGCGGGACCTCGAGTCGGCCACGGGTGCATCGCGCGACGCGGCCGTCGCCCGGCTGGCGGTCATCGGCACGAGGTCGGTCGAGGGGCTGATCAACCTGGTGCGCGGCGGGGCGGCGCCCGCCGCGCGGGCGGGCGCCCTCGCGGCGCTGGAGGCCATCGCCGACCCCCGTGCGGACGACATCGCCCTGGCCTGCCTCGACGATCCCGACGAGGGCGTGCGGGCAGGGGCCGCCGCGCTGGCGCGCCGGCTGCTCGACAGCCCGCGCGGCGCAGCGGTTCTCGACCGCCTGACGGCACTCGCCGTCGACGCCTCGCGAACCGATCGATCGCGTCTCGCGGCGCTCGACGCGATGCGCCACGTGCCGGGGCCGGCGCTCGAACTGCTTTCGGCGCGCCTTCGCCAGGACCCCAGTGCCGCGGTGCGCGCCTCGGTCCTGGGCAGCGGCGGCGCCGTGGTGATGCCGCCGCTCGAGGCGCTGGAGAGCGCGGCATCCGCCACGCTCCCCGACGATCCGGACGCCATGCGCCAGTGGCTGGCGGCCGCCGGCGCCCAGGCGCCGCTTCCGACGCTCCATCGAATCGTTCAGCGAGTGCGCGAGCGTGAGAAGGCGACCGCCGACCCGGCCCAGCGCGGGAGTTGGATGACGGTAAGGGCGGTGGCGCACCAGGTGCTCGCGGAACGCGGGAGCACGGTGGCCCTGTACGACCTGCGCGAGACGATCGAGAGCGGCGAACCGGCCGCGGTGGAGATGCTGGCGGCACTCCAGGTCATCGGCGACCGCACCTGCCTGGAGCCGGTCGCGGCGGCATACAGCCGCCTGATGACGCCGCCGGGCACACGGCCGCCGCAAACCGGGCGGGCGCCGTCGGAGTGGTGGCGCGACCACCTGGAGGTGGCCTTCAGGGCGATTGCGGCCCGGGAGAAGGTGACCGAGCGCCACGCGGTGACCAGGCGAGTTCGGTCGAGATGGCCCGACGCCGCACGCGTTCTGCTCGGCCCTCCCAAGTAGCCTGTCGCCGCGGCCCGCGGTCAGTATGACTTCGCGAAGTGCGCCCGCGCGACGCCGGGCTGGCCGCAGCGAACGCACGCGCCGCCGGCGCTGTCCTCGAGCGGCAGGCTGCGGATGGTGGCCTGCGTGTCGGTCTTGATCTGGTTCTCGCAGTCCGCCGAGCCGCACCACGGCGCCACCACGAACCCCGGGCGGCCTTCCATGATCTGCTTGAACTCGTCGTAGGACGTCGTCTCCGTCGTGTGTTCCTCGCGGAACTTCACGGCGCGCTCGAACAGGTTCCTCTGAATCTCGTCCAGCAGGCCCGCAATCCGCCCCGCCAGGCCCTCGCGCGACGCCGAGAGCTTCTCGCGGGTGTCGCGCCGCGCCAGCATCACCTGGCCCTTCTCGATGTCCTTTGGGCCGATCTCGAGACGAACGGGCACGCCGCGCAGCTCCCACTCGGCGAACTTCCAGCCCGGCGTGTAGGCATCGCGGTCGTCGAGCATCACGCGGACGCCCTGCGCCGTGAGATCGTCGAAGATCGCTTTCGCGTGGGGCAGCACCGTCTCCTGCCAGTTGCCGCGCGGGATCGGCACGATCACCACCTGGTAGGGCGCGATGCGCGGCGGGAACACCAGGCCGTTGTCGTCGCCGTGCGTCATGATCACGCCGCCAATCAGCCGGGTCGTGATCCCCCACGACGTGCCCCAGATGTGCTGCAGCGACTTGTCGCGCGCCTGGAACTGGATGCCGAACGCCTTCGCGAAGTTCTGCCCCAGATTGTGCGAGGTTGCCGCCTGCAGCGCGCGCCCGTCGCCCATCAGGGCCTCGATCGAGTAGGTGCGGTCGGCGCCGGCGAACTTCTCGCTCTCGCTCTTCCGTCCCGCGATCACCGGCATCGCCAGTTCGGTCTCGACGAAGTCCTTGTAGACCAGGTGGAGGATCTTCAGCGTCTCGGCCTCGGCTTCCTCGGCGGTCTCGTGGGCGGTGTGCCCTTCCTGCCACAGGAACTCGGTGGTCCGCAGGAACAGCCGCGTCACCTTCTCCCAGCGGACGATGTTCGCCCACTGGTTGATGAGAACGGGCAGGTCGCGCCACGACTGGATCCACTTGGCGTACATCGTCCCGATGATCGCCTCGGAGGTTGGACGGATCGCCAGCGGCTCGTCGAGTTCCTCGGTGCCGCCCTTGGTCACCCAGGCCACCTGCGGAGAGAACCCCTCGACGTGGTCGGCCTCCTTGGTCAACAGGCTCTGCGGGATCAGCAGCGGAAAGTACGCGTTGACGTGGCCGGTGGCCTTGATGCGCTTGTCGAGACCCTGCTGGATCAGTTCCCAGATGGCGTAGCCGTAGGGACGGATCACCATGCAGCCCTTGACCGGGGAGTAATCGGCCAGTTCCGCGCGCCGAATCACGTCGGTATACCAGCGCGAGAAGTCCTCGCTGCGCGGGGTAATCTCCGTCACCTGGCCTTCGCCACCGCTCTTCTTGCCATCGCCGCTGTGTGCCATTCGTCCGTCCTTGAGTGCGCGCGCCGGGGCCGCGAGGCGCGTTCGCGCGGGAACCTGGAACAATTACGTTATCCTACCATTATCCGCCGCTTCGCCAGGGAGACTGCCATGCAGCCCGTTCGTGTCGACGTTCACACCTCCACCGGCGCCTACGCGGTCCTGCTGGGCCACGGCCTGACGGACCGCCTCGGGCAGATCCTGGACGACCACGCGGTCGGGCGGCGCCGGTTCGTGGCGACGAACCCGGTGGTGTGGCGTCTGCACGGCGAACGGATCGCGGAGGCGCTGCCCGGCGCCGAGGTCATCCAGGTGCCCGACGGCGAACGCCACAAGCATCTCGCCTCCGTCGCGCGAATCTACGAGGCGCTGGTCCGCGGCCATGCCGACCGCGGCTCGGTGGTCGTGGCCGTCGGCGGCGGCGTCATCGGAGACATGGCGGGGTTCGCGGCGGCCACGTTCCTGCGCGGCATCGCCCTGGTGCAGGTGCCGACGACGCTGCTGGCGCAGGTGGATTCGTCGGTCGGCGGCAAGGTCGGCGTCAACCTCCCGGCCGGCAAGAACCTGGTCGGCTCCTTCTATCCGCCACGGCTCGTCGTGAGCGACCCGCTGGTGCTGGCAACGCTCTCGCGACGGGAGTTCCGCGCCGGGCTCTACGAGGTCATCAAGTACGGGATGGCGTGCAGCGCGTCGCTCTTCGAGCGCCTGCAGGCGGACGCGCGGCACCTGGCGGACCCCGGCGCGGAATCCCTTGGCCCGGTCATCGCCGAGTGCTGCCGAATCAAGGCCGAGATCGTCTCCGCGGACGAACGCGAGGCCGGGCTTCGGCGCGTGCTCAACTTCGGCCACACGGCCGGGCACGCGATCGAGGCGCTCACCGGGTACCGGCGCTTCCGTCACGGCGAGGCGGTCGGGTGGGGCATGCTGGTCGCGTCGCAGCTGGCGGTGATGCGCGGAGTCCTCGGGCACGACGCGGCCGCCGCGCTCGAAGGGCTGGTGATGACGCTCGGCCCTCTCCCCCACGTCGCGGACCTTCCAGCAGCCCAACTCGTCGACGGCATGCGGCGCGACAAGAAGGTGGTGAACGGCACCCTCCACGTGGTCCTGCCGACCGGCATCGGGTCGAGCACGGTCGCCGACGACGTGTCGGAGCGGGAATTCGTCGACGCGCTGAGGCGAGTCGGATTCGCCGCGTAGCGACACCGTCGCCTCGAGCAACGTCGAGCGGCGATCGGCGGGCCTGAAGGCCCACAACGCCACGACTCGCGGCAACACCAGGTGTGGCGCTGGGCTTCAGCCCCGCGACCCTTCGGCGGGCTCAGGGTCGCCTCTCATTCAGGATGCGGGAATGCCGTGCTGCTTCAGCATGCCCAGCAGCGTCCGGCAATCGACGCCGAGGGCCTCCGATGCGCGGCCAGGGTCGGCGCCCGCCTGTGCCAGCGCCGCCTGGATTTTCCGGCGCTCGACTTCCTTGGCGACCCGCCGGCTGGCCTCGGAGAGCGTCCCCGACAGGTCGATCTCGCTCCAAGGGTCGCGGTCGGCGGTCAGCGGCATCTCGCCGGGCCGGAGATTCAGGTGGTGCGGCAGGATGCGGTCCCCATCCGCGAGGATGACGGCGCGCTCCATGCAATTCTGCAGTTCGCGCACGTTGCCCGGCCACCGATAGGCCTGCAGCCCGTCCTGCGCCGCCTCCGCGATCGTCATCACCGGCTTGTTCATTTCCCGGCAAAAACGCCCGACGAAGTGCCGGGCGAGCAGCAGGATGTCCTCGGCCCTCTCGCGGAGGGGGGGAACGGTGATGGGGAACACCGAGAGCCGGAAATAGAGATCCTCGCGGAAGCGCCGCGCTGCCACCGCGGCGCGGAGGTTCTTGTTCGTCGCCGCCACCAGGCGCACGTCGACGCGCAACGTCACGACGCCGCCGACGCGCTCGAAGGCCCGCGCTTCCAGCGCCCGCAGGATCTTGGCCTGAAGCGGAAGCGGGAGGTCCCCAATCTCGTCGAGGAAGATGGTGCCGCCGTCGGCCACTTCGAACTTCCCGAGCTTCCGTCCGGCCGCCCCGGTGAACGCGCCTTTCTCGTGGCCGAACAGCTCGGTTTCGAGCAGGGCCTCTGGAATGGCGGCGCAGTTGATCGCGACGAACGGCTCGGCACGGCGGGGACTGAGCGCGTGCACGGCGCGCGCGAAGAGTTCCTTGCCGGTACCGCTCTCGCCTTCCAGCAAGACGGTGGCGTCGCTGCCCGCCGCGCGCTGCACGGCCAGCGACACCTGCTTGAGCGCCGGAGCGCCGCCGACGATTTCGGGCAGGCCGCGGCGCGAGGCCGACTCCTCCTTGAGCAGCAGGTATTCGGCGACCAGCCGGCGCTGCGCGACGGCGCGGCCCACCAGCAACTCGAGGTGGTCGGGATCCACCGGCTTGGCCAGGAAGTCCAGCGCCCCCTGCTTCATCGCCGACACGGCGTCCTGGATGCTGCCGTAGGCCGTCATGACGATCACCGGCAGCTCGGGGTCGTGCTCCTTGGCCGCGCGCAGGACCCCGAAGCCGTCGCCCCGCGGGAGTTTGAGGTCCGACAAGACGAGCGAGGGCGCGGCCGCACGCAGTTGTTCGACCGCCTCGGGTTCGTCCCGGGCTTCGACGACGCGATGCCCCCGAGACTCGAGCGCGTGCCGCAGCATCGTCCGCAGCGAGTCGCGGTCTTCGACGATGAGGACGGGGGACCGGAGGGGCGACGCGGAAACCGCTGGAGAAGCCATGGCAGCCAGCCCCGCCTCAGCGGATCCAGCCGGGCGGGATGTTCGCCTTTCGAGCGTCTTCCTCGATCTTGGCGATCGCGGCCTCCTGGTCGGCCATGTCCTTCTTCAGGCGTTCCATGTCGTCGTAGACGCGATTCCGCTGGTCGCCGATGGCGGCGCGCATGGCCGGGTCCTGCTGCGCGTAGAAGTCGTTGTTGAGCGCTGCGAGGCGGCTCAGCAGTGCTTCGAGATACGTGCCGCTGCGCGCCCTGAGCTCCCGGACGTCGCCCATGAGCTTGCGCCAGTAGTCCTCCCCCTGGTCGATCGACGGGGCCGCGTCCTTGGCGTCGGGCTTCGCCTCGGCGTTTGTCGGCGGCTTCTCGGCGGCGGCCGCGGTCTGCGCGTCGGCCGGCGGGTCGGGAGTCGAGACGGGAACCGGACGGAGATCGGTGTCCGTGTAGACCTTCACCGGAGCCTTGATGGCCTTGCGGCGCTCCTCTTCCCTCCGCGCCACGTCACCGAGCGACTGCGACCACGCCGTCCCGGCGGTCGCGCACATCAAAGCAAGTCCCCACAGGATGGTCGTGGTTTTCATTGGCTGCCCCCGGCTGTTGCGGACCGACACACCCCTACGATCGGGTTATCGGTCGGAGCGGCCCCGGACTCCAGTTGGCGAGTCGTGGCGCCCCGCCCCGCCTCGTGCGGCCGGCTAGCCGATCGGCCACCACGACAGGAACTTCGGCGCGACGGCGCCGCCGGGCGCGACCACCTTGGCGACGGCCGCCTCGATGATGCGCCGGGAACCGGCCGGGCCGTACGCTTCGGCGCGAAGCAGGATGACGCCCGAGCCTGGGCTGCCGGCCGCGGCGTCGCGGTCCGGGTCGCCGTCGGATTCCATCGGGTCGTCGGCGACCATGACGATCGTGTAGGCCGAAACCGACGGAGAGGCGCCGCCCGGCGCGCCGTACGCGAAGAGTCGCCAGTGCGGGTTGTTCGCGCCCCAGGGCCGGTCGCTCGTGACGGCGGCCAGCGACGCGGCGGAGCACGGGGTGGCCACGCCGCAGTTGGCGAGGTTGGCTACCTCCTCGAGGTCGACGAGGCGACCGCCGGGCATCCGGCGCACTCCCGACGGCGCGCCGTCCACTCGCTGGGAGCGCACCGCGCCGGCGAGGACGGCACTCCAATCCGGCAGCCGCACGATCTCGTCGGCCGCCAGTTCGATCGCCGCTTCCGCGGCGTACATCGCCACCCGCGCATCGCGCTGGTTCGCCGCCGCCATCGTGTCCGCGGTGGCGAGGGCCAGCATGGCGCCTCCGATCGCCGACAGCAGCAGCAGCGCGAGGAGCACGATCACCAGGGCGCTCCCACGGCGGGTGCGCGCATGGCCGGCCGTCCCCGCGTCCTGCTTCGTCGCTTGCGATGGTCCAGCCCGCACGAGGCACCGCTCCTTCCTGCGCCTGAACAGGAGCTCGATTGGTTGACGACCGAGCGGGGCCTGGCCGGTCGGCCGGCACAGGCTGGCGCCGGCGGGCGTGTGCGACGAGCGGACGAGGCTCGCGCCCGCTTTCGGATTAGCGTCCCCGCTGCAACGCGCGCGGGACGATGTCGAGCACCACCTCCTGATCGGCGGCGGGCGACGACCGGTCGCGCGAGGTGCCCGGGCGAAGGAACAACGTCGGGTCGCGACCCCTTCCGGCGGCCGACGCCGCTTCCACACGGACGGTGACGCGCACGGCCCGGACTCGGAACAGGTCGGCGTCGTAGCGGCCGGGCGCGGACGCGTCGGGACACCAGGGACCATCGGTCAGCATCGCCGCACCGAGCGGCACCAGCGAGGTCCCCGGGCGGAGCGCCGGCAGCCGGCTTGCCTGGCCCGCCGTCGTGTCGGCGAAGGTGCAGTTCTCGCCTGCGCCCCAGCTGTCCCGCGGGTCGTCTTCGAGCGGCGGCGGAGGCGACGGCCCGTAGTTGGCGCGAAGCGGGGGCGGACCGGCCCCGAGGGTGGGCGGACGCGGTTCGCCGAACAACTCGAAGGCCAGCCGGGTGACGTGGTCCGCCAGAGGCATGTCGAACTGGTCGCCGTCGCCCGACATCAGCTGCGAGCCGTCGGGGCCGGCTCCCGGCTCGAGGTAGTAGGTGGTCACGGTGACCGGAACCACCACCGAGCCGGGCGGAAAACTCCGTCCGGATGTCGCTCCGCGCGGAACCAGGGCGAGGAGCACTCCGGTCACCGCGTCGATGCGGAAGATGTCGGCCTGCCCTCGTCCGTCGAGGACCAAAGCCGCGCCGCCGGCCCGGAAGCCGCACGACGCGTCGCCGGCGGGACATCCGGGGCCGAGGGCGATGGTGGCGGCTCCCCCGGCCGGCACCCACCCGCCCGGCAGGGTTGCCGCCGCGGCGGAGCCGGACGCCGAGATCAGGGTGAGGGCGTCCGACCGGACGGTTCCGTCGGGGTCTCCCTGGGGGCCCACCCGGTACGGCAGCACGGTTGCAGCCGACGCGCCGAATGGCGCCCCGGAAACGCCGTTCACCGGTCCATTGCCCGCCAGCGCCAGATTGGCACCCAGCGCCTCGGCCACCGCACGGAGGCGCTGGTCGATGTCCACGGCCGCGGCCCGGGCTCTCGCCACCGAGGGCCCCGGATCGACGAGGGCCAGGAGGCCGCCCGCGAGGACGAGCAGGATGAGCCCGGCCACGAGCAATTCGGCCACGGTGAATCCCGCGCGCGCCTTCACTCGCCCCTCCGCGCCTTCGCGGCGTCGAGTTCGGCGATCGGCACCCAGTTGGCGCCGCCGCCGCGGGTGGCCGCCCCACGCCGCAGCACCACCACCCGGAGGAGCAGCGTGGCCGGAAACGCCGCGCCACCAGGCTCCACGGACCACCTCCTGGTGAACGCCGCCGGGCCGGGCGGCGAGCCGCCGGCGCCGATCCACTGGCCCCGCACGTCGAGGTAGTCCACGTATCCCGGGGTGTCGGTGGCGAGCGTGCCGGGCGCGGACGGCGCGAGCCCATTTCCGCCCGTCGAACCGACCGGCCACCGTGCCGCGTCGCTGTCGAAGTCCTCCGCTGGCGTCCCGTCCGAAGCCATGCCCCACCCGAGTGCCCGCAGCTGCTCGATCTTCTGCGAGGCGAGTGTGGTGCCGAGGGTGGTGGCCCGCGCCGACTCGGTGGCCTTCGCGGCGACCCCCATCACCTGGAAGGCGACCAGCAACGAGCCGGTGAGGAGGGTGAGCGCAATGAGCACCTCGAGCAGCGTGAAGCCGCTCGCCGGACCCGGGAGTCGAGAGTCGGGATTCGGTGGGTGTCGCGGCACGATCGTCGTCTCCGGCTACGCCCTTGTGCAAAGTGTCGGCCGTGGCGCGCCGCGATGAGAAGGTGAGAAAACCTGAAGGAATCGACGCCCCGCCGGCATCGACCGGATGAAGGGCGGGCAAATCCGGCCAACGGGCGCCGGGCGCCGCTCTGCAGGAACTTCAATCGACCCGGGAGAGCGGGAAGGCCAGCTGGAACGAGGCGCCGCCGTCGGCCGAGGCCGACAGGCCGATGCGCCCGTTGTGCGTGACCACGATCTTCTGGACGAGCGCAAGGCCCAGCCCGGTGCCGTGGCCCTTGGTCGTGAAGAACGGTTGGAAGACCTTCTCGCGAAGCGCCGGGTCGATCCCGGGGCCGTTGTCGGTCACGGTGACCCGGAGTTCTTTCAGGCCCGGATCGGGATGGCCCTCCAGGACAATCCGGGGGGCGCCCGGGAGGTTCGCGCACGCCTCGACGGCGTTGCGCAGCAGGTTGGCGAGCGCCTGCCGGAGCAGGACCTCGTCGCCGTCCACCGTTCCGAACTCCCCGACGACGGTCACGGTGCCGCCACGGTCCTCCACCTCGGGCCGAACCTCGTCGGCGGCGCGTTCGACCAGCCGGCCGAGGGCCACGGGAACGAGCGTGAGCTGCGCGGGCCGCGCGAAGTTGAGGAAGTTGGTGACCACGCGGCCCAGGGCCTCGGTCTCGTCGCGCAGGCCCTGCACGTACGGCGCGTACGCGGCCGGCACCTGGGACGGGTCGATGAGCCGGGCGTAGCCGTGGATGGTCGCCAGGCCGTTGCGGAACTCGTGGGCGAGGCCGGCGGTGAGTTCGCCGAGACGCGCCAGGCTGTCCTTCAACCGCAGCTGCTCTTCGAGGCCGACGACCGCGGTGAGGTCCGTGAACAGGCAGATCGCGCCCTGCAGGCTCCCCTGCTCGTCGCAGAGCGGCGACACGGTGACCCCGAGGTGGACCTCCTGGCCGTCCGGCTGACGGATCGGTACCGCGCGCCTGAGGATCGGGCTGGCCGGTCGACAGGCAGGCTTCGACGACTTCGGCCAGCGGGCCGGCGTCGTCGAGCAGGTCGCGCAGGCTGCCGCCCGCCACGACAGAGGAGCGGCGCAGCAGCCGGCGCCCGGCGGGGTTGAGCGTCCTGATCTCGCCGTGCAGGCCGACCACCAGCAGGCCGGACGCCAGGCTCGAGACGATTTCGCTGTTGAGGCGCTCGGAGCTCTCGGCGCGCGCCTGCATCGCCCGCTCCTGGTCGCGGAGCTTGCGGATCGACTCTTCCAGCGCGGTGGCGACGAACACCCGCTCGGCGCTCCCCTCGTGCAACTGGCGGCGCATGTCGCGGACGGCCGCCACGAAGCGCAGCAGCGAGAACGCGAGGACGCCGACGAGCCCGGCAACGAGGGCGGTGAGGCCGATGAGGGCGTAGGCGGATCGGGACATCTTGCCTAGCGATAGAACGACAGGTACCACGCGACCACCGCGTCGCCGACGAGGCCGACCGGAATCGCGGCGATGCCGAGGAAGGTGCCCAGCGGGAGCTTCGACTGCCAGCCGGCGCGGCGCGCGAGCAGCAGCGCCGCCGCGGTCAGCGACCCGAGCACCGACGCCGCCACCAGCGTGAGCAGCATCAGCCGCCACCCGAGGAACGCCCCGATCATCGCCAGCATCTTCACGTCGCCGAAACCCAGCCCCTCCTGGCCGCGGAAGCGCTCGTATCCCCACGCGACCAGCCAGAGCGCGCCGCCTCCCGCCAGCGCCCCGACGAGCGAGTCACGCCATCCAGGCGCCGCCAGCAGGCTGCACGCGAGGCCCACCGCAATTCCCGACACCGTGATCTCGTTGGGCAGGATCTGGTGCTGGAGGTCGATGACGAGCAGCACGATCATCGCGCACGCGAACAGCAGGCGGACGGGCAGCAGCACCGACAGGCCGAACGTCGCGTACGTCGCGACGAAGACGCCGGCCGTCAACAGCTCGATGAACGGATACATCACGCTGATGTGCTGCCCGCACGCCCGGCAGCGGCCGCGGAGCACCGCGTAACTGACCACCGGGACGTTCTCGAACCAGCTCAACTCGCGCCCGCACGATGTGCAGCGCGAAGCGGGCCACACGATGGAGAGATCGAGGGGCAGGCGATAGATGCAGACGTTGAGGAAGCTGCCGATGACGAGCCCGAAGAGAGCGGCAATCGCGTAGGCCATCAATCCTCTCAGCGTGCGGCGGGCCGGGCCGCCTGCGAGCCGACCGGCAGCGGGTTGAGCGGCGAGTCGGGCGACAGCGTCACGGCGCCAGACGCGGCGTCGAGCGCGTAGGGCGTGCCGCGCGGGTCGAGCGGCACGCCGCGAAGCATCCGCGCCCGCACCAGGGCGTCCCACGACGCGGGAACGCTCCCGGTGCGGGCCTTGAACTCGGCGGTCAGGGCGTTCAGCCCGTCGATCGCGTCCAGCGCGTCGAGCTGCGCCAGGCGCAGTGCCGCGTTGTTCCGGAGCCACTCGTTGTCGCCCGTGTCGCGCATCGCCTGCCAGAGCCGCCTCGACGTCTGGCGGTCGCCGCCCTCCGCCAGCGTCACGCCGGCGAGCGAGCGCAGCCACCACGGCGCGCCGGGGACGTCGGCCGCCTTCAAGAACCACGCGCCCGCCTGCCGGTAGTCGCCCAGCCACCAGTAGTAGACGAAGCCGATGTCCTGCAGGTACTGCCAGCGGGTCGGGTTGGCGCGGAATCCCTTCTCGAGGAGCGCGATCGCCTGGTCGGGCCGTCCCGCCCCGCCCGGATACTGCTCGGCGAGGAAGATCGACCCGAACCGGTACGCGATGTTGAACCGGGGGTCCAGCGACGTGGCGATGTCGAGGAGCGGATAGAGCAGGTCGTAGCGCTTGCTCTGCGAAGCGGACAGCCGCATGCCGCCGTAGTACTGCACGGCGCGCACCCAGTACACGTCGGCGACCAGCGGCGCGAACCCAAGCGCCATCCGTCGAACTGCGTCGCCCGACCGGACGTAGAGCACCGACTCGCCCGGGGCGGGCTCGCCGTACGCGGCATCGCGCCAGACCTCGAGGCCCACGAACCCGGCCCCGAGCGTCACGAGGACGAGGGCCGTGACGATCGGGCGAACTCGGCGCGTGGTCACTTCAGGTCGCGCCTCGCGAAGATCACCGACGCGGCCGTGAGCAGGAACGCCACGTAGATCGCCGCGTAGCCGACCGTCATGACGATGTAGCCGGCCGGCACCGGCTGCCCGTGCACGACCTGCGCGGTCACGTCGAACGGCGCGAGGTTGGGCAGCAGGTAGTAGAGCGCCCGCAGCAGCCAGACCAGCGGGGCCGACGTGACGATCGCGTCGAAGTGCTTCAGGTCGGCGTTGAAGTGCCCGATGACGTAGAGCCCGAAGGTCAGCGCCGCCGACAGCATCGGGCTCGAGAACGTCGAGAAGAAGAGCGCGATGGCGGTGACCAGCAGCAGCTGCACGTAGATCAGGAGGAACACCTTCAGCAGCGCGGGGTCGGTGGCCGGCGCCTCCCACGCCGCGCGCAGGTTCTCGGGCGACGTCCAGTACATGTAGGCGAGCACCAGGTAGAGCACCGCCGCCATCACCGCCACGTTCACGAGCAGCGTGATCGCGAGGCCGATGTACTTCCCGAGCACGAGCGCGGGCCGCCGCACCGGCTTGGACAGCAGGTTGTAGACGCTGCGCCGCTCCACCTCTTTCCAGACGAGGCCGATGCCGACGAACACGGCGATGAACAGGCCGAAGAAGGCGAGTGGCGGAGAGGCCGAGGTCCTTGATGATCTTCACGTCCTGGCCGGCCGTCATCTGGCCGACGAGCACGGAGGCCGCCACGAGCAGGATCGCGAAGAGGAGCAGGTTGTAGAAGACGCGGTCGCGGACCGACTCGCGGAACACGTTCAACCCGACGGCAAGCAGCCCCATCGTCTTCATACCGGCGTCGAGCGCTGGTGGCCGCGCTCGGCCACGTGGCGCATGAAGAGGTCTTCGAGGGTGTCGCGCATCGGGTTGAGCGAGACGATGGACGCGCCCGCGGCCACGAGGTCCGCGAGGATCCGCTCGGGGCGCGCGTCGGCGGGGACTTCGACCGCGTAGCGCGACTCGGCAATCCTCGTCACCTTCACGGCCAGCGCCTGCAGGCGCGCCAGCACGTCGGCCGCCGCGCGATCGACCACCACCTCCCACCCCTTCACGCCGAAGGCGAGGAGCTCGGTCAGCTTTCCCTCGGCGGCCAGCCGGCCGCCCGAGAGGATCGCCACGCGGCTGCAGACCGCCTCGGCATCCGAGAGGATGTGCGAGCTGAAGAAGACGGTGGCCCCGCGGTCGCGCAGGCGGAGGATCAGCTCGCGCACCATCCGGCGGCCGATCGGATCGAGGCCCGACATCGGCTCGTCGAGGAACACCACCTCCGGCTCGTTGATCAGCGCCTGCGCCAGGCCCACGCGCTGCAGCATCCCCTTCGAGTAGCGGCGCAGCGGCAGCGTCCGCTCGGCGCCGAGGCCGACCTCGTCGAGCAGGCGCGAGACGCGAGACGCGCGAACGTCCGAACCCAGGCCGAACAGCCGGCCGAAGTAGTCGAGCAGCTCGACCGCGGTCAGGTGGTCGTAGAAGTAGGGATTCTCGGGAAGGTAGCCGACGCGGCGGCGGACGGCGACGTCGCCGACGGGGCGGCCGAGGATCTCGGCCCGCCCGGCGGTGGGAAACACGAGTTGCAGCAGCAGCTTGAGCGTGGTGGTCTTGCCGGCGCCGTTCGGCCCCAGGAACCCGAACACCTCGCCGGGCGCCACCTGCACCGACAGGTTGTCGAGGGCGCGGTACGGCCGCTTGCGCCAGAAACCGAGCGCGTAGTCCTTCGTCAGGTTCTCGGTCTCGATGGCGTGCACGGCGCTACTTGATCTTGCCCGCTTTCTTCATCTCGTAGGCGATGGCCAGGTCGATCGTCTGGGCGGTCGCGCCCTCCAGCTTCACGCCGTTGATGAAGAACGTCGGCGTTTGGCGAACGCCGAGCAGGTGGCCGAGGCCCACGTCGGCCTTCACCCCCTCGATGATGCGCGGGTACTGCGCGTCGAGGTCGGTGATGCCCGCGATCGACTGGGCCGCCTCGCGCACGGACACCGGGCTCAGCATCGCCTGGTGCGAGTAGAAGTCCTCCTCGAGCTGGTCGCCCTTGCCGCGCATCCGTGCAAGGCGCACGGCCACCGCGGCGTCGCAGGCCGCCAGGTGCAGCGGGCGCAGCACGTTCGGGTTGCACTCGGGCTGCAGCGGGTAATCCTTGGCGACGTATTTGATCGCCCCTGGGTATTCGGACTGCCACTTCGACAGCACGGGCCGCAGCTCGAAGAACGTCGCGCCGCACGCGGGGCACTGGAGGTCGGTGAACTTCACGATCACCACCGCGGCCCCGTCGGAGGGCACGGGCACGGTGGTGCGCGGCAGCGATTCCCAGAAGCGCTCGAACTCGCTGCGCTGGTCGGCCGTGGCCGGCTGCGCCGCGCGCTGCTGCGCCGACTGCATGCGCAGCGTCGCCTCGCTCGGGAAGAACGCCACCGCCGACACCGCTCCCGCGAGGAAGACGATGACGACGGCCAGAAGGGCCGGGCGGGCGAGCAGCGCCCGCAGGTCGGCGACCAAGCGCCTGGGCAGTGTGGTCATGGGCGGCATCGATTTCGAAAGGCCCGACACGATGAACAACCCGATCACCGCGGCGTACATGGTCAGGCACATCACGCACACCGCCTTCAGCACGAAGAACGCCGCGTAGGCCATGTAGAGCACGACCGCCAGCCCGATGGTCGTCGTCGCGAAGAGGTAGGCCGGAATCGACGCCTTGACGGTCGGCGGGCCGAAGGCCTCGAGCAGCGCGAGGACCAGCACGAAGGCGAACCAGATGACGCCGAACAGCGCCGTCGGCACGCCGAACACGCTGCCGTAGCGGCTCAAGTAGGCCTGCTGGCAGTTGACCGTGGCGTTGATGTCGCAGAAGCTGGCGTAGCCGGGCTGGACCAGCAGCTGGTAGTGCACGTAGAGGGACGTCAGGGATGCGGCGAGGCCGACGAGGGCCAGCACCCACACGAGGCGACGGGCAAGAGAAGACATCGGCATTCCGCTCCGCCGCCTATTATACGGGGGAAAGGCCCCGCTTTTGCCATCTCGGCTGTTTTCGGCGAGGGATATCGGCTGCGCGGGACACGGGATTGGGGGGCCGTCGCCGCGGGGGCGGCCGAAGGCCGGTCACCAGCCTACTGCTGGACGGGCATCGCCGGAGCCGGCGGCGCCCCGCTGTCGGGCATGTCCGTGAACAGCGTGGCGAACGACTGGAAGATCGCGCCGCCGCCGTTGGTCCCGAAGAAGCGGCGGCCCTGCCCGGCTGAGGGTCCGCCGTCGCGTGGTAGGTCGTGCCGACCGCGCCGCCGTTGCAGCTCGTGCCGGTCGCGGGGTTGTCGGTGGCCATCTCGATTTCGTACCCGCTCTTGACGACGGGCGCCGGCCCGGACAGCTCGGGCCCGACGAAACCCGTGGGCGCCGGCGACCGGCAGGCCGAGGTTCTGCAGGGACGGGGAGTAGTTGCCCGAGCCGCACGTGGCCCAGAACGTCTGCTGGCTGCTGTTGATGGTCCGAAGCGAGGCGATGGCCGACGACTCGTTGGCGGCCATCTTCGTCCTGGACAGGGCGGGCGCCGCGACGGCCGACAGGATCCCGATGATCCCCACGACGAACATCAACTCGATCAGCGTGAACCCGTGTCTGCTCTGTCGTGGTCATGACGGCCCCCGTCGCCCAGCCTCGCGCGTCGCTCCAGCCGGCCTGCATCGGTCAGCCGCTGCTCATGTCATTCTCGTCGGCTCGATGTGCCTCTAAGGAAAGGGGAACGCCGTCCGGGCGTCCCCCATGGCCACGCACGCCCGAGCGATCGCTACTGAATCACGTTGACGGTGCCGGCGACGGCGAACGGCTCGGCAGGCGCCGTGCCCGTCGTATCCTGCCAAATCGTGCCGCCCTGGTTCGTGGCAAAAGCGCGCTGGCCGGTGCTGCCCCCGGTCACGCGGCAGGGCCGACACATAGTACGTCGACTCCGGTGTGACCCCATTGCAGGCCGTCGTCTTGGCGGCGGTCCCGCCGTTGGTCGCCATCGTGATGGTGTAGCCGCTCTTGACCGACGGATCGAGCCTCAGATCCGCGCTGATGAAACCGTCCGCCCCAACAGCGCTCCCGGTCGGGGGCGTCGCAAGTCCGGCGAGCGTCACCGCGTAGTTGCCGGCGGCGCAGCTCGACGCGAAGGTGGACTGCGAGCTATTGATGGCGCGCAGCGAGCCGATCGCCGACGCCTCGTTGCCGGACATGCGGGCGCGCATCAGGCCGGGCACCGCGATGGCCGCGATGATGCCGATGATCGCCACGACGATCAGCAGCTCGATCAACGTGAAGCCTGCGTTCTTGCGGATTCTCATGGTCTTCTCCTCGTGTTGCGTTGATGGCGGCTGCCGGCGCTGCCGGCGATGAAAGGGGCGGTTGGCCTTGCCGCGTGCCGGCCAGCGCCTTCGATCCGTGCTGGCCGACAGATGAGCAACCCTGGTGCCAACCGAGGCCATCCAATGGGCACGCGTGATTGCCGAACAATTCGAACGATTCCCAAGGCGTCCCCGGCGCCGGGCACCAGGAATGATCCCGACGACTGACAAGGAGTGTCAAGCTCGACTGACGATAAGTGTCAACTCCGGCTTGCGGCTTGCGGCCTGCGACTTGCGACTTGCTTGCGGCGCGGCTGGCGGCTGGCGGCTGGCGGGCCTGACGGGGATTGACCCCCTACTGCCAGTCCGAAGCCTCGTGGCTCGAGGAAACTCCGGAGGCGATCGTGGGAGCGAGGTTGTCCTGCGCCGCGCCGTCCGTTGCCCACCCTTCGACCACGTCGGGACCGTAGACGCCCTCGACACGCTGCCTCGAATCGAATCGCCCGGCCACCAGGTAGCCGGCCGCGCACGCCGCCGGGATCCAGGGCTGCACCAACGCCAGCGGCACGAGGTACATCGGCTTCCGCACCAGCGACTCGAGCACGCCGCGCGCGGACCCGCTCTCGGACCGACTGCCGGGGATTCGCGACACCGCGAACGACTGCAGCTGAAGGTCCGGGCGCCGCCCGCCGAATTTCACCAGCGACTTGGCGACGAACTTGGGGGTGGTCAGGCCGAGGTCGGCGACCGAGATGCCGGTGATCGCCTTCGGGTAATACAGGTTGATGACGTCGCGCACGAAATCCGCGCAGTTGCGGGTGAGCATGTTGAAGCGCGATCGCTTCGGCTGCGCGTTGAGCGTTCGAATGAGGGCGTCATCCTGGTCGGCCGTGGTCCCGAGCGTGAAGGCGATGAGCCGCCGGTCGTACGCGGCGCCGACCAACTGGTACCAGTTGCCCTTGGGAGGCCGGCCTCCCGGCGCGTCCGGCGCGAGCGAACGCAGGTGCGCCTCCCTGTAGGCGTTCCGCAGAACCGCCACCTGCGCCCGGTCGGCCGCGGCCGGCACCTCGGCTGCCCGGTCGACCGCGTAGAGCCACGCAATCAACGGGACCGCAACCCAGTCGACGCCTTCGATGCCGCCGTAGCGGCTGATGACGACGCCGGTTTCGGCCGGCCGACACCGCCGCAGCGTCGTCGGAGAGCCGGCGCACACCCGGTCGAGGTAGACCGCCATGTGGCCGGTCGGACTGATCTTCCCCATCGGGCCGTAGGGCTCGCACAGGAAGACGGTCGCGTCCGCACCTGCCACTGCGGGCGTCAACAGCGCCAGTAGGCACGCCGCCGCGGTCCACGCTCCTGTCATATGCGCGTCGCCAATCGCGACGCGTAGCCGGCAACGCGGGCTACGCGCATCGGTCCGGATTTTTGGGGTGGAGGGCTCGAACGAGCGGAACACTCCGCGACGTCATTATGCCCGAGCGAGGCGCGGCATGGGGAACTATTCTCCCGGGTGCGGACCGGGACTCACGTGATCTCGTACTTCTTGGCGTAGTAGCGAAACGACCTGAACGACATGCCGAGAATCTCCGCGGCACGGGACTGGACGCCGCCTGCCCGCCGAAGCGCCTCGGTGATGTAGTCGCGCTCGATGCGCTGGACGTGTTCTTCCAGCTGGAAGCCCTCGGGCAGGTCGATCGACGCGACGGCTCCGGGCTTCGAGGCCGCGCCGCGGACGACGGGAGACAAGCTGTCGGGCAGGACGATGGGCGTCTGTTCCAGCGCCACCGCGCGCTCGATGACGTTCTCCAGTTCGCGGATGTTGCCCGGCCAGCGGTAGGCCTCGAGCAGCGCCATCGCCTCGCCGGAGATCCCGGTCACCCGCTTCCCCATCTGCTGCCGGTACCGGCCGAGAAAATGGTCAGCCAGCAGGGGGATGTCCTCGCGCCGGTCGCGGAGCGGCGGCAGGTGAATCGGGATCACGTTGATCCGGTAGAACAGGTCCTCGCGAAAGCGACCGTCGGCGACCAGCTTCGACAGATCCTGGTGGGTCGCCGCGATGATCCGGATGTCGGTTTCGACCTCGTCCAGGCCGCCGAGCCGGCGGAACCGGCGGTCCTGCAGCACGCGCAGCAGCTTGACCTGCACCATCGGCGTCATCTCGGCGATCTCGTCGAGGAACACCGTCCCGCGGTCGGCCAGCTCGATCAGCCCCTTCTTGTGGGTGGCCGCGCCGGTGAACGCGCCCCGCACGTGGCCGAACAGCTCCGACTCGAGCAGCGTCTCGGGCAGCGCCCCGCAGTTCAGCGCCACGAACGGCCTGTCGCGGCGGGGGGAGTTGAAGTGAATCGCGCGCGCCGCCAGCTCCTTGCCGGTCCCGGATTCGCCCGTGACGAGAATCGTGCTGGTCGTCGGGGCGACCGTTTCGATCAGCCGGAACACCGCCGCCATCGGCTCGCTGCGGCCGATGATGTTGGAGAACTGGTGGGAGGTGCCGAGCGTCCGCTTGAGGAGCAGGTTCTCCTGCTGGAGCTGGCGGCGCTCCTGGCGCAGCTGCCGCTGCTCGAGCGCCTTGCGCACCACCTCCACGACCGCCGCCGGGAACTCGGGGCCGCCCTTCTCGACGTAGTTGGACGCGCCCAGGCGAAGCGCCTCCACCGACGTCTCCTTCGAGGCGTAGGCGGTGATCATCACGCCGAGGATGTCGGGGTCGAACGCCTTGGCCGCCCGCAGCACCTCGACGCCGCTCATGTCGGGCATCCGGATGTCGGACACGAGCAGGTCGATCCCGCCCGCCTCGATCCGCGTCACCGCCTCGCGCCCGTTCTCGGCGAGGACGACGTCGAACCCCTCCCGCTTCAGGCGGTACGACAGCAACTGGCGGATCGAGGGCTCGTCGTCGACGAGGAGAAGGCGGGGTTGGCTCGACTCAGGCATATGGATGTAGTGGCTGGTGGCTAGTGAATAGTGGCTAGCCAGTCAACTCCGAACCCAACGTTTCCTACGCCTCGGCACGAAGGGACAACGACAGCCCGCGAACCAGGCGGCCGACTTCGCCGCCCGCGTCGATCACCGAGCGAACGCGTTCCTCGGACACCATTTCCAGACGGCCGGCGAGCAGCAACTGCGTTTCCAATTCCTGTAGGGAGCCCAGGGCGATGGCCAGGAAATGCCGAAAGTCCTTGGTCGTCCGTGCCTGCCCCTCCGCGATGTTGGAGGGTACGGACACCGCAGACTCACGGAGTTGACGTGTCAGGCCGTACGTCTCCTCTCTCGGGAACGACGCCGTTAGATGGTACACCTCGCACGCCAAATCCATGCTCCTCTGCCAGGCGATCAGGTCCTTGTACGTCTTCACCGTCGCCACTGGTCACCTCACCGTCGATGCTGGGGCTTCCCAGCCACTACCCACTACTAGCCACTACCCACCAGCCACTAGCCACTGACCACTGACCACTGCCCACGAACCACTACACTGGCGCCGCAGGCGCCACCTGCCCCGCGAACCGCACCGTCACCGTCGTGCCCTTTCCCTCCGCGGACGTCACCTGGATGTCGCCGCCGTAGTCGGACACGATGCGGTGGACGATGGCGAGGCCGAGGCCGCTGCCGTGGGCGAAGCTGCCGCGGAACGGCTGGAAGATGCCGTCGAGTTCCTCCGGAGGGATGCCGACGCCGTCGTCCTGCACCGCGAGAATGGCGGCCGGCTGGGCCGCGTCGGCCCGGTCGGCCTCGATCGCCGAGCCGGGCGTGACCACCAGGCGGAGCCGCCCGCCCGACGGCATGGCCCGCAGGCCGTTGGTGGCGAGGTTCCAGAGGACCTGGCGAATCTGGCCCTCGTCCGCCTCGAACCACACCGGGGCGGCCGGCACGTCGGTCTCGATGGCGTGGTCGTGCCGCACGTCGGCGCTGTGGCGCAGGAGCATCGCCGTGTCCGAGACGATCTTCCCGAGGTCGAGCCGTTCCACCGCGCTCCGCTGCGGCCGCGCGTAGGTCAGGAAGTTCCTGATCGTGTCGTTCAGCCGCTTCGACTCGCGCAGGACGATATCCATCAACTGCGCCTGGTCGTCCGACAAGGTGAGCTCCTCGCGCAGCACCTGGATCGAACCGGCCATCGACGCGAGGGGATTCCGGATCTCGTGCGCGATGCCGGCCGCCATCTCGCCGACCGCCGCGAGCCGCTGCTTGACGCGCGCGTCGCGCTCGAGCCGCTTGACGTCGGTGATGTCCTGGAACGTGATCAGGAACCCGCGCTTGCCGCCCGGCGTGAGCAGGTGGGCGGCCGCCATGCCGATCTCGATCGTGCGTCCCGCCGGCGAGGAGTACAGGAAGTCGGCGCGGCGGCTCCGGGCGCCCTCCAGGTCGCGCGCGAGCAGGCGCCGCACGTCCTCGGGCAGGTGAAGGGCCTCGCCCACGTCGCGGCCGGTCACCGAGGCGGCCGTGTGCCCGGTGATGATCTCGGCGGCGTGATTGAACGACAGGATGCGGCCGGTGATGTCGGTGGTCAGCAGGCCGCTCGTCAGGCTGTCGATGACGTCCTGGTTGAACGCCTGCCAGTTGGCGATCTCGGTGGAGGCGCTCTCGAGCTTCACGTTCGTGCTGCGCAGGCGCTCGGCGAGCGAGCCGGAGAGGACCCCGACCGCGAGGAACGCGAACACGTTGATGCCGACGAGGTACAGCGCCACGCGCGCCGGGGGCAGGATCGTCGGGGCGACGAGCCACGGGCCGGCGTGGGCCAGGTAGCCGGCGTACTGCGTGGCCACGAGGCCGCCGTAGAGGAACGCCGACAGCGTGGCCACGGTGAGCGCGCTCCGCCGGTCGAGCAGCGAGCCGGCCGCGATGATCGGGAGGACGTAGAGCAGCGAGAAGTAGCTGCTGATGCCGCCGGTCACGGCGATGAAGCCCGACACGACGAACGCGTCCACCACGAGCTGCACGTTCCCGAGCCACGGCCAGTGCTCCGCCTGCGGCAGCGCGAGCGCGTAGAGGGCCGTGAACAGGAAGGTGAGCCCGATCAGGAAGTAGAACGCGTAGATCGGCAGCGTGCCGGGGAGGTTGATCTGGATCAGGACGCCGGAGCCGAGCAGCAGGGTGGTGATGAGGGCGCGGCCGGCCATCAGCCAGACCAGCGGTCGCCAGCGCTCGGAAGGGTTCATCCTGGTCCCGGCATTCGCCTACGTGAGCTTGCTGATCATCGAGAAGATCGGCATGTACATCGCGATGACGATGCCGCCGACGATGACGCCGAGGAACGCGATCATGATCGGCTCGAGGAGCGTCAGCAGGCCGGCGACGGCGGCGTCCACCTCCTCCTCGTAGAAGTCGGCGATCTTGCCGAGCATCGTGTCGAGGGCGCCGGTCGCCTCGCCCACGCCGATCATCTGCGTCACCATTGCCGGGAAGACGCCGGTCTCCTTGAGCGGGGCCGCCACGGTTTCGCCGCGCTCGATGCTCTTCCGGGTCGTCATGATGCCGTCCTCGACGATCGCGTTGCCGGCCGTCTTGGCGGTGATCTCCAGCCCGTCGAGGATGGGCACGCCCGAGCTGATCAGCGTGGAAAGCGTCCGGCAGAACCGCGCGACGGCGATCTTCCGCATGATCATGCCCAGCACCGGCAGCCGGAGCGTCAGCCGGTCGATCACGTGCCGCCCGCCGTCGGTCGCGTAGTACTGCCGGACGGCGAACACGGCCGCGACGATCGCGACGACGATGAACGGCAGGAAGCGGACGAGCGTGTCGCTCATCCAGATGACGACGCGGGTCGGCAGCGGCAGCTCGGCGCCGAGGCCGGCGAACATGTTGGCGAAGGTGGGGATGACCTTCCAGAGGATGACCGCCACGACGAGGGCGGCGATGACGATGACGGCGATCGGGTAGATCATCGCCGACTTGACCTGCTGTTTCAGCTTGACGTTCTTCTCGATGTAGATCGCGAGCCGCTTGAGAATCGTGTCGAGGATGCCGCCCGCCTCGCCGGCGGCAATCATGTTGGTGTAGAGCGCGTCGAAGACCTTCGGGTGCTTCTTCATGGCGTCGGCGAGCGACGACCCGCCCTCGACGTCCGACCGGGTGTCGAGGATCACCTTCGAGAAGTTCTTGTCCTCCTCCTGGTTGCCGAGGATGTCGAGGCATTGCACGAGGGGCAGGCCGGCGTCGATCATGACCGAGAACTGCCGCGTGAAGACCGCCAGGTTCTTCGAGTCGACCCCGCGGCCCTTCGCCTTTCCCCGCGCCTTGGCCTCCGCCTTCGCCTTGGCCGGCGCGATCTTCGTCACGAGGACCTGGTCGCGGCGGAGCGCGGCGGTGGCCGCTTCCATCGAGTCGGCGACGCGCTCGCCGCTGATCGTCTCGCCGCCGCGTGTCCGACCGGTGAATGCGAAGGTTGCCATGGAACCACTCCCTGGTTGCGTATGACCTGTCAATGCAGAATGCCGAATGTCGAATGGAGAAACGTGGTCACGCGTTCCCCGTGCGCTCCTCCATTCTTCATTCTCCATTCACCATTCTTCATTGGTACCGAGGGCCGCCCTGGGGACGGCCCGAATCACTGTCGTCTGCCCGGCGGCCGCGCCCCCGCCGCCGGCAGCCCGGCGCCCGGCCCGCGGCCGAGGCCGGCGCCCGCCACGACGCCCACGCCGCGGTTGATCATCTCGACCAGCTCGTCCTTGTGCGACGACGCGCCGAGGGCCGTGTCCATCGAGATCTGCCGGTTGAAGAACAGCGTCGCCAGCGACTGGTTCAGCGTCTGCATCCCGACCCTCTCCTGCCCCGTCTGCATCGACGAGTAGATCTGGTGCACCTTGTCCTCGCGAATCAGGTTCCGGATCGCCGCGGTCGGCACCAGGATCTCGCAGGCGACGACGCGCCCGGTCCCCCCGGTCCGCGGCAGCAGCGTCTGGCAGACGATGCCCTCGAGCACCAGGGAGAGCTGGGTCCGGACCTGCCCCTGCTGGTGGGCGGGGAAGATGTCGATGATGCGGTTGATCGTCTGCGCCGCCGAGTTGGTGTGCAGCGTCGCAAACGTCAGGTGGCCGGTTTCCGCGATGCGCAGCGCCGACTCCACGGTCTCGAGGTCGCGCATCTCGCCGACGAGCACGATGTCCGGGTCTTCGCGGAGGGCGGCCCTCAGGGCGGGGCCGAAGCTCGTCGTGTCGCTGTGCACCTCGCGCTGGTTGACCAGGCACCCCTTGTGGGAGTGGATGTACTCGATGGGGTCCTCGACCGTCAGGATGTGGTCGTGCCGCTCGGCGTTGATCTTGTCGAGCATCGCCGCGAGCGTCGTCGACTTGCCGCTGCCCGTGGGGCCGGTGATGAGCACCATGCCGCGCGGGCGCTCGGCGAGCCTGGTGATCACCGCGGGCAGGCCCAGCTCCTGGAGCGAGCGGATCCGCTCGGGGATCAGCCGGTAGACGCCGGCGACCGCGCCGCGCTGGTTGAACACGTTGCAGCGAAAGCGCGCGATCCCGCGGATGCCGAACGAGAAGTCGAGCTCCATCGTTTCCTCGAAGCGCTTCTTCTGGGCGTCCGTGAGCACGCTGTAGATCAGCTGCTTGGTGTCGGCGGCCGACAGGTCGGGCATCGGCAGCCGCTGGAGCTTGCCGTGCACGCGCACCTGGGGCGGGGTGTTGGTGGTGATGTGGAGGTCCGAGCCGTCCATCTCCACCGTCGTCTTGAGCAGTTCGGGAAGGGTCGCCATCTAGTTCACCGTCTCCCTCAGGACTTCTTCGAGCGTCGTCAGGCCGTCCTTCACCTTGCGCAGGCCGCTCTGGCGCAGCGTGATCATCCCGCCCTCGACGGCCTTCTTCCGCAGTTCGAGGCCGCTGGCGCCGACGAGCACCAGTTCCTTGATCTCGTCGTCGACTTCCATGACCTCGTACAGGCCGACGCGGCCCTTGAAGCCCGTGTGATTGCACTTCTCGCAGCCGCGGCCCTTGAGCGGCGTCACCGAGGCCGCGTCCTCCGGGCTGAAGCCGACCTTGGCGAGCGTCTGCGCGGGCACCGCCTGCGGCTCCGCGCACGTCCGGCAGACGCGGCGCACCAGGCGCTGCGCGCAAATCAGGTTCACCGAGCTCGCGACGAGGAACGGCTCGATCCCCATGTTCATCAGCCGGCTGATCGTGCTCGGGGCGTCGTTCGTATGGAGCGTCGACAGCACGAGGTGGCCGGTGAGCGCGGCCTTGATGCCGATTTCCGCCGTCTCGAAGTCGCGGATCTCGCCGACGAGGATGATGTTCGGGTCCTGGCGGAGGAAGGCGCGCAGGGCGGCGGCGAAGTTGAGGCCGATCCCCTCGCGAATCTGCACCTGGTTGATCCCCGGCAGGTTGAACTCCACGGGGTCCTCGGCGGTCATGATGTTCGTCTCGGCGGTATTGAGCTTGGCGATCGACGAGTAGAGCGTGTTGGTCTTGCCGCTGCCGGTCGGCCCCGTGACGAGCACCATCCCCCAGGGCCGGCTGATGGCTTCCTCGTAGCGCCCGAGCGACTCGGGCTCGAACCCGAGCTTCGTCATGTCGAGCATCAGCTTCTCGCGGTCGAGCAGCCGGAGGACGATCTTCTCGCCGAACAACGTGGGCAGGCATGAGACGCGGAAGTCGATCTCCTTGGCGCGGCCGGCGTCGTTGAAGCGGATCTTGATGCGGCCGTCCTGCGGCAGCCGCTTCTCGGCGATGTCGAGCTTCGCCATGATCTTGACGCGCGACGCGATCGGGTCGCGGAACTTCAGCGGCGGCGCCATGATGTTGTAGAGGACGCCGTCGATGCGGTACCGGATGCGCAGCTCCTTCTCGTACGGCTCGATGTGGATGTCGCTCGCGCCTTTCGAGATGGCCGACATCAGCATTACGTTCACGAGGCGGATGACGGGCGCCTCCTCGCCCTGGCGCGCCAGCGCCTCGACGCTGATCTCCTCGAGTTCCTCGAGGACTTCGACCTCCGACGCATCGACCTGCGGCAGTTCCTGCAGCGCCTGGGCCGCGAAGTCGAGCGCGCTCTGCTGGCCGTTGCCGCCCGCCGATTTGGCGGCCAGGTTGTAGTAGCGGGCGATCGCCTCCATCACCGCCGCCTCGGACGCCACGACGGGCTCCACGTTGTACCCCGTCATGAACTTGATGTCGTCCATGGCGAAGACGTTCGTGGGGTCGGTCATCGCGATGGTGAGCGTCGCGCCCGACCGGTTCAGCGGGAGGATCTGGTACTTCTGGGCGGTTTCCGCCGGAACGAGCTTGATGACCGCCTGGTCGATCTCGAACTCGGCGAGGCTGATGGACGGCACGCCGTACTGCCGGCTCAGGAGGGAGGTGATTTCCTCGTCCCTGACGAAGCCGAGCTTGATGAGGTTCAGCCCCACTTTGCCGCCATTGGCCTTCTGGTAGTTCAAGGCCTCCTGGAGCTGCTCGGGTGTGATCCGCTTCTCCTTGAGGAGGAGTTCGCCTATCCGGACGGCCATGGCAAGTCAACAGTCAAGAGTCAACGGTGAACAGTCACGAGGCCACGGTCAGAGTCCACCGTCTCGGCTGTCACCGCACACACGGTGGCGGTGGGACTCTCCGCGGTCTCAGATCTTGTCGGTCGGCCGGGACCCCGGCTGTAGAGCGTTTTCGCCGGGCGAGCCGATTCCACGCAAGTCGTTCTGCCTGTTGGACAAAGGGCCGATCCTCGAGACGCCACTGGGACGGTCGCGCACGCCCGCACCGCGTGAGGCCCGGCACCCGGCGAACGAACTCGGGCCGAGCCGGCCCGAGCCGCTCGGCGAGGGTGTCTTCCAGGAAACATCCCGGTCGCCACAACCGTATATGCTGAGAAGGGGTTAGAATGCCTTCTTGCCCGCCCCCGGGAGACCCTTCACCATGAACGAGTCCGCCGCCACGACCAGCGTCGTCCCCGACAAGAACCTGGTTGCCCGGCTCATCGGCGTGATCACGTCGCCTCGGGAGACGTTCGAGGCGGTCGCCGCTCACCCGTCCTGGCTGCTGATGGCCGTCGTCGTCATCATCCTGACGGCCGCACCGACCATGTGGTTCCAATCGACCGAGATCGGCCGGCAAGCCACCCTGGACGAATCGGTCCGGCAGATGCAGGCGTTCGGCTTCCCGGTGAGCGACCAGGCGTACGACGCGTTGCGCAAGAGCATCATGGAACCCACGCCCGCCCGGATGGCGATATCGGCCGTGGCGATGGTCGCGATGCCCCTGATCATGTGGGCGATCATCGCGGGCCTCGCGATGGGGATTGTCGGCGTCCTCATGAGCGGAGCCGGGACGTTCAAGCAGGCCTTCTCGGCGGTCGTCCACTCGAGCGTGATCGGCGTGATCGGCGTCTTCGTCGTCACGCCGCTCAACTACGCCCGCGAGTCGCTGACCAGCGCGACGAACCTGGGCGTCCTGATGCCGTTCCTGCCGGACGGCAGTTTCCTGGCGCGCCTGTTCGGCATGATGGACCTGTTCCGCCTGTGGTGGCTCGCCGTGCTCGCCATTGGGTTCGCGGTCGTGTTCAAGAAGAAGACGGGGACGATGGCCACGCTCGTCTTCGGCATCTACGCGGTGTTCGCGCTGGGATTCGCGGCCTTCATGGCCGCCCGGAGCTAGTTCATGACGCGCAAGAAGGTCTTCATCGGTCTGGGTCTCGTCGTCCTCGTCGGCGCCATGGTCTGGGCGAACTTCGCGTTCAAGAAGCAGGAGGGGCCGACCGTCACGGTCGAAGCGATCAAGGGCCGCGCCCTCGAATCGATCGTCTCGGCATCGGGAAAGATCCGGGCCAGGCGGACGGTCAACATCACCTCCGAGGTGTCGGGCAAGATCGTGAAGCTCTCGGTGGACGAGGGCGACCGGGTGAAGGTGGGGCAGTTCCTGCTGCAGATCGACCCGCGCAACGTCCGCAGCCGCCTTCAGGTGAGCGAGGCGGCCCTCGAGCAGCAGCGCATCGGGCTCGAGCAGGCGAAGACCAACCTCGAGAACGCGAAGGTGAATCTGAAGCTGGCGCAGGACGAACTGTCGCGCCAACAGCGGCTCGACCAGGGCAAACTGGCCACCAAGCAGGCCCTCGAGCAGGCGGCGGACAACGTGAACCTGCGGATCGGCGAGCTGCACAACGCCGAGCAGGCGGTCTCGACGGCCGATCAGCGCATTCGCAGCCAGATGGCCGACCTCGAATCGGCGCAACACGACCTGAGCCGGGTGACGATCGAGTCGCCGATCGACGGCATCATCACGAAGCGGAACGTCGAAGAGGGCGAACAGGCGGTGGTCGGCTTCACCAACAACCCGAGCGTCGTGCTCCTCATCGTCGCCGACATGTCCATCATCGAGGCGGAGATCGAGGTGGACGAAACCGACATCCCCAACGTGAGGCTGGGCCAGAAGACGAAGGTCACGATCGACGCGCTGCCCGACCGGACGTTCACGGCCAAGGTCACCGAGATCGGCAACAGCCCGATCAACGCCGCCACGGCGTCCGCCGGGGGCGTCAGGCAGGCCACCACGTTCAAGGTGGTCGTGACGGTCGACGGGGAGATCCCGGACGTCCGCCCCGGCTTCACCTGCACCGCCGACATCACGACCGCCTCGCGCGACAACGCCGTGGCGGTGCCGATCCAGGCGCTCGCCGTGCGCGAGATGACGTTCGATCCCCAGGGCAAGGTCGTCAAGGCGCCGAAGCCCGAGAACGGCAGGCCGCGCCCCGGCCTGGCGCCGGTCGAGGCGGCCGAGCTCAAGCCCGGCTACACCAAGAAGGAAGTCGAAGGCGTCTTCGTCGTGGACAAGGAGAACCGCGCCGAGTTCGTCCAGGTGAAGACGGGCATCGCGGGCGACAAGTACTTCGAGGTGCTCGACGGCCTGAAGGCGGGCGACCGCGTCATCACCGGCCCGTTTGCCTCGGTGCGCACGCTGGCCGACGGCAACCAGGTGAAGGTGGAAGAGCCCAACAAGAAGATGTAGGCGGGAGGGCGGGGGCGTCGGGAAGCGCCGGTCCCGGGCCGGAACGCCGGGCGCCGCCGCACGCCGGTCGCAGAGCCTGAGATGTATCAAGTCGTCGAATCCCTGAAGATCGCGCTGGCGGCCATCTGGGCCAACAAGCTGCGGGCGTTCCTGACCGTGCTCGGGAACATCGTGGCCGTGACCTCGATCATCGCCGTGGTGTCGCTCGTGCAGGGCATCAACGACTACGTGACCGACGCGATCCAGAGCGACCTGGGGGTCGGCACCTTCTCGGTGCAGCGCTTCGGAATGGTCACCAGCGAAGAGGAATTCGAGAAGGTGGCCGGGAACCCGGACGTCACGGAGAAGGACGCCCTGGCCGTCCGGCGTGCCGACCTGGTCAAGGTGGTCATGAGCCAGGCCAGCTCCAGCGGAGACATCCGCTACAAGGGCCGCCTGGTCGAATCGGTGTCGGTCTACAGCGTGAGCCGCGACTACGCCGAGTTCGGCGGCTACAAGGTCGAACGCGGCCGGCTCGTCACCCCGATGGAGATCGACCGGAAGCGCCCGGTGGCGCTGATCGGCTGGGACGTGGCCGACAAGCTGTTCCCCGACGAGGACCCCCTCGACAAGGTCATCACCGTCGCCGGCAGCCACTTCACCGTCGTCGGCGTGAACGAGAAGAAGGGTTCGTTCTTCGGCAACTCGCAGGACCAGTTCGTCCTGATCCCGATCGGCCTCGGCGCCAAGCTGTTCGGCGCCCGGCAGCGCATCGAGCTCACCGCCAAGCCCGCGAGCCCCGACCTGACCGAGAAGGCGATGGACGAGGCGACGGTGGCCCTCCGCATCGAGCGCCGCCTGAAGCCGAGCAAGGCGAACAACTTCGGCATCGTGACCTCCGACACGTTCCTCGGCATGTTCAAGCAGATCACCTCGGGCATCTTCGGCGTCCTGATCGGCGTGGTCGCCCTGTCGCTGGTCGTCGGCGGCATCGTCATCATGAACATCATGCTGATGGTGGTCAGCGAGCGCACCGCGGAGATCGGGCTGCGCAAGGCGCTGGGCGCGCGGAAGAAGGACATCATCTGGCAGTTCCTGATCGAGTCGGTCGTGCTCTCGACGATGGGCGGCGTGATTGGGACCGGGCTCGGCTTCGGCGCCGCGTGGCTGGTCACCAAGTTCACGCCGATGCCCGCCGCGGTGCACGTGTACTCGATCGCGTTGGGGATCGGCATGACGGCCGTCGTCGGCCTGTTCTTCGGACTCTATCCGTCGGTCAAGGCGGCGAAGCTGGACCCGATCGAGGCGCTGAGGCGGGAGTAACAGATGGCGGTTCGCTTCGCATTGTTCGCCGACACGATTGGGATGGCGCTCGGGACCATCCGCGTCAACAAGATGCGGTCGGTCCTCACCGTGCTCGGCGTCGTGATCGGCATCACCGCCATCGTCGGGATGAGCTCGATCATCCGCGGGTTCGACAACTCCTTCCGCGATCTGATCCGGCAGCTCGGTCCGAACACCATCATCGTGGCCCGCATGAGCTTCGCGAGCGCGGGCTCGGGGATCGACCGCCAGGAACTGATGAAGCGGCCGAACCTGACCATCGAGGACGCGAAGCTCCTGAAGACCGAGATTCCCTCGCTGCAGTCGGTGGCCGCGATCGCGCAGGCCCAGCAGCGCCTCTTCTACAAGAACGAGAAGACGCAGTCGGTGGCGATCCTCGGCGCCACCGAGGACTTCATCGACGTCAACTTCATCAAGATCGAGCAGGGCCGCTTCTTCACCGAGAACGAAGTCCGGCACAGCCGAAACGTCGTGGTGCTCGGCCAGGTTCCCTACAAGGCGTTCTTCGAGAACGCGGACCCGCTCGGCAAGGTCGTCCGCATCGGGACGACGAACTACACGGTGATCGGCGTGGCCGCGCCGCGCCCGTCGATCGGAGGCCTGGGCAACAGCCAGGACGCCCTCGCGATCATTCCGCACAGCGCCTTCGCCAAGACGTTCGGCGCCATCTCGCGAGGCGAGGCGAGGCGCGTCGGCCGGTCCGTCCAGATCTTCGCCGTCCCGAAGGACGGCGTGCTGCGCGAGAACGCCATGCGCGAGGTGGAGACCGTGATGCGCATCCGCCACCGCCTGAAGCTGAACCAGCCGAACGACTTCGACGTGGCGACCCAGGACATGGCGATGAAGTTCTTCGACCAGGCGACCGGGGCCATCTACCTGGCGCTCGTCGTCATCTCGTCGATCGCGCTGATGGTGGGCGGCATCGGCGTCATGGCCATCATGATGATCTCGGTGACGGAGCGGACGCGCGAAATCGGCGTCCGCAAGGCCCTCGGCGCGCGCCGGCGGGAGATCCTCTACCAGTTCCTGCTCGAGGCGGTCGTGCTGACGTCGGTGGGAGGCATCCTGGGCGTCCTCATCGGCGCGACGGTCGGGGTCAGCGTGCGGACCTTCACGCCGCTGCCCGTCTCCATGCCGTGGTGGTCGTTCGCCATCGGCTTCGGCTTCTCGGCCGGGGTGGGCATCTTCTTCGGGCTGTTCCCCGCCTTCCGGGCGTCCCGCCTGGACCCGATCGAGGCGCTGCGCTACGAGTGACGGGCCAGCCGGCGTGCGTGATCCGGCCGCGAAATGAAGGTCGCCGGCCGCCAGGCGGTCGTTGCCCGAATCCTGAATCCCGACTCCCGAATCCTGTCCTTTCCAGTGATATGATTGGCGTTTACGCCCCTCGGCAGGGAGTGTTCCAGGAGCCGTCGCACACATTTCGCCTGTCATCCAATCGGCGCCGGAGGCCGCTTGGCACGCCGAAGCGCCGGAGGGCGCCGGCGGCCGTCCCGGCCCCGCGTCACGCACAGAGCCGTGTTCGACCCCCGGTTGAGCGCGCCATGCGCGCCGGGCAGGAGGATTGCCGTCTATGAAGGTCTACGACGCCGCCAGTATCCGGAATGTCACCATCGCCGGCCATTCCGGCGCAGGCAAGACCCAGCTCGCCGCCGCCATTCTGTTCGACGCGGGCATGGTCAATCGCTTCGGCAAGGTCGACGATGGCACGACGGTGACCGACTTTGACGAAGAGGAAGTGGCGCGGAAGCACACCCTCGCCGCGAGCCTTGCCTACGCCGAGTGGAACAAGCACAAGATCAACCTGATCGACACCCCGGGGTTCGGGAACTTCCTGAGCGACACGCTGGCCGCCATGCGGGTGTGCGATGCGGCCGCGGTCGTCGTGGACGCCGTGTCGGGCGTCGAAGTGCAGACGGAGAAGGTGTGGCAGGCGGCCGAGGAGTACGAGCTGCCGCGCCTGGTGGTCGTCAACCGCCTCGACCGCGAGCGCGCCAGCCTCGGCCGAACGCTCGAGTCGCTCACCACGGCGTTCGGGCGGACCGTCATCCCCGTCCAGCTCCCGATCGGCGAGGAGAAGTCGTTCAAGGGCGTGGTGGACCTCGTCGGGATGAAGGCCTACGTCTACGAGACCGACGGCGGCGGCAGGTTCAAGGAAGAAGCGGTGCCGGCCGCGATGGAGGGCGACGCCCGGGCGGCGCGGGAAGCGCTGATCGAGATGGTCGCCGAGGCCGACGACAAGCTGATGGAGAAGTTCTTCGAGGACGGCACGCTCAGCCAGGAGGACCTCGTCTCCGGGCTCCGCAAGGCCGTGCTCGGCGGCAAGATCTTCCCGCTGTTCTGCACGTCCTCGATTCTCAACATCGGCGTCCACCCGCTGCTCGACGCGTTCATCGCCTACGTGCCGGCGCCCGCCGAGCGGCCGGCCAAGGGCACCAAGGGCGGCCAGGACGTGGAGGTCGCGGCGGCCGACGGCGGCCCCTACGCCGCGTTCGTCTGGAAGACGGTGGCGGATCCGTTCGCGGGCCGCATCAGCATGTTTCGCGTGATGAGCGGGTCGCTGAAGGCGGACACGACGGTCTACAACCTCACGAAGGAAGTCCCCGAGCGGCTCGGGCACCTCGCGTTGTTGCAGGGCAAGACGCAGGCCGACGTGCCGGAGATCAAGGCCGGCGACATGGGCGCGGTGGCCAAGCTGAAGGAGACCGTCACCAACGACACGCTGACCGACAAGGGCGGCGTGGCGTTCAAGCCGATGAAGTTCCCGGAGCCCGTGCTGTCCTACGCGATCGAGCCGAAGAGCCGCGGCGACGAAGACAAGATCAGCTCGTCGCTTCAGCGCCTCCAGGAAGAGGACCCGACCATCCGGTCGAGCCGCGACCCGCAGACGAAGGAGCTGCTGCTCTCCGGCCAGGGCCAGCTGCACATCGAGGTGACGGTCGCCAAGCTGAAGCGCCGGTTCGGCGTCGAGGTCAACCTGAAGCCGCCGAAGATTCCGTACCGCGAGACGATCACCGCCGCCACCGATGCGCACGGCCGGCACAAGAAGCAGACCGGCGGCCACGGCCAGTTCGGCGACTGCTCGATCCGCATGGAGCCGCTGCCGCGCGGCTCGGACTTCCAGTTCGTGGACGACATCTTCGGCGGCGCGATCCCGCAGACGTTCCGGCCCGCGGTCGAGAAGGGGATCCAGGAAACGCGCATGCGCGGCTACCTGGCTGGCTACCCGGTCGTCGACTTCAAGGTGACGCTGGTGGACGGGAAGTACCACGACGTCGACTCGAACGAACTGTCGTTCAAGATGGCCGGGCGCCTCGCGTTCAAGGACGCCATGACGCGCTGCCGGCCGACCATCCTCGAGCCGATCATGAACGTCGAGGTCTACGCGCCGTCCGACTTCGCCGGCGACCTGATGGGCGACCTGAACGGGCGCCGCGGGCGCATCGCGGGCATGGACACGCGCGGCGGGATGACGGTGATCAAGGCGCAGGTGCCGATGTCCGAGATGCTCACCTACGAACAGCAGCTCACCTCGGCCACCGGCGGCCGCGGCTCGTACCACATGGAGTACTCGCACTACGAGGAGGTGCCGAGCCACATCCAGTCCAAGATCATCACTGCCCACAAGGCCGAGAAGGGCGAGGTCGCGGAGGAAGAGGAATAGCAGTCGAGAGTCGAGAGTCGACAGTCGAGAGTCAACAGTCGAGAGTCAACACTCGCGAAGTCGAGAGGCCGCTGGGCCGGAATGGGCCCTGCGGCCTTTTTCTTTGCGCGCCGACGGCATCTGCCGGGCGAGGTAGAATGGCCGAGGCAGCCCCGGCCGGTGGAGGGCCCGGGAGGGGGAAGCGTGGATATCAAGAGCGCAATCATCGACCTGGCGCCGGCGCCCCTCGTCCGGGCGTTCGCGGCGCCGTACGTGGCGGGAAAGGGCATCGAGAGCGGCGTTCGGAAAGCCGACGAGATCTGGCAGCGCGACAGGCTTCATTCCACCGTGGACCTGCTGGGCGAGGAGGTCTTCGAGCGCGAGGACGTCGAGGCCACGGTGGCGGTGTATTTCGCGATGGTGGACCGGTTGAGCGGCCGCACGTACGCGAGCATCTCGCTCAAGCCCACGCAGCTCGGCATCCACGAGAGCGAGGCCTACTGCCTCGAGAACATCCGGAAGGTGGTCGCCCGCGCGGCGTCGCACGGCATCCAGCTGACGGTGGACATGGAGGATCGGCATTTCACCGACGCGACGCTGCGGCTCTTCAAGGCGCTGCGCGCCGAGTTCGACAACGTCGGCACCGTGCTCCAGTCGCGGCTGTTCCGGACGAGGGATGACATCGTCACGCTGCACTCGAAGCCGTGCCGCGTCCGCATCTGCATCGGCATCTACAAGGAGCCGAAGGACGTCGCCTACCAGGACAAGCCCGCGATGAAGGAGAAGCTGTTCGAGTACGTGCAGCTGCTCCTCGACAGGGGCCACTTCCCCGAGATCGCCACCCACGACGAGCCGCTGATCCGCCGCTGCCGGGAGTACCTCGACAAGCGCGGCTGCCCCAAGAATGCGTACGAGTTCCAGATGCTGCTCGGCGTGCCGCGCCGCGACATCCAGGCGCAGATCGTCCGCGACGGCATCGTCATGCGCCTCTACGTGCCGTTCGCGGAGGAGTGGAAGTACGCGGTGGCGTACTGCAAGCGGCGGCTGGCGGGGAACCCGATGATGGGCGCCTACGTGATGAAGAACTTGTTCGGGCGCTGAATGCCTGCCGACGAGTCGCGGGGCTGAAGCCCCGCGCCACAGAGACAGACGAGAGTCCGCGACGCCGATGCGGCCCGACACCCGGGCGACCGGCCCCGCCGTACAAAGCGAAGGGCCGCGCAAACCTGCTGCGCGGCCCTCGTCTTCCCACGGGCCCGAGGCCCGTGCCACACGTCCTCCCCGGCCCGGCCTAGGAACCGCTGGGGCCGCGGCGGCTGCCCGAGCCCTTGCGGGCCGCGGCGCGCGCCTGGCTCTTGGTCCCGGTCGCGGCCGCCTGGCCCTCGGCCTCCTCGGCTGCCCGCTTGCCGCGCAGGCGGTCTGCCGCCGCCTTCACGCGGGCGCCCACGCTCTTCGGCTTCGCCTCGGCCTTCTTCTCGTCCTTGGCGGCCTTGGCCTTCGGGTCGTACTCGAACCCGAGCAGTTCCACCTGGGCGACGTCGGCCGCGTCACCCTGCCGGAAGCCGACGCGCAGCAGCCGGGTGTAGCCTCCCGGGCGCGACGCGTAGCGCGGCGCGATGTCGGTGAACAGCTTGGCCACGACGTCCTTGTTGGGAATGTCGCGCAGCACCTCGCGGCGCGCGTTCAGGGCCCGCAGCGCAGTGCCGTCGGCGATGCCGCGCTTGGCGATGGTGATGATGCGCTCCACGAACGGGCGCAGCTCCTTCGCCTTCGGGACGGTCGTCTGGATGTGCCCGTGCTGCAGCAGCGCCTCGGCCTGGTTGCGCAGCATGGCGATGCGGTGCTCGGTCACTCGTCCGAGCTTTCGGTTGGCTACTCGGTGACGCATTGATGATCCTCGATCCTCGACTCGGTCGTGTGTCGCCGGGTCCTGCTATTCCGTCTGCCCCTGCGGCGCCGGCTGGTCGAGGCGCATGCCCAGGCTCAGACCCATGGTCTGAAGGATGTCCTTGATCTCGTTCAGCGACTTGCGGCCGAAGTTCTTCGTCTTGAGCATCTCGGCTTCGGTCTTCTGCACGAGCTCGCGGATCGTCCGAATGTTGGCGTTCTTCAGGCAGTTGTACGAGCGCACGGACAGCTCGAGCTCCTCGACGCTCTTGTCGAGGTTCTCGTTGGACACGGTCCCGTGGGCCTGCTCTGCCGGCGCCTCGGGCGCGGCGTCGGCCGCGTCCTCGAGGTTGATGAAGATGTTCAGGTGCTCGCGCACCAGCTTCGCGGCGTTCGACACCGCGTCGCGCGGCGAAATGGCGCCGTTCGTCCAGACGTCGACCGTCAGCTTCTCGTAGTCGGTGGTCTGTCCGAGGCGGGCCGCCTCGACCAGGTAGTTCACCTTCTTCACCGGCGAGTGCACGGAGTCAATCGGGATCCAGCCGATGCCCAGGTCGTCGTCGAAGTTGCGGTCGGCGGCGACGTAGCCGCGGCCGCGCTTCAACCGCATCTCCATCTCGAGCTTGCCGTTCTCCGACACGGTCGCGATGTGGGCCTCGGGCTCGAGGATCTCCACGTCGCCGTCGGCCACGATGTCCTTCGCCTTCACCTCGCCCGGCTTGTCCACCTTCAGGTACAGCGTCTTGGTGGTGTCGGCGTGGAGCTTCAGCGGGATCTGCTTGAGGTTGAGGATGATGTCGGTGGCATCCTCGACCACGCCGGGAATGGGCGAGAACTCGTGGAGCACGCCTTCGATCTTGACGGCCGTGATGGCCGCGCCTTCGATCGAGGACAGCAGCACGCGCCGCATCGCGTTTCCGATGGTCGTGCCGAAGCCCCGCTCGAACGGCTGGGCATGGAAACGGCCGAACCGATCAGTCAACGTCTCGCGATCGAACTCCAGCCGCTTGGGCCGCTGGAAACCTTTCCACAGCATCGATCAGTCCTTTCTTGCACGATCGGCCACGTGACCGCACCAGATGGCAGCCGATCCGGGGTGAGGATCAAACCCCGTGCCGCCTGCCTACAGTCTACCGCCTCCGGAGTGCTCCCCGTTACTTCGAGTACAGCTCGACGATCAGCTGTTCCTGGATCGGGAGGTTGATCATCGCCCGCGTCGGCAGCGACACGATCCGCCCCTCGAATTGCTCCGGCGCCAGCTGCAGCCACTCGGGCACGCCGCGTCCCTTGACCTCTTCCATCGCGTGCTGAATCGACACGTTCTTCTGGCTGCGGCCGCGCACGGTCACCGTGTCGCCGGCTTTCACCAGGAAGGACGGGATGTCCACCTTCTTGCCGTTGACGGCGAAGTGGCCGTGCCGGACCAGTTCGCGCGCCTGCGGGCGCGAGGTCGCCAGGCCGAGCCGGTAGACGACGTTGTCGAGCCGCCGCTCGAGCAGCTGGAGGAGCACCTCGCCGGTGATCCCGCGCTGCCGCTCGGCCGATTCGAAGTAGAGGCGGAACTGGTCCTCGAGCACCCCGTAGATCCGCTTGACGCGCTGCTTCTCGCGCAACTGCAGGCCGTAGCCCGCCAGCTTCGCGGCGCGGCGCTTGCCGTGCTGCCCCGGCGGGAAGTTGCGCTTCTCGATGGCGCACTTCTCGGTGTAGCAGCGCTCGCCCTTGAGGAACAGCTTCATGCCTTCACGCCGGCACAGGCGACAGACCGGACCGCTGTATCTGGCCATTCTCGGTAATCCTCCAGCCTTCCTACCTAGACGCGCCGCCGCTTGGGCGGCCGGCAGCCGTTGTGCGGAATCGGGGTCACGTCGCGGATCGACTTGACCTCGATGCCCACGGTCTGGAGCGCGCGGATGGCCGACTCGCGGCCCGCGCCCGGCCCCTTGACCCGCACCTCGACCGACCGCATGCCGAACGTCTTCGCCGCGTTGGCCGCGTTGATCGCCGCCTGCGTCGCCGCGAACGGCGTCCCCTTCCGGGACCCCTTGTACCCAATCCCGCCCGCCGACGACCACGACACGACGTTCCCCTCGGTGTCCGTCAGGGTGATCGTCGTGTTGTTGAACGACGCGTGGATGTGGGCGATGCCGTGGTGGACGATGCGCTTCTCACCACGCTTCTTGAACGTCTTCTTCGCGGGCTTCTTCCCGGAGGATTCCGGCTTGGCTCCCGCGCCCTCGTTCGGATCTGTCTTGGCCATGGACTACACCGTCTTCTTCTTGGCAACCGCGCCGCGCCGCGGGCCCTTCCGCGTGCGCGCGTTCGTCTTCGTCCGCTGACCGCGGACCGGCAGGCCCCGGCGATGGCGGAGGCCACGGTAGCACCCGATGTCCATCAACCGCTTGATGTTCATCGAGACTTCCTTGCGCAGGTCGCCTTCGACCCGCCCCTGGTCCTCGATGACGCGGGTGATCTTGCGGACATCGTCCTCGGACAGATCCTTGACGCGGACGTCGGGACTGACGCCCGCATCCTTCAAGATCAGGTTCGACCGCGTGCGGCCGATCCCGAAGATGTAGGTCAGGCCGATCTCGACGCGCTTGGTCCGCGGAAGGTCAACCCCTGCGATACGTGCCATATTTGTTCCCTGTAGTGGCCAGTGGCTAGTGCCCAGTGGCCAGTCGATCACGGCCGATTGCCGGGACAGTCCGTGGCAGGCTAGCCACTACCCACTGACCACCAGCAACTGACCACCGTTCCACGCTACCCCTGCCGCTGCTTGTGCTTCTGGTTCGTGCAGAGCACCCGCACCACCCCGCGGCGGCGGACGATCTTGCACTTGTCACAGATTCGCTTGACGGACGCTCGCACTTTCATGAGTTCCTTGACCCTTCGCGGTCGGCCGGCCCGGTTTCCGACCCGGGCGGCACCCGATCCGCTGCCTGCGGACAGCCGCCGGCTGTCCGCTATTTGTACCGATACGTGATCCGGCCGCGCGTCAGATCGTACGGCGACAACTCGATGAGCACTCGATCGCCGGTGAGGATGCGGATGAAGTTCTTGCGCATCTTCCCCGACACGTGCGCCAGCACCCGGTGCTTGTTCTCGAGCTCCACGCGGAACATCGCGTTCGGAAGCGACTCGAGCACCACGCCGGTCACTTCAACCGTGTCCTCTTTCGCCACCGGGTCTCCACCCCACCGGGGGCCGCGAGGCCGGCCGAGGCCAGGACCTCGTCGAACCGTTCGTCGCCGCGGGCCGTCAGCACGTACGGCCCATCTTCCGCCACGGCCACCGTGTGCTCGAAGTGCGCGGACAGGCTGTGATCGCGGCTCACCGCCGTCCACCCGTCCTCCAGCACCCGGACACCGGGGCGCCCGAGGTTCACCATCGGCTCGATCGCGAGGACCATGCCCTCGGCGAGCCGAGGACCGCGGCCCGGCGGCCCGTAGTTCGGCACCTGCGGCTCTTCGTGCATCGCGGTGCCGATCCCGTGCCCCACGAACTCCCTGACCACCGAACAGCCGTGCGCCTCGACGTGGCGCTGCACCGCGTGGCCGATGTCGGACACCCGCGCGCCCGGCTTCACGGCCAGGATCGCCCGGTACAACGACTCCTGCGTGACCCTCAGCAGCAGCGCGGCCTGCCCGGAGATCGGGCCCACCGGAAACGTCACGGCGGAGTCGCCGACGAACCCGTCCAGCACGGCCCCCACGTCCACCGACACGATGTCGCCCTCGGCGAGCACCCGGCGCGGCGACGGGATCCCGTGGATCACCTCGTCGTTGATCGACACGCACAGGGTGGCCGGGTAGCCGTGGTAGCCCTTGAACGCCGGCTTCGCGCCCGCCGCCACGATCCTCGCCTCGGCCGCGGCGTCGAGCTCCCCGGTCGTGACGCCAGGCCTGATCGCGTCCCGCAGTTCGGTCAGCACCGCCGCCACCAGCTCGTTGGCCGCGCGCATCCGCTCGATTTCAGCGGGCGACTTGCAGACGATCATGGGTCAGCGAGACCCCGCGGCCTGCGCGGCGCTCACGGCCGCCTCGAGGTCCCGGGCCACCGCCGACGGCGCCTGCGCCCCGTCGACCGAGCAGAACGTCGGGCGGCCGGCATAGTAGTCAATCAGCGGCCTGGTGTCGCGGGCGTAGACCCGAAGCCGCTCGCGAATCACCTCTTCGCGATCGTCGGCCCGCTGCGTCAACCTCCCGCCGCACCTGCCGCACGAGGTCGGCACGGGCTGGCCGGGCGCCGGCACCTCCGCGTTCGCCCCGCACTGGCCGCACACGCGGCGCGACGTCAGGCGGCGGATCAGCTCTTCGTCCGCCACCGCGATGTCGGCCACCACGAGCGGATCGCGTCCGGCGACGATCGCGTCGAGCGCCACCGCCTGCGGCACCGTGCGCGGGAACCCGTCGAGCAGGAACCCGGCCGCCGCGTCCGGCTTCGACAGCCGCTCACGAACGACGCCGACGATGATCTCGTCGCCGACCAACTGGCCCGTCTCCATGACCGCCTTGGCCTGCAGGCCCACCTCGGTCCCGGCCGCCACGGCTTCGCGCAGCATGTCGCCCGTCGAGATGTGCGGGATCCCCCGGGCCGCGGCGAGGGTCTTCGCCTGCGTCCCCTTCCCCGCCCCGGGCGGCCCGAGCAACACCATGTTCAGCGCCATAAACCCAGCTGGAAGCCGGCAGCCGTCCGCCGGCAGCCCGCCATCACTCTCCCGCGCTGCAGCGTGACGGCACGATCCGCCGCCCGCCGCCCGCTGCCTGCTATCCCCGGCGGCCCCTCAGCCGCGTCTTCTTCATGAACCCGTCGTAGTGCCGCATGATCAGCTGCGACTCGACCTGCTGCACGGTGTCCATCGCCACGCCGACGACGATCAGCAGCGACGTGCCGCCGAAGTAGAACTGCACGTTCATGCCCTCGGTGATGAACTTCGGCAGAACCGCGTCGAGCCGCTCGCCGATGAACGGGATCGGCGCGACCTTGAACCCGGTGATCAGGAACTCGGGCAGGATCGCGACGAGCGCCAGGTAGATCGCGCCGGCCAGCGTGATCCGCGTCAGGATCGTGTCGATGTACTCCGCGGTTCGCTTGCCGGGCCGGATCCCGGGAATGAACCCGCCGTACTTCCGCATGTTCTCGGCCACGTCGTCCGGGTTGAAGATGATGGCCGTGTAGAAGTAGGCGAAGAAGATGATCCCCGTGATGTAGAGGAGGTTGTAGAGCGGGTAGCCGTAGCTCAACTGCCGGATGAAGCCTTCCAGCATCCCGCCGGGCACCGGGTTGAACATGCCCGCGATCGTCGCCGGGAAGGCGAGGATCGACGACGCGAAGATGACCGGGATGACGCCGCCCGTGTTCACCTTCAAGGGGATGTGGGTGCTCGACCCGCCGTACATCCGCCGCCCGACGACGCGCTTGGCGTACTGCACCATCACGCGGCGGTGACCGCGTTCGACGAAGATGATCGCGGCGACCACCACCACCATCAGGGCCAGCAGCAGCAGCACGCGAATCAGGCCCATCTGGCCGGTGCGCATCTGCTCGAACGTCGCGATCACCGCCCGCGGCAGGCCGACGACGATGCCCGCGAAGATGATCAGCGACATCCCGTTGCCGATGCCGCGCTCGGTGATCTGCTCGCCCAGCCACATGATGAACGTGGTGCCGGTCGTCAGGGTCAGCACGGTCATCAGCCGGAAGCCGAGGCCGGGGTTGAACACCAGCGGCAGGCCGCCGGCGATCCGCGTCTGGTTCTCGAGGTAGATGGAGATGCCCAGCGCCTGCACGACGCTGAGGAGAATCGTCCCGTAGCGGGTGTACTGCGTGATCTTCCGCCGCCCGAGCTCCCCTTCCTTCGACAGACGCTCGAGATACGGCCAGACCACGGTGAGCAGCTGCAGGATGATCGACGCGCTGATGTACGGCATGATGCCGAGCGCGAAGATCGTCACCTTGGAGAGGTTCCCGCCCGAGAACATGTCGTAGAGGCCGAAGAGGTTGTTCTTGGCCTGGTCCGCCAGCAGCTGCAGCGCCGCCGTGTTCACGCCCGGTGTCGGGATGTGATTGCCGATGCGGTAGACGCCGAGCAGCCCGAGCGTGAACAGCACACGCTTGCGCAGGTCGGGGACCGCGAAGATGTTCCTGAGGCTCTCAACCATGGTTCAGTCCACTGCGCGCTCGAAACCCGAGGCTCGAGGGTCAGGCACCCGCCTGGGCCCCGGCCCCGAGCGCCGAGCCTGGCTCCTACGCCCCGGCTGCGACGATCGGCTCGGCCGCGCCGCCCGCGGCGGCGATCTTCTCGGCGGCCTTGCCGCTGAACTTGTGGGCGCGCACCGTCAGCGCCTTCGCGATGTCGCCGCGCGCCAGCACCTTGATGGGCTGCCTGGCGCTGCCCTTCACCAGCCCCAGCTGGCGCAGCAGCTCCGGGGTCACCACCGCGCCCGCCTCGAATCGCTCGGCGATCGCGTCGAGGTTGACGACGGCGTACTCCACGCGGAACAGGTTGAAGAAGCCGCGCTTCGGCACGCGGCGGTGCAGCGGCATCTGGCCGCCTTCGAAGCCCCGCTTGTGCTTGAAGCCCGAGCGCGACTTGGCGCCCTTCTCGCCGCGGCCGGCCGTCACGCCGTTGCCGGAGCCCTGCCCGCGCCCCACGCGCTTCTTCGAGTGCTTCGCGCCCTTCGGCGGCTTGAGATTGCTGAGATCCATAGCGTCCCTACTTCACTTCCACGATGTGGCGCACCTTGTGGAGCATGCCCCGCATCTCGGGCGTGTCGGCCACTTCGATGGTATGGCGGATCCGCCGGAGCCCGATGCTCCGGACGACTTCACCCTGCTTCTTGTTGAAGCCGATGGTGCTCCGCACCTGCGTCACCTTCAGCGTCGTGCCACCGGCGGTTGTCTTCGTGCCCATGAACCGTCCTCGTTTCCAGGTCGTGCGCGACCGGGCGCCGGCGCGCGCGCGCGCGCCGGCCTCCCGGCGCTACGCCTCGGTCGGCTGCGCCACGACGGGTGCGGGCGGCGCCGCGGGGGCCGCCGGCTTGCCGGTGAGCTCCTCGAGCGTCCTGCCGCGCAACCGCGCCACGGACACAGGGTCTTTCAGGGTGGTCAGCCCGGCGAACGTCGCGCGCACGACGTTGTGATGGTTGTCCGAGCCGAGCGACTTGGTCAGGATGTTCGTGATGCCGGCCGATTCCACGACCGCGCGCACCGCGCCGCCCGCGATGATGCCGGTCCCGTCGGGAGCCGGCTTCAGCAGGACGGCGCCCGCCCCGTAGTGGCCGACGATCTCGTGGGGGATGGTGGTGCCGATCAGCGGCACGCGGATCAGCGACTTCTTGGCCGCCTCGATCCCCTTCTTGATGGCCGACGGCACTTCGCGGGCCTTGCCGACCCCGAAGCCGACCACGCCGTGCCCGTCCCCGACGACGACCAGGGCGCTGAAGCTCAGGTTCTTGCCGCCCTTGACGACCTTGGTGACGCGGTTGATCGCCACCACGGTGTCCTTGAGATCGAGCTGCGACGGGTCGATTCTCTCGCGTGTTCGAATCATATGCCTGAATCCCCTGCCTAGAACTCCAGCCCCGCCTTCCGTGCCGACTCGGCCACGGCCTTGACGCGCCCGTGGTAGAGGAAGCCGTTGCGGTCGAAGACGGCCTTCTTCAGCCCCTTCGCGATCAGCCGCTCGGCGATCGTCTGCCCGATCAGCTGTGCGCCGGCGATGTTGCCGCCGCGCACCTTCTCGCCCATCTTCGCCTTCAACGTCGGCTCGACCGTGGACGCCGCCGCGAGCGTCGTCCCCGTCGCATCGTCCACCGCCTGGACGTACATGTGCGCGCCGCTCCGGAACACCGTCAGGCGGGGCCGCTCGGCCGACCCGACGATCCGCTTGCGGAGACGGAGCTTGATGCGGTCGCGGCGGTCTTCCTTGGTCCGAATCTTCATAGAGCCTGCTCTGTGTCTTCACGGGGCCATTGGGGCCCCGAGGTCCTCACCGGCTTGCGGCTGGCGGCTGGCGACCTGGGGCCAGCCTTGGCCGCTCGTCACCAGCCGTTCGTCACCAGCCACCAGCCACCAGCCACTAGCCACTAGCCACTAGCCACTAGCCACTACGCTCCGGTCTTCCCGACCTTCTTCTTCAGCACTTCGCCGGTGTAGCGGACGCCCTTCTGCTTGTAGGGGTCCGGCTTGCGCATCCGACGGATGTCGGCGGCCACCTGGCCGACGACCTGGCGGTCGATGCCGGTCACGGTGATGTGCGTCTGCTTCTCGACGGCGATGTCGATCCCCTGGGGGATGTCGAACACGATCGGGTGCGAGTAGCCGAGGGCGAACACCACCTGGCGGCCCTTCAGCTCGGCGCGGTAGCCGATGCCGACGATGTCGAGTTCGCGCTTGAACCCCTCGGTGACGCCGGCGACGGCGTTCGCCACGAGGCTGCGGCCGAGCCCGTGGAACTTCCCCAGTTCCTTGTCGTCGCGGATCGTCTTGGCGACCAGCTGGCCGTCCTTCACCTCGAAAGCGATGCCGGGCGGGCAGAGCTGCCGCAGCTTGCCCTTCGGCCCCTGGATCTCGACGGCGTTGCCGGCGATGTTGACCGTGACGCCTTTCGGGATCGGAATCGGTTTCTTTCCAATACGGGACATGGTGCAATCCTGTCGTGACTGGTGCTTGGCGGCTCGTGGATCACGCGTGACGCACCAGCCACCAGCCACCAGCCACCGATACTCGTCCGTTCCTACCACACGTTGCAGAGCACTTCGCCGCCGATGCCCGCCTTGTTCGCCTCTCGGCCGGTCATCAGGCCGCGCGAGGTCGTCAGGATGCTGATGCCGAGGCCCGCGAGGACCGGGGGCACCTGGTCGGAGCCGAAATAGACGCGGCGACCGGGGCGGCTGATGCGCTCGATCCCGGTGATCACGCGTTCGCCACGCGCGCCGTACTTCAGGAAGACGCGCACGAACTTCTGGGGCGTCCGGGCTCCCTCGGGCGTCTCCTCCACGAGCTTGTAGCCCTGGATGTAGCCCTCGTTCGCCAGGATGCGCGCGATCTCGACCTTCAGTTTCGACGCCGGGATGTCGACGCGCGGCCGCTTGGCCCCCACAGCGTTGCGGATGCGCGTGAGCATGTCAGCAATCGGATCAGTCATAACTCGTGAACCTTCGTCGTTCTCCCGGGTGGTTCGCTCGCGCGAACAGTTCGGGGATCAGCGGTCAATCGTTCCCGTCACCAGCTGCTCTTGATGACGCCCGTGACATCGCCCTCGAGCGCCAGCTTGCGGAAGCAGAGGCGGCACAGGGCGAACTTCCGGATGTACCCGCGCGGACGCCCGCACAGCCGGCAGCGGTGCCGCAGGCGGATCTTGTACTTGGGCGTCTTGAGTTCCTTGACTTTCTTCGCGGTCGTTGCCATGTTCTCGAATCCTTGTCGGCCGGAGCGGCCTGCGACGAGCGCTTGCGGCGGCTCCGGGCCGGCCGCCAGGCGCGGGTCGCCGGCCGCGGGCCGGCGTTAGCTGGTCCTGAACGGCATCCCGAGCAGTTGCAGCAGCCGCCGCGCCTCCTCGTCGGTCTTGGCCGTCGTCACCACCGAGACGTTCATGCCGCGCGCCTTGTCGACCTTCATGTAGTCGATCTCGGGGAACAGCAGCTGGTCGCGCAGGCCGAGCGTGAAGTTGCCGCGGCCGTCGAAGCCCTTGGTCGACACGCCCTTGAAGTCGCGCACGCGCGGGAGCGCGATGTTCATCAGGCGATCGAGGAACTCGTACATCTTGTCGCCGCGCAGCGTCACCATGGTGCCGACCGGCATCCCCTGGCGGACCTTGAACGCCGCGATCGACTTCTTGGCGCGGGTCGTCACCGGCTTCTGACCGGTCACGCGGCCCACCTCGTCGGCGCCCTGGTCGATCAGTTTCACGTTCTGCGTGGCCTCGCCCAGCCCCATGTTCACCACGACCTTCTCGACCTTCGGGATGGCCATGACGTTCGTGTAGCCGAATTCCTTCTTGAGGCCGGGGACGACGTCCTTGAGGTAGCGTTCCTTCAGCCGGGTCATTTGTCCACCACTCCCTCGCACTTGCGGCAGATGCGCACCTTGCGCCCGTCGCCCAGGACGCGGCGGCCGATGCGCGTGGGCTGGCCGCACTCGGGGCAGATCACCTGGACGTTCGACGCGTGGAGCGCCGCTTCGCGCTTCGCGATGCCGCCCTTGACGTTCTTCCCGGGGTTCGGCTTCGTGTGGCGGCTGATGAAGTTCACGCCCTCGACGACCACCCGGTTGACGCCGGGCTCGACCTTGAGGATGCGCCCGCGCTTTCCGCGGTCCTTCCCGGTCGTCACGACGACGTTGTCGTTCTTCCGGACTGGGGTCTCTAAACGGGACATCACAGCACCTCGGGCGCGAGCGAGATGATCTTCATGAACTTGCGCTCGCGCAGCTCTCGGGCAACGGGACCGAAGACGCGGGTCCCGATCGGTTCGTTCTGATCGTTGATCAGCACGGCGGCGTTGCGGTCGAAGCGGATGTAGCTGCCGTCCTTGCGCCGCTGCTCCTTGCGGGTGCGGACGATCACCGCCTTCACCACCGACCCCTTCTTGACGTTCGAGTCGGGCACCGCCTCCTTCACGGACGCGGTGACGATGTCGCCCAGGCGCGCGTAGCGTCCCGTGGACCCGCCGATCGGGTTGATGACCGCGATCTTGCGGGCCCCGGAATTGTCGGCGACATCGAGGATCGAGCGCATCTGGATCATGACGCACCTCCAGCCGGCTCGGCCTTGGCCGCGGCCGCCACCTGCGCCTCGGCTTCGCGGGCCTTGGCATCGACGGCGCGGCGGACGATCCGCGTCACCACCCAGCGCTTGCGGCGGCTCATGGGCCGGCCCTCGACGATCTCGACGAGATCGCCGAGCTTCGCCTCGTTCCCCTCGTTGTGCGCGAGGAAGGTGGACGTGCGGCGCTGGATCTTGCCGTACAGCGGGTGGCGCACCTGGCGCTCCACCGACACGACGACGCTCTTCTCCATGCGGTCGCTGGTGACGACACCCTGGACGCGTGCTTTGTCAGGCATCTGCTAGCTCCTGCCCGCCGGGGCGGTCTTCTGGCGGAGCACCGTCTTGACGCGCGCGAGGTCGCGGCGCACGGCCCGCACCTTCAGCGGGACGTCGAGGTGCCCCATCGCCTTCTGGATCCGCAGCCGGAACAGCTGATCGTTCAGGTCGCGCTCGCGGTTCCTCAGGTCGTCTTCGTTCAATTCGCGCAACTCGCGGGCGCTCGTCATGACACAGCCTCCTGGGCGAAGCGCGTAGCGAATCGGGTCTTGATCGGCAGCTTGGCGGCGGCCAGGCGCATCGCCTGCTTCGCCTCGTCCTCGGTGACCCCTTCCATCTCGAAGAGGATCTTGCCGGGACGAACCACGGCCACCCATTCCTCGGGCGCGCCCTTGCCTTTCCCCATGCGCGTTTCCTGGGGCTTCTTGGTGACCGGCTTGTCGGGGAACACGCGAACCCAGATCTTCCCGCCGCGCTTGATGAACCGGGTCATGGCCACGCGCGCCGCCTCGATCTGGCGGGCCGTCATCCAGCACGGCTCCAGCGCCTTGAGCCCGTAGTCGCCGAACGACACGTCGGACCCGCGCCACGCCTTGCCGGCCATGCGACCGCGTTGCTGCTTGCGGTACTTGACTTTCTTCGGCATCAACATAAGGAACCTGCTTCCACGCAAGGGGTCCGGCAGCGGGGGCCCAGGGTCGGGGCCGCCCCGATCCCTGCCTCCCGTGTCCCGATCCCTGTCTTATCCGCGCGCTTCGCCCCGCGGCTGGCGGCGCGGCACCCGGTAGTCCTCTTCCCGGCCCACCCGCGGCTCGATCCGCTCGCCCTTGAAGAGCCACGTCTTCACGCCGATCAGCCCGTAGGTCGTGTGCGCCTCGGCGAACCCGAAGTCGATGTCCGCGCGGAGGGTCTGCAACGGCAGCTGGCCGTTGAGGTACCACTCGGAACGGGCGATCTCGGCGCCGTTCAGGCGGCCGGAGACGCGGACCTTGATCCCGCGGGCGCCGAACCGCAGCGCCGACTCGACCGCCTTGCGCATGGCGCGGCGGAAGGCGACGCGCTTCTCGAGCTGCATCGCCACCGACTCGGCGATCAGCTGCGCATCCAGCTCGGGCTTCTGAATCTCCTGGATGTTGATGAACACCTCGCGGCTGGTCCGGCGCTTGACCTCTTCCTTCAGCTTGTCGACCTCCGCGCCCTTCCGGCCGATGATGATGCCCGGCCGCGAGGTGTGGATGTCGATCTTCAGCTTGTTGGCCGCGCGCTCGATCTCGATCCGCGAGACGCCCGCGTGGGCGAACCGCCGCTTGAGCTCGCTCCTGAGCGCCAGGTCCTCATGCAGCAGCTTCGCGTAGTCGCGGTCGGAGTACCACCGCGACCGCCAGGTCTTGTTGAAGCCGAGCCGGAATCCGTACGGGTGAACCTTCTGACCCACGAGACGCTCCTTCGGGTGGCGGGCCCGAGGGCCCGCCCTGCATTACCGGGCTTTCCGAGAACCGCTACTTCGCCGCGGCCGCCGACCTGGCCGCCTTCGGCGTCGTCGCCGACTTCGCCGCGCGCTTCCGGGGCGCCCTCGTCTCCGGCGCGGCCACACTGATCTTCTGGGGCTTCTCCGCCACGTGCACCGTCAGGTGCGCCGTCCGCTTGACCACGCGAAACGCGCGGCCCATCGGGGCGGGGCGAATCCGCTTCATCGACGGTCCCTGGTCGGCAAAGCAGGCCGACACGAAGAGCCGGTCCACGTCGCCGCCGAACCCTTCCTTCTGCTGGGCGTTCGCGATCGCCGAGCGCAGCACCTTGGCGACGTCGCGGGCGACGTGCTTGCGCGAGAACTGCAGCAGCGCGAGCGCCTTGTTCACGTGAACGCCCCGGATCAGGTCGAGCACGAGGCCGGCCTTCTGCGCCGACGTGCGCACGTACTTGGCGGTGGCTTCACCCTGGATCATGCGGCACCCCCGGCCGGCTTCGGCGCCGCCGCCGGCGCGGCACCCGCCGCCGGCGCTGCCGACGCCGCCTTCTCGCTCTTGGTCGTGTGCCCCTTGAACGCGCGCGTCGGGGCGAACTCGCCGAGCTTGTGGCCCACCATGTTCTCGGTCACGTACACCGGCACGAACTTCCTGCCGTTGTGCACCGCGAGCGTGTGGCCGACCATCTCGGGCACCACCGTCGAGCGCCGCGACCAGGTCTTGATGACCTTCTTCTCGTTCGTCCGGTTCATCGCCTCGACCTTCTCGAGGAGCGGCGTGTCGATGAACGGGCCCTTCTTCAGTGATCTGCTCATATGCTTCTTTGCAGCTGGCAGCTGGCAGCTTTCAGCTGGCGGCGTGACAGCGTGTTCCGCTGCCGGCTGCCCGCTGACGGCTGAGCGCTGCTACTTCGGCCGTCTCTGCACGATGAACTGGTCGGTCGACTTCCGATTGCGCGTCTTGTAGCCCTTGGTCGGCATGCCCCACGGCGACACCGGGTGCCGGCCGCCCGAGGTCTTGCCCTCGCCGCCGCCGAGCGGGTGGTCCACCGGGTTCATCGCCACGCCGCGCACGTGCGGCCGCTGGCCGAGCCATCGGCTCCGGCCGGCCTTGCCGTACGACACGTTCTCGTGGTCGAGGTTGCCCACCTGACCGATCGTCGCCAGGCACTCCGTGTTGATCTTGCGCAGTTCGCCCGACGGCATCTTCACCGTCGCGTACTCGCCTTCCTTCGCGATCAGCTGGACCGACGACCCGGCGCCGCGCGCCACCTGGCCGCCGCGGCCCGGGCGCAGTTCGACGTTGTGGATCATCGTGCCGAGCGGGATGTTCTTGAGGGGCAGCGCGTTGCCCGGCAGGATGTCGACGTTGTCGCCGGCCACGACCGTGTCGCCCACCTTCAGGCCGTTCGGCTGGATGATGTAGCGCTTCTCGCCGTCGGCGTACTGCACGAGCGCGATCCGCGACGAGCGGTTCGGGTCGTACTCGACGGTGATGATCTTGCCGGGGATGTCGCGCTTGTCCCGCTTGAAGTCGATGATGCGGTACATCCGCTTGTGGCCGCCGCCCCGCCACCAACTGGTGATCTCGCCGCGGTTGTTGCGCCCGCCCGATTTGCGAAGGGGCTCGGTGAGCGGCTTGTGCGGGGTGTCCGTCGTGATCTCGTCGAACACGTGGACCGTCTGGAACCGCCGGCCGGCCGATGTCGGCTTGTATGTCCTAATGGGCATGGGATCTCCTTACGCCCCTTCCAGGAACTCGGGCATCTTCTGGCCTTCACGCAACCGCACGTACGCCTTCTTCCAGTCGGAGCGGCGCCCGGCGAAACGCCCCTGGCGCTTCACCTTCCCGTGCACGAGCGTGGTCCTCACGCTCTCCACCTTCGACCCGAGCAGCTTCTCGATCGCCTGCTTCACCTCGACCTTGGTCGCGTCGGCGGCCACGTGGAACACGATGGTCCGGCCGTCCTCGCGCTGGATCGTGGTCTTCTCGGTGATGAGCGGCCGTCGGATGACGTCTGTGAGTTTCATGGCTCGCTTACCCCAGCACTTCCTGCAGCCGCTCGAGGGCCGCGCGGGTCACCACGATCCGGCCGCCGTCGGCCAGGTCGCGGGCGGTCAGGCGGCCGGCCTCGACCGGGCGCACGCCGTCGATGTTGCGCACCGCGAGCGCGAGTTTCTCGTCGAGCGTGACGTCGATCAGCAGCCCCTTGCCCGTCACGCCCAGGCGCTCGAGCATCTCGACCGCCGCCTTCGTCTTGATCGTCTCGGCCGCCAGCGCGTCCACCACGACGAGCCCCTGGCCCTGAATGCGGGCCGCGAGGGCCGCCCGCAGGGCGCCGCGCTCCACCTTCTTGGGGACGCGGTAGTCGTAGCTGCGGGGCGTGGGCCCGAACACGGTGCCGCCCTTGCGCCACAGCGGGTTCCGCGCCTCGCCGACGCGCGCCCGGCCGGTGCCCTTCTGGCGCCACGGCTTCTTGCCGGTGCCGCTGACCAGCGCGCGGTTCTTGGTCATGTGGGTCCCGCGCCGCTCGGACGCGTTGGCGTGCACCACGGACTCCCACACGAGGTGGTCCTTGATGCGCCCGCCGAACAGCTCGTCGCTCACCTCGAGCGTGCCGACCTTCTCGTTCTGACTGTTGACGACGTCCAGGTTCATGGCTCTCGCTCGCTACTTCTTGCCCTTCGGCTTCTCGACCTGGGGCACTCGGACCGGCTTGGCCGCGACGGCCTTGCGGATGATCAGGTACCCGCCGTCGGCGCCCGGCACCGCGCCGCGCACCATCAGCAGGTGGTTCTCCGCGTCGATCCGCACCACGCGCAGGTTCCGGGTCGTCACGCGCTCGCTGCCCATGTGGCCGGCGGCGCGCATCCCCTTCACGACGCGCGACGGATACGACGACGCGCCGATCGACCCCGGGGCGCGGTGAAACATCGAACCGTGAGTGGCGGCGCCGCCCCGGAAGTGGTGACGCTTGATGACGCCCTGGAAGCCGTGGCCGCGGCTCGTCCCGATGACGTCCACGCGGTCGCCCGCGTTGAAGATCGACACCAGCACCTGCTCGCCCGCCTTCAGCGCCTCGCCGCCCTTGGCCAGCTTGACCTCGCGGCGCACGCGCGTGGGCGGGACCTCGGCCTTCTTGTAGTGCCCGGCCAGCGCCTTGGTGACCTTCGCGGGACGGTCTTCGACGAGGCCCAGCTGCACCGCCTCGTAGCCGTCGCGCTGCGCGTCCTTCGCCTGGACGACCACGCAGGGCCCGGCCTTGATCACCGTCACGGGCTGCACGCTGCCGTCCTCGGCGAACAGCTGCGTCATCCCGACCTTCCTGCCGATGATTCCTGTAACCATAGTCAGTCTCGGAGCCAGGATTCGGGAGTCAGGAGCCGGGATTCGGTGCGTCACGTCCGAATCCCGGCCACTGACTCCCGAATCCCGACTCCTGAATCCTTCGTTACTTCCGGCTGTCCTTGCCGAACGCCTTGATCTCGACGTCCACGCCCGCGGGCAGGTCGAGCTTCATCAGCGCGTCGACGGTCTGCGAGGTCGGCTCGAAGATGTCGATCAGGCGCTTGTGGGTCCGGATCTCGAACTGCTCGCGCGACTTCTTGTCGACGTGGGGCGAGCGGAGCACCGTCCACTTGTTCTTCTCGGTCGGCAGCGGGATCGGGCCGGCCAGCCGGGCGCCCGTGTGCCGGGCCGTATTGACGATCTCGGCCGTCGACTGGTCGAGCACCCGGGCGTCGTACGCCTTCAGCCGGATGCGAATCTTGTCGCCAAACTGTGTTGACATACTGGCTCGCTTCGCTCGCTGCTATCAGGATTCAGGAGCCAGGATTCAGGAGCCAGGCATTCCACCGAATCCTGAATCCCGAATCCCGAATCCCGCGAACTACTCCAGAATTTCCGTCACCGTGCCGGCGCCCACCGTGCGGCCGCCTTCGCGGATGGCGAACTTCGACCCCTTCTCGATCGCCACCGGCGTGATCAGCTCCGCCCGGATGCTCGTGTTGTCCCCCGGCATCACCATCTCCACGCCTTCCGGCAGGAACATCGACCCCGTCACGTCCGTCGTCCGCAGGTAGAACTGCGGCCGGTAGCCGTTGAAGAACGGCGTGTGCCGCCCGCCCTCTTCCTTCGACAGGACGTACACCTCCGCCTTGAACTTCGTGTGCGGCGTGATCGACCCGCCCTTGGCCAGCACCTGCCCCCGCTCCACTTCCGTCTTCTCCAGCCCCCGCAGCAGCACCCCGATGTTGTCGCCCGCCACCCCCGCGTCCAGCAGCTTGCGGAACATCTCCACGCCCGTCACCACCTTCTTCATCGTCGGCCGGAACCCGATGATCTCCACTTCCTCACCGACCTTCACCTGCCCCCGCTCCACCCGCCCCGTCACCACCGTCCCCCGCCCCGAGATCGAGAACACGTCTTCGATCGGCATCAGGAACGGCTTGTCGATCTCCCGCGCCGGCAGCGGCACGTAACTGTCCAGCGCCGCCAGCAGGTTCATGATCCCCGCCACCCCCTCCGCGTCCCCCTCCAGTGCCTTCAGCGCCGACACCCGCACCACCGGCAGGTCGTCCCCCGGGAACCCATACGAACTCAGCAGCTCCCGCACCTCCAGCTCCACCAGGTCCAGCAGCTCCGGGTCGTCCACCGCGTCCACCTTGTTGAGCGCCACCAGCACGCACGGCACGTTCACCTGCCGCGCCAGCAGCACGTGCTCCCGCGTCTGCGGCATCGGCCCGTCCACCGCCGACACCACCAGGATCGCCCCGTCCATCTGCGCCGCGCCCGTGATCATGTTCTTGATGTAGTCCGCGTGCCCCGGGCAGTCCACGTGCGCGTAGTGCCGGTTCGCCGAGCTGTACTCCACGTGGCTCGTCGCAATCGTCAGGATCTTCGTCGCATCCCGCCGGCCCTGCGACTCCGACGCCTTCGCCACCTCGTCGTACGACACGTACTTCGCCCACCCCTTGTCCGCCGCCACCTTCGTCAGCGCCGCCGTCAACGTCGTCTTCCCGTGGTCGATGTGCCCGATCGTCCCAACGTTCACGTGCGGTTTCGTACGATCGAATTTTTCTTTCGCCATTGAAGTGCGTCTCCGCTCATCTGCCCTGAATGCGAGCGACGACCTCTTCGCTCACGTTCTGGGGCGCCTGCTCGTATCGTTCGAAGTGCATCGTGTAGGTCGCACGGCCCTGGGTGCGCGACCGCAGGTCGGTGGCGTACCCGAACATCTCCGACAGCGGCACCCTCGCGTTCACGATTTGCGTGCCGCCCCGGGCTTCCATCGAGACGATGCGCCCGCGGCGTGCGCTGATATCTCCCATGATGTCGCCCATGTACTCCTCGGGCACCACCACTTCCACCTTCATCACCGGCTCGAGGAGCACCGGCGCGGCGTGCTTGGCGGCCTCCTTGAAGGCCATCGAACCGGCAATCTTGAACGCCATCTCGGACGAGTCCACCTCGTGGAACGACCCGTCGTAGAGCTCGATGCCGACATCGTCCACCGGGTAGCCGGCCAGCACGCCGCCCGAGAGCGCCTCGCGGATGCCCTCCTCGACCGGCTTGATGTACTCGCGCGGAATCGCCCCGCCGATGATCTTGTTCTCGAAGACGAAGCCCTCGCCCGGCTTGCGCGGCGCGAGCCGGATCTTGACGTGCCCGTACTGACCACGGCCGCCGGTCTGCCGCACGTAGCGGCCCTCGGCCTGCGCGGCCTGGGTGAGGGTCTCCTTGTAGGCGACCTGCGGGCGGCCGACGCTCGCCTCGACGCCGAACTCGCGCTTCAGGCGGTCGACGATGATCTCGAGGTGCAGTTCGCCCATCCCGCGGATGACGACCTGGCCGGTGTCCTGGTCGGTCTGCACGCGGAAGGTCGGGTCCTCGGCCTGCAGCTTTCCGAGCCCCTGGCCCAGCTTTTCCTGGTCGGCCTTGGTGCGCGGCTCGATGGCGAGCGTGATGACCGGCTCGGGGAAGACCATCGACTCGAGCACGACCGGCTTCTTCTCGTCGCAGATCGTGTCGCCCGTGGTGACGCTGCGAAGACCCACCGCGGCGGCGATGTCGCCGGCGTAGACTTCCTTGATCTCCTCGCGCTTGTTCGCGTGCATCTTCAGCAGGCGGCCGACGCGCTCGGTCTTGCCCTTGGTCGCGTTGAAGACCATCGAGCCCGACGCCATGACGCCCGAGTAGACGCGGATGAACGCGAGCTGACCGACGAACGGGTCGGTCATGATCTTGAACGCCAGCGCGGAGAACGGCGCCTGGTCGGAAGCGGGACGCTCGACCTGCGTTTCCTCGGCCTTGCGCGGGTCGAGGCCGATGACCGGCGGGATGTCCACCGGCGACGGCAGGAAATCGACCACGGCGTCGAGCATCGGCTGGACGCCCTTGTTCTTGAAGGCCGACCCGCAGATGACCGGCACGAACGGCCGCTTCTCCTGGCGGACCGACCGGACGGCGCGCTTGCGGATGGCGGCCTTGATCTCGTCCTCGGAGATGGGCGCGCCCGCCACGTACTTCTCGAGCAGCGCGTCGTCGGCCTCGGTGGCCTTCTCGATCGAGATCTCGCGGTAGTGCCTGGCTTCGTCGAGCAGGTCGGCCGGGATGTCCTCGACGAGGTACTCGGCGCCCAGCGTCTCGTCCTTGTAGCGGATGGCGCGCATCCCGATCAGGTCGATGACGCCGGCGAAGTGCTCCTCGGACCCGATCGGCAACTGGATGGCGACGGGATTCGCCTGCAACTTCCGCTCGATCTGCTCGAGGCAGGAGCGGAAGTCGGCGCCGACGCGGTCCATCTTGTTGACGAAGCAGATGCGGGGGACGCGGTACTTGTCGGCCTGCCGCCAGACCGTTTCGGACTGGGGCTCGACGCCGGAGACGGCGTCGAAGACCGCCACGGCGCCGTCGAGGACGCGCAGCGAGCGCTCGACCTCGGCCGTGAAGTCGACGTGGCCCGGCGTGTCGATGATGTTGATGCGGTGGTCGCGCCAGATGCAGGTCGTCGCGGCCGACGTGATCGTGATGCCGCGCTCCTGCTCCTGCTCCATCCAGTCCATCACGGCCGTGCCCTCGTGGACCTCACCAATCTTGTACGTAATCCCGGTATAGAACAGGATCCGTTCCGTGGTGGTGGTCTTACCGGCATCGATGTGGGCCATGATGCCGATGTTCCGAGTGCGATCGAGCGGAACTGCACGAGGCATTGAAGGTCTGACGCTCTCCGGCCTGCGGCCTGCGACGTTCGGCTTGCGGCCGGCTACGCGGCCCGATGCCGCGAGCCCGGCCCCGGGCCGCTCCAAGTTACCAGCGATAGTGGGCGAAGGCCTTGTTGGCTTCCGCCATCCGATGCGTGTCTTCTCGCTTCTTCACCGCGCCGCCGCGCAGATTCGCCGCGTCCATCAGTTCGTTGGCCAGCTTCTCTTCCATGGTCTTGCCGTCGCCCCGCGAGCGGGCGTAGCCGACCAGCCAGCGGATGCTGAGCGACAGGCGGCGGTTCGGATTCACCTCGATCGGCACCTGGTAATTGGAGCCGCCCACGCGCCGCGACTTGACCTCGAGGCTCGGCTTGACGTTGTCGATCGCCTTCTTGAACACCTTCAGGGGATCGTCGCCGGTCCGCTCCTTGATGAGGTCGAAGCTGTGGTAGAGGATCTGCTCGGCCGTGCTGCGCTTGCCGCCGCTCATGACCGTGTTCACGAACTTCGTCACGAGGGAGCTGCTGTAGACCGGATCCGGCGCAATTTCCCGCTTGGCAATCTCTCGTCTGCGTGGCATATGGCTCTCTTACGCTTCGCTAGTAGGATTCAGGAGCCGGGAGTCAGGAGTCAGGCGCATCCTGGCTCCCGAATCCCGCCTACGCCTTCGGCCGCTTCGCGCCGTACTTCGACCGGCCCTGCTTGCGGCCCTGGACGCCAACCGCGTCCAGCGTCCCGCGCACTACGTGGTAGCGGACGCCCGGCAGGTCCTTGACGCGGCCGCCACGGATCAGCACCAGCGAGTGCTCCTGCAGGTTGTGGCCCACGCCGGGAATGTAGGTCGTCACCTCGATCCCGTTGGTCAACCGGACGCGGGCCACCTTGCGGAGGGCCGAGTTCGGCTTCTTCGGGGTCTGGGTGAACACGCGCACGCAGACACCGCGCTTCTGCGGGTTGTCCTGCAGCGCCGGGCTCTTGGTCTTCACCGCGATCTGCGCGCGGCCCTTGCGAACCAGCTGGCTGATAGTCGGCACGGTCACTCCGTCCTCGGGAAAACGGCGCCGCCGCTCGCGGCGCGCGGACACTGGCCCGCGTCCCCCCAACGAGAACGGCCTCCGCTTCCGCCCTTTCGGGCTTTGGCGCGATGGCCTTGCGTTGTCCCAGGCCTAGAAGCGGCTGCCGGCGTTCTGTCGCCGGCGCTTGGCACCCGGGACGGTTACCCTATAAAAATGTGATGTCGCGCCGCAGGCTTGCGACCGCCACGGGAGGCGGTCAAAACCGCGGATTGGAAGGGGCACAGGGACACCGCGTTCTCTGTCCCTGCTCGCCCGCTTCGTGCGGTCCGTACGCTAGATAGGGTTTCCTAGCGCCGGAGAACCTAACGAATATAACACGGGTGCTGTGACGGCGCAAGAGCCCGGACCAAGCCCGGACCAACGCGACCGCCCGCGCGGCCATCTCGCCCCCCCAACACCTCGGAGATCGACCCTCCCCGGGCAAGCCTACTTCAGCCCGCCGGCCAGCTTGCGCTCTGCGAGTTCCTTCACAGAAGGCCCGTCCTCGGTCAGCAGGCTTTCCGAGTCGGCAGCCGCCGCCCGCCACGCCTTCTCGGCCTCCGCCGGCTGGCCCAACGCCGCGTGGCAGAGCCCGAGCAGGTACTGAACGGTGCCGTTGGACACGCCGGGGCCGGCCGCCATCCTGGTCGTCGACAGTTCGGCTCGAGCTTCGGACCAGTTGCCCAGCCGCATCAGCGCGACGGCCAGGTTGAGGCGAACGACGGGGTCGGCCGGGGCCCCCGGCTGGGAGAGGCGCGACCGCAGGGTGATCGACAGGACGTTGAACGGCAGCGACTGGTCGTTCATCGCGACGAGCCGCGGTGCCATCGTGACGGCCAGCGAGGCGGTCTTCGCCATCCCGGCGTTGTCGGTCACCTCGAGCGTCAACGCGTCGCCGGCCTTGTGCCGCGCCACGATCGCCGAAAAGCCGCCGCCGTCGGCGACAGCCTGGTTGTCGACCGTGGTGATGACGTCGCCGGGAGCCAGGCCGGCCTTGACGGCGGCACCGTCCGCGCCGACCGCCGTGACCACCGCACCCGCCACGTCGAGCACGTCGGCCACCGCCAGTCCAACGAACGGCCGATACATCGACGGCACCTGGTCGAGACGGGCGACGGCGGCGTTCACCGACGAGGGGTCCTCCAGGTTCAGTTCGAGGACATCCGGCTCCGAACTGCCGGCCGCCAGGACGCTGAGCAGGAACTGCCCTCGTTCTCCGCCGGGCTTCGCCGTCAACTCGGCGATGCCCTGCACATCGAGGGCCTTGGCCAGGCGAACGCCGATTTCGAGGCGGGAGGCGGGCGTGATGGCGGAGGCCGTCGGCCCCAGCGGGCGCCGGCGGCGGTCGAAGGCGAGCCAGCCGGGCGAGAGCGCCCCGCTCGCGAGGGCCTGCTGCACCGTCTCGGTTGGCGGTCCGAACAGCGTCATCGTCTTCGACGCAGCGAACGAACGCTCGACCGCGAGTCGGAGGTCAGTCCCCCTGTCACCTTCGGGCAGGCCGGTGACCGACAGCAGGGCAACGGCCGGCCGCAGCGCGCCCCGCACGGTCAGCTTGTCGCCGGGACGCGCGGTGACGCGCTCGACGTACCTTCCCCACGCCGACCGCAGCTCCACGACATAGCTGCCCTCGCAGACGTCGTCAACCGAGAGCGGCGCCGGACCGCGAGGTCGCCCGTCGAGCAGCACGGTGGCGCCCGGCGGTGCGGAGTCGACGTACAGCGACGCCACGGCCCTGTCGAGCTTCACGGGGTCCAGCACGTAGTCCGCCGGCTTGTCGATCACCACCTGCCTGGCCACCTTGACGTGGCAGTCGCGGATGAACTCGACCGAGTGCTCGCCGGGAGCCAGATCGTCGACGACGAATGGTTTCGAAACGGCGTTCCGCGCCAGGCCGAGCTTCGCAACCGGCTCCGTCCACTGCGGGGTGAGGGCGCCGGGCTCGCTGCGGCCCCGCGAGACCCCATCCACCAGGATCTCGACGCCGACAGGCGAGGTCACCAGTACCGACCGCCGCCGAAACACGCTCGAGCGTCAGGACGACCTCGGTCGTCGCGCCCGCCACGACGGTGAACGTCTGCGACACCGAGCGGCAGCCCGTCCGTCGGCCGCTGATCGTGTGCGACCCCACCGCCATCGGGATCTCGCCGGCGGACGGCGTGAACGGCACGCCGTCGAACTCGAGGTCGGCATCGGGGGGAGACAGGTTGAGGATCATCTTGCCGAGGCTCGCCTTGCGGGCGTCCTCGAACAGGCGGGCGACGCGCGGCGGGACCTGGCCCGTGAGCGCATAGCCGGGCGCCGCCTTGAGCAGCGCCCGGAAGTCGGCATTCGCGCCCTCGGCGCTCCCCAGCTGGAACCGCGAGCGCGCCCGCCATTCGTAGGCGGCCGCGAGCAGCCCCGCCGCCACCCGGTCTTTCGGGGCCAGCGGCGCGAGCGACGCAATCAGCTGATCGAGCGACGCGGCGGCCGCCTCGTAGTTCGAGGCCTCGAACTGGGCGCGCGCGAGACCGAGCTGGGCTTCGGTCGGCGCCTGCGCCGGCAGAGGGCCGGCGCCGGCAAGCAGACAGAGGAGGACGGCCGTCGCGAGTCTTCTCACTGGTACACCCGGATCGTCCCGGTGTCGTCGTCGTAGATGTACAGGCGCCCGGCGGAATCGAGGGCGAAGCAGACGGCCTTGCGGAAGTAGCCGGGCGATTTCGGCGGGAGGCTGAAGGCCGCGATCAGGCGCGGCTGATCCGCCTGCGAGAAGACGAAGACGCCCGCGCGGTCCCGATCGAGCACGTAGACGTGGCCGAGAGCGTCGACGGCGATGTCGGCCGGGTTGTCCAGTGCGTAGCCCTGGCCACGCGACGGGATCCTGGCGCGCAGGCGGCCGTCGTGCTCGAGCAGCGTCACGCCGTTGCCGTCCTGATCGAGCGAGGCCACGCGGTCGGTGGCGTCGATCGCCAGCCGCCGCGAAGAGGCCGGGGCGAAGGGCGCGACGGGCCTGCCGGCAGCCGAGACCCTCGCGATGTTCTTCGCGTTCCTGTCGGCGATCAACAAGTCTCCCGTCGAGGTGATGACCCCGCTCGCGATGTCGTCGATCGTGCGCGGCGAGCCGTCGGTCTTCGGAACGCCGAGGCCCCGGGCTCCCGAGCCGGGCGCAACGATCCCTCCTTTGCAGACCACGATCGGACGGCCCGAGCGGTCGAACAGGATCGCGCGCGCATCGTTGGCAGCGAGGGCCGGCATCATCTTCCCGGTCGAGTCGAACAGGAGGACGCTGGAACGGTTCGACGCGTACAGCGTGCCGGTCGGGCCGACGGCGAGAGCCTGGATCTCCTTCAGTCTTCCCGCGGCACCGGCCATCGACCTCGAGGGCACGAACTGGTAGGCGGGCCGCGCGGGTGTCCGCAGATAGAGGCGGTAGAGGAGCGTGTTCCACGAGATCGCCGTGGCGGCTTCGGGCGTTCCGGGGAAACGCTGGCGCAGGCGCTGCAGCAGGTCCATCGCGCGAGGGGCCCTGCCCGTCAGGACCAGGCAGCGAGCTTCGCCGAGCAGCGCCCGCGGCGCCCAAGAGGACTGCGGGTAGTCCGAGGACACCTGCCGGTAGCGCAGCACCGCGTCGTCGTCGCGGTGGGCCAGACGAAGCGCCTCGCCGGCGTGGTAGATCGACGCCGGCACGGCGTCCGATCCCGGGAACAACCGCGGCACGCGGTCGTAGCTGGCGAGCGCCGAGTCGGTGTCGCCCTTCATCGCCGCGATTCGGCCCGCCAGCACGAGGGCCATCGGACCGCTCTCGCTGGTGGCGTATCTCTTCTGGAGCGTGTCGACCGCGGCCTGAGCGGCGGCCACGTCGCCGGCAACGTCCAAGTGGTACTCCGCGATCTGCAGCAGGGCGGCATCGGCCACGCGGCTCGTCGGGTAGGAGTCGATGACGGCCTGGAAGTCCTCGAGCGCCTCGGCGAACTTCTGCTCGCGCAGGAAGGCGAGGCCGCTGTCGTACTGCCGGCGGGCGAATCCCTCGGACGTGGCGTCCTGCGCCGCCGGCATCGACGAGCACGCCAGGAATGCCGCGGCAGCGACCGAGAACAGCCGGACGGGTGGGCGTCTCATGCCACGATGAACTCCGCGGGGAGACGGCAGAGCGGCGGGGGTGGGCGCAGCCTGTGACTCATCCTTCTCGGGCGTTCCTCACCAACACCACCGTCACGTTGTCGTGGCCGCCGCCATCGAGCGCCGCCTGGACGAGTGTCCTCCCCATGCTCTCGAGCGGGCCGCCAGCTCTCAGGCACCGCTCGACCCCGCCGTCCTCGATCATCCCGTGCAGACCGTCGCTGCACAGCAGGAACAGGCTCTCCGGCGCGAGGCGGATCTCGCCCACCTGGACCTCGACCTCGTCTCGGGCGCCGACGACGTTGGTCAGGACGTGCCGCATCGGATGCCGGGCGATGTCCGCCGCCGTGATGCTCGGGTCGTTCGCGAGGATCGTGGCCACCCAGGTGTCGTCGTGCGTCACCTGGCTGAACCCCTCCGGGGTCAGGGCGTACAACCGGCTGTCGCCGACGTGGCCGAAGGCGGCGTGACCGTCCGTCACCAGCATGCCGGTGAGCGTGGTGCCCATGCCGGCGTAGTCGTCGTTGCTTTCCGACGCGCGGAAGACGCGCCGGTTGGCCAGGTGAATCGCCGTGCGGAGCCGGTTGCCCGTCAGGGTGAGCTGCTGGTCGACGCCGTAGGGCCAGGCAAAGTCGGGATTCTCGCAAGACCGGCGGATGAAGCCGTCCACCGTCTCGATGGCGAGCCGCGAGGCCACCTCGCCGGCCGAGTGTCCCCCCATCCCGTCGGCGACGACGAACAGCCCGAGCGTTTGATCGCAGATGTACCCGTCCTCGTTTCCCTGGCGGACGAGGCCGGGATCGGTCAGCGCGAAGGCTTCGAGCATGTGCGTACCGGTTCGGGCGGAACGGCGGCTTTTGCCGGGAGTCTACTACAAAGGCGCGCACCGTTTCACTAAATAGGAGGCCGCCGATTCCCGAACGCCCGCGGTGGGAGGGTGCCTCGCGAAGACCCGCCTTGCGGGGCGATCCGACCGCGGCCCGACAGCGCAGCCCGCGCTCGAGTACCGCGTCGCCCCTGCGACGCGACGCTGCCGGCGGCGGCTATGGCAGGGAGATCGTCTCGGGGTCGGTCGGCAGCGCGGCCACCCGCCACTCCTGCTCCTCGGCGTCGAAGTCGGCGATGCGGCTCAGGGGCAGCTTCACGTACTTCCCCTCGCCACTGGCGGCCACCTCGCCGTCGGGCAGCAGGATCTCGCCGGTGCCGGCGAAGACCCGCCCCTCCTCGCTCACGATCCGGCCGACGACCCGCAGCTCGACGCCGATGGGTACCGGCTTCTTGAACTTCGTCGTGAACTCCACGGTCACGCCCCACACGTCGTCGTGGTTCCCGTTCATGATCGCGCGGCCGATGGTCTCGTCGAGCAGCGCGGTGATGATGCCGCCGTGGACACGGCCAGGGTAGCTCTGGTGTTCGTCGCGCGCGGTGAACAGCGCCACGAGCTCGCCGGTCTCCGCTTCGTGGAACGACGCGTGCAGCCCGCCGACGTTCTTCAGGCCGCACACGAGGCACATCTTCGAGTTGGGGTGCTTGCGAACGATCATCCTGGGCGTCGGCATCGTGGTCTCGGGCGTCAGGCGTAAGGGTTAGGGATTCTGGCTCGAGGTCGTGGCCCGTCTCCGCGATCATAGCGCATGGCGGACGCTGCCGACTCTCCGCGCGTACTGACCGCATCCTGACGAGAATGGCGGCGGTAGCCCCGAGCCCACGGCGTGCCCGCTACTTCGCGTCGAGCACCTTGAGCTTCAGGTTGCGGAACTCGACCAGGTAGCCCTCGGCCTCAAGGCCGATGTAGCCGCGCGACAGCTCGAGATTCGAGAGCTCGTTGACCACTGCTCCGTTCACCCACAGCGTCATTGTCTTCCCGACCGCGCGCACCTCGTACACGTTCCATTCCCCGGCGGGCTTCACGCGGTTCTCCGCCATCTTGTCGCGGCCATTCACGCGGGCTGGCTTGCCGTCCACGAGGGACGCACCGAAGAGGTATCCGCCCCCGGCACCGGTCTGCGCCTGGATATAGAGTGTTCCGTCCGCGTTGGCGCGCGTGAAGAATCCGCTGTTGTACGCCTTCTCGTCGGGTGGCCCGGCGTAGCGCCACTCGGCGTGGAGGACGAAATCGCCGGCTTCCCGCGCGTAGCGGAACAGCTCGTGCCCCGCCTTGTCGCCCTCGCAGACGAGGATGTGCCGGGCGGCGTCGAACTTCCACGGGGACGGTGCGGAGACGTCGCCGGCGGGCAACTTGCCACCAAAGCCCGACGGCAGCGACACGCGAGTCCACGACTTCAGGCCAGGGTCGGCGAGGAGGTCGATCCAGCCGCTGGAGTCGGACGAGAGCGCGGATGGCGTCGGAACGGGCGGAGGTCCGGGCGGCGGTGCGGCCGCAGGTGCCTGCAACGAGGCGAGCAGGCCAAGCAACAATGCCATCGAAGTGAACATGTGGTCCTCCCGCTGTTTGAGAACCGGCGCTCGCAGGGCGTCCGGGCGCCGACCGGTCTCCGCAATCGCCGGGCGAGGTGCAGTTTACCTCATGCGGCCGTCGCCGGCGCCTGTTGCGGGCGAGAACCCCACAGTCGCAGTCCGCTCGTCGGCAGAGCGGTGGGGTTCGCTCGCTGTTCTGCAAGGACGCCGGCAACCTGCTGCAAAGGCGAGCGTCTCCAAGTAGCGCGGACGCCTGCGCCCCGTGTCACGGCGCGACGAGGCGGAGCTTCGGGAAGAACGTGCGATACCGCGCCGGGGCGCGCGTCAGCAGCGTCAGCCCGTCCACGAGCGCGTGGGCGCCGATGTAGAAGTCGGGCAACGGCGACCGGCGCTGGCCCCCGCGCCGGCGGTAGATCACGAACGACCGCCCCGCGAGGAACGCGGCTTCCCACGGCAGCGGCACGCGGTGGAAGTAGTCGGGCGGCAGCGCAGCCTCGAGATCCTCAATCCGCTCGAACCGCGCTGCCACCTCGCCCCTGTGTGAATGGCCGAACGCTGAACGTTATGCGAACAGTTCCTGGGCGTGCGCCAGGCGAGACGCCACCTGCACGCCATTCGGGCACTTCACGGAACAGGAGGAGCAGTCGGAGCACCGGACGGCTGTCACTTCACGCGGCAGCCCGCGGAAGCTGTCGCGGCCCAGCGAAAACTGACCGTAGTTCTGGGCGTACATCGTGAACCGCAGCATGTCGGCCACGGGCAAGCCTTTCGCACACGTGCCCTCGCAGGTGCCGCACATGCGGCAGTACCAGTCCTTGATGTCCTCCAGGCGGGCCACCAGCAACCGGTCGTCCTTGTCGCTGTACGGAGCCGACATCGCCTGGATGTTCTCGTCGAGCTGCTCCATGTCCGTGATGCTGGGGATGATCGTGTCCACGTTCTTGTTCTTCAGGACCCACTTCAGCGCCGCGATCGGCGCGCCTGCCCGGGTGAGGAGATTGAGCTTTTCGGGCGGCACGACGTAGGACCGGACGGTGGGCTTCACGCCGCCTGCCAGACCCTTCATGGCCACGATCCCGATGCCGGCCTTGCGGGCACTTTCGATCAGGGGGTCGATCGCGTTGCCCATCGCGTAGTTGTAGCTGATGAGGAACACGTCGAAGTGATTCATCTTCTGGAAGGCAGGCATGACTTCCGCGTGCCCGCCGTGAAAACTCACCCCGGCAAAGCGGATCTTCCCCGCCTTCTTGGCTTCGTTCTGCGCTTCGAGCAACCCGTCGTTGACGGAGGAGACGGCGCCGCGGCTGTGCAGGTACCAGATGTCCAGGTGGTCGGTCTGCATCTCGCGCAGGCTCGTGTCGAGGTCCGCGAGCGCCTGCTGCTTGTCGTTCGCCAGCGTCTTGCTGGTGACGTAGACCTTGCTGCGGTACTTCTTCAGGGCCGTTCCGACCATGCGTTCGTTGTTCCCGCCCTGGTACACGCGGGCCGAATCGAACAGGTTGATGCCGAGATCGGCAGCCTTCTCGATGACACTCGGGTCCGAGGTGGTCATGCAGCCGAACGCCAACCGCGTGACCTTGAGGCCCGTCTTTCCCAGACTGCCGTAGACCAACTTCGGCTCGGCGGCCGGCTTCTGCACCACGAGGCCGGATTCCGGCCTCAACGCGGCCAGCGCCGGCAGAACCAGCCCGCCCTCGAGAAACGTGCGTCGGGATGACTTCATGGAAGATCTCCTGTGTCCGCTACAAGTCCAGGTTCCGGCTCCCTACGGGCCGACATTCTACAGCACGGCGGGTGGTTTCCGACAGGTCCGTATCGCGCCGCCTAAAGTGTTACCCACGGAGGGATGGTCGCGCCAAAAGTCGGGTTACCCACCGATAGGAGGAAGGAAGACCGAGCGGAAGCTGCGTGCCATGAGTCCGCGGCAGATGGACCGGTGTCTCGCGAAGGACCGCCGGACGCTCCAGGCCGGCGGGACACCACCGCCTGGTGTGCCTCCCGTCTTCCCCACAATCGTTGTCAGCATGCAGGGCGTACATGGAAAAAGGGCGAGGATTCCGTGAGAACCCTCGCCCCTGTGACTGTTCGCTGGCGGGTCTGAAGACCCGCCCCACATTCTCACTGACAGGCGGGACGCCTGCCCTACTCTCCCAGGTCCCCGCCCGCCCCGCGGGGCAGCACACCCTCTTCGGGCTCGACGAAGTACTCCATCTCGCGTTCGAGCTCGAGCTCCTCCTCGGTCGGCGGCGGCGGCGGCGGCGGCTCGTCCGCCGGAATCCGCACGTTCCGGTAGTACTCGAAGCCCGTGCCCGCCGGGATCAGCCGGCCCATCGTCACGTTCTCCTTCAGGCCGCGGAGGTAGTCCACCTTGCCCGAAATCGACGCTTCGGTGAGGACGCGCGTCGTTTCCTGGAACGACGCGGCCGAGATGAACGACTCGGTCGAGAGCGACGCCTTGGTGATCCCGAGGAGGATCGGCCGGCCCTCGGCGGGCCGCCCGCCGGCCGCCAGCACCCGCTCGTTCTCCTCGAGGAAGCGGAACCGGTCCACGACCTCGTCGATCAGGAACTCGGTGTCTCCGACTTCCTTCTCGACCTTGACCCACCGCATCATCTGCCGGGAGATCACCTCGATGTGCTTGTCGTTGATGTTCACGCCCTGCAGCCGGTAGACCTCCTGGATCTCGTTGACGAGGTAGGCCTGCAGCTCCTTCTCGCCGAGGACGCTCAGGATGTCGTGCGGGTTGCGCGGGCCGTCCATGAGCGGGTCGCCCGCGTGCACGTGCTCGCCTTCCTGCACGTTCACGTGGATGCCGCGCGGCACGGAATACTCGCGTTCCTCGGCGCCCGGCTCGTCGGGCGCGATGAGGATCTTGCGGAGGCCCTTGACCGTCGGGCCGTACTTGACGACGCCGTCGATCTCGGAGATGACCGCCGGGTCGCGCGGCTTCCGCGCCTCGAACAGCTCGACGACGCGCGGCAGGCCGCCCGTGATGTCCTTGGTCTTCGTGGTCTCGCGCGGGATCTTGGCCAGCACCTGGCCGGCCTCGACCATCTCGCCGTCGCTGATCATCAAGTGCGCGCGCGACGGCATGTGGTACTTCCGCAGGGACGTCTTGCCGTCCGCCTTGCGGATCTCGACCGCCGGCTGCTTCTTCTCGTCGGGCGAGTCGACGATGATGTAGCGCGACAGGCCGGTCACCTCGTCGGTGTCCTCGTGCACCGTCACGCCCTCGATGATGTCCTTGAACCGCACGACGCCGCCCTCTTCCGTGAGGATCGACGAGGTGTAGGGGTCCCATTCGACCAGGACCTGGCCCTGCTCGACGTGCTGGCCGTCGTGCACCTGCAGACGCGCGCCGTAGACGATCGGGTACCGCTCGCGGTCGCGGCCCTTCGAGTCCTGCACGACGATCGACCCGGTCCGGTTCATGACGACGAGGCGGTTGTCCCTCTTCGCCTCGACGACCTGGATCCCCTGGAAGCGCACGATCCCGGCGTTCTTGGCCTCCTGCGTCGACTGCTCGGTGACGCGCGACGCCGTGCCGCCGATGTGGAACGTCCGCATCGTGAGCTGCGTGCCGGGCTCGCCGATCGACTGGGCGGCGATGACGCCGACGGCCTGGCCGAGTTCGACGAGCTTGCCCGACGCGAGGTCGCGGCCGTAGCAGCGCGAGCACACGCCGCGGCGCGACGCGCACGTCAGCACGGAACGGATCTTCACCTTCTCGACGCCGGCGTCCTGCGTCTTCGACGCCAGCTCCTCGGTGATCTCCTCGTTCGCGTCCACGATCACCTCGGCGGTCACCGGGTCGACGATCTTCTCGAGCGACACGCGGCCGACGATCCGGTCGCGCAGCGCCTCGATGATCTCGCCGCTCTCGATGATGGCCTTCGCCTCGATGCCGTCGAGCGTGCCGCAGTCGGGCTCCGAGATGATGACATCCTGAGCCACGTCCACGAGCCGGCGGGTGAGGTAGCCCGAGTCCGCGGTCTTCAGCGCGGTGTCGGCCAGCCCCTTGCGGGCGCCGTGCGTCGAGATGAAGTACTGCAGCACCGTGAGGCCTTCGCGGAAGTTCGACGTGATCGGCGTCTCGATGATCTCGCCCGACGGCTTGGCCATCAGGCCGCGCATGCCGGCGAGCTGCCGGATCTGCTGCTTCGAACCGCGGGCGCCGGAGTCGGCCATGATGTAGACCGCGTTGAAGCTCCGGCCCTCGCTGTCCATCTCGCCCATCTCGGTGAACATCTCGTCGGCGATCTTCTCGGTGACGTCCGACCAGATGGCGATGACCTTGTTGTAGCGCTCGCCGTTGGTGATCGCGCCTTCGAGGTACTGCTGCTCGACCTTGATGACCTCTTCGCGCGCCGCGTCGACGAGCGCCGGCTTCTCGCTCGGGATGACCAGGTCGTCGATGCCGATCGACAGACCCGACCGCGTGGCGTAGAGGAACCCGAGGTTCTTCAGGCTGTCGAGCATCTCGACCGTCAACTGGTGGCCGAAGTCGAGGTAGCAGCGGTTCACCAGCTGCTGCAGCCCCTTCCGCTTCAGCAGGCCGTTCACGTACGGCACCTGCTTCGGCAGCGCGTCGTTGAAGATGACGCGGCCGACCGTGGTGTTGACGATCTTGTTGTCGACCTGCTGGATCTCGGCGTGGAGCACGTCCTGGTCGTCGCGGCTGGCGGCCAGGTCCATGATCGGCCCGCTGTAACGCAGGCGGATCGGCGTCAGCGTCTCCACCTCGCCCGCCTGCAGCGCGAGCACCACGTCGTCGATGTTGCTGAACGCGCGGCCCTCGCCCTTCGCGTTCGGCCGCGCCTTGGTCAGGTAGTAGCAACCGAGGACGATGTCCTGCGACGGGATCGCGATCGGCGCCCCGTTGGCCGGCGACAGGATGTTGTTCGACGACATCATCAGCACCGACGCCTCGATCTGCGCCTCGGGCGACAGCGGGATGTGCACCGCCATCTGGTCGCCGTCGAAGTCGGCGTTGAACGCCGTGCAGACCAGCGGGTGGATCCGGATCGCCTTGCCCTCGACCAGCACCGGCTCGAACGCCTGGATGCCCAGGCGGTGCAGCGTCGGCGCGCGGTTCAGGAGGACCGGGTGCTCCTGGATGACCTCCTCGAGGACGTCCCACACCTCGGGGCTGGCCTTCTCCACCATCTCCTTCGCCTGCTTGATGGTGGCGACGAGGCCGCGCTGCTCGAGCTTGTTGTAGATGAACGGCTTGAACAGCTCGAGCGCCATCTTCTTCGGCAGCCCGCACTGGTTGAGCTTCAACTCGGGGCCGACGACGATGACCGAGCGGCCCGAGTAGTCGACGCGCTTGCCGAGCAGGTTCTGGCGGAAGCGCCCCTGCTTGCCCTTCAGCGTGTCGGACAGCGACTTGAGCGGCCGGTTGTTGGCGCCGCGCAGGACGCGACCGCGGCGGCCGTTGTCGAACAGGGCGTCGACGGCTTCCTGCAGGATCCGCTTCTCGTTGCGGATGATGACGTCGGGCGCCTTCAGTTCGATCAGCTTCTTCAACCGGTTGTTCCGGTTGATGACGCGGCGGTACAGGTCGTTCAGGTCGGAGGTCGCGAACCGGCCGCCGTCGAGGGGCACCAGCGGGCGCAGCTCGGGCGGGATGACCGGGATGACGTCCAGGATCATCCACTCCGGCCGGTTGCTCGACTTGCGGAACGAGTCGACCACGCGCAGCCGCTTGGCGAACTTCAGCTGCTTCTGCGCGGACGTCTCCTTCCGCATCTTCTCGCGCATCTCGAGCGCGAGCTGCTCGACGTCCACCCGCTTCAGCAGTTCCTTGATCGCCTCGGCGCCCATCTGCGCCCGGAACGCGCCGACGCCGTAGTCCTCGCGCGCCTTGCGGAACTGCTCCTCGGTGAGGAGCTGGTTCTGCTTGAGGTCGGTGTCACCCGGGTCGACGACCACGTACGCCTCGAAGTAGAGGATCCGTTCGAGGTCGCGCAGCGAGATGTCGAGCAGGTGGCCGATGCGGCTCGGCAGCCCCTTGAAGAACCAGACGTGGCTGACGGGCGTCGCGAGCGTGATGTGGCCGAGGCGCTCGCGGCGCACCTTGGCCTGCGTCACCTCGACGCCGCACTTGTCGCAGACCACGCCGCGGTGCTTCATGCGCTTGTACTTGCCGCACAAGCACTCCCAGTCGGTGATCGGGCCGAAGATCTTCGCGCAGAACAAGCCGTCCCGTTCCGGCTTGAAGGTCCGGTAGTTGATCGTCTCCGGCTTGGTGACCTCGCCGTGCGACCATCCGAGGATCCGGTCGGGTGACGCCAGGCTGATGCGGATGGCGTCGAAGTCCGCCATCAGCGCGCCCTTGTCGTGGAAGCTTGGTTTCATTGATCTATGTTCCCTGCAGGGGCGCGGACCGCCGCGCCCCGTCATCCTCTCGTGCCTCGTGCCTACGCTTCCTCGAGCACCGGCGCCGCGGGGGGCGTCGCCGGCGGCGGCAGCCGCTTCTTCAGCGGGATCAGCTCCACGTCGAGGCAGAGCGACTGCAGCTCGCGGATCAGGACGTTGAACGACTCGGGCAGCCCCGGCGTGAACGACGCGTCGCCCTTGACGATCGCCTCGTAGATCTTCGCGCGGCCCGTCACGTCGTCCGACTTGGCGGTGAGAAGCTCCTGGAGGATGTGCGCGGCGCCGTACGCCTCGAGCGCCCAGACCTCCATTTCGCCGAACCGCTGGCCGCCGAACTGCGCCTTGCCGCCCAGCGGCTGCTGGGTGATCAGCGAGTACGGCCCGATCGACCGGGCGTGGATCTTGTCGTCGACCAGGTGCGACAGCTTGAGCATGTAGATGTAGCCCACCGTCACGTCCTGCTCGAACTTCTCGCCCGTCATCCCGTCGAACAGCTGGGTCTTGCCCGTCTTGGGGTGGCCGGACTTCTCGAGCCACGTCTTGATCTCGCCCTCCGTCGCGCCGTCGAACACGGGCGTCGCGAAGTGGAGGCCGAGGGCGTGGGCCGCCCAGCCGAGGTGCGTCTCGAGGATCTGCCCGACGTTCATGCGGGACGGGACGCCCAGGGGGTTCAGCACGATCTCCACCGGGGTGCCGTCGGGCAGGTGCGGCATGTCCTCCTCGGGGAGGATGCGCGCGATGACGCCCTTGTTGCCGTGCCGGCCGGCCATCTTGTCGCCGACCGACAGCTTGCGCTTCATGGCGACGTAGGTCTTGACCAGCTTGATGACGCCGGGCGGCAGCTCGTCGCCGCGGCGGATCTTCTCCTTCTTCTCCTCGAACAGCTGGCGGATCACCTCCACCTGCCGCTCGGTCCGCTCCTCGAGGTCGCGGATGTCGTCCTGCAGCCTCGAATCGTCGCTGGTCACCTTCAGCCGCACCATGTACTCGTAGGACAGGCCCTGGAGCACCCCCGGCGTGAGCTCGGTGCCCTTCTTCAGGATCTTCTCGCGGCCGTACTCGTCGTAGAGGTCCGACCGGAGCGACTGGCCCTGGAACATCTGGACCATGCGCTTCTTGACCTCGTCGTGCAGGATGCGGACCTCGTCCTGGAGGTTCTTCTCCATCATGTCGAGCTCGTCCTGCTCGATCGCCTTGGCGCGCTCGTCCTTCTCGATGCCCTTCCGCGAGAAGATCTTCACGCCGACGACGATGCCCTCGATGCCGGGCGGGCAGACGAGCGACGCGTCGCGGACGTCGCCGGCCTTCTCGCCGAAGATGGCGCGCAGCAGCTTCTCTTCCGGCGTCAGCTGCGTCTCGCCCTTCGGCGTGACCTTGCCGACCAGGATGTCGCCCGACTTCACGTAGGCGCCAATCCGGATGATGCCGCTGTCGTCGAGGTCCTTCAGCGCGCTCTCGGGCACGTTCGGGATGTCCCGGGTGATCTCCTCGGGCCCGAGCTTGGTGTCGCGCGCCTCGATCTCGAACTCCTCGATGTGGATGGACGTGTAGTAGTCGTCCTTGACCATCCGCTCGGAGACGAGGATCGCGTCCTCGAAGTTGTAGCCGCGCCACGGCATGAAGGCGACCAGCACGTTGCGGCCGAGCGCCAACTCGCCCATCTCCGTGCACGGGCCGTCGGCCAGCGCCTGGCCCTTGGCCACTTCCTGGCCCACCCGCACGATCGGCTTCTGGCTGATGCAGGTGTTCTGGTTCGAGCGCTTGAACTTCGTCAGGTTGTAGATGTCGGCGCCCATCTCCTTGCTGACGGTGCCGTCCTCGCCGTGCACCCGGACGACCACGCGCTGGCTGTCCACGTAGTCGACCGTGCCGGTGCGCCGGGCCACGACGACGGCGCCCGAGTCGCGGGCGGTGATGTACTCCATGCCCGTGCCGACGAACGGCGCGCGGGCGCGGAGCAGGGGCACCGCCTGCCGCTGCATGTTCGACCCCATCAGCGCGCGGTTCGCGTCGTCGTGCTCGAGGAACGGGATGAGCGACGCGGCGACGGAGACGAGCTGCTTGGGCGACACGTCGATGAACTGCACGGTGTCGCGCGGGGCCAGGATGAAGTTGCCCTCCTTGCGGGCGTTCACCCGCTCCTGGATGAGGCGGAGGTCCTTGTCCAGCTCCACGTTGGCCTGGGCGATGACGTACTGGTCCTCCTCCCACGCGGAGAGGTAGAAGGAGTACGGCTCCCACTCGGCCGGCTTCTTGCGCTTGGCCTTCGCCTGGGCGTTCTCCTCCTCGGCCTCGCGGACCTCGACGATCTCGCCCGCCTTGAACCGGGTGCCGGCGCCGTTGTGGATCATCACGTAGTCGACCACGTGGCCGTCCTTGACCTTGCGGTAGGGCGACTCGATGAAGCCGAACTCGTTGATCCGCGAGTAGCACGACAGCGACGAGATCAGGCCGATGTTCGGGCCTTCCGGTGTCTCAATGGGGCAGATGCGGCCGTAGTGGGTCGGGTGCACGTCGCGCACCTCGAACCCGGCGCGCTCGCGCGACAACCCGCCGGGCCCGAGGGCCGAGAGGCGCCGCTTGTGCGTGACCTCCGACAGCGGGTTGGTCTGGTCCATGAACTGCGACAGCTGCGACGACCCGAAGAACTCGCGAATCGCGGCCATGACCGGCTTCGCGTTGATCAGGTCGTGCGGCATGGCGGTCGCCATTTCCTGGTAGACCGACATCTTCTCCTTGATCGCGCGCTCCATGCGGACCAGCCCGATGCGGAACTGGTTCTCGAGGAGCTCGCCGACCGAGCGGACGCGCCGGTTGCCCAGGTGGTCGATGTCGTCCACCGCCGCGGGGTTGCGCCGCAGCTTCAGCAGGAACTTGATGACCTCGTAGAAGTCCTGCGGGTGCAGGATCTTCTCGTCGAGCGGCGTGTTCAGCCCGAGCTTCGTGTTCAGCTTCAGGCGGCCGACGCGCGAGAAGTCGTACTTCTGCGGGTTGAAGAACATGTTCTCGAACAGCGACCGCGAGCTGTCCTCGGTGGGCGGGTCGCCCGGCCGCAGCCGGCGGTAGATCTCGACGAGCGCCTGGACGTGGTTCTGGATCGTGTCCTTGCGCAGCGTCTGCGAGATGATCGAGCCGATCTCGTCGCGCTCGGGGAAGAAGATGTCGACGCGCTCGACGCCCTTCTCCTGGAGAATCGAGATCTGGCGCGCGGCCAGCTCCTCGTTCGCCTGCACCAGCACCTCGCCCGTGGACTGGTCCACGACGTCCTGCGCCGCGAACGCCCCCTCGAGCTCGGTGTCGTCGATCCGCACCGCCTCGACGCCCGCCTTCCGCAGGGCGCCGATCGCGGAGTTCGTGATCTTCTTGCCCTTGTGGATGACGATGTCCGAGCCCTTGATCTCGATGTCCTCGCCGGCGCGCAGGCCGACCAGGCTCTCGTTCACCGTCCAGTAGACGTTCGGCTTCAGGTACAGCCGATCGACCGTGTAGAAGGTCCGGACGATCTCTTCGGTGCTCTGCAGGCCGAGGGCGCGCAGGAACACCGTGGCCGGGAACTTGCGCTTCCGGTCGATCCGCACGTACAGCAGGTTCTTCGCGTCGTACTCGAATTCGACCCACGACCCGCGGTACGGGATGATCTGCGCGACGTACAGGGTCTTGTCCTCGGAGTGGAAGAACGCGCCCGGCGAGCGGTGCAACTGCGAGACGATGACGCGCTCGGTCCCGTTGATGATGAACGTGCCGTTCTCGGTCATCAGCGGGATGTCGCCGAAGTAGACCTCCTGCTCCTTGATGTCGCGGATGGTCTTCACGCCCGTCTCGGGGTCCTTGTTCCAGACGACGAGGCGGATCGTCACCTTCAGCGGCACGGCGAAGGTCATGCCGCGTTCCTGGCACTCGTCCACGTCGTACTTCAGCTTCAGTCCGACCGTCTGCCCGCAGATGTCGCAGACGTCGCCCCGCGCCTCGTTCGCGCGGCCGCAGCGCGGGCAGAGCACGTCCTTGTCGCCGTACGGGTCGGCGACGAGGGTGGCCCCGCAGTTGGCGCACGGCTTGCGCAAGTGGTGCAGCCCGACGAGCTTGCCGCACTTGCACTCCCAGTTGCCGATCGAGTACTCGATGAACTCGAGCGACGAGTTCTCCCTGAAGTCGGAGATCGGGAACACCGACTTGAACACGGACTGCAGGCCGGCGTCTTCGCGCTCGGACGGCAGCCGGTTCATCTGGAGGAACCGTTCGTACGAGTTCTTCTGGATCTCGATCAGGTTCGGGATCGGAACGGTCGTCTTGATCTTCGAGAAGTCGATGCGCTCTCGATAAACGTTCTTGGGAAGGCTGTACATCCTGTGAAGGTCCCAACTACAGCGCCCCGCGGAACGGGGCGCTTACGGATGGCCGCGCTTCAGGCCGCGGGCTGCGGCCTGACGCCGCTCGATCGGGACGCTGCAAACCTGCAGCGGAAGGGTCGCGCGTCGGACGAGAGCAGGCTGCGCCCCCGTCCTGGCACACAGGCTTCAGCACCGGACGGCGCGGCGGGCCGGCGGCCCGCCCTGCCGACAGGCTGGAAGCCTGTCCTACTTGATCTCGACCTTGGCGCCGACCTCTTCGAACTTCTTGCGAATGGCCTCGGCCTCGTCCTTCGGCACGCCTTCCTTGATCGGCTTCGGCGCGCCCTCCACCAGGTCCTTGGCTTCCTTGAGGCCCAGGCTGGTGACTTCCCGGACCACCTTGATGACGTTGATCTTCTTCTCGCCGACCTCGGTCAGGATCACGTTGAACTCGGTCTTCTCCTCGACCGGGGCCGCCGCCGCCGCGCCGCCGCCCGCCGGCATCGCCATGGGCACCGCCGCCGCCGCCGAGACGCCGAGTTCCGCTTCGAGACGCTTCACGAGCTGCGAGAGCTCGAGCACGCTGATGTTCTTGATGTAGTCGACAAACTGGTCCTGGTTCAGTTCCGCCATCTCAGTTCTCCTGGATCATGAAAGCCGCATTGGCGGACCGTCCGGTCCGCCCTACGGGTGCAGGGCCCCGGCCCTGCGGGTGTAGGACAGGTCTTCAGACCCGCCAAGTTCATGCCTCGACCGCCTCGCCCTTCTTCTTCTCCGCCTGCGTGAGCACGTTCAACAGCGCCTGCGGCGCCGCGTTGAGGACCGTGACGAGCCTGACCATCGGGGCGCTGAGGAGGAACAGCAGCTTGGCGTACAGCTCCGGCTTGCCCGGCAGCGTCGCCAGCTCGGACACCTCGGCGGCCTGGATCTTCCGCCCCTGCACCACCGCGGCCTTGATCGTCAGCTGCGGGGCGGTCTTCGCGAACGTCGTCAACGTCTTGGCCAGCGCGACCGGGTCGGTGCCGGTGAACGCGATGGCCGTGGTCCCCTCGAAGAACTCGCTCAGCGGCTCGAAGTCGGTCCCCTTCAGGACGCGCCGGGCCAGCGTGTTCTTGACAACCTTGTACTGCCCCTTCGCCGCGCGGACCTGGCGCCGCAGTTCGGTCACCTGGGGCACGTTGAGGCCCTTGTAGTCGAACAGAATCGCGCTGTCCACGCCCTTGAGCGCGGCGGCGAACTGGTCGAGCGTGGCCGTCTTCTCCGATTTGGTCAACGCCATGACTGCTGCACCTTCCTACTTTCTCGCCGTGTCCACGGTGGCGGTGTCGATCTTGATGGCCGGCCCCATGGTCGTGGAGAGGACGAGACTCTTCAGGTACTTGCCCTTGGCCGCCGCCGGCTTCGCCTTCACGATCGCATCGACCAGCGCGTGGGCGTTCTGCAGCAGGTTCTGGGTCGGGAACGACGCCTTGCCCACCGGCGCGTGGACGATGCCGGTCTTGTCGACGCGGAACTCCACCTTGCCGGCCTTGATCTCACGGACGGCCTTGCCGATGTCGAAGGTGACGGTGCCCGTCTTCGGGTTGGGCATCAGGCCGCGCGGGCCGAGCACCTTCCCGAGGCGTCCGACCGACTTCATCATGTCGGGGGTGGCCACGACGGCCTCGAAATCCATGAAACCGCCCTGGATCTTCTCGACGATTTCCTCGCCGGCCACGATGTCCGCGCCGGCCTCCTGGGCTTCCTTCTGCTTCTCGCCGCCGGCAATCGCCAGGACCTTCTTGGTCTTGCCGAGGCCGTGCGGCAGCACGACGGTGCCGCGCACCATCTGGTCGGCGTGCTTGGGATCCACGCCGAGCCGGAACGCGATCTCGACGGTCTCGTCGAATTTCGCGAACTTGACCTTCTGGGCGAGCGGCACGGCCTCGTCGAGGTTGTAGTGCCGGTCGCCGACCTGTGTCTTCGCCGCCGTGAACTTCTTTCCTGCCTTCTTCATCGACCCTCCCCGTGGTCAGCGGGCCCGGCCGCCGGACCCTCCCACCCTGTGATGTACAACGACGGATCCGGGAGCCAGGATCCCGCACAGCCCGTCCGACGCCGGCCGGCTGCATCCCGCATCCCGTCTCCCGACCCCCGCTGGCTAGACGACGTCGAGCCCCATCGAGCGGGCCGTCCCCTTGACGGTCTCGACGGCCGCCGCGAGGCTGTCCGCGTTGAGGTCGGGCATCTTCAGCTTGGCGATGTCCTCGACCTGCTTGGCGGTCACGGTCCCGACCTTGTTCTTGTTGGGCTCGGCCGACCCCTTCGCGATGTTCGCCGCGCGCTTCAGCAGGACGGCCGCCGGCGGCGTCTTGGTGATGAAGCTGTAGCTGCGATCGGCGTACACCGTGACGACGACCGGGATGATGAGCCCTTCGTCCTTGGCGGTCTTCGCGTTGAAGTTCTTGCAGAAGTCCATGATGTTCAGCCCGTGGGGGCCGAGCGCCGTCCCGACCGGAGGCGCCGGGGTCGCCTTGCCGGCCGCAATCTGGAGCTTCACTACCGCCTGAATTTTCTTCGCCATAGTTCCTGTCTCACCAAGCCGACCGCTCTCAGCCGGCGGCTGGCAGCGGACCCGCTCCAGCCGACGGCCGCCCGCTGGCCGCTAGACTTTTTCCACCTGCATGAAATCGAGCTCGACCGGCGTCGACCGGCCGAAGATCGTGACCATCACCTTGAGCGTGCTCCGGTCGCTGTTCACCTCGTCGATGACGCCCTCGAAACTGGTGAACGGCCCCTCGTTGATGCGCACCCGCTCGCCCTTCTCGAAGGAGTACTTCGGCTTGGGCTTCTCGGCGGCGGTCGTCACCTGCAGGAGGATCTGATCGACCTCCTCGCGGCTGAGCGGCGTGGGCCGCGCGCCGGCCCCGACGAAGCCCGTCACCTTCGGGGTGTTCTTCACCACGTGCCAGGCGTTGTCGGACATGTGCATCTCGACCAGGATGTAGCCGGGGAAGAAGCGCTTGGGCGTCTCGACCTTGCGCCCGCCGCGCATCTCCACGACCACCTCGGTCGGGATGAGAATCTCGCCGATCTCGTCCTGCAGCCCATACGCCTGCACGCGCTGTCGGAGCGATTCGGACACCTTCTTCTCGAACCCCGAGTAGGTGTGGACGATGTACCACTGCTTCGTCCGGTCGTCGGTCATGCCGCACCAAATCGCTTGAAGATCCACTGGATGCCGATGTTGAACACACCGTCCAGCGCGAAGAGGTAAAGGCCGAAGAAGATCGACGTGAGGATCACGACGAAGGTCGTCGCGTAGACTTCCTTGCGGGAAGGCCAGGTCACGCGCTTCAGTTCGTTGCGGACCTCGGTGAGGAACGTTCTCATGTTCCCCCACCATCCGGTCACGTTGCCGCCCGCGTCTTTGACGTTATCGATGATGGCCACGGTCTTCACCAATCTGAACCACGCTGGATTCGGGCTTCGGGATTCAGGATTCGGTCCGTGACGCGCTGAATCCTGGCTCCCGAATCCTGACTCCCAGAAGTTGGCAGGCGAGGAGGGGATCGAACCCCCAACCCCCGGTTTTGGAGACCGGTGCTCTTCCAGTTGAGCTACTCGCCTGCAATCCTGCTACTTCGTCTCCCGGTGCGCCGTGTGCTTGCGGCAGTACGGGCAGAACTTGCTGAGCTCGAGGCGCTCGGTGGTCTTCTTCTTGTTCTTCGTCGTGTTGTAGTTCCGGCGCTTGCAGTCGGTGCAGGCCAGAATGATGATGTCTCGCATAACTGCTGCGCTCGCTTCCGCTCGCTGCTATCAGGATTCAGGAGCCAGGATTCGGGAGCCAGGCATTCCACCGAATCCTGAATCCCGAATCCCGAATCCCGCGAACTACTCCAGAATTTCCGTCACCGTGCCGGCGCCCACCGTGCGGCCGCCTTCGCGGATGGCGAACTTCGACCCCTTCTCGATCGCCACCGGCGTGATCAGCTCCGCCCGGATGCTCGTGTTGTCCCCCGGCATCACCATCTCCACGCCTTCCGGCAGGAACATCGACCCCGTCACGTCCGTCGTCCGCAGGTAGAACTGCGGCCGGTAGCCGTTGAAGAACGGCGTGTGCCGCCCGCCCTCTTCCTTCGACAGGACGTACACCTCCGCCTTGAACTTCGTGTGCGGCGTGATCGACCCGCCCTTGGCCAGCACCTGCCCCCGCTCCACTTCCGTCTTCTCCAGCCCCCGCAGCAGCACCCCGATGTTGTCGCCCGCCACCCCCGCGTCCAGCAGCTTGCGGAACATCTCCACGCCCGTCACCACCTTCTTCATCGTCGGCCGGAACCCGATGATCTCCACTTCCTCACCGACCTTCACCTGCCCCCGCTCCACCCGCCCCGTCACCACCGTCCCCCGCCCCGAGATCGAGAACACGTCTTCGATCGGCATCAGGAACGGCTTGTCGATCTCCCGCGCCGGCAGCGGCACGTAACTGTCCAGCGCCGCCAGCAGGTTCATGATCCCCGCCACCCCCTCCGCGTCCCCCTCCAGTGCCTTCAGCGCCGACACCCGCACCACCGGCAGGTCGTCCCCCGGGAACCCATACGAACTCAGCAGCTCCCGCACCTCCAGCTCCACCAGGTCCAGCAGCTCCGGGTCGTCCACCGCGTCCACCTTGTTGAGCGCCACCAGCACGCACGGCACGTTCACCTGCCGCGCCAGCAGCACGTGCTCCCGCGTCTGCGGCATCGGCCCGTCCACCGCCGACACCACCAGGATCGCCCCGTCCATCTGCGCCGCGCCCGTGATCATGTTCTTGATGTAGTCCGCGTGCCCCGGGCAGTCCACGTGCGCGTAGTGCCGGTTCGCCGAGCTGTACTCCACGTGGCTCGTCGCAATCGTCAGGATCTTCGTCGCATCCCGCCGGCCCTGCGACTCCGACGCCTTCGCCACCTCGTCGTACGACACGTACTTCGCCCACCCCTTGTCCGCCGCCACCTTCGTCAGCGCCGCCGTCAACGTCGTCTTCCCGTGGTCGATGTGCCCGATCGTCCCAACGTTCACGTGCGGTTTCGTACGGTCAAATTTTTCTTTCGCCATGCGCGTGATCCTCTCGGCACCCGCCGCTGCCGGCGCCGCTCTCGCGGCTCCGGCAACGACGAGGCTGCTGAACTGGAGCCGATGTCCGGGCTCGAACCGGAGACCTCGTCCTTACCAAGGACGCGCTCTGCCTACTGAGCTACATCGGCACGGGAACTGATGCTCGGGCAGCCCTCCTGCCCACGACAACGTATGACTCCGACCCGAACGCAAGAAACCCGACGTCCGCCTTCGCCCTCCGGGCTGCGGCGGCTGGCTTGCCAGGAGCGAGGACGGCTGCCCTTCCGACCCTTCGACTTCGCTCAGGGTCGCCCCGAGCGCCGCCGAGGGGCGACTCGCTACGCTCGCCCAGGGCATTCGACATCGGCCTGCCGGCCGAGTCGAATGGAGCGGGAGACGGGGATCGAACCCGCGACCAACAGCTTGGAAGGCTGTGACTCTACCACTGAGTTACTCCCGCCCGCTGGCTCCCCGACGCCGCCGCGACTTCCGAAAACCGACCGTCCGCGAAGGCAGGCTCGCCTGCCTAGCCGAAGCTCGCGTCCCTTCGCTCCGCGAGCGAAGTCTGGTGGCGAGGGGAGGATTCGAACCTCCGAAGGCGCTGGGCCGACAGATTTACAGTCTGTTGCATTTGACCGCTCTGCAACCTCGCCAAACTTCTTGCCAGTTTCCGTCGTGACCAGCCCGCCGCGCCACGCGCCAGCCGCGGGCGACACCGCTTCCCGGCGCCAAGTCGATGGAGCTGGCGAAGGGATTCGAACCCCCGACCGGCTGATTACAAATCAGCTGCTCTACCGGACTGAGCTACGCCAGCCAGACGAAAGGATTTAATGTAGCACATCCTATGCCAAGGGGCAAGCGCCGGAACGGCCGCTAGGCCCCTTCCCGGCGCCCTCTCCGCTGCCGAACCGCCTCGAACAGCACGATGCCCGCCGCCACGCTCACGTTGACGCTCGACACGTGCCCGCCCATCGGGATGCTGGCCGTCCGATCGCACTTCTCCCGGACCAGGCGCCGCAGGCCCTCGCCCTCCGCTCCGAGGACCAGCGCGGTCGGGAGGGTGAGGTCGACGTCGCTGTAGCATTCCTCGGCATCGCCCGCCAGGCCCACGGTCCAGACGTTCGCGCCCTTCAACTCCTCGATCGCGCGCGCGATGTTCACGACGCTGGCGATCTTGACGTGAGCGATCGCCCCCGCCGAGGCCTTCGCGGCGACGCCGTCGACCGCCGCCGCCCGCCGCGTCTGCCGAATCACGCCGTCGACGCCCGCGGCATCGGCCACCCGGAGGATCGCGCCGAGGTTGTGCGGGTCCTCCACGCCGTCGAGCACGACGATGAGCGGCGCGCCTTTCGCTTCGCGCACGAGGCCGGCGACGTCGTAGTCGGGCGCCTCGTCGATCTCGGCGACGACGCCCTGGTGGAGGCCGCCGCGGGCGGCGCGATCCAGTTCGCTCGCATCGGCGCGTGTCACCGCCACACGACCGCTCCCGGCCAGCCGCAGCACCTCCTGCACGCGGCGGTCGGATCGCGCCGACACCCGCAGCGTCCGGACGCGCCCGGCGCGCAGGGCTTCGATGACCGGGTTGATGCCGTAGATGATCACGATAGGTGCCAGGTGCTGGTACGTCCTTGTCAGTGGCTAGTGGCTAGTGGCCGGTGGCCAGTGGCTGGCGGGTCACGCGCGAGCCACGGCCCACTGACCAGTCACCACTACGTGCTTCTGAGCGCCGCCGCAAATGCCGCCGCGCGCTCGCGACATCCCATGATCGGCGCGAGGCCCGCGGCCTCGGGCAGGTCGGCCCCGCGCTCGATGGCCGGAACCGCGAGGTCCAACTCGGGGCCGCCGGCCGCGCCGGTGAGCGCGACACGAATCGGGTGGAACAACGCCTTCGCTTTCTGCCCCGTCTGCTGCTTAACGGCGCCGGCCACGGCGCGGAACTCCTCGCGGCCGGACAGCCTCGCGCGGCCCGACAGCTCGCGGGCGAGGCATTCGATCACCTGGCGCGCGCCGTCGTCCGACAGCACCTCGCGGACCTCGGGGTCGGCGATCGCTGCTGCAGGGTCGAACGCGAACAGGAACGACAGCCGCGCCGGGAACTCGTCGAGCCGATCGACCGATCCCGACGCCATCGGGATGACGCCCGCGAGATACGCCAGCCCGCTCTCGTGCGCCGCCCGCACGCACCGCGCCTTCTCGAAGAACGGCAGCGCCAGCTGCGCCAGGCGCGAGGGTGCCGTCAGCCGGAGGTAGTGCCGGTCCGCCCATGCCAGCTTCTCTTCGTCGAAGACACCGGCGCTGTGGCCGACCGCCTCGATCGAGAAGCGCCGCGCCAGTTCGTCCACCGGCAGCAGTTCGTCGTCGCCGCCCGGCGACCATCCGATGAGCGCGAGGTAGTTCACGAGCGCCTCGGGCAGGTAGCCCTTCGCGCGGAACTCGGCCACCGACGTGGCGCCGTGCCGCTTGGAGAGCGGCGTGTGATCCGGCCCCATGACGAGCGAGAGGTGCGCGAACGACGGCGTGGCGAAGCCGAGCGCCTCGTAGATCAGGATCTGCCGGGGCGTGTTGGAGATGTGATCCTCGCCTCGCACGACGTGGGTGACCTCCATCAGCGCGTCGTCCACGACAACGGCGAAGTTGTAGGCCGGCGTGCCGTCGGATCGAAGGAGGACCGGGTCGCCGATGACGCTCGTGTGGAAGGTGACGACACCGCGCACGAGGTCGCGGAAGACCACGTCGCGGCCCGCCGGGACCCTGAACCGGACCACCGCGCGCTCGCCGGCGTCGATGCGGGCGCGCGCCTCGTCCCGGGAGATCGAGCGGCAGGTGCCCGGATACTTGGGCGGCAGTCCCGCGGCCAGCGCAGCCTGCCGGTCGGCATCGAGCCTCTCCGCCGAGCAGAAACAGTGGTAGGCGCGGCCGGACGAGAGCAGTTGGCCGGCGTACGAACGGTACAGGTCCATCCGCTCCGATTGCCGGTACGGGCCCTTGGGGCCGCCGACGTCGGGGCCCTCGTCCCACTGCAGCCCGAGCCAGCGCAGGTCTTCCAGGATGGCTGCCTCGGACGCGCGCGTGGAACGCTCGACGTCGGTGTCCTCGATCCGCAGGATGAACGTGCCGCCGCCGCCCCGGGCCATCAGCCAGTTGAACAGGGCCGTGCGCGCGTTGCCGACGTGCAGGTGGCCGGTGGGGCTGGGAGCGAAGCGAACACGCATATCGGTCATCGGCAGCCTCGGGGTTCAGGGCTCGGGGGCCGTCACGCTCTCTGCAGCAGCGCGACGGCGTGGACCGCGATCGCGGCACCGCAACCGGTCGCGTCGACGCCTTCGTTCGTCTTGGCCTTCACGCTCACCGCCTCGGCCGGCAGGGCGAGCGCGCCGGCCACGGACGCGACGATCGCGGCGCGGTGAGGGCCGAGCGTCGGCCGTTCGGCGACGACCGTGGCATCGACGTTGACCACGCGGTAGCCGGCAGCGCGGACCAGTTCGGCCGCCCGCTTCAGCAGTTCGATGCTCGACGCGCCGCGCCAGCGCTCGTCGGTGTCGGGAAAGTGCTGCCCGATGTCGCCCGCCGCGGCCGCGCCGAGGATCGCGTCGGTGATCGCGTGACAGAGCGCGTCGGCGTCGGAGTGGCCCGCAAGCCCGCGGTCGAACGGGATCCGGACGCCGCCGAGCACCAGCGGGCGTCCCTCCACCATCCGATGCAGGTCGTAACCCGAGCCGATGCGCATCGCGAGGCCCCCGGGCGAGTCGGGTCGAACGCCGTGTTCCGAGTGCAGCAGCGCGTCCGCCATGACCAGATCCTCCGGCGTTGTCACCTTCATCGTCCGGGAGTCGCCCTCGACCACGCGAACGGGGTGGCCCGCCCGCTCCGCAAGCGCCGCTTCGTCGGTGCCCTCGACACCCTGCCGGCCGAGCGCGACGGCCTGCCGCAGCACGTCGCGGCGGAACGCTTGCGGCGTCTGCGCCAGGAAGATCGACTCGCGGGCCAGGGTGCGCTCGACCAGGCGGGGCGCGCTGGCGCCGCCCGCCCCTGGCGGCGCCCACTTGATCGTGTCGCGCGCCGGGACGGCGACGATCGCCGCGCCCGCTGCGGCCGCCGCATCGATCGTCTGCTCGATCGTCGCCGCTACCACGAACGGTCGCGCGGCGTCGTGGACGAGGATCACCTCGCTGTCCGCCGACACCGCGTCGAACCCGTTCGCCACCGAATCCTGACGACGCTCTCCTCCGGCGACCAGCGTGACCCGATCGCGCCGAAGGTAGTCCGGCGGCGCCTCCAGCCACTCCGGCGGCACGACCACGATGACCTCGTTCACGCGCACGCAGCCCAGAAACGCGTCGACGCTCCACTGGAGCATCGGCCGTCCGCCCAGCTGGAGCGCCTGCTTCGGCACGGCGGCGCCCAGTCGTCGTCCTCGTCCACCGGCGGCAATGATGGCGGATACATACATAAGGGCGCGCGCTACCGGGCGCAACCTATGATTATACGACGAATCTGGCCGTTTCGCGGCCCCCCGCGAACTCGAGGACGCGGCGGGAGGTAAGCTCGAGCGCGGCGGCCAGGCTGGCCGGCGCCGTGTCGCCCGGAGCGTAGATGACGGCGAGCGCCGCGGTCGTGGCGGCCGTGACCATGGTGCGGGCGGAGTCGGAGGAAGGATTGCCGAAGGGGCCGAGCGAGTCCGCGAGCGTCAGGCGGCCGTCCACGTGCACGGTGTCCTTTCGGATGCCCGGGTACTCTTCGCCCAACGCCCCGAGCCGGAGTTCCACGTCGCCGGCAACCAGCGACGTGTCGTAGACGCCGTACGGCAGCTGAAGCTCGAGCGAGCACCAGTTGCAGACGTCCACGAGAACGTTGACGCGGGGCAGGTGGTCGCCGCGCAGCACGCGTCGAAGCAGGGCTTCCGACGAGGGCCTGCGCTTGGTCGGGTCGAGGCCCACTCTCCGGTACATCGCCCTCACCGCGCCCCGTTCGGCGGGGGGCGCGATGCGGACCCGCTCTTCCGCGTCGAGCAGCGGCGCATCGATCCGCGAGTCGCGCTCGACCACGGTCAGCCCCTCGAACCGCAGAGCCCCCGGCCTGACGATGTGTTGGAGGTCGCTGGCCAGCGAAAAGCGCATGGCGAGTGCGGGTCCCTACACCTGCCCTTGGGGGGCGACACCTTCGTCGACATCGGCGCGGACGATGTCGCGAACCTGGAGGGCCAGCCGACGAGCCGCCTCGGCGGTCGGTTCGAGGCCGTTGGTGGGCACCGGATCGTGCACGACCAGCCGAACGTGCCCGGGGCAGGTCATCAGGCGGTTCTTCAACATCACGTGACGGCTTCCACTGACCGAGATGGGCACCAGCGGCAGCCCGGCCTGAATGGCGAGCAGGAAGCTGCCGCCCTTGAAGCGACCCACCTGGCCATCGGCGCTTCGGGTGCCTTCCGGAAACACGATCAGCGACAGTCCCTGCGTCACCAGGCCCTTCCAGCGCTTCAGGATGCCCAGCGGATCGGGGCGCTTGCGGTCCACCAGGAGGTGGCCGGTGCGGCTGAGGTGCCATCCGAGGAACGGGAAGCGGCCGAGCGACGCTTTCGCAATGATCCGCAACTGCCAGGGAAGATGCCAGAAGATGATGGGGATGTCGTAGATGCTCTGGTGGTTGGAGATGAAGATGTAGGTCGTGCCGGGCGTCAACCGTTCGCGGCCGCGGACCTCGACATCCACGCCCGTGGTGGCGAGTATCAGCCACGACCACGCGCGTGCGCAGCGGTGGGCGAAGTGCCCCGAACGCTGGAACAGGCTGGACGCGATCGACAGCGTCCCCAGGACGATCGAATAGACGGCGATCGCGGGAATCAGGAAGAAGACCGTCCGCCACCAGTGAAAGGGCGGAACCCTCACCGCGCCCGCCGCGGCGCGTCGTCCTTGCCTGCCGCGACGCCCGCAGGGGCCGAGGCGAGGGCGGCGCCGTTCTGCCGCACCGGAGCCGCCGGCGCAGAGGCCGTGGAAGCCGGGGCGGAAACGGGGGCCGGAGGGGTGGGCGCGGGCGCACCCGCTTCGATGTAGCGGCCGAAGATCATCTTGCCCGCCGTGGTCTGCAGCACGCTGGTGACGACGATGTCGATGGTCTTGGAGATCATCTTCCGCGCATTGTCGACCACGACCATGGTCCCATCGTCGAGGTAGGCGACACCCTGGTTGTACTCCTTGCCTTCCTTGAGGATGAACACCTTCATGATCTCGCCCGGCAGCACCACCGGCTTCAGCGAATTCGCGAGCTGGTTGATGTTGAGGACGTCGACGCCCCGCAGTTGCGCCACCTTGTTCAGGTTGAAGTCGTTGGTGACGATCTTCCCCTGCAGCGAGCGGGCCAGCTCGATGAGCTTCAGGTCCACCTCCCGGACCTCCGGAAAGTCGACGTCGGAGATCACCACCTCGACACCCGACATCTTCTGGATCTTCTGGAGGATGTCGAGGCCGCGGCGGCCCCGGTTTCTCTTGAGCGCGTCCGCCGAGTCGGCGACCAGCTGGAGTTCCTTCAGCACGAACTGCGGGATGACCAGCGCGCCGTCGATGAACCCGGTTTCGCAGATGTCGGCGATGCGCCCGTCGATGATGACGCTCGTGTCGAGCACCTTGTAGCGGCGCTGCGGTCCGGCGGCCCGGAAGAGGCCGATGAGGCGCGCCGGCTCGAGCCACTCCCCCTTGCGCGCACCCATCACCGTGCCGATGTAGGGCAGGACGAGCAGGACGACGCTGCGCAGAAACGCGACGCGGCCGTCGCGCGTGTCGGTCCAGGCCAGGGCCGCTTCGATGGTCTTGGCGATCGCCAGGCCGGTCACGCCGCCGAGCAGAGCGCCCAGCGTGGTGGTGACCGCGACTTCCTTCAGCCGCGACTCGAACAGGATGATGAGAACGGCGAGAACCGCACCGAACGCGACGTTGATCGCGACACCGGACGGCCCGTCGACGCCGAGCGCGGCCAGCGGCGCCAGCAGCCCGGCGGTGAACGAGATCGCGAGGATGAACAGCGTGCGGGCGAGTATGAACCAGGTCATCGGGGATCTCCCCGTTCGTGCGTCTGAATGAACACCACGTCCCGACCGGGCGCTGAACGTGCGCCTGGCCGGGGTCGACTACGCAAAGAGCGCGTCGAGCGCGTTTCCCACGGAGGACACACCCACCAGCTCGCACGAATCAGTGGACGGCATGTCCCGCGGGTCGAGATTACCTTTTGGAAGGATACAGCGAGTAAACCCCATCTGCGCAGCTTCTCTCACCCGACGGGCTGCCTGGGTCACCGCGCGAACCTCGCCGGCAAGCCCGATTTCGCCGAAGACGGCGGTCCTCTGGGGGACGGCGCGGCTGCGGACGCTCGAGGCGACGGCGGCCGCAACGGCCAGATCGGCAGCCGGTTCGTCGATGGACATGCCGCCGGCCAGGTTGACGAACACGTCCTGGCCAGGGAGGCTGCTCAGCCCGACCCGCTTCTCCAGGACGGCCACCAGCAGCGACAGGCGGTTGGGGTCGAAGCCCGTGCCCAGCCGGCGCGGAAAGGCGTACATCGTCTGGCTGACCAGCGCCTGCACCTCCACCAGCAGCGGTCGCGACCCCTCGATGCATGGCAACACGGCGGACCCCGGCAACGCCAGCGGCCGGTCGGAGAGAAACAGCTCCGACGGGTTGGCCACGGGCCGGAGACCGCTTCCGGTCATCTCGAACACCCCGATCTCCGATATCTCGCCGAATCGGTTCTTGACGGCCCGGATGATCCGGTGCACGTGGTGTTGGTCGCCCTCGAAGTAGAGCACCGTGTCCACGATGTGCTCGAGCGACTTCGGCCCGGCGAGGCTTCCCTCCTTGGTCACGTGGCCGACGAGGAAGGTCGGGACGTTCTGGCCCTTCGCGGTGACCAGCAGCTGCGTCGCGCACTCGCGCACCTGGCCGATGCTGCCGGGCGACGACTGCAGCCTCGAAGAGTAGACCGTCTGGACCGAATCCACGACGATCAAGGCCGGCTTGAGCCGCAACGCCTCGTCCAGGATCGGTTCCAGTCGGGTCTCCGCGAGCAGGTAGATCGGCGCGTCCCCCACCGCCAGCCGCTCGCCGCGCGACTTCACCTGGTGCTCGGACTCCTCGCCCGAGCTGTAGAGGACGGGCCCGACCCGTCGCGCAAACGCCGCCGCCGCCTGGAGCAGCAGCGTGGACTTCCCGATGCCGGGCTCGCCGCCGAGCAGCACCAGCGACCCGGGAACGATGCCGCCGCCCAGAACGCGGTCGAACTCCTCGATACCCGTGACCAGCCGGGGCTGGTCGGCCACCTGGATGTCGGCGTACAGCCGTGCACCCGCGCCGCTGCCCAGCGCGTAGCGGGAAAGCCCGGTGGCATCGGGGGGCTCGTCAGAGTCCCGCTCTTCGACGAGCGGACTCCGGGAGCCGCACTGCGCGTTCGGGCAGAACCCCATTGCCTTGGACGCCTTGGCGCCGCACTCTTGGCAGACCCAGACCGTTTTCGCCTTCGCCCGCTTCATGGCACTCGTCCTACTTCCCCTCAAGGCCGCGCGGGCGGACTGTCTGGCGCCTGCCGCCTACTGCCCGCTGACGGCGTCGGTGTCCGTCACGGCCCTGCCTGATCATAGATCCGCTCGATGCGGGCGCCGATGCGGCACAGGATCTCGTAGGGGATCGTGCCAATCGCGTCGGCCATCTCGCTGACCGAGATGCGGTCGTCGCCCTGGCCGCCGAGGAACACCACCTCGTCGCCCGGCTCGACCGCCAGCCCTGTCACGTCCACCGCCAGCATGTCCATCGACACGGCGCCGACGATGGGGGCGCGGCGACCGCCGACGAGCACCTGGCCGCGGCCGGTCAGCCGCGTGTCGAGGCCGTCCGCGTACCCCGCCGGGATCGTCGCCACGACGCGCGGGGACCCGGCCACGAAGCGGGCCCCGTAGCCCACCCCCTCGCCGGGGCGCACGTTCTTCACCGCCACGATGCGGCTGCGCAGCGTCAGCACGGGACGCAGCGGCAGCGCGGACTGAAACGCGGCGGGCGCGACCCCGTAGAGCAGGAGGCCTGGCCGCACGAAGTCGAACCAGGCCCGGGAATCCCGCAGGAGCGCGGCGCTGTTCGCCGCGTGGCGCGCCGGCACCGTGACACCCATCCGTCCAATCCGCGCCACCGCCTCGTCGAAGCGGGCGCGCTGCAGGTCGAACAGGGGATGACTCGGATCGTCAGCGGTAGCGAAGTGCGTGTAGACCGCGGCCAGGTCGAGGTTCGGGCTGGCCATCAGGCCCGGCAGCGTCCGCTCCAGATTGTCGTGGCGGAAGCCGAGCCGGTTCAGTCCGGTGTCGATCTTCAGGTGGTAGCGGAGTCGCCGGCCCCGGGCGGCGGCGGCGGCCTGCAGCGCGCGAACGGCGCCGGGCGTCGAGCACGTGGGGGTCAGGTCGTAGTCGAACAGGCCGTCCAGGTCGCTGACGCTCAGCGCGCCGAACACGAGGATGCGACCCCGCACGCCCGCCTTGCGCAGCACCACGCCTTCCTCGATGTCCGCGCAGGCCAGCATGCTGGCGCCCGCCCGCTCGAGCGCGACCGCCACGTGCCGCGCACCGTGACCGTAGGCGTTCGCCTTGACGACCGCGATGACGTCGGGTGGACGCCGTGCCGGCGGCGTGCGCGCCGCCAGGTAGGCCTCGATGGCCCGGAAGTTCGCCTGCAGCGCGGCCAGGTCGACGTGGGCGATGGTGGAACGAATCATCCGTGAGAGCGCCCGAGGAACGCGTCACCACGATCTGCGGACGGGCCGGCGCGTGCCGGCGGCCCGTCACCCCGCTCGTGTATCGAGGTTCTCGAAGCGCGTGCGCTCCTTGATGAAGGCGAGCTTCACCGTGTCGGTCGGCCCGTTGCGCTGCTTGGCCACGATGATCTCGGCGATGCCTTCGTTCTCGGTCTCCTGGCTGTAACGGTCCTCGCGGTAGATCAAGATCACGACGTCCGCGTCCTGCTCGAGGGCGCCCGATTCCCGGAGGTCCGACAGCTGGGGGCGGTGGTCCGACCGCGCTTCCGGGGCGCGGCTCAACTGCGACAACACGACCACCGGCACGTTCAGCTCCTTGGCCAGGCCCTTGAGCGCCCGGGAGATCGCGCCCAGTTCCTGCGTGCGGTTGTCGAACCGGCCGCGTCCCTGCATCAGCTGGATGTAGTCGACGATCAGCATGTGCAGGCCGTGTTCGGAGGCGAGGCGGCGCGACTTGGCCCGCATCTCCAGCACGCCGATGCCCGGCGAGTCGTCGATGAAGATCTTCGTCTGGCCGAGCACCCCCAGCGCCTCGGTCAGCCGGCCCCAGTCGTCGCTTCGCAGGTAGCCGGTCCGCAGCGCGTGGCCGTCGATCTGCGCCTGCGACGACAGCATGCGCAGGAACAGCTGCTCCCGCGACATCTCGAGGCTGAACAGGCCGACCGTCTGGCCTCCCACGGTGCCGGCGTGCTGCGCCATGTTGAGCGCCAGCGACGTCTTCCCCATCGACGGCCGCGCGGCGATGATCACCAGGTCGCCGCGCTGGAAGCCCGAGGTCAGCGCGTCCAGGTCGTCGAACCCCGTCGACACGCCCGTGATCAGCTTCTTCTCTTCGTGCGCCTTCTGGATCGCTTCGACGCTCTGCTGCGCGATGTCATACATCGACACGAAGCCGGTGCGGATCCGGCCTTCGGCGATCTGGAAGATCGAATGCTCCGCGCGGTCGAGGATCTCGGCCGCCTCCTGGTCCGCCTCGTAGGCGTCGAGCAGGATGGTGTTGGCCGCGGCGATCAGCTTGCGGAGGACCGCCTTCTCCTTGACGATCTTCGCGTAGTACTCGACGTTGGTCGCGCGCGGCACGCCGTCGACGAGCGACGCGACGTAGGCCGGCCCGCCGACCGCTTCGAGTTCGCCCGCCCGCGCCAGTTCCTCCTTCAGCGTGACGAAGTCCACGGCCGTCCTGCGCTCGGCCAGCGCGATGATCTTGTCGAAGATCCGGCGGTGCGCGTCGCGGTAGAAATCCTCGGGATGCAGCAGTTCCGCCGCGAGGTTGTAGGCGTCGTTCTGGATGAGGATGGCCCCGAGCACCGAACGTTCGGCCTCGAGGTTGTGCGGCAGCGGGCGTTCGGCGACGGTCGTGGTCTCGGCCATGGCAGGGGGATCAGTCTACCACTCAACATCCGGCTTGCGGCCTGCGACCTGCGGCGTGCGACGGATGCTGAGCGAGGGAGGAGCCAGGGAAGGCGGCGGGGACCGAGACTTCGATCGGGGGCCAGCGGCTGGTCTGTCACGCGCGACCCACCAGCCACTGTCCCCCGACCACCAGCCCTGCGGAAACTACTGGCCTGTCGCTTCCGGCGCCTTGGCCGCCGGCTGCTCGGCGGCGCCGAGCGCGACGATCTTCACCTTGACGTGCGCCGGGACATCGCGGTGAATCTTCACCGCGACCTCGAACTCGCCCACCTGCTTGAGCGGTTCGGCGAGCACGATCTTCCGCTTCTCGATGTCGAACTGCCGCTCGGCGAGCGCGTCGGCGATGTCGGCCGACGTGACCGAGCCGTAGAGCGTGTCGTGCTCGCCCACGCGGCGGGCCAGGACGATCTCGACGGCCGCCAGCTTCTGGGCCACCGCCTCGGCGTCCTGGCGCTCCTGCAGTTCGCGCGCCTCGGCGACCTTCCGCTCGCGCTCGATCTGCTTGCGGTTCTGCTCGTTCACGGGCAGCGCCAGCTTGCGCGGCAGGAGGAAGTTCCGGGCGTAGCCGTCGGCCACCCTGACGACGTCGCCGCGGCGGCCGAGATTGTCGACGTGTTCACGCAGAATGACTTCCATGGTGCGTCACCTCTCAGTCCGCCACGTAGGGCACGAGGGCCAGCTGCCGGGCCCGCTTGATGGCGGTCTGCAGGGCGCGCTGGTGCGGCGCGCACACGCCCGAGATCCGGCGCGGCAGGATCTTGCCGCGGTCCGGCACGAACGGCATCAGCATCCGCACGTCCTTGTAGTCGATGTAGTCGATCTTCTCCGCGCAGAACTTGCAGACCTTGCGCCGCCGGAAGAGTGACCGCCCCCGCTGCGCCGGCCCCTTCTCGGCATTCGCGCCGCGCGCGCCGCCGCGCCCACCGCGCCCACCGCCGCCGCCTCGTCTCTGTTCGTCTGCCATGGCTACACCTCTGCCTCATCGCGGTCGTCGCCGCCGTCGCTGTCCATGCCCATGCCGCCGCCCTCGCCCGCCGGCGGGCCAGTGCGCACCTTGCGCCGCGAGCGCGTGCGCTCGGCCGCCCGCAGCTCCTCGTCCACCCGGACGACGAGGTAGCGGAGGATCTTCTCACTGACGCGCAGCCGCCGCTCGAGCTCCTTCATCAGCTCGCCGGCGCCGTTGATCAGCTCGAGGACGTAGACGCCTTCCTTGTGGGGCCCGATCTCGTAGGCCATCTTTCGGCGGCCCCAGTTCTCGGACTTCACGAGCTCGCCGCCGAGCTTCGCGATCGAGGCCTCGACCTGCGCGTGCAGATCGTTGACCTCCTGCTCGCTCGCATCGGGCGAGACGATGTAGACGAGTTCGTACTGTCGGGTTGTGCTCATGACTCTCCTTCTGGACGTCGTGGTTCAACGGCCACCTCGCCCTTCGACGGGCTCAGGGCGCCCCGAGCAAAGTCGAGGGGCGAAGGTGGCAAGGAGCCGAATTGTCGATTCCGTGCAGAACGACCGGTCGGCTGAACCCTCTTCGGTTGCGCCCGCCTCACGGCGGGCGTCTTCACGAACCAGGCTCCGGGCTCAGGGCTCAGGGGGCCGCCCCGCCTTGCCGCCCTCCGCCTTCTCGCCTGGCTTCGCGCTCTCGTCGTCGCCGGGGCCGTTGAAGCGGTTCATCACCGCCGCGATGCCCTCGGCCACGAACAACTCGCTGGCATCCGCCGCGCGGCCGATCACCTCGGCCGCCAGCGGCCGCTCGTCGGCGTCGAAGCCGCCGAGCACGTAATCTGCGAGGTCGCGCCGCGGGTCGCCGCGCCCGACGCCGATCCGCAGCCGCGCGAACCCCTCGGTTCCCAACTGCTCGATGATCGACCGGAAGCCATTGTGGCCCCCTGCCGACCCTCCCGGCCGCGCCCGAAGCCGCCCCAGCGGCAGGTTCACGTCGTCGGCGACGACGACGATGTCCTCGAACGCGATGCGAAAGTACCGCGCGACCGCGGACACCGCGAACCCGCTGGCGTTCATCATCGTCAGCGGCTTGAGCAGCAGCGTGCCGCCGGTGCCCAGCGTGCGCACCCGCGCGATCAGCGCCTCGGCGGGCGCCGCCTCGAACGTCGCCACGTGCCGGGCGGCGAGCTCGTCGGCGACGGCGAACCCGACGTTGTGTCGGGTGTCGCGGTACCGCTTCCCCGGATTCCCCAGACCGACGATCAGCTTCATCCGAGCAGCCGACAGCTGACAGCCGGCAGCTGGCAGCCTGCCCTCCGGTTACTTCTTGCCCTTGGTCTCGGGCTCGGCCTCTTCTTCCTTCTCGGCCTTCCCCTTCTTGATGACCTCGGGTTCCGCCACCGTCGGGGCCGCCTCGCCCTCGGCGGCGACCGGCTCGGCCTCGGCCTTGGGCGCCACCACGTGCACGAGCATGATCTCGGGCTCGCTGATCGGCTTCCACCGCATGCTCTCGGCGATGTCGCGCAGGCGGATGCTCTGGTTCAGCATCAGGCCCGACACTTCCACCTCGATGCTCTCGGGAATGTCGGCCGGCAGGCATTCGATGTCCACCTCGCGGTGGACGAAGTCGAGCAGCCCGCCCTGCTGCTTCACGCCGGGCGCCTCGCCGCGCAGGACGATCGGCACCGTGACGGTGATCGGCTTGTCCATGGCGACGCGGTAGAAGTCCGCGTGCAGCAGGTGGTGCGAGACCGGATCGAGCTGGAACTCCTTCAGCATGACGCGCGGGGACTCGCCGTCCATCTTCAGCGTGATGAGCGTGTTCGCGCCCGACTGCGAGTGCAGGATCTTCATCAGCGTCTTCGGATCGACCAGGATCGACTTCGCTTCGGGCTGGCCGCCCTCGCGCGTCGCCCCGCCGTAGAGCACCGAGGGCAGCTTGCCTTCGCGGCGGAGGCGGCCCGCTTCGTTCTTGCCGAACCGGGTTCGCGGGGTGGCTTCAAGTACCTGCTTCCATGACTCTCGTGTCCTTCCAGGTACCCGGCGAGCGATCTGCGACGCACGGGGATCTTTCACTTCTGACGGTGGAGCAGGTCTCACGCCTGCCCGCGTCACGGACGGCCGGAACGGGCCGCCCCTACGTGCCTACACGAACAACGACGACACCGAGCTCTCCTCGTGGATGCTCCGGATGGCCTGGGCCAGGAGCCGCGCCACCGAGAGGACCACGATCTTCGGGCATCTCTCGCGCTTCTCGTCGATGCGGATCGTGTTGGTCACGATCAGCTTCTCGATCGGCGACTGCTCGATCCGGTCGAGCGCCGGCCCCGACAGCACGCCGTGCACCGCGCAGGCGAGCACGCGCGTGGCCCCGTTGGCCACGAGCGCGGTGGCCGCCTTCTGCATCGTCCCGGCCGTGTCGACGATGTCGTCCTGCAGGATGCAGGTGTGGCCCTCGACGTCGCCGATGACGTTCATGACCTCCGCCGCGCCCGTTTCCTGCGAGCGCCGCTTGTCGACCACCGCCAGCCCCGCGCCGAGGCGCTTGGCGTAGGCGCGGGCGCGTTCGGCGCCGCCGGCGTCGGGCGCCACGATCGTGATGTCGGGCAACCGCTGGCGCGCCAGGTAGTCGATGATGACCGGCGCGGCGAACAGGTGATCCACGGGGATGTCGAAGAACCCCTGGATCTGCGCCTTGTGCAGGTCCATCGTCAACACGCGGTTCGCCCCGGCCGCGCTCAGCACGTTCGCGACGAGCTTGGCCGAGATCGGCACGCGCGGCTTGTCCTTGCGGTCCTGCCGGGCGTAGCCGTAGTACGGGATCACCGCGGTGATCCGCGCCGCCGACGAGCGGCGGAACGCGTCGATCATGATCAGCAACTCGACCAGGCTCTGATCGACCGGCGTGCACGTCGGCTGCACCACGAACACGTCGGTCCCGCGAATGTTCTCGTCGATCTGAAACGACACCTCGGTGTCCGGGAAGCGGCTGAGCCGCGCCTGGCCGAGCGGGATTCCCAGGTGACCGGCAATCTCGGCGGCCAGGGCCGGGTGTGCGCTCCCGGAGAACACCTTCAGTTCGGCGAAGCCCACTCTCATGCCCGCACCCTCGAGCGTCGCATGCCGCACTCCTCCCGGGGGGTTCACGTCGCAGCTGGCTGGGGCGGAAGGATTCGAACCTTCGATGCGGGATCCAAAGTCCCGAGCCTTACCACTTGGCCACGCCCCATCCCACGTCGAGCGGCCGGCCGACGGCCGGCGCCACGCCGAATCGTTCTGGCGCGCAGACAGCACGACCCAGTCGGTTCTCAACCTGCTCAGGGGGAGACGCTGCCCCAAGGCGTGGCACGACAACCGCGGCGCAAACAGGTAGTGTATACGAGAGCCGTCGATCCAGACAAGCTGGCCGCGCCCGCCGCGCCCGCCAGCGGTTCACAGCCCCGCCTCGCGGCGGGTAGCCGTCCTGGTGACCAGCGTCCTCCAACCGCCGGACGACAGCGCCTCGGCAGCCGCACGGGCTTCGGAGTCGCCGGCGAACAGCCCGAAGACGGTGGACCCGCTGCCGGTCATCGCGGCCTGCTCGGCCCCCTCCCGTTCGAGCTGCCGGCGGATTTCCACGAGTTCCGGGTGCCGGCGTCCGACAGAGGGTTCGAGGTCGTTGAAGCAGGCCTCCCCGGCCTGCGCCTCGCGGCTCGCGGCTCGCGGCCGGAAATCCGTCGCGCGTGACGCGGCCGCCAGCCGGCCGTCGCGGGCCGCAAGCCGGTCCTCGTCCCACCACCGGAACGCCTCGGGCGTCGACACGCCGAACGGGGGAAAGACGAGCACCACCCCTCTCGGAGGGAGGTCCTCCAGCGGCTGGAGCCGATCGCCCCGGTCGAGGCCGAGGGCCGTGCCTCCCACGAGAAAGAAGGGGACGTCGGCGCCCAGACTCGCGGCCAATTCCCTCAGGCGCTCGGACGAAAGCCCCGTCTCCCACAGCCGGTTCCACCCGACGAGCGCCGCCGCGCCGTCGGCGCTGCCGCCGCCGAGTCCGCCCTGCAACGGGATGCGCTTCGTGATGCGCAGCCGGCCCGCGGGTTCTCCTGCCCGCCCCGCGGCCTGCCACACCCGTTGCGCGGCCTGCCACGCGAGGTTCCGCTGGTCGAGCGGAACGCCCGGCACCGGGCACGAGATGGTGAGGCCGTCGGGCGCCGACTGGAAGTGCAGCGTGTCGTGCAGCAACACCGACTGGAACACGGTCCTCAGGTCGTGGTAGCCGTCGGGCCTCGACCCGAGCACACCGAGGCTCCGGTTGATCTTGGCGCAGGCGCGGACCTTCACCGCCGCTCCCCCATCGGCCCCGCCTGCCGCAGTTCCGCGAGCGAGATCGGCCGGGCATCGGGCGGCACCTTGACGACGAAGACTTCGGGACCCAGGACCGCATTCAACTCGGCCTGGGAGAGGGCGATGCGAAGGTCGGTGGACGCGGCTGCTCCCCCTCGGTCGAAATGCGAACCGCGACGGGGATCGCGGAACCCTCGCCCTCGTATTCGAGGCGCAGCGGGGGCCTGAGCGCCGCGCGCACGCGCCACCGCCGACTCGCGCCGCGCTGCAGGAAGGCGAAGCCGCCGTTCGCGAGGTCGATGCGCGCCCAGCCGCCGGGGAAGAGACGGCCGCCGGTCGGCTGCAGATCGGTCTCCACACAGCCGGCGAGTATCGCGAGCAGGTCGGCGGGCCCGAGGTCGAGGCCGACGAGCGATTCCAGGATTGCCGCCGGCGGCTCGCCGGTCAGGACGCGGTTGTCGCGGGGCAGCAGGAGCGTGGCGCGGCCGGCCGTGGCGGCCAGGATGAAGGCCGGCGGGCCGAAGGGCGCAACGCCCTCGAGCCGGAGGTCGGACGGCGCGGCAATTCCCGCGGCCACCCGCCCGCGCAGCTTCTGCCCGCCGGCGCGACCGGAAATCCCGAGTTCGGCGGAAATCGCGCGAAGGCTTCGGCAAGAGGCCGTCGCCTCCTGCAAGGCCTGGGAGTATTCCGGGAAGGGTTCGCCGCTACCCGTCGGCAACTCCAGGCGCCGCGGCGCGCACGCCCACGGTCCTGCGACGACGGCCAGCAGGCACACGAGCGCGGCACGCGTCGGCGTCACTTCTTCTGCACCTTCTCGTGCGCCGCGCGGATCTTCTGGTCGATCGCGGCCCGGTCCACCTGGCCGCCGTCGCCGGCCAGCGCCCGCTGCCACGCCGAGATCGCGTCGTCGTACCGGCCCAGCTTGAAGAGGAGGTCGCCGAAGTGGTCCTGCACCGCCGAATCGCGCACGCGCTGCTCGGCGGCACGCCGCAGGTTTGCCTCGGCCAGGTCGAGCTTGTTCTGGCGGAAGTAGGCCCAGCCGAGGCTGTCGAGGTACGCGGCGTTGTAGGGGTCGATCGCGAGCGCGCGCTTGATGTAGCCAATCGACTCGTCGAGCCGCTCGCCCCGGTCCGCGAGCATGTAGCCCAAGTAGTTCAGCGCCTGCCCGTGCAGCGGGTCCTTGGCCAGCACTTCCCGGAACTTGCGCTCGGCGTCGGCGAACTTCTTCTGGCGTTCGAGGACGGTGCCTTCCTGGAAGACCAAGGCGAGGTCCGATGGGAACCTGACGGCCGCCCGGTCGAGCACCTCGAGCGCCTGGTCGAAGTGCTGCGCCTGCGCGTGGTATTCCGAGAGCGCCAGGTAGGCCGTGACGTCACCGGGATTCGCGTCGACCGCGCCGGACAGCAGTGCGGCACCCTCCTCCGTCTTGCCGCTGAGACGAAGCGCGTCGGCCTCGAGTCGAAGGGCGCGCTGGTCGCGCGGGCGGGCCGCGCGGATCTTCCTCGCCAGCGCCAGGGCCTCGTCGAACCGGTGAGCCGACACCTGCGCCTGGAGCACGTACAGGTCGATCGCCGTGTTCTGCGGGGATGCGGCCCGCGCCCGCTGGAAGGCGTCGAGCGCCTGGTCGTAGTCACCCAGTTCGAGGTGGGCGAAACCGAGGTGGACGAGCAGCGGCGTCACCTCGATGCCGGCGCCGGCCGAGGGCGGCCGCGACGTGGCCGTCGTGAGCACGTCGACCACCTGCCGAAACTGTTGCTTCGATTCCAGCGCCAGCGCGAGCGCGTAGGGGCCGGTCAACGCTCCGGGCGCCACGTTCATCAGTTCGCGCGCGGTCTTCTCCGCATCGTCGACCTTGCCAACGGCGCGCTGCGCCTGCGCCAGGAGGTAGAGAACCCGGCCATCGGCGGGGTTCTTCTGGCGGACCTGCTGGAGGATGGCCGCAGCCCGGCCGGCTTGCGCCTCGCCGCCGCCGGAGAGCAGCGCCAGCGCGAGCCTGGTCTGAAGCTCCAGGTTCCCGGGATTCCGCGCGGCCGCGCGCTCGTAGGCGGACGCCGCCTCCGCCCAGCTCTGGCGCCGCTCGTAGAGCTCGCCGAGCGCAGCGTAGAACTGGGGTTGCTCGGCCACGGTCGCCTCGAGCAGTCTGATGGCCTCGTCGGACCGGCCGGCGCGTTCGTACGACTGGACGAGCAGGTTCACGGGTTCGGGTCTGCCAGGCTCGTCGGTTGCCACCCGCGTGAGCACCGGGATCGCCTTGTCGTAGGCACCCGTGCGGTAGTAGATCTGCGCGAGGATCATGTCCAGCCCGGCGTCGGGGAGCGGGCTGAGCCGGCGAGCCGCCTCGAGGTGCTCGGCTGCCTTGTTGGCGTAGGCGGCGGCCTCTGGAGACAGCGGGCCGGTCCCTTCGTCGGCGCGGGCCAGGCTGCCATAGAGGATGCCCAGCACGCGGTGGGCGGTGACGTTGTCCGCGTTGTTCGTCAACGCCAGCTCGGCCGCCTTCAGCGCCTCCTCGAACTTGTTGTCGCGCGCATAGAGCGAGGCGAGTTCGGCGGGAATCTCGGCCGACTTCGGGTCGAGGCGCGCCGCTTCGCGGTATGCCTTGATGGCGCCGGCCGCGTCGCCCTCCGACTCCAGGTGTCGCCCAAGGAGGAACTGGTAGTAGGCCTCGGCCTCGTCAGGAATCGACGGCGCGGGAGCGGGCTGGGCGGCGGCTGGCGGCGGGAGTGCCGGGCTTTGCGGGGCCGACGCCGGCACGGCGGCGGTGGAGACGGCGGCCAGCACGCAGGCGCCGGCGAACGTGTGGAGGATCATCGGTTCGATTGTTCCACAAAAGGCCCAGAACGAATAGGGCGGCGGCTTTTGATATAGTTCCCGGAGCACCAAGAGAACCTAAGGAGGACGCATGCCCGTCGATCCCGCCCTGCTGGAGATCCTCGTCTGCCCCGAGTGCCACGTGCCGGTCGAGCCCGTCCACGACGGCGCGGGCCTGAAGTGCCCCAAGTGCCGCCGCGTGTACCCGGTCGGCGACGACAACATCCCCGTCATGCTGCTCGACGAAGCGAAGGTCGAGGACTGACCCGCCAGGGCCACTCATCCACTCCGTGAAGATCCTCCTCATCCGCCTGCGGCTGATCGGCGACGTGGTGTTCACGACGCCGATCTTCGGCGCCCTTCGCCGGCGCTTCCCCGGGGTCCACCTGTCGTACGTGGTCGAACCCCATGCCGCGCCGGTCGTGACGGGCAACCCGAACCTCGACGAAGTGATCGTCACGACCCGGCCGGACGCGAAGGGGCGGCTGGCCGCGGATCTGCGCCTCGCCAGGCGCCTGCGCGCCGAGCACTACGACCTGGTGCTCGACCTGCACGGCGGGCCTCGAAGCGCGCTCCTCGCCTGGGCCTCCGGTGCCCCGCGGCGCATCGGCTACACCGTCACCGGCCGCAGCTGGATGTACACTGAACAGGTTGGGCGCGACCGCGTGCTGCGCCCGCGGCACTCCGTCGTCAACCAGTGGGACCTGCTGTCGGCACTGGGGTTCGACGGTCCCGACCCGGAACGGGACCCGACCGAGATGGTGCCGTCTGCGGCGGCGGTGGCCTCCGTCGCGCGCAAGCTGTCGTCGGCGGGCGTCGACCCCGCGGTGGCGCCGGTCGTCGTCGTGCACGTCAGCGCGGGAAACCCGTTTCGACGCTGGCCGGCCGCCTCGTTCGTCGAGCTGCTCACGACGCTGCTGAAGGCGGACTCCGCCAGGCGCGTGATCGTCGTCTCGGGACCATCGGAACACGCCGCGGCGCAGCAGATCGGCGCGCGGACGCGGGCGGCGTTGGGCGGCCTGGCGCCCGGGCTGGTCGACGACGTGGAATTCGATCTCGGGGAGTTGCGGGCGCTGATGGACGTGGCGGCGTTGTTCGTGGGCGGCGACAGCGGGCCCCTCCACGTGGCAGGCACGAGCGGCGTGCCCGTCGTCGGGCTCTACGGACCGACGCTCGCCGCACGCTCCGCGCCGTGGCGTCCGTCGCGGTTCGTGACCGAGTCGATCGAACTGGCGGATCTCGGCTGCCGCCCGTGCGACCAGCGGCGCTGCGAGCCGGGCGACTACCGGTGCCTGGGGTCGATTGCCCCCGGCCGGGTGGCCGAGGCGGCTGAACGCGCGATCAGACGGGCAGGAGCTTATGGCGACTGAAGTAACCGCGCGGCCCGTGGTGCCCTGGCTCGAACGCGCCATGCTGGTTGGGCTCCTCGTCGCGGCGGGCGCCATCCAGTTCTCGATCGCCGTCGGCGAGACGGCGCTCTGGCTGACGCTGGCCGCGTGGGTGGGCTCGCTCGTCGCCCGGCGCGAACGGCCGCAGGCGCCGCCGTTCTTCCTGCCGCTGCTCGCGTACGTCGGCGTCTCCCTGGTCGCCGCCGCGTTCTCGCTCGACCGCGCGCAGAGCCTCGGGGCGGCCAAGCAGATGCTGCTCTACCTCGTGGTCCCGGCGACGTATTCGATCGCCACCGGCCGCCGGGCGCACACCGTGTGGCAGGTCATCATCACGGTGGGCGCCATCAGCGCGATCGTCGGCGTGGTCGAATACGGGGTGCTCAACTACGACTCGCTCGGCCAGCGCCCACGAGGCACGCTCGGGCATTACATGACGTACTCGGGCCTGCTGATGCTGGTCGTGTGCTCGGTGGCGGCGCGCCTGCTCTACGAGCGCCGGGACTGGATCTGGCCCGCGCTCGTCATGCCCGCGCTCGTCGTCGCCCTGGCCCTCACGTTCACGCGAAGCGCCTGGGTTGGCGCGTGCGTCGGCGTCGGCCTGCTGCTCATGCTGCGCGACCTCCGGCTGTTCGGGATCCTCCCGGTCGCCGCCGCGCTGTTCATCGCGCTCGCGCCCTCCGCCGTCACCGACCGCGCGTACTCCATGTTCAACCTGAAGGACCCCACCAACCGGGATCGGCTCGCCATGCTGCAGGCGGGCACGGCCATCGTGAAGCGCTACCCGCTGACGGGCGTCGGGCCGAACGTCGTGCACGAGGTCTACCCGAACTACCGGCAGTCGAGCGCCGTCGATCAGACGCCGCCGCACCTGCACAACGTGCCGCTGCAGATCGCGGCCGAGCGCGGGCTCCCGGCGCTCGGGATCTGGACGTGGTTCGTCGCGGTCGCGGCGGCCGGGCTGTGGCGCCGCTTCCGGACCGACCGCCCGCGCTACCTGGCCGCCGCCGGGCTCGGCGCGCTCGCGGCCATGCTGGCCGCCGGACTCTTCGAGTACAATTTTGGCGATTCCGAATTCCTGGTGACGCTGCTCATCCTGCTGACGCTCCCCTGGGCTGCGATCCGGACCACGTCATGATGCCTTCGACCCTCGACCGCCATCGCCGCTCGCTCGACAACTTCACCTCCGCGTCGGTGCTCATCGTCGGCGACGTCATGCTCGACCAGTTCGTCGTCGGGCAGGTGGACCGAATCTCGCCGGAGGCCCCGGTGCCGGTCGTCGTGTACGACCGCGACGACTACCGCGTGGGCGGCGCCGCGAACGTCGCCAACAACGTCAGGGCGCTCGGCGGACGGGTGGAACTCGTGGGATTGACCGGCGCCGACAGCGCCGGGCAGCGGCTGCGCCACCTGCTCGGCGACTGCGGCATCGACGCGTCCGGCCTGGTGGTGGATCCGACGCGGCGCACGACCACGAAACTGCGCATCGTGACCACGCGCAACCTGCAGGTGGCGCGCATCGACTACGAGAGCGACCACGAGGCGGCGGGCGAGGCCGAGCAGGCCTTGGCCGCGCAGGTGGATCGGCTGGCGCGGCGCGCCGACGTGATCCTGGTGTCGGATTACCTGAAGGGGACGGTGACGCGCACCTTGTTGGCGCGCGCCGTGGCCGCGGGCCGCGAGCGGGGCATCCCCGTGCTGGTCGATCCGAAGGTCCCGCACATCCAGTACTACACCGGGGCCTCGCTCGTGACACCGAACCACCACGAAGCGGAGACCGCGACCCACCTGCGGATCAAGACGGCCGACGACGCCGTCGCCGCGGCGCGGGCCTTCCGCTCGGCGGCCGGTTGCCTCGACGTGCTCATCACGCGGGGCGAGCACGGCATGTGCCTGCTCCACGGGGAAGAGGCGGTGCATTACCCGTCGGCCGCGCGCGAAGTGGCCGACGTGACCGGCGCGGGCGACACGGTCATCGCCACGCTGGCGCTGTCGCTGGCGGCGCGGGCGTCGATGAAGGACGCCTGCGGCATCGCCAACGAGGCCGCCGGCGTCGTCGTCGCAAAGTTCGGCCCCGCCACACTCTCGCAGGGCGAACTGCTGGCGGCCCTCGAGCGGGCACAGTCCTAGCGAGGCGGGCCTCAGACTTACGAGCGTGTGGCGGCCCACGACTTTGGCCGTTCAAGACGTCTGGTCCGTCTCGAATCCGCGTCTGCTCGAGCCGCCCCGCGACCGGACGTGCGGGCCACCACGTCCAATTCAGTGCCGGAAGTGCCGGAACCCCGTGAACACCATCGCCAGGCCGTGTTCGTCCGCGGCGGCGATCACCTCGGCATCGCGAACCGACCCGCCGGGCTGAATCAACGCGGTCGCGCCCGCCGATGCCAAGGCGTCCAGCCCATCCCGAAACGGGAAGAACGCGTCGGAGGCCGCCACCGAGCCGGCCAGCGGCCCTCCGGCCCCGTCCGCCCGCGCCGCGGCCTTCATGATCGCGACGTTCACCGCATCCACGCGGCTCATCTGACCCGCGCCGACCGCGAGGGTGCGGTCCACGGACGTGAAGATGACGGCATTGGACTTCACGTGCGCGCAGACGCGCCAGGCAAACCGCAGCGCCTGCCATTCCTCGGGCGTCGGGTGACGCCGGGTCACCACCCGCAGCTCCGGCGTCCCCGCGCCCGCTCCGGCCCGCGGCCACGGCTCCGCAGCCTCGGTGACGACGTCGCGCGCCTCGACGAGGAAGCCGTCGAAAATGGATCGGACGTCCACGTGGCGGCGGCCCGGCTCGAAGGCCCGCGCCAGGTCCGCGACCACCACCCGCATGTTCTTCCTGGCCGACATCACGGCGAGCGCGTCGGCGTCGCACGCCGGCGCCACGACCGCCTCGATGAAGGTCGACGCGATCGCCCGCGCGGTCTCCCCGTCGATCGGCCGGTTCAGGCCGACGATGCCGCCGTACGCCGACAGCGGGTCGGCATCGCGCGCCCGCACGTAGGCGTCGGCGGCGGACGACCCGGTCGCCGCGCCGCACGGGTTCGTGTGCTTGACGACGACCGCGGCCGGTTCGTCGAACTCCCACACCGTCCGCGCCGCCGAATCGAGGTCGAGCAGGTTGGTGAACGACAACTCCTTCCCCTGGAGCACGTCGAGTCGACCGGCGGCCGGCAGGCGATACCAGGCCGCGGGCTGGTGCGGGTTCTCGCCGTAGCGGAGGTCGCGAGCCTTGGCGGCCGCCACCACGAGCCGGTCCGGCATCGCGGTCTCACCGCTCGTGCGCTCGAAACCGCCGCCGGTCACGCGCACGCGATCCAGGGCCGCCGCGATCGCCGCGTCGTATTCCGCGGTGTGGGCGAACGCCTTGCGCGCCAGCTCGAAATGGAACGCCGGCGTCGGCCCTCCCGGCTGCGCCATCTGCTCGAGCACGGCGGCGTAGTCCGTCGGCGAGACGACCACGAGGACATCGCGGAAGTTCTTCGCAGCGGCTCGCACGAGGCTGGGCCCGCCAATGTCGATTTCCTCCACAAGCGCGTCGAACGGCGTCGCCGGGTTCGCGGCCGCGCGCACGAACGGGTACAGGTTGACGACCACGATGTCGATCGGCTGGATGCCGTGCCGTGCGATGGCCTCGAGGTCGTCGGGGCGGGACCGGCGCGCGAGGATGCCGGCGTGAACGGCGGGGTGCAGCGTCTTCACGCGGCCATCGAGCATTTCCGGAAAGCCGGTCACGTCCGAAACACCAAGGACCTCAAGCCCCGCTCGCGTGAGCGCCGACGCGGTGCCGCCGGTGGACACGAGTTCGAACCCGCGACCGGCGAGCGCGCGCGCGAAGTCCGCCAACCCCGTCTTGTCGGAGACGCTCAGTAGTGCTCGGGACATTGCAGCTCCCTCCCGTTCGCCGGGCTGGCTTTTGTGGACTCAGCTCGTCTGCTTGACACTCATCCGAAGGCCCCGCTATCATGCCTCCTAGCGCCGGTATCGCTCGGGCCTGGCGCCGAGCCGCGACCCTGCGGCTTTTTTTGTGCCCCCGCCGTCACCACGTGACGCGGGGGTAGGTTCGTCGAGCGGCGCACGGCGCCGCACCAATGCAAGGCAGGGAAAGAATGCGCATCACAGGCAAGGTCAAGTGGTTCAACAACGCAAAGGGATACGGGTTCATCGAACGTGACGGCGGCAGCGACGTCTTCGTCCATTACTCTGCGATCCAGAGCGATGGCGGATTCCGGTCGCTCGAGGAAGGCCAGGCCGTCGAGTTCGAGATCGTGGACGGTCCCAAGGGGCCACAGGCCGGCAACGTCGTCAAGGTGTAGCGCCGACACACCCGGGGCGCCCGGCTGTCCCGGGCGTCCTTTCCCCCCGCCGCGCATTCCGCGTTCCTCCTCCAATCAGCCTTCCGACTCCGGATTGGAACCCTTCAAGCCCCTGGCCGTGAACGCGACCCTGCCTTCCTTGACCGCGATGCGGAAGGTGACCTCGCGGTTTCCGGCCTGCTGCAGCTTCGATACCTGGCCCTTCACGATCTGCGCGAACCGGTGGAACGGGAACGGCTCGTCGGCCCCGACCGAGCGCCGAGCCTCGAGCAGCGACTCGTACAAGGCCTCGACCTTCTCGCCGTCGCGAGCCAGGTCGGACAGCGTGGCGGTTCCCAGCACCCGGTCCGACGGCACGGGGGGAGGACCGGGCTCGCCGGCAGGCCTCGGAGGCTTGTGGAACGGCCCCGGGCGACCTTCCTCCCGAGCGCGAAGCCCGCGGTCCCAGAGTTCCGCGAAGGTCGCGAACCGCGACTGGAGGGTGCTGAGCCGGAAGCGGTCGACGGCGCTCTGGATGTAGGCTCGATCGAAGCGTCGCAGCTGTGCCTCGATGCGGCGGCGGGTGTCCCACGGCGGCTTGGGAAGCTGCCCCGCAAAGAACATGTTGTACTCGGTTTCGAGTTTGCGAAGGGTCGCCTCGAGCTGCTGAAGGTCTCGTTCGAGCTCGGTGTGTTCGGGCACGGCGCTCTCAGCGGAAGCGGTTTACCGGTAGAGCAGGAACCAACAGAGCGGCAGCCACAGGGTCAAGGCGTACGGCAACGGGCGGTCGTCGATCAACACCTCGACGCCGGGGACTCGGCCAACGACCATCCAGAGGTCGCGCAGTCCGGCGACGTCGTTCGCGAGGTAGCGGGCGCGGTGCCGGAAGCCCTCGCCCTGGCCGAGTTCCTGGTACTCCGCCGACTTCTTCGCCAGCGCCACCGCCTCGCCGTAGCCGTCTGCTTCGAAACGAGGAAACACGATGCTGACCGAGAACGGGCGCGCCTCGGCCCCGAACAGCTCCGCCCGCAGATCGGGATCGATGGCCGCGACTTCCTCGTCCGTCGGCTCCTCCGGCAGGTCCACGTAGGGCCAGAACCGCTGGATCGGCCGGTACTTGGGCGTCCCGGCGCCCTCGTGGGTCGGCTTGGCTGCGCGGGCGTGCGAGGAAGAAGGAGAGTCGCTCATCGTCTCATTGTCGAAGCCGGCCCTCTCGGCCGCGCCGGCGCCGAAACCATCGGTGATGGTATCCTGAGACCGCCGCGAGCGGCAACTGTCATGGCCGACTATCGCATCATTCCGTCGATCGAGCAGCTGCGCCTGAGGGAAGGCGTACGGGCGCTCGAGCGTGACTTCGGCCGCGCCGCCATCGTCGATGCGCTGCGCGAGGCGGCAGCGGGCCTCCGCGCGGCGCTCTCGGCGGGAACGTCGAACGGGCAGACCGTGCCCGCGGACGCCGAGACGGCCGGGGCTGACCTGGAGAAGCGGGCGCTCGAGATCCTGCGCGGTTCCACGATGCCGTCTCTGCGGCCGGTCATCAACGCCACCGGCGTCGTCATCCACACGAATCTGGGACGGTCGCCGATTCCGGCGGCCGCGATCGGGCGGATGGGCGAGGTGGCCGCCTCGGTACTGCAACCTGGAATACGACACGGCCGCGGGCGGGCGGGGCCACCGCGACACGCACGCAGAGGCGCTCCTCCGTCGCCTCCTGGACGTCGACGCCTCGGTGGTCGTCAACAACAACGCGGCGGCGGTTCTGCTGGCGTTGGCGGCCCTCGCGGCCGGCCGCGAGGTCATCGTCTCACGGGGCGAACTGGTGGAGATCGGCGGCGGATTCCGCGTCCCCGAGGTGATGGCCCAGTCCGGCGCCCTCCTTCGCGAAGTGGGAACCACGAATCGCACGCGGGTGGACGATTACCGGCGCGCCATCGGGCCCGAGACGGCGCTCCTGCTCCGCGTCCACCGGTCGAACTTCAGGATCGAAGGTTTCACCGAGCAGCCGGGGCTCGAGGAGTTGGCGGCACTCGGGCGCGAGAGCGGGATCCCCGTGATGGAGGACATTGGCAGCGGGTACCTTGGCGTGCCCGGCGAAGCGGAGGACGCCGCCCTCGACGCCCTGCTCGGTGGCGAGCCGCGCGTGCAGGCCAGCCTCCGCGCGGGCATCGACATCGTCTGCTTCAGCGGCGACAAGCTGCTCGGGGGCCCCCAGGCGGGGATCATCGCCGGCCGGCGCGACTTGTTGGCGAAGGTGCGGCGGCACCCGTTGATGCGGGCCGTTCGCGTGGACAAGCTCACCTACGCCGCGCTGGAGGCCACGCTGGGTGAGTACGCGTCGGGAAGAGCGAGCCGCACCGTGCCGGTGCTCGCGACGATACTTGCCAGCCCGACGTCCCTTCAGGCAAGGTGCGAGCTGGTCATCCGGCGGGTTGCCCCCCAAGCACGGCTGCGGGCCGAAGTCGTCGACGGGAGGTCGGCGATTGGGGGCGGGACGACGCCCGGCCTGGAGATTCCGTCTCGCGTCATCGCGCTCAGCCACCTGGGGCACGGCGCCGACTGGCTCGACGAGCGCCTCCGGCGCGCAGACCCGCCCGTGGTGGGCCGCATCGAGCGCGATCGACTCATCCTCGATCTGAGGACCGTTCGCCCGGCGGAAGACGAGGAACTCGCCTCGGCGCTGGCCCAGATTCCCGACTAGCCGGTTGGCGGCCTGCGGCATGCTGCCGGCCCGCCTAGGCGCGCGGGGACGCGCCCTCGGCTGGGCCCCGACCGCGCTGCGGCACGGGGCCGCCGATCGGCCGACCTGGCTCGTGGTTCGCCTCCCTGCACCCGCGACCCGGCTCTTCCACGATCACGACCGTGTCCCCGTCGTATGTGTCGTAGTACCCCACGAAACACCCACACGGCAGCGACCGGCTCTGAAGGACGCGGAGTATGCGCATGGTGGCCTGTTCCGAGTACTGTTGGACCGCCAACGCACCCGGAAAGGCAAAAAGACCGAGATACGCCGCTAGAAGAGGCTGCTGACGGAGCGGACCGCGAGCTCCAGGGCACGGGTGGGCAGGACGCCGAGGTAGAAGGTGACGACCAGCGCCGCAGCCAGGGTGAAGACCGCCGCCCGGGAGGGTTGCGGGGACATGGGGGCGTCTCCCGGCTCCGCCATGTACATCATGACGATGACCCTCAGGTAGAAGAAGATCGACACGACGCTGGTGAGAACGCCGATGATGGCAAGGCCATAGTCCCCGGCGCGGATTGCCGCACTGAAGATGTACCACTTGCCGACGAATCCTGCGGTCGGGGGAAGGCCGCCAAGCGACAGCAGCAGAACGGCGAACACCCCCGCCAGCGCGGGGTGGCGGAGCGACAACCCTGCCATGCTGTCGAGGTCGTCGTTGGCCCGGTCGTGCGTCCCCAGCAGCGCGAGGACGCCGAAGGCGGCCAGGTTCGTCACGCCGTAGGCCAGCAGATAGAACAGGATGGCGCCGCGGCCGGTGTCGTTCGCGGCCGCCAGGCCGACCAGGATGTAGCCGGCGTGCGCAATGCTCGAGTACGCGAGCATGCGCTTCAGGTTGCTCTGCGCGACCCCCACAACCGTGCCCAGGATCATGGTCGCCGCGGCCATCACCCAGATGACAGGGAGCCAGGCGGCCCGAAGCGGCTCGAATCCCGTCGCCATCACCCTGACGAACGCGGCGAACGCCGCCGCCTTGACGCCGGTCGACATGAAGCCGGAGACGATCGTCGGGGCGCCCTCGTAGGCGTCGGGCGTCCACATGTGGAACGGCACGGCCGACACCTTGAAGGCGAATCCGACCAGCAGGAGCCCCAGCGCCACCAGCGCGAGCGTCGGTTGCGACGCGGCGTCTCCCGCCAGGGCGCTGCCGAGGCGGTCGAGCCGGGTCGTGTGCGCGATCCCGTAGACGAACGCGATGCCGTAGAGGAAGAAGGCGCTCGAAAAGCCGCCCAGGATGAAGTATTTGAACGCGCCCTCGACCGACGCCTCGGAGTTCCGCCGGATGGCGGTGAGCACGTAGACCGCCAGCGACATCACCTCGAGGGCGAGGAAGATCACCAGCAGGTCGGTCGCCATCGCCATCAGCATCATGCCGGCCATGGCGAACAGGGTGAGCGCGTAGTACTCGCCGCCCGGCAGATTCTCGCGGTCCACCAGCCTCGGTGACAGCAGCATCGTCATCACGCCGATGATGACGATCGTCATGACGAAGAACAGGCCGAAGTCGTCGGCCGACACGACGCCGAACCCGGTCGCGTGACGCCCCCAGAGCAGCGCCGTGCTGATGGCGGCGCCCACCAGGCCGACGAGGCCGAGGCCGCTGATCGGCATCCGCTCACCCGGCTCCCGAAACGCCTCGGCCAGCATGGCGGCCAGGCCCGCAGCGGTCACGCACAGGATGGGGACGATGGCTGTGATATCGGACAATGACATGTCAGTTCTTCACCCTGGCGGCCCCCGGCTGCCCGACGCCGAGCGCGGCGACCGTCGAACCCGTGGGCGGAACCGTGGTTCGCGCAACGCTCTCGCGGCCAACCCGCTGCAGCAGGCGTTCGACCGATGGCTGCATCGGGCGCAGGAAGACGCCCGGCAGCACACCCATGAAGACCGCCATCACCACGATGGGGATGATCACCCATCGCTCGCGGACCGAGAGGTCGGGCAGCGAACGGTTCTCGTCGTTGCTGATCGGGCCGTAGTTGACCCGCTGGAACATCCAGAGCATGTAGACGGCCGACAGGATGACGCCCGACGCGGCGACGGCGGCGTAGCGGGGATCCCAGCGGAAGGTTCCGAGGAGGATCAAGAACTCCCCCACGAACCCGTTCAGGCCCGGGAGGCCGATCGACGACAGCGTGATCAGCATGAACGCGGCGACCAGCCTGGGCATGACCGCCTTCAGCCCGCCGAACTCGGCAATCAGCCGCGTGTGCCGCCGGTCGGACAGCATGCCGACGATCAGGAAGAGCCCGCCCGTGCTGACGCCGTGGTTCAGCATCTGGTAGACGGCCCCCTGCATGCCCTGCACGTTCAACGCGCAGATCCCGAGCACGACGAAGCCGAGGTGGCTGACGCTCGAGTACGCCACCAGCTTCTTCAGGTCCGGCTGCACCATCGCCACCAGCGCGCCGTAGACGATGCCGACCACGGCGAGCCCGGCGAGGTAGGGCGCGAAGTAGGCGGCGGCGGCCGGGAACAGCGGGAAGGCGAACCGCACCAGCCCGTAGGTGCCCATCTTGAGGAGCACGCCGGCGAGGATGACCGAACCGGCGGTCGGGGCCTCGACGTGCGCGTCGGGCAGCCAGGTGTGGAACGGGAAGAGCGGCACCTTGATCGCGAAGGCGAGGGTGAACGCCAGGAAGAACCAGAACTCGAACTGCCGGGGAAGGCGCAGGTCGTAGAGCTTGAGCAGGTCGAAGCTGTAGCCGGCGCCGGTGATCGAGTTGTGCATCCACGCGAGGCCGATGATCGCGAGGAGCATCAGCACGCTGCCGGCCGCGGTGTAGAGGATGAACTTGACGGCCGCGTAGATCCGTCGCTCGTAGCCCCAGATGCCGATCAGGAAGTACATCGGGATCAGCATCGCGTCCCAGAACATGTAGAACAGGAACAGGTCGAGCGAGACGAAGACGCCGAGCATGGCGCTCTCGAGCACCAGCACGAACGCCGCGAACTCCTTGGCGCGCTTGTGCACCGACTCCCACGACGAGAGCAGCGCGATCGGCGTGAGGAACCCGGTGAGCACCAGCAGGAACAGGCTGATGCCGTCGATGCCGACGAAGTACTGCACGCCGAACGACGGGATCCAGTCGTGGCGCTCGACGAACTGGAAGTCGGCGCGGGTCGCATCGAAGCGGCTCCAGAGCAGCAGCGTCGCCGCGAAGACGAGCAGCGAGACGCCGAGCGCCGTCCAGCGGATGACCGCGTCGCGCCGGCCGTCGCTGTTCTCGATGAGCAGCAGCAGCAGCGCCCCGGCGAGCGGCAGGAATACGATTGTTGTCAGCATCTTCCCTATCGAGTCGTGCGGGGCCCCGGCGTCCGCCGCCGGCCTCCGCGCCTTGAGCCCTCAGCCTGGAGCCCTACTTGGGCCACAGCATGTACCCGATGACCAACAGGGCGCCGAGCATCAGCGAGGCGGCGTAGGCCCGGATCGATCCGGTCTGCAGCTGCCGGAGCCAGCCGCTGGCGCCCCTCACCGTGACCCCCGCACCGTTCACGGCCCCGTCGATCACGCCGACGTCGATCCCCTTCCACAGCACCTGCTCGGAGACGATCCTCACCGGCTGCACGATGCCCGCGTCGTAGATCTCGTCGACGTAGTACTTCCGCAGCAGCAAGCGGTGGAGCCCGGAGAAGCGCTCGGCCATCGCATCCGCCATGTCTCGGCGTTTCATGAAGAAGAACCAGGCCAGGCCAATCCCCGCGAACGCGACGAGCGTGGACGCCGCCATCAGCGTCCCCTCGAGGGCCGCTCCGCCCTCGGCGTGCGCGCCGCTCTCCGCGAGTGCGCGGGCCGCCGGTTCCTCCGCCGCCCCGGCCGGCTCGGCGCCCGCCCCCGCCGTCGCGTGCGGCGCGACGAAGCTCGGCTCGAGGAACCGCTCGATGCGGTTGGAGCCGCCAAGGACGCCCGGAACGCCGACGTAGCCGGCCAGCACCGCCCCGACTGCCAGGACGACCAGCGCGATGGCCATCGGCCGGGGCGCGTCGTGCAGGTGGCCGCCCGGCTCCCCGTGCGCGTCGCGCGAAGCGTGGCCGGCCCGAACGGCCGCGGGCCGGACCCGCTCCCCGTGGAACGCCAGGAACACCAGCCGGAACATGTAGCAGGCGGTGAGCAGCGAGGCGAGGCTCCCGAAGAACCACAGCCAGGTGTGCCCGGTCGAGTAGGCCCGATACAGCAATGCGTCCTTGCTGAAGAACCCCGACAGCAGCGGCACGCCGGCGATGGCGAGCGCCCCGATCAGGAACGTCCAGTAGGTGACGGGGAGTTCCCTGCGCAGGCCGCCCATGTTCCGCAGGTCCTGCTCCCCGCCGAGCGCGTGGATGACCGCTCCCGACCCGAGGAAGAGCAGGGCCTTGAAGAACGCGTGCGTGTAGAGGTGGAAGATGCCCGCCGCGTACGCGCCGACCCCCATCGCGACGAACATGAGGCCGAGCTGCGACACCGTCGAGTACGCGAGCACCCGCTTGATGTCGTTCTGGACGAGGCCGATCGTCGCCGCCATCACCGAGGTCGCCACGCCGACGATCCCGACGAGTTCCAGGACGCCGGGGGCGTGCGTGTACAGCACCGCGTTCCGGCCGATCATGTAGACGCCCGCCGTCACCATCGTCGCCGCGTGAATGAGGGCGGAGACGGGCGTCGGGCCCTCCATCGCATCGGGCAGCCAGACGTAGAGCGGAATCTGCGCCGACTTGCCGGTGGCGCCGACAAACAGCAGGAGGGCGGCGACCGACACCGTGCCGAAGGCCGCGGTCTCCGGGGCGTAGGCGGAGATCGCCTGCGCGAGGGCGCGGAAATCGAGCGTCCCGTAGTGCGAGAAGAGCAGCAGCACGCCGAGCAGGAAGCCGAAGTCGCCCACGCGGTTGACGATGAACGCCTTCTTGCCGGCGTCGGCGGCCGACTTCTTCTGGTACCAGAAGCCGATCAGCAGGTAGGAGCAGAGGCCGACACCTTCCCAGCCGACGAACATCACGAGGAAGTTCGGCGCCAGGACGAGCACCAGCATGAACGCGGCGAAGAGGTTCAGGTACGAGAAGTAGCGGGCGTACTCGCCGTCGCGCTCGTCGTGCATGTAGGCGGTCGAATACAGGTGGATCAGGGCCCCGATCCCCGACACGACGAGGATCATCACGGTCGACAGCGGGTCGAGGCGAAGCGCGAACGGGACCTGCAGGTCGCCGGACGCGATCCAGGTGAACACCGACTGGTCGACGACCCGGCTCGCGGCCGGCATCGCCGCGAGCGACCACGCCGCCGCGGCCGACACGAGAAACGACCCGACCATGGCCGCCACGGCCACGCCCCCGGACACGGCCTTCGACAGCCGCCGCCCGAGCGACGCGTTCACCAGGAAGCCGAGCAGCGGCAGAAGGGGGATGAAGATCAGCATGCGGCGCGTCACCACTTCAGCGACGTAAAAGCATCCGGGTCGAGGGATTCCCGCAAACGGAACAGCGCGATGACGATCGCGAGGCCGACCGCCGCCTCGGCGGCGGCGACCGTCACGACGAAGAACACGATGATCTGCCCGTCGACGGCGCCCCAGTAGCGGCCGAACGCGACGAGCGAGAGATTCGCGGCGTTCAGCATGATCTCGATCGACAGCAGGACCGTGATCATGTTGCGCCGCAGGAACACGCCCGCCGTCCCGATCGAGAACAGGATGGCGGAGAGAGCCAGGTAGTGATTCAGCGTGACCATACAACTCTGTCGGTAGACAACAGGCGGGAGGTCGCAGGCGGCGAGCAGGCCGTCACGCCGACAGGCTGCCCACGGCCCGGTGTCCCCTGCCTGCTACACGTGTCTCTTGGCCAACACCACCGCGCCCACCATGGCGACGATGATCAGCAGCGACGTCACCTCGAAGGCGAACGCGTAGTCGGTGTAGAGGACCTGCCCGATCGTCCGCACCGATTCGACGGCCTGCGCCGGCGCGTTGCCCGCCACCGGCTCGCGCGTCATCCCCGCGTGCCAGAGCGCCCAGCCCAACTCCACGAAGAGGGCGGCGCCGAGCACCGCCCCGAAGCGCCGCGGCCCCGGGGCCAGGCGCTGCAGCACCGGCGTCTCGGTCGGGGCGTTCAGCAGCATCACCACGAACAGGAACAGCACCAGGATGGCGCCGGCGTAGATGATGATCTGGATGACCGCCACGAACGGCGCGTTCAGCAGGACGTAGAGCCCCGCCAGCGCGCCGAACGACGCAATCAACAGCATGACGCTGTAGACCGGGCTTCGCTGCCCGATGACCAGCGCCGAGGCCACCACCGCGACGGCGGCCAGCACGTAGAAGAGTGCGAGCTCAAGCGCCAAGGAGCATCACCCCCGCGGCGGTTGCCAGCAGGTTCAGGACGGCCAGCGGCAGCAGGAACTTCCACCCGAACTGCATGAGCTGGTCGTAGCGATACCGCGGCAGCGTCCACCGCATCCAGATGTAGAAGAACAACAGCGCCGAGATCTTGATCAGGAACCAGATCCAGCCGAACGACGCGGGCAGGAACGGCCCGTGCCACCCGCCGAGGAACAGGTCCGTGGCCACCGCAGACACGGTGACCATGTTGATGTACTCGGCCAGGAAGAACATGGCGAACGCCATGCTCGAGTACTCGGTGTGATACCCCGCCACCAGCTCCTGCTCGGCCTCCGGGAAGTCGAACGGCGCCCGGTTGGTCTCGGCCACGCCCGAGATCATGTAGATCAGGAAGCCCACCGGCTGCACGACCACGAACCACTTCGGGATGAACCCCAGCCAGTAGCCCGCCTGCCGGTCGACGATCTCGGTGAGCGACATCGAGTTCGCGAGGACCAGCACGGACGCGAGGGCCAGGCCGTACGACAGCTCGTAGCTGATCATCTGCGACGCCGAGCGCAGCCCGCCCAGCAGCGAGTACTTGCTGTTGGAGCTCCACCCGGCGAGAACGATGCCGTAGACGCTCATCGAGGTGATGGCGAACACCACCAGCACCGCGACGTTCACGTCGGCCACCTGCAGCTTCACCGGCTCGGGCAGGAGGCCGAAGAACGTCGTCGCCGCGCCGAAGGGGACGACCGCGAACGCGGCGAACGCCGCCGTGGCGGAGATGATCGGGGCGAGCAGGAAGAGGACCGCGTCGGCGCCGCCGGGCCGCAGTTCCTCCTTGAACATCAGCTTGATCACGTCGGCGAACGGCTGGAGGAGGCCCAAGGGCCCGGTCCGGTTCGGCCCCTCGCGCTGCTGGATGAAGGCCGCCACCTTCCGCTCCGCGTACACCATGGCTGCCGACGACAGCAGCAGCATCGTGAAGACGGCCAGCACGAGGCCAAGTTGGACGATCAGTGTCAGTGATGGCACAGGGCTACTTCGCGGTCAGTCAACAGTCGAAAGTCAACAGTCAGTCCAAAGTCCAGCGTCAGTCGACTCACATCGCCCGCCACGGGGCGGGACAGGTGCACCGGCCCTCGCGCACGTGCGCCTCGTACTCCCCCCGGAAGTGCTGGATGGTGCTCAGCACCGGCGCCACCGCCGCGTCGCCGAAGGGGCAGAGCGTCTTGCCGCCGATGTTGTTCGCCACGTCGGCCAGCAGCTCGATGTCGCGCAGCGACCCCTCGCCGTGCTCGATCCGGTGGAGGATCTTCAGCAGCCAGTCGGTCCCCTCGCGGCACGGCGTGCACTTCCCGCACGACTCGTGGCGGTAGAAGTGCAGCAGGTTCTCGGCGAGCCAGACCATGCACGTCGTGTCGTCCATGACGATGATGGCCGCCGACCCGAGCATCGACCCCGCCTTCAGCAGGCCGTCGAAACTGGCCTGCGCGTCGATCTGGTCGGGCAGGATCACCGGCGTGGACGACCCGCCCGGGATCACCGCCTTCAGCGGGCGCCCGCCGAGGATGCCGCCGCCGTAGCCGTAGATCAGCTCGCGCATGGTGACGTTCATCGACGTCTGGTACACGCCCGGCTTCTCGACGTGGCCGCTGAGGCAATAAAGCTTCGGGCCGCCGTTCTTCTCGGGGCCGAGCGACGCGAACCACCCGGGGCCGTTGGTGATGATCAGCGGCACGTTGCACAGCGTCTCGACGTTGTTGATCGCCGTCGGGCAGCCGTAGAGGCCGACGAGGGCCGGAAACGGCGGCCGCAGGCGGGGCTGCGCCCGCCTGCCCTCGAGCGACTCGAGCAGCGCGCTCTCCTCGCCCGCCTCGTAGGCCCCCGCGCCGCGGTGCACGTAGATCTCGCAGTCGAAGCCGGAGCCGCAGATGTTCTTCCCGAGGTAGCCCTGCGCGCGCGCCGCGTCAATCTCGGCCTCGAGCACGCGCTGCACGTGATAGAACTCGCCTCGGATGTAGATGTAAGCCGCCTTGGCGCCGATGGCGTAGCACCCGATCAGGCACCCCTCGAACAGGAGGTGCGGGTTCCGCTCCATCAGCACGTGGTCCTTGAACGTCCCCGGCTCGCTCTCGTCCGCGTTGCAGCAGAGGTACTTCGGTTTGGGCGAATCCTTGGGCACGAACTGCCACTTCATCCCGGTCGGAAAGCCGGCGCCGCCGCGCCCGCGCAGCCCGGACGCCTTCACTTGGTCGATCACCTGGCCGGGCGCCATCCCCAGCGCCTTGCGCAGCCCCGCGTAGCCCCCGCGCCCGAGGTAGGCATCGATCGTGTAGCCGTTCGGCTCCCGCACGTGCGACGTGAGAACTGGTTCCATGGGCCTCTTCGAATGCAGGATTCGGGAGTCAGGATTCTGGATTCGGTGCGTCCCGCTGAATCCCGACTCCCGGCTCCTGAATCCTACTTCTCCGCCTTCAAATGGCAGCCGCTCAACGCGGCATCCCCGTCGGCCTTCAGGCGGTCGAGCAACCGGCCGGCGTCCTCGGGCGCCTGGCATTCCTGCCAGTGCTCGTTGTTCACCATGACGACAGGCGCCCGGTCGCACGCGCCCAGGCACTCCATCTCCATCAGCGTGAACGTGCCGGTCGGGTCGGTCTCCCCGACCTCGACGCCCAGCTTGCGCGACAGCTCCTGCGTCACCCGCTCCGCCCCGCGAAGGGCGCACGACAGCGTGCGGCACACCTGCACGACGTACTTCCCCACCGGCTGGCGAAAGAACATCGCGTAGTACGTGACGACGTCGTCCACTTCCGCGGGGGTGGCGCCGATCACCTCCGCCACGTGGCGGATCGCCGGTGCCGACACGTACCCCTGCTGCTCCTGGACGATGTAGAGCGCCGGGATCACCGCCGACCGGCGGTGCTCGGGCGGATAGTGGGCGGCAATCCGCTCGAGGCGTTCGCGGTTCTCCGGGGTGAAGGCGAACGGATCGCCCTCCCGCCGCAGCTCGCGCTGCGACACGTGCAGCCCCGACTCGTAGCGCATTTCCGGGTGGAAGCTCACCGGTCCACGTCTCCCATGACGACGTCGATCGATCCGATGACCGAGATCACGTCGGCAATCAATCCGCCCACGACCATCTTCGGCAGCGCCTGGCACGCCATCAGCGACGGCGCGCGCATCTTCACGCGACAGGGCCGGTTCGTCCCGTCCGACACGACGTAGCAGCCGTGCTCGCCGCGGGGCCCCTCGACGGGGACGTAGGCCGCGCCGGCCGGCACGACGAAGCCCTGGGAGTACAGCAGGAAGTGCTGGATGAGCGCCTCCATCTCGGTGTAGACCTTGTCCTTCGGCGGCGGCACGATGCGCGGGTCGTCGACGGCCCAGGCCCCGGTCGGCGTGATCCGCTCCAGCGCCTGGCGGCAGATGCGCAGCGACTGGTACATCTCCTCCATGCGCACGAGGTAGCGGTCGTACACGTCGCCGGCCGTCCCGATCGGCACGTCGAAGTCGAACGTCTCGTAGCCCGAGTACGGGAACGCCTTGCGCACGTCGTACGTCGAGCCGCAGGCCCTGGCAATGGGCCCGACCAGGCCGAGCCCGAGCGCGTCCGCCTTGGAGAGTACCCCGACGCCGCGCGTGCGCTTGATGTAGATCTGGTTGTGAGTGAGGAGGTTCTCGTACTCGGCGATCTTCGCCGGCATCCGGTCGAGCAGCTCGCTGACCGCCGCGTGGAAGCCCGCGGGCAGGTCCTCGCGCAGGCCGCCGACGCGGATGTAGCTCGGAAACATGCGGAAGCCGGCGATCAGCTCGTTGATGTTCAGGATGAGCTCGCGCTCCCGGAACGTGTAGAGCATCATCGTGACCGCGCCGAGTTCCATGGCATGGCTCCCGAGGAACACCAGATGGCTGTTCAGCCGCTGGAGTTCCACGAGCAGCACGCGGATCCACTTCACGCGGTCGGGCACGTCGATGCCGAGCAGCGCCTCCACCGACAGCGCGAAGCTGAAGCTGTTCGACTGCGCGCTCAGGTAGTCCATCCGCTCCACCAGCGGGATCACCTGCTGGTACTTCTTCTGCTCGGTCGTCTTCTCGATGCCCGTGTGCAGGTAGCCCACCGTCGGGGAGACGCCGATGATGGTCTCGCCGTCGAGCCGGAGCACCAGCCTGAGCACCCCGTGGGTACTGGGGTGCTGCGGCCCCATGTTGACGGTCATCACCTCGGTGTGAAGCTGGGCCTCAGCCATCGATGTCCACCAGTTCCTGCTCCACCATGTCGCACAGCACGTGCAGGAGCGTGCAGTGCACCTCCTGTGCGCGCGCGGTCGAGGACGACGGGACGTTGAGATGAATGTCCACCACGCGCCCGAGGACGCCGCCGTCGCGGCCGGTCAGGCCGATGGTCTTCAGGCCTCTCGCCCGCGCCGTCTCCACCGCCGCGAGCACGTCGGGCGACCCGCCGCTGGTCGAGATCGCGATGAGCACATCACCCGTCTGGCCGTGGGCGTCCACCTGCCGGGCGAAGACGCGCTCGAACCCGAGATCGTTGGCGACCGCCGTCAAGACGCTCGTATCCGTCGTGAGGGCCAGGGCCGGCCAGGCGCGGCGCTTGCGCGAGAACCGCCCGACCAGCTCCGCGGCGAAATGCTGCGCGTCGGCGGCGCTCCCACCGTTCCCGCACAGCAGCACCTTTCCGCCGTCGCGCAACGCCTGCACCAGAGCATCGACCGCGGTGAACACCGCCGCCGGACACTCGCGCTGGACCCTGGCGTGCACGGCAATCGTGGCGGTGAAGGCCTCGGCGAGGAGGCGCTCCCAATCGGCGCTCGTCATGTCAGCTCACCGCCCCCGGCGGCCGGTGCCGCCGCGCACGTCGCGGTCGCGGGCGATGTTCGCCTCGAACTCCTGTTCCGTCAGCTGCAGCGGCGCGTAGACCTTGGGCGTCATCTTGATCTGCACCGGGTAGTCCTTGCGCAGCGGATGCCCTTCCCAATCCTCGGGCATGAGGAGCCGGCGCAGGTCGCCGTGCTCCTCGAAGACGACGCCGAACAGGTCCCACACCTCGCGTTCGAGCCAGTCGGCCGACGGCCACACCGGGATGAGCGAGGGCACCCGGGCGTCCTCGCCCGCGAGGCGCACCACGAGGCGCGCCATGGCGGGAACCCCCGTGGCAACCACGTGATACACGACCTCGAAGCGCGGTTCGGCCGGCCAGCGGTCCACCCCGACGACGTCGGTCAGCACGTCGAAGCCGGCCGAATCGCGCAGCGCCCGGCCAATCGCGGGCAGGTGCTCGCGGGGCACGATGATGGTGGGCCGATCGACGGCCACCGCCGCCTCGCAGGCGGCGGCGGGAACGGCGGCCTTCAGTGCGGCGACGATCGAGGCAACGTCCACGTGTCTACCCCGCCTTCACGACGAGTTTCGACTCGGTGATCTTCTTCTGCAGCTGGATGATGCCGTAGATGAGCGACTCCGGCCGCGGGGGACAGCCGGGGACGTAGACATCGACAGGAACGATCTGATCGACGCCCTGCACGATGGCGTAGTTGTCGAACACGCCGCCGACCGACGCGCAGGCGCCCATGGAAATCACCCACTTGGGCTCGGGCATCTGGTCGTAGATGCGGCGCAGGGCCGGCGCCATCTTCCGGGAAAGGCGGCCGGCGACGATCATCAGGTCGGATTGCCGTGGAGAGCCACGAAACACCTCGGCGCCGAACCGGGAGATGTCGTACCGGGACGAACTCATCGACATCATCTCGATCGCGCAGCAGGCCAGCCCGAACGTCACCGGCCAGATGGAGGACTTCCGCGCCCAGTTCACCATCTTCTCGACGGTCGTGGTGAGCACCGGAATCTCGACGTCAAAAGCCATGGTCAGGCACCGTGAGCGGGATCACGCCAGGCATTCGGCCTTCTTCATTGACGGGTTACGAGGGGCCCCTACGGCTTGTCCCAGGTCAGCGCGCCCTTCTTCCACACGTAGGCGTAGCCAGCCACCAGGATCAGGAAGAACACGACGATCTGCGCGAACCCGGTCCACCTCAGGTCGCGGAGCGCCATCGCCCACGGATAGAGGAATGCCACCTCGATGTCGAACAGCAGGAAGATCATCGCGATCAGGTAGAACTGGATCGGATGGCGCTCCCGGGCGTCCGACACGGCCGGCATGCCACACTCGTAGGGCGCCCGCTTCTCGGGACTCGGCTTGCGCGGCGCGAGCACGGTCGAGAGGACGATGGTGCCCGCCCCAAAGGCCGTGCCAAGGATCAGCAACAGGAGGATCGACAACCAGCCCTGCATGTGAACGGTTTCTCGAGAAGGCGCGGCCACCGCACCGGCCGGGGTTGAGCGATTGCACCAGTTCAGGAAACGCTTTCATCGTATCGGACGAGCAAGGGCAAGTCAACGAGAGCGCTTCAAGATATGTGCCGTTACAATAGGGCCATGTTGCGCCTGGCCTGGTTCACTCCGACGCCGCCCAGCCGCTCGGGAATTGCCGCCTACAACGAGGAACTGCTGCCCCTGCTGGCGGGGCGCCACGCGATAGACGTGTTCACCTCTCCGCTCGGGCCGGACGGGCCCCGTCCGGAGGGCCACCCGCCCGTGTTCGAAGGGCACGACTTCGCCTGGAAGCACTTCACTGCGCCCTACGACCTGGTCGTCTACCAGCTGGGAAACGCGATGTGCCACAACTTCATGTGGCCGTACCTGTTCCGCCATCCCGGCCTGGTGGTCCTCCACGACGCGCAGCTGCACCACTCGCGCGCCTGGCAGCTGCTCGCGCACGGCCGGGGCGAGGATTACCGGGCGGAGTTCCGCGCGAACCACCCGGATGCGCCGGAAGACGCGGCCGAACTCATCATCACCGGCCTGGCGGAAACCGCCTACTACTTCTGGCCGATGCTGAGGCTGGTGGTGGAATCGTCGCGTCTCGTCGCCGTACACACTCCCCGCCTCGCCAAGGAACTCGGCCGGCAATTCGGCCGTGAGGTCGAACCCATCCGCATGGGCGTGCGCGATCCCCGGGACTCGACCGCCGCCTCGACTCCCGGCAGCGACCCCGGCCAGGCCGCCCGGGAGCGCCGCGAACGGCTTCGCGCCCGCTACCAAGTCCCCGCCGGTGCGATTGTGTTCTCCGCATTCGGGTTGGTGACTCCCGAGAAGCGGATCTCGATCATTCTCCAGTCGCTGAAGGCCGTGCTGGAGGTCGGACCCGACGCCCGCCTGCTGCTGGTGGGCGACGCCGCGGACCACTACGACGTCATGGCGGAAGCCGATGGGCTGGGGATCGCGCAGTGCGTGGCGGTGACCGGATACGTGCCGGACGAGGAGGTGGCCGCCCACCTGGAGGCCTCGGATGTCTGTTTGTGCCTGAGGTGGCCGACCGGGGGAGAGACCTCCGCATCGTGGCTGCGCGCGCTCGCCAGCGGCCTGCCGACCGTCGTGACCGACCTGGCGCACAACGACGAGATGGCGTTCCTGGATCCGCGGACCTGGACCGTCCAACGGGCCGCGTCCGGAGACGCGGCGGGCGACCCGGCCCCGCGAGCCGTCTGCGTGGGCATCGACATCCTCGACGAGGCCCATTCGCTGACCGTCGCGATGCTGCGCCTCGCCCGCGATGCCGAACTGCGGACACACCTCGGCGTGGCGGCGCGGGCGCACTGGGAGTCGCGTCACACCCTGGCGTGCATGGCCGAGGACTATGAACGGGTCCTGGCGAAGGCGATCGCGGCCCCCGCGCTGCCGCCCCGCGGGCTGCCCCCGCACCTGACCGCCGACGGCAGCGAGCTGGCGCGCCGCCTGGTGGGCGAGATAGGAGTGGCAGTGGACTTCCTGAACCCCTGTCGCATCCCCGACCCGGCTCGGCCCGCTATAGAATAGCGGGCTGCGGCACGGCTTCGCCGAAGCAGCCAAGACGGCGAACAGCCCCGGACTTGAGACGAGGCACTTGTGGCCAAACCGAGCGTGACCGACAGCGACCTCGAGCGCCTGGCCGACGAGCGGCGCGAAGCGGACCGGCTCTACAACGAGGCGCTGACGCGCGTAGACGGCGCCCTCGTCCACCCGGAGCCCCTGCCCGCCCTTCCGCCGGCGGCGCAGTACCGGCACCAGCAGGACCTCAATCGGCAGTGGCAGATCACCGCGCCGAAGACATCCCAGGGCGGCGGCTGGCGCGCCCGCGTGGCGTCGGTCGTCTTCCGCGTCCTGGCTCCGGTCTTCCGGCGCCAGGAGGAGTTCAACGCCACGCTCGTCGGCCACATCAACCAGCAGGCCGAGGTCGAACAGCAGTTACGATCGACTTCCGCCCGGTTGATCGACGCCGTCCGGCGCGAGTTCGACGCCCTGGCGCTCTTCCAGGCGGGACTCATCCAGTTCCTCCAGCAGATCACGCCCTACGTCGACACGAAGGACCGCGGCGAGGCCGGGGGGCTTCGGCGGCAGATGGAGGAGCGCACCATCGCCCTCGCTGCGGGGCTGAACGGCGTGAGCGACGAGCTGCTGCGCCGGTGGGAGTCCGCGGTGACCCGGGGACAGCGGTACGAGGCAGCCCTGGAAAGGAACGAAGCGGCCCTCGACCAATTCCGGATCAGCCTGGCGGGCTTCCATGGCACGGCGAACGCACTGAAACGGGAACTCGAGCGGCTGGCAAGCGAGGGGAGTTCGACGACGCTGCCCGCCCACCAGGGGGCGTCGCCCGGCCCGCCGCCCGCGGGCGACGGCGCCCGGTCGGTGGGCCAGCCTTCGCTGCAGGCGAGGCCCGAGACGCTCGGCACGCGGCTCGACTCGGCCAAGTACGTCGGGTTCGAGGACACGTTCCGCGGATCGACCGAGGAAATCCGGTCCCGCGTGCTCGACTACCTGCCCGTGTTCGAAGGGACCTCCGACGTGCTCGACCTCGGCTGCGGCAGGGGCGAGTTTCTCGAGGTGCTCGCCGCCCACGGCATCAAGGGGCGAGGCGTGGACATCAACCCCGCGATGGTCGAAGCCTGCCGGCTCCGTGGTCTCGACGTCGTGGAAGGCGAGGCGGTCGCGCACCTCTCGTCGCTCCCCGACTCGTCGCTCGGCGGCGCCCTCGCGGTCCAGGTTGTCGAGCATCTGCAGGCCGACCAGCTCGTTCGCCTGCTCGAGGTGGCGTATCACAAGCTGCGGCCGGGGTCGCGCGTCGCCATCGAGACCATCAACCCCGCGTGTTGGTACGCGTTCTTCGCGAGCTACATCCGCGACATCACCCACGTGCACCCGATCCACCCGGACACGCTCCGCTACCTGATGGTGGCGAGCGGGTTCCAGCGAGTCGAGATACGCTATCGCGAGCCGTATCCCGAGCGGAGCAAGCTGCAGCCGGTGCCCGCGGAGCGGCTGGCGCACGTCGCGTCCGTGCTCGGAGAGGCCGGCGAAACCTTCAACGAGAACGTGTCGAAGATCAACGCGCTGCTCTTCACCTATCTCGATTACACCGCGATCGGCGAGAAGCTCTGAGTTCGACGACCAGGGGTCATGCCTGTTGCCGCGGCGGCCGCGTCGGTACCTTCGCTGACGTCCCAATCGCTGGAGGGTTCTCGCCGTCGGTGCTGGTAGAGCGCATCGGCGTGGACGCCGAGGTCGGTTTCCTGCCCCGGACGGGCCCCACTTCCCTCAGCACACAGGAGAACTCGAGCAGGGGGACGTCTGCCGCTTCGCATGAGGCGCGTACCGCTTGAATCGATGTGGCGGGCAGCCTGTTCGAGGTCAGGATGACCGCCTGCGCACCGTCAGCCAGCAGGCGGTCGATCGTGGCAACCCCGCCGACGACGGGCACGCCCCGGATGCGACGGCCGTGCTTGTAGGGATCGTCGTCCACGAACGCGACAAGCGCATAGGAATAGCGCGGGTTGTTGAGCAGTTCTCGCGCCAGCATCTCACCGGCGTCCCCGGCCCCATACGCGACAACCTTTCGGATCGCGCCCCGCGTCCTGTCGCCGGGTGGCGGCAACAACCGGAACGCCAAGCGCGATCCGATGAGCAGCGCCGCCAGCAGCAGGCCATCGATGAGCAACACGCTGCGCGAGACCCGCTCGAAGTGATACACGTAAGCAAGCGCCAGGACGGTCATGGCCGACCCGAGGCCGACGCCGTTCAGGACGGGGACGATCTCGCTGGTGCCGAAGTAGCGCCACATCCCGCCGTAGGCCCCCGTCAAGCGAAGGCCGACGATCTTGCAGGCGATGACGATCGGCAGCGAGGTCAGAAACGTCGGGAAGAAGAAGGCGAACTCGGCCTGATCGAACCGCACCCAGTACGCAGCATAGTACGAGGCCGTCACCAGCACGACATCGAGCACGACCTCGAACACGTGGTGCCGCAGCAGCAGCACGGCCATGGCTCGCCGCCACGGCCCCGCGACCAGGCGTGAGAAGTCCTCGCCGCCGTAGACCGGGATGCGAAGCAGGGCGACGCCGAGCAACACGAGCCCCACGCCGAGCAGCGCCAACACCGCCCCGCTGCCGGTCCCGACCCGCCGGAGGAGGATGGCCGCGGCACCCGATGCGAACGCGATCGCGTAGAGGAACGACACCGCCCGCTCCTCCGTGAACCCAAGGGCGACGAGACGATGCGCGGTGTGGTCCGTCCCGCCCCGCGAGGCTGGGCGCCCCGCCAGCTTGCGGCTGATCGTCACGAGCGTGGTGTCGAAGATGGGGACGAGAAGCACGAGGATCGGGACGGCCGCGGCCGCCACCGGATGCGACGCGGTGTCCTCGACCAGTGCCGAGAGCCCGGCCAGCAGGAACCCGATGAACAGGCTGCCGGAATCGCCGAGGAAGATGGTCGCGGGGTGGAAGTTGTAGATCAGGAACCCGACCAGGGCGCCACACAGGGCAGCGGCGACGCCCGCGGCGGGCCCGGCACCGCCGGCGATGACGACGAGCGTGCCGGCCGCGATGGCGCCCACACCCGCGCACGCCCCGTCCATGTTGTCGACCATGTTGACCGCGTTCGTCAGGCCAATCAGCCAGAACACGGTCAGCAGCGAGTCGATGGTCAGCGACCCGGTCCAGTCCAGCCGGACGCCGGCCGCGAGCACCGCAGACGCGAGCACGACCTGGAGCGTCAGCTTGGTCGCCGGCCTGAAGGTCAGGAGGTCGTCGAGGAGCCCGACCGTGAAGGCGCCGGCGCTGCCGGCAACGACCGCGAGGAACGGGGGGGACCACCGCGGCACGAACAGCAGCGCGGCGGCAGTCCCACCGAAGACGGCAATCCCGCCCAGCACGACCGTCGGCGCTCGGTGCCAGCGGTCCATCCGCGGCGCAGCCACGTGGCCGTTGCGCCGCGCCGCCATCCGAACCAGCGGCGTCAGCGCCGCCGTGGCGAGGAAGGCAACGGCCGCGAGATAGAAAGCAGGCAGTGCGTTCACCCCAGTGGCGACCCGGCGGCAGGGCCACCGGCGGTCGGAGCCCGCCGGCCGCGCGGCGTCGACTGCTGTCCCGGGCTGGCCGGCACCGGGAGACGGCCCGACGGCCTAGGACGGGTTGGCCACCCGCGCCGGCGCGGCGGCGACCCGGGCCAGATCCGCGTCCACCATCATCTCGACGAGCGTCTTGAAATCGACGGCTGCGTGCCATCCGAGGACGGTCCGCGCCTTCGTCGGATCGCCGATCAGGTGATCGACCTCCGCCGGCCGGAGGAAGGCCGGGTCCACGCGGACGTATCTCTCCCAGTCGAGGCCGACGCGGGCGAACGCCACTTCGACGAGGTCCCGGACGGAGTGCGCGATGCCGGTGGCCACGACATAGTCGTCCGGCTGGTCCTGCTGGAGCATCAGCCACATCGCGCGCACGTAGTCGCCGGCGAATCCCCAGTCGCGGCAGGCGTCGAGGTTGCCGAGGGGCAGCGAGTCGGCGAGCCCCAGCTTGATGCGGGCCACGAGGTCGGTCACCTTGCGGGTGACGAATTCCAGGCCGCGGCGCGGCGATTCGTGGTTGAAGAGGATCCCCGAGCACGCGAACAAGCCGTAGCTCTCGCGGTAGTTCACCGTGATGTAATGGCCGAACACCTTCGACACGCCGTACGGGCTGCGCGGGTAGAACGGCGTCAGCTCGGTCTGCGGCACCTCCCGCACCTTGCCGAACATCTCGCTCGACGAGGCCTGGTAGAGGCGAACCTTGGTATCCACCTGCCGAATCGCCTCGAGGACACGGGTGACGCCCTGTGAGTTGAACTCGCCGGTGAGCATCGGCTGGTCCCAGCTGGCGGGCACGAACGACATCGCGGCCAGGTTGTAGAACTCCGTGGGCCGCACGTCGTCGATCACCCGCATGAGTGACAACTGGTCGAGCAGGTCGGCCGGGCGGAGCGTCACCCTGTCGAGGAGGTGTTCGATGCGCCAGAGGTTGGGCGCGCTGGCGCGGCGGACGACGCCCGTCACCTCGTACCCCTTCTCGAGCAGCAGTTCGGCCAGGTACGACCCGTCCTGGCCGGTAATCCCGGTGATGATGGCGCGCTTCGACATGGGCCTCCTGCAATCCAGCTAAAGATCTGAAATTCTATGGTGTTAGCGCCACCCGGTCAAGAACGCGGAGCGGGCGGTCGCCTGGCTGCCAGGTACCGGCCGAGCGCATCCTGCCACGGTGGCATGGCCGCTCCCGCCGCCGCCAGCCTGGCGTTGGACAGCGCGCAGTACCTGGGGGCGCCGGGCCCGCAGTCCGGCGTCGGCCATGCGGACCGGCTTGAGGTGGGCGTCCACGCCCAGCTGGCGAGCCGCCTCGCGCGCCAGCTCCTCCCAGGTGCACGAACCGCTGTTGACGCAGTGATACAGGCCGGGCGCCGCGCGACGGGAAAGCAGGGCCGACGTGGCGGCGGCCACGTCCCGGTGGTAGCTGGGCGAGACGGTGCGGTCGACGAACACCGGCACCTCCCGCCCCTCCACGATCCCGTCCACGATCCGGTCCACGCTGGTCCGCCGGGCGCCCGGGCCGCCCGGCAGCGCGCCGAAGATGCTCTCGACCCGCAGGACGTAGTGCCGCGGCGCCTCGCGGGCGAACCATTCGCCGAGCAGCTTGGAGCACGCATACGTGCTGCGCGGGTTCGGCGGATCGTCCTCGGTGTAGGGGCGCGTCGCGGCGCCGTCGAAGACGAAGTCCGTGCTGTAGTGCACGAACGCGGCGCCGACGCCGGCGGCCGCCGCGGCGAGCACGCGGACCGCAAAGGCGTTGACGTTCAGCGCCTCCACCGGTTCGTCCTCGGCGCGATCGACGTCCGTGTACGCCGCGCAGTTGATCACGGCGTCGGGCCGCAGGCGCGCCACGAGGTCCTCGACGGCGCGGTGGTCGCGGACGTCGAGCGCCGTCCGCGCGGACGCGATCACCTCCGCCGTCGCCGCAAGGTGTTCCGCCACCGCCGCCCCCAGGTGACCTCCGGCCCCGACGACCACCACCTTCATCTCAGGCCGCCTGCTTTCCCGAGAACGCGCGCATCCGCCGGTCGTCGAACACGCCTTCCCAGCGCGCGACGACCGCGGTCGCGATGCAGTTGCCCATGACGTTCACCGCCGTCCGTCCCATGTCCATGATCTGGTCGATCGCCAGCAGGATGGCGGCGCCTTCGAGCGGGAGCTTGAACTGTCCCAGCGTGGCGGTCAGCACGACGAGCGCGGCCCGCGGCACGCCGGCCACGCCCTTGCTGGTGAGCATCAGCGTGAGCATCATGAAGACCTGCTGGCCGATCGTCATCTCGACGCCGAACAACTGCGCCACGAAGACGCTCGCGAGCGAGAGGTAGAGCGTCGTCCCGTCCAGGTTGAAGCTGTAGCCGGTCGGCAGCACGAGGCCGACGATGTTCTTCGGGCAGCCGAAGCGCTCCATCACCTCCAGCGCCTTCGGCAGTGCCGCCTCGCTGCTGGCCGTGGTGAAGGCAATCAGGAAGGGCTCCTTGACCGCCCTGAGGAAGGCCAGGAACGGCACGCGGATGATCAGCGACACGCCGCCGAGCACGACCAGGGCGAACACGATCAGCCCGCCGTACATGAGGAGCACGAGCTTGCCGAGCGTGAGCAGGATCTCGACCCCCATCTTGCCGACGGTCGCGGCGATGGCCGCCATGACGCCGAAGGGCGCGAACAGCATCACGTAGCCGGTGAACTTGAACATCGCCTGCGCCGTCGCCTCCAGGACGTCGACGATCGGCTGGCCCCTCTTGCCGATGGCCGCCACGGCGATCCCGAAGAAGATCGAGAAGACGACCAGCTGGAGGATCTCCCCGTCGGCCATCGCCTGGACGACGGACGTCGGAAACAGGTGCGTCAGCAGCTCCCAGCCCGTCAGCGGCCTCTTGCCGGCGAGGTCGGCGATGCCCTGCGACACGCTCACCCGCACGCCGACGCCCGGCTTGAAGACGTTGACCATCCCGAGACCCAGGAACAGCGCGATCGTCGTCGCCACCTCGAAGTAGATGAGCGCCTTGAGGCCGATCCGCCCCATCGCTTTCAGGTCGCCCGTGCCCGCGATCCCGATGACGAGCGTCGAGAAGAGGAGGGGGGCGATGATCATCTTGATCATGCGCAGGAAGGTGTCGGCGATCGGCTTGATGTTCTCCGCGGCGCCGGCGACGTGGACGCCGTTGACGTCGGACGAGGGCCAGAGCACGCCGATGAGGATCCCGACCACCAGGCCGATGAAAATCTGGGTCGTGGTGCCGGGCATCCGCGACGTCCGCGGCTGCGGCCCGGCGGGAAACTCGTTCGTTCGCACTGCCATGATGCGTGCCCAGGGTCAGACGGCCGTTGCGATGGTCTCGGCCACGTAGCGCTGCTGCGCCTCGGTCAGCTCGCCGTAGATCGGCAGCGCCAGCGTGTGGTCGGCGGCCTGCTCGGCGTTGGGAAAGTCGCCCTTCCGGTGACCGAGGTCCGCGAAGCATTCCTGCAGGTGGAACGGCACCGGATAGTAGATCTCGCTGCCGACGCGCGCCGCGTCCAGCGCGGCTTTCACCCGGTCGCGATCGGCGAGACGTATCACGAACTGGTTGTAGATGTGGTAGAGGCTCTCCGGCTCGACCGGCAGGACCACCTTCCCCGCCGCCACCAGAGGGGCCAGCAGGTCGCGGTAGCGGGCCGCGTTCCGACGCCTCGCCTCGGTCCACGCCGCGAGGTGCGGCAGTTTCACGCGGAGGACGGCCGCCTGGATGGCGTCCAGCCGGAAGTTCGCGCCCACGAACTTGTGGAAGTACTTCGGCTCGGCCCCGTGGTTTCGCACCAGGCGGAGACGGTGCGCCAGCGCCCCGTCGTTCGTCGTGACGAACCCGCCGTCGCCGAACGCCCCGAGGTTCTTGCTGGGGAAGAACGAGAAGCAGCCGATGGTGCCGAGGCCGCCGACCGGCCGCCCGTGATAGCGCGTCCCGATGGCCTGGGCCGCGTCTTCGATCACCGCCACGCCGGCCTTCGCGGCGGCGGTGAGGATCGGCGTCATCTCGGCGCTGCAGCCATACAGGTGCACCGGGATGACGGCCTTGGTACGCGGGTTGAGCGCGGCGGCCATGCCCGCCGGATCGATGTTGTAGGTGACCGGGTCGATGTCCACGAGCACCGGCTTCGCACCCAGCCGCGCGATGCACCCGGCGGTGGCGAAGAAGGAGTAGGTGCTGGTCACCACCTCGTCGCCGGGGCCGACGTCCAACGCCATCATCGCGGCCAGCAGGGCGTCGGTGCCCGACGACACGCCGACCGCCTCCTCCACGTCGAGCATCGCGGCGAGCTCGCGCTCGAGCCCCTCCACCTCGGGGCCCAGGATGAAGCGCTGGCTGTCGCACACGCGCGTGATGGCGGCCAGCACCGCCTCGCGGATGGGCAGGTACTGGGCCTGGAGATCGAGCAGCGGGACCGACGTGACGGGCGACGACATGATCGGCAAACCTCCGGACAGACCGACGCAGGCGGGCAGCACGCGGCCGCCCGTCGAGTCTCGACTCCTACCGTCCAACCACGATCGCGGGAGCACCCCAGAGGCCGAGGTCGTTGCGCAGGTCCGTGGGCTTGCCGGGCACGCTCGGGTTGGTGCTCAGCACGATCTTCACCTCGCGACCGGCGTACGCGGAGAGATCGATGGCGACGGGAATCCAGCGCCGGTCGGAGGCGTTGGCGACCGGGTCGACGTGCTGGTTCAACAGCTCGTCGTAGGTTCCACTGCCGCTCACGCCCATCCGGAACAGCACGCCGTCGCCTTCCTTGTTCCACGCGGCGGGATCGACGCCAATCGAGGCGCTGAACCAGGCATCCGCGGGCACCGTCAGCGCGAACTGGATCCGCCCGAACCCCTGCTCGAGGATCGCCTTCTTCGTCTCGCCGTTGATGGTCACGTTCACCATCTTGATCGACTCGTCCACCGGCAGCGGCGCGGCGCGCTTCTCGGCCTGGGCGAGGAGCGGGAGGAGATCGACGCCGCTGGACGGTGCGGAGCCCCGGCGCCAGCCCCAGACGAGGATGCCAATCACGACGATTACGCCAATGAGCACGAACCAGCGGTTTCGAAACATGTCTCGTCTTCCTGTCTGATGATTGGCGGCGGGCAGCGGCCGTGCGGCCAGCCGGCGACACCCCGGACGTCCGCCTGGTTGCGCAAGCGCATGAACCGGAGGACGGCGCGGCGCCCCATGGTACACTCCGCGGCCCCGGCTCCGCCAGTCAGGTCACGACGCCCGCTCGCCGCCAAGCCCGACGATTGTGACATTCCGATCACCAATCCGTAAGGCAACCCTCCCTCGGGCTCCTTCTCGCGCACCTGCTCCGACGCTTTATTGCTGAACAAAAAGGCCGGCGTCGTCCCAACCCTCGCCGTCTGGGCGGTGGTACCGGGCTTGCCCCTTTCCAGCGCGTGGCAGGTCATTCGAGCCCTGTAAGCATCATGATCAAAACGACGCGCTCCGTCATCCTGCTCGCCCTTCTCGTGCTGTTTGCGGCGCCGCTGTTCGCCGGCTCGGTCACGGTCACCTGGGACCCGAACACCGAGCCGGACGTCACGGGCTATACCGTCTTCTACGGCACCCAGTCGGGCGTGTACCAGTTCACCCAGTCGGCCGGGAGCGCCACGACCTCCACTGTCGACAACCTGACGCCCGGCCAGACGTACTACTTCGCGGTGCAGGCGGTGAGCCTCAACGGTCTGACGAGCCCGCTGTCGCAGGAAGTGAGCACGACGATCCCGGCGATCCCGACAGCCCCGCCCGTCCCGACCCCGCCCCCAGCGCCGTGCTCGATCGCTCTGGCGGCCGTGGCGTCGGCGACCGCGACCACGGCAAGCACGCTCGCGTTCCAGGCCACGGCGACCGCGGCGAACTGCGGCCAGGCTCTCGCCTACGAATGGGACTTCGGCGATGGCTCGACGCACGGCACGGGGTCGCAGACGAGCCACGCCTACCTGTCGGCCGGCGTCTTCGGCTGGACGCTCACCGCGCGGGCCGACGCGACGACCGCGACGCGAACAGGAACCGTGTCCGTGACGTCCGCAGATACCTGCGTGCCGAGCACCCACCTGGTCGCGGCCTCGACGGCGGTCACGCCGGACGCGTTCTGGCAGACGACCGGCGTCACCGTCCGCGCCGGCGACCGGTTGACGATCACCCCGCCGAACGCCACGTGGACGAAGGGGGGGCAGGCGTGGACGGCAGCTGGAAACCCCGCCGACGTGACGAACGGGCCGAACTGTGCGTTATCCGGTGCGCCGCGCATGGCACTGGTCGGCCGCATCGGATCGTCGGGCGCGCCGTTCCTGGTCGGTGCAGGGTACCAGAATACGGCGGCGACCACGGGCGTCCTCTACCTGGCCCCGAACGACGACTGGTATCTGATGTGGGGTAACGCCGGCAGCCTGGGCGTGTCGGTCTGCAGCGGCAGCGCCCCGACATCAGCCTGCACGCTGGGCCCGACGGCCAACGGCCCGACCACGGGCGCCGAGGGCGACCTGCTCGGCTTCTCCGCCAGCACCAGCTCTCCGGGCTGCGTCGGAACGACCACCTACACCTGGGACTTCGGCGACGGCTCCGGAACCAGCGCCGAGCAGCACCCGACACACAGCTACTCCCGGTCGGGCACGTTCACGTGGACGCTGACGGTTCGAAACGGCAGCACGAGCGCCACGCGTAACGGCTCGGTCGCGATCAGCGGGAGTGGCGGCGGTACGGAGACCACGGCAACGGTGGTGGCGGCGCCCGGGGGAGGACAGCTGGACGGGATGTGGCAGCCGACCGGCGTGACGGTGACCGCTGGGACGCCCTTGACGATCACGGCGGCGCCGGGCAGCGCGTGGAGCAAGGGCGGTCGGGCCTGGACGGCGGCCGGCAACGCAGGCGATCCGACGACCGGCCCGAACTGCCCGATGTCCGGGGCGCCGCGGATGGCTTTGATCGGTCGCATCGGCCCAGCCGGCGCCCCGTTCCTGGTCGGCACGGAGCTCAGCGCCACGGCGTCGACGAGCGGCGAGTTGTACCTGGCGCCGAACGACGACTGGTACCTCCTCTGGGACAACGCCGGCAGCCTCTCGGTCTCCATCGGCAGCGGGAGCGCGGGACAGGCGTGCAGCGTCCAGGCGACGGCAACCGCACCCTCGTCGAGCGCCCTCGGCAGCCAGGTCGCGTTCACCTCCGCCGCTTCCGCGTCGGGGTGCGCCGGGACGGTCACCTACGACTGGAACTTCGGCGACGGCAGCGCGCACGTTAGCGAGGCCAGCCCCCTCCATCTCTACCAGGTCGCAGGCACCTACACGTGGTCCGTCACGATGGACGCCGGCACCGCGGGCGCGACGCGGAGCGGGACGATCTCGGTCGGCGACGAGGCCACGGGGTTCGGCGGAGCCCCGAGCACCACGCTGACGGCGAGCGTGGCCGGCGCGCCGCCGATGTACTCGATGTGGCAGGACACGGGCGTGACGGTGGCAGCCGGCGACACCCTCACGATCTCGTCGAATGGCAGCGCCTGGACCCACGAGGGCCAGCCGATCGGCGCAGACGGCCAGCCAGGGACGACGGTCCTCGGTCCGAACACGCCGCTCTCCGGTGCCCCGCTGATGGCGCTCATCGGCCGCCTCGGCCCGACCGGGACGCCGTTTCTCGTCGGCAGCAACTACCAGGCGACGTCGGTAGCGAGCGGTGCCTTGTACCTCGCGCCGAACGACAACTGGTACACGTTGTGGGACAACGGCGGAACCTTGGCCGTGTCGATCTCCACTGGTGCGCAGGCGGGGTGCGCCGTTCAGGCGACGGGGTCGGCGCCCGCCTCCGTCGCCGCGGGCAGCACGGTGACGTTCAGCGGCGCCGCGACATCGACCTGCGGCGGAGCGGTCAGCTATGACTGGGATTTCGGTGACGGGACCGCGCATACGACGCAGCAGAATCCGGACCACGTCTTTGCACAGCCCGGCCTCTACACGTGGACGCTGACGACCCGCGACGGCAGCGCGGGCACGACGCGAAGCGGCAGCATCATGGTGGGGTCGGGCGGCCCCTGCACGCCGGCCAGCGCCACCGTCGTCTCGGCTCCGTCCGGCGGCGGGCTCGTAGGCATGTGGCAGCCCACCGGCATCAGGGTCACGGCCGGGATGCCGGTGACGATCACCGCGCCCGGCGCGTGGGCCAACGGCGGCATCAACTACACGGCGGATGGCGACCGCGGGCAGACGACGTGGGGCCCGAACTCTCCGCTGCCCGGCGGCGCGGTCATGGCCCTGATAGGCCGTGTCGGCGAGAGCGGGGCGTCGTTCAAGGTCGGGGCATCGTTGAGCTTCACGCCCGCCTCCAGCGGCATGCTCTACCTGGCCCCGAACGACAACTGGTACACGCTGTGGGACAACAGCGGGAGCCTGACGGCGACGGTGTGCAGGTAGCCGGCAGGACTCCAGGGCCAGCCCGCCGGATTCCCCTTTCGAACCTCGGCGATCACGCCGCCCGGCAGTGCCCGGGCGGCGCGCTACCGCTGCCGCTCCTTGATCGCGGCGCGCGTCTCCCGGTCGGTCTCGCGCCGCTTGATCGTCTCGCGCCGGTCGTATTCCTTCTTGCCCTTTGCCAGCCCAAGCGCGAGCTTCACCCGCCCGTTCTTGAAGTACATCCGCAGGGGGACGAGCGTCATCCCCTTCTCCGTGGTCTTGCCCACGAGTTTCCGGATCTCCAGCTTGTGGAGGAGGAGCTTGCGGCGGCGAAGCGGCTCGTGGTCCGCGTAGCCGCGGTGGCTGTACGGGCTGATGTGGATGTTCAGGACGAACACCTCGCCGCCCTCGACGCGGCCGAAGCTGTCGCGCAGGTTCACGCGCCCCTCGCGGATGGCCTTCACCTCCGTGCCGAGCAGCGCCACACCCGCCTCGAAGGTTTCGAGGATGTGGTAGTCGTGGAACGCCTTCCGGTTCTCGGCGACGTTCTTCTCCGCCTTCTGGCGGTCGCTCTTCTCAGCCATGGACGTGTGACGCCAGCCTCGCGGCCAGCAGGATCGCCTCGACGAGGCTGCCCGGGTCGGCTGTCCCCGTTCCGGCGATGTCGAAGGCGGTGCCGTGGTCGACCGAGGTGCGGATGATGGGCAGGCCGAGCGTGACGTTCACGGCCTGGCCGAACGCCGCCATCTTGACGGGCACGAGGCCCTGGTCGTGGTAGCAGGCCACCACCGCGTCGAACTCGCCGCGCATGGCGCGGACGAACAGCGTGTCGGCGGGAAACGGTCCGTCCACCAGGATGCCCTCGGCGCGGCAGTCCTCCACAGCCGGGCGCAACACGGCCTCGTCCTCGGTGCCGATGACGCCGTGCTCGCCCGCGTGCGGGTTGAGACCAGCCAGCGCGAGACGAGGGTGCGGGAAGCCGAAACGCGGCAGCTCGGCCGCCGTCAGCCGGATCAGGTCGGCGAGGCCGTCGCGCGTGATCAGGCGCGGCACCTCGCCGAGCGCCACGTGCACGGTGGCGAGCACGACCCGCAGCGGCCGCGAGTAGAACATCATCGCCACGCGCCGGGCGCCGGTCAGGTGCGCGAGCAGGTCGGTGTGGCCGCGCCACGGGAGCCCGGCCAGGGCCCACGCCTCCTTGTTGACCGGCGCGGTCGCCACCGCGTCCACGCGGCCGGCCATCGCGTCGTCCACGGCGCGCAGCAGCACGTCGTACGCCGCGCGCCCCGCGGCCGCCGACAGCACGCCGGGCGTGAAGACGGCACCGTCCGGAGGGCCGTAGACGATCGGCTCGCACACGTCGAGCACCGCGGGCTCTCGACGAGCGCGTTCCACCAGTTCCGGGCCCACTCCGGCCGGGTCGCCCACGGTGAGTGCAATACGGGGCAGGCGGGGCATGACGGTCACTGGAGGGGCACGTCGTCGTCGATCGCGGCCGAGCGACCTTCACCCTTGCGGTGCCCCTTCCCATCGGCCAGTTCGTACCGAAGACAGCACTTCAGGCGGCCGCACAGGCCGGAGAGCTTCGAAGGATTGAGGCTCAGGTCCTGCTGCTTCGCCATCTTGATCGACACCGGCTCGAACGACTGCAGCCACGTGCTGCAGCAGAGCGGCCGGCCGCAGGATCCGTAGCCCCCGAGCATCCGGGCCTCGTCGCGAACGCCAATCTGGCGCATCTCGATGCGGCTTCGGAACTCGGCCGCCAGTTCGCGCACCAGTTCCCGGAAGTCGACGCGCCCGTCGGCCGTGAAGTAGAAGACGAGACGCGAGCCGTCGTAGAACTGCTCCACCCGCGTCAGCTTCATCGCGAGGCCGCGTTCACGAATCTTCAGCAGCGCAATGCGAAACGCATCCCGCTCCCGCGCCGACTGCCTGCGCCGCACCGACACGTCGTCTTCGGTGGCGACACGCACCACCCGGGCGAAGTTCTCGGCCCGCGGCAGGTCGGTCTCGGGCTGCAGCGCCCAACCCGACACGCGGCCGAAGGCGAGGCCGCCCTCCGTTTCGATGACCAGAGGCGTTCCCGGGCGAAGCGGTTTCGCCGCGCAGCCCGGCGGCACGACGCACGGGCACGGCCGCCCCGCCGAGCAGAGCTTCACGAACACGACGGCGTCACGCTGACTGTCCATCAGATGTGCACCGAGAGCCACGCAGCGACGATCTTCGGGCTGGCGTTCCGTCTCAACGCCGCCACCGCCCGATCCGCGGCGGCGAACGCCCGCAGCGCGCGCTCGCTGCCGAACGCCGCGCCAAGCTCCTCGAGTTCGCCGGCCAGGTCGCCGTTCGCCAGCTCGTCCGTCGCGCCGCCCTGGCTCACGAGCGCGAGATCGCGAAAGAGCGACGCCATCATGGTAATCCGGGTCGCCAGTTCCTCGCGTTCGCCGGCCGACGACGGCTTGCCCGCCATCAGGCCGGCCGCGGCCTGCAGCCGCGTCGTCGGGGAAGTGGCGCGGGCGGCGGTCTGCAGCGCCGACAGCGCGGCCGCCCGCGCGTCGCGGTAGGCCTTCGAACCCGATTCGAGGGCGCGCCCCGGACTGCCGTCGGCGATGGCGGCAAGAGCGTGCGCCTCGTCGTCCGGCACGCCGTGCCGCTCCGTGAGCAGGCGCGCCACCTCGGCCGCCGACAGCCGTCCGAACCTGAGCTGCGAGCAGCGCGACCGGATCGTCGGCAGCAGCATCTCCGGGCGTGACGTCACCAGGATGAAGACCGAGGCGGCCGGTGGTTCCTCGAGGCTCTTCAGCAACGCGTTCTCGGCGTCATCGGTCAGGCGGTCCGCCTCGTCCACGATCACCACGCGCGACCGGCCTTCGAACGGCTTGTACGCCGTCGCCGCGATCGCCGGACGGATCAACTCGATCTTGATCGCCCCCGCGTCGGGCGGCTCGATCGCGATGACGTCCGGGTGCGTGCCCTTCGCAATCCGTCGGCACGCGCTGCAGGCGCCGCAGGCATCGCCCCCGCGCGGCGCCAGGCAGTTCAGGACCTCGGCGACGGCTCGCGCCGCCAGCCGCTTGCCGACGCCGTCGGGACCGGTGAAGAGCAGGCTCGGGGGGAGCGAACCGCGGGCGACCGACCTCGACAGCAGGCCCAGCGGACGCGCATGACCGAACACCTCGGAGAACGGCATGACTCGAGGGGGATCCTATCACGGGGGTCGTGGCTGGTGCCCGGGGACACGAGGGACCACCGGGGCGAAGGGACAGGAGCGACCGCCGGCCGACGAACGCTACTTGATGCCCCGCGGGTCGCTCTTGTCGGAACCCTTGCCCCTGAAGACGCCGACCACCTTCCCCCAGAACCCCTTCTTCTTGTCGGGCTCCTTCTCCGTCGCTGTCTCCTGGCTGGCGACCGGCAGCGGTGGCTGGGCCGAAACCGTCGGGGCCGGCTGCGGAGCGACGACAGGCCCGGGAGTGTCCGGAACGAATACCGCGGCGAGTCGATTGAGGAACGAGCGCGAGTGAAGCGGGCACTGTGCGGTCGGTTCGGTTCCCCGGACGAAGTATTCGGTGTAGACCATGGACCGTTCGGCGAGCTCGCCGTCAGGTCCCGGCGCCAGCACGTGCCGGCATCCATCGGAGGCGAGCTTGCCCGAAAGGCGGCAGACCGGCACGCCCACCACGTTCGGCGGCGGGACGTACCAGGACGGCTTGTCGCCCTTGGTCGCAGCCAGCATGAACCGGGTCCAGAGGGGAACGGCCACCTCGCTGGCGAAGCCGTTGGCCAGGATCGTCTTCGGCTGGTCGAAGCCGATCCACACGCCGGCCAGCAGGCGGGGCGTGAAGCCGACGAACCAGGCGTCGTGGAAGCCATTCGTCGTCCCGGTCTTGCCTGCGGCCGGCAGCGTGAAGCCAAGTCCGCGGGCGCCGGCCGCCGTGCCGGCGTCGATCACGTCGGCCAGCATCTGGGTCAGCATGAACGCCGTGCTCTCACTCAACACGCGGGCCGAGCCCGCATCGCCCTTGAAGAGCACGTCCCCTTTCCCGTCCTCGACCTTCCGGATGAGCACGGGCGTGTGAGCGATGCCGTGGTCGGCGAAGGGGACGTAGGCGGCCGCGAGTGACAACAACGTCACCTCGCCGGAGCCGAGAGCGAGCGACGGGACGTTCGGCACCGAGGCAATGCCCAGGCGGTGCGCGCAGTCGATGGTGCGGTCGAGTCCCACCTCTTCCAGCAGCCTGACGGCCGCGCGGTTGCTCGAGGTGCGAAGCGCGGTGCGCAGCGTCATCGGCGAACCATCCGAGTGCTCGTCCTCGGGGGTCCAGTCGCCTTGGGGCGTGCTGACGGGGTCGTCGAGGTGGTCGATCAACGTCGCTGGCGTGAATCCCGACTCGAGCGCCGCGGCATAGACGAACGGTTTGAACGCCGAGCCTGGCTGCCGATGCGCCTGCATCGCCCGGTTGAAGCGGCTCTCGGAGAAGTTGCGCCCGCCCACCATCGCCCGCACGTAGCCGGTCTGCGGGTCGAGCGCGACCAGGGCGGCTTCGAGCGGCGGTTGCTCCGGGCCTGCGGTCCGAGCGCCGTTCCTTCGGAAGGATGCGGCCCGACGCGCCTCGATTCCGTCGAGGGCCGTCGCCACCTGCCGCTCCGCCTCCTGTTGCAGCGCCGGGTCGATGGTGGTGTAGACGCGCAGCCCGCCCTGGTAGACGCGCTGCCATCCGAAACGAGTGACCAGCTCCTGGCGAACCTGCTCCTTGAAGTACTGCCCCCACGCCTCGTCGCGCTGGAGACCGTCGCGCAGGGCCACCGGTTCGCGCCGGGCCCGTTCGCATTGGTCGGTCGTGATGACATGCTCGTCGCGCATCCGCTGCAGCACCACGTTCCGCCGGGCCGTGGCGCGCTGGAGGTTGACCGTGGGGGCGTAACTCGATGGCGACTGCACCAACCCGGCGAGCAGGGCGGCTTGGGCCACGTCGAGTTCCGAGGCCGACTTGGCGAAGTAGCCTCGCGACGCGGCCTCGATGCCGTAGAGGCCGTCACCGAAGTAGACCTTGTTGAGGTAGAGCTCCAGGATCTCGTTCTTCGTGAAGAGTCGCTCGATGCGCTCGGCGAGCACCATTTCCCGGAGCTTGCGCCGCAGCGTCTTGTCCGGGGTCAGGAACGTCTGCCTGGCGAGTTGCTGGGTGAGCGTGCTGGCCCCTTGCGCCGCGCGCCGCTGGCGGAAGTTCGCCCATGCCGCGGCGACGAGTCGGACCGGGTCGATGCCGCCATGCGAGTAGAAGTGCTGATCCTCGACCGCCAGGATCGCGTTGACCACGTTCCGCGACATGCTCGAGAGCGGCACCTCGATGCGGGCTTCCTGGCTGATGGTGAAGACCGGCCGGTCGTTGGCGTCGTAAACCGCGGTGGCCTGCGCCAGGCGGCCCATCTTCTTCAGCGCTTCGCGGTTCGGGAGCCCCGCGAGCACGTCGTCCGCAAAGCGGGCGGCCGACACCGTGGCGACGCCGCCGACGACGAGCAGCACCGCCATCAGAGTCAACGACCGCCGCGGATGACGGCCCAACCGGACCAGTGTCGATTGGAGGACGCGACGTGCATGAGTACGGATCCTGCGATACATCATTGCGGCGTCAGCTACAGCAACTCCCGCGCCACACCATCTCATCGGTCGCGGTGGCACTTCCATTGCACCACTCGCCAGCACGCGGATGGCGGAAGGCGGGCACACGAAGAGGTGGCCCGTCCAAAAGGAGCCGAGCGGTGCGGAGACTCTCGGTCGGTCGCGTCACGACGGCCGGGCTGGCGGCGTTGGCCCTGATCGGGCTGATGGTGCTCGGCGCGGCCGGCCGACTGCCCGGCGACGAACAACGTCGGGACCAGGCCGAAAACACGAGCCTCGCAGACGAGAACCTGCCGGCCACGCCAATCCGCGACGCGCCGTCCTCCTCCGACCAGCTCCTCACCGCGGGAGCCGCACCGAAGATCGACATCGAAGGCGACGAGGTGAGCCCCGCCCTCGCCACCTACGGCATCGACGGGGACGGGAACCTCTTCGAGGTCCACTCGCCTCGCACCAGAGAGCCGCACCTGGGGTCGCCCGTCGGCTGATGGACGCGAACGCCGACAGGCGGGGTGTAACCGTTACACACCCGCCGCCGGCCGGTCTGCGTCTTCCGGCCTGCCGTCTCCTGCCGCTCTCTGCCAGGCTTTCGATGTCGGCACGCAGCTGGGCCGCCCTTCCGCAGGTCGGGCGCATGGGCCGCCCGTCGGGCTCCGAATGTCGGCCCGGGGAGCGCCTGCCTCATCCTTCAGGAAATCTTCAGTGGAACCGCCCGACGGGTTGGGATACAACCAGTCCGCTGTGGCTCGCATACTGCTGGTCGAGGACGAGGTCAAGGTTGGCCGCGCGGTGCGTGACGGCCTCGTCAGCGAGGGCTACGAGGTGCACTTCGCGCCGACCGGGGACCAGGGACTCGATGCGGCGCGGTCACGTGCCTTCGACCTCGTGGTGCTCGACCTGATGCTGCCCGGAGCAGACGGGCTCGAGATCCTGGGCGCCATGCGCACGACCGGCGACGCCACCCCGGTGCTGATCCTGACGGCGCGGGACACGATCACCGACCGCGTGGCCGGCCTCGAGGCGGGCGCCGACGACTACCTCGTCAAGCCGTTTGCGTTCGCCGAGCTCGTGGCCCGCGTTCGAGCGCTGCTGCGCCGCGGCCGATCGGAACCCCAGGGGCGCGTCACGATCGGCGATCTCGAGATCGATCCGGCGGCCCGGAAGGCCAGTCGCGGCGGGCGTTCCCTCTCGCTCACGGCGCGCGAGTTCGACCTGCTCGCCTATCTGGTTTCCCACCAGGCCCAGGTGGTGTCGAGAAGCCAGATCGCGCGGGACGTGTGGCAGGAACCCTCCAGGGGCACGCCGCTCGACAACGTGATCGACGTGCACATGATGCGGCTCCGGCGGAAGGTCGACGCGGATGCCCCGTCCCGGTTGATCCATACCGTCCGTGGCGTGGGGTTCGTCGTGAGGGAGGAGGCGCCGTGAAGTGGGCGAGGAGCGTCCGCACGCGCCTGGCCCTCTGGCACGGCGTCGCCCTCCTCGTCGTGGTGTCGGTGTATGCCGCCGCCGTGCTGCTCCAGGTGAGCGACGATTTGTACGAGAGCCTCGACGGCCAGCTCGAGGGCGACTACGGGCTGGCCGTGCAGTGGCTCGAGCAAGGGGCCGCCACGGCCGCCCGACGCCCCGGGCTGGCGGCCCGAGCGCTGGAGCAGCGAACCGACGTGCCGTGGGTGGACGCGTGGACGCCCGACGGCCGCCGCATGTTCGAAGCCGGACGCCTGCCTCCGCTGCCGGCGCCGCCCGGCCCGCCCTCGACCTGGCCGCGGGCGCCGTGGAGCGTCCTCCTGGAGTCGGGACGCCGGGTGCGCGTCATGGTCCGGCCTGCGGTCATCGGCGGGAAGCCGACGCTGGTAAGGGTGGGCCGGAGCGAACAGTTCGCCCGGCAGGAGCTGGCGGAGTTCGGCGCCGCGCTCGGACTCAGCCTGCCCGTCGCATTCTTGGTCGCGGCCGGGGCCGGCTTCCTGCTGGCGCGACGTGCGCTCGCCCCGGTGGCGGCGATGACGGCCCGCGCGCGGCAGGTCACCGCCGCTCACCTCGACGCGCGCCTGCCGGTCGAGAACCCGGACGACGAGTTCGGGCAGTTGGCGGGAGTGGTCAACGAGGTCCTCGGCCGCCTCGAAGAGGCCTTCGCCACGCTGCGCCGATTCACCGCCGACGCGTCGCACGAGATTCGAACGCCGTTGACCGCGATCCGGAGCGTCGGCGAGGTCGGGTTGCGGGATCGCCGCACGGAAGCCGAGTACAGGGAGATCATCGGCAGTGTGCTCGAAGAGGTGGACCGGCTGGCGTCCATGGCCGACAGCCTGCTGCTCCTCTCTCGTGCCGACTCCGGCAAGGCCGAACTGCTGCCGTGCCGGGTGGATCTCGCCGACCTGGCGCGCGAAGTGGCCGGAGACCTCGAAGTGCTGGCCGAGGAGAAGCGCCTGCGCGTGCAGGTGGAGCATGACGGGCGGACCGTGGCCGCCACCGCCGACCGGGCCACCTTGCGACAGGCGGTCATCAACCTGCTCGACAACGCGATCAAGTACAGCGACGAGGGCGCGACGATCACGGTGACCGCCAGGCAGGCGGCCGCGCTGTCGATCCTCGAAGTGGCCGATGCCGGCCCGGGCATCGAGCCTCGGCACCTGCCGCACATCTTCGAACGGTTCTACCGGGCCGACCCGTCGCGGTCGCGCGGCCCGCGGAGCGGGGCCGGACTCGGCCTCGCAATTGCGCGGTGGGCGGTCGAGGCGAACGGCGGGCGAATCGAAGTGGAATCGGAACCATCGCGCGGCAGCGTGTTCCGCATCGTGCTGCCCGCCGCGGCAGCGTGATCGATGCAGTCGGTTCGAATGGGGAGGATGAGATGATTCGAAAGCTCGTCGTGCTCGGTTGCGCCGCGACCGTCGCGGTCGGCGCCAGTGTCTGCCAGCCCACGCTCCACGCGGCCGACGGTCCGTATCGTCTGCTGAAGGAAATCCCGGTCGGCACCGAGGGCGGCTGGGACTACGCGTCCGTCGACTCGGCGGCCAAGCGGCTCTACGTCTCGCACGCGACCAACGTCGTCGTCATCGACATGGAGAGCAACGCCGTGGTCGGGACGATCGCGCCGACGCCGGGGGTGCACGGCATCGCGGTGGCGCCCGAACTCGGCAGGGGGTTCATCAGCAACGGGCGTGAGAACAAGGCGGCCATCTTCGACCTGAAGACGCTGAAGATCCTCTCGAGCGTCGACACGGGGGCGAACCCCGACGCGATCCTCTACGAGCCCGGGCACAAGGAGGTCTACACGTTCAACGGCGCCGGCAAGTCCGCCACGGTGTTCGACGCGGCCACCGGGACGGTCAAGGCGACGATCCCCCTGCCCGGCAAGCCCGAGTTCGCCGTCGTGGACGTGAAGGCGGGGCGCATCTACAACAACATCGAGGACGCGAATGCGATCGTGGCGATCGACACGGCCACCCACAAGGTGGTGAACACCTGGCCGATCGCGCCCGGCGAAGGGGCCTCGGGGCTGGCCATCGACCTGGCCAACCATCGCCTGTTCACGGTCTGCGACAAGCTCATGATCATGCTCGACAGCACGACCGGCAAGGTGCTTGGCACGCTGCCCATCGGCGACGGGCCCGATGCCGCGGCGTATGACGCCGGAACCGGCTACGTCTTCGCGTCCGCGAGCGACGGCACGATGACCGTGGCGAAGGTCGAGGCGGGCAAGCTGGTGCTGGTGCAGAACCTGGCGACGCCGGAGCGCACGCGGACGATGACGCTCGACCCGGCGACGCACCGTGTCTACGCGTCCGCGGCGGTGTACAAGCCGGGCGCGCCCGGCGCCGGCGGCACTCCGGGACGCCCGACGATGGCGCCCGGATCGTTCAAGGTGATGGTGTACGAACTGGTGAAGTAGGCTGCTGCTCGTCCTGGGTCGCGGGCGGCGCTGAAACGCGCCGCCCGCCTCGGTCGTAAGTAGCGGCGACAGGTGTCGCCCGTCTCCTTCTCGCGGAGCATCCAGGTGGTCAAGAGAACGATCTGCATGGCGGTGGTGACGGTGCTGTGCGCCGGGGCGTCCACGGCCCGGTCCGCTCCACAGGCGACGCCCGCCGCGCAAGCGGCGCCCGCGCCCCTCACCTTCGCCGCCGCCCTCGAACTTGCGGCATCCCGAAACCTGGACGTCGAGGCCGCTCGGCGCCAGCGCGCGATCAGGGAGGCGCAGGTTCGCGTCGCCGGCCAGTGGTTCAATCCCGAGGTGTCGTTCGAGGCCACCCAGGATTCGCCGCACGAGAACCTCGCCTTCGGCTACCCGATCGAGATTGGCGGCCAGCGCGGCAAGCGGATCGCCGTGGCGAAGGAGGAGGTCGTCCTGGCGGATCTCGAACTGAACGCCGCGATGCGGACGCTGCGCAGGAACCTGCGGCAGTCGTTCTACGGCCTGCTCGCCGCCGGCGAGCGCGTGCGCCTCGCGGACGAGATCGTCGACCTCGTGAACCGGACGCGCCAGGCGGCCCAGGCGCGGTTCGAGGAGGGCGCGGCCCCGAAACTGGAGGTGCTCGCGGCCGACCTCGCGCTCGCCCGCGCCCAGGCCGAGGCAGACCTCGCGCGTTCGGCGCGGGCCTCCGCGCTGGCCGACCTCAACGCCGTTCTGAATCAGCCGCCGGGCCAGGCGGTCGCGGTCACCGGGGATCTTGCGGACGCCCCGCCTGCGCCCGATTTCGCGCGCGCCATGCAGGTTGCCGCGGCGTCCAACGGCGACCTGGTGTCGGCCGACCGCGAGGCGGCGATCGAGGGGCGGCGCCAGGACCTGTTGAAGGCCGAGCGCGTCCCGACGCCCACGGTCACCTACGGCCTGCCGATGAACGCCCCCGACGAGTTCACGATCGGCCAGAGTCTCGGGTTCTCGATGACGATTCCGCTGTTCACCCGCAACCAGGGCGAGCTCGCGCAGTCGCAGGCCACCATCAATCAGCTGCGGGCCAGGCGGGATGCCGCCCGGCGCGTCGTGGAAAGCCAGGTCTTCGCCGCGCTGGCGAGGATCGAGGCGCAGCGACAGCAGGTGGACGCGTACCGCACCCGCATCATCCCCGCCGCCACCGAACTGGCGGCGCTCGCCGAAGAGAGCTACAAGATGGGACGCACGCAGGTGCTGGCGCTGTTCGAGGCGCAGAGGGCCCTTCGTGACGTTCGACGCGAATACCTGCAGGCGCTGCTCGATTTCCAGGCGGCCCTCGCGGATCTGGAGGAGGTCATCGGTGCACCCATTGCTTGACGGCCGCCAGGGCCGCAGCCTCGTCGCGGCGGCCTGCTGCCTGCTGCTCCTCGTTCCGGCCGCCGGATGCGCGAAGAAGGCCGAAGAAGAAGGCGGCGCGGCCGAGGTGCCGACCATCGTCGCGGAGGTCGGCAAGGTCGCGCGCCAGGACCTCGTCGAAGGGCTGGTGGTTCGCGGCACCATTGCCGCCCTGCCCAACGAGGACGTGCGCATCAGCGCCCTGGTTCCCGGCCGCGTGATGATGCTGAAGGTCGCCGAGGGCGACGTGGTGTCGGCCGGCCAGGTGGTCGCCGAGATCGACCCCCGTCTGCTCGAGGATCAGAAGCGGCAGGCGGTGGCCGCGGTGGCACAGGCGAAGGCCGCACTCGAGAACGCCCGGCTGAACCTCGAGCGCACCGACCGCCTGTTCAAGCGTGGCATCGCCGCGGGCAAGGAGGTCGAGGACGCCAGGGCGCAGCAGGCCGCGGCAGAGGCGGGACTCGAGACCGCGATGGCGGCGCTCGATACGGCCGACCGGCAGCTCGCGCGGACGAAGGTCGCGACGCCGATCGCCGGCAGCGTGGTCAAGCGCCTGGTGAGCGTCGGCGAACAGGTGGACGGCACCGCCGCACAGCCGCTCCTCGAGGTGGCCAACCTCGACGTGCTCGAGCTGGCGGCGAACGTCCCGTCCGAACACCTGGGGGCGATTCGCCAGGGGCAGTCGGCCGAGATCACCTCGGACGCCTACAGGGACCAGTCGTTCCCGGGACGGGTGGTCGCGATCGCGCCGGCGGTGGATCCCGCCACCAACACCGCGCTGACGCGCATCCGCGTCGCCAACACCGGCCGGCTGCTCAAGGTGGGGATGTACGCGCAGGCCCGCCTCGCCATCGGCCAGCGGAAGGGGGCACTCACCGTTCCGCCGTCCGCGGTCGCGCGGGACGAGAAAGGGGAGGCCGCGGTCTACGTCGTCAACGGCGGCACCGCGCAGCGCGTGCCCGTCAAGGTCGGGCTCGAAACCCGCGACGCCGTCGAGATCCTGTCGGGCGTGTCCGACGGGCAGTCGATCCTGGTCACCGGCGTCCACGGCCTCGGCGAGAAGGCCACACTCGGGAAGGCGTCATGAGCGTCGCGCGATTTGCCTCGCGAAACGCCCGAGCCATCGCGCTGGGCGTGGTGCTGCTGACGGCCGCTGGCTTCTACTCGATGTCCGCCCTGCCGAGCAGCATCTACCCGGAAGTCGAGTTCCCGAGAATCGTCATCGTCGCCAAGGCCGGCGACCTGTCGCCGCGGCTGATGCAGCTGGCCGTCACGCGACCGCTCGAGGAGGCCGCCCGCGCGGTGCTGGGTGTCCGCCGCGTGCGGTCGAAGACGATCCGCGGCGCCACCGAGATCTCGGTTCTCTTCAATCCCGACGCCGACATGCGGTACGCGCTGCAGTTGATGCAGGGCAAGACCGACGAGGTGAAGCCGACGCTGCCCGCCGGCACGGAGATGCAGGTCGAGCGGATGACACCCTCGATCTTCCCCATCTTCATGTTCAACCTGACGGGCAACGTGCCGCCCAGGGACCTGCGGGACCTGGCCGTGTTCGACATCCGGCCGCTGCTCAGCCGCGTGCCCGGCGTCGCGAACGTCGAGGTCCTCGCGAGCGAGGAGCGGGAGATCTCGGTCCTCGTCGATCCCGAGCGCTTGAGCGCGGTCAAGGTCTCGCTCGACCAGGTCGCCGAGGCGCTCGACGCCACCAACCAGGTGAATTCGGTCGCGCGGCTGGCCAAGGACTACAGGCAGTACCTCGTGCTCGCCACCGCCGAGCTCACGAGCCTCGACGACGTGCGCAACGTGGTCGTGGCGTTCCGCCAGCAGTCGCCGGTGTACGTGCGTGACGTCGCGGAGGTGCGCGAAGGCGTCCTCGACAAGACCACGCTGGTCAGCGGCGACGGCCAGCCGGCGGCGCTCGTGAGCGTCGCCCGGCAAATCCGGGGCAACATCATCGACGTCGTGGACGGCGCGCGGGCCGCCATCGAGGGCTTCAGCGGGTCGCTGCCCACGACCGTCCGGTGGAAGGTGGTCTACGACCTCGCCGAATTCGTGAAGGCGGCGGTCGCCAGCGTCCGCGACGCCATCGTCATCGGCAGCCTGCTCGCCATCTTCGTGCTCATCGGGTTCCTGCGCGACTGGCGCGTCACGTTCATCGCGGCCACCTCGCTCCCCCTCACGCTGGTCGGCACGTTCTGGATCCTCCACCTGGCGGGCGGCACCATCGACCTGATGTCGCTCGGCGGCCTCGCCATCGCCATCGGTCTCGTCATCGACGACGCGATCGTCATCGTCGAGAACATCCACCGGCATCGCGCCCTCGGGGAAACAGTGGCGGTGGCGGCCGAGAAGGGCACGCAGGAGCTGATCGCCGCCGTGACCGGGTCGACGTTGACCACCGTCGTCGTGTTCGTCCCGCTCGGACTGCTTCAGGGCGTGGTCGGGCAGTTCTTCGCGGCGCTGTCGCTCACGCTGGCCGCCGCCGTGCTGCTCTCGCTGGTGTACGCGCTGTTGTTCATCCCGAACGCGGCGATGCGCGTGCTGCGCGACGCCCCCGGGGCGCACTCCCCCGCGGCAGGGAGGCCTGGGCTGTCGGCCCACTACCAGACGCTGATGCGACGCGCGCTCGCGCGGCCCGGGCTGGTCGTGCTGGTGACGGTCGCGTTCGGCGGCCTCGGCGTCTTCTTCTACAGCCAGCTGGAGACCGGCTTCCTGCCCGAGATGGACGAAGGCGGGTTCGTGCTCGACTACTGGACGCCGACGGGCACCTCGCTGCCGGAAACCGACAAGATGGTCGGCCGAATCGAGAAGGTCCTGCACGAGACGCCCGAAGTGCTCGGCTTCGCCCGGCGGACGGGCGCGGAACTCGGCCTGTTCGCCACGCCGCAGAACACCGGCGACATCGTCGTCCGGCTGAAGCCGCGATTCGGAACGGTCGAGGAGTTCCGAGGAGGTCATCGAGGATCTGCGCGCGACCTTCGAGAAGGACATGCCGGGCATGACGGTCGAGTTCGTGCAGCTCCTGCAGGACATGCTGGGCGACCTCGAAGGCAACCCGGAGCCGATCGAGGTGAAGATCTTCGGGGACGACCTCCCGACGCTGGCCGGCCTTGCCGACCGCGTCGCCGAGAAGATGAAGCACGTCGACGGCGTCGTGGACATCGTGGCGCCGCAGCGCGGCAACCCCGAGATGGACGTCCGGATCGACCCCACGCGCGCGGCGAAAGCCGGGTTCACCGTGGAGCAGGTGTCGAGCCAGCTCGCCACCGGCCTGCTCGGAAGGGTCTCGACCGAACTCCGGCAAGGCGACCGCCTCGTGGACGTGCGCGTCCGCTTCGCCGACAAGTACCGGTTCGACTTCGACTGGGTGCGCGAGTTCCCGCTGACGAACGCGGAAGGGGCGATCGTGCCGTTGTCGGCCACGGCAACGGTCTCGACGGTTGAAGGCGAGGATGAACTGCACCGCGAGGACCTCAAGCAGATGGTGCCGATCACGGCCCGCCTCGAAGGGCGGGGCATGTCGAGCGCGGTCGCCGACATCCGCGCAGATGATGGCCTCGGTGGCGCTGCCGTTCGGCTACTCCTGGCAGCTGGGCGGCCTTTACGAGAGCCAGCAGGCGTCCTTCCGCTCGCTCGTCATCGTGTTCGGCATCGCCGTGCTGCTGGTGTTCGCGCTGCTGGTCGCTCAGTTCCGCCGGTTCACGTCGGCCATCGTGATCCTGTCGGCGGCGCCCTTGTCGCTCGTCGGGGCGTTCGGCCTGCTGCTCATCACGCGGACACCGCTGAACGTCTCGTCGTTCATGGGCCTCATCCTGCTGGTGGGCCTCATCGTGAAGAACGGGATCATCCTGGTCGACTACGCGGACATCCTGTCGAAGGAGCAGCCGGACCGGCTCGAGGCGCTGGTGCAGGCGGGGGCGACCCGCCTGCGGCCGATCCTGATGACGACGCTCTGCACGCTGTTCGGTTTGCTGCCGCTCGCACTCGGGCTGGGCGCGGGCGCGGAGATGCAGAAACCGCTGGCGATCGCGGTGATCGGCGGCCTGTCGGTGTCGACGGTGATTACCCTGGTGTTCGTGCCGGCGCTGCTGGCGCTCGTGGACCGACGCGGTTCGTCGCAGTCTCTCGACTCTTGACTCTCGACTCTCGACTCTTGACTCTCGACTCTCGACTCTTGACTGCCGTCAGTCGCCCAAGCACACGCCCAGCGCGCGCGCCGTCTGCGCCATGTCGCCGCACGGCGGGACCGTCTTCAGTTTCGCGACCGCTTGGGCGATGGGGATCCCCCCGACGTGGGTGCCGAAGAACCCGACCATCTTGCCGAAGTCGCCGGCGGCGACCAGTTCGATCGCCTCGGTCCCGAACATCGAACACAGCGCCCTGTCGAACGGCACCGGCGTCCCCCCCCGCTGCAGGTGGCCGAGGACGCAGCAGCGCGCCTCCTTGCCCGTCCGGCGCTCCAGCTCGGCGGCCACCACCGCCCCGATCCCGCCGAGTCTCGCCTCGCGGTTCTCCGGCTGCGCGGCCGACGTCACGAAGTCGTGCCCCGTCTCGCGGGCGCCCTCGGCGACGACCACCAGCGTGAAGTGCTTGTCCCGCGCCTCGCGGTCGCGGATCTTGGCGGCGACGCTGTCGAACGAGAACGGGATCTCGGGGATGAGGACCACGTCGGCGCCGCCGGCGATCCCGCCGAACAGCGCGATCCACCCGGCGTAGCGCCCCATCACCTCGAGCACCATCACCCGCGCATGACTCTCGGCCGTGGTGTGCAGCCGATCGATCGCCTGCGTCACGCAGTCGACCGCGGACATGAACCCGAAGGTGAGCAACGTGCCGCCCACGTCGTTGTCGATCGTCTTCGGCACGCCGACGATCGGAATTCCATGCTCGTGGAGCTGCTGCGCGATCGCGAGCGACCCGTCGCCGCCAATCGACACGAGCGCGGCGAGGCCGAGGGCCTCCATCGCCTGCTTGGTCTCCTCGAGCAACTCCACGGGCAGCCGACGCTCTTCGCCGTGCCCCGTTTTCGCCGAGAACCGTCCGCGGTTCGCGGTGCCGAGGATCGTGCCCCCGCGCACGAGGAGGCCGTCGAGCGTGCGGTAGTCGAGCGGCCGCGTGTGCGGCGGAGCCAGCAGGCCCTCATAGCCGCCGATGATGCCCACCGCCTCCCACCCGCGCCGGTCCGCGGCCTTCGCCACTGCCCTGATCACGGCGTTCAGGCCCGGGCAGTCTCCCCCGCCCGTCACCACCCCGATTCGCTTGTGCATGTGAACCTCGCAGAGCGTCGGGGAGATTATACGGCCGGAAGCTCGCCGCCGCTCAGGGTGAGGGCGGCGAAGCCGTCGTGCATCGAGCCGGCGCCGGCAGGCCTATCTGAGACGGCGGGACCGTCCGCCTGCCGGCCTCTGTCCCCGACCCGGTCAGAAACTGCTCCACAGGAACTGGTTCGTCACCTCATGGTGGAACTGCACTTCCGAGGTCTTGATCCGCGCGCCGAGCGCCTTCGGGCAGCGGTCCGCCTGCGCCTGCTTCACCTCCGCGAACTTCTCCTGCACCGCCTCGCCGAGCAGCTCGCCCGCGAAGCGGCTCGACTTGAACAGCCGGATCGCGTCGTAGATGTTGTCGGGGAGGAACCGCGTGCGCGACTGGCGGAAGTCCTTGTCGGCCTCCTTCGGCTGCGGCCCCTCGAGGCCCGTCTTGAGGATCGCGTAGATCGCGAGATACGGGTTCGCGTCCGGTGCGATCGACCGCACCTCGACGCGCGCCGACTTCTCGTTGGCCAGCGGGATCCGCACCATCGCCCCGCGGTTGATCGCAGACGCCTTGATCTGGTTCGGCGCCTCGAAGTGCGGGTCGAGCCGCCGGTAGGCGTTGACGCTCGAGTTGAGGATCAGGCAGATGTCGTTCGCGTTGGTGAGGATGCGGTCGATGAAGTTCCACCCCGCCGCCGACAGATGGTCCTCGCCGTTCGGATCCCAGAAGAGGTTGCAGCCGCCGCGCGTGAGCGACACGTTCGTGTGCATGCCGCTGCCGTTCACGCCCGTCACCGGCTTCGGCAGGAACGACGCCGTCATGTCCATCGACTGCGCGACCTGCCGGCAGATCAGCTTGTAGAGCTGCACCTGGTCGGCCGCCACGCAGGCCTCGGTGTACGAGTAGTTCATCTCGAACTGCGACGGCGCCACCTCGGGGTGGTCCTTCTCGTTGGCAAAGCCCAGCGCGCGCTGGACCTCGGCGGACGTGTCGATGAACTTGCGGAGCACGTCGCCCGGCAACGAGTGGTAGTAGCCGCCGGTCGAGAGGAACTCGAACTGGCGGTTGACGTGATACTGGCGCTCGCTGTCCCGTCCTTTGAAGAGGAAGCCCTCGATCTCGTTCGACACGTGGGCGATCGTCCCGTCGCCCTCGAACAGGCGGTCCGCGTAGGCCTTCAGCCGCGTCCGCATGTCGGCATGGTACGGCGTGCCGTCGCGCTCTTCGACGAGCCCGAACACGAGCACTTTGCCCGGCCCGAAGACGTCGGCCGGCAGCCAGTAGAACGACCGCCAGTCCACCGCCAGCCTGAGGTCGGACTCGGCCTGCTGCGAGAAGCCGCGCACCGAGGACCCGTCGAACGTCAGGTTGTCGGCCGCCGCGAGCAGGAACTTCTTGTCGTAATCCAGCATGTGGAAGCGCCCCTCGAGGTCGGTGAAGCAGACGGTCACCGCCTTGATGCGCTTCTCGTCGCGCAGGTACCGCTCCCGCAGTTCCCGGATGCGGTCGGCCGGCGTGCGGTCGATCCGCTGCTGCTTGGCCTCCAGGTTCATCTCTTCGAGCTTGTCGTACGGGATCTCCAGGAAGTCCCTCAGCGGCATTCGATCCATGTCGGCCTCGCTTGTGATGAAAGGTGACGTGCCCAGGGTCAGAAAGCTAAGCGTCAATGATGCCACCAATGTGACACATTGCAAGATATTTATGGCTCGTGGCCGATGTTTAGCACTTCATCGGCGAAGATGAACGCCTAAAGTGCTATCGATGGAGCCTGGCCTCAATGCGCGAGTCAGGTTCGGGTCCGGCGGCTTGCGCCCTTCGACTCCGCTCGGGGCGCCCCGGAGGCGAGTGGCGATAGAATCCCTCCGGGAGACATGATGAGCACTTGTGGTTTCGGCAGGGCGCTCGCCCTGGCCGTGTGCGGTGTGGCGGGCCTGGTCGCCGGTGCGACGGAACCGGGCCAGGCGCCCGGCACCGGGGCGCCCGCAACGGCGGCCGCCATCGATGCGCTCCTGGCTGCCGTGTACCCGCCGACGCAGCCTGGGGCCGTGGCCCTGGTGTCCAGGGACGGTCGTGTGCTCCTGCGGAAGGGCTACGGCCTCGCCAGCGTGGAACTCGGCGTGGCCATGCGGCCCGAGACAGTCATGCCTGTCGCCTCGCTCGGCAAGGCGTTCACCGCCGCGGGCATCCTGGCGCTGGCCGAAGGAGGCCAGCTGTCGCTGCACGACGACATCACCCGGTTCCTCCCCTCCTACCCGGTTCGAGGGCAGCACATCACGATTGAGCACCTGCTCACCCACACGTCGGGCATCAGCAGCCTGGCCGAGACCCCGGACCTTCGCGCGTCCGCCGTGCAGGACGCGCCCGTCGTCGACGTCCTGCGGGAATGGGTGCGCGACCTGCCGCCCGACGCGCCGCCAGGCGAGCGGTGGGCCTACTCGAACTGGGGTTACAACCTGCTGGCCGCCATCATCGAGCGGGCGTCCGGGCAGAGTTACCAGGAGGTCCTCCAGCGCAGGTTCTTCGATCCGCTGGGAATGAAGCAGACCTTCTACATGGATCGGCGCCGCGTCATCGCGGGGCGCGCCGCCGGGTACGACGCTCAGGAAGGCGACCTGTTCAATGCCTTGCCGCCGAGGAGCCGCGTGCTCCAGCCGAACGGCGGGGCCGGCTGGCTGTCCACAGTCGACGACCTTGCCAAATGGAGCGAGTCGCTGGACGAGGCGCGCGTCCTCACCCGCGCGTCCATCCAGGCCATGTTCACGCCGTATCGCCTGAACGACGGCTCGTCCACGGGCTACGGCTACGGGTGGGACCTGGGCGTGTACGCGGGCCACCAGGTCCAGGAGCACCAGGGCGGCACCCCCGGCTTCGCCGCGCACATCGTCCGCATCCCCGACGCGCGGGTGTTCGTGGCGATCTTGTCGAATCGCTCTTCCGGGCCGGTGCCGCTGCAGGCGACCGCGCATCGCGTGGCGGCGATGGCGCTCGGTCGGCCGATTCCCGATCCGATCGCGGTGCCGGTCGGCCGACGCACGCTCGAGGCGCTGGCCGGCACATACCGAGGTGGCGACGTGGGAACCTGCGCCATCACCTGGGACGACGGGGCGCTGGCTGCGCAGGTGCCGGGCGTCGGGAGGATGCCGCTCGTGCCCGTCGGCGGCACGACGTTCCGCACGCCGGTCGTGACGTGGACGTTCACGTTCGAAACCGACGCGGAAGGTCGGGGCATTCGCCTCAGAGTGCGGGACTGGAAACTGAACGACGTCGCCGAGCGCTTCTCGGCGCCCGTGGTGGCGCCCCCGTCGATCGTCCCCGCCTCGGAGGCCGATCTCGGGGCGTGCGTCGGCACCTACGAGTCGCTGAGCGGCGTCCTCGTCACCGTCGAGCAGGTTGGGGACCACCTGGCCGTTCGGCCGTTCGCGCAGCCGGCAGCGGAGGTGTTCCCGACGGGGCCGCTCGTCTTCTCGACCAACGACGGCACCGTGGAGTACCGATTCACGAAGACCACCTCGGGAGCCGTCGCCGGCTACCAACGCACCGCGGGGGGCACGCCGGTGCCCGCGCGACGGCTGCGCTGAAGGCGCGGCCGGCGCCCCCACGGGATCGAGCGCGGCCGCCCGGCGCTCGGCCCGGCCGCCGGCCAGCCGGCCGGCGTGGCGAGGTCTTCGCGCCGGTACTGTGCTAAATTCTCGGGACCATCGATCACCATCACACGAGGACAGGCATGCCGCAGTTGAACCGGCTCGACGCAGACGATCTCGATCTCATTCTGAAGACCTTGAAGGAATTCGCCGGCCGGGAAGCGCCGCTCGACAAGCGCTTGAAGTGGGACGAAAGCGACGTCTGCCCCGAGGACGTCGTCCGGGCGATGCTCAGCCCCGAGGTGGGCCTGCACCTGGTGTTCCTGCCGGCCGATTACGACGGCATGGGCGGCGGCGCCTACGACGTCTATCGGCTCTCGACGGAGTTCGCCCGGATCGACCTGGGCCTCGCCACGGCGATGCTGGCCATCGCCCTAGGCACCGATCCGATCCGCGTCGGCTGCACCCACGAGCAGAAGTCGCGTTGGATCCCGCGGATTGCCAACGAGGGGCTGATCGTCGCGTACGGCGTGACGGAACCCGAGGCCGGCTCCAACGTCCAGAGCCTGAAGACCGTGGCCGAGCGCGTCACCGACGCCGGGGGCCGGGTCACCCACTACAAGCTCAACGGCGTGAAGCAGTTCATCTCGAACGGATCGATTGCCGATCTCTACACGATCCTCGCGAAGGCCCCGGACGGCCCGACCTTCTTCGTCGTCGAGCGCAAGACGCCGGGCCTCACGCCCGGCAAGCACGAGATCAAGCACGGGATCCGCCTGTCCGACACCGCGCAGGTGCTCCTCCAGGACGTGGTCGTCCCAGCCGGGAACCTCGTGGGCGAGAAGGAGGGCGAAGGCCTCCGGCAGGCGAACGAGGTGTTCGGCTACACGCGCCTGATGGTGGCCGCCTTCGGTCTCGGCGCCGGCCTCGTCTCGCTCGAAAAAGCCATCGCGTTCTCGAAGGAGCGCAAGCAGTTCGGCAGCTACCTGTGCGAGAAGCAGGGATTCACCCACAAGCTGCTGGTGCCGAACAGCGTGCGCCTGGCCGCCGCGCAGGCGTACATCGAGTACGTCGCCGACCTCCTCGATTCCGGCAACGAGAACCGGCAGGTGGAAGGCTCTGTCGCGAAGTTGTTCGCCACCGAGGCGGGCAATCTCGCCGCGGACGACGCGGTGCAGGCGCTGGGCGGATACGGCTACTGCGTCGACTACGAGGTCGAGAAGATCCGGCGCGATGCCCGGATCCTGCGCATCTACGAGGGCACGTCCGAGATCCAGCAGAACATCATCGGCGTCTTCCGGATGCGCGAGAACGTGAGGAGCAAGGGCCGCTTCTACTCGAGCATGGCGACCGAGGCGGAGGGCTGGGTGGACGCGGGCGGACCCGCCATCGCCCGCGCGGCGAGGTTCCTCTCCGACGCCACGATTGCCGCGTTCAAGGCCAAGCTCACGCACCAGCAGCACGCGGTCTTCGAGTTCGCAACCGCCATGACGGAGGTCGAGACCGCGGTGGCGCTGGCACGCGCGGCCACCCGGAAGAACGATGCGCTGCTGCTGGCCCAGTCGCGGGTCTGGGCGAGCGACATCGCGTTGAGCGTCCCGGCCCGGGTCCTGAAGGTGATGGCGGCCGCGGGCACCATCGAAGGGACCGAGTTCGGCCGCCTGAAAGAACTCGGGAACCTCTCCGACGCGCTCGGCCAACAAGCCGGACGCCTGGCGGACATGGACGGCATCGCCAGGAGCATCACCGCGCGATAGCATACGTGACTGAGCCTCAGCGGGGCGCGACCGGTCGAACAGCGACCGGCCAGCGTCGCTCGCGGGTGACGATGAGAGACCGATCCCTGCTCAGGGCCCGACGGCGGCCGCGCCACCGGGCCGAACTGCAACACACGATTGCCGTCGAACAGTCGCTGGCCAACGTGCGGCTGGTGCTGGTGATTGTCGCCTTCGCGGCCCTGGTGCCGCTGCACCTCGGGGGCGTGTGGCTCATCTTCGGCATGCTCGGCGTGTGCGTGTACGCGACGGGGCTGGCCATCGCGCTTCGCGTCGGCTTCGTCCCTCGGCCCGAGCAGGTGGTGGCGCTGCACGCCGCCGACGTGGCCGGCACCATCTTCCTGACCCTGCTCACGGGGGGCGGGGCGAGTCCCTACACCGCGACCTACTTCTTCACGCTGCTGGCGGCGGGGTACCGCTGGGGACGGCTGGAGGTCTGGATCACCGTCACGGTCGCCATCGTGGTCCTGTCACTGCACGCGGCGGCAGCGAACCTGCTCAACTGGCCTGGCGCACCGGACCCGCCTTATGTCGTGCTCCGTCTGGCCTACCTGATGTTGGGCGGAGTGCTGATTGGGTACATGTCCGGGGTCGAACGGCGCCAGCGGGTGCGGGCGCTCGCCACCTCGCGCATCCTCAGTTTCGTCGGCTCGAACTCCAACGTCGTGACGGCCGTGCACGGGCTGTTGCACGAGATGCTCGACCTGTTCTCCGCCAGCCGTCTCGTCCTCACCGTCGAGGAGGACTCTCGCGACCAGGTGACCGTGTGGCAGGCCGAACGCGCCGAGGACCCGTCGGCCCGGCCGACCATCAAGGTCCTGCAGCAGGCGCGCCAGCGCTGCCCCATGTTCGTCTTCCCGGTGCCCGAACGCGTGTCGGCCTGGCTGGTCTCCAGGCATAAGACGAAGGGCGGCGGCGAGGCGGCCCCGCTCATCGCGCTGGCGCACGAGGGCCAGGATGCGCCGGCCGACTTCTCGATCGAGCCGCTGCTCCAGACGGCGTTCCCGTGGAACCGCGCGATGGTGCTGTCGTACCAGGCGTCCCACGGAATGCACGCGCGCATCTTCCTGTTCCTTCCGCCGGGCGTGCGCGCGTCGCGCGTCGATCTGCGCGAACTGCAGGACATCATGCGCGAGGTGGGACCGGCCGTCGTGAACCTGTACCTGCAGCGGCGGCTGCAGTCGAGATCGGCCGTCGTCGAACGGACGCGAATCTCGCGCGAGTTGCACGACGGCGTCATCCAGGCCTTGATCGGCGTGGAGATGCAGCTCGAAGTGACGCGGCGAGCAGCGAGCGGGCAGGCGCCGCCCTCGCTGATCGACGAGCTGTCGCACATCCAGCGGATCATCAGCCAGGAAGTGCTCGACGTTCGCGACCTGATGCAGATGTTGAGGCCGATGGACGTGGACGCAGCCCGGCTCGTCGAGCACCTCGCGAACGCCGTGGAGCAGTTCCGCCACCGGACCGGCATCCGGGCGAGCTTCGCCTGCGGAGTGGAGGAGATCGACCTTCCGCCGCGCGTGTGCCGCGAGATCGCCGGCATCGTCCAGGAGGCGCTGGCCAACGTCCGCAAGCACTCGGAGGCCACGAGCGTGCTCGTGCGGCTCGACATGGCGGACGGCCAGTGGCGCGTCACGATCGACGACAATGGAAAGGGCTTCGACTTCGACGGTTACCTGTCGCCGGAAGAAGTGGAGACGCAGCACAAGGGTCCGGTTCTCATCAAGGAGCGGGCCCGGTTGATCAACGGGAAGCTGGGGATTCACAGTCACCCTGGATTCGGGACCAAGCTGGAGATTACGATTCCAGGGAAACGCCATGCCTGAACGAACGGGAGCCATCACGGTCGTCATCGCCGACGACCATCCAATCTTCCGGGACGGGTTGAAGCGGCTGCTGACCGCCGAGCCTGGGTTCCAGGTCATCGGAGAGGCGGGCGACGGCCGCGAAGCCGTCGCCAAGGCCGCCTTGCTTCGCCCCGACGTCCTGCTCCTCGACCTGGCGATGCCGAACGGCAACGGCCTCCAGGCTCTGCAGGACCTGGTGGACCTCGGACTGCCGGTCCGTCCCGTTCTCCTCACCGCCGCGATCGATTCGGCCGACACGGTGAAGGCGCTGCGGCTGGGCGCTCGGGGCGTGATCCTCAAGGAGTCGGCGACGCAGCTGCTGTTCAAGTGCCTGCAGAGCGTCATGAGCGGCGAGTACCTGGGTCGGCCACGAGCGAGTGCAGGACATCGTGGAGCAGTTGCGCCGGAGCGAAGACGATGGCGCCCGGGAACTCACCCCGGCCGGGCGGCTCACGCCGCGCGAGCTCCAGATCGTGGCGGCGATCGTCGAGGGAGCCAGCAACAAGGACGTCGGCCAGCAGTTCGGCCTGAGTCAGCAGACGGTCAAGAACCACCTCTCGCACATCTTCGACAAGCTCGGGGTGTCGAACCGGCTGGAACTTGCGCTCTACGCCGTTCACCACAAGCTGCTGGATCGTCTGATCGAAGACCCTCAGTAGGTGGAACTCGTTCGATCACCTGGAGCCGCCCACGGCCACGCGGACGACCAAGGTCCGCTGCGCCGGGCCCGCCCCTGTCTCCCCGCGTTGGCTGTGCTAATGTGTCGTGCCTGATTCATTGCGGCGCCAGGCGCCGCGGCATCCCGAGGGCCGTTCCATGACCGTTTCTCGAACGACACTTCGCCGCGTCTCGACGCGGCTGATCGCCGTCTCGCTGCTCGCCGTCACCGTCGTCGTCACCCGGGCCCAGCAGCCCGCCACCGACACCCGCGACTGGGACCAGCCGCAAGACGAGGCGTTCGCAAAGCTCTACCAGGAATGGACCGGCGACGCCAAGTACGGCAGCCCGCTGGTCGACCACTTGCCGCTGGAACAGGGGGTACCGACGCCGAAGGACGTCCTCGGCCACTACGTCGGCGCGCCACGGACGCTCACCTACTACGCCGACATCCTGAAGTACTACCGCGCCCTGGCGGCCGCAACTCCCCGGGTGCGGATGGAGACGGTGGGCCGTTCGGACGAGGGTCGCGAGCTGGTCGTGGTCTGGGTGACCTCCGAACAGAACATGAAGGGCCTGCAGGCGAATCGAGACCGACTCGCGAAGCTCGCGGACCCTCGGGGACTGCCCGACGGCGAGATTCGGGAGCTGATCGCCGCGACGAAGCCGAACTATCACCTGATCGGCGGGCTGCACAGCGGAGAGAGCGGGCCGTCCGAGATGTTGATGGAACTGGTGTACCGGCTGGCCACCGAAACGTCGCCGATCGTGTCGAAGATTCGCGACAACGTCTACGTGTCGGTCACGCCCGTCGCCGATCCCGACGGCCGCGACCGCTACGTGGACTGGTTCTATCGCGGCCTCGAGACGGATGCGGGAACGAGTTCGCAGAACGGAGGGACCCGAGACGCATCCGCCGCCGGCCCGGATGCCGGCGCGGCGAGGGCCGCGCAGGGCGCGCCTGCCGCGGAGCGAGGCGACGGGCAGGGCGGCCAGCGGGGCGGCGGGACGATGGCCGTGCCGTATTGGGGCAAGTACGTCCTTCACGACAACAACCGCGACATCAACCTCTCGCTCACGATCAGCCGGTCGCTGATCGACTGGTTCTTCACCGCGCACCCTCCGGTGATGCACGACCTGCACGAGTCGATGGCGCTGATGTACACCTACAGCGGCGGACCGCCTCAGAATCCCAATCTCGACCCGCTCCTCTTCGCCGAGCTGCCCTGGTTCGCGAACTGGGAGCTGTCCCAGATGACCAAGTGGGGCATGCCGGGGGTGTATACGCACGCGTTCATGGACGGCTGGTCGCCCGGCTACTACTCGTCGGTCGCGTACAACCACAACGCGCTGATGAAGATGTACGAAACGCAGTCGGGCCGCGACCCGGAGACGCGCTCCGCCGCCGCGACGCCGGCCCGCCCCCCGGCCGAGACCGCTGCCGCCGGCAGGATGCCCGGGACGGGGGCGCAGGCGCGCGGCGCCACGACGCGTGCGCAGACGCGAGGCGGTAGGCCGACGGACGTGCAACCGGCGCCGCCGGCGGAGGCGCAGCAACCGGGCACCCCGGCCGGGGCCCAGAGGGCGAGCCCGCCCGAGGCGCCGCGTGGCGGGCCGGCCGGAACCGCCCCGCTCCCGACCGGGCGCGGCGGCACGCAAGACCGCGAGTGGTATCGCGGCCTCCCGGTGCCGCAGAACGCGGCCGCCTCGTTCAGCCGGCGCGCGAACACCAACTACATGGAGACCGGCGTGTTGTCATCGCTGCAACTCGCCTCGCAGTTCCCCGCGACCATCGTCGAGAACTTCTACGTGAAGACGCGCAATGCCATCGAGGACGGCCGGACCAGGGCGCCGTTCGGCTTCGTGATCCCGGCGCAGCGCGACATGACGAAGACGGCCGAACTGGTGAAGGTCCTCCGGCTGCAAGGCATCGAGGTCGGCCAGGCCGTCAGCCCGTTCACGTTGGGGGGCGAGACGTTCCCCGCCGGCTCCTACGTCGTCAAGCGCGACCAGCCCTACGGGCGGCTGGCGAAGAACCTGCTCGAGAAGCAGGTGTATCCCGACACGCGCCTGACCACCTACGACGACAGCGGCTGGACGATGGGGCTGCTCATGGGTGTGGACGTGCGGGAGATCAGCGACGTGGCCGTCCTGAAAGTCGACACGACGCCCGTGACGACGGTGGTGACGCGCGGCAGGGTGGTTGGCGCCGGCACCGCGGGCATGGCGGTCGCGCACCTCGGCTCGAACAACATGGTGTCGCTGCGCTACAAGCTGCGGACGACGCCGATGAAGGTGGCAGAAAAGAGCTTCACGTCGAACGGCATCGAATTCCCGGCGGGTTCCCTGCTGATCGAAGGCCCGCCCTCGCCGGGGGCTCGCACGGCGGTCGAGGAACTGGGGCTCACGGGCGCCGCGCTGGCGTCGCTGCCGGCGGTGCCGATGCACGACGCGCCCGCGGCGCGCATTGCGATCTACTCGCAGTGGACGTCCACCCAGGACCTTGGCTGGTATCGCCTGACGTTCGACAACCTCGGCATCCCGTACGACCTGATCTACAAGGAGCAGGTGAAGAAGGGCGACCTGCGATCGAAGTACGACGTCATCGTCATGGCTGCGCAGAACGTCACGCGCCAGGCGGTGCTGCAGGCCCCGTCGTCCAAGCCGCAGCCCTACCAAAGGAGCGACAAGTACCAGTTCCTGGGCATGTACGGCGAGACGCCGGACATGTCCGGCGGATTCGGCCAGGAGGGCGTGGAGGCGTTCGAGCGGTTCCTCGAGGGCGGCGGCACGCTCATCGCCGCCGCGGGCGCGGCGCGCTTCCCCATCGAGTTCGGCTGGGCCCACACGGTGGACGCCGAACCGATCACCGGCGTGACCGCGCAGCGCCCGATCGTGCAGGCCGAGATCGTCCGGGCCGACCACCCCGTGTTCTACGGCTACACCGGCACCGCGCTTCCTGTGAAGTACGTCGGCGGCTTCACGCTGCGGGCGGGGATCGCCGACCAGTCGCGGGTCCTGGCCCGCTACACCGGCGGCGACGCCTCGGTGCTGAGCGGGGCGATGGTGGGCGCGGACCAGCTGAAGCAGAAGGTGTTCGCAGTGGACATCCCGAACGCCTCCAACGGCAAGGGCCGCGTGCTGCTGTTCGCCAACAACCCGATCTACCGTTGGCAGAACCACGTCGAGTTCAACCTGATCTTCAACGCGATCATGAACTGGGACTTCGTGCCCCGCTGACGTTGGCGGCAGGACGACGTTCGCTCCGGCCTCGCCGCGAGCCGCCCCTCGACGTCGCCCGCCCTTCGGCTGGAGCTCAGGCGCGGTGAGCGAAGTCGAACCGCGGGGCGCCCTGAGCGCGGTCGAAGGGCGCAAGCCGACAGCCGCAGGCCGATTCCCGGGGGTTCCTCATGATTGCCTTCTCGCGCGTCAGCAAGCAGTACGGCCGGCAGGTGCTCTTCGTCGAGGCCTCGTTCCAGCTCAACGCCGGTGAGCGAGTCGGGCTCGTCGGCCCCAACGGCTCGGGGAAGACCACGCTGTTCCGGATGGTCGTCCGCGAGGAGTCGCCGGACGAGGGCGAAGTGTCGGTGCCGAAGCGGATGACGATCGGCTACTTCCGGCAGGACGTGGAGGAGATGGCGGGCCGGTCGGTCCTCGACGAGACAATCGCCGGCTGCGGGCGCGTCGGCGAGCTGCACCACGAGCTGGAGGCCCTGCAGCACGCGATGGCCGATCCCGACGAAAGCGACTTCGACGTCGTCCTCGCGCGGTTCGGCGAGGTGCAGGAGGAATACGACCACCTGGGCGGCTACGCGCTCGAAGCGCAGGCGCGCGAAGTGCTTCACGGCCTGGGGTTCGACGACGATCGGATCGACGGGGACGTGGGGGCGTTGTCGGGCGGGTGGAAGATGCGCGTCGCGATGGCGCGGGCGCTGCTCGGAAAGCCCGACGTGCTGCTGCTCGACGAGCCGACGAATCACCTCGACATCGAGTCGATCATCTGGCTCGAGACCTTCCTGCGGTCGTTCCAGGGCGCGCTGCTGATGACCTCGCACGACCGCGAGTTCATGAACCGCGTGGTGACCAAGATCGCCGAGATCGACGACGGCGAGATCTCGGTCTACTCGGGCGACTACGACTTCTACGAACGCGAGCGCGCCGTCCGCGACGCCAACCGGGAGGCCGCCTACGCCAGGCAGCAGGCGATGCTCGCCAAGGAACGCCGGTTCATCGAGCGGTTCGCGGCGCACGCCGCGAAGGCCGCCCAGGTACAGAGCCGCGTGAAGGCGCTCGACAAGATCGAGAAGATCGAGCTGCCGAAGAAACGGCGCGTCGTGTCGTTCGACTTCCGCCAGCCGCCTCGCTCCGGCGACCTCGTCGCCACGATCGACGGCGTGTGCAAGGCGTACGGCCGCCGGGTCGTGTACGACGGCCTCAGCATGACCATCCGGCGCGGCGAACGCTGGGCGGTGATGGGCCGCAACGGCGCCGGCAAGACGACGCTCCTGAAGATGGTCGCCGGCGCCCTGGCGCCCGACTCGGGAACGGTGACGCTCGGCGCGAGCCTGAAGATGGGCTACTTCGCGCAGCAGGCGCTGGACCTGCTCGACGCCGACCTGACGATCGAAGAGCAGCTGGAGCAGGACTTCCCGCATGAGTCCGTCGGCGTCCTCCGGAACCTGGCCGGCGCGTTTCAGTTCTCCGGCGACGACGTGGACAAGAAGATCAAGTCGTTGTCCGGCGGAGAGAAGACGCGGCTCGTGATGGCCAGGATGCTGCTGGATTCCGCCGAACTTCCTCGTGCTCGACGAGCCGACGAACCACCTCGACCTGGCGACGAAGGAAATGCTGGTGGCGGCGCTGGCCGGGTTCGAGGGGACGATGCTGTTCGTCTCGCACGACCGGGCGTTTCTGAGGGGATTGAGCAACCGGGTGCTGGAGCTGGGCGGCGAAACCGGCTGCGACGCGCAGCCGCACCTGTATCCGGGGTCGTACGTGGACTACGTGCAGCGCACCGGCCACGAGGCCCCCGGGGTGCATTCCTAGCGAGGCCGGCCTCGGACCGGCGGGCGCGCGTGATGGCCCGCCCCGCTGGGCTCGAGGCTCGGGGCTCCTACGGGCTCCTACCGCGCGAAGCCGACCTTGATCTCCGCCAGAGCGTTCACCAGCCCCGGCTGCCGTGTGACCGGGTGGGTCAGCGTCTTCGGGCCGGCGATGACCGCCGAGAAGGATTCGGGGCCGGCGGCCGGCTCGAGGCTTTGATCCACCACGGCGGTCGTGCGGATCCACACTCGCGCACCGACGGGGTGGTGCCTGCCGTCGAGCAGGCCGGCCACGGTCTGCTCCACCAGTTCCCGCCGCGTGCTCAGGGTGGTCGGCGTCTCGGGCTCTTCCACCAGTTCTTCGAGGTTCTGCAGCGGGTCGTAGCTGGCGAAGACGTACAGCGTGTCGAGGCCGGCGTCGGCATCGACCGTGAGCCAGTCGGCCTGGACGGGCGCCCGATACGACTGCCCGGCGCGCACGCGGCTGGCGCCCCGCATGGCCGCCGACGGGAACAGCACCAGCACCCGGCCTCGCGCGTCCTTCGCAATCACGTATGCAAAGCCGTCCGCGCTCGTGCTGAATGCGACGCGGAGCCGGTCGCCGGCCTTGACCGTCGTGCCGGACACGAGAGGGAACTCCTCCGCGATGCCCGCCACGTCGCGTGCCGCGAACCCCGACCAGTAGAGGACGAACGGCGCGACGGGGGGACGCGGACGCGGCCGGTTCCACGCCTTGATGAGGAGGGGCACCGTCTGCGCCGAGAAGCCCGCGAGCACCAGCAGCGCCGCGAAGAGGAACCAGCGCTTCCACCGTCGCGACAGGTGCCTGTCGTTGACGATGCTGTCGGTCGACAGGCAGTGCCGGATGAGCGACAGCGACTCGGCCAGGCGATCGGGGTCGTAGGTGAGCGCCTGTCCGGCCGCGAGCCCGGCGAGGTCGGGGAGATCGGCGCCGGCGGCCCACGACGGCTCGCCGGCCAGCGAGACCAGGACAACGTTGCGACCCGTCGCCAGCGCGCCGGCCGCTTCGGCCCGCCACTGGGTGTCCGCGCTCCCAACCGCGTCGAACCCGGAGGGCGGCAGGAACAGGACGAAGTCCGACGCCGACTGGGCCAGGCTCGACCGCTCCGCCGCCGGGCGCCCCGCGGCCGGTTCGAAGAACACCCGGAACCCGGCGCGCCTCAGGTATTCGACGAGCGTGCCGCACATCTCCTGGCGGCTCGCCTCCGGGCAGCAGACGAACACGTCGTACTCGCCCGGGACGGTCGGCGTTCGGGTGGTCGGCACCCGCGGATTGTACTTCGTCCGGCCCGTTTCGGTAACGCCTCGTCAAGACAATCGTGCGGAGCCTGCCTGCCAGCCCGGCGGCCGGGGTATGATAGGTCTTTCGCTGAAAGGAGCGACATGAAACGCCTCGCGATTGCCGTGTGCCTGCTGGCCCTGCTCGTCCCCGCGGGAGTCCTCGCGCAGAAGGAGTTCGCGCCAACCGTTCGCCAGTTCGACAAGGCCGTCGACCTGTCGAAGTTCAAGACCTACGAGTGGGTGCCCGGCCACAAGGCGCTCGATCCCGAGATGGACAAGGCGATCATCGCGGCGATCGACAAGGAAATGGCCGCGAGGGGATTCAAGAAGGGGTCGCCGGCGGACGTCGCGGTGGCTTACCACGCCGTGCAGCGGGCGGACGTGGACCTGAGCACCTTCGACAACAAGCAGCCGGCCCAGGGCGCGGAGCGCGCGGCGGCGCAGGTCGTGAAGGTGGGGACGCTGGTCATCGACCTCACCAATCCGACCACCAAGGCCGTGATCTGGCGCGTCTCGGGCGAAGGCATCATGAAGGAGATGCCCGCCGCCGACCGCAATGCGTTCGTGGCCAGGGCCGTCTCGGCGCTGTTCAGCGCCTACCCCAAGAAGTAGCGGTCTCGCCCGCCCCGGCCGGCCGACGGAGGACAGCGTGAAGATGGACACCGCGCGGGTGGCCGTGACAATCGCGGCGCTGGTGATCGGTGTCGGCGGCTGCGGCGGGGCGGGCTCGGAGCAGACCGCCGCGCAGCCGGCCGGCAGGGCCGCGGCTCCCTCTTTGGAGACCCGCTGGCTTCGCGGCCTCTGGGCCAACGACATCCGGGAGGCCGTTGGGAAGATCGGCCTCACCTGCAAGGGGCCGACGCTCCAGAACCGGACGAACGTCTGGATGTGCGAATCGGGCACCCCGCTCGTCACCTACCAACTCCGGTTCTACGGGGGCGCGCCCGGAAAAATCGAGTACCTGAACGCGGTGGTGAGCCAGAGCGGTCCAGCCAAGGACACGGCGCCGCTTCGCCTGTTCGGGGTGCTTGCCGGCCTCCGCTTCGAGGGCGGCAACCCGGCCCAGGCGCGGGAGTGGCTGGAGAAGACGCTGGCGGCCGGCGGAGTCACCGTGATCGGGCCGGCGAAGTACAAGTTGGCGGGCGACGCGAACCGCCGCGTCTTCGACATCAAGGCCAGCGGGTCCGAGTGGTAGGGCGCCGGACCGATGGACAGGCCCGGATGTGCCGGCGCGTAAGGAGTGCATGACCAGACGACGTGTGGCCTTGGTGACGGGAGGGGCGCGGGGCATCGGCTTGGCGATTGCGAGCCACCTGGCGCGGGAACGGTTCGACCTGGTGGTCTGCGGAACGAGGAGCACCGAGGCGGCGGCGGACGCGACCGACGCGCTGAAGGCACACGGCGGCGAGGTGCTCTACGTCAGCTGCGACGTCGGCGACCGCGCGTCGCGGGCGGCCCTGATCGGCGCGGTGCGCGAGCGCTTCCGCAGGCTGCACGTGCTCGTGAACAACGCCGGGGTTGCCCCCACCGAACGCCGCGACCTGCTGGACGCCACCGAGGAGAGCTTCGAGCAGGTGCTGCGCGTCAACCTCCAGGGACCCTATTTCCTCACGCAGGAGGTCGGCCGCTGGTTGATCGAGCAGCGCCGCGCCGACCGGGCCTTTCGCGGCTGCGTCATCAACATCTCCTCGATCTCGGCGACGACGGCGTCGGTCAGCCGCGGTGATGACTGCGTCGCCAAGGCGGGGCTGAGCATGGCCACCCAGCTGTGGGCCACGCGCCTGGGCGAATGGGACATTCCGGTCTACGAGGTGCGCCCCGGCCTCGTCCACACGGACATGACCGCGGCCGCGAAGGCGAAGTACGACCGTCTCATCGGCGAAGGGCTCCTCGTCCAGGCCCGCTGGGGCGAGACGGAAGACGTCGGCCGCGCGGTGGCGATGCTCGCGCGCGGCGACCTGCCTTACTCCACCGGGCAGGTCATCGCCGTGGACGGCGGCATGGCCATTCCGCGGGTCTGACGGCCCACGATGAAACTTCGGCGCTACCTCGGGCCTCCCGGCGGGGGTCCCGGGGGCATCGACGCCCCCATCAAGGGGTTCGATGTCGCCGCAGCCTTCGTCGTCTTCGCCGTCGGCGCCGACGCCGCCGCGAGCGACGTCACCAACCGGTCTCCTTCCTGGAGCGCGCCGCCGTTGAGCTCCGTCAACGACCCGTCCGTCAACCCCGTCTGCACGGCGACCCGCTCGACGGTTCGCCCGTCATAGCGCCAGACGAACCCCGAGGTGGCGTTCTTGCGGTCCCCGGCCGCACCCGACGCCGGCTTCTCGTCCGGCTTCGCGCCAAGCGCCGCCAACTGCTCCGTGGTCGGCTTGAACCGCAGGGCGGCGCTCGGCACCCGCAGCGTGTCCCGCCTCTCCGCCACCCGAACGCTCACGCTCGCCGTCATCCCGGGCTTCAGCTTCAGTTCGGGGTTGGCGACCTCGATGACGGTCGTGTAGGAGACCACGTTCGAAACCGTCTCGCCCTGCAGCCGAACCTGGGAAACGCGGCCCTCGAACGTGTCCCCGGGGTAAGCGTCGACGCGGAAGGTCACCGGGTTGCCCTCCTTGACGCTCGCGATGTCCGACTCGTCCAGCTTGGCGATCACGCGCATCCTCGTCAGGTCGGCGGCGAGCACGAAGAGCGTCGGCGCCGACATCGAGGCGGCCACGGTCTGACCTGCGTCCACGCTGCGCGAGAGCACGATGCCGTCGATCGGCGACGTGATGATCGCGTGGTCCAGGTTCACCTTGGCCTGGTTGAGACTCGCGCGCGCCTGCGACACCTGGGCGTTGGCGGACATCAGCTGCGCGTCGGCCGTCTTCGCTGCGATTCGGGCTGCGTCGAGTTCGGCCGCGGGGACGAGCCCGCGCGAAGCCAGCGTCTCGGTGCGCTCGAGCGTCGCGCGCGCGTCGTCCACCGTCACGGCCGAACGGTCGGCGTCCGCCCCAGCCTTCACCAGCGTCGCCGCCGCCTGTTCCACCTGGGCCTGCAGCAGCGACGGGTCGAGCCGCGCCAGCACCTGCCCCTTGTGGACGATGTCGTTGAAGTCGGCCAGCAGGTCCTTCACCGTGCCGGACACCTGGGTGCCCACCTGGACGGTCGTCACGGCCTCGAGCGTGCCGGTCGAGGCGATCGCCTTGACGATGTCGCCCCGGGTGACGCTCCCCGCCACGACCGTCGGCGCCGCCCCATCGGCCGACCGGTAGGCATAGAGCGTGACCCCGAGCACGGCAAGAGCAGCGGCCGCAATGATCACGGTGAGACCGATTCTGGTGCGCGACATGATGAATGCCTCCGTTGCGCCCGCGGCCGGACCACACTTCCGGGCGCATCCTCTAGTAGTGGAGACGACGACCGCTCAGGCATCGTTGCAGAATTCCCTGTAAAGAAACGTGAAGAATTGTGCGGCCCGTCCTCGTTCGTCCGCGACGAGCGGAGCAAGACTTCAGCGCCATTGCGCGGGCGGGTTACACTCTCCGTCATGTCCGACGTGATGCGCGTCCAGCCCTTTGCGACCCAGCTCCGGCGCGTGCTGATGGAGTACGAGCGGAAGCGGTCGATCTTCGATATCCCGGACCGGCTCTTCTACTCGCCCCGCTTCTCGTTCGGCATTCCGCAACTCTTCGGAAAAGCGCTGGCGACGCCCGTGGGGCCTTCCGCCGGTCCGCACACTCAGCTCAGCCAGAACATCGTCGCGTCATGGCTCTGCGGGGGTCGATTCATCGAGCTGAAGACCGTGCAGGTGCGGGACGACCTCGTGATCCCGAGGCCGTGCATCGACATGACCGACGAGGGCTACAACGTCGAGTGGTCGCAGGAACTGAGCCTCGACGAGTCGGCGCACGAGTACGTCGTCGCGTGGGCGCTCGTGCACCTGCTGCCGCGGGTCCTCGGGTGGGAGCGGGATCGGGCCGGCGGGAGCCCGGGGACCGTCTTCGACATGAGCGTCGGATACGACCTGGCCGGCATCCGGCACCCCAGGATGACGCGATTCATGAACGTGATGGCCGACGCGTCCGGCCCGCTCGACGCCGTGATGGCCACGGTCCGGCGCAACTTCCCCCAGTTCGACGACGTCGAGATTCCACGCGCCATCGTCAACAGCGTGACGCTGTCCACCATGCACGGCTGCCCGCCCGACGAGATCGAGCGCATTGCCCGCTACTGCCTCGAGGAGCGTCACCTGCACACGGTGGTGAAGTTGAACCCGACGCTGCTCGGCAGGGACGCGGTGCTGTCGATCCTCCGCGGCGAACTCGGCTTCGCCGAGATCGAGATCCCCGGCTCGGTGTTCGATCACGACCTGCAGTACGACCGCGCCGTGGCGCTGGTCGCGTCGCTCAAGCAAGTGGCCGAGACGTGCGGCCTCACGTTCGGCGTGAAACTGAGCAACACGCTGGCGATGGCAAACCGCGCCGGGCGTCTGCCGGGCGGCGAAGTGTACATGTCGGGACGCCCGCTCTACCCGGTGACCATGCGGCTCTACGACCGGTTGCTGCACGACTTCGCCGGCGACCTGCACGTGTCGTACTCGGCCGGCGCCGACGCGGAGAACGTCGCGGACATCTTGTCGTGCGGGGCCCTGCCGGTGACGGGCTGCACCGATCTGCTGAAGCCCGGCGGAGTGGGCCGCATGGCGCAGTGGCTCGATCGGCTGCAGGCGGCGATGGAGCGCCGGGGCATCGCGAGCCTCGACGACCTTGCGCGCGGCAGGCTGGAGAATGTCCGCGCGACGGCGGACGCTGCCGCCCGCGACCGCCGCTACCGGAGGGAGGCGTTTCCACACGGACTGCCCAAGGTGAAGTCGGCGCTCGGCCCGTGGGACTGCGTGGCGGCGCCGTGCGTCGAGGCCTGCGCGGTCGAGCAGGACGTGCCCGAGTACGCGTGGCTCATCGCCCACGGCGACTACGACCGCGCGCTGGAAGTGATCCTGGCGCGCAACCCTCTCCCCGGTGTGACCGGCTACGTGTGCACGCGGCTCTGCCAGACACGGTGCACCCGGAACGACTACGAGGAAAGCGTGGCCATCCGCGCGCTGAAACGCGTGGCGGAGGAACGCGGCCGCGCCGGCTACACGCCGCGCCAGAAGCCGTCTGCCGGCCGGCACGTGGCCATCGTCGGCAGCGGCCCGTCCGGGTTGGCGGCCGCGGCGTTCCTCGCGCTGAACGGGGTGCGGACGACCATCTTCGAGGCGCGCGACGCGGCGGGCGGCATGATGCGGGCCGTGCCCCCATTCCGCCTCCCCGCCGAGGTCATCCAACGCGACATCGACCGCATCGTCTCGCTCGGCGTCGAGATCCGGTTGAATTCACCGGTGACGGTCCCGCCCGAACAGCTGCTCCGGCAGGGATTCGACGCGGTGTACCTCGCCAGCGGATTCCAGCGCGATGCGCCGCTGCGCATTCCGGGCGTCGAGGGGCCCGGCGTCATCCCGGCCCTGCTGCTGTTGGACCGTTCACGCCGCGGGGAGCGCGTCGAGCTCGGGAAGAACGTGGTCGTCGTCGGCGGCGGCGATACGGCGATGGACGCCGTCCGGACCTCACAGCGGTTCAGCGGAGCGCCGGCCACGTTGGTCTACCGTCGCTCGCGCCACGAGATGCCGGCGGCCGGGGAAGAACTCGAGGGCGCGCTCGAGGAGGGCAACATCCTCGAGGAACTCGTCTCGCCCGTGGCGGTCGTTCGCGAGAACGGGCGCGTGACGGGCCTCAAGTGCATCCGGAACCAGCTCGGCGCGCCAGGGCCGGACGGCCGCAAGTCGCCAGTGCCGGTGGCCGGCAGCGAGTTCGTGATTGCCTGCGACACGGTGGTCGTCGCCATCGGGCAGCTCCCGGAACTCGCGTTCCTCGACGGCAGCCGCGTGGCGCGTCATGAGGGTGGCGGCGTCCAGGTGAACGACCGAACGCGCTGCGCCGGCCTCGACGGTATCTACGCGGGCGGTGACATGGTCGTCGAACCGGGCAGCATCATCTCGGCGTGCGCCGACGGGCGCGCGGCGGCCGAGGCGATCTGCAGGCAGCTCGGCGTCTCGTTCGCGACGCTTCCGTGGAAGCCCCCGTCGCTGACCGCCGGGGACATCCTCGATGTGAAAGCCGTTCGCACCAGGCGGACCGCACAGCGAAAGCCGGTCACGCGGCCCGTCGCGCAACGCCGGGGCTTCGACCTGATCGAGGCCACGCTGTCGGACGAGGAGGCGCGCATCGAGGCGCTGCGCTGCGTGCAGTGCACGACGTTCTGCGACAAGTGCGTGGAGGTATGCCCGAATCGCGCCAATTACACGTTCTCGATCGGCCCGATCGACTGGCAGCTGCCCGTCGTCGGGCTCGCCGAGAACGGCCTCGCGGCCGTGGTGGGGAACGAGCGGTTCGAGATCCGGCAGGAGCGCCAGATCCTGCACGTGGACGACTTCTGCAACGAGTGCGACGACTGTCAGACGTTCTGCGTGCACCAGGGCAAGCCGTATCTCGACAAGCCGCGGCTGTTCCTCGACCGTGCGGCCTTCGAGGCGGAGCGGAGCAACGCCTTCCACATCGAGGGCGATACCATCCGGCGGCGCGAGCAGGGCGCGGTGGCGAGCCTGTCGCGCAGCGGCGAACGCATGATCTACGAGGACGACCACCTCCGGATGGAGGTGGCGCGCGACTGGCAGCCAGTCGTGGCGCGCGTGAAGGCACCGTTCGAGGGACGCCGCTCGCTGCGCCCGGCCGCAGAGATGGCGGTGTTGCTGGAGGGCGTCAGCCGATCGCTGCCGTTTCTCCTGATCGTGTGACCACGGAGGAGAGGGGCGCTACTCCAGCGGCGGCTGGGGTCCCAGTCGAATCCCGGCGATGTCGGGATCCTCGCCCGGCGTCGCGTCGGGCGCGGCGGCCTTGCGGGCACTGGCCTCGGCCCGCCGGGCCTGCTTCTGCTGCTGCTTTTCCCGCTTCATCTTCTCGCGTTCCCGCTTGAGAAACGTGGGTCTCGGCTTAGCCATATACCTCGCAATCAGGAATCAGGAGCGGGAGAAGGCGGGACGCCGGCCGACTGGAACGGGGCGCGCCAAGGCGTCGAGCACATGCGGCTCGCACGCAAGCGCGTCCCTGTTCCTATCGGACCAGTCGGGGTGCGACCCCGGGACTGACAGACGGGCTGCTACCAGCGCGGTTCCGAACGGCGACGGCTGCCGCCGCCCCCGCCGAAGCCGCCCGACCGCTCGGGCCGAGGACGCGCCTCGTTGACGGTGAGGTTGCGCCCGCCCAACGAATACTCGTTGAACTGCCGAATCGCCTTCTGCGCCTCGTCGTCGGTGCCCATCTCGACGAACGCAAAACCGCGCGCCCGGCCGGTGGCCATGTCGCGCATCACGCTGACGCTGTCCACGGTGCCCGCCTCGGCGAACAGCGTCTGAAGGTCCGTCTCACCGACGTCGTACGGCAGGTTTCCCACGTAGAGTTTTCTTCCCATTGGCTCAATCTCCTTCCCGCGTTCCGCGGGAGGCTGTGATGGCGGGCCGTCAACGCCCGTTCATCGTCTACTGTCGTTCGGGACCCCCAGTCGGATCGCGAGCGGGATGGAGAAAGGCTCTTCCAAAGGATGCCGTTGGCGGGGCTAAGTGACGACTTGGCTCGATCGCGCGGCAGTTGCGGAAACGCGGTTATCCAACCTGACCGGGGTAGTATAGCACGTCGCGCCCCAAAAAAGGCTCAGCATTCGCGAGCGGAACCTGATAAGGGCCCTCTCAGGCGCCAACACAACCGGCCATCGCGATCGCTCACGCCACCGCCTAGTGGATCACGAGACCGACGCTGACGCGTGTGTAACTGATGGCCGAGTTCGCCAGCGAGATCCCGAAGATCGAAACGTCCGAGGCGGAGCGGAAGTACTTGATGTCGCCGCGGATCCCCAGGTGCGCCGGCAGGAAGATCATCACGCCGCCACCGAAATTGTAGCCGAAGTTGTTCGCCGAGAAGTTCTCGGAGCTGGGAGTCAACAGCAGATCGAGCCGCGTCCGAATCAGGCCGATGCCGCCGGTGACGAACGGCCGAACCGGCCCGGCCGGGATCCCCACGACGAGGTTTCCCATCGCGGTCAGGACGGCATTCGTCCCAAAGCTCGAGCTCTCTCCGAAGAAGTCGGGCGCGTAGCCGATGTCGCCCTCGAATCCGAAGATCCCTGCGGCGAGGTGGCCGAACGCCACGCCGTAGTTCGCCCGCTTCTCCTGGCAGTCGTTCAGCAGAGAGGGACACTTCCCGGCAGAACCGCCAAAGTCGACGCCGATCTCGGGAACCAGGTAGGTCTGAGCGCTGCCGGCCGCAGGCAGCGCCAGGACCATGGCTGCGACGACGATGGCGAGAAGCACGCGGTGCATGATCACATCTCCTTCCTCGGAACCGACCCCATCGGACGAGGTCGGACCCCTCGGCGGGCAACATGCACACGCCGGGCCATCGGCAGCTGTTCTTCTGCGCCTGCCGCTCGTCCCGACTTTACCTGTGCCGTCGCTGCTCCCGTTGCATCGGAACGGCTGTAGTGGTGTGATGGAGCAGCGGTCGAGCGACCCGGTGACTGGGGCCCATGACGGTATGAGTGCCGCGACGACGTCCAGTTTCCGCATCCGGTGTGCAGCGGGCGAGGACACGTCGGTGGCGGCTCGCCTCTACCAGGCCGGCGGACCTGCCCCCGTCTGGCTGGCCCTCGGGCACGGCGCCGGCGCCGGCCATGACAGCGCGTTCATGGTTTCCTACGCCCGCGCGTTGGCGGCGCTCGGCATTCCCACCGTCACCTTCAACTTCCCGTACATCGAACGCGGACGACGCGTGCCGGACCCGGCCGCCGTGTTGGAGTCGTGCTGGAAGGCGGTGGTCGTGGCCGTTCGCGAGCGGGCGGGCGCGCGGACGCTCCTCGTCGCGGGCGGCAAGTCCATGGGCGGCCGGATCGCGTCGCAGGTTGCCGCCGACGGCGCCGTCGCGAAGGACCTCGCGGGCCTCCTGTGCCTCGGCTATCCGCTCTATCCCCCCGGCCGGCCGGAACGACCTCGCACGGCGCACTGGCCGAACCTGCGCCTGCCCGCGCTCTTCGTCCAGGGCTCGCGGGATCCTTTCGCGTCTCCCGACGAACTCCGCGCCGCCCTGTCGGCCTTCGGCGGCGCACCCACCGTGGTGATCGTCGACGGGGGCGACCACTCCTTCAAGGTTCCGCGCGCGAGCGGCACGCCGCAGGCAGCGGTCCATGCCGCCATCCAGTCGGCGGTCGCGGAGTGGGTCGCCGGCCTCCGCGCCCGGAGCGCCTCGTCGGAGAGAGCCTCTGCCGTCCGCGGTCAGAAGTAGAGAATCACTCCCAGGGCGGTTCGGGCGCTCACGATGTTCGCCGTCGAGTCGTTCCCAATCACGTTGGCCGCCGTGGACCGGTAGCCCGACGTCTGCCGCGCGTAGCTCACGCCCAGCTCGCCGAAGACCGCGAACCGTCTTCCGAGCGCGTACTCGGCGCCGAACAATCCCGCCGCCGAGTAGGTGTTACTCCAATTCTGTGAGGCGGCACCCGAGGGCGCAGAGTCGGTTGCCGAGCTGTTTCGGCCGTACGAGAAGCGCGGGCTGATGTAGGGCCGAAGACCATCGCCGCCGCGAAGGTAGAACAACGCGCTTGCTCCCACGCCAACCGTCCACCCGCTGCTCGTGGTCGCAAAGCTGCCGACCGTCGTCGTGCTGTCGCCCGACATCGCCGAAAAGGTGATGTCGGGGCGTATGGCAACACTCCCAGACGCACGCCACATGACGCCAATCGAGGCCGGATAGCCGGTCACCAACCCCACCCGCCCACTCCCTTGCGCCCACGCCGTGCTGCTGCCGAGCACCGCCAGCAGCAGGCCGGCCAGCGCACGTCCACGGCACATGCGGTCCGCCCTTCTCCCGGCCGAGCACGCCGGGCGCGCTGATTATAGCCGGAAGGAGGCGACCGAGACGCGGCCGCATCAGCGGAGGGTGTCGTCGAGAACGCAGGGCCGGGCCACGGCGCGCCTGGTGAGGCCCGGCGGCCGCTGCTGATGGCGGCGCTGTTCAGCGCGAGCCGGCCGGCATGGCGAGTTCGGCGCCAGGGCCGGCGGGGCTGACGCCGCGCGCGAACGCGGACGGCTCCAGGTACCGGCCGACGCGGATCAGGAACCCGCGCGTCTCGGCCCCCAGCTCCACGCCACCTTGACGATACTGCTGGGCGAAGCCGGGGCCGGCGTTGTAGGCGATCAGCGTCAGGTCCACCGAGCCGAATGTCGAGAACAGCGCCGACAGGTAGCGAACCGCGCCGTCCACGTTCTGCTCGGGGTTGAAGGGATCGACCCCGAGGTCCCTGGCCGTCTGCGGCATCAACTGCATCAGGCCCACCGCACCCATCGGCGAGACGGCGGCAGGATCACCGCCCGACTCCGATGCGATGATCGCCATCACCAGCTTCCACTCGACCGAGTAGCGCTGCGCGATGCGGCGCACCATCGCGGCGTGCGCGAACGCGCCAGTCGCCTTCACCGAGGCGAGGACCTCCCGCGTGGTGGACGTGTGTCGCCCGTTGACCGGCGCCAGTGGAGCCTGTGAGGCCCTGGCGACCGCACTGATCGGCGCCCCGAGTTGAGCGGTCCCCCTGGGCGCGGGCGAGCAGATGGTCGGAACGCGATTGGCCCCCCGGGAAGGAGAGGCCACGCCGGCGGCGAAACCGACCGCGATGAGACCGCCGAAGACAGCCGTCGCCTTCAAGGATGGAGGCATGGCGGCCGACCCTGCAAGCCGGGCGCCAGAATCACTTCGCAATACGAACACAAGACGAAACACTACGAGAATTGAACGGGATTCGTGGCAATCCTGGCACTACCAACGACGAGGTCCACCGCCCGCAACGGCTGAGACGGCGGGCGTCCTGGCCGGAATTCCGGCGACCTCAGCGGCGGACCGTGCACTGCTGGCCTGGCCCGTCTCGAGACGCTACAGGTAGCCGCGTCGACGGCACATCCTCCCCTTCGTGAAATCGGCCCGTCGGTTTATCATCGCCGTTGACTCCAGGTCCACGGGTTCACCCCTCGACGCGTCGGCCCGGAAGACTCGTCGTGAAGCAGGCATCACCGTGTGTCGGCCCGGCCCGCCCGCTCCCGAGAGGATTGTGGTCATGCAGGACCTCCACGCTCCGGACCGCTGGCTCACCGAGCGTCTCGTCCTTCGCCGCCCCGACCCGCGCGATGCGGAGGCGATCTTCGCGCGCTACGCGGGCGTTCCCGACGTCACGCGCTACATGAGTTTCCCCACCCACCGGTCGGCGGACGATGCGCGAGCGTTCATCGCGTTCAGCGACGGCCAGTGGCAGCGCTGGCCGGCGGGACCGTGCCTCATCGAGTCGCGCGCAGACGGCAGGCTGCTCGGCGGCACCGGCCTCACGTTCGAGACGCCGCAGCGCGCGATGACCGGCTACATCCTGGCGCGTGACTCGTGGGGCCGCGGCTACGCGACCGAGGCGCTCCGCGCGATGGTGGCGCTCGCGTCGAAACTGGGCGTGCGACGCCTGTACGCGCACTGCCATACCGACCACAGGGCATCGGCGCACGTCCTCGAGAAGTGCGGCTTCGAACGCGAGGGCATCCTGCGCGCGCACTCGGTGTTCCCGAACCTGGTGCCCGACGAACCGCTCGACGTCCTGTGCTACGCGCGTCTCACGTCCCACGAAGCCTCTCGCGGCGGCGGAGTCGACTGACGGTCTCAGGGCGGGCCGGGGGACTTCGCAAGCCTGGAGATGTCCCCGCACGTTCACGCGGGAATCCTATGCCCGCGAGGCCGGTCCTGGAGCACCGAAACGAGCGGCGACTTGGCCCACGGCGTCAGGAGCCTTTCGCGCTCTTGACACGCGTTCGTGCGAGAATGGGCGGCGGCCTCCGCCCCGTCGTGCCATGGAACAGCCGAGCCCCGCGCGCCCCGCCAACCCCTGGCTCCCCGCCGTCGCGGTCATGCTCAGCGCCGCGATGGAGATGCTCGACACGTCGGTCGTCAACGTCAGCCTGCCCCACATCGCCGGCTCGCTGTCGTCCACGGTGGAGGAAGCCACCTGGATCCTCACCTCCTACATCGTCGCCAGCGCGATCGTCCTGCCCATCAGCGGCTGGCTCGCGAGCGCGTTCGGCCGCAAGCGGCTCCTGCTGACGGTCGTCTCGGGCTTCACGATGTCGAGCGTGCTGTGCGGCGTGGCGCCGACGCTCCCGACGCTGATCTTCTTCCGCATCGTGCAGGGGATCACCGGCGGCGGCCTCGTTCCGCTCTCGCAGGCCGTGCTGCTCGAGGCGTTCCCCGTGGAGAAGCGCGGGCGGGCGATGGCGTTCTGGGGCGTCGGCATGATCGCCTTCCCGATCCTCGGGCCGACGGTGGGCGGCTGGCTGACGGAGAACTACTCCTGGCGCTGGGTCTTCTACGTCAACGTGCCGGTCGGCATCGCCAGCCTGGTCATGATGCGGGCGTTCATCACCGACCCGCCGTACCTGAAGCGGACGACGAAGAGGATGGACGGGTGGGGGCTGGGCCTCCTGGCCGTGGGCATGGGAGCGCTCCAGATCGTCCTCGACCGCGGCCAGCAGGACGACTGGTTCAGCTCCGACCTGATCGTCACGCTCGGCGTCGTTGCCGGTGTCGGCCTGACCGCCTTCGTGATTCGCGAACTCCGGACGCCGGAGCCGCTGGTGGACTTTCGCCTGTTGCGCTACCGCACCTTCACCGCGGGCGTCGTCGTGGGCGGCGTGCTCGGCTTCGTGCTCTTCGGCAGCGTGGTGCTGCTGCCGCTGTTCATGCAGCAGCTGCTCGGCTTCCCCGCCGTCACCGCGGGCTTCTGGAGTTCGCCGCGCGGCATCGGCACGCTGGTCGTGCTGCCGCTGACCGGCATCATGCTGGGACGGGGGCTGGATCCCCGGATCCTGCTGACCACGGGCCTCGTCCTCGCGAGCGTCGCGTTCTTCGGCTACGCGTCGCTCGACCTGCAGGCCGGAGGGACCGACTTCCTCTGGCCGCAGATCATCCAGGGTGCCGGCCTCTCGATGGTGTTCACCCCGCTGGCGACGGTTTCGATGGATCCCATCCCGCTGCAGTCGATGTCGTACGCCACGAGCCTCTTCAGCCTGGCGCGCAACATCGGGTCGAGCATGGGAGTCTCGTTCGTCACCACCGAGCTGGCGCGGCGGTCGCAGTTCCACCAGTCGCGCCTGGTCGAATCGATCACCATCTACAGCCCGTGGGTGCAGCACTCGATGCACTCGCTGGAGGGCGCAGTGGGCAGCAGCACCCGGGCGGCCGGGGTGATGTACGGCCAGGTGATGCGCCAGGCGGCGGCCCTCAGCTACTTCGAGATGTTCCACGTCCTCGGGGTGCTCTTCCTCGTCGTCACGCCGCTGGTCTGGGTGATGCGGAGTCCAGAGCACCTGGCGAAGAACAGGCCGAAACCCGGCGCGGCGGTGCCCGCGGAATCGGAACTGGCGACGGTGGGCGGAGGGCACTGACGCCGGCTCGCGCCTTCATCGCCGGCAGCCGAGGGTCGCGGCGACGGCGGCGGGTGGCGTCATCGCGACAGGTTCTTACCGCAGGACGCGCTCCAAGTACTCCGCGGTCGCGGTATCGACGCGCAGCCAGGTCCGGTACAGCAGGAAGTCGTGGATCTCGTCGGGGATGATCATCTCCTCGTAGTTCACCCCGCGAGCCTTCAGCCTCTGCACCAGTTCCACGGTCTCCGCCACGCGCACGTTGCGGTCGTCGTCGCCGTGGATGAACAGCACCGGCGACCGCCAGGTCGACACGTACGCATCGGGCGACGACTGCCACGCGACCTGCAGCGCCTTCGCCACGTCCTCCGAGTGCAGGCCGTCGCCGAGGCGGCCGGCCGTCTCCAGGGCGGCCGGCGGCGGCGTCACCCGCGTGTGCACGCCGTGGATGTCCACGCCCGCGGCGAACACGTCCGAGTTGCGTCCCAGGGCCAGCGCCGTGAGGTAGCCGCCGTAGGACCCGCCCCAGATGCCCACCCGCTTCGGGTCCACGTCGGCGCGGGCCTGCAGGTACCTCGCCCCCGCGAGCACGTCCTGGTACTCGGACGCGCCGCGGCCGCCTCCGTCCGGGGGCTGGTGAAACTCGTACCCGTAGCCGATGCCGAGGCGGTAGTTGACCGACAGGACCACGAAGCCGCGGCTGGCGAGGTACTGGTTCACCGCGTAGGCGTTGGCGTAATAGAACATGTAGTGCCAGGCGAGGAGCATCTGGCGGGGCGGTCCGCCGTGCACGAAGACGATCGCCGGGCCGCGCGCGGCGCGGCCGGCCCCGGCGGGCTTGAACAGCTGGCCGTGGACCGTGGTGCCGTCGGGCGCCTTGAAGGTCACGTGTTCGGGCACGACGAGCTGCGCCGCGGGAAAGTCGGAGGCGCGAAGTCCGGCATCGATCGCACGGGGCTGCGCCGGACCCGAGAGCGCCCTCACGAACGTCATCGGCGGCCTGCGCGCGTCGGAACCGAGAAAGGCGAGCGTTCCCCCCGAGGAGACAGCCGGCATCCACTCCGCGCCGAGGCCGGCGGTGAGCGGGTCTGGCGCGGCGGTGCCGTCTGCCGCCACCGTGAAGACGTGCCGACGCTCGGTGTCGTCGCGGTCGGCACCGGTGTTCGCGTTGTAGACGAGGAACCGTCGGTCGGGCGTGATTGACACGTACTCGACCATGAACGCCCCCGGCGTCAGGAGCCGGGCTTCACCGCCGGCGGCCGGGACCGAGTACAGGTGCGGCCAGCCATCCTGGTACGACAGAAACGCGATGCGGTCACCGGCGGCCCAGTGGAGGTTCGCCTCGCCCTCCGTGCCAGGGTAGGAGCCGCGCGGCGTCTCGGTGCTCTGCCACACCTGGCGCGCCTGCCCGGTCTTCACGTCCGCCACCCAGAATCGCCCACGGCCGCACGCGCGGCGCGAGCGGCGGCGGTGTGGCCCCGCCGCGGCCTGGCTGGCGGACGAACACGATCCGCGAGCCGTCGGGCGACCACACGGGGTACGAGTCGAGCGACGTGGACGGGGCGAGGTAGCGAATCGGATCCGTGTCCGAGGTGTACAGGGCGATGTACGAGTGGACGCCGCGATTCGTCACGAACGCGAGGGTCCTGCCGTCGGGCGACCAGGCGGGCGACGTGCTCTCGCCGCGCGCAAAGAACAGGCGGGAGGGCGGCCGGCTGCCGTCGAGGGGCACCGTCCAGATTTCCCCCGCCTTCTCGAAGGCGACGACGTCGCCGCGCGGAGACGGGGCCGGCTTGTCGCCCTCGGCCAGCATCCTGGGAGCGCCATCGACCGGCGCGGCCCAGACCTCCAGCTTCGGCTGGACCGGGCTGCTGGTCGGGTCGGGAGCGAGGTCGCCGTCGGCCGGCCAGTTCGCCCCGTGGTCACCGCCCCGCGTCCACACCAGGTAGCGGCCGTCGCCCGAGAACACGAGGTTCGTGAGCTCCTGCCCATCCTCGATGCGCGCGCTCGTGAGCATCCGCGGCGTGAACTCCGGGCCCCTGGCGATCCAGATGTTCCGCACGCCGCGCTGCACCGAACTCCAGGCGATCCAGTCGCCCGCGGGCGCGGCGGTGAGGTCGGAGGGAAAGGCGTACCCGGTGACCTGTTCGAGCGTGTATCCTCCGGGCGCGCGCGCCGGCTGCGCGGCCGACACGGCCGCGACCAGCAGCAGGATGACGGGCAGTGCGCGAATCCTGGCCACCACGGGCGCCCCCTTTCTACCCGTTCCACGCCCCCAGCAACCGGCGCACGACGACCAGTTCGCCGACGTGATAGGCGTTGTGGTCGGCCACCAGGAGCGCTTCGCGAAGCAGCGTCTGTCCGTCGCCCCACGGGATGCGCGCGAACAGGTCCGACGCCGGGTCTGCGACGAGCGCGCGCATCGCCGCGAGGTCGCCGCGGAACTGCCGCACGCTGCGGCGCCACGCCGCCTCGTCCGCCTCGTAGGTCGGCCAGTAGCCGTCCGGCCACTTGGGCGAGACGTGTGCCGCATCGGTGCTGAACTTCAGGATGTCCCACTGCGCGAGCCGGAGGTGCTCCAGCAGCCGCCACGGCGTGTGCGGCACGCCCTTCGGCGCGCGGTTGCGGAGGTCCGCGGGCAGACCCGCGACGGCCGCGTCGAAGGTCACGTGCGCGTGTCCGCCCACGAGTAGTTCCAGCACGTGTGCGCGCAGCGCGGCGTGCGCGTCGGCACGCTCTGTCCGTGCGCTCTTCCGATCGTTCTTCTTCGCAGCCACGCTCAGCTCCTTTCGTGACCGACCTGCTCCCCTGGTCCTGCTTCCCGCGTCATGTCCGGAGTCCGTCGGTGAATCCTTCCCACCAGTCTGGTGTATCACGGATTGACGCACGGAGGAGCCGGTTGCTGTCTCGCAGCTCCTTCCTGGACGCTTTGTCACCGGCTTCGCGCCGGCTCCGCCGCCCCGGCTTGCGCGCAGCGATTCGATGATTGTAGAATCATGGATGTGGCCACGCGCACCCAGGTCGACTCGGTGACGAAGTACGCCGACATGATGTCGGCCATGGGCACCGAGCCGCGCCTCCGCATCATGCGGCTGCTGCTCTCTGCACACCCCGGCGGCCTCGTCGTCAGCGAGATCGGCGAGGAGTTGGGAATCCCGGGCTCGACTCTGTCGCACCACCTCGAGAAACTCAAACACGAAGACCTGGTGCGCGTCGCCCGGGAAGGCACGTTCCTCCGGGTACTCGGCCAACGCGGAGACGCTGAAGGAACTGCTGGCGTTCCTCTATGCCGAGTGCTGCTCCCGGAGCAAGGCCGTGGAGCCCGGCTTCGTCACCCGGCTCTGCACGGAGTGCTAGCGCCGCTTCGAACCCCGGGGGCGACGGGGACGTCGGGGCAGACCTGTGCGACCCGACTTGACGTCGCCGTCCGCAGGGCATAGACTTCATCCGGATATCCGGATGATGTCACACACTTCCGCCCCGGTCCATCCGCCGCAGCTGTTTCGGGCGCTCGCCGACCGCACTCGGCTCCGCATCGTCAACCTCCTCGCTCGCGGCTCGCTCTGCGTCTGCGACATCCAGCGGATCCTGGAACAGCCGCAGTCCAGCGTCTCCCGCCACCTGGCGCTGCTCAAGTCCGCGGGCCTCATCCGCGATCGGAGGGACGGGATGCGGATCTTCTACGCCCTCACGGCCTGGGACACGCCGCTCGCGCGCGGGGTGCTGGCGGCCGTCCGCGCGCACCTGGCCGCCGAGGGCGACTACCGGACGGACGTCCGGGAACTGCTGGCGCTCCGCGCCCGCGGCGACTGCCACGAGGAACCGAAGGCGGCGGTGCGCCGGGATTCGCGGGGGACGCGGACCGCGGTTCGCGCGGAGGCGTAGATGTCTGCCTGCACGGTGCTCTTCGCCTGCGTGCACAACGCCGGCCGCTCCCTGATGGCTGCCGCCCTGTTCAACGCGCTCGCCGACCCGGCGAAGGCCGAGGCGCTGTCGGCCGGCACCCGCCCGGGGCCCCGCGTGCACCCGGAGGTGCTCGAAGCCATGCGGGAAATCGGCATCGACCTGTCCGCGGCGCAGCCGCAACTCCTGACGCCCCGGCTTGCGGCGACCGCACGGATGCTCGTCACCATGGGCTGCGGCGAGGAGTGCCCGTACGTGCCAGGCGCCGAGCGGGAGGACTGGGCGCTCCCGGACCCCAAGGGGAAGCCGATCGAAGAGGTCCGGGCCATTCGCGAGGAGATCCGCGGTCGTGTGACGGCGCTCGTGGCCGCTCGCGGCTGGGGCAGGCACGGCCGGTAGGCCCGCCACCCGTTGCCTGCTCGTCGATGCAGGGAGTGCACCTATGTCCGAACACGTGGCATCGCGGCACATGGGTCACCGCCTCGGCGCGGACTATGCGAAGACCGCCACGCTGGCGTTCACCGCGGCCAGCAACAACTTCGAGCTGGCGATTGCCGTGGCGGTGGCAGTGTTCGGCATTCACTCCGGGGCGGCGTTCGCCGCGGTGATCGGGCCGCTGGTCGAGGTTCCCGCGCTGATCGCGCTGGTCAACGTCGCGCTGGCGTTCAAGACGCGTTACTTCAAGGCAGCGCAGGCAGTCGAGGCCGGTGCCTGAGGTCGTCATGTCCAGCACGTCAGGCCCGGCCGTCAGCGCTGGGCGCGAGACGAGGCGCGCAGGCGGGGCCGATCCATCGCACGAGGCGACCGACGCCGACCTGGCATCCATCCCGCCGTCGGGCGCCCTGCTGCTCCCCGAGGACGCCCTGCGTCGAGCCGGGATGGCAGCCGGCGACGACGTGTGGATCGAACATGAGGCCGGGGCGGTGCGCGTCGTGGCCGACCGCCTCCGAAAGGTCCACGTCGAGATCACCAGCCACTGCAATCTCGATTGCCCGATGTGCGTCCGTCGCGGCTGGACCGAGAAGGTCGTCCACATGTCGGCCGAACGGTTTCGGCGGCTCGTGGACGGCGTGGCGGACGCACCCGGGCAGAGCGTGACGCTGGCGTTGGGAGGTTTCGGCGAGCCGCTCGCGCATCCCGAGTGGCGGCACCTGGTGGCGCTGTCTCGCGCGCGCGGTCTGCGGCTCGAGATCGTCACGAACGGCGTGCTGCTCGACGCCGACGCGGCCGCGGCCGTTGTGGGCGAGGGCGTCGCCCGGGTGACGGTCTCCATCGACGGATCGGATCCGCAGGCCTACGCGCGGATGCGCGGCGTCGCCGCGGACCGGGCGGTGGCGGCGGTTCATCACCTTCGCGACGCCCGGCGCCGGACCCGGCGGCCGCTGGCCATCGGCGTGGCGGCGGTCGCCACCCGCAGCACGGCCGCAAGCCTGCCGGCGCTGCTCGACTGGGCGTCCGACCTGAAGCTCGACTTCGTGTCGATCGGCAATCTGGTGCCGCACACGGAGGAGATGGCGCGCGAGATCCTGTGGGAGCGCGCCGGGTGGGCGTCGGTCTTCCGCGCCGCCTCGTGGCGGCCCCAGCTGCGGGTCGGCAGGTTCGACGTGGACGAGGTGACGCGCCCGCTGGCGGCGGCCGTGGCCGAACGCGGCCTCACCTTCCCGTCCCCGTCGATCGACGAGGGGCGATGGCGCAACCGCTGCCGCTTCGCGCACGAGGGGATGTGCGCCGTCTCGTCCGACGGGCGGGTGACGCCGTGCCTCTCGCTGCTCCACGGCCACACCGAGTTCATCAACAGCCAGGCTCGTCGGGTGGACGAGTTCGTGGTCGGACACGTCGACGAGGCTCCCCTGTCGGCCCTCTGGCGGGCGCCGGCGTTTCGCGCCTTTCGGCACCGGGTCCGGTCGTTCGATTTTCCGCCGTGCTTCCACTGCGGCGGCTGCGCGCTGACCGAGACGAACGGCGAAGACTGCTTTCAGAACCCTGCGCCCGTCTGTGGGGAGTGCCCATGGGCCCAGGGCATCGTGCTGTGCCCATGACGACACCGACCACGGCAAATCCTCCCGTTGACCACGGGCTGGCGCGGCGCCTCGCCGCTGCCGGCGGCGCGCTGGCGGCCTGGGCGGCGGTGTACGCCGTGCTGGCGCCGTTCGCCGCGTGGTTCACCTATGGCCTCCTCGGTCTCGGCCGCGGCTCTCGCCTCGGGTCGGCCGTCGCGTTCTTCGTATACGAGTCGCCGAAGGTCCTGCTGCTGCTCGTCCTCGTCGTCTTCTCCGTCGGCATCGTCCGTTCCTTCTTCACCCCGGAACGAACGCGCCAGCTGCTCGCCGGCCGCAACGAGTCGGCGGGCAACGGGCTCGCGGCGCTCCTGGGCATCGTCACGCCGTTCTGCTCGTGCTCGGCGGTGCCGCTGTTCATCGGGTTCGTCACGGCCGGTGTGCCGCTCGGCGTGACCTTCTCCTTCCTCATCTCGGCGCCGATGGTGAACGAGGTGGCGGTGGTGCTCCTCTTCGGGCTGTTCGGGTGGAAGGTGGCGGCCATCTACACCGGCACCGGCGTCGCCATCGCGGTCGTCGCCGGGTGGACGATCGGCCGGCTTCGCCTCGAGGGCCATATCGAGGACTGGGTGTTCAAGACGCGGGCTGGCGGCCGGGGGATCGTCGAAGAACGCCTCGCGTGGCCCGACCGGATCGAGGCGGGCTGGCGGGCGATGATCGAGATCGTGGGCAGGGTGTGGCCCTACGTGCTGGCGGGCATCGCGGTGGGCGCCGGGATTCACGGCTACGTCCCGGAGAACTTCATGGCGTCGATCATGGGCAAGGGCGCGTGGTGGAGCGTGCCCGTGGCGGTGCTCATCGGCATCCCGATGTACTCCAACGCCGCGGGCATCATCCCGGTCGTCCAGGCGCTGCTCGGGAAGGGCGCCGCGCTCGGGACGGTGCTCGCGTTCATGATGGCGGTCATCGGGCTGTCGCTGCCCGAGGTCATCATTCTGCGCCGTGTCCTCAAGCCGACCCTGATCGCCGCGTTCGTCGGCGTCGTCGGGACCGGCATCCTCGCGGTTGGCTACCTGTTCAATTTCCTGTTCTGAGACTCGTGCCGCGGCGGCCCCAGCGAGGTGGGGACGTGTCCCAACGAAGCCCCTCGCGGCAATCCGCGCGTCCAACGGCCCCCATTACGCTCTTTTTATGATCTCCTGACGCCGACCTTACAGGCCGTTCTCTAGACTGGCAGCAGGAGCGTCACGTCGTGGAGAACGAGCAGGCCGTCGGCTCCCTCGCCGCACGCATCGCCGCAAGGGGCCCCGGGCGTTTGCCGGGGCCGCGGCCCCGCGCGCCCCACCGCCAGGTGCAGGTCGTCGTCGCGACCACCGTGTTCCTGTCGTTCATCTCGTTCTGGCGGGCCGCCGCCATCGTCCTCAGCGATCTCGGTTCCTCGGCGTTCTACGTCGGCGGCATCGCGGAGCAGGCCATCGGCAAGGCCGCGCCGTGGTTCATCCTCGGCGTGATGCTGTTCTCGTACGCCGTCCGGGCGGTCTACATCGAGAGCTCGGTCATGTTCGTGCGCGGCGGCGTGTACCGGGTGGTGAAGGAGGCGATGGGCGGCACCCTCGCGAAGCTGTCCGTTTCCGCGTTGCTCTTCGACTACGTGCTCACCGGGCCGATCAGCGCGGTGTCTGCCGGACAGTACATCGCCGGCCTCGGCAACGACCTGCTCGGCCGGGCCGGTTCGGTAGTGCGGCTGCCCGTCGACCTGGCGTCGGTGGCGATTGCCGTGGCGATCATCGCCTACTTCTGGTGGAGGAACACGCAGGGGATCCACGAATCGAGCCAGGATGCGCTGCGCATCGTCGGCGTCACCACGCTCATGGTCGTGGTGCTGCTCGGGTGGTCGGCGCTGACGCTGCTCTGGCGCGGAGGATCGTTGCCTCCGGCCCCGGTCCTCGGGAACCTCCACTTCTCCCACGATGCGCTCGGATGGCTGCGCGGCACCGCGTGGCCGACCATCACGGCCGTCGCCGTCCTCGTCGGCTTCGGCCACTCGTTCCTGGCGATGAGCGGCGAGGAATCCCTGGCGCAGGTCTACCGGGAGATCGAGCACCCCAAGGTACAGAACCTGCGGCGCACGGGCCTCGTGATCTTCGTCTACAGCCTGGTCTTCACGTCGGTCGTCAGCTTCCTGGCCGTGGCGCTGATTCCCGATGCCGCGAGGCCCCGCTTCTACGACAACCTGATTTCGGGCGTCGCGATGCAGCTGGCGGGCCCCCTGCCCCTGCGCCTGCTGTTTCAGGCTTTCGTCGTGATCGTCGGGTTCCTGATCCTGGCCGGCGCCGTGAACACCGCGATCATCGGGTCCAACGCGGTGCTGAACCGGGTGTCCGAGGACGGCGTCCTGACCGAGTGGTTCCGCCGCCCGCACCCGCGTTTCGGCACCACGTATCGAATCATCAACGCCATCGTGGTGCTGCAGATCGGCTCCGTCGTGCTGAGCCGCGGCAACGTGTACGTGCTCGGCGAAGCCTACGCGTTCGGCGTCATCTGGAGCTTCGCCTTCAAGACGCTGGCCGTCCTCGTGCTCCGCTTCCGTCAGCCCGGCCGGCGGGAGTGGCGCGTCCCGCTCAACTTCCGCGTCGGCGGCGTCGAGATCCCGCTGGGGCTCGGCCTCATCGCCGTCGCCTTGTTCGCGGTCGCGTTCGTCAACCTGCTCACGAAGGAGGTGGCGACCATCTCGGGCGTCGGCTTCACGCTGGTGCTGTACGGCGCGTTCGTCGCCTCCGAGCGCGCGGGCCGCCGTCGGCGCGCGACCGGCCCTGCGCCCCACCTCGACCAGTTCCAGGTCGTGGCCGCAGGCGACAGCGACCTGGCCGCGGTCGCGGCGCGGCCGGGAAACGTCCTCGTGCCCGTGCGCGACTACGACGGTCTGCGACACGTGCGATGGGCCGTGAGCACCACGGATACCCTGAAACGCGACATCGTCGTGATGACCGTCCGGCTGCTGCAGGGCCCGGACACCGGGTTCCGCAATCTCCGGGAGGAGCGGCTGTTCACCGACTACGAGCAGCTGCTGTTCACCCGCGTCGTTGCCGTCGCGGAGCGGCACGGGAAACCGGTGAAGCTGCTGGTGGTTCCTTCGAGCAGCGTGTTCGACGCCATCGCACAAACCGCCGTCCGGATCGGGTCGACCGAGATCGTGCTCGGGGAATCGGCCAAAGTGCCGATGGCCGACCAGGCGCGTGCCTTCGGCGAGGCGTGGGATCGCGTGCCGGGCAGCCGCGACCTGCACGCACGTCTCGTCGGGTGCGCCGCCACCGGCGAGCTGCGGACCTTCCCCCTCGGACCGCACGTGCCGATGCTGCTGCCGGCCGACATCGACACGATCCACCGGTTGTGGCTCCAGGCGGTCGCGATCGCGGGCCTCGACGTGCACCACCAGGATGTCGTTCGCGTAGCGCTGGAGGAACTCGACGAGCAGTGGAAATCCGGTCGCCGGGATGCCATCGTCCGCCGGCTGGTGGGCCGTCAGCGCCGGACGGCCGGCCAGGAACGGTAACTCGGAAGGTACGAAAGGAAGCGATCGTGCTGGAACGTCGATGGGCTCGCTGGATGGCAGGAACTGGCCTGGTTCTGGCCGTCGTCGGCATCGGCTTTGCCGCGGACCCCGAGCCGCCATTCGAGAGGGCCGGCGTGCTCGTCGGCGCGATCGGCCTGGTGTGTTTCCTGCTGGTCGGGTGGTTCGATTTCGGCAGGAAGAACCAATGGTAGCGTGGCGGGGAGCGCGTCGCGTGATATCGTACGGCTCGCACGCGCAGCCGGAAGAAACGCGATGCTCGCAGGGCAGGGCCGGGGGGACACGCGGAGCACGGGGCAGCCGTCGCCGCCGACGAGCGCGGCTGCCATGGGTCTCGGTGTCGCCGCGGTGGCGGCCATCACTCTCCTCTGTTCCGCGGGGTTTGGCGTCACCGGTTCCACGATTCCGGCGCTCCTGTACCTCCTCGTCGTCGTCGTGGCTGCCGCCTATTCGCAGCTGCGGGTGGCGCTCGCAGCATCGGTCGCCTCGGTCCTGCTCCTCAACTACTTCTTCCTGCCGCCTCGCGGCACCTTTCGCATCGCCGAGCCCCAGAACTGGATCGCGCTGTTCGTCCTGCTCGTCGTGAGCCTGATTGCCAGCCAGCTGTCGGCGTCGGCGAGGTCACGGGCGCTCGACGCCACCGCGAGGCGTGACGAGGTCTCCAAGCTCTTCGACCTGAGCCGCGACATCCTGCTGACAACCCACAGCGAGACGGCGCACGCCCATCTGGCGCAGTCGATCGGGCTGCGCTTCGACCTGCCGTACGTCGCCGTCTGCCTGCCGACGGGAGGCGGCTGGGGGATTCACGAGGCCGGCCGGGCGGCCGTGTCGATGGCTCCCGACCAGCTCGAGGAGGTCTTTCGCGATGCCATCGGCTCGGGCGAAACGGCGGGATGGAATCCGCGCCTCGACACTCACAGAACCATCCGCACCGAGACAGGCGTGGACGTGCACGTGGTCCCGCTGCGCGTCGCGAGCCGGCCCGTCGGGCTGCTGGCGCTCGCAGGCCGCGGCGTCGATGTCGGCACCCTCGACGCCATCGCCGGCGTCGCCGCCGTCGCGGTCGACCGCGTGCAGCTGCTCGAGGAACGCAGGAACGCGGAGGTGGCGCGCAAGAGCGCGGACCTCAAGTCCGCGCTCCTGGCGTCGCTGGCCCACGACCTCCGGACGCCGCTCACCGCCATCCGTGTGGCGGCCAGCAACCTCCAGGCGGGCTGGGCCACCGACGGTGAACGACAGGCACAGACCGACATCGTGCTCACTGAGGTCGCCCGCCTGAACCGGCTCTTCCAGAACATCCTGGACATGGCGCGCATCGAAACCGACGCGGTGTCGGCCGACCGCGAGTGGGTGACGCCGGAAGAGATCGTCGAAGCCGCCCTCGCCCAGGCGCAGCCCGGACTGGAGAGGCACCGGCTGTCGATCGCCGCGCAAGACGACGCCTCCGTCCACGTGGACCCTCGGCTCACGTCTGCCGCGCTCGCCCATCTGGTCGAGAACGCCGCGCAGTACTCGCCGCCCGGCACGCTGATCTCCGTCGCGGCGTCTGCCGGCGACGATGGTCTGCACCTGGCCGTCGAAGACGAGGGCCCCGGGATTCCGCCTGCCGAACTGCCGCGGCTGTTCGACCGCTTCTTCCGCGGGCAGGCGGCGGGCGGGCGGCCCGCGGGGGCGGGCATGGGGCTGGCCATCTCGCGGGGCCTGCTGGCAGCGGAAGGCGGCACCCTCGGCGCCGAGAACCGCCCTGAACGCGGCGCCCGCTTCTCGATTATGGTGCCGGCGCCCGTCCGCCGCGTGGTCACCGAGCCATGACCCGGGCGTCCCGTATCCTGCTCGTCGACGACGAGAACTCCATCCAGCGCACGGTCGTCCCGCTGCTGCGATCTCGCGGCTACGAGGTGGAGGGGGCGGCCACCGGCCGGCTGGCGCTCGAGGCCATCGAGGAACGCCGGCCCGACCTGGTCATCCTCGACCTCGGGCTCCCGGACATCGACGGCCTCGAGGTGTGCGCGCGTGTTCGGGCGCAGTTCGACGTGCCGATTATCGTGCTGTCCGCCCGCGGAGAGGAGCCGCAGAAGGTTGCGGCGCTCGACCAGGGCGCGGACGATTACGTGACCAAGCCGTTCGGCCCCGAGGAGCTGCTGGCGAGGGTGCGCGCGGCGCTGCGCCGCACCTTCTCCGCGCAGCAGCCGCCGAGCGGGCAGATCGTCAGCGGCGACATCACGATCGACTTCGATCGGCACCGGGTCTACCGGATGGGCGACGACGTGCGATTGACCCCGAAGGAGTTCGACCTGCTTGCGCTGCTGGTCGGGCGAGCCGGCCAAGTTGTGACGCACCGCACGATCCTGAAGGCCATCTGGGGGCCGAACGCCGTCGATCAGCCGGAGCACCTGCGCGTGCTGGTGGGACAGCTGAGGAAGAAGCTCGAACCGGACCCGAGCCGTCCGCGCTACGTCCTGACCGAGCCGTGGGTCGGCTACCGCTTCGCGGACGATGCGTGATTGAGGCCGCGATTCTGAGTCGTGGGGTTGTGGCGCGGGCCTTCAGGCCCGCCGATCGCCCCTCGACGCTACTCGGGGCGACCCTGAGCCTGCCGAAGGATCGCGGGGCTGAAGCCCCGCGCCACAGAGACAGACGACTCTGAATCGCGGCCTCTCATCTAGGCGGCCAGCGCGCGGCATGTCTTCTCGCACGCCAGGCACGACTCGTAGCAGTCCTTGCAGGCCAGGTGCATCCCGTGCGCCCAATGCTCCTGGTGCTCGAAACACGCCTGGCTGCACGCCTTGCACGCATCGGCGCACACCGGCGCGAGCCGTTTCGCGAGCGCGGACTCGGCGCTCGCCAGGCTCAACATCGCCTGGCAGACCGCGAGCATGTCGTGAGCGCTCAGGTTGCACCTTTGGAACGGTGGGCGATCGGCGCGACGGCGACGAGGACGAAGGAGGTGAGCCAGCGATGCCGTGAGCATGGAGCCGTGAGCGTGGTGTCCTGTGTCATCGACTCACGACCGTGACGTGCCTCCGGACGATGGACCGAACAGCGACTCGAGATCGCCCCGAGCCAGTTCGCCGATGCTGTCGATGCTGACGTCGGCTGGGGGGTAGGCGGCGAGAACGTTCGCGTCGCGTGCGTAGCGCCCCTGGCGGACGAACACGGTGGTGAGCCGCCCGCCCCAGGCCGTCTTCATCGCCGTGAGGATGCGGAGCTTGTCGTCCACCATCACGTAGCGGAGGGCCGCGTAGCGACGCTCCACGTCGTCGAGCATCTGCTCCTTGTGGATGTAGATGAGCGCGTGGCCTCCGACGGCCTCGAGGAGACCAGAGCGGGCGACCTTGCGCGGCTGGAAGACCGCGTCACCATCCGACAGGACGACGGTCGTCGCCCTGCGTCTGAGCCGGCCGACCACGTCGAGCGCGCCCGGGTACAGGCGGTCCGCGAACGGGTAGTCGACCAGGAACAGGGAGATCTCGATGAGGTGCGGCTCTCGCGGGTGCTCGATGCGATAGCGCTGCAGCGCGCCGAGGTAGTCCGCGTACCCCAGTTCCGCGCGCAGCTGCTCGAGGATCTGCCAGTAGCGCTCCTGGCATCGGGCCCCGAAGGCCTTCTCGATATGGCGACTCAGATCCCGCTCGACCTCGTCGTTGTCGAGCAGGGTGTTGTCGACATCGAGCAGGAATACGACATCGAGGGGCGGCGTCACGTGGGGACCTCCATCGCTGGCGTTCGGCTGATGTCTGCTCGTCGGACCCGTCTCATCGCCTTCGGTGGCGGCAACGGCAGATTCCCAGCCGCTGCTGCGCATGATCTCACTCGCCGCCGCCGGCCGCAAATCGGGACGGCGCCGGGCCGTCCTCCTCAGCGTGGCGCCGGTCCTCCCAGTCGGCCGCGGCTGGGGTGGGCGACGTGGCAGCCTGCCGGTTCCGACGGTGATATGCTGGTAATTGCCTAGTCGATCTGCTCGACCGGTACCGATCGCCAGTGGTGATCCCATGCATCGTCGCAGGGATTCTCGTCGGTTGACGTGCCGCGGACTGGCCCCCTCGTTCCTGCCACGCCATCCCCCTGTTCGGGTGACCACGGGGCCCCGTTCGCACTCGCCGCCCTCCGCACCTTCAGCATTCAACGGGGCCCGTTGCCGGTCGAAGATAAATTCCTCTGGCCGGGAAGCCGGCTGAGTTCACGCTCGCCACACGGCTCTGATCGTCGTCGGCAACCGCCGTGGCGGCCTCGTCCGACCTCACGATCGAAAGGACACCTCGATGCTGAAGGGCTTCAAGCAGTTCCTGCTCCGTGGCAACGTCATCGACCTGGCGGTCGCCGTCGTGATCGGCAGTGCGTTCGGAGCCGTCGTCACCGCGCTGGTGAAGGACCTGATCACGCCGTTCATCGCCGCCATCGTCGGCAAGCCGGACTTCTCGGCGATTGCCTTCGAGATCAACGCCAGCAAGTTCCTCGTGGGCGAGTTCATCAACGCGCTCGTCTCGTTCTTGCTGATCGGCGCGGCGGTGTATTTCTTCGTCGTCGTCCCGGTGAACGCGTTCATGGCGCGCATGCGTCGCGGCGAGGCGCCGCCGGACCCGACCACGAAGAAGTGCCCGGAGTGCCTGAGCGACATCCCGATCGCCGCGCGGCGCTGCGCGTTCTGCACCAGCCCGGTGCAGAGCAAGTAGCGCGAAGCGTCCGCGCGGGCCGTGTGCGCCAGGCGCCCCAGCGTAGGGGCGGGCGTCGTGCCCGCCCGGTCCCCGGAACCTCCGGGATCGCCCAGAAGGTGCGAGGGCCGGTTCGTTTGCCGCGGCGATGGCCCGTTCACGCATAGAGGAGGAGGTGGCAATGCCAGACGATCCCAAGGTCAATCCAGACCCGAACGACGCCACGCAGTGGCACGTGGTCGTGGCGGGAGACACGCTCTCGAAGATCGCCGAGAAATACTACGGCGACCCCAGCCTGTACCCGGACATCTTCGAGGCGAATCGCGATCAACTCGACGATCCCAACAAGATCAAGGTCGGGCAGAAGCTCCGGATCCCGTAACCATGCCCGGCCCGCCAGCCCTGACCTCAGGGTGCGGCGAGGCCGCGACACCAACCGTATGGAGGATGCATGTTCAAGCGTTCGTTCAGCCTACTGGCCGCCGCCGCTCTCGTGGTGATCGCGACGGGTTGTGCCAGCCAGAAGGCTCCGGCGGAAGCCGCAATCGCCTCGGCCGAGACGGCGTTCAACGCGGTCCAGGCCGAGGCCGTCACGTACGTGCCGGACCAGGCGAAGGAGATCTCGGACGCCATCGCCGCCGCCAAGGACGCCGTGGCCAAGGGCGACTATCAGGCGGCCCTGACCAGCGCCCAGGCCCTGCCGGCCAAGATTACCGATCTCACCGCCGCCGTGACGGCGAAGAAGACCGAACTGACGGCGACCTGGACGGGACTGAGCACCAGCCTGCCGAAGATGGTCGAGGCCATCCAGAGTCGAATCGGCATGCTGTCGAAGTCCAAGAAGCTGCCGGCGGGCCTCGACAAGGCCAAGTTCGAGGAGGCCCAGGCCGGACTGACCACCTGCACCTCGACATGGACCGAGGCTACAACGGCGTTCGGCGCCGGAAACCTGACCGACGCGGTCGCCAAGGCCGAAACGGTCAAGGCGAAGGCCGCTGAAGTGATGGGCCTACTCAACATGCAGGTGCCGGCCGCGCAGTGACCTGCGGCCAAGTAGGTCGCTCGGATCACCGCACTCGACATGGTCGCCACGGGCGCCGAGAGGCGCCCGTGGCTCTGGCCTGGGTTCGCCGGCCATCGCCGCGCGATGGCCGGCGACCGCCTGCTCCTCGGGACTCCTGACTGGAGGGCGCGATGGGATTGGCAGACATGTTGTTGAACGCACACGGAGGCGGGGCGACCGAGTTGCTGGCGCAGAAGTTCGGCATTTCCCCGGAACAGGCCGCCTCGGCGGTCTCGGCGCTGGCCCCGGCGCTGGCCTCGGGCCTCCAGCAGAATGCCGCGAACGAAGGCGGTCTCCAGTCGCTGCTCGGGGCGTTGGCGGGCGGGCAGCACCAGCAGTACGTGGACGACCCCACAGCCCTCGCCCGGCCGGACACGGTCGCCGATGGGAATGGCATCCTGGGCCACGTGCTCGGCAGCAAGGATGTCAGCCGACAGGTCGCCAGCCAGGCCGCCGCGCAAACCGGGCTCGGCGCCGACCTCCTGAAACAGATGCTGCCGGTCGTCGCGGCGATGGCGATGGGCACCCTGAGCAAGCACGCATCCGGCCAGCTCGGGCAGGGCACGCCGGCCGGGGGTGGAATGCTCGGGAACCTGGGCTCGCTGCTCGGTGGCGGTCAGCCGGCGTCGGGCGCGAGCGCCTTGATGGGGATCCTGGGACGCCTGATGGGATAGCCGACGCGGCGGCTCCGCGCGGTTTTGACGTGGGGTTGGCACCTTGGATGCAGGAGGCTCTATGTTGCACGTCGTCTGGCACGTTATCACCGGGTTCGTGATCGGCCTGATCGCTCGGGCGTTGCTGCCCGGCGGCGACCAAATGGGGCTGATCGCCACGACCGTCGTCGGTGTCGTGGGTTCCGTCGTGGGCGGGTACCTCGGCCGCCTCATCAAGAAGCCGGAGCCGGGAGCCGCGTTCCACCCGGCCGGGTTTTTCATGTCCATCGTGGGCGCGATCGTCGTCCTGCTGGCGTGGCGGATGGTCCGCTAGGGCAGTTGAAAGCCCCCGCTGGCCTCAGCGGCTGGCGGCGTGACCTCCGCGGCAGCAGCCGGACCCTGTTGCATGAAAGGGAGGAAATGCCATGTCCGCAGTCACCCGCAAACCCCTCGTGGTCTTCCTGGTCCTCGTCGCGGCGGCGCTCGCGGCACCGAGGGCGTTCGCCCAGACGGGCAAGATGGCCGCGCCGGCCGCCAAGATCGACGTCAACACCGCCAGCCTGGCGAACCTCGAGAAACTCCCCGGGATCGGCCCGGCCACTGCGAAGAAGATCGTCGCGGGGCGTCCCTACGCGTCCGTCGCGGACCTCTCGAAGGCCGGCGTGTCGGCGGGCGTCATCGAGAAGATCACGCCCTTGGTAACGGTCAGCGCCGCCGCCCCGCCTGTGCCCAAGACCGCCGAACCGCCTGCCGCCATGTCCACCGCTACGATGCCCAGGTCCACCGCGACGACGCCCAAGACGACCGAGCCCGCCGCGAAGGCCGCTGCCGCGGAAGTGGTTGCGCAGCAGCCGCCGGTGAAGGGGATGGTGTGGGTCAACACCGAGTCGAAGGTCTATCACAAGGAAGGCGACCGCTACTACGGCAAGACCAAGCACGGGAAGTTCATGACGGAGCAGGACGCGATCAAGGCTGGCTACCGTGCGGCGAAGGAAGCCGCGGAGAAGAAGAAGTAGAAGCCTGTTGCGGATGGGACGCCGGCACGCCGACGCGGAATTCGCGGCGTTCGCCATGGTCCCGCCCGGGAAGGACGCGAACATGAAGCCGAAGAACACGATCTGCCTCTGGTTCGACAAGGACGCGCATGAGGCGGCGCTCTTCTACGCCGCCACCTTTCCGGACAGCCGGGTAACCGCCGTTCACAAGGCGCCCGGTGACTACCCGGGCGGCAAGGCGGGCGATGTACTCACGGTGGAGTTCAGCGTTCTAGGCATTCCCTGTCTCGGCCTCAACGGTGGCCCGGAGTTCAAGCACACCGAGGCCTTTTCCTTCCAGGTCGCGACCGACAACCAGGAAGAGACGGACCGCTATTGGAACGCGATCGTCGGCAACGGCGGCGCGGAAAGCCAGTGCGGATGGTGCAAAGACCGCTGGGGCCTCTCCTGGCAGATCACCCCCCGCGCGCTGACCGAGGCGCTTGCGGCCGGCGGCGGTGAGGCGAGGCGTGCCTTCGAGGCCATGATGCCGATGAAGAAGATCGACATCGCCACCATCGAAGCAGCGCGGCGGGGCTGACGTGGGGACGGCCGCGTGCGGGACGGCGCCTGGCGCCTGAGATGTGACGTCCGGACCGTCGTCCGCCTGGACCGCCTTCGTGCCCCTGCGGAGCGTCTCAGCGGGAGGCGAGCCACTTGAGGTACTCCCCAGCCGCGCGGACGTGGCGGTTCCCCTGGCAGAGTGAACGGACCTGCGGCGAGATGAACACGCGCACGGCCAGACTGCCGAGCACCCCGTATCGCCGAAAGCGTCTGCTCAGCGCCGCCTGCCTGATCTGGCGCGCCAGGCGAGCGGTGAGCGCGAGCAACGCACGCCTCTGCTCGAGATCCAGTTCCGGCGTGACGAAGCACGGCTCGTTCTCCGCGTGGCAAGGGGCACCCGAAGGATGGCCGAATGTGGTGCTGTTGAGATACTCCTCCGGGTCCCTGATGAACGTGCCGTGCTGCTTCACCGCATCGAACATCTCGGTGTTTGGGAAGAAGCAGCACTCGGTCGCAGCTCATTCGGAACCCCGAATCGAAGGTGGAGTCGCGGCGAGGCCCAGGAGCGCCGTGACATCGGTCCTCGTCACGCCCCGGAACGCCATCAGAGCGAATGCGTAGGCAACGGCTCCGGCCGGCACGAGCACCAAGAGGGACATCGATGGAGTGACGGCCAGCAGACCCGCCATCAGCGCCGAGGCGACGCAAGCTGTCGCCAGGACGCGCCCGACATCGTGGCGGGACGTGCGCGGCTACGGATAGCCCCGCACGCTCGCCCGGATGCCACGTGCCATCGTGAGCGACATCCCTCGCACGGCCCACTGGCAAGCAGGTGGCCCTGATCCGATCTCGTTGACAGGTTAACTACGCGTGTTGAGGTTCGTCGCGTCGTCTCCGTTCATGACTCTACAACGGGTTGTGGGCGCTGTGGGAATCTCGCGTTCTGGGCGAGATTTCCAAATCACGGTGGGCGCGTTCTTGGCGTCCACCGGGATGGCAGCGTCCACACCCCTACGCGGCAGCGCGGCGTTCAAAGGCCGCCGGGCTGATCTGGCCCAGCGTCGAGTGCCGACGGCGCTGGTTGTAGAACGGTTCGATGTAGTCGAACAGCTGCTCCTTCGCGATCCCGTAGCTCTCGAAGTGCTCACCCAACTCCGCCTTCACCGTCGAGAAGAAGCTCTCCATGACGGCGTTGTCGAAGCAGTTTCCGCGGCGGCTCATACTGCAGGTGATGCCCGCGCCGACCAGGACGGTCTGGTAGTCGTCGCTCGCATACGGGCTGCCTTGATCGGAGTGATGGAGCAAGCCGGCCTCCGGACAGCGCCGCTTCAACGCCATCTCGAGCGCCTTGATGACGAGATGGCGGTCATTCACGGCGCTCACGGCCCAGCCCACGACAAAGCGCGAGTAGAGGTCGAGGATCGCCGCCAGATACAGCTTGCCGCTGTCGCCGATCAGGAACTCGGACGTGTCGCCGACCCACCGCTGATTCGGCGCGTCGGCCGTGAACTCCTGATTGAGCACATTGGCGGCGACGGGCTGATCGTGGTCGCTCATCGTCGTGCACTTGTAGCGCTTCCGCGCCCGGGCCTTGAGGCCTTCCTCGCGCATCACGCGCCCGACGCGCTTGCGGCTCACGCGCACGTCCTGGTCGACCAGGTCCGCGTGAATGCGCGGGCTGCCATACCGCTGGCGGCTCGCGTCGAACGAGGCGCGGACCAGCACCCGGAGCCGCCGATCCGTCGCCGCGTGCGTCGACTCAGGGCGACGACGCCACGCGTAGAACCCGCTGCGCGTGACCCCCAAACACCGGCAGAGGATAGTGACCCGATGCTCGGCCCTCTTCGCCGCGATGAAGGTGAACTTCACCGGCTCTGCCTCGCGAAGAACGCCGCCGCTTTTTTCAAGATCTCGCGCTCCTCGGCGAGGATGCGATTCTCTTTGCGCAACCGGTACAGCTCCTCGCGCTCCGCCGTCGTGAGCGCGCCGGGCTTCCCCGTGCCGCGATCGGCGCGGGCTCGCTCGACCCACATCCGCAACGCCGACTCGGTGAGGTCCAACTCGCGGGCCGCCCGGCCCACGCTCTTGCCCTCGTCGATCACCAGCCGGACCGCGCCGGCCTTGAACTCATCGGTGAAGCTCCGCCGGACGCGTGACGGTTTCTTGTCTGTGGCCATCGATCCCATCGTATCCACCTTTCGGCAGGTGTCTACGAAACTGGATCAAGGCCAAGGCTCCCGCCCAAGACGGCAACCTGTCCCGCACTCTACAGTCTCGTCGCCCCCTCCAGCTTGCTCAGATCCCGGTCGAACGTGCCCAGGGGCAGATGTCCTGCTTTTCGCGAACAGCTTCTCGGAGCCCTTGTTTCGCGCGGCTTCAAACGTCGCGGCGAAGAAGGCACGGGCCACGCCTTGCCGGCGACACGGTGCGTCCACGTAGGTTCCGAGAACTCCTACGCAGAATGATGCGCGCGCCGTCGGCTGCAAGCTGAGGTTAGACCGCTCACCATTTCGGCCCCCGGGCCTTCAGGATTGGCTCCCATTTCTCACGCCAGGCGCCGTACATGGCGGATCCGCGCATGAACTCCGCATCTCTCGCTGAGGGCGTGAGCATGACGGTGCGAACGGGCGGCTTCGGTTCCACTTGAGTGGCGTGGATCAAGCCGCCGGTCAATCGCGTGGTGCCCAGGGTGCCGTCGAAGGTGAACAGGTCCCGTGACGGCTGGTGAGGCGTTGATGGCCCGGCGATGACGCCAGTCGTCAGCCTGGCGGAGAATCTCAGGTCTCCAGTGTTCGGATTGTATGTGAGGTCCTGCAGTTCGCCGATGGGCGTGTCACCCTGGAGACCCTGGGCCGACTCGAAAAGACCGAAAACGCAGTTCCCAGAGCGCCAGAGCAACACGGTCTCCCCGTAAGCATGTTCTGCCGTGTAGCGCATGTTCGAGAATGCACCGATCTCGGAAATCGGTGCAGTCGGAGCAATCGTGGCGCAGGCGTTGGATTGCACTGCCCCCGGCAAGTAGATGGCGGACCACAGCGCCACGATGACGAGTGTGGTTCCTATCATCGTTGCTCTCCGGCCTGTTTGGTCGGTCCAACAATCGTTTAGGTGGTGCGCAGGGTTTCCGGGGTCCGCTTGTCGGAGCCCCCTCCCGTCTCCCGTTCACGCCTTCAAGACGCCGCATTGTTACCCTGTTAGACGGTCGAGGCAAGTGCCTTTCGCATCGCAGCCGGACCGCCACGGTTCACGCCGCGCGCCGCGGCTTCGATTCGATCATTCTGCTCGTCGAGAGTCTTCAGCCCGACAGCACACCGTCGGGCGTACCGTGGCACGTCGTCCTCGGCGCGCTGGTCAGCGTGGCCGTCGTGTTCGGTGTGCCGATCCTCCTCGCAGAAGGACCCCAGGAGAGCGGCGAGATTATGGGTGACGGCTGGGAGACAGCTCGCACGGACGATCGGCGATGAGGTGACGGAGAAGCTGCCAAACACGGACCACGGCGCCACTGTCATTCCGGCGGCGGCGGATCCGGCCACCGATGCGATTGCAGTCGAAAGCCCGTTGCCCAACAGTCGGGATAGATGTTCGCTCTTGGCCGACTCGATAGACGTGCTGGCCCCATGCTGCCCCTGCAGATCCGCTCGACATCGTATGTCTCTTTCGAGAACTGCTGGACCTGTGGCCCTGCGACCGGCTTCCTTGCCGGCGGCTACTCCGTCTCGAACCCCTGGCTGGTGAATTTCAGCGACCGGCTGTTCTCCGTCACCGTTCGCACGACGGTTTCCGGCGCGCCGCCGGGCATCTCGGCTTCGATTTCGAGCGTCACGGTGACCTTCGCGCCGACCAGGCCGGCCAGGTGGGCGATCACTTCGTCGGCGATCACGCTGGCGTCACGACCGGCGCGAGCGGCCTCGAGTTTCACCGAGCCGTGAAAGCGCTTGGGAGCCTGTTTCGGCTGCGGCTGGATCGGGCCCGGGCCCGGAGGTGTGGGACCAGGCGGCGTCGGCCCGGGGCTTGGCGCCGTTGGACCAGGGGAGGGCGTGTTGGCTTCCAACTGCTTGCGCGCGACGTCAGGCCTGACCAGCAACCCCGATGAGTCGGCATCCGGGAGCGCGATCTGCTTGCCTCCGCGAAGGCCCCGGTAGCGCACGGCCTCCTCGTCGTACCTGTCCGCGTACGCGAACGAGTCCTGCTCCCAGAGCAGGAGCCCGCAGCCGTCCTGAATGGCGGCCGTCAGCACCGCGGACGATCGGAGGCGGGGGAGATAGAGGTAGCGACCGAAGTCCTCGACGAGTTGCTTGATGGCCACGTGGTTGCCGCGCCATAGGGGCACGCGGTCGAGCTCCATCCGCAAACGCGTGGCGGCGAAGCCGGTGAGCAGCAGTTCGTCGCTGCGGAGCTTCTTGCTGGCGCGCACGGCCAGCGAATCCTGGCCCGACAGGCGAATCGCCTGCCATTCGATCGCCGCTTGCGGCGACGACTGCACCGGCACGAGGAGCCACTGGTAGGTCTCGGGCATCCGGCGCATCAAATCCGAGACATCCGACGAGTGCACGCCGTCCCGGAACCGGCCCTCGAACCGATCACCGTCGAGGAGCGCCATGAACAGCTGGAAGTCCTCCTCCTTGCCGTTGTGCGGCGTGGCCGTCATCAAGAGGAAGTGCCGGGTCAGGGTGGAGAGCAGCTGTCCGAGGCGATAGCGCTTCGTGTACTTGATCTCGCCGCCGAACACGGTGGCGGACATCTTGTGCGCCTCGTCGCACACCACCAGATCCCAACGGCCATCGGGCACCTTGAGCTTCTCTTGCACATCCTCATTGCGCGACAGCTTGTCGAGGCGCGCGATCACGAGGTTCGCTTCCAGGAACCAGTTGCCGGTCCGGGCGGCCTCGAGCTTGTCGTTCGTCAGGATCTCGAACGGGAGATGGAAGCGGCGATACAACTCGTCCTGCCACTGCTCGGCCAGGCTGCCCGGGCAGACGATCAGGCAACGCTGTAGATCACCGCGAGCGATCAGTTCCTTGATCAGGAGACCCGCCATGATCGTCTTGCCGGCGCCCGGGTCGTCGGCCAGCAGAAACCGGAGCGGCTGGCGCGGCAGCATCGCCTCGTAGACGGCCGTGATCTGGTGAGGCAGCGGCTCGACGACGGACGTGTGGACGGCGAGAACGGGGTCGAACAGGTGTGCGAGGCGAATGCGCTGCGCCTCGGACACCAGCCGAAACAAGCCGCCGTCGCCGTCGAAGCTCCACGGCCGTCCCTGCTCGACGATCTCGAGCCGCGCCTCGTCATCGCGATAGAGCAGTTCGTTCGCGACCTGCCGGCGGCCGTCTTGTACGTGAGTTCGAGGGCTTCCGAACCGAACCACTGCACGCTGACGACGGTGACGAGGCCGTCCGGAAGGACGCCGCGAACCGCGGCGTTGGGCGTGAGATCGTCAAGCTTGGTCATGCGAAGCCTGCGGGCAGATTCTGCCACCGTCCGACGGCCGGGCCGGGAACTTGCGGGCTGATTCTACCGCGGAAGGCTGACAGGGCGGGTCACAGGACCAAGCTATGCGGCTCTCGGCTGCCTTGTTCCAGCCGCCGGATTGTCCGCGAGGCCTAGCGGCAGGGGCCAGACTTGGAGGCTGATGATCTTCTCGCCCATTTTGGTCTAGGCTTCCAACGTTCGGCAAGCCTCACCAGTTTTGGTTGGGGCATCGATTCCGACCCAAGTGCAAGCGCAGCCGTATTGTGCACTCGTAGACAGGGCGAAACCGGGGCGTTTCGTGTCGCCCCATGTCGGACCGCGTCAGCTGTAACTGATTGGTGGGATTTGATTTGAGTGGCGGGGTCGACGGGACTCGAACCCTGGGACGGCGTGCTTCTAACCCATTGATGGCGTGCGACTTCTGGAAACAACCGTTTCGGGGTCAGTTGTTTGCGGGGTCACTGCCGTTCGCGGCAGTGACCCCGAGTTCTCTCGATTCCACCCGTGTCGTGGAGACATCATTTTGGCAACGGCGGCGGGGGCTGACCAGGCAGCGCTCCGTCGACCCAACACGTCATTATAATGATATTATAATGTCCTGGGGAGGGTCCAATGCCTTTGGTGAAGCGACTGACCCGCATCGGTACGTCGAGCGGCGTGATCTTGGACCGGGCCGTATTGAAACAGGTGGACCTCGAACCCGACGCCGAAGTGGAAGTGGCGGTGGAGGGCAAGCGAATCGTCATCACGGCCCATCGCTACGCGAGCGATGCCGACTTCGAGGCCGCCAAACGCAAGGTCTTTGCTGCAAACCGACGGTCGCTAGAACGTCTTGCCGAACGATAGGTCATGGCACCCATCGTCCACCTCACGGCGGACCAGGTGCTCGACCTTCACGCCGAAGCCCTCACGTTCGGCGGCAGCCCGGGCGTTCGATCGGTTCATCTTCTGCAGTCGGCGATCGGCCAAGTCGAACAGACCGTGTTCGGCGAGGACGCGTATCCGAGCGTCCCTGAGAAGGCCGCGGCCTACGCGTACTTCCTCGCCCGAAACCATCCATTCGTCGATGGCAACAAGCGAACCGCCGCGGCGGCGATGCTGGTGTTCCTGGAATTGAACGGATTCGACTTCGTCGAGGAACAGGACCCGCTCGCGGAGATGTTCGAACGGTTGGCCGCGAACGACGTCGATCAGGACCAGTTCTTCGTTTGGGTCCGTAAACGAACGCGGCCTCGAGCGATCACAGACTGACGTCGCGGAGGAGTGGCTGCGAGCCAGACCCCGTCGCGCTCCTTATCAGTGGGCCGAAACAGCCGCCAGCGCGGCGTTCACCCGCCTCAGGTCGAATCGCTCTGGCTCGAAGGCGCCTGCCCACCTTCGCATCTCCTCGAACTCGGGGTGCCGTGGGTCGAAGAGGATCTCCAGCAGCTGCAGGTAACCATCGGCTCCGCCGCAGTCCTCCGGCGGGCAGGCCCGGGCGCCGCCAAGACAACGGGCGCCCCCGTCTCCGTCGCGTCCGTCGCGCACCTCCTCGATGGCGATCGTGTGCCGCCACGAGTCGCCGAAGTCGTACTCGTAGTCGAAGCGGCGAATGCCGTGATCGACCACGTCGGCGAGGCGCACCAGTCGTCCGCTGCGCGTGATCTGACCTTCCGTCAGCTGATCGAGGTGGTACGGGACGCCAAGACGCTCGTCACCGATCTCGAACACATGAAGGTGACTGTCCGTCCAGCCGAGTGCGGCCTGCAGAAGCTGGTGCAGCTTGGCCATCGTGATCCACGTTGGCACCTCGAGCCTCCGCCAGATCGGCGGCTGGATGCCGTCAAGCGTGACGGTCATCCGACAGATGCGGCGATCGACCTGAAGCCAAGAGAGGCGGCCCGCCATTGGCGCAGCCGACCCGGGCGGCAGCCGCATTGCGCGGATGTCGGCCGGATCGAGCGGCCGTACCTCGTCGTGCTGCCGGACGTAGAGGACGTGGCGGTCTCGCTCGACGATGGTGACGGTGCTGGCGAGCGGCCACGGGTCTGCAAGGTCCGCCGGGCGGCCGACGACGATCTGCACGGGCAACCATTGCCTGGTCGCGGCGTCCATGATGTCGCCGACGTGCGCATCTCCGCGCATGGACCAGTCCACAGGCAGCAGACTGTCGCCTGCGCGGACCCGGACTCGCACGCCCCCATGGAGCGCTCCATATTGGTAGAGTGCGAACAAAGCCTGCGCCCCGCGCTCCAGGCGGGCAGCAAGGCGCGTCGTCGATCTCGCGGCGAGGGGAGATTCCCAGGCAGACGTGTCGCCGGGCACGCGACTCTTGCCTGTCGTCGCGTGGACAACGGCTGACAGGCTCACTTTCACGGCTTCTCGATCAGAAGGGCGGAAAGTCCGTTGCGTCGGACGCAGTTCGGCGAGCCACCATCGGTCGGGATCGAGGCCCAGCGAGCGCAGTGAGGGCCGGATGTCCACGCCGGCCAGGAACTCGAATTCGTCGAGATGGCCGGCGAGCCCGCTCAGCGCGTCGCCGATGAACAGCCGCGAACTGCGCGCGGCAGTATCGATGACAGCCGCCGCGAGCGGTGCCGCGTTGACTGCGACGATGTGCACGACCGCGCGGCGGACTCTGCGTGCCTCGTCGATGGCTCGACGCTCGTCGTCGGCACGCCGCTTCTCGAGCTCGGCCTGCGGCGCGAGGAACGCCGCGTTCTCAGCACGTTGCCGCAGCCGGGACGCGGCCATTCGGCGGATGTCCTGGCGGAACCCCGGCACATTGAGCGACGTGCGATTGAGGCGGAGCCGCCCGTCCGGTTCGACGACGACGATGTCCGACTTCCAGAGACCGACCGCGCGCTCATCGATCTGTCCCGTGTAGGCGCCATACTCGGCCAGCCGCTGGTTGACCTCCTCCAGCGACAGCGGCCCCCCGCCTGACGCCTCGAGAATGGCGGCGGCTTTGCGGATAGTGGAGTAGGTGTAGAGGGTTCGTTCGTTGAGCGCCGCGTCGACCTCGGCTTGCGACAGCGGATCGTCGTCTACCGGCAGGCGGTAGTCCTCCTGCCGCGGCCGGGGCGACGGCATGCGCCGCGGGTCGGCAAGGTAGGAGATCCAGCGCACCTCGTGGTCTGCCAGGAGGTCAAGGTAGAAGCGTCCGTCGTGGGGATCGCGGACGAGCGGCGCCTGGCCGTGCCATGCCTTTCTGAGCGACGCTGGGTTTGCCGCGGCTGCGAGTCGTGGCGGGAGCGCCAGCTGCTTCAGGCGCGCGGCGATTTCATCAAGCGACAGCGGCCTGCCTGCTTCGAGCACAGCGAGCGCCATCAGGTGGGTCACCCTCACATCCGAGCGCGTGAGCGCCACGTGGAGGTTGGGCGCGGGTAGTCCGAGGCGCTGGCAGTAGCGGTTCAGCGAGTTGGCTGCCGGGTGGGCGTCCATGGGACGCTATCTTACGTCGTGCCGTTGCCGGCCGAATCGGCGGCACTTCGCCGTACGGCCGCTGGTTGCGGGCAGCATTGGAGACATTGTGGAGAGCGTGCCGTGAAAGGTCAGTTCACGCAGCCGGTGCAAGTCCGGCCCCAGGACGTGTCGGTACACCTGGGTAGCGACCTGGGCGGCGGCGAGGGCGACCGAGCCGTCGAAGCCCCGGGAACATCGGCCCGCCTTGGCGGGTCAGCAAGCGTACGGGCCGTAACGCGAGTGAAGCCTGAGCAAGCCTCGAAAGGTCTGATGCGAGCGCCGAGTCCCCTCTCCATGGACGAAGGCCGCTGTGGTCGACCGGATGCACCGACAGAGGAAGGTCGACCGGCTCGCCGGGGTAGTGGGCACAGCACGTACGCACGCGGGGACTGGCAACACGGGAGGCCTGTCGCACTGGCCGGGTCGACGGTCAACGGTCCTGCAGAGGGTCGGGCGCGGCAGGTGTCGGAGGGGCTCATAGTACCGCTGAAGCCGAGTAACGCCGGTGGAGGGAAGGAGCCCTGGTTCGGGGTGCGTCGGAACGAGCCGAGGACAGGGAGATTGGCGTGAGCCTAGCAACTCCCGATGCGATTCGGCGGCTCCAACGGACGCTGTACATCACCGCCAAGCAGGCACCAGCCAGACGGTTTCACAGCCTGTACGACAAGGTGTGGCGCGACGACATCCTCGCGCATGCCTACGCGCTCAGCCGGGCGAACGGCGGGGCACCGGGCGTGGACGGCGAGACGTTTGCGGACATCGAGTCGGCAGGTCGAGAACGCTGGCTTGGCGAACTCCGCGAGGAGGTACGCACCAGACGCTACACACCACAGCCGGTCCGACGGGTGCTCATCCCGAAGGCCAGTGGCGTGGGCCAGCGACCGCTCGGCATTCCGACCATCCGCGATCGGGTGGTGCAGCGGGCGGCGGTCCTGGTCCTCGAGCCGATCTTCGAAGCGGACTTCGACGAGGCGGCATACGGGTACCGGCCGAAGCGAGGCGCGCTCGACGCGGTTCGCCAGGTCTCCCGCGCCATTGACGAGGGACACACCGAAGTCGTGGACGCCGATCTGTCGAAGTACTTCGACACGATTCCGCACTCCGCGCTGATGACGAGCGTGGCCCGCCGTGTCAGCGATGGCCAGATGCTGCGGCTCATCAAGCAGTGGCTGAAGGCGCCGGTCGTCGAGACCGACGAGACGGGGAATCGCCGGATGAGTGGCGGGAAGAAGGCGACGCGGGGAACACCGCAGGGCGGGGTGGCATCGCCGTTACTGGCGAACATCTACATGCATCGGTTCATCAAGGCGTTCCGTCAGCACGGCTTGGACCGTCGGTACGACGCGGTGCTGGTCAACTCTGCCGACGACTTCGTCATTCTCTGTCGCCACGGGGCGGCCGAGGTGCTGGAGACGACTCGGCGATGGATGACCCGTATTGGGCTCGCGCTGAACGAGGACAAGACGCGGCTGCGCGACGCCCGATGCGACGCTTTCGATTTCCTCGGCTACACCTTTGGCCCGATGTACTCACCGCGGACCGGCGGCCGCTACAACGGGGTGCGGCCATCGAAGAAGGCTGTCGCGTCCATCCAGGACGCCATTCGTCACCGGTTGCGGCCCGGGAACCAGGCGCCGTGGGAGGACGTGGCGCGCACGCTGAACCGCACCGTGCGGGGCTGGTGCAGCTACTTCTCGTACGGCACGGTCACGAAGGCGCGGCACGATGTGGGGCTCTACCTCTATCACACCGTCCGCCGCTTTCTGCGCCGCCGGCACAAGCTGGCCGGGTCTGGCTATCGGCGGTTTCCCATGCCGGTGGTCTTTGGGGAACTGGGCGTCGTGTCGCCGCTGACCCTCTCGCGCCCGCCGCCTGCGCACGCGGTGATGCGAAACCCGTCCGAGAGCCGGATGACCGAAATGGTCACGTCCGGTTCGATGAGCGGGGCGGAGAAACGGAGCGATGGTCCGCTCGGCGAGAGCGCGTCCGAAAGGTCGCCGCTCGTACTCGGCGCCGCAGGACCTGGACGCCGCCGCGCTTCGCCTCGACTCTACCGGGAGAGGGCGATCCCGCTATCTCCAATGTTTAGAATGGGTTAAGTGGCGGGGTCGACGGGACTCGAACCCCGAGACGGCGTGTTTCCAACTTATTGATGGCGCGCGACTTCTGGCGACAACCGTCTCGTGGTCAAACAGTTGCGGGGTCACTGCGGTTCACCGCAGCGACCCCGAGTTCTCTCGAATCCACCCGTGTCGTGGAGACATTTTGGCAACGGCAGGTACGAAGGCCGGCGGGCCTTGACCCTGGCCGCGGGACGTCAGTGGGCTCGCACGGCAAGTTACGCGCTCGCCGGCTCGTCTCGTCAATCGTGACGAGAGCGCCTTGACGCAATTCAGTCTCCCAGGACGCCAAGGCCTCGAGGATCAGAGACCCGGATCCTTCCGGTGTCACGTCTCTCGCCCGAAGCTGGCTCACGCTCGGTGTGCTGGCGTGCGACGAGGCGAGAATCGCGCTGAAGTCGAGGTCGTAGGTGAAGAGCACGTGGCCGTGGTCGCGTGCCCAAGCCAGGATCACTCGGTCGGTCGCGCGAGGGTCACCGACGCCGGACCAGTGAGTCGCCGGCCAACCGTGCGCTGTGAACCACTCCTCCCAGGCGGGAGACAGGTTCATGTCAATCAGGATGGGGAGGCTCATGCTGGCCGGCGGAGCGGAACCTCGACCTCTTCCACTCTCCACGCCGCGTAGGCCAACGCCTCGCGGACGTCATCCGCTTCGAGGTAGGGATAGAGCACGAGGATTTCCGCGGTGGACCGGCCCGCAGCGACCAGACCCACGATTGTGCCGACGGTCACGCGGAGCCCGCGCACGCACGGCTTGCCGCCCATGACCTCGGGGTCGCGTGTGATGCGTGTTAGCGGCTCAGGCATCAGACTGTTCTCCACGCGAAGTATATCAGGCCACCTCCACTGGCGGCTGCGCCCAGGCGGCCGGGCTCGCCGCCACCAGCGCCGCCACGCAGAGGAGGGCGCGAACGGTCAACCGCGAGGTATCGGGCATGGTCGTCCTCCGCGTGTCGAGCGGCTGTGGGCGGGTCATCGGCGGTCTCGCTGGATGTGCCACGGCTCGCCCGCCACCGGCGGCAACACGCCTGGAAGTGGCAGGTCACGCCGTCCAGATACCAGACGACGTTCTGACCCGTCGTCGCCCGGCGCCAGACGAAATCCGGCGTGCCGTTGCCGTCGAGGTCGGCGGCCATGCCGATCTCCCAGCCCGTGTCGGCCACTGTCGGCAGCAGCGCTTGCACCAGGCCGGCTGCCACGATGCACCGCTGGTTGTGTGCCGGTGCAAGAACGCAATGGTGGTTTCACCTGGGGGCACCACCGTCGCTTCACAGAGCCAGCGTCTCTGTCCGTGTAGTACGGCGTGGCGCGAGCTGCTGCTCGATGTGCACGCCCGCGGCGTCACGACCGCTCCCGCGGTGGCGACCGGCGACGGCGCTCTGGGCTTCTGGGCCGCGCTGGCCAAGGTCTTTCCCACGACGCGCCCGCAGCGGTGCTGGGTGCACAAGACGGCGAACGTGCTCAACAAGCTGCCGAAGAGCGTGCAACCGAAGGCGACCCCGGCGCTGCACGCGATCTGGATGGCCGAGGCGCGACGGCGCACCAGGCGTTTCGCCAGTTCGTCGACGCGTTCGGCGCCAAGTACCCCGGCGCGGTCGCCTGTCTCGAGAAGGACCGCAAGGCGCTCCCGACGTTCTACGACTTCCCGGCGGAGCATTGGCGGCATCTGCGCACCAGCAACCCGATCGAGTCCACCTTCGCCTCGGTGCGGCTGCGTACGGCGAAGACCCGCGGGTCGGGCAGTCGCATGGCGTGTTTGACGATGGTCTTCAACCCGCAGGCGCAACAGCGGTGGAGAATCTTGAACGGCGCGGAGTTGCTGAAGACGTGATCAACGGAGAGACGTTCGAAGACGGCATCAGGAAACAAGCCGCCTAACTCGATCTCCATACACAACTATTGACAGTAGCTCCGTCGGCCGCGGCGTGAACGTCATCCTCGTCGCCGCCCAGGGCTCGGCAAGACGATGCTCGCCAAGAACGGAGTGGCCTACGGCGAGGGCAAGGGGATGAATCCGCCCTATCGTTCGGCAGGCATTGTGGACAGGAAACGTAAAAGGGAAGGGCCGCCGTTACGGCGCCGAACTTCGGCTCTTCAGCCGAGTAGCGACGGCCTTCCCCGGTGGCACGCACCACGCTCCCGGTGTAGCAGCCACTTGTTCTGGCCGAACACAGGGAGAAGACCAAGCCGGCCTCAACTGGTCGGCGGGCCCTGTCTGGCCACGGATGACGTCCAAACCAGCCGCCACAGCCCTACGAGGACGATCAGATACAAGTTCAGCCAACCGACCAGCAGAGAGACATGGGCCCAGAGCGCACCCGCGCCGCGGAGGACTCCAGTTTGCACAAACGCCTGCACCACGATGAAGATGACGACGTTCAAAGCGAACATCGTGGCGAGGGCCGGTCGCGCATGTCGACGGAACGTGATCGCCAACAGAACGCTTGACATCAGTACTGCGAGAGCAGTGGCAACTAGGAGAACCACTCCCCAGAAGCCAGCATCGACCTGCGCTTCCCGCAGCCACAGCGTCACGTTAACAAGCAGCACCGATATGGCACCGAGAACAATGGCTGATCGTCCAATCATCGGCCACCTCTCCCGACTCATCTCGTGAGTGCGGCGTAGCGTCGGTCCATCACATCTACCCAATCCTTCATGCAGCGCGGTATCGCGAAGCGCTGCGCCTCGGCAGGACCACGCTCCTGGCCGACCCGATCCCGCAGAACTGTGTCCTCGAATTCCGATGGGCGGACTTCGCGATAGTCCGCCGGGACGAAGAACAGCGAAGGGTCTGGTTCTCCTCGCTGAACGTTGATGGCAGTCCGCTGAAAGGTACCAATCAGCGTTCCATCAGCGCGGCGTCGATGCACTTCTGTTCGAAGGTCGATGCAGCCCAGGTCGGGACTCAACCAAGAGTGCTGCTCAAACATCGTCCCGTCAGCTTGCTCGTAGGAGTGGGGGTAGCGGTAGGTCCGGTAACCGAGAATCATCTCCGTACCAAGAGCAGCAGAATGCTGAGGATCTGGGTTGCAGTCCGCGGCTTTCTCGGACCGAGCACCGGAGCCGCCCGGACGTTTCGACGAGTCGTACGTAGTCTTGAGCTTCTGGTGATCTGCTATCACCACGCGGAGCTTCTCCCTCGGGATCAGAACCTCCCGACGACTCCAAGCGACGCTGGTCGCCTGGAGTACCGTCGCGCCGTCGCTCCGCTTTGCGATGCGGACCTCGCGTCGGAAAGGCGTTCCCGATCCGACGAGTTCCGATACTTCCAGTGTCTGGAGCGTGAAGGCACTCTCCGGGCTGTCCGATGCTGTCCCCTGCGGCGCCACGTTGAGAAGCCATGTGGCAGGGAGCGAGGCACCGCACACCGCTAAGGCGGCGAGCCCGATAAGGCCACGGGTAGCTGTAAAGCGACTGAGCATCATAGGCTGTGATCCTCTAGATGCAATACCACCACTCATAGTCGCATGGGCACGGAATGTAAACGACATCAGCAGGAAAGCAGCCCGACTGAGTCAGAATGCCTGCGCTGCCTTCGGGGCAGAGAAGGGCAGTCCACGGAATGAAGCTGCAGTCTTTGGCCATACAAATAAACTGGGGCGGTCCCTCTCCTCCTCCCGGACAACTTACTGGGTCACAATCGCAGGACGGCCAAGGCGTACCAGGGACAGAAGAATAATAGGCACACTTGCCCCCATTGTAGGCTGAGCACCCCCAGTTCTGCGCGTGACCAGCCGCTACGAACATGAGAACAGCCAGCACGACCGACACCGTGAGCAACCGCCGTCGAGCGACCGTAGTCATTGCATCTTCCTCCTCTCGACTGCAGCACCGGCGGTCCAATCACTTTGGACTGATCCGGTTTCGTGGACAGTTGACGAACATGCCGGGACGCAGGCTTTTCAAGGCATTGCTGGCCGAGCCAACCGCATATGTACTAACGGGTCGAGCAGGCGAAACCGGACACAAGGCCACCGCCGGGTCCTTGCACACGTTGCGGCGTTGTAGGGTCGGCCCCGAGTTCGCGTAATGGTAGAATCGGCGTCTCGCCAACGGCGTCCTTGTCTCGCTAATTGGTCAACTGACCCAAGGGGGGGCGACATTGAACGAGCTCGACTCCACCACCCAGTTGGTCGAAGCCCATCGCCGCGGCGATCCCTCCGCGCTCCGTCGTCTGCTCGCTCGGATCACGCCGTGGCTCCGTCGGACGATCCGCCGACGGCTGCCCGCCGCGGCACGGGAGAGGGTGGACACCGACGACATCCTGCAGGCCGGGTACGCGGCGCTGTTTCCCCACCTCGGAGAGTTCGTCTCGCGCCGACCGGGCGCGCTGCGGGCGTACGCATGGAAGGTCATGGTGCGGGAAGTCACGAACCAGGCGCGACGCGTCCAGGGGAAAGGCGTGACCGTTCGGCCGGACCTCGATCGCCTCGAATCACCGACTCCGCCTGTCTTCGACGTCATGTTGGCAACAGAAACCGGTCGCAAGATCCGCGAGGCCATTCACTTGCTCAGCGAGCGAGAGCAGGTAGCGGTTATCGCTCGACAGGTCCATGGCTACTCCTTCTCCAGAGTGGCAGCACTCATCGGCGTACCGAGCGCCGACGCCGCCAGGAAGGTCGTTGCGCGTGCGCTCGCTCGACTTGCGGAGCAGATGGCCCGTGGCGAAGACCCAGGTTCGCATTGAAGCGGTGGCCGACGCGATCGCAGAAGGCCGAGACGTTGACTGGGACACCCTCGGAACGCGTGCGACGCCACATCAAGCCGAGACGCTGCGCCAGCTTCGACGTCTTGGTGAACTGCGGCCGCCAGGCCCCGGCGAACGGCAGCCGTACGCCGAAACCGGTGTCTCCTCGACCCGGTGGTTCCGCGCGCTCGTGCTCGCCTCCCGTTTGCAGCTGCTGACCGCGCTGGCGTGGACCGTCTGGCTCATTACCCACCGTCAGGCGGCCTTCGACGCACCGCTCGCGTTCCCCGTGATGCCTTTGGTGTATGCCCTGAGCTCGGAGATCTTGCTGTGGGGCGGGCGTCGAGACCTCGCGGCGCGATCGCTCGGTGGCTTCTTCCTCCTTATCGCGTCCGCCTTCGCGGGGACGAGGGCGGCGACGTTGTCGTCGAATGCCGCCGACGCTTGGGCACCCCTCACGTTCGTCCTGAACCTCCCGCTCGACGCCTTTCTACCTCCGCTCCTCTTCGCGTTCGTCGGGAACTTCCCACCTCTTCCCACGTTCGTGCGTCCGCAGGCGGTCGCCACCCGAGTCGGCCGGTTCGCCCTGGTGTGCGCCGCCGTCCTGTTCGTGGCAAACGTGGTGTTAGCCTCGCTGCCGTCGGCCTGGCGACACGCGCTCGCGATCCTGGACCGAACCCAGCCGGCGTCAAGCGTTTACTGGACCGTGGTGGCCGCGCTGTCGCTGGCCGCCATTGTGACGGCGGTGTGGAAGGCGAGAAGCGTGTTGGGCGAGGAGCGGTCTAGGTGCTTCGCGCTCGTGGCCGCGGTGGGCGTCGGCATTTTGCCGCTGGCAGTCAGCACCGTGGCGGTTGGCATGGGTGGACATCTTCAGGGGTGGATCATCAGCCACCGTGCAAGCCTTGGAGTATTGGTCTACGGAGGCCTCCTGTCGGTCCCACTCACGACGGCCTACCTCGTTCGCTCCCATGGCGTCCTGTCACTTCGCTTTGGCTTCGGCGTACCGTTATACCGGATTCTGAAGGCGGTGCCGTCCGGCGCCTTCTTGTCTTCCGCTGCGGGGTTGGCCGCGTACGTGGTAGGGCATGCCTCGATGGATCTCACCGCGGCCCTCGCCGAGCCGCTCTTCCTCGTGCTGCTTGCGGCTACGGGAGGCACGGCGCCGTGGGCGCTCTCCGGTGCACGATGGGCGGACCTCATCGAGCAGAGGCTGTTCCACGAGCGCCGCGACGTGCAGCAGAGCGTACTCTCGATGGCTGCATCGCAGGGGGCGGCCGGGCCGACGGCTGTCGTCCGGGCGCTATTCCGGGAAATCGATCGCTCCCTTCGGGCGAGCTCGGCCAGCCTTCTCGTCTTGGATTGTGGTCGGAAGTGCTACGTACCGATCGAAGGTCGCTGCCGGCGGGCGCTCCATGCGGAGACGATGCTCGCTGCGCTGGCAACCGCCGCTCGAGCACCCGTAACTCTGGACACCGACGGTGCCGACTCGGTGGCCGAATGGCTGCCCGAGGGCGATCGTCAGTGGTTCACTGACATAGACGCGAGATTGCTCGTACCGATCAGGAGCGTCGACGGCAGAGATGTGGCCCTGATCGCCCTCGGCGCCAAGAGCAGCGGCCTCGTCTTCTCTCGGCGGGATCTCCGCTTCATAGTGCAGTTGACCAACGCCGCCGCCGGGTTGCTGGTCACTGATGGTACGCGCCCGGTAGGTGCGGCAGAGTACGGACAGCTGGAAGCCACTGCGTTCGAGTGCGAGGCGTGCGGCCTTGTGTTCGATCACGAGGACCACTGTTCCTGCGGAGGCGACCTCGCTGAGTGCCCCCTCCCGCTGCTCGTTGCCGGCAAGTTTCGGGTGGAGCAGCGGATCGGGCGAGGGGGGATGGGAGTGGTCTATCGTGCCACGGACCTCGCGCTCCTCCGCTCGGTTGCCATCAAGACGCTTCCTCGGACCTCGGTACACGAGGCGAGCCGGTTACGTCGTGAGGCGCAGGTCATGGCTCGCCTGATCCACGCGAACCTCGCGGCCATCTTCGGACTCGAAACCTGGCGCGGCCTTCCAATGCTGATTGTGGAGTTCCTCGCAGGGGGCACGCTGGCCGACCGCCTCCACGCCGGGCCACTACCGGTGAAGGAGGTCGTTGCGTTGGGTCAAGCGCTGGCAGCGGGTCTCGCCAGCATGCACGCGGTGGGTCTCCTGCACAGGGACATCAAGCCGAGCAACATCGGATTCAGCGTGGACCAGACTCCGAAGTTGCTCGATTTCGGCCTGGCGCATCTGCTGTCAGAGAGGGAGGGCTCCTCGTCGCCATCGATAGGAGGTCCACCTCACCGACGGCTCTCTAGCCTCGACCTCATGGGCACTCCCGCGTACGCCCCACCCGCGCGGTACCGCCTCGACACCGACGACCCGGCCCGGGATCTCTGGAGCCTGGCATTGGTACTGTATGAGGCTCTTGCGGGGACGAACCCTATGCTGGCCCGGGCCAGCGGTCAGACGACGCTCGGAGACCGTGAGGCTCCGAGCGTTCTGAAGTACGTACCGGCGTGCCCGCCGCAATTCGCGGCCCTTCTGGACGATTCGCTGTGTGCCTGCCCCTCCGACCGGCCGCAGACTGCCCGCGCGTTCATGTCGGCGTTGAATAATCTCGGCGTGTGATCCGCGGCATCGCAGACCGGCCGTGCCTGCGACTCGTCGCAGTGCACGGTGTGCGTCGCTTCTCTCTCAACTCACGTTAGCGGACGACGTCGCGCTCACTGGCTGGTCCGGCTAGAGCCTGCGCAGCCATCACGAATTGCCGGAGGTCGATGTTGCTGCATACCAGGCTGCTGTCTTCCCCATCCAGGTCGAGCGGCTGTCCGGTTCTGGCGCCTGGCTACGTTAGTGCGACTGAAGGCCGCACTTCCTAGCAAGGGGGAACCCGTGACCCATTTCGAGCACGTCGAGTACATCCTCACCGAATGCTTCATCGCGCTCGGACAACACGTGGGTGACCGCGTCGTGTCTCCGGAGGCCGCTCGCTTCTGGCGTGATCGCTACCGGGAGCGATTCCTGATCACGCTGTCGCAGAACCGACGGCGCGTTTGGGCCGAGGACCGCGGGAACGTCCTGGCGAAGGCTGCCGCGCTCGGGCGCAAGGCTGCCGAGTTAGCGGATGCGGAACGAACGCCGGTGATTACCGAGCTGCATGCCCGGCGCGCATCCGAAGCCAACGACTGCCGTCCGACGTCGCGCTACGGGATGTTCTCGATCTGGTGCATGCCGCCCGGCGCGATGTACACCGACCGCGAGCCTACGACACCCGACAGTTCGGCGGGCATCCTCGTGAAGGCGGGGCTGGCCATGGCGGACTGATGATCGACGTCGTTCGCTTGGTTGAACCTGGCGCCGGCTCAACAAGGAGCCCAAACGCCGATCGAACATCGTCCACGCCTTCCCGAACGTCCGCGCCGTCACTTGATGACACGTAACCCCACAAGTCCTCACGATTGATCGGGTCAAGTAGACCGGTCCAACTTGCGCTGTCCGGTCTGGGCTTCTCACGACGTTAGTGCCATTGAGGAGCTCGATCCACTTGCCGAGGAGCCTCGCCGCTGCCGACGAACCGAAACGGCGGATCTGCCACAGCGCGGTTCGGCGTGGATCGGCCCGGCTCTCGGCCAGGACAAGCGTGACGACGTTGTTCACCTAACACTGTCGAGAGATGAGACGACATCCTTCCAGGCCGGCGCGTTCTCGGCCGCGATTCGTTGGAACGGGGTGAAGGACGGAGGCGATGAGACAGCGGTCGAGGGCTGTACTCAGTGCTGCATGACCTGTGGCGAGACCACCGTTTGCGCCTGCTTCGTCGAACGCCCTGCGGCAGGTGCTGTTGCGAGCTCTGCTGCGCGGTTCTCGACGGCGTGATCCGGGACCCGCGATTCTGAGGGTGTGCAGCGCAGGAGGAGCTGCGCAAGTCCATGACGGCGTCTAGGAGCGCGGCCGCCACCTCGCCGGACGGACAGCCACGGCGCGGGCGAGCAGGCGGTCGGCCGGGAGGCGATCCGGCACCAGCCCTGGGGCGAGGTCGTGCGGTAGGAGGATTCAATGCAATGAAAACTCTTTCCGGCCGCCCTGCGGACGGCGTACCGAACTTACCCTGCCCCCCGCTGTCGCACGTCGCCGCGCGCTCGGACCCGGCCCGTGGCGGACCCCTGCCCTGCCACGGTCGATGCGGTGAGAGGAGTTGGCGCAATGAAGAGACTGTGTATCGGCATCGTCATCTTGTTGTTGGGGGCGGTCGCGTAATCGGCCTCAGCACAGGGATACTCGCCGTGTGAACAGGCGTGCTATCCCCAGTCCGGCTGTTCTGTTCCGTGTGACTCATGCGTAGGCGGATCGTGGTATTGGGACAGTTGGTCGTCGCAGTGGGTGTGCTCCTCGGCTGCGGTGAAGGTGCAATGGCACGCATTGCATCTCGCCGCAGCGTTCCTCGGATGTCCATTCTCTTCTGGAGAGGTCCTCATGAATCGAGGTCTGTTGCTCGGAGCCGCCGCGGTCGTGGGGACGGTGGCCGTGGTTGCTGCTCAGGCCACGCGGAGCCATACCCCCGAGCCGATCAGCGCGGCACCGACCGATACGGCTGCCGTCGTTGCCGGAACGTCCATCACAACGCGGCAACTCGACGAGAAGCTGGGCGGTCGGTTAATCCAGTTGCGCATGCAGGAATACCGCCTCCGAAAGGGCGTGCTGGACGAGATCGTGACCACGACTCTCCTCGAGAGGGAAGCTGCGGCGCGTCAGACATCGACGGCCGAACTGGTGGCCACCGAGATCGAGGCCAAGGCAAAACCGGTTACCGACGAAGAGGCCCGCGCGGTTCTCGACTCGGCCCGCGACCGCATGGGCAACATGTCCGAAGCGGAGGCGCTGAAGTCGATCAGCGAGGGGATGCGCCGCCAGCGGGTCGCCCAGCGACGCACGGAGCTCGCTGCCAGCCTCAAGGCCAAGCACGGAGTCCAGCTTCTGCTGGAGTCGCCGCGCGTCAAGATCGATCCCCCGTCCGGTCCCTCGGTTGGTCCCGCCGACGCGCTGGTCACCGTTGTCGAGTTCTCGGACTTTCAGTGTCCGTACTGCGGGCGCGAGGCGAGAACGTTGAAGGACGTCCTTGAGAGGTACAAGGGCCGTGTACGCCTCGTCTTCCAGGACTTCCCGCTTTCGATTCACAAGGACGCGCCCAAGGCGGCGGAAGCGGCTGCCTGCGCGGGCGACCAGGGGAAGTTCTGGGAAATGCACGACCAGTTGTTTCAGAACCAGGACAAGCTGACCGTCCCCGATCTGAAGCGCCACGCCGCCAGCCTGGGTCTCGATGCGCAGTCTTTCAGTACCTGTCTCGACTCGAGTCGTCACGCCGCCGACTGGAAGCGGACGATGGCCCTCGGCCAAGGCTACGGCGTCTCGGGAACACCGGCCTTCTTCGTCAATGGTGTTCCGGTATTCGGAGCCGTTCCGATTCAGGAGTTTACCTCGGTCATTGACGAGGAGCTGACCCGGGCTGGACGGGCTTCGGCAGGATTCGGAAGCGCACCGCGAAAGAGTCAACGTTGACTGCGCAACTGGACAACTGAGAGACTGGCGGATTACTTCAGGTAGCGACGCGTTGATCACCGACTGAGTTGCGAAGGTGCCCCTCAGCTCCTCCAGAACGTGAATTGCGCAGGAGGATGCACCGTCCGATTGGCTGCCGCGTTATGTTCTCATTCTCGTCCTCCGCCGCCGTTTGCCGAGCGCCTCGCCCGGGAGGTGTTTCGAAAGGAGGCCGTTCCATGACTCGTTCCTTCAGTTGCACGCTGGCCGTCATAGGGCTCTGCGCGTTGGTGACCACCGTCGGATCCGCACAGCGCACGAAAGAGCTGGACGATTACCTCCCAGATCCCGGCGTCCCACAAATCACGACACTGGAAGGCGCGTTCGTCCGCGCTGCCCACAACAACGAAGGCTACGTCGTTCTCGGCTATCGTGCGGCCAACGGCTCGGTCGGCGAGCCGTGGATGCTGCTCGACGTCGGCATCGCCGTCCTCAAGGGACAGCGGACTCAGAAGATCACGCGAGACCGAGTGACGCTGGTCACGCCCGACGGCAGGACGATCCCGCTGCCGTCGAACGAAGAGTATGTCGCGGCGAACCCGACTGCCAGCGAGTATCGGGCATACATGAGCCGCGACCCCCTCGCCTTTCCGGGCGACATGGCCGTGAACGTGAATTGCCGCGACGGTTCTGGCACCTTCTTCTATGACTTCGGCGACACCCGCTTCGCCAGGACCAACCCGCCGCTCGATGGCCCGGAGTTGGACCCACGGTGCAAGTGGATGGGCCGTCTCTACTTCCCAATCCGCGGCGGAATCCGCCACGGGCAGGTACCTGGCTCAACGTTGCGTTCGCCGGGAGCCTGGTCCGGGTGCCCTTCCGCGTCATGACCAAGGCGGAAGAGGAGACGTTCGCAAAGAACTACAACAGCATCAAGAAGCAGGCGGAGCAGGCGTCCCGGAAGAAGAAGTAGCGGCCACGCGGCTCGTGGCTCGGGAGGCTGGGCCCAAGCCGCGAGCGAAACCGTATCATCCTCAGCCGACAGGACTCATCGGAATCGGCATCTGACGAGGGGGCATCTGACGACTACTGAGGCGGCAGTGCTCTTGACAACAGCCGTGCCCTCGTGGCTGATTCGTGCGCCGGAGGGCCACTCAGGTCGCCAGCTCGCTGTGCCGAGCTGGCCGTTCAAGCAGCCGAAGCGCACTGACCCGATGCTGCACACCTCGACGCTTCGTGGAGCCCCGCGTCGCGACGGGCGATTCGCATTCGCAGCGCTGTTCTTGGCTGTTGTACTGGCAGGCTGCGGCCACGACCCCCTCCCAACCGCACCATCGACCACCCAGCCGACGACGGGATCGCTTGACGTCGCATTCACGGTCTACGACTCTGCGAAGGGCCCAATCCGCTCCTTCAAGAAGCAGGTCCCGACCGTTGGCATCTCCGCCAAGGTGACGCTGGACGCGTCTGAGCTTGGGGGTGGCATTGATGCCCACCGCTTCGTCGTTCGAGCCGCTCATCAGGGCGACCGGCTAGGAGCGTTCGTCGCGGCCACTCGAAGTGGGACCCTCGAGTTCCCCACGACCACGTCGTTCGGCGACTTGGACGTGTTCGTGATGAACGCCTCCAGTGGAACCGACTACAACTGCGCTGACGTCGGGGACACCGACTGGAATCCTAGTCTTAAGTCTCTTGGAGGTGCTCGGTACGGGACGATACGTCTCGCCGGCTCGGGCGAGACCTTCGTAGGTCAGAGCAACAGCTACGCAATCCAGGACGGCAGCGATGGCGACCTGATCCAGGCCGTGAAGGATGTCAACAGCGTCCTGAACCCGTTCGGCCTGGCATTCGCGCGCATGGACTACGTCGGCAGGGTGGCAACCGCTAGCATTTCAGCAGGCTGGTCGGCTGACATTCCCCCCAATTGGGGGTTCGCCAGACCGGGGGTAGCGGTGCCGTGGATAGCAGTGGGCCCCGACATTGACCATCCGGCGTCACACGGCGCATACGTCGTCTGGATCCACGAACTGCTTCACGCTTGGCAAAATGCACCGGACTACTACCATAGCCGTTGCTCCACTGACGGCCTCAACTGCTTGGTGTGGGATTGCGCCGGCGGCCCGCCCAGCAGTGTCGTCCCACTGTCACCTCAAGGTCGAGACATCGTGCGCTACTGGACCCTGATGATCATGTGATGCTCGCCCCGGTGTCAACGGAGACCCAGAATCCTGACAGATCAGCCGGGTGAAGAACTGACAGATCGACGAAGGGGACCAGCCTCAAATCGTCGCGACCTCTTGACGGCTGCGCCGGCGACCCCGTCCACCACCCAGCCGACGACGGGCTCGTTCGACGTCGCATTCACGGTCTACGACTCTGCGAAGGGCTTTCTGTCCCATGTCGTTGAGGGCCTCGCCAAATACGTATACTCGCCGCGGTGATCGCGCCAGATCCAACCACCAGGGGTGAAGGCTGTCCGAGCGCAATTGGCTGCGTGCACGACGGTTCCGCCGAACCAAATCGCGAATGCGTGTCGGTTTCCGAAACCTGGTACTACTCTGTCAGTTTCTCAGCTGAATCTCTTTGAGTTTCAGCATGATGTCGAGATACCGCGGATGCGTGATCAAGTAGTGGGCGGTCAGGATCTCGGTGATCACGGCCCGGACCTTGGGAAACGTCAAGTCGGACCGGCCTCGCCGGAGGCGCTCCTGCTGCAGGAACGCGTAGGCGATCGCGGTGAGAGCGACATGACGCTGCCAGCCCGGGTACGACCGCCCTTCGAAATGATCCAGGCCAAGTTCGGTCTTCAGTTCCTGGTATTGCTGCTCGATCGCCCACCGCTGGTGCGACAGCCGCACCAAGGCCTTGAGCGACGCGGTGATCGGCAGATGGACCAGGTAGTACTTCGTCTCGGGATCGTCGCCGAGATACCGCTGGCACAACAGCCAGACTTCCGGGGCCACGCGGCGCTCGCGCCAATCGTGTGCCGGCGTGACCCGGCAGGCCCAGAACCGGGCCCGCCACGGGCGATTCGTGCCGTTGCGCCACGACACCGTGCGCCACGCGCGAGCGGGGGCCTGCGCCGCCAACTCCGCCACGGTGACGGCGGTCACGCCGGGGGCCAGCAGCGGGCGCGAGCGTGGCCGACCGCGACCGGGCTGGGGCGCCGGCGCCTCGAGGCGCGGTGCGCCACGAAAGACCTTGATCGTCGACGAGAGGCCGACGGCATACGCCAGGCCCCACCGGTGCAACGTCTCGCGAAACGTCGTGCAGTCGCCAAACTCCGCGTCGGCCGCCACGGCCGTCACCGCGATGCCGGCCGCGCGGATCTGCCGAATCAAGGTCAGCGCCTGGCGCCACTTCTCCTGGAAGGCGACCGTCTTGGGGATGCGGGCGAGGGCGCGCTGCGCCTTGGTCAGCCACGAGTCGGGCAGATAGAGCTGTGCGCCGAGCAGCCAGGCGTGCACGCCGGTCCACAGCGCCGCCGTCACGGCGACCTGGCAATTGCCGACTTTCCCGAGGGTGCCCGAGTACCTGACGCTGCACGCCCACCGACGCCTTCCCTTGCTTGGGAAAGCCGGTGCCGTCGATGATCAGCACGCCTTCGCGAGCGGGCGTGACCTCGCGCAACCGTCGCCACACCGCGTCGGCACTCCAGGTCGCCTCGGTGATGAAATGCTGGAGCGCTTGATAGCTCCCGGGATCGCTCAGCCGCGCCCACATCGCTTCCATCGATTTGCGGGGGCTGTCGCTGAGGAGACCGCGCACGTAGCGGCGCAGGCCACCCTGCTGCGCACGGTGGCTGAAGCAGGATTCGTATTGCTCCAGCCACGTGACGAGTCGAGCGAGCCAGGCGGGCGCGGTGTGATCGAGCACCGCGCGCTAGCGTAGCGAAAACGGGTGAAAAGTACAATGTCCTCAAAAGTGATCACTGTCGGATTCGCTGCGAAATCCGACGATCTAACAAAGTAGGACCAGGGACCCTGTCCTGACGAGATTTTCAAAACCATGCCGGGAGGCGTGATGTATCGCGAGGTAACGATGATCGAAGTGACCGAGGTGCTCCGCCTGTGGCGGGCCGGGCTGCCGACCAAGCGCCTGGCCGCGCAGCTGGGGCTCGACCCCAAGACCGCGCGCCGGTATCTGATGGTCGCGGAAGGCGTGGGGCTGCGCCCTGCGGGCCCACCGCCGACCGACGACGAGTTGCAGCAGGTGCTGCTGGCGCTGCACCCGGCGGGCGGACGCCCGCGCGGGGACGGCTGGGCGGTGTGCGCGGCGCACCGCGACCGCATCGCGGCGTGGCTCGCCGAGGGCGTCCGCCTCACCAAGATTCGGAAGCTGCTGGCCGGTCAGGGCGTCGTGCTGACGTACCCGCTGCTGTATCGCTTTGCCGTCGAGCAGCTGCGCTTTGGGCGTCCCACGACGACCATCCCGGTGCTCGACGGTGAGCCCGGACACGAGCTGCAGGTCGACACCGGGTGGGTCGGCTCGGACGGCCGACCACACCGGCACCGAAAGGCGCGTCACGTCCACCGACCCAGCACAGCCTCCCGTTCATGCGACCGTCTTGACTTCGATCTCCTGATTCCTGCCCTATCATGTCGCCTGTGCGCAGATTGACTCTCGGTCTCGTCGCGTGTGCGGCGGCGTTCGCCGGGCTCCCCGCCCCGAGTGCGGTGATCGCCGTTGGCGGTGGCCAGGCCGCGTCCGCGCCGACGATCTTCATCGACGCCAGCGTCACGGACGCGAGCGGGCGCGCCGTCACGACGCTTCGCCCGGAAGACCTCCGCGTATCGGTCGATGGAAGGCCCCGGAAGGTGGTGTCGCTGCGCTATGTCTGCCGTGGACCGGGCGCCGACATCGCCGCTGCGCTGGTCGGCCGGTCCAAGAGCGCCGCCGCCGCCGTAGAGCGCACACGTCTGCTGCTTTTGGTCGCCGACGAGAACGCGATCGTCCGAGGCCAGCAGAAACCGGTCACCGCCGCGGTGGCTCGTGTGCTCGACGGACTGGGGAGCTCCGACTTGGCGGCCGTGGCGACGCTGCCAAGGCCGCAGGCCAGACTGGTTCTCAACTCGGACGCGGTTATGTGGCAGGCCGCGGTTGCGCACATCACGGGCCGCGCCGTCGCCGACACGCCAGCGTCAACCCCGGACTTCGTCGCTCAGAATGCGGCTGCGCGAGGTGCCGATCCGGACGAGCAGGCGCGTATCGAAGTCGAGCGGCGGGCAGCACGCGACCGGCGTGGTGCCTCTGATGACGCCACGGACGGCCCCAGCGACGCGAGGCCGGGCGCGTCGATTCGCGCGCTGCGCGAAATCATCGACGGTCTCGCGAAACTGCCGGGCCCCAAGTCCGTTCTTGTCTTCCGGCAAGCGGAATCGGTGAGCGGAGCCGGTGATCCCGACGTTTCAGGGAACTTGACATCCGCCGTCCTGGAGTCTGCCGCACGCGCGCGCGTAGTCGTCCACCTGGTGATGATCGACCAGACGGGCCGGAAGCGGACCGCCCAAGACGACGGGATGGCCGAGATCGCGGTGGGAACGGGAGGCACGATCAGGATGGCGAAGAATGCCTCCGACTCGAAGGCGTTCGACGGGATCCTTGCGGCCTTGGAGGGCGGCTACCTTGTCGAAGTGGAGGGCCGGGAAGGCGATGCAGGCGCGCGCCCGCACGACCTGAAAGTCGAGTGTTCCCGCCGCCAGATGACCGTGCGAGTGCCCCGGCTGTGGGTGTCGCGCCAGGATCCCGTGCCCGCGGTGGTCGTCGCCGCGCCGCCCGGCACCGCAACGCCGGCCGCCGAACTGCGGGCCCCTGGGCGGCGGCCAAACGAGGACGACCCGCAGGTCACGCTCCTGCTCGCTCGCCTCTCGGAGTACATCACCGCCTACGTCCGCGACGTCGGCAACGTGGTGGCCGACGAGGATTACACTCAGCGCCTGTTTGATGGCGGGTGGTCGAAGCAACGGCGCCTCAAGTCGGATCTGCTTCTGGTGAAGACGGACGCCGAGGTTGGCTGGACACAGTACCGCGACGTCTACGAAGTGGATGGCCGGCCGGTGCGCGACCGCGAAGAGCGGGTGCAGAAGCTGTTCCTCGAGAACCCGGCGAGCGCACCTCGGCTCGCGGAGCAAATCGGCAACGAGAGTTCACGCTACAACATTGGCACACTCATCCGCACGATCAACACGCCCACGCTTCCGCTCGCCTACTTGGGGCCGAGCCGGATCGGCGGCGTGTCGTTCAGGCGCGACGGCGAGGAGACAGTCGAAGGGGTCAGGGCGGCCAGGCTCGCGTTCGTGGAGACGGCCCGGCCCACGCTCGTACGACCCGTGAAAGGACCCGGCGACGCGCCGGCGAACGGCATGTTCTGGGTGGATCCGTCGAGCGGACGCATCCTGAAGACGAGCGTCACCGTCACCGCCGGCAACAACGCGGTGAGAACGACGGTCGTGTACAAACGGTCGACCGAACTCGGGCTCTGGCTGCCGGCCGAGATGGACGAGCGGTCCGCCACGCCCGACGAGGTGATCCAAGGGCGCGCAGTCTACAGCAATTACCGATCGTTCAAGGTGACGACGGACGTGCAGATCAAGTGAAGAGAGCGTGGTGGTCACTGGTTGGGCAGATTGACCGTCCATGTCGTCATCTCGATCGCGCCGTCCAGACCAACGGCGAGCGCTTGACGCACAAGTGCCGCGTCATCTATCACGCCTCCCGCTTCAAACAACGCTCTTTGCGCCTCCCAGAACTTGCCATGAGTCCCGGCACACTTGGGTATGGAAGCGGCCCTGAGGGCGTTGGGATGAAGTGCTTCCAACGGCAACTGCCCGAACGCCATCTGGACCTTTTCGGTGCGGATGTACTGCTCGTCGAGCAACCGGCAGGGTCCGGCATGCGACATCGAGCAGTATTGGCATTGAAAACCCGCGTTCGAAAAGATCGGCGACGAACATGTCGTTCACGGGACTCCACATGTCTATTGACGTGCCACGCGGGCCTAAGTAGCGCGCATCGACCACCGCGCGCGGAAGTCGTGCGGGGTGGTGATACCATCGCCGCTCCAGCACGTCAGTAGTAGATAGTAGTCGCGAAAACGCGGCAGGGAACGTGTCGTCCTAGCCGACCGGACTGATCGGAATCGGCGTTTGACCACTGCTGAGGTGTCCATGCCCTTGACAGAAGCGGTGCCCTCGTCCCTAATTGCCCCGCCAGAGGGTCACTCCCGTCGCCGGGTCGCTGTGCCGAGCCGGCCGTCTAAGCAGCCGAGGCGGTCAGACTCGATGCTGCACGCCCCGACGCTTCCTGGAGCCGCCCGTCACAACGGGTACTTAGGATTGGCAGTGCTGTTCTTGGCTGTTGTGCTGGCAGGCTGCGGCAGCGACTCCCTCCCAACCGCACCGTCCACCACCCAGCCGACGACGGGCTCGTTCGACGTCGCATTCACGGTCCACGACTCTGCGAAGGGCCCAATCCGCTCCTTCAAGAAGCAGGTCCCGACCGCGGGCACCCTCGCCAAGGTGGCGCTAGACGCCTCGGAGCTTGGCGGTGGCATTGATGCCCGCCGCTTCGTCGTTCGGGTCGCTCATCAGGGCGACCGGCTCGGAGCGTACGTGGCGGCCACTCGAAGTGGCACGCTCGAGTTCACCATGACAACGGCGTTCAGCGAATTGGACGTGTTCGTGATGAACGCCTCCAATGGAACCGACTACAACTGCGCTGACGCCGGGGACGCGGCTTGGAACCCTAAGTCTCTTGGAGGCGCTCGCTACGGCACGATACGCCTCGCCGGCGGAGGCGAATCGTTCGTATACGGTCAGACTTATAGGTACGCAACACAGGACGGCAGCGATACCGACCTAATCCAGGCCGTGACGGATGTCAACAACGTCCTGAACCCATTCGGACTGGCATTCGCACGAATGGATTACGTCGGCAGAGTGGCAACCGCTAGCATTTCGGCAGGCTGGTCGGGTGACGTTTTTCCCAATGCGGGGTTGGCCGGACCAGGGCTAGCCGTGCCGTGGATAGCCGTGAACTCCGAATACGACCGGCCGGGGTCACACTTCGCGTACATCGTCTGGATCCACGAACTACTTCACGCTTGGCAGAATGCACCGGACTTGGCCTTGATCCGATTCCGTAGACACTTCCCGAAAGGTGGCTACGATGGGATCGATGGCGAAAGAGAAACCACGACAGCGCGTCCGGCGGAGCTTCACGGATGAGTACAAAGCCGGCGCGGTCCGGCTGGTGATCGACGAGGGCAAGAGCGTGGGCCAGGCGGCCCGCGAGTTGGACCTCACCGAGTCGGCGTTACGGAGTTGGGTGGAGCGAGCCCGCGCCGATGGCGGCACGGGGAAGCCCGGCGTGCTCACGACGGCGGAGCGCGAGGAGCTGGGGCGGCTGCGGAAGGAGAATCGCACGCTCCGGATGGAGCGCGACATCCTAAAACAAGCGGCGGCCTTCTTCGCGAAAGAGAATGCGTGAAGTTCGCATTCATCGACGCCAAGAAGGCCGCGTTTCCCATCAGCGCCTTGTGCCGGTGTCTCCGGGTGTCCCGCAGCGGCTTCTACGCGTTCCGCCACCGGCCGGAGTCGACGCACGCGCGCACGGACCGACGGCTGCGCGTCGCAGTCCGCGCCTCGTTTGACGCGAGTCGCCGACGCTACGGCAGTCCGCGGGTCCATGCCGACCTGGCGGACCAGGACGTGCGTGTCAGTCGGAAGCGGGTGGCGCGGGTCATGCGAGAGGAGGGCCTGAAAGCCCGCCCGCGGAAGCGCTTCAAGTGCACGACGATGAGCGACCACGACCAGCCGGTGGCCGCGAATCTGCTCAATCGAGACTTCACCGCCGAGGCGCCCAATCAGCGCTGGGTCGGCGACACGTCGGAGTTTCTGGTCGGAGACGGCGGGAAGCTCTATCTCGCCGTCGTCCTCGACTTGTTCTCGCGCTTCGTGGTCGGCTGGGCCGTGAGCGCGGTGAACGATCGTCACCTGACGATGAAAGCGCTCGGGATGGCGATCAAACGGCGCTGTCCCGAGGCCGGCCTGTTGCACCATTCGGATCAAGGCTGCACGTACGCCAGCGAGGATTACCAGGCCATCCTCGAGACGTTCGGCATCACGTGCAGCATGAGCCGCCGGGGCGACTGCTACGACAATGCCGTCATGGAGAGCTTCTTCTCGACGGTGAAAGCGGAGTTGGGCGAGCACTTCGAAAGCTACGGGCTGGCGAAGGCGGAGCTGTTCGACTACATCGAGGTGTTCTACAACCAGCAGCGGCGGCATTCGACGCTCGGGCTCATCAGTCCGGCGGCTTTCGAGCGCCGCGCGGCCGCGTAGGGTGTGGACGCTGCCATCCCGGTGGACGCACAGAACGCGCCCACCGTGATTTGGAAATCTCGCAGAGAACGCGAGATTCCCACAGCGCCCACGACCCGATGTACAGTTCATGAAGGGAGACGACAGAACAGACCTCAGCTAGCGTTACTCACCTGTCTACCAAATCGGATCACGGTCAGACTATGCTCATAGCAGTTGCTCCACCTCCGGCCTCGACTGCTTGCTGTGGGATTGCGCAGGCGGCCCGCCCCGTAGTGTCGTCCCGCTGTCACCTCAAGGGCGAGACATCGTGCGCTACTGGACCCTGATGAGCATGTGATGCTCGCCCCGGTGTCAACGCCGGCCCATGAGCGCAATTGGCTGCGTGCACGACGGTTCCGCCGAACCAGATCGCGAATGCGATAGCGAGTGCTCCGGTCAGGCCGCCAGCGAGGCGAAGGTAACGAGACATCAGATGGCTCCTTCTGAGTAGCTGCGAGTTCTGAGAAGGTCCTCCGTCGTCCGCTCCTCCTCTTCTCGTCGACAACAACGACAATCGCTTGACTATCGGCGGCTTGGTCGGACGAAGGACCGCTGCCCAAGGCGTCGGAGGGACGGGCTGGCGGTCCGCGCGCTGCAAGGGATAGCACATCGCCGCCTCTGCGTTGCGGTTGCCTGCCCGGACCACATCGTCGGTTCCGGGTGTACTTACGTAGGCGCCCAGCCAGACCGGACACTTCGGGGATGTGCTGGTGCGGCCGTCACGCGCGACCGCTGGTCCCAGGCGGCGACTGTGGCCGCAGTCGCCGGAGCCAAACCGAACCAACCCGACGGAGCATTGCCATCGCCGCCAAGGCCCCTCACGATGCTCCCCAGTGCCGCTCCGCGGACACGGGCCGAAGGGGGATGCCGCGATGTGGGAGAGACATGATCCGCGAGACACGCTGACGCACGATCCGGCCGGGTCGCTAGATCGTGCGCGCGGCAGCCGAGGCGGACGAAGCGAACGAGACGATCAGGCGTTCTCCGATCGCGACGTGTTCGTCCGCGCCGTCGATCTGCCGCTCGGCGACGAACGCGAGCTGCTTCGGAGCCGCGACCGGATCCACGCGATCGACGGGTCAGACAGCCGCCTGCTCGCCACGATCGGCGCCTTTCGCGTGATCGCGGAACGCGACCTGGACCAGGGCCACGCGCGACTGGCGTCCGTCCGTGAGCACTTGAAGCACCTCGAGGCAGAAGGACTTCTTCAACGAACGCAGGTCGGCTCACGAGACCGTGTGGTCTCGCTCACCACCCAGCGTCGAGAACTCCTCGAGACGCATCGACGCGAACGCGATACCGGTCACCACACGGGCCACCAGGCCTTCTACGCTGGCGTTCGGAAGCCCCGCGAGCTCTCGCACGACTCTCAGGTCTACCCCGCCTACGCGCGCGCCGAGGCCCGCCTTCGAGACGCCGGTGGCCGCGTTCGTCGGGTCGTCCTCGACTACGAGTTCAAGCGGGACTACCAGCGGTTTCTCCAGGCTCGAAGCCGCGGCCGGAAGGACCACGACGGCCGCCCGGACCGCGAGCCCGAGGAGATTCGACTCTGGGCCCGGGAGCACGACCTCCCGTACTTCGACGACGCGGTGCACTTCCCCAATCTCCGCATCGAGTACGACGACCGCGACGGCCAGCTTCGGCGTGAAGACGTCGAGGTCACGACCGCCCACTACCGTGGCGCGCACGCGGCGGCGACGGCGCGCTGCGGCTTCGCGCAGTATCGGAGCCACGGCTCCTTCGCTGGCGGCCGAGGCGGGGGCCGGCGCGGCGCGCCGCCGAGGACGCGCCTTGCCGAGGAGCTGCTCTAATGGAAACGCCGCTCCCCGATCACTGGACCATCGCGCGGGCCAACGCCGAGCGAGCCGAGGCGCTCGCGGCGTTCGGCTTCAGCGACCGGCAGGCGCGGTTCCTCGTCCAGGTGCTGCTGCACGCGGGTGTGTTCGTCGAACGGCAGTACCTGCGAGTACGCCGGCATCGCGCACGGGCAGAAGGCCGCGGACTTCCTCGCACGCCTCGTCGCGCGCCGCTATGCGACCGCCATTCCGACAGGACCTCTCCATCGCGGACGCCTGTTCCACGTGCACTACAAGCCGCTGTGGACGGCGGTCGGCGAGCCGGACAGCCGCTTCCGCAAGCCCGCCACGCTCGGTCGGCTGATCGAGCGCGTCATGCTCCTCGACGCCGTCCTGGGCGACTCCGCCTTCGTCTGGCTCGGCCCCTCCCGCGATAAGCTCCGCCACTTCGCCGCCTCGCTGGGCGACCGAGTGCGGCCCGATGAATTGCCCCGCCTCGCGTTCGGGTCGGGCGGCGCGAAGACGGTACGCGCGTTCCCCGACAAGCTGCCGATCGGCATCCAGCCGTATGCGCCGCCGCACGTGTTGCTCTACCTGGTCACCAATCACTCGCCGCTCGACTTCCGGGCGTTCCTGCTGCGCCACACGACGCTGCTGGGCGCGCTGCGCGAATGGACCCTCAGGCTCCTCGTCCCGAGGCCGCTCGTCCGCGTCGCGCCGCTCTACGAGCAGGCAGCGCGCGAGCATCTCGCGAGCCGACTGTCCCCCTCGGCGGCGGAGGAGTTGGCGTGGTTCTTTCGGGAGCGGCAACGTCGCGCGAGAGAGGCGTCCGACCGTCCGATCGCCTCTGCGGCGATGCCCTCCGCCCGCGATCACACGTCGCCGCCAACAGGTGTGGACCGGCGCTTCCGCGACGCGACGAAGGCGTTCGGGTCCCCGCGATTCGCGGCGCTCTACCGGGCCTGGCTGGGCGAGGGCGACCCCGTCCTCTGGGCGGCTCGCTCGGGGGTGGTCTCGGATGCTGTCGAGCGAGGTGAGGGCCGCGTCGAGACGGTCGTGCTCTCGCGTCAGGTACCTGCATCTCGCCCCCCTGGTTGGCCTCGCGTAGCGAGCACCAGCGGGGGACGACCTCAGGGACGACCTCTCGGAAGCAGGTTGTCCCCCTCGCGCAAGGGGTGGCCGACGACGCGTCCCGTCACCCGATGCCGTGGGTGCCCGCGCCGGAGCCCTGCCGCAAACCGCGTCAACAGAAGCGATTCACCAGGCCGATACAGAGTCGGGTGCTCCGGTTGGGGCGGCGCAGTTCGCCGCCCCTGGAGGGCCTGCTGATGCCCAGCGATGCAGAGACCATGGCGTGAGCGACCCCCTCGCGCGCCGGCTCCGCCGTCCCGGCGCCGTCCCGGGGGTCGCTCACGCCATGGCTGTCGGTACCGTTGTGGTGCCCACCGCGCCTGTCGAAAGAGCCGGGTGATGACGGGCGGGCTCGACGAGGTTTCCGTCCTCCGATTCGGCACCGGTTCCAGCCACGATCCCGCCGGGAATTGTGTGGCAGATGGGGAATGGAACCGCGAGCAGTCGCTGGGCCGCGGGCGTTGTCGGTGACGGCCATCACGAACGCGATCATGGCGCTGTGCTCCGCCCCGTCCAGGCGCTCCGCGCAGCTCCGCCCGCGCGCCAGGCGCGCGGCCTTCGGGCCTGGACGGCGCGTGCGCGCAGCGCGGTGCTTGGCAGTTGCGTGATGGCCGGCGTTTGGGCGTCTGCGACGGCGTGAGCCTGATGATGCGAGCGGGGCCTGCGCAAGCGTGGCAAGTCGGGCGTGGCAAGTCGGGCCTTGACGGGACGCGGCGCGGCGCCTACATTGGGAGTGTCGGACTCGGTGCTGCCCAGCACCCATCGCGAGTGGATCATCCGCCGCTCGATCCCGCCCTCAGGGCCAGGGTCGAAGCCACCACACCTCGTTGAATCGTTCGCCTCGCCCCGGATTCGCGCAAGGCGCCCGTCCGGGCTGAGACGGTGGCCGCGCACCACGCCGCGGGCAAAGCGGCGCCGTCCGGCCGTGTCATGGTGAACGTGCGGCGCGATCGGACGTCGATCGCGTCGCCGTTCGGCTTCGTCGTCGCGTAATCGGTGGCCGGACTTCTCGGGTCGCGCACAGAATCGGATCCGACGAAGTTCACTCGCCCACCGTGCGACGCACCGAGAGGCCCAGGTCTCCCGGTCTCCGATGTCGGCGCACCCGCCCACATCTGCGCTCGACCGTCCCGCGGTGCCGCCACGCCACCGCGCCAGAGCGCGCCCCAGTCGAACGGCCGCACGGCACCACGCGCCGGGCGGCGTCCCATCTCACGTAAATGGAGGGGTGCCCCATGAAGATCTGGCTGACCGTGGCGGACGCCGCCGACTACGCCGGCGTGAGCCGCGACACCATCTACACCGCGTGCGAACGGCGCGAGATTCGGCAGGCGCGGATCGCCGGACGCCGCGCGATCCGCCTGCGGGCGGAGTGGATCGATGCCTGGCTCGAGCGGCACGTGCTCGAAGCCCATGATCGGCGTGCGGCCAGCGGTGCGCCGGCGTCGGCGACCGAACGACGGGAGGTGAGGCGATGATGCGCGTGTCACGTGCATGCCGCTCCGAGCTTTGCGCCCCGCCAGAGCGAGGTGGTCAGGTCGACGAACACCGACCGCTGCCGGTGCTCCTCACGGTGGACGAGGCGGCCGACCTGTTGCGCACGAGCCGCCGTGCCATCTACGCGATGGCGGCCCGTCGGCAACTCCCGGGGGTCATCCGGCTCCGGCGGCGCGTCCTCATCCGCGCCGCCGACCTGCTACACTGGCTCGACCAGAAGCGCGCGTCATCGCCAGAGGAGTAGATGGCGATGAGCGTGACCATTCGTCCGTATCGGAGAGGCGGCTGGGAAGTGGACATCCGCGTCGTGACGCCCGACGGCGCGCGGCAACTCCGGGAGCGCAGACGCGCTCCGGTGTCCTCGCGAACAGCTGCGGTGCGATGGGCTGAAGGACTCGAGCGCGTCCTGTTCGAGCGGCTGATGAACCCGCCAGCAGTGAGTGCGCCACCAAAGGAGGTGCCCACGTTTCGGGAGTTTGCGCCGAGGTTCGTGGAGGGCCACGCGCGGGCCAATCGGCAGAAGCCGAGCGGCATCGCGGCGAAGGAGACGATTCTGAACATCCACCTGGTTCCGTGGCTGGGGTCCAAGCGCCTGGACGCCATCACGACCGAGGAGGTTCAGCGGCTCAAGCACCGTCTGGCCGACCGAGCGCCGAAGACGGTGAACAACGTGCTGACCGTCCTGAACATGTTGCTGAAGAAGGCCGTGGAGTGGGACGTCATCGAGCGCGTGCCGTGCGCCGTCAAGCTGCTGCCGGTGCCGAAGCCGACCATGGGCTTCTACGACTTCGACGAGTACGAGCGGCTCGTCGAAGGGGCGGCCGCAAGCTCGGACTCCAACGAGTTCCTCATCGTGCTGCTCGGTGGCGAGGCTGGCCTCCGATGCGGCGAGATGATGGCGTTGGAGTGGCAGGACGTCGATCTGGCAAAGCGCCAAATCTGCGTCGCACGGTCCGAGTGGAAGGGACACGTCACGGCACCGAAAGGGCGGACGTCTCCGCTACGTGCCGATGACGCGTCGTCTCGCCTCGGCGCTGCGCGAGGCGCGGCACATGCGGTCGGTCCGCGTGCTGTGCCACGGCAGCACGTCGCTCTCGGCCGATGCCGTGAAGCACTGCGTGGAACGGGCGGCTCGGCGTGCGCGGCTCTCGGAGAGCGGCGTGCACCGCCTGCGACACACGTTCTGCTCACACCTGGCGATGCGTGGCGCGCCGGCGCGCGCGATTCAGGAACTGGCCGGCCACAAGGACCTGATCACGACGCAGCGCTACATGCACCTGAGTCCAGCCGCGCTGGACAGTGCGATTCGTCTACTGGAGTGCTCCGGCGTCCGCCTGAGTTGTGGAGACATTTTGGAGACGGGAGAGGGCGATCCCGCTATCTCCAATAATTAGAATGGGTTAAGTGGCGGGGTCGACGGGACTCGAACCCGCGACCTCCGGCGTGACAGGCCGGCGTTCTAACCAGCTGAACTACGACCCCGCTTGGGCGACCCGGCTCGCGGCTTCCGAACGGCGGCGTCTGTCCACACCGCCCCGCGTCCGACCGGATTTCCGTGCACGGCCCGTGGTGGGCGGTGCAGGATTCGAACCTGCGACAGCCGGCGTGTAAAGCCGGTGCTCTACCACTGAGCTAACCGCCCGCTGCCGGCAGAGCCACTGATTATAGCAGCAGCCACGCTTTCAAGGCGAGCAGAATCATGACGCCCGCCAGGCCGAGCACCGCCCGGTACTCGCGGTTGCGAAGCGCGCGCGCCAGGCTGAAGCGGCGCTCCTCGTCGCTCACCCTCCCCGCGCGGTAGTCCACGTACTCGGCGCCGAACTTGGCCCGCAGCCCCGCTTCCTCGCTCCGGATCGCGGCGCCGAGCGTCAGCGTCAGGTACGCCGCCGCGATCGCGCCGACGAGCAGGCTGTGCGAAGCCACCGCGAAGCCGATCCCCAGCAGCGTCGACCCGAAGTAGAGCGGGTGCCCGGTGAACCGATAGGGCCCCGACTTGGTCACCTCCCGGCCCTTCTCGAGGTGCCCGGCCGCCCACACGCGGATGGCCTCGCCGACCGCGCAGAACAGCAGGCCGAGCCAGAACGAACGCCACGTCGGGTGGGCGAGCCACAGGGCCGCCACGCTCGCGAAGAACCCAAGCGGGACCCGGAGACGAGCCAGGCGGACGGCCAACTCAGGCATGTTGGTCGGCGGCAAGACGTCGGTCGATCGCTCCACTCACGTCCTCGGAGGAGATGTCCTCGATGCAGGGCCGGCGTCGCCGGCAGCGCCTTCGATAGTGACACACGCAGTCGTCGAAACGCGAGAGGGAGATGTCGGGCGGCGCCCACGGGCCGTTGCGGCGCGGGTCGGTCGGCCCGAAGATCGCCACAATCGGCGTGCCCGCGGCGCAGGCGAGATGCAGCGGACCCGTGTCGCCGGAGATCATCAGCCGCGCGCCGCGCGCGAGCGCCAGGACGTCCGCGATGCCGGTCGGCGGCGCGAGCATCGCCTCGCCCGACGACGTCTCGACGACCCGCTGCGCGAGGCGCTCCTCGCCCGGTCCCCACAGTACGACGGGCAGCAGCCCGCGACGGTCAGCCAGCCCCTTCGCGATTTCGCCGAACCGCTCGAGAGGCCAGCGCTTGTTCGGCCAGCCCGCGCCCGGGTTGACGAGCGCGTAGCCGGCGAGCCCGGACGCGGCCACGCGGCCGGCGACGAAGGATGGCGCGGCGGACGGCGGCGCGGAGATCGGAAAGCGCCGCGCGCGATCGGCAATGCCGAACGCCGACAGCACCGAGAGGTTCTTGTCGATCACGTGCGCGCGCGCCGGCGGCTCGCACTGCTCCGAGTAGAAGAGCGCCGCCGGCTTCTCGCGAAGGTGCGCGCGCGTGAAGCCGACGACCCGGGATGCGCCCGAGAGCCGGGCGAACGCCGCGGACTTGATGAGCCCCTGCAGATCCACCGCCGCGTCGTACCGCTCGCGCCGCAGCTGGCGAACGGCTGCCAGCATGCTGGCGGCGCTCCGGCCGTCCATCGCGACCCGGTGGTCGACGGCCGGCACCAACTCGAGGAGCGCCGCGTGGCGGCCGTCGACGAGCCAGTCGATCCGCGCGCCGGGCAGGTGCTCGCGAAGGGCCGCGGCCACCGGCAGCGCGTGGACGATGTCGCCGAGGGCGCCGAGGCGGACGAGGAGGATGCGCGGGCTCACGGCTCGCGCAGGCCCTCGTTGTGCACGTCCGCCACGGCCCGGCCCGACGGGTCCGCCATCTTCTGGAACGCCTCGTCCCACGCCAGGGCGGTCGGCGTGCTGCACGCGACGCTGCGCTCGTGCGGGACGCAGTTCACCGCGCTCGCCGACGGGAAGTGCTGCTCGAACAGCTGGCGGTAGAGGTACGCCTCCTTGGTTTCCGGCGTCTTCACCGGGAAGCGCTCCGCGGCGCCGCGGAGCATGCCGTCGCTCACCTCGCGCTCGGCCGTCGCCTTCAGCGAGTTGATCCAGCCGTACCCCACGCCGTCGGAGAACTGCTCCTTCTGCCGCCACAGCACCTGCTCGGGCACGCAGCCCTCGAACGCCGCGCGAAGCAGGTACTTCTCGATGGGCGCGGGGCGCGGGGCGTTGCGGGGGATCTTCAGCGCCGGGTCGATGGTCATCGCCACGTCGAGGAACTCGCGATCGAGGAACGGCACCCGGGCTTCCACGCCCCACGCCGCGCACGACTTGTTGGCGCGGAGGCAGTCGTAGAGGTGCAGGTTCTGGACCTTCCGCACGGTCTCGTCGTGCAGTTCGCGGCCGTTCGGCGCCTTGTGGAAGTACAGGTAGCCGCCAAACACCTCGTCGGCCCCCTCGCCCGACAGGATCATCTTGATCCCCATCGCGCGGATCTTCCGCATCATGAGGTACATCGGGGTGGCGGCCCGGATGGTGGTGATGTCGAATGTCTCGAGGTGGTAGACGACGTCCGAGAGCGCGTCGAGCCCCTCCTGCACGGTGAAGTGCACTTCGTGGTGCACCGCGCCGATGTGTTCGGCCACCGCCCGTGCCGGGGCCAGGTCCGGTGCGCCTTCGAGGCCCACCGCGAAGGAATGGAGCCGCGGCCACCACGCGGGCGCCCGGTCGTCCTCCTCGATCCGGCGCGCGCTGAACTTCGCCGCCACCGACGCCACGATGGACGAGTCCACGCCGCCGGAAATCAGCACGCCGTAAGGCACGTCGCACATGAGTTGGCGGTGCACGGCGGCCTCGAGCGCCGCGCGCAGCGCGGCCGGGTCGTAGGGGTTCGACGGGTAGAACCCGGGCTCGGCCCAGGCCGGCTCGTAGTACCGCTGGAACCCCTTGTTCGCCTCGTCGCCCTTGTAGAAATGGCCGGGCGGGAATTCGCGGATCCGCTCGCAGTGTCCGACCAGCGCCTTCATCTCCGACGCCGCGTACAGGTTCTCGTTCCGGTCCCAGCCCACGTACAACGGGTTGACGCCGATGGGATCGCGGGCGATGAGGTACGTCCCCCGGCGCGGGTCGTACAGGACGAAGGCGAAGATCCCGTTGAGGCGGTTGAGGAAGTCGCGCGGCTCCAGTTCGTCGTAGAGGTAGAGGATGACCTCGCAGTCCGACAGCGTTCGGAATTGATGGTCACCGCGCAGGCCGCGGCGCAGGTCCTTGTGGTTGTAGATCTCGCCGTTCACGGCGAGCACGGTCCCGCGCGAGGCGTCGACGAGCGGCTGCGCGCCGTGTTCGACGTCGACGATCGAGAGCCGCTCGTGCGCGAGCACGGCCCGGTGGTCGCTGTAGATGCCGCTCCAGTCCGGTCCCCGGTGGCGCAGCTTCTTGGCCATCGCCAGCGCCTGCGTCCGCAGTTCGGCCGGGTTGGAGCGGTCGGAATCGATGTCGAGGATCGTCAGGATGCCGCACATAGGGACCTCTGCCTCAGCTGCCGCGCCCAATCCGGTCCAGCAGTTCCGTGGTCGAGTGGCGCTTCGCGTCGCCGACGATCGCGATGCGGCCGCCGTAGGCGCGGACGGTCTCGCGCTCGGGCACGGTGTGCGTGGTGTAGTCGGTGCCCTTGCAGTGCACGTCGGGCCGGAAGCGCTCGAGCAGGCGCGCCACCGTCGCGTCCGGGAAGATCACCACGTAGTCCACGCCGCGCAGCGCCGCAACCAGCTCGGCCCTCGCCGCCGCGCTCAACACCGGCCGGCCCGGCCCCTTCATCGCCTCCACCGCCCCATCATCGTTCACCGCCACGATCAGGCGGTCGGCTTCGGCCGCGGCGCCCGCCAGGTAGCGAACGTGCCCGACGTGCAGGAGGTCGAAGCCGCCGTTGGCGAAGGCGACCGTGCGGCCGGCCGCGCGGTCCGCGGCCACGAGCGCGTCGAGCTGGTCTTCGGTGACGATGCGGCCCATGCGACTAGGCTCAGGGCTCACGAGCCCGCGAGGATCGCCTGCCTGAGCTCGTCCGCCGACACCGTCGCCGTCCCGCGCTTCATCACGACGATGCCGCCCGCGTAGTTGGCCAGGCGCGCGGCGTCGTAGAAGGTCGCGCCCGCCGCGAGCGCGAGCGACAGCGCCGCCATCACGGTGTCGCCCGCGCCCGTCACGTCGGCGATTTCGTCCGTCCCGTGGATCGGAATGTGAACGGTCGGCACCTTCGGCTCGAAGAGCGACATCCCGTGACTGCCGCGGGTGACGAGCACGGCCTGCATGCGCAGGCGCCGCAGCAGCGTGCGGCCGGCGCGCTCGAGCGCGTCGGCGTCGTCGTTGATGCGGATGCCCAGCAACTGCTCCACTTCCGGCTGGTTGGGCGTGCAGGCCGTGACGTCGCTGAACGCGCCGAGGTTGTAGCGCGAGTCCACGAGCACCGGCGCCTTGCTGCCGGCCGATCTCAGCCGGTGCATCACGGCTTCGGCGAGCAGCGGGGTCACCACGCCGTAGCCGTAGTCGGAGAGCAGCACGGCGTCGGCGCGATCGATCGTCCCGAGCACCTTTTCGGCGAACGCCTGCAGTACCGGCGCGGGCGGCGGGTCGGTCGGCTCGCGGTCGATCCGCACGATCTGCTGCTTGGCCGAATGGATGCCGCCGGCGAGCACGCGGGTCTTGGTCGGCGTGCGGAACCCGGCAGGCCGCATCACGCCCGCCTGGCGGACGCCTGGCGGAAACGACTTCGCCAGCGCGCGCCCCGGCTCGTCGCTGCCCACGAGACCGAACAAGTCCACGTGTCCGCCGAGGGCCGCCACGTTGCTGGCGGCATTGCCGCCGCCGCCGGGCACGATGCGCGTGGCGTCGTAGCGGAGGATCAAGACCGGCGCCTCGCGCGACACGCGGGAAATCTGGCCGGTCAGGAACTCGTCGGCGACGATGTCGCCGACGACGGCAACGCGCCGGTCGGCGAAGCGGTCCACGAGGCCGAGCAGGCGCGACTGCAGGTCGCGGTCGGGCGCCGGGTGAACGGGCGAACGGGAGTTCTGCATAGGAACGCTTCTCGGCTCTCGGGCCGCGCGGCGCGCTCGCCGCGTCACGGCCGGGCCCCGGCGGCATCCGCACGGTGCTGCCGGATGATCCAGGCCGCGGCGTCCATCAGGTTGTCGGCCACCAGGTCCGCCACGGTTCCGTCCGGCTGCGCCTCTTCGTCGAGGCCGTAGCCGGTGCGCACCAGGACGGTCCTCGCGCCCGCCGCCTGGCCCATCCGGACATCCAGCCAGCGGTCGCCGACGACGAACGAGCGGGCGAGGTCGATGCCGAGCTCGCGCGCCGCCCGGAAGAGCATGCCGGCCTGCGGCTTGCGGCAGTCGCACGCGACGCGGTAGGACTCGACGGCCGCGTCCGGGTGATGCGGACAATAGTAATACGCGTCGATGCGCGCGCGCCCGGCCCGCAGCCGCCGGTCGATCAGCGCGTGCGCCTCGTTGACCAGCGCCTCGTCGAAATACCCGCGCGCCACACCGGCCTGGTTGGTGACGACGACCACCAGGAAGCCGGCGTCGTTCAGCACGCGGACGGCGTCCACGCTCCAGGGGAAGAACGCCACGCGGTCGAGGCGATTGAGGTAGCCCACCTCCTCGATCACCGTCCCGTCGCGATCCAGGAACACTGCAGGCTTCACGGTTGACGGCTCCCGGGGCGGAAGGTCAGCTGGCGCTCGACGGCGTCGCACACCCGCGACGGGTCGATGCGGGTCATGCAGCGGTGGTCGATCGGGCACTCGCGCAGCATGCACGGCCTGCACCAGGCATCGGAGGTCAGTATCTCATGGGGAGGCGTCTCGGCGGATGCGATGGCCATGGGAGACGTGCCCCGCTCGTCGGTCGACCCGAACACCGCGGTGACGGGCACGCCGGCGGCGGCGGCCACGTGCATGGCGCCGGAGTCGTTGGAGACGAACGCGCGGCAGCGCGTCATCAGGCCGGCGAGCGTCGGCAGGTCGGTCTGGCCGATGAGGTCCACCAGATGCGGGCCCGTGGCAAGTTCGCCGACCACCGAACGATTGGCGCGGCTGCCGACCAGGACCGAGATGACACCCCGGCGCTCGTGGAGGAGCCGGGCCAGGCGCCCGAAACGTTCGGGCGGCCACTGCTTGGCGCGGCCGTAGGCGGCGCCCGGCGCCATGCCGACGAGCGGGGCGCCTTCGGGCACGCCGTGACCGGCCGTCAACTCCGCCGCCCGCGCGCGGGCCTCGTCCGGCACCACGAGCCGGATGGCCGCAGCGTCGGACGGCATGCCGAGCGACGACACGAGCGAGTTGTAGTAGTCGACCTGGTGGCGGCGCCCCCGGGGCCTGGCGACGGCGCGCGTCAACGCGAAGCGTCGCAGGTCGGCGGCGTAGCCCCAGCGCTCGGGAATGCCGGCGCGGCGGACTACCCACGCGCTTCGGAACGAGTTCGGCAGGAGGATGGCGATGTCGGCGCGGGCCCCGCGCAAGGCCCGCGCCTCGCCGGCCGCGCCGCCCTCGAGGCCGAGCACGTCATCCACGCCGGGGACCATGCGGAAGAGCGCGGCGGTCGCCGCCCGCGCGGCGACGACGAGCGCGGCCTCGGGGCGGTGACGGCGGACGGCGGCGATCGCCGGCAGCGCCATGACGGCGTCGCCCAGCCAGTTCGGCGTCATCACCACGATTCGCTCGGCCACGTCACCACCTCTCACGGGTGCAAGGTTCAACCACCGAGGCCACGGAGACCACAAAGGAGTGTCACACCGCGGGTTTCGACGCGGCGCCGCGGCGCGGCGCCGGCCGGGGCGAGGCGCGGTGCGAAGGGACGAGCCCGACGGACGAAAGCGGGTTCGCCCCTTCGCACCGCGTCTTGCTCCTGCCGGCCTGCGGCCGGCACGTCGAAACCCGGAGGCCTGCCATCGACGCCTGGCTCCCGCCTTCTCTGTGGCCCTCTGTGTTCTCCGTGGTTCTATGCCGTGATCCTACTCGTCCGGTTCCAACGCTCCCGCCGGGAACATGCCCTTCTCGGGGGCAGACGAGTTCGGCGCGTCGCGCCAGCGGCGGTGCATCCACAGCCACAGTTCGGGATACCGGCGCACGTACATCTCCAGCACGTCGGTGCAGCGCTGCGTGAACTCGCGGACCGGGTCTGGCGAGTCCGAACCGGGCAGCTCGACCGCGTGCTCGTAGACCATCCGGTAGCGGCCGGGCGCGGTCGGGATCGCGAACACGGGAATCACCGGGGCGCCGGTCCTCAGCGCGAGCGCCGCCAACGCGGTGGTCGTCGCGGCCGGCCGGTTGAAGAAGTCGACGGAGGTCGCGTCGGCACCGTGGATGTGCTGGTCGATGAGAATCGCCACCCCCTGTCCCGACTCCAGGGCCCGAAGCGTCCGCCTGATCCCGCCCTTCCGGTAGATCACCCAGTTGCCGGTGCACTGCCGCACGCGTTCGAGCAGGTCGTGCAGCATCGGGTTGTCGAGCGGCCTGGCCATCACGCCGATCGGCGCCAGGTGCAGCGCGTGGACCAGACCGTTGGTTTCCCAGCAGCCGAAATGCGCCGTGAGGAAGAACACGCCGTGGCCGGCGGCGTAGGCCTGCCGGGCCCTGTCCGCGCCCTCGAACTCGACGCGCGCCAGCATCTGGTCGGCGTCGAGCGTGCTGAACTTGAGCAGCTCGAACAGCATCCGCCCGAAGTGCCGGAACACCCGGCGCGCAATCGTGCGGCGTTCAGCCAGCGTCCGGCCGGGAAACGCGCGCGCGAGGTTGTCGGTCGCGATCCGCCGACGCGGCGCGTCGAAGGCGTAGAACGCCGCCCCCAGCGCCTCGCCCCAGGCGGACACCAGCCGCCACGGCAGGTGCCGGATGCAGAAGGCCACGGCGGCCACGAGCGTGTACTCGAGACGATGACGCATCATTCCATCTTGCGGCCGGCCGCCTGCAACGCAGGGTCGCTTCCCGCGCCCCGCGCCCCGCTTCCCATCGCCTGGTCGCTCGTCCCTCGTCGTTCGTCGCCGCGGCTCAACTGCCCGGCCAGCCACGCCCGGAACTCCGCCGCCGGCTCGATCGACACCTGCATCGGCACCCACGCGACGGGTACGGGCAGCGGGCGCAGCGGCAGCAGCCGCATCAGGTCCTTCTCCGTCGCCACCACCATCACGGCGCGGGCGGCGCGCATCGCCGAGACGATGCGGGCGAGATCGGCGGGCGTGTAGCGGTGGTGGTCGGGAAACACCAGGTGGTCCGCCACCGTCCAGCCCTCCTGCGCGAGGTCCACGAAGAACCGCTCGGGCCGCGCCAGGCCGGCGATGGCCAGCACGCGCGTGCCGGCCGCCGGCGACACGACCCGCCCGGCCGGCTCGACGAGGCGCGGCCGCTCGAGGAACCGCCGCAGGCGGAACAACATGGGCGCGCCCGCGGCGCCGCCCACCACCGCCGCCTGTTCGGCGTCGGCCGTCGTCGCGATCACCGCCGAAGCGTGCCGCACCACGTCGAGCGGCTCGCGGAGCCGGCCCGAGGGCAGCGTCACCGGCTTCTGCGCGTCGTCTGGCGACACGAGGACGAGGTCGACGTCGCGCTCCAACTGGAAGTGCTGGAACCCGTCGTCCAGCACGTGGACGGTGCAACCCAGCCGCCGCTCGGCGATCAACCCGGCCAGGTGGCGGTCGGCCGACACCAGCACCGGTACCGTCGGAAGCTGCCGCGCGAGCATCAGCGGCTCGTCGCCCGCGCGATCGAGATCGGCCAGCATGCGCTCGCCGTCGCTCACCACCGTCACGCCGTCGGACGGCACCGCGCGGGCGTAGCCGCGGGTGAGAATGGCGGGACGCTCGCCCGCCTCGGCCAGCAGCTTCGCGACGTGCGCGACGACCGGCGTCTTGCCGCTGCCGCCGACGGCCACGTTGCCGACGCTGACGACGGGCCGCTCCAGTCGCCGGCGCCAGCCCGGCCGCGAAGCATACCACCGGCGGCGTTGGCGGGCGGCGGCGGCGTAGAGGAAGCTGGCGGCGGACATCACTTCACGATCCTGAACATCCTCGGCATCCGTGCTTCTGCCGGCGGCAGCAGCTGGACGATGGCCTCGATCGTCCGCTGGCGGGCGCCGTGGTTCGCGTCGACGATGCCCTGCGCGGCGCGCCCGAGCGCCTGTCGGCGCGCCGGGTCCGCCAGGAGGTCGCGAAACGCCGACGCCAGGTCCCGCTCGTCCTGCACCTGTATCGCCGCGCGCGCCTCGAGGAACTCCCCCGCGATTTCCTTGAAGTTCTGCATGTGCGGGCCGAACAGGATCGGCCGGCCATGGACCGCCGGCTCCAGGATGTTGTGACCGCCGGTCGGCACCAGGCTCCCGCCGACGAAGACGACGGTCGCCAGCCGGTAGAGGTGCGCAAGCTCGCCGATGGAGTCCAGCACGACGACGTCGGCCGCGGGCTCCTCGTCGATCGTCAGCTGCGACCGCCTCAGCGTGCGGAAACCCTCGTCGCGCGCCAACCGTTCCACCTCGTCGAACCGCTCGGGGTGGCGCGGCGCAATCACCAGCAGCGCGCCGGGCTCGCTGGCGCGCATCCGCTCGAACGCGCGGAGCACCATCAGCTCCTCGCCGCGCATCGTGGACCCCGCGATGATGACGGGCCGGGCGTCCGAGAGCCGGAAGAACCGCTCCACGCGATGCATCGCCCGATCGGGGCCGGCGCCGGCCGGCGCGCGAAGGGAGTCGAACTTCAGGTTGCCCGTGACGGTGACGCGCGCCGCGTCGGCCCCGAGGTCGATCAGCCGGGCGGCCGACTCCGCCGACTGCATGCAGAACCGGTCCACGTCGGCGAGCACCCGGCGGAACAGCGGACGGACCAGGCGGTAGCGCGGGTACGACCGGTTCGAGATGCGCCCGTTCGCCACCGACGTCTTCACGCCCTCCCGGCGGCACGCCCGAAGCAGGTTCGGCCAGATCTCGGTTTCCATCATCACGAACAGCCGCGGCTTCACGAGCCGCAGCGTACGGCTCACGATGAACGGGAAGTCGAGCGGGAAGTAGAAGGTCGCGTCGGCGTCCTTGATCTCCCGCGCCGCCACCTGCTGGCCGGCCACCGTCGTGGTCGAGACGAACAGGCGAAGGCCTGGGTACCGCGCCTTCAGGTCGCCGGCGAGCGCCCGCGCGGTCAGCGCCTCCCCCACCGAGACCGCGTGAATCCAGATGGACGGTTCGCCGTCCACGTTGAACGACACGGGCAGGTAACCGAAGCGCTGCCGCAGGTTCGTGACGTACTTCCGGTAGCGCGCCGCCTGGTAGGCAAAGAGCGGCGCGAGGAGCACGAACAGGACGATGCTGACGCTTGTGTACAGGAAATACATCGACGCGAGCTAACAGGAACCCGCCATTCCGAGCCGCCCGCGGCCGTAGGGCAGCCCGCGAGGGGCGACTTGCGAGGTCTGCCGGGCGGCCGTTTCCGCCGCGGCCGCGGCGGCCGAAACGAGGCGCGCCGCCGCTGTACAGGGCAACTCCACCCGCGAACGCTCGCCGAGCGGGCGGGGACTCGTCGGGGCGGCCCTGAAAAACATCGCAGTATAGCCCGTGGTTTGCGCCACCGGCAAGCCGGTCATTGGCTATAATGGAGAGCTTTCGGGCGTGTGTGAATCGTTCACGAGTACCATCTTCCTGCTGGAGGCATCGAATGGCCATCAAGGTCGGCATCAACGGGTTTGGGCGAATCGGCCGCAACATCATGCGCGCCGCGCTCGGCAACAAGGACATCGACTTCGTGGCGGTCAACGACATCACGAGCGCGGAGACGCTGGCCCACCTGCTCAAGTACGACTCCGTGCTGGGCAATCTCAAGTCGGACATCCGGGCGACATCGGACGGCATCAGCGTGGACGGCGACGAGTTCAAGGTGCTGTCGGTGAAGGATCCGGCGCAACTGCCGTGGAAGGACCTGGGCGTCGAGGTGGTGTTCGAGTCCACCGGCAAGTTCACCAAGCGCGAGGACACGCAGAAGCACCTCGCGGCGGGCGCGAAGAAGGTCATCGTCACCGCGCCGGCCAAGGGCCCGGACGTGACGCTGGTCTTCGGCGTCAACGACGCCATCTACGACCCGGCCAAGCACCACATCATCTCGAACGCGTCGTGCACGACGAACTGCCTCGCGCCGGTCGCCAAGGTGCTGCACGAGCAGTTCGGCATCGTCAAGGGCTGGATGACCACCATTCACTCCTACACGAACGACCAGAACCTCCTCGACCTGCCGCACAAGGACCTGCGCCGCGCCCGGGCCGCCGCGCTCTCGATGATCCCGACGACCACCGGCGCGGCGTCCGCGCTCGGCGAAGTCATCCCGGCGCTGAAGGGCAAGTTGGACGGATTCGCGATGCGCGTGCCGACGCCGAACGTGTCGGTGGTCGACCTGGCGGTGCTGCTCGCCAAGAAGACGACGGCGCAAGAGGTCAACGCCGCGTTCAAGGCGGCCGCCGATGGCCCCCTGAAGGGCATCCTCGAGTACGTGACCGCGCCGCTGGTGTCGATCGACTTCCGGGGCAACCCGCACTCGTCGATGCTCGACTCGGCCTACACCAAGGTGATGGACGGCGATTTCGTGAAGGTCCTCTCCTGGTACGACAACGAGTGGGGCTACTCCTGCCGCTGCATCGATCTGCTCGCCCTCATTCAGAAGAAGGGGCTGTAGACCCGGACGAGGAGCAGGGACGAGGGAAGGCCCTCGTCCCGCCGGCGCCGGCAGGCGAAGGCGGGCGAGCCCCGAGCCTCGTGCCCTGAGCCCTTTATTGTGAGGAGAATTGCCGTGGTGAAGCTCTCCGTCAAGGACCTGGATCTGGCCGGCAAGCGCGTCTTCATGCGCGTGGACTTCAACGTCCCGATCAAGGGCGGCGAGATCAAGGACGACACGCGCATCCGCGCGTCGCTGCCAACCATCTCGTACGCCCTCGACCATGGGGCCACCGTCATCCTCGCGTCGCACCTTGGCCGGCCGAAGGGCAAGGTGAACCTCGAGTACACGCTGCGGCCGGTCGCCGTGCGCCTCGCGGAGCTGCTGGGGCGCCAGGTGGAGTTTGCCGAAGACTGCGTCGGCGAGGCGGCGCAGGCGGCGGTGGACCGCGCGGCGCAGGGCGGCAAGGTCGTCCTGCTCGAGAACCTCCGCTTCCATCCCGAGGAAGAGAAGAACGACCCGGGCTTCGCGAAGGAGCTGGCCGCGCCGGCCAACGCCTACGTGAACGACGCGTTCGGGTCGAGCCACCGCGCGCACGCGTCGGTGGAAGGCATCACCAAGATCCTGCCCCGTCCGGCCGCCGGCCTGCTGATGGAGAAGGAGATCCGGTACCTGGGCCACGCGCTCAGCGCGCCCGAGCGCCCGTTCGTCGCGATCCTGGGCGGCGCCAAGGTGTCGGACAAGATCGAAGTGATCGAGAACATGCTCGGCAAGGTGGACGCGCTGGCGGTGGGCGGCGCGATGGCCTACACGTTCCTGAAGTCTCGCGGACTGCCGGTGGGCAAATCGCTGGTGGAGGACGACAAGCTCGAGGCGGCGCGGATGATCACGGCGCACGCCCACGAGCGCGGCGTCCGGCTGGCCTTGCCGGTGGACCACGTCGTCGTCGAGAAACTGGAAGCCGGCGCGCCGCACGCGACGATCGCCGTGGACGATGCGTCGATCGGCGAACGGCTGGGCGTGGACATCGGCCCCGAGACGGTCGCGATCTACCGGGGGCTGGTGGCGGGCGCGAAGACGGTCGTGTGGAACGGCCCGATGGGCGTGTTCGAGATGCCGCCCTTCGACGCCGGCACCAACGCGCTGGCCAAGGCCGTCGCGGCCGTGAAGGGGACGACCATCGTCGGCGGCGGCGATTCGGTGTCGGCCGTGTCGAAGGCCGGCGTCGCCGATCGCATCACGCACATCTCCACGGGCGGCGGCGCCTCGCTCGAGTTCCTGGGCGGCCGCGTGCTGCCGGGGGTGGCGGCGCTGGCCAACAAGTAACGCGTAGTGATCAGTGGCTGGTGGCTGGTGGCTGGTCGATCCTGCGAGAGACTGGCCACCCGGTCCATGTCCCGCCACTGGAAATCCGTAACCCACGAGCCACCAACCACTATCAACTAGCCACTACACCTATATGCGCACACCCCTCGTGGCCGCCAACTGGAAGATGTACAAGACCGTCGCCGAGTCGCTGGCGTACTTCCGCGACTTCGGCCCGCTCGTCGCAGGGGCGAGCGACGTCGAGATTGTCGTCGCGCCGCCGTTCGTGAGCGTGCACGCCGCAGCGGGCGCCACACGCGGCACGCGGGTCGGCATCGCCGGCCAGGACCTCTACTGGGAACGCGAGGGCGCGTTCACGGGCGAGGTGAGCGCCGCGATGCTGAAGGAGGCCGGGGCGGCCTACGTGATCATCGGCCACTCCGAGCGGCGGACGAAGTTCGGCGAGACAGACGAACACGTCAACAGGAAGCTGAAGGCCGCGCTGGCCGCCGGCCTCATTCCCATTGTCTGCGTGGGCGAGACGCTGGAGGAGCGGGAGCGCGAGCAGACCCTCGTCGTGCTCGACCGGCAGCTGCGGCTCGGCCTCGATGGCCTGACCGCCGACCAGGTGGCCGGGCTGGCGATCGCATACGAGCCGGTCTGGGCGATCGGCACCGGCCGGAACGCGACCGCCGCGCAGGCGCAGGAGGCGCACGCGCACATCCGGACACGGCTGCGCGAGCGGTTCGGCGCCGAGGCCGGCGACGCCTGCCGCATTCTCTACGGCGGCAGCGTCAAGCCGGCGAACACGAAGGAACTGGTGAGCCAGGCCGACGTGGACGGCGCGCTGGTGGGCGGCGCCAGCCTCGATCCGAAGGGGTTTGCAGAAATCGTGACGGCCAGCCGCCCCGGCGGCATATAATAGAGGGCTCTTGGCTCGAGGCTTCCCGCCTTCGGCCGAGGGCGCGGTGGAAACGAGGTCGGCCGGCCCCGAGGCTGGCCGCTCCGTGGGACTTGGGCCTTCGGGCCGCGGTCCTTGTGGCGCCGGTTCTCGTGCCGGCGATCGGTGTGGCGCGGGCCTTCAGGCCCGCGAGCGAAAGAGACAGCCGTGATTCTCCACTATCTGACGACGGTCATCTACGTGGTGGTCTGCCTGGTGCTGCTGATGGCGATCCTGCTGCAGCAGGGGAAGGGCGGAGACATCGCGAGCGCGTTCGGCGGCAGCAGCAGCCAGACGGCGTTCGGCGCGCGGGCCGGCGCGACGCTCCTCACCCGCATCACCACGGTGACGGCGGTTCTCTTCATGATCGGGGCGATCGCCCTCGGGATCGTCTGGCAGCGCGGCGGCGGCTCGTCGTCGGTCGTGAGCGGCAGGTCGGCGCCGGTGAGCGCGCCGGCCCCGGCTGCTCCGGCGAAGAAGTAGCGCGGGCCTTCGGGCCCGCGGGCGAGGCAGGCGCGTCATCGGACGGTTGTCGCCAAGCGGCGCCGTCTGATAGGATCGTCCGGCTCGCGCCCGTCGCCAGAAGCGCTGCAGCGCCGACGGGCGGGCACACCTCATTGCGGAAGTGGCGGAACTGGCAGACGCACCAGCTTGAGGGGCTGGCGCCCGCAAGGGCGTGGGGGTTCGAATCCCCCCTTCCGCACCAGCCTTCGCTCCCCGTCCGGCTGGCTTGTTTCCTCCGGGAGCTTCGGCTCGGCAAGCCCACAGACAGGCGAAGGCTGTCGCGCGTTCAGGGCATGGCAACGCCGGTCCCCGTGGACAAGCTCGATATCGTCGAAATCCTCGAACGCCAGGCGAAGTGGCGGCGATCGCGACGGAGTCTGTCTTGGCCCGAGAACGTCCGGGAAGCGGAACGCGTACGCCCTACCGTCGAGGCATTCCGCCGCATCCGCCTGGCCCGTGCCGCCCATGCCGCCGAGAGCGGTCGCGAGCGTTCTGGCTGCTGTTGCAGTGGTGTCGGCGAGCCCGAGAACGCGCGAAGAGGGCTGAAGGTCGTGTAAGATCGGCGGCCACCGTGTTCGTTGCCGCTCTCTTCCCACTCCTCGCGAGCTTCGTCGTGCTGGGTGTCGCCGGCGTCTCTGCCGGCGTGTGGTGGCTGCACCTCGCGTCGATCGGTCTCGCCCTCTCCATCGCCTGGCTTGGAGGATGTGCGCGGCGAGGCTTCCCCCCAGGCCCGACCGCGGCCGTGGTCGGGACGCTCTCGATGATCGCCCTGGCGGCACCGTTGCTGCGCGGCGGCCCGGGACCGGCGCGGTGGATCGCGGCGGGTCCGATGAATCTATACGTCGCGCCCGTCGTCGTGCCCTCGCTTCTGGCCGCGTTCGCAACACTGCTCCTGCCCGGGGGCCGACAGCAAACGGCTGCGTGGGCCACGATGGCCGGTACGGTTCTGCTGCTGGCGCTCCAGCCGGACGCGTCCCAGGTTCTGGCGTTCACGGCGGCGTCTGCCGTTCTCGCCGCGCGCCACCGCGAGACAGCGCGTCCCGGGTGGGTCAGCCTCGTCGCGATGGCAATTCTCACCGTGTGGGCCTTTTCGCGTCCGGATCCGTTGCAGGCTGTCCCGCACGTGGAAGGCGTCTTCGCACTAGCGTTCAGCCGCTCGCTTCCGATTGGACTTGCTGTCGCCGCCAGCGCGGTCGTGTTCCTGGCGATGCTGGTCCGCCGGTCGTTCGTCGACACCGGGTGGCTGGCAGCGGTGGCTGCCTACTACGCAGCGCTGTTCGCGGCTTCGGTGGCCGGACTGACGCCCGCACCGCTCATCGGTTTCGGCGCGGGTCCCGTGCTCGGGTACGGGGCGATGGTCGCGGTGTCCGGAGGTGCTCGCCCGATATTACTCGCGGCGAAGGCTGGCAGCGGGGCCGCCTCGCGCTGACAGGCTGGAAGCCTCCCACTCCAACTGGTCATGTGCCCTGCTTGGGCACTTTGGCGCGACCGGTGCGACGACATCTCCACGACATCGGTGAACTCGAGCGAACTCCGGCGACGGCGGTGATGGACAGCAGCAGGCCGACGTACGCGCCAGCGACGGCACCGTAGGGGCTGACAATGCGAATGGGGCGCGGGGTGAGTTCCTGGAGATCCTCGAGCGCGGCACCCCTCGATATGCCTTTCGGCGCCGGTCGCCGCTCCGAGCCGACGCTGCTGAGGGTCGCGCTCGTGTTCAGCGTAGGCCTCGACACCTTCTTCGGCGGGGGGCAGAAGCGCCCGGCGCTGGCGGTGGTGCGCGCGGCGGATCGCATGGCGTTCCCGAATCGCGCCGGGGCGCGACGGCCGGCCTACCGCTTCGAATGCCTCGAATACCCCGCCACCGACCGGCTGCTCAACGCGTACTTCGTGCGGTTCGACGCTGGGGCCGCGGAGCTCGCCGAGCCGCACCAGCACGATGGCGCCGAGATCGTCTTCGTGACGAGCGGGTCACTCGGGATCACGGTCGGCGCCGAGGAACACGTGCTGCACGAGGGCGACTCGATCTACTTCGACCCTTCACCCGAGCACAGCTATCGCCGAGTGGGAAAGAAGATGTGTACTGCGGTCGTTGTGACGACGGCGTGAGGCGCACGTTGCCGAACGGCGTCGCCTTGAAGCGCTTCCGCATGCCGTCGAAGAACTGCTACCGCGCTCCTGGTGTCGGCAAGCGAAGAATCGACCGATGCTATGATTGACCGCGGTAAGGGAAGCCGCAACCCATGACACGCGACCCGCTCACCGACACCGCGTCGGCGCCGACGTCGGACCTGGTCGAGGGCGACCGCCTCGGGCAACAGGCGGAGCTGAAGGACCGCGGGCTCGACGTGGCTGCCGAGGGCATCACGATTGCCGACGCCCGCCGGCCGGACCGGCCGTTGATCTACGCCAACCAGGGTTTCGTGCGCATGACGGGCTACGCGGTTGCGGAGGTGTTGGGGCGGAACTGCCGCTTCCTCCAGGGCCCCGACACCGACCGGCGGACCGCGCAGGACATCAGGGAGGCGATCGCGGAAGAACGCGAGTGCGTCGTCGAGATCCTGAACTACCGGAAGGACAGGTCGACCTTCTGGAATCGGCTATCCATCACGCCAGTCCGCGACGAGTCGGGGCGCGTGAGCCACTTCATCGGCATCCAGTCGGACGTGACCGCGCGCCGGCTGGCCGAAGACGGTCTGCGGAAGGCGAAAGACGCGCTGGAACTGGACCTCCGACTGGCCGCGCGCGTGCAACAGGCGCTGCTGCCTCCGCCGGAGGTCGCGCTCGGCGAGTTCCGGATCGCCAGAGCCTTCCACCCCTGCACGGATCTGGCTGGCGACGGGGTCGGCATCGTGTCGCTGCCCGACGGCGCGCTCGCTCTGTATCTGCTTGACGTGAGCGGGCACGGTGTCGGCGCGGCGCTCCTGTCCTTCACCCTGAATCACCTGTTCTCGGCGACTGTCGGCGGGGCGCTCATCCTTGCCGACACCGCGGCAGGCGTCCGCATCGTCCAGCCGTCCGGAGTGGCGGAACGTCTGAACCAGCAGTTTCCGATGGATCGCACGCGGCAGTACTTCACGCTCATCTACGGCGTGCTCGATACGGGAACCGGCAGATTCCGTTACGTCGTGGCCGGCCATCCGTCTCCCGTGCACGTTCCCGCGGCTGGACGGCCGGCGCCGGTTCCGGGACGCGGCCTCCCCATCGGCATGATCGAGGGCGCGCAGTACGAGGACGAGAGTCTGGTGCTCGAGCGAGGCGACCGCCTGTATTTCTACACGGACGGGGTCGTCGAGGCGCTTAACGCGCACGAGGAGGACTTCGGCCAGGCGCGCCTGATGTCGGAGATCGCCCGCTTGCGGCACCAGGATCTTCGAGAGAGTCTGGGTCTCCTGGCCGATGCGGTGCGTGACTGGTGCGGCGGCCACCTGCGGGACGACGTCACGCTGCTGGGCGTCGAACGCCGAGGATAGGGCTTCACGAGGAAATCCGAGCACTCCTGAGAACGCCGATGGAGCGGGCCAAGCGGTTGCGCCTTTGCCAAGCGCTCGCTACGCTCGCGGCTCCGGTTGACGAGCCAAGTCACCCGCGAAGATCGACCGTAATCCCTCGCGACCCGCGATGCCCGCCCTCGCCCGAACAGAGGCGGCCCCCAGGACTGGGCGGGCCTGGTTGTTACTTCGGATACTCCAACATCACCACGAACTTTCCGCTGTCCCGCCCCGGCACCACTCTCATCTCCATCCGGCCCGTTACCCTTGTTCCCACGCCAAGGCTCGAAAGACTGGCTGTCACGGTCGGCTTCTCAGCTGAGCCGATCAGTTCTGCCTTGGTCAGCTCGCCTCTCCACAGAACCGGGCCGAACGTATGCCTGAACGTGTAAACGCCCGGAACGATATTGTCGAAGACGTACTCGTCCAGCCCTTCCTTGATCATCTTTCTCTCGATCATCTTCCCGTCTCTTGCCAGTTCCATCTCCGCACCGCGGCCCATTGTCCGCTCGGTTCTCTCCCTGTAGTAATCGGTGCCGCTGTCGAACGCCTCAACTTCAAAGTAGTAATCCGGATCCCTGTTCAGACTGTGTATGGTTACGGTGCTTGCGTCATACACCATGTAGTTGTTGTAGAGCTTTCCGGGCGCGATACCATAGCGCACCACGTATCCGTCGGCGTCTTTGACGGGCTCCCACACCAGGGTGGCGTCGCGGCGGTCTTCAGGGTTGCGTACGACCGTCACCTTGCTGACCTTCGTGAACTTCGCTGCTTTCGGGTTTCCGAAGACCCTCAGGTCCTTGACCGCGAACTTTCCGCCGTCGGGAGTGAACGCATTGGTGAGTCTCACATACCTGGCTTTCACCGGCTCGCGAAGCTCCGTGTAGTCGTGTCTGTCGTCAATACTGTTCGTGCTCTTGTCAATCAGCATCGACCACTGCTTGTTGTCACCGGATGCTTGGACGGTGAATGACTGGTAGCGGGGGATGCCTGTCGTGGCGGCTCCGGCGACTCCCGGGCCCGCTCCCCTGCCGAAGGCCACCTTCGCGTCGTGCTGGTCGAAGTTGATCTGAATGGCATGGATGTCACAGTCCTTGCCGAGATCGACGGTCAGGTATTCTCCCGCGTCGCCCGTTGCCGCGCTCCAGTGAGTCATCATGTTCTCATCGACGGCATTGGCCGCGCCGAAGCCTTCGAGGGACGACGACACCTCGACATGTTTCTTGTGCGACAGGAGCATCCACCCGGTGAAGTTGCTGCTGACCGCGTCTCTCCTGATGCCCGGATAGTATTGCGGGTAATCACCGAAGGCGGTGTTCGAGTGCATCACACCGTCCTTGTCGACTGCGGTGGGGAACACTGCTATCGTGCTGCCGCCTCTTCCTCCGTAGTAGGTCGGAACCATGGCTATCGTCCAGAGATCGCCGTTCCTGTCGTGGAAGTTGCTGCCATGCCCGGCGCCAAGCATGAACCCGGTGGTCTTGAACGTGAGAGGATTGTGCTGCGAGTAGGTGAACGGCCCGAGCGGCTTGTCGGCCACGTAGACGCCATGAGAATAGGTTGAGAACTCCAGACCGATGGCCGCATACATGAGGTAGTACTTGCCGCCGTGCTTGATCATCCAGGGGCCCTCTATCCATGGAGATTCCTCGGGGAAATAGGGCCTGTGGGTGAAATAGGGAAAGATCACATCCTCTTTTCTCCTGCGTTCGAAGCCGTTGTTCTGGTAGTCGCCAAAGAAGCAGACGACAGGGGTGCCCTTTTCCTTGAAGCCGTTCTTCGGGTCGAGTTCAACAGCCTGCACTGGCAGAACCTGCGACCAGCCCCAGTACATGTAGAACCGGCCGTCGTCGTCGATGAACATGTCGGCATCACCATAATCACGCTGGTACTCTCCGATTTTCTTCCAGACCCCGCTCTTGGGGTCGGTGCTGGCAAAAACGTCATGAAGGCCTTTGTCGCCCGACGCATACATGGTTTCGCCACGAATGGCCACCGACGGGCAGCCGCCCGGAAAGTCGGGTGCGCTGACATATGTCCAGTCGCGGAAGTTGCCCGAGTACCAGTAGCCCCTGCCGCCGGTGATGAACAAGAAATATTCATCCTTGTACATCACCACAACAGGCTCTCCGGCCCGGCGCGCCCTCTCTGAACCGACGCTGAGGTTGATCGGATTGGCGAACGTCGTCGGTTTGTCCGTACTTCCGACCGCAGAAGTCCTGGGTCGATCCTGCGTGCCGCCGTCACCGGAGTATGCGCCAAAGAGCAGGCAGGTTCCGGCTGTCAGCAAGAGAACGGTATTGAGAAGTAGTCGTTTCATGGTCATGACAAGAGTCAGAAGGACTCCCCCTCGAAAGCTGAAGTGGAACGGCATCGACCGCAAGTCCGTTGGGGACGAGGACGCCAACCAACGCCATCCTTCACGGCCCGAGGCCGGACTCAGGCCAGGGGCTGCATCGCGACGAGGTTGCGCGCCGCGATTTGTCCGGTGCAGAGGCACTCGGCGTTGTTCCCGCCGCCGTTGTACATCCAGCCCCAGAACGAACCCAGCTCCCCTGCCGAGTACAGCCGCGGGATCGGCTGGCCGTGCGGCTTCACCACCTGGCACTTGCTGTTTCGCCGCGGACCGCCCTGCGTGTTGTACATGATCGGAAAGAGCTTCACCGCGTAGAAGGGAGGCTTCTCCAGAGCGACCAGGCTGTTCGCCGCGCGGCCGAAGTCGGGGTCCACCTTCTTCTTACAGTTCTCGTTGTAGCCCCAGACGGTCGCCTCCAGGTCGGCCGGCTTCATTCCGAGCTTGGACGCGAGGTCGGCGAGGCTCTCGCCCCTGACGATCCAGCCCTTCTCGATCTCCTTGCTGTTGTCGGCGCTCCACTCGTAGCCCGAGTACCAGCCGAACCAGCCGAACTTTCTCATCGAGGTCAGCGGCCCCCTCGTCCGGACCGTTTCGTCGAACACCGCGTAGCAGGGCAGCCGGGTGAATTCGCCGGTGACGCCGTCGAAGTAGAGAACGAACTCCTTGACGCCGAACCCGTGACGGCTCGGCCGAGTCTCGGGCATGAATCGCTTCCCGGCCCTGTCGACCCGAATGTAGGCGCCCGACAGGTTGATCGGGATGACGACGGGATCGAACTCGGGGACGACGATTCCGCCGAGGCCGGCCAGCGGGTTGTTCATGTGCCACAGCGCGGCACCAACCTCCTGGGCCATGCGGATGCCGTCGCCTGTGTTGCCTGGCGTTCCTTGGCAGTAGATCGGCCAGCCGGGCAGGAACTGCTTCTGCATCTCGAAGTCGAATTCGAAGCCGCCGCAGCAGAGAACCACGCCCTTCCGTGCCTTGATGAAGTACGGCTTGCCGCCGACGTCGGCCCGCACCCCGGCGACTTCCCTGGTCGGCGTCTGGACGAGTTCCCTTGCCGGCGCTTCGTACAGCACCTCGATCTTCCGCTGCTCCACCTGCTCTCTCAGCGGGATGTAAAGCTTGCCGTCCGAGCTTCCCCCGTTGCTCCAGGTGCGGACGCAGGCGGAGCCCGGAAGTTCCGGATGCTCGGGCTGGAAGATGCCGAGCGGGGTCCTCTTGATTCCCAGCTTCTCGAGCCAGCCGTTGAGCTGCATCATCTCCTCGGCAAGGGCCTGGACGCATTCCTTGTCGGTGAGGCCGAAGCTGAGCGCCTCGATGTACTGGATGGCTTGCGGCAGGTTCGTCGGCGTCCACCACATGTTGCCCGAGATCTTGCTGTTCCCCCCTTCGAACTCCTTCTTCATCTTCTCGAGGATCACCACCTTGGCCCCGGCATCCGCCGCCGTGATGGCCGCGGCGAGTCCGGCGTGCCCGGTGCCGACGACCACGACGTCGACGACCTTGTCCCACCTGGCAGGCGCGGCGGCCTGAGCCGACGTCGGGGCCACCGAACCCGCGACTCCTCCGGCAGCCACTGCGGCCCCGGCGGCCGCAGAGCCTTTCAGGAACTCGCGCCGACCCACCCTGCCTGCGTGCTTGGTCACGGTTGCCCTTCCTCTCGTGGTGGCAAGTCTCCCGCGGTGCGGCCGCGGACCATGGCCGAACGGCCGGCCGAATCTACCAACCGCCAGCGTCGCTGTCAATCCGGCGTTCGGTGCCCGGAGCGAAGCGATCCACCTCGAACCGCCGACGCGATGCCGCGGCGGTTGTATCCGGACGTGCCATGGACTCTAATATGGCGTCGGAAGAGTCGCGTTCCGGGACAACGAGAACATGAAACGACACCTTCGATCCGTTCGCATCGGGGTTCTGGCGTGCCTCGTGACGCTGGGCTCGCACGGTGTGGTTTCGGCTGCAACGCCCCGGCTGGAGCGGCCGGCGGCTGTCGTGACGACGCAGGCCGCCCCGGCGGCAGGGCAGGCGTGTCTCGACTGTCACGGGCCGCTGGAGAAGTTCATGGCCGGGTCCACGGCCTATCAGGTGCCAGGCGGCAAGAAGGTCAACCCTCACCGATACGTACCGCACGACTCGAAGCGTGCCGACGAAGCCCCGGTCTGCGCCAACTGCCACGCCGCGCACTCGCTGTCTCCGCTGCCGAAGTCGGGGTCGATTGACCGGTCCACGTTGAACGTCGACTGGTGCTACAAGGCCTGTCATCACACCAAGGACTTCACGTCGTGTAAGGAATGCCACGTTTGAGGCGGCGCGCGAACGAGCGCCGGGTCGCCGCGGTTCACAGCCGGTGTCACCGACGACGACTACCAGTGAAATAGCGATCCGTCTGAGCATCTCGGTGATGCCACCGACGTTCGGGAGCGACGCGCGCGCGAAGTCGATGTCTCGCTGCTCGACGAGCGGGCTGAAGTCGGCCCGCGTTCCCCATAGAACACCCGGATTCTCTTGACGACCGCCGGGGCGAGCCGCGCCTGCTCGCGCAGCAGGGAGCCGGACGCAGACGTCGTGGCTCCCTTGGCCGATCCCGAACCGGAGACGAACACGCCGGCCAAACCGGCCAGAGACTGCGCGAAGCCTCTGCGATCGATGCCCATGTGCCCTCCTTCGGGCTCTGACGCCCATTCCCACGCGCCCGCCGCGCAGGGGCCGCGGCGGAAGTGCCCATGTTGCGAGATCAGGGCCCCGAGCGCCGGCGAGAGGTTCATGTCGAGGAGCAGCTTCACGGCTGGGCCAGTGGGACTTCCTGCTCTTCCGCGCGCCACGCCGCGTACGCGAGCGCCTCGCGAATGTCGTCCGCCTCGAGATAAGGGTAGGCCGTCAAGATCTCGTCGGGTGTACGACCAGCTGCAAGCAGGCCAACCACCGTTCCGACGGTCACACGCAGTCCGCGGATGCACGGCTTCCCGCTCATCACGGCTGGGTCTCGGGTGATCCGCTTCAGGGGGGTCATGGGAACATCTTCGCTCGCGCGCGGTCGTTTCCCGCGCGCTGATGATTCGGATTCTCGTGTCCCGTTCAGTGTACGCCACGACCAGGAGACGCCCTGCGTCCGACTCCCCAGACTCAGGAATCGTCGTTCGTCCTCCGAGTGATCCGGGTCAGGAATCGTCACCTCGAAGGGATCACGGAACACGGTGAGGCTTCGCCGAAGGCGACGCCGTGCCGCTCCCGGTTGACCTCGGCCCTTTTCAGGATCCCACGCCGGAACAGCCCTGCCGATCGCTACTTCAGCGTGAACGTCATGTAGAGCGTGACCGCTACCGGGACAGGCTTCCCGTCCTTCCTTCCCGGCTCGAACCGCCACATCCTCGCCGCACGAACGGCCTCGGCGTCGAGGGCCGGGTCGAGAGCCCTCGCGACTTTCACCTCGCCAACTGTGCCGTCCTTCTCCACGACCACTGAGAGCGACACATCTCCCTGAATCTTGGCGTTCATCGCCTCTCGCGTGTATGCCGGTCTTGGCGTGGAGATAGCCCTCGGCATCACGAGCCCCGATTCGCCCGCGCTGTGAACGGGGTCCGATGCGGCTCGCTGCGGCGGGTTCGTGTCGAAATCCCTCCAGCCATGACCGCGCAGCACGATCGGTCCGCTCGCGTCGCCGTGCACCTCCCAGCCGACGCCCCGCATGTCCCAACCCATAGCGAGCATCGTATTGAACATGGCCCGGTAGGGCGTGACGTCGGTCAAGTTGACGGTCACCGGCATGTCGGGGTCGGCGTCCTCAAAGACGACCTGCGCACCGACGGCCTTCGACAGCGCCGCCACCACCTCCCGAAGTGGTGTCCGAACGAAACTCCATTGGTCGCCCTCGAGCGGCTTGTTGAGTCGCGCAAGGAACTCGGCCGATTCGAGGGACTGGGGGCGGTGGACTGCCGCGCCGGAAGCGTAACGTTCGTCCAGCCGCCTGCCATCGACACCCAACGACATCGCAGAACGCGTCGAGCGCGACCCGTGCCCGAACGTTCCACAGACGAAGCGTGACCGGCGTTTCGCCAAGCTCGAGCCCCCCTTCGGACCGGGCGCCCACCACTGCGGTCAGTTGGGCGATGACCTCGGCGGGAGCCACCTGGCTTACGTCGACGAAGACCCGTCGGTCCAGGTCGAACGGCCTGTCCAACGGCGGCGGCTGTCCCACCGCAGGTAAGGGCGCGGCAAGGGCCACGATTACGGCAACGAGGCGGATCCTGGTCCGGTTCATTTGGACTCTCCCCCGCCGGTGACGATCGCGCTGCCAGCTGGCAGTTCGCCAGGCGCGCTGGTGCTCAGAATCAACATCGTTCCATCGTCTGTCGTCACCCGTATGACCTGCGACGTTCGAACGGCTCGGTCGGCCTCGACCCGGTAGACGCCGTCGCTGGAGATCGGCGCCACCACCGCGGCTGGCGCGGGCTCTGCAGGTGCGGGCAGGGCGGAGACCCGGTAGACGCCGGGCGGCGGCAAAAGGCGTCGTGACACCCACGTGCCGACGCCGAGGATCGCCAAGACGGTCAGGGCCAACGCGCCGAGCGTCAGAGACCGCCCGCCCATGCGCGAGCGCTGTTGACGCAAGAGCGCGGCGGCAACGACCCGCTCCACCGTGGGGTCGTCGGCCTGCGCTGCTCGCCGAAGCTTGTCGTCGAGTTCATCCCCGACCATGTCCGTTCCCTTCTTCCAGTAGTTCCCGGAGACGCGTCCGCGCCCGCATCGCGCGCATCTTCGCCGCCGACAGCGAGATGCCGAGCATCGCAGCCGCCTCCTCGGTCTTCATTCCCCACACGACCAGCAACAGAAGCACGCGGCGGTCAGACCGGCGAAGGCGGGCGATCGCACTCGCTATCCGAGCCCGCTCGTCGACTCGGGCCGCCTCCTCTTCTGGGTTTGCACGGCTGTCGCGGTGGCCGAATGCGTGCTCGAGTGGCCGCCACAACCGCTGCCGGACCATCGCGCGTGCCGCCCTCCGGCGTGCAATCGTGAACACGAATGCGGCTGGTGAATCGGGAGCGCCTTGCCGCCTCCAGCGTTGCACAAGCGCCGTGAGCGCATCCTGGGCGATTTCCTCTGCAATCGAACGGTCACCCGTCTCCAGCTGGCAGTAGCCGAGCAGCTTCGGCGCCAGTTCGCGGATGACGGCGTCCAGGTCCACGGTGACAGGGTACCTGAAGCGCTGGCTTGGTCACACATCCCTCACCACGTCGTTTGCGGCGCCAAACGCGGTCTCAGGCTCGATCCGGCGAGAGATCCCGGTCGTGGTGAAGAACGAGAAGGACACAACGTTGGTGTGTCATGCTGCGGACGGCTCGCTCGAGACCTTCAGCGAGGCACTCGTCTACAAACAGCTGGCAATCATCCGCCGCCTGCGATTCGACCGCCGCCTGCCATGGACCAACAAGTCCCTGTACGAGTGAACCAAGGCCGCGAGGGCTGGGCTGAGGCGGCGTCAAGCGCGGGGATCCCCGGAGGTGGCGATCAGCGGAGTCGGCGGAAGTTCATTGCTGCGTTGAGAGTGTAGCTTTCCGATCCGGGTCGGTAGCTCCCCGTTCCCGCGTCCCAACGGCCGGACAATGTCGAACCGTCGTCACTGAGTCTTCCGTTGAAGCGAAAGGGGGGGCCGCCGGCAGACACGAGTGCCAGGGTGACCTGCAAGGGGTCCGCGGACAGGACCTCGAGCGGCTCGCCATGTCGCTGATCGACGACCGCGATGATGCGGTCCATCCACGCGTTCAGCGCTCCATCGGACGACCGCATGATGTGCAGCCACGTGGGCGTGGACAACGGCGTGGACTCCGGCACACCTTCCCAGTCTCCGCAGACCGGACACGATCCCGAGCCGGCGGGCGGTCGGGGGCGTTCGAGCAGGACCCTGCGGGCTCGACCGTCGATGGAGAATGTCCCGGACCATCCGTGCCTGTCGGCATCGAACGCCACGTCCAGCCCTCCCACGCGCAGTCGCTCGCCGTCGAACCTGTCGTCGCGATACCAGCCCCCACCTTCGCCGGCAGCCGTGCGGTGATACACGCGGATGTCGGCTGTGCGCCCGGTGATCGTCTGCTGGTCGGCCGGACCGCGACCGTGCGTGCTGATGCGCAGAAACATCCCGTGCGTCCCGGACGGCGTCGTCGTCTCCCATGGGCCAGCAATGGTCTCCGGCCGGACGGGCGGCGGCGCCGCGCGGGTCGCGCCAATGCTGAGCGCGGCTGCCACAGCCGACAGCAGAATGGCTTCTTTCACCGTTGCGGTGATCTTCATCTCCTCCTCGCGCCGTCGTGCCGTGCCGCTTCACCGCTCCGGCGCGATCAGCTTCAAGGTGACCGTCCTGGTCTCGCCCTCCACCAGGCGGACGGGCGTGGCGTCCGACCGGATCGACGCGAGGACCTCGGGACTCGTCGATTCGCCCCGTTCGAGGTAGTTGAGCGCGGCGACGAGGTAGTCGCCGGGCGGGAGTCCGGTCACGGTGAAGCGTCCGTTCTGGTCCGGACGGGCGGTCCCGACGTGCCTCGTGCCCCGGCCCCAGCGTTCCGGGTCGCTCGAGAAGACCACCAGGGCATACTCCTCGATCGGTCGGCCCCGATCGTCGGTCACCAGCCCGGTGACGGTGGTCACCCGGCTCGAGACGACGAGCCGAACACCGTGCAATTCCCCTTTGCCGTCGAACTCCGTTTCGGTGTCGATGACGTCTTCGCCATCGACGAACACCGACTTCAGCGCGTGCGTGGCAGGAAGCCCGGCCACGCGAAACACCCGCCTGCCCGGGGAGATGCCGGTGACCTCGAATGACCAGTCGTCGGCGATGACGCTCGTGCCGAGCGAGCTCATCCCGCGCGACCCCGCCGGTTCGGCCGCAAATACCCGGATGGCGGGCGTGAGTGGCGGCTGCGACTCCCCCTCGAACACCACCTGCCCCGTCGCCCGCGATCCCTTGTAGAGGGTGACCACCACGCCCGAGACGTCCTGGCCTGACACCTGGACGAACGCGGACCCTCGTTCCGCAGCAGCGGTGGCCAGGGGGGATGTGCCGAACGACCCGAACGAGTAGTCGCCGGGTGCGAGGTTCGGGATGGTGAAGCGGCCGTCGGGCCCGGTCGTCCAGGCGTCGGCCGAGGACATCGTCGACGTCGAACCTGCGGCGCCCTGCCTCTCCTGAATCACCAGGATTCTCGAGTTCGCCACCGGCAGTCCGTCGCTGTCCACCACCATTCCCGACACCGTCGCCAGCCGGACGGCCTCGAGGTCGATGTTGACGCTCGGACGCTCCTGGCCGACGCGCACGGCCACCGGCTGCGCCTCGCGCGCTCGCAGCGTGCCCGGCGCATACGTCTCCCCGAAGCTGGGGCCCGTGTCCTCCGGCGAGCCACTGACCCACCGTGTGGCGGCGGTTCCTACGTAGTAGGTGCCGGGCGGAAGCCCGGCAAGCCGATACTGACCCAGGTCGTCGGTCTGAGCGAACCCGCCTGCGGGGCCGAGCTGTCGCTGCCCGTTCACGTACTCGAGCCGGAACGCCTGCACCATCACCGACTCGGCCGGCTCGCCGAGGTCGTCGACGACCCGTCCCGAGATGACCGAGCCGCGCGGCAGGCGGAATTCGAGACGCTCAATCACCTGGCCGGCTGCGAGGTCAATCGGCCGCCCGTCCTCGGTCGGGATTCGCTGCCCGTGCTGGAGCGTGACGTACTGAGGCTTGCTGGCCGTCAGCGTGAACCGCCCGGCGGGCAGATCCTTGAACTCCCACCGTCCCTGGAGATCGGTGGTCGCAGCGCGTGTTTCCCGCAGGCCGGGTGCGTTCAGCGCGACCCGCGCCCGCCGCAGCGGACCGCCGGTATCGGCGGCGATCACGACGCCGCGGAGTACGCCGCCCGCCCGGACGGGAGGCGTCGCCGTCTGCGGCGTCATCTGGCCCGGCCGCGTCTGCTGCCCTGGTGCGACCTGCGCGGACGCCGACCCCGCCGTGACGATGCCCGAGAGCGTCGCGATCACCAGTAGCCTGCGCATGCGTGATCCCCGTTCAGTTCGTGTACTTCGTGACGACGAGATTGAGCGTGACCGCACCCCCGTCCTCCAGATCAATCAGCGTGCCCCGCGCCCGCGCCCACCCCAGGAACTCCGGGTTCCATTGCTCGCCCTCGTCCAGGGCATCGATCGCGATGCCCCGGTACCGGCCGGGTGGGAGGCCGGACAGCTTGTAGGTTCCGTACTGGTCGGGCCTGGCGGTCACGACCCGTCTCGATCCTTCGAGCCACAGGGATGGGTCGTCCCCAAAGACGACGACCGTGTAGTCGTCCGGCACCGGGCTTGCCCCCGCCTGCGTGACCGCACCCGTGACGAGCGTCGGCTTGTTGGTCAGCGTGACCTCGATGACCGGCGCGGCGCCGCCTGCCGTCATGGTGAAGGAGAACGACTCGGTCACGTCGCGTCCGTCCGCCACGACGCGCTTGACGGCCCAGCCCGCGGGCATCGGGCCGATCGTCAGCGTGAGCCGGCCCGGTTCGACGTTCGTGATGTCGAAGTCCCAGCCGGTGCTAACGGAGGCCGATTGCGGCCGCTGGGTGACGTCGGACTTCTCGGCCGTCACCCGCAGCGTTGCCGGCGCGAAGTCCGCCGTGGCCTCGTCCTCGAAGACCACGCGCCCGGCGATCCGGCCGTTCGGCGACGCGTGCACGACCAGCCCCTCGACGTCCTCCTCCCTGACGGTGAGGGGGAGGTCCGCCGATTCCTGGTCCTTCGAGTCCGGCGCCCGGACGGCGGCATGCAGCACGTAGTCGCCGGGCAGCAGGCTCGGCAGTTTGAACTGGCCGTTGGGTTGCGTGGACACGAAGATGTACGCCGTGTTGAGCGCCGCGAGCATCGCGGATTGCGGGTCGCCGCCCGGCCGAACCGTGACGACCGCGCCGGACGCCGGCCGGCCGCGCGAATCGAAGATCGTACCGGCGACCGTGGATGCCCGGCTGGCCACCATCGCGATGTCGATGCCGCGCAGTTCCTGCGCGCCCCGAACGGTGACGGCCTTGCTTTCGGCGATGTTGGCCGTGGAGGGATGGAACGACGGCGCGAGCGTGAGCCCCTCCTCCACGGTGGTGCTGCTGGCCTGCAATCCGCCGGCTGTGCCGACGAAGTAGGTGCCAGGCGGCAAGCGGCTGATCCGGAACTCGCCCAGGTCGTTGGTACGACCGGACTGGCCGACCGCGCTCACCTCCCGGCGGCCCGCCCGGTAGCGCAGGCGAAACGCAGAGGCCCGGAAGTCCGCGACGGGCTCCCCGACGTCGTTCATGATTCTCCCGGCAATCACCGCGCCCCTCGGGAGCGCGATGGAGACGTCTTCAGCGACCTCGCCAGCCGTCAGTTCGACCTGCCGACCGCCCTGGAAGGGACGACGCTGGCCGTAGGCGAGCGTGACGTAGCCGGTCTTCGAAGCGCGCACGAGGAACCGGCCAGCCGGGAGTCCGCGGAACTCGAACCGCCCGTTGCCGTCTGTGGCGACGGCGCGAGCGCTCTTCAGCTCGCTCGCGCTCAGATCCACGCGGACACGGCGCAATGCTTCGCCGGTGTCGGCCGACACAACGCGCCCACGGATGACGCCGGAGGCCGCCGGTGGCGTCTGGCGCTGGTCGCGAGGCTGGGACGCGGTGGCCGGCAGTTGGCCTGCCGGAGCGGTCGGGGGTTGCGACGTGACGGCGGACGATTGCGGGTGCGCGGAGGAAAGAGAATCGAGGCTCACGAGCGTCGCGAGGACCAGGAGGGTGAGAACGCGCATAGCACCTCTCTCGGCTTAGACAGTGATTCGCCGCCCGTGGTCTTGTCCTATATGCGCGGGGTCGAACCCAGACGCCGCCTGCTCTGCGGGACGTTCCTGCCCGGTGAGAAACTGCACGGCAACGGCAGCGAGGAATCCGGCTACCAGGATCGCCTTCAAGAAGCGGGGTGTTCTCCGTGCGATGCCCTGTCCTGCGAGTGGTTGTTCACGGCCACGCTGGAACCGCAGCGGAGCCCGTTCTCAGATGATCTCGTCGTACTCCGCCGGGTCCACCACCGCCTCGATGACCACCGGGCCGCTGGCCAAGAGCGCCTGCGAGAAGGCCGCGCGGAAGGCCTGCTCGCTCTCCACCACGACCACCGGCGCCCCGAACAGCGTGTCGCTCGGCCGATAGCCGTTGCCGTAGAGCTGCACGCCGGACAGCGCAAAGCGCCGTCGCGTCTGCTTGACGCGGATGAGGCTCAGGTACCGGTCGCGGAACACGACGAAGACGACGCGCAGGCCGAGCCTGACGGCCGTGTTGATCTCCCCCACCATCATCAGGTAGCCGCCGTCGCCGAGGCACGCGACCACCTGGCGGTCAGGGCAGACGATCCCGGCAGCGATGGCGGCCGGGATGGAGAAGCCCATCGACGACCAGCCGTTGGACACGATGAGCCGGCCCGGCCCGCGAGGGTCCCACAACTGCGCCACCAGGTGCGTGTGCGCGCCGACGTCCACGGTCAGGATCCCGTCGGCCGCCATCAGTTCTCGCATCGTCGTCACCGCCTGGTGGGGCGCGAAGGCGGTCGTCGGCGGCGTGAGGGCGTCGCGAAGCTTCCGGCGATGCGCCGGCACGCGTGCCAGGTCCCACTGGTGCCGCAGCGGCACGGCGGCGGCAAGGTGTTCCAGCGAGCGGCGGATGTCGCCGACGACGTCGCAGGCGAGCGTGTGCGTCGGCCCCAGGTCGGCCGGCATCGTGTCGATGTGGACGATGGGCGCGCCCTTGGGCACCCAGTCCTCGTAGTTGAACTCGACCGGGTCGTAGCCGACGCCGATGATCAGGTCCGCGGGCCGGCAGAACTCGGCGACGACGTCGCGCCGCGCCCGGCCGACCACGCCGACGAAGTGTCCGCCGTCTTCCTGCACGTGGCCCTTGGCCATCATCGTGCAAACGACGGGCAACTGGTGGCGCGCGACCAGCGCGGCGAGCGCCCCGGTCGCGCCCGCGCGGTTCATCGTGAGTCCGACCGCCACCAGCGGGAAGCGGGCGGCCCGCATGGCGGCCTCGGCACGCGCCAGCGCGTCCGGCGACGCCGGCGCAGTAGCGGGTCGAACGGCGACAAGGGCGGGAGCGCCGACGGCCTCCTCTTCGGCGGTGTCTTCCGGAAAGTCCAGGTGGACCGGTCCCGGCTGCTCGTCCTGCGCGATGCGCATCGCCCGGCGCAGCGTGTCGGCGGCCGACGCCGAGTCGAGCTCGGCCGTCCACTTGGTCAGCGGCGCGAACAGCGCGCGGTGGTCGATCTGCATCTGCACCGTGCGGTTGCGCCACTTGCGGCCCATCTTGCCGGTGAAGGCCAGCACCGGAACGCGGTCGAGAAGCGCGTTGCCGACGCCCGTGGCGAGATTGGTGGCGCCCGGACCGAGCGTGGACAGGCAGGCGCCGAGCCGGCCCGTCAGCCTCGCGCACACGTCGGCCATGAATCCGGCGCAGCCCTCGTGCGTGACCAGCACGAACTCGACGCCCCGGCCCTCCATCGCCTGGATGAACCGCACGTTCTGCCCGCCGGGGTAGCCGAACACGTAGCGAATCCCGGCTCGCTCGAGGGCATCGACGACCAGATCGGCGGTGGTGAACATGCCAGGGACCCTGCACAACGGACTTCGGAGGACGGGCTACACGCCCCTCCGGCCTTCGATCGTGAGTCGCCGACGGCTCACTTCACCCACGGCACGTCCTTGACGCGGTCGAGCGGCGACGCGCCGCGCGCCCCCGGGCGGGTGGCGGTCCGCGTCTCGAGGTTGTACTTGTCGCCGGGGATGAGGAAGTAGAACTTCCCGTCGGGCGGGATCATCTTGTGGATGTCGTAGACCGCCACGCGGGAGCGCCCCATCACCGAGAACTCGTCGCCCTGCACCACGATCGCCGTGTCCTCGTCGAGGCCGATGCCGAGCAGGTCGGGGTGCTTCTCGATGAGCGGGATCAGGTCGAACTGGCGGTTGCGCACGAGCAGGTGCTGGTCGATGGCGACCTTCTTGAGGAAGGCGAACGCCTGCTGGTGATCGCCCATCACGATGTCGGCGGTCTTCGTGTCTCCGCGCACCATGTAGTCGCCGATGATCGTGGCGCCGGCCGACGACCCGCCGATGACGCCGCCGCGGTCGAGCACGGCGAACAACTCCTTCTGCGTGAGCGTGCCGAGGTACGAGTCGGCCAGATGCCACTGCCGCCCGCCCTCGAAGAACACGCCGCGCGCGGTGCGCAGCGGTTTGACGAACTCCTCGCTGTCGGCCACCTTGCGATCGGTCGTGTGCAGCACGAACAGGTTGGTGGCCCCGGCGTCCCTGAACATCTTGAGGCCGCTGTAGTTCTGGTCGTAGGTGGCCGCGCCGCCGGCGGTCGGCACGACCACGATCGGCTGGTCCGGGCCGCCGGCCAGCTCGATGAACTTCGTGAGGATCGCCGGGTCGTGCATGTTGCCGCCGACGATGACGAGGGCTCCCTTCGAAGGACCGAACTCGGCGGCGCGTGCGGACGGGGCGAGGCCAATCGCGACAAGCGCCAACAGGACGACCAGCCGATGGGCTCGTGGGTTCATTGTGTGCGTTCCTCCCGGCGGGCTGCTGCGGTCGCCGGCGTCTCGTCGGTCACCGGCTCGTTCGGCAGTCGGACGCCGCGCGGAGTGCGGGCTGGGCGACGGCGTCGGCCGAACCATACCACAAAGACATGAGGCCTTCATGACCTGCTCCTCGACAAGGTCGTAGTTCTTCTCGAGCGCTTTCTGCTCGTCCTTGGAAACGGCCGCGGCCACGAAGTTCAACCTGTTCTTCGCCATCAACACGCTGTTCAGTCTCGGCATGCTGCGCGCGGCCGGCTGGGCGCACGATGCGTGGTCCACCAACGGCAAGCTGCTGACCGAGGCATTCACGGGCGTCGCCGCGCTCGCCGTCGTCGTCGTGCTCGTTCGACACCTGCGGGGAAGGGAAGCATAGCCCCGGCATCTCGACGCCGGGCAGGTCGGGGGTTTATGCTCGGGGTTGGCCCTGTTCGCCCGGCGCGCCAGCCGGCGACAGCGGGCGGAATGTGGAGGTCACCGTGGACCAGAAGGCGCTGTTCCTGAAGTTCTGGGATAAGGAAGCCGCGGCCACCAGGAAGGTCCTCTCGCGAATCCCCGAGGGGGCCGACTATCGGCCCGACCCGAAATCGCGGACCGCGCGTGAAATCGCTCACCTGATCGTCCACGAGGAGGCCGTCCTCGCCGACGGCCTCGAGAAGGGCACGTTCGAGTGGGCCGAGGCGCCTGCGCCGTCCACGATGGCCGCGGTTCTCGAGACCTACGATCGCGCCCATGACGACATCACGCGCCGACTCCACGCCCTCGATGCTTCCCGCTGGGAGCGGAACGTCCCGTTTGTCTACGAAGGCCAGGAGGTGATGAACGAACCCGGGTACGAGAACGCCTGGGGCTTCCTCCTCGACATGATCCACCACCGCGGCCAGATCTCGACCTACCTCCGGCCGATGGGCTCGACGGTGCCGCAGATCTACGGCCCCAGCGCGGACGAGCCGATGTGAACGGGCCGCGTCCCTGACGTTTCGTCGTAACGCGGGGACCCGCATGTGTCTCGCCGGGCCGTGCCGCCTCGCGGCGCGGCGGGCCCGGCGAGCGGGAAAGGGCGGACCATGAGACCGCTGGATACGTCGGTCTTTCACCCCGACTCGCCACAGGCGCGGGCGATTGAGCAACTCTTCTACGTCGACCTCGCCATCGCCGCGCTGATCTTCCTGATCGTCGCCGGCCTGGTCGTCTACGTGGTCTGGCGCTTTCGCGAGCGGCCCGGATCCGGGGAGCCGTTCCAGGACGAGGGCAACGCGAGGCTCGAAGCGCTGTGGACCGTCGTGCCGGGAGCCATCCTCCTCGTTTTGCTGGTGCTGACCGCGCGCACGATGGCGATCGTGAAGCCGCTGACCGGCTCGCACGCGCCGGACGTGGTCGTGATTGCGCACCAGTGGTGGTGGGAGTACCACTACCCGGCGTCGACGGTCGTCACCGCGAACGAACTGCACCTGGCGGAGGGGAGGACGTGGCTGCTCGCAATCGAGTCGGCCGACGTCATCCACGATTTCTGGGTGCCCGACCTGGGGGCGAAGGCGGACGCCGTGCCGGGCCGCCGCAACTACCTCTGGATCAAGCCGCAGCGCGAGGGGACCTACCTCGGGACGTGCGCCGAGTTCTGCGGAGCCCAGCACGCGCTGATGGGGATTCGCGTCGTCGTGGACCCGGCCCCGGTCTTCACCGAGTAGACCGACAGCCAGTTGCGGATTCCCCCGCCGCCCTCGGCCGGCGCGGCCGCCGAAGGCGCGAAGATCTTCGAGGCCAGGACGTGCCAGAACTGCCACCGCATCGCCGGCACGCCGGCCGGCGGACGGGTGGGCCCCGACCTGACGCACGTGGCGGACCGCGACACGCTGGGCGCCGGCGTGCTCGAGAACGACCCGCACAACCTGGCGCGGTGGATCAGTAATCCGCAACTGTTCAAGCCCGGCTGCCACATGCCCGACATGCGCCTGACCGACCACGACGCCCGGGCGATCGCCGCCTACCTGGAGGGCCTGAGATGAGCGCGAGCGGCCCGCCCCGAGGATTGCTCGGCCTGGTCGAGAGCATCGACCACAAGCAGATCGGTCTCATGTACATCGTCAGCGCCACGGCGTTCCTCCTGGTGGGCGTCGCCGAGGCGCTGCTGATGCGCATCCAGCTCATGAGGCCGCTGAGCACGTTCCTGTCGCCCGGCGCCTACAACCAGATCTTCACGATGCACGGCACGACGATGTCCTGTATGTGTTCGCCGCGAGCAGCATGCTGATTGCGGTCCCGACCGGCATCAAGATCTGGAACTGGATCGCCACCATGTGGGGCGGCTCGATCCGCTTCAACGTCGCGATGCTGTTCGCCACGGCCTTCCTTCTCCAGTTCACGATCGGGGGCCTGAGCGGCGTCACCTTCGCCGCCATCCCAATCGACTGGCAGTTGACCGACAGCTACTTCGTGGTGGCGCACATCCACTACGTGCTGCTCGGCGGCACGGTCTTCGCCATGTTCGCGGCCGCGTACTACTGGTTCCCCAAGATGACCGGTCGCCTGCTCTCGGAGCGGATCGGCCGGTGGCACTTCTGGCTGATGGTCGTCGGCTTCAACGGGACCTTCCTGGTGATGCACCTGCTCGGCGTGCTGGGCATGCCGCGGCGGGCGTATACGTATCCCGACCGGCCGCCCCTCCCCACGCTGCATCTGATCTCGTCGCTCTCCGCGTTCCTGCTGGCACTGGCGATCCTGGTCTTCGTCTGGAACGTGGTGTTCAGCCTGCGCCGGGGCGCGCCGGCCGGCGACAACCCGTGGGGCGGGTGGACGCTGGAGTGGGCAACCTCGTCGCCGCCGCCGGTGGAGAACTTCGAGCGTGTGCCCCCGGTGCGCGGACGGCGTCCGCTCTGGGACCTGGACCACGCCGACGCGGGAGGTTCCGGCCATGATTGAGTCGGTCAGGCTCGGCATGATGTTCTTCATCTTCTCCGAGTCGGTCTTCTTCCTCCTGCTGGTGCTCGCCTACGCGTTCTATCACGGCGCCGGTGGCCCGGGTCCCTCGGCCGCCAGTGCGCTCGACGTCGTCCGGACGAGTGTCTGCACCGTGGCGCTGCTGGCGAGCAGCTTCACCATGTGGCGGGCTGGCGTCAGTGTGAAAAGGCGGCGGCGCGGGCGGTCGGCCGTCTGGCTTCTGTGCACGATCGCGCTCGGCTCGCTGTTCCTGGCGGGCCAGGGCGCCGAGTACGCGCGCCTGCTGCGCGAGCGGGTGACGGTCAGCCGCAACCTGTTCGGCGCCACCTTCTTCACGTTGACCGGCTTCCACGGCTTCCACGTGCTGGTCGGACTCCTCCTGCTGGCGATCCTGCTGGCCATCACCGCTTCGGCGCGGCGGGGAGAACCGGATCCGGCGGCCGTGGACGCCGTCTCGATGTACTGGCACTTCGTGGACGGGGTGTGGGTGGTGGTCTTCTCGGTGGTCTATCTCTGGAAGTTCGCATGACCGGGTGGGCGCTGTTCTGGTCAGCGTGGAACTGGGAGCCGACCGTCGTGGGCGGCAGCGTGTTGCTGCTGGCCGGGTACCTGGCGGCGGTGCGCTTCCGGTTCGACCTGATCGGTCGGCGTGCTGTGGCGGGCGGGCGTGCAGGCGCGATGGAGCCCGGACTTTTCCGCCCAGGCGCTGTCGGCCGGCGTCGCGGGCGTCGCGAGCGGCCCTGTCGAGGACGGCCTCGCGGTGTTCAACACGCGAGGGTGCCTGTTCTGTCACCGGATCTCGGGCCACGGCGGAACGCGCGGGCCGGACCTGTCCGACGTCGGCGCCCGCCTCACGCGAAGCGAGATGGTCATCCGCGTGCTCAACGGCGGGTACAACATGCCCGCCTACGCCAACAACTTGGAGCCACGCGAGATGGATGCCCTTGTCGCCTTCCTGCAGTCGCGCAGGTCGCGCTGAAGGGCCCGCCGGCAGCCCGGCTGTTCCGACCTACTTCGGGGCGGTCCGCAGGACCAGGTTGATGCCGCCCACCGCGAGGTCGGCCTTCAGTTGGAGCGGCACGTGGCGCGCGTCGGCCGAGATCCACAGTGTCATGGGCTTGCGGCCGGGGCGACCTCTACCTCGTTTCCAGCCCGGGCGCCAGCGTCACGTGCAGCTTCTGCGTTTGCTTCACGGAACCGGCGGTCAACGTCACATCGTAGTCGCCCGCCGGCACGAACTTCTGTCCTTCCCCGCCGTACTCGGTCAGCACGTCCTTCGTCGGCTTGAGGTCCCACGCCACCCGGTTGAATCCCGGCGTCCCCGGCAACGTGAAGTTCGCCACCGGGATACCCTCGGAGTTCGCGACCGAGATCTTCACCGGTTCGCCGCTGTACTGCTTCACGTACACGGTGATGATCGCCCCGGCGGGCGGATTGGTGCCGCGGAACACCGCCGAACCCTCCGAGTCCACGTAGCCGGGCAGGGGTTCGAATCCGAACGCGGGGCGAGGCGCGAACAGGTACGCGTCCTTCGCCTGGACGTCCGGCGTCATCTCCTCGACCGGCCGGACGTCGTCGACGATGTACAGGCTGCGGCCGTGCGTCGCGATCACCATGTCGAGATCGCGCGGGTGAATGACGAGGTCGTCGACCCTGACGGTCGGAAGATTCGGGTACTTCAGCCAGGTTCCGCCGCGGTCGAAGCTGAGATAGAGGCCGCACTCGGTTCCCGCGTACAGCAGGTTCGCGTTCTTGGGATCCTCGTAGACGAACCGCACCGGGCCATCCGGGGGCAGGTTGCCGGCGATGCTCTGCCACGTGTGGCCGGCATCCGCGGTGCGGTACGCGAGCGGCGCGTAGTTCCCTGCGCGGAAACCTGCGACGGCCATGTAGGCCACTTTCGGATCGAAGTGACTTCCCGCCAGCCGGCTGATCCACAGTCCCTTCACCGTCGATGGCAGGCTCGCGGTCAGGTCCGTCCAGTTCCCCCCATCGTTCTCGGTGATCCACACCTTCCCATCGTCGGTGCCCGCCCACAGCAGGCCGGCCTTCACCGGTGACTCCGCGATCGTGAACACGACGCCGTAGGTCTCGGCGCCACTGCCGGTCGTCATGATCCTGGCCGGCTCCTGCGCCGACAGGTCCGGGCTGATGATGCGCCAGTGCTCGCCGCGGTCGGTCAGCGCGAAGATGCGGTTGCCGCCCAGGTAGATCGTGCCCTTGTGCTGCTGGCTGGCGACGAGCGGCGAGTCCCAGTTGAAGCGGAAGCCGGCCTGTCCCTCCGCGGGCGCCGGCCGCAGCATCTTCACCTGCCCGCTGTTGAGATCGAGCCGGTAGAAATCCGCTGACTGCGATTCCGCGTAGACGATGCTGGAGTCGGCGGAGTCGAAGGCGCAGCCAAAGCCGTCGCCGCCGTAGATGTTGATCCAATCGGCGTTGAGGATGCCTTCCTTCGTGCGCGTGGCGCTCGGCCCGAGCCAGCTCGCGTTGTCCTGCAGTCCGCCGCAGATGCGGTACGGCGTGCTGTCGTCGACCGCGACGCGGTAGTACTCGCCGGCGGCCATCCGGTTCAGGTCGTCCCACCGCGCGCCCATGTCGAAGCTCTGGTACACGCCGCCATCGGTCCCGAGCAGCAGCCGTCTCGCCCCGCCGGGCTTCCCCGCTTCCGAGGGGGCGGCAAATCGAGAGTCGATCGCGAGGGCGTGATTGTCGGCATGCACGTTCTTGAAGCGGTCCTCGCGCCACGTGCGCCCGCCGTCCTCGGAGACGTGGAGCATGAACCCGAGCACGTAGATGCGCTGGTCGTTCTCGGGATCGACGCGAATCTGGCTGAAGTAGAACGGCCGCGGGTCGAGAGCGCTCATGCGCTTCCACGTATCGCCGCCGTCTTCCGATCGGAACACGCCACCCATCTTGCTCAGCGGGCTGTCGATGTCCGTCGTCCCGCCTTCGTAGCTCTGCACCACCGCGTAGACGATCTTCGGGTTCTTCGCGTACACCGCCAGCCCGATCCGGCCGGTGGCACCGGGCAACCCGTTCGTCAGCTTCTTCCAGGTCGCGCCCCCGTCGGTGCTCCGAAAGATGCCGCCCAGGTCCTTGCCATCGGTGGAGTCCGGCCCGGAGACGAAGGACCACGGCGTCCGCTGGCGCGCGTACATCGCGGCGTAGACGATGTCGGGGTTCGCCGGGTCGATCGCGACGTCGCCGCACCCGACGCGGTTGTCGTACGGCGTGGGCGCCTGGAGGACGCGGTTCCACGTCTGACCCGCGTCGGTGGTCTTGTACAGCCCGCGTTCGGGACTCGGGCTCCACAGGTCACCGACCGCCGCCACCAGCGCCGTCCGCGGATCCTTCGGGTGCACGACCACCCGCGCGATCGTCCTGCTGTTCTTCAGGCCGACGTCGGTCCACGTCGCGCCGCCATCGGTCGATCGGTACACGCCGTTGCCCCAGCCGGAGCTGTTGCGGTCGTTCGCTTCGCCGCTGCCGACCCACACCACTTTGGGATCGGACGGCGCCACGGCCACGGCGCCGATGGACGCGGTCGGCTGCTGCTCGAAGATCGCGTCGAAGGTCCCGCCGTTGTCGGTCGTCTTCATCAGGCCGCCGGTGCCAAGGCCGACGTAGAACACGAACGGGTTCTCGGGGTCGAGCGCAATGTCCGACACCCGTCCGCCCATGACGGCGGGACCGATGCTGCGGGGCTTCAACGCAGACAGGAGAACAGGGTCGATTCTGGGACCGGCAACCCCCGGCGCGGCGGCGGGCGCTTCCGACGGCGCCTTTGCTTTCTGCTTCGCTGTCTGGGCGTGCAGCGGGATCGCGAGAAAGAGCATGACAAGACCGAGCGTCGAAATCGTCCGCATCGTGCAAATCCTCATATTTCCGAATTTATCACGGCACGCCGGGGCGGCCGAGCCAAGTTTTTGGGGCCGTCCCAGGCCTTTTACAGGAACCCGGTCCGATGGTTTTTTGGGCCGCCGAGCGCCGGAGGGCGCGAAGTCCGGGGCGCTCGACCCGAGCGACAGGGCGCGAGCGGGAGTGGTCGGCGAGACCCCGCGCGAAGCGGTCGCGAGCTTCGTCCGCTCGTCGCAGACGCCCGCCGGCGCCAGCCCGTGCCGGCTGACCGGGCAGGACCCGCCCGATCGTCAACACAATCGAACTCCTGTCCAGATCGACACAGGAAAGGCGACTATGGCCTGCAACGTGGGCACGACCGAACGCGTCCTCACGGGTGGGATGAGTCGGTGAAGGTCACTCCGGGCGGAGTGCCGGAGCGGGTTGACGCGGGGGGCGCGGCGAAAAGGGATGGCCGTCGCGATTCGCGACCACGAGCATGGTGGTGGCGCTGCGCGGGTAGCCGCGGGCGGGGCAAGGGCGGGTTCACGCGCTGGCGCGTGACACACGCTGGTCGAACACGACCACGGGAGCGAGACGGTCGGCAACGACCCGGGCGAGGGCGACGTCCCAGTCGCTCACCTGGCGCGACCGTTCGCTGACGACCTCTATAGTGGACCAGACCTGGCCGTCCTGTACCACCGGCACGGCGAGCATCGAGGCGACGGGGCCGGGCCAGCGAAAGGCGCTCAACTGCTCGACACGCGCCGGGTCATTGTGGACGAACTCCACCCGACCCGGCGTCAGCCGGCCGATATCCCCGCCCTTCGAACGGCCAGCCGGCCGCAGTCCCCGGGCGGCCGCCACTCCCGGCACCGCTCGCCCCGGCTGCAGGAACGCCACGCCGTCGGCGCGCGTCGTCGCGCGCAGCCGCTCGAGCAGCTCGGTCACCATGTCGCTCCCCCCGAGCGGGTTCAGCGACGGGTCCGTGAGGCTCTCGAGCGCCGCGAGGCGCTCGCGCGCGTCGTCCACTTCCTGCTGGAGCGTCGCCTCCGCCCGGGCCGCAGCCTGTCGGTACTCGTCCCACGCGTGCTGCCGGGCAAGGTCGTGAACCGTGAGCGTGAACCCCGAGGCGTCCCCGTCCCGAAGCGGCCTGATCTCCAGATCGACGTCTGCACGCGAGCCGTCCTGCCGCTGGTGCACGTCCGTCCGCCGAAGCGACCCGGCTTCGAGCGACCGGCGCAGGAGAGCCGGGAAGTCGCCGGGCCAGGAGGCATCCAGGAACAGCACGCGGGCGGATTCTCCCACGACCTCGTTCGGGGAGTAACCGTAGAGCCGCGTCGCGCTGCTTCTCCACCCGGCGATCGCGCCCTCGGCGTCGAGCACGACGACCGCGGCTTCGGAGGCCGTGTCCTCGAGATGCCGGAGGGCGGCGTCGAGAACTCGCCCGCGGCGATCGCGGAGTCGCAACTCGGCCACCGTCGCGTCCGCCGAGGACAGTTGCGCGGCGGAGGAGGCTTCGAGCGCGCGGAACCGGGTGGCGGACGCGGCTTCGCTCGCCCGGAGCTGCGCCGCTCCTTCCTGCAGCCGGGTCTTCAGCGTCGATACGATGCCCCCGACCAGCAGGCCCTCCGCGATGAACGTCAGCGTCGCCTCCAGGCCCGGAGCCGGCCGCGCGCCAAGTCCGCCGACGAGAACGGACGCGAGCGCCGCGACCACCGCCGGCGAGAACCCGCCGCGCGCGGCGCTGATCGCGATGGCCAGGCCGTACAGCGTGAACGGTGCACGGTCAACCGTCACCCCGGTGACGTACTTGAGGGTCGCGAGGGCGAAGACGAGCAGCAGCGCCAACGCGCAGGCCGCCCGTTTCTCTCGCTCCTGCGGCGAATGGGTGTCGAGAAGGCGTGCGAGCAGCGTCCGGTACTTGGCGAGGTTCGCTGGCATGGCCGAGCCCTGCCGCAAGAGTCCTGCCAGGCAGCGTGCACCAGCGAACGGGGCGAAGCGGCTCGACCGATCATTTTCGTGTTCACCGCCTTCAGGGTAAACTTCTTGCCGCACGCCCGTGCCCGATCATTTCCGCCGCCTCGTCGTTCATGATTCTGTCTGGGATGTATGTGTGATTCGGCGAGCGTCGAACAACAGGAGCAAAACGCAATGTCAGAGCAGGCTCTCTACAAGCAGATTGGCCTCGTCAATACCCGCGAGATGTTCAAGGCGGCGATGAACGGCAAGTTCGCCGTGCCCGCCTACAACTTCAACAACATGGAGCAGCTGCAGGCCATCGTGAACGGCTGCGTCGAATCCGACTCGCCCTTCATCCTCCAAGTCAGCTCCGGGGCGCGCAAGTACGCCGACCAGACGCTCCTGCGCTGGATGGCCCAGGGCGCGCTCGAGATGATCAAGGCCCAGGGCAGCAAGCTGCGCTTCGCCCTGCACCTCGACCACGGCGACACGTTCGACCTGTGCAAGTCGTGCATCGAGACCGGCTTCTCGTCGGTCATGATCGACGGCTCGCACCACCCCTACGAGAAGAACATCGAGGAGACGCGCAAGGTCGTCGAGTACGCGCACGCGTGCGACGTCAGCGTCGAGGGCGAGCTGGGCGTGCTGGCCGGCATCGAGGACGACGTGGTGGCGGCCAAGTCCATCTACACCCAGCCCGAGCAGGTGGTGGACTTCGTGCAGAAGACCGGCGTGGATTCGCTGGCCATCTCCATCGGCACCTCGCACGGCGCGTACAAGTTCAAGGCCGCGCAGTGCACGCGCAACGCCGAGGGCATCCTCGAACCCCCGCCCCTGCGCTTCGACATCCTGGAGGAGATCGAGAAGCGCATCCCGGGCTTCCCGATCGTGCTCCACGGCGCCTCGTCTGTGGTGCGGCGATACGTCGACATGATCAACGAGTACGGCGGCAAGATGGACGACGCGGTCGGCATCCCCGAGGCGCAACTGCGCAAGGCCGCCACCTCGGCGGTGTGCAAGATCAACATCGACTCCGACGGCCGCCTGGCCATGACCGCCGCCATCCGCAAGGCGTTCGCGCAGAACCCGAAGGAGTTCGATCCGCGCAAGTATCTCGGCCCGGCCCGCGACGAGCTCAAGGCCCTCATCGTCGGGAAGAACAAGAACGTGCTCGGCTCCGCCGGGCGCGGCAAGGAGATCTTCAACTAGCGCACCGCTCCGTTGTCTCAGGGGCACGGCAGGGCAACCTGACCGTGCCCTTCGTCGTGCTTCCTGAGCACGCTCTCAGCAGGCAATCAGGACGTGGCCGGCGCCGCCGCCACGTCACCTCCCGTCGACGGAGGTCGATCAGCCCAGCACCTTCTTCGCCCACTCGAACGAGCGCTTCACGTCCTCTATCCGCGGCAGGGGGCTCTTGTAGTCGTTGTCGACGTAGCACCGGATCGGCAGCTTCCTGTCGCGAACCAGCCGCAACACCTCCTTCACGGGCGTGTCGCCTTCGCCCCACGGCATGCTCGTGTTGTCCTTCTTGCGGTCCTTGATGTAGAGGAGCGCGATCCGTTCGTGGTGGTCCCGCACGAACGGCAGCGGGTCCCAGCCCCCACCGGTCACGTCGCCGATGTCCAGGCTGATCCAGAAGCGCTTGGAGAGCGTCACGACGTCCAGGAAGTCCTGCGGCGTGCGGATCTGATCCGGGTCGGTGGAGTTCACGTTGGGGCGGCCCTGAAACCCGACCTGGATCCGGTGCTTCTCGGCGAGCGGCGCGATTTGGCGCGCCTGCGAGAGCGTGACGCTCGTGGTCACGTAATTGGCGCCCATCGCCCGGGCAATCGCGAACGTGCGCTCGATCTCCTCGTCGGTGTTGCCCGTGGTGCCGCTGTACCCCCAGATGTCGATGCCCGCCCTGTTGAACTTCGCGCGGATATCCTCGAAATAGGAGAGCGGTGCCGTGGCACGCCACCTGGCCAGTTGTTCTCGAGCCTGTGCGCGCGGGTCGGGCGCTCCAGGCGTCGCTGCCGCGGGGGGCATGCCCCTGCCCGGACCTGCCGCGCCGCCTCGGACGGGGGCCGAGAGTTCCGGCGGCTCGATCAGAGGCGAATAGATGTCGCACTCACCCAGGCCGGCCTCGACCATGGCCTTGATGACCAGGTCGAGGATGCCCTCCTTCGGAGCACCGGTGAAGCTGTAGCTCTGCAGGCCCCACTGGATGCCGTGCACCTTGGAGTCGATCTTCCTGGACCTGGACGCCGTAGCCCAGGGCAGCGCCGCAAGCGCGAGCGCACCGAAGCGGCGTCTCGAGGTACATGTCCTGCTCCCTATCTCCCTCGCCTGGCCGACAGCAGCGCGTCGAGCTTCGCGGCAACGAACGACCGCCGGCGGGCCGGTTCGATCCGTCGGACGATCTCGCGGGCCGCGTTGACGCGAAACGTCTTCGGCCACGCGATTTCTGGCAGCGCGCGAAACAGCTGGGATCGGGCCGACGCCAGGTAGAGGAAATCGACGAGGGCCTTCTCGGGCGTCGCCAGCCGTCCCCCGGCATCGCCACGGTCCTCGAAGCCGAAGAAGAACGTGGGCTGAATGTGATGGAGGGACACGACGCCGAGGGGCGTGACGTAGCGTCTCGTCCTCGCCAGCGTCACGGCGTACGTCACCGCCGGCATCTGCGAAATCATGCCGTGCAGGTAGAGGGCGCTCTGGAGCGACACGTAGGCGGGAAGCGGCGCGGTCAGGTACTCCGGCATGGCCAGCGCATCGACGCGGCCGGGAAACGCCCAGACGCCGCGGCGCAGCCGCACCAGGTGGCCGGCGCCCGCCAGGCGCGCCAGCGAGACGCTGGCGTGGCCGTTCGGCACGCGCAGGCGGGCGGCGGCCTCGCGCGTCGTGAAGACCGCCGCGTCCATCGACGCCACCGCCGAGAGCACGTTCAGCAGCGTCACGGCCGGTCACTCCTGAGTGCGTCCACCACTTCGAGCACGATGGCGTCCCACGCGGACGACGAGTCGAAGGGCGGCTGGTCGTCGGGTTCGAGGTAGGCGAGGACCTGGCTCTTGAACATCCCGAAATCGACGGCCATCGCGTTCGCGCAGGCCCGGTCGAGGATGCCTCGGTCCACGTCCGGCCGGTCAACCAGCGTGGCCCCCCCGGCCAACAGCAGGTGCACGTCGAACACGTCGCGCGCCTGCGTTTCCTTGCGCCCGGCCAGCGCCCCGACCTTCTGGCGCAACGCGGCGGCCGCGTCGTAGTGGCTCGCCATCAGCGCCGGCAGCTGGTAGGCCCCTGCGATGCGAGGGTCGACGCTGCCAAACGCCACCCCGGGGTCCAAGCCGAGGCGCGAGCACTCGATCGTGGTCGGAAGAGGGGCGGATCCGCCGGCTACGCGGAGACCGAGTTTCCAGCGCTGCGTCGTCTCCGTCTGCTTGGGCGCCGACACGCGGTCGATCGCCATGCCCCTGGCTTCGAGGATCTGGGCGAACGGCCGCGACGAGAACACCTCGTCCACCTTGTCCCGGAACACCTGGGCGCCAATGTCGCCCAGGTCGAGGTCCATGTCCTCCGAGTACCGAACGCTCTTGAGGAAGAACCTCAGGTTGCAGCCGCCCTTGAGGACGAAGAGCGAGGGATTCACCCGCCGGGCGAGCTGGGCGAGGAAGAGCAGGTGGAACTGCTCGACGAAGCGGATGGGGCCGGCGGCAACCATCGGGGACCTCTTTGATATGTAATACCAATAATCAACACATGTGTCAATTACAGGTCTTACAAACGATCGGATGGACCTGCGCCCCACACATCCCTCTGCCACCCACTCACCAACTCTCGCGGTCGTCCGCCCCCGGGACCCGGGTTGTACGCGACCGCTCTTGTGGCGGTGAATTCGTGGCTGGACACCGGAACGCGGCCAGGCACGTCGTTCTTCCCGGCAGCGCCGCCCTAAGGCAACGCCTCGCCGGCCTCCACGCGGAATCGCAGGTGCTGGACGGCACGGCCGTCGTCCGCCATCGCTTCGACAGTCAGGAGGTAGTCCCCGGGCGCGAGCCCTCCCCCGGTCAGCGGCCACGTGACGTCGGCGGTCCGCGCCCGCGCGAAGGCATCCGGCAGCAGCCGCCACGTGCTCGTGGTCCTGACCGCGTCGTGTGCATCCGTCAGGCGGACGGTCATCATGACGGGCTGGGGCGGCCGCGTGCCGCCCTGGTAGACGCGCAGGAACGCCGCCGCCTCGTCGCCAGGCCCGAAGCTGCGGGCGGCCGTAGGCGTCACGGGCAGCAGGTCGGCGAGCAGGGATCTCGACGAGGCGAGAGGAGCGGGCCGCTTCTCGAGGACGACGCCCGACAGGCTGAGCGGGTCCTTCGCGAAACGAGGGATCTCCACCGTCGTGAACACGCTGCCGGCGCGGCCGTCGACCACGGCCGCGATGCGAATCTCGTAACGGCCCGGGGCGAGTGGCAGTCGCGACGTCACCTCGAACTCGATGTCGCCGGGTGCGTGAGGACGCAGCGTCAGCTCGAGTGTCTGACGGTAGAGGCCCTTCGACCGGCCTTCCATGTCGAACGCGGCCGCAACGACCTCGACGCGCGTTCGCGGAGCGGCAGCCCCCGGCGTCGCCGATCCGATCGGCGCGGGCTCGCGCAGCGCCAGCACGCTGACGAGTTCGGCCGTCCTGCCGCCGGGCGCGGCGAACGCCGCCGTGGTCGCCCGTAGGAGCACGTCGCTCACCGGGAACCCCTGCTGGATGGCCTGATCCACCTGCTGGACGACCGTACGAGGCGGGGACTTCGGCTTGGAGCGTTCGGGCGCGAAGTACCCCGTGCGCGATCGGACATCCAGGCCTGGCCGGTTGACCCTGACGCCGATGCGGCGAAACCGGCCGTCGGGCCGCGCGTGCGTCGTCCGGTAGCCGATCAGGTAGTACGCGCTGCTCTCGCGGAACATCTGGCTGACGTGGGCCTCCGGCGTGTTCGTGCCACGGACGCGGCGTCCGCCCGTCGCCTCGGCGAGCCCGATCTCGTCCGGCGAGGCGGGGGCGCCCGTCAGCCCGCGTGGGTCGTACCAGGTACACGCTGACGTTGGCGAGTTGGAGGTTCGCGAACATCGTGTGGATCGCGTCGAGGCCCTTGAACTCGTCGGGCCGTGCGGAGATTTCGGCGCCGGTGCTCAGCTGCGGGCTGATGAACACCAGCAGTTTCCGCCCGCCCGGAGCCGTGCGCAGCACGTCGGCCACCCGGGAAATCGTGTCGACGGCGCAGCCGCCCGGCCGCAGCCGGCACCCGAGCGGCGGCCCTGCGTTCCCCCAGCCATGAGGCGTGAACGCCTCGACCGCGGCCCGGAGCTTCCGGCGGTCGCTCGTGAAGCTCTCCACGCGGCCGAGGAAGGTGTACACGACGGCCGCGAGGTCGGACGGCCCGAGCCCGTCGATGACCTGGTTGGCGACCTCGCGAAGCGACTTGGTCTCGCCGTGTTCGACGTCCACGTTGGCGTCGTCGAGGACGAGCAGCACCAGCCGCCGGGTCTGGATGTCGTTCGAGACGACATCCGGCGCGACCTCGCGCATCCAGGCCGGCGCGTCGGCCTCGGGCTCCGGCACGTCGACTTCCTCGAACGTCTCGATGGCCTGCGGTTCGCCGTCCTCCGTCACCGTGAAGTCCTCTGCGCGGAGCCCTTTCACCGGGCGGCGGTCGTTGTCGAGGACGACCACGTCGACCGGGACGAGATCGACGCCCGAGCGAAACGTTGGACGGGGCTGCTGCGGTGGGGCCTGAGAGGCGGACGCGGGCTCCTGCCGCCCGCCTGCGCCGAGTGCGGCCGACAGGCCTGCCAACACCAGCAGTACGCGAGGAAGGGCGGTCGTGATTGGCACGGTGGTTCCCGGGTGTCGCCCGGATGATACCAGCGACCCTGCGAACCCAGCAGGACAATCAGTCCAGGCATCCGGAAGCGACCACACCGCCGCCGACCGCGCCCTCCCAGGATGTCAGGAGTCCGCGGTCGATCGACCGGCACGGGACGACCGTGACGGAGGCCCTGGCGGCGCTGCCGGCGTTTCTCGACCGTGCGATTCGCGACGGCCGCACGCAGGTCGAGGTCATCCACGGCATCGGCGGCGGACGCCTCCGCGTGGCCGTTCGCGACCATCTCGCCAAGTCGATCAGCCCAGCACCTTCTTCGCCCACTCGAACGAGCGCTTGACGTCCTCTATCCGCGGCAGCGGGCTCTTGTAGTCGTTGTCGACGTAGCACCGGATCGGCAGCTTCCTGCCGCGAACCAGCCGCAACACCTCCTTCACGGGCGTGTCGCCTTCGCCCCACGGCATGCTCGTGTTGTCCTTCTTGCGGTCCTTGATGTAGAGGAGCGCGATCCGTTCGTGGTGGTCCCGCACGAACGGCAGCGGGTCCCAGCCTCCACCGGTCGCATCGCCGATGTCCAGGCTGATCCAGAAGCGCTTGGAGAGCGTCACGACGTTGCCCGCCCTGTTGAACTTCGCGCGGATATCCTCGAAATAGGAGAGCGGCGCCGTGGCACGCCACCTGGCCAGTTGTTCTCGAGCCTGTGCGCGCGGGTCGGGCGCTCCAGGCGTCGCTGCCGCGGGGGGCATGCCCCTGCCCGGACCTGCCGCGCCGCCTCGGACGGCCGCCGAGAGTCCCGGCGGCTCGATCAGAGGCGAGTAGATGTCGCACTCACCCAGGCCGGCCTCGACCATGGCCTTGATGACCAGGTCGAGGATGCCCTCCTTCGGAGCACCGGTGAAGCTGTAGCTCTGCAGGCCCCACTGGATGCCGTGCACCTTGGAGTCGATCATCCTGGACCTGGACGCCGTGGCCCAGGGCAGCGCCGCAAGCGCGAGCGCACCGAAGCGGCGTCTCGAATACATGTCCTGCTCCCCGCGTGTGTGAACCGGCGTCGCCATCGACGTTGCCGGAATCCTCGGTTGGATGGGCAGTGCCCTCCTACCGGAGGGAGACGATCTCCACGCCGGCAAGGACCGCTTCGAAATCCGCCCGCTCGAACCTGGCGGCGCCGACGGTCATCGCGTTCGCGGTGCCGACAGCCACGCCGTCCCTCACGGCTTCCGGCAGCGCGAGCCCCCGCACCAGGCCCCTGGTGATGCCGGCCAGCAGGCAGTCACCCGACCCCACGGCGCTCTCGACCCGCACCAGCTGCGGACGTACGTGCCAGACGCCGCCGCCCTCGACGGCCAGCGCGCCATCGGCACCGAGCGACACCACCAACTGCGTTGCGTGCCGGTCCGCAAGTTGACGGGCCATTCGTGCCAGTTCGGCAAGGTCGCGCGGCGGGCACCCGACCAGCCCCGCGAACTCCTGCTCGTTCGGCTTGACCAGCGACGGCGACGCCTCGGTCCCCAGCCGCAACGCTTCCCCGCTGCTGTCGAGCAGCACGGGCACGCTCGCCGCCCGCGCAAGCCGGATCAGATGGGCATACAAGTCCGCCGGCGCGCCAGGAGGCAGGCTGCCGGAGAGGGTGACCGCGGAGTATTGCCCCACCGACGCGGCGAACCACCGCACGAGAGTCTCCACGCGCCCCGCCGGCACGTCGTCTCCCTTCTCGTACAGCTCGGTGGGACTTCCGCCGGTCGGGTCCACGATGGACAGGCAGGTCCGCGACTCGAACGGCGTCTCCACGAATGCCGTCTCGATGCCTTCCTCGTGCAGGCGCGCCTCGATGAACCGGCCGGCGAATCCGCCGACCCACCCGGTGACGACGGGCGATTCGCCGAGAGCCTTGAGCGCGCGCGCCACGTTGCAGCCCTTCCCGCCCGGGATGGCGATGACGCGCTCGGGGCGCTGAATCGCGTGCAGGCGGAACCCTGGCACGACGATCGTCTTGTCGATGGCGGCGTTGGGGTTCACGCAGAGGATCATGATTGCGCCATCCCGCTGGCCCCGAAGAAGCGGATGCGCTCCCTCACCCGCTCCACCATCGCATCTCGAGCGGGCCCGAGATAGCGCCGCGGGTCGATTTCGCGCGAGTCGGCCAACACCTCGCGCACGCGGCCGGTAAACGCCTGGGTGAGCTGCGTCGCCACATTGACCTTGCACAGTCCCAGCGCGATTCCCTCGCAGACGCACTCGTCGGTCACGCCTGATGACCCGTGCAGCACGAGAGGGACGTCCACGACCGCGGTGATCGACCGCAGCCGGTCGAGGTCGAGACCCAGGGACTTCTGGCGAACCGCGTGCGCCGAACCCAACGCGACGGCCAGCGAATCGACGCCCGTCTCCTTCACGAAGCGCGCCGCGTCATCGGCCTGGGTCAGGCGTTCGAGCCCGTCCGCCGCCCCGTCGATATCCGCCCGCGGCACCTCGCCCACTTCCGCCTCGACGCAGACACCCCGGGAGTGCGCGAAGTCGCCCAGTGCCGCCGCGAGGCGAACGTGAACGTCGAAGGGCAGGTCGCCGGCATCGAGCATCACGGACGTGAACCCGAGGGCGATCGCCTCGCGTACCTCGGCCTCGTCGGCGTGATCGAGGTGCAGGGCGACGGGCACGTCGACGCTCTCGGCCGCCACCGTCCCGATCGCGGCCATGTACCTGATGCCGAGCATTGCGTCGCCGTGTCCGACGTGGAGCGCGGCGCGGTGGCTGAACTGAACCAGCACGGGCGCCCGTTCGGCCTGGCCCGCCAGCACGATTGCCTGCACCTGCTCGAGCGTGTTGGCGTTGAAGGCGCCGACGGCGAAGCGCTCGCGGCGCGCGCGAAGCAGCCAGGGCAAGGGATTGACGAGACTCATGTTCTACTCCGGACGCAGCACGATCTTGCGAAATGCGAGTCGCCGGGCGGCGATGTCCTCGAAGACCTTCGCGCCTTCCGACAGCGGAAACCGGTGCGACACCAACGGGTCGACACGCAGCAGCCCTCGCTGCATCGCCTCGACCGCATCGACCCACTCGTGCCCAGGGAACGGGGCCGAGTACGACATGAAGCAGCCGGTGAGCCGCAGCTCCCGGCGCATCAGGTCCTCGACGAACGACATCGGCAGGCTGGCGTCGGGGGGCTGGTTGCCGGCGCAGACCACGTTGCCCCGGGGACGGGTGATCGGAACCGTCTGCGCGAGCGCGTTCGGGGAGCCGGACGCCTCGATCGAGAGGTCCACGCCATCATCGGCCAACCGCCTCACCTCGGCGACCAGATCGGCGGACGACGGGTTGCACACGGCGTGCGCTCCGAGCTCGCGAGCGGCCTCCAGGTTCTCGTCCACCACGTCGCTCGCGATGATCAGCCGCGCCCCGAGGATCCTGAGCCACTGCACGGCCATCAGTCCGACAGACCCGGCGCCGAGCACCACGGCGCTCTGGCCGCGTTCAAAACTGCCGAGGTCCAGGATGTGGCGCGCAACGCTGGACGGCTCGATCAGTGCCGCCGTCTCGAACTCGACGCTGTCGGGCAGGAGGAGCGCGTTGCGCTCGCGCATGAGGACGAACTCGGCATACGCGCCGTGCTGCCGCGAGCCGATGAACGAGTACGAGTGGCACGCCGAGTACCGCCCGGCGTGGCACTGCTCGCAGGCGAAACACGGAACCACAGGGATGAGCGCGGCCCGCCGCCCGACGAGGGACTGACTGACGTCGTCGCCCACCTTCGCGATCACCCCGGAGCACTCGTGCCCCAGGACAAGGTCGTACATCCGGTGCCCCTTCGCGAATCGCATGATGTCCGACCCGCAGATAGACGCGGCCCGCACCTCCAACAGGATCTCCCCAACTCCCGGCTCGGGCGTCGGCACGTCCTTGTAGATCATCCTTCCTCGGTCTTCCAGCACCAGCGCCTTCATCGTTTCCTCCCGCGGCGGATCGTGTCGAGCGCGTCGAACTCCGGCAGCAGCATCCGCGAGGATCTCCGATAGACCTCGAACACCTCGTCGTAGAACGCGTGGCGGACCGGCGATGGCTCGAACACGCGCCGCTTCGGCAACAGGCGTTCGACGGTCTCGGTAGCCTGGCCGCCGAGGCCGACGGCCTGGGCGGTCAAGGCGTACAGGCCCAGCGAATGTCCCCCTTCGCCTCCGTCGGCACGCACGGCCACACAGAACGGGCGACCGTAGACGTCCGCCTTGATTTGGCACCACACGTCGCTGCGCGCGGCCCCGCCCGATCCCAGGTACTCCGCGATCTCGAGGCGATGCTGCGAGGCGACTTTCACGTTGTCGTACACAGCGAACGCGCAGCCTTCCATGATTGCCCGCAGCACGTCGGCGCGCGTCGTCGCATAGCTCAACCCGAGGAACACGCCGCGCGCGCGGCTGTTCCACAGCGGCGTCCGCTCGCCCGCCATGTAGGGGATGAAGATCACGCCTCCGGCGCCGGGCTCGCTCGTCGAGGCCTGCGCGCTGAACGACGCGAACACCTCGGCGTCGGTCCCTTGCACCGGTCCGAGCACGTTCCTGAGCCAGCCGAGCGACCCGCCGCCGACAGTCCCCCCTTGCAGGAGGAACTGCCCCGGCAGGACGTGGTGCGAGCAGATCAGCTGCGGTTCCACCACGACATCGGCCAGGGCAATCGCCATCCCGCCGGCCTGCCCCCCCTGCTCGTTCGTCTGCCCGACCCGGACGACTCCCGCTCCCAGTGCGCCGACGGCGGCATCCAGGCATCCGACCATCACGGGAACGCCGGCAGGCAAGCCCAGTTCGCTGGCCGGCTCGGACTGCAGGACTCCCGCGACGTCAGTTGCCGCCGCCAACCGCGGCATCTTCTCGATCGGCATCCCCAGCCGACGCGCCGTCGACTCGCACCAGCGTCCGCGCCGGATGTCGAAGAAGTGACAGCCGTACGCCTGCGTGAAGTCGCACGTGAACTCGCCGGTCAGCCGCAGGACGACGTAGCCAGTGCAGCCGAGGAACCGGTACGCGGCATCGAAGACGTCGGGGCGGTGGGCCTGCAGCCACAGTAGCTTGGGCGTGACGTATGCCGCGTCGAGAGGGTTGGCAGACAGGTTGACGAGAGCATCGGCGTCGAGGGCGTTGCGCAACCGCTGCGCCTCCTCCTCCGCTCGACGATCCAGCCAGGTCATGGCCTTCGACAGCGGTGCGCCGCGACGGTCCACTGGCAGCAAGGTCCAGCCGATGCCGGCCACGCCGATACCCGCCACGTCGCTCGGGTCGATCGCGCCCTCCGCCATCGCCTGCCGCGTGGTCTCGCAGACGGCGTCCCACCACACGCGGCCGTCGATCTCCGCCCAGACTGGATCGGGACGCTCGAGCGCGTAGGCCCGCGACGCTTCGGCCAGGCAGCGGCCGTCATCGTCCCACAGCACGGTCTTGGTGCTGGAGGTGCCGACGTCGATCGCGAGGATGTAGCGATGGGCCATGACGTCACCCGGTGGACCCGTTCAGACGCCGGCAATCGTCCCGTCTTCGTCCCACAGGTCTTCCCAACCGCGGGCCCCCTCCCACAGGAACACCTGCCCCTTGATCAACCGGCATCGCTTGTCGATGCCGGCGACCGACCGCATCTCCGCCTCGGTCATCGGGTCTCCAACAGCCGCGCGCAGGTTGCCGAGATACTGTTCGCGCGACACGGCGAACGGGATGGGCACCTGTCCTCGCTGAACGGCCCACTTCACGCACACTTCCGCGGGATGGATGCCGAGCCGACGGGCGAGGCCGACGACGATCGGGTCTTCGGTGTCGACGGTGTCGTCCGGCGTCCGGTCGCGATCGGGCCGAGCCGGTGAGCCAATCGGACAGAACCCGATCGGGACGAGCCCGCGGGAGCGGACGAACTCGAACAGCTCGGGCTGCTGGAAGTGCGGGTGCAGCTCCATCTCGTTCGCAGCAGGCTTGATCTCCGCGTCGCGCAGCAGCGGCTCGAGCTTCGCCTGCGTCATGTTGGATGTGCCGATGTGCCTGACCAGCCCCGTGCGAACGAGCCTCTCCATCTGACGCCATGTCTTCATGTAGTGCTCGTGCAGGTACGGCCGGGCGTGCGGATCGCGCGACGCTACGCCCACACCCGGCGCGTGGTAGTGGGGGAACGGCCAGTGAATCAGGTAGAGATCCAGGTAGCCGAGCTGGAGATCCTCCAGCGTGCGCTCGCAGGCCGGGATGACGTCCGCCTCGCCGTGCTTGTCGTTCCAGAGCTTCGAGGTGACCCAGAACTCGCTGCGGGCGAGCCCGCTCCGCTGGAGATCCCGGAACACCTCGCCGATGAGGCGCTCGTTCCCGGTACACGGCCGCGCAGTCGAAATGCCGGTAGCCGACCTCGGCAGCGCCGCGCACCGCTCCCGCGACCGCCTCGCCCGAGAACCGGTCCGACCCGAAGGTGCCCAAACCAATCGACGGCATCTTCGCGCCCGATTCGAGAGTGTGCGCCGGCACACGGCCCGGGTGCACGCCATCGGCCGCCAGTTCGAAGCTGCTCATCGCTCCTCCTCGCGAGACATCACACGCGCTGCAGTCGGCCTCCAGCGACCGTCCATCGTAGCGGATTTCGGCGCGGCAGGACACGCGTTCGCTCCACGATGGATGTTCGGCACTGCCCGCTGTCCGAAGATCGGTAGAGGGCCTTCTGGCTCGCGCGCTGAGACGGCCACCGCTGGAGGAAGTTGACGCGCCGCCCCATCCGCTCCCTGAGGGAGCGACGCTTGCGCTGGTCACACCCAAGAAAGGCGAAGCCCTCGGTGACGAGACGTAGCCGCTCCCGAGGCGGCATCAACTGGCGCGTTGGTTCGAATCCCCCTCTAACCGCCCCTTCCGCACCAGATCCAGATTTCGAACGCCCACCGTGGTACTCAGACCGAGCCACAGGGCGCCGAGAGCGAGCGCCGTACCGCGGCTCGTGCCCCCCCCGGGCGGCAGTGGCGCCCTCCTCAGACCCCGAACACCCGCTGCTTCTCGCGCGCCTTGTCCATCAGCGCCGGGAGCTCCGGCCACGGCTCGTTCCAGGTGGCGCGCGGCGCCTCCTGCGTCTCCGTCGAGCAGGAGGATCGGGCCCAGCACCGCGTGCGCCTGCGGGCTCGAGCCGTCGAGTGCCAGCGCCCGTTGAGCGAGGGCCGTTGCCTCCGAGAGGGAGTCCTCCTGGCCGAAGCCCGTGTTGACGTGTCGAAAACGCACGTACGCGAGCGCGGCGATGATCGCGGGGTGTTCGCCGACGATCTCGAGTTCCTCGGTCAAGCCATCGGCGAAGTAGGCGTTGTCCGGGTCGGGGCTGAGGTTCTCGAACGGGAGGACCACGATGGAGGCCTGTTCGCCAGCGCGCTCCCGATCCCGCGTCCTTCGCCGTGCGTGCGGCCAGACCGCGAATGGTCTCCAACTCCCGGAGGACTTCGACCATCGATGCCGGGCGCGAAGAAGCCTCTTTGGCCAGGCAGCGGTCGAGCAGCCGCTGCAGCACGGCCAGCGCACCGCCCGGAAGGCCGGGCGTGGTGGCCGCCAGCGGCGGGACCGCGTCGCGCAGCACGGCGGCGAGCGTGTCGGGCCACGAGCCGCGGTCGAACGGCCGCCGGCCCGTCAGCAACTCGTAGAGAAGCAGCCCGAAGCTGAACACGTCCGCACGTGCATCCACCGCCGCACCGCGCGCCTGCTCCGGCGCCATGTACGCCGGCGTTCCCACCACGTGCCCCGCACGCGTCGCCAGGTCCGTCGTTGCCTCTCCCGACCCCGGCTCCAGCAGTTTCGCCACGCCGAAGTCGATCAGCCGCGCGTGGCCCTCGGTGTCGACCAGCACGTTCGCCGGCTTGAAGTCCCGAGGCACGATCCCCTTCGCGTGCGCGCAGGCCACCCTTCCCCCACCTCCACTGCTAGCGCCAGCGCCTCGCTCGTCGGCACCGGACCCGACCGGAGCCGCGCGGTCAGCGGGGCGCCCGCCACCAGTTCCATCGCCAGATAGCAGACGCCGGCGACGTCGTCCGCATCGTAGACCGTCGCAATGCACGGGTGCGACAGCGCGGCCGCCGACTGCGCCTCCAGGAGGAAGCGCCGCCTGCGGTCGGAATCCGTCACGAGGCTGGCCGGCAGGACCTTGAGCGCCACGTCGCGCTTGAGGCGGGTGTCGAGCGCGCGGTAAACCTCACCCATACCGCCGGCGCCGATCTGGGCGACGATGCGGTATCGACCGATGGACGTGCCTGGAGCGAGGCTCACGGATGCCTCCGCAAGAATGCCGGCTTGGACGAAGAATACAGAAGCCCGCCGCAGAGTATAGCGCGCCCCGACGGCTGGGGCCCCAAGGGCGTCGGGGTTCGAATCCCCCTTTTCGCATCAACCTTGAACATCAGCGGGGGTTTTGGCGTAACCTCTGGCGGAGCACTCCCGACTGGCCTCGGAAGCGGGGTACGAAAGGAACGGAAGGTTGGTCCTCTCCAAAGACCACTCGACTCATGACGATCGCGAATCAAGGATGGGGGCGTCCATGGCTCATGCCGACGTGCTGATTGTTGATGACGATGATGCGACACGAGAAGGCCTGAGAGCGCTCTTGAGCAATACTGGCTTCACGTGTGACACGGCGAACGACGGTGCAGAGGCCATGGAGAAGATAGATGCACACGACTTCGGCGTCGTACTGCTGGACATTCGATTGCCAGGGATCGGGGGGCTCGATGTCTTGGCCCGCTGTACTGCGAAACCACGGCCCTCGAAGATCATCGTCATGACTGGGGTGGATATCACCGACACCGCACTGAGCGCTCTCCGGGGGCAGGCGTACGATTTCCTCTCGAAACCCATCGACCCGCCGCGCCTCGTCGATACGATCAGGCGGGCACTGGCGACAGCGCGAGACGTTCCTGGAATCGACGTGCTGTCGGCACGACCAGAGTGGGTCGAGTTGCTGGTGCCATGCACGCGAGAGGCGGTCGACCGCATCCAGAGCTTCCTTCAACAGCTCGAGGCCGATCTTTCGGATGACGTCCGCAAGTCGGTGGGTCTCGCCTTTCGCGAACTGCTCTTGAACGGCATCGAGTGGGGTGGCCACCTGAATCCAGCGCAGAAGGTCCGCGTCGCGTGTCTGCGTGCACGCCGGATGCTGCTCTATCGAATCGCCGACCCAGGCACCGGCTTTACGTTCGACGGACTGTCACATGCAGCTGTCAACAACGCATCGGATGCGATCGCTCACGATGCGGTGCGCGAAGAGAAAGGAATCCGCCCAGGAGGGTTCGGCCTCGTGCTCATCCGCGCCATGGCTGACGAACTGATCTACAACGAGCGCCGGAACGAGGTGGTGTTCGTGAAATACCTCGACGAACCCCCCGGCCCGTCGGCGTGAAAACGGGACCGCGGCCGTGTCTCAGTGGTCGGTCTGGTCGTAGAAGATCCCCAGATCGTGCCGGAACGACTTCAGCGCCTCCACGTTCAGATACACCATGTGGCCCGACGGGTAGTAGGTGAACTCCACGTTCTTCGCCAGTTCCGGCGTCACCATCATGTGAGACAGGTCGTACTCGGTCAGGAAGAACGGCGTCGCCAGGTCGAACAGCCCGTTCGCCGAGAAGACCTTCAGCTTCGGGTCCTTCCGCATCGCGTCGGCCAGGTCCATGGCCACATCCGGCCTGTCCTGCTGACGCACGGGGCCGAACGTCGTCCCGGGTGCGCGGTGGTGGAAGTCCCACTGGCCGATGTTCCCGGCGCTCGGCCGATAGGTGTCGGTCGTCTCGTAGTTCAACTGCGTCAGCAGGTAGTGGTGCAGGGCAGTGACGAATGCGCCGGTGATCCCCGTGTCGGACGGATCGTAGCCGGGCGTCTCACCGGCGTCGTCCACGTCGGTGCCCTCGAACCGCGCGTCGTAACGGCCCAGGATGTCGCCGTCGGTCCGCATCAATTCCTTGCGGAACCGGAAGGCGCTCACCCGCAACTTCGCCTCCTTGCAGTACCGCACGCTCAGACCGGTGAACTGCGACATCTTCGTCGCCACCGCGTTCAGCTCTTCCGGCGAAAGCAGATCGCCCTTCGCCAGCGCCGCGGCGTACTCCCCCATGGCGAACGAGCGCACCTGCTGCAGGAACGCCGTGATATCCGCCGGCTTGTTCGGCAACTTGTTGTGATACCACGCGATCGCCGCGTAGGACGGCAGGTAGCCGACGTCCTGCAGATCGGTGCCCGGCGCCGACACGTTGTAGTTCAGAATCGACGACAGCAGGATCACGCCGTTCACCGACACGCCGTCACCCTGCAGCATATCGGCCAGGCCCGCCGACCGTGTCGTCCCGTACGACTCGCCGAACAGGTACCTGGGCGAGTTCCACCGCGAATTCACGGTCAGATAGCGGATGATGAACTTGTCGAACGCGCGCAGGTCCGGGTCCGTCCCCGTGAAGTCCTTCGGCGTTCCCTTCCCCACCGCCCGGGAGTAGCCGGTCAGCGGCGCGTCGACGAACACCAGATCGGTCTTGTCGAGAAGGCTGTACTGGTTCGGGACCACGTGGTAGGGCGCCGGGCCGGTCGCCTTCGGGCTGTCGGTCTCCACCCGCACGGGCCCCACCGAGCCCATGTGCAGCCACAGCGACGCCGACCCCGGTCCGCCGTTGTAGAGAAACGTCAGCGGACGCGTGTTCGCGTCCGCCCCGTCCAGGGTGTACGCCACGTAGAAGATGCTGCCGTAGGGATGATCGTCCTCGCCGTCCCGGATGAGGAGCGTCCCCGCCGTGGCCGTGTAATGCAGCACCCGCCCGTTGAGCGTCAGATCATGCTTGGTGACCGAGCTCTTCTCCGGCGGGATGGGCGACGCCTTCTCGCCCGGTTTGGCCTCGCCGGCCTGGGGTGTCCCGGGGCGCGGCTGCTCCTGTGCGCGAGCCGCCTGCGCCGTGCCGAACGCGAGCAATACCCCCAGTGCGAGGGCGCACGAACGTCGCTTCGAATGGCTCACCGTGACCTCCTGGTCCGAAGACGAAACTTGTCGGGGACCCGCTGAATTCCAGTCTCACGCAGAACGCAGGTGGTGGCAAGTTCCGGCCCGGTTGCCGGCCTTCGGGGTGCCAGCGGTCGCGCAGCCAGATGAGGTGCTGCGGATGAGGTGGGCGAGGTGACGTACCGCGTGGTCGCCGTCTGGCTCGGCGGGCCGTTGCGCGGCGGCGGACGTGTTCACGGACGATTCAGGAGCCGCAAGTAGAACGCCGCGAACACCAGGACGATCCCGACGTTCACCATCAGTCGCTCCCAGAACCGGTTCCTGAAGAACAGGACGTCCACGCCCACCACGACGGCTACCAGCACGAGCACGTAGAGCAACACGGCTGGCTGTCTTCCCATCCTTCCTTTCTACTCCCTCTGGCCCACCGGCACCAACCAGCGCTTCAAATGTGGGCGCTACTCGGTGCGGTCCGCGCCGCGCGACTCGATCCAGCGCAGCGCGAAGAAGCTGGCGACGCCGATCGCGGCCGTGCCCGCGAGGAACGCCGGGTAGGCCGTGCGCCAGTTCTCGGGACCGGTCATCATGCTCCACTCCGACATGCCGCCGATCCCGGCGAGCAGCGTGAGCGGCATGAAGATCGTGGTGATCAGCGTGAGCCGCCGCACCGTGCGGTTCGTGCGGTTGGCCACGAGCGCCATCCGGTTGTTGATGAGCGAGAGATACATTTCGGTGAGGCTGGTCACGATGTCGCGGTTCATCTCGACCAGCTCGAAGAACTTCGCGAGGTGGTCGTAGATGTCGCGGAAGTGATAGATCGAGGCCTCGGAGATGAAGGGGCAGTCGCGACGGCAGATCCTGATCAGGAGTTCACGCTCGTGATAGAGGCTCTTGCGCAGCGCGAGCAGGGCCCGTCGCAGGTGCATCAGGTCCTGCAGGTGAAACGCCGGCGCGTTGGCGAGCATGGCCTCCTCGGCGGCGTTGATGTCGTCCTCCAGCGCCTCGATCGCGCCGAACTTGCCGTCTACGACGAAATCGAGGATCGTGTGCAGCAGGAAGTCCGGCCCCTTGCGCGCGGTCTCGATGTCCTGGCCGACCCGGCTGTCGAGGCTCTCCTGGAAGAGGTCGCCCGCAACTCCGTGGCTGCTCACCGACACGAGAAAGTTCTTGCCGAGAAAGAAGTCCAGCTCGTCGGTCGCCAGCGCTTGCGCGCCGTAGCTGTAGCCGTTGACCAGGACGAACGCGTTGTTGGGGAACAGGTCGATCTTGGGGACCTGCTGATCGTCGAAGCAGTCCTCGATCGAGAGCGGGTGGATGCCTAGCGGCCCCACCAGCGCGTCGAGTTGCTCGCGCGACGGGTCGACATAGTCCAGCCAGAGGAAGCCGTCGGCGCCGAGGGCGGCCAGCGCGGCATCGAGCGTCGGCTGCGGCTCGAGCCCGCCGTTCGGCGCGACGTGAAAGAACCGGACCTTCGTCACGAGGACTCCTCTTGTCTCCCGAACATGGCCGGCCTCCGCGAGACCGCCGCCCGGTGCATTCTCCGCGCTGGCCTCCGGCCCGTCAACCCGCCCGCGACCGCCGCGGGCGTCGCAACGGCCGTGCGGGTGTGCCCGCGGCTGGCCCCGTGCTAGCATCCGACGGGCGGCGGTCTCGCTGGGGCGCCTGCTGAATCGACGGCTCCGGCTGGGAGCACACATGGTGACCGGTCCTTCGGTGAACCCCTTTGCCCGGGAGGCGAGGCCGACCGGCCTGCGGCGCTGGGTCCCAGGGCTCTCGATGCTCGGAGCCTACCAGCGGTCGTGGATCGCCAGGGACATCGGGGCGGGCCTCGTGCTGACCTCGATCCTCGTCCCCGTGGGCATGGGGTATGCGGAAGCGGCCGGCCTGCCCGCGATCAACGGTCTCTACGCCACCATCGTCCCGCTTCTGGCCTACGCCCTGTTCGGACCGAGCCGCATCCTGGTGCTGGGGCCAGACTCCGCGCTGGCGGGCCTCATCGCCGCCACGGTGCTGCCGCTCGCCGCGGGGGACGCCGTGAGGGCCACCGGGCTGGCGAGCGCGCTCGCCGTTCTGTCGGGCGCCCTCTGCGTGGGGGCCGGCATCGCGAGGCTCGGATTCGTCACCGACCTGCTCTCGAAGCCCATCCGCTACGGCTATCTCAACGGGATCGCACTCACGGTGCTGGTCGGCCAATTGCCCAAGGTGCTCGGGTTCGACGTCAGCGGCGACACGCTGCTGGCGGAGGCGGCGGGCCTCGTTTCGGGCATCGCCGGCGGCCGGACGAACCCCACGGCTTGCCTCGTGGGGTTTGGGTGTCTTGCGCTGATCCTCGTCTTCAGGCGATGGATGCCTCGGGTGCCAGCGGTGCTGATCGCGGTGGTCTCGGCCACCGTCGCGGAAGGCCTCTTCGACCTCTCCGCGCAGACGGGGCTCTCGGTGGTCGGCCCCATGCCGCAGGGCCTGCCTGCCATCGAGCTGCCGCCGGTCTCCGCGGGCGACATCGGAGCGCTGTTCGCGGGTGCCGTCGCCGTGGCGCTGGTCTCCTTCGCTGACATGAGCGTGCTCTCCCGGACCTTCGCCCTCCGCAACCGGTACGAAGCGGACCCCAACCAGGAGCTGGTGGCCCTGGGCGCCGCCAACCTCGCAGCGGGGCTCTTCCAGGGGTTCTCGGTGAGCAGCAGCGCGTCGAGGACGCCCGTGGCGGAAACGGCGGGAGCCCGCACGCAGGTCGCGGGCGTCGTCGGTGCGGTGTGCGTCGGGGTCCTCCTGGTCCACGCTCCAGCGCTCCTGGCGAACCTGCCGCACGCGGCACTGGGGGCCGTGGTCATCGCCGCGTGCCTCTCCCTCGTGGAGGTGGTCGGCGTCCGGCGCCTCTACCGGCTGCGGCCGGGGGAGTTCGCGCTCTCGATCGTGTGCTTCCTGGGCGTGGCGCTGGTCGGCGTCGTGCAGGGCATCTTCATCTCCGTGGGCCTGGCGCTCATGGCCCTCGTGTGGCGCGCGTGGCACCCCTACGATGCCGTGCTCGGGCGGGTCGACGGGCTCAAGGGATATCACGACGTCTCCCGGCATCCCGAGGCCAGGCGGATCCCGGGCCTCGTGCTCTTTCGCTGGGACGCGCAGCTCTTCTTCGCCAACGCGGAGGTCTTTCACGACCACGTGCGCGCCGCCGTCGCCAGCGCCCCGACGAAGACGCGGTGGGTCGTGGTGGCCGCCGAGCCCGTCACCGACGTGGACCTCACCGCGGCGGACGTGCTCCTCGACCTGGACGAGGACCTGCGCCGGGAAGGCATCGACCTGTGCTTCGCGGAGATGAAGGGCCCCGTGAAGGATCGGCTCAAACGCTACGGGCTCTTCGACCAGATTGGTGCGGAGCGCTTCTTCCCCACCGTTGGACAGGCGGTCGACAGCTACCTCGACGCGACGGGCGTCGCGTGGACGGACTGGGATGAGACGGCGGGACCGCCGAAGGACCCGCCGGCGGGGCGATGATCGTCGGGCCATCACTCTCGGCGGGCCGGTCGGCACCCGGCGAGTGTCCGGTCCTACACTGCTGTCACTTCGGCACGCCTCGGCCAGCCTGAACCGGAATCCGTCCCGGTCGGCGTGAGGCGATGCAGTACGTCCTGGTGCTATACTCCTGCTATTCCACCATGACTCTTGCCCTCGGCTCTCGTCTCGGTGCGTACGAGATCGTTGCCGTCATCGGCGCCGGCGGAATGGGCGAGGTCTACCGCGCCCGCGACAGCCGTCTCGGGCGTGACATCGCCGTCAAGGTGCTGCCGGTCGAGGCCGCCAACAACGCCGAACGCCGCGATCGATTCGAGCGCGAAGCCAAGGCCGTCGCCGCCCTCAATCATCCGAACATCGTCACCATCCATGCGGTGGAGGAATCTGGCGGTGTGCCGTTCTTCGCGATGGAGTTCATCGAGGGGCAGACGCTCCGCGACGTGATTCCTGCCCGCGGCCTGCCGCTCGACCGGTTGCTCAAGATCGCCATCCCGCTGACGGACGCCGTCGGCGCCGCCCACCAGCGCGGGATCCTGCACCGCGACCTGAAGCCGACGAACGTGATGGTGACGGTGGAAGGCCGGGTGAAGGTCCTGGACTTCGGCCTGGCGAAGCTGAAGGAGGCGTGGCAGCCGGCGCCAGACGGGTTGGAGCCGACCATGGATGCGACTGGTGAAGGACGCATCTTTGGCACGGTCGCGTACATGTCGCCCGAGCAGGCCGAAGGCAAACCGGTCGATCAGCGGTCGGACGTGTTCTCGCTCGGCGTCGTGTTGTACGAGATGGCCACGGGGGAGCGCCCGTTCAAGGGCGACACAAGTGTCTCGACGATCTCCGCGATCCTCAAGGACACGCCCAGTTCGGTGACGGACCTGCGGCCTGAACTGCCGCGCGACCTGGCCAGAATCGTCAAGCACGCGCTCAGCAAGGACCCCGAACACCGGTATCAGACGGCCAAGGACCTCAGGAACGACCTCGAGGTTCTCAAGGAGGATCTCGATTCGGGCGAACTGCGGCTGACCAGCGCCGGCCCGGCATCGCTGGTCAGGCGGCGGCCCTGGTGGATCTGGGCCACCGGGGTGGTGGCAGCCGGTGCGCTGGTTGCGGCAGGCATGTTGGTGTCGCGACAAACGAAGGTGCCCGAGGCGACGACCGCCGCGCGGGCGTTTGGCGAGGTCAACCTCACGCGCCTGACAAGCGACGGGAACGCCGGGCTCGCCGTGGCGATTTCGCCCGATGGCCGCTACGTCGCGCAAGCCTTCATCGAACAGGGCCGCCAGGGTCTGCGCGTTCGCCAGGTCGACGGCTCCGCCACCGTGCAGGTCGTGCCGCCCGACGATATCCAGATCCGCGGCGCCACCTTCACGCCGGACGGCAACCGCCTCTGCTACATCGCCTACAAGACGGGAGGCGGCGTCGCGACCCTGTTCGAAGTCCCGGTCCTCGGCGGCACGCCGCGCAGGTTGCTGGAGGACGTCGACACGGAGCCCGGCTTCTCACCCGACGCCAGGCACTTCGCCTTCGTCAGGGGGTTCCCGGGCAACTCCGCCAAGCTGCTCGTCGCCAACGCGGACGGCACCGGCGAACGGACGCTCGCCGTTCGCCAGAAACCCACCGAGTTCCTGCTCACCGCCGCGCCCTGGTCGCCCGATGGGAAGGTGATCGCGGCCGCAGCGTACGACAAACCCCTCGGGAAGGTTGCGCTGCTCGCCATGAACCCCGACACGGGCGCCGCGCAGTTCATCGGCTCCAAGCGGTGGGACGATGTGACGGCGATCCGCTGGCTGCCTGCGGCCGCCGGCCTGTTGATCACGGCAGACGACTCCGGCGTCAACGCCAGCGGACAGGTGTGGCTCGTGGACTACCCGGCCGGGACCGTCCGGAGGATCACCAACGATCTGGCCGCCTACAGCCGGCTCAGCCTGACCGCGGACGCGCGAACACTGGTCGCGATCCGCTCCGAATCGCACGGCAGTCTCTGGGTGGCCCCGGCGGGACAGCCCGACCGGGCCGCCCGTGTGCCCGGGGTCCACGAGACGATGGCCACCGACCCGATCAGATGGACCGCCGACGGGAGGATCGTCTACTCGGCAACCGTGGGCGGTCACTGCGGCATATGGACCACGCGGCCCGACGGCGGCGGCCTGCAACAATTGACCGCGTCGTCGGGCGCCGAAGGGTCGGCGAGCGTCGCACCCGACAACCGGCACGTCGTCTTTCAGTCGACCCGGGACGGTGGCACTCGAATCTGGCGCATGGACGCCGATGGCGACCGGCAGACGCCGCTGACGAGCGGACCGGCGGACTGGAGCCCGATGGTGTCGGGTGACAGCAAGAGTGTGTACTACCAGCGCGGCGACCTGCCATCCCTGCCGATGTACCGGGTCCCGATGGACGGCGGCGCCCCGACTCCCTTTCTGCAGCCCGCCGACGGCACCCAACTTGGCACGCTGACGGCTTGCTGGCCGGTCTGGCTGTCGCCAGATGGGACACTCCTGCTGGTTCAGTGCTGGGACCAGAACGAGGGGCGCACCCGGCGGGCGGTCATCGCGGCAGACGGGCGCAGCGCCGCCCGGCCGGTCGATGTGCCGATTTCACTGGATCGCAGCGACTCGTGGGCCTGGACTCCAGACGGACGCGCGGTCACGTTCGTGAAGATGACGGGCGGCGCTCCGAGCATCTGGCGTCACCCGATCGACGGCGGCACGGCCACCCGCGTCTCCAGCGTCGCCGCCGGCGACCCGATCACCGCCCACGCTTGGTCCCCGGACGGCAAGCTCCTGGCGATGGTGCGCAGCATCACGGCGCGTGACGTGGTGGTGCTCAAGGACCTGCGGCGATAGCGACCATCCCGGGCCTAATCCGGGCTTCCTGGCGGAACGCCAGGTCCCGGGACGACGCGCGACGGACGCATCGTGACACCAGAGCTCGCGACGTCGGTCAGGTGCATCCGTTCCAGCAGGGCGTCGAACCGAGGATCGCGGGCAAGAGCCGGCACGAATAGGTCGGTGTAGATGTGCACCCACGCCATCAGGCCGTCGCGTTCCGTGTAGCCTCGTTCGAGCCACTCGAACGCCGTTTACGGTTGGGGGGCGCGCATCAAGTGCGTTGCGGATCGGGGGCACTCTCCGATAGAGTGTCACCGCCGTTCGTCTTCGACGCCCGTTGATGCGCTTGTCCAACACGGGAGTGCGCGGGACGCGCGTTCCCGAACACGGGGAGACGCCATGGACGATAGTCAGACTCCGAATTTCCTTTCCCGCCGGGCGTTCGTCGGCGGCGTGGCCGCCGCGGCGGGCGTGATGATCGTGCCGCGGCGCGTGCTGGGCGGTCCGCGCTTCCAGGCGGCGGCGCCGAGCGCCCGTCCGAATGTCGCGATCGTCGGCTACGTCCACGGGATGGGCACGTCGAACGCGAACGCCCTCCTGAAGGCCGACAACTGCAACATCGTGGCGCTCTGCGACGTCGACGAGAGCGCAGCCGCGGTGAAGCGGATGGCCTCGCAGAAGGAGCCGCTGCTCGCCAGGGTCCCGAACGCGGTCCGCTACAAGGACTTCCGCGTGATGCTGGAGAAGCAGAAGGACATCGACGCCGTCCTGGTCGCGACGCCGGATCACGCCCACGCCGTCATCGCGATGGCCGCGATGCAACTCGGCAAGCACGTCTACGTGCAGAAGCCGATGACGAGGACCGTCTCCGAGGCGCGCGCCCTCACCGAGGCCGCGCGGAAGTACAAGGTCGTTTCCCAGATGGGCAACCAGGGGCGCTCGGGCGAGGGCGTCCGGCTGATCGAGGAGTGGGTCCGGGACGGGGCGATCGGCGAGGTGAAGGAGATCCACTGCTGGACGAATCGGCCGATCTGGCCGCAGGGCATGCCGCGTCCGACCGACGTGCCGCCGCTGCCCGACGGCCTGGACTGGGACGGCTGGATCGGGCCGGCGCCGATGCGGCCGTACCACCCGGCCTACCACCCGTTCAGCTGGCGCTCGTGGATGGATTTCGGCTGCGGCGCACTCGGCGACATGGCGTGCCACGTCATGGACGCGTCCTACTCGGTGCTCAAGCTCGGGGCGCCGACGAGCGTCCTCGCGTCGATTGCCTGCATCGTTCAGGAGGTGCCGCGCCCGGACGGCACGAAGGCGAACCAGCGGGTCACCTACAACGACAGCTTCGCGCCGGCCACCGTCGTCCACTTCAAGTTCCCGGCCAGGGGGAAGAAGCTGCCGGCCGTGGACTTTCACTGGTATGACGGCGGCATCTTGCCCGAGCGCCCGGAGGAGCTCGAGCCCGACCGGCGGCTGCCAGAGAGCGGGACGATTTTCGTCGGCTCGAAGGGCAAACTGATCTCGGAGACGTATTCGGAGAGCCCCCGCCTCATCCCGGAGACCCGGATGCAGGCGTACAAGAGGCCGAAGAAGACAGTGCCGCGCATCAGCGGCAGCCACGAGCAGAACTGGATCGAGGCGATTACCGGCAAGACGCCGGCGACCTCGCCGTTCGACTACGCGGGGCCGTTCACCGAGACGGTGCTGCTGGGCAACGTGGCGATGATGTTCCCGGGCCAGCGCCTGCTGTGGGACGCGAAGAACCTGAAGGTGACGAACGTGGCCGAGGCGAACGAGCTCGTCCAGCACCACTATCGGAGCGGGTGGAGCCTGTAGCCGCAGTCAGCGGGCAGCTGGCCACGGACCAGCTTCCAGCTGCGAAAGCGCCTCGACGATGCGTTCCGGTACGCCGTGCAAGGACGCCGTCCCCTGCTTCACGTCGGCACGGAGAGCCGCGCGGCGAGACCACCGGGGCCGTGGTCACGGAGGCAGGTAGGCCCTGGCGGACATCCGGTCGCACGCTGAACCGCGAAGGCCGCGACGCGATCATGTGTCGTCGCGAGGCGGTCTCCGCGGTTCCGCACCGGGCCCCGCCGCCGTCACCGTCTCGTGTCCGGCAAACCCGTGCGGGCCGCACGGACGTGACATGAACAGTGGCCCCTCGGCAACCCGCGCCGGTTCCTTTCCGGCACAACCGATGGATGTCGCCGGGTTCGCCGGTCGCATTCCGGCCGACCGCTACCGCTTCGTCGCGTTGGCCGGGCGCGGCGGCATGGGCTGGCTCAGCGCCTGCTCCAGATCCCGCAGGAACTCCGCCGCCGACCCCGGGCGCGTCGCGCGGTCCGCTCCGAGCGAGCGTGTAAAGAACTCCTCCCAGGACGCCGGCGGATTCCGCCAGGTGTTGGCTCAGTCGGACGGTGTATCCGCCAAGCACCGAACGGCGCCACTCCGCCTTGCTCGCTGAGGGAAACGGGAGGACACCCGTCAGCGTTTCGTAGGCGGTGACGGCAAGTGCCCAGAGGTCCCACGACACGGCCGGCTCCTCGCCGAGCAACTGTTCGGGCGACATGTAACCGGGTGTGCCGACGAGAATCCCGACGTCGGTCTCGCCCAGGCTCGCCGGCTCCGCCCGTTCCTCGGAACCGGGGAGGAACTTGGCGATGCCAAAGTCGAGGACCTTGACCGTCTGGCCGTCCCCGCCGGGGCTGCAGGAAAGGAAGATGTTCTCCGGCTTCAAGTCGCGGTGGATCAACTGACGGCGGTGGGCGGCCTCCACCGCGCCGCAGAGACCGTCGAATACCCCGACCACCTCGCCGGCCTCCAGCCGCTGTCGCCCCCGGAGCACGTCGCGGAGAGTCGCGCCCTCCAGCAGCTCCATGACCAGGAACGCGCACGTCCCGGCCTCGATCCCATAGTCGTGCACCGTCACGACGTTGGGATGCCGGAACCCGGCCGCCGCGCGCGCTTCGCGCTGGAACCTCTGCGCGGCTCCGTAGCTTCCCAGCCGATCCTCCCGGATGACTTTCAGCGCGACCCGCCGGGCCAGCGCGCTGTCTGCCGCCTCGTACACCGCACCCATCCCCCCGCTGCCCAGGCGCCGCTCCAGTCGGTACCGGCCCGCGAGGATCCGGGGCACGTGAACGGTCGCGAGCGCGGCGCCGTCCTTTGCGCATTGTCCTGCCCCTGTGTCGTAGCAGACACCGCACTCCGGGCACTCCTCCAATCCCTCCTTCGCGTGGGGGGCCGGGGCATCGGGTCTTTCGAGAAGCAGCCCGAGGTTGGATGCGATGACCGCGAGCATGTCGCGATCGTCGCGCGTGTACGGCTCCTCGGAGCGCTTGGCTCCGAGGGCGAGCAGCGCCTCCTTCTGCGCGGGCGCCATCGCGATCGGCACGACCAGGTCGATGCGCGCACGGCGCACGTACTCGACCTCCCGGTCAGGGAGCCGACCCCGAAGCCAACCTGAATCTCCCAGCAGCACATCGAGGGGCTCCCCAATTGCCCGAATCGCCGAGATGAGACTGGTGTGGGCGGCGATTGGCGGCGGGGCCTTGTCCGACGGGGCCGAGGCGAGAGTCTGGAAGGAGGGGTCTGCCGCCGGCCGATGCATGATGGCGGCGAACTCCGGGTGCAGCGCCGTCTCGATCCGCGCCACGACACCGGGAGCCGCGTCCGCCAGACTCCTGGCCCGGCCGCTCTCCACGGCGACCTCGCGGAGCAGCCGGTGGGCGTCGTAGTGGTCGCGGAAGAACCGCCGGTCGATGGCCTCCCCCCAACGGCGCCGCTGCGAGTGCATCGCCAGTGCCGTGGTTCCGAGGGCTGCGTACACCCAGCCACGCTCTTCGAGAATGAGGATGAGCGGCTGGTCGCCGTGCACGAGCAGGTCCGCCGCCAGGATGACACCCAGGGCCAGCACCGCCCAGAGCAGCGCGCCCCGCGCGACCGCGTACCGTGCGCCCTGGCGGATGACGAGTCGGATGTCGAGCAGCCGATGGCGCAGGATCGAGTAGGCGAACGAAGCGGGAAACACGACGAATGCGGCCGCCAGCAGGACGTCCACGACGCCTGAAGACAGCCAGCGCCAGATTCCGGGAAGTGATTCGGCTCTCCAGATGAGGAGCCTGAATGCCGCCGGGAGGACGACTGCCGCGCCGCCGACGAGCAGGACCCGCAGCCGGCGCCTGTCGTTGAGGTCGGTGAGCCGGAAGTAGTTGGCGGTCATCGCCGCAACCGACAGCAGCGCGTACAGCCCATACAGGCGGGCGCCGAAGCCCGAGAATACGGCGCTCCACATGTTCTCGTACGCCTGGGTCGGGCGATACACGATGAGCAAGCCATCGTGGAGATACGCCGGCACGAAGCACAGCGCCGGGAGCCAGACGAGCCCCCACTGCCAGCGCGCCCGAATGAGTGCGCGCGGGAACAGGCCGAAGAAGGTGAGGAGGACGGGACCGACCAGGTAGGAGCAGAGGGTGGGAATCCAGAGCAGCACACCCGCAATCGTGGGCAGCGCCCGCCACAGCACCGCACCGCCTGGCGGGAAATGCGCCCAGAAGCTGAGGCTGACCGACAGGGTCGCCAGGGCCAGCGCGCCGAGTCGGGATAGCGGGTCGTTCGGGCGGGCGAACCCGATCAGAAGGGCCGTCGCGAGCAGGAGCAACCCGTCGGCCTCCCACAGGGCGAATACCCACCTGTCGTGAAGCCCGACACGCTCCATCGAGTAGGCGACCTGCAGGCGTCGCCCCCCGCGATCGACGTCGACGCGGTAGGTCCGGCCCGTTTCCAGGTTCGGGTTGACCACCCTCCAATCGGAACGACTCCGGATGGCCTGGCCATCCAGCGCCAGCAGGATGTCGCCCGGCCTGAAACCGGCCTGGTCCGCCGCAGAACCGCGAACAACCGTCGCAACGACGGAATGACCTCCCTCCCACGTCGAGCTGAAGTCGAATCCACGCGGTCCCAGCGCGATGCAGTAGACCCGCAGGGTCCAATCGCACAGGAACAGAGCCGTCAGCGCATACATCCACCACGGCGGCCGTGCGGGTCTGGCCGGACGCGGGGCCGGCAGTGCTGCCCGTGCGGCAACCTCGGGGGGCTCGTTCTCCGGGAAGGCGCCTTCCTCCGCAAGGTCCCCCGCCAGCGCCCTGGCTTCGATCTCCAGGGCCGGTGATTCCAGGAAGTCGGGCGACTCCGCGTGGCGGGCCAGCAGCGCCTCGACCTCACGCCTCAGGGACTCGTCGCCGGCGCAGGCTTCACGAAGGAATTGCGGCCGCCTCCCGGGCTCCTGCTCCAGGGCGGCGTGGAAGAGCTGTCCGATGCGCTCCCACCGTTCGGGATTCAATCCGATCCTCCGGGCCTCATCGCCGTCAGCAGCCAGGCCCGGGCAATCGCCCAGTCCCGCTTCACCGTCTTCGGCGACACCTTCAGCACTTCCGCGGTCTCGTCGACCGTGAGGCCGCCGAAGAAGCGCAGTTCCACGACCTGCGCGCCGCGCGGCTCGAAGGCCGCGAGGGCGTCGAGCGCGTCGTCGAGGGCCACGATGTCCGCACCCGGCTGCGGCTGGGCCATCGGTCCTCGATCGAGGTCGATGGGCACGCTGGCGGTCTTGTGCCGCCGCTTCTTGTACTGGCGGGAGCGCCCGAGATCGACCAGGACGCGACGCATGAGCTTGGCCGAGATGGCAAAGAAGTGCGCCCGGTTCTGCCAGTCGACCTGGCTGGCATCGATCAGCCGGACGTAGGCCTCGTTGACCAGCGCCGTCGTTTGAAGCGGGTGGCCGACACGCTCGTACCTCATGTAGCGGTGGGCCAGCCGGTGGAGTTCGTCGTAGACGAGAGGGATCAGCCGGTCGAGAGCGGCCTGCTCGCCGTGACGCCAGGCCTGGAGCAGGCGGGTAATCTCCCGGGGCGGCAGCGCACTCATGGACGCCCTCCGCAGAGAAACCCGGCGGTTGAGTCCCTCGGATTATAGGCCACAACGTCCCCGGATGACCCCGCTGCAGACGGATTCCCGCATATCGACAGGTGCAGGAGTCTGCCGCGTCCCTTGGCGAGTAGCCAGGGTGTGAGCCCTGTGCCGGCCTGGATCGCTCGTCACTCCGTGAATGGAGGAAGTCACCATGTTGCGCAAGGTCCTGATGGCTTTCGTCTGTCTCGTGTCGGTCTCGGCGGTGGAGGTCCAGGCGCAGGCCAGGATCACCGCCAGCACCATGGACTCGAACGGGAACGTCTTCGTCACCGGCTGGCGCACGGTCATCAAAGGCGCGCAGTGGGACATCGCGACGTCCAAGTACGACAAGAACGGCATCAAGCAGTGGACCCACGCCTACCCGAACAGCGCCGTTCTCACCGACGCGGAAAGCTGGGGCATCGCCGTCGATCCGGCTGGCAACGTCTACGTGGCGGCCCATGCGGGCGTCAGCACCAACGTTGACTGCGTGCTGATCAAGTACCCGTCCGACTACCAGCAGGGCCAGGACCCGGCGTGGGTCCGCACGTGGGACGGCGGCGCCGGGCACGACCAGTGGTGGACCATCGCGGTCGATTCGGACGGCTTCATCTACGTCACCGGCTACAGCATGCAGGTCCACGACTCGGTGCGGGAAAGCGACGTGGTGACCGCGAAGTACGACGGCGACGGCAACATGGTGTGGGGGCCGTACCTGTACAACGGCCCGGGCAACAGCGGGGAGGACGGCTTCGCCATCGCCGTGGATCCCGTGACGAAGAACGTCGCCGTGACCGGCGTGAGCCGGGGCGGCCCGGCGCCCGGCGGAGATATCGTGACCTTCCTGCACGACGCGCAGGGCGCCGTGAAGTGGGTGCGGCGCTACAGCGGTCCGATTACGGACGGCTTGAACAAGGGCACGTCCGTCGCGTTCGATGCGGCCGGGAGCATCTACGTCACGGGTTGGAGCCAGGGGACGAATACACCGTCGGACGGCCTCACCGATATCGACTGGGCGACGATCAAGTACGACAGCGCTGGCAACGAGGTCTGGGTCTCCCGCTACGACGGACCCGGCGGGTCGAACGATCAGCCCGCCCCGCCGGTGCATGGCGGCGGCGGGAAGCTGTATTTCGGCAACTACATTCAGACCAACCAGGGCATCGTCGTGACGAGCGAGGTGATGGACCCCTTGCGTGAACTGCCGTACCTCGCGGGCAAAGTGACGGCGCTCGGGCTGAACAAGGGGCTGACGGGCAGCCTGCAGGCGAAACTGGACGCGTGCCGGGCATTGCTGACCGCCGCCAACGCCGATTCCCGCAAGAACGCCCACCGCGTCCTCGGCGCGTTCGTCAACCAGGTGCGCAGCCTGGTTGCCCACCGCGTTCTCGGCGCGTTCGTCAACCAGGTGCGCAGCCTGGCGGCCGAAGGGTTGATCGGCGCCGCGGCCGCCGCCGAAATGACTTCGATCGCGAACCAGATCATCAAGGGCATTCTCGGCATCGGGACGACGGTGGTCTACGTGAGCGGCCAGAGCACGGGCGCCGCCGGCGGCACCAACGTCGACTTCGCCACGATCAAGTACAACGGCGACGACGGCGGCCCGATGTGGAACCTGCCCGGCCAGCCCGGGACGACGCCGGAGAAGCCCGGCATTCCCGCCAACATCGCGCTGCGCTACAACGGCGCGGCCAACAACAGCATCGACAGGATCTGGGGGATGGCGCTCGACTTCGACGGCAATATCTACGTGACCGGGCCGAGCATGGAAGACAGCGCGTGGAGCGTGGACTACTTCACGCGCAAGTACTTCGTGAACACCTACCAGCCGGCCGTTCTCGCGGAGGCGCGGTACGACGGCGACGGCCACGGCGTGGATCAGTCGTGCGGGTTCGCCACCTGGCGAGACCCGGTCTCCGGGAGGAACTACATCTTCAGGGACCCCGCGACCGGACAGGACTACGTAGCCGTGACGGGCAACAGCATCGGGCCGAAGCCGCCGGGCAGCCAGGACTACGTCACGGTGGTGTATGACGGCGGGCTCGCGCTGCGGTGGATCGGACGGGACCATTGGTAGCCGCGTTCGTCAGGCTTCGAACAGCCCGATGCGCTCGGCGGGGGCCACCCTCGTGGTGGCCCTTCGTACGTACGGCTCGTCTTGATGTTCCATCTGCTCCTCCAAGGCGGCGGGCGCCCGCAAGGGCGCGGGCGCCTGCCTGGCGCCGCCGCGAACCTCGTGAACGCGGGACACGTCTATACTGGCAGTCGTCGTGTCTCCCGTTCCTCGAGGTCCCGATGATGACCAGACGAATGCTCCTGACTGTCCTGGCAGCGGCCGCGGCCTGCGTCGTCGTCTCAGGCCAGGCAAGACCAGCCCCGGGCTCGGTCGAACGCGCCTTCGCCCCGGCGGGTCACGTGTGGATGGACCTCTCGGCGGGCGACTACCGGATCCGGCCCGGGCGCGAGGATCGTGTGTGGATGGAGTGGACCACGGCGGATCCCGACGACGTCGCAAGCTGCAAGGGGACGATCGAATCGAAGGGACGCGACCTGCTGGTCGCCACGAGCGGTCCCCGCGGCGGGATGAAGGTCGTCATCGAGGTACCCGCGCGGAGCGACCTGACGGTTCGGCTCAGCGCCGGCGACCTGACCCTCGAAGGGGTGCAAGGCTCCAAGGACCTCAGTTCCTGGGCCGGGAACCTGACGGTCGACGTGGGCGCCCGCGAGGACTACGGCTCAGTCGATGCCTCGGTCACGGCCGGCGACCTCAGCGCCAAACCGTTCGACGTCGTCAAGGGGGGCTTGTTTCGGTCCTTCTCGTGGCAGGGTCCGGGCAAGTACGCGCTGAAAGCGCGGCTGACCGCCGGCAACCTGACGTTGCGGTAAGCTGAGGGTTCGTCGCCTTCGCGCTCTCATCCATGGGCATGGCGCCCGCAAGCTCCTTCATGTGTCTCGCAGCCGCGCGCGCGAATTCGCGCGCAGTACGTATACACACGTAACCTGTGTGGATCAAGCGCCTCCCGGCCACGCGCGCCCCGTGCCCACCGGACCCGGCAGACCATCAGCCTCGCGTCCGACGGGCCTTGACTTCCCCAGCACCGGCGGCGATAGTGCACTGATCTGTTGGCTGCCGTGCATCGAGGCGATCATGGAAAAGCCGCGGTTGAACGACCAGAGCGAGTTCCCGGACGATGCCGTGCTGGCGAGGCACCTCGGCAGGGCCAAGGGCGCATGGGACTCGTTTGCCGCGGGCGTCGGCGAGGCCCTTCCCGATGCCTCTTTCGAATGGCGCTACTACAACGACGGCAAGGCCTGGCTCTGCAAGCTCACGCGGAAGAAGAAGACCGTGTGCTGGGTGTCGGTCTGGGACGAGTTCTTCAGGACGACCTTCTACTTCACCGCCAAGAACGACGGGGACATCGAAGGCCTCCCGATCGCGCCAGGCCTCAAGGACGCGTACCGCGCGCACAAGCCGATTGGCACGCTGAAGCCTCTCACGGTCGAGGTCAGGAACAAGAAGGCGCTCGACGCGGTCTTCGTGCTGGTGAAGTACAAGAGCGGCGCGTCGCGGTGATCCCCAGCGATCTTTGGCTCCCCCTGTCGAGTTGGTTGTGTTATACTGGACCGGATTGGTCCGCGTTGCGTTGGTGGGGGGGTCGGTCTCCGGGCACTGCCCAGAAGGAGTTGAGAGTATGAAGAGAGCCGTCATTGTCGCCGCAGCCGTGCTGGCGGTCCTTTCGTGGACCGGCCCGACGGTGTTCGCACAGGCCACTTCAACCCACTCGGCGGTGGTGAAGATCGACTTCCCCTTTGTAGCCAAGGGCGAGAGCATGCCTGCCGGCGCCTACCTGCTGCAGATCGCGAACCAGGAGGTCCTCGTGCGGCCGCAGGCCGGGTCCGGCCCGAGTGCGATCCTCCCCGTCCTCACGCAGCTGGGCCGGCACGACAAGGACACCGATCCCGAGCTCGTGTTCGACAAGGTCGGCGGCAAGTTCCTGCTGTCCGAGGTCTGGCTCCCCGGAGAAGATGGCTATCTCCTGCTGGCCACCAAGGGACCGCACGAGCACCGCGTTCTTGGCGGCTCCAACCCGCGCAAGTAGGGCGGGTTTGAGAGACCGGACGGCCGGCACGCCGGCCGTCCGGTCTCTCATCGACCACCGATCGTCGGAGAGCACGACGCGGGGCGCGCGGTCCCACGGCCCCGTGGAGGGTGCATCGCGCGTCGGCGCCTTGACTGTGGTTGACGCCCCGCCGGAATCCTTTCGTCCATCAACCGATTCTCCAGCTGCCACGCTCGCGCCGTGTCGATCGCGTCGCAGCAGCTGTCGATCGCAGGCTGAGGCTCGCGGCGGGCTACGGGCCGGGACGGCCGCCCTTCGCGTGCAGGTCGGCGAAGAACTTGACGACCGCCGGGTCGTTCATGAAGTCGTAGCGGTAGTTGGGGCCGTAGTCGACCCACAGCTCTTCGCCGGCGGCAATGTCCTTCAGCGCCGTAATCTTCACGAACGGGGCCTCACAGATCTTCTCGAACTTCACGTTCTGGAACTCGGCCGGCGCGTAGTTCATCCGCGTGAAGACGTTGCCGTCGATGCCGTCGATGATCGTGAGGCCGCCGGTGTGCGGCTTCGCGCAGTCCAGCAGTCCCATCATGTACTGCCACCGGTTCGCGTTCACCCGGCGCAGGTATTCCGCCTCGGTGAGGAACTCCCCCGTGTAGGCCCCGAGGTAGGCTCCCTTCGGGATGGCCACCTTCGTGTAGACGCCGTTCCCCGCGTGCGGAATCCTCGACGTCCTGATTTCGAGATTCTTCTCGTAGGGAGACTGGCCGAGGGAGAGCGCGACGGCCGTCGAGACCGCGATGGCTGAAAGAAGGTACCGAAACCTGGCCCGCATCATCTCCTCCTCCAGTCGCCGGGAGAAACACCGCTCGGCTGGCCCCACGCGTGCGCGGGGCGATGTTGCCGAGATCATGCAAGGTCGAAGCGATCCAGGTTCATCACCTTGGCCCACGCGGCCACGAAGTCGCGCACGAACGCCTGCCGCGAATCGTCGCACGCGTAGGCTTCCGCGATGGCCCTGAGCTGGGAGTTCGAGCCGAAGACGAGATCGACGACGGTCCCCGTCCACTCGAGCTCGCCCGTCGCCCGGCCGCGCCCCTCGAACACGCTTTCGGATGCGGCGGACCGTTGCCACGTCGTGCCCATGTCGAGCAGGTTCACGAAGAAGTCGTTGGTCAGCGTCCCGGGGCGCCTGGTGAACGCGCCGTGCTTGGACTGGCCGACGTTCGCACCCAGAACGCGCATGCCGCCGATCAGAACCGTCATCTCGGGGGCGGTCAGCGTCAGCAGCTGCGCCTTGTCCACCAGCAGCTCGGCCGCCGATCCCTCGAGTCCTTGGCGGCAGTAGTTGCGGAACCCGTCTGCGGTCGGCTCCAGCACGGCGAAGGAATCGACATCGGTCTGCTCCTGCGACGCGTCCGTGCGGCCCGGCGCGAAGGGAACGTGCACGTCATGCCCGGCCTTCTTTGCGGCGGCTTCAACGGCTGCGCAGCCGCCGAGGACGATGAGGTCGGCGAGCGAGGCCTTCTTCGTGCCGGACTGCGCGCCGTTGAACTCCTTCCGGATCGCTCCCAGCGCCGCCAGGACCTTGGCCAGTTCGGCCGGCTGGTTGACTTCCCAGTCTTTCTGCGGCGCGAGACGGATGCGCGCTCCGTTCGCCCCGCCGCGCTTGTCGCTGCCGCGGAACGTTGCCGCCGACGCCCAGGCCGTCGTGACCAGCTGGGAGATCGACAGGCCGGAGGCGAGGATCCTGGCCTTCAGCGCCGCGATGTCGCTGCTCTCCGATCAATTCGTGATCGACGGCAGGCACCGGGTCCTGCCACAACAGCGGCTCTGCGGGGACGAGCGGGCCGAGGTACCGCGAGATGGGCCCCATGTCGCGGTGGGTGAGCTTGAACCACGCCCGGGCGAATGCGTCGGCAAACTGGTCCGGATGCTCGTAGAAGCGCCGCGAGATCTTCTCGTACGCAGGGTCGAACCGCAGGGCGAGGTCGGTGGTCAGCATGGACGGGGCATGACGCTTCGACGGGTCGTGCGCATCCGGCACGGTACCGGCGCCCGCGCTGTGCTTCGGCTTCCACTGGTGCGCACCGGCCGGACTCTTCGTCAGTTCCCATTCGTAGCCGAACAGGTGCGAGAAGAAGGTGTTGCTCCACTTCGTCGGCGTCGTGGTCCAGACGACCTCGAGGCCGCTGGTGATCGCGTCACCGCCTTTGCCCGTGCCAAACGCGCTCTTCCAGCCCAGGCCCTGCTCCTCGATGCCGGCCGCCTCCGGCTCGGGGCCCACCAGCGACGCGTCGCCGGCGCCATGGGTCTTGCCGAAGGTGTGTCCGCCGGCGATGAGCGCAACCGTCTCTTCGTCGTTCATCGCCATGCGCCGGAACGTCTCGCGGATGTCCCGCGCCGCGGCGAGCGGGTCGGGGTTGCCGTTGGGGCCTTCGGGGTTGACGTAGATGAGGCCCATCTGCACGGCGGCGAGCGGGTTCTCGAGGTCACGGTCGCCGCTGTAGCGCTGGTCCGCCAGCCACTTGCCCTCGGAGCCCCAGTAGACGTCCTCTTCGGGTTCCCACGCGTCCGCGCGGCCGCCCCCGAAGCCGAAGGTCTTGAGCCCCATCGATTCCAGGGCCACGTTGCCGGCCAGGATCATGAGGTCGGCCCAGGAAATCTTCCGGCCGTACTTCTGCCTGATCGGCCAGAGCAGCCGGCGCGCCTTGTCGAGGTTCGCGTTGTCCGGCCAGCTATTGAGGGGCGCGAAGCGCTGCTGGCCGGCTCCGGCGCCGCCGCGGCCGTCGCCGATGCGGTACGTGCCTGCCCCGTGCCACGCCATGCGAATGAAGAGCGGGCCATAATGGCCGAAGTCGGCCGGCCACCAGTCCTGCGAATCCGTCATCAAGGCGTGGAGGTCCTTGATCACGGCGTCGAGGTCGAGGCTCTTGAACTCCTTCGCGTAGTTGAACTCCTCGCCCATCGGGTCGGACAGGCGACAGTGCTGATGAAGAATCTTCAGGTTCAACTGATTCGGCCACCAGTCTGCATTCGTCCGGGGCGCGGCCGCTGGCTGCCTGCGCGCGCCGCCCGGCACCGAGCGTTTGGCTTCCGTATCCATTCTTCCCTCCGATCCTGGTTTGTGTTCCTGGCGATGGCACCGCCTGACGTCGTTGTGAACGGCCAATCCAGCTTCCGACGATCGTGGGTCCAAAGTAGTAGGTTAACGCAGAAAGGACTTGCCGTGGTGACGCCCGGCCGGCCGAAGAGGTGCCATCGACCGCATCGAGCACGACCTGGAGTAGCCTGGCGCGGGACACGGGAAACCGGGCAGGGCCTTCTGCGGGGGGAGCGGAGCGGTCGGGAATTCGATGACGCCGACGGGCCGGTCCCCAGCCCGGAGAATCGTGCGAGGATTCTCCGGGCCTCAGCCCTCGAGTCAGATCGCCTTCGGCATCGGCGTCCACGCGCCTTTCTTCCGGCTGCTCTTGAGACAGGTTTCGAGAAACGCGATCCCCGTCCAGCCGTCCTCGACGCTCGCGTACTTCGAACCGTCGGCGGCGAACTTCCTGCCGGCCTTCCACTTTCGGACGTCGGCCTCGAAGCACCGGTGCAGCCGGGCGAAGGCGTCGTGGAAGGCTTCGGGGTGCCCCGACGGGATCGTCGGCTCGGCCAGCAGGTCGGCAGGCACGTCCTTCGGCAGGAAGCCGTCGCCCGGCGTCACCGCACCGCGCCAGTACACGCGGTCCGGCTGGCCCGGCAGCAGGATCGTGAGCCGCTCCGGCTCCTCCTGCGCCCATTGCAGGGTGCCCTTGGTCCCCGCGACGGTGATGCCGAGGTCGTTCTTCACGCCGATGCAGATCTGCGACGCCCGCACGAGGGCGCGGCCGCCGTTCCCGAGCTTGCAGTAGACGGTGAAGTGGTCGTCGAGCAGACGGCCTTGGACGAACGTCTCGAGCTGCGCGCTCACTTCCGCCACCTCGAGCCCGGTCACGTAGCGCAGCTGCATGAGCGCGTGGGTCCCGATGTCGCCGCCGCAGCCCGATCCGCCCGCGCGCTTCGGATCCACCCGCCACGATGCCTGCTGTGACCCGGTGTCTTCCACCTTGGTCGCGAGCCAGCCCTGGATGTAGTAGCTGTCCACCCAGCGCACGTCGCCGATCAGGCCGCGGCGCACGATGTAGCGGGCCAGGCGGCTGGTCCAGTGACCGATGTACGTGTGCGCGACGGCGAAGGGGACGCCCAGCCGGTGCGACGTCTTCACGAGGTCGGCCGCTTCCCTGAGCGTCAGGCAGAGCGGCTTCTCGCAGAACACCGCGATGCCGGCCTTCATCGCCTTCATCGCCGGGTCGTAATGCACGTGGTTCGGCGTGACGATCAGGATGTAGTCCAGCTTCTCCGCAGCGGGCAGGTCCGCGTTGGCGGCGATCATCTCGTCGTACGAGCCGTAGCCCTTGATCGGGTAGGGCCAGTTGGCGGCCTCCTCCAGCGCGACCTTCGGGTCGGGGAAGAGCGCGCCCGCGACGATGCGGCGGGTCCCGTCGAAGTGAATGGCCTTCTGGTGCGGATTGACGATGAACGCGCCGCGCCCACCGCCCACCAAACCGACGTTGAGAGGTCTGTTGCTCATAGGTTGTGACTCCCAGGAGGTCTGTCGTCGCCGGACTTCGTTGGCCGCGCGGCAACGCCCGCTGCGGGCGGCGCGCGCGAAGGGACTGACGTGCGGCCGACGCGCCGCGTAGGCCGCATTCTATCAGCAGTCGCCCGTGGTCCGTTGGCCGTCCACCACCCGCCAGATCCGGCGTTCGTGCCGGTCGTGCCGCTCCACGGGCAGCGCCTGCTGCGGGAAGTTCTGGTCGCACACCGGCCGCACGTGACGGTCGATCGACGCCGTGCTTCCCAATCGGGGCCACAGAATCATCTGTTCAGGCTCCGGCATTCTGCATTGTGCGTGTCTGCATTCTGCATTCTGCATTCAGTCCGTCGTGCTTCGGCGGCCTCCCAGCGCCTTCTTCCCGGCGTCGAGCAGGTGGAGAATCGCGTCCACGTCGTAGACGCATCCCCCCCACGTGCCGCCGCTCGCCTCCTGGAGGGCCGCCCACAGCCGGGTGTCCTCCGGCAGCCGTTCGTCGCGCGCGAGGTCGGGGCGAGGCGTGCGGCGTGACAGTTCCTGCGTGCCCCACGCGGCGTCGCGCACCTCCCCGGCGTGCCCCACGAGGTCGACGCTGGCCGTCAGCCTCGCGCGGTCAATCACGATTCGCACGATGTCGCCGTCCTGGAGCTTGCCGATCGGCCCGCCGGCCAGGGCCTCCGGCGACACGTGCCCGATGCAGGCGCCGGTCGACACCCCCGAGAACCGGGCGTCGGTGAGCAGCGCCACGTGCTTGCCCCAGGGCACGTGCTTGAGCGCCGCCGTCAGCTGGTACGCCTCCTCCATCCCCGCGCCCATCGGGCCCCGGCCCATCACCACCATCACGTCACCCGGCTCGATCGCGCCCGGTCCGCGCGCTTTGATCGCGGCGATGGCCGCCCGCTCGCTCGCGAAGACGCGCGCGCGTCCCGTCATGCGGTAGACGCCGTCCGCGTCCACGACCGACGGATCGATCGCGGTGCTCTTCACCACCGACCCGAGCGGGGCGAGGTTGCCCACCGGGAAGACGACGGTGCTCGTCAGGCCGGCCCGGCGGGCGGCGTCGGGATCGAGGATCACGGTGGCCGGATCGACGCCGTCCTGCTCCTCGAGAATTCGCTTGAACCGTCGCCGGCGTTCCGACGCCTCCCATTCGTCGAGCACGTCACCGAGCGGGCGGCCGAGCGCGGTGAGGCAGTCGAGCGAGAGCAGTCCGAGGCGCCGCAGGTGGAGCATCACCTCGGGGACGCCGCCCGCGAGGAACACCCGGATGGTCGGGTGATCCACCGGCCCGTTCGGCAGCACGCTGACCAGGCGCGGCGTCAGCCGGTTCACCTCCGCCCAGTCCTCCACACCGGGCCGGGGCAGGCCGGCCGCGTGCGCCACGGCGGGCAGGTGCAGGATCAGGTTGGTCGACCCGCCGAAGGCCGCGTGCACGACCATGGCGTTGCGAACCGCGGACGGCGTCAGGACGTCGCGCACGCGAAGCCCCCGCGAGTCGAGCTCGACGAGGGCGCGAGCCGATCGGCGCGCGATGTCGAGCCAGACGGATGCCCCGGACGGCGCGAGGGCCGAATGGGGCAGCGACAGGCCGAGCGCTTCGCCGACCACCTGAGATGTCGCGGCGGTGCCCAGGAACTGGCAGCCGCCGCCGGGCAATCCGCACGCTCGACACAGCTGGTCGGCCGCGTCGTCGAGCGTGACGAGCCCGTGCGCGTAGCGCGCGCCAATCGACTGGACCTTGCCGGCGTCCTCCGCATCGCGCGCCGGGAGCGTCACGCCGCCCGGCACGAGCACGCCCGGCAGGTCGGCGCTGCCGGCGAGCGCCATCATCATGGCCGGGTGTCCCTTGTCGCACGAGGCCACGCCGATCACGCCGCGGCGCGTCGGCAGCGAGCGGATCAAGCGGCGCAGCACGATGGCCGCGTCGTTGCGGTAGGCCAGGCTGTCGAACATGCCGGCCGTGCCCTGCATCCGGCCGTCGCACGGGTCCGTGCAGTAGCCCGCAAAGGGGACGCAGCCCAGGCCCGCGAGTTCCTTCGCCGCCGCTTCCATCAGCAGGCCGACCTCCCAGTGACCGGTGTGATAGCCGAGCGCCACGGGTTCGCCGCCGGGCGCCCGGATGCCGCCCATCGTGCCGAGCAGCAGGAACTCCCGCCGGCCCAGCTGCTCCGGCGCCCAGCCCATGGCCGCATCCATGGTCCAGCCGAACAGGTCGCCGCTCGGCCGATCCCGCAACATGGTGTCGGTGACGGGCAGGGTCCCGGACGGTCCCTCCCCAACGGTGGCGAGGTCGTAAATGGCAGGGTCGGCGGAGTCGAAGAACGCTGAACTCATGGTCTCTGCCGATCAGTTCGTGTCGGCGGCTCGCGACACGTTGCGGGTGGCCGGGCGAATCGGGATGGCGAGCACGAGGATCCCGCAGGCCGCCGTGACGCTCGCCAGGGCGACGAGGCCGAACGCCAGTCCGCCGGTGGGCGACGCGAGTCTGCTCATGATCACGGGGCCTGCCTGCCCGCCGAGGTTCCCAATCGAGTTGATCAACGCGATCCCGCCCGCCGCGGCCGTGCCGGTCAGGATGGCCGTCGGCAGCCCCCAGAACGGCCCGATGAAGCACCATCGTCCCGCCACAGCGACCGTCATGGCTGCGACGACGACCCAGGGAGGCGGCCCCATCGCGAGCGTCAGCAGCGCGGCCGACTGCGCGAACACGGCGAGCGCCACGTGCCAGCGGTGCTCGTGCCTGGCGTCCGAGCTGCGGCCGTGGACGATCATGATCGGAATGGTCACGAGCGGCGGAATCGCGGCCACCCAGCCCAGTCCGGACTTCGACAACTCGGGGAAGGACTGCGACAGGAGCGTCGGCGAGAAGAAGTCGAGGCCGTAGGCGGCCACCACGCCAAGGAAGTAGATGAAGCTCAGGAGGAGGATCCGGCGGTCGGCGAACGCCTGCCTCAGCGTGAGGTGCTCGGCGCGCTCCTGCTCTTCGCGTTCGGCCGCCAGACGGGAACTCAGCCACGATGCTTCAGCCGGCGTGAGCCACCCGGCCGCGTGGGGACCATCCGGGAGCGAGAAGAACACGACGACGCCGAGCACCAGCGACGGCACGCCCTCCACGAGGAACAGCCACTGCCAGCTGGCGAGCCCGAACCGCGGGTGGTCCATCAGCCAGCCCGACAGCGGGCTGCCGACCACGAAGGACACCACGGCGGCAACCATGAAGATGGACACGGTGCGCGACCGGTAGGCCCTGGGGTACCAGTGGGTCAGGTAGAAGATCACGCCCGGGAAGAAGCCGGCCTCCGCCGCGCCGAGCACGAAGCGGAGCGCGTAGAACGACCGGGCGCCGGACACCAGCATCATCGCGGAGGCCACGATGCCCCACACGACCATGATGCGGGCGATCCACATCCGCGCGCCGAAGCGCTGGAGCAGCAGGTTCGACGGCACCTCGAACAGGAAGTAGCCGACGAAGAAGATCCCGGCCCCCGTGGCATACGCGGCCTGCGACAGCCCGAGGTCGGACAGCATGGTGAGCTTGGCGAACCCCACGTTCACCCGGTCGAGGAACGCGGCCATGAAGCAGAAGCAGAGCAGCGGCATCAGGCGCCAGGTCACTTTCGCCAGGACGCGCCGCTCGAACTGCGCGCCGGTGACCGCGGCGTCCGCGGCGCCGATCTTTCGGGTCGAGAGAGGTGAAGGCACCTGCGCATTGTATGCGCTCGGGGCATTCCGCGCACCACACGAACGTGGAGAATCCGCTCCGCAGGCCGAGGCCGACCGCGCTGGACTGCCATGCTCGAAAGCCCGGGGCCGGCAAGGTCGTTTTTGGCCTATAGTGTCGCCTGTAGCTGCAGACACGGCGTGGTGGGCGCGGCGCGAGGTGCAGAGGATGAAGTCCGGCACGATGTTCGGCGGGGGTCAGCTTGCGCTCCTCGGGCTCGGCGTTGCCCTGCTGGGCGCGCAGCAACCGGCGCCGTTGTTCCGCGCGGCCACCAGACTCGTGGAGGTCTCGGTCACGGTCGTCGACAAGAAAGGGAACGCGGTGACGGGACTCGAGGCCTCCGACTTCGTGGTGCTCGACGAGGGCAAGCCGCGGAAAGTGGAGCTGTTTCGCGTCGACGGACGGCGGACGACAGCCTCGGCCGGCGCGGCGCCGGCAGCACTCCCGTCCGGCACGTTCAGCAATCGCCCGACACTCGCCGAGGACGAGCCGCGCAACGTGACGGCGCTGGTGCTGGACAACATCAATACGACGCCGCTGCAGGGCGTGACAGCTCGCAGGCTGATGATGCGGTACCTGACGACGCTGGCGCCGCAGACCATCACCGCGGTCTACCTGATGGCGGAGAAGCTGTACGTCCTGCACGATTTCACGGATGATGCGGCGGCGCTGCGCGCCAAGCTCGAGAAGACCAAGCTGTCGACGCCGACGGCCTGGGAGATGGACGACAGGCCGTCCATCGTGGAAGCGGAGAACATCCTGAAGGTGTTCACCGACCCCACGGGCTCGTCGGAGGCAATGAAGGCATTCCTCAGCTACGGCCTGCGGGCGGATGCGATAGCCGATGCGGCAGTGCGCCGAGATCGGGCGCAGCGGAGCCTGGCGCAGCTCGAGGCGCTGGGCATGCACCTGGCTGGGATTCCCGGGCGCAAGAGCCTGGTGTGGATGGGGGGCGGGTTCCCCATGATGGCGGTCACCGCGAGCCTGAGTCAGAAGACGCCGGAGCTGTTGGAGACACTCGAGGGCGACGTGCGCCAGGTCCCCCGGACCCTGGCGCAACAGGGAGTCGCCCTGTACATCGTCGATGCGCGCCGCATCGAGGCGCCGCCGGACGTTCGGGCGCAATCGATGCAGCCGGTGCCGCAGCGCGGGCGCGGCAACTTCGAGCTGTTGATGGACACGTCGGCGATGAGCAACGACCCGACATCGGCGATGCAGACGATGGCGTCGATCACGGGCGGACGCTACTTCTATCCCGAGGATCGGACCGCGGGCATCGACAAGGTCGTGAGTGACTGGCAGGGCAGTTACACGCTGGGGTTCTACATGGCGGAGAAGCCGGACGACAAGTGGCACAAGCTGAAGGTGCAGGTGAAGCGTCCGGGCGTGAGCGTGCGGCATCGCGACGGGTACCTGGCGGACTCGCAGCTGGCGCAGCCGGCCAAGTGGACGGAGGACACGTGGCGGTCGGTGCTCTCCAATCCGCTCGGGTCACCGGCGATTCCGCTGACGGTCGCCTGCAAGAGGACGCCGTCGGGCGAGTTGGCGGTGACGGTTTCCGCGGACACGGCCGCGCTGCAGTTCGTGCCGGACGGGGAGAGCCTGAAGGCGACGCTGGAGATGCTCGTCGGGGACCGCACGTCCGAAGGGGCGGGGCGCGCCAGCCGCTCCGCGGTGACCAGGACGGTGCCCGCAGCGCAATGGGAGGCGGCGCGTCTGCAGCCGACCCGCTACGAGGGGACGTGGAAGCCGGCCGCCGATGCGACCGCCGTGCGCGTGATCGTCCGCGACGTGAACAGCGGGCGGTACGGATCGCTGGATGTGCCGCTCAGCAAGGTCGCGCCCGGGCGTCCGGACTGAGACCGGGGCTTCTTCCGGCTTGCGCCTTGCGGCTTGCGACCTTCGGCCGTGTCGGGTCCACAGGTGCTGGCCTGCCCGGATCGTCCCGTCACTCGAGGTGGGGGAACGCGGGAACGCTGTGTGCGCTGCGCTGGCGGCCAGCCGCAGGCCGATTGTCACTCGAGGCTGGTATCCGCGCCATGATTCGACTTTCCACCGTCGCGATTCTCGCGCTGCTGTCGACCTCGGGCGTCGCCGGCGCCGCCACGAGCGGCGTCGCCGACGCCCCGCCTCGCACCGTGGTCCTCTGCCATCCCGACGATCCCTATCGCCCTCTCGCGACGGAGATCGCCCGGAGCGAGGGCATCGGGCTCGTCGATTCGCTCGACCAAGCGGTCCGCGCCCGACCGACGTTTCTGCTCTGGGTGGTCGCGCCCTCGCAGTTGTCGGATCACGTGGTGACGTCGTTCAACGCTGCCCTCGACCGGCGTCCAACGCGCGTCTCGTTCGGGTTGATCACCGGGTCCACCATCGAGTCCGCGCGGATGCTCTACGAACGCGGGAGGCCGGCGCCGCGTTCAGGTCCGGCGGTTGCGGTGATCGGCGAGGACACGTTCAGCACCCCGCATATCCTCGAGTTCCAGGACACCGCGCGGCCACGGCGCTCGGGACTGTCCGGGGTGGACGACGTGTTGACGCGGCTCGACCGGGCCGCCTACCTGCACTTCGCCGGCCACGGCGGGAGCGGCTACTGGTCGTTCAGGAAGGGCGAAACGCTTCGCGCCTCGTCGATTCCCAGGCTTCCGCCGCTCGTCGTGAGCACGATGAGCTGCCAGACGGCGCGCATCTGGGAGCGTGACTCGATCGCGTTGCGCTTCGTGGACCAGGGGGCGGCCGCGTACTCCGGCTTCTACTACAGCCCGATGGCGGGCTATCACATCGGGGAGGAGGACGCCCCGTTCCGTTACACCTGGCCCGAAGTCCCGATCGGCCACGTGGTGCAGCTGGCGAACGAGGGCGCGCTCAAGAGCTACGCGCGGGTCGCCTTCCACCTTCTGCTCGGCGACCCGCGCCTGTCACTTCGCCCGGCCCCACCCTGCCGCTTCGTCGACTCGGTCGACGCGACCGGCGTGCGGAGGGTTTCTTGCGCCGACGCGCCACCGGCACTGATCCCGGTGCGGATCCCCGGTGGCGGCCGCTACACGTTCATCGATGTTCCCGGCGGAGGCTCCTCGTGGAGCCGCGCACCGTTCTTCAACCGGCGCCTCCAGACCACGGTCATCGGAGACGACCGCTTCGTGCTCGTCGAGCACGGCGGCGGCCGACTCGACCTGACGCTCCGGGACACCCCGCCGCTCGGTTGGCTTGCCGTCCATCCGCTCGTCGACGCGCTCGACCAGCAACTCGTCGGCTTGGCCGACCGCCGCCACGGGGGCGACCTGATTGCCGCCGCCCTCGCGATCCTCGCCCTCGTGCCGGTGGCCCATCGGGCGTGGCGCGGACGGGTCTCGTCGCGCACTGCAGCGCTCTCGGTCGCACTCGGACTCGCGGCGGGAGTCCTCCACGCCGCTTATGGACTGGTGCGGCAGCACGAACTCGTGACGGTGAACAAACCGATCGTGTTCAGCCCGCTCGCGGCCGTGGGCACCGGCGTGCTGGTTGCCGCTGGCGCCGTTCTGTTCTTCACGGCGCGCTCGTGGCGCGGCCGCGTGGCCGCCGCCGTCACGGCGACTCTGGCCGGGTGGCTGGGAGCCGTCGTCGGTCCGGGGATTTGGATCGCGTCGAACGTCTTGATCGCCTCGATGGCCGAAATCGATGTGTGGGTTTACCGGATTCCGTGGGACCCGCTCCTGCTGTCGGTCGTCGGCACCGGCCTGGCCTGGCTCGTCTTCTCCGCGGCCGCTCGGGTGGGGCGCCATCCGGCAGCGTGAGAGGGTCGCCGGACTACGGGATGATCCACGGCGTCACGTACGCGTAGAGCATCACGACCAGGCCGACGAGCGTGGCGAGGACGAGGCTGTGCCAGAAGACGGCCTTCCATATGTCCGCCTCGCGACCCTCCAAGCCGGTCGAGGTCGACGCCACCACGATGCTCTGCGCGTCAATCATCTTGCCCATCACGCCGCCCGCGCTGTTCGCCGACGCCATCAGCACGGGAGGGATGCCGATCTGCTCCGCGGTGACCTTCTGCAGGTTGCCGAAGAGGGCGTTCGACCCGGCGTCGGTCCCGGTGAGGGCCACGCCCATCCAGCCGAGCAGCGTGCCAAACAGCGGGTAAATCCAGCCGGTCCGGGTCAGCGAGAGGCCCAGGACCGTGTCCATGCCCGAGTACCTCGTGACGTACGCGAGGCCGACCATGAAGCTGATCGCGAGCATCGACGGCACGAGTTGGCGGAAGGTGCGCCCGAGGATCCGCAGCGACCGCGAGACCGACACGCCCAGGAACGGCGCGACGAGGAACGCCCCGAGGAAGACCGAGGTGCCAGGCAGCGCGAGGAAATTGAAATCCATCGACGCGGTTTCGGGCGTCGGCGCCGGCACGACCGGAGGCGTTCGGATGACGAGGTTGTGGAGACCGGGCGTCGGGAACGTGAGGGCCGGGATCCTGAGGTAGGCGGCAAACCACGGCAGCGCCCACAGGAAGATGAAGACCGAGGCCAGGGCGAAGGGCGACCAGCCCTTGAGGACCGCCAGGGCGCCGTGCTGCCGCAGCTCGATCGTGCGCGAATTGCCGTCCTCGACGAGCCGCTTCGGCTTCCAGACGCGCAGGAAGCCGACCATCACCAGGAGGGAGAACATCGCGGCGACGATGTCCACGAGCCCCGTCTCCTGGTAGTTCGACCAGTAGAACTGCATCGCGGCAAACGAGGCGCCGCTCACGAGCAGCGCCGGCAGCACCTCGAGCGCCTTCCGCCAGCCCACCATCGTGATCACGAGCCAGGCCGGCAGGATGAACGAGAACGGCGGGAGGATCCGGCCGACCATCGCGTTGAGCTCGTGCGTCGGGAGCCCGGTGACGCCGTTCAGCACGCGGATCGGGTTGCCGACGCCGCCCCACGCCACGGGCGCCGTGTTCGCGAGCAGGCACAGCGTGGCCGCCTGGAAGGGCGGAAAGCCAAGGCCGATCAGGAAGGAGCCGGCGATCGCCACCGGGGCGCCGCCGCCGCCCGTTCCCTCGAGGAACGCCCCGAAACAGAAGGCGATCAGGATGACCTGCAGCCGGCGGTCCGAGGACAGCCCGGCGATCGACTCCTTCATCACCTGGAACTGCCCCGTCTCGACGGCCACGTTGTAGAGGTAGATCGAGGAGATGACGATCCAGGCGATCCGGAAGAATCCAAAGACGAAGCCGTTCAGGCTCGCGGCGGCGATCATGCCGGCGGGCATCCGGAAGACGAGCAGCGCGAGGACGATCGCCATCGTCATCCCGGCCAGGGCCGAGACCCACACCCGCTTGCGCAGCACCAGGAGCACGAAGAAGAGCGTCACCACCGGGAGCGCGGCGACGAGCGTGGACAGTGGCCACCAGCCGAGCGGGTCGTAGTTCTGGCTCCAGGGCATTGATCGGTCTCCGGAGTACGCGACGCAGGGGCGACGCCGGCGTCGCCCCTGCAGCTAGACAGGAGCTCGATGGTCTTGACGATCGGGCGGGTCCTGCCCGGGCAGCCGGCACGGGCCGGCGCCGGCGGGCGTCTGCGACGAGCGGACGAAGCTCGCGACCGCTTCGCGCTTGGTCTCGCCGACCACTCCCGCTCGCGCCCTGTCGCTCGGGTCGAGCGCCCCGGACTTCGCGCCCTCCGGCGCTCGAGCCCTGGGGCGCGGCGGCCCGCCGGCGCCAGGTGCCGCCTGCCCGGTCACCCGCCATGGGCGGCATGGCCAAGCTCGAAACACTGTCAACCCAATCGAACTCTCGGATTAGTCTCGTGCGCGAGTCAGACCCGCGGCTTGCGGCTCGCGACCTGCGGCCGTGTCGAGGCCGGCGGTGATGGCCTTCCGGAACCGTCCCGCCGCCCCCAGCGGGCCGAACCAGCGAGCGCGTGACGCGGTTCTCGGCGTGCTGGCCGCCAGTCGCAGGCCGACGGCCGCAGGCCGAATGACGCGTCCCGATCGGGCATCAGGGCAGCTCTTTGATGCCGATGTTCCGCCAGCGCCAGAACCCGGCCTGCACCCAGCGGTTGCCGCCATGGAGCTGGATCGCGATGGGGCCCGTGATCATGCCACCCTCGGCGCGGTTGGTCTTCTCCTGGACGTCCGTGACGACCTGATCGTTGATCCACACCGTCACGTGCGGGACGTCGCCCTCGACGCGAACCCGGATGGTGTTCCAGGCTTCGCGCTTCCAGACCTTCATCCACGGGTCTTCACCGATCGGCGTCGTCATCCCAAGGGGAATGCCGCCGACAACCGGCGTTCGCGCGGGGGCGCCGGCACGGGCGCCGGCAGGAGCACCGGCAGGAGCACCGGCGGGAGCGCCGGCACGAGCGCCGGCAGGCGTGCCGGTCGAGGCGCCAGCGGGAGTCGCGGAGGGCGGCTGCCCTCTCATGGCCAGGATCGCCGCGCGATCGGTGCCGCCCGCGCCGTTGATCGTCTCGGTGATGAGGCGTCCCATGCTGCCGCCGGGCAGATAGTCCATCGTGATCTGGTAGGCGTGGCCGGAGTCCGTGGAGCGGAAGAAGATGCCGCTGTCGCAACCGTAGTCGGGCTTGACCTCCATGTAGAGCTCGAAGTTCTTGTAGCTCTTGTCGGTGAGCAGAATCCCGCCGTCGCCCCACGGGCTCTGCGTGCCGACGATGGCGCCGTGGACCACGCGGAACTCCGGGGTCACGCCGTGATGGTTGGTCGGACTGGCATGCCAGCCCGTCAGGTTCTCACCGTTGAAGATCGGCGTGAACCCCGCCGGCACCACGAGCTTCGGGGGGTCGGGGAACCACGTGAAGGTCGGCTGGACGCCGATGACGAAATCCTTCTCCCCCGCCAACGCGTTGAAGTTGAACACGGGCGCCTGCGCGGGGGCCGCGGGCTGCTGCGCCACGAGGATGCCAACCGACCCCAGGATCAAGACTGCCAGTCCGATGCGGAAACACCATCTTGCGCGCATCTTCGTCCTCCGGTGATTGTGGTTACTTTGCGTCGGCGAGCACGCTCACTGTGAAACCCTTCAGCGGCTTGTCCTCCGCGTCGAGAAACCGTGCGCAGAAATCGGTGGCTCCACCAGCGTTGACGATGGCGCCGCGCACGATGTTCGGCCCCTTCTGGAGCGTCAGCCTCTTCGAGACGCCGTCGTCGATGACGGTCTGGCGATCGCCGTAGATGCCGATGACCTCCTGGCCGTTGACCCACCAGACCGAGGCCGCGTTCGAGCCGATGGCCAGGCGCACGCCGCGCATCTCTTGCGGGCAGTTGACGATGGTGACGGCCCAGAAGAGGACGTTGGACGTGGGCTTCTTCAGCGCGTAGGCGAAGTGATAGAGGTTGACGTTGTAGTTCCTCGTGTCCACGGCGTGCCAGGTGAGCTCCGCGCCGCCGACGGCCACCTTGTCGCCGTCGTGCGGAATCACCGTGAGCTGATTGGGGAAGTACTCCTTCTTGACGGTCGCCTGGACGACTGCGTCCGTCAATCCGCTCGCACCGATCGGCTCCAGGAGGAGCCAGCGCTGGATGAAGCCATCGGCGCCCGGCGCCTTCTCGGCCGAGACGGAACGCGTCAACGTCGGCGCAGGGAGTTGACCGGCGTCGAGAGAGACAGCCGCGCCCACGAGCAGCGCAACGGCGGCCAGGAACGCGAGCGCGGGTACGTGGTGTCTCATGTTCTCGGCGTCTCGAGCAGCCACCGCGGCTTCTCGCTCGCGGGAGGGCGAAAGGTTCTCGGTCGCATACGTCGGGCGGGCTCAGTATAGACCCGATCCCGGGAAGACGTTCTGCCTTCTTGCGCCCGCGTCATCGAGCCGCCAGGAGTCGCTCCCAGCGGCTGCGCTCGACCAGGAGCGTCAGGAAGACGCCGGGCCGCAAGCCGTACATCTCGGAGACGGCGCGGTCGTCGAGCGCGGCCTCCACGGCGGCCGCGTTGTCCTGCGACGCGATGATCACCGGCGTGCCGCCGAGGGGTTCCGCCTCGGCGGCGCTCGGCCAGTAGCCGACGCGCGTCATCCCGCGCAAGTACCACGGCAGCGGCCACTGCTCGTGCGGCCCGGCCACCACCTTGATCAGCATCCGCTCGCGATCCGGATCGAGCGCCGACAGGTCCTTCACCCGCTGGACGAGCCGCAGCAAGTCGGGGCTCGTGGGCGCATAGGCGTACGGATTGCGCGGGTCGGCGGCGAAGCGGTCGATGGCGCGCCAGCTCTGCCAGCCGAGGTGGGCGCACGCGGCGCAGAACAGGGCCGCCAGCACCAGCGGGACCGGAGCCCGTCGCCTCCGCCCCCACTGCCAGACCGCATCGACGCCGATCCCGGCGAGCAGCACGAGGCCGGCGTGGAAGGGCAGGATGTTCCACGGCGTCTTGTAGGGGAGCGCCGAGAAGGCCGCCGTCGTGACGACGGCGTAGATCGCGACCGCGCGCTCCCAGAAGGCGCCCGGTCGCCCGCACGCCGCAACCAGTCCGACAGCGGCCGGCGCGAGCACGGCGGCTTCGGTCCACACCACCCCGCCGGATGACGACCAGCCGAGCATCTGGAGGTAGTAGTACCATGGCTCCACGTGGGCGCCGCCCCCGGTGCCGCGCTCGACGAACACGCGAAAGGCGCGGATCGAGTCGACGAGCCCGGCCGGATGCGTGAAGAACGACGAGAAGAAGAGGCCCGCCACGCCGGCCGCCGCCGCCACGCAGGCGAGCGCCTGCCCGGCCGTCGGGCCGCCCCGCCCGCCCGTCGTGCGGGCCGCGGGCCCACGGCCGGCGCCGGTCCAACGGTGCGCCAGGGCGACCGCCACGACGGCCGCCGGCAGGACGATGATGGACGTTTCCTTCGTCGCGTACGCGAGGCCGGCGCAGCCGCCGGCGACGGTGGCTCCGGCGAGTGTCGGCCGATCCCAGCACCGCGCCAGCGCGATCAGCCACGCGACGGCGAAGAACGTGAAGATCGATTCCTGGATGTAGAACCGGCTGTAGTAGACCAGGACCGGCGACAGCGCCGCCAGCAGCATCGCGGACGCGACCGCCACGGTGCCCAGCCGCCGCCTCAGGGTCAGGAACAACAGCGGCAAGGCCGCCCCGAAGCAGGCGGGCACGGCCCGCAGCGTCCACTCGTCGAGGGCGGCCAGCGTGGCCTGGCCGCGCGCCCAGGCCGCGGGAAGCGTCAGGTAGTAGAGCGTGGGACCGTGATGGTCGGCCGGGTCGTACTGGTAGCGGCCGGTCTCGAGCAGCTGCCCGAACTTGACCGCCTGGTTGGCCTCGTCGTGGTGCATCGGGCGGCGGTCCAGGCTGACGAACCGGAGCCCGACCGCCAGCACCGTGGCGAGGCCGACCATGACGGCGACGCCGATCCTGGTGACGGCGGCATGATCGCCGTGAAGCCGCTGGGACGCGCCGCGGCCACGGGTCATGAAGCCGGCGTCGTTCATTGCGGCGTGCCGTAGACCTCGACTTCGATGTAGTGATTCAGCGAGTTCGACGTGTTGCCGTTCGAGTACAGGCGCACGTACCGCCCCTTCACGCCCTTCGGGTCGAACAGCTTGCCCTCGGCGACCTCGATGTACTCCTTGTCCTTGCCGATACCCAGCCCCGACGAGTTGTCGTGGTCGTTGTTGAACACCGTCGTCACGCCCTTGAGGAAGTCCCGGTCGTCGGACACCTGGACGATGACGTCACGGTACACGCGCGGCTGGCTGTGGAAGTGCCACGCGAGGATGGCATGGAGCGCGTAGGAGCCGCCGAGATCGATCTGCACCCACTGCTTGCCCGGGGCCATCTCCACGAAGTAGCCGTCGCCAGCCTCCTTCTCGCCGTCGGTGATCATGTCCAAGTCGCCGAGGATGGGCTGCATGTCGCTGGACCTCACCGGCCTCTTCAGCGAGAGCAGCTTCGTGCCCACCGGCACCATGAACGGCGGGCGCGGTTTGCCCGTGACGGCCTCGAGGTTCGGGCTCTTGATGTTCGTCGGCGTTCCGACGAACATCGGCTTGGGCAGCGTCAGCTTCAGCTCTTCCTTGGCGGGCCCCTGCCCCGCCAGCGGCGACAGCGCGGCCACGACCAACAGCGCACCAACAGCAGCCTGGATCTTCACTGCCGACTCGCCTCCCTCTTCAGGCGCAACGCGATCTGGTCGATCGCCGCCTTCGCTTCCTCGTTCACCTGGGGGTCTCGCAAGAATCCTCGCGCCACATCCGTCGCGTCCGGGCAGGGAAACCGCGGGAGCGTGCTCAAGACCAGCCTGTACTCCTCCGGCCGCGACGCAAAGGCCGCCGCGAGCCGCAGGTCGGCCACGGCCGCGCGCGGGTCGCGGTACCTGTCGAGGCCGATGACGCGAATGAGGCCGCCGATCGCCAGCAGCCGGTGCGCCTCTGCCCGGGCGTCCCCCGCCAGCGCCATCAGGTCCTCGCGCGCGGCCGAGGTCGGCCAGGCCGCCAGGGCGCGCACTGCCGCGTCGTAGACCTCGGGCGTGTCCTCCCTGAGCGCCGCGCGCAGCAGCGGCAGCGTCGACGGATCGCCGATGAGCCCGAACAGGCCGATCAGGCGGACGCGGGACGAGACGGCCTTCTCCGTGACGAACCGTGTCCGCACCATGTTGGCGCGGCCGTCGACGTCGGCGATTCCCTGCGACAGCGCCAGCACCGTCTTCTCCGCCTCGCTCTGCTCCCTCTCGTCGGCCGCACTGAACAACGCATCGATGACCGCCGGGATGTCCGACGGCGTGCCGACCGTGCGCAGGCCGCGGTAGGCCTGGAGGCGGACCGCGGCGGACGGCGACGCCAGTGCCGATACGACGGCGTCCTTGGCCGGGAAGATCCGGCGTTCGCCGATCGCCAGCAGCAGCTCGCCGGCGACCGGGTCCGCCGGCGTCTTCCGAAGCTGCGCGACGATCTCGTCGTCGACGGTGCGACCCTTGAGCGAGCCGAGCGCCGCGCGCGCGGCCGCTTGCTCGGCGCCCTTGGCGCTGGACGCGCGCTCGGCGAGGAAGGCAACCTGGGCCGCGCCGCCTGTCTGGCCGATCGCCCTGAGCGCGGCGATCCGGACGGCGTCGGACGGCGAGCGGGCGGCGTCGAGGAACGCCGGGACGACCAGCTCGCCGGGATACCCGGACAGCGCCGCGATCAACGCGATCTCCGGGCCGGGATCGATCTTCGGCAGCAATGCGCACACCGGGGCGACGGCATCGGCGGTGAACGTGTCTGGCACGCGCGCGATCGCCGCCTCCTGCGCGACGGCGTCGGTGCCGGCGATCAGGCTCGTCACGAGCGTTCGCGCGCCGGCGCGGGACGTGTCGATCCGGCCCAGCGTCGCGGCCCGGCGCTGCGCGGCAGGCAGCGAGGCGTCGGCGGCCAGCCGTTCGTAAATCGCGGCGGCCGCCTCGGCATTCTTCGCCGCCACGAAGGCGGACGCCGCTTCGAGCAGCGCCCCCGCGACGACCGGCTTGAGCGCCGGAGCGGCGCCCGGCAGCATCGCACTCAGCGGCGCCACGGCAGCCGCCCCGCCGATCCGGCCGAGCGCAACCGCAGCGGTCGGCGCCAGCGCGGCCTGCTGCAGCAGCGGCGCTACCGCGGCCACCGCCGCGGCGCTCCGTCGCTCGCCGAGCGCGGCGACGATGGCAATCCGCGTGGCCCCCGCCGTCACGCCGAGCCCCTGCAGGAGCGCCTTCTCGGCCGCGGCCCCGGGGATGCCCTGCAGCGCGTAGAGCGCGAGGTCCGCCGACTTCTCGTCAGTGAGCATCGCCTGCAGCGGCGGCACGGCGCTGTCGCCCGCGATGAGGCGCAGGTACCGGCACGCGGCCATCCGCGCCACCGGGCTGGCCCCCGTCTTCAGGAACGCGAGCAGCTTCGCCTCGCACTCCGCACGCCCGGCCGGGTCGTCCTTGCGGGCGTAGACGTAGTCGCGCAGCTGCCACATGGCGCCCGACTCGATGCCGCCGTCGTAGAGCGCGACCCGTCCGAGGATCGCGTCCAGCGAGGCAGGCGCAGCCGCGGAGGCCTGGGGCGCGGCGGCCGGCACGGCAGGAGGCGTCTGCGCGCCGACAGGCACGGCGGCCGCGAGCAGCAGCGCGCCGAGCGTGAGGACCGGGACCGTGCAGATGGCGACGCGTCGTCGTGTAGTCATGATGCACCTCGCCTACGCCGGCATCTGATAGGGCTTTCGATACGAGCGCGACAGCAGCCGCTCGGCCGCGGCGTCGCCGATGATGGTCTCGGTGGCCGGATCCCATGTGATGGTCCGCCCCGTTTCGATCGCGATGACGCCGAGGTGCCCGACGCTGGCGGAGCGATGGCCGACCTCGGCGGGCGCGATCGTGAGCGCGCGGCTGCGGACGCAGTCGAGGAAGTTCTGGTAGTGGTCGCGGCTCCTGTATATGCGCGTTTCGTTGGGCCCGATCACTTCCTGCGTGAGGCGGGCGGGTTGGCTCTCGAATCCCCCTCGATCCACCCACACCCAGCCGGCGTCGCCAATCCACTTCGTGCCACTCTGGATCTCGGGGTAACCGCCGGCGATCACGATCGGCGTGCCGTCGGCGTACTTCGTCTCCACCCAGAATCGCTTCGCGCTGTTGTAGATGCCCGTCGTCGGGAACTCGCCTTTGCCCGTGATCTCGATGGGGCCGGTACGGTCGAGGCCGAGACCCCAGTGCGCGATGTCGAGATGGTGGCCGATCCAGTCCATCAGCTGACCGCCGGCGTAATCCATGTTCCAGCGCCAGTTCATGTGGACGCGCGCCTTGCAGTACGGCGTCCACGGCGCGGGGCCCAGCCACGTCTCATAGTCGAATCCCGCCGGCGGCGGCTGGATCGTCTCCTGGCCGAACGTGCCGGCGAAGTCGGTGTAGCCGGACGGCAGGCCGACCTCGACTCGCCGGATCTTCCCGACGCGCCCGTTGCGCACCAGTTCGCACGCGCGGTGAAAATTGTCCTCCGAACGCTGCCAGCTGCCCGTCTGCCACACGCGGCCGTACCGCGCGATCGCGTTGCACAGCGCGCGCCCCTCGCGCAGGCTGTGCGTGAACGGCTTCTCGCCGTAGACGTCGAGGCCCGCCTTGACGGCGGAGATCGAGAGGATCGCGTGCCAGTGATCCGGCACCGCGATCGAGACGGCGTCGAGATCGCCGCGCGCGAACAGCTCCCGGTAGTCCTTGTAGGTCTTGCAGTCCGCGTTCCCGTAGTTCTGGTTGACGGTGTCCTGCGCCCTCTTCAACGCCGCGTCGTCGAGGTCGCAGACGGCGACCCACTGCACCTCGGTCTTGCCGAGGAAGTTGCGCATGTTGCCGGGCCCCTGCATCCCGAAGCCAATCCCGGCCATGACAATGCGGTCGCTCGGCGCGATCGCACCGTCGCGGCCCAGCGCAGAGGCCCGGACGATGGTCGGGAAGGCGGCGGCGCCCGCTATGGCGAGGGGCGCGCTCTTCAGGAACTCACGACGGCCAACGGTGCGTGTCGGGCTCATGGTGTCCTCGTGGGCTGAAACAGGCCGTCAGGGCGGCGATGGGCGCGATTGTAGCGCAACTTTCGCCCGCGCGTGCCCTTCCACGTCCGCGCGTCACGGCGGGTTGCTCGAACGGCGCTACGATTCGCTCCGCGGATCCGTCACGAACTCGCGTTCCCGGTACTCGAACCAGTCGAAGTCGGCTGGATGCCCCGTGCCGGCCATGTCCTGGGACGCCATGCCCACGAAGGCGCCGGTGAAGTTCGGCAGGCCGGGCGCGCTCGCCTCGTCCGACAGGATGCTCGCGTCGAACACCTGCGGCAGCCATCTCCAGCCCTGCCCGTCGACGCGGTAGCCGAACAGCAGGCGCTCCTCGTCGATCTCCACGCGCAGTTCGATCGGCCGTCCCGGCGGAACCGGTTCGGGCGCCGTGAACGCGTCGGTGACGACGGCGTCGGGGATGGCGGACATCACGCGCACGTGCTTGCCGATCGACTCGTCGTGCGACACGTGCAGGTAGTGGAACTTCGCGCCGCCATAGTAGCAGACGAGGCCGGCCATCTGCTGAAAGTGCTCGGGCTCGAACTCGAGCCTCGTGGAGGCGCTCACGTGGAAGGCCTGCTGCCGGCGGGCCACGAGCGCCTGCCGGAACAGACTGCCGATGGTCTCGCGCCCGAAGAGCCGGAGGAACCCTGGCCGGGCCGAGAGGCTGAACACGTCCTCGGCGTGCGGCGTCCGAAGCCACTGGAAGTCGACCGGCAGCGCCGTGTCGTCGAAATCCTCGCGCGCCTTCTGCGGCGGGAACGGATGCGGCGGCAGGCCCGGCGCCGCCACCTCGACGGCCGGCAGGCCCTGCCCATCCCGGGTTCGGAGCCAGCCGTCGGGCGACCACGTCATCGGCTGGATGGCCGTCTCGCGGCCGAGCGTGCAGCGGCCGCGGTTCCGCAGCGGGCGGCCGCACAAGTAGACCATCCAGGTCTCGCCCTGCGGCGTCTCGACCAGGTCGGCGTGCCCCGTGCGCTGCAGCGCGGCGTCGGGACGATGGCGGGCGGTGAGGATCTGGGCGTCCGGATGCACGTCGTACGGTCCCCAGACGTGCCCCGCGCGCGCCATCGTCACGGCGTGCCCCCAGAACGTGCCCCCCTCGGCCGTCAGCAGGTAGTAACGGCCGTTGCGCTTGTAGAGGTGGGGCGCCTCGGTGAGGCCGAGGGACGTGCCCGGGAAGATGTTCCGACGCGGGCCGACGAGCCGCCGCTCGGCGGCCGAGTACTCCTGCATCACGATGCCCGCGAAGCGGTTCTGCCCCGGCCGGTGGTCCCACAGCATGTTGACGAGGTACTTGCGTCCGTCGTCGTCGTGGAACAGGGAGGGATCGAAGCCGCTGCTGTTCAGGAACGTCGGGTCCGACCACTCGCCGTCGATGCGCGGGCTGGTCACGAGGTAGTTGTGGAAGTCGCGCAGCGACGCGCCGGAGGCGCCTCCGACCGACGTGCGCCCGTAGCGCTTCACGTCCGTGTAGACCAGCCAGAACAGCCCGTCGGCGTACGAGAGGCACGGCGCCCAGACGCCGCACGAGTCGGGGTCGCCGCGCATGTCGAGCTGGCTCGCGCGGGTGAGCGGGCGCGTCAACAGCCGCCAGTGCACGAGGTCGCGCGAGTGGTGGATCTGTACGCCGGGGAACCACTCGAACGTGGACGTGGCGATGAAGTAGTCGTCGCCGACCCTGACGATGGAGGGGTCGGGGTTGAAGCCGCGCAGAATCGGGTTGCGGATCGTGGTCATGCGTCGAGTCCTCAGGCGGCCGCCGGAGCGCGTTCGCGAACCAGCGTCCACAACACGGCGGCGCCGACGAGATCGAGCGCCCCGAGGCCGATGAAGAAGGGCGTGTACCCGACGGTCGTCATCAGCGCGCCCATCATCAGCGAGAAGATCAGCAGCCCGGCGTTGCCGCACGTGCCCGCCATTCCCGCGACCGTGGCCACCTCGTGACGCCTGAACAGGTCGGAGGCCATCGTGATGACCGTGACCGACAGCGTCTGGTGGGCGAAGCCGGCGAGGCTGATGAGCGCGACCGCCATGTAAGGGCTTTCCACGTAGCCCACGAACGCGACGCCCGTCATCAGGACCGCGCCAAGAGTGAACGCCATGCGCCGTGCGTTGATGAGGCCGACGCCACGCTTCTGCAACCACATGCTGACCGTCCCGCCGAAGACGCAGCCGAGATCGGCGCCGAGGAACGGCAGCCAGGCGAAGAGCGCGATCTGCTTGAGATCGAAGTGGCGGACGGTGGTGAGGTAGAGCGGCACCCAGAAGGTGAGCGTGCCCCATGTCGGGTCGGCCAGGAACCGCGGGATCGCGATCCCCCAGAAGTTGCGCTGGCTGGCGATGGACACGATTGAGGGACGCGTGCCGGCGCTCCGGAGGTGCGCCTCCTGCCCCTGCGCGATGAAGGCGCGCTCCTCGTCCGAGAGCGCCGGGTGGCGCTCGGGAGCGTGATAGAAGAGCAGCCACAGCACCACCCAGACCAGGCCGAGCGCGCCGGTGACCACGAACGCCGCCTGCCAGTTGTAGACGAGAATCGCCCAGGCCACGAGGGGCGGCGCCAGCATCGACCCGACGGAGGCGCCGATGTTGAACACCCCGCCGGCGAGACCGCGCTCCTTCGCCGGGAACCACTCCGCCGTGGCCTTCATGCCGGCCGGATTTGCCGCGCCTTCGACGAAGCCGAGCATCCCGCGGAGACCGGCAAACGTCTGCCAGTTGCGTCCCAGCCCGTGCGCCATCGAGATGACCGACCACGCCACGGCGAAGATCGCGAAACCGAGCTTGAGGCCCAGGACGTCGAGCACGTAGCCGCAGACCGGCTGCAGCATGATCGCGCCCTGGAACGCGCCCACGATCCACGAGTACTCCTTCGCCGTGATGTGGAGGTCCGCGAGCAGCGTCGGCGCCGCGACCGCCAGCGTGCTGCGGGTGAGGTAGTTCACCATCGCCCCCACCATCAGGAGCCCGATCATCCACCAGCGCAGCGCCTTGATCTTGGCCAGGAAGACCTCCTCGTGCGGCGGGCCCGCCGGCGGCGGGCGCCACGACTCGGGTACGCTACTTGCGCGGGGGCACCGAGTCAATCGCGTACGACGGGTCGGCGCCCGACGGCCGTCGCGTCAACGTCCGCCGCGACAGACGTCCCGGCGCCACGAAGCCGCCCGGATTCCGATTCTGCTAGCATGGTGCCGTCGCGGCCGGCGTGCAAAGCGCGGAGCAGCAGAGCGATGGGAGACTCCGGTCATGCTGAAGCGTCTGTGGCGGATCCTCCAGATGGTCCTGATCGTCGGCATCGTCCTTGTCGTCGCCCTTGCAGGCGTGGGCGCCTACTGGGTGCATCACCAGATGCAGCAGCTCGACGTCACGGCCGCGCGCGCCCGCTGGCCCAGGGCCATGACGTTCGAGGACGCGGACCGCGCGGCGCGCGGCGTCGTCTCGAAGATGACGCTCGACGAGAAGACCGACCAGATGACCGGCTCCGGCATGGCGCCGATGATCCTGGCCATGCTCCTGCGCGGCGAGATGGCCCCGGTCTACGCCGGTGCCAACGAGCGCCTCGGCATCCCGCCCGTCGCATTCACCGACGGCCCCCGCGGCGTGACCAGCGGCCGGGCGACCTCCTTCCCGGTCGCGATCGCGCGCGCCGCCACGTGGGACGTCGGCCTGCAGCGGCGGGTCGGCGACGCGATCGGGCAGGAAGCCCGCGCACGAGGGGCGAACTACTGGGGCGGGCTCTGCCTGAACATCGTGCGCCATCCGTCCATGGGACGGGCCCAGGAGACCTACGGCGAGGACCCGTGGCTCACGGGCGAGATGGGCGTGGCGATCCTCGAAGCCGTGCAGCGCCACAACGTGATGGCCTGCGCCAAGCACTTCGCGCTGAACAGCATGGAGACGGCCCGGTTCAAGAACGACGTCGAGATCGACGAGCGGACGCTGCGCGAAGTGTACATGCCGCAGTTCGAGAAGGCGGTCGAGCACGACGTCGCCACGTTCATGAGCGCGTACAACAAGGTGCGCGGCGAGTGGTGCGGCGAGAACCGCCACCTCCTCACGACGATTCTCAGGGACGACTGGGGCTTCCGCGGATACGTGACCTCCGACTGGAGCTGGGGGGTCCACGACGGGAAGCGCGGGGTGCACGCCGGGCTCGACATCGAGATGCCGGCCGGGCAGTTCTACGGCAAGAACCTGAAGGCGCTCGTCGAACGAGGCGACGTGCCCCAGGCCGAGGTGGACGAGAGCGTGCGCCGGATCGTCCGCACGAAGCTGCTGTACCTGACCCGCGCAGATCCGCAGCCCTACCCGCCAACCCTCGCCGCCTCGCCCGAACACGCGGCCCTCGCGCGCGAGGTGGCCGAGAAGGCGACGGTCCTGCTCAAGAACGACGCGGCGCTGCTCCCGCTGGACAAGGCGAAGGTCAGGAAGATCGCCGTCGTAGGACACCTTGCGGACGCCGACAACACGGGCGACCACGGCAGCAGCAACGTCACGCCTCCGTACTACACGTCTGCTCTCCAGGGGCTGCGGGACTACCTCGGACCGTCGGCGACGGTGCTTCACTCGGATGGGACCGACCTCGGCGAGGTCGGCCGGCTTGCCAAGGAGGCCGACGCGGTCATCGTCGTCGCCGGGACGCGATGGGATGAGGTCGGAGAGTACGTGAGCGACGAACAAGGCCTGAGGCCCAGCGGTCCCGCGCAGAAGCGGCCGTTGAAGGTGAAGCTGCCGTTCGTGCATCCCGTCGAGATGTCGGGCGGCGACTACGTGCCGCTGGCGTTGAAGCCGCGCGACGTGACGGTCATCCACGCGGCGGCCGCCGCGAATCCACGGTGCGTCGTCGCGCTGGTCGGCGGCAGCGTCTATACGATGGAGGAGTGGAGGAACGAGGTCCCCGCCATCCTGATGGCCTGGTATTTCGGCATGGAAGGGGGACACGCGCTGGCGCGCGTGCTCTTCGGCGACGTGAACCCGGGCGGCAAGATGCCGCTGACCACGCCGAAGAGCGAGCAGCAGTTGCCGTTCTTCGACGAGTTCGCCGACTCGATCACCTACGGGCCGTTCCACGGCTACACCCTGCTCGACAGGAACGGGGAGGAACCCGCGTTCCCGTTCGGCTACGGCCTCAGCTACACGACCTACTCGTACGCGAACCTCGCGGTCGTCACGCCCACCGTCGGGCCGGACGGGCGGGTGGAGGTCACCGTTGACGTCACCAACAGCGGGACGCGCGCGGGGGAAGAGACCGTCCAGCTGTACGTCGGCTTCGAGGGCTCGAAGGTCGAGCGGCCGGTGAAGCTGCTGCGCGCCTTCTCGAAGGTCGCCCTCGCGCCGGGCGAGACGAAGACCGTGCCGCTGAGCGTGGCGGTGAAGGACCTGGCCTGGTACGACGTCGCGACAACGGGATGGAAGGTCGAGCCGATGACCTACGGCGTGCTCGTCGGGCCGTCGTCGCACACCAAGGACCTGCTGAAGGCGAGCTTCAGAGTGGCAGCTGCGACGGCGCAGTAGTCGTCTCGGAGGGTGCGTAGTTCTAGCGAGGCGAGCCTCAGACCGGTGCAGTGCTCGCCTCGCTAGAACCAGAAACGCTGTTGGCTGGGTCCCGCGAAGCGCGGGACGTAGACGCCTTGAACGGCCCGAGCGACGTCGACAGAACTTGACTCGTTTGGATCGACTTCGGCCGTTCAAGACGTCAAGAGGAGGAGGCCCCGTGCTAGAACAGGAAGTCATCCAGGAATCCGGGTTCCGAAACGTCCGCAGAAACGGCCAGATCGTGGGATTCCAGGTGCGCTACCGGTCGTGCTACTACCGGGGCGTCTGGCTGTCCATGTCTCTCGGCTTCGACGTTTCCGTCGATGGCGAGAAGTTCTCGAGGGATCACATCACAGCCACGATCGGCGGCAGGACTTACACGCAGGAGGCGATGAAAACGATCGTCGACGTGCAGTGGCCGATCTCGGAAGCCGCGATTCTGACGGTGACCAAGCCCGGCGGGCTGAAGCCCGGCGTGCACGACGTGGAGATCGGCTGGGGGCACGCCGCTTCGTACATGCCGATGGAAATGGGGGCCATGCCACGGAGGCCGCAGTCGCCCGACGTGGGCGCTGCCATGCGCGGCATGATGCCTTTCACCGAGAAGCGGAAGATCGTGCTGGTGGTCTGAACCGTTTGAGTCCACGGAGGCATGAGATGACCGGCAGCGAGATCACGCGCAAGGAATTCCTCAAGACGGCAGCCGGTGCGATCGCCGTCGCTGCCCTCCCGGGCGGCGCCCGGGCGGCGGCCGAACCGCCCGGCCCCAAGCGAGGTGTTTCGATCTACAGCTACTCCGACGACATCTTCAAGACCGTGACGCTGGAGGACTGCCTGGCAGCCGTGGGCGACCTGGCCGGGGACGGCGAGGTCATCGGCCTGGAGATCCTCGCGAACTCGCACATCGAGGGGTATCCGAACCCCAGCGATGCGTGGGTCGCAAGGTGGCTGGACATGTGCAAGAAACATCACGTCAGGCCGGTGGAATACGGGCATTGGGTCGATTCCAAGCTTCGCAGCGAGAAGGAGCCGTGGCTGAGCACCAGAGAGTCGTACGAGATGCTGGTGCGGGACATCAAGCTGGCGAACCGCCTGGGATTCACCTGCGCGCGGACCAAGCTGGGAGTCATCGACGGACAGTTGACCCCGGTGCAGAACTGGCGGGAGTTCATCAAGATGGCGCTCCCGGTGGCCGAGAAGTACAACGTCAGGATGATGCCGGAGATTCACCCGCCGACGCGGCTGAAGTCGAAGATGATTGACGACTACGTGGAATTCGTCGTGAAGGAGAAGACCACTCCCTGGTTCGGCCTCAACATCGACTTCGGCGTGTTCCAGAACCGCCGCTCACAGGGCGGCCCGGCGCAGGGCCCTCCCGCCGGGCAGGCTGGAGAGGGTGGGCAGGGGGGAAGGTCGGGCGCCAGGGCGAGCATGGGCGGCGGGGCGATGGAGCCCTCCAAGGTCGAAGAGATGATCCCTCTCCTCCCGTATGTCCACTGCTGCCATGCGAAGTTCATGGAGATGAACGACAACTGCGAAGAGACGTCGATCCCCTATCCGGACATCGTCAAGATGCTCGTCGAGCACAAGTGGAACGGCTACCTGCTGAGCGAGTACGAGGGGGCCGACAGGAATCGGGGAGGGGCGTTCACGGCCGTCCGAAAGCACCACGTGATGTTGAGACGGCTGCTCGGAGAGGGATAGACCCCGGCGATCTCGGTCCGCCGGGGACTCTCCCGCAGTGCGTTGGCTTGGCGAGGCCTGCCTGATCCAATGCGACTCCAGAAGGGGCCTGACGACGGCCCCCCGGAGGTCTGACGGCTAGGTCCTGAGCTTCCTGATCTGGATCGGCTTTCGACCCCTCGGGGCCGGCTGGAACATGTCCTTGCGCGTGAGGCCGAGTTCCTTCGCCGTCGCGATCGACCAGTCCACGGGGTTGATGCGCGCCCCCTGGCTGCTCGCGCCGAAGCTGAACTTGATCCCCTCCGCCTTCGCCATCTTCAGGAACGCCATCGTCGGCAGCTTCACGCTGGAGTCGATCTCGACCGCGGTGTTCGTGTTCTTCAGCGTCCTGACGACGCGGCGCATCCGCTCCTCGGTCCACAACTGCTCGACCTGGGGGTTGAACTTCCGTGTCACCCACATCGGGTGCGACCAGATGTCGAGCGGGGTCGTCTCGAGGATCTCGACGATCCAGTCCACGTACCACTTCATGAACGCCTCGGCATCGTCGCCGGGGTCGTAGCCGCCCGCGAAGGCCTTCACTCTCTTCCCGTTCGCGTCACGGACCGTCCACGAGTCCGTCAGCACGTAGTCGAGCTGTGAGAAGACCTCCTTCGAAAAGCAGCCGACCCAGTCGATCCACTCCGCCTGGACGCCGATGTAGACACCCTTGCCCTGCAGCTTGGCAATCCAGTCCTGCAGATCCTTGTCGTTGGACAGCACGATCGGGTACTGGTTCTCCTTGGTGCCGCAGTGCTCGAGGATCCCGTACTTCACGCCCGTCTCCTTCGACGCGGCCATCACCTGTTCGATGGTCAGCGTGTTGAGATGGACGTGATAGTCCTCGATGGGGAAGTCGAGCCCTGAGGCCGGCGCCGCCTGGGCGCCCGCGGCAACAGCGTGCCCCGCTACGGCGAGGCCGGCAGCAGCGCCGACCAGGAACTCGCGCCTGGTGCTAGCTGACATGATTCACTCCTTGCTCGTGATCCAGGGGGCACGGCGGATGGGGGGCAGACACCGCGAACGCGGCCCGAAGATACCACGGCCGCGCGTCCAGATCACACAGCTGATTTGGCGGACGGCTCCACCGCTGGAACTGCCGTGCTGTCGCCGAGGTCGACGACCGTCGGGGCGAGGGCCGCGGGAGGCGAGCCCGGAGCCGCCGTCATTCCGCCCGCAACGCCACCGACGGCTGCACCGACGTGGCCCGCCGCGCGGGGACGATGCTGGCTGCGACCACCACGAGGGCCAGCAGGCTGGCGACGGCCAGCCAGAGAAGGGGATCGGTAACCGCCAGGATCGCCAGTTCCAGGAAGACCCCGCGCGTGACCGCCAGCGTGACAGCGATCGACACGCCGCTGCCGACGGCCACGATGACGCCCGCCTGGCCGAGGACCATCCGGAGAACGGCCGAGCGGGACGCCCCGAGCGCCATGCGGATGCCGAACTCCCGCGTCCGCTCGGCAACCATGTAGCTGACGACGCTGAAGACGCCCAGGGCCGCCAGGATCAGCGCGAAGAGACCGAAGCTGCCGATGATGCCGACGATCACCGGCGCACCCGAGAACTTGGCGAGCGACTGCTCGTCGATGCGGCCGATGCGGTCCAGCGGCTGGCTCTCGTCCACCGCCCGGATCGCGGCCCGGAGCGGGCCAATCAGGGCTGCTGCATCGCCGCCGGCGCGGACGAACACCGTGCCCGCCTCGTGGCCGACCTGCGTCGCCGGCACGTAGACCGGCTGCACCATCTCGATGCCCCTCGTCGTCATCACGTCCGACGCCACGCCGACGACGGTCACCCACTCGGCGCCCCGCGCGCGGCTGGTTCTCAGCCGCCGGCCGAGGGGGTCCTCTCCGGGCCAGCACCGCTCGGCGTTCCGCTGGCTGACAACGGCGACGCGCGGCGAGCCGGAGGTATCGTCGGGCCCGATGCCCCGCCCGCGCTGCACCGGGATGCCCAGCGTGGCGAAGAAGTCGGCGTCGACGGGCATGATGGCGGCGCCCATCGAACTGGACGCGGCCGCGCACGCCTCGAATTCGATGGGCTCGCCTCTCCACACCGGGTCCAGGCCGACGAAGGTCCCCGACGAGGCCCGCTCGACACCGGGAACCCGCCGGACCGCGGCCAGCACGTCGTCGATCAGGCCGGCATTCGCATGAGGCCTCTCCGCGTCGTGCCTCAACGAGAGCTCCACCGCCACGACCTTCGAGGAGTCGAATCCCCACCGCACGCGCCACATCTCGGTGAAGAAGCGGGCGAACATGCCGGCCCAGACGACGAGCACCACCGCCAGGCCGACCTCGACGATCGCCAGGACGTCGCGCCCTCCGTACGGCCCGCGCCTGGGCTTTCGGCGTCCCGACGACTCGTGCAGCGCCGGCTGCAGGTTCGGTTGGGACGCGACGAACGCGGGCACGAGGCCGAAGACGAGCGGGATGACCGCCGTCACCGCGAGCGCGAACAAGAGGGCACGCCCGTCGAGCCGGACGGCCTGGGCTGCTTCGCGCGACTCTGGAACGCTGCCCACCCAGGCCCGCAGGGCGGCCACGGCGGCGAACGCCAGGGCGATCCCGAGCGCGCCGCCCGCGCCGGCGGGCCAGGCGCTCTCGGCAAGGCGCTCCCGCATCAGACGCCAGCGGCTCGCGCCGAGCGCTGCCCGTACCGCCATCTCGCGTTCGCGCCGCGCCGCCCGCGCCAGGAGCAGGTTCGCCACGTTGCCGCAGGCAATCAGGAGCACGACGACCGACGGCCCGATCAGGCCGACGAGGCCGAAGCTGGACCGGGTATTGACGTCCTGCTCGAGCGTGATGAGGCTGAGCTTGCGCGGCCGCCCGGACCGCTCGCCTGCCGTCAGCCGCGCGGTCAGCACCGCGAGTTGCGAGCGCGCCTGCTCGACGCGGTCGGGCGAGCGCAGTCGCACGGCCACCGAGACGGACTCGACCAGCGGCCTGCCGTCGCCGGAACACGGAAGGGGCATCCAGAATCTCGGTGCCGGCGGCGGGGTACCAATGGCGGTCGGGCAGGATGCCGACAATCGTGTAGTTCCCGCTCCCGAGGCGAACCGGCTTGCCGAGGGCGTAGGAGGGGAAGCGCCGGAGGAACCGCTCGCTCACGACGACCGCGCCGGACGCGCCCTCTCGGTACTCGTCGCGGCCGAACTCGCGCCCGGCCGAGACCCTGAACCCGAGAGTCCGCAGGAAGTCCGGCGAGATGCGCTGGACGGAGACCGTCGGCCCATCGTCGCCGATGACGGCCGATTCGGCGGACCACAGGGCGAGCGACTCGAAGGCGCTGGTTCCGGCGGCGAGGCTGGCGTATTCCTGCGCCGTGAGCGTCCCCCGCGCGCCACTCTCGTCGAGCGCGGTCCAGACCACCCTGCCGATCCGCGCGGGATCCACTCCGGGCGGGATCATCGCGCCGCCGATGGCGCCCAGCATCGCGAACATCGATGTCGCCCCGGCGACGCCGAGCGCGAGCGTGATCACGGCGACGGCCGACACGCCCGGACGAGAGCGGAACTCGCGGAAAGACTCGAGCATGGCTCCGGATCCTCGACGCTGCACTCCGAGCGCTTCGGCCCTCGGCAAGCCCGAAGGCTCGAGTCAGGGCCACCTCTTCCCATTATCGTCCGGTGTCGTGCATCCCCGTATGGTGTTGCCCCAACCCGCGCGGGCCGCGGCGACTCTCGAGCAGACGCCTCTCGAGCAGGCGCCTCTCGAGCGGGCGCCTTGACACCGAGACGTTCGGGTTCCATGCTTCTCAGCCAGGCCCGGACGCGCGAGCGTTCGGTGCCCCTCCGAATCGGAGAAAGGGTGTCGGATGATGAACCGGAGATCGTTCGCTCGACGCTTGGCCGCATCCGTTCCGGCGTGGATGGCGCTGACCTCGACCGCCGCGGCGAGCCGGGCACGGCAGGCCGGCCAGCAGCCCGCCCCGCCCGCCACGCCGCCGCCCGGAAGGGGACAGATGGACGGCAGCCCCGTTGGTGACCCGCTTCCTGGCCAGAAGTGGCGTGTCCACGACCGGGCCCGGCCCCAGCCCCGCAGCGTCGTGCCGGGGCAACCGATTCCGACACCCGCGGCGCCATCCGACGCGATCGTCCTGTTCGATGGCAAGGACCTGTCGAAGTGGAGCGGGAGCGGCCGGGGCGGTGTCACGGAACCCCGGTGGAAGGTGGAGAACGGCTACGTGGAACTGGTCCCGGGCGCGGGCAGCCTGGTGACCAGGGAGAGCTTTGGAGACGTGCAGCTGCACCTCGAGTGGACGACGCCGACCGGCGCGGATGCCAGCCGGGTCGGGCAGGCCCGCGGCAACAGCGGCGTCGTCCTCATGGGGCTTTACGAAATACAAGTCCTGTCGAGTTACGACAACCCGACCTATCCGGACGGCGGCGCGGCCGGCATTTACGGCCTGTACCCGCCGATGGTCAACCCGTGCATGCCCGAAGGCCAGTGGAACACGTACGACATCGTTTTCGAGGCGCCGGCGTTCGAGAACGACAAGGTGGCCAAGCGCGCGTGCGTCACCATGTTCTTCAACGGCGTGCTGGTCCACCATCGTGTGGAACTGCTCGGCGCCACGGTGACGCTGCCGATCGCAGCCTACAAGCCGCACGCGCCCGAACTCCCGTTGACGCTGCAGGGCCACTTGGGGCCGGCGCGGTTTCGGAACATCTGGATCCGGCGGTTGAAGGGCTACGACGCCTGACCGGCCCGGTTCGCGCGGCACCACGAGGGAAGGGGGCTGCACGGATGCAGATGTGTGGCGATCGGGGCCGACCGGCGCGCCTGCCGCGTGGGTGAAGCGCCGGGCGGTGAGCCGCATCCTGACACCGTCGTTCACCTTTCGCGCCGCGTGGTGGTCACCCACATCAACGTCATCGAGAACTGGCTCGACGAGCTGAAGGCCAAGGTGGCGCCGGGCCGGTAGGCTCGGCCCCCGCCGTTACCTTCGGGCCGGTGCGCCCGTTGCCGGCGCGCCTGCCGCCTGCGGCGAGCCGCTATAGGGCGGGATCTCGTTCAGGTGCTCCGCCTTCCAGCGCATGGCGGCGGTGATGCGAGTGCGGCCGCTGGGATGATCGAAGAAGATGACCTCCTCGAGCGGGGCAGGATCGAGTTTGCGATACTCGCCGAGCATCAGGTCCACGCGGGCCTCGGCATCGGGTTCGCGGGCGGCGTTCAAGCCGTACATGTGTTGAACAGGGGATCGATGTACACGGGCGAGATCAGGGCGGTGAACATCAGGAAGGTGATGGAGGCGACGGCGCCCCAGATCCACCACGTGCGCTCGAGGCGGCGCACGATGCCAACCAGCACGACGACGAGAACCCCGCCGAGGATCAGCGAAACAAGGAGGCCGACGAGCCGGTCGACGGCCCATCCGCCGAACGTCTGGTTCATGAACCCGTACTGGCGTTCGCGGAAGAAGCCCTCGTAGATGCCGAGCGGAAGCTCCAGCACCGCGAAAAGGAGGAAGAACTCGACCCAGTAGAGCATCGTCTGCGCCGGCCCGAGGCGGGTGAGACGCTCCGCGAGGTCGCGCATGCGCGCCGAGAGCCGCGTGCGCAGAACGAGCACGGAGATGCCGACGCCGACAAGGAAGTCCCAGAGCAGGAGCCAGTATCCGCCTTCGAAGTAGGCATCGGAGCGAGCCCTGGCGGTGGCGGGCACGCTGGCGAGGTACGCGTCGACGGCGGCCTCGATGTCGAAAGGCGCGGGTGAAGACACCGAAGGCGTCGCGGCCTGGGCCACCGTGTTCACCGCGGGCTGAGCGGCGGCGTCGGCCGGCAGCGGTCCGACAATGGTGAGACAGACAGCGAGAAGGGACGCAGCGGTCAGGCTTCTCATAGACTAGCGGCTCCCGGGCGAGGCGAATGCTCCCAGAAACCATGTTACCAACTCCGAGCACGGTGACGACACCTCGATGCCGCGGGCTCGGTGCCTGGGGCTGATGGGCGCCGCGGCACTTCACGTATACTCCCAACGGCCCTGCCGCGCTCGGCCGGATGTTCGCCCTCCTTTCGTCCACGACACTCCGTTCAAGCCGCCGCGACGTGCGCGCCACCCGCGCGGCGGGACCCTGGGGATTCGGCCATGCTTCGGAAGATGTTGACCCGGAAGATGCTGACGATCCTGTTCCTGGGGCTCGCCTCCGGGATCCCGCTCGGCATCGTCTTGACGGTCCTCCAGGCGTGGATGACGACATCGGGGATCGACCTGAAGACCGTGGGCCTGGCCGTCCTCGTCCAGATGCCCTACACCTGGAAGTTCGCCTGGTCCCCCCTGATGGACCGGTTCGTTCCGCCCTTCCTCGGCCGCCGCCGCGGCTGGATGCTCGTCTCGCAGCTGCTGATGCTCGTGTCCATCGTCGGGATGGGCCAGTTCGACCCGGCCAAGGCCGTCGGCACCATCCTCGCGTTCGCGACGCTGATCTCGTTCGCCGGCGCGAGCCACGACATCGTCATCGACGCCTACCGCCGCGACGTGCTCGACGAAGCGGAGCTGGGGTTCGGGTCGGCCGTTGCCGTCAACAGCTACCTGATCGGATACCGCTACATCGGGGTGGTGCTGGGCCTGTTCCTCGGCGACCTGCTGCCGTGGAGCCAGGTGTTCATGATCCTGGCGGCCTTCGTGCTGATCGGGGTCGTCGGCACCTTCATCGCCATCGAGCCCCGCGACGCGGCGCTGGCGCCGCGGAGCCTGCGCGAAGCCGTGCTGAACCCGTTCGTCGACTACCTCCGGCGCCCGGGCGCCATCGAGATCCTCCTGTTCATCCTGCTCTACAAGCTCGGCGACAACCTGGCCAGCGCGCTCCTGACGCCGTTCTACATCAAGGTCGGGTTCTCGCTGAAGCAGATCTCGGTCTACTACAAGCTGATCTCCTTCTGGGGAACCTTCATCGGCGGCCTGCTGGGGGGGGCGCTGATGACGCGCTACAGCATCCGCGGGTGCCTGATGGGGTTCGGCGTGTTCCAGGGCGTGACGCCGATGGCGTTCGCTCTCCTGGTCGGCACCGGGCCGAACGTCCTCGCGCTGGCGTTCGTCGTTGGAGTGGAGACGTTGAGCCTGGGAATGGGCGCGGCGGCGCTCACCGCGTTCATGCTGCGGCTCTGCAACCGGAAGTTCAGCGCGACCCAGTACGCCCTGCTCACCAGCTTCATGGGGATCCCGAGGACCATCATCCCGGCGAGCGCCGGCTTCATCGTGGACTACCTGGGCTGGGTGCACTTCTACGTCTTGTGCGTGCTCCTCGCGGTGCCGGGGTTGCTGATGATCCACTTCCGCGCGACGAAATGGGAAGAAGGGCTGCCGCCGGCCTGACCCGCAACTGGAGAACCGGAGAACTGCTCAACTGGAGAACTGCTCAACTGGAGACCTGGGCGACCGGACAACCGCGCAGCTCGGGAACCGAGCGACTGAGAAGGACCGCATGCAGCAGGAAAAGGAAGGCGTCGTCAAGTACACGGTCAAGCACGAAACCGCCAGGATTGCCCTTCCGGCCGACATGCCCGAACTCCTGGCTTGGCGGCGGCAGCTTCACGGCCTCGGCCTCATCGGCGCCGACGCCGACGGGCTCGGCTACGGCAACCTCAGCATCCGGCTGTATGCCACGCCTTCCTTTCTCATCACCGGCAGCCAGTCGAGCGGCCTGACCGACGTCGATCAACGGCACTTCGCGAAGGTCACGGTCGTCGATCTCGACAGGAACTTCCTCCGATCGGTCGGCCAGCACGCGCCGTCGTCGGAGGCCCTGACGCATGCCGCGCTCTACCAGGTGCAGCCCTCGGTTCGTGCCGTGGTGCACGTGCATTCGAACGCCATCTGGCAGGCCTGGCGCGACCGACTTCCGACGACCCGCGACGACGTGTCGTACGGAACCCCGCAGATGGGCTACGAGATGATCCGGCTGCACAAGAGCAGGGCGCTCGGCCGATTGGGGGTCATCGTGATGGGCGGACACCAGGACGGCGTGATCGCCTTCGGGCCGTCGCTGGCGGAGGCGGGCGGCGAGATCCTGAAGCTGCTGCCCGAGCGCGGGTGATCGGAAGGTCCTGGAGGCAGGCATGGAACAACGCTGTCATCTCGCGGCGGTCTGGCTGACGTGGCTCGTACTTCCGTTGTTGGCGCTGGTCGTGGGACTCCGGGTCGGCGTGGCGGCCGCGTTGGCGGCCCTGGTTGTCGGGATCGTCGGGCAGGTGTCCTACCTTCGTTGGTTCCCGCACATCTCGAGATGGGTGGGTTACGGGTCGGTCGCCGACACGGCACCCCCTTCCATGCCAGGGAAGACCGCGCTGCCACACGTGACGTTGTACTCGGCCAGCGTGTGCCCGTTCTGTCCAATCATCAGGCGGCGTCTGGGCGAGTTGCAGCGGACGTTCCCGTTCAAGGTCGAGGAAGTGGACGTCACGTTCCGGCCGGAGGTCGTCCGGGCCAAGGGGCTGCGCAGCGTGCCCGTCCTCGAGGCCAACGGCCGCTTGCTGGTTGGCAACGCGACCTCGGCGCAGATCGTGGAGTTCCTGTCGCGCGCCGGGTGAGCCGCTTGACAGCCTCGCGCGCCCGGAGCGACCCTGCCTGTGGAGGGTACATTCGCCATGCCAACCATCGGACTGATCGGCGCGGGGCACATCGGCAGCCAAGTGGCGCGTCTCGCGGTCGCGAATGGCTACGACGTCGTGGTCAGCAATTCGCGCGGCCCGGACACGCTGGCGTCCCTGGTCGCGGAACTCGGGTCGCACGCGCGGGCAGCGACGCCCGCCGAGGCGGCGAAGGCGGGCGACATCGTCGTCGTCACGGTCCCGCTGAAGCATTACCGGAGCGTGCCAGTCGAGCCGCTCGAGGGGAAGGTGGTCATCGACACGAACAACTACTATCCGCAGCGGGATGGCCAGATTCCCGAGTTGGACGACGAATCGACCACGACCTCCGAGCTCCTGCAGCGCCACCTGCCCCGCTCGAAGGTCGTGAAGGCCTTCAACCACATCTACGCCGCGCAGTTGACGACCGACGGGAGGCCGGCCGGGGCGAAGGATCGACGAGCCCTGGTGATCGCGGGCGACGACCCTGGCGCGAAGGCGTCGGTGGCGCGCCTGCTCGACCAGTTCGGTTTCGACGCGGTGGACGCCGGACCGCTGAAGGAGGGCTGGCGAATCCAGCGCGACACGCCAGGCTACGGCCCCCGCCGCAACGCGGAGGAACTGCGCCGCGACCTGGCCGCCGCCAAGCGCTACGCGGACATGCGGCGAGCGGGCTGACGGGGATCGAACAGGCGCACGGCGCAGTCGACGCCCGCTATTTCGGCTTCGGTCGCGCGAGCGCACGGCAGTACAGCACGAGGTCGTCGATCTCCTGCTCTCGCAGCGATCGCCCCCAGGGAGGCGACAGGGGTGACCGCCCCACGGCCGCACTGCCCTGGGCAATCACGCGGCGCAGGAAAACGGGGTCGGGCGGAGACTTGGGCGCCGTCAGGTCGGGCGGGGGCGGGTTCAGGTTCGACGCGTTCTGTCCGTCGCCTTTCCCTTCGTCGCCGTGGCACGTCGCGCAGTAATGGTGGAACAGCAGGCGCCCCTGCGCCTCGGCATACGTGAGCCCGGCCGCGCGCTCGCCGCCGCGGACCGCGGCCAGCAGGGGCTCGGAGGGAGGCGCCGCCGGCCGGCGCTGGCAGCCTGCGAGGCTCGCGGCGAGGGAGAGCGCCGCGAAGACCGCCGCACGGCGACACCGTCTCGTCGGATCCGCGCCGCGAGTCGTGGTCATTGCCGTCCACCCGTCGTGGGCCGCCCAGACTGCCGCGGCGGCCCCGTCGCGCCGGCTCCCAGGCTGCAGACGTACGCCGTCAGGGCTCGGACGTCGGCGTCGGACAGGCCGTAATCAGGCTGCAGGGTGTCCGGCTTGTAGCGTTCAGGCGTCTTGAGCCACGCGGCCACCCAGCCGGGTTTCAGCCGCGACCCGCTGTTGGACAGGTCGGGGCCGACATAGCCTCCCTGCATGCCGATCTGGTGGCAGCCCGCGCACCCGAGTTGCGCGTACAACTCCTGTCCCCGTGGCGCGTCCCGTGGCGCGAAGCGGGCGTCGTAGCTGTCGAGCGCGTCATCGAGAAACACGAGCGACGCGTAGTCCGCGATCGTCCGCGCCTCTTCGGGCAGCATGTGGAAGACCGGCATGCGCGCCTCGACGCTGACGCGCACCGCGCCCGGGTTGAGCAGGTAATCCACGAGGTAGCCGCGCTGCAACTGGCTGCCGATGCGGTCCAGCGGCACGGTGGACAGGTTGCCGCCGTACCCGCCGATGCTGTGGCAGCTCAGGCAGCGGTATCGATTCACCAGCGCACCGAAGGGCCCGGCGGGACGGTACGCCGACACCTGCGGCCGGCTCCGGACGAAGGCTGCCGGGAGGTCGGCCGAGCGCAGGCCCGCCAACGCCAGCGTGATCTTCGCCGCGTCCTCCGGCCGGAAACCGAACGTCGGCATGAGCGACGGAGCCCCGAGCGTCTCCGGTTTCAGCACCTTGAGGAAGAGGTAGTTGTCCGTCGTGCGCCGCACCGCCGCGGCCCCGTACTGGAGCTGCTCGGGATCGCGGTCGGCCACGCCCGCGAGGCTGGGGCCGATGCGGCCGGGGTCCGGCACACTCTCGAGGTGGTGGCAGCTCGGGCAGCCCCGATGAACGAACGTGGCGCGCCCCGCGGCCACCGCCTGCGCGTCGGCCCCCGCGGCCCCCGCCTGGTCCGGACCGGCGGCCCCGGTGCGGTACTCGTCGAGCAAAAACGCGGTCAGGTCGCGCAGCTGCGTGTCGTTCAGGCGGTACTGGAGCATCGCGGTCTCAGGCTGCTCGCGGTACGGATCCTTCAGGAAGCTGAAGAGCCAGGCGCGGCCCACCTTGTCGCCGATGCGCGTCAGCTCCGGGCCCATGTCGCCGCCACGGCCGTTCACCATGTGGCAGCTGACGCACCGGAGCTCGCCGAACAACGCCCGGCCGGCGTCAGTGTCGGCCTTCGCCCAGTCGACGCCCGTGCTGTCGAGCGGCGGCTGCGCCCGCTGCGACAGGAGGAACGGCCGCAGGCCGTCGATCTCCTGCGGGCTCAGCCTGAAGTTCCCCATCTTGGAGTGCAGCAGGTAGTCCTTCGGGTTCGCCAGCCAGGCTCCCAGCCAGCCGGATCGTACCTTGTAGCCGACGCTGTCGAGCGCGGGGCCGCGGAACGTCAGCCCCTCGAAGCCGGGGATGTCGTGGCAGCTGACGCAGCCCGAATCGAGGATCAGGCGGCGCCCGCCCGAGAGCGCGGGGGCGTCCGGGGCGTCGAGGGACCGGTGACAGCGTCCGCAGTTCGCCTCGATGGTCTCCGCGGGGCGCATGGGCCGCTCGACGAACGGGATGGGGCGATGCGCGGCGTCGCGGTAGGTGGTGGCGTCGCCCTGCCCGTCGTGACAGATGGTGCACCCGAACCGTTCGACCGGGTGCGTGGTGAGCCACGTGCCGGGGTGCGTCCGGAACGGCTGCGGCGCCGCGGCGAACGCCGGGTCGTCGATGCCGAGGTGGCACGTCGTGCACCGGTCGATGCGGTCGAGGTCGGGAAGCCAGAACTGCCGAAGGCCGCCGACGCTGGCCGACTGCGCCAGCTGATGCGGGTTCTTCACGGTGGTCTCGATCGAGCGAAACCGCCGTTGCGCCTCGCGCCACTCGGCGCCCTGTTCCTGGAAGAACACCCAGGAGAAGACCGCCAGGAAGGCGACGCCGAGCACGGCGAACGCGACGTGCAGGCGGGGCGGGGCGATTTGCGGATCACGCATACGAGGACGGTTCTTCCTCTGCGGCGCGGCGACCGAAGGTCACCAGGGCCAGACCCACGCCCAGTTCGCTCCGCGAAACAGGGTTCCGACAATCGTCAGGACGACCGTGGCCAGCACCAGCACGGTGAAGATCGCATTGGCCAGTCGGCGCTCCGGCGCGAACCAGCGTCCCGTCCCGCCGGGCCGACGGTCCACGTACGGAAGTGCCAGCAGGGCAACGACCACCAGCGTGGGCACCAGGACCCCGCCGACGAGCGCCGAGTAGTGCACCAGCTCCTGCAGGCCCAGGAAGTACCACGGGGCTTTCGCCGGGTTCGGCGTCCGCGTTGGGTCGGCGATCTCTTCGAGCGGGGCCATGAAGGTCAGCGACACCAGGTGCAGGACGACGATGACGCCGAGCGCGATCAGCAGCTCGCGGTACAGGAGATGGGGCCATGCGAACACCTCGTCGGCCGGGTCCGAGGCCTCGACCGAGGCGCGGGGCCGGCGCGTCAGCGCCATCAGCCCGTACGTCTTCGTGGAAGCCGGAAACCCGCCGTCGACTTCCTCGACCGGGACGGTGGCGGTCTCGCCGCCGCTCAATCCGTCCTTCCTGACGCGCCAGACGTGCAGGGCCACCAGCAGCGCGACGGCGAGCGGCAGGATGACGCAGTGGAGCACGTAGAACCGGAGCAGCGTCAGCGGCCCGATCGTGTGGCCCGCCAGGAGCAGGAACTTGAGGCGCTCGCCGACGACCGGGGCGTATGCGGCGATGTTGGTGCCCACCGTGATCGCCCAGTACGACAGCTGGTCCCACGGGAGCAGGTAGCCGGTGAACGACAGGCCGAGGGTGAGCAGCAGCAGCAGGACGCCGACGACCCAGTTGAACTCGCGCGGCGCCTTGTAGGAGCCGGTCAGGAACACGCGGCACATGTGCAGGAAGACGACGGCGACCATCGCGTGCGCCGCCCACCGGTGCATGTTGCGCAGGACGATCCCGAACGTCACCACGAACTGCAGGTCCTTCATGCTCCGGTACGCTTCCCGCGGGTACGGGACGTAGTAGAGCATCAAGGCGAGGCCGGTGACGGTGAGGACGCCGAACAGCACCGCCGAAATCACGCCGAGGCCGAGGGTGTAACTTGCCCTGATGCTGTGGCGGTTCACCTTCGCCGGGTGGATGTGCAGGAACAGGCTCGAGATCATCGCCGCCGCGCGATCCTTGTCGGTGCGCGGCCAGCCGATCCTCGTCACCGACCGGCGGACCCCGGTCAGCCACTCTCCGACAGCCTGTCCGTTCCTCTGCGCCACTCGCTGCTCCACCTGTAGCGGGGTGTCAGGAACCTGTTCGCTCGAGCCGGCGCCCTGCGCCGCCTGTCACGCTCTCACCCGGAAGTCCGGCCCGACGACGCGGTCGAGATCCAGCACGAGTTCGCCCCGCGGTGACAGGGCGAGGCCGTACCACGGGAGCGGCTTCGGCGCCGGGCCGCGCACGACGCGCCCGTTCTCGTCGAACTGGCTCCCGTGGCACGGGCAGGCGAAGCCGTCCTGGCTGATGTGCTTGACGTTGCACCCGAGGTGCGTGCAGACCGACGAGATGGCGTAGAACCCGTCGGCCCCGTGAAAGAGGAAGCACCGCTGCTCGGGGAGGAACGTGACCGACCCGGGCGGGAAGTCGTCGGGGCTTCCGACGGTCGCCCGGCGCGACGGTTCGTAGAGCACGTTCGGCACGAGGAACCGGAACGTGCTCGCCAGGAAGCCGACCGACGCCGCGGCAATCGCCGCGCACCCGGTCACGAAGAACCGGCGGCGCGGCGTCCGATGCGCGTCCTGCGTACTGTCAGCCACGTCCAGCCTCCTCCATCTGCTCGTGGAAGAGCCCCAGGGCCGTCTGCGGGGATTCGTCGAATTCCAGCGCCTCCATCGTGATGGCGCCGGTCGGACACCGCTCCATGCACAGGCCGCAGCGGATGCACCGGTCTTCGTCCTTCACAATGGCGCCGGCACCCTGGTCCGCGCCGAGCGCCGCGCGCACCGCGTCGAGTTCCGGGCCGCCCTTCAGACGCGACACCGGCACGAGCGACAGGCAGCCCTCGGGGCAGATGTCCACGCAGCCGCTGCACAGGATGCAGCGCTCCGAGTCGAACACGGTCTCGACGTTGCACGTGAGGCAGCGTGAGGCCTCGAGGCGCGCGTGTTCGTCGTCGTAGGGCTCCTCGACCTCGCGAAACCCGGTGCGGCGCTGGACGGCCACGGTGGGAATCACCTGGCGCGGGACCCGGTCGTAGCGGTCGCCGCCCCGGTAGAGGCCCGTGTCGCGGAAACGCCCTCGCGATCGCGGGACCGCCCCGCCGCCCAGGAACCCGTGGATGGCGAGCGCGGCGCGCTTGCCGTCCGCCTCGGCCTCGATCACGATCCGCGGCCCGAAGGCCAGGTCGCCGCCGCAGTAGACCCCCGGCATCGACGTCGCCAGCGTCGCCGGATCCACCTGCACGAGGCCGCGCGGCGTGATCGCGATCTCCGGGTCGCCCGAGAGGCATTCGGTGTCGGGCTGCTGGCCCACGGCGAGGATGATCGTGTCGGCGCCGACGCGCTTCTCGCTCCCCGGCACGAACGTCGGGTTGAAGCGGCCGCTGGCATCGAAGACCGACGCCACGTCGAGCGTCTCGAGCCCGACGACGTGGTGGTCGCGGCCCAGGATGGCCTTCGGCCCGCGGCCCGGCGCGAGCGCGATGCCCTCTTCCTCGGCCTCGCGCACTTCGTCGGGATGGGCGGGCATCTGGGTTCGGGGTTCCAGCGAGACCAGTTCCACGTGCCGCGCGCCCAGTCGCAGCGCCGTCCGCGCCGCGTCGATGAACGCGTTGTCGTAGCCCCAGGTCTGCAGGAGTTGCTCGGCCCCGCCGGGCAGCGCGCCGTGTTCTCCGGCGGGCGGGTAGCGCAACGCCGTGCGGGCCACGTCGATCGCCACGTTGCCGCCGCCGATGACCACCACGCGTTCGCCGAGCGACACCCGGTAGCCGAGGTTGGCGTTCAGCAGGAAGTCCACGCCGTTGATCACGCCGTCGAGTTCCCGGCCCGGGATGTTCAAGTCGCGGCCCTTCGTGGCGCCGAGCGCCAGGAACACCGCCGCGAACCCCTCCCGCCGCAATCCTCCGACGCTGAAGTCGCGGCCCAGGCGCTGGTTCAGCTTCAACTCGACGCCCATGGCGAGGATCTGGTCGGTTTCGGCGCGGATCAGGTCCCGCGACAGCCGGTACTCGGGAATGCCCTGGTACAACATGCCGCCAACCACCGGCGCGGCATCGAAGATCGACACCCGGTAGCCGAGGATGGCCAGGTCGTGGGCGCAACTGAGCCCGGCGGGGCCGGCGCCGACCACCGCCACGCGCACCGGCGCGCCGCCCGCCTCCACCGCCAGGTGCAGGCGTTCGAGCGGCGCCGTGGTGGCGCCGATCTTCCGTTCGACGCCGTGGCGCTCGGTCAGCGTGCGCTTCAGCGCGCGAATCGAAATCGGCTGATCGATCTTCCCGCGGCGGCAGGCGGTCTCGCACGGGTGCGCGCAGATTCGCCCGCAGATGGACGCAAGCGGGTTCGGAGCCCGCGCGATCGCATACCCGCGGACGGTGTCGCCTTCGGCCACGGCCCGGACGTACCCGCCCGCGTTGGTGTGTACCGGGCAGGCGGTCCGGCACGGCACCAGGTCGAGGAAGTACTGCAGCGTGGGAACGACGGTGGAATACCACCGTGGGGCCATGGTCCTACCTCGCGAGGGTGAAGTCCACGACCGCCGGCTTGCCGGCCTCGACGACCACCGCCTTGGGCTGGCCCTTCAGCTTCGGGTGCCACACGCCCAGCGTGTAGCTGCCCGGCGGCACGTCCTTGATGTCGAACTTCCCCTCCCGGTCCGTCACCGCGAAGTACTTGTTCTGCAGGACGACGACGAACCCCTCCATCTCGGGATGGACCCGGCAGAGCTGCGTGTAGACGCACGGGAACGTCGTGCACTTGCTGAAGACGTACTCCTTCGACTGCCCCTGCGGCCACGTCCCCAGGTTGTACTTCTCGTGGTCGGGCGAGAACACGTTGTGCGGCGTGGGATCGCTGTTGAGGAACTTCACGGTGGATCCGGCCACGACCGCCAGCACGTGCGGCTGGAACTGCATCTGCTTCTGGTCCATGGTCTCGGTCGCGGGCGGGAACGTGCCGGGGGCCTGCTGGACGTAGACCACCGCGTCCGCATTGGTCGAAAGCCCGGTGGCCTTCACCGTGCCGGTGATCGAAGAGCCCGCCGCAGCGGCGTGGCTGGCCGATGGCCCCACGATCATCACGAGGGCGGTGAGACACACCGCGGTGGCGAGAGTCCGTGTCATGCAGTCCTCCTCCTGTCGGCTCAGAACGCGAATCGCACGATGGCGTTCAGCGAGTGGTTTTCACCGTTGCGGAAGTCGCGCTGGTACTCGAGCATGGCCTTGACGTTGGCGCGGATGAGCGCGCTCACGTGGAAAATCCCCGTCTTCAGGCTGGGCACGCTCGGATCGCCGTTCGAGACCGCCTCGTAGCGGAACGCGCCGACCAGCCACGGGTAGATCACGTAGTCGGCCTCCGTGAACCAGGCCTTGTAGACGGCGTCCACGGTGGTCAGCGGGACGCCGGCGGGATCGAACTGATCCAGCGTGTCGCTGCCGTGCACGTACGCGGCGAACACGTTCAGGTCGCGCACGTAGAGGCTCGCGAAGAACCCCGTGCGGAGGAAGTGCCTGTCCTGGATGTTGACCGCCGAGCCGTCGTCCAGCGTGAAGGGGAAGTCGATGTGGCTGCCGTCCCCGCGGTAGACGAACGCCCCGACGCGCAGCGAGTCGTCGCGCCAGTTCTCCGCGGGGATCTCCTTCTGGCCGCTGGTGTCGCCGTCGAGACCCATGCCCCAGAACTTGTAGTCGAACCGCGCGTACACGTCCTTCGCGCTGTTGCCGTCGAACCGGCCGTCCGTGCCGGGGGAGATGCCGTTGGCCACCCCGGCCACCCACATGGCCCGGTGCTTCATGACGCCGTAGCCTTCGATGCCCCGGACGCTCGCCGGCAGGGAGATGGGTGACGGGCTCATGTCGCCGGCGAGCCCCGTGCCGCCGTTCGGGCCGACGGGGTTGTAGGCAAACAGCGAGTCGATCCCCGCGTCTGTGACGATCTGCATCTCCTGGAACCCGTCGACCACGTTCGGCATCATCTTGCCGACGCGGATGTGCACCCAGTTCGTGGGGCCGAACGGCGAGTCGAACGAGATGTTGGCGTGCTCGAGCTCGACCGACACGGACGAGTCGGCGTTCTCGCCGAACGTGACCTCGGTCAGATACGAGATGTTGTCGCCGAGCGTGCCGCCCGCGAAGACGTTCAGTTCCTGCGGGAACTGGAAGTCGTTGTTGGAGGTGGCGGCCGTGCCGTCCGCGTTGAGGGTGGACGCGTTGACGTAGGCGAACTTCACGTTGACCGCCAGCGGCACCGCGCTGGAGATCTCGCCGGGCCAGACCGCCTTGGGCCACAGCTTCTTGTAGGCCGGCGCGCCGAGGCTGACCGGCTTCTCCTTGATCATGTCCTCGGTCTCCTTCGGCATCCGGTAGCCGTTCAGCCGGAACGCGACGCCGAATGCGTTGAGCTTCGGGAAGACCGTGTGGCAGGTCTGGCAGCTGGTTCCGTACTTGCGGGCGAACGCGGGGATCGCGCTCGCCGTGCTCACGTTCCACGCGCAGACGCCGAACAGCGCCAGTGCCAGCGCCCGCATCACCGCGCGCCCGCGCGAACCCAAGAGCTCGGCCATGGGATGCACCTCCGCGCTTTCGCCCGAAAAGGAACATAGCTGTAAGCAAGGGACGGGCCGCCAACGCCGTGCTTGCGCCAATCCGAGGGAAATGCATTGGGACAAGATGGGGTTGTGGATGTGCAGCCGGGGAGAACCGCGCGCTACTGCCGAGGTGGCGACTGTCTCGACTTCCAACGACGGTGAATGGATGTGCTGCAGAGCTCTGGAACGTCCGTCGACCTGTCGACGCTCTTCCGTTATCCTCGAAGGTGAGGCGACGGCCGCGCCGGCGACGTCCGCGCCGGACCGGCCCGCAACAGGAGGAGACCGTGGACCAGAAGACGCTGTTCCTCACGTTCTGGGAGAAGGAAGCGGCAGCAACGAGGAAGGTGCTGTCGCGGATCCCCGAAGGCTCGGACTACCGCCCGGATCCGAAGTCGCGCACGGCGCGCGAAATCGCGCACTTGATCGTGCGCGAGGAGATCGCGCTCGCCGAGGGGCTCGAGAAGGGGTTCTTCGAGTGGGCCGACGTTCCGGCCCCGGCGACGATGAAGGAGGTCATGGCGCTGTACGACCGGCACCACGGCGACGCCACGCACCGCCTGAGCGCGGTCGACGGCGGCCGCTGGGAGCAGAAGACGCCGTTCATGTACCAGGGGCAGGAGGTGATGAGCGCACCGGGCTACGAAAGTGCCTGGGGATTCCTGCTCGACATGGTCCACCACCGGGGCCAGATTTCGACCTACCTGCGTCCTATGGGATCGACCGTCCCGCAAATCTACGGTCCGAGCGCCGACGAGCCCATGTGAGGAGCGTGGGGGCCCGCGGTCATCGCTGACCTGCCGGGCCCTCCCACCCTCGTTCATCCGAAGCGCGTCGGCCCGCCCGTGCACCGGGAGGTCGTGAGAGAATGGCGTCGATGAACGTCTTCCTCTCGCTGCTGCTCACGCTCCTGCCGGCGGTTTTCCAGGCGCCGCCGCCCGCCCGCGGAGGCCGGATGCCCGCCGCCCGCTCGGCGATCGAGGCCCTGATTCGCGAGAGCGGCGCAGAGGTCTCCGTCGCATTCCGCACCCTCGATGGACGAGACGAACTCCTCCTGCGCGAGACGGAGTCGTTCCACGCCGCCTCCACGATGAAGATCCCCGTGATGATCGAGATGTACCGGCAGGCCGAATCGAAGACGATCTCGCTCGACGCCGCGGTGCCGGTCGTCAACCAGTTCAAGAGCATCGTGGATGGAAGTCCGTTCGCGCTGTCGCCGGCCGACGACTCCGAGGCCGACCTCTACAAGGCCGTCGGCCAGACGCGGACGTGGCGGGCCCTGTGCGAGCTGATGATCACCGACAGCTCGAACCTCGCCACCAACATCCTGATCGACCGCCTTGGCGTGGCCCGAATCAGGGCCACCGTGGCCGCGCTCGGCGCCGCGGGGATGGACGTGCGGCGCGGCGTCGAAGACAACCTGGCGTTCCAGGCGGGGCAGAACAACACCACCACTTCCCTGGCGCTCCTGCGGTTGCTCGAGGCGATGGCGAAGGGGACGGCGGTGTCACCGGCGGCCAGCCGCGAGATGGTGGAGATCCTGGCGCGGCAGCACTTCAACGAGTCCATCCCGGCAGGCGTGCGGCCCGGCACGCGCGTGGCGCACAAGACGGGCAGCATCACCCGGATCCAGCACGACGCGGCCATCGTCTTCGCGCCGAAGCCGTACGTCCTCGTCGTGCTCGTCCGGGGCCTCGACGACGAGAAGAAGGGCCAGGCGCTGACCGCGTCGATCGCGCACGTGTTGGACGAGGCTGTTCGCGGGCCGGCGTGAAACGAGGATGGCAGCGGTCGGGTTGGCGCCCGCGCTGCGGGAACGGGGGCCGCCCCCCATCCCGCAGCGCGATCTTCAGACCAAGTTACTGTCGCGTGAACGTGGTGGACACCGCGTGGCCGTCCGGGTTCACCACGCGAATCGTCACCGGCTGTCCTCGCGGGAATCGCCGGGACAGCCCTTCCCCGCTCAGCTGCAGGCGCGTCGAGCTCACGAACTGGGTATTGGCCCACGGCGTCGTGCTCGAGCCGATGTAGACCTTCACCCCCGCCTGGAACCCCGTGCCGTCGATCCGGATCCGGAGCGGACCCGAGAGCGCGGTCGCGCGCGTGATCGACAGCGTGGACGTCGTGCCGGTGCCGACCACGATGCTGCCGGACCTCGTGGCCGTCACTCCCGACGCGGTCGCCGACACCCGCCACTGGAACGTCGCCCCCGTCGCGTAGGTGTGGCTGACGTTCTGCCCCGCCACGGCCGCCGTCCCGTCGCCGAAGGTCCACGAATAGGCGACGCTCCCCGAGCAGTTCGTGGCCGTGGCCGACGACGTGAACGACACCGGCACGCCGACGGTACCCGTGCCGGGCGCCGACGCCGCCACCGTGACGGCGCACTGCGAGGTGGCGGCCGCGATCGTGATCGTTCCGGTCTTCGCGCTCGTCGTGGTGCCGGACGCCGCGGTGAACGTCCACGTGTAGGTGCCGGCCGCAGCGTATGCGTGGCTGGGGCTCTGCGCGCTGGAGTGAGCGCTGCCATCGCCGAAGTTCCAGTCGTACGTCACCGCGGTGGCGCAACCGGTCGCCGTGGCGGACCCCGTGAAGCCCACCGGCGTGCCCGCCGTCCCGGTGGCAGGCACCGAGGCCGTCGCGGTCACGGCGCACTGGGGCGTGCCCGACGTGATCGTGATCGTCCCGGTGAACGGCGTCGTCTTCGTCGCGCCGGCCGACGCGGTCAGCGACCAGGTGTAGGTGCCGGCCGACGCGTAGACGTGGCCGGGGTTCAGCGCCGTGCCGTCCGGCGTGCCGTCGCCGAAACTCCAGTCGTAGGCGACGTTGTTGACGCAGTTGGTCGCCGTGACCGAACCGGTGAACTGCACCGCCGGCAGCCCGGCCGGGGCGCTGGCGGGCGCCGATGCGCTGGCCGTCACCGTGCACGGCATGGTGTTCCCCACCAGCACCGTCACGGTTGCCAGGTTGGAGTCGATCGATCCGTCCCATGCCGCGTAGGTGAAGGTGTCGGTGCCCGAGAAGCCGTCGTACGGCTTATAGGTGGCAGCCGTGCCCGACAGTGCGACCGTGCCCCCGGGCGGCTGCGACACGATGCGGTACGTGAGCGCATTGCCGTCCGGGTCGGTGGCCGACAGGGTGATGGGGACCGGCTGGCCCGAAGTGGTACTGGCCGACAGGTTGCTGGCCACGGGCGGCCGGTTGGAGTTGCTGCCGCTGCCCGACGGCCCGTTGTGGCACGTGTAACATCCCACCTGCGCCCCGCGGAACAGTTTCTTGGTGCCGAACTCGGTGTTCAGCGTCCTGTCGCCGAACGTGCGTGACAGCACCGTGCCCCGGTAGTCGGCGCCGTGGCACGCCTGGCAGGCAGTGCGGTTCAGATTGGCCGCATTGTTGTGATTCGACACCCAGACGGCGCCGACCGGGTGCATGCCGTGCGGGCCGCCGTTGGTGGTGGACGGGCTCGTCCCGTGGCACGCGGTGCACTCGCCGAGCGTCCCGACGTGCCCCTGGAGCGCAACGCTCTGGACGTTGTCGTTCGGGTGCGACGAGGGGTACTCGGCGTGCGTCGAGCCGTGGCACGCTGAGCACTGCAGGCCGCCGTGACCTGCCGAGAACCGGTACAGGTTGTATGGGGCGACCGGCGTGTTGGGCGTCGTCGCAAACGTCGCGTCGGCCGCCGGCCGCAGCGCGCCGGTCGAGAGGAGGGCCGAGGTGTAGCGGATTTGACCGCTGTTCGTCACGGCCGTGCCCGTGTGGCAGTTCTGGCACGCCGGCTCGTTCAGCCAGCCGGTGCGGGTGACCGCCCCGACCGCGCTCATCTGCCCGTGACAGTTCTGGCACTGGACCGCCATCGACCCGTCGACCGCCACCGAGTTCCCCATCGTCCCGCGCAGGCAGCGGGTTTCGGAGCCGGGGTGGCAGCGGTAGCACGCCGAGCGGTTGGCGGTCGAGTCGAGCGTCTGGCCGTTCGTGGGGTCCTCCACACCCGCGTGCAGCGAGTGAATCGATTGTGTGAGCGGCGGAACACCGGCCAGGCCGCTATTCACCAGCGCCTCGGATCTGTGGCAGGCCGCGCACAGGATGGCCTTGGGTGGGATGTTCTTGTTGGGGTCGCCCGTCGCCGTGGCATACAGCCCCTCGGCCCGGTAGCCTCGCGTCTGCAGCGCAGAGGCGTACGCCGCGGAACCCAGCTGCCGGTCGTCGTGGAGACGGAGGATGTTGAACCGATAGTCGCGCTGCAGGTCGGCATCGAAAACCCACCCGGCGGCCGGGGTGGCCTTGGTGGTCGCGGGCCCCGAGGCGTGGCACGCGCGGCAGTCCATCTCGTCCGACACGGGCAGGACGATGTTGGTGGACGCCAGGACGGCGCCGCTCGAGTTCCTGGCGGACACCTTCATCATCGGGTAGTAGTTCTTGGCGTGCTGGTCGTCGTAGGGCGTGATCGGGATGCCCTCGGCGATGAACCAGTTGAGCCCCGCGTCGAAGATCATCGACTGCGGCACGTTCGCGGCGCCAGGCATGTTGTGCCCCACCAGGCCGGCGTCGGTTGGCAGGGTGACGCCGAACAGCGGCGCGATGTACGCCCAGAAGTTCGTCTTTCCGGCCGACGTGGTGTTGATCGACCCGTTCGGATCGGCAACGCCCTCGTAGGTCACGCTGATGCCGCTCTGCGGCGTCGCCAGCTGGCCGGTCGCGTCGATGACCTGCGCCTGAATCGTGTTGTAGGGGGGAGAATCGCGAAGACGCCGAAGTCGGCGTCCATGCAGTGCATGCCGAGGTTGTTCCACGCGACGACCTTCCAGCTGGTGCCCTGGGCATCGAGGCGCGGCACCGCGAGGGTGACCAGCGCACCAAGGGCAGCGACCAGCAGGATGACGGTGAGCTTTCGGCGCAAACGCGCCGGGCGGTCTGGCATCGGCGAGCCTCCTGAAACCCGGGTCCACACGCCGGAGTGTCTCGGGCGCATGCACCGGTTCAGCAATGAACCGCTGGGGGAGGCGGTCCGCGTGACGTGCATTGAAACGTGAGCGCCCGGGCGGAGGCAAACGGGGGGCCAGACCGTCGTTCGACGGAACTCTGCCAAGTGTTCTGCATTTCGCCGAACGGCCCCGGCGGAGACACCCCCGCCGCCGTGAACCGTGCAGCCCGCCTTGTCCAAGATCCCGACGCGCCAGCCGAGCAGTGAGCGCTGGCACCGGCTTTGCTTGGCTGTCCTGTTGGCTCGGCCGTGGGCGACGGCACGCCGCTGGTGCGTCGCCACGTCCCGAATACGGCCGAGGCGCCGTCCATGCGAGTCAACCGCTGGGTTCCCGCGATCGCCGTCATGTTGAGCGCCGTCATGGAGGTGCTCGACACGTCGGTGGTGAACGTCAGCCTGCCGCACATCGCCGGCAACCTGTCCGCCACGGTGGACGAAGCGACCTGGGTCCTGACCTCCTACATCGTCGCCAACGCGATCATCCTGCCGATCAGCGGTTGGCTGGCGAGCTACTTCGGCCGCAAGCGCCTGCTGCTGTCGGTCGTCACCGGCTTCACCGTCTCGAGCCTGCTCTGCGGGATCGCGCCCTCGCTCGGCGCGCTGATCTTCTTCCGCGTGCTCCAGGGGACGACGGGCGGCGGCCTGCAGCCGCTGTCGCAGGCGATCCTGCTCGAGTCGTTCCCGGTGGAGGAGCGCGGAAAGGCCATGGCGTTCTGGGGGCTGGGCATCGTCGCCGCGCCCGTCCTGGGGCCGACGGTTGGCGGATGGCTGACCGACAACTATTCCTGGCGCTGGGTCTTCTACATCAACCTGCCGATCGGGCTGCTCAGCCTCGTCATGATCTACCTCTACATCGAGGACCCGCCCTACCTGCGCCGGAACCCGGGGCGGATCGATTTCTGGGGCCTGGCGCTGCTCGTCCTCGGCATGGGGGCGTTCCAGGTGATGCTCGACCAGGGACAGGAGAAGGACTGGTTCTCGTCCGACTGGATCCTCACCCTCGGCGTGATCGCGGCGGTCGGCCTCGTCTGGTTCCTGTTCCACGAACTGTCGGTTGCGGACCCGCTGGTGGATTTCCGCCTGCTCAAACACCGCACCTATGCGGCGGGCGTGTTCGTCGTCACGGTGCTGGGGTTCGTGCTCTACGGCAGCCTGGTGCTGCTGCCGCTGTTCATGCAGACACTGTTGGGATTCCCGGCCGTGGTCGCGGGCATCTGGAGCGCGCCGCGCGGCCTGGGGACCATGCTGTTCATGCCGTTGACGGGGTGGATGCTGGGGCGGAAGTGGGATCCGCGGTGGATCCTGTTGACCGGGCTCGTCACCGTGGCCGTCGCGTTCTTCATCTTCTCCGGTCTGGACCTCGACATCGGGCCGCACCAGCTCGTCCTTCCCCAGCTGATCCAGGGCGTCGGGCTGGCGATGGTCTTCGTGCCGCTCAGCACGATCGCGATGGATCCCATCCCGCTGCAATCGATGGGCTACGCGACGAGCATCTTCAGCCTCATGCGGAACATCGGGTCGAGCATGGGGATCTCGTTCGTCACGACGGAGCTGGCTCGCCGCACGCAGTTCCACCACTCGATGCTCGCCGAGTACGTGACCGCGTACAGCCCGCTCGTGCAGCAGGACCTGTCACGGCTGCGCGGCGTGGTTGGGGACATGGGGGCCGGCCTGGCGGTCATCGAAGGCACGGTCGGGCGCCAGGCATACATGATGAGCTTCCTGGACCTGTTCCACGTGCTCGGGATCATGTTCCTCGTCGCGACGCCTGCCGTCTGGTTCATGCGCAGGCCGAGACAGACGAAGGCCGGCGCCGCCGCGGACTGAGGTTCCTCCACGCGACGTCGTCGCGTGGGATCTGCAGCCCGGCGGCCGCCTTCCCGAGCTCCCGACGGACCCGGTGACGGAACCGGCCCCGCGTCAGCGCGATCGGCGCGAGGCAACCATCCGACGCACCTTCTCGCGAATCGTCGCGGCGGCGACGTGCACGTAGTCGGGGTGGTCGTGCATGTCGATCTCGGCGGGCAGGGTGATCAGGTCCGCGTCGGGCGGCACGATCGCGTGCTCCTGGTAGCGAAGCAGCGTCCGCTTCCAGTCGACGGCAATCGCCTCGTAGCTGTCATGGATCTGGCGCAGGTACTCGGCCGAGATGGTCTCGGCGTAGCTGTCGCCTTCCGCGGCGCGCTTGGCCCTGCGGGTTTCGAGAAGGTCGGGCTCGGTCCGCAGGTAGACGGTGAGGTCGGGCAGGCGGATGTGTTCGGCGCGAAGCGTCTGGTGGAACAGCGTCCGATAGAGTTTCGCGTGCGCCGCCGGCATCTCGCCCGATTCGATCATCCGCGCGACGAAGACCTCCGGGCCGTCGATGAACGGACGGTCCTCCAGGATCACCACGCCCCTCGGACTCTCCCGCGTCATCAGGTGCCGGATCTCGCGCTGCTGCATGGTGCGCATGTGCAGGAACGCCAGCTCGGTCGGAAAGATGTTGGCCACGCGGTCGTGGTAGAAGAGCGCCAGGCACTCGTCGATCAGCGAACCCTTGTCGATCCGTTCGGAGAACGCGTGCAGTTCCGCGCCGTCGAGCAGCGCCTCGAGGTCGCGCTTGTAGGGATCGCGGGAGAGCGCGCGCATCAGCGTCGTCTTGCCCGAGAACAGGTTGCCCATGATGCCGATGTGAAAGTTCAGCGTCATCCGTGATTCCCCGAAGGTGAGGGCACGCTCAGGCATATGTTCACCGCCCCGCCAACAGATCCGCGTAGGACCGATCCAGCAGATGCTCTCCCTCGATGCCGAGCGCGCGCGTCAGCTCGTCCATCGTCCGCCGCGCGCGCGCGGCGTCACGCTCGTACGGCACCTCGATCTCGACGAACGTGCCGAGACCGTCCACCGTGTCGAGGTGCACCCGGGCGCGCCCGTACATCCAGAGGTCCCGGACCTTTCGGACGCGCACGTCCGGCTCGAACATGGTGCCGAGCAGGCGCAGCAGCCCCCGCGCATCCGTCACCGGCAGCTTCTGGAACTCGCTGGCGCGGGCCCTCTTCGCGTCCGGCCGCAGGTATACGATCAGCTCCGCCGTCCGCGCCCCCTTCCGCTGCCGCACCTTGAGGCGGCCGGCGGGCACCGAGAAATAGGAGTCCGTCTGCGCGAGCGGCCGCTGCCGTTTCGCGCCGATCGCGCGAAGGACGCGCCGCAGCCGGGCGAGGTCGTTCGACGCCGCCTTCAACTCCAGGTTCCTCACGAGGGGCGCCTCGAAGCGAACGGCCGGGCGCGCGGGATCGCGCCGTGCCAGAGCATTGGCGTATTGTAGCGGAACCCGGCAGCCAGGACGGCTCGGGCGCCCCGCGCGGAGCGAAGGAACACCGGGGAGACGCCTTCAAAACGCTTCCTGGATCGCCAGGTACACGCCTCGCGACCCGTCCTTCCCGAAGCCGACGTCGAGGCAGAGGTTGGTCTTGGAACGCTTGTTGATGCTCAGGCGCAGGCCGGCGCCAGCGCCAGGCGCGGCCGAGTGGAACAGGCGCTCGCCGGTTTCGAGATTGGTGATCGTCGTGAGGTTGAGGAACACCACCATCCCGAGCAACCCGTTTCGCATCAGCATCGCGCGGTACTCCACCTCGCCGTACAGCATCCGCTCGCCCCTGAAGCGCCCCTCGCCGTAGCCGCGCCCCGACCGGCCGTAGGTGTCCATGCCGGTCGCGGGCAGGTCGAGATACGGCGCGTAGCCGCCGGTGACGAAGTCTCCGAACAGCCAGAACGCCAGCTTCTTCCGGCCATCCGGCGTCAGGCGCCGGTACTTGCGGGCGTCGAGGTACAGCTCCTGCCAGGTCGAGTCGCCGCCGAGAAAGGTCGCGAAGAACATGCGGTAGCTGGTATTGAGATACCAGCCGCGGTCGGCGTTGATGGCGTTGTCGCGGCCGTCGAAGAGCAGGTTGACGCTGGCGCCGGCCGAGGTTTGATGGTCGATCGGGAAGCCGTGGCTCGTCGTGTACTCCATGTAGGGCGACTGCAGCCACGCCTCGTCGGACGTCCCGCTGCCGGGCCGGATGTCGGTGTGCGCGTTGTAGTGCAGGCCGAGCCCCCCGAACAGGTTGGGCTCGAGGCGGTAATACGCCGTTTCGTAAACCCGGAAGAAGTTGTACTTGGCGTTGATCTTGTCGGCCGGCAGCGTGCTGGTGCCCAACCCGTACGCGTCCTGCGACGTCCACTGCCCGCGGTTGTCGCCCTCGAACCGCCAGCGGTCGTCTTTCGAGAAGATCGTGTAGCGGGCGGTCAGCGCCGTCTGCTTCTTGGTGGAGAAGGTGAGCGAGAACACCGTCGACGAGATGCGCGTCGTCGTCGGGTCGCCGAGAAAGAAGGCGACGTTGCCGCCCACGCCGAAGAGCAGCCCGCTCGTCGGCTTGTAGCCGATGATCGGGGCGAAGGCGCGCATCTTCCGGGTGGGGTCCCAGGGCGGCTGTTCCGCCGCGGGCTGCTCCTTGTGCCGCAGCCTGCGCAACAGGTCGAACACGTCGATCGCCTGCTCCTCGGCCGCGCCTCCCTGCGGCGTCTCGGCCTGCTGACCGGCCCCGGCTCCGGCCGGCGGAGGGGGTGCGGGCTGCGCGCGCGCAGGCGGTGCGGCGCTGCCGGCGGATGCCGGTGAGACCTGCGGGGAGGGCGAGCCGGGCGGCGCCGTTTGAGCCGTCACCGCCGTCGCATTCAGCAGCAGGGCCAGGAACAGGGCGCGCCTTGCCCGCATCGTCGATCCTCCCGTTGTCCGCGCCCGCTCTGACGGCTCAGTACGCGTCCGGCACGTACTTCAGCGGCACGGTCGGCTCGAGGCCTTTCGACACCTTCCGGTGCTTCGGCAGCTTCTCGCCTTCGCGCGGGAGCTTCTTGTGCGGAATCCTGCTGAGCAGGTGTGCGATGACGTTCAGCCGCGCGCGCTTCTTGTCGTCCGACCTCACGACGAACCAGGGAGCCCACGCCGTGTCGGTGGCGGCCAGCATGTCGTTGCGGGCACGCGAGTAGTCGTCCCACCGGTCGTACGACTTGATGTCCATCGGCGACAGCTTCCACGTCTTCCGCCCGTCGTCGACCCGCGACATCAGGCGGCGCGTCTGCTCCTCCGGGCTCACCTCGAGCCAGTACTTCAGCAGGATGATCCCCGATTCGACCATGGCCTTCTCGACGAGCGGAACGCCGGCGAGGAATCGATCCGTCTGCTCCTTGGTGCAGAACCCCATCACGCGCTCGACGCCGGCGCGGTTGTACCAGCTGCGGTCGAAGATCACGACCTCCCCGGCGGAGGGGAAATGCGCGATGTAGCGCTGCACGTACATCTGGCTCTTCTCGCGCTCGGTCGGCGCGGCGAGCGCGACCACGCGGAAGACGCGCGGGCTGACGCGCTCGGTGATCGCCTTGATCGTGCCGCCCTTGCCGGCACCGTCGCGCCCTTCGAAGACGATGCAGACCTTCAGCCCCTTGTGAAGGACCCACTGCTGCAGCCGGACCAGTTCGACGTGCAGCTTCTTGAGCGCCCGGTCGTAGTCCTTCGTGCCGAGCTTCTCGGACTTCCGATCCTGGCCCTTGGAGCCGTTCCCGTCGTGGCCTTTGGCCTGCTTCGTCTTCTTCATGGCGTCAGTCCCTTTCGCGTGTCACCGGACGCGCCGCGGTTCGGCTAGAACCGCAGCACCACGCCGGCCGACATCTCGAACTGGTTCGAGGTACTGCGCGTCGCCCACGGGCGCGCAGCCCCAGTACGGGTCGCACCACCAGCCGTACCCGTCGGTTTTGATGTAGGTCGGCGTCCAGCGGACCATGCCCTTGAAGCCGACGTGCGGCGTCGGGAAGGCCTTGATGCCGCCGCCGACCGCCCACGAGAACCGGGTCATCCCCTGCACGGTCTTGGCGGGAAACGCGACGTCGCTGTAGTTGTTCGCACCGACGCCGACCAGGAAGAACGGGCGCACCATCGCCTCGGCGTCGCCGAAGTTGTAGACGAGATTCCCGTGATAGGTGTCGATGTTCATGTCGCCGCTCAGCGTCGGGCCGTTGCCCTGGACCAGGAGCTGGCTCGCCTCGCGGGACCACAGGAACTCGATTTCCACGTTGGGGGTGGCGTAGACGCCGAACGTGAAGCCGTAGCTCACGCTCGACTTCGGGTTGACCTCGTTGTACACGACGCCGTTGATCGGCACCGCGGTAATCGGAACGCCTTCGCTGAGGGTGTAACCGAAGAGTCCGCTGACTTCGACGCGGCCCTGCGCGAACAGCGGGGACGCGGCGAGCAGCGCCAGTGCTGCAATCACGACTGTCTTTCTCACCATGTGCGGTCTCCTTCGAAAACGGCGTGGCGACCTTTGATTATGGCTTATTGCCGGGTTTCACAAGACTGGCACTTTTGACAGGTCACCGGAGGTGGCGCCGCTCCCCCCTCTACTCCGCGCCCTGCCTGGTTCTCTCGAGGCGCGAGGGATCGAAGCCGTTCTCGCGCGCCTTGGCGAGGGCAGCCTCCCAGTCGGCTTCGGACATCCGAGGCGCGCGGCTGAGGACCCACAGGTACTTGCGGTCCGGCGTTCCAACGAGCGCCCACAGGTAGTTGTCGGCGAGGCCGACGATCCAGTAGTCGCCCCAGACGAACGGGAGCGCACTGAGCCACCCGGGCGCAAAGCGGACCTTCAGACGCGCGTTGGCCGCGCCCTCGACGGGACGCGCCTCGCCCTGGGCGTCCTTCACGCTGCCATCGGGTCGCGCGCACCGGTTGATCACGCGAATCCGGCCGTCGTCGCGCGGTTCGTACGTGGCGGTCACGTCGCCCGCACAACCCCGCTGAAACCAGTTCGGATAGCGCGCAATCTCGTACCAGCGCCCCGAGTAACGCGCGAGGTCCACCGACGCCACCGTTTTGACGGGCGGGAGGTCCGTGCCTGGGCCGGCCAGGGCAAGGGCGAGAATCAACCTCGACAGCATCATCCAATCTTACACCGGGCGCTGGAGCGGCCGGGCCGCGCCCGTGTAACCTTCCAGGTCCGATCCCGGCCGGCGAGCGGGTGCTCGCGGTCGAGTACTTGGTGCTGGCTCCTCCTGGAAAGGACTGGCGGTGCGGGTTCGTGAGGACGGACTGCCGTCGCCGTACAGCTCGCCGCGCCTCCGTCGATCGCCGGCCGTCGACGAAGGTGGGCGTGGCCGATCGTTCGGGAAGGGGGGGCGCCGCCCAGCGCGTGCCGCGGGTCAGCTTTGCGACGCGGGTTTGGCGAATTGCTTCATCCAGGCGGCCTGCCGCCGCTCCAGTTCCTCGTGCGAGATGTCCTCCTGGCGCGTGGCAATCGTCCAACGGTAGCCGTGCGGGTCGATGAACGTGCCGGACCGGTCACCCCAGAACTGGTCGGCCATGGCCCCCATCCCCGGCAGCACGTGGGCACCCGCCGCCACCGCGCGGTTGAACAGCGAATCGCAGTCCTCGACGTAGATCCACAGGGCCACCGGCGACCCGCCCATCGCCTTGGGGCCGTTCCATCCCATCATCGGGTCGTTGACCATGAACCGCGAGTCGCCGATGCGCAACTCGGCGTGCAGGATCTTCCCGTCGGGGCCCACCGCCCTCCCGATCTCCTCGGCCCCCAGGGCGTTCCGGTACCAGTCGATGGCGTCCGCCGCGTTGTCCAGGGTGAGTTGAGGCGTCATCGTGTGATATCCCTCGGGAACCGGGCTCTTCGCCTTCGGCATCGGCACCTCCTCTTCGCGTGGAAACCCAACCACTCATTGTCCCGTGGTGCCCCGGCCGGGCGCAAGCTGAGCCGGTTCCGCCGCACCCGCGCACGCACGCCCTACTCCGCGGCGCCACCGGCGAAATCGTGCAGGGTGGTGTCGCCCGGGCGCGGACGTCACTTCGGGCGTGCCAGCTTGAAGACCGCCGGACCGGGGCCGGACGAACTCGTCCAGGCTTCTTCGTGGCGATCGGCGTCGATGAACGTGAACACCACCCCGGTCATGTGGCCGTCGCCCGGGCCGATGTTCGTGCCGTCCACGAATGCGAAAGCCACCTGGTTGGGCGCCTTCGACGGCACGAGCGCCATCCGCGGCTGGTTGTGCGCCGCGCAGTAGTGCGTGGCCAGCAGCCGCTTCCCGTCCGGGTGGATCATCGTGACCATCTCGTAGGGCGTGTCCTTGCCCATCAGGTGCATGATCGCGGAGCCGTCGGCCGTCATCCGCACCTCGACGGTGGCGGGCATCTTCTGGCCGCCCTCCTCCATGAACCCTTCCCACCGCCCGACCAGGGACTTGAGCATCTGCCACTCGGCCGTCTGCGGCACCACGGACGACTTGCTCTCTCCCTTGGTCTGCGCAACCGCCGCCGGCGCCAGGCCGGCCAGCGCCACGACGAGGCACGACAGAGCGAGACGACGCATATGGCGCTCCTTGCCCGGGTGGCGTTCGGATCACACCCTCAGAAACCGACGGTCAGTCCGGCGTAGACGTTGCGGCCCGCGGCCGGGATGAACAGCCCGACGCCGGTATCCACGTAGCCAAAGGTAGTGTACTTCGCGTCGAGCAGGTTGTTGACGCGGAGATCGAGCGCGGTGCGGCCGAGCCCGTGCGTGTCGTGGAGCATCGCCGACAACGGAAGCCTCGCCGTCACGTCCACGACGGTGTAGGACGGGTTGACCAGGGACTCGTTCTGCGTGTTGTCGAGGAAGAAGGGGCCGACGTGCCGCAGGGAGGCCGTCAGACGGCCGCCGCCGACGTCGGCTCGCAACGACACTGCGCCCATGACGTCGGGAAAGCCGGCGACGCGGTTGCCGTCGTAGATCGTGACGCCGCCCTCGGCGTCGCGCTCGTGGTACTGGGTGAACGTGTTCCGCGACAGCGACAGCCAGGCATCGGCACCGAAGCGCTTGGTGAAGTTCCAGCCGCCGTCGAGCTCGGCGCCGAGGCGGTGCGACTTCGCGCCGTTGCCGTAGACCGGGACCCCGTTGTCGTCGAGCGCGCCCGCATAGACGATCTCGTTGAGGAAGTTCATCCAGAAGGCGTTGGCGCGCAGGCGCCAGTCGGCACCCCGCCACGACGTCCCGGCCTCGACGTCCCACACGTCCTCGGGCTTGAGCGACAACACGACGGTGGAGTAGTAATCCTCGGGATTGTAGATGTTGTTGAGGAACGGCTCGCGCATCCCGCGCGCGACGTTCACGTAGGCCTCGCCGTTCGGCGCCAGCTTCACCACCGCGCCGGCACGCGGCAGCACGAAGGTGTAGGGGCTCGTGAACGCCACGCCCTTCAGGACGTCGTCCGACATCCTGTACACGTGATGGGTCAACTGCACGCCGCCGGAGAACGTCACCTTCGAACTCGCCGCGTAGCGAAGCGTCACGGCGCCGGCCGCGGTGTCCTTCGACGTGCGGTAGTCGTAGTAGGGGTGGTTCGGATCCACGCCGACCGGGTAGTACTGCGCCCAGGTCACCGTGCCGACGTGATGCGCGCGGTGAATGCGCACTTCCCCCGCCAGATCCACGCCCAGGCGCCCGAATTGCTGCGAGAACGACGGCACCCAGCCGGCGTCCCACTCGTCGATGTTGCGGCGCCTGGTGAGGTCCGTCTGTTCCACGACGGTGCCGCCGGGCTGCGTGATGTTCGGCAGGTTGTACTCGTACAGCCAGCTTTCCGCGCGAAACTGGTCGTAGTAGCCGTTGCCCTGGAAGAGGTAGAACGTCTGGCTCAGCTTCGACGTCGCCGAGAAGTCCACCTCGTGAATGAACTGGTAGTGGGGCTGGAAGAAATTGTCGATCTCGCCCGGAAAGGTGATCGGGTTGGTGCGGCGATCGCGATTGGGATCGCCGGTGAGGCCGCCGTTCAACGTCGCCCGGTCGATCCCGTCGTAGGCGAGGTGCGTCTGCTCGGGGCCGCCGAACAGGACCAGCCGCGCGCGCGACCGGGCGCCGAAGTGCGCGGCGGAGAAGTAGTAGTTCCACATGTCCACCCACGACTGGTCGCGGTAGCCGTTGGTCTGGATCTTCGAGTAGCGGGCCGAGAACGCCCAGGCGCCGTTCACCAGCCCCGAATCCCACAACAAGGTCAATCGAGACGTGTCGTACGAGCCGGCGCCGTATTGCAGCGTGAACGACGGCCTGACGGCGGGCGACGCGGTGGTGAAGTCCACCGCGCCGCCGAGGCCGGACAACCCGGCGACACCACGCTGCACCTGGACATCGCCGGCCGTGGACATGAAGTCGGCCAGGTCGATGAAGAACAGCTCGCCCGATTCGGCGTCGTTCAGCGGCGCGCCGTCCAACGTCACCCGCGTCCTCGCCTGGCCGAAGCCGCGAATGGAGAAATACGAGTAGCCGATGCCGTTGCCGCTGTCGTTCGACGTGAAGACGCCCGGGACCGTCTGCGAGAGCAGCACCGCCGGGTCCTGCGCCCAGTAGGTTTCCGCAACCTTCTCCTGCGGGATGTTCGTGAAACTCGCCGGGTCGATCCCTTCGCGCACTCGCGTGGCCGTCACCTCCACGCGGTCGTTCACCGTCACGATCGGCGCCAGGCGCACCTCGAGCGACGGCATCGCCGACGCATCGGCCGACAGCCGCTGCACGTAGTAACCGGGCTGCGAGATGACGAGCGTCCCGCGGCCGGACGAACCGAGCGTCACGGTGAAGCGGCCGTCGGCGCCCGCGGCCACCGACACCTGCGTTTCGAGCACGTCGACCCGCGCGGGGAGCGGGTTCGTCGTCTCGGCGTCGACGATGCGGCCCGACACGGTCGGCTGCGCAGCGGCGGGATTGCCGATCAGGGAAAAGGCAGAGAGGAGCAGGAGCAGCACGAAGGACGTTCGCATCGTTCCCTCCATCCGGGACCCGGCGGGAACCGCGAATGGAAGGCGCCGTGCTGCGCCCGCCGCTTCGGTTCCCTACGCCGGCTTGACCCGGATCAGGTTCAAAGGGTGTGATCTCAGCCCCGCCACCGGCGGGACACCCCTACGAAGGTGGCTGCCACTACTCTGCCCCACCGGGCGGCACCGGTCAAGCCCGCTGCGGGCACCACGTCAGGGGGCCACGGTTTCCCTCCACGCCTGAGCCGGTTCGACGCGCGTGTTCGTCGCCAATCGATGCGGCGCGAGTATCGGATCGCTGCGTGGACGATCCGCGAACGTCCTCCGCGGGGCGCAGCTCCCACGGGTTTGGTGAGAACCGGAGTAAATCCCCACGAGACGGCCATCCCGTCCGAAACGGACTTCCGTTTGCATCCCTTCGCGAGGGCTGCTCGACAGTTTGCCGCCGACCGACGCCGTACGCCTCTGACGGGCGCTCGGAGTTCGGTGTGCGCGACGAACGGCGTGGGGCGGCCGATATGTACCGCTGCGCGACGAGAGGAGAGGAACAGCATGCGACAGGACTGGATTGCGGTTGGAGTCACGGTGGCGGCCGCGGGGCTGATGGTCTTGGCCGGCGCGGGCGCCCAGGCGGCTGAGTTGTGCGTGAACCCGTCAGGCTCGGGAGGGTGTTCGGCCAGCATCGCGGCGGCCGTCGCCGTGGCCTCGCCCGGCGACGTCATTCGCGTCGCCCAGGGTACCTATCACGAGAACGTGGTCATCGGGAAGCCGCTGTCGCTGCTGGGCCAGCGAGCGGAAACGACGGTGATCGACGCGTCGGGCCTGTTGAACGGCGTCAATGTCGACGGCCTGAACAACGCCGGCCTCGCCCACGTCATCGTGAGCGGCTTCACGGTCGGCCACGCGAATGCGCAGGGCATCGTCGTCACCAACGCGTCGGACGTGCTGATCACCGGCAACCACGTCACCGGCAACGACCGCAGCCTCGACGTCACGAACCCCGCGAACCCCGTGTGCCCACCGCTCCCGCCGTACTTCCAGACGGGCGAGGGATTCGACTGCGGCGAGGGCATCCACCTGAGCGGCGTCGTGAACTCCGTCGTGTCTGGCAACCTCGTCGAGCACAACGCGGGCGGGATCCTCGTGAGCGACGACACTGGTCCGAACCACGACAACCTGATCACCGGCAACACCGTCCAGGACAATCCCTTCGACTGCGGCATCACGCTGGCGTCGCACCACTTCAACTTCGCCCCGACCGACCCGTCGGTGGGCGTCTCCAGGATCACGGTCTCCGACAACGTCTCCAGGCGAAACGGCCTGTCCACGGGCGAGGGCGCGGGAGTCGGCATCTTCGCCGGCCCCCCGGGCGCGCAGAACAACGCCAACGTCGTCGTCCACAACGTCCTGACCGACAACGCCCTTCCCGGCGTGGCGATGCACATGCACGCGCCGTTTCAGAGCCTCAATAATCACGTCATCTCCGGGAACGTGATTGCCGGCAACGGCCCCGACGGCGACCCGGGCACGACCGTCCCCACCGGCATCTCGATCTCCACGCCGCCGGGACCGCTCCCGGGAATGATGCCGCCCACGGGAATCGTCCTCTCCGGGAACGACTTCAAGCGCGAAGGGATCGACGTCGCGATGAACGCCGCGGAGGGATCGAGCGTGTCCGCGCACCTCAATTCGTTCTTCGGCGACATCGGCGTGGACAACCTCGGCGCCGGCTCGATCAGCGCGACGTTCAACTGGTGGAAGTGCGGGAAGGGCCCGGGCGCGCCGGGGTGCTCGACCGCTGAAGGGAACGGCGTGACAACCACCCCGTGGCTCCGGAGTCCGATGACGCCGGCTCGGTAGCCGCGATGGCGGATCGCGGGCGGTGTTGCGGTTCCCGGAGAATTGCCAGTCGTCAGCGGAGCTTCGGGAACCGCACGCCGCCGGAACGGTAGCGGTCGCCCAGGTTCATCCGGCGAAGCAGCGCCTTGAACCGCGGGTGCTCGCGCAGCGTCGTGAAGAGGAACGACCCCTTGATCCCGTAGGCGGCGCCCGCGCGCTCCTCCACCGCCTTCTCCAGCACATCGAGCGCCTTGTCGTCCTCACCGAGGCCGGTGAGGACATAGGCCGAGCTGCGCGACGAACATCGTGTTGCCGGGCGAGAGCGCGCGCTTCACCGGGCCGGCTCGGCGGTGATCCCCCGGTGCCTGAGCATGTACTCGATGCTCGGATCCTTGCCGCGGAACTCGCGATAGAGCTTCGCGTAGTCGCCCACGTTGCCGCGCGACAGGATCATCTGCCGGAAGCGGTCGCCGTTCGCGCGCGTCAGCCCGCCATGCTCGGTGAACCAGGCGTAGGCATCGTTGTCGAGCATCTCCGCCCACAGGTAGGCGTAGTAGCCGGCGGCGTATCCGTTGGCCCAGATGTGCAGGAAGTAGCTCGATCGATATCGGGGGGGCACGTCCGCGAGCTCGAGCCCGGCTTTCCTGAGGGCCGCGGATTCGAAGGCGTCGACGTCCTTGACGGCGCTCCCGACCGGCAGCAAGTGCCACTGCATGTCGAGCGACGCCGCCTCGAGCACCTCGGTGAGGCTGTAGCCCTGGTTGAACGTCGCCGCCTTGGCGATCTTGTCGGCCAGGTCCTTCGGGAGCGGCGCCCCCGTGTCGCGGCGCACCGCGAAGTGCGAGAGCACCTTCGGGTCGAGCGCCCAGTGCTCGTTGAACTGCGACGGCAGCTCGACGAAGTCGCGCGCGACGTTCGCGCCGGAGAGGCTGGGATACGTCGCGTTCGCGAAGATGCCGTGCAGCGCGTGGCCGAACTCGTGGAACATCGTCTGGACGTCCTCGAAGCTGAGGACGGCGGGCTGGCCCGGCGCGGGCTTCGTGAAATTCGCGACGTTGAACACGACCGGCTTCGTTCCGAGGAGCTTCGACTGCACCTCGAAGTTGTCCATCCACGCGCCGCCGTTCTTGTTGTCGCGCGCGAAGTAGTCGCAGTAGAACAACGCGAGCGACGTGCCGTCGTGGTCGAACACCTCGAACACCCGGACGTCCTTCTGGTAGACCGGGATGTCGTGCCGCTCGGTGAAGGTGATGCCGTACAGCTCGTGCGCGGCGTAGAAGACGCCGTCCCGCAGCACGCGATCGAGTTCGAGGTAGGGCGCGAGCTGGCTGTTGTCCAGGTCGAACTTCGCCTTCCGCACCTGGTCGGCGTAGAAGTCCCAGTCCCACGGCGCCAGCGTGAAGCCGCCGCGCTGCTGGTCGATGACCGCCTGGATGTCGCGTGCCTCGGAGCGGGCGTTGGCGGTGGACGGCGGGACGAGCCGCGACAGGAACTGCTCCACCGCGGCCGGCGTCTTCGCCATCTGGTCTTCGAGCACCCAGGCGGCGAAGTCGGGGTAGCCGAGCAGGGCCGCGCGCCTAGCCCGGATGTCGGCCAGCCGGGCCACGGTCTCGCGCGTGTCGTTCGCGTCGCCCCGCTCGGTGCGCGTCCACGAGGCGCGGAACAGCCGCTCGCGCGTCGCGCGGTTCTCGAGCGACGCCAGCATCGGCTGCTGCGTCGTGTTCTGGAGCGGAATCAGCCACTGGCCCTCGAGGCCCCGCGCCTTCGCGGCGGCCGCCGCGGTCGCCAGTTCGTCCTTCGACAGGCCGTTCAGGTCGACGACACGGCTCGTCGCGAGCGCCGCCGCCTTGGTCGCAGCCAGCAGCTGGTTGGTGAACTTCGCGCTCAACGCGGCGTCCTGGGCGTTCAGCGCCTTGAGTGCCGCCTTGTCGGTCTCGGACAGCCGCGCGCCCGCACGCACGAAGCGCCGGTAGTAGTACTCCACCAGGCGCAGGTCCTCGGCGTTCAGGTTCAGCGTGGCCCGCGCCTGGTAGACCGCTTCGACCCGCTTGAACAGCTTGCCGTTGAGCAGGATCGCGTCGTCGTGCGCGGCCAGCTTGGGCGCGACTTCTTCCTGGAGCGCCTGGAGCGCGGGGTCGGTGTTGGCCGCCGAGAGGCCGTTGAAGACGAGGCCGACTCGCGTCAGCTGCCGGCCGCTCCTCTCCAGGGCGACGAACGTGTTGTCGAACGTCGGCGCGGCCGGGTTGGAGGCGATGGCCTCCACCTCGCGGAGGTGGGCCGACATGGCCGTGTCGAAGGCCGGGCGGAAGTCCGAGTCCGTGATCTTGTCGAATTGCGGCGCGCCGAACGGCAGCGGGCTCGGGGACAGCAGCGGGTTGACGCGCGCGCCCGCGGCCGCCGGTTTCTGTTGCGTCATAGGCTCTGCCGACGAAGGGACGGTGAGGGCACAGAGGACGGCGGTCAGGAGGACGGGAGGAAGAAGGTATCGGATCATGAGGAGATCATACCAGCGGAGGCCGCCGCACGCCGAGGACCGCCCGCCGCAAGTCGAGGCCGCGAGCCCGTGAATGGTGTATCGTGTCCCCATCCCAGACTGGCGCGGATCCGACCCCTGGTGCCGAAACGGAGGCGCGGTGCGAGTATGAATCCCATCGATCGGAGCTTCGCGGGCGTCGAGCTGTCGCGTGCTGTCGCCGCCCTCTACGACGCGTTCGACGCGTACCCCCTCAGGGAGAGGGTCGATTCCTGTCCGCACTGCCAGCTCGATGCGGTCGAACGCCAGCTCCATGTCCGGCCGCTTCGCGAGATGACCTGGGGCGACCTGGGAACCTACTCCTTCAAGGCGATCACGTCCTTCGGCGACGAGGACGACCTCAAACACTTCCTCCCGCGGGTCCTGGAACTCTACGTGCTCGACCACCCCGGTGCTCCGTACTCGCTCACGATGTTCCTGGGCAAGCTGGACCACGCGGCGTGGACGACGTGGCCGGCGGCAGAAACCGCGGCCATCCGGCACTTCGTCGACGCCTGGAAACAGGCGCTCGTCGAACGGGCGCGCGGGTCCGAAGACGGGGCCTGGGAACTCGAGGAACTGAAGTCGGGAATCTCGGCCCTCTGACCCTGGCAGCCGCCGCTCGCCTTCGCCTTGCGGTCTGCGGCCGGGTCGAGGCTGGACGTGAGAGACTGGCCCCCGGGCGACTCTGCTTCTGCGACGGTGGTTCGACATCCTGGCATCTTGGCCTGCGGCCCAGGGCGCGCTTCCGAAGGACGCTATTTAACTGAAAGCCAGGACGTGTGAAGATAGGGCCTCGCGGTCAGCCCCGCGCACGCGCGGGGCCAGCCAACGGCGTTGTTGGGCTGGAGGAGGCGGATTTGGCGGTCAGACGCCCGCTTCGCTAGTCTTTCCTGCTCTTCCGTGGGTAAGCGATCGGCCACAGCCGTCGTAACGAAGCAAGAGACCCCAGAAACTCGATACACCATGTTCAATCTCATCAACCGCGCTCTTGCCGTCGTCGCCCTTTCCCTGCTCGTCGTCTCCTGCTCCGGTTCGGACGAGGCGGCCCCTGCCGCGGCGGCAGGCTCGGGCCGCGGCGGTCGCGGCGCGGGCGGAGCGGTGCCCGTCCTGACGGCGAAGGTCGAACGGAGGGCCATGCCGGTGACCGTGCCGGCGGTCGGCGCCGTCGAATCGGTTTCGACCGTCCAAATCCGCGCGCAAGTCACCGGGCAGCTGAGCACGATCCACTTCGTCGAGGGGCAGGAGGTCAAGCAGGGCGACCCGCTGTTCACGCTCGACCAGCGCCCCTTCAAGGCCGCGCTGCAGCAGGCCGAGGCGGTGCTTGCGCGCGACGCCGCGACGTACAAAAACGCCCAACTGCAGGAATCGAGGTCCGAGAATCTCTCGCGGCGGGGCCTGATCCCCAAGGATCAGTACGACACGCAGCAGGCGACCACCCTGGCGCTGGCGGCCACCCTCGAAGCGGACAAGGCGGCGGTCGAGACGGCGCGCGTCAACCTGCTCTACACCGAAATCAGGTCGCCGATCGACGGGCGGACGGGAGTGCTCAACGCCCACGTCGGCGACCTCGTCCGTTCGAGCGACACGACGCCGCTCGTCGTCATCAACCAGCTCGCGCCGATCTACATCACCTTCTCGGTGCCCGGTCGGTTCCTGGGCGACATTCGGAAGTTCCAGGCGCAGCGTCCGCTCGCGGTGACCGCCTTCGCGCCGAGCGACGCGCCGGCCGCCAGTCCGAGTGCCGTGCCGTCGGCGGCCGCGTCTTCGGCGGGCGCCAACGACTCGCCGGCCCCGGAAGGGGCGCGCGGCACGCTTTCGTTCATCGACAACGTGGTGGATGCCACCACGGGGACCATCCGGCTGAAAGCCACCTTCCCGAACGCCGACCGGCAGCTGTGGCCGGGGGCCTTCGTCCAGGTCACGCTGAACCTCAGCACCGACGCCGACGCGCTCGTCGTGCCGGCGGTGGCGGTGCAGGCCTCGCAGGACGGGCAGTACGTGTACGTCGTGAAGGCCGACCGGACGGTAGAGATGCGGCCCGTGAAGATGGACAGGCAGCAGGGCGACTGGATGGTGATTGCATCCGGCGTGTCCGCGGGCGAGGTGGTCGTCACCGACGGCCACCTCCGGCTGGCGCCCGGCGCGCGGGTGACGGAGCGCGGCGAGGGCGGCGACGCCGGACCGCGAGGGGCGCCGGCGGCGAGCGGCGGAGCGCGGCGCGCGGGACCGACTGACGAGGGCGCAGGCGCCGGGCGGCAGGGTGCACGGTAGCGGGGAATCGAGATCATGAACATAGCGGAAATCTTCATTCGCCGGCCGGTCGCCACCACGCTGCTCGTCCTCTCGATCCTGATCTTCGGCCTGATGGGGTACAGGCTGCTGCCGGTCAGCGACCTGCCGATGGTGGACTTTCCCACCATCCAGGTGAACGCGGGACTCCCCGGCGCGAGCCCGGAGACGATGGCCGCCTCGGTGGCGACACCGCTCGAAAAGCAGTTCTCGACCATCGCGGGCGTCACCTCGATCAGTTCGAGCAACACGCAGGGCATGACCAGCATCACGCTGCAGTTCGACCTCAGCCGGTCGATCGACGCGGCCGCGCAGGACGTCCAGTCGATGATCGCCCGCGCGCAGCGCTCGCTGCCGCCCGGGATGCCGTCGCCGCCGTCGTTCCAGAAGGTGAACCCGGCCGACTCGCCGGTGCTCTTCCTCACGCTCAGTTCCGCCTCGCTGCCGCTCTCGCAGCTCGACCGCTACGCGCAGAACGTGCTGTCGCAGCGGCTGTCGATGGTGACCGGCGTGGCCCAGGTGAACGTCTACGGGTCGCAGAAGTTCGCCGTCCGCATCGACGCCGACCCGCTGCAGCTCGCCTCCCGGCAGATCGGCATCGACCAGGTCGCCCAGGCCGTCGCCGCGGCCAACGTCAACCGGCCCACCGGCACGCTCTACGGGCCCGACCGCAACTTCGTCATCCAGGCGTCGGGGCAGCTGCTCACCGCCGAGAAGTACGACAACATCGTCGTCGCGTGGCGCAACGGCAGCCCGGTGCGACTGAACGAAGTCGCGCACGTCTACTCGGGCGTCGAGAACGAACGCAACGCCGGCTGGTACAACGGCACGCGGACGATCTACCTCGCCATCCAGCGTCAGCCGGGGACGAACACCGTCGAGGTCGTGGACCGGATCAAGGCGCTGCTGCCCGACCTCGAGAAGCAGCTGCCGGCCTCGGTCCAGCTTCGCGTCCGCAGCGACCGCGCCGTCCCGATCCGCGAATCGGTGGACGACGTGAAGTTCACGCTGCTCCTGACGATCGGGCTCGTCGTCATGGTGATCTTCCTGTTCCTTCGCAACGTCTCGGCGACCATCATCCCGAGTCTTGCGCTGCCCTTCTCGATCGTCGGCACGTTCGCGGTGATGTACACGCTCGGCTACAGCCTCGACAACCTGTCGCTGATGGCCCTCACGCTCTCGGTCGGCTTCGTCGTGGACGACGCGATCGTCATGCTCGAGAACATCGTGCGGCACATGGAGATGGGCAAGCCCCGCCTGCAGGCCGCGCTCGACGGGTCGAAGGAGATCGCGTTCACGATCGTCTCGATGACGCTGTCGCTGACGGCGGTGTTCATTCCGGTGCTGTTCATGGGGGGCGTGGTCGGGCGCCTGATGCACGAGTTCGCCGTGACCATCGGGGCGGCGGTCCTCGTCTCGGGCGTCGTGTCGCTGACGCTCACGCCCATGCTCTGCAGCCGCTTCCTGAAGGCGCCGCACGACATCAGGCACGGGCGGTTCTACAACGTGATGGAGCGCGGATTCGACGCGTGGATCGCCGGTTACTCGTGGTCGCTGCGCCAGACGATCCGCTTCAAGGGGACCACGCTCCTCGCGTCGGCGGCGCTGCTGGCGGCCACCGTCTACCTGTTCACGATCATCCCGATGGGGTTCATCCCCAACGTGGACACCGGGCAGCTGAGCGGGCAGGTGGAGACGCTGCAGGGCCTCGGGTTCGAGGCGACGACGGCGCGGCTCAAGGACGTGATGAACGTCCTCGCGAACGACTCCAACGTCGCCGGCTACACGGCGAACGTCCAGGGGGCCGGCAGCCGGCTGAACGTGGACCTCAAGCCGCGCGAGGAGCGCGCGCTCACGGCCGACCAGGTCATCGAGGAACTGCGGCCCAAGCTCGCGCGCATCCCCGGCATCCGCGTCTTCCTCACGAACCCTCCGGCCATCCGCATCGGCGGCATGATGACGCGCAGCCAGTACCAGTACACGCTCCAGGATCCGGACACCGAAGAGCTCTACCGCGTCGCCCCGCAATTCGAGGCGGGACTGCGCGGCGTGGACGGAATCCAGGACGTCACCTCCGACCTGCAGATTCGGAACCCGCAGATCAATGTCGAGCTCGACCGCGATCAGATCGCGTCGCTCGGGCTGACCGTCGACCAGGTCGAACTGGCGCTGACGTCGGCGTACGGGACTCGGCAGATCTCGCAGATCTTCGCGCCCGACGATCAGTACCAGGTCATTTTGCAGGTGTCGCCGCAGTACCAGCGCGACCCGGCGGCGCTCTCGCTGCTCTACGTCCAGGCGCCCGGCAACAAGCTGGTGCCGCTCTCGGCGGTGGTGAAGACGGAGCAGACGGTCGGGCCGCTCTCGGTGAACCACACCGGCCAACTGCCGTCGGTGACGCTGTCGTTCAACCTCCGGCCGGGCGTCGCGCTCGGCGATGCCGTCGCGAACGTCGAGGCCGAGGCGCGAAAGCTGCCGGGGACGGTCTCGGGGAGCTTCCAGGGCACCGCCCAGGCGTTCCAGGACTCGATGACCGGGCTCGGCTGGGTGCTCGCCCTCGCCATCTTCGTCATCTACGTCGTGCTGGGGATGCTCTACGAGAGCTTCATCCACCCGCTGACGATTCTCTCGGGGCTGCCGTCGGCGGGGTTCGGCGCGCTGATCACGCTGCTGCTGTTCAAGCTCGACCTGAACATCTACGCCTTCGTCGGCATCATCATGCTGGTCGGCCTCGTCAAGAAGAACGGCATCATGATGATCGACTTCGCGATCGAACGCCGCCGCGAGGGAGGGCTGAGTGCGGCCGACGCGATCTACGAGGCGTGCCGGGTCCGCTTCCGACCCATCATGATGACGACGATGTCGGCGTTGATGGGAACGCTGCCGATCGCGCTGGGCATGGGCGCCGGGTCCGAGGCGCGGCGTCCGCTCGGCCTGGCCGTCGTCGGCGGCCTGGTGGTGTCGCAGACGCTCACGCTCTACGTCACGCCGATCTTCTACATCTACATGGAACACTTCCAGGACTGGCTCGCACGGCGGCGCAGCCCGAGGAAGGCGGCGGCCGCCCCGGTGGCAGCGAGCCTGTAACCGCGGCGAACCCCGCCCTGCCTCGCTTCGGACAGGCCGATCGCCACCGCCAGCGTGCGGCTTCGATCGACCTGCCGCCCGGCACCGTGCCGGGCGAACGGATCCCGCCCCGTGCCGGCTTGTCCCTCGCCCTTCGTTCTGCCTCCCTCGTATAATGCCGCCCTATGGCACGAACGCACCGACTGGTCGTGGTCGTTTCCTGTGTCGCGCTCACCGCCTGGCTGGCGCCGCCCGCAGCCAGGCTGCGCGCGCAGGGACAGCCACCGGCGCAACAACCCGCGGCGGGCTGGCTGCTGCGGCCGCAGCAGGTCTTCGACTCGGCGAGCGAGCGGGCCCACCCGGGCTGGGTCGTCCTCGTCACCGGCAACACGATCGCCGCCGTCGGACCCGCAGCGTCGGTCACGGCACCCGTCGGCACGAGGACGATCGACCTGCCGGGCACCACGCTCCTGCCCGGCCTCATCGAAGCCCACACCCACGTGCTGCTGCACGCGTACAACGAAACGACCTGGAACGACCAGGTGCTGAAGGAGTCGGAGGCCTACCGCACGATCGAAGCGGTGCGGCACTGCGAGAAGACGCTGCTGGCCGGCTTCACCACGATCCGCGATCTCGGCACCGAGGGCGCGGGGTTCGCCGACGTCGCGCTGCAGCGCGCGATCGACGAAGGTCTCATCCCCGGCCCGCGGCTGCTGGTGGCCACGCGCGCGATCGTCGCGACCGCCAGTTACGGACCGGGGCCGGCGGGGTTCGCCCCCAACTTCGAAACACCGAAGGGGGCGCAGGAAGCCAGCGGCGTCCCCGAAGTGCTGAAGGCGGTGCGCGAGCAGATCGGCCACGGCGCCGACTGGGTGAAGGTCTACGCCGACTACCGCCGGGGCACGGGACCGTCGATGCCGACCTTCAGCCTCGGCGAGCTCGAGGCGCTCGTCGGGGAGGCGCACAGCGCCGGCAAGCCGGTCTCGGCGCACGCCTCGACCGCAGAAGGCATGCGTCGGGCGGCGCTCGCGGGGGTGGAGACGATCGAACATGGCTACGGCGGCACCGACGAGGTGTTCAAGCTCATGGCCGAGCGCAACGTCGCGTTCTTCCCGACGTTGACGGCGGTCGAAGCGTCGGCCGAGTACTCGGGCGCCTACAAGCGGGGGGACACGCCGTCGCGTTCGATGGAGCAGGCGAAGCAAGCGTTCCAGTCGGCGATGAGGAACAACGTGGTGATTGGCCTCGGCGGGGACGTCGGCGTGTATTCGCACGGCGACGACTATCGCGAGGCGGTCTGGATGGTCCGCGACGGCATGACGCCGTCCCAGGTGCTGCTCGCGGCCACCGCGGTGAACGCCAGGGTGCTGCGCATGGCGGACCGCATCGGCACGATCAAGCCCGGCATGCTCGCCGACCTGGTCGCCGTCCCGGGCGACCCGACCGCCGACATCTCGACGCTCGCGAAGGTGGCGTTCGTGATGAAGGACGGAAAGATCTACGTCGGCGGCCCGCAGCGCTGACGCTCGGGTCGGAGGCGCGATCCCGCTCGAATCACCGGCCGGCCGCGGTCGCAGCCCGACCTCGCCGGTTGACTTGCGCCCGCCCGGCGCGCGACAGTGGGGCATGGTCCGATCGTTCCTCGCTCTTGCCACCCTGACCGCGCTCCTCGGCCTGCCCCAGGCTTCGGCGGGGCAACCGCAGGCCCCGCCGACCCAGCAACCCTTGCCGCAGCCGCCCACGTTCCGTGCCGGCGTCGACGTCGTCAGGGTGGACGTCTCCGTGTCGCGGAGCGGCGAGCACGTCGAGGGCCTGCAGGCGCGGAACTTCGAGGTCTTCGACAACGGCGTCCGCCAGAAGATCGACAGGGTGACGCTCGAGCAGGTGCCGCTCGACGCCTACCTGGTCTTCGACGTCAGCGGCAGCATCGCCGGCGAGAAGCTCGCGGAACTGCGAGCGGCGGCCAAGGCGTTCGTGGACGGGCTGACCGCCCTCGACCAGGTGGCGCTCGTGACGTTCGCCAAGGACATCAAGGTCCAGCAGCCGCTCACGCACGACTTCGGCCTGTTCGAGCGCTCGCTGTCCGAGATCACCGCCGGCGGACAGACCGCCCTCTTCGACGCCACGGCGCGCACCGCCTCGCTGCGCGAGCGCAACGACCACCGCGCGATCGTGCTCATCCTCACCGATCAGGGAGACAACGCCAGCGAGACGACGCAGCAGGCGGCCATCGAGGCGGCCGAGCGCTCGGACTTCATCGCCTACGGCGTCCTCGCGCAGGAGGCGAGCGCCGCCCCGAGCTTCGGCGGCACGAGCGGCGGAGGCTTCCGGGCTCCGCAGATGCAGTTCCAGCTCGGCTTCCTCCGCTCGATCGCCGATGCCACCGGCGGGCGCGTGTTCCGCGTGAACCCGCGCCTGCCCCTCGACGAGATCTTCGGCATGGTGCTGGACGACGCCAGAACGAGGTACATCGTCACCTACGCGCCCGAGACGACGTCGCCCGGCTGGCACAAGCTGCAGGTCAAGCTGGTGGACGCGAAGGGCGACGTCGTGGCCCGCCGCGGCTACTTCGTGGCCGGCGGCGCGAAGCGATAGCCGCGCCCGAGGCCTCGGGCGCGGCCCGCCGCTACGACAGGTTCGCGCCGCACGCGGTGCACGTCGCCGCGCCCTCGGGCGCGTTCGCGCCGCAGCGCGGGCAGGCGCGCGTGGCGGAGCCGGGCAGCGGCGGAGGCGCGGTGGCCGAAGCCGCCGGCACGGCCGCCGCACCGGGCAGCGGCGGGGGCGCGGCTGCCGCCGACGACCCGGCGGGCGGCGCAGCGGGCGAGGCGACGGGCCCACCGGTCGGCGCGACCGCGGGGGCCGCGGCGGGCCCTTCCGCCTCGATCCTCGCGATCTCCGTACGCTTCTCCGCAATCACCGCCTGGTGCGCCGCCACCTCGCTCTCGATGGCCGACACGCGGTCGGCCATCTGCTGCAGTGCCGGGTCGGTCAGCGCCCCCGTGCGCAGGCGCGCGATCACCGCGTCGCCAATCTCCTGCTTCACGTTCTGCGCCCGCGCGGCCGCGTCGCGGATCGCCTGCTCCTGCTGGGTGATCTCGCCCTTCACCTTCTGGATCCGCATGAACTGGTCGACTTCCTTCTTGCCGCGGTCCACGGTGTCGCTGACAGCCTTCGTCACCCGGTCCAGAAACGACATGAAACCTCCTTTGCCGGTTCCCCGCATTCTGCGCCCGGCGCAGTTCCCGGTCAATTGGCGCGCGTGCTATATTCGGGCTGTCGGTGAATGGCACGGCCCGCCCGCGCCAAACAAGAGGATTGCCATGAGAGTCTCGCGCACGCTGACAGCCCTCTCGATTACCCTCGTAGTGTGCGGCACGGCCGCCTGCACTTACAAGCCCAGAACGGCGCCGCCGAACACGGGCGCGGGCACGGTGAACCAGGCGCGAAAGTACCTCGAGGGCACGTGGTCGCTGGTGTCGTTCACCATCTACCCGCCAGGCGGCGCGCCCGTCGAGATGAAGGGCAAGGGCACCCTCGTGTTCGACGACTTCAGCAATATGACGATGACGCTCGATGCCGACGCGGCCAGTGCCGCGCTGCTGGCGAAGGCCGGAATCCCGATGGAGCGGAACCGGTTCTCCACCACGGGCAAGACGATCGTCGACATGCAGAACAAGACGCTGAAATACGTCCTGGAGGGCCAGCACATCGCCGTCACGACCGGGCCGATGGCCGTCGAGCGCCTGCGCTACTGGGAAGTGACCGACAATACGCTGACGCTGACGACGAAGGACGACAGCGGCCAGCCGCTGTCCGTGGGGAAATGGCAGAGACAGTAGCGCGGTGACGGGCCGCGCGTCCGAAGCGTCGCGCGGCACCGGCTGCCGAGCCCGGCGTTCGCCGTCGCCGTGGCCGTCGGCATCGCGCCGTCAATCGCGGCAGCGTGCCTGGTCGGTGAGGCCCTGCCGGCCTTCTCTTTCAATCCGAGCCCGCGGCTGTCTCGGTGACGTGTCTCCGCTCCCAGACAGCTGTCGTCGAAGACGGACACCGCGACGGCCGGCGCACGGCGCGCGCCGGGTGAATCCGGCGAGTTTTGCGCCATCTTCTTGGCTGATACCCTGGCGTGGAGATTGCTGCAAGCTCTACGCGGAGGCATGTGGACATGCGACGGAAACTTCAGCTCATCATGCTGGTCGCTGTGAGTTCGATGGCGCTGGCACTCTTTTCGGACACCGCCGCGGCCCAGGGACGTGGAGGTCACGGCGGCGGTGGCGGACGGGCCGGCGGCGGCGGACACCCCGGTGGCGGGCCGCCGCCGAGCGCGGGACATCCTGGTGGAGCGCCAGGCCATCCGGGCGGAGCGCCGGTGCACGGCTCGGTGTATATCGGCGGTTACTATGGGTACGGCGGCTACTGGGGCTACCCGTACTGGGGCTTCGGGTGGGGTTGGGGCTATCCGTACTGGGGTGGCTACTACGGGGGCTACCCGTACTGGGGCTATGATCCCACGCCCGAGATCCGGCTCGAAGTGAAGCCGAAGCAGGCGCAGGTCTACGTCGACGGCTACTACGCCGGCATCGTGGACGACTTCGACGGAACCTTCCAGCGCCTGCGAATACAGCCGGGAACGCACGAGCTCGTGCTGTATCTCCAGGGCTATCAGACGGTCAGGCAGAACATCCACGTCGGCAGCGGCCAGGACTCGAAGATCAAGTTCCAGATGCAGCCGCTGGCCGCGGGGGAGACCAACGAACCGCCGCCGCAGCCGACGGCCCCGCCGCAGTCGGAACCGCAGGGCTACGGCGCTCAGGCGCCGCGGCAGGCCCCGGAGCCGCGGTATCAACCGCCGATGGATCAGAACGCGGTCGAGCCGGGCCAGGGCTTCGGTGCGCTCGTCATCCGGGTGCAGCCGTCAGGGGCCGAGATCCTGGTGGACGGCGACCGGTGGCAGGGGCCCGAGGGCTCCGAGCGACTGGTGATTCAGTTATCGGAGGGGACGCACCGGATCGAGGTGCGCAAGGATGGCTTCGTTCCGTTCTCGACGACGGTACAGGTGCGTCGCGGCGAGACGTCGCCCGTCAACGTGAGCCTGCCCCCACGGGGCGAGTAGCCGGAGGCGACGAGCGATGAACAGATTCGCCACATCGATCTGCGGCCTGGCGGTGGGGGGGGCGCTGATTCTCGCCGCCCCCAACGCGGGAGCGCAAGAGCAGGCGTCGGCGGGACAGGCATCTCGGCCGGCGCCGTCCCAGTCGGGGCCACTGCTCCTGCAGCCCGTCGGCAGCGGGTTTGTCTTCACCCCGGAAGTGAAGTTCACGACCGTGAATCACTCGAGCGGCACGCTGGTCGGCGGGTACGGCGGGTGGCTCTACGACCAGGCTTTCTTTTTCGGTGGAGCGGCCTACTGGCTGACCAACGGGAAGAACGACACCTCCATGTGGTACGGCGGCATGGTGGCCGGTTGGATGGTGCCGCTCGGTGAGAGGTTTCAGCTGGGCGGCAAGGGCCTGTTCGGGTTCGGGGACGCGCAACTCACGTATCAATACCCCGTCCCGGTGTACTCGGGAGGCCACCACTACGCCGGGACGTCGAACCAATGGGCCTGGGCGAGCACGAGCTTCATCGTTTTCGAGCCGCAGGTCACGGCGATCGTGCGGCTGACGAAGGCGGTGTCGTTCGACTTCTCGGGCGGCTATCGGGTGATCGGAGACGCCGGCGGGCTCGACCACGAACTGCAGGGCGGATTCGGCAGCGTCGGGATCAGGTTCGGCCCCTTCTAGCGCGAAGCGGGGGGGCCGGAAGCGAAGTTCCGGTCCCTCCGCGCAGGTTCCTTCGGCCTTCCCCCCCGATTCTTCTTGCCCACCCAGGTCGAAGACACACCGAAACCAAGCGAGAACTCCTGCTATACTCGGCCACCCATGGGCGTGTCCACCACGCACGAACGACAGCGGGCGACGCCCCGCGACACCGGCACGGCGGCACCGCCGCTGAAGTGGGCGGGCGGGAAGCGTTGGCAGCTGCCCCACCTGCGGTCCCTGTGGGCGCCGCACGCGGGGCGCAGGCTGGTGGAGCCGTTCTGCGGCGGCCTCGCCGTAGCGCTGGGACTGTCGCCCGCACGGGCGCTGCTCAACGACGTCAACCCCCACCTGGTGAACTTCTACCGGTGGGCGAAGCGCGGGCTCGTGATCGACCTGCCGCTCCGCAACGAGAGCGCGGTCTTCTACGCGCACCGGGCACGTTTCAACGACCTGCTCGCCAACGGCCGGCACGGCAGCCGCGAGGCGGCGGCGCTTTTCTATTACCTGAATCGGACCGGCTACAACGGCCTCTGCCGCTTCAACGCGTCGGGGCGGTTCAACGTGCCGTTCGGCCGCTACGCGCGGATTCGGTATCGAACCGACTTCCGGGATTTCGCGGATGCCGTGCGGGGCTGGCGGTTCTCGTCCGGGGACTTCGAACGCATCCGGCTCCGGCCGGACGACTTCGTGTACGCCGACCCGCCGTACGACGTGCCGTTCACCGGGTACTCGGCGGGCGGATTCTCCTGGGCCGACCAGGTGCGGACGGCGGCGTGGCTCGCGCGGCACCGCGGGCCCGTGGTCCTGACCAACCAGGCGACCGAGCGCGTCCGGAACCTCTACGGCGGCCTCGGCTTCGACCTGGCCGTGCTCGCGGCGCCGCGGCGCATCAGCTGCACCGGCGACCGGCGGGCGGCGGCAGAGGTGGTGGCGACGAGGAACGTGTGACGCGAAGGCGCCAAGTGCCGATCTGTGTTAGTCTTATAAGCTGATCACTAAAGGTCCCTGCGCGAGGCGTGCATGGCGTACGACCCGCTCGATCTGACGTTGAACGTCGTCCCGAGGTCGCGGTTCGACATGGTCGACCTCCACGGCCTCGTGTCGGCGACGCACGGTACCGCGCTGTCCGCCTACCCGCAGTGCCTGTACCTGGTCGTCGCACACCACCGCCGGGTTTCTCGACCGCAGCGTCGCGTCGCGCCTGCTCCAGAAGCCCGGAGTCGCGGCCTACATCGACGCCTTCCGCGCGATCTTCCCCGAAGGGGCCGACTACGAGCACGACCGGCTCGACCGGCGGATCGAACTGGCACCCGAACAGCGCGTGGTGGAACCGAAGAACGCCGACTCGCACCTGGCCTTCATCGCCGCGGGCCTGCGCACCTGTGTCACGTACGCGAACCGGCCGGACGAGCCGGTCTGCTTCGTCGACCTGGACGGCGTGAACGCGGGCCGGCCGCGGTGCCGCCACACGCGGGTGATCGGCTACCACCGCGAGGACCTGGTGGCCCGCCGTCAGATCGAAGTGCCCGTGTCGAACCACCCGGTAGACTCGATCAACCTCAAGGACCCGCGCATCGGCGTCGGCGAGGAGATCGCCGAGTTCGTGCGGCACCACGCCGTGCCGAAGGGACGCCTGCGCCTGTCGCTGCACGCGGGCGAGCGCCACGCCGGGCTGACGGTCAACGAGTACGAGACCCTGCTGATGCGGCACGACCTGCCCGAGGTGCTCCGCGACCCGCTGCGCTTCGCCATCGAAAAGGGGCGGCACGCGATCGCCGACCCGCGGTCGGTGCCGGCCAAGACGCTGGGCTACGCCAAGTACGACCTCGTGCGGGTGATGAACCAGGTCGTGGAACGCCTGGGGCTCAGCGAATCGCTCGTCGAGCGGCTGCTGGCTCGCACGCTGGCCTTTCCGGCCAACCGCTTCCTCCGCATGAAGCGCTCGGTGAACCTGCTCGTCTCCGACGACGGGCTCGGGAACGGGTCGCTGGTGGAAGGCACCTACCAGAGCACGATTCTCGTCCAGTGGCACCGGGCGCCGCGCCAATCGCGCCTGATCGATGTGACGCTGACGCAGTTACACTGAGCGTGCGGCGGCCGGTGGCCCTCCTGCAGGCCAGCGGCTCCTGCCGTGCCGACTTCCACATGCCGCTCGTCCCGTTCCGTCGGCGCCTCGTCGCGGCCGTGACCGTGATCGTCGCGACGCTGCTGCCGGCGCCGGGGTTGGCGCAGGGACCGTCGGGACTTCCGCGGCGGCCGCACCCGCGCGTCGGCCTCGCGCTCGGCGGCGGCAGCGCGCGCGGCCTGGCGCACGTCGGCGTGCTCGAGTGGCTTCACGATCACCGCATCCCGATCGACGCCGTGGCCGGCACCAGCATGGGCGGGCTGGTGGGCGGCGGCTACGCGATCGGGATGTCGGCCGCCGACATCCGGGCGCTCGTCGAGCACACGGACTGGGACAGCGTCCTCGCGTCCGACCCGCCCTTCGAGGACAAGACGTTCCGGCGGAAACAGGATCGCCGCGCCTTCCCCGCGCCGCTGCAGTTCGGCATCCGGCGCGGGCTGTGGCTGCCCCGCGGCCTGAATCCCGGCCAGCGGATCGCGCTGCTCTTCGACCGCCTCACGCTGCCCTACTCGGCCCTCCCGAGTTTCGACGATCTCCCCACGCCGTTCCGATGCGTGGCCTTCGACATCAACCGCTCCGAGGAAGTCGTGCTCGACCACGGAGTGCTCGCCGAGGCGATGCGGGCGACGATGGCGCTGCCGGCGATCTTCCCGCCGGTCACCATCGACGGCCGCCTGCTCGTCGACGGCGGCTTCGTCAACAACGTGCCGGCGGACGTCGTCCGCCGGATGAACGTCGATGTCGTCCTCGCCGTGGACGTGGGGGTCAGCCCGGCTTCGGACACGGACGTCACCGCGTTCTCGATGGTGAACCGCGTCGTCGACGCGGTGGTGGCGAACGGCACCAGGCGGAGCCTCGAGTCGGCGGACGTGGTCATCACGCCGGACCTCTCCGGCCTCACGTCCCTCGACTGGAGCAAGGCGGCGGCGTGGATGGAGCGCGGCTACCAGGCCGCCGAGGCGAAGTCGGCGGCCTTGCTGCCGTACGCGCTGGACGAGGCCGGGTATCGGGCCCACGAAGCGGCGCGGTTGGCCCGGCGGCGAAGCGACCGCATCGTTCCCTCGGCCGTCGTCGTGACCGGCGTCGGCGCAAGGGAGCAGGCGGCCATCGCCAGGCAGGTGGCGACGCGCGCCGGGCGCCCGGTTGACGGTGGCCAGCTGACGCGCGACCTGCTGCTGCTGAGCGGCACGGACCGCTTCGACCTGCTGACGTATCACCTCTCGGAAGCGTCCGGGGGCACGCAGCTCGTGATCTCCGCCCGGCCGAAGGCCAACGGACCCGCGTTCCTGATGTTGGGCGTCGAGCTGAACAACATCGACGCGTCCAATTTCGCGATGAACCTCACGGGCCGGACGACGGTGTACGACGCCGTCGGCAGCGGTTCGGACATTCGCCTCGACTTCGTCCTCGGCACGCGGCAGGGCTTTGGCGCCGAGCTCTATCGCCCGTTCTTCGCGCCCTGGCTGTTTGCCGCGCCGCGAGCGGCCGCCGACCACGGCACGCGCAATCTGTTCCTCGACGGCGCCCAGGTGGCCGAGTACGCGGTGACACGGGCGGGCGCGGGCTTCGACCTCGGCATCGCGCCAGGCCGCAACACCGAAGTGCGCGTGGGCGCGGACGCGGTCTACACCGACGCGGCGCTGCGCATCGGCGGCCCGCTGCTGCCCGGGGCGGCCGGCTGGGAACGGACGGCCTCGGGGCAGTTCGTCTACGACGGGCACGACAACCCGGTCGTCCCGTCGAAGGGCGTCTACGTGCGGGTCCGGGCCCGCCGCTTCTTCGACGCGCCTGTCGCCACGGGCGAGCCGACCGCTCTGGCCTCCATCGACAACCCGCGCCGGTTCTACCAGGCCGAATTCGACACGACAGGAGTGCGTTCCCTGACTCCGCGAAACAGGCTCTTCGTGCGCCTGGCCGGCGGCACGTCGTTCGACGAGCACCCATATTTCGAGAGCTTCTTCCTCGGCGGGCCGTTCCGGATGACGGCCTATCAGAACGACGAGCTTCGCGGCGCCCACTTCGGCCTCGCATCGGCCGGGTACCTGCGCCAGCTGCCCCGCCTGCCCGGGTGGGCCGGACGACATGCCTACGTGGCCGCGTGGGCCGAGTACCGGCTCGGCGTTCGAGACGCGCGCGACGGCGTCCTGGCACACCGATTTCGCCGCCGGGCTCATCGTCGATTCGCTGGTCGGTCCGGTCTTCGTCGGGGGAGGCGCGGGCCCCGGCGGACACCACCGGTTCTACGTCTCGCTGGGACCGCTGTTCAGGTAGCCGGAGCGAGGCCGACAGCGGCAGCGGGCGGCAGCGCATCCGGCGACGCGTCGCGCGTGCGGTGCGACGGCCGCCCGAACCGAGCCGCTCGCCGAAGAGTCGGTCTCCGCCGCGGATCTGCAACGCCGCGGCAACGCCGGCCTTGATCTCACCGCCGGATGGGCGTAGTTTGGAATTGGCCTAAATCCCGGAGGCCATCCGGGATGCGGGGGACCCACTGCAGGGCCGGACGCCCGTTGGCGGCCGGAAAGCACACCACGTACTGCACAGCGCGAGGCGTCGGTCGGTCGGTCTGCGTTTTGCAGCTGCATGCACGAACGTGCGTCGACGTGCGCTCCTGCCGGGGCGAATTGAGGCGGGCGACACCCGCGTCATAGGACACTTCCGAGTCCGAGCCCGTCAGCTCACCTCGCCGGCCGCGGAAGGGTACATGCCTGAGACTCCCGCCTCGAGCGGGGCCCACGACCGCGTCCGCGTTGTCGTCGCCACCACGGTATTCCTGTCGTTCATCTCCTTCTGGCGTGCGGCCGCGATCGTCCTGGCCGACCTCGGCTCGTCCGCCTTCTATGCGGGCGGCATTGCCGAGGAGGCCGTGGGAAGGGCCGCTCCGTGGTTCATCCTCGGCGTGATGCTCTTCTCCTTCGCGGTGCGCGCCATCTACATCGAGAGCTCGGTGATGTTCGTCCGGGGCGGCGTGTACCGGGTGGTCAAGGAGGCGCTCGGGGGCACGCTCGGCAAGCTCTCGGTGTCGGCGCTCCTGTTCGACTACGTGCTGACCGGGCCCATCAGCGCCGTGTCCGCCGGCCAGTACATCGCCGGGTTCCTGAACGACCTCTCGCGCCGGGCCGGCTCCGACTTCATGCTGCCGAGGGACGCCACGGCCGCCACGCTCGCCGTCGTGGTCATCGCGTACTTCTGGTGGCGGAACACGATGGGACTGCGGGAGTCGAGTTCCGACGCCCTGCACATCATGCAGATCACCACGGTGATGGTGGTGCTGCTTCTCGCCTGGGCGGCGGCCACGCTCCTGTCGCGCGGGGGCCACCTTCCTCCCCTGCCGGCGCAGGGGAACTTCAAGTTCTCCGCGGATGCGCTGGGATGGCTGAAGGGGACGATCTGGCCGAACTTCACCGCCATCGCCGTCCTGGTGGGCCTGGGCCACTCGTTCCTCGCGATGAGCGGATGGGAGTCGCTGGCCCAGGTCTACCGCGAGATCGAGCATCCCAAGCCGCGCAACCTCCGGCGCGCGGGGCTCGTCATCTTCCTCTACAGCGTCGTCTTCACGGTGTCGGTGAGCTTCCTGGCCTCGGCGTTGATCCCCGACGATGTGCGGTCGACGTTCTCGGACAACCTGATCTCCGGCCTCGCCATGCACATGACCGGCCCGCTCGGCCTGCGCATGGCGTTCCAGGCGTTCGTCGTCCTGGTGGGGTTCCTCATCCTCGCCGGCGCGGTCAACACCGCCATCGTCGGCTCGAACGCGGTGCTGAACCGCGTGTCGGAGGACGGGGTCCTGCCCGACTGGTTCCGCCACCCGCACACGAAGTACGGCACCACTCACCGCCTCCTGAACCTCATCGTGGTGCTGCAATTGGCGACCGTCGTGCTCAGCCGCGGGAACGTGTTCCTGCTGGGCGAGGCGTACGCCTTCGGCGTGGTGTGGAGTTTCGCGCTCAAGAGCCTCGCGCTGCTCGTGCTGCGGTTCAAGGAGCCCGGCCCGCGCGAGTGGCGGGTGCCGCTGAACCTGCGCGCCGGCCGAGTCGAGCTGCCGCTGGGCCTGGCGCTGATCACGGCGGCGCTGTTCGCCATCGCCACGGTCAACCTGTTCACGAAGGAGTTGGCGACCATCTGGGGCCTCACCTTCACGCTCGCCGTCTACTCCGCCTTCGTCTACAGCGAACGGCGGACCGCGCGCCTGGCCGCCCTTCGGCACGCGGACGGCGGCCTCGATCAGTTCCAGCTGATGCCGGCGGGCGACCTCGCGCTCGGCGAGGTGAATGCCCGGCCGGGGAACGTCCTCGTGCCGGTCCGCGACTACAACACGCTGGCGCACCTTTCGTGGGCGCTGACGCACGTGGACACCGAGAAGCACGACGTCGTCGCGATGACGGTCCGCCTGCTGCACGGCCCGGACCAGGGCTACCGCGAGCTGCAGCAGTCGGACCTGTTCAGCGACTACGAGCAGCTGCTCTTCACGCGTGTCGTCGCCGTCGCCGAGCGCCAGGGGCGGCCGGTGAAGCTCCTCGTCGTGCCCGCCGCGAACGTGTTCGACGCCATCGCGCAGACCGCCGTGCGCCTCTCGTCCAGCCAGATCGTGCTGGGCGACTCTGCGAAGTTCTCGGCCGCCGACCAGGCGAAGCTGCTCGGGCAGGCGTGGGAGCACATCGAGGGCAGCGCGCAGCTGCGCACGCGGCTGCTGGCGTACAAGCTGTCCGGCGAGATCCAGAACTTCCAGCTGGGCGCCCACGCGCCGACGCTCACCCTCGACGACCTGGAGCTGATTCACAAGCTGTGGCTCGACGCCATCGACAGCGCCGGGCTGAACGTGCACCATCGCGACGTCGTGCGCGTCGCCCTGGAAGAACTGGGCGACGACCTGAAGAGCGGAAGGCGCCGTGAAGTGCTCGAGCGGATCAAGAAGCAGGCGAACCGGCCGACAGCCCCCTCGGCGCCACCCTCCGAGCCGGCCCCGCCAATCGAGGTGCCGTCGGACCCGGGCGCATTGTAGACATCTTCCAGCGAAGCGAGCCCATGCCAGTCACCCTCGGCTCAGACGCCCTGTTCGACTCCGGCATCCTCGTCGGCCGGCGCGTGGGCGTGGTCGCCAACCCTGCGTCGGTGGACGGGTCGTTCCGGCACGTCGTGGATCGGGCGGCCGCCGCGCCCGGTGTCACGCTGGCCGCGATCTTCGGCCCGCAGCACGGGTTCCGGGCCGACGTGCAGGACAACATGATCGAGTCGCCGCACGTCGAGGACCCGAAGCGGCGGGTCCCGGTCTACTCGCTCTACAGCGAAACGCGGGAGCCCACCGCCGGGATGCTGGCCGGCCTCGACGTGCTCGTCGTCGACCTGCAGGACGTGGGCGCGCGCATCTACACGTTCGTCCACACCATGGCGAACTGCCTGAGAGCGGCCGCCAGGCACGGCCTGCCGGTCATCGTGTGCGACCGGCCGAACCCGATTGGCGGCGTGGCCGTCGAGGGCCCGATGCTCGAAGAGGGCTACCAGTCGTTCGTGGGCCTCTTCCCGGTTCCGATGCGCCACGGCATGACCATCGGCGAGCTGGCGCGCCTGTTCAACGACGAGTTCGGGATCGGCGCGGACCTGCAGGTCGTGAAGATGGACGGATGGCGGCGCGAGCTGTACTGGGATCGGACGGGGCTGCCCTGGGTCATCCCGTCACCCAACATGCCGACGCTCGACACCGCGATCGTCTACCCGGGCGGCGTGTTGTTCGAGGGGACGCAGCTGTCGGAGGGACGAGGAACGACCAGGCCGTTCGAGATTCTCGGGGCGCCCTGGATCGACCCCGAGCCGCTGGCCGCGCGGCTGAACGCGTTGCACCTGGACGGCGCGTGGTTCAGGCCGGTGGTGTTCGAGCCGACCTTCCACAAGCATGCCCGCCTGGCGTGCGGCGGCTGCCAGGTCCACGTGACCGATCGCGCTCGTTTCCGCCCGGTGCTGGCGGGCGTGGCGGTGATGGGCGAGTGTCGCCGCGCGGCGCCGTCGCAGTTCGCCTGGCGCCAGCCGCCCTACGAGTACGTCCACGACAAGATGCCGATCGACGTCCTCGCGGGCTCCGACCGGCTGCGCCACGCCATCGAGGCCGGCACGCCCGCCCGCGACATCGCGGCGGAATGGGAGGCAGGGACTGCGGAGTTCGAGGAGGTCAGAGCGCGCTACCTGCTGTATTAGCGGCGAAGTCCACCTGCCGCGTCCTTCTTCCTCGTCCCCCGTCCCTCGTCCCCCCCGGCAGCCCCTACGCCCGCGTCTTCGCCAACCCCGGCGCCTTGTCCTCGCCGCGCGCGGCCGGCGTCAGGTAGTTGTCCGTCAGGTGGGTCTGGAGGCAGCCGAACGCCTGCTCGGGCGTGTCCGCGAACCTGAAGAGGCTCGTGTCGTGCGGCGAGATGGCGCCCGCCTCGATCATCGGCTCGAAGTGCAGGACGCGGTCCCAGTACTCCCGGCCGTAGAGGATCACGTCGATCTTCTTCGACAGCTTCTCGGTCTGCGCGAGCGTGAGGATCTCGAACATCTCGTCCATGGTGCCGAACCCGCCCGGAAACACCACCAGGGCCTTGGCGAGGTAGGCGAACCAGAACTTGCGCATGAAGAAGTAGTGGAACTCGAAGTGCAGGTTCTTCGAGATGTAGGGGTTCGCGCCCTGTTCGAACGGCAGTCGGATGTTCAGCCCGATGGTCTTGCCGCCCGCGTCCCGCGCGCCGCGGTTGGCGGCTTCCATGATGCCCGGCCCGCCCCCCGAGCAGACGACGAACCGGTGGTACTGGGATTCGAGCGTCTGGGCCCAGGCAGCCAGCAGGCGCGCGAGCGTGCGGGCGTCCTCGTAGTACCGGGCCCAGTCGAGCGCGCGCCGCGCCTGCGCCATCAGCGGGTCGGTGTCGGCGACCACCGCCTGGCGCTGCAGCGCGGCGAGGGCGCGCTCCGCCTTCTCGCGGCTCGTCACCCGGGCCGAGCCGAAAAAGGCCACGGTGTCCTGGATCCTCTCCCGGCGGAACCGGCGCAGCGGCTCCAGGTACTCGGAGAGGATGCGCATCGGCCGCCCTTCCTCGCTCTCGAGGAACTCGTGGCTCAAATACGCCAGGGGCTGGTTGTCCATAGCCTTACGATAGCAGGAGACCGCCTCCTGCCCTGCCTGCTGCCTCCGGTCAATACGCCCGCAGATCCCACGCGCCCCGCCCGTGCTCGAGGTAGGCCTTGAGCGTTTCGAACGCCGGCGGCCAGCTGGCGCCGATCGCTTCGTAATAGCGGGTCCAGCGAGGGCTGTCGTCGAGGCCGCGCTGAACCACGCGGAGGACCGTCGCCGGCGGCGGGGAGGAGCGGCCCGCCGCCCGTTCGGCGGGAGCGCAGGTCACCTCCAATGCCATGGGGCCGACCGGGTCGCCCTGCGGCGGCAGCCAGTAGCAATCGGCCACGAAGAACCCGCGGGCGGGCTGAAAGTCGATGACGGTCCCGTGGTAGACGCCCCCCAGGGGGCCCAGCAGGTCGTCCACGACCTCCGAGACGGGCCACGCGAGCGCGTAGACACCCAGCGGCCGCGGCGTCGCTATCGCGTTCGCGACGCCCCACCACGTCGCGAGCGCCGCCCGTTCGAAGAACGCGCCGAGCACCCGGGCCGGCGTGGACTCGATGCGGATCGAGTAGTCGAACCCGCTCTGGCTGCGTGCCGGCATCTTCAGGACCGCGACCGCTCGAGGACGCCGCCCTGGCGCCCGTCGGCACGCTTCAGCAGGATCGCGAAGATCAGTCCCGCGCAACCGAGCGTCGAGAACATGACCATGCTCGCCCGGTAGTCCTTGGTCGCTTCCCGCAGCCAGCCGTTCAGCACCGGGAACGCGGCCAGACCGATGTTCTGGATCATGGTCATCAGGCCGAACGCGGTCCCGACCCTGTTCTTCTCGACGATCAGCGGCACGGCCGGCCACATCGCGGCGGGCACGAGGACGAACGAGGCCCCGAGGAGAATCATCGGCAGCGCCGGCGAGATCGACGAGAACGCGAGCGTCAAGTAGCACGGGATCATCAGCAGCGCCCCGAGGATCATGAGGCTCGTCCGCCTGCCGATCTTGTCCACGAGCCCGCCCGCGAAGGGCGCGAAGCACATCGAGGCGAAGATGATGATCGACGAGGTGCCCGGCGCCGTCGAGAACATGTGGAGGAAGTCCTGGAACGCCGCCGAGAAGAAGCCCAGGCTGCCGGAATCGGTGCTGAGGGGCAGGTGCCACTTCTCGTGGAAGAAGTCGGTCGACAGCGCGGTGAACGGGAAGATGGCCGAGTAGAACGTCACGCAGAGCGCGACCACGTACCAGTACGACGCCCCGAACCGCCTGACGTCGGCGATGACGATCTTGTCGCCCGCCTCGGTCTCGGCCAGGCCGAGCCGCTTCTCGTTCGTCTTGTCGAGCACGAAATACACAAGGTTGGCGCCGAGGCTGGCCACGCAGAGCCCGGCGGCCACCCAGAGGGCGCCGCGCCACCCGAAGCGGTTGGCGGTCAGCGACATCGTGTTGAAGCTGAAGAGCGTCCCGAGCCGGGCCAGGGCGAGCGTGATTCCGAACGACATCGCCAGCATCCGCCCGGTGAACCAGCGCGCCAGGATCGCGTTCTGCGCCACGACCAGCGACTCCGAGCCGGCGCCGAACACGAACCGCCCCACGCAGGCGACGGGCACGGAGGACGACAGGGCCACCATGCCCGCGCCGACGACGATCAACACCGAGAAGAACAGGCTCGCCAGCCGGGTGCCGATCCTGTCGGTGAGCACCCCGCCCAGGAAGACGGACAGAATGGCCGCGACGCTGTAGATCGTGTAGAGCCAGCCGATGCCGCTCTGCGACGTGCCCCAGGCCTTGATGAGCGTGGGCGCCAGGGCGCCGACGCTGTCGTAGGCGAAGTAGCTGCCGTAGGTCAGCAAACCGACGAACACCAGCACCACGACGCGGAGCAGCCAGTGAGAGTCGGCGGCGGTTTCCGTGTTCGCATTCATCGGCGCACTATACCATCGAGCCGGCTCGACACCGGGCCGCGCGCGGCGGGGAGGGCCTATTGCGACGCCTTGAAGGGACGCACCCCGCGGGCGGCGAGGCCGACCGCAATGCGGCGCCGCAGTTCGGCCGCCACCAGGAACTGCTTGAGCGGCACCGTCTTGAACCGGCAGCGGATCGTCAGGCTGGTGTCGCGCAGCTCCTGCACGCCGACCACCTCGAGCGGCCCGGACACGAGGGGCGCGAACTGCGGATCCTCCCGCAGGCTCGCGCCGATCATCCTCAGCGCGCTCAGCACCCGGTCCAGGTTCTCCCCGTGCATCACCACGACATCGGCGACGGCATAGGCAAAGTCCTTGCTCAGGTTCGCCAGCGTGGTGATGGTGCCGTTCGGGAAGACGTGCACGGCGCCGTCCGCGTCGCGCAGCACGATCGTGCGAAGCCTGATTTCCTCGACGACGCCGGTGACCGACTGGATGCGCGCCACGTCGCCCACGCCCACCTGGTCCTCGAGGATGATGAAGAACCCGGAGATCACGTCCCGGACCAGGTTCTGCGCACCGAAGCCGATCGCGAGGCCCGCGATGCCCGCGCCGGTCAGCAGCGGCATGATGTCAATCGACATCTCCCGCAGCACCATCAGCCCGCCGAGGAAGAAGACCAGGGCGGTCAGGACGCTCGACATGATGCTGCCGAGCGTGGCGGCCCGTCGCTGCCGCTCCAGGGCGCGCTCCTCCGTGCCCGATGCGCGGGTTCGGTACTTCAACTGGTCGACCGTCAGGTTCGCAACCCGCAGCGTGATGTAGGCGCCGGCGACGATGACGAGGACGTGCACGCCGTGCGAGAGCAGCCACGAGACGATCTGGCGCGGCGTCCAGTCGGGAACGTCGAACCCGGCGCGCGACAGGGAGAGCGACAGGGTGGCGATGCCGGCCAGGCCGAATGCGGCCACCGCGAGCGCCCACACCGCCTGTTTCACCCGCTGCTGGATGACCTGGCGGTTCTCGAGGGTGACCATCTCGAGCGCCGCCACGGATCGCTCGGCGAAGCGGCGCCCCCACCAGACGACGAGAGCCGCGAGGACGAAGGCGACCGCCGCGGCGGCCACTACCAGCGCGGGCGTGAGATGCACCGATTCGAGCGTCGTCATGGGCGCCTCGGGCAAACGCATGGGATAAGATCAGCGGGCAGCGGACCACGGACGCAGCAGCCCGCCGCGGATCACGGACGCGGTGTGCTGACGGCTCGAGCGGACGACGGGTGCGCCGGCAGACAGCGGGTCCGGAACGGCTGGCGTGTCGCGATCGGCTGCCCGCTTCGGCGTCCGCGGTCCGCCGCCAGCCTGTTCAGGATACATGAGGTTCTCATGAGTGAAGAAGACGGGATCCGTGCGACAGTCGGCGCGTGGCTGAGAGGCGCCGTCGAGGACGCGGAGCGCCGGGGGTTGCCCGAGCTGAAACCGATGCTCGAGGGCCTGGCGGAAGCGACGATCGCGCTGCGCCAGGCGGGTTGGAACGACCGCGTGCCCGAGGAGCGGAAGCGATGAAGCGCCTCCTCGACCTCTCGATCGCCGAGCTGGCGCCCCGGATCGCCTCGCGGCAGGTCTCGGCCTCGGAGGTCACCGACGCCTGCCTCGCGCAGATTGCCGGCGAGAACGGGCGCCTCAACGCGTTCATCGCGGTCCTGGGCGAGCAGGCCCTGGCGCAGGCGCGTGCGGCCGACGAGGAGCTGGCGCGGGGACGCTGCCGAGGCCCGCTGCACGGGGTCCCGGTCTCGCTGAAGGATCTGATAGATCTGGCCGGGGTGCCGACCACCGCGGCATCGAGGGTGCTCCAGGGTCACGTGCCGTCCTCCGATGCGACGGTGGCCGCGCGCCTGAGAGCGGCGGGCGCGGTGTTCCTCGGAAAGTGCAACCTCCACGAGTTCGCCTTCGGCACGACGAGCGAGGACTCCGCGTTCGGCCCCGTCCGCAATCCCTGGGACACGGCCCGTTCGGCCGGCGGCTCCAGCGGCGGATCGGCGGCAGCGGTCGTGTCGGGCATGGGCTGCGCCTCGGTCGGCACCGACACCGGCGGCTCCGTCCGCATTCCGGCGGCCGTGTGCGGCTGCGTCGGACTCAAGCCGACGTTCGGCGAACTGCCCTGCGACGGCGTCATCCCGCTCAGCCCGTCGCTCGACCACGTCGGGCCGCTTGCCCGCTGCGTCGCCGACGCCGCGCTTCTCTACCGGGCGATGGCAGGAGACGCCAACCCGGCCGCCTTGCCTCCCGGCCGGCGCCCCGCAGCGTCGCTGAAGCTCGGCCTGCTCGCTTCTTACTTCATGGACGTGCTGTCGGATGAGGTCGCGGCGCAATTCGACGTCGAAGTGAGCCGGCTGAGAAGGGCGGGCGTCGAAGTCCGCGGCCGCACGGTGCCGCACGCGGCCGACACGGCGACGATCTACATGCACATGCAGCTGCCCGAAGCATCCGCCTACCACGCGCCCGCCCTGGAGAGCCAGCCCGGCGCCTACACACCGCCCGTTCGCCAGCGGCTCGAGCTGGGCCGCTATGTCATGGCCGAGGACTACGTCCGGGCGCGCGCCGGCGCAGTGGTGCTCCGGCGCGAAGTCGATGCGGCGCTCGAGGAATGCGATGCGCTCGTGCTGCCGACGGTTCCAATCACCGGCCAGCCCATCGGCAGCACGTCGCTGGCCGTCGGCGGACGGCCCTACCCGGTGCGGGCGTTGATGCTGCGGCTGACACAGCTTTTCGACATCACCGGGCATCCGGCGATCACCCTGCCGTGCGGGCGGTCGAGCGGGCATCTCCCGGTCGGCCTCCAACTCGTCGGGCGCTGCCACCATACGGTCGAACTGCTCGAAGTCGCGGCCGCCGTGGAGGCGGTGATCGGGCAGCGCGAGTAGATTGACCTCCTCGACATTCGGCCGGCGGCTGCCGGCCTGCGACGGGCGGCCAGCGCCCTTCGGCTCCGCCCAGGGCGCGCCGAGCAGCGTCGACGGGTACGCCGCTCGGGCGCCGCCCGATCCGTGCGGCGTTTGGTACAATGGCGGGGCAATGCTGGCTCCGCTGTTCTACGCCTGGGAACGCCGCCTGTTCCGCCGCACAGAAGACCGCGTCGTTCGCCCGTTCGAGTGGGGACTGGACTGGGTCGAGTCCAACGGCCATGCCCCGGGCACGCCCGAGGCGGCGCTGCTGGCGGACTGGGCCCGGACGGCGCTGGCAGATTCGCCCGCGTTCTTCGCGGCGCCGCCAACCGGCGACTACCGGTGGGAACCCGAATGCTCGGGCGATGCGACCTGTGCCGGCACCGTCTCGTTCCCGAGCGTCATCACGACGCCTCACGCCGAGAACAACACGGTCTACGGCCGCCTCTTCACCGCACCGCGGAAGAAGGGCGGGCGCGACGACCGCCGGCGGGCGGTGGTCGTGCTCCCGCAGTGGAACTCCGATACCCAGGGCCACGTGGGCCTTTGCCGGCTGCTCGCGCGCTTTGGGGTCAACGCGCTGCGGATGAGCCTTCCCTACCACGACCGGCGGATGCCGCCCAGCCTCCACCGCGCCGACTTCATCGTGTCGGCGAACGTGGCGAGAACCGTTCAGGTCTGTCGGCAGGCGGTGGTGGATGCGCGCCGCGCGGTGGCGTGGCTGGCGCGCGAGGGCTACGAGCGGATCGGCATCCTCGGCACGAGCCTCGGCTCGTGCCTGGCCATGCTGACCTCGGCGCACGAACCGCTGATCCGCGCGGAGGCGCTGAATCACATCTCGCGCTACTTCGCCGACGTGGTGTGGGAGGGGTTGTCCACCGAGCACGTGCGCGCGGGCCTCGACGGCCACATCACGCTCGATCGCCTGCGCGAGCTGTGGATGCCGATCAGCCCCCAGGCCTACGTGGCGCGGGTGCGCGACACGAAGACGCTGCTGGTGTACGCGCGCTACGACACCACGTTCCCCGTCCACCTGTCGCTCGACCTGATCCGCGAGTTCGAGCGCCTCGAGGTGCCCTACCAGCTGTCGGTGCTGCCCTGCGGCCACTACACGACGGGCCTCGCCCCCTTCAAGTACATCGACGGGTACGTGCTGACGAAGTTCCTGGTGAAGAACCTGTAACTCCGAACCATGCCGTCTGACCTCATGTAGAGTCACCGCCAGGACGCGCCAGACATGTCAACGGGCACGGGCTCGGCGGGCGCACGCCCGGGATGCGCTACTACGGCATGCGCGGAAGCGAAGACCGCCCGCACGGGATGGCGTTCTACGGAACCGAAGCGGCGCTGTTCGTGGACCGCATCGGCATGGAACTGTACCCCGAGGGACGCGGCGGCGTACCAAGCGGACGGCGGGCGGCCGCGGCGCCGCCGGCCGCCGAGCGCATGCACATGAACGAGGACGAGCCCACGCCGCTGCACACCAAGTACTTCGTGGACAACGTCCGCAACCGGAAGCAGCCCTTCGCCAACATCGAGGTGGGCGTGCGCGCCACGGCCGTCGCCTGCATCGGCAACGTGGCTCTGTGGACCGGCCGCAAGCTCACCTGGGACGACAAGACGTGGAGCTTCCCCGGCGACGCCGAGGCGAACAAGTACCTGTTCCGCGCCTACCGCACACCCTGGAACCTGGTGAAGTTCGGGTAGGGACTGGCTGAGAAGCGGCCCACGTTACCGCTCCGGTTCGAGACGTGTTCGTATGGGTCTTCCGGTCGGCTGTGTCAGGGCGGAAGAGGTGGGCGTCGGTGCGCGGAGGGCATCCCGGGCCTCGAACGGAGGATCAGGCCTGACCGCTACAGGTATTTCAGCAACCCCTTGAGCGCCTCGAAGACGGCGGTCGCGAGTTCGCGCACGAGCGGCGACACGTCGCCCTGGTTCACCGAGTTGGCGACCGTCACCGGGTCGGTGAGCACCAGCCAGATCGTCGCAGACGCAAGCACGGCGGCGACGACGGCGACCATGCCGAAGAGGCTGAGACTTGTCCGGCCGAGGCCGATCATGCGAGTCCTAGCGAGGCGGGCCTCAGACCGTCGAGCGTGTGGTGGCCCGCCTCGCTAGGACCAGAAACGCTGTTTGCCGGTCCCGCGAAGCGCGGGACGGAGACGCCTTGAACGGCCCGAGCGACGTCGACAGAACTTGACCCATTTGGAGCGACTTGGCCCGTTCAAGACGCCTAGCGAGGCAGGCCTCAGACCGACGAGCGTATGGTGGCCCGCCTCGCCAGGACCAGAAACGCTGTTGGCTGCCCCGCGAAGCGCGGGACGGAGACGCCTTGAACGGCCCGAGCGACGTCGACAGAACTTGACCCATTTGGAGCGACTTGGCCCGTTCAAGACGCCTAGCGAGGCAGGCCTCAGACCGACGAGCGTATGGTGGCCCGCCTCGCCAGGACCAGAAACGCTGTTGGCTGCCCCGCAAAGCGCGGGACGTAGACGTCGTGAACGGCCGAGCGACGCGGACAGAACGCGGCTCATGTGGAGCGACTCTGCCCGTTCAAGACGTCTAGTGTAGCACCGCGTCCGTCAGGTAGACGCACGGCCGCACTGCACGGTTCGGTCCGGGGTCCGCGGACTCGGGATCGCGCCTGTCGGCGCGCCTCAGTCGTCGGCCAGCGTCGTCACCTCGCCGATGCCCAGCGCGGCCAGTGCGGGCGCCACCTTCTCGCGGTCGCCGACAATCGCCACGCTCGTCTTGGCGGGATCGAAGCGCTGCGCGGCGGCGGTGACGGCGTCGATGTCGACGGCCTGCACGGAGGGCACGAACTGCTCGAGGGTGTCCTCGGGGAGGCCGTACAGCGTGAGCTGGGCCAGGCCGCGCGCAATCTGCCCGGCCGTCTCGAAGCTGCGCGCGTAGCCGCGCGTCAACGCCGACTTCGCCAGGTCGAGCTCTGCCGGCGTCGCCGGGCGCGCACCCGCGATGTCGCGAACCTCCGCCAGCACCTCCCGCACGGCAGCGGCGGTGACGCCCGTCTGCACGGCCGCCTGCACCATGAACGGACCGGGCGCGCGCCGGAACTCGAACCCGCTGCGCACGCCGTAGGTGAAGCCCTTGTCCTCGCGCAGGTTCATGTTGAGCCGGCTGACGAACTGCCCGCCGAGGATCGCGTTCAGAACCAGCAGCGCGTAGTAGTCGGGCGTCGAGCGCGACTCGCCCACCTGCCCGATGCGCAGCTCGGACTGGGCCGCGTTCGGCCGGTCCACGAGCGCGAGCGGCGCCGAGGGGAGCGGCGGAATGGCCGCGGTCACCGGGTCGCGGACCGCCAGCGCCCCCGCCGCGCCGCCGCTGCGAGGCTGCCAGCCGCCGAAGGCCCGCTCGACCGTTGCGGCGAGTTCGTCGTGCGACAGGTCGCCGGCGGCGACGATCGTCGCCTGGGCCGGACGCCACACCTGCGCGTGGAACCACCCCACGTCGTCGAGGCCGGACGACTGGAGCCCGGCGACCGTGCCTATCGGCAGCCGCCCGTAGGGGTGGCTGCCGTACAGCAGCCGCGCGAGCGCCAGGTCGGCCACCGCGGGGGCGAGGTCGCGGAGCTGCCGGAGGCGGTTCAGGCGCAGCTCGCGAACGCGGTCGAAATCCTCGCGGGCCAGCCGCGGGCGGGTCACGATGTCCGACAGCAGCCCGAGGGCGGTGTCGGCAAAGCGCGGGAGCGTCAGCAGCGAGAGGACCGTCGCGTCCGAGCCGACCTCGGTCTCGAACTGCGCGCCAATCCCCGCCAGCGCGTCCTCGATCTCGAGGGCCGACAAGTCGCCGCTTCCCTCGTCGAGCATGTCGGCAGTCAGCGCGGCCAGGCCGGGGCGCTCTGCCGGGTCGGCCGCCGACCCGCACGACAGCAGGAGCAGGAACGACACGACCGGCACGCCGCGGTGCTCCACGGTGGTCACGCCGAGCCCGTTCGGCAGCACGCGGCGCCGGACCTCGGGAAAGCGCAGGACGGCATCGGGGCCCGGGGCGGGCAGCTGCGAGCGATCGATGGCCATCACGAGCACACCACCCCGGTGGAATCGGGCAGGGCGAGGTCGAGCCGGCCGCGCGGAACGACGCTCACCGCCACGCGCGGGCCCCGCACCAGGAACCGCCTGGCCGCGGCGGCGACGGAGTCGGGCGTGGCTTCGCGGTACCGCTGCAGGTCCTGCTCGAAATAGCCCGGGTCGCCGACGAACACGTTGTACTGGTTGAGCTGATCGGACTTTCCCCCGAACCCGCCCACCGTCTGGATGCGGTAGACGAACTGCGCCTCGGCCTGGGCCAGGCTCCTCTGCAGCTCGGCCGTGGTCGGTCCCGACTCAGCGACCCGCGAAAGCTCGGCCGACATCGCCGCCTCGAGTTCCCCGAGCGAGTGGCCCGGCGCGGCCGTGGCGATCAACTGGAAGAACCCCGACAACTCGCGCGACTGCTGGACCGCGGTGACGTCGGTCGCGATGCGGCGCTCGTAGACCATGGCCTTGTAGAGCCGCGAGCTCTTGCCATCGGCGAGCACGTCGGCAACGAGGTCGAGGTCGGCGTCGCCCTCGCCGAAGATCGCCGGCGAGATCCAGTTCAGGTAGAGCCGCGGCAGCTCCACCCGGTCCTCGAGCACCAGGCGCACCTCGCACGGTTGGGCCGGCGCGCAGTCCACGGGCCCGACGTCGGGCCCCGGCCGGACGCCGCCGAAGTACGAGTTGACGAGCGCGAGCGCCTCGCCGGTGTCGATGTCGCCCGCGAGCGCGAGCGACGCGTTCGCCGGGTGGTAGTACCTGCGGAAGAACGCCGTCACGTCGTCGAGGCTGGCGGCGTTGAGATCGTCGGGACTGCCGATCGTCAGCCAGTGGTACGGATGATCGGGCGGGAACAGGGCATCGACGATCGCCATGGTCGCCATGCCGTACGGGCGGTTCTCGTAGTTCTGGCGGCGCTCGTTCAGCACGACGTCGCGCTGGTTCCGGAACTTCTCGTCCGTCAGCGCGGGCAGGAGGTGCCCCATCCGATCGGACTCCATCCAGAGGGCCAGTTCGAGGCTGTTGGCCGGCACGACTTCCCAGTAGTTGGTGCGATCGGAATTCGTGGACCCGTTCAGTATCGCGCCCGCCTGCTGCAGCGGCTGGAAGTATCCATGATCGTAGTGCTCGGACCCCTCGAACATCAGGTGCTCGAACAGGTGCGCGAACCCGGTACGCCCAGGCTGCTCGTTCTTGGAACCGACGTGGTACCAGAGGTTGACGGCCACGATCGGGCAGCGGCGATCCTCGTGAATCAGGACGGGCATGCCGTTGCCGAGCGTGTGCTTCGTGTACGGAATGTTCATGGCCACCCAGTCAACGCTACCACGTATCGCGGCCGCGTGTCTGCGCCCCGGCGCCGATCGGCGGACGGCCCGCGACGCGCGTCGCGGCCGTGTCGCGCGCACCGCGGGCGCCACCCGTCCCGCGGCGTTCCGGCTGCGTTGCGGCGACCCGGAAGATCGGCGATGATGAAATGTTTCTGGAAGAAAAGCACATCGACGGTATGCGCGTGGCCGGCCGTTCCGCCTCCCCGTGGTCGATGCTCGCCCTGCTCGCGTGCGGCGAGTTCCTCGGCATGACGCTGTGGTTCTCGGCCACGGCGGTCACCCCGTCGCTCGTGCGCGAGTTCCGCCTCTCGCCCGGCCAGACCGCGTGGCTCACGATGGCGGTCCAGGGCGGCTTCGTGGCGGGCACGCTGCTGAGCGCCGCGCTCAACCTGGCCGACCTGGTCCACGCGCGGCGCCTGTTCGCCATCGGCTGCCTCCTCGGCGCCGCCGCGACCGCCGCCATCACGCGCGCCGGCGGCGCGACCGAGGCCATCCTGCTCCGGGCCGCCACGGGCGCGGCCCTCGCGGCCGTCTATCCGACAGGCCTCAAGATGGCGGCCGGGTGGTTCCGCGAGCGCCGCGGCACCGCGCTGGCCGCGCTCGTGGCCGCGCTCACCATCGGCCAGGCGTTTCCGCACCTGCTCGCCGCGATCACGGGCCCCGACCGCTGGCGCCCGCAAATGCTGCTGACGGCCGCGCTGGCGGCTGCCGGCGGCGCCGTGGTGCTCCTCTTCGTGCGGGAAGGGCCCTATGCCGTCCCGGCACCCGCCTTCGATCCGCACGCCGCCACGCGCGTCTACCGCGATCCGCGCACGCGGTTCGCGGTGTTCGGCTATCTCGGGCACCAGTGGGAACTCTACGCAATGTGGACGTGGATCGGGACCTTCGCCGCCGCCAGCCTCGCCGCGCGCGGGCAGGCGGACGCGAGCCGTGCGGCGGCCGCCGCCGCGTTCGTCGGGGTGGGTGCGGGCGCCGTCGGCTGCCTGGCGGCGGGCCTGGCGGCCGACCGGCTGGGCAAGGTGCGCGTGGCAGCCATCGCGCTCCGCGTGTCCGGCACCTGCGCCGCGCTGGCCGCGCTCGTCTTCGGCGCGCACCCCGCGCTGCTCTTCCTGTTCGTGGCGGTGTGGGGGACGGCGGTGGTCGCGGACTCGGCGCAGTTCTCCGCGCTCGTCGCCGACAACAGCCGGTCCGAGTACGTCGGCACCGCGCTCACCGTGGAGATCTGCAGCGGCTACCTGCTGACGATGCTGACGATCCGCGTCGTGCCCTCGCTGGCCGCGATCGTCGGCTGGCGGTGGGTGTTCCTCGTGCTCGTGCCGGGACCGATCTTCGGCCTCTGGGCGATGAAACAGCTGCGGAGAGAACCGGCGACCTGGCGCGGCGGCGGTCTGGCGAACGACCGGTAGTTCGCCAGATCGTCGGTTCGCAGGTTCTCGAGTTGCCGCTGGTGCCTCACTTCACCGCCGTCACCGGGATCGCGGGCTTCCGGTAACTCGCGATCGACACCTGCGCGGCGAGCTGCTCGGCCGCCGCGAAGAAGGCGCGCGCCGCGGTCGAATCGGGCTCGCCGACGACGAGCGGCTCGCCCGCGTCGCCGCCCTTGCGGATCGGCTCGTAGATCGGGATCCGCCCGAGGAACGGGATCTCCATCGCCTGGGCCGTGCGCTCGCCGCCGCCGCGGCCGAAGATGTCGCTCTCGTAGGCGCAGTTCGGACACGCGAAGTAGCTCATGTTCTCGATCAAGCCCAGCACGGGGATGTTCAGCTTCTGATACATCCGAACGGCCCGCCGGCTGTCGGCCAGCGAAACTTCCTGCGGCGTCGTGACGACGATCGCGCCAGCCACCGGCACGGTCTGGCTCAGGCTCAGCGCGACGTCGCCGGTGCCCGGCGGCATGTCGATCACGAGGTAGTCGAGTTCCCCCCACTTCACGTCGTGGAAGAACTGCTTGATGACGCTGTGCAGCATCGGGCCGCGCCAGATGATGGGCGACTCTTCGTCGGTCAGGAAGCCCATCGACACGACCTTGATGCCGAACTTCTCGGCCGGCAGGATCTTCTCGCCTTCCGACATCAGCTGCCCCTGCACGCCCAGCATGATCGGAACGTTCGGCCCGTAGATGTCCCCGTCGATCATGCCCACGCGGCTGCCGCACGCCGCGAGAGCGGCCGCCAGGTTCACCGCCAGCGTGGTCTTCCCCACTCCTCCCTTGCCCGCGCCGACGGCGACGATGTTCTTCACGCCAGGAATCGGAGCCTGGGCCGACTCGACGTTTCGCACGGCGCGCACGCTCGCCGTCATGGTCACCTGGACGTCGGTGACACCGGGCAGCGAGGCGACGGCCCGTTGCGCCTGGTCCCGCATGGCGTCCTTCACCGGGCACGCGGGCGTCGTCAACTCGATGGTGAACGCCACCCTGCCTTCGTCGATGGTCAGGTCCTTGACGAAGTTGAGCGCGACGATGTCGCGGTGCAGGTCGGGATCCTTGACGGCGCGGAGCGCGTCGAGCACGGCAGCTTGATCAACGGGGGACATTCGTACCTCGTATCGGGATTGGGTCAGCGGTCAGGTCGCGCCGCGAGCGGTGTCTTCCCATAATGCCACAAGCCGAAGGCCGGGCTGGCAGCGGGTCAGCTGTTGCTGCCACTTACGCGTGCGCCAGCCCTGCCTCGAGCAGCACCTGCTCGAGCCACTGGTTGGTGAGCTTCTCCTGGACGGTGTTCTGCCGCAGCCTCGCGTTGAGGTTGAAGAAGTCCACGCGGTCCATCAGCTGGTCCTGGTTGAAGCACGAGAAGATGATCGATTCCCGGCCGGTGACCGGGTCGACGTGCTTCTGCAGGCACTGCGCGCACACTTCCTTCATCATGCACTGCATCGGCGAGTTGATGCTGGCGATGGCGACGTGGTCGCGCTTGAGATAGGGCGCCAGCGCCGCGTGCCGCGCGCCCTTCACGGCCGCCATCATCCGGTCAGACCCGATGACGATCATCCGGTCCACGCTCTGCAGCGGGACGATCTGACGGCCCAGCGCCCCGGTGGCGTAGGCCACCAGGCAGTCCACGATATTGCCGCGGAAGTGCGCATCCTGGGGGCGCGACGGCTCGATGGGGGCCCCGGTGTCGGTGCTCCAGATCACCTGGTCGGTGGCCGCTTCGATCTCGTCCCGCTTGAAGAGGTCCTCGCCCTTCTTGTAGCCGGCGAAGTAGACGACGCGGTTGCCGTGGGCGCGCATCGCGCGGGCGATCGAGAACAGCACCGCGTTGCCGAGCCCTCCTCCGGCCAGCAAAACGCTCTCGCCCGTGGGGATCTCCGTCGGCGCGCCGGTCGGTCCCATCACGATCACCTGCTGGCCCGGGCGGAGGTAGGCGCAGAGCCGGCTCGACACGCCCAGTTCCAGGGCGATCATCGACAGCAGGCCGCGGCGCTGGTCGACCCAGGCACCCGTCAGCGCGATGCCCTCCATCACCAGCCTCACCTGGTCGCCGTCGATGCCGGCTGCGACGGCATCCGACTCGAAGTTCTGCAGCCGGAAGAACTGTCCCGGGCGGAAGTGGCGCGCCGCGGCGGGCGCGCGCACGACCACCTCGATGATCGTCGGCGTGAGCCGGTGCACGGCCGCCACCCGCGCCGTCAGCTCGTCGTCGAGCGTGGCCACGAGGGCACGCCACGCCCGGTCGCGCGCGTCCTGACCGTCCGCGGCGATCCCGGCCAGCGCATCGTCGAACAGCGCGACCACGTGCGGGTAGCCGTGCTTCGCGGACGCCATCGCCTTGACGACGTTGCCGGCGTAGCGCGGGTGGTTGTCGCCGTAGTAGCTGACGAAGCGGCCGCCCGAGTCGTACGACGTGAAGAAGCCGAGCGGGTCGGGCTCGAGCCGGCGCCGCCCGTCGGCATCGCGCACGACGCGGTGGGACAAGAAGAAGCGCTGGTGCTCGTCCAGCCTGAATGTGCCCGGCGCTTCCCTTTCGTAGGTCACGTTTGGCGACGTGCCGGCCGCCACGAGCAGCGCGCGGGCCGGGAGCTCGACGGTGCCCCCGGCGGCCCTCTTGAAGAGCACCGCCTTCACGTGGCCGTTCTCGTCGGGCACCGCCTCGATCGGATCGAGATTCTCGAGAAAGCCGATGCCTTCCTCGAGCGCCTTGACGATCTCCTCGTGGTTGAGCCGGTACGCGGGCGAATCGATCATCCTTTTCCGGTAGACCACCGACACGCCGCCCCAGGCGCGGAGCAGGGGGACGAAATCGGGGGCCTCTCCCGCGGCGGACGCACGGCTCCGCTCGGCGCGGATCGCCGCGCCGTGGGCGAGGAACTCGTCGAGTTGCGCCAGCTCCTCCGCGTCGTAGGCCGCGCGCGCGGCCGCCGCGCCGACCATCGTTGCCAGCGCCTCGTAGCGGCCGAGGATCTTCTCCACCTGCTGCGGGTAATAGGCCATCAGCTCGGTGGCGGTGTCGATCGCGGTGAGGCCGCCCCCGACGACGAGGGCGGGCAGCCGGACCTGCAGGTTCGCGAGCGACTCGCGCTTGAACGCGCCCGTGAGCTGGAGCGCCATCAGGAAGTCGCTGGCCTTCCTGACCCCGCGGATCAGGTTGTTCTTCATGTCGATGATCGTCGGCCGTCCGGCGCCGGCGGCGATGGCGACGTGCGAGAACCCGTGCGCCCACGCGTCTTCGATCGGCAGCGTCCCGCCGAAGCGGATGCCGCCGTAGGCCTTGAAACGCTCGCGGCGCGACAGCAGCAGGTGCAGCAGCGTGAGGAAGTTCTTGTCCCAGCGAACCGTGATGCCGTACTCGGACACGCCGCCGAACCCTTCGAGCACGCGGCGGTCGAGGGCCCGGTAGATGGCGTCCCAGTTGCGGATGGGCTGCGGAGGCATTCCCGGCCCGCCCACCCACTCGACGGGCAGCGGCTCGATCTTGAGACCGTCGATGCCCACGACGCCGAAACCCTCGTTCAGCAGGTAGTGGGCCAGCGTGTAGCCCGCCGGACCGAGCCCGACCACGAGGATGTTGATGCCGTTGTAGGGGAGCGGGCAGGGACGGCGCACGTCGAGCGGGTTCCAGCGCGAGAGGAGGCTGTAGATCTCGACGCCCCACGGCAGGCGGAGCACGTCGGTCAGCACGCCCGTTTCCGCCTGCGGGATGTTCACCGGGTCCTGCTTCTGGAAGATGCACGCCTTCATGCAATCGTTGCAGATGCGGTGACCGGTGCCCGCGCACATCGGGTTGTCGAGCGTGACGAGCGCCAGCGCGCCGACCGCGTCGCCCGCCTTGCGCAGCATGTGCATCTCGGAGATCTTCTCGTCGAGCGGGCAGCCGGCCAGCGGGATGCCGAGCGCGTTGCGCGAGACGCTCCCGTCTTTCGCGCGGATGCCCTTCGAGCACGAATCCTTGTCGCGCTCGTGGCACAGCACGCAGTAGTGGATCTCGGACAGCACGCCGCGGCGGTCCATGCGCCCGTCGGTGAGGGTGAAACCGTCGCGCCGGCGGCGGTGGCGCTCGGGTCCGACCGCCAGCTCGGGGAGGGCCGGGTCGGGCCGCTCCACCTCGACGAGGTGAAATGGTTCGACCGCGCGCGGCAGGCGGAACGACACCCAGCCCGCGCAGGCGGGATCGTCCAGGTGCGCGGCCGCCCAGCGCGCCAGGCTGTCGATCCGGCCGGTCACTTCCGCCCGCTCCGCTTCGGCGCCCTCCTTGGGCAGCGCCGCTTCTCGGTCGAGCCACGCGCAGGCGGCGACGGCGACGGCGTGCTCCGCGTCGGCGCTCGCCCCGGCGATGCCCGCCACCAGCCGCTCGTCGGCCTCGGTCGCCGTGACCGGCCCGCCCTTTCCGAGCGGCAGCGCGCGCCGACGCACCAGGTCCACCTTGAAGCGGAACAACGGATCGTCCGCGCGCGTGGCTGCGCCGAGTGCGCGGCACTCGTCCTCGATCCCGAAGAGGCGTGCGACGAACCGGCTGACGTGCCCGGCCATCCGCACGAGCAGCCCCGAGAGCGCCGGCGCGGGACGCGGGGCATCGGGGTCGGACCGGTAGCCCTCCCACTCGGCCCACAGCCCCGGATCGTCGCGTTCCACCTCTTCGTTGAAGCGGTCGAGCAGGTTCTTCAGGCGGTCGGGGCTCTGCAGGTCGGCAAACGAGAATCCGGGAACGCCAAGCTCGAACCCGGCGGCAGGGAGGGAGGCAGTGTCCATAGGCGGCCGCGGTGCTGTCTGCGGAATATCCCAGCGTACGCCAGCGAGCGAGGGTGTGGCAAGCTGTGGATGAGTCAACGCAGCCCGACACCAATCAGGAGGACACCGCCATGGCCCAGCCACCACAGAGTTTCGAGAACCACGTGAGATACCTCCCTGGGTATCACTTCGTGGTGTTCCCGATCCTCGCCGTCAACTTCTTCTACGCGGCGTACGAGGCAATCGCGCGGTTCAGCGCGGCGAGCGTGTTCGGCCTGGCGCTGGCGGTCGCACTCGTGCTCCTGGCGCTGTTCGCGAGGATGATGGCGGTCACGGTGCAGGACCGCGTCATCCGGCTCGAAGAGCGGCTCAGGATGCGCGCGCTGCTGCCGGCCGACCTGCAGGGCCGGATCGAGGAGTTCGGGGTGAAGCAACTGGTGGCCCTGCGGTTCGCGAGCGACGACGAGCTGCCCGCGCTCGCGCGCAAGGTGCTCGACGGGAAGATCGAGGACCAGGCAGCCATCAAGAAGATGGTGAAGCACTGGCGGGCGGACTACTTGCGCGCGTAGCGGCAGACGGTAGTAGGCAGTAGGCAGCCTACTGCCTACTGCCTACCGCCTACTGCTTACTGCCTACTTCTTGACCAACCTGTCGTACCACCCCACCCACCGCGTCAGGCGATCGCGGAGGTAGCTGGGCGTCGTCAGGCCGTGGTGCTGGTCCGGGTAGATCACGAGTTCGGTTTCGACCCCCAGCCCTTTCAGCGCCTGGTACATCTGCTCGGCGCCGGCGATCGGCACGTTGAAGTCGATCTGCCCGCCCATGAAGAGCGTCGGCGTCTTGATGCGGTCCGCGTGGAAGAACGGGTAGGAGACCTTGGCGTACAGGTCGGCCGCCTTCCACGGCGCCCCCAGTTCCTGGTCCCACTGGATGATGTACTGGTCCACGCCGTAGAGCGACATCTGGAGCGCACTGCTGGCCCCGCTGAACGCCGCCTTGAACCGCGGGTCGGTCGCGATGGTGTAGTCGGTGAGGATGCCGCCGTAGCTCCACCCGCCGATGCCCAGCTTCTCGGGGTCGGCCACGCCGCTCGCCACCGCCCAATCCACGGCCGCCAGGAGGTCCACGACCTCCTTGTTCCCCCAGTCGGCGAAGATCGCCTTCTGGTACGCGGCTCCGCGGCCCGAGCTGCCGCGGTAGTTGACGGCAAGCACGACGTAGCCGTTGGCGGCGAAGAACTCGCGGTTGAAGTCGAACGAGAACTCGTCCTGTCCGTTCGGCCCGCCGTGGATGATCAGCAGCGTCGGGTACTTCCGGCCCGCCGCGAAGCGCGCCGGCTTCTTCACGATCCCGTTGACGATGGTGCCGTCCTTGGCCTTGCAGCTGAACCCCTCGGTGGTCGCCAGTTCGACGTCGGCCAGCCAGCCGTCGTTCTGGTGCGACAGCTGCCGGAGCACGCCGTTCTCCAACGCGAAGACCTCGTTCGGGCGCGCGGGTGTCGACACGAGCAGCGCGAGCGACCCGTCGGATCGGGGCGAGATCGAGCTGACCGCGCGCTCGCCGGTCGTCATCTTCCCAACCGCCCCGGATCCCACCGCGACGCTGGCCACGTAGGCCGTCCGGTCGTCGCTGACGACGGCGCGGATGCTCTGCGCGTCCGCCGCCCAGGCGACCCGCCCGCCCACCGGCCGGTCGAGCGATGCCGTCAGCACCTTCGCCGCCCCTCCGGCGGATGGCACGATCGCCAGCTTGTCGAGGTGGTAGGCGGTGAACCTCGTCTCGTCTCCCTGGAGGTAGGCGATCCACTTCCCGTCGGGGCTCCACGCCGGCGTCCCCGAGTCGCTTCCCTCGAACGTCGTCAGCGCCCGGGCCCCGGCGCCCTCACGCGCCTCGATCACCCAGATGTTCGAGTCCTCGTTGCGATCGGGATCGGGCGTGCGGTTGCTGACGAACGCGATCGACTTCCCGTCGGGCGCCCACGCCGGCGACTCGTCATCGAAGACGCCGCGCGTCAGGACCTCGGCCTTCTTCGTGTCGACGTCGAAGAGGGTGAGGTGCGTGTAGAGGCGCTTGAGGTAGCCGCCCTCGTCCGACTTGAAGTGGTAGCGGTCGATGACGATCGGAGGCGCCGTCTTCCGCTTCCAGCCGTCCATCTTCTCCGGGTCGGAGGAAGGGTCGAAGTCGTTGACCACCAGGCAGAGCCGCTTGCCATCGGGCGACCAGGCGTAGTCGCTGATGCCGCCCTTGATGTCGGTCAGCTTCTGCGCCTCACCGCCCTGCCGATCGAGCAGCCAGACCTGCGCGCCCTGCTTCTTCTCGGCTTCGTCGCCGCGCGCGCTCAGAAACGCGAGGTAGCGGCCGTCCGGGCTCCAGCGCGGCGCCCGCTCGCTCGTCTCGGCCGACGACGTCAGGCGCACCTGCTGCGTGCCGTCCCAGCTGACCATCCACAGGTCCGAATCGCGCTTGTCCTTCTCGGCGTCCTGCGTGCCGACGACGTAGGCCACCCACCTGCCGTCGGGCGACACCTGCGGGTCGGAGACGGCGCGGACGCGGTTGATGTCGTCCGCGGTGAGGGCGCGCAGGGCGGGCGCGCCGGCTTGCCCGGCAAGCGCGGGCAAGGCCGGGAGCAGAACCGCAGCGCACACGAGTCGAACGGCGAGGAAGCGTCGCATGCCAAAGTCCTCCAACGAGCAAGAAGCGCGGGCCGAGGGTGCACGCACTCCCCGGCCCGATGTCCTTCGCGGCGCCGAGCCGCTCATCCGTGAGCCTTGCGCCGTGCTCGAGCGCGACCACGTGCACGGTCGCGTCGCCGACGGGGCGCAAAGAACGGGAACTGTAGGTGGAACGGGGGGAGAGAGTCAAGGCACGGATCGCAACAGTGCACGGATCGCAACAGGCACGGCTCGCGGCGTGCGACCCGCGCCGTGCCAGACCGGACACGCCAGCCGCCCGCCGCAGGCCTGATTCTGGCTACTTCTTCGGCGCCTGGTCCTTCGGCGGGAAGTTCTTCAGCATGTCCGCCAGGCCCTTCTCGATGCGCGCAATGCGCTGGCTGTCGTTCAGCCTCCCGTCGAACTCGGTGCCCGCGACGCCGCGCCAAATCACGGTCTTCAGCTCGGTCGAGGACACGTCCAAGACCAGCGAGCCCTGCTCGACGACCTTCAGCGAACTCGTGGACTGCAGAAAGTCGGGCAGCCCCCACTCGGGGATGGCGCCGACGAACTGCCCGTGGTACTGCGACGTGACGTCCGGGCCGAGCAGCAGGTAGTAGCACACGTAGAAGTCGGCCTTGTCGCCCTCGACCTTCGTGAAGCCCCGCTTGGCGAGCGCCTGCTCGATGACCGGCCGGACCATCGGGTCGAACTTCGCTTTGAGCTTCTCGGGGTCGCCCATCGCCTGCAGCACCTTGACCCCGACGGGCTCGACCGGATCCCAGGCCCAGGTGCGCCGCCCGGCGAACTGGTAGTTCTTGTCCTGCTGGACCTTGACCTTGATCCCAGCGGCAGCGGCCGCAGTCGCGAGCACGAGAACCGCAGCCGCGGCAAGCGCCCAGAACCGGGCACGATTGACCTTCGTGAACATCATGCTGAGTTCCCTTTCCGTGAGGCGCCGGCCCCTACTTGCCCTTTGCCAACAGCCCCTGCTTCCGCATCTGCTTCAAGGCTTCGTCCACCACGCTCTTGGCGAACTTGTCGGGGCTCTTCGGCGGGTCCGTCGTCTCGCAGGTGCCCGCCCACGCGAGCCCTTCCTTCACGCCGAACACGAGCATTTCGAGAGCGACCGTCGTCTGCTCGGTCACCTGCCAGTTCGCCGGGTTCCCGTAACCCCACGCGTAGTAGTCGTAGAAGGAACCGTAATACGAGTAGGTCGTGTAGACGATGGGCGTGATGGTCTTCGCCTTGTCCACCGACAGCAACCGCAGCGTCACCACCGCCTTGACGTTCTTCTTGTCGAACCACGCCGCGGCCTTGGCCTTGTCCTTCAGTTCCTCGATCGGAATCAGCCGGTAGGACGCCTCGCCGGTGACGCCCGCGGCGGTCAGCGCGCGCGCCATCGCCTCTTCGGTCGCCATCCTCAGCGACTGGTCCTCGGTGATGGCGACGACGGCCACCCGCTGCCCGCCCAGCGTCCGCCCGCCCGCCACGCCCGGCGCCTTCCAGGTGGTGGTGAACTTGGTGCCGGCGACCAGAGAGACGGTGAGGACCGTCGCGCAGATCGCCGCGGTCAGCGAAACACGGCGCATCGATTGTCTCATTCGTGAACTCCCGCAGTAGTTATAGCGTACGAGACGCCGATCTTCCTTCCTTCTTCTCCGTCCTGTCACGAGACGGCCAGACCGGCTCCGACACGTCGGGTCTTGCGGGGCTCGCGGTGAGCGAACCGTAGCAGCGCTCGCAGGCGGGAGCGCGGACCGGGTGAGGGCGCATCGTCCGAGATGGGAGCGAGGATGAAAGGCGTCAGGAACGATGAAACGGGGCTGGGTGGATCGGAGGCCTACTCCGACTGGTCGAGCTTGGCAATGCGGCGGTTGATTTCGGCGATCGCCTGCGCCAACTGCTCCCGGCGCACCTGGTGGCTCGTCGCACCCCGCTGGCGCTCGAGCTCCGTGCGGGCGAGGCGCAGCGACTGAAGCTGCTGCTCGCGCTCGGGATTCTTGACGACACGACCGCGACGGGTCCGGCCCTCCTCGAGTTCGTCGAGGCGATCCTGAATCCTCGCCTGTGCGTCAACAAGTCCTTCCGCGCCGTCGCCCATAGTCTCCTCTTCGCCTGCACCACTCCGTCGGTCCCGATCGCACGGCACGCGACCAGGATGGCAACGCGTCACCGATGGCGGAGGAGATCAGTATAGCTGATCGTCCCGCGATCGATTCTCGCGATCGGCGCGCGTCACCGCTCCTCGCGCTCGGGACCATCGAGACGGAAGAAGCCGCCCGGACTGCCGCGCTTCACCGGCTCCTGAAAGAGAAAGACCAGGCGGCGCGCGTCGAACGTTTCGAACCATTCGTCCCAATCCACGGCGCGAAGGCGACGGCCGCCGATGTCGGGAAAGTCGAAACGCAGGACGCCCGGCCGGCCGTCGCGCTCGGTCCCGGGCACCGTGGCGGGCACCGCCCCTCGTGTCGCGGCCCACCGCCGGATCACGTCGTGATTCCGCGTGGCCAGGGTCTGCCCGCTTCGCTCGCCGCGCTGACCGAACGATGCGACCCACAGCGCGCGCGTCGCGTTCTCCGCGTACCCGCTGCTCGGCGCCGTCGTCGGGCCGGCCGCCTCCCGCCGCCCGCGGCTGTTGCTCTTGGCCTCGGGTCGGGCCGATGGCTTTGCCGTGGCGCGCGCCAGCGCCGAACCCGATTTGGAGGCGAGCGTCGGCGAGGGCGCGCTCTTGCGCGAACCGGCCGACGACCCCCGCCGGGCCGACGGGGGCCGCGTGCGAGACGTCGCGAGCCTGGTGGCGGCGCGCCCCGAGGTTCGGGGGCCCGCGCGCTTGCCGGCGCCGCGCGCCTGCCGGGCTGTGTCGCTCGCCTTCTCGCGTGCCGGCGCCGCGCCCGCCTTGCGCGCCCGCGCCGCCTTGCCGGTCCGGCCGTTCTTTCGAGGCATGCGCTCCTCCGTTGGCTGCCCGTCACGGTGCATCGTGGCCGACCGCCGCGTCCACACCGCCGCGTCGCCCGCCGACACGTGGCCGAGCGGGAAGGCGCGCGCGTCCTGGCACCCCACCACGGATGAGGATGGCGCCCGGGCACACCATAGACGTGATTCCCAGGGCTGACGCTTGCAGGTTCTGTGCCGCAGCGTCACCAACGTGGCGGCCTGTCGACCGGCGAGAATGCACGGGGTGGCCCCTCGGACCTGCCGTGGCGCGCGTGGCTGAGGCTCGCCCTCGACGGCAGCCTGGACGGGCGTGCGGTGAGCGAACGCGGCGCGGCGCGCAGCCCTGCGAGCGCCGGGTCGGGCTCGAGCGTCCGTTCGAAAGGGGGTTGCCGAGCGGCTCGGTTCCGGGTGGAAACGCAGGGGCCGGGGCGAATCAGCGTCGGGTTCTGGCGACCGCGAGACGGAGGTTGTGACAACGGACGGGGCGGGCAGGCGTCCGGCCTGCCCTTCCGCCCTACTTCGTCACGGACATGACGGCCTTTTCCACGGCGGCGGCGAGCATCGCCGGGTCGGGCGCGCCGATGAACTTCTCGCGCATCAGGACGTCGATGATCGCGCGAGCTTCCTTGATGTCGGCCAGCGTCTGGCTGCGCACCTCGTCGCGCGTCGGCGTCACGCGCGCCACGCCGTTGGCGATGGCGGTCATGGCGACGTCCGCCGCTTCCTCGGCGAACACCTCCGTCTCGTCCATCGTCGGCATGATGTAGTCGGGGCTGATGCCCCTCTTCTCGGCGAAGTTGGCCACCGAGTAGGCGGCGGCGATGGCCATCTCGTCGGTGATCTTGCGGGCGCGGACCAGCAGCGCGCCCTTGAGAATCCCCGGGAAGCCCATCGAGTTGTTCACCTGGTTCGGGAAGTCGCCGCGGCCGGTCGCCACGATGTACGCGCCCGCCTCCTTGGCGGCGTACGGGTAGATCTCGGGGACGGGGTTGGCGCACGCAAACACAATCGCCTTGGGCGCCATCGAGCGGATCCACTCCTGCTTGATGACGTCGGGACCGGGCTTGCTGAGGGCGATCAGGACGTCGGCGCCCTCGAGCGCCACCTCGATGTCGTTGATGCAGCCCGGGTTGGTCTTCTCGCACAGCTCCCACTTGCGGTAGTAGGCCGTGTCGGCCTTCACGTCGTCGCGCTTCCTGTGGAGGCCCCCCTTGGTGTCGAACATCACGAGCTTCTCGGGGTCGGCGCCGGCCATCAGGATCAGGCGGGCGATCGTGGTGTTCGACGCCCCGGCGCCGTAGAAGACGATGCGCACCTTGTCGATGGGCTTGTCGGCGATCCGCAACGCATTGATGAGACCGGCCAGCGTCACGCTGCCGGTCCCCTGGGCGTCGTCGTGCCACACCGGGATGTCGCACTCCTCGCGCAGCGTGTCGAGCACCTTGAAGCAGTTCGGCTGCGAGATGTCCTCGAGGTTGACGGCGCCGAAGCTGGGCTGGAGCATCTTCACGAACTCGATGATCTTGTCGGCATCGTGCTTGCCCTGCTTGTTGTAGCTGTCGACGCACAGCGCCACGCCGTCCACGCCGCCGAGGTACTTCATCAGGAAGGCCTTGCCTTCCATCACGCCGAGGCCGCCCGAGGGCGAGCAGTCGCCGTCGCCCAGGACGCGGGTCGAGTCGGAGACGACCGCAACCAGGTTGCCGCGGTTGGAGAGCTCGAACGAGGTGTCGTGATCGTCCCGGATGGTCGTCGAGACGGCCGACACGCCAGGGGTGTACCAGACGTTGAACCAGTTGAAGCCGTAGATGCCGGCCTTGGGGATCGTCGCCATCTTGCCGCCGTAGAAGCGGTGCGCCTGGATCGACAATTCCTTGAGGAAGACAGTCTTCGCCTTCGCAAGCTGCTCCTGGGTGAACGTGGGAGGGAACAGCTCGTTGAGGTTCGAGAGTGACAGGTCGATCGTCTTCATCTTCGTCTCCCGGGTGAACGTGTCAGTGCGCACGGGACTGACTGGGCGGAGATTAGCACAACGCCGGCATGGGCACGCCGCTCCGTGCCACTGCCAGGTTTCGCTCGTCTGGGGGGCATCGTGATGCCGCGCGCTGCGCGGCGGACCACTTACTTCGAGTTGGCCTCTGGTTCCGCTAATGATTGGTGATCCGGGCCCCGGAGTCAACCGGGACCGTGGGCGGACCGTGGGGACGTCCTGGCGAGGTCTGCCCGCGATCCAGGGAGATTAGTCAGCCCCCTGGGTGAATTCACAACTCAAGCCGCGCTCCGGCGGCCATTTCCTCAACAAACGACGCGGCACGAATCTCGCTAGAGCCGAGAGCGTCCCCCAGACGCCAGGCCCCCAGGGAGCGGTTGCTCGCGGTCGTCGGCCCCGGCGCCGTGCAACACCCCAGGCCCCCGCGGTGCTCACCTCGCGGCCCCCAGCGTCAACCGACGGTCGGCCATTCGGCCGGCCGTCAATCGTCGCGCACGAGTCGCGTTCACCTCTCGGGCGCAGGCTGCACGGTCGATGCGGCGACAAAGGTGCGCGTCCTGCCGTTGATACAATCCCCCCGTGACGCACGTTGAGCGCACCGCTCCACTCCGGACGCGCGCCGTACTGGCTTTCTGGCTGCCGCTCGCCGCCACCTGGTTGATGATGGCCGTCGAAGGCCCGTACGTGGCCGCCATCATCGCGAGGCTGGCGGACCCCACCCGCAACCTGGCCGCGTACGGCGTGGCGTTCTCGTTCGCGTTCATGGCCGAGGCGCCCATCATCATGATGATGACGGCCGCCAACGCGCTGGTGGCCGATCGGCAGTCGCTGCTGGCGCTCCGCCGGTTCGCCTTCGCGCTCAATGTCGGCCTGACGGTGGCGGTGGGGATCGGCCTGCTGCCGCCGGTGTTCCGCTTCGTGACCGACCGCGTGATCGGCCTTCCTCCCGACGTCAGCCACCTGACCCACGTCACCGCCAGCTTTCTCCTGTTCTGGCCGGCCGCCATCGGCTACCGACGCTTCTACCAAGGCATCCTGGTGCGCCATCACCTGCCGCGCCGCGTGGCGTACGGGACGGTCGTGCGGCTGGTCACGATGTCGGTGACGGCCGCGGCCCTCGCCCTGACCACGGACCTGCCGGGCGCCTACGTGGGTTCTCTCTCGCTGGCTGGCGGCGTGCTGGCCGAAGCCGCCGCAAGCCGGTGGATGGCGCGCGGCGTCGTCGCCCGCCTGATGGCCGGCCCCAAGGCGCCGGCGGCAACCGTGCCGCTGACGCTGCGCGAGACTGCCCGGTTCTACGTGCCGCTGGCGCTCACCTCGCTGGTGGCGATCGTCGTCAACCCGCTGGTGACGTTCGTCCTCGGCCGGAGCCGGGCGCCGATCGAGTCGCTCGCGGTGATGCCCGTGGTCACCGGCCTCGTCTTCATGTTCCGCAGCGGTGCAATCGCTTACCAGGAGGTCGCGGTCGCGCTGACGGGTGGCGAGCCGACGCGGGGGCGGACGATCGCTCGGGTGGCTGGCGGGCTGGCGGCAGTGTCCGCGCTCGCCCTGGGCACCGTGCTCTTCACGCCGCTCGGGCACGCGTGGTTCGTGCGCGTGGCGGGCCTGCCGCCCGGCCTCGCGGCGTTCGCCCTGTGGCCCGCGCGCGTCCTCGCGCTCGTGCCGGCCCTCGATTACCTGCTCAGCGTCCAGCGGGCGCGACTGGTGCTCGCGCGGCGCACGCGCGTGATCACCGCCGCCACGGCCGTCGAAGCGGCCGTGATCGCGCTGGTGCTGGTCGTCGGGATCGGGTCGCTGGATCTCGTCGGCGCGGTGGCGGCCGCGGGGGCCGTCCTGCTCGGGCGGCTGTGCGGCAACCTCTTCCTCGCGACGCCCAGGCTGCTGCAGTCCCAGCGGCGGGAGGCGGTGCCCGGAGCCCCGTCTTCCCCTTGAAGCCGGCTGCCCTCCCGCATGATACTACCGGCATCATGACCAGCAACGCCCCGTGCCGTTCGCGCGCGTCCTTCGTGGTTGGGGCCGTGTTCACCGCGCTCTGTGCTGCCGGCTGCAGCCAGGCGGCGCGCCTCGACGCCAAGTGCGTCGCGGGCGACGTGGCGACGTGCACGCAGCTCGGCGACATGTACGCGAACGGGAGGGGCGTTCCGCGCGATCTGGGGCGCGCCGGAGTATCGTACGAACGGGCGTGCGAGGGCGGAGTGGCCGACGTGTGCAACACGCTCGGCGAAATCGTCGAACTGACGGGAATGGTCGATGGCGGCAGCCAGCGGGCCGAGCAGCTGTTCCAGAAGGCCTGCCAGGGGGGCAGTTCGCCCGGGTGCCTCAACCTGGGCCTCGCTGCGGCCGCGCGCGAGGATTTCACGCTGGCGGTTTCGTTGTACGAGCGATCGTGCGAGGGCGGCTGGGCGGCCGGATGCCACCAGCTGGGGCAGAGCTACGAGCAGGGCGAAGGCGTTCAGAAGGACCTGGCCAAGGCGATTTCGCTCTACTCCAGTGCGTGCAACAGCGAGTTCACGGACAGCTGCGTGCTGCTCGGCAATCTCTACGCGTCGGGCGAGTCGGTGCCGAAGGACAACGTCCTCGCGGTGACCTTCTACGGCAAGGCGCTGAAGCTGTACCAGGATTCGTGCACGGTCGGCAATGCGGGCGACTGCACGGAGCGCGACCGCCTGCGCACGCGGATCGCCCTCGTCTCGGCGGCGCCGCCGCCGCCCGCGCCGCCGTCCGCGCCGCCGCCGCCGACGGGAGCGGGGCCGATCAGGTAGCGGCACCCCGTCTCAGGCCCCCGGTGTCGGCGACTGCCCAGCCGCCGGCCGCGGCCCTTTGAATCGGCGAGCCGCCGGCCGCCGGCCGGCTCAGAACTGCAGCCCCGTGGTGAAGTGCACGCGCGTGCCCCAGCCTTCGCGGAAGCCCACGTCGAGGTTCAACTGGAAGAGGCTGGCGAGCGCGAAGAATCCCGCGCCGGCGCCCGCCTTGACGGGCGCGTCGGCGAGCCGCTGGCCGTGGTCCCAGGTCGTGCCGACATCGGTGAAGAGGGTGATGCCCACCTTCGCAATCTTCATCGGCGACGACAGCGGCACGCGAAGTTCGACGGACGCGCCGAGCAGGTTGTCACCAGAGAAGCTGCCGGCGCGGTAGCCGCGCAGGGTGCCGGCCCCTCCCAGCAGGTACCTGGCGTATTCCGGCTGAGGGCCGTCCGCGCCCGCGTACTGCACGCGAAGCGACAGCACCGTCTGGCCGAGCAGGCCCCGGTATCCGCGCGCCTCGGCGCGGAAGCGGTTGACGGATGCGGATTGCGACGGCTCGAGGCGTTCCCACCCCGCTGACGCGAAAACGGCGTTCCTCGGAAAGACCGGGTCGATCCGGGTGTCTACCACGACGTCGGCGCCGTAGGCCAGTGCGTCTTCGCGCAGCGCGCCGAACTCGACGTCCGCGTAGTTCGCGTGGCCGGACGCGCGCAGGGGCCCGGCCAACCGCCGCGATCCCTCCACCCAGAGCTCGCGGCGGGTTTCGTCGGTCTCGTAGAACGGGTTCGTGCGCCGCCAGATGGCGGCGCCGCCGAAGATCCGGTCGAGCGGGCCGCGCGCGAACGTGCGCTCGAGTTCAACGGCCGCACGCTTGGTTCCCCCCCACGTCAGCGGGATCGAGAGGCGGCTGTCGCGCCCGAGGAGATCGACGAAACCGAACCGGGCGCCGTAGGTGAAGCCGTAGCCGTCGGCGTAGTTCAGGATCGGCAGGAACATGCCGCTCGCGAACAGCCGCTTGAACGGACGCGCGACCGCCGGCCCGGGCACTTCCTCGGGGACCGGATGCTCGCGCACGACGATGACGAGCACGACGTCGCCGCCCGGTTCGAGCGACCGGTATCGCTTGCGAATCTCCACGTCCTCGAAGCGCCCGCTCTTCGACAGTCTCTCGCGCGCCGCTTCGATCGCCGGCGCGTCCACCGGTTGTCCGATCGTCAGGCCGGCCAGCCGCAGCACCTCGGCGTCGGGCGTGGTGTGGTTCCCGTGGACCCGCACCTCCGCCAGGCGTTCGGGCTCGGCCGGTGTCTGACTTGACGACGGTGCCTGCGCGGCCGCGATGGTCGCCGCCGTCACGAGCGCCATGAGGACGATGGCGGCCGCACGCGTCATCGCTCCTCCGGCGCCCGCATCCGCACTTTCGCGCCGACCTCTGCCTTCTTGTAGTCGTAGAAGCTGCGGCTGTACTTGAAGCCGTAGTGGCCGCTCGCGAACACGAGGTCCGCCTGCGCGGTGATCTGGCCGGGCAGCCAGACGCCGTCGAGCACGCGCGACATCGTCATCGACGCGGTGATGTCGCCGACGCGCACCAGCCACCTCCCGGGCAGGAAGCCGAACTCGGTATTGTCGAAGGTGTATTTCACGATCTGGTATTCCGCCGGGTCCACCCACAACGTCACCAACGCGACCTTGTTCAGCTTGCGTTCAATCTCCTGCTCCTCCTGCTTCTCCTTCTCCGCGGAGCGGCGATCCTGCGCCTTCGCCTTCGAGTCCTTCTTCGCGGCGGACGCGTCTGCGCCACCCTCCTGGTCGTCATCCCGGAACAGGGCCGTCGGGTAGTACTCGATTTTCAGCACGTCGCGGCCGGCAATCCGGTCGCGCCCCGCCAGGTAGTAGTTGCCCGGCTCGAACTTGAACTGGAGGAAGTAGGCCTCGGAGATGAAGCGCGGTTCGCCCCGCTGGTCGACGAACTGCTCGAGCGACGGCACGTCACCCTTGTCCGCCGGCGCGGCCTTGTCGGCGGGCGCCGTTCCGGCCCCGGGAGGCTTGTCGGCCTCCGCGGCCTTCGCCTTCGAATCGGGCGCGTTCGTCGCGCTCCTTCTCGCGCTCGAGCCAGTCCTCTTCGTACTTGCGCCGTTCGGGCTCGGGCGTCGCCACCCCGTCGTAGCGGACCGGGCTGCGAATGAGGAAGCCGTCCCGGACGTACCAGATGTACTCGCGCTTGAAGCCGTTCAAGGGCAGCTTGCCCGGCCCTTCGATCCCGAACGATTCGGTTTCGCTCAGGATGTAGTCGTGCAGCTTGCGCCAGTTCTCGTCGCGCCGCTGCAGCACGCGCGCCATGAAGGCGTCGAGGTCGTTCGAGGGGGGGTGGGCGGCGGCGGTGGACGGCGGCGGCGTCCGGCCTGGCGGCTGCGCGGCCGCGGACGAAGCGGTGGCAACGACGGCCGTCAAGGCGCAGAGCACGGCGGCGACGGCCCGCCAGAACGGTCTCGGTTTCCTCATTCCCTGAGGAGACGAACGGCGGCTGGAGGAAGTTCCGGACGGCGCCCTTGCGCAAGCAACGACGGCCACGACTCCGCTGGAGCGCGACGGCCGCCCCTCTACTCGGCAAACGGGGAGCGCGCGCGGTAGCGGCGGCTCCAGGTCAGCAGCGTCCCGTCCTTCAGGCGAACGCGGCAGTCGCCGTGAAACCAGGACTGGAAATCCGCAACGGCGCCGACGCGGACGATTTCCGACCGGTTGATCCGGATGAACTGCTCCGGGTCCAGGCGCTTCTCGATCTCGTTCAGCACGCCGCGGCGCAGGTACTCGTGCCCCGCCGAAAAGAACCGCAGGTAGTTCCGATCGGCGACGATCCGATCGATCGCCTCGACCGCCAGCACCACCTGGCGCTCGTCGCCCTTGTCGGCCAGCAACTGCTTCAGGTACCGCGGACCTGGCCGCACGGCAGCCAGGAGCCGTTCCATCCGCTCTTCGAACTCGTGCCGGGCGCCGCCCGCGAGCTGCCGCCGCACGCGGGCGAGCACGTCCTTGAAGCGCGTCGGCGCGAACGGCTTCAACAGGTAATCGAGCGCCTGGACCTGGAACGCGCGCAGCGCGTGCTCGTCGTACGCGGTGACGAAGACGACGAAGGGAACCGCGCCGGCTCCCACCGCCTCGATCACCGCGAACCCGTCGGCCTTCGGCATCTGGATGTCGAGGAAGAGCAGGTCGGGGCGAGTCTGGCCGATCAAGACGATGGCCTCGTCGCCGTCCGCGGCCTCGCCCACGATCTCGGCGTCCGGCTCGCGCGCCAGCAGCTCGCGCACCTTCTTCCTGGCCGGCGCCTCGTCATCGGCGATCAACACCCTGATCATGGGGCTCACGCTCCGGCCGTTCCCGGCGGCCGCCCGGCGCCCGGGCCGGCCTGCTCGTGGAACGGCAGCACGGCGCGGACCAGGAACCCGCCGGCCGCGCGGGTGCCGGCATCGAATCGCTGCGCGGCGCCGTAGAGCAGGCGAAGCCGCTCGGCCGTGGCCGCCAAGCCGATCCCCGCGCCCGCGCCGCCTCCGGTGCTGCCGGGCCCATCGTCCTGGACCTCGATCTCCAGCGATCCGTTCTCGCGGCGTGCGCGAACCGCGATCGCCCCGTGCCCCTCCGAAGAGACGCGGCCGTGCCGGATGGCGTTCTCCACGATCGGCTGCAGGAACATCGACGGCACGAGCGCGGTGCCGACGTCGGGTGCGACCGAGACGGAGATGGCCAGGCGGTCGCCGAAGCGCGCGCGCATCAGCGCGAGGTAACGGTCGAGCAGCGCCAGTTCGGCGGCCAGCGGCACCTCGTCGGTCTGCGCGCTGGCGAGCGACGAACGCAGCAGCTCGGCGAGCTGCGACAGCATCTCGTCGGCGGCCGCGACGTCGCGATACATCTCGGACGAGATCGTGTTGAGCGCGTTGAAGAGGAAGTGCGGCTGCAGCTGAAGGCGGAGGCTGCGCAGCTGCGCTTCCGCGAGGTACCGCTCGAGCTGCGCCGCCTGCACCTCGCGTTCCCGCGCCGCGCGGTACAGTCTCCGCGAAGTGAATCGCGAGGGCCATCGCCGCGAATGCGATCGTCTGCAGCGGCAGCTCCATGAGATACCGGAGCGGCATCACGCCGTAGTCGTACGCCCCGAGGCCCGCCAGCGGGTACACGGCGCTGCGCAGGGCCCACATGCCGGTGGTCGACGCGAACGCGAATCCGAGGAGGGCCGGCACGTAGAGCGGCAGGCGGCGGCGCCACGACGCGCGGCCGAGCGGAAAGCGGCGCACGAACGCCCGCACGCCGAAGAACAGGCAGCCGGCAATCAGAGCGGCCGTCAGCTCGTCCACCAGCGGAAACACGAAGGGCTGGCTGTTCCGCGATGCGAGGACGGCCAGGTAGCGGTAGGCGAACAGCAGCAGCCCGAGCGAGAGCACCGAGGCCACCCACACGAGCGCCTGCTTCGCGAGGCGGCGGCGCGGCTCGATGGGCGTGTCCGTCATGACGGTCACATTCTATGACAGGGTTCGTCACTCGTAGTGGCGGGCGCGCGCCCACACCGACTCGACCGGCCGAATCGCTCCCCGCGCGACGTAGATCGGCATGTGGCTCCTCCAGCTCATACAGTAGTCGCAGTCGACCCAGCCCGCGGGCTGCACGTCGCGGAACAACTGGCGGAGCACGTCGGGATTCGGATCGATCGCAATCAACACGTCGGTGTTTGTATGGCCCTCGCTCCAGTGCCAGTAGGAGTTGTGGCTGGCGATCACCCTCGGCAGGCCGCGCGACGGCCCCCAGAGGTCGAGGGCGCCCGCATGCCCGTAGTCCGGCGCGTAGAGGATCGCCTGGCGCTGCTCCGCCGGCGGGAGGCTTCGGTACACCCGCGTCACGTCGTCCAGGAACGACTCCCAGCCCGTCCGATCGGCGAGCGTCTGCGGGATGGGCGAGCGCTTCCCCCGCTCGGCCTGGAAGCCGAGGCCGAGCGCCGAGACGTAGCGCGCCAGCGCGGGCGGCGGAAGGAGAGGCTCCGCCAGCGGCGCCATCGCCGCGCTGACCAGGACCACTGGCGCGAGCGCCCATCGCCACGCCGGGCGGCGGCAAGCGACTGCCTCGAACGAGACCGCTCCCGCCGCGAACAGCAGCGGGAAGACGGCCAGCGGCCGGTCGGGCCGGCTCGACCCCGAGACGAGGTACTCGCCGATGGCGACGACGCCCATCACGCCGAGGAACGCGAACTGTCGCCTGCCCGGCCCGCGGGTGAGCCAGGCAATCCCGGCAATCCACATGGGCGCCGCGGCCACGTTCGTCACCACGACGAGCGCCACGAGCGAGCGCAGCGGGGACGAGTAGACGTTCTTCTCGAGCTGCGCGGCCCGGTAGAACTCGAGCGACGGCCACCCGTTCGCCACCTGCCAGGCGATGTTCGGCGCCGCAATCGCCACCGCGAGCGCGGCGCCGGCCCACAGCCACGGGTCGCGCAGCATGGCCCGCGCCCGCGTCACCGCGACTCCAACCGCCAGGGCCGCGACGAACGCCACCACCGTGTGCTTGTTCTGGAACGACAGCCCGACCAGCAGACCGACGACCAGCCAGAGTCGGGAGCGCCGGGTCTGCACGATGCGCACGAGCGCGTACGCGACCAGCGTCCACAGCAAGGGCTCGAACGCGTTCATCGAGTAGAAGCTGGTGATCCCCAGGAACACCGGGCAGAGGCCCACCAGCAGCGCGGTGGTGACGACCGCGGTCCTCCGCCCGCCCAGCCGCCACGCCAGCAGGCCGGAGGTCCACACCGTCCCCACCTGCGCCAGTCCCGCGAGGACCCTGATGCCGAGCAGCGAGTCGTGGTGCGCCGGCCGCGTGAGCGCCAGCAGCCACGCCGCCAGCGGCGGGTGGTCGACGTAGCCCAGCGCCAGGTGCCGCGAGCAGGCGATGTAGTAGAACTCGTCGATGAAATACGAGTAGCCGGGAGAGAACGCACCTGCGACCTGGAGCAGGAACGGGAGCAGCGAGATGGCGAGCAGCCAGCGGCGGTCGCCCGTCGCAAGCGGCGTGTCGGGGCGTTCAATGGTGTTCATGGGCCGATTGTCGGCCCGCGGCGGCCACGCGGTCGCGCCCTCGGGGCCGGGCGGGATCGGGGCGGGACGAGCGGGACTCCAGAGGGACGGGCGGCAGCTCGCCCCGCCGGGAGTCGAGGTGTGCGCGGCGGACGCAACGGGCTACTTCCTGACGAGGACCGCCAGGCGCGGGAACGCGAACGTCCCGGCGACGTCGTCGATCAGGTTCACCTGGCAGATGTAGAAGCCCGGTGCCAGATCGCTGGTCGGCACGTCGAGCTGGAACACGGTGGCCTTGCAATCGGGGGCCGACACGGCGGTGGCTTCGACGAGCGACGTCTCGTACACCTTCTTCGACCCGCGGAAGAAGACGACGTTCGAGAGCACCCGTACCGGGTCGCGCGCGCCCGCCGCCTGCCGGCTGACGTTCTCGGCGGCCGCCTTCTGCGCCGCCGCGTCGGACCCCTGCGAGGCGGCCTGCTGGCCGGGCGCCTGTGCGGCCGGCCTCTGGCCCGTATCCGCCGCCGCGTCGTACATCTCGTAGTACAGATAGAGCGGCTGCCCGGCCTGCACGACGTGGGCGATGCTCGCGATCAGCTCCTGGCCGTTCTGCAGCAGCGGGTTCCGCGGGTCCTTCTTCGCGGCGGCCTGCAGGCGCGACCCGACGACCACCGAGCTGACCCGCACCAGCGACCGGCCGAGGTCGGGCACCGCGATGGCCGCCTCGAACGACCCCATGGTGCCCGTCTGGTTCTCGCGGACGACCACCTTCATGTTGAACAGGCCCGGCGGCAGCTCGAGGTCGGTCTGGTACTGCACGCTCTTGCGCTGCACTTCTTCGGTCACGGCCAGCGCCAGGTTCACGGTGTCGCGGATGCGCGCCACGGGCCGCCCTTGCGTGTCGCGCACGATCGCGAGGATGTCGAGCGTCGCCTTGTCCTTGTCCCGCGAGGTGTTGAACGGCACCTTCGACCCCGGCACCGCGATCCACAGCGGCACGAAGTAGCGGTCGCCCTTCAGGCGGAAGTAGCCCGACGAGGCGTAGACGGGCAGGTCCGTGACGGAGAGGTCGGAGAACAGCTGCTCCATCAGCTGCTGCTCGCGGTCGTCGCGCCCCGAGTGCACGAAGTCCCTCGGCGCGTAGTAGCCGGCGCGGTACTCGAGCTTCAGCCCGGGCTGCTTCACGCCGACCCGGATCCTGCGGAACCGCCCGTCCTGCGTCCGGTTCGTGCTCGTAAAGCCGAGGAGATAGTAGGCCGACGTGTCGTTGACGACGCGGTCGAACACCGCGCCGAAGTCGTTCTGGTCGAAGAACGCGCGGCCGCCCGTGTCTTCCGCAAGCGACGTGAGCGCGTCCTGCGAGGCGGCCATCGAGTCGAACCGCCCCGACACGGCGGCCCCGGAGAACGCGGACTGCCCGCGCGTGCTCGCCTGGCTGGCGTCGCCCGCCGGCCCGAGCGCCTGGAGGCCGCGCGTGTCCGCGGTGTAGATCGACACGTTGCTGCGGACCGCCCGGTCGATCACCGTCCGGATGGCCACCCGGTTGTCCATGCCGGTCTGGTCCATGCCGCTGCTGAAATACACGAGCGACTTCTTCTGCTCGATCGACCCCATCGCCTCGACGAGCGCCTGGATGGCCTGGAGCCGCCGGTCCGTGTTGAACAGCGCGAACTCGCTGTCGTCGGCGCTGAACGCCGTCGCGGAGTCGTCGGTCGGGTCCGCGGCCGCCAGCACCTCGAACCCCTGTCCTTCGACGCCGCTCATCTGGTCGATCGTGTCGAGCAGCAGCTGGCGGTCCGACGTGAACTCCTGCACCACCCGCAGCGTCGTGGAGAGGACGGTGATCGCCACCATGTCGGAGGGCGTCAGCTTCTTCTCGACGTATTCGCGGGCGGCAGTGGCTGCCCGGAACGCTTCCTCCGGCTGCATCGAGCTGAGGTCGAACAGCAGCACGATCAGCCGGCGGCCGTGCAGGTCGATGACCGCCGGCGCCCCGGCGGCCGCCGCCGTTTCCGCCGGCGCCCGGCCGACGCTGCCGAGCACCGTCGGCATCTCCGCCGGCACGACGTCGACAGGTTGGGTGTTGACCTCCTCGAAGTCGAACGTGGAAATCGTCTGCGGCTGCCCGTCTTCGGTCACCGTGAAGTCTTCGCGCTTCAAACCGCGCACGATGTTGCCGTTCTTGTCGCGCACGACGACGTTGATGGTGACGAGGTCGACGCTCGACCTGAACGTGGCCGCCGGGCGCTGGCCGCCGGGCGCCGCCTGCCGGGCGACGATCACGTGGGACATCGCGAGGACGGCGCCGATCGCCACGGCGACGCCGCCGAGCGCGCGGACGGGTACGCGGAAGTCGACAGGCATGTTAGAAGTTCATCCTCAACACGAACTGCACCGACCGCATCGACCGGACCGACGTGACCTGCCCGAACGTCGGCGAGTTCACCGTGGTGCCGATCGACCCCCAGACCGGCGTGTTCAGCACGTTGTTGGCCTGCACGCGCAGGCTGACGCCGCGCGTGCCCCGCACGGCGAAGTTCTTCATCATCCCCAGGTTGAACGTGAAGGAGCCGGGGCCGATGATGATGTTGCGCCCCGCGTTGCCGTACGTCCCGGGCGCCGGGATGCTGAACGCCGCCGTGTTGAAGAACTTCGCCAGCGTCGGGTCGTCCAGCTGGATCGGCGCGCCGTTGTAGTTCGCCCGCAGCGTGCCGTTGACGCCGTTCGCCACGTCGGTCACCGCGCCGGTCACCAGCGGCGTGAACGGCGTGCCGGACGCCACCGAGATGGTGCCGTTCACCATCCAGCCGCCGACCACGTAGTTGCTCCACCCGTCCTTGGTCAGCCACCGCCGGCCGGTCCCGAACGGCAACTCGAGGCCGAAGTCGCCGGTGAACCGGTGGCGCACGTCGAAGCTCGACAGGCTCCACTCGGCGGCCAGATCCTTGTCGTTCTGCGCGACGACCCCGCCCCCGCCGCCGAGGCTCGACGCGTTGTCCATCGACTTCGAGAAGGTATACGTCCCGCCCAGCGACACGCCCTGCGACAGCCGCTTCCGCAGCCGCGCCGACAGCGAGTGCAGCGTCGAGTTCGCGCCCGACGACTCCCAGATGAACGGGGCGACGCCGGAGATCGTCGTGCCGGTGGGGCCGCGATTCGGCGCGCGCAGCAGGTCGAGGCTGAGCCCCTTCGTCCCGATGTAGGCGACGCCCGCCGACACCGTGCGGCTCAACTCGCGCTGGAGGTCCACGTTCCACAAGTGCACGTAGCCGATCCGGTAGTTGCGATCCACGCCGTAGTTGTTCGTGGTCGTCGTGTTCGTCGGGCCCGAGAACGCGTTCGAGAGCGGCAGCGGCCCGGTGACGGTACCGAGCCTCGTGTCCGTCTCGGCGAACGGCGGCTGCGCCGCCAGCTTCTGGACCACCGACAGGTACGGCACCGAGCTGTAATTGATGCCGTAGCCGCCGCGGACGATCGTCTTCGGCTTGGCGCGCCACGCGAAACCGAATCTGGGCGAGAAGTTGTTGCGGTCCGGCTCGACGATCGTCAGCGGGTAGGCGCCCGTGAAGGGACCGATCCCGCCGGCCAGCACCGGGACGGCAGCCGTGAAGTCGCCGTTCACGTCGAGGTTGACCAGGCGATTGGCCGCCTCGCTGTACGGCGACTGGTACTCGTAGCGCACGCCCATGTTCAGGGTGAAGTTGGTGCGCATCCGCCAGTCGTCCTGGAAGAACGCGTTGAACGAATGCGACCGCAGCTGTTCCGTGCCGGGGCCGTACTGGATCGCCGCCTGCTGCGAGTAGCCGAGCAGGAAGTCGGCGAAGTCGGCGCCGTTCAGGTTCGCCGTGCCTCCGCCGGTGTAGAGCCCGGTGAACACGAACGACCCGCGCGCGTTGCTGTTGGTGCGGCTATCGAGCTGCTCGTTCCGGTAGTCGGCGCCCCAGCGGAAGTTGTGGCGCTTGTAGACCTTCATCATCGAGTCGCTGGCCGTGATCGTCCGCGTCCGGCGCATCGACGGCGCAATGTCGCGCAAGCCCGTGAATGTCGAGAACGACAGCGACGGCACGCCCCAGTCGAAGGGGTCGGTCGAGACGCCGGTGACGCCGGCGTTGCCCGCCACGTCGGTGACGTAGGCATAGGCGTTGGTCGTCGCCATCTCGTTGCGGTTGTAGCCGGCCTGCAGCTGGTGCGTGATGCGCCACTTGCTGAACGAGAAGCTCACGGGGATGTTCCAGCCGGTCTGCGTGGACCTCCCGGAGAGCGTCGGGAACGTCGCGCTCTGCGTGCTGTCCTGGCTGTGCCACCTCACGGAAACGTTCAGGTTGGTGCCCCCGCCGCCGGGGCCGCCGCCGCGCCCACCGCCGCCGGGCCCGCCCATCCCGCCGCCGCCCGGGCCGCCGCGCCGCTGCTGCTGCGTACCGAACGAGCGCACGAAGCGGAAGCTGATGTCGTCGGACGCCGTGGTGTTCGTCGTCGAGTAGTAGTAGTTCTGCGTGTTGCCCGGCTGGTTCGGCAGCGGGATGAACCGGAGCAGCGACATCGCCGACGGATCGAGCCGGCCGGCCGGGATGATGTTCCCGGGGAACGGCTGGCCCGTCTGCGGATCGACCAGCGTCGTTGGCGACGCCGAGAAATCGCCGGACCGCAGCGCGGCGTTCGGCACCGTCGAGTAGGCGGTGTACAGGTTGCTCGAGCGGTTCCCCGAGTAGTTGAAGAAGTAGGACGTGCGCGGCCCGAGGTCGAACAGGTGCGGAATCTTGAACTGGCCGCCGATCGACCCGGCGAACCGCTGCTGCAGGTAGCTCGGTTCGGCGGTCTGCCGGCCGTTCAACGGGTACGGCGCGGCGTCGAAGGGCGAACCGCCCAGTTGATAGGACACGTTGCCGTGCGGCCGGTCCTGCTGCATGCGGTTGGCCAGCGCGAGGCGGTCGCCGAGCGTGCCCGGTCCCCCGCGCTGGCCACCCCGCATCCCGCCGCCGCGGCCCCCGCCACCGGCCCCGCCGGCGAAGTCGCCGCCGCGGCCGCCGGGGCCGCCGCCAGCCCCACCCGGCGCCGCAGAGAAACCCCCCGTTTCGCTGCCGGGCATGCCTTCGGGCATGCCGGGCATGCCGGGCGTGCCCCCGCGCATGCCGAAGCCGTCGCCGCCGGGGCCGAACAGCAGCATCTCGTTCGTCTGCCCGGTCCGGCCGAAGGCCGTCACGGTTTCCGACAACGTCTCGGGGGAGAAACCGGGCGGCAGGCTGAGGTGCTCGGCCAGCGCGCTGGCGTCCTCGGCCGTCGTCGAGAGGTCAGCCTGGGCTTGGCCCTGGGTGCCGGTCCCGGCCACCCGCTGGAACTGCCCCGAAGCCCCACGCTGCGCCCCGGTGGTACCCGGGCGGGCGCCGGTGCCGGTCGCACCTCGAGCGGCAGCGCCCGCCGGAGCACCGGTCATTGCCGCACCGGCAGGCGGCGGCCCGGGCGCGGCGGCCTGCGCGGGGGATCGCGGCACGCGCGACGCGAGCGTCATCGGGATGTCGACGCGCGCCTGGCACGGCGACTCGACCTCGACCTCCTCGACGAACGGCGCGAACGCCGCCAGTTCGGCCTTCACTTCGTAGCGGCCCGGTCCGGCAACCGGCACGGCGAACCTGCCGTCGACACCGGTCGAGGTGGCCGCCGGCTCCGCGCCCTCCGCCTTCGGCGTCACCGTGACGACGACTCCCGGCAGCTTCGCCTGGCCCGCCGACACGGAGCCGCTGATGCTGCAGCCGGCCGCGCCGGCCGGCGCCGGGAGAGCGCCCTGCTGCTGAGGTTCCGCGAGCAGGCCCGGGATGGCGAGGGGCGCGAGCAGCAGCATGACGAGCGGCGCCAGCGGCCGAGCGATCGACACGTATGTCCTCGCGCGCGGCGGCGACGGACGGTTCCGGCTAGGTCGGGTGGCTTTGGCCATAGTCAGTGCGAACGGCCGCGGTCACCAGCCTAATACGACGCGGGACGCCGCATTCGTGACAGGGCGGTCGTGGCAAACCTGTGACAGAATCGGTGCATGGCGCGTTCGATGACGTCGTGGAGCGCTCTCGCCGCGTGCTTTCTCGCCGCCGCCGTCGTGCTGGGCGCGTTTGGGGCCCACGCACTGCGGGGCCGGCTCGACGCCTACGCCGCCGGGATCTGGGAGAAGGCGGTCTTCTACCATTTCGTTCACGCGCTCGGGGTGCTGCTGGTGTCGATGCTCCCCCGGCTCGGCGTGCTCGATGCGCGGGCGGCGAATTGGGTGTGCGGGCTGCTGACCTCGGGCGTCGTCCTGTTCTCGGGCAGCCTCTACCTGCTCGCGGTCACCGGCGTGCGCCTGCTGGGCGCCGTCACCCCGGTCGGCGGCGTCGCCTTCATCGCCGCCTGGCTGCTGCTGGCGTGGCAGCTCGCCGCCGCGCACTGGCAGCCCTGACCCTGAGGGAATGAGACACCCTGAGGGAATGAGACCCGCGGGCGGGTGCGGGTCTTCCTTGGCCGAATTCGATGCGGCCTCGCGGCGGGCGCGCGGGTGCACGTCACTTCGCGATCGACACCTCGAGCGGCGAGCGCAGCTTCTGGGCGGTGTCGGCAACGAACGTGTCCCAGCCGCCCACGCCGCCGGGCACCTGGTGGGTCGGCTCCCAGGCGAAGCCGGCGTAGTACACCGCGGGGGAACCTGGGGGGACCCTCGCCACGACGAGATAGTTGCCGTCGGCTTGGGGAAAGTCGACGACCTGGGCGGGGTCGACGATCACCGCGCACCCGAGGCTGCCTGGCACGTTCTTGATCGGCTCCCACGCGCGCAGCGTGCCGCGCTCCCGGCTGCTCGCCACCGTGGACCCGGCGTTGTTCTTGATCCCCGCGGCGTAGGTGATCTCGCGCGGCCCGCCGTCGAAGGTGTAGCGGCTCTCGAAGCGGTTGAAGTTCTGCCCCGCGTCGAGCGTGATCCGCTTCACCTCGGACACCTTCGTGCCCGCCGCATCCCACGCCGGGTAGACGAGGTCGAACATGACCCGGATGGGCCCGTTCGCATACACGCGCGAGTCGCGGAAGTTGGCTGACGGGTACAGCTTGCCGCCGACCCAGAGTCCGTTGCCGCCGCAGCCGCGGCTCCTGCCCGCCGAGTAGAAGTCGCCGCCCGTCTCGCCGTCCCTGTGGTAGTCGTCGATCATGTACCAGTCGTTGACGATCAGGCGGGACACCCGCTTCGTCCACACGTCCACCGCGCTGCTGGTCAGCGGCTCCTGCGCCCACGTCTCGAGCGCGGTCCCGTACATCCGGTAGGCGACACGGTCGTTCTCCCAGGCGAAGTCGTCGCGGCGCTCGCGGACGAAGCGCCCGTAGGCCTTGAAGTCCTCGCGCGTGTACGCGTGGCGTTCTCCCACCGCCAGCCCGAACCGCTTCGTCTCCTTCGGGCCGATGTCCACCTGGAAGATCAGCTCCTCGAACTTGCCGTCGTCGTTGACGTCGACCGCCTGTGCCAGCACCTCGCGGCCCGCGGCGTCGCGCACGTGGACGTTCCGCACGTCGTCGGTGGCGAGCGCGCCGAGGAGGTCGGCCGCCGCGAGCGCGATCGTCTCGCTGGCGCGCGCGATCCCGAGCGGGTTGCGAACCGTGACGGTGGGCCCGGCGGCCGCGGCCGAAGCGGCCGCCGAGGCGGCCAGGAGGAGGAACGCGACGGCGGAGAGCGTGCGGCGCATGGAGGACCCCCGGCTCATTTCTGCTTCGGGAAATAGTAATAGGTGTTGTTCGCCTTGCGAATCTCGAAGTTGCGGAGCATGGCGATCACCTCCGCGCCGGCCATCAGCGCGGGGCCGTAGCCCTGCATCGCGTCGAGGCTCGTCGGCCTGTTGTAGTAGTAGACCATGTCGTACGCCGCCGTCGTGCCGACGCAGATGCCCTCGATCCGGCCGTCGGGCCGCACGCGCTGCTCCAACGCGCGCCAGCCGGTCTGTGCGACGGGCGCGTAGGCGGGCGCAATCCACCCGCGGTTCACGCCTCGGGCGATGGCGAAGGTGTACATCGCCGTCGCCGAGCTCTCGAGGTAGCTGTCGGGCTTGTCCACGAGCTGGTGCCACATCCCGGCGCCGCCCTGCATCGCCGTCACGCCCTGCACGCTGCGCTGGAACTGGTCGAGCACCTTCGCACGGTCGGGGTGATCGGCCGGCATCACCTCCAGCAGTTCCGCCATCGCCATCAGCATCCAGCCGGCGCCGCGGCCCCAGAAGAACCGCCCGTCCACGGGCGCGCTCTCGAACCACGAGTGGTCGTAGAGCTGCTTGCCGGGATCGAACAACCGCGCCGACATCCCGATCACCTGCCTCGCCGCGTCGTCGAAGTACCGCCGCTCTCCCGTGAGCTTCCCCATCTGCGCGAGGAACGGAATGCTCATGTAGGCGTCGTCGATCCACAGGGCGACGGGCACGGGCCGCGGGCGGGCGAGCGTGCCGTCGGCGAGCCGCATCTGCTTCTTCGTGACGTGCTCGTCGACCAGGCCGATCCCCTCCCGGTACCGCGGGTCGGGCTTCTGCGCGTACGCCTTGACGAGCGCCGCCCCGATGGCCCCGCAGTCGTCCAGTTCCCGCATCTCGAACAGCCGGCGGTAGCCCCGCGGCTGCGGGCCGAACTCCTTCGCCTGGCGCCGGAAGTAGTCGAGGTGGTCGAAGATGAAGTCGAAGTTCCTGAACGTGTACGCCGCGAACGCCTGGTCGCCCGTGACCTGCGAGACGTGGAGCATTCCCGCGAGCACGACGCCCATCGAGTACGTCCAGTCGTTGAACTCGTTGACGCGGTTGTCGATGCCGGCGGCCTTGACCGGTTTCGAGAAATCGGTGATCGGCTGGTTCGTCGTCGTGTCGACGACCGTGTAGGGTGTGGACCGGACGAAGTAGTCGCGGATGCGGTCGAGCACCGCCTTGATCTCGGCCTCCGCGGGAATGGTGTAGTCGACGCCGGGCGCGATGGACGGCGACGAGAACGACGGGTCGCTGCGTCCGCCGGCCGGCAGCGGCGTCTGTGCGAACGCGCCGGCCGAGGTCGACAGCCAGGCCACCGCCGAGAGTCCCAGGACCCGCTTCAGCATCTTCATGGGGCGCTCACCGCGTTATCCGCTCGTTCCTCGTCGTGCCGTTCACCTTGACGTTGGCCAGCACGATGTCCTTCACCGCTTCCAGGAGGTCGGGCTTCTCGACGTTGTCGAAGGTGCAGTCGATCACGCGCACGTCGCTGACCGGGTCGCGAGCGTAGCCGCGCAGCAGCAGCACGTACTGGCTCTTCGTGCTGGTCACGTTCCGCACTTCGACGTCTCTCACGATCGGCGGGAACGTCCCGGCGTCGCCTTCCTCGTAGAAGTAGTTCACCGTCACCAGCGCCTCGGCGACCTGGCCGACGTTCACGTCGCGCATGTAGACGTGCTCGATCGTCCCGCCGCGGATCGAGTTCGACTTGATGCGCAGGGCCCGATCCAGCTGCGGGCTGTCCATCCGGCACCGCTCCGCGAAGATGTTGCGCGCGCCGCCGGAGATCTCGCTGCCGATCACCACGCCGCCGTGCCCGTCCTTCATCACGCAGTCGCGGACGATGATGTTCTCGGCCGCGACGCCGAGGCGGCGGCCGTCCTCGTTGCGCCCCGACTTGATCGCGATGCAGTCGTCGCCGGTGTCGAACGTGCAGCCCTCGATCAGCACGTCCCGGCACGACTCGGGATCGCAGCCGTCGTTGTTCGGCCCGTGGCTCAGGATGTCCACGCCGCGCACCATGACGTTCGTGCACAACACCGGGTGGATCTCCCACATCGGCGAGTTGCGGATCCTCACGCCCTCGATCAGCACGTTCTGGCAGCGGTACGGCTGGATGAAGTTGGGCCGGAGGCAGCTGCCTTCGCCGAACACGCGATCCGCGACCGGCACGCCCTTGGCGCCCATCTCGATCAGCCGCGCGCGCGCGGCGTTCTGGTTCCGAACCCCGGGCACGTCCTTCGAGCCCTTCCACGGCCACCAGTGCTCCGCGTCCGCCTGCCCGTCGAGCGTGCCGGTGCCGGTGACCGCGATGTTGCGCGCTTCGAACGCGTAGATCAGCGCCGAGTAGTTCATGAGCTCGACGCCTTCCCACCGCGAGAAGACGACCGGCAGGTACTGGCGCGGATCGCGGCTGAAGGCGATCACGCTCCGCGGCGTGGCGAGGTGCAGGTTGACGCCGCTCTCGAGCCGGATGGCGCCGGTGAGGAATGATCCCTCCGGCACCACGACGCGGCCGCCGCCCGCGGCGTGGCACGCGGCGATGGCGTCGCGGAACGCCCCGGTGCAGTCCTTCGCCCCGTCGCCCACCGCGCCGAACCTGCCGATGTCGAAGTCGCGGTGTGGGAACGTCGGCGGAACGATGCGGGCCAGGATGCCGGGCACCTGCGCCCACCCGGCGGGGCCGGCGGCGGCGCGCGCGTTCGGAGCCTGCGGCCAGGGGGACGCGAGGTCCGGGAGCAGCAGGGCGGCTCCCGCGGCTCCGGTCAGCGCCAGGAAGTCACGTCGGGTCCAGTCGATGGCCATGGGGTGAGCACCGAAGTCAGTGGCAACACCAATGAGCGGATCCGAACGTCACGGCGGGCGCGGTCTCGCAGCGCTTAAGTACACCCGGCGCGCGCGTGCAGTCAAGCAAGTCGCACTTTGGTGACGTTTTGGCCGGACTTGCGCAACTTGCCGAGTGGACGGGCCAATAGTAGTCTTAGGTCGCCTATGAACCTCCCAGCCATCGACCCCCGCACCTGCATCGTTCGAAACACGGCCGCCCGGAAGGGCAGGACGCGCAGCGTCGCCCCGGGCGCGACCGCGGCGCGGCACCTGCACCACGGCCGCATCATCCTCGATGGGGGCGACGCCGCCGTCTTCGTGGACCCGGGCACGCACGAGACCGGCCTGGTGTGCCTGAAAGGTCGCGCGATTCTAACGGTTGGGGGACAGACGTTCCGCATGACGCCGTACGACTCGGCGTACATCCCGCGCGGGACGGCGTTCGACGTCGCGCCCGACGGCGAAGGGTGCGACCTCGCCGAACTCTCCGCGCGCGTGGACCACGCCTATCCGCTGCAGTTCGTGTCCTTCGCCGAGATCCAGAAGGACCCCGGCCTTCATTTCAAGACCGGCGGCGAGAACTCCGGGCGCACCATCAACCTGCTGCTCGCCAAGAACGTCCAGGCGGGGCGGATCGTGGCCGGCGTGACGTTCAGCGAGCCCGGGCACTGGACGTCGTGGCCGCCGCACGAGCACTCGGAACTGCTCGAGGAGGCGTACCTCTACGTGGACATGCCCGCCCCGGCATTCGCCGTCCAGCTCGTCTACACCAACCCGGACGAACCCGAGCTCGCCACCATCGTCCACGAGGGCGACGTCGTCCTCATGCCGCGGGGGTATCACCCCAACGTCGCCGCGCCCGGCTGCTCGATCGGGTTCCTCTGGATGATGGCCGCCGAGCGCGAAGGCGTGGACCGGCTGTTCGGGGTGGTCAACGTGCAGCCCGAGTTCGCGACGCTGCAGTCGGGGCTCGAGGCGGGGAAAGCGAAGTGACCCGATGAGCGTCAATCTCTTCAGGCTCGACGGCGAGGTGGCGCTGGTGACCGGATCGTCGCGCGGCCTCGGCGCGGCCATGGCGACCGCCCTCGCGGAGGCGGGCGCGGACGTCGTCCTTCACGACCGCGGCTGCGCCGGCGAGACCGAGAACGCCATCCGCGCGACGACCGGCGTGCGGACGGCGTGCATCGTGGCGGACCTCATGGACCGCGCGGCCACGCTGCGCCTGTTCGACGAGGCGGTCGAAGCGATGGGCAAGGTCGACATCCTGGTGAACAACGCGGGGATCATCCGCCGCGCGCCGGCGGTCGATCACGAGGACCTCGACTGGGACGAGGTGTTGGAGGTCAACTTGACGGCGGTGTTCCGGCTCTGCCGGGCGGCGGGGGCGAAGATGGTGGCGCGAGGCCACGGCAAGATCGTCAACGTCGCGTCCCTGCTCGCGTTCCAGGGCGGCGTAACCGTGCCGTCCTACGCGGCCGCCAAGGGCGGCGTCGCGCAGATCACCAAGGCGCTGGCCAACGAGTGGGCGTCGAAGGGCGTGAACGTCAACGCGATTGCACCCGGGTACATGCGGACCGAGAACACCAGGCCGCTGATCGAGGACCCGATCCGCTATCGGCAGATCACCGAGCGGATCCCCGCCGGCCGCTGGGGGCAACCCTCCGACCTGGCCGGGCCGGTGGTCTTCCTCGCCTCGAAGGCCTCCGATTATCTGAACGGCCACGTGCTGGTGGTGGACGGCGGGTGGATGGGGCGGTAGAAGGGCTCTGGGGCTCGCCGTCCGGAAAGAGGTACCGATGAATCGCGTGCAAATCGTGCAGGCCGTCGAGGCCTGCGGCGTGGTGGCCGTCATCCGGATGCGGGAGCCGGAGAAGCTGCGGGCCGTGGTGGACGCGCTGGCCGAGGGCGGCGTGCGGGCGCTCGAGGTGACGATGACCGTGCCGCGGGCGATCCAGATGATCGAGCAGCTTGCCCCGCTGCTGCCAAAGGGGTTCCTGCTCGGCGCCGGCACCATCCTCGATCCCGAAACCGCGCGCCTCGCCATCCTCGCCGGCGCCCAGTTCGTGGTCGGGCCGGTGTTCAGGCCGGAGGTGATCGCGATGTGCCATCGCTACGACGTCGCCGCGATGCCCGGCTGCTTCACGCCGACCGAAATCCTGGCGGCATGGGAGGCAGGGGCGGACGTCGTCAAGGTGTTTCCCGCGACCGCGCTCGGCCCCGGTTTCTTCAAGGACGTGCGCGGTCCCCTGCCGCAGGTGAAGATGATGCCGACCGGCGGCGTGTCGCTCGACAACGCGGGCGAGTGGATCAAGGCGGGGGCGGTGGCCGTCGGCGTCGGCACCGCGCTGCTCGACGCGAAGGCCGTGGCGGCCGCCGACTACGCCGTCATCACCGCGAACGCGAGGAAGATCGTGGCGAACATCGGGGCCGCGCGCGCCTGAGCCCCCGGAGACCCAGCGATGCCCAAAGTCGTCACCTTCGGCGAGATCATGCTGCGCCTCAGCCCGCCAGGGTTCGAGCGGTTCTTCCAGTCGCCCGTGCTCGGCGCCACGTTCGGCGGCGGCGAGGCGAACGTGGCGGTGAGCCTCGCGCACTTCGGCCTCGACAGCTGCTTCGTGACGCGCCTCCCGGCGCACGCGGTCGGCGAGGCGGCGGTCAAGGCCGTGCGCGCCGAGGGCGTGCAGACGGCGTTCATCCAGCGCGGCGGCAGCCGCGTGGGGATCTACTTCGCCGAGGCGGGCGCCAGCCAGCGGGCGTCCACGGTCGTCTACGATCGGGCTCATTCGTCGATTGCCGAGATGCAGCCGGGCACCGTGGACTGGGCGCAGGTGTTCGACGGCGCCGCCTGGTTCCACGTGACCGGCATCACGCCGGCGCTGGGCCCCAGCGCGGCGGCGTGCACCCGCGAGGCCGTGGCGGCCGCGAAGGCCGCCGGCGCGCGGGTCAGCGTCGACCTCAACTATCGCAGGAAGCTCTGGACCGAAGCGCAGGCGCAGGCCACGATGCGGCCCCTGATGACGTCGGTGGACGTCGTCGTCGCCAACGAGGAGGACATCCAGTCGGTGCTCGGCCTGCACGTGCCCGACACGGACGTCACGAGCGGCCAGTTGAATCTGGCGGGCTACCGGCAGGTGGCCGAACGGCTGACGCACGAGTTCGGGCCGTCCATCGTCGCGATCACGCTGCGGGAGAGCGTGTCGGCCAGCGACAACGGGTGGAGCGCCGCGTTGTGGGACGCGCAGGCGAACGCCTTCTACCACAGCCAGCGCTACGCCGTCCGCCTGGTCGATCGCATCGGCGGCGGCGACAGCTTCGCCGCGGGCCTGATCTACGGCCTCGTCACCGGACGCGCACCCGAATCCGCCCTGCGGTTCGCCGTCGCGGCCAGCGCGCTGAAGCAGACCATCCCGGGCGACTTCAACCGCGTGTCGGTGGCCGAGGTGGACAACCTGGCGAAGGGCGACGCGAGCGGACGAGTGCAACGATAGTCGGCGCCGCGAGCCCGTCGGCCACGCGCTCGAGCCGGGGATCGCCGCCAGCCAGGCCGCGGCCGAACCCGGCTGGAACTCTTTGGCTCGATTCTCCGTCTGTCGTGAGAAGATCCGTCCCTGGCCGAGTCGACTGATGAGGATGGCCGACTGCCGAAGATCGCCGACTGACGAAATTCCCCGACTGACAGGACTCCTCGACTGGCAAGGAAGCCGCAACTGGTATGTCGCACCCGGTTCCTTCTCTGGACGAACTCAAGATCGACCGCGCCGCGCGCGGCTCGGGAGGGCCTTCCGTCATCCTGTGGGTGGTCCTGCTCGTCGTCGCCGGCGTCGCGGCCGGCGCGTGGTATTGGTCGCGCGTGCCGCGCGCCGTCGAGGTCTCGGTCATGGCCGTCGAACAGCCCAAGGCGCCGGGCAGCGGCGGCGGCGCGGTGCTGAACGCGTCGGGCTACGTCGTCGCGCGACGGCGGGCCACGGTGTCGTCGAAGATCACCGGGCGCGTGATGGAGGTGCTCGTCGAGGAAGGCAAGCCGGTGCGGAAGGGCCAGGTGCTGGCGCGCCTGGATGCCACCACCTACGAGAAGGGCCTGGCGCTGGCCCAGGCGGAACTCGAGGCCACGCGACGGGCCGTGGCCGAGAACCGCGTGCGCCTCGACCAGGCGCGGCTCACGCAACAGAGGTACAAGGCGCTGCGCGCCGACGGCATCGCAAACCAGGCGGACCTCGACGCGGCGGATACCGAGGTGCGCGCGCTCGACGCGCGCCTGGCGCTGTCCGAGGAACAGGTGCTCGTATCGGAGCGCCAGGTGGCGATGCGGCAGAACGATGTCAGCGACTGCGTGATCGTGGCGCCGTTTGACGGCGTCGCGATCTCGAAGGACGCGCAGCCCGGCGAGATGATCTCGCCGGTATCGGCCGGCGGCGGATTCACGCGCACCGGCATCTGCTCGATCGTCGACATGACGTCGCTCGAGGTCGAGGTGGACGTCAACGAAAGCTACATCAACCGTGTCGTCGCCGGCCAGCGCATCGAGGCAACGCTCGACGCCTACCCCGACTGGCGCATCCCCGGCAAGGTGATCACGATGGTGCCGACCGCCGATCGGCAGAAGGCGACCGTGCTCGTACGGATTGCCTTCGACCCTTCGACGGGCTCAGGGTCGTCCCGAGCAGCGTCGAGGGGCGACAAGCTCGACCCGCGCATCCTGCCCGACATGGGCATCAAGGTCGCGTTCCTCGGGGCCGAACAGCCCTCGGCCGCCGCGGCCGCCGCGCCGGTGACGATTCCGAAGAACAGCGTCCGCACCGACGGGGGCAGCCAGATCGTGTTCGTCGCCAACGGCCAGGCCGTCGAGCGGCGAGCCGTCCGTCTTGGGAACACCAGGGACGACCTCATCGAAGTGATCTCCGGCCTCGTCCCCGGCGAGCGGGTCGTGCTCGACCCGCCCGCGGGGCTGAAGGACGGAGCGAAGATCGTCGTGAAGTAGTACGGCATGGAGGATGCTAACGTGCCCGACGCTGTCCTTGTCCGCGCGAGCAACCTGCACAAGGAGTTCCGCCGCGGCGGCGAGCGGATCGACGTCCTGCAGGGCGTGAACCTCGAGATCCCGCCGGGCGACTTCCTCGCGCTGATGGGGCCGTCCGGCTCGGGCAAGACGACGCTGCTCAACCTGCTCGGCGGCCTCGACACGCCGACGCGCGGCACGATCACGATTGCCGGTCAGCGGATCGACGAGATGTCTTCGGGCCGGCTCGCGCGCTGGCGGTCGTCGAACGTCGGCTTCGTCTTCCAGCTCTACAACCTTCTCCCGGTCCTCACCGCGGAGCGCAACGTCGAACTGCCGCTCCTGCTCACGAAGCTCTCGCGCAAGGAGCGGAGGCGCCACGTCGACGCGGCGCTTCGCATCGTCGGCCTCGCCGACCGCGCCAAGCACTACCCGCGGCAGCTGTCGGGCGGCCAGGAGCAGCGCGTCGGCATCGCCCGGGCCATCGTCATCGACCCGACGCTGCTGCTGTGCGACGAACCGACGGGCGACCTGGATCGCAAGGCCGGCGACGAGATCCTCGACCTGCTGCAGGCGCTGAACCGCGAGAACGGCAAGACGATCGTGATGGTGACGCACGACCCGCACGCGGCGGCGCGCGCCACGCGAGTGCTGCACCTCGACAAGGGGGTGCTGACGCTGGAGCCGGCGGCATGAAGTACCTGCCGCTTCTCTGGCGCAGCCTGTGCCGCCGCAAGGTGAGGACGATCTTCACGCTGCTCGCCGTCCTCGTCGCCTTCACGCTGTACGGCTTCCTGGTGGCCATCCAGGCGGCCTTCGGCATGGGCGTCGAGCTGGCCGGCAACGAGCGGCTGGTGATGATCCACAAGGTGTCGCTCATCCAGTTGCTGCCCGAGAGCTACCTCGAACAGATCCGCGCGACGCCGGGCGTGGTGGACGCCTGCTACCAGACGTGGTTCGGCGGCGTCTACCAGGACCCGAAGAACTTCTTCATGCAGATGCCGGTCGACCCCGAGTGCATGCTCCGGATGTACCCCGAGTTCAAGCTGCCCGACGACCAGAAGAAGGCCTGGCTCGCCGACCGGCAGGGCGCCATCGTCGGGCGCGAGACCGCGGAGAAGTACGGCTGGAAGGTCGGCGACCGGATTCCGCTCCAGGCCACCGTCTGGCGGAAGAAGGACAACTCGCTCAACTGGGAGTTCAACCTCGACGGCATCTACGACGGCGTCGAGCAGGGCACCGACAAGACCCAGTTCTTCTTCCACTACAAGTACTTCGACGAGTCGCGCCAGTTCGGTCAGGGAAGCGTGGGCTGGTACGTCGTCCGGATCGCGAACGCCGGGAAGGCGGCGGAGATCGCGAAGCAGCTCGACGCGCAGTTCGCCAATTCCCCGGCCGAAACGAAGACGACGACCGAAAAGGCGTTCGTGCAGGCGTTCGCCAACCAGGTCGGCAACATCGCGCTGATCGTGCGCAGCATCATCGCGATGGCGTTCTTCATCATCCTGCTCGTGACGGCGAACACGATGGCCGAGTCGGTGCGCGAGCGGACGAGCGAGCTGGCCGTCCTCAAGACCCTGGGCTTCACCGACGGCCGGGTGCTGGCGCTCGTGCTGACCGAGTCGTGCCTGATCGCCGGCGCCGGCGGCCTCCTGGGCCTCGCGGTCTCCGGGATGATCGTGCCCCGCATCCCGACCGCCAACGTGCTGCCGAACCTCTACGTCCCGACCGGCTCGCTGGGCCTCGGCGTCGCGCTGGTGCTCGGACTCGGCCTGGTGGCCGGCGTCTTCCCGGCGCTTCGCGCGATGCGCCTGCGAATCGTCGACGCGCTGCGGAGGGTGTGACCATGTGGATCTTCTCGGGCCTGACCCAGGCCGCCGCGGTCACCGCCCTCAACCTGCGCACGCTGCGGGGGCGCCTGGCGTCGTCGGGAGTCGCCGTCATCGGCATGGCGGGCGTCGTGGCCGTGCTGGTCTCGGTCCTGTCGGTCGCCGAAGGCATCAGGGCGACGATGGCCAACACCGGTTCGCCCGACTCGGCCATCGTGATGCGGGCGGGATCGGACGCGGAGATGACGAGCGTCATGACGCGCGAGGAAGTCCTGGCCGTGAAGGACGCGCCGGAGATTCGGCGGGCGTCGGGCATCGGCCCGCTCGCGTCCGCCGAACTGTTCGTGACCGTCGACCTGGTCAAGGCGAGCACCGGCACCAGCGGAAACGCGCCGCTGCGAGGGGTGGAGCCGGCGGCGTTCCAGGTCCGGGATCTGAAGATCGTCAAGGGGCGCCTGATGGAGCCGGGGCGCAACGAGGTGATGGTCGGCAGCGCGGCGGCCGTGCAGTACAAAGGCCTCGACGTGGGCACGACGCTGCACCTCGGACAGAACACGTGGCAGGTGGTCGGCATCTTCGACGCCGGCGGCACCGTGCCCGATTCGGAACTATGGTGCGACGCGGGCGTCCTGGCGCCGCTCTACCGGCGGGACAGCACCCGCCAGGCGGTGTATGCGCGGCTGTCGTCGCCCGCCGCGTTCGCCGCCTTCAAGGACCGCCTGACGACGGATCCGCGCGTGAAGCTGAAAGTGATGCGCGAGCAGGAGTACTACGCCGGGCAGTCGGAGATGCTCTCGCGCACGATCGTCGTGATCGGCGGCGTCATCGGCGTGCTGATGGGGATGGGCGCGCTCTTCGTGGCGGTCATCACCATGTACTCGGCCGTGGCGAGCCGCACCCGCGAGATCGCGACGTTGCGCGCGCTGGGATTCCGGGGCGGCCCGGTGGTGATCTCCGTGCTGGCCGAATCGATGATCCTCGCCCTGGTCGGCGGCGCCGTGGGCGCCGCGGTCGCCTACTTCGGCTTCAACGGCTACCAGGCCGCGACGATGAACTGGCAGAACATGAGCACGATCGGCTTCGCGTTCCGCGTCACGCCCGCGCTGCTGGTGCTGGGCGTGGCGTGGGCGCTGGTGCTCGGCCTGCTCGGCGGCCTCTTCCCCGCCATCCGGGCCATGCGGCTGCCGATCGTCACGGCGCTGCGGGAGTTGTAGCCGCCGCCGTGCCGCCTACACTCCCGGCCTGTCCACCACCCACACCGTCCCGTTCTCGCCGACGATGTAGAACTCCCCGGCCACGATCGCGAGGCCCGTCGGCCTGACGAGGCCGGGGATGGCGTGCGCGGCAACCACCGTGCGCTGCGCCAGGTCGAGGGTGAGCAGCGTGTCGAACGCGGCGCTGATCGCGAACATGCGGCCGTCGGCAATCGCCGCGCCGGTGACGCAGTACTCGTCGAGCCGTCGCCCGGCTGTCAGCCTCAGCCCCGAGCCGGCCGAGAGCGCTGGCGGGTACTCCTCGGAGAGGGTCATGTCGCCCGCGTCGAAGCGCGACACGATCATCCGCTTCACCTTGTTGTTCGGCACGGTCACCGTGTAGATCGACGAGGAGGCGGGGTCGTAGGCGGCCGAGAGGACGTACATCATCCGGGCGCGCACGGTGCCGAACCGCGAGCGCGACACCTCGTTGAACTGATCGAACGACTCGAGGAAGTAGCGGAAGTTGGCCTCGGCGTCGGCCTTGTCGGACGGCTCGAGCACCACGTAGCTCTTGTTCTCGCCAAGCGCCATCACGCGGCCCTTGTCGAGGAACGCGCCCGCGCCGAACCGCCCGAGATCGACCGAGAACCCCACGTCGATCACGGTGTGCCGCGTCAGCCGCTCCAGCCGCTCGTCGGCCAGGTAGACGCCCTGCTGCGTGGTCACCAGGAACTGTCTCGACGCCGGGTCGTAGGCCAGGTCGGTCGGCGTCCCCTTCAGCGGCAGGCCGATCTTCAGCTGCCGCGTCGGCGTGAGCACGGGAAGCGAGGCGAGTGGGCCGGCCGCCGGGTCGGCTGGCAGGGCCGTCGTGCCGGGCGTGTCGATCGACCAGCGCCCGCGCAGCGAAATGGCCGCGGGCGACCACTCCTCGAGCGACCACACCCAGTGAGAGGGGCTGAACGAGAAGCGAACGGGATCGCTCTGGCCCATGTAGGGCGGAGGCCCGGTGCTCGCAAAGGCCTGGACGATGTTGCCCGCGATGACGACCAGGAACACGGCGCCGGCCCACGCCTCGAAGGGGCGCAGCGCGCGAGGCCGCTCCGCGATGTCCTCCTTCCTCGTCAGCAGCAGCAGCCCACCCATCGTGACCACGCAGATCCAGTAGATGAAGAGCGCCCAGGTGTAGGTGTGCGCGCCGAGGATCTCGGCGCTGAAGCCCTGGCCGACGTCCCGGGCGGCGTGCATGGCCGTGTGGCGAAGGCCCATGAACATGCCCCACGCGGCGACCAGCACGGCCGTGCCGATGTACCTGGGCTTGGGCCCGTAGCGGAGCACGAACAGCCCAATGAGCGCGACGAGCGCCATGCCGATGCGCTGCTCCCAGCACATGACGCAGGGCGAATCGCCGTAGACGAATCCGAGCACGAAGACGGCGACGCCGATCGGGATCGCCGCCAGCAGCAGCACGGCCAGCGCCAGGGCGGAATAGACCAGGTTCTGTCTCACGGAAGGCTCCTCTTCCCTCTTCCCTCTTCCCTCTTCCCTCGTCCCTGTTCCCGCCCTCAGTAATTGACCCCCGGCAGCAGGCCGGTGCGGGTGGCCACCGAGAACAGGAACACCATGAGGAGCACGCTGAACACCAGGAGCCCGAACGCCAGCCGCTCCTTGTGCGGCTTGCGCAGGACGAGGTAGGCGGTGACGAAGATCACGACGAGATTCAGGAACTCCACGCCGGCGGCCTCCTTTGCCGGGACGTATCATCCGGGAGGCGGGGGCGGGTGTCAATCGCCGGGGGTCGGACGGCGGGAGGGCCGCCGAGCGTGGCGCGACCCGCCGCCGGCAGCAGACCGTGGTGGGACCGGGCCGCGCGTCGAGCCCTGAAGGAGTTGGCGCAGCGCCGCGAAGGCGTCCAACATCTCCGCGTACGAGTAGTTCGCGTTCCGCCCGCTCGGGTTCGGCAGGACGAACACCCGCGCGCCGCCCCACTCGCGGTCCTGCACTCCCGGCGACACGGCCTTCCCGCCGAACAGCGCGCGGTAGAGCGTGACGCCGACCAACGCGAGGACGGCCGGCTTCGAACGGCGGACTTTGCGGAGAAGCGCGGCGCGGCCGGCCTGGTACTCCCCGGCGCGGAGATCGCCGATCCCCGCCGTCGGCCTGGCAACCAGGTTCGTCATCCCGAACCCCCAACGCGGGAGTTCATCGTCCCGGTCGGGGGTGAGCGGCTCGGGAACGAGGCGGGAGTCGTACAGCAGCCGCCAGAAGCGGTTCGAGGGGCCGGCGAAGTGGTGGCCGGTCAGCGCCGACCGGATGCCGGGGTTGATGCCGACGAAGAGGACACGCACGCCCGGGCGGATGCGGTCGCGCAGTCCCCGGAGCGCGTCGGGGTACGCCGATGAGCGGCCGTCCGTCAGGCCGCGACCGGCGCGCCGTCCTCGCGCCGCTCGATCGCCGAGACGCCGAGCAGCACGAACGCGATCCACAGGGCGTCGGCAGCGACCAGGTGCACCATCTGCATCCAAACGGGCGCGAGCAGCAGGACGTTGGTGAAGCCGAGCAGGACCTGCACCGCCGCGAGGCCCGCCAGCGCGAAACCCAGCAGCCGCGTCGTGCTCCGCCGCTCGAACCCGAATCGCATCCCCATGATGACGAGGGCCGCGGCGACGATGACGGCGATCGCCGGGTGAAGGAGCCGCAGGCGAATCAGCACGTGCGAGGTGGCCGAGAGCTCGGCCCCGAGCGCCTGGGCGAGATTCCCCGCCGGAAACAGCGTGTCGCCGAGCGCGGCCACGGCGCCGCTGACTCCGACCGCGAGGATGGCCATGGCGCCCAGGCCGAAGCGGACTTTCCCGGCCGCGCCCGCCGTCGTCGCGGCGGCATGCGTCCCGGCCGCCCGAATTCGCCCGGCGGCGGCCGACTCCTCGCCTGCGCGCCCAGTGAGCCACCACGATGTCAAGGCAAGCGATGCCAGCAGCAGGAACGTGTTCGTCAGGTGCGCCGACATGAACAGCGCGCGCGCCACGCTCTGGTTGTCGGCCACCAGGCGGAAGAGCACGAGCCCCGCGCCGACGGCCGCTTCGCTCAGCATGAAGACCATCGCCCACGCCGCGCCGCGCCGGGCGCGGTGCCCGGCTGCGCACGCCCGCCACGTCCAGACGAGCAGCACGGCGACGGCCGCCAGCGCCAGTCCGCTCGAGACCCGGTGGGTGAACTCGACGAGCATCTCGGCGCTGGGCGATTGCGGGATCACCTCGCCGTTGCAGAGGGGCCAGTGGGCCCCGCAGCCAGCCCCCGACCGCGTCGCCCTCACGTAGGCACCCCACGCGATCACCGCCAGATTGTAGAGGAGGACGCCCCAGCTGAACCGTGCCAGTCTGGTCATGATGCGATCTTACACCGCGCCCGCCCGCCTGGACCATGGCCGGAAAAGGTGGCCCCGCCGCGGCCCGCCGGGCAAACCCGCGAGGTCGTCATCACGTCCCGCGCAGCGCCGAGCCCTTGGGCGGGTACTCCACCTCGCCGCGCAGGCGTTGCTTCCGGTCCGCCGGCAGATCCGGGAACGGCAATTCTCCCCGTTCGCGCCACGCCCTGACCGCGGCCTCCGCCTCGCCCCCACGCCGGCGATCCACCCCCTCGTCCCTCGTGAAGTACATCGTCTGCGACGGGAACGCGAGCGCCGTGCCGCTGGACTCGATGACGTCCATCAGGCGCAGCAGCAGGTCTTCCTGAATGGCGAGGAATTCCTCGAACTCCATCGCCCGCAGGTAGGCGAACAGCTCGACATCCATGCCGGACGCGCCGAAGCGCAGCAGGCGCACTCGCGCCGTCTCCGTTTCGACCTTGTCGTGCCGGTAGAGCAGCGACCGCGACTCGGCCAGCACGAAGCGGAGCTGGTCCGCGGTCGTCTCGTACCGCAGCGAGAACGTGTGCTGGAAGAGCATCTTGTCGCGCGTCGCGAAGTTCTCGATGCTCTGGCTGGCGAGGTCGGCGTTCGGGATCGAGATAGTGGTCCTCGCCACGGTGCGCATGCGCGTGGACCGGAGGCCGATGTCCTCGATCGTCCCGGCCATGGTGCCCACGCGGCAGTAGTTGCCGATGCGCACCGGGCTGTCGCCGATCACCATCATCCCGCCGAACAGGTTCTCGAGGGTCTTCTGCGACGCCAGCGCCACCGCGATGCCCCCGACGCCGAGTCCGGCGAGCACCGGCGTCAGGTTGAACCCGATCGCCTGCAGCAGCGCGAGGCTGCCGATCACGACGGCGACGATCTGGAGCAGCCGGCCGCCCAGCCGCACGAGGGCAATTCGCTCGGTCCTCCCCAGTCGATCCAGGTTCTGCGTCCAGCGCTCCACCGACGAGGCGAGGACCCTGACGCCGAGCCACGTGACGGCCGCGACGATGAACAGCGCAGCGATCCGCTCGCCGAGGAAGCGCTGCCGCAGCGTCAGGAAGGAGCCGGACAGCAGGCGCATCGCGATGCCGAAGATCAGCCAGCGAACCGGACGGACCAGCGCCTGCCACCGCGCCACCCAGAGGCGCCCGCCCTCGGGCCGGCCGAACCGCAGCCGGAACGCGAACACGAGCACGCGGGTGACCGCGACGGCGAGGATGATCGACGCGAGCACGGCAACGAGGATCACGAACCACGACCACCACATGTACCTGAGGCCGTAGCCCTGGGTGAACGACGTGGGAAGGTAGCGCTCGACGACCGACGGTTCGAACTCCTCGTGGAGGGCCGGCACGGCGCGCAGGGTGTCCGCCGAGAAGAGCCAGATTAGGGGACGCCCGGCGTAGCGTACGTGGACGAGGACGACGTCCAGTTTCGCCGAACTGCCCACGATCGTCCCGACCAGCTCGCGGTCTCTGCCGACTCGCGCGTCCTGTTCGCCCTCGGGGCTGCGGCTGAGCCGATCGAGATCGACCGTCAGGCCGCGGTCGAGCACCACCTTCAGCTCCCGCGCCAGTTCCTCGGCGGCCTCGGCGGGGAGCTTGGTGTCGAGGTAGCGGGACGCGCGAGGCCAGTCGCCCCGACTGCCGGCCGAGAGGAATCCCAACACCGTGCCGGCCGGGGTCTGGCGGCCCAGCGGGTCGGCGGACGTCTCGGTCGCCGGAGGCGGTGCGGGCGGCGCTGCCGACGGCAGCAGGTTCTGCGCGGAACCCGCACGCGGGCCGGCCGCGAGCAGCCCCACGGCGACGACCAGCGTGAGCGGCGCGCAGATGGACGGCCTCACGGGTGCTCCTTCGTTCGGGCCGCCCGAGAATCGGGCGGGCGGCTTGCCGCGCATGATAGCGCCCACCGGAGCGTCCTGGCCAGCTCGCCAGGTCGCCCACTCGCCGGTCCTCGCGGGCCAACGCTCGGGCCGAAGCGCGCCGGGGGCGTCAGCGGTGCGGGCCGGTCAGCACCGGGATCGTCACGTGCGACGGGTGAGCGGCCGAACGGTAGATCCGCTGGGTCGCCACCTGGTAGTCGGAAGCCTTCGCGGCGAAGATGTTCGGGACGAACGTCTGCGGGTTGCGGTCGATCAGCGGGAACCAGGTGCTCTGCACCTGCACCATGATTCGGTGGCCGCGCCGGAAGCAGTAGTTCTGCGTGTGCAGGCTGAAGGCCACCGGTGTGATGCGGCCCGGGACCAGCGGCGACGGATGCTCGAAGCCGTTCACGTAGCGGCCGCGGAACACCTCGTTCGAGACCATCAGCTCGCGCCCGGCCATCTTCCAGTCCGACGGATACCACTCGGGGTAGACGTCGATCACCTTCACGATCCAATCGCTGTCGGTGCCGGTCGTCGACGCGAACAGGCTCGCGGTGATCTCGCCAGCCGCCGTGACGTCCGTCGTCAGCGGGGTGGTTTCCCAGCTCAGCACGTCGTCGCGGTCTTCGACGAAGCGCTGGTCCTCGAGCAGCCACGTGTACCAGCCGGACCCCCCTTCGAAGTACGTCGCCTGGATGGGGCGGTGGCGGTAGGGCACGGGGTGCGCGGGATCGGACAGGTATTGGTCGAAGGCCTCGTCCGCACCCGGCTGCTCCGCCGGCGGGTCGAGGGTCAGGCGGCCGTCGGCCTGGAAGTACAGCTGCCGCTCGGCCGTCTCGGACGTGGGCGGCCACGCGGCCCACTTGCGCCACTGGTTGGTGCCCGCCTCGAACGTCAGCGCCTCGGTGGCATCGAGCGTGCCCCTGCCCTTCAGCCAGTACGCGAACCAAGGCGCCTGCACGCGCTCCCGGAAGTACTTCGCGGTCGCGCTGCCGAAATCGACGTCGCCGAGCTTCCGGCCGTCCGCCGCGTTCCATCCGCCGTGGTTCCAGGGCCCCACCACGAGGGAGTTGAGGTGCTTCTGCGCGTCGAACCGCTCGATCGCCTCGTAGATGCGCACCGCGCCGTAGAAATCCTCCTGGTCCCACCACCCGGCGACGTTGAGCGTCGGCACCCGCGAATCGCGGATGGCGGGAATCAGCGTCTGCCGCTGCCAGAACCCGTCGTAGTCGGGGTGCGTGACGAAGTTGTTCCACGTCGGGATTCTTCCGTGCAGGTGGCGTGCGTTCACCGTCGAGAGGGGGCCGAGCGCGAGGTACCACTGGAAGGTGTCGTACCGATCGAACTCGAAGTTCGTGTTCTCCCTGGTCGTCTCCATCATCGCCGCGTACTCGAACCCGTAGCTGAGTCGAAACGCGCCATTGTGATGGAAGTCGTCGCCGAGCCACATGTCCGCCGGCGACGCCTGCGGCGACGCGGCCTTCAGCGCCGGGTGCGGATCGATCGCGGCCATCGCCGTCGTCCAGCCGTCGTACGACACGCCGAGCATGCCCACGCGGCCGTTGTTCGGCCGGACGTTCTTCACCAGCCACTCGATCGTGTCGTAGGCGTCGGTGCTCTCGTCGACGGCCTTGGGATCGGAGCGATCGCGGACGGGCCGCATCATCTCGAAGGTCCCGCCCGAGCGATAGCGGCCGCGGATGTCCTGGAACGCGAACACGTAGCCGTCGGCGGCCAGCTCCGCCAGCGTCAAGTCGAGCGTGCTCTCGGCATCGTCGACCCCGTAGGGCGTGCGCTGCAGGATGATGGGGAGGGGGCCGGTGCTGCCGCGCGGCACGAAGATCCGGGTGTGCAGCGACACGCCGTCGCGCGCGGGGATCATCACCTCGCGCACGTCGAAACGCGGCTGCGCCGCAGGCAGCGCCTGTCGCGCGGCCGGCTGGCCGACGGCGAGGGCCACCGCCGCGACGAGGGCGGCAGCCAGCGCGCGGCGCCGGAACGCGAAGAAACGGTGAAGCTGGGACGGGGAATGGAGCGCCGGGGTCCGCCGGCCTTCGTCGTTCATCATTCTTCGGTCTTCAGTCCGGGCCTCCGGTGCGCGGCCCGGCTACGCCCGCCCCATGAACTCGCGCGTCTCCGTGCTCACCCGGACCTTCTCGCCGGTCTTGATGAACAGCGGGACGCGGATCTCGATGCCCGTCTCGAGCGTGGCGGCCTTGTTGACGCTGCCGCTCGCGGTGTCGCCCCGGATGCCCGGCTCGGTGTAGGTCACCGCCAGCTCGACCTGCTGCGGCATCTGCAGGCCGATCACGTTGCCGTTGAACAGCAGGATCTGAACGACGAGGCCGTCGGTCAGGAAGTCGAGGGCGTCGCCGAGCATCTCTTCCCGCACGGTGAGCGTCTCGAAGCTCTCCTGGTCCATGAAGTGCGACCCCTCGCTGTCGCGGTAGAGGTAGGTCGCGGGCGCCTGCGCGAGGTCCGGTTCCTTGAACTTGTCGCCCGCCTTGAAGGTCCTGTCGAAGACCGCGCGGGTCTTCAGGTTGCGCATCTTCACGCGGACGAGCGTCTGGCCGCCCCGCGCGGTGGGCGTCGACACTTCGACGTCCAGGCACACGTAGGGCGTGTCGTCGAGCTCGAAGAAGGTCTTGCGCTTGATCTCGATCGCTTCGATCAGGGCGGCCATAGAGTCCCCGGCTACTTCGGTTCGACGACGGTGAACGAGCCCCTGCCCATGTTCATCCCGCAGATGATCTCGATCTTCCCGGACTTGCCGGGGGTGAACTCGATCGTCGTCGAGCCGTCTTTCACCGTCTGCTTGACGTGGAAGGCGTCGATGACGACGGTGCGCATGCAGCCCTTCACGGTGCCGAGGTCCACTTCCATCTTCACCGGCACGCCCTTGGTCACGGTCGACGGGGTGACGACGTAGCCCTTGTCGTCGAAGCTGAGCTTGACGACCTGGATCTTGGTCGCGGCCTTGTCCGCCTGCGCCGCAGCGACGGCGGGGGCGGTCAGCGCGGCCACGACGGCGAGCGCGAGGAACGGTGAGGCGACGGTCTTCCCAAGCATGAATAGCCTCCTGAACGTGCGATGGAGCGAGCGGTCTCGGCTTCCCGGAACAGGCCCTCCGGCCGGCTCGTCATCAGATTCTCGCAAGAACCTGCGCCCCGGGCAAGCACTGTGGCCTCGCAAATCGCCCGTCCTGCGCTAAAATGGTCGGTCTCAACTCGGACAGACTCAGCCGCTGAGTCGTCGGCGACCGCGAGGCCGCCAGCCACGGCCGTCGCTCCCCAGCGAGTTGTCATCGGTGGTCGATCCCTGTTCCAGATCTCGTGCCGCCGGCCGCGGGGCCGGCGGTTCCGTGACGCCGGCCCTGGTGCCGGCGGTTCCGTAACCGGCGAAGGACGCAATGAGTCGATTTCCGCAAGACGAGTGGGCGCTGATCCTGGGCGGGTCTTCGGGCTTCGGCCTCGCGACGGCCCGAAAGCTGAGCGAGGAAGGGTTGAACGTGTGCGTCGTGCACCGCGACCGGCGCGGTGCGATGGAGCGGGTCAACCGGGACTTCGACGGGATCCGCGCGAACGGGCACCGCTTCCTCGCGCTGAACCTCGATGCGCTCAGCCCGGGCGGCATGATGACAGTGGTGGACGCGCTGGGGCAGGCCATGGGCGATGCGGGCCGCGTGAGGGTGCTGCTCCACTCGATCGCGCTGGGCAATCTCAAGCCGATCGCCGCCAGGCCCGAGATCGAACGTCCGCCCCTGGACCGGCTCGCCGAGGCGCTCGGCATCGCCAGCGACGCGTTGGAGGCCGCGGTGGATCGCGTCGCCGAGGGCGGCGAGGCGATCTTCCAGGCGCTCCGCCCCGTGGACTACGGCGCCGCCGTCATGGACGACGAGGACATGGCCCGCACCATCTACTCGATGGGCACGAGCCTCCTCACGTGGACGCAGCGGCTGCACGAGGCGGGCCTGTTCGCCTCCGATGCCCGTGTCATCGGGCTGACCAGCGAGGGCAACGAGGTGGCGTGGCGCGGCTACGCGGCCGTCGCGGCGGCCAAGTCGGCGCTCGAGTCGGTGTCGCGCGCGATCGCGGTGGAATTCGCGCCCTACGGCATCCGCTCGAACATCATCCAGCCCGGCGTCACCGACACGCCCGCGCTGCGCGTCATCCCGGGCAGCACCCGGATGAAGGCGGGCGCGCGCATGCGCAACCCGTTCGGCCGCCTGACGACCCCCGCGGACGTCGCCAACGTGGTGTTTCTTCTGAGCCTCGACGAGGCGAGGTGGATTAACGGCGCCCTCATCCGGGCGGACGGGGGTGAACACGTTGCATAGACACAACACGATCTCCGGGGACCTGTTCGTCCACGGGCTCGGACACTTCCACCCGGACAACTGCATCGACAACGCGTTCCTGACGTCGCTGCAAATCGGGACCGACGAGAACTGGATCCTCGAGCGCGTCGGCATCCGCACGCGCCGCACGGTGCTCCCGCTCGACTACATCGTCCGGACGAAGAACGAGCACCCGTCCGAATCCGCCCACTGGTCGCTGCACACGAACGCCGAGACCGGCGCCTTCGCCGCGCGCATGGCCATCGAACGGGCGGGGATCGCGGCGTCGCAGATCGGCCTGGTGATCGCCGGCGGCTGCTCGCCGCAATACACGATTCCGGCCGAGGCGTGCCTGATCGCCGCCCAGCTGGGCCTGTCGGTGACGGCCTACGATCTGAACTCGGCCTGTTCGAGCTTCGCGGTGATCCTGCACCACCTGCGGATGATGCGGCCCGAGGCGCTGCCCGACTACGTGCTGGCGGTGAACGTCGAGAACACCACGCGCACCGTCGATTACCGCGATCGCCGGACGGCGGTCCTGTGGGGCGACGGCAGCGCGGCCGCCGTGGTGTCCACGCGGGTGCCGGCGCCGGTGCGGGTGCGGCAGAGCGTCGTGCACTCGGACCCGGCCGGGTGGAACAAGGTGGTCATCCCCGCGGGCGGCCATTTCGTCCAGGAAGGGTCGGCGGTCCAGGGATTCGCGATCCGCAAGTCGGTCGCCACGTTCAACGAGCTGGCGGCCCACCTGCGCGGCGGGCGCGAGGACGTGATCTTCGTCGGCCACCAGGCGAACCTGCTGATGCTCAACTCGGTGTGCGAGCGCGTGAACATCGACCCTGCGCACCACCTGTACAACGTGGACGCCTTCGGCAACTGCGGCGCGGCCGGCGCGCCAGGGGTGTTGTCGCAGAACTGGGACGCGCTCCCCCCGCAGTCCGAGATCGCGCTGGTCGTCGTCGGCTCGGGCCTGACCTGGGGCGGACTGCTCATCGACGTGGACAGGACGAGGGACAGGAAGAGCAACTGAGCAACTGAGCAACTGGGTAACTGGGCAACTGGGTAACTGGGTAACTGGGCAACTGGGCAACTGGGTAACTGGGCAACTGGGTAACTGGGTAACTGTTCGTCGCTTCCACGGAGGCCGAGTGAAGTACTCCGAATTCCTGCAGCGCACGTCGTTCTCGAAGGTGGAGGTCCTCGCGCTGGCGCACGGCATCCTCGTCGACGACCCGCCGGCCGAGGGGTTCGCCATGCTTCCGGCCCCGCCGATGCTGATGGTGGATCGGATCGTCGAGATCGGCCACCGCGGGGCACAGGGGCGCGTCGTTGCGGAGTTCGACGTCCTGATGGACGCCTGGTTCTTCCAGTGCCATTTCCGTCAGGACCCGGTGCAGCCCGGGTGCCTGGGCGTGGACGCCATCTGGCAGTTGATCGGTTTCTACGCCGCCGCGCGCGGGGCCAAGGGCACCGGCCGCGCGCTGGGCGCGAAGGAGATCGAGTTCTCGGGCCAGATCCGGCCGTACAACAAGCTGGTGCGGTACGAGATCGACATCCGCCGCTACGCGGAGCTGGCGGACACCGGGGCCGCGATCGCCATCGGCACGGGCAGGGTCGTGGTGGACGGCGAGCCGATCTACGTCGTCAAGGATGCGAAGGTCGGGATGTTCCGGGGCATTCGCTACCCGGACTATCCCTTGCCGTCGGCCAACTCGGTCGGCGGGATCATGGCAAGGTAGCGGACAATGAGGAGTTGGCGGGACACGGCGAGAGACTCGCGGCTTGCGACTCGCGGCCGGGTCACGCCTGATACCGCCGCAGGGCGGAGGCCGCAGGTCGCCAGCCGGATCGGCGGCGCGGCGTAGGCCGGAGGCGGACAAGTGGCAGGACAGCAGTTGACGCCCAGCGAGGTTCTCGGTCTCCTCCCGCAGCAGCGGCCGTTCCGCTTCGTGGACGAGATCGTGGAAGTCGACGACCAGCACATCGTCGGGCGGTACACGTTCCGCGAGGACGAGTGGTTCTACGCGGGCCACTTCCCCGGGCGACCGATCACGCCGGGCGTGATCCTGCTGGAGTCGATGGGCCAGGTGGGTGTGGTCGCGCTCGGCATCTACCTGTTTGCGCTCGACCACGGCGTCGCGGAGGCCGAGCAGTGGACGACGCTGTTCGTCGAGGCCGACGCGGAGTTCCTGCGGTCGGTGGCGCCGGGCGAAACGGTGACGATCCGCGGCGAGCGCGTGTTCTGGCGCCGCCACAAGCTGCGCGCGAAGATCCAGATGTTCGCGGCCGACGGGACGCTCGTCGCGCAGACGACGGCGGCGGGAGTGGGGGTTCGACATGGCTGAGCGGGTCGTGGTGACGGGGATGGGCGTGGTCGCGGCAAACGCGCACGGCCTCGAGGCGTTCGAACGCGCGCTGCGCGAAGGGCGGTCCGGCATCCGGTTCCATGCGAAGCTGCGCGACCTGGGATTCGGCTGCCAGGTGGGCGGCGTGCCCGACATCAGCGACGACCTGAAGCGCCAGTACTTCTCCGAGGACACGCTGCGCGCGCTGAACAGCGGCATGGTCTTCGCCAGCATCGCGGCGATCGACTGCTGGCGCGACGCGGGGCTGACGGTGCCCGAACCGGGGTCCGACGACGTCGACTGGAACACCGGCGCCATCATCGGCACCGGGATCGGCGGGGTGGACACCGTCGGCGAGTGGGTCGTGCCGAAGGTGAACGAGGGCAAGGTGCGGCGCATCGGCAGCACGTCCGTCGAGCAGACCATGGCCAGTGCGGTCAGCGCGTGCGTCGGCGGCCTGCTCGCGCTCGGCGGCCAGGTGACGACGAACAGCAGCGCGTGCACCACCGGCACCGAGGCGGTCGTCGACGCGTTCCTCAAGGTGCGCGACGGCCGCGCCACCCGGGTGATCGCGGGCGGCTCGGAAGGCTCGTCGCACTACATCTGGGCCGGCTTCGACGCGATGCGCGTGCTCGCCCGGCAGTCGAACGACTGCCCCGAGGCGGCGTCGCGGCCGATGAGCGCGTCGGCCGGCGGCTTCGTGCCCGCGTCCGGCGCGGGACTGCTGATGGTCGAGAGCCTGTCGTCGGCGCGGGCGCGGGGGGCGCGCATCTACGCCGAGATCCTGGGCGGCCACGTGAACTGCGGCGGACAGCGGGGCGGCGGCAGCATGACGGCGCCGAACCCGGAGGGCGCGCGGCGCTGCGTCCTGGCGGCGCTGGCGGTGGCGGGCATCGGCCCCGAGCGGATCGACGCGATCAACGGCCACTTGACCGCGACGATGGCCGACCCGCTCGAAGTCGGCACGTGGCAGCGCGCGCTGGGCCGGCGGCCGGACGCGTTTCCCTGGATCAACTCCACCAAGTCGCTCATCGGCCACGGCCTGGGCGCCGCGGGCGGCATCGAGTCGGTGGCCGTAGTGCTGCAGATCTACAAGGGATTCATCCACGGCTCGCTGAACTGCGAAGACGTGCACCCCGACATCGCCCCCTTTGCGGCCAGCATTCCGCACCGGACGGTCGAGGCCTCGCCGCGCATCATGGCGAAGGCGAGCTTCGGTTTCGGCGACGTGAACGGCTGCCTCATCTTCGGCAAGTACGACGAAGCGTAACCAAGGAGCAGACATGGACAGCGCAACGGCATTCGGCAAGGTGGTGGGAATCATCAAGCCCTTCGTGAAGAACACCACGGCGTTCAGCGAGGCGACCGACGGCACGCGGATCATCGAGGACCTGGGCGTCAATTCCGCCCGCCTCGTGGACATCATCCTCGCGTTCGAGGACGAGTTCGGCATCGAGGTGGACGACGAGTCGGCCGACAAGGTCCGGACGCTGGGCGACGCGGTCCAGATGATCCTGCACAAGACGGCGCCGGCCCACTGACGCCGTGCTGCCGTTGAACGTGCGCCTCGGGCTGCGGGTGCAGGAACTGGTGTCGCAGATCTGCGTCCTGCTCACGTACCACAGCCTTGAGGGGTGGCTCCGGTTCCGGGGCTACAAGGTCCCGGGGATGCGGCGCCTGCGCGCCGAGTTCGCGGCCACGGCCGGGCGCGGGCCCCTGCTCGTGTGCGCGAACCACCTCACGCTGGTCGACTCGCTGGTCATCCAGTGGGCGCTCGCTCCGGGGTGGCGGCTGTTCCTCCGCCCGGACTGGTTCTTCTGGAACCTGCCCGACAAGTACAACATGTCGGTGAACCTGTGGATCCGGATCCTGGGCTACTTCGGCAAGTGCGTGCTGGTCCGGAGGAAAGGTCCACCCGAGGAAGTGCGGCGGTCGCTCGACAAGGTGAAGTTCCTGATGGCGCGCGGCCAGTCCGTGCTGGTGTTCCCCGAGGGCGGGCGCAGCCGCGTGGGGCGCGTGGACACGGAGAACTTCATGTACGGCGTCGGCCGGATGCTGCAGGAATCGCCGTCGGCGCGGGTTCTGTGCCTGTTCGCGCGCGGCATCGGCCAGCGCGCCTACACCAACTACCCGCGGCGCGGCGAGTCCTTCTTCATCCGCATGAAGACGATGGCGCCGACCACGAGATTCCAGGGCCTGCGGGCCGACCGCGACCTGGCGACGCAGATCATCCGGCAACTGAGCGAGATGGAGCGCGAGTACTTTGCTGACGCGATGGTGGATCGGTAACGACGTCGTCGACCTGGCGGAACCCGGCGTGGCCGGCAAGGAACTCGACCGCCGGTTCGTGGACCGGGTGTTCACGCCGGAGGAGCGGGAGCGCATCCTCGCCGCGGCGGCGCCCACCGTCGCCCTGTGGAAGACCTGGGCGGCCAAGGAGACGGCGTTCAAGATCGCCAGCAAGCTCCGGGAGGGGCTGGTGTTCGCGCACCAGCGGTTCGAGGTGGTCTCCTGGGACGCCGGCGAGCCGGAGCGGATGGCGGGGGAGGCGCTCGGCCAATGGGCGAGCGTCCGCTTCGACGACCTCGAGATCAAGGTGCGCTGGGAGTCGGCGCGCGAGTACATTCACTGCATCGGCCAGCTGGCGCGGCTGGGAGACGGGCCGACCCTCGTCGACTGGGAGCGGATCAAGGCGCCGCGGCGCCTGCTCGCGGGCGTCGCCTGCGACAGCCCGTTGCTGCAGGGCGCGCTGAGTCACGCCGAGCGGGCGTCGGTCCACTCGACCGCGTCGGAACACGCACGCCTGCTCGCCCGGCGTCTGATGGATCGATGGGAGCAGCACCTGCAGGGCGCCGAGATCGTGCGGCTGTGGCGGGCGTGGGGCTGGAGCGCGCCGGTCATCTCGCGCGAAGGCCGCCCCGTGGCCGGCTTCGACGTGAGCCTGTCGCACGACGGACGGTTCGTGGCGGCGGCGCTGGCGGGCCCGGACGGCGCTTGAGACGTCCCTCGTCCCCCGTCCCCCGCCCCTGTTCCCCCGGCGCCGTCACTCCCCTGCCGCCCTGATGTCCGGCGCCGTCGCGAACGCCAGCGCGAGCAGCGCCTGCTGCTCCATCTGGTGCGCCTTGCCCGACCCGGTCGCAGGACTCGCCGACGCCCGCCGTTTCACCGAGGTCACACCCGACCCGAAGATCGTCCGCAGGCGCTGGATCACGTAGAAGTGGGCCCCCATGTTCTTCGGCTCCTCCTGCACCCAGATCAGCTCCCGCGCGTCGGGATACGCGGCGACCGCCCGTGTCAGCGGCGTCATCGGGAACGGGTACAGCTGCTCGAGGCCGAGAATCGCGGTGGTGGCGTCGCCGCGCCGCCTGCGCTCGGCGCGCAGCTCGTGCACGATCTTCCCGGTGCCGACCAGGATGCGCCGCGCGTCGGGGCGCGAGTCGCCGTCGGGCAGCACGGTGTGGAACCGGCCGTGCGTCAGGTCCCCGACCGGTGACGAGGAGCCGGGATGCCGCAGCATGCTCTTCGGCGTGAAGACGACGAGCGGTTTGCGCCACGCGCGGAGCGCCTGGCGCCGCAGCAGGTGGAAGTACTGCGCGGCGGTGGACGGCTGGCAGATCTGCAGGTTGTCCTCGCCCGCGAGCTGCAGGAAGCGCTCGATGCGGGCGCTCGAGTGCTCGGGCCCCTGCCCCTCGAACCCGTGCGGCAGCAGCAGCACCAGCCCCGAGAGCAGCCCCCACTTGTCCTCGCCCGCGCTGAGGAACTGGTCGATGATCGCCTGGGCGTTGTTCGCGAAGTCGCCGAACTGCGCTTCCCAGAGCACGAGCGCCTCCGGGTAGTCGCGGCTGAAGCCGTACTCGAAGGCGAGAACGGCCGCTTCCGACAGGGTCGAGTTGTGGATCTCGCAGCGCGCCTGGCCCTCCGAGACGTGGCCGAGCGGCATGAACGTCTCCTCGGTGTCGGTGTCCACCAGCACCGCGTGGCGCTGGTTGAACGTGCCGCGCTCGCTGTCCTGCCCCGTCAGGCGGACCGGCGTTCCCCGCGCGAGCAGGCTGCCGAACGCCAGCGCCTCCGCCATCCCGTAATCCACGGCGCGCTTGCCGGCCGCCATCTCCGCGCGCTGCTCCAACAGCTTCTTCACTTTCGGGTGGATGTGGAAGCCCTCGGGCCACGCGGTGAGCCTCGCGCCGACGGCCCCGAGTTCCTCGATGGGCGCGCCGGTGTCCACTTCGTACGACGCCTGGTGGCAGCCGCCGGCGAAGCCCGACCAGTAAGCGGGCAGCTGCGCCAACGCCACCCGCTCGGTGATCTTCTTCGCGTCCTCCTGGGCCTGGCCGAACTCCGCGCGCACCGCGGCCGGGAGGCCGCCCGGGTCGATCCCCGCGCGCGCGGCGAACACCTGCCAGAGCGGCGCGTGATCCTTGATCGCCTTGTACATGCGCGGCTGGGTGATGGTCGGGTCGTCCACCTCGCTGTGCCCGTGGCGGCGATAGCCGACGAGGTCGACGACGACGTCGCGGCCGAACGCGTAGCGGAACTCGGTGGCCATCCGCGCGACGCGGACGATCGACGGGAGGTCCTCGCCGTTCACGTGGAAGATCGGGACGGGAAGCCGGCGGGCCAGGTCCGTCGAGAACGGCGACGAGTGCAGCTCGCGATCGGAGGTCGTGAATCCCAGCTGGTTGTTCACCACCACCTGGATCGATCCGCCCACCGTGTAGCCCGGCAGGTCGGAGAGGTTCATCGTCTCGGCCGTGATCCCCTGGCCGGCGAACGCGGCGTCGCCGTGGAGCACGATCGCCATGACGCGCCGCGTGGCCCCCTCGCCCTCGCGGACCTGCCGGGCGCGGGTGCGGCCGAGCGCCACCGGGTAGACGGCCTCGAGGTGGCTGGGGTTCGACACCAGCTTCACCCGCAGGTCGCGCCCCGACTTCGTCCGATACGAGCCGGTCGCGCCCATGTGGTACTTCACGTCGCCGCTGCCCAGCACGCTTCTCGGATCGGGGTCCTCGAATCCCGCGTAGACGTCGGTCACCGATCGGCCGACGATCTGGACCATGACGTTGAGCCGGCCGCGATGGCTCATCCCAATCAGCGCCTCCTCGAGGCCGGCGGTCGCACCGGCCTCCAGCACCTCGTCGAGCAGGGGAATGAGCCCAGTCACCCCCTCGAGCGAGAAACGCTTCGAACCCGGGTAGCGGCCGTGCAGGACCTCCTCGAACAGGTCGGCGCGCACGAGGCGCTCGAGCACGGCCCGGACGTCGATCGGGGGCGTCGGCCGCTCCATCCGCTCCTGCACCCATCGCCGCAGCGCCGGATCCGGGATGTGCATGAACTCGACGCCGATGGCGCCGCAATACCAGGCGCGAGCCTGCTCGACCATCGGCCCGTCGGCGGGCAGGTCCGGGTGCGATGGCGGACGAACGAGCCCGAGCGGATCGAGGTTCGCCTCGAGGTAGCCCCAACGTCGAAATGCGTCCAGCGCGCGCGGCGCGGCCGCCGCGGCCTCGTGATCGACCAGCCCGACCTCGTGCTGTTGCGCCATCGTCAGCCCCTGCAGCGGAAGAAGATCCCACTACCAGTCTTGCCCATCGGGGGGGTCTTGTCCACCGGCCCGCAGGCTCTGCGGCCCGGCCCGCCGACCCTGGGTGCCTACGTGGAATCCGTCCATTGCTGGTAAGCTCGTAGTGTGAACTTCAAGAAACTGCTCGTCCCCGCGAAGCACCCGTCGGCTGCGCTGTGCCTCGCGCTCCTGGTGGCCGCCCTCGGGATCGTCAGCGCGCAGGACCGGCCCGCGCCGGCGCCGCCGCAGTCGATCGCGCTCGACCAGCCCGTCCCAGTCGACCCGAGAATCACGATCGGCTACCTGCCGAACGGGCTGCGGTACTACGTCCGCGCGAACGGGCGGCCGAGTCAGCGCGCCGAGCTCCGGCTGGTCGTGAACGTCGGCTCGGTCATGGAGGATCCCGACCAGGTCGGCCTCGCGCATTTCGTGGAGCACATGGCGTTCAACGGGAGCGAGCACTTCGCCAAGCAGGACCTCATCGAGTTCATGGAATCGATCGGCATGCGGCTCGGGCCGGGCGTCAACGCGAACACGTCGTTCGACGAGACCGTCTACATGCTGCACGTGCCGACCGACAACCCCGAGGCGCTCCGCAAGGCGTTCCTGTTCTTCGCCGACGTCGCGCACGGCCTGTCGTTCGACGCCGACGCCATCGACAAGGAGCGCGGCGTCATCATCGAGGAGTGGCGACAGGGCCGCGGCGCCTCGGCGCGCATGCAGGACGTCCAGTTCCCGGTCCTGCTGAAGGGCTCGCGGTACGCCGAGCGGACGCCGATCGGGTCGCGGGAGGCGATCGAGGGGTTCAAGCCCGAGGCCCTGAAGCGCTTCTATCACGATTGGTACCGGCCCGACCTCATGGCGGTGATCGCGGTCGGCGACTTCAACAAGGCCGAGATCGAGCGGATGATCCGCGAGCAGTTCGGCAAGATCCCGGCGCCGCCCGAGCGGCGGCCGCGCCCGAGCTTCGACGTGCCCGATCACGCCGACACGCTCTACGCCATCGCCACCGACCCCGAGGCGACGATGACCACGGTGGCGCTCTACAACATGCTGCCGCTGCGCGACCAGACGACGGTGGGCGCCTACCGCCAGCAGCAGGTGGAGCGGCTGTACGCGGGCATGCTGAACTCGAGGCTCTCCGAGATCTCCCTCAAGCCCAACCCGCCGTTCCTGCGGGCGGGGACCGAGCGCGGCATCTTCGTCCGCACGAAGGAGGCCGCGTCGCTGATGGCGCTCGTCAAGGAGGACCAGATCACGCGCGGCCTGGCGGCCCTGGTCACCGAGTCGGTCCGCGCGGCGAAGTTCGGCTTCTCGGCGGGCGAACTCGACCGCGAGCGGCGCGACGTCCTGCGCGGGTACGAGAGCGCGTTCGCCGAACGCGACAAGGAAGAGTCGGCCGACCTGGCCGCCGAGTTCATCCGGGCCTACACCCAGAAGGAGCCGACGCCGGGGATGACCTACGAGTACGGCCTCGTGCAGCGGTTCCTGCCCGAAATCACGCTCGCCGAGGTGGACAAGGTTGCCCGGGACTGGACGAGCGGCAGCCGCGTGGTGCTGGTGAACGCGCCGAAGAAGCCGGGCCTGACGGTGCCCGACAGCGCACAACTCGCCGCCGCGATGAAGGCCGCCGCCGCGGGCGACATCAAGGCCTACGTGGACGTCGCCTCGACCCAGCCGCTCATGGCCAAGCTGCCCGAACCGGGCAAGGTCGTCGCCACCACGATGAAGAGCGACTTCGGGCTCCAGGAGTGGGTCCTGTCGAACGGCGCGAAGGTCGTCCTCATGCCGACCACCTTCAAGCAGGACGAAGTGGTCTTCCGCGCCACCAGCCCGGGGGGGACGTCGCTGGCCAGCGACAAGGACTACGTGGCGGCGATCACGGCCGCGCAGGTCGTCGGGGCCGGCGGACTGGGCCCCTTCAACGTCATCCAGCTGCGCAACTCGCTCGCGGGCAAGGCGGTCTCCGTGACGCCGTTCATCGGCGACACCGATGAGGGGCTGGGCGGCGGCGCGTCGCCCAAGGACCTCGAGACGATGTTCCAGCTGATCTACCTGACGTTCACGGAGCCTCGCGCCGACCCCGAGGCGTTCGCGGCGATGACGGCGCAGATGCGGGCCATGCTGGCCAACCAGCAGGCCAGCCCCGACTGGGAATTCAGGCAGACGCTGGCGACGACGCTCGCGCAGAACCATTTCCGCGCCCGGCCGATGACGCCGAAGCTCGTGGACGAGATGAACCTGCAGCGGTCCTTCGCCTTCTACAAGGACCGCTTCGCCGACGCCAGCGACTTCACCTTCGTGTTCACCGGCAGCTTCGACGTGGCGACCATCAAGCCGCTCGTCGAGCGCTACCTCGCGTCGCTGCCGGCGCTCAACCGGCGCGAAACGTGGAAGAACGATGGCGTGACGCCGCCCAGGGGCGTGGTCGAGAAGGTCGTCCGCAAGGGCATCGAGCCGAAGAGCGAGGCCGCGGTGGTCTTCACCGGGCCGGTGCAGTTCGACACGTCCCACGAGGTGGCGCTCGACGCGCTCTCGATCGTGCTCGAAGGACGGCTGCGCCGGTCGCTGCGCGAGGCGCTGCGCGGCACCTACGGCGTCGAAGTCGACGCGAACGCGAGCAAGATCCCCGAGCCGCGCTACAGCGTCACGGTCGAGTTCGGCTGCGACCCGGAGCGGACCGACGAGTTGCTGGCCACGGCCTTCAAGGAGATCGAGCGCCTGAGGGCCGACGGGCCGACGGACTCCGAGGTGACCGACGCCCGCGAGGCGCTGATGGTCGGGCACCAGACGGACCTGGCCGAGAACGCCCGGCTGGCCGGCAAGATCATGGAGCGCTACGAACTGGGCGAGGACCCGATGGAGTTCTTCATGCTGCCCGGCCAGTACCAGCGGCTGAACGCCGCCGGGCTCCGCGACGCGGCAAGGCAGTACCTCGACACGTCGAACGTCGTGAAGGTCACGCTGTTCCCCGAAGCGACCGCGGCGAAGAAGTGAGCGGCCGGACCGCCATGCCGATGGCTGCCCGTCCGGTGACCGCGCTCTCGGCCGCGGCGCTGCTCGCGTGCCTCGCCGCCGTGCCGCCGCGCAGCAGCAGTCGGGCGGCGCGGTCGCGGCCGCGAGGGCCGGGGCCGTCGCGACGGTCGTCCGCTCACATCGCCGCCATCGAGTCGGATCGCGGAGGATTCGTGCCCCTCGGCTTCGGCGTGGACGCGAAGGACGACACCCTGGCGCGGGTCCCGGCGTGGGAGCCGCTGCTCCAGCAGGTCGGCCTGCAGTGGATCCGGCCGGGGGGAGGCGGCGTGGACATCGCGCCCCTCGCGGGGCCCGGGACGATCCTCGTGAGCCTGGTGCCCGACTCGCAGCGGTATTTCGACGTCCACCACTCGGGCACCGACACGCTCGACAAGGTGCACCCGCGCGAACTGCAGTTGGGCGCGAACGCGATGGCGCTGCTCGCCTACCTGCTCTCGGAAGAAGGCGCGGCGCGCTGACGCGCGGCCCCCTGCGGTCATTTCGAATCGTAGAACCGCCAGTCCACGTTCATGTCGCGCGTCAGCTTCTGCCTGCCGAGCACCAGGCGCAGCAGCGCAATCGGCATCGCGCCCTGCCGCAGGATCTCGTCGTGGAACACCTTCTCTCCCATGACGCCGCTGTCCACGAGTTCGCGGCGCAGCCCGCGAAGCTGGATGCCGCCCAGCAGGTAGGCGGCTTGGTAGAGCGGGCCGTAGTCGCCCTGAAACGAGCGGCGCACCTCCCCCATCGCGTTCTCGCGCTCGAAGCCGACGCGCTGCACCAGGAAGTCCACGCACTCCTGGGGCGACCACTCGCCCATGTGGAACCTCAGCGAGAAGATGATCCGCGCGCAGCGGTGCATCCGCCAGAACAGCGCGCCGATCTTCTTCTCGGGCGTGTCGTGGAAGCCCTTGTCGTACAGCGTCAGCTCCCAGTAGAGCGGCCAGCCCTCGCTGTAGAACGGGCTGTTGCCGCCGAGCGGCGGCCGGTAGCCGCGATACCGGGCCGTCATGTAGAACACGAGGTTGTGCCCCGGGATCATCTCGTGGAACGCCGTGGCGTGCGAGAACGGCGTGTTGTTGCCGCGCATGCTCTGGAGCCGCGCCTCGTACTCCATCGTGTCGGTCGGGTACGACACGCTGATTTCGTCGCCGCCCGTGAAGAACGGGTTCACCAATTGCCGCTCGGGCGTCATCATGATCATGTGCAGCGACTCGGCCGCCACGGCGGGGACGGTGAGCAGGTCGTGCGCCCGCAGGTAGTCCACCGCCTCGAACATCAGGTCGCGGATCACGGCCACCTGTCCGCCCGGCGGCGGGTGCATCGTCTTGACCTTCTCGAGGGCGCGTTTCCAGTCGTCGCCGAAGCCCATGTCGCGTGACGCCTTCCGCACCTCGGCGTCGCACCACGCGAACTCCTTCTCGGCAATCGCGATCAACTCCTCCGGCGTGTAGGGAATCAGCTCGTCCTGCAGGTCGTCGATGAGGCCCTGCCGGCCGCGCGCCTGCCCGGCGATGCCGCTCGCGTCGGCCTTGCGCGGCGGGTTCTCGGGCAGCACCTGGCCGTCGCGCGCGATCTGCAGTTCGGCCATCTTCCGGACGAAGAGGTAGTCGACCTGCGCGTTGCGGGTGAGCCTGTCGAAGTCGAGCGTCTTCAGCGCCTTCAGCCAGTTCTCGTAGAACGCACGGTTGCGGACGACGGGGGCGATTGCGGCCGGCGCAGACGGCGCCGCGCCGCGCGCCTCTCCGGGCGGGGCTCGCGGTGCCTCGCCGCGGCCGCCGGAGCGGCCGCCGGACGCTGCCGGGCCTCGGAAGCGCTGGACGATATCGGTCATCTCGTCCTGCGGCAGCGCCAGCAGCGCGTTCAGGTCCGGCACCGAGGGGAAAGTCGGCGCGGGGGCTGGAGCAACGGCGGGAACGTCGGAACCTGGTGCCCCGGCCGCCGTGTCGGAAGGCTGCCCGACACTCGCCGCACCGGAGTGCCCCCCGAGGATCTTGTCCTTCAGGAACGCCGAGTACGCCTGCAGTGCGGCATCGGCCTTCTCGAACGGCAGGCCGTTCCACCAGGTGAACAGCGGGTCGTAGCCGCCGTAGAACGTGAACCACTCGTGCAGCGCGGAACGCAGCGTGTCGACGGCGGACTGGCCGCGCTGGGCGACCTCGGTCGGCACGCGGAGGGCGTCCGGTCCCGGGTTCGGCGCGAGGCCCGATTCGAGCGTCGCGCTCACGGCCGCCACCTGTCTCGCCAGCTCGGTCAGCGTTCCCGCAGCCGCCTCCGGGTCGATGTCTTCGAGGCGGATGCGCGATTCGACCAGTCGGACGATCGACGACGCGAACGGCACCAGCGGGGCGAGGCGCGCCAGCAAGGCGCCGTCGGCATCCGACAGCGCGAGGTTGGCGGTCACCGTCCGCCGCAGCTCCTCGAGGTCTGCGCGCGCGGCCGGCGACAACCGGGCCGGGTCGAGGGCGGCAAGCGCCGCCCGCCAGTCGAGGTCGAACCGCTTCAGCCGTGCGAGGCGCGCCGGCGAGAGCGGCTCGGGTGCCCGCGCATCCTGGCCGCCTCGCGCCTGCCCGCCGCGTCCCCCGCCAAGGTAGTTGCCGCCGAGCGTCGCGCGGTCGAGCGCGTAGCGGGTCGCCACGAGCCGCATCTCGCTGGCGCGCGGCGTCAGCAGCGACTTCAAGTCCTTGGGCGCGGGCCGATCGACCGCCGGCGTCGGGCCCGAAGGCGTCTGTCCGCTCAGTGAAACGACCGCCAGGCAGGCCGGCAGCACGAGGATGAAGGCTCTGCGACGCACGACGTGGCGCATGAGGTACGACCTCCGGAGGCCCACGAACCATAGCAATGCCCCGAACCCGGGTCAAGCCGGCGGCCCCGGTCCCCCCGGCCACGGCCTGTCGCGCAACGAGACACTGGCGCGGCACGCGTCCTGCAGTATGACCCGCCTGCCCCAGTGGGCTCCGGTTGCCCAACCAACGGCGTCGGCCGCGTCGGCGTCGATGCTGGCAAGAGGAATCGGGCCGCTCTCGCGCATCGCGTTCGCGGACGGTACCTGTAATCGTGGCGACCGTTCCGCACCCGGGCCGCGGGCCGGCCTGGTATTCGGCGGAGTGCGAAAGGTGGTGAGGGGATGTACGACGTAGCCGATGCGTTGGACGCCGGGCGACTGGACGCGGTCCCGCGAGCGGTCGCGGCGATCGACCGCGGCGACACCTTGCGTGGCCTCATCGTGCTCGAGGGCACGCCGGCGTTTCTGACGACGCCGATTGCCAGGTCCTACCTCGCCTACTGCATGGCGAAGGAACGCGGCGAGGTGCGCGAGGCGATGGGACTCTGCCAAGCCGCGCTCTCGGCGGAACCGGAACATCCCGCGCACTACTTGAACCTCGGCCGGATTCTCCTCCTGGCTGGGGACAAGCCGAAGGCGATCGCCACGTTCTGGCGGGGAATCTCCAGGAACGCGGGCCCCGAGTCCGCAAATCCCACCGACTGGCCGCGCAACGGCCGGCGCCGGGAGTACAACCTGATCATGGACGAGCTGCGGCGGCTCGGCATCCGGAAGCCGCCGCCGTTTCCCTCCCTCCGCCGCGCACATCCGTTGAACAGGATCACCGGCAAGCTGTTGGCGCGCTTCGGGATGCGCTGACGCGTCGTGCGGCGGGCCGAGGCTCCTTCCGCGACCCGCATCTGTGTCAGAATGCGGTGACCGCACCGGCCATGAGCATCGCCCGACAGTTCTACCTTCTCGTCTGTGCCCCCCCGCTGCTCGCCGTCGCATTTGGCATCGCTTTCTCCCATCAGTTGACCCGGCAGACCGCCGAAGGGGCGAGGCTGCTCTCCTCGGCGGCGCGCATCGAACGGATCAGCCAGCGGCTGACGCGCGGGAATGCCGAGCAGATCGCCCTCCTGAACCAGCAACTGGAGAACCTGGATCCCTCGTTCCCCGAGCGGCTCCGCTGGATCGGCTACGAGATGGGCGAGGCCTGCACCGACTACCAGCGCCTCGACATCGGCACCGACGAACGGTTGACGGTCGACCGGATCAAGAGCCTCCAGTCCGAGATCGGACTCCGCGCCGTCCGGATCTACCGGGAGCTTGCCGGCGCGGCCACCCCGGCGACACTCGGCGAGAGCAGCGACCGGCGGGCGCTCACCGGCCTGCGCGACGTGCACGTCCTCGAGACCGACCTGCGTGAGGAGTTCGAGAAGCTGGATGGCGCCCAACTGGCGCGGCTGAACGCCCTCCTCGCCCAGATCGATCGCCTGGCCCGCCAGGGCGACCTCGCATCCGGCGCCCTGCTCCTGTCGCTGCTGTTCGCCGCCGCCGCCACCGCATTCACGTTGAGGCGCCGCGTGCTGCAGCCGGTGGCGGCCATCCTCGACGCGTCCGATCGGATCCGCGTCGGCGATCTGTCCGCCAGGGTGCCGGGCGAACCTCCCAACGAAATCGGCCGTTTGATTTGCGGCTTCAACTTCATGGCCGAGTCGCTCGCCGACAACTACGGCAGCCTCGAGCGCAAGGTGGAGGAGCGCACCGCGGAACTCGAGAAGGTCCAGGAGCAGCTCCTGCAGTCCGAGAAGCTGTCGGCCATGGGCCTTCTCGTCGGCGGCGTCGCGCACGAGTTGAACAACCCGCTCGCGGCCGTCGTCGGTTTCACGGAGCTGGCACGCATGCGCCTGGCGGGCAACGCCGACCGGGCGGACGTCGAAACCCTGCTCGTACAGGTCGACACGCAGACGGAACGCTGCCGGCGGATCGTCGACAACCTGCTGCAGTTCGCACGGAAGCGGGAGCCGCGGCTCGAGGCCTTCGATCTCAACGCCGCCGTCGACCAGACGCTGGCGCTGCGCGCCTACGAGCTCGACACGGGCGGCGTCCGCCTGGATCGCCGGTTCGACCTCTCTGCCCCGGTGGCGATGGCCGACCGCGACAAGGTCCAGCAGGTCGTCCTGAACCTCCTCAACAACGCTGCCGACGCGATCGCCGAAACGGGGCGGCCGGGCACGATCACCGTCCGTACGAAGGCTCACGACGGCCGCGTCTCGCTCGAGTTCCTCGACGACGGCGCCGGCTTCCGCGACCCGGCACGCGCCTTCGATCCCTTCTACACGACGAAGGCGGTCGGGAAGGGCACGGGGCTCGGCCTCAGCGTGTGCTACGGGATCGTGCGCGAACACGGCGGGCAGATCACCGCAGAAAACACCGGGCGCGGCGCGCGCGTGGCCGTCACGCTCCCGGCAGGACGGCGGGAGCACATCAGCGCCGCGGCCGAGTGGGCGCGGGCGGCCGGGCCTTCGGCATCGCACGCGAACGCCGCCCAGGTGCCGCCGGCCGCCGTCGGCGCGCCAACGGCGAGATCCGCCGCGCGGGTGCTCGTCGTGGACGACGAGAAGCCGCTCGTGAGGCTGCAAGCGGCCTTCCTGAAGAAGATGGGGCACGACGTCGTCCAGGCGACGACGGCCCAGGAGGCGATCGCCTGTCTCGGGGAGTGCGCCGTCGATTTGATCGTCTCCGACGTCCGCATGCCCGGGATGGACGGAATCGCGCTCTACGACTGGGTGCGCGAGCATCGGCCCACGCTGCTGTCGCGGTTCCTGTTCACGTCGGGCGACATGGTCAGCGTCGGTTCGCAGACCTTCTTCGCGCGCACCGGGGCTCCGTACATCAGCAAGCCGTTCAGGTACGACGAGTACGAGACGGCCGTGCGCGAGACGTTGAAGAACGTGAGAGTGCACGAATGAAGCCGCGGCGTGCCTGCGTCGTCGTCCTCCTGCTGACCGGCCTCGCGGGCGCCTGGGGCTCGGGACGCCCTCCGAAGGTCGTCATCGGCGTCGGCATGGGCGTCAACTCCTACCCGGGCCTGCGGCTCGCCGCGCGCGAGATCAACGCCGCGGGCGGCATCGGCGGCGTGCCGCTCGAACTCGTCGGCCTCGACCCGGACGACGCCGCGACCTACGACCCGGCGGCGGTCGTCCAAAGGGCGGCACGGTTCAACGATGTTCCCTACCTGGTCGCCGTCGTCGGACACAGCGACAGCGCGGCGACGCTGACCGCGGCGCCGTCGTACAACCGCGACGCCATTCCGCAGATCGTGGCGATTGCCAGCAGCCCGGCCATCACCGGCATCGGGCCGTGGACGTACCGCGTGTGCCTGTCGGACGCGGTCCAGGGCCCGGCACTGGCCGACTACGCGGTGAGGACCTGGAAGAAGGCCCGTCTCGGGATCGTCTACGTCAACGACGACTACGGGCGCGGCCTCGCGCGGCTCTTCGAGGACCGCGCGCGCTCGCTGGGCGCGACGATCGTGGCCACCGCGGCGCACCGCAACGCCCTGCAGCCCGACGACCGGGAGACGATTCGCGAAGCGGTCCGCGACATGAAGCAGGGCGGCGTCGACCTGGTGGTGCTGTTCCAGCGCGTGTCCGCCGCCACGTGGACCGTCGATGCCATCCGCGAGGCCGGGCTGGACGCGGCCATCCTCGGGAGCGACGACCTGGCCCAGTACGCGTTCCCGCGACAGACGACGGGTTCGCCGGACGGCATCCGCGTGTCGCAGTTCGTGCACCTCGACGAGAGCCGACCGGACGTCGCGCGATTCGTCGGCCGGATTCGGACGGAGACCGGCGAGCCCGCGGATTCCGCCCAGGCGCTGTCGTACGACGCGATCTACCTGCTGCGCGATGCGGTGCTCGGAGGCGGGTACAGCCGGCAGGGGGTGAAGGCGTACCTGGACCGAGCCATCCGTGAGCGCAGGGAGTTTGGCGGGATTGCCGGGGCGTTCACCCTCGGCGACGATCACGACGCCCGACGCCCTCTCTTCATCGCCGAGATCCGCGAGCGGCGGTTCCACCTCCTCGAACCGCTGGGCGCGCAATAACGGTTCAGCCGTCCCGGGAATGGTATCGTTGTAGCGGGGCTGATCCGAGGGATGACCGCGGACGGCCACGACAAGGAGGACTCTTCGATGAAACGTATTGCGAATGCCACGTGGAAGGGCGGATTGAAAGACGGGCTGGGCACGTTCAGCGTCGCCAGCGGCACGATCACGAACCAGAAGGTCACCTACCGGACCCGGTTCGAGGACGCGCCAGGAACGAACCCCGAGGAGCTGATTGCCGCGGCGCACGCCAGCTGCTTCAGCATGGCGTTCAGCGCGCAGCTCGGGAACCGGCAAATCACGCCCGAGTCGATCGACACCCGGTGCACGATCACGTTCGAAAACGGCACGCTCACCAAGAGCCTGCTGCAGACGACGGTGCGCGCCGCTGGCGCCGACAAGGCGACGGTCGAGGAAGCGGCGGCGGCCGCGAAGGCCGGCTGCCCGATCTCGAAGGTGCTCAGCCTCGAGGTCGAGTTGGAGCTGACCGTGGCGTAGCCCGCGATGCGGGCGTGGGGATTCGGAAGCCGGTACGGATGAGCTGGTGGTGTCCCCGACAGAAGACACCGCGAACATCCCCGACGGCCGCCGACACGTTCCGCAAGGGGCTGTTGAGCCGGCATCAGATCTGCTTGAGGCTGTCTTCCATGCAAACAATGCCCTCGACCTGGCGCGCACTCTCCGCGGCTGCCGCGGCTTTCGGCGTCCTCGGCGCGCTCGCCTCGACCGCAGCTGCGCAAGAGCGCACCTGCAGCGAGAGCGCGACCTCCATCTACGAACGCGTGTCCGACGCCGTCGTCTACATCGAAGGATCGACGATCAACCCCTACCGCGCCACCGACCGCGTCGAGCACGTGGTCGGCTCGGGGTTCATCATCGACTCCAGCGGCGTCATCCTGACCAATTCGCACGTCGCCTTCGGCCGGCAGGCCCTCACCGTCACGCTCGACAACGGCACGTCCCTGCCGGCCCGGCTGGTTGCGGCCGACCCGATCTTCGACATCGCGGTGCTCCAGATCCCCACGCCGACCTCCGGCACGCTGCCGACGCTGACGATGGGAGACTCGGGCGCGGTGCGCACCGGCGACGAGGTGCTGGCCATCGGCAACCCGCTCGGCCTGAGCCAGACACTGACACACGGGATCGTGTCGGCCGTCAACCGCATCCTGCCCGTCACGTTCTTCTCGCAGACCGAGCCGATGATCCAGGTGGACTCGCCGATCAACCACGGCAACTCGGGCGGGCCGCTGCTGAACCGTTGCGGCGAGGCGATCGGGATGACGACGGCGGTGATTGCCGATTCGCAGGGCATCGGCCTGGCCATCCCGATCAACCTGATCAAGGAGGTGCTGCCGGCGCTCGCCCGCGACCAGCGCCTGATCCGGCCGTGGCTCGGGTTCCACGGGCAGTACGTCGACGACGACTTGAAGAGTCTGTTGAACGTACCGCTGACCACCGGCTTCCTCGTGGAGGTCGTCGAGCCGGGGAGCCCGGCGGAGGGGGCGAAGATGGAAGGCGGCCGCCTCGAGATCACGATTGCCGGCCACGATTTCCTGGTCGGCGGCGACATCGTCACGAAGATGAACGGGCACACGCTGAAGACGCCCGACGACATCGTCGCCGCCCTCGGGGAGTTGAAGGTCGGCGGCGACGTGTCGATGACGCTGTTCCGCGACGGGAAGTCGGTCGACATCAAGTACACGCTGCCCGAGCGGCCGCTGCTCCCTGGCGACATCTCGATGGGCGACACGGGGGCCGGGGAAACGACGCCCACGTTGGGACGCTCGAGGTTCCGTCCGGCCACCTTCCGGTTCTAGGCGAGCGACCCGCGATGGCGAGTCGGTGGCGGCTGGCGGCGTCGCGCGTGAAGCCGCCGGCCGCGAACCGGCAGCCGACCGCCTAGTCGAGCCCCTCGGCCACCGAGAGGTAGACGCCGTTGAAGAGCAGCTTGAACGCGGCGTGCGGTTGGGCGCGGAACAGCACCTCCGGCGCGAACATGAGGATCCGCCCCTTGCCCACCCTGCTCGACACCAGTTGCACGCCCTTGTCGAGGTAGGCCTCGCCCCACGCCCAGCCGCTGCGCAGCGGCGCCTTGTCGGCGAACCACCCGATCGACGTCGTGTTCTTCGCCGCCGCGTCGGGTGCGAGCGCGAATACCGGGTCGTTCTGGAAGAACACGTCGAGTTGCCTGCCGAGGCCGTGCGCCACCGGGTTGGTGTCGTCGACGGCGATGCGCAGCACGCAACCCGGCGCGTAGAACTTCTCGCGCGGAAGCGGCTTGCCGTTCTCCACCAGGTGGTTCGTGATCGGCAGGCCGAACTCCTGCGCCGCCGCCATCGCCTGCGTGCCGATGGCGATCAGCGTCCCGCCCTCTTCGACGAACTGCTCGAGGGCCGCGACGGTCTTCTGCGTCACCTGCCCCTGGCGCCTGGCGAACTCCGCGGGAATCGGTTCGGGCGTGAAGCCCGCCCGCTGGCCCTGCTGCGGGGCGCCCGCCTGGCCGCCGCCCGGCGCGGCGTCGCCGCCGCGCGCGCCGCCCGCGAAGCCGCCGCCGTTGAAGATGATCACGTTGTACTTCGCGCGCAGGCTGCCGGCATCGAGGTCGGGGGGAAACACGAAGTTGACCGCCTTCGCATCGAAGCCCGGGAACTCGAAATCCTCGAGGACCTTCCGCGTCCAGCCAGACGGCATCAGGCCGCCGTACCGGTCGAAGAGCGCGATCCGCGGCAGCTTCAGCGCGGCCATCGCGCCGGTCGGCGCCGACGCCGCCGGTTCGAAGGTGATGCCCAGGTCGGCCGACGCCTTCTGCAGAATCGGCAGCGTCGCAGCGTTCGCAACCACGTAGAACGTCCCCGGGCCCATCGGCCCGGTCGCCAGCCACGACACCGGCTGGCCCGCCTTCAGCAGACGGTTGACCGCGATGAAGCTGTCGTTGATCTTGTGCGAGAAGTAGAAGCCGGCCGGCGTCGCTGCGGCCTTCACCGCCCCCGCCGGGACCCTGGCGAAGCCGGCGATCTTCTGGAACGGCCCGTCGAAAGCGTCGAGCACGCGGTCGAACTGCACGCCCATCGTGTACGCCAGCGTGTAGCCGGTGGCGTCGTAGGGCGGCGTCGGCGGCCCGCCGGGGTACGGGATGTCGTCCGGATGGTCCTGCGCCTCGAACATGTCGAGCACGTGCGGCCGGAACGCCTGGGCGGTCTTCACGACGTACGAGTTGGCCGGGTACTGCCTGCCGTTCACGACGAACGGCGCGGTCGCCCTGTGAATGGTGATGCCGGTCTTGATCAGCGCGTTGACGAACTTCGTCGCCGTGGCGAAGTCGGGCTGATCGGACGGGATGACGTAGCCGCGCGCGTCGCGAAGGTCCTTGGCTCGCAGGGCGTCGTAGAGCGCGCTCGAGGCCCCGCCGCGCTGGCCGCCGCCCCGCGGCCCGCCGCCGGCCGTCATCGTGCTGGCCGCGCCGGGGATCTGCGCCGCCTGCGCCGCGGGGATGACGCCCCTGGCGACCAGCTCGTCCTGCACCTTCGCCATGCGGTGCGGCGTGAAGGTCCAGTGGTCCTCGCTGCCCCACCGGATCTCGTCGCGCCCCATCCAGTACATGTCGAACAGCACCTTCTCGCGGTAGCGCGAGGCGTAGTCCACGATGGCCCGGTCGGCCGTCACCGAGTAGTCGATCGACTGCCGCATGTGCCATACCGACTGCGGCTGGATCGGCCAGTAGATGCTCGAGCTGGGCACCTGGTAGTTCGGCACGAACGGGATGGCGATGGGCGTCGGATTGCCAATGGTCTCGGTGAGGATCCCGATCATGTTGTGGAAGTGCGCCGTCGTGCGCAGGCCGCCGTTGAACCACGTGGAGTAGGACATGCCTTCGCGGGTGGTCACGCCCGGCTTGCCCTCGCTGTAGAACCGCTCCCGCATCAGCGAACCGACCGTGTCGATCGCCGAGATCGCGTAAGGGTGCTGGAAGTAGTTGAACGGGTCGCGGAACGGCGCGGAGAACATCACGGTCCCGGCCGGGCCGGTCTGGTGATGGTTGTACACCACCTGCGGGTACCACTCGCGGTACAACACCCGGTTGATGTTGGTCGTCTCGTCGATCGCCGACATGTAGAAGTCGCGGTTGTCGTCGTGGCCCGCGTACTTGTTGTAGAGCACCGGGAGGTTCATGTTGCCGCGCTTCATGTACCAGTCGGACACGAGGTCCATCCCGTCCGGGTTCACGAACGTGCACAACTGGATCACGTCGCGCAGGAACCGCAGCGTCTCCTCGTCCGTGCGGCTCGCCATCTGGTAGACGTGCTCGATCAGCTGCTGCGCGCCGACGGTCTCGGTGGCGTGCAGCCCGCCGTCGATCCACACGACCGACTTGCCTTCGCTGGCGAGCGCCCTCGCCTGATCGTCGGTGAGCCCTTCGGCGTTCGCCAGGCGGCCGACGATCGCCTTGTAGCGCGCCAGCTTCGCGTAGTTCTCGGGCGCGGTCACGATGGCCATCATCATCGGCCGGCCTTCCGAGGACGTGCCGATGTCGATGACGTGGACGCGCGGCGACTGCTGCTCGAGCTTCTGCCAGTACTTCACCGCCTGCTGATAGGTGGCGAGGAAGTAGTCGTCGCCGATGCTGTGCCCCCATTCCTGCAGGGGGGACGTGACGCGCGCCGCGGCCGGCGGGCGCGTGGGCGCCGCCGCGGGTGCCTGCGCCGAGGGCGACGAACCGTGAAGCGCCAAGGCCAGCAGACCAGCCAGGATTACCAGACGTCGTCGAACGTGAGCCATGAGACGAGTCCTCCGGGTGGCGAACGATACCACGGAACGAGCGGGGGACCGCGTCGTCTGCGTGGGGCCTGGCCCCGCACGCCAGCAGGGCGCACCACGGACGCCCGCGACCTCGACGCGATGACCGGGGCGATCACGGCGCCCGGCGGCGTGGCGGGGAGCGTCACGTTCGGCGGCGTGGGCATCGACGGCAGGAGCGACGTGGCCTGCTCGAACGGCTGCTGGGAGGGCGGCTTCCCGGGGCCGGGCGGCGGGAAGGACCGCAGGGGAACACGTCTTCCGCACCGCCGGGTGGGGCTACCGCGGCCCACCCGGCCGTGCGCCGGCGCCGCTGGTCTCAGGCCGCCTGGAAAACGGCGGCCCGGAGCAGGCATGCAGAGCGCCGATCGTTCTGCGGCATCCTGCGTCCGTCACTTCGCGCTGAGAGGCTCGTCCAGCGTCCATTCGGGTTTGTCGAGCGCCACGCGAGTGGGGCTCAGCTGTTCCCGCGATTTCAGCTTCCACTCGTCACCGACCTTGACCCAGCGATCGCGGTAGACGCTGGTGTCCGTGAGCGTGTGCGAGCCGCCCGGGCGGCCGTACTCGCCCACGGCGTCGACGATCGTGCGCACCGAGGTGGCCGAGATGACCGCGGTGGCGCCATCGGGCGTCAAGGTCAGCCGCTCGATGAGCTGGACGAGCGAGTCCGGCGGCCCCGACCGCGCCTCCAGCGCCTGCTCTTGGGCCCACGTGTGCGTCTTGCGGTCGACGTCCACGAACACCCAGTCCGGGGTGTAGAGCACGTCGTGGAACTGATCGAGATCCGCCTGGGTCACGTACGGCACGTCGACTTGGCTGATCTCGTCATACAGCGCCTGCAAGTCCATCCATGCCTGGAACGCGCCCGGCGAGGACGACTCGCTGGCGGCCACCAGGCCTTTGACCGCCCGGGCCGACGAATGCTCGGCCGCCTCGGCTGAGGTGGCGGCGAACGCGACACCGGCGGCCAGCACGACTGCGAGTCCGGACGGGACAATCCACCGACGCATGACGTCCTCCTTGTTCAGCTGTGATTCCCACAGCCCAGGTCTGCATCGACGATGCCATGCGGCTGGCCCGCGCGGCCGCCGGGCCAACCGGGCTCGACGGCCGGGGCGCATCGGCCTTTCGTGCGCCATTTCGTCGACCGCGCGGCCCGCACTTCTCTTCGACGTCGTATCGCTGGTGGCCGCCGCAGTCGCGTGGAATGGATCAGGTGGACGCATCCAGAGGACGATCGTCACCGGCGGGAGACGAAACCCGTGCAGCCGTCGGCCCCGCTCATCCCGCTCTCCCGGCGCGCGGCTCGCGCGGCTGAACCTGGGCTGGGGGGCACCGCCCTACTTGACCCGCGTGAGCTTGCAGACCGAGTAGACCTCGAACGGCTTGCGCGGCTCCGCCAGCTCGAAGGTCTCGACCATCGTGTCGGGCCCGGTCCGCCGGTAGGCCTCCCGCGCGCGCCACCCCAGCCCCATGTTCTCGATCACCTCGGTCACGAAGACGACGGTGTCGGGCCGGCTGGCGGCGACGTCGTGCAGGTACTGGTTCACGAACCCTTCGCTGTGGAACTGGCGAAACACCAGCACGCGCCGGACCCTGTCGTAGCTGATGAAGCCGGCATCGCGGTGCGTCTGGCCCTTCGCGTTCTGCGCCTGCGGCGGGTAGACGGCGGTGTTGTGCGCCACCAGGAACGCCTCGCCCATCTCGAAGGCGTACGTGCGATCGCTGCTGGCGTGCCCCGCCTGGCCCGAGTCCTCCCCCTTCCACGTGCCGACCATGAACCGGACGGGCGCGAAGGGATCGGGCTTGGCCGGGGTCGTTCCAGGCTCCTGTCCCGCGACCACCGACGCCATCATCACCGCGAGCACCAGCGCACGTCGAATCACAGTGTTCCTCCAGTCGTTCTCGGATCGATGCCTGTGGTGCCGACATCGCGCTCGCATTCTACTCCCCGCCAAGCGCCGCGCCCTATGTCACGTCCCCCGCACGTGCTTCAGGTACAATCGGGGGCTGCATGTCTGCGGCGCGCAATCAACAGCCGGTGTCGGCCCATCGCGGCCTGGTGCTGGCCGCACTTGGGGTCGTCTTCGGCGACATCGGAACGAGCCCTCTCTACGCGCTCCGGGAGTGCTTCGGCCCGAACGGCGTCGCCCCGGATGCCGCCAACGTCCTCGGCGTCCTCTCGCTCGTCTTCTGGTCGCTCGTCATCGTCATCTCCCTGAAGTACCTCGGGTTCGTGATGCGCGCGGACAACCGCGGCGAAGGAGGGACGCTCGCGTTGATGGCGCTGATCCCGGGTCACTACCGGGGGCCCAGCAGCCGCGCGTTCCTGCTCGGGCTCGGCCTCTTCGGCACCTCGATGCTCTACGGCGACGGCATGATCACGCCGGCGATCACCGTGCTGGGCGCCATGGAGGGCTTGAGCGAATCGACGCCGATCTTCACGCCGTACATCGTGCCGCTGACGCTGGTCGTGCTGTTCGGCCTCTTCGTCGTGCAGTCGCGCGGGACGGCGGCGGTGGGAAAGATGTTCGGCCCGGTCATGGTGGTCTGGTTCGTCACGATCGGCGTGCTGGGCCTGCACGCGCTCGTCCGCGAGCCGTCGGTCCTGCGCGCGATCAACCCGGCCTACGCGGTCGGCTTCTTCGCCGCGCACGGCGGCCGCTCGGTGCTCGTGCTCGGCTCGGTCTTCCTGGTCGTCACCGGGGGAGAGGCGCTGTACGCCGACATGGGGCACTTTGGCAAGCGCCCGATTCGGCTGGCGTGGTTCCTGATCGCGCAACCGGCGCTGATGCTCAACTACTTCGGCCAGGCCGCGCTGCTGCTCAGGGACCCGTCCGCGGCCCAGAACCCCTTCTACCGGCTCGCCCCGGCATGGGCCCTGGTGCCGCTGGTGGCCCTCGCCACCGCGGCCGCCGTCATCGCGTCCCAGGCGTTGATTTCCGCCGTCTTCTCGCTCACGCGCAACGCGGTGCAGCTGGGTTACTGCCCGCGTATGAAGATCGAGTTCACGTCGGCGAGCCAGATGGGCCAGGTGTACGTCGCGTCCATCAACTACGCGCTGATGCTGGCGACGATGGCCCTGGTGGTCGGCTTTGGATCGTCGAGCCGGCTGGCCGCCGCGTACGGCATCGCGGTCACGCTCAACATGACGATCACCACGGCGCTCGCCTACGTCATCGCGCGGCAGGTGTGGGGGTGGGGCCGCGTGGTGGCAGGGCCGATCGCGGTCTTCTTCCTGCTGGCGGACCTCGCGTTCGTCACGGGCAACGCGCTCAAGGTGCTGCACGGCGGCTGGGTGGCGCTGGGGATCGCGCTCCTGATCTTCACGCTGCTCTCCACGTGGAAGACGGGACGCGGCGTCCTCGCCGAACGCCTGCGCGAGCGGGCCTTCCCGTTGACGCGGCTGCTCGAGCGGCTCGAGCGGCACCCGCCGCTGCGCGTGCCCGGCACGGCGGTCTTCATGACGGGCACGTCGCTGGGCGCCCCGCCGCCGCTGCTGCACAACCTCGAATTCAACAAGGTGCTGCACGACCAGGTGATCCTGCTCACCGTCACGACGACCGAGAGCCCGCACGTGGCGCCCGGGCAGCGCGCGCAGGTGGAGCGGCTCGGCGACCGCTTCTTCCGCGTGACGCTCGACTACGGCTTCATGGAGCAGCCCGACGTGCCGCTGGCCCTCGGCAACCTGCCCCCGGAGTCCGGCCTGCAGGTGGACATCCCGGAGACCGCGTTCTTCCTCGGCCGCGAGACGCTGCTCGCCACCGGGCGGCCGGGCATGTTCATCTGGCGGGAGAAGCTGTTCGCGTTGATGTCGCGCAACGCGCAGCGCGCCACCGCCTTCTTCAAGATCCCGCCCGAGCGGGTCGTCGAGATCGGCATCCAGGTGGAGCTCTAGGAGGCAGGTCTGTTGACACGCTGCGACGGTCTCCGGCACAGTACGTTCATGCGCAACATCGACTTCTCGACGCTGTCGCTGCAGGACGCACTCGACCTCGCCATCCTCATCGAGGAGGAGGCCAGGGAGCGCTACGAGGAGTTCACCGACAACCTCACGCTTCACCACACCGCGGACGCGGCCCAGTTCTTCGCGACGATGGCGGGCAACGAGGCGAAGCACGGCGCCGACCTGCTCGAACGCCGCCGGGCGCTGTTCGGAAACGCACCGGTTCGGGTGTCGCGCGACCTGCTCTGGGACGTGGAAGCTCCCGACTACGACCAGCCGCGCATGTTCATGACCGCGCGCGAAGCCATGGAAGTGGCGCTCGAAAGCGAGGTCAAGGCCTACAACTTCTTCGACGCGGCGCTGGCCTACATCGAGAACCGCGACGTGCGGACGCTCTTCGAGGAACTGCGAGCCGAGGAGACGGAGCACCAGGAACTGGTGAAGGCAATGATGGACAAGGTCCCGCCCGACGACGGGGCTGCCGCCGGCTTCGAGGCGGACGAACCGGTCGGGCAGTAGGTCCTCCCGGTCCAGGCCCCACCGAACCCGGCCGCCCGCGGGGGCGGCCGCGGTCCGCCAGGCGCGTCACTCGGTGTCCGCCCGTTCGCCCGCCGATGGCCTGCGGCCCGCGGATAGCGGCGTAGGCGGATCTGCCGGTCCGTTCCGCCCCCCTGGAGAATCGTCGATGACACGAGCGATCTGGTCGAGACCCGCGGCAGCAACCGCGCTCTGTGTGGCGGCGCTGGCCGCGTCGATCGCCGCCCAGCAGCGCGCGGCAGCGCCCTCGCCGCAGCCTGCCACGAAACCGAAGCCCGTCCCGATGGCCTCGGTCGATCCCGGGCTGATCGCCGGCCTGCAGTACCGGCTCGTCGGACCCTCGCGCGGCGGTCGGGTGACCGCCGTCACGGGCGTACCGTCGCAGCCGAAGACGTTCTACATGGGCGTCGCGAGCGGCGGAGTGTTCCGCACCACCGACGGCGGCCTCACGTGGACGCCGATCACGGACGGCCAGATCCCGCTGGGCTCCATCGGCTGCATCGCGGTGGCCGACTCGAACCCCGACATCATCTACGTCGGCACCGGCTCGGACGGCGTGCGCAGCAACGTCTCGACCGGCCGCGGCATCTACAAGAGCATCGACGGCGGAAAGACCTGGAGGTTCTCCGGACTTCGCGACGGCGGCCAGACCGGCGGGCTTCGCATCCACCCCACGAACCCCGACATCGTCGTCGCGGCGATGACCGGCGACATCTTCAAGGCGAACGCCGAGCGCGGCATCTTCAAGAGCGTGGACGGCGGCAGGACCTGGACGAAGACGCTGTATCTCGACGACCAGGTCGGCGCGATGGACGTCGAATTCCAGCCGGGCAATCCCGACGTGGTCTACGCGTGGATGTCGCGGCTCGAGCGGAAGCCGTGGACGATCATCAGCGGCGGCAGGGAAGGCGGCTTCTACAAGAGCACCGACGGCGGCAACACGTTCTCGAAGATCTCCAGCGGCCTGCCGACCGGCCTGATCGGCAAGGGCAACCTGGCGACGACGGCGGCCAACCCGGACCGCGTCTACGCGCTGGTCGAGGCGCTGCCGGGCGGCGGGCTCTACCGGTCCGACGACGCGGGCCGGACGTGGGCGCAGGTGAACTCGACGCCCGGCCTCATCCAGCGGCCCTTCTACTACACGACGCTTGGCGCCGACCCGACGAACGCGGACGTCGTCTACGCGGGCGCCGAGACGTTCTACAAGTCGCTGGACGGCGGCAGGACGGTCACGCCGATGGCCACCCCGCACAGCGACAACCACGACATCTGGGTCAGCCCGAAGGACGGCCAGGTGATGATCCAGGCGAACGACGGGGGCGCGAACGTGTCGACCGACGGCGGCCGCACGTGGACCACGCAGATGAACCAGGTGACGGGCGAGTTCTACGCGGTCACGGCCGACAACGCGTTCCCCTACAGGCTCTACGGCGCACAGCAGGACGACAGCACGGTGATCATCTCGAGCGTGGCCGACCCCTTCAGCCTGGCGGACTGGAAGGACGGGCCCGGCTGCGAGACCGGCCCGATCCTGCCCCACCCGGCCGACCCCAACACGATCTACGGTTCGTGCAAGGGCCAGTACGAGGTGATGGACCTGCGGACCGGCCAGGCCAAGAGCTACTGGATCGGCGGGCAGTCGCTCTACGGCAACGCCGCCAGCGAGTTGATCTACCGCTTCCAGCGCGTGTCGCCGATGAACACGTCGCCCTTCGACCCGAACGTGCTCTACTACGGGTCCCAGTACGTCCACCGCACGCGCGACAAGGGTGTGACGTGGGAGAAGATCTCGCCCGACCTCACCGCGTTCCCACCGTGCTGCCAGGGCGTCAGCGGTGAACCGATCACCCGCGACGTGACCGGCGAGGAGTTCTACTCCACGCTGTACGCCATCAGCGAATCGACGCTCGAGAAGGGCGTGATCTGGACCGGGTCGAACGACGGCCCGTTCAGCGTCACGCGCGACAACGGCCTCACGTGGAGCCGCGTCACCCCGAAGGACCTGCCCGACGGCGGCCGCGTGGCCTTCATCGACCCGTCGCCGCACAGGCGCGGCTCGGCGTATTACGCGGTCTATCGCTACCTGCTCGGCGACTACGCCCCGTACATCTACAGGACCGACGACTACGGCAAGACGTGGAAGCGACTGACCGACGGCAAGAACGGGATCCCCGCCGACACGCCCACGCGCGTGGTCCGCGAAGATCCGAATCGCGAAGGCCTGCTCTACGCCGGCACGGAGTTCGGGATGTACATCTCGTTCGACGACGGGGCGCACTGGCAACCGTTCTTCCAGAACCTGCCGCAGATCCCGATCAACGACATCAAGATCCACGGGAAGGATCTGCTGGTGGCGACGCAGGGGCGCGCGTTCTGGATCATGGACAACCTGAGCGTGCTGCACCAGTTGACGCCGTCGGTGGCGCCGGACGCGGTCAAGCTGTTCGTCCCGCGCGACGGCTATCGCACGCGGGTGAGCCCGGCCACGCTCGGGCCGATGTTCGAGTACTACCTGCCGGCGGCGCCGACGAGCGCCGTGCAGGTCGAGGTGCTCGATTCGAAGGGCACGATCGTCAACAGCTACAGCAGCGACACGGCCCCGGTCGCCGGCCGGCGCGGCGGCCGCGGCGCCGGCTCCGAGCAGGCGGACCCGGAAGCGCCGTCGTTCGGCCGCGGAGGCCCGGCCGTCCAGACGCGCGCCACCAAGGAACGCGGCCTGAATCGCGTCGTGTGGAGCGTTCAGAACCGTGATGGCGTGACGATGCCGCCGGGCTCGTACCGCGTGAAGCTGACGGTGGGCGGCGCCAGCCAGACGCAGCCGTTCAGGGTGCAGATCGACCCGAACGTCGCCGCGACCGGCGTCACGGTGGCCGACCTGGTCGAACAGTACCAGCACGTCCTCGACATGCGGGCGTTCACCCAGCAGGTCAACCGGTTGGTGACGCGCGTGCGAACCGCGCGCGAGGCGGCGAAGACCGGTCCCGCGGACAAGCTGGCGGCGATCGAGCGGATCTACTCCCAGCTGGTCACGTGGCCGGAAGGGGTGCGCTATGCGAGGCCCGGCCTGCAGGCCCAAACGTCGTACCTGTCGGGCCTGGGCACGAGGACCGACCAGAAGGTCGGCCGCGACGCATTCGAGCGCCTCGCGGCGCTGAAGAAGGACTACGAGCGGCTGAAGGCGGAAGCGGACACGGTCATCGGACCGGAGGCCCGGGCAACGGAGGAATGAGCCTCACCGGTTCATGGCCCGCGCCACCTTCACCACGTCCCCGGTCCGGTAGAAGTCCACCGCCAGCACGTTCGGCTTCATGCCCCGCTCCGCCTGGCAAAGCCGGGCCCGCGCCAGCAGCGCGTCGTAGGCGTTGACAATGGCCGCGTTGCTGGGCTTCGGGTCGGGCGTGGTGTCGATCCAGTTGTTGATCAAAAGGAGCGATCCGCTGGTGCCGCCGCGGTTCGGCGCGCACGACATCTCGGCCGGGCTGCGGAACTTGTAGGGCGTCTCCTGCATCACCTGGAACGCCGGCAGCAGCCAGCTGACGCCAGGCCTCCCCGACTCGGTCATCGCGACCACCCGCTGATTGGTGTCGATCATCTCGCGGATGGTGGGCCAGGGCCGCCGGCCGTTGCCGCGATAGACGAGGCTCGCCAGGCCCGCCTTCTCGAACTCCGCGGCGAGGTCCTCGGGGCTCACGTAGTCCTCGACGACGAGGATGACGACCTCCTCGGGATGCTGGACGAGGAAGTCGGCCAGCGTCGAAAGCCACGGCACGAGCGGTTGGGCTCCGAGTTCGCAGAATCCGTGGCACAGGTACAGCCCGCGCGGGCCGAGTTGCCCGCCCGCGAAGCGGTTGCGGATCCGGACCGCCGCGGCCACCCCTTCACGGCCCACGGCCTCCTCGATCTTCGCGCGCGACGCCGTTTCGGAATCGAGGTCCGTCACGACCGCGCCTCCCGCCGGCCTGCCGTAGTGCACGTCGAACAGGAACGCGCGGATGCCGTCCGTCAGCTGGCCGGCAACGCCGCGCTCCTGCTGCGGAAGCATCCATCCCGGGACGTCCGCCGCGGACATCGAGTTGTGCGAACCGGCGAAGGTCACCTGGTCGAGCGGCCGGTCGCACACCGCCGCGGAGCCGTTGCACAGGCCGGGGTTCTGCACGACCGGGGGCGGCACGGGGCGCATCAGCGCGACCGCGCCGATGGCGAGCAGCAGCGTCACGCCCCCCACGACCACCACCCGGCCGACGCCCGCTCCCCTGGCCGGCTCCGCCGGATCGTCCCCGGCGGCCGCGAGCCGCGACTGCAGCAGCGTGAGCGCTTCTCGAACGCCCAGGAACGCGCACAACCCGCCGGCCGCCAGCGTCACCCACCGGGTCACGACGCTCGGGTAGAGCATCGCGCCAACGCCAGCGGCCACGAGCGCCAGGCTCCGCGCCAGTCGTCCCCGTGCTCCGCCCGGCGGGTCCAGCGCGGCGCGCCACGAGCGCGCGAGCATGTCGGACACCGGGATGCGGCCAAGCAGGGAATGCGCCGAGGCGGCGGTGACAATCCCCACCAGCGAGAGGGTGAGCGCCCAGCCCCGCAGGCCGGCGGTGAACGCGGCCCACACGCCCGCCAGGGCCTCCCGGGCCAGCGGTTCGGCGGCGGCGGCCTGCACGGCCCAGCCGCCCGCCGATCTCAGGATGAGGAGCACCACGCCGGCGGCGACGAGGTTCACCGCGGCCTCGAGCAGCGCGCGACGCCTGTCGCGGGCCAGCGTGACGCCGCCAGCCAGGGCGAGGGCGCCGAGGCTCAGCAGCAGCGCGACGAACCCGGCCAGCCAGCGAGACACCCGAAGCGCGTTCACGATCATCCTCGAGGTCTTGCCTTGGCCCAGATCGGCCACGACGCCGCGCACGCGCGGCGGAATCCGTTCGGCGAGACTCGGGTTCCCCTGCGCGACCGCGCTCCGCAGGAGAATGCCGAGGTCGGGAACCGAGAGGGCGACGTTGCTCGTCCCCTCTTTCGTCAGCGCCGCCGCCGCCGACCGGACGCTCACCTGCATCGCCTTCTGAAACGCGTGCGACGACACCGTGGCGGACGCGACCGCGGCGATGACCGGCCTGAACGCGGTCAGGTCGGGCTGCGCGGCCAGCACGAGGTTGGTGGCGCGGTCCGCGAGGAACGCGGACACGCGCGGGTCCGCGAGGGCCACACCCGCCCGCCGAGACAGGCCGTCTGGCGTGAGCAGCGCCTGCCGGACATCCACCAGGACGATGCCGAGCGTCGTCAGCAGGACGCCGACACCGAGCAGGACGGATGCCGCAGCGTCGCGCACGCCGAGGCGCGTGGACATTCCTGACCTCCGCGAATGGAGCGAAGTTCCCCGGCCGGCCGGGTCGAGCGACGTTACCACAAACGCCGCGGGGCTAAACCCGCCGGGCCCGGACGCCGAAAGATCTCACGGGAGTCTGCCGTCGGAGCATTCGCCTGCATGGATCACTACCACCTGGCCACTCGCGGCGACAACGACGGCCTCTGGGACTGGAACCTGGCCGCGGGCCGCGTCCATTTCGCGCCGCGGTGGGTCGCCATGGTCGGCCACGCGGACCACGAGGTGGGCCACTCCCCCGACGAGTGGCTGAACCGCGTGCACCCCGAGGATCGCCCCGAAGTCAGGCGCGAGATTGACGCCCAGCTGGCAGAGGGAACGGGCGAGTTCAGCATCCGGCACCGGATGCTGCACAAGGACGGCACCTACCGCTGGATGACGTGCCGCGCCGTCGTCGAGCGGGACGAGAGCGGCCGGCCCGTCCGGATGATGGGGTGCCACTCCGACGTCACGGCGGACACCGTCGCCGACGGGCTGACCGGCCTTCCCAACCGGCTTCTCTTCCTCGACCGCCTCGAGCGCGCCATCGAGCAGGCCAGGCGATCTCCCGACTGGTTCTTCGCGGCCCTCGTCCTGGACCTCGATCGTGCGGCCGCCGGCGACCCGAGCGCGCCGGGCGCGGGCGACGCTCTGGTGTCGGCGGCTGCCCGCCGCCTCGAAACCTGCCTGCGCGCCGCCGAGGCGCCGGCGAGCCTCGGCCACGAATACGTGGTCTCGAGGCTGGGAGGTGGCCAGTTCGGCGTGCTGCTCGAGGGGCTCGCGCAGGTCGGCGAGGCGAGCGTGAGCGCGCAGCGCATTCTCGCCGGGATGCTCGCGCCGTTCTCGATCGGCGGGCACGACGTGTTCGTGCAGGCGAGCGTCGGCATCGCCGTGAGCGTCACCGGCTACCGCCGCGCCGAAGAGGTGCTGCGCGACGCCGACACGGCGGTGCACCGCGCGAGGGCGCTGGGCAAGGGCCGCTGCGAGATGTTCGACACGGCGGCGCTCGATTCGGCCCGTTCCCAACTGGAGATGGAGGCCGAACTCGAGAAGGCGATCGAGCGCCGCGAGTTCGTCCTCTTCTACCAGCCGATCGTCTCGGTCGCGACGAACCGGATTGCGGGCCTCGAGGCGCTGGTGCGGTGGCGGCACCCGCGGAGGGGCCTGGTCGCCCCGATGGAATTCATCCCGCTCGCGGAGAAGACCGGGGCGATCGTGCGCATCGGCGCCTGGGTGGTGCGCGAGGCGTGCCGCCAGCTTGCCGCGTGGCGCGCCAGCCTGCCCATCCCGCGCGACACGTGGGTCTCGGTGAACCTCTCGAGCGTGCAGTTCCGCGACCCGTCGCTGTTCGAGCAGATTGGCAGCGCCGTGCGCGACGCGGGCCTGGATCCCCGCTGCCTGATGGTGGAACTCACCGAGAGCACGGTCATGGACAACCCCGCGGCGGCGAAGGGGGTGATCATGCAGCTGCGGGTGCTGGGCGTGCGCGTCGGGATCGACGATTTCGGCACCGGCCACTCGACGCTCGCGTCGCTGCACCAGTTCCCCGCCGACTTCCTGAAGGTCGATCGGTCGTTCGTGCGCGGCCTCGACGCGCGGCAGGACATGGCGGAGATCGTGCGGACGGTCAACGAACTCGCGGATCAACTGGGCCTCGAGGTGATCGTCGAGGGCATCGAGCGCGACGAACAGATGGCCGTGGTCCGGTCGCTGCGGTGCGCGTACGTGCAGGGCTTCCTGCTCGCCAGGCCCGTGGACCACGAACAGACCGCGGCGCTGCTGCGGTCCGGCCTCGCGCCGGCGCCCGGGCGGCCGAAGGGGAGGGAACAGGTGGCGGAGGGGGCGAGCGCAACCGCCGCGCCAGAGCCGGTGCGCCGCTGGACGGAGTTCCCCTGGGGGTGGCGGTCGCTCGGCGCGGCTGCCGCCGCGGTCGTCTTCCTCGTCTCGGTCGGCCTCGTGGTCCGCGGCGCGTCGGGCACCCGCTCGCCGGCCGCCACGCCGCCCGCCGTCGCGGTTGGCGAGACCGCGCGGGGCCGGCGGTCCCTGCTGGGGTCGCCGGGATCGCTGGCGGGTGCGGCAAGCGAGGCGCGCTCCGGTGCGCCGGCGACCCAGCCCGGCGCCAGTCCCGCCGAGCCCGGGCGCCCGGTCCCGCAGATGCCGGAAGCGTCCGCAGCCGAGCGCATGAAGTCGTCAACCGCCTCGCCACCGACCGCCGTGCGCGGCGCTCCGGCGGCGCGCCGGGCCGCGTCGCCCTACGCCCCTGCGGGGCCCGCGGTCGAGTTCTTCCAGGTCGTGCACCTCCACGCGCTTGGAACCTGCACGGGGCAGTTGATCGTGACGCCCACGGGCCTGACGTTCGCCCCGCAGAGCAGCAAGGACGGGTTCACCCTCCCATACCAGTCGTTCCTCGTCGCGTTGGCCGACGGCGCTCTCGTCATCAAGTCGGATAAGCGGACCTATCGGTTCAAGGCGCCGGGCGAGGCGGGTGGCAGCGGCGTGGCGCGGGTCCAGGCGGCCTACGACGCCATCAGGAAGCAGTCGCGCCGATCGTCCAACTGAAGAAACCCTTCCGGGAACCCGCCGCACGTGAACGTGTGCCACAATACGGGATGAAGGGAAACCGCCGTGTCACACGTGGTCTTGATAGCGGAAGACGATGCCGCCACCCTGACCGGCCTTGCCGGCTACTTGCGGGGGGCGGGCTTCAGCGTGATTCCGCTCCCGACGTTCCTCGAGGCACGTCGCATCATGCCGTTCGCGAAGCCCGACGTGGTGGTGGCCGACGTGCGCCTCGGCGAATACAACGGCCTGCAGTTGGCGGTTCAAGCGCGGGCGCTCGACCCCTCGCCGGCGATCATCGTCACCAGCGGCTTCGACGACCCCGTGCTGAAAGCCGAAGCGGAACGGCTGGGCGCGACCTTCCTGCTCAAGCCGTTCGATCCCTCCCGCCTGCTCGAGTTGATCTCCTCCGGGCTGCGGCCCTGGTAGAGCCGGTTGCCAGCAGACGCCTGGACGCGCGGCCGGACCGCGGTCTGTCGCCCTCGCCGAACGAACTCTTAAAAAATTAGTTGACCGGGGACCACAGCCGTTCTACGATAGGGCTCCCTCTTGAACCATTGAGAGAAAACGGGGAGAAGACGAAGGGACGACATGCCCCGACGCCGGTCGGTAGCGCTGACAGACGGGGAGCTGCGAATCATGCGGATCCTCTGGGATTCCGGGCGTGCCACCGTTGGCGAGGTGGCCGACCGGGTCCAGGCTTCCCCCAAGCCGGCGTACAACACCATTCTCACCATGCTCCGCATCCTCGAAACGAAGGGCTACGCGAGGCACGAGAAAGACGGCCGGGCGTTCGTGTACGCGCCGGTCATCGACCGGAGCGACGCGCGGCGAAGCGCGCTCTCCCAGCTCCTCCACCGCTTCTTCGACGGGTCTCCCGAGCTGCTCGTGCTGGATTTCCTCGGCCACGATGAGGCGACACCGGACGAGGTGGAGCGGCTGCGCGAGTTGATCAACAAGAAACCCGGCGCAACGCCGACCGAGGAACGACGCTCGTGACGGCGCTCGCTGCCTGGCTGTGGCAAGGGCTGCTGCTCGCGGCGTCCGTCGAGCTGTTCCTGCGCGCGCGGCCCCGCCTGAACGCCGCGACGCGCCATCTCATCTGGTGGGCGGCGTGCGCGGGCGTCGTCGCGCTCGGCCTGATCCACGGGGCCTGGACCGGCCCCTCGAGCCCGGCCGCACCATCTGCCGCGGCTGCCGGCGGACCGCTCCTGAGGCTGCCGGCTGCGCCGGCCTGGCTGGTCTGGGGCGTGTTCGGGGCGTGGCTCGGCTTTGCCGTCCTCGGCCTCGGCCGCGTGCTCCGCGGGTTGCGGCACGTCGGCGCCCTGCGCGCGCATGCCGTTCCGCTGGATGCCGCGCGCGCGTCGCGCCTCGTCACCTGGCGTCGCACGCGAGGCGGCGGGCGCCAGGCGGGGCTCCTGGTCACCGACCGGCCCGTCGCCGCGTGCGCGCTCGGCTTTCGCCGTCCTGCGATCCTCCTGTCGCAGCGGCTCGTGGCCGCGCTGGACGGGCAGGCCCTCGACCAGGTGGTGATGCACGAGCAGGCGCATCTCGATCGCTTCGACGACTGGCTGCGGATCGCGCAGGCGGTCGTCACGGCGCTCGCCGGAATCCACCCGGCGATTCACTTCATCGGCCGCCGGATCGATCTCGAGCGCGAGGCGGCCTGCGACGATCGCGTCGTCTGCGTGACCGGCGCGGCGGCCCGGTACGCCGCGTGCCTGACCGACGCGGCCATGGCGGCCTCGGCCCATCTTCCCGCCGCCGTGCCTTCCGTGTTCGGCGGGTCCTCGTCGTCGGTCCGGTCGCTGCGCACACGCATCCTTCGCCTCGTCAGCGGTCGGCCGGATCACGGGCGTCGCTTCGCGCGCCTGGCGCTGGCGACGGTGGCGGTGTGGCTGGCGGCGGTCCTGGTGTCGGCGCCGCTGCTGCCCGCAGTGGTCGTCTTCGCGCACGACGCCCGGCGCACGCTCGCGATGAGCCTCGCTCCCGTGGCGTTCTCGAGCGTGATCCCCGCGGCCCCGGCCGCGCTTCCAGCCGAGGCGGCGGACGAAAGCAGCGCCGTGAAGCCATCGGGAAACGCCGAGCGCCCGGCGCGCGGGCAGGGCGCCGCAGCCAGGAGCGACCGTGGAGACGAGCCAGGGAACCGCCCTGGCGGCCGGCTGCCTTCGCAACCGCCGCCGCCTGCCGCTCCGCGCGGCGCCAGTGCCGTCAACGCGCTTGCCGGCGACACGACCGCCGCGCTCGATTCCCTCACCCTCATCGTCGCCGACACTCCGCCTGAAGGGACGGAGGCCGGCCTCCCGCGCGCTGGGGCCGCGAGCCCAGGCGCAGAGACATCCCCTCGAAACGGCTCGTTCCCGGTGATTCGGAACTCCGTCGCGACGGCCCGCACCGTGGGGCAGTCGCTCGCCGGCACGTTTACGCGTGCCGGCAAGGCTTTCGGCAAGGTATTCTGACCGCCGCTGGTCAACGTCGGCCCCGTGCCATCCGCAGTCGTGGAGGAAGTCATGCGTGTCTATCTCGTCAACCCGAGCTGGGTCTCTTTCGGAACTGCCGTCATCACGCCCCGGTGGCTCTACGTCCTCGCGGGCGCGACGCCGGCGCGCTGGGGTGACCCGGTTATTGCCGACGAAACGCTCGAGACGTTCGATACCGAGCAGGTCGCCCAGGGAGACGTCGTAGGCATCGGCATCCACACGGGCAACGCGCAACGGGGCTACGAAGTGGGCCGGCGCGTGCGCGAGCGCGGCGCGTGGGTGGTCTACGGCGGGATCCACGCGACGCTGTACCCGGACGAGGCGCGGGAACTCGGCGGGGCTCACGCGGTGGTCAAAGGCGACGGCGACACCGTGTGGGCCGAGGTCCTCGAGGCCTGCGCCGCCGGCGCGCCGCAAAGCGTCTACGACGCGGGGCGCGTATCGGGCGATTCATTCGCGCGGGCGCGGTGGGACCTGCTGCCGCGCGACCGGTACCTGTGGGCGTCGGTCCAGACGGTGCGCGGATGCCCGAAGCACTGCTCGTTCTGCTCGGTGTGGCGGACCGACGGCCAGGATCCTCGTCAGCCCTCGGTGGACGACGTGCTTCGCGAGGTCGTCGAACTGCGCCGGCGCGGCTTCCGGTACATCGCGCTGGCCGACGACAACTTCTACCCCGTGTCGCTCGGGGACCTCGCGCAGGCCGGCCGCCGCAGCGATCCCGCGCGCCTTCGCGCGCTCGAGACCGTCCGCGCGCGGCGCTTCGAGCTGCTCGAACGGCTGTCGGCGCTGCCCGAGGACACGGTGTTCTTCACCCAGATCACCATGGAAGCCGCCGAGGACCCCGCGTTCCTCGAGGCGATGCACAAGGCGCGCATCCGCGGCGCGCTCGTCGGCGTGGAATCGGTGACCGAGGACGGGCTGAAGGACGTCTACAAGGGGTTCAACCTGTCGGGTGACGCCCTCGCCGAACGGCTGCTGACGTTCAAGAAGCACGGCATCTACGTCCTGGCGTCGTTCATCTTCGGCCTGCCCAGCGACCGCCCGGCGACCTTCGAGGCCACGTCGGCACTCGCCGAGCGGGCGGGCGTGACGTTCGCGCAGTTCGTGACGCTGACGCCGTTCCCCGGCACCATCGACTTCGACCGCTGGGAGCGCGAGGTGTCGCGCGACGGCCGCACCGTGAACGGCCAGCCGGCCAGTCGCTACTGGCTCCTCCCTCGATTGGAACGCCCGAACCTCTTCACGACGCACCCATCGATGTCGCAGGCGGAGATCCGGGAGCGCACGCAGCAGACGTGGGACCGGTTCTACGAGCTGAAGCGCATCTGGGCGCGGGCGTCGATGCTCAAGTCGCTCAAGAGCCGGATCGCGTTCGCACTCATCTCGAAGCTGTACCGACAGATGTATGCGAACACGGGGCTGACCACGGATTCGGGCAGGTCGCGGCGGTCGGCCCGGATGGCCCGCGGGCTCGCGCACCTCTGCCGGAAGCTGTTCCTCGCGCCGCCGATGCCCGGGCTGCAGCTGGATGGAACGGTGAAGACGGACGAGGCGCAAGCCGCGTAGGGCCCGGCGGCGGGCACTGACGAGGGCGCGGCGGCGTTCGGCGGAACGAGCGTGTAGACTGGTGAGCGGGGGCCGACCCGGGCCCTGCAGTGCGCCTCATCGAGGGAACGGGGGAAGCACCGTGCCGACGCCGCCCACGACTCGTGACACCGACGCGCAGCCCGGCCGGATGCCGGTAATCTTCGCCGCGCACGGCGCGCCGGTGCTGCTCGACGACGGCCTGTGGATGTCGGAGCTGGCCGCCTGGGCTGGCGCCATGCCGAAGCCGAGAGCCGTGCTCATGGTGTCGGCGCACTGGGAGCAGCGTCCGACGACGCTGGGGGCCACGCGCACCGTGCCGCTCGTGTACGACTTCTACGGCTTCGCCGCCAGGTACTACCAGACCGCCTACCCGTCACCCGGCGCGCCCGACCTCGCCCGGCAGGTTCGGGGCCTCCTCGACGAACGCGGGATTCCGTGGTCCGACGACGAGGCGCGGGGCCTGGATCACGGTGCCTACGTGCCGCTCGTCGCCATGTACCCGGACGCCGACGTCCCGGTCCTGCAGATCTCGATGCCCGCGCTCGATCCGGCCGAACTCGTGCGCTTCGGCCGCGCGCTGTCGCCGCTGCGCGACGACGGGGTGCTGGTGTTCGGCAGCGGCTTCCTCACGCACAACATGCGCTACGCCTTCCGTCCCGGCATCCCGGCGTGGGCGCGCGAGTTCGACGCGTGGGCCGCCGAGGCGCTGCGGCGCTTCGACGTGGACGCCCTGGAGAACTTCCGCGAGCGGGCGCCGGCCGCGGACGTGGCGCTGCCGACGTGGGAACACTACGCCCCGCTGCTCGTGTCGGCGGGGGCCGCGGGCGACGACGCGCCGAACATCGGCTTCCCCATCGAGGGCTTCTGGATGGACGGCGCATTCACGAAGCGCTCGGTGCAAATCGACTGACCCTGTACACCTCATGTCTCTACTTCGCTGGCTTGGATTGGACGATGGCAGGCGCGACGGCCCGAGCGAGGACATCGACGCCATCCGGAGGATCTCCGAGGCGCTCGAGCGGGTCGAGCCGGCGCGGGCCAGGCACGTTGCCGCCTTCGCATACCTGCTCGGGCGGGTGGCCTACGCCGATCGCGAGGTCACCCCCGAGGAGGGCCGCCTCATGGAGCGCATTGTCATGGAGCGCAGCGGACTCCCCGCCGAGCAGGCGATTCTCGTCGTCCGGATCGCGCGGAGCCAGAACGTGCTGTTCGGCGGCACCGAGGACTTCCTGGTGGCCCGCCAGTTCGGCGAAACCGCGGCGTACGAGGAAAAGCTCGCGCTGCTCGACTGCCTGTTCGCGATCTCGGCGGCGGATGGCTCGATCTCGGTCATCGAGGACAACGAAATCAGCCGCATCGCCACGGAGCTGAAAGTCGAGCACGCGGACGTCGTGCGGGCGCGGGTCCGATACCGGGATTCGCTGGGCGTCCTGAAACGGTCGTAGCCCCGGCGAGCCTCTCGATTCGAGGGGGCTTCAGTACTTCGAGAGGCGGTCGATGAGCGCCCGGGCCTGCGGCGGCACCGGCGTGGATCCGGTGAGGATCTGCCGCATGTCCAGCCGCTTGCCGTAGAGGTCCAGGTTCGCGTCGTCGTCGCCGCGCAGCGTGGCGCCCTCCAGGGCGACGCCCGCGAAGACTCCCCGCGAGCGGGACCAGGACAGGATCTCGGCCGTCATCGCCGCGTCGGTTTGCGCCGATGCCGTTCTGCCGACGGGCCCCGCGGCCACCGACGCGTCGGCGCCGAGGGTGAACTGGTTCGAGAGCAGACGCTCCACGCCACGCTTGTTCATGATGGCCAGGATGACGTCGATCTCCGTGCCGCCGACCTGGAACCCGAAGCTCCCGCCCTCCATCCTGACGCCGGCGGGCGCGGACCACCCGGCATCGGTTCGGCACGACACGAAGCCGCGGCCGTACTTGCCGCCGACGACGAACGCGCCCTTCTTCACACCGGGCACGATCGCCACGCACTGCGCCTTCTTGAGCAGGTCGGCGGGAATCGCGCGGTCGCTCATCGTCGTGACCTCGTCGAACACCGCGACGGCACTCTGCATCCGCGCGACGGTCTGAGCCTGCGCCGCTGCCGCGCCGAACAACACGGCCGCACAGACGAACGAAGCGGCGGCGAGTTCCGATCTCTTCCTGGGCATGCTGCCTCCGCGCGCACTGAGGGCCTTGGCGCCGCGCGCAAATGCACAAGGCCGGATCCCCCCGGGCCGATCGAACGACGGCCGACCGACGGGACCCATCCTCGCAAGACTACTGCGCGCCACCTGGTCGGGCAAGCGAGACGATCCGCAACCCGTCCGGCCGCCGAGGAAAGATGCGGGCGCGATCGGAAGTCGGCGTGCGCGGCGCTGCAAAGAAGAGGCTTGACAGCAACATTTCTATTATTGTAGAAATATGGATATGCACACCGCGGACGGCGGCGCGGTCACCCACGTTCGACGGGCTGCTGATTCTATCGGCACATTCCAGGAGTTCATATGTCAAGCATCAAGGACGTCGTGAAGGAGAGATACGGGCAGGCCGCGCTGAAGGTCATCTCGGGAGAAGCCGCCACCTGCGGGTGCGGCTGCAGCGCGACGGGAGTGCCGGGCGCCGTCGATCCGATCACCGTGAACCTGTATGACCAGAGGCAGACGGAGGGGCTCCCGGCCGAGGCGGTGCTGGCCTCGCTCGGCTGCGGCAACCCGACCGCACTGGCGAAGCTGAACCCCGGCGAGGTCGTCCTCGATCTCGGGTCGGGCGGCGGCATCGACGTCCTGCTGTCGGCCAGGCGCGTCGGCCCCACCGGCAAGGCCTACGGGCTCGACATGACCGACGAGATGCTGAACCTGGCGCGCGAGAATCAGCGGAAGGCGGGCGTGCAGAACGTCGAGTTCCTGAAGGGCGAGATCGAACGCATCCCGCTGCCCGACGCCAGCGTCGACGTCATCATCTCGAACTGCGTCATCAACCTGTCCGCCGACAAGGACAAGGTGCTCGCGGAGGCGTTCCGCGTGCTGAAGCCGGGCGGACGGTTTGCCGTGTCGGACGTCGTGGTCCGGGGCGAGATTCCGCCCGAGATCCGCCGCAGCGTCGAACTCTGGGTCGGCTGCCTCTCGGGCGCGCTGGACGAGAGCGACTACCGCGAACGGTTGCAGCGCGCGGGCTTCGAGGAAGTGTCCATCGAGCCGACGCGGGTCTACAAGGTCGAGGACGCCAGGGACTTCCTGTCGGGCCACGGCTTCGACGTGGATGCCATCGCCGCGCAGGTGGACGGCCGCTTCTTCAGCGGGTTCATCCGGGCACAGAAGCCGGCGCCCAAGACGTCTGGCGCCGCGTGAGATCGGCCTGACCTACGCCGCGCCCTCGCACCTGTCGACGTCGTACATCACCGGAGTTGGGGTAGGATGCACCGCATGACACGACTCGAACGCTACGCGTGCGTCCTCGCCGCCTGCGCCCTCGTCGCCGCCGCCTACTCGGCGCGGCGCCCGGCGGCACAAACCAGGCCGTCGCTCGCCTCCCTCGACCGCCAGGTCGCCGGGATCCTCTCGACGATGACGCTCGACGAGAAGATCGGGCAGATGACGCAGGTCGAGCAGGACCAGCTGAAGGACGTCGCCGACATCCGGAAGTACTTCCTGGGCTCTCTCTTGAGCGGCGGCAACTCCGACCCCGCGGCCGGCAACAGCCTCCAGGCGTGGACGGACATGTACGACCGTTACCAGTCCGAGGCCCTGAAGACACGGCTGGCCATCCCCCTGCTCTACGGCGTCGACGCCGTCCACGGCCACAACAACGTCCTCGGCGCGGTGATCTTCCCGCACAACATCGGCCTCGGGTGCACGAGGAACCCGGCGCTGGTCGAACAGGCCGCCCGCGTCACCGCCGAAGAGGTGCGCGCGACCGGCATCCAGTGGACGTTCGCGCCGTGCGTCGCGGTGCCGCGCGACGAGCGATGGGGGCGCACCTACGAGGGCTACGGCGAATCGCCGGAGCTGGCGCGCTCGATGGGAGCGGCGGCCGTGCGCGGATTCCAGGGGGCGGACCTCGCCGCCCCGCTCAGCGTGCTCGCCTGCGCGAAGCACTTCGCCGGGGACGGCGGCACCGCCTGGGGCACCGGCATGCCGAAGCAGAAGGGCTCGAGCGACCGCTACCCCCTCGACCGCGGCGACACGCGCATGAACCTGCAGGCGCTGCGCGACATCCACATGCAGGGCTACGTCTCCACGATCGAAGCCGGTGTGGGGACGATCATGCCGTCCTACAACAGCTGGAACGGCGAGAAGGCCAGCGGCAGCCGCGCGCTGCTGACCGGCACGCTCAAGACGGACATGAAGTTCGACGGCTTCCTCATCTCGGACTACGCCGCGCTCGAGGAGCTGCCGGGCGACTACCGCAGCCAGATCGCGCAGGGCATCAACGCGGGCATGGACATGGTGATGGTGCCCGCCCGCTACGTCGAGTTCATCGGCGGCCTGAAGGCGGTGGTGAACGACGGCCGCGTCCCGGTGACGCGAATCGACGATGCCGTGCGCCGGATCCTCCGCGTGAAGCTCGCGATGGGCCTGATGGACAAGTCGCGATCGGTGATGGCCGACCGGAGCCTGTGGAAGCGGTTCGGCTCCGCGGAGCACCGCCAGGTGGCGCGCGAGTGCGTGCGGCAGTCGCTGGTGCTGCTGAAGAACGAGCACAAGGCACTCCCCGTCTCGAAGAGCCTCCGCCGGATCCACGTCGCCGGCAAGAGCGCCGACGACCTGGGCAACCAGTGCGGCGGGTGGACCATCTCGTGGCAGGGCGCGAGCGGCGCCGTGACGACCGGGGGCACGACGATCCTCCAGTCGATCAGGAGCGCCGTCTCGCCACGGACGCAGGTGACGTATGCGAAGGACGGCGCCGGGGCCGCCGGCGCCGACATCGGCATCGTCGTGGTGGGCGAGACCCCGTACGCGGAGTTCTCCGGCGATCGCGACGACCTGGGCCTCTCCGCGGACGACCTGGCGGCGGTTGCCAACGTGAAGCGCCAGGGGATTCCCGTCGTCGTGGTGCTGCTTTCTGGCCGGCCGCTCATCATCGACGCCGTCCTGAAGGACGCGGACGCGTTCGTCGCGGCGTGGCTGCCGGGAACCGAGGGGCAGGGCGTGGCCGACGTGCTCTTTGGCGACTACCGCCCCACCGGGAAGCTGTCGCACTCGTGGCCGCGTTCGATGGCGCAGATCCCGATCAACGTGGGAGATGCCCGCTACGACCCGCTGTTCAAGTACGGCTACGGCCTGAGCTACTAGCGAAGCGTCGCCTCGACCCGCCGAGGCTCGGTTCGCTGGCGATTCCCGATGGTCGTCGCGCCGCCCGAGATCGAGGGCGGCGCGCGCCCTCATCCCAGCAGGCCTGCGAACCGCCCGCGGTCGATGCCGTAGCCCGGAAAGACCTTGCCGGCGTCGGCCACGCCGAGGTGCCGTTCCGCGAGTTCCGCGAACACGTCGCGGAAGTCGGTCGTCACCGCGAGGTCCCGTCCCTCGTACAGCTGCTCGGGGCCGAGGCCGGGCCACCGGCCGACCACGCGGCCGCCACGCACCTCCCCGCCGATGACGAGCATCGCGTTGCCGTGCCCGTGGTCCGTTCCGGCATTGCCGTTCTGCCGGACGGTGCGGCCGAACTCCGACATCGTGACGATGACGACGTCGCCGAGGCGGTCGTCCAGGTCCGAGGACAGCGCGGCCAGCGCTCTGGCGAAGTCGTCGAGACGGCCGGCCAGCTGTCCGCCCGAGGCGCCCTGGTTGACGTGCGTGTCCCAGCCGCCGACGTCCGCGAAGGCCACCTGGAGCCCCACGTCCGCCTTCACGAGCTGGGCGATCTCGCGAAGCGCACCTCCGAACGGCGACCGGGGATACTCGGCGCCCGGCGCCGGCTGGTACGGCCGGAGGCTGGCGGCCTTCAGCGCCCGCACCGCGTCGAACGCCTCGCGCCCCGTCGCCTGCAGCGTCGGATCCGGCGCGGACGCGTACTCCTGCTCGAAGGCGGCCGCCAGCGTGGGCGATCCGCCGCGCACGCCGAACTGCGCGATCGGTCCCAGCGCGAGCGCGGGCGCGCGGCCGAGCAGCGCACGGGGCAGCTGCGGCGAGACAGCGACCGCCCTGAACGGGGTGGGGGCCGCGTCCGGCCCGGACTGGAGCGCGCGGTTCAACCAGCCGTCCGTCGTGCTCTTGATGCCGGGCGTGCCGCTTTCCATGAAGTCCTGCGCGTCGAAGTGCGACCGCGTCGGATCGGGCGAACCGCACGCGTGCACGATCGCCAGGCGGCCGCGCCGGTAGAGCGGTTCGAGCGGCGCGAGGCGCGGGTGGAGCCCGAAGAACCCGTCGAGATCGATCGCGGGGTCCGCCCCTCCGCCCGAGCCGGGCCGAGGCACGGCAATGCCGGGACGCGCGAGGTAGTACGCCGCCTCGCCGTGCGGCACGATCACGTTCAATCCATCGACCGCACCCCGCTGGAAGATCGCGACGAGGACCTTCCGGCGCGCCGGGCTGCCTGCCGCGTCCGCCGTGCGCGCCAGGAACCGGGGAGCGAACCCCAGCGTGACCAGCGCGACGGCTCCGTTTCGTATGAACGCTCGACGTGTCTGCATGGACTCCCTCTCAGCGTCTCTGAAACTCCGGAGACCCGAGCGCGAGCGCGGCGATGTCGGGCACGCGCGACTGCGCCGCAAGGACGCCGGCGGTGGCCGGCCGGCTGTCGGCCCCCAACAGCAACCGCGCCAGTCGCGGACCGGCGGCCGCGGGATCGGTGGACCCGGCCAGCGCGCCGAGATCGACCGACACTCCGGGGAGCCGGTTGGTGACGAGGTTGGCCGCGAAGCTCATGCGCGCCAGCAGCGACCCGGCCGTTGCCCAGGCGTCCGCCCTGTCCGGGTACCCGGTGGGAGGCTGGCACCCGTACGGCGGCATGCCGAGCTGCCGAAGCGCGCTCACCGCCTGCGCCGGGTCGTCGATGCGGGCGTCGGTGATCCTCAGGGCGCTGACGACGAACTCGAACGGCGTCTTGAGCTTGGTCGCGCGCGCCCGGGCCGCCGAGAACTCGCGCGACGTGAGGATGGTCCGCACCACCTCGCGCAGATCGCCGTCGGTCGCCCGGAAGCGCGCCGCCGCCCGGTCCACCAGCGACGGGGGCGGATCGTCACCGACGAAGCGCCGCGCCAGCTTCGTCGCGATGAAGCGCGCGGTGGCCGGGTGCCGGGCCAGGATGTCGAGCACCTGGAGTCCGTCGCTCCTTCCGCCGCCCGCCTGGATGACGTGCCCCAGCACGATCTTCTGCCCCTCGTCGTGGCGGCGCGCGTCGAACGTGAACGCGCCCCCGTCATTCGGGGCGGCAATCGTCCATCCGGTGAAGCAGCGGGCGACTTCCGTGACGTCGTGCTGCGTGTAGCCGCCGTCGACGCCCAGCGTGTGCAGCTCCATCAGCTCGCGCGCGAAGTTCTCGTTCAGACCCGCGCGGGCGGCCGCGGCCTTCGGCGCCGGCGGCGCCGCACGACGCCCCGCCCCGTTGACCGCAGCACGGGGCGGCCGTGACGGGTGAGGGCCGTTCGGGTCGGTGCTCAGCCAGTTGTCGAGATAGAACAGCATCGCCGGGCTTTCGGCCACCGCGCCGAGAAGGTCGCGAAAGCGTCCGAAGACGCGCGGACGAATGACGGCGTCCTCGTACTCGCCGACGTAGCAGGCGATCCGCTCCCTTGCCGATGAAGACGTTGAAGTGGTTGAACCAGAAGTCGACGAGCACTTCCTGCAGCTGCCGCTCGCTGTAGACGGCGCGCAGCACCTTCTGCCCGGACAGCTCGGAAACGACCTGCCGCTCGCGCCTGAACGCCTCCGGCTCGGGGGGACGCGGCGACGAAGCGGGAGCAGGAGGCGGCGCAGGCGCGGCCGGCGTCGCCGCCAGTTCGGCCTGCCGCCGCTTCCGCTCCATCGCCGCCGGCTTGAAGTACTCCTCGGCGAGGGCGCGCGGCGCGGCCGCCAGCGTCGGCATCGAGGCGAGCCGCGCGGCGAGCCGGCTGTCGTCGATCCGCTCCGGGTGCAGTTGCCGGTCGATGTAGGCCGCCGCGCCCATCGCCTCCACCGCCTCCACGTCGCCACGCCTCGGCCCGAACGCGATCCGGTTGAGCAGGTGGACGGCCGCCGCCCTGGCGCCGTCGGAGGCGGACATCGACGCCGCCTGGTCGGGCGACGCGACGGCGGTCGTGGAGCGGGCGGCGCAGGCCGCGGCGGCGGCAAGCACGAGAAGGGTGGTGACAGCGCTGCCGGATCGGATCAGCTGGTCCGTTCTCATGGTGTGTGTTCCTGGTGCCCTGTCTCCATTAGACCGCCGGCGCTGGCAGAAGTGAACATCGGCGTCGCGAACCCGGGGGGCAGCGCACGGCGACGAACGCGGTCGAGCGCCGCATGCGCCCCCGACGGCAGCAGGGACCGCCGGCGCCGTCAACGCCGCGGCGGCGATGACGTTGCGCTTATGACATTAGATGTACTTATACTATATGATGACATTATAAATTTTGCGCATGCGCGACTTCGCGTCAGAATGGGGCCTCGTTCGCCACCCCGTCGAACTCAGGGCTACCTATGTCATCCGATCACACAGGCGCTCGGCGCGCCCGCACATGCGACGACCACCGCCGGACCCCGGTCCGCGCCACGTTTGAGGCCGCTGGTCAGCCGTCGTCGGCTCGGCACTGGAGGGGACGATGAGCCGGGAGCGGTCGTCGGTCCTGCTCGCGGCCCCGCCGAAGGCGGCCACCATGACCGGTGGCCAGATCGTCTGGGACACGTTGGCGCGGTTGGGCGTGACCCACGTGTTCGGCTACCCGGGGGGCGCCATCCTTCCCACCTACGACGCGCTGCCCGAGTCTGGCATCACGCACGTCCTGGCGCGGCACGAGCAGTCGGCCGCCCACATGGCCGACGGCTTCGCGAGGGCCACGGGCCGTGTCGGCGTCGCCATGGCCACGTCGGGGCCGGGCGCGACCAATCTCGTCACCGGCATCGCGACCGCGATGATGGACGGTTCGCCGCTCGTCTGCATCACGGGCCAGGTCAGCTCGCATCTCCTCGGGCTCGACGCGTTCCAGGAGGTGGACATCACCGGCATCACGATGCCGATCACCAAGCACAACTACCTGGTGACCGAGGCCGCCCGGATCGCGCCCACGCTGGCGCAGGCGTTCGACGTGGCGACGTCCGGCCGGCCGGGGCCGGTGCTGGTGGACATCACCAAGGACGCGCAGCAGGAAGCCTGCCGGGTGGCCGCGTGGCCGCCGGCGCCGCGGGCCGGCCGGCCGAGGCCGCCGGCGGCGATCGACCCGGCCGCGTGCGCCGACGCCCTGGCGCTGATCGCGTCGGCCGAGCGCCCGCTGATTCTCGCCGGCCACGGCGTCCTGGCGTCCGGCGCCTCCCGCCTGCTGCGCACGTTTGCCGAACGGGCCGGGATTCCGGTGGCGACCACGCTGCTCGGCATCGGCGGCTTCCCCGCGTCGCACCCCCTCAGCCTCGGCATGGTCGGGATGCACGGCGAGCCCTTCGTGAACCAGGCCGTGCAGGAGGCCGACCTGATCCTCGCGTTCGGCATGCGGTTCGACGATCGCGCGACCGGCCAGACCGACGGCTTCGCCCCGGGCGCGCGGCGCATCCACGTGGACATCGATCCGGCGGCGATCAACAAGACGGTCAGGGCGGACGTCGGCATCGTCGGCGACCTCGGCCAGGTGCTGCGGGCGCTGCTCCGGGGCCTCGCGCCGGGAGACCGGTCGGCCTGGCTCGCCGACATCCGGGCGCACCGGCGGGCCGCCGCGGCGCACGACATCCTCAACCTGCCCGACGACGGCGCGTTGCACGCGGCGCACGTGATGGACGCGCTGTGGAGCGAAACGCGCGGGCGGGCGCTGGTGGTGAGCGACGTCGGCCAGAACCAGATGTGGGAGGCGCAGTACTACCGCCACGAGCGGCCGCGTTCGCTCATCACGTCCGGCGGCCTGGGAACGATGGGGTTCGGCCTGCCGGCCGCGATCGGCGCGCAGATTGCGCGCCCCGACGACGAGGTGTGGGTGGTCGCCGGCGACGGCGGGTTCCAGATGACCGGCGCGGAACTGGCGACCGTCGTGCAGGAGGGCCTGCCGCTCCGCATCGCCATCATCAACAACGGGTATCTCGGCATGGTCCGCCAGTGGCAGTACTTCTTCTACGAGAAGCGGTACACCTCGACGCCGATGGCCAGCCCCGACTTCTGCAAGCTGGCCGGGGCCTACGGCATCACCGCCTCCCGCGTGGAGTCGCGGGCCGACATCGCCCCCGCCATCCGCGCTGCGCGTCGCGAACCGGGCCCCGCGCTGGTCGAGTTCCGCGTGAGTCCCGAGGACGTCGTGTATCCGATGGTGCCCGCCGGCAAGAGCCTCCACGAGATGGTTCGTCGGCCGCGGCCGGGACCCCATCGGGTGGGCCCAGCGGCGACGGGAGGGGCGTAGGCGATGCGCACGCTCGTTCTGCACGTGTCGGACGACGCCGATGTCCTGAGCCGCGTGGCGCTCGCCTGCCGGCGGCGGAGGTTCACCATCGCGTCGCTGACGATCGGACGGACCGACACGACCGGCGAACTGCGAATCACGATGACCGTGGATGCGGATGCCGATTCCACGCGCCGCCTGATGTCCAACCTCGAGAAGATCGTGGACGTCGCGCGCGTCGAGGACGTGACCGACCGCCCGGTGGTGGTGCGCGACCTCGCGATGATCAAGGTCGCCGCCCCTCCCGAGGCCCGAGCCGACATCATGCAGCTCGTCCAGGTGTTCCGCGCGCGGGTCGTGGACGTCGCCGCCGATTCGCTCGTGATCGAGACCACCGGGACCGAGGACAAGGTGGATGGCCTGCTGCAGGTGCTCCGGCCGTTCGGCGTGATGGAGATGGTGCGCACGGGGCGCGTGGCCATGTGCCGCGGCGCGCAGTCGGCGCCGGCGACGTCCGACGCGGGCACCGGCTTGGCCTCCGCGGCAGACCGAACCTGACAGGCGCCTGGGCGCACCTGGCCGCAGCCTCCCTGTGGGGCAAGCCTCCGTGCTTGCCCGACCTCGCCGGCACGGAGGCCGGCGCCACCCGCCGGAAGAATCCCAGCCTACTTGCCCTTGTGGTAGATGTCGTTGATGTTCCAGTGCCCGGGAGTCGGCGTGGGAGCGTTCTCCATGGGCACCTGGATGACGGTCGGCAGGTCCGACGTCAGGGCGGCCTGGATGGCGGGGCCCACTTCGGCGGCCGATTGCACGAGGACGCCGTTGGCGCCGCACGCGCGCGCCATGGCGGCGTAGTCCACCGAATAGGGCGCGCCCTCGCAGGTGAAGATGCAGCCGAAGCTGTGGTCGAACTTCGCCTTCCCCAGGCCGGCGATGGTCCCGAACGCGGAGTTGTCCATGATCAGGAAGACCACGGGGATCTTGGCCTCCATGGCGGTCGCGACCACGGTCGGGCTGCCGGCGCCGAAGCCGCCGTCACCGATCAATGCGACCACCGCGCGGTGCGGAAGGGCGTATTTGATGCCGAGGGCCGCGCCCGTGCCGAATCCCATGGTGGCGAGGCCGCTGGGGGTGATGAACGTGCCGGGCACGGTGAACGGGAACTGCTGCGCCACGCCGTTCTTGTTCCAGCCGACGTCGGTGACGATGATGCCGTCCTGCGGCATGGCCTTGCGAAGTTCGCCCAGGATGCGCTCCGGGCGCAGCGGGTACTGGTCGGAGTTGTACTGCCCGGTGAAGTTGGCCGCGAAATCCGCCCGGCCCTTGGTGCACCGTTGCCGCAGGTCGCCGCGATCGCGATGCGTCACGGTCTTCGCGGCCGCCGCCAGCTGCTGCAGCGCGAGCTTCGAGTCGGCGACCGCGCCGAGCTCGGTCTGGTAGTTGCGCCCGATCTCGGCCGCGTCGATGTCGATGTGAATCAGCCGCGTCGGCGGCATCCTGAAGGTGAAGCGGGGATCCCACGAACTGGAATTCGCCTCCGCGAGCCGCGTCCCGATCGCGAGGATGACGTCGGCATTCCGGCAGAGTTCGTTCGCAATGGGCACGCCCCAGAACCCGGTCGCGCCGGCCAGCCACGGATGGTTGTCCGGCACGCAGCCCTTCCCCATCAGGGTGTGCGCAACCGGGATCTCCAGGGTTTCCGCCAGCTCGGCCAGGAGAGCCGGGGCGCCCTTGGCCAGCGCGTGCGTGACGCCGCCGCCGGCGTACAGCATGGGCCGCTCGGCCTGGGCCAGGGTCTCGACGATCTGCAGCGCAATGGCCGGATCGAGCGTCGGCTTGGCCACGACGGGCGGCGTCTTGGCAAAGGCATCGACGAAGAGGTTCGACGAGAAGTGGTCCATCGGGACGTCGACCAGCACGGGGCCCGGCCGGCCGCTCATCGAGAGGTGGAACGCGCGCTCGATGGTCCGGGGCAGGTCTTCCACGCGGTCCACGCGATAGATGCGCTTGCAGAACGGCCGGAAGACCTCGTACTGGTCCCCGTCCATGTGCATCTGGATTTCCTGGTGCGGATGCCGGCCGAAGTAATAGGACGGCACGTCGCCCGCGATGACCACCATCGGAATCGAATCGAGCGCCGCGTTGGCGACGCCGGTCGTCGCGTTCAGCAGGCCCGGCCCCAGGTGCGTCATCAGGACGCCCGGCTTGCCGGTCACGCGGGCGTATCCCTCGGCGGCATGCGCGGCCACCTGCTCGTGGCGCGTCGTGATGTACCTGATCTTCTTGCTCTTGCTGAGCGCGTCGAGGAAGGCGATGATCGTGTGGCCGCAGAGGCCGAAGACCGTGTCGACGCCGACCTTCTCGAGGTATTCGACGAGGAGATACGCCGCAAGGCGCTGCTCGGTGTCGGCCGGGCGGCCGTAGGCGGCCGTCTCGCCCTGCTTGCCCCCTGGCAGCGACAGGTCGGCGGGCGCTCCTGCGGCGATACCCGAGTAGCTACCAGATTGATGAGTGAGGTCTGACATCTTGCTCCTCGATGACCGCCGGCACCGGGACGTCTCCCGCGCGGCGCCGGCGCGATCTGTCACACGCGCGGTGCTCAGAACGGGGAGTACCTGAGTCTTCTCCAGTTCCGGGTCGTAGAACTCGCCGAACAGCACGTCGTCCGCCACCCAGTCGGGCTTGTCGAACTCGCGGGACACCCAGGTCACGTTCATGTAGTGCTTCAGGTGGATGTTCTCGGCCGTCGCGTTGCCGGCCCACGGGCCGCAGCCGATCGACGAGGTCATCGGCATGCCGTTGTTCATGCTGCCGGCGTTCGCCTTGGACTGCGGCTGGCGGACCATGATGCGGCCCACGCGCGCGACCATCGCGAGCCTGTGGATGTGGTCGTCGTCGAACGAGAAGATGCCGACGGAGTGGCCGATGCCGCCGACCTGGTGGATGGCCATCACCGCGTCGATGGCGTTCTGGAACTCGCCCCGGTACGTGTGCACGGCCAGCAGGGTCGTCAACTTCTCGCGGCACCAGATGCCTTCGGGCGAGGAGTCGTAGACGCCGGTGCCGTGAGACGCGATCAGGAACCTCCGATCGTCGGGGATCGAGAAGCCGGCGGCTCTGGCCATCGCCTGGGGCGCAAGGGCCACCGTGTCGGGCAGCCGGTGCAGCTCGTCGTCCCACATGACCTTCCTGACGGCTTCCTGCTCGGTTTCAGGCATTATGTAACCGCCGACCGCGGCCAGCTCCTTCAGCGCCGCGTCCCAGATGCCATCCTGGATCACGATGTTGCCGTCGGCCGAGCACCCCGACCCGAAGTCCGACGTCTTGGAGCGCATGGTGTTGAACGCGGCCTTGTGCAGGTCCTGCGCCGCCGTTTCATCCCAGATCATCGTGGCGTTGCCCGCGCCGACGGCGTAGGCCGGGGTCCCGGACATGTAGGCCCGGCGCACGACACCCTGGCCGCCGGTCGCGATGATCAGGTCGCACTTGGTCATCAGCGCTTCCGAGATGCCCTTGTTGATCTTCGCCTTGTACCCGAGGATCTGCACCAGGTCCTCGGGCGCGCCGACGCGTCTCAGGCCGGCACGCATCAACTCGATGGTCTTGCGGCTGGTTCTGAGCGTGCGGGGGTGCGGGGAGAAGATGATCGCGTTTCGGGCCTTGATGGAATAGATGGCGTTGCCGGCCGGCGTCAGGTCGGGGTTGGTGGCCGGGATGACGCAGGCGATGACGCCCACCGGCTTCGCGTACTTCACGATGCGCTTCTCGGGAATCTCCTCGATGATGCCGACCGATTTCTGCCTCAGGCAGTCGCGGAGGATCCCACGGATCTTGAACCGCTTGGCTTCGCGGCTGATCGGATCGCCGAAGTGGCTTTCCTGGATGCCCAGTTCGACCAGTTCGTGGAACGCCTTGGAGTTGGCCACCATCTGCCCGACCGACTGAATGGTCCTGTCGATCGCCTCCTGGCTCCAGGCCTCGAACTCCCGCTGGGCCTTGTCCGCTCTCGCGAACGTCTCTTCCACTTCGGCGATCTGCTCGGGGGTGCACTCCAACTCGGCGTACCGCGCCGCCATGTCGTTCTCTCTGCTCATCTCAGGTCGCTCCTCACGTCGTTGACTCCGGTCGAACTCACCGCCGGGTGCCGCGCGTCCGATGCCGCGCGACGCCCGCCCGGTCCGCGTCGTCCTGCCGGTTTCGAGGGATTGGGGGTGTCGTTCGCGGCGCCGCGATCATGATTCGTCTACAATGGCATATTCTACTCAGGGCCCCGCCTGGCGGGACCTGAACGCGGCCTGCATGAAAGGACGAGTCACGATGAGCGGTGCGATCCCGGCGTGGCCGGCCCACGTCACGTTCTGCGAGGTCGGCTTGCGCGACGGCCTGCAGAATGAAAAGACGATTCCCACCGTCGAACAGAAGCTCCGACTACTCGACGCCGTCGTCGACTCGGGCGTGAGAATCGTCGAAGTCGGCGCCTTCGTTCACCCCAAGGCCGTGCCGCAAATGGCCGATACCGATGCCCTGTGCCGCGCCATGCGGAAGGTCGACGGCGTCGAGTACCGTGCCCTCGTCCCGAACCTGCGAGGCGTGCAGCGCGCCTGCGACGCGGGCCTGACCAAGGCCAAGCTGACCGCGTCGGCCAGCGAAGCGCACAGCCTGGCCAATCTCAACGCCACCCCCGTCAAGGTGGTCGAGGGCTTCGCCGACTGCGCGGAGTTCGCCGCCAGGAACAACATGACCCTGTCGGGCGCCGTCTCGACCGCCTTCGGCTGCCCGTTCATCGGCACCGTGCCGGTCGAGATGGTCGAGAACGTGGTGCGCGGCTTCGTGAAGCTGGGCGTCACCGAACTGTCTCTGTCGGACACGACCGGGATGGCCAACCCGCGCCAGGTGTTCGAGCTGGGCACCCACATGATCCAGGCCTTCCCCGGCGTGCGATGGGTCATGCACTTTCACGACACCCGCGGCATGGCCCTGGCCAACATCGTCAGCGGCATCCAGGCCGGCGTTCGGATGTTCGACGGCGCGTTCGCCGGTCTCGGCGGCTGCCCCTTCGCGCCGGGCGCCTCGGGCAACGTGGCCTCGGAGGACGTCATCCACATGCTGCACGAGATGGGCATCGCCACCGGCATCGATCTGCTGAAGGCGATGGAGACGGCACGCCTGGCTGCCCGGATCGTCGGACACCCGGCGGCCAGCGCGGTGCTCAAAGCCGGCCGCGTCCAGGATCTGGTCCGGGAGAGGCCCCAGGCACAGGTCAACAAGTGACGTTATCACGGCGCGCCGACGGCCAGGCGCGTCATTTGTTCGGCGTTGGAGGCAGTAGGTAACAGCACGGTATCCCCTCTCCGACGGTCTGCGGGCGATGCCACCCTCGAGGGGGCTTCGTCTCCTGCCCGGCTTCCGCCGCCGGGCCTCCCGTAGCCGGCGACAACAGCGAATCGGCGGATCGGAGTGCACATGGCAACCAGACGCATCGGCATCCTGACCGGCGGCGGAGACGTCCCGGGCCTCAACGTGGCCATCAAGGCCGTCACCCTTCGCGCACGCAATCACAACGTGGACGTTCTCGGGCTGCGCCGCGGCTGGCTGAGCCTGCTGCAAATCGACCCGGACGACCCGGCCTCGATCGACGCCTGGTCGATGCCCCTGCCGCCGGAAGCGGTACGCACGTTCGATCGCTCGGGAGGGACGATCCTCCATACGTCCCGGACCAACCCGAGCAACATGAAGCCCCAGGACATCCCCAGCTTCGTGCGCCAGGAGGACCGGGTGGCCCGCCCCGACGGTCGCGTGGACTGCACCAGGCACGTGCTTCGCGTCGTCGAGGCTCTCGGGCTGGAGGCGCTCGTCCCGATCGGCGGAGACGACACGCTCAGCTTCGCAAGCCGTCTTCACCAGGAGGGCTTCCGAGTCGTCGCGATCCCGAAGACGATGGACAACGACGTCTTCGGAACCGATTACTGCATCGGCTTCTCGACGGCCGTCACGCGGTCGGTGGACGCGATCACCAATTTCCGCACGTCGGTGGGTTCGCACGAGCGCATTGGCGTCGTGGAGTTGTTCGGCCGTAACTCCGGCGAGACGTCGCTCTTCGCAGCCTATCTGGCGGACGTCGACCGGGCGCTGATCTCCGAGGTGCCGTTCGACGTCGAGCGCCTGGTGGAGCTCCTGGTTGACGACCGGAAGCGGAACCCGTCCAATTACGCCCTCCTGACGATTTCCGAAGGCGCCCATCCCAAGGGCGGGGTCATCCACGAGTCGGGCGAAGAGGACGCCTACGGCCACAAGAAGCTGGGCGGGATCGGGCACGCCGTGTCGCAGGAGATCCGCAGGCGGAGCGGCATCAACATCATGTACGAGCAGTTGGCGTACATCATGAGGTCGGGTGCGCCCGACTCCCTGGACCGCATGGTCGCCGTCTCGTACGGATCGCTGGCGTGCGACCAGGTCGCCATGGGCCACACGGGCCGCATGGTGGCGCTGCAGCAGGGGATCTACACCACCGTGCCGCTCGACATGGTGGTGGCCGGCAAGAAGCACGTGGACGTGACGGCGCTCTACGATGCGGCCGCCTACCGGCCGCGGGTGCGCGACATGCTCGGCAAACCGATGTTCCTCTACTAGACAAGAGGCCGCGATTCTGAGTCGTGGGGCTGTGGGGCAGATGGGATGAAGCGGCTGATCTCCTCGCGTGGTAGCGTGACGCTCCACAGTGAGTAACGCGCTCAAGGCGCACAAAGGAGATCAGCCGTGGATCATATTGGCATCGACCTGCACAAACGGGATAGCCAAATTTGCTGGCTCCGGGAGACGGGTGAGGTGGTGGAGCGGCGGATCCGGACGACGCGGGCCCGGTTCGTCGAGCTGTTCGGGGGCCAGCCGCGCGCGCAGATCCTGCTGGAGGCGAGCACGGAGAGCGAGTGGGTGGCGCAGTGCCTGGGCGCGCTGGGGCACGCGGTGGTGGTCGCGGATCCGGGCTACGCGCCGATGTACCCGCGACGGGGCGCGCGGCAGAAGAATGATCGGCGGGACGCGCTCGCGTTGGCGACGGCGAGCCGGACGGGCACGTATCGGGCGGTGCACCGCGTGTCGGCCGAGCAGTGGGCGGTGCGCCAGGTGCTGACGGCACGGGCGCAGTTGGTGGCCTCGCGCACGCGGCTGATTTCGACGACACGGGCGCTGGTGCGAGGCCAGGGGCACCGGGTGCCGGGGTGCAGTGCCGAGGGCTTCGTCGCGCAGGTGACCGGGCTGGGCCTGCCGGCGCCGCTGGCGACCACCTTGGCCCCGCTCCTGACCGCGGTGACGACCCTGACGGCCGGGATCGAGGCGAGCGAGGCGCAGTTGGTGGCCCTGACGGCCGGGGATGCGCGCGTGCAGGCGTTGCAGAGCGTGCCGAGTATTGGTCCGATCACGGCGGCGGCGTTTGTGGCGACGGTGGACGACGCCGGGCGCTTTGCCGACGCGGCGCAGCTGACCGCGTATCTCGGGCTGGTGCCGCGCGACCGGAGTTCGGGCGAAGGGCATCGGTCGGGGCGGATCACGAAAGCCGGGCCCTCCCGGATGCGCTGGCTGCTGGTGCAAGCCGCCTGGCGGCTGTTACGAGCGACGGCCGCGCCCGCCCAGGCCCTGAAGCGCTGGGGCGAGGCGCTCGTGGCCCGTCGGGGGAAAGGCATCGCGGTGGTGGCGCTGGCGCGTCGGCTGGCGCGGATCCTGTTTGCGCTGCTGCGCGACGGCGCCACGTTCGTCGCGGACCACGAAGACCGGCGTCGGGCGACGCGGCCGGCCGCGTAGCGATCGTCGCGACGCGGCGCAGCAGAGGATCCGGGGTGGGATGTCGACGGGGACGAGCGCGGTGAAGGCCCGGGGCCCTCGAGGCTCGTGGGGCAGAGGGCGCCGTCCCCGTCTCGCAGCCTCTCGTGCGTCGGCGGCCCAGGCCGCCCCCGTGGAACGCGAATAGAAGGCTGAGACACCTCGTGGTGCGAGTCTCGACATCTCGCGGCGGATCGGCGCACGGCAGGTCGGGGACCGTTCGAGCGGAGCCGGTCCCCGGTCGATGCGGGACGGGCTCCTGGCCCGAACTCAATGTAACGGCGGGTCGCGCAGGCCTCGTGAGGCGCCCGGTCCAGGATCCGTCTGATCTTTGACTCGGGGGGCCGCTTCATAGAGGGCCTTCAGGCCCGCCAATCGCCCCTCGACGTGGCTCGGGGCGGCCCTGAGCCTGCTGAAGGGTCGCGGGGCTGAAGCCCCGCGCCACGGAGACAGACGACTCTGAATCGCGGCTCATCCACGCGCGCGAAGACGCGGCGCTCCAACCCCCTGCAGTACGCGTCCGCCACCTCGCGCGGCTGATGGCGACCCGCCGCGACGTTTACGCGATCGCCCGTCTGGCCGCGGCCGCGACGGCCTCGGACGTGATGCCGAACTCCCGAAACGCCACGTTCCCTGGCGCCGATGCGCCGAACGACGACATGCCGATGAAGGCGCCGGACGCCCCGATGTAGCGCTCCCATCCCATCCGCACGCCCGCCTCGACGGCGACGCGCGCCTGGATGGCAGGCGGGAGGACGGCGTCGCGGTACTCCTGCGGCTGTTCGTCGAACAATTCCCAGGAGGGCAGGCTGACCACGCGGGCCGGAATCCCTTCCTTCGCCAGGATCGCCGCCGCGTCGAGCGCCAGCGACACCTCGGAGCCGGTGCCCAGGAGAATCACCCTGGCGTTCGGCGCGTCCGACAAGACGTAGCCGCCCCTCACCAGGTTCGAGGCCGGAGGGAACCTTGCCCGGTCGAGCGTCGGCACCTTCTGTCGGGTCAGGGCGAGGGCCGTCGGGCCATTGCGACGTTCGAGCGCGAACTTCCAGGCCGCGGCCGTTTCGTACGCGTCGGCCGGACGAATCGTCACCAGGCCGGGGATGGCGCGCAGGGCCGCCAGCTGCTCCACGGGTTGGTGCGTCGGACCGTCCTCGCCGAGGCCGATGCTGTCGTGCGTGAACACGAAGATCGTCGGGTATCCCGAGAGCGCGGCCAGGCGGATCGGCGGCCGCATGTAGTCGCTGAACGCGAGGAACGTGCCGCCGTAGGGGATGAGGAGGCCGCTCACGGCGATCCCGTTCATGATCGCGCCCATGGCGTGTTCGCGAATGCCGTAGCGGACGTAGCGCCCCGACGGGTTCGCAGCCGAGAAGTCCTCCGCGCCGGCGAAGCGCGTGTTGTTGGACGGCGTGAGGTCGGCCGACCCGCCGATGACCAGGGGCAGGCTCGGCATGATCGCGTCGAGCACCTTCCCCTGCGCCTCCCGGGTGGCCATGGACCCGGCAGGGTCGAACTTGCTCGGGACGGAGGCCCAGAGCGACTCCCAGTCCCCGGGCATCGTCCGTTCCATCGCGCGCCGCAGCAGCGCCGCCTCGACCGGATGCTGCAGGGCGTATCGGCCGCGCAGCGCCTCCCACTCCCGCTCGCGCTCCGCGCCGACGGCGACCGCGGCGCGGAAGTGCTCGAGGGCGGCCGGCGGAACCACGAACGTCTCGGCCGGGTTCCAGCCGAAGCGCTGCTTGGTCCTGGCCACCTCCTCCTCGCCGAGGGGCGAACCGTGCGCCTCGGCCGAGTCCTGCTTGTTGGGGCTCCCGTATCCGATGTGCGTCTTGATGCGGACCAGCGACGGGCGGCCGGTCTCCCGTCGCGCGGCATCGAGCGCGGCGCGGATCGCCACCAGGTCATTGCCGTCCCCCTCGACCGTCTGAACGAACCAGCCGTAGGCTTCGTACCGTCCGGCAACATCCTCGGAGAACGACAAGCTGGTCGGTCCGTCGATGGTGATCCTGTTGTCGTCGTAGAGGACGACCAGGTTGGAGAGCCGAAGATGGCCGGCAAGCGAGCTGGCTTCGCTCGACACCCCTTCCTCCAGGCACCCGTCGCCGGCGATGGCGTAGATCGCGTAGTCGAAGATCGGAAACGCCTCGCGGTTGAACCTGGCAGCGAGCGAGCGTTCGGCGATGGCCATGCCGACCGCGTTGGCCAGGCCCTGCCCCAGCGGACCGGTGGTCACCTCGACGCCTGCGGTGCGCGGGTACTCCGGGTGGCCGGGCGTCAGGCTTCCCCACTGCCGGAAGTGCTCGATGTCCGACAGCGACAATGGGTAGCCCGTGAGGTGCAGGAGCCCGTAGAGCAGCATGGACCCGTGGCCGGCCGACAGGACGAAGCGGTCGCGGTTCACCCACCGGGGATTCGCCGGGTTGTGCTTGAGGAACTCGGTCCACAGCACGTAGGCAGAGGGCGCCATCCCCATGGGCATCCCGGGATGCCCGGACTTGGCCTTCTGAACGGCGTCCATGGCGAGCGTACGAAGGGTGTTGATGCACTCTTCGTCGAGGGGCGACTGACTGGGGTGGCGCGGAAGACGGGTGTCTGCGTGTGCTGGCTGTGTCACGATCTCGATTGTACCTTCAAGAGACACCGACGGCGTCGCCCGGCCGAGATCCGCCGAACCAGTCCGGCTGCGCGTGCCTCCTAATCCCAAAGCTCCTCAGGATTGATCACATCCGGGATGAGTCCTTCGACGGTTTCAACCACAGGCCGCGGAGCACACAGAGGCGGTCACGCCCGTCCTCTGGGTATTCCATTCGGCCGAGGATGTGCAGGATCCTGAGCCAAAGCTCGATTGGGTTGACATGGAACCGTGGAGACCACGCGCTGCCGCGAGTAGCGGGTGGCCGGACCCGCTCGGTCGTCAACGCCATCGAGCTTCGGTTCAGTCGCGCGGGAACCGCCGAGGCGCCGCTCCCGGCCGCCCCGTCGCCGGCCGGTTCCTGGCCATGAAGTCGAGCCGCGCGCGGTTCACGGTCTCGACGCCGATCCGGTCGCCGAAGTTCAGGTAGACCTCGTTCTGCGCGGACCAAGCCGGCCACTTCACGTCGGTGGTGGCGGGGTTGCCGGTGTTGGCGAACGCCACGAGCACGGCTGTCATCTTCTGCGACAGGTCGCGGTCCCACGCCGTCCAGTTCCGGGTGGGGCGGAACATGTTGTACGCGTCCTGCGTACCGAAGTAGTACGGCACCTCCGACGTGTGGTAGGCGCCGATCGTGGCCGTGTTCTGGTCGGCGATCTGCACGCCCGGCACGTAGGGATGCTTCCGCGAGAAGACGGTGATGTAGGTGGGCGACTTGTGGTACTTCGCCTGGAGTTCCGCGCACGCGCACGAGTTGAGCAGCCCCGCGGCGTCGCTGGCGGCCTCCTGGGCCATCGCGGGGATGTCGGCGTCCGAGGCGACCGGGTACAGCGAGAGGAACTCCTCGGCAGCCTTGCCGAAGACCTGCTTCGCCGCCGCCTTGTACTCCGCCACCGTCTTCGCGGCCTTGAGCGGGCTGTTGGCTTCGTCGTGCGTGAACGACGCGATGATCGGCACGTCGGCGGCGCCGCGGGCCTCGAGGATCGCCGCCTTCGTCGCCGGCATGAAGTAGCCGTCGATCACGCCGCTCGTCCGCACCCCCTGCACCGATCGCCCGACCTGCTGTTCGCTCTGAATCTCCAGGATGCGGTCGGCGGGGACCTGGCGCATCTCGTCGAGGCTGGCCGCCTCGAGCCGCTTCTGGATCTCCAGGCCGGTCGCCTCCGCGTCCGCCAGCGGCGTGTTCGAGCTGACGTAGTTGCAGCCGCTCAGCATGACGGCTCCGCGGAACAGGCCCTTGGCGCGCGGGCTGAAGATCTGCTGGACCACCGACCCCGCTCCCGCCGACTGGCCGGAGACGACCACCTTCGCCGGGTCGCCGCCGAACGCCGCGATGTTGCGCTGGATCCACGTCAGCGCCGCCGTCTGATCGAGGTAGCCGTAGTTGCCCGAGTGGCCGCCCTGCTCCTTGGTCAACTCGGGGTGCGCCATGAACCCGAGGATGCCGACGCGGTAGTTGAAATTGACGAACACCGCGCCGCGTCGCGCCACCTGCTCGCCGTCGTAGTTCGCCATGCCCGACGAGCCGAGGGTCCCGCCGCCGCCGTAGATGAACACGATCACGGGCCGCTTGGACGCGGCCGTGGCGCCAGGCGGCGCCCAGATGTTCATGTAGAGGCAGTCTTCGCTGGTCGCCTCCTCCCCGAAGTAGTGGTTGATGTTGTGCGGCCGCAGCACCTGGATGCACTCCGGCATCTTGCGGTCGGCGTTGTAGACGCCCTTCCAGGCGACGGGCTGCGCCTCTCTCCAACGCAGCTCGCGCACGGGCGGCTTCGCGAAGGGGATGCCCAGCCAGGCCTTGACGCCCGAGTCGAGCACGCGGCCCTCCACGGACCCGCCGTCCGTGCGGACGAGCGTCGGGGAGGAAGAGGAATCAGGCCGTGTGCAACTGCCGAGACCCGCAGCCAGGAGCACGGCGATGCCGGTGCGCACGAATCGTGTCATGGATCGACCAGCCCTTTCTGCCGAGGCAAGAGGTTCGAGGCGACGGCCCCCGCGGCTCCCATTGTCGGCTCGCCGCGCTTCTGCAGGCCCAGATGTTACCGTATCAGCACCGCAGCCGGCGGGCGGGGGCGACGAACGGACGAGGCTCGCCGCGTCGCGGCGCCTTCGCGTGCGCGCCTCGTCGAGACCGTGGCCTCGCGTGGTATGCTGCCACTTTCCTCAGTGCACTCCGAGCGGCTGGGCTCGGCATGCCGAGCACAGATTCAGAGAGGTGACCGTGACCGATACCAAGATCACGCTGCCCGAGCGCGACATCCCGACGCACTTCTACAACATCGCGCCGGACCTGCCCACGCCAATGCTGCCGCCGCTGAACCCGGCCACGCGCGAACCGATCGGACCCGAGGCGCTCGCGCCGATCTTTCCTCTCAGCCTGATCGCGCAGGAGGTCTCGCAGGAGCGGTTCATCGAGATCCCCGACCAGGTGCGCGACATCTACCGCCTCTACCGCCCGAGCCCCGTCTTCCGGGCGCGCGCGTTCGAGGAGGCGCTGGATACCCCCGCGCACATCTACTACAAGTCGGAGCACGTGAGCCCGGTGGGCAGCCACAAGCTGAACACCGCGATCATGCAGGCGTACGCCAACAAGCAGGAAGGCGTGAAGCGGCTGGCGACGGAAACCGGCGCCGGGCAGTGGGGCAGCGCGCTGGCGTGTGCGTGCCGGCTGATCGGCCTCGACTGCATGGTCTACATGGTGCGCATCAGCTACGACCAGAAACCGTATCGGCGGATCATGATGAAGACGTACGGCGCCGAGATCGTGGCAAGCCCCTCGCCCCTCACCGCGGCGGGGCGCGCGATACTCGCCGAGCATCCCGACTCGCCCGGCAGCCTCGGCATCGCCATCTCCGAGGCGGTGGAGGACGCCGCGCAGCGCGACGACACGAAGTACACGCTGGGGAGCGTGCTGAACCACGTGCTGCTGCACCAGTCGATCATCGGCCAGGAGGCGAAGAAGCAGATGGAGCTGGCCGGCGAGTATCCCGACATCCTGATCGGCTGCCACGGCGGCGGCAGCAACTTCGCGGGGCTCGTGTTCCCCTTCCTGCCGGACAAGCTCTCCGGCGCGCGCAAGGGCCTGCGCGCGATCGCGGTGGAGCCGACGTCGTGCCCGACCCTCACCAAGGGCGTCCGCGAGTACGATTTCGGCGACACGGCCGGCTCGACGCCGCTGATGATGATGCACACGCTCGGGCACGCGTTCATTCCCGCGCCGGTGCACGCGGGGGGGCTCCGGTATCACGGCTCGGCGCCGCTCGTCAGCCACCTGCTCGCGGCCGGCGTCATCGAGGCGGAGGCCTACGGCCAGCTCGAGGTGTTCGAGAGCGCGATCCGGTTCGCGCGCTCCGAGGGCACGATCCCGGCGCCCGAATCGGCGCACGCCATTCACAGCGTGGTGCGCCACGCCCTGGCCGCCCGCGAGTCCGGCGAGGCGCCGGTGATTCTCTTCAACCTCTCGGGCCACGGCCACTTCGACCTCACGGCCTACGAGGCGTACCTCGGCGGAAAGATGGCGTGAGATGGTTCGACCGACCGACGACCTCCGGATTCGGCAGATCAGGCCGCTGATCCCGCCGGCGATCCTGCTCGAGGAAATCCCGATCAGCGACCGCGCGTCGAACGTCGTGGCCGAGGCGCGGGCCGGAATCGGCGCCATCCTGCGCGGCGACGACGTTCGCCTGGTCGTCGTCGCGGGCCCCTGCTCGATCCACGACACCGCGTCGGCCCGCGAGTACGCCCGCGGGCTCAAGGCGCTGGCCGACCGCTTCGCCGGCGACCTGCTCGTGGTGATGCGCGCGTACTTCGAGAAGCCGCGGACGGTGGTCGGGTGGAAGGGGTTCATCAACGACCCGGACCTCGACGAGAGCTATCACATCAACAAGGGGCTGAGACTGGCGCGCCAGCTCCTGCTCGACATCAACGAACTCGGCCTCCCGACGGGCTCGGAGTTCCTCGACACCCAGATCCCGCAGCACGTGGCCGACCTCACCTCGTGGGTGGCGATCGGCGCCCGCACGGCCGAGAGCCAGATTCACCGCGAGCTCGCCTCCGGGCTGTCGATGCCGGTCGGCTTCAAGAACGGGACCGACGGCGACACGCAGGTGGCCGTGGACGCCGTCCTGACGGCCCGTCACCATCACTGGTTCCCGGGCGTCACCAAGCAGGGCGTGTCGGCCATCCTGCAGACGTCCGGCAACGACACGTGTCACGTCATCCTGCGGGGCGGCACGTCGAGCGGCCCGAACTACCACGCCGACTGTGTCGCGGAGGTCTGCGCGCAGCTGGCGGCCAGGGGGCTGCCCGAACGGGTGCTGGTGGACTGCTCCCACGGCAACAGCAGCCGCGACCACCGCCGCCAGGGCGACGTGGCGGTGGACGTCTGCCGCCAGGTCGCGTCCGGCTCGTCGCGGATCTTCGGGCTGATGCTGGAGAGCCACCTGCTGGAGGGACGGCAGGACTACGCGCCGGGACAGTCGCTGGTCTACGGGCAGAGCATCACCGACGGGTGCATCTCTCTCGAGGAGACCGCCGAGATCCTGGCGACGGTGGCCGAGGCGGGGCGGCGGCGCGCGAGGCGCTGAAAGCGCCAACCCGCGAGCCGGCCTTCTCGATCGCCTCGGCCGCCTCTATCACCTCGACGAGCGCGAACGCCTCCACGAACGGCGCGATGGCGGAACGACCGAGGTTTCCGTCCTCCTGGCGCCGCCTGCCGGGACGCCAATCAACAGGATGCGGACATCCATCACGTTGGTGTTGGTCGGGCCAGTCACGACGAGGTCGTCGAGCGACTGGAAGTAGTGGTACGAGTCGTTTCTCGCGAGGTACTGCGCCGCCTCGGGGTTTCGCCGGCACGTCTCGCCGTCCGCGATGGCACCGGCCGCGTCCGTCGGCCCGTCCGTGCCGTCCGTGCCGGCACTCAGCACGACCACGTCCGGCACGCCCGCCAGGTCGATGGCCGCCGCGAGGACGAACTCTTGGTTCCGCCCGCCAAGCCCGTCTCCGCGGATCGTGACGGTCGTTTCGCCGCCGGTGATCAGGCACGCCGGCGGCCTGACCGGCTGGTGTCGGAGTGCCACCTCCCTGGCGATCGCGGCGTGCATCCGCGCGATCTCGCGTGTCTCACCCTGGACTTCGCTCGACAGGATCACCGGCCGGTACCCAAGGTCGCGCGAACGCCGCGCGGCGGCGGCCAGTGCCAGGCGGTTGCTGCCGATCACCGTGTGCCGCACGCGACGAACGGCCTCGTCGCCCGCCTTCGGCGTCTCGGCAATCTCGCCCCGCACGCCGGCTTCCAGACGGCGCCGCACAGCGGCCGGCGCGCGATCGAGGAGTCGGTACTTCTCCAGGACGGCGACGGCGGTGGCGAAGGTCGACGCGTCCGGCGCGGTGGGGCCAGAGCCGATCACGTCCAGATCGTCGCCGATCACGTCCGAGAGCAGCAGCGTCTCCACGGTGGCCGGCGCGGCAAGCCGCGCCAACTGCCCGCCCTTGATCGACGAGAGATGCTTGCGGACCGCATTGATCTCGTGGATGTTCGCGCCGCTCGAGAGCAGCAGCCCGGTCACCGCCTGCTTCTCGTCCAGGGTGACGGGGTCGGCCGGCAACGGAAGCAGCGCCGACGCGCCGCCGGAGATGAGGCAGAGCACGAGGGTATCCTCGTCGGCCTGCCTGACCATCTCCGCGATGCGCGCGGCCCCGGCCGCCCCCTGCTGGTCGGGCAGGGGATGGCCGCACTCGTGCAGCTCGACGCGGCGGAGCTTCGCGCGGTGGCCGTACTTGACGTTGACCAGTCCCGCGCTGATCCGGCTGCCCAGCACCCGTTCCACGCCGAGTGCCATCGACGCGCCCGCCTTGCCGGCCCCGACGACGTAGATCCGCCGGTAGCGCTCGAGCTGCGGACGGCGGCGCAGGTAGCGGACGACGGCGTCGGTCGGATCCGCCGCGGCGAGCGCGGATCGGAAGACCGCGAGGGCGTGCCGTCGCATCATAGCGGTCGACGCCCTGCCCGACGCAGCGGCTGCGCGCCCCATCGCGCGCCTACCCTTCGGCCTCGACGGTCTTCATGAGGGCGCGGATGTAGCCCAGGGCGAAGGCCATCGCCACCTTGCCGCCCATGTAGTTCCCAGGGTCGCCGGGAATCGACGGCACGTGATCGGGCATCATCATGCCGTCGTACCCGACCTCCTTGAAGGTCCGCATGGCCTTCAGCATGTCGATGTCGCCCTCGTCCGGGTAGGTCTCGCGGAAGTTCAAGAATCCGCCCTTGATGTTCCGGAAGTGCACGTTGAAGATCTTCTTGCGGTTCCCGAAGTACCGGATCACGTCGAAGATCTCGGTGGCCGGGCTCTGCAGCATCTCGGACACCGTCCCCATGCAGAAGTTGAGCCCGTGGTACGGGCTCTGGACCAGGTCCACGAACTTCTGGAGGCCGTCCACGCTGCCCAGCACGCGTTCGACGCCGCGGAACCCCTTGCCCTTCGGCATGCCCGGGTCGTGCGGGTGCACGCACAGCCGCACCTTGTACTCCTCGGCCACCGGGATGACGCGCTTCACGAAGTACGAGATCCGCTCCCAGCTCATCTCCTCGGTGACGCGGCCGGCGTCGGTGAGCGGCGGCTCCTGCTTCGCCTGCCCGTAGACGAAGTTCTCGGCCATCGAGCCGCCCCGCCCCTTCACCAGGGGCGTGCGCACGATGCCGAGGATCGACATGTTGTACTTGAGCGCCGGGATGCCCGCCTTGCCGGCGTTCCGGATCATCTCGCAGATGTCGTCGATCGCCTTGTCGCGGTCGGGCACCTTGCCGAGCATGATCGCCGGGTACTCGGCCTTGTCGATCTCGACCGAGCTGAGGGGCAGCGGCAGCATGTCGAGCCCGATGCCGAACGACTCGACCCGCTCGCGCTCCTTGATCAGCCCCTCGACCGACCACTTCTCGTCGAGCTTCTTCGAGGGCAGCGACCCGCAGATGTGCTCGATACCGAACGCGGCGTAGATTTGGAGGAAGTCGTCCGTGGCGTAGTCCTGCATGCCGAGCTTCGCCATGAACCGGCCCGGCGGCTTCGCCTGCGCCTGTTCCCCGGCCAGCCCCGCCGCCGGCACCGTCAGCGCGGCCGTACCGGCCGCCAGGAATGTCCGTCTGTTCATCATGCCTCGCTGATCTTCGGCGCGTACTCTTCCTTGATCAAGAAAAGGTAACACAGCACCCCAATGACCAATGTCACGAGAACGGCCATCATCGGCGCCTCTTGCTCCCGGTCTTCTCCAGGAGTGATCATCCCGACGCTCAGCAGGCCGATGATCGCCCAGCGCACCGTCGGACCGGTGTGTGCCTCAGGCGCCGGCGAAGTGGCCGTCGTGGTCATGGTTTACTTCGCCGACGTCGCACCGAGGACCTGAGCGAAATGGGCGGCGAGCTTCTGGGCACCCTGGCCGAGCACGCCGACGTCGCTGCCGACGGCCACGAACGAGAAGCCCATGTCGAGGTAGCGGGCGGCCGCAGCCGGATCGCTGGTCAGCATGCCGGCGGCCTTGCCTGCCCCACGGATGCGCGCACACGCGTTCGCGATGGCCGCCTGCACCTCCGGGTGGCCGGCGTCGGCAAGGTGCCCCATGTCGGCCGCGAGGTCGCTCGGTCCGACGAAGATCCCGTCCACCCCCTCGACGGCCGCGATGGCTTCGATTTCCCCGAGGGCCGTCCGCGTCTCCACCTGCACGAGCACGCACATCTCTTCGTGGGCCCGCAGGTGGTAGCCCGGCACGCGCCCGAACTTGTTGGCTCTCGGGGCGACGGCCACCCCGCGTATGCCCAGGGGCGGGTAGCGCGTTGCGGCCACGGCCTTCCGGGCCTCGTCCGCGTTTTGAACGAATGGGACGAGGAGGGACCTGGCGCCGGTATCGAGGATCCGCTTGATCAGGACTGCGTCGTTCCAGGCGACCCGAACCACCGGTTCCGCCGTCCCGGTGGCCATGGCCTGCAGTTGCGACAGGACGCCCGGCACCTCGTTCTGACCGTGTTCGGTGTCGATGAGGATCCAGTGGAATCCCGCGTACCCGAGAATCTCCGCGACGAGGTTGCTGCAGAGCGCGCTCCACAGCCCGATTTGCGGCCGCCCCTCTCTCAGTCCGGCCTTGAACCGGTTGGGAGGCAGTTGCAGGTGCTGGTCACTGGGCATCGACCCTCCGGCCTGTGTCAGGAGAACCGCTCGAGCCAGACCGCCGGCCGCACCGGCGGCCCGTCACGCCATCAGGTTGGCGGCCTTGATCAACGCGACGATGTCGCCGTAGACGAAGGCCATGTACCGAAGTTGCGTCGGTCCATGCTCTGCTCCGTTGCCAGGTACAGCTTCAAGCCGGGCTGCGTGCGCCGCGGCGCCTTCACCGCGCCAGCGTTGTACCACGAGTGGCCCGTCTTGTCACCGCCGCCGCTCTGCGCCGCCGCATCTACCTCCAGAGCCGCTTCAACAGCTGGATCTGACCGGCGTGGTAGACGTCGTGGGCCGCGACCCCCGACAGCAGGGCGAACGCGGTGACCGTGCTGCCTTTTATCTTCCGCTCGAGGTCGCTCCGCGGCACGGCCGAAGCGGCCTCCCGCAACAGGCGGTGCATCTGGCCGAGCAGCGCTACATCCTGGCGCCACGCCGCATCGGTCGTCACCTCGGGGCGCTCGAACCAGTTCGAGCCCTCGAGCGGGAACGAGCCCCGCGCCGCACCTGTCAGCCGCCGCCACGCCGCGTACTTCCAGTAGGCGGCGTGGACGACGATTTCCCAGATGTTGTGGCGCCCGGCCGCGGGCCGCCATGCCGCCTGCTCCGGCGTCACGCGGCGGATCGAACCGAGCAGGTTGGTGCCGTGCCAGGAGTGACGGTTGTAGCCCTGGTCGATGATCGCGAGCAAGCGCTGCACCTCCGGCGTGTCGGCCACGAATTCCTCCTTGGACGCGCTACTGACGTCGACCCCACCCTAGCACGGCCCGGCGCCACGCCGTCACTCCGGAGGGTTTGACGAGCGGGGCAACGATGGCCGGCACGGTGATAAGGAAGTCATGAGCGGCGCCTGAGGAGCACGTAAAGACCGCGATTCGCCGCGATTCGCCGTTTGACAGCGTCGAGAAGCGTTCGCTACTCTCTGTTAGGCTCGCTGTGACTCGCCCCGTCATCTCGCTGGCTCGCATCGCCGCCTCGATCGGCGCCGTGCTGATCGTGACGGCGGTCTACCGCGGCGTTCTCGACGTGAATCCCACGACGGTGGCCCTGACCTACGTGGTCGTCGTGCTGCTCGCCGCCAGCAGGTGGGGCGTCGTGGAGGCGACGACGGTCTCGGTGATCGCGACCGTCTGCCTGAACGTCTTCTTCCTTCCGCCCATCGGAACGCTCACCATCGCCGACCCGCAGAACTGGGTGGCCCTCGCGGTGTTCCTCGTGACGGGCATCGTCGCGAGCCAGTTGTCCGGCCGGGCGCGCCGCCGGACCGTCGAAGCGGAGGAGCGGCAGCGCGATCTCGAGCAGCTCTATGCCTTGAGCCGCGGGCTGCTCTTGTCGCCCGGCCGTCCGAGCATGGCCTCGGCCATCGCACGGCACGTGGCCGAGGCGTTCGACTTCACGTCCGTCGCGGTCTTCGACCAGCGGGCCGACACGCTTGCGTGGGCCGGCCCCTCCGACCATCCGCTGCTCGAGCCCAGACTCCGCGAGGTCTCCAGGCAGGGCGTCTCTCTGCAGGAGGACTCGATGCTGATGGTGGCGATCCAGCTCGGCGGGGCGCCAATCGGCGCCCTGGCGATGCCGAAGGGCGAGCTGAGCGACACGGTGGTGCAGTCAATCGCGAACCTGGCGGCCATCGGGCTCGAGCGTGCCCGGGGCCTCGAGGCGGCCGCCCGCGCGGAGGCCGCCCAGGAGAGCGGCCAGCTGCGGGCGACCATGCTCGACGCGCTCGCGCACGAGTTCAAGACGCCGCTCACGTCGATGAAGGTCGCGGCCGCGGACCTGCGGGCGAGCGTGACCGGGGAAGTGAACCGCGAGCTGGCGGCGATCATCGACGAAGACCTGGACCGGCTGCAGTCGCTGGTCAGCGACACCGTCTCGATGGTCCGCGTCGATACCGGCGACTTCAGCCTCCGGCCCGACAGTGTGCGGGTCGCCGATCTCGTCGCCTCGACCCTGCGGCAGTTCGAGGCGCGCCTCGACGGGCATCAGGTCGCGACCGGCGTGCCCGATTCGCTCTCCGTCCACGGCGACCGCGACCTCCTCGGTCTCGCGCTGCGGCAGCTGCTCGACAACGCCGTGAAGTACTCGCCGCAGAACTCCACGATCCAGATCACCGCGTCCGGCGGGGACACGGTCGACATCGGCGTCCGCAACTCGGGCCCCGCGATCCCCGAGCGCGAGCAGGCCCGCCTGTTCGAGCGCTTCTACCGGGGGTCGGTCGCCCGCCACGTGCCGGGCACCGGGATGGGCCTCGCCATCGTCCGGCAGATCGCCGAGGCGCACCGCGGGAGCGTGCGCGTCAGCAGCACGTCCGAATCGGGGACCGAGTTCGTCATCTCGCTGCCGGGCGATGGAGCCCGGTCATGAGCGCCGGACGCATCCTCATCGTCGACGACGACCCGCAGATTCGCCGGGTCCTCAAGGTCAACCTGAGCGGACAGGGCTACGAGGTGGACGACGCGAGGAACGGCGACGCCGCGCTCGAGAAGCTCCGCGAGGCACGCTTCGATCTGGTCCTGCTCGACATCAACATGCCGGGGATGAGCGGCCTCGAGGTCTGCCGCGCGGTCCGCTCGGGTTCGGAGGTCGCCATCATCATGCTCACCGTCCGCGACGACGAGTCGGTGACGGTGGAAGCGCTGGACGCCGGGGCGGACGACTACGTGACGAAGCCGTTCAAGCCGTCGGAGCTGTCCGCGCGGATTCGTGCGGCCCTGCGGCGCGCGCCCGGGGGGCAGGGGCCCACGGGCCGGCTCGACCTGGGCGCCGCGTGCATCGACTTCGACACGCGCGAGGTGACCTTGGGCGGACATCGGGTCCGTCTGACGCCGAAGGAGTTCGACGTGCTGCGATACCTCGTCGCGCACGCCAACAAGGTCGTGTCGCACCGCCAGATCCTGCAGGCGGTGTGGGGACCCGACTACGGCGACCAGGTGGACTACCTCCGCGTCGTCGTGAACCAGCTTCGCAAGAAGATAGAGTCCACGCCTGCGAGCCCCGCCTACCTGCTGACCGAACCCTGGGTCGGCTACCGGCTGCACCTTCCCGCCGGCCCGGCGTGAGACCGCCGGCATCCCAAGTCCTTCGATGCACGAACACGACAATGTACTTGTGCCCTCAGGACTTAGTGCTGAGCGAGCGCAACCGGCCACGCACGTCCAGGCCGACCGTGGCCGTGTTCGCGAGTCGAAGTACTAAGCCGCCGCTAATGACTTCCTAACGGTCGCGCTTCTACGCTCGACTCGTCGAGCAATGCATATGGCGGACAGCATCCACAGCCAGTTCTCCGGGAGCCGCAGGCCGGCGCGGCGCCCACGGCAGATCGGCCCGGTCGTCACCTCGCCGGTCGCCACCAATCCGATCAACGTCCTGTTCACCTCGGCCGACGAGACCATCGGGGCGGTCCGGGTGGCGCGGCGGTTGGCCCAGGCGCTCGGGAGCCGGGTGACGGTGGTCCACTTCCGGCCCGTGCCGGTCGGCGCCCCTCTCGAGTCGCCGAACGGGCTCTCGCCCGCCGAGACCGACGCGTTCCGGGCGCGTCTCGAGGGCGAGGGCGCGGGGGCGGAGGTCAGGGTCTGCGTGTGCCGCGACCCCCGGGACATTCTCTCGAGGGTCTTCCCCCCGCACTCCCTGGTGGTCATCGGGCGGCGGCGGCACTGGTGGGGGTCGCCGGCCGATCGGTGGCGCCGGACGCTCGAGGCGGCCGGCCATCGTGTGGTCGTCGTCGACGAGGTGGCGCGTGCTTGACGTGGCCTTCGTCGGGATCGGCGCCGGGTTCCTGGCGCTGTGCTGGCTGTTCGTGAAGGCGTGCGACCGCCTGTAGGCGTGAGATGGACTACCTGATTGCGGTTGTCGCCGCCGGGCTGTTGTTCGCGTACCTGGTCGTCGCGCTGCTCCGCCCGGAGCGGTTCTGAGAGGTGCGGGTATGACGGCCGGCGGCGTGTACCAGATTCTCTTCTTCGCCGCGCTGATCTTCGCCCTGACGAAGCCGCTGGGCCTGTTCATGTCCCGCGTCTTCCAGGGCCAGCGCACGTTTCTTCATCCCGTGCTCCGCTGGCTCGAGCAGGCGATATACCGGCTGGGAGGCGTGCGCGAGGAGGTGGAGCAGCGGTGGACCCAGTATGCGGGAGCGCTGCTGGCGTTCAGCCTGGTGAAGTTCCTGTTCACCTACGCCATCCTGCGCCTGCAGGGCCTCCTGCCGCTCAACCCGCAAGGCTTCGGCACCGCCCACGCGCCGGCCGGCGCGACGGCTGTCACGCCGGACCTCGCGTTCAACACCGCCGTGAGCTTCGTCACCAACACGAACTGGCAGGCGTACGGCGGGGAGACGACGCTGAGCTACTTCGTGCAGATGGCGGCGCTGACGGTACAGAACTTCACCTCGGCCGCGGCCGGCATCGCGGTGGCCATCGCGTTCGTGCGGGGGTTTGCCCGCCGCGAATCGAAGACGATCGGCAACTTCTGGGTGGACATGACCCGGGCGACCGTGTACGTCCTGCTGCCCATCGCCTTCGTCGTCGCGCTGGTGTTCGTGTCGCAGGGCGTGGTGCAGAACTGGGGCCCGTACACGCGCGTCACGACGGTCGAGGGCGCGACGCAGACCATCGCGCAGGGGCCCGTGGCCTCGCAGGAAGCGATCAAGGAGCTGGGCACGAACGGCGGCGGGTTCTTCAACGCGAACTCGGCGCACCCCTTCGAGAATCCGACGCCGTTCACCACGCTGTTCCAGGTCGTCCTGATCTTCGCGATTGGAGCGGGCCTCACCTACACGTTCGGGCACATGGTCCGGGACACGCGCCAGGGCTGGGCGCTGCTGGCCGCGATGGCGGTCATGTTCCTCGTAGGCGCGTTCGTGGCCTATGGCGCCGAGCAGCGCGGCAACCCGATCCTGGCCTCGCTCGGCGTGGACCAGGTACCGTCCTCGACCCAGCCGGGCGGGAACATGGAGGGCAAGGAGGTACGGTTTGGCATCGCCCAGTCGGCGCTCTTCGCCACGGTGACGACCGACGCCAGCTGCGGCGCGGTCAACAGCATGCACGAGAGCTTCACGCCGCTGGGCGGCCTCGTGCCGCTTTTCAACATCCAGACCGGCGAGGTGATCGTCGGCGGCGTGGGCGCAGGACTGTACGGCATGCTCCTGTTCGCGATCCTCGCCGTGTTCATCGCCGGACTGATGGTCGGGCGCACGCCCGAGTACGTCGGCAAGAAGATCGAGCAGAAGGAAGTGAAGATGGCGATGCTGGCGTTGATTGCGACTGCCTTCAGCATCCTGGTGTTCACCGCCATCAGCGCGGTGGTGCCGTTCGCGAAGGGCGGGTACTGGAACCCGCCCGGGCCCGCGATCGCGAACGTGGCGAACGCCGGCCCGCACGGGCTGACCGCAATCCTCTACGCCTACACGAGCGCCACCGGCAACAACGGGAGCGCGTTCGCCGGGATCGATGCGAACACGCCCTGGTACAACGTGACCATCGGCCTGGCGATGCTGATCGGCCGGTTCCTGTTCCTGCTGCCGCTGCTGGCGGCGGCCGGAAGCCTGGCGGCCAAGAAGCCGGTGCCGGTCACGTCCGGCACGCTGCCCACGCACGGCGGGCTCTTCGTCGGTCTGCTCGTCGGCACCGTCGTCATCGTCGGGGCCCTCACGTTCTTCCCGGCCGTCTCGCTCGGGCCGATCGTCGAGCACTTCCTCATGAACCAGGGGCGGCTGTTCTCGCTCGCCGCGCCCGTCCAGGTGATGCCATGGCTCTGACGACGGCCGCGAGCCACCCGACCCCCGGGGCGGCAGCGCAGGTCTCGGACCCGCGCTCGATTCTCCCCACGACGTTCCGGCGGGCGCGCCCGCTCTTCGAACCCGGGATCGTCCTGCGGGCCGCGCGGGAAGCGGTCGCGAAGCTGAATCCGCGGACGCTCTGGAGGAACCCCGTCATCTTCGTCGTCGAGGTGGGCGCGGCGCTGACGACCGTCTTGGTAACCCGGGACATCGTCGTCGGCGCGGCGGGGACGGGGTTCGGCGTCCAGATCGGCGTCTGGCTCTGGTTCACGGTGCTGTTCGCCAACTTCGCCGAAGCGATGGCCGAGGCCCGAGGCAAGGCGCAGGCCGATTCGCTGCGGCGGACCAAGACCGAGGTGACGGCCAGGCGGATTCTCCGTGGCGGCTCGGTGGAAGAGGTTCCGGGTTCTGCACTGCGGGCGGGCGACGTCGTCGTGTGCGAGGCGCTGGACGTCATTCCCGGAGACGGCGAGGTGATCGAGGGGGTCGCGTCGGTGGACGAGTCGGTCATCACGGGCGAGAGCGCGCCGGTCATCCGCGAGTCGGGCGGCGATCGCAGCGCGGTGACGGGCGGAACCCGGGTGTTGTCGGACTGGATTCGCGTCCGCATCACGTCGAACCCGGGCGAAACGTTCCTCGACCGGATGATCGCGCTCGTCGAGGGCGCGCAGCGGCAGAAGACGCCGAACGAGGTGGCGTTGAACATCCTGATCGCGGGACTGACGCTGATCTTCCTGCTGGCCGTCGCCACGCTCGGGCCGTTCGCCGCCTATTCGATCGCGTCGGCCGGGGCGGGGACGGTGCCATCCGTCGCCGTGCTCGTCGCCCTCCTGGTCTGCCTGATCCCGACGACGATCGGCGGTCTGCTGTCGGCCATCGGCATCGCCGGGATGGACCGCGTGATGCAGCACAACGTGCTGGCGATGAGCGGCCGGGCCGTCGAAGCGTCGGGCGACGTGCATACGCTCCTGCTCGACAAGACCGGGACCATCACGCTCGGAAACCGTCACGCGGTCGAGTTCCTCCCGCTCGAGGGCTTCGACGAGGCCACGCTGGCCGACGCCGCGCAGTTGTCGAGCCTCGCCGACGAAACCCCGGAGGGACGGTCGATCGTCGTGCTGGCCAAGCAGCGGTTCGGCCTGCGCGGGCGCGAGGTCTCCGACCAGGACGCGACGTTCATCCCGTTCTCGGCGCACACGCGCATGAGCGGCGTGGACATGGGCGGCCGTCGCTTGCGCAAGGGGGCGGCCGACGCAGTAGCCGCCTTCGTGCGCCAGCAGGGCGGCACCGTCCCCCCGGCGTTCACGGCGGTTTCCGAGCGGGTGGCGCGGACCGGCGGCACGCCGCTCGCCGTCGCCGACGGCGGCCGGATGCTCGGCGTCGTGCACCTCAAGGACGTCGTGAAGGGCGGCATCAAGGACCGGATCGCGCAGCTCCGGCTCATGGGCATCCGGTCCGTGATGATCACCGGCGACAACCCGCTGACCGCGGCCGCCATCGCGAGCGAGGCCGGAGTGGACGACTTCCTGGCGCAGGCGACGCCAAAGGACAAGCTCGAGTACATCAGGAAGGAACAGGCGGCTGGCCGGCTCGTCGCCATGACCGGCGACGGCACCAACGACGCGCCGGCGCTCGCCCAGGCCGACGTCGGCGTGGCGATGAACAGCGGAACCATGGCGGCGAAGGAAGCGGGGAACATGGTGGACCTCGACAGCAACCCGACCAAGCTGATCGAGATCGTGGCCATCGGCAAGCAGTTGCTGATCACCCGCGGCGCGCTGACGACGTTCTCGATCGCGAACGACGTGGCGAAGTACTTCGCCATCATCCCGGCGATGTTCATGACCACCTACCCGGCGCTCGCCGCGCTCAACGTCATGCACCTGCACACCCCGCAGAGCGCAATTCTCGCCGCCGTCGTGTTCAACGCCCTGATCATCATCGCGCTCGTGCCGCTGGCCCTGCGCGGCGTCAGGTACCGCCCCCAGAGCGCCTCGGCGATGCTGCGCCGCAACCTGCTGGTCTACGGCATCGGCGGCCTCGTCGCCCCGTTCCCGGGCATCTGGGCGCTCGACCGCCTGCTGGTGTGGCTGCACCTGGCGTGAGGTTGAACCATGCGATCCGAACTGCTGACGGCCCTGCGCATCACCACGGTGCTGACGGCCCTGACCGGACTGGTGTACCCGGCGGCGGTGACCGGGGTGGCGCAGGTCCTGTTTCCGTACCAGGCGCACGGGTCGCTCGTCACCGCGAACGGGCGCGTGGTGGGCTCGGCCCTCATCGGACAGGCCTTCGCGAGACCGGAGTACTTCCACCCGCGGCCCTCGGCGGCAGGGCCGGGCGGGTACGATGCCTCGGCGTCGTCGGGGTCGAACCTGGGACCGACCAGTCGGGAGCTCGCCGACCGGGTGAGAGCCGCCGTCCTGCAGTACCGCCTTGAGAACGGCTACGCCGGGCCGGTCCCGGCCGACGCCGTCACCACGTCGGGAAGCGGGCTCGACCCCGACATCAGTCCCGCCAACGCCGCCATCCAGTCGGCGCGCGTCGCCCGGGCGCGCGGCGTGCCTTTGGCGCGCGTCGAGGCCCTGGTGAAGCAGTGGACGGAGAAGCCATGGCTGGGGTTCGTCGGCGAGTCGCGCGTGAACGTGCTGCAAGTGAATCTGGCCCTCGACCGGGAGATGGCGCCGGCCCGGAAGTGACCGGCGGGGGGCTGCTACAATGCCAGGGCAATGGCTGACGTGGACGACGATCGGCACGGCCGCCGAGACCCCGACGCGCTTCTCCGGGACATCGAGTCGGCCGAGCGCGCCGTAGGCCGAGGCCGGCTGAAGATCTTCCTCGGCTACGGGCCCGGCGTCGGCAAGTCGTTCCGCCTGTTCGACGAAGGCCGCCGGCGCCACGAGCGCGGCGAAGACGTGGTGGTGGCCGCCGTGCAGCCCGAGACGTCACCCGACGTCGCCCGCCTGATTCGCAACCTCGAGGTCGTCCCTGCCACCACGGCCGGCGGCCGCCCGGCGCTGGACATGGACGCCCTCCTCGCCCGCCGGCCGCGCGTCTGCCTCATCGACGGGCTCGCCTACGACAACCCGCCAGGGTCGCGACGCGCCAAGCGGTACCAGGACGTCGAGGCCCTGCTGGCTGAGGGAATCTCCGTCCTGGCGTCGATCAGCCTGGAGTACATCGACGAGCAGCAGGCTTTCGTCAGGCAGGTGACCGGGGTCGCGCCGGCGGAGGGCGTTCCGCAGGAGTTCATCAGCCAGGCCGATGAAGTGGTGGTGGTGGACGTGTCGGCCGTCCCGGACGACGTGGATGCCGAGGCGCTGGCGGCCCTGCGCCAGCGGGCGCTCTTGTTCACCGCCGAGGTGGTGGACCGGCAACTCGAGGAGTACCTGCGGCGCCACGGCGTGCAATCGACGTGGGGCACCCAGGAACGCATCCTGGTGTGCATGACGCCGCGCGCCAACGCGGCGAGGATGCTGGCAGCGGGGCGCAGAAACGCGGACCGGTTCCACGGCGAGCTGTTCGCGGTCTACGTGGCGCAGTCGAACCTCACCGCGGAGGACCGGATGGCGAACGAGCGCAATGCCACCCTGGCGCGCGCCCAGGACGCCCACCTCGATGTCCTGGAGGGCCGCGACCCGGTTGCCACGATTCTCGACTACGCGAGGCGCCACCACATCACGCAGGTGTTCGTCGGGCACAGCCTGGAACCCTCGTGGAGGGGCCGGCTGGGCGGCACGCCCCTCGACCTGCTGATTCGCGAGGCCGATGGCATGGACGTCCGCGTCTTTCCCCAGTGACGACATGGCGGAGACCACCACTCCCCGCGGCCGCCTCAAGATCTTCCTCGGCTACGCCGCCGGTGTCGGCAAGACGTTCCAGATGCTCACGGAGGCGCGGGCGCTGAAGCAGGAGGGGATGGATGTCGTCGTCGCGTACTTCGAACCACACGGGCGCAAGGACACCATCGCCCTGACGACGGGCCTCGAGACCGTCCCCCGTAGGACTCTCGAGTACCGGGGGACCCGGTTCGAGGAAATGGACACGGCGGCAGTGCTCGAGCGACGGCCGCGCGTGGCCGTCGTGGACGAACTGCCGCACACCAACGTCCCGGGGTCGCCGAGGGCGAAGCGCTGGGAAGACGTCCACGAGATGCTGGCGGAGGGCATCGACGTGCTGACGACGATGAACGTCCAGCACCTCGAGAGCCTGAACGACCACATCTGGCAGAGCACGGGCGTCCGGGTGCGCGAGACCGTCCCCGACTGGGTGCTGAAACAGGCCGACGAGGTCGTGATGGTGGACCTCACCCCGCGGGCCTTGTTGAACCGGCTCGCTCGCGGCGTGGTCTATCCGAGCGATCGCGTGGCGGCCGCGCTCGAGCACTTCTTCAAGGAGCCCACGCTGGTCGCGTTGCGGGAACTGGCCATGCGCCAGGCCGCGTCCGTCGTCGAAAGCCGGTGGACGAACGAGGCCCCAGGCCCGGCCGTCGAGGGCCCCGGCGACCCGGCAAGCGCCGGGGAGCGACTCCTCCTGCTCGTCGGACCGGAGCCGTCGAGCGCGGCACTCATTCGCCGGGGACGTCGGGTCGCCGACGGACTGAGAGCCGACTGCCTGGCGGTGTACGTCTCGAAGACGCCCGACTTCCGGCACCTGTCGGCGCGGGAGCGCCGGCAACTGGAGCGGCACCTCAATTTCGCCCGCGGCCTGCAAATCGAAACGCGCGTGCTCGAGGGGCGCGACGTCGCGCGCACGCTCCTCGACTTTGCGCGCGCGCACGGCGTCACCCAGATCTTCATCGACCGCGCCATGCGTCCCGCGGCGCGCTGGCGGCTCCGCGGGTCCCTCCTCGAGGACATCGTGAACGCGGCGCGCGGCCTGCAGGTCACGGTCGTGGCGGACCGCAGCCTTCGAAGCAGCCAATAGACGCGGACGTGCCTGCCGCTTCCTCAGGTCCGCGCGGGGCCGGCGCGCAGTCGGCGCTTGAAATGCCTGAGCTTACGGCGTCGACTATCTTCGTCCGGCGAGGAGTTCGTCGAGCTCCTCCAGGCTCGGAGGCTTGGCAATGTGCCGGTCGAAGCCAGCGGCGAGCGCCTTGGCCAGGTCCTCCGGAAGCGCGTAGCCCGTCAGCGCCACGAGATACACCGACCGCAGCGCCGGCTCCAATCGGAATGCCCGGGCCACGTCGTACCCGTTCATGCCGGGCAGGCCGATGTCGCACAGGACGACGTCGGGGAGGAAGGCGCGGGCCTTGTCGATTCCGTCAGGGCCTGCAAATGCCACCTCCACCTCGTGGCCCCCGAGTTCGAGGGCCATCCGGAGCATGTCGGCGGCATCGACGTTGTCCTCGATGACCAGCACGCGCAGGCCCGCCGTCTTCATCGGCCCGGGGACGTCGGGTTCGGCGGCAGTCGCCTCGTGCAGGAGCGGCAGGCGGATCGTGAACTCGCTCCCCTGGCCCAGTCCCCGGCTGAACGCCTCGACCGTCCCCCCGTGCAGTTCCACGAATCCCCGAACCAGGGCGAGGCCGAGCCCCAGCCCGCCCTGGCTGCGATCGAGCGTGCTGTCGGCCTGCGTGAAGGGCTGGAACAGCCTTGGCAGCACGTCGGAGCCGATGCCGTACCCGTTGTCGCGCACCCTGATCACCGCCATGTCCCGGGTCGCGTCCTCCTCGAGCGCCAGCGTGACGTGGCCGCCGGTTGCGGTGAACTTGGCGGCGTTCTGCAGGAGGTTGCCGACCGCCTGGGCGATCCGCGACGCGTCCGCGTTCAGCCACAAGGGTGCCGACGGCAGCCGCACCTCGAGGCTCAGGCCCCCGCCGGCAAAGAGCGAACGATGGTCCTCGACCGTCCGGGCGATGAGGCCGCCGAGCTCGAACCGCTCCCGCTGGATGTTGATCTTGCCCCGGGTGATGCGGGTGACGTCGAGCAGGTCGTCCACGAGCCTCACCAGCTGGCCGACCTGCCGGCCGATGACCTGCCTGGCGTGCTGGGCGTGCTCACCGCCGGGTGGCACGCGGTCGAGGATGAAGAGGCTGTTGCGGATCGGGGCGAGCGGGTTCCTCAGTTCGTGCGAGAGGACCGCCAGGAACTCGTTCTTGCGGGCATCGGCCTCGCGCAGCGCCTCCTCCGCCACTTTTCGGCTGGTGACGTCCTGGACGATTCCCGCCATCCGCTGCGGCCCGCCGCTCTCGTCCGGCCTGAGGCGGCCCGCCGCCCAGATCCAGCGGATCTCGCCGTCGGCCCGACGGATGCGGCACTCGAAGCTCCAGTCGGTCCGCGACTCGACCGCGCGTCGGAAGTTCCGGTCCACCCCCTCCCGGTCTTCCGGGACCACGTGGTCGAGAAACGTCTCGTAGGTCCACCGCGGCAGCAGCTCGCGGTAGCCGAAGACCTGGTCGTGCTGGAGCGACCGGCGCGCCGTGTGATCCACCAAGTCCAGGTCCCAGGCGCCCATCCGTGCCGTGGCAAGCGAGAAGGCCAGGAAATCCTCGCTCTCGCGCAGGCTCTCTTCCGCGTTCTTCCGCTCGTCGATGTCGCGGAGGTAGACGTCGAGACCCGCGGCGCGCGGGAACATGAAGACCTCGTACCAGCGTCCGTTCAGCGGCGAGCGCGATTCGTAGTGCTGGCGGGTGCCCAGTTCCATCGCGTCGAGATAGTGCCGGTGGATGGGTGTGCCCACGATGCCCGGGAACACGTCCCAGATGACCCTGCCCAGGAGTTCACCGGCGGGCCGCCCGAACGGCGCCCGCTCGGCCGCCGGGTTCACGATGACGAAGCGCCAGTCGCAGTCGAGCGAGTAGAACGCATCCGCGATGCTCTCCAGGATCGCCGAGGTCCGGGCGTGCGCCTCGCGCAGGGCCGCTTCCGACCGCCGGCGCTCGGTGATGTCGTTGATCGTGCCGACGAGGCTGACCGCGCGACGGGCGGCACCCTCGCCCTCGAACATCGCCATCCCGTGGGCCTCGACCCAGCGCATGTCGCCGTCGGGACGGTTCACCCGGTACTCGGACCGGAAGGGTTTGGGGTCGAGCGCGTCGAGCGCTGCCTCGACCGCGGCCCAGAGGCTCGGAAGGTCGTCCGGGTGCAGGATCTTCAGGATCTGATCGTTCGATGGCTCGCCCCAGGACACGCCGAAGACGTGCCTGAATCGCTCGTCGTAGGCGGCAACCCTGGTTTCGGGGTCGTAGTGCCACCAGCCCAAGTGGGCGGCTTCCAGCGCGAGTTCCCGCTGCCGGGCAAGGCTGGCCTGCCTGGCCTCCGACTCCCTGCGCGCGGTGACGTCGAGCACCAGCGACAGGATCGAGACGAGGCGCCCCTCGGCGTCGTAGAGCGCCGAGTCGTACCACTCGCACACGACGACCGTACCGTCCTTGCGATAGTTGCGGTTGACGTTCACCGACCGCGGCCGCTCCCCGGTGAACAGGCCCGCCGACTCCCGCTGGACGTGCTCGACGTCGGCGTCGTAAACCCAGCGCAGCTCCGAGATGCTCTTGCCCAGGACCTCCCCGGCCGTCCATCCGAACAGGCGCTCGGCCTGCGGCGACCACCGCGTGATGCGGAACTGGGGATCGAACTCCACGACGGCCAGGGGCGAGTTCTCGATGTGCGCGCGCAGGCGCGCCTCGCTCTGCTGAAGCGCCCTTTCGGCGCGCCTCTCCTCGGTGATGTCCCGCACCAGGGACACGGAGCCGACGATGCGGCCGTCCGAGTCGCGCGTCGGGGACGCGCTGACCTGCCGGTGGCGCAGTTCGCCGGTTGCAGGCGTCCGCACCAATTCCTCCTGGCGGCGGACGACCTCTCCGCGCAGGGCGCGCAGCGGGGGCGCTTCCTCCAGTGGGCGCCGTGTCCCGTCGGGACGGAGCACCTCGAGACTCGCGGCCAGATCCTCCACCGGGACCCCGTCCGGGCCGAGGCGGAACTGCTCGCGGGCGGCCGGGTTCGCCAGCGAGAATCGACCCTGCGTGTCGGCGAACCAGACTTCGTCGGCGATGCTGTTCACGAGCGCGGAGAGCCGGTCCTTCTCCGCGTGCAGCGCGGCGTTGGCGGCGGCCAACTCTTCCACCTTCCGCCTCAGCTCGTCGTTGACCGACTCGATGCCTTCCGACTCCGGTGTTGCCTTTCGAGCCATCGGTGACCTTCCGTCGAGGCCGGGCTGTTCTGGATGTCCGAGAGATTATGTCTCTTGTGACGCTCCCGCGGAAGTCTCCCCCGCTTCGTGCGTTTCGCGGGGGAATCGCCAGCGCCCGCGCGCGCCCTGGCCAGGCGGGCCTGCCGCGCGATGTCTTCAACCGCCTGAACCGGGTGAACGACACTGGGGCCTGTCCGGCAAGGTGGTCGCGACGCTCCCGATCGGCGACGGTGTCGACGGCGCCGGTTACGATGCGACGGCCGGCGACGAGAACCTGCAGACCGAGGCAGGCTCACGGAACATGGGCCTGGATCCCACGACGCACCGCGTGTTCGTGGTCGGCGCGACGTTCGGACCGGCGCCCGGCGCGGCAACCGCCGAGAACCCCAGGCGGCGCCCGCCGGTCCTGCCCGGGTCGTTCATGATGATGGTGATCGAGAATCGACGCCGGAAGAAGATGAGCCCTGGAACCTGATCCGCCGGCTTCTCCGAGCCGGACTCGAGGCGTCTCCGGCCCCGGTCAGGCGACGCACACGTGGTTGCGCCCGGACGCCTTCGCACGATAGAGGGCGGCGTCGGCCGCGCGGAACAACGCCTCTCCCACGTCCCCCCCGGCACCCGCGGACGCGTCGTCGAACGAATGTCGGGCCACGCCGATGCTGACGGAGAGCGTGCCAGCAGGGAACCCGCGGCCTGCGAGCACCGGCGTCGCCGCGTTCACGGCGCGCCGGATGCCGTCGGCGACTTCGCCGGCGCGGGCCGTCGAGCACAACGGGATGCCCACCACGAACTCGTCGCCCCCGTAACGACAGGCGACGGCCTCGCCGGGCACGCTGGCCGCGATGATGTGGCCGACGGTCCGGACGGCCTCGGCACCGGTGAGGTGGCCGTGCACGTCGTTCAGCGGCTTGAGGCGGTCGACGTCGAGCACCAACAGCGCCAGCGCGCCGCGCGCGTGGCAGGATACCCGGACCATTTCGGCCAGGCGCACCTCGAACGATCGCAGGTTGTGGAGCCCCGTCAGGTCGTCGGTGGAGGCGATCTGGCGCAGTCGCGACGCGTCGCGCGCCAGGACCGCGGTGACGATGCCCACGGCGAGGAACAACAGGATCTGGACGACGTCCGACTCGCCGTAGTGGAACGCGAGCAACTGAGGATTGGCCACGTGGTACGAAACGATCGAGGCGAGGGCCGCCGCCACGGCTCCGGGCAGTCCGAAACGGAGTCCGGCGAGGATGATGGGCAGGTAGTACAGGTGCTGCACCGGCGCCGAGTCGGTGGCGCGATCCGCGACGAAGACCGCCAGCAGCAACACCACCACCGCGACGCACGTCCACACCGGTGACAGCCGGCGGCGCGGCCCGAGGCCGGCGCCATCGTCGGGACGGGTTGGTGTCGTCAGGCGCATGGCACTACTGGTGCGTCTCGCCGGGCGCGCCGATGAGGAGCCCGCGGGGCCGGTCCGCCCGCGCCGCCGGGAGCGGGCAGCAGGTCATCGGTAGCCGTCGAACTCCTCGGCGCGGAGGCTGTCCGGGTCGGCACCGACCTCATCCAGCACCGCGCGCATCGCCTTCACGAATCCCGGGGGACCGGCCAGGTAGCAGATCGCATCCGCCCAGTCGCGGGCGCGAGACCCGACGAACGCGGCGTCCATCGGGCCAACGCTGTGGCCCCACGTGTCGGGTCCCGGAGGATCGGTGCTCGTAGCGACCAGGCGGAAGTTCGCGTTCTCCCGCTGCCATGCCTCGAGGTCGGGCAGGAACGCCGCGCTTGCCGGCGTCCGGTTCGAGTAGAAGAGCGTCATCCGGTGCGGCAGGCGACGGGTCGTCGCGTCCGCGATGATGCTGCGAAACGGCGTGATCCCGATGCCGCCGGCGAAGAACACCGCCGGCTTCGCGGCATTCCGGTGCAGCACGAACGACCCGAACGGCCCGTCGAGTTCGACCTCGAAACCGGCCGGAGCGTCGAGGAGCGAACGCTTGAAGGCGCTCCCCGTCAGCCGTGTCGCCACCATGATGCGGGGCGCGTCCGAGGGAGCCGACGCAATCGAGAACGTGCGGCTCGCTCCCCGCTCGTCCTGGTAACGGGGAGATGCGATCGTCAGGTCGCACGTCTGCCCCGCGTCGAAGGCGAACGGCGCCTCCACCTCGAAGGTGAATCCGGCCGTGTCCTCGGCGACGCGATCGCTCGCGACGAGTCGTGCTTTCATGGTGCCTCGCTCCCTTCAAGCCTACCGCGACTCGAGCCACTCGCCGAGATCATGTTCTGGCCGAGGTTCGAGCACGACACCCGTGGAGTGTTGTCGCCTCCTGCCGATGAGAGGCGGCGAGGCACGAAGAGGTGACAGAGGGCAGGCGGGAGGTCAGCGCTCCGCTTCCACGGCGTCCCAGTTCCGCCGCACGATGGAGGTCGGCGGCTCGATGGGCCGTCCGTGCGGGAAGCGGCGCGCCTCGCGGCGTGCGGCCCACAGCAGTACGGGGCCGATCAGCCCGTTGCAGGCGCGACGCAGGCGGCCGAGCCCGCGGTTGAGTTCCAGCCTGACCTCGCGCACCCGCGCGCTCACGTTGGCGTTCGACCGGTTGAGGTATCGCTCCATGGCCCACAGGGCGGCGGCATAGTTGGCCGCCATCTCCTTGCGCTCGTGCGCAAAGCGTTCGCGCACCCGCGGGTCGAGGTCGTCGCAGTACCGTCGCCAGCCCTCCGTGGCCGTCCGAATCAGCCTGAACAGGCTGGGCCCGTTTCGCTCGAAGTCGAGCTGAAACGCCCAATCGAGCCACGACTTCGACTCGGCCGGCGTGATGGCTTTGTGCCGGAAGTTGAACTGGTACTGGCCGTGGATGTCGGCCAGGTCCACGTCGGTCAGCAGCCGCCCTTCCGACTCCATCCGCTCGAACAGCGGCGTCCCGGGTACCGGCGTGAAGAGCATGAACTGGTGGAAATCGGTGTCGTGCGCCACCGCCGCCTCGATTTCGCCGGCGATGTTGGCGGGCGTGTGGTGCTCCAGCCCGACGATGGTCGAGCCGAGCACGCGGATGCCGTGCGTGCGGAGCTTCGCCGTGAGCGCCCGCGTGTCGGACCCGTTCAGCTTGCTGTAGCTGCTGTTCGGCGACTCGAGCCCGAGCCAGATCCACGAGACGCCCAGTTCGACGAGCTCCCGCATCTCGTACTTCGCCACGGCGTTGGCCGACGAGAAGACGTAGAGCGTCCAGGCCTTGCCGTGCGCCTTCATCAGGTCGAGCAGTTCCATGGCCCGCTTGCGGTCGAGCAGGAAGTTCTCGTCCATCATGAAGAAAGTGCTCAGGTCGAGTGCCTTCTCGGCCTGGCACATGACGTCGAACAGGCCGGCGCCGTTCTCGAAGAAGCGGACCGATTTGCCCTTGCCGCCGAAGAAGGCCGACGTGGTGCAGAAGTCGCAGCCGATCGGGCAGCCGACCGACGGGATGATCGTCGCCGCGCGCCCCGTTCCGTTCGACATGGGAAGCCCCATGATGCGGAACCCGAACGACGAGGCAATCGGCGGGTGGACGATTGGCTGCGCGGGATCCTCCCCGAGGTACGCGCGCATCCACGCGACGCCTTCGCCCTTCACCAGGTGATCGGCATCGACCAGGCGTTCGATCCCCGGGATCGCCGTGACGTGGCCGCCGACGACGACCTGCGAGTGCGGCGAGTGCTCGCGCACGAGGCGGCACATCTCGCGGACCTTCCAGACGTTGACGATGATCCCCGAGATGCCGACGACGTCGTAGCGCTCGTGCGTCAGTTCGCGGACGAAGCGTGCCCGGCTGGGGAAATCGAGCACCGTCGAGGGCGCCGAGATGTTGTGCTGAATCAGCTTGATGCCCCACGAACCGTGGAACATGCGGAGCGAGAAGGGCCCCTGCTCGCGCGTGACCTGGTTCTGGTAGAGCTCCATCGGGTTGATGGACCGGCTGCCGAACTCGTCGTCCTGGGCGTACGGGCCGAAGACCGAGGTGAGGAGGACCCGTGCGTGGACGCCCTTGGGATGTTGTGCCTGTGCCATCGTTCTCTCTCAACCGACTGGAGCGCGGTCGCTGGCCGGTTCGGCGAGGAGCCGGGGAGCGGATCGTGCGGCGACTGATCGGGGAGTGTGTTCGGAACTGGGTCGCGGGCCAACCCGGACCGTTCAATCGGCAACTACTCGAAGGCAGCTGGGGATCGTGGAGAGTGTAGCACCGTCCCGGGGGCCGAAGGGCGACTTCTTTCGCGCGACTTCTTTCGCGCGACCTCGTGCGGGAGTCGGCGGAACGCGTCCGCGTCAGAGGCTGCGGGCGGCGGCGGTCGCCTCGGCAAGGAACGCCGTCATGTCCTCGGGCTTCGGCCGGCTGTTCGCCCGGTAGATGCCCACGCTGCCCGACCGCACCTCGACCGTCCACCCCTGGTGGTCGGCGAAGTACGACGCCGCACCCTGGTAGAGCGCGGCGCGGATGGCCGCTTCGTCCGCTCCCCGCACGATGTAGCGGCGGGAGAACTCGGGGCTCGACTCGATGTCGATGTCCTGGTACCCGAACACCTCCGCGATCTTGTAGAGGGGGTGCTCGGGCGCCATCTGCAGGTCGGGAAGCGAAGGCTTCGCGGACGGCAGGATGACGACGGTCTGCGTGCTGGTGTGCTGGTTCTTGCCGGAGCCAACCGTGTACCGATAGTCGAAGACCGCCACCTGTTGGTCGCCGGAGCGTCCGGTCATCAGGTTCGTGACCCGCTTCGCGTGGCCTCGGGCGAACAGCTGCACGTCTCCCAGCGCGCGAACGTCAGTCACGTCCGCCTCCGGCTGGAACGTGAACCCCGCCGTTTCGGCAACCCGGCGCAGCGCCTCGGTTCGCTCGCGCGCCTTCCGCCGGCCCACGAGGATGAAGAAGACGGCAAACAGGACAGCGGTGATCCCGAGCAGCCAGGCAATCGCGGGCGGCATGAGCTTCTCCTCGGTTCGCGCGATTGTCCCACTCGAGCTGACGACGGTCAACGCGCCAGACCCGGCGGCGAACGGCCCGCGATCCCGACGAGCGCCCGCAACGAAACGGCTCAGGCGGTTCTCGTGGAGCTGTGGTCTACTGGCGGAAGAGACACGCCAGATCGGAGGAGGCCACCATGGGATTGAGCGCCCGCAATCACCTGCCCGGGGTCATCCAGGAGATTCAGCGCGACGCGATTCTCGCGCACGTCGTCGTTCGCGTCGGCGAACACACCGTCGAAGCGGTCATCACGCGCCGGAGTGCGGACGAACTCGGGCTGAAGGTCGGCGACCCGGTTTCGGCCATCGTCAAGGCAACCGAAGTGATGATCGCGAAGCCGTGAGTGCCAGCCCGGGTTCACCAGCCGAGCCGGACGACCCACCACGTCGCCACGCCCAGAAGGGCCGAACCGGCCACTAGCGCGGTGGAGGTGGTCGCGACGAACGGCAGCGCCATCAGCAGCAGGCCGGCCAACAGGTACGGCATCCGTTCCTGTCGCCGTCCGTAGGTGAAGAGCACGAAGCCGGCGCCCCCGACTGCCAGCTGCAGCAGGATCCACGTGGGATCGATGGTCATCGGGCGCCGCCTCGGAACGGCGGAGGTCCTGCTCGCGCGACGCCTACCAGGGCGTCGGCCGGTAGTCCTTCAGGAACTGGCCCCATACGTGGATCCCCGTGTTGAAGCCGTCGATGATGGGGGCGACGATGCGGGCGCCGCCGTCCACGACGTCGAGCGGCGGGTGAAACCGCTGATCGACGACCTTGCGCGCCGCGATCGCGGCCGGGTCCTCGTCGGTGACCCACCCCGTGTCGACGCTGTTCATGTGGATGCCGTCGTTGTAGTAGTCGGTGGCCGAGGTGCGGGTCATCATGTTCAGCGCGGCCTTCGCCATGTTCGTGTGCGGATGGCGCGTCGTCTTCGACGTCCGGTAGAACTGCCCCTCGACGGCCGACACGTTGACGATGTGCTTGTCGCGGCCGGGCGTACGCAGCATCAGCGGCTTGAGGCGCGCGTTGAAGAGGAACGGCGCGACGGCGTTCACGAGCTGCACTTCGAGCAGCTCCACCGTCGGGACGTCCGCCAGCAGCATCCGCCACGAGTTCTGCCCCCGCAAATCGAGCTGCTGGAAGTCCTGGTCCAGGCACCCGGCCGGAAACAGGTCGGGGCGCGACAGCAGCTCCTCGGGCAGCAGCCGCACCTGCGAGAGTTCGGCGGCCGGCAGCGGCGCGGCGGCGCCGGTGTCAGGGCGCGCGATGGCCTGCCGCGCGTCGCCGTCGCGGAGAAGCCCGCGGGCGTGGGCGGGCATCTCGCGCAGTGCCGCCTGTTCGCCGGCCACCATGTGCGCGTAGAACTCCGGCGGACGACGCACCGTCTGGCACGCGTTGTTGACGATGAAGTCGAGGCGTTCACGCGTGGCGACGAGGTCCCTGCAGAACGCCTCCACGCTCGGGGTGTGGCGCAGGTCGAGCCCGACGATTTCCAGCCGGTGCCCCCAGTCGGCGAAGCCGGGCTCGGCGGCATACCGCGAGGCCGCGTTGCGGGGAAAGCGCGTGGTGACGATCAGGTGCGCACCGGATCTCAGCAGCTTCAGCCCTGCCTGGTACCCGATCTTCACGCGCCCGCCGGTGAGCAGCGCCACGCGGCCGCGCAGGTCGGCCAGCTCGGTCCGCGCGGCGAAGTTGACGTCCGCGCACGCGGGGCAGAGCTGGTCGTAGAAGTGGTGGATGCGAGAGTAGCCTTCCTTGCAGACGTAGCAGTGCCGGCGGTCGACCGAGCCGCCCGCGGGCGCCGCGCCCGCCTCGACGCCGGCTCCCTCCCCGAGCTTGGGCGGAAACACGTTTGGCGTCGTGACGACGGGCCGGCGCCGCAGCGAGCGGATGCCCGTGTCGTTCAGGACGGACTCGTCCTGCCTGATGCGCTCGTGCTTGCGGTCGCGGTCTGCCTGGCGCGCGCGCCTGCGCCCCGCACGGGGCTCGGGCACGGAGAGCCCGGCAATGGCCCGGTGAAGCCGCGCGCGGTCCCCGGCGGGAACCTGATCGAGCAGGCTCCAGTCGGCGGCGAGCCGCTCGAGGACTTCGGTGGCCGCCAGCAGCCGGTCGTGAAACGTGGGAGGGGTTGCGCTCCCCTGGGGTGAACGGTCCGTCGCTGCCATCGATCAGAGCATAGCCGAAACGGCGTTCGCCGTCGGCGCCGCGGTGAGGGCTCCACCGTCGCGGGTGCCGCGTCTCGCTCGAGTGGTCGCGGGCCGCGGCCGCTCGCACCTGCCTGCCGCTGTGGCGGCGACGATCGCGGGCACCATGGCGCGAACCTCGCGCGGAACGCTCAGTTCCCGCCGGCAGCCGGGGCGAAGACCAGGAAGTACTGGTACGGCAGAAACGTGTGCTCCTTGACCAGCCGGAACCCTCCCTGCTCGAACTCGTTCAGCACGTCTTCCCGCGAGATCCGCATCTCCGGCGGCGGCCCGCCCGGCGTGGGCTTCTTGTGGAAATCGATGATCACCACCTGGCCGCCCGGCTTCAGCGCCTTCTTCAGCAGCGCGAGATACTGCGGATGGTTCTCGATGTGGTGCCAGGTTTCGCAGATGAAGATGCGGTCGACGGAGGAGGGCGCCAGCAGGGGATCGCCGGGCAGCGCCAGGATCGTCCGCACGTTCTCGAGGCGCGCGTCCCGAACACTCCGGTTCAGGTAGAGGATCATGTCCGGGTCGACGTCCACCGCCAGGACCAGCCCGCCGCTGCCGACGTGCTGCGCGAACCGCAGCGCGAAGTAGCCGCTGCCCGCCCCGATGTCCGCGATCCGCTCGCCCTCCTTGAGCCCGAGCGCCATCAGCACGTCGTGCGGCTTCTGATAGGCATCGCGGGCCGGGTCCTCGAGCATGGCGATGTAGGCCTTGGAGTCCTGATGCAGCTTGTGCATCTCCTCCATGGTCATCGGTTTCCCCTGCCCCGCCGCGCGGAACGAGAACAGGGCCAGCAGGCACGCGCACGTGGCGGCGAACAGCCTGGAACGAGTGTCCATTCCCACAGTATCGGGCCGCGGTGCCTCTCCTGGCAACGGGACGGTCGTCCCGAGTCCGCTGCCCGCCAATCGGCTCCGGTCTCCCTGTCCCATCCGAGGCCGCGCCGTGTCAGATCTCGTTTCCCCTTCGGGAAGCACCGGCTGGACGCGGCGGGGCCCGCACGGTGACGCCGGCACCTCGCCTGTTAGATATTTAACGGTGTACGACCGTTTACATGAGAATCGTCCAGAAACTTGACCGCGCGCCGGCACGGCCCCGACAATCGCGGGCGTCATCAGGAAGGAGCCCGCGCATGAGCCAGATCGCGTCCGCCGCCCGCCGTCACGCCTGCGAAGAACGCCACGGAAGGCCCGTCCGCATCCTCGACACCACGCTGCGCGAGGGGGAGCAGACGCCGGGCGTGTGCTTCGACATCCACGTGAAGACGGCGCTGGCCGCCCAGCTCGACGAACTCGGCGTCGACATCATCGAGGCGGGGCACCCCGCCGTGACCGGCGAGATCCGGGAGACGGTGGCGCGAGTCGCGGCGGCGGGGCTGCGCGCCCGCGTCGGCGCCCACGCCCGCTCGCTCAGGTCGGACGTGGAGCTGGCGCTCGACTGCGGCGTGACGTTCCTGGGCATCTTCTACTGCGTCACCGAGGAGCGGCTGGCGGACAGCGGCCAACGCCTGACCCAGGTCGTGGACCGGATCGCCGAGTCGGTCTCGCTGGCCAAGCGGCGGCGCCCCGGCCTGCAGGTTCGCTACACGCCCGAAGACACGGTGCGGACGAATTTCGACAACGTGCTGGCGGCCGCGTCCGAGGCGGTGGCGGCCGGCGCCGACGTGATCAGCATCGCCGACACCACCGGCTGCCTGATCCCCGGGACGGCCCACAACATGTACGACGCGGTCCGCCGGCTGCGAGACGGCCTGGCCGGCCGCAACGCCCATCCCCTGATCGCCGTGCACTGCCACAACGACCGGGGGCTGGCCCTCGCCAACGCCCTGGACGGCTACCGCGCCGGCGCCGACATCATCGACGCGTCCGTGCTGGCGCTCGGCGAGCGCGCCGGCATCGTGGACCTCGCCACGCTGATGACGGTCCTGGCCCACGACTTCGGGGAAGGTGCGTCCTGGCAGCTGACGCGCCTGCCCGAGCTGTACCGCCTCGTCAGCCGGTTCGCCGGCGTGCCGATTCCGGCGACGTTCCCGGTGACCGGCCGCAACGCGTTCACCCACTGTGCGGGCGTCCACACGCAGGCCGCGCTGCGGAACCCGCTGCACTACCAGAGCCTCGACCCGGCCATCGTCGGCCGGCGGTCGGAGATCGCGCTCGACCACATGTCGGGGATGGCCGCGCTCCGCCACTCGCTGGCGGCCATCGGCGAAGAAGCGCTGCCGGACGAGGCGGCGCGGGCGGTCCTGGCCCGCGTCAAGGATGTCGGCCAGTCGGGCCGCATGGTGGATCTCGAGGAACTGGCGCTCATCGTCGGCTTCGTGCGCCAGGAGCAGGAGGCCGCCGCGTAGGGCCCTTCGCGTGACTCGGGGATGCTCGATGCGGGGCGCGGGGTCGACAGCCCGTCAACCGCCGCGCCCGCGGCTTGGCGCGCCGGCGTTCTCCGGCGCGGCTTCGCGGCTGCCCGCTACTGCCGCTTCATGGTGTACTTGCCGCCGTCGGTCGTGAACCCCAGCACGTCGCCTTCGAACGTGGCCACGAACGGGAATTTCTCCTCGCCGATCTGAAACGTCCCCCGCAGCGACGTGCCGTCCACGGTGCCCTGCACGGGGTACAGCAGGCCGCGGAGAGACATCGTGCCGGTGATCTTGAGGCCGTCAGGGACGAACAACGCCGCCATCTCCTGGCCACGAAACGTGCCGCCAAAGGGATTGTCGGCGGTCGGCTCTGGCCGTCCCGGTGGGATGACGGCTGGGGCCGGCTTCGCGGGCGAGCGGGGTGCATCAGCCGCAAGGATCGTGCGATCGACGGCGACCTTCATCTCCATGTCGAAGGCGCTCTGCTCCCGGCTGCCGGACAGCGCGATGGAGGAGTCGCCCGCGACGGCCAAGCCGGTGGCGGCATCGACCCGCCACAGCCCGTTCATCGTCATCTTGGCCTGCGGCGCCGAATCCTCCCCGGCCAGGAACAGCCCCGCCATCCCGATGTCGAACGTGCGCCGGCCCTTCCGGTCGACGACCGCCACGAGCTTGCCCTTGATGCCGCCCCGCGAGAACCCCATCTGCATGAACTCGGTCGGCAGGCTGTCCAGCTGGTTGAGCCACTCCTCCCCAACCGCGACGTCGCGTTTCGGATAGATGGACATGTCGATGTCGAGGACCTTCTTGAGGACCTCCACGAACTCGGGCGCGTAGCCGTCGGCGTTCTCCACCGACACCTTCTCTTGAGCACGGCGGCGAATGAGCAGCGCGCGCGCGCCGGAGCAACCTTGCTTCACCCCGTCCCTGTCGGCGATGCACCTGGTCAGCGTGAGCTCCATGGCCGTCGGCTGACCGTTGTCAACCTCGGCATAGACCATGACGCCCGCGAACTCGAGACCGACCGTGTTCTTGGTCCCGTTCATGGTCACGCCCACGACGGCAGACCCCGCCCACTCCATGCGGAGGCCGGGGCTGACCTGCGGGCGAACCTGGAACTTCTCGGTGCCTTGAGCGCCGCAGGGTTGCGCCGGGAGGAAGCCGCTCAGGGCGATGACGAGCGGCACCAGCGCGGCGCCCTGGCTGGGACGGAAACGCATGACGTTCTTTGCCTCCGATGCGTGGATGAGGTCGGACGGACCTGCCGGGGACGTGCAGGCAGCGCGCAAGGACAGTTCAGCACGACTCCTCCCGACAGTGCAAAGTACTTTTCTGCGTGGCGCACGCCGGGGGTGGTCATCCGGCCCGTCTTGCCGTTGGCTCCTCATACACCGGTGTCGCGGCGACCGTCGGGGATCCCGACGAGCCGTCCCGTCCACCACGGCCCGGCATCGCCTGCTCTCTACCCGCTTCTTCCTCAGGATTGATCACATCCGGCATGCGTCGCTAAACGATTTCAACCACGGAGCTCGCGGAGCACACAGAGGCTGTCTGACCGACGGCATCGCGCCACGGGCTTCGCCCGCGGCGCCGATGCCCACGGTCACCGGAACTCACGTGCGACGGGTGCCGGTCTGCCCTGGTGGTCTGTGAGCTCGGTGGTTCCTCCCGGCATTCCATCCGGCCGAGGGAGGCGCAGGATTCTGAGGAGTGAGGCGTCCCGCCCTGCGGACGCACATCGGCAGGCATGGCGCGCGAGTTGCACCGTGTGCCGTAGAAGTCCACGTGTGCGTTGCGTCCGCTCTGCCGTTTCCGGCCGCACGCCCGAGTGGTCGACCGCCTGAGCGGCGAAAGGCGCAGGCTGTGAAGCGCTGGAAAGAAACCGGGGACGTTCTCGCTCGTCTCGCCGACCTTGCTGCCGGGGGCCGACGCGCCGCCCTCGCGACGGTCGTTCGCATCCTGGGCTCGGCGTATCGGCGGCCGGGCGCGAAGTTCCTGGTCGAGGACGACGGTCGCACGAGCGGCGGCGTGAGCGGCGGCTGCCTGGAGGCCGATGTGCGGGCGCACGCGCTGGAGGTCATCCAGGCCGGCGTCCCCCGCCTGCTCCACTACGACACCGGCTCGGACGACCGCCCGGTCTGGGGCCTCGGGCTCGGGTGCAACGGATCGGTGGACGTGTTCGTGCAGCCGGCCGCGACGCCGGCCGCGCTGGCGGTGTTCTCCGCGCTGCAGGCCGCGCTCGGCGCCGACGCGCCGCTCACCTTCAGCACGATTCTCGAAGGGCCCCACGCGGGCCGCAGCGTGCTCCGGTCCGAAGGCCTCCTGCTCGCCTCGTCGCTGCCCGGGGGCGCGGACCCCGGCCTGGCGCCGGGTGGCGCCGCAGTCTTCACCGAGACGCTTCTCCCGCCGCCGCACCTGCTGGTGTGCGGCGCCGGCGACGATGCGATGCCGCTGGTGGCGTACGCGGCGGACGCCGGCTTCCGCGTGACGGTGGTCGACCACCGCGGCGCGTACCTCGGGCGCGATCGCTTCCCGTCGGCGGCGGCCCTGCGCGAATTGCGGCCCGAAGACGAAGGCTGCCTGACGCTGCCGATCGGCCCGCGTACCGCGGCGGTCGTGATGACGCATTCGGTCGCCAAGGACCGCGAGTGGCTGCGTCGCCTGCTGGCGGGCGGCGCCTTCTACGTCGGCCTGCTCGGGCCGCGCGCGCGCACCGGGCGCCTGGTGGACGAGGTGGGCGCATCCGAGCGGTCGCGCGTCTTCGGCCCCGTCGGCCTCGACCTGGCCGCCGAGGGGCCCGAGCAGATCGCGATCAGCGTGCTGGCCGAACTGCTCGCGCTCATCGCGGGCCGCATCCCCACCCATCTCCGCGACCGGGAGAGCCCGATCCATGCCGCGTGACCGGTCGTCGACCCTCGTCGCGGGCATCGTGCTGGCCGCCGGCGTGTCGAGCCGCATGGGGCGGAACAAGATGTTCCTGGAGATTGGCGGCGAGACGCTGCTGCGCCGCGCGGTGCGGGTGGCGGCGGGCGCGCGGCTGTCGCCGTTGGTCGTCGTGCTCGGCCACGAGGCCGACCGCGCGCGCGCGCTGCTCGACGGCCTGCCCTGTCAGCCGGTGGTCAACGCCGACTACATGCAGGGTGTCCAGTCGTCCGTCCGAGCGGGCGTCGAGGCGCTGCCCGACACGGTGGGCGCGGCGGTCGTGGTACTGGCGGACATGCCGCTCGTGAGCCCCGACATGATCGCGACGCTCGTCCGCCGCTACCGCGACGGCGCCGCCCCGCTGGTGCTGTCGAAGTACGGGGACGTCAACGCCCCGCCGACCCTCTACGACCGCTCGCTGTTCTCCGAGCTCACGAGCCTCGCCGGACCCGGCTGCGGCAAGCAGGTGGTGAAGCGGCACCACCGCGAGGCGATGGCCGTGGACTGGCCCTTCGAGGTCCTGACCGACCTCGACGAGCCGGCCGACCTGGAGCGCGTCACCCCGCTTCTCGACGTGCGCGGAGGTCGCCATGCGGTCTGAACTCCTGGGGCTCGCGGCCAAGCTCGCGGCGAGCGGCGAGCCGTTCGTCGTGGCCGTGGTGGTGCGACGCGAGCCGGCCAGCTCGGCGCAGGTCGGGAACATGGCCGTGATTTCGGAGCGCGGCGAGTTCCACGGCTGGCTCGGCGGCAGCTGCATCCGGCCGACCGTCGTCCGCGAGGCGATGGCCGCGCTGGCCGCCGGCACGCCACGCCTGGTCTCGCTCTCGCCCAACCCGTCGGACGAGCCGCGGCCGGGCGTCACCGTCTTCCCGATGACCTGCCACAGCGGAGGCAGCGTGGACATCTACGTCGAACCGGTTCTGCCCGTGCCGCACCTCTTCGTGTTCGGCGTCACGCCGGCGGCCCAGGCGCTCGCGCGGCTCGGGAAGGAGATGGGATTCTCGGTGGACGCGATCGATCCCGAGGCCGACGCCGCCCTCTTTCCGTCGGCAGATCGCGTCGCCGCGGGCGCAACCGACGGTCGGCCGGCATCGTCCGCGAGGCGGTTCGCGGTGGTGGCCACTCACGGCGAGAGGGACGAGGAGGCAGTCGCCGAGGCGATCGCGCTCGAACCGGACTACCTCGGCGTGATCGCGAGCCGGAAGCGGTTCGCGCAGCTCCGCGAGACGCTGCTCGCCCGCGGCGTGGCGGCCACGGCGCTGGACCGCGTCCACAGCCCGGCTGGCCTCGACATCGGCGCGAAGACGCCCGAGGAGGTTGCGCTCAGCATCCTCGCCGAGATCGTCCAAGTCCGCCGCCGGCCGCCCGAACGCGAGCAGGCGCCGCCACCCCGGGCCGAGGCTCCCGTCGAGGCGCTCGACCCCGTCTGCGGCATGACCGTGCGCATCGCCACGGCCAAGCACCAGGCCGAACACGCCGGGCGCACGTTCTACTTCTGCTGCGGCGGCTGCCGCCAGCGGTTCCTCGCGGCCCCCGAGCAGTACCGAAGCCGCGGTTCCCCGGTGAGGGAGTCGTGAACCCCGAGATCCGGCTGCTCAACGACGCGCTCGAGCGTCACGGCTACGTGGCGGATCCCGCCACTGCCACGGCCCTGTTCCTCGCGCGCGAGATGAGGCGACCCCTGCTCGTCGAGGGCGACGCGGGCGGCGGCAAGACCGAACTGGCGAAGGTGCTCGCTCTGCTGCTCGACACCGAACTGATCAGGCTCCAGTGCTACGAGGGGCTGGACGTCAACACGGCCCTCTACGAGTGGAACTACCCGCGGCAGATCCTCCGGCTCCGGATCTCCGAGAACGAGGGGCGGACAGGGCAGGACGTCGAGGCACTGATCTTCGGACGCGACTACCTGCTGGAGCGGCCGCTGCTGCGCGCGATCACCCGCCGCGAAGGTCCCGCCGTCCTCCTCATCGACGAGATCGACCGCGCGGACGAGGGGTTCGAGGCGTTCCTGCTCGAGGTGCTGTCCGACTTCCAGGTGACGATCCCCGAGTTGGGCACGATACGGGCGGAGCACGTGCCCTACGTCATCCTCACGTCCAACCGGACCCGCGAGATCGGCGACGCCCTCAGGCGGCGCTGCCTCTACCTCTACATCGAGCACCCCGGTCTCGAGAAGGAGGTGCGGATCATCCGCGCCAAGGTGCCGGATGCCGGCGAGCGCCTGGCCCGGCAGGTCGGCCGTTTCATGCAGGCCCTGCGCGCCCGGCGGCTCTCCAAGGTCCCGGGGGTGGCCGAGACGATCGACTGGGCGCAGGCGCTGGTGCGCCTGAGGCAGGAGCAGCTCGATCCGGATGTCGCCGTCGAGACGCTGGGCTGCCTGATCAAGGACAGGCACGACCTCGAGGCGCTCGGCCCGTCGGAGATCCAGGCGCTCGTTTCCGCCGCGCGCGAGGAGACGAGGCCCCAGTGACGGACCTCGTCTTTCACGTGGCCCGATTCGCCCGGCTGCTGCGCGATCGCGGCGTGGCGCTCGGCGTTGGGGACGAGATCGACGCGGTGCGCGCGCTGTCGCTGGTGGACCTGCTCGATCGCGAGGAGATGCAGCGGGCGCTGCGCACCGCCCTGAAGATCCGGCGACACCAGTGGGCGATCTTCGACGCCGCCTTCGACGAGTTCTGGGAAGGACGCTTCGTTCCGCGCACGCCCGGGGTGCCGCCGCCCGTCGCGGCGGTTCCGAGGGCGGGCGCCTCGCGGGGCACGGACAGCCCGGATCTCGCTGGGCGGGTCGCCGCCGCGGAGGCGCCGGACACGCCGGACGAGGGTGACCAGCCCGGCTACAGCCCGCAGGCCCTGCTCCGGCGAAGACCGTTCGACGAGTGCGGCGACGGCGACCTGGCTCTCCTCGAGCGCATGCTCGCGCAGCTGGCGGCCCGGCTCGCGCTGAAGAAGAGCCGGCGGCTGGTGCCCACCCGAAGCCGCGGGCTCGTGGATCCTCGACGCAGTCTCAGGACGTCGTTGGGCACCGGCGGCGAACTGCTGAGGCTCGCGCGGCGAACGCGCGCCATCGAAGAGGCGCGGATCGTCGTGTTGTGCGACACGAGCGCGTCGATGGACGCGTACTCGCGCTTCCTGCTCGCCTTTGCCCTCGCCCTCAAGCAGGTGGCGCGGCGGACCGAGGTGTTCGCGTTCAATACGTCCCTGACGCGACTCACCCCGTGGCTCCGCGTCGGCCGGATCGGCGCGACGCTCGGGAGGCTCGAGGCAGGCGGGCGCGAGTGGTCCGCCGGCACGCGGATCGGCGAGAGCCTGGCGGACTTCGTCGCCCGCCACGCCGCGCGCGTCCTGTCACACCGCAGCGTGGTCGTGATCCTCAGCGACGGCCTCGACCGGGGAGACGTCGCACTGGTCGCCGAGGCGATGCGGGCCATCAAGGCTCGTGCGCGCCGCGTCCTCTGGCTGAATCCGCTCGCCGGCGATCCGCGCTACGAGCCGACGGCACGGGCGATGCACGCTGCTTTACCGTTCGTGGACCGGCTGGCGCCGGCGCACAGTTTCGAATCACTCGAACGGTTGCTGCCCGAACTCACCGCGTGACGACATGGCGATGGAGATTTCGAAGGCGTTCCTGGTGCACGCCCCGGTCGAGGCGGCCTGGGTCCTGCTGACCGATCCCGTCCGGGTCGCCGCCTGTCTCCCCGGCGCGGCGATCACCGAACGCATCGACGACCAGACCTACCGGGGCACGGTCACCGTCAAGGTCGGGCCGGTGTCGGCGAGCTACAAGGGCACGATGCGGTTCGCCCGGCTCGACCACTCCGACCACTCGGCCGAGATCGTCGCGTCCGGAAGCGATACGCGGGGCAGGGGCGGCGCCGACATGGTGATGAGCAGCCGCCTGGTCGAACGCGTGCCGGGCGAAACCCAGGTGACGATCGTCTCGGAAGTGAACGTCATGGGCGTGCTGGCGCAGTTCGGCCGCGGCATGATCCAGGACGTCAGCGACCAGATCTTCGAGCGGTTCGTGGCGGCCGTGCGCGCCCAGCTCGAGGGCGCCTCGGGACAGCCGCTCGCCGCCGCGACCGCCGACGCCGGCCCGGCCGGGGCGTCGGCTGCGCCGGCACCTTCGGCCCCCGCCGACGGAGGGCTCCCGGCGTCCGCACCCGTCAGCCCGCCCATCGATGCGCTGTCGTTCGGCTCGGCCGTGCTCGGCCGGGCCGCGCGGCGCGCGGCCGGCCGCCCCACCGTCTGGGTTGCTGCAGCGCTGGCCGCCACTCTCGCCGTCTGGAGGACACTGCGGCGACGCCGCCGCGCGGCATGGACCTCCCCAAAAGGACCGTCGCGATGATTCCAGCCCCCTTCGAATACCACGCGCCGGCGACGCTGGCCGACGCCGTCTCGCTCCTCCGCGACATCGGGAGCGAGGCGAAGATCCTCTCCGGCGGGCAGAGCCTGCTGCCGCTCCTCAAGCTGCGGATGGCCTCGGTCGGACACCTGGTGGACATCGGACGCATCCCCGGGCTCGAGTACATCGACGAGGCCGACGGCTTCCTGCGCATCGGCGGGCGCACGCGCGAGTCGACGCTCGAGCGCTCGGACGTGATTGCGGCGCGACTGCCGATCGTGCGCGACACCGCGCGCGTCATCGCCGACCCGATCGTGAGGAACCGCGCCACGATCGGCGGCAACCTGGCACACGCCGACCCGGCGAACGATCATCCGGCCACGATGCTCGCCCTCGGCGCCCAGATCGTGGCCACGGGGTCGAAGGGCCGGCGGACGATCCCGGCCGGGCAGTTCTTCACCGGCCTCTTCTCGACGGTGCTCGATCCCGACGAGATCGTCACGGAGATCCGGATTCCCCTTCCGCCGGCGCGCAGCGGGGGCGCGTACGTGAAGCTCGAGCGCAAGGTCGGCGACTACGCCACGGCCGCGGCCGCCGCGCAGGTGACGCTGGGCGCCGGCGGCGAGATCGCGTGGGCCGGCATCGGCCTCACCGCGGCGGGCCCGGTGCCCGTCGAGGCCGCCGGGGCCGAGCGCTTCCTGGTGGGCCGGACGCCGGACGCGGCGACGATCGCGGAAGCCGCGCGGCTGGCCGCCGGGGCCGCGTCGCCCTCGCCCGATCGCCGCGGGTCGGTCGAATACAAACGGGAAATGGCGCGCGTGCTGACGGCGCGCGCGCTCGGCAAGGCCATCGAACGGGCCGGAGGACGACGATGACGACCCACAGGATCAGGGTCACGGTGAACGGCACCGTCCACGAGGCCGAGGTGGAGCCGCGCCTCCTCCTCGTGCACTTCCTGCGCGAGAACCTGCGCCTCACCGGCACGCACATCGGCTGCGACACGACGCACTGCGGCGCCTGCACCGTGCTGCTCGACGGCGAGCCCGTCAAGTCCTGCACCGTCCTCGCCGTGCAGGCCGACGGCTGCCAGGTGATGACGGTCGAAGGGCTCGAGAAGGACGGCCGGCTCCACCCGCTGCAGGAGGGCTTCTGGCAGGAGCACGGCCTGCAGTGCGGGTATTGCACGCCGGGCATGATGATGACGAGCTACGCGCTGCTGCAGCGCAACCCCGCCCCGTCGGAGGCCGACATCCGCGAGGCGATTTCCGGCAATCTCTGCCGCTGCACCGGCTACGTCAACATCGTCAAGTCGATCCAGTACGCCGCCGCGAAGTCCGAGGCGGCCACGTAACGGGAGGCAGTGATGGCGCCGCAGACGACACCCGACGTGGGCGGGATGGGCCATTCGATCAAGCGGAAGGAGGATCCGCGGTTCATCCGCGGGCAGGGCCGCTACGTGGACGACATCCAGCTGCCCGGCATGCTCTACCTCGACATCGTCCGCAGCCCGTTCGCGCACGCGCGGATCACCAGGATCGACGCCGCGAAGGCCATGCAGGTGCCCGGCGTTCTCGCCGTCATCACGGGCGAGACGCTCGCCAAGTACAACCTGCACTGGATGCCCACGCTGATGTCGGACACGCAGATGGTGCTGCCGACCGAGAAGGTGATGTACCAGGCGCAGGAGGTGGCGGGCGTCATCGCCACGTCGCGCTACGCCGCGGCCGACGGCGTGGACGCGGTGGAGGTGGAGTACGAGCCGCTGCCGGTGGTGGTGGATCCCTTCAAGGCGCTGGCGCCGGGCGCGCCCGTCCTCCGGACCGACAAGAAGGACAAGAAAGACAACCACATCTGGCACTGGGAGGCGGGCGACCGCCAGGCCGTGGAGCAGGCGTTTGCCGCGGCCGACGTCGTGGTCGGGCAGGACATCTACCTCCCGCGGATCCACGTCTGCTCCATCGAGACGTGCGGCTGCGTGGCGGATTTCGACCGCGCCAACGGCAAGCTGACCGTCTACATGACGACGCAGGCGCCCCACGCGATCCGCACCGTGCTGGCGCTCGTGGCCGGGCACGTGGGATTGTCGGAGGAGAGGATCCGCATCGTGTCGCCCGACATCGGCGGCGGGTTCGGCGGCAAGGTGCCCGTCTACCCGGGCTACGTGATCGCGATTGCGGCCTCGGTCGTCATCGGCAAGCCGGTGAAGTGGATCGAGGACCGCACCGAGAACCTGCAGGCCGACTCCTTCGCCCGCGACTACCACATGAGGGCGGAACTGGCCGCCTCCCGCGACGGGACGATGAAGGCGCTGCGGATCAAGACCGTCGCCGACCACGGGTACACCGACGCGGCCGCCAATCCGTCGAAGTTCCCGGCCGGGCTCTTCTCCATCTGCACCGGGTCGTACGCCATCGCGCACGCCTTCACCGAGATGGACGCGGCGTACACCAACAAGCCGCCGGGCGGCGTGGCGTACCGCTGCTCGTTCCGCGTGACCGAGGCGGTCCACGCCATCGAGCGTCTCGTGGACATGCTGGCGCAGCGGCTCGGCATGGACCCGGCCGACCTGCGGATGAAGAACTTCATCCCGCCGGACAAGTTCCCCTACAAGTCGGCGCTGGGCTGGGAGTACGACAGCGGCAACTACCCGGCGGCGCTGCGCAAGGCGATGGAGAAGATCGGCTACGCGGCGCTCCGGAAGGAGCAGGCCGAGAAGCGCGCGCGCGGCGAGCTGATGGGCATCGGCATCTCCAGCTTCACCGAGATCGTCGGCGCCGGGCCGTCGAAGCACTTCGACATCCTCGGCATCAAGATGTTCGACTCGTGCGAGATCCGGATTCACCCGACGGGCAAGGCCATCGCCCGCTTCGGCACCAAGTCGCAGGGCCAGGGGCACGAGACGACCTTCGCGCAGATCGTGGCGGAGGAGCTCGGGATCCCGGCGGCGCACGTGCAGGTGGAAGAAGGGGACACCGACACCGCGCCGTACGGCCTGGGAACCTACGCGAGCCGATCGACGCCGACCGCCGGCGCCGCGGGCGCGATGGCCGCGCGCAAGATCCGCGACAAGGCGAGGAAGATCGCCGCGTACCTGCTCGAGGTGGCGGAGGAGGACCTGGTGTGGGAGCCGGGGAAGTTCTCGGTGAAGGGCGCGCCGCAGAAGGCGAAGACGATCCAGGAGATCGCGTTTGCCGCCTACACCAACCACCCGCCGGGCATGGAGGCGGGCCTCGAGGCGGTGGACTACTACGATCCGCCGAACCTGACGTTCCCCTTCGGCTGCGTACATCGCCGTGGTGGACATCGACCGCGGCACCGGGATGGTGAAGATCCGGCGGTTCGTGGCCGTGGACGACTGCGGCAACATCATCAACCCGATGATCGTGGACGGCCAGATTCACGGCGGCCTGACGATGGGGATGGCGCCGGCGCTGCTCGAGGAGATCACCTACGACGAGAACGGGAACAACCAGGCCGGCAGCTTCATGGACTACCTGCTGCCGACGGCGATGGAGACGCCCAGCTGGGAGACGGACAAGACCGTGACGCCGTCGCCGCACCACCCGCTCGGCGCCAAGGGCGTCGGCGAGTCCGCGACCGTCGGCGCACCGCCGGCGATCGTCAATGCCGTCGTGGACGCGCTGGCACACCTGGGTGTGACGCACATCGACATCCCCATCACGCCGGAGAAGGTGTGGAAGATCCTCCACGAGAAGGGGGCGGCGGAGTAGCGCAGCCCACTCGCGTCCTCGACAGCAAGTGGCAGGCTGCCGGGCTCGGCCACCGGTGGCCGTCCGGCGACTGAAAGGACAGGCCTCCATGACACTCAGGCGAGACGCCGTCATCAAGGGTATCGACGATCGCCACTACGCGCACGCCGAAGCGCTGGTGACCACCGATTGGGTGGACGAGAACCTGGACGACCCGTCGATCCGGTTGATCGAGTCGAACGAGGACACGCTGCTCTACGGCTCGAGCCACGTCCCGCGGGCGGCGCACGTGGACTGGATCGCCGACCTCAACGATCCCGTGAGGCGCGACTACCTCTCGGCCGACGGCTTCGATGCGCTGATGTCGCGGCTGGGCATGACGCCGGAAACGACGGCGGTCTTCTACGGCGACAAGAACAACTGGTGGGCGTGTTACGCGCTGTGGGTGTTCGAGCTGTTCGGCCACACGCGGGCGCGCGTCATGGACGGCGGCCGGCTGAAATGGCAGAAGGAGGGGCGCCGCGTCACGCGCGAGGTGCCCCGGTTCGCGCGGTCGGCCTACCATTCCCCGGGGCGCGACGACCGCACGAACCGGGCGTTCCGCGACGAGGTGCTCGACTTCGCGCGGGCGGGCGGACAGCTCGTGGACGTCCGCAGCGCGGAGGAGTTCTCGGGCGAACGGCTGCACATGCCGGACTACCCGAACGAGGGGGCGCTGCGCGGCGGCCACATCCCGGGCGCGAAGAGCGTGCCGTGGTCCCGTGCCGTCGACCCCGCGGACGGCACGTTCCGAAGCGGCGAGGCGCTCAGGCGGATCTACGTGGAGGAGCAGGGCCTGCGCCCGGGACGCGAGGTGATCGCCTACTGCCGCATCGGCGAGCGCAGCAGCCACACCTGGTTCGTCCTGAAGTACCTGCTGGGGTTCGACCGCGTCCGCAACTACGACGGCAGCTGGACGGAGTGGGGCAACCTCGTGGGCGTGCCGGTCGAGCGCGGCGGCGGCGGAGCGGATCGTTGAGCGGAGAGCCGGCGACGAAGCGGTACCCCGGGCGCCTGCCGGAAGTGCTCGACGTGCTGGCGATGACATCCGATCCCGCCGAGCGCGCCGAGGTGCTGCTGTCGATGGCCGACCGCTTCCGCGAGGTGCCGCCGGAGGTGGCGCGGCGTCCCTTCGCGCGCATCCACCAGGTGCCGTCGTGCGAATCCGAGGCGTACGTGTGGGGGGTCCTCGGCCAGGGCGGCACGATCGCGCTGCATTTCGCCGTCGAGAACCCGAGCGGCGTGTCGGCGAAGGCGCTCGCCGCGATCCTGCACCAGGGGCTGTCAGGCCTGACTGCCGCCGAGGTTGCGACGGTTTCGCCCGATCTCGTGTTCGAGGTCTTCCGCCGCGACATCTCGATGGGAAAGGGCCTGGGCCTGATGTCGATGGTGCGCGCGGTGCAGGTCACCGCGACGCAGGCGGCCGAGGCGGCCGCGCGCGGCGAGCCGCCCGGCGGCATCTTTCCGAAGCGACGCCCGCCGGCGGCCGACTGACGTGTGCATTCAGTCGTGCAGGACGACGGTCAGCAGGGAGTCGTGGACCTTCAGGCCACCGTTGTAGTCGATGAACCCGAGCTTCCTGAACTTGTTCATGAAGTGGTTCACGCGCGAGCGCGTCGTGCCGACGATCTCGGCGAGGGCCTCCTGCGAGATCTTCGGCAAAACGCGGGTCGTCTGATCCTGCGTGCCGTACCGCGCGAGCAGCAGCAGCGCGCGCGCCAGGCGCTTCTCGCTCCGGTTGAACAGCTGGTCGACCAGGTCCGCTTCGATGCGGATGTTCCGCGACAGCATGTAGGCGATGAATCGGTCCGAGAACCCGTGCTGCTCGTGCAGTAGCCGCAGCATCGCCTCCTTCCCCACCTCCAGCAGCCGCGTCGGCCCACTGGCCTTGGCGGTCGCCATGCGCAGGGTCTGGCCGGCCAGCGCCCCCTCCCCCACGAAGTCGCCCGGGCCGAAGATCGCCACGATTGCTTCTCTGCCGGCACTGGAGAGCACGGACAGCATCACGCGGCCATCCTGGATGTAGAACACGCTGTCGGCGGGATCGCCCTGGCTGAACAGCACCTGCGTCCGGCGGCCGAGCGTCACCCTCCTCGTCTTCCCGGACGAGCGAAGAAAACCCTCGACATCGAACGCCGGATCTTGCGGAAGGGCAGCCACTGAAGCCACCTCGAGGCCAAGGGCATTTTACACCGCCGGCGCCGCCCGGGGATGGCCATGGCTCGGGTGGGCCGCCGCCGCGTCTGGCAGGGCGGTCGGCTGCAGCGCCTGGGCTGTCGGGCGCCCAATGTGTGCTCTTTTGCGCCTACCTACGCGACACGCCGTGCGCGCACCGTGCAGGACGCGGACGACAGATCGATGGTGGGCGACGCCGTTCGCACGGTCTGTGCGAAGCGGCGCCGCGACCGATCGCGGTCTTTCGGCCGCCCACACCTGCCGCGGACGCCCCGCTTGGCACAAACGGACCGGGAGGATCCCGCGTGAGCAGAGTCCACCTCGTCAATCCGAGCCGTACGGCGTTCGGCACCGCCGTCATCACCCCGCGCTGGCTCTTCGTGCTCGCCGGCGCCACCCCGGCCGCGTACGGCGACCCGGTTCTCATCGACGAGACGCTGGAGCAGGCAGACCCGGCGTCGTGCGATCAGGGAACACACGCAGCGCGTGTGGGACCGCTTCTACTCCATCGGCGAGGTGTGGCGCCGATCGCGGTGCGCCGGTTCGGCGCGGGGGCGAATCGCCTTCGTCCTGATCTCGAAACTCTACCGCCAGATGTACGCCAACACGGGGATCGCGACAGACACCGCCCGGGTGAGCCGGGCCTCCCGGTGGGCCCGCTGGCTGGCTCGGCCCTGCCGCCGCCTGTTTGCGGCGTCGCCCATGCCGGACCTCCAGGTTCCGCCCTGGCCGGAGGAGCGCACAGCCGGGTGACGCGTGATGCGGGACTACAGGCTGCTGCCGTTGATCGCCATCCACGTGGCGACGGCGAAGATCACCATCCAGCGCAGCAGGCCGCTCGTCGTCAGCTTCGTCATCGAGGTGGCCACCTCGCGGAAGAAACCCGCGATCGGCAGGACGAACGCGCCAAACGAGGCTCCACGCAAGGCCACGGGAAGGCTTCGCCAGATGCTGTCGCCGGCGAGGAGCGCCGGGTAGGGCGTTCGCGCGCGGAGAGCGAGAACCAGCGCCGCGGCCGAATAGCACCAGACGGCGGCCACGGCCGCCCTCGCCCACCACGAGCGCACGCCACGAGGTCCCGCGAGGCGATACGCGGCGAGAATCCCAACCAGAAGCGTTGCGCCGGCGAGGACGACGGAGGTCGGTTGCTTCAGCATCACGAGGCCGCCTGTCGCGCCGGCAGCCGACCACGTGGCGGCGACCATGAAGCCGAGCAGCAGGACCAACGGCATCGCCGGATCCGTCAACCAGCCCGGCCCGCCTATCCGCCCGCCCTTGGACAGCACCCAGATCGTCAGGCCGAAGTACAACACGGTGGCAGCGGCGACGCCCATCCTGATGGGCGACGGGCTCATCCAGGTTTCGTAGGCGGCGTCCAGCACGAGCGCGTCGAACGACAGCCTCACGGCCAGCGCTCCGGCGAGCCGCGCCCACCGCCGCCCGCGGGATCCCGACGCCTCGATTGATCCAACCTCAAGGTCTGGCATGGTCGTCATTCATCATACCCTGGCAGCACGGTCGTTCGGACGCCCGGTGTGGAAGCCCCACGTGGCTCTGGATTGATCAGATCCGGCACGAGGACGGGCAGAGGATCCTGAGCCGGCGTGGGGGTTGCAGAAGGCACCCGTGCAGGGCGCCGGCAGGTTGCGCGTGCGATGATGTGCCGGATCCTGCAGCAGAATGGAATAGGCGGGCGCCCGGCTGTACGCGATCATGATGCGCGTGGAGGGGCGGAGGAACGGCGACGCGGTCTCCGTCGTCCAGGCGCCCAGGCGCGATCACATGCACCTCGTGCACACAAGGAGTCGGCAATGAAGGCGCAGCGCAAAGGCCATGGCGGGACGGGGGCTCGCCCCGGGCGGGACGGCCGCCTGGCGATCCTCGGGGGCGGCAACATCGGTCTGGCGCTGGCGCGCGGGCTGACCGCGGCCCGCAGGTACACGCCGGCCCGCATCACGATCACCCGCCGGCAGGTGCAGATGCTGGAGCAGGCCGCCCAAGAGGGCTACCGGGTGCAGCGCGACAACCACTCGGCGGTTCGCGGCGCGCGCGTCGTGGTCGTGGCCGTGCAGCCGCAGCAGCTCGCGGCCGTCCTCGAGGGCATCCGGGACGACCTGGAGCCCGGCGTCCACGTGCTGATCTCGCTGGTGTCCGGCGTCACGATCGAGGAGCTTCGGCGGTATCTCGGCGGCGACCTCGCCATCGTCCGGGCCATGCCTAACACGGCGATCGCCATCCGCGAGTCGATGACCTGCCTCGCCTCGGATGGACAGGAGTCCGACGAGGCGCTCTCCGTGGCGGCCGAGCTGTTCGACGCGGTCGGCAGGACCCTCGTGATCCCGGAGGAGGAAATGGTCCCCGCGACGGCCCTCTGCGCCTGCGGCATCGCGTTCTTCCTGCGCGCCATCCGGGCGGCGTCGCAGGGCGGCATCGAGATCGGCTTCCACCCGGAGCAGGCCCTGCTGCTCGCCGCGCAGACCGCCCGGGGCGCGGCGGCGCTGCTGCTCAGCGCCGCCGGCCACCCGGAGTCGGAAATCGACAAGGTCACGACGCCCCGGGGGTGCACGATCGCCGGCCTCAACCAGATGGAGCACGAGGGCTTCAGCTCGGCGATGATCAAGGGCATCACGACGTCGGCGGCGAAAGTGGCCCGTCTGTACCGGCAGGAGGGCGACTGACCGTGACGAGGCCGGCGCCGGCCACCGGCGCCGGCTTCTCCTACTTCTTCCGATACTTCTCGAAGAAACTGAAGATGTTGGGCAGGTTGATCCAGATCGACATGTCGTGCGTGCCGTCCTTGATCTCGTCGATCGGGATCTCGAAGCCGTGCTCCTTGGCCCAACGGACCATCTCGCGCGACCGCTCGACGTTGTCCTTCTCGCCCACCGTGTAGAGCAGCGGCATCCCCACGAGCCGCTCGAACGGGAAGCCTTCCCCGACCGTCGTCGCGGCGCACGGCGCGATGGCCGCCCACTTCTCCGGGTACTTGGCGCCGAGGAACCAGGTGCCGGCGCCGCCCATCGAGTTGCCCATCAGGTAAGTGCGGGCCGGATCCGTCCCGTACTCCTTCGACACGAGGTCGATCACGTTGAACGCGTCCTTCTCGCTCAACTCGGCCGTCCGCACGCGCCCGGGGTCGGGCGTGGCGGCCGCGCGGGCGCCGGCCGCTCCAGCAGGCGCGGGCGCGCCGGGCGCACCCGAACGGCCCCAGCCCCCGGTCGGCCGGTAACCGAGCGGGGTGACGATGATGAAGCCGTGCTTCTCGGCCTCCGACGTGAGGACCGGCCCGCGGAGCTTGAAGTAGGTGTCCTGGTCTGCCCCGCTCCCGTGAAGCACGACGACCAGCGGCAGCCTAGTCTTGCCGTCGTACTTCGAGGGCACGAACACGCGGTAGGGCATGATCTCGCCGGCATCCGCGAACGCGTAGTGGCGCGCGTGTTCGCCCTTGATGCGCAGCAAGGGGTCTTTGCCCGCTTCGATCGATTTCAGCAGCGTCAGCGAGTTGCGGATCTCCGCCGAGAAATCGTAATAGGCGTTGGTCGTGCTGTCCTCGGGATTGCGGCCCGGGATCAGGTCGCGGCGCCCGAGGTTGATCACGCGCGCGTAGTCGAACGGATACCGGATTGTCGCCTTCGTGGAGTCGAAGCCCTGGATCTTCGCCAGCCGCTGCTCGATCGCGGACTGCTGCGCATCGAGGTCGCGGACGGTCAGGACGTTCACCGCGAGGCGCCGCAGGACCGTTCCGCGGTCGCTCAGCTCCGCGGTGATCTGGTACGGGCCGTCGGGCAGGCCGGCGAGGCTGGCGGAGACCGGGTACGGATCTTCGGCCAGGTCCCGCGCGTAGACCTCGAACGTGCCCAGGTCCCGCACCACCTTGTCCTGCGCGGCGAAGTCGGCGGCCGTGAGCCGGAGCCTGAAGCCGGCCGGCGAGGTGTACGAGGCCGGGTAGAGCTGCGTCAACAGGGCGTAGAAGGGCCGGGACGAATCGGTGACCGTCATAGTGGTTCGCAGCCGGAGCGCGCCCGCGAACTCGGCCTTCTCGTCCCACGGCAGCCCCCGCTGAACGGCAAGGGCGTGCAGCAGGCAGCGGCGCGCCTCGCCGAGGTTGCGCGCGGCCTGCGCGGCGGCCGCCTCGGCGGCCAGCTTGTCCACCTGTCCTTTCACCGAATCCGCGACCTTCGCGTTGGCCTGGAGTGTCCGCAGCGCCTGCGACAGGGCCTGCACCGTCATCTGGGTCTTGTCGAGGCTCTGGATGGCGGCGGCCACGGCAGCTTCGCCGGTCAGGCCCGGCGCGGGTGGCGGCGTGCCCGGCACCTGCGCGCCCGCCAGGCTGGCGGTCACGAGGACAGCGGCAATCGCTCGAACCATGAACATCACTCCTCCTTGCAGACTGGGTGCCGAGGGCGGGCTTCGCGGCTCGATTATATGTCGTCTGCCACACGGGCCCCCGGCCTGCTACGGTGTCGATACCGTCACCCGGGCGGGGTCACGCGCGGTCGCCGCCGGATGGTCGCAAGGTTGCCGGCCTCGTCAAGCGAGGACGACCTGGATGCCCGCGGCCTCGAGCATCTTCCGGTGTTCGTCCGCGAGGTCGTTGTCGGACACGACGATGTCGGCGACGTCGAGCGGCGCGAGCGGGGTCATCGCCGCGCGCCCGAACTTCGAGCTGTCGGCGACGATGATCACTTTCCGAGACACCTCGATCATCTTGCGTTCGGATCCGACGAGGAGGGTGTTGTTGTTGCTGAAGCCGTCCGCCGTCACGCCGCCGATGCCCATCACCAGGATGTCGGCGGCAACCGCGGCCAGCATGTGCTCGCAGAGCGGTCCAAGCACGATCTCCAGGCGCGGAAAGACGTAGCCGCCGGTCAGCGTCAGCTCGATGTTGCGGGAATCCTCGAGGGTCCTGACGATGGGGATGGAGTTGGTGATGACCCGGAGGGAGCGGTCGAGCAGGTGCTCGGCCACCGAGGCGACGGTGGACCCGCCGTCGAGGATGACGGTCTGGTCGTTCTCGATCAGCGACGCCGCGCGCTCGCCGATGCGGCGTTTCTCGTCGGACTGCCGGCCGCGCTGCCAGCTGTAGTCGAGCAGGTGGCCGCGCGGCTGCACCGCCAGGGCGCCGCCGTGCACCCGCTTGACAATCCCGGCCTTCTCGAGCTGACCGAGGTCGCGGCGCACGCTGGAGTCGGAGGCGCCCAGCTCGCGGCACAGGGTTTCCAAATCGACGAACTCCCGGTCCTCGAGGAGTTCCCGGATCCGAATCTGGCGGCGCGCCTGGTTCACGGGCGACGGCCCCTGGCCTCGAGGCCGGCCATCACCGCCTCGGTCACGTCTCGCACAATCTCCTCCACGCTGGCCTCCTCGCTCGCGCCGCCTGCAGCAGGGCACGTCCTCGCGCTTGTCACGGCGCACGAGCACGGCCGCGGAGGCATCAACGTGATGCCGTCCGACGGCGAATCCGGATCCTCGGCGAGCTGGCAGACGCCCGGAGTGAAGCGCGGGTCGGGCAGCCCGAGCCGCTTCTTGATGCGGAGCAGGTCCTCCGTCTTCGCCGACGGAATCCGGCTGACCGGCACGCCCAGCTGCGCGGTGGCGATCGTCAGCGTCCAGCAGTACGTCTCGAGCACCTCGGCGTACCACTCGGCGTGTGTCACCGTGTCCGCCCAGCAGACGATGCCGTGGTTCCCCAGCAGCACCGTGTTGTAGTTCTTGACGAACGGCAACACCGTCTCCGCGAAGCGCTGGGTGCCGGGCGTCTCGTAGGGCGCCAGCGCGACGGCGCCGACGAACACGTCGAACTCGGGGACGATGCCCGAGGGGGGCACGCGGCCCGTGATGGCGTACACGGTGGCGTGCGGCGGGTGGCAGTGAACCACACCCTTCGCCTCGGGGACCGCCTTGTAGATCTCGAGGTGCAGGAAGATCTCGCTCGTCCGCGACGCGGTCCCCGCCAGCTGATTGCCCTCGAGGTCGACCAGGCAGATCTTCTCGGGCGTGAGGTCGTACTTGCTGCACAGCGTCGGTGTGCACAGCACTTCGTTCGGGCCAATCCGGTAGGAGATGTTGCCCCCGTTGCCGTCGACGTATTGGCGCTGCCAGAGCTTCTTGCCGGTCGCGACGATTTCCTCCTTGATGCGCTGCGCCTCCGGCGAGTTGTACATCGCCTCGGCGTCGGCGGAGACAGCCGGCCCCTCGACAGCCCCCTTGGCGCCCTTCGCCGCAGGACACGTCGTGCTCGCGCCGTCGGCCCGGCGCAGCGTGAGCGCGCGCCTCTGGATGGCGTCCGCGGCCAGCGGGGTGACGACGGCGCCCTTGCGCGCGACGATCTCCCTGGCGCCCCTGGCAGCCGCCCGGTCGATGTCCTTCGCGGCGATCACGCGCAGTGCTGTCAGGTCCACGGAACTCATCCTCGTCCTTCCGCGCCGCCGGGCCGATCGGTGGCGGCCGGTGGTTGAAACGTGTAGTCGTTGACGATCAGCGCGCAGTAGGCGTCCACCGCCGTCGGGGTCGGGAACGGCCGCGCCGCCTCGCTGCCCTCGACCACCCCGATCATCTGTCCGACGGCCGGCGACAGGCGGTCGGCCACCACGAACGTCCTGCCGCCGCCCTGGCCGTTGCGCGCGGCCAGGTTGGGCGCGGTCACCGGGGCCACGAGCAGCAGCGACGTGCCCCTGAGCGCTGGGATGGCCCTCGACAGCACGACGCGTCCGAGGACGATGGCCAGCCTCATGGCGCCTGCCCCCCCGCCGGCGGCTGCGGCGTGACCCGATCGACGATGCCGACGACGACCAGGCGGGCGGGGACGCCCTCGCCCAGCCAGTCGCGCGCGATCGTGCCGTCGGACGAAACCAGCACGAGCGATCCCCGGCCCGCTCCCATCCTGTCGAGAATCACCAGCGGCTCGCCCACCGTGCTGCCGTCGGTGTGCAGGCGCTGCCCGATCAGGAACCGCACGCCTGCGAGGCGGTGGTCCTTCCGGGAGGCCGTCAGCGTGCCGTCGATGCGGGCGAGGAACATGGGTCTTCAGATGAAACGCATCGCGTTGCCGATCGCGAACTGCCGCTCGCGGGTGAAGGTCATCGGCGTCGTGACACCCTCGCCGGTGGGCGTGGCGATGGTGTGGCTGAAGTAGCCGGGACCGTTCACGCCGAGCGCCGCCGTCGAGGGGGCGTTCTGCACGAACAGCGTCGTGTTGAGCGCGCGGGCCATGGCCGTGGCGTGTTCGACGTTCCGCGTGTGCACGATCGCCGTGTGGCGGTACCCGTGCTCGGCCTGCAGCGCCGCCTTCACCCCCGCGTCGAAGTCGGGGACGCGCACGACCGGCAGGAACGGCATCATCTGCTCCTCCTGTACGAACGGGTGCGAGGCGGAGGTCTCGCCGAACAACAGGACGGTGGCGGCAGAGACGTGTACGCCCGCGGCCTTCGCGAGCTCCGCGGCGTCCTGGCCGAGCAGGTCGCGCTTGACGTGCGCGCGGCCGCAGCCCTTGCCCGGGCCGTCGAAGGTGAACGCCGCCTCGGTCAGCTTCCTGATGGCGCCGGCGTTCAGCTGGACGGCGCCCGCCCGCGACATCGCCTTGATGAAGTCGTCCGCCACCGCGTCGACGACGAACACCTCCTTCTCGCCGATGCAGAGCAGGTTGTTGTCGAACGCGGCGCCCTCGATGATCGACCGGGCCGCGAGATCGAGATCCGCGTCCTCGTCGACGACGACCGGCGGGTTGCCGGGGCCGCCCGCGATGACGCGCTTGCCCGACTGCGCCGCGGCCTTCACGACGGCGGGACCGCCCGTGACGCACAACAGCGCGACGGAGGGATGGCGGAAGACCTGCTCGGCGCTCTCGATGCTCGGGTCGGCCACGGTCGTGATGACGTTCGACACGCCAATCTCGGCCTCGATCGTGCGGTTGAACAGCTGCAGTGCGTAGGCTGCGACGCGGGCGCCGGCCGGGTGCGGGCTGAACACGGCGGTGTTGCCGGCGGCCAGGATGTTCACCGCGTTGCTCACCAGCGTCGGCACCGAGTGCGTGGCCGGCAGCACCATCCCGATGACGCCCCAGGGGGCGTGCTCGATGACGCACAGGCCCGTCCGGTCGCTGCGGGCGGCGCTCTGCATCGCTTCGACGCCGAGCACGTACCGCATCGCCTTCAGCTTGCCGATCTTGTGTTCGAGGCGGCCGATGCGCGTCTCGTCGAGCTCCATCCGGCCCAGCGCCTCGGCTTGCTCCTCGCAGATCCGCCGGATGACGGCGATCATCCGCCCGCGCTCCTCGAGGCCCATCTCCGCCACGCGCACCTGCGCCTCCGCCGCGGCGGCGACCGCCTCGTCCACGGTCTGGAAGACGCCGTGGCCCGTCGGGGCCGGCTTCTTCTTCGCGGGCGCCCGGCCGGTGCCCGCACGGTGACCGGACGAGGCCGGCGTCGCGGGGGCGTCGAGGTGCGTCAAGAGCCGCGCGATCACCTCGTCGGCGATCTCGGCCACGATCTGCGTCCTGTCGAGCATCACGGCCTCTCGAGCTTCGTCCCTTCGATTTCGACGCGGTCCACGATGCCGACGATGATCGCGTCCACCGGGGTGTCCTTCGACTGGGCGGCGAGCCGGGCGGAGCTGCCCTGGGTGAACATCACGAACTCACCCAGCCCGGCGCCGACGCTGTCGACCGCCACCACGGAGCCGCCCGACGGCACCAGCGCGTGCTGCTCGGCGACCAGCGGCTGCACGAGCAGCAGCTTGCTGCCCTGGAACGCCCGGTGCTTTCTCGTCGACACGACGTTGCCGACGACCTTGGCGAGAAACATGTCCGCCTCCCGTCGTAATCGCCGAACGCTACTTCGGCAGGATCGCCGTCACTTCCGCGTGCGGGCGCGGAATCACGTGCACGCTGACGACCTCGCCGACCGCCTTCCCCGCGGTCGCGCCCGCCTGGACCGCGGCGGTCACCGCGGCCACGTCGCCCGTGAGGTACACGGAGCAGAGGCCGCTGCCGACCTTCTTCCAGCCGGTGTAGGTGACGTCCGCCGCCTTGAGGGCCGCGTCGGCCGCCTGGACGAGCACCGCGAGCCCCTTCGTCTCGATCATCCCGAGTGCCAGTTGCGCCATGAACGTTCTCCCGGCCGGCCCGTGTTGTCACCGCCGGCCCTGTCCAAAGGACGAATGACCAATCACGAATGAAGAATGGAAGTCACGGCTGGCGTCGCTTCAGCATTCGACATTCTGCATTCTGCATCGACGCGCGTCTTCCCTGCGTCAGAGCCCCATTCCCGCGATCACCCCGTCGTGGGGCCGCGGAATCACGTGCGACGCCACGAACTCGCCCACCACCTTGGCGGCCGCGGCGCCCGCATCCACGGCGGCCTGCACGCTCGCCACGTCGCCGCGCACGACGACGGTGACGTAGCCGCCGCCGATTTCGCGGACCGCCCCGAGGGTCACGTCCGCCGCCTTGCACATCGCGTCAGTCGCCTCCACGAGGCCGACCATGCCCTTCGTTTCGATCAGTCCGAGTGCCAGCACCATGTCATGTCTCCGTGCGCGCCGGGCGCGCCATCGTTTCGTGCCTTGCGTTTCGCGTCGCCAGCCGCTGCCGCGCCTCGAGTGCGCTCGGGGCGCCCCGAACGCGGCCGGGGCGCGACCTCCGGGCTACGACGCCGCGGACGCGCCCGGCTTGGTCTTCGCGCCGAGACTCGCCAGCATCTGCGCGAGGTCGTCGTGCGGCCGCGTGATCACCTGCACGCTGACCACCTCGCCGATCTGGCCCGCCGCCTCGGCACCCGCGTCGGTCGCGGCCTTGACCGCCGCCACGTCGCCCTCGACGAACGCAGTGACGAGGCCGGAGCCCACCGCCTCCCACGCCTTGAACTCGACCGTGGCGGCCTTCAGCATCGCGTCCACGGCCTCGAAGAGGGTCACGAGCCCCCGCGTCTCCACCATTCCCAGCGCCAGTTTCATCGGTCGCCCCTTCCTACTTGAACAATTCGAAGCCGGTGGCCAGGTGCAGCGCGCACGCGTTGGCCTCGTCCGTGTCCATGTGCACGTTCAACCGCGACGAGGGATCGACGCGCACCTGCACGCCCTCGAACACCGCGGGTGCCGGCCCGGCCACCCGCAGCTTCATCCGCTCGCCCTGCTTCACGCCGTAGTGCGCCGCCTCGGCGGGGTTCATGTGCACGTGCATCGCCGCCCGGATGACGCCGCGCCGCAGCTCCACGATTCCCTTGGGCCCAATCACCGCCGCGCCCGGCGTGCCGCCGGTGTCGCCGGAGATCCGCACGGGCGCGTCGATCCCGGCCTGGATTGCGTCGGTGAACGACAGCTCGACCTGCGACTCCTTGCGAAGCGGCCCGAGCACGCGCACGTTCGGCAGCGGCCGGCGGCGCGGGCCGACGAGCGTCACCGTCTCGGCCGCCGCGTAGTTGCCTTCCTGGTACAAGTCCTTGTCGCGCGTCAGCTCGTAGCCCGGCCCGAACAACACGTCCAGATCTTCGCGGCACAGGTGCATGTGCCGGGCGGACGCGTGCACCGCGAGTGCGCTCACCCCGCCGGCCGCCTGCGGCCGGCCCGCGCCGAGCCGCCTGACGACCGCCTCGCGGACGATCTGCTCCACGAGCTCGCGGGTGATCGTCGCGGTCCGAACAGCCATGGTCCCTCCCTGCACGCCGCTGACACTCGCCGGCCCGCCCGCCTAGCCCGGCAGCGCGGCCAGCAGTTCGGCCGTCGCCCGCGCCACGATCCGCTCTTCGTCGGCGGGCACGATGAAGATGGCCGCCTTCGACGCCGCGCTCGACAGGCGCGCCTCGCCGCTGGCGGTCGCGTTCAGCGCGGGGTCGAGCGCGAGGCCGAGGTCCTCGAGGCCGGCGCACACCGCCGCGCGGATCGCGCTGCTCTTCTCGCCAATCCCGCCCGAGAACGTCACGACGTCCACGCCGCCGAGCGCCACCAGGCAGGCGCCGAGGTGGTGGCGGATCGCGTGCACGAAGACGTCGAGCGCCAGGCGCGCGCGGGCGCTGCCGGCGGCGGCCGCCCGTTCGAGGTCGCGCACGTCGCCGCCCAGCCCGCTGATCCCCGCGAGGCCCGACTCTCTCCCCAGCACCCTCGCCATCGCGTCGGGGTCGAGACCGCGCCGCTTCATCACGAACAGCACGGCGAAGGCGTCGAGGTCGCCGACGCGGTTGTTCTGCGGCAGGCCCGACTGCGGCGACAGGCCGAAGCTCGTTTCGACGGCGACGCCGTCGCGGATGCCGGCCACGCTCGAACTGCCGCCCAGATGGCAGGACACGTGGCGAACGGGCCTCCCCATCAGCGCCTGCGCGCGCTCCGAGGCCGCACGGTGGCTGGCGCCGTGGAACCCGTAGCGGCGCACACCGAGCTGCTCGGTCCACTCGTGCGGAACCGCGTACGTCGTGGCGGCGTCGGGCATCGTGTCGAAGAACGCGGTTTCGAACAGCGCCACCAGCGGCGTCTGCGGCAGCACGCGGCGGAACGACCGCATGGCCGCGACGTACGGCGGGTTGTGCGCGGGCGCCAGGAAGGTGACCGCCTCCATGGCCGCCAGCACGTCCTCGTCCACGAGACGGACGCCGGTGACCGGCCCGGCGTGCACGGCCTTGAAGCCGATGGCGGCCAGGTCGGACAGGCTGACGAGCGGGCCGCCGGGGCGCGTCAGGTCCGCGATGGCCCCCTGGATGGCGGTGTCGTAGTCGGGACACGCCGACCCGGGCTGCCCAATCCGCTCCACCCGCCCCTCACCGAGGACCCGTTCGCCGTCGCCGGCAAACAGCCGGTATTTGAAGGAGGTGCTCCCGATGTTCGCGATGAGGATCGACATGGCGTGACCGTTCATGAACGGTTTCGGTCTAAATCAGCCACGGAAGTAGAGACTGGACCCAACAATCGGAAGCATTATGAATGTTCTTGACTGAAATGCAACAAGTATTTATCGTGTGGCGTTCAGTTTCGCTCAGTCTCTCTCAGAGACAGCCATGCCGAAACCTCACCGCGTCAGCCAGGCGAGCACGCCGAACGCCCTGCCAACCCTTGCCCGCATCGAGGACCACGGGGTCGTCGGGGCCGGCGGGGGCGGGTTCCCCACGGCCGTCAAGCTGGCCGCGCGCGTCCCGACCGTCATCGTCAACGGCGCCGAGTGCGAGCCGCTCCTCCACAAGGACAAGGAACTGATGCACCGCCTCGGGGCGCCGATGCTGCGCGGCCTCGCGACGGTCATGCAGCTCGTCTCGGCCGAGCAGGGCGTCATCGGGATCAAGAACAAGTACACCGCCGTGCAGGAGGCGCTCGCGCCGCAGCTGCCGCCGGGCGTTCGGATTCTGCCGCTCCCCGACACCTACCCGGCCGGCGACGAGTTCCTGCTCGTGTACGACGCGGTCGGCCGCGTGATCCCGCCGGGCGGCCTGCCCAAGGACGTGGGCTGCGTGGTCGTGAACGTCGAAACGCTCGTGAACATCGGCCTCGATCGCCCCGTCACGCACAAGTACCTGACGGTAGCCGGCGCGGTGCGCACGCCGGTCACGCTGCGCGCGCCGGTCGGCATTCGCATCGGCGACCTGGTCGACGCCGCCGGCGGCGCCACCGAGGACGAGGTGGCGGTGCTGCTCGGCGGGGCGATGATGGGGCGCCTCGCACCCGGCCTCGACGAACCGGTGACGAAGACGCTGGGCGGCGTCATCGTGCTGCCCGTCTCGCACTCGCTGGTCCAGTGGTATCGCCAGGGCCGCCGCCAGGTGGAGCGCATCGGCCGGTCGGCGTGCGATCAGTGCCGCTTCTGCACGGATCTCTGCCCCCGCTTCCTGCTGGGCCACCCGATCGAGCCCCACGCGGCGATGCGTTCGCTCGGCTTCGAGAGCCCGCAGTCGCCGATGATCGCCGGCACGCTGTACTGCTGCGAGTGCAACCTGTGCAGCCTCTACTCGTGCCCCGAGAACCTCGATCCCAAGAACATCTGCACGTTCTCCAAGCCCATGGCGCGCGAGCGCGGCCTCCAGTGGAAGGGCAACCCGGCCGAGGTCCAACCGCATCCCCTCGCCGACTCGCGGCGCACGCCGATGAAGCGGCTGATCGTGAAGCTGGGGCTCTCGGGCTTCGCCAACGTCGGGCCGCTCGACGAGCGGACGTTCGCGCCCGCCAGGGTGGTCCTGCCGCTCGAGCAGCACGCGGGCGCGCCGGCCGTCCCCGCCGTGAAGGTGGGCGCGCGCGTGCGCGAGGGCGACCTGGTGGCCGCGCCGGCGCCCAAGGCGCTCGGCGCCCGGCTGCACGCGAGCATCGCCGGCACCGTGCGCGCGGTGGACGGAGCCATCGTCATCGAGGCGTGAGCCGGATGGGCGGGCTCGAGCGGATGGGCGGATGCGGTGTGCGGGCGGTGGCGGCGCGGGTCGGGTGTGGCGTGCAGCGGATGTGGCGCGGGGCTTCAGCCCCGCGTGAGGGCTTCAGTCTGGTGCAGAATCCGGGGGACAGGAAAGGACGACCGTCGTGGCGACATTGAACTCCATCGGCCTGATCGAGGTCTCGTCTATTGCGACCGGTTACCTGGCGCAGGACGCGATGCTGAAGGCGGCCGACGTCCAGCTGCTCCTCGCGCGGACGATCTGCTCGGGCAAGTACCTCGTGGTGATCGGCGGCGACGTCGCGGCCGTGTCGGCAGCGGTGGAGGCGGGCGCCGCGCGCGGCAACGGATCGCTGATCGAGAAGCGGGTCATCACGCACGTCCACCCCGACGTCTTCCCCGCGATCGGCCTGTCGGTGGACATCGCGCCGGGCCGCGCGCGGGCGCTGGGCGTGATCGAGACGTTCTCGGCGTCGAGCATCATCGACGTGGCGGACGCCGCCGCGAAGTGCGCCGACATCACGCTGATCCGCATCCACCTCGCCATGGCGATCGGCGGCAAGGGCTTCGTGCTGCTGACCGGCGACATCGCAAGCGTCGAGGCGGCGGTGGCGGCCGGGGCGCGGGTGGCGGCGGAGGACGGCATTCTCGTCGGCCGCGCCGTCATCGCCGCGCCGTCGAAGGAGTTGTTCCGCGAATTCGTCTGAGGCGCACACTCTCCCGTCTCGACGCTCTTCACACTGTGCCGCACCACGCCCCGGATGACAGGATGTTCATCTTCGCGCCCGGGGCCCGTTCATCCCGATCGCGTTCACTGTCGGTCGTCGGCAACGGACTCAGGGAGACTGGGTGATGACGAGAACCGAGATGCGGTGGAGGCCCGGCCTCGCTGCAACCTGCCTGGCGGTCGCCTTGGCGACCGCCAGTGCGCCGGGCGCGTTTGCCCAGACGCAGCTGCCGCTGCCGACGGCTACCGCGACGAAGGTGACGACGCCGGTCCGCGTCGATGGTGTGCTCGACGAGGACGCGTGGGCGCAGGCGGTGCCAATCAAGGGCCTGCTCCAGGTCGAGCCGACCCAGGGCGCGGCGCCGAGCGAGGACACCGAGGTGCGCGTCGTCTACGACGCCGACAACCTGTACTTCGGGATCCTCTGTCGCGACCGGACGCCGTCCGGCATCGTCTCGACGCAGCTCGGGCGCGACGCGGAACTCGACGTGGACGACCAGGTCGTCATCGTCATCGACCCCTTCTCCGACCAGCGGAACGGGTTCTTCTTCGCCGTGAACCCGGCCGGCGCGCGGCGCGACGGGCAGATCTCGAACAACTCCCAGGAGATGAGCACCGAGTGGGACGGCATCTGGGACGCGCGGGCGCGGATCACGGCCGAGGGCTGGGTGGCCGAGATCGCCATCCCCTTCAAGACCCTCCGCTTCAAGCCCGGGCAGACGGTCTGGGGCCTGAACATCGAGCGGCAGATCAAGCGGCGGCAGGAGATTGTCCGGTGGGCGAGCGCGCGGAACGACGTGTGGCTCAGCAACCTGTCGGAGGCGGGGCGGCTCGAGGGACTCCGGGACATCCACCAGGGCCGGGGCCTCGACATTCGCCCGTTCGTCAGCGGCGGCGAGAAGAACAGCGACGGCACCGTCAAGGTCGGCCTCGACGTCGTGAAGAGCATCACGCCGAACATGACGGGGTCGCTCACGGTCAACACCGACTTCGCCGAGACCGAGGTGGACAATGCCCAGGTGAACCTGACGAGGTTCCCGCTGTTCTTCCCCGAGAAACGGACGTTCTTCTTGGAAGGCGCCGGCGTCTACGACGTGGCCGGCCTGGGCGGAGGCGGCGAAGGGCCCCCGCCGGACCTCCTCCCGTTCCACAGCCGCACGATCGGGCTGTATCGCGGGGAGGAGGTCCCGATCCTCGCCGGCGCGAAGGTGACGGGGCGCCAGTCGGGCTACAACATCGGCTTCCTCGACGTGCAGACGCGCACGACGACGCTGAAGGGCGGCGAACTCGAGGCCCAGAACCTCCTCGCCGCGCGCGTGAGCCGGAACCTCTTCGAGCAGTCGTGGGTCGGCGTGATCGCGACCCACGGCGACCCGTCGGGCGAGGGGAACAACAGCCTCATCGGGTTCGACGCGCGCTTCGCCACGTCGAACTTCAAGGACGGCCGGAACCTGAGCCTCAATCTCTTCGCCATGCGCACCGACGACACCGCCCTCGGCGCCGACTACGCCTTCGGTTTCAGGGCGGAGTACCCGAACGACCGGTGGCTCGGGTCGCTCGGGTTCAAGCAGATCGGCGAGGACTTCCGGCCCGCCCTCGGCTTCGTCCCGCGAACCGGGGTGCGGAAGGCGGACGCGGAGGTCGGCTTCCAGCCGCGTCCAGGCCGGTTCGGCATCCGCCAGATCGCGATCAGCGCGGGGCCGCAGGTCGTGATGGACTGGAACTGGCGCGCGGAAAGCTGGGACATGTTCACCCACCTGCCGCAGATCGAGTTCGACTCGGGCGAGGACGTCGCGCTCCAGGTGATCCCCACGTTCGAGCGGCTCGTCGAACCGTTCGAGATCCAGCCCGGCGTGGTCATTCCCCCGGGCTCGTACCGGTGGACGGTCTGGCAGGTGGAAGCGAACTCCGCCTCCAAGCGGCCCTGGGTCGTCGGGGTGGAGTTCTCGAAGGGCGGCTTCTACACGGGGACCATGACCCAGACCGCGGCGTCGCTGATGCTGAAGCCCAGCCCGCACCTCGCGGTGGGAGTCGACGTGGAACGCAGCGACGTCTCCCTGCCCGAGGGGGCCTTCGTCGCGCAGGTGTTCTCGACGCGCATCGACTTCAGCGCGACGACCAACATCACCTGGTCGAACCAGGTGCAGTACGACACCGACTCCCGGACCCTCGGGTTCCAGAGCCGGTTCCGCTGGATCCTGCGACCGGGCAACGACCTGTTCTTCGTGGTCGGGCGCGGCTGGTTCAACGAGCCCGGAGGCGGCTACGAGCCGTCCTTCCACACCGCGTCGGCCAAGCTGCAGTACACGTTCCGCATGTAGGCGGGCGGCCGACCGCGGGCCCGAAGGCCCGCGCCACGGCAAGCGAGCTCTGGTTCAGCCTGCGCCCGCGTTGACAGCGCTGCAGGCATGCGGTAGAAGGAGGCGGCCATGCGCGTCCTGGTCGTCGAAGACGAGAAGAAGACGGCGTCGTTCATCCGCAAGGCCCTCCGCGCCGAGGGGTTCGCGGTGGACGTGTGCCACGACGGCGACGACGGCCTGCATCTGGCGGAGACGACGCCCTACGACGCGCTGGTGCTCGACATCATGCTGCCCGGCCGCGACGGGCTCAGCGTCCTGCGCCAGCTTCGCGAGCGCCGCAACCCGGTGCCCGTCCTGCTGCTGTCCGCGCGCGGCGAGGTCAACGAGCGCGTGGAGGGGCTCGACGCCGGCGCCGACGACTACCTGCCCAAGCCGTTCGCGCTCGCCGAACTCATCGCCCGCGTGCGCGCGATGGGCCGGCGGGGGCCGGAGGCGCGCGCCAACGTGCTGCAGGTGGCGGACCTGACGCTCGACACGGTGACGCGCATCGCGCGGCGCGGCGAGGATCCCATCCAGCTGACCGACCGCGAGTACCGCCTGCTCGAATTCCTGATGCGTTCGCCCGGCCGCATCTGCGGCCGCATGTCGATCCTCGAGAAGGTCTGGGACTTCGACTTCGACCCCGGCACCAACCTCGTGGACGTCTACATCAAGCGCCTGCGCGAGAAGATCGACGCCGACCGCGAGCCCAAGCTGCTGCAGACGGTGCGCGGCGTCGGCTACACCGTGCGGGCCGCTTCGTGAGAATACGGACCCGCCTCACGCTGTGGTACGGGGGCGTGATGTTCGCCTCCCTCCTGCTCGTGGGCGTGCTGTCGTACCACCGGTTCGACAGCGAGGCGGACCGCGCCCGCCGGGCCGCCGCGCCAGTCGGCGCGCCGAGAGACGACCACGAGCACACCGCCTGGGGCGCGGTGTTCGCCATCGCCGTCCGCGCCGGCGCCCCCGCGCTGATCGTGGCGGTCGCGGGCGGCTGGTGGCTGATGCGCCGGTCGCTCGCGCCGGTGGAAGCGCTCACGCGCGCCATCGAGCGCACCCACGACCGCAACCTTCACGAACAGCTGCCGCGCACCGGCAACGGCGACGAGCTGGACCGCCTCACGCAGGTCTTCAACGACATGACCGGCCGGCTGGACCAGTCGTTCCAGCGCATCCGCGACTTCACGCTCCACGCCTCGCACGAGCTGAAGACGCCGCTCACCGTCATGCAGGGCGAACTCGAGACGGCGTGCCGGGAAGAGAACCTCACCGAGCAGCAGCGCGACCAGGTGTTGAGCCTCGTGGACGAAGTGCAGCGCCTCGCCAAGATCGTGGACGGCCTCTCCCTGCTCACCAAGGCGGACGCCGGCCAGGTGGCCCTGGTGATGGAGCCGGTGCAGATGGATGCGCTGGTGCGGGACGCGGTCGAGGACGCGCGGCTGCTCGGCTACGGCGACGCGATCGACGTGAACCTCGTCGCCTGCGAGCCGGTCGTCGTGCGCGGCGACCGGCATCGCCTGCGGCAGGTCCTGCTGAACCTCGCGGACAACGCGGTCAAGTACAACCGGCCGGGCGGCGCCGTCGACGTCGCGCTCCGGGGAACCGGCGCCGGGATGGCGTTGACCATCGAGAACACCGGCCCCGGCATTTCCGCGGAGAACCTGCCGAAGGTGTTCAACCGCTTCTTCCGCGGCGATGCGAGCCACAGCGACGCGGTCGAAGGCAGCGGCCTCGGCCTGAGCATCGTGCAGTGGATCGTCCAGGCGCACGGCGGCACGATCCACATCGACTCCCGGCCGGGCGGCCTCACGACCGCCACCGTGCACCTGCCTGCAGCCTGACGCCCTCCCTCACCACTTCTTGGGCGGCGGCGCCTGTCGGCGCGCCTGCCGCTGCGGCGAACGCCAGGTCGGCACACGGCCGGCAGTTCCCCGGCTGCGGAGGCGGCGTGGGAGGTGCGGGTGGGACCCCGCGGCGCGTGTCCGTTGGCGCGGCGAGCTGGTACTGTATGATGCACCGTTGTCGTGCTCGTCCGCGGTATCCCCTGGCGGGATGCCGGGAGGGCCGCGGGCAGTGTCGCCTCATCGAAGCAGGGGCAAGTTGAGGGTTCTATTCCCTCGGGAGAACGCCATGAAGATGTCGAAGTGGCTGGTTGTACCATTGCTGGTGTTGACGGCCGGCGCACTGCTGGCGCAGGCCAAGCCCAATTTCAGCGGCACGTGGACACTGGTCCCCGCCAAGAGCGAGTTCGGGATGATGCCTCCCCCCTCGAGCGCCGTGCAGACGATCGCGCACAACGAACCGCAACTCAAGGTGGTCACCACTCAGACGGGCGACCAGGGGACCACGACCACCGAGAGCAACTATACGACTGACGGCAAAGAGTGCTCCAACACCGGGCCCATGGACAGCCAGATCAAGAGCACGCTCAAATGGGACGGCAGCGCTCTCATCGTCGACTCCAAGCTCGACTTCCAGGGGAATGCGGTGACCATCGCGAACCGGTGGACGCTGTCCGAAGACGGAAAGAGCCTGACAATCAACACGCACTTCGCCACCCCGATGGGCGACGGCGACGCCAAGATGGTCTACGAGAAGAAGTAGGAGCCTCCCCTCGCCCCCTGCGGCGGCGGCGCGGGACTCTTCGCGTATTCGAACCAGTCGTAGTCTGCGGCGGCGGTCGATGGCTTCCCATTGCCGGTCGCGTAGAAGCCGACGTAAACGCCGGTGAACCCGCCCACGGTCTCGGAGCTGAGGAACTTCGAGTCGACTTTCGCCAGCTCCACGACCGGGTCGGTCCCCTGCGCGTACAAGAACGAGAACGTGGTTCGCTCGCCCCTGATGATCAGCCGCACCGGACCCGGCTGCGTGCTCATCGACTACTTCGGCGGGGTCGAGAACCCGGAGACCGACGCCCTCGATCGGCTGCTGGAGGACGGACCGCCGCCCGCGGTCGCTCCGATCATCAACCAGGAACTCCTGCAAGGGTTCCCCGTCGCGCGCGACTTCGACCGCTGCCGACGCTGGCTGGCGGCGTTCGACCACCTGGACCCGCCCGGCTACGACGACCACCGACGCGCGGCGCGCCTGCACCTGGCCCTTCGGCGGAAGGGTTTCATCTCCTCGACGGCAGACGCGCTCATCGTCACCATGGCAGGCGTCGCGGCCCGGCCGCTCCTGACGCGCGACAAGCTGCAGCTACGTCTGGCCGAGGAGGCGGGTGTTCAGATCTTCAGAGGTTGATCAGACGATTCGACACTCCTGGATCAGCCCACCTGGACGACGAGGCTGGCAGCCGGCAGGCCCTCTGCCTGCGCCCGAATCGTGGCGACGCCGGCCGCGCCCTTCGGCCTCACAATCGCGAGGCACCGGCCGTGGAACGTCTTCGGCCGCGGACGACGGAAGCTCCAGACGTCCTTCGGATTCGCCGACCCGGCCGCGGCCAGTTCGGCGGAGCCGGTGACGCTGAGGCTCACCGGAACCACGGCGTCCGGCACCAGCTCGCCGGCCTGATCGAGCACGTCGACGGTCACGTAGGAAAGGTCGTTCCGGTCGCGCCGGATGGCGGCGCGATCGGCCGTCAGCCGCAGTCTCGCCGGCGTGCCCACGGTCTTGAACGAGAGTTCCGCGATCGGCTGGCCCGCGGCCAGGGCGATGGCCTTCAGCTCGCCCGCGGCGTACGGCACGTCGAACTCGGCCTTCAGTTCCGTCTCCGGCGACACGGGCTTGATCCCGATCTCCGTGCCGTTCAGCAGCAGGCGCACCTGGTCGCCGGACGAGTACACGCGGACCTTCAGCGTCTTGCCTTCGCTGCCTCGCCAGGTCCAACTGCGCATCTCGTCCGACCAGCCCCACGGGCTGACGACTTCCGTGCGTCCCTCGGGAACGGGGCGCTGGACCGCCATCTCGAGCTTGCTGAGGCCCCAGAACACGCGGCGGTGGTACCACTGGGGCTTGGCCTGGCCGATCAGGTCGATGTCGCCGCAGTAGCAGTTGAACCACGGGAACGGGAGGCTGATGCTCGAGCCGCCGCCGAAGCCGCCCGGGCCGAATCCCGCCGGCGCAGCCGGGGCCGCCTGCGCGCCGCCGGGCCCGGGCGGGGCCTGGGCCGCCGGTGCCGCGCCGGAGCCAGGGGTGGCCGGAGCGCCGCCGGGTGCGCCGGGTGCCCCCGGGCCACCACGCGCACCGCCCGGCGCCGCACCCGCGGCGGCGCCTCGCGCCGCCGGCGTGTTCAGCTGGGCGTTCCCGATCGAAGACTCGCCCAGGTGGTCCATGCCGGTCCACACGAAGTCGCCGATGACGTACGGGTGACTTCATCACCGGCGCCCAACTGGCATACCCCTGCCGCGGGAACGACTCGGTGCCCAGGATCACCCGCTCGGGATGGCGGGCGTGGTCCGGCTCGTAGAGATTGATCAGGTAGTTGTATCCCCCGACATCCAGGAACTGGAAGGCGGGATCGAGCGCCTCGCCGCCGCCGCGTCCGCCGTTGATGGCGGCGGTGATGGGACGCGTGCGGTCCAGGGTCTTGATGTGCTCGGTGAGCTGTTTGGCGATCTCCACGCCCCTGGGCTCGGCGCGTTCGGGGATCTCGTTGCCGATGCTCCACATGATGACGCTGGGATGATTGCGGTCGCGCAGCACCATCGCGCCGAGGTCGCGCTGCCACCAGTCGGCGAAGTACGCGTGATAGTCCTGCGCGTTGGCGGCCTTCTGGCGCTCCCACTGATCGAAGGCCTCGTCCATCACCAGCATGCCCAGGCGGTCGCACGCGTCGAGAAACGCGGACGAGGGCGGGTTGTGGCTGGTGCGGATGGCGTTGAAGCCGTGCGCCTTCATCAACTCGACGCGGCGCTCCTCGGCGCGATCGATCGCGGCGGCGCCGAGCAGGCCGTTGTCGTGGTGCAGGCAGCCGCCCTTCAGCTTGACGCTCTCGCCGTTGATGCGCAGGCCGCGTTGCGCGTCCACTTCCACTCTGCGGATGCCGAACGAGGTGGCCATGGCGTCCGTCGCCTGGCCGCCAGCGAGCAGTTCGACCTCGGCGCGGTAGAGCCTGGGAGTGCCCGTGGACCACAACTGCGGCGCGGCCACGTCGAAGACCTGCTCCACGCCGGCGGTGCCGCGGGCGGCGAGCGCCTGGCGGACGTCTCGCGAACCGACGTTCGCGCGCGTCGAGTCGAACAAGCGAACGCGGACGATGACGTCCTGGGCCGCAGGCGCGCGGTTCTCGATCTGGACCGCCACCTTCACCGACGCGCCGTCCTTCGAGACCTCTGGAGTGGTCACGCACACGCCCCACAGCGGCACGCGCACGCTCCCGGTGGTGTTCAGCCACACGTGGCGATAGATGCCCGAGCCCGAGTACCAACGGCTGTTGCGCCCCTCGTTGCGGACGCGGACGGCCAGGACGTTCTCGCCGTCGCGGCGCAGGTGCGGCGTCAGGTCGTAGGCGAAGGCGGTGTATCCGTACGGATGATTGCCCAGCAGTCGGCCGTTGATCCAGACGTCGCTGTTCATGTAGACGCCGTCGAAGACGACCTCCACCTGGCCCCCGGCCGGAACGGCGGCCGCCGAGAAGCGCTTGCGATACCAGCCCGTGCCTCCCACGAACCAGCCGGTGTCGCGGCCCCCCTGGCTCAGTTCGGTATCGAACGGACCGACCCGCGTCGGCATCACGGTCGTTCCCCACAACGTGTCTTCTCCGTTCGCATCGACGGCCCTTGGCGGAAGGTCCTCCACGCTGAAATCGTGCGGCAGGTCGAGGGTGCGCCAGGAGGCATCGTTGAAGTCCGGGAGCTCGGCTCCCTGCGCGTCGCCGCGGAGAAAGCGCCATCCCTCGTCGAACGGCTGGCCACGCTTGCCGGCCGCGACCGCGCCCTGCCTGGCAGGCGCGACCTGCGCCGCGGCGCCCGCCGGGCCGGCCAGCGGCGCGACGGCCACCGTCGCGATCGCCTTCAGCGCGTCCCGGCGGTCCAGTCCCGCGGTTCCGTCCGAACGTTCGGGCAGTTTGTCGTTCTGCATCTCAGTCTCCAGAAAGGGGGTCGGAGCGCAATACTTTTCTGACAATTCTGTATTACAGAAGTGTTGTCAAATCAATGCGCTCCGACCGCGGGAAGACGTCTACATGGTGAAGCCATTGTTGCCGGCGTGCAGCGGCCGGCGGCGGCCCTTCCACGAGAACTCGCCGGTGATGCCGGCGGGCAGCACGACGGCGGCGGTCAGCCTCGCTCCCGCGCGCTCCAACTTCACATCGATGGAGCCCTTGGGATGCGGCACCGAGCCCGACACCTTGGTCAACTCGCCCAGGAACGGTCGCACCAGCACGCGGCCGAAGCCGGGAGCCGCCGAGTCCACGCCCAGCACCGTGTGGAGCAGTTCGTAATTGGGGCTGGCGCTCCAGGCGTGGCAATCCGAACGCGGGGATTTCGTCGGCGTATCGAAGTTCTCGGGGAACGTGGTGAGGCCGTACTGGTCGATCATCTCCCGCCAGTGCGCCAACTCGGGCACGTAGCGGTCGCCTTCACCCACCTGGTTCAGCGCGGTGAACAGGTAGTGGCTGAAGTAGATCGAGCACGGCGCCAGCGTCTTGTCCTTCAGCACCCGCACCACCAGGTCGGGGGCGATGGCGGCCGGCGCCACGCCTGCCAGCACGGCGAGCACGTTGGCGTGCTGCGAGAAGCTGGCCTTCTTGGGCGTGTCGGCGTACAACCTCTTGCCGGCGTCCCAGGTACTGCGCCTGTGCCGCCGTGCCGATGGCCGCGGCGCGCTCGCGGTAGTAGGAGGCCATCGGGCGGATGCCGTGCGATCCCTCGAGATCCGCAGCCCAGTTCAGCGCCATCACGCGCAGGAAGTCGAAGCATGACGACAGGCCGCCTGCTTCCTGCGCCGGCGCGCCTTGCCGCCAGGAATCCACCCAGTCCATGTAGCGCCAGTGCGGGACGGGTCCCAGCAACCCGTCGGGCCGCTCCAGTGAGTCGAAATAGCCGAGCACGTGGCGGACCGCGGGCATGGTCTGGCGCACGAATCCCGGGTCGGCAACGTAGCGCGAGTAGTCGTGAACGATGCCGATCCACCACAAGGAGAACGAAGGGATGTACTGCGCGCCACGAGTCGGATAGCGGCTCATGGTCAACCCGCTCAGGCTGCGCGAGTCGCTCACCTGCTCGATCAGGTTGCGCATGAGGCGCGCATCGCCCGCGTTGAAGAGCGAAACGAGCGCTTGAATGCGCGCATCGCCGACGTATTGGAGTTGTTCCCAGTAGGGACAATCCATGTAGGTTTCGTGCGCGCACAACCGCGCGGTGCGCCAGCCCACCTCCTGGATCCTGGCCAGCGTGGGATCCTCGGGCGCCTCGAACGTGGCCTTCCGCTCGAAGGGATAGCCGGTGTACGTCGCGCTCAGGTCTTCGATGGTCACCGCGTCGGCCGCCGTTTCCACCACCAGTTCCATGTAGCGCCAGGTGCGCCACCACAGCGGACGGAACGTGCGGCGGGGCGCGCCGTCGAGCACGAACAGGTCGTTGAAGCCGGCGAAGCTCTTGCCCTCGATGTCGTTGCGGTTGCCCTTGACACCGCCCTGGCCGACCAGCGCCTCGGCATAGCGCAACTGGATGGACGCTCCGCGGCCTCCGCTGACGGTGAGCTCGGGATAGGCCGTGGTCAGATAGGTCTGGTCGAGCAGATACCGGGCTTTCGTGTTCGCCGGGATGGTCACGGCGACCGCGGAAGCGGGAAAGCCGGCCGGCAGCGCGGGGCCCTCGGAGCGGCGCACCGCGCGCAGGCGCTCCGGCTTCTCTTCCGGCAGCGGAATGGTGCGGGGCATCAGCCTCCACCCGACGCCGCCGCCGCCCATGCTGCTGGTCTGCGTCAGGCCGGCGGCGTTTCCGGCACTGACGGCCGCCTGCCAGGCTGAATCGTCGAAGTCGAGTTCCTGCCAGCCCCAGGGATACCGGGCAGCCTCTACCTTCTCGCCGGGCCCTACGACGAAGTACCCGGACAGCGCGGCGCGCAGGGGTGAGTACGACTCGTTCCGCAGCACCTTCCAGGTGGGTCCGGTGTTCGCGACCTCCTCGGCCTGGCCATCGCCCTGCAGCAGGAACGCCGGACGGAACATCACCTGGGCCTCGGGGGCCAGCGCCGCGAAGTTCCAGATCACCGACGCCAGCACGTTCCTCCCGGCCTCGAGATACGGAGCCAGATCCACCGACTCGAAGCGCCAGCGAGCCAGGTCTCCACGCGCGGGCCCGCCAACCACTCTCCTGCCGTTCACGAAGAGCTGGTAACGGTTGTCGCCGGACACGTGGACGATGAACGTCGCCGGCTTGGCGGGCAATTCCAGGACGCGGCGGAAGTGGTAGACGCCAAACTCGCTCGCCGGCGCATTGGGTGCCGAAGCCCAGCTCGCGGTCCATTGGCGCGAGGCGAGCGCGGCCGACTGGCCGACGTCCGCCATGGGTGGCACCGGCGCCATCGGCACCGTGTCGACGGGCGAGCCTTGCGCCGCCGCCCGGCCGCCGGCCAGAGCCAGTCCGCTCGCGGCCAATGAAGCGGCCAGCAAGTCCCTCCGATTGATCTCGGACATCGGTCTCTACCTTCCCCGTCCAATCTCCGCGTGTGGCGTCGAGGGGCGAGCGGCGGGCCTGAAGGCCCTCTATGAAGCGGCCCCCCGAGTCAAGATCAGACGGATCCTGTACCGGGCGCCTCACGAGGCCTGCGCGACCCGCCGTTACATTGAGTTCGGGCCAGGAGCCCGTCCCGCATCGACCGGGGACCGGCTCCGCTCGAACGGTCCCCGACCTGCCGTGCGCCAATCCGCCGCGAGATGTCGAGACTCGCACCACGAGGTGTCTCAGCCTTCTATTCGCGTTCCACGGGGGCGGCCTGGGCCGCCGACGCACGAGAGGCTGCGAGACGGGGACGGCGCCCTCTGCCCCACGAGCCTCGAGGGCCCCGGGCCTTCACCGCGCTCGTCCCCGTCGACATCCCACCCCGGATCCTCTGCTGCGCCGCGTCGCGACGATCGCTACGCGGCCGGCCGCGTCGCCCGACGCCGGTCTTCGTGGTCCGCGACGAACGTGGCGCCGTCGCGCAGCAGCGCAAACAGGATCCGCGCCAGCCGACGCGCCAGCGCCACCACCGCGATGCCTTTCCCCCGACGGGCCACGAGCGCCTCGCCCCAGCGCTTCAGGGCCTGGGCGGGCGCGGCCGTCGCTCGTAACAGCCGCCAGGCGGCTTGCACCAGCAGCCAGCGCATCCGGGAGGGCCCGGCTTTCGTGATCCGCCCCGACCGATGCCCTTCGCCCGAACTCCGGTCGCGCGGCACCAGCCCGAGATACGCGGTCAGCTGCGCCGCGTCGGCAAAGCGCCCGGCGTCGTCCACCGTCGCCACAAACGCCGCCGCCGTGATCGGACCAATACTCGGCACGCTCTGCAACGCCTGCACGCGCGCATCCCCGGCCGTCAGGGCCACCAACTGCGCCTCGCTCGCCTCGATCCCGGCCGTCAGGGTCGTCACCGCGGTCAGGAGCGGGGCCAAGGTGGTCGCCAGCGGCGCCGGCAGGCCCAGCCCGGTCACCTGCGCGACGAAGCCCTCGGCACTGCACCCCGGCACCCGGTGCCCCTGGCCTCGCACCAGCGCCCGTGTCGTCGAAATCAGCCGCGTGCGCGAGGCCACCAACTGCGCCCGTGCCGTCAGCACCTGGCGCACCGCCCACTGCTCGGCCGACACGCGGTGCACCGCCCGATACGTGCCCGTCCGGCTCGCCGTCGCCAACGCGAGCGCGTCCCGCCGATCATTCTTCTGCCGCGCGCCCCGTCGCGGGTACATCGGCGCGTAGCCCGGATCCGCGACCACCACCGCGTGCCCCAGCGCGCCCAGGCACTGCGCCACCCACTCGCTCTCCGTGCTCGCCTCCAGCAGGATCTGCGCGCGCGGCTGGCCCCCGAACAGCTCGACGAACCGGGCCCGCGTCGTCCGGATCCGCCGCTCCACCACCTCACCCGTCTCCCGGAGCCAGCAAATTTGGCTATCCCGTTTGTGCAGGTCGATGCCAATATGATCCACGGCTGATCTCCTTTGTGCGCCTTGAGCGCGTTACTCACTGTGGAGCGTCACGCTACCACGCGAGGAGATCAGCCGCTTCATCCCATCTGCCCCACCACCCCACGGAACCCCAGAGAGGACGTCGAGAACACCTGACTCAATCGCCGCGAATTCGGCCGTTCGAGACGTCTACTTCGACGAGCACGTGTACGAACTCGCCGCGCCGGTCGGCCCGCTCACGTACTTGGGATACTCCGGGTACGAGCACATCGGCAGGCTGCGCTCGCCCGCCGTCACGGTGACCGCTGTGCCAGGAGCCTTGCCCTTCTCGACCCAGTCCGTCATGAGGCCGACGCGGTCGTAGGTCGTCGGAACCTGAACGACGGGGATGTCCTTGCCGTCGCCGTCGGCCGGGGCCGTCCGCGCGCTCAGCCCGTGGTCGGCCTGGGGCAGCACGAAGAAACGGGCGAAGGCATCGACCGCAGGCCGGCCCATCTTGTCGATGACCGACTGGTAGTACGCGATCTGCGCGCCCGGCGACGCGAGCGTGTCGTTGGTGCCGATCGCGACCAGCAGCTTGCCGCCCCGCTTCCGGAACGCGCCGAGGTCGGGGTTGGTGGAGTCGAGGATCGCGGAGAGCGCGACGCGGCGTGCGTTGAGCGGGCCGCCCTCGACGTAGTCCAGCGGGTTGGCGGCCAGGTCGCGCATCAGGAAGCCGGTGACGCCGAGCACGCCGAGGTGGCCGTGGACCGGGGCGTCGGCGGCCGCGCCCTCCTGGCCGCGGTAACGGACCGGCGCAATCAGCCCGCTCCCGGACGGATCGGTGGTCGGGAACCACATCCCGAACGACTTCACGTTGTTCGCCAGCGGCGTCGCGAAGACGTAGGGCGAGTACATCATCTCGAGCGTGCCGATCTGGCCGTCGGTCAGGCACGCCGCTGCGCTCGTATCCTGCGGGTTGGGATCGACGTTGTTCGGGCAGCGCTTCTCCGCCCAGGGGTGACGGTTCGGCGGGCCCGCCTTCACGTCGAAGATCGCCCGGCAGGCCACGTAGTTGTTGATGATGCCGTCCACGAGGCCGTCGAGCCTGTCGCACTGCCGCACGAACTCGGCGCGAATGGCGTTCGTCTTGGCCGGCGTCACCCAGTTCGCGAGCGGCTTCTCGCGTATGCGAACCAGCTCCGGCGCGAGCATCAGCGACGAGAAACCGACGATCGGCACCTCGGCCGAGATGCCATCGTAGTCGGCGGGATACCGCTGCGCGACGGTGAGCGATTCGCGGCCGCCCTGCGAGTTGCCGAAGAAGTAGTTGCAGCGCGGCTTCGTCCCGTACGCGCGCTCGATGACGACCATCGCCGCATCGTGCGTCTTCTTCAACTGCATGTACCCGAGATTGGCGACCGCCTCGTCGTTGAGCGTCCAGTCGTTGGCCGCAGGGTCTCCCCGCAACCCGGCACCGGCTCCGGGCGGCGGCCCGACAGCCGCTCGCGGCGGCGTCGCTCCCGCCGGTGGTGCAGGAGCCGCCGGAGTCGCCTGGCCCGGCGCTCCCTCGCGTCCGCCCCGGCCCACGCCGGGAGGCGGGCCGAACCCGCCGCTCTGGTGTCCCGAGTCGCTTCCATACGTGGCGAAGCCCTGCTGGATGAGCGCCTGTCCCCCGCGGCTGATCCCGCCCGCCAGCCGCGGGATCGTCCCGTTCATCCCGCCGCCGCCCATCTGCGCCCCGCGGCCGGCCCAGGCCGCGGGCAGCGCGACGCCGAACCGAATCGGCCGGGCGTTCGGCGCCTTGCTCACCGGCGCCATGCTGCCCTCGATGCTGCAGTAGGCCTGCACGCCGTTGGCTTCCGCGCGCCACTGCGGCGCATCGAGCGTGACGGCGGACACCGGCTCGCCGATCGCATTGACCGGTATCGAGGAACCGAGCTTCGCGGCCGTGCAGTCGGACTCGGTCATCGTCTTGGCGGCAACGAAAGCCGGCGGGCCGGCGGCCGGCGCGGAACCCGCCTGCTGGCCGTTTACGGCCGTCGCCACTGCCAGGACGACCGCCGCCGCGAACACGCCCCCCGCACACCGGTATCGCTTCATCGACGCCTCCCTGTCCGCGGTGAAGTCTAACACCGCCGCTGCCAAGGCGTTCCACCGCCACGACAGTGCGCGAGAACGCCGAACGGATCTGCCGCCGATCGCCCCTCGACGCGGCTCGTGGCGAACCCGAGCCTGCCGAAGGGTCGCGGGGCTGAAGCCCCGCGCCACGTCCAGAACAGCCCGCGCCACGGTGGTGATGAAGCCGGTTGTCGAGAAGCCATTCTCGCGGCAACCCACGCTCGCCACCCCGCTGTCGGGTATCATGGCGCGACGGCCCTGGATAAGAGACCGCGATTCGGGAGCAAGGCCGGCTGGCGGGCCCTTGCCGAACGAGCCGCTTCGGAGCAGCCCGCCTGGCACCAGTGGAGGTTCCATGTCACAGTCTCGACGGACCTTCCTTCAGTCGGCGCTGGCTATCGGCGCATCTGGGACCGTCTACGGTCGCGACCGGCAGGCGCCGTCGCGTGCGTCCGCCGGCGGTGCTTCGGATGCGCCGCGGTCGGCGCCCGGTCAACCCGCGGCACCAGACCACCCCGCGCCGCCGCCCAGGCCGGCCTCCGAACTGCAGGTCCCGAAGATGCGCTTCGGGCCGGTGGAGATCAGCCGGTTGGTCGTCGGGTGCAACCCGTTCTACGGCTTCGCGCATTACAACAGCATCCTCTCGACCGTGATGCGCGAGTACTACACGCCCGAGCGCGTGTGCGACGTGCTGCACCAGTGCAGCCGGTTCGGCATCAACGCGCACAACTACGTGGACCTCGGACGCGCGCCGCAGGACATGGACCGGTTCCTCGCCGAAGGGGGCAGGATGCACCTGATCATCCAGGGGATGCCCGGTGACCCGGCGCCGCTCCTTGCCGCCCGCAAGCCCGTGGCGATGTATCACCACGGCGAACGGACCGACCAGGCATTCCAGCAGGGCACGATGCCCGCCGTGCGCGACTGGTGCAGGCAGGTGCGCGATCTCGGCTGCATGGTGGGTGTCGGCACGCACAAGCCCGAGGTCATCGCCCTGGTGGAGGAGCAGGGCTGGGACGTGGACTTCTACGCCGGCTGCGTCTACAACCGGACGCGGACGGCCGACGAGTGGAAGAAGGTGCTGAACGGGGAGTCTCTCGAGATGCAGGGTGAGACCTACCTGCAGAGCGATCCGCCACGCATGTATCGCGTGATGCAGCAGACGCGGAAGCCGTGCTTCGCGTTCAAGATCCTGGCGGCCGGCCGGATCGCCGACCGCGGCGCCGACGACGCCTTCAAGCTGGCGTTCTCGAGCATCAAGCCAACCGACGGCGTGTTCGTCGGGATGTTCCCCCGCGTGAAGGACGAGGTGCGCGAGAACGCCGAACGGGTGCGCCGGATCCTGACAGCCTGAACTGAAGCTCGATTGGGTTGACGACCGAGCGGGTCCTGCCCGGTCAGCCGGCACAGGCTGGCGCCGGCGGGCATGTGCGACGAGCGGACGAGGCTCGCGACCGCTCCGCGCCTGGTCTCGCCGACGACTCCCGCTCGCGCGCTGTCGCTGTGTCGAGCGCCCCGGACTTCGCGCCCTCCGGCGCTCGGGTGCCGGGGCGCGGCGGCCCGCCGGCGCCAGGTGCCGCCTGCCCGGTCACCCGCTACTCGCGGCAGTGCGAGCGCTCCACGGTTCCATGTCAACCCAATCGAGCTTCGGGTCGGAATTGATCACATCCGGCATGCGTGGTTCGGCGGTTTCAACCACCGAGCCCTCGGAGCACACAGAGGCTGTCACGCCCGACGGCATCGCGGCTCGGCGACGACGCTCGGGGCGACCCTGAGCCTGCCGAAGGGTCGCGGGGCTGAAGGCCTCCGATCGCGGGCCTGAAGGCCCGCGCCACACCCAGACAGGCTCGCGCTACACTCAGACGCGCCCACGCCACACCCAGCAGGCCCGCGCCACACCACCCAGCCAGGCCCGCGCCACACCACCCAGCCAGGCCCGCGCCACACCCAGACGCGCCAGCGCCACACCGCCCGAGCTTCGGGACTAGCGCTTGTAGGTCAGCCCGAAGCCGAACTTGAACATCGGGGCGACCATGTCGAACGGCACATCGGCGGCCTGCGCCATCACCGAGGGCATGTCGCTCGGCACGTCGAACGGCAGCTTGCCGGTGACCTTCGCCTTGCCGAACACCACGTCGAGCAACGCGGCGTCGCCGGGGCCGAACGCGCCGTAGACGCCGGCGACGCTGTCGATGAACTCGGTGAGGATCGCGGGCTTGTCCATGTTCACGACGACGACCGTCTTCGTGCCGGTGGCCGCGACCTTCTTGATGTCGTCGAGCACGCCGAAGTTCGCCGCGTTGCCGTAGGCCAGCGTGATGCCGTAGGTCGGAAGCGGCGGCATCGGCGCCGGTGTGGCCGCGCCTCGCGTGCCTCCGCCCGCGAACGCGCCGCCGTAGGGATACGTGGTGGACGGGCTGGCCACGCGGAGGATCGCCAGGTCGGCACCCTTGGGGTCGTCGACGACGGTGCCGTATGCCGCGGCGACGGTCTTGTCGATGCCCTCGACGTAGATCTTCTTGCCCATCACGGCCGGCAGCAGATCGTCGGCGTTCTTCAGCAGCACGACGGCTTTCTGCTGCGCGGCATACCCCGCCGCCAGGAACTCGGCGCTGGCCACGGTCGCCTTCGCGTTCTCCGGATCGACGTACGGGTCTTCGAACAGGCCCAGTTGGAAGATCGGTTTCAGCGCGCGCTTCGCCGCCGCGTCGATCAGCGCCACGGGGGTGGTGCCGTCCTTCGCGTTCGCGATGATCACGGCCGGATCGTTGTTGCCGCCGATCTGGTCCACGCCCGCGAGCACGATCAGCTTCTGGCGGTCCTTCTCCGACAGCTTCTCGACGCCCCACGGCATGTTGTGGTTCCAGTCGGTGACCACGAGCCCCTTGAAACCGAGCTTCTGCCGCAGCAGGTCTGTGACCATCGCCTTGGAGAACGCGATGGCGACGGTGTCCTTGCCCACCGGGATGCCGTAGGCGGTCATGACGCCGCCGCTGCCGGCCTCGAATGCGGCCTTGAAGGGCTGCAGGTGGAGGTCGAACTGGTTGCCGGGGTAGATGAACCACTTCCCGTAGGCGTTGTGGCCGTCGTAGCCGTCCTTCACCGGGCCGTCGCCGGGGAAGTGCTTGGTGACGGTCATCACGCTCTCGGGCCCGAGCTGCCTGCCCTGGAACCCTTCGACGATCGCCCTGGTGAGCGACGCCACCAGGACGGGGTCCTCGCCGAACGTGCCGTTGATCCGGTTCCAGCGGGGCTCGGTGCTCGTGTCGGCCATCGGCCCGAGCAGGCACTGGATGCCGATCGCCCGCAGCTCCCTGGCCGCGATCTGCCCGAACTTGCGGACCTGCTCGGGATCTCGCGCCACCGCCAGACCCAGCTCGTCGGGCCACTGCGACATGGTCGGCTTGGCCGGCGCGCCCGCGGCGCCGGTGACCGGACGGCTCACGCCGTGCCGCGGGTCGGTGCTGAACACGATCGGGATGCCGAGGCGGCTGGTTTCCGCCATCTCCTGCAAGCCGTTGTGGAACTTCGCGGTGACGTCGGGGGTCTCGCCCGCATTCGGGCGCACCAGGATGTAGCGGATGTGGCGCTCGGTGACGAGCTGCGTGGGGTTCGCGCTGCCCATCGGCTCGACGTTGTTCGGGTTGGCGCCGCCCTCGAAGGCGCGGTTCGGCGGGGCTGCAGGAGCGCCGCCGCGGGCGCCGCCGCCGCGCTGCCCCGTGGCAGGCAGGCCGAGCACCTCGCCGTTCGGCCCGGTGAAGCCGGCGAGCGACGAGTGAATCATCAGCCCGGCCTTCTCCTCGAGCGTCATCCTGGCGACCAGGTCGGCCACGCGCTGATCGACGCTCAGCCGCCAGTCCTCGTAGGGATCCAGCCTGCCGTTCTTGTTGAGGTCGCGGAACCTCAGGCCGGCGACCGTGATGATTTGCGCTTTCCGCGCCTCGACCTTCGGCTGAACGGCTGGTCGTGCCGGCCCGGCGGCGGCCGGCTTCGCCTGCCCCGCCGGCGGCGCCGCCGGCGCCTTGGCCTGGTCCGCCGCCTGCACCACGAGAACGGGTGCGACAATGAGTGCAGCCAGTCCCGATTTCCAGCTCATCGTGCCTCCTGCCTCTGAGACCGACCAGGCTCGCTGCGCCGAAGAGCCCAGAGCCCGAGACCCGCGCCGTCACCGGCCGGGATCTCGAGCCCCGGGCCTTGACCCCTACTTCCCGGCCGGGACCGTGACGTCGGTCTTCAGCTTGATGTCGCTCGACGAGGCGCCGACCATGAACGTGCGCTTGCCGCCGGCGACCTTCCACGCGTGGTCCTTCGTGGACCAGTAGGACAGGGCGCGTGCGTCGACGTGCACCCGCACCGGCTTGGCCGCGCCCGGCGCGAGCGTCACGCGATCGAAGCCCGCGAGCGCCTTGACGGCCATCGGCACCGGCGCGTTCGGCGGCGGCCCGACGTAGACCTGCGGCACCTCGACGCCTTCGCGCGTCCCGGTGTTCTTCAACGTGAACGTCACGTCGTACCCGTCGCCCGCGCGCTTCGCGGAGACGTTCGAGTAGGCGAACGTGGTGTAGGAGAGGCCGAAGCCGAACGGGAACAGCGGCTCGATCTTCTCCTGGTCGTACCAGCGGTAGCCGACGAAGATGCCCTCGGAGTACTCGCCCTTCAGGTTCACGCCGGGATACCGTTCGGGCTTCGCGGTCGGCGCATCCTCGGCGCGCTTGGGGAACGTGACGGGCAGGCGCCCGCCCGGCGCCGCTTCGCCGATCAGGATCGCGGCCGTCGCGTCGGCCCCTTCCTGCCCCGGGTACCACATCTGCAGGATCGCGGCGACCTGGCCGGCCCACGGCATCAGCACCGGCGCGCCGTTGTTCATCACGACCACGGTGCGCGGGTTCGCGGCGGCCACGGCGGCCACCAGCTTGTCCTGGATGCCGGGCAGCGACAGCGACGCCCGGTCGCGCCCCTCGGTCCCCTCGTCGTACACGAACACGACCGCCACGCGCGCCGCCTTCGCGGCCGCCACGGCCTCGTCGATCCGCGCCTTCTCGATCTCGGGCGACACCCACGCCAGGCGCACCTGCACCGGCTGCGCGCCGGCGCCGCCGCGGCCGGCGCCGCCGGCCGTGATGCTGATCGGCGTCGGCACGTTCGCCTCGAGGTGGATCGGCGTGCTGGCGTTGCTCAGGCCGTCGGCCGTCGGCAGCAGCGCCGCCGCGCCGAAACCGGGAACGCCCGCAGGGATGATGCCGGTGGGCGCCGCGCCCGGAGCCCCGGCTCGCTGCCCGCCCGCTCGCGCGCCCTGCTGCTGGCCGCCCGCAGGGGCCGCAGCAGGCGCGCCGCCGGGACCCGCGCCGCGGGCGCCGCCGCCGGCCTGCTGCTGCGCGGCGATGGCCTGGGCGCCCGTCAACAGGTTGCCGCGGCCGCCCGTCGACTGCAGCTTGAAGATGTAGTCGCCGGTGGTCGGCGCCACGACAGTGCCGTTCCACGTGAACGTCGATCCGGGCGGCAGCGCGTTGCTGCCGACGATGTTGATCGTGGCTCCGGGCCTCAGGACGGTGCTCGGCACCACCTCGCCGTCGAGGTCGTATCCCTTCGCGTAGGTGATCTTGGCGCCGGCGCCCAGCTTCCTCTGCAGCACGTCGAGCGGGACGTCGCGACGCATCGGCTGCACCGCCGCACTGCCGCCGCCGCCGACGAGCAGCACTTTCGCCGTCGGGCCGATCACCGCGATCGACTGCTGGTCCTGCTTCGACAACGGCAGGACGTTGCCCTGGTTCTTCAACAGCACCGCGCCCTGGATCGCGACGTCCCGCGCCGAGGGCGAGGTCGTGGGGATCTCCGGGACGGGCCGCGCGTCGGGCGCGAGGAGGCCGGCCGTCTCCATCGACCACAGGATCCGCCTCACCGCCTCGTTGATCACGCTCTCGGGCAGCTCGCCCTTCTTCACCATGTCCGGCAGCGCGCTGAAGTTGCGGCCGCTCGGCATCTCCATCTCGTTGCCGGCCTTCAGCGCAGCCGCGCTGTGCACGCCGCCCCAGTCCGACATCACGAAGCCCTTGAACCCGAAGTCCTTTCGCAGCAAGTCGGTGAGCAAGGCCGGGTTCTCGGATGCGTACGTCCCGTTGACCTTGTTGTAGGACGACATCACCGAGAGGCTGCCGGCCTTCACGGCCGCCTCGAACGCCGGCAGGTAGATCTCGCGCCCCGTCCGCTCGTCCACGTCGGCGCTCACGGTCGTCCGCTGGTTCTCCTGGTTGTTGAAGGCGTAGTGCTTGACGGTCGCGATGGTGCCCTCGCCCTGGATGCCCTGGATCTCCGCCGCCACGAGCCGGCTCGCGAGGAGCGGGTCCTCGCCGAGCGTCTCGAAGTTGCGGCCGGCCTGCGGCACGCGGACGATGTTCACCATCGGCCCGAGGAGGACGTTCTGGTGCCGCGCGCGCGCGTCGCGGCCGAGGATCTGCCCGTACTGCTTCGCCAGGTCGGGCGAGAACGTCGAGGCCATGGCGACGGGTGCCGGAAGGGCCGTCGCGGGCTGGTTGGTGCGGACGCCCGCCGGGCCGTCGGTCTCCCGGAGCGGGGGAATGTTGAGGCGGGGGACGCCGGGGATGTAGCCGGCTTCGCCGTAGCCGGCCGGGTCGGTGGCGCCGGAGAGGAAGCTCAGCTTCTCTTCCAGCGTCATGGCCGCGACGAGGCTGTCCACCTTCGACGGCGCGCTTGCCGGCGCCGCAACCTTGCCCTTGGCCTTGCCCGCGGTCCCGGGGGCCTGGCCCCCGCTCTGCGCGACGACGCCGACCGTCGCCAGCGCCGCGGCGACGAGTACCCGAAGTGATCAGTCTGTTCATGATTCCTTCCTGTGTTGGATGAGCGGGCGGCGGCGGCGGCCGGGCCCAGGGGATTCAGCAGACCGTCCCCTTCTCCACTCGCGCCGGCTCGGCAAGGCCGAGAGGCTCAGCGCGCAGTATATGACACTTCGCGGGCCGATCAGGCCGGTGCCGGCTTCAGATCTCGAGGTCCAGCACCGCCGAGCTGAGGCACTTGCCGTGCGCGTCGAGCGCGAGCGACCGCGTCACGCCGCCGCCGAGCGCCCGGTGCATCACGAAGTTCAGGGCGCCGATAGAGGGCATCTCGTAGCGCACCACCTCGCCCTCGACGATCCCGGCGAAGAGCGCCTTCACGCGCTCGGCCGTCACCGACTCGAGCAGCCGGCCGTAGTCGCGCTCGTCGAACGCGATGACCGACACGTTCGCGATGTTCCCCTTGTCGCCGGTCCTGGAGTGGGCGATGTCGCGCAGCTTCACGGGTTCACCTCCAGCCAGCGCACCGAGGGGACGGCGAGGTTCCGGGGCACGCTGGTCGAGTCCATCGCGAGCACCGGCTTCACCGCCTTCGTCACGCCGCCGCCGGCCGCCGGGCCGTTGGTGTACAGCGTCTCGACCTCGTTGGCGATGGAGGCGGCCATCTCCGTCGTGGCGCACCGCGCCGCGACACGAACCCTCACTTCTGCCGGCTCGCCCGCGGCCACTCGCGCGCCCCCCAGGATCGCGTCGAGGCCGATGCAGTCGCAGCGGATCTCCTCCGGCCGGATGCCGCGCAGCGCCAGGCGGGCCTGCACGATCTCGATCGCCAGCCGCCCGCGGGCCGCGCAACCAGGGCCGGCGTAGGAGATCTGCCCCTCGCCGACGAAGCCGTCGAAGTAGCCCACGGAGACCTTGAGCCTCTCGGGCCGCTCGGTGCCCGACGCGCCCTGCACGGCGATCCGATCGTGCCCCAGTTCGGTGAACCGCACGCCGGTGAAGTCGGCGGTCACGTCCGGGGTCAGGTACCGGTCGGGCCTGTGGATCTCGTACAGCAACTGCTCCTTGCAGGTGGCGGTCGTGATGCGGCCGCCGGATCCCTCGACCTTCGTGAGCAGCGCCCCGCCGTTCTCGTCGACCTCCGCAAGCGGAAAGCCCAGCCGCGCCAGGTCCGGCACGTCCTTGACGCCGGGGTCGGCGAAGTACCCTCCGGTCACCTGGCCCGCGCACTCGAGGAGATGTCCCACCACGGTCCCCCGCCCGAGCCGCCGCCAATCGTCGAGCGCCCAACCGAACTCGTGAACCATCGGCGCCAGGAACAGGGAGGGATCCGCCGTCCTCCCGGTGATCACGACGTCGGCACCCTGCGCAAGGGCGGCGACGATGCCGTCGGCGCCAAGGTAGGCGTTGGCGGACAAGATCGTCTTCCCGCAGGCCGACACCGTGGTCCCCATGTCATCGAGCCGCGCGTCGGCCGCCACGATCGCCTCGCGGACGTCGTCGCCGGTGACGATCGCGATCCTCAGCCGCGCGCCCAGCGCGCGGGCGATCCGCGCGGTCTCCTCGGCGGCGCCCTCCGGGTTCGCGGCCCCCATGTTGGTGACGATCCGGATCCCGTTCCCGATGCACGCCGGCAGCACCGCCCGGAATCGATCGACGAGCAGCGGGTCGAAGCCCTTCGCCGGATCGCGCAGGCGGTCCTGCTGGGCGAGCGCGATCGTGCGCTCCGCCAGGCACTCGAAGACGAGGTAGTGGAGTCGGCCCCTCTCGGCGAGCTCCAGGGCGGGCTCGATCCGATCTCCCGAGTAGCCGGCGCCGGCGCCGATCCTGATGATCTTCATGCCGCTCCGTTGCCCCGCGCGGGGCCAGCCGACAGCGTCTCTAGGGGTTGCGAGGCACGCCCGAACATGCTCCACGGTCTGAGGCGCGCCGCGCTGAATCAGAGCCCGCGATTGTGAGCCGCGGCCAACAGGCGGCCCTTGCCTCCTCGCCGCCTCCGCAGCCCGGGAAACCGTCCTCGCTCTGGGCGGGTTTCCGGCTCTCGGAAGCCCGCCTTGCGCTAAAGCCCTGGCTCGAGCGGCCGCGCCGCGGCGGGGGAAACCCGCCCACCCGCTCGTCGGTTTCCGCGCGCGTGCGACGGGCTGCTCCGAAGCGGCTCGGCCGGCAAGGGCCCGCCAGCCGCCCGCGATCCCGAATCGCGGTCTCCTATCTAGCCCTCGTCACCAGCGGATGATGCCGAACAGGGCCGCGGCGACCGTCATCAGCACCGAGGCCGCCCACAGCACCGGGATGCTGAACTTCTGGTGGTCGGCCAGCTCGATGCCCGCGAGGCCGACCAGCAGGAACGTCGAGGGAGTGAGGGGGCTCACGGAAAAGCCGGTCGTCATCTGGCCGAGCAGCGCGGCGCGTGCGACCTCCACGGCGGGAACGCCAAGCAGCTGCGCGGCGTGGGCGACGACGGGCAGCACGCCGAAGTAGAACGAGTCGGGATCGAACAGCAGGCTGAGCGGCATCGACACGAGGCCCAGCCCGACGGGGATGTGCGACGCGGCCGACGGCGGAATCGCACCCGCCGCCGCAGCGGCCATGGCCGACAGCATGCCGGCGCCCTGCATGATCCCGGTGAAGGCGCCGGCCGCGAACAAGACGCTGGCCATCATCAGCGCGGCGCGCGCGTGGGCGTCGATCCGCTGCTTCTGCATCTCGACGTTCGGGTAGTTGACGACGAGCGCGATCGACAGCCCGAGCATGAACGAGACGGCAGGGGGGACGGTGGTGACGATCATCGACCCCATCACGGCGAGCGCCAGGAGGAGGTTCACGGCGACCAGCCGCGGCCGCCGCAGCGCCTGCTGTTCGGGCGTGAGCGGCTTCACCTCGAGGACGATGCCGGAACCGGCCTTCGTCCCCGCCGCCTTCAGCCGCCTCGCCTCCTGATGGCCCCACCACCAGGCCACGAGGAACGTGAAGACGATGCCGACGACCTGAGCCGGGATGAGCGGCACGAAGATCTCGTGAGTCGTCAGCTTCAGGGCGGCAGCCGCGCGAATGGTCGGTCCGGTCCATGGCAGGAAGCTGACGCCGGCCGCGAGCCCGGTAATCCCCGCAAGCTTGCGGCGGTCCATCCCCAGCCGCTCGAACAGCGGCAGCATCGTCGGCACGGTGATGAGGAAGGTGACCGCGCCGTTGCCGTCGAGATGCGCGAGAAAGGCCAGCGCGGCCGTGCCGACCAGGATCCTGACCGGGTTCGTGCCGACCAGGCGCAGCAGCACCCGGACGACCGGGTCGAACATGCCCGCGTCGCCGACCACGCCGAAGAAGGCGATGGCGAACACGAACATCGCCGCCATCGGCGCCACGCTCGCCAGGCCCTGCAGGATGTAGGTGCCCGTCTTCATGCCCGCCCCCGTCGCCAGCGCCGCGGCGACGGGTACGAGGATGAGCGCGACGAGCGGCGAGGCTCGCCTGGTCAGGATCAGCGCCAGGAGGGCGGCGATCGTGAGCAGGCCGACGAGCGCGAGCGTCATCGGCACACTCCATCGGCCACGCGGCGCGCCTCGGCCGTGGCGTCGGCCGACCCGGGCAGCAGGGCGGCCGTCGCGGCGTCGGCGATCAGCCGCTTCGCGTCTTCGGGCAGCAGGAAGCGATCGCGCACCAGGCTCTCGGCCGCCCGCCGCACGGCGCAGAGGTAGCCTTCCTGCGTGCCGTAGCGCTCCTCCAGCGACGGGCGCGGGTCGTCAGCCGCCTGTCGCCCGGCGCGCGTCCGCGCGAACGGCACGTACCCGCCCTGGAAGCCGCACAGCCCGCCCTTGAAGAAGCCGGACGCCTGGATGTTCCACCCGAGGTACGTCCCGAGCGGCGCCTGGTGGAGCACCGACGCCACGCCCGCCCGCTCGTTCCCGTCGGCGTCAACCGCCGGCACGAGCGTCGGGAGCGCGCGCTTCACGGCCGGCGGCTGGCGGGAGATGACGCCGGTCAGGTCGTTGTAGTCGAGGGACGTGCCGAAGTCGTAGTCGAGGAGCGGGTTCACCTCGCCGAAGCCGACGCCGGGTATGGCCGGAAACCCGGTCGCCGCTCGCGTGGCGGCGACCAGCGTCCCGTCGGCCACCTTCGGGTAGCGGCTCGGCGGCGGCTCGGTTCCCTCGACCACCCAGGCCACCAGCGCCCGCGTCAGCGCGCGGAGGGTCTCTGCCATCGGATTCGGGTTCGCCTGCAGCACGCAGCGCCCCGCCGCCCGCTGCTCCAGCGCGAAGCCGCCCTGGCCGCCGCCGTGCGTCGTGCCGGGACTGTAATAGCGGCGCACGTTGCCGGGCAGCGGGATGTCCGCGGCCGCGTCGGTGCCGACCAGGCCGGGCGACATGCGAAGCCCCCAGAACTCGGCAGAGCCGATGACCTCGACCACCTTCGGGCACGTGCGGGTGGCCGCGCACCGATCGAGCAGGCTTGCCGCAACCCTGCCGCGCGCGGTGTCGGTGTAGCGGCCCCACCAGACCACGGGCTCGCTGCCGGGCTCGTAGAGCGTCGCCGCTCCGCCGGGCGCCGCGAACCGGAAGTCCATTGGCGTCTGCCGGGCCGCAATCTGCGGCATGATCCCGTCGAAGACGATGCGCCCCGACAGGTCCGCGTTGAACCCGAGGTGGACGAAGGTCTTGAGGAAGTTGCCCGACTGGGACGAGCCCACGCCGACCGCATACCGCACGATCCTGGCGACGGGGTTGACGTGGCCGTCCGCGTCGGCCGCCGCGTGGCGGAAGAACGACACGATGTCACGCGTCGCGGCCAGGCCGATGCCGAGCACCAGCGGGTCCTTGGCCGTGTAGACGAGTTCGTAGACGCGACCGGGGTCGAATCCGCCCTTCAGGCAGACCCGGGACGGGTCAGGTGTTCCGGGAAACGGAACCGTCCGACAGTCGGCGAACGCCCAGTCGGTCGAAGGCACGGTGGCCGTTCCGCCGATCTCCCCGCGCGGCGTCTCGGTCAGGTGGGACGACAGCGCCGCCCGCGACGTGTCGAGCGCGTCCGGAGGGTAGAAGGCCGAACCCATCGACCCGATGCGGATCGGTGCCGTGGTCGTGCCCGCCGGCAGGTCGAAGAACCTGGCGAGCACCGGGCCGGTGATGGCGGCACCACCCGGTCCCTTGGCGACGGGCACCTGGATGGTCTGGTTGCCGGCAGTCGGCGCCACGTCGCCCTGCCAGCCGCTCACGAGCGAGATGTGCCCCTCCGGCCCCGCCGTGGGCGTGCCGTTCCCGCGGTTGACGACCGAGTACATCAGGACGCCGCTCGCGCGGGCGGCCGTCACCGGCTTCATCAGCGAGAAGGTGGCCACGTACTCGACCTTGCCCCTGGCGTTCCGGGGGGCCAGGTCGAGGTCCTGGATCACGCGATTGCGCGCGTCCGCCGGGTCGACCTCCCCGTGGACCAGCCCTTTGACGTTCTCGTACGTGCCGGCAGCCCCGAACACCTGTCCGCCCGCGACCAACTCGCGGGCGGTGATCTCGATGCGGCGCACCTGCGACGTCGCCGCCACCGGCAGGAGGACGAGACAGGCCGCGAGGAAGGTCGTCAACCGGCGCAGGATGGGCGTCACCTCGGCCATCAGCCACCCGACCGCCTCAGCGGAAGAGAATCGGGGTGAACTCGCTGAGGAACACCCGCCAGATGAACCAGTAGTGGGCGCCCGGCGACGTGTGATACGACATCGGAAGCCCGACCTTCTCTGCCACCTGCTTGAGCGTCTCCGACCCCTTCAACGCGAAGTCGGTGGTCCCGGCACCGATCCAGTAGTGCTTCACACCGGCGTTCTTGATCTTCGTCAGGGCCGCGGCGAACTCCGGCGTGTCCTGCCCGCCGGCGCTGAATACCCCGATCCAGCCGAAGGTCCCCGGGTTGTTGTTGGTCGCCTGGACCGTGTGGCCGCCGCCCATCGACAATCCGGCGATGGCCCGGTTGTCCTTGCCGGGCGCCACGCGGTAGTGCTTCTCGATGAACGGGATGATCTCCGCCACCAGGCTGTTGGGATAGGACCCGGCGTACACCTGCGGCGGCCTGGGTGTGGCGCCGGCTGCGCCTCGCGCGCCCGGGGCGGCGGGAGTCGCCGGCGCACCGGGCATCCCGGCTCGACCCTGGGCTGCCTGCACGGGCGGAGGCGCCGGCGCATTGGTCGCACCGGGCCGCGGCGTCGGACCGTAGGCGTAGCCCTGGGCCACGATCTGGTTGGCGTTGCCGTTCGGCGTCACCACGATCATCGGCTTCGCCTTGCCGGCCGCGATCAGGTTATCCAGGATGATGTTGGCGCGGCCCATGTTGTCCCAGGCGTCCTCGTCACCGCCGGCGCCGTGCAGCAGGTAGAGCACCGGGTATCTCGCGTTGCCCGACTCGTAGCCGGGCGGCGTGTAGACGTACATCCGGCGCCAGGGCTCCTTCAGGATCGGCGACGGGTACCAGACGGCCGCCACGGTGCCGTGCGGGATGTCCGGCTTGAACGTCCACGGATCCGACGCCGGGCCGGTAATCATGAGCAGGTTGTCGTACCGCTGGCCGTCCCGCTGGTACTCGCCGTTGCCCGGGTCGTTCGCCTTCACGCCGTCCACGTTGAACGAGTAGCCCCACAATTGCTCGCCGAGCGGGCCGACGGTCACCGACCAGATGCCCTGGTCGTCCTTGGTCATCGCGATGTTGGTGCCCTGATCCCAGTTGCCGTTCAGGACCACGGTGCTGGCCTTGGGGGCCAGCAGCCTGAACGTGACCCTCTTGTCCGGGAGGATCTCCGGCGAGACCACCCGTGGTCCCTGCGGAGCCCCCGCTCGCTGCCCCGCCGCCGGCGCCTGGCCGGGCGCCGGTGCGGGCGCCTGCGCATAGACGGCCGCCACGCAGCCGACCGCCAGGGCGACGGCCATCACCTTGAGCACGCTCTTCATGTTCATATGAATCCTTCCTGGGTGAACGGGTGTAGCGCGGGCGGCGGCGCACGCTCTTGGCGTGCCGCCGGTTTCGACACCGCGCCGCCGTGCGGCCGGTCCCGGCTAGCCGTCGCAGTCTAACGTCATGGCGAGGGTGTCGTCCAGTGCCGGCCTGGTGGCGCCGGCCTCCGTGCCGGCGAATCAGGCTTGCGGCCTGCGGCTTGCGGCCGGCGGCTTGCGGCCTGCGGCCGTGAGGCCCGCCGGGCGCGCGATGGTGCGGCTGGCATTCTCCGTCCCGCATCGACCCGTGAAACGGATATCATTGGCGCGCGGTGGCCGCCGCCCCGCGGCGGCCGGATCGCCTGGATTTCGAGGAGGAGCCATGAAGACGCTAGCCGTAGCCCTGATCGCCGTCGCCGTCGCCGTCGTCAGCGTTCCCGCCGCCGCGCAGAACGCGCAGAAGATCGACATCACCGGGCAGTGGGAGATGACGGTCGAGTCGCCAGGGGGTCAGATGGTCGTCACCGCCGACTACAAGCAGGACGGCGAAACGCTGACCGGCAAGCACGTCAGCGAGATGGGCGAGGCGCCGCTCAAGGGCACGGTGAAGGGCGCGGATATCGAGTACACCGTCACGCTCGACATGGGCGGGCAGCAGATGGCGATCGTCCACAAGGCCAAGGTGGACGGCGACACGATCAAAGGCAGCGCCGACATCGAGGGCATGGGGGCGATCACCTTCACGGCGAAGCGGAAGAAGTAGCACGGGGGTCCCATGGTGATCACGCGGCTTGCGGGGGTCTTCTTCCTCGTTGGCGGCCTGGCGTGGGGCCAGCCCTCGGGCGGCGCGCCGCCGGCGGCCTCGCGCCAGCAGCCGGCGGCGGCGTTCACCGAGGGCCAGGTGCTGCCGCTCTGGCAGAACGGCGCACCTGGGGCCCTGGGCAACGAGAGCGCGGACGTGCCGACGATGGCGGTGTACCGGGCGCAACGCCCGAACGGCACCGCGATCCTCGTGTTTCCCGGCGGCGGTTACGGCGCGCTCGCCGACGTGCACGAGGGACGCCAGTGGGCTTACTGGTACAACGCGATGGGCATCACGTCCTTCGTCGTGAAGTACCGCCTGGGCCCGCGCTACCACCACCCGATCGAGCTCGGCGACGCGCAGCGCGCCATCCGCACGGTGCGTGCGAGGGCCGCCGAGTTCGGCGTGTCGCCGGACCGCGTCGGCATCATGGGCTTCTCCGCGGGCGGCCACCTCGTGTCGACGGCCGCCACGCACTTCGACGCCGGCCTCGCCGAGGCGAACGACCCGATCGACCGCGCGGGCAGCCGCCCCGACTTCCTGATCCTCGGCTACCCCGTCATCTCGTTCGACCCCGCGATCACGCACGCCGGCTCGGTGCGCAACCTGCTCGGCGACAACCCCGACCCGAAGCTGATCGAGAACCTGTCGAACGACCTGCAGGTGACCGCGCGCACGCCGCCCACGTTCCTCTTCCACACGGCGAACGACCAAGCGGTGCCCGTCGAGAACAGCATCCGCTTCTTCCTCGCCTTGCGGAAGGCCGGCGTGCCGGCCGAGCTGCACGTCTTCGAGAGCGGCCCGCACGGCGTCGGCATGGCGCTCTCGGACCCGGCCCTCGCGAAATGGACCGAGCTGCTGGCGGGCTGGCTGCGCGTGAGATAGGGGTCGGAGCGCATTACTTTTCTGACAATTCCGTATTACAGAAGTGTCGTCGAATCAATGCGCTCCGACCCCAGGGAGATCACAATGACCTGTCCGAGATCGAGCAGGCCGCGCCGTGTGGCCACGTGGCCCGTGATGGCCCTCGCCGCCGCATGTTGCCTCACCGCAACCGCCGCCGGCGCCCAGCCGCCGCCGCAGGGTGCCATGACCCCGCAGAAGGCCGCCGTCGCGACGCAGAAGCCGCCGGCGGGGCTGCAGGTGAACGACAAGGAGTACTTCGAGACGCGCGGGCTCAACGTGTTCGTCTTCACCAACCAGTACAACGGCATGTTCTTCGACGAGAAGACCGCCGGCGTGGAGATCATCCAGAACGGCGTGCGGATATCCACCGGCGGGGCGGTCCGACTGTCGCCGACGCCGGAACAGTGGGACCAGATCCCGAAGCTGGTCGACCGGAAGGTCGACAAGGCCGCGAACACGATCACGTGCGTGATGCGCTACGAGGCCTTCGATTTCGACTCCCGCCTCGTCGTGACGCCCGAGGGATCGGGCTTCCGCGTCGCCGTCTTCGTCGACAAGCCGGTCCCCGAGAAGCTCGAGGGCCGGGCGGGGTTCAACCTCGAGTTCCTGCCGTCCCGTTTCTTCGAGCGGACGTACCTTGCCGACGGCAGGCCCGGCATCTTCCCCCGCTATCCGATCGGGACGACGAAGACCAGGTCCGCCGACACGAAGATCCGCCAGTTCGAGGGCTACAACACCTTCGACGATCGCGGTCGCAACGAGTACGTCGAAGCCGACGCGATTGCCGCGGGCAGGACGTTCGTCCTCGCGCCCGAGGATCCCGAGCGCCGCGTCACGATCCAAGGCCTCTCCGGCGACCTCCAGCTTCTCGACGGGAGGAACCTCGCCCAGAACGGCTGGTTCATCGTCCGGTCGCTGCTGGCGACGAAGACGACCGGGAAGGTGGCGGAGTGGCTGGTCCGCCCGAACGTCATCCCGAACTGGACGCGCACGCCGGTCATCCAGTTCTCGCAGGTCGGCTACCACCCGACGCAGAAGAAGGTGGCGGTCATCGAACTCGACACGAACGACACGGCACTCCCGACCGCGTCGCTCTTCGAGGTGACCTCCGACGGCTCGACGGTGGAACGGCTGAAGGCGAACGTGCGGCCGTGGGGCAACTACCTCCGCTACAAGTACGCCACGGCCGACTTCAGCGCCGTCAGTAAGCCCGGTCTGTACTACATCAAGTACGGCAGCCAGAAGACCGAGACGTTCCCGATCGACACGAACGTGTACGACACCATCTGGCACGCGACGTCGGACGTCTGGTTCCCGGTCGAGATGGACCACGTGACCGTTAACGAGGGCTACCGCGTCTGGCACGGCCTCTCGCACATGGACGACGCGCTGCAGGCGCCGCTCAACTTCCAGCACTTCGACGGCTTCCGCATGGGCGCGTCGACCGACACGAAGTACAAACCCCTCGAGCGCATCCCTGGGCTCGCCGTCGGCGGCTGGTTCGACGCCGGCGACTACGATCTGCAGGGCGCGTCGCACGCGGGCACCCTCACGACCTTCGTGGACATCTGGGAGACCTTCAGGCCTACGCGCGACCAGACGTTCGTCGATCAGGCCACGCGGTTCGTCGACATTCACCGCCCGGACGGAAAGCCCGACATCCTGCAGCAGGTCGAACACGGGGCCCTGCAGGTGGCGGCGCAGTACCGGAACATCGGCTTCCTGGCCACCAGCATCATCGATGCGCAGCTCCACACGTATCACCATCTCGGTGACGCCGCGACGCAGACCGACAACCTGCTCTACGACCCGGCACTGAAGCCGTACCAGGTGGAGGGCAACCGCAGCGGCACACCCGACGACCGGTGGGTCTTCACCGGGCGCCAGCCCTTCCTGAACTACTCGGGGATTGGATCGCTGCTCGCCGCCAGCCGCGCGCTGCGGGGGTTCAACGACGCGCTGGCAGACGACTGCCTCGCGCTCGCGAAGAAGGCCTACGCTGAAGAGAAGCAGCGGGCAGTCGCCCCGCCGCCGGCCGGGGCGCCGGGCGGCGCCCGGTTCGGCGCCGGCGCGGAGATGACGGCGCTGTTCCAGCTGATGCTCACGACGAAGGAGCAGCAGTACATCGACCGGTTCAACGAGCTGATCTGGCCGTCGCTCGACGCGCCGGGTGGCCGCAGCCTCGTGATGGGGGTCCGGGCGCTCCCGTTCCTCGGCCCCGGGGCCGCCCAGAAACTGCGTCCCTACGTGGTGAAGTACAAGGCGGACGTGGACGCGTTGCTCGAGGCCAACCCCTACGGGGTGCCCATCGCGACGGGCGGCTGGGCGGGCAGCGGTGGTGTCGTGAGCTGGGCGACCACCAACTACCACCTGCTCAAGGCGTATCCCGACGTGTTCGACAGGGAGTCGGTGCTGCGCGGGCTGAACTTCCTCTTCGGCACGCACCCGGCCTCGAACACGTCGCTCGTGGCGACGGTCGGCACCAGGTCGAAGCACCTGGCGTACGGCTTCAACCGGGCCGACTTCACGTTCATCCCGGGCGTCATCGTGCCCGGCGTGATGATCCTGAAGCCCGACTACCCCGAGAACATGGACGACTGGCCGTTCCTGTGGGGCGAGAACGAGGGCACGATTGGCGGCGCGTCCCAGTACATCTTCCTCGCGCAGGCGGTGAACGAGCTGATGAAGAAGTAGAGGCGGCTTGCGACGTGCGGCTTGCGGCGCAACGCCGCTCAGGGCCGCCGAGGGGCGAGCGGCGGCCGTGTGAAGCGAGAAGGTGGCGGCGCGCTGGCCGCCAGTCGCAGGCCGGCAGCCGCGGGCCGAATGACGCTTCAGGATGGGTCTATCTCACGCCATCACTCCCGCCCGCCGGCCGCGTCCAGCGCGGTCGAACCGGCCGCGGTGAAATGGATGCCGCCGACCGAGACGACTTCACCCGCACCCGGCGCGACGACGTGCCGGCCGACGGCGTCCGCCAGGTTCGGCTCGCCCACCGCGGCGAGGCCTGCCGCGGCGCGCGCTTCCGCCGCGACGGCCGGCGAGAGGCGGACCGCGGCGAGATAACGGCTGTTGACGGAGACGGCCGGAACGCCGGAGGTGGCCGTCAGGCCAGGCCGGTTGCGCAGGGCCCAGTTCTCGACGCACGCCGCCAGCAGCGCGAAGGGCACCGGCGGCCTCGCGCGCCAGTAGTCGATCTCCACGGCGTAGGCGTCGCGCGCGAGCACGGCGTGGTAGGCGCGCTGTACCACTTGGAGGTAGTCGCCCGGGTTGGCCTCGAGCCGGCGGATGTCTTCCTTCATTAGATCGACGTAGGCGCCGGTCCCCGACAGGCCGGCGGCGCCCGCAACGCCGAAGGCGTCCCGGCTGGCCCGATCGACCACCGCGCGCTGCTCTTCCGGCGCGGCCTGAAGCCGGGCGCGGTGGCGGGCGAGCAGGTCCGCCAGGGACCGCGGCGCCTCACGGCCCCACTGCTCCGCCTCGGCCGGCGTCGGAGTCCGGCCCAGCGCGAGGACGAAGGACGCGGCGATGCGCTCGTCCTGCCCGGCCGGCTGCGCCGAGGCGTGCTGGGCCACGCAGGCCAGCAGGCCCGCCAGCACCATCGCGGCACCACGAGTGCTGTGCATGATCTTCCCTCCCGATCCCGGGACGGCCCGCGTTGGCGAGCGTCCGCCCGGCAGTCTCCGCTGGCGCCGACCGTCCTGTCAAGGCGGAACCGTCGAGACGCCTTGCGCACCCGGCTGTTTCGTGGGACCCTCGTCCGCGTAGAAGTGACGCGCGGCCCCGCGTCGATCCGAAGACTCGATTGGGCTGACGTGGTTCGCTCAGGATTGACCGCAGCCGGGACGACGCGTTCGACAGTTTCAACCACGGAGCTCACAGAGACCACCGAGGGCAGACCGGTACGCGTCGCTCGCAGGATCCAGCGACCGCGGGCATCGGCGCCGCGGGCGAAGCCCGTGGCGCGAGGGGCGGCTGGGCCGCGCCGCCACGAGAAGCCTCCTGCGCCAGTGCTTTTCGTGCCGGCGCCGTCCAGCCGCCCCTCCCGGCTCGGCCACCGGGGACGGGGCGCGCCGGTCACCGAGCCGCGATGCCGTCGCGCGTGACAGCCTCTGTGGGCTCGGTGGTTCCTCAGGCAGTCCATCCGGCCGGCGATGTGCAGGATCCTGAGGAACTTTCGGATTACGACGTTCTCCAACAAGCCCGATCGTGTCGTGGACTACGCCAATGATCACGAGAGGCAGCCTGACAACTGTGGGGCGCCATGAAAGCGGCTCGAGCGCCCTGTCGTTCCGCGCGATCACCGCGCTCTCTGTCGCCGTCGCGATCGTCGCCGCCGCAGGACTCGCCCGGCCTGCGGCGGTGCCGCGCGCGGCGGCTGCCCCGACGGCCACGGTGTGGACCGCCACCTGGGCGGCCGCGCAGCAGCTGACCGAGCCGGCCAACCTGCCGCCGCCGCCGGGGTTCGCCGACTGCACCCTGCGGCAGGTCGTGCACGTCTCGCTTGGCGGGAAGACCGTGCGCCTGCGCCTGTCGAACGCCTTCGGCCGGTCGGCCCTGACGCTGCTCTCCGTGCACGTCGCACGCAGCGCGGGCGGGAGCGCGCTCCAGGCCGGCTCCGATCGCGCGCTGAGATTCGGCGGCGCTGAGACCATCACGATCCCGGAAGGCGCGATGGTCGTCTCGGACCCGCTGGACCTGGACCTGGCGCCGCTTTCCGATCTCGCGGTGACCGTCCGCCTGCGAGGCGCCCCGGTAGAGGTGACCGGCCACCCTGGCTCGCGCACGACGTCGTACTTCGAGCCAGGCGACGCGGTCTCGTCGCCGGACCTGCCGGCGGCGGTTCGCGTGGACCACTGGTACTTCCTCGCAGGCATCGACGTGATGACGAAAGCGTCGGCCGGCGCGGTCGCCATCCTCGGCGACTCGATCACCGACGGCCGCGGCTCGACCACCAACGGCAACGACCGGTGGCCCGACGTCCTCGCGCGCCGCCTGCAGGCCAACAGGAAGACGTCCGAGGTCGCCGTCCTCAACCTCGGGATCGGGGGCAACCGCCTGCTGCGCGACAACCTCGGGCCCAACACGCTCGCGCGCTTCGACCGCGACGTCCTCGCCCAGCCGGGGGTGCGCTGGCTCGTGATCCTGGAAGGTGTGAACGACATCGGCACGGCCGTGGGCGCCAGGCTCAAGGGCGAGCCGGCCGCGACCGCCGGCGACGTGATCGGCGCCCTCGCACAGGTGGGCGCCCGCGCCCGCGCGCACGGCATCCGGGTCTACGGGGCGACGATCATGCCCTTCGAGGGGTTCTCGGCCTACTTCACGCCCGAGGCCGAGGCCGACCGGCAGGCGGTCAACGCGTGGATTCGCGAGCGGGGGCGGTTCGACGCGGTGATCGACTTCGACGCGGTCACGCGCGACGCCGGCCAGCCCGCGCGCCTCTCCGCGGCCGTGGACGGCGGCGATCACCTGCACCTGTCGGCGGCCGGCTACCGCAGGATGGGGGAGTCGATCGACCTCGCGCTCTTCGCGGCACCAACGACCCGGCGTTGAGGAGCCGGTGCCGGGCGCACGCACGGAGGCTTGCGCCACAACGCACGCACGGAGGCTTGCGCCACAACGCCCTGCGCGAGCGATCGGGCGGCACCGCGCACTCACGTTGGCGCCGGCTTGCAGCGAAACGCCCCGGCGCGAGGAGCAGCCGCATGAACAGACGGCTCGCGTTCGCCGCCCTCGCGCTCATCGCGACCGCATCGTCGTTCGCCGCCGAACCGCGCCGCATCTCCCGCGATGCGCTCGAGGACAAGATCCGCGGCGGTTGGGCCGGCCAGATGATCGGCGTCGCCTACGGCGCGCCGACCGAGTTCCGCGCGCTGGGCCGCATCAACGACGCCGAGATCGCCTGGTCGCCGGAGATGGTCGCCAACGCCATCGACCAGGACGACCTCTACGTCGAGATGACGTTCGCGGAGGTGATGGACCGCGTCGGTCTCCAGGCCACGACCGCGCAATACGGCGAGATGTTCCGCGATTCGAAGTACGAGCTCTGGCACGCCAACGCGGCGGCGCGCCGCAACCTCAGTCGCGGGATTCCCGCGCCGCTCTCCGGCGATCCCAGGTACAACATCCACGCCAACGACATCGACTTCCAGATCGAGTCCGACTTCATCGGCCTGATGTGCCCCGGCCTTCCCCGGTGCTCGAACCTGTACGCCGACCGCGTGGGTCACGTCATGAACTACGGCGACGGCGTGTACGGAGGAGTCTTCTTCGGCGCGATGTACGCCGCGGCGTTCCTCGAATCCGACCCGCAGCGCGTCGTCGAGCAGGCGCTGCGGTCGCTGCCGGCCGCGAGCGGCTACGCCCGCGTCATCCGCGACACGCTGGCCTGGCGCGCGCGGTACCCGACGGACTGGCGCAAGGCGTGGCAGGCTCTCGAGGAGAAATGGGACCGCGACGACGTCTGCCCCGACGGCGCGGGCGTGCCGTTCAACATCGACGCGAGGCTGAACGGAGCCTACGTCGTGCTGGGTCTGCTGTACGGCAACCGCGATTTCGCCAGGACGATGGAGATCGCGACGCGCGCGGGGCAGGACTCGGACTGCAACCCGTCGAGCGCGGCCGGCATCCTCGGCGTGATCCTCGGCTACCGCGGCATCCCAGACCGATACACGTCCGGCATCCCGTCGATTGCGGACACCAGGTTCGCCTATACGAACTACTCCTTCAACTCGATCGTCGCCTCGACGCTGGCCAGGGCCGCGAAGAACATCGTCGCGGCCGGCGGCCGCGTGACGCCGGCCGACTACGCGATCCCGCTGCAGGAGCCTGTGCCGGCACGGCTCGAGCAGTGGGACTCGGGCGTCCCCCTCGGCCGCATCGAACCCGACGATTCGCGTTGGTCGTGGAAGGGCGACTGGCGGGTCGACGAAGGGAAGACCCAGTCGTCGCCCGTGAAGGAGGCCGGCGCTGCCGGCGACGAGGCCACGCTCACGTTCGAGGGAACAGGCGTCGCGCTCCAGGGCACGATGACCCAGCAGGGCGGGCGCGCCGACGTCTGGCTGGACGGCAAACGCGCGGGGGTGATGGACCAGTGGATCCCGGCGCGGACCAACGACGACGACTGCTGGCATGTCACGGGGCTCGCCGACGGCCGGCACGTCGTGCGCATCGTCGTGCGCACCGACGCGGATTCGCGGTCGTCGGGCAGGCGCGTGACGATCATCCGTGCGGTCGTGTACGGCCGCCGCTGAACAAGAGGCCGCGATTCTGAGTCGTGGGGTCGTGGGGCGGGCCTTCGCGGGGCTGAAGCCCCGCGCCACGGAGACAGACGACTCACGCGCGCTCGGCCGGCTTCCCGGCAGCCACGACGGCAATCGCCTCGATCTCGACCAGCAGGTCCTCGCGGCAGAGCCTCGCCTGGATGCCGGTGCTGGCCGGCAGCGGATCGAGGCCGAGCCATCCGAAGAACGCGGTGCGGACTTCGTTGAAATCCCTGTAGTCGCGCTCGATGTCGCGCAGGTAGCAGCTGGTCCGGACGATGTCGTGCCAGGTGGCGCCCTCGGCAGCGAGCAGCGCCGTGATGTTGCGATAGGTGCGCCAGAGCTGCGCCCGGAAATCGCCGACGTGCGCGGTCAGGCCCGCCTCGTCCACGCTGGCCGTCCCCGAGATGAGGAGCAGCGAGTGCTCGCCGGGATCGAGGCGAATCCCGCGCGCGAACGACGAGGGGCGGGCGTAGGCGTAGGCTTCGTTGAGGACCTGGTGGGCGGTGATGGCGCGCCTCGGAACCACCGGCCGGGTTGACGTGCCGCCCGGCTTCGCCGCCGGCGCCAGCAGTTCACCGCTGCCGGACAGGATCCCGAGGGCCGTCATCTCCTCTCGTTCCGCATCGGAAGCTGGCCGAAGGCCAGCAGCTCTCGTCTCAACCGTTTCAGCTGTTCCCACCACCACGTATCCCTTCTGAGCGCCGGCGTCGCGTCCCTCGTTGCTGGGAGCACGCCCGTGCACGGCGCCCCGTTGTTGCCCCAGGGCGGCTTGCGGCTGCGCGTATCAGTTCATTTCCTGACGAGCGACGGTGCGGGCAGTTTCGCCTTCGTCGCGATCGCGCGGCCCAACTGGGAAGGGCCGAGCGGCACCGGCTCGATGATGAGCTCGGGGACATTGTAGGTCAGGGTATACGATTCATAAAACGAGGGATTCTCCTGCGGCAGGACGAACGGCTTGTGAGCCTGGCCGTCGCGGTCGAAGTAGCTGAAGTAGATCCGCGACAGGACACCCCCCTCGCGACTGCTGGCAAAAGCGATCCATCTCCCATTGCTCGACCAGCTGTGCCACGAATCACTCTTGCTGCTGTTGGAAGCCGTCAGAGGCTGGCGCACCCCGCTCTTCAGGTCGATGACGTAGAGATCGCTCGTCGGCTGGTAAACCGGGGAATAGCCGTGGTCCGACAGCGAGAACAGCAGCCAGCGGCCGTCCGGCGATTCCCTCGGCTGCGCCGCGCTCAAGCCGGAATCGGCGGCGGACAACACGGTCTCCCTGTGGCCCCATGTTCCGGTGGCCGCGTCATACGAGATCCGCATGAGGTCGTACTTCACTTCCTGCAACCGCGTCACCGGCAATTGCGGCGCGCTGCAGAAATACAGCGTTCGGCCGTCCGCGGACCAGGAGGGCCAGTTCTCGCGGCGGTCCGGATCGGCAATGTCGTGCGTGGTCGACACCTGGTTGGCCTCCGTGTCGTAGACGGCCAGATCCGAATCGTCGTCCCACGCGTCGCGACGCGCGCCGATCGTGTGCTCGAGGGGCCTGACTTTGTTCACCGAGAAGGCGATGTGCCTGCCGTCCGGATGCCAATCCTGGTAGGCTGCCGGCGATTTGCTGAAGCCGGACGCGGCCGTGTCGACCTTCTGCGGCACTCCGTCCTTGATCACGATCATGAGCCGGCCGAAGGTGCTGCTGCGAATCTGGAGGCTCATGCGGTCCGGCCGGTTGCGGCGAAAGCTGTGGCAGTTCATGCACGCGTCCGACGCGACGCCGAAGTTCTGGTTCTCGATCACCGGCCGTTCCGAGAATCCTTCCAGGTCCCGTTGATAGATGCCCATCTGCACGGAATAGTGATCCAGCGGTGGAATGAGCCGGTAGACGAGGTAGCGATCCAGTTCCTCCTGCGCGACGCGGATCCGCACGGCATCGAACCTGCGGTAGACGCCCTCCGGATCCTGCACGGTGATCGCCACCGACACGGCGGCGCCGCGATTCTGCGCAATCAGCGCCTTCCAGGCGCGCGCCGGCCACACGATCCGGCCGTCGCGGCTCGAGACTTCGAGAGAACCGCCTCGCTCGCCCCCAAGGCGTGCCCGGAACCTCACCCCTGGTTCCCTGACTTCGAAATCGAGAGGCGCGATGTTGGGCGGGATGACCGTCTCGCCGTAGTCCGGGTACAGCACCGGACGCCGTGACACGGGCTGCGCGTCTTCCGGCCAGCGCGCCTGGCACGCCGGCAGCACGAGGAGAAGCGGCAGGATGAGGGTGGCCGCCACGCGCCAGGGATTCGAATACGGTGACTTCATCGTGGGCTCGCCGCTGCTTGCGGGGCATCGACACGGGCGGCCTGGGGGGGCGGCCCGGCCGCGGTGCGGCCGAAGACGTAGAAGAACCACCACGTCGCGCCAAAATCGGGGGCGAGCGCCTTCCACGCCTCTTCGGCCGAACGGTTCTGGTACTGCGCGTAGATCTGAAGGAAACTCCGAAACCGCGACTCGGTCTCGCCGTCGATCGCCGATCCGTCGATGCCGGGCGGCAGCGACCCGTTCTCGTTCTTGAAGCCGAGCAGCGCCTCCTGCACGTGCGTCGGCATGCCGCGGTAGAAGTCCTTCAGCCGGGGAGCCAGGCTGGCGAAGCCTTTCAAGTCGGAGGTGAGCAGGTAGTGCGCGAGCAGGTACTCGAACGCCATCCTGTTCGACGGGTTGGCTTCGAGACACTGCTGCAAGACCTGCTCCGTGCTCCAGTCTCCGACGTAGTCCTTCCGCAACATCAGCGGCCGGATGCGCGCGACCAGCGGGTCGGATCGCATGCCGGGATCCTTGTCGAGCGCCGCGAGGTACTGCCGCGCGCGCGCCGCTTGAAACGGCGCCCTCCCGAGGGCGCGCACGAACGTTCTCGCCGTGTCGGGGTTGTCGTCGAGCACGTAGGTCAGCGCCATGCGTTCGAGCACCCGCGGCGTCTCCCCTTCGATGGCCAGCGCCTCGTGCGCCCACCGTTGCGAGTCATTGACCCTGCCGAGTTCCAGGTACAGGTCGCTGCGCCAATCCTCGACGAGAGGGTTCGTGTCCCAGGCCACGTCCCTCAGCAGCAGCGCATCGGACGAGGCCACTTGCGGATAGTGGAACATCTCCCACGGGAGGCGGTCGACGCGCGCCAGCGCGAACAGCGTCAGGAACCTGACCGGTTCGCTGTCGTCCGGCGACCGTGCCAGCGACTCCAGCGCCTCGCGCGGCCGTCCGTCCGCGCGCAGGTAGTCCGCGTAGACCCATCCGGAGTTGTCGAAGCGAGTCTCGACCAGCCCCGAGGCCAACAAGGCGAGCATCGCGAACCCGGCTACCTGAACGGCCCGCCGGAGACGAGGCGCCAGGCGATCGCCGATCCTGAACCTGCCGGTAAGGAAGGCCGCCACCGCTCCGACGGGAACGAACAGGTACATCGCCGCGATGAGGACGGTCGTCATCGCGTCGTGCTCGGGCATCATCATCCAGCGGAGGTACCACCCGGCGATGTCCGGCTCGTAGAAGACGCGGCTCATGCCGTACGGAACGGCTGCGCCGAGGACGATCCATGCCAGGCACCAGGCCGGACGCTTCCGGACGAGCAGCTCGAAAAGGGCGCAGATCGCACAGCAGTAGAGGAAGCCCGATGCCAGCAGCCAATACAGGGGAATCGACGCGGCGAGGAACAGCACCGCCAACGCCGACCGCGCCCAACGGTTGCGCGGTCTCTCGCGCAGCGCCACGTACATCCAGGCCGCGGCGAGACCGCCCACCATCGGCAGGATGAACAGGACCGAGATGTAGCGGGCGGCGGCAATCAGGATGACGATGGGGAATGCCGCCGCAAGCCAGTTGAAGGTTCCCGACGAGAAACGGCGCAGGATGCCGCGCGCGATCGCCCAGGCAGCGAGGGCAAGCAGGGTGAATGCCAGCACGCCGGCCCAGTGCCTCGAATAGGTCTGCGTGAAGAAGCCTGCCAGATACTGGACCGGCCCGCCGACGATGTCCGAATAGCGGCGATAGAAGTCCATGCCGGTCAGAAAAGGCAACGGGTGCCAGTGCGCGATGAACCCGACGTTCATCAGCGGCCAGAGGCCGCCGTAGAGCAGAGCCGCTGCCAGCGGAACGGGGAGATTGAATCGCGGCAACCGGACCAGGGCGAGCCTGGACGAGGAGGAGAACGCGGGGGGTGGCGCCGTTCTCCTTCCGGAAGCATGTCTAGTGGTACGCATCGACGCCACCCACGTTTCCAGGAAGTTCCGGTCATGTTACCACGGCGCCCGCGCAGGCGGCCCTCCGGCCAGTCCGCTCCTGCTGAGCCTGTCCTCAACCGATCTGAAGCTCGATTGGGTTGACGACCGAGCGGGCCCGGTCAGCCGGCACGGGCTGGCGCCGGCGCGTGGCGCAGCAGCCTGTCCGCCCACGGGATGAAGTACTTCCAGTTCGGGCCGTCGGTGTGCCCGCCGTCGTGCTGGCGCCAAGCCAGCTGCCCGTCGAGCAGGCCGGTGTTCACCGGCGGCATCTTCGCCGTCTTGTAGTCGTTGCCCTGGCCGAGGTCCTTCGCGCCCAGCAGCCGGAACACCGCGCCCGCCGCGATGGTCGCCATGTAGCTGCCCTGCTGGTCGAGCCACTTCGCGTCGCCCTTCTCCGGCACGCCGTAGCTGATGAACGTCGCGCGCGGCGCGCACAGCGCGATCAGCTCGTGCGAGTCCACCGGGATGTCGCCGGCGTTCTTGCTCCCGAACGTCGCCTCGGCGGCGCCGTATTTCAGGAAGTTGCCCGCCATCCAGTGGTACTCGCCGGACCCGGTGAGGTTCTCGACGGCCTCGCCGAAGTTGCGCCGGTGGGGCTTGGCGCCGCCTTCGCCCGACGAGCCCACCAGCACCACGGCGAACCGCGTGTCGTACGCCATCGTGATCAGGGCGGCCTTGCCGTAGCGCGACACGCCCTCGATGCCGACCTTCTTCGCGTCCACGCTCTTGTCGGTCTCGAGGTAGTCCAGCCCGCGCGCCGCGCCCCACGCCCACGCCCTCAGCGCGCCCCAGTCCTCGGGCGTGCGGCGGGCACCCTTGTTCACGAGGCCGATGATGCCGCTCGTCAGCCCGGCGCCGTTGTCGGCCTGCACGCTCGCCGGGTTGAGCGACGCGTACCCCCAACCGTCCGCGATGAGCTGCTCGGTGGCCGGCGGGTCGGCCGCGGGCGGCGGCGTGAACGCGGGCATGCCGGCACGCGGGGCGGGCGGGGGATCGCCGGGCAGCGTGCGCCCGCCGCCGAACATGATCATGACGGGGACGGGCGTCTTGAGGTCCGCCGGCGTCACCAGCGTCATCTGGATGTCCACCGTGATCCCCGGGAACGACGAGTTGTCCACGTGGCCCACGAGCTGTCTGCCGATCACCGGCCGGCCGCCGACCGTCGCCTCGACCGTCCGGGTGACGGACCACGCGACCGCGGGCACGTGCTTCGGCACGCGTCCCAGCACCTCCCGGTCGAAGTCCTCGACAATCTCCGCCCGGCGCCGCGCCCACATCGCCGCCGTCGTCACCTTGCGGCCGTCCTTCATCGTGAGGATCTCGGGGTAGTTCGGGTACGGGTTGGCCAGCGCTTCGTCGGTGTTGGCGTGGTCGGGCGCCTGCTCGTTGCCGCTCGGGCCGGGCCGCAGCGCCTTGATCCCGAGCTGGTTCATCATGTCGCGGTGATCGGCCGCCGTCGCCTCCCGGAGGGCGGCCATCGCGGGGTTGGGCGCCGCGGCGGGCGGCCCTGCCTGGGCCGCTCGCGGCGGCGGCTGCGTCGGCGGTGGAGTCGGCGGCTGCTGCGCCAGCAGCGCCGGCGTCGCGACGCACACCGCGGTCAACGCGATCGGGACCACGAGTCGAGCGAGCCTGGCAGACATCATGGGACGTTCCTCCGGATCCGGTGCCGGGACGCCCGCGAGCCGATTCGCCGCGCGGCCAGCGCAGGGCATCCGAGATGCGCAGTGCATTGTAGAGCAGTTTGCGCGTCGCGGCGTTCGCCCTTCGACTCGGCTCAGAGCGCCCCGAGCAACGTCGAGGGGCGACCCGCGGCCATGTTCGGTCGACGCACCAATCCCTTCGCTCCTCGGGATCCTGCACCTCCCCGGCCGGATGGAATGCCGGGGAACCACCGAGCTCACAGAGACCACAGAGGGCAGGCCGGCACACGTCGCACGTGAGAGATCCGGTCACCGTGGGCATCGGCGCCGCGGGCGAAGCCCGTGGCGCGAGGGGCAGCTGGGCCGCGCCGCCACGAGAAGCGTCCTGCGCCCGGGCTTGTCGTGCCGGCGCCGCCCCGCCGCCCCTCCCGGCTCGCCCACCGGGGGCGTGGGAGCCGGTGGCCGAGCCGCGATGCCGTCGCGCGTGACAGCCTCTGTGGGCTCCGTGGTTGAAACCGTCGAACGACTCACGTCGCAGGGGCCCGACGGGCGCCATGGGTTCGGCAAGGCTCACCGTGCCGCGAGCGCAGTCGAGGGGCATGGTGCGGCCGGCACGGACGGGCCCCGCCCACATGCTCAACGCAAGTGAAGCGTGGGATCGGTGATATATTCCCGCCGACAGAGAGGCCCTCCTATGTCCTTACGCGGCTGCTTCTGGTCTGCCCGCCTGGCGTGGACGCTCCTCGTGCTGGCCATCCTGGCGAGAAGCGGCGTCGCCAGTGCCGAGACGGGGCACGACCTCTGGCTCCGCTACGCACCGATCCGCGACGCGGCGCTGCGTGACGCCTACCGCCGCCAGCTCACCGCGATCGTCGTCTCGGGCGAGTCGCCGACGGCGCGCGTCGCCAGGAACGAGCTGCGCCGCGGCCTGAGCGGGCTGCTGGGCGTCGAGGTCCCGACGCTCCCCAGCGCACAGGGCGACGGCGCCGTGCTCGTCGGCACGCCCGCAACCTCGCCCGAGATCGCCCGCCTGCGCTGGGACGCGCAGCTGGCATCGGCCGGCGACGCCGGCTACGTGATAAGAACCACGTCGATCGACCGCCGCACGGCGGTCGTCGTCGCGTCCCGCACCGAGGTCGGCGCGCTGTACGGCACCTTCCACTTCCTCCGCCTTCTGCAGACCGGCCAGTCGATCGCCTCGCTGTCCATCACCGAGCGGCCGCGGTTCGAGCGCCGAATCCTCGATCACTGGGACAACCTGAACGGCACGATCGAGCGCGGCTACGCCGGTCGGTCGCTCTGGAAGTGGGAGGAGCTGCCCGGCCGGCTCGACCCGCGCCTCGAGGAGTACGCGCGGGCGAACGCGTCGATCGGCATCAACGGGACGGTGCTGAACAACGTCAACGCCAACCCCGCCTCGCTGTCCACGCCGTATCTGGAGAAGGCGGCAGCACTGGCCGGCGTGTTCCGGCCGTACGGCATCCGGGTGTATCTCTCGGCGAACTTCAACGCGCCGCAATCGCTCGGCAAGCTGCCGACGGCCGATCCCCTCGACCCGGCCGTGGCTGCGTGGTGGCGCGAGAAGGCGGACGAGATCTACCGGCTCATCCCGGACTTCGGCGGCTTCCTGGTCAAGGCGAACTCCGAGGGACAGCCCGGGCCGCAGGACTACAAGCGGACGCACGCCGACGGGGCGAACGTCCTCGCCGACGCCGTCGGCCCGCACGGCGGCATCGTGATGTGGCGCGCGTTCGTCTACTCGGCGGACGTCGATCCGGACCGCGTCAAGCGGGCCTACCTCGAGTTCATGCCGCTCGACGGCAAGTTCCGCGAGAACGTGCTCGTGCAGGTGAAGAACGGCCCGCTCGACTTCCAGCCGCGCGAGCCGTTCAGCCCGCTGTTCGGCGCGATGCCGCGCACGCCGCTGATGGCCGAGCTGCAGGTGACGCAGGAGTACCTCGGGCAGTCCACGCACCTGGTGTACCTCGCGCCGATGTGGAAGGAGTTCCTCGACGCCGACACGTACGCGGCGGGCCCGGGGTCGACGGTCACCCGCGTGCTCGACGGCACCGTCCACAAGTACCGGCGGACCGCGATCGCCGGCGTGGCCAACACGGGCCTCGACGCGAACTGGACGGGGCACGACTTCGCGCAGGCGAACTGGTACGCCTTCGGACGGCTCGCGTGGAACCCGGATCTCGGCGCCGCCGACATCGCCGACGAGTGGATTCGGATGACGTGGAGCGTCGAGCCGGGCGTCGTTTCGGCGATCCGGTCGATCATGCTCCGCTCGCGCGAGACCTACGTGGACTACACCATGCCGCTCGGCCTGCACCACCTGATCGGCGGCGACCACTACGCGCCGATGCCCCAGAACGACGACCAGGTCCACCGCGACTGGTCCGCCACCTACTATCACCACGCGGACGCCGGCGGCATCGGGTTCGATCGCACCCGCCGCGGCAGCGACGCCGTCGATCAGTACCGCAAGCCGCTGAGCGACCGCTGGAACGACCTCGCGACGTGCCCCGAGGCGTACCTCCTGTGGTTCCACCACCTGCCGTGGGATTACCGCATGGCCTCGGGCCGGACGCTGTGGGACGAACTGGTGCGCCACTACGCGGCAGGCGTCGACGGCGCCCGCGCCATGGAAGCCGAGTGGCGCGCGCTCCAGGGACGGGTGGACGCGGAACGCCACGCGGCCGTCCTCGCCAAGCTCCAGCGCCAGGCGACGGATGCCGCGGCCTGGCGCGACCAGATACTCGGCTACTTCCAGAAGTTCAGCCGGCTGCCGATCGCGAACCGCTGAAGGCGCGCGAGCGGCGCGGGCCCGACACCGCCGCGACGAGAAACGAGGACCTATGGCCGACCCCACGCAGAAGCTGCCCGTCAGGGAGAAGCTCGGTTACGCGATGGGCGACATCGCCACGAACTTCTTCTTCCAGTCGATGATCCTCTACCAGACGCGGTTCTACACCGACACGGTCGGCCTGTCGGCGGTGGCCGTCGGCACGATGTTCCTCGTCCTTCGGCTCGCCGATGCCGCGTTCGACCCGGCCATCGGCGCGCTGGCCGATCGGACGCGGACGCGCTGGGGCAGCTTCCGGCCGTGGGTGCTGTGGACGGCCGTCCCCTTCGGCGTGATCTTCTGGCTCGTCTACGTGACGCCGAACGTGGGCGCCCAGGGGAAGCTGCTCTACGCCTACCTGACCTACACGCTGGTCATGATGCTCTACTCGACGAATAACACCCCCTACGCGGCGCTGATGGGGGTGATGACGGGGGACGCGAGCGAGCGGAGCAGCCTGGCGAGCTACCGCTTCGTGGGCGCGCTGGTCGGCCAGTTCCTCATCCAGGCGCTCCCGCTCCCGCTGGTGGCCAAGTTCGGCGGCGGTGATTCCGCCAAGGGCTGGGCGGTCACGATGGCGATCTTCGGCGGGCTCATCATCGTGTTGAACCTCATCACCTTCTCGACCACGAAGGAACGCGTGCAGCCGCGCCCGGGCGAGAGACACCCGCTGAGCGACGACATCAAGGACGTGTTCACCTGCCGTCCCTGGATCGTGATGTTCGTCCTCACGCTGCTCGTCTTCACCATGCTGGTGGTGCGCGGCAGCTCGTCGAACTACTTCTTCGCCTACTACCTCGATCAGAACCAGATCAAGGAGTTCCTGGGCCGGGTCGGGCTGGCGGGCCTCGGCAGCGGCGAGCCGACCGGGTGGATGGCCGCCCTGGACGGCCTCGGCCTCCTGGTCAAGCCCGACAGCTCCAATGCCGCGGCGGTGGGCCTCAGCCTGTTCATGGTGCTGGGAAGCCTCGTGCAAATCGTCGGCATCATCTTCTCCAAGCCGCTGGCCGACCGGTTCGGCAAGAAGGCCGTGTTCCTCGCGGGCGCCGCCGTCACGGCCGTCGCCACCCTGGGCGTCTTCCTGGTCGGCCCGACGTCGATCGGGCTGCTCTTCGCGCTGGGCATCCTGTGGGCCGTCGGTTGGGGGCCGACGGTGCCGCTGCTGTGGGTGATGATCGCGGACACGGCCGACTACTCGGAGTGGAAGACGTCGCGCCGCGCGACCGGCTTCATGTTCGCCGGCATCCTGTTCGCGCTGAAGGCGGGCCTGAGCCTCGGAGGAGCGTTGAGCGCCTGGATCATCGACGCTTACGGCTACGTGCCGAACGTCGCGCAAACCGAGCACGCCTTGTTCGGGATCCGCCTCGGCGCGAGCGTCTACCCCGGGCTGGCACTGCTGCTCGTCATCGTCTGCCTCGCCGTCTACCCGATCGGCAAGACATTGAACCTGCGGATCCAGGACGAGCTGGCAGCGCGCCGCAGGAGCTACGGGTCGGCCACCGCGTAGTCCTTCGATGCACAAATGCGGCGGCGCACTTGTGCCCTCAGGACTACGTGCTGAGCGAGAACCGTCGGCCGCGTCCGGCCGGAGCCGGCCGCGGCCGTCGTTGCGAGTCGAAGTGCATAACGGGAGGGAGGGCTCCGACATGGTTCCGAATCTCGCGCGCGCGGCTCTACTGGTCGTCGCGGGCCTTCTCGCATCGATCGCCCCAGCCTCCGCCCAGCCATCGGGCGGACCCTACGGGCCCCTCGATCAAACCTACGTCGTGCCGGCGCAGGCCGCGCACGTCTACTACGTCGCACCCGACGGCAAGCCGGATGCGCCGGGGACCTCCCTCGCCGATCCGACGACCATCGAGTCGGCGATCTCGCGCGTGGTCACCGGCGACGCGATCATCCTCCGCGGGGGCACCTACCGCACCGGGAATCTCGTGCTGAACCAGGGCGTCACCCTCCAGCCCTACGCCGGAGAGCACCCCGTGCTCAAGGGCACGCGCGCGGCGACGGCGTGGGAGCCGCTGCGCGACCACGTGTGGCGGACGCCGTGGAAGACGCTCTTCCCCGCGAGGCCGGCGGACTGGTGGCAGCGCAACCGCGAGGGCATGCGGACGCCGCTGCACCGGTTCAACAACGACATGGTCTTCGTCGACGGCGAGATGCTGCAGTCGGCCGGTTGGGAGGGCGGGCTCGACGAGCACAGCTACGCGATCGACTACGAGGGCGGGTACGTCTACATCGGCGTCGACCCCACCAAGCGTCTCGTCGAGATCACGGCGTTCGACAGCGCGCTCGTCCGGACGACGGGCCGGGCGCACGGGAAGGCGTCGGACCGGAAGGGGCCGACCATCCGCGGCCTCACGCTCACCCAATACGCCTACCGGGCGATCGAGATCGAGGGCCGCGAGCCGGACGGCCCGGCGGATCCCGCGACGTTCGGCAAGGAGGTGGTCGGCACCACGCTCGAGCACGTGACGATCTCCTTCTGCTCGCGCGTCGCCGGGTACTTCCACGGGGACGGCCTCACGATCAGGCACTGCCTGATCAGCGACACGAGCACCGAGGGCATCTACATCATCGGCTCGGCCGACTGTTTGCTCGAGCGGAACATCTTCCGGCGGAACAACGTCGAGCGCCTCACGGGCTACTACCCGGCGGCCGTCAAGATCTTCAACCAGTCTTACCGCGTGACGTGCCGCGACAACCTCGTCATCGATCAGCCGTACTCGAACGGGATCTGGTACGACGTCGGCAACGTGGACGGCGTCTTCGTCGACAACTGGGTCGAGGGGGCGCTCGACGGCTTCTTCTTCGAGATCTCCAAGGGCGCGATCGTCGCGGGGAACGTGTTCGTGCGGTGCGACAAGGGCATCCGCGTGCTCAACAGCTCGAACGTCCAGGCCTACCACAACACGTTCGTGGACACGCCGGCGTCGTTCGAGCGCACCGAGCGGAGCGCGGTCGGCGACCACTTCGGCTGGCACCCGGCCACCGGCCCCGACGTGGACAAGCGCGAGGGGCACGTGTTCGCCGGCAACCTCCTCGTCGCCTCCGAGGGATTCCAGAAGCCGCTGGCGCGGTTCGAGCAGACGCCGGCGCTTTGCGGCCGGCTCACCCGCCCCCAGATGGCGCGGCTCGACGGCAACGTCTACGTGCGGCGAGGCGCGGCGACCTCGGCGCCGCTCTTCGTCTGGAGCCCGGTCGCGGGCGAGCGGTGCCAGGCGGAGCTCGGATCGCTCGACGCCCTCCGATCGCTGCAGCCCGACTTCGAGCGGAACGGGCGGTCGCTCGGCGGCGTCTTCGGCCCGGCGTTCAAGAGCCCCGAACTGGCGAACTACGAACCGGTGGGCGACGTCGCGCTGCCGCCGCCGGCCGGCGCGCTGCCCGACGCGGTGCGCAAACTGCTCGGGTGGCCGGAGTCAGTGACGGGGCACGCGGCGGGCGCCTATCCGGCGGCCCGCTGAGCCGCCCCGGAAGCTCGAGTGAAACTCAGTTGATTTCTCTTGACGGTCTTCGGGTGTAGAATCCACGGCGTTCACGTTCGAGTGTGTCACCCACACACAAACTCACACGGGAGGGCTCCAATGAGCGGGTTTCAGTTCTCCAGGCGTCATTTCTTCTTTGGCACCCTCCTGGCGGGGGCCATCCCGCGGGCGGGATTCGGCAGCCAGCCTTCGCTGAAGGCACTGGGATACAAGTCCCCCAACGAGCGGATGGGCATCGCCTGTATCGGCCTCGGCATGAGGGGACCGCAGGTGCTCCCCGGCACCTACGGGGAGAACGTCGTCGCGCTCTGCGACTGCGACGACAGTCGCGGCGCCGCGACCTACGCGATCTACCCCAAGGCCAACAAGTACAAAGACTGGCGGAAGATGCTCGACGCCGAGGGGAAGAACATCGACGGTGTCATGGCGACCGTCCCCGACCACTGGCACACCCACATCTCGATCGAGTGCATGCAGCGGGGCAAGCACATCTACACCGAAAAACCGCTGGCCCGCACCTACTACGAAATCAAGCTGCTCGAAGAAGCTGCGCTGAAGTACAAGGTCGCCACCCAGATGGGCAACCAGGGCTTCAACCACGAAGGCACCAAGACCGCCTGTGAGATCTTCTGGTCCGGCGAAATCGGCGAGGTTCGCGAGGTGCACTCGTGGACGGGCGGAGGCGCGGGCGACCGGAAGTACCCGGCCAGCGGCCCGCCAGAGCAGCCCGTGCCCGCGGGACTCGACTGGAACATGTGGGTGGGCCCCATGGCGCCGCGCCCCTACAACGCCGACTACAGGGGCTGGCGCGGCTTCATCGACTTCGCGACCGGAGGCACGCTGGGCGACTGGCTGATTCACTGCCTCGGTCCGGCGCACCTGGCGCTGCGGCTCGACCTGGCCATGCCGACCAGCGTCGAAGCCGTCAACGTCGTGGAGAAGAACGCGTTCCGCTGGCCGCTCAGCGACGAGGTCATCTACGAGTTCCCGGCCCGCGGGAACCTGCCGCCGGTCACCATCCACGCCTACCAGGCCATGCGCGGCGCCTTCAAGAATCCCCCGGGAATGGCGGAGGGCGAGCGCCTGCTGCCCCCGATGAGCAACCTGGACACCGAGAAGAACCGCCCGTTCCTGCAGGGCGGCGACGGCATGATGCTGGTCGGCGACCAGCTGGACGCTCAGGGCAAGCGGGCTCCGACCCCGCCGCGCGCCGCCGGCGGGCAGGGTGGAGCGGGTGGCGCCGGGCAGGGCGCGCGCGCCGGCGCGCCGGGCGCTCCCGGCGGCATGCCGGGCGGGGCTCCCGGCCAGGGCGCCCGCGCCGGGGCTCCGGCCGGGGACCGCGGTCCGGGCAACGGGACCGTGTTCGTCGGCTCGAAGGGCTACATGGCCACCTGCAACCGCGGTGAAGGCGTGTGGCTGCTCCCGAACTCCAAGTGGGTCGACTACAGGCTCCCGCCGCAGCTGCTGCAGCGCGGGATCAATCACCAGCAGGATTGGATCCGCGCGTGCAAGGGCGGCGCGCCGGGCGTCTCCGAATTCGGCGTGGCCTGCAAGTACATGGGGTGGCTCGTCCTGGGCGCCGTCGCCTTGCGCGTGCCCGGCAAGCTGCTGTGGGATGCCAAGGCCCAGCGCTTCACCAACAACGAGGAAGCCAACAAGTACCTCAGGCCGGAGTGGCGCAAGGGCTGGGAACTGAAGCTGTAGGGCCTGCAGGCCCGCGCCACAAGCGTTCGAGCCAGTCACAACCGCCGTCGGCCAGATCGCCGACGGCGGTCTTTTGTACCGCGTCGGATCCTCGCGACGAACTCAGGTAACTCGACCCGCCTCGCTCCGCTCCCCTTCCCTGCCGATTCGATCATCGCTTCCCGCGGGCGCTCTCGGGCGGCCCGAGGTAGCTCGGGCGGAGCCGGCCCGTGCCGACGACGATCTTCTGGACGACGACGGCCGGATCGAGCGCCCAGATCTTCAGCGTGTGATAACCCGGCGCCGCGATGGCGTGTTGCGACGTCACGACGGTGACGCCGTCGCCGACCGAACGCTCCCAGGCCGCGAGCGATTCGTCCGCGTGCAGGTTCACCACCTGCGGCGCCTCGTCGTCGAACGAGACGCCGACGCGGAATCCCGAACCCGGCTGCAGCTTCTGCGTCGGGGCCAGTTGCAGGCTCACCGTAGCCCGGCCCGCCGAGAACAGGTACATCCGGTACTCGAGGCGCATGCCGTCGTTGGCCGTCAGCGCGACGTCGGGCGTCACCGGCCACGCCGTCACGCCCGACAGCGTCCGGCCGTGGTTCGGGATGACCTTCCACTCGCGCCCGGCCGGCGCCACCGCGCGCGTCCAGTGCTCCGCCTCGATCGACACGTATCCGTTGGCCTCGACGAAGCCGTCGAGGTCGCCGGGTCGCGGGGCCGCGGGGTTGAGAACCGGCACCGTCACCATCACCCGCGTGCCACCCGGGCCGACGATCGTGAGCGAGCCGCGCTCGGTTCCCACCGGCACGTCGTCCCACCGCGCGCTCACCAGGATTCGGCGGTCGCGCTCGACGGTGCCGCGCGGGGTGTCGACCACCAGCCACGGGCTGCCGGGTTCCACCGTGAACTCGAACGGCTGCTGCCCGCGGTTGAACACCTCGACGTAGCGCGGCTGCCGGTCGAAGACGCTCAACGCGGGCAGGACGGCCGGCCCGCTGGGATCGTTCGGCCAGCTCGCCTCGCTGCCTTCGATCGCGACGCCCATCTCCCCGGCGGCCGGCACCTGGATCTCCTGGACCGCCGGCATCGCGTTGCGCAGCGGCTGCTGCCAGTAGGTGTAGCCGAGGTGCGTCTGGTCCATCATGTGGCGCCACTTGCCGCCGGCGAGCGTCTCGTTGTACTCGCGCGTCAGGCGCTCGTCCTCGCGAAAGAGCGCGCGAGCCCGCTCCGCGAGGTCGTTGGTCGAGGCGCGCCCCTGCACCGCGTAGAGCCGGTTCCGCCCCGCGGCGACGTACAGCTCGTTGACGACGGCGCACGCCTTCACCGGGTACAGCACGAGCTGGTAGAACGCGTCCCTTGCGGCCGCGGGCAGCGCCGCGTAGAGCGCCTCGGCCCGCTCCGCCAGCGCGCGGTAGTCGGCCACGACCGTCTCGGCCTCCCGGTAGTCCACGAGGCTGTACGTGCGCGGCTCGAGCATCTCCGGCTTGCGCCGCCCGTTGAACGTGGTGTACCGCGTGACGATCTCCGCGATCTCGGCGGCGTGCTCCGCCCCGAACTCGCGCTCGGCCCACGACCGCGTGTAGTCGTCGAGACGTTCCGCGGGGAGGCGCCCGGGGTCCCACGCGAAGTCCATGAAGAACTGGATCGGGAACTCCATCGGCTTGATGTCGCCGACGTTCACGATCCAGATGCGCGTCGCGCCGTAGCGCCACGCGAGGTTCATCTGCTCCCACGCCTTCGCGATGGGGACCGTGTTGAGCCACTTGTAGTCGCGCGGCCCGCCGACGTAGTCGAAGTGGTAATAGACACCGGCGCCGCCCGGGCGGGCGCGCTCCTCGGCGGTCGGAAGGCGGCGGATGTTGCCCCAGTTGTCGTCCGACCAGAGCAGCGTCACGTCGTCCGGCACCCGCATGCCCTTCTCGTAGTAGTCCTGCACTTCCTTGTAGAGGGCCCACACCTGGGGCACGGCGGCCAACCCTCCGGGCCGGCTGGCGGCGAGGATCGCACGCTGGTCCGAGACGATGCGCTCCAGCAGCGCGACGTTGGCCTCCTGCGACATCGGCGCGTCGCCGTCGCCGCGCATGCCGAGCGTGACGATGCTCTCGTAGCCGGCCGTGCGCCGGATGCCCTCGGTCCAGAACGTCCGCAGGCGGTCCGCGTTGTCGGCGTAGTTCCACGGGCCGGCGCCGTAGCGCCGCCATTCGTCGTGCGCCCGCATCATCGGCTCGTGGTGCGAGGTGCCGATGACGATGCCGTACTCGTCGGCGAGGGCGGGACTCTGCTTGTCGTCGTCGGCGAACGCGCTGCCCCACATCGCCGGCCAGAGCATGTTCGCCTTCAGCCGGAGCAGCAGTTCGAAGACGCGGGCGTAGAACTGATGGTTGAACCCGCCGAACGTCTCCTTCGCCCACCCGCTGAGCGCGGGCGCCTCGTCGTTGATGAACAGCCCCCGGTAGCGCACCGCGGGCTCGCCGCGCACGTAGCGTCCGGCCCGCACGAACACCTGGTCGCGGTGCCGCACCGGCACGTCGGCCCACCAGTACCAGGGCGACACGCCGGCCTGCTCCGAGACGTCGTAGACGCCGAAGATGGTGCCGCGCTTGTCGCTGCCTACGACCACGAGCGCCCGCTCCACGCCCGGCCAGGGGCGCTCCACCACCTGGATGACGGACGACTCCCATCGGCCGCGGATCGCGCCGACGTCCACCTTGCGGGCGTCGACCAGACGTTGGACGAGCGCACTGCGCCCCAGCGTGCCCACGACGATGACGTCGCGCGCGCGCGCCGGGCGGGCGGCCAGGAGGTCGGGGGTGAGGCCGGTGACCCTGGCGACGTCTGCCCGCAGGTCGTCGGCGACCCTGCGCACGCCGGCGTAGTCTCCCGGGTCGACCAGGATTGGCGCCGCCGCGCCGCCCTCGGCGATGCGAAACGCCCCCGGCGTAGGCGCGAACTCCACGAAGCGCCCGGCCGGCGACGAGCCGGCACGGGCCCATGTTTCCTGGGCATGCGCCGCCGCCGGCAGGAGGGCGAGGACGAGGCCGGCGACGAGCGCACCCGCTCCCGACGCCGGCGCCCGGCGACGACAGGGCGCAGGCCCCGACACCAGGCTCCTGGCGCCAGGGGCGGTCGCCAACGTGGTCTTGCACATGGTCCAACCTCGCAGTGTTCAGACGAAGGCCAACGTGGCGCGATCGCGACGTTCAACTGACGGGCGGCGAAGACGGACCACAGGATACGCACGATCCGGCGGCGTCGTCCACACCCTTCAGGGACGGTCTCTACCGGGGCGTCTTTGCGCGGGCTTTGCGCTTGACAGCCACCCCGGCAGTCAATAGAGTTCGGACCGACAGATCGACCTCACGGACATCCAGCTTGCCAGCAGCGAAACGGCGCGCCAGATCGAGCGCCGAATCGCCGTGAACGTCGCCCGGTCGAACCCTCCGACGTCGAGGGCCGACGTTGCGCGTCGCCTGGGTGAAGGACGGGCATGAGTACGGGGTGTGTGCTGTCTGTCGTTCGAATGAGGGTGGAACTCGTGACGGATATGTCCTATGATTGGCCCGTCCGAATCGCGTAGCGCGAATGCGATGACGGCAGCTGCGTTCGGTCAGCCCTCAACTGTCGGTCCTTCCGTTTCAGGTCGGTGTGCGCGTCGCTCGAGCGGCGGCTCGGCGGCGTTCGGTCGTCCTTCCTCGTCAGATCGGCGTACGTAGTCGTCACGTCGGCGTTCAACGTCGTTAGCCGGTGCGTCGTCGGCCGGCTGTCGTCACGCGAGTGCGCAGGCCCCCTTCGGCGTCCTCCCTCGTCAGATCGGCGTTCGTGATCGTCGGATCGGCGTGCGTGATCGTCGGATCGGCATGCGTGGTCGTCGAGCGGCGCGTCGTCACACCGCTGCAATCGGGTGGGATTGCGGCCCCGGTCAGAGGCTCTTCAGGCTCGAATCGGCGTCTACGGTCGTGGCTGGCTGCTTTCAGGCTCGGCTCGGACTCGGCGTACGCATTCGTCGTCGTCTCGGCTTTGGCGCCTGAACTCAGGCGCCTGTCAACTAGGAGGGGGAATGCAGATGAAGAGATCTCGGATCCTGGCGGCCCTGGTCATCGGGCTCGCACTCATCCCGTGCATCGTGCTCGGGCAGGTTACCACCGCAACAGTCACGGGCACCGTCAAAGACGCGCAGGGGAGCGTCGTCCCCGGCGCCTCGGTCATCCTGACTAGTGACAGCCGCGGCGTGCAGGTGGGCGAGACGACCACCGACGCCAGCGGCAGCTTCATCTTTCCGGGCACGATGCCCGACACCTACTCGGTGACGGTCAGCCTGGAGGGCTTCAAGAGCATGAAGGTCTCGGGCATCGCCGTGAGCTCGGGCGACCGCCTCGCGCTTCCGCCGATGGTCATCGAGGTCGGCGCCCTCAGCGAAACGGTCGTGGTCGTGGGCGAGACGGCGCTGATGCAGGCCGCGAGCGGCGAGCGCTCCTTCACCATCCCGACCCAGCAGGTCGAGAACCTGCCGATCTCCAGCCGCAACTTCCGGGACCTCGCCGTGCTGACGCCGGGCGTGCAGGCGAACTCGGCGGCCATGGCCGGGGTCGAACGGATTGGCGGCGGCGGCTATGCCAACATCATGATGGACGGCATCTCGGCGATGGACACGGGCAACAACGGGCAGATGCTCGCGATGAACACGGACGCGGTCTCCGAGGTGAAAGTCCTGACCTCCGCTTACCAGGCCGAGTACGGGCGGTCGAGCGGCATCCAGATCCTGTCGGTGACCAAGGCCGGCACCAACCGGTTCCGCGGCAGCGTGTACGACGTGGAGCGGAACTCGAGCTGGAACAAGAACTCCTGGTACAACGAACAGGTGGGCAACCCGAAGGCGGTCTCGAAACAGCGCGACTACGGCTTCTCCGTGGGCGGCCCCATCGGGAAGCCCGGGGGCAACAACAAGCTGTTCTTCTTCTACAGCCACGAGATGCGGCCGCGCACGGGCGGCAATGCGGAGCAGACCTTCCGCGTGCCGACGGCGCTCGAGCGGGCGGGCGACTTCTCGCAGTCGCTCGACAACCTCGGGAAGCCGTACCCGTACATCAGGGACCCGCTGAGCGGTAAACCGTGCTCGGCCTCGAACACGTCGGGCTGCTTCCAGGACGGCGGGGTGCTGGGGAAGATCCCGGCGAACCGTCTGTATGCGCCGGGCATGGCGCTGCTGAACATGGTCGCGATCACGCCGAACTACAACCAGGTCACGAACTACAACGTCCGCCAGTACAGCCCCACGCTCAAGTCGCTGTCGTACCAGCCGGCCCTGCGCGTGGACTACCAGATCGCGTCGAGCCTGCGCGTCGCGTTCAAGATGAACGCGCAGAACGGGAACTCCGGCACGCCGGCGCAATTCGGCGTGGTGGGGCAGTCGGGGACCGGCGGCCTCGCGATCCCCGGCCTGAACGATTCCCTGGGCAACCAGGCGCCCTGGGTCACGACGTACTCGGCGTCGGCCAACTACAACATGGGCTCGAAGACCTTCCTCGAAGTGATCTACGGGCACACGCAGAACTTCTACGAGTCCGTCTACACGTCCAAGGCGTCGAATCGCAACGATATCGGGCTGGCGGGGATTCCCGACATCTACACGACGAACCGGGACGTCAACCCGGACTACTGGATGGCCTCCTCGCTGCCGACGATCGTGGCGCCGTTCTACGTCAACAACCGGATCGAGCTGCCGCAGCAGGTCACCTACGGCACCCGGGCGCAGAACACCCCGCAAACCCCCCAGTATCCCGGGTGGTTCAACGTGAACAAGACGTGGGACCTGGCGGCCAGCCTCACGCACGTCCGCGGGTCGCACACCTTCAAGACCGGCGTGGCCTTCAACCACAGCTTCAAGGCGCAGAACATGACCCAGGGCGTGGCGCCGATGGGCACGATCAACTTCGGCGAGGACACCAACAACCCGAACGACACGAGCTTCGGCTACTCCAACATCGCCATCGGGGCCTTCAGCAGCTACGCCCAGGCCTCGAAGTTCATCGAGTCGGGCATCGCGTACATCGGGATCGAGCCGTACATCCAGGACAACTGGAAGGTCAACAGCCGGTTCACGCTGGACTACGGCGTGCGGTTCGTCCACCTCCAGCCGGAGCACGACACGTACGGGCAGGCGTCGAACTTCTTCCCGGACCAGTGGCAGGCGTCGGCCGCCCCGCAGCTCTACGTGCCCGGGTGCACGGGCGGCCTCACGGTGTGCTCGGGAAACAGTCGCCAGGCGAAGAACCCGGTGACGGGTCAGTTGCTGGGCGCCGGCACGTCCGGCCTGATCGGCCAGGCCGTCCCCGGAACGGGGAGCGCGACCAACGGCATCAAGCTCCAGGGCCAGGGGATCAGCCAGTACAACTTCGAGTATCCCGCCCTGAAGCTCGCCCCGCGGGTCGGGTTCGCGTACCAGCTGGCGGACGGCGGGAAGTGGATCCTCCGCGGCGGCTTCGGGATCTTCTACGACCGGGTCGAGGGGAACTACACGATGAGCCAGTCGGCCAACCCGCCGACCGCGGAGAGCACGACGCTGACGTTCGGCACGCTGCAGACCGTGGGACAGGGCGTCGCTTCCAAGGGCGTGCCGACGCTGACCATCTACCGGTATGCGAACCCGAACCTGCCCTCGTCCGCGCAGTGGAACGTCGGGAGCCAGGTCGAGCTGCCGCACTCGTTCGTCGTCGACGTCTCCTACGTCGGGCAGCACCAGTACGACAGCCAGGGCGCCCAGGGCGGCCAGCAGGTGACCAACCTGAACATGGTCGACCTCGGACGGGCGTACCTGCCCGAGTACCAGGACCCGACGCTCGGGACCAGCACGACGCCGGGCGCGAGCGCGTACACCACCACCCTGCTGCGTAGCTACAAGGGGTACAACGCGATCAACCAGTTCGCGGCCAACTTCTACCGCACCATGCACGGCCTCCAGTTCTCGCTCCAGCGCCGGTTCAACAAGGGCTTCGCGGCCGGCCTGAACTGGAACTGGACGCTCTATGACAAGGGCAACTACTCCGCCGACTACTCGGTCACCCAGCGCATCGAGCACCGGGCCGACGGCACGGTCGGCCTGCGTGCGGATCAGAAGCAGTTCGAGACCCTGATGGCCGCCCAGGCCACTGCCACCCACATCTTCAAGGGCAACTTCGTGTGGGCCCTGCCCAACACGCACCCCTCGTCGGGGGGCGGGAAGGCGCTCGCCTACGTCATCAACGACTGGCAGCTCTCCGGCGTCTGGACCGCGCAGACGGGCAATGCGTACTCGATCGGCTACAGCTACCAGAACAACGGCGGTTCCGTGAACCTGACCGGGTCGCCGGATTACCCCGCACGCATCCTGATCGTCGGTGATCCGGGCAGCGGCTGCTCGAACAATCAGTACCAGCAGTTCAACACGGCGGCGTTCACCGGGCCGACCTACGGCAGCACCGGCCTGGAGTCGGGCCGGAACTACATGCACGGGTGCTTCCAGTCCGTGTGGGACCTGTCGCTGGCGAAGAACATCCGCCTCGGCGGGTCGCGCAACTTCCAGTTCCGCGCCGAGTTCTACAACGCGTTGAACTCGTCGACGTACACCTCGCGGAACACCACGGTGACCTACGACAACCCGGTCAGCAAGACCATCCAGAACCCGCAGTACCTCGCGGATGGCACCTTGAACCCGAAGTACTTGAAGCCGAACGCCACCGGGTTCGGCGCGGTCACCGGCACGCTTTCTCCGATGACCGTCCAGTTGCAGATTCGCTTCTCGTTCTGACGTTCTGACGTCACCGTTCGTCGCACGAGGGGCCACCATCGAGGTGGCCCCTCGTCTTTGCGGATACCCGTCAGGGGGCGCCACTTGCCGCCCGCGAGCGTCCCTGCCGCATCGTCCACATCCTTCTGGGACGGGCTTTGCGCTTGACAGCCACCCCGGCAGTCAATAGAGTTCGGACCGACAGATCGACCTCACGGACATCCAGCTTGCCAGCAGCGAAACGGCGCGCCAGATCGAGCGCCGAATCGCCGTGAACGTCGCCCGGTCGAACCCTCCCACGTCGAGGGCCGGCTTGGCGCGTGGCCCGGGTGAAGGACCCTGATGAACGCACGGGAGTGGGCCACGCTGGTCGCGGTGATCCGGGGCGAGGCCGTCCGGCCGCTCCCGATCGGCTTCATTGTCGACAGCCCGTGGCTTCCCAACTGGGCGGGCCACACGATCCTCGACTACTACACGAGCGACCCGGTGTACCTGGAGGCCAACCTCGCGGCGATCCACGCCTTCCCGCAGGCGATGATGCTGCCCGGCTTCTGGTCCGAGTACGGGATGTGCACCGAGCCGTCGGCCTTCGGGGCGCGCATGCTGTGGGGCGAGAACGAGTTCCCCTCGCCCGGCAAGGTCCTGTGGTCGCACGCGGACCTCGAGCGCCTGGAGACGCCGGACCCCCGCAGGCACGGGCTCCTCCCGTTCGTGGTCAACCGCCTGCGACGCCTCCGGCCGGACATCGAAGGGGCCGGGCACCAGATCCGCTTCGCGGTGGCCCGCGGCCCGCTCAACGTCGCCGCGTTCCTGATGGGGATGACGGAGTTCCTCCTGGCCATCAAGACGGCGCCCGATTTCAGCCGCCGCCTCCTCTCGCTGGTCACCGACTTCCTGGTGGACTGGGTGGCCTGGCAGCGCGAGTGCTTCCCGTCGATCGACGGGATTCTCGTGCTCGACGACATCGTCGGGTTCATCAGCCGCAGCGACTTCGAGGCGTTCGCGCTGCCGTACCTGGCGCGCGTCTTCGACACCGACGTCACCGTCAAGTTCTTCCACAACGACGCCCCGTGCAAGGCCTGCGCGCCGTGCCTGTCGGGCATCGGCATCAACCTGCTGAACTTCGGGCCGCAGCACACGCTCGACGAGATGAGGGCCTGGACGGGGAACGCGGTCACCCTCGTGGGGAACATCCCGCCGCGCGACGTCCTGGCCGCGGGCACGCCGGCCGACGTGGCGAAGGCGGTGACCGGGATGCTGGAGGGCGCCGGCGACAAGACGCGCCTGATCGTGTCGTGCGGCGGGGGCATGCCGCCCGGCGCGCCGAGCGCGAACATCGAGGCCCTCGTGGCGGCCGTGAACGCCTACGAAGGGGCGAGGTTGGCGGCGCCTGGCCGGTGGATCGCAGGCCGGAAAGAGAACGATGGAACTCTCGACGGAAATGTCCTATGATTGCCGCGCCTCGGCTGTGTAGCCCGCACACAATGGCGGCGCGGAGCCCGGGTTCGGCAATCGGGAGCCCGTGGGCCGCACTGTCGCGAGCGTCTCGGCCCCCCTCGTCCTTCCCGTGCAAGTTCGGCGTGCGTGTGCGTCGCGTGTGGTGAGACGGCTGCATTCACGGGTGGCTTGCAGCCGCGTCGATGTCCCTTCGTGCAAGTTCGGCGTGCGTGTGCGTCGCGCGTAGTGAGAACGGCTGCATTCACGGGTGGCTTGCAGCCGCGTCGATCGCGCCTCCGTAGGTCGGCGTACTGTTCGTCGCGCGGCGCGTGGTCAGACGGCTGCAGTGACACGAGCATTGCGGCCCCCTTCAATGGCTCATCAGGCTCGGCTCGAATCGGCGTGCGCATCGTAGTAGCAGTCTGCGTGGAGGACGCCTGACCCCAGGTGTCTCTCGAACAAGGAGGGGGAATGCTGCTGAAGAGGTTCCAGTTCCTGGCGGCCCTGGTCATCGGGTTCGCACTCATCCCGTGCATCGTTCTAGCGCAGGTCACCACCGCGACAGTTACGGGCACCGTCAAAGACGCGCAGGGGAGCGTCGTCCCCGGCGCCTCGGTCATCCTGACTAGTGACAGCCGCGGCGTGCAGGTGGGCGAGACGACCACCGACGCCAGCGGCAGCTTCATCTTTCCGGGCACGATGCCCGACACCTACTCGGTGACGGTCAGCCTGGAGGGCTTCAAGAGCATGAAGGTCTCGGGCATCGCCGTGAGCTCGGGCGACCGCCTCGCGCTTCCGCCGATGGTCATCGAGGTCGGCGCCCTCAGCGAAACGGTCGTGGTCGTGGGCGAGACGGCGCTGATGCAGGCCGCGAGCGGCGAGCGCTCCTTCACCATCCCGACCCAGCAGGTCGAGAACCTGCCGATCTCCAGCCGCAACTTCCGGGACCTCGCCGTGCTGACGCCGGGCGTGCAGGCGAACTCGGCGGCCATGGCCGGGGTCGAACGGATCGGCGGCGGCGGCTACGCCAACATCATGATGGACGGCATCTCGGCGATGGACACGGGCAACAACGGGCAGATGCTCGCGATGAACACGGACGCGGTCTCCGAGGTGAAAGTCCTGACCTCCGCTTACCAGGCCGAGTACGGGCGGTCGAGCGGCATCCAGATCCTGTCGGTGACCAAGGCCGGCACCAACCGGTTCCGCGGCAGCGTGTACGACGTGGAGCGGAACTCGAGCTGGAACAAGAACTCCTGGTACAACGAACAGGTGGGCAACCCGAAGGCGGTCTCGAAACAGCGCGACTACGGCTTCTCCGTGGGCGGCCCCATCGGGAAGCCCGGGGGCAACAACAAGCTGTTCTTCTTCTACAGCCACGAGATGCGGCCGCGCACGGGCGGCAATGCGGAGCAGACCTTCCGCGTGCCGACGGCGCTCGAGCGGGCGGGCGACTTCTCGCAGTCGCTCGACAACCTCGGGAAGCCGTACCCGTACATCAGAGACCCGCTGAGCGGTCAACCGTGCTCGGCCACGAACACGGCGGGCTGCTTCAAGGACGGCGGGGTGCTGGGGAAGATCCCGGCGAACCGCTTGTATGCGCCCGGCATGGCGCTGCTGAACATGGTCGCGATCACGCCGAACGTTGCCCAGGGCGGCACGAACTACAACGTCCGCCAGTACAGCCCCACGCTCAAGTCGCTGTCGTACCAGCCGGCCCTGCGCGTGGACTACCAGATCGCGTCGAGCCTGCGCGTCGCGTTCAAGATGAACGCGCAGAACGGGAACTCCGGCACGCCGGCGCAATTCGGCGTGGTGGGGCAGTCGGGGACCGGCGGCCTCGCGATCCCCGGCCTGAACGATTCCCTGGGCAACCAGGCGCCCTGGGTCACGACGTACTCGGCGTCGGCCAACTACAACATGGGCTCGAAGACCTTCCTCGAAGTGATCTACGGGCACACGCAGAACTTCTACGAGTCCGTCTACACGTCCAAGGCGTCGAATCGCAACGATATCGGGCTGGCGGGGATTCCCGACATCTACACGACGAACCGGGACGTCAACCCGGACTACTGGATGGCCTCCTCGCTGCCGACGATCGTGGCGCCGTTCTACGTCAACAACCGGATCGAGCTGCCGCAGCAGGTCACCTACGGCACCCGGGCGCAGAACACCCCGCAAACCCCCCAGTATCCCGGGTGGTTCAACGTGAACAAGACGTGGGACCTGGCGGCCAGCCTCACGCACGTCCGCGGGTCGCACACCTTCAAGACCGGCGTGGCCTTCAACCACAGCTTCAAGGCGCAGAACATGACCCAGGGCGTGGCGCCGATGGGCACGATCAACTTCGGCGAGGACACCAACAACCCGAACGACACGAGCTTCGGCTACTCCAACATCGCCATCGGGGCCTTCAGCAGCTACGCCCAGGCCTCGAAGTTCATCGAGTCGGGCATCGCGTACATCGGGATCGAGCCGTACATCCAGGACAACTGGAAGGTCAACAGCCGGTTCACGCTGGACTACGGCGTGCGGTTCGTCCACCTCCAGCCGGAGCACGACACGTACGGGCAGGCGTCGAACTTCTTCCCGGACCAGTGGCAGGCGTCGGCCGCCCCGCAGCTCTACGTGCCCGGGTGCACGGGCGGCCTCACGGTGTGCTCGGGAAACAGTCGCCAGGCGATGAACCCGGTGACCGGTCAGTTGCTGGGCGCCGGCACGTCCGGCCTGATCGGCCAGGCCGTCCCCGGAACGGGGAGCGCGACCAACGGCATCAAGCAGCAGGGCCAGGGGATCAGCGAGTACAACTTCGAGTATCCCGCCCTGAAGCTCGCCCCGCGGGTCGGGTTCGCGTACCAGCTGGCGGACGGCGGGAAGTGGATCCTCCGCGGCGGCTTCGGGATCTTCTACGACCGGGTCGAGGGGAACTACACGATGAGCCAGTCGGCCAACCCGCCGACCGCGGAGAGCACGACGCTGACGTTCGGCACGCTGCAGACCGTGGGACAGGGCGTCGCTTCCAAGGGCGTGCCGACGCTGACCATCTACCGGTATGCGAACCCGAACCTGCCCTCGTCCGCGCAGTGGAACGTCGGGAGCCAGGTCGAGCTGCCGCACTCGTTCGTCGTCGACGTCTCCTACGTCGGGCAGCACCAGTACGACAGCCAGGGCGCCCAGGGCGGCCAGCAGGTGACCAACCTGAACATGGTCGACCTCGGACGGGCGTACCTGCCCCAGTACCAGGACCCGACGCTCGGGACCAGCACGACGCCGGGCGCGAGCGCGTACACCACCACCCTGCTGCGTAGCTACAAGGGGTACAACGCGATCAACCAGTTCGCGGCCAACTTCTACCGCACCATGCACGGCCTCCAGTTCTCGCTCCAGCGCCGGTTCAACAAGGGCTTCGCGGCCGGCTTGAACTGGAACTGGACGCTCTATGACAAGGGCAACTACTCCGCCGACTACTCGGTCACGCAGCGCATCGAGCACCGGGCCGACGGCACGGTCGGCCTGCGTGCGGATCAGAAGCAGTTCGAGACCCTGATGGCCGCCCAGGCCACTGCCACCCACATCTTCAAGGGCAACTTCGTGTGGGCCCTGCCCAACACGCACCCCTCGTCGGGGGGCGGGAAGGCGCTCGCCTACGTCATCAACGACTGGCAGCTCTCCGGCGTCTGGACCGCGCAGACGGGCAATGCGTACTCGATCGGCTACAGCTACCAGAACAACGGCGGTTCCGTGAACCTGACCGGGTCGCCGGATTACCCCGCACGGATCTTGATCGTCGGTGATCCGGGCAGCGGCTGCTCGAGCAATCAGTACCAGCAGTTCAACACGGCGGCGTTCGCCGGGCCGACCTACGGCAGCACCGGCCTGGAGTCGGGCCGGAACTACATGCACGGGTGCTTCCAGTCCGTGTGGGACCTGTCGCTGGCGAAGAACATCCGCCTTGGCGGGTCGCGCAACTTCCAGTTCCGCGCCGAGTTCTACAACGCGTTGAACTCGTCGACGTACACCTCGCGGAACACCACGGTGACCTACGACAACCCGGTCAGCCAGGTTGTCAAGAACCCGCAGTACCTCGCGGATGGCACCTTGAACCCGATTTACCTGAAGCCGAACGCCACCGGGTTCGGCGCGGTCACCGGCACGCTTTCTCCGATGACCGTCCAGTTGCAGATTCGCTTCTCGTTCTGACGTTCTGACGTCACCGTTCGTCGCACGAGGGGCCACCATCGAGGTGGCCCCTCGTCTTTGCGGGATACCCGTCAGGGGCACGGCCCGGGGCGGCCCGCACACCCACCGTGCTGAGAAAGGAATGGGGCCCCGTCGATGAAACGAGCACTCGCATTCGTCGTGGCGCTGTTGGCGCTGGCATTCATCCTTCCGACGACCGCAACGCGGGCCCAGGCCCCCCAGGCACCGGGCGCCCCCGGGGGCCCCGGGCAGGCCCCTGGAGCGCGCGCGGGCATGCAGGCATTGCCGCGCGTCGTGTCTCCCGAAGTCAAGCCGGACAATACCGTGACGTTCCGCCTTCGCGCGCCGAACGCCACCGAGGTCACCCTCAACGGCGACTGGCCCGACGGCCGGAACGTCAAGATGGAGAAGGACGCCGACGGCATTTGGTCCGCGGCCGTCGGGCCGCTGACGCCGGAGCTGTGGGGCTACACGTATTCCGTCAACGGCGTCTCGACGCTCGATCCGGGCAACGCCAACATCCGCCGTGACGGCACCCGGTACGCGAACATCTTCTTCATCGACGGGCCGTTCTCGCAGAACTACCAGATCCGCGACATCCCCCACGGCAACGTGAACATGGTGTGGTACGACTCGCCGACGCTGAAGCTCAAGCGGCGGATGTACGTCTACACCCCGGCCGGCTACGACGACAGCAAGCAGCCCTACCCGGTGCTGTACCTGCTCCACGGCGCGGGCGGCGACGAAGACGCCTGGTACAACATGGGTCGCGCCAGCCTGATCATGGACGGCCTGATCGCCGACAAGAAGGCGAAGCCGATGCTCGTGGTCATGACCAACGGCAACGGCTATCAGCAGATGGCCCCCGGGTTCGGGCCGGTTCCCCGGGTCGAGGGCGCCATGCCCATGCCCGCGCCCCGCGGTGCAGGTCCGGGCGCCCCCGGGGCGCCGCCGGCCGCCGCTGCTCCTGGTGCGGCCGCGCCGCCGCGGGCCGCTGCCGCTCCCGGCGCTCAGGCTGCCGCTCCCGGCGCTCGTGCCGGCGGTGGCGGCGTGGGCGGCGGGCTCTTTCCCGAGAGCCTCGTCAAGGACGTCATCCCCTACATCGAGAGCCACTACCGCGTGACCCGCAACAAGGACAACCGCGCGATCGCCGGCTTGTCGATGGGCGGGGGGCACACCCTCGCCGCCTCCAATGCCCACCCCGAAACCTTCAGCTACATCGGCGTGTTCAGCATGGGAACCCGCGAGGACATCACCGACAAGCTGCAGGCGATCAAAAAGGCGGGCTTGAAGTACTATTACGTCGGCTGCGGCCAGGCGGACCAGATCTGCGTCGAAGGCAGCAAGAACCTCGACGCGCTGCTGACCAAGGTCGGCATCAACCACACGTTCACCTTCAACCAGGGCGGCCACACGTGGGCCAACTGGCGCATCTACCTGAGCGAACTCGCGCCGAAGCTCTTCCAGTAAGACGGGAGGAACACGATGAAGATGCTGGTGTCGGTTCTCGCCGGCGCACTGGTGCTGGCGCTCGTCATGATCACCTTGTCTGCGCAGCAGCCGGCGGCCGGGCAGCGGGGTGCTGCCGCGCCGGCTGCGGCCGGGGCGCAACAACCGGCGATGGGTGGGCGCGGCGTGGTGGCCGTCCCCGTGACCAACGACGAACCCCCCGCCAGGGTTCCCGTCGGCTTCACCCCCATCTTCAACGGCAAGGACCTCGCCGGCTGGCACGTCAGCAAGACGAACCACCATGGGACGACCCCCGACTATCACGTGATGCAGGGCATGATCCTGGGAACGCAGCAGCCGCTCGGCCAGGGCGGCATCCTGCTGACCGACAAGAAGTACCGGAACGCCGAGGTCTACATGGAGGTCAAGGCGGACTGGGGCTGTGACAGCGGGCTGTTCTTCTGGTCCGACGAAGCCGGCCGCGGCTACCAGGTCATGCTGGACTACCTCCCCGGCGGGACGATGGTGGCCGGCATCTACGGCGAGAGGCTCACCGGCGTCAACATGAACGGACCCGCCTGGGCGAACCTGACACCGGAACAGCGGCAGGAGATCCAGGCGAAGAGGACCGAGAACTGGCAGAAGGCCTGGAAGCGGGAGGCGTGGAACAGCGTGCGCGCGCGGATCGAAGGCAACCCGCCCCGCATCACCACGTGGCTCAACGACGAGATCATGTTCCAGGGCACCGACACCGAGAACCACGCCATCGACGGCGCGACCGAAGGATCGATTGCCATCCAGATCCACGGCGGCGAGCGGTGGCGCGCCGGCGGCTTCTGGCGCTGGAGGGTGATCGCCGTGAAGGAATTGCCGGACACGAAGCCGAGCAAGTAGCGAAGCCCGCATCGGGCTTCGACTCGAGGGGGAAACTATGCGAAAGACGTCGTTCTGGATGACCGTTCTCATCTTCCTGGTGGCGGGAGCCGTCGTGCTCATGACCGGCGTGTTCTCCGCACAGACGGCGCCGCAGGCGCCGCCACAGGCCGCGCCGCAAGCCGGAGCGCAGCCGACGCCGGGCCAGCCCGGCGCGAGGGGCCAGGCGGGAGCGCCCGCAGCGCCCGGTCAACGGGCCGGCGCCCAGGCGGGTCAGCGGGCGGTTGTGCCCGGGGGGCGCGGCGGCCCGGCGCCGGCACCCATCAAGCACCTCCTGGTCCTGGGCATGACCAGGGGCTACCATCACGGCTCGACCTCCGACGGGCTGGCCATGTTCTGGAATCTCGGGAAGGAATCCGGCGTCTGGGACACGGAAATCCGGACCGACATGGAATGGGTCACCAACAAGGACAACTACCGGGGCGAGGGCCACTCGCTCCCCTTCTTCGACGCCATCGTGCTGGTCAACTGCACCGGCAGCTGGAAGCTGGACGACGAGCAGAAGGAGGCGCTGCTCTCGTTCGTCCGCGACGGCAAGGGGCTGGTGGTGGCCCATGCGTCGCTGGACGCCAACTACGACTGGCCCGAGTACGCCGAGATGATCGGCGGCTGGTTCCAGGCTCACCCCTGGGGCACGTTCGACGCGCCGGTCATCGTCGAGGACCCGAGCTTCCCGGCCATGCAGCACTTCCCGAAGTACCTCAGGCTGTACGACGAGATGTACTCGCCGAAGCAGTGGTCGCGCGACAAGGTCAACGTGCTGATGCGGATGGACGAGACGAAGCTCGACTACGTGAAACCGCAGTACGGCGTCAAGAGCACGCGCGAGGACAAGGACCAGGCGCTCGCGTGGTCGAAGATGTACGGGAAGGGCCGCGTGTTCTACTCCAGCCTCGGCCACACCAAGGAGGCCTGGGAAGACCCGCTGGTGCGCAAGCACTACCTGGAGGGCGTGAAGTGGGTGATGGGCAGGACCGAGGGCAGCACGGCGTCGCACCCGAAGGTCAATTGAACCGCTGATGAACAGCAATAGGAGTCTTCGCATGGAGAACAGACGCGAGTTTCTCAAGACAATCGCGATGACGGCGGCGGTGGCGTCGAGCTCCCGCAGCGTGCTCGGCCAGAACGACAAGGTCCGGATGGCGGTCATCGGGACCGGGACGCGCGGACAGATGGACACCCGGTTCTTCCAGTCGCACCCCGACTGCGAGTTCGTCGCCGCGTGCGACGTTCGCAAGACGCGGCTCGACCAGGCGTTGAAGGCGATGGGCGGCAAGGTCGAGGGCTACGGCGACTACAGGCGCATCCTCGACCGCAAGGACATCGATGCCGTCCTGATCACGACCCCGGACCATTGGCACGGCCCGATCGTGGCGCAGGCGTGCGCGGCGGGCAAGGACTGCTACGTCGAGAAGCCGATGACGCACACGATCGAAGACGCGCTCATGGCGGTCGAGGCGGCCAAGAAGTACAAGAGGATCGTGCAGCTCGGCGTGCAGCAGCGCAGCGGCGCGCACTTCCAGGAGTGCGCGAAGATGATCCAGGACGGCTACATCGGGAAGGTCTCCCACTGCGTCCTGAACCAGCCGGGCAGCTACGGCGGGGTGATGCAGCCGACGGCGCCGGTGCCGGAAGATCTCGATTGGGAGATGTTCCAGGGTTCGGCTCCCCGGCATCCGTTCTCGCCGAGCTACCTCCGCTGGCGCGGCTTCTACATGTACGGCGGCGGGCTGATGACGGACTGGGGCGTCCACCTGACCGACATCGCCCTGCTGGCGATGAAGGCCGACGGCAAGGCCCCGATCCACACGGCCGCGTCGGCGCAGTACGTGGGCTTCCCGAAGGATCCCGAGCAGTTCCCCGACGTCTTCACTGCCGCGTGGCAGTACGACGATTTCCTGATGACGTTCACGAACATCCAGCTGCCGAGCACGGATTTCCCGACGAACGGCAACTACTTCTACGGCACGAAGGGCGTGCTCCACGTGAACCGCTCCGGCTACCGCATCCTGCCGCAGCCGCAGAGGGGCGGCATGCCGCCGGCAGCCGCCGGCGCCGGCGGGGCTCGGGCTGGCGCTCGGGCTGGCGCCGCGCCGCAGACGCCGCCGCCCGCGCCGATCGAGGCCAAGAACCTCCGGCAGGACGAGAACTACAACGACGACCCGCATACGAAGGCGCACGCCCGGAACTTCCTGGATTGCGTCAAGTCGCGCAAGAGCCCGGCGGCCGACATCACGGGGCCCGGGTTCAACGTCACGCTGCCCTGCCTGCTCGGGCGCCTCGCCGTCAAGGAAGGCCACTCGCTCGGCTGGGACGGCAAGAAGGCGGTGCCGGTTTAGATGAGAGAGGCCGCGATTCGGAGTCGTGGGGTACGACTCCGAATCGTAAACGGCCATCGCGGGCGGGTTGGTAGACCTGCCGTTCACGGGCCCGAAGCCGGAGGCCGGCGCCTCTCGGCTTCGGGCGTCTTTTTTTCGGAGGGTCCCATGCGCAGAGTGATCGCGGTCGCCCTCGCCTGTGCGGCGATGCTCGGTGTCGCCGCGATCGTCTCCGTCTCGGCTGCCGGGCCGACCATCCGCACGGTCTACGTGACCGTGGTGGACGGCCAGGGTCACGCCGTGCCGGGCCTCACCCCGGCCGACTTCGCCGTGAAGGAAGGCGGCAGGGTGCACGAGATCCTGTCGGTCGCGCCGGCGTCCGAGAGGATGCGGCTGGCGCTGATGGTCGATCATCCCCTGGTCGGCGCCACCGAGGTGCGCCAGGGCCTCGCCGACTTCGTCACGAGAATGTGTCCATCGGCAGACATCGCCCTGTACATGATCTCGCGGCGCGCAGAAAGACTGGTCAACTTCATCTCGAACCCGGACGTGCTCATCGACGGGATCCGCAACCTGCCTCTGAGCCATCCCCTGAGCACCGGCGGCGTGCCCGACGCGATCTTCGAAGTGGCGAAGCAGGTCGCGAAGGAAAAGCCCGCGCGTCCGGTCATCGTGCTCGTGACCACCGAACAGGGTATGGCGGTGGCGGACCCGGAGTACCTCCTCAACGAGATCGCGAAGAGCAAGGCGCAGTTCTGGGCGGTGTCGTTCGGGACGGCAGGGTCTGCGCCCCTCAGCATGAGCATCCGCGTCCCGATGTCCCTCAGCATCGCGGACGCGCTGCAGCAGTCCGGGGGGCGCCGCGTCCCGATCCTGTCGGTGCCAGGCTTCCCGGACGGCCTGCAGCAGGTGGCCGACGACCTGTCGAGCCAATACCTCATCACGTACGCGCTGCCGAGCGGCGTCAAGCCGTCGGAGCGCATCAGCGTCTCGCTGAAGAGGCCGGGCGCGACGCTGCGGGCCCCGAGCCGCGTGCCGAAGTAGATTGGCCGCGCGCACTCAGGCGGACGGTCACCGCGCGGCTGGCAGCGCGGCGAGCCTGGCCAGCGCCGCCGGGTAGTCCTTCAGGTACGCCCTCACCTTGGCCACGACGCTGGCCTTCGTGTACCCGAACTTCTCGTCGAGCACCTTGTAGGGCGCCGACGCCCCGAACCGCGTCATCCCCACGACCGTCCCGAGGGGGCCGACCACGCCGGCCAGCGCAGCCGGATGGCCGGCCGTCAGCCCGAAGGTCGGCACGCCGAACGGCAGCACCGACTCCTGGTAGTCCTGCGGCTGCGCGGCGAACAGGGCGTCGGAAATCACCGACACGATCCGCACCCGCAGGTGGTCCTCGGCCGACAGGGCCTGTTGGGCCTCCACCAGCGTCGAGACCTCGGACCCGTTGGCGACGAGCACGACGTCGGGCGTGCCGCCCTCGTCGGTCACGACGTAGGCGCCGCGCGCGGCGGCGCACGCGTCGGCGTAGCGCGACGCGCCGCGGGCGGGGAGGTCGGCGACGTTCTGGCGCGAGAAGAGCAGCGCCGTCGGCGTCGACTGGTTCTCGAGCGCCATCCGCCAGGCAACCACCGTCTCGGCGCCGTCGGCCGGGCGCAGCACGAGCGCGCTGGGTCGGCCGGCCGGGTTGCGCAGCTTCTCGAGCAGCCGGATCTGCGCTTCCTGCTCGACCGGCTGGTGCGTCGGCCCGTCTTCGCCCACCCTGAACGCGTCGTGCGACCAGACGAACTTGACCGGCAGTCCCATCAGCGCCGACAGCCTCACCGCCGGCTTCATGTAGTCGGAGAACACGAAGAAGGTGGCGCACACCGGGATCACGCCGCCGTGCAGCGCCATCCCGTTGGCGAGCGCCGCCATCGTCAGCTCCGACACGCCGACCTGGAGGAACTTGCCCGAGAAGTCGCCCCTCCTGAAGATCGTCGTCCCCTTCAGGAACCCGTCCGTCTTGTCGCTGTTGGAAAGATCCGCCGACGCCACGATCATGTTGTCGATGCGCCTGGCGTACTCGGCGAGCACCTTCGCCGAGGCGTTGCGCGTCGAGGAATTGGCCGGCATCGCCGCGGCCAGCGCCGCGTAGTCGATGGGCGGGACCTGGCCGGAGAGGAAGGCGCGCAGCGTCTGCGCGGCGGCCGGATTCGCCGCCTCCCACGCCGCCTGCCGCGCCTTGCGCGCGGCGGCCAGCCGGCGCTTGGCTTCCTTGACGGCGGCGTAGTGCGCGGCCACCTCGGGAAACACCGCGAACGGGGTCTCGGGATCTCCGCCCAGGTTCCGCACGGTGTTCGCAAAGGAGGCGCCCGCTTCGCTCAGCGGCATCCCGTGCGTGGCGCACTTGCCTTCGTACGGTTCGCCCGCCTCGGTCACCGCGCCCTTGCCCATGACGGTCGTGCCGATGATGAGCGTCGGCTTCTCCGTCTCGGCCACCGCCCGCGCGAGCGCGGCGTGGATGGCGGAAGGGTCGTTGCCTGGGATCGTCTCGGTGCGCCAGCCCCACGCCTCGTACTTGCGCGCGGTGTCCTCGCTCGTGACGTCGCTGCACGCGTGGGACAGCTGGATGCCGTTCGAGTCGTAGAACATGACCACGTTCGCCAGGCCGAGGTGGCCGGCGATTCGTCCGGTCGCCTGGGAGATCTCCTCCTGGATGGCGCCGTCCGACACGTACACGAAGGTCTTGTGCGCGAGCCACTCGCCGAAGCGCGCCGCCAGGAAGCGCTCGGCGATGGCCGCGCCGACGGCCATCGCGTGCCCCTGGCCGAGAGGGCCGGAGGTGTTCTCGACGCCCCGCAGGACGTCGCGCTCGGGGTGGCCCGGCGTCGGGCTGTCCCACTGCCGGAACGCCTTCAGGTCGTCCGTGCTGTAGCGGCCGGCCAGGTGCAGGATCGAATAGAGCATGGGCGACATGTGGCCGGGATCCAGGAAGAAGCGGTCGCGATGGGGCCACGCCATGTCGTCCGGGTCGTAGACCAGGAAGTCGGAGAAGAGCACGTGGATGAAGTCCGCCCCGCCCATGGCGCCGCCCGGGTGGCCGGACTTGGCCTTTTCCACCATGGCGGCCGCCAGGATGCGGATGTTGTCGGCGCACGTCGACGCGAGATTCTCGGTGATCATCGGTAATCCTCTGCCCTCCGGGCCCCGAACGCTCCCCGGATTATACGTCGGAGCTGTTTTTTGGGGCGGCGCGCGCGGATTGCAGAAACGCCGATCGCAGAAATCGCCACTCCACCGCGCCTCCCGAAAAAAACAGCTCCGACACCGATTTGCGCGCGTGAGATACTACGGGCGCTTCGCACATCGGCGAGGTGGCGTCGCGAGGTTCGAAACGGCCCTGGCGCCGCAAGCCGGCCGCGACGCCGATTCGCCAGGAGTGTTGCGTGCGCGCCCTCCGCGCGTAGGATCGTGACCCAGTTATGAAACTCGAGCAGGTCGCGCGGCGCGCCCGCGTCTCCACCGCCACCGTGTCGCGCGTGCTCAACAACGCGGGGCTCGTCAAGGGCACGACGCGCGCCCGCGTCCTGAAGGCCGTCGAAGAACTCAGGTACAGCCCGAACCTGCACGCCCGGAGTCTCGCCGGCGGCAAGAGCCGCAACATCGGCGTGATCGTCTCGAACATCGAGAACCCGTTCTTCCTCGACATCTACAAGGCCGTGGAAGCCGGCGCGCACAGCGCAGGCTACGAGCTCGTCATGGCCAACACCGACTACAGCTCGGAGCGGCTGGTGACGAGCGTCCGGCTGATGATCGGCCGCCGCGTGGCGGGGTTGGCCGCCATCGTGTCCGAGATGGATTCGCACCTGATCGAAGAGCTCACCGGCAACCGGATCCCGGTCGTCTTCTACGACGTCGGCAGGCCGGTGCGGAACATCACGAACATCCGCGTGAACTACCGGCGCGGCATGCAGAAGGTGATCTCCTACTTGTACAGCCTGGGGCACCGGCGGATGGGCTTCGTGGGGCACCACTCGACGCTGGCGCCCATCGACGAACGCGCCAAGGTGCTGCTGGAGGCGACGGCGCGGTATCCCGACCTCCGCGTCCAGACCGCGGCCGACGCCGATTCGCTCGAGGGCGGCCGCCTCGCGGCGCGGACCCTCCTGTCCGCGGACCCGCGCCCGACCGCGATCGTCTGCGTCAACGACCTGATGGCGGTGGGCGCGCTGCGCGAGCTGCGCGACCGCGGCCTCCGCGTGCCCGAGGACGTGTCGATCACGGGGTTCGACAACGTCAAGCTCGCCCAGTTCTGCGATCCGCCCCTGACGACGGTGCACATCCCGAGAGACGAGATCGGGCGGACGATTTGCGAGTGCTTGATGAACGACGAGAAGGCGCTCCGCGCCCACGAATTCGTCATCGATCCCGAGCTGGTCCTGCGGGAATCCACCGGCCCGGCCGCCACGCCGTCGTGACTCGCCAGGAGAGGGCGGGGCCTCCGACGCCGACGGCGGGGGTGCTGTTCGGGCCCTGGATGTAAGCGTTTAACGCCAGCCGTCAATCGGGGATGGAACCGTGACGCGCGCGTGACGCGCGACGATTGACTGCCTGGATGGAAGCGCGTACACTGCGCGTCGGTGGCGGGGCCGGACGCCCCGCCGCGCGGACGCGGATCGCATCGTCGCGTGCCCGGCGGCTCCGACGGAGGCCCCCGCAAACATCGGCACCGAACGACGTCGTCGCACGAGGAGGGCTTGTGAAGAGGACTCTGCTCCTGGCGGTCTTCGCGTCCGCACTGCTGTCAGCCGGCGCCTGGGGCCAGCCCCCGGCCGACTGCAAGCCGAACGCGCTCAACATCCCGAACGCCCCGTATCCCTGCATCTTCCCCGACAGCCGGGTCACGTTCCGCGTGAACGCCCCCGACGCACAGAAGGTGAGCGTGCGGCTCGGACCGGGCTTCCCCATGACCAAGGAGCCCGACGGACTCTGGTACGTGACGACGCCGCCGCAGGTCGTGGGGTTCCACTACTACACGATCTCGATCGACGGCGCCGTCGTGGCCGACCCGGCCACGCGCACGTTCTTCGGCTCGGGCTTCGACAACAGCGGCATCGAGGTCCCGGAAGCCGACTCGGCGTACTACACCCTGCAGCAGGTGCCGCACGGGCAGGTGCGCCAGCGCTGGTACTTCTCGAAGGTGACCGGCGCGTGGCGGAGGGCCTACATCTACACGCCGCCCGACTACGACACCAACCCGAAGGCGCGGTACCCGGTCCTGTACCTCATGCACGGCTGGGGCGAGAACGAGCAGGGCTGGCACACGCAGGGCAAAGTCGACGTGATCATGGACAACCTGATCGCGGAGAAGAAGGCCAAGCCCTTCATCATCGTGATGGACAACCTGAACGCCGTGAAGCCGGGCGAGAGCGCCGCGCTCTACGGGGCCCGGGGCACGCTCACGCAGGCCGTGCCGCAACCCCCGCCGCCGCCCCGAGCGGCCGGCGCACCGGCGGCGCCGCCGGCCGGGGCCCGCGGCACCGGTGCTCCAACGGCCCCCGCCGGCGCCCGCGCCGGCGGCATGGGCCCGCTGAGCAGCTCGGTGTTCACCGAGATGATGCTGACCGACCTGGTCCCGATGGTGGAGAGCACGTTCAGGGTCGCGCCCGGCCGCGAGAACCGCGCGATGGCCGGGCTCTCCATGGGCGGCATGCAGACGTTCACGACGGCCCTGGGCAACCTGGACAAGTTCGCTTACATCGGCGGGTTCAGCGGCAGCAGCGGCGGCCGGGGCGGCTTCGACCCGAAGACGTCGAACGGCGGGGTGTTCGCCGATGCCGCGGCGTTCAACAAGCAGGTGAAGGTGCTCTTCCTCGGCATCGGGTCGATGGAGGGACAAGGCACCAAGACGTTCAGCGACCAGCTGACGCAGGCGGGCATCAAGAACGTCTACTTCGAATCGCCCGGCACCGCCCACGAGTGGCTGACGTGGAGGCGCTGCTTCAGGGACTTCGCCCCTCGCTTGTTCCGGTAGGGATCATCACCTCTCACTCATCACGGCGCAACACACCGGAAGCTCGAGACGCGCCGCCAGCGCGTCACCCGATCGGAGCATGGACATGCGCAGCGTGGGGCGGTCGGTCCTGTTCTCGCTGCTCGTGCTCATCGGCGCGGGCACCGTCGTCGCGCAACGCCCGCCGGCTCCGCTCGCGACGGTCCCGGACAATGTCGAAGGGCCGGTGACGGCCACGATCGACGCGACGCGCGTGGGGCCGCCCATCACCAGGCTGGTGTTCGGCGGGTTCATGGAGCCGGCCACGACCTCCGTGTGGGCCGAGATGCTGGCCGACCGCAAGTTCTTCAACCTGGTCACATCGAAGACCGACCCCGCCGCCCCGACCGGCGGATTCGGCCGGCGCGGACCGCAGCGCCGGTGGACACCCGTCGGCCCCGACGCGTTCGTCGTCATGGACAAGACCCGCCCCTACGTGGGCGAGTGGAGCCCGCTCGTCCGCCTCGACGGGGCGACGCCGCACGGCATCAGCCAGTCGGGCCTGACGCTCCAGGCCGGCAGGGCATACACCGGGCGCGTGGCGCTGGCAGGCACACCGGGGACCAGGGTGTCCGTGAGCCTGATCTGGGGCCCGAGCCTGGGAGACCGCCAGACGATCGCCGCCCCGGCGTTGACGGCAGCCTACGTCAGGGTCCCCCTGAAGTTCACGGCCGCAGCCGACGCGAGCGACGGCCGCTTCGAGATTGTCGGCACCGGCAGCGGTTCGTTCCACGTCGGGGTCGCGTCGCTGATGCCCGCGGACAACGTCTCGGGCTTCAGGGCCGCCACGATCCGCTACTTGAAGGAGCTGGGCATCGAGATTGCGCGGTGGCCCGGCGGGAACTTCGTCTCCGCCTACGACTGGCGCGACGGGATCGGCGACCGCGACCGTCGCCCGCCGCGGCGCGAGCTGGCGTGGAGCGGCATGGAATCGAACGACATGGGCATCGACGATTTCGTGACGTTCTGCCGCCTCGTCGGCGCGGAACCGTACCTCGCCGTGAACTCCGGCCTGGGCGATGCCCACTCGGCCGCCGAGGAGGTCGAGTACGTCAACGGCGCCGCGACGAGCCGGCTCGGGCAGGTGCGCGCGTCGAACGGACACCCCGCGCCCTACGGCGTGAAGATCTGGGGCGTCGGCAACGAGATGTACGGACCGTGGCAGTGGGGCCACATGTCCATCACCCAGTACCCCGACAAGCACAACCTCATGGTCAAGGCCATGAGGAAGGTCGATCCGACCATCAAGGTGATTGCCTCGGGCGCGACGCCCGAGGAGGCGTCGTGGTGCTACATCGAGAACCGGCAGCTCGGCACCTTCGCAGGGCGCCTGACGGAGGACCTGCCGCTGCCGTTCGCCTTCGAGTCACGCGAGGACTGGACGGGCGCGCTGCTGAAGACCTCCGCCGACTACATCGACTTCCTCGGCGAGCACTTCTACGGCTACCCCAACCTGGTGATCGACCCGGCCACGCTGCAGTTCGTCAATTCGGACGAGCCGCTCGCGCTCAAGGTGCGCCGCCTGGCGAACCGCGTCGAGTACAAGTTCGAGGCGTGGGACGAGTACGTGAAGCGGATGCCTTCCCTGAAGGACAAGGACATCCGGTTCGCCTTCGACGAGTGGTCGCCCCGGAACCGGGCGGTCGGGAACGGTCCCGCGCCGGCCAGCCACCCGATGCTGAATTCGCTGACCAACGCGCTCGTCTACCAGGAGTTCTTCCGGCACTCGGACAAGGTGGGCCTGGCGGTGGCCACGGGCGGCATGGGCACGGTGGCCAGCGACGCCGGCGGCGAGGCGATCGGCCTCCGCATGGAAGGCCAGGTCATGAAGGCGCTGCACGACCACTTCGCCGGCGCGCTGCCGGTGGCCGTCACCGGGAGTTCCCAGCAGGTTCGGACGAAGGGCGTGGTCGGCATCGACAACTCGGCGCGTCCGTCGGGGAGCCCCACCTATCCGCTGGACGTCTTCGCCGCGCTGAGCGCCGACCGCAGGAAGATCGCCATCTCGGTGGTCAATCCTACCGAGGCGCCGCAGGAGTGCGAGTTCACGCTCGTCGGCGTCCAGGCCAGCGGGCCCGCGAGGGTGCTCCAACTGGTTGCCCCGGCGGGGGCGGCGCCGGCACCCGCGGCGGCAGGGCCCGCCCGGTTCGGCGGGCCGCCGGCCGCGCCAATCGTCACGACGCTGCCGCAGGCGCCGCGCAGGGTCACGCTGCCGGCCGCCAGCATCACGGTGTACCAGTTCGACGTGAGATAGGCAGGTTGGACATGAAGCGCATGCTGTCGTGCTGATGGTGCTGGGTTCGGTCGTGGCCTGGGCCCAGGTCCAGGCCGCGGCGAACCGACGACGCGTCAGCGATACCGAGCGCAGATGGCCCGATGCAGAGCCACTTGGAAAACCACGGAGTTCACAGAGACCACGGAGACCAGGAACCCGGAACAATCACAGGAATCCGACCGCGCGTGTGATGCCAAGGCTTCGGCTTCGACGCGGCCGGCCAACGGTCGGCCGCAGCCGGGCGTGATGCCGCGGAGACGCAGCCGAAGAAACGGGCCGGCTTCGTCTCCGCGGCACGCACGCCCGGCTGGCTCGCCGCCTCTCCGAGGCGGCGCCGTCGAAGCCTGTAGCGGGATGTGTTCAGTGTCCTCTGTGATCTCGCGTATCTCTGTGGTTTCCCGAAAGACGGCCGTTGCCCGTCCTCTGGGTTGACACTCGACCATGTCGCACCGACAGGCGACGAGCCCGCGCACACGGAGGTAGTCCAATGAAGCAGCGTCGTCCGATCGATCTCACTGCCTTGACCGGTCTCCTCGTGCTCGGCTTGCTGGTCATCGGCGCCAGTCGCTCCGGGGTCGTGCTCGCCGCGGATCAGATCCAGTTGACCGTCGACGCCTCCAAGAGTGGCGCGAAGATCAACCGCCACATCTTCGGCCAGTTCGCCGAGCATCTCGGCACCGGCGTCTACGAAGGCGTGTGGGTCGGACCCAACTCGACGATTCGCAACACCCGCGGCATCCGGAACGACGTCGTCAACGCTCTCAAGGCGATCAAGGTGCCGAACGTGCGCTGGCCCGGCGGCTGCTACGCCGACGACTACCACTGGCGCAAGGGCATCGGCCCGCAGCGCGCCGTCACGCTCAATCCGAGCTGGGGCGGCGTCACCGAGTCGAACGCGTTCGGTTCGCACGAGTTCCTGGACTTCATGGGCCAGATCGGGAGCGAGGCCTACCTTTCGGCGAACGTCGGGTCGGGAACGCCGCAGGAAGCGTCCGAGTGGCTGGAGTACCTGACCACCGGGCAACCGACGACGCTCGGTATGGAACGAAAAGCCAACGGGCATCCCGCGCCGTACAAGATCGCCTTCCTGGGCATCGGCAACGAGAGCTGGGATTGCGGCGGCAACATGACGGCCGACTACTACCTGAGTCAGCTCAAGGTGTACAGCCGCTTCGTCCGGAACTTCAACCCGGCCCAGGAGAAGACGGATCAGATGCTGAAGATCGCCGTCGGGCCCGGCGGTGGCGACGAGCCGAGGTGGACGCAGTGGACCGACACGATCATGAAGGCCTGGAGGGACCACACCTGGAGCTGGGACATCGACGGCCTGTCGCTGCACAACTACACGGTCGTGGACTGGAACGCCAAGTACAAGTCCGTCGGGTTCGGCGAGACCGAGTACAGCCGGATCCTCAAGGCCACGCTCGACATGGAGAAGATCATCGCGACGCACTCGGCCATCATGGACAAGTACGATCCGCAGAAGAAGGTCGCGCTCGCCGTCGATGAATGGGGCAGCTGGTACGCGCCGCTGCCCGGCAGCAATCCGGCCTTCCTGGTGCAGCAGAACAGCGTGCGCGACGCCGTGCTGGCGGCGCTCAACCTCAACATCTTCGCGCGCCACGCCGACCGCGTGCGCATGGCGAACATCGCCCAGATGGTCAACGTGCTGCAGGCGATGATCCTCACCGACAAGGAGAAGATGGTCCTGACGCCGACGTACTACGTGTTCAAGATGTACGTGCCGTTCCAGGATTCGACCTTCGTGCCGGTGACCTTCGACGCCGGCACTTACACGCAAGGCACGATCACGCTGCCGCGGGTGGACGCCATCGCCGCCAGGGACGCCAGCGGCGTGCTGTGGCTGGCGCTCACGAACGTCGACCCGACGCGCCCGGTCGACATCTCGGCGCGCCTGGCCGGCATCAGCCCCAAGACCGTGGCGGGTGAAACCCTGACGGCGGCCGCCGTGGACAGCGTGAACACGTTCGAGGCGCCGAAGACGGTGGTGCCGAAGCCCGTCTCGGCGAGGGTCCAGGGCGACCAGGTGACCTTGACGCTCGACCCGAAGTCGGTCACCGTCGTGTCGGTTCGCTGATCGGGCTACTTCATGTAGCCCTTCTCGCGATAGTAGCGGGCGGCCCCTGGGTGCAGCGGGACCTCATACCCTGTCCTCAGGCATGCCGGGCGCGAAGCGTGTTGGCCCGCCGGCTCATGGAGCGCACGTCAGCCGGTAGAGCGCCGCGCCGTGGGGCTTCACCCGGAACACCGAACCGGCGTCGGCCGTTCCGAGGTCCCGTCGCGCCCAGAGATCGCGGATCACGCACCTGCCACCGAGGCCCACGTCCGTCCAGTCGATGCGGACCTGCTCGTCCGCCGTGCCGCCGAGGTTGAACACCGCGACGTACTTCGCGCGTGGCGAAGGCGCATCCGCCACCCACGCCACCTGGGGTCCCTTGGCAAAGAGTTGCCGGGGGGCCGCGGCCCCCTGATTGACCGCCAGGACTTCGTCGTTGGTGATCAGCGACAACGTGAAGGCGTCGTTGTCGGGCAGGTTGCCTCCGAACATGAGCGGCGAACGCGCGATCGACCACAGCGTCATGAGCGTGATCTGCTCGTCGTGGGTGAGCAGCGACATCCGCGGCTCGCCACGCTCGGCCCGGATGCCGATCCGGCCCAGCGGGAGCATGTCCGCATCGGGCCAGTGCCCAGGCTTCGCGTGGACGCTCCATCGATCCAGGCGCGGGAACTGGTTCTCCAGGTCCACCCAGCGGTCCCAGAAGTCGTCGGAGATGCGCCACATCTGCGCCCGCGCGGCCAGGAAGCCGGCCTGGCTGTCGTCGCGCGTCCCGGGTGAGAGGCTGAGCACGATGGGGCGGCCGGCCTTCCGGATGGACTGGCTCAGGGCGTCGATCTCGGCGCTGTGGTCGCCCGCCTGGCCACGGCCGAACATGTCGTCGGCCTTGATGAAATCGACGCCCCACGACGCGTAGAGCCCCACGATCGAATCGTAGTAGTCGCGGCCTCCCGGCTTGCTGACGTCGACGCCGTACATGTCGGTGTTCCACGGGCAGACCGACGCCTTGTCGGCGACGGCGGCGGCCTTGTAGGTGCTGTTGTAGATCGGCAGGTCGGCATCCACGGCGCGCCGCGGGATGCCGCGCATGATGTGGATGCCGAACTTCAGGCCGAGCCCGTGCACGTAGTCCGCGAGCGGCTTGAATCCCCGGCCGTCCGCGGACGAGGGAAACCGGTTGGGGGCGGGCATCAGGCGGCCGTAGCCGTCCATGACGAGATCGGCGTCCGGCCGATAGCCGTGGGCCTTGGGGTTGGGCTCAGACCATTGAATGTCCACCACCACGTAGTGCCAGCCGTGCGACGCGAGATGCGTCGCCATGTAGTCGGCGTTGGCCTTCACCTCGGCCTCGGTGACCGTGGTGCCGAACGAATCCCAGCTGTTCCAGCCCATGGGAGGCGTGGCGGCGAGCGGCGGCTGCGCGTACGCCGCCCCGGCGACGAGTATCGCCAGGAGTGCGGCCGACAGCGCACCGTGCAATCGTGAGCTCATGACGTGTCCACCCGCCCGGGACGCGCGAGGCGTCCCGTCTACCTCGGAAGCCTCTGCTCGCCCTGGATCGTCAGCGGCAGCTCGACGCCTGCCGCGCCGGTTCCGGGCTGGCCGCCGCCCACGAATACCTTGTAGGCGCCGGCGGCCACCAGCCGCGTGCCTTCCTCGTTCACCATGCTCAGGTCGCGCGCGGCGATCGCCACGCGCACGTGCCGGGTCGCGCCCGGCTGGATCGACACGCGCTCGAAGCCGCGCAGGGCCCGCAGCGGCGCGCCGGGGAGCTTCGGGAACACGAGATAGACCTGCACGACCTCGTCGCCCGCGGCCCCGCTCGTGTTCCGGACGTCCACGTCCACCTGCAGATCGCCGCCCGCCTTGAGCGTGGGCGTGGAGAGCCTGGCGTTGCCGTAAGCGAACTTCGAGTAGCTCAGGCCGTAGCCGAACGGGTAGAGCGGCTGGCCTTCGAAGTACCGGTACGTGCGTCCTTTCATCGCGTAGTCGTCGAACGGGGGCAGGTCGTTCACGCTCTTGTAGAAGGTCACGGGCAGGCGGCCCGCGGGGTTGTTGGCGCCCGACAGCGTCTCGGCGATCGCCGTGCCGCCCTCTTCGCCCGGATACCAGGCTTCCAGGATGGCGTTGGCGTTCTGCTGGGCCCAGTTCACGCCCACCGCGCTGCCGTTCATCAGCACGATCACCAGCGGCTTCCCGGCGGCCTTCACGGCTTCCACGAGCGCTTGCTCGTCCTTGGGAAGGTCGATCGAGGTGCGGTCCCCTCCAACGAACCCCTCGGGAAGCGTGCGGCCGGCCATCTCCTCGCCCTCGATCTCCCTGGTGTAGCCGACGACGGCGATGACCGCGTCAGCCTGCTTCGCGGCGGCGACGGCGTCAGCGACGCTGCTCACGCCCGACCGCCACGAGAGCGTCGGTCCCGACGGGCCGAACATCCCGCCGCGGGCGCCGCCCCGGGCGCCGGCTCCGGGCGCGGGGGCGCCGGCCCTGGCGCCGGCCGGGACCGCGGGAGCCGCCGACGCCGTGCGGAAGAACTCCACCTTGAGCGCGTAGTCCCTGCCCTTCTCGAGCGTGACGACCGCGCTGCGGGCCGCGGCGACGGCCGGATCCTGCGGGGCGCCGCGGCCGCCGGCGGCCCGCTCCACCCAGTCGTCGATCACGGGCTTCCCGTCCAGCGACACGCGGACGCCGCCCGCACCGCTGATCACCAGGCTGTAGCTGCTCGTCTCCTCGGCCTTCAGAATCCCGGTCCAGCGCGCGGAGAAGTCGCCCGCGCCGACGCCTTCCGGCAGCCGCGCGCCGCCGCCGAACATCCCGGCACCGGACGCCGGCCCGATCTGCGCTTCGACGCGCGTGGCCGCGGGGCTCCCGGACAGGTCCTTGGTGTTGAAGTACACAGCCGTCACGCCGGGCTTCCCGTCCTCCGTGCGATAGGCCGACGCGGGAATCGTGACCGGGCTGCGCAGGAACATCGTCCCGGGCGTGTAGGTGACCTGGGCCGAGGGGAACTGCCTGCGAATGCCGTCCACCGGCGTCACGTAGTGCGACGACGTGCCGTTGTAGTTGCCCTCGAGCGCGGGGATCGAGTCGGCCAGCGGCCCGACGATGGCGATCCGCTTCAGCGACGACTTGAGCGGCAGGGCGCCGTCGTTCTTCAACAGCACCATCGCCTCGCGCGCGGCCTTGCGCGCCAGTTCGCGGTTGGCGGCGCTGTCGTTCTCGGAGAACGGGATCTGCGCGTACTTGACCATCTCGGGCGGGTCGAACATGCCCAGCTGGAACCGGGCCTTGAAGAGGCGCTTGAGGTTGACGTCGGCGTCCTGCTGGCTGATCAGGCCCTTCTGGAGGGCGGTCAGGTAGCCCTGCGTGTCGGCGCCGCAGTCGAGGTCGGTCCCGCGCTTGAGCGAGATCGCCGCCGAGTCCTCGATGGTCGCGACGAACTTGTGGTTGCGGTTGATGTCGCCGATCGCGCCGCAGTCGGAGACGACGTACCCGTTGAACTTCCAGGCGCCGCGCAGCGTGTCGCCGAGCAGGAACGTGTTGGCGCACGCCGGCTCGCCGTTGATGCTGTTGTACGCGCACATCACCGAATCCGCCTTCCCTTCGACCACGGTCTGGCGGAACGCCGGGAGGTAGGTGTCCTCCATGTCGTGGAGGGAGACCTTCACGTCGACCGTGTGCCGCGTCGGCTCGGGGCCGCTGTGCACGGCGAAGTGCTTGGGCGTCGAAATCGTCTTGAAGTACTTCGGATCGTCGCCCTGCAGGCCGCGCACGAAGGCCAGGCCGAGGCGCCCGGTCAGGAAGGGGTCTTCTCCATAGGTCTCCTGGCCCCTGCCCCAGCGCGGGTCGCGGAAGATGTTGATGTTCGGCGACCAGTAGTCGAGGCCGGCCGGCCCTGGGCGCACGCCCATGCCGCTGCCGGGCAGGGCCGCGCCGGACGAGGGCGCCGCCGCCGCCGTCCGCTGGTACTGGTGGAACTTCGCGCGCGCCTCGGTGCTGATGGTGGTCGCGATCCGCAGGAGGAGCGGCTCGTCGAATGCGGCCGCGAGACCGATGGTCTGCGGAAAGACCGTGGCGATCCCCTGGTTCGCCACACCGTGGAGCGCCTCGCTCCACCAGTTGTAGGCGGGAATCTGGAGACGCGGGATGGCAGCCGACGTGCTGCTGAACTGCGTCGCCTTCTCCTCGGTCGTCATGCGCGAGACCAGGTCGTCGACGCGCTGATCGACCGGCAGCGCCGGATTCAGGTACGGCGGGCGGTCGCCCTGTTGCCCGAGGGCCGGCCCGCCCGATACGGCCAGCAGAACGAGAAGCAGCACGAGGTTCCTGGACATCGACTCCCTCCAAGCGCCATTCCGGCGTGCGGCCCGCGACTTGCGGCCTGCGCTGTGTTTCCCCCAACCCCGGCGGCCGCGACGGCCGCGTGGGTGCATTGTAAACGCTGTCATGGCCGGCCGCAGCTGGGCGCCTTCCTCGTTCACCGTCCTGGTGGCGCAAGCCTCCGTGCTTGCGCGGTGCCGCGCGTTACCTGCAGGTGAACGAGGCCGCCTCGTCGGTGCTGCCCTGGCCGCTGTAGACGGCCTTCGTCGGGTACGGGCAGAGCGGGCGGGTGCGGACCGTCTTTCCACCCTCCACCCGGGACGCGATGATGCGCGAGGGCGCCGCGCCCTTCTCGACCCAGGCGTCGAGCGCCGCCAGCACGTCGTGGTCCGCATCGACCGGTTGCGCCGCGCCGCCCTGGTTGCCGAAGGAGGTCGCGCCGGTGCCGCCCGAGCAATGGCCCATCCCCGGCACCAGGAACAGGCGGAAGAACTCGTCGGTCCTCGCCTGGCTGCCCTGGCCGGCCCGCACCTGCTCGTAGTAGGCAATGGTGTCGAGCGCGTTGACGACCGGGTCTTGCCAGCCCTGGTAGACCAGGGCCTTCCCGCCCCTGGCCCTGAACGGCGAGAGGTCGGGGTTCACCTGGTCGATCAGGCCGCCCACCTTCTCGTCGGCCAGCCGCAGATCGCGATCGAAGTCGAACGCCCACCAGTCGACCTGGGGGTTCCCGAACACCCAGTAACGCCAGAAGTTGGCGCGGGTCGGCTCGGCCCCGCCCCAGGTACCTGCTGCCACCCCGACCCCGGCCTCCCGTCGGGCAGGGACGTCAGCGCCTCGCTGCTCGGCGGCCAGCCCGGATAGACCTGCCGGCCCGTCCGGGGATTCTTCGGCCCCTCGTACATCTTCTTCACGGCGGCCACCTGGGCGGCCGTCAGGCAGCCGGCGGCGTCGCCGTCCTTGCACAGGAGCGTCGCGGGATCGAACCGGCAACCCCTCGGATCGTCCACGATGCCATCCTTCACGCCGTCGAGGCCGTCGCAGGCCGCAACCACCGCCGCGGTGATCGCTGGCAGCTTGGCCGGCGGGAGGATCGGCGCCGGCGAACCTCGGTCGTGGTTGGCCAGGAACTGCCACAGGAAGGCGGCGTTCAGCCGCACCCGGTTGTTCCCGGGCGCGCCCGCGACGACACCGTCGAAGTCGCCGGGATAGCGCTGGATCTCCGCGTACGCCTGGTGTCCGCCGGTGGAACAGCCGTAGAAGTAGGCGCGGCGGACCGACGTCCCGCCCGCCTGCTCGACCAGGCGCCTGGCCGGGATGGTGATCGCGTGGATCGAGCGGCTGCCCCAGTCGGCGATTCGCTCGGGGTGGCCCTCGCCCCAGAGCAGATCGTCGGGCGTCGGCGTCTGGTGACCCGTGTCGCCTCCGGCGGCCGCGTACCCCTGCAGGAGCGCGCTGCCCATGTCGCGGTAGCTCGGCACGTTGCCGTAGCCGCCGTTGCCGGTGACGACGAGTTTGGTGTTCCACCGTTCGGGGATCCAGACCTCGAAGGTGACGAACGAGTCGGCGGAGGTCGTCACGCTGGCCTGCACGCGGCAGAAGGAGGGCAGGTTCGCGAGCGGCGCCGCCGCGGGGGAGGCCCTGAACGTGCCCGCCTGCACGAAAGAGACGTCACGAACGGTCGCGCGCTCCAGCGTCACGGCCTGGAACTGCTCCCGCGTGCAGCGCTCCAGAATCGGCGGGGCCTGCCCGGCCGCGGAACTGGCGGCCCCCAGGACGAGGCACGCGAGAAGGAGCCGCATCATCCCTCCTGCCAGAGCAGCCGCTCGTCGCGATTGGGATCGCGTTCGACCCGGCACTCGGCGTCGAGGATCATCGTCGCCCGTTCCGCAACGGTGTAGGCGGGCCACGCGGGCATGCCCTCGTGCCCGGGCGTGCCCGTCCGCGCGAAGTTGGCCCACGCCCCGCTCATGTGCTTCGCGGCGCGCACCCTGGGGGACGAGGGATCGCCTTCGACGTGATCGAACTTGAAGGGGATCTCGGAGGCGTGCGCGGCGCCCCTGACCACGCCCTGGGCGGGCGGGTCGGAGTAGGCGAACACGTACATGTAGACCGGTCCCGCGGAGAGCGCGGCCTTGCGCTCCGCCAGCCTGATCGCGTCCCTGCCCATCCACTGGGCCGTGGTGATCGCGATGTACAGCTCCGCGGGCGTCGCCTGGGGCCGAGTGCGCCGGTAGACCTCGAGCACGTGGTCGGTCTTCGCGCCAAGCGTCGGTTCGAGCCGCGTGCGCAGACCGTCCGCGTCGAGCGACATGACCTCCTTGTTGGAGCGGTACATGAAGAGCGTCTCGTCCTTGTTCGTGCCGACAATCAGCGGCACCGCCGCCGAAAGCGGGGTGGCGACCGGGTCGTACGGATTCGCCGGGATATGGTGTCCGTCCACCATCGGGCTGAAGCCGAGGCTCTCGGACAATCCGCTGGTGACCGACGGCGAGCCCGCCGGCCGGCGCGGCAGCTTCTGCTGGACCTCGAGCAGTTTCTCGGCCGGCACCGTCAGGATCTCGCGCGCCTGCGTCTTCGACAGGCCGAGCGCCGCGAGGACGGCGTCCGCCGTCGCGTTCGCCGAGTCGCGCGAACGGAGGCGCAGCGTCGGACCGCTCTCGATGCTCGCGCGGTGGAAGAGCCCCTTGGCGGACGGCATCGCGGTGAGGGCCGACGTCTTGGCGCCCCCGCCCGACTCGCCCCAGATCATCACGCGCCCCGGATCGCCCCCGAACTCGGCGATGTTGTCGTGCACCCACGCGAGCGCCGCGGCGATATCCAGCATGCCCGCCACGCCCGACGCCGCGTACTCCTCGCCGAGGACGTCCCCCAGGTGGAGGTACCCGAAGAGATTCAGCCGATGGTTGTGCGTGACGACTACGACGTCGTAGTCGCGCGCCAGCGCCGCGCCGTCGTGCGACGTGTCCTGCGGGGGGACGTCGGCGCCGCCGTTGCCCGTGGCGAAGCCGCCGCCGTGCGAGTAGAACATCACGGGGCGGTTGCGGCGATCGCCCACGCCCGGCGTCCACACGTTGAGATAGAGGCAGTCCTCGTTCGAGACGGCCGGCTTCCACGCCTTGGGCCAGTTCGGGTCGGGAAGCTGCATCGACTGCGGACCGTACACGAGGGCGTCGCGAACGCCCTGCCACGCCTTCAGCGGCGGGGGCTGCTTGAAGCGCCACTCCCCCGCCGGTGAGCCGGCGTAGGGGATCCCCTTGAACACGACGACGCGTCCGTGGCGCGCGCCGCGCACGCGGCCGAAGCGCGTGCGGGCGACCGGGTCGCCGGAGGCCTGCGGCCCGGCGTGCGCGATCCCGCTCGCGGCCAGCGCGGCGCCGGCGGTCATGACGCGGCCGACGAACTGGCGCCGATCGAGGAGGCCTGGCATGTCGGGTCCTTTCACCGTCTTCGCTCCTTGGTCACGTGCGCGTCCAGGGCGAGGCCGCGCGGGCGCGGCGCGGCGTGTCTGGTGGCCGATCATGTCGGAGTCCTGCGGTGTCGTCAAGGCACCGGTGCGCGACCAGCTCGGCGGCCAGTGCCGGCCAGCGCGGCGGTTGCCAACCTCCGCCGCTCCTGCTAGCATCGCGCCGTTCTCTCCATCGTCCATCCAGCGTCTCTGCCCCTGGAACGAAAGCCATGAAACGAATCCTGCTCGTTGCGGCGGCCCTCGCGCTGGCCGCGCCGGCGTGGGCCGGGTCGTCCTACTACACGGCGCGCCTCGTCGACCCCAAGGCGGTGCACCTCGACACGCTCGGGGCGAAGGGTGACGGCGTCGCCGACGACAGCGACGCGATCCAGCGTGCGATCGACCGTGCCCAGGAGTCGGTGGGCCAGGGCGTCGTGTTCGTGCCCGAGGGCCGCTACCGGATCGCGAAGACGGTCTACGTCTGGCCGTCGATCCGCCTCGTCGGGTACGGGAAGAACCGGCCGGTGTTCCTGCTGGCGCCGAACACGCCCGGGTTCCAGGACAAGAACGCCGAGCGCCAGATGGTGTTCTTCGCGGGCGGCCGGCCTGGAACGATGCGGCCGCCAACGGGCGCAACCGGGCCGCAGGCCGGCGCCCGGGGAGGCCAGCCGCCGGCCGCGCAGGCCGGGGGCGGCCGCGGCGCAAACCGGCCGCCCTCCGACGCCGGGGCCGGCACCTTCTACTCGGCGATGACGAACATCGACATCGAGATCGGCGAGGGCAACGCCGGTGCGGTCGCCGTCCGCGGCACCTACGCCCAGCACTGCTTCCTGGCCCACATGGACATTCACGTGGGTCCCGGGATTGCCGGCGTCCACGACACGGGCAACGTCATGGAGGATGTCCGGTTCTTCGGGGGCACCTACGGCATCTGGACGCGCACCCCTTCGCCCGGCTGGCAGTTCACGGCCGTGGACGTGTACTTCGAGGGCCAGCGAGAGGCGGCGATCCGCGAGTACGCGGCGGGGCTGACGCTCGTCCGCCCGTCGTTCAAGAGCGTGCCGACCGCCGTCTCGATCGACGCGAAGTTCCCGGACGAGCTGTGGATCAAGGACGCGCGGATGGAGGACGTCTCCGGGCCGGCGGTCATCGTCAGCCTGGAGGACAACGCCCGCACGGAAATCAACATGGAGAACGTCGTGTGCCGCCGCGTGCCGGCGTTCGCGAAGCTCCGCGAGAGCGGGAAGACGTTTGCCGGGCCGGGCGAAACCTACGAGGTGAAGGCCTTCTCGCACGGCCTGCACTACGCCGACATGGGAGCGACGCCGCAGACGAAGGACGTGTTCGACGCAGTGGCGCTGAAGGCCATGCCCGAGCCGGCGAAGTCGGATCTCGTCCCGCTGCCGCCGACCGACACCTGGGCGAACATCCAGGCGCTGGGCGCCAAGGGCGACGGCGTGACCGACGACACCGAGGTCTTCCGCAAGGCGATCGCGAGCCACAAGGCGATCTACCTGCCGATGGGCTACTACGTGATCAGCGACACGCTCGCGCTGAAGCCCGACACCGTGTTGATAGGCCTCCAGCCGCTCGTCACGGCCCTCGTGCTCGCCGACCGGACCGAGGCGTTCCAGGGCGTCGGCGCCCCGAAGCCGATGGTGGAGACGCCGCCGGGCGGGACGAACGTGATGATCGGGATCGGCGTCTACACCAACGGCATCAACCCGCGGGCGGTCGGCGTGAAGTGGCGGGCGGGCGCGAACTCGATGATGAACGACGTCCGCTTGCTGGGCGGCCACGGCACGAACAACCTCGACGGGACGCGCGCCCAGCCCTACAACAACACGCACACCGCCGACCCCGACTTGAACCGGCGGTGGGACGGGCAGTACCCGAGCCTGTGGGTCACCGACGGCGGCGGCGGCACGTTCTTCGACATCTGGACGCCGAGCACCTTCGCGATGGCCGGCATGCTGGTGTCGGACACCACGACCGAGGGGCGCATCTACGAGATGTCGAGCGAACACCATGTCCGGTATGAGCTGCAGTTCAGGAACGCGGCGAACTGGTCGGTGTACGCCCTGCAGACCGAGGAGGAGCGCGGCGAGGGTCCCTTCGCGCTGCCCCTCGAGATCCAGAACTCCGAGAACCTCACGTTCGCCAACTTCCACATCTACCGGGTCATCAGCTCGTACCAGCCCTTCCCCTGGGCGGTGAAGGTCTCGGGCTCGAAGAACATCCGCTTCAGGAACTTCCACTGCTACAGCAACAGCAAGGTCGCGTTCGACGCGGCGGTGTTCGACCAGACCCACAACGCGGAGATCAGGCAGCGCGAATTCGCGTGGCTGACGATGTCGGGCGCGCCGCCCGCGCCGAAGGTCGCGAAGGCGTCGCCCGTGCTGGAGCCGGGCGCCAGGGTGCAGAAACTCTCGGGCGGCTTCTTCAACATCTCGGGCGGAGCGGTCCACCCGTCCGGCGACTTCTACTTCGTCGACGCCTACCGCCAGCGCATCTATCGCTGGATCGACGCAACCAGGCAGCTCGAGACGGTGCACGACGCCCCGCTCGACCCGATCAACCTCGCGTTCGACAAGGCCGGCAACCTCATGGTCGTGTCGTACACGGGGAACGGCACGGTCTACACGTTCAAGCCCGGATCGACGTTCGACGGTTTCCGCCTGCTCCCCGCCGTCGATGCCGCCGCGCGGCCCGGGCTCACGCCCGTTCTTCCCGTCGGCGACTGGCGCATCGCGCACGACCAGGCGACCGGGATGCCGCAGGCGCGGCCGTTCCACTACCTCTCGCCGGATGGCACCACCTACATTTCGGCGGGCAGGGATTTCGCCACCGGGGCGACCTCGTGGGGCGTGAAGAGCGCGGACCTGCTTCGCGGGTTCGGGCTGGCGCCTGCGGCGCCCGGCAAGCCGTTCTACGTCACGAGCGAGGCCGACGTGACGACCTGGCGCGGGACGATCGGTCCGGACGGCAACTTCACCGACTTCAAGGTCTTCGTGAACCAGGGCGGGGAGGGGCTCGCGGTGGACGCCCAGGGCAACGTGTACGTCGCGGCGGGGCACATCGAGGTGTACAGCCCCGCGGGCACGCTGATCGACACGATCGAGGTGCCCGAGCGGCCGACCCAGGTCGCGTTCGGCGGGAAGGACGGCCGGACGCTCTTCATCGCCGCCCGCGCATCGCTCTACAGCGTCCGCACCAAGAACCCGGGAATCGTGAAGTGAACAACGAAAAGGCCCATCCCCGAGTCGCCTCGGGAATGGGCCACCGACCGTCGGGCCATCGCCGGGCGGGCCGTCTCCTGCCCTCCCGGCGTGGCCTTCACCCGTCCAACCGCGTCAGCGGAAGAGAATCGGCGCGAACTCGCTGAGGAACACCCGCCAGATGAACCAGTAGTGCGCGCCTGGCGAGGTGTGGAACGACGTCGGCAGGCCCGCCTTCTCGGCCAGCCCCTTGAGGGTTTCCGACCCCTTCAACGCCATGTCGGTGGTGCCGGCGCCGATCCAGTACTGCTTCACGCCCGCCGCCTTGATCTTCGCCAGGGCCGCGTTGAACTCCGGCGTGTCCTGGCCGCCGGCGCTCCACACGCCGATCCAGCCGAACGTCCCCGGGTTGTTGTTCGTGGCCATCGTCGTGTGGCCGCCGCCCATCGAGAGGCCCGCGATCGCCCGGTTGTCCTTGCCCGGCAGCACGCGGTAGTGCTTCTCGATGAACGGAATGATCTCGGCCACGAGGCTGTTGGGATACGAGCCGGCGTACACCTGCGGCGGCCGCGGCGTGGCTCCGGCGCCCCGGGCTCCGGGAGCGGCACCAGGCGCGCCAGGGGCCGCGGGAGCGGCGCCAGCGCGCTGGCCCATCCCGAGGCCGCCCTGCTGCGCCTGGACCGGCGGAGGCGCCGGCGCGGTGGTCGCGCCGGGCCGCGGCGTCGGGCCGTAGGCGTAGCCCTGGGCCACGATCTGGGGCGCGTTGCCGTTGGGCATGACCACGATCATCGGCTTGCACTTGCCCGCCGCGATCAGGTTGTCGAGGATGATGTTGGCGCGGCCCATGTTGACCCACGCGTCCTCGTCACCGCCGCCGCCGTGCAGCAGGTAGAACACCGGGTACTTCGCGGTGCCCGACTCGTAGCCGGGCGGCGTGTAGACGTACATCCGGCGCCACGGCTCCTTCAGGATCGGCGACGGGTACCAGACCGCCGACACGGTGCCGTGCGGGATATCCGGCTTGAACGTCCACGGATCCGACGCCGGGCCGGTGATCATGAGCAGGTTGTCGTACCGCTGGCCGTCCCGCTGGTACTCGCCGTTGCCCGGGTCGTTCACCTTCACGCCGTCCACGTTGAACGAGTAGCCCCACAGCTGCTCGCCGAGCGGGCCGACGGTCACCGACCAGATGCCCTGGTCGTCCTTGGTCATCGGAATGTTGAGGCCCTGGTCCCAGTTGCCGTTCAGGACCACGGTGCCGGCCTTGGGAGCCAGCAGCCTGAACGTGACCCTCTTGTCCGGGAGGATCTCCGGCGAGACCACCCGTGGTCCCTGTGGTGCCCCCGCTCGCTGCCCCGCCGCCGGGGCCTGGCCAGGCGCCGGTGCCGGTGCCGGCGCCTGCGCGTAGACGGCGGCCATGAAGCCGACCGCCATCACGACCGCCGCGACTTGAACCGCTCGTTTCATACCCATACTGCATCCTTTGGTTGGAAAGCCCCCGCCCCCTCCTGCAATGAAAACACTGCTCCCGGCTGGGAGCTCACCGTGCCGCCCCGACCGGCCCCGCCACCGTGCCGACCTTCTCCTCGTTCGCCTTCGTGAAGGTCGCCGACTGCCGGATGTCTTCGGACGACGCACCGATCTTGACGGTGTAGGTGCCCGGCTCGGCCACCCACGACGACGACGCCTCGTCGAACGACGCGAGGTCGCGCGGCGTGAGCGTGAAGGTGAGCGTCTGCGACTCGCCCGGCGCCAGCGCCTTCGTCTTCGCGAAGCCGCGCAGCTCGATGGCCGGCTTCGGCATCGACTTGCCCGGCGCCGACACGTAGAGCTGGACCACCTCTCGCCCCGAGGCCTTGCCCGTGTTCTTGATCGTGACCGTCGCGCTCAGCCCCGTCCCGAACTCGGTGCCGCTCAACTTGAGGTCGGAATAGGCGAACGTCGTGTAGGACAGGCCGAAGCCGAACGGGTACGCGGCCTTGACGCGCTTGGTCGCGTAGTGCCGGTAGCCCACCCAGATGTCGTCCACGTATTCGACCTCCGCCGCCCGGTCTCCGTCCATGATACTGCCCTTGCTGGCGGGGTCGGGGCCGAGCAGCGTCTTGCCGGGGAAGTACGGCGCAGACGGCACGTCCGCGTACTTCATCGGGAACGTCGTCGCGAGCTTGCCGGAAGGCGCCACCTTGCCGGTCACGACGTCGGCAATCGCGTGGCCGGCCTCCTGCCCAGGCTGCCACGCGAGCAGGATGGCATCGGGCACGTCGCGCCAGCTGGCCGTCTCGACCACGCCGCCGACGTTGAGCACGACCACCGCCTTCTTCCCTCGGGCGTGGAACCCCTGGGTCACGGCCTTGATCAGGGCCTTTTCGTCGGCGGTGAGCTCGAAGTCGCCGTCGATGGCGCGGTCGCGGAACTCGCCGGACCGTCGGCCGATGGTCACGAGGCCCAGGTCGGCGTCCTTCGCGATCCGGGCGATCTCGGCGGCGGCCACCGTCATCTCGGGCAGCGGGGCCGGCAGCATGAACTGCTGCGTCGGCGGGCGCTTCTTCGTCGCCTCGGCGATGTGGGCGGCGTAGGCATCCGCGAGTTTCGCGTCAGCCGTGATCCCCGCGTCCTTCAGCCCTTCCGCCAGCGACACCGAGTAGGCCTTGTTCACGTCGCCGCTGCCGGTGCCGCCGGTGATCATGTCGTAGGAGGTGTTGCCGAACAGCGCGACGGTCTTCGCCGACGCCGCCAGCGGCAGCGCGCCGCCGTTCTTGAGCAGCACCATCCCTTGTGCCGCCGCTTCGCGGCCGACCTTTGCGTGGGCCGCGAGATCGGGCTTGTCGGAGCGCGGGGCCTTCTTGAACGTCGGGCTCTTGAGGATCAGGTCGAGCACACGTTCGACGTTGCGATCGAGAACCTCCATCTTGAGCTGGCCCGACTTCACGGCCGCCAGGAGCGCCTGCTGCTGCGCCGCCGTACCGGGCTCGAGCAGGTCGTTCCCCGCGTTCATCTGGGCCACCGCGTCGCGGCCCCCGAACCAGTCGGTCATCACCAGGCCCTTGAAGCCCCAATCCGTGCGCAGCACGCCGGTGATGAGCGCCGGGATCTCTGACGTGTACGTGCCGTTCAGCTTGTTGTAGGACGACATGATCGTCCACGGCTGGGCCTCGGTGACCACGATCTCGAACGGGCGCAGGTAGATCTCGCGCAGGGCGCGCTGCGACGCCTTGACGTCGATCACCGTGCGATTCCATTCCTCGTCGTTCGCGACGAAGTGCTTGGCCGAGGTGCCGACGCCCTGGGACTGCACGCCCGTGACCATGGCGGCGGCCATCTTGCCGGCCACCAGCGGGTCCTCGGAGTAGTACTCGAAGTTGCGCCCGCCGAGCGGGTTGCGGTGCGTGTTCTCCGCCGGCCCCAGCAGCACGTCCACGCCGTACTCGTAGACCTCGTTGCCCATCGCCTGGCCAACCTGCTGGAGCAGGTCCACGTCCCACGTCGAGGCCAGCAGCGTCTCGATCGGGAAGGCCGTGCAGTAGAACGTGCGCGAGTCGCCATCACGCTTGGGCTGGATGCGCAGCCCCGCCGGACCGTCCGCGAGGACGATGGCGGGAATGCCCAGCCGGGAGACCGGGATCGTCGTGCCCGCCGCGCCCGGCACGCCCTTGATCGGCTCGGTCACCGCGGGCGCCTCGCGGCCGGGACCGAGGTTGACGCCCGGCACGTTCATCCCCGCGCCGACGACGAGGGCCACCTTCTCCTCGTTCGTCATCGCCGCGATGACGTCCTTCGTCGGGCTCTTGCCCAGCTGCGGCGGCGCGGCCGGCTTGGCGCACGCAACGAGCGAGACCAGCAGGACGATCGCGGCAGAGAGTCTGTACAGACGACGCATGTGCGTATCTTCCTTTCAAGCCGACCGGTGAAATCAAGAGGCCGAAACGCGAGTAATGAAGCCGCGACCCCGCTGGGGGACAGCCCACGATTCGGAGTCGTCTCTCTGTGGCGCGGGGCTTCAGCCCCGCGACCCTTCGGCCCGCTCAGGGTCGCCCCGAGCTCCGTCGAAGGCGATCGGCGGGCCTCGAGGCCCGCCCCACGGCCCCACGACTCCGAATCGCGGATGCCAATCTAGGTCGCGCTCGGCAGCGCCTTCCGCGCCTCGCGGTCCGGATCGTTCTTCGCCACGCACACGTCGTCGAGCAGCAGCACCTCGCCCTTGGCGGTCGTGTACTTCGGCCACGGCGTCAGCCCGGTGCCGTTCGGGTCGCCCGTCTTCATGAACTGCAGGAGCGAGGACGCCATCTTCCTCGACAGCGCTTTCGGCCGCGGACCGCCGCCGGTGTGCGTGAGCATGACGTCGGTGTTGTAGAACCAGAAGCAGATGTCCACGCAGTGGAACGCGCCGATGCGCCCGTCGAACAGCGGCGGCTGCCAGGTGAACCAGGTGACGAACACCGGCGCCGGCTGCTTCACCTTGGCGTCGGCCAGCGTGACGACGCTCTGGCGGTTGCTGCTGACCATCGACCAGATTTCCACCGGCTTCTTGTCCGGGAACGCCTTGGCGTAGGACTGGACGACCTCCATCGCCTTGTCACCGAACCCGGCGCCGAACCCGGCGCGCTGCTTCAGCCGCTCGGCGACCTCGGGCAGCGTGATCTTCATGAGCGACGCGTCCTGCCAGGCCGGCGCCTGCTCGTTGAGCACCGAACAGATGATCATCGGCACGCCCGCGGCGGTCGGCGCCGCCTCGGGCGAGTAGGGGTGCTGCGGCAGGACCTTGCCGTCCACCGACGGGCTGAAGCCGGCGCGCAGGCCGGTGACGCCCGAGGCCGCCATCTCCTTGGCCAGCGCCTGCTGCGCCCTGGTGGAGATGTCGTAGAACTGCTTCCACGGCATCTCCTGCAGCTTGCCGATCTCCGCCGGCGTGAGGCCGGCTTCCTTCAGCACGGCGGCCCCGAGCTTTTCGGCGAACTCCTTGTCGCCCGACCGCACCGAGGCGCCGCTGAGGACCACGGCCTTGTGGAACAGTCCCTTGGCCGACGGCATCGCGGTCAGCGTGCAGACCTTCGCCCCGCCGCCCGACTGCCCCATGATCGTGACGTTGCCGGGGTCGCCGCCGAAGTTGGCGATGTTGTCGCGCACCCACTCGAGCGCGGCCACGATGTCGAGCATGCCGACGTTGCCCGACGCGGCGAACTTCTCGCCGCCGACGCCCGCGAGGTTGCAGAACCCGACCGGCCCGAGGCGGTGGTTGATCGAGCAGAAGACCGCGTCGCCGAACCGCGCGAGGTTCTCGCCGTTGTAGCCGTCGTGCTCGATCCCGTTGCCCGCGGTGAAGCCGCCGCCGTGGATCCAGAACATCACCGGCCGCTTCTTCCCGTCCTTGAGCGCGGGCGTGAAGACGTTGATCCGGAGGCAGTCCTCCGAGGCGTCGCTGTAGTTCCAGTGGTCGCGGAACGCGCCGAACGCGCTGCGGTAGCGGTTCTCCATGTTCTGCGGCGAGACCGGGCCGTAGTACAGGGCGGGGAAGACGTCCGTCCACGGCTTCGGCTTCTGCGGCGGCATGAACCGATTGGCGCCGGAGGTGTCCGCACCATACGGCATGCCGAGGAAGTAGTAGACGCCGCGGAGGTTGTAGCCGCGCACCTTGCCGTACGCGGTGTCGGCGACGGCGATGTTGTCCCCCACCCGGAGGATGGGAGCGTCGGCCGCCGGGGCGGCCTTCGGCGCCGGCTTCGCCTGCCGGCCCTCGGCCATCGCGGGCATCGCGGCGCCGAGTGCGCCAACGCCCAGGGTCTGCACGAACGTTCGTCGGTTTGGTTTCATAAGAGGAATCCTCATCGGAACAGCTTTGGTGCCACCTCGTACAGGTACAACCGCCAGTTGGCCCATTCGTGGCCGCCCGGCGACTCGCGGGTCTCGATCTTCACGCCGAGCGACTTGAACGTGTCGATGACGGCCAGCCCGTTCGCCCGCGCGATGTCCGTCTCGCCCCACCCCCACCAGAACAGCTTCAGCGTCGAGTTGTACTTCGGGATCTGCGCCGCCTCGGCCTTGTAGAAGAACTCGCGATCCGGCTCGGTCGTCCAGCCGGAACTCATCACCGCCACCCACCGGAAGGTGCCCAGGTTGTGGAGGCCGACGTTCAGCGTCTGGATGCCGCCCATCGAAAGGCCCGAGAGCGCGCGGGCGTCCGGCGTGGCAACCGTGCGATAGGTCGAGTCGACGAACGGGATGATGTCCTTCATCATCTCGTCGTTGAACGGATCCTTGGTCGCGTCCGACGTCATCACCTGGCCGCCCTTCGGCGTCCACCCGGACGGCATGACGACGATCATCGGGAGCGCCTTCTTCTCGGCGAGCAGGTTGTCGAGGATGTCGTTGGCGCGCCCGACCGTCGACCACGAGACGGCCGTGTCGCCGCCGCCGTGGATCAGGTACAGCACCGGGTAGCGCTGCGTGCCCTTCTCGTAGCCGGGAGGCGTGTAGACGTACGCCTCGCGGCGGGCGTTGTCGAGCGTCTTCGCCACGTAGCGCACCAGGCTCACGCTGCCGTGCGGCACGTCGCGCGTCTCGGAGAAATCGCCGGGCACGACCAGCAGGCTCTGCGGCTGCGCCTGGTTGGGCGAGAGCTTCACGTTGCGCGGGTCTGCCACGGTGGCGCCGTCCACGTTGAAGGTGTAGCGCCACGCGCCCGGCTTCACCGCGCGCGCCGTCGTCCCCGACCAGACGCCGTTCTCGGCCTTCGTCATGGTCACGACCGGCGACATGCCCGGGAAGCCGCCGCGCTGGCCGGCGCCGGGCGCCGCGGCGGGGGGCGGCGGAGGTGGCGCCGGCTTGGCTGCCGGATCCGGAACCAGCGAACCGTTGATGTCGCCGCCCACCGTCACGCTGGTCGCGCCGGGGGCCAGGATCCGGAACGTCACGCGGCCGTCCGGCTCGATCTGCGGAGACACCACCTGCGGCCCGCCGCGCATGCCGCCGGCCCGCGCCCCGGCCGGCGCGGCCGCCTGCCCGGCCGGCGCGGCCGCCTGCCCGGCCGGCGCCGGCGGCTGGGGAGCCTGAGGCGCCTGCGCGGCGACGAGCGCACTGCCAAGGAGAAACGCCGAGAGCCACCCGACCCGCTTCAGGCTGCTGTGCATGTCGTCTCCGACCGTGTGCGTTGGCGGCCCGCGCTACTGCGCGACCACCGCGATGAGGTCCTTGTCGTGATGGTTGCGGACCTCGCTCCGATTGTTGAGGATCATCGTCGCGCCGTTCTGCGGCGTGAACGCGGGCCACGCCGGCAGCCCCGGGTGATTCGGGTTGCCGGTCTTCGCGAACTGCACCCACGCCTTGCTGATCTTCGCCGCCAGCGCGTACGCCTCGGGCCCGGCGCCCGTGTGGTACTGCGCGAAGTCGATGCTGTTGAAGACGAACGGGATCTCGAGGCAGTGCATGCTCTTGAACATGCCGTCGAGGACCGGCGCCTCCCACGCGAACAGGTAGACGTAGACCGGGGCGGCCTTGGCGTCCACTCGCGAGGTGGCTTGCCTGACGACGCCGGGACGGAAGGTCAGGTCGATCTGCATCATGTATTCGGGCGCGAGGTACTTCGGGTACGCCCGCTTGAAGGCCTGCACGTAGGCGGCCTTCTTGGCACCGTATCGCTTGGCCAGCGCCGCGTCCACGTCCTGGGCCGAGGCGCCGCGCATGGCGCTCGAGGCGAACTCCGTCGCGTTCGAACCGACGAGGACCGGCACGTTCTGCGAGATCGCGATCGCCCGCGGGTCGTCGCCCTGGTAGGGCAGGAAGTTCCCGTCGACGATCGGCGCCCAGCCCAGTCCCATGCCGCCCGGCGCCGCGCCGCCCGCCTTCTGCTGCCGCTCGCGCACCACGCGCACCGCGGCGTTGGCGGCCGCCATCAACTGGCGGTACGGCACCTTCTGGATCTCGTCCACCTGTGCAGGCTGGATCTTCAACTGGGCCAGCACCTCGGCGGCCACCTCCTTGGCGGCCTTCGGGTCGCCGAAGTTCGTCAGCGATCCGCTCTGGACGGCCGCCTTGTGGAACAACCCCTTCGCCGACGGCGCCGCGAGCAGCGTGGACACCTTGCCGCCGCCGCCCGACTGGCCGAAGATCATCACGTTGCCGGGGTCGCCGCCGAACCCCGCGATGTTGCCGTTCACCCACTTGAGCGCCGCCACCAGGTCCACCATCCCGACGTTGCCCGACAGCGCGTACTTCTCGCCGTAGGCCGAGAGGTCCAGGAAGCCGAGCACGTTGAGGCGGTGGTTCACGCTGACCACGACGACATCGCCCGTGCGGGAGAGGTTCTCGCCGTCGTAGAAGGGCAGCTCGATCGACGACCCGCCCGAGTAGCCGCCGCCGTGCAGCCACACCATCACGGGGCGCTTCTTCCCGTCGTTGATGGCCGGCGTCCAGACGTTCAGGCGCAGGCAGTCCTCGGTCTCGAAGCCCCAGTGGTGCGCCTGCGCGAACTCCACCTCGTCCGACAGGAGGTTCGGGATGTCGATCGGACACACCTTGACGTCCGACAGCGCCGTCTTGACGCCCGTCCAGGCCTCGGGCGGCTCGGGCGCCTGGAACCGCACGGCCCGCCCGTACTGAATCCCCTTGTAGTTGAAGATGCCGTCGTGGATGAAGCCGCGAACGTCGCCGTACTGCGTCTTGACGATGGCAGTCTTCGCGTTGGCGACGACCCGCGGCCCCGCGGCCTGCGGGGGCCGGGCCGTGCCCTGCCCCGGGCCGGGGCGCTGCTGGCCGCTGACGGAGGCGACGAGGATGGCGCCGATCGCGGCGGCGGTGCCGAGCGCGGTCGCGAGACGTGAGAGCGAGCGTGTGCTGATCATCGACGGTTTCTCTCCCGGCCTACTTCTTCTGGAACAGGTTCGGCAACAGCCGCGCGTGAAGGTGATCCCTCCACGTCGCCCAGTCGTGGCCGCCGTTGCCGCCGATGTAGTAGTCGTGCTTGACGCCGTGCTTCTCGAGGACGGCGTGGAACACGACGGTGCGGTTCGTCGGCTGGTTCTCGTAGGTCCCGAGCCCGACGAACAGGTAGTCGACCTTGCTGTTGATCTTCGGGTCGTTCAGGAACTCGGGCACCGACTTCTCCGAGTCGGGGTCGCCCGCGCTCAGGATGCCGAACGACCGGAACAGGTCGAGACACTTGAACCCGACCAGCTGCGCGTGCCGTCCACCCATGGAGAGCCCCGCGATGGCGCGTCCGCTCGGCGTCCTCTGGGTGCTGTAGTTCGCGTCCACGAGCGGGACGATGTGCGTCCGCAGCTCCTTCTCGAACGTCGTGAACGTCAGCTCGGTGTGCTTCGGATCGCTGCGGTGCACCACCTGGTTGTTGGGCATCGCGATGATCATCGGGACGGCTTTCTTCTCGGCGATCAGATTGTCCGCGATGAACGTCGCGCGGCCGTCGAGCCACCAGGTCGACGCCAGCTCGCCGCTGCCGCCGAGGAGGTAGAGCACGGGTACTTCTTCGTGCGGTCGTAGCCGGGCGGCGTGTAGACGTAGATCTCCCGCTCGCCGTTGGTCACCGTGGAATGGTAGACGTGCCGCGTCAGGGTGCCGTGCGGGACGTTCTTCGCGTCGTAGTAGGCGGGGCCCGCGCCCTGCACGACGAGCTGGCTGTAGCCGGGCTGATCGGCGAACCCGGTGAGCGTGTTGTTCGGGTCGGGCACCGTGACGCCGTCGATGACGAGCTTGTAGACGTAGAGATTCGGTGGGACGGGGCCGATGGTGAGCGACCAGAGGCCGTCCGCCCCCTTGGTGAACGGCCAGGGCTTGGCGCCCGAACCGGTGCCCATCCCTGCCGCGATCGTCGACGACGACAGGAGGACGGTCTGCGCGTTCGGCGCCCTCAGGCGGAACGTGACCATGCCGGTGTCGCTCACCTCCGGCGAGATGACGTTCGCGCCGTACGGCGTCAGGTTCTGCGTGTTCTTCTGCGGGTTCCAGTCGAGATTGACGTGAGCCTGCTGGGCCGCGGCCGTGCCGAGGCCCAGCATCACCAGCAGCGCCGGGGCGCACGCCCCATAGAGGAGTCTCTTCATCGTTCGTCCTTTCCGGAAATCTCTCCCGGTCTCCCGCAAGCCGTTCCGCAAACGCCCGCTGGCTTCTCCTGCAACAGCTCCGGCGCGACCGCGGGACGTGCGAGGGGCCCGTCGCACGCGGCACCCGGCCCGGGACCACGACCCGGAACACGGCACGCAACTGTCGAAGAAGCTGCTCTTGGGGGGCAGGCGAGGGGCGATGCGATGCTAGCAGTGCCGGAGGGTGTAAGGCAATACGAAATTGTGTTCTTACTACACAAAGTGCCCGGACGACCGTGATACCCGCCCGCGAGGACGCGCCCGGGGACCTCGTCAGAACCCGGCATGGTCCCGGGCGGCGCTGAACCGGTACAGGTACGGGGCGCGGTGCGGGCCGCCCTTCCGGCGTTCGTCCAGCCGCTCGATGCCCCCTCGGTCGAGCATGCGCTTCTGGAAGTTCCGGCGGTCCAGCCGCCGGCCGAGGATGGCCTCGTGGAGGCGCTGCAGTTCGGGCATCGTGAAGCGCTCCGGCAGCAGGTCGGCGCCCTCCTTCGGCAGCTCCAACCCCGCCCGGAGCGCCTCGAGCGCGCGGGTGACGACCTTGCCGTGGTCGTACGCCAGCGGGGGATGGTCGTCGAGCGGGTACCACGCACAGGAGTCGGAATAGCGGTCGGCCGTCGGCCGGACCTCCTGGAAGTCCACCAGCGCGTAGTAGCCGACCGACACGACCCGCTTGAACACCCACTGGTCGCGCCGCACGTCGGTGAAGCTCTGGGCGAACAGGTCGCGGCCGCACGCCTCGTTCCGGCGGAGTCCGCCGAAGGTGTGAAACTGGCGGAGGTACAGCCGGCGCATCCCCGTGCGCTGCTCGATCACCTGCTGTGCCGCATCGTCGAGCGACTGCCGGTGCCCGACGTAGCCCCCGGGCAGCGCCCAGACGTTCCGGCCCTTCCACTTGAGGAGGAGGACCTTCAAGTCGGACCCGTGGAACCCGAACACGACGAGATCGACGGACAGGTGGGGTATGAACTGGTCGAGCCACCGGTCGAGCGGCTCGCCCGGGCGGATGCGTCGAGTCATATTGGCCACCAATACCGAGCCATCAACGGCTCACGCCGCGAGGCGAGTCCGAATCCGGTGTTCCCGGCCCTCGGCGGTGCCTGCGAGTTGGTCGCCGCGCGCGGCCAACTCGCTCCACCCCCCGGCCGGCAGGGACGGCTGGCGGCTACGACGCCGTGCGCATGTGGACCGGCACGTGCCCCTTCGCGCCGTAGAACGCGATGTAGGCGTAGCACAGAATCGGCAGGAAGAACGCCATCTGGATGCCGATCGTGTCCGCGAAGGCGCCCTGCACCACGGGCAGGATCGCTCCGCCGACGATGGCCATGCAGAGGATGCCGGAGCCCTGGCCGGTGTGCCTGCCGAGGCCTTCGAGGGCCAGCGTGAAGATCGTCGGGAACATGATCGAGTTGAACAGTCCGACGGCGAGGATGGCCCACATCGAGACGTGGCCGGACGACGCCATGGCGGTGAGCACGAGGATCGCCGCGGCGGTGGCGTTGAACGCGAGCATCTTGCCGGGGGCGATGTAGCGCATCACCACGGCGCCGACGAATCGGCCCACCATGGCGCCGCCCCAGTAGAACGACAGGTAGCGGCCGGCATCGGCCGCCGAGAGGCCGCCGATGTTCGGCTGGCCGAGGAAGTTGACCAGGAAGCTGCCGATCGACACCTCGCCGCCGACGTAGACGAAGATGGCGATCGCCCCGAGCACGAGGTGCGGGAACCTCCACGCGCTGGGCGCGGCGTCGGCGGCGGCGGCGTGCTCGGCCTTTGCGCTCACCGTGCCGGCGACGACGGGCAGCCGCACGACCGCGAAGAACGCCGCGATCGCGAACAGGGCGGCCGCCAGGCCGATGTAGGGCGCCTGGACCGACCACGCCTGGGCGGACTGGTACGACACGAGCTCCGCGGGGCCGAGGGCGGCGAGCTCGTTCCCGGACTTCACCGCCAGCGACAGGATCAGCAGCGATCCGAACAGCGGCGCGATGGTGGTGCCCAGCGAGTTGAACGCCTGCGTCAGGGTCAGGCGGCTCGAGGCCGTCTGCGGCTTGCCGAGGATGGCGACGTACGGGTTGGCCGCCACCTGCAGCAGCGTGATGCCCGACGCCAGGACGAAGAGGGCCCCGAGGAAGACCGGGTACGACCGCATGCCGGCCGCCGGGAAGAACAGCAGGCAGCCGGTCCCCGCGGTCACGAGGCCGATCACGATCCCCCGCTGGTAGCCCACCCGTTCGACGATCCACCCCGAGGGCAGCGACACGACGAAGTACGCCGTGAAGAACGTGAACTGGATGAGCATCACCTGGGTGTAGTTGAGTTCGAACAACGCCTTCAGGTGAGGGATCAGGATGTCGTTCAGACAGGTGATGAACCCCCACATGAAGAACAGCGACGTCAGGAACACGAGAGGCACGGTGTAGTTCGCGTCTGGCGCGTTGGTGGTCCCGGTGGACGATGGGGCGCGGCTGGTCGCTGATGCCATGGATGTCCTCGGATCGTGTCTGGGATGCGCGGAACGAGGCGCGAGCCGCCTCACGGGCTGCGCTATCATGGCGGAGTCGGTATGTGTCGTCAAGACACAATGATCTGCCGGCCGATGTCGCACGGCCTGCGGCGCACGCACGGAGGTGTGCGCCACACAGAACCCGCACGCACGAAGGCTTGTTCTGCTGGGACCGCGGACAGGCTGGAAGCCTGTCCTACCGGGTTGCGCGGCGCAGCAGGAGCGGCGGGGGCGCCTGGCCGACCGCTTGCCGTCAGGCGTGCCGAGTGCGCGACAAGGGGTGAACCACGGAGGACGCAGAGACAAAGGACTCGCAAGCGTCCTGCGCGGGCTTCGACGCGGCTGGCCGAAGGCCAGCCGGAGCCGGGTGCCGCCGCTTCGCGGCGCGCCGTCGAAGCCCTCCGCACGCGGCCCTGTGATCCCTGCGTCCTTTGCGGCTGTTGCCCTTCGTCTCCGTGTTCTCCCTGAGCTCTGTGGTTCAGTCGTTCATTTCGCTGGCGGCTGCATCAGAAACTTCTCGAAGAACGCAAAGCGCGCCGCATCGGGCGTCAAGGGAACCTGCCCCGTCTTGTCGCCCACCTCCATCACCGTTCGGGTGTTTCCGACCGGCGCCCACGCGGGCACACCCGTGCCGTTCGGGTCGCCCTTCGCCGCGAAGTTGGCCCAGTAGCTCGACATCATGTCGGCAATCGCGCGGTCCTTGTCGGTGAACGGGCGGTCGGACATCGACAGCGAGTTCAAGACGTAGGGGACCTCCGAGGTGTGGAACGCGCCGTAGCGGTCCGCGTCCGGGCCCGGCAGCGTGTGGTCCCAGAGGTAGATGAACGCCGGCGTCTTCGACGTCTTCGCCCGCTCGCGCGCCCAGAGATACAGGGACACCATCGCCTGGTCGCGGCTGCTCTCGGACTGCGCGCGCGCCGCCTGTTCGTCGGTCGCCGCGGGGTAAAGCTTCAGGTACTCGTCGGCCATCGGCCCGTACTGCCGCCGCGCCCGCTCGGCGAACGACGCGGCCGTCACGGGCGCCGCCGAACCCGAGATCCCGCCAAGCTCGCCGAGGTTCGCGCCGGTGAGCACCGGCACGTCGTTCTGCTTGCCCTGCGCCACGACCTCCCGTGCGGAAGCCGGAAGGACGTAACCGTCGACGATTGGGGAGAACCTGAGGCCGGCGGGGGCGGCCGCCGGAGCGCCTGCGACAGGTGCGGGCGCCGCGATGGGCGCCACGATGGCCTGCCAGGTCATGGCCCGCAGCGCGGCGAGCGACGCCGCGCCCTTGGCTGCGGCGAACTTGACGCCGTTGGCCTCGGCGTCGGCAAGGGCCTGAGACCGGGTCGCAGCGCCTCCCCCGCCGACGCTCGAACCGCCGCTCTCGACGATCGCGCGGTGGAACAGCCCCTTCGCCAGCGGCGACGCGATCAGGCTGTGGACCGACATGCCGCCCGCCGACTGGCCGGCGATGGTCACGCGGGTCGGGTCGCCGCCGAACGCGGCGATGTTGTCGCGAACCCAGCGCAGCGCCGCCACCTGGTCGAGCAGGCCGTAGTTGCCGGAGGCGTGGGCGGGGCTCTCCTTCGTGAGCTCGGGGTGCACGAAGAACCCCAGGATCCCGACGCGGTAGTTCATGGTGACGACGACGAGGCCCTTCTTCGCAAGGCCTTCACCGTCGTAGACCGGGACCGCGGTCGAGCCCTCGTTGAAGCCGCCGCCGTAGATGTAGACGAACACCGGGCGCCGCTCCGACGCCGACTTCGCGCCGGTCCACACGTTCAGGTGCAGGCAGTCCTCGCTGATCTCGTTGTGCGCCATGAACTCGTAGGTCCACGGCTTGCGCTCCTGGACGATCGTCTGGATGCAGCTCGGCCCGAACGCGGTGGCCGCACGGACGCCGGACCACGGCACGACCGGCGCCGGCGCCTGCCACCGCCGCTCGCCGACGGGCGGCGCGGCAAACGGGATGCCCTTGAAGGCCGTGATGGACGCGTCGCGCCCGGGCGCGCCGGACACCAGGCCGCCGGTGACCTTGACCGGCTGGTTGGCGGGGAACGACAGCAGGGCCGGACTCCAGGCCACCAGCAGGAGCCCGGCAAGAACATGCTTTTGCATACTCACCTCGAAAGGGATTGAGCTGAAGACGCGCCCATGGAGGATGTCCACTGGAGAATGTCGAATGCAGAATGTCGAATGCAGAATGTCCACTGGAGAACTACTCGCCCTTCGGCATTCTGGATTCCGCATTCTTCATTCTTCATTTTGCATTTTGCATTTTGCATTCTGCATTTTGCATTCTGCATTCTGCATTCTTCATTCTGCATTCGTGCCCGCCCGCCCCCTACCGGGGCGCGGTGAACGTGTAACTGCCGGACTGCAGCGCGTATACCGCCTTGCCGTCCTCGGTACTTCACGAACGCGATGCCGCTCGCGCCGCGGGCGTCCTTCCCGCCTTCCTTCACCGCGTCGGGCGCCGAGGTCGGCAGGTAGAGCGTCGCCGTGGTGTTCGCGGGAACCGTCGCCTTGTAGGTGAGCGACTTCCCGTCGACCTTCCACGCGCTGCCGATCCGGCCGTACATCGAATCGTAATAGCCCTCGGCCGACGTCATCGCGCCGGTCGGATCGGGCTCGGGCTGCAGGATGAACTTCCGGAACCCGGGCTCGTCGCGCTCGATGCCGAGCGAGTACGCCAGCATCCACTGCCCGACCGCGCCGAACGAGTAGTGGTTGAACGAGTTCATGCTGTTGTTGCCGCCGAACCCGCTCTCGACCGTGTAGCCGTTGAGGCGCTCCCAGATCGACGTCGCGCCCTGGTCGACCGCGTAGAGCCACGACGGGTACTGATCGTTCTGCAGCAGCTTGTACGCCAGGTCGCCGAGGCCGTGCTGCGACAGGGCCATGCTGATCCACGACGTGCCGATGAAGCCGGTCATCAGCGAGGTACTTCGGCCGCACCACGCCTCCGTCGTCGCGGTTCTCGCGGGTGACGGTGTCGGCGAGGTTCTGGACCATCTGCGCCTCGAGATCGCTGTGGAACAGGCCCATGGCGAGCGGCACGGCGTACGACGTCTGCGTGTCGGCCAGGCGGAACTCGGGCGCGGCGCCCGGAGCCGCCCCCCGCGGGCCGCCGCCCATCCCGCCGCCGCCCGTCGCCAGCGTCTTCTTGTCGGCGCTCACGAAGGTGCGGTTGAAGTAGGCCTTCCGCTTCTGGTACTGCTCGCGGTACTTCGCGGCGTCACCGGGCTTGCCGAGGACGTCGGCCGCCTTCGCCATGATGCCGAGGGCGTAGGCGTGGTACGCCGTGACGAGGAACGGGCTGCCCAGCGCGTTGTTCTGCGGCCCGAGCCAGTCGCCCAACTGGCCGTCCGAGCTCAGGCCCGTCTTCGGATCGATCGTCGTCTCGAGGTACGCCACGTAGGCGGCCATCGCGGGGTAGTGCTGCTCCAGCAGGCCGGCGTCCCTGTACTGCAGGTACGTCTCCCAGGGGACGACGATGCCCGCGCTGCCCCAGAGCACGCCGCCGAAGCCGCCGCCGACCGGCGCGACGTCGGTGAACCGCCCCGCCGGCGTCTGCACGTCGCGCATCGCGTACATGTGGCGCGCGAGGAACTGGTCCGCGTTCGACACGTACGTCGCCGTGCGCGAGAACACGTTGATGTCGCCCGACCAGCCCATTCGCTCGTTGCGCTGCGGGCAGTCGGTCGGGATCGTGAGGAAGTTGTCCACGTTGGACCACACCAGGTTCGACCAGAGCCGGTTCACCTTCTCGCTCGACGTCTTGTAGTCGGCCGTCAGGCTCCGGACCGAGCTGATCGCCACGCCCTGGACGGCCGTCAGCGGAAGCGGCTGGTCGATGCCGGTGATCTCGACGTACTGGAACCCGTGCGACGTGAACTTCGGCTGGAACGTCTGCGGTCCCGCCTTCATGGTGTACACGTCCTGGCTGAGCGCCGCCCGGTAGTTCTCCGTCATGATCATGCCGACGTTCTTCCCCGACTCCGGGAGGTCGGGATAGAGCATCTCGGAGAAGCGCAGCGTCAGCTTCGCGCCGGGCTTCCCGCTGGCGATGGTGACCTTCGGAACGCCCACGACGTTCTGGCCCAGGTCGTAGACGAACACCTTCGGGCGCACCTCCTTCACGCTCCGCGCGGTGACCGTGCGGAACAACCCGGCGCTGTTCCCGATCTGCCCGATCAGCTGCAGTTTGTCGAAGGTGAACGGCACGCCGGGGCCTCCGCGGCCGCCGCCTTCCGTCCCCGAGAACGTCGTGCCCTCGAGCGGCACGACGACCGCGCGCTTCCACGCGCCGTCGTTGTACTGGGGAGTGGTCCACCCGGCCACCGCGGCTTCGCGGGACGAGTCGTGAACCTCGCCGAAGTCGAGGCTGCTGTAGACGATCGGCCCGTTGCCGTAGAACTTCCACGTGCGGTCGTCGGTCGCCACCGTCTCGGTCGTGCCGTCCTTGTAGGTGATCTCGAGCTTGGCGAGCAGCGACTGCCGATCGCCGAAGTGGTTCCAGATGTTGCCGAAGCTGAGCAGCCCGCTCCACCAGCCCTCGGCCAGCATCGCGCCCAAGGCGTTGGCGCCCGGCTTCAGCATGCTGGTGACGTCGTAGGTCTGGTACATGTGGGTGACGTTGTACTGCGTGAGACCGGGGTTGTAGTAGTCGTCGCCCACGCGCCCGCCGTTCAGGTAGACCTCGTAGATGCCGCGCGCGGTGACGTAGAGACGCGCCGAGCCGATCGCCTTCGCCGACGTCCTGAACGTGGTCCGCAGCATCGGCATCGAGTGGTGGCTCGGATTGCGGACGACGAACACGCCGCGGCTGCCGCCCGCCACCACGTACTTCCCGTCGGCCACCGAGAACCCGGCGTTCGCCTTCGCCGCGTCGGCGTAGATGCCCATGTACACGCCGGTCAGCGTCTCGCGGAACAGGACATTGTTGGGGACGCGGTCGTTGCGGACGATGACGTCGCGGAACGTGGCGCTCTGGCCGGGATCGACAGAGAAGCCCATGTCGCAGAGCATGCCGAACGGGAGGAAGTTCCCGCCCGAGCCGACCGGGTTGAGGTTGACCGTGCTGGACGCGCCCCCCCGGCCTCCGCGCGGCACCCCGCCGGTCGGAGGGCCATCCAGGGGCGGCGCGCCTCGGCCGTCCCACAGCGCGTTGCCGCGCGCGTCGGCTGCCGGCGCAGCCGAGCCCGCGAACGTGCTGCTCCCGTCGATTGTGATCGTGATCTGCCCGAACGCGCTCTTGAACTCGATGACGTGTTCGGCGTTCTTGTTGCCGTCGTTGACGACGGCCGGGTCGATGTCGAACGTCTTGAACGGCTTCGCCGGGTTGTCGGTGTCCTTGTAGCCGGCACGGTAGACGTGGAGCCGGGCCCTGCCGTCGGGCGACGCGCCGAGCGCCGAGATGTCGAGCTCCAGCTTGATGTAGCTCCGGTCCTTCGCGCTCTCGACCTGATAGATGTTCTTGAAGGCGTCCATCAGCCGCGAGTCGTTCGCGCCGTAGACGAAGCTCGCGCGCGTGCTGCCCGCGGCGATCGCAAGAACGTACCTCAGGTCGAAGATCGCCAGGTAGGGCGAGTAGAGCACGAGGTCGTCGCTGCCGCCGCCGATCCACTTCGCGCCGCCCCAGACCGCCGACCCGGGCGTCGGATCCATGAGCCCGGTCTCGAACCAGGAACTGCCGGTCACCTTCGCGCCCGCCTGCGTCCACACGGTCACCGTCCACGCGTAGCGCGTCGATCCCTTCAGCGCGGTGCCCGCGTACCTGATGTGCAGCGCCTCGGGACTGTCCACTTTCTTCGAGTCCCAGACGAGGGCGCCCTTGGGGTCGCGCACGTCGATCTGGTAGGCGGCCTGCGCGACGCCGCGCTCGCCGGCCGTGGCCTCCATCTGCCAACTGAAGCGCGGCTGCCGGACATCGATTCCCAGGGGCTTGGCCCGGTATTCCACCTGCAGATTGCCGAGCACCACGGCCGCCTGCGCCTGCATCACGCTGCAGAGCAGCAGGGCCGCGACCGTCCCGACCCGTGCGAGCGATGCCATGAGTGCCTCGTCTGTCGGCCTGCGCCGGCCCGCGTCCCTTCGCGGCCTATTTCGCAGGCCGGCCCCACACCTCGACCTCCACGTAGTGGTTGAGGTCGTTGGCGTTGTTGCCCTTGCTATACAGCCGAACGTAGCGGGCCACCGCCCCCTTGCCGTCCACCAGGCGGCCTTCCGACGTCTCGACGTAGTTCTGGTCCTTGCCGGCGCCCAGCCCCGCCGTGTTGTCGTGGTCGTTGTTCATCAGCGTCCGCACGTTCTTCGTGAACTTCGCATCGTCCGCGATCTGGACGATCACGTCGAAGTAGACGCGCGGCGCCTTGTGGTAGTGCCAGAAGAGCACCGCGTAGATCTCGTTCGGCGCGCCGAGGTCGATGGTCACGTACTGCAGGCCCGGCCCCAGCTCGACGTAGTAGCCCTCTTCGCCCGACCGCTCGCCGTCGGTGATCATCGACAGCTCGCCGACGATGGGGTTCATGTCGCTGCTGACCACCGGCTTGCGCCGCGCGACGTTCTTGACGCCGGCGGGGGCTAGGAAGGGCGGGCGCGCCTTGTAGCTCGGCTTCTCGAGGTTCGGCACCTTCAGGTTCTGCGGCGTGCCTTCGAACACCGGCTGCGGGAGGACGAGCGGGAGCGGGACCAGCTTCTCGCCGCCCTGCGGCGCCTGGGCGGCGGCCATGGCCGGCATGGACAACGCGGCGGCGGCCGCCAGCCCGCACGCGGCGCGTGTGAATCGATCGGTGATGTTCACGGTTCAATCCTGGATGCCTGAGATGGAGGGACGCGAGGCCGGCCTCAGGGTCCGGCCCCGCCCTTCACTTACGCGAGAGCCTTCTTGCAGTACTCCACGCACTTCTTGACTTCGGCGACGGCGTCCGACCCTTCGGGCGTCTGGTACTGGTACTCGATGCTCGCCGGAAACCTGTACTTGTTCTTCTTCATCGACTGCAGGATGGCCACGAGCGGCGTTTCGCCCTGCCCCCACGGCATGTTCGGCCCGCCGCCGCGGCCGCCGGCGGCCGCCGGCTGACCGGCCGTCGGGCCCTTGCGGTCCTTGAGGTGGAGGCTGGCGATCCGGCCATGGTACTTCTCGACGAGCGGCAGCGGGCTCTCGCCGTTGACGCCGTAGTAGTGGCCGACGTCGAAGTTGAGCGCGGTGTACGGCGAGGCGCCGAGCACCTTGTCGAAGCCCGAGGCGCCGCCCTGGCCGTGCGTGTGAAACGCGATCTGCAGCTTCCGCTTCGCCGCGTAGTCTCCCACGCGCTTCAGCAGCGCGTCGTCGGTGGGCAGTTCCATCGTGACGTGGTTCGCGCCGAGCGCGTCGGCCACGTTCCAGATGTACGTGTACTCGTCGTCCGACATCTCGAGCGTCGGCGGGAGCTTGAAGGCGTAGATCTTGACGCCCGCGTCCTCGTACATCTTCCGGAACGCCTTGTACTTGTCCATCGACACCGACAGGCGCCAGGCCTTCGTGTCCGCCGCGCGCTTGCGCTGCGCCTCCTGCTGCTCGGGCGTGAGCGGCGCACGCTGTCCGCCGCCGCCTGCCGGCGGGGCGCCTGTGCCCGCCGCACCGCGGGGCGCGGCCCCGGCGGCACCCTGACCCGGGGGCGCGCCGCCCGGGCCGCCGCGCGGCTGCTGCGGCATGCCGGCGTAGACCTCGGCGACGTTGCTCATCAGCTCGATGCCGCTGATGCCGCACTCCACGCAGTATTTCAGCACCTCCTCCGCGCTGCTCGGCAGCGACCGGAAGGAGTAGGTGATGGTGCCGATCTGCACGCCGCCGAACACCGAGTTCGGCTTGGTGGCCGCCATCAGCTTCAGCCGGGCCATCGGCAGCGTCGCCGCGGCCAGCGCGATCTTCCCGAAATCACGTCGCGTGCAGTCCATCAGGGGTGCTCCCTCGACAGGGACGCTCGCGGTCGCCTGTCACGAAAATGCACAATGCACAATGCAAAATGCAAAAGGAAGAATGCAGGACGCGGTGCCGGCTGGGCCGGCACTCCACGTGCCGCATCTCTCATTCCTCACTCTTCATTGGCATTGTGCATTCGGCATTGTGCATTGTGCATTCGCCGGCCGGCCGCAGGCCCGCCGGCAAACTGCTACACCTTGACCTCCCAGCCCCTGCGGTAGCCGAGCTGCAGGTGCTTGTTGGCCTCGGGGCTGTTCGTGAACAGCCCCGTCTTCGCGTCGTAGAGCAGCTTGCCCTCCACGCGCACGGCGGCCGACCCGAGCACGAGCCACTCGGTATACGGCGCCGCGATTCCGAACTCCGAGCACGCCGGCACGCCGCCCTTGCACGCGCGGATCCAGTCGCGCTGGTGCCCCGGCGACCGCGTCAGGAACTGCGGCGGCAAGGTGTAGTCGGCCCAGCGGGACCCCGGCAGGAGCCCGACGCCCTCTCCGCGCTGCTGCGTCCCCATGTAGCCCTTGCTGCCCACGAAGATGCAGTTGTACCCGCTGGTCAGCTGCTGGCCACCGCCGCCGCCCGCCCGGGCTGCCTGCCCGGCGCCCGCGGCCCCAGGCGCCCCCGCGGCCCCAGGCGCCCCCGCGGCCCCGCGCGCCGCCGCGCCACCCGCGGCCCCGCGCGCGCCGCCCGGACCGGCTCCGCGCGCCGGCCCCACCTGCGGGCCGGTGTTCGGGATCTTCCGCATGTCCTCGACCGTCATCCCCTTCGGGATGTAGGGATCGCCGCCCGTGAACTGATACCAGTAGACGGTGACCGGCGGCATGCCGTTGCGCGCCTTGAACTCGTACTTGATGGTGAACACGTCCGGGAACGTGGTCGGCGGCAGGGGGTCCTTCTTGATGCACTCGACGCTGACCAGGTTCTCGGGGCTGAGGAACAGGCCCCAGTTGGCGGGCCCGAGGATGTGGATGCCCCAGTCGCCGATCAGGCTGCTGCCGAAGTCGTAGAACCCGCGCCAGTTGAACGGCAAGTAGTACCCGAAGTCGTCGCCGCCCATGCCGCCCCCCGCGGCGGCGGGCGGCGCGGCCCCGGCGCGCGCGCCTGCGGGCGGCGTCGCGCCCCCGGCTCCCGCCATGCCGCCCCGGCGCGCGTTGTTGCGCGCGGTCACGAAGTCCTTGTACTCCTGGTCACCCGCGGTGAACGGCCGGGCCGACGCCGTGCCCAGCCACAGGTCCCAATCGAGCGTGGACGGCACCGGCGTCGGCGGCGGCGTCTTCGTCATCCCCTGCGGCCAGCTCGGCCGGCTCATCGACGCGTGCACCTCGGTGACGTCGCCGATCTCGCCCGACCAGAGGATCTCGCACGCGACGCGCGTCGCCTCGTGCGAGTAGCCCTGGTTGCCCATCTGCGTCGCCACCTTGTACTTCTGCGCCGCCTGCCGCAGCACGCGCGCCTCGGACGCGATCCGCGTCAGCGGCTTCTCCACGTACACGCCCTTGCCGTGCTCCATGCAGTAGAGCGCCGCGTAGGTGTGCATGTGGTCGGGCGTCCCGATGACCACCGCGTCGATGTTCTTGCCTTCCTTGTCGATCATCTGCCGGAAGTCCTTGAACTTCGCGGCCTTGTCGTACCGCTGGAACCCCGGCTGGCCGCGCACCCAGTCCACGTCGGCCAGCGCGACGATGTTCTCCGTCTCGCACTGGCGCAGGTCGCCGAAGGGCTGCCCGCCGGCGCCGATGCCCGCGATGTTCAGCTTCTCGTTGGGCGACTGGTAGCCCAGCGCCTTGAGGGAGGGCACGCTTCCGAAGCCCGCCCTCGGAATCGCCGCGGTCAGCAGCGTCCCGAAGAAGAAGTGCCGCCTGGAAATCGTGTGTCTGGCCATCCTCGCGCGCTCCATTCTCTTGCTACGGAGAACCCTGGCGTTCTCCAGCCGTCAGCGGCCCGCTGCTCCACCTCGCAGAGATCCCGCGGCTGCCATGCAGCCGCTCGATCGAATCGTTCGCACGCCCGGTCCTCAGGCCGTGGGCTGTTCCACCGTCTTCTTCGCGCCGACGCCGAGGAAGAGCGAGATGAAGAAGAGCAGCACCGCCATGGCGAGCACGATCATCAGGCTCTGCTGCACCGTGGCGCCCGCGCTCAGGTTGCCGACGATCTTCGGCACGAACGTCGCGCCGAGCAGCCCCACGGAGAATATGATCCCGAAGATGCTGCCGTAGAGGCTCGGGTCGAACTTGGCGAACGTCACGCCGAGGATCGTCGGGAAGATCGGTGCGAAGACGAGGCCGGCCAGCATCACGGCCGCGATGGCCACCGCCGGTGACGACGTGACGATCATCGTCAGGATGGCGGCAACCGACAACAGCGAGGCCACCGCGATCAGCCGCACCCCGATCGTGGTCAGGTTCTTCACCATCGACGTGAGGAACCGGCCCGCCATCATGGCGACGCCGAAGAGGCTCAACACGAAGCCGGCGTTCTGGGACGCGGTCGGGTTGGCCGCGCCCCCCAGCAGCTCCGTCATGTAGGGCTTGCTCCACGTGCCCATGCTGATCTCGAGCGAGATGTAGCAGAACAGCGCGAGCGCTCCCACGATCACGGCGCTCTTGCCGAGCAGCTTGACGGCCATCGCGAACTGGTAGCCGGAGGCCATCCGCGGGAACGTGGTGCCGAGGGCCGCAACCAGGCCGACGAGGAACAGGCCGGCCAGGACGAAGAGCCCCAGCTGCCAGTTCACCAGCGAGAACAGCAGCGGCGTCACGACCATGCCGAGGCCGAAGAACCCGTTGCCGAAGTTGCTCGCGCGCGCGGGGTCCTTGCCGCCGAACAGCACGACCGGGATCAGCGTGTTCCCGACCGTGTTGAGACACATGGCGCCGACCCCGAGCAGGGAGCACGCGGCGATGGCCGTCGTCACGTCAGGCGCAATCCGCAGCAGGACCATGGCGCAGGCGGCCACGATGAATCCCCCGACGGCCAGCGGCTTGTAGCCGAACCTGTCGAGCATCGGGCCCACAATCAGCTGGACGATGGCGCTCGTCAGGAACAGCGCCAGCGTCAGGTCGCCGATGTTGGCGATGTTGAGGGCCGCCTGGTACTCGACGGAGATCGCCCCGACGATGACGAAGCAGATGCCGAGGCCGAAGACGGCCATGAGCGCAACGATCGACGTGTTCCGGGATGCAGTCGGTTCCATGGTCAATGTCCCTCCACCACCAGCACTGGTCTTGAAGCGTCATTCGGCCTGCCGCCGGCGGCCAGGTGACCCGGCAGGGCCGCAGGTCGCAAGCCGCAAGGCGCAAGCCTGATTCGCGCGTCGAAGCTAGGTCCACCACGGCACGGCCGGCGACTCCTTCAACAGCACGCGGCTCATCATCTGCACGGCCGAACGCAGCCCCTCGTCCACCGACGCGAGCGCGTCCTCGTGCTCGATGCTCAGCACGCCGTCGTAGCCGATCAGCCTCAGCGCGGTCACGATCCGCTTCCAGGCCAGTTCGTCGTGGCCCCAGCCGACGGTGCGGAAGATCCACGACCGTTCGGCCATCCGCGTGTAGCTCTTGGCGTCCAGCACGCCATTGACCGCCACGTTCGCGGCGTCGAGCGCGACGTCCTTCGCGTGCACGTAGAAGACGGCCTCGCCGAGCGCGCGGATGACGGTGACCGGGTCCATCCCCTGCCAGAAGAGGTGGCTCGGATCGACGTTCACGCCGAGGTTCTTCGTCGTCGCCGCCCGCAGGCGCAGCGCCGTGTCGGTGTTGTAGACCAGGAATCCCGGGTGCGCCTCGAGGGCCACCTTGACGCCGTGGTTCGCCGCGAAGGTGCTCGCCTCCGTCCAGTAGGGCACCGCCTTCTCCGCCCACTGCCACTCGAGGATGTCGAGGAACTCGGGCGGCCACGCCGCGGTGACCCAGTTGGGGCGCGTGGCGCCCTCGTGATCGCCCGGGCACCCCGAGAAGGTGACCATGGTCCCCACGCCGAGCCGCTCGGCGAGCCGGACGGTCTTGCGGAACACCGTGTCGTCCGCGCCCCCTTGCGCCGGGTCGGGGTGCAGCGGGTTGCCGTGGCAGGACAGCGCGCTGATGGTGAGGCCCGCGTCTTCGATCTGGCGGCGGAAGTCCGCCGCCTTCGCCGCGTCCGCCAGCAGCAGGTCGAGGTCGAGATGCGCGCTCCCCGGCCAGCAGCCCGTCCCGAGCTCGATGGCCTTCACGTGCTCGAGCGCGCGCACCGCGCGCAGCATCTCGGGGAACTTCAGCGAACCGAACACCGGCGTGAACAATCCGAGTTTCATGGCAACCTCACCAGGCTCAGGCCTGCACTGCCGTCCAGACGCCACCCCGATCGTGGCTCTCCGGCACGGCGTCGATGATTGGGGGGCCTGCTCGGCGGAAACATGACCGATGTAATCGGTTACACGCTATGATGTAATCGATTGCGGTCGACTGCGTCGAATTGCGTCGATTTCTAGCATACCCACCCATGCTGCGCAAGAAGATTCGTCCGGCCCCCGCGGCCCCGGCGGCCGCCGGGCGCCCGTCGCCGGACCCCGACCCGGTATGCGATACCGGGGTGGCTGGACGGCCGGTCGGCTCGCTCGAGTTTCGCCTGGCCGCGCACCGCCGCGACCAGGCAAACGGCAGCGCCCGCACGGCCACGATCCGTGACGTCGCCCGCCGGGCCGGCGTCTCCACCGCCACGGTCTCCCGCGTCCTCAGCCGGCGGCTCGTCGTGGCCCCCCAGACCCGGCGGGCCGTGGAACAGGCGGTCGCGACCCTCGGCTACTCGCCCAACGCCGCCGCCCAGAACCTGCGCACCCTTCGCTCGGGCCAGATCCTCGTGACGGTGCCCGACATCGCCAACCCGTTCTTCTCGCTCATCCTCCAGGGCATCGAGAGCGCCGCGGCGCGCGCCGGCTACGGTGTGCTGCTCGGCGACACGCAGCACGACGACGTCCGCGAGAACGGCTACGCGCAGATGCTCCAGCGGCGAGAGGCCGACGGCCTGATCTTCCTGGGGCACCGCCTGCCGGACACCGCGGCCGGCATGGTCCGCGCGGCGGCGCCGAATCGGGCGCCGGTCGTCAACGGGTGCGAGTTCTCGCCGGCCCTGGGCGTCCCCAGCGTCCACATCGACAACGCGAAGGCGGCCTTCGAGGCGATGGACCACCTGTGCCGGCTCGGCCACCGGCGTGTCGGCGTGATTACCGGGCCGCTGGCCAGCCCCTTGAGCCGCGACCGCCTGGACGGCGCGATGCGCCGCGCGAAGGGCCCGGGCGGGAAGGCGGAGGTCGCCGTCACCCACGGCGACTTCTCGCTCGAGTCGGGCGTCGTCGCCGCCGAACGCCTGCTCGGCGGCCAGGCTCCGCCGACGGCCGTCTTCTGCTTCAGCGACGAGATGGCGATCGGCGTGCTCCACGTCGCGAGGCGGCGAGGGGTGCGCGTGCCCGAGGACCTGTCGGTGGTGGGATTCGACGACATCCGCTTCGCGCGCTACGCCGACCCGCCGTTGACGACGATCCAGCAGCCGATGCGCGAACTCGGGGAAGGGGCGGTGCGCCTGCTGCTCGACATCCTCAACGGCAACATGCGCGAGGCCGTGTCGGTCACCCTGCCGCACGCGCTGATCGTGCGCGCGAGCACGGCGCCTCCCGGCGGGGGGCCTCGCCGCGCGGCGACTCGCTGACGAGCGCCGGGCCGGCGATCGCGGGCCTGGAGGCCCGCGCCACAGACGCCGGGCGCGCGAGCACGGCGCCACACATGCGTCGGAGGGCGGGCGAGATGGCGGGAGCGGGCGAGGGGGACGGCGGGCTCGCGATTGAGCGGCCGGGTGCGCTGCGAAACGTGCATCGGTTCTCGCACGAGGCGATGGCGACGGTCTACGGGGTCTACACGCTGCACGCCGACCGGCGCTACGCGGCGCAGGCGGCGCAGGCGGCGTTCGACCTCGTGGACCGCCTCGAGCGCGAGCTGAGCCGGTTCATCGCCAACAGCGACGTCGCGCGGATCAACCGCCTCGCCGCGGGCGAGAGCGCGCGGGTCGGCGCGTCGACCCTGGAGTGCCTCGCCATCGCGCGCCACGTCTTCGATCTCACCGGCGGGGCCTTCGACGCGTCGATCGGCACGGGGCTGCCGTCGCTCGAACTCGACCCCGACGACTGCGTCGTCCGCGCGAAGAAGGCAGGCGTGCGGGTGGATCTCGGCGGCATCGGCAAGGGCTACGCGGTGGACCTGATGGCGGGCGTGCTCGAGGAATGGGGGCTCGGCGCCTCGCTCGTCCACGGGGGCTTCAGCTCGGTTCTCGCGCTGGAGCCGCCCCCGGATCACGACGGATGGCCCCTGACGCTGAGCGACCCCCACGGCCGCGCGGGCGTGCTGGTGCGGCTGTCGGTGCGCCAGACCGCGCTGGGGGCCTCGGGCATGCGCAAGGCCGACCACATCGTGGATCCGCGCACCGGCAGGCCCGTTCGCGGGCGGGCGGCCGCCTGGGCGGCGGTGCCCCGGCCCGAGGCGGCCGCGGCGCCGGATGCGCAGGCCGGGCGGGCGCCGCGTATCGCGCCCGCGACGGTCGCCGACGCCCTGACGACTGCTTTCATGTCGATGAGCGTCGAAGAGATCGAAGCGCTGTGCGACCGCAACCCCGGGCTCGAGGCCTGGGTGCTCCCGGAGCCCTCGGGCGGTACGGACGAGCAGGCCGACCTGCTCCACTTCCCTCGGCTCTCGGAAACGGCGTAAAGTATTTGCGCTGCGCGTCGTCCGTCAAGGAGTCGTCGTAATCTATACTTCCCCGCGCGGCCGGCGACGAAACGCCGACCGAAGGACTGCAGGAGACACGCTATGGCTGGCGAGGACGGCAAGGACAAGAACAAGGCGCAGGCCGGGGCCGACGCACCGAAGAAGCTCGATCGACGTGACGTGCTGAAAGGACTCTCCACGGTCCCGGCGCTCGGCCTGTTCGGTTACGCGTGGCAGAAGCAGCGCCAGTACCAACAGGAGAAGGAGGAGGCCGCCGCCGCCAAGCCGGCCGCCGCCGCCGGCCTCAAGGAGATCAACATCGCCCTGCTCGGCGCCGGGGCCCAGGGCCAGGTGCTGACCGACGCGATGCTCCGCATCCCCGGCCTGCGCTTCCGGGCGGTGTGCGACATCTGGGAGGAGTACAACCAGAAGCGCGTCGTCAACAGCCTGAAGCGGTTCAAGCACGAGCCCAACGCGTACACCGACTACCGCGAGATGCTCGACAAGGAGAAGGAACTCGACGCGGTCGTCGTCGCCACGCCCGACTTCTGGCACTCCCAGCACGCGGTCGATTGCCTCAGGGCCGGCAAGCACGTGTACTGCGAAAAGGAGATGTCGAACACGCTCGAGGGCGCCCGCCAGATGGTGGCGGCCGCGCGCGAGACCGGCAAGCTCCTCCAGATCGGCCACCAGCGCCGCTCGAACCCGCGCTACAGGCATTGCTACGAGAAACTGCTCGTCGAGGCGAAGCTGCTCGGCCGGATCGTGACGGTCAACGGGCAGTGGAACCGCGCGGTGACGGCGGATCTCGGCGCCCCCGACCGCTACGCGATCCCCGAGGCGCGGCTCAAGCAGTTCGGTTTCAAGGACATGCACCAGTTCCGCAACTGGCGCTGGTACAAGGGCCTGGGCGGCGGGCCGATCGTGGATCTCGGCTCGCACCAGATCGACATCTACAGCTGGTTCCTCGGCGCGAATCCCTCCGCCGTGACAGCCAGCGGGGCCCGGCTCTACTACGACCCCAAGACCCACGAGTGGTACGACACGGTCATGGTCGTCTACGACTACGAGACCGCGCAGGGCCCCGCGAAGGCGTACTACCAGACGCAGACGACCAACGGCAGCCAGGGCTACTTCGAGAACTTCATGGGCGACCAGGGCACGCTGCTGATCTCCGAGTCGGAGTTGAACTACGCCGGCAAGGTCTACCGGGATCCGAACGCGCCCGCCTGGGACCAGTGGGTCCAGAAGGGATACATCTCCCTCCCGAAGGTTCAGGAAGTGAAGTCGAAGGAGGATACGGGCGCGCTCGCCGACGTGCGCGAGTCGGTCGCGCCCGACGAGCACCGGGTGCCGATCGTGCTGCGCGACCCCTACCACCAGCCGCACCTGCAGAACTTCTTCGACGCGGTGCGCGGCACCGGTCAGCTCAACTGCCCGCCCGACATCGCGTACGAGAGCGCGGTCGCGGTGCTGAAGGTGAACGAGGCGATCGAGGCGAACGCCAGGCTGTCGTTCAAGCCCGAGGACTTCAAGATCTAGCGAGGCGGACCTCAGACCGACGAGAGTGTGGTGGCCTGCCTCGCGAGATCCAGAAACGCTGTTGGCTGGTCCCGCGAAGCGCGGGACTCGGACGTCGTGAACGGCCCGAGCGACGTCGACAGGACTTGACTCATTTGGAGCGACTTTGGCCGTTCACGACGACGTCTAGGGAGCATCGACATGGAAGACGTGAAGTTCTCTCGCTCGGCAATGGTGGCGATCACCGTCATGCGGGTGCTGATCGGCTGGCACTTCCTCTACGAAGGCATCGCGAAGCTGACGTCGTCCTCCTTCTCGGCAGCCGGGTACCTGAAGCAGGCGCGGGGGCCGTTCGCCGACGTGTTCAAGTGGCTGGCCGCCCAGCCGAACCTGCTCGCGAACGCCGACGTGATCACGATGTGGGGGCTGACGGCGGTCGGCGTGCTGCTGATCCTCGGCCTGTTCACACGGCTGTCGAGCCTGGGCGCGATGGGGTTCCTGCTGATGTTCTACTTCGCGACCCCGCCGTTCGTCGGCTACTTCTACTCGCTCCCGAGCGAGGGCAGCTACCTGCTCGTGAACAAGAACCTCGTGGAGCTGGCCGCGGTCGTCGTCGTCTTCCTGACGGGCAGCGGTCGCTTCGCGGGGCTCGATCGGATCGTGCACGGCTTCCTGGCAAAGCGGCGGCGCGTGCAGGTCGCCACGGTGTAACCGGAGCGGCTGCTATTTCGCGGGCCGGCCCCACACCTCGACCTCGACGTAGTGGTTGAGGTTGTTGGCGTTGTTGCCCTTGCTGTACAGCCGAACGTAGCGGGCCACCGCCCCCTTGCCGTCCACCAGGCGGCCTTCCGACGTCTCGACGTAGTTCTGGTCCTTGCCGGCGCCCAGCCCCGCCGTGTTGTCGTGGTCGTTGTTCATCAGCGTCCGCACGTTCTTCGTGAACTTCGCATCGTCCGCGATCTGGACGATCACGTCGAAGTAGACGCGCGGCGCGCTGTGATAGTGCCAGAAGAGCACCGCGTAGATCTCGTTCGGCGCGCCGAGATCGATGGTCACGTGCTGCAGGCCCGGCCCGAGCTCGACGTAGTAACCCTCCTCCCCCGACTTTTCGCCGTCGGTGATCATCGACAGCTCGCCGACGATGGGGTTCATGTCGCTGCTGACCACCGGCTTGCCCCGCGCCACGTTCTTGACGCCGGCGGGCGCCAGGAACGGCGGGCGCGCCTTGTAGCTTGGCTTCTCGAGGTTCGGCACCTTCAGGTTCTGCGGCGTGCCTTCGAACACCGGCTGCGGGAGGACGAGCGGGAGCGGGACCAGCTTCTCGCCGCCCTTCGGCGCCGGCGCCTGCGCGCCGGCCAGGGCTGGCAGAGACAATGCGGCGGCGGCCGTCAGCGCGCACGCGCGGCGGATGATGCGTTCACTGATGCTCACGGTTCACATCCTGGATGGTTGAGAGAAGGACGTTGGGCCGGCCTCCGGCGCCAGCCCTGCCTGTTGTTATAGTAGCGCGTTCTCGCCGCCGGACGCTGACGGGTCAGCGGATCTCGGCTCTATCCCACAGGGACTTCGCGGCGTAGCCGCGCACCTCCACCTGCGGCCGAAGTTCGACGGCGCCATCGAAGATCGGCACGTACAGCTCGCGCTCGCCAGGCCGACGCCACTCGTACAGCTTCAGGCGGACCGCGTCCTCCATGTCCGGCGTGGTAAGAATCACGGGCGCATGGACACCGTCGTTCACCGGCGCCGTTTCCCACCGGACCCCGGACAATCGCCGAAGATACCACGGAAGCGGCCAGAGGTTCTGCCCGCTGATCACCTCGACCGGCATCGCCATGCCTTCCGGATCCGCAGCGGCCAGGGCCTCGACGCGCCGCGCGATCTCGAAGACGCCCGTCCCCGTGTGCGCGTAGACGTAGGGGTTCCGCGGGTCCGACGCGTAGCGGAAGCTGGCGGCCCACGCGAGCCACCCGAGGTGCGTCACGGCGGCGGCGAGGAGCGCCGCGACGAGCACCCGCGCCGGCCGGCCGGCCGCGAGTGCCAGCAGGCGCCCGCCGCCAACGCCGGCGAGCACGATGCACCCGTCGAGGAAGCCGAGGACGCACCACGGCGTCTTGTACGGAATGGCCGAATAGACCACGATCATCAGGACGGTGTAGGCACCGAGAAACACGAGCGGTCGCCGGTCGCCGTCGCCGCCCGGCAGGACGCCGCGCGAGAACACGGCGACGAGACCGACGAGCGCGAGACCCAGTATGGACGCCTCGGTCCAGAGCGGACCGTCCCCTGAACCGGTGTACAGCAGGAGGCCGAGGTAGTAGTGCCAGGGATGAACGTGCCAGGTATTGCCCCCCGCCCGTGAGAGGTACGTCGCGTAGGCGGTGACCGAATCGACGATGCCCCGCGGATGGCTGAAGAACGACGAGTAGAAGACGCAGGCCACCGCGGCCGCGGCGACACCCGCTGCGGCAAGATGCCGGCCGGCTCGCCGGCGGTCCGCGGGCGCCATCGCGGCCGTCGCGCCGCGCGCCAGCATCCGGGAAAGGGCCGCCGCCACCGCCATCGACGCGAAGGCGATGGCCCACGTCTCTTTCGTCGCGTACATCAGGCCCGTGGACACGCCGGCCGTCATCGCCCATCGCAGGCGGGGCCTCTGCAGGTAGCGGCAGAGGCCGATCAGCGCGCCGAAGCTGAAGAAGACGAGCAGCGTTTCCTGGATGTAGTAGCGGCTGTAGTACACCATCGCCGGCGAAACGGCTGCGAAGAGGGCCGCCAGCACAGCGGGTGCGAATCCGACGATCGGCACGAGCAGGGCGTGGGCGGCAACGAGCAGTACGCCGGTGACCGCCGGCACGATCCGCAGGGTGGCCTCGTCGAGGTCCGCGTAGCGCGCCGTGCCCCGGATGCGCGCGGGAATCAGCGTCAGGTAGTTGAGCGTGGGCCCGTGATACTCCTTCGGGTCGTACTCGTACCTGCCTTGCTCGAGCAGCTTCCCGAACTTCGCGGCGTGCACCGCCTCGTCGGCGTGCATCGGCCGCAGGTCGAGCCCGGGAAGGCGCAGCGCGGCCGCCACCACGACGATGCCCGCGAAGGCCCACCAGCGCAGCCGACGGGACGCAGCTGGCGGTACGCGGGAAACCGCGTCCCCCACGTCGTTCGGGGTTCGGGCATGGACGGCGGGCATACGCAAGTGTAGCGCCGTTCGGCGAACGCGAGGCGCGTGGGGGGGCCGGGCGGTGTCAGGCCAACGCGAGGTAGCCGCTGTAGCCGCTGAGCACCGCCGTGAGGATCAGAAGCCCGAGGCCGACCGCGAGCAGCGCACGCGTCCGGCCGCCGGTGGCGCGCCACTCGCCGAGCACGAACGCGCCGAGGAGCGAACTGAAGAGAATCTGGCACGCCATCAGCAGCGCCCAGCCGACATACGCGGTCTGCCCCATTGCCGGCTCGCCGGTCTTGAAGCAGATGAACTGCGAGCACCAGATGGTGCCCGCGATGGCGGCGAAGGCGAAGTTGGCGGCGAGCGGCGCCCGCCCGTTCAGGTAGTCGCCGGTCGTCCGGTTCTTCGCGTTCAGGTAGAGGCACCACGCCAGGTTCACGGTGAGGCCGCCGAGCAGCACGACGACGAGCACCGGCATGCCGCTCCACGTGCGCGAGGTCACCGGCGCAGTCGTTTCGGCGAGCGACTGGATCGACGGCCCGCCCACCAGCCCCCACCCCATCGCCGAGCTCATGAGGCCGGAGAAGAGCGCGGACCGGACGCCCTTGCCGAAGTTGAACTCGGCCACCGACTTCTTCTTCTCCTCCTCCGGCAGCTCGCGCTCCTTCGACATGCCCGCGAGCCCGACGGTGACGATGCCGGCCAGCGAGACCAGGACGCCGGCCAACGAGACGATCCCCGCCCCCGGCTCGAAGAGGCGGCCGACGTCTCCCGCGAGCAGGCGCGGGACGAGCGTGCCCGCCGCGGAGGTGATCCCGCATCCCAACGCGAGGCCGAGGCCGACGCCCAGGTAGCGGATCATCAGGCCCCACGTGAGGCCGCCGACGCCCCACATGGCGCCGCACAGGTAGCAGTAGAGCAATTCGCCGCGCGGCGCGGCCCGCAGCACCGCGAAGAGATTGGGCGACGTGGCCAGCGCGAGCAGCAGCGGCACGACGAGGAGCCCGGTCACCGCGTAGACCAGCCAGTAGCTCTCCCACGCCCAGTCGCGCACCCGCCTGAACGGCAGGTAGAACACGGCGCCCGCGAGGCCTCCGGCCGCGAAGATCAGGACGCCGAGAGCGGGGTTGGCGGCTGCATCGGGAGTCATCGCTCACCCGGTCCTTTCACTTCCGACCCGCCAGCACGTCCCGCTCGTAGCGCCGGACGTCGGTCAGCCACGCGTCGCCCGCCGGCACGCCGGAAGACTCGCAGTAGTGGTCCCACACCGCGCCGAACGGCAGCGTCTTCGCTTCTTCGAGCAGCGCGAGACGGGCCGTGTAGTCGGCCGCCCGCTCGGCGGCCCGGAGCCGGTCGATCGGCTCCAGCAGGCCCTTCAGCAGGGCCTTCAGCATGTTCCGCACGCCGATGGTCCACGCCGCCACCCGGTTGATGCTGGCGTCGAAGTAGTCGAGGCCGATGTGCGTGCGCGCCAGGTAGTTGCCGCGCACGAGCTCCTGGCCGATCGCCTCGAGGTCGTCGTTGAGGATGACGACGTGGTCGCTGTCCCACCGGACGCCGCGGCTCACGTGCAGCAGGATCTCCGGCATGAACGAGAGCACCGAGCTGATCTTGTCGGTGATCGTTTCGGTCGGGTGGTAGTGCCCGGTGTCGAGCGTGAGGAGGATCCGGCGCGTCAGCGCGTAGGCCAGGTAGAACTCGTGCGAACCGACGGTGTAGCTCTCGACGCCGATCCCGAACAGCTTGCCCTCGACGGCATCCAGGTTGTGGGCGGGGTCGATCGGCTCCTTGAAGACCGCGTCGAGCGCGTCGATCAGGCGGGCCCGCGGCCCCGATCGGTCCACGGGCGTGTCCTTCATGCCGTCGGGAATCCAGAAGTTCGTCACGCACGGCTGGCCGAGCGCGCGGCCCATCGCCTGGCCGATCTTCCGGCAGGCCACGCCGTGACGCACCCAGAACGCGCGGATCCCGGCGTCGGCGTGCGAGAGCGTGGCGTTGTCGGCCGCGTTCGGGTGCGAGAAGTACGTCGGGTTGAAGTCGAGGCCGATGCCGAGCGACTTCGCCCAGTCGATCCAGCCCGCGAAATGCTCGGGCCGGATCTCGTCGCGGTCCACCTTCGCGCCCCCGAACTCGCCGTAGAACGCGTGCAGGTTGAAGCGGTGGCGGCCGGGGATCAGCGAGAGGGCCTTGGCGGCGTCGGCGCGCAGCTCGTCGGGTGTGCGGGCGGCGCCCGGGTAATTGCCCGTCGCGGCGATGCCCCCGCTGAGTTCCCCGCCGAACTGCTCGAAGCCGCGCACGTCGTCGCCCTGCCAGCAGTGCAGCGACACCGGAATCGTCCGGAGCCTGGCCAACGCCGCCTCGGTGTCGACGCCGTTTTCCTGGTAGCGCTCGGCTGCGAGGGTGTATGCCTTCTCCACGTTCGCGCTCATAGCCTGTGTCCTTCCGTGATCTGCGCCTCGATGGCCGCATAGCGGAGGGCGGCGCGGGCCGAGGCTGCGGTGGGCCTCGGCCCGTACGACGTCGGGCGGACGTGGCGCGCCACGTGGGACCTGGCGTCGGCCAGCGACGCGAAGCGGCCGGCGGACGTGGCCTGCACCACCGCGTTCCCGATCGCGGTCGCCTCCACCGGGCCCGCCAGCACCGGCTTGCCGGTCGCCGTCGCCGTGGCCTGGTTCAGGTACCCGTTCTGGCTGCCGCCTCCGATGATCTGGATCCCGGCAACGGGAGAGCCGGTCAGCGTTTCGATGGTCCGGAAAACCGACGCGTAGCGGTGGGCCAGCGAATCGAGAATGACCTTGACCACCGCGGGCGGCTCCGCCGGGGCCGCCTGGCCCGTCTCCTTCATCTGTTCCCCGATCGCGGCCAGCATGCTCGGCGGATGGAGGAACCGCGGGTCGTCGGGGTAGATGAGGCCGGGCTCGCCGTCAATCGCGGCCGCCCGCCGCAGCAGGTCGTCGTAATCGACCGCCGCCTCCCCCCTCTCGCGCCACTCGCGGCGGCACGACTCGAGGATCCACAGCCCCATCACGTTCTTGAGGAACCGTGTCGTGCCGAACACGCCGCCTTCGTTGGTGAAATTGTGCCGCGCGACATCGTCGTCGATCAGGACGCCGCGGCGCTCGACGCCGGCGAGCGACCAGGTGCCCGACGAGATGTACGCCCAGCCAGGCTGGAGCGGCGCGCCGGCCACCGCGCTCCCCGTGTCGTGGGCGGCAGGGACGATCACCTGGACGCCGCCCAGGCCCGTGTCGGACGCCACGGCCGGCAGCAGGGGGCCGAGGGTCGTGCCGGAGGGAACCACCTCGCACAGCAGGCTGGCCGGAATCCCCAGGCGCCCGAGCAGGTCGGTGTCCCAGGTGCCGGTGGACGCCGCGAACATCTGCGTGGTCGTCCCGATCGAGAACTCGGTGACGTGGCGGCCGGAGAGGAACGCGCCGATCAGGTCGGGCACCAGCAGGAGCCGCGTGGCCGTCTGCGGCAGCCCCTCGCGCACGTGGGCGAACAACTGGAACAGCGTGTTGAGCTGCATGAACTGGATGCCCGTCCGCGCGAACACCTCCGCCTTGGGCACCCGTTCGAACGCCGCCTCCATCATGCCGTCGGTGCGCGAGTCGCGGTAGCAGACGGGATCCTCGACCAGGCGGCCCTCAGCGTCGAGCAGGCCGTAGTCCACGCCCCAGCAGTCGATGCCGACGCTGTGAACGGGGCGCTCCAGCGCCCGCGCGCGCCCGGCCGCCTCGCGAAGTCCCGTCTCGATCTCCGACAGGATCAGCTTCGCGTCCCACCGAAGGTGTCCGTCGACGGTGCGCGGCGGGTAGTGAAATCGCCGGACCTCCTCGAGCATCAGCTCGTCCGGCTGGAACCCGGCGAGGACGACCCGTCCGCTCCCGGCGCCCAGATCGACTGCGATGTAGAGCCGATCGTCACTCATTCGACAGGGCCCCCGGCGCAAGCGCTGCGCATGACCGACACGGCACGGCGCGCCGGGCCGCGCGAGCGGCGCGCCAGCCACGGCGTCGAGGCGGAGTGTTCACCGGACGCGGCGCCGCCGCGAAGCGGCATCCCGGCGCCTCGAGGTGTTTGACCGATCGAAACGACGCGCCGTCGCCGTGGATCCGGCGAGAACGGGTGAAGACTCAACGTTTCGACACCATCCGCGGCCGGCCGCCAGCGGGAACGCCGGGCGGCCACGCCGGTAGACCACGAGCGATGTTATGCTGACCAAAACGCACCGCCCCCGTGGGAGCCTGCCGTGTCGGAACGCATACGCCAGGAGTACCTCATCGACGCCGTCCTCCGCGCCCAGCGGGTGGTGGAGTCGTTCGGCCACTCGGGCGAGCCGCTCCGGCTGCGCGACGTGGTCGAGCGGACCGGGCTGGGCAAGAACCTCTGTTTCCGGCTGCTCTACACCCTTCGCCACTGCGGCGTGGTCGAGAAGGTGGACGTCAACCGCTACCGGCTGGTGTCGGGCGACCAGCGTCGCAGGCGGTACCGCATCGGTTACGCGGACCAGAACGTGAAGGACGGATGGCTGCGGGTGGTGAACGCCGGCCTCATCCGTGCGGCCGAGCAGGCGAACATCGAACTGATCCTGGTCAGCAACCGGAACGACCCGAAGGTGGCGGTGCGCAACGCGCGGCAGCTCGTGCGGCAGAATCCCGATCTGGTCATCGAGTTCCAGATCGACGAATCGGTGGCGCCCGTGGTCGCGGCCCAGTACGTCGAGGCCGGCATCCCGTCCATCGCGGTGGACATCCCGCATCCCGGCGCCACCTTCTTCGGTGCGAACAACTACCGCGCGGGCCTGCTGGGCGGCCGCCACCTCGGGCGATGGGTCAAGTCGCAGTGGAGGCACCCGCCCGACGAGATCGTCCTGATTGGCCAGCCGCGGGCCGGCCTGGTGGTGGCGTCGCGGATCAACGGCGTGCTGGCCGGGATCCACGAGATCCTGCCCGACCTCGCGGGCAAGTGCCCGGTGATCAATTTGGATGGGGACGGGCAGTTCACGCGCGCCATCGAACGCGTGCGAAAGCACCTGCGCGGGTCCAAGGCGAAGAACGTGCTCGTCGGCTGCGTCAACGACGCGAGCGCGCTGGCCGCCGTGCGCGCGTTCCAGGAGGCCGGCCGCGCCGACTGCTGCGCGGTGGTCGGCCAGAACGCCGAGCCGGACGCGCGCACCGAGCTGCGGCAGAAGACGTCGCCGCTCGTCGCCTCGGTCGGCTACTTCCCCGAGCGGTACGGCGACGCGCTGATTCGCCTCGCGCTCGACATCCTCGGCGGCAAGGCGGTGCCTCCCGCGGTGTTCGTCAAGCACCAGGTGATCACCCGGGACAACGTCGATCACTACTATCCCAACGACGCGCTGCTCCCGGCATCGCCGAGCTACTGAGCGCGCCGCACCGGGCCGACGACGCCCGCCCTCGGCGGCCCGCTATTCCGACCGGCGGACCCAGCGCGGCGCCACGATCAGCGCCGCTCCGTACACCGCCAGCGACAGCACCAGCGTCGCGGGCCGGCCGGCCACGAAGTCCTCCACCAGCAGCTTGATCCCGCCCAGCACCAGGACGACGTACATCAACCACCGGCCCTCGGCGAACACGCCGCGCCCGCCCGTCCATGCCAGCAGCAACGCCGCCCCGCCCACCACGACGGTGCGGATGGCCGCCGCCAGCGCCGCGTCGGCCGACTGGCCAGGCACGCCGGAGACCAGCGGGATGGTGTAGCTGATCACGGCGGCGCCCACCCCCGCCAGCAGGATCAGGACGACGACGACCTGGGGAATGCGCGCGGGCCGGCCGCGATAGCGCGGCTCCGCCGTCACGGGAACGGCGGCGCACACCGCCGCGGACGCCAGCACGAGCCACGCCGGCAGCGAGATCCCCGCCCATCCCCTGGCCACCGAAGACGTGAAGGCGTCGGCCATGAACGCGAACAGGCCCGATACGATGGCCCCGGCCACGAGGTAGATCGCGGCGTGCGCGCCGACCGCGATGGCCGAGTAGTAGTACCCGAGCGCGGCGGCCACGACGGCCAGGCCCGCCCACACCGTCGCCTGCGTCCCGGATCCCGCGGTCAGGCTGACGCCGGCCAGGATCAACACGACGGCCAGCGAACTGTAGAAGACGAAGTTCTTCCAGTGCCCGTCGCTCCGATCCGCGAAGGTGAAGGCCACGCCGTAACTGCCGAAGCCGAACACGAGGCTCGCCACGCCGAGGCCTGCGGCTCCGGCGCCCGTGGCCCGCATGACGTACACGGCCCCGCCGAACGCCACCACGAGCAGCGCCATCGTCTGCACCACCTCGAACGGGATGACGTCGCGCGATCGCCAGATCGTCCGGGCCGCGATGCTGACCAGGTATCCCGCGAAGATCGCGAGTTGCAGCGCCATCACCGCCCCGGCGCCCTCGCGGTGAAAGGGCAGGGTGACGTATTCGGCCATCGCCAGGACGCAGAGGTCGGCGACCAGCGCGATCGGCCAGCGCAGCCAGATCCAGTCGAGCGAGTACCCCATCCACAGCGTGAAGACGCCGAGAAACGCCAGGTAGAACCCGAACGCCGGGACCGGCCCGAGCGCAAGGAGGAACAGGAGCGTCGCCGCCAGCCCTCCGAGGCTGATGATCCAGGCCAGGCTCTGGATCCGGCGATGCCATGCGACGACGAGCCCGAGCGCGGTCACGCCGCCCATCGAGAGCGCCGCGGCCGCCGGCGAGAGCAGCCGCACGTTCTCGCGGACCGTCGCCTCCCAGAGGATCGGGAACGCGATGAGCGCCGTCGCCACGCCGTACGACGCCGCGGTCAGCCGCTGGCGCGACGCGTCGAGCCGATAGACGGCCGCCAGCCAGGCGATGGCGTAGGCGATGCCGAGGATCGTGCCGCCGACGCGGGGCAGCGTGCCGGCGTCCGTCATGGCGCGCAGCACGTAGGCGCCGCCGAGGACGAGGCACGTGCGCCCGATCACGGAGAGCACGGAAACCACCGTGATGTCCGAGGGGGCTTCGAAGGCGGCGTCGCCGCCGCCGGCGGCCGGCAAGGCTTCCGCGACGGCGGCGGCCGCGGGAGCCGGGCCCGACTCCAGCGCGGCGATCCGGCGCTCGAGCGCCGTGACCGTCGAGGACAACTGGGACACCTTCTGCTCGAGCGACGCAAGGCGATCGTCCATCGAAGCTCCGACGGGGGCTGTTCTGGGAAGGGTGCTGCGCGCATTTCACCGCAGAACCGCCGCGAACGCAAGGGCAGAAGGCGGACAGAAGGCGGCGGCACGCTTGTGGGCGCCGTCCGGGTGCCGTACACTGGCGTCGGTCGCATGACAGCCGCACCTGCCTCCCTCGACGTCGCGTGGTGCTCTCCGGACGGGCGCCGCGTTCCGATCGACCCGACGGGCCTCGCGATCGAGGTGGCCGCAGGCGTGCGAATCGACGTCGCCATCCAATCGCGGGGCGCGGCGCGGCTGGCCGTGGCCCTGACGCTCGTCGGCCGCAGACGTCTTCACGCGCAGGCGGCGGAGGCCAGCGCCCGGCTGGTGGTCATCCCGCTCGGCGACGCGGCGTTCGTCGTCGCGGTGGCCGAACCGTCCGAGGATCCGGTGGTCCTGGTGCCCGTTCCAGCGTCGCCCGCGTGGACACAGGGCGGTGCCGCGATGCCTGCGCGCGACGGGTGGTTGGCGGCCCGGCGGCCCGAGGGCGCCGGCATCGAACTCAGGATCGTGCCGGGCCCGGACGACATGTCGCTGTGCGCGCTGCGGGTGTCGGCAATGCCGCCCTCGGGCGGCCGCTTCACGAACCACCGCGAGGCGGGCGGGTCGGTGCGCCTGTCGGTGCCCCGGTTGTCGCCCCAGCTGCTGGCGCTCGAGTGCGAGTGGGTGTTTCACGGGGCGGGTCACGCGTCGCAGAGTTGGCCGTGACCGGCGTGGCCCGCTCTCGGGCCGCCCGGGCACGCCGCGATCCGGCCGTGTCCCGGCCGGCCGTGTCCTGCCTTGACTGAAGCAGATCCGCAAGGTAGGCTCACCCTGTACTCAACCTTCAGAAGCCGGAGGGCGCGCCCGCAATGCCTCCAGCCGTCGGCATGCGCTTCGGCCGCTACGAACTCCTCGAGCGCCTCGGCAGCGGAGGCATGGGCGAGGTCTACCGGGCTCGCGACCAGGACCTCCACCGCGACGTGGCGGTCAAGTTCCTTCCCGAGCAGTTCGCGGCGGACCCCGGCCGGCTGGCGCGATTCGCCCAGGAGGCGCGGGCAGCCTCGTCGCTGAACCACCCGAACATCGTCACCATCCACGAGATCGGCCAGGCGTCGAATCTCCCGTACATCGTCATGGAGTTGGTGGACGGGCAGACCCTGCGAGGCCTCGCCCGCGACCGGCTGCTGCCCGCGCGACGGGTCCTCGACATCGGCGTCCAGCTGGCCGAAGGCCTGGCCAAGGCTCACGCGGCGGGGATCGTGCACCGCGACCTCAAGCCCGAGAACGTGATGGTCACGAAGGACGGCTTCGTCAAGATCCTGGACTTCGGCCTGGCGAAGCTGCGCGCCGACGGGCAGGTCGAGGCGAAGGCGGCGCCATCGGACGATGCCGAGACCCGGCCGTCGCAACACACGGCGGCAGGCCTCATCCTCGGAACGGTCGGTTACATGTCGCCCGAACAGGTCCGCGGCGAGGTGGCGGACCACCGCTCCGACCAGTTCGCGCTCGGGGCGGTCCTCTACGAGCTCGCGACGGGCCGGCGGGCGTTCCGGCGCGACTCCGCGGTCCAGACGCTGACGGCGATCATCGAGCACACCCCGGAGCCGATTGCGGGACTCAATCCGGAGTTTCCCGCTCCCGCGCGCTGGGCGGTCGAGCGCTGCCTCGAGAAGGAGCCCGAGAACCGTTACGCGTCGACGGTCGATCTGGCGCACGAACTGCGCAGCATCCGCGATCACCTGACCGAGGGGACCAGTGCCGCACCCGCCGCGACGCCGGCGCGTGTCCGGCGTCGCATGCGATGGTGGCACCTCGCGGTGGGGGTGGGGGCGGTCGTGGCGAGCGTGCTCGTCGGGCCGCCACTGGCGCAGTATCTCGTGCAGAGGTTCGGGCGGGCGCAGTTCCCGAGCGAGATGCGGATCGCGGTACTGCCCGTCAACGTGACGGGTGTCGGCGAGCAGGACGCGACCTGCTGCACAGGGCTGCTCGAGTACGTCGCGGTGCGCCTGGCCGATCTCGCGCGGTCTCAGAGCCGGATATCCGTGGTGCCGGTGGCCGAGGTGCTCGACGCCGGCGTCCGTTCGCCCAGCGCGGCCCGGCGCGCGCTGGCGGCGACGGTCACCGTGAGCATCAGCGTCAGTCGCGTTGGCAGCAACCTGCTCGTCGGCGTCAACCTCGCGGATGCCGAGCGGGCGCGGCAGCTGACGGGAGACAGCAGCTCGTTCCCGGCCGCGACCTTCGCGCCGGAGGACGTGGCGGGCCTCGTGGTCAGGTTGCTGCAACTCGAGCTGGCCGCCAAGGACAGGACCGCGTGGAGCCTCGGCGCACCGACGATCACGCAGGCGGGCGTGCTCTTCGCCCAGGGGCTGACCCAGACGCCGTACCAGCAGGCCCGGACCGCGCTGGAGCGATACGACCAGGAACAGAGCCTGGACCGCGCCATCGACTTCTTCAACAAGGCGATCGATCTCGACCCCCGGTACGCGGCGGCTCACGCCGGCCTCGGAGAAGCCCGGTTGCGGCTCTATCGGCTGACCAGGAAGCCCGAAGACCTGGCCCTGGCGGAAACGTCGTTGGAGCGCGCACGCTCGCTGGACGACTCGCGGCCGGGCGTCTGGATCGCGCTCGGCATGGTCCACGCGCAGAAGGGCGACGCCAAGCGGGCCGAGGCGGAGTTCAACGAGGCCATTGCCAGGAACCCGAACGGCGGCGACGCGTGGCGTGAACTCGGCGTGGCCTATCAGCGCTCGGGCCAGGCCGAGAAGGCCGAGGCCGCGTACCGGAAGGCCATCGCGCTCCAGCCGAAGTCCTGGTCGAACCACAACTACCTCGGCGTCTTCCTGATCTCGCGGGGCCGGTTCCAGGAGTCCGAGGCGGAGTTCCGCCAGGCCGCGGACATCGCGCCGGACAACCCTCGCGTCTGGGCGAACCTCGGCGCGGCCCTTCTGTACCTGAAGCGGTTCGACGACGCGGAGGCGGCGTTCGCCAGGTCCATCAAGATCCGCGTCAACGGTGCCGCGCTGTCGAACCTGGGGTCGCTTCAGTTCCGGGTGAACCGCCGGTATGCGGAAGCCGCACGCGCCTACGAGCAGGCCACCACGGTCGCGCCGCGGGATGCCCGCATCTGGAAGAATCTCGCGACCGCGCGCTACTGGGCTCCCGGACAGCGCGACCGCGCGGCAGACGCGTATCGCCAGGCCGCCAGCCTCTTCGAGGAGGAGCGCAAGATCGACGCAACCGACCCGTTCGTCCTGGTTTCTCTTGCCGATTGTTACGCCATGCTCGGCGAACGCACCCGCGCACGCGCCCTGGCAGCAGAAGCGCTCCGGCACAACCCGACTGCGAACGACTTGTCCGTCGCGGCGAGCGTGTACGAGCAACTGGGCGATCGCGACGCGGCCCTCAAACAGGTCGAGGCGGCGTTCGGAGCCGGTATCGACGTCGAGGAGTTCGAGATCGACCCCGCCCTGGACGCGTTGAGAACCGACCCGCGGTTTGCGGCCCTTCTGAAGCAACGGGCGGCGAAGAAGGACCGCGGCGTTCAATAGGCGCCCACAACGAAGGAGGGAGCGATGGAGACGACGCCAGAGCGACACGACGTCTACGTGCTCGAAGTCGACGGAGTATTCAAGGTCAGGCCTGCCGTGGTGATCGTCCGGGGTGGTCCGGGCGCGCAGCTGAAGATCCGCAATCTCACCAAGTACGATGTCGAGCTCGACTTCCCGGACAAGTTCCTGGAGGTGGGCAAGCCGCTGCGGCAAAGGGCCGAGAAGAGGAGTTCACCGCCTTCCGGACCCTTTGGGCCGGACAAGCTGACGCTGCCGCTCGACGCCAACGCCGACGGCGACTACCCCTACCGGGTGACCGTCTTGACCGGCGGAGGCGTGCCCGCCGTTGGGGAATCCGGGCCCATAATCATCGTCGATCGGTAGGAACGTCGGCGCCGGGGAGCGGCACGAATCGGCGCTTCACCCGCCGTCGCGCGTCGCGCGGCGGCGGGGCTTCGTCGCGCGCGAGGCACGCGAAACCCCGCCCATGCCGCAGGCCCTTACTTCAGCTTGAAGTTGACCGCGACCGCACCGTGGTGGGGCAAGCCTCCGTGCTTGCCCGAGCCGCCGGCACAGTGGCCGGCGCCACCATCACGCCCCATCGCTGCCGAGGAGGCCGACCGCGATCGCGCCCAGCGGTCCGGCCGCATCTCCGAGAAGGGGCCGCCTGATCATCCGCCCCAGCATCGCAACATCCATCTCCGGGTAGTAGCCGCCCAGCAGATCGAGGACCAGCCTCGGGGCACGCTGGATCAGCCAGGGCGCGTTCATCCCCACACCGCCGCCGATCAGGATCCGGTCCGGGGCCAGGCCGTGAACGAGGACGGCCAGGAACTGCGCGAGGTCGTGCGCGACCACGTCCCACCGCGGATCGGAGGCGGGAACCGTGGAGGATGACACGCCAAAACGGGCGTGCAGCGCGGGACCCGAGAGCAGCCCTTCGACGCAATCGCGGTGAAACGGGCAGTGGCCGCCGAAGACGTCGCCGGGCGAACGGCGCAGCAGCAGGTGCCCCAATTCGGGATGGAGCCGGCCGTGCAGGGGCCGCCCGCCAACGAGCACCCCGCCACCCACGCCGGTGCCGATGGTGAGGTAGACCAGGCTGTCGGCGCCCTGGCCGTGCCCCCACCGATGTTCCGCGAGCGCGGCGGCGTTCACGTCGGTGTCGATCGCCATCGGACAGGCGAAGTGCGGCCGGAACCGCGGCAGGACTGCCGCGCCGCTCCACCCCGGCTTCGGCGTCGTGCGGATGCAGCCGTAGTCGCTGGCGCCTCGGTCCAGCGTCACCGGCCCGAAGCTCGCGATCCCGAGCGCGTCGAAGCGGGCGTCGCCCCACCATCGCTGGAGCCTGGGCAGGAGATCGGCCAGCGTCCCGTCGGGGTCGCGCGTGGGGACCCGCAGCTCGTCGACGACCGCGCCGTCCTGCCACAGCAGGGCGATGGCCTTCGTGCCGCCCAGTTCGACCCCGGCGATCCGGCCTCTGTCGCTCATCGCAGCCTCACGCGCGTTCCAGCGAGAGGGCGACGCTCTCGAGCGACCGGCCGCGCGTCTCCACCATCAGGAACAGGACGAAGATCAACTGCAGCACCATCATGCCGAAGAACAGGAGGAAGATGACCGCCGGGGCGAGCCACGCCAGGAGCAGCGGCATCACCAGGGTCAACGCCGCCGCCATCACCCAGTGGGTGGCGCTGCCCAGCGCCTGCCCGCGCGCGCGGGCCGGGTTCGGGAAGATCTCGCTGATGTACACCCAGATCACCGTCCCTTGCCCGATGGCATGCGCCGCGATGAACAGGAAGATGAACCCCGGCACCAGGGCGTAGTGCTGGCTCGCGAAGCCCCACGCCACCATCCCCAGCGACACGAGATAGCCGATCGATCCGATGAGCATCAGCGCGCGCCGGCCCGTGCGATCGATCAGGAGCACGCCGACCATCGTGAAGATGAGGTTCGTCACGCCGATCCCGACGCTCGCCAGCAGCGCGCCGCTCGCGCCGATGCCCGCCATCTCGAAGATCCGCGGCGCGAAGTAGATGATGGCGTTGATCCCCGACAGCTGGTTGAACAGCGCGATCAGGAACGCGAGCGCAATCGGGCGGGCGAAGCGGCCCGAGTAGAACTCGCGCAACGAAACGCGCGGTTGCTCCTCGCTGACGGCCGCGAGCACCGCGTCGGCGTTGGCCCCGTCGGACTGCGCGAGGATGGCCCGCGCTTCCTCGATCCGCCCGCGGCGGCTCGCCAGCCACCGCGGGCTTTCGGGGATCTGGAAGGCGGCGCCCAGGTAGAACACCGCCGGAACGACCTGCACGCCCAGCATCAGCCGCCAGTCGTTGGGCCCGAGGCCGCCGAGCAGCCAGTTCGACACGAAGGCGCAGAGGATCCCGGCCACGATGTTGAACTGGAACATCGCGACCAGCCGGCCGCGCTTGTCGGGCGGGGCGATCTCGCTGATGTAGACGGGCGTGGTGACCGACGACGCGCCGACGCCCAGCCCGGTGAGAAAGCGGAACGTCATGAACGACAGCGGGCCCCACGCGAACGCGGACCCCAGCGCCGAGACCGCGTAGAGGACCCCGATGCCGATGAGCGTCGGCCGGCGGCCGAAGCGATCGGACGGGATGGACCCGGCCAGCGCGCCGAGCACCGTGCCCCAGAGGGCCGACGAGATCGCGAGGCCGTGCAGCGCATCGCTCATCGACCACACGCGCTGGACGGCCTGCTCGGCCCCGGAAATGACGGCCGTGTCGAAGCCGAACAGGAACCCGGCCAGCGCTGCGGTGATGGACCACAGCCACACGACGTTCTTGCGCCCCATGGTTACGCCCTTCGCTGCGGCACCCTCGTGTCGGCCTCGGGCCGCGATCGGCCCGGCCGGCGCGGCACCCCTTCTTCGACCGCGGCGGACAGCTTCGCGGTTCGAGGAAGACGACACGAGCGTGCGGGTCTGTCGGACCCTCGGATGTCAGTATCCGCTAGGCTTGATCCAGAAACTCTCCTGCCAGAAGCCCCCGGGGGCGATGGTCTGGAGTTCCTTGTACGTGCCCTTGTGCGCCATGTTCATCGCGTTGGTGATGCCCGCCATCGGCTCGATGGCGACGAAGCCGCGCGCCGGCGGGGCAGGCCCGGCGTCCTTCGCGCTCAACGGCGGCGTGCCCTGGCTCGCCGGCGGGGCCGCGCCCGCGCGACCGCCAACGCTGCCGGCACCACCGCCGGGCACGGTGGAGTAGACGAGCACCGCCTTGAAGTTCGGCCCCAGCACCACGTCGACCTTCTGCCGCACCCCCTTCACGCTGACCGACGCCCGGCCCTGCGCGTCGCGCTCGAGGTCGCTGAACACGTCGTCGATCTCCTGCGACGCGAACCGGCTCATCGGCACCGCGTGCGGATCGCCGCCGAGGAACTTCTCGGCGGCCTCCGTTTCGCCCGTCGGGACCTTCGTCGGCGCCAGCAGCCAGTGCGTCTTCGCGCCGACCGACAACGTCCAGTCGTTGCGGGTCGAATCCGTCAATTGGAAGTACGGGTGGAACCCGATCGCGACGGGCATCGGCTCGGTACTCAGGTTGTCGATCCGCGTGCGCACCTCGAGCACGCCCTCCGACAGCCGGTAGGTCATCGTCAGCGTGTGCGCGAACGGGAACTGCTTCATGTACTGAGGATTCCGATAGAAGTCGAGCGTGCTCGCCACCCACGCGCCCGAGGCGTCGGCCTTGGCTTCGACGAGCGTCCACATCCTGGTGCCGGAAAGGTAGCCGTGCATGGGAATGGCGCCGCGCACGTTCCCGAGCTCCATGTCGAAGTTGTACTTCCTGCCGTTCGCGTAGAACGCCTGCTCGTCCAGGCGATTGGCAAACGGCGCGAGGAGCGGGATGCCGTTGAGACCCGGCCGGGCCCGCATCTCGTCGACGGAGCGGAAGGGCACGCGAAGGACGTTCTCGCCCTTCACGACCATCTCGTACGCGTTGCTCACGGGGGTGAGGACCGACACGACCGTGTCGGTCTTCGCGTCGCGGAGCTGCACGACGTCGCCCGTCGTCTTCGCGGTGTAGCGCGCCTGCGACCGCGCGAGCGTCGGCACCGCGAACAGCTGCACGACCGCGACGCCCAGCACGAACGCCTGAATTCGTTTCACTGTTGCCTCCCCAGGCTCGAGAACCTCAGGCTCGCCTCGTTGAGCGCGGCCACCTCAGCCGGCTTCAGGCGCCAGCCGGCCGCGCCGGCATTCTCGGAGGCCTGCGCCGCGCTGACCGCCCCGGGAATCGGCAGCGCGCCCCGGCAGATCAGCCAGTTGAGCGCCACCTGGTTCCTCGTCCGGTTTCCGTTCGCCCGCCCGATGTCCTCGAGAAGGCCGACGAGCGGCTCGATGTTCGACAAGAGCGTCTTGCGGTAGCGGAGCCGCCGCACGCCGGGCGGCGGCGCGGCCGGCGTGTACTTGCCCGACAGCAGGCCCGACGCCAACGGCCTGTACGCGATGAGCTTCACGTCGAGTTCGCGGCACGCGTCGAGCACGCCGTCGAACTCCACGTCTCGCCGCAGCAGGCTGTACTCCACCTGGTTCGCCGCGAGCCTCACGCCGCGGGCCGCTAGCACGTCGAAGGCCCTCCGCATCTGCGGCGCGCTGTAATTGGAGACGCCGACTTCCTTGACGAGGCCCTCGGCCGCGGCGGATGCCAGCGGTTCCAGCCAGAAGGCCGGCGACCGCGGCCCGAGCGGCCAGTGGATCTGGTAAAGCGCCACGTGGGTTACACCGAGCCTCGCCAGGCTCCCTCGCAGCGCGGCGTGCAACCGCGACGCGGCGACCCGCCACGGGTACGGAAAGAACTTGGTCGCAATCGAGACGGGCTGACCCACTTCCGCAACGAAGCGCCCGAGCAGGGACTCGGCTCGCCCGAACCCGTAGAGCTCCGCCGTGTCGAAGAGCCGAACCCCCGAGGCGATCGCGGAGTCGAAGGCCGCCTTCAGGTCGGCCTCCCGGTAGGTGCGGCCGTAGCGCCAGGCGCGCGTGTCGCCCCACGCCGAGGTGCCGGCGCCGATTTCGAACGTGTCGAGCGGCGAGTGCGATGCCAAGCGGCGTCCTGTGCTGCGTCTGCAAATGCGTGGGCACCGACAGCGAAAACCTGCGAGGGATGATACCTCCAACTCCACGCGGACGCACCACGCTCGCCCGATTCGACCGCGCGTGCGGCGGCGCCGGGTTTGCCAGTTGACAGGAACCAGCGTCTCGACCCACTCTTGCCGAGCGCAATACGGGCGCGGACGCACGGCCGCCGCAGGCAGCCGTGTGCGCGCGCGGAACACAGTGTCGACGCAGCCATCTTCCGAAAAGGAACGAGCCATGATTCGTGTGCGAACGATTGTCACTACGGCAGCCGCGCTCGTGGCGGCCGCGAGCCTCGCGATTGCCCAACAGGCCACGCCTCCTCGGGCCGCCACGCCCGCCGCGCCCGGCCAACCCGGCGCGCGCGCCGGCTTCCCGCAGCGGGGTGGGGATCCCAACCGCTGCGCGGCGCCGGGAGGCTTTGCCTCCGCCACCTACGTCTCGCCCGACGTCCTCCCCGACGGGCGCGTCACCTTCCGCCTCTGCGCGCCCGACGCGACGACGGTGAGTCTGGGCAGCAGCGACAACGACGACATCGCGCCCAACTCGTTCATGGGCGGCAGCGGCCGCGCGATGACCAAGGACGCCAAGGGGCTGTGGAGCGTCACCACCGAGAAGCCGCTGGCCCCGGACACGTGGCGCTACTTCTTCTACGTGAACGGCGTGCGGCTGCCGGACCCCGCGGCGCGCGAGTTCTCGCTGGAGCGGTCGAACATCGATTCGCTGGTCGAGGTGAAGGGGCCGGCCGGCGACTTCCAGACGTTCCACCCGAACATCCCGCACGGGCAGGTCGCGCGGATCGACTACTGGTCCGAGCCGCTCGGCGCGATGCGCCGCATGCACGTCTACACGCCGCCCGGATACGAGAAGGACGCGAAGTCCTACCCGGTGCTCTACCTCGTGCACGGCGCCGGCGACAGCGATCACAGCTGGGCCACGGTCGGGCGCGCCAACAACATCCTCGACAACCTGATCGCCGCGGGCAAGGCGAAGCCGATGATCATCGTGATGCCCGACGGCCACACGCCCGACCGGCCCGCGGCCGGCGCGGCGAACATGCTTCAGAACACCGACTTCACGAACGACTTCCTGAAGGTCGTCATCCCCTACATCGACAGCCACTTCCGCACGCTGCCGAACGCCGCGGGCCGCGCGATGGCGGGATTGTCGATGGGCGGCGGCCACACGATTCAGAACGGTCTCACGCACCCGGAACTGTTCCACTACATCGGCGTCTTTTCGATGAGCGGCGGCGGCGAGCAGTACGAGAAGGCGAACGACGCGGCGCTGAAGCGCGGCGCGAAGGAGTTCAAGCTCGTCTACTATGCCTACGGCCGCGAGGACTTCGTGGCCCGAAACTCCGGCCAGCTGAAGGACACGCTGGACAAGTACGGCATCAAGTTCACGCTGCACGAGACGGGCGGCGGCCACACTTGGATCAACTGGCGCGAGTACCTCAACGACTTCGCGCCGCGCCTGTTCAAGTAGGCGTCGAGAGCAGGGAGCCGCTCCCAAAGCTCGATTGGGTTGACAAGGAACCGTAGAGCGCTCGCGACGCCGCGAGTAGCGGGTGGCCGGGGCAGGACCCGCCCGATCGTCAACACAATCGAGCTTCAGGGAAGATGTCTGGCGGTCTCCGTCCCCCGGCAAACCTTCTCCCGCCTGCCTACGTCCAACCCTTCCAGAAGAACATCTACTGGAGGATCGCGGGCCCATGCCGAAACGCGGAACCGCACCGCTCGACGGAGAACTCCTGCAGGGCACCCTCGACATGCTGGTGCTCAAGACGCTGATCCTCGGTCCCGCCCACGGGCACACCATCGCCCACGCGATCGAGCGGCGGTCCGACGAGGTGCTGCAGGTGGAGTACGGCTCCCTGTACCCGGCCCTGCACCGGCTCGAGGACCGCGGATGGATTGCCTCGTCCTGGGGCGTCTCCGACAACAACCGGCGCGCCCGCTACTACCGCCTGACGCCCGCGGGACGACGCCAGCTCGTGCAGCAGCAGAGCCGCTGGGACGCCCTGGTGGCCGCCGTCAACCGCATCGTCAGGCCCGCGACGGAGTGACGCATGGGATGGAGCCGCTTCCTCCGGCGCGGCCGGTGGGACGCCGAACGCGCCCGCGAGCTCGAGTCGCACCTCGAGATCGAAACCGACGAAAACGTCGCCAGGGGCATGGCGCCCGACGAGGCGCGCTGCGCCGCCGAGCGCAAGCTGGGGAACAGGCTCCGGATTCGCGAGGAGATCTACCGCATGAACACCATCGGCTGGCTCGACACGCTGTGGCAGGACGTGCGGTTCGGCGCGAGGCTCCTCCGGCGGACGCCGGGGTTCACGGTCATCGCCGTGCTCTCGCTGACGCTCGGGGTCGGCGCCAACACGGCCATCTTCCAGGTGATGGATGCCGTGCGCCTGCGCGCGCTGCCGGTGAGCCGTCCCGAGCAGCTCGTGGAAGTGCGCATCGCGGCGCCGCGGAGCCGCAACGGCAACTTCTTCAGCCGCTACCCCGAGGTGAGCAACCCGCTGTGGGAGCAGATCCGGACGCGCCAAGAGGGCTTCTCCGGCGTCATGGCCTGGGCGCCGCAGTCGCTCGGCCTCTCGGCGAGCGGCGAGGTCCGCCGTGCCGAGGGCCTCGCGGTCAGCGGCAACTTCTTCGGGGTGCTGGGCGTGCCGGCCGCCCGCGGACGCGTGTTCACCGACGAGGACGACCGCCGCGGATGCGCGGGCACCGCCGCGGTGATCAGCCATGCGTTCTGGCAGCGGGAGTACGGCGCGGACCCGGCGGTGATCGGCCGGACGATCCAACTCGATCGCCACCCCTTCGAGATCATCGGCGTGACGCCGGCGACGTTCAGCGGCGTGGAGGTGGGGCGATCGTACGACGTGGCCATCCCCATCTGCGCGGTGGGCGTCCTCTCGCCGGACGCCGGCCTCATCGACCAGTCGTACGTGTGGTGGCTTTCGGTCGTGGGACGGCTGCGTCCGGGATGGACGGCCGCGCGCGCCACCGCGCAGCTGCGCGCCATCTCGCCGAGCCTGTTCGAGCAGACGCTGAGCGACTGGTTCGATCCCGAGGCTGCCGCCCACTACCGCGCCTTCAAACTCGAAGCGACACCGTACGCCGGCGGGTCCTCCTCGCTGCGCGCCGAGTACGCGGCCCCGTTGTGGTTCCTGTTCGGCCTGTCGGGCCTCGTTCTGCTGGCGGCGTGCGTGAACCTGGCGACCCTCATGCTCGCCAGGGCCGGCGCGCGCGAGCTGGAGATCGGCGTGCGCCTGGCGACCGGGGCCTCGCGCTGGCGTGTCGTCCGCCAGCTGCTGACCGAGAGCCTGCTGCTGTCCAGCGTCGGAGCGGCGGCGGGGGGCGTCGCGGCCCACGCGCTCGGCCGCGTGCTCGTGGCGTCGCTCGGCACCGGGGCGGATCGTCTCTTCGTCAGCCTCCCGACCGACTGGCGCGTGCTCGGGTTTGGCATCGCGACGGTCGTGGCGACCACGCTGGCGTTCGGCCTGACGCCGGCGCTTCGGGCCACGTCCAGGCCGGTGCAGCAGATGATGAAGGCGGGCGGACGCGGCGTGGCGTCCGGCCGCCGCCGCCCGGGCCTGCAGGGCGCACTCGTGGTCGTGCAGGTGGCGCTGTCGATGGCCATGGTCGTCAGCGCCGTTCTCTTCGCGCTCAGTCTGCGCAACCTGGCGACGTTCGACACCGGTCACCGCGTGGAGGGCCTCGTGGCGGCGCGGCTGGAGATCGCGCGCGAAGGCACACCGGACGATCGCGTGGCAGCGCTCGTCGAGTCGCTCATGGAACGGCTCCGGGCGACGCCGGGGGTCGTGTCCGTGGCGCGCACGGCCATCCCCCCGATGAGCGGCTACGACATGGCCGACAAGATCCGCGTCGAGCGCGGCGGGGCCACCTCCGACGTGGACACCTGCCTGCACCGCGTCGGCCCCGGATACCTCCGCACCGTGGGCGTGCCCCTGGTCGCGGGTCGGGATTTCGACGACCGCGACCGCGTCGGCTCGCAGCCGGTCGCGATCGTCAACCGGACTTTCGCGACGCGCCTGCTGGGGACCTCCCCCGGGATCGGGCGGGTCTTCCAGATGCAGGTCGAGCCGGGGAAATGGGTTCCCTTCGAGGTGGTTGGCCTGGCGGAGGACGCGGTGTACCGCGACGTCCGCGAGGGGGTGCCCCCCGTCGCCTATCTCGCCCTCGGGCAGGAGGAGGAGGTTCCGCGCGAGGCGACTCTGATGATCTACTCGACGCTTTCGCCGTCCGTGCTCGAGGCCTCCGTATTGCGCGTGACCGCCCAGGCCGGTCCGATGATCGGGGTCACGTTCTCCTGGCTCTCGCAGAGCCTGCGCGACGCCACGCAGCGCGATCGCCTCGTGGCCGGGCTCTCGGCGGGATTCGGCATCCTGGCGCTGGCGCTGTCGGCGATTGGCATCTACGGCGTGCTGTCGTACCTGGTCGTCGCGCGCCGCCAGGAGATCGGCGTGAGGCTCGCGCTCGGTGCGACGCACGCCGGCATCGTCGGAATGGTCGCCCGCCACTCGTTCGTCTGGCTGGCCGGCGGGCTGGCGGCTGGCGGCGTGCTTGCGGTGGTGGCGGCGACGGCCGCCCGGTCGATGCTGTTCGGCCTGGCGCCGACCAATCCGCTGGCGCTCGTGGCCGCGGCCGTCGCCTTGGGGGCCGCGGGGTCGGCCGCCACGATCGTCCCGGCCATGCGGGCCGCGCAGCTGCCGCCCACGTCGGCCTTGCGCGAGAACTGACCACGTGTGGGTACCGTCTGTCTTCATTCTTCACTCGGCATTCTTCCAGGCCGGTCTTTCGCGGCGGCCTGCTTGCTGACGGTGCTGGAGGGCACTGTCAATGCACAATGCAGAATGTCGAATGTCGAATGCAGGGAACGCTGGCTTCGCCGGGTAGGACGCGGCGTCAGGCAGGTGAGCGACCGCGCGCGCCGAATCGTCAAGGGGCCGGTTCGTCCCCGGTTCTCCTTGTCCCGTCACAATTCACCTGACCGAGGGGCGTGGTTGCCGGATACTGCTGGCGTGGACGCGCCACTCGCACGGATGCTGACCACCCGTGGAGTGGCGCGTCGGTCTGATTCGGAATCCCGCACGTCTTCGTTCGACCGGTTCACGAAAAAGGAACAGACATGACGACCGTGCCCGCACTCATCTTGACGGTCCTGTGCGCCGGCGCCGGCCCCGCACTCACCCAGACCTCGGAGCCGGTTGCAGGCGGGCCGGCGGCCGAACGCCAGCAGGGCCGCTCCGGGCTGATCCTCGCCGAGGACATCCAGGGGCGCCTGGCCGTCTACGACGGCAGGCAGCAGATGGTCGTCGAACTGGACAAGCCGGCGGGCCGGCAGCTGCAGGTGGCACTCGACCCCGGCGTCTACGAGGTGCGGCTGACCACCGGGGAAGGGACCCGGCGGGCGGGCATCCTGATCTCGGAGGGGCTCCAGCTGGTGCTCGGCCTGTCGAACTTCAGCGGCGAGACGACCCACCGGCCCCCGGCGACCGGCGGGGGGCCCGCCGTCTACCCTGCGCAGATGCAGTATTTGCGCGCGCTCGATCCCCGTCATCGCATCGAGCTGCGCTTCGGCGGCTGGGGAAGCGGTTGGTACGACTATCACGACGACGGGCACTACGCGGGCTCGGCGCAGGGCGCCTTCGGCCTGGAGTACCTCAACTTCATTCGCAGCGACCTGGGTGTCGGGATCGGGGTCTCCTCGCTCGTCAGCGGCCGCGGGGACTGGGAGGGCGTGGCAGACGCGGGGACCTCGCGCGGGACGGTCAGCATCCCCGTCGTCGTGCGTTGGTATCCGGTCCGGCGCGTGACCCGGACGCGCTCCGTCGAGCCGTACGTCACGGCCGGCATCGGGCCGGTGTTCGGCGTGGACAGCGTCTACACGGACGACCACGACGCGCACGGGTATCACGACGAATTCGGGAGCACGCGGGTCGGCACGACCTTCGGCGGCCGCCTGGGCGGCGGCGTGGACTTCCGCCTCGGGTCGGTGTTCACGCTGGGCGTCGCCGGTGCCTGGAACTGGGATACGGGCTTCTCCGACGACTTCTGGCCGGGGCCGCGGCCCAGCGGTGGCGAGTTCACCGCCGTGCTCGGCTGGAACTTCGGAAGGTAGCGGAATCCTCACACGATCGGCAGCGCGTCGCCGGATTTCCTCGCTCCTCCGGATTGATCACATCCAGGATGAGTCGTTCGACGGGTTCGACCACAGAGCAGCCTTCGGGGCCCACAGAGGCTGTCACGCGCGACGGCATCGCGGCTCGGCCACCGGCGCGCACGCCCCCGGTGGGCGAGCCGGGAGGGGCGGCTGGGCGGCGCCGGCACGAAAAGCCCAGGCGCAGAACGCTTCTCGTGGCGGCGTCGCCCGGCCGCCCCTCGCGCCACGGGCTTCGCCCGCGGCGCCGATGCCCATGGTCACCTGATCTCACGGGCGACGGGTGCTGGGCTGCCCTTGGTGGTCTCGGTGCGCTCTGTGGTTCCTCCCGGCATTCCGGCCGAGGATGTGCAGGATCCTGAGCCCTCGCTCACTGCCCCGAGCCCAGTCGAGGGGCATGGTGCGGCCGCCCCGGACGCATCCCGCCCAGATGCTCAAGGCAAGTGATGAATGGCGAAGAACGGGTTCAGAGACGCCCGAACTTGGCGATCGCTTCCGTCAGCGACTTGAACTTCTCGATGAACGGGTACATCGAGTGTTCCGTGTTGTCCAGGTCCTGGGCTTTCTTCAGGACCTCCGCGGCCCTCTCGAGGGGCACGACGACCACGCCGTCTTCGTCCGCGGTGATGATGTCCTTCGGCCTGACGGTCACGCCCGCGCACGTCACGGGGATGTTGACGCCCACCGAGCGGTAGTGGCCGACCGTGGTGCCCGGCGACACGCCGCGACTGTAGACGGGGAACTGGATCCGCTGGATCTGGGGCAGATCCCGGACGGAGGCGTCCACGATGGCCCCGGCGAAACCGCGAACCTTCATGGCGGTCGCCATCAGGCCGCCGACGGCGCCATAGTCCAGGCCGTCCTCGAGCACGAGGACGTACACCGAGCCCGCGGGAGAGGTGTCGATCGCCTCGATCATGCCCTGCGTCGCCGCGGAGCCCTCCTTGTGCTCCTCCTTCTTCAACAGCACCGTCACGGCAGGCCCGGCGAACTTCGTCTTGAAGACCGCCCGCATGTCGTGATGCATGTAGGCCTGGCGGCCAGACACCTGCTCGATGGCGTCGGCCACCGACGACACCTCCGTCTGGCGGAACCCTTCGACCAGCGGGTCCTCGGCGGCCGGCAAGGCCCTCCCGCCCGCAGAGGTCAGCGCGGTGGCGGCGAGGAGCGAGGCCAGGAGTACGGTTGCCCTCATCGGATGCCTCCCTGGAAACGTGCCCGCCTATCTTACCGCCGCCCCGCTCGCCTGAGGCCGCGCTGGTTCTCCGGCGTCACCTGCCTTCGACATTCTGCATTCGACATTCTGCATTTTGCGTTGTGCATTGTGCATTGACGGTGTTCTTCGCCCCCGCAGTGGAGGATCGACCGGTTGTGCAATATCATGGTGCCGCGCTCGTCGGCGGACAGCGCTTCTATCGCCAATCAGGAGCTGGACATGAACGGAACCGCCAGGTCGACAGCGTTCGGGTGGACCGCCGCGCTCGCCCTCGGCGCGGCCGCGACGGTGCGCCTGGCGCCGGCGGCGGCCGGGGCGCAGGTCTTCGCGTTCACAAAGCGAGGAGCCGGGAAATGAGCCCCGCTGCCATCTCCAGGCGCCGCCTCATCACGGGGATCGGCGCGACGGCGCTGGCTGGTTCGGCCACATCCGCCAGCGCCGGCCGCAAGGTCCAGGCCGAGCGGCCGCAGGCCTCTGGCAGCGACGGGCCGAAGATCTGCATGGGGATGTCCAGCCGCGCCAGCGACTCCGACATGCGCCGGATCAAACAGCTCGGCGTGGACCACGTGCTCATGAGCGGGCCGGCGATTCCCTGGGAGGAGTCGGCCCTCCGCAGCATCTTGGAGAGGTTCGGAGCGGGAGGCCTGACCGTCTGCAACATGATGATCTCGGGGTTTCCGAACACGGTCTACGGAAGGCCGGGACGGGACGAGGAGATTGCCAAGGTCAAGGGCTCTATCGCCGCCGCCGGGAAGGCCGGCTTGCCGGTCGTGGAGTACAACTTCTACGCACACCGCGCCATGGAGGGCTATTACGAGGCGACCGGCAGGGCGGGCGCGGGTTACACCGGCTTCGACTACGCTCGCATGAAGGACCTTCCGCCCCTGGCGGATGAAGGTGCGCACACGCTCGAGGAGATGTGGGCAAACATCGCCTACTTCCTCGAGGCCGTGGTCCCGGTCGCCGAGCGGTCGGGCGTGCGGCTGGCCCTGCACCCCAACGACCCACCGGTCGCGCTCAGCCGCGGATCGGCCCAGATCATGGGGACCGTCGAAGGGTGGAAGCGTCTGGTCGGGATCGTCGACAGCCCCGCCAACGGGATCACGTTCGACTGCGGCGTGGCGCGCGAGATCGGCGACGACCCGGTGGCCGTGTGCCGCTACTTCGCGGCGCGGGACCGGATCAACCACATGCACTTTCGAAACGTGCGGATGCGCGTGCCGCGGGAGAAGTACGAGGAGGTGTTCGCCGACGAGGGTGACGTCGACATGTTCGCCGTGATGAGGGAGCTGGTCCGGAACGGATATCGGTTCGCCATCTACCCCGAGCACCCGCGCGCACTCGACTACGACCGCGAAGTCGCGCGGCCGTCAGGCGGCCTGGGCGGGTATCCGGGCGGAGGCGGATACGCCGGTGATGCGTACAACGTCGCCTACACCCGGGCGATGCTGCAGGCGGCCACCTCGGCGTCGAGGGAACGATGAAGAACGACCGCGCCTGGAAGAGGGCGCCTTCAAGGAGCCACAGCATGCAGCGACGTCAGAATCGCAGGCAGTGGGTGCTCCAGACCACGTCCGTCGTCTCCGGCGCGTGGCTGGCCGGGACGTCGTGGCTGCATGCGGCCGCGGCGCCCACGTCCCCGGTGTCGGTCGTGAAGTGCATGACGTACGACCCCGCCGCGCTGCTGGCGGCCATGGAGAAGATGTTCGACGGGATCGGAGGCCTGAAGAGCCTCGTCAACGGGAAGACGGTCGGGGTCAAGGTCAACCTCACCGGCGCGCCCGAGAGCCTCGTGAACGGCCGGCCCGTGGGCGACACGCACTACACGCACCCGCAGGTGATTGCCGCCACGGTGCACCTGATTGGGAAGGCCGGGGCGCGCCGCGTCCGGGTGCTGGAGAGCCCGATGGAGACGGCCCAGCCGCTCGAGGAATACATGGCGCGGGCCAAGTGGCAACCGCGCGACATCCTGGGCGCGGCCGCCAACGTCGAGTTCGAGAACACCAACTTCCTGGGCAACGGGAAGAGGTACTCGCGGCTGAAGGTGCCCAACGGCGGCCTGCTGTTCCCGGCCTGGGACCTCAACCACTCGTACGAGGACTGCGACGTGTTCGTCAGCCTGGCCAAGATGAAGGAGCACGGGACGGCCGGCATCACGCTCTCCATGAAGAACAGCTTCGGCATCACGCCCTCGTCGATCTACGGGTCGGGTGCGGGCAGGGACGAGCCCGACGAGAACCCCAAGTCGAACCGCCAGGCGCTCCACAGCGGGGCGCAGCAGCCCGCGCGGACCGCGCCCGCCGAGAAGGATCCGAAGTCGCCGCGCGAGCCGGGCTACCGCGTCCCCCGCGTTGTCGTGGACCTGGTCGCGGCCCGGCCCATCGACCTGGCCATCGTCGAAGGCATCCTCACGATGACGGGCGGCGAGGGCCCGTGGTCGCGGCAGGCCAAGACCGTGGTGAACCCGGGCGTGATCGTGGCCGGCAGGAACCCGGTCACGACGGACGCGGTGTGCATGGCCGTGATGAACTTCGATCCGATGGCGGACCGCGGGACGCCCCCGTTCGAAACCTGCGACAGCACCATGAGGCTCGCCGAGGAGGCCGGCATCGGCACGCGGGACCTGAAGCGCATCGAGGTCGTGGGCAGCCGGATCGACCAGGTGCGCTTCGATTTCGCCGCCATCCGAAAGCAGCGCCGGACGATGGAAGCCTAGGCGGGATCACGTCAATGCACAACGGGGAACGACGAGACCGGCGCCCGCGACGCACCTTTGTGCATTCTGCATTGTGCATTGTGCATTGAGGCTCACTTCTCTGCCCTGGAGGCGTGTGATGATGAAGGACTCCGTGGGACGACTGATCGCGCGGCGCGAGGTGCTCCAGGGCACGGCGGCGGCCGCATTGGCCACGGCCACCCTGGCGAACGGGGACGCGGACACCGCGCTCCAGTTCACGAAGACGGCCTCGAAGCCGTCGGACTTGAAGATCACCGACCTTCGCGTGGCGGTCGTCGCGAAGGCGCCGATGACCTGCCCGATCATCCGGATCGACACCAACCAGGGCATCTCCGGATTCGGCGAGGTTCGGGACGGCGGGAGCAAGACGTATGCGCTGATGCTCAAGAGCCGGCTCGTCGGGGAGAACCCCTGCAACGTGGACAGGCTCTTCCGGAAGATCAAGCAGTTCGGGTACCACGCGCGGCAGGGCGGCGGCGTCTCGGGTGTCGAGGTGGCGCTCTGGGACCTGGCGGGAAAGGCCTACGGGGTGCCCGTCTACCAGATGCTGGGCGGCAAGTTCCGCGACCGGATCCGCTGCTACGCGGATACCGACAGCTCGCGCGATCCCAAGGTCTTCGCGTCGCGCCTCAAAGGGCGCCTGGACCAGGGTTTCACGATCCTGAAGATGGACCTCGGGATCGGCCTGCTCCAGGGAATCCCGGGCGCCGTCACCCGTCCTCTCGGGCAGACGGACGCCGACGTGAGCAGGACCGAGCACATGTTCACCGGCATCGACATCACGCCGAAAGGGATCGAAGCGCTGGCGGACTACGTGGCCCAGGTGCGCGAGATCGTCGGCATGGAGGTGCCGCTGGCCGCGGACCACTTCGGCCACATCGGCGTGAATGCCTGCATCAAGCTGGGCAAAGCCCTCGAGAAGTACAACATGGCCTGGCTCGAGGACATGATCCCGTGGCAGAACACGGACCTGTGGAAGAAGATCACGGATGCGATTGATGTCCCCACGCTGACGGGCGAAGACATCTATCTCAAGGAGAGCTTCATCGAGCTCGCGCGGAACCACGCTGTCGACATGATTCAGCCCGACGTCCTCACGGCCGGGGGGATTCTCGAGACCAAGAAGATCGGCGACGCCTGCCAGGCGTTCGGCGTGCCGATGGTGCTGCACATGGCGGAGAGTCCCATCGGCTGCATGGCCGCGGTCCACTGCGCCGCCGCCACCGAGAACTTCCTGGTCATGGAGAACCACTCCGTCGACATCCCGTGGTGGGGCGACATGGTGAACGGCCTCGAGAGGCCGATCGTCAACAACGGCTTCACCAAGGTGCCGGAAGGTCCGGGGCTGGGCATCACCTCCTTGAACGACGACGTGATCAGGCAGCACCTGCTGGAGCCGGGATACTTCGAGCCGACTCCCGAGTGGGACAAGGAACGGTCGAACGACCGGCTCTGGAGCTGACGCGGTCCGTCGAAGCCTTGGCGGGTCTGAAGACCCGCCCTACATGTTGATGGAGGGAATCCATGGAACGGCGAGAGCTGTTGGCGATGGCGGCGGCCGGGAGCATCACGGGAATCCTGGCCGCGAAGACCGCGGCGGCAGAGCAGACGGTGGAACGGGCGGCTCGCGGCACGCCCTCCCCGAAGATCAAGGACATCTCCGTCCTCGCCACGCAGCCGGGCGGGGTCCGGCTGATCGTGGTCAAGGTGACGACCGACCAGGATGGCTTGTACGGGTACGGGTGCGCGACCTTCACGCAGAGAGCCGACCTGGTGGTGCCGGCCGTGGAGAAGTACCTGCGCCCGCTCCTGGTCGGCCGGCCGGCCGACCGCATCGAGGACACGTGGCAGATGTGCTACGACTCCTCGGTACTGGCGCAACGGCCCGGTGCTCAACAACGCCATCAGCGGGGTGGACCAGGCACTGTGGGACATCAAGGGCCGGCAGGCCGGACTGCCGGTGTACCAACTGCTCGGCGGCAAGTGCCGGGAAGCGGCGGCCAGCTACACGAGCGTGGGCGGGGCCGAGGCGGCCCAGGTGGCCGACGGGGCGCGCAAGGCGATGGCGCAAGGCTATCGCCACATCCGGCTGCAGATCAGCGTCCCCGGCATGTCGGCGTATGGGGCGGGGGGCGGCGGCGCCGACGCGCCCAAGGTCCAGGCGCTTCACAACGACCCGGTCTACGAGCCGGGCCCCTACATCCGGCGCACGATCAAGATGCTCGAGGAGTGCCGCAAGCAGCTGGGGGACGAGGTCGAGCTGCTGCACGACATCCACGAGCGGATCTCGCCGCGGCAGGCCGTCCAGTTCGCGAAGGACGTCGAACCGATCAAGCTCTTCTACCTCGAGGATGCGGTCTCCCCGGAGGACATCGCCTACTGCCGGCAGATTCGCCAGCAGTCGAACACCCCGCTGGCCATGGGCGAGCTGTTCAACAGCCCGCACGAGTGGGTGCCGCTCATCAGCGAGCGGCTGATCGACTACATCCGCATTCACATCTCGCAGGCGGGCGGCCTCACGCCCTGCCGGAAGATCGCGCAGCTCGCCGAGCTGTTCGGCGTGAAGACGGCGTGGCACGGGCCAGGCGACGTGTCTCCCATCGGGCACATGTGCAATTTGCACCTCGACCTGGCGAGCCCCAACTTCGGCGTCCAGGAGGGCGGCGTGATCCGTGGCGTGGAAGCCGAGATCTTCAAGGGCTGTGAGACGTTCAAGGACGGCTATCTCTACGCCAACGACGCGCCGGGGTGGGGGATCGAGATCGACGAGAAGCTGGCCGCGAAGTACCCGTTCCGATCCGACGGGTCGCGCGGCAGCCTGAACGGCGGATGGGGCGTCATCCGGCGTCTCGACGGGACGGTGATCAAGCAGTAACCCACGGCCGGCTGGCGGCTTGCGGCTTGCGGCCTGCGACTTGCGACGAGAGCCTGCCGAGACACGAACACCCGGAGTGGGCTATCGCCCACCCCGGGTGCAAACCGAACATCACGCGAACGCCAACGGCCTATCCGGTTCCAGCGACCCGGATACCGCCCCGCGAGATGCGGGGCGGTCCGGAGGCCTCCGTCGCTAGAACTGGAAGCGGATCTGCAGCTGAAGGTTGCGCAGCGGCTGGGCGGCGTTTGCCGCGCCGAAGCCCGCGTTGCGCGGCGTCAGCCGGCTCGTGTTGAGGCTACCGTCGGCATTGTACTGGTTGTTCACCAGCGTCATGCTCGTCGGGTTGTTGAAGTTCGCGGTCGTGTTCACGCCGGTGATAATCAAGGCGTTGAACGCGTTGAAGATGTCCAGCCGGAACTCGAGTCGTCGGTTCCCGCCGAACCGGACCGCCCGCAGGATCGACAGATCGACCCGGTGGTCCGAACAGTAGCGCAGGTAGTTGCGGCCCGACTCCAGGCCCAGGCTGTTGTAGCCCGGCCCTGTCACGGCCGAGGCGTTGAACTGCTTGTACGGGTCGCTCGAGCACCCGGTGCCGAGCCCTGGGCCCAGGATCACCCGGCCGGAATAGTCCGGTGACCCCGTGATATTGGTGTTGGTGCCGTTGGCGTTGTAAGAGTAGCCGAGGCTGTAGGCCGCGCCCGAGGCCGCCGTCAGCACGCCGGAAACCTGCCAGTCGTTCGTCAGCGCCCAGAGCACCTTGTTCCCGTCCTTGGCCGTGCCCTTGATGCTCCAGATGCCGTTGACCTTCAGGAAGTTCGGCCGCCGATCCAACGTATTCATCAGCGCCTCGTAAGCCGCCTCGTCGGAACGCAGCGAGATCGTCCCGTCGGCCGCGTGCTGGTAGCGCTGCACCAGCCCCGTGTTGCCCTTGAAGTAGATGCCGTACGTGTAGGTGGCGCCGACCATGAACCCATTCCGGAACCGCCGGTTCAGGCCCATCTGCAGCGAGTGGTAGGTGTCACTGAAGGCCGGCAGGTTCTGCTCGATGCTGGAGTAACCCCGGTACGGCTTGAGCAGGTTCGTCGTGTAGGCGGTCGCCCCGGGGACCGCACTCGTGCCGAGCGTCGGATCCTGGTACTGCGGCAGATACGCCGTGCCGAAGTCCACCGCGTTTATGAGCTGACGCGTGCCGCCCTGGAACGAACCCAGGCGGTTGAACCCGTGGTTGCCCACGTAGGTGATGTCGGCGGCCATCGACCACGGCAGGGTCTTCTGGACGCCGGCCTGCCACTGCCACTGGGCCGGGATCTTGGCATCGTACTGGAAAGTGAACAGCGTCGGCACCGGCCCCGGGCTCAGACCCGCGCCGAGGGTCTGCAACTGCCCGTTGAGGAGGTTCTGCGCCGTCGCGACCGGGGGATTGCCCGGCGTCGAGAACACGGTGTTCCCGTCCGGCCGGTCGTAGAACAGCCCGCCGCCGCCGCGCAGCACCCACGACTGGTCTCCCTTCAGGTCGTACGCGAACCCGAACCGCGGCCCCACGACCAGCGCGGGCCAGGTGTAGTTCGTCTTCGCGATCCCGTTCCCCGCCTGGATGATCCCGTTCAGCGAGTTGCCCGTGCCCGGAATCGGCGTCCCGATGGCCGCCTGCGTGTTCGCCGCGCCCACCGCCGTCAGGATCTGCCCGGTGCGCGGATCCATCGCGTTGCGGGTGTTGCCCGAGCACACGGTCGCGCCGTTGCTGCACCCGGCGACGTACAGCACCGGGGCCTGGCTTGCCTGCCACTTCTCGGGGAAGAAGTTCGACATCTGCTGGAACTGGTCGTACTGCGGCTGCTGGTGCACGAACCGGAGGCCGTAGTCCAGCGTCAGGCGGGGGTTCACCTTCCAGTTGTCCTGGAGGTAGAACTCCACCTGGTTGTAGATCAGGTTGCCTTCGATGAACTTCGACGCCTGCTGGTACTGGGTGAAGATCCCCAGCGCCGCGTTGGCGTACCCGAACCCCGAGTCGAGCGCGTTGGTCGAGCTGTTGCCGAAGTCCACGTAGCCCTGGAAGCTCAGGTTCGCGACGCCGCCAGCGCCCACGTTCTGCGCCTTGTAGCTGTGGTTGTAGTAGAACCCGCCCTTGAACGTGTGAGGCCCCATGACCTTCGTGATGCTGGCCGCCACGTCATTGGTCCGGTTGATGTTCAGCCAGCCGGGATACCGCTGGCAGGGCGGCCCCGGCAGCCCGCAGGTGCCGGCGGTGCCCATGACACGGCTCCCCCAGCCGAAGATCGGCGGCATGTTCAGCGAGGTGCCGTCCCAGAACGGCGGGTTCTCTGCCTGCATCACCTTGTAGCCGTAGTACCGCGAGTCGAGCACGCCCGCGTCCGGATACAACATCGGGAACGAGCCGAGACTCTGGTTGCGGTTGGACTCGGGGTTGACGAGGATGCCGTTCTCGTTGCCGCCCGCCAACTGGTTCTGGATCATCCCCCACGTCCCCTCGATGAACGTCGTCGGGTTGAGCACGTAGTTGGCGGTTACCGCGTAGTTGGTGATGAAGGGGTACGGAACGTACGCATCGTTGAACCCTTGGAGGAGGCCCGGCGTCACCACCGGCCGCTGCCGCTGCCCGGAGTACTTGCCCGTGATCCTCAGCTTCGACGAGATCTGGTAGTCGATGCGGACGGCAGGCTGCTGGGTCAGCTGATTGTACGACGGGGCGGCAACCTCGTAGTTGTAGTTCATCCCCGCCTGCTGATCCACGTTCGGGAGGGGGTAGCGGTTGAGGACCGCCAGGCCGGGGGTGTACAGCCGGTTGGCCGGGATCGTGTTGTTCGGGAACGGCTGCCCTGTCGTGTAGTCGATCGGCACGAACAGAGCGCCGTTGTTGTCGCGGGTCTGGGAGAAGTTGCCCTGGCGCTCGAGGGCCGTCGGCACCTTGATCCGGATCACGTTGCCGGTATTGATCGCGATCGTCTGCGGCCGGAACTCGTGCGCGTAGAAGAAGAACAGCTTGTTCTGCCCGCCCGGCTTCCCGACCGGGCCGCCGATGGTGTAGCCGTAGATGTTCAGCGTCTGCTTCACCACCTTGTCGCCGTTCTTCGCCGTCACCCACGGGACCGCGTTCCAGTCGGTATTCGTGAAGACGCCGTAGGCCGACCCACGGAACTGGTTCGTTCCGCTCTTGGTCACGGCCGTGATCTGCAGCCCGCTCGATCGGCCGTACTCGGCCTGGTACCCCTGCGTGAGGACCTTCACCTCGCCGATCGACTCGATGTTCATGCTCAGCATCTGGCCGTTGTTGCCCGTGTCCATGGCCGAGATGCCGTCCATCATGATGTTGTTCTGGCTGGCGCCGCCCAGCCGGGTGCCGCCGGCGGAGGTGGTGTCGCCGCCGTTCACGCCGGGAACGAAGGCCACCATGCTCGTGAAGTTCCCCCGGGCGACCGGCAGGTTCTGGACCTGCTCGCTCGAGACGGCGAACGACCGCTCGCCGCTCTGCGTCTGCACGAGCGGGGTTTCGCCGACCACGGTGAGGGTTTCGGTGATGCCCCCTGGTTCGAGTGTCAGCACCGGCACGCCCACGCGGTCGCCGCCGGACACGTTGATCCCCGTGCGCACGACGGTCTTGAATCCCGTGAGGGAGACCTCGACGCTGTACCTGTCTGCCGTGACGTTCGGGAACACGTAGTCGCCCGTCCCGCTGGTGATGACCGGGGCGGTCTTCGTGCCGCGCGTCTCGCTGATCAGAATCACGGTCGCACCGGGGATGATGGATCCCTGTGCGTCGACGACCCGTCCCGTCACCGTCCCGGTGGTGATCTGCGCCGACGCCGGAGACGCCAGAAGGAACAGGGCCGCGACGACGGCGACGCCGGCGACGAAACCGAAGCTACCACGTCTCATGTTTCCTCCTTCGCACTGGCATACGCATGCTGGGGCCACTGAAGCGAATTCGTTGTCGCGACGGGATTGGGGGGCCGAGCTCGTCGAGATCCGATCCGTGTTCGCCAAGGCGCGGAGGGCGTCGGAGGGACCACAGCGTCTGGCCCTGCCGGGCGTCCGTCACCGGGGCGTGGTCATGGGGGCGCACCTCCTCGCGCCTGGCCGAGCGCCAGAGGCGTTCGACGAACACCCGGTCGAGGGCTCGCCCACGCCCGTCCGCGCCGATCGGCGCACCACCGGCCGGGACGCGGTCGGCGAACGCCGTCGGCGTGAACTGGATACACGGGGCCCGTGTTGAGTTGAAGATCTCGGGAGGTGACTCTGCGACAGCGCGACGTCGAGTGCACGGAGGCGAATCCTCCTCGCTCACCCTCACACGCCCGTGGCAGTGCGACAACCGCGACAGGTTCGGCAGCTCACTGCCGAGCGACGCGCGGAATTCTCAGGGAGTGGGTCGATTGCGGTGGGTCAGCAATCGGCGCCCCAACATCGACACCAATTCCCTGAACGTGCGTCCGATTCGCAACGCCGCCAGATCCAGCCTCGCAGTTGTCGATGGGTCGCGCCGAGCCAGGGCGGATGTTAGCAGAAACCCTTGGGAGCGGCAACAGACTTTTTGGACTTTTGGGACTTTTTTTGTGGTTCTCGGGAGTGGTTTCCTGGGTGGTTGGGGAGCGACGGCCGCAGGTCGCCCCTCGACGTTGCTCGGGGCGCCCTGAGCGCAGTCGAAGGGCGCAAGGCGCGAGCCTGATTCGCGCAGTGAGGCTAGTGCGTCAGGCCGTACACGACGTAGTTGACCCCCAGCTGGTACGCCTCGTTGGACTCGCTGATGGGCGTGTAGCCGGTGTCGGCGAACTCCCAGTAGTTCGACACGTCGGTGTTGAAGTTGATGATCGCCATCAGGCGCTTGGAGGGATCGTTGTCCTGGAAGAGGCCTCGCAGGATCGGCCGCCCCCGGTCGTAGTACTGCGGCAGGATGTCGAAAGAATCGATGTCGAAGAAGCAGTGGAAGATCGGGTGCGACGGGGACAGGTCCTCGAAGCGCGCGCCCGGGAGCACGCGCTGCATGTTTGCCTCGAACGTCGCCCAGCCGTTGCCGCGGAAGTCGTCGCGGAAGTCGTCGAAGATGATGAAACCGCCCTTCGTCAGGTAGGCACGGAGCTTGACCGCGTCGGCGTCCGACAGTTCCCAAAACCCGGCCTCGGTCATGTACGCCACCGGGAACTTGAACAACTCGGGATCGTCCACGGCGAAGACGACGCTGCCGTCGACGTGCGGGTCGGCGGTCGTCACCGCCGCGAGGATCTTCGAGAGGTTCAGGTCCGCCGTGGGGTAGCCGTGCGCCCACGCGGGCAGCCCGCGGTAGTAGTAGCCGCCCGGCGCCGTCTTGTAGCGAAGCCTCGTGAACGTGAAGCGTCCGTCGTACGGCAGGTTGTGCACGTCGGGCTCGACCGCCGGGAGGTCTCTCGGGAACCCGAACCGGCGCTGGGCCAGTGCGCCCGCGACGAGCGCGACGAAGACGCCGAGCACGACGAGCGCGCCGGCCAGGCGCCGACGGGCCGGAATGGAGCCCATAGCGGTATCTTACAGGGGTCGGTGCCTGCCTCCCACCACTTCGGCGCACGAGGGGCAACCGGTTCCGACGAACGGACGAGCCGGAGCCCGACCCCTATTTGAGGCTGCTCTCGCTGTAGTTGATGCGAACGCCGGCGGAATTGATGACGAGACTTCCCGCCCCTCTGGTGCCCGCTTCACCTTTGACCTTGCCGGCCAGCACGTCCCTGCTGATGGCGGCCATGTCATCGACTCTCTGCTTCGTTTCCACGTTCTTGCCGAAGTAGTGCCCCGGGTAGAAGTATTTCGTGCCGTACTTCTGCATCAGGGCGCTCGTCTTCTGGCACGTGGCCAGGAGCGTGGAGAACGTGCCGGAGAGAAGCAGGTTCCCCGAGCCAAACGAGTCGCCGCTGAATCCGTAGCCGGCCTTCCTGTCGATGAACGTCGTGGAGCCGGGCGTGTGCGCCGGCGTGAAGACGACTTCGAGCGTTCTCCCGCCGAGGTCGATGATCTCCCCGTCTCTCAGTTCCCTGACTTTACCTTTGTAGTTCGCGAGAAACGGCGAGGCCGCATCGGCCGGGTTGATCGAAAGTTCGGGAAAGTCGTTGATGGCCGAACCGGTGTGGTCCGGGTGGGCGTGCGTGACGACCAGCATGACCGGCTTCGTGGTGATGGAAGCCACCACCTTGTCCAGGCCGGCGATCTTCGTTCCGGCGTCGATCAGGGCGGCCCTGTCGTTTCCTTCCACGAGGTACAGGCTCTCGCTGGCCATCATGTGGCCGGAACCGACCCACGTGTGTTCATCGATCTGATGGAACACCACAGCGTCGTTCTTGAAGACTTCCTTCCCCTCGATTTGCGCGACCGGCGACTGAGCGGCAGCTGCGACCCGAAACAACGCCAAGAGGACGACTGGTGCCAAGATTCTGTTCATGAGACTGTTCCTCGTAGGATCCCGGTTCTGCCGGGGTCGGGGCGAGACGCATCATGTTCCCAATTCCCGTCCTCCGCAAGGCCCGGCACATCCGGCCCGGGTCGTTCGACGCCTTCAACCACAGAGGCCTGGGAGCACACAGAGACTGTCATGCCCGACGGCATCGCGGCTCGGCCACCGGCTCCACGCGGCAGCGCGAACGCTCCACGATTCGATGTCAACCTAATCGAGCTTCAGTTCAGCGCCTCCTGTGGTACCGGTTGGGCGCACCGGGGGTGGGCAGGTCGGTGGCCACCTGCGCCCCGCTCGCATGCGCCTGGGTCAATGCGGCGGTGAGGGTGATGCCGCTGCCGGAAACCTGTGCGCCGGCGGCGTGCGCGGACTTGAGCGGCGCGGCCACCGTGATCGTGGCTCCACCGGGGCCGCCGCCCGGGCCCGCAGGCCCGCCTCGGGCCGTGGAGGCGACAACCGCCGTCTCGGAATTGGCGCCGCTGTCGATGGTGATGGTCTGGCCGGCGCTGAAGCCCATCCCGCCGGCGACGGGGATCACCGTCGCGCCCGCGTCGGTCGCGGCGCGCACCGTGGTGGCGCCCGGCGTGCCAACCGTCGCGATGACGGCTTTCTCGAAGCTCGCGCCCGTGTCAATCATGATCGTCTGGCCGGCGGCGAAGTCCGTCACGCTCGCAACCTTGACGTTGGTCGTGCCGGCGGCCGAAGCGGCCGACAGGGTGGTGGCGGGCTGCAGCAGGAAATCGCTGCAGTTGCTGTCGGTGTCGGCGCCGTCCGGGAATCGGCCCGCGCTTCGATGGGGCGTGCTGACGGCCGGTGCCGCCCCCCTCGAGCCGCCGCCGAAACCAGGGCCGCCAGAGGCGGGCGTCGGCGCGCGGCAGCCGCTCTGCCCTGCTCCCGAGGCTGCCTGGTAGCCCTCGGCAGCCCACGGGTCGACGAGGCCGCCGTAGTTGAGGCTGTCGACGACAAGGCCTGCGGCGTCACGCAGCACCATGTTGCCGGCGCTGGCGGAGAGGGCGGGGCCCCCGAACCACTGGTTGGGCGCCGGAGGCGTCTGGTAGCCCGCGGTCGTGACCGCGGCATCGCGCACCACCGCGTTGATCGCGTGGGCCGCGGCCAGGGGTTTGTCGAGCGTGATGCCGGTGCCGAGCGGCTGGACGGGCTCGTTGCTCGCGTGGGCGAAGGAGGTTGCCGGCTTGAAGCTGATTCCCGTCCCGCGGACGTTGAAAGGCATGTTGGCCGCGTGGTCGAACTTCAACGGGGCGGCCAGGTCGAGGCCGGTGCCCAGGTCGCCGCTGCGAACGTTGTTGGGGTTGAACGCCGACTGCGTGCCGACCTTCGCGACCGTGACGGTCTCGATCCCGTGTCCGACGCTGTCGATGTCCAACCTGATCTTGTCGCCGACCGAGATGTTGGCGACCGACGACACCTTGATGTTGGTGGCGCCGGCCTTCGCGTCCGCTGACAGCCAGGCCTGCGTGCCCGGCCTGCCGATCTCGGTGATCGTGGCCACCTCGTACCGCTCCAGGGCCTTGGCGATTGTCGGGTAGGTTGCGCCGTACCCGATGGCGATCTTCTCGCCGACCGCGAAGCCGGCCACGCTCGTGACGGGCACGTTGGTCGAGCCGGTGGGGATCGTGATCACCGGACCCTCGGGGAGGGGTTGCCACAGCGTCGTCGGGTTGCCGGCCGCCGTCCCGATGCCGACGATCTTGCGGGTCTCCACGCTGGAACCGGTGTCGATTTCGATCGCATCGCCGACCTTCATGTCGGTGGTGCTCCTGACGTGGATGGTGGTGTCGCCCGCGCGCGCGGCGACCGCCAGCCCCGAGTTGGAGAGGCCGAGCAGGTAGAACCCGCCGGCCGCAAGCGACGTCCCGGCCGGGATCTTCACCGACGAGAAGACGGGCTGCTGGGTGGGGTGCTGGGTCAGGGTCCAGTTGGAGATGTCGATGCTGCGGGTCCCGGCGTTGTAGAGCTCGACGAACGAGTTCGTCGAGTTGGCGGGAGAACCGGCGCTCACGCGGAACTCGTTGATCTTGATCGGGCCGACGTTCCGCACCTTCTGGGCCGTCTTCTCGGATTGCGTTCTGCCGCTCGCCGGGTTCGTCCACGAGGCCCTGCCGACCAGGTCGCCGTTGAAGGCCGCCGGCCCCGAGGCGACCTTGAAGGTCGCGCTGACGCTCGCACCAGGCGCCACCGGATCCGCGAACGTCTTCGACGCCTGGGTGGTGCCCGACACGACCGAAGTCCACTGTGCGTTGGGCACGGAGATGCTCAACGTGACGCGCGAGGCAGGCGCCCCCGTGGTGTTCGTGAACGTCACGGTGGTGTCCTGCGAGGACCCCGGCGAGAACGTCTGGAGCCCCGGCGGAGTGGCGGCTGCCGACGCCGGCGCCAGGCTCAGGCGCGGCACGTCGTACCTGGCGGCCACGATGTTGGCCTGCACCAACTGGTTGGTGGCGTCGGTCGGGAACCTGCCTGCGGCCGTCATCGCGCCTTCGTAGAAGGTGCCCTGCGAGCCGTTGCTGTTGTCGCCGCCGTTGCCCAGGAGGATGGCCCCCTGCTTGCGCATCGGGTCGTAGGTGCGGTCGACGCGCGGTCCGTCGAACATGACCGACAGGGCACCCTTCTGGGCGTCGCCGCCCATGGACCTCCAGCGGTGCGGTTCGCCGTCGGCCGTGGCGGTCACGAAGCGCCAGGTGATGCTCGGCAGGTTCGGACAGAGCTTGGATCCATCCGAGTTGACGCAACCCACCAGGTTGTTCTCCTGGTCGGTCATGATCCACGGGCCGGGGGGAATCCCGCGATACCAGGCGGTGGCGTTGCCGTAGTACGTGGTCTCCATGGTGCCGTTGCCGTCGTCGCGGCTGTCGGTCTCGGCGTTGCCGTAGTCGAAGCAGCAGCCGGAGTTGTAGTGCTGGCCGTTGACGACCCAGTACTGCCCCTCGGCCTGGTCGTCGACCGCGGTGCCCCTCACGTCGTTCTGGCGGAGGCCCATGCCCGGCTCGATGAAGACGCCGTAGGCCTTGTGGCCCATGATCGTGACCGGCGCCATGTCGGCGATTGGGAGGTTGTTGAATCCACCCATGGCCGGGCCGCTGAATCCGCCGCGGGGCGCTTGGATCAGGTCGTTGTGCTTTGGGGACTGGTCGTAGATGATGCTGATCCAGCAGTAGGTGTTGGCGCAGAACGCATCCTGCGCGGCCGCGTCGGCGTAGCCGCCCGCATCCGGGGACGGCAGCGCGGCGGGCTTGACGACGCCGATGTCCAGGGTCTTGCCGTCCGACTGGCGCAGAACCTGGTAGAGCGGGCCGTTGTAGGACGCGTACAGCGCGCGCGTCGTGCTGTGGGCGGCCGCGCAGGGGTCGCCGGCGGCGGCGTAGATGTCACATGGGCCTTGCGGCCTGGGCGGAGGAGCATTTCGTCCCGCCCCGGCCTGTCTGGCCATCATCGATGTGGCGCCAGTCAGGGCGAGCGCCAGTGCGAGCGCGAGCACGAGATTGATCGTCGTCTTCATGTTCATCCTGCTTGCCTTGCCGGGTTTACGCGCCGACTCGTGATGGGCACGGCTCTCCGAGGCACCAACCTCGGCTTCGCGGCCCAATCATAGGACGGCAGCCGCGGCAGCGACAACAGATGTTGCACACCGCGCGCCTCGGGAAGCACGCCTGCACACCCTCGGCCGGATGGAATGCGGGGAGGAACCGCCGAGCGCACGGAATCGGGCGCGTCCTGCCCGGTCAGCCGGCACGGGCTGGCGCCGGCGGGCGTGTGCGACGAGCGGACGAAGCTCGCCCTTCGACCTTGCTCAGGGCGTCCTGAGCGACGTCGAAGGACGCGACCGCTCCGCGCCTAGAAGAGAGGCCGCGATTCAGAGTCGTCTGTCGCTGTGGCGCGGGGCTTCAGCCCCGCGACCCTTCGGCAGGCTCAGGGTCGCCCCGAGCCTGCGTCGAGGGGCGATCGGCGGGCCTGAAGGCCCGCCCCACGGCCCTACGACTCAGAATCGCGGCCTCATATTCAGTCTCGCCGACCACTCCCGCTCGCGCCCTGTCGCTGTGTCGAGCGCCCCGGACTTCGCGGGGTTACGCCTCCAGGCTTCTCACGCCACGCGGGCCCGGACCAGCGAGTCGATCGTCTTCCACCTCGTCTGCCGGGCGACGCGCAGTTCGTAGTCCGACTGCAGGTCGAGCCAGATCTCTGGGGACGTGCCGAAGTACTTCCCGAGGCGAAGGGCGGTGTCCGCGGTGATCGCACGCGTACCATTCACGATCGCGCCGATCCGGTTGGGCGGCACCGCCAGCGCCCTCGCCAGCGCGTTGATGCCGATCCCGAGCGGCCGCATGAACTCCTCACGCAGGATTTCGCCGGGTGGGATCGGGTCGAGGGGCTTGTGTCGCTGGGGCATGGTTCGCTCTTAGTGGTAGTCGACGGTATGACGCATGACGTTACACGTCAGGTCTGCCGCAGACGCCTGCCGGAGACGCCGGGCACCGGTCGCCAACCGTCGGCTTCGGCGGCTTGCCGGCTTCCTGGCTTCTTCCTCGTCAACTCCTTCGGACCCGACGAACGCCGGTCAGGAGAGTATCATCAGCTCGTCCGCTGGTATCGCCTGGAAACGACGTGCCACTTCAGCGCGCTATGAGCACCTGCAATCTCGGTCGGAGAGAGTTCCTGAATGCCACGGCCGGCGCGCTGCTTGCGGCGCCGCTGCACGCCTCGACGCCGCCGCCGAACGTCGTCCTCATCTACGCGGACGACCTCGGCTACGGTGACCTCGGCTGCTACGGATCCGGAATCCCCACGCCGAACCTCGACCGGATGGCGGCCCAGGGCATGCGGTTCACCCAGTTCTATTCGGCCAACCCCGTCTGCTCCCCTTCACGCGCGGCCCTGCTGACGGGACGCTATCCGACGCGGGTCGGCGTGCCCAGGGTCCTGTTCCCGGAAGACACCGGGGGCCTGGCGGACTCGGAGACGACGATCGCGCAGCTGCTGAAGGGCAAGGGCTACGCGACGATGTGCATCGGCAAGTGGCACCTGGGACGCCCGGCCCGCTACATGCCGACCAGCCGCGGCTTCGACGAGTACTTCGGGATTCCCTACAGCAACGACATGAACCCGCGGCCGCTGATGCACGACCTCGACGTGATCGAGGAACCGGCGACCCTCGAAACCCTGACACCGCGATACACCGAGCAGGCGATCCGTTTCATCGAACGCTCCAAGGGAAGCCCGTTCTTCCTCTACATGCCGCACACGTACCCGCACATCCCGCTCGCCGCGTCGGAACGCTTCCGCGGGAAGTCGGGCGCGGGCGCCTACGGCGACGCCGTCGAGGAGATCGATTGGAGCGTCGGCCAGGTTCTCGGGGCGTTGAAGGCCCGCGGGCTCGACCGGCAGACGCTGGTCATCTTCTCCAGCGACAACGGTCCGTGGTACCAGGGCAGCGCCGGCCGGCTGCGCGGGCGCAAGGGGTCGACCTACGAGGGCGGCGTGCGGGAGCCTTTCATCGCGCGCTTCCCCGGGCGGATTCCCTCCGGCACCGTCAGCCGGGCTGTCTCGTCGACGATGGACGTCCTGCCGACGCTCGCCGGGCTCTGCGACGCGCCGCGGCCCGACAAGCCTCTCGACGGCATCGACATCTGGCCCATCCTGACGGGCAGGAGGCCGACGCTCGAGCGCGAGGCGCTCCTCTACTTCGACGGCTGGAACGTGCAGTGCGCCCGCTGGGGCAAGTGGAAGCTGCATTTCGCCCGCTACAATTCGGACACGTACGCGCCGGCTCCATCGGGTGGCCGGCTCAACCTGCCGTTGCCCTCGCCGGAGCTCTACGACATCGAGAACGACCCGGACGAGAGCTACGACGTGGCCCCGGTAAATCCCGCGGTGGTCACCGAGATGCTGCGCCGCGTCGGGCGGCTGGTCGAGGGGTTTCCGGCGGAGGTGCAGAACGCCTTCAAGGAGACCGTGTCGAGACAGGTGCTCCCGACATCGACCGGCGCCCTTCCGAGGATCAAGGACAAGTAGGCCGGGCTCGCGCTGGCCTTCAGCCAACTCGCCGCCAGAGCAGCGTTCCCTGTCCGCGGCGGATGTCGGCCGGCGCGCCGCGGAAGGTCACGCGGCGTTCCGGCGCCGGCGCCTGGCCTGCTCGAGATCCTAGGTGGCCTGCAGGTTCATCCAGATCTTGGCCGATGTCCCGAGGGCGCTGGCAAGGTTCCAGCTGAACAAGGCCGCGCTACTTGCGCGGCTCGCTCGACGGCGGCACGATGCCCTTCATCCGCAGGTAGGTCACGATGTTGCCGTAGTGCTCGTTGTCGTGCGCCGTGTTGAACGCCAGCACCGTCGCCTTGGCCTGATCGCCGCCGAAGAACTTCACCAGCGAGCCCGCCTGCGCGTCGGTCAGGCCGTCGTATGCCGGATCGCAGTAGGCAAACGCGTCCTTCACCGCCTGCACGAGGTCGGCCTTCGTCGTCTTGGACTTCTCGACGCCGGGCGTGGGAGCGGGCTTTCCCAGCACCGCCGAGCAGAACATGTACTGCGAGTCCGCGACGTGTCCGAGCAGCTGGCCGAAGCTGCGCACTTCAGGAGTGGGCTTGAAGGCGTAGTTCTCCTCGGGCATCTTCTCGGCGGAGCGGACGATGTTGGTCTTGACCATCGAGAACAGCATCTTCTGGCCGGCCGCGATCGGGTTCTGGCCGGCGGGTGCCTGGGCCCCGACCGCGCACACGCACAGCAAGAACACGGCAGCCGTCAACACTGTCTGTCGCATCTCTCTCTCCTTGTGTTTGCAGGGTTACTTCGTGAACGAGCCTGCGCCGATCTTCGAGGCCTCCCGCTTCACTTCTCCTTTGGACGACTCCCGGTGAGACAGCGTGAAAAGGGAGTCGTGCAGGTGATCAGGAAGGCTTCCGGGCGGGTGGTGGCCGTTCCACCCGACCCGGAGCGAGACACCGCCACCACGGTCGGCGAGCGCGGGCCGCGGCCTTCGGGGAACGTGGACGGCCGTTACTTCATCATCATGCCGCCCTCGCTCGACGGCGGCACGATCCCCTTCAGGCGCAACTGGACGGCCAGGTAGCCGTACTCCTCGTTGTCGTGCGCGACCATGCCGTACAGCGTGGCCACGCGCGACCGCGCGCCTCCACGCGCCCCGGCCACCAACTGGACGACGCTGGCGTCGGTGAGCCCGGCGAACGCCTTGTCGCACTCGGCGATGGACGACTTCATGGCCGCCACGAGATCGGCCTTGGCCTTCATGTTCGAGGCATTGAGCTGCGTCCCCGAGCCGGTGATGCCCGCGCACGTGCGCATCCGGGCGTCGATCGTGTGCCCCAGCGTGCCGGCGAAGGTGCGAATCTCGGGCACCGCCTGGAACCCGTACAGAATCCTCCGGCATCTTCTCCGCCATCTTCAGCAGGTTGTTGGCGACGCGGTCGGCTGCCTGCTTGGCCTCGGCAACCAACGGGTTCGCCGGCGGCGTCTGGGCGCCCGTCGGCGCGGTGCCCATGCGCATCGGCGGAGCCTGGGTGGCGGCGGGCGGAGCCTGCGCGGCCACGAAGCAGGCGCACAACACGAGAGCCGACAGAACCAGAATGACCGTCCGTTTCACAGGAACCTCCTCGGTGGCGCCAGGGGCGCAGTCTGCGATGGGGTGCACGGCCGACCCGTCGATTCTAGCACCGCCTCCAACCTGTTACGTGTAACGACGCGCGGCGGGAGGCGGGTGTGGAATGGGGAGGCGAGGTGACGGCGACGACGCAGGTTGTCGGCAACGAGCGCCCTCAGTCCGCGCCGAGCGTTCGCGCGACGGCCACGACCGCGGCCACGCGCTCTCGCGTCTTCCCCGTGTCGAAGCGATAGCCCTGCTCCACCCACTGCGCGTACGCATTCGTCGCAAACGCCGACGACGACAAGGCCAGCAAGCCCAGTACCGCATCTCGCGCTCCGGGCTTGCCGAGTGCCGCCCTTGTCCCCTCCTCGTCGGCCGTCTTGATGCGAACCGCGCGGTCGAATTCCGATTCGCCGATTTCGACGTCGCGAAGATCGAACAGCGCCTTGCCCAGGCGGGTGAGCGCGCCCTCCGCGCCAATCCGCATCTCGAAGGGCAGCGGCTTCGGGTAGTCGGCGCGGACCACCGTGTACTTCGTTTCCGTCTTCCCGGACCCGCGGGACTCGAGAAAGATGGTCACGTCGACGCCATCCGCCACGCCCGCGACGCACAAGAATCCCCTCGCCGGCCGCTCGGCCATCTTGCGGAAGAAGGCGGGCATCTTCTCGCGCGCCTCGAGGGCCGCCTGACGCAGGGCCGGCACGATGGACCGGTCGACGGCTTCCATGTTCTCGAAGACCTTGAACCCGAGGGAAACCGCCAGTTGCTTCATCCCCGCAGCGGCGTTTCGGCGCTGTCTGCCGACGAGCCAGCCGCCAACCACGAGGATGAGCAGCATCCAGCCGACGATGTAGACGATGAACATGGCGGTCCCCCTTCGCGGTCCTGCCGAGGCGCCCCATTGTACTCACTTCGAATCGAGACTCGACACATCGAGGCGTCCGGCGCCTTCGTGCCGTCGCCGGTCACGGTATACTGGCCCCGTGGAACGCCAGCTCCGGCGCGTCCTCCGTGTGACGAGCGCCGCCGCTCATGCCTCGAACGACGTCCTTCGGCTTCCCGACAGGTGAGCTTCGCGCCGATGACATCACGAACCCCGAGCGGGTCCTGCAGATGGGCGTCGAACCGGTGCAGATACCCGTGATGAGCGCCATCAGCGGCGTCGAATGGAACGAGGCATGGGAAGGTCGAGAGCGCGCCGCAGGGCGCCTGAAGGACCTCGCGGACGCGGAAGCGCTCGGCGAGGAGTGAGCGACCGCCCCTGAACGGAGGGCACTGTGAACCCATTGGTCGAAGCGATTGCGGAGATGCGGGAAGATGATGCCCTGCGGCTCGCGCGGGAGGCACTCGAGACGGGCACGCCGCCGGTCGAGGTCCTGGACCTATGTCAACAGGCGATGGCCAGCGTCGGCCGGCGCTTCGAGGAGGGTGAGTACTTCGTGCCGGAGTTGATCCTGGCGGGAGAAATCCTGCGCCAGATCTCGGACGTGGTGAAGCCGCACCTGACGCAGGCGGCCGCCGTGAAGAAGATCGGCAAGGTCGTCATCGGCACGGTCGAAGGCGACGTGCACGATATCGGCAAGGACATCGTCGCGTTGATGCTGGATGTCAACGGCTTCGAGGTGAAAGACCTCGGCGTGGACGTGCCGATCGCGAAGTTCGTGGAGACGGTGAAGGAACTGGAGCCGCAGGTGGTCGGTTTGAGCGGGTTCCTGACGCTGGCCTACGACCCGATGAAGAAGACCGTCAAGGCCATGCGCGACGCGGGTTTCACCGGCAAGGTGATGATCGGCGGCGGCCAGATCGACGAAAAGATTCGCCAGTACACCGGCGCGGACGGATATGGCAAGGACGCCATGGCCGCGGTCGCCCTGGCCAGGAACTGGGTAGGAGCGTGAGCCATGTTTTCCAGACCCGAGAATTGGAGTCGGCTGTCTCCGCTGGAGCGGCGCAGCGCGCGGCTCGATCAATGGCAGAACGCCCCGGTGCAGTTCGCCCACCCGGAGGCGGAAGCGACATACCGGGAGCGCATCCAGCGCCTGCGCGCGATCTACGACATGGCCCCGCACGATCGCCCGGTGGCCGATCCTTTCATGGGCGCGAATGAATACGTCATCCGCCGCAAAGGGATTCGGGGCACGGACATCATCTACAGCCACGAGAAGCTGCGCGAGCCCCTGCGGGAATTCCATCGCGACTTCCAGCCGGACGTATCCGTGGGAGTGCTGCCGTATCCCGGCAAGTCCTGGGATCTGCTGGATTTCAAGTTGTACATCTGGGGCGGCCAGAAGCTGCCTCCCGACATGGCCATCCAGGCGGTGGAAGCCGAGCGCATGAGCGGCGATGAATACGGAGACTTCGCCGCGGACCCGACCGCGTTCTGGCTCAAACGATACTTGCCGCGCGCCTACGGCGCCCTGGGCCCGCTGGCCATGCTGCCCGACTTCCCGCGCATCTCGGAAAGCGTCGACACCATCGACCTGTTGCTGCCCTTCGGCATGCCGCCCTTCCAGGAAATGCTCCACAAGATGATGGAGGCCGGCAACGAATTGCAGAAGGTGCTGGGTGCGGTCGGAAAGACAGGCGCGATGATCGCGGGTGACGGCTTCCCCGCCATGGGCTTGAACATCGTCAAGACGCCCTTCGACTACCTGGGCGACACCCTGCGCGGCACCAAGGGCATCCTGACCGACATGTACCGCAGGCCGAATGCCCTGCTCGCCGCGTGCGAGGCGTACGTGCCGGTCCTGATCAAGGCCATCGTCGGAGCCAGCGACCGCGCCAACGCCCCCGCCGCGCTGTACGTGCTGCACAAGGGCGCCGACACCTTCATGTCCCGGGCGCAGTTCGAGAAGTTCTACTGGCCGACCTGGAAGCAGGTCATGCTGGCCCTGTACGAAGAAGGCATCACCAGTTACCTGTTCATCGAAGGCTCCTACAACCAGCGACTCGAATACCTGGCCGAGATGCCTGCGAAATCACTGGTCTGCCACTTCGACAAGACCGACATGCGCCGCGTGAAGGATGTCCTGAGCGACAGGTTCATCATCGCCGGGAACGTGCCGGCGTCCCTGATGTCGGCCGGCACCACCGACGAGGTGCACGCCTACTGCTCCGAACTGGTGGAGTTGTTTGCCGATGCGCCGGCCTATATCATGGCCCATGGCTGCTACTTCGAGAACACCACCGACGACAAGCTGCGCGCGTTCATCGAATCGGTCAGGCAGTAACCCGGTCGACTGAAGAGGAATGCCACGGTGGACACACCCTCCTACGGCCATGTCGACGAGGCCGTCGTCGCCGAGCTCCGGGCAATCGTGGGCGAGGCCCGCGTGCTCGTCGATCGCGACGTGGTCGAGCAGGTACTCGCACGACGAAACCGTGGGCCTCAGCGGCCGGCCGGAGGCCGTGGTCCGCGCCGACGGCGCCGGCCAGGTGTCCGCCGTCTTCCGGCTCGCGCAGCGGGCGCGCATCCCCGTCACGCCGCGGGGCGCGGGGTACGGGCTGAGCGGCGGCGCCGTGCCCGCGTGCGGCGGCATCGTCCTCTCGCTCGAGAAGATGAACCGCATCCTCGAGGTGGACAAGGCCAACCTCATGGTGACCGTCGAGCCCGGCGTCATCACGGGCGACATCCACCGCGCCGTGGAGGCGGAAGGCCTGTTCTATCCCCCGGACCCGGCCAGCCTCGACTCGTGCACGATTGGGGGGAACATCGCGGAAGGGGCCGGCGGCCCGCGCGCGGTGAAATACGGCGTGACCAAGGACTACGTGTGCGGCCTCGAGGCCGTCCTGCCCTCGGGCGAGATCATCCAGGCGGGCGGGAAGCTCGTCAAGAACGTCACCGGCTACAACCTGATCCAGCTGCTCGTCGGCTCGGAGGGCACGCTGGCCGTCGTCACGAAGATCGTCCTGCGGCTGATCCCGTTGCCGAAGGTGCAGGTGGACCTGCTCGTGCCGTTCGACCGGTTCCAGGACGCCGCCGACGCGGTGTCGGACATCATCGCGCACCGGATCCTGCCGACGGCCATCGAGTTCATGGAGCGCGACAGCATCGTGGCGGTCGAGCGCCTGCTGAAGCGCGACGTGCCGTTCCACGAGGCCGAGGCGCACCTGCTGATTCAACTCGACGGCAACACCGACGAGGCCGTGGACGCGGATTGCGACGTCGTGAGCGAGCGGTGCCTGGCGCACGGGGCGCAGGACGGGCTGGTGGCCCGCGACCGGCCCACGCGCGATCGCCTGTGGGAGGCGCGGCGCAAGATCATCGAGTCGCTGAGGCGCGAGAGCCCCGTCAGCCACATGGAGGACGTCGTGGTGCCGCGCGCGGAGATCGCCGTCCTGCTGGGCGGGATCCGGGAGATCTCCGGCACGCACGGCGTGCGGATCGTGAGCTTCGGGCACGCGGGCGACGGCAACGTGCACGTCAACGCCCTGAAGGACGACCTGCCGGATGAACGCTGGCGCGAGGTCGTGCCCCTGCTGCAGGCCGACATCTACCGGCTGGCCCTGTCGCTCGGCGGCACCATCACCGGCGAGCACGGCATCGGCTCGACTCGCCGCGCGTACCTGCCGATGGCCCTCGACCCGCATCAGATCGCCCTGCAGAAGGGCATTCGCGACGTGTTCGATCCGAACCGGATCCTCAACCCTGGCAAGATCTTCCCCTGACGGGGTCCGCGGCGGGTTCGACCGACAGTCGAAGTCGGAGGTCGAACCGACGTCGATGGACGAATCAGGCTTGCGCCTTGCGGCGTGCGACCTGCGGCGGTGTTGGGGCAACGGGCGGTGGCCTGCCCGGATCGTCTCACGACCCCATGTGGGGAACGCGGAAACCGTGCGACGCCGTCGGCATGCATTGGCCAGACGCGGATGAGGATTTGAGCGTCGCGGGCCTGCTTGCCGGATCCCGGAGTGCCGGCACGAGAGCCGCCTGATTTGGAGTGGCCTTCCGCGTTCCGAACCGGTTCGAGTGCGGCCTCCGCTGATGGCGCGCTTCCCTGCCGGCTCTCGGGGCCGTTCCGGGAAGCGCGCGCCTCTTCATCGATGCCTCTCCGTTCCCGGGCGAACTTGGCAGATTCTGCACTGCGGTCGACCGCCCCAAGAAAACCAGCTCCGACACCGTTTCTCGATCGGTGGCTGCTCGTGCAACGGCGCGGAGGAATGGGAGTGCGAGTGGACGTATCCGTGAAGAAGCCCGGGAGCGCTACCGCCGCGCTCGCCGGGCTTGAAGAGGTGGGTTGCTTCGCCTGCCGTCACTCCGATGAGCCCAATCCTAGGCCGACGCGACGGCGGACTTCATCGCCTGCTCCACGGCGACGGCCACCGCAACCGAGGCGCCGACCATCGGGTTGTTGCCCATGCCGATGAGTCCCATCATCTCGACGTGAGCCGGAACCGACGAGGACCCGGCGAACTGGGCGTCGGAGTGCATGCGGCCCATCGTGTCGGTCATCCCGTAGGACGCGGGGCCTGCGGCCATGTTGTCCGGATGCAGGGTGCGGCCGGTGCCGCCGCCGGACGCCACCGAGAAGTACCGCCTGCCCTGTTCGATGCACTCCTTCTTGTACGTCCCGGCCACCGGGTGCTGGAAGCGGGTCGGGTTCGTGGAGTTGCCCGTGATGGACACGTCCACGCCCTCGAGATGCATGATGGCGACGCCCTCGCGCACGTCGTCCGCGCCGTAGCAGCGGACCTTGCCGCGCTCGCCCGACGAGTACGCCTTCTCCTTGGTGACCGCGAGCTTGCCCGTCGAGTAATCGAACCTGGTCACCACGTGCGTGAAGCCGTTGACGCGCGAGATGATGTGAGCCGCGTCCTTGCCCAGGCCGTTCAGGATGACGCGGAGCGGCTGCTTCCTGGCCTTGTTCGCCGAGCGGGCGAGCCCGATCGCGCCTTCGGCCGCCGCGAACGACTCGTGGCCGGCCAGGAACGCAAAGCACTGCGTTTCCTCGCGAAGCAGCATGGCCGCCAGGTTGCCGTGCCCAAGGCCGACTTTCCGATCGTCCGCCACCGACCCGGGAATGCAGAACGCCTGGAGACCTTCGCCCAGCGTCTCGGCGATCTCGGTTCGCCACGGTCTGTCCCTTCTTGATGGCCATGGCGGCGCCCACGGTGTACGCCCAGCAGGCGTTCTCGAAGGCGATGGGCTGCACGCCCTTCACGATGCCGGGGATGTCCAGGCCCATTTCCTTGCAGACGTCCGCCGCGGCCTCCAGGGAGGCGATGCCGTACTGGGCGAGGGCCGGGGTGATCTGCGCGATTCTTCTCTCGTATCCCTCAAACAATGCCATTGTCGCCTCCCTATTCGTGCCTCGGGTTGATGACCTTGACGGCCTCCGCGAACCTGCCGTAGGTGCCCGTGGCCTTCTCCAGTGCTTCCTTCGGATCCTTGCCCTTCGCGATGAGGTCCATCATGACGCCCAGCCGCACGAACTTGTAGCCGATGATCTCGTCGTCGGTGTCGAGGCCGATGGCGAGCACGTACCCCTCTGCCATTTCCAGGTACCGCGGTCCCTTGACCTTGGTGCCGTACATCGTGGCGATGACGCTTCGCAGTCCCTTGCCGAGATCCTCGAGACCGGCGCCGATCGGCAGGCCGTCCTCGGAGAAGGCGGTCTGGGTTCGGCCGTACGCGATCTGCAGGAACAGCTCGCGCATGGCGACGTTGATGGCGTCACACACGAGGTCGGTGTTGAGGGCTTCGAGGATGGTTTTGCCGGGCAGGATCTCGGCGGCCATCGCGGCCGAGTGCGTCATGCCGGTGCACCCGATCGTCTCGATCAGCGCTTCCTCGACGATACCGTCCTTCACGTTGAGGGTCAGCTTGCAGGCGCCCTGCTGCGGCGCGCACCATCCCACGCCGTGCGTCAGGCCGCAGATGTCCTTGATCTCCTTCACCTCGACCCACTTGCCCTCTTGGGGGATAGGCGCCGGGCCGTTTCTCGGGCCCTTCGCGACACACGTCATTTCTTCAACTTCGGGCGAGTACTTCATCTGGTGGTCTCCTTCGCTCCGCGAATGTGGAGGGTCCTCTGCCGAGGACCTGAGCCTGGGGGCGGGTCGCCGGGAAGGCCTCCAGCAGAAAAGGGGCCGGTGGCGGGTCTCGGCCGTTCCATCATAACCCGGTCCGGAAGGTGTCGGTGGGATTAGGATTGCACGGTAGACGTCCGACCGCTGCGAAGGAGCGCGCGATGCCCGAACCGTCGGCAGGGGACCGTCTCCCGAGAGGAGCGGCGCAGATCGTCGTGGCCGGCCACATCTGCCTCGACGTGATTCCCGAACTCGGAGGCCCGCTCGACGTGCAGCCGGGCGGGCTCGTGGTCATCGGCCCCTCGGCGGTCTCGACGGGCGGGCCGGTTGGGAACGTCGGGATCGCACTCCATCGCCTGGGCGTGCCGGTTCGCCTGATTGCCAAGATCGGCGACGACATGTTCGGCCGCGAGCTCCTCTCGATCCTGCGCGGGCACGATCCGGCGTTGGCCGACGGCATGATTGTCCTGCCCGGCGAGACGACGAGCTACTCGGTCATCGTCAACCCCCCCGGCATCGACCGGACGGTGCTGCACTGTGCCGGCGCGAACGACACGTTCGGGTTTGCCGACGTGCCGCTCGACCGGCTCGACGGCGCGCGAATCCTGCACTTCGGATACCCGCCGATCATGCGCCGCCTCTACAGCGACGGCGGCGCGGAGCTGTCCAGGCTCTTCGCGGCGGCGCGCGAGCGCGGTCTCGTCGTGTCGCTGGACACGTGCGTGCCCGACCCGAGCAGCGCGGCCGGCCGCGTCGACTGGGTGGCGTTCCTCGCGCGCGTCCTGCCGGCGGTCGACGTCTTCTCGCCGAGCGTCGGCGAACTCCGGGAGATGCTGCGCGTGCCCTCGCAGGGCCGGATCGACCTGGGCGGCGCCCGCGCCCTCGCGGAGCGCGTGCTCGCGCTCGGGCCTGCCGTTCTCGCGCTCAAGCTGGGCGAACAGGGGCTCTACGTGCGCACCGCCCCGGGCGGAGCCGCGTTCGATCGCTTGTGCAGCCAACTCTCGCTCGAGGCCGGCCCGTGGCGCGACAGGGAGGTGCTCTCCCCGTGCTTCCGCGCCCGACGGGTCGCCGGCACGAACGGATTGGGCGACAGCACCATCGCCGGCCTGCTGACCGCGCTCCTCCGGGGCGAGGACCCGGTGACGGCGGCGACCAGCGCCTGCGCCGTGGGCGCGTGCAGCGTGGAGGAGCCCGACGCCAGCAGCGGTGTGCCGCCGTGGCCCGATGTGGCCGCCCGGCTCGCCGCCGGCTGGGAACGCCTGCCCGTTTCCGACGCGCTCCGCGGTGATGTAGAGTGGCGGGTCGACCGACAGGGCACCGTGTTCAATCCCGTGAGAGAAGAGAGGCCATGAAGACACTCGACGCGAAGCTTGCCGCCATCCACTCCGATCCCGCAGGAGCCCGAGACTTCATCCTCGCGGACGCGAAAGACGCCGACATGGCGTTCGGCCTGGCCGCGACGGGCGTCGACCCCGTCACCGGGCGCCCCCGCTCGCTGGCCGAGTTTCGCGACCAGATTCGCGAGATTGTCAGGCAGGGCCTGGTCGACATCATGCTCATGAGTGCGAGCACGAACGACTTGCTCGCAGGCAACGAGCGGTTGTTCGAAGGCTCGCCGGTGACGCCGGCCGTGCGCGCGAACGACTCGACGGACATCCACGTGCTGGCGGGCGCCCCGTATCCGAAGCAACCGTCGCGCCCCTTCCGTACACCGCGGATCGACGAGATCCGGCGCGGTGGCACCGACTTGGCACTCTACTCGGTCACGCCCGCGGCCGATGCCGAGCGTGACGTGGCCTCGCTCGAGGCCTACCGCGGGTTCCGCGCCGAGGCCGAGCCGGCCGGCTTGCGCCATTTCCTCGAGGTCTTTCCCCCCAACGTGCCGGCGCCGGTCGAGGACGTCGGGCGCTTCCTGAACGATTTCGTGGCGCGAACGCTCGCCGGCGTCCCGGCGTCGGGCCGTCCCGTGTTCCTGAAACTCCCGTACCTCGGCCCGCGGCGCCTGGAGGAACTCGTGGCGTACGATCGGCACCTCGTCGTCGGCGTCCTCGGCGGGTCGGCCGGGACGACGCACGACGCGTTTCGCCTCCTCGAAGAGGCCCGGCGCCACGGCGCGCGGGCGGCGCTCTTCGGCCGGAAGATCAACCGCTCCGAGCATCAGCTGACGTTCGTTCGCCACCTCAGGATGCTCGCGGACGGCGACACCGACGCGGCCGAGGCGTGCCGCGCCTATCACGCGGATCTCGGGCGGCTCGGAATCCGCCCGCACCGTTCGCTCGACGACGACCTGGCGCTCACCGATACGGCGCTGGCCTACGCCGGCTGAGGACTTCGATCCCGGCGCGCCTTCACCGCATCCATGTCTTTCCGCACGCGCTCCGGCTCGTCCTCGAGCGGCATGTTCGCGAGGTCTTGAACGGCGTCGAGAGCGCCCGGCACGTCCGCGTCGAGGGCGGCGAACAGCGCGTCGAGGTCGTGCTGCGCCGGGCCGCGCGTGGCGACCAGCTCGAAGCTCTTTCCGAGCGCGGCGTCGGAGGTGAGGCTGGCGACCAGGATCTCGGCGATCTGGCGCCGGGCGATGACGCCGTCGCTGGGATTGCCGGCATGGCGGCGATCGCCCTGGAGCAGGACGAGCCGGTGCTCGTCCGGCTTGTTGTAGTCGAACCAGCCGGGTCGCACGATCGTGTACGGCAGCCCGCTCAGGCGCACGAGCCGTTCGCCGCGCCGTTTCCAGTCGTGAGCCTCCGTGCTGCGGTTGTAGTCGCCCTCACGATTGGTCACGCCGATGGCCGTCATCAGGGCGATCCGCACCGGCCGGCCGCCGAGCGCGGCCAGCACGTTCCGCACGCCCCCGAAGTCGACCTGCTCCGCGCCGACCTTGCCGCTGCCGTCCGAGCCGTGCGTGAACACGATCGCGTCCACGCGGTCGATGGCGGGAGCGAGCGTGTCGGGACGTGTGAGGTCGCCAACCACGGTTTCCACGTCGGCGAACATCCGGCGAGCCTTCTTGGGATCGCGAACGAGGGCCCGCACGGCGTGGCCCTTCCTGATCGCCTCCTCGACAACGAGGCGCCCGATACTGCCGGTGGCGCCGACGACCAGCACAGTCATGCGTTGGGTGTTCATATCGGAGTGACCTCTTCCCTCCCTCCACGCGCGGCCCGCTCCGAAGCGATTCGTCCGCCGACAGGCTCGCGTCCCACGGCCCCTCCCGAATCGCCGATTCCCCGGGCGGTTTCGGGGCAACCCGCACCGTGTCCGACGCTCGGTAAGGCTGGTACCCGTTTCACGCCTGTTCCGGCACAACCTCGTCCAGAGCCGCTAACGCGTTCAGCGTCCGGGGATAGCCGACCCACGGCAACAACTGCGTGATGACGTCGACGAGCACGCGACGCCCGGTCCCCATGTTGACGTTTCCCCGAATGTGCCCCTTCACCTGGGCGTCGGCGCCGCCCAGGGCGATCAAGATCGAGAGCGTCACCAGTTCTCTCATCCTGAGGTCCAACCCCGTGCGCGTGTAGTAGTCCCCGAAGCTCCAGGCGATGCGGATACCGATCGCCCTCCACGGAACTCGGGCGACGGGCCAGGTCCGTGTCACTTCCCGCTCATGAACACCGTATCAACGCGGGGTGAGTTGGAGTAGACGATAAGATCAGCATGGGGATGTGAACGCCGTTCACAAATGCCGTGGCGCCTCAGTCGCGGTCGTGTCTGCCGAGCAGGCGGAGGCGGTCGACACGCTCGAAGTGCTTCGTGTTGCCCGTGAGGAGCGTTCCCCCCGTCGCGAGCACGATGCCCGCGATCAAGCTATCGCCCATCCCGATGGGGGTACCCGCGCGCTCGAGCGTGCGGCGGACCTCGGCGGCCCGGTCGGCCGCTTCACTGTCGAGCGCGAGCGCGGGGATGGCGTCGAGAAGTTCCAGAATGGTTGCCCGCTGTCGGGCGGTCCTCGCCCCTGCCAGGAGCTCGAAGCGATTGACGGCCGTCGTCCGCAGCGCACCGCTTCGGAGCTCGAGCGCAATCCGGGAGGCTGCTGGGTCCCGTCCGGCCAGAAAGTCGATCAGGACGTCGGTGTCTGCGACGATGCTCATCGCCACGACTCCCGCAGCCCCGCCGTGGCCCGACGTAGCCGCTCCGCCTCGGCTCCACCGAGGGCCCCTCGAAGGGCCAGCGCCGCCCGCCGGCGCGCCGCATCGCCCTCCTCAGTCCGCAGGTAGATCTCGACCGCCTCGCCGATGATCCGCGAGAACCCTTTCTCTCCTCGCCGGCCGGCAATCTCGAGCAGCTTCGCCCGGGCCTCGTCCTTCAGCTCGATCGTCGTGCGCACATTGTCCCTCCGCCGTCGATCCTACATGCATGTGCATGCCGATGCAATTGGTTGGGCGCGAGGCGGGCAGCCCGACGTGCCGGGGTCGTGCGCGTCAGAGCATCGCCAGCGGCTGCGGGCCTGCAGGAGGCGTGGACGGCCCGCCGGAGGTGTCGGTCGGCCAGGCCTTCATCGAAGCGACGCTCCCGGCAGGACGAAGGACAGGACGACCGCCGCGAGCAGGAACACGACGAACGTGACGGCTGCCGTCTCGAACGCCATCTTCCGCGCGCTCTGGCCCGGGCTCAGGCGGCGCCGCCGGTACTCCGAGTAGCTGATCAGGTACGCGGCCGCCGCGCCAAGCGCGCCGAACACCACGCCGAGCAGCAGGAACAAGGGAAGCATCGCGGTCCGGGTCACCGTCCGCCCGCATTGATGAGCGGCAGCATGTCGGGAGCATGCGTCAGCACCGTGACTCGTGCTCCACGGCCGTGTCGTGCCAGGGCCGCGTCAAACGCCAACTGGACATCGTCGAAGCGTGTGAATCCGAGCCGGCGGGCACTGTCCTCGTCGATGCCCCTGGACACCAGGTAGACGCTCTCGCGTTCCTTCACCTGCGCCCACGCGATGGCCAGCGCGGCCGCCACCTCGTCGTGAACTTCACGGGCCGCCACCTTCCTGCGCAGCTCCTCGGCCGAGTAGTGCGTCAGCTCCAGGATGCCCGCGTGGGTGACGGCGACACCCTCGTAGCACGGGGTCACGACGACGATCGTCCCCCCGGCCTTCACCGCACGGTCGGACGGATACAGCGTCTTGTGCGCCTGCCAGAACTCGATGTCGCACGGATGAGAGCCGGCGATCACGATGTCGGCTTCCTCGGGAATCTCCACGGCATACACCTGCTTGGACAGTTTCACGCCTTCGGCGAACGCCTCGACGGTATCGCCGAAGAACGCGCCAACCACTTTGCCGTGCCGACTCAAGACGACATTGAAGATGACGTTCATCCCTATCCGGCGGGCAATCTCGTTCACCTCGTCCCGCACGGGATTGCTTTCCACACCGACGTAGGACCGGGCCGCGCGAACGCTGAGCAGATGCGTCTGCGCCGTCGTCTCTTCACCGGACACGCCGGGCTGCACGATCTTCGCGCCGCCGGAGAAACCTGGGATGTGGTGCGGGACGATGCTGCCGATGCCAAGCGTGAAGTCGGCTTCGCAGACGTCGCGGTTGATCCAGACGCGGGTGCCATTCCGAGTCGTTCCGAGGTCCACCAGCGCGTCGAGGTTCTTGAAGTCGTGATTCCTAATCGCGACCCGCCGCACCACCTCGTCGCCGAACTTCGCCACGATCTCCGCGTCGGTCATGGCCCGGTGCGTGCCCAACGCGATCACGACCGTCACCTGCGCGTCCTCGACCCCGGCAGCATTCATCTCGTCGAGCACAGCGGGGAGGATCTCGTCCACCGGAGTCAGGCGCGTATTGTCGTCGGCCAGGATCACGACCCTGGAAGCCCCCCGCACCAGGTCCCGGAGCGGCCTCGACCCGATGGGATTGCCGAGGGCTCGGACAATCTCGCTCCTGACGTCGGCGACGGGCTCCAGTTCGTTGGGCGAATACACGCCGACGAGATTCCGCCCCGGTATCCTGACTTCGACTGTTCCGCTCCCGTACGGGAGGGTGACCGCGACGTCCGCCATGCTGTTTCACCTCCGCTCGCTCCAGGCCTGGCGAGGCTCGCGTCGTTGCCGGACGTGCTTGCCGGTCCGAGGCCCGCCCCACAGCCCCACGACTCAGAATCGCGGCCTCTTGTTCAGGCCTGCCCGGCGATGCGCCGGTCGGCGCCGAGCCACAGGAAGATAGCCGCGAAGATCACGAGGAACGCGGCCAGAAGCAGGAACCCGGCAGAACCGCTCCCCGTCGCGCCGTGCAGGTATCCGACGATGTAGGGACCCAGGAATCCGCCGAGATTGGCGATGTTGATCAATCCCATGGACACGCCGACGACTTCAGGGCGGAGTATCGCGCTCGGCACGGCCCAGAACGGCCCGTACGGCCCGTAGACACCGATGGCCGCGATCACGAGGAAGGCGAGCTGAAGCGCAGGAGCCTGCACGAACTGGCCGGCGACGAGGCCGCACGCGCCGATCAGCGCCGGCACCGCCACGAACGCCTGACGCTTCATACGCCTGTCCGACCAGCTCGAGGTCAGGAGCATGCTGACGACCGCGAAGACGAACGGGATTGCGCTGAGAAGACCGACCCGTGCGGACGAGGCGCCGCTGCCGGCGAAGCCCTTCACGACCGAGGGGACCCACATCGTGAAACCGTAGAAGCCGGCCATCCAGAAGAAATAGGCCGCGAACAGCCCGATCACCGTGCGGTCCGACAGGGCCGCCCAGTAGCCGGCCGAGGCGGGCTTCGCGGCGTTCTCCCTCGCGATGCGGCCCTCGATGTCGCGTCGCTCTTCGGGTGAACACCAGCTCGCCTCGCTCGGGCGATCGGCGGTGAACATCCACCACACGACGACCCACACCAGCGGCGGGATGCCTTCGATCACGAAGACCTGGCGCCAGGTCAGAAAGGTGAGCAGCCAACCCGTGAGGGGCGCCATGCCAGCCGCGGAGAACGGCAGACAGGTCATCCACAACGCGTTCGCGCGGGCACGCTCGTTCTGCGGAAACCATCTCGCCAGGAGAACCAGCACGGCCGGCCACACGCCGCCTTCGAAGACCCCGAGGACGAAACGAGCGATGTACAGCTGCATCCGGGTCTGCACGAAGCCCGTCAGCACCGCCGTGACCCCCCAGGCGACCATGAGTATCGCGATGGTCTTCTTGGCGCTCCATCGGCTCGCGAGAATCCCGCCGGGAATCTGCAGCGCCATGTAGCCCACGAAGAAGATGCCGGCGGCAAACCCGGAGTCGCTGGCGCTCAGGCCGAAGCTCTTGTCGATGTAGGGCAGGATCATTCCGACGTTGATGCGGTCCACGTACGCCAGGACGTACATGACCGCGGCCACGGGAATGACGAACCCCCATCGTTTCGCCGGCACGGTGGTATTCATGAGGGCTCTCGCTGTGTGGCAAGCGCCACCGCCTGGCGCAACGCTTCGAGCATGGACCGTTCGTCGGCGAGGCCCTTGCCTGCGATGTCGAACGCCGTGCCGTGGTCCACCGAGGTGCGAATGGCCGGCAGGCCCACGGTGATGTTCACGCCGGCTTCGATGCCGAGGGCCTTGATCGGCCCGTGGCCCTGGTCGTGGTACATCGCGACGACGAGGTCGAAGTCGCCCCGCACGGCACGGAAGAACAGCGTGTCCGCCGGCAGCGGCCCCTGCACGTTCCAGCCCCTGGCCCTGCACGTCGCCACGGCCGGCGCGATCTTCTGCTCTTCTTCGCCGCGGCCGAAGAGGCCGCCCTCCCCGGCGTGGGGGTTGATGCCGCACACGCCAATCCGAGGCGCGGCCACTCCCGCCTGCGTGAGGGCACGGTGGCCTCGGGCAATCGTCCGCTCGACCAGGCCGGACTCGATGCGTTCGATGGCATCGAGCAATCCGACGTGGGTCGTCACGTGAATCACCCGGAGCCGTGGCGCGACGAGCATCATCGAGACCTCGGGCGTGCCGGTCAGGTGAGCCAGCACCTCCGTGTGCCCCGGAAAGCGGTGCCCGCCGGCGTGCAGCGCCTCCTTGTTCAGCGGAGCGGTGCAGATGGCGTCTGCCCGCCCCTCCTTGACCAGTTCGACGGCTCTTGCGACGTAGCGGTAGGCGGCATCGCCGGCCAGTGCCGAGACCTGGCCGAAGGGCAGGTCTGGCGGGATCAGACCCAGGTCCAGGCAGTCCACCGAGCCGGGGACGAAGGCCGCTTCCTCCGGACCAGTGACGGCCTCGACCGGCAGGGCGACGCCGGCAATCTCTCCGGCGCGTCGAAGCCGGTCCGCGTCGCCGATCACCAGAGGGCGGCACGTCGCGTAGAGCGGCGCGTGGGCGAGACTCTTCATGATGATTTCGGGGCCGACGCCGGCGGCGTCCCCCATGGTCAGGGCAATGACGGGGCGATACTTCACTTGTCCCCTTTCGCTGCGTCGGCAGCGTCGCCGCGGCGGATTGCAGCCAGCTCCCGGTAACACTGGAGCAGGGCGGCGGGCGACCCGAAGGCGCCAGCCTTGGTGATGACCGGGATAGACCGTCTCCCCAGCGCCAGCGAGAGCGGAATCCCCGGCTCGACTTCTCGAATCAGCTGCAGCCACCGCGCGCCGAACGCCGCCAGAACGGCGCGCGCCGTTTCGCCGCCGGTTGCCACCAGCGCTCCGACGTGCGGGGCCGCGGGCGCGAGCAGGCGGCCGAGCGACTCGCAGAGCACGTGCCCCCCGGCGAGATCGTCGTGTCCCTCGACCCCGGTACGGATCATCACGTCCCTCCCGGCGGACAGCGCCTGGCCGACCTGGTCGCGCAGGGACTGCCAGAGCGGATGGGACTCCCCGGTTCGCAGGGCCTCCGGTGTGGGCGCGAACACGCAGAGGCGCGCGCGTGATTCCAGGACGTCCGCCTGCCGGCGGGAGACGGGCGACAGGCTGCCGACGACCGTCAGGATGGGCGCGGCGAACGCGAGGCGCGGCTGCGAGGCATCGCCCTCCAGCCCGGCGGCCCGCGGCAGGTGGGCCGCGAGCCCCGCGGATCCGACCCAGTACACCGGCAGCCCGACCGAGGCGGCGGAAATGGCTGCGAGGTCGTCATCCTCTTCGGCGTCGCACACCACCGCGAGCACCTGGCCCCCGGACACGAGCCGGGCCAGCTCGCGACGAAGGTCGCCGCGAACGGCCTCCAGCGGCACGTTCAACGCAGGCACCCCCTCCGCCGCCAGCATCGCGACGAGGTCTGCCTCGCCACCCGTCCGTTCATTCGACCAGATCTCCGTGCGTTCGAGAGGCACGCCCTTCACAAACACGCGTCCCGCCCGCGTGGTCCGCCCCTCGTCCGGAAAGGCCGGTGCGACGATCGCGACGCCCGCCCCGGCGAGCGCCGACACGTCGGTCACGACGTTGCCGCGCAGGGTCGAGTCGATCTTCTTGTAGAAAAGGCGTCCCTCGGCGGCATGGGACCGCCAGAGGGCCACGGTGACGGCTCGTGATTCCTCCGGTGTGCTGTACCGGGAATCCGCATCGACGGCGACGATCTGGGCCGGCTCGGTGACCGAGTGGTCGAGAAGAACGATGCTCTTCAAGCCTGCCTTGGCGCCTCCAACCGCGCAGTCGGCTGCACCGGAGAGGTCGTCGGCCAGGATGAACATCGAGTCGGCGCAAACAGGCATCGAACGGCTCCCCGGTCGGAAAGAGACTCTCAGACCACAGACCGCGCCACGGGCGCCGGCACGGCCGTGGCCACGACACCGGCGGCCACCATGATAGTCGCACCGTCCATAGAGCGCCCCTTCGGGTGCGGCAACGCCTGCCCTCGGCCGGCAGGTGGGTCAGGCGGTCGCCGTCACGATTCCCTGTCAGACCCAGCGTAAGTCTCCTCCAAGGACATGAGTAGACACTAGAATGCGGATGGGTTGTCTCGCTGGCGTGGGATGCGTTCGAGCTCGTGGACGCCGACAGTCGCCGCGTGGTCGAGCCCCACGAATTCGACATCCTGGTCGGCCGTCGTCCCGCGATCGTGATCTGCCGATCCTGAGGTTTCGTGCCCATGAGCGGCGGGGAGCACAGCTGATGCCCATCCGATTCGCGCCCGTCGAACGCCTGCTGCTGGCCGCGCTCGTCGCTGTCGTCCCCTTCGGCGCGTTCGCGATGCCCGCCTTGGCCCAGGCGCCGGATGCGGCCCGGGCCCGCCCGCCGCGCATCTACAACACTCAGCGGCTGGCCGGGAAGCCGCCGTCCATCGACGGCCGCCTGGACGACGAGGCGTGGAAGGAAGGACAGTGGGCCACCGACTACATCCAGCAGCAGCCCGTCGAGGGCGGCGTGCCGTCGCAGAAGACCGCGCTGAAGATCCTGTACGACGACCGGTACATCTACATCGCGATCCGCGCGTACGACGACATGGCCAAGATCACCCGATTCCCCGCCCGGCGGGACGGGATAACGGGTGATGTGGTGGGGGTGTGCTTCGACAGCTACTTCGACAAGCGGACCGGTTTCGAGTTCGACATCAACGCCGCCGGGACGAAGATCGACCTGGTCCTGACGAACGAAGGCTGGGACACGACGTGGGACGCGGTATGGGACGGCAAGGTCGCCTACGAGCCGGACGCCTGGACGGCGGAGTTCCGGATCCCGTTGAGCCAGCTGCGGTACGGACCACAGGACGAACAGGTCTGGGGGATGCACGCGTGGCGCTGGATCGATCGGCTCCAGGAAGAGAGCCAGTGGAACCTCCTCCCCCGCACGGGCACCGGACGCCTCTACAACTTCGGTGAACTGCACGGGATTCGGGGGTTGAAACGACAACGCCGCGTCGAGCTCCTGCCCTACGCGCTCGGGCAGGCCGAGTCGCTGCCGGCGGAAGCGGGAAACCCGTACGTGGGGAGCACGGACTGGAAAGGCGCGGGCGGGCTGGACGCGAAGGTCGGCCTCACCTCGAACTTCACGCTCGATGCGACGGTCAACCCGGACTTCGGCCAGGTAGAGGCCGACCCGTCCGTGGTCAACCTGACGACCTACGAGACCTTCTACGAGGAGAAGCGCCCGTTCTTCCTGGAGGGCAAGCGCATCTTCACGCTCGGTTTGGCCGGCAGCGCGATCGCGGGGAACGAGAGCGGCACGCTCCAGGGCGACCAGCTCTTCTACTCGCGCCGCATCGGCGCGGCGCCGGCCCTCCAGCCGGTCGTCGAGGAAGGCGCGTTCCTCGAGACTCCCGGCGAGACGTCCATCATCAGCGCCGTGAAGGTGACGGGCAAGACGAACGACGGCCTCTCGGCCGGGCTCCTTCAAAGCGTCACCGACAACGAACACGCCGTCGTGTGGTCCGACGGCGCCGAGCGCACCGTCCCGGTGGCGCCGACGGCCAACTACGTCGTCGGCCGGGTGCAGAAGGACTGGAGCAAGGGCAATACGATCCTCGGCGGCATGTTCACGTCCACCCACCGGTGGCTGCCGGACGAGGCCGCCTTGCACCGGCTCCCGGCCGACGCGTTCACCGGAGCCGTGGATGCGACGCACTTCTTCGCCAACCGCGGCTACGTCGCCGAGGGCAAGGCCGTCTTCAGCCGGATCGCGGGCGACACGTCGGCCATCCGGGCGCTGCAGACCAATCCCGTCCACTACTACCAGCGGCCCGACGCCGGCCACCTCGGCGTGGATCCGAACGCCACGTCGATGTCCGGACATGCGGGAACCGTCCGCGTCGCGCGCTACGGCAACAGCAAGTGGCTGTGGTCCGAGTCGGCGCGCTGGATGTCTCCCGGGCTCGACCTGAACGATGTCGGCTACCTGCGGCAGGCGGACGTCATCCTCAACGAAGCCCGGCTCGAGTTCCAGGAGACCGAGCCGCACGGCGCCTTCCGGTCGTACGGGTTCACCGTATCGCGCGACGACAGCTGGGACTTCGGCGGCATGAAGACGGAGGGGAGCACCGGCTTCGCGGCCTCGGGGTCGTTCCGGAACCTGTGGGGCGTTTCGGGCGGCGTGGACGTCATCGAGTCGCCCACCGACACGCGTCTTCTGCGCGGCGGCCCGGCGATGACGACCAGCGGGTTCGTGAGCGCGGAAGTGGGCGTCCACAGCGACCCGGGGAGGCGGGTCAGCGTGTCGGTGTCCGCCGAGCGGCACTTCGTGATGGAGGGCGACGGTCGTCGGGCGGAAGTGAACACGACGGTCGGGGTCCGGCCGACGAATGCGTTCAACTTCTCGGTGAACGCGTTCTACGAGCGCAACGTGGACGACCTGCAGTACGTGGACACGGCGTACCCGGACGGCGCGGCCAAGTACCTGCTGGGCCGCCTGGACCAGGACACACTCGGGCTCACGTTCCGGGTGAACGTCTTCATCACGCCCGACCTCTCGATCCAGTACTACGGCAGCCCCTTCGTCTCGAACGGCCGCTACGGCCAGTTCAAGCGGGCGACGGCGCCGCGCGCGGACGCGTACGCCGATCGCTTCCACAGCTTCGCCCCGTCGGAGATCGCCTACGTGCCGGACGCGAACGCCTACCGCGTGAGCGAGGCGGGCACGACGTACGGATTCGGCAATCCCGACTTCGACTTCCGCCAGTTCCGCTCGAACCTGGTCGCCCGCTGGGAGTTCACGCCGGGCTCGTCCCTCTACGTCGTCTGGTCTCAGGATCGGACCGACGAGGAGATCTTCGGCAAGGCGCTGACCAGCAGCCTCAGCGCGCTGCGCCTGGCCCCGGCGAGCAACGTGTTCCTCGTGAAGCTGAGCTACTGGTTCGGGTTGTAGGTGCGAAGGCCATTCGCTCCCCCTTCGGAATCGACCGTCAGTCCAGCACGCACTCGACGGACTTGCCGTCCTTGCCCAGGCTGGCGTTCACCGTCCGCGTCTTGCCGCCGGCCTTCACCTCGATTTCGTAGTCGCCCAGGAACGCGCGGGTGGAAAAACTCCCCTTCGCCCCGGTCTTGCCGTCGGCGCTGGTCCACCACTTCCTGAACACCAGGTCCTGGTAGACCTTGCCGTTCGGCTTGAGCGACCAGTCGCGCCGCATCATCGCGCCGCTCGGAATCCAGTGCGCGCCTTCCCAGAAGCCCCACATGACGAACGCCTTCACGGAGGGGTTGCTGAACATGTAGGTCATGACGTCGCGCGTGTAGTCGGCCTGCGTGGCTTCGTCGGAGGTATTGATGTCGAACTCCGTCACCTCGAGTTCCCTGCCGAACGCGGCGAAGCGCTCCACCCTGGCGATCAGCTCGTCCATCGGCGTGACACGACTGGGAAAGTGGCCCTGGAGCCCGATCCCGTCCACCGGAGCGCCCGCATCGATCAGGTACTTGATGGTGGCCGCGTAGTCGTCCTGGTGCGCCTTGTCGTCGCCCGCGATGATGTTGAAGTCGTTGATGTAGAGCCTGGCGGCCGGGTCGCCGGCGCGCGCCGCCTTGAACCAGTCGACCATCACCTGGCGGCCGAGGATGTCCATGAAGTCGTGGTTGGTGAACGTCTCGTTGATCACGTCCCAGTCCACGAACTTCCCTCTCAACTCCGTGGTGGTCTCGGAAATGTGGTCGAGGATCGCCTTGGCCAGTTGAGGGGGGTCGTCCTTGGCCGCCACCGCCTCTTTCACGTTCGAGTTGTTCCACGAGGGCCAGACCAGGTTGTGGCCGCGGACCTTCACGCCGTTGTCGCGCAGCCAGTCGATCACCTTGATGGTGGCCGGACGGTTGGCCACGTTCGACCACTGCGGCCACTTGGTCTCGTTCTCCATCACGGAGAAGTTGAAGTTCTTCAGGATTTCCTGCCGGTAGCGGTCCAGGTTCTCCGGGGTCAGGCGTCCATTCGAGAACGCAGAGGCGTTGACCGCCGTGCCCCACAGGAACGCGTGCTTCTTCATGCGCACCGCCACCTGCGCCCCGGGCACCGGCCGGCCGGCGCCATCCTTCACCAAGACCGTGAGGTCGCCCTTGCGAACCTTCTCGATGCGCGCCTCGGCGGCCTTGCGCCACGCGGCCGTGGGTTCGCTGCCCCGATATCCCAGCCTCGTGAACGGCAGGTCCGCCACCTTCGTGGTGGTGCCGTAGTTCAACAGCTCGATGCCGCCGATCTCGATGGTCTGTGCCTTCATGCCGAGAGTGAAAGCCACCTCGGCCTCGCCCCTGGCGTAGTCGCGGTTGACGGCGAACGGAAAGGTGATCTTCTTCCAGGCGGCGCCGGCCACGGCCGGCGCATTCAGTCCGCCGCGGCCGCCGAAGGTGAACCCGCCGACAGGACGGGCGCCCCCTGCCGCGCCCCTGCCGCCGCCCGCGGCGGGCTGGGCTCCGGGCGCCCCGACGGGCGCCGCCCCCGCGGCTTGGGGTGCGCCCGGCGCGCCGGCGCGACCGCCTCTGGCTCCCATCCCACCCGGCGCCATCGGAGCGCGGAACGCCGCGTCGAGCGTCGCCTCGCCGGGAGCGCCCGACCGCATCCAGAACGACACCATCAACACGTCGCCGTTGGCGATCGCGGCATCGACCGGCGTCGAGATGACGACGTCCTGGGCCCGCTGAGGCTTGGCGGTGACCTCGATGCGCAAGGCGCTCTTGAAGGCCTGGCCCGTGACCGGCGTCGTGGACACCCTGGCGTAGTTGCCCGCGCCCTCACCCAATCGGAACGCGGCCGCGGCGTCCGCCGGCAAGAGCGACGTGGCGGCGGGGCCGGCCGCGTAGGCCACGCAGGCCAACGTGGCGAGGGCGCCCAGCAGCGTGGTGGGGATTCGTCTCATGAGCCTTGCTCCTCCTGCGGTCGCAGTCACAAGGGGCACGTGCGGGACCTTTCTCGGGGAACGATGTGGCACCAGCACTCGACGGCGGGGCTTCCGCAGAAGGTCGCCGCTCACCGCTGCTGGCAGGAAACCGGCCGATTCTAACACGCGGTGCAAGCGCTTCGACCACCCGCCCCGGACCGCCACCGTGTGCCGCCACCCAGGCGTTGACAGCGCGGAGTGAAAGCGTTTACAGTCGTCGCCACCCTCGCGGGCGCGCGAGCCCTCGCGCTCGTCGCCCACCCCCGTCGGCGGCACGGTGCCTGCCGCGGCCCGGCGCACGCGGCTCGCTGGGGGTCGCGCCGCGTCTGTTGGTGTGGAAGGCAGGAGGACGCTATGAAGACTCGTCCGAACGTTTGCGTGAGCACGTTCGTGGTGGCGGTCCTGTTGACCGTGTCGCCCGTCCTGGCGCAGCCGCCCCAGGCTCCGGCAAACGCCGCTCCGGCTCTCCAGGGGCCGGCCGTGAACGACTTCAAGCCGTCGGCGGCCAACCAGCCTGGCAGCGAGTACCCGCAGGTCAACTCCGAACGCCGCGTCCGCGCCCGCATTGTCGCGCCCAAAGCCCAGAGCGTCATGCTCGACATCGGCGCGGTGAGGTACCCGCTGACGAAGCTGGAGGACGGGGCGTGGATGGGCGAGTCGGCGCCCCAGGACGAGGGCTTCCACTACTATCAGCTCTGGATCGACGACGCCAAGGTGCCGGACCCGGGCAGCCTTTACTATTACGGCGCCAGCCGCTGGGGCAGCGGCGTGGAAGTGCCGGCCAAGGACCAGGATTTCTACGCGCTCAGGAACGTCCCGCACGGGCAGGTGCGCCAGGTCGTCTACCACTCGAAGGTCAACAACAGCATGCGGCGCTGCTTCGTCTACACGCCGCCCGGCTACGACAACGACGCGAAGACACGGTATCCGGTGCTCTACCTCCAGCACGGCGGCGGCGAGGACGAAACGGGCTGGCCCTCCCAGGGCAAGACGAACCTGATCATGGACAACCTGATCGCCGAGGGCAAGGCCACGCCGTTCATCATCGTGATGGACAACGGCACGTGGGCGATGCCTGGACAGGCGAGGCCGGCGGCGCCGCCCGCCGGGGCCGCGCCCGGGCAGCGGCCGGCCAACTGGCCGCCGCCGGGGTGGGCCGACGGGTTCAAGAAGACGCTGTTGCAGGACATCATCCCGATGGTCGACGCCACGTTCCGCACGATCCCCGACCAGGCGCACCGCGCGATGGCCGGCCTGTCGATGGGCGGCATGCAGACGAATGCGATCGCGATGGAGAGCCTGGACGTGTTCGGGTGGGTCGGTCTCTTCAGCGGCGGCACGGTGGGCGATCCGGCGACGGCGCACAACGGCGTGATGGCGAACGCGAAGGAATTCAACAAGAAGATGAAGCTGATCTTCCAGAGCTGCGGGTCGAAGGAACGGCCCGAAACCCTGAAGGCCAGCGACGAGCAGCTGAAGGCGGCCGGCATCAACACCGTGATGTACGTGTCGGAAGGGACCGCGCACGAGTGGCAGACGTGGCGCCGCAGCCTGCACGAGTTCGCGCCGCTGCTGTTCAAGAACCAGAAGCAGTAGGCAGTCCGGCGTTCGGCCCTCGGCTGGCGGCGTGGCCGTGGCGCGGCCGCCCCGACCCATTCCCCGGCCGCCGGGCGCCCTTGACAGCGTCCCCGCGGGTCGCCATGATTGAGCGCTCACTCAGTCACGGCTGAACCATGGCCCGTCCTCTCAGCGCAACCAAGCGGAACGCCATCCTCGCCGCCGCGGCCGAGATGGTGGCGTCGTCGGGCCTCGGGGCGCCCACGGGAAGGATCGCCCGGGCGGCGGGCGTGGCCGAGGGCACGCTCTTCACCTACTTCCCCACCAAGAACACGCTGCTCAACGAGCTCTTTCTCGAATCTCAAGCGCGAGCTCCAGCGCGCGACGTCGAACCCGCAGGCCTCCGGGCCGCCCGTCGAGCGGGTCCGCCACTTCTGGAACAGGTATGTCAAATGGGGTGTGTCGTTCCCGGCGAAGCGGCGGGCGCTGCGCCAGCTGGCCGTCTCGGAGCACGTCACCCGGGCCAACAAGATGGCCGGCAGGGTGATGTTCGCCGAGATCGACGAGGCGCTCGAGGAAGGGCGGGCGGGCGGGTGCCTTGATGGGCTCCCAATCGACTTCGCGGGGGCGATCATGATTACCCTCGCCGAGACGACGGTCGATTCCATCGAGCGCGAGCCGAGGCGCGGCCGGGCGTTGACGCGCGGCGGGTTCAACGCCTTCTGGAACGCCATCACCGGACCGATCCAACGCTGATACAACAGAGGAGAAACGCATGAGGCTGAAGAACGTGCTGAGTGTGGGAATGCCGATGGTCTTGGTCCTGGCCGGAAGCCTGGCGCTGGCACAGCAGGCGCCGCCTCCGGCGGCTCCGGGCCAGCGGGGGGCGGGCCGGGGCGCCCAGGGGCCGCGAGTGGTCTCCCCGGAGATCCGTCCGGACAAGACGGTCACCTTCCGCCTGCGGGTCCCCGACGCGGCCAAAGTGGTGCTGAACGGGAGTTGGGAGAACGGGACCAATACCGCGATGACGAAGGACGATCAGGGCATCTGGTCCGTCACCGTCGGCCCGCTCGGCGACCAGCTCTGGGCGTACTCGTTCAACGTGGACGGCGCCAGGGTCCTCGACCCCGGCAACGCCGAGGTTCAGCGCGACGGGTCCCGTTACGAGAACATGCTGATGATCGCGGGGCCGGCATCGGATCCTTGGGACTTCACGCTCGACATCCCGCACGGCACCGTGCAGGCCGTCTGGTATCCCTCCCCGACGCTCAAGCTGAAGAACCGCCGCATGTACGTCTACACGCCGCCCGGCTACACCGCGGGCACCGCGAAGTACCCGGTGCTCTACCTGCTGCACGGCATGGGCGGCGACGAAGACGCGTGGACGGTCATGGGCCGTGCGAACGTGATCATCGACAACCTGATCGCCGCGGGCAAGGCCAAGCCGATGATCGTCGTGATGACGAACGGCAACGCCACCCAGAGCGTCTCGCAGGGATTCGGCTACGGCCCGACGCCCGCCCGCCAGTCTGTCACGGCGCCGGCTCCCCCTCCGGAGCAGGCGGCTCGAGGAGCCGGGCCCGGCCGCGGCGGCGCGGCTCCTGCCGCTCCGGGTGGAGCTCCCGGCACCGGTGCCCGCGCCGCTGCCCCGACGGCTCCCGGCGGCGGCCCGGTGTACGAGGGATCCTTCCCGCAGAGCCTCGTGCAGGATGTCATCCCGTACATCGAGAAGAACTTCCGCGTGCTGGCGGGCAAGAACAACCGGGCCATCGCCGGCCTCTCGATGGGCGGCGTGCACACGGGCCTGGCGACCAACCACAACCCCGGGTTGTTCGGCTGGATTGGCGTCTTCAGCGCGGGTTTCGGCATGGGGAACGAAGACCTGGCGAAGTACCTGACCAAGGTGAAGGCCGGCGGCGTGAACCGGTACTGGGTCGGCGCCGGCACCACCGACTTCGCCCTCAAGGACAGTCAGGCCCTCTATGAGACCGCGAAGAAGGTGGGGTTGAACGTGGGCGAGTACCACATCGCGCCCGGGGCCCACTTCTGGTTCATCTGGCGGCTGTTCCTGAGCGAGTACGCCCCGCTCCTCTTCCGGTAGGCGGTCGAAGACGGGCGCGCACCGAGGTCGTTCAGGAGGGCCACACGCTGACGCTGACCGCCGGCAGGCTCCCGGCCGGGCGGACCGTGATGGTCATGAAGGTCGGATAGAGCAAGCAGACCGAGGAGATCATGAGAAAGACGCTGCTGTTCGTGCTGTTGTCCGCCGCATTCGCGGTGGTCGCGCTGGCGCAGCCCTCACGCCCGGTGGACGAGTTCACGACGTCGGCTGGCCCCGTCCGCATCACGGTGATCAACCACGCCTCGATGATGGTCGAAGGGGGCGGAGCAGTCATCCAGGTCGATCCCGTCGGTGCGCAACGGTATGCGGCGCTGCCCCAGGCCGACCTGGTGCTGATCTGCCACACGCACCCCGACCACCTGGATGCCGCCGCGGTGGAGAAGCTGAAGAAGGCGGACACCATCGTCCTCGGGCCGGAGTCCGTGGCGAAGGCTCTGCCGGGGACGACGGTGATTCGCAACGGAGAGAGCCGGCAGGTGGGCCGCTGGCGTGTCGAGGCCGTTCCCGCCTACAACCTCACGCGCGGGCCGGCTCCGGGCTCGTTCTACCACCCGAAGGGCGACGGGAACGGGTACGTGCTGACCTTCGGCGACAAGCGGTTCTACATCGCGGGCGATACGGAGAACATCCCGGAGCTGGCGGCGCTGAAGAACATCGAAGTGGCGTTCCTGCCCGTGAATCTCCCCTTCACGATGACGCCGGAGGAAGCTGCCGCCGCTGCGCGGGTGATCAAGCCCAAGATCGTGTATCCGTATCACAGCCGCGGGTCCGATCTCTCGATCCTCGTCAAGGCGCTCGAAGGCAGCGGGATCCAGGTGCGGCTGAGGGACTGGTATCAGGCCGGCGACGAAGCGGCCACGCCGCAGCGTGGCGGGGGCCCTGGGGGTGCACCCCAGGGTGGCGGAGCGCGGGGAGGTGCGCCGCCAGCCGCCGCCAGGCCGGCGGCGGTCGTGTCGCCGCAGGTCCTCCCGGACCAGCGGGTCACCTTTCGCCTCAGGGCGCCGAATGTCCAGGACGTGACGATTTCCGGCGACTTCTGGCTCGAGCAGAGCCGCACGGGGAAGCTGGTCAAAGACGACCAGGGCGTCTGGTCGATCACGGTCGGACCGCTCTTCCCCGACGTCTACAGTTACGCCTTCAGCGTCGACGGCATGTCGATCCCCGACCCGGCGAACGGGGTCATCAAGCCGGGGGTCGCCACGACGCAGAGCGTGTTCACCGTCCCGGGCGAGCAGACCGCGATCCTGGAAGCCCGGCCGGTGCCGCACGGCGAGGTGCGGATCGTCTACTTTCAGTCGGCGGCCACCGGCAGCGTCCGGCGCATGCACATCTACTTCCCGCCCGGCTACGATACGACTCAGACCCGGTATCCGGTCATGTACCTCCTGCATGGCGGCGGTGATGACGACGGGGGATGGGTCGCGATCGGACGGGCAAACCTGATTCTCGACAACCTGATCGCGCAGGGCAAGGCGAAGCCGATGATCGTGGTGATGCCGAGCATCTGGGCGATGGACCCGCCGGTGCCGGCAGACCGCCGCGACGCGAACAACGCGCTGTTCGTGAAGCTCCTCTTCCAGGACGTGATGCCCTACGTCGAGAAGCACTACCGGGTGCTCGCGGCGCCGGCAGCTCGCGCGTTCGGGGGGCTCTCGTACCCCAACATCCTGCCCGACGCGTGGATCCCCAACATCGAGAAGTTCAACTATGTCGGCTTCACGAGCAACGGGCTCAACGCGGATCGCATCGCGTTCTACGAGAAGCAGTATCCCGGCGTGCTCGACGACCCGGCCAACGTGAAGCGCGTGAGCGTCTACATCGGGGACGGCGTCAACGCCATGACCTTCGCCAGTTCCAAGTACCTGGCCGACGACCTGAAGCGGCGCGGCTACAAGACGGCGTTCTCGATGACGAACGGGATCCACGGCTGGCCGTGGTTCCGCCGCTACTTCGCCGAGTTCGCGCAGATGGCGTTTCAATAGGAGTTGAGTCCAAAGCCGTTGTACACTCCCTGGCGCCGATTGTCTTCTGAGGAGGGATCCATGAGAGTTCGTCTGGCTTGCTTGTTCGCCTGCCTGGCCTTGCTGATTGTCTCGGCCCAGGTCTCGGACACGTTGGATATCTGGGTCATCGACGTCGAGGGTGGGAAGGCCGTCATCGCCAAGAACCCTTCCGGGCAGGTGATGATGATCGACGGCGGCATGCCGGACATGGCCGGGCGCGGCGGAGGACCGGGGCAGCCCGGCCGCGGAGGCGCCGGAGGAGGTGGCGGGGCGGTGACGGCCCCGCAGGGCGGCGCACCGGCCGCACAGGGCACCACGCCGGCCGCGCCCCCGCGGCCCCCGATGCCGGTCGAGAAGGACCGTGACCTGAACCGCGTCGTGGCGGCGGCGAAACTGGCCGGCGTCTCCGCCTTCGACGTCTACCTCGTCACGCACTACGACGTGGATCACTCCGGCAACGTCCCGAACATCGCGGGACGCTTCCCGGCGAAGCTCTTCGTGGATCACGGCCCATGGCTGGACAATCCCAAGCTCGGTGCCATGAACAAGAACGCGGGTGACGCGTACCTGGCGTTCGTGGCCGGACAGCAGCGGATGTCGGTCAAGCCGGGGGACGTGATTCCCTTCAAGGACGTGAAGATCACGGTCCTCACCTCCAACGAGGAGGTCATCGACAAGCCGTTGACCGGGGGCGGGAAGCCCAACGCCGCCTGTCCGGCCGAGTTGCTGCCGCCGACCAAGATGGACGACAACGGCTCCTCGATCGGGACGCTGTGGGAATTCGGCAAGTTCCGCATGGCGGACTTCGCCGACCTGCTCCAGTGGGTCGAGATGAAGCTGATGTGCCCGAACAACCCGATCGGCACGGTGGACCTGCTGATGGGCAGCCACCACGGCATGCCGGCGTCGAGCTCGCCCGCGCTGGTGCACGCGCTCCGCGCCAAGGCGATCATCACCAACAACGGAGAGCGGAAAGGCATCGCCCCGGATGTGGTCAAGACGCTGCGGAGCACCCCGGGCGGGATGGACATCTGGCAGCTTCACTACTCGACGATGGCCGGTCCCGAGCTGAACGCTCCGGAGGACTTCATCGCGAACATGAAGCAGCAGGACTGCCAGGGTTTCGCGATCAAGATCTCCGCGCGCCGCGATGGCAGCTTCACCGTGACCAACTTGCGGAACAACTTCTCGAAGACCTACAAGCCGTAGCCGGTCGATTCGACGCGGACGACGACAGCCGACCGCGGAAGGCCGCGGTCGACTGTCGCATCCGGGGATGGTCGCGGATGTTCACGGGCGACAGCCCGGGAACCTCCTGCGCTCGCTCGGCAAGCGCCGAGCGGGCCGACTACGCCGGCTGCACGTTCTCCGCGCGCGGGCCCTTCGGACCCTGGCCGCGCTCGAACGTCACCGCCTGGCCTTCGCGCATGCTGTCGAAGGGCGTGCTGGTGCACGCCGACTGGTGGAAGAAGTACTCGTTGCCGTCCTGGGCCAAAACGAACCCGAAGCCCTTGTCGCTCACCATTCGCTTGATCGTGCCGGTCATTGACATCTGTTTCTCCTGACCTCTCGTTGAACCGATAACCGCCCGAGGCGCCGGGTTGGCGTCTCGCGGACGTTCACATACCGGTTGCGGTCACAATCGAGTCTGCTGTGGTCAGAGACAGATCGCGTCCGACAGCCTGATAGCTTTGAAGCAGACAGAGGAGCGGCAGCCCACGAAGGCACGCCGTCAGCGGTGGGACTCAAAGCGGAACGGCTTACATCATAGCAGGGTTTGCCCCGCGCGCGGCCAAGATCGACGCTCGAGCCTGCCGGTCCGGCAGGGATCTGAACCCGCTGCCGGAAAGGTGGTGATTTGTGGGGGCTGTGATCGTGTCCCGCGCGAAGCTGGCCGCGTGTGCCGCGGTGCTGGTGTTGCTCGGGGCAGCCGCTCCGGGCGCGGGGGCCGCCGACCGCGGCACCATCTGGTACGGCGCCGCCTACTACGTGGACTCGACTACTGGAGCAGCCGGATCGACAACTGGGAGGATTTCCCGTCCATCGACGGGGCGGTGAACGCCAGCCTCACGTCCGCCTTTGCGGAATACCAGCGCGGCCTGGTCACCGACTATCTCGGCTGGCAGGCGGCCATCGTCCGTGAACTCAAGCGGCCCGACCAGTTCGTCACTCTCCTACTGGCACTGGGCCACGACGAACAACAGCGTCGAGACATACTGGCGCGGGTTGCTCAGCCAGGACTACGCGCCCAACCCGACGTTCCGCGAGGCGACCCGGATCGGAACCGAGCTGAAGCGCATCGGGCCCGAGCTCGCCGGGCTGCAGAAGCGCAACCAGGTGGCCGTCTACTTCAGCAATCGCGCGCTGACAGCCTTCAACGCGTTCAAGTTCGGCTGGACGTCGACGATCACGTACAACGACGTCCTGCGTCCGTTCTTCGATTCGCTCTACCGCGCGAACATCGAGACCGATCTGATCGACGGTTCCGTGCGGGACCTCTCGCGGTCGTCGCGATCGGTCCGGCAGGAGATGCGCTGGTGGCGGACGCCGGACTACGGCTTGGTGCCGAGGACAATCTCGACGGGAATCCACATCCGCTTCGTCACCAACTTCGCGATGGTGAAGCCGCCGGCCTCGACGGCCTGCCGCACGAAGATGGGGCGGCAGTCCATGAAGTTCGGAAAGTGCCGGTGTGCCCACTCGAACACCGCCACGAGCGGCTCGCGCTGGCCCTCCTTCGACATCCCGACGACCACGATGCGACCGCCCGGGCGGAGCACCCGCCAACACTCGCGCAGCACCTCGGGAATCTCCGGCGTGTCGAACAGTTCCAGCGTGAAGCTCATGAACACGGCGTCGAGGCCGCCGTCGGCGTAGGGCAGGTGCACGGCATCTCCGCACCGCAGCCGCACGCGGGCGCTCAGCCCCGCCTTTGCGACGTTTGCTCTCGCGACGGCCAACATCTTGTCGGAGAGGTCCAAGCCGAGAACCTGGCCGTGTGGCCCGACGGTGTCGGCGAGCCGAATCAGGCTGTGCCCCGTACCGAAACCGATCTCGAGGATTCTCTCGCCCTCGCGCGCCTTCAGCAGGTCCAGGCCTGCGCGGCGGACGGGCGCTTCGCTGCGATCCGCCAGCAGATCGTAGACGCCGCTGATCTTGTTGTAGAAGGCGCGAGTCTGGTCCCTGGTCTGAAAGACGCCCAGCGGCGTGGCCGGGGGACTCGCCGGTCGAACCGAGTGCCCGCCCTGGCGACGCTCCGTGCCCGCGTCGCCCTCCATCCGCGTGCGATCCGCGTGACTCGCGCCTTCGCGCACGTCGCCGTCCCCCAACTGCCGGGTCTTGACTGTCATGGTCGTTTCCCCCGTTCAAGTCGAAGAAGGCCGGCGCCTCGGTCGACCACTGTTCAGAGCCCTGTCCAGCGTGCGGAGGACCTCGGCTGCCGTGTCGAGCTTGTCCGGTGCCAGGCGCGAAAGCGCCCGGTGCACCGCCGCCTCCACGGTGCCGGCATGGCGACGATCGACGGCCCGGCCGGTGGCGGTCAGCCGGAGGTGCGCCTGGCGACGGTCGCGATCACCGAGGCTCCGCGCGAGCACGCCGCGTTCCTCCAATCGCCGCAGCACGCCGGTGAGGGTGCTCGGATGCAGCTGGAGGATCTGCGCCAACTGCCCGGCGGTCGCGCCCGGGCAGCGGCCGACGATCCGCACGACGAGGCGCTGCGGCCCGGTGATCCCCAGGTCCGCTTCCATCCTCTTCGACGTCGACTGGAGGCCGTGGCTGATGCCCCAAATCAGGCGCATGAACTCGAGCACGTCACCCAGGACCGGCGCCCCGGCGCAGCCGGCGGCGGCCTCGACCCGACCACGACTCCGCTTGCGTTCCACGTCGTCCTCCCGGCGCGCGAACATCGCCTCGCGCACCGACGTCGGAGACGCCGGACCACGGCACTCCGGCGGCGGCAGGCCGTGGCGCTCGCCGGGACGCGGCAGGGAAACCACAGACCGGCAGCGAACCGGGTTGCGCGCGGCGGCCGCCGTCCCCGGGCGGTGGCGCGCGGTGAGAGTGCCACCGAGGGCAGTGTACAGCGATCTCGTTTGAGGTCAAACGGCTTGGGTTTGCGCGATACCTTTGGTACACTTCGGGTTTACCGGCACGGCGCCATCCACCGGGCCAGACGCGTGCGGCGACTATGGACACACAGCAGGGCGCCTCCCGACGGGTGTGGGCATCCCGGCTTCGAGGCTGGGCGGAGGCCGAACGCCTCCAGCGTCACGAGGACAAGCTGCTCCTGGTCCTCACGCTCCTCATCGGGGCGGTCGTGGGGCTGGTCGTCGTGGCGTTCATCCTGGTCACCGAGCGCCTGGGCGCCCGGCTCTACCCCGCGCAGGCGCCCGCGTGGCATCGGCTGGCCGTCCCGACCGTCGGAGCGCTCCTGAGCGGCTGGCTGCTCGCACGCTACTTCCCCAATGCCCGGGGCAGCGGCATCCCGCAGACCAAGACCGCGCTGTTCCTCCACCAGGGGCACATCCGCCTGAGCACCATCCTCGGCAAGTTCGGCTGCTCCGCGCTGTCGCTGGCCAGTGGGATCGCGCTCGGTCGCGAGGGGCCGACCGTGCAGGTGGGGGGCGGGATCGCCTCGGTCCTGGGCCGGCGTCTCGGGCTCGGTCCTCGCCGCATTCAGTCCCTGGTGCCCATCGGCACGGCCGCCGCCCTGGCGGCGGCCTTCAACACGCCGATTGCCGCCGTGCTGTTCACCCTGGAGGAGATCCTCGGCGACCTCCACGCGCCCGTCCTCGGATCCATCGTCATCAGCTCGGCGACCTCCTGGGCCGTGCTGCACCTCGTGCTCGGAGACGAGCCGCTGTTCCACGTCCCGGCCTACCAGCTGGTCCACCCGGTGGAGTTGGCCGTGTACGCGGTCCTCGGCGTTGCGGGCGGCCTCGTCTCGGTCGCGTTCGTGAAGCTGTTGTTGGGCCTGCGGCGGCGGTTCTTGTCCCTTCCGCCATCGACGCTGTGGTGGCAGCCCGTGGTCGGCGGCCTCGTTGTGGGCCTGCTCGGCTGGTTCGTTCCCGACGTGCTCGGCGTGGGCTACTCGCACGTCGGCGAGGCCCTCAACGGGAAGATGGTGCTCGGCATGATGGCGCTGCTGCTCGCGCTGAAGGTGGTGGCCACGGCCACCTGCTACGCGTCGGGCAATGCGGGCGGCATCTTCGGGCCCGCCCTCTTCATCGGCGCGATGCTCGGCGGCACGGTCGGCAGCCTGGCCCATGCCGGGCTGCCCGACATCACCGGCAGCCCCGGCGCCTACGCCCTGGTCGGGATGGGCGCCGCGTTTGCGGGGATCGTGCGGGCGCCGATGACCTCGGTGATCATGATCTTCGAGATCACGCGGGACTACTCGATCATCGTCCCGGTGATGATCGCCAATCTCCTCAGCTACTTCATCTCGCAGCGGCTTCAGCCAGAGCCCGTGTACGAGGCACTCCTGCACCAGGATCGCATTCAGCTGCCTCCCTCGCGCGGACACATCAGCGCCCTCACCGTCGAACAGGCCATGCGCCCCGCGGCGGAGGTCCTGGCGGCTGACGACATCGTCGCACACCGTCTGGCGGACAGCGGAGGCGCGCCCAGGCATGCCTGGCCCGTCCTGGATGGCGGGCGCTTCATTGGCATGGTCACGGATCAGCAGTTGCGCGACGCCGCGCTGTCTGGGAGAAGCAGCTACAGCCTGCGCGACGTCGTGCGGGTTCCGGCTGAACCGATTACGGCCGACGGCTTCCCGCACGTCCACGTGGACCAACCCGTCGACGTCGTGCTCCAACGCATGGGCCGTGCGGGCCTCGACGTGCTGCCGGTGGTCAGTCGCACCGACGTTCACGACCTTCTCGGCGTCGTCGCGCTCGCCGACATGCCGCGTGCCTACGGAGACATCGAGGAAGCCGAGGCTGCCGTGGAGGCGCACCGCAAGGAGGCGATCTCCGCGAGGGGGCTCCTGACGGTGGTGATCGCCGGCGTGCTCGGGCTCTTCCTCCTCGGCGGATTCCTCGCCCACCACTACTACTCTGCCCGGATCGAGAAGGCGGCCGGGGCCTACAACGCTGGCAACGAGCTGCTGCGCGAAGGCCGGGTCGGCGAGGCGGTCGAGCAGTTCCGGGCGGCGCTCTCCCTCACGCACAGCGACCCCTACCGCCTCGCCCTGGGGCTGGCCCTGGCCCGAGCGGACCGCGCCGCCGAAGCGCAGGTCTATCTCGCCGAGGTGCTCCGCACGGACCCGAGCAACGGGCCCGCCAATCTCGCGATGGCGCGCCTGTCCAGGACGGAGGGCGACCGCAGCGCCGCCACTGCCTGGTACCGCAAGGCGCTGGCCGGCGCCTGGCCGCCGGACGCGCAGACACAGCGCTTCGACGCAGCCTTCGAGCTCGTGGACCTGCTGGAGAAGACGGGCGATCAGCGCCAGGCCGTCGCCCAGCTCCTGGAGCTGACGGGCCAGACCACGGATCCGGCCCGGTTGAACCGAATTGGGCGTGGACTGCTGGCCGCGGCGTCTCCGAGTGCGGCCGCCGACGTGTTTCGCGAGGTCCTGAGTGCATCGCCGACGGACGCGGCAGCCTACGCGGGTCTGGGCGAGGCCGAGCTGGCGCGCGAGAACTACCGCGCTGCGCGGGCCGCGTTCGAGCAGGCCGTTCGTCTTGCCCCGACGGACGATCTCGCTCGCCAGCAGGCGGCGCTTTGCGAACGCGTGCTGGCGCTCGACCCGACGTCAGCCGGGCTGCGTTCGAGCGAGCGCTACGAGCACAGTCGAGAATTGCTGAAGAGCGTGTTGCTGTCGGCGGAGGCGTGCGCGTCGCCCGCGACTTCCGGCGACCCGACCTCCGCGCTCGCGCGGGCGCGCAAGGTGGCCACCTCGACGCGGCGCCCGCGCTCGCTTGGCGAGGCCGCCGACGAGAACATCCGCCTCGTACAGGAACTGTGGGCCGGGCGAACCCCACCCTGCGGACCCAGCGACCCGGCCGTCGCCAGGGTGATGTCCCGGCTCGAGCGGGAGCACTGAGGCGTTCAAGACCGGGAGAATCAGGTCCCAGCCGGATTCCTCGGCGGTCACCGCCGCGCTAGACTCGTGGAATGGGAACCTCGGAGGAAACGGTCCCGAACTTCGACCTTGCCCTCGTCATCATCAGCGATGTGGATGCCTGCCTGATAGATGGGCACACATATTCTGCGGGGGCCGCCGGCGACGCCGTGGCCGAGCTGGGTCGTTGCGGCGTACCGCTGGTCTTGTGCTCCAGCAAGACTCGCGCGGAACTCGAGGCCCTTCGGGAGCACCTCGGGATCGGTCACCCCTTCATCAGCGAGAACGGCGCAGCCCTTCACCTCCCGGAAGGGTACTTCCGGTTCGACGTGCCGGGCGCCCTCAGGGTCGGCAGCACCGACGTCGTCGTGTTCGGCCGCCCGTATGCCGAGGTGGTCGGGACGCTGCACCACGCTGCCGGGGCGGCGGGAATTCGGATCCAGGGGTTCAGCGACATGTCGGTGGAGCAGGTGGCGGCGGCCTGCGGGCTCTCGCTGGATGCGGCGGACCTCGCGAAACGACGGGATTACGACGAGCCCTTTCGCGTCATCGAGCCGGATCCGACAGCACGCTCCCGACTGTCGCAGGCCCTGCGCGATGCGGACATGCGCGTCGTGGCGGGCGGCCGCTTCGACCACGCGATCGGGGACTCGGACAAGGGGCGGGCGGCGGCCTTCCTGGGGCGTCTCTATCGCACGGCTTTCGGTCCGACGACCACTGTCGGCCTCGGCGACGCCATGAACGACGTGCCTCTCCTGCGTTCCGTGGACATCCCGGTGATCGTCCGCAGCGCGTCGAAGGGTGCGACGGCGGAAGTGCACGAGGGGGTGCCCTGGGCGCGCGTGACCTCGTCCGAGGGTCCTGCCGGCTGGCGCGAGGCCGTGCTCTCGATCCTCGACGAGCGCAGGAGGTTGTGGCGCGGCGACGCGCCGGCGTTCGCGACGCCGGAGATCAGGTGATGACCCCCTTGCGCACGGCGTACAACACGATCTCGGCGGCGCTGTGCACGTCGAGCTTCTCCATGATGTGCGCCCGGTGCGTCTCCACCGTGCTGACGCTGATGAAGAGCAGGTCGGCAATCTCCTTGTTCGCCTTTCCTTCGGCGATGAGCTGAAAGACCTCGCGCTCCCGCTCGGAGAGCGACTCGTAGCGGTCCGTGATGCCCTTCTCGGCCATCTGCCGCACGTAGTCGTCCAGCATGACCTTCGCCACCGACGGGCTGAAGAACGACTTGCCTTGCGAGACCGCCCGGATCCCGCGCACCAGGTCCGCATCGACCGAGTCCTTCAGGAGGTATCCCTTCGCCCCGGCGCGCAGGGCCTTGATGATGAAGGCCTCGCTCGACTGCATGCTCAGGATGAGCACCTTCACCTGGGGCGCGTGCTTGACAATCTGACGCGTCGTCTCGATCCCGTTCAGGAGCGGCATCCCGATGTCGACGACGGCGACGTCGGGAAGGAGGTCGAGCGCCAGGCGCACCGCCTGGCGGCCATCGCCGGCCTCGCCCACGATCTCGGCTCCCGGCTCACCCTCGAGGATCTTTCGAAGGCCGCCTCGCACGACGGGATGGTCGTCAGCGACGAGAACTCGCAGGGACATCGGCGGCTCCTTTGGTCGGCGCCTGTGCGTGGGTGACCTCGTCGCGAATCCCGACGTCCTCCAGCGCGGGTCGGAGGAGCCGCGGCACGTCGGCAACCACGCGCGTGCCACGCCCCGGCGCGCTGTCGACCCGAAAGGCCCCGCCGAAGCCGGCCACGCGTTCCTGCATGCCCAGAAGCCCCAGTCCGCTCCTCGCGCCGCTTGCAGGCGCTTCGGCCGGATCGAATCCGCGGCCATCGTCCTCGATCACGAGCCGGAGGCGGGCGCCCGATCGCCGGAGTGACACGCGACAGGCCTGTGCTTCCGCGTGGCGGACGATGTTGGTCGTGGCTTCCTGGACGATCCGGTAGAGGCACATTTCCAGTTCGGGCACGAGGCGGTCCTCCTCTTCCTCGTCCTGGTCGAACTCGGTGGCGATTCCGGTCCGCTTCCAGAACGCCACCAGAAACCACTCGAGCGTGGACGCGAGACCGAGGTCGTCCAGCATCGGGGGATGGAGCAGCTGCGAGAGGTCTCGAACGGTCTGGAGCGCCCGGTCGACCATGACGCGCGCCTCGGCCAGCGGGTGGCTCGTCCCCGTCTCGTGCTCGATCGACCGCTCGGCCACCGACAGCTCGACCTTCACCCCTGTCAGTTCCTGCCCGATCTCGTCGTGAAGCTCGCGTGCGATCGAACGGCGCTCCTCCTCCTGCGCGCGCACCAGCTTGGCCGAGAGCCGCTGGAGGTTCCGGGTGTTGTCGAGGATCCGGTGCTCCAACCGGCCGGCGTACCTCGTGACGAGGAACGCGACGCAGCCGCCGATGAGCAGCACTTCGAGGCTGGCCTCCCACACCCGCCGGCGAACCACCGAGTAGATTCGGGCAACCTCCGCCTGCCGCTCGTCCGCGGCGGCCCGATTGAGGGTGCGGATTCGTTCGGAGATCCGGATGATCACCTCGCGCTTGGGAATCACGCGGCCGCGCAGAACCGCCCGCGCCTCGATCGCCCGCCGGCCGCTGTCCCACGACAGCAGCGGCAGCACGGCCTCCCAGTATTCCTGGAGTTCGACCTTCAGGTCGCGGAACGACGACCGTTCACCGGGAGACTGGACGGCGGGGCTGTATGCCGCCAGCGCCCGGTCGATGGTGGCCCGGCTTCGCTCCAGCTGTTCCCGGTAGTAATCGGCCGTGTCCGGAGTGTCCAGCAGTGCGTCTCGCAGGTAGACCGAGCCGAGGAGAACCTGGGAGCTGATGGTCGAGAGCAAGTCCTCGGTTTGGATCAGCCGGGCGTTGACCGCGGCCGCCCGCGCCTCGACTTCGTTCAGCCGCCTGACCAGGTCCGCTCCGGACACCACCCACAGAATGAGGAGCAGGCCGAATCCCACCAGGAGCGCGCCACGTATCGTCAGCCGCCTGACGACGTGGCGCAGTCTTTCGAACCGCGCGGCTCCTGAACTCCCGTTGGCCGCCATGATGGCATGGTAGTCGCCCCCTCCCGGAAGGTCAAAGGCGCCGCCGTCGATAATCAGGCCTCGACCGGATAGCGCTCAGCCACCTGCACGGCTACGCTCGGGGCATGTCGAGCCGGGTTTCGTCTCTTGCTGGCAAGATGGCGGCCAAGGAGGCCGTCTGCGACGCCCTGCCGGCTCGCGCTTCCTCGTGGTATCCGGAGGCGGTCGTTTACGCCATCGACGTCAGGACCTGCGAGACGCTGAGAAACCTCCAGCCCTTCCTGGGGGCTGCTCACAGGCGCGGCATGCACGTCCTCGGGCGGTTCATCGCGGACCGAACCGACCTGCCGCGTCATCGCGGCTGGGAAGTGCCGGAGATGACGAGCGGACTGCAGTGGCCGTCGCTCGGATGGGACGCCTGCCACGTCGCCCTGTCTCCGCTCGCCTGCTACTGGTTGCAGCGGTGCCCCGACGCGTCGCTCGGTCGCACGACGCGGGCGCCAGGGGAGACGCCGGCGTGAACGTGTCCCCCCCGCTGGCCGCGGGCGCCGTTCGGGCACTCGAGGCGATCGACTCGGCCGACATCGTCGTCGGCATTCCGAGCTTCAACAACGCACGCACGATCGGCCACGTCGTGGAGGCTGCGCACGCGGGGCTCGTGAAGTACTTCCCGCGGCTGCGGTCGGTGATCGTGAACTCGGATGGCGGCTCCACCGACGGCACCCAGCGGATCGTCACCGACCTGCACATGCCGTCGACCGAGGTGCTGCTCATCTCGCACCCCGTGTTTCCGCCGCATCGACTCACGATCCCGTATCACGGTCTGCCCGGCAAGGGCAGCGCGTTTCGATGCGTGTTCGACGTGGCCAGCCGCCTCGGCGCCAAGGCGTGCGCGGTGGTGGACTCGGACCTCCGCAGCATCTCGCCGGAGTGGATTCAACTGCTCGTCGCACCCGTCCTCGAGCAGGGTTTCGATTACGTCGCACCCTACTATTTCCGTCACAAGTACGACGGCACGATCACCAACAGCATCGTCTACCCGGTGACGAGAGCCCTCTACGGTCAGCGCGTCCGGCAGCCGATTGGCGGCGACTTCGGCCTGTCGGGGGCTCTCGCCGCCCACTTCGTCAGGCAGCCCGTGTGGAGCACCGACGTCGCGCGTTACGGTGTCGATATCTGGATGACCACGACGGCCATCTGCGGCGGGTTTCGGGTGTGCCAGTCGTACTTGGGCACGAAGCTCCACGACGCCAAGGACCCAGGGTCCGACCTCAGCGCCATGCTGGTGCAGGTCCTGGGCACCCTGTTCGCGCTGATGGAAACCCACGAGGATCGGTGGCTCGACGTGCGGGGGTCCGTGGCGACGCCCCTCGTGGGCTTCCGCTTCGCTGTCGGCGTCGAACCCGTCGACGTGAACGTCGGACGGATGGTGGACCACTTCAGGAGCGGCGTCACGAACCTCGCGGAAGTGTGGGGCCAGGTGGTGTCGGGTGCCGACCTGGAGGCGCTGAAGAACGCCGCCCGTAGTCCTGCCGACGGGTTTCACCTGGACGACGCCCTGTGGGTGCGCATCGTGTACGACATCGCGGCGGCGTACCACCATCGCCAGCTCGACGGACGACAGCTGATCCAGTCCAGCCTGCCGCTGTATATGGCCCGCGTCGCGTCCTTCGTCAACGAGGCGGCGGACCTGGATGCCCCGGCCGTCGAGGACCGGCTGGAGCGTCTCTGTCTCGAATTCGAATCGGCGAAGGGTTACCTCGTGCGGCGGTGGCGATCACCCGCGCACGAGCGTTGACCACGCCAAGACCAAGGAACGACGTCATGTGGCAGACATTCACTTCCGTCCTGGACGCGTCGTGGCGGGAGCTCGGGGCCCAGCTGGCTCGCGGGCTGCCCAATCTTCTCGCCGGGCTCGTCATATTCGTGCTCGGTGTGACCGCCGGCATCGTCGTCGGAGCTATCGCGAGGCGAGCCCTGGTGGCGGCCAGGCTCGACCAGGGCGCCGCCCGACTCGGCGTGGCGGAGACGCTGTCCCGGGTCGGCATCACGAGTGCTGCACGGCTGATCGCCCAGGCTCTGAAGTGGGGGATCATCGCCGTCGCCTTCCTGCCCGCGCTCTACACGCTCGATCCCCGCGTCGCGTCGGACCTCGTCGGGCGGGCGCTCCTCTATCTCCCGCACCTGGCCGTTGCCATTGCGCTGTTGTGGATCGGCACCGTCCTGAGCGGGTTCCTCGCCCGGGGAGTGCTCATCACAGCGGTGAATCATGGAATCACGTCGCCGCGGCTGCTGGCGGGGGCGACCCGGACCGGGGTGATGCTGTTGGTGGTGGCCGTGGCGCTCGAGCAAACGGGGATCGGCCGGGCCACGGTCCTGACGGCCTTCGCCATCCTGTTCGGGGGGGTGACCCTGGCCGCGGCCCTGGCCATCGGCTTGGGAAGCCGCGAGATGGTGCGCGACTGGCTGGCGAAGCAGCAGGCTCGGGGCCGGTCCTCGGCCGGCGGCCACGAGCCGTTTCAGCACTGGTGACGCGGGAGAAGCGCCGCTACGCCGGAGACGCGCCTTCTAGACGACCGAATCTTCGTCGCTCATCCGCTCGGAGCCAGTTCGCCACTGGGCGGCGGCCTCGGACAGCCGGCCCTCGGGCCCCTGGGCGACGGCTGCGAGGAGGTGCGGTCCGGCTTCGTGCAGCCCTGCCCACACTCGCGCCCAGTTCGGCACGAGCGGCGGTCCAAGCGGGTCCCGATGGAACTCCTCGATGGCACCGCGCAAGGCGCCGGAGAAGGTGTTCACGTTCAGTTCCTCCTGGTGCCGGTCGTACTGGAGCCCGTTCAGCGCGGCCACCGCGTAGCTGTCGGCGACGGCATCCTCCGCCTCGCGCTGGTAGGCGGCCAGCAGGCTCTCGAGCAGGCCCGCCGACAAGACGACGCCGGCAGCCGCCAGCGTGCGCAGAAGATGCGTCCCCACGTCACGCGCCATCCGGTTCAAGCCGCGCGTCGGATCGTTGCCCGACAGGTCCTGGTGCTTGTGCTCGTAGCGGTCGGCGATCTCCACCTGGCAGACGCGCACCGGGCCGCGGTGACGCAAGGCCTCGAAGAGCGACACGATCTCGAGCCCCCAGTCGGACGGCAGGCGCATGCGCGACGCCAGGTCGCGTTGCACGGCGAATTCGCCCGACAAGGCGTACCGGAACGACTGGAGGTACCGGATGTAGGGATTGTCGCCGATCAGGCGGGTGAAAGCCGCGAGAAGCGGCGACAGGAACAGACGCGTCACCCTTCCGTGCAGGCGGTCCGAGTGGCGGGCGTAGTAGGCCTTGACGAAGTCGAAGTCCACAATCGGATCGAGCGCCGGCAGCACCAGCCGCGCGAGCATCTCCCGGTGGAAATTCACCACGTCGGCATCGAGAAAGGCCATGTAGTCCACCTTCTCCTCCGCAAGGAGGTACCCCATGGCCAGCCAGCAGGCGCGCCCCTTGCCCGGCGATCCAACCGACAACCCGGCTCGCATCAGGCCCTCGAAGAACCGCTGGACCGCTGGCGATTCGTTCCAGACGATGACCAGGTCTCCCGGGTAGGCGGCGAAGTACTGCACGGCGCGTTCGTAGTCGTCGAGCGTCGCCTTGTTGAGAGACACGACGAGCGAGTGCAGATAACGGACCTTGCACAGTTCGGACAAGATGCCGCGCAGCGCAGGGCGCTCCATTTCCGAGGGAACCATGGGGACGACCAGGGAGACGGGGAACTTCGGCGTGAGGGCGAGGATCTCCGCCTCGAGTTCGACGACGGGCCGCGCGACGAGACGAGGCAGCGCAGTGACCGGTCCCTGCTGGTGGAAGTCGCTCATGGCGCACTCCTGTCCGGCGCGAGACGCCGCGCCGTGGTTGCGTTGGTTGGCCGCGCTGATGCGACTGTACCGAATCCCGGCGCGGCAGCCCATCCGGTCGAGCGGGTATTTCGGGGGGAGGCGGACCGGACCGGCAAATCCCCCCGGCGATCCCAGTGGAATACCGGCCGGACACGATGGCCGGCGGCGCAGGCGTCCGGTACGCTGGAGGAGTGCATGCCGTTCTGCCAAATCGGCTCGTCATCGTCTCGAACCGGTTGCCGGTGACTGTGTGCCGCGGGAGCGCCCCGGCCTCCCTTTCGGACTCGGCAGGCGGCTTGGCTACCGGTCTTCGGCCCTTCCACGAGGCGGGCGCCGGGCTCTGGGTCGGATGGTCGGGAGAAAGCGCCAAGGCCCGCACGAGCCCCGGCTCCGAACTCGAAGGGCAGCTTGGCGCCCGGCGCCTGGTGTCCGTGCCCCTCACCACCCAGGAGGTGCGGCAGTATTACGACGGCTTCTCCAACGGCGTCATCTGGCCGCTCTTCCACTACCTGCTCGACCGTGTGCCGCTGGGCGGTCACGACTGGGCGTCCTACCGGGCGGTGAACGAGCGGTTCGCCGGTGTGGTGGCCGGGCATGCCCGACCGGGCGACACCATCTGGGTCCACGACTACCAGTTGATGCTGGTGCCGGCCCTGGTCCGCCAGCGCGTGCCGGACGCCCGCATCGGGTTCTTCGAGACGGCCGGGCGCTGCCGCTGACCGGTCTCACCCGCCTCGTCTTGCGAGGGGCCATCGTCGGGCTGGGCTTCCTGATGGTGCTGAACGGCCTGGGCGTCTCGATCACGCCCCTGCTCACGGCCCTCGGCGTCGGCGGGCTGGCGGTCGCGCTCGCGCTGCAGGACACGTTGTCGAACCTGTTCGCGGGGTTGTACATGATCGCGGCGGGACAGGTCCGCCTGGGACACTACGTGCGACTCGACAGCGGCCAGGAGGGCTACGTGGCGGATATCGGCTGGCGATCCACGACGATCCGCATGCTGGCCAACAACCTCGTGCTCGTGCCCAACGCCAAGCTGGCCCAGGCCATGATCACGAACTACGACCTGCCCGAACGGGATCTCGCCGTGCTCGTCGAGGTCGGCGTGGACTACGGCAGCGACCTCGATCACGTGGAGCACGTCACCGTCGAGGTCGCCCGCGAGGTGCTGCGGACCGTCGAGGGCGGCGTCCCCGCCTTCGAACCGTTCATCCGATACCATACCTTCGGCGACTCCAGCATCGAGTTCACGGTGATCCTGCGAGGAAGCCAGTACGTCAGCCAGTACGCGCTCCATTCCCCATGCGCACGCTCATCGTCCGCCAGGCCGAACCGGCGGCGAGCACCCAGCGAGGTGAGCCCCTGTCATGACGACGACCGGCCCATTCGTGTTCTACACCGAGCGCCACCTCGTTCGACTCACCGGCCGCCGTGCCCGGACGCTCGGCCAACTTGCTGCGCATCTGCGGCAAGTGTCCGGGGCGTGCGTGTTCTACCACACCCATCATCTCTACCTGTCGCACCACTTCCGGCGCCCGGTCTTCTACAACGACTTCGCCAACTGGACCGGCGAAGCCTTGCAGGAGGCGGCGCTGGCCGAGCAGTTGGCGGCGATCGACCTCCTGGCGTTCACGGCGATCCGGCCGCTGCGCGAAGCGCTTCTCGCCGTGAGAGCGCCGGAGGTCATCACCGCTCACATGCTCGACGTGTACCGGGCGACGCTCGAGGAGAACCTGGCCCAGTTCCAGTTCACCGGCGACGTGGTCTTCGTGCACGACCCCCAGCCTGCCGATCAAGGAAGGCTTCGGGTTGACGGCTGGATTGACGGGACACCGGCGAGGGAGAACGGCGCACAGGCAGTCGACAGGCGCACCCGTGGCGGGAGAAGCGGATGGTGGTCCACGTCGTCCGATTCGTGGCGCACCTCTCCGACGAGGAGGTGCTCCAGACCTGCAGGGGGAGGGAACCTCGCTGCGGCCCCTCAGCGAGCGGCCCTGCGCTCTTCGCGCGAGCGACGCCCCTCGTCTCCCGCCGAGTGGCGCCGTGACCGCCTTGCGCCCACCACCCACCGGACCATCGTCGAGAACACAATCAGCAGGACGACGAAGGTCAGCAGCCGCAGAAAGACGTCCCACGCGCCCAGCGCCATCGCGACTGACCTCCCTCCGCCGCCTCGGGCGCGGGCTCGGCCGCGCCATGGCCGCACCGAGGCATGGCCCCTACGATAGACGAGCACGCGGCGGCACGGTATCCGGTCTGGAGAGGATTCTGAGGGTCCGCGCCTGCCGGCGGAACTCACGCGGAGACAATCGACGCGAAGCAGGATCAGGTCACGACCGGATGGACGCTCGCGCGCCGGGCGCGCGGGCCGCGATCCGGGCGGCACCGGATTCGCCCGGGCCGTTCGTGCCGCTCGGCGCCGTTTGGCTGTCGGATCTTGACGTGGCCGTCAACCCGTCCGACCGCTTCGAACACAGCCGCGACCCGGCGAATGCAGGTCCGGTTGCCGAGGGACCAAGACCATGAGTCCGGACGAGGATCGGATCCGCCGCTTCTACGACCGCTTCGGCCGCTGGCAGGATTGGCAGCGGTACGAAGACCGCGCCCTCGACGTGCTGGCCACGCATGGCGAGTTCGCGACCGCCCGTTCGGTGTTCGAGTTCGGTTGCGGCACAGGCCGGTTCGCCGCGCGGCTTCTCGGCGACCTGCTTCCCGTCGACGCACGCTACCTCGGCGTCGACATCAGCACGACGATGGTGCGGCTCGCCACCGAACGTCTCGGGCGCTGGGGAGAGCGGGCCGTGGTGAAGCAGGCGGACGGCCTCGCCGAACTGGCGGCCGCCGGCCCGGCCTTCGACCGTTTCGTCGCCACCTACGTGTTCGATCTGCTGGGCGACGGAGCCATCGACAGCGCTCTCGGCAACGCCCGCCGGATCCTCGCGCCGGGCGGACTCGCCTGTCTGGCCAGCCTGACGTTCGGAGCGACCCCTGCGTCGCGTGCGACCGTCGCCCTCTGGCAGAGGGCATACGCCGCGGCGCCGACGCTGGTCGGCGGGTGCCGTCCCCTTTCTCTCCTCGACCATCTATCCCACGCGGATTGGCAGGTACTCCATCACCAGGTCGTGGTGTCCGCCACCGTGCCGTCCGAGGTCGTCATCCTCGGCGCCGGCGGGGTGGGCGCGCCTCCCGGCCCGGGCAAGTCCTGAGCGAAGGCCCGTGAACGACCCTGAGTCGAAGCCCGAAGGGCGGAGAAGACGTTCCTTGCCGTAGCTGGCCGTGACGATACGATCACGGGGACGTGCTGCCGCGCGGGCCGCCGTCAGCGGGCCCGGCCTGGCGACGTGCTGACGCCGATCGCCGCGTAAAGCGGGCAGAAACCGAAGAGCCCCGTGAGCAGCGGCACCAGTCCCACCCACCCCCAGGGCGTGTGCGGACCGACGAAGGCCAAGCTCAGGGCGCCGAGCCCGAGCAGGATCCGCACAACCCGATCCACACCACCCACGTTGGCCTGCAGCGCCGTCGCCATGATCCTCTCCTTTGCGAATGCCGGGCGGCCCACCGTCCGTCATGCGAGAGACTGCGTTTCACACGGAAAGGTTTCAGACGCGAGACGACGTCGAGAACGGGTCGCTTCGCGTCACCTGAGAGTTGGTGAGCAGGCCGATCCGTCCGGTCGGGCGTTGCTGCAGGCCGGGTCCATCGGGCCTGGCCGGCGCCAAGATCCGGCGGCGCGAGTTTCAGGCCTCGGTGGGGCCGACACCCCGCGCCTGTCGGGGGCTCCACGCGGTTGCCCAACGGCTCTTCCCGTGGCAGACTGGTGTCGGGATAGGCTGCCCGATGTTGGTGTTCTTCCGCTGGCAGAGCGTCGTCGACTATCTCGTACCAGGTACGGCCCTCTATGTCGTGCTGCGGTGGGCGACCGAGGCGAGGGCAGTCCGTGTCGCGCTCGCCATCGTCGCGCTGCTGGCCGGCGACCTCGTTGCCCGCGCTCATCACCTGGCGGTCACGAGCCTCGTGCTCGAAGCCGCCGCGGTGCTCATCGTCGCGTCGCTGCTCGTCGTGTTCCAGCCGGAGGTGCGCCGCGCGTTCACGCGCCTCGATACGGCCCTCCTCCTGGGCTCGCGTCGCACCCGGCCGCCCGACTGGGCGGCTGCCGCGATCGGAGAAGCGGCATTCGCGCTGGCCGAGCATCGCATCGGCGCACTCATCGTGCTGGTCCGGAACGACCCGCTGGCGGAACTCGACGACGGCGGGGTCCCGCTGCACGCGGACCTTTCGCGGCCCCTTCTCGAGTCAATCTTCCAAAAGGACTCGCCGCTGCACGACGGCGCGGCCATCATCGAGGGCGAGCGCGTGACCCGCGCCTGCGCCCTGCTGCCTCTCACCGCACGCGGCGATCTGCCGCAAGCCTTCGGGACGCGCCATCGGGCCGCCGTCGGCCTCGCCGAACGGTCCGACGCGCTCGTGGTCGTGGTATCCGAGCAACGCGGACGGGTCACGCTGGTGGACGGCCGGGAGATGCGCTCGGTCGAATCGCCGACGCATCTCGCCCGATTGCTGCTGACACCCGGCGGCCGGCGCCCGGCAGGGGTCCGCGACGCGATCCGGCGCTGGGTCGCGGGCAACTGGGGGACGAAGCTGGCGGCGGCCGGTCTCGGGGGGCTCATCTGGGTGCTGGCCATCTCCACTGCCAGCACGGTCTTTCGCACGGTCACCGTGCCCGTCGTTCTCCAGGTGCCGCCCGCTCTCGATGTCGCCGAACAATGGCCGACGACACTGACCGTCCAACTGCGGGGCCCGGAGTGGATCCTCGACACGAATGCCGCCAACGGGGTCGTGGCGCATGTCGACGTCGCCAGGGCCGGTGAAGGCTGGACGACCGTGCGCGTCACGGACTCCGACCTGTCGCTGCCCCCGGGAGTGGAGATGGAGCGGGCGTCGCCGGCAACCATCAGGGTTCGCCTCGTTCGACAAGCGACGGTGGCCGGACAGCGCTGACTGCGTGGGCGACCCACGTGTGACATCGGGTTCGGCTGATCGAACCAGATCTGCCGTCGTTCCGGCGAGGCGCACAGCCGGCGCAACCGAACGCGGCCCGCACCCCGCGACGCCGCGACAGCGTAGCTCACGGAGCGATCGAAACATGCGCATGGCCACCGTTCGGAGTGGAGCGCGCGCCCTGCACCGCCAGCACCGACTGGTCCTCGACAGCGTCCTGCTTGGTGTCGTCGGCGCGTTCAGCGCGCGGCTCTTCATGTTCATGCTGACGTGGGCCGAAACGTTCTTCCTGAACCGGATTGCGGAATACGCTCCGCCCGGGTTGCCGAGCGAAGGAGGCGCTGCCATTGAGTACATCGGGGCTCACGGTCTCTGGCTCCTGCCGGTCGCGACGACGCTCGGCGGGCTCATCACCGGCGTTCTCGTCTACTCCCTCGCTCCCGAAGCCGAGGGCCACGGCACCGACACCGCGGTGGGCGCCTTCCATCAGGCCGGAGGCTACCTCCGCAAACGGGTCCCGATCGTCAAGGCCATAGCCTCGGCCGTCACGCTCGGATCCGGCGGCGCAGGGGGACGCGAGGGACCGACGGCGTTGATCAGCGCCGGGGTGGGATCGGTGTATGCCACGCTGTCGAAACGGTCGGAGGCCGAGCGCCGATTGCTGATGTTGACCGGCATGGCGGCCGGGCTGGCAGCCATCTTCAGATCCCCCATCGGCACGGCGATTTTCGCGGTAGAAGTCCTGTACGGCGGCATGGACTTCGAGGCGAGCGCGCTCCTCTACACGATGCTCGCCTCCGTCGTCGCCTATGCCGTCAACGGCTTGTTCGTCGGATGGAGCCCGCTGTTCCAGGTGCCTGCCGGCGTCGCCGCACCCAATGCGGATTACCCTTGGTACGTCGCACTCGGCGTCGCCGCGGGCGTGGTCGGGACCATCCTGCCAGTGGTCTTCTACACGGCCCGGGATGCGTTTCGCGCCCTGCCGCTGCCAGCGTTCGTGAAGCCGGCTCTGGGCGCCTTCGGCGTCGGCCTGCTCGCACTGCAGTTGCGGCAGGTGCTGGGCGGAGGCTACGGCTGGGTGCAGATGGCGATCGACGGGAGACTGCCGGCCATGCTGATGCTCGCGCTGGTCTTCGGCCAGATCGTCGCGCTCTCGCTGACGATCTCCTCGGGCGGGTCCGGTGGCGTGTTCGCCCCGAGTCTCTTCATCGGCACGATGCTGGGCGGCTTTGTCGCCAAGACGTTTCAGCTGCCGGTTGCTCCGTTCGCCGTCGTGGGAATGGCAGCCGTGTTCGGGGGGGGCCGCTCGCGTGCCCGTGGCGACGCTCTTGATGGTGACCGAGATGACCGGCGGGTACGCGCTGCTGGTGCCGGGCGCTCTCGCCGTCACTCTCAGCTTCTTCGTGCAGTCGGTCCTGTCCACGCCATTCAAGTACAAGAGCCTCTATGAGGCGCAGGTGCCCGCGCAGGCGCAGTCGCCCGCTCACGCCCTCGAGTACCCTGGGAACGGCGCTGCACCTCCTGTCCGAGCACCACATCAAGGTCCCCGCGACCGTCGGGCCTCTCGACGTCCGAACGGCACTGGTGGCGGGCATGGCGGTCGAAATCGCGAACGGCAGACGGTTGTCGCTGGCGACCGTCGAACCGGACAGCCCACTGGCGCGGCAGCCGATCAAGGTCGCGTTTCCGCTGAAGGACGGGGCGGAGACGGAGGTCATCCTCGTGTTCAGGGCGAAACGCGCGGTATGGCCCGATCCGGAGCTCGTGCTTCAGCCCGGCGACCAGGTGATGATCATCACGACATCCGGCGCGCCCGGCCGCCTGGTCGTCACGAGCGCAACCAGCTGAGTTCGCGGTCCGCGAGCCACGCTCCGGGCCTTCGTCACGAGGGATTCTTCCATGGCCGACATCACTCCGACACGCCCATCACCGCCCGACACGGGAGAACGGAAACCGCCGCCGCGGCCGCTCCCGCCCAGCCCGCCGCCGGGACCCGCCGCCGCGCCGCCCCGCATCGGCCCGTTCTACTGGGTCCTGTTCCTCCTGCTGATGGCGTGGAACCTCTGGTCGTTCCTGCCGAAGCAGGCGCCGGCCGTGGCGCTGCCCTACAGCGCGTTCGTCGCGCAGGTCACCGCCGGCAACGTGTCGCACGTGCGTCTCGTCGGCGAGGCGGTCAGCGGCACCTTCGTCCACGCCATCGTCTGGCCGGCACCCGCCCAGACGGCCGAGGGCAAGCCTGACGCGAAGGCGGGCAGCCAGAAGCAGGCCGCGGGCGCGCAGACTCCGCCCACGTATTCGACCTTCAAGACGACGTTTCCCAGTGTCGTGGGCGACACGTCGCTGATGCCGCTGCTCGAGGCGCACCGCGTGGTGATCGACGTGGCCACCCCGTCGGCGCCGTGGTTCGCCATCCTCCTGACCGACGGGCTGCCCGTCCTCCTGCTGGTCGTCCTGATCGTCTGGATGGGACGCCAGGCGGCGCGCAGCCAGGCGGGCATGCTCGGATTCGGCCGCAACCGGGCCCGGCGCCACGTCGAGGATCGGCCGAAGGTGACGTTCGACGACGTGGCGAGCGCCGACGAGGCCAAGAGCGACCTGGCCGAAGTCGTCGACTTCCTGCGCCACCCGGGGAAGTACATCGACATCGGGGCGCGCATTCCGCGTGGCGTGCTGCTGGTCGGCCCGCCCGGCACCGGCAAGACGCTGCTGGCGCGGGCGACGGCGGGCGAAGCGGGTGTGCCGTTTTTCAGCATCAGCGGCTCGGAATTCGTGGAAATGTTCGTGGGCGTGGGTGCGAGCCGCGTCCGCGACCTGTTCGTGCAGGCGAAATCCGCGCAGCCCTGCATCGTGTTCATCGACGAGCTCGACGCGGTCGGGCGCCGACGCGGCGCCGGGCTGGGAGCCACCAACGACGAGCGCGAACAGACGCTCAACCAGCTCCTCGTGGAGATGGACGGATTCGACGAGCGCCAGCAGGTGATCATTCTCGCGGCGACGAACCGGCCCGACGTGCTCGATCCGGCGTTGCTGCGCCCGGGCCGATTCGACCGGCAGGTCGTCGTGCCGCTGCCCGACTGGCGCGGCCGCCAGGGCATTCTCCGCATCCACACGCGCCACCTGCACCTCGCCGCAGACGTGGATCTCGAACGTCTCGCTCGAACCGCCACCGGGCTGAGCGGGGCCGATCTGTCGAATCTCTGCAACGAGGCGGCGCTCGGCGCCGCGCGTCAGAACCGGACCGAGGTGGCGATGCGGGATTTCGAGCAGGCCTGGGACAAGATCGTGCTCGGAGCGGAGCGGACGACCGTGTTGACGCCGCGCGACCGCCGGGTCGTCGCATATCACGAAGGAGGGCATGCACTGGTCGCGTGGCTGACGCCGGCAGCGGATTCCGTGCGGAAGGTGACGATCGTGCCGCACGGCCGCGCGCTCGGCGTCACGGAGCAGTTGCCCGCCGAAGAACGCTTCAACATGAGCCGCGGCGACCTGCTGGCGCGCCTCGACGTCATGCTGGGGGGCCGGGAATCCGAAGCGCTGGTCATCGGCGACATCACGACCGGAGCCGAGAACGACCTCGTCCAGGCGACGCGGCTCGCCCGGCGGATGATCACACGATGGGGCATGGGCAGCCTGGGCCCCGTCGCGTTCGAATCCGTCGAGGAGCAGCCGTTCCTCGGCTATCAGCTCTCGCAGGGACGCGACTACGGCGAGGCGACCGCCGCACGCATCGACCAGGAGGTCGAGCGGGTGCTCCGCGAACGGCAGGCGGCGGTCCGTCAGCTCCTGACCGAGGCGCGCGAGCGATTGGACGTGGTGGCCGAAACGCTCCTCAAGGAGGAGACGATCGGAGAGGCCGATCTCGTCCGTCTTCTCGGCCCGCGTCCCCTGGCGGGCGTCCCGTCGTCCTGACTGCCAGCCCGCCGCATGGTAGCATCGGTCAACGAGCGATCCGCGCACCGCTGGACCGATCATTCCCATGACCGATACTCGCCGGTTCGATCAGATGGCAGCCACGTGGGACGCCGACACGGCCCGCGTCCGCCTCGCGAACGCGGTGGCCGAGGCCATCGCAGGCCAGATCGCGCTGACCCCGGGGATGGACGTCCTGGATTTCGGGTGCGGGACCGGCCTGCTGACACTCGCCCTCCAGCCGCGCGTCCGTCGCGTGACCGGGGCCGACACGTCGCAGGGCATGCTCGACGTGCTGGCGGGCAAGGTGCGGGAGCGGAACGTGCACTCGGTGACAACGCTGCTCCTTCGGCCCGACGACGGCTACGCGCTCTCCGGGGTCTACGATCTGATCGTCAGCAGCATGGCCCTGCACCATGTCTCGGATCTCGCCTCGCTGTTCGCCCGCTTCTGCGCGCACCTGCGACCGGGCGGGCAGGTGGCGCTGGCCGACCTCGACCGGGAAGACGGCACGTTCCACACGCCGGACGTGACCGACGTCTTTCATCTGGGCTTCGACCGCCACGAATTGAAGGCCCTGCTGGCCGCAGCCGGTTTCGACGAACTGGCCGATACGACGGCGTTCATCCACCATCGGAGCGGCCGCGACTACCCGGTGTTTCTCATCACTGGACGCGTACGCCCGGGGGTGTGACACTCACCATCGCGCGACCTCGGTAAGAGGCCGCGATTCCGAATCGAGGGGTTGTGGGGCGGGCCTGCAGGCCCGCCGATCACGGTTGTTCGCATCTTCGTTCCTTCGTCTCCCTCGTGCGGCGACGAGCCGCACTCAAAACGTCCCGCCGATGCCTGGCAGGCTCGCATTACCGTCCGTACTGGGGCGTCTGAGGGATCTCGCGGATATCGAAGCGCTCGGTGAGGAGTGAGCGAGCCGGCCTGCCGCGGATCGTCTGTAGCTCCTCCTCTACTTCGCTGACGGCGCCGCCGGGCCGAGCGTCACGGCAGGCGTGGCGGCCGTGCTGCCGGGCGCGGCTCACGTGCGCGGGTTCACGAGAGGATTACGAACCATGAGAACGCTGTTCTTCTTCTTGCTGGCGGCATCCGTGCCGCTCGCTGGCGTCGCGCAGCCTCGGGCAAGATGCGCGAATCTGGCGACGCTCAGGATCCCGGGCTCTCAACTGGAGATCGCTCGTGCCGAGTGGATTCCCGCCGGCCCCCTGGAGGGACGCGGCGGGACCGTGCGCGTCGCGCTTCCCGCGCATTGCCGGGTCGAGGGCACACTGGACAAGCGCATCGGCGTGGGTGGCAGAACCTACGGCATCGGCTTCGCCATTTCGCTGCCGGAGAACTGGACCGGCCAGTTCCTCCAGATGGGCGGCGGCGGGTTGAATGGCACCGTGGCCACCCCGGTCGGCGGGCAGAACGCAGGCGAGACGCCGGCATTGGCACGCGGTTACGCGGTGGTTTCCACCGACACCGGGCACAAGGGCACCGGGGCGTTCGACGGCTCGTTCATGCAGGACCAGCAGGCGCTGCTCGACTTCGAGTATGTCGCCATCGGTCGGACGGCCGTGCTGGCCAGGCAGATCATCGAAGCCTTCTACCAGCGGCCGCCGGACCATGCCTACTACGTCGGCTGCTCCACCGGCGGACGCGAAGCGATGATCATGACGCAGCGGTTCCCCCTCTACTTCGACGGCGTCGTGTCCGGCGCTCCCGCCCAACGCACGGGGTTGTCGAATCTGGCCGACCGCACCGTGGCGATCGCGCTGAACAAGATCGCGCCCACGGGCGCCGACGGAAGACCGGTTCCCGGCGGAGCGCTGTCCGACAGCGACCGCAAGGCCATCGTCAACAAGCTGCTGGAGGTGTGCGACGGCCTCGACGGCGTCCAGGACGGGATGATCTTCGACCCCCTGGCCTGCACGTTCGATCCGGCCATGCTGGCGTGCAACGGCCCGAAGGCTGAAGGCTGTCTGTCGGCGGAACAGGTGAGCGCCATCCAGAGAGGCTTCGCCGGACCGAAGGATTCGCGCGGCACCCAGGTGTACCCGGGCTTCTTCTTCGACACCGGAATCACCGCGTCTGGCGGAGGCATTCCGGGTCTGCTGGCATCCGGCAACAGCCCGCTGGGACCGCCCAACACCGCGGTGGACCAGGATGTGGACAAAGACGCCGCCTCGGCCCGCGCCAACGCCGCTTCGCAGGTCGGCGACTCCTCGTCGTGGACGAACCTCAGCACGTTCTTCGGGCACGGCGGCAAGCTGATCTTCTTCCACGGCGTCAGCGACCCCTGGTTCTCTGCGAAGGACACGATCGACTACTACGGACGGATGGCGGCGGCCAACGGCGGGCAGGAGAAGGTGGCGGAGTCGAGCCGTCTGTTCCTCTCGCCCGGCATGGGCCACTGCGGGGGCGGTCCGGCCGCGCTCGACAACTTCGACATGCTCACCGCGATCTCGGACTGGGTGGAGAAGGGCGTGCCTCCGGCTTCCGTCAACGCCACCGGGCGGGCCTTCCCCGGACGCAGCCGCCCGTTGTGCGCCTACCCGGCACACGCGCAGTACAAAGGCCAGGGCGACCCCGAGCACGCGGTGAACTACGAGTGCAGGCGGTGACCTGGTCGATCGCCTCCGCGGCGTGAACCCCCGGCGCGCAATCGCGCGCGAGCCAACCTGGCGCGGGCGGTGACCGGCCCATTCCGCAACCCGGAATGGGCCGTGCCGTTCATCGAGCGGCAACCGGCGGGCACGGCGAAGCTCCCGGGCGATCCAGCGATCACGTCGCGATTCGTGCCACCGTGTACGAGCGGGCCGGCAGCTTGAAGGTCATGGCGGCGCCGACTTTGGGCGGGTCGAGCGGGCGCGGGACGACCTGCCTGGGATTGGCGAAGCTGTTGACGGCTTTCAGGTCCGGGCCGGTGAGGGTTTCACAGCCGATCACACGCGAAGGCGTGGCGTCGCGCCAGTCGAGCACGAGTTCGCGCTCGTTCTGCAGGTCGCGGTTCAGCATGAATACGCATACCTGGTTGTTCTGGGGGTCGCTGGTCGCCACGACATCCACGAACGGCACGTCGTCCTTGCGGGCGAGACTGGCTTCCAGACCATCGGGCTCGATGGGATAGGTCTCCGATTGCACGGCCAGGTCGAGCACCTGGCCCCGCGCGTACTTCAGCGCCCACGAATACGGATAGTAGGTGGTCTGGCGCAACACGCCGCTTTCGTTGGTCACCAGCGGGGCGATGACGTTGACGAGCTGGGCGAGGCACGCCACTTTCACGCGGTCGGACCGGCGCAGCAGCGAGTTGAGGAGACCGCCGACCAGCAGGGCGTCTTCGAGGTTGTAGACCTCTTCGAGCAGGTGCGGCGCGAAGCTCCTGCGGCCATTCACGGCGTCGCCCGTGCGGGCGCGGTACCAGACGTTCCATTCGTCGAACGAGAGCCAGAGCTGCTTCTGACTCTTCTTGAGGCCCTGGACGTAATCGCAGACGGCGGCGATCTCGTGGATTTGCCGCTCCATGTCCAGGTTCATGGCCAGGAAACGCGCGGAGCTGTTGGCGGTGTATTCGAGGGTGTTGCCGTAGTAACGGTGCAGGGAGATGGCATCCACCACGTCGTAGCATTCCTCGAGGACCTCGCGGTCCCATTCGAGGTAGGTGGGCAGCTCCGGGGTGCTGGAGCCGCAGGCGATGAGCTTGGCACCGGGATCGATCACGCGAATCTGGCGGGCGGTGTCGGCGGCCTTGCGGCCGTATTCGCGAGCGGTCATGTGGCCGATCTGCCACGAGCCGTCCATCTCGTTGCCCATGCACCAGTACTTGACGTTGTGGGGCCTCTCGTAGCCGTGCTGACGGCGCAGGTCGCTCCACTTGGTACCCTTCTCGACGTTGCAGTACTCGACGAGGGCAGCCGCCATTTCCGCCGTGCTGGTGCCGAAATTGAAACCCAGCAACGGCTCGGCGCCGACCGCCCTGCACCAGTCCATGAAATCATTGGTGCCGAACTGGTTGGTTTCGGTGGAATTCCAGGCGCGGTCCAAGACGGTGGGCCTGTCCTTCTTGGGGCCGACGCCGTCCAGCCAGTGATACCCGGAGATGAAATTCCCGCCCGGGTAGCGAACGACTGGAACCCCCAGCTCCTTGACTTCCGCCACCACGTCCTTGCGGAAGCCCTTCTCGTCCGCCAGCTTGGACCCGGGTTCGTAAACGCCAGTGTAGATGGCCCGTCCAAGATGTTCCAGGAAGGAGCCGAGCACGTGGCGGTCCAGGTCCGAGCGAACCCGGGCGCGATGGATGACCGCGCGGGCCGGACCGCGGGAGGTCTGCGAGTAGCCGATGCTGGCCAGCCACGAGCTGCTGGCGACCGCGGCGCTGACGGTGGAGAGTTGTTTGAGGAAGTGGCGGCGATTCGAACTCATGTGCGCTGTTTTACCCCGCAGCCCCGCGGCGGTCAAGCCCCGGGCTGTGGGTTGAGCCATGGGGCCGGCTCGGACTCCAGCCGAACTCGGCTCAGGATTGATCACATCCGGCACGAGTCGTTCGACCGTTTCAACCACGGAGCCCGCGGAGCACACAGAGGCTGTCACGCCCGACGGCATCGCGGCTCGGCCTTGGGACCAGGTGCGTAGACGAAAGCGAGGCTTTGAGCCACCATGCGCTTCGCACCTGCTGCGGCGGCAGCGGCGACCAGGTTACGTGTCCGATTTCGCGGAGCCGAGCATTGCGAACCAACGCTTCGGCCATCGGGATTGCGGTGCCACACGGACGTGTAGCCCGGCCCGACTGCCGAAGCGTTGCGCGAGCTGCCCTGGTCAGTCGCGCGTGACGGTCAGCTTCCCGCCTCCGCGCGCCGCGATATACAGGAAGACGAAGCAATAGAGGACCGCCAGTTCCCCGCGGTTCTGGACCGGCCAGAGTCCCTGCGGCGCATGCTTGGTGAGGTAGGCCACCGCCATCTCACCCGACGCGACCAGCGCCGCCCAGCGCGGGAACACCCCGAACGCAACCATCACGCCGGCCGCCAGCTCGATGGCGCCGGCCAGGCCGAGCTCGGAGATGAGCGGCGTGCGGCTCCCGCCGAGGAGACCGAACAGCTTCTGCATACCGTGTTCCGCGAACAACAGCCCCGCCACGAGACGCAGCAGCAGGTATGCGACATCGGCAACACGCGACGTGATCCGAGCCATGGTGTGACCTCAACCCCATTATGCCGCGCCCGCCTGGCGGCGTGGCCGGGCTGGTGCTGCGGGGAACGCCGCTGCGGGTGGTCCTCCTCTTGTCCGGTCGCGACTGGCGGGCCTTACGAGCCGTCACGTCCCTTATCGCCAGCCGCCGCCAGCACCTGCTCGATCGCCTCGGGACTCGCCGGCTTGGCGAGATGCCGGTCGAAACCGGCCGCGGCGGCTCGCTGGAGATCGTTCTGCAGTGCATAGCCGCTGACGGCGACGAGAACAACCGCACACAACGACGGATCGGCGCGGAACGCCCGCGCCACCTCGTATCCGTCCATGCCCGGCAAACCGATATCGCACAGCACGACGTGGGGGGCGAATCGACGGGCCACTTCCAGCCCGTCCCTCCCGTTGCACGCGACGCGAACCTCGTGCCCCCCAAGTTCCAGCAGGGCCTGCAGGCTCTCTGCCGTATCGGAATTGTCCTCGATGACAAGCACACGCCGTGGGGAAGCTGACCGAGCCGCCCTGCCGCCTGCAGTGGCGGGCGGTTCACCGGCCGTGGACGGTGCTGCGCCACCGGGGTCGAGCGGGAGCCGAACGACGAATTCCGCTCCCTTGCCGGGACCGTCGCTCGAGACTCTCACCTGTCCCTGGTGCAGTTCGACAAGGCCTTTCACGAGCGCAAGGCCGAGGCCCAGGCCGCCGCTGCTGCGGTCGAGCGTTCGGTCCGCTTGAGTGAAGGGCTCGAAGATGCGAGGCAGCATCTCGTTGGCGATACCCGACCCGTTGTCACGAACGCGCACGACGGCCTGCCCCTCGTGCGCGCTGGTCTCGACCGAAACGGCGACGCGTCCGCTGGGGGGCGTGAACTTCGACGCATTCTGCAGGAGGTTGCCAATCGCCTGTGCGATGCGGGTGCGATCGGCATCGACTGGGATCGGGCCTTGGGGGATCGCCACATGGAGTGCGAGGCCGGCGGCAACGAAGGCGCCGCGATGGTCCTCCACGACTCGCCGCACGAGTTCGGCGAGGTCCACCTTCTCGCGTTGCAGGCGAATCTTTCCGCGCGAGATGCGGGTGACGTCGAGCAGATCCTCCACCAGCCGGGTCATGTGCGCCACCTGGCGGTCGATGATCGCGTGCGCGCGTCTGGCCCGCTCGCCACCTGGCGTGGCACGCTCCAGGATGTAGATGGCGCTGCGGATGGGCGCCAGCGGGTTGCGGAGCTCGTGCGAGAGCATCGCGAGGAACTCGTCCTTCCTCCGATCCTCTTCCCTCAGGCTCTGCTCGCTCTCCTGGAGCGCCCGCTCCTGCGCCATCTTGTCGAGCGCGTACGACAGGTCTGCGCTGAGGGCCTCGAGGAGGCCAACCTGTGCACGGTCGAAGGTGCCCGCCTGGGTCGCATACAGCGTCAGCGCCCCAATCACGCTGGCCTGGTGACGAATCGGAAAAGAGGCCGACGCCCGGAGGTTGTGCTTCAGGGCCGCGTCCCTCCAGGGCTGCGTGGACGGATTCTGGTCGAAATCGTCGTTGACGACGGATCGGTCCTCGCGAATCGACGTGCCGCTTGGACCTTGGCCGAACTCTCCGTCGACCTCCACCCTCAAGCCGCGCAGGTAATCCAGGGCCGGACCGGCTGCGGCAACCGGGACGATGCGGCGGCCGTCCACCAGGCCGATCCAGACGAGCGGACGCTGCCCGTCGCTCGCGATGATGTCGCACACGTCTTGATACAGAACCTGGGGCGCGCGCGTGCGGACGATTGTCTCGTTGACCTTGCTCAGTACCGCGTACAGCCGGGAAAGCTCCTCGACCCTCCGCTCCTGCCGCTTGCGCTGGGTAATGTCGGCAATCGAACTGATGATGACCTGTTCGCCGGCAATTTCGCTCAACTCGGCCGAGACAACCCCCGTCCACTCCGAGCCGTCCGGTCTGCGGAACTGGTATTCGGCGTTTCGGACCTCGCCGGTGTCTCGGAGCCGGCTGACGAACGCGTCACGGTCTGCAGCAGCTCGCCAGATCCCGAGCTCCGCAGTTGGTCGTCCGATCACCTGCTCGCGCGCAAACCCGGTCATCTCGAGATACCGATTGTTCACGTCGATGGACACGCCGTCGCTCAGGCGCGTGATGGCCATGGCGGACGTGTTGCCCCGGAAAGCCTTTGCGAACTTCTCCTCCGACCGGCGCAGCGCGTCCTCGGCGATCTTCCTGGCCGTCAGATCCACGGTCGCCGACGTCACACCGATGACCCGGCCGGCCTCGTCGCGCAGCGGTTCGCAACACACGTCCAGGAAGATCCGGCCAGCCGGCCGCGCGAACCACATCTGCTCGCGCACCTCGACCCCCTCATCGAGCACCCGCCGCTTCATCGCCGTGACCCGCTCGGCCTCTTCGCGCGTGAAGATCTCGTCGTCGCGGAGACCCATGATGCCCCCCGGGGGCGTCGTCTTCTGGTTGTACGCCCAGATGTACTTGAGATCGCCATCCTGCGCGGCCAGGGAGACCGGCGCATTGCGGAGCGCCAGGCGGAAGCGGTATTCACTCTCTCGCAACGCCTCTACGGCCCGCCGCTTGTCTTTCGCGTCGTGGAAGACAACCACGGCACCCGAGACGGCTCCGGACGTGTCACGAATCGGTGCCGCGCTGTCCTCGATCGGAATGAGGATGCCGCTCCTGGCGACGATCGCGGTGTGGTTCGTCAGTTCGACGACCTGGCCCTCGCGCAGCACTCGCGCGACGATGTCCTCGGCCGGTTCGCAGGACCGCTCGTCGACCACCTTGAAGACGTCGTGTATCGTTCGCCCGACAGCCTCCGCGTGCGTCCATCCGGTCAACCCGGCGCCGATCGGATTGATGAAGGTGACTCGTCCGTGGAGGTCGCAGGCAATGACCGCGTCGCCGATGCTCTTCAGCGTGACGCCGAGCAGTTCCTGCTGCGCCGCGAGCTCCGCTGCCGCCCGGCTGGTGCGTCGCCCGGTCAGCCACGCCAGCGAGGTGAGGGAGAGCACGAAGACCAGCGCGAGGAGAGCCGTGCCCATGCGCGGATCGAACCAGCCCAGTCGCTGCCCCACAATCTGCAGCCCGCCGAGGACAATCGGCAGAAGCAGCGCCGGCACCAGCAGTTGCCGAACCACCATGCCCCCGGCATCCCGCGCGACCACCTGACCCATCAGGCCTTCGGAAGGCCGGGCGCACAGCAGGCCGACGCCCAGCGCGATGATGCAGAGCGCGGTCGGCCACGCAATGGCAGACACGCGCGCGAACCCGTACAGCCACTCGACGCCGTAGAGATAGCCGATCGTGGGCAGCAACCCGAAGATGCACGCTCCCACTGCCAGCGCCTGCTCCCACCCGACGCCGCCATCGCGCCGACGGCCGTGAAGCAGCAGTGCCGTGCCCAGAAGGACGGCGCTCAGCGACGCGGGCGAGCCCATCCGGTTCGGAAACACCATGCCCCGCGCCCGTGGCGCCTCGGTGGCCAGCAGCTCGTCGATTCCGACATTCCAGCCAGCGAGGTTCTCGACGAAGGTCAGGACGCCGATGACGAGCGCCGTTGCGGCGCAGAGCCGACCTGCGAACCGTCGCGCCCCGCCGCCGGCGCGGCCCTGCAGCAAGGCCAGGCCGACGGCCAGCAGCAACAGGCAGACGGCGGTGTTCGTCTTCATCGTGATGACCGTGCCACCACGCTCGAACATCGCGCCAGTGAGCCACGCCGCGAGGTATGAGGCGGCGACCACCCCGACGAGGACGGCAGCCACACGCGACCCGCTGGCCAGGAGACGTACGCCAGCCTCGTCTGTCGTGCGCGTCGATTCACCGACCGCCGCGTCGGCGCGAACCTTCCCTTCATCCCGATGGTCCATCGGCTGCTCCGCTTTCCGGCCTCTTGCCGCGTCGGTCCGGGCCGTCGGGGACGGAAGCGGTCGGATTGTACCCGAATCAAGGCAAGGGAGCATGCAGGCGAACGACGTACGGGCGAGTTGGCCCTGAGGGCGGCGTTGGGTGCATCGGCGTCGCCGCTTGCGCGAAGCGTGCTGTCGGAGGACTGACTGATTCGCAGATTCCGAATCGGGTGTGGGCCACGCGGCTACATGCAATCCAGGCAAGCCGCGATCCGTCCCCAACGACGTGCCCCAAGTGCGACGGCTGCACCTGGCTGGGCAGGTCAACGATACCGGCGGGGTACGACGAGGCGGCGGGTCAGGGGTGCTGGCCGGTGCCACCTCGGCGCTGGCGGTAGAAGCGGGAGCCCGCGCTGGTGCTGGAACGCGACGAGGCTTACATTGGGAGTATGGCGAACGACTGCCAGAGTCAGACCGGGCTGGGTCGGAGTCAGGTCGGACCCCGGCGGCGTCCGATAAGGCGTCATCTGTTCCTCTCGCCCGCGGGGATGTCCTGCGGACTCGCGTAGATGCGGCCTTTGACTGACGAGTTGAGCCTCGTGAAGATACGCGTTTCCGCCCCGCTCGTCGCCCTGATCTCGGCGGTCCTCGTCTCAGGTCACGAGCGGCAGCCGCCACGATCGGCGGCCGCCCACCCGCCCACGCCAGCGCTGGTGTCGCCCGCGAGCGGCACCGAGGCCGGGCGACCGTTCATCCACCGGTATACCCCGCCGGAGTACGGCGCGGGCGAACAGAACTGGGCCATCGCGCAGGACGACCGCGGCGTCATCTACGTCGGCAACAACTTCGGCGTGCTCGAATACGACGGCGCGACGTGGCGGCTGACGAAGGTGCCCAACCACTCGGTCGTGCGGTCGTTGGCGAAGGACGATCACGGCCGCATTTACGCCGGAGCGGTGGACGAGTTCGGGTATCTCGAACTGGACGCCGACGGCCGGACGCGGTTCGTCTCGCTGCTCCCCCACGTGCCGCCCTCGGACCGCGCGTTCGGCGACGTATGGCGCACGTTGGTGACGCCCGAGGGGATCTACTTCCAGTCGCAGCAATACCTGTTTCGCTGGTCGAACGGGCGGATCCGAGTCTGGAGCCCGCTGACCCGCTTCTACCGGGCCGGCGTCGCGCACGGCGTGCTCTATATCGGCCAGCCCGAGACGGGCCTGATGCGAATGGTCGGCGATTCGCTCGAGCCGGTTCCCGGCGGCCGGCGGTTCATGCGCGAGCCCTATCCCGTCATCCTGCCCTACGACGCCGGCCGGGTGATCATCGGCACGCAGGCCGATGGGCTCTTTCTCTTCGACGGCCAATCGGTCAGACGGTTCCCGACCGAGATCGACCGGTGGCTCCGCACGATGGGCCCGATGGGCCTCTACCGGGGGACCGACCTGCCCGACGGAATGATCGCGCTGTCAACCACCGGGGGCGGCGTGGCGATCATCGACCGGCAAGGACGTCTGCAGCAGATCTTCGATGCCTCGACGGGCCTCGAGCAGCAGGCCTACTGCGTGGCGCCGGACGACCAGGGTGCCCTGTGGCTGGGCCTCGACAACGGCATCGCCCGGATCGAGACCCCTTCGCCGCTCTCGGTGTTCGAGCACGCGTCCGGCCTCAGGGGCTCGGTGGAGTTCATCCTCCGCCACCACGGCACGCTGTACGCGATGACCACGAAGGGCGCCTACTACCTCGCCTCGTCGGGGCCCGCGTCGCGGCCGACCGTCCTGCGGCACACCGCCGCGGCGTTCGCTCCCATCGGCGGGCTCAGTTCGAACACGCAGTGCTGGTGGCTGCTGTCCTTCGACGATCCGTCGGGGCGCGGCCCGTCGCAATTGCTGGCCGCCACCAGCGAGGGCGTCTACCGCATCGACGAGCACAAGGCCGTCGCGGTGCGCGAGTCGATGGCCGGGTCGTTCGCGGCCGCCGTTCTGTGTCGGTCGAAGAAGGATCCCCGCCGCGTCTTCGTCGGCCTCTTCGACGGGCTGGCCTCCCTCCGGTTCGACCGGGGGCGGTGGGTCTTCGAGGGAAGGGTCGCCGGCATCAGCGACGAGGTTCGCGCGATCGACGAGGATGCCGACGGCCGGTTGTGGCTGGGAACGGCGGCCAACGGTATCCTGCGCGTCACCTTCGCGCCGCAGCGGAGCGGGACGCAGGACGGCGGGCTGCCGCCCAACCCGCGCGTCGAGCGCTTCGGCCCCGCCCAGGGCCTGCCTCCCACCGGCATCTCTGTCGCCTCGGTCGCCGGCACGCCGTACTTCCTCTCTGCGGACACGATCTTCCGGTTCGACGAGGCCACCGGCCGGTTCACGCCCGACAACACCTTCAAGGTGGTCAGCGTCGACCCGACCGGGTACGACGGCGCTCTCTGGGAGGACCCGAGGGGCGACGTGTGGGTCTGCTTCGGCCGCGAATGGGCGGTCGCGCGCCCGCAGCCCGGCGGCGGCTACACGGTGGAGAAGCAGCCGTTCCTCCGTTTCGCCGCGATCCAGACGGTCGTGAACTATGCCGACGCCGACGGCGTCGTGTGGTTCGGGGGCCGCGACGGGATCGTGCGCTACGACCCGCGCGTGCCGAAGCGCTACTCCGGCGACTTCTCCACGCTCCTCCGCCGTGTGAGCGTCAACGGTGGGGGCTGGCCCCCCGCCGCCCCGAAGGGCGCCCGGCCCGAGCTGAAGTACGACCACAACGCGCTCCGCTTCGAGTACGCGGCGCCGAGCTTCGACGACGCCGCGGCCAACCAGTTCCAGCACGATTCTCGAGGGGCTCGAGGCGGGCTGGTCGGGCTGGGACGGTGACACCAGCCGCGACTATACGAACCTTCCGCCGGGCCACTACCGCTTCCGCGTACGCGCGAAGAACGTCTACGGCCACATCGGGCGCGAGGCGGTGTACTCCTTCATCATCCTTCCGCCGTGGTATCGCAGTGCGGCGGCGTACGGGCTCTACTTCTTCCTCTTCGCCGGCGGGGTCTTCGGCGTGGACCGCGTCCAGCGGCGGCGCCTGCTCCGGCAGGAGCGGGAACGGGCGCGTCTCCGGGAGGCCCAACTGCGCGCCGATGCCGCCGAGGCGCTGGCGCGGTCCGAGGGGGAGCGCGGCCGGAACGTCGAACTGCTGAGCGAGATCGGCAGGGAAATCACCGCCTCGCTCGACATCGACACCATCTTCCTACGGCTCTACGAGCGCGTGGGCCAGTTCGCCGACGCCTCCGTGTTCGCCGTGGGCCTCTACGACGCCGAGAAGCAGCTGATCGACTACCGCCTCGCGGTCGAGGGAGGGAAGCGCTACGCTCCCTACACCCGGGACACGGCCAACAAGAACCAGTTCGCGGTGTGGTGTATCGAACACCGCGAGCCCGTGTTCATCAACGACGTGGCCTCGGAGTATTCGCGCTACCTGGCGAGCTACGACGACCCCCGGCACCCACTCGAGGACGGGTCGATGTCGCGGGCTCCCGTGTCGCTCGTCTACCTGCCGCTGATGCGGCAGGACCGGGTGCAGGGCGTGATCACGATCCAGAGTTTCCGCGAGCACGCCTACACCGAGTACCACCTGAACCTACTGCAGAACCTGGCGGCCTACACGAGCATCGCGCTCGACAACGCGAACGCCTACCGCCAGCTGAACGAACAGGAGCGCGAGATCAGCCAGCGCGCCGCCGAACTCGCCACGATCGACACCATCAGCCGCGCGCTGGCGTCGGAGCTGGAGCTCGGCACCCTGATTCCGCTCGTCGGCGAACAGGTGCGACAGATCTTCGGCGCCCAGATCGCCTACCTCGCCCTCTACGATCCGGCGACGGACACGATCCAGTTCCCCTACGGGTACGGAGACAGCTTTCCCTCGCTCCCGCTCGGCGTCGGCATGACCTCGCGCATCATCCAGACGGGCGAGCCGCTGCTCATCAACCAGGATATCGCCTCGCGAGCCGCGCAGCTGCACATCACCCGGTCCGGCGTCGCGGCCAAGTCGTACCTCGGCGTGCCGATTCCGGTGGGCGGCCGCGTGATCGGCGTGCTCAGCGTGCAGAGCGTCGAGGAAGAGGGGCGCTTCAGCGACGCCGACCTGCGGCTGCTGACCACCATCGCGGCCAATGTCGGCGTGGCGATTCACAAGGCGCGGCTGTTCGAGGAGGCCCGGCAGGCGCGCGCCGCCGCCGAAGAGGCCGACGCCGCCAAGAGCGCGTTCCTCTCGACGGTCAGCCACGAGCTCCGCACGCCGCTCACCTCGGTCCTCGGGTTCGCGAAGATCATCACGAAGCGGCTCGAGGATCGCGTCTTCCCCCTGCTGGCCACCGACGACACCCGGGTGCGGCAGACCGTCCGCCAGGTCAGCGAGAACCTCGCGGTCGTCGTCAGCGAGGGCGAGCGGCTCACCAAGCTGATCGACGACGTCCTGGACCTGGCCAAGATCGAAGCGGGCAAGCTCGAGTGGCACATGGACGGGGTGTCGGTCGCCGAGATCATCGACCGCGCCACCGCCGCCACCGCCTCGCTGTTCGAACACACGGGTCTCCCGCTCGTCAAGGACGTCGAGCCAGGCCTGCCCACTGTCGTGGGCGACGCCGACCGGTTGCTGCAGGTGCTCATCAACCTGATCTCGAACGCGGTGAAGTTCACCCCTGCCGGGTCGGTGACCTGCCGTGCGCGTCTGCAGGAGGACGGGGTCGTCGTCAGCGTCATCGACACCGGCTACGGCATCGCCCCGGCGGACCAGCTGGAGGTGTTCGAGAAGTTCAAGCAGGTCGGCGACACGCTCGTCGACAAGCCGAAGGGCACCGGGCTCGGCCTCCCGATCTGCCGCGAGATCATCGGGCACCACGGCGGCCGCATCTGGGTGGAGAGCGAGCCGAGCAGGGGCAGCACCTTCTCCTTCCTGCTGCCCGTGCGCCCTCAGCCGGCGCAGGACAAGGGCCCGGTCCCGCTCGACGTGCTCGTCCGCCAGCTCCGCGAGCACGCCGCCGCGACGCGGCGCCCGCCGGGGGCACAGCCGAACGTGCTCGCGGTGGACGACGACCCGCACGTCCGCGCGCTGCTCCAGCAGGAGTTCGCCGAGGCAGGCTATCGCCTGAGGACCGCGACCAACGGCCGCGAGGCGATCGCGGAGGTCCGGCGCGAACGGCCCGACCTGATCATCCTCGACGTGATGATGCCCGAGCTGAACGGGTTCGACGTGGTCGCGATGCTCAAGAACGACCCGGAGACGATGGCCATCCCGATCATCATCTTGTCGGTCGTCGAGGACCGGACGCGCGGGTTGCGCCTGGGCGCGGACCGGTACCTCACCAAGCCCATCGACACCACGACACTCTTCAGGGAGGTGGGCACGCTGCTCGAGCAGGGACGCTCGCGCAAGCACGTGCTGGTCGTGGACGACGACGTGTCGGTCGTGAAGATGCTCTCCGAGGTCCTCCAGGCCGCCGGCTACGTGGTGTCCGACGCCGACGGCTCGCAGCTGGTGACCAAGGCGCTCTCGGTCCGGCCCGACATCGTCCTCATCAAAGCCGCCCTGTCGGAGAAGCAGGAGCTGGTCCAGGCGCTGCGGTTCGAGAGGGGGCTCGAGAACGTCCTGTTCCTCGTGTATCGGTAGCCCGCCCGGCGGTGGCGTGCGGGCGGAGAAGGAGGGTGCTGTGCCCCCGAAGATCCTGATCGTGGACGACGAGGCGCACCTGCGAATGCTGATTCGCCAGACGCTCGAGGAGCTCGAGGACGAGGGCGTCGAGCTGATGACGGCGGCGGACGGGGAGGAGGCGCTCGAGGCCGTCCGGGCCGGCGCGCCACAACTCATGTTCCTGGACGTGATGCTGCCCCGGCTGAGCGGATTCGACGTGTGTCACCGCGTCAAGAAGACGCTGGGCCTGAAGGACGTGTACATCGTCCTGCTCACGGCCAAGGGCCAGGAGTTCGACCGGCAGAAAGGACTGGAGGCCGGCGCCGACCAGTACATGACGAAGCCCTTCGACCCCGACGCGCTGCTGGCCAAGGCCAGAACCGTGCTGGGACTGTGACGCGGTTATGGCGCGATTCACCCTCGGCACGCTGATCCGGAAGCGCCGCGACGTCGCCACCGTGGTGTCGGCGCTGCTGGGCGAGCTCGACGAGGACATCGCCGTCGAGGACGTCGACGGCAGGCTGCTGCTCGGCGAGAGGAACGCCGGTTCCCGCTCCGCCGTCACGCTCGACGGCGAGCCGGTGGGGTGGGTGCGCGGCGGCACTCGGGCGGCGTCGGTGGCGGCGCTGCTCGCGCACCTGGCCGCGATGGAAGCCGAGCGCAAGACGCTGGCCACCGAAGTCCTGCACCTCTACCGCGAAGTCAATCTCATCTACCGCTTCTCCGAGCGGCTGGCCTCGACGCTCGACGTCGAAAAGGTCGCCACGCTCACGCTCGACGAGGCTCGCCACCTGATCGCCGCGACCGACGGCGTGCTGATGCTCCTCGACGGCGACAACCAGCCGCTGCACCCGGTCGCCGCCTTCGGGGACGCCTACGCGACCCCTCGGCCCGACCCGCTCCTCTCCTCGATCGTCGCCAGCGGGCAGGGTGAGATCATCAACGACGTGCCCGCCGACCGGCGCCACGGCGAGGACGGGCGCCGGGTCGCGTCGATGATCTGCACACCCCTGAGGGTGAAAGAGCGCGTGACGGGGCTGATCGCGCTGTCCAGCGCCGAGCCGGTCAGCTATGCGGCCGCGCAACTGAAACTGCTCAACACGCTCGCCCTCCAGGCCGCGTCGGCCGTCGAGAACGCGCGGCTGTTCGCGCGTACGGTGCAGGCCGCCCACGACCGCGAGCGGTTGGCCAAGCTCCACCAGGAACTCGAAGTCGCCAGCCGGATTCAGCGCGCCATTCTGCCGGGCGAGTTCCCGCCGTTCCCCGGGCGGTGCGACTTCGACGTTCGCGCCAGCATGGCGCCGGCGCGGGCGGTGGGCGGCGACTTCTACGACTACTTCCTGATCGACCACGACCGGCTGGGGTTCGTCGTCGGGGACGTCTCGGGCAAGGGTGTGCCCTCGGCGCTGTTGATGGCTGTCTCCCGGACGCTCATCAAGGCGACCGCCCGCGACGCCGCGTCGCCGGAGGTGTGCCTCCAACGGGTGAACCGCGTGCTGGCGTCGGAGGGCGTGCCGAACATGTACGTCACCGTGTTCTACGGCGTGCTCGACACGCGGAACGGCCACGTCGCCTTCTGCAACGCGGGCCACAACCCGCCCTGCATCCTGCGGGGCGACGGGTCGGTCGCGCCGCTCGCGCAGACCGGCGGGATGGTCCTCGGGCTCTTCGACGACGCGGCCTACGAGGCCGGCCACATCGTGCTCGCGGCCGGCGACGCGTTGTTCGCTTACACGGACGGCGTCACGGAGGCCTCGAATCCCCAGGGGGTGGAGTTCACGCTCGGACGCCTGCTGCCGTGCCTGGCGCGGTGCGGCCGCCAGGACCTCGACGCCCTCATCCACGCGGTCGGCGACACGCTCGCCGCGTTTGTCGGCGACGCGCCCCAGGCCGACGACATCACCATGCTGGCGCTGCGGTTCACGCCCCCCGGCGTTCATCGACAGTGGTGCGCGACGGAATGATGACAGCGAGGGGTGACGGCTGACGGTTCACGGTTTGCGACTCGCGGCTCGCGTCTCGCGGCGCGCGACGTGAGCGAGCACGAGGCTGCCGGGCAACGCGCACGGGATCGTCCGCGCGCGGAGTGCCCGCTTACCTGTTCTCCAGGGCTCCCGCGATGACGCGGTCCTCTTCTCGCAGGAGGTCGAGGAATGCGGAGAATCGATTCTCGCTGGCCGGGACAGTGGCGCCGGTGAAATCGCGCGCTCCGTTCTCCGTCCGCGTCCATGGAGTGCGTCGGTGAATGACACCGTCCGGCTTCCAGAACACCGCCACGCGAACCGCCTGCGATGGAGCATCGAGTGACACGAAGATCTCCTCACCGCTGATGTAGGTGCAGGCCCATTCAGCACGTCGGAGTTCCTCGTCCGTAGTGGCTACCTTGGCGGCATCGGCGGGCGGGGAGTCGGCGCGACACAGCGGCTCGGCTCAGGGGATGACGCGAATGGGGATGACGACCGTCTGACGCGAGGGACCTTCGCCGAGGGCGAGTTCGACCAGGTAGTCGCCCGGGGCGAGCGACGCCAGCACGGCTTCCACGACCGCGACGCGCAGGCCGTTCTCCTGCCGAACCGCGGCCGTCGCGGGAACGGCCAGCGGCCGTCCGAGGCGGTCCAGCAGGCGAGCCGACACCGCGTCGCTCGCGGCGAGTGACAGCTCGACGCGCACGCGCTCGACCCGGCGAAAGCGTTCGTCGGTCGTCGGGACGAACCCAAGTCCCGTCGACGGTCCTCGCCGGAGCAGGCGCGGCGTGGCGGACAGGGCGTTGGCCGGCGCGGCAGGAAGCGTGACGCGGACGAGGCCTCCGACCGAGGCCGACCCGCCGGCCGAGGGGCGCCCCGTGACGCGCACGGTGTAGTCGCCGGGTTCGAGCCGCCCGCCGGGACGCCACAAGAAGGACCTCGCCGCGGCGGAGAGCGGGACTGTTCCGGACGCGACCACCGACCCGTCCGCGGCGGTCACCGCCAGTTCCGCCTCGCCGCCGTCCTGCCACTCCGGCTGCCGCGCCGTCGCCGCGCCGAGTTCCGCCACGGTCCAGAGCGCCGACGCGCCATCCACCCAGTCGTACCCGCCCGACACGCGGAGCGGCAGGTTGGCGGGCATCGTCCCCAGCGACGCGAGCGCCGCCTCGCGCAGCCGCGTCGCGGGGGCCACCGTCGTCGCGGCCCCGTTCGCCGCCCGCATCTCCGCTTCCGTGGCGGCCACGTAGCCGCGCCGCGCCCGAACCTGCACGCCCGGCCGCTTCACCCGTACGGTGATCCGCCGAAACTTCCCGTCGAGCGCCGTATTGGTCGAGTTGTACCCCAGCAGGTAATAGTCGGACATGTCCTCGGCGATCCGTCTCATGCTGGCGTCGAGGTCGTTGCTCGCCGACATGAAGCCATCCGTGGCGCTCGCGAGGTTGTGCAGCGGCTCGAGGTGCTCGCGCAGCCGGTTCATGTCGTCGGTCACCGACTTCGACCGCGCCGCCTCGAACGGCGTGTCGAACACCGCAAGGCCCCGTGGGTCGATGGGGTAGAACGTCACGTTCTGCCGGTTGGCGCGATCGAGCAGCTGGCGATAGCTGGCCTCGTTGTCCAGCAGCGCGAGCTCGACGCGTGCCGCGTCGCAGGCGCTCCGGTCGGGCTGATCGGGGTTCCGGGGATCGGTGCCGCTCACCTGCAGTTTCCCTCCCGGCCCCACGTAGACGCCCTTCGGGGGGGGCGGCGTGGGCGGGCATCCCGGCTGCGACACCAGCGGCAACGGTCGGGCGAGGTTCGGATTGGGGCGGAACAGCGGCCAGCCCTCGGAGACCAGCAGGACGGCCTTCCGCCCCTCGCGGAGCGCGCCCAACCTGGCGATCGTGTCGTCGATGGCGCGCAGCGTCAGCTTCTCGCGACGACGGGACACCATCTCCTCCCAGATGCCACGAAAGCACCCGTTCGGATCGCCAGTCGGGTCGGGCGGGTAGCACAGCGCCCAGCCCTCCTCCTCGGGGTCCATGTCGTCCCACGAGAAGCGACGCGCCCACGCAGTCCCCACCCACTCGGCGAAGCGCTCCGGACGGCGTCCGAACACCATCCGGCTGGCGTCCATTTCCGGCGACATGGCGGCGACGAGATCGTCGGGCCCGACGAACCGTTCGAGGAAGTTGACGATGGCCTTGTCGATCGGCTGCGGCCCGAGCGGCTTCTTCTGCGGAGGGCGGGCCTCGACCGGGCTGCCCGGCATCCGCAACGTCGAATCGGCGCCGCGGGCGTGGCTGACGGTCGGGTCGGTGACGTGGTAGGTGTCGAGGAAGAGGACGAACAGCCGGTTGTGGATGTCGGCCACCAGGGCGCGTTCGTGGCGCGTGGAGGTCGGGTCGCTCCGTTCGACGAGGGCGCCGGCCGGGCGAGCGGAGACGTGCTCGAAGGTGGCCAACGACTGGACGACGCCGTCCTCGAGCACTTCGAAGTCGTCCTTGGTGAGGTCGGCGACCGGGCGGCCGTCGGCGGTCGGGTAGGCATCGACCTGGACGAAGTTCGCGGCGGCGCGGAACGTGGGCGCCTGCGGGGCGGGGGCCTGCCCGGACTGCCGCGAGGACGCTGCCAGCACTCCCGCGAATGCGGCCAGGCACAACAGCACGGCGCGCGCGGCCGTGGCCGCCTGGCTCGAGGGACGGCGTGTCGGCATGGCGATTCTCAGCATACACGCCTTTGGCGCGGGCAGGGAGGACTGGTATGCGATAGGGTGGCTCCTCGGGCAGGACTCGAACCTATCCGCCTTCGCGTCGCAGCCATTGGCTCGCGCCGGGGTGCGAAGCGACGGCGGTTGACAGGGGCGCCCCTGACCGTGAGGCCGCTTGATTCGGCCCCCAGGTGTAATACAAGCCGACGTACGCCGTGGTGCGGCGTTCACCCGCCACCGTCTGACCCACCATGAACAGCAGGCTCAAATCCTCACGGACGTTGTAGTACCCGCCCGCATCCACGTATGTTGCACCTCGCCCATCGATTTCCTGCGCTCCCTGGTGATAGACCTCGATGCCGAGGATCAGGCGCTTCGTGATTTCCCGCTGAACCAGTCCACCGGCAAACACGGAGCTTTTCATGCCCGCCGCGTGGTTGATCTCATATCCAATGCCGCCGTATGTCGTCCAGGCCCCGGCGCTCTTCTGGGCCCAGACAGGGACGCGGGCCCACAGCCGGCCATTGCCCAGGCCCAGCGTGCTGTTGCCCGTTGGAACCTCGACGAGGGGAAGATGCCGACCTCGGGGCACGTTCCGGTTTCCTCCACGAACCGGTACTTCGCTCCCAGTTCGACATCGCCCAGACCGTAGGCGCGTTGTGGCGTGAGATACGCGGCCGGAAGCACGACGTGCAGCTGCAGGTTCCGAGCAACCCCGGCGTTGAATTCGACGGCCGGCAAGGCCCAGGAGCCGACGCCCCCGGCGCGGTCGTACGTAGAGAACAGGTACGCTTCGTAGTGGCGCCAGGGCACCGGCTCGGGGTCATCCGTACGGAATGGCGGGCCGGCGGAGGCGGGGCTCCCACTCCAAAGCACGAGCAAGACGAGGGCGAGGATCGAGATCAGCAGCTTTGAAGCCCGGTGCTCCTGCGACTCGCGCAGCTCACGGGCGGTAGCGCCGTTCTCGAGGCGGCCCGCCTGCGATCGGGCCTGGCTCGCGCCAGCATCAACCGAGGGAGGGCCGAATCGGGCCTTGGCCGCGCGGCTACATGCGATCCAGGCAAGCCGCGATCCGGCCCCAGGTGTTGTCGATGTCGTTGTCGAGCCCGACTGAGAAGCGTACCGAGCCCTTCGGACAGCCCCATCCGACGCTGCACGTCCTCCGGCACCTCCGAGGATGTGCTCTTTCCCGAGTTGCTGAACAGCGTCTTGAAGTAGCCGAGGCTGACGGCGAGATACCCGACACCCGCGCGCTCCAGCATTTCCATGAGCCTCGCGGCCCGTTCGGCCGTGCCCATGTCGATGGTCAACATCCCGCCGAACCCGAACTCGGGGTTCATGATCGCCTTCAACGTCTCATGACCTTTGTGCTCGGGCAGGCCCGGATAGGTGACTGAAATGCCCCGTTCCTCGAGCCTGGTCGCCAGGTGGAGCGCATTTCGGCTGTGTTGCTTCATGCGCAAGTGCAGGGTGTGCAGGTTCTTCAGAATGCTGGACGACCGAAGCGGATCCAGCGCGGGCCCCAGGAGCATGGCCGTTCCGTCGTTGACGTCGCTCAGCGCGTCGACGAATGCTCTCGACCCGCAGATGGCCCCGGCCACGCAGTCGTTCTTGCCGTTGATGAACTTGGTCAGGCTGTGGACAACGACGTGCGCCCCAAGTGCCAGCGGCGCCACGATCATCGGCGTGAACGTGTTGTCGACCACGAGATGAACGCCGTGCTCGTCCGCGAGCCTGGCGAGCGCCGGGATGTCGGAGACCTGGAGCAGCGGGTTCGTCATCGTCTCGGTGTAGATCACCTTCGTATTGGGGCGGAGGGCATTCCTCACTTCGTCGAGGTCCGTGATATCGACGAAGGACACCGCAATGTCGAACCTCTTCACGTAATTGCTGAGGAAGGCGAACGTGCCGCCGTAGACCGTCAGACTGCACACGAGATGGTCTCCGCTGCTGCAGAGCTGCAGGAGCGTGCTCGTGATGGCGGCCATGCCGGAGGCGGTGACCCACGCCGCCTCGGCGCCTTCCAGTGCCGAGATCGCGTCCGCCAGGTACTTGTTGCTGGGGTTCCAGTGGCGCGAGTAGAGGAAGCATCCCTCAGCCTCCCCGTGGAACGAGTCCAGCATCGTCTTGGCCTGCATGAACGTGAAGGTGGCGGAATCGCAGACCGACGGGTTCACGTCTCCATACTCGCCGAACTGGAGCAGGTCGAAGATCCTCGTTGACGCATCACTCATGAGACACTCCAATCCATGGGCGCACGTGACCGATTCTCGCAGCGGCGGCCGGTGAAGACAACGCCATCTTCGCACTTCACCTCCTGGCAGCCAGACCGTTCACGCAAAGGTTTTCTTGGACCGGCGAGGGAACGATCACGTACTGAACTCCGAAACGCGTCGATCTTCAAGGCGAGGGGATGGCCGAATCGGCAGGAGTACCGCCGAAGGGACCAATCGGCTCCGAGATTCTTGCGCCGCGCTCACGATGATGCCCGCCTCACCGGGAGGGACTCTGTCGTCCGGCGGGTTACCGCATCGCTCCGATGCGATCAACGAAAGCGGCGAGGCGTGGATCCGAGCGCAGGGGATCGAGGCCACGGATGCGCCACCCAGATGTCGCCCACTTGCGAATCTGCTCGCCCCGATAGAAGTGCTGCAGCGCGTTACGCTATGGCATGTCCGTTAGTAACGGACAACGTGATTTGACGGACACATGTTCTGGCGGACAGAGCGTTCGTCTAGAGATTCCTTGGGCTCCCAGGCTCGCACCGTGTGCACCCGCTCCGGGTCAGCGGTCAGAGTGCGCAGCGATTGGGTGCCTGCGCCAAGTCACACTCAGGGACAGCACCGCCCCAAGCAACCCGACCGTGCCCAGACCAATCCACCGCGTCCAGGCGGCAGGGGCTTGCCGCGCCATGACCACCCTGAGAACGACGAGCCAATGGACTGAACGGGAGTGTGACCTCGCCGCGAGTTCCTCGCGTTGCGCATCCGCCACGAGTGGATGGACAACGGCATCAACGAAGTCCGGGGCGAGATGCCGGTCGCACCACGTGAGAAGCCCTCGTCCGAACGGTTGGGACGTCATGAGGGCGCCTCCCAGGCGAACGACTCGGCGGCGATCGTCCACGCTCGCAGGACCCTCAGGCCCAGCGCCGTTGCACGGTACATTCGTCGCGGCACCAGCCCCGAATCGTCGGCGAACTTTTCCGCTTCTGCCTCTACGTATCCCTTCTGCTGCATCCGGCCGAGGACAACGTAGACCGTTCCGCGTTTCAGCCTGCCGCCGCTTTCGGCCACCAGCTCGAGTCCGTACATTCGGTCCCGCTTGAGGGCGAGGAGGTCGAGCACGACGCGCTCAGTAGGAGAGAGGCGGGGTGGACCGGAGAGCATGACGAGATGAGTATGACGATATGTAAGAGTGCTGTCAAGAGCCCAGGGACGCAGACACCTTATTACTCTCAGATCGGCCCTCGCGGATTCGACGCGATTCTCGCCGCGGAATCCGGCGACGGTAGCCGGCCGAATCCAGGGCGCGACGCGTTCTCGACAGGGGTTTTCCAGCGAAGCTGCGCCTCAAACCGCCGAGGCTTGCTTCGCTAGCCGGGCTGTGTTTCTGGACGACGCCTCCGGCGTCGTCATCGACATCTTCCCGGGCCGTGAGAACCGCGGAGCGGTCCTCAGACAGCTTCCAGTCAGCGCTTGACGGTGGTCACAAGGGACGCGCCGAACCTGATCTGTCGCTGTTTGATCTCGAAGCCGGTGTCGGCCAGCCGGCTCGCGGCCACGGCGCTCCAGAAGTGATAGTGGCCATCGTGCGGCCCGACGCGAAGCGCCAAGTCGACAATCTGGCGAACCACCAGGAAGAAGCACGCATCCTCAAGTAGGACTCGGACAACAACCGGCGCGGTCCAAGCGAGGCGATCATCGCCTGCGCCGCGCTGCGAGATCGTACTTCTCCCCGGTCTTGAGGACGACCGGGTCGGCAGCGCCGCGGCCTGCCCCGTCGTACAAACTGACGGTGCCGACGCCAACGACCTCCGTCTGGTCGGCGCGGACGACGAGCGCCGTTTCTTCGTCGATGCCTATCGCGAGAGCATCAGGGTGCGCCTTGCTCTCGCGCACGGCGGCCCCGGGGCCTCGCTTGTCGAAGTGGGGAAAGATGGCCGAGTGCGTGAGCAGCCCGAATCCCGCGCCGCTGACGTGGGCCCGAATCAGCGCCTGAACCGTCGGCGTGAACGACTCGCCGTCGGTGGTGTCCAGCCACGATCCCTGGATCATCGCCCCGGCCGACTCGCCGCCAACGACACCACCGCGATCGAGGAGTTCCTTGATCGCGCGCTCGGTTTTCGTGTTGAGGTACGTCTGGACGAGGCGCTCGGGCATGCCGCCGAGAATCCACACGCCCGTCGCCTTGCGAAGCGGCTCGACGAAACTGTCGGAGTCGGAGGTGGCTCGGTCGAGCGCGTGGAGGACCGTGACCTCACCGACGCCGAGGCTCTCCTTCATGCGACGCGCGAGAGAGGTCGCCATTCCGGGCGGCCCGGCATCGAACACGCTCGCCGTGGGGATCACGATCACGTGCGAGGTCGGTCCGCCGGCGGCGGTCACGAACGCCGCCGCGATCGCACGGTTGTCTCCGACGCCGCCCTGCAGCATCAGCGTGCCACGGGCCGGGCCGTGCGTCGATGAGGATTGGGCCCCGATCGAGGCGACGACGGAGGCGATGAGAACGAGTAGAGGATTGATGCTCCGGAATCTCATGGCGTTGCGCGTGATGAGCGCATAGCACCATGCCTCGAATCGCCCTGCAGAGGCAAGCGCTGGACCTTGCCAGTCAGCTCTCCGAGTGATCGGTCTCTGATCCCCTCGCTCTTCGACGACCCGGCGCTCGCTGGCCCTGATCCGATCTCGTTGACAGGTTAACTACGCGTGTTGAGGTTCGTCGCGTCGTCTCCGTTCATGACTCTACAACGGGTTGTGGGCGCTGTGGGAATCTCGCGTTCTGGGCGAGATTTCCAAATCACGGTGGGCGCGTTCTTGGCGTCCACCGGGATGGCAGCGTCCACACCCCTACGCGGCAGCGCGGCGTTCAAAGGCCGCCGGGCTGATCTGGCCCAGCGTCGAGTGCCGACGGCGCTGGTTGTAGAACGGTTCGATGTAGTCGAACAGCTGCTCCTTCGCGATCCCGTAGCTCTCGAAGTGCTCACCCAACTCCGCCTTCACCGTCGAGAAGAAGCTCTCCATGACGGCGTTGTCGAAGCAGTTTCCGCGGCGGCTCATACTGCAGGTGATGCCCGCGCCGACCAGGACGGTCTGGTAGTCGTCGCTCGCATACGGGCTGCCTTGATCGGAGTGATGGAGCAAGCCGGCCTCCGGACAGCGCCGCTTCAACGCCATCTCGAGCGCCTTGATGACGAGATGGCGGTCATTCACGGCGCTCACGGCCCAGCCCACGACAAAGCGCGAGTAGAGGTCGAGGATCGCCGCCAGATACAGCTTGCCGCTGTCGCCGATCAGGAACTCGGACGTGTCGCCGACCCACCGCTGATTCGGCGCGTCGGCCGTGAACTCCTGATTGAGCACATTGGCGGCGACGGGCTGATCGTGGTCGCTCATCGTCGTGCACTTGTAGCGCTTCCGCGCCCGGGCCTTGAGGCCTTCCTCGCGCATCACGCGCCCGACGCGCTTGCGGCTCACGCGCACGTCCTGGTCGACCAGGTCCGCGTGAATGCGCGGGCTGCCATACCGCTGGCGGCTCGCGTCGAACGAGGCGCGGACCAGCACCCGGAGCCGCCGATCCGTCGCCGCGTGCGTCGACTCAGGGCGACGACGCCACGCGTAGAACCCGCTGCGCGTGACCCCCAAACACCGGCAGAGGATAGTGACCCGATGCTCGGCCCTCTTCGCCGCGATGAAGGTGAACTTCACCGGCTCTGCCTCGCGAAGAACGCCGCCGCTTTTTTCAAGATCTCGCGCTCCTCGGCGAGGATGCGATTCTCTTTGCGCAACCGGTACAGCTCCTCGCGCTCCGCCGTCGTGAGCGCGCCGGGCTTCCCCGTGCCGCGATCGGCGCGGGCTCGCTCGACCCACATCCGCAACGCCGACTCGGTGAGGTCCAACTCGCGGGCCGCCCGGCCCACGCTCTTGCCCTCGTCGATCACCAGCCGGACCGCGCCGGCCTTGAACTCATCGGTGAAGCTCCGCCGGACGCGTGACGGTTTCTTGTCTGTGGCCATCGATCCCATCGTATCCACCTTTCGGCAGGTGTCTACGAAACTGGATCAAGGCCAGCCAAGTCCTCAGGGAGCAGCGACGGGCGCACTGGGAAGAGCAAGATGTGGACTTCACGCGACCCCACCGGCAGTGTCGTGGCCCCGGTCGGTGTTTCTACCTGTCACGGTGTGTGGAAGCTGAGCGCGCTCATCAGTGTTCTGCTCTGTTTGACGGTCGCCGCGTGCGGCGACGAGCCCACGGGCCCGACACGCCCGGCCCTCATCACCTCGGTCCGCTACGAGCGCGTCTACCAGGCGAACGGTGATCCCCCGTCTCAGGTGAGGGTGGACATTAGCATCCCGAGCACAAAGACGATTCCTTCTGCAACGCGCAGCTTGCGTCGGACGGGACTTATGTCTGCCCGACCCTGAACTGGAACTTCACGTTCGGCGAAGAAATGTGGGCTTCGGTGGCTGACCCGGCCTTGGGCCGGTTGGCCGGTCGGCGGATCTGGATCAACGCGCAGGAATTGACTCGCATCGAGGGCACTGGCACCACCGAAACCGCCCGGTTCACTATTTCATCATCGGGCGTCGTGCACTGAACCAGTCGTCCGGCGCGACCGACGATAGTAGCGGCGCCTCCGACCTGAAGTGAGTGCCGTCCAGACGCCCTCGAGAGGCTTGCGCCGTCGGCTTTCTGGCGGCCCGCTCCTCAGGAGGCTTCTTGTCGCCACTACTCCGCCCTCATCGCGACCAAGGCGTCGAGACATGCTGCCCGCCAACTGGGCAGGGGGTCGCGAGGAGTCCTACGAGGTATAGACCGGCGCTCCCGACCAGAAAGGTGTAGACGTCGAGGCCCGCCACACCGAATAGCAGGTGCAGGACCAGCCGCGCAAGGCCGGACGCTATGGCGGTGCCGACCAGCCAGCCGCCCCTGAGGAGCCACAGTCCATGGCTGAGGGTCGTGGCGATGTGCCCGCGAGTCAAGCCGAGTGCGACTCGCACGCCGATCTCCGGAGCTTGCCCCCCATCTCCCACATCTTGTCGATAGCGCCGTTGAACTTCTCGATTGAGGCGAGGAGGCGCGTGCGATCCGTGGTGAAACCCTGGCGCGCCGAGGAACGGTGATACCCTCCCCCGTGCGATCTTTGCCCTTCCCGTTCGTTCTCTATAGTGACCTACGGATGCGAGGGCGTTCCGCCATCAAGGGGACCCGATGGCTCGCTCAACGGCTGAGCTCTTCGGTAGTTTTCATCTCGCGATCTACCGCTACCTGCTGCGAATGACGGGGCGCCCCGACGTCGCTGAGGATCTCACGCAAGACGTGTTCGTTCGGCTCCTCCGAAGTGGCGGTGCCCCGGAGCTTGCGGAGGGTGAACGGGCCTGGCTGTTCAGCATCGCGCGCAACCTTCTGATCGACTGGCAGCGGCGCAGCCTACGAAACCCAGTTCAAGCTGGCGATGTGGACGGGGCCCAGGCGACAGTCGGCGCTCAGCACGCGGTCGCTTTCGACGTCCGCGAGGCCTTGCTGCGGCTGCCGGATGCCGATCGCGAAACGTTCCTCCTCCGTGTCATTGCCGGTCTCGGGCACGAGGAGATTGCAGCGCTGACAGGGGCAACGCCAGCCTCGGTGCGGTCGCGCATTTTCCGCGCTCGTTCCGCCTTGCGGTCTGCGCTTGGGCGGGGCGTCTCGCATCCTCAGGCCGATGAACCACGGGGCAACCCTGAGCCGGGCGTTGTTCGTCAGTTGAAGGTCGTGCCATGAACGTGGAAACAGAACAATTGCTGTCGGATCTAGGTGACGGCGAACGCGTCGATCCGGACGCGCTAACTGCCGCGTTGCGGGAACCAGGGGCGGTTGAAGTGCTCGTGCAATACGCACGCATACATCAAGCGGTGGTCGATGGAGGCGAAGAGCCAAGCGCAACGTTCTACAAGAACGTGCGCGCTGAGCTCAGTCGACCAAAGCGCGGGCGCTCGATGTGGCGCGCCTTGGCGGCGGCAGCCGCCCTGGTGCTCTGCGCGGTCGGCGGCGCTTGGATCGGGCGAGCGACGCTGCCACCCCGGACCGTATCTGTGCCGCAGGTTGTTCACCAGACGGCAGAACGAGCGCCCGCCAGCGTCACCAGGCCCGCGTCAACGCCCGTGGCCACATCGAACTGTGCGCCGGTGGGACCGCCGAAACCTGACCGCGTGGTCCTCCTGACGCTGAGCGGCAAGTCCCCGTCAGGCGCACGAGGAGGAGGGAACACCCCATGAATCAGCACCTGCTTCGCGTCGTCCGTGCTACCGCTCTCAACGTCATGGCGCTGGCCATTTCCCTCGCCTCTACGCAGCCGCTCGCCGCCCAGGAGGGCAAGGCGACGGGCAGCGTGGCGCCTTCGCTCGTGTCGGTGCGACTCGTCTCGCTCGGAACTGTCGCCGGGAAGGCGACGGGCATCCCATCGGCCGAGTCGGGCACAGGAAGTCGCCTACGTCTTGGCGAATCCGCAACGTTGGCGGTCTTTGCTGGAGAACCCGGCGACCCCGACCTTGGCGGGCAATGGGGAAGCACGGCCGGGGCTGTTGACCCCAAGGAGCAGGGCGCACTCCACCTGTGGCTCGCGACCGTGACGCCAACGAAGGTGTCCGGCGATGACATCACCCTCACCGTCGACTGGAAGCGTTTCGACGCGGCGCAGTCAGGACAGCACGACGTGCGGGCTGGTGCAGTTTCGACGATCTTGTTGAAGAGCGGAGAACGGCACGTCCTCGATTTCGTGCGATCCTCCGCCCCAGGTCCGGCGGATTGCGAGAGTGCCCTTGTCCAGTTGGAGGCGTCGGTTGTGGACGAAGCGCCGCTGGCCAAGGCCACGCTCGCTTACGACCTTTGGCTGGTGGATCGGGATCAGGCCGGCCGCGAAGTGACACGCCACATGCAGATCGCCGGGAAGCAACGCGAGACACTCAACTTCCGGTTCTTCCCGGCGGGTTGGTCGGCGGATGGCTCGCCCGCGCCCGACGATCGGCGACCGGACATCGCGGTCGAAGTGGGCGGCACGCTGAAAGGTCGACTCTTGGGCGACGGCTCGGTGGAAATCGTCGTGACACCAAGTCGCACCGTGCACAAAGGTGCCATGGTCGGAACGACTGGTTACCGCGAAACCTCGTTGACGGCTCGGCCCGGAGAGACAATCAGAATGGACGTTCCGCCATCTGGTCCGGCGGAAGTGAGAAGCCATCGAACGTCGCTCAGCGTCACCGTGCGCGCCTGGTAGAGCACCGCAGCGCCGTGCGACCTTAAGGCCGTCGGGCGGTTCCCGCCTGACGCAGCAGGCACCCAAAGGACGGACTCGGGAAATGGCCCAAGGCGCGGCATCGCTGGCCGCACGGGAAGACTTCAAGTCGCGGAGGGACCGGGGGTGGGGCGTGAGCGCGATGCGCCTGTAGGGCCGCTGAGGCCTTGCGCAAGGCAACGGGACGGCGCTGGTCGAAGTCCACGCTGCCCGGAAAAGACGACAGAACGCAGCCCCTTGGCGCGAAACGCTCGCCTGGGCGGGTCGGTCGGGGCAACGCGGTAAAGCTGCGCGTCACGAACCGCGTTGGATCCGGCCGCGCTCGGGAACCGGCCGTGCGATCGGCGCTCGGCGGTGGACGCCGGCGGCTGTTGCTGCAGCTTGTCACCGAAAGCGCTTCTGCTGTCTGGCCTGGCCACCGGTCTCGGCGTCGCCCCTCGCGTGGGGCCGCCGTGCGCGTGGTTGGGGCCTCATTGCCGATTCGATTGGCGTCTACCCGGGCTTCGTGACCGAGAACGTGATCACATGCAGGTGGATGTGCCACGCGAGGTGAATAGGGCTTCAAGGAGTCTGGCTGGCCAGATGGATTTGCTCGAGCGGCTTCGTCGACCGCCGGTGATTCTAGTGCCGCCCGCAGGCTCCACGAGAATCGCTCTAGGTCTTCCATGTTCTCCGGGGCAACGCCGCGCTCCTCGAATGGATGCACGAACCATGGGAAGGGACGGCGGCGCACCGGCTGGCCGCGGAGGTGCAGCGTCGATGGCCCCTGGGTGGGAGGGCGTCCCGAACGATCTGGAGTTGCTGGACCACGTCCGCGTCTGCTTCGTGACCGGCCCGAACATGGCTGGAAAGTCCACGTTCCTGAAGGCGCTGGCGGTTTCCATCCTGCTCGCGCACGCCGGATGCGGCGTGCCTGCGACGGTGATGGAGTTCCCGGTGTTCCGCGGACTCTTCTCGAGCATGCGGGTCGCTGAGAGCCTGAGCGCGGGCGAGAGTCTGTATCTCGCCGAAGTTCGGCGAGTCCGAGGTCTGGCCCAGACGCTCCGTGAGCACGGCGCCGTGATGGCGGTACTGGATGAACCGCTCCGGGGCACGAACATGCACGACGCGGCAGATGCGACGCTCGCCGTCGTCAGTCGCCTTGTCGACCATCCGAAGGCACTCGTGTTCGTCGCGTCGCATATCGGCGAAGTCGTTCCCGCGCTGGCGAACGACCACCGGATCAGGCTTCTGCAGTTCTCGGCGGGAATGAACGGCGACGAGCGGCGGTTCGACTACCGGGTGCGAGATGGCGTGTCGACCCAGCGCCTTGGAATGACGTTACTCACGCGCGAGCGAGTCCTGGAACTCCTCGAATGCCCAACCGAGCACTCCGTCGCTTTGGACCGACCTAAGTGAGTGGGCGATTCAATTCGGCACGCGCCGCGCCTTGATGGCCACCGTCGGCGAGGACACGCGGTGGTTGTCGGTCGGCATGCGCGTACCTCCGCACGGGCGTCTCCCGCTTGGCGCGTCTTCCCCGCCCGTTGACTTCCGCCACCGGGATCCCTATTATCTGCCTCAGTCAGGTATCTGCCTATGACAGATGATCACATTCGAACGCTCGATCGCGAACTGAAGAAGGGCTCAGCCGAACTTCTGATCCTGGCGCTCCTCGATGCCAGGCCACGGCATGGGTACGAGCTGAGCAAGTTGATTCACGTGCGATCGCGCGGCCAGCTCGCCTTTCATATCGACTCGCTGTACCCGCTCTTGTACCGCCTCGAGGAACGAGGCTGGATCAAAGGCACTTGGGTCGAGAAGCCGGACGAGCGGCGGCGGCGGACCTACAAGGTGACCCCGGAAGGCCGTCGCGTCCTCGCCCGGCAGCGCGAGACGTGGGAGGCATTCGTGGACGCCGTCCGTCTCGTTACCAGCGGGGAGGACCATGCCTGATCCTCCGGCACGGTCACCACGGGGCCGGCTCGTGTCCGATGCTGCAATCACCGGCCAGCCCATCGGAATGCGCACCGGACCGCCCCCCAGCCCCGACTGGGCAACCGAGGTGCGCGCACGCCTTTTCACGTTGCGCCTCTCGCCCGTCCGCGAGATCGAGATCGTCGACGAGCTGTCGCAGCATCTCGAGGACCGCTGGCGCGACCTTCTCTTAGAGGGCGTCGAGCCCGAAGAAGCCAGGCGCCAGGCGCTGGCCGGCTTCACCGGCGAGGACGTCTTGGCGCGGCAAATGGCGCCGTTGAGGCAAGCAGGCTGGGAACGCCCGATCGATCCGGAGGGCATCATGAGCGACGTTCGGATGGCCGTGCGCAGGCTCAAGAAGCATCCGGCAGCTACGGTCGCCGCCGTCGTAACGTTGGCCCTGGCGATCGGCGCCGCGGCTGCGACCTGGTCGCTTCTCTCCGCCGTGCTCCTGCGGCCACTGCCCGTCGCCGGCGCTGACAGCCTGATGCTCGTCGGGTGGAGGCAGCCAGGAGCAAGCAGCGCCCGCAACAGTCACAACTATCCGCTGTATCTTCTGGTGAAGGAGAGCGGAATCTTCGCCGGGGTGGCGGCCGGAGGGATGGAATCCCTGCTCGTGGGATCTAGCGAGCGCCCTGTTCAGACGTACGTCTACTTCGCCAGCCACGACTTCTTCCCGATCCTCGGCGTGCGACTCGCGCTCGGACGCAACTTCACGCCAGGCGACGACCGCCGCGGCGCGTCATTGGTGGCGGTGCTTTCCGATCGCTACTGGCGGCGCGCCTTCGACTCGGACCCGCAGGTTGTGGGGCGCGTGCTGACGGTGGCTGGCAAACCAGTGACGGTCATCGGCGTCGTCGCGCGCGGGTTCCGGGGCCTCGACCTTTCCCGGGCGCCCGATGTCTACATGCCGCTTCACACCGTCGCCGACGTTGGCTCCCCGATGGCCAACTACTTCGCCGAGCCAATCGGAGGAAAGGTGCTGTCGTCGCCGACGGCGTGGATCACGATGGTCGGCAGGCTGCAGCCCGGGGCGAACGCGGCGGCAGCGGCGTCCCGTCTGGGCGCGCTCGCCGCACAGGAGATGTCTCAACGCGCAGGCGGGCTGAAGCCGCCGGCCAACCGGCTGCCCGCCGGCGTTCTGACTCCTGTCAATGTTGCGGCAATCCCGGAAGCTGCACGAGACGGAGCGGCGCGGTTCTCCCGACTCCTTGCGATTACTGTCGGCCTCCTGGTCCTGATCGGGTGCGCCACGGTCGGCATGCTCCTCCTGATTCGGACCGAGGCACGTCGCGAGGAGTTCGCACTGGCTCTCGCACTCGGCGCCTCGCGGGCGAGGCTTGCGCGCGGCGTCGTGCTCGAGGGCGCGCTTCTCGCCTGCGCCGGCGCCACCCTCGCTCTACCTGTGTCGCACGGGCTGTTCAACGGTCTGCGTGCGTTCGAGCTTCCAGGCGGCATTGCGATCGAACTGCTTGAACTGGCGCTTGACACTCGTGTACTACTGGCGGCTGCCGCGTGTGCCGTCGCCGCCACACTCTTTATCTCAGTCATTGCCGCCAGGTTTGGGTTCGCGGCCGACATCGCCAGCGCGCTCCACGCCGGCAGCGCCGCCACGAGACCGGCAACGGGACGGCGGACGCGCACGCTTCTTGTCGCGGGACAGGTGGCGGTGGCCACGGTATTGCTCGCCGGCGCCGGGCTGTTCGGCCGCAGCGTGGTTGCCGCGCTCAGCGTCAACCCGGGTTTTGAGTCGGCCAGGATTGTTACGGCGCCGCTCCTCCTTACGCCTTTCGGGTACACGCCGGAGCGGGCGTCTCTCTTCTTCGGCAACCTGCTCGACCGGTTGCGCGCGGATCCGGCAGTCGAATCCGCCTCGCTCACGTTGCCCCAGGGCGGAATGTCATCCGCCGGCAAGCTCGTCATCGACGGAGAGCCGCGGCAGTTCCCGTCGATGGTGGCCTTCAGCGCCATCGACCAGCGGTACTTCGCAACGATCGGAGTGAAGATCGTCGAAGGCCGTGACTTCTCCGATCAGGATCGTGAAGGCACTACGCGCGTGACGATCGTCAGTTCCTCGTTCGGGCGGCTGCTCGCGCACGGGGGAAGTGCGCTCGGCCACCGCATCACGATGCCGCGAGGCCGCCCAGGACAGCCGCCAGACGTGCTCCAGGTTGTCGGGGTCGTGCCTGATCTCATCACAAACGTCAGCGTCCTCGAGCCGCTCGTCATGTACTGGCCGATTGCACAGACAGCGCCGAGCACCTACGGCACGATCGTGCTCCGGGCAAAGACGAACGCGAGCGCGGTGCGCCGGCAGGCTCTTGGCGCAATCAGAGACATTGATCGGTCCGTCACGCCGGACCCGATGCTGACAATCGAAGATCGCCTGGCCGCCCAGATGGCGCCACAAGAACTCGGCGCGCTCGTCATGGGCGCGCTCGGTCTCATTGCTATTGTCCTGACCGTCCTTGGCGCCTATGTGCTTGCGGAGTCGATGGCCGCGTCCCGTCGCCGGGAACTGGGGATCCGCGCGGCGCTTGGCGCTCGCCGCTGGCGCCTCGGTGGCATGGTCGTAGCCCAGACGGGACGACTCGTCGGCATCGGCCTGATGATCGGACTGGGACTGGCGTGGGCCGGTGCCAGCATGATCCGCGCATTCCTGTTCCGCGTCGAGCCACTGGATCCCGCAACGCTCATTGCTGTCGGCGCCCTGATCCTCGTTTGCACCCTTGCGGTCGCGGTGAGGCCAGCGATCCGCGCTGCGCAAGTCGATCTCGTTCGTGTGCTGCGTCAGGAATGAGGGTCCGATCAGCACGTTGGGGAGGCAAGCTCACTCCGTGGACCGACTGGTTCAAAGGTGGCGTTCGTGGGCAACTTCCGCTTGCGCTGGCGTGCAGGAGTCAACGGGGATGCCTACAACGGCGTGCGCAAGTTCGCGTGGGATATGGGTGCCGGGCTGAGAGTGCGATTCTGAGCGGCCATTTCAGACGTCGGATGGAACCCTTGTCAGCCGCCAGCCGGTGTGTGCTGGCCGTTCCACCGTCTAGGTGCTCTCCGCTTGGTCCTCGCTGGTTGGCGCCAGAGCGGAGTGCCGCACTTCTGGCCTATACTGTCGCCCGATCATGTCGCTCTTTGCCCTCCTCGCGACGATCGTGCTCTCCCTCGGTCAGTTGTCGGCGCCCGCTTCCGAAGCCACGTTCGTCGTCAGCGGTCCGGCCGAAGTGCTGCAACGCGTCGGTGCTTGGCGGCAGCTGCCGGGGCGCACAGCCGAGCCGATCGCCCTGAGCACCGCACCCGGCGCGAGTCCCAGGTCGATCACCGCCCGCGTACCGTGCGTGGCGGCGGACTACATCTTCTACGGCGCGGGACACGTATCGCTGCCCGTGCGCCTCGAGCCCGGCGCGTGCGAGGCTGCGGGGACTGTCGCGCTCCTGCCGTCCGCGACGGTGCGCGGACAGATTGCGCTGCCCGCATCCACTTCGAGGGGAGCGCAGTCGCCGCGCGGCGAGGCGGACAGCGCCGCGTCGAAGACGGCCGTCATCCTGCCGATGCGAGAGTGCAGCAACACCGGGCGGGGCGACCTGCTCGGCGAGCAGCGCGTGGAGGCGGACGAACAAGGGCGGTTCGCGATCCTCGTGCCGGCCGGCTGCGTCGCGGTGGGAATCCGGGTGGGCCGGCTAGCGCCCGTGCCCGCAGCACCGCTGTTCCTCTCCCCCGGCCAGGTTTGCGACCTCGGCGTCGTCGAGATGAAGCGCGGTGCCACCGTCGTCGCCACCGTGACCATGCGAGAGGCGCCTGCCACCGGGGTCGGCACGCTCGCGGTCCCGGCCGCAGGGGTGGAGTCCGCTGCGAGCGTTCTGCTGGCCCGCGGGACGTGGGCCGAGGCCCTTGGCGGGGCGGTCAGCAATAGCACGGGCAGGGTCGCGCTCGTTGGTCTCACCGCGTCGCCGGTGCACCTCGTCGCCGGCGCGGAGGGTCGCGTGGCGGTGTCGACACGCGTAGAGTTCGACGACGGTGACGAGGTCGAGGCGGAGGCGTTGGAACTGCGAGCGCCGGGCCGAGTCGAGTTCGCATTCGCGGGTGACCGCACTTGGATCGAGGATCGCTTCCGGGTGACCGGCACGTTCGTCGCCGGGGAGCAAGGGACGCCCGGCATGACGCTGGACTGCTTCGCGGGCGAGGTACCGACAACCGTCGCCGTCCCCGGCCGCTGGCAGTTCGAGCTGAGGGCTGCCGGTCTGCTGCTCGATACCCAGATCGCGGAGATTGCGCCGGATACCACGACGAGTGTTCAGTTGTCGGTGGAGCGGGCGAGATTCAGAGGACGCGTCTACGTGGGCAATAGACCCGCCGCCGGTTCGCTCTTGCTCTCGCACGCCGCCACTCGCGAGACGGCCGCACGCGCGCAAACGGGCATCGACGGACGCTTTACCGTGCTGCTGCGGGAACCCGGCACATACCTGGCCAGCTTCACCAGCGAGGCGTGGGGCGTATCGGGCTCGACGGTCACGGCGCAGTTGTCCGTGGATGAAGAGAGCTACATCCGATTCCCCGCGAGCGAGCTGACCGGTCAGGTGTCGTTCGCGGATGGACGGCCTGCTGCTAACGCCGTGGTAACGGTTGAGCGAGGATCCAAGTGGGTGGGTGACGATGCGGTCGTCTTCGGCGACGCCGCGCCGACGGCGAGGGCCGACGCGAGCGGGCGCTTCGTCGTGAGAGCTCTCGAGCCCGGTGCCTATAACGTCACCGCGCGCCTCGGGACACGAAAGACCGACGCGCGCCGCGTCGCGGTGTGTGAAGAGGGCGCCCAACACGTAGACCTCGTTATTCCCGACAACGACGGCCTCACCGTGAGCGTCGCCAGCCGCACGGGAGAGCCGGTGGCCGGGCTCACCGGGATTCTGCTTGCCGCCTCGGCTGACTCGGCGCCTCAGCCCGCGAGCTTCCAGACCGATGTCGATGGCTTGGCGAAAGTGGCGGTTGCTTGGACGCCAGGCAGCCGGGTGCAGGTGATTCTCGCGGACCCGAAATACCCGGTGGCCGCGTTTCGTGTCGTGACGCCGCCGGATGGAACGCTGGCGATTCCGCTGCCGGCTGCGGCGGGAGAGGTGCGCATCGTACTGCCGACCGGCCCGCAGCAGCACGACAGCCTCGATATCGAAACGATGGTGCTCGTCGGCGAGCGCGAGGCGGTCGTGCCGGTCGGTCTGCTGACCGAAATGGGCCTGGCGCATATCGTGCCCACCCGCTCCGCCACAACCATCGTGGTCCGGGCGATTGCCAGCGGCAGCTGGCAGGTCGGCCGCTTCGCGGACGTGGCGAGCATGATGCAGGCGTTCAACACGGGCGCCTCGCCGTCACTCCTGCGGTCGTTCTCGGTGCCGCCCGGTGGGGCGGCGACGGTGAGCGTGAGTCGACACTGACGCTGATGCGGCCCCGCTGGGTGCAGGCGTTGACGCTAACTGGCGTCCTCGTCTCGGGCTCTCGGCGGGCGCCACCGCCCGCGCTTCACTCTGTGTCGGCATGATTGGCTCGAACACCCTGACCTCACCCCGGATTGGTGGGAGGGCTGATGTTCGTCTTCTGGTCCGATGAGAACGACGGGCTGGGGGCGGATGAGGGGAGGAAAAGGGGCAGCGGGGATTCTCACTACGACTGTCAGGAATCACTCAGGAATGGGAACGGGGAATGGAGGGAACAACCCGTAGGAAATGGTGCGCCCGGACAGGTACTCGACTCTAGGACCACTTTGGCGGCGGCTCGACGAGAGCCGCACCCATCTGGAGACCAGTGGCTCAGGTAGTCAACGGGCAAGTCGCTGCAGATGCGTCACAATTCTTGAGAAGCACGGCCCCTGATCGCCGTGTACCACCGCGATGACAGGTCCGATCTCTATTCGATATGCCCTGGGATTCGATTTGTCCGCAGGCGTCCTGGCGGCAAGAGATGCCGCACCGTCACGGGTTCTCACAGCGAACACCTGCACGAAGTCCATTTCCGATTGGCGGTATACCGCAGCATAACCCTCTTCGACGCCATCGGCGTACCGCAGCCTGAACGCTGCAAGCTCTCTCGCGCTCAATGGTGGGCCGTCGGGAACTGGCACCCGATCGACCATGCGCTCGACGATCGACGCCATGACCGCCGGGTCCGTGCCCGTCCACGGGTTCGCGCGAATTGACAGACGGCCCCATACACTGCCGAGCACACTGCCGTCAGGTGCGTTGGCGTCGATCAAGGAGCACGCAACGCCACCTTGTTCGGATGGAAGCGTCAACTCGCCAAGGCGCAGAGAAGGCTCACGTCGGAGTCCTGGCGGTCCCGGCGCGGCTGTCTTCACCATCGTCTCTCGTATCGTGACCGACACTGCGGTCTCAGCCGTCGGATGTTCCGGCTGCACCAAGACGCAGTGTCCAGCGAACGAGGGCTTCTCCGCGGTCTGTCCGCCGACTGACGCCGACAACGCGACGAGGCACAATGAGAGTGCAATTCGCACGATGCCCTCCTTGAACAGCTCGTTCATGATAACGCTGGTACTGACGCGAACCCGGTTGGCTGTCGTGAGCGACGATGCGGCGCTCCTCGAGTCCGTCGGCTCGTTGACGACGGATGCCGGAGCGGCCGCCCTCAGCCGGGGCATTCCAGATGGAACCACGGCAATTCGAAAGGCAGCCACGGAGGCACTTGAGAGTCGAGGGGCGCGTTAGGCGATGTACCGCGTCGAGAGGGAGTCGCGGGCGAACCGCGGCTACCTTTGAGCGACCACGGCACAATCTGGGCCGTGGTTTAGGAAATGGATCAGGTCGGGCGTCCTTGCGCGCTGACCGGCGGCAACATGCGAAGCGGGAAACGAGATCAGGCCACGGGGATCAGGCAGACCGGAAGAAGAAGTAATCTGGAAAGGTGGCCAAGACTCCCGGGCCAAGCGAGCATCGCCTCTTCGCCGGTTTCGCCGCCATGCCCCCGGCCATGGCGCTGCTCACGTTCCTCGGTTATCTCGTCGTCGGGCCGAGTGGAAGACAGGTTCTCGCTGGTGGAGTCCCGATCAACGATGCCCTCACCCCGGCGCTTCAACTCGCCTTCTGTGTCGGCATCATCGGCCTGGCAGTTACGCTGGCGGGTGCGGTGCCGATGGTCAGCTGGTTGATGCGCCGCGGCCGGCTTCGACTGTCGCAGCTCCTCGTCTTCGGCTGCCTCATCGGAAACGTTCCGTTTGTACTGATCGTGGTTGGGATCGTCCTGGCCGCACTTGCAGGTGGGAGTCTCTCCGGCGTTGCTCGGCATTGGTATGGGGCAGCAGGTGCGTTCCGGTTCGTCAGCATCGGCACCTTGCACGGAGCCGTGGCAGCGGTGGTGTTCTGGCTGGTAGTCGTTCGCGGCCGCGAAACGGAGACCGTCTCATCGTGATCTTCCGTCGTCCTGCAGGTAGGTGGCCTCGACAAGACACGGTGCGGTGCGTGATCACTTCTCCCAATAGAACGGTAGATCGGCCGACCAGACTCCAGCGCACCTCACCGCGATTGCATGCCTGCCGGCACTGAGGGCGACGACGGTCGGCATTCGGACGTTCGCGCCCAAGGCCGTCGCGTAGGACGTGCCTGCTTCCTGACGCAACTCAATGATCCCTCGCCACGTTCCGCCCGGCGGAATCTCCATGGTAAGACCCGGACCAATTCGCATCCGGTCATCGAGGGCAATGCCGTCGATTCGAATCGCGCTTCTGGCCAAGGCCCAGGTGTCAGATCCGGACGAGATACCAGAGTCGGTGGTGTTGCGGCACTCGACCATGAACGCAGGTCCGCCTTCGACCTCGCGCGACATGAAGAACGGTGTCACGGTTGGCAGAACCGGCACCGACTGCGCAGTCCCCACAAGCTCGGCCAGCAGCACCATTGCCATGACGGTGATCTTCATGACGCCCTCGACGATTGACTGCACTTTCGCTCTGTCCGGCTGACAGTCGTTTAGGTGGAACGTGGGGTTTCCCGGTTCCGGTTGCCGGAAACGCCACCCGTCTCCCGTTCGTGCCTTCAGGACGCCGCATTGTTACCCTGTTAGACGGTCGAGGCAAGTGCCTTTCGCATCGCTGGTTGCGCGGCTTCTGGAGCTTCTTCGCGTGAAATTGCCGCCGCCGGAGAAACAGTCGGCTGTGATAGGCAGACGGCGGTCCAAGCTGGCAGGAACGCCAACGCGGGCAACCTCGCCACGATGCGCACTCGTCGCCTCACGGGGAGCCATCGTGGTGCCCTGCACCACGATAGTGTCGGGCCGGCGAAGACCTGGCCAGGCCCGCTGGGGCTGCGGACCCCCGCACGGCGCCCGACCGACACTTATTGGGCCGTCAGGACTCGCTGAGCGCGGCGAGCACGGTTGACAATCACGAGGAACTTCCCGGCTGGTGGCGGAGACGTGGTGGGCTGCGATTCGGGCTTGCCGGCGCAAGGTTCCCGACGCTCTTGTGGTGAAGTTTGTGGTGAAATGTGGTGAAGTTGGCTTAGCTCAGCCGTGTAAGTTATTGAAAGGATTGGCTCCTCAGGTAGGACTCGAACCTACAACCCCCCGGTTAACAGCCGGGTGCTCTACCATTGAGCTACTGAGGAACGCTGGCAGGCGCGCGCGGGCTCGTCACCCGCAGACGGGTCATGTTACCGGATTGGCCGCGGCAGGGTCAATCGCGCGCCCTGGCCCGCCGCCGGCGCCGTTGCCGGACAGCCGCTCGCGGCGCAGGACTCGCGCCGGACGGCTACTTGCGCGTGCGGGGCTTGCGCGAACCGCCCGCCCGCAGCTGCACGAACGTCCCGAGCACCCCGAGCGCCACCCAGGCGAGGAAGGTCCACCGGCGGCCGAAGGCGGGCATCCCGAGGTGGCCGATCCAGACGTCGCCGAGGCCCGGCTTGCGCGCGGCCTGGTGCGCGAGCAGTGCCGCGATGCCGGCCACGGTCGTCTGCGCGCCGAGGAACGCGGTGGCGACGATGACCACGACGCGCTGCAGGACGAGGGCGAGCGCGGCGCCGACGGCGGCACAGAAGAGGACCACCAGCGTGCCGGGGTCGGAGCGGTACCACTGCAGCCAGAAGCCGTAGGCGAGCGTGGCGCCGAGGCCGGCACCGACGAGCCCGACGCCGACGAAGTAGCCGAGGTAGAGAATCACCGCGCCGAGCAGGCCGCCGACGCCGAGCGCCACGAGCATCGCGACGGTGTCGCTGGGCGAGACGAGCGTGCTCGCGAAAAGGGCGCCGAGCAGGAAGCCGTAGATCGTGAGGACCGCGCGGAACAGGCGGTAGCCCGCAAAGCAGGCGACCAGGCCGACGAGGACGAGGATGACGCCGGCGGGGAGCTGGAAGTTACCGGGCAGCATCAGACCCCACTCCTGGCAATGCACAATGCAGCCGCAAAGAACATCGCAATGCAGAATGCACAAGACGGAGCAGCAGGCCGCCGCCAGCGTCGCTCTTCGTGTCGTCCATTTTGCATTCTACATTTTGCATTTTGCATTGCCGTGCCGTGAGCCCTACACCTCCCGCCGTCCCTCCATCGCCTTGTTCATCGTCACCTCGTCCGCGTATTCGAGGTCGCTGCCGACCGGCACGCCCATCGCGATGCGCGTGACGCGCACGCCGAGCGGCTTGAGCAGCCGCGCCAGGTAGATGGCGGTCGCTTCGCCTTCGACGTTGGGGTTGGTTGCCAGGATCACTTCTTCCACCGTGCCGCCCTGCACGCGCGCCAGCAGCCCCTTGATCTTCAGCTCGTCGGGGCCGATCCCCTGCAGCGGCGAGATCGCGCCCATCAGCACGTGGTAGGCGCCCTTGAACTCGCGCGTCCTCTCGATGACGGTCACGTTCTGCGCCTCTTCGACGACGCAGATGACGCGGCGGTCGCGCCCCTCGTCGCTGCAGTAGCCGCAGGGATCGACGTCGGTGATGTTGTTGCAGACCGAGCAGTGGGCCACCTTCTCCTTGACGTCGCGCACCGCCTCGCACAGGCGGTCAGCGTCCTCGCGCGGCTCGCGCAGGATGTGGAAGGCCAGGCGCTGCGCGCTCTTCCGGCCGATGCCCGGCAGGCGCTGCAGTTCCTCGACGAGGCGGGTGAGCGATTCGGGCTGGGCCATGTCACCTGACGCGAGACGGACGTTTGTCACCGAAGAACATAGATGGGCTGGTGCCGGCCGACCCCTTCACTCTGCACTCGGCATTTGTGCGTTGTGCATTGTGCATTCCGCATTCCGGCCCGCCTCCGTGCAGCGGCCGGTCAGAACATCCCCGGGATCTTCATGCCGCCCATCATCCCGCCCAGCTGCTGCTGCAACGCGTCGTCCACCTTGCGGTGGGCGTCGTTGATCGCGGCCACGATCAGGTCCTGCAGCATCTCCACGTCGTCTTTCGACACCACCTCGGGGTCGAGCTTCAGCGAGAGGAGCTGCTTGTTGCCGCTCATCTCCACCGTGACCATGCCGCCGCCCGCCGTCGCCTCGACGCGGAGCTCGGCCATCTGCTTCTGCAGGCGGTCCTGCATCTCCTGCGCCTGCTTCATCATCTGCTGGATGTTCATCCTCGGTCCCCTCGGAATGCAGAATGCAAAATGCCAAATGCAAAAATGATCACCCCGTCAACGCGTGACGCCGGAATCCTTCGTGCATTTTGCATTGTGCATTTGGCATTGTGCATTGCCCTGCCCTACAGCCGCTCGACCCCCTTGATCTCGAGCGGGAGCAGCTCGAGCAGCGTCTGCATCCCGGGGTCGGCGGCAGCCTCGGCCTTCAGCGCCTCTGACGTGTCGGGGGACGCCGCCAGCCCGTCGGCCGGCCGGGCCGCGTCCAGGGGCGCCGCAGTCGGCGTGGACGGCGGCTCGGCGACGATGCCCATGACGGTCATGCGACGGCCGGCTATCCGCGCCGCGAGCGGCTCGAGCCAGGTGCGGGCCGCCTCCAACTGGTCCCGGAACATCTTCTTCGCGGGGGCGAACGCGAAGACGATCCGATCCCCGTCCACGTCCACGCGGTGCGCCGGCGCAATCGTCATGCGGAAGAACGCCACCTTCGCGCGCTGCACCTCCGCGAGGAACGCGTCCCTGATGCCGTCGAGCGACTCGGCCGACCCGGCGGCGGCGCGAGGCGGCGCCTGCGGCCGCGCGGCCACCGGCGGCGGCGGCAGACCCTCGAAGGAGGGGTCGGGCACGTCGGCGGCGGCGTCGCCGTCGACTTCGAATTCCGGCTCGGGCTCGGGTGGAAGAGGCGCCCTCGACGGCGCGGGCCGCGACGCATTCTGGACCGCGGGCGCAGAAACCGCCGACGCTGCGGCCGGCGACGCGGCGGCGGACCGCACGGGCGGCCGGGACGGAGGCTGAGGCGGCGTCCGGTCGCGTCGAACCGCCGATGGACCGCCCGACGGCCCGCCCGAGGCGGGCGGGCGACCGGAGGGCGGGAGGCTCCCGGACTGCTGCAGCTGCTCGATGAGCTGCCCGAGCGGCGCGAGCTTCCGCAGGTGCATCCACCGCAGCAGCGCCATCTCCAGGTGGTAGCGCGGCTCGGCCGCCGCGCGCAGGTCGGCCTCCGCCTTCGCGATCACGTCGAAGGAGCGAAGCAGGTCTTCGCGCGAGAACCGCCTCACCAGGCCGGCGATCCGATCGCGCTCGCCCGCCGGCGCGACCTCCGGGTCGTCGAGGCGCTTGGGGTCCACCGAGATCAGCATCAGGTCGCGGACGAGACGCGACAGTTCCTTGCACAGGAGCCGCAGGTCGTAGCCGCTCTCGATGGCGCGCCCGGCCAGCTCGAACGCCGCCGGCGCCTTCTCCTCGGCGACCGCGTCCAGGATGTCGAGCAGCAGGTCGCGACCCACGAGGCCGAGCACCGACGAGACGTCCTCAGCGGTCACCGTGGTGCCGGCGAACGCGAGCACCTGGTCGAATGCCGTCAGGCCGTCGCGCATGCTGCCGTCGGCCGCGCGCGCCACCAGCGACAGCGCGTCGGGGCTCACGTCCAGCTGCTCGGCCGCCGCGATCTTCTTCAGCTGCTCCGCGATCGCGCGCTCGGAAATCGTGCGGAACTCGTGCACCTGCGAGCGCGAGGTAATCGTCTCTGGAATCTTCTGCAGCTCGGTCGTCGCCATCATGAAGACGACGTGCGGGGGCGGCTCCTCGATCGACTTCAACAGCGCGTTGAACGAGTGGCCCGAGAGCTGGTGCACCTCGTCGATGATGAAGATCTTGTAGCGGTCGCGCACCGGCGGGATCGACAGGCCCGAGATGATCACCTCGCGGACCTTGTCCACCTGCGTGTGCGTCGCCGCGTCGATCTCGAGCACGTCGATGTCGCGGCCCCTGGCAATCTCGACGCACGCGTCGCACGTGCCGCAGGGCTCGGGCGTCGGCCCCCGCTCGCAGTTGAGCGCGCGGGCCAGAATGCGCGCGGTCGTCGTCTTGCCCACGCCGCGCGGGCCGGCGAAGACGAACGCCTGCGCGATGCGGCCGCTGCCGAGCGCGTTCTCGAGCGTGCGGGTGACCGCGGCCTGCCCCACGACGGCGTCGAAGGATTGCGGGCGCCACTTGCGGGCGAGAACCTCGTAGGACATGGGAACGTCGAGCCCGAATCGCGATGGAGTCAGATGGCCCGATACAATTCGAGCGGCGGCTGACCCCACCGCGACCCGGATGGCCCTGCGGCACATGACAGACACTGTTGAGCGCTGCTGCCTTCCGGCCCTGACGCGGTTCACAGGCTGGCATTGCACAGGATCCGGGCCGCGGTGCGGCCCGCCCCCGCTCCAACGCACCAGTGTACTTCGCGCCGCTCTCGGCCGTCCAGCGCCCCTATAATTCCCAACCGTGGCCACCCCCGGCGGGTCTACCTCCGGTGTGAGCGATACGGAGCTCGTCGAACGGGCCCGGAACGGCGACCGAGCCGCGTTCGGCGACCTCGTCGAACGCTACCAGCACGTCGTGTTCCGCACCGCGCTGGTCGCGCTTCGCTCGCGCGAGGATGCCGAAGAGGTGGCCCAGGACGCGCTCGTCTCGGCGTTCCAGAAACTCGACAGCTTCAGGGGCGACGCGAGCTTCAAGACGTGGCTGCTCACGATCACCTGGAACCGGGCGATGGACCGGAGGCGGAGCGTCGGGGAGTGGCTCAGGCGCTTCGTCGCGCCAGATGAGGACCGGCCGTTCGAACCGCCCTCCGCGCTGCCGTCGCACGAAACGTCGCTGATCGCAGAGGAGTCGCGCAAGGAAGTGCGGCGGATGCTCTCGAAGCTCCCGGCCAGATACCGCGAGGCGCTCATGCTCTCGGCGGCGGGCGACCACACGTTCGAGGAGATCGGGCGAATCCTCGGGGTGCCGACGGGAACCGCGAAGTGGCGGGCCATGGAGGGCCGGCGGCTGCTGAAGAAGAAGCTCGAAGGCCGGGGAATCGTCGGCCGGGCGGCAGCCGCCGAAACGCTGAAGGCTGGCCGGTGAGGCGGGACAGGACCATGAACGGCACCGATCGACACGACGACGCGCGGCGGACGGGCGACGCGCTCGATCGCATCATCGACGAAGCGGTCGAGGCGACGCTGCGCGCCGCCCCTGTCGATCTCCGCAGTCCCGTGCTGGCGGCACTGGACGAGGCGTCCGCGTTGCCGGGGGCCGAAGGCCGGCGCCGCTCGTGGCGGCTGCGCCCGGCCCTGCTGCCGGCGGTCGGCGCGCTGCTGCTCGTCGCCGGCGTTGCCGTCCTGTGGGAACGAGCCGACCGGCAGCTGAGCCCGCCGCGGCCACACGCGGCGCCCAGCGCCGCTGCCCGGTTGCGTCCCGGTCCTTCGAGCCGGCCCGAGCCCGCGCCGCCTCGGGCCGCCTCGGCAAGGGAGGCCCGACCCTCCGTCCCGGGGCCCGCGAGGGTGCAGGCGGCGGGAGCGCGGCGGCCGGCGCCGCAGGACGCGCGCCTCCGCGCCGCGTCCTTCCTCGAGATGGACGCCGCCGCGGACACGGCAAGAGCGACCGGCGCCTCGGTCGTTCTCGCAGACGGTGCCAATTCCGGGGAACGGGCGCTGCCCGGTGCGCCGGCCGGAGACCTGGGCGACCCCATCGCCCCGATGCCCGGGCCCAGCCCGATCGTGATTCGACCGATTTCGACGCCGCCAATCGACGTGGCGCCGCCCGTCTCGACCCTCGGCACGCCGATCGGCGCGCCGACCGACGCTGCCGCCCGGGACCCGCAGGACCCCGGCAAGCCTGGAGGAATGTGACGATGAAACGCGCTGCCCTGACGTTCGTGTTCGCTTCGGCCGCCTGCATGGTGGCCGCATCGCCGGCGCTCGCCCAGGGAGCCCTGGCGGTCGCGGCGCCGGCTCTCGCGGCCCCGCAGGAATCGCCCCAGACGGTGAGGGCTGCCATCCCGCAGCAGTCCCCGCGGCCGACCGTCGCGCCCACACCGGCGCCGAAACCCATGGAGCCGCCGCCGCAGGAGCGAACGACGACGACGAACTGGGACGATGTCCCGAACGTCCGCGTGGACGTCACGATCAACTACCAGGTGGGACAGGGCGCGCCGGTGAAACGGTCGGCGTCACTCGTGGTGGCGAGCGGCAACGATTCCGGCTCCCTGCGCTCGGGAAACCAGGTGCCGGTGCCGTCTACGACGTTCATGCCGGTCGTCGCCCCGGCCCGCGTCGAGGCGAACCCGCCCGCCCCGAGTCCGATGCCCAGCGGCCCGATGACGTCGTTCAATTACCGCTCGGTCGGCTTGAACGTGGACGCACGGCGCGTTCGCGTGTCCGGAAACAAGGCGAGGATGGACCTGAGCGTCGAGTTCAGCGCGATCGACGACAAGGCCGCGGACCCCGGCAGGATCTCGGGACCGTCCTACCCGACGTTCCCCACCTTCTCGCAGAACCTGGCGGTCGTGCTCGAGAGCGGCAAGCCGATCGTCATCGCGCAGACGAGCGACGTGGTGGACAACGTCGAACGCAAGCAGAGCGTCGAGGTGAAGGCGACGATACTGCGGTAGGACGGCGGCCGGCAGCTGACGGCAGAATGATGGACGGCCGCTGCCGCAGCGGAGGCGGTGTCGCGGGGCTGAAGCCCCGCGCCACACCGATCTCCCCGCGCCACACCGCTCCCCGGCACCACACCGATCTCCTCCGCGCCACTCCGATCTCCTCCGCGCCACACCGATCTCCCCCCCGCCACAGGACAGGTGGTGGGGCAGATGGGATGAAGCGGCTGATCTCCTCGCGTGGTAGCGTGACGCTCCACAGTGAGTAACGCGCTCAAGGCGCACAAAGGAGATCAGCCGTGGATCATATTGGCATCGACCTGCACAAACGGGATAGCCAAATTTGCTGGCTCCGGGAGACGGGTGAGGTGGTGGAGCGGCGGATCCGGACGACGCGGGCCCGGTTCGTCGAGCTGTTCGGGGGCCAGCCGCGCGCGCAGATCCTGCTGGAGGCGAGCACGGAGAGCGAGTGGGTGGCGCAGTGCCTGGGCGCGCTGGGGCACGCGGTGGTGGTCGCGGATCCGGGCTACGCGCCGATGTACCCGCGACGGGGCGCGCGGCAGAAGAATGATCGGCGGGACGCGCTCGCGTTGGCGACGGCGAGCCGGACGGGCACGTATCGGGCGGTGCACCGCGTGTCGGCCGAGCAGTGGGCGGTGCGCCAGGTGCTGACGGCACGGGCGCAGTTGGTGGCCTCGCGCACGCGGCTGATTTCGACGACACGGGCGCTGGTGCGAGGCCAGGGGCACCGGGTGCCGGGGTGCAGTGCCGAGGGCTTCGTCGCGCAGGTGACCGGGCTGGGCCTGCCGGCGCCGCTGGCGACCACCTTGGCCCCGCTCCTGACCGCGGTGACGACCCTGACGGCCGGGATCGAGGCGAGCGAGGCGCAGTTGGTGGCCCTGACGGCCGGGGATGCGCGCGTGCAGGCGTTGCAGAACGTGCCGAGTATTGGTCCGATCACGGCGGCGGCGTTTGTGGCGACGGTGGACGACGCCGGGCGCTTTGCCGACGCGGCGCAGCTGACCGCGTATCTCGGGCTGGTGCCGCGCGACCGGAGTTCGGGCGAAGGGCATCGGTCGGGGCGGATCACGAAAGCCGGGCCCTCCCGGATGCGCTGGCTGCTGGTGCAAGCCGCCTGGCGGCTGTTACGAGCGACGGCCGCGCCCGCCCAGGCCCTGAAGCGCTGGGGCGAGGCGCTCGTGGCCCGTCGGGGGAAAGGCATCGCGGTGGTGGCGCTGGCGCGTCGGCTGGCGCGGATCCTGTTTGCGCTGCTGCGCGACGGCGCCACGTTCGTCGCGGACCACGAAGACCGGCGTCGGGCGACGCGGCCGGCCGCGTAGCGATCGTCGCGACGCGGCGCAGCAGAGGATCCGGGGTGGGATGTCGACGGGGACGAGCGCGGTGAAGGCCCGGGGCCCTCGAGGCTCGTGGGGCAGAGGGCGCCGTCCCCGTCTCGCAGCCTCTCGTGCGTCGGCGGCCCAGGCCGCCCCCGTGGAACGCGAATAGAAGGCTGAGACACCTCGTGGTGCGAGTCTCGACATCTCGCGGCGGATCGGCGCACGGCAGGTCGGGGACCGTTCGAGCGGAGCCGGTCCCCGGTCGATGCGGGACGGGCTCCTGGCCCGAACTCAATGTAACGGCGGGTCGCGCAGGCCTCGTGAGGCGCCCGGTACAGGATCCGTCTGATCTTGACTCGGGGGGCCGCTTCATAGAGGGCCTTCAGGCCCGCCGGCCGCCGCGGTCGAAGGTCCGGCGCGCGAGCTACGCGGCCAATCCCTTCTCGATCTCGGCGACGTCCGCGTCCGACAGGCGGAGGTCGGCGGCGCCGAGCAGGCCCTCCACCTGCGCCGGCCTCCGGAAACCGACGATCGCGGCGCTGACGGCCGGGTTGCGCAGCACCCACGCCACCGCGACCTCGCCCGGCGACCTGCCGTGCCGGATGCCGACCGCGCGCAGCAGGTCGACGAACGCGAGGTTCTTCGACAGGCGCGGCTCCTGGAACTCCGGCGTCCGCCTGCGCCAGTCATCGTCGGGCAGCGACGCGACACGCTCCAGGCTCATCCGCCCGCTGAGAAGGCCGGCCTGCATGGGCGAGTAGACGATCACCCCGATGTTGCCGGAGAGGCAGTGAGGCAGGATCTCGGCCTCGACGGCGCGCCGCAGGAGCGAGTACGGCGGCTGCAGCGTCTCGACCGGTGCGATCGCCGACGCGCGCCGCAGATCGTCCACGGTGAAGTTGGACGCGCCGATGTGGCGGACCTTCCCCGCCTGCTTCATCGCGGCGAGTTCGGTCCACGCTTCCTCGATGCTGCCCGCGGTCGGCGCGTCGAACCACCGCGGCCAGTGGATTTGCATCAGGTCGATCACGTCCACGCCGAGGCGGCGGAGGCTGCTCTCCACCTCGCGCCGAATCGACGCGGCCTGGAGGTTGTGGCTGACCTCCCGCTTCCCCTCCGGCCACACCAGGCTGCACTTGGTGAAGACCAGCGGCCGTCGCGCGCCGAGCCGCTTCAGCGCGCGGCCCACCACTTCCTCGGATCGCCCGAGGCCGTACACCGGCGCGGTGTCCACCCAGTTGATGCCCGCGTCCACCGCACGCTCGATGGCCGCCACCGACTCGCTGTCGTCCTGGGCGCCCCAGCCGAAGGCGTAGCCGCCGCCGCCGACGGCCCAGGCGCCGAAACCGATCGGGGAGATCATCAGGCCCGTCCGTCCGAATGCGCGTCGCTCCATGTGTGCACCTCGCCCATCAGGATAGCGCAGTGACAGCGAACAGGCGGCAGCGGACCACGGCCTGCTATGATCCCCTCATGCCCGACACGTCCCCCGCCCTCCGCGAGGCCTATCGGCTGCACGAGCGGCGATGGGCCGACAACCTCTTCGTCTATGCCGTCGTGTCGAGGCGGAGCCACGGCGTGTCGGTGGGCGTCAACCTGAACCCCGGGAAGGAATGCAACTTCGACTGCGTCTACTGCCAGGTGGACCGGCTGCTCCCGCCGCGCGTGCGGAAGGTGGACCTCGACCGGCTGGCGCGCGAGCTCGACGCGATCCTGCAGGGCGGCCGCCGACGGTTCGCTCTACGAAGCCAGGCCGTTCAGCGCGCTGGCGCCCGATCGGCGGTGCGTCCGCGACATCGCGTTCTCGGGCGACGGCGAACCGACCACGTATCCGCGCTTCAAGGAAGCCGTGGAAATCGCGGCGGGCGCGCGCGCGCGGTTCGGCCTCGACGACACCAAGATCGTCCTCATCACCGACGCCGCCTACCTGGCGAAGCCGGCCGTCCGGGAGGCGCTCGAGGTGCTCGACGCGAACAACGGCGAGATCTGGGCGAAGCTCGACGCCGGGACCGAAGAGTTCTTCCAACTGATCGACCGCCCGAACGTCTCTCTGGAGCAGGTGCTCGAGAACGTCCTCGACGCCGCCCGCCGCCGCCCCGTCGTCATCCAGTCGCTGTTCATGCGGGTCAGCGGCCAGCCGGTCCCTGCCGCCGAGGTGGACGCCTACTGCGCGCGGCTGAACGCGCTGCTCGCAAGTGGCGGGGCGATCAAGAACGTGCAGCTCTACACCATCGCGCGCAAGCCCGCGGAACCGACGGTGTCGCCGCTGTCGGACGAAGAGCTCGATGCGGTGGCCGAGACCGTGCGCCGAAAGGTGCCGGTGGCGGTCGAGACGTTCTACGGGATCTCGTAGTGGGTGAAGGAGGTGAACGGTGATGACCAGGCGAGAGGTGGTCACGGGCGGGATCGTGGCTGGGGCCCTGGCCTCGGCGTCGGCCGACACGCCAGCATCGGCGCCCTCCCCGGTGCCGCAGAAGGATTCCGACGAGAAGGTGGTGTCGCTGCTCACCGAGATCCGCGAGGAGCTGAGGCGGGCCCGGGCCACGTGCAACGCCAACGACTGCCAGGAGGTCGAGCGCGTGCGGAACGAGCAGCGCACCTTCCTGAAGGGGCGCAACAAGTTCCCCGACTACATCGACGTGGGCGCGGACATCTGGGACCGGCTGTGCGACTGGCACATCAAGAACGGGCTGCCGCTGCAGGTGTCCCGCCTGCCCGAGGGCCGCTACACGCTGCCCTTCTTCCAGACGTTCGTCGTCCTGAAGTCCGACGTGGCGAACAGCTACGTCAGCCAGGGGTACGACAAGTAGTCGGCGAGGCTCGTCAGCCTCCCGACTACCGTGCAGGGATCCTGTCGGCGAGCAGGGCCACGGCCAGCGCGTAGGCGTGCGCGCAGTTGTACTCGAGCAGGACGGAGTAGTTGTCGAACACGAGGAAGTTGCGCGCGCCGGCGCGGACGAGGGAGGCCACGGAGTCGGACTTCGGCAGCTGCCCGCCCGAAGCCGGGGTGACGCCGAGCGAACGCCAGCGCGACAGGGGCAGGCCCTCCGTCATCTGCCGCGTCGCCTCGCAGCCCACGGTGCGCAGCGGCGCCGCCGCTTCGATCGCGGCGCCCGCCTCCTTCGGAAGGACGACCGCGCGTCCCCACCCCTTGCCCGCGGCCCACCCGCTCTGTTGCAGGAAGTTCGCAATCGACGCGAAGACGTCGGGCTCGGATCCCCAGATGTCGCGGCGGCCGTCCTTGTCGAAGTCCTCGGCGTACTTCAGGTAGCTCGAGGGCATGAACTGCGGCTGCCCCATCGCGCCGGCCCACGACCCCTTCATCTTCGCCAGGTCGATGTCGCCCTTGTCGAGGATCTCGAGCGCCGCGAACAACTCCTGGCGGAACATGGCCGCGCGCCGGTTGTCGTAGGCGAGCGTCGCGAGCGCCGCGATCGTCGGCCGGACGCCGCTGAACCGGCCGAAGTTCGACTCGAGCCCCCAGACCGACACGATGATCCCGCGGGGCACGCCGTACTGGGCCGACACCTTCGCCAGGAGCGACGCGTGGCGGTCGGCCATCGCGCGAGCGGCGTTCACGGTCTTCCTGTCCAGCCGACGCTTGAGGTACTGGTCGATCGTCAGCGTGCGCTCGGGCTGCGTGCGGTCGCGCTCGGTGACGACGGGCAGGGGCTCGAGGCCGGTCAGCGCGGCGTCCACCGTCGCCTGGCTGATGCCGCGCGCGAGCGCGTCCTGCCTCAGTTGGACGAGCCAGTCGGCAAACGGGATCGGCGCCGTGACCGGCGCCTGCGCCGGCGGATCCTGCGCGCCGAGCGCCACGGTGCCGGCGCAGAGGATGCCGGCCGCCGCGAAACCTGCGATGAGCCAAAGGAGCGGGCGGGACATGTGGTCGCAGGTATTATCCGACAACATCCGCTCCGCAGCTCAGGTTTCGCTCCGGCCTGACCCGAAGTAGGGCGGACCTGGCGAGGCACAATGCACAATGCTCAATGCCTCAACGCGTGCTGCATTGGGCATTTGGCATTTGGCATTTCGCATTCCGGCCGACGCTCTCGGCGGCCGGCTAGTCCTTCCGCAACGCGAAGTACAGCGCCACGGGGCCGAGGATGAGCGAGGCGGTGGCGGCAAGGATCAGGGTGTACCGCACCAGCGACGGGCCGTCGTCGGCCGAGGCTGCCGGCACCGCGAACGAGGCCGGCAGCAGGGATGGCAGATGGGATCCGAGGATGGGAATGACCGCCGACCCGCCCAGGGTCCACGCCAGGAACGCCGCCAGCCCCAGCGCCAGCGCGAGCGCGACGACGTGCACGGCCGCCACCGGCGCGGCGGCCCTGCGGGCGGCCTCCTGCCGCTGGCGGAGCTGCGCTCTCCACCACACGAGTCCCGCCGAGGGCACCGACGAACTCCTGCGCGATCGTTCGCGTTCGGCGCGCAGCGACGTCATCACCAGGGCCAGGTCTGCGCAGGCGTTACAGCAGGCGACGTGCCGGTGCAAGTCGTCGTCTCCCGCCGAGAAGCGCTCGCCGTTCACGACGGCTGCGGCCACTTCCGCCGAGCGCCGGCATTCCCTTCTCATGGCGTCACCGTTCCCCGCCCCGACCCGCGCAGCAGTCCCGCCAGCTTGCGGCGCGCCCTGAACAGCAGCACGCGGATGCCGCCGGCCCGCAAGCCCAGCGCGTCGGCGATTTCCCGGTGCGACGACCCCTCGGCGTACGCCAGCCACAGCAGTTCGCGCTCGCGCGGCGACAGGCGCGCGAGCGCCCGGCCGAGGTCGGTGCGGGATTCCGGGTCCACGGGTCGCGGGCCTGAAGGCCCGCGCCACACCTCGCCAGGCCCGCGCCGCCCCTCGTCGGACGCGCCTCGTGCCGTCCTGTCGTCCAACGATTCCGTCCGCCGCAGGCGATCCCTTCGAAACCGGTCGCGCGCCAGGTTCGTCGCCACGCGGAAGAGGAAGTTGCGCCGGTGGGCGTCGCTCTCCCATCGGCGATTCGCGCCGAGAAACCGGATGTAGGTCTCCTGCACCAGGTCGTCGGCCGCCTGGGGGTCGCCGGTGACGTGCGAGAGGTAGGCCCAGAGCGCGCGCGAGGTCAGCTCGTAGAACGCGGCGAAGGCGTCCTCGTCCATCGACATCGGCTCGTCGGCGTCGAACGCCTCCTCACCCACGCGCCCGACACCTGCCACCACCAGGTCTCTGGCCACCTGCGGGTCCTCCGGGTTACTCCGACGGCCGGGCATCGGCGTCGCGTGCGCCCGACGAAGCCGGCGACGGCAGCACGCCCAGCCGTCTCGAGATCAGATACGACGCCAGGGCCGCCAGGATGAAGCCCACGCCGAGGGACACGACGAAGACGCCCGCCACCGAGAACGGTTGCACGAACTCGGCGGGCACGTTGAAGCTGGCCACCAGGACCCCGCCCGCGCCGCACACCAGCACCACGCCGATCTCGATGGCCCACAGGATACGCTTCAGCGGGCTGGCGATGGAAGACGATGCGTCCAGCATGATCGGCGCCGACTCCAGGAACCGCTTGCCGGACGGGGTGTTGATGTAAGCCAGCAGCTCATCGTTGGCCGTGAATCGGTCGAGCAGCTTGCTGTGGGCCTCGGTCTGGACCTTCGACAGGCGGTACCAGCGGCGGTAGTCCACCAGCGTTTTCACCAGCCAGACGAGCGCGCCCGTGACGACGATGAATCCCAGGAAGACGAAGAACCCCGCGAACATGTTGTTCCACGTCCGAATCATCTGGGTCTCACGGTCGGGCGGCGAGGAGTAGTCCGAGCGGAATTCCGAAAGGTAGTAGGCCCCGTTGCGGGCGACCTCGGGGTGCTGGGCGAGGAAGGCCGTCAGAATCGGGATACGGCTCCAGGTACGACGGATTCTGCAGGAGCAGCGGGTCGAGCGCGAGCACCCTTCCGAGGTTCGGGCTGTAGTAGGCCAGCACCTGGCGGAGCGCCCGCCGCGTCTGCTCGGCGGCCTCCGGGCGGGGACCGGGTGTGGCCGCTCGCGGGGCAACCGGTGGAACGGGCTGGGCCGGCTGCACGGCCCGGACCGGCGGCACGCCGCCGGTGGGCCCCTGGCGAGCACACTCGGCCTGCCGGGAAACCGCGAAGAGGGCAATCAACAGCGAACCGGCAACCGTCAGGCGTCGAGCGTTCATCGGCAGCAACTCCTTGTGCCGGTGATACGCACGAGCGGGGCCGTTGGTTAACCGTGACGCGGCAGTCCGGCTGGCGCGGTAGATGGCCGTTCACGATTCGGAGCCGTCTGTCGCTGTGGCGCGGGGCTTCAGCACGACTCCGACTTGCGGCCTCTCGGTTATTCGGCGTTGAGCGCGATCACGGGGTCGATGCGCGTGGCGCGGCCGGCGGGGATCGCGCACGCGACGAGCGCGACGGCGCCGAGCAGCAGCGCGGCGGCCACCATCACGGCGGGATCGCCGGGCGTGACGCCGTAGAGCTGCGCCTCGAGCACGCGCCGCAGCGTCAGCAGGCCCACGCCGCCCGCCGCCATGCCGGCCGCGAGCAGGGCGAGGCCCTCGCGCAGCACGAGCTCGAAGATCCGTCCGGGCGTCCCGCCAAGGGCCACTCGAATCCCGATCTCCTTCGTCCGCTGCGTCACCAGGTAGGCGAGCACGCCGTAGATGCCGAGCGCCGAGAGCAGCAGCGCCACGACGCCGAATCCCATCGACAGCAGCATCGGCCACCGGCGCGTGACGAGCGACTCGTCGGTCACCTGTTCCATCGTCTTCACGGAGAAGATCGGCAGTTCGGGATCCACGGCGGCCACCGCCGCGCGCAGGGCGGGCGCGAGGGCGGCCGGTTCGCCGGCCGATCGCAGCGTGAACGAGATGCTGCGAATCGTGTCCTGCGTGGTCGGCAGGTAGTACGCCCCGACCGGGTCCTTGGCGCCGACCAGTCCGTCCATCTTCACCTCACCCACCACGCCGACGACCGTGAGGAAGCGGGTGGTGTCGGTGGGCGCCGTGAGATCCTTCGCGCTGTCGGGCCGGTACATCCGCCGGCCAATCGGGTCCTGGCCGGGCCAGAACCGGGCGGCGAGCTTCTTGTCCACGATGATGACCTTCAGCGAGTCCGCGGTGTCCCGGTCGTCGAAGTACCGGCCGCGCACCAGGGGGATGCGCATCGACTCGAAGTAGCCGGCCGACGCCTCGACCCGGTTCGGCGAGATCACCGATTCGCCCGGCTTCATCTGGTAGCCCTCGGCGAAGATCACGCTGTCGCTGTGGCTGTCGCCCAGGGGGATCGAGTCGGTGGCGCCCGCGCTCGTGACGCCCGCGATCCCGCGCAGACGCCGGAGCGCCTCGCCGGTGAACGCCCGCAATTCCTTGTCGCCCGGGTAGCGCGCGGCCGGCAGCCGCACGCTGGCCGTCAGCACGCCCCTCGCATCGAAGCCCGGATCGATGGCGAGGATCTGGCGGAAGCTCGCCAGCAGCAGGCCGGTGCCGATCAGCAGCACGAACGCCACCGCGACCTGGGTGACCACGAGCACGCGCCGCACGACGCGGGCCCCGCCCCCGCCGGTGCCGGTCCGTCCGCCGTCGTGAAACACCGACGCCAGGGTGACGCTGAACACCGACGCCAGGGGAAACGTGCCGATGACGAAGCCGAGCACGATGGAGAGGGCGACGGTGACCAGCACGGGCACGACGCCCAGCTGGATCTCGGCCCCCCGCGGAATCTGCGCGAGGTCGAGGCGGCCGAGCGCGCGGAGGCACGCCCAGCCGAACGCCAGGCCGAGCAGGCCGCTCGAGACGGTCAACAGCAGGCTCTCGGACCATACCTGCCAGGCGATCGCCGCCCGGCTCGCGCCGAGCGACAGCCTCGTCGCCAGGTCGCGCAGGCGGACGCGCGCCCGGACCAGCGCCAGGTTGATCACGTTCACGCACCCGATGAGCAGGACGAACAGCGTGCCGCCCCAGAGCAGGTACAGCCGCCCCTTCACGTTGCGGACGAGGTCGTCCTTCAGCGGCACGATCCTGGTGTTGAACCCGGCGTTGATCAGCAGCGGCTTCAACTCGGGGATGCGGTCGAGGGCCGCGGCGTTGAGGGCGTTCACCTGCGCCTGCGCCTCGCCGATGGTGGCCCCGTCGCGCAGCCGGCCGATGCTGTCCCAGCTGTTGTTGTGCCGCGCCTCGTCCGACTTCTGCTCGGCGGTGAACGCGAGCGGCTTCCAGATGCGCGCCTCGCTCTCGAGGAAGGTGAAGGCGGCCGGCATGACGCCGACGATCGTGCAAGGCCGGCCGTCGAGCCGAAGCTCGCGGCCGATGACGCGCGGATCGCCCGCGTAGCGCTCCATCCAGTACCCGTGGCTCAGGATCACCCGGTCGTCGTGGCCCACCTCTCCCTCGTCCTCCGTGAACGTCCGCCCGAGGGCGGCCTTGACCCGCGCCACCCGGAAGAAGGACGGCGTCACTTCCATCGCGAGCACGCGTTCGGGTCTCCCGCTCTCGCCGGTGCTCCGGTTGCGCATGGTGTAGAGCGCCAGGCTCTCGAGCGCCTTCAGGCCCTGCACCCGGTCGAAGTAGTCGGGCACGCCACTGCTGCCGCGCTCCGCCCCGGCACCCGGGTAGCTGTTGTAGAGGAAGACGAGGCGGTCCGACTGGGGCACCGGCAGCGGCTTCAGCAGGACCGAGTGGACGATGCTGAACAGGACCACGTTCGCCGCGATGCAGATGGCGAGGGTCGTGGACGCGGCGACGGTGAAGCCCTTGTCCTTCAGGAGGGCACGGGCGGGCTGGGACAGGTGGAAGGCCATATGATTCGCGGACAACCAGTACCAGTGAGACGTATGATAGGCGGCGGAGGTTCACGGGATGAGGCTGAGCCTGCCCGGCGCCGAGATCTACGTGCCCGATGGCCTCGACACCGCCGGCGCGCTCGCGCGCACCACGCACCTCGCCGTCGCCGCCCACCCGGACGACCTGGAGATCATGGCGGCGGACGGGATCCTCGCGGCGTACCAGCACCCGGACCGCTGGTTCACCGGGGTCGTGGTGACCGACGGCGCGGGTTCCCCGCGCGACGACCTCTACAAGAACTACACCGACGAGCAGATGCGGCAAGTGCGGCGGCGCGAGCAGAAGAAGGCGGCGCACGTCGGCGAGTATGCCGCGGTCGTCCTGCTGGACCATCCGTCTGCCGCCGTGAAGGAGACGGCCGACGAGCGGCCGGTCGACGACCTGGCCGAGGTCGTCCGCGCCGCGCGGCCCGACGTGGTCTACACGCACAACCTCGCCGACAAGCACGATACGCACGTCGCGGTCGCGCTCCGCACCATCGCCGCCCTCCGCCGCCTGCCGCCCGGCGTTCGCCCCGGGCGGCTCTACGGCTGCGAGGTCTGGCGGGACCTCGACTGGCTGCCCGACGCCGAGAAGGTGCGGTTCGACCTGTCGGCGCGCGAGAGCCTGCAGGCAGCGTTGCTCGGCGTCTTCGATTCGCAGATCTGCGGCGGCAAACGGTACGACCTGGCGACGCAGGGCCGGCGGCGCGCCCACGCCACCTACGCCGCGTCTTCGGTCACCGACTCGGCGACCTCGCTCGCGTACGCGATGGACCTCACGCCGCTCATCGCGGACCCGTCGCTCTCGCCGACGGATTATGTCAGGGGCTGCCTCGACCGGTTCCGGGCCGACGTCGAAAGCCGGGTGGCCAGATTCCAGGGCTGACGCGATGGCGCTCGAACGCGAAATCCACGAGCAGCCGGCGGTGCTGGCCCGCCTTCTCGACAGCCAGGCGGCCGCGATCCGCGCGATCGCCGCGCGGGTGCGGTCGCGCGAGATCCGCACCGTGTTCCTCGCCGCTCGCGGCAGTTCCGACAACGCGGGCCTCTACGCGAAGTACGTGTGGGGCATCCACAACGGCCTGCCGGTGGCACTGGCTGCGCCCTCGCTGTTCTCCGTCTACAAGCGCCCGCCCGCCATCGGCAGCTCGCTGGTGGTCGGCATCTCCCAATCGGGCCAGTCGCCCGACATCGTCGCCGTGCTCGAGGAAGGCCGGCGCCAGGAGGCCGAGACGCTGGCCATCGTCAACGCCCCCGACTCGCCTCTCGCGCGGGCGGCCGGGTCGGTCATCAACATCTCGGCCGGCGACGAACGGGCCGTGGCGGCCACGAAGACGTACACGGCGCAGCTGATGGCGGTGGCGATGCTCTCGGCCGCACTCGCCGACGACGGAGCCCGGTGGGACGAGCTGTCGCGCGTGCCGGCGGCGGTGGCGCAGGTGCTGGAACAGGAACGCGAGATTGCGGCCCGCGCGGAGCGGTATCGGTTCATGAACCACTGCGTGGTCCTCGGCCGGGGATTCAACTACGCGACGGCGTTCGAGTGGGCGCTGAAACTCAAGGAACTGAGCTACGTCGTGGCGGAGCCGTACTCGTCAGCCGACTTCCAGCACGGTCCGATGGCGCTGCTCGAGCGCGGCTTCCCGGTGCTGGCCGCGGCTCCGGGCGGCGCGGTGTTCGGCGACACGCTCGCCCTGCTGCGACGCGTGGTGGAGGAGCGGCTGGTCGAACTCCTGGTGCTGTCCGACCGCGACGAGGCGCTGGCCATCGCGAACACCCCGGTGCGCCTGCCGACCGGCATCGCCGAATGGCTCACGCCGATCGTCACGGTGGTGGCGGCGCAGGTGTTCTGCCTGCACCTCACGCGCGCCAAGGGGCTCGACACCGAGTCGCCGCGCGGCTTGAACAAGATCACGCTCACGCGCTGAATGGACAGGAGCTCGATTGCGTCGACGACCCGGGCGGGTCCTGCCCGGTCAGCCGGCACGGGCTGGCGCCGGCGGGCGTGTGCGACGAGCGGACGAAGCTCGCGACCGCTCCGCGCGTGGTCTCGCCGACGACTCCCGCTCGCGCGCTCTCGCTGGATCGAGCGCCCCGGACTTCGCGCCCTCCGGCGCTCGGGCCCTGGGGCGCGGCGGCCCACCGGCGCCAGGTGCCGCCTGCCCGGTCACCCGCCATGGGCATCGCCGCCGCTCCACGGTCAATGTCGACCCAATCGAGCTCTTGGACTAGGAGACCGCGATTCTGGCGGGGGTCATGGCGCCACGGCGGGCGCCGTCATCGAGGCGATGGTCCGCTGCAGCTCGGCCGCTTCGACCGGCTTCGACACGTAGCCGTCCATGCCGGCTTCGAGGCAGTGCTCGCGATCGCCTTTCATCGCGTGGGCGGTGAGCGCCACGATCGCGAGGTGGGCGGCGCCGGTGGCGGCCTCTCGCGCGCGAATCGCCTGCGTCGCCTCGAAGCCGTCCATCCCCGGCATCTGCACGTCCATCAGCACGAGGTCGAAGAGCGTCGCCGCGGTCGCCGCCACCGCCTGCTCGCCGGACGACACGATGGTGACCTCGTGCCCCCACTTCTGGAGCAGGCGCCCAATCAGGCGCTGATTGACCAGGTTGTCCTCGGCGACCAGCACCCGGCGGCCCTGCGAAGCGGTCGCGACGCCCGCCGGGTCCGCCTGACCCGGTCCGTGCGGGGCCGCCTCCTCCTGTGCCGCCGGGAGGCCCAGCCTGACCGTGAAGGCGAAGCTGGTCCCGCGCCCCACCTCGCTCTGCACGGTGATCTCCCCGCCCATCAGCCGCACGAGCTGCGCGGTAATCGTGAGGCCGAGGCCGGTGCCGCCGTACCGGCGCGTCATCGACCCGTCGGCCTGCGTGAAGGGCTCGAACACGGCGGTCAGCTTCCCGGGCGCGATGCCGATCCCGGTGTCGTGCACCTGCATCGACAGGACCACGGTTTGCGCGTCGGCGCGGACCTTGTCGACGACCAGCGCCACCGAGCCCGCCTCGGTGAACTTGACCGCGTTTCCCAGCAGGTTCACGATGACTTGCCGGAGGCGGCCGGGGTCGCCCACGACCGCGGGCGGTACCGCGCTGTCGACGGACCAGCGCAGCTCGAGCTGCTTGTCGGCGGCGAGCGCGATGAACGGAGGAACCGTCTCGCGGACGAAGTCGCGCAGGTTGAACGGGATCGCTTCGAGCTCCATCCGTCCGGCGTCGATCTTCGAGAAGTCCAGGACGTCGTTGATGACCGTCAGCAGCGACTGCGCCGAGCTGCGCACCATGCCCAGGTGCTCGCGCTGGTCGGGCGCGAGCGTCGAGTCGAGCAGCAGTTCGGTCATGCCGAGGATGCCGTTCATCGGCGTGCGGATCTCGTGGCTCATGTTCGCGAGGAACATGCCCTTCGCGAGGTTCGCCGCCTCGGCGCGCGCCATCGCCCGCGCCAGCTCGGCCTGCACCAGCTCGCGCTCGGCGATCTCGCGCTCGAGCCAGGTCTGTGCCTGGCGCCTCGCCTCGACTTCCGCGCGCAGCTCGGACGTGCGCGCGTCCACCAGGCGGGCGAGCGTCCGCTGGCGCACCTTCATTCCGCGAACGCGCAGGCCGTAGGCGCTGGTGCCCACGAGGGCCACCACGAGCGTGCCGAGCGCGTAGAACCACGTGGCCTGGTAGTAGTGCGGCCGGACCCGGAACTTCACGGTAGCCGCCACCGGGCTCCACGACCCGCCCTTGTTGCGCGCCTCCACCCGGAACTCGTACGTGCCCGGCGGCACGCGCGTGTAGAAGGCCGCCCGCCGCTCGCGCGGCTCCTCCCAGTCCGGGTTGAACGGGTCCAGCCGGTAGCGGAACTCGATGCTCTGCGGCGCCTGGTAGTCGGCCGCGGTGTATTCGAAGGTCACATCGCCGATGCCCGGCGGCAGATCGATGGCGTCGCCGGACAGCGGCACCTCGTTGCGGCCGTAGATCATCCGCTCGATCAGCACGGCCGGCGTGGACACGGTGACCGGCCGCGGGTCGACGATGGACGCGCCACGGATGCCGGCGAACCACAGGCGGCCGTCCTTCATCTTCCAGGCGGCGGGCTGCGTGCCCCCGTTGCCCTCCGTGCCGCGCAGGCCGTCGGCCACCGCGTATCCAAGCGACTGGACGCGCGTCGCCCGCCCGGCCGCAACGTCGTTCATGTCCGACTTGCGCACCTTGAAGATGCCGCGGTTGCTCGACATCCACAGGTAGCCGTTGTCGTCCTCGAGAATTGCGAAGGCCGAGTTGTCGAACAGGCCCTGCTGCGGGGTGATCGTCGTGATGCCGTCCTTGAACCGGCTGACGCCGCCGCCGAACGTGCCCACCCACAGCGCGCCGTCGGCGTCCTCGTAGAGCGAGAGGACGTCGTTCTCGGCCAGGCCGTCCTCGGTGGTGTAGGTCCTCGCGTGGCCGTTTTGGATCGCCGTCAGCCCGCTGTCGCTGGCGAGCCACAGGATGCCGGACCTCGACAGCAGCATCGCCTGGATGGCGCGCGGCATCGGGTCGCCCCGGGTCGGAAACGCGCGAAGCTTCCCGTCCTCCAGCACCACGAGCCCGGCGTCGCTGGTGCCGACCCACAGCGTCCCGCCGGACGACTGCAGCAGGCACCGCAGGCCCGCCTTCAGCAACCCGTCGGGATCCGGCACCGGCACGACCTTTCCGCCGACGAACCGGCAGAGGCCGCGGCGCGTGCCGATCCAGACGCTGCCGTCGCGGCCCTCGGCGAGCGTCATGACCACTTCGTCGGGCAGGCCCTGTTTGACGCTGTAGGTCGTCGCGCTGCCGTCAGCCAGCCGGGTGACGCCCGACGTGTTCGTGCCCAGCCAGATCTCTCCAGACCGCGTCTGCAGGATGGTCTGCAGGTCGTTGCTCGGCAGGCCTTCGCGCGTGCCGAAGCCCGAGAACGGCGTCTGGCGCAGGCACGTCAGGCCCGCGTCGAACATCGCCACCCAGACGTTCCCCTGCTTGTCCTCGACGAAGTCGACGGCGTAGTTGCCGGCAAGGCCCTCGGCGATGCCGTAGACCTCGGTCCGTCCCTCGTGGAGCCGGACGATGCCGCGCCGCTCGAGGCCCAGCCACATCGCACCTTCGTGGTCTTCGAACACCGCGTGCACCGAGTCGTCCACCGGCATCGGAACGCGTTCGACCACTCCGCGGCTGAGTTTCGCGAGGCCGCGGCCGGTGCCGATCCAGAGCACGCCGGCGCGGTCCTCGTAGGCGGCGTAGACGGTGTCGTCGGGAAGTCCGCGGGTCGTGTCGTAGCTGCGGACGCCTCCCTCGACGAGGTGGTGCAGGCCCGAAGCCGCGCAGAGCCAGATGGAACCGTCCCGCGCCTCGACGATCCGCGACGGCGCAAGCTTCTCGGTGCCGGGCACGACGACCGGCGAGAGGAGGCGGCCGTCCTTCAGGCGGGAAACGCCGGCGCTGGTGCCGATCCACAGCGTGCCGTCCCGGCCGATCAGCAGCGAGCGGATCTGCTGCGACGGCAGGCGCCCAGCGTCGCCGAGCGGGGAGAAGCGGCCGTTGAGGAGCGACAGGAGGCCGGCGTCGGTGGCGATCCAGACGCGGCCGTCCTGGTCTTCGACGAGCGCCCTGATGTTGTCGCGCTTCAACTCGGGGACCGAGGCCCTGTCGAAGATGGCCAGCCGGACGCCGTCGAATCGGACGAGCCCCGCCTGCGTGCCGAGCCACAGGTAGCCGTCGCGCGTCTGCACGAGGGCCTGGACGCTGTTCTGCGGAAGCCCCTGTTCGATCTGAAACGAAAGCGTGGCGTATTGCGAGAGGCGAACGTGGGGATCGAGGGCGGAGGCGGGCGCCGGCGGCAGCACCCCGACGAGGCAGATCGCGACCGCGAGGCGAACGCGCCCGCAAGCACGAAGCAGTCGTCGGAGGACGAGGATGGGTTCCATGGCCAAGCGCCCGGACACGCACACGTCGGCAGAGACACCTCTACCGAGGATCTCTGCCTGTGTATCGGTCGATCCGGCCCTGGCTTGATGGGCCAACTCCGATTACTTCGCGGCCAGTTCCACCGTCGTCAGGAACAGCAGGCGCGCAAGGTCCTCCATGATCTCCGGCGTGATGATCTCGGGCGAATCCCTGGTCGTGTGGTACGACGGGTAGGGCAGCGGCTTCGCGCCGCCGACGCCGAACGAGATCGTCGGGACGTTGGCCCAGAGGAAGTGGGCGGCATCCTGGCGCGGCCGCGCGAGGTTCGCGTTCGCGCTCGCGGACACCGGACGGTGGATGTACTTCTTGTTCATCCGGTCGATCACTTCCCAGAGCTGCGGGAAGTTCCGGCCCGAGCCGGCGCCGATCGACTCGCCGCGCCCGACGCTCTCGAGGTTCAGCATGGCTCTGGTCTTCGCGTTCGGCACGAACGGATGCGCCACGTAGAACTCCGAGCCCTTCACACCCTGTTCCTCCGCGCCGAAGATCGCGAACACGATCGACCGCTTGAACGGGATGCCCGACGACGCGAGCGCTTCGGCGACGCCCAGCAGCACGGCGACGCCCGACGCGTTGTCGTGCGCGCCGGGCATCAGGACCGGGTTCAGGCCGAGATGGTCGAGGTGCGCGCCGATCACGATCGCCTCCTGCTTCAAGACGGGGTCGGCGCCCTCGATGACGCCGATCACGTTCGAGCCGACGCCCTCCGGGTGATGCTCGGTGACGTTCTGCATCGTCATCACCTTGCCCGTGTCGAAGGAGGCCGGCTTCAGCGTCGTCGTGATCGAGCGCACGACGCCGTCGCGCGTCTTCCCGGTGCCGGCAAACACGTCGTTCCACACCGTTTCGCTCGCCGCCGCCCACTGGAAGCCCTTGATGAAGACGCAGTTCGGGTTGACGATGAAGTAGTTGTAGACGACGCCGACCGCACCGTGCTTCGCGGCGTTCTGCATCTTGTAGTCGTGGAAGGAATAGGTCCGCCACTTCTTGAACAGCTCGGGATCGCGGTCGGGGCCGACCGGCGACTCGGGCTCCATCATCACGAGCTTGCCCTTGACGTCCACGCCGGCGTAGTCGTCGTACCCGAGCTCGGGGGCGGTCGTGCCGAAGCCGACGTAGACCACCTCCGCCGTGACCTCGCCCGAATCCGACGTCGAGCCGGGGTAGAACTCCTCTTCGAAGACATACGGCCGCTTCACCACGTCGCCGTTCGGCAGCCTGACGTCGAGGCTGAGCGAGCCACCGGGCAGGACGAGCGTGTAAGGGTCGGGGAATCTCTGGTAGTACGTGCCCCCGTCGCCCGCCGGTTCGATCTTCCACGACGCCAGCAGATCGGCCGTCCACTTCGCCACGGCGTCGTAACCCGGCGTGCCGGTGAGGCGGCCGGCGTATTTCGGCGACGCCATCTCCCTCACGTAGTCGAGGAGCGTGTGGCTCGAGATGCCGTGCATCACGGCCATCAGCCGATCTTCCGAAAGTGGAGCGGCCGACGCCGACTGCCGCGGCTCCTGGGCGGTCAGGAACGCCGACAAGGCGAGGATGCCGAAAGACAGCCAGACGAACCGGGAATGGTGAAGTCGTGCGATCATGGATCCTCGGGTGGGTGGCAGGGGTATTGTGCGGCAGGAATATCACGGCCGCCCGCAGGATGCAACCGAGCGGGAAAGCGGTGTCGGAGCTGTTTTCTTTAGGGCAAGCCACCAAACCGCGGAGAAACGGTGTCGGAGCCGTTTCTTTTAGGGCAAGACACCAAACTGCAGAAACTGCCACCCGAGGGCCGGCCGCGAGCCGCAGGACGCCCGCCGCAGGCCGATGAGGACTACAGAATGCCTCTATTCGAATATCGCTGTGAGTCGTGCGGGCACCGGTTCGAGCAGCTGACAAGGGCGAGCGTGGCGCCGTCGTGCCCGGAGTGCCATGGGGAACGACTGGAGAAGCAGTTGTCCACGTTCGCGGTGAGCGTGCAGGGATCGCCGGCGGGCGCGCGCATCCCGGCAGACAGCCCGTGCGCCAGCTGCGGCGTGCCGGGCGGTCCGGGCGCCTGCGGCATGGCGGGGATGCACTGACCGTTTCCCTCACTCCATCCGCAGTGCCACCGTTGGTTGGATCCGCGTGGCGCGCACCGCCGGCAGGTAGCACGCCGCCAGCGACGCGGCCGCGAGCAGCAACGGCGCGACGACGAAGACGACCGGGTCGAACGGGCTGACCTCGTAGAGCATGCTGCCCACGAGCATCCCGATCCCCCCGGCAATCCAGAACCCCACCGCCAGCCCCGCCGCGGTCAGCACGAGCCCTTCCTTCAGGACGAGCCACATGACGCCGTTGGGGCTCGAACCAAGGGCCATCCGAATGCCGATCTCCCGCGTGCGCCGTGCCACCACGTAGGCCTTCACCGCGTAGAGCCCGACCACCGCGAGGAACGCCGCGACGACACCGAACACCGCGAACAACCCGGCTCCGGCCTTGACGATCCAGAAGAGCAGGCTCGTGTCGCGGAAGTGCGTCATCGTCTGCAGGCCGAGGACGGGGAGCCGATCGTCAACGGCGCGCAACTCGCGCCGGATCGCCTGGATCGCCGCCGTCTCGGCAGCCGGCGCGGCCGTCGCGAGCCGCAGGTGCACGTTCATCCCGCTGCGGAACTGGCGGCCGAACGGGACGTAGATGTGCGCGATCGGCGCCTTGTCGAACAGGTCGTGACGGAGGCCAGGCACCACGCCGACGACTTCCATCACCTGCGGCCCCGCCTTCGAGTCGTTCACCACGATCCCGTTCCCGTTCACCGGCAGGGTATCGTCGCGGCCCGGGATCTGGACCTGCTGGCCGACCGGGTTCTCGTTGCCGAACAGGCCGCGGGCAAGCGGCTCGTCGATGATCGCGACGGCCGGCGCGCCGGCGTCCTGCTCCTCGGCCGCCGTGAACTCGCGCCCGCGAACGACACGCAGGCCAAGCGTAGTGAAGTAGTCAGCACCGACGATGTAGTAGACTGTCGACACGCCGGGCTGTCGACCGTCCTTGCCACGCCCGGGAGGCGTGCCCGCCTTCTGGATCGTCTTGCCTTCTGTCATCCCGCCGAACGCCACGATCGACGAGAAGCTTGCCGCCCTCACGCCGGGGATGCCGCGCATCCGCTCCATCACGCGGCGGTACACCTGCCGGCCCTGCGGTTCGTCGTAGCCGGCCAGACCCGTGTCGACCGACGCGAGCACTTGCCCTTCGTAGCGGTATCCCGGGTCCGCCTCCCCGGCCTTCATCGCGCCACGGGTGAAGAGGCCGGCGGTCGTCAGCAGGCCGAGTGAAAGGGCGATCTGGGTCGCGACGAGCAGGTTGCGCGCGGAGAACCAGCGCAGCCGTGTCCGCGGGTCTTCGCCGATCTGCTCCTTGAGCTCGGGGACCACGTTCGTGCGCGAGAGCTTCCACGCGGGCCCGAGACCGAAGACGACGGTGCTGAAGACGCAGAAGACCAGCGTCGCGGCCATGACGCGCACGTCTGGGTTGATGTTGACCTCGAGCGGCACCGGCGACAACGGCAGGAGCGTGGCCACCAGGACGTTCGTGCCCCAGTAGCCCAACAGCAAACCGAAGGCGCCGCCGAGGAGCGACAGCATCAGCCCCTCGGTCAGCAGCTGGCGAATGATGCGGGCGCGCGCGCCGCCGAGCGCCAGCCGCATGGCGATCTCCTTGCGCCGCGCCGTGCCGCGCGCCAGCATCATGTTGGCCAGGTTCAGGGAGGCGACCACCAGCACGATGACCGCCATGCCCATGAGCATGCCGAAAGTGGCGCCGAGATCGTCCCCGGACTTGGGGTTGGTGGTGATCGACACCCGCGAAAGCGGCTGCGCGCTCAACAGCTGGTTCTTGTTCTCGGCGGGATACGCCTGCTCGAGCCGGGCGGACAGCGTCTTCAGCGCGGGCGCCGCCGCTTCAGGCGTGATGCCCGGCTTCAGGCGGCCGACCACCATCAGCGCCTGGTTCCGCCGGTCGGCCAGCGAGGCCGCCGTGCTGTCGTCGCGCATGAAGTCGTTCTCGACCAGCTCGTTGGCGCCAATCGGCACCCACACCTCGGGGGCCACGAGTGCCGACGTTCCAGTGAAGCCGCGCGGCGCGACCCCGACTATCGTGAAGGGCCGCGAATTCACCTTCACCGTCTTGCCGAGCAGCGACAAGTCGCCGCCGTGGCTCTTGAAGTAGGGGTAGCTGACAACCGCCACCGCGGTCTTGCTGCCCGGGCGCTCCTCCTCCTCGGAGAAGGTGCGGCCGGCCATCAGGTCCACGCCGAGCGTGGCGAAGTAGTTGCGCGAGACGACGGCGGCAAACGTTCGCCGCGTCGTGTCGCCCTCACCGATGCCGGCGAACGACAGCGTGAACGCCATCACATGGCTGAAGCTGCTGGCGTTGTCGCGGACGTCGGCGTAGGCCGGATACGAGAAGCTGCGGTAGGAGTCGGGTCGCGTGCGGTCGTGGCTGTAGATGCCGACGAGCTGCCCCGGCCGCTCGCTGCCGACGATCGGCTTGAACATCAAGGTGTTGACCAGAGTGAACACGGCGGCATTCGTGCCGATGCCGAGCGCCAGCACCAGGACGGCCGTGAGCGAGAACCCGGGGTTCTTCAACAGCAGGCGCACGCTGAGCCGGATGTCTTGCAGCAGATCGGACATTGAGTGCTCCCTGGGCGGCGAATGGCCCTGACGAGGAGGACGGATGGCAGCGGGCTGAAGTTCCATGCGTCGGCAGAATAGCAGGCGGCAGTCCGCGTCTGCCTACGGCATGCTGATGGTCGCTCGGAAGTCCGGCGGCCGCCGGTGCCTGGTCGCCTGCTCGAACGCAAAAGCAACGCCCAGCAGTCTGCCTTCGCTGAATGCACGGCTGTGGGCGATCGGGATGATTCCCGCGCGGCTCACCAGGCCGACCGTCGGCTTCAGGCCCACCAGGCCGCAGGTGTTCGACGGCGACCCGATCGAGCCGTCCGTTTCGGTGCCGATGCCAACCGCCGCGAAGCTGGCGGCGATGGCGCCGCCGGTCCCCGAACTGGATCCGGACGGGTTGCGATCGAGCGCGTAGGGGTTCCGCCCCTGGCCGGCGCGCGACGAACGCGTCCTTCGCCGGGATCGATCCTTCCAGCGCCAGCGACCCGGCCGTCGTCGTCATGCGATCGGCGGTGCCGATGTTGTCTTTGACGAGAACCGGGATGCCGTGGAGCGGACCCCGGGGTCCCTTGGCCCTGCGCTCTTCATCGAGCGAGGCGGCGATGCGCGCCGCATCGGGATTCACCTCGAGGACGTGGTGCAGCGCCGGCCCCTGCTTGTCGAGCGCCTCGATGCGCCGGAGGTACTTCTCCACCACCAATCCCGCCGACTCCCCGCCCGACCGCATCCGCGCTTGCAGGTCGGCAATCGTGGCCTCCTCGAGGTCGAACGGCGCGATGGCCTGCGCCTGAGAGGCGGTCTCCGCGCCCGTGCCGGTCACCCCGACGTGGCCCGCCGCCACGCCAATGCCGCCGACCACTCCGGCCCGGAGGAAGTCCCGACGGTCGACGCGCGGCTCGCGTGATTCGCGTGGCGCCATGTGCCCTATCCCTCGTCCCTGGCCCCTTGTCTTCTTCCTTCTTCCCTCGTCCCTCGTCCCTCGTCCCTCGTCCCTGGTCTAAGCTTAATCCATGGTCTTCCGCGGCCAGCTCGAGGGTCGGCTGACGCTATTGAGCGTCAAGGATACCTCCGTTTCACTGGCGGTCGGGGGCGACTGGGTTGCCGCGTGGGACCTTGGTGGCCGCCTCTACAGCCTCTGGAAGAGCGGACACACCTATCGACGGGGCCTGAACGGCCGCGTGCTCCACAAGTGGAGGGCAGATTCTGCCAACGACGGCCCGCCGGCCGCGGACGGACGTGCGCGCGGGCTCAGCCCCTACGACGCGCGCACGCGGGTGCACATCGAGGGCGCAGAGGCGGACGCGTTGGCCGGCGAGGCCGCGGCCATGCTGCGGCGCGTGCTGGACGCGCTCGCCGCGGCGCCCGGCCGCTGGCTCGACCGTGCGGGACCGACGCCCGACGCGGGGTCGATCGGCCTGTTCGAACGGTGCGCGCGGTTCGACTCGCGCGCGGCGCGAGGGGACGCGGCGCGGTTCGCCACGGTGTTCGCCCCGATCGGCATCCTCCCGCCGGATCAGTACCTGTCGATCGGTACTGCAGGCCACCGAGGGCTGCTCGTTCGGCACCTGCACGTTCTGCGATCTCTACCACGAGCGCTACCGGGTGAAGCCGATCGAAGAGTTCGCCGCGCACGCGCAGGCCGTGCTCGACTACCTTGGCGATTCCGCGAGCCTGCGCGGGCGGTCGGTGTTCCTCGGCGCCGCGAACGCCCTGGCGGTGCCGATGCCGCGGCTGCTCGATTTCTTCGACACCATCGCGTCCGTCCTTGGCGAGGCCGCCCCCTGGAACCCCTCCCCGCATCCGGCCCGGCCCGGGGCGTCGCCAGGACGGCGGCCGGTTCACGCCTTCGTGGACGGTTTCTCGGGACTTCAGAAGTCCGCCGCCGACTACGCGACGCTTCGCGAACGCGGCCTCCGCAGGGTCTACGTGGGCCTCGAGTCGGGCCACGACGACCTGCTGGCGTTCGTCAGGAAGCCGGCCACCGGCCGCCAGGCCGTGGAGACGGTCCGCGCCATCAAGGCAGGCGGCGTTTCCGCCGGCGTGATTGTCATGGCCGGCCTTGGCGGCCGGCGGTTCTCGGCCGGTCACGTGGCGGACACCGCGGCCGCCGTCAACGAGATGGCGCTCGATGCCGGCGACCTGCTCTACTTCAGCGACCTGGTCGAGGTGCCCGGCACCGCGTACCCGCGGCTGGCCGCCGACGCCGACCTCCGCCCGCTGGCGCTCGACGAGCGCCTGGCGCAGATCGCCGCCATCCGCTCAGGCCTCGTGTTCCCGGGCGCCCCGCCGCGCGTGGCGAGGTACGACGTCAGGGAGTTCGTGTATTGAAGCAGTGGGCAGCGGACCACGGGCCCTCCAGCCATCCGCGTGATCGGCTGCGACCTGCCCGCGTCCCCCGCCCGGTCCTTGACACCCCCTGCCCCGTCTGTACCTAATCAGGTGATTCCAGCTTGATCCACGGAGGCACAAGCTTCCCTCCCCCGGCGACCGACCGCGCCGGCGACAATCGCCGCGCGATAGAGGAGGCACAGCATGGCTTACACCGCAAAGGACTACTCGGCCCTCGTCGGACTGCCCGGCTTCAGCGAGACGCTGCTGAAGAACCACTTCACGCTCTACCAGGGCTACGTCGCCAATACCAACAAGGTGCTCGACACGCTGGACGCCATGCTGAAGGACGGCAAGGCGGGCACGCCCGAGTACGCCGAACTGAAGCGGCGGCTCGGGTGGGAGTTCGACGGGATGCGGCTGCACGAGTTCTACTTCGAGAACCTCGGGGCCAGCCCGATGGCCCGGGACGGCGCCCTCGCGCAGAAGCTGGCGGCCGACTTCGGCAGCTACGAGAACTGGGAGAAGGACTTCAAGGCGACGGGTGCGATGCGCGGCATCGGCTGGACGATCCTCTACCAGGACCCGGTGAACGGCAGGTTGATCAACTTCTGGATCAACGAGCACGATGTCGCCCACCCGGCGGGCTGCACGCCGCTGCTCGTCATGGACGTCTTCGAGCACGCGTTCATGATCGATTACGGCCTCAAGCGCGCCGACTACATCACCGCCTTCTTCAACAACATCAAGTGGGGAGCGGTGGAAGCGCGGGTGAAGGAGAGCCGGCAGTAGACAGTAGGCGGCTGGCAGTAGGCAGTCGGCAGTAGACAGTAGGCAGTAGGCAGTAGGCGAGTCGGCAGTCGGCGGTACCAACGCCGTGACATCGGCCACTCCAGGCGAAGGGAGCGCGTGTGCCCACGGCCAGGCCTCTCGCGTCCAGCACCCCCGAACCTCCACTCGCCAGCCGGCGCCCCTCCGGCTGGCGCCGCCGGGTGCTGTGGGCCCTGGTGCAGGATCTGGCACTCGATTTCCTCCGCTGAGGGTCGGCCCCTGCCAACCCCGCGCAGGGCGCGCTGTTCCCGGCGCCGCTGGCGACGGCCTCCGGCCTCGCGCCCTCAGCCCCGCGCACGGCCGCTCAGCAGCTCGGGCAACTCCCTGAGGTCCTTGATCCGCGTGCAGTCGTAGCCGGCGTAGAGATCGTGCGGATCGAGGAGGATGCCTTCGACACCGGCGCTGCGCGCGCCCTCGACGTCAACGTGGAAGAGGTCGCCGACGTGGACGGTGCGCTCGGGCCGCGACGCCGAGCGCGCCAGCGCAAGCTCGAAGAGGCGCGGGTCGGGCTTCTCGACGCCCTCTTCGGCCGAGTCGAGCATCACGTCGAAGTGCCGCGCGAGGTCCAACCGCTCGAACAGCGCCTTCAGCCTGCCGTTCGCGTTCGAGACGACCACGAGCTTCAGCCCCGTGCCGCGGAGTTCGACGAGCGTCTCGCGCACGCCGCCGGGCACGCGTTCCCAAAGATTGTGCGTCGAATGATAGGCCTGCAGATCGTCGAGCGCGGCGTCCGTCCCCGCCGACCTCGCCACGCCGCAGCGCTCCAGGATCAGGCTGAAGTACAGCCAGCCGCGCTGCCGGTCGCTGGCCGCGCCGCCGAGGCCCAGGTCGATGTCGCGCCGCACGAGAGGATCGGCGGCGAGAAGCGCGTCGGCGCGAACCGCCACGCCGTGCGCCGCAAGCGCCGCGCTCACCCGATCCCAGTTCGGCGTCACCAGCACGCCGCCCGCATCGAAGAAGACGGTCGAGAGCGTCACCACGTCAGGATAGCAGGCTTGCGGCCTCCGGCCCTGCGGCGTGCCGTCCGCTGCCAGCGACCGCATTCGTGCTCCGCTGTCAGCTGCCGTTCACTCGAACTCCGCGACCACCGGGCCGTGGTCGCTGGTGCCCACCTCGCGATAGACCGGGCAGCGCATGGCGCGCGAGGCGAGCGACTCGCTGGCCAACACGTAGTCGAGGCGCCACCCGATGTTTCGCTGGCGCATGTTGCGCCACGGCGGCCACCAGGTGAACAGCTGATCGTTGTCGGGGTCCAATGCGCGGCCGAGGTCCACCAGGCCTCGCGAGAGGATCCGCTCGAGCAGTTCCCGCTCCTCCGGCAGTTGGCCGATCGCCCGCGGCTTGCGCTCCTTCGGGTGCACGTCGCGCTCGGTCCGCGCCACGTTCAAGTCTCCGCACAGCACGATCCGCGCGCCCGACTCCTGCGCTTCCCGCGCATAGGCGTCCATGGCCGCGAGGAAGGTGAGCTTGGCCGGGAAGTCCTTTCCGCCGTTCGGCACGTAGATCGAGGCCACGTCCAGCCCGGGAAGGCGCGCAATGGCCACGCGCGTCTCGAAGTCGAAATGCGGGTGCAGCACCTGGGGCCGCTCGGGAAACGTCGCCTTCCGCACGTGCAGGCCGACCCCCGAGTAGCCCTTGCCGCCGTGCCAGTAGCACCAGTAGCCCTCCATCTCGCAGAGCGCCGCCGGGATCTGATCGGGCGCCGCTTTGATCTCCTGCAGGCAGACGACGTCGGGCTGCTCGCGGGCCATCCACTCCTCGAGCTGGGCCTGGCGCGCGCGGATGCCGTTGACGTTCCAGGTCGCAATCTTCAGCATGGCGAGAACGGTGACAACTGTGCGGTCCTGTGGCGCATATGGCCGTCGTGGCTGCGCTTCCGGCTGCACACAGCCGGTCGGATCGGATGCGTCTCTCTTCGAGGCTGCGTCCCATGATAACCGCGTGAGAGCGTCGCGCGCACGCCAGCGAACGGGCGTTCGGCCGCGTGGCGAACGTCGAACTCGCGCAGTCGGTGCCGATGGGGCACCCGCGCTATTGGTCGGGATCACCGTCGTGGAAGCCGGGCCGGACGGCTTTGCAGCACTGACACCGGCGCCACGGCGCTACGTGTCCGACCTGAGGGCGGCGACCGGGTCCATCCGCGCCGCGCGCCGCGACGGGAGGTACGCCGAGAGGATCACCACCGCCGCCAGGAGGGCCGACACCGCCGCGTACATCGGCGGATCGGTGCCCTTCACGCCGAACAGCATGGACGACATCAGGCTCGACAGCCCCGCCGCCACGGCGACGCCCAGACCGAGCCCCATCGCGGCCAGGCCGAGGCCGTGCCGCACGAAGAGGGCCGTTACGTCGCCCGTCTGCGCGCCGAGCGCCAGGCGAATGCCGATCTCGCGGGTCCGCTGCGCGGCGATGTAGGACACGACGCCGTAGATGCCGACGATGCCGAGCAGCAGGGACACGCCGGCGGCGATGGCGAGCATCACGAGGGCGAACGAGGTCTGCGCCATCGAGGCGGAGGCGATCTGCTCGACGGTGCGGACCTGCGCGAGCGGCAGGTTCCGATCGACGGCCCGGACGGCACGCCTGACCTCGTCCACGAACCCCGGGGCACCGGCTCGCGGCGATCTGATGACGTAGGTCAGGCGGCGCTGCGCGAACGACGGGCTGCCGAAGAACGTCTGGACCATGGCGGGCCAGTACATGATGGGCGGCGCCACCTGCGCGAACCCGTCCTGCCGCTCGTCGGCCACGACCCCGACGATTTGCCGCCACGGGCTCAAGGCCGACTCCCGGGCGCGCTTCCCGACGGCCTCGGCCGGCGTCTTCCAGGTACTGGCGGGCCATCCGCTCGTTGACCACGAGCACCGGCGCGAAGCCGTAGACGTCCGCCCACGTCAGGTGGCGTCCGGCCACGAGCCGCGTGCCCATGGTTTCGAAGTAACCGGGCGAGATCCACTTCATCCGGCGCGACTGCACCGCCTGCCCCTCGGGCAGCGGAAAGGGTTCGACGAGCAGCGGATTCGACATCCCCTGCCCGTCCATCGCGACCGAGGAGGTCATCCCCACCGACCGCACGTCCGGGATGCCGGCCATCCGGTCGGCAATCTCCTGGTGCCGGCGCATGATGAGCTCCGGGTTGGTCGAGAAGGCCCGCGGAATGGCCAGTTCCACGGTCATCACCTGGTCGCCCCGCACGAAGCCGGGATCGACCTGCCGAAGGGCGGAGAACGTCCTGAACATCAGGCCGGAGGCGACGAGCAGGACGAGGGCGAGCGCGATCTCCACGACCACCAGCGCGCTGCGGACGCGGTTGCGCGACCGGCCGTCGCTGACGGTCCGTCCGCCGTCCCTCAGGGCGGCCAGGCGCGGCGACGAGAAGCGGAACACGGGCAGCAGGCCGAACGTCAGCCCGGCGACCGCCGACAGCGCGGCCGCGAACAGCAGCACCACCGGGTCGATGGCGATGTCCCCGACGCGCGGCAGCGCCGTCGGCGCGGTCGCCCGCACGACGCGGACCGTCGCCGCGGCCAGACCGACGCCGACGAGCCCTCCGGCGAGGCCGAGGGCCACGCTCTCCGACAACAGCGTCCGCGCAATCCTCCACCGGCCGGCGCCCAGCGCGGCGCGCACGGCCAGTTCCGTCTGCCGGCTGTCGGCGCGGACCAGGAACAGATTCGCCACGTTGGCGCAGGCAACGAGGAGCACCATGCCGATCGTCCCCATCAGCACCCAGAGCACGCGCCCCACGTCGCCCACGACGTCGTCGGAGAGGAAGCGGACGTCGGGCCCCAGCTTCGCGTCGGCAAACCAGGTCGGGCCCAGGGCGGGTGAGGGCGGGAACTTCTGCGGCGTCAGCGGGATCATCCGGGCCACGTCGCGGCGGGCCTGCTCGAGCGTCAGGCCCGGCTTGAGCCTGGCGAGGCCCGGATAGGAGAAGTTCACGATGGTCGTCGTCGAGCGGTCGAAGCCGAGCGGCATCAACAGGGACGGCGTCGCGTCGAGGAAGGCGAACGAGCGGGGGAGGACGCCGATGATCTCGCTGGGCGATCCGTTGACGGTGATCGTCCGCCCGAGGACGTCCCGGCGGCCGCCGAAGCGCTGTTGCCAGAATCCGTAGGTGATGATCGCCCGCCGCGGGCTGCCCGGCGCGTCGTCCTCGCGCGTGAACCGTCGGCCGAGCGTGGGCGCGACCCTGAGGATCGGGAGGAAGCCGTCGGTCACCATGAGCGCGGTGACCTGCTCCGGCTCGCCGTCGCCGGTGATGGCCGCGGGGACCGCCTGCCAGACGGCGACGTCCTCGAACGCCCGCCGCTCGTCCCGGTAGGTGAAGTATTGGGCCGCCGCCAACACCGCGCGCGGCCATCCAATGCCGGGAGCGGTGCTCCTGACGCTGACCAGCCTGTCCGCCTGCTCGAAGGGCAGCGGCTTGAGGAGGACGCCGTACACGACGCTGAACATCGCCGTGTTCGCGCCGATCCCGAGGGCAAGCGTGAGGATGGCGGCAACCAGGAACCCGGGCTTCCGGGCCGCGTGCCGGAGCCCGGCCTCGACGTCCTGCACGAGCGACTCCCACCACGACTTCATCGTGCGCCTCCCTAGCGCAAAGAGACGAGATCGCGGGTCGCATCGTTTCCTGCCGCTTCAAAGTCTTCATCCGCCCATGCCGTTCGCATCCGGGACGTGCCACGCGGCGCGGCTGCCCGCTCGCCGCAGGTCGCTGAGGCCTCCACTCCCGGACGCCCGGCGGACCTTGCCGCCGACCCACCGGCGGTGCACGGCCTCTGAACCACCAATTCCAGTGGCATTGGGGTTGCAGGGGCACGGGCGGCGTCGCGGGTTCCTGTTCTCGCCGACCGGCACAACGACGCGGGGTCGTTCACGATGATCACCAGCGACCGGGCCCAGATTCGAATCGTCATTGCGGACGACCACACCATGTTCCGGGAAGCCCTCCGACTGGTGCTGACGATGGAGGGAGGGTTCGCGGTCGTGGCCGAGGCGTCGGACGGCCACGAAGCGGTTCGCCGCGTGCTCCAGCATCGTCCGGACGTGTTGGTCCTCGACCTGAACATGCCTCGCGCCGATGGCTTCGAAGCGCTCCGGCAATTGAGGGCGGCGCACGCGGACGCGCGGGTGGTCCTGCTCACGGGTGCGGCTGCCGACCTCGATGCCGTCAGCGCCTTGACGCTCGGGGCGCATGCGGTCCTGAGCAAGGACGTCTGCCCGTCGAACCTGTGCGACTGCGTGCGCTCGGTGGCGCGCGGGGGCAGCTGGGTCGGCCACGACCAGGTCGCCGACCTGATTCACGCCCTGCGGGGCCTGCCGGCGACGCCGGCGACGCCGCCGACGCCGGCCGAGGGGCTGACGCCGCGCGAGCGCGAGGTGGTCGAAGCCGTCCTGGGCGGAGCCACGAACCGCGACATCGGCATCGAGCTCGGCGTCAGCCAGCAGACCGTCAAGAACCACCTCACCAGCGTGTTCAACAAGCTAGGCGTGTCGAACCGGGTGGAACTTGCGCTGTACGCGACTTACCATCACCTGTCCAGCGGCAATCGGGCGCTCCACCGCGCGACGGCGCCCGGCGGAAGCGCCAGGCGGAAGCAAAGCTCGTCTGCTTTTGATTCACAAGCTGTAGCTTAACCAGACGTCGCGCCGACCGCCCCGACGCCGACCTCCCCTCGGCACGCTGGCGACTGCCTTCGCATCCCGCTCATGGTCCGCGCGTCCGTCCGTGCGTGAGAATGGACCCTCGTCGCGTCCGTGCCGCTGCACGTCGTTGACGCCCTGCGAGGTTGTACGCCTGGAATGTCTGCCTTCTGCCTGTCGCGGCACGCCGGCTACCGCTGTCACCACTCGGGCGCGTGCTGCACGTCGAACTGGCCCGTTCAGATCGAAACCGAACGGCTGGGCCCCGTCCGTGCGGCGCTCGAAGACGGACGGCTGGCGCCGTCGGAAGGCGATGTGGACGCGTTCCAGGTCCTCCCCGATTTGCCGGCGGGCGTTGGCGCCATCCTGCGGACGACCGCGGCGGGCGCGTGCATCTTCCACGACGGCGGCGCTCGTCGCTGCCGCATCCACCGCGACCTGGGGCAGGCCCTGCTGCCCTCGGCGTGCCAGCACTTCCCGCGCCGGTGCCTGCTCGAACGGGACAAGGTCTACGTGTCCCTCTCGCACTACTGCCCGACCGTCGCGCGGCTGCCATTTGCAGAGAACGCGGCGCGCGGGATCGTGCCCGCGCCGGATTCGCTGGCCGGGCCCCTCCATCTCGAGGGCCTCGACGCCAGCGAGGCGCTGCCTCCGCTGCTGAGGCCGGGCATGCTGACGGACCTCGAGGCCTTCCACCGGTGGGAGCGGGCGGCGGTCGAGTTCCTCGAGGCGGGCGCAGCGCCCGAGACGGCGTTGGCGCGGATTCGCGAGATGACGAGGCAGGCTGCCGGGTGGGACCCTGGGTCGCGACCGCTGGAAACGGCCGTCGAAGAGGCCGCCGAGCGTTGCAGCGCCGTGGCGGATCGGGCAGATAGCGGCGTGGCGAACGAGGAACAGCTCGTCGGCGCGTCCGAGGTCGTGAGGATGGCAATCCCAGATTGCCTCCGGCCGCGCGCGCCGCGTCGCGGCACCGGCGCAAGCGACGCCCGCTTCGTGGCGCCTGCGTGGCCGGGGTTCTCGGGGCCAATCGGCCGGTTCCTCGCCGCGCACGCCTTCGGCAGCTGGTGCGCCTACTTCGGCGCCGGTCTCACGACCATCGTCCGCTCCCTCGAGGTCGCCCTGGCCGTTGTCCGAGTGGAGGCAGGACGGCTCTGCGACGAACGCGCGCAGGCGCTCGACCAGCCGATCCTCGTCGAAGCGTTCCGCGCCGCCGACCTTCAGTTGGCGCACTTGGCCGACCCACGAGCGCTGGCGCTGGCACTGGACCGCTGCGGCGAGAGCCGGCCCGCTACTGCAGAGCCTGGTCGTAGACCCGCTTGAACTCCATGGGCTTGGGGAAACGGCCGCCTTCGATCTTCGTCGCCACGACGAGCTGCAGCCCTTCGTTCACCTTCGAGTAGGTCTGTGTCACGCGGGCGCCGTTGCTCAGCTTCACCTGCGTCACCAGCGACCTCCCGTCCCACTTGGACGTCCGCTCGACCGACTCGCCGGCCTGCTCCTCCTTGACCTTGGCGCCGTCGGGCTTGATCGTCACGACCCGCCCCTCGTCGTCGGTGAGGCTGAGGCTCGCTTCGTGCTGCACGATGAGCAGGACGCGCTGAGCTTCCATGATGCGGCGCATTTCGTCCTGCGCGGAAGCCGACTCCCGGCCGCCCCGGTTGCCTTCCATGCCGCCGCGGCGGCCTTCCATGCCTCCACGGCCGCCCATGCCGCCGCCACGCCCGCCCATGCCCCCGCCGCGCCCGCCGCCCGATGCGCCGTCCCGCCCCCCGCCGTTCTCTTCTCCGGGCTCACGCCCTCCGCTCGGCATGGGGTCGCTGGCCTCGACGTTGAGTTCCCAGCGGCCCGCGATGTTCGGCGGCGGCAGCGGCGGGGGCGGCGGAAGCTCTCTCGCCGCCTGGCCCGTGGCTCCGCCCGTCGTCTGGTGCGCGGCGCCAGACGCCGCCGGCAGCAACGTCGTCACCGCCACGCACAGGGTGAACGCCGCGAGTTCCATCCCGGTCTTCCGCATGATCACGCTCCTCGGCTGCAGGCGTCCCCGAAGGAGGCCTCTCCTGATCTTCAGACGACCGTCGCGTCCAGAGAGGCGGTCATGGGCGGGCGCCGCGGCAAGCGGCGCTCACGCGCGGTAGAGGAACAGCAGGAACGGGATCCCGATCGCGAGGAGCGCCGACAGGAACAGCAGCCCGAGCACCAGCCCGAGGGTCCAGAACGCCTTGCGCGAAATGTAGCCGCTCGCGTAGAACACCGGCGCCGGGCCGCTGGCGTAGGGCGTGAGGACGCCCATCAAGCCGAGCGAATACGCGAGCAGCAGCGCGAACGGCCTGGCGTGAACGCCCGGCACGGCGACGCCCGCCGCCAGGACCACCGGGAGCATGGCCGCCGCGTGCGCGGTGATGCTGGCGAACATGTAGTGCACGAGGAAGTAGAGCGCGGCCAGCGCCGCCATCACCACGACCGGCGAGAGTCCGGCGAGCGCGGCCGCGGATCCTTTCGCGATCCACGCGACGAACCCCACCTTGTTCAGCCCGTCAGCCAGGCCGAACAGCGTGGCGAGCAGCGTGAGGACGTTCCACGCGTCCTTGTGCGCCAACACGTCCTGCCACGACACGACGCGCAGCAGGAGCATCAGCGAAATCACCACGAGGGCAGCGGTGGCTGCCTCCATCAGCGGCGCGCCGAACACCCACAACCCGACGGCGAGCAGCGCGAGCAACGCCATCGTCACCTCGCCGCGCGACACGCGGCCCATGTGCGCGAGCTCGGCCGCCGCCCAGTCGCGCACCTCGGAGCTCTCGGCGATCGACGGCGGGTAGATGCGGTAGATCAGCCAGGGAGTGACGAGGATCAGCAGGACGCCGATCGGGAGGAAGCCGCGGACCCACTCGCCCATCGAGAAGCGGTAGCCGATGGTGTCGGAGATCAGGTCGAGCGCCAGCAGGTTCGGCGCGAGCGCCGTGAGGAACATCGAACTCGTGATGGCGGTGGCGGCGAACGCCGTGTAGATGAGGTAGCTGCCGATGCGCTGGGCCGTCGGGCCTGGCTGCGAGCCGTAGAGCGGGGGGATGTTTCGAATGATCGGGAAAATCGTGCCGGCGCTACGCGCCGTGTTGGAGGGCGTGAAGGGCGCCATCACGAGATCGGCCAGCGTCACGGCGTACCCGAGGCCCAGCGTGCTGCCGCCCAGGCGCCGGACCAACAGCAGCGCGATCCGCTTGCCGAGGCCGGTCCGCTCGTAGCCGAGCGAGAACATGAACGCGGCGAACACCAGCCACACGGTGCCGCTGGCAAAGCCCGACAGCGCGATCCTGAGCGAGGTTTCGGTGTCGGGGGCCACAAGGCGGGTCGCGGCGGCGAGCGCCATGCCGATGAAGCCGACGCCGGCCGCCGGCACGGGCTCGAGGACCAGTCCGACCACGACCGCCGCGAAGAGCGCGAAGTAGCGCCACGCCGCGGGGCCGAGGCCGGCGGGGACCGGCATCAGCGCGAGCGCGACACCGGTGGCGATCGGCGCCAGCACCCGCCAGGGCACCCGCGACAGGGCGGACGGACCCGGAGCCGCTCGGTCGCCGCCTTGCTGGCGCGCGCTGGTCATCCGCTCAGTTTACCCGCCCACGCCCACTCGGAGGCCGAGGAAGAACTCGCGCGTGGGCCCCGGCTGGTACGAGTTGCCATCCGGGTCCGGCTCGGTGAAGGCGATGTACTCGGAGTTCAGCAGGTTCCGAACCTGGAACACCAGTTCCACCCGACCCGGCGCCCGGCCCAGGCGGCAGGACAGCCGCGGGTTGACGAGCGTGTACCCCTCGACCGACGCGGCGTTGGACTGGTCCACGTACCAGCCGCTCACCGCGAAGATGCCTAGTCCCACCGTGAACCGGGAGGCGAACGTGTACTGGCCGTCGAGGGCGAACTGGCTCTTCGGCGCGTTCGGCATCATCGTGTTGGTGTAGCTGCCGAACAGGCTGTCCACCTGGGTGTAGCGGAAGTCGTTCCAGGTGTAGGCGGCACGGAGGAGGGCCCCGGGCGCCGGGGCGTACGACACCTCGGTCTCCAGCCCGTAGCGGCGCGTGGCGCCGAGGTTCCCGTAGAACGTCTCGAGCGGCCGGCTCGACACGCGGTAGCGTCCGAAGTCGTTCTCCGTGTCCAGGTGGAAGAACGCCGCGTCGTAGGCCAGGCGGCGATAGGCGCCGCGCACGCCGACCTCCTCGCCCTGCGAGGTCGCCGGCACGAGGTTCTTGTTGAAGCCGCCCTGGGCGGCGGGGTTGTTGGCCAGTTCCTCGGTGGTCGGCGGCAGGAAGCCCTGCCCCCACGATGCGTAGATCCCGATGTCCGGTGTGGGGTTGTAGGCGGCTCCCACCCGCCCGGTGACCTTCGAGAACGTGGCGCTGCCAGACAGGTCGACGCCAGAAGGCTTGAGGTTGTCCGTCAGGTCGTTGTCCATCCAGTCGTACCGGAGGCCGAGCATCGCGCTCCACTTCGGCGAGAACTCGAGACGGTCGATGGCGAAGACGCCGACGCCGCTCTGGGCGATCACCTGGTCGGCCAGCAGGATGTCGCCTTCGACGGCATTGCCGACGTTGTCCTTCTTGTACTCGTCGATCGACTGCCAGTCCAGGTCGGCGCCGACGCTCAGGTGGTTCCTCACCGCCCCGGCGCGGCCATCGATGGTGAACTGGACGTTGCCGCCGGGCGTGTTGTAGCTGCGATGGTCGATCGCGGACGGCACCGACTCCCACCAGCCCGTGTGGCGATAGTAGACGGCATAGGACAGTTCGCGGCCCGCGGCGAACTGCGTCCGCCCCGACATGCCGGTCGTGAAGCGGTCGGTGCGCTGCCCCTCGTTGTACTTCAGCGCATCCGGGTTCGCCTGGGTCGGGTCCTCCTGCACCTGTGCGAGGTTCAGCCCCTCGGCGTTGTCGTTGTAGTAATGGGTGCCGGCCACGATGAAGGTGAGCTTGGTCCGGCCGCCCGCGTCGTACCGGACCTTGCCGTAGGTGTTGACCGCGTCGAACTTGGTATGGACGCGGTAGCCGTCGCCCCCGGTGGCTGATACCGTCGCGTGGTAGTTCAGCGTGCCGGCGGTGCCGCCCCCTTCACCGAACACCTTGTAGAAGGCGTTCGATCCGCCGTCGAGCGACGCGCTGCCCGACATCCGGGCGGGGCCGCCATCCCTGGTGGCGATGTTGATCACGCCCCCGGATCCTCCCCCGCCGTAGAGGGCGGACGAGGGCCCGCGCAGCACTTCGATTCGCTGGACCGACGACCAGTCGACGTCGAACAGGTCGGGTGCGAGGCCGGTCGGGTCGTTCAGCGGCAAGCCGTCGAGCAGCACCTTGGTGCCGCGGACGCCGCGTTCGGTCAGCAGCCCCTGGCCTCGAATCGAGATGTGCACCCGCTCGCCGTTCGCCTGGTTGTCGGTCTTGACGCCGGGCGTCAGCCACAGCGCCTCCTCGGCGGCGATCCCTCGAGGGGCCGCCTCCAGCACATCCGCCTTCACGACCGATGTGGCCGCAGGATTCTCCGCGATTGGAATCTCGACGCGCGGCGCGGTGACGACCACGTCGATGTCCACGCGCGGCAGGTCCTGCGGCGGCTTCGGCGTCTCGGGCGTCTGCGCCTGGCCCTGGGGTGCCGGGGTCTGCGCTTCGGGGGGCGTGCCCTGTGCCTGCGCCGCGGAAGGAGACGCGCTGCCCACCGGCGGCGGAGCGGTTTGCGCGGCGGCGCCCGCCGCGACGGTCGTGAGCGCGACGACGAGGGCCAACGAGCGCAGGGATCTCGGGAACGCCGTCCCTGGGTCCGACATGATGAGTGCCTCCGGCAGCACACGCGCGTCGTCACCGGCGGGCTTCACGCACCCGGTCGGCACGAGGCGCGGTCCCGTGCCGACGGGTATCTTGAAACGCGGATTCGACTACTACCAGCGCTCGTTGTGGGAGGGGTGAGGCAGATCAGGGCAGGAAACGAACCAGCCCCTCGGTGGCGAGGTGCACGCCGAACCAGACGCCTTCGGCGGCGGCGATGGCGGCAAGCGCGGTCATGCCGGCGATCGACAGCGACCAGGTCCGGGAGATCGTGGGCGGCGGTGCAGGCGACACGCCGGGCGCGAGGAGCCGACCGATGCGGGCCCACAGCAGCGTGCCGTCGTAGAACCCGCTGCCCGCCGGCGGCGCGGAGGGAGCCGGCGTCAGCCGTGCGACCTTGAGCAGCGCCGATGCCAGCGACACCGCGCGCGCCTCGCTGCCGTTGACCGCCCTTGCGTCGGCGGCGAACTCCGCGGCCATCCTCCACCGGCGTTCGAGCCGGTGGCCGGTCGGCCAGAACGAGAGCAGGTCGGGCGACGAGGCGACGAGCACGCGCTTCAGGTTGTCGTGCGCGTCGTGGTGCGCGCCTTCGTGCGCCAGGCTGAGGGCGAGTTCATCGGCCGAGAGGGCATCGAGCACCGGGCGGGCGACGAACACGCGCGGGCGCCTGACGCCCGCGAGCGAGATGATGGGGGCCGCGTCGGGCAGGCAGTACACCGGGAGAGCGCCGTCGGCGAGACGCGGGCCGCTGGCCCTCGCCTGCCAATCGCGCTCGAGCGTCCTCGTCAGCCGGCCATCGCGGAGCGTCCGCCGGGCGGCCAGCGCGATCGTGATCGCGCCGAGCGCCGCGAACGCGCCGAGGGTATAGCCCAGCGACTCGTCGGCTCCCTTGGGCTCGAAGCGCCACTGCGCCGGCAGGAACACGACCAACGTGAAGGCCAGGGAGCCGACGCCGGGCAGGAGTTTCAGCCCGAACAGCACCGCCGGGACGGCTGTCCCGCGGGGGCGGACCGCCCCGCGCTCGATCAGCCAGCCGGTGGCCGCGGCCACCGCGGACAGCGCCAGGTTCACGGCGCCGAACCACGCCAGCGCCAGCACGATCGTGAACAGCAGGTCGCTCACCGGTCCTCCCGGTCGGGCGCCTCGTCGACAGCCGGCGGCTTCGCCCCACCGCGGCCCAACTGCTTCCTCTTGCTCTTCACCAACCGCTCGAGTGCGTCGAGCAGCGCGCGATCGCGCTCGCCGACGGCATCGACGAGATTCGACAGGAACGGCAGCGGCGCGGACCATTCGCCGTCGAGCAGGCCCGACACCACGTCGCTGGCGACGATTTCGTCGAGCTCGGCACGGCTCGCCGCCGCGGCGTAGAGGAACGCGCGCGCCCGCTTGGTTCTCTCGAGCAACCCTTTTCGATAGAGCCGGTCGAGCGTCGTCATGACGGTCGTGTAAGCGACCTTCCCGTCGAGGCGGGCGTGAACGTCGCGCACCGTCACGTCGCCGCTCGTCCAGACGACGTCGAGCACCTGCTGCTCCAGGGTGCCGAGCCGGGCGCGGAGCAGCTCCCTCGGCGGCCGGAATCCCCAGAAGAGCAGCCCGTCTTTTCCCATTGGCGCATTCTATACCGGCTCCCACCTTCCGGCTCCCGGGCCGCACCTGACACGGCCGAACCGGACGCCGGGCGGAGGCTCGTGGGGGCCGCAGCGCCTGGAGTCCGTTTCGACGTGGCGCCGCCGCGCGCGCCAGCCCAACCGTAAAGAGGCGCGTGGCTGTGGAAGGAGAGCCAGGTGTCGCCGGTGACGCTCTACTCGGCCGACGGGGCGCCTTACGACGACGAACTGCCGCTGAACTTCTACCGCGCACCGGGCGTGCGGGTCGTTCCGCTGTCGGCGCTCGAGGGAGGGGCGCCGAAAGTCGAGGCGCCCGGCGGGCGCCCCTTCGTCCTGTACCAAGGCCTCCGGCCACCCGTGCCGCTGGCGGCGCGGCTGGCCGGATGCCGGCCGGTGACGCGAGCGCTGCCGCCCTGGCTGCTCGCGTCGGACCGCCTCGGCTGGCTTTCGGGTGGAACCGTCTGGACACTCTGCCGGCCCGACGCGCCGGCCCGGGCGTCCGCTCGCCCCGCTCCCTGACGCCCGGTCGGTGTGGTCTTCTGGGAGACCCTGCCTACTTCGTCGGGGCGGGCGCGGGCATGCCGCCGTCGAGCGTCCCGGCCACCCACTCCAGGTTCACGCGCGCCACGCGATAGTCGCGCTGGGCCCGCGCCAGGTTCACGCGCGCCTGCGAGAGGTTCACCTCCGCGTCCTGCACCTCGAGCCGCGTCTTCACGCCGAGTTCGAAGCCCTTCTCGGCGAGGAACAGCAGCTTCTCGGCCTGGGTGACCGTGCCGGTCAGCGCCGTCAGGACGTCGGCCGCTTCGCGCACCGCGTCGATGGCGGCGCGCGCCTGCAGGGAGACGCCCTCGCGCAGCTTCATCTCGTCGAGCGTCGTGCGCGACAGGTCGCTCTGCGCCATGGCCACCTGGCCCTTGGTCCGCCACCCGTCGAACAGCGGCACCGAGGCGACGACGCCCGCGCTCCACAGGTACCCGAACGAAGAGATCGACGGCAGCGCGACCCGGCCGAGGCCGTAGCCGGCCGCGAAGTCCACGCGGGGTTTGTTGCCCGCCTTCGCAATCGTCACCAGCTCGGCGTACACGCCGCGCGTGTCCTTGGCCCCCAGCAACTCGGGCCGGTTCGCCATCGCCTGCGCCACCGTCGCGTCGTAGGGCGGCACGTCGGCGATCGGCATCTCGAGGCTGCCGGTCACGTCCACCTCGCCCGTCTCGGCGAGCAGGAAGCCGAGCTGCAGCCGGGCCGTGCGCACGTTGTTCTGGCCGCGGATCACCGCCGGCTGCGCGTTCTCGACCGCCACCTGCGCGGCGAGCACGTCGTAGTCGGTGGCCGTCCCGGCCTTCTGGCGGTTCCTGGCCTCGTCCAGGTGACGCTGCTTCTGGGCGACGTCCAGCTCGGCGACCTTGAGGAACTCGCGCGCAACGAGCACGTCGCAGAAGGCCGTGGTCACGTCCTTCGTCACCGCCTGACGGAATTGCCGCAGCTGCTGATCGGCGACGCCGAATCCCAGCTTCGCCGCGCGGATGGCCGCGCCGACCTGGCCCCAGGTGAAGAGCACCTGGCTGACCTTGAACTGGCTGGTGAACGCGTCCTGCCGGCCGCTGAAGATCTCGCTGATGTTCCCGCCGCCGCCCGACGAGCCGCCGGACGAGCCGCCTCCGAGGAAGTCCTTGAACAGGTCGCGCTGCCGGTTGTCGAAGTTGCGGACGAACGAGCCCGAGAAGCTGGCCTGCGGCAGCGCGCTCGCGCGCTGCTCCAGGTACTTGCCCTGCACCCACTTCTGGTACTCGATCGCCTTCTGGATGTCGTGGTTCTGCGCGGCCGCGAGCGCCAGCGCCTGGTCGAGCGTCAGCGTCTTGACCCCGGCCGGTGGCGCCGCCGCCGCGGCCTGCGCCTGCGCGGCCGCCGAGGCGACCAGCGACAGGGTCGCCGCGGGCGCACCGCTCGAGAAGCCGGCCGGCGCCGGGACCGAGGCTGCCTGCGCCAGCGCCGTGCCGCTCCCGCCCGCCACCAGCGCGCAGATGAGGACGCCGATCGCGGCGACCTTCGCCGGCCGCACGCCGCGCCGGAAGATCATGCTCGTGATGTCGTCGAGGATCGTGTAGACGACCGGCACGACGATCAGCGTGAGCAGGGTCGAGGTGATCAGGCCGCCGACGACCGCCCGCGCCATCGGCGCGCGGAACTCGGCGCCCTCGCCGATCGCCAGGAACAGCGGCAGCATGCCGAAGATCATCGCCGACGTGGTCATCAGGATCGGGCGGAGCCGCGTCCTCCCCGCGGTGATCAGCGCCGTCCGGCGGTCCATCCCCCTGGCCCGGAGGACCTTCGTGTAGTCCACGAGCAGGATCGCGTTCTTCGTCACGAGCCCCATCAGCATGATGAGGCCGATGAGCGACATGATGTTGAGCGTGTCGCCGGTCAGCACCAGCGTGCCGGCCATCCCGACGATGGACAGCGGCAGCGACAGCATGATCGCCAGCGGGTCCACGAACGACTCGAACTGCGCCGCCAGGATCAGGTAGACGAAGATGATCGCCAGCAGGAGCGCCTCGGCCATGTAGCCGAACGACTCGATCATCATCTCGGTGTCGCCGCCCTGCACCAGCCGGTAGCCCGGCGCCAGGTTCAGCTTCTCGCCCGCCTTGGCGGCGAGGCTGCTGGCGGTCCCGAGCGGCAGCTGGTCGAGGTTGGCGTCCACGGTGACCTGCCGCGTCAGGTCGCGGCGGTTGATCTCGGCCGGCGACACCGCGCGGGTGAAGGTCACGAGGTCGGCGAGCGGCACCAGTGCGACTCCCTGGGCACCCGGCACCGTCACCTTGAGGTCGTTCACCTGCGTGACGTCCTCGCGAAGGTCCTTCGGCAGCCGCACCCGCACGTTGACCCCTTCGCCCTGCTCGTCCTCGTAGGTGGACACGGCCTGGCCCCCGATGAGCATCGCGACGGTGTTCGCCACGGCGGAGCTGCCGAGGCCCGACGCCGCCGCCCGTTCCCGGTTCACGATCAACCGGTACTCGGGCAGGTCCTGCTCCATCGTCGCCTCGATGTCCACGATTCCCGGAATCTTGTACATCTCCTGCTTCAGCTGCGCCGCGTACATCTTGAGCGTCGCGATGTCGTCACCCTGGACCAGCACCGCGAGCGGCTTCTGGAACGAGGAGGGGTCCTCCAGGAAGTTGAGGACGACGCCCGGGACCTTCTGCAGGCGGAGCCGCGCGTCGTGCATGAACTGCTTGATGGAACGCGCCCGCTCGTTCTTCGGCACCAGCTTCACGAAGACCAGCGCGTCGCGGACCGTGTCGGCGTCGCCGGCCCCGATCGACGCGTAGGTGTACTGGACGTCCTTGAACTCCTTCAGGCCCTTCAGGACCTCGTCCAGCCGCCCTCGGGTCTCGGCGAACGAGGAGCCGGGCGCGCTCTTGAACTTGAGCGCGAACTCGCCCTGGTCCATCGGGGTCATGAACTCGGTCTGGAGGACGAAGAACACGGCCACGCCCCCGATGAACGCGGCGACCGCCGCCGCGACGACCACCAGCCGGTGGTCGAGCGACCAGGCGATGACCTTCTTGTAGCCGTCCGCCATGCGCTCGAACCCGTCGTTGAAGCGGTCGAGCCCGCGGTGCCACCAGCTCCGCTTCCCCTTCCGCTCGATGTCCGGGTCGTGCCAGCGCGACGACAGCATCGGGTCGAGCGTGAACGACACGAACAGCGACACCAGCACGGCGAAGGCGACGGTCAGGCCGAACTGGTAGAAGAACCGCCCCATGATCCCCTTCATGAAGGCCACGGGGACGAACACCGCGATGATCGACATCGACGTGGCGAGCACGGCGAGGCCGATCTCGGCCGTCCCTTCGCGCGCCGCCTCGAAGTGGTCCTGCCCCTTCTCGAGGTGCCGCACGATGTTCTCCCGCACGACGATCGCGTCGTCGATCAGGAGCCCGATCGCCAGCGACAGCGCCATCAGCGTCAGCGTGTTGATCGTCATGTTCAGGAAGTACATGACGATGAACGACGAGATCACCGAGATCGGGAGCGTCAGCCCGGTGATGACCGTGGACCGCCACGAGTTCAGGAACAGGAAGACGATGACGACCGTCAGCAGGCCGCCGAGGAGGAGCGTGTTGTAGACGTCGGACACCGACTCGCGGATGAACGTGGAGGTGTCGCGGACGATCTGGATGTCGACGCCGGCGGGCATCTCCTTCTGCAGGGTGGCGACGGCCTGGCGCACGTTGTCCACCACGTCGACGGTGTTGGCCTTGCTCTGCTTCGTGATGTCGATCGCCACCGCCGGCTCGCCGTTGATGAGCGCGAGCGTGCGCTGCTCCTCCACGCCGTCCGTGATCGTGGCCACGTCGCCCAGCGTGATCGGCTGGCCGGCGCGGCGGGCCACCACCATCTGCGCGTACTCGGCCGCGTCCCGGGGCTTGCCCGAGATGCGCAGCGGCATCTCGGTCGTCCCGTGCGTGAGCCGCCCGAGCGGGGTGTTGACGTTCTCGGACGCCAGCCCGCCGACGACCTCGTCGACGCCCATGCCCAGCGCGGCCAGTCTCGCCGGGTCGAGATTGACGGCGATCTCGCGCTTGGACGACCCGATCAGCTTCGCCTTGGACACGCCGGGGACGCTTTCGAGCCGCCGCTTCACCTTGCGGTCGGCGAGGTCGGTGAGGTCCCGGGGCGGCATCGTCTTCGACTGCACGGCGAGCGAGATGATCGGCATCGCGTTGAAGTCGAACTTCTGGATGACCGGCTCCTTCATCCCGTCGGGCAGCTCGCGGCGGACGGCGTTGATCTTCGCGCGCGCCTCCTGCGAGACGTCGTTCACCTTCACCTCGAGGTTGAACTCGACGACGACCGACGACAGCCCTTCGCGCGAGATCGAGTTGACGTGCTTGACCCCCGCGATCGGGTTCACCGCCTCCTCGATCTTCTTGCTCACCTCGCGCTCGACCGTTTCGGGCGAGGCTCCGGGGTATTCCGTGATGATCGACAGCACCGGGATCTCGACGTCCGGCATCATGTCGATCGGCAGGCGCCGCATCGAGAACACGCCCAGCGTCACCAGGGTGAGGATCATGACCGTGGCGACCACCGGCCGCTTGATCGACAGGTTTGACAGAAACATGGCTACGCCCCTTCACCGTTGGACACGACGACGCGTTCGCCGCCCTTCAGCGCGAATCCCCCGCGGGTGACGACCTGGTCGCCGGGCTTCACGCCGGAGAGGACCTCCACCGACACGTCGTTGCCGGTGCCGGTGGTGACCGCCCGCTTCTCCGCCTTGTCGCCGGACACGACGAACACCTCGGCCTTGCGGGTGTCGAGATTCCAGTTGAGCAGCGCCTCCTTGCGGACCTGCAGCACGCCGGTGCGCTGGCCCGTGACGATGTTCCCCTTGACGAACGCGCCGCCCTTGAGCTGCCCGTCGGTGTTCGCCACTTCGGCGATCACCTTCGCCGACCGGCTGGCGGCGTCGATCTCCGGGTTGATGAACATCACCTTGCCGGTGAACGTGCGCCCCGAGATGGTGTCCGTGGAGAACGCGAGCGTCTGCCCGACGCGCACCGCCGCGAGCGCCGAGGACGGGACGGACGCCGTGAGGTCGAGCACGCGGTTGTCCACGATGCGGAACATCGCGGTGTTGCCGCCCATGTTCTCGACGCGGTCGCCGACGCTGACGCCGCGGAACGCCACGACGCCGTCCATCGGCGACATGATGAAGCTCTTCGACAGCCGCGTCTCGGCGCTCTTGATCTGCGCGCGCGCCGCCGCCGTCGCGGCCTCCGCCGACTCCACCGCCGTCGTCGCGTCGTCGAGCGCCTGCGGCGTGATGAGGCCGAAGTCCTTCAGCTGCACCGCGCGCTCGTACTCGCGCTTCGCGCGGTTCTCGCCGACGCGCGCCTGCGCCTCGGCCGCCTTCAGCGCCTCGATGCCGGCCTCGGTCTCGCGGGTGTCGAGACGCGCGAGCTTCGCGCCCCGCTTCACCGGCACCCACTCGGTCACGTAGACCTCGGTGACGACGCCCGTCACCTCCGACTTCACGTCGGCGGAGAACTTCGGCGCGAGCGTGCCCACCACCTCCACGCTCTGCTCGAGGTCGGCCTGGACGACGGGAGTGACGCTCACGGCAACCGGGGGAGGGCCGCTCTCGACGGGCGTCGAATCCGCTGCCTTCGAGCACGCGGCGGCGGCCGCGAGGGAGATCCCCAGCACTGCGATTCCTGTGCAACGTGCGATGCGTGTCATTGCCCTCGTTCTCCTTGCTGCCGCTGTTCTCCAAGCGCGCCGTCGAATACCAGCCCGAGGACGCGATTCAGTGTGTCGAGACCCAAGGGGGGGATGCCGTCGTGGACCTGCCGCGTCGCGACGACGCCGATGATGCCCAGGATGACCAGCGCCACGTCGGCGGGGGACGCGGCGCCGGTGATCTCGCCGGCCGCCTGGCCCTCCGCGACGATCCGCTGCACCGCGCCCGTCATCTGCCGGTCGAAGGTCGTGAAGTCGAACTGGGGCGCGCCGTCGACGGGCCCGAAGAAGACCGCGTGGGCGACGCGGACGACCGGGACGTGCTTCTGGAAAAGACCGTGCAGGTCGCAGCACAGGGCGGTCAGGCGCTCGCGGGCGGTGCCCGGCCGCGACAGCGCCCGCTCGGTCGCCCGCGCAAACTCGCGCGACGCCTCGTCGAGCACCGCCGTCAGCAGCCGCTCCTTGCTGCCAAAGTGGTAGTAGAGCGCCGGCTTGGCGACGCCGGCCATTTCGACGATTTCGCGCACCGAGGCGGCGGCGTAGCCCTTCCTGTCGAAGACGCAGACGGCGGCGCGGAGCAGCCGTTCGCGCGTTTTCTCGTCCTGCTCGCCGGGACCAATCTCGGGGGCAGCTACGGGTTGAACCGGTTCCATCTTGGGGGTTCCTTCGCTTGCCGTGAGTGGCGGTCCGCGAACCCAGGTATCAGGTCAGCGGGTGGTCTACCTACCGGTAGGCATGCATCAGTCGATTACGAGCGAACTTGGCTGGAAGTTCCAGGCAGCAGACATTGCTCGACACTCAGAGTACCTACCGGTCGGTATGATAGCACAAGTGGAACGGCTGGCGACCTGCGACCTTCGGCTGCGACCGTCGGCTTGCGGCCTGCCGCGTGCCCCAGCGAAGTGACGGGAGGTGATGTGCTGCCTGCAGGCCGGGCGCCGCGAGCCGTGCGAACGACGCCCGCTCGGGAGCAATTGTGGGCGCCGGCCTCCGTGCGGCAAACTCAGGCAAGCACGGAGGCTTGCCCCACAAGGCTTCTTCCTTCTGGTGGCGCCGGCCTCCGTGCCGGCGAGTAGCCTCGGGCCGACGGCCGGAATCACTCCCAGGTGCCACCGAGCGCACGGACGAGCTGAACGCTGGCCGCCATCCTGCGGGTCGTCAAGTCCACCGCCGCCCGCTCGTTGGTCAGGGCCGCGGTCTGCGCGGTGACCACTTCGAGGTAGGTCGTAATGCCGCCCTCGTAGCGGGCGACCGCCAGGGAGAGCGCCCGCTCCGCGGCGCTGGTCGCTTCGGCCTGCTGCACCGATTCCTCCGCCAGGACCCGCATGGCCGACAGGTTGTCCTCGACGTCCTGGAACGCCGTCAGGACGCTCTGCCGGTAGACGGCCTCGGCGGCCTGGTGGTTGGCCCGCGCCTGCTCGGCGGTCGCGCGTCGCCGGCCGGCGTCGAACGCGGTCAACACCAGCGACGGCCCGAGCGACCAGAACCGGCTCGGCCAGCTGAACCAGTCAGCGAACGTGCTGCTCTGCAGTCCTGCTGCCGCCGAGAGCGCGACGGTGGGGAAGAAGGCGGCACTGGCGACGCCAATCTGCGCGTTCGCGGCCGCCACCCGGCGCTCGGCCGCGGCGATGTCGGGGCGCCGCTGGAGCAGCAACGACGGCACGGTCGCCGGGATCGGCGGGGGCAGCATCCGAGCGGTCGTGGGCGCGATCGACAAGGCGGCGGGCGGCTGCCCGACGAGGACGGCGATCGCGTGCTCGAACTGCGCGCGTGTGACCTCGAGGTCGGTGGCCTGAACTCGCGTCGTCGCCAGCTGCGTCTCGGCCTGCGCGACGTCCACGCCGGACGCCACGCCTTGGTCGTGGCGGTTCTGCGTCAGCTGGAGTGCGCGCTGGTAGGCGTCGACGCTCGACAGGAGCAGGTCGCGCAGCGCGTCGAGGCCTCGGAGCTCGAAGTAGTCGGAGGCCAGCTCGCTCTCCATGCTGAGTTGCGCGCTGGCGAGGTCGGCGGCCGTCGCCTCGGCCGTCGCCGCGCTCGACTCCACGTTGCGACGAATCCGCCCCCACAGGTCGATCTCGTAGGAGAAGTCGCCGGTCAGCGAGTAGCTGGTGGCGGTTCCGGAGACCGCGGGCGTGGACGTCGCTGCCGACCCGGCCGCCCCGCTCGAAGAGCTCCCTCCGCTCGACGCGCCGGCGGTCGTGCGCCGCGCCGACCCGTAACCGGCCGTGGCGGACACCCCCACGTTCACCGTCGGGAACAGATCGGCCCGCGAGATTCGGACGGCGGCCCTCGCGCCCACGAACCGGGCCGCCGCCAGCGCGACGTTCTGGTTGGCGGTGGCAATCTGCGGCTCCAGCGCGTTCAGCACCGGGTCGCCGTAGACCTCCCACCACCTTCCACGATGCAGCGCGTCGCCGGGGTGCGCTTCCTGCCACTGCTTCGCCGCTTCGGGGTCGATCGGCGGCTGCTCCTTGAACCCCGCCGGGACGGTCACCGCCGGACGTTGGTAGGCCGGTCCGGCCATACAGGCCGCGAGCAGCATCGGCGCCGCGATCGGGATCAACCAGCGCATGCAGACCTCCAGGGCCGACGGCTCATCCGTTCGACGGCCGCGCGACCCGGCCGAACCAGCGGAGGCCGCTCCAGCGAAGCCTCGCGCGGTCCAGGTAGAGGTAGACGACCGGCGTCGTGAACAGCGTGAGCATCTGGCTGAAGACGAGTCCGCCGACGATCGCGATGCCCAGCGGCTGGCGCAGTTCGGACCCGGTCCCGAGGCCGACAGCGAGCGGCACCGCCCCGAGCAGCGCCGCCATGGTGGTCATCGTGATGGGGCGGAAGCGCAGCACGCATGCCTGGTAGATCGCGTCTTCCGGGCGCCGCCCCTCGCGGCGCTCGGCGTCGAGGGCGAAGTCGATCATGAGGATGGCGTTCTTCTTGACGATCCCGATCAGGAGGATGATGCCGATCAGCGCGATCAGGTTCAGATCGGTGCCGGTGACGAGCAGGGCGAGCAGCGCTCCGACGCCGGCGGAGGGCAGCGTCGAGAGGATCGTGACCGGGTGGATCAGGCTCTCGTACAGCATGCCCAGGACGAGGTAGACCGCGATCAACGCGGCGGCGATCAGCAGCGGCTCGCTGGCGAGCGACGACTGGAACGCCTGGGCCGTGCCCGCGAAGCTGCCGTGCACGGTGGCCGGCATCCGCATGTCGCGCTCGGCGCGCTCGATGGCCGCGAGCGCGGCTTCCAGCGAGACGCCGGGGCGCAGGTTGAACGAGATCGTCGCGGACGGGAACTGACCCTGGTGGTTGACGGCGAGCGGCGCGTTCGTCGTCTGGTAGCGCGCGAACGCGCTCAGCGGCACCTCGCGTCCCGACGGGGTGTGCACGTAGAGGTAGCGCAGCCCTTCCGGGCTGTCCCAGAACTGCTGCGCGGCCTGCATGACCACGTGGTACTGGTTCAGCTGCGTGTAGATGGTGGACACGGGCCGCTGGCCGAAGGCGTCGTACAGCGTTTCGTCGATCAGCTGCGGCGTCACGCCCATGCGCGACGCCGTGTCGCGGTCCACGTCGAGCGACACCTGCAGGCCCCGGTTCTGCTGGTCGCTGTTCACGTCGGTCAACTGCGGCATCCTCCGCAGCGCCTCGAACAGCCGCGGCGTCCAGTCCTCGAGATCCGCCACGCTGTCGCCCTGCAGCGTGTACTGGTACTGCGCGTTGCTCAGGCGCCCGCCCACCCGCACGTCCTGCACGGACTGGAGGAACAGCGTGGCCCCCGGGATGCGCGCCGTCTCCCTCCGGATGCGGCCTATCACCTCGTCGGCCGACACCTTTCGCTCGCCGAACGGCTTGAGCGAGACGAACATCCGCGCGCTGTTCGTGCCGCCTCCCGAGAAGGCCTCCACGGTGTCCACCGCCGGGTCGGCCATCACCACCTTGACGAACGCGAGCAGCTTGTCGCGCAGCGCGGCGTAGGAGATGTTCTGGTCGGTCTGCACCGCGCCCGTCAGCCGGCCGGTGTCCTGCTGGGGGAAGAAGCCCTTCGGCACCGCCACGTAGAGGTAGACGGTGGCGGCCATCGTCGCCAGCGTCACGAAGAGCGTGAGAGGCTGGTGCCTGAGGACCCAGCGCAGCATCACCTCGTACACCGCGAGGACCCGCCCGAACACCGCCTCGCTCGCGCGGTAGAACCTCCCCTGGCGGTCGTGCCGCTCGGGCTTCAACAGCACCGCGCACATCATCGGCGTCGTCGTGAGCGAGACCACCATCGAGACGACGATGGCCGCCGACAGCGTGACCGCGAACTCCCGGAACAGCCGGCCGACGATGCCGCCCATCAGGAGGATCGGGATGAAGACGGCGATGAGCGACACCGAGATCGAGATCACGGTGAAGCCGATCTCCGAGGCGCCGCGCAGCGCCGCCTCGACGGGCCCCATGCCCTGCTCCAGGTAGCGCGTGATGTTCTCGATCACCACGATCGCGTCGTCCACGACGAAGCCGGTCGCGATGGTCAGCGCCATCAGCGACAGGTTGTCGATGCTGTAGCCGAGGAGGTACATCACGCCGAACGTCCCGATGAGCGAGACGGGCACGGCGACGCTGGGGATCACGGTGGAGCGGACGCGCCGGAGGAACAGGAACACGACGAGAATGACGAGGCTGATCGAGATGAGCAGCGTGATCTCGACGTCGTGCACCGACGAGCGGATGGTGGTGGTGCGATCCATCACGACGTCCAGCGCGATCGTGGGCGGGATGGAGGCCCGGAACTGGGGCAACAGCGCCCGCACCCGGTCCACCGTGGCGATGATGTTGGCGCCGGGCTGGCGGAACACGATCAGCAGGATGGCCGGCCTGCCGTTCGAGAAGCCGTTCGTCCGCACGTCCTCGACCGAATCGGTGACCGTGGCCACGTCCTCCAGCCGGACGGCGGCCCCGTCGTGATACGAGATGATCAGGGGCTGGTACTGGTCCGCCGTCTTGAGCTGGTCGGTCGTCGCCAGCGCCCAGGTCCTGCCGTCCGACGCCAGCTCTCCCTTGGGGCGATTCGCGTTGGCGGCGCTCAGGACGGCCCGCACCTGGTCGAGGCCGATGCCGCGCGCGTCGAGCAGCGTCGGGTTCACGTCCACGCGCACCGCGGGCAGCGCGCCCCCGCCGATGACGACCTGGCCGACCCCCGGCACCTGCGACAGCCTCTGCTGGATCACCGACGAGGCGATGTCGTACATCTGCGCCTTCTCCACCACGTCGGACGTCATGGCCATCAGCAGGATCGGCGCGTCTGCCGGGTTGACCTTCCGGTAGCTCGGGTTGGTGACGAGCGCGGTCGGCAACTGGCTCCGCGCCGCGTTGATCGCGGCCTGGACGTCGCGCGCGGCGGCGTCGATGTTCCGGTCGAGATCGAACTGCAGCACGATCCCGGCCGACCCGGTCGAACTGGTGGACGTCATCTCGGTCAGGCCGGCGATCCGGCCGAACTGCCGTTCGAGGGGCGTGGCGAGCGACGAGGCGACCGTTTCCGGGCTCGCGCCCGGCAGGCTGGCCGACACCTGGATGGTCGGAAACTCCACCTGGGGAAGAGGCGACACGGGCAGGAACTGGTACGCGACGATGCCGGCGAGCGCGACGGCGATCGTCAGCAGCGTCGTGCCGATCGGGCGCCGGATGAAGGGCGCGGACAGGCTCACGGCTCCCCTTCCCCCGGCCGGTCCGGCGTCCGGCCCGGCCCCTGCCCGCGGCCGGCGAGGCGCCGCGCGACCCGGTCGAAGGCCAGGTACACGACCGGCGTGGTGTACAGCGTCAGCAGCTGGCTGAGGATCAGGCCGCCGACGATCGCGATGCCGAGCGGCCGCCGGAGCTCCGAGCCGGTGCCGCGGCCGAGCGCCAGCGGAATCCCGGCCAGCAGCGCGGCCATCGTGGTCATCAGGATCGGCCGGAACCGCAACAGCGCGGCCTGGAAGATCGCCTCGTCGGGCGGCCGGTTCTGCGTCCGCTCCGCGTCGAGCGCGAAGTCGATCATCATGATCGCGTTCTTCTCGACGATGCCGATCAGCAGGATGATGCCGATGAGCGCGATGATGCTGAAGTCGGTGCCGGTCATCAGCAGTGCCAGCAGCGCGCCGACGCCCGCCGACGGCAGCGTCGAGAGAATCGTGAGCGGGTGGACGTAGCTCTCGTAGAGCACGCCGAGCACGATGTAGACGGTGACGATCGCGGCGAGGATCAGCAGCGGCTCGTTGGCGAGCGAGGCCTGGAACGCCGCGGCCGTGCCCTGGAAGCTGCCCTGGATGCTCGCGGGCAGGCCCAGCGACCGCTTGACCTCGTCGACGGCCGACACCGCCTCGCCCAACGACGTGCCGGGCGCGAGGTTGAACGACACGGTCACCACCGGAAACTGCCCCTGGTGGTTCACGGCGAGCGGCGCGGTCGTCGTTTCGACCGTGCCGATCGACTCCAGGGGCACGAGCGAACCCGAGGTGCCCTTCACGTAGACGTGGCTCAGGTCCGCGGGGCGGTCCTGGAACTCGGGCTGCGCTTCGAGCACCACCCGGTACTGGTTCAGCTGCGTGAACATCGTCGACACCTGGCGCTGTCCGAACGCGTCGTAGAGCGCGTCGTCGATCGCCTGCGGCGTGACGCCCAGCCGGGACGCCGTGGACCGATCGATCACGATCAGCGCCTGCAGCCCCAGGTTCTGCTGGTCGCTGGCCACGTCGCGCAGTTCGGGCCGCTTGCGCAGGTCGTCGATGAACCGCGGCACCCACGACGCCAGTTCGCCCGCGTCGGCGTCCTCCAGGCTGTACCTGGTACTGCGTGCGGCTGACCCGATTCTCGACCGTGAGGTCCTGCACCGGCTGCATGAACAGCGTGATCCCCGGCACCTTGTCCACGGCGGTCTGCAGACGCGCGATCACGTCCGTCGCGCTGCCGTCCCGCTGCTCGACGGGCTTCAGGTTGATCTGGATGCGTCCGCTGTTCAGCGTGGTGTTCGTGCCCTCGATCCCGATGAACGACGAAAGGCTCTCCACGGCCGGGTCCTCGAGGATGACCCGCGCGAGCGCCTGCTGCCTCTCGGCCATGGCCGGAAACGAGATCGACTGCGGCGCCTCCGACACGCCCACGATGACGCCGGTGTCCTGGACCGGGAAGAACCCCTTCGGCACGACGATGTAGAGCACCACCGTCAGCACCAGGGTCGCCGCGGCGACGAGCAGGGTGGGCCCCTGGTGCCCGAGCACCCAGCGGAGCGTGCGGCCGTAGAGCGCGATGACCGCGCGAAAGGCGCGCTCCGACGACCGGTAGAAGCGGCTCTGCTCGGACGCCTTCGTCTGGTGCAGCAGGTGCGCGCTCATCATCGGCGTCAGGGTGAGCGAGACGAACGCGGACACCAGGATGGTCACGCTCAGCGTCACCGCGAACTCCCGGAACAGCCGGCCGACGATGTCGCCCATGAAGAGGAGCGGGATGAGGACGGCGATGAGCGAAACGGTCAGCGAGAGGATCGTGAACCCAATCTGCTCCGCCCCGACCAGCGCCGCCTCGAGCGGCCGCCTGCCCTCTTCGATGTACCGGGCGATGTTCTCGATCATCACGATCGCGTCGTCCACGACGAACCCGGTGGAGATCGTCAGCGCCATCAGCGTGAGGTTGTTGAGGCTGTAGCCGAGCAGGTACATCGCGCCGAACGTCCCAACGAGCGAGAGCGGGACGGCGACGCTGGGGATGACCGTCGCGGCCAGGGTGCGCAGGAAGAGGAAGATCACCATCACCACGAGGGCGATCACCAGGATCAGCTCGAACTGCACGTCCGCCACCGAGGCGCGGATGGTGCGGGTCCGGTCGGTGAGCACGGCCACCTGGACGGACGCGGGCAGCGAGCGCTCGAGCTGCGGCAGCAGCAGCTTGACGCGGTCGGCGACCGTGATGATGTTCGCACCGGGCTGCCGCTGGATGTTGAGGATGACGGCCGGCGTGGTGTTCATCCACGCGGCCAGCTTGTCGTTCTCGGCGCCGGCCCGCACGTCGGCCACGTCGCCGAGCCTCACGGGCGCGCCGTTCCGGTACGCGATGACCAGCGGCGCGTAGTCGGCGCTGGCGAGCAGTTGGTCGTTCGCGCCGATCGTGTAGGACTGGCGCGGCCCTTCGAACGTGCCCTTCGCCTGGTTCACGTTCGCCTGCGCGATGGCCGCCCGCACGTCCTCCATGGCCAGTCCGTAGGACGCGAGCGCGGTGGGGTTGACCTGGACGCGTACCGCCGGCTTCTGACCTCCGCTGATCGCCACCAGCCCCACGCCGGGCACCTGCGAGATCTTTTGCGCGAAGCGCGTGTCGGCGAAGTCCTCGACCTGCGAGAGCGGCAGCGTCTTCGAGGTCAGCGCGAGCGTCAGCACCGGCGCGTCGGCCGGGTTGGTCTTGCTGTAGACCGGCGGGTTCGGCAGGTCGCGCGGGAGGAACGCCGAGGCGGAGTTGATCGCCGCCTGCACCTCCTGCTCCGCCACGTCGATGTTCAGCGCGAGCACGAACTGCAGCGTGATGACCGACGCGCCCTGGGAACTGGTGGACGCCATCTGGTTGAGCCCCGGCAACTGGCCCAGCTGGCGCTCGAGCGGCGCGGTGACCGCGGAGGCCATGACGTCGGGGCTCGCCCCCGGGTAGAACGTCATGATCTGGATCGTCGGGTAGTCCACCTCGGGCAGCGCCGAGACCGGAAGCTGCTGGTAGGCGACCGCACCGGCCAGCAGGATGGCGACCATCAGGAGCGAGGTGGCAATCGGCCGGACGATGAACGGACCGGACGGGCTCATTTCGGGCGACCCCGGCTTCCGCCCGGCGGCTGCGAGACCACCTTCGTGCCCTGCTGAAGCCGGTCCACGCCCTCGACGACCACCTGCTCGCCGGCGGCGAGGCCGCTCGAGACGACGGTTCGGTCGCCCTCGGTGAGCCGGGTCTCGCACGGGCGCATGTCCACCGCCCCCTCGGCGTTGACCACCCAGACGAATTCCCCCTGGGGGCCCCGCTGAATGGCGGCGTTCGGCACGGTCACGACGCCGCGCATCGTGTCCACGAGCAGGCGCGCGTTGACGAACTGGTTGGGAAACAGCACCTCCGGGTCGTTCGAGAAGACCGCCTTCAGCTTGAGCGTGCCCGTCGTCGGATCGATCTCGTTGTCGGTGGTCTCCAGCCACCCGGTCGCAAGCTTCGTCTGCAGCTCGTGGTCCCAGGCCTCGACGGGGGGCTTGCGGCCGCCGCGCGTCGCCGCGGTCACCTGCGGCAGCGAGTCCGCGGGAATCGTGAAGACGACGGTGATGGGCTGAACTTGCGTGATGACGGCGATGCCATTCTGGTCGGAGGCGTGCACCATGTTGCCCGCATCGACCTGGCGCAGGCCGATGCGCCCGGTGATTGGCGCCGTGATGCGGGCATAGGTGAGGTTCAGCTGGGCTGAGCTGACCTGGGCCTGGTCGCTCTCGATGGAGCCGCGGAGCTGGCCGACCGACGCCAGCTGCGTCTCCTCCTGCTGGCGGGGAATCGCGTCCAGCTTGACGAGGGCCTCGTATCGCTGGAGGTCGAGTTCCGCGTCCTTCAGCGCCGCCTGGTCCTTCGCGAGCTGGCCTTGGGCCTGCTCGAGCTGGACCTTGAAGGGCCTCGGATCGACTTGCGCGAGCAGCTGGCCTTCACGGACCAGCTGTCCTTCCTCGAAGGCAACCGACATCAACTCGCCGTCCACGCGAGTCCTGACGGTGACCGTGCGGTACGGGGCGGCCGTGCCAATCCCGTTCAGGTAGACGGGGACGTCGCTCGTCGCCGCCTGCGCCGTGACGACGGGGACGGCGGGCGTCGCGCCGCCTCCGCGCGCGCCTGCCGTTCCCACGGGGCCCGCCGCGGCGCGGCCATCGCCGGCCGGCAACAAGGATCGCAGTCCGCTCCGCTGCCTCGCGATCACGACGCCGGCAACCAGCAGCACAGCCACGACGGCCAGCCATGGCCAGCGGCGTCGACGTGCCATCCGGGAGTCCTCCGCAGGTATCGGTATGCGGTACCCGTGCCGATTCCGATGAGGTCGCCGCGCTACCTCAGCCTTGGCCCCGGCCGCGGCGTCAGACCCAAGCCGCACCCCGCCGGCGCATTGTCGTTGCCGAGCCGGCTCGATCGGTGGTATTAGCCTCGGTGCGGTAGTCCGGCTCGCGCCACGCGACCTGCGGCCCGCGGCGGAGTTGAAGACAGCCGTGGCAGCCTGCCCGGATCGCCGGGTCACGCTGGGTGTGTTGAATGGTTGGGTGTCCGAAGAAGGCTTTGGGCTTGCGGCTCGAGATTCGGGGCCCGGGAGGTCGCGATGAAGGGAGTGCGAAGCGTCGTCTTCGCCGTGGCCGGTTGTTGCCTGGTTGCGCTCGGCGCGCCGCTGCAGTCGGCCTACAGGGGACATGCGGACGACCGCGACGTGAACGCGATCCTCTCGGCGTACCCCGCGCTCGAGGGCGGCCCGGGCGACTCGTGCGCCACGTGCCACGCCGCCGGGATGGTGAAGAGGGTCTCGCCGGGCGAGGGCATGCGCCAGGAGAACCACTGCGACTACTGCCACGCGGTGTTCGTGCGCGACAAGAAGGACATCCGCGAGACCCTCAACCCGTTCGGCCGCGCCTACCTCGCCGCCGGCCGGAGCGCCGCGGCGTTGACGGCGCTGGCGTCGGGGGACGCGGACGGCGACGGCGCGGCGAACGAGGCGGAACTGAAGGCGGGCACCAACCCGGGCGACCCGTCCAGCAGCCCCTCGCTGCCGGTGGCGCGATCTCGCGCGCTCACGGTGACCGCGTTGAAGGCGCTCGCGCCGGTCGTCGACCAGGTGGTCTTCCTCAACAGCAGCAAGAGCCGCTCGGGCGACGTGTACAGCGACTTCCGCGGCCTGGCGCTCGCGGACGTGCTCGCGGCCGTCGGCCTGCTCGATTCGGCCGAGAGCGTCGACCTGCTGTCCGCGGACGGCTACGAGCGCACCTTCACGCTCGCAGAACTGCGGAAGGCGTGGCCGCAGGGCCCGCCGGCGGCGGGCCTCGGCCAGGCCGACCTCGGGCCGTGCGGGTGGGTGACGTACCTCGGCCCGGAAGGCCGAGGCGGGCAAGCCGCTCGCGCCGGCCCGCATCCTCTTGGCCTTCGAGGAAAACGGGCAGCCGCTCGAGAAGGCGCGCATCGATCCCGACACGGGCCGCATCCTCGGCAAGGGGCCGCTTCGCGCGATCGTGCCCCAGTTCGTCGTCTCGCCTCCCGACCTGCCGCTGGCGGCGGACGCCTCGTGCCCGGCAAAGGTGCGTGCGGAATACCGGTACCACGAAGAGTACGATCACAACGCGGGGGCAAGCCAGTCGGCGGTCGTCGCCCTCCGCGTCAAGCCGCTGCCCAAGGGCACCCGCGACATCGACTGGCAGACCCCGGCCGCTCAATGGCTGGCGAACGAGGAAGTCGTGATATTTGGAGCGATCAAGTAGCGATTCGCCGCCCGCGAAAGCCGCCGGTGCCTGGCCGTCCGGTGCCGATACAGGAGGCCCCGCCGGGCGTCGCAAAGCACGACAGTTCCCCCGCGATCCTGGCTCCGCAGGTCGGCTATACTTGCGCTCGCAGTCCTACTCCCTGTCGCCTGCGTGGCTGCGCACCGACCCGAACTTCGCACCGCTCCAAGGGCACTCGCGGTTCGAGACACTCGTGAAGCCATGGCCACGGAGCCATCATGACCGACAACACCGGGACCGGCGGGATCACCCGCCGCGAGTTTGCGAAGACAGGCGCCGCGATCGGCCTGGGCACCCTGCTGCCCGGCTCCGCAAGCGGGTGGTTTGCCCAGGCGGCGGGCGGCAAGGTGCGGTACGCGATCGTCGGCGTCGGCAGCCGATCCCAGATGTACCAACAGGCGATCAACGCGACGTTCGCGCAGTACGCCGAGCTGGTGGGATGCTGCGACACGAACGCGGGCCGCCTGGAACTGGCGAAGAAGACGGCCGTCGATGCCGGCCGCCCCGCCCCGGCCCTCTACGCCGCCGCCGACTTCGACCGCATGGTCGAGGAGACGAAGCCGGCGTTCGTCGTCGTCACGACGCCCTGCGGCACCCACCACACCTACACGTGCCGGGCGATGGAGCTCGGCGTGAACGTCATCAGCGAGAAGGCGATGGCGGTGGACGCCGAGCAGAGCCAGCGGATCATCGACACGCAGCGCCGGACGGGCCGCGCGTGCCGGGTCGCGTTCAACTACCGCTACTCGCCGCCGCGCACGCAGGTGAAAGACCTGCTGATGGGCGGCGTCATCGGCGACGTGCTGTCGGCGGACTTCCACTGGATGCTCAACACGTCGCACGGCACCGACTACTTCCGCCGCTGGCACTCCTACAAGAAGATGTCGGGCGGCCTGATGGTGCACAAGGCGACGCACCACTTCGACCTCGTCAACTGGTGGCTGTCGTCGAATCCCGTGTCGGTCTACGCGAACGGCAAGCGCGAATTCTACACGCCCGCGATGGCGAAGCGGTTCGGCCTCGAGGGCACGTACGAGCGCTGCCACACCTGCCCCGAGAAGCAGAAGTGCGGGTTCGAACTCGACCTCGCGGCAAACGCGAACCTGAAGGCCCTGTACCTCGACAACGAGCGGCACGACGGCTACTTCCGCGACCGGTGCGTCTTCCGCCCCGACATCGAGATCGAGGACACGATGAACGTCGTTGTGACCTACGACAGCAACGCCACGCTCTCCTACTCGCTCAACGCGTTCAACGCCTGGGAGGGCTACGTCATCGTCTTCAACGGGACGAAGGGGCGGCTCGAGCACAAGATGGAGGAACAGGTCTCGACGAGCGGGGACGGGTCGGTGCCGGGAGCGATCAAGCCCGACGGCACGTACATCCGGATCTACCCGTTGCGCGAGCCGGCGTACGAGGTCAAGGTGTGGACCGGCGAGGGCGGCCACGGCGGCGGCGACGACGTGATGCTGAAGGAGCTGTTCTCGCCGGAGAAGGTCGTCGACAAGTACCTGCGGGCGGCCGATCAGCGGGCGGGCGCCTGTTCCGTGCTGGTCGGCGTCGCGGCGAATCGCTGCTTCACGACCGGGCAGCCGGTGAAGATCGCGGATCTCGTGAGCAACATCGGCGCGCCGGACTACCCGGCCATGCCGACCCACACCGCGCCGGTGCCGATGCCGAAGAAGTAGCCGACGCGCTCAGCGCGCCCCGGCCGCCCGCAGCATGTCGGCGATCACCTTGTCGCGCGACGCCAGCGCGAGCGCCGTGCGGCCGTCGGCCGCCCGCGCGTTCACGTCGGCGCCGCCCTCGACGAGGAATTGCACCGCCATCGGGTCGCCGCGCTCGACGGCCATCATCAGCGCGGTCCGCCCGTCGGTCGCGCGGTCGTTGACGCGGGCCCCGTGTTGCAGCAGCATCCGAACGATGTCGGCGGACTTCGTCCGCATCAGCACCGTCTTCCCGTCGGCGGCCCGGGCGTTCACGTCCGCACCCTTCGCCACGAGCCACTCGGCCAGCTCGAGGTTGTTGGCCGCCATCAGCGGTGTCGTGCCGTCGGCGGCTTTCGGGTCGACCGGTGCCCCGCGGGCGAGAAGCAGCTCGCCGACCTTCGGCGACCGCGCCAGGTGCATCGCGGTCGTCCCCGACGAGTCCTTCGCGTTGACGTCCGCCCCGCGAGCCAGCATCCGCTCGACGACGCGCGGATCGCCCGAGCCGGCGAGGAGCATCAGCGGCGTCTTGCCCCTCAGGCCGCGGACGTTCACATCCGCCCCGCGATCGAACAGCATCGTCGCGACGTCGTCGCAGCCGTTCTGCAGGGCCCACATGAACGGCGTCTCGCCCGTCTTCGCACGCGCGTCCAGCGGGACCCCCTGCTCGGCGAGGTAACGGGCGGCGCTCAGGCTGCAGAAGTCCGCGACGCCCTTGTAGTGCAGCGCGTTCTTCCCTTCCCGGTCCGTCGCATCGAGTCGCGCGCCGCGCTCGATCAAGAGCTTCGCGACCGGCACGTCGGAGCACGCCATCAGCGGCGTCGTGCCCCGGCTGTCGGCGAGGTTGACGTCGGCCCCGTGCTCGACCAGCATCCCCGGGACCCGGATGTCGCTGTGGAGGGCGCTCAGCGCCAGGACCAGCGCCGTCCGGCCGTCCTTGTCCCGGGCATTCACCGCGGCGCCCTTGTCGAGCAGCAGGCGGACGACGTCCGGCGTGCTGAACCGGCTGGCGTTCATGAGCGGCGTGACCCCGGCGAGGGTGCGGGCATTCGGATCGGCGCCGCTCTGGATGAGGAAGATCAGGTTCGCGGCGTCGCGCGGATTGCCGGGGAGACCGTATGCGAAGAAGAAGGCGGTCTGGCCCTTCTTGTCCGCCGCGTTGACCTGCGCGCCGTGGTCGATCAGCAGCTCGAGGATTACGGGGCTCTGGCCGGTCATCGCGGCAATCAGCGGCGTCTCGCCCTTCGCGTTGGCCGCGTTCACCTGCGCTCCCTTTTCGACCAGCCGGGCTGCGATGTCGGCATTGCCTTCCCTGGCCGCGACCATCAGGGGCGTGTCCGCGCCGGGATCGGCCAGGTTCACCCTGGCACCGCGATCGATCAGCAGTCGCGCGACCTCCGCGCGTCTCGCTCCGATGGCGGCGGTCAGCGGCGTCGTCCCGCCCCCGTCGGCGCCGTCGATGTCGGCGCCCTGGGAGAGCAGCAGCGACACGAGGTTCGCGTCGCCGCTTCGGGCCGCGCCGATCAGCGCGGCGACGGCATTGCGGCTGCGCGCGGAGGCCGCCGGCCCCAGGCGCCGTTCGAGATCCGCCGCGGCGGCCGGGTCCGCCGTCATCATCCGGGCCGCGTCGGAAACGGCGGTGCCCTTGGTGTCGAGCTTCGCGCCGTGCTGCGTCAGGATCTGCGCGACGTCGCCGTGCCCTTCCCGGGACGCCTGCTCGAGGGCCGTTCCTCCGAATTTCGCCTTCAGCGACACGTCGGCCCCGCGTTCGAGGAGCAGGCGGACGACCTCGACCTGGCCCTGCGCGGACGCGGCAATCAAGGGCGTCCGGCCGAGCGGGTCACGCAGATTGACGTTCGCACCCCGGTCGAGCAGGAGCCGGGCCACCGGCGCCTTGCCTTGCTGGGAGGCGGCGACGAGCGGCGTGACCTGGAACGTCGGCGATGCCGCGTCCCTGCCGGCGCCCTGCTTCAGCAGCGCCTCCACCTTCGCCGCGTCGCCTGTCAGCGCGGCGTACACGAGCTGGTCGGACAACTCCGCCGGGCTCACCGTGGTGGCGGCGGGAACGCTCGCGGCGTTCAGTAGCGCCACGACGTTGGGGTGGCTCTCGCGCTTTGCCAGATCCGCCGCGGTCTGGCCTGCCGCGTTCCTGGCTCCTCGATCGGCGCCGTGCTGCAGCAGCAGGCGGCTGATCTCCGCCAAGCCGGCAGCCGCGGCCGTCATCAGCGGCGTCTGGCGGTTGGCGCCCGCCTTGTTCGGATTCGCGCCGCTGTCGAGCAGCAGCGCCACCGCCTCGGCATGGCCCCCGGCGACGGCCCACTCCAGCGGCGTGACGGCATCGATGCGCACGTTCAGGTCGGCGCCCGCCCCGATCGCCTCCTTCATCTTGGCCGTGTTGCCCGCAAACGTCGCGTCCATCAGTCCGCGGTACCCCGTCACGAGCAGTGCGGGCGACACCGGCATCCCGCCCAGCAGCTCGACGAGTTCTCCGCGGCGCCGGCTCACGGCCCAGTCGTAGGCGGTGCTGCCCATGTCGTCCTCGACCGACCTGTCGGCGCCCGCCGACAGCAGCAGCTTCACCATCTCCACGCGCCCGTTCTGGGTGGCCGTCATCAGCGCGGTGAGGCCGGCCCACCGGGCGTCGAGGTCCGCCTTGCGCGCGACGAGCAGCTTGACCATCTCCACGCGGTTCTGCGAAACGGCGTAGATGAGCGGCGTCATGCCGCCGGCGCAGCTCGCGTTGGCCTTCGCGCCCTTGTCCAGCAGCAGCGTCATCATGGCGGGCTGCCCCAGTTCGACGGCGCGGTGCAGCGGGGTCATGAGGTCGGCCGTGCTGCAGGCGTTCGGGTCGGCTCCCTGTTCCAGCAGGGTCTTCACGGTCGCGATCTGGCCCAGGTGGACGGCCTCGTGCAGGTCGCGCGGCGCTTGAGCCGAGGCGTGCGGCGCGGCGGCGAACGACGACAGGACGACCAGGGTCGGTACCGCGATGAGGCGGTCGGCAGCGACGTGCATCGGCAGAACATAGCACGGCCCGCGGTGAGACGGTGGGTGGCTGCCACGCTTCTCGCCGGATCCCGAGTCGTGTCGGCGGCGCCCGCGAACGACCGCGGTGCGCCGCCGCCGAGGCGGCGCTAGTGCGACCGCGCTACCGCTTGATCGCCGCGGGCTTGGCGTCCTTGTTCTCCGGCTTGGCAGCCGGTTTGGCCGGCGCGGCGTTTGCGACCGCCTTCGGCATCCAGAACGCGGGATCCGACGCACGCGTTTCGTTGGGCACGTAACTCATCGTCGGATCCAGGCGGAAGCGCGTCGTTTCCGAGTTGATCAGCCCTTCCGCCGAGAACTTCTGCATCGTGTTCCTCTCCTGCTCGTTCATGGCCTTGGAGATGGCCTCGCCGTCGGCCATGTCCTTGTCGTAGTCCGCGTACGACGTGACCGAGCTGAAGACCAGGAAGGTGGGGCTCGGCATGCCGGCCATCACCTCGTAGACGCGGTAACTGGTGTTCGGCGCGGCGCGCTTGGTCGCCGCCCCGTAGGCCCTGGCCGCCTCTTCGAACTCGCGCTCGTGGCCGGGGCGCACGCGGAAGATCGTGATGTCGTAGAACCGCTGCTTCGCGGTCTCCGGATACGCGCCGTAGCTCAGATCCTTCCGGGCGTCCGCGAGAATCGATTGAGACCCGCTGATGTGCTCGGCGTCGGCCTTCGACAGCCGCGCGAGGGAGGCCGCCAACCCGGGCTCGTCCTCGCGCTTCTGGCTGTCGGCCATTGCCGCGTGCGACTCGAACGGGCTGACGAACCACACCTCGTCAGGCCCGGTCATCGAGGCCAGAGCGATGTAGGTGTACGGGTCCTTGGCGTGTGCGTAGGCGGCCGGCCACCCCGCTTCGACCTTCACGTGGTCGGCGGCGTGACCGACCTTCACGTCCTCCCGGATGATCTGCAGGAGGTTCGGCTGCGACGTGGGCGGCGGCATCTGCGCGCGCGCGGTTGTGGCGCTCGCCGCCAGCAGGGCGGACAGGACGAACGCGGCGACTCTGTTCATGGGCGCCCACCTTCAGGGGCAAGGCATGCGGCCCGCACGGGGTGACTCCTCCGGGATTGGAGGCGCGGGGGCGCGGGGGCACGCCCGACGTGGGTTCTTCGTGACGGTGTACTGATCAGTGTGGGCGCCCGGTTGCGACGGAGTCAACAGGAATGCGCCGCGCGGCGGCCGCGGGGCCACTGATGAGGTCTGCGAGTGGCTGCCGGAGGGCGGCTGGTGGATGGTCGCTCGCGTTGCGGACCGGGCGAGAGACGCTACAATGCGAACCGGGCCCGATCGACCAGGCGGCGCCCGCGTTCCGTCATTGGCAGGGAGGCGTCCGATGTCCGTTCGACCTTCGCTCGTCGTTTCTCTCGCGTGCGTGACGACGGCCCTCCTGGTGTCGTCCGCCGCCGGCGGCCGGATGCAGCCGACGCCCGGCTCTGGGGATGCCGCCCTCGAGCAGGTCGCGAAGGCGACGATTGCGGAGTACCTCCGGCGCAACCCGTCACAGGCGACCGACCTCGGCGTGCACACCTACGACAGCGAGCTGGAGGACCTCTCGCGCCCCGCGCTGGCCGATCGCGTGCGGGCGCTGCAGCTGTCGCGCCGCACGCTCGACGGGATCTCGCCCGCCACGCTCTCGCCCGACCGCCTGCTGGACCGGGAGCAGTTGATCCACGCGATCGACTCGCAGATCCTCTCGCTCGAAGTGGTGCGCGCGTGGTCGAGGGATCCGGACATGTACTCCGGAACGGTGACGAACGCCGCCTATACGATCATCAAGCGCCGGTTCGCCGACCCGGCCACGCGCCTGCGCGCGCTGATCGCGCGCGAGCGGCTGGTGCCGGCGCTGTTGTTCGAGGCGCGGAGGAACCTCGAGTACCCGCCGGAGATCTTCACGCAGATCGCCATCGAGCAGATCGACGGCAACGTGAGCTTCTTCCGGACCGACGTGCCCGCGGCGTTCACCGAGGTGCGCGACGCCGCCCTGCTCGCCGACTTCGGGAAGGCGAACGACGCCGTCATCGCCGCGCTCGAAGAGTACAAGACGTACCTTCAGCAGGTGCTGCTGCCGAAGTCGAAGGGCAGCTTCGCCCTCGGCGCCGACGTCTTCGCAAAGAAGCTGGCGGCCGACGAGATGATCGACCTGCCGATCCCGCAGCTGCTGGACATCGCCGAGCGCGACCGCACCAGGAACGAAGCCGCCTTCTCGCAGGTCGCCAGGCAGATCGATCCCAACAAGAGCCCGGACGCCGTGCTCGAAGGGCTCCAGGCGGATCATCCCGCTCCGAACCGGCTGCTGCAGGCCACGCAGGACATGCTCGACGGGCTGCGCCGGTTCATCCTCGAACGCCACATCGTGTCGATTCCGTCGCCGAATCCCGCCACCGTGAAGGAGACGCCGCCCTTCATGCGCTCGACGACCTCCGCGTCGATGGACACGCCCGGCCCGTTCGAAACGACGGCGACCGAGGCGTACTACAACGTCACGCTGCCCGACCCGCGCTGGCCCGCGGAGAAGCAGGCCGAGTTCATGAAGCAGTGGTACTACGCCGCCATCTCGAACGTCTCGGTCCACGAGGTGTACCCGGGCCACTACCTGCAGTTCCTCTACGCGCGGCAGTTCCCGTCCGACGTCCGCAAGGTGTTCGGCGCGGCGACGAACTCCGAGGGGTGGGCGCACTACGACGAGCAGATGATGCTCGACGAAGGCCTTCACGCGAACGAGCCGAAGTACCGCCTGGCCCAGCTGCAGGACGCACTGCTGCGCGACGTCCGCTTCATCGCCGGGATCAAGATGCACACGCAGGGCATGACGGTGGCACAGGCGGCGACACTCTTCGAGACGCAGGGCCACCAGCCCGGGCCGGTGGCCGTGTCCGAGGCCAAACGCGGCGCCGGCGACCCGACCTACGGCTACTACACGATGGGCAAGCTGATGATCCTGAAGCTGCGCGAGGACTACAAGGCGAAGATGGGCGCGGCCTACTCGCTGGAGAAGTTCCACAACGAGTTCATCAAGCTCGGTCCCCTGCCGCTTCCGCTCATCCGCCGCGCGATGCTCGGCGACACCAGCGGCAAGGCGGTGTTCTGACGCGCACCAGTCCCCGCCGCGCCGCGGTATCGGCAGCGGCCGGGGCGCTCGATGGCGAGGGGCCGGACGCGCTCCGGCCCTTCGCCGCCCCCATTCAGGCGAGCTTCTTCATCTGCCCCTTGTAGGTAATCGTCTTGTCGAACTGGACGTGCACCGGGATTGTCAGCGGCTCGTAGCCCTTGGCGCGGACCTCGATGGTGTAGTCGCCCGGCCTCAGGCTCAACTGGTGGAAGAACCCCCTGAACTGGTTCTCCGTTCCGACGAACCCGCCGTTGGCGTAGACCTCGGCGTGCTTGGGATTGGGGCCGGCGATCTCGAGTTTCACGCCGCCCGCGTACGGGTACGGATTCTCGCCGATGCCGTATCCGTCATACCCCGGCGCCCAGTAGCCGGCGTACGGCGCCCAGCCGTAGGACCACATCGGCGAGCCGGAGCTGAACGCAAAACCGCGGTAGCGCTCCGGACCGAACCCGTGCCGCCCTTCGCGCTCCCAGTTCATGCCGCCGTGCTCGTCGCGCTCCCAGTTCATGCCGCCGTGCTCGGCGACGGACACAACCCGAACCCGGCTGGCCGCCATCGACGGAGTGGCGAGAACCAGAGCCGACACCAAAACCCCTGACGCAACAATCGTCATCCTTCTCATGGGTTGTTCTCCTCGGAGCGGCGACCTCCTCGGACGTTCATCCGCGGCCCGAGGCTCCGATTGAAGGCAATGCAATCATCTGGCCAGGGATCGTCAGCAATTCGCATCCGAGAAATGCGTTGGTGCGCCTCGCGCGCGGTGTTCGGTGGCTCTGCGCGGTGACACACCGAACTGATCGGCAGGGTTGCGGCTGTTTCGGCCCGACGAGACGGGGGAACGGCGGGCGCACGGAGACTTCACGATGACCGACGGACGTCGAGGCGACTCGGCGCGACCGAAGGCGGGGCCGCGCTCACCGCGTCGCGGGGCGCCATCAACGGCAGGGTCAGCGTAAAGGTCGCACCATGGCCACGCCCTGCGCTCGCGGCGCCGACCTGTCCGCCGTGCATCTCGATGAGGTGGCGAACGATCGCCAGACCAAGGCCGAGGCCCTGCGTCGATTCGCGGCCCTTCTTGAATGGCTCGAAGACGTGGGGCAGGAACTCGGCCTCGATGCCGGCACCGGTGTCGGTGACCGCGATGCGCGCGCTCCCGCCGACGCGGTCGAGGCGAACGCCAATCGCGCCCCCCGCCCTGGTGAACTTCGCGGCGTTGCCCAGGAGGTTCATCAGCACCTGGTGAAGCCGGGTCGAGTCCCCCCACACGGCGCACTCGCCGGGCGGAATCTCCGCTTCCACCGCGATGCCGCGGCGTTCAACCGTGGGCCGGGTTGCGTCTACCGCGGCGGCCACCACCGATGCCAGGTCGATCCGCCGCCGTTCCAGGCGCATCGTCCCGCGCGAGGCGCGCACGGAGTCGACGATGTCCTCGACGAGGCGCTGTTGCAGTCGTGCGTTGCTCTCGATCACGTCGGCGGCCTTTTGCACGCTGGCCAGGTCGAGGGCATGGTCGCGCAGGAGGGAGGCCCAGCCGATCACGACGGCAACCGGACTGCACAACTCGTGGGACACCGTGGCCAGGAAGTCGTCCTTGGCCCGGTTGGCCGCTTCCGCCTCGGCCCGAGCGGCCTGCTCGCGCGACAGCAGCAACCTGGTCCGCCTCGTCGCCGCGGCAGCGGTGACCTGGGCCCACGTGAGCGCCGCGCCGACCGCCACGAACAGCGCCAGGCGGTCCCACTCTCCGGCGGCGAATCCCCCCGGCGAGGATTGGAGGAAGCGGGTGCCGACCGCGGCACTCAACAGGGTCGCCACCATGCCTGGCCACAGGCCGCCGTACCACGCGGCCAGCATCACGGCGGGAGTGAACAGGAGAAATGGACTGGCGTGTCCGAGCGCCGGAGTCAGGAAGGCCCGGATCGCCGACATGGCGGCAACCGCCAGCACGCTCATGCCGAATCGCCGCACAACCGATGGTTGACCGACCGTCAAACCGGGCAGCACTGCCAAACCCGGCTGCTGAGCCTCCCTGGCGGAATCCATCGGACACCTCCGGCGCCCCCGATCGCGCACGGCCGAGATGGGCGCTCTCGGCAGATGGACAAAGGAACCCCTGTCAATTGGACCGTACTGCCGGCGTCTTGGTTTGGTTTCGCGCCGCGCGCCTTGTCGGACCTCGTGCGCGGGCGGTGCGTGGCGTCCGGAGCGATTCGACTCGCAGGTTCGACGGCGATCGATTAGCGGTAGGGACCGAACAGGCTGTAGAGAAGCACCGTGAGGACGATGAGGGTGATGACGACGTAGCGTCGATCCCGCTGCAGCGCGAACACCCCCGCCGAGAGCGCGACGCGCGTGACGGGTGTCGCAACCAGCAGGAGCAGGCCCAGTTGGATCAGGCCGCGGCCGCGGCCGGCCCACGCATCGCCGAGGATGCCCGACACCGTCTTCAAATCGCTGGGCTCGCCACGAAAGACCTGGTACTGCGGGTATTCCGACCCGTGGCGGGCGAGGAACACGACCGCCCCGATGGCGACGACGACCGCGGCGCTGACCACCCCCCATCGGAGCACGTTCCCGAGCAGGCCCTCGAGTCGTTCGTCACTCCACTTCTCGGTCGTGGAGATCATCTAGAGACTCCCTCTCATGCCCTGGTAGAGCATCTCGACGGCCAGGACGGCGATGACGGCGCCGAAGAGCACTCGCAGGACGCGCGTGGGCGCCGACGTCAGGACGCGGGCGCCGAGCATGGACCCCGCCAGCACGCCGAGCATCACGGGCATCGTCAGGCCGGGATCGAGATAACCGCGGGACAGGTAGACGCCGGCGCTGGCCGCAGCCGTCACGCCAATCATGAAGTTGCTGGTGGTGGTCGAGACCTTGAACGGGATGTGCATCACCTGGTCCATGGCCAGCACCTTGACCGCGCCCGACCCGATTCCGAGCAGCCCCGAGAGCGCCCCGGCCAGCCCCATCAACCCAAACCCGTATCCCACGGACTGCACGTGGTAGGACGCTGGGCCCGCGGCCGTCGGATAGCTGGAATCCAGCCTGAGCCGCACGGCGATGGGATCGACTACACGGCTGGCGGCGGCGTCCTTCGGCGGCCGAAGCGACAGCCAGGCCGACCCCAGCAGCACGACGCCGAACACGACGGCGATGGCGTTGGTGGGCAGGCGCGTGGCCAGCGCGGCGCCCCCCAGCGCGCCGAGGGTGGTGGCGATCTCCAGGACCATCCCGATTCGGACGTTGGAGTAGCCCTCTCTGACGTAGGCCGCGGCGGCCCCTGACGATGTGGCGATGACGGAGACGAGGGAGGCCCCTATTGCGTAGCGGATGTCGACACCGAACGCGAGCGTCAGCAGCGGGACGATGACCACCCCGCCGCCCAGGCCGGTCAGCGCGCCAAGCAGTCCGGCCAGGATGGAGGCGCCGCCCACGAGCAAGGTGAACGTCAGGATCGTCACGGTTCGCCGGCAGTCATTAATACCACAGGTTCGAACAGGTGGCTCGCCGCCCGACGAAGACCGGTGCGCATCTCACCGATGGGCCGGCCGTCGACGAGGGCGACGTCGAAGCGGGCGTCGGCTGCCGCGGGGCCGTGGGAATACCGCGACGCCACCGCGGGTTGGTCCAAGTAGGCTGAGCAGCCGGCACGCGGGCTCGGACGATCTGCGCCGCCCTGCCGCCAAGCCACTGCTCGGCCCGGCGAGGGCCCGTACCGACCGGTGTATGGCCCGGCTTTTGAATTGAGATTCTCGAGCCTCGAACAGCAGAGGGCGAACGAAAGGGCCGGCGACGTCATGACGCTTCGATTCGGCAGGCGCGCGTGGGTGGTTGCCGCCTTGGTGGCGGCGGCAGTGGCGGCGGGTTCTGCCGCCGTTCACGAGCGCGGCACCACGGTCGAGTATTTCACCGCTCCCGTCAGCCGCGGCGACATCCGCAACGTAGTCAGCGCCACCGGCACGGTTCAGGCGGTCGTCACGGTGAACGTCGGCAGCCAGGTCTCCGGCCAGATCCAGGCCGTCTACGCCGATTTCAACTCGACGGTGAAACGTGGGCAGCTGCTGGCGAAGATCGACCCGCGGCCGTTCCAGGCCCAGCTGGAGAACGCCGAGAGCAACCTATTGGCCGCCGAGGCGCACGTGCGGACCTCCACGGCCAACGTCGCCAACCAGCAGGCGAACGCTGAGAGCGCGCAGGCCAACGCCGACGCGGCGCTGGCCGCCCAGCGAAGCGCCGCGGTGACGCTCCAGCGTGACCGCACGCTGCTCGCCCGCGAACTCCTCGATCGCAGCGATTACGACGACGCCGTGGCCGCTGCGGACGAGGCGGCGGCCAAGTACAAGGCCGCGCAGGCAGCCGCCACCCAGGCGGCGACGGCCATTGCCGGGGCGCAGGCCGACCTGGCGCAGGCACAGGCGCAGGTCGCGGAGGCGCGAGCCACGGTGCGCAGCAGCCAGCTCAACCTCGGGTTCACCAACATCGTCTCCCCCGTGGACGGGGTGGTCATTTCGCGGAGCGTCGACGTCGGGCAGACCGTGGCCGCATCTCTCCAGGCGCCGCTGATGTTCGTCATCGCCAACAACCTGCGCGAGATGCAGGTCAACGCGAACGTCGACGAGGCCGACGTCGGCCAGCTCTCGCCGAATTCCCGGGTGGCCTTCAGCGTGGACGCCTACCCGAACGAGACGTTCGCGGGGAGAATCGCGGAGATCCGGCTCGCGCCCCAGACCATCCAGAACGTCGTGACCTACAGCGTGATCATCGACGTCGACAACTCGAAGCTCGAACTGCGGCCGGGCATGACCGCCAACGTCAACATCCTCGTCGCCGAGCGCCGGGACGTCTTGAAGATCCCCAACGGCGCGCTGCGGTACTCGCCGGAGAAGGCGGCGGAGCTGGCCGTCGACATGCCGTTGGCGCGACCTGTCCCCGATGCCGACGCCCGGCCGTCACCCGTCGGAAGCAGTGGGTCCGCCGGCGTTTCGCGGGCGCCTTCCGACGTCCGCGCTGCGCCGCAGGCGCCAGGGCAGGACTGGGATCCGGCCGCCAAGGTGGTGTTTCCCGCTCCGCCGCCGCCGCGCCCGCGCGACGCCGTGGTCTGGGTGCTCGAGAACGGCCGCCCGGTGCCGAAGCGCGTCCTGGTTGGCATCACCGACGGCGTGTCCACGGCGGTCGTCTCGCAGGGCCTGCACGCGGGGGATCGCCTCGTGATTGCCGACACGTCGCAGGCGGCAGCCAGTCAGCCGCAGGCGGGCGGCATGGCCCCGTTCCGGTTCGGCCGGTGATCGCGGGCGCATCATGGACTCCACGGCCGTCATCCAGCTCGTCGACATCCACAAGAGGTACCGTCTCGGGGAGGTGACCGTGCAGGCGCTCCGGGGCGTGTCGCTCGTCATCGAGCGGGGAGAGTTCGTCGCGATCATGGGACCGTCCGGCTCTGGCAAGTCCACGCTGATGAACATCCTCGGCTGCCTGGACACGCCCACCCGCGGACGCTACGTCCTCGCGGGCGCCGACGTCTCGAGCCTCAGCCGCGACGCCCTGGCCGACATCCGCAACCGGCGGATCGGCTTCGTGTTCCAGACCTTCAACCTGCTGTCGAGAACGCCGGCGATCGAGAACGTGGAGCTGCCGATGGTCTTCGCCGGCGTGGCCCCGGCGGAACAGTCTCGCAGGGCGCGCGAAGCGCTGGCCGCGGTGGGCCTGGCCGACCGCGAAGGCAGCCAGCCGCACCAGTTGTCCGGCGGTCAGCAGCAGCGCGTCGCCATCGCCCGCGCCCTGGTCAACGGTCCTTCGATCATCCTGGCCGACGAACCGACGGGGAACCTCGACACGAGGACCTCTCTCGAGGTGATGGAGATCTTCCAGCGCCTCAACCGCGAGCGCGACATGACGGTCATCCTCGTCACGCACGAAGAAGACATCGCCCGGCACGCGCGGCGGGTGATCGTCCTGCGCGACGGCAGGGTCCGGCGCGATGCCCCGGTATCGGCCACGCTCGACGCCCGCGAGGAACTCGAGCACGCGCCTCGCGCGACGGAGGAGGACGACGCCGAGCCCGACGGAGGGACGTATGAAGCTCCGGGCCATCCTTAGGTCGGCCTTTCGAGCGCTTGGCCGAAACCGGCTGCGCTCGGCGCTGACGATGCTGGGAATCATCATCGGCGTCGGGGCGGTCATCGCCATGGTGTCGCTGGGACAGGACGCGAGATCGATGGTCGAGGACCAGATCCGGAGCATCGGGACCAACATCCTCTTCGTCTGGCCGGGAAGCGTGACCGCCGGCGGCGTCCGGCTCGGCGCCGGCGCGGCCAACACGCTGACCGCCGACGATGCCCAGGCGATCGCGCGGGAGTGCCCGGCGGTCGCGGCGGCGTCGCCGGTCGTTCACGCGTCGGATCAACTCGTGTTCGGGGACCAGAACTGGTTCACCCAGGTCGTCGGCGCCAGCGAGGAGTTCTCGAAGATCAGGGACTGGCCGGTGCGCGAGGGCGCCATCTTCGCCGCCGCCGACGTCCGCTCGGCGTCCCGGGTCGTCGTCCTGGGCCAGACCGTGGTGGCCAACCTGCTGCCGGGCGTCGATCCCGTCGGGCAGACGATCCGCGTGAACGGCCTGCCGTTCCACGTCGTCGGCACACTGGCCCCCAAGGGCCAGTCGCTGATGGGCCAGGACCAGGACGACCTGGTGGTGATGCCTTACACGACGGTCCAGAAGAAGCTGCTGGGACAGAAGATCCCGTCGGTGAACCAGGTAATGGTGTCGGCCATCAGCCCGGACGCGACGACGCTGGCGGTCAGCGAGATCAGAAGCCTGCTGCGACAGCGGCATCGAATCCCGGCGGGGCGGCCGGACGACTTCCAGATCCGCAACATCACCGACATCGCGCAGACCGCCGAACGGACGAACCTGATCATGACGATGCTGCTGGGCAGCATCGCCGCCGTCTCGCTGGTGGTCGGGGGCATCGGCATCATGAACATCATGCTCGTCTCGGTGACCGAGCGCACTCGAGAGATCGGCATCAGCATGGCGGTCGGCGCCCGCGGCAGCTACGTTCGCGGGCAGTTCCTGGCCGAGTCGGTCGTCCTCAGCCTCGCCGGCGGCCTGGTCGGGGTGGCCGTCGGCGCGGTGCTCGCCCTGGTCATCGCGCGGGTCCTGCGGTGGCCGCTGGTCGTGTCGCCGACCGCGGCGGTCGTGTCCTTCGGCTTCGCCGCCCTGGTGGGCGTCTTCTTCGGCTACTACCCCGCTCACAAGGCCGCGTCGCTCGATCCGATCGACGCGCTACGATACGAGTAACGCGGCCCGGCCGGCGGCGGCCCGTTCGCCGGCCGGCGGGCTCCGGCCGTGGTTTCGCGGACGGATCTCGTCCCGAAGGGAGGCGTGCTCATGAAAGCCTGCGCAATCGTTCCTGGCAGCGCCGGCGTCGTCATCCTCGATCGGCCGGAGCCGCAGATCACGCGGCCGGACGAGGTGAAGCTGCGGGTGCTGCGCGTCGGAGTCTGCGGCACGGATCGCGAGGAGGCGGAGGGCGGGCGGGCGCTCGCCCCGGAAGGCCTGCGCGAACTCGTCATCGGCCACGAGATGCTGGGCGAGGTCCTCGCGGTCGGCTCGGCGGTGACCGAGGTGCGCGCCGGCGACCACGCGGTCTTCACCGTGCGGCGCGCCTGCGGGCACTGCGCGCCGTGCGGACTGAATCGGCCCGACATGTGCCTGACGGGCCGGTACAAGGAGCGCGGCATCTGGGGCCTCGACGGCTACCAGACCGAGCGCGTCGTGGACACGTCGCAGTACCTGGTCCGGGTGCCGGCGGACCTTGGTGAGGCCGGCGTGCTGACCGAACCGCTGTCGGTGGCGGAGAAGGCGATCGACGAGGCGTCCCGCCTCCAGGCGGCGCGCCTGCCGGGTGCCGGCACCCCGGACCAGTGGCTGGCGACGCGCCGGTGCCTCGTGGCGGGCCTCGGCCCGATCGGCCTCCTCGCCGCGATGGTCCTGCGCCTTCGCGGCGCGGAGGTGGTTGGCCTCGACGTCGTGCCTGCCGACAGCCCGCGGCCCCGGTGGCTGGCGGCTGTCGGCGGCACCTACGTCGACGGGCGGAGCGAGCCTCTCGCTCAGATTGCGTCCGCCGGTGCGATCGACCTGCTGCTCGAGGCCGCCGGCATCGCCAGCCTCGACTTCGCGCTGCTCGACGCCCTCGGCCTGGGTGGGGTCTACGTGCTCACCGGGCTGCCTGGCGGCGAACGGCCTCTGTCGGTTGAGGGCGCATCGCTGATGCGGCGCCTGGTGCTCGGCAACCAGGTGATGGTGGGGAGCGTCAACGCGTCGCGCGAGCACTTCTCGATGGCGGTCGAGGACCTCGAGCGGGCGCGGAACCGATGGGGCGCCGGCGTCCTCGCCAGCCTGATCACGCATCGGCACCCGTATCCCGGGCTCGCCGACGCACTGCGCCAGCATCCACCGGACGAGATCAAGACGGTGATCGAGTGGTGAACGCCATGCCTGACACAGCGTTCGGCGCGCCCGGGATGCCCCCAAAGTGGACCTCCAGTTCGAAGGACGGCGTCGGCACCGCCTACTCGACCTCGAGCCGCGTCTGGTTCACCGTCGCGTACGGCATCCTCAACGAGATCTACTACCCGACGATCGACCGGCCTCAGGTGCGGGACATGCAGTTCCTCCTGAGCGACGGCGGGCAGCTGTTTCACGAAGAGCGAAGGGACCTGGTGTGCCAGGTCGATCCGCTCGAAGGCGACGCGCTCGGATACCGCATCGTGAACGCCGATCCCGGCGGGCGGTATCGCCTGATCAAGGAAGTGATCGCCGATCCGCACGAGTCGTGCGTCCTGGTCGAAACGGTGCTCGACGGCGAGCCGGCGCTGCTGGATCGGCTGGACGTCTACGCCCTGCTCGCGCCGCACCTCGAAGTGGGCGGCTGGGGCAACTCGGCGCGCGCCGTTCAAATGGGCGACTCGAAGGTGCTCGTGGCGTGGAAGCGCGGCACGTGGCTCGCGATGGGCGCCGACGTCGGGTTCAGCCGGGTGTCGTGCGGCTACGTGGGCGCGAGCGACGGGTGGCAGGACCTGCGCGACAACGGTAGGCTCGACTGGGAGTTCGACGAGGCGCTCGACGGCAACGTCGCGGTGATCGGGCAGGTGCGGATGCCGCCGGATCGCCGTTTCACGGTCGGGATCGCGTTCGCGCACAGCCTGCACGCCGTCCTGACGCGACTGGCGCAGTCGCTGGCCGTGCCGTTTCGCGAGCACCGCGCCCACTTCGTCAACGAGTGGCGGCGGGCCGCGGCCCCGGCCGCCGCGCTCGCCGGCGCCTCGGGCGACGGCGGACGCCTCTACCGCGTCAGCCGCAACCTCCTGCTCGCGCACGAAGACAAGCTCTTTGCGGGCGCGCTGATCGCATCGGCCAGCATCCCGTGGGGCAACGCGAAGGGCGACGACGACCTGGGCGGATACCACCTGGTCTGGACGCGTGACATGGTGCAGAGCGTCACGGCGCTGCTGGCCGCGGGTGACACGGCGACGGCGCTTCGCGCCCTCGTCTACCTGGCGTGCTCGCAGCAGCCGGACGGAGGCTTCCCCCAGAACTCCTGGATCGACGGAACGCCATACTGGCGCGCCGTGCAGCTCGACGAAGTGGCCTTTCCCGTGATCCTCGCGTGGCGGCTGTGGAAGGCGGGGGCGCTGGGTCGGTTCGATCCGTACCCGATGGTGGAGGCGGCGGCGCGCTTCCTCGTCGGGCGCGGACCCGCCACCGAGCAGGAACGCTGGGAGGAGTGCGGCGGCTACTCGCCCTCGACGCTCGCGGCCACGATTGCCGGCCTGGTCTGCGCCGCGGATCTCGCCGCCTTGCGCAACCACCCCGACACCTGCCGGTTCCTGCTCGACCACGCCGACTTCCTCGAGTCGCACGTCGAGCGCTGGACGGTCACGACGCAGGGCAGCCTCGTGCCCGGAATCCCCCGCCACTACATCCGGATCGGGCCCGAGCTGGTCGGCAACCCGCAACCCGACGAGGACCCGAACTCGGGTGTGCTGGTGCTCGCCAATCAGCCTCCCGGGCAGCGCTGGCAGTACCCCGCCCGCGAGGTGGTGGACGCCGGCTTCCTCGAGCTCGTCCGGTACGGCATCCGCCGGCCGGGGAGTCCGTTGATGGAGGACTCGCTGCGGGTCGTCGACCAGGTGCTGAAGGTCGAAACGCCTTACGGGCCGTGCTGGCGGCGCTACAACCACGACGGTTACGGCCCGCACGAAGACGGGGGGCCGTACGCGGGCTGGGGCAAGGGCCGGGCCTGGCCGCTGCTCGTCGGCGAACGCGCGCACTACGAGCTGGCCGCGGGCCGCGAGGTCGGCCACCTGGTCGCCACCATCGAACGCTTCGCGTCCAAGGGAGGGATGCTGCCCGAACAGGTGTGGGACGACGAAGACATCCCGTCGGCCCTCATGTACCGCGGGCGCACCGCCGGGTCGGCGATGCCGCTCATGTGGGCGCATGGCGAGTACGTGAAACTGCTGCGCTCGATCGCCGACGGCCGCGTGTTCGATTCGATCCCCGTCGTGGCGGACCGGTACCTGGCGCAACGGGGCCGCAGCGACCTGGAGATCTGGAAGCCGATGCGTCAGGTGCGCGAGGTCGCGCCCGGCCACGTGCTGCGCGTCCAAGCCGAACGGCCGTTCGCGCTGCAGTGGTCCGCCGACCTCTGGCAGACGGTGACCCGGAGCACGGCGACGACGACACGGCTCGGCGTCGCCTACGTGGACGTGCCAATCGCACCGGCGCAGCAGGCGCCGATCCGATTCACCTTCTACTGGACGGCGGAGGATCGCTGGGAAGGGCGCGACTACGAAGTCCGGGTCGTGCGCCCCTGAGCGCCGCTCGTTCTACACCGCCTGCCATCGGCGGTCAATCGGCGACCGCGCCTGCGACCGCGTCGCCGCACGCGACTCGAAAGACGGGCAACGGCCTGCGCCCCGGGCGGGGGAGGCGGTCATCTTGGCATGTTGGTCCAGAGGCGCCAGACCAGCGCGATCGCCAGGATGGTGCCGACAGCCCAGGCGATGGCGACCAACAGCGTCCAGAGGCCGAACGGTTTGCGTTCCTTCATGTCGCGGGCGTCTCGATGAGAGGCCGCGATTCGGCGTCGTCTGTCTCTGTGGCGCGGGGCTGAAGGCCCGCCCCACCACCCCACGACTCCGAATCCCGGCCTCTTGTTCAGTATCCTCAGCCAACCCACGGCAGCCTAATCGGTGGTGCGGCCTGAACCATCGACTCACGGCGCGGGTGGCCGGACCATCGGCACGAAGCGGACGTCGGTGATGGTCTGCGTGCGGCGCCGACCATCCGGCGTCTTGGACACCACGACGAGCTGCTGAACGCGGTCGACGGGCCCGAGTGGGATGACGATTCGGCCGCCCGGCTCGAGCTGGTCCCACAGCGGTTGGGGCAGCGCCTCGGGCGCGCAGGTGACGATGATGGCGTCGAACGGCGCGTGCTCCGGCCAGCCGAGATGGCCGTCGCCGTGCCGGAGGCGGACCCCGAGGTAGCCCTGGTCCTTCAAGTTCTGCTCGGATGCGCGGGCCAGCTCTTCGACGATCTCGATCGTGTAGACGTTCGGTGTCAGGTGCGCCAGCACCGCGGCCTGGTAGCCCGACCCGCTGCCGACTTCCAGCACCTTGCCGCCGGGTGGCAGCCGGAGTTGCTCGGTCATGAGCGCCACGATGTAGGGCTGGGAGATCGTCTGCCCGTGGCCGATGGGAAGGGGCGTGTCGTCGTAAGCCTGGCCGCGGACCGCGGATGGCACGAAGGCGTGGCGCGGGACGGCCAGCATCGCCTCGAGGACGCGGATGTCGGTGACGGGATCGCGACCGTCGCGAGGATGGGCGATCTGTGCCTCGACCATCCTGCGGCGCTCGTCGACCCGCTCGCGCGCGGAACGCGCGACGGGCCCGCGAGGGGCGCCGGCCTGGGCGGTCTCCGGCCACGGGTCAGAACCCAACAGCAGCATCACGAAGACGGCGAGATGAGTCGGCCACATGCCTCCACCTGCCTCGAGCCGGTCCCCGAACCCGTGCGCGACCTCGAGCACCGGTGCAGGGCGTTCTGGTCGGGCTGCACGGCGCGTCGGTCGCGACCGGTTCTCTGGGCGGCGGACTCGACGCAACCAATGCTGCGAGTGTAGCTCCAGCGGGGGCGCGTTGCACCCCTTGCCGTCCTGCGTGTCGGTCCAGCTGCCCCCGGTGTGTCGGTACCGCGCCTGTCCTCCTTACTGCTCAGCTCGCTGGCGTCGCCACCTGTCCCCCGCGGCGGCTTCGGGATCACATCCCGCATGAGTCGTTCGACGGTTTCGACCACCGAGCCCTCGGAGCACACAGAGGCTGTCACGCCCGACGGCATCGCGGCTCGGCCACCGGCTCTTACGCCCCCGGTGGGGGGTGACGTGTGTGCCGGTCTGCCCTTGGTGGTATCTCTGTGCTTTGTGGTTTTCTCCCGGCATTCCCATCCGGCCGGGGATGTGTAGCATCCTGAACCGCGGCGGGGTTGACGCCACCGACAGCCCCTCAACTTGTTCGCGAGTTTCGCCCGTTCTCGAGTTGCTGGCCGTGTCAGAATGTGGGCCGGCGGATCGCGTGCCGGCGGTCCGGGTCGGCATGCCCGATTCGGTGGAGGTGACCATGTCACGGGTACTGCTGATTGGGAGCCACGCGGAAATCAGGCAGGGCCTGGCCTCCTCCGGCGCGCTCGCCGGTTGCGAAATCCTGCCCGCCGCGGGGAACGTCGACGCCGTCCTCCAGGTGCGAGCCCGGGCCTTCGACGTCGTCGTCACGGACCCCGAGACGCCCGTGACCGACGATCTCGCGCTCGTGGAGGAGCTCCGCGCCTCGCGCCCGGGCATCAAGGCCATCGTGCTCGCCCCAGCCGCCGCGCCGGTCGAGCTCATCGCCGCGGTCCGTACCCAGGTCTTCGCCTGCTTCCTGGCGCCCTTCGACGTCCCGCAGGTTGCGGACATGACGAGGCGGGCGATCGACGCCGGCGACTGGCGCGACGGGATCGTCATCGAATCGGGCCTGCCGAATTGGATCACGCTCACGGTCAGCTGCCAGCACCTGACCGCCGAGCGCCTCGTCCGCTTCATGACCGAGTACCGCCGCGACCTGGCCGAGGGGGACCGCGACAACCTCATCACCGCGTTCCGTGAGATGCTGATGAACGCCATGGAACACGGCGCAGGGTTCGACCCGGAGAAGGCCGTGAGCGTGACCGCCATCCGGACGGAGCGCGCCATCGTGTATCACTTCCGGGACCCCGGGACGGGCTTCACCGCTGCCCAGCTCGAACGGTCGGCGCTGTCCAACGCCGACGCCGACCCGATCGCCCACCTGGAGCGCCGCGCCCGGATGGGCTTGAGGCCCGGCGGCTTCGGGATCCTGGTGGCCAGGCGGATCGTGGACGAGATGTTCTACAACGAGCGCGGGAACGAGGTCCTGCTCGTCAAACGGCTGCCCTGATTCGCAAGCTCCTCGTTCGTTCGTCGCACACGGGTGTATCGTCGAGGCCGGCACGTGAGGCCACGTGTCGAGCAGGACTCCAATGACGCTGATCGAGGTGCTGCAGCAGGAAACGGAGAACGTGTACCGCGTGACGGACGCCCTGTTCCGGCGGGTCGGTCCCGACGCGCTGGCCTGGAAGCCGGCGACCGGGCACAACTGGATGACGGTCGGCCAGCTCCTCATGCACAGCACGAGCGCCTGCGGCCTGAGCATGCGCGGGTTCATCACCGGCGACTGGGGATTGCCGGAGGGCGTGCGCTTCGAGGACATGAAGCCGGAGGAGATGCTGCCGCCGGCTTCACAGCTGCCGTCGGTCGACAGCGTGGAGCAGGCGCTGCAGCTGCTCGCGCAGGATCGCGAGCTCGCCCTGGCGCAGGTCGCCGGCCTCGACGAAACGAAGCTCCTCGGCGAGCGCTTCCCCGCGCCCTGGGGCGGCCAGGCGTGCACGCTCTTCCAGCACCTTCACAACATGATCGGCCACCTCGGACAACACAAAGGCCAGTTGTTCTACTACCTGAAGCTCCGGGGACAGGAGCTGAACACCGCCGACTTGTACGGCGTGTGACCTGCGAACGCATGGTTGCGACGAACCCGGCATCCGCGAGGTCGGCACCCGCGACGCCGTGGGGCTCACGGCCGCCGGCATCGGATGTGGCGGCACCGGTGCGTGTGCCTGACGGCACCCCCGGGCCGCCCGGGCGTCCGCTCGGTGACCCATTTGCCAATCCCGGCCCCGCGCGGCGCCGACCCTGCTATGATAGATGTGGTTCCGCTTTGAGCCCCACCGTTGACGGCACGCCTTCGTGGTCTGCCGCTCACCTGTCTGCTTCAAAGCTGTCAGGCTGTCGGGCACGAGTTGTGCCCGTGCGAACGGAGTCGATGGGGACGGCAGCGGGCGTGTGATCGTCGATGCGGTGCCGAGAGCCGGCGTCGCGGGCGGTCGTCGGTTCAACGAGAGTCGAGAGAGAGGATGCCCATGAACGGCACGATCAAGCGGTTGGTGAGCGCAAAGGGTTTCGGATTCATTGCCGCCGAGGACGGCAACGAGTACCTTCTTCCACCAGTCCGCGTGCACCGGCAAGCCCTTCGACAGCATGCGCGAAGGCGAGGCGGTGACGTTCGAGCGCGGCCAGGGTCCGAAGGGTCCGCGCGCCGAGAACGTGAAGCCGGCATAGTCGGCCACCCGGCGCTCTGCCGGAGACTGCACGGCGGCCCTGGTCGGGCGCCGGCGGAGGTCCGCATTCATCGCTTGGACGTGACGGCCGCCTGCGATCGTCCGCGGTCGGCTGTCATCGTCTGCGACGACCCTCTCGCCAGTGGCTCGCATGCCAGTGGCGCGAGTGCCGCATCCTTCCCCGTCTCTGCTACTCCAGACGCGTCCGCGCCTGTCGGTCGAACCTGTCGAGAGCGTTCTCGCGGCTCGCCCGTTCCCAAGGGGACCGGCGGGCGAGTCGCGGACGTGGGCTGAGGTGTGCCCACTACCGCCCGCTCGATTCCTCGAGGAAGTCCAAGACCGTCCGCGCGAGCCACGCCGGCTCGTCTTCCTGGATGAAGTGCCCGCCCGTGGCGATCCGAACCAGGCGGCTCGCCGCGATCTGGTCGTGCAGCTGCTCGGCGATCCGAGGCGACAGGTACACGTCCGCATCGCCCCTAACGATCAGCACCGGGACGCGAAGACGGCGAAGCTGCGCGGCGATGGAGGTCAGGTCGCGGTTGTCGAGGCAGTGGGCGAAGTGGAGAAACGCCTTGCGCCCCGCGGCCGTGCGGAGCGGTTTCATGAAGAGCGCCATCAGCTCGGGTGTCGCCCGCTCCTTGTGGTGGAGGCCTCGGCGGACGATGAGCTTGAAGGCGCCCGCGTCGGCCGCCGCCATCATGATCTGGCGGATGATGGGCGTCCGCATGGCGATGATGGGCTGCACGGGCCAGAAGTCGTAGGCCACCGTGTTGATCATCGTCAGGCTGCGGATCAGGTCCGGATACTTCACCGCGAGGATCTGGCCGATGCCGCCGCCGAGGTCGTGGCCGACGAAGTGCACCCGGCGCAGGCCCAGCCCGAGGACGAAGTCGTGGAGGCGATCGGCATGGTCGCGGACCGCATACGAGACGTCCAGCGGTTTGTCGGAATCGCCGCAGCCCAGCAGGTCGGGCGCGATGACGTCGAAGGCCTCGGCGAGGCTCGGGATGACGTTCCGCCAGAGGAACGAGTACGTCGTGATGCCGTGGACGAGAAGGACCGGGTCGCCCTTCCCCGCCCGCACGAAGGCCAAACGATGGGGCCCGACCATCTGGGCCTGTCTCGAAGTCGTGACGGTGGCCATAGGGACGGGGCTCCTCCCGGCGGGCCCGCTCATCCGCGAGACTGCGGTGCGGGTTCCTGCGCCGCCGGCACGGGCACATCCCCCTCTTCGGCAATCCAACACTCGAGCAGGCCGGTCAGCGAGCCGTTCGCCCGGGAGAGGCGCTTGCGTTGCGCCGCCAGGCACGCGAAGCGGTACGGCGATCGCCGCTCGAGTTCCTCCAGACGGGCCGGGGTGTAGCGCGCCGGGAAGGACGCCGCGGCGTCCGCGATGGTCAGCAGCAGGCTGCGTGCCATGATGTCGCGCACGGGCCGCGCGGAGGGCTCGCCGAAGCACTCGAGCCTCGCGAGCACCGCGCCGCCCACGGCGATCGCCCGCGCAGTCGGTTCGTCGAGGCAGCCGTCCTGCCGGGCCGAGAACACCGTCGCCAGCCCGCGCGCCGCGTCGTCCTCGACGTCCTCGAGATCATCGCGCAGCTGGAGGAAGACGCCCAAGCCGAAAATGCAGCAGGCCTGCTCCGGCGTCAGCGCGCCCGCGACCAGGTAGCCGTCGGCGAGGACCGACGTGCCGCCCTTCTCGACGCCAATCTCGACGATGGTCCGCGCGGGGGGTGGCGTGGCGCCGGCCAGCAGGGCGATGCTGCGCTCCTGCGCGCGGTGGATCGCGAGGAGACTCGCAAAGAGGTCGGGGAACCGTGCGCGCGGATACTGCCCCTCGATCATCGCGACGAGCTCGAAGATGCGGGCTTCGCGCGGGTCGCGCGGGTCGACCTCGCAGCCGCGGAGCCTTTCGGCCAGGCGCCGGCTGAACGCCAGCTTGGCCGCGGCATCCAGCGACTCGTCGTCGAGCAGGTTGTCGGTGTACGGGTAGAGCAGGCTGTAGCCGAGGACGGCCGGGGTCGATTCGACCGGCCTGCCGAGCAGGCTCTGCAGGCAGTGCATCGTCAGGGCGTTGCGCGCGGCCTGGTAGATGTCGGCCGGGCGAAGCGACGGGTCGAAACGCCGCGCCTGGACCGGGAACGCCCTGAGAGCGTCGCGAAACCCGTTCGACAGGAGCGGCTCGAGCTGGCGGCCGTCCCAGCGGAGCGCGCCGGTGGCGAGCCGGGCGAACGCGCGCACGATCCGGCGCTCACCCGCGGCGTCGATGTCGCGGCGACGGCCCGCGCGCCGCGACTCGCGGGTCAGCAGGTCCACGAACGATTCCAGTTCGACCTCGTTGCCGTCGTGTTCGGCGGGCGTGTAGGCCGGGCCGGCCACCATCGTCTGCGGGTCGGCGTCGTGCCATACCGCTACGAACGTGTCGCGAAGCCGGGCCACCAGGTCTGTGATCACGTGGCTCTCCGTCGTTTGCGCGTCGCCGGCCGCAAGCGTCGGCGTGCGCACGGGGACGCGCCCCACGATCGGGATCTACGTGTTCGCGGGTCGATCCGTTGCCGGACGACCGCTGCGAAGCTGCGCCGCGGGCGGCCCGATGGGGCCCGGCGACGAGCCGGTGGTGGAGCGCGTGCCGCCGGTGAGCCTCTGCGCGCGCGCCTCGGCGGTGAGCACCAGCTCCATCGCCAGGAAGCAGTGCGCCTGCGGCATCGCCGTTTCGGTGCGGTTGAGGACGTCGGCCACCAGGCGCGGGCCGTACGGGAGTGGGACCGCAGAGCAGTCCACGTAGCGGGTCTCCTTGTTGTCCACGAGGAACAGGTGGCTCCCGCCCGGCCGGCCGGCGATGTCCACGTTCTTCCGGATCTCGATGAAGCCGTCGGTGCCCAGGATCGTCAGCCTCCCGTCGCCCCACGTGGGCAGGCCGTCGGGCGTGAACCAGTCCACGCGGTGGTAGCCGGTGCCGCCGTTGCCGCGCAGCAGCATGTCTCCGAAGTCCTCGAGACCGGGGTACTGCGGGTTGTTCAGGTTCCCCACCTGCGAGGCCACGACCTCTGCCCGCGTCGAGCCGGTGAAGAAGAGGAACTGGTCGGCCTGGTGCGCGGCGATGTCGCACAGGATCCCCCCGTACCGCGGCCGTTCGAAGAACCACGCGGGGCGCGTCTTCGGGGTCATCCGGTGCGGCCCGAGGCCCACCGTCTGCAGCACGCGGCCGATGGCGCCGGCCTTGACCAGCTCCCCGGCCTTCTCGGTCGCGGTGTTCTCGAACCGCTCGCTGAACATGATCGAGTACGTCCGCTTCGTCTCGGCCTGCACCTTGCGGAGCTCGGCAAGCTGCTCGAGCGTCGTCATGCCCGGCTTGTCGGACATGAAGTCCTTCCCGTGGCGCATGACGCGGACGGCGAGCGGCCCCCGCTCGTCGGGGATGCCGGAGGTCAGGACCAGCCTGACCTTCGGGTCCTGCAGGACCTCGTCCTCGGTCCGCGCGAGCCTCGCCTGCGGGAACTGCTTGCGGAACGCGTCGACGAGGTCGGGCTCCTTCGCGTAGAGCCACGTCAGCGCCCCGCCGGCCTTCAGGACCGCGTTGACCTGCGCGTAGATGTGGTTGTGGTTGATCCCGACCACCGCGAAGTCGAGCAGGGTGTTCTTCGCCTGCGGGGCTCCGGCCTGCGCGCCGTCGCCGCGGGTCGCCGTCTGCGGGACCGGCACGGCAGGCGCCGCCCCCATCGCCGACGCCGCGGCAGCCGTTCCGGCCATGTTCAAGAGGAATCGACGCCGACCGACGCTCTCCTGGTTCACCGTGGCCTCCCCGCGGTTTCGTACCGCTTGCCCGGCAGCAACTCCGGTGCGGCGCCGGCACCGGCCGTGAGCGCCGCGAGGAGGATTCTACAGCGAAGCGAGACAGATCGGGTCAACGGGGTCGCCGCAAAGCAGCCGTGCGCCGCCCTTGGTTCCGGGCCTTTCATGAGGTATCGTCTGCGAAAGAGCGTTCTATGCGAACTGCGGAACTCATCGCTCCCCTGACATTCCGGTTGGCCGAGGCGCCGATTGAAGATCCCGGGCCGGGCGAAGTGCAGGTGCGGGTGGGGGCCGTGGGCATCTGCGGTTCCGACCTGCATGCCTACAGCGAAGGCGGCGTCGGCGGCACCCCCAATGCCTACCCGATGGTGCTCGGACACGAGCCCGCAGGAACGATCGTCAAGACAGGCCCTGGAGTGACCGGGCTCGCTCCGGGCGACCGCGGGGCCCTCGAGCCTGCCCTGTACCGTTATCACTGCGAGTTCTGTCTGAGCGGGCACCACAACGTGTGCGCCAACATCCGGTTTTTGAGCAACCCTCACCATCCCGGGTTCTTCCGTGAACGGGTCAACCTGCCGGTCGCCAACTTCCTGCCCGTCCCCCCCGGCATGTCGCTCGACGAGGCGACCTTGGTCGAGCCCCTCGCGGTTGCCCTGCATTCCCTCCGCCTGGCGTCCATCCGCCCGGGTGAAACGGTGGCCGTCATCGGCGCGGGGCCGATCGGGCTGTTGACCATCGCTTCGCTGCGGGCCGCCAAGGCAGGACGCATCTGGGCCGTCGAACCCTTGGCGCACCGCCGCGAACTGGCCAGGATGGTCGGCGCCGACGCGGCACTTGGGCCCGCGGAAGCAGTCGAGGAAATCCTCGGTGGGACGAATGGGCGGGGCGTGGACTGTGCGATCGACTGTGCGGCAAAGGACCAGACCACCAGTCAGGCCATCGCAGTCGCCCGTAGCGCCGGCCGCGCGGTGCTGACCGGCATTCACTCGAGCCCCTTCGTCCAGATGGACGGGTCTGCCATGCGGCGCAAGGAGCTCACCATCTTCAACGTGCGCCGGTCGAACCACGAGTCGCGGGCGGCCCTGGAACTGCTCGAGGCGCACGCGGACCGGTTTGCGCCGCTGCTGACCCACGCGAGGGAGATCGACCGGATCGACGAGGCGTTCGCCATCGCCAGCCAGTACCTGGACGGCGTCGGCAAGATGATCGTCCGGCCGTAGCCGGTCGTCGTACCGCCACCGAGCATCACCGACGTCCCGTCGCGCGACGGTCCCAACTTCGTGGCAGGAGGAGCTCGCGATGCGCCCGATGACCGTCTGCCGCGTTTTCGCAACGGCCATCGCCCTCTTGGCCGCATCGCCGGCTCCGGCGCAGAGAGGGGACACCGTGCCGTCCACGGCGCCCGCGGGGGCGACCAGGTGGATTGACGCGTGGGCAGTGAGTTTCCTCCCGACCACCGTCAACGGCACGCTGCAGTCCTCCCGGACCTTCGAGAGCCAGACGCTGCGCCTGAACGTTCTCGCCAAGCTCGGCGGCACGCAGGCTCGCGTCAAGTTCACGAACAAGTTCACGGCCGTGCCGTTGGTCATCGGCGGCGCGCACGTCGCGCGGCGCACGAGCGGCGCCGCCATCGACCCGGCCTCCGATCGCGCGCTCACGTTCAAAGGGCAGGCCACAGTCACGATTCCGCCCGGCGAGGAACTGTGGAGCGACCCGGCCGCTTTGGCGGTCGAAGCGCACACGGACGTGGCGATCAGTGTCTTCGTTCGCGATGCCTACCGGCCCACCGGCTTCCATCGCACGGGCCTCAAGACCTCCTATGTCGGGGCCGGCGACCTGACGGCTGCCACGTCCTTTCCTGCGGGCGCCGCGCCGGAAGCACGCGGCGGGCGGGACGACGGCTGGACCACCGACCAGGTGTTTCTCGTCTCGGGCCTGCAGGTCCTGGCATCCGCCAGCACCCGCGTCATCGTCGCGCTCGGCGACTCCATCACCGATGGCGCCGCCTCCGACGTCGACGCCAACGGTTCCTGGCCCGACGTGCTTTCGACGCGCATGTCGAAGCTCTCCGACGGCACCCCTGTCTCCGTCATCAACATGGGCATCGGTTCCAACCGTTTCGTCTCCGCCGATCGGGCCGGGCCGACGGGCTCCCAACGCTTCGGCGACGACGTCCTCGCCCGCCCCAACGTCACGCACGTGATCATCCTGGAGGGCATCAACGACATCAGTTACGAACAGGTCGCGCCGGAGGTGCTGATCGACGCCTACAAGGCTGCCATCGCCAGGGCCCACGCCGTGGGGATCAGAGGTACCTGATGGCCACCTTGCTGCCGATCCAGAACTCCGTCAAGGACACGCCCGCGAACCTCGCCGCGCAGCAGGCGGTGAACAAGTGGATTCGTGCCGGCGAGGGGTTCGACGGCGTGATCGATTTCGAGGCGGTCGTCCGGGACCCGCAGAACCCGCTGCGGATCCGTGCGAACCTGACCGGGGACTTCGTCCACCCGAACACCCAGGGCTACCGGCTGATGGGCGACTCGATCGACCTGAAGCTCTTCGAGAAGTAGCCCGCCCCGGCTAGTCGGGAATCCAGAGCACGGGGTATCGGACCGGCATGTTTCGCTGGATCTCCGTCAGCACCGGGTCGGCCGGGAGCCGCTTCCAGAGGTCGATGTACTGCGGCCTGCCGTAGGCGAGGCCCGCGAAGACCAGCGAGGCGTGGCGAACGGGCCAGTACTCGAAGAACATGACGTCGGCGGGCAGCGTCCACTTCGACTTGTCGGCGATGAACGGCACCATGAAGTCGAAGGCCTTGCTCAAGCTGCGTCCGTCGGGCAGCGTGAAGCTCCACAGGCTGTCGTCCGGGGTGGAGAGAAGCTGGGCCACCGTGGCCAACTGGTCCAGCTGGAACAGCGAGTAGCCATACGGCTTGCTGCGGCGCATCTCGAGCGGGAAGCTGCCGTCCTGGAACATCTGGTTCGGCAGGAGCCACGTCTTGAACCGAGTCCGGCAGTAATCGAGGGTGTCCTGGTCGCCGAGCATGCGCGCGAACGCGGCCACCTGCATCACCCAGCACGTGCCGTGGTTGTTGCCGCGGTTCCGCTCGTCGATGCCGTACGGACTGGTGGTCAGCCACGCGAGGTAGTCGCGGAACCAGGACTTGATTGGTCCCGCGTCCGGCGCCGGGATGGCGCCCCTGGCGGCCATGATCTCGATGGCGGCCGACACCTCGATCAGGTGGATCGTGTCGATGATGCCCACGCCTCGGCCGGTCACCGACCCGAGGATGGCCTGGCTGTAGAGCAGGCTCGGGTTCATCCGCGTGGCCGGGTCGACGAACCACGCGCGAAGGTGCGCCACCGCGTGGTCGGCGTACTTCCGTTCGCCGGTGATCTTGAACGCGGCGCCGAGGGCGCCCACCCCGCGCGCCAGACGGACCATCGCCCAGCGGTGGCGGCCGAAGGTGTCTGGGTTCGACCAGCCGTCACGGTTGACGTACGGCAGGCCGTCGGGCTTCGTCGGGTCGGGCCACGAGTAGTCGGCCTGGGAGAAGTAGTCGTGAATCCCGCCGGCGCTCTTCTCCGCCTTGAACGCCGTGATGGTGATCGGCGGCTCGAGGAGGAACGCATCGGCCGCCGCGAGGACACGGTCGCGATCGACTTTGGCTACGTCGACGAGGGGCGAGGGCCGGGGCTGTGCGTGCCCGGCGGTGACGGAGGCGGCCCAGACAGCCAGGACCGCCAGGGACAGACGCGGACGCATCCTCATGATTCCCTTGCGGCTTCTTCTGCCCGAGGCGTGTCCTCAGGCGTCAGTCCATGTCCCTCAGTTCGTCGTCGAGGCGCTCGACGTACGCCTCGTCCGAGGCCCCGGGCAGCTCGGCCTGCACCGAGGCGGTCCTCGGCCTGGCGGTCACCCGCCGGAGATACAGGACCGAGGGCGGCGGCGCTGAGCAGAAACGTCAGTGTCAAACCCACGTAGAGCAAGCGACCGATGCCTCGAGCCGGCGGTTCAGCGAGAATGCGGGGGCCGTACTGGACGACGAAGGCGTCGAGCACCTCCTGACGTGTCTTGCCAGCCGCCAGCAATACGCGGATCTGCTGCTTCACCTCGTCGGATGCCTGCGACTGGTGCTGCGCCACCGGCTGCATCCAGCAGCACGGGGCGATCAGCATCGTCTCGAGCTGGCGCGCCTCACGCTCGAGCGCAGCCGGGTCGGCCGACGGTGCGCCAACCACCATGAGCATCACGAACGCCAACAAAGGAAGATTCATGAGCGGCACGCGTCTGCACCCCGCCGGCGCGCTCCAGCGCCTCGACGCTGGAGCACGCCGGGCCGGGAGGAGCCCTACGTCGCAACCTTCTCCATGCTCGGATTCCACACCTTCCAGACGTTGCCGACGAGATCCGGCCCGGGCTTGAGCGTGGGCTGACCGGGTTCCCAGCCTGCCGGCATCGCCTCGGTGCCCTTGCTCTCCCGCACGTGCTGGAACGCCTGGACCTGGCGGATCGTCTCGGCGATCTTCCGCCCCACCGGGGGCGTCAGCACTTCCATGGCCTGAACGACACCGTCCGGATCGATGATGAACCGCCCGCGCAGCTCGATGCCCTGGTGCTCGTCGTACACCCCGTACGCGCGGCCCACGTTGCCTGCCTGGTCGGAGGCCATGTGAAACGGCACCCCGCCGTCCACCATCTTGGTCAGTTCGTTGTCGTTCCACATCTTGTGGACGAAATGGCTGTCCACGCTGACCGAGATCACTTCCACACCCAGTTTCTGCAGCGCCGGATACTTGTCGGCGACCGCCGACACTTCCGTCGCTCAAACGAAGGTGAAGTCGCCGGGATAGAAGCAGAGCAGCACCCATTTGCCCAGCAGGTCCGACATCTTGACGTTGGTGAAGGCCCCGCGGTAGTAGGCCGGCGCCTCGAAATCGGGCGCTTTCTGTCCGACGCGAGCAGTGGTCATCAGATTCCCTCCGCAGTTCGGCAGGTCCGGGGTCGGACACGGCGGGCGGCTGTGCGCCCACGACCGCTCCGGTCGTGCGAGCGCATCCCTTCGGCACTTCTGTCATGCTCACCCCTTTCCGCTCGTCGACGTCATCCGGGCCCCCGCCGGCCACTTCTCCGCCCGACCGAACGCTGGCGGCAGAGAGCTTCCCGAGGAGGGCCGGTGATTCCTGCTCCGCCTCTCCCGAGATCGGGAGCGCGGGCCTCGACGCTGATTCTACGTCTGCAGTTGACCTTTCTCAAGGCATCGACGCTGACGGCGGCCTTCGTCCCCGCTCCGTTCAAGCCAGGATCGAGGCACTTGGCAAGCCCACCCCGCACACGTTATAACGGACTGGTTCACCGCTGAGTTTCTCCCGAGAGCCCCACGGTGTCCCGCGTCGGGAGGCGCAAACCCATGAGCCGAGTTGTCGTGCTGGGTGCTGGAGTGTCGGGCCACACGGCCGCGGCCTTCGTCCGGAAATGGCTCCCCCGCGGGGACGACGTGGTGGTGGTGGCCCCGCAACCGCACTACAACTGGATCCCCTCCAATATCTGGGTGGGCGTCGGGCTCATGCCGCGGTCCAGCGTCGTCTTCCCGCTCGCCCCGGTCTACGAGCGGGCCGGCATCGACTTCAAGCTGGCGCGAGCGGTGGCCATCCACCCGGAGGGGCGGGACGGGGACCAGACGCCGTGTGTCTCGGTCGAATCGACGGCCCCGGGCCGCGAGGGGGCACGAGAGGACATCCGCTACGACTTCCTCGTCAACGCGACGGGACCCAAGCTGAATTTCGGCGCGACCGAGGGCCTCGGTCCCGGCGGGCACACCCTGTCGGTGTGCACCGACGGCCACGCGGTGGAGACGGCGAAGGCCCTCGACGAGCGCGTCGAACGGATGCGCCGCGGGGAGCGGCAGCGCTTCCTGGTCGGTACCGGGCATGGCGGATGCACCTGCCAGGGCGCCGCGTTCGAGTACATCGTGAACCTCGAATTCGAGCTGCGGGCGCGCAAGGTGCGCGACCGGGCCGACATCACCTGGATCTCGAACGAGTTCGAACTGGGCGATTTCGGAATGGGCGGGATGCACTTGAAGCGGGGCGGCTACATCACGCCGAGCAAGATCTTCACGGAGTCGCTCTTCGCCGAGCGCGGCCTGCGGTGGATTACCCGGTCGCACGTGCGCAAGGTCTCCGCCGGCCGGGCCGAGTACGAGACGCTCGACGGCCAGCAGCGCGAGATCGACTTCGACTTCGCGATGCTGCTGCCGCCGTTCTCGGGCGTCGGGCTGAAGGCGTTCGACAGAACCGGGGCTGACATCACTCCCACCCTGTTCATGCCGAATGGCTTCATGAAGGTCGATGCCGATTACACGGCCCGACCGTACGAACAGTGGTCTGCGCGGGACTGGCCCCACACGTACCAATCGCCGGTCTACCGGAACATCTTCGCGGCGGGGATCGCCTTCGCGCCGCCACACGCGATCTCACGCCCGCGCCAGACGCCCAGCGGAGCCCCGGTCGCGCCGGCGCCGCCCCGGACGGGCATGCCCTCCGCCATGATTGGCAAGGCGGTCGCGCGAAACATCGTCGACATGGTCCGGGGAGCCGATGGCCCGACGCACCGGGCGTCGATGGCCGAGATCGGCGCGGCGTGCGTCGCGTCGGCCGGATCGAACCCGTTCACCGGGACGGCTGCCTCGATGACGGTGTTCCCGATCGTGCCGAACTTCGAGAAGTACCCCGAATACGGCCGCGACATGGACTTCACGTTCGGCGAGATCGGCCTGGCCGGCCACTGGATCAAGATCCTCCTGCACCACCTGTTCCTGCACAAAGCCCGGCTGCGCTTTGGCTGGAGCCTCATCCCCGAGTAATGCCATGACCCCGACCACCGTTCCCGAGCCGGAGCGCATGCGCGAGTCGTTCTACGCGACGAAACCCACGCGCGCCACGGTGTTCCTGCGCACGTTCCTGCCGTGGCAGCTGTGGCGGTTCGTCCGGCTCAACCTGCGAATGATCCGCGTCATCGCCAAGAGCCATCACTAGCACGGAGCGATCGTGGACGCCCTCGTCCGGCGGCGACACCGGAGGCGTGGCTCGTTGACGAGGCGCGCGCAACGCGCTGCGTTTGCAGGGGCTAGCGCGCCAGCGGGCTCTCCCAGACGCGGAAGAGCAGTTCTTTGAGCCGGGCGAAATCCCTGGGCCCGAGCTCGGCGCTCCACTCGCGCTCGATGTCGCGGAGTATGTCGTGGAGTTTCGAATAGGCGGCGCGTCCGCGTTTGGTGAAGCGGACGATGCGGGCGCGGCCCTCGTCCGGCGAGTCGGCCCGGACGAGGTAGCCGAGACCCTCGAGGCTACGGAGCAACTGGTTCATGGCCTGCTTGCTCGTGCCGGCGCGCTCGGCCAGAGCGCCTGGGCGAACCCCGTCCGGACCCGGAAACTGCAACACCGCCATGTGCGCCATGCTCAGGTCGTCGAAACCCGCCGCATTGAGCTCCTTGATGATACGGCGATGGATGGCCTGAGCCGGAACGCGCAGCAGTGCGCCGATGAGCATCTCCCTCGTGTCGAGCGGTGGGCTCTTGGGCAACAAAGGCGTTGACACCACTAGTAAAGTGCGTTTACTATCGCGACATGGTCAATTCAGTTTACTGCAAGGAGCCCCCCATGACACGTCAGGCCCTCGACCTCCACGTCAATCCGTCCGACGAGACCATCCGCCTCGGGCCGCTCGCGGTGCGTTTCCTGCTCACCGGGGACAACTCGACCGGCAGCATCGCGGCCTTCGAACTCGTTGTCCCGGCTGCGCAACGCCTGGCGGCTCCAGCGCACAGCCACGACCACTACGAGGAAACGATCTACGGCATCGCCGGAGTGTTGACCTGGACCGTCGACGGAAGGCAAATCGAGGTCGGGCCGGGGCAGGCGCTCTGCATTCCGCGGGGAGCCGTTCACCGGTTCGACAACAACGGTGTCGACGAGGTGAAGGCGCTCTGCGTGATCACGCCGGCCGCGATCGGTCCGCAGTATTTCCGCGAGTCTGCCGAGGTGATCGACGCGGCGGCCGGCGGGCCGCCGGACCGAGCGAAGATGGCCGAGATCATGATCCGCCACGGCCTCACGCCGGCTCCGCCACCTCCTCGGGTATAGCGCCACGCTCCGAGGCCTGGCCGCCTGCGGCTCCGGTGTCGCCTGCTCGCCGGTCCACGTTTCCGAAACACGCCGCGCCGGCACGCCCGAAAGGGTGTAGGCTGGACGCGGGCGGGTGACGACCATGGCGAACGCGACCGAAGCGACCACGAAACCACTCGGCGAAGGACGGCGAAGGGGCACAAGATGAACCTCGAACGAACGCTGGCAGCCGCGGCTGCCGTGGCAGCGCTGTGCCTGTCGCCGCTGCCGGCCGACGGGCAGGGGCGCGGCGGCGGTCATCAGGGTGGAGGCGGAGGCGGCCGCGCCACCGGCGGTCAGCCGGCCCGGGGCGGCGGGGGCGGAGGCCGAGCCGCCGCACCGCAGGGCCGACAGTCCGGGCCTCAGCCGGCGGCGCGCGCCTATGGCTCTCCAGGGGCAGCGCGCACCTACGGATCGCAGGCCGTACCACGCGCCTATGGTTCTCAGGGGGCGCAGCGCGCCTATGGGGCACAGGCAATGCCGCGCACCTACGGATCGCAGGCCGTGCCGCGCGCCTATGGCTCTCAGGGGGCGCCGCGCGCCTACGGGGCACAGGCGACACCGCGCGCCAACGCGGCGCAGGCGCTCCCACGTGGCTCCGGGTCGTATGGGTCTCAGGCAGCCCCGCGGCAGGCTGCCCCGCGGCAGTCCTACGGTTACGGCTCGCCGTCCCGCGGCCCGAACGGTGGCGGGTACTACAACGGCGGCCACTACGGCTCTGCACCGGCGCCTCGCGGCGGATACGCGCGCGGCGTCTACGGCCATGGCCCCGGCGGCGGTTACGGCCCTGGCTACGGCCACGGCTACGCGCATGCGTACTACGGTCGCGCCTACGCTCGCCCATGGGGTTGGGCCGGGTACTCCCCCTACTACTTCGGATACCCGTACTACTCGTTCGACCCGTGGTTCAGCATCGGGTTCGGGTGGTCGATTGGGTACCCCGTGGCGTATCCCTACACCTACCTGGGAAGCTATCGGCCCAGGGTCTACGGCTACTACGACAACGCGTATTCGTACAGGACGACGGAGGAAGTCTCGGTCTACGGGGGGATGAGCTTCGACGTCGAGCCGTCGGACGCCGACATCTTCGTGGACGGCCAGTACGTGGGAACCGTGGCGACGTTCCCCCCCACCGGCGCACCGCTGACGCTGACACCGGGCCAGCACCGGGTCGTGGTGCAGCGCGATGGCTACCGCGCGATGGAGTGGGACGTGACGGTCGAGCCAGGGCAGGTGATCCCGTACCGCGGGGCGATGCAGCGGTAACCGCAAGCGGGTCGAGGAACACCGGTGCCGCGGCTCGGCCCGAGGCGTGCCACGATCCATGGTATCGACGGTCCACGGCGCCACAGGCGCGGGCAGGGTGACGGCTGTGGAACGCTGCGCTCACTTCGGCTGCGTGTAGAACTTGTAGGTGATCCGCCAGGTGAACTCGCGGCCCGGCTCCACGCGCACGTCGATGAACGCCTCCGGGCAGCGCGTCGGGCGGATGGCCCAGACGACCATGCGCGCCAGCGGACGGTCTGACGTGATTCTCACGCCGGCGCCCGTCCTGCGGTTCTCGACCCGGATATCGTAGTCCTTCGGATCGGTCGCGAAGCCCGCGACGGGGACCATCGCGCGCTCGTCCTTGTCCGGCTCGCGGAGGAACGCGACCTCCCTGCCACGGGCTCTCAGGATGCCCAGCTTGTCGGCTGCCTCCCGTACCTCGAAGGGAACCGTGATCGCGAAGTCCGGGCCGGAGGGTTGACCGTCGATCACGAGGAAGTTGTGCGAGTAGACCGGCGTCTCGATGACCTGGCGTCCGGTGTTCCTCAGGCTGTGTTCCAGGACCAGTTCCGCCTTGCCCTTCGACAGCCGCACCGTCCAGAAGGGTGCGCCCAGGGAGCCATGGGGTCGATCTCGGTTCCGGGCGAGCGCGCGTGCGCATGGTCGTGCGGGTCCTCCGTGAGTGTTGTGCCTCAGAAGCGCGGCCGAGTCAACGACTCCGTGGAACACCCGTCTCCGTCGCCGATGCTCGTCAACGCGAGGGAACCAGCGGTATAACATGCGTGCGACGTGTGCGCGATGATCAAACGGGGGAATCCATGAGACGCGTGGCGTGGATGTGTATCGCGTGGCTGGCGTGTGCGGCCCAGGGCGCGGCGCAGACGAGCGGCGCTGCGACGCTGACGGGCCTGGAGCTCGGTGCGGACAAGAGCGACCTCGAGCGTCTGTCGATCCGGCTCAACGAGACGTTCTCGCCGTCACGGGTCGAATACACGGCGACGGTGGAGGCGAGCTACACGCAGACGTTCTTCATCACGCCGAGGGCGTCGGGCCATGCCGGCCGCCTGACGATCAACGGTGCCGACGTCACGCCGGGCACGGCGCACGCGGTGCCCCTTGCGCTCGGCGAGAACCGGTTCACCATCATCGTCGGAACGGGCGGCGACGCGAGGTCGTACCGGTTGACGGTCACCCGAAAAGACCTGTCGAAGGAGGACCTGGTCCGAACCGCTCGGCAAGGGCGTGTGGCGGATCCAGGACTTCGGCGGGTACGTGGGCAACGAGGACATGTACCTCGTCGAAGGGGCGACGCGGGCGCTGCTGTTCGACACCGGGATGGGCAAGGGCGACCTCGCCGGCTACGTCAGGACGTTGACCAGGCTTCCGGTGGACGTGGCCATCACGCACGGGCACCGGGACCACTTCGGCCAGTTGGACCGGTTCCCGGAAGCCACGGTGTACGTGACCGACATCGACGCGACGCGGCTGCCGGTTGAGAGGCTCACGCCGCGAGTCGAGCTGGTCAAGGGCGGCAACGTCATCGACATCGGCGCCGGGCGGAAGTTCGAGGTCGTCCCCGTGCCCGGCCACTCCCTCGGATCGGTCATCTACGTGGACGTGGCGAACCAGATGGCCGTCACCGGGGACGCCGTGAGCTCGGGGAGCATGGTGTACATGTTCGGTTCGGCGTGCACCGCGCTGGACCAGTATCGTGACGCGCTGCAGAAGGTGGAACAACGCGTCGAGCGCCTCGACGGCCTGACGCTCCTCGTCGGCCACCACTACCAGGAGAAGACGCCACTCGAGGGCGCGGCCGGCAAGCAGCTGATCGTGGACATGCGGACGGCGGCCGACCTGGTGCTGAGTGGCCAGCTCGAAGGCAAGCTTGCCAGAACCGGCCGCGAGCCGAACACCTCCGAGCTCCGGCAGGCGCAGGTCGGCCTCGCGGGTCTCTGGTACAACCCTCGGAACCTGGTCACCGACCCGGCCGCGCTGGGCCTGTTGACCGTCGAGACACCGGCAGGCCAAGCGGTCGTCACGAGGCCCGGCTTTTCGTCGTTCTCGACCAGGTACGCCGCGACCGTTCCTGCCGGTGTGACAACCGTCTCCGTCGCGCCCACGGCGTACTGGGCTGCGCACAAGCAGATCACCGTGAACGGAAGGCCGGTGAAGTCGGGAGCATCCGTGCCTGTCGCGCTCGGAGAGGGTTCGACGTCGATCGACGTCACCGTCACTTCCGAGAAGGGATCCATGCGGACCTACACGCTCGTGATCACGAGGGGAAGCGCGGCGACGGCGAAGTAGGCGGACTTGGCGGCTCCTGGCGCACGGCGAGATGGCCGTCGCGGTCACACGCGTCGGCAGCACGACGACCTCGTCTGAAATCCTCAGTCCTGCGCGCCTTGCTCGAGCTCGAGCCGTTGCGCAGCCGAGCGCACTGCCTGCGCTGCTTCGACCGCTGCCCGTGATTGAAATACGTTACCTGCGATGGTAGCATTTAAGAGTGGGCAAAGTCCGCCGTGGCGGCTTCGTCTTCATCTCGTGGAAGGGCGACCACACGCCTCGTCACGTCCATGTCTATCGCAGTGGGAAGCTGGTGGTGCGATGGGACTTGGACAACAAGAAGCCAATGACGGGTCGTGCGTCCTCCCGGGTGCGGCGGCTGATCGAGGAGCTGGAATCCGAGGGGCTACTATGAAGATTCGCAGCGTCAGCTGCAACAACCACAAGAAGGCGTTCGTCGTCCAGACCGCAACGAGGAGATTCGAGTTTCCTTATGCGAAAGTGGTGCCTCACCCAACGAGTGGCGACCCCGTCGTTCAGGTCGACGTGGATGCCGAACTTGGGCGTGAAGGTTTTTCGTACGTCCTTCGATTGGGCAAAGAGGGCACCGTCCACATGAACCAGGTTCTGGAGTACAACCAGGATCCGAGGGTACTTGCGAGATGTGCTTCTCTACAAGCTGACGATTGAAGCCCAAAAGCGCGTCGAGGCAAGCGGCCTATCCAAGCGAGAGTTGGTTCGTCGCCTTGGCACATCCGCGACGCAGCTCTATCGCCTTCTGGACTCGACCAACTACCGAAAGTCCGTTGACCAACTACTGCGGCTGTTCAACGTCGTCGATTGCGAGGTCGACCTGCTCGTGAGGCATCGCCGGTCCACTGCCGCCTGACAGCGCGCGAGCCGGGGCGAACGAGACGAACTCGACATCGTTGTAGAGCCCCGGCGGCGAGATGATCGACACGGTCTTCGGCTCGACCCGGAGCGTGCAAGGGGCCTTCTCGTAGGGGTCGTCGGCAAGAGCAGGCGGCGCCGTAATCTCGCGCGGCCCGACCGGCTACTAACCGAGCGCGAGATTCACGTTCTCGATGGCTTCGTCGATTTCGGCAGGGCTCTTGTACCCCACGGTGACGCAGTTGACACCCGCGTCGCGAAACGCGAACCGCATCGCCTTCCGACGGTCCTCGCGATCGAAGGTGCCTTCGCCCGCGAGCTTCATGGAGATGACACCCATGCCTTGCTTGCGAGCGCCCTTCACGTGGGTGACGACTTCCGCGACGTTGCCCGGACCCTGCGTCGCGTAGTCCTCCGCGTCCATGCTCTTGCCCTTGTGGTTCACGCGAATCAGAGCGACTTGGAGCCAGTTGTTTCCGGGAACCCGGCGCAGGGCGGGCAGTCCGTGAACCGAGGCGCCGTGGCTGAGCACGATCTTCCGCGACTGGGCCTCGAGGATCGCCTCCTGCCAGCGCGCGGTGTCGGCCGGCCATGTCGCCGTGTGCTGCCAGTGGAGCAGCATGATGTCGAAGTATTCGGTGTTTGCGAGGCGGCGGAGCTCGTCGAGCTTCTGCTGCGGATCGACACCGTCGCGGGTCGTCACCTTCGACATGAGCGTGTAGCTCTCACGCGGAACGCCCTTCAAGGCGATGCCGAGCATCTTGTGCATCTCGGCGTACGATTCGGCCGTCTCGAAGAAGCGGATGCCGCGATCGTACGCGTGGCGCACGAGCCGCGTGAAGCCGTCCTGCCCGAGCTCGCGCTGCAGCCGGCCGCTGAAGCTGCCCGTGCCGAACGCAAGCCGAGTGACTCTCACGCCAGACCGACCCAACGTCACGGCGTCGGTCGCGCTCCCGCGCTGGGCGTCGAGCGGAACCGCTCCGGACACGGCGAGCGTTCCCGCGGCGAGTCCGGTCTTCAGGAATTCCCGTCGAGTGAAATGCGCCATCTTCGTCCTCCCCAAGCCGGTATTGCCGCATGGTAGCAGAACGTCGGCGCCGAACGGAGCTGTGGGCGCAGACGGGGAGAATCGGCCAGTCGCGATCTGGATGCGTGTTTGTGCACGCGATCGCCCATGCGCTACAGTGAGCGTGGCCAGTGACGCCGTCGCCACCACCCAGGATTCCCGATAGTAGCCACCAGGAACGGATTGCCATGAAACGCAGGACATTCCTCGAGAGCGCTGGCATGATAGGCGCACTGTTGACCGGACTGCCGGCTTCCCGAAGCCTCAGGGCGGCCGCGCAGGACGGGTTCCCGTTGATGGACCTCCATTGTCACCTCACCCCGACCTTCACGATCGACCACGTGATGGAGATCTCGAGAAGGACGGGGGCACAGTTCGGCATCGTGGTGAACCCCGGAGGCGCCGTCGGTGATGACGCGGGGCTGAGACGCTTCATCGATTCGCTCGAGCCGTACCCGGTCTACCGCGGGCTGCAGCCGATGAGTCCAGGGTGGTCCAGCAGTTTTTCGCCCGACACGCTCAAACGGCTCGATTACGTCCTGATGGACGCGCAGACCATTCCCAACGGCAATGGGTACGGAGAGACACTGCGCATCTGGAATTTCGATACGTATGTGGATGACCCGCGGAGGTTCATGGAGACGTACGTGGCTCACACGCTGGAGGTCATCGAAAACCATGAACCGCTGAACATCCTCGGATGGCCGCTGTTCCTGCCGGTCTGCATCGCGCGGGATTACTACACGCTGTGGACCGATCAGAGAATGCAGACGATCATCGGGGCTCTGAAACGCAGGCGGCTCGCGGTCGAGATAAACGACCTTGCCCATACGCCGCACGAACGATTCATCGGCATGGCGAAAGAACAGGGGCTGAAATTCACATTCGGCTCCGACACCCGCGATCAGAAGGCCGGCCGTCTCGACTACTGCAAGTACGTCGCGAAGACATGCAGCCTGAAGCGTGACGACTTCTTCGTGCCGACGCGGGCACTGCACAGGACCCAGACGCAAAGCTCGAGTGGGTAGAGCCCAGGCGAGGCTCCTGGCCCCAGATCCTCCAACATCATTCCAGCAACCGACGCTTGTCCCAGGAGCGTTGTCGCAAGAGTCGTCGAGCGCCGCATGTCGACCTCCGAAGACACCACCTCCGGCCAGCCGCTCAAGATCGTTCCTTTCAAGCCACGACTCGGTTCACTCAGCGGTAGGGCACACAAGGGGAGTCGCCAATGGCTGTGCTTCCTGGCACGGCGGGGCGGCCGCGCGTACACTAGGCTGGTAGCCATCCAGCCATGACGCTCGCGCCCGGTACCAGACTCGGGCCCTACGAAATCGCCGCCGCGCTCGGCGAAGGCGGAATGGGTGAGGTCTACCGGGCACGGGATACCCGCCTCGGTCGCGACGTCGCGGTGAAGGTGCTGCCCGCCTCGTTCGCGACCGACGAGACGCGGCTGCGGCGCTTCGCGCGCGAGGCGCAGGCGGCAGGCGCGCTCAACCACCCCAACATCCTGGCGGTCTTCGACGTCGGCCAGCACGACGGAGTGCCGTACCTCGTGTCGGAGCTGCTCGAGGGCGAGACGCTCGCCGCCCGTCTCGCCAGCGGACGCCTGCCGCCCTCGAAGGCGACCGACCTCACGAGGCAGGTGGCCGCCGGGCTCGCCGCTGCCCACGAGAAGGGGATCGTCCACCGGGACATCAAGCCCGCCAACCTGTTCCTCACGAAGGACGGGCGAGTGAAGATCCTCGACTTCGGTCTCGCGCGGCGCGAGCCGCCGGCCGACGCGGACGCCACGCGGGAGCGCTCGCTCACCGAGACGGGCGTCGTGATGGGCACGCCCTGCTACATGTCACCCGAGCAGGTCCGCGGCCAGTCCGTCGACGCGCGCGCCGACATCTTCTCGCTTGGCGCGGTGCTCTACGAGATGGTCGCCGGGCGCCGGGCGTTCGCCGGCGCCTCGCCCGTCGAGACGATGCACGCGATCCTCGAAGCGGATCCGCCCGAGCTGCCCGCCACAACGCTGCAGGCCTCGCCCGCGCTCGGCCGCATCGTCGCGCGGTGTCTCCAGAAGAGCCCCGGGGAGCGGTTCCACTCGGCGCACGACCTCGCCCTGGCGCTCGAGTCGATCGCGGGCGGCTCCGGGTCCGGGCCATCGGCCGCGGTCGCACCGCCGTCCTGGCGCCTGACGTCGCGCGTGGCGGTGTGGGGCGCGATCGTGATCGTGGCCGCCACGGCGGGCGCGCTGCTGTCGCGGCGGTTCGCGGCGCCCGCGGGGCCGGAGCCCGTCACGATGGAGTCTCTGACCTACTCCGGGCACGACGCATCGCCCGCGGCGTCCCCGGACGGCAAGACGGTCGCGTTCATGTCGGATCGCGACGGCGTGCCGCGCATCTGGCTCAAGCAGGTGGCCGGCGGCGGCGAGATCGAGCTGACCGCGGGCCCGGACGACCATCCGCGCTTCTCGCCCGACGGGTCCACGATCATCTTCGTGCGGACCACAGCCCAGGGCACCGCGCTCTATCGCGCGGCGCTGCTCGGCGGCGACGAGCACAAGCTGCTGGACGACGTGAGCGGCGCCGACTGGTCGCCGGACGGGCGCCAGCTCGCGTTCACGCGGTGGGTGTCGGGCGATCGATCGGGGTCGGTCGTCGGCGTGGCGGCCGCCGACGGCAGCGGGGCCCGCGAGGTCGCCTTCGTGCCGGGCCGCGCCCTCGTCGGTCCGCGCTGGTCGCCCGACGGGCGCACGATCGCCGCCGTGAACGGCCTGGCCAGCGTCGCGGCGGGGTTCGGGATCGACCTCGTCGACGTCGCCAGCAGGCGCGCGCATCGCCTCCTGCCGCCACAGCCGAGCATGAAGCAGTCTTCGGTGGTGTGGTCGGCCGACGGCCGATCGGTCATCTACTCCGGGGCGGACTCGGTCTCGGCCTGGTTGTCGGGCAGCAGCGCGCGCATCTTCCGCCAGAACGTGGCCACCGGCGCGGTGCAGCCGCTGGCCTGGCTGGCCAACCACAGCCTGACGCTCGACGTGCTCGGGCCCGGGCGCCTCCTGCTCGACACGCGGTCGTCCCGCGAGAACCTGTGCGAGCTGCCGATCGACGGCGCCGGAACCGCGCCGCACTGGTTCACGCGCGGCAACGGCACCGACCGGCAGCCGGTCTACTCGCCCGACGGCCAGTGGGTGGCGTTCTCCTCGAACCGCGGCGGCAACCTGGACATCTGGGCCGTCAACCGGACGACCGGAGCGGTCCGGCGGCTCACCGACGATCCGGCCGACGACTGGGACCCGGCGTATGCGCCCGACGGCCACCTGCTCTGGGGCTCGAGCCGGACCGGCGCCTACGAGGTCTGGACGGCCAACGCCGACGGCAGCAACCCACGTCAGCTCAGCCACGACGGCGTCTTCGCCCAGAATCCCGAGGAATCGCCCGACGGCCAGTGGATCGTCTACGCCTCCACGAACCCGGCGCAGCCGGGCCTGTGGCGAATGCGGGCCGACGGCCGCGATCCGGTGCGGATCGTGCCGGGACCCATGCAGAATCCCGAGATCTCGCCGGACGGCCGCGACGTCCTCTTCGTGGACGGCCTGAGCGGACGGATTCGGGTCGCCCGCCTGTCCGACGGCCAGGCGGTGCCGTTCGACATCGCCATCGTGCAGCGCAAGAGCACCACGACGGTCCTCGGGCGCGCGCGCTGGATGCCGGACGGGCGGGCGATTGCGTTCGTCGGTCAGGACGAGCGCGGCGTCAACGGCATCTTCGTGCAGGACTTCGCGCCGGGGCGCGACACCAGCGCGACGCGCCGGATGCTCGGCGGGTTCGACCCCGAGAGCACCGCCGAGTCGTTCGGTATCTCGCCGGACGGGCGGAGCCTGACGATTGCCAGCTGGGAGCAGATGTTCAACATCGTGATCGCCAGCCACGTACCCGGCGTGACGCGGCCGGTCGGCCCGGCGTCCTGAGACCGGCCGTGGCACGGCCCGGCGACGCCCTCGCCTGACCGTCCATCACGAAACGACCGAAAACACCTCACGGTGTCCGGAGTCCACGAGCGCTGCGAATTTCCGGTACGTCTCCTGCCAGCCAGGGAGCTTCATGACGTCGCTCCCACTCTTCTCGGCCTCCGCCATGTTCTCGTACTCGAGTTCGAGCACGAGGGTGTAGAAACCGCCCGTGACGTCCGTCAGCAGGCGTCCGGCGCGGTACCCGGCGGATTTGGCCCTTGCCAGGTTCTCCTGCATCAGTGGGAGAGCGTCCTTCATCCGTCCGAACTTCACCTGGAACGTGTGGCGAACGACGATCATGGTGTCGCTCCTCGTTGGGGGCACACACGGGCGAGCCGGCGCGCGGCCGCCCGGCCCACGTGTGGCGCTGTTCGTATGGAAGACCCTGATGGAATGATACCCTGTCGTCGGTCGTTGCCGTGGCGGACGCGGAATAGGCTGGATTATGGGGTCGCGAGCAGGGCCACCGTGAAGCCTGCGGCGAACGGCGCGGCACGTGAGACGGCCGGACGCCTGTCAAGGGACCGTCTTCCGGGGACCGAGTTGGCACGCTATCTGCTCAGCAAATCAGGCGCAAGCCGCCCGTGCGTCGCGTCCTGGTGCGTGTCGGTACGGAGGTAGTGCAGTTGGGGCCGCTCCGCCCACAATGCCTACCAGCGGGGCGACGGCTCGCGCCGGGCGACGGATCCGTAATGCCGGTCACGGTTTCGCGGCTCGGGTCGTTGCCACTCCAGGAGGCTGAGGACCGTATGAGCGAGCGTGCCCAGTCGGAAATCGTGCAGCGGGCCATTGCCGTCATCGATCGCGGTAGCACCCTCGAGGGCCTGATGACGCTCGAAGGGGCCCCGTCCATCCGGGAGATTCCGGTGGCCAGCTCGTACCTGGCCTACTGCATCGCCAAGTTGCGAGGGCAGTACCGCGAGGCGGCCAGCATGTGCCAGTCCGCGCTGACCGTCGAGCCCGACAACCCTGCACACTACCTGAATCTGGGGCGCATCTTCCTGGTCAGCAAGCGCAAAGGCGAGGCGTTCGCCACGTTCCGGCAGGGGTTGTCGAAGGACGCGGTGACCTACACCAGCGCGCTCGCGGAGTCGCCAGCGGACGAGCAGGCGAGGCAGAGGGAGCTGATCCTGACGGAGTTGCGCCGCATGGGGATCCGAAAGCGGGTCCCGTTCCCGTTCCTCCCGCGAGGACACCGGCTCAACCGAGTCGTCGGCAAGGCGCTCTCGATGCTCAATCTGCGGTGAGTGCAGACGGCCCGGGGGCAGACCCGCGCAACCATGTCGTGACGGGACGCATCGACACGGGCCTTTCGCCACTGCTGCGCGTCTTCGTTCTACATGGCATCCCTCCGTCACCAGCCCTCCACGACCGCCAGCGTGGTGGACGGACCAACCTGGTGCATCACTCCCACCGCGGTACAATCGGCTGCCTCCCGCCGGCCGATGACGAAGCGCGTTACTATGAGCAGGCCGCCGTCGCGCGGCGCACCTGATTCGCTCGGTACGACTCGGGCAACCCGGCGCGTTCTCTTGCGCGGGGTCGCCGGGGAAGGCCGAACACGTGGGAGACGACCATGACGACCTGGAAGACCCTGGCCATGAACTTCACAACCGCCTATGACGCAAACACCCTAGAGGGGTTGCCGGGCGTGAACGTGGTTGTCAACCTCGATAAAGACGACGCATTTCGGGAAGTCGACGCACGAGATGGATTAACGGTCGAGACGCTCCAGGCCGACCTCGGATTCCAGTTGAAGTTGGTGGGGATGAGGGTGTTGACGGAAGAGGAGCGCGTGCTGACGCCCTCCTGCCCAGTCCTGTCGGTCGGCGTGGGTATCGTCGAGGCGCGCGGCCTCACGGATGTCTACGCTTACCTGGTCACGGTTGGGCTCTACCAGATGGTGACTCTCACAAGCGGCTTGCGGACGACCGCCGGGACCTGGAACATGGGACACGTAGGGTTTGCGGTCAGTTCGAAGGTGCGGACCCTGGTACGGGAGCAGGTCAAGGACAAGATCATCGCGTTCGTCAACGCGTGGCAGACGGTGAACCGGAAATAGAAGGGCTATGAGAAGGCGCCATGTCCCCGAACTGACCGGTCTGCCGGCTCGAAATGACGGCGGTCGAGTGGCCCAGGCAGGTGACCGTCTCGTCTGGGCGCCAACGGTCGTGACTCACGTGCCTACTTCTCGATGACGACCTGCATCACCTTGCGGTACCTGACCGGCGTGCCGTCCTTGGTCGCCGGCTTGTAGGTCCAGCGCTTCGCCGCCTCGAGCAGCGCCTCGTCGTAGGCGGTTTCGATCGACTGGCGCACGATGACGGACTCAACCGCGCCGGCCTCGGTGATCACGATGTCGAGAACCGCTCGCCGCCCGCGCTGCGTTGGCATCGGGATCCCCCGTGGCCACGGCGGCACGTCCTGCTTGATCGCGACCGGAGCGGTGACGCCGGGATCGTCCACGGTGTAGAGGGTCCGCGGCGGAGGAGGCGCCGGGGCGGCAGGCGCCGCTGGCGCCGGGGTGGAAGGCGCCGCCGGTGCCGCCGGCGCCGGCGGGACGGCTGCGACCTTCGCCAGGTCCCTGAAGCCCAAGGCCACGGTCCGGAGATCCGCGAGCGTCGGATCCGCGGCGACGATGTCGGGCGCCTCGAGCAGCCTGAGAACCGCGTTGAACTGGTCGACCGCCGTTTGGTAGGCCTTCTGGTCGAAGCTCGCCTTCGCGGTGACGTAGCGCTCGCGCACGACAACTGGGAGGGTCCGCTTGCGAACGTCGAGGAAGACCGACTGGAGCCGCGGCGAAACAGCGTCGTCGGGCCGGAATGAGGGGTCGCCCGCGACAAGCGACTCCATCGCCCGCTCCGCGTCCGGTTGGCGACCGACGGCCAGGAGGCAATAGGCGCGGTACTGATCGATGAGACCGGCCTCAGCCGCGTCGCTGGCGCCGCCCGATTTCAACCGATCGAGCATGGCCAGCGCCTCGTCGTACGCCGCCGAGGCGTAGAGTTGTCTGGCGGCGGCCAGCGTGTCCTGGGCGCCGGCCGCGCCGGCCTGCAGAAGCAGCGCGGTGACCGCCGCGCCGATGAGTCGTGAAGCCCTTTTCATTTCCTCAAGTCCACGTTGAGGAGCGCGACCGAGGCCGTCGTGACCACGAGCGTGCGGGTCTGGTCGCCCAACTCCGGATGGCGAAACTGGACTTCGTGCGGGCCGATGGTCAGCTGAACATGACCGAGCGGAGTCTCCCCAACCTTGCGGCCGTCTATCCAGACCTCGGCCCAGGGCGTGGCGTTCAGGTTTGCGACCCCGCTGGGCAGCGAGGGCTCGATCCGAGAGGGCCGGCCCGGCTTGACGTCGACGACCTGCACCGACTGGTAGCCGAGGTCCTCGCGCCGGATGTCCAGGGTGTGGCGTCCCACCGCGACCTGGATCGGCTCGCCGCTCGCCCCGAGCGCGCGGCCGGCTTCCGACACGTTCAAGGAGATCGGGGATACGACCTCGATGGTGCCCGTGGGCGCTGGACGTTCAGGCGCCGCGGCCGGCGGCTGGGCCTCCGGGGTTTGCGGCGTTGCGGGCGTTCGCTGGGTATCTGCCGGCGAGGCGGATGCAGCTGACGGGGCCGCCGTCTGGCTTGCCGAGTCCGCCGCCGCGGTCGAATGCGGCGACGACGCGCGGCCAGCGGCGGTCGCTCCGACCGAGGATGGTTTAACGAGCGCGTAACCACCGAGCGCGACGAGGACGACCGCCGCCGCGGCGAGTCCGATGAGCGCCCGGGTTCGCGTGGCGGTCGATGGGGCGACGGGGTCCATCGCGTCTTCAGCCACGTGTAACTCGAGAAGGGTACGTGGAGAGGGCGCTCCAACAGAAGCGCGAGCCTGACGCTGTCGGCCAGCGCCCAGGTCGGCCACGGCATCGGAGCGGTCCGCGGCGATTGGGTCCGCAAGCGGTCCAACCACCGCGGCCGGACCGTTGCTGGCGTTGCTCGCAGCCCACGGTGATTCGGCCAACATCGAAGCCGAACGGGTCTCGATGAGCGGTTCCTGGTGGAAACCGACAGCGACAGGTCGGCTGACTGCCGGCAGAACCACGGGGTCGGCCGAGGAATCGTCGACCACAGGTTGCGGTCCCTCGGGCGCGGGTTCTGAGGTGTCCGGGGCGGGTCGCGACACCTCGATGGCGAATGGCGCCGCGTCGCCGACCGGCGGCGCTTCCGCGGACGGCGGCGCCTCGAGCGGCGCGGGTGCCGGCGCTGGCGCGCCCTGTTCGGCGACTGGGACCTGGACCTCCGGCGAGGCGGCGTAGTAGTCGGCAATCGTTCCGAGCACGTTGGAGAGGCTGGTCGGTGCAGACGCGTAGCGATGGCCGCTCTCCCCCAGACGAGCCAACTCGCGCCGCGCTTCCGCCACCGACCAGGGCGCCAGGCCGTCTGTGAGAGACAGGACGCGGGCCAGCCATCCCCGAAAAGCCGGTCCGAGCACTTCCCCGCAGAGGCCCGGCCGCGCCGGCGTCCACTCTCGCACCAGGCTGGCCAGCCGGGTCGGGTACTCGGCGCGGCGCAGCTGCCGGCCGAGCGCCAGCGACAGCCCAACGATGCCGATCTGTCGAAGGTCGGTGAGCCGGCCGAACGGCTGCGCCTCACGGTCGGCGACCGCCAGTCGAAGGTCCCGCCACAGGCGGTCCGTGGACATCGGCGGCAGGTGCCTGAGAGCGGCACCGAGCACGCACTCGGTGACCACCAGGCGACCATCGGCGGTGATGACCAGGCGCTCGGTGCCGAGCGCCCCGTGCGAGACGCCGAGCGCCACTTCGTGGAGATCGGCCATGGCACCCATCAACTGGTGCAGCAGGAACAGCACGGCGTCGGCATGAAGCGCCACGCCACACGGGCCCGCAGCCTCGAGCACCTCGGAGAGGCGCCAGCCGTCGACGGCGTCCGACACGACCACGAGCCTGCCGTCGGGTGCCGGGAGCCGGCCGACCTGATGGACCCTGGCGAAGTGTGGATGCGAGAATCGGGCGAGCTGTTCCACTCGCCGCCTGACCGCCGGTTCGAAAGATGAACTCGCGGTGAGCTCCGGGCGGAGGCACAGGACGTCAACTCGTCCCGATTCGGGATCGGTCAGTCGGACGCGATCGCCGAGGCGGTCGAGGAAGCCCGGGACGAGGGGCGCGGTGTCAGGCTCCGCCGCGTGTTTCGCGCGCATAGGATGTCGTCCATCGGTTCGACGCCGTGGTCGAGGGACCTCAGGCGTTTTGCCGGCGGGCGAGAACCGTGAAGCAAGACCGACACCAGATCGAGCGGTCACCACTTTCGAAGGTTCTGGGCTGAAATCGGGGGGGAGCAATGCCGAACCGGCGGCGCCGAAGGCCTTCGCTTACAGAACGGTAAGGCGCTATCAGGAATGTACGAGCGGCAGCCCCGCCCTGCGAACGAACACAGCAGCACGAGGTTTTCGGCAGTGGACGCGAGGATGTCGGCTTCGTGCCCGTCGACGGGCCGATGAACGCAGGCCTGAGCTTGCGGCCTGTCCGAGACGTCGAGGCCGATTGCTCCGGCCGAGCGTGACGAGAGCAGGAACTTCTCGTCCGATTGGTCCTCCGCTTATACTTGGAAGAGGGGCTTTCCCGGTTCGATTGTGGTTGCGTTTGCCGCCAAGTGGAGGTCCACGTGACAATCTTGCGAAGCGCTTTTCGAGTGTCGCGCGGGGTGGCGGCGAGAAATCGAGTGAGAGGCGTTGACGCCGCGTCCTCTGCCTTGGTGAGGCTGATCAGAACCTCCACGCCGTCATCAAACCGCGCAGCCAGGACGACCTCGCCGTTCATCGCTTCGATGAACTTCCTCAACGTGCCGGCCGCGAGTTTCGGCGATCGACCGTCATCGTCCCAGGATGGTCGGTCGACTGCTTGTTGCCGGGCCGGCGTCAGCGAATCCCAGACGTCGGGCTATGTCGCGACTCTTCCGCGGCGCACTCTCCATAGGATCTCCCGATCGTGTTCTTCGTTTTGGGGTGAACTTGGCGACGACGCCGCGCAGGTGCGTGGGCGGGATCGACGCACTGGCAACAACCGTCGAGCAGTGAAGATGCAGGGGCGCCGCATGATGCGGCCCCACGGACTCGAGGATTGAACCACAGCACAAGGAGTGAACGATGAACAGCCCCCGAACGACCCTCCCGTACGCGCTGCTTGCGGTGACCGCGCTGGCGCTCACACTCCCGCGGCCGGCCGCCGCGCAGAAGCTCGACGTGAAGCTCGGTCTCTGGGAAGCCACGACAACCGTGCAGATGTCCGGCGCGCCGCCCATCGACACGAGCACGATGACGCCGGAACAGCGGACGCGCATGCAGGCCGCGATGGAAGGCTCGATGATGGCCATGGCGAAGCCTCACACCGTGAAGGAGTGCCTCACCAAGGAGAAGCTCGCACAGGGCACCCTCTTCCAGGACAACAAGGACAACTGCAAGCAGACCGTGCTCTCCGACACGACGACCGAGCTGGCGTTCAAGTTCGTCTGCGCGGCCAACGACGGCGAGACCACGACCGGCGAATTCCACTTCCAGGCGACGTCGCCGGAGAGCGTCAAGGGCACCGGTCAGATGACGATGGGAAGGGGCGGGCAGTCGATGAGCGGCGCCTCCACCATAGCCGCGAAGTGGGTGAGCGAGTCGTGCGGGAACCTGAAGTAGCGGGCTCTGCGATGTCGAACTCGGCCAGAGTGCGTTCGACCTGCTTGCGAAGATCGACTGGTCGGCACCAACTCCACCGCCAATGAGCCGACCAGAGCGCCGGGGATGGCCGGTTCGCGGATGGCCGGTTCGCTTGAGCGCGGCTGACGAGAATGCTATCCTGACCTGCGACAGGCGTTGGAGTTCGCCTTTAACCGCCCGGCCGTCCTGCCTGGGCAGATGACTCCTACGAGCGACGCGCTCGCGGGGGTTCTCCCGTATCAGTCCTCCCGCACAGCACATCGGTGATCGGAGCCGCGCATGGAGAACATGTGGACTGTTGCCGCGGTCTGGGTCGGGCTCGCCCTGGTGGCCCCCCTCGCCCAACCATGGTGGCCAACGCGCTGTTCGTGCCAGAGCACCTGCTGCAGAAACCGGCGGCGCCTCCTGTGACGACCGCCCTCGCCGACTCGATTCAGTAGGAGACGTCGTGAGCCGATATGCCATGATTGCCGCGGGAGGCGCGTTGGGGGCGATCGCCCGATACGTGCTGGATGGGCTGGTGCAGGAGTGGGCTGGCGCTCGCTTTCCCTATGGAACGCTGGTGATCAACGTCACCGGTTGCCTGGTCATGGGGGTCGTGATGACGCTGCTGACCGAACGCGCGGTCGTTCACCCCAACTGGCGCTTCTTGGTCCCGGTCGGGTTCATCGGGGCCTACACCACGTTCTCGACCTTCGAGTACGAGACGTTTCGCGCCATCGAGCAAGGCGCGTGGCTGGTGGGCCTGGGCAATGTGATCGTCAGCGTCGTGATTGGCTTTCTCTCGGTCGCGGTCGGCGTCATGGGGACCCGACAGCTTCTGATGGTGGCGCGGTGAACGTCGGCCGTCCCGGGCGACGACCGGGCAGGTGAGGCATGCTCCAACAAGGTGCAGCGAAGCGCGTGACGATCTGCGTCGGTGAGGACGTGCACCATCACGGTGAAGCCCTCTACATGGCCGTCCTCAACTTCCTCTTCTACCGGGGCGTGGCAGGCGCGACGGTCTCGAAGGGGATCGCCGGGTTCGGCGCCGATCACAAGCTGCAGACCAGCCGGATCTTGCGGCTCGCGGAGAACCTGCCGATCCGCATCGAGTTCGTCGAAACGGCCGACAAGGTCGAGGAGCTGCTGCCCAAGCTCTACGAGTTGGCCGGCCCAGGCATCATCGAAGTCCAGGACACCACGGTCGTCAAGCCGCCGTCGGAGAAGACCGCCGAACTGCCCCACGTCGCCATGCGAGGCCGGGCCAAGCTGATGCGGATCTACATCAGCGAGGACGACCAATGGCATGGGAAGCCGCTGCACGAAGCGATTGTCGAGAGCCTGCGGGCAAACGACCTCGCCGGCGCGACGGTCTATCGAGGCATCTACGGCTACGGCGCACACCGCCGCTTCCACAAGGAGAAGGCGCTGACCCGCTCGCACGACCTCCCCATCATGCTGGGCGTCGTGGACGAGGAGGAGAAGATCCGGAATTACCTGCCGCTTCTCGACGACATGGTCCAGGAAGGCCTCGTGGTCCTGTCGGATGTCGACGTGATCCGCTACACCCATCGCCTGCCCACGGAGGCCGTATGAAGCTCGTCGGCCGCGCCAAGCTGATTCGCATCCACTTCGGAGAGGACGACCGGTGGGATGGACGCCCGCTCCACGAGGCGATCGTCGAAGAGGCGAGGCGGCAGGACCTCGCAGGAGCCACGGTGTATCGCGGCATCGAAGGCTACGGCGCCAGCACGCGCATCCACCGCAAGCACCTGCTCACGTCCTCGGACCTTCCGATCGTGGTGTCCATCATCGACGAGGAATCGAAGATCACGCGATTCCTGCCGACGGTGGAGGCGATGGTGAAGGAGGGCCTCGTGGCGGTGTCGGACGTGGAAGTGATTCGGTACCGCCATCGGACCGAGTCCGAGAGCGGTGGCGACGGACAAGCGTAGAAACCGACGCCGCGGAACTGACCTCCGACCGGCGTCAGCGGGACCGCGCCCCGGCAGCCTTCGCCCAGACCGCGCCGCCCGGATATTCATGCGCGTCGAGTGAGGCCGGCTTCATCGTGATCGAGTAGCCCGGCGCCCGGGGCGGCAGGTACCGCCCCCGCCGGATCCGCACCGGATCCACGAAGTGCTCGTGCAGGTGATCGACATACTCGAGCACGCGGTCCTCGAGCGAGGCGCCAATCCGAAGATAGTCGACCAGCGACAGGTGCTGGACGTACTCGCACAGGCCGACGCCGCCGGCATGCGGACACACCGGCACGCCGTACTTCTTTGCCATCAGCATCACCGCGAACACTTCGTTCGGGCCCGCGAGCCGGCAGGAGTCGATCTGGCAGAATCGAATGGCGTTCGACTGCAGGAGCTGCTTGAACATGACCTTGTTCTGGCAGTGCTCGCCGGTCGCCACGCCGATGGGTGCGACCGCCCGCGCGATCGTCGCGTGCCCCAGCACGTCGTCCGGACTGGTCGGCTCCTCGATCCACAAGGGCTTGAACGGCGCGAGCGCATGCATCCACTGGATCGCCTGGCCGACATCCCACGCCTGGTTCGCGTCGATCATGAGATGACGCTCCCAGCCAATCTCCCGCCGCACCAGCGCCAGGCGGCGCACGTCATCCTTCAGATCCGCGCCCACCTTCAGTTTGAAGTGCGTCCAGCCGGCCTGAACGCCTTCGCGGCACAGCCGCCGGATCTTCGCGTTCGAGTAGCCGAGCCAGCCAGCCGACGTCGTGTAGGCCGGGAAGCCGTCGCGCAGCATCTCCCGCTCGCGCGCGCGCTTGGTCGGCTCGTGCTTCCGAAGCAACGCCAGCGCTTCCTCGGGTGTCATCGCGTCGGTGATGTACTGGAAGTCGATGAGCGAGACGAAGCGTTCCGGCGTCAGATCGCACGCCAGCTTCCAGACGGGCTTCTTCTCGACCTTGGCCCACAGATCCCAGAGGGCGTTGACGATCGCGCCCTGCGCGAGGTGGATCACGCCCTTCTGCGGGCCGAGCCATCGGAGCTGGCTTTCCTGCGCGAGGCTGCGCCAGTAGGCGCCGAAATTCCCCGTGATGCCTTCGAGCGTCTGGCCGACGACCATCGGCGCCAGGCTCTCCACGGCTTTCACGACGATTTCGGTGCCGCGGCCGCAGGTGAACGTGAGGCCGTGTCCCTCGAGCGGCCCGGACGTCTGCAGCACGACGTACGCGGCGGAATAGTCGGGATCGACGTTCACGGCGTCGGACCCGTGCGCGCCGAGCGAGGTCGGGAATCGGATGTCGCGAACCGAGAGGCCGGTGATCGTCAAAGCCATTGGGTGCCCTTTCACGTGAGCCAGCCGAGCGCTGGCCACAAACCCGTCTGCTGGCCGGCCGGGAACAGGCCGGCCACGGCCATGGCGAGCGTCGGGAGGTGGAGGCATCCACGAACGACGTCGGTGAACGTAACGCCCGCTGTCAAGCACCACGGGGCCCCGCCCGTCCAGACACAGCCCTGGCCCAGGGCCGATTATGGCCGTTTCGGTCGACGGATCAAGGAAGAAGTCCCCACAGGGGGCAAGCCGGACGATCGGCGGACACACCGTCGAAGGGTCGGCCCCGGCGAGCACCTGCCAGGCTGTCTTTGGGGCTACACTGTCCGCGCATATGCGCGACGCTTCCGCTCTCCGCACGGCAACCGCTCTGCGCGGCACGGGCTCCGCTCCGTGGTTCGCGGTCGCGCTCCTCGTGCTGTCGGTCGCCATCAACTACATCGACCGCGGAAACCTCTCGATCGCCGCACCGATCCTGAAGGACGAGATCGGCCTGTCGGCGTCTCAGCTCGGATTCCTCCTGTCCGCGTTCTTCTGGACTTACTCCGCATTCCAGATCGTGTCCGGCTGGTTGGTCGACCGTTTCAACGTCAACCTGGTGCTCGTCGCGGGATTTGCGTTCTGGTCGCTTGCCACGGCGGCCACGGGGCTCGTCGACGGATTCGCGGCGCTCGTGGTGCTGCGTCTGGTGCTGGGCGCGGGTGAATCGGTCGCCTACCCGTGCTACTCCAAGATCCTGGTCGCCACGATGGCGGAGAAGGAGCGCGGGCTCGCCAACGCGCTCATCGACGCCGGCACCAAGTTCGGCCCGGCCCTCGGCACGCTCGCGGGCGGAGTCTTGATGGCGCGTTTCGGCTGGCGCCCGTTCTTCATCGTGCTGGGCGTCGGCAGCCTGGTGTGGATTCCGCTGTGGCTCGCCAGGATGCCGGCCGCCACGGCCTCCGGCCGTGACGTCACGACGGATGCGCCGGGGCTGATGGACATCCTCACCCAGCGGGCCGCGTGGGCCAGTTTCACGGGGCATTTCTGCGGCAACTACTTCTGGTACTTCCTGCTGACATGGCTGCCGTTCTATCTGGTCCGCGAACGGCACTTCTCGCTGGAGGAGATGGCAAGCATCGGGGCGCTCGCCTACTGCGTCACCGCCGTCGCCAGCATCACGGCCGGCTGGCTGTCTCGCCGCGCGCTCGGGCGCGGGGCGACGCCGACGCGCGTCCGGAAGGTGTGCACGGGCGGCGGGCTCGGCGTGGCCACCATCGTGGTGCTCGTGGCCGCGACGCCAAATCAAACCGCGTCGATTGTCTTACTGATGCTCGCTTGCGCGGCCTACGGCACGTTCTCGTCGAGTCACTGGGCGATCACGCAGACGCTCGCTGGCCCGGAGGCAGCTGGCAAATGGTCCGGGCTCCAGAACTTCGTGGCGAATCTTTCCGGTGTCATCGCACCGGCGCTGACCGGCATCGTCGTCGACCGTACGGGCCAGTTTCAGTGGGCTTTCGCGGCGGCCGCCATCGTCGTCCTCATCGGCGCGGCTGCGTACGTCTTCGGATTGCCGGCGGTCGAGCCGGTGACCTGGAACGGGACGCGGGGCCGCCTCCCGGCGGCCTAATCTAGGTATTGCCCGAGTCGGGTGTGTTCCTCGACGAGAAGGTCGACAGCCCTCGGTCACATCACGGCGGGAAGAGCCAGCTTGGACGTGCCAGCTGTCACGAAACCCTCCTCGCGAAGGCTGCTGCGCTCGTCACGGCACGGGTCGATTCTCGGCGGTCGCCTGACCGGCACGAAGACAGATGACTGCGGGACGAGCGTCGGCAGGACCGACGGCACCTACGACGGGTGCTTGACGGGTTCCGTCAGCGCCTGATAGACGAGCGTCGGAAACTTCTGCGAGGAGTCCGTCGTGTTCGGAATGAGCTGGATCATCATGACGAACACCAGCCGCGCCTCCGGGTCCACCTTGTAGATCGTCCCGTAGGCGCCGCCCCAGCCGAACGTTCCGACCGACGCGAGGCCGTTCGCGCCGTAGCGGTCCGTCGTTTCGAAGCCCAGACCGAAGCCCAGGCCCGGCGTCCGGTAAACGTCGCCGACCTGGTTGGTGGTCATCAACGCGACCGTCCGCGGCGCGAGAATGCGCACGCCGTCGAGTGCGCCGCCCCTGCGGATCATTTCGAGGAACCGCGCGTAGTCTCGTGCGGTCGAGAGGAGCCCGGCGCCGCCCGCGAAGTTCCTCCGGGGGCCGTCGACATAGTGTCCCTGCCCGCGCGCGCCTTCGGGCGCCCGCACGATCGTGCCGTCGGGCCCGTTGCCGTAGACCGCCGCCAGACGTGCGCGCTGGTTGGGCGGCAGGAAGAAGTGCGTGTCCTTCATCCCGAGGGGGCCGGTGATGCGCGACGCGATGAACGCGTCGAGCGGCATCCCGGACGCCCGCTCGACGACACAGCCGAGGATGTCGAGGTTGTAGCCGTAGACCCAGGCCTCGCCTGGCTGCGCCACGAACGGCAGCGATCCGAGGCGCTCCATTGTCTCGCAGATCGGTTCGTCTCTGTCCGCCGTGTACCAGCCGTAGCCCGCCGCTGGTCCCAGTCCTTTCGCCTCGTACAGTGCGGCCACGGTATCTTCCGTGCCGTACCAGATCCCTGCGGTGTGCGTCAGCAGATCACGGATCGTGATGGCACGCTTGGCCGGGACGGTCGTGACACCGCTGTCCGTCTTCACGGCCACCGTCGTATGGGAAAGGCTCGGGATGAAGGTGCCCACCGGCGTGTTCAGCGCGAGTTTGCCTTCCTCCATGAGCGAGAGAACGGCCACGCTGGTCAGCGCCTTGGTCTGCGACGCGATGCGGAAGATCGTGTCCGTCGTCATCCGGCGGCCCGCTTCCTTGTCGCTCCAACCGAACGCGCGCTCGTAGACAGGCCGGCCGTCACGCAGCACGAGGGCCACGATGCCGGCAGCGCGGTCGTCGTCGACGTATTGCTGGAGAAGCCGATCGAGCCGTGTCAGCCGCTCCGCGGAGAAGCCGGCCTGTGGAGCCTGCAAAGCGGCAGGCGCCGGCTCTGTCGGACGCTGGCCGGCAGAAACCCAGGCAACTGCCAGCGCAAGGAAGAGCGCAACGGTCTCGAGGGTCGGCGTGCGCCGGCCCATGACGGCCGGACGGGGCCGCGCGAACGGTGCGAAAAGGAGCGTCCTGCCGTGGCTGTGTCGCATGAATCCGGCTCCTACGCTAAGGCCTCCAGAACGGGTCGCTCGCATGGATCCAGGCAGCGGGCACTTCCGAGACGAACGTCTTCAGCCAATCGGCGCGACTGGGGGAAGGCGCTCGGGTGGCGTGGCGCGATCCGCGACGCCAACGGGGGCAGCGCACGGGAGCGACCTTTCTGGTGCGCCGGGTTGCCGAACGGAGAGCGTTGGAACGTTACGCCTGAGGCGGCAGGCTGTCAAACCCCAAGGGCCACTCCAAAGAGTGGCGCCGGAGCTTCTTCTTGCGCCTGCACGCTCTCAGCGCCGGATGAACTGCTGGCGCGCGACGGGAGCGCGATGTATGACTCGCGACGCGTCACCAAGTCGGCGTCAGCGAATCCCAAACGTCGGCCCAGGTCGCGACTCTTCCGCGTCGCACGTTCTTCACAGGACCTCCCGATTGTGTTCCTCGTTTCTCTCCCCTAGAATCAACTTCATTGGCACAAATCAGGCCTTGGGCCTCCGGCGGCGCGCGAAGGCGCAACTCGGCGCGCCCCGGCGTCCTCGCAAGCAGCCGAGTCCGGCACTTGCCTGGCGCCGGTGCCCAGGCGCGTACGGCTGGCCGGCTGAGGGACCGATGCTACGCGGCACTGGCGACACTCGTCGACCGAGAACTACCGACCGATTTGTGACTACCCGTTTCCGCGGACACCGCCTCGGCTGCCTTGGCAGCGTCGCCGCGCAGCCCGTAATCGATGGGAAGGGGCGGGCAGTCGATGAGCGGCGCCTCCACCATAGCCGCGAAGTGGGTGAGCGAGTCGTGCGGGAACCTGAAGTAGCGGGCCGGCGCCCGGCGTGCCGGGCTCGAGCCGCGGGCGACGGCCGGGTCGGCTCGTCGATCTCATCGAATAGGGGGGTTCCGTGCTCCGATCCCTCAGGCGCTCACGCAGGTCCGGTGCGGTGCGGTGCTCGGCGCTGAGTGCGACAGCCGCCGCGTTTGCCGCCACAGTCGCCCTCGTGGCGCCGCAAACCTCCGTCGCTGCGCAGTCCCAGGCGTCGACCGCGCAGCTCCTTGGCCAGCGCTTTGGCTTCACCCCGGCCCAGCTGGCCGCTGTGGACTCCGGCACGCCTGTCGCCGTGGTCCTGCGGTCCAGCGTGGACCGCGAGATCGCCGTCGCCGGCGCGGTCTTCGTCCGGGCGACCGCCGCCCGGCTCGCGTCCGTGCTGCAGGACGTCGAGCGGCTCGAGTCGGGAGAGGGGTTCATTCGCACCAAGAGGCTGAGCAACCCGCCGCGGCTGGATGATTTCGCCGGGCTCCAGTTGCCGGCCGCCGATGTCGAGGCGCTGCGCAACTGTCGGCCCAGACGGTGTGATGTCAAACTCGGCCAGAGTGCGTTCGACCTGCTCGCGAAGATCGACTGGTCGGCACCCAACGTGACGGCGCGCGTCAACGCCCTCGTCCGCCAGACCTCGCTCGACTACGTTCTGGCCTACCGGAAAGGCGGGAACCAGAAACTGGCCGTCTACCTGGACTCGGAAACGCCGCAGCTCGTCGCGCGAGAATTCGAGGAAATGATCGGTCGCGGCGATCTCTGGCCGGATGTGCTGACGCCGCTCGCCAAGTACTTTCGGGGGTACCCGACGGTGACGCGGCCGCGACTCACCTCCGACTTCTTCTACTGGTCGCTGGCGGAGTTCGGCCTCAAGCCGGTCTTCCGGATCAACCACGTCGTCGTCCAGGGGACAGGGCGCACGAGCGGGCTGCTTCACGTCGTGGCCGTCAAACAGCTCTACGCCAGTCACTACTTCCACACGGCGCTCGAAGTCCGCGCCGTGGTGGGCGACGGGCGCGCCGCTGGCAAGGGCGTCTACCTTGTCGTGTTGAACATGGCCCGGTCCGACGGCCTCACCGGCCTGTTCGGCGGCCTCATCAAGCCGAGAGCCAGCAATGGCTCGCGCAACGGCCTCGAGCAGGCTTTGGCCGCCATCAAACGGATGGCCGAGGCGGGACGCTGACGACCTCCCCTGTCAAGCGTGCCATCAGCGCCGACACGGCGCTTCGCCTGGCCCGGTTCTTCGGGACATCCGATCGGTTCTGGCTGAACCTCCAGGCCGCGCACGATCTCGACGTCGAGCGGGATCGCCTCGCCGGGCGACTGGCGAAGGAAGTCGCGGTGTTGCTCGGGATGACGTGGGAGTGCGCCGAAACTACCTGCTTTTCGGCGGGGCGTCGGCGTTCGGTTGTTGCCTGTTGGGTTGTTGCTTGCAGCGCTGTTGCCGAGGAGAGCGGAGGAAGTCCTCCTGTGCGCGGCGATTCAGTGCGGCGGGCTGGCGGCGCAGGTCTGCGAGCAGGCAGTCGGCCGTGCTAGGATCGGCCGCGCTCATGGCCTAGCCGGTGATGGCCACCTTCCAGCTATGGCAAGTTCGGTGGACCAAGGAGAGTGTCGATGAAATGGGGTCGCATCCTCGTCGCCGGCATCGGGACCTGTGTGGCGGTGCTCCTGGTCATCACGCTCGTGGTGACGGGCTACGCGTTCAAGCTGGCGTTCGAGGTTCGGGGGGCGCCAGACCAGGCTCGGATTGCCCAGCTTGCTGAGTACCTGGGTCGTTCGTCCTGGTGGGTCCTCCAGATTCTCCTGACGGTGCCGGCGGCAGCCTGGGCGGCCCGGAAAGTCCAGAGTTCCCCTCAGCTTCATGGGGTACTCATCGGGCTGGTGGTTGCGCTAACGGGATTCGTGATGGGCTTCACGATGAGCTTTCGGACGATCGCGACGTTCGCGCTGACCGTGGGCGCTGGCTGGCTCGGCGGCGCCACGGCTGCGCATCACCGAATGAAGCAGGATCGTAGCCACCCAACAACGCGCTGAACCAATGCGACTCTTGTCCCGGCCCGGGAATCGCCCGGCCTGTATCCACGCGTCGGGAAAATCCCGCTCGCGCTCCTTGCCGAAGAGGCGCAATCTACCGACCGTCGGCACCAGGCGGCCTTGGTGCCTGGTCAACAGCCGAAGCGTCTCGAGATCGCGGCGTGACAGCGCACGAACCGGGGCGAACGACGTGGAAGCCACTCGGAAGTCGAACGCTTCCGAGTCGGGGCCTCCGGCAGCAGGCGCGGAGCGATCGAGTCGGTGATCAGGTTCGCGAGTCGCTCCTCCACATCAAGCGGCTCGCCGATGCCGAGGACATGCCGAGTCCGGTCTTCCACGCCAATCAGAAGGGTCCCGCCAGCGGTATTGGCGAAGGCGAGGATCGTCGCCCGCGATCCGGCGTGTTCGTGGAGCATGTCGATGTTCTGGGTCACCAGCGGGAAGTCTACGCCGCGCGCGCAGAGCTGCTGCTCGATCGCCACGAGCGCGGCTTTCCCCTGGCGCGCCTCGCCGTGTCGGTTGTATCATCCGGCGCGGGTCGGCGCCGACTGTTGGCCCGCGTCGCGGTGGCGGAGAATGAGCCGGGGCGACGCTCCGAAGGAGACGCCATGAGCAGAACATCGTCGGTGCCGCTTGCCGGCACCGTGCTCGCACTTGCGGTCCTCGCTGGTCCCGGACCGGTCGCGAGTTCGCACGCACTCGACAACGCCTGCTGCCAGGACGGCCAGACGGCAGCTGCCCGCACCGTCGTCAACGCCCAGAACCTTCCCTACGGGACCGACCCGGCGCAGAAGCTGGATGTCTATCGCCCGTCGACCGCCAGCGCCTCCACCAGGTACCCGTCCATCATCATCGTGCACGGCGGCGGATGGAGCATGTTCGACCAGGCGGGCAACCGATGCCTCGCTGCGTATTTCGTCCAGCGGGGAGACTACGTCGTCTTCAACATCGACTACCGCAAGCTCGACAACTCGACGGTCTATCTGAACGACATCATCGAGGATGTCTTCGGCGCGATCTTGTGGGTGAAGGACAACGCCGCCAAGTACGGCGGCAATCCCGACATGATCGGCATCACGGGCGACAGCGCGGGCGGCCACCTGGCCGCGATCGCCGCGCTGGCGGCCGACCGCGTGTCGGCGACGGGCGGCTTCGCCGCCGGACGCTTCACGTTCAAGCCCGTTTACCTGGGCACTCGCATCAAGCTGTCGGCGTCCGACGTGGCCGTCAATGCGTGCATATCGAACTTCGGAGTCATGACGATTCCGACCGACATGACGCTGGTCAGCCTGCGAGACTACAAGACCAGGCTCAACATGCTGGCGGCGCCCGTCAACACGCCGGAGCATTACGCCGCGTGCTCGCCGATGTCCAACATCGCGAACAAGGGTGTCCCCAAGATCCCGTTCCTCGATGCCGGCGGCTCGGCTGATACTGTTGTCCCGCCCGCGACGATCGACGCGTTCCACTCCGCCCTCGTCAGTGCAGGCTACCCGGCCACGCGGATCAACTACCCGGGGCTCGGTCACGCCTATCTCAATTGCGGCCGCAGCGGCATAGGTGCCGACGCGGCCAAGGCGGCTGACGACATGCTGGCGTTCTGGAATCGACACCTCATCAGAGCGGCGCCGGCGCGGTGAGATCGGTCCCGCGTGGGTGACGCGGCCTTGCGGCAGTGGCCCCCGCCGGCCCAGGCCATTGTCGTGCGCATTCCTTGCGCGATCGAAACCTGGCGCAAGAGCCTGCACGGGTTCGACCCCCTGTTGTTCAAAAAGTGAAGGAATTCGAGAACGAGAGCCACGCGGTCATCGCCAGGAGGCGGTGAGGTACCCATCAAAGAAGGGCTGCAATGAGACGTTCGGCAGGCGGTTCGCGACTCAAGCCGCGACGAGCTTTCGGACGTGGAGGTTCTTCCGGTTTCGATCGGCATGCCAGAGGTCGTACTGAACCTGCTGATTCAGCCAACTCTCGGCGGTGGTATCAAAGGCCAACGACAAACGGATGGCCATTTCCGGCGAAATGCCCGCCCGGCCGTTCAGAATCGCCGAGATCGTCTTCCGGCTCACGCCAAGGGCGGCTGCGGCCTCGGTCACGGTAAGACCGAGCGGCCGGAAGCAGAGTTCTCGGAGAACTTCGCCGGGGTGGGGCGGATTGTGCATCCTCATGGCGGCTCTCAGTGGTAGTCCTCGTAGTCCACGCGCTCAACGTCGCGGCCTTCGATGCTGAAGGTCATTCGCCAGTTGCCGCTGACGGTCACGGCCCAGGTACCCTTTCGCTGGCCTTGGAGTTCGTGAAGGTCCAGGGCCGGCAAACGCATGTCGTCAGCTGACGTGGCCGCATTCAGGCGACCCAGAATGAGCCGAAGCCGGTCCGCGTGCTTCGCGTGGATGCCGGCTTTGCTCCCTGTCGTGAAGAAGCGCTCCAGGCCCTTGTGTCGAAAGGTCTTGATCGCCACGACGGCATTGTAATGCGTAACTGGTCACGTTACAACCAGCCGGGCGGCACCGTAGAAACCGGGCGCGGAGGCGGGCACGCCCTGCCCCGTCGCCATCCATTGGAGAACCGCCTCGGCTTCAGCGGGTGCACGGCCAGGACTTGTCAGAAGATCGACAGCTACGTGGCAGATAGGGAGCGACGACGAGGTACGGCGCGGCCGCGACCTGGTTCAATCGGTCCTTGAGAGGTCGGACGTCCCGTGGGAACAGGCGCTGCTTCGCTTCGACGACAAGGCGACCTGAGACGCCATCAGGACTCGCGATCTCGACAAGTCCGTCCAACTCGTCTGTCGACGTCGAGGCAAGATCGCGGGTGACACGTTGGGGTGACGCGCGCGAGCGGGTTTCGCAGCTGTTCCGTCGACATTCTGGCCCTCCGGCACGTCGATTCTCGCCGCCTCGGTGCGGAAGGCAGTGAATATGCGAAGGGCGACCGTCCGAGATGTGCCATGAACCATGGTATCATTCCTACCATGATGACCACCATTGATGCCGCCGGGCGCCTCGTCATCCCTGGCCCGATCCGCCGGGAAGCGGCGCTCGAACCCGGAGTCCCTTTGGACGTACGTTGGCGCGACGGGATTATCGAAATCGAGCCGCAACCGATTCCCGTCTCGCTCGAGAAGCGTGGCAGACTGCTCGTGGCCAGGCCGAAGGTCAAGGTGCGGCCGCTCGGCACCGCGGCGGTGGAGCGGACCCGGCGCGACATCTCGACAGGGCGGGGCCGACGTTGAGCGGGCGCCTGTTTGCCATGGATACGAGCTGCATGGTGGCGGCAGTCTGCGGGTGGCACGAACGGCACGCCGCCGCAGCGGTCGAGATCGAACGCCGGCTCGACCGCGGCGAGCGGCTGGTAATCGCCGCCCATGCTATCGCCGAGACCTACGCCGTCCTGACCCGACTCTCAGCCCCGCACAGGCTCTCGCCGGCTGACGCATGGACGCTCGTGCGGACGAACTTCGTCGACAACGCGGCGCTGGTGACCCTCGATGGTCCAGCGCATGTCGCGTTACTCGCTCGGCTTGCCGAGTCAGGCATCGGTGGTGGCCGCACGTATGATGGCCTGATCGCCGCCTGTGCCGAGGTATCCCACGCAAAGGCGCTTCTGACCTTCAACAGTCGACACTTCGACCCGCCACCACGCGGGGTCACGATTGTCGAGCCGCCCGATCCGAGCTGACCCGCGACCTTCCTCGAGGAACGAGGACTCGGGCTGGCTTCCCTCGACGAACGCCTCGTGCGTGCAGCGCTCGCCGCGCCTCTGACCTTCGCGGCCGTCGAGTCGGTAGCGCCCGGTCGACCCCTTGTCCTTCGCGATATTCTCACCGGCGCCCGGCACACCGTGATGGAACGAAGCGCGTCGCAGTCGGTCCTCCCGGGCAGCATCCTCTTCGCGCGTGCCCTGACAATCGACGCCGTCTCCATCATGCTCGGAACCGGTCACTGGGTAATCCCGGCGGCGTTCCACAACCGGATCATCGACTTCCGGGAACGCCACGCGGCCGGGCGCCCAGGCCTCGACGCTCAGCGGGTCAAAGCCCTGCACACCACAGTGGTCGATCAGTACGGCGCCATCGTGGAGGAACTGCTGAACCCGACGCCGCCGACGCTGCAGAACACGGACGGCGATCCCCTCGCTCCGACGAGGATGGAGTTCGAACTCGGCTGCTCGCCGGAGGAGGCGGTTGAGCGTCTCGCGCCGTTGGCCTACGGGCATACGTCCGACGATCTCATTGAAGGCGCCGAACGCGATGCGGCCACCGGCCTGACGTACACGGTGCCCTGGCTGGTGCCGGGCAACAGGATCCACACGGAGTGGGAGAACACGTCACTCGGCACGATTACCGTGACGAGCGAACTGCTGGTGGCGGAGGTGAACTCGGAACGGCGCGCGCGACGTGCTCGGAAGGAGATCGAGCGACGGCTGAAGAACAAGGTCCTGTTTCTCCGTCAGGAGACGCTGAGCGTGGAGGCATTGTTGCGCGAGCAGGGGGGCGGGGACCGCTCGGCGCTCCCAAACCCGGAACACGAAGCGCTGCAGCGCCAGCCTGAGGTGCGGGCTCGTCTGCGCGAGATGAACTCACGTCACTGGCAGGCGTGGCTGGACCAGCCAGTGCCGGCGCTGGGCGGCCTCAGCCCGCGCGCAGCAGCCGGCTCACCGTTGGGACGCGAACGGCTCGAGGCATTGCTGGCCGACATCGAGGACCGGAACCGCCGGCAGGAGCCCGACCAGTGCGTTGACATCCGCGGGTTGCGGCGAGAACTCGGCTTGAAGGGCCCCGACTGACGCTGCGTCGGAGTTGTCCCTGAATGGAGAAGAACGGCGAAGGTCGGCAAACCCAGGGAAACGACGGCAACCAGTGGCAATTGGCGGAGAGAGAGGGATTCGAACCCTAAGAACGCGCGGCTCTAACTCATTGATGGCGCGCGACTTCTGGCGACAACGCTCTTGGGGTCAATCACTTGCGGGGCCACTGTCGTTCACGGCAGTGACCCCGAGTCCTCTCGACTCTACCGGGGTCGTGGAGACATCATTCTGGAGACGGGTCTTCGACACCCTCTGCGGGATTCTGCCGCGTCTCGAGAGACGCGCCAGAATCGCCGCGGAATGTCATTCCAACTCCCGCGTGCGAGGCTCTTACGACGGTCTAGGCCACTTCCGATGCGCGACTCGATGGCCGATCAGGAAGCCGCAGACGGACGGCAAACGTCCCGTCGCAGATACTGACCGCCACCGATCCCCCGATCGCGGCGACCGCCCGTTGCACCAGTGTGAGGCCGAGACCCGCGTGGATGCCCGTCTGGCTGCGCGACTCGTCACCTCGCCAGAACCGCTCGAACACGCGTGCAGCGGCCTCCGGCGGCAATCGGCACCCCGTATTGGCGATGACCACCTCCACAGCGCCGGCAACCACGACCGCCGCCACGTCGATGCGCCCCCCGTCTTCGGTATACTCGGCGGCGTTCGACGCGAGTTCCGACAGGATCCTGAGCAGGAGCGCCCGATCCGCGGTGCAGGTGATCGTCGGCGCGACCTCCACGATCAGCGTCAGTTGACGACGGACCACCGTTGGGGCAAGGGGCCGCCACGCCGCATCGACGAGGTCGGCCACCAACAGCGACTCGGGTTGCGCGCCGGCCTGGCCGCCTTCCATCCTGGCCAACGCCAGCAAGTGATCGGTGAGGGTCTGCGTGTTTTGGACGATGGTCAGGCAGTCGGAGAGAGCCTCATGGTATTCGGTCGTCGCGCGCGGCCGGGCGAGCGCCACCTCGATCGTGGCCCTGAGGCCGGCGAGCGGCGTGCGGAGTTCGTGGGCCGCATCGCTGGTGAACGAACGTTCGCGCGCGAAGGCGTCCTCCAGCCGACGCAGGAGGTCATTCAGGCGCTCGACGACCGGCACGAGTTCGGCGGGCAGCGTGCGGGAAGGGACCCGCGCCGACAGGTCGGCTTGGTCGATGGACGAGATCTCGGCAGCGAGCCTGTTGAGCGGCGCGAGCCCTCGGCGCACGATGAGCATGCCGACAAGACACGAGATCGCGATCGTGCCGCCGGTGCCACTCGCCAGGAGCCACGTCAGCACGGCCATCTGCGCGTCGAGCGGTGCGCGGTCGCGCGCCACCTCGACTGTGGCCGTGCGCCGGGCGCGGTGCTGGCCCTCGTCGTCGGACTTCGGCACGAACGGCAGAACCGCCGCCCGGCCCGGACGGCCATCGGGCAGGCGCACGGCCCGGTAGGTCACGGCACCGACAGCACCTTCGACGCGCTCGAGGTCGCCGCCTTTCAGCGACGATGACCGGGCGAGGACCTGGCCGTCGTCCCGCCACACCTCGAAGTAGTCGGGCTGCGTGGCGCGTCGGAACTCGGGGAGATCCCGCTCGTCGATATCCGCACGAAGTTCCTGGCCGTCCTGCTCCACCGCGGCGCTCAGAGTTCTCGCCGTCGCGGCCAACACCGCGTCGAAGTCGCTCCGAAAGGCGCGCTCCATGACTTCGTACACCAGCGTGGCGAGGGCGATCTGGAGCACCGCCATCGCACCGACGACGGACCAGAGGAGACGCCCGCGAATCGACCACCTCATGACGGACCCCGCAGGGAATAGCCCACACCGCGGATCGTCTGGATCAGGCTCGGCTGGCCCGGTCGTTCGAGCTTCCGTCGCAGGTAGCCGATGTAGACGTCCACGACGTTGGAGTCGGCGTCGGCGCGGAACTCATACAGATGTTCCCAGATGTCCGCTCTCGACACGACCTGGCCGGCCCGCATGGCCAGGTACTCGAGCAGCGCGTATTCTCGGGCCGTCAAGCTGATGCCCTGACCGCCGCGCGAGACTTCCTGGCGGCTCGTGTCGATGTGCAAATCGGCGACGGCAATCGTGGGGTTCTTCGCACAGTAGGCCCGCCGCGCCAGCGCCCGCACCCGAGCTAGCAGTTCCTCCATGGCGAACGGCTTCACCAGGTAGTCGTCGGCCCCCGCGTCCAAGCCGCGCACGCGATCCTGCACCGAGTCTCGCGCGGTCAACACGAGCACGTGGCTCGATCCCCCTCCCGCGCGGAGCCGCCGCAACACGCTCAGACCGTCGAGGCCGGGCAGCATGAGATCGAGGACGACCACGTCGTATTCATTGTTCGAGGCGAACCAGAGGGCCTCCTCCCCGTCGGCACTCGTGTCGACGGCGCAGCCCGCTTCGCGGAGGCTTTTGGCCACCGCTTTCTGGATCGGCAGGTAATCTTCGACCACGAGGACCCGCATGGACGCACTCCAACCGACGGCATCGTACTCGGCTGTGCATGAGAATCCCATGAGAGATGTCTCTCATCAAGTTCTCATCGCGGCCCCTGTAGGATGGCGCCGGAGTAGTGAATTCACGGGGTCGAGGTGCTGTCCTCTACCAATCCAAGGAGATGAGATCATGCGTAAGGTCATGCTCGTGGCAGCGATGGGAGCGCTCGCGACGGTGATGCTGGTGGGATCTGCGGTCGCCCAGGAGACCAAGGCCGCCAAGAGCCTGCAGATCAAAGACCTGCCAACCGCGGTGCAGAAGACCGTGCAGGACAACCTGAAGGGCGGCACGATCAAGAACATCGGCAAAGAGACGGAAGATGGCGTCGCGCAGTACGAGATCGAGAGCGTTCTGAACGGGAAGGCCAGGGATTTCAACGTCGACATGAAGGGCACTCTGCTCGTGATGGAAGAGGCGACCACCCTCGATGCCATCCCGGCGGCGGCCAAGGCCGCGATTCTCAAGAAGGTAGGCGACGGGACACTCGGAGCCGTCGAAACCTACTCGAAACCCGGTCAGCCGATGTTGTACGAAGCCGGATACAAGGACAAGGCTGGCAAGAACCACGGAATCCTCGTCAAAGCGGACGGCACCGAAACAAAAGGGTAGCCAGGCTAGTCGTGTTGACTGCGGACTCCCGACCGTTGAGTCACGTTCTTGCGACCGGGGGTCCGCCGTTCAAGTCGTCGATGACGACGCCGAAGGCGCCCTCGGTGCGGCATCGAGATCGCCGAGAGCCTCGCGGGGAAGTCCATGCATCTTCGTTCCGTTGCCATTGCCGTTGCCCTCCTTCTTACGACAGTCTCGACTTCTACGGCCCAACTGCCTCCGGCCACCTTCACCGTCACGGGGACGGTCCAAGATCAGACTGGCGGAGTGCTCGCTGGCGCCCAGGTGGTCCTTGTCGCCAACGACGGCACGCCGCAACGTGCCGTCATCCGTACGCGGCGGAGTTCGCCCGCCCGGGCGGAGGCCGAATCGAGGTGGTCACCAAGAGCGGCGCCGACGCGTATCACGGCGAGGCCAACTTCACCTTCCGCGACGGCCATCTCGACGCGAAGAACGCGTTCGCCGAGACGAAGGCGCCCGAGCAGAAGCGGATCTTCGAGGGCACGTTCGGCGGGCCGCTGCACGGGCGCACCTCCTTTCTGGTCTCGGTCAACCGCGAGGAGCAAGACCTGCAGGCCATCGTCAACGCCGTCGTTCCGACCGGCGAGGTACACGTCAACGTACCGACGCCGCAACGGGTGCTGGAGATTTCTGGCACAATCACTCACCCGATCGGCGCGAAGCACATCATGACGCTGCGCACCACGCTGACGCGCGAGAGCAGCCAGAACGACGGCGTCGGTGGCACCTCGCTGCCCGAGGTGGGGTCCAATGCGGACGACCACGAGGAACAGGTCATCTTCGGTCTGCAGACGATGGTGACACCGACGCTCATCAACCAGTTCCGATTGCTCCTCGGACAGGATCACCAATCGACCGTGAGCGTGTCGCCGCGGCCGAAGATCGTCGTCAACGACGCCTTCACCGGCGGCGGCGGCCAGAGCGACGCGTACGAGACCGAGCACCATTTCACGGTGAACGAGACGCTGACGTGGTCAGCCGGGCGCCATGTGGTCAAGACCGGCTTCGCCATTCCGGACTGGAGCCGGCGTGGCTACGACGACCGCAGCAACTTCGGCGGCACGTTCTCGTTTGCTACGCTCGACCTGTACGCGGCCGGGCGTCCCTACTCCTTCACGCAGCAGCAGGGCGATGGCCGGCTGGTGTTCATTCAGAAAGTCGTCGGCGCCTTCGCCCAGGACGAGGTCACCGTTCGCCGAAACCTGTCGGTGGCGCTTGGCGTGCGCTACGACTGGCTGAGTTTCTACGGCGACTCGAACAACGTCGTGCCCCGGGCGTCGTTCGCCTGGGCGCCCGGGAAGAAGCCGGGCACCGTCATCCGCGGGGGCATCGGGATCTTCAACGACCGCGCCGGTGCGCGTCCGATCTCCGACGTGCTGCACTCGCAGGAGGGCCGACTGTTCCGGTACGTCCTGGTGGATCCGGGCTATCCCGACCCGACGGGAGGCACGCCGATCGCGGGCGAACCGACCAGCCTCGTCGAGCTGTCGCCGGACTTCAACATTCCCTACGGGCTCCAGTTCAGTCTTGGCATCGAACGCCTGATCGCCAAGGGAACGACCGTCGCCGTCACCTACACCGGGTCTCGCGGGTTCGACGTCTTCCGCTCGATCGACGTCAACGCCCCTCCGCCCCCGTTCTACCAGGCGCGCATCGACCCCACCCACGGCGTCATCCGGCAGATCCAGTCGAATGGCAAACTGGTCAGCCACTCGCTGCAGGTGACGCTGCGCGGGAAAGTTACGCGCTTCTTCAACGGCTCCGTCCAATACGTGTTGAGCCGCGCGATGAACGACACGAACGGGATCAACGCGATGCCGCCGAACAACTACGACCTCTCAGGCGAATGGGGCCGCGCCGGCAACGACCAGCGGCATCGGTTCGACCTGATGGGTTCCCTCAAGCCGGGTCCGTGGTTCACCCTCGGCGTGGCCTTGTCGCTGCGATCGGGACGCCCGTACGACCTCACGCTCGGGCGTGACGTCTACAATACGGGCTACGCGAACGCGCGGCCGCCCGGTGTCGATCGGAACAGTCTGAATGGTCCGAGGTTTGCGCAGCTCGACCTCAAGTGCGCACGTGAGTTCCCGTTGAAGAAGGGCGCCGACGAGGGGCCCAAGCTGACCGTCGCCGCCGAGGCGTTCAACGTCCTGAACACCGTCAACTACGCGTCGTATACCGGCAACATGAGTTCCCCGTTCTTTGGAACCGCCGTGTCGGCCCAGCCACCGCGGCGGTTTCAGTTGTCCGTGGCCGTTGAATTCTGAGAGGAAGCAACCGTGACGCGACCCGCGACGCTCGTGCTCACCGTCATCGTCCTGGCCACGGCCAAACCAAAGGCCGCGAAGAAGAACGGGCCACGGCCGGATCTCGACGGCGAGTAGGACGACAGAGGCATGGACACCATCATCCCGACACTGTACGTCGAAGAGCTCAAGGCGATCATGCGCGGCCCCTTCGCCTGGCTCGGCGCGGCCGTCGTCCTGCTCGGCGTCGGCGGCCTGGCCGCGGTGGCGACACAGGACACGTGGCTGGACGGCTACGGCATCATCGCCTACGGGCTCGTCCCGCTCGCGTTCATTCCGCTGGCGGCTGGCGCCATCGCCAGCCCGCGCGCGAACCGCTTCGTCGAGAGCCTCTTCACCGCGCCGGTCGAGCGGCGCGACTGGCTCGCGGCGAAAGTCCTCGTGCTCGTGACGCTCGCCGCGGCCTACTACCTCGCGCTCGTGCCGATGATGGCCGTCTACGTCGCCCACGTCGGCATGCCGCTCCTCCTCCAGAAGTTCGTCGCCTGGACGCCGGGGATGCTGCTCGCCAGCGTGGCCGTCGGCACGCTCGTCGGCGTCCTGTTCATCGGCCGCAGCATTGCCGCGCCGGCGGCCACGGGCATGGGCGTACTCCTCGCCTACGCCGGCCTCGTTCCGCTCCAGGAATTGCTCGTCACGCAGGGCAACGGCGCCACGCGCACGGGTCACCTGACGCTCCTCAGCCCGGCCGTGCTCCTCAAGAACGCGCTCGGTTTCACGCTCGTGGCCGGCTACATGCCGGCGACGCGAACGGCGACCTGGGTCTGCCTGGCGGCGGTCGTCGCCGGCTCGCTCGCGCTCGCCGCGTGGGTGTTCCTGCGCGCGCAGGGCGTGGAGACCTGGGAAGCCACCCGCCGGCAGCGATGGCTGATTGCCGGCGCCATCGCCGCGATGGTGCTCGTTCCCGTCATCTTCGCCGACGCGAACTACGACGCCGCCCCTCCTCGTCGAAACGCCGCGCCTGCCATCCGCGGACTGTTCTCGCGCGCGGGCACGAGCATGACGCTCGTCGCACCTGGCGCCGCCGTCCCGGCGCGATGCTGCAGCACGATCCTGAACCGCGAGGAGTGGCCGCCTTACGGGACCGACGAGCGAACCGTGCGCGATCTCCTGCTGCTGCTGCCCGTCGATGCTGCCGAACCGGTCGCGGACCTCCAGATTGAGGTGGCCGGGGAGAACGGGCTGCGCGTGGAGGTGGACCACGCCGCCGTTGCCCGCGCAGCCGGCCATCTCGAGACGCACGTCTACGGCGCCGACCTCGGACCGGCCTTGCCGGACGGCCACCGTCTCGCCACCGGCTGGGTCGCGCGCGTGCCGGTGACGCTGGAACCGACGGCGCCCTGGGACATCGGCGGCGTCCGCTACCCGCTGCGCGTCACGGCGACCTATCACGTGGCGGGCGACGGCCGGCCGCGCACGTTCAGCGCCCGCGGAGCCGTCGACGCCCAGGTGTCGCGAGCCATCTACGAGATGAGCGTCGCCGCGGTCATTCTGCCCCTCGTCTGTGTCGGGGCGGCGTTTCGCCGCTGGAGGCGAACCCGATGAGCGCTGCGACCGACTATGCCATCGAGATGGACGGCCTGACGCGACGGTTCGGCGACCTCGTCGCCGTCGATCACGTGACGCTGAGGATCCCGAAGGGACAGCTGTATGGGTTCCTGGGCTTGAACGGGGCCGGCAAGACAACGACCATCCGTGTCCTGACGACGCTGCTGCCTCCGAGCGGCGGCGCGGCGAAGCTGTGGGGCCACGACGTCGTCAAGGAACCGCTCGCGGTGCGCGGTCTCGTCGGCCTGGTGAGCGACGAGACCAGCGAGAGCCAATCCACGTGGACGGCCGTCGAGTACCTCTCGTACTTCGCCCGAATCCGCCGAATACCTGACCCGGGTGGCGAGGTTCAGCGGCTCCTCGACGCCGTGCACCTGGACCCGCGGTTCCGCCACAAGCTGATCGGCGCCTACAGCACCGGGATGAAGCGGCGTGTCGAGATCGCGCGCGCCCTGATGGGCCACCCGAAGGTGCTGTTCCTCGACGAGCCGACGCGCGGTCTCGACCTGCCCGCGAAGCGTGAGATGTGGAACCTCCTGCGGCAGCTCGCGGCCACCGAGGAGGTCACGACCTTCCTCAGCAGCCACGACGCGCAGGAGATTCGGAGCCTCTGCAGCGAGATCAGCGTGATTGCCAGGGGCCGGATCGTCTTCACGGGCGCCACGCGGGACCTCGGAGCCGACCTCGACGCGTTCGAGGAGCGGCTCATCGCGCTGCTGACCGAGCGGGAGCCGGTCCAGGGATAGTCCGAGCGAGCGAGTTTCGCCTTCAAGACAGCGAGCCAGGCGGTTCAGGCGGCCAGTCCGCCACAAGGAGACCTCATGCGCAAGCTGGCGATCGTCCTCACGCTGGCCGCGGGCACGGTGCTCGCCGCCCAGACGTCCAACCCGTACCGCATCACGCACACCTACACCCTCGGGGGTGATGGCGGCTGGGACTACATCGTCCCGGATCCGCCGACGCACCGCCTGTTCATCGGCCGCCAGGACCGCGTGATGGTGGTCGACCAAGACAAGGGCACGCTGCTCGGCGAGGTAAGTGGCATCCACGGCGCCCACGGCACCGCGATCGTCGAATCGGCCGGCCGCGGCTTCGCGACCTCGGGCAACGACAAGTCGGTCGTGATGTTCGACCTCACGACCTACAAGGCGATCGGCCGCATTCCTGCGGACGAAGATGCCGACGCGATCATCTACGACCGGCCGTCGAACCGGGTCTTCACGTTCAACGGCGACGCGCACACCTCGACCGTGATCGACCCGCGCGGCGGCACGCAGGTGACGAACATCCCGCTGGGCGGCAAGCCGGAGTATGGCGCGTCGGCGGGCGACGGCAAGGTGTACGCGAACCTCACCGACACGAGCGAGGTGGTGGAGATCGACGCGAAGGCGGCGAAGGTGCTGCGCCGCTGGTCGACCGAGCCCTGCAAGCAGCCGGTGGCGATGGCCATCGACGTCGCGCACCACCGCCTGTTCAGCGGATGCCGCAGCGGCGTGCTGGCGGTGTCCGACTACGAAGCGGGCAAGGTGGTGGCGACGGCGCCGATCGGTTCGGGGGTCGATGGCGCCGGATACGATCCGGCGTCGAGCGACGTGTTCGCGTCGAACCTGGACGGCACGGTGACGGTCATCCACCAGGACGGCCCGGATCGCTACCACGTCATCCAGACGCTGCAGACGGCCCCGGCTTCGCGCAACATGGGGCTCGATCCCACGAACCACCGCGTGTTCATCGCCGCCGCGAAGTTCGGGCCGCCGCCCGCCGACGCCACCGGCAATCGGGCAAGGGGGCCGGTGCTGCCGGGCAGTTTCTCACTCCTGGTCGTCGAGCGCGAACCCGCTCGCTGAGGAGCCGACGGGGGGCCTCGACCCGACCGCAAGCGATTGCGAATCGGATCCAGGGGCGGCTCGATGGCCGCCCCGTTCTGCTGAAACAGACTACTTTCCGACCATCAGAATCGTGAACGACCCCGGGACGGCCGGCGGCGCGCCCGCCCCGGCCCCCTGCGCCGGCCGGCGGATTCGCGGGTGGCGGTGGCGGCGGCCCAAACACCTGCGCCATCGTGTAGAGGTGGCCCGTCTTCGTGTCGAGCGTGATCGTCCGCGCGCCGTTCATCGTCTCGAGGTCCTGCTCGAGCTCGAACGTCGTGGGGCTCGTCTCCTTCACGACCACCAGGTGGCCGTTGCCAAGCGTGGCGAACGCTTCCATCGTCGCCGGGTTGAACTGGGCGCCGTCGGACCCACCCGGCAGCGGCAGCGTCGTCAGGATCTTCCCGTCCTTCGCGCTCATGATGACCATCGTCGGCTGCGCCGGCTGGCCCTGCGCGGGCGTCATCGACGACGCCCCGCACGCGACGAACAGCACGCCGTTCTTCGCGTCGAGCGCGAGGCCGTTGCAGCGGCCGCCCTTGGCCGCGAAGTCGTAGTGCGCGGTCGTCTTCATCGTCTTCTCGTCGACGACGGCCACGTTCGACTCGGCCTGCATGACGACATAGAGCGTGCCCTTGCCGTCGGCGACGCCCTGCTCAGGCGTGCCCCCGAGGTCGATGGTCCCGAGCACCGCGCCGTCGGCGCCGTTCAGCACCAACGCATTCTTCGTCGGATGGCTGAAGACGTAGACGCGGTCGTTGGACGCATCGCAGTAGATGCCGTCGGCCCCGAAGCCCTCGGGGACGTCGATCTTCTTGATGAGCGTCAGCTTCTTCGGGTCGAACATCGACAGGCTCGGGTGGCTGCTCGCGAAGCCGTGCCCGGACTTCGGACACACCGTGGCCCCGTTGCCGCCGGTGTCGGCGATTTCGCCGATCGGCGCCAGCGTGTCGAGGTCGTAGGCCATGATCCGCGCCCCGGCCGCCGGGACGGCCGGCGTGGTGTCGGTGGCGGGAATCTCCCGCGAGGTCCCGCGTGGGATGAACAGGCGACGGTCCCCGACGTCGGCATAGATGTAGTCCCAGCCGCCCTCCCCACCGACCTTCACGCTCTTGAGCACCTGGTAGGGACCGGGGTGGCCTCCCTGGCCTGCCAGTCCGATGCCGGTGGCACAAACGACCGCGATCACAATTGGGAGAATGGTTCTGTGCACTCGAAGATCCTCCTGCTGCGTGTTCTGGTGGCCCATTCAAATGTCGAGCGTCGAACTCGAGCGACCGCGCGCCCCGCGCGGCACTGGCGCGACCCCGAGTGTGGCACTACGGGCGAGCGCAGGCAACTCCTGCGCCACTGGGAACCGCTGTTCACATCCTGGTTCCGCACCGCGAACGTGAAGACAATGCAGAGACACAGCCTCAGCGGGGCGCCTCGGGCTCGCGGTTGCGGCGGCATGACGTGCTACGCTGCGGTGATGCACGAGTTCGAGGCCTGTGTTGTGGTGCTCGGCACACTGTTCGGTCTTCAGGCCGTGCTGCGGATCGTTCATCTGCAACAGCGAACGCGGCGCTTCGCAGGTGTCGCGTGACGCCCGTCCAGGAAACGCCACAGGTCTTCACGCTGGCGCTCGTGGTCTGCGTGCTGTCGTCGTTGGTCACGTGGCTGATTGCGGCGTACCGCGTGACCCGGGGGCGCCGTTCCAGCGCCCTGAGGCTGGTTGCCCGCTGGGTGGTCGGTGCCCTTCTGTACTTGGCGATTTCGGTCGCCGTGTCCGCGTCGAGATCGGCGGTCATCATCGAACAGGGTCAGAATTGGTGCTTCGATGACTGGTGTATCGCCGTCGAGGCGGTCCGCACTGCGCCGTCGCCGAACGGCACGGACGTGACCTACACGGCCGACATCCGCCTCTACAACGACGCGCGCTCACCGGAAGGGACGCGGGGCTTCTGGGCGTACGTGCGCGACGAAGACGACCGGCGTTATGCGCCGGCTCCGGGTGCCTGGAAGGACGTCGTCGCCGGGCGGGTGCCCCCGCACGGGTTCGCGCGCACATCGATGGACTTCGTCGTGCCGAGAGGCGCACGCGATCTTGGATTCGTGACCGGCCATGGCGGCGGCGCGCCGTGCGCGCTGCTCCCGAGTCTTCTCGAAATCGGCCAGGCGGGCTGTCTGTTCCACAAGCCGAACATGATTCGCATGCAATAACGGCCCAACCGTCGAACGTCGTCGCCTTGGGGAGCGCGACGTGCCATTGGCCACCGGGCAGCTGGCTGGGAATGGCCGTAGACCGCGCGCCCTCGTTATCATTGTCCGGCGAGCGTTCCATGAACCAGCAGACTCCATCGCGTTCGGTCATCGCCGTAGGATGGAGGCTTGGCCTGCTCCTCGGCGCAGTCCACGTCATCAACCACTCGCTCGAAGTGTTCGGAAACCTACAACCGCCACTGCCGGCGATCCGTGGCGTGGCGATGTGGGGCGTCATGTTTCTGGTGTGCGGCGCCGCAAGCTCGAGGCTGGTCGGCCGGACGGGGTCGGTGCGCCTTGGAACAGCCGCCAGCGTCATGGCCGCCGTCTGCGGTGCGGCCATCCTCGTCGTCTATGCGGTTGGCGTTGGCGCCGCGCGAGGCGAGCCGCTTGCCTTTCAAACGATTGCGAGCACCGGCGGCATGCATCTCGGCGGCTCCGTCCTCGTGGGACTTGTGATTGGCCTCCTGAGCGGATGGGTCGCAGCGGGGTTGGCCCGAGCGAGCCGGGTGACCGCATGGTGGGCCGTTGTCGGCCACCTGCTACTGCTGGCCGCCGGGTTACTGGCGATCGCCCACGCCACGGGCCTCGAACGGTCCGCACGCCCGCCGTTCATCGTGTTCGGCCTGCCGGCAGTTGCCATCGCGCTGGCCGTCGCTGCTCCGGCGGTCTGGGCGCTGACGCTTCCTCGCCGCTGAACCAGGCCACTGACGAGAGCCAAATCTTCCATGCGTTGTTCGACGCCTCGCTCGGCTCTTGCGCGGATCGGCTCGGCCTCACGGTCGCGTGGCGGCACGAGGAAGATGGTCGCACACGCGTCGCTGAAACCACCTGTTCTTCAACTATCCAAACGAGCCGAGGCCGTCCTCTTGAAGCAGAGCGCATGACCGCCGTCCACCAGCAGAACGTGCGTTCGTAACCAGACGACTCACAGTTTACTGGTTTGACCCGCAAGTGTTACCCCTCCGAAACACCAGAGTCGTACGGTGAGCTATGTGGAATGCCAAGAAGGTTGTGAGGATTGCGGAACTGCGCGCGATCCTGGACGCTTACAGGCACCTCACCGTCGAGGAGGCCGAGAACGGCAACTGGGGAGATATCCAGATAGAACTCGAAGCTGAGGTCTGGAGGCTCGAGCAGGACCTGCATGCCGACAGCGCTCCCCGTGCCGTCGCCGCTTGACCACGCCGCCTCGGCGGCGCCCCACCCCTTGCGTACCAGCGGAGACGACCGCGGCCACCTGGGCCCTCGCTACGGCGAAGCCGCCGAGCGCCGGTAGCGACTGCCTGCCCAGAACCGCGTCGAACGAGAAGCGGCGATTCTCGTCAAACGCACCACCCGATCGGAGGCTCCCGTGGCAGACCCCGTTTACAACGTGTTGTTCCTGTGCACCGGCAACTCGGCCCGCAGCATCATGGCCGAGACGATCCTCAACCACCTCGGCAAAGGGCGTTTCCGCGCATTCAGCGCCGGCAGCCATCCCGCCGGCCAGGTCAATCCGCTCGCCCTCGAACAGGTGCGGCGCGCGGGTCACTCTGGCGACGGTCTGCGGAGCAAGAGTTGGGAAGAATTCGCGACGGCGGATGCGCCGAATCTCGACTTCGTGTTCACCGTGTGCGACAACGCGGCGGGCGAGGTGTGCCCGGTGTGGCCCGGCCAGCCGATGACCGCTCATTGGGGCATCGAGGACCCGGCCGCCGTGCACGGCAGCGACGAGCAGATGCGCCGCGCGTTTGTCGCGGCCTTTTCTCAGCTGCACCGACGCATTTCGCTGTTCGTGAGTCTGCCCCTGGCGAAGCTGGACGGGATGGCGATCAAGCAGGAACTGGACGGCATCGGACGGCTGCGCGAGCAGGGCGAATAAGGGCACTTGGGAAGCCGCCGGCATCCACCAGGGATCTTGCTGGTGACGGTCCCGTGGCGATTACGATCAGGAGTGGCATCGCCGCAAGCCTGGTTCACGTGTCGGTGCGCCTGGCCGCCGGTCAGCCCCCCATTCCAGACGCGAACCACAGCACGATGATGCCGAGCAGGATCCGGTAGATCGCAAACGGCGCCAGGCCGCCAGGGCGGGCAGATCCTCGACCGGCAGCGCGAGACGGTTCCAGCCGCCGGACTCTTGCTGGCGGCCGTCTGGCATCGGCCGGGCTCCAGAACTCCCCGGGCCGCTCAACAACACGTCGAGACCGTCGCACGACACGCTGGCGAAGGCGTCGCCCTGTCGGTGCTTCAGGACGAACCCGAGGCTCCCGGTGTAGAAGGCGACCGCCCTCCCGACGTCGGCGGTCTGGTATCTCACGCCGTGCACACGAAGACGCCGTTTTGGGTCAAGTCGCGTTCCTGTCATTCGCTGCCCCCCATCCGCGTGAACCTACCCCACGCCACTCAGGCGTACAGGAACAGCGCCATGAACCCGAAGTCCATGTGCAGCTGCTGGTGACAATGGAACAGCGTCGGGCCGGGATTGTCGGCGACGAAGTCGAACTCCACCTCCTGGAATCCGCCGAGCATCACGACGTCCTTCATGATGCCGGCCGTCGACTTCTCGCCGACGCGTGTCAGCTCGAAGCTGTGCCGGTGCAGATGCAGCGGGTGGATGTCGTCGCTCGCGTTTCGGAACTTCAGACGGTAGCGGCGGCCCTGGTGAATGGTATACACGGGCCTCATCGCGTCCATGGAGAACGCGTCGCCATTCAACGTCCAGCGGTTGAACCCGTGGATCGCCCCGTTCTCCTTGCCCACCGTGATCTCGATGGTCTCGTCCGGCCCGGCCGGCGCGACCGACGGTCGCGCGAAGCGCGTGTAATCCCAGCGGAAGGGCGCCGGCTTCGTCCAGACGGGTTTGCCCTTGTGCCCCGCGTACTCCACGACGACGCCCATCCCGTGGCCGCGGTCGTCATCCGATAGATCGCCCATGACCCAGACGCCTGGCTGGGTCATGGTCACGATCGCCGAGACGCGTTCCGCGGTGCCCAGCCACAGCACGGGCACGCTGGCAGGCGTCGGCACGGCGTTGCCGTCGAGGGCGACGACGCGGAAGTGGTGCCCTGGCAGCGCGAGACTGCGAATCTCGGTCGCGCTCGCGTTCAGCACGTGGAACAGGACACGCTCGCCCGTCTTCACCCGGATCGGGTCGCCGTGTCCCAGCATCCTGCCGTTGATGGAGAACAGGTCGTAGCCGACTTCGTATCCCTTCGGACCCTTGTGGCGATCGTCCGCCTCCTTCCCCGCCGCCCGCAGGGCCGCGAGTGGCTCGCCCGGCAGCACGTCCATCGCCATGTCGCCGCCGCGGCTGAATGACGGACTGAACTCCTTCATCACCAGGAACACCTCGCGGTCGTAGGCGCCCGGATCGTTGGCGGGCTCGACGTAGACCGGCGCCGCCTGGCCGGTGTACGTGCCGCGGCTCAGGTCGTGTTCCGCGGCCACGTGCGTGTGCACGAAGCGGAAACCCGCCGGCCCCGGGACGAAGCTGATGCGGCGCGTGCCCCTCGCGGGCACGTACGGCGTCCCCTCCTCCGCGGCGCCATCGACGTCGCTCGGGATGTTCTGACCGTGCCAGTGCACCTGTTCGGGCGTATCGGTGTCGTTGACCAGATCGATCGTCGTCCGCCGGCCTTCTCGCAACCGAATCACCGGGCCCGGGAACTGGCCGTTGTAGAGCGTGGTCGAGACGATGTGATTCGGCGCCAGCTCGACCAAGCCGGTCGCGATGCGGAGCGTGAAGTCGGTGGGTCCGTCCCCAGGCTGCGCGTGGGGTCGGTCGGCGCCGATGAGCCGGGTGCCGAGCGGGGCCATGGTCGCTAGTTTCAGCATCGAGCGACGGGTGATGTCCACAATCGACGCTCCTTAGATCTCCGCGGCGTCGGCGCGGATGGCGCGCGGCGCTTACCTCCACGGCGAGAAGGCCCACAGCCACCCGACGACGGCGCCGCCTGCAATCAGCCACGCGGAGTTCACGCGGGTCCGGAACAACACGATGGCGCTGGTGATCGCCAGGCCAATGGTCAGCAGGTCAACGAGCGCGGCGCGGGCGAGCTGAAACGACACGACCGCCATCAGCGCCAGCGACGCCACGTTGACGCCATCGAGCACCGCACCCGCCGTCGGCGACTGGCGAAGCCGCGGCAACAGCACGCCGCTCAGCGCCACGAAGACGAACGCCGGCAGGAAGATCCCCAGGGTGGCGACGCCCGCGCCCGACGCGCCGCCGAGGACGTAGCCTACGAATGTGGCGGTCGTGAAGACCGGGCCTGGCGTGACCTGGCCAATGGCGATGGCGTCGAGCAGTTGCCGTTCGGTGAGCCAGTGCAGGCGCTCCACGAGATCGGCCCGAAGGAATGCGAGGAGCACGTAGCCGCTGCCGAAGAGTACCGCGCCGACCTTGGCGAAGACCAGGAACAGCGGCCAGAGCCCGAACGAGGCTGCCGCCGCTCCGGCGGCCGACGCGCCGGTAACGGCCGGCAAGCCTGTCGCGCCGGACAGCCACACCGGAGCCAGGCCGAACGCCCGGTGTCCCCCGGCCCGCCGCTCGGTCGCCCCACGCCAAGCCGCCATCGCGAGGCCGGCTCCTCCCAGCACGATGAGCTCGTGCACGCCGGCCGCCGCGGCACCGACCGCCGCCATGGCCAGCACGGCCAGTCCCCGCGTCTTCACGGCCGATCGGCCCAGGCGCCACAGCGCCTGGACGACGACCGCGATCACGACCGGCTTCACACCGTAGAGAACGCCGGCGACTTCGGGCAGCCCCGAGTAGCGTACGTAGGCCCAGGCCAGGGCGCCGACGATCAGGGTGGCCGGGAGGATGAACGCCGTCCCGGCCACGACGAGGCCCCACCAGCCGGTTCGCGCATGGCCGATGTGGATCGGAAGTTCGGTGGAATTCGGGCCGGGAATGAGGTTGGTCGCGCCGAGGTAGTCGAGGAACTGGTCGCGCGTCAGCCACCCGCGCCGCTGGACGACCTCGTCCTCCATCATCGCGATGTGCGCCGCCGGACCGCCGAACGCCGTGGCGCCCAGGCGAAGGAATAACGTCGCGAGTTCCGACAGCGGAGTCCGTGCCGTCGCCCGATTCGATCCGATCGCCCTATCGCCGCGCGTCGTCACGGGCGGCATCCGCCGACAACCGGCCTGGGCCGGCGGCAATCAGAAAGATCAGCGAACACAGCATCGCGAAGTCCGTGCGGGCGTCGCTGACCATGAACCAGAAGCCCTGCGAGGCGTGCGACAGTTCCGGGATCTTGGTGGTGACGATGGCCGTGACGATCACGATCAGGAGCGGTATCGCCGCAAGCCTGGTCCACAGGCCGAGGAGCACGAGCACCCCGCAGGCCATTTCGAACCCGCCGACGAAGTGCGCGGTGAACGCGGGGAGTGGGAACCCGATCCGTGTGAAGCGTTCCACGCCCATGTGCGGGTCGAGATACTTGAGCAGGCCCTGGGTGGCGAAGATCAGGCCAACGGCAATGCGAATCCAGATGACGCTGCCGCTCGCGAGTGGGGCGGGATTCAGCCGAAGCATTTCGAGGGACCGAAACATCTCAGCCTCAGATGCGGCACCGGTGCCGGTTCGGTCGTCGAGGACTTGGGTGCGCCTGATTCCAGTCTACATGAGCACCGCCGCCTGCGGAGCGTCAGTCGGCGCGTACCCCGCTCTCGGCGACACGTGCCACGCCGACGCACAGCATGATCACGACTGCGCCGGACTCCGTGTCCGTTCCGCCGGTGTCACGGGTGTCGGCCAGATCCACGACCGGCAGGAGGATGCAGACGAGCAGCAGCAGCACGCCAGACCGCGACGATCCTCCAGAAAGCGCGACCGGATGCACTTCGGGCTGCCGAGTCCGATCTTGGAGACATCATTCTGGAGACGCACCCCAGACAGATGTGTCCACCGAGGCAGGTCGTTGACAGAGTGGTACTTAGCGGATCGAGAACCGAGGGAATCTTCTTCTTTCGTGAATGGACCGTAAGTGCTTTGGAACTAATTACTTACGGCATTATTGGCGGAGAGAGAGGGATTCGAACCCTGAGAGCGTGTGTCTCTAACTCATTGATGGCGAGCGACTTCTGGTGACAACACTCTTTGGGTCAATCGGTTGCAGGGCCACTGCCGTTCGCGGCAGTGACCCCCAGTTCTCTCGACTCCACCGGCGTCGTGGAGACAATTTGGAGACGGGTTAGTCCATGGCCCCCCCCCGTTTGCCGCAGTGACGATGAGAGGGCGTGCCCGTCGCGATGCCCCACTTCGACGCACCCCGGCGCTGCCGCATCGATGATGGTCACCGTGCTTCCCGAGTAGGTCTCGTAGACGCCAGCCAGGCAGCCGCAGGTGAGCCCCTCGCCACGAACAACCCGCAGGATGTTGAACCTCGGTGTTCTCCACGTCGTCGACTCGCTGCGTTTCGCGGCTTCACCACGTACGAAAGGGCTACCTGGCCGTTCGTGCCACCACGCGCCTCGTCGGCGGGCAGCCACGAGCGGACGTAATCCACCTTTGCCCGTTCGGGGGACACCGTCACGCGCAGGTAGCCCGAGTTGGGCAGGACATCGCCCGATCGATAGGAGTCGCGGTTGAAGGCGGTGTAGGTCGAGTCAGCCGGGTTGGGCGCTGCCTGGTAGATCACCCCGTCGCGCTCCTGCCGAGCGAACAGGTGGTCGTGTCCCTGGAAGAATGCGGTCACGCCGTGCTTCGCCATCAGTTGGTGGATCGGCAGTTCCCACCCGGGCCGCTTCGACGCGAAGGTGGCGCCGCCGCTCGGGTCCTCGCCGCCCCACTCGTAAAGGTGCGACATCTCCACGCCGCCGCGGCCCGTGCCGAGCACGTGGTGCGCGAAGACGAAGATGTAGCGGGCGGTGCTGTCCTCGAGCGTCTTCTTCAGCCAGCGGTACTGGGCGTCGCCAATCGTCATGCCCCACCAGTCGCGGCCCGCGCCGCCGGGCCGGCCGGCACCACCACCGCCGGCGCCTCGCGCAGCGCCCTGGCCTCCTTTCCCTCCCCCGCCCCTCGCGGCGCGGCCTCCCCTCCCGCCTTCGCCGCTGACTGTTGAGTTGTCGACAGACACTGGCGAGTGCCAGTAAGGGTCGATCACGACGAACAGCGCGTCACCCCACGTCCATGAGTAGTAATCGCGCACGGCCCCGATGCCCGGCACCGTCTCGTTATCGCCCGTGTAGAACGCGTCCGGGGCGGGCAGAGGGAAGAAGCGCGAACGCGCGCGCCCCGAGAAGAGGGGCGCGGAGTCGGCCGTGCCCTTGAGGAGCGCCAGGGCGGCCTCCTCGTGGTTGCCGTTCACCAGGAACAGCGAGGCGGTCCGGCCGACCGCGTCGAGAAACTGCCGCTGGTTCAGATACAGCACGTCGACCGCCCGCTGCGTCAGCTCGCCGCGATTGATGAGGGGATCGACGCTGAAGTCGTCGCCCATCAGGAGGTAGAAGTCAGGCTGCTCTTTCCGCACGTTCTCAAGGGTTCGCCGGTAGAGGCCGGGATCGAACATCCTGCCCTGCCGCTCGGGATGGGAGTCGCCCTGCAGTGCGAACGTGAATGAGGAACCGGCGCCGCGCTGCGTCTGGAGACTCCCTTCGGCCGCCACGCCCGAGTCGTTCCCGCTTGGTGTTGGGCGTGAGCGACCGGATCTCGAAGTCGGTGGGCGCCAGCCGTGCCGCGTGCTGTGGCGCGGTCCTGCTCGCGAGACGATCGGGCGCCGTGCCGTATTCGACGCGGAGGTTGCCCTCGGCAATCGGCACGACGCTCACGGACACCGAACGGTCAGTGGGACGGCCGAGGATCACGGTGAGGCGGTCGGGAGGCCCCGCCGAACCCTGCCGATTCTGGGCGACGAGCGTGGCGCCCGCGATCGCCGCCACCGCCAAGCCTACTGCCAGTTGTCGGTTCATGGCTGCTTCCTCGGCGGCCGCGGACGCGCGTCGAGTCCCTTGGCCGCCCGCTCGGTGATCGTCCCGGCGGGCGTCAGTTCGCGGCCTTTGAACGCTGGGTGGTCCGCACCGTAGCGGAACGCGCGGAACACCGAGTTGGTCATCGGCAGAACATCACCGAGCACCTTCACCGCCCCGTCGCGCGTGACCGGGTTGATGTACTCCCACACCACTTCACCGCCGGTCGTCACCTCGAAGAAGTGGCCCTCGGTGTCCGAGCAGATGAACGTGTTGCCGTTCGGCAGTCGCTGGCCGCTGGAGCCGATGTGGCTGAAGAACCCGTGGCTGTTGACCGACCGGTAGCTCCACACGACCTGGTTCGAGATCTGCCGCGGCTGGTTGTGCGTGTCGTGGTCGTAGGTCTCGCGCCAGTAGCCCGCGTCGGGCGGGTTCACGTACTGCCGTCGTCTCGCGCTTCGCGCCATCGAGGAAGGGGTTGATCTCCAGCACCGACGATTGCGGCGTCCGCTGGTAGAGGTACTGCCCGTTGTTGAACACCATCAGGTGCCCTGCGCCGGGCAGGCCTTCGGCGATCCAGTGGGCGTGATGCGAGCCGCCCATCTGCTTGTGGCCGGACGTGGCGTTGTCCCAATTTTCGAGGATCCGCGGCGGGTCGCCCTGGCCGTAGCGCGCCGGGTCGCCAAAGCGGTAGAGGAAGTCCCCCGCCGCGCTTGCGGCCTTCGCGATGCTCGCCTTGGGATCGCCGGCGACGAACGTGCCGTCGTGGTCGATCACGTACAACTCGCCCTGCACGGAGTTGATGACGACGTGGCCGAGGCGCGGGTTGTAGTCGACCGAGTTGCAGTGCAGCCAGTCGCGGCGCAGCGGGCGGCCCGGCATGTTGATGTTGATCCGCCCGGGCTGGTCGGCCACCGTCTTGCCGGTCCCGACGTAATTCGGCTTCGACGCGTCGACGTCCTGCACCACGTGGTCGAAGAACCACCATTCCCACACCACGTTGCCCTGCATGTCGACCTCGACGACGGCGTCCATCTGGCCGTCGCGGTACGGAGCGAACTTCGGGTCGGCCCCGGCCGCGATCGCCTGCTCGTTGGTGATCGACTTGTTGGCGATGTAGAGGGTCGTGGGGGCGTTGAGCTTCTTGTTGAAGATCCGCACCCAGTCGTGGTGCGGGGCGTAGTCGGCCCTCTTCTCCGTGTACTCCCAGACCGTCCTGCCGTCCCAATCGACTTCCTTGAACCCCTGGAAGCCGCTCGGGTCGTCGCGGCTCGCGTCCACGACGTGGCCGTTGTCGAGCAGCTGCGGGTTGGTGCCGACGGGCCAGGTGTGAACGACGCGGCCTTCCATGTCGAGAAGGAACGTGAGCCCGGCCACGCCAAAAAGCGTGTAGCCCTGGAAGGCCTTCTCCTTGTTCCAGTACAGCAGTTCGGTGGGCCCCTGCAGCCGCTCGTAGGCGAGCAGCGCGGCACCGGCCAGCGTCATGATCACGAATGCCGCTCGAGCGCGCCTCACCGGTCACCTCGCCCGCGCCCAGGCCCGAGGCCCGGCTGCTCGTCGGCCTTGTCGAGGCCGGTCTTTCCCTTCTCGGAGGCGGGCAGTTCGATGACGCCCTTCGGCGTCAGGTCGCGCCCGGCAAGCCCTGGGTAGTCGGGCGCATAGCGGTGAACCTTGAACACCGCGTTGAACAGGTGGCCGCGCTGGTCCTTCCCCGGCACCTCGCCCTGCGCGAGGATGCCGCCGCGCACCATCGGGTTCACGTACTGCCACACCATCTCACCCGCCGGCGTGACCTCGAACAAGTGCCCGACGACCCCCGCGCAGATCAGCGTGTTGCCATTGGGCAGGCGGTGCGCGCCGGAGATTTCCGACGAGAAGAAGTCGGTGCGCGTTTTCGCCTCGTAGCGCCACACGGGCTTGGCGGGACCAAACGCACCGTCTGGCGAAGCCGTGTAGCGGCCGGCTGCGTCCACCGGCGTGGCGATCTCCTCGATGCTTGAGTAGCCGCGCTCGTAGCCGTTGTTGAAGATCGTGATGCGGCCGGCGCCCGGGTAGCCGTCGGGAATCCACTGCGCGTCATGCTGCTGTACCAGCTGCCGATCCCGTTCGGTGCCCCGCCCGTAGAACTGGGGATTGCCCCAGCGATAGAGCAGGTCGCCACCCTTGCCCGACTTGCCGCCCTTGTGGCTGGCGGCTTCGGCCGTCGTGGTCGAGTGGTCGATGATCCAGATCTCGTTCATGCCGCGGACGCTCAGCACGATTTGATCGAGCGATGCGTTGTAGTCGAGCGAGTTCATGTGGTTCCAGAAGGCGCGGACCGATCGCCCCATGCCGGGCGCCGCCGCCACCAACTCCGGGTGCGACGCGGCATCGGCTGGACGGACCAGGTGGTCCCACACGTGCCATTCCCAGACGATGCGGCCGCCTCGTGGCGGTGTCGGCTCGATCTCGACGACGGCGTCGGGAAGCATGGAGTCCTGCTCGAGGAGCGAGACGTCGAAGCCGGCGGCCCGTGCCTGCTCGGTCGTCTTGCGCTCCACCATCAACGCCAGCACGTGGCCGTTCGGCATCGGCTTGATGTCGTGGTGTAGTTGCCGCTCGACCGTGGCCAGGTCGTAGGACCACACGAGCCGGCCGTCCCAGTCGAACTCTTCGATGCGGCCGCCCTCGCCGCCGCCCGTGCTCCCCGGGACGCGAACCATCCCAGACCGCAACAGGTGGCCGTTGGGCAGCAGGTGGGCCGACTGCCCCGGTTCGTAGGTGCTCTTCCAGCTGTGCACCCACCGCCCCTGGTTGTCGAGCAGGTAGGTGACCGTGTTGTGCTTGGGCGCCATCAGCGTGTAACCCACCTGCGCCTTTGGGGTGGTCATGAAGAGCCCGACGGTCAGACCGGGATAGGGCGAAACGGGCGTCTTGTTCTCGGGCATCTCCAGCCGCGGAGCGCCCCGACCTCGGTCCTGGTCGCCGCCGCCGGCGCCGCCTCGGCCCCCCCTCTGGCCGCCCTGGCCACCCTGTCCGCCGCCCGGGCCCACCTGCGCTCGGGCCGAGCCGCCGCGTCCGCCGCGACCTCCCCCGCCCGGCCGACCGCCGCCCGGATCGCCGCCGGCGTCTGCGCGCGCGTAGTTCACGGTCAGCTCGGCGCTCGCGAGCGTGATCCCCTTGATCGCGTCGAGCAGCACGTCGCGGGCGACGCGAGAAGCCGGCACTGTGATGGTGGGGGCAGCCGACAGCGCGTAGACGGTCAGTGTGTACCTCTTGATCCCCGGCCCCTGCGAACGCGGCGGGGCATACTCCGTTCGACCGTTGATACTGTTGGTCCCGAACGTCCCGACGCTCTTGGCGTTCTTCGGCAGGCTGTGCACCGAACTGGGAATGTCGTAGAGCATCCAGTACCACTTCACGATGCCTTCGGGATCGAGGTGGTGCATCACCACCGCGTAGCCTTTCACGCCCGACGGCGCACCGCTCCACTCGAGCGGCGGCGAGATGCTGTCGCCGTCGCCGGTGAACTCCTTCGGAAGCAGCCCGTCCGCGCCAACCGCCGGACTTCGCAAGAGGAACGAGCCAGCATGCGAGGGTGTTGACGCGGCCACAGCGGACGGTGTCGACGACACGGGCGCGCGCGCCGACGGTACGGCGGCGAGCACCACGCGGAAGCCGACGTGGTAGTAGGGGTGGTTCGGGTCCTCGGGACCACGGTAGTACGACGGATTGCGGTTCGAGACGCGGCCGTGCCCATTCTCGCCGTTGTACCAACTGCCCCCGCGCATAGCCCGGTAGGGCTTGCCGTCCGGCATCGGGCTGCCCCGCTCGGGCCCCGGCGGGTTCACGACGGGCGATTGCGCGTAGTAGTCGCGGCCGTACCAGTCGTTCACGAACTGCCACACGTTCCCCGACATGTCGTAGAGGCCGTAGCCGTTGGCTCCGTTCGCCGCCTGGAAGGTCTCCTGCGGACCCGGCCAACCCATCTCCGCCTTGCCGTGCATCTTGCCGTCGAAGAAGCCCACCGGCGTCGTCCACGGTTCGGCCCCCCCCCGGAATGGATTCTTCGATTCCGGCCAGTTCGCCTTCCCGGGGTCCGCGTCGTCTCCCCAGGGGAAGTTGCGATACGGCGCCTGCTGGCCGCCGCGCGCGGCGTACTCCCACTCAGCCTCGGTGGGCAGGCGAAACCCGCCGACATCGAACCGAACCGCCCATGTCGCCGGGTCGTAGGCCGCGGGCCGACCGCTCTCCTGGCTCAACCAGTTGCAGTAGGCGGCGGCGCCGGCCCAGCGGACGCCGGTCATCGGGTGCCGCTCCTTGCCGTCGAGCACCGAGAACCGGGCGCCGTTCCACATGATGCGGCTGTACTTCGACATCTCGCGGGTCTCGGCTAGCAGGTCGTCCTTCGCCTTGAAGTACACCCCGCCCTTCCGCACCTCGACCGAACCCGCGTTCCACGCCGAGTTGAGGAACCGGCTGTACTCCTCCGTGGTGACGCCGTAGACCGCCATGTAGAACGCGTCGAGGCGGACGTTGTGAATCGGCGTCTCGTCGCTGCCGTGCTTGGGGTCGACGAACCCGTGGTGGTCGCCCATCTCGAATGAACCCGCGGGAACGAGCGTGAAGCCGGGCGGCGGTGCGACAGCGCGAACGGGCTGGCGGCGCTGGGGCGACGAGGCCGCGGCCACGACAGCCACGGTGAGTGCGACGAGGGTGAGCAGCTTCTTCATGGCAGTCAGGTACTTCTCAATGAAGTCGCCGGGCACGAGGGTGCGTCCCTTGAACCCGGCGTAGGTCGGCGCGTACTTGTAGACCCTGAACACGGAGTTCATCAGCTCCAGGGGCCGTGCCGGGTCGTTGGGCGGCTTCGTGCCCTGCTTCAGCGGGCCCGTGGCGTCGGTCGGGCAGATGTACTTCCAGACGACCGTGCCGGTCTTCGTCACCTCGCGGAACTCGCCGACGGTGCCCGAGCAGATGATGGTGTTCCCGTTCGGCAGGCGGTGCGCGCCCGAGATGTTCTCCGAGTACATCGGGTCAGACGCGTCGGCGCGGTACGTCCACGCGAGGTCTTTCGGCAGGAACGCGGACCCGGCGGTGATCGGGTAGTCGCCGTGGCTGTCGACGGCCGGCACGAACTCGTCGGCGGTCGAGTAGACGCCGCGCCCGAGCCCGTTGTTAAAGGAGGTGAGGTTCCCCGCGCCCGGGCAGTCGGCCGGCACCCACTCGACGTCGTGCTGCTGGAAATAGCGCTGGTCGGCGGCCGTCCCGGCCCGGTAGGTGATCGGATTGCCCCAGCGGTACAGCAGGTCGCCGCCCTTCCCACGCCTGCCGCCAGCGTGCCCCGTCGCCTCGGCCGTCGTCGTGCTGTGATCGATCACCCAGACCTCGCTGTTGCCCCGTACCGACAGCGCAATCTGGTCGAGATCCGCGTTGTAGTCGATCGAGTTGACGTGATTCCAGAATGCGGGCAGGTTCTTGCCGTCACCCGCGGCATCGATCAACTCCGGGTGCTGCGCCACCGTTCCGTAGTTCGCCTTGGTCGAGTCGAAGTCCTGGATCAGGTGGTCCCACACGTGCCATTCCCAGACCACCTTGCCGCCGACCGGCTTCGTCGGCTGGATCTCGATCACCGAGTCGGGAAGCATGAGGCCATTGGACGCCACCTCGGGCTGCAGCTTCGCCGGGTTGAACCCGGCGGCCAGCACCTCGGCGTAGGTCTTCTTCTCCATCACCACCATGAGCAGGTTGCCGTTGGGCAGGATGTGCACGTCGTGGTGCTGCATGTAGGTGTCCGTGGAGTAATCGAGCTGCCACACGAGATTGCCGTCCCAGTCGTACTCCTCGATGCGTCCACCCTCGCCGCCGCCCGCGCTCAGCTTTCCCTTCGTCATGCAGGTGCGCAGGAGATTGCCGTTCTCGAGCAGATACACCGACTGTCCCGGCGGCCACATCGAGGCGGTCCACTGGTGCACCAGCCGGCCCTCGTTGTTGATCAGGTACGTCATCGTGTTCTGCTTCGGCGCGAACAGCGTGTAGCCGTCGTAGGCGCCGGCCGCGTTCACCATCAAGCCGATCGTCCGGCCCGAACTCGCGCTCACCGTCACCGTCTGGCTCTTCGACGACGACCCGCTGGCGTTGGTGGCGACCAGCGCCACGGTGTGGATGCCGGCGGTCGCGAACGCGTGACTCGGGTTCTGCGCCGTGCTGGTCGACGCGTCGCCGAAGGTCCACGCCCACGACGTCGGCGTGCCGGTGCTCGTGTCGGTGAACTGGACGGAGGATCCGGCCGACGGCGCCGACGGGGCATACGAGAAGCCGGCGGTCGGCGCCGTGCCGCCCGACGGCGTGGACGACGAACCGGACGACGAGCTATTCCCGCCGCATGCGCCGAGCGCCAGAACCGCAATCAGCAGCGCGAGCGCAGGGACGATTAGGCCGCGAACAACGCGTCGGGTGCTTGGCCACGAGTCAGTCACGAATGCCTCCCTTCGGTTGGCCATCGGCCGGCGCCGCGAGCATGTCCGTCCCGTCGAGGAGTCCCGACGTGGTGCTGTCGTTGCGGGCGATGCGGAAACCGACGTGATACCAGGGATGATTGGGATCCTGCGGACCGCGGTAGTAGGACGGGTTGCGGTTCGACACGCGCGAGTGGCCGTCGTTCAGGCCGGCCACGATGTAGCCGTTGTACCAATTGCCGCCGCGCATCGCCCGATAGGCCTTGCCGTCCGGCATGATGAACCCCGAGTCGGGGCCCTTCGGGTCGTCCGGCGGGCTGAGGCTGTAGTAGTTCTGCCCGTACCAGTCGTTGACGACCTGCCAGACGTTGCCTGCCATGTCGTAGAGGCCGAAGCCGTTGACGGCGCTGGTGGTCTGGTACGAGAGCGCGGCCCCGGGCCAGTTGTAGTCCGACTTCAGCTTGAGCTGGCCGTCGTAGAACCTGACGGGCGTCGTCCACGGGTAGGTCGCGGTGTCGGTACCCTCGTAAGGGTCCTTGGAGTCGGGCCAATTCGCCTTGGAGGGATCGACGTCGTCTCCCCAGGGATAGTTGTAGTAGGGGTTCGTGTTCCCGCCGCGCGCCGCGTATTCCCACTCCGCCTCGGTGGGCAGGCGGTATCCGTTTCTTGTGAAATCGCACGCGCCGGTCTTGAGGTCGTAGCACGCCTTGAGGCCCGCCTGGCCGCTCTTCCAGTTGCAGTAGGCGGCCGCGCCGAGCCACATCACGCCGACCATGGGGTGCTTGGCGCGGAAGTCGGCGACCGAGAACGTCTTTCCGTCGTACGACACGCTGTAGTAGCTGGCCGTTTGCCGCGTGTAGGCGTAGACGTCCGTCGTCCCGCCGCCGTACACCGCCCCGCCCCGGACCTCGATCGTCCCGGCGGCGAGCGCGCTGTTGAGGAACGCCGCGTATTCCTCGTTTGTGACCGTCGCCGTCGCCATGATGAACGCGCTGATGCGCACCGTGTGGAGCGGGAGCTCGTCGCTCGGGTGGCTCGGGTCCACGAAACCGAAATGGTCGCCCATCTCGAACGAGCCCGCTGGAATCCGCACCTCGGCCACCGCCGCGGGCACCTCGGACTGGCAGGTGACCGTCCTTGTGGCCGAGTTCGATCCGGCCGCGTTCGTCGCCGTCAGGCTGACCGAGTAGGTTCCCGCGGACACGAAGGCATGCGAGGGATTCTGCGCGGAACTCGTGCCTCCGTCGCCGAACACCCACGACCACGCGGTCGGCGACCCGGTGGACGCGTCGGTGAACTGCAGGGCCTGGCCGACACCCGGCGACGACGGCGTGAACGTGAACGAGGCGGTCGGCGGGGAAGGCGTCGGCGTGGGCGTGTTCGACGACGACGACTTGGAGGACCCGCCGCACCCGGAGGAGAACAGAAGGGTCGCCGCGAGGGTGGCGCCGAGGGCAGCGACAGCTGGCGTCAACCACGAGCAACCGGGAGATGGCTTCGTCATGCGTTTCGCCTACTGGATGACGTAACTCGCGATGATGGTGCCGTTCTTCCGCGTGGTCGTCTCATCGGCCGGCGCGACCGAGCGCACGTAGTCCACGCTCACCTGGGTGGGCGTCACCGTGACGCGCAGGTGGCCCGAACTCGGGAAGATGTTCACGCCGTCGGTCCCCACGTAGCCGTAGCCGCCGCCGGGGTTTGCCGTGTCGTATCGTGTGAGGCTCGGCTGCGGCACTTCCTGGTAGGTCACCCCGTCGACCTGTTCTCGCGCATAGAGATGGTCGTGGCCGTGGAACCAGGCGCTGACGCTGTAATCCAGGAAGAGCTGGTGGATGGGTGCCGCCCAGCCCGGTCGCTGCTTGTCGAAGCCCCACGTCCCGTCGAGATTCCGCCCACCCCACTCGAAGTAGCGCGCGAACGCCGCACCGCCGCGGGCGTCGGTTCCGTTGCCGCCGAGCAGGTGGTGCGAGAGTACGAACTTGAAGCGTGCTCGGCTGCCTGCGAGGGTCCGCGCGAGCCACTGATACTGCGCGGCGCCCAGCGTCCAGCCCCAGCCGTTCGTGCCGGGCTTGCTCATCGTGTAGCCATAGGGGTCGAGCACCACGATCAGCACGTCGCCCCACTCGAACGCGTAGTAGTCCTGCCGGTAGCCACTCCCCGCCACCTGCTCGGTGTTCGCAGAGTAGAAGGCGTCGGGCTCCGGGTTGGCGAACCAGGCTTTCCGCGTCGTATTCGCCCATGTACCGAGGGAGGCCTGCGCGGGGTCGGGCCAGCCCGTCTCGCCGTCGTGGTTGCCGAGCACCATCAGCAGCGGGAGCGAGTGGCAGACCTGCTCGTAGAACCCGCGCATCAGCGAGTAACGCGCCGACACCGTCGCCTGCGACGTCGGCGAGGGCGGCGAGCAGTTGCTCGACGAGTCGATGACGCACTTCTCGACCATCGACGTGTCACCGAGGTCCAACATGAAATCGGGCCGGTCGGCAAGTTCGTTCGCCAGCGTCTGGCTGTAGACGGCCGACGACGAGTTGGTGTCCATGTGCGGGTCGGCCTGGATGACGAAGGTGAATCGGCTCCCCGACAGCCGCTTGGTGTGGAAGGTGTATTCGGTGTCGGTGCGGTAGGCCGACTCCGACCGGGCGCGATAGCGGACGCGGTAGTAATACTGCGTGTCCGGCCTCAGCCCGGTCATCGTGAGGAACACCGCGCCAATGGACGTGCCGATCGCCGTGGACGATTGCCCGGTGTACGTGCTCGACGTCGTGCCGAACTCCGCGTACGCCTCGACGTCGGCGTCCACCTTCACCGCCGCCACGACCGATGCGTCCGTCGGCCTGCCGAGGACGATCGCCGGCTTCGACAACGTCACCGGCGTGCTGGGAGTCGAGGGCGTGCTCGGCGCGTGCGACGACGACGATGACCCGCCGCACCCGACGGCCGTCACCCAGCCACACACACACGCGGCCACCACGAGCGCCCGTCCGCCTCTCCGCGCTTCCACCATCGCATGCTCCTCGCCCTTACTTCGTGGCGATCGTGATCGTCATTCGCCGTCCGTCCCTGAGCACGGTCAGGGTGCCCCCCGTCAGGCTCTGCAACTGGCCGAACAGCTTCAGCATCCCAGCAGGCCCGTCTACCGGCTCACCGTTGACCGCCACGACGACATCGCCGTCCTGCAGCCCGATCTGCGAGATGAGGCTCGCCTCGCGAATCCGCGACAACTCGTAGCCGTCGATCGTCCGATTGCTGCCCGCGCCGTCCTTGAACCGGGGCGCCGCCAGCGCCGAGTCGAGCAGGGCCGGCAGATTCGACACCGCCTGCTGCACCACCGCCTTGTCGAGCACGACCCTGAGAGTGTCAGGCGGCGCGGCCGGCGACGCCGCGAGCGGCGATTGCGATGTGCGCGCAGTGTCTGGCGCTGCCGGGTTCGGCCGGCCAGGCTTGGCGGGCGAACGTGCGGCCGCGCGCGTAAACGCCAGGAACTCCATACGCCCGGCGGCCAGGTTGCGGATCACGACGCCGTCCTGCTGGACAGCGAGGATTTCGGCCGAGTCGCAGGCGCGGTCGCCCACGAAGAACAGCCGGCTGCGACCCGCTTGGTCGCCGCACGCGACCAGGCATGCGGAGCGGGCGGGCCGCTCGCTGTCCACCGCCACGCCGGTAAGGCGAAGCGGCAGCGCAGAGAGTGGCGGCGAGGGGGGTCCCTGCATCGAGGGCTGCGCCCGCAGTGCCAGGAACATCACCACCGTCAGGACCGCCGCATTCCCCCTCATCACTGCCTCGTGTAGGTCACGCTCAGCGTGCCGGACCCGAGCGTGAGGCCGGCAATCGCGCGTGTCAGGATGGCGCCAGTCACCTGCGACGGCTGTGCGGGCAGCGTCGGCGATGCCGAGAGCGCGTAGATGGTGAACGTGTAGACCTTGGCGCCGGGGCCCTGGGAACAAGGCGGTTGGTAGGCGGTGGTCGGCCCGTCGCCGCCCACCCCGGCCGTGCCCACACCGACGCTGTTCCTCTCGAGGCCCGTGGCCGCCGCCGGGATGCGGCACAGAACCCAGTTCCACTTCGTCGTCCCGTCGCCCGGCAGCGTGGCCATCATCAGCGCCAACTCCCGGGTGCTGGTCGGCGCCGTCGACCAGGCAAGAGCAGGGCTCGCCCCGGAGCCGTCGCACGTGTAGTCGGCCCGGAGCACGCCGTCGCTCGTAACCGCCGGACTCGTCAGCGTCATGACCACTGGCGTTGGCGTCGGCGTGGGCAACGACGGTGTGGCGCTCGTACCCGCCGTGCCGCCGCAGGCGGCCACAGTCGCGGCGGCAAGGAGCGCGGCGAGACGAGGGGCGGCCGATCCCATGTCGATACTCTGCCGTCGCCGTCTTGCGGAAGTCTTGCGACACTGCAGTTGGGTGTAATCTTCGTGTCGATGGCGCGCGTCCTCCTCGTCGAAGACGACGAGAAACTCGGAACGCAGGTGGCGGACACGCTGCGAGCTGCCGGCTACGAGACCGACTGGGCCAGGCGAGGCGACGAGGCGATGGCCGCCGATTTCGCCGCGTTCTCGCTGGTCGTCCTCGATCTGATGCTGCCCGGCGCGCACGGGTTCGACGTGCTCAAGGCGCTCCGCGCCGAACATCACGCCGTGCCCGTGCTCGTCCTGAGTGCGCGGCAGGACGCGGCCGACAAGGTGCGAGCCCTAGAACTGGGCGCCGATGACTACCTCACCAAGCCGTTCTGGCCGGAGGAATTGCTCGCCCGGGTCCGCGCACGGCTGCGCCGCCCGGTGCTGTCGGCCGACATGCACGCGATCGAGATTGGCCCAATTCGCCTGGACATCAGGGCCCGGACGGTCTCGGTGAACCAGTCGCCCGTGGACTTGACGCGGGTCGAGTTTGATCTGCTGGCAGCATTGGCTCGACACCCTGGCGCCGCCACGTCGCGAGGCTGGCTGGTCGACCACGTGCTCGATCCGCGTCGCGACGGCGACGAACGAACGCTCGACGCGCACGTCTCGAGACTCCGGCGGAAGCTGGGAAGCGCGGGGCGCCTGGTGGCGACGGTGTGGGGGATCGGCTATCGACTGGAGCAGCCTGAATGATGCTCCGCCCGCGCCTCTTCGTGACCAGTGTTCTCGTGGCGGTCCCGCTGGCGGTGGCGTGGTTCTTCGTGGACACGCGCGTCAGGCTAGGCGCGAAGGAGGACGAACTCCGGACGTCGGTCGCGGCCGACCTGGCGGGCGGACTGCGCGCCCGCTGCGAGGCGGACCCGCCACGTTCGGGCCGCCCGGGACGGGGCGGCAACTTGCTTCGCGTGCCGCCGCGGGAGGCCGGAGAGCGCTCGGCTCCTACGGCTGCGCCGGGCGAACGCCCGCGACGCGGCGCGGGACAGCGGGCTCTCGGGCCGGGCGGCAGCGGCGCGTATCAGTTCTTCGCATACGATGAAACCGGCCGCCCCACGTCGCAGGACGCCCCCCCGTTGCCGGCGGACCGAAACACCACCGATGTCGAGACCTACTGCACCAGCGCTGGTCTCGGCGTCTCGCTCGTGGTGCCGCTCGGCGGAAACGGCCCCTGCACCTACATCCTCGCCCGAATCCCGCCGCGGCCGGCCGAGACCCGCGACCAGGCGCGTGCCCTGGCGCTGGTCGTCGTCTGCGTGCTGACGGCCACGTGGGTGGCGGCCGGTCCCCTCATCGGGCGGCTTCGTCGCTTGGCGGAAGCGGTGCGCCGGTCGGCATCATCCCACTACGCCGAGGAGGTACCGGTCGACGGACGCGACGAAGTGGCGTCACTCGCCGGCGCGTTCAACGAAGCGGGACGCCAGGTCCGTGCGCGCTTGCTCGAGGTCCAGGGGCGGGAGGAAGCGCTTCGCGACTTCGTGGCGAACACGACCCACGATGTCGCCATCCCGCTCTCGGTGCTGCAAGGGCACCTGGCGAACCTCGAACGCGACCTGACCGGCGCCTCGGAACTCGAGCGCGTGCGCCAGGCGATCCAGGAAGCGCATTACATGGGATCGCTGCTCCGAAATCTGGGCGCAGCCACCCATCTGGACGTCGCCCAGGCGCCGCTCTCAGTCACGCGCGTCGACCTCGGCCGGCTGGTCGAACACGTCATCGCCCGGCATCGCCCGGTCGCTACTGCGCTGGCGGTCGATCTGAACGGGGCCGTGCCCGGCGACCCATTGGAGATCGATACCGATTCCACGCTCCTCGAGCAGGCTCTCAACAACCTCGTCGACAACGCCATCCGCTACAACCACGCCGGGGGCCACGTCGCGGTCGTTCTCGACGAGTCGGACCGCGGATTCATCCTCTCGGTGACCGATGATGGGCCTGGTGTGTCCGACGAAGAACTGGAGCGGCTGACCGCACGATGGTTCCGCGGCTCCGATGCGCGCACTCGGCGTCCGGACGGCAAGGGCCTTGGCCTCGCGATCGCCCGGGAATCGTGTGCGCGTCTCGGTCTGCGACTCGCTCTTTCGCGGCCCCCTGACGGGGGCCTGCGAGCCGAGATTCGCGGCGACTGCCAAGCGGCTGCGGGGCCGCCGCTTGGCGGCATGGCCCCCTCGGGACGCGAGGCGTAACGTCATCAAGGGTGACGGGCAACGCGGCGTCAGCAGGCCGATGCGCGTTCGCTGTCGTGTTGACGGTGATCGGGTTCGTTACTTCCCAAGGACAAATCGCGCGCGCTCGACTCGCAGCATTTCGAACGGCGTCATGCACTTCACCCCGAGGCCGATGCACGCGTCGGGGATCTTGATCCTCTTCTGCGAGGCGGCGGGAACCTCGTGAGTTACGACGGTGTGCGTCCCGGCGAGAGCCTGCGCAACGAGGTAGTAGTCGGCGAGCTGAAGGAAGGTGCTCACCGCCGCCGGCTGGTAGTTCTGCGTGTTCGCCCACGCACTCACGCGGGCAAGGGCCGGGAAGGCATCCGCGCCCGGCCGCAGGAAGAAGCCGGCGCCGCGCTCGCGCGCCCACTGTGACAAGTCGTCCGCGAGCGCAAGAACCTCGTCCCCCACCTTCTCGACGCTAAAGACTCGCCCCTCCCGGTTGTTCACGATGATCCAGTCCCAGAAGGCCGGGCAGAAGTCGAACCCGTAGTGCAAGTTCTTGGCGGCGATGAACACGTTGGCGTCGAGCAAGTAGGCCATCAGGCGCTCGCTCCGAGGCTGTGGGCCAGGTCGCGAAACGTCGCCATCTTCCGGAATCCCAACAAGCGGAACGCGTCGGTGAACGAGGATTGTCCCTCGAGCGTGCTGACCACGACCGCCCTGGCGAACCGCCTGCTGACCCTGGCAGCCAGCGTCAGGTAGAAATCACCACCGGAGGCAGTCGGCCTGGCTCGGATCCTGGCGAGAGCAGCGTCGTAGGCTTGCCAGTAGTCGTCCCGGGGCAGGCGTCCTGTGTCGTGGAGCCGGCGGAGGATGACGAGCGAGCTGACCTTGAACCTCGAAGCGAGCCTGCTGACCTCCTCGGCAAGGTCCGTGTCCCGTCGGGTACTCAGAGCGGACGAGGTCCAACGGCACCAGGAACTCCGCAGCCACCTCGTTGCACCAGCGCTCGATGGCGTGTTCAGGAAGGGCTCGGGGTCCGGCGTCAGACAGCGCCGACTGGCCGAGCCAGATGTGCGCGAACTCGTGGGCGAGCGTGAACATCTGGGCGGCCTTGCTGTCGGCGCCGTTGACGAAGATCAGCGGAGCCGACTGATCGACCAAAGCAAAGCCGCGGAACTCCTCGGGCTCGAGCTTGCGGCGGTTGTTGCTGCCGACCACTCCGCTGACCATCACCAGGACACCGGCGCTGTCGACCTGAGTGATGAAGCGCCGGAGGGCGTCGGTCCACGTCGGCATTCGCCGCCGGTCTTCGAGATCGAAGCCGATCGCCGCCCGCATGGTGGTCGCCGTTGTGACGACGCTGTCGGTAGGCCGAGCCGAACCGACAAAGACGAGCGGCCCTTCACCCGCGGGGATCCCGGCGTCGCGATACCACTCCTGGCGTTGTTGGCAGAGATACAGCGTGTCGAGCAGGTCCGCGCTGGGACGCCGCGGACGCTCGACACTTATCGTCCGAAAGTCGGGAATCGGGAGGCGTTCGAGCGGAGGCTCGGCGAGAAAGAAGTAGCCGACGGGCGCGTGAACGAACTGCGCGAACTGCTCCAACTGCTTGAGGGTGGGCTCCGCCTGCCCGGTCAGCCACTCGTCTAGCCTAGGGAACCTGCGCGCGAGCGTGGCCGTGCTGAAGCCGCCTCGGTCGGCTGCCCAGCGAAGTAGCTCCGGTTTGACGTTGACTCGGCTCTTCACGCGGCCCTCGTCCCTGCCGCGAACAGTGTAGTGCCGGGCTACTTTGACTTCAATCTGCGCGCAACATCATTGACAGACAGTAGCGGCTCTGTGGTTCGGCCCGTCCACTGTGGTGGAGACATTCTGGAGACGCTTCGCAAGGCCGTCTGTCCAGCGACGCATGTTGTTGGTAGGTGAGGACTTGGCGAACGGTGGCCGAGGGAATCTCCCCCTTGAGCGAAGCGGCTGCAAGTCGTTGCTTATGAATGACTTACAGTGATATTGGCGGAGAGAGAGGGATTCGAACCCTAAGAACGCGTGTCTCTAACTCATTGATGGCGCGCGACTTCTGGCGACAACGCTCTTGGGGTCAATCAGTTGCGGGGTCACTGCCGTTCGCGGCAGTGACCTCGAGTCTTCTCGAATCTCCCCGGGTCGTGGAGACAATTTGGAGACGGGTCGACGACTGCCCGGTAAGGGCCGGCCACTACGAGTGCCACGTCGTGCAGCCGACGTCTCCTGCCGCGAAATTCCGATCGATCAGTGTGTCCTCACCGACTTGTGCCCTCGCGGACAAGAACACCCGGTCGCCGATCCCCCCGACACGACAGGTTGCCTGTCGGGGCCACCAGGGGACAGAATCACCATCGTGTCAATCCTCGCCCTTGTCGTTCGTCGGCGAACAGCCTTGGGGCTGAGCGTGATCGCGCTGGCCGCGGCATGCGGCAAGCCGGTATCTGATGCGCCAGCATCAACGGCCCACGCCCCTTCTGGAGTCGTGAGCACCGTCACCCCTGAGGGTCGGGCCGCACTCGCGCCGTTCCTCGGCGACTGGACGGGAGACCTGGACGGGATGATCCAGAGACGAGTCATTCGCGTCCTGACCACCTACTCCAAGACCAACTACTTCGTCGATGGGGGCGAGCAGCATGGCCTCGTCTACGAATCCATCAAGTTGTTCGAAGACGACCTGAACAAGAAGCTCGAGAAGAAGAGCATCCGCGTGTACACGGTGATCGTGCCCGTCTCTGCGGACGACCTCATCCCCGCGCTGCTCGAAGGCCGGGGTGACATCGTCGCGGCGGGCACGATGGTCAGCGACTCGCGCAGAGAGCGGGTCGACTTCGCCAATCCCACACGCACGGGTGTGTCGGCCATCGTCATCACGGGTCCGGGCGCGCCGCCCGTGGCGCGCATCGACGATCTCGCGGGAAGAGAGGTCTACCTCCGACTCTCGATGGCTGCGCCCCATGCCGTCGAGCGGTTCAACGCCGAACTGGCCGCCAAGGGGTTGCCGCCCGTGAGGGTACGCGCCGCCCCCGAGGTACTTGCCGACGAGGACATCCTCGAGATGGTGAACGCGGGCCTCGTTCAGAACACCATCGCGTTCGATTTCGTGGCCGAGTTCTGGCAGCAGGTTCTCCCGGCCATCGTCCTCAACCGCGGCGCCGCCGTGAAGACCGATGGGCAGATCGCGATGATGGTCCGGAAGAACAGCCCGCTGCTGAAGGGTGAGTTGAACGCATTCCTAGCGCGCTACCCGCAAGGCTCCCTGCAGCGCAACGTCCTGCTGCAGCGGTATCTGAAGGACATCCACTACGCGAAGCAGGCCACATCCGCGGCGGAGCAGGCGAAGTTCAAGGGCACGCTCGCGTTCTTCCGCAAGTACGGCAAGCAGTACTCGCTCGACTCCCTGCTGATGGTGGCGCAGGGCTACCAGGAATCGCAGCTCAATCAGAACGCGAAGAGCCGAGTCGGGGCCGTTGGCGTGATGCAGGTGATGCCGGCCACGGGCAAGGAACTGAAGGTCGGGGACATTCGGAAGATCGAGCCGAACATCCACGCCGGCGTCAAGTACGTCCGCCTCATGATGGACCAGTCCTACGCCGACGAGCCGATGGATCCGCTGAACAAGACGCTGTTCACGTTCGCGTCCTACAACGCCGGCCCCGCGCGCATCAAGCATCTGCGCCAAGGCGCGGCCGATCGGGGCCTCGACCCCAACAAGTGGTTCAACAATGTCGAAATCCTGGCAGCCGAGTCGATCGGGCGCGAAACGGTCCAGTACGTCGCCAATATCTACAAGTACTACCTCGCTTACGAGATGCTCACCGATGAGGACGAGCAACGCCTGAAGGCAAAGCGGAACGCTGCGGACACCCACGAATAGCCCATCTGCGGCACTCGTCCTCCGAATCCGGGCTCCCGAGCCGCCTCCCGTATCTCGGAGTTTCCCCCACCATCCGGGCGCCCAGTTGGACGTTGACTCTAACGACGATTCGACGTTAACGCCAAGCCATTGGAAATGACAGCACTTGACGACTCAGACGACGTTCGGGTCGGTTGGTGCGATCCGTGCTTGTTCTCCGGACGAGGTTCCAAGCGCGGCCGGCTGACCCACCTCGCGTTGACCGTTTGAGCGGCTTCAACGCGGATTGATTCAGCCCTGCGGGCGTTGGTCCGTCAGAGTCGATCAGGCGGCGCATCGCGTGCCCTCCTGACATATCCACACACGCGCATGTGAGAGGAGGATTCATGAGGAAGTACGGGATCGTCTGGGCGTTGGCCCTGGCCGCCGCCGTCCAGATGATGGCCGCGGACCCGGTGGCGGCGCAGCAGAAGAAGCCGAATATCCTGGTGCTGTTTGGCGACGACATCGGCTACTGGAACATCAGCGCCTACAACCGCGGGATGATGGGATACCGCACGCCCAACATCGACCGCATCGCAAGGGAAGGCGCGATCTTCACCGACGCGTATGGCCAGCAGAGTTGCACGGCAGGCCGCGCTGCGTTCATCACCGGCCAGTCCCCGATCCGCACCGGCATGCTCAAGGTCGGCCTACCGGGCGCACCCGAGGGCATCTCGGCTCTGGACCCGACGATCGCCAACCTGCTCAAGGCGCAGGGCTACGCGACCGGCCAGTTCGGGAAAAACCACCTGGGCGACCGCAACGAGTTCATCCCGACGGTCCACGGTTTCGACGAGTTCTTCGGCAATTTCTATCACCTGAACGCCGAAGAGGAACCGGAGAACCCGGATTACCCCAAGGCTCCGAAGTTCCCGAACTTCAAGGAGATGTTCGGTCCGCGGGGCGTGTTCCACTGCTACGCCACCGACACCGACAGCACGCTCCCCGCCGATGCCCGCTTCGGAAAATGGGGCAAGCAGCGCTGCGAGGATACGGGCCCTCTGACGAAGAAGCGGATGGAGACGATCGACGAGGAAGTGCTCGCCCAGACTTTCAAGTTCATGGACGCGAAGCAGAAGGAAGGCAAACCGTGGTTCGTGTGGTTCAACACGACCCGCATGCACATCAACACCCACCTCAAGCCCGAGTCTCAGGGCAAGACGGGCCTGGGAACCGTTCCCGACGGTATGGTCGAACACGACGGTCACATCGGGCAGGTGTTGAAGAAGCTGGAAGAACTCGGCGTCACCGAAAACACGATCGTGATTTACACGACCGACAACGGCGGCGAGGTCATGAGTTGGCCTGACGGCGCCGCCGTGCCGTTCCGGGGCGAGAAGAACACCCCGTGGGAAGGCGGCTACCGGGTGCCCATGGTTGTCCGGTGGCCCGGCCTGATCAAGCCCGGCACGGAGATCAACGACATCGTCTCCCACGAAGACTGGCTGCCGACGCTGCTGGCGGCCGCGGGACAGGCGACGGTCAAGGAGCAGTTGTTGACCGGCCTGACGGCAGCCGGCGCCACTTACAAGGTCCACCTCGATGGCTACAACCTCATGCCCGCCCTCAAGGGGGAGGCCAAGGAGTGGCCACGCAGGGAGTTCATGTATTGGACCGACGACGGGGAACCTGCCGCGTTGCGTTTCGACCAGTGGAAGATGGTGTTCCTCGATCAGCGCGCGACTGGGCTGAACGTCTGGCAGGACCCGATGCTGGTCTTGCGGTTCCCCAAGGTCTTCAACCTCAGAGCCGACCCGTTCGAGCGCGCCGAGGAGAGCGTGGGCTATCAGAGTTGGCGGCTGAGTCATGCGTTCCTGGTTGGACCGGCCTCCATGTATGCCGGCCGGTGGATGCAGAGCTTCGCTGAGTTTCCGCCGCGACAGAAACCGGGTACGTTCAACTTGAGTCACGTCATGGAGAAGTTGACCAAGGGAGAGCGCTAGACAGCAGACTCGAGGCGCGACGCGTCCCAAACGGCGGCGAGAGGTTTCTCTCGCCGCCGTTTACTTTGTGCTCTGAACAGGGAATCCGCTCTGAACTCGTTCCTCGCCGCTGCTACACTGTCCGGACCCATGTCGCGACGCTCACGTCGGGCCAAAGCGCGGTCCACTCCCTCCTCGACTCCTCCCGGTCCCTCGCACGTCGCGGCATTGCCGTTTGCCGTGCTTCTGCTCGCGTCGGGTTCAACCGCGCTCGTGTTCGAGACGCTGTGGGTCAGGCAGTTGGGCCGCGTCGTCGGCGTCGAGGTGCACGCCGTCACGCTGGCGCTGAGCGCCTTCTTCGGGGGCTTGGCGCTCGGTGGAGCGATGTTCGGGCGAGTCGCCGACCGAACGGCCCGACCGCTGCGGCTCTACGCGTTCCTCGAGTCGGCCGCCGGTGTTCTCGGCGTGCTGGCGACAGTGGCGCTCGCGCATGCGGCACCGCTGTTCGTCGCCCTCCAGACCTCTATGGGCCCGGTGGCCTGGGCACTCCCGTTCGCGCTCGTTGGCGTTCCTGCCGTCATGATGGGGGGCACGCTGCCCGTCTTGCTCCGCGCCTTGGACCCCGGCGACAATCTCGTCGCCCGCGCCGCTGGAAGCCTCTATGCGGCGAACACAGCCGGTGCGTTTCTTGGGACGCTGGCGACGCCGTTCGTGCTCGTCCCGGCCCTCGGCATCATCGGGACCGGCGCCGGCGCTGGCTTCTTCGGGCTGCTGGTGGCAGGCGCGGCGCTCGTCCTCGATCGGCGGCAGGGCCGCGAGGGGCTGCCCGCCGGCAGGATCCAATCAGCCCTCCGAAGACGACGTCTCGCCTGACGGACGCCTTGCTCTCGCCCTATACTCCATCGCCGGCGGCGTGGCGTTGGGTTACGAAGTGGTCTGGTCGGAGTTGCTGGTCTCCTTCCTCAGCACCCGGACGTTTGCGTTCGCCGTGATGCTCGCAACCTACCTGGCCGGGCTGGCACTTGGGAGCGCGCTGTACGCCCGGTGGAGCCGGAGCGAGCGCGAGCCTTGGCAGGTCTTCGGAGTGCTCCTCGCCGGTGCCGGCATCAGTGCAGTGCTGATCGTGACGTCCCTCGGTACTTGGCTGCCCGACGCGCAGACATTTGCCGGCATGTGGGCCATGCGGATCACGGGCCGGGAGACCGTCGAGGTCGTCGCCCGCTTCGTGGTAGCGGCAGTGGCCGTGCTCCTCGTCCCGACGACGTTCCTGGGCGCCGCGTTTCCGGCCGCGACCCGGCTGATTTCGCGCCGCGTTCGCGTCGGGCGCGATGTCGGCGCCGTGGCCGCGCTCAATACCGCTGGGGGGATCGCGGGGACGCTGCTCACGGGCTTCGTCCTCGTACCCTGGCTGGGCCTGATCCACACGCTGGGCGCGCTCGCCGCGGCCGGTGCGGCCATAGGCGGACTCGCGATCCTCAAGGGGAACCGCGGGGGACGCCGCACGACGGTCGCGGCCGTGGCCGTGGTTGTTGCCGTGATGGCCATTGCCGCCCTGACGCCGCAGGACCTCCTGGCACGGCGCCTGGCCGAACGTCGCGGGGGGCAGGTCATCTTCTACGAGGAAGACGCCGGCGGCGCGGTCGCCGTGCTCGAACAGCCGACCGCTCAGCGATCGTTTCGACGGCTCTACATCCAGGGCGTCTCCAACTCCGGAGACGCGCTGTCGTCCCTCCGGTACATGCGGCTCCAGGCGCTCCTCCCGCTGCTGATCCACGGCGGCGAGCCGCGTTCCGCCCTCGTCGTCGGGCTCGGCACGGGAATCACTGCCGGGGCGCTCCTCGCGTACCCGTCGCTCGAGACTCGCGTCGTGTCGGAACTGTTGCCCGGAGTTGTTCGCGCCGTTCCACTCTTCGCCGGTAATCTCGGCGCAGGGTCCGACCCCCGCATACAGGTGCGCATTGGGGACGGGCGGCACGAGTTGCTGCGGCGCCGCGAGCGCTACGACCTGATCACGCTCGAACCGCCGCCGCCGTCGGCGGCAGGCGTCGTGAACCTGTACTCGCGCGATTTCTACGAACTGTGCCGCGACCGGCTTGCGCCCGGCGGGCTGATGGCACAGTGGTGGCCGCTCCCGACGCAGAACGACGAGGATTCCCGCTCGCTCGTGCGGAGCTTCCTCGACGCGTTTCCGTACGCCACGGTCTGGACGACCGAGTTGCACGAGATGCTGCTGGTTGGATCCGCAAGCCCGATCGAGCTCGACGCCCGCCGCATCGAGTACCGGTTCTCGCAAGGCCGCGTGGCTGCCGTGCTGGCCGAGGTTGGCGTGGAATCGGCTGCCGCGCTGATGTCGACCTGGGTTGCGGGACGCGACGGCCTCGAACGCTACGCCGCGGGCGCCGCCGCAGTGACGGACGACCGTCCGCTGATCGAGCACGCCTCGTGGGTACGCCGTGGCGAGTTTCAGCGTGTGCTTCCACGCGTGCTGGCGTTTGCTGCGGAGCCGCCCCTCCGCGGCGACGACGGCTTTCGCGCCGAGACCGAGGCCGAGCGCCGCGAGCTCCTCGCGTTCTACCAGGCCGCTCTGCTCGGATATGCCGGCGACAGGTCAGGCGCGGCCACGGCCCTTCAAGCGGTGTTCGCCCACGACCCCGGCAATCCCTACTACCGGTGGGTCGCCACTGGCGGCCAGTAACGGGGGCCTCCCGTATCCGGGATTATCTCCCAGCGTTTCCGGAGCCTCCGGCCTGGCCGGAGTCCCAGCACGCCCGGCCTTGAACGCCAAGCTATTGCCGCCAAGCGACTTAAGAACCGTCACACGCCACCGGCTCAGTTGGTGCGATCCGTGCTTTGCTGATCGGCGCCTTCGAACCGGGCTGAGGCCACAGGATCCAGGAGGACAAATGAACGGACGAAGAGGTATGAAGCCGCTTGTGGTTGGATCGGCGCTTCTGGCGCTCTGCTCGGGCGCCGTCGTCGCCCAGCCTGCGCGCGACCCGCTGCCCTCATGGAACGACACCGCGTCCAAGAAGGCGATTGTCGTCTTCGTCGAGAAGGTCACCAAGACCGGTTCGCCCGACTTCGTCCCGGTGGCGGAGAGGATTGCGACCTTCGACAACGACGGCACGCTCTGGGCGGAGCAGCCGATGTACTTCCAGCTGGCCTTCGCCTTGGCACGCGTCAAGGTGCTCGCCGCCGCTCATCCGGAGTGGAAGGACAAGGAGCCGTTTGCGTCGCTGCTCAAGGGCGACCTGAAGGGCGCGCTGGCCGGCGGAGAACCGGCCATCGGGCAGATCGTGATGGCGACTCACGCAGGGATGACGACGAGCGAGTTCGAGAATCTGGTCCGTGACTGGATCGCCACGGCGAAGCACCCGAAGACCGGGCGCCTGTTCACCGAGATGGTCTACCAGCCGATGCTGGAGCTGCTCGCCTACCTGCGCGCGAACGGATTCAAGACGTTCATCGTCTCGGGAGGCGGCGTCGAGTTCATGCGCCCGTGGGCAGAGCGGGTCTACGGCATCCCGCCCGAGCAGGTGGTGGGCAGCAGCATCAAGACGAAGTTCGAACTCCGAAACGGCAAGCCGGTGCTCGTGCGCCTCCCGGAAGTGAACTTCGTCGACGACGGGGCGGGGAAGCCGGTCGGCATCAATTCGCACATCGGACGCGTCCCGATTGCCGCGTTCGGCAATTCGGACGGCGACCTGCCGATGCTGCAGTACGCCGCCGGCGGTCCCGGCGCGCGCTTCTGCCTCTACGTCCGCCACACCGATGCCGTGCGCGAATGGGCGTACGACCGGCAGTCGCCGATCGGCCGCCTCGACAAGGGACTCGACGAAGCGACAGCAAGGGGCTGGACCGTGGTGGACATGAAGCAGGACTGGAAGCGCATCTTCGCGTTCGAGAAGTAGGCAACGTCGCGATCGCCGGCCACGCGTCGGGCAGATCGACCATCGGGAACGAACGGGGATGTGGGTCTCAATGCGAGAGCCTTCGATCGGCGGCGGTGCGGCGGACGTCCCTACGCCCCGCACCGCGGGCCCGTTCGAGCGGCCCGCTTCGCTCGTAGCGAGGCTGATCCTCGCGGCGGTCGGCGCGTTCATTCTGCTGGGCGCAACCAGGGCCAGCGGGCAGACGCCGCCCACGGCCCCGCCCAAGGTCGCTGCGACGCCTCCGGCTCCAGGCCAGGTGTCCGGGTCCGCGCGCGACCTGGCCGCGGCGGCCAACGACCCGACCTCTCCGATGACGCTCATCCAGTTTCGCAACGTCCTTGCGCCGACCATCCCCGGTATGACCGGTGCCGCCAACGCCCTGCAGTTCCAGCCGGTCCTCCCCGTTGCCAAGTCGCGCTTCTTGCCGTTCGGCCACGTCGTGAAGGTCACGCTCCCGCTGGCTTCGGTCCCGGCGCCATCGAGCGCGACCGGCCTGGGAGACCTCGAGGTCTTCGACGTGGTGTCGTTCAAGCAATCGTGGGGACGGTGGGGCGTCGGGCCGGCTGCGGTCCTTCCCACGGCGACATCGAAGACGCTGGGCCAGGGCAAGTGGCAAGCCGGCCCAGCGGTCGCGCTGATCTACACGGGAACCAGGCACCTGGTCGCGGGTGCAGTCCTGCAGAACCCGATGTCGTTCGCGGGCGACGCCGACCGGCCCGGGGTGAACAACCTGATTGTCATTCCGACGCTGACCTACAACCTGCCGGAAGGCTGGTTCGCCGGACTCAGCGATTTCAACGTGACCTTCAACTGGAACGACGGCGGGGCCGCCACGATTCCGCTTGGGCCTCAAGTGGGGCGCGTCTTTAGAATCGGCCGGCAGCCGGTCAGCGTGGCGGCGGAGGCCGCCTACACGGTCGCACGCCCGTCGACTCCGCCGACTCCACGCTGGGTGATCGGGGCTGAGTTGACTTTGCTCTTCCCGAGTCGGTAGCTCGCGAGGTCCGGTCCCTAGGTGCCGGTTCGGTCGCGATAGAAAAGGGCATTTATGACGAACCTCGGAGCCAACACCGCACGTGCACTGCTTGTCGTTCTCGCCCTAGTCTGCGGCGCCGACGCGGCCGTGGCGCAGGACCCGACGCAGCCTGCGGAGGCGGCCGCGCCCGATGCCGCCGCGCTCGCGAAGAAGCTCTCCAATCCGGTGTCGGACCTGGTGAGCGTGCCCTTCCAGTTCAACTGGGCCCCGGGCGTTGGGCCGGACAACCAGACGCGATTCATCTTGAACGTGCAGCCGGTGATGCCGTTTACGCTGAGCAAGGACTGGAACCTCATCACGCGCGTCATCATGCCGGTGATCGGCCAACCGGTGCTCGCCGCCGGCGGCTCGCCGTCGTCCGGGCTCGGCGACGTGCTAGGCTCCTTCTTCTTCTCGCCGTCCAGATCGGGCAAGGTGACTCTGGGCGTGGGTCCCGCCGTCAGTCTGCCGTCGACCAACGAGCCGACGCTGGGCTCGGGGAAGTGGTCGGCTGGCCCTACGTTCGTCGCCCTGACGCAGCGGGGACCGTGGACGGTGGGCGTGTTGTGGAATCAGGTGTTCTCGTTCGCTGGGGACCCGGCGCGGAAGGACGTCAATCAGATGTTCCTGCAGCCGTTCCTGACCTACACCACGAAGAGCCTGTGGACGATGGGCATCAACTCTGAGACGACCGCCAACTGGAAGGCCGATACCGACAAGTGGACCGTGCCGATCAACTTCAGCCTGGCGAAGCTCTCATCGTTCGGGCCGTTTCCGGCGAGTTATCAGGCTGGTTTCGGCGTCTACGTAGCCAGCCCTGCAGGTGGGCCCACCTGGCAGCTGCGGACGGCGATGATCATCCTGTTGCCCCGAAAGAAGTAAGTGAAGCAGCTGACCGCCACCGCGGTGCAGTTCACGGTCATGAGCACCTACATGGTCTCCGGCGCCATCAACCCGTCCCAGACGCCGCCGGCGGGGGCGCCGGTGGCGCAATCGCCGGCGCGTCGTACCAGTGTGACGGCGGGACGACCTTCGGGTGAGCGGGGTCGCCCTCGTACGCCGGCGTCATGATTTGCACTTCGTACTCGTTGAACACGTCGAGGATGTTCCTGCGCAGGGCCGCATAGTGTTGCGGCATCAGGGCCGGCGTGTCGGTGTAGACGTTCAGTTCGTAGGTGACTGCGAAATCGCCGAGCGCTGTCTGCAACGCAAACGGCCTCGGTTCCTTTAGGACTCCAGAGGTCCGGCTGGCTGCTTCGAGAAGCATGGCCTCTACCTGTCTCCAGGGCGTCTCGTAGCCGATGCCGACGGTCGTGTGGAGAATGAGTCCCCCTTTGCGGGCCAACGTGCTGTAGTTCACGACGTCGGCGGCGAGGATCTGGGAATTCGGAATCACCACTTCTTCGCGCTTTGGTGTCTGGACGTGAGTCACCAGCAGCCGGATCGACTCCACCGTGCCGACGTGTTGCCCGATCTTCACGTAGTCACCCGGGCGGAAGGCCCGCCGGTAGGTCATGCTGTATCCGGCGACCAGGTTGCCGATGAGCGACGACGATCCCAGCGAGAAGATGACGCCGATGAACAGAGTGACCCCTTTGAAGGCCTCGGTATGCGACCCGGGCACATACGGGTAGGCGACGACAACGGCAAAGGCAATCACCAGAATCCGAGCCAGTCGGTAGGTGGGTGCAGCCCACTCAGGATGGAACGACCGGAAGGTGACCGTGCTGCTGGCCACGGCGTCGAAGAACAGGCGGACGATCTTCAGGATGTAGCGGGTGGCGACGACGAGGACGCCCAGAAACACCAGTTTCGGGACAACACTGATCGCGCCATCCATGAGGAACCGCAGCGGGACGGCGACCATGGCCGCGAGTCCTGATCCGAGGCTTCGTGTCCACGGGAAGCTGGCCAGGACGTAGTGCAAGTACACTGTACGTGGCAACCAGGGTGAGGACGATACCACCTGTGGTCAGGATGCCGATGACCATCCGCCACAAGCGCTCGGATCGAACGAGCTGGAACGAGTGGATCTGGAGGTCTCGGACGCGCGTCCGGTAGCGAAGCTCGATGCGGCTGCACAGGCGCCGATGGCTCCAGCGCACGGCGATCACGGTGACCAACAGGGCGATGGTCGCGAGGGATGCCATGAGCCCGGCGCGAACCAGCGTCGCCGGTTCCCGGTCGTGCCGGTACGACCGCATGGCCCCCTGGATACGGCCCAAGAGGGCCAGCGCGAGACTCGACCGCCTGACGCCCTCCAGCCTTGCGTCGGCGTCGAACACGGCCAGCACGCGGCGGTTGCCAGCGAGAATCTGCGAGTACTCGCTGGTACTCGACGATGGTAAGGGCATCTGGCGAGAGCGACCGATCTGACGCAAGCGCGGCGACGCGTGTCGCGATATCGTTCGCACGCCGCTCCGCCGGGAACGCCAAGATGCCGCGGACATAGAAGAGCGTCACCCCGTCCACTGTAACCGGAGCGGTCGGAGGCGGGGCGGCTGCCTCTTCCGCGGTCAAGGCAGCGGGGCTGGGTGAAGGCGCCTGCGCGTGAACCGCGGACGTGGCCAGCGTCACCATCGCCGCCAGCAGGCCCAGACGAGCGAACGCTCCGAACAATCGTCCCTTGTCCAGCACGCGAGGCTCCTTCCCTGATGCTCGTGCTGCGAAAGCCGCGTCGCGCGCCACCCGTCAGGGCGCCGCGAGTGCGGCGCGACGAGACACCGACGCGATTCGACCGCGCGGCCTAGAACCTGAACGCGAACGAGTAGACGAGGCCGAGGTTGGTCACCTTGATCTTCGTGTGGAACGCCTCGCCGTTCTGCAACCGGCGCAGCGTGTAGTCGCCCGAGAGCCCGGACTCGTAGCGGACGCCGAACGATCCGAGCAGTATCTTGGTGCTGCCGCTGAACCCCACCGTCCACGTCTGCATGTCCACCTTCGTGAATCGGGTGTCGGACGGGCCGACCGGCGACCGGTCGGTCGAGAAGCCGCCGTGGATCCGCCAGGCGCCATTCGATGTGACGTTGTACAGACCTCCGACCGCGACGTTCACCACCGCCCGCGAGTCGACCACCACCGGGTTCATCGAGAACACCTGCTTGGTGGGCGGCCCGCCGAGGCCCGGGTCGCTCAGGACGGTGAGCGGCTGGCTGCTCTCGACGGCATGGTAGGTCCCCGTGCCGGAGTAGGTGAGCACGTCGAATTCCACCTGTCCGCGCCTGCCGACGTAGGCGGCGCCGACCTTCACCTCCAACGGGACCCGCGCCGTCACGTCCGGCGAGGCATCGAAGAAGGATGCGGTGGCCTTGGTCGTGCCGATGTCTGACTGGCCTTCCTGGAAGTACGACCCGCCGGACCACAGGCGGATTCCCGGGGTTCGAAGCACCGCAGCCAGCCGCAAGGAGGGCGAGGGGTCGGTACTGGACCCCGACTGTCATGCGCGCGTGAACCACGGATGCCTGGCCGCGTCCCTCGATCAGGATCGCGCTCAAGCCGGTCGAGGTTTGATACTGGTCGCTCAGGTAGGTGCCCGATGACGACTCCGTGAGCTGGGCATCCACCGAGCCGCCCAGTCGCAGTCTGCGGTCGCCGGTGAAACCGAGCGCCAGGCTGGCAATCCACCCGCCGAAGTTCGCCGTGCTCGAGTACGTGGCGCGCTCGTGGGAGCCCGGCGCCAGAAACTCGCGCTGTGTATCGATGGACTGCATCCAGTTCCCGGTCTTCGTGATCTGGAATCCGCCCGTCCACTGCTCGCGGCCCATCAGATGTTTCACCACGAAGCCGACCGACGCGGGCACCAACTGGAACGACCCGCCGGCGTGCTGCAAGCTCTCGGGCACCACGGAGCCGAACTGGAATACACCCGCGCTCCCGCTGATCGACGACTTCGCGGCGCGCGCCAGGCCGGCGGGGTTGAACCACGTCGCGGAACCGTCCTCGACGCGCGCGAGGTAGGCACCGGCCTCGAGGCTGGCGACCTCGCCGACGGCCACACCGTTGTAGTTCGGCAGGATCACGTTGAGCGGGGCGGCCGCGACGGGAGGCAGCGATTGGGTGGACGACTGACCGGACGCCGGGATGATGGCCGCGATCACGGCCGCGATCGTGAACACGAGGACCGGTCGTCGCATTAGAAGGCCTCCTGGATCCCGACGTCTACGCCGTGGGATCCGTCCTTGCCGTGCACGGAGCATCGAAACCCCACCCTACCTTCTCCGCCGGCCCCAGCCGCCTCCGAAGCCCCCGCCCCCCCCGAAGCTGCGGACGGCCTCCCTTCTCCCGCGGCTCCCGTCGGCGTCGGTGTTGCTGACCCAGAGCAGTTGCTGCGCGCCGTCCACCACGAGATAGGTCGGCTCGCCGCGGAGCAGGATGATCTCCGCGGGGGTCGAGCTCTCGAAGACCTTGGGCGCCTGGCTGGCGGCGATCCGCTTCCCCGGCAGCGCGCCCTTCGCATCGGCGAAGTTCCCGTCGTTCGGCAGTTTGAAGAAGCTGGCGGGCAGCCTGCCCGCGTAGGTCCACGGGCCGTCGATGGCCGGGGCCTTCATCCACGTGTCGGTCGCGCGCAGGAAAAACGTCTTCATCGGCCCGTGCCGGAAGAGATCCCAGTTCGTGTTGACGGCATACTCGAGATCGTTCCCGGCGATCGGGCTCCAGATCGGGTCGCCATCGAGGTTCACGAGCACGGCCGGCGTCTTGCTGAAGAACACCACCGGCGGATCGGCCTTCACACCGTCGACGTTCTTCGGGATGATCTGGCTCTTGTCGAGAGCCGCCAGCATCCGGTCGAGCGCAATCACCCGCTCGTCGCGCGGCACCGACGTGCTGATCTCGGCGACGAGGTCGCGCATCTGGTCTTTCGGGAGCGCCGGGAAGTTCGGCTCGGTGATCTGGAAGCCCGAGATGCTCACGAGGCGCTCGGCCACCGACACGTCGGTGTCGGCCTCCATCCTCACCGTGCCGACGACCGGTTTCGACGCGCCGCTGGGCGCATAGGACACGGCGGCATAGAGGACCGCGTGCTTCTGCTGCGCCCAGCTTTCGACCTGCGGCTGGTACAGGACGAGGGTGGCGCCTGAGGGCGTCGTGTAGGTGCGCGGCCAGCCACCATCCACCGGGGCCGGTGCGGTCACGGGCGGCAGCGGCTTGGCGGAGGACGTCTGTGACGCGGGCCGTGCGGCGGCCTGGGCGTTGACGAGCGGAGCGGCGGGCGACAGCAACAGGCTGAGTGCCGTGAGGGCCGCAACGTGCGCCCGGAATCCGTGAACTCCGTTCTGCATGGCGTTCTGTCTCTCCTAGAAGACCCGCTTCACTCGGATGTCGATGACGTGGTCCGTCGTGGTGAACGGTTGGTCCATCGTGTTCCGCGACCGACCCCAGATGTAGAGCGCTTCAAAGCGCCAATGGAGGTCGTGTCGGTAGCCAAGGCCGGCGCGAACCCGCTGTTTGTTGGCGAAGCGCTCGTGGGCATCGCCGTTCAGGGGAATGAACCACTCCCAGTCGGACGTCACGTAGATGGCACCGTCGGCAGACACCTTCGGACGGTTGAGCGGGTATTCGATTTCCACGCGGTTGCGGAGCCGCCACGTCGACGAGTCCGGCTTGGTGCCAAAGTAGAAGAGATTCCGCTGCTCGATCCGGACGTAGTCGCGCAGCACGACACGCCCCGTGGCCTCCCGTTCGCTCCCGCGAAGGCGGTCCTCGATGCGGGCCGGCAGGTGCCGCGAGAACAGGTGGAACCGCAGGCCGAACCGCTCGGTCAGTTCGAACGAGTCGACGTCGTTGGTCTGCCGGGTGTACACCGTCAGAACCTCTCCCGTCAGGTCGAGCCAGTTCTTCGCCACCCAGTCGGCCTTTGGTGTGACGTCCATCGTCCACCAGCCAGGCTGGCCGGCGGGCGCAGCGACGAGCACCTTCGGCTCGACGATCGAGTTCGTACATCAGGTGGTTGTTCTTCACCCGGTCGAGCATGAACTCGCCCAGATCTGCCCGCTGGTCTGTGCGGGGGCGACAACGGGAACCAGCAGCAGGACGGTGACGGCGAGTACCAGGGAGCGTCGTGGATTCATGGGGGCCGTCGCCCTTTGCCTTTGGGTATTCGAAGTTCTCGATGGTCGTCGCGTCAGTCGTCCTAGAACTTGAACGCGAACCCGAGGACCGGGCCCTGCGACAGGACGTCGTACCTGAAGAACGTCAAGCCGCTGCCGGACTCGTAGTCGATGTCCAGCCACCGGTAGCCGAAATCCACGGATGCCCGCTTCCCGACGTTGACACCCACGGTCGGGAAGACCTGCCACGTGAGCTTCGATCCGACCCCGAAGCCGCCAATCTCGGTGTAGACCCCGGCATGCCAGCGAGTAGCGCCAGGCGTGCGCAGGTTGAGGCCCACAATCGGGTCCACCCACAGTTTCGTCTCGTTCAGCGTCACGCCGAGCGGCCCTTTGAAGCCGATCTGGCCCTGCAGGATGTTCCAGCGGATGCCGAATGACAATTCGGCGGCCGGGACCAGCCGGCGCAACGCGTAGAACGCAAAGGCTCCTTGATTCGGGTCCACGTTGGCCGGGGGCGTCTGGGTCGTCGCTCCAAGGGCCATCCAGATGGCGTCTCCGCCGACGCCCCAGTTGCCTTTGCGGGCGACGACGACGCCCATGGCACCGAACTGGAGGTGCGAGAGAACGTCGGAAAAGGAGGCGTCGACCTTGACCTCCTGGCCGGCGATCGCCGCCGCGCCCGCGCGCACCGGCGGTCGAGTTCCGCGGCCACTGTCAAGGCGCGCAAAGCCTGCACCGTGCCGTGCAGGCGTTGCGGCGGGGCGTTGAGGGTGAGGAATAGCTGGACCACGCCAGCTCAACATGGCAGGGATCGTACCAGGTTGAATCTCGGTCGATGCTGTAGGCTAAGTCTCGTGTTTGTAGGAGGTTGTGCTGGCTGATGGGGCCGACCCATCAGGGCCGACGACCACGCCGCTCCCCGGATGCGGAGAAACTCCGGCATGTGGGAGTCGCTACTGCTTCACCTTCGGTCCGCGCGCCCCGTTCCAGGTCAGTCCTCTTTCCCGGGACGCCTGATCCCGAGCCGCGCCATGCGGCCTTCGAGCGTGGTGGGCGCGAGGCCGAGAATAGCGGCGGCTCCCTTCGCCCCCCGGATTCGCCACCCGGTGGATTCGAGCACTCGGAGGATATGATCGCGTTCGACGCCTTTCATCTCGAGCACGGCCGAAGCCTCTGGTTTGACGACCGGGCGCGACTTGGCCGTCATCTCGCCGGCACGGGGCGGCAGTGGGAGCTTCAACGTGGGACTGCAGTTCACGATCATCGCGCGTTCAACCACGTTGCGCAGTTCGCGCACGTTGCCGGGCCAGTCGTGCCGGGTGAGCGCCTCGAGACTGGCGCGATCGATCGATTCGACTCGCTTGCCCATCGTCGCCATGAACTCCTGCAAGAACACCTGCACGAGGGCTGGGATGTCGTCGGGGCGGTCGCGGAGCGGAGGCGCGACGATTGGGAAGACATTCAGCCGGTAGTAGAGGTCCGGGCGGAACCGTCCTTCGCGCACTTCCCGCTCCAGGTCGCGGTTCGTGGCGGCGATCACGCGTACGTCCACCGAGATCGGCCGCGGGCTGCCCAGGCGTTCGACCTGGCGCTCTTGCAGGACGCGCAGCAGCTTCACCTGCACCTCCGGCGAAAGGTCGCCAACCTCGTCCAGGAAGATCGTCGAGCCATTCGCCAACTCGAACCGGCCTGCCTGCCGCGCAAGGGCACCGGTGTACGCGCCCTTCTCCCGGCCGAACAGCTCGGTTTCGATCAGCGTGGCCGGAATGGCGGCGCAATTCACCCGAATCATCACCCGATCGCGCCTCGGGCTCAGCTGGTGGATGGTGTTCGCGAAGCGCTCCTTCCCCGTGCCCGTCTCGCCGAGTAGCAGCACGGTAGACGATGTCGGCGCGACCTGCGTAATCAGCTCGAGCGCCTGCCTCATCGCCCGGCTGTGTCCGACAACCATGTCGGGACCGGTGAGGGCCCGCACCTCTGTGCGCAGGTAGACGTTCTCCTTGTGCAACTCGTCGCGAAGGCGCTGCAGCTCGTCGAGGGCCTGGCGGAGGCGCTCCTCCCGCTCCTTGAGGTCCGTGATGTCACGGACGACACCCACCCTCCGCGCCGCCAGACCAGCTTGGTCGCGAGCGACGACTCGAATCACGTGGTCAAGCCACCGCGTGCCGCGCTGCGGGTGGTTGTAACGGTACTCGGTGTGAGTATCATCGATATCACCATCATCGAGGCGGCGGTTCACCTCTTGCGCGTACTCACGATCCGCGGGGTGAAGGTGGGCGACCCAGAATTTGGCAATACCGTCTGACATCTCAGGCGGGGCGCCCAGTATATCGCGAAGGCGCGCGTCGACCTTCGTTGCACGATGGTCGTGGGCGCCGAGCGTTTCCGAAACGCCGAGATCGGCGGCTTCGATCGCCGTCGCCATCCAGGCCGTGGTGGCATTCGCCGATTCGATGGCCTTCTTGCGCTCGGTGATGTCGAGGTCCATACCCCGATACCCGATCAGCTGGCCCTCGCCATCGAGGATCGCCTCGGCGTTCGTTTCCAGGATGACGAGGCGTCCGTCCTTATGCCGATTGACGTTCTCGAGCACGCGGAACGAGCGGCGTTCGTCGGCGATCGCCCTGAACTCCCGTTCCACGCGGACCGCCTCTTCGGGCGGCATGAAGTCGAACGGTCGCTTCCCGAGCACTTCCGAAGGCGCGTAGCCGAGGACATCAAGGACCTGCGGGCTCGAATAGGTGTATACCCCCTTGGCGTCCACCTCCCATACCCACCCGTGAGCGCATTCGACGATAGAACGGTAGCGATCATGGCTGGCGACCAGGTCGGCCTGGGCCTGCTTCGCCGCCGTGATATCGATGGACACGCCCATGATTCGATCGCGGGAATGGCCAGGCCGTGCCGGGCTCGACCGTCCGCGCGTGTTGATCCACCGGACGGTGCCATCGGGCAGGAGAACGCGATACTCGGCGCTCTCGGGGTCTTCCTGCCGCAGCACTCTCTGCAGCCGAGCGCGCGTGCTCTCCCAATCGTCCGGGTGAATCGCTGCGAGCACGTCCTCCACGGTGATGGGAACATCGCGGGACATGCCGTAGAGATCACGTGCCTCAACGCTCGCCCACACCCGACCCGTGGAGAGTTCCACTTCCCACAACCCGACGCCCCCGGCCGCCCCGGCCAGGCGGGCCCGCGCCTCGCCCTCCTTCAATGCGGCGTCGGCCCGTTGCCTCGCCAACGCTCCGGCGAACAGGTGACCGACGATCCTGAGGCGCCCCAGGAGCGACGGCTCCCAAGCCCGGTCACGCGTCGATTCGAAGACGAGGCCGCCGAAGACCGCACGGCCCGAAGAAAGCGGTAGGGCGACGAGGGAGCCAGCGAGCCCCAGCTGTTCCTGGGGTGGGACGCCGTCACCGTGCAGGTCCTCGAGCCTGCACGCGACGATGCCCTCGACCGTTCGCATCGCGCGCGCAAGACAGGCGCAATACGTGTCATGGCTGACGAACTGTGGGGTGTGGTCTGCGGCCGGATAGCGGAAGGTTTGGACGAAGGCCGGCGATGCTGTCTCGATCGACTCCCAAATCGACGCGCGCTCGACGCCAAAGCACGCGCAGGTCTGCCCAGAGATCCCCCATCTCCTCGTCACTCGCCGAGGTGGAAGACGTCGAGGACGCCGGGGCAAGAACGGACAACAGGTGCTCGAAACAGTCCGTCAGGATGTCGTGTGGTTCGGACACGCGCGCATTCTAGCAGGCCCGGCGATGGAATCCACCCCGTGGCTGGTCATCCTCCGCCTCCTGTGGTTTCTCCCGTATGCAGGAGAAACCGCGAGACCGCCGACGCGGCTGGGACCACTGGCAGGCCGGCGGATGCCGCACTTGCAGGGGATTTCGCCGCTGAACCCGCGGGCTGGCGTCCGGCATCGAATGTGCGAACAGATCAACGATGGTCCAGTTGTGTCTCCGCTTGACAGTCGCGCCCGACCGCGTCCAGGACGCGGTTCAGACCCTGCGGGTCATCATGCGGCCGGCAACTATGGCCCGAGCCTGCGCGGGGACCATGCTGAGCGCCATGGTGGAGAATCCGACCGTGCTCTGCTACACGGAGGACTGGTTGACCGAGGAGGCGCTGGCCGAGGAGTTGCGCTCGCCCCGCTTCACCCAACTCCTGAATGTCATGGAGAGCGCCGTCAGCCGTCCCTCGCTCGAGATCCGCGTTGTCTCGGAGATTCGAGGGCTCGAATTCGTCGAACTCCAGCGCAACGTATAGCGCAGGCATGCGGCGCCCCAACCCGCCGGCATTTCACGCTCCTGCCAACCAAAACACGGTGGAGACCTCGTGGAGACGCCGCTCAGCGCGGGGTTTCCACCGACGCATGTTGTTGACAGAAAATGGCTTAGCAGACCTGCGACCGAGGGAATCTCTCCCTCTCACGAGACGACTGTAAATGCTTGGAAATAAAGCGGTTCTGGTAGGCAGTCCGCCTTCGCCGAGCGCTCGCTGCGCTCGCGGCTGCGGCGGACAACCTTCGCGGACGCTCACAGAACGCGGCCTGCCAACCGAAGCCGCGAGCGAAGCGAGCGCTTGGCGAAGGTTGGCGGAGAGAGAGGGATTCGAACCCTCGGTAGAGTTTCCCCTACACACGCTTTCCAAGCGTGCGCCTTCAACCACTCGGCCATCTCTCCGTGTCTGTCGAATCAATGGGTTACGGGCGAGTGGGTCAGCCCGACACCCCCGATTGTGATAGAAATTGTGATAGACCCCTCAATCTTCCGCGATCACTTACGGGCCGAGGGACCGCCCCCTGGACGATCGCGCTCGCGTCGGGCACGGCCACTGAACATATCTCCTCGCCCCCCGAGTCGTCCAGTATAAAGCTCCCTTGCCTCGCTCAAGTCCACATTCTTGCGGTCGCCCCACAGGTCAGGCAGCCCGGGGGGCAGGCCAGGTCATCCCGTACCGCGGCGAGATGGAACGGTTCTGACGTCGCGGATCCTCCTTCCGGCCCGAGGCGAACGCCTCGGGCCAGACCTGTCCTTCTCCCTGCCGACCCCCTCGTCGCACATCTCGCCGACATTGAACCGAGCGATGGTTCGGTGGTTCGGTTACCATGGGGCCCGCGACGAGTGGCGCACCACGCCCGATCGATCGCCTGCCCACGAATCCAGAACGAAGGTCCGCGCACGCGGGAACCCTCACCAACGCGGGGATGGAGAGGAAGGCCTCAGAATGACGAATTCGGTTCGGAATGGCATGATCGCGGTCCTCGGGTCTGCGAGCCTCGTCACGAGTTCGCTGCTTGGCCAGCCGGCAGGAGGGTTGTCGCCCTCCTCGATGCCGCGTATCGGGAAAGTCGACGACCGTTTTCAGTCGTACAACGTGGAAATGGTGGAGGTGACGGGCGGGCGCTTCTGGGCCCCTTACAAGAAAACCCCGGCCACATCCCCCACTGCACCCGCCCCGCGTGCGACCCAGGCGGTACTGCCGGAAAGCCTGTCGGCGGCCAGCGCGGACATGTTCGCCATGCGGCCGCCGATCGATCTGTACGACGCCAGGTTGCGCAAGTTGGCCGCCGCGCTTGCTCCCGCCTACGTACGAGTCAGCGGTTCGTGGGCCAATGCCACCTACTTTCACGATTCCGACGATCCGCCGCCGGCAACTCCCCCCAAAGGATTCAACGGCGTCCTGACCCGCAGACAATGGAAAGGCGTGGTGGACTTCTCGCACGCCGTCGATGCGAAGATCATCTCCTCGTTCGCGGGCAGCGATGGTGTCCGTGATGCGAATGGCGTGTGGACCCCGACCGAAGCCCAGAAGGTTCTGGCATACACGAAGAGACTGAACGGCGAGATCGCGGCGGTCGAGTTGTTCAACGAGCCCAACCAAGGGGTCGGAACCGGCCAGGGGACGCCCTATTCCGCCGCCGTCTATGGACGTGACTTCAAAGTCTTCCTGCCCTTCATCCGCAAGACCGCGCCGAACACGGTCGTGCTGGGCCCAGGATCCAGCGGCGAGGAAAGCAGCACGTACCGGATGAAGAGCGAGGACCTGATGGCGGCGGCGGGCGCTGGCATCGACGCGTTCTCCTATCACTTCTACGGGGCGCGCGCGATGCGCTGTTCGTTCCGCGGGCCGGAGAAACAGACCACCTCCGCCCAGGCGCTCTCGGAGGACTGGCTGTCGAAGACGGACCAGGCCGAGGCCTACTACCGGCGAATTCGGGACCAGTTCGAGCCGGGCAAGCCGGTGTGGCTGACGGAGACCGGCGGCGCGTCGTGCGGCGGCAACCCTTGGAACGCCGCGTTCCTCGATACGTTCCGGTACCTGGATCAACTTGGCCGTCTCGCGAGGCGAGGCGTTCAGGTGGTGGCCCACAATACCCTCGCCGCCAGCGACTACGCTCTGATTGATCAGGACACCCTCGCTCCGCGTCCGAACTACTGGAGCGCCGTGCTGTGGAGGAAGTTGATGGACGCGACGGTCCTCGATGCGGGTTCGCCCGGTTCCGCCAGCGTCCATCTGTACGCGCACTGTCTCCGTGGGGTCAGTGGCGGAGTCGCTGTACTTGCCATCAACACGGATGCGGGGGCGGACCACGAAATCGGCATTCCGTTTCAGGCCGACCGCTACACGTTGACCGCCAAGGACCCGATGGACCACCGGGTGGACCTGAACGGCAGTGCACTCACGCTGACGGCAAACGGCGACGTGCCGGTGATCGCGGGAGTCCGGGTGCCCGCCGGCGTCCAGGCTCTGCCTCCGGCAAGCGTCTCGTTTTTCGCCATCCCGCAGGCCAGCAACCCCGCCTGCGGGTCCGGCAGGTCACTCGGGAAATGACGACAATCGAAGTGTGGGAGGAATGAAGACCATGCGAACCAGACAGATGATTCCAGTGGCTGGAGCCATGCTCCTCCTGGCGTGGAGCGCGGCCGCCCAAGAACGAACGATCAAGGTCTGGCCCGGCGTCGCTCCCGGTTCTGAGAACTGGTCGCAGCCGGAAGTTGTGATGAAGGGGGCCGACACCGATCGCGTCGCTAACGTTGTCACCCCAACCCTCATCGCTTACCTTCCGGAGAAGAGCGAGGCCACCGGCACCGGCGTGGTCATCGCCCCGGGCGGCGGGTTCGCTTATCTGGCGATCGACAAAGAGGGTCATCGCGTCGCGAGTTGGCTTCAGGAGAGAGGGATCGCGAGTTTTGTCCTGAAGTACCGAGTCCGCCAGATGACGCCGGAGGACATCGCGGCCTTCCAGGCGCGCCGTGGTGGGGGCGCGGGAGGGCGGGGGAACCCCGGGCCACCGCCGGCGCCGGGCGGGCGCGGGGGAGCTTCGGCCAGCGCAGGGCCTCCGGCAGGAGCCGCGAATGGACCCGGCCGCAGCATGGATGACATTGGACAATTCGGTATCGCAGATGGAGTTCAGGCGCTCAAGCTGCTGCGGCAGCGCGCTGGAGAATTTGGCCTGGCGCCAGCCCGTATCGGGATCGTCGGCTTCTCCGCCGGAGCCATGGTCGCCTCGGGCGTCCTGCTCCAGGAGGATCCGTCGTTACGGCCGGCGTTCGCCGCTCCCATCTATGGCGGTCCGTTCGGAGCGGTTCCCACGATTCCCCAGAACCTGCCGCCTGTTTTCCTCGCCTGGGCTCAGGACGACACAACGGCTGGAGCCGCCTGTGCACGTTTCTACGCGGCCCTGACTGCGGCCGGGTCGACCCCCGAAGTGCACATATACCGGTCCGGGGGACACGGTTTCGGAATGGCGAAGCAAGGCACGACCAGCGATCATTGGATTGATCAATTCTATGCCTGGCTCGAGAGTCAGGGCTTAGCGAAACCCGCAGCGAAGTAGAGCAGGGCGGAGCCGGATCGGAGGACGAGGGTCGAAGGAACTCGCCTCGATCAGTCAGACGCGCTCGTTTGTAGTCCAAGTCGTTGGGCTGTTACAGGGCGCGCCTGGCGTGTCGAGGCTCGTTCGGGATGTTCACGGGCTCGTTTGCCGCTCGCCGTGTTCACTTTGGTACATCGGCGTTCGAGGGTCGGGCAGGATCGTAGAGATTGTGGTTGGAGACGTCGCCCCATGTCGCGGCTTCAGATCACCGAAGCGCCGTTGCCGTCTTCGACAGCCATCAGGCCGCCGAAGTTGCCATCCGCACACTCCAGAAGTCGGGCTTCAACATGCAGACGCTGTCGATCGTCGGTCGAGATTACTCGACCGAAGAAGCTTACAGCATCGGCATTCCCAAGGACAGCGTCCTCACCTACGAAACGCAGATCAAGGCAGGCAAGTTCGTGGTCATCGCCCACGGGACTCGCGACGAAGTGGCCAAGAGCAAAGAGATCCTCCTGGGCGCCGAACATCACGACGGGAAGACACAGAACTGCTGCGCCTGACGTCGGTGACAGGCGACCGTGCCGGTCGCGATCCACCGCGTCCGGCGGGGAACATGGTTGCCTCTCGGGAGTCGGCCCATGACATCTGGAGTGCCCTGTGTTCTGACACTGAACGGCGGCTGGATCCCGGCCTGGTCTACTTCCTGGCGCGCACCGAGGGCATGACCGCGGCGCGCTTTCAGCGGATGGTGAATCACGAATCCGGCCTGCTCGGCGTATCCGGAACCAGTTCTGACCTGCGCGATCTGCTCGCGCAGGAAGCCGGTGACGTGCGGTCGGCTGAAGCCGTGGCGCTGTTCTGCTATCAGGCGAAGAAGTGGATCGGCGGCTTCGCCGCTGTGCTCGGTGGCCTCGACACGCTCGTCTTCGCGGGCGGCATCGGCGAAAACGCGCCGCTCATCCGTGAGCGGATCTGCGACGGCCTCGGTTCTCTTGGCATTGCCTTGCATCGTACGCGTAATGCGAAGAACGCTCCGCTGATCTCGAAGGACTCCGGTCGTGTCACGGTGCGGGTCATCCGCACCGACGAGGAGCTCATGATTGCGAAGTCCGTCACCCGCGTCCTCAATCTCAGCCCGGCTCGACGAGACACGTGAACCATGATCACCAACACCCTGACGCCGGACCTGCTGCACAAGATGGACGGGTACTGGCGAGCCGCCAACTACCTGTCGGTCGGCCAGATCTACCTGTTCGACAATCCATTGCTGAAGCGGCCGTTGATGCTCACGGACGTGAAGCGCATGCTGCTGGGACACTGGGGAACGACACCCGGGCAGAACTTCATCTACGTGCACTTGAACCGCGTGATCAAGAAGTACGACCTCGACATGATTTACGTCTCCGGCCCGGGCCACGGGGGCCCGGCGGTCGTCGGCAACACCTACCTCGAGGGCACGTATAGCGAGGTGTATCCCGACATCAGCCAGGACGAGGCCGGTCTGCGGAAGCTGTTTCTTCAGTTCTCGTTTCCCGGCGGCATTCCTAGCCACGCCTCGCCGGAGTGCCCGGGTTCGATCCACGAAGGCGGCGAGCTGGGCTATTCCCTGAGCCACGCGTTCGGGGCGGTGTTCGACAATCCTCACCTTGTCGTCGCCTGTGTTGTCGGGGATGGCGAGGCCGAAACCGGGCCGCTGGCCACGGCGTGGCATTCCAACAAGTTCCTCAATCCCGCCACCGATGGCGCGGTGCTGCCGATCCTCCATCTCAACGGCTACAAGATCTCCAACCCGACCGTCCTCGCCCGCATCGAGCCCGAGGAATTGGACCAGTTGCTGCGCGGCTACGGATGGACGCCCATCTTCGTCGAGGGCCGTCAGCCCGCGTTCATGCACGAGGCCATGGCTACGGCGCTCGACACCGCCGTGGAGCAGATCAAAAGCATCCAGGACAACGCTCGCGCACGCGGCGACCTCACGCGTCCGCGCTGGCCGATGATCGTCCTCAATTCCCCCAAGGGCTGGACGGGGCCGAAGGTGGTCGATGGCCGACCGATTGAAGGCACGTTCCGGGCGCATCAGGTGCCAATCTCCGACCCGGCCACCCATCCCGAACACCTCAGACTGTTGGAGGACTGGCTGCGGAGCTACCGGCCGGAGGAACTCTTCGACGACGAGGGCCGCCTGAAGCCGGAACTGGCCGAACTGGCGCCCAGGGGCGAGCGCCGCATGGGCGCAAATCCCCACGCCAACGGCGGCATGCTGCTCCACGATTTGCGGATGCCGGATTTTCGCACGTACGCGGTCGATGTGCCCACCCCGGGAGCACCCGGCATAGGCGATACGCATGTGCTCGGACGTTTCCTGCGCGACGTGGCGAAGCTGAATGAGAAGCCGCGGAACTTCCGGGTCTTCGGCCCTGACGAGACGCTCTCGAACGGTCTCGAGGCCCTGTTCGAGGTGACCCCGCGCCAGTGGGACGCTGCCACAGCGCCGAACGATGAGTTTCTCGCGCCCGCCGGGCGTGTGCTGGACTCGATGCTCAGCGAGCACCAGTGCGAGGGCTGGCTCGAGGGCTACCTGCTCACCGGGCGGCATGGACTCTTCAACTGTTACGAGGCGTTCATCCACATCGTCGATTCGATGTTCAACCAGCACGCCAAGTGGCTGGAGGTCACCTCGCATCTGCCGTGGCGCCGGACGATCGCCTCGCTGAACTACCTGCTGGCGTCGCACGTGTGGCGCCAGGATCACAACGGCTTCACCCATCAGGATCCCGGGTTCATCGACGTCGTCATGAACAAGAAGGCCGGGGTCGTGCGCGTGTACTTTCCGCCGGATGCCAACTGCCTGCTCTCGGTGATGGACCACTGCCTGCGCAGCCGGCACTACGTCAACGTCGTGATCGCGGGCAAACACCCGGCGCCGCAGTGGCTGACGATGGACGCGGCGGTCAAGCACTGCACCGAGGGCATCGGCATCTGGCAATGGGCCAGCAACGACCAGGGCGTGGCGCCCGACGTGGTCATGGCCTGCTGTGGCGACGTGCCCACGCTGGAGACTCTCGCCGCCGTCTCCCTGTTGCGCAAACATCTCCCCTACTTGAAGATCCGCGTCGTCAACGTCGTTGACCTCATGAGGCTGCAGCCGCAGACCGAGCACCCGCACGGCTTGAGCGACATCGATTTCGACGAACTCTTCACGAAAGACAAGCCGGTCATCTTCGCGTTCCACGCCTACCCGTGGTTGATTCACCGGCTGACCTACCGCCGCACCAACCACGACAACATCCACGTACGCGGCTACAAGGAAGAGGGCACCATCACCACGCCGTTCGACATGACGGTGCTGAACGATCTGGATCGGTTCCACCTCGTGATGGACGTCATCGATCGCCTGCCGCAGACCGGCGACAAGGGCATCTACCTGAAGCAGCAGCTCAAGGACAAACTGATCGAGCACAGGCAGTACATCGACAAGCACGGCGAGGATATGCCTGAGATCCGCGACTGGAAATGGACGGGGATCCAGCCTCTCGCCAAGCCGTAACCACTCACGGGAGTCCGAAATGCCCATTCAACTCAAGGAAGAAAGCGGCGGCACACTGCTTGCCGTGCACGTCAGCGGCACGCTGGAAAGTGCGGATTACGACCATTTCGTGCCCGAGTTCGAGCGACTGGTCAAACAGCACGGGCACTTGCGCGTCCTGTTCGACATGACCGACTTCCACGGCTGGGAAGCCGGCGCGCTGTGGGCGGACACCAAGTTCGCCATTCATCACTTCTCCGACATCGAGAGACTGGCGATGGTCGGGGAGAAGAGGTGGCAGCAGGGCATGGCGACGTTCTGTAAGCCGTTCACGAAAGCCACGATCCGGTACCTCGATCACGCCGACGCCGCGCAGGCGCGGACGTGGTTGGCGGAGGCGTAGCGGCTGCGGCCGAGGCAGACACGGAAGAATGCGCCAGACCAATGAGCGGCCCAGTCTTCCGGACCGCCCTCACCTTCCAGACCGCGCTGCAGCGTCTTTCATGGCTGTGGTGGCCCAATACCCGGTGCGGCCGTAATGCTGGTACATCCCCTCTTCCTTCTCACGGTCGAGTTGTGCCGCCGGATCGTACCGCGGCGCGGTTTGGACGGCGTGCCGAGTCATGTCGATGGATACCTTGGCATCTGGCCAGCTCACTCCCTCGATCCACTCCGGCGCGACGAGCACCGTGTGGCCACCCCACCAGTTGCTCGTGTCCACGATCAGGTAGCGAATCGCCCAGGAGCGATCGTCCACGAGAAAGTCCGATACGTGACCGATATCGCCGTCCGTCGCGTGGATGTGATACCCAGTGACCACGTGGCAACTGCGCAGGTGGCCGTCGTCGTGTGTCGTCCGTGCCGACCGCCGTCGCGCCCGCAGTTCCTCTTCGAACGTGCCCTCCGTCGTCAGGCTGCCGGGGTACGCGCCCATGCCCCAGAGACCGGCGCCGCCCCAGTAGTGCGGGTAGCCGTAGTACCCCAGGAACTCGGTTTCGTACTGTCGTGATACGGGCTTCCTGGTGTCGATGTCGGGACTGCGTTCAACTTGCGCCTTCGTCAGCGACACGGGCAGCAGTTGGCCCAACCAGTCTGGATGACCGATGGCGAGCGGTGAGACCAGTACTTTCCTGCCCGACAGCCAGTTGCCCGTGTCGACGATGAGGTAACGGATCGCCCAGTCCTCGTCGTCGAAGTACAGGTCCTCCACTTCGCCGATGACGCCATCCGTCGCGCGAATCCTGTAGCCCCGCAGACCCTTCACGTTGCGTAGCATCTGTCTTCCTCCTGTCGCTGAGTTCATGTCCCTCGATGGAGCGCGCCGGACGCCATTGGAGAACCGTGCATCGCGCCGGGACGCCACTCCAACCTCCACGATACGAAGGCCTGAGAACCCGCGATGTACAGAAAGAGACGTCCTGTGGGTGCAGCAGTGGGACGGCCCCCCCGCGCCGAACCATGTGCAAAAGGAGACGGCGCCGGCCGACCCGATCCGTGATGCTGGGTACTGGGGATGTCTGGTTCTCGGCCCCGGGGGGACTCGTCGATGTTCCGATCGAGGGCGTCGAGAGTCATGGGAAGGAGTTCATCAGCATGCAACTGGGAATGATCGGCCTCGGACGGATGGGCGGCAGCATGGTGCATCGCGTCCTGCGCGGGGGGCACGCCTGTGTGGTCTTCGACTCGCAGCCAGCGACGATGGCGCCATCGGCGAACCAAGGAGCGACCGCAACGCACTCACTCGAGGAGTTCGTCAGAACGCTCCAGACGCCCCGGGTGGTGTGGTTGATGCTCCCCGCAGCGGTCGTGGACCCGACGCTGGGCGAACTGTCGCGGCACCTGCAATCCGGGGACATCGTCGTCGATGGCGGGAACTACGCGAAGGTGCTGCGGACCCCTCCGAAGGGCGTCAGGCTCGGCTCCAACGCCAATGCGTTCACTGGCGGCTACCGTCTGTGGGAACATCATGCCTGAGCTTCACTCGGACGCCCTGGTGTTATTCGGCGCGACCGGCGATCTCGCCCACAAGATGATCTTCCCGGCGCTCTATGCGATGGCGACACGAGGTGCCCTGAAGGTCCCGGTCGTTGGCGTGGCCTTCCCAAAATGGAGCCTCGTGCAGCTGCGCGAGCGCGTGAAAGACAGCATCGAACAATCCGGCGGAATCACGAACCCGCGTGCCTTCCGTCATCTGCTGTCTCTGCTGACCTACGTCGGTGGCGACTACAACGACCCGGACACGTTCAGGGCCATCAAGACGGCGCTCGGCAGCCACCGGCGCCCGGCGCACTACCTGGCCATCCCGCCGTCGCTCTTCGAGACGGTGATCAAAGGGCTGGGCGCCGCGACACTGGCTGACTCCGCCCGCGTCATCGTCGAAAAGCCTTTCGGGCGAGACTTGGCCTCGGCGAGGGAGCTCAACCGCGTCGCGCACCTGGTGTTCCCGGAGGACTCGATCTTCCGCATCGATCACTTCCTGGGCAAGGAGGCGATCATGAACATCCTCTATTTCCGCTTCGCCAATTCGTTCCTCGAGCCGTTCTGGAACCGCAACGTTGTGGCCAGCGTTCAGATCACCCTGTCCGAGGATTTCGGCGTGGAGAACCGCGGCGCATTCTACGAAACCGCTGGCTGTCTGCGCGACGTGATCCAGAACCACCTCTTCCAGATTGTCGCCCTGCTTGCCATGGAACCGCCGGCCTACAGGGGCTATGGAGCCGTGCACACCGAGAAGGCCAAGGTCTTCCAGGCGATGCGCCCTCTCAGGGCCAAAGACGTGGTGCGCGGCCAGTATGCCGGCTATCGGAAGGAGCCCGGCGTCGCGAAACGCTCAGACGTCGAAACCTTCTGCGCCCTGCGCTTGTTCATCGACTCGTGGCGGTGGGCGGGGGTGCCGTGGTACTTGCGCTCCGGCAAGTGCCTGGCGTACACCGCGGCCGAAGTCGTGGTCGAGCTGAAGGCACCGCCGCAACGGCTCTTCGTCGACTCGGCGACAGTCAGCGACATCGGGAACTATGTACGTTTCAGGCTGTCTCCAAGCTCCGCCGTTGCGCTGGCCGCTCGCGTGAAGCGCGCGGGAAAGGAGTTCGTGGGCGATCAGCAAGAGCTCTACCTGGCCGAAGAGCAGCCGGGCGCAGAACTGCCCTACGAACTGCTCCTGGGGGATGCCATGGCGGGCGATGGAGCGCTCTTCACCCGGGAAGATGCGGTCGAAGCCGCATGGGCGGCGGTCGAGCCGGTGCTTGAGACCCATCACCCAGTCCTCCCGTACAGGCGCGGCACGTGGGGTCCGCGCGAGGCGGACGCGCTCGTTGCGACTGACGGCGCTTGGCACAACCCACAACCCAGGGCCGTCTCCGCATGAGGCCGGCTGAGGAGACGAGTTATGAACAAGAACAACAACACAGTCCTGGTCGTCATCGGGACGGTGATCATCGTCCTCCTGGTCTTCAGGATTGTGCCGACACTCCAAGCCTGAGGTACGCCCATGCCATGGACAGACATCCCGAAGACGGCCGTGACGTTGTCGCCATATCTGGGAACTGGGCAGGTCACGATCGACGACATCAAACTCCTGCGGTACACGGTTGTTTCCGCTGACGTGATGACGCTGGCCTTCAGAATCCACGGCAGCTTCGATGGTGGACGGCTGAATGGTGTCCTCATGGAGCTTGCGATTCCATATCGAGGCGCGTACGTGGCGAGCGCCGGGGATAACTTGGCCACGACGCCCCCCGAGGGTGGTTTGACATTCACGAATTGGTGTCTGATCAAACCAGACCGTGGCAGCTACATGGTTGTGCCCGGCCTCGTGTCGCTCGTCAACCGAAAGCCTGGTAGGGGCAATGTGCCATTGCAGATCCTCATTCGTCATGCCGATGGAGGCCCCGGCGACATCAACTCGGCGAAGATCCAGATGTTGTGGATGGGCGAGATCACGTTCCAGGTCGTGAAGAAACCGGTTCGTCCGAAGCGCCCGGTAGAGCGCTGACTTCGTGGTCGAGTTCCTCGACTTGCCCGAGCGCGACACATGGCTCGAGCGCGACCTCGAGCAGGCGATCATCGACCGCATCGAAGACGTCCTTCTCGAGCTCGGCAAGGGGTTCTGCGCAGGCGGGACCCCGTACCATGACGAGTTCCCGCCACGCCTACTGGGCGGCCTCTGCCGCAACCGGCAGCCCCAACGCGACCGGCCGGCCGAACTGGCCCGTGTGCAAGGCCACGGGCGACGACTGCTCGACGTCACGAACGGCAGGTTCAAGGCGTGCCTGGACCCGTGGAAGGGTCGGCCGGCGCCGGAGGCACGTATCGCCGCCGCCTCCGGCGGGTCACCTGGAGTGGAACGTCAGCGACAGGTTCACATAGAGCGCCCGTCCCGCGCCGGCGATCGGAATCCCCCAGGGAATCGCAGATCCCGACATCGTCGCCCCCTGGCCGACGTAGGTGCCGCCCAATGGAGGGGAGTAGAAGGTGTCGAGGAGGTTCTCGACTCCGACATCGATCCGCGCGGCCTTCCATCCGTAACTGGTTCGCAGGGCCACAAGGCCGTAGCCGCCTGTTCCGATCTCGTTGCGAACGCGCGACAGGTTCGTCTTGCTGCCGACCAGTTGAACGTCGAGCACGTTCGTCCAACCGCCCAGCGCGTGAACGACGGCGAGCCGGGCGGTGACCGGCATGATGTTGTAGAGATTGTCGTCGCCGGTGTGGTACCTGCCCCGAACCACGCTCAACGTGCCGGTCGCGCTGAAGCGGCCGTATCGGTCCAACCGCGCCAGCTGGGAGTGGCCGGACACATCGACGCCGTACAGCTCAGAGTCTTGGTTCACGAACTGCAGGTAGACGAATCCGCTCGTCGCCGTCAGGCTGGCCCTCACCGCGGCAGAGCTGCCGCACACCGAGGTCGGGCACCGACGGGCATCGACGTAGTCCTGCACGACGGTGTAGTAGGGAGTGACCGCGATCCCGCGTTCCGCCGTGACCGCGGCGTGCCAGTTCGCCGAAGCGCTGACGGTGTGCGCTGTTTCCGGCACCAGGTCGAGGTTGCCGACGTAGTAGTTGCCGTCCCCTGCGAAATTGATCATCTCCATCGCCATGGTGTTCGTCGACCACGCGTAGCGTTCGTAGAGGTTCGGCGAACGGGTCTTCCGGGCGTACCCGGCCTCGAAGTCGAGCGTCGGCGACGGCGCATAGCGGCTCAGCGCCGTCACGTCGATGTTGTTGTCGGTGCGTTTTCGGTCGCGTCCGTTGAACGTGGTCGCAGGGTACAGGGGCGCGCCGTTGTACATCATCGTGTCGTTGTACCCGTGGACCGCGCCCGTGTTCATCAGCACGTTGTCGGTACGGATCCCGAACAGGCTGCGCCACTTCGGGCCCCAGATGGCCTCCCATTCGGCGTAGGCGGCCAGGCGATCACGACGACCGTCGTTGATGTTGATGAACGTGTCCGGTGCCATGCCCCCGACGGTGTAGCCGGGCGGCAGGACCGAGGGTGACGGCGGCCACCAGTCGTTCAGACGATAGCGCTGGGCTTCGCCACCCAGTCTCAGACGCGTAGCGCGTCGTCAGCGGGATCTCCGCCTTGACCGAGGCGCCCAGGTTCACGCCCTTCGTCTCCATGGGCATGCCCGGCGCCAGGATGGTCGCCGCGCTGCCGTAGTCGTACTGCTTGTCGTTGCCGAAGTCCATCGAGTGCCGCGTGTAGTCGCCGTACGCGCGAGCGTCGAGCACACCCCACACGAACTGCCCGGTGTAGCGGAGGTTGCCGCGCCCGCTGTCGTTTCTGGTCATGTCCATGCGCTGGTTGGGGAATCCCTGGTACGGGATGAACTGGAGGCCGAGGTTCAGATCGACCAGGTGGTCTCCCCCGGCGGAGCGCGAAGCCGAGCACGTGGTTCTGGGCTTCGTACCTGGAAGACCCGACTTCGTCGCCGCCCAGCCAGCCGCGGCCCACCGCAGCATCCCCGGCAGGCTTGAAGTCCTGGCTCGCCTTGTAGTTGTCGGCGGCCGAGAAGGAACCGTTGTACGTCATGCTCAGCGACTCGCCCGCCATCGTGAACTGAAGGACGCTGCCGTAGCCGTTGCCCTTGCCGCGATAGGAGGTCTGGGCCCTGGCGTTCAGCGAGAGGTGCTGCGCGGGCGCGACGAACTCGGGACGGGGCGACTCGACCAGGATCGTGCCTCCGATGCTGTCGCCGCCCACGCTCACCGGCGTGATGCCGGCAAACACGTTGATGCTGCCGACGCGCGATGGATCGATGTAGGAGAGCGGAGGGTTCATGTGGTTCGCACAGGCGGAAATGAGATCCATGCCGTCCACCTTGATCCGCACCCGATCGTCGGCCATGCCGTGAATGGCCGGCAGGCGCGACACGCCGCCGTTGCCGTAGAGGGCGACCCCTGGCTGCGACTCGAGGAGTTGCGCCGTGTCGACGGCAAACGGGTTCGGCGGGGCCGGGAACTCCCTGCCGAACTCGGAGTCGCTCCACGCGACGTGGCTGGTCCTGACCGTAACGGATTCCTTGAGGGGTTGGAGCTGAAGTCGTATGTCCAGCGACTCGGCGGGGACCTCGTCCAGGCGCACGTCGCGGGAGTACGGTGCGAAGCCCGGGTGATTGACGTCGAGGCGGTACCGGCCTGCCGGCAGGTCCGGCAGGCGATACCGCCCCGACGCGTCGCTGACCGCGGATCTCGACGTGCCCGTGATGGTGTCGCCGAGTGTCAGCTCGACGCCCGGTACGCCCAGGCCGGAGGGATCCACCACCGTGCCCGTCAACAGGACCTTCGCCGATTGGGCCGGCGCAGTTCCTGCGCCGAGCAGGATCGCCGCGACGGCGACAATCGACCGTGCCAACAGACGGTCTGCCATTGTTCGTCCGACTCCCATGACTCGCCTCGCTTTTCGTGAACGACGGACTCCGTGCAGCGCACATCACGCTCCGTCCGAAGATTGTCAGGGGAGTCGCGGCGCTCGGCCGTGCGGCAAGATGTCGCAGGTACCCAGGTCACGTCTCGATTGGTACTTTGGGTACCATGCGCGGCGGTGACCATGGGACGGACTAGCGGGGGTGTCTGGCTGGGCTCGCCCCGCCCTCTCTTGCCCGGGTAACGGAAGATCCGTTTTCAGAGACGACGGTTCGGTTCCTGCAGGGGACGTAGCCGCACGGACGAGGCCGACGTCGGCCGGGACTCGCGTGGACCGCGATCAGAGCGCTCCCTGCACAGGCGGAAGCCAAAGAGGTAGTAGTCGTCCCGTCACCGAGGGGGGAACGCACAAACGGGCGCGACGCGGCGTGCGCCGCGCCGCTCGACGGTGTTCCGGGCGCCTCGAGCGGCCTCGAAGAGAGGGCCGGCAGCCGCAGGCCGACTGGCGCGTCAAGGCGTCGTCTTCTTCAGGAACAGCGCCGACAGCGGCGGCAGCAGCAGCTGCAGCCGCTGCGCGTGGCCGTGGGCCGGAACCATCTGCGTGGCCACTTCGCCGGCGTTGCCCTGGTTCGAGCCGCCGTAGATCTCGCTGTCGGTGTTGATCAGCTCGCGGTAGAGGCCCGGCTCGGGAACACCCACGACGTAACCGTGCCGCACGACCGGCGTCAGGTTCAGGACGACGACGACCGAGTCGCCCGGCGAGCGACCGACGCGCAGAAACGAGACGACGCTGTTCTCGTGGTCGTTGCAGTCGATCCAGCGGAAGCCCTTCGGGTCGAAGTCCTGTTCGAAGAGCGCCGGCTCCGACCGATAGAGGCGGTTGAGGTCGCGCACCAGGTTGCGCAGCCCCGCGTGCGGCGCCGCGTCGACGTGCGCCCACTCGAGGCCGCCGTCGTGGTTCCACTCCGGCCACTGCCCGAACTCGCTGCCCATGAAGAGCAGCTTCTTCCCCGGGTGCCCGAACAGGAACCCGTAGAGCGCCCGCAGGTTCGCCGCCTTCTGCCAGCTGTCGCCCGCCATCTTCCCGATCATCGAGCCCTTGCCGTGCACGACCTCGTCGTGGGAGAGCGGCAGGATGAAGTTCTCGTGGTAGGCGTAGAGCATCGAGAACGTCAGGTGGTTGTGCGCCCAGCGGCGGAAGACCGGGTCCTGCTTCATGTAGTCCAGGATGTCGTGCATCCAGCCCATGTTCCACTTGAACGTGAAGCCGAGGCCGCCGAGGTGCACGGGCCGGCTGACGCCGGGCCAGGCGGTCGATTCCTCGGCCGCCGTGATGGAGCCGGGCTGCTCGCTGTGCGTGAGCGTGTTCAAGGTCCGCAGGAAGTCGATCGCCTCGAGGTTCTCGCGGCCGCCGTACTTGTTCGGCAGCCACTGGCCCTGCGCGCGCGAGTAATCGAGGTAGAGCATCGACGCCACCGCGTCCACGCGCAGCCCGTCCAGGTGGTACTGCTCGAGCCAGAACAGCGCGCTGCTCAACAGGAAGCTGCGGACCTCGTTGCGCCCGTAGTTGAAGATCAGCGTGCCCCAGTCCTGCTGCTCGCCCCTGCGCGGGTCGTCGTGCTCGTACAGCGCCGTGCCGTCGAAGCGCGCGAGCCCGTGCGCGTCCTTCGGGAAATGCCCCGGCACCCAGTCGAGCAGGACGCCGATCCCCGACCGGTGGCACGCGTCGACGAACGCGCGGAAGTCGTCGGGGTCGCCCATGCGCCTCGTCGGCGCGAAGAACCCCACCACCTGGTAGCCCCACGACCCGCCGAACGGGTGCTCCATCACCGGGAGCAGCTCGATGTGCGTGAAGCCCATGTCGCGAACGTAGGGCACCAGGCGCTCGGCGAGCTCCCGGTACGTGAGGAACCGCTTGCCGTCCGCCGCGCGGGCCCAGGAGCCGAGGTGCACTTCGTAGACGGACATCGGCCGGTCGAGCCAGCTGTTCTGGCGCGGGCGCTCCTCCATCCACGACTGGTCGCCCCACTGGTAGCGCACGGGAGCGGTGACCACGGACGCGGAACGTGGCGGCAGCTCGAAGCGCATCGCGTACGGGTCGGCTTTGGTGAACACCTGGCCGGCCTTCGCCCGCAGCTCGAACTTGTACTTCTCGCCGGGCCCGAATCCCCGGGATGAAGATCTCCCACACGCCGTGCGGCAGCAGCAGGCGCATCGGGTGCACGCGCCCGTCCCACCGGTTGAAGTCGCCGACGACCGAGACGCGATCGGCGTTGGGCGCCCATACCGCGAAGTGCACGCCGGCAACCGGCCCGCAGTGCATCGGGTGCGCCCCGAGCTTCTCGTACGCGCGAAGCTGGGTGCCCTCGCTCAGCAAGTGCAGGTCGAAGTCGCTCAGGATCCGGCCGAACCGGTAGGCATCGTCGACCTCGCTCGAACGGCCGTCCTTCCACCTGACGCGCAGGCGGTAGTCCACCGCCAGCGCGTCGCCCGTCCACCCCGGCACCGCGCCCTCGAACAGGTCGGTCCCTTCGATCCGCGCCATCCGGACGGGCCCCGCCGCGACAGCCGTGATCAACTCCACCTCCTCGGCGTCCGGGTGGAAGAACCGGACGACGAGGGCGGATGTGCCGGCCACCGCTTCCTGGTGCGGACCCAGGACGGCGAACGGGTCGGCGTTGATTCCGCGCTGCAGCGCGGCGGTCGGGTCGAGTCGGCGCATACTGCCCTACGGCTCGATCGTGGCCTTCTTGATGAAGTCCAGGCCCGGGTAGGTCTTGTCGAGGTACGCGTTGCCGCCCGACGCGATATTGCCCTGGTCGTTGCCGGGCGTCGCGCCGTACTTCGCGTTGATCTTGTCCACCACGGTCATCCCGGTGATGACCTTGCCGAACGGCGCAAAGCCGTCCTTGTCGAGGCTGGCGTTGTCGGCGAAGTTGATGAACAGCTGGGTCGTCCGCGCGTTGGGCGCGCCGGGCTTCGCGAACGTGATCGTGCCCCGCTTGTTGCTCTCCTTGACCGGGTCGTCCTGGATGCGCGCGCCCGTCCACGCCGACTGCACCGCCGGGTCGCCGTGCATCCCGAACTGCACCATGAAGCCGGGGATGACACGGAAGAACTTCACGCCATCGAAGTAGCCGTTCTTCACCAGGTTGTAGAACCGATCGGCGCCGTTCGGCGCCCAGTCGCGGTGCACCTCGATGACGAAGGTGCCGGCGCTGGTGTCGAAGTTGGCCTTGAACACCGCGGGCGCCTGTTCCTTGAAGGCAGCCGGGTTCCTCAGGTTCGGCTTGGCGGCGGCCGGTGTCTGGGCGCCGGCAACGGAAACGGCGAGCGCCGCGACGGCCCCGAGGACGACAAGGCGACGGAACATCTTCATGGTCATGACCTCCTGAACAGTAGTGGCGTGCGACTTGCGGCTCGCGACTCGCGGCCGGGCCACGAAGGACCGCCGCCAACCGCCCCTCGACTCCGCCCGGGTCTGCCCTCAGGCGAAGTCGAAGGGCCGCAGGCCGAAACCAGCAGTGTATTCTAACTGAATTGACCCGCGGCCGGCCGCCGCGTGATACTCGTCTGTTCGGCCGGCGGCCCGAGCCCCGCGCGTCGGGCCCCGAGCCCGCCTGTTGCATGCGCCTGATCGCCTCGTCCCTCGCCGCCGCGCTGGTCCTCGCCGGGCATGGCTCCGCCGCGCCGCTTCGCGCCGGCGGGGTGGCGCGCGCGACGAGGGCCGCCGTCACCACCGTCGCTGGTGCGGGGCTGCGGCCTGCTGTGGCGGCCCAGTCCCAGGCGCCCATCTCGAAGGAGCACACTTTGACACCCGGAACTTACGCGCGCTTCTCCACGTCAGAAGGCGAGTTCGTCGTGCGATTGTTCGAGGACCGCGCCCCGAAGACGGTGGCGAACTTCATCGGCCTGGCGGAGGGCACGAAAGACCCGGCGAGCGGAAAGCCCGGGCAAGTGAAGCCGTTCTACGACGGGCTCGTCTTCCACAGGATCATCGCGGGGTTCATGATTCAAGGCGGCGACCCGCTGGGAACCGGCCGGGGCGGCCCGAACTACACCTTCGCGGACGAGTTCGACCCGAAGCTCACCTTCGACCGCGCCGGCCTGCTGGCCATGGCGAACCGCGGGCCGGGCACCAACGGCAGCCAGTTCTTCATCACGCTCTCCCCGACCGCGTGGCTGAACAACAAGCACACGATCTTCGGCGAGGTGGTGGATGGCATGGACGTCGTCACGAAGATCGGCTCGGTGCGCACCGGCCCCGGCGATCGGCCGGTGACGCCGGTCGTGCTGAACAAGCTGACCATCCTGCACGTCAACGAATAGGCGGCGCGAGGCCACGCGGCCCCGGCGAGGCAACTTGCCGGTTCTTTCCTCACATCGGCGCTTCTCGTGGAGCGGAGGCGGCCGAGCCGGCTAGAATGTGGCGAACCGGCTCCTGGGCCGACGCGGAGGGTACCGACCGATGGACCGTCCGGATTCCACCCCGTCTCGGTTCGCGTACTTGATGGTGTTCCGGCGCGGGGACCTCGAAAGGCTCCGTGTCCTCAGCGAAACGTTCAGGGACCGCCCCGTCGACGTGATGTTGGACCGGCGGCTCGGTGACCGCCGCCGGTCGGGCGGCGCCGCCGCGGTGGACCGCCGGTCCGGCGACCGTCGCCAGCGTCCCCCCACCAGCTGGGACGACCTCGGATTCCTCGTCGCCCGGCGGGAATTGGACAAGGAAGGCAAGTAGGAGCCGGTGGTCGGCTGTCGGCCGCGGAACCCGCCGCAGCCCGTGGTGTCCAACGAAGTAAGAACGGAGAGCGCTCTCCTCCACCTCGACGATGCCGCCCGTCGCAAACGCCGCGTGCGCGAATGCGGGCGGGCAACCGGCAAGGAGGCGAGCCATGCGCGAACTCTTCCGCCAGGTGTCCGACCCCCGCCCTTCCGTCCGCAGCCATCGCTTCTCCGCGCTCCCCGTCTCGATCGGCGTTCACGTGGTCGCGCTGCTGGCCGTCGTCGTGATCCCGCTGCTCGCCAGCGACAGCCTCCCGGCCGTGCGCGGCAGCCGGATCGACTGGACGCCCGTGGTGCTGCCGTCGGCACCTCCCCCGCCGCCAACGCCCGTCGCGCGGGCCGCCGCGCCGCCACCCGTCGCGAATCCCGACGGTGCGCCGGTGGAGCCGCCCTCGGGCATCACCCGCGAGTCGATGCTCGCACCCGCCCCGGCGCTCGATGCCGGCGCGCCCCAGGGCGGCGACTGGGTGCCTGGCGCCGACCTGCCGCCCGGATGGAACGCCTCCGCCGTGTCGGAGCCTCCGCCGCCGAACGTCAGCACCCCGGTGCCGGCACGGTCGCTGCTCCGGCCGCCGGTGCGCGTCCGCGACGTCGCCCCGGTCTACCCGGAGGCGGCGCGCCTCGCCCGGATCGAAGGCACCGTCATCATCGAGGCCGTCATCGGGGTGTCCGGCGACGTGACGGACGTGCGCGTCCTGCGGTCGAGGCCGCTGCTCGACCAGGCGGCGCTCGACGCGGTCCGCCAGTGGAAATACGTCCCGACACTGCTCAACGAGGTCCCGGTGCCGGTGGTGATGACGGTGACGGTGACGTTCTCGCTGAGGTGAGGACGGCTGGGGCCGCGGGTCGCAAGCCGGACGGCTTGCGACCCGGATGTCCCCGTCGGCAGGCAGTGCAGGCCTGGAGGGAGGCTCGTTACGATCTGCTGCCCAACGCCTTGATCTGCGCTGCCGCCGAACGTCCACGCCGCCGCCCGTCCGGCGGGGGCTGCTGGTGATTCCGCCCAGCCGTCAGCGCCTGCTTCTGCTCGGGGGTCAGCAACTTGACGATGTCGGCGTCGGTCTTGGCGGCCAGCACGCGGAGTTCCACCATGGCGGCCGCTTCCTTTTCTGCGAGCGCCCTGACGGCCGCGGCATCGAACTCACCCGATTCCACCGCCGCGCGAATCTGCTTGTCGATGTCCTGGAGCGTGGCGCGGTAGGTTTCGCGCGCCTGCCGCTGCGCGTCCATCAGGGTCTTCACCTGCTCCCGCTGCGCCGGGGTCAGGTCGAGGCGGAACAGGTCACGATCGATGCCGCCCCGTCCGCCGGGTCCACCCGGCCCCATCCGCCCGGGCGGCGGCCCCGGCGGAGGCCCCAGCCGATCCTGGCTCGCAGGCGGCTGGGCCGGCGCGCCGGTGGCTGTCATGGCCAGGCCGACGGCGGCAGCCGACAGCAGCGTGGCAAAGACGAGGACCGCTCGGATTCTCATGTCGTGCTCCTTTCGCGTGGGGGCCAGGGCCGCGGAGCGAGGGGTGGGGGCGACACCCTCGCTCCGCGTCCCTGCTTGCTCGTCACTGTCCTTACGGTAAGGGGCGAACGTAAAGCGTCGATGGGGCGCACGGCGACTTTTGTGAAGCGATGGTAAAAGTCGTGGGCGACGGCCGCGGGTCGCGCTACCCTTCCGCTGGCGGGTCGGCACGGACGCTTGCCCGACGAGGACATGGACGCAGACACCACCACCACCGACGGCCAGCCGCGCACGCCCATCCTGCTCGTGGACGACGACCGGAAGCTGTGCCGGCTGATCGCGGAGTACCTGAGGCCGCGCGGGTTCGACACGACGAGCGTGCACACCGGGAACGAGGGGCTGGCCGAGGCGCTGAAGGGCGGCTACGCGGCGATCATCCTCGACTACATGCTGCCGGGCATCGACGGCTTCGAGGTGCTGAAGCAGCTGCGGCAGCAATCGACCGTGCCCGTGCTGATGCTGACCGCGCTCGGGGACGAATCCGACCGCATCGTCGGCCTCGAGATGGGCGCCGACGACTACCTGCCCAAGACGTTCTCGACGCGCGAGCTGCTGGCCAGGCTTCGCGCGGTGACGAGGCGCGCGGCCCTGACGGCCGCGCAGGCCGCGCGCGAGGCCGGCGCGCGCGGCGAGGTCGTGGCAGGCGACCTGCGCATCGATCTCGACGCCCGCGCGGTGACGCTGGCCGGCGAGGCCGTCTCGCTCACCGCGCTCGAATTCGATCTGCTCACCTGCCTGGCGCAATCGGCCGGCCGCGTACTGAGCCGCGACCAGCTGCTCGACGCGATCAGCGGCCGCAGCTACGAGGTCTTCGACCGGTCGGTGGACGTGCACGTCTCCGCGATCAGGCGGAAGCTCGGCGACGACCCGAAGAACCCGCGTTTCATCCGGACGATCCGCTCGGCCGGCTACATGCTGATGCGGAAGGCGGAGGCGTAGCGGCGATGCGCCTGCGAGCCTCGCTGTTCACCCGGATCCTCCTGTGGTCGTTCCTGAACCTCGCCGGCGTCGGGTCGGTGCTGTACGCGTTCTTCGCGCTGCAGTTCCGCCTGGATGCCGATTCGGTGCTGTTCGCCGGCAACCGCCTGCAGTACGTGGTCGCACGCCTGAGCGCCGACAGCCGCAGCGCCGTGACGCCCGAGCTGCGCAACGCGCTGCTCGATCGCTATTCGGCCTCCTACCAGGCCGACTTCCTCCTGGTGGGCGACGACGGCCAGCAGCTGGCGGGAAAGCGCACGACGCTGCCGCCGGAGGTCGCCGCATTCATCAAGGAAGACCGGCTGCAGCCTCGGGCGGGCCCGCGCGGGCAGGGAGGCGACCGGGAACGCGGAGCCCCGCCGCCGGGCCGCCCTCCCGACCGCCCGCCCCCATCGATGCTGGATGGCCTGCGAGGCCTGCGCGGGGGCGGCCGCGAGGGAATGGGGTCGCCGGGCCAGGCGATCTTCCGCGAGCGGACGACGAACCCGACGCGCTACTGGGTGGTGGTCCGCATGCCGGTCTTCGAGTCCGGGGAGCGCCGTCCCTCGCTGGCGTCGCTGGTCGTGGCATCCGACTCGATGTCGGGCCACGGCCTGTTCTTCGACATCCGGCCGTGGGTGTTCGTCGCGGCGGCCATCATGGCGCTCTCGGCGCTGATCTGGTTCCCGTTCGTGCGGGGGCTGACCAGGTCGATCGGCCAGATGACGTCCGCCACCGAGCTGATCGCCCGCGGCCGCTTCGACTCGCGGGTGGCCGAGAGCCGCTCCGACGAGCTCGGGAGGCTGGCCGCGGCGATCAACCAGCTGTCGGGAAGGCTCGCCGGGTTCGTCAGCGGGCAGCGCCGCTTCCTCGGCGACATCTCGCACGAGCTCAACTCGCCGCTCGCGCGGCTCGACGTCGCGCTGGGAATCCTCGAGGGGCAGGCGGGCGACTCGGACCGCGCGCTCGTCGCCGACGCGCAGGAGGAAGTGCGGCTGATGTCGGCGCTGGTGGCGGAGTTGCTGGCGTTCGCGAAGGCCGGGATGCAGGGCCGCGAGATCCGGCTGTCTGCCGTCCCGCTGCGGCCGCTGTGCGAGGCGGTGGCGGCGCGCGAGGCGCAGGGCCGCGACGTGGACATCGAGGTCGATCCCGATCTCTCCGTGCAGGCGCAGCCGCAGCTGCTGGCGCGGGCGATCGCCAACCTCCTGCGCAACTCGCTGCGCTACGCCGGGCAGGCGGGCCCCATCGAACTGTCGGCCCATGCGTCGGGTGAGGACGTCGCGATCGCGATCAGGGACCGCGGGCCGGGCGTGCCCGCGGAGGCGATGCCTCGATTGTTCGAGCCGTTCTTCCGGGTGGAGGCCGATCGCGACCGCGCCACCGGCGGCGCGGGCCTCGGCCTCGCGATCGTCAAGACGTGCGTGGACGCCTGCCAGGGCACGGTGCGAGCCAGGAATCTCTCGCCGGGGTTCGAGGTGGAGATCAGGCTCCGGCGGACGTAGATCGACGCCGGCGCGATCAGGATCCAGGAGTCGGGAGTCGGGAGTCAGTGGGACGGCCCGAGTCCTGACTCCCGATTCCCGAATCCTGTCACTACAGCTTCGCCGCGACGGCCTCCGCCATCTCCAGCGTCGTCGTCGTCCCGCCCATGTCGTAGGTGCGGGCTTGGCCTTCCGCGATCACCGCGGCCACCGCCTGCTCCAGCCGCGTGCCCTTCTCGGTCTCGCCCAGCCAGTCGAGCATCATCTTCGCGGTGAGGATCGTGGCGATCGGGTTCACCTTGTACTGGCCGGCGTACTTCGGCGCCGACCCGTGCGTCGGCTCGAACACCGCGAGCTTGTCGCCGATGTTGCCGGAGCAGCCGAAGCCGAGGCCTCCCACCATCTGCGCGCACAGGTCGGAGATGATGTCGCCGTAGAGATTCGGCGCCACCAGCACGTCGTAGTTGAACGGGTTCTTGAGCAGCCACATGGTGAGGGCGTCGATGTTGGCCTCGTCCATCTGGACCTCGGGGAACTCCCCGTGCACCTCGCGCACCATCTCGAGGAACAGGTTGTCGGTCGCGCGCACGACGTTCGCCTTGTGGACGACGGTGACCTTCTTGCGATGGAACGTGCGGGCGAATTCGAACGCGGCGCGGGCGATGCGTTCGGAACTCTTGCGCGTGTTGATCTTGCAGGACACGGCGTACTCGTCACCCGGCAGCGCGCCGAACGGCGCGAACGCCTTCGACAGCCTGCCCAGCGTGTCGCGCAGCTCGTCGGGCACCGGGCTGAACTCCACGCCGGCGTAGAGGTCCTCGGTGTTCTCGCGGAACATCACGAGGTCGAGCCCTTCCTTGTAGTTCAGCGGGTTGCCGGGGTAGGCCTTGCAGGGCCGCAGGCAGATGTAGAGATCGAACAGCTGCCGCATGCGGACGATGGGCGAGCGGTACTGCAGCCCCTTGCCCCTCAGCAAGTCCGCCAGTTCCGCCTCGGCGGCCTTCAGCGGCTTGGAGGTGATGGCGCCGAACATCGCGGCGTCCACGTTCTTCAGCAGCGCGATCGTACGGGCGGGGAACGCGTCGCCCTCGGCCTTCCAGAACTCCCAGCCGATGTCGCCGTGGATGTAGTCGGCGTCGAGGCCGATGCGGTCGAGCACGATCTTCGCCGCGTCCATCACGTCGACGCCGACGCCGTCGCCGGGCAACCATGCAATCCTGTACTTCGCCATGAAGACGCTCCTCGTCTGATGAAGGCGGTTCGGCGCGGTCAGCGCCCCTGCGCCGACACAGCGCTCCGAATCGGCTGATTATATCCGCACCGTGGCACGACGGCCGGCCCGTCACCGGGCGGCGGGGTCGCGCTCCACCCCGCGTCGGCGCGACCCGTTTCTCGCGTCTCCGGTGTCTAATCGGACGGGAGCCTCCTGGAGACCCTTCGCATGTCCTCAGTCGCGTCTCTGTCAGCTGTCTTTCGGCCGCTTCGCCGCAAACCGGGATTTGCCCTCGCCGTCGTCTTCACCCTCGCCCTGGGCATCGCGCCCAACTGCGTCATCTTCGCGATCCTCGACGCCGTCTACTTCCGGCCGCTGCCGTACCCGGATCAGGATCGCCTGGTCCTGCTGAACGTCGCACGGAAGGACGCAGCCGCGCTGGCCGCGGCAGATGCCTACTCCTTCAGCGAATGGCAGAGGCGCACCGCCAGCTTCCAGGCGCTGGCGGCCTACCGCAACGCCGGGCTCAACATCCGCGCCGGGTCGCGGCCGGCGCGCGTGGCCGGCCAGCTCGTGACCGGCGACTTCTTTGCCGCGCTGGGGAGCGCCCCGGCGCTGGGGCGCGGGATTTCGGCCTCGGACTGCCTGCCGGGCGCGCCACCGGTGGTGGTGATCAGCCACCAGGCGTGGAAGGACGTCTTCGACGGCCGGCCCGACATCGTCAACCTGCCGGTCCGGTTGAACGGGACGCCGGGCACCATCGTGGGCGTGATGCCGGAGGCGTTCACGTCGTTCATGGAGGGCCGTCCCGCGCGCGCGTGGGCGCCGCTGACCGTCGAGCCCTCTCCTGCCCCCGGCGGCCCCGAAGCGAACGTCGTCGGACGCCTGAAGCCGGGCGTCACGATTCAGGCGGCGCAGGCGGTGCTGTCGGCGGCGCAGTCCGCGCTCGTGCAGGCCTATCCCGAAGCGCTCCGCGACCGCCGTGTCGTGGTCCGCGACTTCCGCTCCTCGCTGTTCGGCGGCCTCGGCCCAGGCTTGCGGATGCTCACGGTCATCGTTGGCCTGCTGCTGCTGATCGCGTGTGCGAACGCCGCCAACCTCCTCCTCGGCATGGCATCCGCGCGGACCCGCGACGTCGCGCTTCGAACGGCCATCGGCGCCAGCCGCAGGCAGCTGGTGGGCGGGCAGCTCGCCGAGAGCCTGCTGCTGGCCGCGGCGGCCGCCGCGTGCGGCCTGCTGCTCGCCTTCTGGGGCACGCGGTTCGTCTGGTCGAGCGCGGCGCCGCTCTTCACGCGGATTGGCGTCAACGGGTTTCCGTTCGGCTGGCGCGTCGTCGTTTTCGCGACGGGACTCACGGCCCTGGCCACGGCGCTGTTCGGCCTCGGGCCGGCCATCCGCGGGTCGCGCGGGAACCTGGTCGAGGTGCTCAAGCCGGGAGCGCCCGCGTCCGGCCGGGACCGCCGGGCGGGCCGGCTGGCACGGACGCTGGTCGTCGCGCAGGTGACGCTGTGCGTGGTGACGTTGGTGGTCACCGCGCTGATGGTGCGCAGCTTCGTGCACTTCTCGCGCCTGTCGTCGAACCCCGGCTTCGACGCCAGGGGGCTGACGGTCGCGACGTTGCCGGGGCCGGAGGGTGCGCGGCAGCCAGGCGCGCGGCTGGTGGCCCTCCGGGAGGTCGAAGGCCGGGTGGCCGCCGAGCCCGGCGTGGAGCTGGTGGCGGTGACGAGCCGGCTGCCGTTCCTCGAGCCCGGGGCGCCGTCCAGCATCTCGCTGGCGGCGGACGCATCCGGCGCGCGGGTTCGGTTCGACGCGGAACTGCGCGCCGTGAACGCGGCCTACTTCACGGCGATGTCCGTCGACGTCGTGCGGGGCCGGGGCATCACCATGCAGGACGACGCCGGCTCTCCGGCGGTGGCGGTCATCGACGAGCGGCTGGCGGGCGCCGTGTGGGGAACGGCAGACCCGGTCGGCCGTCAGTTGTTCGTCGACGGCGCCGCGCGGACGGTCGTCGGCGTGGTTCGCGTGAAGACGCAGCCGTCGCCGTTCCAGGCGCCGTCGCGCGAGGTGTTCGTGCCATTCGCGCAGGCCGACGCGGGCGAGGCGACGCTGCTGGTGCGGTCGCGCCTCTCGGCCGATGCGGCAGCCGGGGCCGTGCGCCGGGCCGTGGCGGCCGTGGACCCGGAGCAGCCGCTGACCGCGCTGCAGCCGCTGTCGAGCGCGCTCGACGACTTCATGACGCCGTTCCGCCTGATCCTCTCGCTCATCGTGCTGTTCGGCGTCACGGCGCTCGGGCTCGCCGCCCTCGGTCTCTACAGTGTCGTCTCGCGGGGCGTCGCGCAGCGGACGAAGGAAATCGGCATTCGGATGGCGATGGGGGCGAGCCGCCGCGAAATCATCCTGATGGTGATGCGCGAGGGCCTTCGCCCGGCGGTCGTGGGCCTGTCTCTCGGCGTGCTGCTGGGGATGGCAATTGCCAAAGTGCTTCCGTCCGCGATCCTCGGTGTCACCGGGCTGCCGGCGTCGCACTACCTCGCGGCCGTGTCGGTGTGGCTGGCTGCCGCCGCGGCGGCCAGCGCGGTGCCGGCGCGCAGGGCCGCCGCCATCGAACCGGTGGCCGCGCTGCGCTGCGAGTAGGCCGTGGCCCCGGATCGGGGCGCAGCCCAGATCGGAGCCCAGACCGGAGCGCAGTGGCAGCCTCCACGATTCACCGGTATACTCTGCCTGCAAAAAGGGGGGTGACCGTGATGAAGAGACTGGCCCTGGTTCTCATGATCGTGGTGGCGGCTGCGGGACTGCTGGTGGGTCAGAAAGGACAATCCGAACGCGAGAAGTGCCTCGCAACCTGTCGGGACAAGTGCACGAAGTCGTATGACACCTGCGTGAAGGACGCGAAGACCGGCCAGGCCAGGGCGGCCTGCGCGAAGAGCAAGGACCTGTGCAACTCGGTCTGCGTGAACAAGGCCTGCCAGTAGTCGACACCCGCCCGGCCCGGTGAAGCGGCGGCGAAGACCGACGGCCCGATGCTCGACACCTCCGTCACGTCTCGGGGACTGGCGCAACGTCCGAGAGTCGGGCGCGGATGAAGGCTCCCAGTTCCCGCATACCCGCCGTCGCTTCCGGGAACATCGGGGCGAAGAACGCAAAGCAGTGGACCATGCCGTCCCACACGCGCAGGCTCACATCCACGCCCGCCGCGCGGGCGACCGCCGCGAACCTGACCGCGTCGTCCAGCATGATCTCGTTCGTGCCGACCTGGATCAACACGGGCGGCAGGCCCCGAAGGTCCGCGTAGACAGGCGAGATCCACGGGTGCCGACGGTCGGCGGTCCCGACGTAGTGGCGGCTCCACACGTCCCACGAGCCCCGCAGGGAGATGTCCCTCCGGGCATTCCGGCGGTACGAGTCGGCGGTGCAGGTCAGGTCCAACCAGGGCGACGCTGCCACGGCGGCGCGCGGCATCGGCAGGCCTTGGTCACGAGCGGCAATCAGCGCCGCCAGGCACAACCCTCCCCCGGCCGACTCGCCTGCCACCACGATGTTCGTTGGCCGGGCACCGGCGGCGACCAGCCAGCGGTACGCCGCCACCGTGTCTTCGACGGCAGCCGGCGCCCGATGCTCGGGTGCCAGCCGATAGTCGAACAGCAGGGCAGCAGCCCCGGACGCTGCCACGAGCTTGGCCACGTGCATCCGGTGATCGGCGCAGTTGCCGCTCACGTAGCCACCGCCGTGCGCGTAGAGGACCACGTTCTGCCGCGTGGCGCCGGCCGGCTGGATCCACTCGGCATACATCCCGTCGACTCGTTCGGGAACCACTTCGATCCCGTTGGGAACTCCGCCCATCCGGCGCGCACCCTGCTCGAACCGCGCTCTCAGCTCGTTCGTATCGGTCTGATCGGTGATCACCTCGGGTCGGAGGCGCCCTTGAAAGAGGTGACGATTCTTCACCGCGAAGATCAACGCGCGGCTCTTCAGGCTCTGCATACGGAGCGGTCCCCCTGCCTCCCGGCCTTGGCCAGGTAGTCCGCCTTGCGGCGTGCGATTTCCTCCTTGCGCGCGTGGAGTACGGTCTGCAGGTCGAGGCCAGCGATGCCGGCGTCCAAGGTGGGCCGTCCGGACGGCGCCGCGGCCACCCGGTAACCCGTGCCGTCCGGACGTCGAACCAGGTATCCCGCGTCGACCAGCCGTCGACGGAGCGTGACGTGATCCAGTTGCCCGATTCCGCTGGCGTCGATCCAGCGTGTCAGCCCGCCCGGCGATATTGGCGCAGGTACGGCTCGAGATCGAAGTAGTCGTTGCGCGCGCGCACCTCGAAGCGGACCCTGGCGGAGCGGTTGGCGTCGCACACCAGGATCCCGTCGCGCAGGACGCGATGCACCAGGTCCACGGGGGCGCCGTTCAGGATCACGAGGTCCACCGTGCTTTCGAGAAGACCCTCGAGAGCGTGGGCGAGGTCTCCGTACAGACATAGGCGACCCACCCCGGGTGACCAGACGATCCGGGCAGGCTGCCACATCTTTCCTCGCCTCGCGCGAGCGAGCCTCACATGGTCGGCATCTGCCGGGCGAACTCGATGCACTTGCGGTTGTTGTCGGCTTCGAGCTTCAGCACCGCCTCGGGACTCATCTTGCTCGTGTACCACAGCGGCTGCTTCGGCTTGTTCGTGCGCACGAGTTCCAGGACCTTCGCCAGGTCGCGGCCCGGCAGCGGGCTGTAGGAATCATCGAAGGTCGGCCAGTAGCCCGGGGTGAAGACCGGGATCTTGAGCGGGTCGCGAGTCATCATCTCCAGGTTGAAGGCCATGTTGGGATCCTTCTTCTGGAGGGTCGCCACCATGCCCTTGACGTCCAGGAAGCCCTCTCCCAGCGGCACCTCGGCCAACAGGAAGCCGTCTTCGTACATCTCGACCGCCATGTCCTTGATGTGGGACGAGATGATGTAGGGGTAGAGGATCTTCAAGGTGTCGGCGGGGTCCTCGCAGAGCGCCACGTTGTTGCCGAAGTCCAGATGGACCCCCAGCCACTCGCTGCCCACGCGCTTGAGCCACGCGGCGTGCTCGGCGGCGCGCCAGCCCTTGTGGTTCTCGAGGGCCAGCGCAATGCGGTGCTTGCGCAGGATGGGCTCGGCCAGCGCCACCTGCTTCTGGCACAGCTCGAAGTTCGCCTTGAACTTCTCGAGCGTGTCGAAGTCCTCGTAGCGTCGCCCGGTCATGGCGGCGCGCAGGTTGATGGCACCCGCGTCCTTACAGGCCTTCACTGCCGCATCGAACGCCTCGACCCCCGCCGCGTCGCGGGGCAACGGAGCGCCCATGATGACCCGCAGGTTGTACGACTCCAGTCGTTGCCGGAACTTCGTGATGGACTCCGCGTCCATCGCGGGGGGAGCCGCTTCCACCACCCCCACGTTCATCTCGTGCGCGTACTCGATGATGTCGAAGGGCGGGAGCACAGGCTTGGCAGCAGCCGCGGCCGGCGGCGCCCCCGCTGCCGCGCCTCCGCGCCCGCCGCGACCCCGGCCTCCGCCGCCAGCCGCCGTGCGCGCGCCGAAAGAGGTCCCCGCCACGCCGAAGTTCTTCAAGAATCGCCCTGGCGGCGCCGCCTGGCGCCCAAACGCGGCAGGCCCCGCATCGGCGCCTGCAAGCCCCTCTCGTATGGTCACTGGACGGCTCCTTTCCGGTTTCAGCGGTCCAAGTCTAGCATCACCTGCGAGAGACCCTATGGGTCTTCTTGTCCATGAAGCTCTTGGACTTCTTCGCGGCCTGGCCGAACCCTGATTCCTGGGACCCCTGCGCGCTCATCAGCTCTCGCCCTCTTCATGGTGCAGACCGTCTCCCCGGGCTCGGCTTGCGGCGCCTCGATCCGGTGTTACGCGCGCAACGGTTCGACTACGCACCGGCTCTCCATCCGCCACTCCCGGCCAAGCGTGCGGACCGCGCCGGTGACCTCGACGAACGCGCGCAGGCGGACGTCGGCGCTCGAGGCGCCAACCTGCAGCTCGAACCGCCCCGGCTCGACGACGCGCCGGCCCTCGAGGCCGGTGAACGACAGCATGTCGACCGGCAGATGGACGGTGACCCGCGCCACCGCGCCGGCGGCGAGCTCGACGCGGCAGAACGCCTTGAGCTCCTTCACCGGCCGCACCACCGAGGCGACGAGGTCGCGCACGTAGATCTGCGGCACCGCGATGCCGGCCCGCGTGCCGGTGTTGCGCACGGTGAACCGGGCGCGGATCTCGCCAGTCGCGGCGTCCACGGCCGGCTGGTCGAGCGACAGGTCCGCGAACTCGAACGACGTGTAGCCGAGGCCGTGACCGAACGGATAGCGGCTGCCGAAGTGCCGCGCGATCGGCGTGCCGGCGCTCTTCATCTTGTGGTTGTAGTAGTACGGGACGGCGCCCACGTTTCTCGGCACCGACACCGTCAGACGGCCCGACGGCTCCACCGCGCCGGTCAGGATCTCGACCAGCGCGGGGCCGCCTTCCTGGCCGCCCGCGAAGGTCATCACGATCGCCGCGACCTCGTCCTCCAGCCCACCGAGGTTGTAGGGGCGGCCGCTCACGAGCACGACGACCACCGGCGTCCCGGTCGCCACCACCGCGGCGAGCAGCTGCTGCTGCACCCCGGGCAGGTCCAGCGAATCGGTGTCCGAGCCCTCGCCGACGGTGCCGGTCTGGAACAGGCCGGCGAGGTCGCCGACGCAGACGACGGCGACGTCCGCCTGTCTTGCCGCCGTCACGGCGGCGGGGATGAGGTCGGTCCGCTGCGACACCGGAGACCTCTGCTCGAGCGACGTGCTCGACTCGACGTCGCCTGGGAACACGGGCGAGCCGTACTTCCGCTCCTCGATGATGTAGCAGCCGCGCTCGTAGGCGACGCGCCCGGCGCCGAACACGCGCTCGAACGCGGCCCGCGGCGTCACCACCTGCGATGCGGCTTCGCCCGCGTCGTTCAGGATGAGATGCACCGGGAAGCTGTAGCCGCAGAGCAGGGCCATCGGGTCGTCCGCGGCGGGGCCGATGAGCGCGATGCGCTGCCCGCGCGCCGGGTCGAGCGGCAGGACGCCGTCGTTCCGGAGCACGACGGTGCCCTGCCGGGCGACCTCGCGGGCCAGCGCGACGGTGGCTGGCGCCTGCAGATCGATCGCGCCTTCGTCCGCGTACGGCTTCTCGAACAGGCCGAGGCGGATCTTCTCGGTGACGATGCGCCGCACGATGGCGTCGATCGTCTCGATCGAGACGAGCCCTCGCTGGACCGCGTCACCCAGGTGGGCGGTGCAATCGTCGGCGGGCAGTTCGATATCGAGACCGGCGTTGAACGCGATGGCCGCCGCCTCGGCACGGTCGTGGGCGAGGTTGTGGTGCTGGTAGAGGAGGCTGATGCCGATGTAGTCGGCGACGATCAGGCCGTCGAATCCCCACTCGTCACGGAGCACGCCGGTGAGCAGGCGGCGCGCCGCGTGGCACGACTCGTTGTCGATGTCGTGGTACGCCGGCATCACCAATCCGGCACGCGCCTGCTTCACCGCCATCTCGAAGGGCAGCAGGAACACGTCGTTCAACTCGCGCCACCCGAGGTGCACCGGCCCGTGGTTGCGCGCGCCCTCGCTGAACGAGTGACCCGCGAAGTGCTTCAGCGTCGCGAGCAGGTCGCGCCGCTCTCCCTGCAGGCCGCGGACGAACCGGGTGCCGAGCACGCCGACCAGGTACGGGTCTTCGGCCAGCGTCTCCTCGGTGCGGCCCCAGCGCACGTCGCGCGAGACGTCGAGCACCGGCGCCAGCCCCTGGTGGCACCCCACGGAGCGGGCCTCGCGCCCGATGGCTCCCGCCGCCCGCTCGACGAGGTCCGGGTTCCACGTCGCGCCGTAGGCGAGCGCGGACGGGAACAACGTGGCGCCGCGCGCCATCAGGCCGACGAGGCACTCCTCGTGCGACAGCGCCGGGATCCCGAGCCGCGTCTCCTCGCGGAGGAACTTCTGCAGCCGGTTGAGGGCGCGGACGCCCGTGCGCGCGTCGACGCCGTGGCTGCCGAGCGCCCGCGAGATCTGCCCGAGGCCCCGGTGCAGCGCCTTCTGCACGGCTTCCGGGTCCGTGCCGCCCGTGAAGTCGTCCTGGCGGGGACGATGGCGTCCGTCGTCGGAGAGGATCAGCCAGAGCGCGTGCATCTGCGCCGCCTTCTCCTCGAAGGTCATCCTCGAGAGCAGGTCGGACGCGCGCTCGTCAACGGGCCGGCTGGAATCCTGGTAGGGATGAGACATGGGCGAGATCCTCCACGGGTTGAACGCGGCCGCCACCGGAGGCTGAGTATGCCTCGAGGCCGCGGCCGACGGAAGCCGCTGCGTCCGCGACGATCTCGACCACGCCGACCGAGTGGGGCTTCATCTCGATCGTCAGGGTCCGAGCGTACGGCAGGGTGGTTTCGACAGGGTGGATCTTCTGCGGCTGCTCCAGGGATGCCGCGTCCGAAAGCGCGGCAGTGAGCGTGTAGACTCTGACCGTGGCCTTCTCCGGCACGGCGGAACCCTGCAGCCGGACCAGGAGCGTGTTGGGTTGTGCCTCGTAGTTGACCGCCTTGATGACGATCCGCCGGCCGTCCGTGCTGCGCGTGGCGATGGCGTCGAGCGCACCCGGCCGCCACCCTTCCGGTTTCATCTGGGAGACGGCGTCGAAGAACGCGCCGCGGTCGGCGATGTCGCGAAACGTGCCCGTCGCCGACGCGAGGTACTGCTCGGCGTAGTGTTCGCGAAAGAGCTTCTCGACCACGTAACCCGACCCGGGGAACCAGGAGACGTGATCGTGATAGATCCACGCGCGCCACTCCGGGTCGTCCGTCGTGTTCCGCATCAACAACGCCGGACACGCCATCGCCAGGTCCGGGCTGAGCTTCTCGTACGCAATCAGGCTTCCGGCCGCGTGGAGTCCGGCCCGCCAGTCGTACGTCCGGCACAGGCTCCATTCGAGCACGGCGATCTTGATCTGCGGATGCCGCGAGGCGCGGATGTAGTCGCGCAGTTTGACCAGGTAGTCCTGGATGCGCCGGATGCCGGTCTCGAAGGCGTCGTTTTCGTACTCGTAGTTGTGGCAGCCGAGGATGTCGAAGTTGTCACCGGCCAGGTCGACGACCTTCTGGCTCCAGGCCATGTCGTTCGACCGCTTCTGCCCGCAGGCCACGATCGTCGCCAGCGGCGCGATCTTGCGGAGCTGGCTGCCGTAGGCATTGACGATCTCCGCGTAGCGTTCGGGGCTCATCTCGAAGTTCATCGGTTCGTTGTCGATCTGAAAGTACCTGACGTCGTACGGAGCCGCGTGTCCGTTGGCGGCGCGCAGTCTTCCCCATTCGGTCGTGGGCGGGTCGTTGAGGTAGTGCACCCAGTCCATCGCGTACTGGATTTGCGCGGGGTCGGTGCCGGGTGCGGGCAGGACGATCAGCGGCTCGGTCTTCAGCTGCCGGCACAGTTCGATGAACTCGTCGGTGCCGAAGCTGTAGTAGTCCGAGTAGCCGCCCCAGAGTCGATTCGGATGGTACTTCCGCGCGGCGACCGGGCCGATGCCGTCCTTCCAGAGATACTCGGAGGCGAACGACCCGCCCGGCCAGCGAATGAACGGCGGCTTCAAGGCGCGGAGCGCGTCGAGCAGGTCCGGCCGCAGCATGCCGTTCGCCCGGACGTCGGCGCGCATCATCGAAACGTAATCGAGCAGGACGGCGCCCGTGCCCGCCGCGACGATTTCCACCCGCGCCTGCACATCGGTGCTTGGACTGGAGAACGAATAGCCGACCTCCCGCCACTCCGAACCGGACGTGCCGAGCGGAACGGCGGCAAGTTCGCGTCCGCCCGAATCCACCACGCGGAAGGTCAATCGCAGCGTGCCAGCCTCGTGCTTGATCCAGACCGACCCGTTGTACCGCTGCCCGTGAAGGATGCTGATCCGCCCCTGCCGGATGCCGGCGGTGCCGTGATCGGCCTGGAGCCGAACGCTCTTCTCGCCGTTCTCGAACCTTACGTCGGCAGTCGCGGCGCTTCCGTGCTCGCCGAACGGCGTCCAGTACGTGTCGAAATCCTGGCCTTCGAAACCACGCCCCTGGATCTGCTCGGCAAAGAGGCCGTCCACCACCGAGTGGTTGATGTGTTCCAGGAACTGGCCGTAGATCGCCTCCTCGACCCTGCCCGTCACCCGATCGGTGTCCACGAGCAGCACGGCCACGCCGGGAGCACCCGGCGTGGCGGCGGCATGCGCGCCGGCGAAGGGCAGGCACGACGCGGCGACGGCGAGCAGGAGAAGCCGGTACGCCCAGTGCAGCCGCTGGTGGTTGGGTTTCATGCAGCAAGTTTTACCATTGAACGCCGCGACGTGCCACTCGACCTTCCACCGCGGCTTCGTGGCGCCGCCGCGTTCAGGCGCCACGGCGGTGTCCGCCCGGCGCTGGCGGCGACGACCGTGTTCGCTGGCGGTCGCGCGGTGACCCGCAGCACCTGCTCTGTTGTGCGGCGGGCCGAAGGCACGGGTATAATCGGCCGGACCGTTACTTCATCGGAGGACCGATCGCCATGCGAAAGACCGCGCGTTCGACGAAATCATCCGTTCTGGCCCGTTGTGGGTGGGTCATGGTTTGTGCGTCTCTTGTCGGCTTCCTGGTCGCCGGGGTGTTTGCGCAGCCTCCGGGGAGGCCGCAGGCCCCGAAGGGACCATGGATGGACAAGACCTTGTCGCCCGACCAGCGCGCGGACCTGGTCGTCAAGGAGATGACGCTGGACGAGAAGATCAACATGCTCCACGGGCGCGGCGGATTCCAGGCCGAGGGCGCCATCTCCAACGGCGGCGCGGGCGTCACCCAGGGCGTGCCCAGGCTCGGACTGCCGCCGATTCAACTGGCCGATTCCGCGGTCGGGGTGCGCGCGGCGGCAGAACGCGGCCGCTATGCCACGCTGCTTCCCTCGACGATCGCCGCAGCCGCGTCGTGGGATCCGAGCCTGGCGTACGAATACGGCGAGGTGATCGGCCGCGAGCTTCGCGATCAGCAGTACCAGGCCTCACTGGGCGCCGGCGTGAACCTCATGCGCGAGCCCCGCAACGGGCGGAATTTCGAATACCTCGGCGAAGACCCGATCCTCGCCGGAAAGATGGTCGCCCAGCTCCTGAAGGGCCTGCAGAGCCAGAAGGTCATCGGGGACGTCAAGCACTATGCCTTCAACGACCAGGAGACCGGGCGGAACATCGGGAACGTGCGACTGAGCAAGCGCATCATGCGCGAGACGGACCTGCTCGCCTTCGAGATCGCCGTGCTCGAAGCCCAGCCCGGCATGGTCATGTGCTCCTACAACAAGGTCAACGGCGACTGGGCCTGCGAGAACGACTACCTGCTGAACCAGCTGCTGAAGAAGACCTGGGGCTTCAAGGGCGTTGTCGTGTCCGACTGGAACGCGACGCACAGCACCGCCAAGGCGGCCATGGCGGGGTTGGACTGCGAGCAGCCCGGCGGTCCTCCTGAACGGGCGAGATTCGGTGATGCGATGAAGAAGGCGGTCGAGGCAGGCGAGGTGCCGATGAGCCGCATCGACGACATGGTGCACCGGATCGTCCGCACCGCGTTCGCCGCGGGCGTCGTCGACGACCCGCCGCTCGGCCGGGTCGTGGACCCGTTCAAGGGGGCCGACAGCGCCCAGAAGATCGCGGAGCAGAGCTCGGTGCTGCTGAAGAACGCCAACGCCCTCCTGCCTCTCGACGCCGTGCGCGTGAAGTCGATCGCGATCATCGGGTCGAAGGCCGACACGAGCGTGCTGTCGGGCGGCGGCTCGGCGCAGGTCGATCCCCCGGGCGGAGGTCCGAGCCGGTTCGGCGGTCCTGCCGTCTGGTTCCCCAGCTCGCCCCTGAAGGCCGTCCGCGCGAAGGCGCCGAAAGCCAAGGTCGAGTACCACGACGGTGTGGACCTGGCCGCGGCGGCGGCCCTGGCGAAGGCATCCGAAGTGGCGATCGTGTTCGTGAACGAGCCGACCAGCGAAGGCCGCGACCTTCCCACGCTGAGCCTGTCGGGAAAGCAGAACGAGCTGGTGAGTGCGGTGGCCGCCGCGAATCCACGCACGGTCGTGGTCCTGGAGACCGGCGGGCCGGCGGCCATGCCCTGGATAGGCAGCGTCGGCGCGGCAATCGAGATCTGGTACCCGGCATCAGGGGCGCGGAGGCGCTGGCCAACATCCTGTTCGGCGACGTCAACCCGTCCGCGAAGCTGCCGGCCACGTTTGCGAAGTCCGATGCCGATCTGCCCCACCCCGTGATCTTCGGGTCGGCCCCGGCTCCGAGCGCGCCGCCGGCCGCCGCACGCCCTGCCGGTGCGCCGCCGGCCGGCGCAGGGAGCGCTCCGCCGCGGATGGGGATGGCGCCATTCGACATCGACTACACCGAGGGGCTCAAGGTCGGCTACAAGTGGTTCCAGGCCGAGAACAAGCAGCCGCTGTTCTTCTTCGGTCACGGCCTCTCGTACACGACGTTCGCCTACTCGGGCCTGAAGGCGTCGATCGACTCCGTCTCGTTCACCGTTCGCAACACGGGGAAGCGCGCGGGGATGGAGATCGCCCAGGTCTACGCCGGCCTTCCCGCGGCAGCCAACGAGCCGCCGAAGCGGCTGATCGCCTGGGAGAAGGTCCCGCTGGCTGCGGGCGAGGCCAAGACCGTCACGCTGAAGCTCGACCCGAAGTTCCTGTCCATCTTCAACGAAGAGAAGGACGACTGGGAACTGCTGGCGGGCGAGTACAGGATCTTCGTCGGCGGCTCGTCCGACAATACGCCGCTCACGGCCTCGGTGAAACGCTGAGCCGCGTCGTGAGCCGGCGCCTCGAGCATCGCGGTTGTCTGCCGTGAGGGCGGCCCCCCCTTCACGGCGTCTGGAAGTTCCAGCGCCCCTTGTCGCTCTTGGCGTCGAACCTGGCCAGCGTCGGCGTGCTGTGGCCGACCGCGGTCAGGACCAGGGGTTCGCTGGACCCGGGCACCGACTTGGGCATGATGCGGTAGGTGCCGTCGGTCAACTGGTCGATGCGCCACAGTTGTTCGGGACTGCCGGTGAAGTGCGGAACCGCCACCACCTCGCCGTCGGCGGTTGCCGCCAACGTCCGGTCGGTGCCGGCAATCGTGATCTTGAAGTAGGGCGAGCCGGGATAGCCGCCGACGTTTGCGACAGGGGTGATGGTCCACGTCTGGTGGGGCCGGAACAGGTAGTCGCCAAGGCGAATACCGATGTTGCCGGTCGGCCAGTCCTTCGAATCCTCGGCCAGGCCTTGCGCAGGAATCGGCGTCACCGGGCCGAGGTCGCCGCGGTTCCCCATGCCGCCTCCCGCGGCGGGACCAGCAGGCGCACCGGCCGCTGGCGCATTGGTGCCCGGCGCACCAGCTCGGGGCGGATTGGTTCCCGCGGCGCCAGCGCCCGTCCCCGGCGGGTTGGCTCCCTGTGCTGCGGATCCCGGCGCGCCGGGACCGCCCGGCGCACCCCCGGGGCCGCCGAATCCGCCGCGCCTCGTGCTGGCCATCCGCACGAAATCCACCGCCAGCTCCAGCGCATAGCCGCTGCGTTCGGACTGGATCTCGTACGTGCCTTCCCGGAAATTGTCGCCGGCAAGGGGCCATCCGTCTTTCCAGAGCAGCGGACGAATGTCGAGCACGCTGCGACCGCTTCGATCCAGATCGGCTTCGTAATGACAGGAGAACTTCTGCACGCCGTCGCCCAGGTCCAGGAGGCCGAAGTGACCGGGCCCCACGAACCGGCCGCTGGCGGCCACGACGAGCTTGCCGCCGCCTTTGAGCGCGTCGATGCCCACGTTGTCGAGGAAGGGGCCCGTCACCTTCCTGGAACGAGCCACGCGGATGTTGTACGTCGAGTTGGCTCCGTCGCAGCACGTGCCGTGCGTGCCCAGAAGGTAGTACCAGCCGTCGCGATACATCATCGCGGTGGCTTCCATGTCGATGGCGATGTTGACGGGCTTGTTGCCGGGGACGCGTTTCCCCGTCTTGGGATCGAGTTCGACGATGCGGATGTAGCCGAAGTACGTGCCGTAGGTGAGCCACAGCCTCCCATCGGTCGGGTCGAGCAGGAACGCCGGGTCGATGGCATCGCAGTCCTCGACGCCGTCGGATGAGGCGACGATGGTGTCGTCATTGAAGGCGAAGTCGGGGGATTGGGGGTCGAGCGTCTTGGTCCACATGACGTGGACACCGCTGGCGTGCCCCCCTGCCAGTCCGCCGCCGCCTCTGGCATAGGCCACGTAGTAGCGATTCCCGATGTGGATGACGTCCGGAGCCACTCCGCCGCCGGGACGCACGGCGCCGCTGTGCCAGGTCCACCCGTCATCGGAGATCAAGCCGCCGCCTCCGGTGCCGAACGTGTAGTACTTGCCGCCGCACATCGTGACGGTCGAGGGATCGTGGATGTACGGTTCGCCGTCCAGGGCCGGGGCCGGACGAGACTGACCAAGACCGGGCGGGGCGGAAGCGGCTGCGGCCAGAAGGACCGTTGCGGCCAGAACGTAGCGTTTCATGGAAGCTCCGGGAAAAGGGCGACGAAGGCCAGGCGTTCGATCTCTTACCGAGTGCCGGTCTCTCCCAGACTCTGGGCGAGGTCCTTGATCGGTTTGCCGTTCTCGTCGATGAAGCGGACGCAGAAATCACTGAGGCCGGGCCCGTTGATGACGGCGCCCCGAATGACGTTCCTGCCCTTGTCGAGCGTGAGCCGTCTGGAGACGCAATCGTCCATCACCATCCGTCGGTCGCCCGAGAGGATGACGGCTTCCTTGCCGTTGAGCCACCACATGGACGCCGAATTCGAGCCGACCGCCATGCGGACGTTCTTCATCTCACGCGGACTCGTGACCGTCGTGACGGCCCAGAAGATGACGCCGTAGGTCGGCTTGTTCAGGCCGTAGGCGAAACGAAAGAGCTTGACGTTGAAACCGGCGGAATCCAGGGCATGCCATGCCAGCTCCTGGCCGGCCACCGTGACCTTGTCGCCGCTTCGCGGAACCACGGTGAACTGGCCGGGGAAGTACTCGGTCGCGAAGGCGCTGCGGACGTAGCTGTCCGTGAACACCGTGTTGGTGCGGTTCGGCTTGGCGATCGGCTCGAGCAGCAGCCAGCGCTGCAGGAAGCCGTCGGTGTCCGGCGCCCTGGGAAGAGACGTGGCCGGCGCGAAGTAGGGCGCGATGCTCCGGGGTGCGTTGTCGGGCGCGGTCCCTTGAGCAGCGCCCCCGGGCGCGGCGGAATGGACGTGAGACGTCACAACGGCCAGGACGCCGAGGATCAGCATCAGAGTCGCGCGGCGCGTGTTCATGGCAGGCCCTTCGCAGTGTCTCGAGATGGTCGACGCGAAACGTGGATCCGATCGAGTTCGGCCGGGCGCGCGCGCGGGATGCCGGCGGGCAACCGCCAGCCGCCCCCGCCGACCTCCGCGGGCGTCCTCGGGAGGTCCTCCGCCGCGGCCGTGACCGTCAGCCCTCGCAGTCGTGCCTGGGGGCCGGGATCGGTGAGTAGTGTAAGCGCATACCCGGCCGGCTGGGAAGAGGAACTCCCGCTCCCGGCGGCTCAGCGGCCGGCAGGTCGCGCGGGCACTCCGACTGGTCGAGGCGGAGGCCGGACGAAGTCGCTGGCTTCGCGCGCCGGAAAGCGCTTACACTCTCGGCGAGAAGTGAGGTTCGACTGCGCCGCGAAGTTCTTTCGCCAGGACCCGGGAGACATCCTATGAAGAGACTCTCGTTCGCAGTCCTCGTCGCGTCGTTCGGGCTGGCGCCCGCCATCTCGAGCGCCGCGGTCGGCACCGTCAAGGTCGAAGGCGGACTCGTGCAGGGTGTCGCCGAAGGCGGCCTGGCCGTGTACAAGGGAATCCCGTTCGCGGCGCCGCCCACCGGCGACCTTCGCTGGAAGGCCCCGCAGCCGGTGGCCGCCTGGTCCGGCGTGCGCCGTGCGGACAAGTACGCCCCGGCGTGCGTGCAGTCGATGGGTGCCCCGCCGCCGGGCGGCGTGAGCGAGGACTGCCTGTACCTCAACGTCTGGACGCCGGCGACGTCCGCCACCGAGAAGCTGCCGGTGCTCGTCTGGATCTACGGCGGCGGCTTCAACGGCGGCGCCACGTCGTACCCGGTGCACGACGGCGCGAAGCTGGCGAAGCGCGGCGTCGTCCTGGTGAGCCTCGCCTACCGCGTGGGCGTGCTCGGGTTCTTCGCGCACCCGGAGCTGAGCGCGGAATCGTCGTCTCGCTCGTCCGGCAACTACGGACTGCTCGACATGATTGCCGGCCTCCGGTGGATCTCGCGCAACGTCGCGGCGTTCGGGGGCGACCCGGCGCGGGTGACGATCTTCGGTGAGTCCGCGGGCGGGATCGCCGTGAGCATGTTGTGCGCGTCGCCCGTGGCCAAGGGGCTCTTCCGTGGCGCGATCTCGCAGAGCGGGGGCTCCTTCGGCCCGAGCAGCAGGAACCCGCAGCCCGGCGAGAACATGCGCCTGCTTTCGGACGCGGAGGCGTCCGGCGTCGGGTTCGCCAAGGCTGCCGGCGCGAGTTCGATCAAGGAACTGCGCACGCTGACGCCGGAGAAACTGCTCGAGACGGGGCGCGGCCAGCCCGGCATGGCGTGGCCCATCGTCGACGGCTACGTGATCCCGGGCGATCAGTACCGGCTCTACGAGTCGGGACGCTTCAACGACACGCCGATCCTCGTGGGCTACAACTCGGACGAGGGCTTGAGCTTCACACGGGTCGAGACGGCGGACGAGTACGTCGCGAGCGTCCGCGGGCGTTACGGTCCGTTCGCCGGTCGCCTCCTCGCCGCCTATCCCACCACCGCAGGCGGCGTGACGAGGACGGCGCGCGACCTGGCGCGCGATTCCGCCTTCGGCTGGCACACCTGGTCGTGGGCCCGGCTGCAGTCGGCGCGAGGCAAGGGCAGGGTCTACTACTACTACTTCGACCAGCATCCGCCCCGCGCGCCGGGGACGGCCGAGGCCGATCACGGGACGCCGCACGGAGCCGACGTGCCGTACGTGTTCGAGAACCTCGAAGGCACGCCTTCGGCCGACGATCGGCACATCTCCGAGACGATGGCCGCCTACTGGACGAACTTCGCGAAGCGGGGCGATCCGAACGGCGGGGGCCTGCCCGCCTGGCCGGCGTTCAGCGACCAGAATCCCGTGGTCATGTACCTGGGCCCGAACGCTCGCACGGGGCCCGTGCCGAGCGTGGAGTCGCTGAACGTGCTGGACCAGTACTTCGCCTGGAGGCGGACCGCCGCGGGAGCGCGGTGAAGGCGTTGCGGGATGTTCTCCGGCATTCTCCGGGATGCCGGTGTCAGAGTGGCAGCAGGCGGTGGCGGTGGCAACCTGAAGCACGCTCCGGGCAACAGAAGCCAATTCCTATCGCCGCAGTATCTTCTCCATCGCCCTTCCCCTGGCCAGCTCGTCGATGAGCTTGTCGAGATACCGGATCTTCCGCATCAGCGGGTCTTCGACATTCTCGACGCGCACGCCGCAGACGACGCCCGTAATCAGCGCGGTGTTCGGGTGGATCGCCGGCGCCTCGTCGAAGAAGGTGCGGAGGTCGACTTCACGCGCGAGCTGCCGTTCGAGGCCGGCCGTGGTGTAGCCGGTCAGCCAGCAGATGATCTGGTCGACTTCCTGCCGCGTGCGCTGCTTCCGCGTCGCCTTGTTCACGTACGCCGGGTAGACCGACGAGAACTTCATGGTGAAGATGCGATGCTCGGTCATCGGCGATCCCTCCCTGGCGGTTGGCTGCAAACCGGCTCATACCGCAGCGCCACCGCCGAAGTCCCTTTGGGGGCCGGACCAATAGTCTAGGAGATCGCGCGCTGTCCGCGCAGCTCGTCCGCGGAACGGGCAGGAAGGCGTCCCGGGCGACCACGCTGCTGAACGTGACCAGGTAGGTAGACGTGATCGAATGAAGGACCTCGTCAATCCGGACCGGGGCCTTCCCACTACCAACCTCGTCGACGCACGCCCCGGACGACGTCGAAGTGCTCGTCGCGGCTCAGGACGGGCAGGCGGTGCTCGAGGGCGAGGGCAGCGATCCACGCGTCGTTGGCCGGGATTGGGCGGCCGGCCTTCTTGAGCGCGACGCGCAGCGCGGCGTAGACAGCGGCGGTGTCCTCGGTCACGGTGAGGACGTCGAACGCCGGCAGGTGTTTCTCGAGCCAGCCTTCGTAGTCGGAGCGGTGGCGCGACATCGCGACGCCGTATCGGAACTCGCCCAGCACGATGACCGGGAGGGCCGCCCGGCTCTCGCGCCTCAGGATGCCGCCGACGGCCTCGTCCCCGTCGACGAACGCCGAGAGGGCATTCGTGTCGAGAATCATTGCCGGTCCTCGGGTTCGATCGTTTCGAACGCCTCGTCGATGGCCGTCTGGATCCGGCGTGTCTCGCCGCGCAGCCGGCGCAGCCCGCCGAAGCCGGTCATCCACTCCGGATCGGCGGGCGGGGCCTGACCGGCTCGTCCGGCAAGCTTCTCCTGCAGCGCTTCGGCGACGAGGTCCTTCAGGGACTGCCCGCGCTCGGCCGCCCTCGACTTGGCCTTCCTGAACAACCGGTCGGGAATCTCAATCGTGGTCTTCACGAGAACCATATTACCATATTTACGGTCGTCCGCAAGGATCCTGGTCATGGCCCTGTGCGACGTCGACGCGCGGCGATGTACGAGGTGTACGACGAGGTCAACAGGTATCGCGATTTCCGGAAGATGCTCTCAGCCAGCGTTTCTGCAGTGGGTCAGGCTGACGGTTGCTCGGAGAGTGCTATCATCGCCCTGCCCTGTTTCCAGGAGGTACGGATATGTCTACCGAAACCGACGGAAGAAGCCCACTGTCCCGACGGCGGTTCCTCGCGGGTGCCGTGTCGACTGCGGCCTTTACCATCGTTCCCAGCCACGTTCTCGGGAGGAACGGCCAGACTCCGCCGAGCGACACCGTGAATGTCGCCTCCATCGGCGCGGGCGGCCAGGCCGCGGTGGACATCAAGCAGTGCGCGAGTGTCGGCGGCAGGATCGTGGCCTTGTGCGACGTCGACGACCGGCGCGCGGAAATGTACAAGGTGTACGACAAGGTCAACAAGTATCGCGATTTCCGCAAGATGCTCGACAAGGAACACAAGAACATCGACGCGGTGATCATCGCCATCCCCGACCATTGCCATGCCGCGGCCACCATGGCGGCCATGGAGCGCGGCAAGCACGTCTATTGTGAGAAGCCGCTGGCTCACTCCATCTCCGAAGGGCGCGCCCTGATGCGGGCGGCTCACAAGTACAAGGTGGCGACGCAACTCGGGAATCACGCCCATGCCAACCAGCAGATGCGCCTGATGTGCGAGTGGATCTGGGACGGCGCCATCGGGGACGTGCGGGTGGTCGATGCCTTCGTGAACCGCAAGAACAGTTGCATCGGCGATCTGCCGAAGATGCAGGAAGCCCACGACGTTCCTCCGGAGCTGGACTGGAAACTGTGGCTGGGTCCGGCGAAGTTCCGTCCCTACAATCCGATGTACCTTCCCGCCCGCTGGCGCAACTGGTCGCGGTTCGGCACGGGTTCGGCCGGCGACTGGATGTGCCACGTGGTCGATCCGACCTATCTGGCCCTGAAGCTGAAGTATCCGGACACCATCGAGGCGGTGTTCGTCGGTGGGTATGACCCGGTCCAGCACAAGGAGACATTCCCGGAGGCGATGCACGTTCGGTTCGAGTTCGCCGCCAGGGAGAAGATGCCGCCTTTGACCCTGAACTGGTATACCGGACGGGAAGCCGAACACCCGGCGGAGATGGGCGAGCGCAAGTGGTCCTACGCGGGCGCGTTGATACGCGGCGACAAGGGCATGATGGTCCACGACTCGCACGGGGCGTCGGGGTTGCGCATCATCCCGGAGGAGGCCATGCAGGCCTACAAGCGTCCGGAGCCGACCCTGCCGAGGTCCCCGGGCCACATGGTCGAGTGGTTGCAGGCCTGCAAGGGCGGCAAGCCGGCCGAATCCAATTTCGACTACGGCGGGCCGTTGTCCGAGCTGGCCATGCTGGCGAACATCTCGCTGATGTTCCCGGGCAGGAAGCTGAAGTGGGACCCGGTGGACGCGACATTCCCGAACTGTCCCGAGGCGAATGCCTACGTCCGCTCGGCGTAGCCGCAGCCAGCGAGCGTTCCAGGCGACCTCGATGCCAAACTCCCGGAACCGCGCCGCGCTTCACACTGCCTCGGCCCGAACTGCCCGGGTGTCGCCAGCGCGAGGGACTCCCCGCAGGCGTCGACGCCGCGGTGCCGACTCGGCTGGTGAAGGGGCTCAGGCGGGTACGTGCACGGTCTACTGTGGTCTGGTACCGGTAGATGGTTTGACCTCAAACGAATGCGCCGTGCGGACGAGCCCCCTGCTCCATCGCCCACGGCCACCCTCTCCCCGGGCGACAGTTCTGTCTTGACCGCCGCGGGCGCGCACAGGAGGCCGAGCGGATCCATGCGCTTCGTGAACGCCCTTGCCATCGCCGTCCAGGCCCTCGAGCGGCACCTCCTCCGCACGTTGCTGGCCGTCACCGGAATGGCGGTCGGCGTCGCGGCCGTGATCACCATCGACGTCCGGCGGGTCACCCAGCCAGTCCACCGCCTGGAGGCTGTCGTAGATCGAATCTACAGGTGCTGCACCGGGCGCATCTCGTCCTCGGCCGGCTTGGCCGCGCGTCGCTCGAGCGACCGGCTCACCATGTCCTTCGACCCGAGGCCGATCGCCAGCGCGAGCGTCAGCACGATACCGCCGAACAGGATGGCGAAAGCCAGGTCCACGATGCCGTCACCGATGCCGAGGTGCTTGAGTGCCATGGCGGCGGCCACCACGATGACCAGCCACTTGACCCCGACGCTCAGCAGCCGCGCGTACTCGAGGTTGAGGTTGACTGCGCCGATGAGGACGCTCCGGGCGAGGAACCTGGCAACGAGGTTGCCCGCGAGCAGCAGCAGGACGGCCGTCAGCACGTTGGGCACGTAGCCGAAGACCCGCATGGCCAGCTGTGACGTCAGCGTTGCGTCGAACGCCGTGATGCCGATGAGGAACCCGGTCAGCATCACCCCCCACGCCACGACGCGGGCCACGAGCCGCGTCGGGCTATTGGACGGCGACCACTCGGCGATGCTGCCGAGATCCCAGCCGCCGAGCCGCGCGTCGAAGTCCAGCCCGTTCAGCGTCCGCCGAACGAACGTGCGCAGCAGCCACGCGAGGATCGCCGAGAACAGCAGCGCCACGACGAGTGCCACCAGTCCCGGGAGCAGCCGCGCGATGCCAGACAGCACGCGCACCATCGACTGATCGAGCGCCTGTTCGACCTGCGACCACATGTTCAGACTCCTCTCCGGGACCGGGGCCGTCAGAACCCCTTCTTTCACGGATTGAATCGATCCGGCCAGCGCCACCGCGACAGCAAGTACGGTTTCTCGCGTTCGTAGACCGCGCAGAGCGTTTCGACGCGCCGTTCGACCGCCTCGGGCCCGGCGTCCTGGACCTCTCGAACGAACGAGGCGGCCCAGCCGAGGTAGAGCGGCGTCAGCGACCGCAGCAGGTGGTCGCGGTTGATGGCTCTCTGCCGGTGGCCGAGCGCGAAGTCGAACACGATCCGCACCCACAGTTCGTCGGGCATCACGAACGCCTCCGGCGCCGCCCGGCCGAGCTTGCGCAGTTCGAGCAGGGAGGCCGGCGGCAGAAACGCGCCCCACACGTCCTGGAGGTTCCGGCAGCCGAGCTGGCAAGAGTGGATCATGCCGGCGACGTCCACGGCCGGGCCCTCGTCGGACACGGCCGCGGCCTCGCCGAAGGTCTCCACCGGCTGCGAGGCGCGGACCTTCTGCCAGAACGCCGCGTGGCGCTCCATCGCGAGGAACAGCGGCGCGACCACCCGCGCCAGCACCGCGCTCAGGTCGGCTCCGTCGGACGCCGGCGGCCGCCACGGCCCGACGCGCGACTGCCCCACCCGGAGGCCGCCGGCGATGGCCTCGCACACCAACGACCCGATCGTCCCGGCCGCCGCGACGGCGCTCGGACCCGCCTCCAACGTCAGGCGGCGCTCGGCCAGGCGAGAGGAGACGGCGTAATCCGACCCGACCAGGCAGCGGACCCGCTTCCCGCAGAGCGCCCGGACCAGGGGATACAGCAGCGCGTTGTTGATCAGGCCGCCGAGCCTGGGCCGAGCGTGGCAGGGCGTCACCAGGTCGAGACCGTGCGCGAGCAGCGGCCCCGCGAGTCGCTCGACCAACTCGGCCTCGATGCCTCCCTCGCCAGCCGCCAGCACCACGCACGTCGAGGCGCGCAGCGCGCGGCTCAGCGCAAAGAGCGCGTGCTGGGCCTCGTCGGTGCACGTCGCGCCGGGTCGAAGGTGTGCCGGTGCCAGCAGTGGATGTGGCAGCAGGGCGACGCGGTCCGTGCCGCGCGGCAACCCGTCTGGGGCGTGTTCCAGGGCGCCCGCGGACGGGTAGGCCAGGACGGTCCTGGTGACGCCCGGCAGCAGCGCGACCTGGGCCTCCACCGCCGGAAGGCAGGCGTCGAGCGCCGGCCCGCCGTGGCACTGGAGCAGGCCGACCACCAGGTTCGCCGACCCGATGTGCGCGATCGCGTCCTGCGTTTCGGCGGTCAGGGCCTCGTGTTCGACCATCGGGTTCTCCGGGGCGCCGCGCGCCGCTACGGCAGAAGCGACAGGACGCCCTCCAGCGGGATCTGGACCCACGCCGGGCGGTTGTTCAACTCGTAGAGAAGCTCGTAGAGCGCCTTGTCGAGCAGGAACGCGTCGAGCATGGTGCCGAGGACGGCCGCGTCGGCCGGCAGCCACGCGCTCCCCTCCATCGTCGCGAAGTAGGCGCGCAGGAATGCCGCCGACGTGGACCGCTCCCACAACCGGGCCCACGGTTCGAGCTGCTCCAGCCCTTCCGGGCGCCGCGACGTGTAGGCCAACAGCGCCGCCCACGCCGCGTAGCCAAACGATCGCAGCATGCCGGCCACGTCCTTCAACGGCGACTGCTTGGCCCGGCGTTCGGCCAGCGACCGCGCCGGCTCTCCCTCGAAGTCGAGGATCGCATAGTCGCCCCTCGCGCGCAGGACCTGGCCGAGGTGGTAGTCGCCGTGAATCCTGATGCGCCACCCGCTGTCAGCGGCCGTCGCCAACGTGTCGAAGCGGCCCATCAGTGTTCGACGCCGCCCCAACACCGGCCCCGCCCGCTCGACGACGTCGTTCGGCAGCCCGGGGAGGCTGCCTTTGAGCGACTCGAAGACGGCCGCGGCGTGGGTGCGGAGGTCCGCCTCCAGCTGACGCAAGCCGGCGGCGGTCATCGGCTCGGGGGCGAACGCCGGGTCGCCGGTGTTCCCGGCCAGCGCCAGGTGCATCTGGGCGGTGCGCCGCGCCAGCGTCTCGGCGGCGTCGAGGTAGATGCCGACGTGCTCGTGCGCGGCGGCCGCGGACGGCGCCGCCGCGAGTGCGATCAACGGCGCCCGGCCGGTGTCGGCGTCAGAGAGCGGCTCGGGCTGCGCGCTGCAGCGCTCGTAGTAGCGGTGCAGTTCCTCGAGCGTCCACTGCCAGCCGTCGCCCTCGTTGGGCACGAGGCGCTGCAGCATCGCCAGGGTCTGGCACGCCGCTCCCTCGCCGTACTCGATCGCACCCGCGAAGGGCGGCACGTAGGCGAATCCGGCCGCCTCCGAGAGGTACCTGCTGATCTCGGCGTCGGGATTCGGCCCGGGCTCCTGCCGTCGGAACAGCTTCAGGATCAGGCGATCGCCGAATCTGATCGACGTGTTGCTCTGCTCTGCCGAGCCGCGAACGGCGCTCGGACGCTCGACGAGGCCGTCCAGCGCGGCGGCGAGCGCCGGGCCGGCCAAGCCGCGGACGGTCCCGCGCCGCGACGGGATCGAACCGCTGCGCTCGATGCAGGCCAGCAGCGCCCCGCCGGCCTCCGGATCGACGAGGCCGTCCACGAGCACGCCCGATTCGCCGCCGAGCGACACGGCGGCTACCACCGCCGCTGGCGATTCGTCGCGCAGCCTGGCGGCTTCCGGCCCCGTGCGGACCGCCAGGGGCACGAGGTACTGCTCGCTCCCGCCGTCCTCGTAGTCGACGCCGACCAGCACCAGCACCGTTGTCGTGCCGGGCAGCTCCGCCCAGTCGGCGATCGATGTCGCGCGTATCGTCCGTGCCTTTCCGCCGAACCAGCGCTGTCTCGGGAGGAACGCCACGAACGGGCCCGATTCGAGGCGCGACCGCGCCTGGCCCTCGAACAGTCCCGCCCACCCTCCGGTCATGTCGACCGCCTCGACCGGCGCCGCCGCGGCGGCCACCGCCTCCGGTTCGGCAGGCGCGTGCAACTCGAACCACAGGAAACCGTAGGGGCCAAGCGTCAGCGGGTAGGGTTCGGTACCGATTCGGGGGAACTCGACGTAGCCGAGCATCTCCACCGGGGTCAGGCCGTTCAACGCGGCCAGATCGAGCGCCACCGGCTGCGCGAAGCGCGACAGGTTGGCCACGCACAACACCTGGTCGTCTTCGTGGCGCCTGATGTAGGCGAGCACCTTTCGGTTGGCCGGGTGCAGCATCTCGAGCGACCCGCGGCCGAACACCGCAAACAGCTTGCGCAGCGCAATCATGTTGCGCGTCCAGCTGAGGAGCGACGAAGGGTCGCCCTGCTGGGCCTCCACGTTGATGGCCTCGTAGCCGTACACCGGGTCCATGATGACCGGGCTGTAGAGTCTTGCCGGCGTCGCGCGGGAGAAGCCGGCGTTCCGGTCCGCGCTCCACTGCATCGGCGTCCTCACGCCGTTGCGGTCGCCGAGGTAGATGTTGTCGCCCATGCCGATCTCGTCGCCGTAGTAGAGGATGGGCGTGCCGGGGAACGAGAACAACAGGCTCTTCAGCAGTTCGATCCGGCGCCGGTTGTTGTCCATCAGCGGCGCCAGCCGCCGCCGGATCCCGATGTTGACCCGCATCAGCGGGTCGGCGCTGTACGCGAGGTACATGTAGTCGCGTTCCTCGTCGCTCACCATCTCGAGCGTCAGCTCGTCGTGGTTGCGCAGGAACAGGCCCCACTGGCAGCCGGCCGGGATCTCCGGGGTCTGCGCCATCACGTCGGTGATCGGCAGCCGGTCCTCCAGGCGCAGCGCCATGAAGATGCGCGGCATCAGCGGGAAGTGGAACGCCATGTGGCACTCGTCGCCGTCGCCGAAGTACGAGCGCACGTCGGCCGGCCACTGGTTCGCCTCGGCGAGGATGACGCGGTTACCGTGCCGCTCGTCCATGTCCCGCCGGACCCGCTTGATGACGGCGTGGGTCTCGGGCAGGTTCTCGCAGTTGGTGCCGTCGCGCTCCACCAGGTACGGGATGGCGTCGAGCCGGAGGCCGTCCACACCGAGGTCGAGCCAGAAGCGCATCACCCTGACCACTTCGTCGATCACCGCCGGGTTGTCGAAGTTCAGGTCGGGCTGATGCGAGAAGAACCGGTGCCAGTAGTAGGCCTTGGCCACCGGGTCCCACGTCCAGTTGGACTTTTCGGTGTCCGTGAAGATGATCCGCGCGTCGCGGTACTTCTGGTCCGTGTCGCTCCAGACGTAGAACTCCCGTTCGGGCGAGCCGGGTGGCCCCAGACGCGCCGCCTGGAACCAGGGGTGCTGGTCGGAGGTGTGATTCAACACCAGCTCGATCATCACCTGCAGGCCCCGCTCGTGCGCCGAGTCGAGGAACGCGCGGAAGTCGTCCAACGTGCCGTAGCTCGGGTGCACGCTCAGGTAGTCGGCGATGTCGTAGCCGTCGTCGCGCAGCGGTGACGGGAAGAACGGCAGCAGCCAGAGGCACGTGACCCCGAGATCCTGAAGGTAGTCGAGCTTCTGGATCAGCCCGCCGAAATCGCCGATGCCGTCGTTGTTGCTGTCGCAGAAGGCGCGGACGTGCAACTCGTAGATGATGGCGTCCTTGAACCAGTGCGGATCGGTCGCGCTGCCGGGCATCTTCATGCGTCGGTCCGCTCCTTCCTCCCGGCGACCAGCAGAGCCGCCGGGACCGCCGAGAGCGCGTCGCCCACGCGCAGGACCGGGTGCCCTTGATCGGGCGACGGAGTCGTCCTGTCGCCGGTCAGCAGGTTCCGGAAATCCAGCGTGCCCCAGTCCTGCGGGAGCGGGATCACCGTGTCGCGCCACACCCTCGGGCCGAGCGGAAACGCGGCGCCCGGCCCGGCCAGCGTGGCCACGAGCCGCGGCGCGACCGCCACCACGACGTGCCCGCCGTCGGCGCGGGCAAAGGCCACCACGTGGTCTGCCGCCTCCCCCCTGGCCTCCAGCGGAACGTACGCTCCATACAGGAACAGCGCGGGCAGGCGTCGTCGGAGGCGGAGGCACACGGTAGTGTAGAAGAGCTTGATGCGAGCGTCCTCCCAGCGTTCCAGCAGGCTCCCCACGGTCTCGCGCAGCGATCCAGGGGGCGCGTCGGCCGCCAGCCAGGGTTCCAGCGCTTCCAGCCAGGCCGCCCGCTTCTCGAAGTCGACCGGACGACGGTTGTCGGGGTCGACCAGCGCCAGGTCCCACAGTTCGCTGCCCTGGTAGAAGTCCGGCACTCCAGGCGACGCGACCTTCAGCACGAGCTGCGAAAGCGAGTTCACCGCGCCCAGTCGGACGACGCGCCGCGCGAGGGGCAGGAACAGGCTGAGGAACGCGTCGATGCGCGGGCCGCCGAGCACCCGCTCGACGAACTGCGCGGTCGCCTCGTCGTACTCGCGCGACGGGTTGACCCAGCTGGTGTGGATCTTGGCCTCCTTGATGGCTTTGAGGAGATAGTCGCGCACCCGTTCGACGAACGCGCGGTCGGGGCGACCGTCCATGCCGGCAGGCCACGCGCCCACGAGGGCCTGGTAGAACAAGTTCTCGTCGCCGCGGTCCGGCGCCATCTCGTCCCCAACCCGCGTTCGCGCGGAGGCGTTCACCCGAGCCCACCGCGACACCGCGGTCCGCCACTGGCCCGGGATCTCGCTGAGCACGTTGATCCGGGCGCGGGCGTCCTCGCCCCGCTTCGTGTCGTGCGTGGATGTCGCCAGCATCGCCAGCGGCCAGTGGTCCACGCGGACCTGGTTGCTCCGGTGGAACGAGGCTGGTGTGCGGCCGAACCTCGCGGGTTCGCCACCGACTTCGTTGAGCGAGACGAGCGGTGCGTAGCGGTAGAACGCCGTGTCCTCGACGCTCTTGGCGTGGACCGGCCCGGTGTACTGCTGGAATTTCGTCGCGAAGCGGACCCGCCGCTGCCATTCCTCGGAGCCGAGATCGGGCGTTCGCTCCGGCAGGAGCATCATGCGGATGAAGTGAAAGATGGTCGGCTCCAGCGCCGGGTTGCGGCGGAGCGCCTCGGCCACCGCCCGGTCGATGCTCTGCTCGTCGAATCCGTTCCAGCCCTGCTCGCTGACGTAGGTCCGGTAGACGGGAAAGCAGGCGACCACCTCGCGCAGCGCTTCCTGGAGGCTGTCGAGCGTGAAGTCGCGGAAGCGGCGGTCCCCTTCCGAGATGCGGTTCAGCTCCCGCGCCAGCACGTTCAGCTCGCTGGCCATCGAGGGGCTGATGATCAGCTTCTTGCTCTCGTAGACGACCTCGGCAAACCGGTCGGTCCGGCCGGTGAACCGCTCGTACAGCTTCCGGAAGGCGTGGGCCTGGCTGGGATCCACGAAGAGGCCGCTCACGTCGTTCATGAACCCGTAACCGGTGGTGCCGTGCACCCGCCAGTCTGGCCGCAACGGTTCCTCGTCGGACACGATCTTCTCCACGACCAGATAGATCGGGCGCGCCGGGTCCGCGATCGAGAGCACGCGCTCGAAGTAGGCTGCCGGTTCCAGCAGCCCGTCCACGTGATCGAGGCGCACGCCCGTCACCTCGCCGCGCTGGAGCATCTCGGCCAGCCGTCCGTGGACCTGGTCGAACACGTCGGCCAACTCCACCCGGATGCCGGCCAGCTCGTTGATGTCGAAGAAGCGACGGTAGTTGATCTCGTGCGTGGCCGTACGCCAGGAGGAGAGGCGGTAGGCCTGCAGTTCCAGGAGTTCGTGCAGCAGGTCGAACGAGCGGCCGTCGCCCGGCACGCCGTTGAACACCCGGACCGCGGCGTCGATGTGCGCCCGGATGGCCGGGCAGGTTTCCGCGACGCGCGCCAGGCGCTGTCGGGCCACTTCTTTCTCGCGGCGCCTATCGACCACCAGGCTTGGATCGGTCGTGGTGTAGACCGGCAGGTGCTCCAGGTGGAACAGGATGCTCTGGAACTCGAGCAGGGCCGGATCGTCGGGGCCGAGACTCGCCTCGAGCGCCGACGCATCGTGGCGGAGCACGGTGCCGAGCTGGCGCGGATTCAACGGCAGGTTCAGCTGGCCGTAGCGGATGCAGAACGCGCCCGCGTCGTACTCCAGACGCAGCCGCCCCGACTCCAGCGCCTCGCCGTACTGCTCGCCCAGGACCGGCAGCAGCAGCTTTCCCTTGAGTTCCGGCTTGACCGGATCCCAGTCGATGTCGAAGAAGCCCGCCGACTCCGACGACGGGCCGTTCTCGAGGACGCTGCGCCACCACCGGTTCGATTCGGGGTGGACGCTGATGTGATTCGGCACGAAATCGAGGACGAGGCCGAGCCCGTGGCGCCTGATCGTGCCGGCGAACTCCCGGAACGCTTCCTCGTCGCCGAGGTCGGGGTTCACGCGGGCGTGGTCGCGGACGTCGTAGCCGTGCCGACTGCCGGGTACCGCCGCCAGCACCGGCGAGCAGTAGCAGTCGGTGACGCCGAGGCGGGCGAGGTACGGCACCAGCCGCGCACCGTCCGCGAACGAAAAGTCCGGGGTGAACTGCAGCCGATACGTGCTGACGGGCGCGCGCGCCGGGGCCGGGGCGGCCATCTCAGTGACTCCTGTCGTTCGGAACCCTCGCCGACCTGAAGATCGCGGCCCCCGGTCTCGCGAAGGTGACGGCCGTCTGGTCCGTCTCGACGAGAACGGGCCGCGCATCCGGCGCAAAGGCGGCCTCTTCGGTCGTGGTGACCAACTCCCATCGCCGGCCGGTGGCAGGCCGGGCGAACGGCAGCGACGCCAGGTTCCCTCGCCCACTTCCCTGGAGCCGGACCACGGCGAGGAGCGCGTCGCCGGACGCGGCCTGCCGGCGGACGACCAGGGTCCCCGAGTCGAGCGGCTCGATCCCGAAAGACTCTCTGGACGTCTCACGCATGGCCGGTTCGGTTCGCCTGAGGGCCAGGAGCCGGCGGTAGAGCGCCAGCACGGCCGCGTGAGGCGGGCGATCGCGCTCGTCCCAGTCCAGCCGGCTCGCGCGAAACGTTTCCTGGCGCTGCGGATCGGGAATCGTGTCCCGCACGGCGGGGTCGGAGAAGGCAGCGAATCGGCCGAATTCCAGCCGCCGACCCGCCGTCACCCGCGCGCCCAGGCCTGCCTCGTGGTCGGTGAAGTAACAAAACGGCGCGCTGGCCGCCCACTCCTGGCCCATGAAGAGCAACGGCGTCTCGGGCAGCAGCAGCCACAGCGCCGTCACCGCCCGCCACGACGCGAGTCCGATCCCGTGGTGCAGGCGGTCGCCGAACGCACGGTTCCCGATCTGGTCGTGGTTCTGGATGAAGAACACGAACCGGGACAGCGGCAGGCCGGTCGGGTTGGTCCCCCTCGGAGCGCCGAAGAACGGCGCGAACTGCCCGCAGTCAGTACCACCCCTTCCGCGACGTCAGGGCCAACCCCGCGACGGTCCCGTCGAAGTCCGCGAAGTAGCCGTCCGAATCACCGGCCACCGTTCGCCGCACCTGGTGGTGGAAGTCGTCGGACCAGGAGGCGTCGAGCCCCCATCCGGCGGGTTCAGGCTCGACGGCGTGAGCCAGGTTGCGGGCATCTTCGGCGATGACGAGCACCCGCCGCCGTTCCGCCGCGGCCGCGTCGTGAACCGCTCGAGCGATGCTCGCCACGATGTGCCGCGGGCTCTCGTCGACAATCGCGTGCGTCGCGTCGAGACGCAGTCCGTCCACGTGATACTCGCGTACCCAGCGCACGGCGTTCTCGACGAAGTAGTCGCGAACCGGTCCGCTCTCGGGGCCGTCGAAATTGATGGCGTCCCCCCAGGGGCTCGCGTGCGTCAGCGACCGGTAATACGGGCTGAAGGCAAACGCGTACGCTCCGTCGGGCCCGAAGTGGTTGTACACGACGTCGAGGTGGACCGCCAGCCCGAGCCGGTGGGCGGCGTCGACCAGCCGGCGCAAGTCGTCCGGCGTGCCGTAACAGCGGGCAGGCGCGAACGGTGCCACGCCGTCGTACCCCCAGTTCCAGCGTCCCGGGAAGTCGGCCACCGGCATCAGTTCGACCGCGGTCACGCCGAGGTCCGCCAGGCACGGCAGCCGCCCGGCCGCCGACTCGAACGTCCCCTCCGGCGTGAAGGCGCCAACGTGGGTCTCGTAGAGGACGGTGTCCTCGATCGGGAGACCCGCCCAGCCTGCGTCCGTCCACCGGAACCGGCGCCAGTCCACGACCTGCGACGGGCCGTGCACGCCGAGCGGCTGGAAGCGCGACGCGGGGTCTGGAAACGGGCCGCGGCCGTCAGGGCGAAACCGGTAGAGATCGCCGTCACCGGCCTCCGGCACGACGGCCTCGAAGTAGCCGTCATCGCGACGGCCCATCGAGTGAACGGCCGACGCTCGGCCCGGCGTCTCGATGATCGCCTCGACCGTGGCCGCCTCCGGGGCCCACACCCGGAAGCGGACGCCGTCGTCCAGCACCGTGGCGCCGAGCAGCGGCCGGCCTGGCGGGGTCACGCGTCGACGCTCCTTGCCGGCTTCAGCACGACGATGCCCAGCGGAGGCAGGAGCAGGTTCAGCGAGTGCGGCCGCCCGTGCATCGGCAGCGGACTGGCCTCGACGCTGCCCATGTTGCCCTGGCCGCCGCCGCCGTAGAGCGGCGCGTCGCTGTTGAGGGTCTCCTCCCAGTAGCCGCCCGACGGGACCCCGACGCGGTAGTTGGCGCGGAGAACCGGCGTGAAATTGCACACGACGAGAACGATGTCGCCCTGGTCCCTGCCTCGCCGCAGAAAACTGATGACGCTCCGCTCGTGGTCGTGGCAGTCCACCCATTCGAACCCGCCCGGGTCGGAATCCACCTGGAACAGCGCCGGCTGGCCGCGATAGTAGGTGTTCAGATCGCGCACCCAGCGCATCAGGCCGGCGTGCGGCGCGAACTGCAGCAGGTGCCAGTCGAGGGACGTTTCGTGCCACCACTCGGACCACTGGCCGAACTCGCTGCCCATGAACAGGAGCTTCTTCCCCGGGTGGGTGAACATGTACCCGTAGAGCAGGCGCAGGTTGGCGAACTTCTGCCACTCGTCGCCCGGCATCTTGCGAATCATCGACCCCTTGCCGTGCACCACCTCGTCGTGGGAGAAGGGCAGGATGAAGTTCTCGGTGAACGCGTACAGTATGCTGAACGTGATCCGATCGTGGTGGAAGCTCCGGTGAATCGGATCGTTCGACATGTAGTCGAGCATGTCGTGCATCCAGCCCAGGTTCCACTTGTAGCCGAACCCCAGGCCTCCCACGTAGGTGGGCCGCGACACCATGCCCCAGGACGTGGATTCCTCGGCGACCATCATGGCCCCGGGATACTCGGCGTAGACCCGCTCGTTCAGGAGCCGGACGAACTCGATCGCCTCGATGTTCTCCTTTCCGCCGTAGCGGTTGGCGACCCATCCGCCGTCGGGCCTGGCGTAGTCGAGGTACAGCATCGACGCGACGGCGTCCACGCGGAGGCCGTCCACGTGGTAGCGGTCGAACCAGAACAGGGCGTTGCTGACGAGGAAGTTGCGAACCTCGGTGCGGCCGTAGTTGAAGACGAGCGTGTCCCAGTCCGGTTGGCGTCCCTGCCGCGGATCGGCGTGCTCGTAGAGGTGCGTGCCGTCGAAATAGGCGAGCCCGTGACCGTCGCGCGGGAAGTGCGCCGGCACCCAGTCGAGGATCACGCCGATCCCGCGCTGGTGCAGCAGGTCCACGAAGAACATGAAGTCGTGCGGCGACCCGAACCGGCTGGTCGGCGCGAAGTAGCCGACCGTCTGGTAGCCCCACGACCCGTCGAACGGGTGTTCGGTGACCGGGAGCAGTTCGACATGGGTGAACCCCATCGCCTGCACGTGGTCCGCCAGCTTCGGCGCAATCTCGCGGTAGGTCAGCCAGCGCCGACCTTCCTCGGGCACCCGCATCCACGACCCGAGGTGCACCTCGTAGATCGAGATCGGGGCGTCGGTCGCGTTCCGGGCGGCGCGCGCCTCCACCCACTCCCGATCGCCCCACGCGTAGCCCGAGAGGTCGCAGACCCTCGAAGCGGTCAATGGCCTGAGTTCCGCCGCGAACCCGTAGGGGTCCGCGCGGTCAGACACGTAGGCGTCGACGCGCGACGCGACGCGGTACCTGTAGAGCGCCCCCGGCCCAATCGCCGGCACGAAGCACTCCCAGAGCCCAGCCTCGGGCCGGCTCGTCATTGGGTGACGGTCGGAATCCCAGTCGTTGAAGTCGCCGACGACCGACACCCGCTCCGCGTTCGGGGCCCACACGGCGAAGTGCACCCCCGTGACGCCGTCGAGGTCACCGGGGTGCGCGCCGAGCTTCTCGTACGTCCGGAAGTGCGTCCCCTCCGCCAGCAGGTGCAGGTCGAACTCGCTCAGGAAAGGGTTGCCCACGTCAGTCCTCCTGGTCTTCGGTGGCCGGGCGCAGCACGAACACCGCGAGGGACCGCCCAGAGAGGCGGTAGGTATGGTCCCGGAGCCGGTGCCGCACGTGCCACAGGTGGCGCGCGGTGTCGATGATGCGGATCCACTGGCGGCCGGGTTCGGCCGGCAGCACGAACCGCAGCGACTCGTGGTGGGCGTTGAACAGGACCAACAGCGTGTCGCCCGTGATCGGGTCGCCACGCTCGTCGGTCTCGGCCAGCGCCGTCCCGTTCAGCCGCACGCCGAGGCACCGCACGAAGTGCGCGTTCCAGGCGGCGTCGTCCATCTCGCGGCCGGACGGCTCGAACCACTTGATGTCCTTCACGTCGGCGCCGCGAATCCTGCGCCCCTGGAAGAACCGCCGCCTGTGCAGGACGGGCTGCGACTTCCTGAGCCGGATCAGCGCCGTCGCGAACGCCAGCAGGTCGCGTTTCGGCGCGTCGAGTTCCCAGTCGTGCCAGCTGGTCGCGTTGTCCTGGCAGAAGGCGTTGTTGTTGCCCCCCTGCGTGCGCCCGATCTCGTCGCCGCCGCAGATCATCGGGACGCCCTGCGAGAGCAGCAGCGTGGCCAGAAAATTGCGCTGTTGCCTTTCCCTGAGGGCCCGGATGGCCGGATCGTCGGTGGGCCCCTCGACACCGCAGTTCCAGCTCAGGTTCTCGTTCAGCCCGTCGCGGTTCTCCTCGCCGTTGGCCTCGTTGTGCCTCACGTTGTAGCTGACGAGATCCGCCAGCGTGAAGCCGTCGTGCGCCGTGACGAAGTTGACGCTGGCGTAGGGTCGGCGGCCGCTCCGCTCGTACAGGTCGCTGCTCCCCGCCAGCCGCGTCGCCATCTCCGACACCACGCCGCCTACTACCGCCTCGTCCCCGACGCGCCCCGCTATTACCGCGACTACACCGGCTGCGGCAACACGCTCAACATCATGGACAGCCTTCGGGTACCTGGGCCCTCGAGATGCGCGCGGACGGCTTCCGTTTCGACCTGGCGAGCGCGCTCGCACGGGAACTCCACGAGGTCGACAAGCTCGGCGCCTTCTTCGACATCATCCACCAGGACCCGGTGCTCTCGCAGGTGAAGCTCATCGCCGAGCCGTGGGACCTGGGCGAGGGCGGCTATCAGGTGGGCAACTTCCCGGTCGGGTGGACCGAATGGAACGCCCAGTACCGCGATGCGGTCCGCCGGTTCTGGAAGGGCGACGGCGGCGTGGTCGGTCTGCTCGGGCAGCGAAATCCGAGCCGACTCGACCCGCGCCGCCGGCGAGTCGAAGAGGCACAGATTCGATCGCGGTCGCGTTCGCGGAGTACACGGCGAAATTGACGCCGGCCCCGTCCCAGGTAGCGCCGAGAGGGTACGGTGCGCCGGGTCGGACCTTCATCGCGCCTCCCTGTTCGAAATCGACGCGGCCGGCACTGCCGGTCCGCACTCCGCCACCGCGAGCGTGCGCGGCACGAAGCAAGAACTCGATTCGACGGCCGGTCGATGTGGTCAGACGGTCCGACGCGGCAGCCCGCCAGCGCGGCTGGCAAGTGCGAAGGTGGGTCTCCAGCGCAAGGGCGTGCCGCGGGCAGGCTCGCGTCCTGACACTGTATGAGTCAATTGTACCGGCCAGCCGGACTCATCACAAGTAGTAGTCGAAATCCCGCTCGGTCCGCCGTTTCGCTCGAATTCGCAGGATGTGGGCCGGCTGGACCTCTGGTGCGAGATCGACGCGGCCGCCGGCGCCGTCCCAGAGGTAGCGGCCGTCGCTCAACAGGTCGTGTGCCTGGAAGGCACGTTGCGGGTCGAGGCCGAGCGCGTCCAGGTCCAGCGTCACCCACGCCGCCTGGGGTCGATAGGCGTCCAGGCTGACGACGACGACGATGGCGTTGCTTCGATCGGCCGTGGTCTTGCTGTAGCAGATGACCAGGGGATTGTCGGTTTCGTGGAAGCGCAGGCCGCTGTCGCCCTGCAGCGCCGGGTTCTCGCGGCGAATGCGGTTGAGTCGGGTGATGAGGGGTGCGAGCGTCCACTCCGAGTCGAGCCGCCAGTGCCGGATCTCGTACTTCTCGGAGTTCAGGTACTCCTCGGTGCCAGGCTCCCGGGCCGTGGCCTCGCACGTCTCGAAGGGCGGGCCGTAGATGCCGTAGCTGGCGCCCAGCGTAGCGGCGAGGATGAGCCGAATCATGAACGTCGGCCGGCCTCCCTCCTGGAGCGGCTCCGGCAGGATGTCCGGCGTATTGGGCCACAGGTTCGCTCGGAAGTACTCGGCGACTCCGCTCGTCGTGAGTTCGCGGAAGTAGGCGGTCAGTTCTTGGCGGCTGTTCCGCCAGGTGAAGTAGGTGTAGGACTGCGAGAACCCGAGCTTCGCCAGTCGGTACATCATCTTCGGGCGTGTGAAGGCCTCCGAGAGGAACACCGTCTCTGGATGCGCCGACCGGACGTCAGCGATGAGCCACTCCCAGAACGGAAACGGCTTGGTGTGCGGATTGTCTACTCTGAAGATCCGGATCCCCTCGTCGAGCCAGAACTGCACGACGCGCCGCAACTCGGTCCACAGTTCGGGCCAGTCGGCCGACTCGAACTCGAACGGGTAGATGTCCTGGTACTTCTTGGGAGGGTTCTCGGCGTACTGGATGGTGCCGTCCGGCCTCAACCTGAACCATTCAGGGTGCCGGCTCACGTATGGATGGTCCGGTGCGCACTGGAAGGCAAGGTCGAGCGCGACCTCGAGGCCGTGCCCTGCCGCCGCGGCCACCAGGTGGCGGAAGTCGCCGAGCGTGCCGAGGTCGGGGTGGACGGCGGTGTGGCCCCCCTCCTCGGCGCCGACGGCCCACGGGCTTCCGACGGCCTCTGGCCCGGCGTCGACCGTGTTGTTCGGGCCCTTCCGGAAGCGCCGCCCGATCGGGTGGATGGGCGGCAGATACAGCACGTCGAATCCCATCGCCGCGATGCGCGGCAGCCATGCCTCGCAGTCGCGGAACGTGCCGTGACGGCCCGGCTCGGGAGAGCAGGACCGCGGGAACAGTTCGTACCACGTGGAGAAACGCGCTCGTTCGCGTTCCACGACGACCTCGAGTTCGCGCCCGTAGGCGACGGCGAGCGCGCGGTCGGGGTAGCGCGACACCAGCCGCGCGCGCTCGTCGTCGAGCGCCGCGGCGATGGCGCGCGTGAGATCCGAGCCGCGGCCCAGCAACTCCGCGAGGTCCCGCAGGCGCCTGGCATCGTCGCCCGCCGCGCGCGCCGCCGCCGCCGCCGCGAGCGCGGCGCCGATCAGCAGGTCCACCTCGACGTTCTGGCCGGCGGCCAGGCGGGCGGCCAGGTCGGCGCGCCACGTGCGGTACCGGTCTATCCAGGCCTCCACCGTGTACCGGTAGCGGCCGAGCGCCAGGACGCGAAACTCGCCGCGGTAGCGGTCGGGACCGGCCGCCGCCATCGGCGACTCGCTCCAGTCGTCGTCGGCGTCGCGCTTGAAGAGCAGCCGGCAGCTCACGAGATCGTGGCCGTCGCCGAAGGCGTCCGCCTCCACGGTCACCGTTTCGCCGATCGTGCGCTTGATCGGGAACCGGCCGCCGTCGATTTCGGGCCGTACCGCATCGATCACGGCGCGCTGCCGTCCGTTTGCCGGTATCACGGGCGCCTCCTGTGGCGGAGCGTCGGGCCGCGGTGCCGAGCGGAGGCTCGGCATCGCAGCGCACCCCGGGGTGAGAGGATCGAGCGGAAGCGGCGTGAGCCGCTCCCCCATGATACCCGACGCGGGGAACCCGCAGGCAGGCCCCGCGGACTCTCCCCCAGGGCAAACGCATCTAAAAGGGACTTGTACGAAGACCGTGCATGGTGTACATGGGATGACACCTTGGAGGTGTCATGCCGAAGCGTCGCCAGCCTGCCATCGTCGCCCACTTCACAAGCGTGCCCGATCCGCGCGTCAAGCGGACCCGCCGCCACGAGCTCTCGACGATCCTCGTGATCACGCTCTGCGCGGTCATCTGCGGCGCCGACGATTGGGTCGCCATCGCGCGGTTCGGACGCGCCAAACGGAAGTGGTTTGAGCAGTTTCTCGCGCTGCCACACGGGGTTCCGTCCCGTGACACCTTCGGCCGCGTCTTCGCCGCGCTCGATCCGGAGGCCTTCAAGACGGCGTTCCTCGCCTGGGTCCGGAGCGTCGCGAACCTGCTGCCCGGCGACGTGATCGCCATCGACGGGAAGACCCTGCGCCGCACGTTTGACACGGCCGCTGACAAGGCGGCCACGGGCGGGTCGAAGTCCGCCGCGCCTGGGCCACCGACCACCTCGACTGGCTGGCCGATCGCGCGCGATGGCCGGGCCTGCAGAGCGTCGTGCGGGTCGACGCCGAACGCACCGTTGGGGCGCGGACGACCACCGAGTCGCGCTACTTCATCTCGAGCCTGCCGGCCAACGCCCAGCATCTGGCCCGCATCATTCGCGCCCACTGGGCGATCGAAAACAGTCTTCACTGGGTGCTCGACGTCGCGATGCACCAAGACCACACGCGAATCCGCACCGGCCACGCGCCCGAGAATCTGGCCATTCTCCAGCAGCTCGCCTTGAATCTCCTCAAGCAAGAACGCACCGAGAAGCTGGGCATCAAGAACAAACGCCTGGCCGCCGGATGGGACCATGACTATCTGTTACGCGTGATCCTGGCGGCGGGGAATTAAGATGCGATTCCCCTGGACTCTCCCCCAACACGCCTTCATCCCGGGCGGGTTCCGCGTGCAATCGCCACCCGAAAGCGCCCATCACCTTGAGGATCGTCTGGAAGTCCGGGCTGCGCTCGCCGGACAGCGCCCTGTAAAGACTCTCGCGCGAGAGACCGGCGTCCCGCGCCACCTGGCTCATGCCCTTCGCCCGAGCGATGTCGCCGAGGTCGCGCACGCCGACGAGGCACGCGCTTGGCTCAAGCGTGCCGCGCGGGATTCGCGGTGACGCCGACATAGCGGCGATCCGGGTAGCTCACGCTACGGATGATGTAAACGAATCGTTGGGTGGGTAGGGCACACGAGTTCTTGAGCGAACTCCGCGCCAAGAGACTAAACCAGGAATTCGCAGGAAAGCTCGAGGACCCCTCCGTCAGTACGCATTTGCTGGCTGGGAACCTGCGATTGGCATCGCAATGAATGCAGCTCACCTTCGCATGACGCTCGCACACCGCTGGCCTGCCAGGCCGTAGCCAGCGAGCGAAGCGAGCGGTTTGGCGATGTGAGTTCGGGTTCGAGCGACGGGGAAGGGTCCCCCTTCGCCTAAAGCGTTCGCTTCGCTCACTGGCTTCGGGGGACATCCTTCTCGTGCTCTCGCCTGGTCGCGGCGAAGCCATCCGGAGCCGCGAGCGTAGCGAGCGTCTGGCGAAGGGTTCGAATGACTGGGGAGGCCCCCCTTCGCCTAAGGCGCTCGCTGCGCTCGCTGGCTACGGGGGACAACCTTCGCTGACGCTCACAGAACGCGGCCTGCCAACCGTAGCCGCGAACGAAGTGAGCGCTTGGCGAAGGTTGGCGGAGAGGGTGGGATTCGGACTCTCTCAGGCTCTTTAGAATCTGTAACTTACAGATTCCACGATGCCATCGTTGCCAGGAATGCCGGCGTTGCCGTGGCGCCTTGCACGCCATTGCACGCGGGCGGCCGAGCCCACAGGTGCTGTCTCTCGTCACGCCGCGCCGCCGATATAGCCGCAGACACCCATCCGTGGCGAATTGACCACCGGCAACAGCATGTCCTCTCCGCACGCGTGCTCCGCGGCGTGCTTGTCACAACAGAAACCGCTCCCGCCGTACGAGCAATCCGCACAGATCTGCGTGGCAGGCTCGTCGCACACATCGCACGGCCACTTCGGCGCCTCGTTGCGCGCCACGAGGCGAGGCTTCTTCGGCACGACCGCGTCGATAGCAGCGACGTGACTGATGACCAATTCCGTGCTCGAGCCGAAATCGTAGACATAGCCCAACTGGCTGCCCGCCGTGCCAAGCACGCCGTCGACCCTCGTCTTCATGTTCAGCGCTTCGCGCCCGCGGTCGTAGAACTCACTCAAATGGCCGCAGCACTCCAACCAGACACCGCGCAGCAGGCGGTCCACTTCGGCCAGCTTCGCTTCCCGGCGGGCCGCGACATGGAGCCAGTAGATCGGTGAGCCGGTCTGGTACGCACGCAAGAGCACCACGCGGCCACGAACGCCGTCGCGGTTTGCCTCGATGCACTTGATGAGGTGTCGGGCCATCGCTGCCTTGCCGACACGCGCGCCGCACAGTTGGCAGTTTCCGAAAGAGGTCGGGTTCGCCACGTGATTCACCTCACCGTTGCTGGTCGCCCGACCGAGAGGCGTGGCACGTCGAACCAGAAGAGGTTGAGAGCCGTCCCGCCCTTCAACGCGATTCGCGGTTTGAGGAACGGGTGGCCGTGAAGGCCGTCGAGGAGCCCCACCAGGCGAAGGGCCTTCTCGAGGGGCTCCGGTTCGAATCCGGTAGAGATCGCTTCGTGCGCCACCATCGCTGACGTGAGCTTCATGCGACGTCCGCCCATGTTCGCGTCAGGACCCGTTCGGGCACGACGAGATTCCAGCCGGCCTGGAGTCGTCCCGACTCGCGTTTCCCTCGCTCCAAATACACAGGCTGCGCCGGTGCGTGGGAACGCAGGCGCTCGAGATGACGGTCTTCCACCATCAACTGCTCCCGGTGCTGCTCGAGGTAGAACCCGACCTTCGCAACCGCTACCGCGGAATCGAGCGCGAGGACATAGTCGGTCACGGCGTCGAGGTCGAAGAACTCCACGGACTCGAGTGAACGCCAGACCTCCTCCCAGCCGCCGCCGTGGCGGGGAGCATCCAGCACGTCAACGAGCGTACGTTCGAGCGTCGTCACACGAACCGGAGCACCATCGCGGACGTTCTCGACGATGCCACCACCCCACTGCGTCAGTGACCGGAGCGCCGGCGCCACCTGGACCGGAACGAACTCGTTGCCGCGGAACGCCAGCGGCTTGACGTACGTCCTCGTGAGAAACGGATAGCGGCGGGAAACCGAGTGCGCCTTGCCGTGGTACTGAAGCGCCGCGTGGTAAGCGACGACCGCATCTGGGGCGAGGTGAGTGGCCAGAACGTAGGCATCGACGACGACTTTGTCCGGAGGTACTCCCCGCGGTACCTGGGCGTAGATGCCTCGACGCACCCGAAGCAGGTTACCGGCAGAGACGTGCTGCTTGAGGACGGCGAGGGTGCTCCCTCGCTGGTGTCGACCATCCCGCTCGTACCAGGATGCGAAGTCCTCGAGCCGGAATACGGCGTGCGTCGCAAGATAGTCGGCCGGCTTCATGAGTTGACGTCGTTCGCTCGTGAAGATATTAGAAGTATCTTTTGAGGCTGTCAACGTCATGTTCAAGGCCAGCCAACTTGTCGCTCAGTGCCCAAAAGGCTATATGAAATAGCCTTTTGAGTCACAAACGGCAACCGCTGGAGTCACCAGACCGAGCGCGGTAATCGATCCGCGATCACCTCGCGACCTCAGACGGGCCAAGGCTGGAAGATATTGATGTTACAGGACTTACCGGCGCAACTGCCAGCGTGCAACGATGCAAATCGCTAAAGCCTGTGGTTTCAAGCACTTAATGGCGTAGTGGGTGCGCTGGCCACCCACGTGGCCACAGCGAAACCAGTAAGCGCTTTATTGTCAACCATTTAGATATGGCGGAGAGGGTGGGATTCGGACTCTGTCAGGCTGTTTAGAATCTGTAAGTTACAGAAACCACGTTGCCGGGATTGCCGTAGATGCCGGCGTTGCCGTGGCGCCTTGCACGCTATTGCACGCTGGGAGGCGGACGTATCGAGCGCCCACTGTTGGAGGGTACTCGCCCATCGCTACCTGGCTCGGGTCGAGCCCGCCGGAACCGATACCGCCTGGTGCCTTGGAGCGCATGTTGGCGACGGATGCGTAGATGGTCGCCAGGAGCACGAGGACGTCGAGAGCCTGTGGTGCCGACGGGGCGCGAGCAGCCAAGTAGCAGACCAATGGGGCCCACAGGAGACACCCGCCGAGGGCAACCGCCGCACCGACCCGCCGACGAAAGAACACCGCGACAAACGCGACCACGAACAACAGCCATGCAAGGTCGGCCATCTGGTAGAGCGGCCCCGTGACGCGTCCGCCGACGAACTCGCCCGGCTGGTCCAGAAGCGGGGACAACAGGAGAGCCGCGACTAGCAACAGGCGGCCTGCCCGATCGTGAGCAGGTTCATCTCACAGCCCTCGCCTGGGACCGCTTGACCGAATCGTCTGCCTCGTCACGATTCTGGTGACCGTGACGTCGTCCCTTCTCGAAGCTCCGGGTAGATTCGACCAAACACTCACCGCGCTGCATCGTCTGTGCCGCCGAGCCTGCCCTGTCTGAAGCGAAGCTGCCAGACTCCGAATCCGCGGGGTCCGAGGCGCCGTCCTTTTGTGGATGGAGGATAGCAGGGGCGTAGCCACGGGGAGCTAACCGCTCTCGGTCAGGGACGATGCCGAAATCCAATCGTCTGGTCACCGAAGACCAGGGCCTCGTTGCCCAAGTTCCGGCCGGCCGCCTGCACACCGATCAACGCCGGATTGAAGAACACATAGAGCGGGTTGGGGGGCGTCCACGTCACCGCGGCCGTCGTGGTTCCGGTCGGGAACACGCTCATGACCTTGGTGCCTGAGTATCCTTCTTTGCAGGCGCCATCCGACCCGCCCTTGAGCACGTTGTAGCAGAAGGTCGATCTGGTGCCATCGTAGAAGTGCGGGCGGAACCGCCCCTTCCCATCGAGATAGTTGAGAAACGCGGCAACTGGCAGCGGATGTTCCCATCTCGTGGACACCGTGTCGAGCACGAACTGCTGCGCCTTGTCTCGAAGGTTCGAGTCGCTCTTCAGTCGGTCGACGAGATCGTCCAGCGCATCGTAGATCGCCTCGTGCGGGCCGATCCCCGGCGCTCCCTGCTGGAGCCAGGGGAAGAACGGCGATCCAATCGCGGCTCCGATGGCGGCCGGGCTGCCACCCTGCGTCACCCAGTCGCTCGTGCCCCAATCCATTCGCGTGGTCTCGATCGCGGCGAGCGCTATGCCGTCGCTGGGTTGGGCGCCCTGCCAATTCCCTTCCCAGTCGGGGCGGGTCATCGAGAACGCTGCCAGTGAGAAGGACGACTCCGTCGCTCCGCTGCTGCTGATCCCGATCTGATTCTTCAACGCGTCGATCAGCGTGAGGCCGGCACCCGCTTTGTACCCGAGAAACGTGACCGCGGAGCCTGCGTCGTAGTTCCAGTTGGCCGCACCAGACGCGAGGTCGAAGGACGTCACGTTGTTCCCGTACGCCGCGAACGCCGTGCCGCTCTCGCCCAGTACCAGCGACGGCGCGAGCGGCAAGCCATATGCGCCCGACGTCGTCGTTGCCGGCGCATACGGCATCGTGTAGGTGCTGAGGATGGCCCCTGCCGACGATAGATGCGCCGCCTTGTACGGCTCGGGCTCCGCGGGCGGATTCACCTTGACGACTGTCCACGTGGCCAGCACGCCGTCATTGCCATCCGGCAGCAGCGAGCCGGGGAGCAAGTTCGCCTCGGTGGACGTTCCCAGTGTCACAGTGCTTGTCGTGCCATCGGGCAGGATCGCGTCGGAGACAAACTCGAGATGCTCGGAGCCGCGACCTCGTGACCGGGGAAGGCATCGCGGGCCCTCTCAACTGCGGCGACAGGACCCCCTCAGGAGACTCCATGCGACTCCGACTCCTCGGAGAAGGGACATCCGTGGCGAGTTGACCACCGGCAGGCGATCTCCTCGGGACTGCCGCGGACGTTCACTATCCTGGACTGCGCAGAGCCTCGCTTCTCGGCGACCCCAATGCCGCCTTCGGCCTTGATCGCCTTCAGCGTTCGCGCCCATCGGCGCCGGGTTGTCGCCGTCAGAGACACGTCTCGATCTCGCGGGAGCCATATACACGCGGTATATGGCATAATGACCGGTGGAGGTTCCTGCGAACATGCCTCGCACCGCCAAGGTCTTTATGACCAACCGCAGTCAAGCCGTCCGGCTCCCGAAGGACTACCAGTTCTCAACCGACGAGGTGTTCATCCGGAGGGAGGGCGACGACGTCGTCCTTTCCCCCAAGCCGCACGACTGGCGGGGGTACTTCGCGTCCGCCCCGCGAGCGTCGGACGCGTTCATGGTCGAAGTCGAGGACCTGCCGGTCCAGGAACGCGAGGCGTGATGCCTCGCTACATGCTCGACACCGACGTCTGCTCGTACATCATGAAGCGCTCCCACCCGCCTGTGCTGAAGCGCCTTCAGACCCTTCCGGTCACCGACGTCTGCATGTCCGTCGTCACGAAGGCGGAACTGCTCTACGGCGTGCAGGTATCGCCGAGGCACGCGCAGGATGCCGCCGCGCTTGCCGCGTTCCTCCCGTACGTCGAGGTGCTGGATTTGGATGAGGACGCCGCGCTGCACTACGCGGAGATCCGCGCCGACCTCAAGAAGCGAGGTTCCCTGATCGGCGCCAACGACCTGTTCATCGCAGCACACGCTCGCTCGCTAGGTCTCACGCTCGTCACGAACAACACAGCGGAGTTCGAGCGAGTCAAGGGACTGGACCTCGAGAACTGGACACTGCCACGGCGGCGACGTTAGCCCCTCGGGGCGAACGTGTGGCGTGGCGATTGACGCCCGGAAACCCACAGACTGGCAAGGATGTAAGCTATTGATGTTAAAGGAGTTACATGCGCCACTGCAGCGTGCAACGCTGTAGATCGCTAAGGCCTGTGTTTTCAAGCACTTAGTGGCCGAGAGGGTTCTCGGACCACCCACGTGGCAGTTGTCACTTCGCTAAGTGCTTTGTGCTCAGTTGTTTATGGATGGCGGAGAGGGTGGGATTCGAACCCTGTCAGGCTCTTTAGAATCTGTAAGTTACAGAAACCAGGTTGCCGGGATTGCCGTAGATGCCAGGGTTGCCGTCGCGCATTGCCCGCTATTGCCCGCTCGCGGCGGAGATGGACATGCGAACCTGCGAGCGGAGCCGGCCTGACCGGAGGGGGCAGTTGATCGAGGGGAGGCCCTGGCGGGTCAACTCCTTTAGTGACGCCGGACTTCAGTGCTTCTCGCGTGTGAGCATGCGGAGAAGCTTGAGGCTCTGCGTCGCGTCCCCTTTGACCTCGGGGTCGGCCGTCCCCTTTCGCAAGACTTCCAGTTCTCGAATCGCGGTCTTGACGCTCAACGTCGGTCCCGGCACCCGGCCGTCAATCTTCCAACCCGACTCGGTTGTCTTCATCAATCGAAAGTTGTCTCGTCCTTCGATGGCGACTGCGACCGCCACATATCTGGTGCCAGCCCTCCGCCGTCAAATGCCCGCCTTCGGCGGCCAGCCGGCAGTACTCCTGCACTCGCGCCTCTGGGGCCGATGCGGCGACGGTCGCATTCTGTGACTCAACGCCCGCGTCCGCAACCGCGGGCGTCTGGGCGCTCTCGGCGGCCGCCATCAGCGGCGTGACGGGCTTGGCGCTCGTGCACAGTTCAGGTCGCGATTCGAACGGACACCAGCCAGCATTCGGGTTGGCTCCAGCCCTCAGGAGCCGCCGCACCATCTCGGCCCCATTCCGGCACCGCGCCGAACTGCCCGTCGGGTAGTACGACATCCGACCGCTTCCTGCAGCGGGTGATGGTCGCCGCGGTAATACCAGCGCGCGTTTGGATCGGCGCCCGCAGCCAGCAGCGCCCTGACGCGGTCGGTCCGGTCGTCGAGGATGGCGCGATCGAGCGGTAGCGGATAGGCCATATCGTCGTCGACCTCCCCGCACGTGAACTTCACGCCGTGCGCGGCCGCGTTCGCGATCGCTATGGGGTCGACGCTTCGCAGGGCCGCTCGGGCGTCTTCGGTGCACGGCTGCCTGGCCGAGATGGGGAAGCCCTTGTCGCGCGCGTTGGGCGCCGCGGGCAGCGGGGGCGCGTCGGGCTGCCCGCACGCGAGCAAGGAGAACGCAAAGAATGCCGAGGGGAGATACAGGCGCCTCATCACCCGGTTGGACACCGGTGAGAGCTCGGCAGCCCGTGCCCAGTTCGTCGCGGGACGCCGGAGCCAGGCCAGGTTGGAGTGAGCGAGGACGGTGACTCGCACGATCGTTGGCGTTCAAACGGTGCGCGGACGCTCACCTCTTGCTTCTAAGCGAACGGACGACCCGTCGACGGCGCCTCAGGCAATCCGGCGGCTCTTTCGCGACGCTCCCCTCCGTGTCGCCGTTTCCGTTTGGCCAGCACGATCGAGAGCCTTGTTCGCCAACCCGCCACTGTGGCGCACGGCGCGCGTGGTGTTGAGAACACCCCGCAGTGCCTCGTTGACCGCGGCTTCGGTCGGAAACGCCTTGGCGATCTCCGGCTCGATGAGAACGATATTCGTGCCCCTCTGCAATCGCCGGACGTACTTCCCGCGCACGCCACCCTTCATCGAAGCGAAGTCGTACTCGGGCCGCATGTCGTCGGTGTCAGTGGCTTTCTTCTTCATAGAACCTGCGCTCGCGCCGTGTGGCCTCTCGCGCGCTGATCAGTCGAATTCGCGCGTCCTCGTCGGTATGCGAGACGACGAGGACTCTGCCTTGAGCCGACTGCCCCAGTGTGAGGAACCGCTGCTCGGCGGATGAGTGATCGCGGTCCGGAAACGTGGTCGACAGCACATCGTCGAAAACGGTCGCCGCCTCTCGGAAGTCCACGCCGTGCTTCTTGAGGTTCGCCACGGCTTTCCTGGCGTCCCAAGTGAACGTCACGGCTCCAGTCTACACCCCTCGCGTTCGGCTCGTGCGGCGGCAATCCGCCTCGGTGGACAGGACAAAACCGGCCAGTTGTGGACGGGGCAAAGCCGGCCACCACGAGCGGGTGACCGAAACGGTGCAGTTCTACCTCACGCCGGTGGCGGCGCGCAAGCGGCCGCCCTCCTTTCCTCGGGTCTGACGTTCCTCTGACATCGCCATTGCGAAGGATCCCGCGCCCCCCATTACGCGTAGCCCGCGAGTTCCGCAAAATAGGAGCGCAGGGTTCGCGGCTCGCGCCCGAGGATAGTGCGGAGCATCAGCGCGTTTCCGCGCAGGCCAAACCGGTCATAATGTTCGAACATCGGCCGCAGCAGATCGGGAAAGCGCCCGAGCATTTCTGCACCGGTCCGCCGCGCCTCGATAGCACGACCTGTGATTTCACCGATCATGGCCGCGATATCATGCCGATTGAGCGTTCCCTCGGCGCAGAGTTCAAAAGTGCCATTCGTCAACCGATCTTCGGTCAGCGCGATCGCCGCTACTTCAGCAACATCACGGTAGTCCACGCGACTGTGGCGGGTCTCATTCGACCAGGGCTCGGCGATGACACCGGTTTGCATGATGGTGTGCCAAGTGCCAGCGTAGTTCTGGAACAGGATCGCTGGATGCAGGAACGTGAATTCCAGGTCGCTGTCGAGGACTGCTTCTTCCACCGGCGCCTTGGCCGCATGGTTCGGCAGGCTGCTCAATACCGGGTGGATAACGGATGAAAACACAAGACGCTTGACCCCGGCCTCTACTGCCTGAGCCACGAGACGCTGTCCGATCGACGCTTGATCGGCAAGGAAGACCGGGGCGACATAGAAGACGTCGCTGACGCCCCCCAGCGCCTGGCGTACGCTGTCCGCATCGGTGAGATCGCCAACCACGACCTCTGAAGCACCATTGCGGCGCGCCAGGGGCGCATCATCCGATCTCCGAACAAAGGCCCTGACCTCGGCGTTGCGACGCGCGAGTTCAGGCAAGACCAGCCCAGCGATAGGCCCGGTCGCGCCAAAGGCGAGGATCTTGCTCATAGAGCGCCACCTTCGAAGTGCTGCCTGAAGAAGGAAACGAGCTGGGCCACTGTTCGATCCGGGTATTCAGGCATGTCGTACATGGCTATGTGAGAGGCGGCCTCGGCCGCACGGATCAGCACGGTCGTCTCCTTCTTGTCCTTCGGCGGCCCGTAGCTCCAGCTCATCCCCATGCAGCCCGAGGCCCAGGGCGGACACGTCGAGCCCGCCTCGCCCGAGCTTCCGTTTCGGGATCATGTCCCCTCCTTCTTCGCGAAGAGCACCTTGGCGCGGTTGACCGCCGACATCGCGTTCGGCCACCCGACGTAGAACGCGAGGTGCGTGATCATCTCGACGATCTCCTCCTGGGCGACGCCATTCTTGATCGCGTTGGGAAAGTGAAAGTCCATCTGCTCTGTCTTGCCTGTCGCGACGAGGGCCGCGCAGGTGATCAGGCTCCGATCCCGCTTCGACAGCTGCGGCCGCTCCCAGACATCGCCGAAGAGGACATCTTCGGTCAGGTCGACCAGCTTCGGCGCGAGTTCTCCGAACCCCTCGCGCAGCGCGCTCGGCTGTTTCTTCGTGCTCATGATGTCTGCTCCTCCTTGGTTCTGGGCTCACGTGGAAGGATCTTCACCGTGCCGCCGCGTGCGCGCGCGCCGATCATCGACGCGCGATCAAGCCATTCGATCTTCCCAGCCGGCTTTGGTGTCGACGTTCGCCTTGGCGGCCAGAGACTCGATGCGCTCGATTTCCTGAGCCGACAACGTCAGCGCGCCCGCCTTGATGGCATCGTCGATGTGCGAGGTCCTCGTCACCCCGATGATCGGCAGGGTCTTCTTGGCAATCGCCCAGGCGATGGCGACCTGTGCGACCGAGGCACCTCTAGCTTGACCGACCTCCCTCATCGCTGCCGTCAGCTTCTCGAGCTGCGGCAGGAGCCTGTTGTACGTGGCGCCACGGCCGCTGCCTTCAGGGAGGGGGTGTCTGGTGTCGTACTTCCCCGACAGGGCACCCTGCTCCAGGACCATGTAGGCGAAGAACGTGATGCCGTCGTCCCGGCAGTAATTGAGGATCCCTGCGTCCTCCGACGAGCGGTAGAGCAGGCTGTAGTGGTTCTGCACGGCGGAGATCCTCAAGCCTTCCTTCGCGAGGATGCCTTCCGCTAGCTTGATCTCCTCCAAGTTGTGGTTGGAAACGCCGACGCTCTTGACCTTGCCGCCCTTGAGCAGCGGGATCAGACCCGGAGTCCAGCGGCGGACGTCGTGAGGGTTGTGGATCCAATAGATGTCGACATGGTCAGTCCCGAGGCGCTGCAGGCTGGCCTCGAGCATGGCTTCCACGGGGCGGTCCCCGGACGGGGCCATCTGTGGGGTGAACTTGGTGGACAGAAGCACGTCGTTGCGGGGCCGCCCCCGTGCAAGCTCGCCCAGGATCGACTCAGAGGACCCGATCCCGTAAGCGGTGGCTGTGTCCCAGAGAGTCAGGCCCGACTGGACACCGGCATCGAACACCGGCTTGAGGCTTGCGGCGTCCAGGTTGTTCCCGAATACTTGGTCCCCTCCTATTGCTCCAACTCCCCAAGACCAGGTTCCGAACGCAACGGGTGGCAGGTTCTTCATATGAGTGTCTCCGTGAATGATGGGAACTCGCCGAATCCGGTTGGCCCGATCGGCCGTTGCTCTTAACGATTGCTCAAGCGCTCGAGTGCGTCGGGGTACCGGGCGCCGTGGATCGGGATCGCCGAGGCTGCGCGTTCGATCTCGCTGAGGTCGTCGAGGGTGAGTTCGAGGTCAGCCGCGCCGATGTTCTCCTCGAGACGATGCCGCTTGGTCGTGCCCGGGATCGGCACGATCCATGGCTTCTGGGCGAGCAGCCACGCAAGGGCCACTTGTCCGGGTGTCGCCCCTTTCCGTATGGCGATCGCCTGCAGCAGCGCTACCAACGCCTGGTTCGCCCTGCGGTTCTCCGCGGAGAAGCGCGGCACGGTGTTGCGGAAGTCGCCGCTCTCGAACGTGGTCGTCTCGTCGATGCGCCCGGTCAGGAACCCCTTGCCCAACGGACTGAACGGCACGAAGCCGATGCCGAGTTCCTCGAGGGTCGGCACGACCTCGCGCTCGGGCTCGCGGTACCACAGGGAGTACTCGCTCTGCACGGCGGTCACGGGTTGCACGGCGTGGGCGCGACGGATGGTGTGCGCGCTCGCCTCGGAGAGACCGAAGTGCTTGACCTTGCCCTCGGCGATCAGGTCCTTGACCGCGCCGGCGACGTCTTCGATCGGAACGTCCGGATCGACCCGGTGCTGGTAGTAGAGGTCGATGGCCTCGACGCGCAGGCGCGTCAGCGAGCCTTCCACGACCTGCTTGATGTGCGCCGGGCGGCTGTCGAGCGCGCTCCACCGCGAGGCATCGCCCTCCGCGGGTTTCCAGCCGAACTTCGTCGCGATCACGACCTGCGACCGCACGGGCGCCAGCGCTTCGCCGACCAATTGCTCGTTGGTGTGCGGGCCGTAGACTTCGGCCGTGTCGAAGAAGGTCACGCCGCGATCCACCGCGGCCCGGAGCAGGCCGACCATCTCGTTCCTGTCGGGGACCGGATGATAGGACCAGCTCATGCCCATGCAACCGAGTCCGAGGGCCGAGACGGAAAGGCCGCTTGTTCCGAGCGTGCGTGTCTTCATCATCTCCCTCTGGGGTGGCCGGGGACGCGAGCGCCGTCAGAGGCCGTGCCGGAAGGCGGTAGGCTGTAGGCGATTGGTTGACGAGTGTCTTAATAGCGCTCCCACGTGACGGACCAGCGTTCCTCGGGCCGCACCGACCGCATGGTGAGGCGCCCGTCGGAGAAGCGGTACGCGCGCGTGAGACGCTGGCCGACGAGTCCTCTCGTGATCGACCCCTCGACGTGGCGCGTGATGGTCTGGGCCGCTTCGTTCACCTCGAAGGTGCCGAACGACGCCTCGTATCCGCCGAGCACGTAGTCGTTGGACACGGACGCCTGCGACGGAGGGAACTGGATCTGTACTGACGTGCGGCCATCGCGCGTGTACATCAGCGTGCCCGTCCGGTCCGCGATTCGAGTCATCCGTCCGTCCGGGCCTGGCTCTTCCATCCACGCCAGGCGCCAGGCGCCGACGAACCGATCCCGATCGGTCGCCGGGCGATCCTGTCGGCCCAAGAGCGCGACTGCCGGAAGGACGGTCAACGACAGGAACAGCATGGCGAATAGACGCGGTCTCTTCATGTTCGGCTCCTTGGCACCGCCCGCGGGGGCGATATCACCTGACGTCCTCACCGGTCGCCACCTTCTACGGTACCGAGGTTGGCCCGCGTCCGGTAGATAGGAATAGCGGTATAGAGTGGTGAGATGAACTCACCAATGCCGGGCCACGAGCTGGGGACCCTGGCGGTCTTCGCTGTCGTCGCGGAAGAACGCAGTTTCACCAGGGCGGCGGTCCGGCTCGGCGTGAGCCGGTCAGCCGTCAGTCACTCGATGCAGGCGCTCGAAGAACGCCTCGGGCTCCGCCTCCTGGCGCGCACGACGCGGGCAGTCGCGGTGACGGAGCCAGGCCAGCGGCTGCTGGCGCGCCTCGGGCCTGCGTTGGGCGACATCGAAACGGCGCTCTTGGAAGCCGGTCAACTTCGCCAGACGCCGGCGGGGGTCATCCGCCTGATCGCACCGCCGATCGTCCTGTCGACTCTGCTGAGTCCGAAGCTCGCGGCATTCACCCGCCGGTACCCCGACATCGCGCTCGACGTCACCGCCGAAGACGACACGCGCGGCGAGCTCGTCGCGCGGCGCTACGATGCGGGCATTCACCTCGGCGAGTTCCTCCAGCGGGACATGACGGCCGTGCGGGTGACGCGCGAGCAACGCGCAGCGGTCGTGGCGGCGCCGGGCTACTTCGACGCCCATCCGAAACCGAAGACGCCGCGCGACATCGCGGCGCACCGGTGCCTGCAATACCGCATGGGCACCGACGGCCCGGTCTACCGTTGGGAATTCGAGAAGCGTGGGAAGGCGGTGACAGTCTCGGCCTCGGGTCCGGTGATCGTCAGCGATGCGCGGTTCATGATCCGCGCGGCGCTGGACGGCGTGGGCCTCGCGTACATCCTCGAGGACTACGTGGCTGAGCACATCGCGAGCGGAGCACTCGTACGCGTCCTCGAGGATTGGTGCCCCCCCTTCGACGGGTACTTCCTCTACTACCCGAGCCGTCGTCACCAGTCACCGGCGCTACAGGCGCTGGTGGAGACCCTGCGAGTCTGAAGTCGCGGGTGGAGTTGCGCACACCCACGTGGCCATCCTCAGAACCCACGTGGCCGGAACGCGCCTGGTTTCGGCGGTCATCGAGGCGAAGATCGAGTTGATTTCGGGCGCCATTGCCCGCTATCACCCGTGAGAACCCACTACGCCAGGCTAAGTTGTTGAAAACAAAAGATAGGTGTTGGCGGAGAGGGTGGGATTCGAACCCACGTGCCGGTTACCCGACAAGACGCTTTCGAGGCGCCCCCGTTACGACCACTTCGGTACCTCTCCGCGGTACGGAATGGGTGAGTAGCTATAGTAACCGAGCCGGCACCTATTCTCCAACGACGCGACTGCCCGCCGTCGACCGCCGGCCTCCGGTCCTATTGTTCTGCCCTTCTCTCGTCGGCCATCCGGCTGTCTACTTACCCGGTGACCCACCCACTCTGTCTTTCAGTTCCCCAGTTACTCAGTTCCCCAGTTACTCAGTTACTCAGTTACTCAGTTGCTCAGTTACTCAGTTGCTCAGTTGCTCAGTTACTCAGTTGCTCTCCCTCCTGCCTCGCCTCCTCCGCCTTCTGCCTTCTGCCCTGGAAGAACCGCTGCATAACGTCGCGGCAGTCGTCGGCCAGGACGCCCGAGACGACCTCGAACGTGTGATTGAGCCCCGGCGATTCGTGGGCGCGAACCGACGAGACGATGGCGCCGCTCTTCGGCTCGAGGGCGCCGAACACCAGCGTGCCAACGCGTGCGTGAACGAGCGCGCCCACGCACATCAGGCACGGCTCGACCGTCACGTAGAGCGTCGAGCCTGTCAGGCGGTAGTTGCCGACGCGCGCGGCCGCGGCGCGAATGGCCACCACCTCGGCGTGCGCGGTCGGGTCGTGACTGCCAATCGGCTGGTTGAACCCGGCGCCGGCGATTGCGCCGTCGATCACCACGACGGCGCCAACCGGGACCTCGCCCGCCGCCGCGGCCAGCCGCGCCTGCTCGAGGGCGGCGCGCATGAACGTCGCGTGATCGAGGTCAGGCATGAGGTCCGCCCCCGGCGGACCGCGACTCGGCGAGCAGCCGCTTCGCCGCGGAGGCGACCAGCAGCGTCTCGGTCCCGGCGCACACGAGCGCGAGGCCGGCCTCCCCCGCCCGGCGCGCCGCCGCGCCGTCCACCGCGAAGATGCCGCACGGCAGCGCCCGCGCCGCGCACGCGGCGGTCACGGCGGCGATCGCCTGCTGGACGTCCGGCGCGGCGATGTCGCCCGGCTTGCCCATGCTCGCCGAGAGGTCGAACGGCCCGATGAACACGGCACCGACGCCGGGCACGCGCACGATCGCCTCGATCTGGCGAACGGCATCGACGTGCTCCACCTGCACGACGACCAGCGTCCGGTCGTTGTCGCCCGCAATGGCGTCCGCCAGCCGCCCGCCGTACCCTTGTGCGCGGGCGGCGCCGATGCTGCGCGCCCCCGCCGGCGGGTACCTGGCCGCCCGCACCGCCGCGCGCGCCTCTTCGGCGTCGTTCACGTGCGGGACGATCACGCCGGCCGCTCCGGTGTCCAGCGCCTTGGCGATCAGGATCGCCTCGTTGTTCGGGACCCGGACGATGCACGGGCAGGCGCCGGCGACGGCCTGGACCACGTGCTGCACGGCGGCGACGTCGAGCAGGCCGTGCTCCATGTCGACGAAGAGCCAGTCGAAGCCGGCAGCCGCGAAGATCTCGGCCATCTCGGCCGACGGCAGCGAGAGCACGATGCCGACGAGCGGCTCGCGGCGGGCCAGGCGTTCACGGAAGAGGGCGTTCGGCGCGTCGGACACAACGGCTCCATTTCGGCGGCAGCACGCCGCCTGTTACGACGACGACGTCACGAGAATACACCCGACCACTGGCCTTGATGCGTCAGCCGGCCTGCGGCTGCCGACTCGCGGCTGGCGCCGCAGCGAACGTCGTCCCCCGCCAACCCGTTCCACCCACCCAGAGTGACCCGACGATCCGGGCGGGCTGCCACGCCTTTCCTCAACCGGGCCGCAGGCCGCACGGCGCAGGCCGCACGGCGCAAGCCGCAGGTCGCAGGCCCCAAGCCGCAGGTCGCAGGCCGCAGGCCGCAAGCCGCCAGCCGGACCCGCGCGACGACCCGTCATTTCTTCGACCTCGCGATGAAGGGCGGCGCCAGTTCTCCCCGCGCCGACACGTCGATCAGGACCGAGAGACGGCGGCTGCGCGTCTCCTCCTGCTTTGCGGACCGCACCCACCAGGTGGCGGTGCGCTGGTACGAGGGCGGCTGGGCGGTGAAGAACGCCCACGCGACACCGTTCGCCCGGAACGCGCGGCGCTCGGCCGGCAAGAACGGCACCGACTGCCGCTGCTCGTGCGAATACACCCGCGAGCGCTCCTCGGCGCGGCGCTCGAACGCCGCGAGACCGGGGGGCTGCATCCGGCCCGCCTCGATCAGTTCCTGCACCCGCGCGATGTTGACCGCGCTCCACGCGCTGCGCGCCCTCCGAGGCGTGAAGCGCTGCTTGTAGCTCGCCTCGTCCACCCGGTTGAGGACGCCGTCGATCCACCCGAAGCACAGCGCCTCGTCCAGCGCCTGCTTGTAGATCACGCCGCCGAGCCCCGAGCCCTTCTTGTGGAAGCCAATCCACAGCTCGGCGCGCGTCGCGTGGTTCGCCTCGAACCAGCGGCGCAGATCGGCTGGCGTGTCGAAGAAGGTTGGCCGCACGAGGGTTCATTCTAGCCGGTCGGGTCGCATTCTATAATGTCCAGCACCCAAGGAGCGCCCATGCAGTTCCGCGACCTCGTCGAGTCCCGCGTCAGCGTCCGCCAGTTCTCGCCCGAACCGGTCCCCGCGGCCGACATCCGCGAGATGGTCCGGCTGGCCGGCCTTGCGCCCAGCCCGAACAACTCGCAGCCGTGGCGGTTCATCGCCGTCACGCGGGCGTCGCTGTTGAAGAAGATGGGCGAGGAGGTCGCCGCCAGGCTGCGGGCGATGTTGTCCGGCGCGGTCACCGACGAGGCGCGGTACGCGCGGCAGCGGGTGGAGTGGTTCTCCACGTTCTTCGCCGACGCCCCCCTCGTCGTCGCGGTGGCGCTGCTGCCCTACCAGTCGGTCATCGGGACCGCGCTCGAGTCGTCGCGGCTGACCGGCGCGCAGGTGAACGCGATGAGAGGTCAGCCCGACGTCCAATGCCTGGGCGCCGCTGTCGAGCACCTGCTGCTCGCAGCCGCGGACCTCGGCTACGGCGCATGCTGGCTGAGCGGACCCCTGGTGGCCCGCGAGGCCCTGGAACGCCTGCTCGAGGTCCGCCGGCCCGGGCGCCTGGCGTCAATGGTCGCGATTGGCAGGGCGGCGGCGTCCCCGACGCCGCGCCGCGAGCGCAAGCCGCTCGAGGACATACTGCGCGTGATCGACTGACCACGGGCGCAACGGCGGCGGCGCACGACGTTCGGCGGGTCGGCGGCGCTTCAGCCGGACACGAGCCCCCCTGCGCGGACGCCTCGAGCAGGCGCCTCGTGCGGGCGCCTCGCCTCGTTGTGCGTCCTGCGGTTGCCGGCGTATGCTGTGGGACGGCACTCGCGGAGCGCCCATGCAGCCAGGCGTGATCGACCTCACACACGTCGGGTTCGAAGGCACGGCCGGGCACCGGGCTCGGCGCGGCGCGGGTCCACTTGTCCGCCCGTTGCCGCCCCGCCGTCCCGCGCGCGCCCACCCCGATTCCTGCCCGTCGCCGCCGCTGGACGAGTTCCCGCGCTGGGTCCTCGAGCAGGCCGGCATCGACGTCGCGCTCTATCGCCCGACGCCGCTCAACCGGCGGGTCCCCGCCTGCCTGCGCGCGCTGCACATGCCTTCCGCGGCGGCCGCGCGCGACTTGCTGCGGCGCGAGCCCCGGCTCCTCGATCCCGCCGTCACCGCCCTGCTCGTCGGCGTCACCGGGTTCTTCCGCGACGAGGCTGTCTTCGCGGCGCTTCGCAGGCACGTCATCCCCGCGCTGGCAGCCCGCGGCGGCCAGGTCCGGGCGTGGTCCGCCGCGTGTTCGTCGGGCCAGGAAGTCTACTCGCTGGCGATACTCCTGGCAGAGGCGGGCGTGCTTCACCGCTGCCGCCTGCTGGGCACCGACTGCCGCCCCGACGCCGTCGCGCAGGCGGAGGCCGCCCTCTACCGGACGGATGCCCTGGCATCGCTGCCGCCGGACCTGCTGAACCGTTACTTCACACGGCGGCGCAACGGCTGGCAGCCGCACGCGCGGATCCGCTCGCGTACCGAATGGCAGGTCCGATCCTGTGCGGCCGAGTCGCCCCGAGGTCCCTGGGACATCGTGCTGTGGCGCAACGCCGCCATCTACATGCAGCCCAAGGAAACCGGCCGCATCGTCTCGCGGCTCGCCTCGACGCTTCGGCCGGGCGGCTTCCTGGTGGTCGGCAAGGCCGAGCGTCCGCCGGCCGACGTCCGCCTGGTCCCGATTTCGAGCTGCATCTATCGAAGGGGCGGCGACGCGAATGTCTCCTAGCAGGTTCTCTCTCGCCGCGCCGAAGCCCGCCCGAACCCTCGGGTGGACGGTGGCCGCCGCAGTCTCCGTCGTTTGGGTGGTCCTGCGCCTTGCCGTCTTCCCCCACCTGGTCTTTCCGCTCACCTTCGCCCTGCCGCTGCTGCTGTGCGTCTGGACCCGCGACAAGGCGATGGTCTGGACGCTGGCGGCCGTCTACGCGGTGACGCAGACGGTCACGCAGTTCTGGCTGCGTCCCGTGGCCGCGCTTCCCCAGCAATGGAACTGGGCAACCTGGTCCGCGTCGCTCGTCAACATCCTCGTCGCGGCGGTGGCGGTTCACGCGATCATCGTCCTGCGCGAGCGGCTGGAGCGCGCGCTGTGCGGCGTGTCGGCCCAGGCCGACGAACTGGAACGCCAGAACGAGGAGTTGAGCAGCCAGGCCGAAGAGCTGACGCAGCAACTCGAAGAACTGGCGCAGCAGTCGGAGGAAATCAACCTGCTCAACTCCGAACTCGAGCAGCGCGAACACCTCCTTCAATCGCTGCTCGACACCGTGCGCCTGTCGGGGGCGGAGCTTCCCGCCGTCGACCAGAATCTGCCGCACCGCGCTGGAGATGTTCGGCCCGACGCCACTGGGCGTCGTCGTGTACGAGCTTCGGCACGGCGAGCTGACGGTGCGGGGGGCCGCGGGAACGGGCGGGCCGCCGAGCGAAGCAGCGCAGGCAGCCGGGTCCGTCTTCGCGAGGCTCGTGATCGAACAGAACCGCGCCGCCTGCCTGAACGACGCGTCACTGCGCGCCGACCTCCTGCCCGAACCGGCGGGGGCCGACCGGGCGACCGGCGCGGCGCTGGCCGCGCCGCTGCGAGTGGAGGGACAGGCGTTCGGCGCGGTTGTCATCCTCGGCCGATCCCCGCAGGAGTGGACCGCCGAGCAGTTTCGCGTGGCCGGGTGGCTGGCGCGGCAGGCGTCGGACATCCTGCGCACGTTGCGGCTGCAGGAGCAGCTGAGGCGGCAGGCGGCGCTGCTCGATCTCTCGCCAGACGCCATCATCGTCCGCCGGCTGGACGGGACGATCACCATGTGGGGACGCGGCGCCGAACAGCTGTACGGGTGGACGAAGGACGACGTCCTGGGCCGCCAGACTCACAGCCTGCTCTGTACGCGGTTCCCGCTGCCACTGGAAGAGGTCAACGACTGCCTGACGAAGACGGGACGGTGGTCGGGCGAACTGGTGCACCGGGCGAAGAGCGGCGGCGAGGTCATCGTCGACAGCCGCTGGCTGGCGGAGCGCGACGCCCGCGGCGAGGTGTCGGAGGTGCTGGAGTCGAACGTCGACATCACCGAGCGCAAGCGCGCCGAGGCGGTCCTGCAAGAGGAGGATCGGCGGAAGAACGAATTCCTCGCCACGCTCTCGCACGAACTCCGGAACCCGCTCGCACCGATTCGATACGCGCTCGACCTGCTGAATCAACCCGACGGCGGCGACGGGCCGGCGCAGGCGAAGCGCGTGATCGAACGCCAGGTGGAACACCTCGTCCGGCTGGTGGACGACCTGCTCGACATCACGAGAATCGCCAGCAACAAGGTGAGGCTGCGCACCGAGCGCGTTCGGCTCGCCGACGTCCTCGAGCACGTCGTCGACGCGGTGACCTCGGAGGTTCAAGCCGCGCAGCACTCCCTCGCGGTGTCGCTGCCGCAGGAGGTGCTCTGGCTCGACGCCGACGCCGTGCGCCTTTCACAGGTGTTCACCAACCTGCTGGTCAACGCGGTCCGCTACACGCCGGCGGGCGGCAGCATCACCGTGACGGCCACGGCCAACGAGACCGAAGTGATCGTGACGGTGGCCGACACGGGCGTGGGACTGAAGCCCGACGACCTCAGGCGTGTGTTCGAGATGTTCGCGCAGGTGGGAGAGGCGAAGCACGGCGGGCTGGGCATCGGCCTGGCGCTCGTCAAGGGACTCGTCGAGCTGCACGGCGGGTCCGTCGAGGCGCGCAGCAACGGCGCAGGCCACGGCGCCGAGTTCGCCGTCCGCTTGCCGCGCGCCAAGGCACCGGGGCCCATCCAGGACGTCGCCGGGCAGCAGGAGGCGTCGGACGAGGTGCGCCGGCGGGTGCTCGTCGTGGACGACAACGTCGATTCCGCGGACATGATGCAGATGTTCCTGGAGCTCGAAGGCCACGACGTGCAGGTGGCATACGACGGCACGTCGGCACTCGAGAAGGCGGCGTCGTTGCGGCCGGACGTCGGGCTCTTCGATATCGGGCTGCCCGACATGGACGGCTACGAACTGGCCGAGCGACTGCGCGCCGATCCCGCGAATCGGGCGATCTACCTCGTGGCGGTCACCGGGTGGGGGCAGGACTCCGACCGCGAGCGCGCCCGGCAGAGCGGGTTCGACGCCCACCTGACGAAGCCGCCGTCGCCCGACGCCATTCGATCGGTGGTCGCGGCGGCGCGCGGCGTGGCGGCGCGCAGCGTCGGGTAGCGGCCGGACGGCCGGCCCGATCTCACTCGAGGTCGCCGTCGACGATCGATCTCGCCTGCCGGTACAGCTCCTCCTGCCGCGCCAGGTATGCCTCGTCCCGCAGCCGGCCGTCCCGGTCGGCCTCGGCGTGCAGCTTGTCGGCGAGCATCGACAGGCGGGCCAGCGTTCCCAGGCGCCGGCTGTCGCGGTCCGGTCCGGAGAGATCCAGCTTCTCCACCAACTCCCAGATCTTCAGGCCGTCGGCCGACGCCGACGAGGTGTAGCGGCGGGTGAAGGGCACCATGTCGGCGGTCACGCCGTTGTAAGTGGCCTGGAACATGTCGCGCAGGTCCGTGGCAAACAGGTCGCCGAGGTTGTTGGGCGGCAGGCCGAGCAGCAACTCCTCGGTCTTCACAATCGATGCCGTGCTGTAGTGGCGGGCGGCGGGGCCAGGCTTCGCGTAGGGACTCACGACGACGAGCGGGGTCCGGTGAGGGTGGAGGTGGTCAATCGTGGCCTGGGCGTCGTCGAAGGTGACGAAGATCGCGCTCCCTTCGCCGGTCTTCGGGTCGTAGTAGACCGGGCTTCGCATGATGTGGTCGACCACCATGCCGAGGGCGACGTCGCCGTCCGCCACCTGCATGGACGGCGTGCGGTCGGCGACGTTCTTCGCCACGATGAACCCCGTGTGGTCGTTCGGCTGGTAGATGTAGAGGAACTGCGGGAGCGTGCCCCGGGCGAGCATGCGGTCGAAGTCGCGGATGAACTGCTCCGCGCGACGCTGGTCGGAGATGTTGAAGTTGTAGCCCGGGTAGTTGTGGTCGAGGCGCGGCTCGCCGTTGGGGTTGCTCGTGCCGAGCACCGCGAGGATCGGGTTCGTCGTGAAGTACGACTGGCCGAGGCCCCGCACCGGCGAGTCCACGTCGCCTCGGTTCTCGAGGGGCCGGGTGAGCGGCAGCACCGGGTAGCCGGCGTTGCCGCTCGGCGCGTCGTTCAGGGTCGTCGGGGCGCTGCCGCCCGTGTCGGTGCCGATGATTCGGATCAGCGCGCCGTAGTCCTTGAACGTCACGCCGTTCCGGGCGGCATTGTTGAAGATATAGCCCGACTCGGGGTAGTCCTCCGGGTCCATGTTCTTGTTGGCCAGCAGGCCGCGCCCCAACTTGTTCTCCAGGGTCTTCTCGGAGTAGTCGGTGGCCATCCCCGACGCCGCGAACTGGTGCCCGGCGTCGCTCTCTTCGGCGTCGCTGTAGTAATTGACCCCGACGGCGAACCGCGCCGCCAGTTCCTGGAGGTTCTTCGACACGCTCGTGTACTGCTCGTTCACGAAGGACGCGCCGGAGCTGTCCTTGTAGGCGAGGCTGGCAAAGGCACCCAGTTGCGAGAGGTTGCCCAGCATCGAGTCGAACGTCTTGTTCTCGTGGAGGATGAAGAAGACGTGCTTGATCTTCGTCGAGGCCGCGCCGCCGGCGGGGACGATGCGGTCGTCCACCGCCGGAGCGACGGCGAAGTTGTAGCCCAGCGCCGATCGGTTGTCGAGCGGAGCCGTGGCGAGGTCCACCTGTTGGGCGGTGCCGAAGATGAAGTTGCTGTCGATGTTGACCAGCGAACCGGCGCGCGCCACCTTCGAGGGCGGAGCCGTGAAGCCGTCCGGCCCCACGTCCTCCGCAATCCCCTTCGCGTTCAGGACGTACAGCGTCTTGCCGTCGCCGCTCAGCTCGACGGCGGTCGGGTACCACGCCGTCGGAATGCGGCCGAGCAGCACCGGCTTCTCCGGGTTCCTCACGTCGAGCACCGCGACCGCGTTGATGCCGGCCTCGGCAACGTAGGCGCGCGACTGGTCTGCCGACACCACGATCGCGTTGGGTGACGCGCCGTGCACGGCCGGCTTCACGCCGCCGACCGCCACCGGCGACAGGTCGAAGTCCGGCTTCACCTCGGCCGCAATCCTGCCCCCCGCACCCTTGACGAGTGCAATGATGCCGATGCTGTCGCTGTTGCCCTTGGTGACGTAGAGGTACTGGCGGCCCGCGCGCGTGACGAGCGCCATCGCCGACGGGTGCGTGTCGCCCACCTGTTCGAGCTCGTCGAGCGGCTCGCCGACGTAGACGGAGCGAACCGGCGAGGCTTTCGCACCGTCGCCGCCCGGCACGGAGACGATCGACACGGACGAGGTCTTCGCCGTCTCCGCCCCCGTGTCGGTCTTCGGCACGAAGTAGCCGGCCGGCTCGTTCTTCCCGGCCGGGGCCAGGGCGGTCAGCATCCCATCCGGCGCGTAAGTCGGCTTGGCGAACTTGTACTCGGTGACACCCCAGTTGGAGACGAACGCCGTCTGCCCGTCCGCCCCGACCACGACGTCGTAGGGGAAGTAGCCCACCGGCACCCGGCGAACGACCGCGAACGTCGTCGTGTCGATGACGGCGAGGCTGTTGTCCCCGTTGCAGGCGACGTAGAGGAACTTGCGGTCCGGGCTGAGCGCCGAGCCGGCCGGGAACGTGATGGCGGCGCCGTCCGCGCGATTGAAGTTGGTCGGAACCGGCGGCCTGTTGCCGTCGGCGTCGGCGGTGTTGAACGCCTTCGCGGGCCTGTAGTGCGAGACGGCGCCCGAGGTCGCAGGCGTCAGCGGGGCGATCGTGACGCTGTCCGCCTGGCTGATCGCGCCATTCGTCGATACCGTGAACCGCTTCACGCTGTTGTCGCCGCCGCCCGATGCCCACACGGTGTAGGGCCCGGTGCCGGTGACCTGCAGGCCGACGAACAGTCGGCCTGTCGTGCTGAGATGCGACACGACCGCCATGTCGCGCGTGTCGATGACCGACAGCGCGTAGCCCGCCACGATCGCCGCGTTTCGAATCGACGGCGTGGCAGGCATCTCGTCATCGTCGTTGCTCACGATCAGGAATCGGCCGTCGGGCGTCAGGCGCGCGCCGAGCGGGTTCATGCCGACCTGCACGCTCCGGCCGGCCGGCTTGACGATGCGGCCGTTGGGAAGGACGGCGTGGAAGTAGTCGTCGCCGAACTGGTTGGGGCCGGCAAACCGTTCGGCGCCGTGGCGGTCGGGGCTGGCGGAACCGTAGACGGGGGCGGCCACCCTGCCCCAGTTCTGTCTCGAGATCTGCGGCGTCGGCGCGGGGCGAGCCGTGGGTTGCGGCCGGGCGGCAGTTTGCGAGCCGACGGCCGCCTGGGTGTCGGCCGCCGGCGCGCCCGCCTTCGATTGGGCGCGGCCCCCGACGGCGAACACCGAGATGACCAGGCTGGCCAGGGCGGCCCACGCGAGCACACGCGAAGCCCTGAAAGAACTGGAGTGGACCATCCTGATAGGGTAGCGCAGGATTTCGCGACGTTACGAATGTATCTCCACGACGTCCCCTTCCACGAGCACGTGGTCCTGCTGCACAGCCTGGCCGTCGAAGGTGGCCGTGCCCCACACTCGCGCGAACTTCATGCTGCCGACGAGGTCCTTGTGGATGCGCCGCGCGAGGTCCGCGACGGTCGAACCGCTGGGCAGCGTGAAGGGCGCGCCAGGGTCCGCCGGTTTCCCGGGCTGCTTCGTGCGAACGCGGATGATGTCGAGGACGTGGAACGTCCGCTGCCGGAGGAGGTCGACGGCACCGCCGGCCGGCTCGTGCGCCGAAACCGCGAACAGCGGCCACTTGCGTTCGAGCAGGTCGTCGAACACCGAGGCGGCATCGCGCGCGCCGGCGCGATCCGACTGGTTGAGCACGACCAGCGCCGGCTTCCTGAACTTCACGGTCCCATCGTCGAGGGCCTGGCCCCGCGCGGCCGGCACGAGGCCGATGTTGCGGACGTCGAGAAGACGGTGCACTTCGTCGAAGCCCTCCAGCGCGTCGACCGCGTTGAGAACGACCCAGACGAGGTCCGCGTGGCGGACGATGTCGAACACCCACGGTTCGGCGTGCTGCTCGGAGATGGGCGGGAGGTCGACCAGCTGGAACGCGACGTCTTCGAACGGCATCATGCCGGGCGTCGCCTCGCGCGTCGTGAACGGGTAGTCGCCGACCTCGGGCGTGGCGTGGGTCAGGGCGCGAACGAGCGAAGACTTGCCGGTGTTCGGCGGCCCGACCAGCACGACCTGTCCCGCCCCCTCGCGCGGGACGGTGTGACTGAACCCCGCCCGCCCGGTCTTCTTCCCCTCGTCCTTCCGCAACTTCGCTATGCGCGACTTGAGGTCGGCCTGCAGGTGGTCCGTGCCCTTGTGCTTGGGCATGACCCGCAGCATCTCTTCCAGCGCGTCGATCTTCTCGTCGTTCGTCCGGGCGAGGCGCAGGCGAAGCTCGGCACGGTGGTAGTCGGGGGTGAGGTTGGCAGGCATATCCCGCTGCCGGCCTGCGGCCGGCGGGACCATTGTAGACGTGTTCAGCCACGGCGAGAGGTCCGCAGGGTGACGCTATCTCATTCTTCCGCAGGATTGATCGCGTTCGGCACGAGTCGTTCGACGGCTGCAACCACTGAGCTCACCGAGCCCACAGAGCTGTCACGCCCGACGGCATCGCGGCTCGCCCACCGGCGCCTACGTCCCCGGTGGGCAAGCCGGGAGGGGCGGCTGGGCGGCGCCACCACGACAAGCACGGGCGCAGAACGCTTCTCGTGGCGGCGCGGCCCAGCCGGCCCTCGCGCCACGGGCTTCGCCCGCGGCGCCGATGCCCACGGTCACCGGATCTCACGGGCGACGGGTGCCGGTCCGCCCTTGGTGGTCTCTGTGAGCTTTGTGGTTCCTCCCGGCATTCCATCCGGCCGAGGCTGTACAGGTTCCTGACGTGGGCGAAGGGATGAGTACAAGTTTCTAGACCTGGCCTCGGCGGATCTCCACCAGCGCGAACGCGGCCTCGGGGTCGACCCACGTCTCCGACGCCGTGAGGCCCGCGTCCCGGAGCATGTCCTCGATGCCGGGCACGGTGTACTTGTAGGAGCTTTCGGTCCAGATGCTCTCGCCCGGCTCGAAGGTGACGCAGCAGCCGGCGCCCGACACCGTGACCGTCTGCCGGCGCCGGCTCACCAGGTGCATCTCCACCCGCTGGTGCGCCGAGTCCCACGCGACGCGGTGCTCGAAGCCGCGCAGATCGAAGTCGGCTCCCAACTCGCGATTCATCCGCGCGAGCAGGTTGAGGTCGAACGCGGCCGTGACGCCCAGCGGGTCGTCGTATGCGAGCCGAAGGACCGGTTCCGGCTTCACCAGGTCCACGCCGAGCAGCAGCGCGTCGCGCGGCGCCAGGCCGGAACCCAGGCGGCGGAGGAAGGCGCGCGCAGCGTCCGGATCGAAGTTGCCGAGGTTGGACCCCAGGAAGAGGACCAGCCGCCCGCGCGACCGATCGCCGGCGGTCCGCTCCAGACCCTCCTCGTAGACCGCCTGGTAGCACGTGATGCGCGCCGCCCCCCGCGCGGCGATAAGCCGGGCGGACTGACGCAGCGCGGCCGCCGAGATGTCGATCAGCGTGACCGCCAGGTCGTCGTGCGTCGCGTCCCAGGCGTCGAGCAGCAGGTCGAGCTTCTCGCCGGTCCCGCACCCGAGTTCGACGATCGTCAGGGGCCGGCCGGCGGCGCGGAGGATTGCCGGCGCCTGCCGCGCCAGGAGAGCCTTCTCCGCACGGGTAATCGGGTACCACGGCAGGTGGCAGATCGCCTCGAAGAGCGACGACCCCAGGTCATCGTAGAGATACTGCGACGGCATCCGGAAGGGACGCTGTGACAGGCCGCGCCGAGCGTCCTCGGCAAACGCCGCCCGCACGCCGACGCTTTCCGGCTCCGACACCGTCACGGCTGATGCTCCCGCTCGGGCCATGACCGCACCTCACTTCGAGAAGACCACGCGGAACGACGCGTAGACGTAGGGGTACCGCGGGCGAAACCAGTTGCGGAAGGAACGCCGCACGAGGTCTCGGGCGGTAGCGGGCGACGCGCCCTTCATCACGTAGTGCTGCCCGTCGAAGAAGTCGGCCGAGTACTCCGGGTAGGACGGCATCGGCTCGAAGCCGGGGAACGGCTCGAACGGCGACGAGGTCCACTCCCAGCCGTTGCCGATCAGTTCTTCCGCACCCCAGGCGCTGCCCCCCGCAGGATGCGATCCGACCGGCACAGGATCCCACCCGGCAAAGTCGAAATGGCCGCGGGTGGCGTCGGGCGGGGCCTCTCCCCACGGGAAGGGTCGCTCGTCGCCCGACGGCGTGCCGAAGGCGGCGCGGTGGAACTCCGCCTCCGTCGGCAGCCGTCCGCCCCTCCACCGCGCAAAGGCGCTGGCTTCCGCCTGCGTCACGTAGACGGGCCACCCGGGCGGGAGCGGCACCGCGTCGAACTGGCCCTGCCAGAACCACTCTCCGTCGCGCCTGCGCCAGAAGGGAGGGTGCGAAACGCGCTCGGCCAAGACCCAGGCGTAATCGCCCGGCGCCCACCACTCGGGCCGACCGTAACCGCCGGCCTCGACGAACGCCAGATAGTCGGCGTTGGTCGTCTTGTACCGCGCGATGCGGAAGGCCGGGACGCGAACGCTTCGCGCCGGGAACTCGTTGTCCCAGCCGAAGTCAGCCGCCTCGCCGGCGCCAAGCGTCGCGTCTCCGGCGGGCACGGACACGACGCCGGGTTCCGGGGCGGGGCCGGCCAGATGCGGCGGCAGGAACGCCGGGCGGCGCTTCCGGGACGCGGGAACCTGGTGGAGGATGTAGAGCAGGGTTTCCTGGTGCATCGCCTCGTGCTCGATCGATGCCCAGACGGCCTGTCCGCGGCGCATGACCGGGTGGCCCGGGCGGTCGAGGTCGGCGTTCCGCAGCGCCCGCTCCACGGCGCGGTCCGCCTCGGCCACGAAGCCATCCAGCTCCTGGCGAGAAGGCCACTGGGAAACCTGACGCTCGTCGGCGGCCGCCTCCGAGTCGGGGTCGATGCCGCGCGCGAACAGCCGCTCGAGGCGCGCATCGATGCCGGGCTCGCCCAAGCCCTTCTTCAGGACCGTGTTCACGTAGAACGCCGGAATGTGGCCCTCGTAGAAGATGAGCGGGTGACGCAGCGCGATGGGACGCGACAGGCGTTCGTCCAGCGGCAGGAGGTCGAAGATCGCCGACGAGCGCGCACGCATGTGCCGGAACCTGTCCACCAGCGCCCGACGGTCCTCGAGGGCCGTGGTGATCGGCTGCAACATGGCCTCCTCCGCAGCTGAGCGGCAGAACCGCGCCATCCAGCGGGAAATGCCGGGCTTCGGACTGTTCAGGAAGCCGACGCGCCGGATGAATCGCAATGGAAGTTGCAAGAACCGAACCGGAAGGCCACGCTAGTGGCTGGTGGCTAATGGGAGTGGCAGTGGCTAGTGGTTGAGTGGTTAGTGGTTAGTGGTTAGCAGGTTAGCAGTCAGTGGCTAGTGGCCGGTGGCTGGAGTGGCTGGTGAAGCGGCGTGACACGCGCCACCGATCACCAGCCACCACTAACGTCGCCGCTACTTCTTCTCTTCCATCTTCGTCGGGGTGATCCACGTCTTGCCGTCCTTCTCCGCGACGGCGCCCGTCACGATCGCGGGCTTCTGGCCGGTGCACTGGTGGCCGAACTTCTCGGACACGGCGTTCTTGGTGAGGTAGTAATCCTTCGCGGTGCCGTTGGCGTCGGTCACCACCAGGACGTCCTGGCACTCCTTCGCGTCGGCCTTCTTCAGCGTGCACTTCGCGCAGGCGATGCTGCCGGTCAGCGTGGTGTCGGCTGCGCTCGCGACACCGGAAACGGCGACGACGAGGGCAATGGCGAGTGCGAGCAAGAGAGACGTCTTCATGCGGCTGCTCCTTCGTTCGAGGGGACCGTCACCCGTGATTGTCTAGTGCTTTTGAATATAGCACGACCTGCGGCGAGCAGGCTGAGCTGCAGCCACCCTGCGGTTCCATGGCCCGGCCGGGCGCTCACCTTTCCAACCCCAGCGCCCGGATCCGCTTGTGCAGCCGCGTGCGTTCAACACCGAGGGCGCGCGCGGCGGCCGACACGTTCCAGCCGGCCGCGTCGAGCGCCTGGCGTATCAGGTCCCGTTCGGCCTGGGCGCGCGTCTCCGCGAGCGACGAGGGCGCGCCGGCCAGGCGGGCGAGGCGGATCTCCACCGGGATCGCGTCCGCCGTGATCGGGTCGGGCGCGAGAATCGCCATCCGCTCGACCACGTTGCGGAGTTCCCGGACGTTCCCCGGCCACCGGTAGGCGCGGAACTCGTCGAAGACGCCCTCGTCGATGCCCTTCGGGCGGAAGTTGTTGCGGCGGCAGAAGTCGGCGACGAAGTACTCGGCCAGGGGCCTGATGTCCTCCGGCCGCTCGCGCAACGGCGGCACGCGGATCGGCACGACGCTCAGCCGGTAGAACAGGTCCTCGCGGAACTTCTTCTCCGCCACGAGGCCGGCCAGGTCCTGGTTCGTCGCGGAGACGACGCGGACCGAGACGCGGCGGGTTTCGTCGCCGCCGACGCGCTGGAACTCGCCCTCCTGCAGCACCCGCAGCAGCTTGGCCTGCGACGACTCGTGCAGGTCGCGGACCTCGTCGAGGAGGATCGTCCCGCCGTCGGCCTGTTCGAACTTGCCTCGGCGGCTCGACGTCGCGCCCGTGAAGGCGCCCTTCTCGTGGCCGAACAGCTCGCTCTCGAGCAGGTCGACGGGGATCGCGGCGCAATTCACCTTCACGAACGGGCCCGACGCGAACGGGCTGCTGCGATGGATGTGCTCGGCCAGCAGTTCCTTGCCCGTGCCCGATTCGCCGGCGAGCAGCACGCGCGCGTCCGACCGCGCCACCTGCGACGCCTGCTCGACGACGCGCCGGAAGGCGGGGCTCGATCCGATCATCCGCGGCGACTCGCCAATCATCTCGCGCAGCCGCGCGTTCTCCTGCTGCAGCGTCGCCTGCCCGAGCGCGTGCTTCAGCGCCAGCAGCAGCCGGTCCCGGCCCAGCGGCTTCTCGAGGAAGTCGAAGGCGCCGGCGCGCGTGGCGGCCACCGCGTCGGCAATCGTTGCGTGGCCCGAGATCATGATGACGGGCGAGTCGGGGTGCTGCTCGCAGACCAGCGGGAGCAAATCGATCCCGTTGCCGTCGGGCAGCCGCACGTCGAGCAGGTAGGCGCTGGCGCGCGAACGCGCGAGGCGGCCGCGGAAGTCAGCCGCGGTCCGGCAGACGTCGACCGCGTAGCCGGCGCCCTCGAGCACCAGGCGCAGCGAGGCGCCCACGTTCTCCTCGTCGTCCACGATCACGATCGTCTGTGCGCTCACGGTGCCGCGCTTTCTGTCGACGGCAGGACCAGCCGGAAGCCCGCGCCCCCCAGCCGCCCGTCCACGAGGGCCAGGTCGCCGCCGGCCAGCAGGGCGTTCTTGCGGCTGATGGCCAGGCCGAGCCCCATGCCGTGCTTCTTGAACGAGATCGACGGCTCGAACAGCCGCCGCCGCGCGTCCTCGCTCACGCCGGGGCCGGAGTCGTGGACCTCGACGAGCGCGTCGCCGCCGGCCGGGGCCGTCGTCACCAGGACGGTGCCGCCGTCGCCCGCGGCGTCGGCGGCGTTCTCGAGTAGGTTGGTGAGGATCCCCTTCACCTGGTCGCCGTCCGCCCATGCGCCAAGGTGCGGGCCGGCCGCCGTCACCTGGTAGGTCACCCCCGGGTGGGCGGCCCTCAGGAACTGCACCCGCTCGCGGACGATGTCGTCGAGGTCGAGCCGCTGCGGGCGGGCCTCGGGTTCCGCCGCGAACTCCGAGAACGCGCGGACGCGGCGCTCGAGGCTCGCCACCTCGTCCACGACGATGGCCGCCGCCCGCTCGAGGAACTCCGCGCCGGCGGCCAATCGCCGCGCGGCTATCTCCTCCACCGTCAGCCTGATGGGCGTCAGCGAGTTCTTCAACTCGTGCGCCATCTTCTGCGCCAGCAGCTGCCAGCTCGCCACCTGCGTGAGGTAGACGAGACGGTCGCGATTCTGCTGGAGCCGGCCGGCGGTCGCGTTGAACGCGTCGATCGCCTGGCCAATCTCGTCGCCCCCGGTGGACGCGAGCCGCGTTTCGAACCGCCCGGCCGCCACCTGACCCAGCCCGGTGGTGAGGTGCTGAATCGGCCGGCTGATTCGCGCGGCGAGATAGAAGACGAGGGCGAGCGACAGGGTCCAGACGGCGGCGCTCGACACCATCAGCGCGAGCGTGAATCCCCGCGGCAGGTTGCGCTGTCGGAGATCTCCGGCCCGCGCGCGCGCGTCCCGGATCTCGCGGCCGATATCGCCCAGGCGGACGCCGTCGAGGGTCGCGGTGTACAGCCGCAGTTCCTGCCCCTGCCGGACCGCGTAGGTCAGGCGGTCGCCGTCGGGCTCCGAGAGGATGAACCGCTCGGCGTCGCCGCTGTCCCAGAAGTGCTGCAGCGGCTCGGGCCACCTGCCGCGCGAGGCCGCGGCGAGGCGCTGCGGCTCCAGGCGCCCGGCCTCCGCGTCGCGCCTCACACGCAGCCCGGCCTGGCGGTAGTACTCGCGACCCACCTGCTCCAGCGTCGCCGCCAGCGTCTCCACGTCGTCGTTGGAGACGAACGCGAGGCTGCGGGACATGAGGGCGGAACTCATCCAGAGGATCGCGGCGAGCGGCACCAGGGTGGCCGCCAGGAACACGAGGACGAGCTTGTGGCGCAGGCGGTTCACGCGCATGTGGAGCGCCGGCCCTCCGCACCTCGTCGAGTTGGCCGCGTCATCTCGGCGCCTTGTCCTCGAGGTCGGCGAGACGCAGCGGGAGAGAAGCCGCCTCCCAGCGAGGGGGCGCCGCGCGAGCCTTGCGGCTGAACAGGTCAATCAAGCCGGTGAAGGTGGTCGCGGACGCGGTTTCACCGGCGTCGGCCTCCTCGTCCTTCAACGAGCAGTCCAACTTTACCACGAAGGTTTTGTCGGTCGGCGCGCGCCCGACGGGGAGAGACAGCAGGTCGAGGCACCACGCCTCGGCGGCCGCGGCGGTGAGATGCGAGGCCGACGTTCTGGGCTCGTCGACCTGGACCACCGAGAACCGCTCCTCCCAGAGGTCGTAGCTGAACACGATGCGGCGGCTGACACGCGGGCCGCGCTGGTCTCCTCGTTCCACCTGCAGCGCCACCGTGAAGACATAGGTCGACCGACCGGCCGTCGTGAAGCCGCTGGAGAGGCGCGCCCTGCAGGAAGTGCAGCTGGGGCGCCGACAGGCGCAGGCGGTCGCCCTCTCGCGAGATCCGAAGCGGCGCAGACTGCCCCGAGAGATGCGCGAAGATCGCGAGCGCCGCGGCGGCGCCCATTGTCGCTCGACGGACCGCCCGACGGGCCGTGGCCGCGGGGTTCGATTGGGGCGTGATCGTCTGCTCGTTCATGTGATTCACCCGCGCGCTAGCGCCTGAATCCGAACATGAACGCGGGCGTCACGTCGTGGAACCGCAGCGGGACCCCGAGCGACATGAAGAAGCCGTTCTTCCAGGCGAGCCCGATCCCGACGCTGTGTTTCAGCTCGACCGACTGCCCGGCATCCCACACCTTGCCGAAATCGTAGAAGGCCAGGAAGGGACGGTAGCGGTACTCGAGCGAGCCGTAGGCGAGCCGCGTGCCGCCGAGCGGCGCCACGTCGAACTTGTCCCAGCCGCGCAGGGTCGAGGTGTTGCCAAGCGAGAAGCGCTCGAAGAGCGGCGGCGCGCCGCTGGTGTTCCCGCCCTTGAAGTGGAACCCGAACAGGTGGCGGCCGATCGAGACCGTGTAGTCGCCGGCGACGAACTGGCGGGTGTAGAGAAAGTCGCTCTCGAGCGCCGAGTCGGCGTGGCGCACGGCGTAGTCGGCGCCGATCGAGTGGCGGACGCCGCCCCGCGGCCCCGCGGCGTGGCGAAACTGCGCGGCAAAGGTGAACGCGTTGGCCGCCTCGTCGTGCAGTTCGGGGTACTGCATCGCCAACGTCTGGAAGCTGGCGCCGAACGTGACCTTGATGTCGCGAACCGGCAGCACGGAGACGGACGGCGAGACGTTCTCGCGGGTGCGGTAGATGCCGGGGACCCACGGCGCGAGCGCGAGCGCGGACTCGGTCTCGGGCTGGAACGACGGGTGGAAGTAGTCGTACTCGATGCCGACGTGCACCTTCTCGGTCCCGACCTTGCGGTGTTCGTAGCGCAGCACCACGCCCATGTTCCGCTCGAGCAGTTCGTCGGCATCGCTGATCAGGCCGAACGAGACGTAGTTGTGGTGGGTGTCGAAGGTGGGAACGATGTTGACGCTGAAGGCGTCGTTCGTGCTGTAGAGCAGCGGCGACACGGCGACGTCGAAATGCCGCTGGCGCTCGAGCCGCTCGGCCTCGAACGTCACCTCGACCGAATCGGGCTGGCCGCCCCGTGTCACCTTCACGTCGACCGCGTAGTCGTGCAGGTCGTCCCGCATGCGGCGCGCGAGGGTGTCGGCAGCGGCGGGGTCGTACCGATTCCCCACCAGCTTCTGCATCTCGTCGCGCAGGGCCTGGCTGACCGCGGATTCCGCGATGCCGGCAATCGAAACGCTCTCCACCCGGTAGCGGGTGTTGACGTTGGGTTCGTCCTGCGGCGCGCGGGCGGAGGCCGCCGCCGGCGCGAGCAGGGTGAGCACGAGTGCGAGCCGCGCGATGGTTCTGGTCATGCCGAACGCCAGAGCAACCCCCAGGCCGTACGCCAAGTCATTGAGCGCGTGCGAGATAGGAACGTCTGCCCTGTGAAGCGCGGTCACAGGTGTGGCCGCCCCGGGCCAGGTCTGCAACGATACACGTTTTGGAGTCGGCTGGTGCCTGGCCCCGCAAGACTCCGCTTGTCGCGGCTAGGCGGGGCGAACGCCGAGGTCTGGTTGCGCGAGAGGAAGCTGCCCGCGAGCAAGTCGAGGGGACCTGGCGACCTGCGGATGAGGGAAGGCGGCTTCCGGTTCAGTGGACCGAGTACGGCTGACTGAGCTCGAACGGCGCGATGCGCGCGTCGAACTGCTCGCCGCCGCTCGTCACCATCTGGTAGGTGCCTTCCATCATCCCGAACGGCGTCCCGAGCGGGCAGCCCGAGGTGTAGGTGAACGACTCGCCGGGATGCAGGACCGGCTGCTCCCCCACCACGCCGGGCCCGCGCACTTCCTGGACGCTGTTGTTGCCGTCCGTGATCCGCCAGTGCCGCGTCATCAGCTGCACCGTCTCGTCGCTCTCGTTGGTAATCGTGATCGTGTAGGGGAAGAACCACTGTTCGGCGGCGGGACTCGAGCGCTTGGGATCGTACTTGGAGTGGACGCGAACGCGCACGCCGCGCGTGACGGCCTCTGAAGTGAACATGGTCTCCTCATCATCGGCCAAGGGGCCGGCGACGGGCAAGGCCTGGCCCGTCAGACCGGCCGGCGGTGGACCCTGTACACCTCGGCCTGCGCGGTCGGCTTGATGATCACCTCGTCGATGCAGACGTGCGCCGGGCGGCTCGCCATCCACACCATCGTGTCCGCGATGTCGTCCGCCGTGAGCGGTTCGAACCCCTCGTAGACCTTGTGCGCCTTCGCGGCGTCGCCCGCGAAGCGGACGATCGAGAACTCCGTCTCCGCCAGGCCGGGGTCGATCGAGCCGACGCGCATGCCGGTGCCGTTCAGCTCGAGGCGCAGCGCCCGGGTGATCTGCCGCTCGCCGGCCTTCGCGGCGCAGTAGGCGGCGCCGCCCTCGTAGGCCGTGTGGCCGGCCGCCGATCCGACGTTGAGGATGTACGCGCCGGGCGTGTCGCGCATCAACGGCAGGATCGCCCGCGTGACGCGCAGCAGCCCGAGCACGTTGGTCTGGATCATGGCCTCCCAGTCGGCATCTTTCGCGGTCGCGACGTGGTCGGTGCCGTGCGCGCCTCCCGCGTTGTTGACCAGCACGTCCACCGACGCGGTCCGCGCCCGCACCCACGCGGCGAACGCCTCGACGCTGTCCGTGCTCGCCACGTCGAGCGCCTGCGCGTGCGCCTCGGGCGCCCCGGCCTGCCGGGCCTGCGCGCACACCGCCTCGAGACGGTCGCGCCGCCGGGCTCCCACCAATACCTTCGCTCCCGCGCGCCCGAACGCCACGGCGGCCGCCGCGCCGAACCCGCTGGATGCCCCCGTGATGATGACCCACTTGTTCGACAGAGCCGAGGTAGCCATATGGATAAATGATAAGCCGGAACCGGCCCGCCGCCCCAGTCGTCCCGCCGCGAGCGTCGGCTGGAACGGCGTCGCGGGCGGCCGCAGGTCGTCGCACGCGGTCGGACTCGGGAGACGCCGTTCTGCGCTATGATGGCTGCTGAGCATCCTGGCCCGGGCGGGCCGCCCCCGGTGCCGGATGCCGTTCCGTGCCGCCGGCCGGGCCCTCGACGGACCCGGCCCTCCGGGCCAGGTCTCGACCCGGTGAGAACCTCGCAATGTGACTCTGTGACTCCCCTGCACGGAGGCCCGCATGAACGTCCCACTCGCCCCAGAACCTGTCGAGAACCCGGTCGCTCCGCTGCGCCTCGACGGGTGGCTTCAGGACCTGACAAAGGACCTCCCGCAGCCCGCGCCGCCCCCGCCTCACCGTCTCGAGCCCCAAACCCTTCCCGAGCCCGCCTTTCCGCGCCGCCCCGACCTGCTCGGCGACGGGGCGCAGTGGCCGCTCGTCCAGCAGCGTCGCTGGACCGCGCCGCTCGTCTACCGCAAGATGCAGGCCTGGCTCGTCCCCTATCTCAAGTCGCGGCTCCTGCCGGGCCATTTCCACCCAATTTTGGCCTACCTCCTGACGGACTTCAAATGCAACGTCGACTGCAACTACTGTCCGTCCTGGAACAACCGCGCGCCCGGCATGACCGAGGACATCGCCCGCCGGTCGATCGACTGGCTCAAAACCACCCCCTGCCGCGCGCTCGCGGTGATGGGCGGGGAACCGCTGGTGCGGCCGGCGTTCGTTCACAAGGTGGTGGACTACGCGACGTCGCGGGGATTCTGGCCCTACTTGGGCACAAACGGCCGGCTCCTCACGCCGGCGATCATCGACCGCCTGGGCGACGCCGGCATCGCCGTCTTCAACCTGGCGATGGACGTCGTCGACAGGAAGCCGGGCCTCCCGAAGGCGCTGAACGAGATCAGGCCGACCTTCGAGTACCTGCTGAAGAAGCAGTACCCCTATGGCTACATGGTCTTCTTCAACATCTGCATCTGCCGGAACAACCTGGACGACGTGAAGCAGCTGACGGAGATCGCGCGCGAGTGCGGCATCGCGACGGACTATCACATCTGCGAATCGCCGATGTACACGCACGAGTCGTTCAAGCACCTGGACGACAACCCGAACTTCGTCCGGCCCGAGGACTGGCCGAAGGTCGACGAACTGGTCGACTGGCTGATTGAGAAGAACCGCTCCGGCTACCAGATGGTGAACTCGGTCAAACGCCTCGAGGACATGAAGGCGTTCATGCGCGGCAAGGTCCAATCGTGGAACTGCCGCGGCGGGATGAACTCGGTCATCATCCGGATGGACGGGACCCTGGCACCCTGCAGCCCGCTCTACGGGGCGAACTACCCGTGGGGGCACATCGAGGACCCGCAGTTCGACGCGCAGCAGCTCGACGCGATGAAGGTCGAGTGCCAGCGCAACTGCTTCTCGACGCTGCAGCACAACCTCGGGTTCTGCTACAACGACCGGCGCGTCGCGCGGTGGGTGGCGGCGCAGGCGGCGACGGGGTTCCGCGCCAAGGCGCGCAGCTTCGACTGACGCGAAAGGCCCGACGCCGCGGCGCTACTCCCCGATCGACTCGAACAGTTTCATGAACTGGTCGTAGGGCATCGCCTGCCAGCTCTCCGCCGTGAGCGCGCCCTCCGCCCGCGAGATCAGCGACACCTTGTGCGCCGTGTCCACGTCGGGCGCCTCGTAGACGTCCATGAAGTCGTACGGCCCGAGGATCGCGTAGTGCGCGATCCACTTCACCCCCGGGCACGTCTCCTTCACCTTGTGCAGCCACTCCTTGCCCGTCTTCCGGCGTCCCTGAGGATCGTGCATCGCGCCGGCGGCGAGCCTGGTCATGAGGACGAAGGTCGGCATCTCGCACCTCCAGGTGGCGGGTCGGTCTGGCGGTTCACGGCCGGCGCCCCGCCGGAACGAATCCGGGGGGCGGCCCGGCAGGAGACGGAGCCGAAGCGGAGAGACGCCAGGATTGTAGCACCTCACTCGTGTCGAATCGCCGCCAGCGGATTGACCGCCGCGGCCCGGCGCGCCGGGAAGAAGGCGGCGGCCAGGGCCGCCAGCGTCAGCATGCCGCCCGCCGCGCCGAACGACACGGGATCGTCCGCGGGCACGCCGAACAACATGCTCGCCATCAGCCGTGCCGCCACCATCGTCAAGCCCAGGCCCACGGCCACCCCCGCGGCCGTCAACCGGGTCGCCTGGGCGAGAACCAGGCCCAGAATGTCCCGAGGCTTCGCCCCGAACGTCATCCGGACCCCCACCTCGAACGTCCGTTGCGAGACGGTGTAGGCCATGACCCCGTAGATCCCCAGCATCGCGAGCGCCAGGCCGAGCACCGCGAACCCGCCGGCCAGCCAGCTGCGAAACCGCGGCGTCGCCGTCGCCCCCGTCACCACCGCGTCCATCGTGGTGAACTTCGTCGCAATCTGGGGATCCATGGCGCGCACCGTCTTGCGCGCCGTCTCCATCAGCGCGAGCGGAGCCAGCTCGGTGCGCATCACGACCTCGATCTCGTTCGCGTGGTACGGATGCTGTTTCAGCGGCATGTAGAGGGTGGGCCCCGGCGCAGAAGCCGGCGAGGCCTGGCGAACGTCCCCGGCCACGCCCACCACGGTCATCCACTTGTCGCTGTCGAGGCCGCAGCGGATGTGTTGGCCAATCGGGTCTTCGTGGCCGAAACTCCGCCGCGCCAACGACCGGCTGATGATCGCCACGAACTCGGCGTCGTACGCGTCGCTCGCCGCGAAGTCACGCCCACGCAGCAGCGGGATGCCCAGCGTCGAGAAGTACCCGGGGCTGCTCAGCGAGAAGTCCGCCTGCGGCAAATCGTCGAGGGCGGCGGGAAGCGGCTGCCCCTGCACCTGGTATCCGCCGTTCGATCCGTACTCTCCCGACGGCAGCCCCATCACTCCCGCGACGTGTCGAACGCCAGGCAACTCCCGCAAGCGAGCGAAGAGGCTCTCGAACATGTCCGCACGCGCCAGGTATTCCGGAAGCTCTCTGGCCGGGGCGTGCGCGTACATCACCAGCAATCGATCGGAGCGGTACCCGGGGTCGGCCGCGTCGAGCGCGATCATCGTGCGGACCAGCAGCCCCGCCCCGGCTGCCAGCACGAAGGTCAACGCAATCTCCGCGACGACCAAGAGGCCGCGCAGCCGCGCGGCTCCTCGTCCGGCCAGCCCGCGCGAGGTGTCCTGCTTGATGGAGTCGTTGATGTTGAGCCGCAGCGTCTGCCACGCCGGTGCGATTCCCGACAGCAGCGCGGCGGCCACGCACACAAGGGCGGTGAACCCCAGTGCGGACGCGCTGACGTGCACCTCGCTCAGCCGAGGGATGTCCGGCGGCGCCAGCCGGAGGAACGCGCGCAGCAGGGGCGTCGACATCAGCACGCCCAGGGCGCCGCCGAACAGCGCGAGGACGGAGCTCTCCAGCAGCACCTGCCGCACCACCCGCCACCGTGACGCCCCCAGCACCGTGCGCAGCGCGACCTCCCTCATGCGCGTGGTCGCGCGCGCCAGCTGCAGGTGCGCCACGTTCACGCACGCGATGAGCAGGATCAGTCCGACCGCGCCGAGCAGCAGCAGGAACATCGGCCTCGCCGCGCCCACCAGCTGGTCCCGCAGCGGCACGGCCGCAAAGTCCTTGCCCTTGTTGGCACCCGGATACTCCGATCTCAGCCTCCGCCCAATCGTCTCCAGCTGGGCCTGTGCGCCCGCCAGGGAGACGTCCGGTTTCAGCTTCGCGACCGCCCGGTAGTTGAAGGCGGTCCGTTCCATGCTCTCCGGCTGCGACGGCTGACCGACCCATACCTGCGAACGGCCCGGGAATGTGAACTCCCCGGGAACCACGCCGACGATGTCGTACGCCCTTCCCTCCATCCGAATCGTCTTCCCGACCGTGTTCTCCACCCCGCCGAAGTTGTCGCGGGCAAACGTGGCGTTCACGATCGCGGAATGGTCCGCTTCGTCGTCCGTGAACACGCGCCCCGCGACCGGCGCGAGGGCAAACACCTTGGCGAAATCGGCGCTCACCAGTTGCACGCCGGTGAAGGCCGCATGGTCTGGCAACTGGATGCCGATCTCGCCGCCGTTGTAGTAGGCGATCGCCTCGAGATCGCTGGCCTGGCCGCGCAGGTCCACGAAATCTGGCCCGGTCACCCTGTTGATGCTGCGGCCCTGGCTCGTCCAGCGGGTGTTCACGGCGACAATCCGGTCGGCATCGTGATACGGCAGCGGCGCAATCAACACCGACTCCACCACGGCCAGCACCACCGCGCTGGCGGCAATCCCGAGGGCGAGCGTGAGAATTGCAGCAGCGCTGAAGCCCGGGCTCTTCCGCAACTGGCGAAGAGCCTGACGAAGATCCTGGAGCAAGCCGCTCATCGCTTCACCTGTCCGCGCGCCTCAAGGCCTCGCGTCTCCAGGGCCGGAGCGTGGCGCAGCGCACGCGCGCTGGCCGGTCCCGTCGAGCTGCGGAGGCGCCGAATCCAACTGCGAACGACATGTGGCGATGATACCCCGCACCGGTGCCGGAACCCGCATCGCCCGCGCGGCACGGGGGGGGCGAGGCCAACCGCCGACCGACCCTCTATAATGGCCGGATGGCCCCCCTGCCGCGCCGGTTCGCCGCCGTCGCCGTGGTCTGCAGTCTCGCGGCCGCCATCGGCCTGTCCGGGCAGGGCACGCCTTCGACGTTCGCGGCGCTGGTCGCCCAGCTCTCCGAGCCTCCCGGCTACTTCGACACCGACAACCTCATCTCGAACGAGAAGTCGTACCTGCAGGTCGTGCCGGCGCTGCGCGAGGCCGGCCTGCGCGGCGGCGTCTACGTGGGCGTCGGGCCCGACCAGAACTTCTCGTACATCGCGCAGGCGAAGCCGGCGATGGCATTCATCATCGACATCCGGCGCGACAACCTGCTGCTGCACCTGCTGTTCAAGGCCCTGTTCCAATTGTCGACGTCACGAGCCAGCTACCTGAGCCTGCTCTTCGGGCGCCCGGTCACGAACGACACCGACGAGTGGAGAGACGCCGACATCGAGCGCCTCGTGGCACACGCCAGCCTCGCCCCACTCCCTCCGCCCGCCATCGCCGCGCTGCGCGCTCGCGTGGACGCCACCATCGCGGCCTTCGGCGTCCCCTTGTCCGCCGAGGAGGTCGCCACCATCGGCCGCTTCCACCGGATGTTCATCGACCGCGGCGTCTCGCTGCAATTCGAGTCCACCGGGCGGGCGGCGCGGTCCTACTACCCGACGTACCGCGAGTTGCTGCTCGAAACCGACCGCGCGGGCCGGAAGTGGAACTTCCTCGCCAGCGAGGACGATTTCCAGTTCGTGCGAGCGCTCCAGCGACGCGACCTCGTGATCCCGGTGACGGGCGACCTGGCCGGCCCGTCCGCCCTCGCCAGGATTGGCGACCTCATGAGGGCACGAGGCGAGCGGCTCTCGGCGATCTACACCTCGAACGTCGAGTTCTATCTCAGCAGGGGAAGCGGCTTCGACCGGTTCGTCGGCAACCTGTCCCGCCTCCCGCACTCGGACAAGAGCCTCGTCATCCGCTCGATCTTCCCGGGAGGATTCGGTCGGGTGGCGGCGGCGCCCGGCTACTACAGCGCGTCGGTCGTCCAGCGGGTGGACGACCTGCTGCAGGGCGTGGCCTCGGGCCGCTTCCGGAACTACGGCGACCTGGTGCGGGACCGGTGACCGCGTCGGTCGCCGGCGGCTCTCGCGACGCATAATGGTGTCGTACCGGCTCGACGCGATCGCCACCGTGTTCGGGATCCGAGGCCCCGCGGACGGTGCCCGACCGAGGGCGGCACAAAGGAGAGCGCATGAACCGGACTCGGTTGGACCCGGACGCACAGCTCGAGGCCAGCCTGCGGCGCATCCGAGACGCCCTGGCGCAGAACCGCAGCCAGCACGCGGCGATGGTCGCGCACATCGTGGCCGCCACCGAGGCCGACCTGGCCGAGCGGGTGACGGCGAGACTCGCCGAGAAGCGCCAGCGCCAGGTCGAGAGGAGGCAGCGCCGCCGGGAGCAGCAACTCGAACGGAGCCGCCACGATTCGGCAGCCGTTCCGAGAGCGGTCGTGTCCGGCGCGGTCGCGGTCGTGTGCCTCGTGCTGGCCGTCCTCAACCCCGAGCTGTGGTGGCTGGTCTTCGTCGCGCTGGGCCTCGGCTCGTCGGCCGCGTCGGCGTTCGCGAGGGCCGCCCGGTCGAGGCGGGAGGAACGGGCCGCCCAGGCGGACCAGGCCGAGTCCGGCCGAGCCGTGGAAGAGGTCGGGGCGGCCGAGCCGGCCGCCGCAGAACCCGTCGCGGCGGCGCCGGAGCCGCCGGACCCGAGGGTGGCGCGCGTCCAGGCGCTCTGCGACAAGATCCTCGCCGAGCTGGAGTCGGGTCCGCCGGTGGTTCGCGAGGTCGTGACCGAGCCGCGGGCGACCATCGGCGGCCTTCGGCAGGCATGCATCGAGATCGCGCGTCGCGAGCGCGAGTTGAGAACCGTGCTCGCGGCACAGGAAGAGGCCACGCTCCTGGCGGAGCGGGACGGGCTGGCGGGCCGCCTCTCGAGCGAACGCGACGAGATCGTCCGCGACCGTCTGGGCCAGGCGCTCCGCGCGCTCGAGCAGCAGCTCGCCCACCGCGCCGAACTCACGACTGCGGCGACACGCCTGGAGGCGGAGATCACCCGCATTCTCTACACCCTGGAGAACCTGAACATGCAGTTGCTGCGGGCCCGCAGCACCGACATCGGCGCCCCCGAGCTGGGCGGGAAGCTCCGCGGGAGTCTCCGCGACCTCGGGAGCCAGATCGACGCGGTCGCCGAGGCGCTCGAGTGGGCGAGCACGCCGGGCGGACAGCCGGCGGCGGCGGATGCGTCGACCGGCGCCGCGGACCTCGAACGGGCCGAGCGGCAGGCGGCCGCACGCCGTGCGGCGCAGGCGCGGGAAGCGCAGCGGTGAGGAGGAAGTGGCGACGAGAACGGGAGGCCCTGAGGTGAAGGCATACGTGACGACGACGGGTGTCGTGTTCGGACTGATTGCGGCGGCCCACGTGTGGCGCGTCGTCGTGGAGGGGCCGCGCCTGGCCACCGAGCCGTGGTTCGCGCTGCTGACGCTCGCAGCGGTGGCCCTCAGCGCCTGGGCCTGGCGAGTGCTCAGCGGCATGAGCAAGAAAGCCTGAGCCGGATCCGCGCCTGTTCCCGAGGCGCACCATCGAGCGCTGGCGAGGCCAGGCGTCCTGCCTATTCGTATCGCAGCGCGACGATCGGATCGACGCGCATCGCGCGCCAGGCAGGGACCGCGCAGGCCGCGAGCGCGACGAGCGCGAGCAGCGCGGCGACGACGGTGAAGGTCGGGGCGTCGCTCGCCGCGACGCCGAAGAGGAGCCCCCGAATCAGGCGCGTCAGCCAGAACGCGCCGCCCAGCCCGACTGTCAGGCCGATTCCCACCAGCCTGGCCGCGTGGCCCAGCACGAGTCGGGCGAGGTCGCCGTGACCGGCGCCGAGCGCCATCCGGATGCCGATCTCGTGCTTGCGCTGCGCGACGAGGAACGCCATCACGCTGTACAGGCCGACGGCGGCGAGCACGACCGCGAGCGCCGCGAACGCCCCGAGCAGCCACGTTTGAAGGCGCGTGTCCGCCATGCCGTCGGCAATCACGTCGTCCATCGTGCGCGGCTCGATGACGGCGAGGCCGGGGTCGAGCGCGGCGATGTTGGCGCGAATCGACGGAAGGACGGTCATCGGCGCAGCGTCGGTTCTCACCGTGAGGATGCGGCCGCCGGGTTCGTCGAGCGAACCCGGGAAGGCCAGGTAGGCCGCGGGGGGCACGTCGATTCGGAGCCCCGTGGACTTGACGTCGCCCACCACGCCGACGACTTCGGCATTCAACCCGCCCCCCATGACGAAGACCCGGCCGATTGGATCCTGCTTCGGCCACACGAGGCGCGCCATGGCGCGGTTGATCACCGCCGGCCACGACAGTCCCTTCAACCCGTCGGGCTTGGGGTTCGGGGCGGAGAACACCTGCGCGGCGGCCTGCGCCACCGCGGCCGCCTGGTCCTCGTCGCGAGGCGTGAAGTCGCGTCCCTGGAGAAGCGGAATGCCGAAGGCCCGCATGTAGCCGGGGGTGACATAGTTCCATTCGAACAGCTGGTTCTTGAACGCGTCGTCCTGGCCGGGCACCGTGATGAATCCGTTGCTGCCGCTCTCCAGCGGGATGTGCGTCGAGAGCGCGGCGGCCCGGACACCGGAGGACGTGCGCAGGCGCGCGAGGAGCCGGTCGTAGAACGCGCGCCGGGAGACCAGCGAGTCGTATCTCGCGGCAGGAAGATTGATCCCCACGGTCAGGACGTTGCGGGAGTCCACGCCAATCTCGGCGTGACGCAGCTTGTCGAAGCTGCGCAGCAGCAGGCCCGCGCCCACCAGGAGCGCCAGCGACAGCGCGATCTCGGCGACCGCGATCACGTCGCGCAAACGCCGGGCGCGGCTTCCCGAGCCCGACGCGCCCTTGCTGCCGGTCTTGAGTTCTTCGGCGAGCGTGATCCTCGAGGCCTGGAGCGCCGGGAGGATCCCGAACAGCAGCCCGGTTCCGACGGCGGCCAGCAGCGTGAAGAGAAAGACGGAGAGGTCGACCTTCACCGGGTTGAACAGAGGAATGGGGAGGGACTTGACCGACTGGAGCAGCCGCACGCCCCACCACGCCGCCGCCAGGCCTGCCGCCGAACCGGCGACGGCGAGGAGCAGGCTCTCGGTCAGCAGCTGCCGCACCATGCGCCAGCGCCCGGCCCCGAGCGCCGCGCGGACGGCCAGCTCGCGCTGGCGCGCGCCGGCCCGGATCAGCAGGAGGTTGGCCACGTTCGCGCACGCCACGAGCAGGACGAGCGCGACGGCGCCGAGGAGGATCAGGAGCGGCTCGCGCGAGGATTGCGTGAGCAGCTCGCGCATGGACACGACCGCCGCGCCGACCTTGTCGTTCGAATCCGGGTACTGCGTCTCGAGTCGTTTCGCGATGACGGCCAGGTCGGCCTGCGCCTGGCTCGGCGTGAGGCCCGGCTTCAAGCGGGCGACGGCGAGGTAGCTGTGCGATCCACGAGTGCCCAGGTTCTGCGGTGACATGTCCAGCGGCGTCCAGACCTCGAGGCCCTTCGGGTAGTTGAACCACGCGGGCATGACGCCGACGATCGTGTAGCGCTGCGCGTCGAGTTCCACCGGCTTGTCGAGGATCGAGCGGTCTCCCCCGAAATGGCGCTGCCAGAAGCCGTAGCTCAGGATCGCCACGCGCCCGCCGGTCGGGGTGCCGTCTGCCGGGACGAACGTCCGCCCGATCAGGGGCCGCACGCCGAGCACGTCGAAGAAGCTGACTTCCGCCTGGATGGTGAGCGCCGATTCGGGCTGGCCGCCGCCGCTGACGTTCGAGCGCCGGTAATACGTGAACAGGGCCGTGAGGTCGAGCGTCCGGTTCTGGGCGCGCCAGTCGATGTAGTCGGGGCCGGCAAACGGGTACCGCCCAGGCGCCGCCTCGGTTTCGAACAGGCGCACGAGGCGGTCCGGGTCGCGGAACGGCAGCGGGCGCAGCAACACGGAGTTGACGACCGAGAAGATCGCCGTGTTCGAGCCAATCCCGAGCGCGATCGTCAGGACCGCGACGGCGAAGAACCCCGGCGATTTCGCCACCGTCCGGCCGAAGTAGCCGACATCCTGCAGAAGTCCGCGCATGCCGTCCTCCAGGAGACAAGGGCGCTGCCGAGCCGGGGGTGTTCCTAAACCTTAGACGTTGAGGCGGGAGCCCGCGTTTGCCGCCGCGGGTCAGTTGCCACGTCGGAAAGGCCGCGCCGAGACTCGCCAGGACCGTCGAGGCGCAGGGCGAAGCGCCTACTCCGCCGGCGACGCGACGTGGGGGAGCGAGGAAACAGCGCGCCCGACCGCGCCGGTGCCCTTCCAGGTCTTGCGGGCGATCGACGCCAGCCGCTGCGCTATCGCAGCGCGCTCAGCGCGGCCATCACGAGTCCGGCAAGGCCGAGCGCCACCGAACCGAACCAGGCCGGCCGGTTGCGCGTCAGGGCGGCAATCGCGCCGAACGCGATCGACACCTGCAGGAGGGCGACGGCGTTCGCGTAGCCATGATGACGACGGATCAACACGCCGGCCTCGCGCTCCTTCTCGTCGCGCTGCCGCTGCTTCTGCTCGGCCGCCTGCTTGATGGACTCCTGCTCCTTGGCGTAGCGCGCTTCGAGTTCGGCGTAGGAGGCGGGCGGCTCCTTCCCGGCCGCCTGCCACGACGCCCGCGCGGCTTCGGCCACGGCCGACTTGACGCCCTTCGCCTGGTAGTAGGCCCATTGGTCGGACGCCTCGGCCTGGAGGCGCGTCGCCTCCGTCTTCAGCAGCAGCGCTTCGTTGACGGTCGCGCCTGCCCCGAGTGCCGCGACGGCCGCGCAGGCTGCGAACAGTGCGGTGCTGAGCGCCACCAGCCTCAGCAGCCTGCCGCCCTCGCGCTCGAGTTCGTCCTGAATCGCCTCGTGGAGTCTCTCGGTGGGGACTTCAGCTTCCTCCGGCACGCCAGCCTCCTTGCATCTGCGCCCTCAGGACCCGGACATGCCTTCGACGAGCGGGAGCAGGCGCGAGTCTTCGAGCGCAGCGGTCCGGTGTCCGATGCCGGCCATGCACCCCGGGTCGGACGCGAATGCCAGGAACGCCGCCAGGCTGCTCTGGCGCACGAGCACGACCGCGTCCCACCGTTCATCCGGCGGCCCGATGAAGAAGGGCCCTCCGCTGCCGACGAACAGCACCTGGCCGCCCGACCGCTCGAGGTACGGCCGGGTGTGCTCGACGTAGCGCCGATACGCCGCCTCGCCGGTAATCGGCGCCGGCGGCGCGAGATGCGGCGTAGCGGAGTAGTCGGCCACCGGCCGGAAGCGCAGCAGGTTCAGCATGACGACGGGGCCGGTGAGGCCGCGCGTGAAGAGCTCGCGCCCGGCCTCCTGCGTTGGTTCGAGATACGACGTCTGGGGCCGAGTGCCAGTCATGTGGTTCGCTCTCCGTGGGTCGGGTGACGCGGCCTGAGGACAGGGGCGCCCCCCCTGCTGTTGACTCCTCCGGACCGGCGCGAGGACAATCAGTGCTGCAAAGGAGAACCGCCATGAAGCTCGCAGCCAAGAAGGTCCCCGAAAAGTTCGTCCGGGCGATGCCGCGGGGCCTGCGCCTCGTGAAGAAAGACGCCTGCGACTTCCTGCTCGTCGAGTCGGCCTTCTGCCCCAAGGGGCACAACCTCGTGGTCGACAGCGTCCGGATCCACGGCGAGGCGTCGGTCAAGCTGAAGGTCACCGTCCGCGACTCGAGCGGCTTCGTCTTCGTCGATTCGTTCTGGGGCAGCCACGCGAAGCTGTTCTCCTTCATCCCGCTGGTGTCGGGCCCCGAGCCGCTGTTCGTCGAGGCGTACTGCCCATATTGCGATGCCGCGCTGGCCGAGGAGTTCTCGTGCCGGCACAAAGGGTGCGGCTCCGAGAAGTCCATCCGGCTCGAACTGCCCGGCGGCAAGAACACCATCCACGTCTGCGCCAGGTTCGGCTGCCCTGGCCACGTCCTCGACATCGTGGACCTGCCGCGCAGCGTCGTGCAGACCGTCAGCGGCATCAACTACTTCGGCGCCGGGTCCGACGACGTGTTCGGAGGGATGTAGCGCCGCTCGGCGCCAAGAGACACCTCCACGAGAAGAATAGCAGGCGATTGGCCGGCGCAGAGGCTGTTGGGATTTGGCGACTGAAAGCCGCGTCGGCCCGGCTGACCCGGATGTGCCAGCCGGGCCGACCGCCACGGTGTCGAACGGCCGATCGTCCGCGGGTGGGAAGCTGCGCCTCCTGGAGGAATCAGCTCTGGCCGGCAAACCGGCTGCTCTCGTATTTCTTCATGAACTCGGCCTGCCGCGCTTCCATCTCCTTCGGCGTCAGGTCTTCCTTGTGCGTCGCGATCGTCCACCGGTAGCCGTGCGGGTCGCTGAGCGTGCCGCAGCGATCCCCCCAGAACTGGTCGGCCATGGCACCCATCGCGCCGTAGGGTTTTGCGCCAGCGGCCAGCGCCCGGTTGAACAGCGCGTCGCAGTCCTCGACGTAGATCCACATCGAGACGGGCGATCCGCCCATCTCCACCGGTCCCTTTCCGCCCATCATGGCGTCGTTGAGCATGATGCGCGAATCGCCGATGCGCAGCTCGGCGTGCATGACCTTGCCATCGGGCGCCAAGGCACGCGACACCTCTTCGGCGCCGAGCGCTTTCTTGTACCACTCGATCGCCAGCGGGGCGTTGTCGAGCGTCAGCTGCGGGGTGACGGTGTGGTGGCCCTCGGGAATAGCGTTCTTAGCCTTTGCCATGACGGTCTCCTTCGAAAGTCCGGAATCGCGGTTGCCGTGTTGCGGCCGCCGAGTGCTGAAGTCGTCCCGGTCGGCCGAGGCGCGTTGGGTCGTGGCGAGAAGCCCGTTACCCATGCAAGCGGCGCCCCACACCGTTCCGGCTTTTGGCGGCGGCCGATTCTGGCTGGCGCTTCTGGGCTCCCGGCCCGGATCGGAGGCCCGGACAGGCCGTGACGTTGACTGATAACCCTACTCAGCGGTGTCGGGGATCGGTGCGCCGGCAGCGGGCGCAGCTCCCCCGGCGGTAGAGCTGGGGCAGGCCAAGCCTTCTCGAGCGGTGCCCGACGGCTGCCCGAGCCTCGGCGTCCCGTCCGAGAACACGCTCAACGATGTATTGACGTGGCGGCGGCGGGGCTCGCATGTCGGAGCGGCCCCTGGCCCCGGCGTCACGGACGCCCTGCGCGCGGGGTGTCTGCGCGCAGCGTGATCCGCAGGATCTCCGAGGGATACCAGAGCCGCATTCGCGGGCCGAAGGTGCCGGTGCCGCGGCACACGACGAGCGTCATGCCCGACACGTCGAAGCGCCCGGCGAGGTAGGGGAACTGCGTGCGAACGAGGTAGCGGAACGGCCAAATCTGTCCGTCGTGGGTGTGGCCCGACAGCATCAGGCCCACGCCCGCCCGGGCCGCTTCCTCGACCCGCGACGGCGCGTGCGAGAGCAGGACCGTCGCCGAGGGAAACGGCCGGCCGTGCAGCGCCCGCTGCAGGTCGTCCCCTTCGGGCGCGCCCGGACGCGGCGCCGATGAGGCTGCCGTCCCGTTCGAGCCTTGCTCGCGTCGCTCCCGTCCGCCGTCCACCCCTGCAAAGACCAGCCCCGGGATCGCCTCTCTCCATTCGTTGTCCAGCGTGCGGAAGCCGAGCCCCTGAAGCGCCGACATCGCGGATCCCCCGCCATGCTGCTCGTGATTGCCGGCAACCGCCCAGACGCCGAGCGGCGCTGACAGCCTGCCGAGCAGCGGCAGCAGGTCCCGTTCGGTCGGGCTGTCGCCTTCCAGCACGTCGCCGCCAATCAAGATGGCGTCGGCGCGCAGCCCCGCGACCTGCGCCACCCGGGCCGCCAGCCACCGCTCGCCCAGCATCGAACCCAAATGGAGGTCCGACACGAAGACGAGGACCGTTCCGTCGCGCCCCGCCGGCAGTCCTGCGAGCCGAACCTCGTAGTCGCGCACGACCGGAGGCCTCGCGGCCTGGACCGCGGCCACGACCGAGAGCGCCAGCCCCGCCACCAGCGCCGCGCCGCGGATCGAGGCGATGCGCCGCCTGAAGAGCAGGCCGAAGCCCGTCAGGACGTCCGCCGCCAGGAGCGCGACGAACAGCAGCAGCAGGATCCCAATCCAGTACGCGCCGACGACTTCGAGCACGCGGGCGACGAAAGGCCACCCCAACCCCTCGGCTTGCCTGGCACCCACGTAACTCGTGCCGAGGACGGCCAGGAGCACCGCCCGCGCCCACCAGGGCAGCCGCGTCGCCACCGCCGGAACGGAGCCCGCCCGCCACCCGACATAGAGCGACATCAGGAGCATCCCGGAGAGGACGAGCGTGAAGAACATGGCGGAGATTCTACTCCAGGCCGCCGGCGGCCCTGCCGCTGCCCTGCTCGACGGCTGCCCTGCTCGACGCGGGCGCCCGGCGGTCGAGGTCTCTCAGAGTGACCCTGGGACGCTCGGCGGCCCGAGACGCCTCTCTCGTGAGAGCTGCGGTATTCTAGAGGTACGTCAACCGCCAACCAGCAGGAGGGCATGTGTCGCGTGTCCTGTGGTTCGTGCTCGGCATCGTGTTCGGCCTCGTCGCGCTGGCCGGCTGCGCGTACGCCTTTGTGTGGAGCGGCGGCGTGCCGATGGCGGCCACCGCGCGCCCGCTGCCTCTCGAGGAGACCGTGGCAAAGATGGCGCTGCGGGCCGCCTACGGCCCCGCGGCGTCGATCAAGAACCCGCTCGAGACAAGCGAAAACAACATGCTCGAGGGCGCCATGACCTTCGCGGATCACTGCGTCGTCTGCCACGGCGCACCCGGCAAGCCGCGCACGGCGATCTCGCAGGGCATGTTCCCCCATCCCCCCGGGCTGTTCGAGCCGAAGGAGATGGTGACCGACGACCCGGAAGGCACGATCTTCTGGAAGGTCACCAACGGGATCCGCCTGTCGGGGATGCCGTCGTTCGAGAAGACGCTTTCCGAGAAGCAGCGCTGGCAGGTGACGATGCTCTGCAAGCACGCAGACAACCTCTCGCCGAGCGTGGTTTCGGCGCTGCGGCAGTAGAGGGCGTCGCGGCGGGTGTGGCCTACAGGTCGTAGACCAGGAACGCGCCCGGCAGTTCGGCATTGGTCGCCGGCTTGGTCATCTTCGGGTGATGACCGAACGCCTCGACGAAGCCGCGGTTGGCCACGAAGCAGGCGGCGCGCCACCCCTTGAACCGTCCGAGGGCGCGCCCCATGCCGGCGTACAGGTCGAGCAGGCGGCGCTCGCCCGCTTCGCCCCCGATGCGAACGCCGTAGGGCGGGTTGAAGCAGAAGACGCCGGGAGCCATCCCGGCGGACTTCGGCAGCATCTCGGTGATGTACTCGGGCGTCAGTCCGCGGATGTCCTTCTGCCCGATCACGATCGAGTCCTTGTAGGCCGGGCCGGTCAGTCGTGCGGCTCGGAGGTTTCCGACCATCGTGCCAATCCGCTCCTCGTCGACGTCCAGCGAAAGGATCTGCGGCACGGTGCCGGGAAACAGGTCGGGCGTCTCGTGCGGCAGCCCCTTGAACGCCGCGAGGCGCCGGAACGGCAGGTCGGCCGGCCGCCGGATCGCGGCGCCCACGGCCAGTCCCGCCGCCTCGATCGCGATGGTCGCGCCCCCGGCCATCGGGTCCACCAGCGGCTCGGTCCGCGCGTCCCATCGCGACAGCATGATCAGCTGCGCCGCCAGGGTCTCGCGAAGCGGCGCCGGGCCGGCAGTCACGCGGGCGCCGCGGCGGTGGCGCGCGCCGAGTCCGATGTCGATGCCGATCACGGTCCGACGCTGCTCCGGCGTGCCGGCGCGCCGCGCGACGAACACGACGTCGGGCGCCTCGGCATCCACCTCGCCCCTGACCCCGCGCGACGCGAGCGCCTCGACGAGCGCGTTCTTCACCACACCCCGCAGCTGCAGCGGTCCCGCTTCGAAGTCGTGGGTGGAGCCGAGGTCCACCGAGAACCGGAGCGTCCTCCCGAGGGGCAGCCGCTCGTCGTCCTGCAGTGCGGGCAGGAGCTCGGCGAAGAGCGGCTCGAGCCGCACGGCCGGGCTCGAGAACAGGTCCCAGGTGATGCGCGACGAGGTCCGGTGATGGCACGCCGCCACCCACGCGATGCGCGGATCGAACGGGTACAAGAGCGTGGCGTCGCCCTCCCGCCTCGGATCGGGCAGGCGCATCTCGAACGGCGACCGCATCATGAGGCGTTTCATTTCCGCCTCCATGACGCGATTGGCGCCGCCGGACCCGGTCAGCCGAAGATCGTCACACCGCATGCCCGGGCACTCGCAGCAGGCGGCGTCGAATCCCTGTCATCGGCAGCGAGTCTATCTTCTCGAGCAGGGCGGCGCCAGCAGGATTGCCCGTGGCGCGTTGGGCCACGAACTGCTAATCCGAAAGCTCCTCCGGATTGATCACGTCCGGCATGAGTCGTTCGACGGGTTCGACCACAGAGCTCTTGGAGCCCACAGAGGCTGTCACGCCCGACGGCATCGCGGCTCGGCCACCGGCTCCCACGCCCCCGGTGGACGAGCCAGGAGGGGCGGCTGGACGGCGCCGGCACGACAAGCACGGGCGCCAGGAGGCTTCTCGTGGCGGCGCGGCCCAGCCGCCCCTCGCGCCACGGGCTTCGCCCGCGGCGCCGATGCCCACGGTCACCGGATTTCGCGTGCGACGGGTGCCGGTCTGCCCTTGGTAGTCTCTGTGAGCTTGGTGGTTCCTCCCTGCATTCCATCAGACCGAGGATGTGCAGGATCCTGAGCGGAGCGTCCGTTCAAGACCGAGGGACCCGCGCGTCCGCCCGGCTTCGTCGATCCGATTCGGCCGATTGCGTGTCTAACGCTGTAGTCTCCTGCCTCCAAAGCCCGGGAGGACCGCGTGCGCCCTTTCCTTCGCGACCTCACGTGCGGTTTTCGCGCACTTCGAGCGACGCCGGCAGCCGCGCTCGCCGCCGTGCTCGCGATCGCTCTCGGCACCGGCGCCAATACCGCGGTCCTTGCAGTCGCCTACGGCGTGCTGCTCCGGCCCCTCGCCTGCCCTGAACCATCGCGCATCGTCGTCGTGTCGTTCCATGCGCCGAACGGGAACGAGTTCGGGATCCCGCTGACCGAGATCGAGGACTGGCAGCGCCGTGTCCGCACGTTCGAGGCAACGGGGGCTTACAGCGTCGCCGAGTTGACGATTCGCGGCATCGGCGAGCCTCGTCTGGTCCCGACGGCCCTCGTCACGCCATCGTTCTTCGAAGTCCTTGGGGTGCCCGCGCGCGCCGGCCGCGCTCCCTCGGCGTCCGACCCCGACGAGTGGATGGTGCTCGGCGCCGGATTGTCGAACGAGGCTGCGCGATCCGGGCAAGGCGCGGCGCGTGTGCTCGGCCGTTCGGTCATCGCGGGCGACCGCGGGTTTCGCGTGTCGGCCGTCATGCCGCCGGAGTTCGGGTTCCCGGAGGAAGACGCCGCGGCGTGGATTCCAGCCGCCCCGTTCGGCCGAATCCAGCTGGCGTCGGGCAGGGAGATACCCCGCAGCTTCCGGCTGATGGGTCGGCTCAGGTCTGGCGTGAGCCTTCAACAGGCGCGCGATGACGCGCAGCGGGCATTCTCGGAGGTGGCCGCAACCCGCAAGGACGGGGGCATGGCCCAAGTGAAGCCCCTCGACGAGGTCCTGTTCGGCAAGGTCCGTCCCGTCCTCACGGCGCTCGTGGCTGCAGCCATCCTGGTCCTGCTCGTGGCTTGCGGAAACGTGGCCACTCTGCTGGTGGGCCGCGCGGTGGCCCGACGTCGCGACCTGGCCGTCCGGCTGTCGCTCGGCGCGAGCCCGTGGCAGCTGGCGCGCGGCGCCCTCGCCGAGAGCCTGCTGATAGCGGCTGTCGGCTCCGCGCTCGGGATCGCGATTGCGGTGGCGTGCGTGCGCCTGTTCGTCCGCACCGCCACGGGGCTCGTTCCACGGCTGGACGCGATCGCCGTCGACCTGCCCGTCCTCGCGGCAACCGTGCTCGTCGCCTTCGGCGTCACGTTCATCTGCGGCCTCGCGCCCGCCGTTCACGCCATCCGATCCGATGTCGTTCCCGCGCTGCGGGGTTCGCGCGCCGGAGGGTCCCGCGGCGCCCGCCTGACGCGCCGGGTCCTCATCGTCGCTCAGATCGCGATGTCGATCGTGCTCCTCAGCGGGGCCGGCCTGCTGGCGCGCACGTTGTCCGGCCTGATGTCCGATCGCGGCGGTGCCGATCCGGACCGCGCGCTCGCCGTGAGGCTGACGCTGGCCGACACGCCGCGCTTCGACCTGGCGTCGCGCATGCCGGCGATCAGGGAAGTGCTGCGGACGGTGCGCACGCTGCCAGGCGTCGAGCACGCCGCGATCGGCACCAACGTTCCACCGCGCGTGTCGCCGATCACGTTCAGCGTCGTTGTCCAGTCGAACGGCCGTACCGCGGATCACCGATTGTCCCTGGCGTCGGTGACCAGCGATTACTTCGAGGCGTTGGGAACCAGGGTGCTCGAGGGACACGGGATCGACGAGGTGGACGAGCAGCGCGACGGTCCCGTCATCGTCATCAGCGAGTCGGCGGCGCGACTGCTCTCGCCGGGAAAGAGCCTGGTGGGGCGAGAGCTGCCCTGGCCGCTGCCGGCGGGGGCGGGAAGAGGAAGGCGGCCTCTCGTCGTCGGCGTCGTCGCCGACGTCAAGTACGGCGGACTCGATGCCCCGGCGTTCGCCGCGATCTACACGAGATGGGTCGATCTGCCCGCGAGCGTCGGCCACCTGCTGGTGCGAACCTCCGGCGATCCCGCGATACTCGCATCGACGCTCAGGAAGACCCTGCGCAACGTCGACCCGTCGCTGGCGGTCGCCGACATCCGCACTCTCCGGCAGGTGTACGCCACCTCTATCGCCGATCGTCGAATCCGCCTCATTCCGGCCGCCGGGTTCGCCGCCGTCGCGATTTGCGTGGCGCTGGTCGGCCTCGGCGGTCTGCTGGCCCGGGCGGTGACCGAGCGGCGTCGCGAGCTGGCGATCAGGACCGTGCTCGGGGCCTCGCCCCGAAAGGCCGTGGGCGTCATCGTTCGAGAAGGGGTCTTGCTGGCCGCGGCCGGGGTGATTCTGGGGCTTGGTGCGGGAGCCGGAGGGGCCAGATGGCTGCAGTCGCTGCTCTACGGCGTGAGCCCTCTCGATCCCCTCACGTTCGGCGGCGTGGCGCTGTTCGTGACGGTAGCGGCGCTGCTCACGTCGTTCGTCGCCGCCCGCCGCGCGGCGAGGGTCGAGCCGCTCGAACTGCTGCGGTCGGAGTAGGGCGCGGCCGCCGGCCAGCCGGAGCGCGGGTCGTGCGACCTCGTGCCCGTCGGGCCGCATTGGCCTGAGGGGGTGGGCGCCACCGGCACACGGCGGGCGGAACGGCTCCTGGGGCTGTTGCGGACGAACCGCGCTCCTGGAGGGGTTCCCACCCGCCGGCTGCAGAATGCCCGCCTACCTGGCTGGATAGAACACCGAGTTGAAGAACGCCTCCATCTCGGCACAGTAGAAGACGCCGTACTTGGCAAACGTGGCCTTGGTCCTCTCGTCGGGCTTCCAGTCGAAGAACGCGTGGCTGGCGCCGCCCACCTGCACGTATTCGACGCGCTGGCCCGCCTTGACGAGCGCATCGACGTAGCTCTTCACCGCCTCGTCCTTGATGAGGCTGTCGGCCGTGCCGCGGAGCAGGTACTGGGGCACGGCCCTGTCCTTCGCATTCGGAATGTTGCTCTGGGGTGCGATCGCCTCTTTCCACTGGTCGTTGGCCGCAGGGTCGTCGGAGTAGTGATTCAACAGCGCGCCGCCAAACACGCCGTAGCTCGGCGCCGCCACCCGTATGGCCGCCATGATCTCTTTCCTGACCTGGTCGACGGTCTTGTTCTTCGGCATGTAGGTCGGCAGGAACTCGAAGACTCCCGGCGCCTTTCCGAATCCGCCCTTGCCGATCTTGTCGGCCAGGTTGATGGCCGCCGCCGACAGGTGCCCGCCCGCGCTGTCGCCCGTGACCGCGATCCTCGAGGGATCGGCGCCGTACTTCGCGGCGTTCTCCTGGATGTGCGCGATGGCGCCGTACACGTCCTCGATCAGGTTCGCCATCGTGTTGTTGGTCGCGTCGCCGTCTCCCTTCTGCGCCCAGCGATAGTCGATGCTGAAGACGACGTACTTGCGGCTCCTGGTCAGCTCTCGCGCCATGCCGCGCATGATGTCCTCGGTGTTGGCCGCCCAGCCCCCGCCGTGGATGATCACGATGCAGGGCAGGTTCTTCGCGCCCTTCGGCGAGAACACGTCGTACTTGAGCGCCTTCACTCCCGGCTTGGCATAGACGACGTCCTGGATGACATTGATGTGGTCGACCTTGGCCTTCTCGATGAAGGACGCGCCGATGTGCTTGTCCCGATCGATGGTCACCTTGAACGGCGAGGCCATCGATTCGTAGAACATCTGGCCGAACCTGCCCGGCGCCGAGTAGTAGCCGGCATCCAGGACGTACCCCGCACCTGGAACGGCCGTGACGGTCACGACGGTGCCCGCGGGGTACTTCCCATCGGCGGGCAGGGGGGGATTCAGCGTGACGGTGCCGTTCGGGGAGGCGTCCACCGTGACGGCGTAGGAAGCAGGTTGTGCCTGGGTGATTCCTGAACTCATGAGGAATGCCAGAAGACCGAGAACCAGCGTGCGACCGAGTGATGTTTTCATGGTTTTTCTCGCCTTTTCGATCGGGAGTCGAGGTGGAGTATACGCACTTCCGTTTGGGGGGCGCAAGGAATGGAAGGGGATGAAGGGGATGGCGCCGGGCACTCGCCGGCGCGGCCGTCGCTGGCAGGCGGGGGCCCCGAAGGGCCCCCTGGAGCGCCTCGTCAGCGGAACAACAGCGGCGCCGCGTCGCGCAGGTTCATGCGCCAGATCGGCCACGTGTGGTCGTCGCGCCGGCCCGGCCACATCGGCTCGTATTCGGTGCGCCGGTACTCGTGCTTGATCTTGCTGGCCGTCAGGAACTTGTCGAAGGCGTCGCTGGCATCCAACAGGTGGTCCTTCGTTCCGCAGAAGATCATGAGCACCTTCATCTGCTGGTTGGTCTTCTCCGGGTTCGCGATCAGGTCGGCGAACATCTTCTTGTAGGTCTCGTCCGGGTACCGGATCGCCGGCGACAGCCCGATCACCGACGCAAAGAGGCCGACGTTCTGCAGGCCGAAGCGCAGCGTCTGGCCGCCGCCCATCGAGAGCCCCATGATGGCCCGGCTGTTGCGGTCGGCGAGCGTGCGGTAGTGCGAATCCACGTAGGGGACGATCTCCTTGTAGAGCACCTGCTGCAGCACGTCGTTGTTCTGCTCGCGGTTGATCTGCGAATCCGCCATGACGTGCCCGCGCGGCATCACGATGATCATCGGCTTCGCCTTGCCCTCGGCGAGCAGGTTGTCGAGGATGAAGTTGGCCCGGCCTTCCTCCACCCACCCGCCTTCGAGATCGCCCGAGCCGTGCAGCAGGTAGAGCACCGGGTACTTCTGGCTGCCCGCCGAGTACCCCGGCGGCGTGTAGATCCAGAGCCTGCGCGTTTCCTTCAGCAGATCCGAGGGGTAGAAGTTGATCTCCACCTTGCCGTGCGGCACGGGCTTGTCGGCGTAGAAGTCGGGGTAGCCGGGCATGAGGAAGCGGTTGTTGTTGCCGCGCGGCCCCACCTTGGCGCCGGTGTTCTTCTGGTCCACGGTGGGCGCGCCGTCCACCATGTAGATGTAGGTGTAGCCGTCCGGGCGCAGCCCGGCGAGGCTCGCGCTCCACACGCCCCTCGCGTCCTTGGTCATGGGAAGGAACTCCTTCCCGGCGACCGTGATGGCCTCGCCGCGCACCTCGACGTTCTTCGCCTGCGGCGCGTACATGTGGAACGTGACGACGCCGTCCTTGAACTCCACGGGATTGAACGCCGGGACGGCCTCGGTCGGGTCCACGGCCGCGCCGCGGGACGTCTGGCCGGACGACACGGCCGCACAGAGAACGCACGCCAGCACCAACGACCACGACTTCTTCACAACTGCCTCCAGGTAGGGTCACCGTATCCGATGGGAAGACCTCCTCGTGCCGGGCCTCGAGCGATGCCGGACCGATCTCGGCGCGTGGGACGCGACGCGCGAGGCAAGAAGCGCAGCGCAGACGAGCGCTCGAGGCTGTCAGCGGGGCGCGGAAAGCTACTGGTCGATGACCCGGCTCCAGGTCTTGTCCGGGTTGTAGCGATCCATCGCCTTGGCCACGCTGAGGGTTTGGGGGCCGAGATCCTTCTCGTACACGATGCCGTCGTGGCTGACGATGAACGTTTTCACGCCCGTCACGCCGTACTCCGCGGGCGCCGCCACCAGCGCGAAGCCGCCGATCATCACGCCCTCCACGATGAAGTCCATCTGGCCGAGCGGCGCCGCCGGGCCCTGGCCCGTAAGGGTCTTGAAGAAGTAGCCGTGGTAGGGCGAGGCCTTGTCGCGGTAACCCTGCTCGATCGCCTTGGCGATGTTCTCGCCGACGGGCCCTCCCCACGTGCCGTCGGGGTTCTGCCACGCCAGGCCGTCCTGCTTCCCGGGCGAAGCGATGATGTGCTGGGCGTACTGGTTGACGCTGGACCCCTCGTGCTTGACGAGGGCGTACTCGTGCTGCGCCTCGACGTACCCGCGGCAGATCTGGATGGCATCGAGTTCGTTGCGGCCGATCGTCCTGTAGAGGATCTCCTGCCGGCCGGCCGCCGAGTCGAAGAGCCACCTTCCGGCCTTCCGGACGATCGGGATCGGCAGCGGCCAGTCCTGGTCGCCGACGATGACGGTGGCGCGGTTCGGGTTCTTCGGATCCACCACGACCGCCGTCTTCTCGCGGGCCTTGGCCGCGAAGGCCAGTGCGATCTCCCGATCCTGCGCGGGCTCACCGGGCGCCACGAGGTAATCGCCCTCCGGGCCGAGGATCGCCTTGAGGGTTGGCCGGTCGAAGCTCTCGGCCGCGGAGATCAAGGCATCGGCGGCGGCCTGGGCGGTGGCGAAGGTCGTCTGCGCGGCCGCCGGGGCAGCCGCAACCGGCGTCGCCTGGGGCTGGGTACCTTGCGCCGCGGCGCCGGCGGACGTGAGCAGCACGTAGGCGCCTGCGGCGACGCAGAGCAGGTGGAGCGAACGGAAGCCGTGCGAAAGGTCGATGGTGGGTTTCATGGCGCTGCTCCTCATCGCGTCTACCTCCGGCGTCCGCCGCCGCCGCCGCCCCGCGCGCTCGAAGCCCCTCTCGCGCTGCTCGCGCGGGCGCTCGCGCCGCTGTACCCGCCGGAGCTGCCGAAGGCGCTGCCGCCAGAGCTTCCGCCCGAGCCGACGTCCCGGTTCCCGACGCGATCGCTGCCGCCGCCGGTACCGCCTCCGCGGCTGCTCTGGGTGGCCGGTGACGGGCTGGTGCTCCGGGCTCCCGCCCCTGCGCCGGCGGTTCGACTACCGCCCCCCGCCGACTGGGCCCCCACTCCCGCGCCGCCGGCACCGCTCTGCTGCCTGGCGCCGGCCTGCCCGCGGGTGGCCCCGCCGTACTTGTTGGCGGTCGCCTGGTTCGCATACGGAGCCCCGCCGCGATGCTGGGGATTGTGACTCCAGTTCGTGTTCCCGCCGCGATTGATGTTGGCGTTACGGTTGAAGCTGTTGTTGATGTTGACATTGATGTTGTTGTGGCCCCAGCCGCAGCCATAGCCCCATCCGCCATGCCCCCACGCGGCGCCGATCGCGATGCCGACACCGAACGAGATCATGCCGGCCGCGACAATTGCGCCCGTCGAAGGCGGGTAGTAGGGCGGATAGTAGATCGGCGGGTAGGCGTAGACCGGCGGGCCGTAGACGACGACCGGGTTGTAGGAGGGAACATAAACGACCTGCGGGTTCGCCTGCTCGACGACGATGACCGTCTTCTGCTCGACGACCTTCGTCTCGACCTTCTGCTGCTCGGTCGTCTTGAGCGCGCCGGTCCCCTCGGCCTTCTTGCGCATCCGCTGGACGGCGTCCATGACGTCGCCCTGCTGCGCGAGGAACGCGTTGCCGAGCTGGGTGGTCCACTGAATGTCGTCGCCGAGACGCTTGACGACGTCGGGCAGCGCCGCCATCGACTGGATGCTGGGGTCCCACGGCTGCTTCGCGACGGCGTCGGCCAGCGCCTTGTCCTTCAGCTTGGGGTTCTTCGCGAGCCACTGCTGGAGCTGGACGATCTCGAGCGGGTAGGTGGACGCCACGAGGACCTGCCCGAGGAGGGGGTCCGGATAGAGGGCGACCGGTGCCACCAGCGAGTCGAGTTGCTCGGGGGGAAGGTTCGCCTCGTCCGACCCGGCCCGCGCCGGCGCGGGAGGCGTCGCCTGGGCGAGAAAGACCGCTTCGCCGGGCGCGAGCAGCGCCGCGCAGACGATCGCGATGAGGCTCCGGCCGGCCCGGCTCAGAACACTCGATGGCCTCATGGAGAGTGTCATGGCGCTGCGGCTCCTTTCCTGCCCGAGCGCGAAGGTGTTCGAGGTCGCCAAGCTAGGATCATAGCATCGGGAGCACGCTGTGGCTGCACCGGGCGGCGCGCCCTGCCCGCCTCGCGCTCCAGGTTCTCAGTGCACGCCGACGGCCCGGATGACCTCCTTCAGGGAGGCCGCGCTTGCCGACAACCGGCGCCGCTCCTCGTCGTCGAGCTCGATGGGCAGGACCTCGCGGATGCCCTCTCGCCCGACGACGGCCGGGAGGCTCAAACAGACGTCGGAGATGTCGCCGAAGCGCTCGATGTAGCTCGACACCGTGAGCACGCTCTTCTCGTCGTCCAGGACGGCCTCGATGATTCGCGCCACCGAGAGCGACACCGCGTAGAAGGTCGCCCCCTTGCGCTGAATCACTTCCCTGCCGGCCGCCACCACCGCGCCCGCGATCCGCTCGCGCCCCGCCGCGTCCAGCACGGCGCCCCCCGGCGGCGCGTAACGGGTGACCGGGATCAGGCCGAGGGTGGCCATGCTCCACAGCGGCACCGACGAGTCGCCGTGTTCACCGATGACGTACGCGTGGATGCTCCGCGGGTCGATCCCGAATTCCTGCCCGAGCAGGTAGCGGAAGCGCGACGAGTCGAGCGACGTCCCCGACCCGAAGATGCGGCTCGGCGGAGCGGGGAGCCGCTTCACGGCGAGGTAGGTCAGCACATCCATCGGGTTGGCGACCACCACCACCACGGCGCCGCGGTAGTGCGGCGCGACGGCGTCCAGGATCTCCTCGGTGATCGCGGCGTTGCCGCGCGCCAGGTCGAGACGCGACTCGCCGGGCTTCCGCCCGCGCCCGGCCGTCAGGGCGATCACGTCGGCGTCGGCCACGCCCTCGTAGCCCTCGGCGCGGATGTCCGCGTTGTCGAGATACGACGCGCCGTGCGCGAGGTCGAGGGCTTCGCCGAGCGCCTTCTCGTGATTGACGTCGATCAGGCTGACGCGCGTGGCGATGTCGCGCAGCAGGAGCGTGTACGCCAGCGTGGCCCCGACGTTTCCCGCGCCGATGATGGCAACCTTCACGGGGCCTCCTTCGTGAACGGGTGGAAGACACGGCGGGCGCGCGCGATGGGGCGGGTCACATGCCCGGGCCGGTCTTGCAGGAATCGACCAGCGCGCGCCGGGCGCGCGCCGGGTTGGCCGCCAGCGAGAGGAACTCGTTCAGGTATTCCCGGGCGTAGCGGCGGCGCGCCGCGTTGAGCCCGGGAACCGCGCCCACGAGCGCCAGCACCTCGTCCTTCCTCGCCGTGAACCTCGCCAGGAAGGGTTCGAACTCGTCCGTCTTCAGGCACGGCCCGCGATACACGCGGTCGCGCACGGTCGTGATGTTGAAACGCGGATCGGCGACGGCGTAGGGGGCATTGACCAGCCCGGAGTAGTCGAAGTCGTAGGCGATGGGGTAGGTCGCGCCGCCCTGGTTGCGCACGAGCCTGATGTTGTGCAGCGTCATGATCGAGTAGTCCGTGTTGCCGATCATGAACTCCAGAAGCGACATCATCACGAGCGAGTCCCGGTCGAGCAGGCTGAACACCCGGTTGGGGACCTGGTACAGCCGCCCCTCCAGCCGACGGGCCACGTCTTCGTCGTGCTCGACGAGAATCCCGAACCGGGCGGGCGGCTTCCGGTTCCTGGCCGGATCGATGTAGGTCACCGTCGCGAGGCGCGCCCGGAACGAGTGCGGCGTGAACAGGCCGATCAGCCTGTAGGCCAGGTACTCCGTCAGCACGTTCTGCTCGTGGGCGTCGTCGTCGTCGCAGTGCGTCACCAGTTTCAGCTCGCGCTGGCCCTGGAGGACCGTACCCTTGAGATCCGCCTTCGCGAACTCGAGCCGCAGCGGGACGACCGCGCACACGCGCCGGTCGCGCCGCGCGTGGCCGCGCGCGCTGATCTCCACCGGGATGGATTGGGCGCTGCCGCCCTCGGCCTGGAGTTGCAGCACCCCGGCGTAGCGCTTGGCACTCTCCGGATCGCGGTCCCGGTTGATCGCCCCGAAATCGGCGGTGAGGGTGAAGGCGAGCGGCTCGACGCCCTGGAAGAGGGGCAGGGTCTCGGCCTCGACGCGGCGCTCTGCCAATCGCCGGGCGTCCGGCCACGGCTCCTCCGCCTTGGCCACCGGGTCCTTCTTGGCAGGCGGCTTCTGGGCCGGCGCCTGCAGGCCGAAGGTCCACCCGTGGACGGCGGGCGCGTCACTCGAGGCGGCGAACACCGGCGCCTGTCGCACGCCAGCCAACGCGAGGCCAACCAGCGCGGCGACCGCGGTCCCGCCCGCGAGCCGTCGCCCGAACTCACGTCGTCCCGTCATGGTGACACCTCCCCGAGCCTCGCCGCCGCAGGCGCTCCGGCCCGGCGGAATCGAGCGCACAGCCGGAGTCGGGCCGCCCCCGGGGCTCCGGCGTCACGACAGGTTCACGAGAGAGCACCACAGTAGGCTCGGCGACCGGCAAAGTCAACGGCGGTGGGCGCCGGACGGCTGCGCTACAATACAGCGGCGCGGAGCGAGCCTTGGCAGTTCGAGGCGAAGCTTCGCTGGCATCCCCCTGGAGCTTCGATGACCAGCCGTCAGGCCCGCGAACGAAGGGCGCCCGCCCCGAAGAAGGTGCTGGCGCTGCTGCGGAAGCACGAGGAGAAACGCGGGCTGCTCATCGCGTTCGAGGGGCCCGATGGCTCGGGCAAGACCACGCAGCGGAAGCTCTTCACGCGCTGGCTCGAGAGCCAGGGCCACGCCGTGGTGACCACCAAGTGGGGCGCGTCGCGGCTCGTCGGGCCGCTGCTCAAGGCTCGCCGCAAGGCGCACGCGCTCAGCCCCGAGGAACTCTGCCTGCTGCAGGCTGCGGATTTCCGGCATCGGCTCGAGCAGGAGATCCTCCCGGCGCTGTGGGGCGGCACGATGGTCGTCGCCGACCGGTTTCTCTTCACGGGCCTCGCGCGCGACGCGGCCCGCGGCCTCGACCTGGACTGGGTGCTGCACGCGTACTCCCCCCTGTTCTGGCCCGACATCGTCTTCAACTTCACCGTCTCGCTCGACACGTCCACCAGCCGCGTCGCCGCCACGCGCACGCCGAAGTTCTACGACGCCGGGCAGGACGTCACGAACCTCACGGACCCCATCAGCAGCTACCGGGCCTTCGAGTCGCGGGTGATTCGCGAGCACGAGAACCTGTCCGTGATCTTCAGGTCCGTCACCGTCGACGGCGAGCAGCCGATCTACGGGCAGCACAAGCGCATCCGGCGATTGTTCCAGGAGAGCCGGCGGACCGCGTGGGGCGAGTGGAACGTCGAGGCGCTGACCGAGTGGCTCGATTCTGGCGGCCCCCGCCACCGAGGTGAGCCGTGAAAGGTAGCGAAGGCGCCGGCGGGCGCTTGATCGCCGTCGACGGCACGCGGGGCCCGGACCTCCGCCGGGCGGTCACCGCGCTCCGGGGGCGCGTGGGATCGCGGAAGCTCGAGGCCGGCGTCAGCTGGTGGGACGCGTCCGGCCTGTTCTTCGAGATGGGCCTGGGCAAGCGGAAACACCGGACCGCGTCGCCGCGCACGCTCCTGCTGCTCTACGCCGCCGACCTGGCGTTCCGGCTGCGGTGGGAGATCCGCCCGGCGCTCGAGGCCGGCCAGACCGTGATCGCGGCCCCGTACCTCGACACGGCGTTCGCCTTCGGCCGGGCGTGCAAGCTCCGGCGCACGTGGATGACCTCTCTGTTCGGCTTCGCCCCGAAGCCCGACGCCTGCTATCACGTCCAGGAGCGGAAGAAGTCGGCGGGCTGGAAGGGCCGCGGGCGCGACGGGTTCGCCGAGTTCTCCAGCGCCGTGCTGGCCGGGACGGCGCCGTCGTTCGAGCCGGCGGACGTGCGCCGCGCCATGGTCGCCACGCTCGACGCCGCACGGCGCCGCGGAGGGTGCCGGCGCCTCAGGTGACGCCGGACGCGGGGCCGGAGGCCCCCTGGCCGGCCAACTGCTGAAAGACCCGGTGCATCCTGTTCACGCAGGCCTGGTCGCGGACGACGAGGGCCACCTCGCGCCGGAAATCGAGGCTCAGCGCCGACAGCGAGAGGCTGCCGATGACGCCGACGGCCTCGTCGACGAGCATCATCTTCCCGTGAGGGACGTACCCTTTGAGCGCGCCCCGGCCCAGCACCGTCACCGCCACCCCGGCGGCCCGCTTCGCCTTGAGCAGGTCCAGGATGGCCGGGTCCGTGAGCTTCGGATCGACGATCCGGATGCTGCGCCTGGCGCCCTCGATCAACCGCGTGAAGTCGCGGCGCGCGTGCTCGGGCCCGACGATCAGGCGGCTGCCGAGCCGGGGGGGCAGCGAGGCGGCCGGCCCGCGCGAATCGGCCGCGAACAGGCGCCTGAGCCCGCCGACCACGGCCGGGTCGAACGTCGTCACGACGAAGTCGCAGGTGCTGGTGAAGCACTTGCGCGTGAAGTTGAGCGACGCGACGAGCGCCGGGCCGTCGTCGGCGACGAGATACTTGGCGTGGTACTTGACGACCGGGTCGGCGTAGCGGCCGAGCACCGCGCCCATGCCCTCCAGGACGCTCCACAGCTCGTTCAGGCGCTTGGTCCAGCCCTTGGCCCTCGGCGTGACGAGGACCGCCACCTCCACTCCCCGCTGCAGCGCCGCTGCGAGCGCGTCGAGGATCTCGAAGTCGTCGCAGCGGAACAGGGACAGGATCAGGCGTTTCCGCGCCGAGCGGATGACGCGGAGCACCGTGGACGCGCGGTCGTCCGGCGCGAACACGAATCGATCGGCACGGCGACGGTCCGCCGGGCGCGCGGGGGTCGCGCGGTGCGTCATCGGCTCACGCCTTCCTCTTGGCCAGTTCCCAGACCACCGACTGGATGCCGACCGTCCCGTCCCCCATCAGCGCCTGGTTCACGTCTTCCAGGGCGAGGTTCGGGTCGAGCGTGGTGTGGTACTGCACCAGCGATTTGTCACCCTGGGAGATCTCCCTCGGCTCGAAGACGATGCCGTTGCGGGCGAACACGGTTTCGACGTGCCGGACCGGGAACTCGCGGCCGGTGGCCTTGAGCTCCACCGTCATCAGCCGCGGCTTCCGCGCGCCGACCCGGTCCAGCACGGCGAGCGACATACAGAGGAACGCCGTGCCCATGCCCGCCAGCGCGAAGCCCCCGAGGCCGGTCGCCATGCCGAGGCCCATGAGCAGGAAGAGGACGGTGATGTCCTTCGGGTCCTCGACCGGGGTCCGGAACCGGATGATGCTCGCGGCGCCGGCGATGCCGAACGCACGGGCGAGCGAGCTGCCGATGATGATCATCATCATCGCGCCCGACACGCAGAGCAGCACCTGGGCCTGCTCCATCGACTGCGTTTGGGATTTCTCCCGGCGATACCGGCGGCTGACGGCCGTGACCAGGAGGCCGATGGCCGCGGCGGCGACGAGCTTGGCGAAGTCGACGAACGGCGCCACGTACGGCGCGGGCGCCGCGCCCTCCGTCGACGCGCCGGGGAACGCCACGGCGTCGGCGGCGGGCTGCAGGACGGACCAGCGGAGGCCGCCCCACACCAGAGCCCCCACCAGCAGGGCCCCGCCGATCGCGAGCCTGATGGTCGCCCAGGGCCACGGCCTGGACCGCGCTTCCTTCAGCGTCTCGCAGATCTCGAGCACGCCGTCGAGACGGGACAGCTGGAGGGTGGCCAGCACGCGCGCTCCAGCACCGACCAGTCGGAACGTGCCGCCGACGCGCTGCGCCGTCGTGTGGCCGCGGACGAGCGCACGCACGCCCGCGCTGTCCACGCCCGCGACGGCCCGCAAGTCGGTCACCAGGTGACGGAAGCCCTGCCTGAACAGATCTTGGACGTGGCGCTCGAACTGCTCGGCCGGGCCTCCCGCCACGAGCGGTTCCTGGGGCGACAGGATCAGGGCGCCCCTGGCGGCTCTCGCTGGCTTGGACATGGCGCTCCCCCTCGCGCGCGGGTGAACAGGCGACGCAAATTCGGCGGGATTGGCGAGGTCTCGGCTGATTATCGCCGCTCGAGCTGGGGTGTCAAGCGGAGCTTTCCGGGCTGCGGCGCGATCTGCCGCGCGGTCTTGTCGCTCGGGGGAGCGGGGAGGGCTACCGGCTCCCGATCCCCATAGAAGGCGGTAAAGCGCCCGTCCCGGATCTCCAGCGCGGACGCCCGGCCGTGGAACACCTCGGTGAGCATGCCGGTATCGAGGAGGTAGACCCGGTTCTCGAATCGGGGGGTGATCTCCGCGGTCGACTGAGGCGTGTGACCGACCACCATGTACCGCACCTGCAGGCGCGCGAGCATTGCTTTCACCCCGTCGAGGAGCGTGTCTTCCGGCGCCTCGGCCAGTCCGCGGTACCACAGCGGGCCATCGGGGGACGCCGCCACCATCCATCCCTGGAAGCCGAGCAGTTGCTGCATCGCCGCGCTCACACGGGGCGGGGCCGCGCCGCCGCTCCCCTGCAACCACCTCGCCTCCTCGCCCACGAACTCCACGGCCTCGGACAGCGTCATGTAGCGCCAGATCACCTTCCCGTCGACGAGCGCCTGCCAGATCAAGTCGAACGCGGCCAATTCGGTCGTCACCCTCTTGTCCACGTCACGGATGCTGGGAAAATCCATCGCCGGGCTCAGGCCGCCGTGGAGGAACACGCCATCGCCGATCTGGACGACCGCGTGGTGCGCGCGAATCCACCGGCCGTACTTGCCCGTGGGCCCGAACGCATCACGATACTCGAAGAAACCAGGGGGATGCTCGCCCATCCACGCCGCGCGCGCAGCGTCGTCGCCGGGCGGGACGGCCGTGTGGCCGTGGCCCGCGTGTGCCGTGAGGAACTTCACGTAGTCCTTGTAGGCCTTCTCGCGGACCTTCTCCGAGCCTTTGGTGGCGAAGGTCCGGTAGATCTCCGGGGTGACGTATTGCAGTTCACCCATCAGATTCATGACCTCGTGGTTCCCGAGCAGGGGAACCACGGCCCCGCGCTTCTTCGGCGCCTGGCGCTCGAGCGCCATCAGGAGGTCGAGGCACTTCTTCGACTCTTCCCCCCGGTCGATCACGTCGCCCGTCTGCACCAGCAGCGCCGAACCGCCGATCCACTGGAGACGCGCGTCGATCAGCCCGACGCGCTGCAGCAGGGCCACCAGCTGTTGATAGGCGCCGTGCACGTCCGCGACCGCGACGACCCGGGCCGGCGCGCGATTCTGCGCGGCCAGGGTGAGCGGAAGCGCGACGACCAGACACGCCGCCAGGGCTCGCCGCACCAATCGCTGAAGTCTCTCCATATGCGTGTGCCCGCCGTTCGACGTTGGGAGACGCCTGGCTGGCGGCCCATGTCGCTATTCACCATGATGCCACGGGCGACGTCCGCCGCAGGCCGCCAGTCGGGTTCCCGCCGCCAGTCGCAGGCCGCAAGCCGCCGCTCGACGTTGCTCGGGGCGCCCTGAGCGGAGTCGAAGGGCGCCAGTCGGAGTAGAATGCGCCCCATACCGTCGCACCCAGTCGCACGTCGCGGCCATTGCCGCCACTGCGAAGTAGGACACCTGCGCAGATGAAGACACACCCGAACCGTGCCCGCACGGCCCCGACGCTGGCCGCGGCCGCGCTGCTCGCGCTGGCGGCCGTGGCGCCCCTCGCCTCGCAGGACTGGCCCATGTGGGGCGGTGCGCCGGCGCGCAACATGGCGTCGGCGATGACCGGCCTGCCATCGACGTGGGACATCAAGACGAACGCGAACGTCCGGTGGAAGGCCGAACTCGGATCGACCTCCTACGGCAATCCTGTCGTGGCCGACGGCAAGGTCTACGTGGGGACGAACAACGCCGTCCCGCGGAACCCGCAGGTCATCGGCGACAAGGGCGTGCTGATGTGCTTCCGTGAGAAGGACGGCACGTTTCTCTGGCAGGCCGTCAGCGACAAGCTGGAGGCCGGAAAGTCTCTCGACTGGCCGGAGCAGGGCGTCTGCTCGTCGCCGGCCGTCGTGGGCAAGCGGCTCTACTACGTCACGAACCGCGGCGAACTGGTGTGCCTCGACACGGAAGGATTCGCCGACGGCACGAACGACGGGCCGTTCCGCGAGGAGGTGGCGAAGGGGCCGCTCGACGCGGACGTGGTGTGGAAGCTCGACATGATCAAGGAGCTGGGCGTGTCGCCGCGCAACATGTCCAACTCGTCGCCGCTCGTCTGGGAGGACCTCGTCTTCGTCGAAACGTCCAACGGCCGCGACGACGAGCAGGGCAAGGTGCTGGCGCCAGGCGCGCCGAGCTTCCTGGCCGTCAATCGGCAAACCGGCAAGGTCGTCTGGCAGGACAGCTCGCCGGGCGACCGCATCCTGGTCGGGCAGTGGTCGTCGCCCGCGCTCGGCGAGGTCAACGGTGTCGTCCAGGTGGTGTTCCCAGGCGGTGACGGCTGGCTGTACGCGTTCAACGCCCGGACCGGCGCGCCTCTCTGGCGCTTCGACCTGAACCCCAAGGACGCCGTCTGGCCCAAGACGCGGGGCTACGGCATCGCCACGCCGGTCTTCCACGACGGCAAGGTGTTCATGGCGGTCGGCCAGGACCCCGAGAGCGGCGAGGGCGTCGGCCACCTCTACTGCATCGACCCATCGAAGACGGGCGACATCACGGAGACCGGCCGCGTGTGGCAGTACGACAAGATCCGCCGGTCCATCTCGACGGCCGCCGTCGCGAACGGCCTGCTCTACATTCCCGACTTCAGCGGCTTCCTGCACTGCCTCGACGCGGCAACCGGGAAGCCGTACTGGTCGTTCGACACGTTGGCGGCGGTCTGGGGCTCGCCCCTGGTCGCCGACGGCAAGGTGTATCTCGGCGACGAGGACGGCGACGTCGTCGTGCTGCAGGCCGGCCGCGAGATGAAGAAGCTCGCCGAGATCAACGTGGGAAGCGCCGTCTACAGCACACCGGTTCCCGCCAACGGGGCGCTCTACATCATGACCCGCTCGCAGTTGTACGCCATCGCCGCGGGCCCGCCGGCGGCACGCCAGTGAGCGGTTCAGGCCGTTCGCCCCACACGCTGCACGCCTTCAAGACGCGAGGTACCTGTATTGCGTTGGGACGCAGCAAGCAGGACGATAGTCTGCCGCCTTGGCGGCGTTTCGACCGGTTCTGCCCAAGACAGAAAACCCACCCGCGCTCATCTGGAGGTTTGATGCAGTCACCACGTCTGCGGCGAGCGACCCTGGCAATTGTCGGAGCGGCCCTGCTCGTGACCGCCGTTCCGGCCGGCACGGCGCCCGGCGATACCGACTGGCCCTACTGGCGAGGGCCGGCCGCCGACGGGATGGCCGTCGGGGACGCGCCGGTCACCTGGAGCGCCGCCGAGAACGTGCGCTGGAAGACGGACATCCCCGGCCTCGGGAACTCGAGCCCCATCGTGTGGGGTGATTTCGTGTTCGTGACGACCGCAATCAAGACCGGGGCCGCCGCGCCGTCGCCAACGCCCCCGGGACCGCCGGGTGGCGGGCGCGGCATGGGGCCGGGCGGCGGCGGGGGGCAGGTGGAACACAAGTTCGACTTGATCTGCCTCGACCGCAAGACGGGCAAGATCCTCTGGCAGCGCACTGCGAAGACGGCGGTGCCGCACGAGGGCGCGCACAGCCAATACGGCAGCTTCGCCTCGAACTCCCCGGTGACCGACGGCACGTTCGTCTACGCGTTCTTCGGATCGCGCGGGATGTACTGCTACGACTTCAAGGGCACGCTCGTCTGGCAGAAGGACTTCGGCGTCCAGATGCGCATGCGGATGGCGTTCGGCGAGGGCATGGCCCCCGTGCTCGCCGGCAACAAGCTGATCCTGGTGTTCGACCACGAGGGCGATTCGTTCATGGTGGTCCTCGACAAGGCGACCGGGAAGGAGATCTGGCGCGCCAGCCGCGACGAGAAGACGAACTGGGCGGCGCCGCTGGTCGTGACGTTCAAAGGCCGGACCGAGGTCGTCGTCGCGGGCAGCGCGAAGGTGCGCAGTTACGACCTCGACACCGGCAAGGTGATCTGGGAGTGCGCCGGCCTGGGTGCGAACACGATCCCTCAGCCCGTCCGCCAGGACGATATGGTGTTCGTCATGACGGGCTACCGCAACCCGATGCTCATGGCGATACGCCTGGGACGCGAGGGCGATCTGACCGGCACGGACGCCGTCGTATGGAGCCAGACGAAGGGCACGTCCTACACGCCGTCGCCGGTGATCTTCGACAACAAGCTCTACGTGCTGACCGACACCGGCATGGTGAGCTGCTTCAACGCGAAGACCGGCGAACCGTACTACCACCAGGTCCGGCTCCCCAAGTCCTACAGCTTCAAGTCATCGCCGGTCGGCGCGAACGGGCGCCTCTACCTCGCCAGCGAGAACGAGGACGTGATCGTGTTGAAGATGGGGGAGAAGTTCGAGGTGCTCGCGACCAACACGATGCCCGGCCAGACGTTCATCGCGACGCCGGCCATCGCCGACGGCGAGATCTTCCTGCGGAGCACGACGACGCTGTTCTGCATCAAGAAGGGCTGAACGCGACGAGGAGCCCGGCGGCCCGAGCGACTGACGGCGTGCCGAACGAGGCCACGGGGTCGGCCAGCCGCAGGGAACCGTTCGCCAGTCCTGACGGACCGTTCGCCACGACCCCGCTGACCGCGCGCACCCGACACGACATAGTCAGTCGGAAGCCGTGCGCGTGACGGCTCCGGTCGAATGAACTCGACGGCAACTCGGGAGATGATCTGTTGGTGATGTTTCCAGGCCTCTGGCTTCTTCTCATGATCCCGCTCGCCGCGTCTGCCGACCAGGCGCCCGCGTCGTCGGCGACACCGACCTTCGCCCTGCCCCCTGTCATCGTGACGGCGGAGAAGGAGCCGGCCGACGCCTCGCGGCTGCCCTTGAGCGTCACGGCGGTGCCGGCCGATGCTATCGCCGGCGAGGGTTACGGCTCGGTGGGTGACGCCGCCGTGTTCTCGCCGAACACCCGCGTGGTCGAACTGTCGGCGCGGAAGATCAGCAACCTGTTCGTCCGAGGCATCGGCTCCAGCCCGTCGAACCCGGGCATCACGACGTTCATCGACGGGGTGCCGCAGCTCAACTCGAACTCGTCGAGCATCGAGCTGATCGACGTCGCGCAGATCGAGTTCGTGCGCGGCCCGCAGAGCGCGCTGTACGGCCGCAACACGCTGGGTGGGCTGGTGAACATCACGAGCGTGCGGCCGTCTCTGACCGGGTGGACCGGCCAGGTGGCGGTGCCGTTCGGCAGCGCGGGGGAGCGCGACGTTCGCGCCTCCGTGTCGGGCCCGGCCTCCGGGTCGCTCGCCGTGGGGATGGCGTACGGGCATCGCCAGCGCGACGGCTTCACCGTCAACGACCTCACCGGCCACGCGCTCGACTCCCGGTCTGCGGACTTCGGCAAGGCCCAGGTGCTGTGGGTCCCGGCCCCGACGTGGGAGGCCAGGCTCATCGTCCACGGCGAGCGCGCCCGCGACGGCGACTACGCGCTGAACGACCTCGGCCTGTTGCGCAGCAACCCGTTTCACGTCGCGCGCGACTTCGAGGGGCGGACCGACCGGGACATCTGGTCGTCGACCGTCCTGCTCCGTCGAGAGGGGCAGCGGTTGTCGTTCTCGTCCACGACCGGCTTCGTGTCCTGGAAGACCTACGACCTCACCGATCTCGACTACACCGCGTATCCGTACGCGACCCGTGAGAACGCCGAGCAGGACCATCAATTCACCCAGGAGTTCCGGCTGGCGTCGGCCGCCCAGGCTCCGGTGCGGCTGTCGGACCGGATCGGCCTGAAGTGGCAAACGGGAGTCTTCCTGTTCACGCAGGACTACGCCCAGAACGCCGTCAACAGCTTCGCGCCGGGAGCGCTCTCCCCGTACCTCCCGTTCCCGGTGGACCAGCATTCGCCGCAGTCGGCGCTCGACGATGCGGGGCTCGGCGTGTACGGGCAGGGAACGCTGACGTTCGGCAAAGCCGTGGACGTGACGCTGGGCGCGCGCGTCGACGCCGAGCGCAAGCGCGCCAACCTCGACACGTTCTACTCGCCCCCGATCGCGCCGCCGGTCTCCGTGAACGCCGAGCGCACGTTCTCGGACGTGTCGCCGCAGGCGGCCCTCGCCTATCGTTTCGCGCCAGCGTGGATGGCGTACGCGTCGATCGCGCGGGGGTTCAAGGCCGGCGGGTTCAACTCGGCGTCGCCTCCAGGCAGCGAGGCCTACGGCCAGGAGCGCGCCTGGAACCTGGAAGGGGGGCTGAAGACGTCGTGGGCCGGCGACCGGGTCTCGTTGACCGCGGCCGTCTTCCGGATCGCCTGGGACGACATGCAGCTGAACACGCCCAACCCCCTCGTGCCCGCGCAGTTCTACATCGCGAACGTCGGGGCGGCGCACTCGAGCGGCGTGGAGGTCGTATTGAACGCCCGCCCTCGCACCGACCTCACGCTGTTCGCCTCCGGGGCGCTCGACCACGGCCGGTTCGACGCCGGAAGCCAGTCGGGCGGGGTGGACGTGGCGGGCCACGATCTGCCGAACACGCCCGATTACACGATCTCGTTGGGCGGGCAGTACACGCGGCGGCTCGGGACCGCCGCCGAGTGTTACGGCTGGGCGGACGTCGCGTTCTCCGGCGCGTACCGCTACGACGAATCCAACCGCGAGGGACAATCCGCCTATTCGCTGGCCAACCTGCGGGCCGGCGTCCGTGGGCACCGGCTGTTCGCGGAGGCGTGGGTGAAGAACGTCTTCGACACTCGCTACATCCCGGTCGCCTTCGCCTACGCGGGCCTGGCGCCGTCCGGATATGTCGGCGAGATGGGCAACCCCCGGACGTTCGGCGTCAGCCTCGGCGTCGGGTTCTGAGGGATCGGCCCGCGCCCGGCGCGGGGGCCCGGGGGATCATCGGCGGGCGAACGTGTCCACGCCCACCTCGAGCCCGTCCTTCGTCAGCCGGCCGGTCTCGCCCGTCGGCGACCAGTTCCACGAGAACGACCATGATTGCGCATCTGCCGGCGCGGAGCGAGGCGCGGCAGCCGACCGCGGCGAACGGCCGGCCGCTCAGCCGAGCAGGATGTCGAGGAGCCTTTCGAGAAACGCCCGAACCTCGCCAATCTGGCGGGTGGTCGAGATGAACTCGAACGCCGTGGCGCTCACCCCGCCGGTGCGCCGCTCCAGCGTCGCCCTCAACGCGGCGGGCAACACCGGGCATTCGTCCAGCAGGCCGAGCAGGCTGGCCCACGCCGGCAGGTCGAGCACGGCGATCACGTCGAGGGCATCGCGCGCGAGCCACGGCGTCCCGGTTGCGCACTGCCGCGTCAGCTCCCGCCGGAGCGCATCCAGTCCCTGCCGAATCTCCAGGTCCACGCAACGGACGTCGGCCAGGATCGCGATCAGGCGTTCGGCCGCGGACGTGCTCACGCCGTGCAACGCCGCCCATCCCGCGTCGAACGCCGTCAGCAGGTCGTGGTCCGCCAGGAATCCATCCGGCAACGACGTGGCGCCGTGACCGGCCGGCGCCTGCTCGTCCGTGTCGGCGCGAGGCCAGCGCTCCGGCCAGAGGTCGAGGCCGAGGTTGCAGGTGGCGACGGCCGCATCGGATGCCTCTCCCGGGGTGAACGGCCTCGACTGGACGGAGCATCCGGCGACGAGGGCGTTCGCGAGGAAGGCGAGCTCCCGGTTCCGGGCGAGATACGTCGGCTCGTCGATGGACCGGAGGTGCTCCATCAGCGTTCGAATGCGGCTGCATTGGGAGGGTGAAACGCCCCCTGGTTCGAGCAGCGCCCTCGGCCGCTCCGGCACGAGGCCGGCCTCGGCGAGCACGTCGGCGATGGCGTCGAGAGCCTGGCGGACGTCCTTGCCCACGAGCGCCTGCCGGCCGCCATCCTCCGATTGCCCGTTCGAGTGGATGGGCTCCGCTGCCCGCCCGGCCGGTCGAAGGTGGTCGCTGGCGATCGGGCTGGTCGACGACGAGGGCCCCAGGGGGTGATGCGGCGTTTGCCTCGCCATCTGCAGGAACGCCCGCGCGGGCGCGGGCGCCAGGTACCCCTGCCGCGACCGCCGCCCTTCCCGCTCGGACCCGAGGTCGTCCAAGAGCTGTGCCGACTCGGTCAACAGCTCATCGAGCCCGTCAATCTCGCGACCCGCGTCCGAAAGCCGGCGGCACGCGCGCATCACCGAGTGAAAGTAGTCGCGGTGGCCGGCGTCGAGCGCCACGAGCAGCGCCACGACCGCGTCCCACACCTCGGTCCGCTTCGCACAGATCACGTAGCCGCCCACCTCGCTCGCGAGGCCGGCCGCCGCCGTCCCGTCCCGTTCCATCGCGTCGTCCTGGCTCGTCCACGGAGCTGCGCACGCGGCCGGGTCGAGCACGCGGATGTGGACGGAGAGGCCTGCAGTCACGAGCTGCGGGTCGAGGCCCGCCACGACGCGCGCGGCCGCGGCGTCGCCGGTCTCCACCAGGGTCGCCAGCCACTCCCCGAAGCGCTCCGGATCGAACCGATCGTCGCCCGCCGGGGTTGCGCCACGCCACAGGTCGAGATCGAGCACGGACGCCAGCTGCCCGGGTGTCATCGACGCGAGGAGTGCTCCGCAGGCGTCGAGTCCGCGGTGTCGAATCAGCTGCTGAAGGGTCTCGGGCGGAAGGTGGGCCACGATCCGCTCGAGCTGCGGCGTCTCGAGCAGGCGCGCGAGCCGGTCCCCGGCTGGAGCGCCGTCGCCGGGCGTCTGCCCGGCGGAACCCGCCCGGCCGACCGCAGGTTTCGAGCCCGCGGCACCCGTGGCGCCGCGGTCCGCGCGGCGACCCCAATCCACCGTTGTCGGCATGAGGAGGGGATGATACGCGTTCCGTCGTGGGAGAAACAGTCTTGAACTCCGGGCGCCGTTGGCGGGTACAGTGTTCCGCGGGCCTTTCGTCGCGTCGAAGGGTGGCGCCCGCTCCGCCAAGGTCTTGCGAGACCCCTCCAGCGTTCTTCGTCGATCGCCCTTCGTCAATCGCCTTCGTCGATCGCCCGCGCGACTGCCTGCCGGTGTGGCATACTCTGCCCGTGCGTGGAGGTCCAGCATGAGCGCGCGTGCCGTTCTGAAACTGGCGGTGGCTGTCGCGGCGTCTCTGGTGGCGAGCATCATCCTGCGTGCGCAGCCGGCGCCGACGACGTATGCGAGCCGCGTGATGGTGTTCGACCTGGCCACGAAGACTTCGCGGCTGGTCTACGTGGGCAAAGGCGTGTGGGAGGCCCCGAACTGGTCGCGCGACCGCCGCACGCTGCTCGTCAACTCGGGCGGCCGGCTCTACACCCTTCCGGCTGACGGCTCGTCCGGACCCGTCCCGGTGGCGCTCGACACGTCGTTGCGATGTAACAACGACCACGACTACTCGCCCGACGGCACGCGGCTCGCCTTCTCGGCGAGCTCGCCGTCGTCGCCGCAGTCGCAGGTGTACGTCGCCGACGCGGACGGCCGGAACCCGAAGTTGATCGTGTCACCGCCCCTGAGCTACTTCCACGGCTGGTCGCCCGACGCCAAGTACCTGGCGTTCGTCGGCAGGCGCGACGGCACGCAGTACGACCTGTACCGCGTGCCCGCGGATGGTGGCGCCGAGGAGCGCCTCACGGCGAACCCGGCGCACGATGACGGCCCCGACTACACGCGCGACGGATCGTGGATCTACTTCAACTCGGAGCGGGCGGGCGGCAACGACATCTGGCGGATGCCCGCCGACGGGGCCGGTGCCAACGACGCGCGCGCCGAGCGCGTCACGAGCGACACGTGGGAGGATTGGTTCCCGCATCCGTCACCTGACGGCGCGTGGCTGGTGTTCGTCTCCTACCCGCCGGGCACGAAGGGCCACAACGATCGCAACCTGCGGGTTCAGTTGCGGAGGCTCCCGCTGCCCGGCCGCCAGGTCGTGCCGGGCACGCCGGAGGTCCTCGCCACGGTCACCGGCGGCCAGGGCACGATGAACGTGAACTCGTGGGCGCCGGACGGAAAGCAGTTCGCGTACGTGACGTTCGAGGACGAGCCCGCCAAACGATAGGTTGCACGTGCTGCGGGCGGCGTCCTCGCCGTGGCTAGCCACGCCACCTTCCTAGGCAGCCGGCAGCGACAGCACCAGCCGGCTGCCACCCTGCTCGGCATCCTCCATCGTCAGCGTGCCGTGGTGGAGCGCGGCGATCCGCCGAGAGGCGGCCAGGGCCACGGCGATGCGGCGTCCGCCGGGCAGGTCGGCCCACTGGGGATCGAAGAACCTGGCGCGCCAGGACGCCGGCACCCGCAACGCGTCCTGCGAGGTCTCCACCCTCACGCGACCGGTCGTCTCGTCGCGGTGGATGCGGACCCGCACGACGGCCGTCTCGACCTGCTGCACGACCGCCTGGAGCGCCATCACCATCCCGGCCACGGCGACCGTCAGAAGTTGCTCGTCGCCGCGCACGCGAAGGACGGGGGCGCCCTCGTCCACCTCGAGCGACGCCGCGGCACGACGGTGTCCTGGCGTCAAGGCGCGAACGACCCGCCTCGCCACCGACCCGATCTCCACCGGCGCGTTCGCCACCGGAGGATCTTCGTCGAGTACCGACAGCGCCTGGACCAGCCAGGTGGCGCAGGCCACCTCGACTCCGATCAGGTCCAGCGCCACCTGTTCCGCTGCCGGACGCGTGCCGTCGCGAAAGAGGTGGAGGCAGGCGCCAACGGCATCGAGGCTCCTACCGATCTCGACGCAGGCCCTTGCCATGGGCAGCGCCGCCCCGGGCTCGCGCATGGGATCCTCGGCCCGCTCGTGCGACCGACGCGTGGTGTTGGCCAGCGCCTTCGCTCGCGCATCGGAGACCAACTCCTCGACGTAGTGCGCATCGTGCCGCATGCGGAACCCGGCCGGCAGCCCTTCGCGCTGTGGCGCGGGCTCCTCGGCGTCGAGGCCGTCGTTCTCGTCGGATTCGATCGTCGTCAGCCGGTCCGGCTACCTTCTCGAAGATGGTGGAGTCGAACTCCTGGGGCCGGAGCCTGCCCACGGCAGGCCTGAATGACACGGGGGATTCTCGACGTTCATCCACGACTCACCTGCTGCCTCCATCCGAAACGGGCGTTACGAGACCCTGCATTTATATCGGAACGTGTGAAGCTCGACAAGCTCGGCCATCCGAATGCCGGCGACGTCGAGTGTTGGCTGTCGCCTACCAGAAGCTGATCGCCTTGGCCTGATTCGCCTGCGCGACGGCCTTTCTCTGCCAGTGTCGGCCTGATGCTTTCTCTGCCAGCGCGACGGCCAGGTGCTTGGCTTCGTATCCCAGGGATCGGTTGCGGGCCAGGCCCTGGACGCAGGACGGGCAGTTGGTGAGCACGACGGATGAACCCGGGCAGTCGGCCAGGCACTTCCGCATCGCCTCCCGCTTGCGGTGCAGCATGTCGTCCGTGATGTCGGGACGCGACAGCGAGAGCGTGCCGGCCTCCGAGCAGCAGTGGGGAACGGGCTTCAGCGTGCCGAAGCCGCCGATCGCGTCCAGCACGTGGCCGGCCCGGCCGTCCAGCGAATCGTGGCAGGGAGCGTGGTAGAGATGGTCCTCGCCGCCTTCCAGCCGCAACCCGCGTTCCATGGCATACGCCGCCACATCGACGAACCGGCCACCGAAGAGGCGGTCTGCTTCGGTGTTCTCGAGTCCTTCCCGACACGTACCGCAGGTGACGACGCAGCCGTCGAAATCCAGGTGGGCGAACATGTCCCGGATCTGGCTGAAGAGGATCGTGTTCCGCAGGACCATGCGGCTGTGCAGCGCCGTCCTGGCATTGACGCGGGCCGGGAAGCCGCAGCAGAGGAAGGGCGGAGGCAGCACGACCCGCGTGTCCGTCTCCAGCAGGACGTGGATGGCGGCCAGGGAGATGGTGGAGTGCATCCTCTCCGAGCCGCAGCCCGGGAAGTAGAAAACCGTGCGCCTGGCCTCGTGCGCAGGCTCGAAGACGAGCGCCTGGTGCGGGTCGCAGCGCGGAGCCAGATCCCTCAGTGTCGTCGCGGGGACGCGAGGCATCGGAGAGCGCAGCAGGCGCAATGGGTAGAAAGGAGACGGGCCGTCCGCGGGCTGCAGCGGCGCCGCCAGCCTGCAGGCGAGGCGCTGCGCCGCGGATCCGGCTTGCAGGACAACCGTGCGGAACGCCTTGTTGAGCAACGGCGACCGGCTCTCCAGGTAACGCAGCGTCAGCCGCGTGGCGACCGGAGTCTTCTTGTAGCCCCACGAACTGAGGATGTCCCGCTCGAGCGCCGACACCTCGCCGGTGTCGATGTCCACCGGGCAGGGCTCCAGGCACTTGTGGCAGATGGTGCAGTGGTCCGCCACGTCTTCGAGCCACTGGAGGAGTTCGAAGTGCGTGGAACCTTCCCGCTGGGCATCGTAGAGCAGCGCCTCGATGAGGGACCCGATGGCCAGGTTCTTGTTGCGGGGGTGGTAGAACATCCCGCGGCCGGGATGGTTGACGCAACAATCCGGCTTGCACTTGCCGCAGCGCACGCAGTGGGCGATCTTGCGCGACAGCTCCTCGATCTGCCCGTGCCGGAGAATGCGGGCCTCCAGCTCCAGCAGATTGAAGGACGGCGTGAAGACGAGATCCAGGGCCGCGCGGTCGTCCAGCTTGCCCGGGTTCATGGTGCCGAGCGGATCCACTTCCCGCCTGTAGGCGTTCAAGTCCTCGACGCGGCTCGGGTCGAGGTATTTCAGCTTGGTCACGCCGATCCCGTGCTCGCCGGAAACCACGCCGCCGAGTTCGACCACCTTGGCCATGACGGCGTCGACCACGCGGTTCGCCCGCTCCAGCATGTCCAGGTCGTTCGACAACACGGGCACGTTGACGTGCACGTTGCCGTCGCCGGCGTGCATGTGCGTGGCCAGCACGATGCGGCGGTCACGGACCTGCCGATCGACCTGGTCCAACGCCGCCAGTATCTCGGGATAGCCTCGCAGCATCTCGGACAGTTCGTGCCGCAGCGTCCCCAGCTGCGCGGTCGAGCGGATGGCCTTCGCGTCGATCTGCTCGATGGCAATTCGCACCTCGGCGCAGCGCCCGACGACGGCCGCCAGCTTGGATTCGAGCTGCTCCCCGTCGAGGAGGCGGGCGGCGCCGAAGATCTCCGCGGCGCGGTCCACGAAGCGGAGCTGGGCGTGGCGCTCTTCCTCCCCGTTCGTCGAGTCGACGAAGCGGGCGAATTCGGCCAGCGCCTCCAGGGGGATGACGATGTCCTCGTTCAGCTTGAAGGCGTTGGTGCGCCTGGCGATGGCGCCGAGTCGCTTGCGATCGGCCCAGAAGCGCCTGGCCTCGGCGGCGTCTGCCGCCTCGAAGAGAAGCGTGTTCGGATGGCGCTGCAGGATGGCCCGCACCCGGCCGACCCCGCGTGCGGCTTCGGCGTCCGTGTGCCCCGCAACATCGACGAGCAGGACGGCCTTGGGGGCCTCGGCGCGGCTGGCCTTCACCTTGTAGTCGATGGCCCGAACGTATTCGGCGTCGAAGTGCTCCAGCGCCATGAGGGTTTCCGCGCCGTCGTCCGGGAACGGGAAGGCCTTCGACAGCTCCACGATCACGCGGCTGGCTTCGTCCATGTCCGGCCCGAAGAACTCCAGGCAGACCGTGCGCTCGGCCTCGTACCCGGGATAGAGGACGAACTCGGCGGACGTGATGACGCCGTCCGTGCCCTCCTTCTGCAAGCCCGGCACGCCTCCCAGGGCCTTGTTCGTGATGTCCTTCCACAGGCCCTTCTTGCGGATCTCGTCTCCGCGAAGCGCGATGCGCTTCAGCAGCGATCCGTCATCGCCCGACACCTCGAAGGTGACGGTGTCGTCAGGCAGGATCTTGCGCAGCAGGTGGTCCGCGCGGCGCACGGCCCACCGCTCGCCGCCCGGCATGGCCATCCGCCACGAGACGAGGTTGTCGATGCAGGTGCCCCAGCGAACGGCCAGTTTGCCCCCGGCGTTCTCGGAGATGTTGCCTCCGATGGTGCTGGTCCAGGCGCTGGTGGGATCCGTGGCGAAGACCAGTCCGCGCTGCTCGGCGCGTTCCATGGCCTGCTCGGTGACCACGCCCGCCTCGACCTCCATCACCTGTGCCGTCACGGTCCGGCCATCCGGAAGCCGGAACTCGCGCGGCGAGATGCCGCGGATGCGGTTCAGCCGTTCCGTGTTCACGACGATGCAGTCCGGCCGAAGCGGCACCGCGCCTCCGGTCAGCCCGGTGCCCGCCCCGCGCGGGATGGCCTTGAGGCCGAGGCGCCCAATGGCGGCGAGCAACGGCGCGACCTGCGCTTCCTGTTCCGGCCAGACGACGGCCACCGGCAGGTGCAGCCTCCAGTCGGTGGCGTCGGTGGCGTGAGAGACGAGGGCGAAAGGATCGACACGGATGTTCCGCGCGTCCACGATGCCGCCGAGCGTGCGCGCGATGCGCCGGCGAAGGTCCGGCGTCCCTTGCACGTCGGCCTGGAAAGCGTCCAGCAGGCCGCGGCAGGCTGCGACCACTTCGAGGACTCGGCCTTCGTTGCCCGCCTTGCCCTGGATGATCGCCAGATCCTGTCGAGCGTTCTCGACGAGCCGCCGAAGGCGGGGCGGCGAGTCGAGCAGTTCCTGGAAGAGATAGGGATTCCGGCGGTGGATGAGGATCTCGCCGAGGATGCGCATCAGCAGGCGGGCCGACCGGCCCGTGACGCGCCGGCTCCTGAGTTCCTCGAGGGTGTCGGCGATCGCCGGGCCCAGGAGCAGCGTCACGGCCCTGCGGTCGTCGGCCGACGTGTAGTTGAACCGGATCTCCCGGTGCTTCTTGGCCTGGTCCCTGGCGGCAGACAACTCGCGAACGGCGGTCTCGAAGCTCATAGGCATGCTGAATCAATGCGATCTTACAGACGGAAGGGGTCCGTGCCGACCCTTCCCATCGGTTCGCGCCTACTCGGTTCGACGGCCGCCGTCGAGATACTCGGGATGCTGGTTGACCCACGCGGCGATCGCGTTCGCGACCAGTTCGAGGTCCTGCAGGCGGGTCGAGCAGATCTCGAAGAGTTCGCGGGCTGCCACCTCGTCGGAAACGGTAGCTGTCGGCAAGGCTGTGCAGCCGATCTCCGACGGTCACGGCGTGGATCATAGCACCGCCGGTGCCGACTCCCTCCCGCGGCAACCTCCACCTCGGGGCTCCAACGTGTCGACACGGGGTTCGAGATCACCACCGGGGTGATGCGCGCCTCACGCCGGCGGGTCGGACCAGAACAGCCCGAGTTCCAGCGGCGTTGCGTCGAACGGCTCGGCGTGCACGACATCCGCGCCCTCGTGCGTGGCCAACAGCGTCCACCGCGTTCCGTCGAGACGCAAGACCTCCAGCGTTCGCGCGAGAGGGTCGATCAGCCACGCGTGGCGCACCTGCTCGCGAGCGTAGATCGCCAGCTTCTTGGCGCGGTCGAGCGACGCCGTGGAAGGCGACAGGATTTCGCACACCCAGTCGGGCGCCAGCGCGAAGTAGGCGGTTTCGGGAAGCTTCGCCAGCCGGGTTCGCCGCCAGCCGGCCCAGTCGGGCACGAGCACGTTCCTGCCGAAATGCAGCTCCGGTTCGTAGAGGACCCACCAGCCGCCCGGCCCGCCGCGGCCGAAGTGATACGGCGCGCCCAGGAGCGCCCCGACGGCGGCTCCCGTGTGCGCGTGGCGCGGCGCCGGCCGGGGCGACGCGTGCAGTTCGCCGTCCACGATCTCGGCGACCATGATGTCGGGAACCTCCATCAGGTCCTCGTAGGTCGCCGGCCGATCGAACGGCGGAATGCGCCCCATTGGTTCCATGATACATCGTCCTCTCCCACGAACCGTGCCGTGAGGAATTCGCCGGAATGGCGCGGTTTCTGGGCGACTACGCCGGGCGAGGGTGGCTGATTCCGGCGCGCGGCGGCGTCCGACAGGTGGCAGATCCTGCGCGATTCGAGCGCCAGACGATTCCGCAACATCCGCGCGGCGGCGGCGGCGCAGAAGGGGCGGCGGCGGCGCCCTCCTGGTCGCGGCCAGTTGCGCTGCCCGGCGGAGACGGCCTATAACCAGAGGTGGGACACCTGGTCATTTGCAGCCGCTCCACCGGAGAGGAGCGGCTGGGGGGCGTGCCGAACAGCTCCGGGTCGTGCGCGCTGCCCATGGTCGGGTGTCCGAGACAAGGAGAGAACGTCATGCATCACGTTGGGAAGGCTCTCGCGGCACTCGCTCTCGGCACGGTCCTGCTCGGCGCGGGCATGGTACGTCCTGCCGCGGCCCAGCCCCCGGAACCGCAGGAGAAGGCGAAGGCGGCGGAGAAGGCGCCGGTGGCGGCGGCACCCAAGCCGGCCGAACTTGCGCCGCAGCCGGATTCGATCACCGAGAACACGGTCACCGTCGGGGGGCAGAAGATCGCGTATCGCGCCGTGGCCGGCACCATCACGGTCGGGTCGACCGATGCGGTCGACGCCGCCCTGGGGCTCGACGGACGCTGGCTGACCGATACGGGAATGACCCCGCCGGATCCGTCCAAGCCCGATCAGGAGCCGGCGACGGCTCGGATGTTCTACGCCGCCTATTTCAAGAAGGACGCCGCCCCGGAGGCGCGGCCGGTGATGTTCTTCTACAACGGCGGCCCGGGCTCCTCGACCATGTGGCTGCACATGGGATCGTTCGGGCCGCGGCGCGTGGTGACGCCGGATACCGAGCACAAGGAGGGCGCCCCGTACACGATCGTCGAGAACCAGTACAGCCTGCTCGACGTGGCCGACCTCGTCTTCATCGACGCGCCCGGCACCGGCTTCAGCCGAATCATGGGCAAGGACAAGGAGAAGGCCTTCTACGGCGTGGACCCCGACGCGCACGCTTTCGAGCGCTTCATCCGCCGCTTCCTCACGAAGCACGACCGGTGGAACTCGCCCAAGTACCTCTTCGGCGAGTCGTACGGCACGCCGCGATCGGCCGTCCTCGCCGCGATGCTCGACAACGTCGACCTGAACGGCATCGTGCTGCTCTCGACGATCCTCAGCTTCGACAACTCGGTGGACGGGCCGCGCTGGAACCCCGGCGTGGACCAGGCCTACGTGATCGCGCTGCCCACGTACGCGGCGACGGCCTTCTATCACAAGAAGCTGCCGAAGCAGCCGCCCGCGCTCCAGCCGTTCCTCACCGAGGTCGAGACGTTCGCGCTCGGCGAGTACGCGTCTGCGCTTCTCCAGGGCTCGCAGCTGCCGGACGCCCGGCGGCAGGCGATTGCCGAGAAACTGCACGAGTACACCGGGCTGCCGGTGGCGTACCTGCTGAAGTCCGACCTGCGCGTCGAGGGCGGGGCGTTCTCGAAGATGCTGCAGGACGCCGAGGGGCTGACGACGGGCAGGCTCGACACGCGCTACCAGGGGCCGGACCTCGACCCGCTGTCGCAGTCGGCGCAGTACGACCCGCAGTCGACCGCCATCTCTTCGGCCTACACGACCGCGATCAATCAGTACCTGCGCCGCGATCTCAAGTTCGGCCGCGACTGGACGTACAAGCCGAGCGCGTACTCCGACCCGGACTTCACGTGGGACCTGCGGCACCGGCCGCCCGGCGGCCCGGGCTTCACCGAGGGCGCGACGAACGTGATGCCGGACCTCGCGCTCGTCATGAAGGCCAACCCGAAGATGCGCGTGCTGCTGGCGGGCGGGTACTTCGACCTAGCCACCCCCTACTTCGAGGGGATCTTCGAGATGCGCCACCTGCCGATCCCGAAGAACCTGCAGCAGAACATCAGCTACAAGTACTACGAGGCGGGGCACATGGTGTACATGAACGAGGGCGTGCTGAAGCAGTTCCACGAGGACGTGGCGAGTTTCGTGCGCGCCACCGAGGCGGGAAAGTAGGAGGGAGCGGCCCCGCGTTCTCCTCGCTCCGGATCGCCCACGAGGCGGAGGATCCTCCTGCCGGCACGGAAGTAGCGGGACGTGCGAAACCGTCCACATTGCCGGCGATGGGGCGCCATCGGCACGGGAGTGATCCGCGCCGAGGGCGGCGATGCACGCACGGTATAATCACGCCGATGAAGCGGAGGCTGGCGACCAGATCGGCACCGAAACCCGGACGCGGCGCTGCGGCCCGCCTCGAGGAGGCGGAGCGCCTGTTCGAAGATTTCCGCGCGCTCACCCCGCGCCGGTTCCGGCCATTTGCCCGGTCGTTCCGGACCTTCGCCGACTATGAGCACTGGAGACGTGACCAGACAAACCCCTGGTACCGATAATCGCGTCGTGCGGGTGTGCCGGCTGCTGAACCGGCACCGGGCGCGTTACGTCATCGCGGGCGGCGTGGCGGCCAACCTGCACGGTTCGGTGCGCGCCACCAAGGATGTCGACATTCTGGTGCCTCGCGACGAAGTGAACATGCGACGCGTGCTGGCCGCGCTCGAAGAACTTCCCTACGGAGTCGCGCGCGAACTGGACGCCTCCGACATCGTGCGCAATCCGATCACCATCGTCGGAGACGATCCCCGCGTGGACATCCTGACGGTGGCGTGGACGGTCAGCTTCGAACGAGCCTGGGACACACGGGTCGTCCGCCGGATCCAGGGCATCCGCGTCCCGTTCCTCGGGCGCGATCAGTTGATTGCGTCGAAGCGGACCGGTCGGCCTTCGGACGAGGCGGACATCGAAGTGCTGGCTGGCGTCGGACACGGGAAGCGACGCCGGAAGTGACATCGGCGCAGCCCGCCGGTCGCAGGCTACTCCCTGGTGGCGTTTCGTGTCAGGCCGTGCGCCCGAGGCGCGACCCGAGCCCGCGCCATGGCTTGATCTTCTGTAGCGTCTTCGCAAGGAGAGTCTCGGCGACCTCCGTGTCGTAGGCCGCCTGGGCGCGCAGCCAGTATCCGTTGGACAGCCCGAAGAACCGGCACAGACGCAGGTCGGTGTCCGCGGTGATGGAGCGTCTCCCGGCGACGATCTCACCGATGCGCTGGGCCGGAACGCCGACCTCCTTCGCGAGCCGGTACTGCGAGATTCCCATGGGCACGAGGAATTCGTGCCGCAAGAGATCTCCAGGCGTCACAGGCTTCAGCTTCGCCATCCCCGTCTCCGCTCCTAGTGATAGTCCACGATCTCGACCTGGTCGGCGCCCGCTGGCGTCCAGCGGAAGCACACCCGGTACTGTGCGTTGATGCGAATGCTGCGGCAACCCGCGCGGTCGATAGTAACGCCACGCGTGATTAGCGTCAAACGTGCCGATCGCGGGTGGTGATGCGCGGACCGGCTGGACGACACGCCTTCTCCCCCGCTACAGCCGGGAGAATCCGTCGCGTTCCCGGTGCGCGCTCGTGGCCACGACGCCCCACCCGAGTTCTTGGCTACCCGCCCGCCCCGGCCTCGAAGTAACATCCACGCCGACATCCGGCGCGCAGGGGAACTCGCGCACGAGCGGAGCCGTGCCCTCGCCTGCCGAGCCGGGCACGAACGACGTCCACGGAGGAACGGATGACGCGACTCGCGATCCTCATCACCGTCGCGGTGGTTGCCGGACTGCTGATGGCGCAGGCCCTGAAGGGACAGGCGCCCGCTGCGCGGCCCACGCCGCCGGCCGACGTGTCGACCCGCGGCATCGGCGTGTACCCGGGTGACCCGCGCGAGGACTTCGCGCCAACGTTCCGGATCGACGCGACCACCTACAGGAACCTGGCGCGGCTCCGCCCCGCGTTCCAATCGAGCGCGTACGACTACAACCTGACCGCGCAGCTGATCACCGACGGGATCGTGGAAACCGCGCCGCCGCGCTGGGTGGTCGTCGCCTCGGGGCAGCAGGGCCTGGTCAGCGCGGAGAGCCGTGACCTGCCCGGCTCGCTCGGCGACGGACCGCTGAGCGGGCTCTCGCCCGAGCAGGTCGTGTGGCCCAAGCACAAGCGCGAGTGGGTGATGGACGGCAACTGGGTGACGGGGCTCACGCTGAAGGGGCCGCAGGTGTGGGTGCAGATGGAACTGCACGGCGGCGCAGAACCCCTCGCGATCGACCAGGTGGACATCCTCGGCCGGGTGCAGGCGCTCGGCAGCGGGCCCGAGAACTGGACCTGCACGGTGCTGGGGTCGGACGACGGGGAGCGCTGGGCCTCGCTCGGGCAGACGTCGGCGATGACGAACCTGGGCGTGGACATCCGGCCCGTCGTGAGGCTGGCGGCGCCGTCGCGTCACCGCTACTTCCGCATCGTCTTCGACAATCCCCGCGCCGTCTCCTGGCAGGTCGGCGAGGTGAGCTTCAGCCTTGGCGGCAGTCCGGTGCGCGTTGGCGGGCCGTTCCAGTTCTCGAGCGCGTGGAAGAGCGCGGGCCGCGGCGAGGAATGGGTCTACGTGGACCTCGGCGCGGCGTGCACCTTCGACCGCGTCGTGCTGCACTGGCTCGCACGCCCCGCCGATGCCGTGCTGCAGGTGTCCGACGACGCCTCGTCGTGGCGCGTCGTCCGGGCGCTGACTGGCGCGGGCGCCGACGACGACGTGCGCCTGGAGGCACCCTCGCGCGGCCGCTACGTCAGGGTGCTGATGAAGAAGCCCGCAACGCCCGACGGCTACGCCATGACCGAGATGGAGGTCTTCGGGCGCGGCGGGCCGGTGCCCGTGGCCAAGCCGCGGCCGCCGCAGCGCGCGGACGGCCGCCTGGATCTGGCCGGCGGCGGCTGGCGCCTGCAGCGTGACTCCCAGGTGAAGGCCGATGGGCCTGCGCTGGCAACGGCCGGCTTCGACGACGAGGGCTGGGTGATCGCGACGGTGCCCGCGACGGTGCTGAGCAGCTACTGGAACGCCGGCGCGCTGGCCGATCCGAACTTCGGCGACAACCAGCTGCTGGTCTCCGACGCGTTCTTCCATGCGGATTTCTGGTACCGCACGGAGTTCGAAACGCCGCCTGCCGCCGCCGCCCGCAGGCGCTGGCTGAACTTCGACGGGATCAACCTCAACGCCGACGTCTTCCTGAACGGGGAGAAGCTGGGCCGGATCGAGGGCGGCTTCGCCCGTGCCCGTTTCGACGTGACGTCGAAGCTGCGCGCCGGCGCGGCCAACGCCCTCGCCGTCCGCATCGAGAAGACGACGGCGCCGGGCAGCGTCAAGGAGAAGACCTTCGAGGATCCCGACAAGAACGGCGGTGCGCTCGGCCTCGACAACCCGACCTACCACGCGAGCATCGGGTGGGACTGGATCCCCACCATCCGCGGCCGCGACACCGGCATCTGGAACGACGTGTATCTCACCGACAGCGGCCCGGTCACCGTGGACCACCCGTCGGTGACGACGACGCTGCCGCTGCCCGATACGAGCCGCGCCGACGTGCGGCTCACGACCGAGGTGTCGAACCACGATGCCGCCCCCGTGACCGGGACGCTGCGCGGGCGCTTCGGTGACATCGCGTTCGCCGTCCCGGTGACCGTCCAGCCCAGCGCGGTTCGGACGGTGACGCTGGACCCGTCCACGGTGCCCGCACTGCGACTCACCGCGCCGCGCCTGTGGTGGCCCAACGGCTACGGCGATCAGAATCTCTACCCCGTGGAACTGCGGTTCGAGACCGGGTCGGGCGCGATATCCGACGTCAAACGCTTCGAGGCCGGCGTTCGCCAGTTCACCTACAGCCTGGACGGCGGCACGCTCAGGATGTGGGTCAACGGCCGCCGCTTCGTGCCGCGCGGCGGGAACTGGGGCTTCCCCGAATCGATGCTGCGCTACCGGGGCCGCGAGTACGACGTCGCCGTCCGGTACCACAAGGACCTGAACTTCACCATGATTCGGAACTGGGTGGGGCAGACCGGCGACGACGAATTCTACGATGCCTGCGACCGCTACGGCATCGTCGTGTGGCAGGACTTCTGGCTGGCGAATCCGTGGGACGGCCCGGATCCGCGCTCGAACGCGGTGTTCATGGCGAACGCGAAGGACCTGGTGGACCGGATACGCACGCACCCCTCGGTGGGACTCTACTGCGGCCGCAACGAGGGGTACCCGCCCAAGCCGCTCGACGACGCGATCCGCGCGCTGCTGGCCGACCGGCACGCCGACGTGCAGTACATCTCGAGCTCGGCCGACGACGTGGTCAGCGGTCACGGGCCCTACCGCGCGATGCCGCTGAACTACTACTTCCTGAAGGGCGCGACCCCGAAGATCCACAGCGAGATGGGCATGCCGAACATCATGACCATCGACAGCCTGAGGGCGACGATGCCCGAGTCGTCGCTCTGGCCGCTGGGGCGGATGTACGGGCTGCACGACTTCGCACTCAACGGCGCCCAGGGCGGCGCGTCGTTCCTCGAACGGATCCAGCAGAGCTACGGCCCCGTGACCAGCGTGACCGACTGGGCGACGATGGCGCAGTTCGTGAACTACGAGGGCTACCGCGCGATGTACGAAGCGCAGAGCCGGAACCGGATGGGGCTGCTGATCTGGATGAGCCACCCCGCGTGGCCGTCGCTGGTGTGGCAGACCTACGACTACTACTTCGAGCCGACGGCGGGGTACTTCGGTGCGAAGAAGGGCTCCGAGCCGCTGCACATCCAGTGGAATCCGGCGACGGAGGCCGTGGAGGTGGTGAACTACAACGGCGGCAGCCGGAGCGGCCTCACGGCAACGGCGCAGGTGTTCAACATCGACGGCAGCGCGGCGTGGGAGAAGAGCGCCCGGTTGGACAGCAGCGAGGACTCCACCGTCTCGGTGATGGCGATCGAGTACCCGCTCGGGGTCACGCCGGTCCACTTCATCCGCCTTCGGTTGACGCGCGGGGCCGATCTGGTGTCCGAGAACTTCTACTGGCGAGGGGTGGAGGACGCGAACTTCCGGCAACTGCGCGACATGCCCACGGTGCCGCTCGAGGCGACGACGACGGTGTCGGACACGCCGGATGGCTACAGGCTGACGACGTCGCTCGTCAATCGAGCGCCGACGCCCGCCATCATGGTGCGGCTGAAGGTGGTGCGGTCGGCAAGCGGCGACCGGATCCTGCCGGCCGTCTACAGCGACAACTACGTGTCGCTGATGCCGGGCGAGGACCGCGCGGTGACGACCGAGGTGAGGCGGGCGGACGCGCGCGGCGAGCGCCCGCGCATGGTGGTGGAGGGCTTCAACACGGGCGAGGTGACCTACAAGCCGTCAGCGGCTCGATGAGCGCCTCGCACGCCACTCGCCGCATCGCGACCGACCGACAGCCCCGACTCAACCCAAGTGAGCGAAGCTCGGGATCGATCACATCCGGCATGAGTCGTTCGACGGTTTCAACCACGGAGATACCCTCAGAGCCCACAGAGGCTGTCACGCCTGACGGCATCGCGGCTCGCCCACCGGCTCCTACGCCCCCGGTGGCCGAGCCGGGAGGGGCGGCTGGGCGACGCCGGCACGACAAGCCCGGGCGCAGGACGCTTCTCGTGGCGGCGCGGCCCAGCCGCCCCTCTCGCCACGGGCTTCGCCCGCGGCGCCGATGCCCACGGTCACCGGCTCTCACGTGCGACGGGTGCCGGTCTGCCCTTGGGTGTCTCTGTGAGCTCGGTGGTTCCCCCCGGCATTCCAGCAGGCCGAGGATGGGCAGGATCCTGAGGAGCGAAGGCTCACGGATAGGAGGATCCGGTGGAACCGGATCCGACATCGCCGGGGGGCGGGTATCCGCGCGACGCGTCGTCGAGCACCAGCACCCAGTCGTGGCCGTCGCCGGGCTCACCGGGCGGGGAGAAGCGCCCGATCTGGCTGGCGCCGATCACGCCGATGAGTTGCGCGCGCCCGTCGCGCGGATTGAACCACCACGCCCGGAGCGATCCTCCGGCGATCGCGCCGGGACGGATCGAGAATGGACGCCCCGTGTAGGAGTAGACGAACAGGTAGCCGCGGCCCTTCGTGGCGAGCAGGCGCTCGTACTTCTCGCCGCTACCCGAGGCGACCGCCCCGGCGTCGTACGCCCGGTCGAAGTACGGACGCGAGAGCATCAGCGCCTTCAGGTGGCGCATCTGACCCGCCCCTGGGTCGTCGAGCGCCTCGGGCCAGAAGTTCCGCGGAAAGTAGCTGCCCTGGCCGGCGGCGGCCGTGTGGAACTGCATGACCGCATTGTCGCCGTAGGTGTGGCCGCATGCGCCCGCGAACACCGACCAGTAGGCGTAGCGCCTCGCATCGGCCGCCGTCCAGTACGGCTGGGTGCCATCGTGCAGCCCCTGCGGGACGTTCTCGTACGAAGGCTCCCCGTCGAGCACCGGCTTCGGCGGCTTCCTGGCGTAGTCGTCCAGGACGTAGCGCCAGTTGTCCTCGCCGAAACGCCTGGGCGAGTCGGTGTCCTGGTCGTAGCGTCGATGCCCCGACTGGAACATGTTGAAGTCGAGCCACGGCTCGCCGTGGAACCAGGTGGACGACTGCGTCCGCCCGAACGGGTGGTACGAGATGAGATGGTGCGGATCCTCGGCGCGGAGCGTGCGCCCGAGCGCCCTCCAGACCTCGATCTGCTCGTTCCCCTTGGCGTCGCCGCCCACCAGCCAGATCACGTTCGGCACGTCGCGATACCGCCTCGCCAGGAACGTCCCGTACGCGACCACGTTCGCCGCGTTCAGCTGCCCCGACTTCACGACCGATCCCCACGCAGGCACGAGGGCAAGGTAGAGGCCCCGGGCCGCCGCCTCGCCCGCCACCCAGTCGATGTGATCCCAGTAGTCGTACGCGGCCGGGTCTGACGGGTCGCTGCCCGGCGTCACCCGCGGTCTGCCCGGGTCGTTGTCCACGAGGGCCGGGGCGCCGTTGGCGGCACGCGCCTCGGCGGTGTGCAGCACCATGACCTGGATCACCGTGAAGCCCTTGGCCTGCCGGTCGTCGAGATACCGCCGCGTGTCGTGTCGATCGAGACGGCTGAACAGCAGCCACGCCGTGTCGCCCAGCCAGAAGAACGGCGAACCGTCGGCCTGCTGCAGGAAGCGGTGGTTCGGCGAGACCGACAGGCGGGACGGCGGGCCTGGGAGCGCGGCCGGCGCGAGCGGGACGAGCAGGCCGAGCGCGACGACCGCCGCGTGGAGACGGTGACGGGTGGCCATGACGGGCGCCATTGTAGCAACGTTGGCCGAAGGCCGGCGCCGCGGCCCGCACCCAAGCCGACAGCCTGCCGACGATGACGAGGTCTCCGCAGAGGCAATCTCCTGTACAATCCGTGCCCTAGGAGGCTTCGATGAAGAAGATCATGCTGGCCCTCGCGCTGACAGCGTTTGCCGTCCCGCTCCTGTCTCAGCAGCCGGCGCAGCCCGCCGGCCCGCCCAAGATCCAGACGCTCATCATCACCGGGCAGCAGATGGGCCACGACTGGAAGGCGGTCACGCCCGAGTTGCGCAAGGTTCTGGAGGCGACGGGCCTGTTCGAGGTCCGGATCACGGAGGAGTTCCGGGGCGCGGGCCCCGAGACCCTGGCCCCCTATCAACTCGTCGTCCTCAACTACCAGGAGCGCCGCCCCGATCAGCGCTGGGGGGATCGGGCCGACCAGGCGCTGCTGGATTTCGTGAACTCCGGCAAGGGCGTCGTCATGTTCCACTTCTCGGTCGCAGCCTTCAACGGGTGGGAGGCGTACGAGAAGCTCTCGGGCTGCAACTGGCGTCCGAACCAGGGGCACCACTCGGCCGCGCACGATTTCGTCGTGGACATCAGGGACTTCGATCATCCCATCACCAAGGGCTTGAAGAAGACGCTTCCGCAACCGAAGGACGAGCTGTACGCCAACCTGAAATGCCAGCCGGAAGGTTCGTTCCACGTCCTGGCCACGGCGTACGACGACCACGCCCTGTATGGAGGCAAAGCTCGCCAGCCCATCCCCGGGCCGGGCAAGGACGAGCCGAGCCTCTGGACGGTGAACTACGGCAAGGGCCGCGTGTTCGCCGACATGCTGGGCCACGACGTGGCGGCGGTCAACACGCCGACCTTCGTGACCACCTTCACGCGCGGCGCCGAATGGGCCGCCACCGGCAACGTGACGCTGCCGATTCCCGCGGAATTGAGGCAGTAGCGTTGGTGGGCCTTGCCGTGCACGCTCGACACCAACGCCTGCAAGGCCGGACGCCGAGGATGTTCGAGCCGGACTATTTGGCCGGTGCCTTCTTCGCGCCAGGAGTCCGCCCATGTTTCGCCTGGTCACCACGGTCAGACGGGGGTCCGCATCCAACCTCCCAGGGACTTGGCTCCGCTACGCGACCCTCGAGGACGCGCGCGCGGCGGCGGCGGCACTGCTGCGCGAGGAACGGGTGCTGCGCGTCATGATCGTCCGGGACGCTCTGCCGATGACGTTCGTGGAGTGGCGGGAGCGCTAGGGTGGGCCGGGTCTGGCTGCGGCCCGGTGCCGCCTGGAAGAGAGTCCGTCAACTCCCCGATGTGTCGCAACGCCATGTCCCTCAGCGCCTTCGCGCTACGGGCGATCTCGGCCTCAGTGGGCCGTCCCAGGTGCGGGATGCGCCGATCGAGGGCCGCGATCAGCTCGCGGAGATCTCGAACCACCAGAGCAGCGGCGTCCGTCATGACCGTGGCCTTCCTGGCTGCAGCCGCCACGCCTTCCGCAGATTGGACCCGGAGAGCAGCACGACGGGACCGGTGAGAGCCAACATGGTGAACGTTCCCGCCGACAGCCCGCGCGGAACGAACAGGGCCTCGAGGATCAGCATCAGGGCGGTCCATTGAGTCAATCGTCCGCCGAGCAGGGAATCCGAGAGGTTCACACCAGTGCAGCGCATGAGCCAGCGCATGACGCCGGCCCGGCCACGTCTGTCCTCATGTGCACACCCATTCCGGTCGCCATCGAGATGCCGCGGCTACCGAGGCCTCGCTGCGGCGGGCGCCCTCACCCACACGTCCACCCGGTGCTCCTCGCGGTCGTCGGCGAGCGGCACCGTCATGCCCGGCTCGTCGTGGCCGTCGAGGCTGACGCGCTGTTCACCGGTGGCGTGCGGCGTCTGGTGCACGGTGATGTGATACACGGTTTCGAGGTAGCGGTAATGCACCGCGAAGGCGTCCCAGCCCGCGGGGACGCACGGCGCGATCCGCAGGCATGCCCCCTCGCGGCTCAGGCCGAGCAGCGACTCGACAATCAGCCGGTACATCCAGGCCGCGGACCCCGTGTACCAGGTCCATCCGCCTCGCCCGACGTGCGGGGCCACGGCGTAGACATCGGCGGCGACCACGTACGGCTCCACCTTGTAGGTCTCGGTCCCTGAGGCCGACAGGGCGTGGGTGATGGGATTGATCAGGTTCCAGACGTCCCACGCGCGGCCGGCGTCGCCGAGTTCCGCGAACGCCATCGCGGCCCAGACGGCCGCGTGCGTGTACTGCCCCCCGTTCTCGCGCACGCCCGGGACGTAACCCTTGATGTAGCCCGGGTCGAGGGCGGAAGTGTCGAACGGAGGATCGAGCAGGCGGACGAGCCGGTCATCGCGGCGGACGAGCCGGGCGTCCACCGCGTCCATGGCGGTCCGGGCGCGCGAGGGTCCGGCGGCGCCGGACAGGACCGACCAACTCTGCGAGACCGAGTCGATCTGGCACTCGGGATTGCCGGCCGACCCGAGCGGCGTCCCGTCGTCGAAGTAGGCCCGCCGGTACCACGCGCCGTCCCACCCCGCGCCATCGAGGCGCAGGCGGAGCGCCGCCGCTTCCGAAAGGCAGCGTTCCGCGAAGGCTCCGTCGCCGCGCCGCCCGGCGATTCCTGCGAAGGCCTGGAGCACCCCGTAGAGGAAGAAGCCGAGCCAGACGCTCTCGCCGCGCCCTTCGGCGCCCACCAGGTTCATGCCGTCGTTCCAGTCGCCTGACCCGATGAACGGCAGTCCGTGGGCCCCGAACCGCAGTCCATGGATGATGGCCAGCACGCAGTGGTCGTAGAGCGTGGCCCGCTGCTCGGACGCGCCGGGCAGATCGTAGTAGGAATCCTCGTCCGGGTTGACCGCGCGGCCCTCGATGAAGGGCACCGCCTCGTCGAGCACGCCCGTGTCGCCGGTGGCCGTGACGTATCGGCAGGTGGCCATCGGCAGCCACAGGTAATCGTCCGAGCAGTGCGTGCGGACACCGCGCCCGGCGGGCGGGTGCCACCAGTGCTGGACGTCGCCCTCGGGGAATTGCCTCGACGCGCACAGGAGCAGGTGCTGGCGCACCAGCGGCGCCTCGGCGTGGACGAGCGCCATCACGTCCTGCAGCTGGTCGCGGAACCCGAAAGCGCCCCCCGACTGGTACGAGCCGCTCCGTCCCCAGAGACGGCACGCCAGCGTCTGGTACAGGAGCCACCCGTTCGCCAGCATGTTGAGCGCCGCATCGGGCGTGTCCACGTTGATCGCGCCCAGCGTGTGGTTCCAGGTACTGCCAGACGGCCTCGATCGACCTGCGCGCGGCGCCGGTCTCGCGCACGCGCTGCAGCAGGCCTGACGTCTCGTCGGCGTCGCGCCCGGCGCCGAGCGTGAACACGACCTCGCGCTCCTCTCCGTCGGCCAGCTCGAAGGCCACCTGGATCGCGGCGCACGGGTCGAAGGCGCCGCCCACGCGTCCGGAGAGCGCCGGCCGGAACATCGCGGCCGGCTGCTTCAGCGTGCCGTTGCGGCCGATGAACTCGGTCCGGTCTCCGGACACGCTGCGGCCGGCATCGTCCACGTGGAGGAACGCCAGGCGGCTGCCGAACTCCGCGTTGTAGGCGTTGCGTGCAAGCACGGCCCCGGTGCCGGGGTCGATGCTGGTGACCACGTGCGCGGCGGCCTTCCCGCGAAGGTCTCCGAGGACCCACTCGACGTAGGCCGTGGCCGAGACGCGGCGCGAACGGCCGGAGGCGTTGCGAACCTTGAGGACCGACCACTTGACGGGCGCCGCCAGGTCCACGTGCACCGACAAGGACGACGAGAGGCCGTCCTCGGCGTGTTCGAACACGCTGTAGCCGAACCCGTGGCGGCTGGTGTACGACCGGTCGCGGCCGGCCGGCAGAGGCGTCGGCGACCAGAAGCGGCCGCTTTCCTCGTCGCGCAGGTAGAAGGCCTCGCCGCCGGCGTCGGTAACCGCGTCGTTGTTCCACGGCGTCAGGCGGAACTCGTGGGCGTTCTCGGCCCAGGTATATGCCGACCCGCTCTCCGAGATGACGGTGCCGAAGCCGGGGGTCGCAAGCACGTTCACCCAGGGCGCCGGCGTCGCTGCGCCCGGCGCGATCGTGATGATGTACTCGCGCCCGTCCGGCGTGAACCCGCCGAGCCCGTTGAAGAACACCAGGTCGTCCCGGGGCGGCAAGGCCGGCGCACGAACCGGCGTTCGGCTGCCCCGGAACGGCGCGAGCCGCGCGGAAGGCGTGTCCGGGGGACGGCCGCCGATCTGGTCTTCCAGCGTGCCGCGGCTGTCGCTGATGATGACCCTCGAGACCGCCTCGAACAGGATGCGGTCTTCCGTCGAGATCTGTTCGCCTGGCCGGACGAAGATGGCGCCCGGGCGGTCGGGCGCGTTCGATTCAGTGCCGCCGGCGATGAGGCCGATGATTTGCTCCTGGAGCACCTGGCGGTATCCGGCGCGGTCTTCGTTCCAGATCACGACGTCCACCGCCAGCCCCTTGAGGCGCCAGTACGCGTGGGCCCGCACGATCTGGCGCACCAGCTCGATGTTCGCCGCATCGCCAATTTGCAGCAGGACGATCGGCAGGTCGCCCGAGACCGAGTAGCCCCACAAGCCCGGCTGTCCGCGCTGGTTCCTCGCGACGACGGCCGGATCGGCGCGCAGCGACGCGTTCGCGTACAGGATGGAACCGGCGAGGCGGCAGTAGAGCTGCGCGTCCGCCTCGGAGGCGTCCAACTGCCGCAGGACCACCTGGGCGTGCGTCGAGGCGAGGGCGAACACCCGGTTGGCGAGCCGCCGATCCTGGTACTTCCCCACCAGGCTCAGGCTTGCCGCCCGGGTCTCGGCCACGCCGGAGACCACGTCGATCGTGACGGTCTCATCCGGCTCGAGCACGTACCGGCCGCGGATGGCCACGATGGGATCGAGCACCGACCCGGCATTGCCCGCGAGCGGCCCGTCCTCGTGCATCGCGCGCGGGTCGGCCGGCGTGCGACCCCGGCCGACGAATCTCAGTCGGTCGGTCTCGAACGAGAGGACGCCGCCGGCCGCGCCGCCGTGCGCCGCCATGAGGTGGAACATCCAGGGCGACGCCTCGCCGCGCGAACGCGGCCGCCTCGTGCAGAGGATCGCGCGCTGGTCCGGCACGATCTGGGTCTGGACGAACAGGTTGCTGAACGCCGGGTGCAGCGCCTCGGCGGCGGCGGTGGCCAGGGTCACCTCCGCGTAGCTCGTGACCTCGATCGTCCTTCGCGTCCGGCCGGAATTGGTCAGCCGCAGCCGCCGCAGTTCGACATCGTCCTCGGGCGACACCGCGATCTCGGTGTAGCTTTCGATCAGGTGGGTCCGGCTGCGGAACTCGGCGCGGGCCTCGGAGAAGATCGTTTCGAACCGGTCGGCGGGATGCAGCGTGGGCTGATGGGCGGTGGACCAGAAGGCCCCGGTCGCGACGTCCCGGAGGTAGCAGAAGGTGCCCCAGTTGTCCGACGTCGCGTCTTCCCGCCAGCGCGTGATGGCGAGGTCCTTCCATCGACTGTAGCCCCCTCCGGCGTTGGTGACCACCACGTGATACCGGCCGTTCGACAGCAGCTGCAGCTCCGGCACGGGCGTGTCGGGACCCTTGAACGACCGGACCGCGGCCCCGGAATCCACGCGGGCCGTGCTGGCGTCCGCGGCGGGAGAGGGCGGCAGGTAGAGCGCGGTCGCGCGCGGGATGCGCTCCTGCAAGAGCAGCGCGGTCGCCTGGCATGCCGGGTCGGACGCGAAGCGCGCCTGCATCCGGCCGTCGAGCAGCACCTGCGCCACCGACAGGAGGGTCATGCCCTCGTGATGCGCCATGTACGAGCGCACGACCGCGTAGGCCTGCCCGCGCGGCAGGCGCGAGGGCGTGTAATCGATGGCTTCGTAGAAGCCGCACTCTCCCGCGAAGCCTTCCGACGAGAGCCGCTGCAGGTTTGTGCAGGCCTCCTCGGGAGCCACCAGCAGCGCGAGGGCGGACGCGTATGGCGCGATCACCAGGTCGTCGGCGAGGCCGCGCTTGAGCCCGAGCCCCGGCACGCCGAACGCGCGGTACTGGTAGGCCAGGCGCGCGTCGAGGAGGTTGTAGCCCGATTCGGAGATGCCCCACGGCACGCCGCGGTGCTTCGCGTATTCGATCTGACGCCTGACCACCGCCTTGCACGTCTGGTCGAGCAGCGTCTCGTCGTAGCCCGGCATGACGACGAGCGGCATCAGGTACTCGAACATCGACCCGCTCCACGACAGCAGGACCGGCTCGCCCGCCACGGTCGTCAGCAGGCGCCCGAGCGCGAACCAGCTCTCCTGCGGCAGGTGCCCCTGCGCGATCGCGACGAACGTGCAGAACCTCGCCTCCGAGGCCAGCAGGTCGTAGTAGCTGGAGTCGCGCCGGCGGTCGGCAACGCTGTAGCCGATCGACAGGAGGTGGCGGGTTTCGTCGAACAGGAAATTCCACTCCATCTCGCCGAGATCGGTGGACAGCGCCGCAAGCCGGCTGGCGGCCGCGATGCGGCTCCGCGCGGGCGCGGCCCACTGGTCGTCGAGCGCCGCGAGCTCGCGCAGCGTGGGAATCGACGTGAATCCCGGCAGGTGCGCCTGCGGAAGCGCCGAGGCGGGCAGTGACATCCACGGGGCCACCCACGCCAGGTCGTCGATGATCTCCCGGCACTGGCCCGCCAGCGACGACGCCCAGCCGCTCGCTTCGCGGTCGGTCGTCGTCGCGAGCGCCGCGGCGAAGGCGCGACTCTCGGCCGCCAGGCGATCGAGCACCTGCCGGCCTTCGGCCACCGTCGCGGGGGGTGAGGCGCACGCCGCGTCGAGCGCCTTGCCGAACCGCGTCATCGCCGGAGTTGGAGCGCCCTCGAGGGCGCCGGCCACCAGTTCGAACGTGTCGCGCAGCCCGCAGAAGGCGCGGCCCGGCAGGACCGGGTCGTCGGCCATGGCCAGCAGCCCGGACCGCAGCGTCAGGAGATGGCCCGCCAGGTTGCCGCTGTCCACCGAGGAGATGTAGCGCGGCTCGAGGGGCGCGAGCGACTGCGTGTCGTACCAGTTGTAGAAGTGGCCGCGATGCCGCTCCATGGCCAGCATCGCCTCGAACGCCCGGGCCGTGCGGTCGAGAAACCTGCCAGCAGAGATGTACCCGAAGTCGCACGCCGAGAGATTGGCGAGCAGCGCGAGACCCATGTTGGTCGGCGAGGTGCGATGCGCCACCCCCGGAGCCGGCGACTCCTGGTAGTTGTCCGGCGGCAGCCAATGATCGGCCGGGCCGACGTACGCGTCGAAGAAGGCCCAGGTCCTGCGGGCGACGCCGCCGAGAAAGCGGCGTTGAGAGGCAGTCAGGCGCGCGACACGGCGCGTCAGCGGACGGCTGATGTGCCACGTGATCGTCGGAGCCGCGAACCAGAGCAGGAGGAGAGGCGCGGCGGCCGCGAGGCTGCCCGGTCGAACCAGTTGGAGGCAGACGCCGACACCCACGGCAAGCGCCGGCGCGATCCACATCCGCGCCCATTCGCCGAACAGATCTTGCCGGGCAGACGGAGCGTGATCGGCCGAGGGCGTCCACTCGAGGAGTCTCCTGCGCGTGACGAGCAGGCGCGCGGTGGTGCGGGCGACCGCGGACAGGCTGAAGAACGCTTCGTGCGGAAGGCACGCGAGCGACAGCACCGCCTGCGCCGCCTGGCGCCCGACCGAGCGCAGGCTGCCGTCGAGATGCCGTCTCAGCCCGACCTCGGCCGGCTTTCGCAGGAGACCGGGGAGCCACGCGATCAGCCCGGGCAGCAGCACGCAGCCCACGCCGGCGAGCGTCCACGCCCACGGAGGCGAGAGGGCCGCCCACGCGACGATCAGCAGGCCGACCAGCGCGGCCGGCGCAAGACTCCGGCGCAGGTTGTCGAACAGTTTCCATCGGCCCAGCGCCGGCAGCGGATTCCTGGTCCGCCGCCCGTCGCGACCGGGCACCCAAGGCAGCACCCAGCGCCACAACTGCCAGTCGCCGCGGATCCAGCGATAGCGGCGCCGAACGTCCTCGTCGTAGCGGGACGGATACTCCTCGTACACCTGCACGTCGGTCAGCAGCCCGGCTCGCGCGTAACAGCCCTCGAGCAGGTCGTGGCTGAGGATCCGGTTGTCCGGGAAGCGGTTGCCCACGGCCGTGTCGAACGCGTCGACGTCGTAGATCCCCTTGCCGATGAAGGACCCTTCGCCAAACAGGTCCTGGTAGACGTCGGAGACGACGCGCGTATACGGGTCGATCCCGGGCTCGCTCGCCCACAGGCGCGCGTACCGTGAGCGGTTCGCGCCGGGAAGGCTGACGGCCACGCGCGGCTGGAGGATCCCGTATCCCTCGGTCACGCGCCGCGCCTGCTCGTCGTACCGCGCCCGGTTGAGCGGGTGCATCATCGCGCCGACCATGAGGCGGGCGGCGTCTCGCGGCAACTGCGTGTCGGCGTCGAGCGTGATGACGTACTTCACCTGCCCGAGGATCCCGGTGTCGCCGACGACGAGCGAGAACTGGCCGGTGGAACGGCCGCGGAGCACCGCGTTCAGGTCACCCAGCTTGCCCCGCTTGCGCTCGTAGCCCATCCAGACGCGCTCCACCGGGTTCCAGCGCCGCGGACGGTGGAAGAGGAAGAAGGGACCTTGCCGGGGCGCCGATGGCGAGTCACCGACCGCGACGGGGTACTTCGCGTTCAACTCGCGGACTCGCTGTTCGGCCAGTCGCACGAGGGCCTCGTCGTCGGGCAGCGTTTCCTGGTCCGCGTCGGGCAGGTCCGTGAGGAGGGCAAACGCCACGTGGTCGTCGCGGTTGCCGAGGAAGCGGACCTCCAGCGCCTCGACCAGGTCCTCCACGTTCTGCACGCTCGTGATCAGTGTCGGAACGACGACCAGCGTCCGCGAGCCTGCCGGGATCCCCTCCGACAGATCGATCTTCGGCAGGGCGGTGGGCGTGGTCAGCCAGGGCACCACCGCGTTCACGAGGGGGACCGCCACCTGGCTGGCGCACAACAGCAGGAGGACTGCGAACAGCCCGAGGAAAGCGTCTGTCGCGCCTTCGCCTCCGAGCCGGACCGTCAGGACGATGGTGGGCAGCACCGTGAGCACGAGGATGGCGCCGAGGTACGACGCCAGGGCATGACGGAGGAGCGCCCGGCGCGCGTTCTCGAGGATCGAGAAGCGCGCTCGCGCCGCGCGTTCGAGCACCGGAAGTCCGTTGCCGATGAGATGGAACCCGACGTGCGCGGCCCTCGCGTCGGGGCCCTCGGCCGCGGCTGCCTCCGCGGCCAGCCCGACCGCGAGATGCGCCACCTCGCCTTCGGTCCGGCCGCAGTGCCGGGCCGTCGTTTCGACGACATGGCGGTAGTGGTCCCGGGTGGCGAAGTCCATCAGCGGGTACACGCCGACGGGGTCGTCGCGCAGCGTTCGTTCGACGACGCTCCGCGCCTCGACGAAGTCGCGCCAGTTGGCGGCGCCCAGGAACCGCAGGCTGCTGATGCTGTTGCTGATCGACACCTGGTCGGCGGCCTGCTGCTGGTTCTCCGACTGCACCAGGTGCTCGATCGACAGGCCGTCCTCCGAGAGCCGTTGTTCGATCCACGTCAGCGGCAGCGCCAGCGCCGGGCCCTTGCCCTGCAGGCGCCGGGCGAACTCCGCGACGAACGACCCGACCATGGGCGGGCCGGACCTCGCCATGTCCGCGATGACGAGGATGAGGCTCTTCGGGTCCTTCTCGGCGATCGCCGTCATCTGGTCGGCCCAGTAGTCGGCGCGGTTGCGGTCCACGCGGTCGGCCCCGATCCGGGCCGCCACGCGCCTCAAGTTCTCGAGCAGGGCCAGCCGGAGCATGATCGGGATGGCCCACAGTTCCCCGAGGCTGAGCGGCATCACCTCCTCGTACGCGGAGACGAAATCGCCGAGGCCGTCGGTATCCAGGCGGCCGTCGCCGTGCGAGATCGTCTCGAGGGCAATGTCGTACACGCGCGGCAGCCCGGCCGACGGCCCGCCGGCCAGGCGCGGCAGTTCGCGGCTGTAGCCGGCCGGCAGGTGCCGACGCGCCGTCCGGATCTGTTCTTCGATCAGGTAGAAGTTGTCGAGGAGCCACTCGCCGGCCGGAGTGATCCGGCGGTCCGTGTTCACGGCCTCCGTCACCAGGGCCCGGACGGCGACCAGCATCGCCTCGTTCTCGACCAGGCGCGTCAGCAGGCGATTGGAGGCGCGCCCGGCGCTCAGCCGGTGCCGGCCGGCCAGGATCTTCCCGTGCTGGGCCATCTGTTCGCGGCTGAACAACTCCGCACGCAGCGGCGGTTCTTCCCCGTCGAACGTCGCGGTCCGATCGCGCCGGCGCGCGATGGCGTCGCGCAGAGAGTGCAGCGGGTCGCGGCTGGGCTTCTGGCGGGCCACGCGAGACACGTCCTTTCAAGCTGAAACCGCCGACCAGGACTCGGGCGGGCGGCGACCGCGCACAGGTCGGGTGTAACGTGGCCGCGGCGGATGTGCCGGCCCAGTTCGGCCCACCTGCAGTGTAAAGAGGCGCGAGTACGCCGCACTGTTCATTACAGCACACGGGGCGCTCCGCGGGCGGGCGCGGAGCGCGGTGCCGTCGGGAAAAAAGCCACGCTTCACCGTGGCCGAGGTCTGTCCGGATGTGCACAACCGCGCGGCCGCCCGCGCCGCCGTGTGCCGAACTGCACAGAACGAAGGGCCCGGGCGGTCGTACCATGTCAAGCGGGTCATCGTCCCGCACACTATGTCGAATCCACCACCGAACTCCGCGGCACCCGGACAGAAACCTTCGCTGCCGACATCGAAGGAGGCGGCCGCGAGGCAACGCTGGCGGCCGCGGCCCTGGTGGCTGCTCTTCGGCGTGCTGATGCTGGCCAATTACGTGATCACGCAGTTCTTCTTCCCCGAGCCCCCCTCGATCACCGTCCCCTACACCTTCTTCAAGCAGCAGGTCGAGGCGGGCAATGTCGCGGAGGTCACCAGCGTGGGCGACTCGATCCAGGGAAGCTTCAAGTCGGACACGGCGTATCCCCCGAAGGGATCCGCCGCGCCGGCCGCCGACGCTCCCAAGGCGCGCACCTGGAAGCAGTTCAGGACGCAGCGCCCGGTCTTCGCGGACCAGGACCTCGAGAAGCGCCTCGACGACAAGGGCGTGGTCATCAAGGCCGTGGACGAGAACTCATCGTCGTGGTTCAAGCTGCTGGTCGGCTTCGGACCGACCCTGCTGCTCGTCGGCGCGTTCGTCTTCATCAGCCGCCGCGCGGCGGCCGCCGCCGGCGGTGGGTTGTTCGGCCTCGGCCGGAGCCGGGCCAAGCGGTACAGCGAGGAGCAGCCGAAGGTCACGTTCGACGACGTCGCGGGCATCGACGAAGCCGAGAACGAGCTGATCGAGATCGTGGACTTCCTGAAGAACCCCGCCAAGTACCAGCGGCTGGGCGGCACGGTGCCGAAGGGCGTGCTGCTCATCGGTTCGCCCGGCACCGGCAAGACGCTGCTCGCGCGCGCCGTCGCCGGCCAGGCGGGCGTCCCGTTCTTCAGCCTCAGCGCGTCCGAGTTCATCGAGATGATCGTCGGCGTCGGGGCGTCCCGGGTGCGCGACCTGTTCAAACAGGCGCGAGAGGCGGCTCCCGCGATCATCTTCATCGACGAACTGGACGCCATCGGCCGCACGCGCGGCAGCGGCGCGCAGATCGGCGGACACGACGAGCGCGAGCAGACGTTGAACCAGATCCTGACCGAGATGGACGGCTTCGATTCCCGGGAGGGCGTCATCGTCCTCGCGGCGACCAACCGCGCCGACGTCCTCGACCAGGCGCTGCTGCGGCCGGGACGGTTCGACCGGCGCGTCGTGGTCCAGCGTCCCGATCGCGCCGGACGCGCGGCGATCCTCGCGGTGCACACCAAGAACATCCCGTTGGCGCCCGACGTCTCGCTCGAGCGCCTGGCTGCCGAAACGCCGGGCCTGGTCGGCGCCGAGTTGCGCAACCTCGTCAACGAGGCGGCGCTGCTGGCGGCGCGCAAGGACGGAAACACCGTCGGCGCCGAGGACTTCGCCGAAGCGCTTCAGAAGATCACCCTCGGCCCGGCCCGCAACCTCCTGCTCAACCCGGCGGACCGGCGACGCACCGCCTACCACGAAGCCGGGCACGCGCTGCTCGCGCTGCTGGTGCCGGGCAGCGACCCCGTCCACCGCGTCTCGATCGTGCCGCGCGGCATGGCGCTCGGAGCGACCTGGCAGCTCCCCGTCGACGATCGGACCAGCTATGCCGAGGACTACCTGCGGGCGCGCATCGCGTGCACCCTCGGCGGCCGCGCAGCGGAGAAGATCGTCTACGGGGTGGCCACGACCGGTGCCGAGAACGACCTGCAGCAGGTGACGGAGATCGCGCGGCGCATGGTCCTGCGATGGGGGATGAGCGAGACGCTCGGCCCGATCAGCTTCGTCGCGCCCCAGGACGAGGGCCTGCCCGCGGCCTTCCAGCAGCAGCCCTACAGCGAGGCCACCTCGGTGCTGATCGACGCCGAGGTCCGGCGCATCGTCGAGGAGAGTTACCGCGAAGCCGATCGGTTGCTGGCTGGCCACCGCGACAAGCTGGACGCTCTCGCCGAAGCCCTGTTGAGCGCCGAATCGCTGAACGGGCAGGAGATTCGGGACGCCACGGGACTGCCCGAGCTGCGCATCGATGAGAAGGACACGGCGCCTGCCGTGGTGGAGGACGAAGACCGCGCGCCGGCCGAGAGCGCCCGGGTATGAAGATCGGGGTCGGATGGCTCAGCAGCCGACCATCGCGCGTCGGTCATCTCGAACTTGTGCTGTTTTGAACAGACGGCGGGCCTTTGCTTGAGCGATCATACACCATGCCATCCAAGCCCCTGGCCCAATTCGATCCGGAAGCGTTCCTCAACGCGACCGGCGTATCCAAGACGGTCGTGACCTACCCCGCGGGGCAGCCGATCTACTCGCAGGGTGGCGCCAGCGACACGGTCATGTACATCAAGGAAGGCGAGGTCAAGCTGTCGGTGATCTCGAAGACGGGCAAGGAAGCCATCGTCGCGGTCCTCGACGCCGGGAACTTCATCGGCGAGGGCGCCCTGGCAGGACAGCCACTCCGGATCGGGAGTGCGACGGCTCACACGGCGTGCACGATCGTCGCCGTCGCCAAGTCCGACATGCGGCGGCTGCTGCACGAAGAGCACGAGATGTCCGACGGGTTCATCGAACACCTGCTCACCCGGAACGTCCGCATCGAAGAGGACCTCATCGACCAGTTGTTCAATTCCGCGGAAAAGAGACTCGCCCGCACGTTGCTGCTGCTGGCCCGCTACGGCGAGGAACCTACCCCGCAGCGCACCATTCCGAAGATCTCCCAGGAAACGCTGGCCGAGATGGTGGGCACGACGCGGTCGCGGGTAAACTTCTTCATGAACCGGTTCAAGAAGCTGGGGTTCATCTCGACCGACGACGGTCTGAAGGTCAACAACTCGCTCCTGAGCGTCGTCCTGCACGACTGACGGGCCTTCCTGTTCGCGGCGCGTTCCCCCCACCTCGGGTGATCGGACGATCCGGGCAGACCACCGCCTGTTGACCCAACACGGCCGCAGGTCGCAAGGCGCAAGCCTGAATCGCCGTCGTTTCCGTCTCAGTTGGTGTCGCAGTTGGTCACGTCCCGTAGGCTGCGGAGGGTCCGTCGCATGTCCTCCACGATCTTCATGCCTTCGAGCGTCGAAGCCAGCGCGTCGGCGGTCGCGTGCACCGCATCCAGCGCGGCATGGCGGGCTTGCTCGGCGGCGGCCCGCGCCTCCTCTCCGGCGACGCGCGCCGACTCCCCCGCTTCCCGCAGACGCTCTCGCTCCTGCCGGACCATCTCGAGCGCCTCGCGATGCTGGTCGCGAACCTCTCTCGCTTCCTCGGCCAGCCGCCTGAACGTCTCCGCGTCGTTCCTGGCAGACTCGGCGTCGCGTGCCGTCACGTTCGCGGGCGGCGGGATCTCCGGCCGCATGGGGTCCTTCTGCATGGAGACTCCTTCTTCTCGCGCGGGACGACAGCTGGCGCGCGCCGTGCTTCCGTGACGGATCCGGGCAGCGCCGACACGTCGCGTCTCGGTGATCATCGGTCCGAACGCGGCTGCGAACTGTCCAAGACTGCACAGACATCAGCCGGCCCGAACGCTATCCTGCGGGTTCGAGGGCTGCCTGGCCATGGAACCTGAGAAGCCGCACGCGGCGCCGCCCCCGCCGGGGAGCCGGGCCGCCCTGCAAGTCATCCTCATCGTCCTCGCGGTGGCCTCCGCCGCCTGGGTCCTCTACAGGCTGGAACGGGTGGTTCTCGTGCTGGCGGTGGCGGGCTTCTTCGCCTACGTCCTGGCGCCGCTCGTGCGGTTCGCCGAGCGCCCGATTCTCCTCGCCGGAAGGCCGCGCCGATTGTCCCGGGGGCAGGCCATCGCCGTCGTCTACGTGGTCATCCTCGGGAGCGTGGGCGGCGGCACCTCGCTCCTCGTGCCGACGCTGGCCGAACAGTTCGGCGAGGCGGTGTCGCAAGCGCCCGTCTACGCCGAATCGCTTCGGGCGTGGACACAGGAGTGGTCCGGCTACTATGCGCACTGGCGGCTGCCGGTCGAGGTGCGCGACGGCATCAACCGGTCTGTCGTCCAGGTCGGCGATGTCGCCGTGGAGTCTGCGCGCGAGGCGTTGATCGGAATCGTCGGCATCGCCGCGTACGCGCCGTGGCTGATCCTCGTCCCGGTTCTCGCGTTCTTCTTCTTGAGGGACGCGGACGACTTCAGGCGCTCCGCCGTGTCGGCGCTTCCACACCGCATACGGCGGCGCGGGTACGAGTTGTTCAAGGAGATCAATGCGACCCTCGCCGCGTATATCCGGGCCCAACTCCTCGCGTGCGTACTGATCGGGACGCTCTGCGGGGCCGGGTTCGCAGTCCTCGGCGTACCTTACCCGGTCCTGCTCGGCGTGCTCGCGGGCGTCCTGGAGTTCGTGCCCCTGATCGGCCCGCTCGCGGCTGCCGTCGTCTCGGCGCTCCTGGCGGCCCTGCACGCGCCGCTGTCGGCCCTCTGGGTCTGCGCGTTCCTCCTGGTCCTCCGGATCGTCGAAGACTACGCGGTGTACCCGCGCCTCATTCGCCACGGCGTTCACCTGCATCCGCTGGCCGTGATCGTCGCCGTGCTGGCCGGCTTCGAACTGGGCGGCGTCGCCGGCGTCTTCCTCGCGATTCCCGCCGTCGCCATCGTGTCGGTCGTCTACCGGCATTGGCTCGACTGGCATGGCGGCGGCGAGGCGCTCCCCGCCACTACGCCCACCCTCGGCTCTTCCTGACCGGCGCGTGAACGCCTCGACGGCGTCAGGTGAGGTCTGGTCGTCAGGGCTCGCGAGACGGCTCGGCCGAAGCCACCCTCGTTGTGGTGGGGCGGGTCGAGTCGGGGTCGTCAGGGTTGGACGCCCGCTTCGAACCGTCTGGCCGAGTGGCGTCCCGAGGGCGTTGGCGACCACGAACCTGCAAAGCCGCCGCCTCTACCAACCGCTGGGTCTCGTCGATGTCGGCCAGCAAGCTGGCGAGTTCCATCCGCCGCCGGTCGACGTCAATCGCGCCAGGGCCGGAGAGGCCCGCGCTGGCGTGCCAGAGGAACCCTCGGGCCTGCTGAAGTCGGCGGGTCACTCGGTCGAAGTCCGCGTCGCCGACGCTCGCTCGGGCATCGAGCAGCGACGCGCGGGCCTCGACCATGTCCCGCGTCAACTCGGCGGTTCGGAGCGCCCGCACCAGCTCGGACCTGCCAGAGGCGCCCCACAGCCCCCCTCCGAGGAGCGTCGCCAGCAGGACCGCGCCGATGACACACCTGCGCGCGGTCGTTGGCTCGTGCGCACCGGGCCGGCCCGTCACAGCCGTCCGGTCAACAGCAGGACCACGAGGATCAGGACGACGACCCCCAGCCCACCGCTCGGGTAGTACCCCCAGTTGCGGCTGTGCGGCCAGGAGGGCAGCGCCCCCACGAGCATCAGCACTGCCAGCACGATCAGAATGGTCAACATCACATCCTCCTGAGACTCTGGTTTCGGATCGATTAGCCGATGTTCGTCTTGGCATTCGTCGCCAAGTGCTGGACGTCGCGCGCCCCGGCCTCGACTTCCTGCGCGGCGCGGACCACCGTGTCGCAGGCGTCGTTGCGGAGGCCCTGCCCCTTGCGCGACAGCCCCTCCACCGCGTCGGTGACGCGGAGCCGCGCGTCCCGATAGCGCTCGGAAACCGCGTCGCCGAAGCTCTTCGCCGTCTCGGTCGCCCGCGACTTGATCTCCGCGGCCGCACGCGGAGCCAGCCACATGGCCAGGCCCGCGCCGACGAGGCCGCCCAGGGCAAGCCCCGTCAGGAAACGATAGTCACCGCCTTCCCCTCGTGAGTTCATGGCTGGTTCTCCTCTGCGTCCGTGCGGCGGTCGGCGGAGCCGAGCGCGCCCGGCGCCGTTGGTCATCCGAGATCGACGCCAGCAGTGTGGCGCACCCGAGCGGCCCGCGCTGTCCCGCACTGCACACCGGCTGAACTGATCGACTCGGGCCTGTGCCTTGGCACTTCGACTCGCAAGCACGGCCACAATCCGCAGTTGGCGCAGGTGGCCGGCGTGGCTCGCTCAGCACTGAATCACGTCCCGAGGGCACAAATCGTGCATCGCAGGGTTCAGCGGTGCAGACGTGCGACGGTCAGCGGGGAACGCGTGGTCGGAGGGTGCGCGATGTCCTCGACCGGCGGAACTGCGCTGTCTGCAAGTGAACAGACGCGCATCCCTGTCCCGTCTAGACTCCGGGGTGGGCGGGCCGCGGCCCGGGCGCGAACGCCGACCCGTGATGAACGACCGTCATCCGGGCAAGAGACCACCTCGGGACGCGGAGATCGGGTGTGGAATGCGAATCAACGTGTTGAACCGGATGCTCGTCGCGGCGTCCGTCATCGGCGCGATGTCGTTGGTGGGAACCAGCGTGCCTGCCAATGCCCAGCAACCGCCGCAGCAGGATCAGAAAGCGCAGTCGGAGGCGAAGAAGCCGAAACCCCAGAAGCCCGACGAACAGAAGCCGGGTCAGCAGGCGAAACCGCAGGATCAGAAGCCGAAGCCGGACCAGCAGGCGAAGCCGCAGCAGCCGGCGAAGCCGCAGCAGCCGGCGAAGCCGCAGCAGCCGGCGAAGGCGCAGGATCGGGCGAAGCCACAGCCGCAGCAGCCAGCAAGGCCGCAGGTTCAGGCGAAGCCACAGCCGCAACCGCCAGCCAGGCCGCAGGATCGGGCGAAGCCCCAGCCGCAGCAGCCAGCAAGGCCGCAGGATCAGGCGAGGCCGCAGCCGCAACAGCCAGCAAGGCCGCAGGATCAGGCGAGGCCGCAGCCGCAACAGCCAGCAAGGCCGCAGGATCAGGCGAAGCCGCAGCCGCAGGCGCGCCCCGCCCAGCCGCAGGTGCAGCCGCGGCCCGCGCAGCAGCCGCTCCCGCCACAGCCGCAGGTGCAGCCGCGACCCACGGCGCAGCCGCTGCCGTCGCAGCCGCAGGCGTCACAGGCCCAACCGAGGCAGGCACAGGTTCGTCTGGCGCCGCAGCAACAGCAACAGCGGATCGGTGAACAGCAGCAGCAGCTCGTGCAGTACCGCGACCAGCTGGACCAGCAGCAGCGTCTCGCGCCGCAGCAAGGCGCCGAGCTGCAGCGCCAGGGCCGCCAGGCGCAGTACCAGTATCAACAGCAGTACGTCGCCGGACTGAACGAACAGCGGGCGAGCATCCAGAACAGCGATTCCTACAACTACGGTGGGGACCCGTACTTCTACACGCCGTCGAGCTACCGGTATGCTCGCGGCGGCCGCTACTTCGAGACGAACGAGTACGGCGCCGCCGTGCTCCGCCGGGCGGTGAACGAAGGCTACGCGGAGGGTCTCGGGGCCGGACGGGCCGACCGGCTGGATCGGTGGGCATACGACTACAGGGATGCGTACGCCTACCAGGATGCGATCTACGGATACCGCGGCTTCTACGTCCCGCGCGACGACTACCGCTACTACTTCCGCCAAGGCTTCCGCCGCGGCTACGACGATGGGTACTACGGACGCTACCGGTACGGCGTGCATGCCGCCGGTGGGTTCTCCGTCCTGGGCGGCGTGCTGTCGGTGATCATCAACCTGCAGCCGCTTCGGTAGACGCCCGTGCCCGCGAAGCCTCCGTCGCCGCGGCGGGCGCTGAAGGTCGTCGGCCTCATCCGGCCTCACTGGAAGGGCCTGACGCTGGCGCTGGTCGCGGTGCTGGGCGAGACGGTCACGGACATCCTCGACCCGTGGCCCCTCAAGGTCGTCGTGGACAACGTGCTCAGGTCGAGGCCCCTGCCCGAACCCCTGGGACGCGCGGTGACCGCGGTCTTCGGCCAGGGCCCGTACGCCGTGCTGAACTTCGCGGTGGCCGCGGTGGCCGGCATTGCGCTGGCCGGCGCGGTCAGCGCGTACTTCGAGAAGTACCTCACCACCAGCGTGGCGCAGTGGGTGGGCCACGACCTGCGCAAGACGCTCTACCACCACATCCAGCGCCTGTCCCTCGCCGATCACGACGAGGCGCGGACGGGCGACATGATCACGCGAGTCACGAGCGACATCGAGGCCATCCGGAGTTTCATCGACTCCGCGATGCTCGGCATGCTCGTCAGCGTGACGACGCTGGCCGGCATGGCCGGGGTCATGTTCTACCTGAACTGGCGGTTCACCCTCATCGCGTTGTCGGTGATGCCCGTGCTGTTCGTGGTGGTGCACCGCTACACGTGGCGGATAAAGAGAGCCTCGCGGGCCGTGCGCAAGAAGGAAGGCGAGCTGGTGTCGGTCGTCGAGGAAGTGCTGACGTCGATCCGAGTGGTCAAGGCGTTTGCACGGGAAGACTACGAGCAGAACCGGTTCGACTCCGAGAGCCTGGCCACCGTCGAGGCGGGCCTGGAGGCGCGCACCATCAAGGCCCGGCTGGCCCCGGTGGTCGAGGTGATTGTCGCGGTCGGCACGTGTCTGGTGGTGTGGTACGGCGCGCGGCTCGCGCTGGCCGGCGAACTCAGCGCCGGCACGCTCATCCTCTTCATCTGGTACCTGGGCAAGATGTACAAGCCCATGCGCGATCTCTCGAAGATGGCCGACACCGTCTCGAAGGCGGCGGTCGGCTACGATCGCATCCAGGAGGTGCTCGACGTCGAGGCCCGCGTCGGCGACGCGCCGCATGCGCGCCGGGCGCCATCGTTCAGCGGCCAGGTCGAGTTCGACGAGGTCAGCTTCGGCTACGGCCCCGACAAGCCGATCATCGAGAACGTCAGCTTCACGGTCGAGGCAGGACAGGTCGCGGCCGTTGTCGGCCCGTCAGGGGCGGGGAAGACCACCATCGTGGGCCTGATTCCCAGGTTCTACGACCCGGTGTCCGGGCGCGTGGTCATCGAGGGCTCGGACATCCGGCGCTACCGGTTGAAGTCGCTCCGCGACCAGATGAGTTTCGTCCTCCAGGACACGCTGCTGTTCCGCACGACGATCTGGGAGAACATCGCGTATGGCAGGCCGGGCGCGCTGCCCGGCGAGATCCGGCGCGCCGCCGAACTCGCCAACGCCCGGGAGTTCATCGAGGCGCTGCCGGACGGCTACGACACGATGGTCGGTGAGCGCGGCATCACGCTGTCAGGCGGTCAGCGGCAGCGCATCGCGATCGCGCGGGCCGTCATCCGCGACACCCCGCTCCTGATCCTCGACGAACCGACAGCCGGCCTCGACGCCGCATCCGAGCAGACGGTGATGGAGGCCCTCGGCAGGCTGATGCGGGGCCGGACGTCGATCGTCATCGCCCATCATCTGGCCACGGTCCGGCACGCGGACGTCATCTTCGTCATCAAGGACTGCAAGCTGGCGGAACAGGGCACCCACAAGTCGCTGATGGCCCGGGATGGCGTGTATGCAGGACTGTACCGGATCCAGGCCCAGGCGATGCGATCGTCGACCCGTCCGTCGTTTCCGGACGTGACGGAACAGGCGGGGAAAGATGAGTATGCGACGAACCGCTCCGCCCACGTGCGCCCTCCTGGCGCTGGCCGTCGCCGGCCTGGCGGGCGGCCTGACCGCGCAAGAGAAGGTCCACGGCGGCGAGAACGCTGACGTCACCACGCTGCCGGCGCGGATCTGGCAAGATCCCGGCGACGTGGCGTCGCTGGATCTCAGGTACGGGGCGGGCGGCCAGGCGCACGCGCCGGACCCGGCGGGCACGTTCACGTTCGTCAGGGAGGACGCGGGTGGAACGAGCCCGAAGTTCGACGTCACCGACGGCCAGGGCGTCGAGTGGAAGGTCAAGCTCGGACAGGAGTCGCAGCCCGAGACGGCCGCGACGCGGTTCCTGTGGGCGGCCGGCTATTTTGCGGACGAGGATTACTACGTGGCCACACTCACCGTGAAGGGGCTGCCGGAGTTGCGGCGTGGCCGGGAGTTCGTGTCCCCCGGCGGCGTCGTTCGGGGCGCCCGCCTCGAACGGAAGGATGCCGCCGTCGAGAAACTCGGACACTGGGACTGGTTCGACAATCCGTTCGTCGGGCGGCGGGAACTGAACGGCCTGCGCGTGATGATGTCCCTGCTGAACAACTGGGACCTCAAGCAGACCAACAACACCGTCTACGTGGTGAATGGCGAGCGGCATTACGCGGTGAGCGACGTGGGCGCCACGTTCGGGAATACCGGCAACGCGTTGACGCGGTCCAAGGGCGTGCCCCGAGACTACGAGCCCTCGAAGTTCATCGCGAAGGCCGCCCCGACGTCCGTCGATTTCGTGCTCCACAGCCGCCCCTTCTTCCTGTGTGCGTTCTCGATGTCCAACTACCGCGAGCGAACACACATGGAACAGATCACCCGGCACATCCCGCGCGCCGACGCGAGGTGGCTGGGACAGCGTTTGTCGCGATTGACCGACGATCAGATCCGCGACGGGTTTCGCGCCGCCGGGTATGGACCCGCCGACGTCGAAACGCTGACCGGGACGATCCGACGACGGATAGCCGAGCTCGGGGCGCTATGACGCCCACAACGCTCCATCAGTGAGGCCGACGGCGGCCAAGGGAGACCGTGTCGTGAAGCTCATCGTCGAGCCCGCAGACGGCGTCGCCCCGCTGCTCTCCGCGATCGGGCGCGCGAAGAAGAGCGTGGAGATTGCCATCTTCCGCCTCGACTACAAGGACGTCGAGCTGGCGCTGGCGGCCGCAGTCGCGAAGGGCGTGAAAGTCACCGCGCTGATCGCGTGCGCCAACCGCGGCGGCGAACGGAAGCTGCGCCAGCTCGAACTGCGGTTCCTTGCGGCCGGCATCGCGGTGTCGCGCACGTCCGACGATCTCGTCCGGTATCACGGCAAGTACCTCCTGATCGATCGACGGGTGCTGTACGTGCTCTCGTGGAACTTCACGCGCCTCGACATGCTTCACAGCCGGGGATTCGGCATCGTCACCAGCCGGAAGACGTGCCTCCAGGAAGCGGCACGACTCTTCGAGGCCGACTGCACGCGCACGCGGTACGCGCCCAGGTCCGAGACGTTCGTCGTGAGCCCCGCCAACTCCCGCCAGGTCCTGGGCACGTTCCTGAGACGCGCGAAGAGGCAGCTCCTGATCTACGACCCCAAGATCTCGGACGAGGAGATGCTGCGAATCCTGCGGGCCCGGGCGAAGGCGGGCGTGGAGGTCAGGATCATCGGCCAGGTCTCCGGCCAGACGCCGTTCGAGGTCAGGAAACTCGCGGGGCTTCGGCTCCACACGCGCTCGATCATCCGCGACGGGCGCCTGGCCTTCGTCGGGAGCCAGAGCCTGCGGACCGCGGAATTGGACTTCCGCCGCGAAGTCGGTCTCGTCGTCGGGGCCCCGAAGGTCGTGAAGACGCTGATTGACACGTTCGAGTCCGACTGGGCGCGGACGGCTGCCGCGACCGCCCCTGCCCGCCCGGACGTCGCAGACGCGACGCCGGAGGCGCCGGTCGAGGCGCCAGCCGCTGGGATCGCGAAGGCGGTCGAGGTCTTCACGAAGGAACTGCAGCCGCTCGCCGCGACCGTGAGAGAGGCGGTGCGGCAGGCAGTCGAGAAGGCCGGCGATGACGTGCTGCACGACAAGGACGTCAAGGACACAATGAAGCAGGTCGTGAAGGAAGTGGCCAAAGAGGCCGTGAAGGCCGCCGTCCACGACGCCCTGGATGCGCTGCCATCGAGGAGTGCCGAGTGACCATGCTGCAAAGGGGGCGGCGTCGGGCGAAGGTCGGATTGCTGGTAGTGGCCGCGTGCGTGGCTGCTGCCAAACTCGGCGCCGGGCAGGCCGGCGGGGCGGCCAGGGAACGGGCCGACGACGCGGCGGCCTTCAAGGACTTCTCGGCGCGCGTGCAGGCCTTTCTGACGCTGGAGAAGGCGGTCGAATCGGGTCTCCCGAGCCTGAAACCCACCGACCTGCCGGAAATGATCGCGGCCCATCAACAGGCGCTGGCGAGGAAACTGCGCGAGGCGCGGCCGCACGCAGAGGCGGGCGACCTGTTCACGCAGGCCGCCTGCGAGGCGTTCCGCCACGCCAGCCGTGCCGCGCTCGAGGGCACGCACTGGACCAACTCGCCCGCCTCCGTGCAGCCGGGCGAGGCCCCACCCGGGATGCGGCTCGAAGTGAACGCCCTCTACCCGGACGTCGGGCCGGTCGTCGCCCTCCCGCCCGCATTGCTGGCGTCGTTCCCGATACTCCCGTCCGAGGTCGCCTACCGGGTCGTGGGCCGCACGCTGATCGTCATCGACGTGAAGTCGAGGCTGATCGTCGACTTCGCCCGCCTCATCCTGCCGCCACCCTCGTAGGAACTGGAGCCGCGCATGCAACGTCGGAGCGTTCTCTCGGTGGTCCTGCTGGCCGTGGCCGCGGTCGTCGCGTCGGCCGGCGCGGATGAGTTTGCGTTTCCGCTCCAGGCGCACTCGGTTCGGATGGCTGTGATCGGCGACATGGGGACGGGCAAGCAACCCCAGCTCGACGTGGCGCGGCAGATGGTACGGTCGCGCGTGGCCTTCCCGTTCGATTTCGTCATCACCCTGGGCGACAACCTCTACACGGGCAGCCGGCCGTCCGACTTCGAGAAGGACTTCGCGGTGCCCTACAAGCCGCTCCTGGACGCCGGCGTGAGCTTCTACGCCACGCTGGGCAACCACGACGCGACCAACGAACGGTTCTACAAGCCGTTCAACATGAACGGCGCGAACTACTACAGCTTCAAGAAAGGCAACGTGCGCTTCTTCGCGCTGGACAGCAACTACATGGACCCGAAGCAGGTGGCATGGATTGAAGGCCAGCTGCGGGACGCGGGCAATCGCGACTGGAGGGTCTGCTACTTTCATCACCCCCTGTACTCCTCAGCGAGGTACCACGGGGCGGACGCCGACCTCCGGAAGACGCTCGAGCCCCTGTTCGTCCAATACGGCGTGGATGTCGTGTTCTGCGGCCACGACCACGTGTACGAACGGCTGAACCCCCAGCACGGTATCTACTACTTCACAGAGGGGGCGTCGGGGTCGCTCCGTGCCGGCAACCTCTCCCCCTCGGCGATCACGGCCAAGGGGTTCGATGCCGACCGGTCGTTCCTGCTGGTCGAGTTCGCCGGCGACGACATGTATTTCCAGGCGACGTCCCGCACGGGCGTGGCCGTGGATTCCGGCGTCATCCACCGAAGGGTGCAGACGAGGACACCATGAGCGGCTCTTCTCGCGTCGGCAATCCGATTTGGAGCCTGCTTCCCACGGACATCGAGGGGTTCGACGCCCTGGCCGACCTGGCGCTCGACCTGCGCTGGTCGTGGAATCACGCGGCCGACGAAGTGTGGCGCGAGCTGGATCCCGACCTGTGGGACCTCACGCACAACCCCTGGGGCGTCCTCCAGACGGTGTCGCGCGACCGCGTCGAGCGGGTGCTCGGCGATCCCGCGTTGCGGGCCAAGATCGACGACCTCGTGCAGGCCATGCGGCGGGAGGCGACCTCGCCTGCGTGGTTCCAGCAGACGCATCCGCCGTCCCCGGCGATCTCGGTCGCGTACTTCAGCATGGAGTACATGTTGAGCGAGGCGCTTCCGATCTACTCGGGAGGGCTCGGCAACGTGGCCGGTGATCAGCTCAAGGCCGCCAGCGACCTGGGCGTGCCGGTCACCGCCGTGGGGCTCTTGTACCAGCAGGGCTACTTCCGCCAGGTGATCGACAAGAACGGCGCACAACAGGCCCTGTTCCCGTACAACGATCCGGGGCAGCTGCCGATCACGGCGGTGCGCCGCGCGAACGGGGAGTGGCTCCGCCTGGAAATCGCGCTGCCCGGGTACTCCGTCTGGCTGCGCGCCTGGCAGGTCCAGGTTGGAAGGACCAGGCTCTACCTGTTGGACAGCAACGATGCGGCCAACGTGCCCTCGCACCGGGGGATCACGAGTGAACTCTACGGGGGAGGACCGGAACTGCGGCTGGTGCAGGAAATCGTCCTCGGCATCGGCGGGTGGCGCCTGCTCGCCGAACTCGGCCTGCGGCCGGACGTCTGCCACCTGAACGAGGGGCATGCGGCCTTCGCCGTGCTCGAACGCGCGGGTGCGTTCATGAAGCAGACCGGCGAGTCATTCGAGGTCGCGCTGGCGGTCACACGGGCCGGCAACCTGTTCACCACCCATACGGCCGTCGCCGCCGGCTTCGATCGGTTCGACCCGTCGCTGGTCGAACAGTACCTCGGCGGATACGCCCGGGCGCAGCTGGGCCTCACCCTGCAGGACCTGCTCGCCCTCGGTCGCCAGGACGCACGGGACTCGTCGGAGCCGTTCAACGTGGCGTACCTGGCGATACGTGGGAGCGGGAGGGCCAACGCCGTGAGCCGGCTGCACGGCAAGGTGAGCCGCCGTCTCTTCGAGCCGCTCTTTCCGGGCTGGCCGGAAACGGACGTGCCCATCGGGCACGTCACGAACGGGGTCCACATGCCGAGCTGGGACTCCGCGGCTGCCGACGAATTGTGGATGGAGACGTGCGGGAAGAACCGTTGGATGGGGACCGTGCAGTCGATCGAACAGACCATCCGCGGCGTGTCCAGCGCCAAGCTGTGGGAACTCCACACCAAGGCCACGAAGTCGCTCATCGACTACGCGCGCAAACGACTGACCAGGCAGCTCACCGCGAGCGGCGCGACACCGGAGGCGGTGAATGACGCGAGGCGTGTGTTCGACCCCGAGGCGCTCACGCTCGGTTTCGCGCGCCGCTTCGCGAGCTACAAGCGGCCGAACCTGCTGCTGCACGACCCCGACCGCCTGCTTCGACTGCTGAACGATCCTGAACGGCCCGTGCAGATCATCATCGCCGGCAAGGCGCACCCTGCGGACCAGGCCGGGCAGGCCCTCATCCAGGAGTGGATCCGGTTCATCCGGCGGCCCGAGGCGCGCCACCGCGTCATCTTCCTCAGCGACTACGACATGCTCCTGACCGAGCAAATGGTGCAGGGCGTCGATGTCTGGATCAACACGCCGAGGCGCCCGTGGGAAGCCTGCGGGACGAGCGGCATGAAGGTGCTGGTCAACGGCGGGCTCAACCTGTCGGAGTTGGACGGCTGGTGGGCGGAAGCGTACCAACCGGACGTGGGCTGGGCGCTGGGGGACGGACAGGACCACGGCGACGACCCCGCCTGGGATGCCGCCGAGGCCGAGGCGCTCTACGACAGGCTCGAACGGGACGTGGTGCCGGAGTTCTACGACCGAGACGAGACGGGCATCCCGGTCGCCTGGGTCGCGCGCATGCGGGAGAGCATGGCGCGGTTGACGCCCCGGTTCTCCGCAGAGCGCACGGTGCGCGAGTACACCGAGAGCCACTACCGCCCGGCTGCTGCCGCCTACCGCGCACGGGCGGCCGACGGCTGCGCGCTGGGAAGACGGATTGTCACCTGGCGGCACGTGGTGGAGCAACGGTGGTCAGCGCTCCGCTTCGACTCCCTGAAGGTCGAGGCGGACGGCACGCACCAGGCATTCGAGGTCCGGCTGTCGCTCCACGATCTCGACCCCGACGCCGTGTGCGTGGAACTGTACGCGAACGCGCTCAACGGCGACCGCCCGGTCCGGCAGGCGATGACACGCGTTGGCCGGCTCGACGGCGCGAGCGGCGCGTGGGCTTACCGCGCGCGCATCCCCGCGACGCGTCCGGCCGCAGACTACACGGTACGCGTCGTGCCGCACCACGACGGCGTCGCGGTTCCCCTGGAAGCCACCCGGGTACTGTGGCAGCGCTGAGAGAGGCGACATCCCGCCGCCGGGTGCAGCTCGCGCATGTTCGGTTCGGTACAGCCCACCATCGGACGACTGATGTAACGTCGCAGGCAGGCTCCCGACAGGTCTGCGGCATCGAACCACGCACAGGGGGTGGTGTCAGGGTGCGCGGCTGCGGGCGAGACGCACATGGAATCGTCGCAGAGCGCCCCACGGTGGGGAAGAATCCTCTTGCGCACCGGCCGCGCCATCTACGAAGACGACTGTCTCGGATGGGCGGCCGAGCTGGCCTTCTTCTGGTTCCTCGCGCTCTTCCCCGCCCTGCTGTTCGTCGTCGCGCTGGCCAGTACCCTCCCGGTGCGGCACCTGGTGGATGTCGTCGTCGAGAGCCTGGCGCGCGTGGCGCCGGGCGAGGTGCTCGTCCTGATCAGGGGGCAGCTCGCCCACATCGCCCACGAACCTCCCCGGAGCCTGCTGACACTCAGTTTGCTGGGAGCCCTGTGGAGCGGTTCGTCGGCGATGACCGCGATCGTCGACACGTTGAATCAGGCGTATCACGTCAAGGAGGGTCGCGCGTGGTGGCGGGTCCGCCTGCTCGCCGTCGGGCTGACCGTGGTGCTGACGGCCTTCGTCCTGACCGCCGTGGCGCTGTTGATGCTGGGGCCGGCGCTGGCCGGCGCGCTCGAGCGCGGCCTGGCCCTGTCGTGGCGTTTCACGCGGTTGTGGGCCGTCGTCGAGTGGCCGATCATCTTCGGGCTGGTGGTGACGGCCCTCGGGTGGGTCTACTACTTCGCGCCGGACGTCCGGCGGCGGTGGACGTGGGTCACGCCCGGTGCCGTGGCCGCCACCCTGCTGTGGATACTCGCGTCGCTCGGGTTCAAGTGGTACGCCGGACACTTCGGGGAGTACCAGAGGGCGTACGGCGTCATCGGCGGCGTCATCGTCGCGCTCCTCTGGCTGTACGCGTCGGCCCTGTCCATCCTCGTCGGCGCGGAGCTCAACGCCGCCATCGAGCACGACGCTGCGTCGCACGCAGGCCCGCGCGGATGGCCTGCTACTTCTTGCCGCTGATCAGGATGCCCGCCCCGACCACCGCAAACGCCACTCCGGCCCACAGGGGGACGTTGACCCTCTGCTTCTCCTTGACGGAGAACTCCACGGGCCCGAGCTTGACGTCGTGCGTCTCACGGGTGTAGCTGAACCCGCCGTACGCGAGTGCCAGAATCCCCAGGGCCAGGACCACGATTCCGATCATCCGCATGTCAGCCTCCTCACCAGGGTTGTCGCGCGGGCGGCCCGCATTCGAGGCGCGCATCCACCTACCGATTCGACACCAAGTGGATGATCGCGACGAAGATCGCCGCGCCGATGATCGACCACAGCACCGGGAACGGGTGCCCGCCGAACTGGACCAGAAGCGGCTCGGACAGGCCGAGCTTCCCCGCCATCCACGGCCCGATCGCGGCGCCGATGAACCCGAGCGCCGTGGAGACGAGGAGTCCGCCCCGGACCCCGCCGGCGATGGCCTTCCCAACCGCGCCGCAGACGGCCGCAATCACGATGAGAAGCAGGAGCCCCGGCAGTGTGATGGTCATAACGGATGTCCTTTCGCTGTTGCTGCCGCTCCGAGGGGAGACCAACGCGCACCGATGCCGACGCGTCCGGCGGGCTCAGTAGTCGGTGTACCCCTTTTCACCGGCTGCATAGAAGGTGCCGGAGTCTGGCGCCGTCAGCGCGCGGCCGGTCTCCAGGTCGCGCGCGAGGTCGGGGTTGGCGATGAACGGGCGGCCGAACGCCACCAGGTCGCCGCGATTCGCGTCGAGGTCGGCATTGGCGCGGGCCAGGTCGTAGCCGCCCGACAGGACGTACTTGCCGTCGAACGCGGCGCGGATCCTCGCCTGCAGGGACGGGCTGACGGCCGGAGCGCCCATCGAGCTGTGGTCCACGACGTGGATGTACCCCGCGCCGATGTCGTTCAGCCCGGCGATCAGGCCTTCATAGACGGCGTCCATGCCGTCGTCGGGCGCCATGCCGTTGAACACGCCGTACGGGGAGATGCGCAGGCCAATCCGCTCCGCGCCGATCGCCGCGGCGGACGCTCGCGCCACGTCCAGCGCGAATCGGAAGCGGTTCGCGGTTCTCGCGTCGCCACCCCACCGATCGGTGCGCACGTTGGAGGCGGTGTTCAGGAACTGGTCGATCAGGTAGCCGTTCGCGGCATGGATCTCGACGCCGTCGAATCCGGCCTCGATCGCACGCCCGGCGGCCGTCGCGTACTCGGCGATGGCCTGTGCGATGTCGTCGCCGTTCATCTGGGCGGGAACGGGATACGGCTGTGCCCCGAGGCTGTCCGTCCACATCTCACCCGGGGCGGCGATGGGCGACGGGCCGAGGATCCGGCTGCCGGCCGGCATGTTCGCCGGGTGCCCGACCCGGCCGGTGTGCATCAGCTGCACGAAGATCCGGCCGCCCGCACCGTGCACCCCGTTGGTCACGCGATGCCAGCCTTGCACCTGCTCGTCGGTGAACAGGCCCGGAATGCGCGGATAGCCCAGGCCGTTCGGGGAGGGCGACGTTCCCTCGGTGACGATCAGTCCGGCGCCCGCGCGCTGCCGGTAATACTCCGCCATCAGGCTGTTCGGCACGTTGCCCACGGCTCGGGACCGCGTCATCGGCGCCATGACGATGCGGTTCTTGAGCAGCAGCCTGCCAAGCGCGATGGGGGTGAACAGGGTCTGGGCCATGGTGTCAGCACCAGTCGATTCCCGGTTGTCCCTGCGGTGCGCCCCGATTGATCTCGAGCGACGCGCTGTTCGTGCGTCGCCTGGCACGCCGTGCAGCGGACCGATTCCCTCTGAGCGCAGAATGAGCGATCTCGCGGAGACTGTCTGTCCAATCGGGAACACCGGGACCCTGTGCGGTATGGGACAGCGCGACCGCCGCCTCGAGGCCGATGATGGGTATGGACGGACAACGGCGGGAGAGGCCCAATGCGGCGAGCACGCCGCCGACGGCATCCTCTCAGAGTGCGAGGACACGTCCGTCAACGCAATGGAGCGTCCGTTCAGGACGACGCCGGCGGCCGAATCACTCGGCCGGCCGGGTTCGGCATCACACGACCACGGGAGACACCCATGTCCGTCAGCACAGCGCCAGCCCAGCTTCAAATAGTCACCCCCCTGCCGATGCCCGGGGTCGGCGTGGCCGGCGGCGGCGTCGCTGTTCCCCATCCGGACCGCTTCGCCGGACTGCTGCCGAGCGCCGAGCCGGCAGCCGTCGGACGCGTGCCTCGTCTCCGTGTCGTGCTCGCGGTCGTCGCGGTGGTCGCCGCCACTGTCGTCGCGGGCGCGTACTACTTCACCCGCACGCCCGCCCTGCCGCAGGTCACCACGGCGGCCGTTTCGAGGGGACCGGTCACCAAGACGGTGGCCACGACCGGCACGGTGCAGCCGGTGACGAGCGTCAGCGTCGGCAGCCAGGTGTCCGGCACGGTGTCGTGGCTGGGCGCCGACTTCAACACGATCGTGCAGAAGGGGCAGATCATCGCCCGGCTCGATCCGTCGCTCTTCAACGCGCAGGTGGCGCAGGCGCGCAGCGGGGTCGCGAAAGCGAACGCGGATCTCGAACGCTCCCGGGTGACTCTCGCCGACGCGCAGATGAAATTCGGCCGGGCAAAGACCCTGTCGGAGCGGCAGCTGATCGCACAAAGCGACGTCGATGCGGCGGCGATGGACGTGGACTCCGCGGCCGCCTCGCTCAAGGGGACCGAAGCGCAGGTCGTCCAGGCCCAGGCGTCGCTGAACCAGGCGCAGGTGAATCTCGATCACACGATCATCGCCGCGCCGATCTCCGGCACCGTGACGCAGCGCAGCGTCGATGTCGGCCAGACGGTCGCCGCGAGCATGTCGTCGCCGACCATCTTCGTGATCGCCGCCGACCTGACCAAGATGCAGGTCAACGCCAGCATCGACGAATCGGACATCGGCCAGATCAAGCCGGGACAACCGGTCACGTTCGGTGTCGATGCCTACCCCGAGACCGTCTTCACCGGCGTCGTGCTGCAGGTGCGGCTGCAGGCAACCATCGTGTCGAACGTCACGACCTACCCGACGATCATCGACGTACCCAATCCCGACGCGAAGCTGAGGCCGGGGATGACGGCCACCGTCAAGGTGACCGTGGCGAGCCGGCCGGACGTCCTGCGGGTTCCCAACGCCGCGCTGCGCGTCCGGCCGACGCCCGCGGTGCTCGCGGCGTTCGGCAGGCCGGCCTCGACAGGTGGCGCGGACGCGAAGCGCTCCAGCACGGAGGGCCAGGTGTGGACCTTCGCGGGGGGCACGCTCTCGCCGGCGTCGGTCCGCCTGGGCATCACGGACGGAGCGGTCACCGAACTGCTGGCGCCGGGCCTCGCCGCCGGCACGCAGGTCGTGACCATGATCACCGCTGCACAACCGCCGGCCGCGACCAAGGCAGGCACGGGCAACCCCCTGACCGGCGCAGGCCAGGGGCCTCGGCCGGTGCGCTGAGTCCCGCCGCGGTGTGCGTTCCTGAGCAGACGGCCGGCGCCGGAGTTGGTAGGGTGGGCTCATGACGGGAGCCCCATGACCCGGACGGGAGTTGGGCGCATCATCGGGCCCGGACTGGCGCTGGCACTGGCGTGCGCGCCGGCGCCCGCAGTGGCGGCCGGACAGGCCAGATATGCCGACGCCACGGTCGAGAAGCCCACAACTGGCCCGCTCGTGTTGTTCGATGTCATGGGTGGGCAGGACCGCCGCGTGCGACCGACCGAGGACACCGACCGGGCGTTTGCACAGGGCTCGCCGCTCGTCGGCCTGAAAGTCGGCATCGCGAAACGACTCAGCAGCCGGTGGGAGGCAGTCGGGGCCCTCGGCGCCGTCGAACGTTTGGTGAAGGACGATCAAATCACGAGGCAGTCGACGGAGTACTTCGCCGAGGCCGAGCTGAACAGGTACCTGGCCGGTGGAGCCTACATCGGCACCGGGCTTTCCCTCTGGAACATGGTCCTGAGCGGCGTCTGGACGCCGGCGTGGGCGGTGCACTTCGGCATCCCGCTGTCACGGACCGCGCGCCACCCGGCGTTCTTCGTCACCGAGGGCCGACTCTTCCTCCGCCACATCGACGGCGTCGCCAGCAACTACCAGCTCTGGGGTGGCGTTCGGGTGCAGTTCGGAAGATAGCGCCGCGGGCGCCGCCGGCAGTCCGGCCAGCGGCGCACCCACGGAGGGTTTGCCCGCAGCGGTCACGAAGCGGCAGGACGGGAAACGCTCACGCGACCGACGACCGGTCTCGCCGCACGAACGCGCCGTCGGGCGTGTGCACCAGGAAGCCGGCACCGACCAGTTCGGTCAGGATCTTGTCGCAGGAGTCCCAATCGAGGCCCAGCAGCCGCTGGGCTTGCCCTGCGGTCAGCTTGAGCCCCGGCATCTCCCAGGTCCTCAGCGCGGACCCAGCAAAGGGTGGGTTCGGTTGACTCCACTTGTTCCAAGTGCACGCGCGTCCACCGCGCGTTCCCGAGACACGTTGGGCGTCACTGTCTGTGCGGCGGACGCTCCACGGGCGGTCCCGGGCGCGTGGCGACGTTCCCCTCGCGGCCGACTGCGGAACCTTCCGCGCGGCCATCGCGCTGGAGGTCCCTGGGTTCGGCGTTGCCCGGCTGCTGTGCCGCCGGGACGGCCAGGGCCGCGAGGTACCTGATCGATCCCGTCTTCGATCTCGCGCGGGAAGCGCGGCGCGCGCCCGACGAGCTGATCGCGGTAGATGCCGAGCATGACCTCGCGGAAGATCGGCAGCGCCGTGCGTCCGCCGGTCTCGTTCCGTCCCAGGGGGCGGTCGTCGTCGAAGCCGATTCGCACAGCGACGGTGATCCCGGACGTCCCGTAGGTGGATCCGACGAAGAGCGCGTCGCGAAAGTCGCTCGTCGTGCCGGTCTTGCCCATCACCGGGATCGGAAAGTCTCGCGCGTCGAGGCTGTGGGCCGTGCCGTCCGGCAGGCGGACTACGCCGCGGAGACCCTCCTGGATCGCGCGTAGCGCCGCGGAGCCAATCGGGCGCGTGATTCGCGGCGCCTTGTACAGGGCGTTGCCTGCCCCGTCGGTCACCAGATCGATGACATGGGGCTCCGCCAGCACGCCGGAGGCGATGGCGCGGTAGGCGTCCGCCAGTTCCAGCAACCTGACCTCGGACGCCCCGAGCGCCGTGGACAGGAAGGGCTGCAGCGGCGACCGGATCCCCATCCGGTGGGCCGTCCGGATCACCGTGCCGACGCCGATTTCGCGCGTGATCCATACCGCCACGGCGTTGCGAGACTCGGCAAGGGCCTGGCGCACCGGGATCGCCCCCTTGAACTGGTTGTCGTAGTTCGCGACCTGCTTGAAGCCGATCCCGTCGCCCGCCGTGACCTCGATCGGCTCGTCCGGCACGGTGGTGTCCAGGGCAAGGCCCGACTCGAACGCGGCCAGGTAGACCAGCGGTTTCATCGCGGAGCCCGGTTGGCGCAAAGAGCCGGTGACGCGGTTGTAGTCGGAGTAGCGGCTGTCGCGATCGAGGAAGAACCGGCGGCCGCCAGCCTCGGCCAGGATGGACGCATCGGCGTTGGCGAGCACGACGACCGAACCCTGGATCACGCCCTTCGCGGCGGGGTGGCGCTTCTCGTAGACGGCCAGCCCGTGCTCGAGCGCATCGTTGACGATCGCCTGCACGCGAGCGTCCACCGTCGATCGGACCACGACGCGTCCCTGGAACAGGTCCTCGACGCCAGAGGCGGTCCCGGCCCGCTGACTCAATTCGGTGAGGACGTGGTCAATCGCGGCCGGCGCGGCGGTCTTGGCCGGCGCCACGGACGCGACGCGAATCGGTTCCCGCTGGCAACGCGCGGCGACCTTCTCGGAGATGTCCCCGTAGCGCGCCATCAGCGCGAGTATCTGGTTGCGTCTGCGGATCAGCCGCACGTTCCCCGGGGCCGGGGCGTAGTCCCGGGGCGCCTTGCTGATTGCCGACAGCAGCGACGCAATGCCCGCGTCATCCCGCGTGTAGCTCGACAACGTTCTTGCGAAGTAGTACTCGGAGGCGGCGGCGAAGCCGTACCGGCCGTTGCCCAGGTAGATGAAGCTGGCGTACCGGCTGAAGATCTCGCGCTTGGCCCGCTCCCGCGTTCCGTAGCGCCTGCGCATCTCTCGCTCGAGCCAGAGCGTCAGGCGCACCTCCTCGAGCTTCCGCAGGAGCTTGTTCGTGGCGGAAGGACCCAGCACCAGGGAGAGGAGACGAGGTGGCGCCAGGCCGGCGCGGAAGATCGCATCCCCGTCCGAGCGGCTCGTCAGGTCCGCGAGAAAGTAGCCGCGCACGAGTTGCTGCGTGAGCGTCGAGCCCCCTTGCGGCAGGAGCAGCCGCAGCCCCCCGCCTTTCCACCATTCACCGATGGATCGCACGGCCGTCTTCTCGACCACGCGCGGCAGCACGGCGTAGTCCACTCCGGCATGGGAGAAGAAGCGCTTGTCCTCGGCGGCCAGGATGGCCTGGCGCAGGATCACCGGCACCTCGTCGTAGGTCACGACGCGACGATACTCACGCGCCAGCTCGACGAGCACCGCGCCGTGCGCGTCGAGGACGATGCCGGTCGTCGGGGGCTCGAAACGCAGGAACGCCGCGAGGTCCGGCAGACCGGTGCGGTCGAAGTACACGTGGTGGACGAGCCATGCCGCCGGGGGCAGGAACAGCGCCGCGGGCGCGAGCACCGACACCAGGAGCGCGATCCGGCGACGCCGCGTGGCCGTCAGTCGCGCGGCCAGGCGCCGGATCCTCCTCCGAAGCGTCGCCGCCAGATCTGCGAGGCCCCTGCGTTCGCCAGGACCGCCGACGCCGTTCGGGTTCCCGGTTGCGTGGTGCGAGGTGGTCATGGTGGGCCTTGCCGCATGTGCAGGTTCCTTCGTGTGTGTGACCCCCCGTAAGGATGACCGAGCGGCAGCCGCGCGTCTGTCCGCTCTTGAACACGCGCTGCCCACGACTGGCTCGCCGTCGCCCGAAGCGACAGGACGAGCTGAAGCCCGAGAGGCAGCCGACGGGGCGCGCGCAAAGAGGGCGACCAAGACCCGCGGCAGTGTGCGGAATTGCACAGACGTCGCACCGGAGGCGGGGTACCGTCCAGTCGTGAGCGACTCCTTGGAGACGTTCTGGGGCGTGCCCGCGGCCGACCTGCTCCGGCAGATTGAGACGACACCGCAAGGACTTGCCGGCGACGAGGCGCAGCGGCGTCTCGACCGGCTCGGCCCGAACGTCTTGAAGCCGCGGAAGCAGGCCGGCGAGATCCTCCTTCTGCTCGGTCAGTTCAAGAGCCCCCTCATCCTGATCCTGGTCTTCGCCGCCGGGCTGTCGTTCTTCCTGCACGACGCTCCAGACGCCACGATCATCCTCGTCATCGTCCTGGCCAGCGGCCTCCTCGGGTTCTGGCAGGAGCGCGGCGCCGCGCATGCCGTGGACAAGCTGCTCGACGTGGTCCAGACCAAGGCGACCGCGCTCAGGGACGGCGCGCCGAAGGACGTGCCGACCGCGGACATCGTCCCCGGAGACGTGGTTCTCCTCTCCGCCGGCAAGAACATCCCGGGAGACTGCCTGGTGCTCGAGTCGAAGGACCTGTTCCTCGACGAAGCCACCCTCACCGGGGAGACCTATCCCGTCGCGAAGGAAGCGGGGACGGTGGCGGTCGAGGCGCCGCTCGGGCAGCGGGCCAACACCCTCTTCATGGGCACCCACGTGGTGAGCGGGAGCGCCGTCGCGGCCGTCGTCCGCACCGGAACGGCGACCGAGTTCGGCAAGGTGGCCGAGCGGCTGCGGCTCCGCTCCCCCGAGACGGAGTTCGAACGCGGGGTCCGGCGCTTTGGCTACCTCCTCATGGAGGTCACGCTGGTGCTCGTGATCGCGATCTTCGCGATCAACGTCTCCTTCCATCGCCCGGTGCTCGAGGCGTTCATCTTCTCGCTGGCGGTCGCGGTCGGCCTGACGCCGCAGCTGCTGCCGGCCATCATCAGCATCAACCTCGCGCACGGCGCGAAGCGGATGGCGGAGGGCAAGGTCATCGTCCGGCGCCTGTCGTCGATCGAGAATTTCGGCAGCATGAACGTGCTCTGCTGCGACAAGACCGGCACGCTCACCGATGGCGTGGTCCGCGTCCGCTCCGCGGAGGACGTGGACGGCCGTGCGAGCGACGAGGTGCTCCGCTACGCCTACCTCAACGCCATCTTCGAGACCGGCCTGGTCAACCCGATCGACGAGGCGATCCGCAGCCACCACCCGTTCGACCTGGCCGGGTGCACGAAGCTGGACGAAGTGCCGTACGACTTCGTCCGCAAGCGCCTGACCGTCCTGGTGGCCGACAACGGCCGGCACCTGATGGTGACGAAGGGGGCGCTGTCCGAGGTGCTCGCGGTCTGCGCCACCGCCCGGACGGCCGACGGCGCCACGGTGGCGATCGCGGCGGTCCGCGAGCGAATCGACGCGCGGTTCGCGGACCTCTCGAGCCAGGGCTTCCGCACGATGGGCGTCGCGTGGCGCGATCTCGGGTCGGCCGCGGTCGTCTCTCGCGACCAGGAATCCGGCATGGTGTTGGCCGGGCTGCTCGTCCTCTTCGACCCGCCCAAGTCCGGGGTGGCCGGCACCATCGAGGATCTGAAACGTCTCGGCGTCACGGTGAAGATGATCACCGGCGACAACCGTCTGGTGGCGGCGCACACGAGCGCGCAGGTCGGGCTGTCGGACGCCCAGGTGCTGAGCGGCACGGACCTGCGGCGGATGAGCGACGACGCGCTCTTTGGACGGGTGAACGAAGTGGACGTGTTCGCCGAGATCGAACCCAACCAGAAGGAGCGGATCATCCTCGCGCTCCGGAAGGCCGGCAACGTCGTCGGCTACATGGGTGACGGGATCAACGATGCGTCGGCGCTCCACGCGGCCGACGTGGGGATCTCGGTCGAGGGCGCGGTGGACGTGGCCAAGGAGGCGGCGGACATCGTGCTGCTGGAGCGGGACCTCGGGGTGCTCGTGCAGGGGGTGAAGGAAGGGCGCGCCACGTTCGCCAACACGCTGAAGTACGTGTTCATGGCCACCAGCGCGAACTTCGGCAACATGTTCAGCATGGCGGGCGTGTCGTTGGTGCTCCCGTTCCTGCCGCTCCTGCCCAAGCAGATCCTGCTGACCAACCTGATGACCGACTTCCCCGAGATGACCATTGCCACCGACGCGGTGGACGCCGAGATGGTGGACCAGCCGCGGCGCTGGGACACCCGGTTCATCAGGAACTTCATGATGACGTTCGGGTTGGTCAGCTCCGTGTTCGACTACGCCACGTTCGGGGTGCTGCACCTGCTCGGCGCGACGGCGCAGCAATTCCGGACCGGCTGGTTCCTGGAGTCCGTCGTGTCGGCAGCGTTGATCGTCCTGGTGATCCGGACGCGGAAGCCCTTTTTCCTGAGCCGGCCGAGCCGGTCCCTGACTGCGGCGACCCTGCTCGTCGTCGTCGCCACGCTCCTCCTGCCGTGGACACCGCTCGCCGCCGTCTTCGGCTTCACGCCCCTGGGTCTTCCGTACCTCGGTGCCCTGGGGGCGGTGGTCGCGGCGTACATCGTGACCGCCGAGATGACCAAACGGGTCTTCTACCGGGTGACCGGCCGTCGGGCCGTGGGCCCGCACCCCGCCTGAGGTGGTTCCGTCAGTAGCGGAAGCCACTATCCGCTCGCCTCAGCCAGATGATTGACGCACAATGGGCGCTGGAGGTGACAGGTGGGTGACAAAGGCAAGAAGGACAAGGACAAGGGACAGAAGCAGCACGTCGCGAAGGACAAGCAGCAGGAGAGGCTGAAGCTGGAGAAGCAGCCCAAGCGGCGCCCCTAGCCGCGAACCGGCGCGCTCTCTCGAGGGGACACCGCGCCGGACCCCTCGCGTTCACTCCTCTCCAGGATAGCTTCCCAACCCGGGTCGATCCGAGAGACGGTCTCGCCGCCGCACCGGGCGCCGGGTCCTCTGGCGGGGACCGTCCACGCCGGCAGCGTCGTCCTGTGCAGTCTTGAACAGACAGGGACCCCCGTCGTGACCGACGATCGATCGTGCCCTCCAAGCACCCCGCAGCGTTCGACGGGGAAGCGTTGCCCGACGGAGCTCATCCTCGAACGCGATGGCCTGACAGGCAGCGGCGCGGGGGCGGCTCGACGAGGAAACGGCAGGCACCGACCGTGGCGCGGGTGTGTCGGCGGCAGACGGCCGCTGAGGACCGGTAAAGAGGAACACCATGAGACTGAGCGCGGGCGGCTTCTACGAAATCAACGGCACCGCGTTGAGGGGGCTGACGGGGGTGTCACCGGGACCGGGCGCCGCGGAGAGTTGGCGGGATCGCCAGGCCGATCTCTGGGGGGAGTCCTCAACGCTCATCCACGTCCATCACAGGCTGACGGACGAGGAACTCGGGCTGTGGGGGGCGATGCAGAGGGAACTCGACCGGATCGGCCGGATCCTTCACGGCCTCGAGCATAAGGTCCTGACGCCGGCTCGATTGTCGCACTGATGGCGCGTCCCGCGGCGGGCGGTCGAGAGGTTCTCGAGGCGGACGAGCGACAGAACGCGGAGGCCTTGTCGTGGACAGTCGAACGCGCCACTGGTCCGTCACGACGGCGTCCGGGGGGAGAGACACCTATGTTTCGACTGGTGACAGCCGTCAAACGCGGCTCGGCATCCAATCTCGGTGGTGCCTGGCTGCCATACGCGACGCTCGAGGACGCGCGGGCCGCGGCCGAGGTGCTCCTGAGGGAGGAGCCGGTGCACCGCGTCATGATCGTCCTCGACGAGGTGCCGATGACGTTCGTCGAATGGGCGGGCCGCTAGCCGTCCCGGTTGCACCAAGCCAATGTCACCAAACACCTCTCCGTCCGCCGTGGTCCTGCCGGCTCGCCTGAACCTCTCCGGGCCGGGCAGCCCTGATCTGGCCGAAGGCATGGCCGTTCCTCGATCGACTCACCGCGGGCGCCTGCGGCGGCTGATGTCGCCGCTCGGCGATGCCGCGGGGATCCTCTCCCTCGCGTTCGTCTTCCCGCTCGTGGTCCTTGCCGTCGGCATCCCAATCGCCCTGCTGGTTCGGCTCCTGCTGTGGCTGGCCGGCGGGCTCTGAGCGCTGTCCTTCCCGGGCTGCACGGCTCGGGCGCAGACTCGCCCGCAGCCCCGCCCGCGCCTTGACAGGGTCAGCGGCTTCGCAGTAAGTTAGGTGCACCGAAGTTTTGAGGACATGCCGTGACAGCCCGCCCGGCCCCGGTGCTCAGCGAGAGCCTCGAGGACTACCTCGAGGCCATCTACCACCTCGAGCGCGAGGCGCGCGTCGCCCGGGCAGGCGCGATTGCCTCGCGCCTCGGCGTGTCCCGCCCTTCGGTGACTGGAGCGCTGCGCCTCCTCGCCGAGCGGAGGCTCATCCACTACGTCCCCTATGCGGGCGTCACGCTCACCGCCGAGGGGCGCCGCGCGGCCGCAGCCGTTGCCCGCCGCCACGGGATCCTCAAGGCCTTTCTCGAGAGGGTGCTGTCGCTGCCCGCCGACGACGCGGAACGGGCAGCGTGCCGCATGGAGCACGTGCTGGAGGCGCCGGTGATGTCACGCTTCCTGGAATTCGCGCGCTTCATCGAGGCCTGCCCCCGCCGCTCGGCCGACTGGGTCCGTGGCGTCGGCTTCGCGTGCCGGGATCGGGGGGCCGCTCCCGAGTGCGACCGGTGCCCGAACGTTGCTCCGCCCGGCCGCGCGTGAGCCCGGTGTCGTCGCGACGAGCGCGGTTCATTCCTCCAGCACATCAACGGCGCGCACCTGTTGTGAGAGGCCAGATGAGAACCAATCGGTCGGAGGTGGGCACGCCGGGCTCCGCATCGTCCGCCGGGCTGGCGACGCCCCTCAGCGCCCTTCCCGTCGGCGCCCGGGCCGTCGTCGTGCGCGTCCAGGCGACCGGGCCCATCCGCCGCCGCCTTCTCGAGATGGGCTTCGTCCGCGGGGAGTCGTTGAAGGTGGAGAAGCTGGCGCCGCTCGGGGACCCGATGGAGCTGGTCATCAAGGGATACCATCTCTCGCTCAGGCGGGAAGAGGGCGCCTGCATCCTGGTGATGCGGGAGGATTGATGCCCACCGTGGCCCTCGCGGGGAATCCGAACAGCGGCAAGACCTCGATCTTCAACGCCCTCACCGGCGCCCGGCACCACGTGGCGAACTGGCCCGGCGTGACGGTCGAGAAGCGCAGCGGCTTCTTCTCGTGCGACGGCCAGGACGTGGAGGTCGTCGATCTGCCCGGCACCTACTCGCTCTCCGCCCAGAGCGAGGACGAGCGCATCGCCGCGGGCTTTCTGCTCTCGCCGGACGTGGACGTCATCGTCAACGTCCTCGACGCCTCCAACCTCGAGCGCAACCTCTACCTGACGACGCAGCTCCTCGAACTCGGCAAGCCGATCGTCTTTGCGCTCAACATGACGGACGATGCCGAACGGCGGGGCGTCTCGATCGACGCCGCGCGGCTCGGAGGGTTGCTCGGCGGCCCGGTGCTCTCGACCATCGCCAACCGGGCACAGGGCATCGACGCCTTGAAGCACGCGATCGCCGGCGGGGCGCAGGGCGACGGTCGTGGCCGGCCCGCCCCGGCGGGAGGCGCCGACGGGGAGCGGCGGTCGCGCGTGCGGTACGGCGACGACATCGAGTCCGAGCTGGCGAAGCTCGAACGAGAGGTCGTGCGGGACGAGCGCCTGGCGGCCCGGTGCGTCCCCCGATGGAGCGCCCTCAGACTGCTCGAGGGAACGCCGGACGCCGAGGATCTCGTGCTCGCGAGTCACGCACAGCGGGCGATCGATCGTCAGCGCCGCGCGAGCAGGGACTTCCTCGAGCACCACCTGGGCGCCGACTGCCCGACGCTGGTCGCCGAGCAGCGCTACGGCTTCGTGCGCGGCCTCATGAAGGAGGCGGTCCAGCAGGCGGTGCTCGAGCGAAGGGACCTGACCGATCGGCTCGACCGCGTCCTCACCCACCGCTGGGCCGGGATCCCGATCTTCGTCGGGGTCATGCTGCTCGTCTACGTCGTGACCTTCGTGCTCGGCAAGTATCCCCAGGACGCGCTGGCGGCCGCGTTCGCCTGGCTGCACGACCGGGCCGCGAGCCACCTGCCCACCGGCGAGCTTTCCAGCCTGCTCGTCGACGGCATCATCCCTGGCGTCGGCGCGGTCGTCGTCTTCGTGCCCGTGATCATGATCCTCATGGGATGCATCTCCTTCCTCGAGGACACCGGGTACATGGCGAGGGCGGCGTTCATCATGGACCGGCTGATGCATCTGATGGGCTTGCACGGCCGCAGCTTCATCCCGCTCATCATGGGCACGGGCTGCAACGTGCCAGCCCTGCAGGCCACGCGCACGATAGAGGCGCGCACCGATCGGTTCATCACGATCCTCGTCACCCCGCTCGTGTCGTGCTCGGCTCGCCTCCAGGTCTACATCCTCGTTGCCGGGACCTTCTTCGCGCCGGTGCGGGCGGCGGTCGCCATCATCGCCATGCACGTGCTCGGCTTCGGCCTCGCCATGGCGGTCGGCAAGGCGTTGCGGCTGACGGTCTTTCGCGGCGCGTCCGCGCCGTTCGTCATGGAGCTGCCGCCGTACCGGATGCCGGTGCTTTCGGCCACCGTCGTGCACATGTGGGAGAAAGGCCGGCTCTTCCTGACGCGGGCAGGAACGGTGATCCTCGCCGGCGCCACGCTGGTCTGGTTCCTGTCGCACTACCCGGGCATCGCCAACATGCAGTGGGCGGCGGAACACCAACTGCAGCAGCAGGCGGTACGGGCGATGCACCTGGCGCCGGACCAGGAGCGGCACCGGCTGGGCGCGATCGACCTCGAGCGCGAGAGCCGGATCATGAACACGAGCCTGGCCGCGTCGTTCGGCAAGCTGCTCCAGCCCGCGCTCGCGCCGATTCTCGACCCGGATCGCTCGCGCCGCGAAGCGTGGAAGGACGGCGTCGCCCTGACGGCGGGCTTCGTCGCGAAGGAGATCGTCGTCGGGACGATGGGCGTGCTGTACCAGGCGCCCGCCGACGCGCCGGGCGGGCCGGCCGCGGAGAGTCCGCTGACGGTCGCGCTGAGACAGCAATCGGGGCTCACGCCCCTCACCGCGCTCGCCTTCATGGTGTTCACGCTGATCTACACGCCCTGCCTCGGCACCGTCGGGATGATGCTGAAGGAAACGCGCAGCGCGAAATGGACCGCGTTCTCGGTGGGGTACGGCCTGGCGCTGGCGTGGGTGCTCTCGTGGAGCGTCGTGGCGATCGGCCACCTGACCGGCGCGCACTGAGGAAACGCGATGACCGTCCAAGGATTGATCGTCATGGCGATCGCCGCGCTGGCCGCCGCATTCCTCGCCTGGCGGGTCGCCGGTCCCTTCCTGCGCCGCTCGGCGTCGTCGGGGTGCCACGGGTGCTCCACGCCGTGCGAGCTGCAGCCCGGCGCGAACCGGAAGCCACGCGCCGAGCCCGGCGCGGCCTCGCAGCTCCGCTTCCGGGACTCGGGAGCGGCCCGCCGAGACAGGAACTAGGCTTTCGCCTTGTGGCGGGAGGGGATTCGAGCCGAGAATACGCGAGAACCTCGCCGACAGGGAGATGCCGGGATGAGAATGCGCGGCTCGTTCGTGAACCAGCTGTGGCGCGGCGCCGCCGTGCTGCTCCTCGCCGGACTCGTCGTGCGGTCGCCGCACGTCCAGGCGCGGTCTCCCGAGACGTTCTTTCCCGCCAGGGATCTCACGACCGTCGGCGTCTACTACTACCCGGAGCACTGGGACCCGGGTCAGTGGGAGCGCGACTTCAGGAACATGGCGGCGATGGGCTTCGAGTTCACCCACTTCGCCGAGTTCGCCTGGGCGCAGCTGGAGCCGGAAGAGGGCAAGTACGACTTCGCCTGGCTCGATCGCGCGCTGCAGCTCGCGGCCAAGTACAACCTGAAGGTCATCATGTGCACGCCGACGGCCACGCCTCCGGTGTGGCTGGTCCGGAAGTACCCGGAGGTCCTGGCGACTGGGGAAGACGGCAGGCGGATGGACCACGGGTCGAGGCAACACGCCACCTTCTCCAGCGCCTTCTACCGACAGGTCCTCGCTGAAGATGATCGAGCAGTCTGGCACGGCGGTACGGCGGCGACGGGCGGGTGATCGGGTGGCAGCTGGACAACGAGCCGCGGCGGTTCCTCGACTACGGAAAGGACGCGCCGGGACGATTCAGGAACTGGCTGAAGCAGAAGTACGGGACGATCGACGCCCTCAACAAGGCCTGGGGCAACGCCTTCTGGAGCGGCACGTACTCCGACTTCTCGGAGATCGACATTCCGCTGCATCGCCAATGGGGCATGAACCTGCACCAGCGGCTCGACCACTATCGTTTCGCCGACAGCGAGACCGCGACGTTCCTGGACGAGCAGGCGAGGGTGATCCGGAAGTTCATCACGGCGACGCAGTGGGTCACCACGAACTACATCCCGATGTACGACGTGGGCTACGTGGGCGCGAGCCGCGAGCTCGATTTCGACTCGTACACGCGGTACATGGTCTACGGCGGGGATCGGGGAATCGGGCCGCGGGGATACCGGGTGGGCGAGTACACCCGCATCGCGATGGCCAACGACTTCTTCCGGCCGTTGAAGGGCACGTACGGCGTGATGGAGCTGCAGCCCGGACAGGTCAATTGGGGCGGCATCAACCCGCAGCCGCTGCCCGGCGCGGTGCGCCTGTGGCTCTGGCACGTCTTTGCCGGGGGCAGCAAGTTCACCTGCACCTACCGGTACCGCGCTCCCCTATCCGGCTTCGAGGCCTATCACTACGGAATCGTCGGGACCGACGGCGTCACGCCCACGCCCGGCGGGAAGGAGTACGCCCAATTCATCGGCGAGATACGTCGGCTGCGCGAGAAGGCCGACCCGGCGGCTCCCGTGCCCGCCGCCTATGCGCGACGAGCGGCGGCGATCCTGCTCGACACGGACAGCATCCAGGCGATCGACCTGAACAGGCAGACGACCGAGTGGAATACCGAGGCGCACCTCCTGAAGTACTACAAGGCCCTGAAGTCGTTCGGCGCCCCGGTCGACTTCGTGCGCGACGCCGCGGCCTTCGAGCGGTACACGGTCCTGGTCGTCCCGGCCCACCAGATGATCGACGAGGACCTCATCGCCCGGCTGACCCGCTACGCCGAGCAGGGCGGCACGCTCGTCCTGACCTGCCGGACGGGCCTCCAGAACCGGAGCGGGCATCTCTGGGAGGCGAAGTTCTACCAGCCGATGTGGAAGCTGATCGGCGCGGAAATCGAATCCTACGACCTGCCGATGCCCCATGCCCCCAACAGGGTCAGGTTCGGCACGCAGGAGTTCGAATGGAGCAGTTGGGGCGATCTGCTGAAGCCTCAGCCGGGCGCCGAGACCTGGGCCACTCACCAGGGCGACTTCTACGCCGGCACACCCGCCGTCGTTTCGCGGAAGCTGGGTCAGGGAACGGTGACGTGGGTTGGCGTCGACACGCGCTCCGGTGAGCTCGAGCGGCAGGTGCTGGCGAGGCTGTTCGCGGAACGGGGGATCGGCATCGAGCGCTACCCGGAGGGCGTCCTCGTCGAGTATCGCGACGGCCTCGGCATCGCCGTGAACTACTCCGACAAGGACTACGACATGGCGCTCCCCGCCGGGGCGGAAGTGCTGGTCGGGGACACCACACTCAGGACCGCCGGCGTGCTGGTCTGGAAGACCGGGCGATAGGAGTCACGCGCCCTCAGAACACGCCACGCAGGAGGTCCCGCACGACGAACCACGTGAAGAACGCGTAGAACCCCGAGCACATCAACAACCCCGCCTCGCGCCACAGCGGCGGCCGCACCCTGGCCGGCAGGAAGCGGCGGTTGACGATCAGGATCTGCACGCCCGCCACGATCATCACCACCCCGGCCATGTTGGCCAGCACCTTGAACAGCTGGAACGGCGACGCAGACCGGACGGCGATGGCCCCCCATAGGGAGAAGATGACCAGCACGCCGTAGTAGATGGTGCGGATGCCGGAAGCCTTCCTGGCGCCGGGGCTCGCCATCCACAGGGCATCGGTGATGGTGCGCACGAGGATGTCGGTGTTGCCCAGCTGCGTCTTGAAGAGGATCCAGAAGCCGTTGAACAGGGTGAGGAACCAGAACCCCGGCCAGATCTTGCTCAGGTACTCGGCCTGGTAGGCTCCCGCGGCGAGGCCCTGGAGGTCGGTGCCGTGCGGGATGATCGCGGTGGCCAGGTTCACGTTCAGGAACATCCCGAAGAAGCAGAACAGGCCCCACACCCAGATCTGATCGGCGTGCACGTAGCGCTGCCACTGCCGCCATCGCGCCATGTTGTCGTCGGTCGCCGGGAACACCGTGCCCACGTGCGAGAGCTGGATCTCGTGCCCGCCCACGACGCTCGGAATCGCGCCGACCTTGCCGCCCATGCCGTAGCCCTTGTCGCGGACCCAGTTGGTCACCGTGAGGTTCCCCATGCCGCCCGACCCCGCCGTCGCGGCGAGCGCGCCGATGAGGCTCCAGTCGACCGGGTGCGGCAGCCCGGCGAAGCTGAAGAAGCCGACGAACGTCTCCCACCAGTGGCTCGCCGGGACGAAGGCCATGTTGATCGCGACGAGGAACAGGAACACGACGCCGAGCATGGTCCACGCGAAGTACTCGAGCATGCGCTCGATGGTGCCGCCGAACGACAGGACGCACACGACCGCGAGGATCAACCCGACCGCAATCCATCCCTGCGCCGCCTGGTCGGGCGCCCCCGGCATGCGCCCCATCCACGCGCCGAGCAGCGTGGCCGCCGCGCTGCCCGCGAGGGCCGGCCAGCCGACCTGGAAGAACCCGAGCACCGAGTAGAACGCCGCCCAGAAGCGCGGTCCGGGCTTGAGCCGCATGATCCCGCCGTAGATCGGCTCTCCCGTGTACAGGGTGTAGCGCACTCCCTCCAGGTTGAACACGACCTGCAGCGCGATGGCGGCCGTCGCGATGAGGAAGATCGCCGACGAGTACTTCACGGCGGCCGCCGGGACCTACCAGCCACTCGCCGCCGCCGATGGAGGTGGCCGCCAGGATGGCGCCGGGGCCGATCACCTTGAGCGCATTGCGCACGGTGAAGGGCGGCGGAGCGGGGAGGTCGTCGACGCCCCACGGCGGCAGCGCGCCGTGGCCGGCAGGAAGGAGCGAAGGCGCTGGTGGGGGGACGTCTGGACGCGTCGGGGTCACGTTGGGCTCCTCGCGCGAGGGGACGACCAGGCCGAAGCCGCCCCAGCACGAAGAGCATACCTCTACCGCCCGCGGACGCGCTCGGCGCGCTGTTTCGGCGCACTGCCTTCTGTTCTCACGCGTCCGACGGTGCTATCCTCGGGTGCGCGCGATGCCATGCCTCGTCGATGGGAATGGTGGCGGTTTCGCGCGAATCCGCGAGCTCCGGAAAGGCGTCACCGGTGACGAGCTTGGGCGGCAAGAGCCTCGGCGTTCCGACAGGCGGCGGGCCGATCATCGTCGGAATTGGCGCATCGGCCGGGGCGCTCGGTGTCCTTCAGCAGTTCTTCTCGATTGTGCCTTCCGACGGCGGGCTCGTGTTCGTGGTCGTGCAGCACCTCGACCGCCACCACCCCAGCGTTCTCGCCGAACTGCTCGGCAGACACACGCTCATGCCCGTTCGCCAGGCAGAAGACGGGGTGCGTGCCCTCCCCAACCACGTCTACATCATTCCGCCCAGCTCGGCCCTGACGCTCGAAAAGGGCCTGCTGCGCGTCACGCCGGCGGACGCCCTCGCGCGCTCTTTCATCGACGGGTTCTTCCGCTCGCTCGCTCTGGACCAAGGCGAACGCGCCGTCGGCATCATTCTGTCCGGCGCCGGGAGCGACGGCACGGCCGGCATGCGGGCGATCAAAGAGAACGGCGGCCTGACGCTCGCGCAAGCCCCCGAGACCGCCAAGTACGACAGCATGCCTCAGAGCGTCATCGCAGCGGGCCTGGCGGACTTCGCGCTGCCCATCGAGGAAATGCCCGGCCGCCTGCAGGCGCACGCGCGCAGCCTAGCAGACCGCGAGCGGGCCACGGACGTGGACCTCGACCAGCAGGTGACCGCCCATCTCGGTCCGATCTGCGACATCCTCGCGCGACAGACGGGCGACGACTTCCGTCAATACAAGCCGGGCACGCTGCTCCGCCGGATTCGACGGCGCGTCCAGCTTCTCGGGGCCGCGACCGTGGCGGAGTACGTGCGGCACCTCGATCAGGCGCCGGCTGAAGTCCAGTCGCTGCATCGCGATCTGCTGATCGGCGTGACCCGGTTCTTTCGTGACCCGGACGCCTTTTCGGCGCTCGCGCTCCACGCGCTCCCGGCGATCGTCAAGGAGGGTGGTCCGAGCGCGGCGGTGCGCATCTGGGTTCCGGGCTGCGCCTCGGGCGAGGAGGCGTATTCGCTGGCCATTCTGGTGAGCGAGCGGTTGGCGCGCGTTGGCGGCGCCCGTCCGGTGCAGGTCTTCGCGACCGACATGGACGCGGATCTCCTCGCCGCGGCGCGGCTCGGCCGCTACCCGGACAAGATCGGCGAGCACCTGTCGGCAGAGCGCCTCGAGCGCTTCTTCGTCCGAGAAGACAAGACGTATCGCGTCGCGAGCGACATCCGCGCGATGTGCACGTTCTCGGAGCACAGCCTGATCAAGGACCCCCCGTTCTCCATGCTGGACCTCGTGTCCTGCCGGAACGTCCTCATCTATCTGGGCTCCGACCTGCAGAAGAAGCTGGTGCCTCTGTTTCACTACGCCTTGAAGCCGGGCGGGTTCCTCCTGCTTGGCCCCTCCGAGAGCCTCGCCGCCCACTCGGAGCTGTTCACGCCAGTCGACGCCAAAGCCAGGCTCTTCAGGCGCAACGAAGGCGTGCCCCGGCCGCCCGTCGAGTTTCCGCTCACCGGCCGCACGGACCGGCCGCCAGCCTCCCCGGCCCACGAGGAGACTCCGCCCATGACGCCGCAGCCGTTCAGCCACGCGTTCGAGCGGATGATCCTCGAGGAGTACGCTCCGCCATCCGCCGTGGTCAACGAGCAAGGCGACATCCTGTACCTGGCCGGGCGCGCCGGCAGGTACCTCCAGGTGGCGGCGGGCGTGCCGAGCAACAACGCCTTCGATCTGGCAGAGGGCAGGCTCAGGGTCGCGTTGCGGACGGCGCTCGCGTCGGCCGTCAGGAACCGCGGCATCGCGGTCCGCGACCGGGTGCCGCTGAACGTCGACGGCGACCCGCAGCTCGTGCGAATCACGGCACGGCCGCTCCCCGGGGTTGCGCCGGACACCCGGCTCTACGCGATCGTGCTCCAGGGGGTGAGCCCGGACGGCGACACCGCCGGCGACGGCGACGCGGCGACGGTGTCCGAGGAGTCGATCGTCGAGGAACTCGAGAACGAGCTTCGCACGACCCGCTTGGACCTTCAATCCGCCCTTCAGGAGCTCGAAACCGCCAACGAGGAGTTGAAGTCCGCCAACGAGGAGCTCGTTTCCACGAACGAGGAACTGCAGTCCGCCAACGAGGAGCTGCAGACGTCCAAAGAGGAGCTGCAATCGGCGAATGACGAGCTTCACAGCAAGGTTCTCGAGCTCGACTCCGCCACGAGTGACCTGCAGCACCACTACGCCGGAACCCAGAATCGCGACCATCTTTCTCGATGACGACCTTCGCATCACCAGGTTCACCCCCGCTGCCGCCGCCCTGTTCAACGTGCGGGAGAGCGACAGGGGCCGGCCCTTTCGTGACCTCGCGCCGCGGTTCGTGGAAGAGGACGTGCTCGGGGACGTCAGGAGCGTGCTGACGTCCGCGGAGAGTGTCGAGCGGCGGGCACACCGCAGCGACGGGTCGGCCTGGTACCTCGTCCGCATGATGCCGCATCGCCGGCTGGATGCGACGGCGACGGGCCTCGGCGTGACCTTCGTCGATATCACGGCGCTCGTGCAGGCGGAGGAGGCCGAACGCCGCTACGTCAAGCTCCTGCAGTTCTCGCCCGATGCCGTGTTCGCGTGGCGGCTCGACGGCGGGATCGAGACGTGGAACCGCGGCGCCGAGGAACTCTACGGCTTCAGCCCGGCGGAGGCGATGGGAAAGGCCCCGCGAGATCTGCTCCGGGCGATCTACCCGCGCCCGTGGGCGGAGGTCGAGGCCGCGCTGCGCGAACACGAGCGGTGGCAGGGTGAAGTCGAGTCGAGGGGGGCGGATGGCCGCGCGCTCGTGGTCATGGCCACATTGTCGCTGCTGCTGGGCGAGGACGGGGTTCGGCGCGTCCTGCAGTCGGATCGCGACATCACCCAGCGCAAAGCCCAGGCGGCGGAGCGCGAGCGGCTGATCGAGATTCTGCGTGAGTCCGACCGCCGCAAGAACGAGTTCCTGGCGATCCTGTCGCACGAGCTGCGCAACCCGCTCGCCCCGATTCGCAACAGCCTGTTCATCCTCGATCGGGCGGTGCCGACCGGCGAGCAGGCGCAGCGGGCGAGGGCCGTGATCGGCCGGCAGGTCACCCAGTTGACGCGGATCGTCGACGACCTCCTGGACGTGACGCGGATCGCGCGCGCCAAGCTGCCGGTCCAACGGGCCCGCCTTGACGTCGGCGATCTCCTGCGACGGACGGTCGAGGATCACCGGACCATCTTCGTCGACGCCGGCGTGGACGTCGAAATCCGCGCGGACGAGAGGCCGGTCTGGGTGAACGGCGATTCGGCCCGGCTCGCCCAGGCCATCGGCAACGTCCTGAGCAATGCCGCGAAGTTCACGCGTCGAGGGGGGCACGTGCTGGTGACGCTCGAGCAGGACGTGCGCCGCATGGTGGCGGTCATCCGGATTCGGGATGACGGGGCCGGCATGAGCCCAGACCTGCTGGAGCGGGTCTTCGAACCCTTCGCCCAGGCAGACGCCACGCTCGACCGCAGCCGCGGGGGCCTCGGGCTCGGCCTGGCCATCGTGAAGGGAGTGATCGAGCAGCACGAGGGCGACGTGGAGGCCCGCAGCGACGGGATCGGGCAGGGCGCGGAGTTCACGATTCACCTGCCGCTGCTCGTGGAGGCGGAGCCCGTCGGCGCGGCCATCGCGGGGCTATCGCCGCTTCGCAGCCCGCGCCGGGTGCTCGTGATCGAGGACAACGTCGATGCGGCGGAGAGCCTCCGCGAGGCGCTCGAACTGATGGAGCACCAGGTCGCGGTCGCCTACGACGGCGCCGACGGGCTGAAGAAGGCCCGCGAGTTCAGGCCGGACGTCGTGCTCTGCGACGTCGGGCTGCCGGTCAAGAGCGGGTACGAGGTCGCCCGGGACCTTCGCGCCGACGAGACCCTGCGCTCGGTATGGCTCGTGGCCCTCACCGGCTACGGGCTCGCGGAGGACATCGCCCTGGTGAGGGAGGTCGGTTTCGACCAGCACCTGGTGAAGCCGGTCAGCATGGAGAAGCTGGCGTACGTGCTCGAAGCCCGCGCACGAAACGCCGATGACGACCCTGCGCGACGCCGCTGACAATCGCGCCCGCCGCCTGGCCGCGACGACACCGAGATCGCCGCATCCTTAGACCTTCATCCCCAGCGCCACGTGCTTGGTTTCCAGGAACGCGTCCAGCCCCTCGATGCCGAGCTCGCGTCCCCAGCCGCTCTGCTTCGCGCCGCCGAACGGGCACTGGCTCGTCGTCGGCACGCCGTCGTTGATGCCGATCGTCCCGGCGTCGAGGGCCTCCATGAGGCGGAAGGCGCGGTCGAGATTCTGCGTGAACGCGTACGCGCTCAGCCCGTAGATCGACGCGTTCGCCTGCTCGATGGCCTCGTCCTCGCGATCGAACGCGCAGACGGGAGCGATCGGGGCGAAGGTCTCCTCGCGCATGCAGGCGCTCTGCGGCGCGACGTCTGCGAGCACCGTCGGCTCGAAGAAGAAGCCCGCCCGGCCCGGCACGCGCCTTCCGCCGCACAGCAGCCGCGCGCCCCTGGCCACGGCGTCCTCCACGTGCCCGGCGGCCTTGGCGACGCCCGCCTGGTCAATCAGCGGGCCGATGTCCACGCCGGGCTCCAGGCCGTCGCCCACCTTCAGGCTCCTGGCCTTGGCGGCGAACGCCTCGAGGAACCGCTCGTAGATCGGCCGCTCGACGAGCACGCGGTTGGCGGCGATGCACGACTGGCCGGTGTTGCGGAACTTGGCGATGGCGGCGCCCTCGACGGCCGCGTCGAGGTCGGCGTCGGCGAACACGAGCACCGGCGCGTGGCCGCCGAGTTCCAGCGACAGCGGCTTGACCGTCGCGGCGGCGCCCTTGATGAGCAGCCTCCCAACCTCGGTGGACCCCGTGAACGTGATCTTCCGGCACAGCGGGTTCGACAGCAGCTCGTCGCCGAACGCCGGCGAAGGGCCAACCACGGTCTGGAACACGCCCTTCGGCAAGCCCGCGGCATCCACGCACTCCGCGAACAGCGCGGCGCAGACCGGCGTCTGCGTCGCCGGCTTCAGCACGACGGCGCAGCCGGCCGCGAGCGCCGGCGCAATCTTCCGCACGGCCAGCGCCAGCGGGAAATTCCAGGGGCTGATCGCGCCGACGACGCCCATCGGCGTCTTCACCACCAGGTGGCGCTTGTTGTCCACCTGGTTGGGCACGATGCGCCCGTAGACGCGCCGGGCCTCCTCGGCGAACCACTGGAGGTGGTCAATCGTCATCGCCACCTCGGCCTGGCTCTGGGCGAGCGGCTTGCCGTTCTCGAGCGTGATCGTCCGGGACATCTCGTCCTTGCGCGACTCCACCAGGTCCGCGATCCGCCGCAGCCAGGCGCCGCGCGCCTTGCCGGGGACCCGCCGCCACTGCCTGAACGCGGCGTGCGCGTCCTCGAGAGCCGCCGCCAGCCGTTCGCGGCCGACCGTCGAGATCGACGCGAACGCGACGCCGGTCGAGGGGTTGACAACCTCCCTGGCCGGCTCGGAGAACACGAACTGGCCGTTGAGATAGAGCGGATAGGTCTTCATTTCGGCACCTTCGCCCAGTCCTTCAGGAACATGTCCACGGCGACGTCGGTCAGCGGGTGGTCGTAGAGTTGGTCGAGCACCTCGGGGGCCGCCGTGCAGATGTCCGCGCCGCATAGCGCGGCCTCGAGGATATGGGTCGGGTGGCGGACGGCGGCGACGATGATCTCCGTCTCGTAGCCGTAGTTGTCGTAGATGGTCTTGATCTGCCGCACCACCTCCATGCCGAAGTGGCCGACCGCGTCGAGCCGCCCGACGAACGGGCTGATGTAGGTGGCGCCGCACTTCGCCGCCAGCATCGCCTGCAGCGGCGAGAACGTCACGGTGACGTTCGTCTTGATCCCCGCCGCGCTCAGCGTCCGGACCGCCTTCAGCCCTTCCTTGATCAGCGGCACCTTGACCACGACGTTGTCGCCCATCTTCGCCAGTTCGCGGGCTTCCCTGACGATCTCGGGGGCCGTCAGGCCGATGACCTCGAGGCTGACCGGACCGTCCACCATCTGCAGGATCTCGCGATAGACGTCGAGCGCCGGGCGGCCGACCTTGGAGACGTGCGTCGGGTTCGTGGTGACGCCGTCGATGATGCCCCAGGTCATGGCGTCGCGGATCTGGTCCGGGTTGGCGGTGTCGATGAACAGCTTCATGGGTACTCTCCCTTTCATGATCACACGCGCAGACCGACCGGCTGGAAACGCCCCGCGAGCGCGACGAGGACCAGCAGTCCTGCCGCCGGCATCAGCGAAGCCATGGCGAAGACCGGCGTGTACGAGATGTGGTCCACCAGCCACCCGGTGAGCAGCGGAAAGAGCATGCCGCTGATCCCCCCGGCGATGCCGGTCAGGCCCGTCACCCTGGCCACCGCGGAGCTCGGGAACAGGTCCGACATCGCGGCGAACATGTTGGCCGACAGCGCGGTGTGGCCGAACAGCACGAAGCAGATCGCAACGAGCGCCACCGGGATCGTCTTCACGAGGACGACCGCGAGGCTGAGGGAGCAGAGCGCCGCGCCGATCCCCATTGCCGTGACCCGCGCCTGTCGGACCGTGAAGCCGCGGCGGATCAGGAAGCCCGACGCCCAGCCGCCGCCGATGCTGCCGAGGTCGCCGAAGAGGAACGGGATCCAGGCGAAGAACGCGATGTCGGTGAGCGTGAAGCCGCGGGCCCGGTAGAGGTACTCGGGCATCCAGTAGATGTAGAACTGCACGACCGGCCCGACGAGAAAGCGACAGACCATCAGTGCCCAGGTTTCCTTGTGCCGCAGGAGCTGCCGGTTCGACGGCCTCGGGCCCGGCGGTCCCGGCGCCTCGTCCTGGCGGATGTACGCGGCTTCCTCGGGCGTCAGGCGCTCGTGGTCCTCGGGCGCGCGGTAGAACGCCCACCACACGCCCGCCCACCCCATCCCGAGCACGCTGGGCACCAGGAACGCGGCCTGCCACCCGTAGCGGTGGAGGACCGGCACGATGAGGAACGGCGCCACCATGGTGCCGATCATCGACGCGCTGTTGAAGATCCCGACGGCGAAGGCGCGCTCCTTGACCGGGAACCACTGAGAGACGACCTTGTTCCCGCCCGAGAAGTTGCCGCACTCGCCCGTTCCCAGCCAGAACCGGAACAGGCTGAAGTGCGCGAGCGACCGCGCCAGGGCGTGCATCGCGTTCGCGACCGACCACCAGAGCACCGCGAACGTGAGGCCGAACCGCGTCCCCCGCCAGTCCATCAGCCAGCCCATCGGGAACTCGCCCGTGACCATGCCGAACTGGAAGGCCGAGACGATGATCCCGGTACTGGGTGTTGGAGAGCTGGAAGATCTCGCGCAGCTTGGGCGCCGTGACCGACAGCGTCTGCCGGTCGATGAAGTTGATCATCGTGACGCAGAAGAGCATCCCCAGGATCCACCACCGCATCTGGCGGTGGATCGGCGGCATCCCGGTGCGGCCCGGGCCTCCGCGCCCGCGCACGCCGGTCGTCGGCACGGCGGCGTCACGTCGTGATGGAGTCACCCCTGCCCGCCATGAAGTCCTTGTTCCTGTCGCCGACCCAGTACCGCTCCCCGGCGATGCACCAGATGAACTCGAGCGGGTCCTCCTGCGAGAACACCGGATGGTAGTTCAGGAACGGGATGGTCACCAGGTCGCCCTCGCGCACGTCGTGCACGAAGGTCATCGCCTCGGGCGTCTCGTACACCTCCATCGAGCCGTGGCCCTTGATGAAGATGTACGTCTCCTCCTGGTCCGTGTGATTGTGAGGGGGCCACGCGCGCGTGAGGGGCTCGTAGAACGTGTACCCGGCCACCAGCTTGTCGGCGGCCTCGGTCACGTCGAACATCAGGAACACGTCCTTGCCCTTGAGATGCCGGATGCGGTCCTCCCGCTTCGAGAACTCCGCGAACCGGGAGTGGAAGACGGGGTGGACGTGGGCCGCCGGCGCGCTGCACTGGATGACGACGGCCGGCTCCGTGCCGGGATTGCGCAGGCGGAAACCGGCGCCGCGCGGCACGTACAGCGTGTCGTAGTAGGCCAGGTCGTAGGGGCCGCCCGCGAGATCGGCCGCGGCCGTCCCCTTCCACATGAAGAGGAGGCTCTCCTCGCCAGGGCGGCAGAACTCGACCGAGCGGCTTCCCGGCTGCAGGCGATACTCGCCGCAGCTCAGGAACTGCAGGTTCGAGTCGTCCGGGACGAAGCGCTGCGCGAACACGACGTCCGACTGCGCGGCCGGGAAGAGGACGCCGGGGCGCACGCCGGTTGCGCTGGGGTTGGTGTCAGTCATGGTTCCTCGACTCGTCGTTGGCCGCCACGATCCCCTTCGAAGTGACCGGCTACTTATAGCACAACGGTGCGGCCGGCTACTGCCGGCGTCCATCCCTCCTCGGCCGACGCGGCTTTCCTGTTATGCTCGGGGCCGGAGCACGCGTCCCTCATGCCCAGCTGCCGCCTGCCCTATGGACAGGGCTCGCTCGAGATCGACCTGACGCGGGCCGACGCGCGTCGGCTCGTGGTCGAAACCCTCGTGCCGCGCGCCGCCGAGCCCGCCGCCGACCCGGTCGCCGAAGTCGAATCCGCGCTCGCGGCCGCCGGGTCGCCGCCGTACCGCGGCGGCGGGTGCGCCGTCGCGATCAACGACAGGACGCGCCCCGTCCCGCACGACGTCCTGCTGCCGCCGCTCCTCCGCTTCCTCGAACGCGCCGGCGTCGCCCCGGACGACATCCTGCTGATCGTCGCCGCCGGCATGCACCCGCCGGTGCCGGAGGACGAGTTCGGCGAGGTCGTCCCGCAGGCGATCCTGCGCCGCCACCGCGTCGTCTGCCACGACGCGCACCGGGAGGAGATGCTGGGATACCTCGGCGAGACCGCGCGCGGCACGCCCGTGTGGATCAACCGCGACTTCCTCCGGCGCGAGCTCCGCGTCGTCGTCGGCGGCATCGAGCCGCACCAGTTCGCCGGCTTCTCGGGGGGCGCGAAGAGCGCGGCCATCGGCCTCGGCGGCTGCGCGACCGTCACCCGCAACCACTCGATGATGGCGGAGCCGCTCGCCCGGATCGGGCGGTACCGAGGACAACCCGTGCCGCCAGGACATCGAGGAGATCGGCAGGCTGATCGGTGTCCACTTCGCCCTGAACGTGGTGCTCGGCGCCCAGAAGCGAATCATCCGCGCGTTCGCGGGCGCGCCCGAGGAGGTGATGCGGCAGGGCATTCCGCACGTCCGGCGCCTGAACCAGGTCGCGGTGGAGCGCCCTTACGACCTGATGATCGTGTCCCCAGGGGGGCACCCGAAGGACGTGAGCGTGTACCAGGCCCAGAAGGCGCTCGCCCACGCGGCCCTGGTCACGCGCCCCGGCGGCACCATCATCGTCGCGGCGGCCTGCCCGGACGGCGCCGGGAGCCCGGCCTACGAGGGGTGGATGCAGGAGGCCGGCATGGTCTCCCACGAGGCGGTCCTCGCGCGGTTCGCCCGCGAGGGATACCGGATCGGCCCGCACAAGGCGTTCATGATCTCCCGCGACGCCAGCCTCTGCCGGGTGTTGTTCTTCTCGCAGATGCCCGCCGACCTCGCGGCCCGGCTGCTGCTGCCCCCCGTCGCCGACCTGCAGCGGGCGGTGGACGGCGCGGTAGGCGCGCTCGCGGCGGGGTCGCGAATCGGGATCATGCCGCTCGCCAACTCCACGATCCCGGTCCTCGCCGGCGGCTGCTGACGGCCGAGTATCGCTCACCCTCATTTGGGCTATCATCGGCCGTCGAGGCGGCGGAGGATGGCCCAAGATTGCCGGCACGACGAGGAGCACACATGACACACGGGATACTGATGCACGAGCCCGACGACGACGTCGGCGTGGCCGTGGACGACCTGAAGGCCGGCACCGAGGTCGCCGCGGTGACCCTGGAGGGCGCGCCGGCGGGAACCGTGACGCTCGTCGACGACGTACCGCTCGGCCACAAGGTCGCCATGCGCGACATCGTGGACGGGAAGGACGTGATCGAGTACGGCCGGGTGATCGCGGTGGCCTTCCACGGCGCGCCGCGCGGCGCGCACGTCCATGTCCACAACATCAAGACGAAGAGGTGGACGGCATGATCAAGGCGCAAGATCTGAAGCTGACCGGATACCGCCGTCCCGACGGGCGGTTCGGCGTGCGCAATCACGTCCTGGTCATCCCCGTCGACGACCTCTCGAACGCCGCCGCCGAGGCCGTGGCCCACAACATCAAGGGCACGATGGCGCTGCCCCACCCCTACGGCCGCCTGCAGTTCGGCGCCGACCTCGACCTGACGTTCCGCACGCTGGCCGGCCAGGGCCGCAACCCGAACTGCGCGGCGGCGGTCGTCATCGGCATCGAGCCGGTCTGGACCGACCGCATCGTCAAGGAAATCGCCAAGACCGGAAAGCCGGTGGCCGGCTTCAGCATCGAGCGGTCCGGCGACCTGAAGACGGTCGAGGCGGCCTCACGGAAGGCGAAGGAGTTCGTGCACGACGCGACCGAGCTCCGACGCGAGCCGTTCGCGATCGACCAGCTGTGCATGAGCTGCAAGTGCGGCGAGTCCGACACCACCTCCGGCCTGGCGGCGAACCCCACCGTCGGCCGATCGTTCGAGCGGCTGGCCGCCCGGGGCGCGACGCTCATCTTCGGCGAGACCACCGAGCTGACCGGCGGCGAAGACCTCGTGATGGAGCTGTGCGCGACGCCGGAGATCGCCAGGAAGTTCAAGGCGGCGTTCGACGACTACCAGGCGCTGATCGAATCGCAGGGCGTGAGCCTGGTGGGGTCGCAGCCGACCGAGGGGAACATCCGGGGCGGGCTGTCGACGATCGAAGAGAAGGCGCTCGGAAACATCCAGAAGGCCGGGCGGTGCACGATCGTCGACTTCCTGGAGCCGGCCCAGGAGCCGCGGACGCCGGGCCTGAGCTTCATGGACTCGTCCTCGGCGGCCGCCGAGATGGTGACGTTGTGCGCGGCGGCGGGGTCGGTGGTCCACTTCTTCCCCACGGGGCAGGGGAACGTCATCGGCAACCCGGTCATCCCCGTCATCAAGCTGTCCGCCAACCCGCTCACGGTCGAAACGATGTCGGAGCACGTGGACGTGGACCTGAGCGCCATGCTGCGGATCGAGATGAACCTCGACCAGGCGGCCGACGCGGCGCTGCGGATGCTCGAACGCACGATCAACGGCCGGATGACGTGCGCCGAGATCCTGCGGCACAACGAGTTCGTGCTGACGAAGCTGTACCGGTCGGCGTGACGCCCCTGTATCCGGAGCTCCTCACCATTGGTCCGCATCCGGCAGGAGGCGTTCGACGGTTTCAACCACGGAGGAGCCCTCGGAGCCCACAGAGGCTGTCACGCCCGACGGCATCGCGGCTCGGCCACCGGCACTCACGCCCCCGGTGGGCGAGCCGGGAGGGGCGGTTGGGCGGCGCCGCCACGAAAAGCACGGGCGCAGGGACGCTTCTCGTGGCGGTGCCGCCCAGCCGTCCCCCGCGCCACGGGCTTCGCCCGCGGCGCCGATGCCGACGGTCACCGGATCTCACGTGCGACGTCGTGTGCCGGTCTGCCCTTGGTGGTCTCTGTGAGCTCCGTGGTTCCTCCTGGCATTCCATCCGCCCGAGGATGTGCAGGATCCTGAGCCAGAGCTCGTCTGCGTTGAATCGATCTGGAGGCGGGCGCCCGCGCGGTCGGCGCGGCCCGCCCGTGGGAATCAATGTGGGGCGGGCATTCCGTTCGTCAACCCGCGGAGACTCCGTTGACGCGTCGTCGCCTCAGCGCCACGAGCACGGCGAACAGGCCGAGCGCACCGAAGGTGTACGGCGACCCGGCTTCGTAGACCAGCGCCAGGTGCGACCCGGCGAACAGGGGCGGCAGGAGGGTGGCCGGTGCGCCGATCGCGACGAGCCCGGCGAGCAGCAGGCGTCGCTCCCGCTTGGTGCGTGCGCGTGGGAGCATCGCCAGCATCAGCACCACCGGCACGTACAAGGCCACGAAATACCGCCGCTGTGCGTGGGGTGACGCGAGCACGATGCCGGTCAGCACGATCGAGAACTCCAAAAGACGCGCCACCGGATCGCCGTCGTCGTGCCGGAACGCTGCCAGAGCCGCCACGCCCAGCACGAGCAGGCCGGCCAGCCAGAGGCCGGTGACGACGGCAGGTGGCAGGTCCACGATGCTGGCCTCGAGGTTGTGCGCATTGGCGTGACCCGAGGTGAGGTGCCGCACGAGGGCACCGCGGAGCGAGTAGTTGCCGCCCTCGTCCAGCTTCTCGGTGGCGTAGGACTGGAACGCCCGCAGCTGCCTGAGATTGCCGGCTGTTCCCATCACCGCCGCGGGCAGGACGACCAGGAGGCCCACGATGCCGACGGTGGCGATGCAGAGGGCCACGCGCCTTCGCAGCGCGAAGTAGGCCAGCAGCGCAACCGGGCTGATCTTCGTGGCAATGGCGACGCCGAGCGCCAGCGCCGGGGTCAGCACCTTGCCCGACTCGGCGCGGTCGTAGGCCAGCACCATCAGCCAGATGACCAGGAGGTGGACGTTGCCGTACCGCATTTCTTCGACAAGGTACCCGCCCGCCACCACGAACGCGACGGCGAACGACCGGACTCCCCAGCCCGATGAGCCCGCGCGGCGCGCGATCGTCGCGCCCATCCACCACAGCGCGATCAGCTTGAGGCACAAGAACGCGAATGCCGACCAGCGCAGCGACAGCAGCCCCAGCGGCAGGAAGAGAAACGCGATCGCCGGGAGATAGCGGAACCCCTGTCCCGGACCCGGCTGGCCGCCGTAGGCCTCCGGCGGATAGAGGTCGTAGTCGCCGGCGAGGATCTGCCGTGCCGCGCGGTGGTACACGGGGAAGTCGATGGTATGGATCGTGGCTTCGCGCGCGAGGAGCACGAACACGACCAGCAGGAGCGCCATTCCGGCGCGCTGCAGCCATCTCGTTCGCGCGGGCACGACCGTCGCATCGGAAGACAGGCCTCACCTCCGTCAGCTCGACGCGAGCCGGTTGGCGGAGGCCCCCGGATGGAACGTGATGCGATCACCCCCATTCGTTCACCGGGCGTAGATCGCCCTGGTGCCCCCATCGGCCACCGGCTGCGCGTGCGCATTGGGATTCTACACACTACCCCGTATCCGGAGTAGACCTCCGGAAACCGAAGCGCGCCGCCGGGAGCGGACGACGCTCAGGATTCGGCCACTGACGCGGCGGTTCGCTCGATGGCGGCAATCGCGAGAAGCGTATACTCGGGGCGTTTCGGGTGCCGGAGTCGGAAGCTGTCGGACATACCGCAGGGAGGGCCGCTATGAGCAAGTCGAGCCGCAGACGTTTTGTGACGAGCACGATCGCTGCCGGCGCGGCAGCCTTCGGCGCGGGTCCCAGGCAGGTCCTGGCCGGCAACTCGGATGCGGGCCTTCAAGCCCGCGCCAAGGAGAAGCTGAATTTCGTGGTGGAAGCGGGCAACATCGGCGGCGGCAGCCTGGAAGAAGCCATCCAATACGCGAAGGACCTGGGGATCCCGGCGATGTCCGTGCCCTGGGTACGGGTCCCAGGGTTCAAGGAGAAGGGAGTCGTGGATGCGGATCGCCTGAAGGCCATCCGGGCACAGGTCGAGCAGGCGGGCCTCGTGTTTCACTCCATGATGGCCTCGATTCCGAGAGAGGTGCTGGCGGGCGGCGCCGAGGCCGACGCGCAGTTCGCGGCCCTCCGTCAGAGCTTCCAGGCGATGGCCGCGGCACGAGTGGACCTCCTGTCGGCCTTCGCCCCCGCGCGCAAGGACGTGCCGTGGGAACAGCTGGTCGGGTTCTACCGCAGGCTCATGAAAGAGCTCGAGCCCAACGGAGTCCGATTCGCCAGCCACAGCGGCGGCGCTTTCATCACCTACGCGACGATGAGCCGGCTTCTGCAGGAAGTGCCCAGCCCGAACAACGGCTTCTGTTTCTGCACCGGGAACGTGTGGCACGGCGAAGGCGAGAAGGTCTACGACATCCCGCCCCAGTTGGCCAGCCGGTTCTTCTACGTGCACATGCGGAACGTGAAGACCGGCCAGGGTGAAAAGGAGTATTGGTTCGACGAGGGCGACATCGACATTCCGAAGATGATGGGCGCTCTCAGGAAGGTCGGCTACCGCGGCTACATCCGATCCGAGCACCTTCCCACCGACCACTACGGGCAGCCCAGGGAATCGGACGTCGGCACGGCCTGGGCCCAAGGCTACATGAGGGCCGTCCAGCAACTCACGTGAGACGGCGCGCGCGCCTCGAGGCGTCGGGCATCATCGTGCCCCCGCGCACGAACTGCACTCGGGAGGACACAGGAAGGCATCCATGAAGAAGCTCATCGCTCTTGTCATACCGGCGGCGCTCGTCTGCACCGTCTTTGCGCAGGACGGCGGCCGCGCAGCGGCCCAAGCAGGCGCGGGCCGTGGAATGGGCGCACCGGCCGTGGTCTCTCCGGAAGTCCATCCGGACCGGACCGTCACGTTGCGTATTGCGGCCCCCCTCGCCAAGACCGTCACGGTGAGCGGAGAAATCACGGGCACGAAGCCCCCGGCGCCCCTCACGCTGGGTGCGGATGGCGTGTGGAGCGTCACACTCGGCCCACTCGACCCTGACATCTACTCCTACGGCTTCAACGTGGACGGCGTGACGGTCAACGACCAGCGGACGTCCTACGTGAAACCGAGTTCCAGCTACACCAGCCAGGTGGTGGTTCCCGGAGACGGCCCGCAGTTCTACGATGCCAAGCCCGTTCCGCACGGCGACTTGCGCATCGTCATCTACGAGGCCAAAACGCTCGACGGGCGGACTCGTCGCATGCGCGTGTACACCCCTCCCGGGTACGAGAGCGGCAGCCAGAAGTACCCGGTCCTGTACCTGTTCCACGGCGCGGGGGACTGGGATGTCGCGTGGACCGACGTGGGCCGCGCCAACCTGATCCTCGACAACCTGATCGCGGACGGCAAAGCCAAGCCGATGATCGTGGTCATGCCGTCCATCTTCCAGCAGGCCGCCTTGGGTTCCGGTGCGATGACTCCGGCGGCGCCGCGCGGGGCCATGCCGGCCGCTGGCGCAGGTGCGCCGGCCGGTGCTGCTCCGACACCGGCGGCGGCCGGACGCGGCGCCACTCCCGCCGCTGGGCAGGACGATGCCTTCACGAGGGAGCTGTTGCAGGACATCATGCCGCTGGTGCAGACGCGGTACCGCACGCTCACCGGCCCGGGCAACACGGCAATCGCCGGACTGTCCATGGGCGGGGCGCAGGCGTTGCGCACCGGACTGGCCCACATGGAGGTCTTCCACTACGTCGTCGGACTGAGCTCCGCGGTTGGCCTCGGCGGGGGCCGACGGGGAGCCGCTCCGGCCAGCGACGCCGCCGCCGCCCCGCCTCCCGATCCGACCGCCGCCTATCCCCGGCTGATGGCCGACGTGGCCGCGGCGAACAAGACCTTGAAACTGTTCGCCATGTACTGCGGCACCGACGACACGCTGGTCTATCCGGGGAACAAGGCTCTCTAGCGGTGAAAGGGCGTGAACTCGAAGTACACCGAAACAGCGGGTGGGCACTGGTTCATCGTGTGGCGTCGGAACCTCAGGGCCTTTGCGCCACTGCTGTTCCGGTGACTGGGGATTGAAGGTGGTCGCCGGTAACGCGATACGGCTCACGACTTGAACTGCGACCTCCTCGTTCGCGGCCAGGACCCGGATTCGCGTCAAGCACGCGCCTGGCTACCTTAGTACTTCGACTCGCAAATACGGCCACGATCGGCATGTGGCGCGCGTGGCCGGCTGTGCTCGCTCAGCACTAAGTCTTGAGGGCACAAATACGTTGCCGTATTTGTGCATCGAAGGACTTGAGATGCGCCCCCACTCGCCATCTACGTCCAGCAGGCGCCCAGCGCGGCGTTCGTCAAGACGTCCCGGAGTCGATTCCCGCGACTCTGCATCCCGCGATCGTGACGATAGACACCCCGAGTTGAGCCGCGCATTACGCAGCCCTTGGATACTGGACGGTGCCGCGGAGGCGACAGAGTCCCAAGGCGTCGAAGAGAAGGGGCGGTCCCAGGTTCGGATGCCGGCCGCGTGTCGGGCCAGCCCGTGCCGCTGCTGGAGCAGTCGGCGCAGACGGTCCACGACATACTGGTCCAGCTGGGACGTGCAAGTAGATGTTCGCCAGTAACGGCGAGATCACGCCGCCTTGGGGCGTGCCCACGGGCGTCGCCTCCCACTGTTCCGCGTCCATCACCCCTGCCGCGAGCCACTGCCGCCGCCGCTTCAGCATCCGCCGATCCGAGATGCGTCGTTCGATCAAGCGCATCAGCTTCGTCTGGTCGATGCTCCCAAAGTAGTCGCGGATATCCGCGTCCAGCACGTGATTCCCGCCGTGCGCCCCGTGCAGACGAAGGGTCTCCAGTGCCTGCGTCGCGCTCTGCGTCGGCCGAAACCCATACGCCGACGGACGAAAGTCCGCCTCGAAGATGGGCTCCACCACCAGCTTCGCCGCCATCTGCGCCACTCGGTCTCGGATGGTGGGGATGCCGAGCGGCCGCTGTCGGCCATCGGCTTTGGGAATGTACCGCCGCAGGACCGGCTGCGGACGATACGTACCGTTGCGCAGGTCGGTGCCGAGTGCGGACAGCATTCGCTCGACGCGGTACTGCTCAACGGCCGCCAGCGTCACGCGATCGACGCCGGCTGCCCCGCGATTCCGTCGCACACGACTCCACGCCTCCTGGAGGATGTCAGGTCTTCGCGGCGTATACGATGTCGCCGCCCGAGGCCTCACCGGCCTTCCGCCCGGGCGCGGTGAACACCTTCGTCGCTTGGTCCTCGATGACCCAGTTGGCGGGCATGGTCGTCCCGTTGCACTGGCGCCACCCGTCGAAGCTCGTGCCGTCGAACAAGAGCACCCATCCCTGCTTCCTCTCCGCCGCGGTGAGCGTGTTGACCGGCTGGGCCAGGACGGCTGCCGCCGACGCAATCACCAGGACGGCCGTCAGTAACAACAGGATCGACCTTCTCATCGTCCTTCCTTTCGCACGTGGTGCCGCGGCGGAGGGCGAAGCGGCGGGCACCGCGGATTGTAACGCGGCGCGGCGCGGACGCGACCTGGGTTCCACTGGCGTCGGCCTTGGTTCGGGTCGGACTCGCCAAGGGGTTGCTCGCCGATCTGAAGGGCCGCATCGGCTGCCGCGGCGCGTCCGGTGCTCGAGAGGGTTCAGGCTCGCGCGTACTTCCGCGCCACGGCCTCCGCTGCGCGTATCCCGTCCACCGCCGACGACATGATCCCGCCCGCGCAGCCCGCGCCTTCGCCTGCCGGGTACAGCCCGCCGATGCTGGACTCGAACGATACGTCACGGTCGATGCGCACAGGCGACGAACTGCGCGTCTCCACGCCGGTCAGCACCGCGTCCGCCGCGTCGAACCCCTCCAACCGGCTGCCGAAGACGGGCAGCGCGAGACGCAGGGTCTCGATCACGAACGCGGGGAGGCAGGAGGCGAGGTCCGCCATCCGCCCGGCCGGGAGGTAGCTCGGCTGCACCGTCCCGAGGGCTTCGGAGGGCCGCCGCTTCAGCAGGTCCCCGACGAGTTGCAGCGGCGCGCCGTAGTTGCCGCCGCCGGCCGCGAACGCCAGGCGCTCCCACTCGCGCTGGAACTCGACCCCCGCCAGCGGGTGGTCGGACGGGTAATCCGAGGGCGCGACACCCACCAGCAACGCGCTGTTCGCATTGCGATGATCGCGCGCAAACAGGCTCATCCCGTTCGTCGAGATCCCGCCCTGCTCGGTGGCAGACGCCACGACGAGGCCGCCGGGGCACATGCAGAACGAGTAGGCCGAGCGGCCGTTGGGCGCGTGGTACGAGAGCTTGTAATCGGCAGCGCCCAGCCGCGGATGCCCGGCCTGCGGACCGTAACGCGCGCGGTCGATGACCGCTTGCGGGTGCTCGACGCGGGCGCCGATCGAGAACGGCTTCGCCCGCATCCGCACACCCAGACGGAACAGCATCGCGAACGTCTCGCGGGCGCTGTTCCCTGGCGCGACGATCACCGCGGAAGTCTCGATGCGCTCCTCGCCCGCCACCTCCACGCCCGTGACTCCCTCGTGGCCCACGAGAAGGTTGGTGACCAGGCTGTCGAACCGCACCTCGCCGCCGAGCGCAGTGATGGTCTCCCTGATTCGGGCCACCATGCCTGGCAGGCGATCGCTGCCGAGGTGCGGCTTCGCCTCGAAGAGGATCTCGTCGGGGGCGCCGGCTTCGACCAATTCTTCCAGCACCTTGCGGACGCGCGTGTCGTGGATCGTCGTGCCCAGCTTGCCGTCCGAGAAGGCGCCCGCGCCCCCTTCGCCGAAGTGCAGGTTCGACTCGGTGGACAGCTGCCCCGTCGTCCAGAACCGGTCGATGTCGCGGTGACGCTCGGTGACGGCCCGGCCCCGCTCGAGCAGCAGCGGGCGGTAATCCAGCCGCGCGAGGATGAGCGCCGCGAACAGCCCGGCGGGCCCGCTCCCCACCACCACGGGCCGATGCCGCAGTCGCTCGGTGCCCGATGTCGCCGGGTGGTACGTCAGGTCGGGCGCTGCCACGCACTCCGCTTCGGCGTGCCGCGCGCGGAACGCGGCCTCGTTTCTCACCGCGACGTCGATCACGTAGACGACGCGGATGGCGCCGGCCTTGCGGGCGTCGATCGCCTCGCGCCGGACGAAGTACTCGTCGACCTCGCGGGGGCGGGCGCCGAGCCGATCGAGGATGGCCCGCTCAAGGGCCGCCTCGTCGTGATCCAGCGGCAGCGCGACCTCGTTCAGGCGCAGCACCAGTCAGACTCCCGCCGCGTGCCGGCCGGCCACCCACCCGGACGACCACGCCCACTGGAGGTTGAAGCCGCCGCAGTCGCCGTCCACGTCCAGCACCTCGCCGCACAGGTAGAAGCCCGGCCGACGCTTCGACTCGAGCGTCTCCGCATCGACCTCGTCCACCACGACACCGCCGGCCGCCACCTGCGCGTCGTGCCACGACTGGCTGCCCGTGACCTCGAAGGTCCACGCCTTCAGCAGCGCGGCGAGGGCACGGCTGGCTTCGGCGGACACGAGCGCGCAGGGCTGCGACAAATCGCAGAACCCGGCTTCGCCGAGCACCACCGGGATCAGCCGCTTGTTGAGCAGCCCGACCAGCCCCATCTCCAGCGTCTTCCGTCCCTGGGTCGCGAACCGCCCCACGAGCCGTTCCTCCAGTTGCTCCGGCGTCACTCCGGCGAACAGGTCGAGCGCAACGCGCGCCGGCCCACGCGAGGCTGATGCGGCGAGCACTGCGCGGCTGACCTGCAGTACCGGCGGGCCCGAAAGGCCGTAGTCGGTGAACAGGATCTCTCCCGCCTCCTTCCGCAGCACGTCGTCCCCCGCGCGCCCCTCGACCGTGCCGATGAACTTCACGCCCTTCAGCCTTGGCAGGAAGGCCGCGCCGAGGCGCAGCGAGACGATGCCTGGCAGCGGCTCGACCACGCGGTGCCCCAGCCTCTGGGCGAGGCGATACCCCGACCCGTTGCTGCCGAACTGCGGGCTCGCCCGGCCGCCACTGGCAAGGACGACGCGCGACGCGACGAACTCGCGGCCGTCCTGCAGTTGGAGGGCAAACGCCTTTCCCCCGGACACAATCGCGGCGACGTCGGCTTCCACGACCAGCCTCACGCGCTGCTGCTCCAGCTCGTACCGCAGCACGTCGAGCACGGCGGACGCCTGGCCGGAGTGCGGGTAGACCTTCCCCTCGTCTTCGGTCCTGCACGCGATGCCGAGGCCCTCGAAGAACGAGAGCGTCTCCTCCACCGTGAACTGACCGAGGACCGACGCGATGAAGCCGTCGCTGCCGCCGTGATAACGCGAGACCGGGCAGTCGATGTTGGTCAGGTTGCACCGGCCGTTGCCCGTCGCCAGCAGTTTCTTGCCGACGCGCGGCATCCGCTCGAGGAGCGTCACCGCGGCCCCGGCCCTCGCGGCGCTGATGGCGGCCATCATGCCCGAGGCGCCGCCGCCGACGATGGTGACCGAGCGGGTGGAGGACATCGAGGGGATCTTACCAAACAACCTCATCACGACATGGCTCGAGTCGGGTGTGATGTCGGCCATTCCCTCGAGCCTGCGCCGCGCCGTTGCAGCCCGGTCGCTCGACCGCTTGACGTTGCTTTCAGCGGTCCCGTTCACGAAGGAGCTGTTGCAGGACATCATGCTGCTGGTGCAGACGCACTACCGCGCGCTCACTGGACCGAACAACACGGCCATCGCCGGATTGTCCGCGGGCGGGGCGCAGGCGTTGCCGACCGGGCTGGCCCACATGGAGGTCTTCCATTACGTCGTTCCGGCGATGGGTGCCGATCACGCCGACGCGTTTCGACGGTAGCGGCAGTCCTCAATGTGGAACCGTGGCGACGGGAACGAGCGCGACGGCCCCTTTCTCCGAACGCAGCCCGCGCCCGCCCCCCGCGAGCCGCGTCCTCCCGTGTCCACGTGGCTCGGCCTACTCCGCGGGCGGAGCGGTTCGCAGATACTCCCCCTTCCACCGCATCCCGGCCGTGATCCGCGTCCTGCCGCTCGGGTGATCGAAGAAGAGGATCTCTTCGACTGGGCCGGGGTCCAGTTTTCGGGTACTCGCCGAGCATCAGGTCGACCTTGGCCTCGCCGTCGGGCTGCGCAGCATCGCCGGCGAAGCCCGCGTAGCCGTCGTCTCGCCACGCCGGCTGATTGCCTGTCGCGCACGCTATCGCAGGGGGTTCGGCCCGCGCGGCCGCGAATCACCTTTCGGACCGGGACGAGGTCGCCCTTCACCGCTTTCACGAGCGCCGCGTGGTCGCGCTCGGTCTGATCGGCGTGGCCCGCGGCGAACTCCGTGATCGCGTCGTCGAACGCACGACCGGCTCCGAGATAGCCGGCAATGCCCGCCGCATCGCCCGAACGGGCATGCGCCCGCGACAGCGCCCAGGCACACGTCGCCGCCGGCCGCGGTGTCGGACCGGCTCCGCGTCGTTCTCCGCCATCCGCAGCCCTGCCCGGGAACCGCTCGAACGACGGCGGTCACTTTCACGACGCACCATGGACCATCGTAGCGCGGCACGGGCCGCACTGCCCGATTCCGGGATGCTCCGTTCCGCCAGCGGACGCCGTGCCTGTTGCAGCGAGCGAGCCGGCCGCCCGGAACCTGGGTCCTTCCGGCGTTTCGTGGATTGGCACGACCTTCGCTATCGCTCTGCCGGTCCGGACTCGGCCGCTGCCTCGAGGTGCCGAGTCCGGAGGGGACCAGGACATGCACTGGATCGAGAACCTCCGTCGCGACGTGCGACTCGGCATCGGGTCGCTCGCCAGGTCGCCTGGCTTCACCGCGGTGGCCGTGCTGTCGCTGGCCGTCGGCATTGGCGCCGGAACGGCCGTCTTCTCCCTCGTGCAAGCGATGCTGCTGCGCTCGCTGCCGGTGCCGAACCCCCACGAACTGCGCATCATCCAGTGGTCGGGCACGGATGTCCGCATGCGCTCCTTCGACGGCAACTCGCGGCAGGACGGGAACCGCTGGGTGGCCGCCGAGGCCGTGTCGCACCCGGCGTTCCTGGCACTGAGGGCGCAGGGTGCCGCCGTGGCGGACGTCTTCGGTTTCTACCCCCTGCGCGATGCCGCCGTCGTGGCAGCCGGGCAGGCGTTCGTCGCGGACGGCGCGATGGTGTCGGACAATTTCTTCTCGGCACTGCAGCTGCGCCCGCTGGCCGGCCGCGTGCTGGCCCCGGGCGAGGACTACCAGGGCGGCCGGATGAACGTCGTCATCGGCCACGACTTCTGGCAGCGCCGCTTCGGCCTCGACCCGGGCGTGGTCGGGCGGTCCGTCACGCTGGACGGCACCGCGTTCACGGTGGTCGGGGTGCTGGAGCCCGGGTTCACCGGCGTGCAGCCGGGCCAGGCCGGCGATTTCTACGTCCCGATGTCCGTGGGCTCGCCCTTCCTGTACACGTCGATCGACGCGGACTGGCACTGGTTCGTGCGCGTCATGGCCAGGCTCCTGGCCGGCGCCGCCGACACCAGGCTGGCCGCCGCCCTCGACGTCGCCTTTGCGCGCCAGGCGGCGTCCACGATGAAGCAGCCGGGCATCCTCGTCGAGCCCGGCCACGCCGGCCTTGCCGAGAACCGCGACCAGTACCGGAAGCCGCTGCTGCTGATGCTGTCGGCCGTCGGCCTCGTGCTGCTGGTTGCGTGCGCCAATCTCGCCGGCCTGCTGCTTGCCCGCGGTGCGGGTCGCCGCCACGAAGTGGCCGTGCGCGCCGCGCTGGGCGCCAGCCGCTGGCGGCTCTTCCAGCAGTCGCTCGCCGAGAGCCTGACCATCGCGCTGCTCGGCGGCGGCCTCGGCGTCCTGCTGGCGGCCTGGGCCCAGCCCGCCCTGGTCGACCTCCTCGCCATGGACGCCGACGGGCTGCGCTACGACTTCTCCCTGAACCTCCCGGTGCTGGGGTTCAGCCTGGCGGTTTCGCTGGCCGCCGCGCTGCTGGCCGGGTTGCTCCCCGCCATCCGGTGCGGGCGGGCCGACCCGATGAACGCCCTCAGGGGCCATGGCTCGCTGGCCGGTCTCCGGCTGCGGGCGGGCAGAATCCTCGTCGTCGCGCAGGTCTGCCTCTCGCTGCTGGTCGTGACGAGCGCCGGGCTCTTCGTGCGCACGCTCGCGAACCTGTCACGCGTGGACGCGGGCTTCAGCCTGGAACGGCTCCTGCTGGTCAGCCTCAACCTCCGCGGTGGGACCTACGCGGACACCAGTCCCATCCAGTTCTACGAGAGGGTGCTGGCAGAGGTTGCCGCGGTCCCGGGCGTGAAGGGATCGGCCATGGTGGAGTTCCCCCTGCTCGGCCCCGGCGGATCGACGGGGGGCTTGGACGCCCTTGTCGGCGGCCCGCCCGCGCCGGCGGCGCCGATGCAGGTTCGCCGCCTGCGGGTGAGCGAAAGCTTCTTCACCACGATGGGCGTGCCGATCCTCCGCGGACGCGCCCTGAGCCGTGCGGACTCCGCCGAGGCGGCCAAGGCGGTCGTGGTGAACGAGGCCTTCGTTCGAAACTTCCTCCCCGGTCGCGACCCGGTCGGCGTGTCGTTCGCAACGTGGGGCGCGCAGTGGACGATCGTCGGCGTCTGCCGCGACGCGAAGTACGGAGACATCAGGGAGCCCGCCTCGCCGACGGCGTACTTCCCCTACAGGCAGATGTTCTACTCGCGGTACGCGCGGACGCACTTGCGCACGGCTTCCATCGCCGCGCGAACCGCGCTCTCGCCGCTGGCCCTCGCGTCCGAGGTCCGGCAGGCGGTGGCCCGCGTGGACCCTGGCGTGGCCGTGACGATGGTGACGACGCAGGAAGAGGTGCGAGACAGGAGCATCGCGCGGGAGCGCCTGCTGGCCATCTTTGGCGGCGGCCTGGCGGGCCTGGCCTTGCTGCTGTCGTGCGTCGGCCTCTTCGGCTTGATGGCGTACAGCGTCTCGCGCCGGACTGGCGAGATTGGCGTCAGGATGGCCCTTGGCGCCACGCGGCCGGACGTGGCCCGGGCGGTCCTCGGAGAGGCGTTGCTGCTTGCCGCCGCCGGCGCGGCCGTCGGTCTGCCGCTGTCGCTCGCGCTCACGCGGTTGGTCACGAGTCAGCTGTTCGGCGTGAAGCCGGGCGATCCCTCGTCGATGGCGCTGGCGCTCGTGGCCGTGCTGGCCACCGCCGCCGCGGCGGCGTGGATTCCCGCCTGGCGGGCACAGCGGATCCAGCCGATCGAGGCACTGAGGTACGACGGCTAGCGCGAGCCGACCGGCTGGCCGTGACGGCACGTCGTCCGGCTCGCCCCGTTTGCCGGCTCATTGCTGGTCGGGCAAGTCGTTGGCATCGATCCGCCCGACACTCAGGTCCAGCGCCAGCATCGCCGTCGCCACCGAGCGCTCGGCCTGCGACAGCAGCGACTGGCTGGTCAGCAGGGCCGACTCGGCGTCGAGCACGAAGTTGATGACGCTTCGGCCCGCGTCGAACTTCAACCGTTCGTCGTGCAGCACCCGTTCGCTCTCGGCAACCGAGTCGCGCAGCGCGGCAACCCGGCTCCTCGCGCTCTCGAGGTCCGCCAGGGCAGTGCGGACTTCGCGCTGGACGCGCAGCCCGAGCTGCTGGCGGGCCAGCCGCGCCTGCTCGAGCTGGGCCGCCGCCGCCTGGACCTGGCCCCTGCGGCGCCCGCCGTCGAACAGCGGGAACGTGACGTGAACGCCGACGGCCCAGTCTGCGACCGCGCTGCCGCTCGCGGGCATCGCGGGAACCGACGGAAACAGCCGGCCGATCAACTGCCCGAACCCGATCGGGTCGCTCGACCCGTATTCGATGACCGAGGCCCGCAGATCGATGCGCGGCCACGACGACTTCCGCGCGGCGGCTTCGACCTGCTCGGCCGCGAGGACCTCGTGGTCCTGCGAGGCCAGGTCCGACCGGCCCGCGGCGGCCGCGCCGAGGTCGTCGCGCTCGGCCGTCGCGGACGGCGGCGGCAGGTCGGCGACCGCCGGCGAGTAGGTCAGCGTCGGGAGGTCGCCCTCGAACCCCATCACGGAGGCCAGGCCGCTCAGCGACGCTTGCCGGCCCGACCGCAGCGTGGCCAGGCTGCTCTCGACCTCGGCCAGGCGCGTCTGGATCTTCAGCGCATCGACCGGCACGGCGCGGCCTCCGGCGACGAGTTGGTTGGTGCGGTCCAGCAACGACCGCAGGCTGGCGACCCGCGCCTCGCCCGCTCGAATGAGGTCGGTGTATGCCAGTGTCTGCAGGTACAGCCTGGCCGTTTCGAAGACCAGTTCCTGCCGGCGCCGGTCCACGCCGGCCCGCGCCGATTCGACGCGCTCCCGCGCGGCGGCCAGTTCGGCCGCCGTGCGGCCGAAGTCCAAGGCCAGCCACCTGGCGTCCGCGCTGCCGGTGTAGAGCGTGGTGTCGAAGCGGAGCAGCGTCGGCGACGCCCCGAGCGGGTAGCCGTGGTCGATCCGCGTGAGGGAGGCATCCGCCGCCAGGTCGACCTGCGGCAGCCGCGCCGCCCGGGCGCTCGTGACGCCCCCTTCCCGGCGCTGAACCTCCACCTGCGACGCCTTCAGCTCGGGCGAGTGCGCCAGCGCGTAGGTGACGGCATCCCGCAGGCTCATGGCCGCCGGGGCAGGCGCGTCCTGCGCGCCGGCGACGACCGAACCAAGCGCAAACGGCACGACGAGTGTCATCCACAGTTTCATAGGTCGCTTCCCGGGCCAGCCGTCACTCGCGGCCGGCCGGCTCCTGCCGAACGCTGGCGGCCAGCTTCCGACGGATGGTGTCGGGGAGGCCGTGGTCGGGCGCCTTCGCGTACACGAGGTAATAGGTCACCGGAATCACGAAGAGCGAGAACGCCGTCGACACGATCAACCCGAAGATGAGGGACCACGCCATGCCGCCGAACACGGTGTCGACCGTGATCGGCAGGACGCCGAGCACCGCGGCACCGGACGTCAGCAGGATGGGCCGCAGGCGGATCGAGACGCTGTCGAGGATGGCTTCCTCGAGCGAGAGCCCGCGCATCAGCCCGAGCTGGATGAAGTCCACGATGATGATCGAGTTCCTGGTGACGATCCCGGCGAGCGCGATCATGCCGATGAACGCCGGCCCACCGAAGAACACCGGGTTCCTGAAGGCGCCGATCTGGTGCGTCCCGACGTGGTTCAGGAGCCAGAAGCCGGGCAGCACCCCGATCACCATCAGCGGGATGGCCAGCATGATCGTGAGCGGCAGCGCGTAGGACCCGGTCTGGTTCATCAGGATGATGTAAATCGCGATGAGCGCGGCCAGCATCGCGAAGCCCAGGTCCCGGAACAGGTGGATCGTGATGTACATCTCGCCTTCGTCCCACCAGCCGATGGTGATCCCGCGAGGTACCTCCCACGGCACTCCGCCGCCCTTGCGGAACATCGTCCGCGCGCTGAGAGGGACGATCGTCGCCTTCTCGTCGATGAAGGCGCGCGTGCCGTCCTGCACCTGGTCGGCCCGGAGGTCGAGGATCGTCTCGACCGGCGGGCGCCCCGCCATCTCGCCAAGCACGTAGACCACGCGCTGGAGCTGGCGGTGGTAAATCGTCTTGTCCTCGATTGCCGTGTGCCAGGCGCCCAGCTCCGACAGCGCCACCAGGTTGCCCGCGGCGCCCTTGACGTACATGCGCGAGAGGTCCACCAGGCTCGACCGCTCCACGCGGGGGAACCAGAGCGCGATCCGGACGGGGGTCCGCTCGTGCGGCACCTGGGCGATGCCCGCGGCCTGGCTGTCGACGGCGAGCGCCATCGTGCGGGCGACGTCGTCGGTCGAGATGCCGTTGAGGGCCGCCTTCTGCTTGTCCACGTCGAACACGTACTTGGTCTGGTCCTCCTCGACCGTGTCGTCGATGTCCACGATGCCGGGTTCGCGGCGCAGGCGGGCCTTGACGATCGACGCCGCCCCGATCAGGTCCTCGTACGACTGCGTCGGGCCGCCGTACACCGCGGCGACGAGCGTGGCCATGGCCGGCGGCCCGGCGGGCAGTTCGACGATCTTCAGCTTGACGTTGTTGCGGGCGGCGATGGCCGTGAGGTCGGCGCGCAGGCGCAGCCCGAGGGCGTGGCTCGACGCGGCGCGCTCGGTCTTGTGGATCAGGTTGACCCTGATGTCGGCGCGGTTCGGCGCCCGGCGCAGGAAGTACTGCCGCATCAAGCCGTTGAAATCCACCGGCGACGCCGTCCCCACGTACGCCTCGAAATCGGTGACTTCCGGAACCGAGCGCAGGTACCGCTCGAAATCGCGAGCCGCGGCGTCCGTGCGCTCCAAGGTGGTGCCCACCGGCAGGTCGAGCACGAGCAGGATCTCGTCTTTGTTGTCGTAGGGCAGCTGCTTCACCTGGACGCGCCGGGTCAGCACCAGCAGCACGCTCCCGACGAACAGCACGAACACGAGGAGCAGGAACAGCCGGCCCAGCCGCGGCCGCTCGATGAGGGGCCGGAGTGTTCGGTTGAAGAACCGACGCGGGCCCGATACCCCTGCCTTCGGCGCCCCGTGAGCGTCTCCGTCCGAGGCGTGGCGCTTGAGCATGTGGTAGGCCAGCCACGGCGTGATCGTGAACGACACGGCCAGCGACATGAGCATGGTGACCGGCACGTTGGCGGCCATCGGACGCAGGTACTGCCCCATCATGTCGGTCACGAACAGCAGCGGGAGGAACGACAGGATCACCGCGAAGGTGGCGGCGATGAGCGGCGGCCTGACCTCGTTGACCGCTTCGAGTACGATGTCAACCGTGGCTCGCCCCATGAGCTGGAAGTGGCGGTGGATGTTCTCGACGTCCACGATCGGATCGTCCACCAGCAGGCCGATCGACACGGTCAGCGCGAACAGCGAGACGCGGTTGATCGAGAAGCCGAGGAAGTAGTTGACGATGAGCGTCAGGCCGAACACGCACGGCACGACGATGGCCACCACCAGCGCCTGCCGGAACCCGAGTCCGATGGCCAGCAGCGCCATCACCACCACGATGGCGACGATGAGGCCCTCCTGCAGCTCCCCGACCTTGTCGTTGGCGGTGACGCCGTAGTTGCGGGTGACGACCACCTGCACGTCGGCGGGAAGCACCTGCGTTCTGAGCTCGGTCATCCGTGCCAGCAGGTCGTCGGCCACCCACACGTTGTTCGTCCCGTGCTTCTTGGCGAGCGCGATCGTCACCCCCGGCTGCTCGGCTCCCGGCGGCGGCGCGACCGCCCCGGGGCCTCCGACGAGGCTGCCCACGGCCCCCTCCTCCTTGGGATGGTCCCAGGCCAGCCCGCGGTGGAAGCGCACGTAATCGGTGAACTCTCCGGGGCCGTCGGCGACGTCGGCCACGTCGCGCAGGTACACCGGCCGGCCGCTCCACACGCCGACCACCAGGCCCCCGAGATCCCGCGCGTCGGCAATGAACTGCCCGGCCTGCACGCGCACGGCCCGGTCGTCGCGGTCGAAGGCGCCCGCGAGGAGGCTGGAATTGGAGGCCTGGATGGCGCGGCCGAGGTCGAGCGACGCGATCCCGTACGACGCCATCCGCGTGGCGGACGGCCGGATCAGCAGCTCGCGCGGGCGGCCGCCCACGACGTACGCCACGCCGGCGTTGTCCACACCCTGCAGGCGCGCGACCAGTTCGTCGGCCATGCGCCGCAGTTCGTAATCGCCCCGCGTCCCGCTGGTCAGGGTGAACGTGACAATCGGCACGTCGTCCACGTCGATCGGCTTGATTGCCCATCCCGACGCGCCCGGCGTCATCCGGTCCATGTTCTCGTTGAGCTTGCGAATCAGCTTGACGTAGCTGGGCTCGAGCGGCTGCCCGACGTAGAACCGCACCGTGACGATGCTCTGTCCCGGCATGGAGCGGGAATAGACGTATTCCACGCCGGGGATCTGGTAGAGCATCTTCTCGAGGGGGGTGGAGACGAGCTGCTCGACGTCCCCGGCGCTGCGCCCCGGGAACGACACCATCACGTTCGCCGCCGCCACGGTGATCTGCGGCTCCTCCTCCCGGGGGGTGATCGTCAGGGCGAGCGCGCCGGCGGCGATCGACACCAGGATGAACACCACCGACAGGTTCGAGTCCAGGAACTTCCGGACGATGCGGATGGTGAGGGAGTCGTGCGGGGCCGTCATCGGACCGCCCTCCCCTGCGGGGCGTCGGCGCCGCCGCGCACGACGACGGTTTCGCCGGCCGCGAGGCCGCTGAGCACCTCGAACCCGTCCCCGGCGGCGCGCCCGAGCTGCACGGTCCGCCGCTCGAGGCGCGTGCCGCGGACCACGTCGACCATCGTCAACTGCCCCGCGCGAACCACCGCGGACGCCGGCAGCGCCAGGACCTGTTCCGCGTCCAGGGGAACCCGCATGCGGCCGAACATCCCCGGCAGGACGTCCGTCGTGTCCGTCATGCGCAGCCGGACGACGACGGCCCGGCTCGCCGGATCGGCCGAGGGCACGATCTCGACGACCCGCCCCTGCCGATCGCCTCCGAGCGCGTCGATCTGGAACGTCAGCGTGTCGCCGACGTGGATGCGGCCGAGCAGGTCCTCCGGCACGTTGGCGGCGAACCACAGCCGGCCCTGTTCGTACATCGTCAGCAGGGGTTTCCCCGGGGCGGCCAGGTCGCCCACGTTCGTCAGCTTGTCCACGACGGTGCCCGCGAACGGGCTGCGAATGGTCGCGTACGACAAGCTGACCTCGGCCTCGCGCGCGGCCTGCTGAAGGCGGTGCAGGTTGGCGTCCGCGATGTCGAGCGCCGTCTTGGTGTGCTCGAAGTCGTAGGGGGTGATCACCTTCTGCTCGAACAGGGGCTTGTCGCGGGCGTAGTCGGCCCGCGCCTGCGCCAGCGTGGCTTCCGCGCTGCGCACGCCGTCCTGCGCCTGTTCCACCCGGCGCTGCAGGTCCCGGTCGTCGAGGACCGCGAGGGTCGTTCCGGTGGCGACGCGCTGGCCGGCCGCCACCCGCAGGTCTGTGACCTCGGCCACCACCCGCGACGTCACCGAGGCAATCTGCTCGGCCTCGACGGTGCCGACGGTCTCGGTGGCCGCCGGCACCGACTGCATCGCCAGCGTCCGCGTGGGCAAGCCGGCCGCCGACTCCTCGGAGACCGCCTCATTGCGGGCGGGGATGACACCGCCTCGGAACGCGCCCAGGATCCAGAGCAAGAGCACGAGGATGACGATGACGGAGAGCCCCACCCGCCAGAGGGCGGCGGAGGACCACCCGCGGCGTGGCGCGGGCAGGGTTTGGACGGCCGCGACGGGAACGTTCGGATCTTCAGGGGCCATACGAATTCCTCTCGAAACCTCACCCGGACGCCGCGACAACTCATCGCGGCGTGTCTGCCACACCAGTGAGCAACCGGAACATGAACGGCACCAGCTGTCCTGCGACACTCCGCTCCAGGGAGGGGTCGAGGCGCAGGCGGTGTTCGATGGCCATCGCGGCCGGACCGCCGAGCAGCCAGACGGCCAGGACACCCGGGTCGATGTCGGGCGCCAGGCCGCCCGCGGCAATGGCGTCCTCGGCCAGGCGCACCAGCAGGTCCACGTAGCCGCGCATGATCGCGCGCATCCGCGACAGCAGCACCGGATCTCCCGCGGCCGACGCCTCGGCGAGCAACTGGATCGGAAGGCTGTGGCGCTCGAGAACGAGCGTCAGGTGGTGCTGGACGATCTGCCGCAGGCGCGCGGTGGGTGCCAGGTCGGTCTTCACGGCGATCGCGCGAATCGGCACCAGGAGTTGGACCTCGAGGCGGGCCATCAGGCCGAGCAACAGTGCCTGCTTGGTCGGGAAGTGCCGGTAGATGGCGGTTTCGGAGAACCCCACGCGACCGGCGATGCGCTTCATGGTCATCTGGCCCAGGCCGGCCTCGGTGGCCAGCTCGCTCGCCCGGTCGAGGATCTGCTCCCGCCGGGCGGCGGAGGTCATGCGGGGCCGCCGTGGTTTTTTAGTTAGTGTGTGCTCACTCACATACTCAATCTAGCGCGGCGGAACGAGCCTGTCAAGTGTCCAATCTCGGGAACACTCACTTTTGGCGTGACGGGGTGTCCAGTCTGAAACGGGGTGACACTCGAATCGGTCGGGGGGAGCGCTGGGGCGCTCGACGCCGCCCGCGAATCCGGCTGTTCGCGTTCGCCCCCTGGCGGATCCGCCGGCGAGATATCAGCGAGATATCCGGATGACAGGTGCCCGGTGGGGCGCTAGACTACGGCAGTGTTCAGCGGGATTGAGAACGCGCTGCCGCCGGAGGCCGTCAAGATCGTTCTGGTCCTGTTCCTGTCCTTCCTCATGGGCCTTGAACGCGAGGAACACAGGACCGCCGGAAGGGGTTCGACGTTCGGCGGCGTGCGGACCTTCCCTCTCATCGGGCTCATCGGCTACGCCGCCGCTTACCTGGCTGGAAACCAGGTGCTGCCGGTGGTGGCCGGGCTGGTCGTCGTGGCCGGATTCCTGTGGATCTGGTACTGGCACAAGCTGCAAACTGCCGAAACCGCGGGGGCGACGTCCGAAATCTCGGCGCTCGCCACCTACCTGGCCGGCGCGCTGGTCGCGCGCGACGCCTTGTGGGTTGCGACGACGCTGAGCGTGGCGGGCATGTTCCTGCTGGAGCTGAAGTCGGCACTCGAAGGCCTGGCTCGCCGGATCTCGGCCGACGAGATCCTGACGTTCACGAAGTTCCTGCTGCTGACGGCAGTCATCCTGCCGATTCTGCCCGACAAGGCGCTGGGCCCGTTTCACATCAACCCGTCGCAGACGTGGCTGGTCGTGGTGGCCGTCAGCGCCGTGTCCTACGGCAGCTACGTGATTCAGCGGCTCAGGAGAGGCCAGGGCGGATTGGTGCTGGCGGCGGTGCTCGGCGGCGCGTATTCGTCGACGGTGACCACGGTGGTGCTGGGCAGGCGCGCGGCACGCGAGGCCCGACCGCACCTCCTGTCCGGCTGCACGTTGATCGCCTCGGGCATGATGTACCTCCGCCTGGCGGCGCTGATCGCACTGTTCAATCGGTCCCTGCTCGCGCTACTCGGGCCCCCGTTCGTCTCGCTCGCGGCGATGACGATTGGCGCCGGGTGGCTCTGGTCGCGCGTCTCCGACGGACGCGGCGCGGAGACCGGCGAAGCCATCGCACCCAGGAACCCGCTCGAACTGGGCGCCGCGGCACTGTTCGCGTTGCTCTTCCTCGCGATGGTGGTCGCCACGCAGCTGGCCATCACATACCTCGGCCACGTCGGGCTATATGCCCTGGCCGGCCTGATGGGCGTCACCGATGTGGATCCGTTCATCATGGGCCTGACCCAGGCCGGCGGCAGCAGCACGCCGCTGGCGTCGGCGGCCGTGGCGATCCTGATTGCGGCGAGCAGCAACAACGTCGTGAAGGGGATCTACGCCTACGCCGTGTCCGATCGCACCACGGGCGCCATGAGCCTCGTCCTGCTCGTCGCGCTGGCCGTTGCCGGCCTCGTCCCGCTCGCGTGGGTGTGATGCCGGCGTCAGGGCGCTGCCGACCGGCGAAGGAGCGATCCGTCCGTGCGTTCGCCATGTGCGGCGAGCCGCCGACAAGGCGGTCCATCGTCGATCAGCGGAGGCAGTGATGCACTACATCCCACTGGCCTGGCCTTTCTTCCTGGGGCTCCTGTTTGTCGCGGGCTTCGTGTTCGTGCTGCTCGAGGTCGGGGTGCTCAGCTACGCCTACCAGAGCATGGGCGTGGACCGACGGTACATGTTCGTGCTGCTGGCGGGCTCGCTGCTTGGCAGCTACATCAACATCCCGGCGGCGGAGCTGCCGGCCGAGCGCATCTACACCGAGGGGATCGTCACTTTCTTCGGCATGCAGTACGTCGTGCCCCAGCTCCTGACCGAACCGAAGACGATTATCGCCCTCAACCTGGGCGGCGCCGTCATCCCGACGCTCCTCTCCGTCTATCTGATGGTGAAGCATCGCATCTACGGCCTCAGCGCGGTCGCCGTCTTCATCGTCGCGGGCCTGGTTCACCTGGTGGCGCAGCCGGTTCCGGGCGTCGGCATCGTGGAACCGACATTCATGCCGAGCCTGGTCACGACCGGCGTGGTGCTGCTGCTCTCCCGGCAATACGCCGCTCCGCTGGCCTACATCGCCGGAAGCCTCGGCACGCTCATCGGCGCGGACCTCTTGAACCTGGGCCGGATCCGCGGGCTCGGGGCGCCGGTCGCCTCCATCGGCGGCGCCGGCACCTTCGACGGCATCTTCCTGACGGGGATCCTGGCGGTGCTGCTGGCAGGCCTCTTGACCGGGGGCCGACAGGTCGCCGGATTCGAACCAGAACGGGGAACCCGGCCAGTAGACGCGTGTGCCATGCATTCTCGAACACCGTTCCTCTGGTCCCTTGTCCTCTGCGGGGTGGCGTTGGCCTGGGCCGCGCACGGGCAAGGCTCACACGGCCGGGTTCCCGGCGTCGAGGACACCACGGCCCAACCTGATGCCGGAGACCGAGCCCACCCCGAGTTGGCGGCGCTCTTCGCGTCGCATGACTGGTTCAAACTCCGCGACGCGGTCGAGCGGTCACCGGACTCACCAGCGTTCTATCGAGGTGCCGTCGCGTGCGCGTTCAACGAAGTGGATGCCGCCGAACGGCACTTCCGGGCCGTCATCGAGACTCCCAGCGACGTTCAGCAGGCGCTCGAGGCCCATGGGCTCCTGGCCCATGCGTACATGCGGACTGGACGATATCGGTTCACCCACGCTCACCTCGCCGCCATGCAGAAGCTCATTCCAGAAACCCCAGGCCTCGAGGCCGGCGTGGCGCTCTTCTCGGCGTTGAGTCATTCCCCGGACCTGTCCGCAAAGGCCGGCCGCCTCACCGGCGTTCAGATGACAGAGGACTTCTTCATCCCGGTCGCCGTCAACGGGAGGCCTGCCAAGTACGGGTTCGACAGCGGCGTGGACATATCGCTGATCAGCGAGACGGAGGCGAAGCGGCTCGGCCTTCCAATCCACGGCGTCGCCACATCCACCTTCCAAGATGGTGCATCGGGCAACGAGGTTCCCGTCCGTTTCGTCGTAGCCGATCGGCTGACCGTCGGCGGTTTCGAGCTCCGGCATGTGGCTTTCTTGGTGGTCCGGAAGGACGCGCTGCCGTTTGTCGACTTGCCGCCTGACAAGCAGGGCATGCTCGGGATTCCGGTGCTGGTGGCCCTCGGAGGCCTGCGTTGGAACGGCGAGCGTGTGCTTCGGGTCGGCTCGTATCCTTCTCGCCGCGGAGGGGAACGTCCGAACATGTGCTTCCACGGCGTGACACCCGTGGTAGAAGGCATGGTCGGTGCCCAGACCATCAACATGTGGCTGGACACAGGTGCCAGTAGGACGTACCTCACACAGCGCTTCGCTCAGCGGTTCCCGAAGGTCGTCGGGCACGGCGCCACGGAGACGTCCGTTCGCCTTCGTGGGGTGGGTGGTTCGACCGAGGTGCGAGTCGCCAACCTGCCCGAGTTGACACTCAGCGTAGGCGGCGCCGACCTCCTCCTGTGCCCGGCTCAGGTGTTGCCAAAGGACGAACGGGTGGATCGGGACTGGTACGACGTTTGGCTCGGGATGGATCTTCTCGGTCGAAGACGCACCGTCAACTTGGACTTCAAGTCCCTGCGATTGTCTCTCGAGTAGACAGACCTCCGAGCGGCGCGGAGCGATCCTGACCCACCCGCGACGCCGAAACCGCCTGGCGGCGCGCGGCGCCGATATCATCCTGCGCGTTGCCGTCGTGCCGGGATTCAACGACGATGACCAATCGATGCAGGCCATCCTCGAGAGCGCCGCCGCGCTTGAGACGCGGAGCCGCCGCGTGGATCTCCTGGCCTACCACGAACTCGCTGCAGGTAAGTACGTTGCGCTCGATCGGAAGTAGACATGATGCCGGGCCTGGCCGTGCCGGCCGGCAGACTCGCACGATTTGTGGAAATGGGCGCTGCGGTGCCATTACGTGAGAGGTCCCCGGGAGCCCGGTTACCGCCAGGTGCCTTCTTGATCCGAGAGCGCCGCTCTCCTAACGTAGCGATCGTGCCGATTCGGCAGCCGACCGCTGCCGCCAGACAGGAGTAGTGATGATTCTCGTGAAACGACTGACCGCTCTGCTGTGTGCCACCTCCCTCGCGCTCGTGCTCGCCGCGGCGTCATCGACGCGAACGGCCGCCCAGGCGCCGTCCACGCCGGCTGCGGCCTGCGATCAGGCGTGCCTGACGACGGTCATGAAGGACTTCCTCTCGGCCATGACCGCGGGAAGACCGGGCGCGGTGCCGCTGGCCGGCCTGACCGAAATCCGCGAAAACACGAAGGTTGTGGAACTGGGCGCCACCACGTGGAAGCAGGTCAAGAGCATCCGGTCCGAGTGGACCGTCGCCGATCCGATCAGCGGCAATGTCCTGTCGCGGGCCGGCGTCGAGCTGTCCGATGGGAAGCCGGGCTACATCTCGACCCGGCTGAAGGTCGTTCCAGGCGGGCGCATTTCGGACGTGGAAATCTCCGCGGACATGTCGCCGCGGGTCGTCTCGGCCTACGTGTGGAATCTCGATCCGCAGATGACCGCGGTCCTGCCCCCGGAGCAGCGCATGACGCGCGTCGCGCTCGAGGCGCTCGGCCGGAGGTACTTCCACACGCTCACGACGCACGTGCCGATCGCCGAGGATTATGACGAGGCCGCCTGCAACCGCTTCCACAGCGGCCAGCAGATCACCAACGTCGCCAGCAACAACGTCGAGGGAGGACCGGCGAGAACGTGCATCTCGTCGAACGCCGGCAACCCGCCCTGGGGGCCGGCAACCGAGCAGCGCTTCCCCATCGTCGACCCCGAACGCGGGCTCGTATTCGGCGTTACGATGCTGCACTATCTGAAGAGCCCGACCCAGAACGTCATGTACGTCTCGGAACTGTTCAAGGTCGTTGGCGGCAAGATCGTGAAGATCGACAACATCGGCCTGATGATGCAGGGGTTGACGACGCTGGGATTCACCCACTGACGCGGCGGTTCACCCCATGAGTTCGCCGGACGCCTTGCGCGCGAGTCAGAGGGTCACCACGTGGTGCGTCCTGGCGAGAGCGGATTCGGTCGGAACAGGCGCTCCCTCGAGGCCGGGCCGATTCAAGGAGGACGGAATGAGGTGTTCGCGCACGTTGCTGGTTGGGTTGATCCTCTCGGTCTCGCTGGCGGCGCACGCGCAGCCCCCGGCCGGGGCACCGCCGATCGGCGGCGGCACCCAGCCGCCTGCGGGAAGGGGCGGGCCGGGCGGACCCGGCACACGGGGCGCACTGCCCGGGCCTGCTCCGACCTTCACGAACATCGACTACGCGCCGGCGGACCCGGCGACGAGCAACGGCCACAAGCTCGACCTCTACATACCCGCTGGGGCGACCGGGCCGATCCCGGTCGTCGTCTGGACGGCGGGGTCGGCGTGGATGGCGGACAGCGGCAAGAACGGCGCGCAGGGCGTCGCGGCGCAACTGAATCCCGCCGGCTACGCCGTCGCTGGCGTCTCGATCCGTTCCAGTTCGCAGGTGCAGTTCCCGGGACAGTTGCACGACATCAAGGCCGCGATCCGGTGGCTGCGGGCGAATGCCGCCAAGTACCGCTTCGACGCGGACCACATCGCCATCATGGGCGACAGTTCGGGCGGGTGGACGACCGCCATGGCCGCCGTGACGGGCGATGCGCCCCAGTTCGAGGGGACGGTGGGCACTACCGGCGTGTCGAGCGCGGTGCAGGCGGCGGTCGCGTTCTATCCGCCGACGAACTTCCTGACGATGGACTTCTGGGCTTTGCGGAAGTGCGACGGGCCGGCGTGCCACGACAGCGAGAACTCGCCCGAGTCGCGGCTCGTGGGCTGCGCGATCCAGACCTGCCCGGACAAGGTGAAGGCCGCCAGCCCGCTCACCTACATCACGCCGGCCGACCCGCCGATCATGATCCTGCACGGCGACTCGGATCAGCTCGTGCCGCACAACCAGGGCGAACAGCTGTACATGGCGCTGAACAAGGCCTGCAAGGACGCCGTGTTCATCAGCCTTCCCAAGGCTCCGCACGGGAACTGGAACGGGTTCCTGACCGACGCGGCGCTCCGCGAGGCGGCGACCGTGCGCTCCACGTCGGCCGCCGGCTGCACGGTGGTGAACCCGACGCCCTTCGTGCCGACATGGAAGACGGTGATCGACTTCCTGGACAAGTACATGAAGTGATGACGCGTCCCGGCCTCACGGTCGAGGAGGCGCGTGGCGCGCCGCCCTTGCGCCGACACCGGGTCTGAAGAACGCGCCTGAAGGGAACCTGCCGCACGCGCGGCCGTTACTCAGGCGTGTCCATGGCCGCACTGCCGGCCTCGACACGGTAGCACACTTCCAATCGGCGGGTTGCGGACGAGCACGGCCCGAGAGAAATGCCACGCTGGTCGCCGCCGCTCGCCCTGTTCACTTTGGTACATCCCCTTGCGAGGGTTGGGCCGCATCGTAGTCATGGTGGTCGTTAGACGGCGACCCGAGTCACTCGAACAGAGGGAGACAGCCCATGACAGAACACGCAACAACTGTGTTGGAGACGCCGCCCCGTGTCGGGACTTCAGATCACGGAAGCGCCGTCGCCGTGTACGACAGCCATCGGGCCGCCGAAGCGGCCATCCGCACGCTCCAGAAGTCGGGCTTCAACATGCGGACGCTGTCTATCGTCGGTCGAGATTACTCGACCGAAGAAGGTGTCGTCGGCTACTACAACACCGGTGACCGCGTGAAGGCGTGGGGCAAGACGGGCGCGTTCTGGGGCGGACTCTGGGGGATGCTCTTCGGGTCGGCGTTGTTCATCATCCCCGGCGTTGGGCCGCTGTTCGCGGCCGGGCCCCTCGTGGCCTGGATCGTCGGGGCCCTGGAGGGGGCGACGATCGTCGGGGGCATGAGCGCGTTGGGGGCGGGCCTCTACAGCATCGGCATCCCCAAGGACAGCGTCCTCGCCTACGAAACGCAGATCAAGGCGGGCAAGTTCGTGGTCATCGCCCACGGCACCCGCGACGAAGTGGCCAAGAGCAAGGAGATCCTCCTGGGGGCCGAACATCACGACGGGAAGACACGGAACTGCTGCGCGTGAGGTCGGCGCCGGTCGACTGTGCCGGTTGCGACGCGCATCCAGGGTCGCGATCCGCCGCGTCCGGCGGCGAGCCTGGATGACCTCTCGGGATGCGGCCCATGACCTCGAGATCGCCGTGCGTTCTGACGCTCAACGGCGGCTCGTCGAGCATCCGGTTCGCGGTGTTCGAGGCCGGCGACACGCCGCGGCGACGGCTCCAGGGTAAGATCGATCGCATCGGTTCGCGCGGCACGACGGTTATCGTCGACGATCCGACCGGATCACCGCAGGTCTCCCGCCGGGTTGCCGCCACCGACCACCGCACGGCGACGGCTGTTCTTCTGGACTGGCTCGAGGCCCAGCCCATCTTCGCGTCGGTCAAGGCCGTGGGACATCGTGTCGTTCAAGGCCTGACGCATTCCGAACCGGAGCGGGTCACGCCAAAGCTGCTGGCGGAACTGCACCGCATCGCCAGGGATGAGGATCACACGACCCTTCGCGGCCGCGAGGTCGAGGCGGGCAAGCGCGCACCTCGGCAATGGCGCCAGCCTGGCCGCCGTCCGTCACGGCAAGAGCATCGCGCGCGCCCTCATTCTCAGCCCGACTCGAGGCACGTGACCCATGACCACCAACACCCTGACGCCGGACCTGCTGCGCAAGATGGACGCCTATTGGCGAGCCGCGAACTACCTGTCGGTCGGGCCAGATCTATCTGTTCGCAATCCCCTGCTGAAGCGGCCGTTGATGCTCACGGCCGTAGCGGCTGCGGCCGAGGCCGACACGGGTGAATACGCCGGGCCCTATGCACCGCTCGCCGAAACAGAAGTGCATGGCGCCGATTGTGGCTAAAGAGGAGGCCGCGATTGTGAGTCGTGGGGCTGTGGGGCAGATGGGATGAAGCGGCTGATCTCCTCGCGTGGTAGCGTGACGCTCCACAGTGAGTAACGCGCTCAAGGCGCACAAAGGAGATCAGCCGTGGATCATATTGGCATCGACCTGCACAAACGGGATAGCCAAATTTGCTGGCTCCGGGAGACGGGTGAGGTGGTGGAGCGGCGGATCCGGACGACGCGGGCCCGGTTCGTCGAGCTGTTCGGGGGCCAGCCGCGCGCGCAGATCCTGCTGGAGGCGAGCACGGAGAGCGAGTGGGTGGCGCAGTGCCTGGGCGCGCTGGGGCACGCGGTGGTGGTCGCGGATCCGGGCTACGCGCCGATGTACCCGCGACGGGGCGCGCGGCAGAAGAATGATCGGCGGGACGCGCTCGCGTTGGCGACGGCGAGCCGGACGGGCACGTATCGGGCGGTGCACCGCGTGTCGGCCGAGCAGTGGGCGGTGCGCCAGGTGCTGACGGCACGGGCGCAGTTGGTGGCCTCGCGCACGCGGCTGATTTCGACGACACGGGCGCTGGTGCGAGGCCAGGGGCACCGGGTGCCGGGGTGCAGTGCCGAGGGCTTCGTCGCGCAGGTGACCGGGCTGGGCCTGCCGGCGCCGCTGGCGACCACCTTGGCCCCGCTCCTGACCGCGGTGACGACCCTGACGGCCGGGATCGAGGCGAGCGAGGCGCAGTTGGTGGCCCTGACGGCCGGGGATGCGCGCGTGCAGGCGTTGCAGAGCGTGCCGAGTATTGGTCCGATCACGGCGGCGGCGTTTGTGGCGACGGTGGACGACGCCGGGCGCTTTGCCGACGCGGCGCAGCTGACCGCGTATCTCGGGCTGGTGCCGCGCGACCGGAGTTCGGGCGAAGGGCATCGGTCGGGGCGGATCACGAAAGCCGGGCCCTCCCGGATGCGCTGGCTGCTGGTGCAAGCCGCCTGGCGGCTGTTACGAGCGACGGCCGCGCCCGCCCAGGCCCTGAAGCGCTGGGGCGAGGCGCTCGTGGCCCGTCGGGGGAAAGGCATCGCGGTGGTGGCGCTGGCGCGTCGGCTGGCGCGGATCCTGTTTGCGCTGCTGCGCGACGGCGCCACGTTCGTCGCGGACCACGAAGACCGGCGTCGGGCGACGCGGCCGGCCGCGTAGCGATCGTCGCGACGCGGCGCAGCAGAGGATCCGGGGTGGGATGTCGACGGGGACGAGCGCGGTGAAGGCCCGGGGCCCTCGAGGCTCGTGGGGCAGAGGGCGCCGTCCCCGTCTCGCAGCCTCTCGTGCGTCGGCGGCCCAGGCCGCCCCCGTGGAACGCGAATAGAAGGCTGAGACACCTCGTGGTGCGAGTCTCGACATCTCGCGGCGGATCGGCGCACGGCAGGTCGGGGACCGTTCGAGCGGAGCCGGTCCCCGGTCGATGCGGGACGGGCTCCTGGCCCGAACTCAATGTAACGGCGGGTCGCGCAGGCCTCGTGAGGCGCCCGGTACAGGATCCGTCTGATCTTGACTCGGGGGGCCGCTTCATAGAGGGCCTTCAGGCCCGCCGATCGCCCCTCGACGCAGGCTCGGGGCGACCCTGAGCCTGCCGAAGGGTCGCGGGGCTGAAGCCCCGCGCCACAGAGACAGATGACTCAGAATCGCGGTCTCTCATTTAGGTTGGAAGCCATGGGACATTCAACGCAGACTCCCTGGATCAGAAAGAGCTGTTGCATGGGCGAGAGACCATGGAGCACATGACGGGAGGCCTCCTATGCAGGAACAGGAACACGCAATCACAAATAGTCCCGGCTCGAAGCCGGATTCGAAGCCCGATGCGAAGGAGGATTTGAAATCCCTTCCCATGCCGGAACTGGAGGCGAAGTTGGGGTCGTCGCCCGACGGCCTCAGTCAAGCCGAGGCGCAGAAGCGACTGACCCAATATGGGCCGAACGAAATCGAGGAGAAGAAGACCAACCTGTTCCTGAAGTTCCTCTCGTACTATTGGGGCCCCATCCCCTGGATGATCGAAACCGCCGTGGTCCTTTCGGCGGTGGCCCGGCACTGGCCGGATTTCTGCATCATCCTCCTCTTGCTGGTGGCCAACGCCGCGGTCGGATTCTGGGAAGAACGCCAGGCCGGCAATGCCATCGCGGCCTTGAAGGCCCAGCTCGCCATCAAGGCGCGTGTGAAGCGCGACGGGAAGTGGGTCACCCCGGCCGCACGTGAGCTGGTTCCCGGCGACGTCATCCGATTGCGCCTGGGTGACATTGTGCCGGCCGATGCGCGCTTGCTGGACGGCGATCCGGTGGAAGTGGATCAATCGGCATTGACCGGCGAGTCCTTGCCCGTCACCGCCACACCGGGCGGCGCGGTCTATTCGGGTTCGATCATCCGCCAGGGCGAAATTGGCGCGCTGGTCTACGCCACGGGCGCGAAGACCTACTTCGGCAAGACGGCGCAACTGGTCCAGGAGGCGCACACCGTCAGCCACTTCCAAAGAGCGGTCTTGAAGATCGGCAATTACCTGATCATCTTGGCGGTGGCGCTGGTGGCGGTGATCATTGCCGTCGCGATCTACCGCGGCGACGCGATTCTCACGACGTTGCAGTTCGCCCTGGTGCTGACCGTGGCCGCGATTCCCGTGGCGATGCCCACGGTGCTGTCGGTGACGATGGCGGTCGGCGCGCGCCTGCTCGCCAGGAAGAAGGCGATCGTGAGCAAGCTGGTGGCCATCGAGGAATTGGCGGGCGTGGACGTGCTGTGCGCGGACAAGACCGGCACGCTGACCCAGAACAAGCTGACGCTGGGCGACCCGTTCAGCGTGAACGATGTCCCCGTCGAGCAAGTGATCCTCGATGGCGCGCTGGCGTCGCGTGCGGACAACAACGACACGATTGATCTGGCCGTCCTGGGCGGGCTGAAAGACAAAGAGGCCTTGAAGGCCTATGACGTGGTTCATTTCCAGCCGTTCGACCCCGTGCATAAACGCACCGAGGCCACCGTCAAAGCCAAAGACGGAAAGACCTTCAAGGTGACGAAGGGTGCGCCGCAGGTGATTGTGGCGTTGTCGACAAATGCCGGGCAAGTCAAGGCCGCCGTCGAGAAGGCCGTCGACGAATTTGCCGCCCGCGGCTTCCGTTCTTTGGGGGTGGCACGGGCCGAGGGCGACGGGCCATGGCAGTGTGTTGGCGTGTTGCCTTTGTTCGATCCGCCACGAGCAGATGCCAAGGCCACCATCGCTACCGCGCGGGCGATGGGCGTAAAGATCAAGATGGTGACGGGCGATGCCCTGGCCATCGCCAAGGAAACCGCCAAGAAGTTGGACATGGGCACGAATATCCTCGATGCCGGCAGCCTGGGCGACTCGAAGAAGCACGAGAGCGCAGAGGTGGCCGAGTCGATTGAGAAGGCCGATGGTTTCGCCCAGGTCTTTCCCGAACACAAGTTCCATATCGTGGACGTCCTGCAGCAGCGCGGCCACATCGTCGGCATGACGGGCGACGGGGTGAATGACGCTCCCGCGCTGAAGAAAGCCGACTGCGGCATCGCCGTGTCGGCTGCGACCGACGCGGCGCGCGCCGCGGCGTCCATCGTGCTGACGACGCCCGGGCTGTCGGTGATCATCGACGCGATCAAGGAGAGCCGGAGAATCTTCCAGCGGATGAACAGCTACGCGATCTACCGCATCACCGAAACGCTGCGCGTGCTCCTGTTCATGACGCTGGCGATCCTGGTGTTCAATTTCTATCCGGTGACCGCGGTGATGATCGTGATGCTGGCGCTGCTCAACGACGGCGCCATCCTGTCCATCGCGTACGACAACGTGCATTACCAGGACAGGCCCGAAGCCTGGAACATGCGCGTGGTGCTGGGGATTTCCACGGTGCTGGGCGTCATCGGGGTCGTCGCCGCGTTCGGCCTCTTCTATCTCGGCGAGCGCGTCTTCCACCTCGACCGCGCGCACATCCAGACCCTGATGTACCTGAAGCTGTCGGTGGCCGGGCACCTGACGATCTTCCTGACGCGCACGCGCCGCTCGTTCTGGTCCATTCGCCCGGCGCGGGTTCTGTGGGCAGCGGTGCTCGGCACGCAGGCCGTGGCGACGTTGATAGCGGTCTACGGGCTGTTCATGACGCCCCTCGGCTGGGGCTGGGCCGGGTTCGTGTGGGGCTATGCGCTGGTGTGGTTCCTCGTGAACGACCGCGTGAAACTGCTGGCGTATCGGGTGTTCGACCCCGCGGCGACACTGCTCCCGGCCAAGGGGCCGCTCGACCTGGCGCCACAGGTCGCGACACGGGCCTATGAGCTCTACGAGCAGCGACTCCGGGGAGACAGCCAGGCCGATCGGGACTGGCTCCAGGCGGAACGCGAGATTGGGAAACAACCCCCCGAAGCGAATTCATCGACGAGGGATCAGTGAACATCAGCCCATCGGCGGGAAAGCCACCAGCACCCGGAACACTCGTCGACGTGCCAGAGCTCGTCACGGCGTACTACACCGACGTGCCCGATTCGTCGATCCCGGCGCAACGGGTGGCCTTCGGCACCTCCGGGCACCGTGGGTCGTCGTTCGACACGGCGTTCAACGAGTGGCATATCCTGGCCATCAGCCAGGCGATATGCCTGTACCGAGCGCAGCATCAGATCGACGGCCCGCTGTTTCTTGGAATGGACACGCACGCGCTGTCGGTGCCGGCGCTCGCGAGCGCGCTCGAGGTCCTCTCGGCCAACGGTGTGGAGGTCATGGTCGCCGAGCGGGACACGTACACGCCGACACCCGTGATCTCGCATGCGATTCTCACGTATAACCGCGGGCGCAAGACCGGGCTCTCCGACGGCATCGTGATCACCCCGTCGCACAACCCGCCCCATGACGGCGGATTCAAATACAACCCGCCCAACGGCGGCCCGGCGGACTCCGACATCACCGATTGGATTGGAGCCAGGGCGAACAAGTTTCTCACCGCCGGTCTTCGGGGAGTGCGCCGGACTCCGTATGAGAAGGCTCTTCGCGCCGGCACGACGCATCGGCATGACTACCAGGCCGCGTACATCGGCGACCTCGGCCACGTGATCGACATGGACGCCATTCGTGGCGCAACGATCCGCCTTGGCGTGGATCCGCTGGGAGGCGCCGGCGTCCATTACTGGGCGCCTCTTGCCCAGCGCTACGGGCTGAACCTCACCGTCGTCAACGACGTCGTCGATCCGACCTTCCGGTTCATGACCGTGGACTGGGACGGCCAGATTCGCATGGATCCCTCCTCGCCCTACGCGATGCAGCGGTTGATCGACATCAAGGATCGCTTCGACGTCGCGTGGGCGTGCGACACCGACCACGACCGGCACGGCATCGTGACCCGAAGCGCCGGATTGCTGCCGCCCAACCATTACCTGTCAGTGGCCATCTCGTACCTCCTCCAGCACCGGCCAGGCTGGCGCAAGGACGCGGCGATCGGCAAGACGATGGTGAGCAGCCAGATGATCGATCGCGTGACCGCCAAGCTGGGCCGGGCGCTCTACGAGGTGCCGGTGGGCTTCAAGTGGTTCGTAGGCGGCCTGCTCGACGGTTCGCTGGGCTTCGGCGGCGAGGAGAGCGCTGGGGCCTCCTTTGCGCGTCTCGACGGCTCGGTGTGGACGACGGACAAAGACGGCATCGTGCCGGCGTTGCTGGCCGCGGAGATCACCGCCCGGCTGGGCCGTGATCCCGGCGATCTCTACCGCGACCTCACGCACGAGTTCGGTGAGCCGGCGTACGACCGCGTCGAGGCGCCAGCCACTCCGGAGCAAAAGGCCTTGTTGGCGAAGCTCTCACCCCAGCAGGTCACGCTCACTGAGCTGGCGGGCGAGAAGATCCAGGCGGTTCTCACGCACGCGCCGGGCAACGGCGCGCCCCTCGGCGGGGTGAAAGTCGTCGCCAGGAGCGGGTGGTTCGCGGCGCGTCCGTCGGGGACCGAGGACATCTACAAGATCTATGCGGAGAGCTTCCGAGGGGCGGACCATCTGCGCCGCATCCTGGAGGAGGCCCAGGCGATCGTCAGCAAGACGCTGGCGGCGTCGTCTGACAAGGACAAAGTCTAATCATGAGCGTACACACCCGCGTCAGCCATCCGATCTACCACCGGGATCACCAGCGAGCTGTACGGGGGCGGGCCGAAGGCCTCGGTGAAGCCGAGGCGAGCCCCGAGTTGTTCGATCCGCTCACCGAGCACGGCACCCGAGACGATGCTGAGCGGCAGACTGCCCGCGAACGCCGCGAGGACGATCGTCGTCGACGGACTCACACCTCCGTCGGGCAAGCGCTCACGAGCACTGAAACGGGAAACCTACGTTCGCGTCGGATGATCGGTCTTGTACAGCATTTGCTCCACCGACACGTCCGGGTGGGTCATCTTCCTCAGGAAGATCACGGCGAGCACGCCTAGAGTCAGCGTGCACACTTCCAGAAACACCACATTGCCAATACTGATTTCATTGGCTGCATAGGCGAGGGCGAGTCCGCCCGCGAAAACCAGCGCAATGACCATGAACATCCATGGTTTGAATCGCTTTGACATGACATCCTCCATGAGAGACCCCCTCGAGCCACAATATGCCCAGGCCTCGACGAGTGATGTTCAATAACGCACAGGCGGGCACCCGCATGGCTCACGAGCGTGCAGTCTGCGGCCGTATGGTGGCCCTCCAGCCGCCCGCGTTTCCTGCAGACGCTCAGCTCGACAGCTCTGACCAGCAGGGAGTTCGCAACCCGGCCGAACACGGTCGGCGGAAGATCGCCAATGTCCTTGCCCACTCCAAGATGGCTGCACGACTGTTCAGCCGACGACCCACACGGCGTAGCCTTTCGCTCGCCGCACGAGCTGGTCGGCCAGGTCGCCGCCACCGAGCCCTCGGAACCAGGAGTGCGCGCGATGGCCGACGACCACGGTCCCGCAGCGCTGCTCTCGAGCCAGGAGGAGCACTTCGTCCACCGCCGTTCTCATGTCCAGCGGAGATGACAGATAGGCCGAAATGCGTGCTGCGGCTATACCGCTCCGCCGCAGGGTGGCTTCTGCTGCACGCAGAACGCGCCAGTCCTTCCTGTCAGCCAGAGCCATCCAACTGCGCCGCTGCCTCCGCAACTTGGATCCGAGTCGCTCTTCACGTTCGGGAAGCTCAGGGCCGCCGGTTTCCAACAATCCCGCCGGCGGCTGGGAGGAGATGTACGCGAGATGCAGCTCGGTTCCGTTGCAGCCGGCCGCAAACCGGCCGACGTACTGGAGCACCCGGGTTGAAGCCTCGGTCACATCGACGACGACGAGCAGCTTGATGCTGCTCATACCGCGCGCACGAGCGCTCTGACCAGTAGTGGAAACCGGAGACCGGCGATCCGAGGGTTTCGCTCCCTCCACGCTCTTCCCCTTTGCCATTGTGATACCTCGCTCGTTCAGACAGGCTTCCCCTCGGAACGGCATCGCTGAGGGCTGCTGCGCGATCGAGCTGTTCGCAGAGCCGACCCGCCTCCGCGCAGCTCTCGGGTGGCGGCGCCGCCGCCGCGACAACCCTTCAGTCAAGATGCCGGAAGAGCGACGGGGTGTCTGTGTCGTTGTGAACACCCTTTGGCCGTGACTTGGGGATGTTGACGGTCTCGACGAGCCGATCAAACGGGGTGATGCCGGGTCGCGGCGCGCACCGTCCGAACACCCGGCCCGATGCACATCCCGGGCGGCCAGATAGGCGCAGGCTCCGTGACGGCGATACTCGTGCCGGCGGGCCGCGGTCCCTCGGCGCCGGCCTTCTGGTTCATCATGTCCATGGCCCTGCTGGCGGGTTTCATCTCCGCATATCCCATGAACTGGTGGCTGGTCTCCCATCACCTGAAGCACGGCATGATGACGGTGCGATCATCCCACGAACAGGTCATCGCTGGCGCGCATGAGACCACGCACGACAAACACACGCGCGCCGAACCGGCGGACGCCTGGCAACCAACGAGCAAACCGGTAATGGACGGCGCCGCAAACCCGGTTTCGCCCGGCGTCCTCGCCCGGATGACCATCCTGTCGTGTGTCATCTTCGGGCTCGGACTGTCGATTGCCATTATTCTTGGCGGAATGTGACGACGGTCACGTCGCCGCCAAGCAGGTTGCGCCCGGCGAGCGCCACGCTCGCGCCCGTCAATGCGGGGGAGAGGGTGCCGCCTTCTCCCGTTCCAAGCCAAACTTCTGCATTCGATAGAGCAGCGTGCTGCGGGTGATATTGAGGTACGCGGCGGCGCGCGTCTGGTTCCAGTTGTGCTTCTCGAGTGCGGCCAGCAGCAGGTCGCGCTCGACGTCCTCGAGCGAAATCCCCTCGACGGGCAATTCGATCCGCAGGTCGCCGATTCGCTGGCCGCTGGCCTTGAGGCGGTCGGGCAGGTCGTCGAGACCAAGGATGCCGTCGCGGTCGAGCACGAGCGCCCGCTCGATCACATTCTCCAGCTCGCGGATATTGCCCGGCCACGCATACAGGTTGAACGCCTGCAACAGGAGTGGCAGATCCCCGATCTCGTCCAGGAAGATGGTCCCCCGATTCGCGGCTTCGAACTTCGCCTGTCTGTCCGCGGTGGCGCCGGTGAACGCTCCCCGGCGATGCCCGAACAACTCCGATTCGAGCAGGTTCTCGGGGATGGCGGCGCAGTTGACGGTCACGAACGGCCCGCGGCGGCGATCGCTGTTCGCGTGGATCGCTTTGGCCAGCAACTGCTTCCCCGTCCCGCGCTCGCCTTCGATCAACGGGACGGCGCAATGAGCCGGCCCGAAACGCCGAACCACTACGCCGAGAGGACCACCGGCACGGAGTGCAACCGCTCGTAGATCGCGTGCAGAACGAAGTGCTCCGGCGGCGTGACGTAGTGCAGCGCCGACACCGCCGCGACACCCACGGGCAACCAGGTCCACCGCGCGATCGTGCGCGGCACGTGCGCCGCCGGGTCGGAACGCCTGATGAGGTGCATGAGAACGCAGAGCGGCCGCGAGCCTTCCCTTCACACGTCGGCGGCGGCCGCCTCTCGGTCACCGCCTTGCACTATGCCAACGGCCGGCATGCCCCCGGGCCGGCAGGCGTTCAGCCGGCTCCACGCTGTCTCATACGAAACACTCCGCCGCCCGCGTCGCTTGATATCGTACAGGAGTAGAGTGCGGCAGAGTCGCCAAGCCCAGGGATTCAGGCTAGCGCAGTTCTTCCGTCGCTCGGTACGCAGTCGAGATGCGCCCACCCGGCCTGCAAGTGCGTGCTCTCCGCCAAGGGGAAGTACGGGGACTATTGCAGCGAATACTGCAAGGAGAACGGGGGCCTGACCGAGCTTCGCTGCCAGTGCGAACACCCGGCCTGTCGGTAGACCGCGGCGATCGCGACGCGTCACGGTCCCGGCAAGGCGCCTGGTAGACCACACCGCGCACGCCGGGTGGGGCATCTGGTGCCTCGATCGGGAAGCCGCTGGACAACGGTGAGCGGAGGCGCGCCCGGCGACCCCCGACACGACGCTGGGCGTCCACCTCGTAGACCGCGCTCCGGGTCGAGTGACCTGCCGACGAGTTGAAGTTCAACCGCCGAGCGCGCTCCGCAGCACGGGCTCGACGAGGGCCGCCACGCCGAATGGGGTCGTGATGAGCTCGATGAGACGGTAGATCGCGCCACTGACCGCGACCTGAAGCTGCGGGACGAAGAACACCACCGCCAGGATGAGGAGCAGGCCGAACCGGTCGAGCCGGCCATACAGTGCGAGGGTCTCACCCGTGAGGAAGTACTGGGCGACCCTCGACCCGTCGAGTGGCGGGATCGGGATCAGGTTGAAGACGGCGAGCAGGGCATTCAGGAAGATCCCGATCGCGAGGATCTCCGTCAGGCTGGAAGACGCGTCGGCCAGCCCCGTGAGCGTGGCGGCCGAAAGCACGGCGGCCAGCCCGATGGCGATGAGCACGTTCGACGCCGGCCCTGCCGCTCCCACGAGCGCCCAGTCCCGCCGCGGGTGCCTCAGACGCGAGAGGTCCACCGGAACGGGCTTCGCCCCGCCGAAGATGAATCCCGAACGCGACAGGATGAGCAAGAGCGGCAGCACGATCGTGAAGAACAGGTCGATATGAGGTATCGGGTTCAGCGTGAGCCGCCCCCGTTCGCGCGCCGTGGGATCCCCCAGGCGGTCGGCCACGAAGCCGTGCGCGGCCTCGTGGGTCGTGATGGAGACGACGGCGAGGCCAACCACGCCCAGCACAGTCACCGCATTCATCGGCAGTCCTCCTCCTCCGATTGTCCTCGGAGCCAGGCATCCGGGCTACCCCAAAACGATATCGCGCGGGGCCGCCTCGTTCGCGAGGTACTTGAGAATCGACACGCCGGCCGCGAACATCGAGCCGATGATGACTCCCGACAGGACCTGGGATTCGTGACTGGTCCGGCGTGCCTGCCTGCGACATCGTGGTCGCCTCACAATCGACGGCGGTGCCAGACCTCGAAGCCACGCTGGTGAAGCTCGATTCGAAGGCGCGGCGGCGCGTGGACGTGACGGACCCGGCAGAGGGCCACTTCGTCGCGACGACGTCTGCAGCGCGGGGACAGGCACTACCGCGCAGGTCATTCGCGAGCAGTCAGTGTCGGCCTGGACGAACCTCACCTCGAATCCGGTCGTCGAGACTGGCCGACGGGGCGCGTCCGCTACGTCTTCGCTGACTTGCGGACCCGTCCTCGTCTGCGGCCCTTCGACGACGCCACGTGCTTGTGCGTGGGCGCCTTACTCGACGGGGCCCTGGGGCTCGTCAGGGTGAGACGGCCGTGCGTCACGCCTTTCATGCTGATGAGGGCGTCGGCGACGTGCCGTACCTGGCCCGCCGGCCCCCGGACGACAATCACCTCGAGGCAGTTGTCGTGATCCAGGTGGACGTGGAGCGTCGAGAGCATCGCGTGGTGCTGCTCGTGCTGGATGGCGGTCAGGCGATCGCTGAGCATCCGCTGGTGGTGGTCGTAGACGAGCGTGATCGTGCCCACGACCGGCGTCTCGTCGGACTCGGCGGCCTGGGTGATGAGGGCGTCGCGGATCAGGTCCCGGAACGCCTCGGAGCGGCTCCCGTACCCCCGGTCGCCGATCAGACGGTCGAACTGCTGGAGGAGATCCGCATCGATCGCCACACCGATTCTGCTGAGGTCTGCCATGCCGGAGATTATCGCCCTACGCCTGCCCGGACGCCAGGTGCTGGCGCTCGCTGCCAGGCGACCGGACGGCGGGCGCGGCAGGGCGCCACGCCATCGTCATCTCTGTCCGCCGCAATCCGCGAACTCCTTCGCCGTCTCGTACCGCCCGGCCAACTGGCCGCACATCGACTGGAAGAACTGCAGGCTTCGCGGCGACAGCGCCTCCGCGATGCGTCGATCGGCGGAGTAGCGCACGAGGAACGTGAGGTGCCTGATGCCATGGGCCAGGACGTCCTGCTCGCGAATCTCGGCGGGCCTCGGCTTCTGAGGGTCCGTGGATTGCGGCGGAAGCAGATCGCTCCACGCGAGGCGCAAGGGTTCTGCCGTCCGGCACTTCGGGTCCTCGGAATAGGCCAGGTAGGTCAGGACGAGCGTCCCGTTCTTCTCCCATCGCCAACTGGTCGAATGCAGGACGGCCGGCGCGCACGTTGGCGCGGCGAGGCGGCGGGCGATGGTGTCGGGATCGGCACTGTCGCGTGACAGGTCCGACGAGAGTCTTCCGTACGCGACGGCTTGGTCGCCCGCCGGGCTGACCAGAAACAGCTCCAGCGTGACCTTGGGTTGCCGGGTTGTACAGGCCGTCGCCGCGAGGACCACCGCCGCGAAGACGACCGCCGGACGCACTCTCGTCGCGATCATATCGTCCGTGCTCAGAATCGAAGGTCCAGGCCCACGAGGATGTTGATCCCGGGATCGCGGAACTGCCACGGCATGACGTATCGGCGATTCGTCAGGTTGTTCAGGTCCGCGAACAGCACCACGGCTCGGTCGCCGGTGCCGGACAGATTCTGTTCGATCTTCAGGTTGACGACCTGGTACGGGCCGAAGCTCGAGCGCCCGCTCATCGACGTGCTGTCGTAATACGTGCCGACCGCGTGCAGGCAGGGCGACAGCCTCAAGCTGGCCGTGGCGTCCCACGTCAGTCCGGCATTGAACACGTAGCCCGGGACGAACGACAGCTCGGACCCGTTCTGGTCCGTGTCGAGCGGGTTCGCGATGTGGGTCGCCGTCCGCGTGAAGTTGACGAACGCGTGCGCGCGATCCGCGACGCGCTGGTCGTAGACCACCTCGAACCCGTAGGTGCTGACGTTCCCGGCGTTCACGGACTGCGTCTGTGAGGGCGTCCCGAAGATCACGTTGTCGACGATCGCGTCGGTGACGCGGGTGTAGAACCCTCGAAGCCCGATCGTCGTGCGCGGAGTGGCGGCGATGTCGATGCCGAAGTCGGAGCCGATTCCGCTCTCCGGCTGGAGATCCGGATTCGGCAGTTGGCCGTTCCGACCCACGATCCCGGCGTCGCCCGCCTCGAGCGTACCGCCCACCGACTTCGCCGCCGGCGAGATGAAGCTCGACCCCGCGTTGGCGTATGCGGCGACCTTCTCGGAGACGTTGAACCGCGCGCCCGTGCTCCAGAGGAACTTCGTCCACGACTTGTCAGCGAGTCCCGGCGCCGCGCCACCGGTGAGCGTGTAAGCGTCCGCGATGTAGTTCACACGACCTCCCGCCCGCAGAACCCATCGGCCGGAGACGTACTTCTCCTGCAGGTACACACCAGTACCCACAGTGGACGAATCGTTGCCGGTCGTCCGAGGGCCGTTCGGTTCCGTGTAGGTGGCGTACATGGCGTACTGACCATCCGCACCGATCACGAGCGCGCTGTTCTGGCCGTGCTTCACCGTGACGGTCACATCCGTCGGGACGATCGTCTGCTGGACCCCGGAGTGATCGACGAGCGCCAGGCTCGTCGGATAGTTGTCGTCGCCCCAGCGGCGATCGTAGTTCCGGAGGCCGGTCTTCACCTGAAGGTTCATCTTCGGACCCACGTCGTTCGCGTAGACGACGTTGACCGTGTCGTAGTTGTGATCGTAGTCGCGGTTGATGCGGCCCGTGAACCCGTTGTGGAGCGTGTGCTGCGCGAACACGGAGATCTTCTGGTGGCTGCCCGCAAAGTACGTGGCCCTCCCGTAGATCTTCATCGTCTTGTAGGCGGGGTCGTCGAGCATGCCCAGCCAGGAATCCGGCGCGCCGTAGTCCGTGTACTCGGATTGCTCGTACGTGGTGCCGAAGAAGTAGTGGAGGCTGCCCGTGTGGTCCTGGTGGTAGAACCGCGCGCCGAGCGTGGTCCACGACCCCGCATCGAGCACGATGTGCGTCACCGGCGCGTCAATCCGTTCCTTCAGCACCAGGTTCGTGATGCCCGCGAGCGGGGCCTGCGTGCCCGCGAAATCGGCGCTGAAGTAATTCGAATACAGGACGGACGCCGGCCCCTGGAAGGTCTCGATCCGGGCGAAGGCCCACGGATCGAGGCTCATCGTATCGACGAAGGAATCGACCGGCAGGCCGTCGAGGAGGTAGGTGCTGTACTTCGGGCCGAGGCCCCCGTACGATCCCCAGTTCGCGTCGTTTCGCGACAGGACGGTGACCGACACGCCGGGTTGGTACTGCACGAGCTCGGCGATGTTCCTGAGGCCCGGCGCCCATGCGGCGATCCGATCGCCGGGAATCACGCTCACTCTCTGCGTGGTGTCTCGTTGCGGCTCCTCGGTCTTCGAGCCGGTGACCACGACGACTTCACTGAACCTCGGGGTCTGCGCCTGTTCCTTCGTCGAATCCTCCGGTTCCTCGGTGGGTGGTTCCTGCTGGGCACACGCGGCCGCCGCCGGGAGGAGCAACGAGAGCACGAGAACGGCAGACGGGACGCATCGGACCATTGACGATCACCCCCTGAACGGACACTCAGCGGTCGAGATAATAGCACGAGTGTTACAGTCGTGCTACCGCTGTGACCGTTGCGCGTGGCCGCGTGCGGGTATCACGTCCGTCTGGCGCGTGCGACCACGTGGTCTCACCGCCCGCCGTGTGTGCCGGGTCGGGGGTGCCAAGGGGCGGTTCCTGACTTGTCGGGACCGGCGGCGACTCCGCCGTGGCGACCCGCGAGGCACGCCAGAGGTCGGCGCGTCTCTCTCCCTCGCCAGCCTTGATGGCTTCGTGCAGGCGCCGCGGTTCGGCGAGTTGACGGGCCGGGTGCAGGCTCCCGGGTCGCCTCAGAGCGCTCACGCGCCATCGCGCCGTAGCGGCGGGAAGAAATGAACGGCGTGCGGAGGACCAGGGTAAGAGTGGCGCGCCCTGCCGGACTCGAACCTGCGACCTCCTGGTTCGTGGGCAACCCACGATGAAGGCAGATCGCAACCGACCCAATGAAACCGGGGTCGCCTGCGACCCTCAACCGTCGTCGGAAGCCGCTTACGGACGCTTGTCTTGGTACGGCCTGCAATATCTTGCAAGCGAAACTCGCCCCCTGGTCGCTGTTGCGCCAGGGCTCTGTCCTGATGGAGATTGGGTCCACGCCAGCGCGTTTCCAGGTCCCGGCCGCGGAGTGCAAGGCGGACGTTCGTGAAGAGGTGGCTTCCGGCAATTCTCGGGTTCGGCCTGCTGGTACTTGCCGTCTTGTTGCCGGTAGTTCGCCGCAGGACAAAGAGGTCGACCGCGCGCCCTGCTGGCTTCAGAGAATTGCATCCTGGTGGCCTGTCTATCAAACGTACCACAGCGCAAGTGCCCGGCGTGAACCGCTCACTACGTCGCCCGGCTCCAACGCGTTGGCTTTGAGGACGTGTCGGTCGAACCGACGCGCGTCTACAAGGTCGCCGACGCCCGGGAGTGTTTGTCGGGACACGGCTTCGACGTAGACGCGATCGCCCCGCTCGTCGGCGGCCGGTTCTTCAGCGGCTTCATCCGGGCACAGAAGCCCGCGGCGGTGCCGCAACCAGCATAGGACCCGGTCAGTGCAGGGACCTGCCCCGCGCGTCCCTGCTCAGCGCCGCTGCGCGATGGCACGTCGCTCGCCTACCACGAGTAAGCCGCCTGGAGGCAGACCCAGCGCGCTGGCGCAGCGGTGCCCGTCGCCTGCACGAAGGCCCCCGGGAAGAAGCGCCCGAACCCGCCCATCAACTCGAGGTGGGAGGACACGCTCCAGACGGCGCGCAAGTCCAATTCGCCGCCGAGCTCGGTACCCGACCGACCGCTGGCGTCCCGGCGATAGGGCTTGAGCCCAGTCGTGTACCACGCATCCCTCGCCGCGTCGAGATTGAAGTGGTGGTATTCGAGGAACAGCGTCAGCCCGCGCCGGGGCGTGGCGCGCAGGTCGATCTCGGCGTCCCGGATGTTCGCCCAGAAGAAGAGATTCAGATACCCGTAGAAGAAGATGTCGCGGCCGCCATAGACCCCGTCGAAGGTGCCGTGGACCCCGTCAGTCGGGTCCGCGTCTCCCGATCCCCAGGTGTACTGCCCACCAACCCGAGGCGTCCAGGCAGTCGGCAGCGTGAATCCGACCTTTCCACTGGCCCCGAACGCCCGCACCGTGTCGAGCCCGTATCGTCCGAACTGCGCGGCGAAGGTGGCGCTGGCATCCACGTCCTTTGTGAACGGGCGCCCCTCGACCTGCACGCCCACCGTGTGAGACATGACGGTGCCCGCGCCCGATTCGCCCACGGCCTGTCCGCTGCGGTCGTCCTTGAGCACGTAGAACAGGTCGAGACGGACGGGCAGCTTCTTGACCTGGGTGTAATTGACGAACGTGAGGAAGTTGTCGACGGCACGGTCCGGCCACACGTCGGACTTGTAGAGCAAGTACCTGCCCACCCAGAAGTCGCTGGCAAAGCGGTCGGTCTCGACCTTCATCATCGCCGCGTCCCATGCGAAGCGGCCCGTGTTGCCCCAGTTGCCGGGGCCAAACACCCGCTGGTCTCCATACGAGATCTGCTGCCGCCCGACCCGGAACCCGAACGCGCTGCCACCGATGTGCGGCCACTCCGCATAGAGCTGCCGAATGTCGAGCGTGTCTTCGATCGGGCTGCTCTGGGGGAAGTCGCTGTCGGTAAACCGGGTCAGAAAGGCGTGCGCGTCCTGCAACTGGAGGAACACGAGGCGCCGACCGCCAAGACGGGCGGAGAAGTCGAGGCGAACGCGTTCGAGCAGCAGCTGATCGCCTCCCCCCGGCTCGTATCCCTTGATCGTGAATCCGTCATCGTCCTCGAACCGAACCCGCGCCTGGCCGCCGATGTCGAGCGTCGCGGGTCCGAACGGCAGGTTCTTGAGATGTGCCCAGAACGCGTCCTGACCGGTCGGCGCGGGCGGAGCCTGCGCCTGCGCCAGCTCCGGAACGAGACATATGATGAGCGCCACCAACCATGTCGCCGCCCATGCACGCCGTGCCGGGAGCGATGAACCTGGTCGCGCGTCGGCCATGCGCCTCCTACACCACCTTGAACAGGTGGAGCGCGATCTCCGCCGCAAAGAACCACATGATGAAGGCGAAGGCGACCTTGACGAACTTCGGACTGGCGGTCACCGTCACGTGGGATCCCACGGCCGACCCGAGGGCCGCGGCCACGGCCGTGATGCCGATCAGCGCATATTCGATGTGGCCGACGGCGAAGTGCCCGACACTGCCGACGAGCGAGCTGACCGTCACGATAAGCGCGTTGGCGCCCGCCGCCTTCTGGGCGGAATAGCCCATGTATAGGACCAGGAAGGGAAAGATCACGAGGCCGCCGCCGACGCCAATCAGGCTGGACAGCACACCCACGGCAAATGAGAAGCCGACGATGAGCATCGTCAGACTCCACCGAAGGGGTTTGACCGGCTGCCCGGTCTCGCCCTTGCCGGACCGGATCATCAGGACGCCGGCACCGCCGAGGAAGGCGGCGAAGAGGCCGAGCAACAGGTCCTTCGGCGCACGACTGCTCAGCAGCGCGCCGAGGATGGAGCCCGCGATGGTACCTGGGAGGAAGACCGCGCAGAACCGGAAGTCCACCAAGCGGTTTCGCGCGAAGACGAGCGTGGCGACCAGCGCGGTGACGAGATTCAGGAAGAGCGCGGTCGAGATGGAGACCCCCACGTCCCAACCCAGCATGACGAGAACCGGCGTGTAGAGCGACCCGCCCCCCTTCCCGAACATCGAGAACACCACCGAGACGGCCAGCACCACGAAGAACGGGACGATCAGCGCCGTCATGGGTGGCCACCAGGCTCGAGCCCTGTGCCCGGATTCCCCTCGTCGACTGACGATGTACCGGCCGGCCCGGCGACGGCCGAGTCGTCCCATCGGCCCAGCAGGTCCCCGTTCCCGCACCCGGCCACCTCGGGCTCGAGTGTGGCGTGCGTCACGTCCCACTCGTCGTGGAGCAGCCGCTTGACACGGCCGAACAGCGCCTCGATCCCACGGCCGTCCATCTCCATCCCGAGATCCGCGTGCGCGGTGAGCAGGCGCTGGCCTGGCGCGATCTCCCACACATGGACGTGGTGCAACCGGACCGGGGGGAACCGCTCCGCGACACCGGCCACGAGCGCCTCCAGGTCCACACCGGTGGGCGCCCCCTCGAGCAGCGTGCCGATGGTCTCCCACACGAGCGACAGCGCACCACGCAGCACGGTCGCGCCGACGAGCAGCGCAGCGGCCGGGTCCACGTATGGCCCGACCCGCGTGCCCGCGAGCAGCGCCGCGATCACGACGGCCAGGGAGGCCAGCGCGTCCTGCGCGAGGTGGAGGAACGCGCTCCTGACGTTGACATCGTGCTCGTCGTGGCGCCGGAGGAGCAGCACGGACCCGACGTTTGCCGCCAGGGCCACCAGCGCGACCACCAGCATCAGCCCCTGGTCCACGGCCGCCGGGCGCTGCAGTCGGACGATCGCCTCACGGGCAATCAGCGCGGTGACGGCGACCAGCGTGACCGCGTTCGCCAACGCGGCGATCACCTCCGCGCGCTTCAGCCCGAAGGTATGGCGCGGCGTCGGCGGGCGTCGACCGAGCCGTCGTGCACCGACGGCCACGCCGAGCGCCGCCACGTCGCTCAGGTTGTGCGCAGCGTCCGACAGCAGCGCGAGGCTGCCGGCCATCAGTCCGCCGACGACCTCCGCCACCGTGATGACGACGTTCAGGCCAAGACTCATCCAGAGCCGGCCATCCAGCGCACCATCGGTCGGCAGGGCCTGGCCGTGATCCTCGTGTCCCACGACGACCTCAGCGGCCGTATCCCGAACAGGGGATGCACACCGGCTTCCCGTCCTTGGTTCGCACGTAGCGATCGAACACGTACTCCCCGCACATCGAGCAGAGCGACTTGGCGAACGAGCCCTTCGGCGGCTCGTAGTGGAAGTCCGGGCGCGGCTGCACCGCGTAGACCGCGTCGTCCGGCTGCGAGAGCGTCCAGTCGATGGCCTCCTGGGTCACGGTGGCAGGAATGCCGGACGGCTCGACTCCACGCTTGCGGTAGGCGAAGAACTCCTGCTTCCCGAAGGCATCGAGGAAATCGGGCCGAAGCGCGTAGCGGACGGCCGTCTTGCCGGGGAACCAGAACGTCGCCGCCAGCTTGCCCCAGAACGTCTTCTCCATCAGCGTCTTCCCGAACGTGGCGCCGGTCGCGACTTGGATGCCGTCCATCAGACAGGTCTGCGGATGCCCCTCGCCCAGCTCGCAGATGACGTGAAGGGTGTGGTCCATCTCGCGGGCTGTGCCAAGGACGTCGAGCGCGAGCAGTCCCATGCGATAGCCGAGCGGCATGAAGGGACACCGGTGCCCGTGGAATTCGAACGCCCAGTCCGGGGGCGTGTACGACGAAAGCGCGTGTGACATGCGACTGGCTCCTTTGATGCGGCACCGCCACCCGGCGAGAGCCGCGGACTTCCTCGAGACTCGCTATGTGGAACGGGCGGCCGGCGGCTCCCGCCGCGCCTGCGACGGAGCGGGACTCCGACGTCGGCATGGGCGCCCTTCGATTCCGATCGCACTCAGGTCAACCCCGGCGCGACACAACCCCTCGAGCGGCATCCGGCGAACGGCGGCGAGGAGCCGGGCATCCTCGATGACCTGCCGGTCCTCCTTGACCAGGTGCAGGATCTCCCGCACGACGCTGCCGAGCGGCTCTTCATCTGTCAGGCCGTACTGAACGAAGCGCCCCTCCTTCTGCTCGGACACCAGGCCGCCGTGACGCAGGATGCCGAGGTGAGCCGAGACGGTGGAGGCCGCGAGTCCCACCACCGTCCGAATCTGGCAGACATACAGGTCGCTCTCGCGCAGCAGCGCCAGGATCCGCAAACGGCCTTTGTGCCCTAGCGCTCCTCCAACCGCTTCGAGTGTGTCGAGCGTCACGTCGTTCATCGGTCCTTCTCCAGCAGCCCCATGGCCCTACAGCGAGCGTCCTCAGGGCGTCTGTCCTCGGCCCTCATCGAAACAGCACCGCACGCACGGTCGCGCGATCGAACGTGCCTCCCATCAGGTGGATATAGGTCGTGACCCAGTTGGCGAGGATGGTCACCGCCCCGAACAGGAACATCCCAACACTCATCAACGCCCACCCCGAGAGGATGTTGCCGACCACGCACCCCGTCGCGAACGCAGCCCCGGCGCCCACCAGGATGCCGCCGAAGAACGCGGTCACCGTTTCGACGGGATCGCGTTTCGCCAGGCGCGCGACGCCCGAGAGACGCGCCGCTACCCAGGCCCCAGGGACCATGGCGAGCACGACGCTGACCAGCCACCAGTTGATCGGCTTGGGGCGGGGTGCCGGTGGCGGATTGGGCGCCGTGGCGGCCGGGGATGGCGTGGCCGTCGCCGCAGCGGTCGCCACGGGCGGCGTCGGTGGCGGCGCGGGACGGGCGGCCGCTGGCGGCGCCGCCGGCTTCCAGACGTGCGCGAGGTGATTGTCGGTCAGCAACTCGTACGCTTGCAGGACCCCGTGGGTCACGCCCAACGGGTAGTTCCGGCCGCTCGCCGCAGACGACAGGTACGCGGGCACGGCCAGCAGGCCGATCGCCAGTCCCGCCTGCCAGGGTCTCCAGGAACCCGTGAGAAGACGACGAGGCGGCGTCTCCTGCCTGTCGCGCGCAACACCGGGTCGCCTGGCCCGGCGCACGAGTACGCCCGCCACCGTCGTGGCCGCGAACCCAACCGCGAGCACCCAGAACGGCAGGCCGGTCACCGAGGTGAGCGTGACGGGGCCGCCGGTGCCCGACGCCAGCACGTGGGTCATCATCGAGCGGTGGAGCGCATTGAGCGGGCCATACTCCACGAGCCCGATGCCAAGCGGCATGCCCGTGAGTGCCGCCATCGAGTTCAGATTGCCGGCGCCGGCCTTGAACAGGCACCCGCTGATGCAGCCGCCGGCCAGCACCGTCCCCACGCCGAACAGTGCCCCGCCGACGATGTAGTTGACCCACAACATCGGCTTGGGCGCCAGGTGCACCCACCCGAGTCCTTCGATGGCGGCAAACCCCACCATCGACACGACAATCGCCACCCAGAGCCCGAAGATCTTGCGCCAATCGCGCGCGAGGACGACCTCGCTGAACGCGGACGCGCCGCACAGGTCGCCTTTCTGCAGGAGGAAGCCGAACAGGAATCCGACGGGCACCGCCGTCAGCACCCAGATTCGCGTCCACCAGGCCGCTGCCGTGAGCAGGGCCACGAACAAGAGACTGAACGTCGCGTCGCGTCGCCAGTGCGTCGATTCGGTCATGGGAGTCATCCTCGCGGTGTCGAAGAAATGAGCCGCGTTCAGTCCTGCTGCGTCGCGAGCCAGGCCAGCGCATCCGCGGCCGTGTCGTTCACCGTGGCCGATTTCATGAGGCGCGAGACGACGATCGCCTCGACGATCTCTGCCGTGGTCACGCCGGCCTTGCGTGCCTGCTTCGCCCACATCAACGTGCAGGTGTTCGACTGCAGCGCCGCGGCGACGCCGATACCGACCAGCCACTTGACCTTCGCCGGCAGCTCCTGCAGGTCGGGGTTGTCCATCACCGAGGCGCGGTGATCCATGAAGGTCTTCGCGGCCGCCGGCGACAGCGCGGCGAGGCGTTCGATCGGGCTCGGAGACAAATCGCTCATGTCATGACTCCTCAGGGTTGGAATGGACAGTGTCTGCAGCGGCGGCGGCGAGCGCGACGTCGTTCTCGATCGTGGACGCCGGGTGCGTCCGCGCGAACAGCTCGTACGGCTTCTTCTCGCGCGAGCGCGGAATGGCTGTCTCACGCAAGCGCTCGAGGGCATCCACGAGGCCCTCAAGATGCGCGGCCGGGAAGCCGAGGACGGTTTCGCCGGGCCCAAGGTCGGTCGCTTCGCGGCAGCCGTAGCATCCCAGCGAGAAGTTCAACCGCTGCTCTTGGTAGGGGACCACCACGGCATCGACGCAGGTGGCCTGGAGCACCGCCGTGTCGCCGTGCCGGCGAAGGCCCCCGGTCCGGTTCAGGTCGGCGAGGGCCAGCCACATGAGTTGTTCAGCCGGGCCCTCCACGACGACGACGTCAGGAGGACGAGGGGTCTTCGCCCCCAGGGGTGCAGTAGCCACGGCCGCCAGGACGCCCATCGGCAACCGGGGCATCTGCTCGAACATCGTGCGTCCGATGGCGGCGTCCGACACGATCCCGAAGCCCACCAGCGCCTCGCCGCTCTCGAGGGCGGCCGGGAGCGCCCGGAACCCAAACGCCCGCGCGGCTGCCGGACACGCGAGGCACGCCGGCGCCACCTGCACTGAATCGCCCTGCCGCGCGCGCATCAGCGCTTGGCAGAACCGCAGCGAGCCGTCTCCATCGAATTGGGCGAACGCGGCGGAGTCGTCGGAGTGGCGGATCAGCCACACGCCGACGGGCTGCGTGGCCAGGTTGAGGGCGGTGATGAGCCGCCTGGCCGCCAACGCCTCTCGATTGCCTGTGGAAGGTGGATGTGTTCCAGTCATCGCGGGCCGCCTCGCTTCCAGCCGTGGGACATCCTACACCTGACGTCACAGTAATTCAATTATCAACGAAATATCACTCTCCTGCCGCCTGTTCCTGAGAGAGCCGCCACGAGCGAACAATTGGGGACATTGCGGCAAGTATTGCGGTTCTTGTAGCCGATTCTGACTGTCGCTTGACAGCGGCATGCTCGCGGCGTGTGTTGTGTATGTGAGTGAGCACACACTTCGTGAACGCAACGGACAACCGCGCATGGCCTCCGCCGCTCGTCGGGAGCAGATCCTCGACCGCGCCAGCGAGTTGGCCACCGAGGCCGGCCTCGGCCAGCTGACGATGAAGCGCATCGCCATGCGCGTGGGCTTCTCGGAAACCGCCATCTATCGGCACTTCCCCACCAAGCAGGCGCTGCTCCTCGGCTTGATGGACCGGCTCGAGACGCAGCTCCTCGTGCCCATTCGCGCGATCGCCGACCAGGGCGACCTGCCGCCCCTCGCACGCCTACAGCAGATCGTCCAGCACCACCTGGCCCTCGTCCTCGAACGCCATAGCCTGCCGATCCAGTTGCTGGCCGAGGCGTCGGCCGCAGGCGACCCGGTCCTGCTGTCGCGGATGCGCGCGATCATGCGCGGATACGTGGACATCCTGATGCGCCTGGCCGGAGACGCCATCGCGAGCGGATCGGTCGACCGTTGACCGGGGTGACGGGTCGGCGTAGTATCATCCGGATATCCGGATGACCGATACAGTATGACCACCTCCCCTCCATTGCTCTTCCGCGCCTTGGCGGACCGAACCCGGCTTCGCATCGTGAACCTACTGGCTCGCGGCTCGCTGTGCGTCTGCGACATTCAGCGGATTCTCGACCAGCCGCAGTCGAGCGTCTCGCGGCACCTCGCGCTCCTGAAGTCCGCCGGTCTCATCGCAGACGGCCGCGACGGCATGCGCACGTTTTACCGCTTGACCGCCTGGGAAAGCGGGCTCGCGCGCGGGATCCTGGCCGCGATCCGGGGCCACCTCGGTGTCGAGGGCGACTACCTCAGCGACCTCGAGGAACTGACTGCCTTGCGTGCTCGCGGCGAGTGCCACGAGGAACCGAAACCCGTGCACCGCCGTCCTTCGACGGTTCGGCGGGCAGCAGCGGACCTGGAAGCGTGACATGGCGAGACAGAGAATCCTGTTCGCGTGCGTTCACAACGCGGGCCGTTCGCAGATGGCTGCCGCGCTCTTCAACCAGGCGGCTGATCCTGCAAAGGCCGAGGCGCTGTCGGCTGGGACCAGACCCGGTACGGCTGTGCATCCCGAGGTGCGCGATGTGATGCGGGAAATCGGCATCGACCTCTCGACCGCCCGTCCCCGGCTCTTGACCGAGGACCTCGCGCGCGACGTCAACGTCCTCATTACGATGGGCTGCGGCGAGGAGTGTCCGTACGTGCCGGGCGTCGAGCGTGACGACTGGGCCCTGCCCGACCCGAAGGGACGGCCGGTCGAAGCAGTGCGCGCCATTCGAGACGACATCCGGACCCGGGTGTCTGCGCTCATCGGCGCTCGAGGCTGGCAGAGATAGGAGCACTCCAATGTCCGAACACGTCGCCTCTCGCCTCTCGTTTCTCGATCGGTTCCTCACGCTCTGGATCTTCCTCGCGATGATCCTCGGCGTCGGCGCCGGCTACTTCCTCCCCGGCCTCGTTCGTGTGATCACGACGTTCCAGGTCGGCACGACGTCGATCCCGATTGCCGTCGGCCTGATCGTCATGATGTATCCGCCGCTCGCGAAGGTTCGCTACGAGGAACTCGGCGAGGTGTTCCGCAATACGAGGGTGCTGGTGCTCTCCCTCGTGCAGAACTGGATCATCGGCCCGATCCTGATGTTCGGGCTCGCCGTCTTCTTTTTGCACGTTGTACCGACCGCGCTTGGGGCATCGCCCGCGGCGATGATCACGAATCACGAGTACATGGTCGGGCTGATCATGATCGGCTTGGCGCGCTGCATCGCCATGGTCATCGTCTGGAACGAGCTGGCGAAGGGCGATACGGAGTACGCGGCCGGCCTCGTGGCCTTCAACTCGGTGTTCCAGGTGTTGTTCTACTCCGTGTATGCCTGGGTCTTCATCACCGTGATTCCCGGATGGTTCGGCCTGCAGGGTGTCGTTGTCAACGTCTCGATCGGGGAGATCGCGAAGAGCGTCTTCATTTACCTGGGGATTCCCTTCCTCGCGGGGATGGCCACCCGGTTCACGCTGGTGCGAGCGCGCGGGCGGGAGTGGTACGAGACGTCGTTCGTCCCCAGGATCAGCCCGCTTACGCTCATTGCCCTGCTGTTCACGATCGTCGTCATGTTCTCGCTGAAGGGCGAGTACATCGTGCAGCTGCCGATGGACGTGGTCCGCATCGCCATCCCACTCCTGATCTACTTCGTCGTGATGTTCCTCGTGTCCTTCTACATGGGCCACAAGCTGGGTGCGGACTACTCGAAGACCGCCACCCTGTCCTTCACGGCGGCGAGCAACAACTTCGAGTTGGCGATTGCGGTTGCGGTTGCGGTCTTTGGCATTCACTCTGGCGCGGCGTTCGCGGCGGTCATTGGTCCGCTGGTCGAGGTGCCCGCCCTCATCGCCCTGGTCAACGTATCGCTGGCGTTCCAGAAGCGGTACTTCCAGGCCGCCCCGCCAGCGCCCGCGCGGGTTCGCTCGTGAGGGTCATCATGTCCACTGCCACGCGCCTCGCGGTCATCGCTGGTCTGGTTCTGGCCGTGGCCGTCACGGTGGCGCTCCGGCGGCCGGCCCAGGACGGCCCCATTGGAGGTGCCGCGCCACCAGCCCCCCTGCCGCGCCTGCTCGACATCGGGGCGGACCAGTGCATCCCCTGCAAGGCGATGGTGCCCGTGCTCGCCGAATTGCGCCAGGAGTACGCCGGCCAGCTGCGGGTGGAATTCATCGACGCGTGGAAGCACCCGGAGCAGGCGGAGCCGTACAACGTTTACGGCATCCCGGTGCAGATCTTCTTCGACCCCGCCGGACGAGAGATCTACCGACACGTCGGGTTCTTCGCCAAGGCTGACATCCTCGCGACGTGGCAGAAGCTGGGTTACCGTCTGGCGCCGGGCACGCGGAGCTGATCTCGTGACCGAGCTGCTCTCGACGCTGTCGGCGTGGCTGAACCAGGGGACCAGCGCCTCGATCCTCGGGGCATTCGTGTGGGGCGTGGCCAGCGTGCTGCTGAGCCCGTGCCATCTCGCCGGCGTACCGCTGGTGGTCGCCTATACCGGCCGGAGTTCCCGTTTGACCGGACGGACGGCCGCTGCACTCTCCACCGCACTCGCGGCGGGAATCCTCGTCAGCGTGGCGGTCGCTGGCGCCGCTACCATCGCGGTGGCCCGCGTCCTCGGTCCGTTCGGCCGTGTCGGCAACTACGTAGTGGCACTGCTGCTGTTCCTGGTCGGGTTGGACTTGCTCGGCGTGTGGCGTTTTCCAGTGGCCAGCCTTCCACGGCCCGAGACGAACCGCCGGGGCGTGGCGGGCGCCTTCACGTTCGGGCTGGTGATGGGCGTCCTCCTGGGGCCGTGCACCGTCGCCTTTACGGCGCCGGTGTTGGCGCTGTTGGCCACGACGGGCGCTGACGCTCCTGTCATGGCGACGGCGTTGCTGGCCGCCTTTGCCGCCGGCCACTGCGGCGTGATCGCGGCCGCCGGGAGCGCCGGGCCGTCGCTCGGTCGCTACCTGTCGTGGAGCGAAGGCCCCGCACAGGTGTTGCGTCGTGGGTGCGGTGTCATGGTGATAGCCGGGGGACTCTACCTTGTCTACACGGCCGCCTGAATCACCCATCGACGGGAACGGTCCGCGCGGGACATCGCCGGATGACCCAGGGGACGTGAGCCGGATCTCCCGGTCGGAGGCTGGCGATCTGCTGGTGCCGAGGGAGTTGCTGGAGGAGGGGCCGGCATCCAGCCGGGCGAGGCCCTGTGGTGTGACGTGGAAGGCGGCGGCCTGCGTCTTGAGCCGGACCGCTTGCGCAAGGCGTACGTCGAGATCACGAGCCACTGCAACCTCGATTGTCCAATGTGTATCCGCCGCGACTGGCGGAAGCCCATCGGCCACATGCCCGCCGAACGGTTCGAGCGCCTGGTGTCGGGGCTCGCGTCGGGTCCTCCGGGCGCGGCGGTGGCCTTCGGCGGGTTCGGCGAGCCGCTCTGCCACCCGGACTGGACACGGTTCGTGTCGCGTGCCCGCGCCTTGGGTCTCGGCGTGGAGATCATCACCAACGGCGTCCTGCTGACCGCCGACGCGGCGGCGATGCTCGTGGATCTCGGGGTGAGCCGGGTGACGGTGTCCATCGACGGGGGCGACCGGGCGTCGTACGAGCGGATGCGCGGTCCGCGAGTTCGTCGTCGGGCAGGTCGACGAGGCCACGCTGCCCGACATCTGGCGGCGGCCGGCGTTCCGTGGGTTTCGACAACGCCTCCGGGTTTTTCGGTTTTCCGCCGTGCTTCCACTGCGGCGGATGCCCGCTCACCGAAACGAACGACGAGGACTGCTACGACAACCCGGCGCCCGTCTGCGGCGAGTGCGCGTGGGCTCAAGGAATCGTGTTATGTCCGTGACGACGACCGCGACACCGACAACCGGACGCACGTCCAATCCCAGGCTCGTCCGCTACGCGATGGTGGCGGTGGGCGCGCTGGTCGTGTGGGTCCTGCTGTACTCGGTCCTCCAGCCCTGCGCCGCCTGGGTCACCTACGGGCTGCTCGGCCTGACCCGCGGGTCCCATCTCGCGTCCGCCGTCGAGTTCTTCGTGTACGAGTCGCCGAAGGTATTGATGCTCCTCGTGCTCGTCGTCTTCGGCGTCGGCATTGTCCGTTCGTTCTTCACGCCGGAGCGCACGCGCCAACTGCTGGCGGGCCGCACAGAATCGGTCGGCAACGTGCTCGCAGCCCTGCTTGGCATCGTCACGCCCTTCTGCTCGTGCTCCGCGGTGCCGCTCTTCATCGGCTTCGTGACCGCCGGCGTGCCGCTCGGCGTGACGTTCTCGTTCCTCGTGTCGGCGCCCATGGTCAACGAGGTCGCGGTGGTGCTGTTGTTCGGCCTCTTCGGCTGGAAGGTGGCGGCGATTTACCTGGGCACCGGCGTGATCATCGCGATTGTGTCCGGCTGGACGATCGGGCGCCTGCGCCTCGAGCGCCACGTGGAGGAGTGGGTGTTCAAGACACGCGCGGCGGGCGTCGCGATCGTGGAGGAGCGGCTGTGGTGGAGCGACCGCCTCGAGGCGGGCTGGACGGCGATGAAAGAGATCGTCGGCAAGGTCTGGCCCTACGTCCTGGCCGGCATCGCGGTCGGCGCCGGCATTCATGGGTACGTGCCGGAGAACTTCATGGCGTCCATCATGGGCAAGGGCGCCTGGTGGAGCGTGCCTGTGGCCGTCCTCATCGGCATCCCGATGTACTCCAACGCCGCGGGCATCATCCCGGTGGTCCAGGCCCTGTTGGGGAAGGGCGCCGCGCTCGGCACCGTGCTCGCCTTCATGATGGCCGTCATCGGGCTGTCGCTGCCCGAGACGATCATCCTGCGCCGCGTGCTGAAGCCGACGCTGATCGCGGTGTTCGTGGGGGTGGTCGGCACGGGTATTCTCATCGTCGGTTACTTGTTCAACTTCCTTTTCTGAAGCAGAGGCAGTCATGAAGATCGTGGTGTACAGGTCCCGGATGTGCGCGGTGTCATGAGACGGAGCGGGTTGTGCGGCATGTCGTGGAGCAGCTGGGCCTGGCGGCCGATGTGGAGAAGGTGAGCGACTACCAGGCGATGGCCGAGGCAGGAGTCGTCGCGACGCCGGCCGTGAGCATCGACGGCGTCATGAAGCTGTCTGGACGCATTCCGAAGGCCGAGGAAGTGAAGGGCTGGATCGTCGGGGTTTGACGGCCCCGTGTGGCGGTTGCTTCGTGGATGACTTCCCTGTCGAAAGAAGGAGCACTTATGACCGCAGCATCAGTCGGCATGGTGGGGGGAGGCCGGGTCGCCAGGATCCTGCTCGGTGGCTGGGCACGCTCTGGGGTGTCGCTGCACGGCGTGGTGGCGAGCGACACCAACCTCGAGTCGCTGAACCGTCTCAAGGCGGAGTTCCCCTCCGTCGCCGTGACGCAGGACAACCGTGAAGCGGCGAAGCAGAGCGTTGTGCTGTTCGCCCTGCATCCGCCGGCGTTCGCAGCCGCCCTGCCGGAGATCAAGGAGAGCCTCGCACCTGAGGCTGTCCTGGTCTCTCTGGCTCCGGTGTGGACGATGAGCCGAATCTGTGGGGCGCTCGGCGGCTTCAGCCGGGTCGCGAGGGTCATACCCAACGCGCCGTCGATTGTCGGTCAGGGCTTCAATCCGCTGAGCTTCTCGGAACGACTGACATCGGAGGACCGTGCGCGAGTGTTGGCATTGTTCGCGCCCCTCGGCGCCTGTCCGGAAGTAGCCGAGGATACCCTCGAAGCCTACGCGATCGTTGCGGCGATGGGGCCGACCTACCTGTGGTACCAGCTCTATCAGTTGATTGACCTCGGTGTGGCGTTTGGTCTCACGCGTGAGGCGGCCGCCGAGGCGGTCGCCGCGATGGTGGGTGGCACGACGGCGACGATGACCAGGGCTGCATTGACGCCGGACGGCGTCATGGATCTCATCCCCGTCAAGCCCCTGGCGGCGCTCGAACCGTCCGTCAAGGAGGCCTACGTCACCACGCTCGTGGCGCTGCACAAGAAGCTGAAAGGATAGGACCGATGACGCAGGAACAGGACCGTGACAAGAGGCGGACGATAGGACGCATTAGCGGGATCCGTGCGGGGGGCAACAGAAGTCCGTTCTCAGACAGGCGGCGTACGGAGCAGCCCGCGGCATCAGCCAGCCGTGACACAGCACTTCGATCCACCGCCCAAAGGGTGTCGCCGTGATCGACCCCTCCGTATTCGACTGACGGGAAGACCCGCCGGCGCGCCGATCAATTCTCTCGGCAGGTCGTCCGCGCGCTGGCGACGTGTTGACGTCGCTGCCGCCGCAGATAGAATCGCGAATTGCGGCTAACGCCGCTTCACCTCATACCGCGCGACCATTCCGGCCATCATGTGGTCGCTGAAGTGGCAGTGGTACAACCAGATGCCCGGCGCGTCCGGCACCATGTCTGCCGTGATCATCTGAGCGGCCTCTACCGCCACGACGTCCGTGCGTTGTCCCCCGACCAGCACGGTGTTGCCGTGCCAGTGGGGCGTGTGCGCGTTGAAGAAGTCTCCGAGCGTCGCGACGTACCAGCGGACGCGCTCGCCCTGCCTCATCGTCATCATCGGCATATTGCCGAAGAGGTAGCCGTTGATGGACCACTTGATGTTGGTCTCGACGAAACCCGTTCCCACGACCGTCCCGGCCATTCCGTCGGCTGTGATCGGCTGACTGTCCGCGCGGTTCACGCCTTTCGGATCCGTCGTGTGATCTCGGATATTGTCGTCGAGATACCAGCTCTCGTTCTCGTTCAGCGCGATGAACATGCTCACGAACTCGCGATCCACGTCCGTGGGCCGGCCGTCCGCCCGCGCCATTCCCCGCCGCGTCACGACGATGGCGCCGAAGAGGCCCGACGCCACGTCGCGCAGTTCCTCCGCGTGTGAATGGTACAGCCAGAAGATGGAACTGGGATCGCGCGGACCGGGGCCGGCGCGCTCCGGAATCTTCCACACGTACGTGTGCGTCGCGCCAGGCGGCACGCCCCCGTCTTCTTTGTCCGCGCCGGATGTGCCATCGCTGTAGTCGGCCCCCTCGGAATCCTTCTCGTAGAAGACTCCATGCGGATGCATGCTGTAGGGATGGGTCGCGTGGTTCTTGAACACGACTTTGATCGTGTCGCCCACCGCCCCGCGCAAGACCGGACCCACCAGCCCCAGGTATTGCTCTTCCGGAGGACGCGGCTTCAGCGTGGAAAATGTCGCGTCCGTGTATTCGCGGTAGACCGCTTTCTTGTACACGCGACCGATGCGATGCGGGCCCGATTCGACATAGCCCTTCTCAACCTCGTCGAACGGATGCCCCATCGCCTCATCGCGGCCTGAAGGCGCGTAGTCCCACTGCACCTCGTCGGCTGCCACGTAGTAGGTGCGAGTCGTCCCGGACGGTGCGGCCCGGCCCGTCCGCGCTCCAACTCCCTGCCCACACAGAGACACTCCTATAGACACGACGATGAAGAGCGCGAAGCGAAGTCGCTGGTTCATTGTGTCCTCGCGACGTGCCGCGTGACGCGGCAGGCTCGCTGATCTCATGATCGAGCGGCGCCCCGAGAAGTTCAAGCGAAAGGCAGCCAGGGAGGTCCGTCAATTTCTGGCAGCCCGGCCGTTGCCAGCGACGAAGACTTTCCTCGAGATTTCGAGGAATTCCGGCCGAGCTGCGAAGGTTCGGAGTGGAGCCGGTCCGGCAATTCGCATTGGTCTCTTTCCCTATTCGTGTCGAGCGACACGAGCCGGAGGCGTGTTGCAGGGAGCGACAGTGGAGAACGACCTGTTCGCGGACGCACTTGGACGGAGGCACCGGGCAACTGATCCTGACGGCTCCGCCGTCGAAGTGTTCCGCTTGTGCCCGGAGCTCGCGGCGGCCGCGACGACCGAGTCCGCGTTGACCGCCAGGGCCACCCGCGTGTCGGCATTCGTCCACCCCGGGTTTGCCACGATCCGCCGGGTCGAGCGTGTTCCCGGAACCACCGACCAGTTCAGGATCATCTCGACCGCCACCCCGGGCATCCGCCTGTGACGATAGGACGCATTAGCGGGATCCGTGCGGGGGGCAACAGAAGTCCCGTTATCAGACAGGCGGCGTACGGAGCAGCCCGCGGCATCAGCCAGCCGGCATCAGCCGTGACACAGGGCCGTCCGGTGTCATCCAGTTGCCGGGCACTTGCGCCTGCCCGCCACGGTCACGCCCCCCCGGCGGCGGAGCCGGTCAAGGCAGGGGGTCCAGCTTGTCGAGCGGTTCGAGGGCGCGGGCCTTCGCCCACGAATCCATGAGCGCGTTCCGTCTGGCGGCCGCCCATTCGATCGTGAGTCCGAGCGCCCGAGCCGGCAACGTACCGTCGATTACCGCAAGCGTCCGGATATCGATGAGGGCAATGTGGTCGCCGTACTCGGCATGAAAGTGGGGCGGGTCGTGGTCGTTCCAGAACATCTTGATCAGATGCCGTAGAAACGACAGATTTCAGGCACACCGGGTCTCGGGCGCGTCGAGGTTGGGAAACACATCGACCCGCCGCTTCCCCGTCACGCGCAGGTAGAGCGCGTCCGCGCAGAGATCCACCCCGCATGTCCAGGTCAATTCGCCGGCAGTGCCGATCGCGAGGCTCTCGAATTGGCTGGGCATTGACCATGCGGCAAAAACTCCTCGGCCCGCGAGGTCGGACAGATCCGCAACACCTCGAGTCCCGTCGTCGAACCGGAGGGCAACGCGGAAGTCATCTTCCGCCTTCGCTTCGGTCAGTTTCCTCATCCCGGTTCCTCTCCGAAGAGAATAGGCCAACCAGGGCACGCGTGCAACGAACGCGGTCGCGCTCGGCTCCGGTGGAACGACAGGCAGTGTCCACGTCGAGTTCGGCACTTCGGATGAAGTCCGGCCGGCTTGGCGCCGCGGGACGACAGGCGGGCCAAGCGGTTCGGCATCTCACTCGAAACGCCTACGTAGCCCGGAGAGACCGCGCCCGCGTGTGCCTGAACAGTGCAATCAGGCCTACTTGACGGACCCCGTGACGGGGCAAGGGCAAGAAAAGGGCAACATGCTGCGGAAGGCCGAAAGCACGACGTCCAGACCGCGTGGATTTCCGAGGAAGATCGCGCCGCCGAGGCAAACGCACCTGTGCGACCCTCTGGCTGCAACCCAGACCCGTTGGCAGGGAGACTCAGCTTTCTAAGTGATTGATGGAGATTTGGCGCGCCCTGCAGGACTCGAACCTGCGACCTCCTGGTTCGTAGGAATTGGGAAGGAGGCAACCGGGGGCAGCGGGAAGCCGCTGCCCCAATGTTTACGGGCCTGTTTTCACACCCGAGGCAACCCGAGAATGCCTCGAGCCGCCGCGGATTGTCAGTCATTTGTCAGTCAAAACGGGGGTGCCTGCGACCGCCTGGCAACCCGCCAGGAGGTCGCAGCAAGTTCAGAATATAGTTGTTGTTCAACAATTATGAACGTGTCATAATATCAGAACAGCAGAGAACCGCCATGCCACCCCTCGAGCCGTACCTCGCCTTGCTCGCCACCTGGATGCCCGGAGTCGACATCGGTGTCGTCCAGCCCCATACAGCGAGGGACCGCTTCGATGCGGCGCTCACCTGGAAGGGCCCAAGGGGGGCGATTCGCTACCTCGCGGAGGAGAAGCGGCATCTCCTCAACCAGGACGTCCGCGTCGTCATCGACCAGCTCGAGAGGTGGAGAGCGGAGCTGCCGGCCGACGAGCGCCGAGCCAAGTTGCTCGTCCTGGCGCCTGCGGTGCGTCCCCACCAGGCCGCTGTCCTGGAGCGCGCGGGCGTCGACTATCTCGACCTCGCCGGCAACGCACACCTGGCCGGCCCCGGTTTGCTGATTCACGTCGAGGGTCGGAAGTTGGCGGAGACGCCCCTCGCCCGGCGCGGGCGACCGAACAAGGGCTGGGTGAAGGCCGTACTGACGTGGCTGGTTCAGCCAGAGCTCGTCGGCCGTCCGTATCGCGACACCGCGGAGCGGGCCGGCGTGGCCCTCGGCACCGTGGCCGCCTGCGTCCAGGACCTGGCTGGGCGCGGCATGGTCGTCGAAGCCAAGGGGGGCCGAGAGCTTGCCGACCGACCGCAACTCGTCGCCCTCTGGGTGCAGACGTATGTCGATGTCCTGCGGCCGAGGCTGACGGAGCGTCGGCTCCAAGTTCGTGCGGAGACCAAGCCGGAAATCTGGAATCGACTCGGAGAGGTGCTTGCGAAGCGCGGAGTCCCCTGGGCGTTAACCGGGGCAGATGCCGCGGAGCGCCGAACCCACTTCTTCCACGCCGAAGACACCGAGATCTACGCGCCCATTGCCGCGTTCGACGATCGCGAACTGCTGAAGCAGCTGGTGGCGCAACCGGCGGCACGCGGCGGGAACCTGCTGGTCATCGAGCCTCCCGTGCGAGCGGCAATACCGGCGAACCACGACGTTCCCCCGGTGGCGCCAGACCTGCTGACGTATGCCGAATTGCGCTACCGCGGCACAGGACAGGCGCTCGAGGCGGCGGAGCTGCTGTTACCGGGAGTGATCGGTCATGACGAGCGTTGACCCCATCGTCCTCGCCGCTCTCTCGGACCTGGCCCGGGGGCTTCGGGCGCTGCAGGTCAGGTTCTGCATCATCGGCGCGCTCGTTCCGGAGGTCCTGCTCGGGGCGGCGCCCCGGCGGCGAACGAACGACGCGGACGCCACTATTATCGTCGGCTCGCTCGAGGACTTCGACCGCCTCAAGCGACAACTCGGGGAGTTCGGGTTCGGCCCTACGCCACGCCGATACCGTGTCGCCCACCAGGCTGGAGGATGGGTCGACCTGATTCCCTACAGCGCGACCCTGGCGCCCGATGGCCACCTCGAGTTGGGCGACGAGGTGTCCTTCAACCTGGCGGGTTTCGAGTTGGTGGTGCCGAACGCCGTTGACGTGCCGATCGGTCCCGAATTGGTCGTGCCGATGGTTCCGCTCGCCCTCTACGTGTTCTTGAAACTCGTCGTGTACGCGGACCGGAAGGCGCGGAAAGACCTCGCCAGCGTGATGCATTGCCTGCGGCACTACCGTGAGGACGATGACGCCCGCTACGGCCTCGAGCATGGAGGCGAACTCGTCCCGTTCGAGTTCACGCCGGCGTGCCTGCTTGGCCTCGACGCCCGGCCCTTCGTGCCGTCTCTCGCGTTGTCCGTTCGTCCATTGCTCGACCGGTTCGATAGCCCCGATGCGGCAATCGTCGGCCTCGTTGCCAGCGAAGATTGTCCCGGACCTGATCGAGGACGCGGACCGCATCGAGGTCTTCGAGTTCTTCCGCTGGTTCCGCCTGTCGGCCGGTCTCTGAGACCGCCCGCCACGGCCAGCGTTGCCAGTCCGTCCCCGCGGCCCGGAGCCACTCCCACGCCGCGGGCGACGCCCTTCGAGGCGCCCTCAGGGCCCCTCCCCCAGACAACGCGTTCGCTGTCACGGAGGGACCTATGCACGACTTCGATCCCCGCGATTTCACCTCACATGACCGTGACGATCGACGGCTCGACCTGAGTCGGGGCGGACACGGCGAGCACGCTGCGCGAAGCCCAGATAGAGCGACCGGCGACCAGCGTGACATTGCCGTCCGCCACGTCGATCTCCCAAGTGGTCCGCGTCGCGAGCCGGTCCGCGTTCGCGGCCGCGACTACACGCTCAATGGCAGTCAGAGCCGGGTGCTTGCGACCGTTGGGGCCTTCCGAGTCGTCTCCTCGCACGACCTTGAAGCCAGCTTCGGTCGGGCCGGTGACCACCGCTCCGCCGACCTGCGGCATCTTCGCGAGAACGGCCTCATCGAGACCGTTCCGCGGCCCGGTCACGGGGACCGGATCGTGACGCTCACCGAACGCGGACGTGACCTGCTGGAGGCCAATCGCCGGCCTGGCGAAGGAGGCGGCGTAGCCCGCCAGGCGTTCTACGCAGGCGTGCGGAAGCCGCGCGAACTGGAGCACGACGCCCAGGTGTATCGCGCCTACAGCGAGGCGGCGGACCGCGTGACGAGTCGTGGCGGCCGGCTGCAGCGGGTAGTCCTCGACTACGAGCTCAAGCGGGAGTACCAACGCTTTCTCCAGGAGCGGAATCGGGGTCGCGGCGACGGCGACGGGCGGCCCGACCGGGACGCCGAGGAGGTCGCGGCGTGGGCGGTCGAACACCATTTGCCCTACTTCGACGAGCAGGTCCACTTCCCCGACGTGCGCATCGAGTACGAGGACATCGACGGGCGCTCTCGCGAGGAGGACGTGGAGGTGACGACGGCGCACTACAGAGGGGCGCACGCGGCGGCCGTTGCACGGTCGGGGTTCTCGAGTTACGGCGGCATGTCAGCGCGAGTTTCGGCCGGCCGCGGAAGTGGCGGTAGGCGAGGCGGCGGTCGCGGTCCGCGCCTGGCCGAGGAGTTGTTGTCATGACGACCGACGAGAGGATTCAAGCCGTCGAACGGCTCGAGTTCACGAGGCGCCAGGCCGGGTTCCTGGTGGCCGTGATGACCCACTCCGGCGTCTGCCTGCCGAGGCAGTACGCGACGTTCGCGGGCGTCGCGTACGGGCACAAGGTCAACCGATTCTTCGACCGACTGGTCGCTCGCGGGTTCGCGTCTGCGTGCCCGTCGCTGCACAACCGGGCCGTGGTCTACCACGTGCGGCACCGCGGTCTCTACCAGGCGATCGGCGAACCTCATAGCCGGTTCCGGCGACCGGTTCCGGCAATCGCGGCCGGGCCACGGCTGATGGTCCTGGATGCCGTAATCGGCGCTCTCGAGGTGAGGTGGCTGCCGACGGCCCGGGAGAAGGCCGAACACTTCACCGAGCGCCTCGGCGTGCCCGTCGAGTGCCTACCGAGCCGGGTCCCTCGGAAGGGCGACGGCTCGTCGCGTTGGCTGTTCCCAGATGCCTTGCCGGTAGGTATCGAAGGCGGCGAACGAACCGTCATCGTCTTCCCTGCCACGGCTGTCTCGCTACAGGACTTCGCTCCGTTCCTCCGACGTCACCGGGCCCTGCTGGCGTCACTTTCGGCGTGGACGTTCCGGCTCGTCACCTCCCCGGAAGGCGGACCAGCGCAGGGCTCCTGGCAGGCGGTCATCCGCCGTGAGATCGGGTCGCTTCTGGACCTTCGCGACCAAGCCGAGCGCCGCGTCGATTGGCACGTGCTGCCCCACCGGTACGGCCATCTCTCCCCCCTGGTTGACCAGGCCCATCGAGTCCGGCTCCATGTTCACCAGGGGGCACGAGAGGGGGAACACTGGCTCGCACGTCCTCAACCCCCTCGTCGTTGTCATAACAGCCGGCGAGGTAAGGCCCGCGAGGGTGTCAGCGTGCGAACAGCGACGACCGCCAACCCTTGGTCACGCTTGGGTTAACGCGCGTCATGCTCTCGGTGTCCGGGCGGCGTTCTGTGCCGCCCGACCGCCCCGCCAGCAGCGAGGGAAAGGAGGAGACGGGGCGTGAGCGACCCCCCGCTGGGGCCCCCGTTCGTGTCCCGGCCCCGACCCCGGGGTCGCTCACGCCCCGCGCGTCAGTGTCGGTGTCGGGTGATGCTATGCGGGCGCCTTGCCGGCCAGAAGTCGACGCCGGTGACAGCTTGAGCGTCGGAGTCATTCCGGAGACGAATCTGGCGCAGATTCTCAAGGAAGAGCGGCCGGCGTCTTCTTCGGTGCATCGCCGTCGCTCCGACGCCCAGTATTCGGGAGCGTTCGGCCGCGTCAAGGCTGCGCTCGCTCCGCTCGCCGCTTCGCGGCCTTGACCCGGCCGTCACGCTCCCTTTCCCGCGGCGATTATCGAAGCGACGGCGCGGACTCTCCATTCTGCCCGCACTTCTGCGCTCGTCAGCAGGTCCAGGGTCCTGTCGAGGGTCACCATGCGATAGCGCCGGATGGCGGACCGCTCGTATGGGGCGAGACGCGCATCAGAGAAGCTAGCCAGCGCGAGAACCCAGCGAAACGCCTGGTAGCACAGGGGGATCGAATGAGGCCTCCGGTAGAAACGCAGAGGCCGCCATTCTACGAAAGGTCTCCGTCCATGTGGCCGTCGGCAGCATCCGTGACGCGGCCCAACCGAGTCTTTGCACCCAACACGCTGGTGGGGCAGATGGCGAATGCGCACTCCGCAGGCCTGACCGCCGGCGCACCGCGACCCTATTCGGCTCTCAGCGCCACGACGGGATCGACCCTGGCGGCGCGCAGGGCAGGCAGCACCGAACCAGCCAGACCGGCGACAATGATCGCCAGCGACCCCAAGGCAAAGCTCGTTGGATCCCCGGGTTGCACGGCGTAAAGCAGGCTGCGGATCCAGTCGGCGGCGGCGATCGACGCGGCGGTGCCCGCCAGCCAGCCGAACGCGACGAGCCTGATCCCCTGCCCCAGGACGAGCCTCGCCACCGAGGATCGCTGGGCGCCGAGCGCGATACGCACGCCGATTTCCGGCGTACGCTGGCGGACGGCCAACGCCAGCGACGCGTAGATCCCCGCGGCGGCCAGCGCGATGGCCAGCCCCCCGAACAGGGCGAACAGCGTCGCTCCAAGGCGCCAGCGGCGGGCCCCCTCATCCACCAGATCCTCGAGCGGTCGCACGTCCGCAAAGGCCAGCGACGGTACGGCGCTCCGGATCGCAGCCGCCACGGCGGGGAGGCTATCGCCGACATTGCCCCTCACCCTGACGAGAACCGCCTGCGGCACGCTGCTCGGCGACTGCTCCAGCGGCTTGAAGACTTCGCCGTCGCGCTTGGTGAGCGATCCAAAACGCCGCGGCTCGCTGATGCCGACCACGGTGGCACACGGAGGGACCGGAAGCGCTTTGCAGCGGCCGACGACGGCCTCGCCCGGCCAGAGCTGACGCGCCAATTCCGAATCCACAATCATGACCGGCGGCGCGCCCAGGCGATCCTCGGGGCCGAACGAACGCCCCTCCACGACGCGAGTCCCAAGCGTTCGGGAGTATCGGGCGAAACGTAATGCGCCATCTGCGTGAGAGAGCCGGCCGGCGCGTTCGCGGGCCTTGCCACGACTGTCACGAACCGGCCCGAGCCGTATGGCGCTCTCGCCGTGCTGCTCACTGACTCGACGCCAGGCAGCGCGCGCACGCGGGCGAGGACGTCATCGAACGCTGCCCGGATCTGCGACACCTGACGGAGGCCAGCCTGATCGAGGTCGAGCGAAGCGACCATGACCTGGTCGCGGTCGAACCCAAGATCGCTCTTGACGCGAACCAGACTATGCGTGAACAGTCCGGCGCTCGTGACCAGCACGAGGGCGAGGGCCACCTGGCTCACGATCAGGGCACCGCGCCAGCGCGTCGGGCGATAACCCACATCGCGGCCGATGTGCGAGGCCCCGCTGCATGAGCGCGCGAGGTCTGAATGGCCGGGACGATGCCGGCGACCACGCCTGCGCCGAGCGTGAACGCGGCCAGCGCGAGGAGGCTCCGCGGATTTAACACGCGTCGCGGGCCAGCGGCGGAAAGAACGCGCTGAGCGCCGCTGTAACCAGCGTGGCCACGCCCCAGGCGGCGATTACGCTGGCGCCCGCCAGCATCAGGTTCTCGGCAAATAGCTGCACGAAGACCCGGGCGCGGCTGGCGCCAAGTTGCACCCGCACCGCAATCTCGCACCGGCGCTGGACGGCGCGGACCGACAGCAGCCCGGCAACGTTGGCGCAGGCGATCGCCAGCATCAGGAGCGCCCGCCGCGAGACAGATGGCGAGCAACTCGTCACGGTCGGACGCTGACACCGCGGGTTCCAGCTCGCGGAACAGCGGCCGGCCGCCGCCGCGACGGAGGTCATGGAGCGACAGGCGGCGAATGTCCTCTTCGGCCGCGGCGGCCGTAACGCCTGGACGCAGGCGCCCGACCGTTGTCAGCCAGCCCGCGGTCGTGTGGTCGAGGAGATCGTGGCCGTCGAACGAGCACAGATCGGGCGCGACCGTCATGAGCAGCCACGCATCCACGCGCTCGAAGCCGAGTCCGCGGAAGTCCGGTGGCGCCACCCCGACGATCCGGTGCAATCGGTCGCCAATAGTCGCCGTGGCGCCGACGACGTCGGGCCGGCCGCCAAAAGCGCGCTGCCAGAGGCCGTAGGCCAGCACCACCACCGGCTCTCCGCCGCGACGCTCCTCCTCAGGAAGGAACACGCGACCCACGACCGGGCTGGCGCCGAGCAGGCCGAAGTAGCCCTGTGTCACGCACTCGGTGTGAACGGGGTAGGCGGCGCCATCGCGACCGAGCGTCAGCGTGCGAGTCGACACGGCGGCGACATTCAACGCGCTGTTCCCGCGAGCGACCTCGCGATGCAGGACGTAGTTTGACGCGCCGTTGACCTTGACCAGCCGGTCGGATCCTCGACGTGCGCGGGCGGTCGGAACAGCAACACGTCAGCCAGGCCGACGAGCGCCGTCGCCGATCCGGCGCCAAGGGCGAGAATGGCGATGACAAAACCGGCGAACGCGCGATGCCGAACCAGACCACGCCAGGCTTCGGCGACGGCGTAAGACACTTACTTCCCCTTCCGCCTGAGCCCCTGACGGTTGAACGCCGGCGCGCCCGCCTCTCTCGCCAGCTCGGTCATCAGTAGATCACCCGACTCCATGTAGCGCGTCTCGACCCTTGACGGTGGCCCGGCCACGGCATTGTCCCAGATCTCGGTGACCAGCTTCTGGCCGTCGATGTGAGTACGGAAGACTGCTTTGCCGGTTCGTCACATCAGCACCGCTGAGATCGTAGCGCGTCACTACCTCACGGTCACGAACGACCACTCGCAAGACCAGCGCCGTGCCTTCACGGGCGACGTTCACGGTGATGTCCGCCTCCGGGC
>CAVUJA010000003.1:0-279142 GCA_963741715.1 uncultured Acidobacteriota bacterium
GACGATTGCCCAGTGGATTCCTTGCAGGTTCACTCTGCCGAGGCCCTCGAGCAACGGTTCAAACGACGCGAAACGAATCTTGGCCGGCGTGCGGCGCAGGTGATCCAGCCGGTAGAGGTAATTTCTGGTTTCGACACTCACACCCATCCAGACATTCCCTGGCCAGTCGAGCCGACCTGCCAGTTCCTCCAAGCGTTCGGCCCTCTTCGTGAGAACCTGGAACGTGTGCCAGGAGGCCCGCCGCATGATGTCGAACACGCGTATAGGAAGGTCTCCGGAACACCCTCGTGAAAGAGATCACTCATCGAATTCACGAAGACGGTCTGCGGAGTCTTCCACGTCAATGGCAGCTCGATCGCGTGGTCGTGCAACGAGAGGTCGAACCCGCGGCGGTAGTTCGGCTGACCCATCGCCTGGAGCCGATTGGCCATGCGCTCGGCGTAGCAGTGCTTACAGCCGGGGCTGACCTTTGTGCACCCCGTAACCGGGTTCCACGTCGACTCCGTCCATTCAATTGCTGACCTCGCCATCCTAGCCTTCCCTGTTCTTGTACTTGTTGACGATGTCCTGAACAATCTTGGCCGCTACTGGTTGGTGGCTGGCGAAGAACAGGTAGTAGACAACGGCGTTCGTCGAGTTCCGCATCGGCAGGGGCTGCGGCACGAACTCGAAGCCGGCAACCGACCGCAGCCGGTCCGAAAAGGCCGCGACGACTTCCTCATTCCCCAACTTGATGTCTTCTTCATCCCCAAAGAGCGTCAACTCTTGTCTGTAAGCCGCCTGACGCCAGGAGTCGTCGCCCCAGAAAGCCGACATTCGCGCTTGTCCCTCGGCGCTTGCCTGATCCGGCCTGCGCCAAAGGGCGTTACGGTTCATATCCATGATGGGGAAATTCAAGAAGATCTCGATCGACTTCATTTTGCCGGCGGTTTCGATCACGTCCCAGTTCAAGTGAAGGCCGTATGGGTCCAGCACGCAGAGGGCTCGCCGGTAGTCCTGATAGCGGACCTGTGGAAAGACCTGCTCAAGTAGCACGCTGTTGCAGTCGCCGTGGATCAAGGCGACGTCCCTTCGGCCCTTGATCTCCGGAAACCCACTCAATTGGTCGATCTTGTCCCCGTCGAGATCCACCAGAAAGTCCTTCCGAAACGGGGGCACGACGTGCAACGCATTGAGCGGACTTCCTGGAATGAACTCGTTGGTGCTCCTCGCGAGGTGTACCCCGGAGCCGGCGAAACCGTCGATGTAGGCGTACTCGAAGCGCTTCTTCGAGAGAATCTGTGAATACGCTTGGGCGTACTTGCGGACGATGTCGAGTTTGACCTCACTCCAATAGCCAATCTCGTCGAAGTAGACACCCGCGGGATGGTTCTTGTCGTTCTCCATGGGCGCAGTCCCTTCGTTTGGCGGCCCAGTACCCCTTCGCTTGCATTATATTCGCTTTTGTTTCGCTCGCGCGAAGTCGCACGACCTCATCCGGTTGTCCTCTCCAATGCGAGCACGCTGGTCATTGCTGACGCGTGGCCTCGGTGAAGCCGAGACGGCGGCTTCGCTGCTCGAAAGGGTTGCGCCTGCGCTGGCGGGGAGTATAGCCCAGCCGGACTCCGACAACTGCGGTGAGGAGGGTGGCGCTGATCCTCGAACCGTCGCACATTCCCGGCGATCTCGCGACGGGGTTCAACTTGGTTCCGACGATGCGGACCTGGCTGGCCGGGCCGCTGGGTGCGGACGTATCCGGGGCTCTCGACCGCCTCCGGACCGCGCCCGATGTGCAGCATGTCGCCGTGATGCCGGACGTTCACCTGGCCGCGGACGTCTGTGTCGGCGTCGTCTCTCTTCCGCTGCGTTGGCCGGAATGGCTGCTTCGCCGGGCCGGCCGCTTGCGGCGTGTTACGCTGCTGAACGACTGGGGCAAGCGGTTCCCTGCCCGTCGCAGTGTATCGACGGTCTGTTGACGGTCTGTTGACGGTCTTGACAATCGGGCGGTCCGCGCCTACGTTAACTTCATCACTCCTGTGGCGCCCTGTCGCCACCCCCCGCGTCGCCGACACGGCCACGCGGGCGCCTTTGAACTGACGGCCTCAGGCCCTCAGTGACAAGCCAGACAGCACGAGACAACTCAAGGCAACCGGAGGCCACCGCCGCGAGTCCTCGACACGGGCACTCGGGGCGGCGCCAGGACGTTCGAGACGTGCGCGCACATCCGCCCACGTCTCGACGTCCTCCCCATCACCGCGTTCCGTCGGTGCCGCTGCCAAGCCGCACGCAGGAGCGCATCACGTCGGACGGCAGCGCGTCGACCACAGGTCACGTTGGCTTCCACGTCCGTCGAGCCGGCCGGAAGATGGCGCCCGCGAGACACGCCAGCGGCCTCTCCGGCAGCAACCGGCTCGCCACCCGTCATGTTGACCGGCGCGGCCTCGAATACCGCGCCACGGACCGTGGAGGCGACTATGAGAGATACCTCGCAGCGCGAAATGGAGGTCGAGCAGACGCCCTCGGTCATGACCGAGGCTGGCACGGCCGATAGCGGGCGGCACGTCAGGCTCCTGACAGCCTTCGACGTGGCCGAACGCGTCGGCTGTCACGAGGAGAGCGTGCGCCGCGCCTACCTGTGCGGGCAGCTCAAGCGGCAGCGTTTCGGCGTTCGAAGCTGGCGATTCCATCCTTCGGACGTCGAGGACTGGATCCGGAGAGGCGCGCCGACGAGAATCTCATGATGAAGCGCCAGCGCGCGTCGGATGAACCGGCGCGACCGCCTGGCGCAGGAAGGAGCGAAACGATGGCGGTGCGGAAGATCTGCAAACCCAAAGGCTGCCGCGGCAGCCCGCGATGCGACCACCCCTGGTGGTTCGACGTGATGTGCCGCGGCAGGCGGTGGCGCATGCGCGTGGACGACTTCGCGAGCCTGCGCGGCGCGAAGGAGCCGGTCACGTCGAAGCAAACGGCCGAGCGCGTCTGGGAGCCGATGTTCATCGGCGAGATTATGGCGGGCCGCGACCCACGGATTCCTCCGGTGCCCGAGCGGGTGGGCGAAACCGTCACCGTCGCCGACTTCCTCGACCGCTACTTCAAGGAGTACGTCGAGGCCGAGGGACTGCGGGACGCCGTCACGATGCGGGGCCAGCTCGCGGCCGTGAAGGCAGTGCTGGGCGAGCAGGCCGTTGCCGTGCTCGAGAAGGTGAGCGAGGTGCTCCGGTTCAAGGCGGCATACCGGCCCGGCCGGTCGGTCGCCACGGTGAACCGGGCGCTCGGCACGCTTCGAGCGGCCATCAACTGGGGCCGCTTCCAGAACCCGCCGTACCTGGCGAACTCGCCGTTCCACCGGTTCGGCGTCACGATCAGGACAAAGGAGGAGACCAAGCGCGATCGGCGGGTGGGCCCAGCCGAGGAGAAGGCGCTGCTCGACGCGGCCCTGGCGATGAACGCGTGGGAACATCGCTGGGTCGGCTCGTCGATGCACGACCGGATCATCGGGGCCCTCGAAACGTGCTGTCGCCAGGGAGAGATGCTGCGCATCCAGAACCGACATGTGGACTGGGACCAGCATCAGATTGCCATCCCGGGCGCGCACGCGAAGGACATGGAGAACCGGCGGATCCCGTTCGATCCGCAGGGGCGCCTCGCCCCGATTCTCAAGCGTCGGAAGGAACTCGGGCCGGCCGCCTACGTCTTCGGCGGCGAGTCGGGCGAGTTCCAGGAGAGCTTCAAGACGGCCTGGGAGACGGTGCTCATGCTCGCGAACGGGCACGACTCCAAGCGGACGGCGCGCGGCGTGCGCGTGGACCGCGAGAAGCTCCGGCAGATCGACCTGCACTGGCACGATCTGCGGCACGAGGGCGCCTGTCGGCTGCTGGCGGACGGCGTCGACATCCGAACGATCCAGCTGATGCTCGGCCACGCCGACATCAAGCAGACGCAGCGATACCTCAACATCACGGACGAGGAGCTGCGCAAGTCCATGACGGGCGTCTGGGAACGCCGCCGCCAACTCCGCCTCGCCGGGCAGTCGAGTCACGGCGAGACCACCGGGGAACAGGCAGTCGGCCAGTAGGCACGCCAGGACGCAGCACGGGTCCCGGGACCACTTCGAGCCGCCGCAGATTGTCAGTCGTTTGTCAGTCGGCCGGTGGGAAAATGGCGCGCCCTGCAGGACTCGAACCTGCGACCTCCTGGTTCGTAGCCAGACGCTCTATCCAACTGAGCTAAGGGCGCGCAACGGAGGTCACCGCACCGCCGCCGAGGCAGCACGGCCAGGAATTATTGAGTTTAGCACAGGAATGCGCCCCGCGGCCACGGCCGCGGCGGCAGGCGCGCCTGGCCCCGCGCTCGCCGCCGCCCGCGTCAGCCCGTGGCCGAACGGATACATGCCGGGCATCGTGATCGGCAGCTTGCCGCCAATCGGGATCTCGCCGGCGATCGCGCGCACCGCCGCCGTCTCCATCGCATCGTTGAACTCGTAGGTGAGCAGTTGCGCCGGCAGGGTGGGGAGCGCCATCGCGACGTACGGGTTGCCGAAGATGACGGTGACGAACGGCTTCTGCCGGTCGGCCGCGATCGACTCGAGCAGCGACGCCACCTGCGGCGCGAGATCCATCCGGCCGCTGAACGACGCGACGCGCACGAACACGCCGGCCACCACGGCGTCGGCCCGGCCCGCCAGCACCCTCACCATGTCGAGCTCGCTCGGCGTGGTCCTGTCGGAGATCTCGAGCGCGGTGGTCTTCGGCCACCGCCGCTCGAGCGCGGGAATCACCACCCGGCTCGGCGCCCCTTCGCGCCAGCCGCTCGGGTAATCGAGGACCGACAGGTAGAGGACGTTCGCCTCCCCGCCGACCTTCAGGGGCACCTGGCTGCGGTCGTCCTTGATCAGCGTGATGGCCCGCTCGCAGATCTCCGCGCTCACCGCCTCGTGCGCCCGCCCGCCGATCGTCGTCTCCACCGCGCTCACGTCCACCGTGCGCGCCTGGTGCAGGCCGAGCCTCGCCTTCGCGCGAAGGATCCGCTCCACCGACGCGTCCACCTGCGCACGGCCGATCTCGCCCGACTCCACGGCCGCCTTGATCGCCCGGACCGCCGCGTCCTCGTCCGGCGGGTGCACGACGATGTCCACGCCGGCCTTGACGGCCATCACGGCCGCCCTGTCGTTGCCGAAGTTCTTCGTGATGGCGTACATCCCCATCGAGTCGGTGAAGATCAGGCCGTCGAACTTCAGCTCGCCGCGCAGCAGGCCCGTGACGATCGGCCGGCTGAGCGTCGCAGGGACCCCGGGCGCCGGGTCGAGCGCCGGCAGGATGATGTGCGACGTCATGACCGCATCGACGCCGGCCTCCACCGCCGCGCGGAACGGCGCCAGCTCCACCTGGTCGAGGTGCTCGCGCGGATGGTCGATCGTGGCGAGGCCGAGGTGCGTGTCGACGGTGGTGTCGCCGTGCCCGGGGAAGTGCTTCGCCGTGGCCAGCGCGCCCCCGGACTGGATGCCGCGCGCGTAGGCGTTCGCCATGCCGGTGACCAGGCCGACGTCCTCGCCGAACGACCGGATGTTGATGATCGGGTTCCGCGGGTTGTTGTTGACGTCGTAGATCGGGTAGAAGTCCACGGTCACGCCCACCGCGCGCGCCTCGACGGCCGCCAGTCGTCCCGCCTCGAAGGCCAGCTGCGCGTCGCGCGTCGCCGCGATGGCCATCGCCCGCGGCAGCCTCGTCGCCCCCTCGAGGATGTACCCCGCGCCGCCCTCGAAGTCGGCGGTGGCGAGCAGCGGGATCGCGGACGCCTGCTGCAGCCGGTTGAGCAGCGTGGCCGCCGCCAGCGGGTCGCCCCTGCGGCCCACGCTGCCGGAGGTCGGGTAGTTCGGGTTGAGCAGCGCCGCCGGCATCGCCTCCGACCCGCCGAACACGTGGATCGCGCCGACCTTCAGGTCGCGCACCAGGTGCAGCTTCCTCTCGAACGTGTCGCTGTCGGTGCTCGTGACCATCGCGTCGATCGACGGCGCGATCAGCTGGCCCACCTTCTCGTCGAGGGTCATCTTCGCCAGCGTGTCGCGCACCCACTTCTCCGCGGCCTTGTCGAGCGGCGGCCTGGCGGGCGGCGCGGCCGAGAGCGCGCCGAACGCGGCCAGGGCCGCGATCGCCGAGAGGAGGAAGAAGACGGACCGATGGCGGGTCGTCATGGGTGTGGGCATCGTAATACAAGTTCCGGCCGGCGGCCTGCCACTTGCGGCCGGCGGCTCGGATTCACCTCCTAATCCTTCGTTTGTTCTATGATCCGTTCGTGCGGACCCTGCCGGTCGTCCTGACTGCCGCCTGCGCCGCATCGCTCAGCTGGCTCCAGCCGGCGGGCCGCCTGACGGCCGCCGCGCCCGTGCTGTCCGAACAGGCCGTCGCTGCGCCAAGCGTCTTCATCGACGTCGGCGCGGTCGATAACGACCTCCGCCCGGTCACCAACCTTCGCAAAGAGAACCTGCGGGTCGCGATCGACGGGCAGCCGCGCGCCGTCATCTCGCTGCGCTACGTCTTTCGGGGACCGGGCGCCGCCACGGCGGCTGCGGTGGCCGATCCCTCGCGGCAGGCGCCCGCCGCCGCCGAGCGTTCGCGGACGGTGCTGCTCGCCGTGGACGAGACGAGCTTTGCCCCCGGCGACGAGAAGGCGGTCGTCGGAACGGTCGCGCGCGTCCTCGACGACCTCGGATCCGCCGACCAGGCGGCCGTCGTGCGCCTGCCGCTGAGGTCGCAGCGAATCGCGCTCGCCGCCGACCCGGCCGCACGGCGCGGCGACCTCGCCGCCGTCGCGGGCCGGGGCGCGACAGCGTTTCGGACGAGCACGACCGCACCGGGAATCGCGGAGGCCCGCGCCAATCCGTCGGTCGGAACCGGCACCAGGGGGGATCCCGTCGAAGAGGTCGCGGTTCCCGAGCCGAGGCTCGAGTTCCCAGGCGAGCGGGAGGCAGATGCGGCAGTTCGTCGCATCGACCTGGTGCCGCTTCTCGACGGCCTTCGCAGCCTGCAGGGCCCCAAGATGCTGGTCCTGTTCCGGCAGGCGGCGGGCGTCGGCGCGACGGACGCGGCGGCCGGCCGTGTCGAACGCCAACTCTCGGGGGTGGACCGGGTCCTCGAGGCAGCCTCTCGCGCCCGCACCACGATCCACCTGGTGACGGTCGGCACGCAGTCGCGCAGTGCCAGCCAGGCGGACGACGAAGAGAGGGCGATTGCCGCCTCGTCGGGCGGCACGGTGACGACGGCGAAGAATGCGGGCGACTACCGGGCGTTCGAGGAGCTTCGCGGGGCGCTCCTGGGCGGCTACCTGGTCGAGGTGGAGGGCCGGGCGACCGACGCGAACGGCAGGCCCCACGCGGTGAACGTCCAGATGGCTCGGGGCAAGACGAAGCTGCGGGCCCCAAGGTTCTGGGTGCTTCGCAGCGATCCGGTGCCGCCCGTCGTCCCGGCGTCGATCAACGCGACGGAAGCAGGCGCGAAGCCCGCCGCGGCGGCTGCGAACGTTTCGAAGAGGGCCAAGGCGGTCGACCCGGCGCTGTCGGTTCTGGTGGCGCGCGCGGTCGAGTACCTCGCGGCCTACGTCGACGCGGTCGGCAGCCTCGTCGCCGAGGAGGACTACCTGCAAATCGTTCGGCAGCTTCGCGGCGGAACGATGAGCCGCCGCCTGCGCTCCGACCTGCTGCTCGTGAAAACGGAGGGCGAGATCGGGTGGACGCAGTACCGCGACGTCTTCGAGGTGGACGGAAAGCCGGTGCGCGACCGCGAGGCGCGGGTGCAGAAGCTCTTCCTGGAGAATCCCGCGGGGGCCGGCCGGCTGGCGGCCGACATCAGCAACGAGAGTTCCCGCTACAACATCGGCAACCTCCCCCGCACCGTCAACTTCCCCACGCTGCCCCTGGCGCTGCTCGGGCCGGGGCGGCTCGGCACCCTGTCGTTCGACCGGGAAGGAGAGGACAACGTCGGCGGGATCCGGGCGGCCCGCGTGGCGTTCGAAGAGCTGGGCCGGCCGACGCTGGTGCGGACGGCCAGCCGGACCGGCGACGCGCCCTCGTCGGGCAAGCTCTGGATCGATCCGTCGAACGGCCGAATCCTGAAGACCGAGATCTCGGTGGACAGCGGCCGTGCGCAGATGAAGGCGACCGTGGTCTACCGGCCCGCGCAGGAAACAGGACTCTGGTTCCCGGCCCAGATGGATGAGACCTACATGAAGGGCGGCGAGGTGATCGAAGGCCGCGCCGTCTATAACAACTTCCGGTCCTTCAAGGTGACCATCGACACGCAGATCAAGAAGTGACGGAGCGAACGGGGGGCGTTCAGCGCGAGCGAACGAGCGTGCCGTCGGCGACGCCGTCCGGCGGGTACGTGATGACGCGCTGGCCCGGAGCCAGTCCCGACAGCACCTCGGCGAAGCTCCCGTTGCGGTGGCCGATCTTCACCGCGCGCTCGCGCGCCACGCCGGCCTCCTCGACGAACACCGCCCAGCCGTCGCCGCGCCGGAAGAGCCCGCTGATCGGCACGCGCACCACGTCGCCGCCTTCCCACGTAATGACGCGCGCCTCCACCCGGTAGCCGTCCCCCAGCGCGCGCCCGCCGTCCGCGGGCTGATTGAACCGCAGCACCACCCAGACGCGCTGCTCCTCGACGCCCAGCGCCGACACCTTCACGAAGCCGGAAGGTTCGACGCGGTGGACGACCGCCTCGAGCGGTCGGGGACCGCCCCACTGGTCGATCAGGGCCCGCATCCCCGGCCGGATCCTCACCGCGTCGGTGGACAGATAGTCGGCGATCACCTCGATCGCCGAGGTGTCGCCCACCGTCACGAGCGGCTCGCCCTGCATGACGACGGCCTCGCTCTCGTGGTGCCGGTCGAGCACGACCCCGTCGATCGGCGAGCGCAGCTGGAGCGTCGGCGGGCGCGGGACGTCGGCGGCGGCGCCCGAGCCCGGCTCGAGGAGCATGGCCCGCGCGGCCTCGACCTCGTGGGCGGCGGCCTGGACCGCCGCCTCCGACGCCTCGAGCGCCCGCTGCTTCGCGTCGGCGTCGGCCTCGGCCGCCTGGCGCGCCTCGGTCGTCGTGAGGCCGATCTTCTCGAGGCCCCGCGCGCGGTCGAGTTCGTCGTTCGCGTGCCGGCTCTGCACCCGCACCTGCTCGCGCTGCGCCCTGGCCTGCTCCAGCAGGGCCTGGGCGGCGCTCACGCGCGACTGCGCTTCCGCCCGGCTGCGCGCGTCGAGCAGCGATGCCGCGGCGGGCGCGAAGGTCGCGACGACCGTCTGGTTCGCGACGACGCGGTCGCCGGGACGCAGCGCGATGCGCAGCACGCGGCCGGCGAGCGGCGCCGACACGACATAGCGCTCGCGCACGCGGGTGCGGCCTTCGTGGTCGAGCGTCTCCGACAGCGGGCCGCGCGTCACCTGGGCGAAGTCCACGGGCACCGGCTGCGGCCGCAGCGCGAGCACCAGCGCCGCCGTCACGATCGAGCCGATGGTGCCCCAGAACGCCACGCGCCGACGGGTTGTCGTGGTCATCGCAGTGCGCACCTCGCAGCGGCAGCCGGCAGCGGATCGCGGACGCCCCGGCTGGCAGCGGATTCCTCGTCACCTGGCCCCCTCGCCGCGGGCCCCGACCTCGAGGTCACTCGCGCGTCTTCAACACCTCGACGAGATCCAGCCGGTCGAGGCGGCGCCGCACGATCAGCGCCGACAGGATCGTCGCCACGACAATCGTAGCCCCCGAGAGCGCGTACGTCTCCGGGCCGACCACGGGCGGGATCCGGAACATCTCGGAACTCGAGGCTTTCGCGACCGCGGCGGCCAGTTGGTAGCCCAGCATCAGGCCTGCCGGCACGGCCGCGCACGTGACCAGCGCCGTTTCGCCGAGCAGGATGTACGACACCTCGCCGCGCGTGAATCCTATCACCCGCAGCGTGGCCAGTTCCCGGCTGCGCTCGGACAGCGAGATCCGCACGCTGTTGTACACCACGCCGAACGCGATGACGCTGGCGAACAGCACGTAGATCACCTGCATCTTGCGCATCATCGACGCCAGCGTCGCCTGCAGGCTCTCGATGGCCGCCCGCTTCCGCAGGACGCCGGCCACCCGCGGCGTGGCCTTCAGCCTGGCGTACAGCGCCCGCTCTTCGCCGCGGTCCACCTGCAGGTAGGCCCCCGACAGCGTGTTCCCCTCCTGCATGAGGCGGTGCAGGGCGGCCAGCGACATGTAGGCGTTGGTACCCAGGTACTCCGAGACGATCTCCGACACCACCAGGTCGTGGACCGAGCGGTTCCCCTCGAGCACTTCGAGGGTGACACGCTGGCCGCGGCTCACCCCGAGCAGCCCGGCCAGCCCGTCCGACAGCACGACGCCCGCGTCGGGCAGCGCGACGGGGCCCCTCGCGACGTCCACCACGCGGTTCAACGCGGCGCCCGCGGGCACGCCGACGATCGCCACGTTTCGCGACCGATGCCCCGCCAGGAAGCGAACGCCGACCGCCCGGAACGGCTCGGCCGCCAGCACGCCGGGCAGGCGGCGGAGGTCGTCCAGCGCCGAGGCAGACGAGGGCTGCACGAAGGCCACCAACAGGTCGTAGCGCTGCGCCACCTCGAACTGCGTGCGCGTCAACTCGCCGATCGCATCCATGAAGAAGTTCCCCATGACCAGGAGCGACCCCCCGAGCGCGATGCCGGTGATCGACAGCAACACCCGCGCCGGGTGACGCTGGAGCGTCCTCAGGATGATCCGGCCGGGCTGCGTCAGGAAACGCCGCAGGCCGATCTTCTCGGGCCAGCTCTCACCGAAGCGAGCCGGCGGCTCGGGCCGCATCGCCTCGGCGGGCGGCAGCGTCACCGCGCGCCGCACGGCGGCCAGCGCGCCGACCGCCGCGGCGCCCAGCCCGATGGCGACACCCACGACGGCCACCTGCACGTTGAGGCGGTAGAGCAGCACCGGAAAATGGAAGAACAGCGTGTACATGCGCGTGAAGGCCCAGCCCAGCCACGCGCCCAGCGCCACGCCCAGCAGCGATCCAGACCCGGCGACGATGAGGCTCCACTTCACGTAGTGGGCGGCAATCGCGGCGCCGCCGTAGCCGAGCGCCTTGATCGCGGCAATCTGCGTCCGCTGCACCGACACGATCCGGTTGAGCACGACGTTGAGGAGGAAGACGGCGACGCCGAGGAAGATCACCGGCGTGATGATCCCGGACGCGCGCAGCTGGGTCAGCTCGTTGGCCAAGTACCAGTTCGACGCCTGCTGCGCGCGCGGGATCGCGCCCGCGCCGCCGTACCTGGCGTCGATCAGCCGGTCGAGGCGGGCGATGACGTCGGCTTCGGACGCACCGTGCATCAGCTTGACCACGACGTCGTTGAAGGCGCCCTCCATCTGGAACGCAGCAGAGAGGGCGCGCCGCTCCATCCAGAAGATGCCAAAGCGGGCCTCGTCGGGCATCAGCTCCCCGGGGCGAATCGGGTAGATGTACTCCGGCGAGAGCGCGAGACCCACGAGGTGCAGTTCGCGCCGGCGACCGTTGATCACGGCGCCAATCCGGTCGCCGGGCCTCAGCCCGTGTGCCTTCGCGAACGACTCGCTGACCAGCACCTCGTCGGGATGGCCCGGTTGGATCGGCCGGCCCGCGCGGAGGAAGACGTCGCACAGGGCCGGGGGGCGATCGGCCGGGATCGAGATCAACCGGCCGATCGCAGGTTCGGCCATGCCCGGCACGTCGAGCGTGACGTCCATCACCACGCGCGTCTCGACCTGGGCGACGCCGGGGATCGCGCGGAGGTCCGCCTCGAGCGCGAGCGGGGCGCGCGTCAGCGAGAGGAAGACGTCGGCGAAACGGTAGCGGTCGTAGTACGTGCGCAGCGACAGGTCGAGCGAGTCGAACGTCGAGATCATCGCCACGAAGATGGCGATGCCCGCGGCGACGACGAGCGCGATGGCGAACGCCTGGCCGCGCGAGCCCCACAGGTCGCGCAGCAGCTTCCTGTCGAGCGCCGACACGCGACGCCGCGGGGCGACCGACCCGGTCACCACCGGATGTCCCCGGCCGCGGCGCGAGCGGCGTTCGTGCGGACGTCCACGATTCGGCCGTCGGCGAGCGTCACGACGCTGTCGGCCATGGCCGAGATGGCGGCGTTGTGGGTGATGACGGCCACGGTCGTTCCCAGCTCGGTGTTCACGCGCGCCAGCGCGTCCAGCACGACCACCCCGGTCGTGATGTCGAGCGCGCCGGTCGGCTCGTCGCACAGGAGCACGTCGGGCCGCTTGGCGATGGCGCGCGCGATCGCCACGCGCTGTTGCTCGCCGCCCGACATCTGGGCCGGAAAGTGGTCGGCACGGTCGGCGAGTCCCATCAGGGCGAGCGCCTCGAGCGCCGGCAGCGGGTGCTCGGCGATCTCGGTGACCAGATCCACGTTCTCGCGCGCCGTCAGGCTGGGAATCAGGTTGTAGAACTGGAAGACGAAACCGACCCGGTGGCGCCGGAAGGAGGTGAGCGCGCGCTCGCCGGCGGCGGTGAGATCCTGGCCGCGGTAGAGAACACGGCCGGCGGTGGGCACGTCGAGCCCGCCGATGATGTTGAGCAGCGTCGACTTGCCGCTCCCCGAATGCCCGAGGATCACCACGAAGCGGCCCTCGTCGATGTCGAGGTCGATGCCGCGCAGCGCGTGCACCTGCACCTCGCCCATGACGTAGGTCTTGACGAGGCCGCGAACGGAGAAGACGGGCTCGAGTCGGGCCTTCGACGGGCGGTCTTCGGCTTGCGGCATCCTCACGGGCCTCCCGCGGTTTCCCCCCGGCCGAGGATTCGTCCTGCGAAATATGGTACACCCGCCCTGCGCCTTCCGCCCCCCGCCTTACGGTATGATCCTGCCATGGGACATCTGGAGCACAAAGCGCAGTCGCCCGCCGTGGCCAACTGCTACGTCCTGACGATCAGCGACACCCGGACCGAGGCGACCGACACCAGCGGGCGGGCGATCTTCGATCTGCTCTGGGCGGGCGGCCACCAGGTGGCCGGCCGGAAGATCGTGCGCGACGAACCCGAACAGGTGCGGGCGGCGGTGGGCGATCAGCTCGCGAACCCGCAGGTGCAGGTGATCATCACCACGGGCGGCACCGGGATCACGTCGCGCGACACCACGTTCGAGGCCATCGACGGCCTGCTCGAGAAGCGGCTGGACGGCTTCGGCGAGCTGTTCCGGATGTTGAGCTTCCAGGAGATCGGGTCGGCGGCCATGCTCAGCCGGGCCTGCGCGGGGCTTGCCCGGAAGAAGGTGATCATCTCGCTGCCGGGTTCGGAGAACGCGGTGCGGCTGGCCATGACCAGGCTGGTGCTCCCCGAGCTGGGTCACCTGGTGCGCGAGGCCTCCCGCTAGTCATGTCACAGACATCCATGCGGCCGATCCGCGAGACGATTCCGCTCGACGAGGCGCGGGCGCTGATGCGCGGCGCGACGCCGCCCGTCACGCGCACCGAGACGGTGCCGCTCGAGGCGGCGCACCAGCGCGTGCTGGCGCGGCCCATCGTCGCCGGACAGGACGTGCCGCCCTTCTCGCGGGCGGCGATGGACGGCTACGCGGTCATCGCGTCCGACACGTTCGGCGCCAGCCAGTTCGGCCCGAAGCAGCTGCGCCTGATCGAGAAGGTCTACACCGGGCAGGTGCCGACGCAGAGGGTCGCCGGCGGCGGGTGCAGCGAAATCGCGACCGGGGCGCCGATGCCCGTGGGCGCCGACGCCGTGGTGATGGTCGAGGAGACCGAGAAGGACGAGGCCGGCGAGGTCCGCGTGTTCAGCCCCGTCTACCCGGGACAGAACGTGGGCCGACAGGGGGCCGACATCCGCGCCGGGCAGGCGCTGCTCGAGGCCGGCGACTACCTCACCTCCAGCCGCGTGGGCGCCATCGCGGCGCTCGGCTTCGACCAGGTGGACGTGTTCGCCCGGCCGCGGGTCGCCATCCTGTCGACCGGCAACGAGATCGTGTCGCCCGGCCAGCCGCTGGCGCCCGGCCAGATCTACGACATCAACCGGTTCACGCTGAGCGCGATCATCGCGGAGCACGGCGCGGTGCCGGTCCCGCTGCCGACCGCCGCCGACACGCTCGAGGATCTGAACCGCGCCCTGGACGCCGCGCTGTCCGAAGACCTCTTGATCTTCTCGGGCGGAAGCTCCGTGGGCGAGCGGGATCTGATCCTCGACGCGATTGCCGCCCGCGGCGAGATCCTCTTCCACGGCATCGCGGTGAAGCCGGGCAAGCCGACCCTCTTCGGGGTCGTCGACGGCAAGCCGGTCGTCGGCATGCCGGGATACCCCACGTCGTGCCTGTCGAACGGCTACCTGCTGGTGATCCCGCTGCTGCGCCGGCTCGCGCGGCTGCCCGAGATGGTCCGGCGGTCCGTTCGCCTGCCGCTGGGCCAGCGCGTCGTCTCGACGACCGGCCGCCACCAGTTCTACACGGTCCGCATCGTGGACGGGACGGCGATGCCGGCCTTCAAGGCCTCGGGCGACATCACGAGCATGTCGCAGGCCGACGGCTACATCGAGATCCCCGCGCAGACCGACATCGTGGAGAAGGGACAGCTGGTGGACGTGATCCTGTTCTGAACGGCGTCAGGCTCGTGCGTTGTGCGTTGTGCATTGTGCATTGTGCATTGTGCATTGTGCATTCGTATCTGTTTAGCGCCCTGACGGCAGTGCCGGCCGGGAAGGGCGTCGCCGATCCAATATTTCGTACTTGTTACGAAGATCGTGGTTCTGGCATAACTTCCGTGTGCATCGCCGCTGGCAAACCGCGTCGCGTGACGACCTCCTCGTCGAACTTGAGCGACAAGAGCGCGAGATCGCGCGGCAGCGGGCCGAGTTGGAGCGGGCCGAACGCGAGCGGGAACGGGCCGAGCGCGAACGGGAGCGCGCCGAGCGGGAACGCGATCGGTTTCGCCGCGACAGCGAGTGGCTGCGCAAGAAGATCAAAGACCTGGAGCAGAAGCTCGACGCAGTGGAACGCGCTCGCTTTCGCCAAGCGGCGCCGTTTTCGCGCGGCGCCGTGTCGGCGGCCCCACGTCGGCCCGGCCGGAAAGCCGGAGCTGGCTATGGGCGCCGTGCGCATCGCCCGATTCCCTCCCACGTCGATGAGCATTTCGAGGCCCCGCTGCCCGCCGCCTGTCCTGCGTGTGCCGGCGCGCTGCGCGAGACGCACGTCGCGCTGCAGTACCAAGAGGACCTGCCGGTCGTGCGCCCCATCATTCGCGCCTTCCATGTGCACGTCGGCCGGTGTGCCACCTGCGGGCACCGCGTCCAAGGGCGCCACCCGCTCCAAACGTCGGACGCCCTCGGCGCCGCCGCCGCGCAGGTCGGCCCGCATGCCCTGGCGCTTGCGGCCATCCTCAACAAGCAACTCGGCCTCTCGCTCGGCAAAGTCACGACCCTGCTGCGCGAACGCTTTGGCCTGTCGCTCACCTGCGGCGGCCTCGTCCACGCGTTGCGGCGCACCGCACGGCGGGCCACCCCGAGTTACCAGGCGCTCCTCGACCAGGTCCGCGGCAGCCCCGTGGTCGCGCCGGATGAAACCGGCTGGAAGGTCGCCGGTCGGCTGCACTGGCTCTGGGCCTTCGCGACGCCGGACACCACGGTGTACACGATTCAGTCGGGCCGCGGCTTCGAAGAAGCGGCCGCGGTCCTCGGCGCCGACTTTTCCGGGGCGCTCGTGCGCGACGGCTGGGCCCCCTATCGCCAGTTTACGGCGGCGGTGCATCAATCGTGTCTGGCGCATCTGCTGCGCCGCTGTCGCACGCTGGAGCGTGATTTCGACGACCACCGCTTCGCCCCGTCGGTCGCCGCGCTGCTCCAACAGGGCCTCGGCGTCCGGGATCGCTGGCACGCCGGCACGATCACCGACCACGGGGTCGCCGTCGCCCGCGGCGTTCTGCAGAACCGGATGCTGGCGCTCCTCGACACCCCGCGCCTGCCGCCGCCGGCGGAGCGCTTCGCGCGCCACCTCGACCTCGAATTCAGCGGGCTGTTTTCGTTCCTGCTCGGGCGCGAGATCGACGCCACCAACTGGCGCGCCGAGCAGGCCATTCGCCCCGCCGTCGTCAATCGCAAGGTCTGGGGCGGGAACCGCACCGCGGCCGGCGCCGTCACCCAGCAAGTCCTCACCTCCGTGCTGCGAACCAGTCACCTGCGACGCATCGATGCCAGCGGCCTCCTCGTCGAGATGCTCCGGAGCCCCAAGCCCTTCGTCCCCCGTGCCCTCGCTCAGCGGCCGGCGGGACCCTCAACGCGCTAAACTAAGACGTGCATTCTTCATTCCTCATTGACACCCCTTCCGCCATATGCTGCACCCCACCCTGCTCCCCGGCACACCGGCACCCCGGTTCAGCCTGCCGAACCAGCGCGGCGAGACGAAGTCGCTCGACGATTACCTCGTGCTCGGGCCGGTGCTGCTGGCGTTCCACCGAGGCACGTGGTGACCGAACTGCCGCCGCCAGTTCGGTGAACTGGCACACGACGCCGTCCAATACCTGTCGTGCGGCGTCCAGGTGGTCGCGGTGGTGGCGCAGCGTTCGGAGAAGGTGCGGCGCTACATCGAGGACACCGGGCTCCCGTTCAACATCCTCGTCGACGATTCCCGGGACGTGGTGAAGGCCTACGGCGTCTGGCACAAGATCGGCTTCGACGCCTGGAATATCGCGCGCCCGGCCCTCTTCCTGATCGACCGCCAGGGCATCATCCGCTACAGCTTCGTCGCCTCCTCGCAGTTCGAGTTCCCCACGCACGAACAGATCGTTCGCGAGATTGCGCAGGTGCTGCTGTAGCGCGCGGCGCGGCGGCCGCGCGCGCGGCTGGCGGCACCGCGGACGGGGCGGGGGCGCGACCCCGGACGCCGGCGGGACGCGCCGGCGCCCGGCGGCAGCGGGGCTATTTCAGGCGCTTCGACACCTCGGTCCAGTTCAGGACGTTCCACCATGCCCCGACGTAGTCGGCGCGGCGGTTCTGGTACTTCAGGTAGTACGCGTGCTCCCAGACGTCGAGGCCGAACACCGGCCACTTGCCCTCCATCATCGGGCTGTCCTGGTTGGCCGTGCTCTCGATCGACAGCCTGCCGTCGCCGGCCTGCACCAGCCACGCCCACCCGCTGCCGAAGCGGCCCATCGCCGCCTTGGCAAACTGCTCCTTGAACGCCGCGACGCTTCCGAAGGCTCCGGCGATGGCGTCGCGCAGGCGGCCCGAAGGCTGCGCGTCGCCGCCCGGCGCCATGATTTCCCAGAACATCCGGTGGTTCGCGTGGCCGCCGCCGTTGTTGCGGACGGCCGTCCGGATCTCTTCCGGCACCGTGCCGATGCCGCGCAGAAGGTCCTCGATCGACCTGGACTGGAGCGACGGGTGCTTCTCGAGCGCCGCGTTCAGGTTCGTGACGTAGCCGCCGTGGTGCTTGTCGTGGTGAATCCGCATCGTCGTCTCGTCGATGTGCGGTTCGAGAGCGTTGTACGCGTAAGGGAGCGGGGGCAATTCGTGCGCCACTGGGATTCCTCCTTGATGTGGCTCCAACGGTCCGTCTGTTGTGGATGGATCGATGGTACCAGCCGCGGAACGGAACAACAAGACGGGGCCCGGGAACGGAGCGCCTGGATGGGCCTCGGCGCTGAGCCGGCCGCCTCTCGGCCGTGAGCGCTCAGCCGTGAGCCGCGAGCCGTGAGCTCCGAGCCCCGCCGGTGCGGTATACTGACGCCGAACAGACGGTTCGCCGGCGTCCAAGCGAAGTGGGTTCGAAGCCCACACGGTCACGCCACTGTAAGCGGGGAGCGAACGCCGCAAAGGACCTTTCGCAGGTCCCGTCACTGTGCCTCGAGGCATGGGAAGGCGGCAGCGTTTGCGAGGATCCGCGAGTCAGGAAACCTGAACGCCCGGCACGTCCCAGCGCTCTCCGTGCAGCTCGTGCGGCCTGCGATTGCGCAGCCCGTCCGGGTGGGGCGGCGAGCTCGGCGCGAGCGACGCCGAAGGACAGCACATGCGCCTCACTCGGTTCATCCCCGGATCCCCGGGCATTCTCCTTGTCGCCCTCGTCTGCGCCCTCTCGACCGCGCCGCTCGCGACGGCGGCCCCGGCCGATCGCCCGGGCGCCGCGTCGGCCCGAGTGCGCGGCACGGTGGTCGATCCCGACGGCGCCCGCGTCCCGGGGGCAACGCTCATGCTGGTCGCGGCCGACAGCGGAGCCGTGAGCGCCGAGGCCCGGGCGGACGCCCGCGGCGAATTCCGCTTCGACCAGGTCGCGCCCGGCCGCTACGAGCTGAGGGCGGCCGTCGACGGTTTCCGCGCCGAGCCCGTGGCCGTGCTGGCCGCCGCGGGCGAGGACCAGCAGGTCAGGGTGCCGCTGCACGTCAGCGCGGTGTCCGAATCGGTCGTGGTCACGGCCGCCCAGGTGGAACTGCCGCTCGCCAGGGCCGCCGACTCGGTCAGCGTGGTGACGAGCCGCGACCTTCGGGCGACGCAGGTCGAGACGGTGGCGGACGCGCTGCGGTCGGTGCCCGGCCTGACCGTCTCGCGGAACGGCGGCCGCGGAAGCGTGACCTCGCTCTTCCCGCGAGGCGGCGAGTCCGACTTCACGCTCGTGCTGGTCGACGGCATGAAGGCGAACAGCTTCGGCGGCGGGTACGACTTCTCGTCGATGCCGGCGAGCGACGTCGAGCGGATCGAGGTCGTGCGCGGTCCGCAGAGCGCCCTCTTCGGTGCCGACGCGATGGGGGCGGTCGTGCAGGTCGTCACGAGGCGCGGCGGGGCGCCGCGCGTCGAAGGCACCGTCGAGGGCGGCAGCTTCGGCACATCCCGGGTGGCCGCGGGCACCTGGGGCGGCCACGGCGGGTGGTCCTGGGGGGCGGCGGGAGAGCGAACGGCCAGCGATGGCTACACGGGCGTCGCGCCCGCGACGGGCGAACTCGTGTCGAACGACGACTCGCTGGTCGGCCACGGGTCGTTCACGGGCGGCTGGCATCGCGACGGCGGGGCGGACGTGCGCGCATCCGTCCAGATCACGTCGCTCGAGCGCGGCTACCCGGGGCCGTTCGGCTCGAACCCGATTGGCGCCTACACCGAGGTGGATCGCCTGTCGCGCGGCGACACGACGACCCGGCAGTTGGGCGGCCGCTGGACGCAGCCGTTCTCGCCCGGCGGCCGGCACCTGCAGCAGACAATCAGCGGGTCCTACCTCGATCTGACCAGCGACTTCACCAGCGCCTACGGCCTGTCCGCGTCCGCGACGCGGCGCGCCGACATCCGGTCGCAGACCGACTTCTCGCTGTCCGCCGCGCTCGGCCTGTCGGCCGGCGTCGAGTTCCAGCGGGAGGAGGCGACGAGCACGTTCATCACGGTGGACAATGCCGCTCCCGTGCCCATCCGGCGCTGGGTGGCCGGGCTGTTCGCCGAAGCGCGCTACACGCCCACGGCGCCCGTCACCGTCACGGTCGGCCTGCGGGCCGAGCAGATCGAACGCGACGCGCTCGGGCGGAGCCTCGACCCCTACTCGCCCCGACCCGCCTTCGGCACCGATACGCACACCTCCGTGAATCCGCGCGTCTCGAGCGTGCTGCTGCTCGCCGGCGGCCGCGCCGGCGGCGTCGGCTGGACGCGCGTGCACGCGGCGGCGGGAACCGGCATCCGGCCGCCCGACGCCCTGGAGATCGCGTTCACGGACAATCCCAACCTGCAGCCGGAGCGCAGCCGGAGCGTGGAGGCGGGTGCGGACCAGGCGTTGGTCAGCGAGCGCGTGATGCTGGGCGCCACCTTCTTCTATAACAGGTACGACGACCTGATCGTGGCCGTCGGCCCCGCGCTGGCCGACGCCAGCCGCTATCGGACCGACAACATCTCGAACGCCAGCTCGAAGGGAATCGAGCTGGCGGCTTCGGCCCGGACCGGCTGGGGCTTGTCCGCGCGGCTCGGGTACACGTTCCTCGACACGCACATCCTCGCGGTCGACCGCCTCGAGTCGGTGGCCCCGGCGCCGTTTGCGGTCGGCGATCCCCTTCTCCGCCGGCCGCGCCACGCGGCGTCGCTCGACCTCACCTACACCCACCGTCGCCTCGCCGCGTTCGCCCGGGCGGGCAGCCGTTCGCGGGCGCTCGACGTCGAGCCGACGTATGGCACGTACGGCGGCTTGTTCTACAACCCGGGCTTCACCGTCGTCGACGCCGGCGCCTCGTGGCGCGTCGCGCCGGCCGTGGAAGTGATTGGCCGGGTCGGCAACCTGTTCGACCGGCGCTACGAGGAGACCTACGGGTTCCCCGCGCTCGGCCGGAATTTCATGGCCGGAATCCGCGTTGCTGCAGGCCGCTGACGTCACGTTCGCGTACGGTCCGGGGAGGGCCGGCCTGCACGGCGTGTCGGTCGCCGTGCCTCGCGGAAGCCTCGTCGGCATTCTCGGCCCGAACGGGTCGGGAAAGACCACGCTGCTCCGCCTGCTCGCGGGCATGCTCACGCCGGCCTCGGGGCGCATCACGCTCGACGGTCGCGACGTGCTGCGGGTGCCGCGACGAAGCCTGGCGCGCGAGATCGCGGTCGTCCCGCAGGAGACGCGGCTCGCGTTCGAGTACTCCGCGCTCGAGGTGGTGCTGATGGGGCGCTACCCACACCTCGGCGCCTTCGAACTCGAAGGCCAGGACGACGTGGCGATTGCGCGAGCGGCGCTGGCGGCCACGGGGACGCTCGCCCTCGAGGATCGCCCCTTCCCCACGCTCAGCGGCGGCGAGAAGCAGCGCGTGATCATCGCCAGCGCGCTCGCCCAGTCGGCCGGGATGCTGCTGCTCGACGAGCCGACCGCCGCGCTCGATCCCGGCTACCAGATCGAGATTGCGGCCCTGCTGCGCGGGCTGAACGCCGAACGCGGCGTGACCATGGCGGTCGCCACTCACGATCTGAACTTCGCCGCCGGCCTCTGTGACCGCCTGGTCCTGCTGCGCGACGGGCGCGTGCTCGCCGCGGGGCCGACGACCGAGGTCCTGACGCGCGAGAACGTCCGCGCGCTCTACGACGTCGAGGCCGACGTCCGCTTCCACGAGGGTGCAGGCCACCTCACGGTGGTGCCGCTGCGCAGGGCCGGGGGGGAGGGCTGAACGTGGCGCTGCGCCGGCGCGTCTTCCTCACCATCGCGGTCTTCGGCGCCGTCGCGGTGGCGGCGTGCGTGCTGGCGCCGATGGTCGGCTCCGCGCCCGTTTCCCTCCGCCGCGTCTTCGACCGCAGCATCCCGTTCTCGGACAACCCCGACGCGCAGATCTTCTTCGTCTCGCGGCTGCCGCGCACGCTCGCGGCCGCGCTCGTGGGCGCCGCGCTGGCCGCCTCGGGCGTCGTCTTCCAGGCGCTGCTCCGCAACCCGCTGGCCACGCCGTTCACGCTCGGCGTGTCGTCGGGCGCCGCGCTCGGGGCGATGCTCGTCATCACGTTTCCGATTCCGCTCGCGATCGGCGGCGTCTCGGCCGTCCCCATCGCCAGCTTCGCCGGCGCGCTTGGCGCGGTGGGCGTCGTCTACTTCCTCTCGACGGTGCGGCGCCACGGGCTGTCCACGAGCGTGCTGCTGCTGGCCGGCATCACCCTGAACGCGTTCTTCTCGTCGCTGATCCTGTTCATTCAATACCTCGCCGACTTCTCGCAGACGATGAGGACGGTGAGGTGGCTGATGGGCGACCTGGACGTTGGAAGCTACGCGCCCATCGCGGTGGCGCTGCCGTTCATGCTGGCCGGATTCGCGGTGTTCGCGTGGCTGCCGCGGCCGCTGAACCTGCTGACGCTCGGGCCGGACGCGGCGGCGGCGCGCGGGGTGGACGTGCAGCGGACGCAGCGCCTGGCCTTCTTCAGCGCGTCGCTCGCCACGGGCGCCGCCGTGTCGCTCGGCGGCCCGGTCGGGTTCATCGGGATCATCGTCCCGCACCTCGTGCGGCTGATCGTCGGCGCCGACCACCGGCTGGTGCTGCCGGCCTCGACGCTGTTCGGCGCGGCGTTCCTCGTCGCGTGCGACGTGGCCGCGCGAACGGTCATCGCGCCCATGGTGCTCCCGGTCGGCATCCTCACGGCGATGATCGGCGGACCGTTTTTCCTGTGGCTGCTGATACGACGGGGATGAACGACGATTGCACCACGGAGTTCACCGAGGCCACAGAGCCGGCAACGAAGGCGCAGGCGGGCTTCGACGCGGCCGGCCGGAGGCCGGCCCGGAGGGGCGGGGTGCCGCGGAGACGAACCCGGCCGCATTCAACTGGCTCGTCTCCGTGGCACCCCGCCCCTCCGACGGCGCCGCCGCTGGCGGCGGCGGCCGTCGAAGCCCGCGCCCCGTGTACCGTCTGGGCTCGGACCGCTCTTGTGTCTCTGTGACCTCTCCGCGCTCTGTGGTTGTACTCTGAAAACGCGAGAGACGATGATGCGCTTCAGGTGCGGGCTGCTCTGTCTTCTGGCGTCGACACTCGCCGCGGCGCCGGCCTGCACCCGGCCGGCGGCGTCCGCATCGCAGACGCAGGCGGCAGGCGTGCCGCGACGAATCGTGTCGATTGTGCCCGCGGTCACCGAGATGCTGTTCGCCATCGGCGCGGGTCCGCAGGTGATCGCGGTGAGCAGCTTCGACACGTGGCCGCCAGAGGTCGCATCGCTGCCGAAGGTCGGGGCGCTGCTCGACCCGGATATCGAACGAATCATCCGCCTGCGCGCAGACCTCGTCATCGTCTACGGCGCGGACTCGGAGCTTCGCACGAAGCTGGAACGGGCGGGCATCAGGACCTACCCCTACGTGTTGGGCGGTCTCGACAACCTCACCAGGACGATGCGAGAGCTGGGCCGCGAGGTCGGGCGGGCGTCGCAGGCGGGCGAAGCGGCGGCGGCCATCGACGCGAGGTTCGACGCCATTCGACGGCGCGTGTCGGGCAAGCCGAGGCCGAGGACGCTGGTGGTCTTCGGCCGCGAGCCGGGCTCCCTCCGCGCCGTGGACGCCAGCGGCGGCGTCGGCTTCCTCAGCGATATCGTCGAACTCGCCGGCGGCGACAACGTGTTCGCCGGGGTGAAGCGCGAATCGGTGCGCGTCGGCACCGAGGAGATCCTTGCGGCCCGACCCGAGATCATCATCGACCTGCACTACGGGCGCGAACTGACGCCGGGCCAGATCGACAGCGAACGGGCCGCGTGGAGGTCGCTGTCGTCGGTGCCCGCGGTGCGGGACGGCAAGGTGGCGCTGCTGGTGGGCAACCAGTTCGTGGTGCCGGGGCCGAGGCTGGTCGAGGCGGCGGAAGCGATCGCGGACGTCATCCATCCGCAGCGGCGAACGGGACGATGACGGGCAGGGCTACTTCTTGCGGACGAGGGAGAGCAGGTCGAAACCGCCCGCAGGCATGGCGCCGGTCACCCAGTTGGGCGACACCGCGTTCAGGATCTCCTGGTGCGTCGGCGTGCCCCAGCGGACGGCGCCCCTGGTGGACAGGTCGAAATCCTTGAAGAAGTCGATCGCCGGCCGCTTGCCGAGGACGTCTACGAAGAAGTCGTAGCGCATGCCCGTTGCGGTGGGCTTCTTCTCGGGCGGCATCTTGTCCAGCTGCTGCCGGACGCCCTTGAGCGAGACCCCCATGGATTCCGCGGAGGGAGGAGTGGACTGGGCGGGAGGCTGCGACTGGTTTTGCGGCTGGCTCTGCGCCCGCGTCGCGGCCGACGCCTGTTGCCGGGCGTCGGCGGACGGGACGAAGAACAGCAGGGCAGCGGCAGCGGCGGCCGCCAGGTGAGCGCGCATGGCTGATTCTACCCCAGTTCCGGCTTGCAGCCTGAGGCCGGCGACTGGCGGCCTCATCACGACGTCGCCACTGCGGAGGTGGACGTCGAGGGCCCGCACCAGCTCACCCGTGCGCGTCCTTCCACTCCTGGTACCACGCCATCTGGATGGCCTCGAGCCTGCCCTCGCTGGAGGACGCCGGGTCGCCGTCGAAACCGGGGAGCTGCAGGATCCATTCCCTCAGCCGGGTGAAGCGCAGCGTCAGAGGGTCGATGTCGGGGTGCGCCTCGAACAGGGCCATGCCGATGCCCTCAGCGTCGGTCCAGTTCACGGGCACCTCTCAGTCAATGCCAAATGCACAATGCACAATGCAAAATGCAGAAGGGCGACTGCTCGTCACAAGCGACCGATCCTCATTCCGTAAGGCGCCTTGTGCATCCCGCGTTCTGCATTGTGCATTTTGCATTTTGCATTTTCTACTTCGTGCCCTTCCCCAGCGTAATCCCTCTGCCTTCCTCCACGTAGTTCCGCGTGTAGGCAGGAACCTCGCACTCCACGTCGCCGCGGACGACCGCCTGGCAGGCGAGGCGCGAGCGCGGCGTGAGGTCCCACGCCGTGTCCAGCCGATCGGCCTCGTCGTCCTCCATCGGGGTCAGGTTGGCGCTGCCTGCGGTGACGATGACGTGGCAGGTGGTGCAGGCGCAGTTGCCGCCGCACACGTGTTCGAGCGGCAGGCCGACGTTCAGCGCGACGTCGAGCAGCGACCCGCGGAGGCCGTGGTGCTGGTAAGGCAGCGTGGAGGGGTCGACGTCGAACGACCTGCGCTCTCCCCCGAGGACGAAGACCACTCTAGGCATGGCTCGCAGTTCTCTCGCCGGCAGCCGTGGTAGCGGGTGGTGCGTGGCCGAGCGTCGAATGAGAGGCCGCGATTCGGAGTCGAGGGGTTGTGGGGCGGGCCTTCAGGCCCGCCGATCGCGGGGCTAAAGCCCCGCGCCACAGAGACAGACGACTCGGAATCGCGGCCGCCCGTTAGATCCGATCGACGTTCTTCCCCGCCAGCGCCGCCCGCACGCCGCGGTTCATCATGACCTCGGCGAGGTGGCGGGTGACGTCGTTCAGCACCTTGGTCTTCGCCTCGATCGCGGCGCGGTCGTCGGATGCGATCACCGTCCCGAGATCCGCGAGCGCCGACTCGATGGCGGCCAGTTCGCCCGGGGCGAGGTCCGTCTCCGCCGCGGCGGCCAGGTCGGGGTTCCTGAGCGACTTCTCGGTGGCGCGAACCACGGATTCCGCCTCGTTGCGCGCGTCGATCAGGAAGCGCGCCTCGACGTCGGCCTCGGCGTGCTCGAACGACTCGAGCAGCATCCGCTCCACTTCCTCGTCGGTGAGCCCGTAGGACGGCTTCACCTCGATCGACTGCTCGATCCCGGTCCGCAGCTCGCGGGCGCCGACGCTGAGGATGCCATTCGCGTCGATCTGGAAGCGCACCTGAATGCGCGGCAGGCCGGCGGGCATCGGCGGGATCCCGCGCAGCTTGAAGCGCGCGAGCGAGCGGTTGTCGCTCGCCAGTTCCCGCTCGCCCTGCAGCACGTGGATGTCGACCGCCGTCTGGTGGTCGACGAACGTGGTGAACATCTCCGTGCCGCTCGCCGGGATCGTCGAGTTGCGGAGGATGATCTTCGACATGGCCCCGCCCATGGTCTCGATGCCGAGCGAGAGCGGCGTGACGTCGAGCAGCAGCAGGTCGCGGCTGCCCGTCACCATGATGTTCGCCTGGATGGCCGCGCCCAGCGCGACCACCTCGTCCGGGTTCAGCTCGGCATGCGCCGGACGGCCGAACAGATCCTCGACCGACCGGCGCACGAGCGGGATGCGCGTCGAGCCGCCCACGAGCACGGCCGCGTCGATCTGCGACGGCGTCAGGCCGGCGTCGGCCAGGGCGAGCCGGCACGGCTCCAGCGTGCGCTCGACGACCGGCCGCACGATGCCCTCGAATTCCGCTCGAGTGATCCGGCGGCGGTACGCGAACCTGTCGGCGGCCGCGGCATCCGGGGTGGCCACGCGGATCTCCGTCTCGTCGCGTTCGGACAGGTCCCACTTCGCCTGGATCACCGCCTGCCGGACGGCCTGCAGCAACTCGGGCGTGGCGGCGGCGCCGACGCCCATCTCCCTCACGGCGATCGCCACCAGCAGCTGGTCGATGTCGTCGCCCCCCAGGTGCGTGTCGCCGTTGGTGGCCAGCACCTGGAAGATGCCGTCTTCGACCCGGAGAATCGAGATGTCGAACGTGCCGCCGCCGAAGTCGTAGACGGCGATGGTCCCGGCCTTCCGCCGGTCGAGGCCGTAGGCCAGCGATGCCGCCGTGGGTTCGTTGATGATGCGCAGCACGTCGAGACCCGCAATCCGCCCCGCGTCGCGGGTGGCGGTCCGCTGGGCGTCGTTGAAGTAGGCCGGGACGGTGATGACCGCGCGGTCCACCTCGAAGTCGAACTCGCCCTGCTCCCGGAACTCGTCCTCGGCACGGCGCTTCAGCTCGCGCAGGATGAAGGCCGAGATCTCGGGCGGCGTGAACTCGCGGTCGCCGAGGCCCACGCGGACGACGCCCGATTCGCCGCGAAGGGCGAACGGAAACAACGCGGCCTCGGCCCGCACGTCCTCCGCGCCGCGGCCCATGAAGCGCTTCACCGAATACACGGTGTGCGTCGGGTCGACCAGCAGCCGGCGCTCCGCTTCGCGGCCGACGAACACGCGGCCGTCCGCCCCGACCGACACGACCGACGGCAGCAGGCCGTCGCCGCCGCGGTCGCGGATGACGGCCGGGCCGTTCCTGCCCACGAAGGCGACGAGGCTGTTGGTGGTGCCGAGGTCGATGCCGACGACTTTGGACATGAGGATCTGTTCAGGCCGGCCTGGTGGCATCGGCCTGGGGCGAACCGCCGCGTTCCCGCGTCACGGTGGCAATCAGGTTCGCGACGTAGCTGCGCTCCTGCAGCAGCCGGCGCAGCGACTCGAGCGTGGCGCGTCGGACGTCGGCGGGGGCTTCCTCGTCCACCTGCCGGTCCCATCGCTGGAAGAGCGCGTCGAGCTGCGACTCCTGCCGCGCCGCGCGCTCGTCAATCGGGCGCTGGGCGGCGTCGATGCGCGCCTGCAGCTCCGCGGCCGCGACACCGGCCTCGCGAGCCGCGCGAATCTCGTCGAGCTCCTCGTTGAGGGCGAAGACCTCCTCGAGGACGCCCGCGGGCAGCTCGTGCGCGTCCTGGTGCTGTCCGACGATCGGGAGCCCTTCGAGCTTGAGAAGGTATTCCGCGCGATCGAGCGGCTGCTTCAGGACCCGATAGGCGTCGTTCAGGTACGACGCGCGCTCGAGGCTGGCCAGCCGTTCGGGACTCGTCGCGTTGTAGAAGTAGTCGGGGTGAAACTGGCGGCTCAACGCGCGGAACCGCGAGTCGAGATCGGCCAGGTCGATCGAGAGCTTTCGCGGCAGGCCGAAGAAGCTGAAATAGTCGCCGTGCCGGGTCAGCGTCAGGATCCGGTCGCACTGGGGGCAGAAATGCACTTCTGCAGGCGCACCCGCGCCGCAGTGCCGGCAGGCCTGCAGCGCCAGGGTGCGGGCTTCACTCGACACGCGCCCTCCCTGGAACTAAACGGTGAACGACGTGCCGCAGCCGCACGTGCCCTTGGCGTTGGGGTTCTGGAAGACGAACCCCTTGCTCATCAGGCTTGTGTCGTAGTCGAGCACGGTGTTGTTCAGGTAGATCAGGCTCTTCTTGTCCACGAAGATCCGCGTGTCCTCGGGGCCCGCGATCACCTCGTCGCCCGCGCGGGCCGCGGTCTCCCAGGCGAACGTGTACCGACAACCCGGAGCACCCGCCGCCCTTCACGCCGACGCGCAGGCCGCCCTCGGCCAGCCCCTGCTTGGCCATCAGCATCTTGATCCGCTTGGCCGCCGTTTCAGTCACCTGGATTGCCATGATGCATGCCCTGCCCGACGGGCGGCGTGCGCCTTGCGGCCGGCGGCGGTTCCACGGCCGCAGGCCACAGTCGCGAGCCGCAGGCCGTCGCTATCGTCCGTTCCCGTTCCCCTGCTCCTGCTTCCGCTTGTAGTCGGCAATCGCCGCCTTGATCGCGTCCTCTGCCAGCACCGAGCAGTGGATCTTCACCGGCGGCAGGCTCAGCTCGTGGACGATGTCCACGTTCTTGATCTCGAGGGCCTCATCGAGCGTCTTGCCCTTCAGCCACTCGGTCGCCAGGCTCGAGCTCGCGATGGCCGAGCCGCAGCCGAACGTCTTGAACTTCGCATCGTCGATGACGCCGGTCTCGGGATTGACCCTCACCTGCAGCTTCATCACGTCGCCGCACTCGGGCGCGCCCACCAGCCCTGTCCCCACCGTCGCATCGTCTTTCGGAAGCGAGCCGACGTTGCGCGGGTTGTTGTAGTGTTCGATGACCTTCTCGGAATACGACATCACCGCCTCCGGCGCAACGACAGCTCCTGATTCTCCTTCGCCAGCTCGAAGAGCGGCGACATCTCGCGCAGCCGCGTCACCACGGCCGACAGCTTCTCGACGACGAAGTCCACTTCCTCTTCGGTGTTGAAGCGGCCCAGGCCGAAACGGATGGACGAGTGTGCCAGCTCGTCGCCGATGCCCATCGCCTTGAGCACGTAGGATGGCTCGAGCGTGGCCGACGTGCACGCCGACCCCGACGACACCGCCACGTCGCTGATGCCCATCAGCAGCGACTCGCCCTCGACGTAGGCGAAGCTCACGTTCAGGTTGCCGGGCAGCCGGTGCTCCATCGACCCGTTGATCTCGACGTCGTCGAGGCGGCGAAGGCCCTCGGCGAGCCGGTCGCGGAGCGCGGTCAGCCGGGCGGCTTCACCCGCCAGCTCGTCCCGGCACAGCGCGGCCGCCTTCCCGAAGCCGACGATGCCGGGGACGTTGAGCGTGCCCGAGCGCATGCCGCGCTCGTGCCCGCCGCCGTCGATGATCGGCGTCAGCAGCACGCGCGGGTTGCGGCGGCGTACGTAGAGGGCCCCGACGCCCTTCGGGCCGTACATCTTGTGGGCCGAGAGCGACACCAAGTCGGCGTTCATCGCGTTCACGTCGAACGGCACCTTGCCGGCCGCCTGCACCGCATCGGTGTGGAACAGCACGCCGCGCTCGCGCGCGAGGCGGCCGATCTCCGCGACCGGCTGCAGCACGCCCACCTCGTTGTTCGCCGCCATGATGCTGATCAGGACCGTCCGATCGGTGATCGCCGCACGCAGCTGATCGAGGTCGATCAAACCATCCCGGTTCACCGGCAGATATGTGACCTCGAAGCCGTCCTTCTCGAGGTGCTTGCACGTGTCGATGACGGCCTTGTGCTCGGTCACGGCCGTGACCAGGTGGTTGCCCTTCTCGCGATACATCCGCGCCGCGCCCTTGATCGCGAGGTTGTCCGACTCGGTCGCGCCGCTCGTGAAGACGATTTCCTTCGCCGTCGCGCCAATCAGGTCGGCCACCTGCTTGCGCGCCGCCTCCACCGCCTCCTCCGCGTGCCAGCCGAACGAGTGGTTGCGGCTGGCGGCGTTGCCGAACCGCTCGGTGAAATACGGGAGCATCGCCGCGAGCACGCGCGGATCGACCGGCGTGGTGGCGTGGTTGTCCATGTAGATCGGGAGCTTCACCATGTCGCTTCACCCGGCGTGGGCCTGGCTGGCCACCAGGAGGACCTCGGTCTCGACGGGGGCGACGGGCGTTTCCGACGCCATCTCGGAGACGCTGCACGTCGACAGGGCCGTCATGATCCGCTCGCGGATCTTCCAGAGCGGGTCGCGCACGTTGCAGGTGGCGAACTGGCCGCACCGCTCGTTGTGCGCCGAACAGGCCGTCACGGTCAGCGGACCGTCGATCGCCTGGATGACGTCGGCGACCGAAATGGTCTCCGCATCGCGGGCCAGCTGGTAGCCGCCGCGGGTCCCCTGTTGCGACGAGAGCAATCCCCGGCGCGCCAGGCGCTGGAGGACCTTGGCCATCAACTCGACCGGGATCGAGTATTGTTCCGCAATTTCGCGCGCGCTGGCCGACCCCTGTCCCTCGCGCAGCGCGAGGTGTTTCATGGCGATCAGGGCGTAGTCCGCCTTCTTCGACAACCTGAGCATAGGCTCTGCCTTAAATACGACCTCTGTAGTCCTATTTTAGGAGGCTCAGGCGTGGAGGTCAAGGGATCGCGTCCGGCTCGAGGCTGGCGGCTTGCGACTTGCGGCCCGGCCGCGTGGCCGACGCGGGTGGCCCGGTGTCGCCCGGCCGCAAGCCGCGGGTCGCACGCCGCGGGCCGGATTGGTCAGTAGCGCATCATCGACGGATCCACCCGGTCGATCCACGCGGTGATGCCGCCCCTGAGGTTCCGCGCACGGAAGCCTGCCCCACGAAGCAGCTCGACCGCCTGCGCGCTTCTGATGCCGTGGTGGCAGTAGACGACCAGGTCGCGGGTGCCGTCGAGCTCGCCCAGATTCTCCGGGAGGTCGCCCAAGGGGATGAGCGTCGAGCCCGGCAGCCGGTTGATCTGATACTCCATCGGCTCGCGCACGTCGAGCAGCACCGGCACACCCGTGCCGGCGTCGAGCGCGGCCTTCAGCTCCTCGGGCGTGATGTCGAAGTCGCCCGCAGCGGCGGCCGGCTCGCGTGCGACGCCGCAGAACTGCTCGTAATCCTGGAGCTCGTGAATCGTCGGATGGTCTCCGCAGACCGGGCACTCGGGGTCGCGACGAAGTCGCACCTCGCGGAAACGCATCTTCAGCGCGTCGAGGATCAGCAGCCTGCCCGCCAGCGTCTCGCCTGCCCGGAGGATCAGTTTCAACGCCTCGGCCGCCTGGATGGTGCCGACGATCCCGGGCAGCACGCCGAGCACGCCGCCTTCGGCGCAGCTGGGCACGAGTCCGGGCGGCGGCGGCTCGGGGTAGAGGCAGCGATAGCAGGGGCCGCCCGGCGCCGCGAAGACCGAGGCCTGGCCCTCGAAGCGGAAGATGCTGCCGTAGACGTACGGGCGCCGGGTCAGCACCGCCGCGTCGTTCACGAGATAGCGCGTCGGGAAGTTGTCGGTGCCATCCACGACGAGGTCGTAGCCCGAGAACAGGTCGAGCGCGTTGGCCGAGGACAGGGCGACACGATGGACGTCGACCTGCACGCCGGGATTCAGCGCGCGCAGCCTTTCCGCCGCCGAGTCGACCTTCGGGCGGCCGACATCCGGCGTGGTGTGCAGCAGCTGGCGCTGCAGATTGCTGTAGTCCACGGTGTCGTTGTCGACGAGGCCGAGGGTGCCGACGCCGGCGGCGGTCAGGTACATCGACACCGGCGAGCCAAGCCCGCCTGCCCCGATGCACAGCACGCGCGCCGCTTTGATGGCGCGCTGTCCTTCCAGCCCGACCTCCGGCAGCAGGAGGTGGCGGCTGTAGCGGCGGACTTCGTCGGGGGAGAGGTCCATAGAAAGAATAGTAGCAGGCCGCGTGTTCACCTACCTCCACGTCGCCGGGCGCCAGGCTCGCCTGTCGAGCCTGGACCTCGAGGACAGGCGCACGGGAGCCACGCGCACGCGGACGAACATCCGGAACTTCTTCTGCAACGGGGCGGCGGTGCGCGGCTGGGTCGGCCCGGGCAGGGACGGCGTGGCCGGCAACGCCGACGACATCCTGCTGGCGACGGGGGACACGCTGGCCCAGGTGCAGGCGCGGGTGCTCGGCACGGCCGACGCGGTGCCGCTCTATACGTTCGTGCACGGTTACACGACGCTCGGCATCCGCGGGGGCATCAAGCTCGGCGTCCGGAGCGAACTGCTCCTGGACTTCGAGAACGTCGGCGACGTGAACTACCGTGGCATCGCGTGGGGCGTGGACGCGCCGGGACGGAGCTTCATGGCCAGCTGGAGGACGAAGTTCTGAGCCGTCTGGCGTCGCCGGACATGCATGGCGGTCCGGGGCCCCCTCGCTGGACCTCGGCCCCGGCCCGGCTGGGCCTCGCCGCGGGTGGCGGCTGGGGCAGAGGGTCCGAAGGCGGGCGCCGGAAACCGGATCGGCGCGCCTTTTGCGACGCGGAACGGCATGAGACTGACCCATTTCGCAACCTGGATCTCGCTGCTGCTGGTCGTCGTCGCACTCGGCCGGCCGGCGGCGCGCTCGGCAGATCCTGCCCCGACGCCGCGAGCGCCAGCACAGGAACAGCCCGAGCCCGGCCTGCTGCCGCCCGGGATGGACCTGTGGTCGCCCGCCAACCCGACGGATGGGGGGATCGTGTTCCTCGTCAACCCTGCCGATGCGGAGATCTACGTGGACGGGGGCTACGCCGGACGGCCGTTGTACTTCTCGCCGGCGCGCCCGCTCCGCCTCGGCGCCGGCCAGCACCGGGTCGAACTGATCGCCACGGGCTTCGAGACGGCGCGGGTGGACGTCGCCGTGCTGCCGGGCTTCGTCGTGCCGTGCTTCGTGATGATGACGAGGCGGTGAGCGGCCCCCGCGGCGACGGGCTCGCTCTGCCGCCGGGGGCGGTCGACCCGGCCGACATGGCTGAGGCGTATCCCGCCGATCGGCGATAGGCGCGAGGTCGGCGCGGTCGAGATGAGGGCGGAGGCCGGGGGTGCGCGGCGGTCGGCCGCGCGGGCCTTGCGCGCGGCGTGTCACTGCACGATCGTCAGCAGGTCCCCCGGCACCGTGGCCAGCGCGTCTGCGCCCGCGCGGAGCAGTTCCTCGCGGGTCGACGGCCCCCAGAGCACGCCGATCGTGTCCATGCCCGCGGCCTTCCCCGCCGCCATGTCGTGGATGCTGTCGCCGACGTAGACGCAGCGGTCCGGCGCCAGCCCGCCTTTCGACGCGGCGAGCAGCAACGGTTGCGGGTCGGGCTTGTGCCGCTCGGTGTCGTCGTGGAACACCTGGACCTCCAGGAACTCGCCGAGGCCGTAGTGCTCGTAGCACTGGCGCGCCGCCCACTCCACCTTGCTCGTCACGACACCCAGCGTCAGGCCGCGTTCGCGCAGCCCCGCGAGCGCCTCGCGCATCCCTTCGTACGGTCGAATGAGGCGCGCGACCGCCTCGCGCTGGTACGACCGATAGGTCTGCAGCATCACGCGCGACAGCGCGGCGGGGTCGGCCGCGCCGGCCGCCTTCGCGTAGTCGAAGAGGATGTCGTCGAGAGAGCGCCCCAGGTTCGAGACGAGGACCTGGCGCCCCGGGCGATACCCGGGCAGGTGCGTCTCGAGCGTGTGCTCGTAGCACGCGAAGATCAGCGGAATGGTGTCCACGAGGGTGCCATCGAGATCGAACAGGACGGCGGCGGCGGATCGGCGCATGGCGGTAGCATATACTGCGCGAGGCCGCGGCGTCAGGCTGCAGGGAGGCGACGTGAAGATTGCCCCGTTCGAACTGGAGCGCAGCCAGTCCACCTGGGAGAACCAGGTCGAAATCAACCTCTCCGAGAGCGGCGTCCACCCGTTGACGGTCGGCGAGCTGCTGGGCGACGCCGCGCAGCGCGCGCGCCTGATGGAGGTGGCCCTCGGCTACCCGCAGACCAACGGCACCATCCCGCTGCGTTCGGCAATCGCCGCACTTTACCCGGGCGCGACACCCGATCACGTGCACGTGACGAACGGCGGGTCCGAGGCGAACTTCTGCGCCACCTGGAGCCTGCTCGAGCCCGGCGACGACGTGGTGATGATGGCGCCGAACTACATGCAGACGTGGGGCCTGGCCCAGGCGTTCGCCGGGTCGGTGCGCTCATGGCCGCTGCGCGAATCGCCCGGAGGCTGGCGGCTCGACCTCGAGGAGCTCGAGTCGCTGCTGACGCCGCGCACGAAGCTCCTGCTGATCTGCAATCCCAACAACCCGACGGGCGCCTGTTACGACGCCGCCGCGCTCGATCGGATCTGCCGCCTGGCGGGCCGCCACGGCACGTGGGTGCTGTCGGACGAGATCTACCGCGGCGCCGAGCTGCAGGGTGAAGAGACGCCGTCGGTGTGGGGCCGCTACGAGCGCGCGATCGTCACGAGCGGCCTCTCGAAGGCCTACGGCCTGCCGGGCCTTCGCATCGGGTGGATCGCGGGGCCGCCCGCGTTCGTCGCCGACACCTGGGCGCACCACGACTACACGAGCATCGCCCCCGGCGCGGTCAACGACCGGCTGGCGACGCTGGCCCTCGAACCCGCGCGCCGCGCCCGGATACTGGATCGGACCCGGGGCATCCTCAGGGCGAACTTCCCGCCGCTCGCCGCGTGGCTGTCGGAACGCCCGGAACGGTTCTCGTTCGCGCCGCCGCACGCCGGGGCCATCGTCTACGCGCGCTACCACCGCCCGATCAACTCGACGCAGCTCACCACGCGCCTGCGCGACGAGAAGGGCGTGCTGCTGGTGCCGGGCGATCACTTCGGCATGGACGGCTATCTTCGGATCGGCTTCGGCGGACCGGCACGCGAGTTGTTCGAGGGGCTGTCGCGGCTCGAGGAGGTGCTGGGGTGACGCACCTGTTCGCGGCCGACCTGATCCTCGTCGGGTTCGGCAACGTCGGCCGCCGCTTCGTGCAACTGCTCGAAGAGCGGAGGGACGAACTCCGCGGCGTGCACGGCGTGGACTGGCGCGTCGTCGCGATCGCGACGGGACGCCACGGGATCGCCAGGGACCTCCGCGGCCTCGACACCGGACGCGCGCGCGCCCTCGTCGAGCGGGGAGAATCGCTGGACGTGTTGGACGCGCCGCGGGCCGGAGCGCTGTCACCACCCGCCAGCGACGCGCTCGTCGCGCAGGTGGCGGCCGCGGCGAAGGCCGCCGGAACCGGCCGGCCGCTCGTGGTGGTCGAGACGACGGTGCTCGACATCCGGGCGGGCCAGCCGGCGATCGATCACGTGCGCGCCGGCCTGCGCGCGGGCGCGCACGTGATCACCGCGAACAAGGGGCCCGTGGCGTTCGCATACGCGGAATTGTCGGCCACCGCGCGGGCGGCCGGGCTTGCCTTCCGGTTCGAAGGCGCCGTGATGGACGGCATCCCGATCTTCAACATGGTCGACGCGACGCTGCCGGCCGTGCGCATCGCGGGGTTCAGCGGCGTCGTCAACAGCACCACGAACTTCATCATCACGGCGATGGAGAACGGCCGCGAGTTCGCCGGGGCGCTGGCCGAGATGCAGGCGGCCGGGATTGCCGAGGCCGACCCGTCGCTGGACGTGGACGGGTGGGACGCGGCCGCGAAGGCGGCGGCGCTGGCCAACGTGCTGATGGGGGCGAACGCCACGCCGCAGCGGGTGGAGCGCAGCGGGATCGGACACCTCTCGGCGGCGGATGTCCGCGCGGCGGTCGCGCGCGGGGCACGGCTGAAGCTCGTGGCGAGAGGCCGCCGGACGGAGGCCGGCGTGGCCGTCCGCGTGGCGGTCGAGGAGCTTCCGGCCAGCCACCTCTTTGCGACCCTCGGCGGCCAGCAGAACGCGCTGGTGCTCGAAACCGACCTGCTCGGCGAGTTCGCGATCGTGCAGCTGGGCGGGGGCCTGACGCAGACCGCCTACGCGCTCGTGACGGATCTCGTCGCCGTCGCCCGGTCGGCGGCCACCCGTTCGGGGGCGAAGGGAGAATGAAGGCCTCGTCCTACCCGATACCCAGCGCGGCCTTCAACTTCTTCTCGTCGTAGCCGCGCACGACGTATTCGCCGTCGACGACCGTGACCGGGATGGTCATCATCCCCAGCGCCACGAGCTCGTTGAACGCCTCGGGGTCCTCGTCGACGTCCTTGACGACGAACTCCCGCCCGCTCCGTGAAAGGAACTCTTTCACCTTCTTGCAGCTGTGTCAGCTATTGCCGGAATAGACGGTGATGTCCATTGGGCGATTGTAGCAGGATGGCCGGCGGCAGCGAGCGGACCGCGGATATGCCTGACTGGCAGCGGAACGCCGGGAGCCGCCGCCGGCTCGAGGTCCGCGATCCGCCGCCCGCAACTGATGTAATGTAGTGCGCTATGGAAGTCTCCGACATTCGACGGCGGCTCAGGCAGGCGTTCGATCAGGCGAAGAAGGCCAGCGCCGAGCGGCGGCAGCGCGCCGACGCGGCCGCGGTCGATTACAGCGCGTTCCTGCGCGACATCGGCACGCCCGTCTTCCGCATGGTCGCCAACGTGGCGAAGGCCGAGAACTATCCCTGCACCGTCTTCACGCCGGCCGAGGGTGTGCGCCTGGCGTCCGAGCGGCACGGCGAGGACTTCATCGAACTGTGGCTGGACACGTCGCTCGACCCGCCGAAGATCGCCACGCGGGTGAGCCGCGCCCGGGGCCGCGACGTGACGACGTCCGAAGGGCTGCTGCGGCCAGACGCGCCCATCAACAGCCTGACCGACGAGGACGTGCTCGGCTTCCTGCTGGAGAGCATCGGGTCGCTGGCCGAACGGTGAGAGTCAGGCGAGGCGCTCGACGAACGACGTGTCCACGCCTTCGCGCCGCAGCACGGCCAGGAACGCCTGGCGCTCGAACGCCTGCCGGTAGGCGTCCTTCACGTCCACGATGCCGCCCTGCACGAATCCCGCGAGCGCGTCGTTCAGCGGAACCATCCCGTGCTTGCGCCCGCTGTCCAGCGCCACCGGCAGCTGACTGATGCGCCCGTCGGCGATGAGGCTGGCGATGGCCGACGTGTTGAGCAGGATCTCGCGAGCCGCCACGCGGCCGCCGCCCGTCTTCTTCAGCAGCACCTGCGACACGACGCCCCGCAGCCCCTCGGCCAGCACCAACTGCACCTGTTCGCGCCGCTCCGGCGGGAACTGGTCCACGATCCGCCCGATCGCCGTTGTCGTCGTGTGCGCCGACATGGCGCCGATCACGAGATGACCTGATTCCATCGCCTCGAGCGCCAGCGCGACGACCTTCGGCGAGCGGAGGTCCTCGATCACCAGCACGTCGGGATTCTCGCGCAGCGCGGCCCGCACCGCGGCGGCCAGCTCCTCGCCGTTGCCGCGCACCTCGCGCTGGCTGATCAGACAGCCGCGGCTCTCGTGCGCGCACGCGATCTGGCTCTCGATCGTGACGACATAGTCGTTGCGCGTCCGGTTGATCAGGTCCACCAGGGCCGAGATCAGCGTGGACTTGCCACTCGAGCGCGGCCCGGCCACCAGGACGAGGCCCTCGGTTTCGGCGCAGAGCGACTGAATCTCGCGTGAGAGGCCGAGCTGTTCGGCCGACGTCGGCCTCGCCGAGATCATTCGGAAGATGCCGCCGGGGCCCCGGTGGTCGCGGAAGCTCTGGCACCTGAAGCGGCCGACCTCCGGCACTTCCGACATCCACTCCGTGCCGACCCCGTTGCGCAGCGCCTCGCGGTTCCGCTCGGGCGCAATGTCCAGCAGGAGCGACTCGATCTCGGAGGCCGCCAACGCGGGCTCCCCGTCGATCGGGAGGATCTCCCCGTCCACGCGGATCGACGGCCGCGCGTTCGACATCAGGAAGATGGTGTTCGCCCCCCGGGCCGTGGCGAGGCGAATCAGCCGGTCCAGGCCGGCGATGCGCGGCGGCGTGGACGGGCGCGACGGACTCTCCGGCCGGACGGGGTTTCTGGCGAGCGGCAGGACGACGGCTTGACTCGTCTCCGCGGAGGCCTGGGCCTGATCCTGTGGTTCTGTCATTGGTTGGGGCGAGGAGGAAGTGATCGCGTCGGCCGCGCGGGACGCCCTGATGGCGGCAAACCGTTCGAGGGCGGGCGACGGCAGCACGGCGGCAATCGGTTCGGGCGAGGGTTCGGGTTCGGGTGCGCGTTCGGGCGGCGGCGCGGGCGTCGGGTGCGGTGCGACGAAGCGTTCACCGGGAGGCGGCACGGACACCGGCAGCGTCGGTCGCGCAGGCGCGGCCTCGGCCGGCGCCTCGACCTCCAGCGGAATCTCGACCTCCTCGGACAGCTCGGCTGCGGGAGAAGCCGGCGCCGCCTCGGGCGCGGGCGGCGCCTGAGCCGGGGCGACGGCGGCAGCGGGTGCAGGCGTCTTGCGCTCGGCCTCCGGCGGCATCGAGCGATGTCGGCGGATTTCGATCCAGATGTCGTCCCCGCCGCGGGCGGCAACGACCGTGAACCGCTCGTCGTTGACGGCCACCGACTGGGGCAGCTCGTACTCGATGGCTCCGAGTTCCTCGAGCGCACGGCGGCTCTCGGCCGGCAGCAGCTGGCCGAGCATCCCCGCCACCGCTTCGAGGGTGAGCGGGCGCGATGACAGTTCCACCGGTCCCGACGCCGCCACCACGTAGGGCTGCTCGCCCACGTGCATGACCAGCGCGTCCCCGTCCGCCCGCACGATGGCGGTCAACAGCGAGTTGACCACGTGAGTGGCTCTCCTTGCGCCACGGCCGCGAGCCGCGCCACTGGGCGCGGCCTCTCTCACCCAGTGTCGGTCGGACGACGTGCCGCCTTTAGGCGGGCCGCCTGCCGGGCTCGCTGTTCGGGCTCGCAAGAAGAGCGGAAGGGTCTTCAGCGCCGAGAATCCGCCGCCGGTGCCGCAACCGCGTAGATCCGGACGAGTTCGACGAGCTTGTAGCCGCGCGTCTGGTAGGGCGGGATGACGCGCTCCGTCCTCAGGTACTGCAGCATCCCGTCGTCCATGTAGTCGGCTTCGCCGATTCCCTCGGTCGACGCGAGGCGCGACTCGAGGCCCGCCAACGTCAGCGAGGGGACCGCCGCGGCGCGCGCGCGGGGCACGAACCGGAGCCACCGCCCGGCGACCCGCTTCGACACCGTGGTGAACGTAACGTAGAGCTCGTTCGCAAGCAGGTTGTAGCCGGTCCCCGCTCGGCTGGCAGGTGCGTCTTCGATCTTGAGGAAGGCGACTTCGTCGATCCCCTTCAGTGCTTCCACCAGCCGGATGGTGAAGTCGCCATCGCCCGACCATCCCGTCCGGTCGATCTGCATGTCACCGCCGCGCAAGGCCGACGATCTCCATCGGGTCGTCGACGAACACTTCGCCGCCTTCGACCATGGCGCGGTCGAAGACCTTGAAGCCGAAGCCGTATCGGACGATGCACGACCGGGTGGCGGCGGCGTGGGCGGTACGGAGATCGATGGTGGAGTCGCCGACCATCCACGTGTCGGCGGCCGCCGCGCCCGCGACGTCGATGAGGTGGAGGAGCCCGTCTGGATAAGGCTTGCGGCGGAACGGGCCGTCGCCGCCGATCACACGGGCGAAGTGGCGTTCGAGATCGTGGGCCGCGAGGATCTTCCGCGTTGCCTCGGTCGGCTTGTTCGTCAGCACCGCGAGAGGCGCCAGGGGCGCGAGCGCCTCGATCATCTCCCGCACACGCGGGTACGGACGCGTCGTACCCGGGAGAATGGCGTCGTAGATCTCGAGGAATCGCGGCAGGGCGGCCCCCGGTTCCGCGGCGACGCCGGACGCTTCGAGCGCGCGGGCCACCAGCAGGCCGGCCCCTTCACCCACCATCTTCGCGACCTCGTCGTGCTCGAGGCGGCGCCCGCCGCGCTCGGCCACGAGCCGGTTCACGGCGGTGACGAGGTCGCCAATCGAATCGATCAGCGTGCCGTCGAGGTCGAAGACGAAGAACATGACGCGCGCAGCCGCTACTCGCCGAGATAGGTGGCGAACGACGTGGGCGTCTCCCAGACGCGGACCTTCACCACGTTGAAGCCCTGGTCCTTGGTGTAGTTGAAGATCAGCTTGGCGATGAGCTCGACGGTGGGGTTGGCGTCCACGAGGTGAATGGGCTCGCCGAGGGCCTGGAGCGGCGGCACCAGCGGATCGTCGCGGCGCAGCACCATCTTGTGATCCAGCTCGCGATCGATCCAGCCCTTGACGACCCGCTTGATGTCGCTGAAGTCGCAGACCATGTTGCGGTCGTCGAGGGCGTCGGTGCGGACCTCGATCTCGGCCAGCGCATTGTGCCCGTGCGGGTGCTTGCAGACGCCGCCATAATCGAGCAGGCGGTGGCCGTAGCAGAACTCGATGCGCTTGGTGACTGAGTACATGCTGCGATTGTACAGTAGGCGGGAGGCAGTCAGCAGCCGGCAGCAGGGCAGGCGAGGGTCCGCGCGGGAAGACGGCCATGCCCCCGACACCGGGCTGCAGGCGAGCCACGATCGCGGTTTCCCGGTTGGCAAGGAGTTCCCGATGGCCGATGTCGCCGTGCTCCTGTCGGGCGGGCTCGACAGCGCCGTCCTCGCGGCGCAGGCCGCCACGACCGGCGTCGTGCAGCCGATCTACGTCAGCGCCGGCCTCGCCTGGGAAAGCGAGGAGCTCTCTCTGGTCGCGCGCCTGCTGGCGTCGCCGCCTTACGCGAACCACGTGCAGCCGCTGGCGCGGCTCGCCATCGACGCCACCGACTTGTACCCGCCGACGCACTGGGCGCGGGTGGGCGCGCCGCCGGCCTACGACACGCCGGACGAAGACGTGTACCTGCCCGGCCGGAACGTGCTGTTGCTCGCGAAGGCCGGGGTACTCTGCGCGCTGCGGGGCATTCCGCGGCTGGCGATCGGGCCGCTCGCCGGCAACCCGTTTCCCGACGCCACGCCGCAGTTCTTCTCGTCGATCGCCCGGACGCTGTCGCTCGGCCTCGATCATCCCCTGCGCGTCGAGACGCCGTTCGCGTCGCTGCACAAGGAGGACGTGATCGCGCTGGGAGCCTCGCTGGGCGTCCCGTTCGAGTTGACGCTGTCGTGCATGAAGCCGTCGGGCGGGCGGCACTGCGGGTTGTGCAGCAAGTGCCGGGAGCGGCGGGACGCGTTCGCGGCGGCCGGCGTGGCCGATCCGACCACCTATCTGGCGGCGGCGCCGCGCTAGACGGCACGCGGGCGGCCCGCGACGTCGACGGGTGCGGCCGCCGCGGGCACGCGAGCGGGGAGCCGCGCGCGCCGGTGTCAGAGGGGCCTGACCGTGATCGTCCCGCTGTCGCTGCGAAGGCGGAGCAGTTTGCCGCCGGCGTTCAGCGGCCGCTGGAGGCTGTTGAGCGGTTCCCGTTGCCCCGCGGTGGCGCCCTCCGGCTCTCCGAAGCCGCGGACGCGCACGGCACCGTCGCCCGTGCTCGCGTCGAGATTCGCGCAGAAGCCGGACGGCAGGTCGAGCCGCAGCCCCCCGTCGCCGGTGCGAATCTCCCAGTCGCCCGCCATGGCGCTGCCCTCGTCCGCGCGCACTTCCACCGAACCGTCGCCGGTCCGCAGCCGCACCGCCTGCAGCTTTCCCGTCAGCCGGGCGCCGCCGTCTCCGCTCTCGAGGTCCACCGTGCCGTCCATGTCGTCGAATCGCAGCGAGCCGTCGCCGGTGTGGACGACCAACGACCCGGCGAGATCCAGGCCGCGAATGCCCCCGTCGCCCGTGCGAAGCTCGATCTTCCCGGCCACCCGCTCCACCAGGATGGTGCCGTCGCCGCTGCGCACCGCGAGGTTGCAGTTTCGGGGAACCGAGGCAGTGATCCGCGCCGAGGGCGACACCTTGAAGCCGAAGCTGCGCTCGATGCCGCCGGGCTTCTTCACCTCGACGGTCACCGAGCTTCCAGACTGCTCGGCCGTGACCTGCACGGCGTCCGCCGTCGCCTTGTCCGGCCCCCGCTTCTCGATTTCGACCAGGACCTCGTCCCGGTCCCACGATCGCACTTCCACGGAGCCGTCGAACGTCGTGAGAGACAGGCTGGGGGTGCCGGACACGCTGAAGCGCTTCTCTTCGTGAACCGAGTACGGCCCCGCGTCGACGGTGATCTCGCACCCCGTGGCAAGCAGTGCGAAGGCGGCAAGGGCAAGATACCCGGTGGACGAATGCGCGCGGCGGCTCATAAGACTCCCCCCTACGTTGGGTTTAGACGGGAGGCTGCGGCCGAAGGTTCAGCCGGCCCGGCCGGGCCGCCAGTCGGGGTGCGCGTGGAGCTTGGCGCCCGCCAGCGGCAGTCCGTCGGTGGGAGACGCGCCCCGCGCCCGCCGGCGCGGGCGGAAGATGGCCCTGTCGAGCCGGGAGAGCAGCCGGGTCAGGCCCGCTTCGTCCGGCGCCGAGATGACGAGGACGCCGGGACCGCCGTCCGGCGGAAAGCGGCGGTCGTCGAGGTAGTCGCGGTCGAGCGTGAGGAGCGTCCGGCGAAGCTGCCCGGCCAGCCGGAAGTGATCGACATCCGGCAGGCGCCGCATGTCGTCGTGCTCGATGACGGCGAGGACATCCCAGCGGAGGCGCGTCCTCAAGAAGGCGACGACGCCCGCCGGGACGTTGGCGTCGGCATACACGCGCGGCTGTCCGGCAAGGTGCTCCGCGACGAACGCGAGCTCCGAGGCCAGCGTCTTCATGTCCGACAGTGGGCGGCAGGCCGCCGGCGCGGGCCGTTCCGGCGGAGCGATGGGGCCGCCTGGCCGCTGCCGAGGTGCCGCGCGACGAACTCCTACCGCCTCCTGCCTCCTCCTACTACAATACGCTCCATGACTCCTCTGCTGGTGGCTGGCCTCGTGGTGACGGGCGTGGTCGTCCTGCTGGTGGCCGTGGTGGTGGCCAAGGGCAGACCGTTCTCAACGGGCGACGTGTTCCGCGCGAGCCGGTGGAGCAAGGGGAACCGGCTCTTCCCCACGCAGGTCAAGGTCTCGCCGACCGCGGTGGTCCACTACACGCCGCAGTGGGTCGGCCGGCTCGAACACACCATCCACATCGCCCACGTGGCGTCGGTCCGCGTCGACACGAATCTGCTCTTCTCGGACGTGTTCATCGAAACGAGCGGCGGCGTCAGCCCGATCAGCTGCTACGGCCACCACAAGAAGGACGCGCTCCGGATCAAGGAGCTGATCGACCAGTACCAGACGGACTACTTCCGCGCGCCCACCGCGGGCGTCGGCCTGACGCGCCCTTAGGACTTCGCTCCCAGTCGGCTTGCGCCTTGCGACCTGCGCCTTGCGGCTTGCGACCTGCGGCCTGCTCGAGGAGAGACGGTGTGGGCGGCAGGACGATGGTCGCTCTGGACCCGCCGCAAGCCGCGAGCCGGCAGCCGCAGGCCGACCTGTTGCCCTCGTCCGGCCGGACCGATAGACAGAGAGCCGGGCTAATCCGGCCAACCAGGTCGGACTGTGGGCGACGAGCTGACCCTCCCCTCCCGCCAAGGCATCGAATCCGCCCCGCGCCCCGCCGCGCTGACGCCGGAGGTGCAGGCCAAGTTCCGCACGCTCGTGCAGTCGCCCCTGCGCGCGGGAATCCTGCGCTACCTGTTCTCCCAGCCGGACCAGCCGTTCGAAGTCGAGTCGCTCATGAGCGTGTTCGGCCGCATGCGCCTCGACGTCGACAACTGCGTGAGCGAGCTGGTGGCGTTCGGCATCGTCCGCCGGCTGCCCGGCCTGCCACCCCGCTTCTCCGCGGTCCGCCAGCTGCCCGAGGCGATAGCCGGACTGCTGGACGACTTCCTCGACCGCCGGGCGACGGTGAGCCGCGAAGACGAGTCGCCCTCGGTGCAGCGGTTCCGCGAGATGATCGGCCGCGACGAGAAGATGCTGATCGTCTTCGAGTGGATCCGCACGGCCGCCAAGTCCGACATCTCGGTGCTGATTCTCGGCCCGACCGGCTCGGGCAAGGAAGTCGTGGCGCGGATGATCCACGAGCTGAGCCGGCGCGGCACCGGGAAGTTCCAGGCGGTGAACTGCGCGGCACTGCCCGACACGCTCTTCGAGTCGGAGATCTTCGGCCACGAGAGGGGGGCGTACACGGGCGCGCACGACCGCAAGCCGGGCCGCCTGGAGCTGGCGAACCACGGCACGCTGTTTCTCGACGAGATCGGGGACATGTCCATCGTCGCGCAGGCGAAGCTGCTGCGGGTGCTGGAAGAACGGCGCTTCGAACGTCTCGGCGGCAACCGGGCCATCGAGGTGGACTTCCGGCTGATCTCGGCCACGAACCGGCCGCTCGAGCAGTTCGTCCGTGAGAGCCGGTTCAGAGAAGACCTCTACTACCGGGTCAACGCATTCGCCATCCGCCTGCCTTCGCTGCGCGAGCGGCAGGCCGACATCCCGGTGCTGGCGCAGCGGTTCCTCGCGCGCTACTGCGCCGCGAACGGCCTGCCGGTGGAGAGCAAGGTCTTCTCGCGCGAAGCACTGGAACAACTGGCCGGATACGGCTGGCCGGGCAACATCCGGGAGCTGGAGAGCACGGTGTCCCGAGCGGCGCTGTCCGCCCCGGGACGCACCATCCGCGGGACCGACGTCGACTTCCTCCACGCCAACGGTTCGCCCGCCGAACGCGTCCAGGAGCGCCTGCCCTCCCTCCGCGAGACCGAACGCGCGCACATCGTCCGCGTGCTGGACGCCGTCGGCTGGAACAAGAAGGAAGCCGCGGAGGTCCTCGAGATCAGCCGGGGGACGCTGTACCGCAAGATCTCCGAGTACGGTCTCGAGCCCACGCGCGTGTCTCACAACCGCACACCGCAACCGGCCTAGTTTGAATCAAGTCACAATCGTGGCGGTTTATCGCCAATTTCGGCTGAGCCACAACGGCACACTCGCGCGTGAGCCGTAAACATAAGCATCCATGGACCTTACCGTCTCTGACCCCTTGTGCGCGTGCTGTGTTAGAACACACTGGGGCCGTCACCGCGCGGTGCTACGATGGTGGCAATGGGCGTAATGGCTTTATACAGAATACTTTAGTCTCAATTATGCGGCAGCCTCTTCTGGCGGCAGTGCTTTTGCGATTAGAAGAGGCAGTGACCCATACACCCTCGCCCCCCGCCGCGCACCTGTCAGCCGCCCTGAGGACGGTCAGCAGACGCGCCACCCGCTTCGTGGCCTCGCGGACCCGCAGGCTGCGCACGCCGCCCTGGCAGCGGCGCCTGCCGCCCATCCTCTACCCTGCCGCCGTCGCCGCCATTGTCTCGGCGTCGCTTCTCGCGACACGCGGCGAGTCGACTGCCGCCGTGATGCTCCTGGTGATCGGCGCCGCGATCATCTGGTGGGGGCACCGGGTCGGGTGTGCGTGCGCCGACGCCGCCAGGCGCGAGCACCGGCTCTCGGGCCTCCACCTGGCGACGATCGAAGCGCTGGCGCTCGCCATCGACGCGAAGGACCGGACGACGGGCAGCCACATCCGGCGGGTTCAGACGTTCGCGCGCGCGCTCGCCCACGCGGTCGGCGTCTCGGACGGCGAGGTGCAGGGGATTGCCACGGCGGCGCTGCTGCACGACGTCGGCAAGCTCGCCGTGCCCGAGCACATCCTCTCCAAGCCGGGTCCGCTCACCGACGAGGAGTTCGCGCGCATCAAGATTCACCCGCAGGTCGGCTTCGAGGTCATCGAGCACGTCCCGTTTCCCTATCCCGTCGCCCCGCTGGTGCTCTGTCACCACGAGAGGTGGGACGGCGGCGGCTACCCGCTCGGCCTGCGCGGCGAAGACATCCCGCTCGGCGCGCGCATCCTGGCCGTGTCGGACTACTTCGACTCGGTCACGCGGGACCGGCCCTACAACAAGCGGATGTCGGGCGACCTTGCGACGCTGCTGTTGAGGCAGGAATCGGGCAAGGCCCTGGACCCGAATCTCGTCTCCGTGTTCCTCGAGCTGCTGCCGACGCTGCAGTTCGCCGACCCGTCGCTCACCGGGGCCGGCCACGACGCGCAGGAAGCGCTGCGCCCGCGCCGCCTGCAGGATCGCGGGGAGCGCACGGCGTTCGAGAACATTGCGAAGGCGCATCAGGAAATCTACGCTCTGTACGAGATCGCGCAGGCGATCGGGTCGAGCCTCGGCGTGGCGGACACGATGTCTCTCATCGCGGGAAAACTGACGGCGCTCGTGCCGTTCTCGTGCTGCGCGCTGTTCGTGAACGACGAAGGCGGGATCACCCGCTGCCGCTTCGCCGCGGGAGTGGACGCCGACGACATCAAGAGCCTGTCGATGATCTCGGGCGAAGGTCTCGCCGGCTGGGTCATCCGCAACCGCCGCACCGTGTTGAACGGACGGCCCGAAGCCGACTTCGAGGCGGCCGGCCTGGCGCCCGCCGCGCCGGACCTGCGCGCGGCGCTGGTGTGCCCCCTGGTTTCTGACGACCGGGTGGTCGCCGCGCTGGCGCTCTACCACGGAGAGGCGGGTTTCTTCTCGGACGACCATCGCCGGCTGCTCGACCGGGTCTCCGCGCAGGCGGCGGCGGCCATCTCCAACTCGATCGTGTTCGAGCAGACGCGCGAGGCCTCCCTGAGCGACGCGCTCACCGGCCTGCCGAACACGCGGTACATGCTCGCCCACCTCTCGCGCGAGCTCGCACGCGCCGAGCGCCAGGGTGACGAGGTGGGGATCCTGGTGCTCGACCTCGACGACTTCAAGCTGATCAACGACACCTACGGGCACCACGTCGGCGACCGCGCGCTCCGTGAGGTGGCGCGCGTCCTGCGCGAGACGATTCGTCCGTACGACGTCTGCGTCCGTTACGCCGGCGACGAATTCATCATTGTCCTGTCGGGCTGCGGATTGCAGGAAGCCTCGGCGAAGAGCGCCGAGCTGCAGAAGGCGGTGGAGGACCTGGCTTTCGAGGCCGCGCCCGGCCACGATGTTCCGGTCGGCCTCAGCATTGGCGCGGCGGTGTTCCCCATCGACGGCGAGACGTACGAGGCGCTGCTGGCGACGGCCGACGGCAGGATGTATCGCGACAAGAAGGCGCGGAAGATCCCCGGCTACAGCGCGCGTGCCGCGAAGGCGCGCGAGACCGCGCTTCCCGGCGAGGCGGCCGGCCAGCACGCGCTGGCGGCGGGACTCCCGTCGAGCACACGGGTGAACTGAACAGTCGAGAGTCAACAGCCGACAGTGTTGACCCTCGGCCGCTTTTGGACCAGCCAAGCGGGTCCGTGGCGGTGATGTAAGATCGGTGCAGTGGCCATCTTCACTGCCCCCATCATCCGGGTCGGCATCGAGACGTCGCGCAACCGCAGCGTCCGAGTGCGGCGGCCCGACGGGCTTCCGCCCTTCGAAGCAGGGCAATACCTGTCGCTCGGCGACCACGGCCATCCGGTCCGGAGGCCCTACTCGATTGCCTCGGCTCCATCTGAAGCCGCTCGGACCGGCGAGCTGGAGTTCCTGATCCAGGTCGTCGAGGACGAAAGCCCGGGACCGCATCTCTCGCGGCTGGCGGCCGGCCGGCTGCTGGACGTCGAGGGGCCTGCGGGGTCGTTCTTGCTGCCCTCCGGCCTGCACCCCCGGGCTGCCGCCTTCATCGGCGGAGGCACGGGCATCGCTCCGTTGCGATCGATGCTCCGCGAGCTGCTCGAGCAGGACGGCGCCACCCGCCTGGCGGTGCTGCAGAGCGCCAGGACTCCCGGCGAGTTGTGCTACGCCGCCGAGCTGCGCGAGCTGGCGGGGGCCGGCCGAATTGTCCTGAGAGAGACGGTCACCAGGGAGGCGCCGGTCTCCTGGCAGGGAGGCCGCGGGCGCATCACGGCGGCGGAGTTGGCGGAACTGCTGGGCGGACCGGACACCTGGTGCTTCGTCTGCGGGCCCGAGTCGCTCGTCGAGGGCGTCCCGCGGCTGCTCGCGCAGATTGGCGTGGCCGCCGGCCACATCAGAACCGAGCAGTGGGCCGACGCGGCGCTCGCCAAGTAGTCGCCCATCGACAGTCAACAGTCAAGAGTCGAGACAGCCTGGCGTCAACCGCCCGACTGTCGACTCTCGACTTCCGACGCTCGACGGTCGTTCGCCTGCCTGACGGGCCGCTGTCAGCCGTTGTGCGAGGGTGGGATTGCGATCGGGGTGAGGAGGCCGACCCTTTATTTCGAGTGTTTCTTCCCGTGCCGCGCCGCCTGCCCGCCGCGCGGATGCCGGTGCCCTTCGTTCCGGCCGACCGGCCGTCCCGCCTGGCCGCCGCCGCGACCTCCCGCGCCGCGACCGAACACGGGCGCCCTGGAGGAGTTGCCGTTCGCGCTGCCGCCTCGAACGGCACCGGGCCGCGCGCCTGCGCCGCGCGCCATCCCGCCTCGGAACTTGCCGGGCCTGGGCGTGGGCTGGCGCATGGTGAATTCCGGCACGGGCCTGACCACCTGGTGGTTCTCGGCGCGGGGCAGCGTGGCGCGAATCAGGCGCCGATGCACCCGCCCTTCCGCCGTGTCGTCGGATTCGACGCCGTTCTCGCCGTCGTTCGGTTCCCCGTCCTGGGCGGCCTCCGTCGAGTTCTCCGCGGCGGACGCGACCGGGAGCGCCTCCTGTCGCAGGGGCTCCGCCTCGGCGGCGCGGACGGCTTCGCGGGCCTGAACGATCGGCGAGGGGACCGCGGGCACGGGCGCTTCGGCCTTCACGGCGGCGAGCACTTCCTGGTAGGCGGCCGACACCGGCTCCTTCTTCCGCCTGAGCGTCGGCATCCTCCCCTGCTTGTACTCGTGCTCGGTGTCGCAGGTCGCACACCGCGTCTGTTTGATGTCGTCCTCGACCATCGCGACGATCGCGTGGTTGGTCACGCGGCGCTCCCGCGGACAGTAGTCGTCGACGATGTCACCGAGCCGAAGCCGGCGCTGCTGCATGAAAGCCCCCGAAGATGTTGCTGGCGGGATAGTAGAATTGCGCGAAGGACATGGGATTGTAGCAGAGCTTTTCGCGGGGTCGCAACTCTCCAGCCTGCGTGTTCTCGGCCATTCTCTGAATGAAGAGGAACGAATGCCGGAGCAACGGCTGCATAGCCCGTGCCCCGTCCCACCTGTGGCGGACGACACCCGCCGCGGCTCTTCGATTCTGCCGATGAGCGAAACGAAACGCCGCAGAGCCGGCCCGCAGGCCGTCTCCGCCGTGTCCTCGCACGGGAGCAGGACGCGCGCCCTGCTCGTCAAGCGGTAGTCGAACCCAATCGCCGGTCAATGTGTCGACGAGCACCTGCACTCGCAGGACGACATGCGCGGGAATGAGGAGCGCTACCGGATCCCTGCCTCCGCCCGCACTCGCGCAGCAGGGCTGCGGTGGGCGTCACCGACGCGCTGTGCGAAAGCGGTAAGGGGCGGCTGGGTAACGGGTCGATCACCCGGGCCTCGCCGATGCGGGTGAGAACCCGGTGAGGACGACCGGGCCGCTCGGGGAGGTATGACGTACGTTATACGACTTTTTCGCCGTGAAATCCACTCGAATCTCGGCTTCTTCCCCGTCACCTGCCGGCGGAGGTCGCGCTGCCCGGCGGGAGGCCGGGGCAGTCACGCCTTCTCCACCATCGTCGGTGCGGTCTGGGGAACGGTGGCGCGCCACTGCTTCCAGCGCGCCGCGCCGAAGTTCTTGACCAGCACGAGCGCGAACATGAAGAGGCTGAACCAGGCGAACGCCGCGACGGCCCGCCAGAACGGCAGGCTCTTGTGCAGCGGCGCGCTGAAGACGCCGTACGCCAGCTCGACGTGCACCCAGTAGACGAACAGCGACGACTGCCCGAAGAGCGCCATCGGCGACTGCCAGCGCCACCAGCGGAAAAGGCGCGGGCGCCGCTCCCAGGCGTAGATCGCCGAAAGCGTCGCGCTCACGACGCCCACGCGAAGCAGGAAGAACATCGGCGAGCTGGTCCAGAAGAACGAGTCGGGGTAGATCGACGGCAGGAGCGACCCGGTGTAGCACCCCGCCGCCAGCGCGAGCCCGCCGGGCCCCATCCACGCGTGCAGCCGGCGTTCGGCCTGCCGGGCACGCGCGCGTTCGAGCAGCACGCCGACGAAGGCGCCGGCGAACACGAACCCGGCCCAGGGGAAGACCTGGAAGTTGTTCTTGCCCGGGGTCGCCCGCAGGTACCACTGGAGGAACGGGGGCAGGCGGTCGATCAGCGGAGACAGGCGAACGAGCGGCGTCGTCAGCGTGATCGCGAGGGTGACGGCGGCGAACGCCACGAGACGGCGCCGATACTCGCCCGCCGCCTCCCAGAGAGCGGCCGCGGCGACGATCGCCGGCCCCATGATGTTGAGGATGTCCACCTTCAGCAGGCCGGCGAGCATCGCCTTCGGGTTCAGGAGGTAGGCCTGGACGCGGAAGAGATAGGCGAGGCCGAACACCTCCCAGCCTCGCCGGCGGACGCGGCTGGCGGCAATCGCGGGGCTCCCCGTCTTGCGTTCGCCGGCGCTCGCGGCGAGCGACACGGCCAGGCCGGCCAGGAACAGGAACATGGGGGCGGCGAACCCGGCCAGGATGACCGACAATCCGAAGGCGCGGGTGTTCCTGTCGGCGGGCAGCGTCCACGCGTCGAGGACGTGCGCCTCGATCATGATCAGGATGGCGAGGCCGCGCATCCAGTCGATGTAGCCCAGGCGGGTGGTTCGCGTCGACGGCGCACTCATGTGGGTCTCGGCGGCCGGAGGGCCGCGGCATCAGTCGATGGTGAACCCGACCAGCAACTCGACGTCCTGCCTGATGGTGTTCCAAACGGAGCAGTACTTGTCGCGCGACAACTGGAGGGCGCGCTCGACGTGCGCGGGCAGCACATGCCCCTGAAGGGCGAAGTCGAGCCGGATGTGCGTGAAGCGCTTCGGCTCTTCCGCCGAGCGGGTGCCCGTGAACGTGGTGCGGAGCGACCGCACCTGGTGGCGGCCGCGCGTCAGGATGTGCACGAGGTCGATCGCCATGCAGCCGGCGAGCGAGAGGGCCAAAAACTGGACCGGCGTCGGGGCTGCGTCACCGGAGCCGTCGAGGCTCACTTCGTGCTTGCCCACCTGCGCGGTGAACTGCTGCTCGCCGTCCCACTCCATCGTCGCCACGAGCGGCGGACGCCGGTCTGTCATGCCGTAACTCCTGCCTGGTCTTGGGTCCGTCCCCGGGGGGGCCGGCAACAGTATAAAGGGAATCGTGCAAGAACCGTGGCAGCCTGGCGCGGCATGGGGCTAAACTCAGGGCATGGGTGCGAAGTTTCTGGCGTCCGCCGCGCTTGCCGCCGCGCTCGCCATAGTCCCGGTCCTCGGAATCGGGCAGCAGGCCCCGACGTTTCGGTCGGGTACGAAAGTCGTCTCGCTCTACGCGACCGTCACCGAGGCGGGCCGGCTGGTGCCCGACCTGACGCGCGAGGACTTCGAGGTCTTCGACAACGGGAAGCCGCAGGACCTCACGGTGTTCACCAGCGAGGTGCTGCCGATCACCGTCGTCGTGATGCTCGACACCAGCGGCTCGATGACGGGGAACATGGACATGCTCAAGCGGGGCGCGGAGCAGTTCTGCCTGCGGCTCTTGAAAGAGGATCGGGCGCGCCTCGGCGACTTCAACGACAAGATCCAGTTCCTGTCGCCGCTGACCGGCGACCGAGACGAGCTCCTCGCCTCGGTGGCCGACATCGACTTCGGCTACCCCACGCGCCTCTACGACGCCATCGCGGCGGGCCTCGACGAACTGAAGGGCATCGAGGGCCGCCGCATCGTCCTCGTCTTCACGGACGGGGACGACACGGCAAGCCGCACGCGGTTCGGAACGGTGCTCGATCGCGCCCAGACCGAGGAGGTCATGGTGTACGCCATCGGCCTGGCGGGCGAGGATGTGATCAACGGGCAGCGAATCCGGACCCGCCCGGATCGAAGCCTCAAGACGCTGGCCGCGGAGACGGGCGGCGGCTACTTCGAGTTGTCGCGGGCCGACCAGATGACATCCACGTTCACGCGCGTGGCGCAGGAACTGCACAGCCAGTACTTGCTCGGGTTCCCTCAGGAAGCCCGCGACGGCAAGGCGCACAAGCTCGACGTGCGCGTGAAGAAGCCGGGGATGACGGCGCGTGCGCGGAAGTCGTACGTGGCGTCATAGAGAAGTGAAGAGTGTACGGTGCGCGCTCTTCGTCTCTCGTGCAAGTGATCGCGGGCAGGCGGGAACCGTCAGAGCAGCACGGCGCAGACGATCGCTGCCAGCAGCAGGACGCCGACTCCCCAGTCGGCCTTGTCGTAGATGGAACTGAACATGGCGTCTCTCCTTTCCCAGTGAGATAGACGGAATGAGAGGCGCGAAGGTTCGTTCGGGTCAATTCCTCCAGGGATTGTCCACCACCAGCTCGGGGTGCTCGCGCCGGAAGGTCGCGGCCACGTAGCAGTCGAAGCAGATCGGCTGGTGGCTGGCCATCGCCTGGGGCAGCTGCTCGGCCGGGACGTCCGGCCAGGGCCGCGAGACCCCGCTGGCGTCGATCAGGCCCGGCTTCCGTTCGAGCCAGTCGATCTCGCCGAGCGGCTTGTGGCACACCGCGCAGCTCTTCCCCTCGTACCACCGCGTCACGACGGTGCGGACCAGGCAGTCGGCGGGAGCGCGTTCGATTTGCGCCAGGCATTCGCGGCCGCACGCGTGCCGCTCTGGCCACCGGGAACAGTCGGACAGGTCGAGGGGCCGGCCGAGCGCGGCGCGCCCGGCGCGGATGTCGACGGCGGTGAACTCCCGGGTCTCGGGACACTCGACCAGCCGCTTGCCGCGCAGGGCGAAATAGCGGCGGGCGAACCACGCGGTTGCGGCGGCAACGACGGCAGCGATCACCAGCAGCAGCCAGCTCATCGGTTCCTCCGGCTCATCCGGCAAAGGACGGCAGCGGCCCCCAGATGCACTTCTCACGGTATACAACGAATCGAGGATCATGTCGATTGGCTGGTGACCGGCGCCCACTGCGCCGGCGGGCGCCCGGAACGTGCCGACGAGGCGGCGTAGAATTGGCGCAGATGAACGAGCACGAGATCATCCCGCCCGGGGACAGGCCGTTTGGCAACCCGCGGGGCACGCGATCGATGGCCGTGGCCAGGGGCGGCATGATCGCGACGAGCCAGTCGCTGGCGTCGGCCGCCGGGCTCGAGGCGCTGCGCGAGGGCGGCAACGCCGTCGATGCCGCCGTCACGGCGGCGGCCGTCCTGGCCGTCGTCGAGCCCGCAATGACCGGCATCGGCGGGGACCTGTTCGCGCTGGTGTTCGACGCCCGCGAGGACAGACTGCACGGCCTCAACGCGAGCGGGGGCACGGGTCGCGCCGCGCGGGCGGAGCGGCTGCTGGCCGACGGGCATCGGCGCGTGCCGACGCGGGGGCCGCTCTCGATCAGCGTGCCGGGCGCCGTGAACGGCTGGTCGGAGCTGCTCCGCCGCCACGGCACCATCACGCTGGCCCGCGCGCTTCGGCCGGCCATCGAGTACGCGCGCCACGGCTTCCCCGTGTGCGAGATCGCCGCGGGACAGTGGCAGGCCGCCGAGCCGGTCTTGGCGGCGGACGAGGGAGCCGCCGCGACATTCCTGCCGGGCGGGCGCGCTCCGCGGGCCGGCGAAGTCTTCCGCAACCCGGATCTCGCCGGCACCCTCGACAAGATCGCGGCGGGCGGAGCCGACGCCTTCTACCGCGGCGGCCTGGCGCGCGAGGTCGGGAGTCACCTGGCGAGGTGCGGCGGCCTGATTGACGAAGGAGACCTCGCGGCGTGCTCGGCCGACTGGGTCGAGCCGCTGAGCACGTCGTTTCGAGGGTGCGAGATCTTCGAACTGCCGCCGAACACGCAGGGGTTCGTCGTCCTCGAGATGCTGAACATCCTCGAGGGCGACGACCTGCGCGCGCTCGGGCACAACAGCGCGGCCTACCTGCACCTGGTCGCCGAGGCCAAGCGCGTGGCGTTCGCGGATCGCGAGGCCCGGCTGGCGGATCGGCGGCACGTGACGGACGCCGTGCTCGCCGCGCTCGTGTCGAAGGACTACGCGAGGGCGCGGCGCCGCGGCATCGACCCGCTGCGCGCGGCAGCCGACGTGAGGCCTGGAGACCTCGACGCGCCCGCGGCCGGCACGCGCGGCGCGACGACCCCGACCGGCGCCGGCGACACGGTCTGCCTGACGGCGGTCGACGGCCGCGGCAACGCCGTCTCGCTGATTCAGTCGCTGTTCGAGTCGTTCGGCTCGGGGGTGGTCGTGCCCGGCACCGGCGTGGTGCTGCACAATCGCGGAAGCCTGTTCGTGCTCGAGGCGGGGCATCCCAACCGGCTGGACGCGTGCAAGCGCCCGCTTCACACGCTCATTCCTGCCATGGCGTTCCGCGGCGGCCGCCCGTTCCTGTCGTTCGGGGTGATGGGAGGCGACCTGCAGCCCCAGGGGCACGTCCAGGTGCTGCTGAACCTGCTCGAATTCGGCATGAACGTCCAGGAAGCCGGCGAGGCGGCGCGGATCAGGGACGCCCCGGACGGCATCGCCGTCGAGTCGGGCATCGACCTCGACGCCCGCGCCGGGCTCGCGGAACGCGGGCACCGTGTCGTCGAGGCGTCGGGAGTCTTCGGAGGCTACCAGGGCATCGCCATCGATCCTGAAAGCGGCGTGCTGATGGGCGGATCCGATCCGCGCAAAGACGGACTGGCTATCGGGTTCTGACGATCCCTCAGACCCTGAACCCGTCCCAGAGCGGGTCCTCGTCGTCCACGACGAAATGGTGCTCGCCGGTGATCCACGCCGTGCCCTCCAACTCGGGGACGATCGCCGGCACGCCTCCGACCGTCGTCCGCGACAGGACGCGGCCGCGGAACGTCGTGTCGACGATCCCCTCGTGGACGAACGGCCGATCGTGCGGCAGCAGGCTCATGCCGTCGAGCACCGCCATCACCGCGCACGTCCCGGTTCCACACGGGGACCGGTCGACCTCGGCGTCGGCGAAGATCGTCACGTTGCGGAGGTCCGCCGCCTCCGAGCGAGCCGGCCCCGTGAAGATCGTGCCGTAGACCCCCTTCAGACCAGGATCGGAGGGATGGACGATCGGGCCCGCCGCCTCGACGCGGTGCTTGATCTCCATCCCGACGCGCCGCAGGTCCGGCAGCCTCGCGGTGGTGATCGGCAGGCCTACCGCCTCCGCGTCGACGATCGCGTAGAACGCGCCGCCGAAGGCCACGTCCACCCGGATGTCCCGGTTCGCCGCGCGGACCGGCAGGCCGGCGTGCATCACGAACGAGGGCACGTTCTCGAAGGCCACCGACCTCACCCGCGCGCCCTGTCCCTCGCGCTGCGTCACCAGCGCGCGCGCCCGCACCTGCCCGGCCGGCGTGTCGAGGACGAGGACGTTCGGCTCCCGCGTGGCCAGCAGGCCGCGCTCGAACACGATGGTGGCAATGGCAATCACGCCGTGCCCGCACATCGTGCTGTAGCCCTCGTTGTGCATGAAGAGGACGCCAGCGTCGGAATCCGGGCGCACCGGCGGGGTGAGGACGGCGCCGTACATGTCCGCGTGCCCGCGCGGCTCGAGCATCACCGCGCGGCGAAGGCGATCCGCGTGCCGGCGCAGCCAGGCCCGTTTGTCGAGCATGGTCGCGCCGGCCGCTTCTGGAAGGCCGACGACGATCAGGCGCAGCGGTTCGCCGGCCGTGTGCGCGTCCACGCTGTGCAGGTGGCGAATCATGGTGCGATAGGATAATACGTTCTGGCCGGTGAGCCGACTCCGCGGCGTATCACGCATCCATGGGGCGAAGACCATGCCGTCGACGTTCCGGGTCCCGAACGAGGCCAAGGTCCGAGCGGTCCGGCTCCTTTCCGAGTTCCCCTCACTGGTGGACGTGATGGAGCAGACGCTGGAAGCCGTCTCCGCCGGACGCGCGACGCAGCCGCTTCGAACCGCCCTCCCTGTCGGCCCCCGGGGCAGTACCCGGGCCTCGTGGACCACGCCAGACGCTCGCCCGCCGAAGGGTAGAATGGAAACGATGCCATTCATCGCAGCCGCGTCGTTGGCGCTCGCCCTGCTGCTTGGCCCGACCGGGCCGGCCGCGGCCGACCAGCGCTCCGAGGCGCTCCGGCGCGACGGCGCCGAGGCCGCGTACAACATGGACTACGAGCGCGCGATGGACCTGTTTCGCCAGGCGGTCGCGGCCGATCCCGCCGACGCCGCGGCGTGGCGCGGGGCCGCGTCGGCGGTCTGGCTCCGCATCCTGTTCCTGAGAGGGACGCTCCTCGTCGAGGACTACCTCGGCCGGCTCAAGGGCACCGGCGACGTGAAGCTGCCCGAGCCGCCCCCCGATCTCGCCAAGGCGTTCGACGAGTACATCGGCAAGGCCATCGCGCTGGGCGAGAAGGAGGTGGACGCTCGGTACAGGGACGCGGCGGCCCACTACGACCTCAGCGCCGCGCTTTTCATCGCCGCGTCGTACTCGGCGAGCGTGGAAGGCAAGGTCCTGGCCTCGCTCAAGCTGGCGCGCCGCTCGTTCGCCGAGGGCGAGATGGTGCTCGACATCGACAAGGGACGCGAGGACGCCGGTCTCATCCTGGGCACGTATCGCTATCTCGTCTCCACGCTGCCCCTGCCCCTCCGCTGGATGGCGTACGCGGTCGGGTTCGGCGGAGGCAAGGAAGAAGGCCTCCGTCTCATCGAGCAGGCGGCCGATTACCCGAGTGACATCCAGACCGAAGCCCGGTTCGCGCTGGTGCTGCTGTACAACCGCGAGCGGCGTTACGGCGACGCGGTGAAGGTGATCCGCGCGCTGGAGCGATCGTACCCGCGGAACCGCCTGCTCTTCCTGGAGGAGGGATCGACGCTGCTTCGGGCAAACCGCCCGGCCGATGCGCTCAAGGTGCTGGACGATGCGATGGCCAGGCTGGCGCAGGACCCGCGAACGAGGATGCCCGGCGAGGTCGTGCGCTGGCACTTGAAACGGGCCTCTGCGCGGCTTGGCGTCGGCATGCTGGACGCAGCCGAAGCGGACCTGAAGACGGCGGCGTCCAGCCAGGATGCCCGCGGCTGGGTGCTGGCGCGCATCCACGTCGAGATGGGCAAGATCGCCGACCTGCGAGGCGAACGCGGGAAGGCGCTGTCGGAGTACCGGACGGCCAGCACGCTTGCGAAGTCGGTGGGAGACGACGAGATCGACGCGGAGGCGACGAAACTCATCGCCCAGCCCTACCAGCGTTAGCGGGTCGCTGAAGAACGGCGGCCTGCGTGGCCTACAGCTTCAGGAACTCCCTGACGCGCAGCAGGAAACTGCGGGGCGCGTCCGCCGTGGGAGCGCTCATCGCCATCACCTCTCGGCTCCGGTCGAGACCCGCCTGGCGCTCGGCCACCGCCGCGGTCACCTGCTCGAGCACCTCGGGCTGCGCCAGCGCGAGACGGCGGAAGTCGGCGGCGCCAATCTCCAGCAGCAGGCACTCGTCGATCGCCGACACCGTGGCGGTCCTCGGCTGGCCGGTCAACAGCGACATCTCCCCGAAGTAGCCGCCCGCCGAGAGCGTGGCCACCTCGGTCTGCGACGGCAGGATGGTCACGCGAGCGCTTCCCCGGCCAATCACGAACATCGAATCGCCGACGGCGTTCTGCCTGACGACCGTCTGTCCGGCGCCGTAGAGGCGCTCGCGCGCGACCGCCGCGAGGCTGGCGCGGTCTTCGGCGGGCAACGAGCGGAACAGCTCGACGGCGTCGATGAACGACTGCCGGTCTGCGGGCGACGCGACGCCGGCCGGCGCGTCCGGGCCGCGATAGTTCACCTGGATTGGATACGGGATCTGGATGCCGCTGCGCCTGAAGGCGTAGTAGACGCAGGTGCGCACCTGGTCGCGCGCCGGGTCGTCCATGCCGTAGTCGGCCACCCAGAACTTGATCCGGTACGTGATCGCCGAGGATCCGAAGTCGGCGACGACGACCTCGGGGGCCGGGTTGTGCAGGGCGAGCGGCGCGTCTCCCAGCGCCTCGCGCACCACGGCCTTCACCTCGTTGGGCGGCGCGAGGTAGCTGGCCCCGACGTCGACGAACAGCCGCGTCGGGCCGCCCGGCTCCGAGAAGTTGGTGATCGGCTCCTTCGAGACGACGTTGTTGGGCACGACGACGGCGTCTCCGCTCTTGGTGATCAGCCGGGTGGCCCGCCAGGTGATCTCCGCCACGCGGCCCTCCAGCGACCCGATCCGCACCCACTGGTCCACGTGGAACGGCTTCTCCACCTGGATGGCGAGGCCGGCGAAGGTGTTTCCCAGCGTGTCCTGCAGCGCGAAGCCGATGACGACCGCGCCGACGGCCGACGTGGTGAGGAACTTCTCCTGCATCACGCTGGTCCCTATCACCAGGAACACCCCGATGATGATCGTGTCCTGCACGATGTTCGGGAAGTGTTCCGGCGTCCGATCCACGCGCCACGGGTTGACGGCCGTCACGACGAGCAGCGCCACGATGCCGAGGGCGAGCAGCAGGTGGGCGACCGACAGGAACTGCGGCGCACTGGTGGCGGGAAGGAGGCCGAGGCGCAGCAGCCCGCCGAGGGCCAGGTAGGCGGCAAACGCCACCAGCGCGAGCCGCAGCTTGCTGCGAATCAGCCGGTTGACCGTCACGACGCGGACGGCCAGCGTCACCAGCAGCCCCACGGCGCCGACGAGCAGTTCCTGTGAGTGGATCATCTGGCTTCACCGGCCTGCGGCGGGCGGCGGGCGGCCCTGCCCCGGGCCGTGAGCCGCGAGCCGCGGGGCTCTACTTGAGGTTTCCTTCTTTCTTGAAGTCGCTGATGTCCCCGGCGTTCACCGTCACGACGACCAGCGCGGGATTCGGGCCGCCCTTCGCGTTGCGTTCGGTGTCGACGCCGCGCGAGGCGCCCGATCCCGGTCACCTCGGCCGACTTCGACTCGGATCGCGGTCGGCTTGAGCAGGCTCCCGAGGCCGAACCCTTTCTTCTTCGGCTGCTCGTCCTTCTTCTCTTCCGGCTTGTCCGGCTTGCCGCCGCCAGTCAGTCCGGCCGCGCCGGGTTCGACGGCGGCGATCTCCGTCTGCGCCTTGGCCTTGTAGGTGATGAACTTGTGGTAGCGCGGTTCGAGCGTGGCGGTGGACGCCAGCTTCTCTGCGGTCACCTGCCTGGCCAGGAGGTCGAGGCGCTCCTTCATCTCGGGGTGCGACGCGAAGAGGCCCTGCTTCTCGGTGGCCGCCTTGTTCCGCTCCGAGAGGCGGCGCAGGAACCCTTCCAGGCCGTGCGGGTCGTAGCCGACCTTGTTCGCCAGCCGCACACCCTCCCGGTCCGATTCCAGCTCCTCCTTGCGGCCAAAGCCGGCCAGCACCGCCTCGGTCGTCTTGTCGACGACCTTGTTGAACACCGCGTTGTCGTTGAGCGACGGCACGGCGTCCGCGCCGAACTCCACGATCTTGCCTTCCTGGATCGCCTTGACGGTGTGCTTCTGGGTGACGTGGGTGATCTCGTGGGCGAGGACGCCGGCCAGTTCGGCTTCGTCGTTGAGCAGGCCGAGCGCGCCGCGGGTGATGTGGATGATGCCGCCGGGCGCCGCGAACGCGTTGACGCCGTCCGTGTCGAGCACGACGAACGTCCACGGCAGGTTCGGCCGCGAGCTGGACATCGCGAGGGTGGCGCCCACCAGCGTCACGTATCGGTGGACGGCCGGGTCCTGCACGACGCCGTAGCGGGCCCGCACCTTCTGGCTGACCGCCTCGCCGAGCCGGATCTCGTCGGCATCGGTGATGATCAGCCCGCGCATCTTCTGCGCCTGCTTCAGGATCGCTCCGAGCTGCGGCGCATCCCCCGGCCGCGGCGCCGGGCCGGCGGATGCCGCCGACACGGCGGCCGTTATCGTCATCGCCAGCAGGATGGTGCGCCTCATCGTGAACCCCCGAACACCGACTGACTGCCCGGACACCTGAACCAGCCCCGATGCGCGAATCAGACCTGCGGCTGGCGCCCGGCGGCCGGCGACCGCGTGGAGGCTGCAGGTGGTCGGGCGACTTCGAAGATCGTCACCGGCACGGTCTTGCCCTTGACGAGGACCTCGCCCAATGGACGAATATCATATCGCCCCTTCAGGCGGGCGCGCGTCGTTTCGCTGACGATGACGCTGGTGCCGTATTGCTTGTTGAGCGACTCGAGCCGCGAGCCGAGGTTCACGGCGTCGCCGATCACCGTGTAACTCATGATCGTGTCCGACCCGATGTTCCCGGCCACCATCTCGCCCGTGTTGACGCCGACGCCGATGGCGAGCGTCGGACGGCCCTGCGACGCCCACACGCGGTTGAGGTGCTCGAGCTCGGTCAGCATCGCCAGCGCGGCCTGCACCGCGTGCTCGGCGTGGTCCGGGTCCGCGACCGGCGCGCCGAACAGCGCCATGACGGCGTCGCCGACGAACTTGTCGAGCGTCCCGCGGTGCTCGAACAGGACGTGCACCATCCGCGAGAAGTACTCGTTGAGCTGCTGCACGATCTCCTCGGGCTGGCCCTGCTCCGAGAAGGTGGTGAAGCCGCGGATGTCCGAGAAGAGGACCGTCATCTCGCGGCGCTGCCCGCCGAGGCTGCGCGCTGCGACGGGTCGGCCATCAGCTGCTCGAAGACATCCCTGGAAACGTAGCGCGAGAAGAGCTTCTTCACCTGCCGCTTCTCCCGCCCTTCGACGAGGTACTGGTAGGACACGCCCCCGAAGGCGGCCGCCGCCAGCGCCAGCGCCGGTTCGACCATCGGGAGCCACGTCCCTCGGGCGAACGCGGCCACCGCGCCGCCCGCAGCAAGGGCGGTGACGAGGACCACGGTCCCCAGGCCCGGCCAGACGCCGAGGCGCAGGATGGCGACGCCGGCCAGGATGCCGCACGTCAACGACAGCGCGATCCCGGCCCACGCGGGCGCGGGCGCCAGGAATCGGCCGGACAGCAGGTTGTCGATGACGCTCGCGTGGACCTGCATGCCCGCCATCTTCCCCTGCGCGAACGGCACGGTGATCGAGATCGTGGAGCCCGGGAGCCGTCGTGCCGACGACCACGATGGCGTCCTTGAAGCGGGCCGGGTCGACCATGGGCTTCACGCCCTCTTCGATCTGCATCTCCGAGTAGAAGAGGTCGTAGAACGAGTAGTCGGCGTAGGTCGGCCGCTTCGTCGCCGGGTCGAGCAGGCCGCCCGGGTAGCGGATGAGCATCCGCCGGCTCGGGTGCCGGCCGCCGTCGAAGCTGGGAAGCTCCGCGTCGATCAGCGGCACCGCGCGTCCGCCAAGCCGCAGCGACGACGAGTCCGTCTTGACGCTCGCCGGGGAGATTCCGCCGGCAATCAGCGCGGCGGCAACCGGCAGCGACGGGATGAACTGGCCCGCGCTGCGAACGAACGGCACCGCGCGCCGCAGCGGCCCGTCGGGATCGGCCACCACGAAGTTGTGCCCGAGCGCGCGGCTGGCCTTCGCCAGCTCCTCGAACGGCGGGATGGCCACGGGGCGGGTCTCGATGCGATCGTCGAGGTGGAACGGCTGCGGCACGGGGAAGCCGGCTTGCGGCAGGCCGCCGGCCTCTCCGACGACGTCCACGACGTTCACCACGTTGCCCGCACGCGCCGTCGCCTCGACGAGCGCGCGGTCCGACTCCTCGCCGGTCCAGGTCCTGTCGCCGACGGTCAGGGAGCGCCGGTCGCGCTCGGCGAAGATGACGTCGTACACGACGACCTTCGCCGGGCCGCGCGCCAGGAAGTCCACGAGCGAGCCGTGGACCATCCGCGGCCACGGCCAGCGGCCCACCAGCGGTTCGAGGCTGCGGATGCTCGCCTGGTCGATGGCGACGAGCACGATGTCGCGCCGCGCGGACGCCGGGTCGGCCGTCGCCTGGATCCGCCAGTCATACGTCTTCCGCTCGACCGTCTCCACGAAGGGCGCGAGCGCGGCAGCCGCGGCGACCAGCGCGGCCGCCACACCGAGTGCGATGCCGATGAGGATCTTCCGCACGGTGGGGAGAAGGGTAGCACGGGTGGCGGGGGCTCACGCCGGCGTTCGTCGGCCCACCGACACCAGGGCCGCCGTGGCAGCCCCCCCAGCCATCAGAAGCACGGCCACCCAGACGGTCGACGGCGAGGTCTGCAGCGGCGGCAGCAGCCGTTCGTACGCCCGCCCCAGCCACCCCACCGCTTCCAGCGCCGGGTTGACGTCATCCGCGGGCCACAACGTCCGGGGCGCCCGCCACACCACGGCGTCGATGACCCCCTGCACGCAGAGCAGGGCGAGAAACGTCCGCCAGACCGCCCGGCTGCGGAAACCTCCGGCCATCACGACCAGGCAGATCGGCACCAGCGGCGCGATGTACCGGGCCGCCGGCGAGAAGCCCGCCCACCAGCCGATCGTGAACGCGGCCGCGGGAACGTAGAGCAGCGCGGCAGGCACGAGCAGCGGCCACGTGCGCCGGCCGGTCAGCCACCAGCAGGCGGGAACGATCCAGTAGAGCGGCGCGTAGGCGAGCAGCCCCGACTGCCGGTCGAAGAACAGGCCTGGAAGGCCGCTCTTCAGCATCTCTGCCGAGAACGGCACCTCGCCCGTCGTCAGCGCGCCGCCCAGCGTGCCCCATTCCCGGAAGATCCAGGCCTCGAGCCCGACAATGGGGAGCACGACGGCGAGGACGAGCGCTCCCAGTTCGAGTCCCGACAGGCGTCGCAGGAGATCGAGGCGCTTCCAGGCGACGACGGCGGCAAGCCCGGGGACGTACAGCAGGAACTTGTTGTGCATCCACGGCAGCAGGCCGAGCGCGAGGGCTGTCGCGAAGAGTGCGGCGCGGTCGCCGGCGCCGGGCCGCTCGAGCGCCATCCAGAGCGCGAGGCACGTCACGAAGATGGCGGCGACCTCGGGGAAGACGAGGAAGGACTGGCTGAGGAGCGGCGGCGACAGGCCCCCGGCGAGCACCACGACGGACGCCACGCGCGCGTCGCCCGTCTCCGCGGCGATCCCCCGCCCGAGCAGCAGCAAACCGAACGTCGTGACGGCGATCAGGAAGAGGGACACGATCGAATACGCGAAGAGGCCGCGGCTCATCCGGAAGCGCTTCAGCAGCGACTCCGACGGGAGAGACGACGCCTGCAGCGCGAACGCGTAGACGGGGACGAGGGCGACGGCAAGGCCTACGTTGTGGATCGGCCGCAGGCGCCCGTTCCGCGCGGGAACGGCGTGCAGCCCCATGTCCAGGCCGCCGTGGCCGAAGAACCGGCCGTCGTCCTGCGCGTAGTTGTTGCCGACGTCCATGTCATGGTCGACCACGATGCTGTGGGCGATCATGAGGTAGTGCGGTTCGTCGCCGGAAGCGGAGTACTTGCCGTGGGTGGTCAGCGTCCAGGTGAAGAGGAAGATCGCGGCGGCCACCTTCCAGCCCGGTCCGCCGCGGCCGCCGCGGCCGAACGCCCGACTCCGCTCGAGAACCCGGGGATACATTGCAGCAGCCTACTCCAGTTGTGGACGGTCGTGGCGAACCGCGTCGGCGGACGACCGGCGATCTAGCGGCGGTCCCTCACACCTCGTGCGCATGGGCCGCCGCGACCGCGGCACGAATGTTGTCCCACTTGGTGTCGCCCGGCAGCGTGCAGTCGGCGCCGAGGATGGAGGGCCGCGACGCTTCGCTCAGCACCTTCCCGACCTCGCGGCCGATCTCGCCCTCGCTGCCCGACGCGATGAGCCCGTGACGATCCAGGCCGCCCATGCACGGCCGGCCGAACGAGCGGGCGACCTCGCTCCACGGGATCTTCCCGCCGGTGAGCTGCGGGTTGCAGTTCACGACATGGCCCGGGTAATCGAGGAACCGTGAGAAGTCCGAGTACGGCGCGTTGTAGTCGCAGACGTGGAGGATGTTGAACGGGCACGACCGCTTCATCTCGTTCATCGGCACCAGGTCGAAGGGCCTGACGTGCCGCGAGAACACGGCCGGGTCGCGGAACCTCCCCGCCTCGCCTCCCTGGGTGGACGCGTAGAAGCCATCCACTCCCAGCCGGATGCACTCCTTGACGAAGCGCACGAGGCTGTCGGTGATCGCCTCGAGCCCTTTACGGACCGAGTCGGGGTCTTCCTCGAGATGCGCCGTCAGCAGAGGAAGGCTCGTCGTGTGGCCGGCGCACATGAACGCTGAATAGAGGGTGACGAGGACGAGCGCCTCCTTCTTCGCCGCCTTCACCAGCCCCTCCACCGCGGACAGCTGCGGCTGGTAGAAGTCGAGCGGGTACGAAGGCATCTTCCTCCAGTCTCCGGGCCGCTTGATCGCCTCGATCGGCGGGAAGGTGCGCTCGTACTGGATCTTCACGAAGTCCATCCCGGTGTGGCGGAAGTACTCGAGGTGCTTCTGCACCGCCGGCGGCCCGAAGTGACAGGCCTTGTCGAAGTGGATGAAGAAGGCCGCCGGGACGGACCGCTGCGGCACGCTCTCGTCGAGGACGGCCAGGACCGCGTCGCGCTTGTTCATAGAGAAATGGTGTCGGAGCTGTTTTCCAAGATGATAAACCATCAATACCTCTCTCGACCCCTGGCGCAGGTGAGGTAGGATCTCCTGCGTGGCGTTTGCATCGCATTCCACGGCCTCGAGGCCCACGCCCACATATTCACGGCGGCAGCGGGAGCGTAGCGCATGTTGACTCCGGTCACGCTCGGCATCGACATCGGCGGCACGAACACCGCCCTCGGCTTCGTTGACAGGCAAGGCGCGTGCCTGGCGGACGCGTCGATTGCGACCAACTCGGACGAAGGGGCGTCGTTCCTCGCGGCGCGGCTCGCGGTGAAGGCCCGCGAGCTCTTCGCGCCGCTGCAGGAGCGGTACGCCATCCGAGGGGTCGGCATCGGGGCGCCCAATGCGGACTACCACCACGGCACGGTGGTGGATCCCCCGAACCTGAAATGGAAGGGCAAGACGCCGCTTGCGGCCCTCGTGAAGGAGCAGTTCGACGTCCCGGTCGTCGTCACGAACGACGCCAACGCGGCGGCGCTCGGCGAAATGCAGTTCGGGGCGGCGCGCGGGATGCGCGACTTCATCGTGATCACGCTGGGCACCGGGCTCGGCAGCGGCATCGTGTCGAACGGCCAGTTGATCTACGGCGCCGACGGCTTCGCCGGCGAGGTCGGCCACACGACGGTGGACCCGCAGGGCCGGCTGTGCGGGTGCGGCAAGCGCGGGTGCCTGGAGACGTACTCGTCGGCGAGCGGGATCTGCCGCACCGTGTTCGAGCTGCTCTGCAACCGACGCGACGACAGCGAGTTCCGGGGCGTCAGCTTCAACGAGCTGACCGCCAAGCGCGTGGCCGACGCCGCGCATCGCGGCGACCCGGTGGCGCTGGCGGCTTTTGCATTGGCCGGGGAGGTCTTGGGGGCGAAACTGGCAGAGTCGGTGGAGCACACCAGCCCCGAGGCCATCATCCTGGTCGGCGGCCTCGCGAACGCGGGCGACCTCATCTTCCTGCCCACGAAGAGGTCGATGGAAGACAACCTGCTCGGCATCTTCAAGGGAAAGGTGAAGCTGCTGCCGTCCGGCCTGCCGGAAGGCAACGGCGCGGTGCTGGGCGCGGCCGCCCTGAGTTGGACCGAACTCCTGGCGGCCGGCTGATCCTGGCTGCGCAACCTGCCCGCTACTTCCGCAGGTGCGCGTTGAAGAAATCGATCGTTCGCTGCCAGGCGAGCTTGGCGGCCTTCTCGTCGTAGCGCGGCGTCGTGTCGTTGTTGAAGCCGTGCTGGGTGCCGGGATAGATGAACACGGTGTACGGGACCTTCGCCGCCTTCAGCGCGACCTCGTACGCCGGCCACCCGGCGTTGATGCGCTCGTCGGTCCCGGCGTAGTGAATCAACAGGGGCGCCTTGATCTTCGCGACGGCCTCGACGGGCGGCTGGTTGCCGTAGAACGGCACGGCGCAGCCGAGGTCGGGCAGTCGCACGGCAAGCGTGTTCGCGATCCCGCCGCCCCAGCAGAACCCGACGACGCCGATCTTGCCCGTGCAGCCGGGGAGCTTCTCGAGGTAGGCGGCGGCCGCGACGAAGTCCTCGAGCGTCTTGGCCTGGTCGAGCTTCGGGAAGAGCTGGCGTGCGGCGTCCTCGTCGCCCGGATAGCCGCCGAGCGGCGCGAGCGCGTCGGGGGCCAGCGCCACGAAATCGTCGAGCGCAATGCGCCGCGCGATGTCCTCGATGTGGGGGTTCAGGCCGCGGTTCTCGTGCACGACGAGCACGCCGGGCAGCGGGCCCTTGGCGCCGGCCGGCCGCACCAGGTAAGCCTTGGTTTTCTCGTCCCCCTGGGGCGAGGGGAACGACACGAACTCCGCCGTGATCCGCTTGTCGTCCTTGGCGACCTGCTGGGCCTCCACGAACTTCGGGTTCAGCGCGTCGAGCATCATCCCGGCGGTCATGCCCCCGACCGCGTACTTCGAGGCCTTGTCGAGGAAGCCACGGCGGTCGATCGCGCCGTGGACGTAAGCGTCGAAGAGGATCAGCACGTTGGGATCGAAGTCGCTCGCCGTCTTGCGTTCCATATCCGTCTCCTTGCGCGTTCGCGGTGCGTCGCCACCAGGACCGATGGGATCGAGTCGCCGGGTTGTCGCACGCGCGTGCCCTATTGACAGATATAGCAGGCCTCGGCCCGGTTGGCGAGCATTGTTGCGAGCCGGACGGCGGCGCTGCGGCCTGGTGTCTCGAGGTGACGAGAGGGACCCGTTGGCGTCCGAGCCGAAGCCGACTGTCGTTGCCCGGGAGGGGCACCGAGGATGAACCTGGAACTGCGGGGCAAGCGGGCGCTGGTGACGGGGGCATCGCGCGGGATTGGCCGCGCGATCGCGCTTTCGCTCGCCGACGTCAAGGTGGACGTCGCCATCAACTTCTTCCGGCACCGGGGTCCGGCCGAATCGGTGGCGAAGGACATCGAGGCGCGCGGCGCGCGCGCCCTCCTCGTGCGCGGCAACGTGGCCGACCCCGCGCACGTCCTGAAGATGTTCGATGAGATCGAGGAGGCCTGGGGCGGCCTCGACATCCTCGTCTCCAACGCGGCCTCCGGGGTGCTCAAGCCGGTGCCGGAACTGACCCTGCACCATTTCCACTGGACGATGGACATCAACGCGGCGGCGCTGCTCCCGCTCGTCCAGCACTTCCTGCACATGCCGGCGAACGGACCGCGGACGGTGGTGGCGGTGTCGTCGCTCGGCGCCGTGCGGGCGATCCCGAACTACACGGCGGTGGGCGCGTCCAAGGCGGCGCTCGAGTCGATGGTCCGCCACCTCGCCGCCGAGCTCGCGCCGCAAGGGGTGAGGGTCAACGCGGTGTCGGCCGGGACGGTGGACACCGATGCGCTCAAGCACTTCCCCAATCGCGAACAGCTCCTGGAAGAGTCGGTGCGGCGGACGCCGGCGGGGCGCCTGATCACGCCCCAGGACGTCGCCAACGTCGTCGTGTTCCTGTGCACCGAGTACGCGTCGATGATCCACGGCCAGACGCTGGTCGTGGACGGCGGCTACTCGATTCTGGCGTGACGGCCAGCCTCGACGCCGCAGTCCGGCGTGCGCCTGGCGACCGGCGGCTTGGCCGGCTTCGCACGACCGCCAGCACGTGAACTCGGGAAGCACCTGGAGGCCTGGCTGTTCCCGTAGCGGTTACGCGTCTCGAAGGACTGGCTGGCGAATCGCCTCACCGGCAAAGGCAGGCACCTTTCCGCAACTGCTGCCCCTCGTGGACTTCGCCCACGACGCGGCCGATCGCGCAGCCGGCCTGCCGGTAGACATCGCTTCGGTGGCCGATCTTGATGATGACGACAGAGGCCTCGCGGTCGTCGATGAGGGAGAGGATGCGGTAGTCACCCTGGTGGATTCTGAACTTCTCCAGGCCGGACAGCTTCTCCGCCCCGAGAGGCCTCGGTTCGGTGGCGCGGCGTAGACGTCGTGAACGGCCGGGCGACGTCGACGGAACCTGACTCATCTGGAGTAGCCGTGACGCCGAGTCCGTTCGCCTCGGCGGCCAAGGGTGGCTCTTCAAGGTTCTGCCGAAGACACCCCTGCCGAGCGCGGCACCCTCGCCGCGAACAGCGCTAGAAGTAAACGAGGGACGGGGACTTGAAGGTTGGTACCGGTACGGGGATTCGAACCCCGGTCCCGTGGCTGAGAACCACGTGTCCTGACCCCTAGACGATACCGGCACACTGAGGTCGTAACGAGCAAATGATCTTATCAGCGCCGATCGGCTCAGTCAAGGTTTTGGGCTTTACATCCGGGCCGTATCCACGCTAGAGTGTGTGGCAGTGCTTCGTACCCTCCTCTCGACGACCGGCACCGGGACTACTACCATCACCCGCACGCGGGTGATGCACAAGTGTCGCTGCCTGAGAGGTGGTGAAGTGGCACGAGAGACCTAGACAACTCTCACATATCCGAGTGCCGAACCCGCCGATCAGGCTTCACAGCCGGTCGGCGGGTTTTTTGTTGGCCGGAGACAACCGCTAGGAGGACTACCGTGGCCCGCACCATCGACGTCGGCATTCTCGGCGCCACCGGCGCCGTCGGCCAGCAGTTCGTCGCCCGCCTCGATCGGCACCCTTGGTTCCGGCTCCGCTGGCTCGCGGCCAGCGGCCGCTCGGCCGGCCGCCGCTACGGCGACCTGCCGTGGCGGCTGCACTCCCCCTGTCCCGACGCCGCCCGCGACCTGATCGTCGACGAGGCGGTGCCCGGGCGCGGCCCGCAGCTCCTCTTCTCGGCCCTCGACGCCTCGGTGGCCGACACCCTCGAACCCGAACTCGCCGCCGCCGGCCACATCGTCGTCTCCAACACGCGCAGCTACCGGATGGACCCCACCGTGCCGCTGGTCGTCCCCGAGATCAACCCGGACCACCTCGCCCTCCTGCCCGCGCAGCGCACCGTGCACGGCTGGCCCGGCGCCATCGTCACGAACCCGAACTGCTCGACGACGATCCTCGCGCTCGCCCTGGGGGCGCTCGCGGAGTTCGGCCTGCGCACGGTGCTCGTGTCCACGCTGCAGGCCGCGTCGGGAGCCGGCTACCCGGGCGTGGCGTCGCTCGACCTGCTCGGCAACGTGATACCGTTTATCGACGGCGAGGAACCGAAGATGGAGTGCGAGGCGAACAAGATTCTCGGGCGGTACCTGGACGGCCGCGTCGTGCCGCACCCGCTCGTCGTCAGCGCGCAGACGACCCGCGTGCCCGTGCTCGACGGCCATACCGAGCTGGTGTCGATCGCCTTCGAGGACCCGCCCTCCGACGAGGACATCGTCCGCGCGCTGCGCGGCTTCCGCGGCCGGCCGCAGCGCGAGGCCCTGCCGAGCGCGCCGGCGCACCCGGTCCAGCTGCTCGACGAGCGCGACCGGCCGCAGCCGAGGCTCGACGTGTCGGCCGGAAACGGCATGTCGGTCACCGTGGGCCGGCTGCGCCGCTGCCGCGTGCTCGACTGGAAGATGGTCGTGCTCGGCCACAACACCGTGCGCGGCGCCGCGGGCGGCGCGCTCCTGAACGCGGAACTGATGGTGGCCGACGGCCTGGTGGCCTGAGCGGACGATGGACGGAACTCTCACCTTGTTGATCGTCGGTCACGGCCGGATGGGCCGGCGCATCGAAGAGCTGGCGTCTGGCGCGGGCTTTGCAGTCGCCGGATGCCTCGATGAAGAGACGAACCGCGGCGGACGCGGCATCGCCGCGGGCCGGTGGGAGGGAGTGGCCGTCGCCATCGACGTGTCGACTGGCGGCGCAGTGCTGGACAACGTGCGCGCGCTCTCGGCGCTGGGCATCAACGTGGTGATTGGCACCACCGGGTGGTCCGCCGCAGAGGCGGACGCGCGTGCCGCGGCGGCAGCAGCGGGCATCGGCGTGGTGGCGGCGCCGACCTTCGCGCTGGGGGCCGTCGTCCTGGAGGAGCTGGCGTGGCGGGCGTCGAAGATGCTCGCGCCGTACGGCGACGTCGGCGCGTGGATCCACGAAGCCCACCACGCGGCCAAGCGCGACGCGCCCTCGGGCACCGCGCTGCGCATCCGGTCGGCGATGACTCGCGCCGGCTGGCCGTCCGGGATCGATACATCATCCACGCGCGCCGGGGCCATTCCCGGCACGCACACGATAGGATTCGACGCCCCGCACGAATCGCTCACGCTGACCCACGCCGCCCGCGACCGCACGGTGTTCGCCCATGGGGCGCTCGTCGCCGCCAGGTGGCTCGCGGGCCGGCGCGGGTGGTTCACGATGAGGGACGTCCTTGGCATCGAGGACCCGCCATGACCACCAGGCGACCCCTGACCGGCTGCGGCACCGCGCTCGTCACCCCGTTCACGCCCGCCGGGGCGCTCGACGAAGCGGCGCTGCGGCGCCTGGTCCGGCGGCAGATTGACGGCGGCATCCACTTCCTCGTGCCGTGCGGGACGACCGGCGAGAACCCCACGCTGTCGGCGGCCGAGCGGCGGCGCGTCGTGGACGTGGTGATCGACGAGTCGCGCGGCCGCGTGCCGGTGGTCGCCGGCGCCGGCGGCTACTGCACCGAGGAGGTCGCAGCGCTGGCCGCGCAGATGGCGCAGGCCGGGGCGAGCGCCGTCCTGTCGGTCACCCCCTACTACAACAGGCCGACGCCCGAGGGCCTCTACCGGCACTTCGCGACGATCGCCGAGCGGGCGGGCGTCCCGGTGGTGCTCTACAACGTGCCGTCGCGCACCGGCTGCCACATCGACCTGCCGACGCTGGCCCGGCTGCAGACCATCCCCGGCGTGGCCGGCATCAAGGAAGCGTCGGGCAACATCTCGCACATCGCCAACGTCATCGCCCAGGCGCCCCCGCACTTCGTCGTGCTCTCCGGCGACGATGCGCTGACGCTGCCGGTGATGGCGGTCGGCGGCCACGGCGTCATCTCGGTCGCGTCGAACCTGACGCCGCGCCAGATGGTCGAACTCGTGGAGGCGGCCGAGTGCGGCGACCTGGCCTTGGCGCGCGATAGGCACCGCGCCCTGCTGGCTCTCATGCAGGTCAACTTCGTGGAGAGCAACCCGATTCCGGTCAAGGCGGCGCTGGCCGCGATGGGGCTGATCGAGGAGGTCTATCGGCTGCCGCTCGTGCCGCCGGGCGAGGCGTCGCGCCGGCGGATCCTCGAGGTGCTCGACAGCATGGGGCTTCGGGCCAATGCGCGGCCCGCAGGGGAGAGCGCGGCATGACCCCGGCGCTGCTCGAATCGACGGTCCAGGCGCTCAGCCAGGCGGCCGCCCCCGATCCGGCCGAAACCCGGCGCGTCGTGGCAGAGCTGCGTGCTGCGCTTTCCGAGGGGACCGTGCGCGCCGCGGAGCCCGACGCAGGCTCGCCCAACGGCTGGCGGGTCAACGTCTGGGTCAAGCAGGGCATCCTCCTGGCGTTTCGGGTGGGGCGCCTGGAGCCGCTGCCCGCGGCGGCGGGCGGCCTGCCGTTCAGCGACAAGGACACGCTGCCAATCGCCGCCCCGGACTGCGCTCGCGGCGTCCGCATCGTGCCCGGGGGCTCGGCCGTCCGGGACGGCGCGCATCTTGGCCGCCGCGTCGTCTGCATGCCGCCGATGTACGTCAACATCGGCGCCTACGTGGACGATGACAGCCTGATCGACTCGCACGCGCTGGTCGGGTCGTGCGCGCAGGTCGGCAAGCGGGTCCACCTCAGCGCGGCCGCCCAGATCGGCGGCGTCATCGAGCCGGTGGGCACGCTGCCCGTCATCGTCGAGGACGACGTGCTGGTGGGCGGCAACTGCGGCGTCTACGAGGGCGCGATCGTCCGGCGCCGCGCCGTGCTGGCGTCGGGAACGATCATCACCGGATCGACGCCGATCTACGATCTCGTGCGCGAACGGCTGATCGCGCCGCGGGACGGGGAGCCGCTGGTCGTCCCCGAGGGCGCGGTGGTGGTGCCAGGCGCCCGGCAGGTCACCCGCGAGCCGGGAGCCTCGTGGGGCATCTCGCTGGCCACGCCGGTCATCGTGAAGTACCGCGACGAACGGACCGACGCGCGCGTGGAACTCGAGCGCTGGATTCGCTGATTCGTGGATTCGACGGGGTCGCCCGACGGGTATCATGGAGGGATGCGATACCTTGTCGGCTTCCTCCTCGTTCTCGCCCTGGCCGCGGCAGTCGTCTTCATCGTCGCCGGACGCGGCGACGCGCCGGCGATCCGAGATCCTGCAGCCCACGAAGTTGGTGGGCGTGGACGGCGTGCTCGACGTCTCGATCGTGGCTCCCAGGTCGAAGCTCTCCCGCCTCGACATCGTCCTCGAGCAGAACGGAAAGACGACGTCCCTGTTCTCGCTGGCGTCGCCGGGGTCGGCGAATCTCACCCAGGAGACGCCGGAGCGGATCCGCATCACCCGGCCCATCGGGAAGCGTGCGCTGCCGGACCTGCAGGCCGGCCAGGCGCGAGTGGTCGTCACCGCCGCGCGCAAGACGCTGTTCGGATGGCGGACCAAGGAGGCGTCGGCCACCCGCGAATTCGCGGCGCGCTTCACGCCGCCTCGGATCGCCGCGCTGTCCACACACCACTACATCAACCTCGGCGGCTCCGAGATGGTCGTCTACAGCGTGTCGCCGGCCGACGTCCAGTCGGGCGTGCAGGTGGGCGACGTGTTCTACCCCGGCTTTCCCGCATCCGGCGCGGGACTGGCGAACGCCGGTCCCGAGACGAAGGTCGCGTTCTTCGCGCTGCTCTACGACCAGGACCTGTCGACGCCGATCCGCCTCGTCGCGAGAGACGATGCCGGCAACGAGGCCCACGCCTCGTTCGACTACAAGGTGTTCCCCAAGAAGTTCAGCAAGGGTCGGATCGAGCTCGGCGACGCGTTCCTGCAGCGCGTCGTGCCGGAAATCCTGGAGCACTCGCCTGAGCTGAAGCTGACGGTCGGCCCGGGCGAAAGCTACCTGCCCGCGTTCCTCAAGGTCAACAACGACCTTCGGCGGATCAACGCAGAGAAGATTGTCGGGTTGTCGAAGCAGACCGCGCCGCAGATCTTGTGGAGCGGACCGTTCCTGCCGCTCGGCAACGCGCAGGTGGAATCGAAGTTCGCCGACTATCGCACTTACTTCTACCAGGGCAAGGAGGTGGACCGGCAGGTGCACCTGGGCTTCGACCTGGCGGTCACGCAGAAGATACCGGTGCTGGCCGGAAACGACGGCAAGGTGATCTACGCCGACTACCTGGGCATCTACGGCAACTGCATCGTGATCGACCACGGCATGGGCGTGCAGTCGCTCTACGGCCACCTCTCGACGATCGAGGTGAAGCCGGGCGACATCGTGAAGAAGGACCAGCGGATCGCACGAAGCGGGATGACCGGGCTGGCGGGCGGCGACCACCTGCACTTCTCCATCCAGGTGCAGGGCCATCCTGTCAGTCCGGTGGAATGGTGGGACCCGCACTGGATCCAGGACCGGGTGCTGCGGAAGATCCAGGAGGCGGGCGGCGCTCCGCAAGTGGCGGCGGACAAGCCCGCCGGCAAGCCCGCCAAGGCCGCGACGGCGCCGAAGCGCCGGGCGCGCGGCAGCAAGAAGAGCGGCTGACGGCGCGGCCCGTCGCGGGACGGGCTGACGGGCCGGGCGCTGATTGCGCGCCGTTTATGCCTGTGGTAGCTTCGGATCTGGGCCTGATTCCGTCAGCAGGCAGTGAGCCGCAGGCCGCGGCCCGCCGCAGTTGCCGACCGCGAGCCTGCAGCCCGTCTGCCGGCCCGCCACTGGGAGTTTCTGTGACGCCGTCCCCCGCGCGCTCGCGCACCGTCGCGCTGGACCTCTCGCTGCCGCTCGCTGCGACGCGCGCGGCCGACTTCCTCGAACTGACCAAGCCGAGGTTGAACCTGCTCGTCGTGGCGACGACGCTGGCGGGCTTCTACCTGGGCGCGGACGGCTTCGACCCCGGCCTGCTGGCGAGCACCATGATCGGGACCGGCCTGGTGGCCGGCGGCGCGGCCGCCTTCAACGAGATCCTCGAGCGCCACACCGACGGGCTGATGCGGCGGACGCGGACGCGCCCGCTCCCGGGCGGGCGGATGCGCGTCTCGACGGCCGCCTGGTTCGCCTTCGCGCTGTCGGCCGGGGGACTGGTCGTGCTCTTCGCGGGCGCCAACGGGCTGGCGGCCGGCGTGGCGGGCGCGACGCTGCTGTCCTACGCGCTGGTCTACACGCCCCTCAAGGCGAAGACGTCGCTCTCCACGCTGGTCGGCGGCATCCCGGGAGCCCTGCCCCCGATGATTGGATGGGCCGCGGCGACGCGGACGCTTTCGCTCGACGCCTGGATCCTGTTCGCCATCGTCTTCCTATGGCAGATGCCGCACTTCCTGGCCATCGCGTGGCTCTGTCGCGAAGACTACGCCCGCGCCGGCCTGCCGATGCTCCCGGTCGTCGAGCCCGACGGCCGCAGCACCGCGCGCCAGGTGGTCCTCTACGCGTCGGTGCTGGTCCCGGTCAGCCTCGCGCCGACCCTGGTGGGGCTCGCGGGGCGCATCTACTTCGGCGGCGCGCTGCTGCTCGGCCTGGCGTTCCTGGCGTTCGGCATCGGGTTCGCCCGGGAGCGGACCAACGAGAACGCGCGAAGGTTGTTCCTCGGGTCGATCTCCTATCTGCCGCTGTTGTGGGGACTGATGCTGGGGAATCATCTGTGACCGGCCGGCGGCCCGCATGACGACCTTCACACCTGCCGTCGAAGTCGAAGCGCTGCGCCACCAATACGGCACCCGTGTCGCGCTGGACGGCGTCAGTTTCTCGGTGCCGCGCGGGGAGATCTTCGGCCTGCTGGGCCCGAACGGCGGCGGAAAGACGACGCTCTTCAAGGTCATCTCCACCCTGCTGGCGCCCACGGGTGGCACGGTCCGCGTGTTCGGCGACGACGTGGCGAGGGAGCCGGCCGCGGTCAGGCGGCGCCTGGGCGTGGTGTTCCAGAAGCCGGCCCTCGACGACCGCCTCACCGTCGAAGAGAACCTGCGTCACCAGGGGCATCTCTACGGGTTGAAGGGTCCCGTGCTCGCGGACCGCATCGTGGACGTGCTGGCGCGGGTGCGACTCGCCGACCGGCATGCCGATTTCGTCGGTACGCTGTCGGGCGGCCTCCAGCGGCGGGCCGAAGTGGCGAAGGCGCTGCTCCACCGGCCGGAACTGCTCGTCCTCGACGAGCCGAGCACCGGGCTCGACCCGTCCGCCCGTCGCGACATCTGGCAGGACCTCTCGGATCTCCGGAAGAGCGAGGGCACCACCGTCATCCTGACGACGCACTTGATGGACGAAGCCGCGGGATGCGACCGCGTGGCGATCCTGGACCTGGGGCGGCTCGTGGCCCTCGACTCGCCCGATGCGCTGACCGCATCGGTCGGCGGCGACGTCGTGCTGGTGAAGACGCGGGACGCCGCAGGCCTTGCGGGACGGATCGCCGAGCGATTTGCCGTGACCGCCGAGGTGGTGGAGGGCCAGGTGCGCATCGAGCGCGATCGGGCCCACGAATTCGTCACCGATCTGGTCGAGAGTTTCCCGGGCGAACTCGACGCGGTGACGTTCGGCAAGCCGACGCTCGAGGACGTGTTCGTGCACTACACGGGGCACGGGTTGGAGTGACGGGCGCACTGGCCACTGGCCACTGGCCACTGCCACTAGCCACTAGCCACTAGCCACTAGCCACTAGCCACTAGCCACTACACATGATGCTCGCTGCCTACACCCTGTGGCTTCGTGAGGTCGTCCGCTTCCTGCGCCAACGCAGCCGCATTGTCGGCGCGCTGGGGTCGCCGCTCGTCTTCTGGTTCCTGATCGGTTCGGGCTTGAACCGGTCGTTCCAGGGCGGACCCGCGATGCCGCTGCAGGGCGGCTACCTGGAGTATTTCTACCCGGGAACGCTCGCGCTGATCGTGCTCTTCACCGCGATCTTCTCCACGATCTCGATCGTCGAGGATCGGCAGGAAGGCTTCCTCCAGGGAGTGCTCGTCGCTCCGGTGCCGCGTTCGGCGATCGTGGTCGGCAAGGTCATGGGCAGCACCACGCTGGCGGTCATCCAGGGCGGGGTCTTCCTGCTGCTCGCGCCGTTCGCACACGTGCACTTCCACCTGGCCGACGTGCCGGCGATCTTCGGCGTCATGACGCTCGTCGCGTTCGGCCTCTCGGGGCTCGGCTTCCTGGTCGCGTGGTGGCTGGACTCGACACAGGGGTTCCACGCGATCATGAACGTGTTCCTGATCCCGCTGTGGATCCTGTCGGGAGCCCTGTTTCCGGCGTCGGGCGCGGCCGGGTGGGTGCGCGTGCTGATGTTGGCCAACCCGCTGACCTACGGCGTGTCTGCCCTCCGCAGGCTGTTCTACGACCAGCCGCTCGCCGGCGAGCCGCCGTTCGCGCTGTCGCTGGCGGTGACGGTGGGCTTCGCGGTGGCGATGGCAGCCGCGGGGACGGTCGCGGTGCGCAGGAAGAGGAACGCCTAGACTGAAGTTCCGCGCTTCCAAGCCGAGGATCTCGCTGCCCGCATGACGGTTGGCGGGATTCCTCGGCGTCGATTCTGTCTACGCGATCCGTTTCAGCAGATCCAGGGCCCGCCGCTGCTCGGGTGTGGGCGTGGTCACCACCGCAAACGTCGGCGCGTCCGCGTCACGCGAGGTCCGACAGGTATTCCGCACCATCGAGCTGAGATCCTCCAGCAGCGTCCGGAAGCTGTGCACCGTCGTGCCGTTCGCCAGGCGATGGGTAGCTGCCTTGTGATCGGCGCCCTGGGAGCGGCGAGCGGGCGCCACGGGGTCGCGATGCGCCTTGGCGGCCTGGTCCTCATCGGCAAACAGCACGGGCCGCCACGCCTCGCGCATGTGCCACTCCACGTAGTAGGCGAGCATGCAGAGGAAGATGTGGCTACGGACCCGGTCGGCGACCCGATGGTGGATGGGCCGCACGTGCAGGTCGATCGTCTTCAAGGACCGAAACGCGCGTTCCACCTGGCTCAGCGCCTTGTAATTACGGACGGCGTCCTCGGCCGTCATGACCTCCGCGCCGACGTTGGTCCGAATAAGGTAGATGCCATCGAGTTGCGCCTCGAGCGCGACCTGGGCCTCGCGGATGGCAAAACGAAACGCGGTGTCGGTGATCGTGAGGGCAAAGTGCTTCGCGACTTTGTACTTGTTCACGACGCGACCGACACGCAGGCCGATCTCGGCGCGGCCACGGAGACGCCCCGTCGTCACCCGCCGCTGGACCTTCTCGAGTTCCCCCACCGTCGCCGCCAGCAGGTCCTGCCGCTTGTGCGCGCGGAGCTTCGCCAATTCCGGATTGCGACACGCGATCAGCCGCTCACCTGGGTAGTCGCGATCAGCCAGTTCAAAGAGATCGCGGTCATCGAAGAGGCCGAGCTGCAGTGCCCCACCTTCCACCAGCGTCCGGATCTGCACGCTCTTGAGCGCCGTGATCCACCGCACGCCGCTCCACTGCTGCAGGGCGTCGATCGTCTTCTGCGCAATCATCCCCCGGTCGCCGACCAGGACGACGTCCCGCACGCCAAAGTCCTCGTGCACACGCTGGACCTGCGGGAGCACGGTGGTGCTGTCGCTGGCATTGCCGTCAAACACCGACACCGCGACGGGGCAGCCGCGGCCATCGGTCACCAGGCCGTAGTTGACCTGCAGCTTGTCCCGCTTCCCGTCGCGATTATGGCCGCGCTTCGCGAGCGGGCACGTCGTCCCTTCAAAGTAGCTGGAGGTCAGGTCGTAGAGCACCAAGCCGCCCGCCGTCAGATGCCGCGCGGCCAGCTTGCGCTCAATCTGGGGTTGCCGCGCCACCAGCCAATCCATCGCCGCGTAGAGGTCGTCCTCACTGGCCTCGCGCACCCCGAGGTCGTCGGCGATCGTCCGGCTCTGCCACCAGCGGGTGGTCGCCAGCTTCGTGTGGGGGCACACGACCCGCGCCGCCACCATCGCGACCACCATGTCGGCCTCGGGACAGGGGCGAGTCCCCAAGAGCCGCCGAAACCCCAGGCGGTCCATCGCCGTGAGCACCGCGTGCGTGTCGCCGTGAGGGAGTGACCGCACGACTTCGAAGTTCTCCGCGGGGATCAGCGTTTCCTCGCGCAGCGCCCGCCGGATCAGATCGATCACGTGTCCGGGCAGATGCGACAGATTGCCTACCGTCTCGTTGCAGACCTTGCCGTCTTGGCGGAAGCTCCGACGCAGCAGGTGCGACTGGTAGATCTTCCCCTTGTAGTGCCGCGTTGTCGTGACGACATGCACCGCGCCCGTTCGCTTCGGCATGCGGAGAAGATATACGGTCTGGGGCTGCAAGTCAATACTATTAGTGACTACATATTGCCGCAAACAAAAGGCCAGAACCACGACGATTCTGGCCAGAAACTAATTCAAGAGTGACGACGGATAACGCGGAACTTCAGCCTAGAACGGCCTGCGGCTTGCGGCCTGCGGCCTGCGGCGGGCGACATGCGGCCTGCGGCGGGCGGCTTGTGGCGCGGGGCTTCAGCCCCGCGACCCTTCGGCAGGCTCAGGGTCGCCCCGAGCAGCGTCGAGAGGCGATCGACGACTCGCTCCCGGGCTACAGCCGGTAGAGCATCACGTAGACGACGACACCCGTCACCGACACGTAGAGCCAGACCGGGAGCGTCCAGCGCGCCAAGCGGGCGTGCGCCTGGTACCTGCCGCCGAGCGCGCGCACGAGCGTGGTGACGGCGAGCGGCAGCACCACCGCGGCGAGCACGACGTGCGAGATCAGGACCGCGAAGTACGCGAACCGCATCGGTCCGCCCCCGGGATACGGCTTCGACCCCGCGATTGCGTGGTAGACCGTGTACGACGCGAGGAACATCACCGACGAGACCCACGCCGCGATCATGAAGGCGCGATGGGCGGCGATGCGCCGCCGGCGAATCATCGCGTAGCCGCCGGAGAGCATGACCGCCGAGACGGCGTTCAGCGTGGCGTTCAACGTCGGGAGGTCGTGAACGGTCATGGACAGCCTCTCGTCTCGCCCCGAATCCTCCGTTACTCGCCCCTGTAGATCAGGTATTTCGCCCTGAGCAGGCGCCAGCGGCCCTCGTCGTTCGACCACGAGGCCGCTATCTGCGCCGGGTCGTCGCCGGCCTCGATCCGCTCCAGCACGCCCGGCGACCCGAGCAGGCGCAGCATCTTGCCGACGTCGAAGACGTTCGCGTGCCGCTTCAGGATCGCCGACGCGATCTCCACGCCCAGGCGGACGGCCTGGAGGCTGCGCCGGTCGGTCACGACGACGAAGACGCCGCTGCACGGCTCGTTTTCGAACCTGCTCGAGGCGGGCGTGAACGACGTCGGATAGAAGCGAACCCCGGGAATGCCGCGCGCGTTGAGGGCGGCCGCCAGGCCGCGGCCGTCCATCCACGGCGCCCCGAACTGCTCGAACGGCGTGTCGGTGCCTCGCCCCACCGACACGTTGGTCCCCTCGATCAGGCAGAGTCCGGGGTAGAGCGTCGCCTCGATCAGGTTCCTCATGTTGGGCGACGGGCTCACCCACGGCACGCCGGTCTCGTCGAACCACTGCCCGCGCTTCCAGTTCTTCACCGGCACGACCGTGAGGTCCGCGCCGATCCTGTTCTCGGCGTTGAACAGCTTCGCCAACTCGCCCATCGTCATCCCGTGACGGACGGGCATGGGAAGTACCCGACGAACCCGAGCAGCGACTTGTCGAGCGTCGGCCCCTCGATCGTGAAGCCGTCGATCGGGTTCACCCGGTCGAGCACGACCATCTTGATCTTCCGCTTCGCCGCCTCCTCCATCACGTACGCCATCGTCGTCTCGTAGGTGTAGAAGCGGACGCCGACGTCCATGATGTCGAAGACGATGGTGTCGATGCCCTCGAGCATCTGCGAGGTTGGCCGTTCCGTCTCGCCGTAGAGGGAGTGAACGGGCAGCCCGGTCTTCTCGTCGCGCGACGACGCGACCGCCTGGTCCGCGTCGCCGCGAATCCCGTGCTCGGGGCTGAACAGCGCGACCAGCGTCACGTCGGGCGCCCGTGCGAGCAGGTCGATGGTGGCCTCGCCGGTGAGCGCGCGCCCCGTGTGGTTCGTGACGAGGCCCACCCTGCTTCCCCTGAGCAGCGTGAAATTCTCCGCCTTCAGCACGTCGATGCCGTTCAGCACCGGCTCGGCGGCCGTTCGGGCCGCGCCCGGCGCCGACGCCGCGCCGAAATCGCCTCCCGTCAGGCCGGCCGCACGGGCCGTTTCGACCGGCAGGTCGACGATCGCCGCCCCGACGACGGTGGCGATGCGCGCGCGAAGGGGGGTGACGTTCCCCTTGCCGTCCGGGTGGACGCGGTTCGACAGGATCACGATCCAGGTCTTGGTCGTCGGGTCGATCCAGAGCGACGTGCCCGTCCACCCGGTGTGCCCGAAGGATCCGAGAGGCAGCAGTTCGCCGCGGTTGGACGAGTAGGACGAGTCCATGTCCCAGCCGAGCCCCCGCTCCTGCCCGCCCGGCAGTGCGACGGGGCTGGTCATCTTGGCGACCGAGAGCGGCGACAGAATCCGGACGGCGCCCGCGCGCCCGCCGTCGAGCAGCATCCTGCAGAAGATCCCGAGGTCCGACGCGGTGCTGAACAGCCCCGCGTGGCCGGCGACACCCTGCATCCGCCGCGCCGTCGGGTCGTGCACCACGCCGCGCAGGATGACGCCGCCCGGCTGGTCGCACGGCCAGCCGTACGGCGTGCACTTCTCGGTGGGCGCGATGCGCGCCACGAGCGACGCGGGCGGCTTGAACATCGTGTCGCGCATGCCGAGCGGCTCGAAGATGCGCGCCCGGCAGAACTCGTCGAGCGCCTGGCCGCTGACGCGGCGGACGATCTCGCCGAGCAGGACGAAGTTGATGTCGCTGTAGACCAGCCGCTCGCCCGGGGCCGACGTGGGAACCTCCTCGATGGCGCGGGCGATGGCCTCGTCGTAGCCGGCGAACTCCATCGACAGGTCGAGGTCGGGCCGAAGCCCCGACACGTGGGTGAGCAGATGCCGGACGGTGATCCCTTCCTTGCCGTAGCGTTCGAAGCCCGGGATGTGGGTGGCCACCGTGTCGGAGAGCCTCAGCCGGCCGTCCTCGACGAGCATCATCACCGCGGTCGTCGTCGCCACGACCTTCGTGAGCGACGCGAGATCGAAGACGGTGTCGAGCGTCATCGGCTCGACGGTCGGCCCGACCGCCCGGTTCCCGAACGCCCGCTGGTAGGCAACCTGGTCTCCACGGCCGACCATCACCACGACGCCCGGCACCTGCCTGGCCGCGATGGCTTCGTTGACGAGGCCGGCGATGCGCGCCATGCGGGCGGCGTCGAAGGCGGCGACGGGTTGGGCGGCCTGCCCCGCGCCGCGCGCCGCACCCACGCCGGCGACCGTGAGGACGCACAGGATGAGACCGGCGAACAGGCGGTGTGTCACACGAGCTCCTTCGGGTGGCTGCGGGCACTATATTAGCCTGTAGAATGGAGAACGTCCGAACATAGAATGGGACGGGGAGCGCATGCCGTCTGCACCGCGCATTCGGCATTTTGCGCTGCGTTCTTGGTCTTTCATCGACGGGTTTCCCGACCTTCTCATGTCATCCGTTCCGCCCGCCGGCCACCACGCCCACTCGACGCGGCAGCGCTGGCGCTATCGATTCGTCGTCGGCTTGATCTGGGTCGCCGTGCTCACCGCCGCCGGCGCCGGGTGGCGCTACGCCCGCACGTCCGGCCCCACGTTCGGGCCCATCATCGTCATCTCGATCGACTCGCTGCGCGCCGACCGGCTGCCCGTCTACGGCTACGCCAAGGTGCGCACGCCGGCCATCGACGCGCTGGCGGCCGATTCGGTCTTGTTCGACCGGGCTTATGCCCACTCGCCCCTCACGCTGCCCTCGCACGTGTCCATGCTTTCGGGGCTGCTGCCGTTCCAGTCGGGCGTCCGGGACGAAATCGGATTCCCGCTGCCGCCAAGCGTCTCGCTGCTGCCGCAGCTGCTCCGCCGCCGCGGATTCAAGACGGGCGGCGTCGTCTCGAGCTACCTGCTGCGGAAGGAAACCGGCCTCGGCGCCGCCTTCGGGTTTTTCGACGACGAACTGGGCGAGGACGCGGCCGGGCCGCGCTTCCAGCGCGACGGCGCCGCGACGCTGAAGGTCGCGGAGCAGTGGATCGACACGATTGGCACGGGCCGGTTCTTCCTGTTCCTGCACCTCCCCGGGCCCACCGAGAAGGCGTCCTACGATGCGCGTGTCGCGCAGGCGGACGAGCTGGTCGGCCAGCTGATCGCGTTCCTCAAGAAGCGCGGCCTCTACAGCGGCGGCGTGCTGGTGCTGACCTCCGGCCACGGGCTGGGCCTGGGCGATCACGGCGAGGACGGGCACGGCCTGTTCCTCTACGAGCCTGTCGTGCGCGTCCCCCTGATCATCAAGCTGCCCCGGCGCGATGGAGGCGGGCGGCACACCGCGGCGCTGGTGCAGCACATCGACCTCGCGCCCACGATCCTCGACCTCGTCGGGGCCCCCCGGCCTGCCGCGCTCGGCGGACGCTCGCTGCGGAACGTGCTCGACTCGCCCACCGCGACGCTCCCGCTGCGCCAGGTGTACGCGGAATCGCTCGCTCCCCGCTTCCGCTTCGGCTGGAGCGAAGTGCGTTCGCTGACGGACGACCGGCGCCGCTACATCGAGTCGCCGCGCCCGGAACTGTACGACGTGCTGCAGGATCCGCGCGAGCGCACCGACCTGGCCGAATCGGACACCGCCACCGTCGAGCGGATGCGGGCGGCGCTCGACGCGATGACCGCCAACGCAGCAGCCCCCCAGCCGTCCCCGGTTCCAGACGCCGAGCGGGAACGCCTGGCTGCGGCGGGTTACGTGACGATCGACGGCGTGCTGCGCGCTCCGGAGACGGACGCGAAGGACATGAGCGCGGTCTCCAACAAGTACTGGCAGGCGAGCAGGCTGGCGGCCGCGGGCAAGCTGCCGGAGGGAATCTCCGCCTATCAAGCGGTGGTGAAGGACGACCCGTCGTTGGCCGCGGCATGGGAGCGCCTGGCGACGCTCCTGATCGACGCCGGGCGGCTGAGGGAAGCCGGCGAGGCGCTGACGGCGCTGATTCGACTCTACCCGGAAGACGTGCGCATCGCGGCGGCGGAGGCCAGGCTGCAGCCGCTCGTGGCCGCCGATGCGCCGCCTGACCGGGCAGTCCTGGCCGCGAACGTGTGGACGGCGCTCGGCCAGAAGGCGAGGGCGGCCGACGTCCGCGCGGCAGCGCGAAAGGCCGCCGGCGACGCGGCGGTCCGCAAGGCGGAGGCTGCGCTGCGCAAGTAGTCGCAGACCGATCCGCAGCTGGCGCGGCGTCTGGAACTGTGGTGGGGTGCCCTTCAGGATTCGCCCCGAAGCCCCCTGAAACACGCGAAGAACAGCGCCTCGCGCATACGGTCGCGGTCGCCTTCCCGGCGCAGATCCGACGCGTGGGATCGGGCGACCCACAGAATGAGATCGTCGGCGTATCATGAGCGTGATGGGCTCCCCACTCTTCGCCCGCCGAGCGCCTCTCGTCACCGCTCTGGTCGTTCTCGTGGAGCTTGCGATGAACTCTGCCGCCTCCGGACAGCCTGGCGCCGGCCTCACCGCGGTGGCTGGACTGAAGGTCGGCCATGCCTCGATGGCCGGCAGACCCACTGGATGTACCGTCGTGCTCGCCGAGGCCGGTGCCGTGGCTGGCGTGGACGTTCGCGGATCGGCGCCCGGCACGCGCGAAACCGACCTCCTCGACCCGGTCAACACGGTCGAGAAGGTCCACGCCATCGTGCTCACCGGGGGCAGCGCGTTCGGCCTCGACTCGGCCGGCGGCGTGATGCGGTACCTGGACGAGCACGGCGTCGGCTTCGAAACCGGGGCCGGCAAGGTGCCGATCGTACCGGCGGCGGTGCTGTTCGACCTGAACGTCGGCGACCCGAAGATCAGGCCCGACGCCGACTGCGGCTATCGAGCGGCCGCCGCGGCGGCGGCAGGCGCCATACCGGAGGGAAACGTCGGGGCGGGCAGCGGCGCGACGGTGGGGAAGCTCGGGGGCGCGGCGCACGCCATGCGCGGCGGGCTGGGGACCGCGTCGCTGACGATGCCGGACGGGCTGGTGGTGGCCGCCCTGATCGTCGTGAACGCGGTGGGAGACGTCGTCGACCCGGCAACGGGGCGCGTGGTCGCAGGCATGCGCACCGAGGATGGGAAGGCGCTGGCCGACGCGAGAGTCCTGCTGCGAACCGGCGCGCTGAAGCTCTCCGGGGCGTTCGGCCGCAATACGACGCTCGGCGTCGTGGCGACCAACGCCACGCTGACCAAGGCGCAGGCGAAGAAGGTCGCGCAAATGGCGCAGGACGGCCTGGCGCGCGCCATCTGGCCGGCGCACACGACGTTCGACGGCGACACCGTCTTCGCGCTCGCGACGGGCGCCCGCGCCGGCGCGCCCGACGTCACGACGATCGGCTCCCTGGCCGCCGACGCCGTCGTCGAAGCGATACTGCGCGCCGTGCGCGCGGCCAGGGGGATCCCGGGGTATCCGGCCGTCGGCGACCTGAGGAGTCCGCAGTAGCGGCGCTACCGGCCGCCGGCTTCTTTGTGGCAGGATGAATGAACGGCCATTCAGGGACGCGGATGATTCCTGCCGACAACACCAGGCCCGGGCGGGCTGTCACCCGCGGACGCCGCAGGGGCGAGCCGCGCGGCGACGGCACCGACAAGCGCGCGAAGATCCTCAGGGCGGCCATCCGCACCTTCGCCCGCCGCGGGTTCTTCAGCGCCCAGGTGGCGGACATCGCGCGGGCCGCCGGCGTCGCGGCGGGCACGGTCTACCTCTACTTCGAGAACAAGGACGACCTGCTGGTGTCGATCTTCGACCGCACCATGGCGGAAGGGATCGACGAGGGCCGTCGGGCGCTCGAGTCGATCACCGATCCGATCGCCCGCCTCGACGAGATCGCGCGCCTCCACCTCGCCCGCATGGGCCGCGACCGGGATCTCGCCATCGTCTGCCAGGTCGAACTGCGGCAGTCGGTCAAGTTCATGGAGCGCTTCTCGTCGACCAAGCTGCGGGAGTACCTCGGCATCATCCGGGACGCGATTGCCGCCGGCCAGCAGCGCGGCGTGTTCAGGGACGGCCTCAAGCCGACCACCGCCGCGAAGCTGTTCTTCGGCATGCTGGACGAGATGGCGACCGACTGGGTGCTCAGCCCGCGGCGCTACACGCTCGAGGCCGAGTCGGCCCTGGTGGTCGACCTGTTCGTCAACGGCCTCGCCTCGCGGCCGGTCGTCCCGGTGGCCGCGGCCGGCCGCGCGCCGCTGAAGCGCGCAGGCCGCCGCGCACGCAGGTAGCACGTGCCGACGACCGCCGGCCGGCCCGCTCGCACAGCCTTCTTCGAACACGGGCGGGGCGAGACGCTGGTGCTCGTCCCCGGGATCCAGGGACGGTGGGAGTGGCTGCGGCCGGCGGTCGCGGCGCTCGCCAGGCATTTCCGCGTCGTCACCTTCTCGCTGCTCGGCGAACCGCGCACCGGCGGCCGGCCCGAATCGTTCGACTCGTACCTGGCGCAGGTGGACGCCGCGCTCGGCAGCACCCCGTGCGCGATCATCTGCGGGGTGTCGTTCGGCGGGCTGGTTGCCGTGCGATATGCAGCGGAGCGGCGGCCGCGCGTGGCGCGCCTCGTCCTGGTGTCCACCCCCTCCCCCGGATGGCGGCCCGACCCGAAGATTCAGCGCTACGCGAACTCGCCGACGAGTTCGGCGCTGGAGTACGTGGCCAACGCTCCAGGCCGGTTGCTGGAGGAAGTCGTGGCCGCGGTCCCCGGAAACAGGGAGCGGCTTCGCGCAGTCGCCCGCTACTTGGGCTCTGTCGTGGCCAACCCGACCTCGCCGCGAAGGATGGCGGCGAGGGTGAAGAGCATCGCCGGCTGCGACTTCGCCCGCGACGCGCGCCGCGTGGAGGCGCCGACGCTCGTCGTCACCGGCGAACCGGCCCTGGATCGCGTGGTGCCCGTGGCGGGGACGCGCGAGTATCTCGGGCTGATTCGCAACTCGGTCGGTGTTACGCTCGAACGGACGGGCCACCTTGGAGTCATCACCCGGCCAGGGAAGCTCGCCGACATCATCTACGACTGGAGCAGCGGCCAAACGCCGCGGCCGGAAGCCGGCGCGAAGCCGTGGCCGGGGCTGGACGGGGCACGCGCAAACCGATGACCCACTACATTTCAGGCCCCGCAGGCAAGCTCGAGGCGCTCGTCGACGACCCCGCGTCGCTGTGCACGACGGCCAATCCCAACGCCCCGTCCCGCCCCGTCGAACCGGTGGCCGTCCGGGGGGCTGTCGCCGCGGTCGTGCTCGCCCACCCTCACCCGCTCTACGGCGGGACGATGCACACGAAGGCCGTGTATCAGGTGGCAAAGGCGTTCTGCCGGCTGGGCTGCGCGGTCGTGCGGTTCAACTTCCGCGGGGTTGGAGCGAGCGACGGGACGTTCGACAACGGCGCGGGCGAACTGGACGACTTCCGCGCGGTGGCGGACTTCGCGCGATCGCGGTACCCCGCGCTCCCGCTGTGGGCCGGCGGCGTGTCGTTCGGGTCGTGGGCGGCGATGACCGCCGGTGCCCGTGACGAGCGCGTCGAACGGCTCGTCGGCCTCGCGGTGCCGGCGCAGCTGTACGACTTCTCGGCGGTGCGCGACTCGCCCAAGCCCAAGTTCTTCATCCACGGCGAGCACGACGCGACGTGCCCGCTGCGGTCGGTGCGCGAGCTGTACGCCAGGGCCGCCGAACCCAAGGACCTCGTGGTGATCGCCGCCGCCGACCATCTCTTCGACGGGCGCCTTGCCGAAGTGGCCGAGGTGATCGAAGATCTTCTCGGATGACCGCCGCGAGACAAGGCCGGCCAACGACCAGCGAAGCAGGAAGAATGAAGCTGAGGGCAGAACCGGGGACCCGTGGGGATCGAGCAGGGGCTCGCGGCTGGCGAGAAACGGCCAGTGCGGCTGTCGTCGCGCTCGGCTGCGTCATGCTGGTCGCCTGCGCGTCGCATCCGCCCGACGAGTCGCACTACCTGCAGCAAGTGGAATCGGCGCGGGCCGAGAAGGATGCGGCGTTCCAGGCGGCCGACACGCCGATTCCGGCCGGGGACAAGGCCAAGTTCCTCCCGCTCGCCTACTTCCCCGTCGACCCGGCCTATGCCGTGCCCGCGGCCTTCCGGGAGAACCCGCCGGCAAGCCGCCCGCGGATGGAGATGCAGACCTCGACGCACCAGCCGCGACAGATGGAACTGGTGGGCGTTCTGGCGTTCATGCTGCAAGGCCAGCCCCTTCGGCTCTCGGCGTTCAAGGAAGTCGGCGACGCGGAAGACCGCCTGTTCGTGCCCTTCACCGATTCGACCTCGGGCAAGGAGACGTACCAGGCGGGACGCTACCTCGACATCCTGCGCTCCGCGACCGGCGTGTACGTCGTGGACTTCAACAGGGCCTACAACCCGTACTGCTACTACAACCCGACCTACGACTGCCCGTATCCGCCGAAGGAGAACCGGCTGCCGATCGCCATCCGCGCGGGCGAGAGGATCAAGTGAGCGCCGCCCCTCCGCGCGACCTGCAAGCCATCGTCTTCGACTTCGACGGCGTGCTCGCGGACACCGAACCGCTGCACCTTCGCGCGTTCCAGCAGGCGCTTGGCCCCGTCGGCGTGACGCTCGAACCATCCGACTACTACGCACGGTACCTCGGGTACGACGATGACGGCGTCCTTGCCGCCATCGCCCGCGATCGACGGCTCGACTGGGGCCCCGACGATCTGGCCGGCCTCGCGCGGACGAAGGCCGCGTGCTTCCGCACGGTGGTGGACGTCTGCCCGGTGTTGTTCGACGGCGTCCGCGACGCGGTCCGTGCCTGGGCGGACGCGGTGCCGATGGCGATCGCCTCGGGAGCGCTTCGCGACGAGATCGAGCTCATCCTCGCCGCGGCCGGCCTGCTGGACGTGTTCCCGGTCATCGTCGCCGCCGGCGAAACGCCCGAGGGCAAGCCCGCGCCCGATCCCTACCGCGCGGCGCTCGAGCGCCTTCGGGTGGAGCCGGCCCGGACGGTGGCCGTCGAAGACTCGCTGTGGGGGATCGAGTCGGCGCGGGCGGCCGGCATGAAGGTCGTGGCGGTCACCACCAGTTATCCGCCGGCGCAGCTGGCGCAAGCCGACGCCATCGTCGCCACGGTTGCCGACCTCACGCTGCAGCAGTTCGACGAGTTGGCGCGACGCTGAGCGGGCCTGTGGGCCGCCAGCCACGTGCCGGGGTCCGGTGGTCGCAGGCTCAGGGCCGCCCCGAGCAGCGTCGAGAGGCGGTCGGCGGGCCTGAAGGCCCGCCCCACATCCCCACGACTCGGACTCGCGGCCCTCTCGGTTCCTCGGCTTGGACGCACTCGAGGCCCGCCCCACAACCCCACGACGCAGAGTCGCAGCCTCTTCCTTACGCCCGCGTCTTCGCGATCTCCTCGTAAAGATACGCGGACGCGACGATGCCGTTGAAGAAGTTGCCGAGATCGAGCTTCTCGTTCGGGGCGTGCGCGTTCTCGTCCGGGAGGCCGATGCCGAACAGCACGGTCGGCGCGTTCAGCTCGGACTGGAACGTGGCCACGACCGGGATCGACCCGCCCTCGCGGGTGTACACCGGCGAGCGGCTGAAGCCGATCTCGATGGCGCGCGCCGCGGCCTGCACGTAGGCGTTGTCCAGCTCGGTCATCCACGGCTTGCCGCCGTGCATGCGCGTGACGGTCAGCTCCACCGACTTCGGCGTGACCTTCCTCACGTATGCCTCGAACAGCGCCGCAATCTTGTCGGGGTCCTGGTTCGGCACCAGCCGCATGCTGACCTTCGCCATCGCCGTAGCCGAGATGACCGTCTTCGACCCTTCGCCGGTGAAGCCAGCCAGCAGGCCGTTCACCTCGAACGTCGGGCGCGCCCACACGCGCTCGAGCGTCGAGTAGCCCCTCTCGCCGTGCAGCTTCGGCGCGCCGAGGCCCTTCCGGTACTGCTTCTCGTTGAACGGCAGGCGCTTGAACTCCTCGCGCTCCCTCTCGGTCAGCTCCCGGACGTCGTCGTAGAAGCCGGGGATCTTGACGTGGCCGCCGCGGTCCTTCATCTGCGAGAGGACCTGCGCCAGGACGAACGCGGGGTTGGCCACGGCGCCGCCGAACGACCCCGAGTGCAGGTCGGACGCGCTGCCGCGCAGGTCGATCTGGAAGTACGACAGGCCGCGCAGCCCGTAGCAGATCGACGGCACGCCCTTGTCGAACATCGGCGAGTCGGAGATGACGACGACGTCGCAGGAGAGCTCGTCCTTGTGGGCGCGGATGAAGGCGTCGAGGTTCGGGCTGCCGATCTCCTCCTCGCCCTCGAAGATGACGCGGGCGTTGACCGGCAGCGACCCGTTCTGGCGCAGGTGCGCCTCGAGCGCCTTGAGGTGCATGAACAGCTGCCCCTTGTCGTCGGTCGCCCCGCGCGCGAACAGCTCGTTGTCGCGCACCGTCGCCTCGAAGGGGGGCGACGTCCACAGATCGAGGGGGTCGACCGGCTGCACGTCGTAGTGGCCGTAGAACAGCACCGTGGGGGCGCCGGGCGCGTTCAGCCAGTCGCCGTAGACGACCGGGTGCCCGGGCGTGTCGATCACCCGCACGTTCTGGAGGCCGATGCCCCTCATCTGCTCGGCCGTCCACTCGGCGCACCGGCGCATGTCGGCCGCGTGTTCGGGAAGCGCGCTGACGCTCGGGATGGCGATGAACTGCGTCAGTTCTTCCAGGTACCGGTCACGGCTGGTGTTGACGAAATCGATGACGGTGGGGTTCATGGAAGGCTCCTCGCAATGGCGGCGGCTCCCGTACTGGCAACCGGGCTCTTTTCGTATTCTGACGCATCAGGCGGTCCGGAGACCAGAGCCGCTGCGCAGGCGGCCCAAAGCCGAGGGTTTGGAGCCGGCAGCCGGTTGGAATCGTGCCCGTGATTGTGTCGGCGGAGTGGGTGGCGCTGTGGGCGCTGTGCGGGGTCTCCTTCGCGGGCGCGTGGGCGGCGGAGTGGCCGGAGAACGTCAGTCCGAAGGCAGCCACCGCTCCAGCACGTCGGCGATTGCGCCGGCCGTGACGGGCTTGGCGATGTAGGCGTTCATCCCCGCGGCGAGGCACAGGTCGCGGTCGCCTTCCATGGCGTTCGCGGTGAGCGCGACGATCGGGATGTCCCGGTAGGACGCGTCGGCGCTCCTGATGGCGCGCGCCGCCTCGTAGCCGTCCATCTCGGGCATCTGGCAGTCCATCAAGACCAGGTCGAAGCGGCCCTTCCCGAGGGCAGCCAGCACTTCGCGCCCGTTCTTGACCGCCTCGGCCCGGTAGCCGATCTTCCGCAGCATCGCCAGCGCCACGTGCTGGTTGACGAGGTTGTCCTCGGCCAGCAGGACGGTGACGCGGCTCCGCTTCGACTGCGCCTCGGCGATCGTGTGCTTGGTGATGAGCGGCGGCGGCGCGCCCGGGGTTTCGCGCCGGCCGAGCGCGAGCGCCAGGCAGTCGTGCATGTGCTGGCGCCGCACCGGCTTGGTGAGGTAGGCGACGAACCCGGCGTCCTGGTACTGCCTCGCGTCTCCGGGCTGCCCGAGCGACGTCATCATGATCAGGGCGGTGGGGGCGATCGCCGGGTCGGCCTTGATCCGCCGGCCGAGCGTCAGGCCGTCCACGTCGGGCATCTGCATGTCGAGCACCGCCGCGTCGAAGGGCCGCCCCGATTCGGCCGCGCTTCGCAGCAGCTCCAGCGCCGACGTCGCGTTTCGCGCGTCCGCAAACTCGCAGCCCCATCCCCGGAGGAGCGCGCCGACCACCTGGCGGTTGGCGGCGAAGTCGTCCACCACCAGCACGCGGCTCCCGGCGATGTCGGCCACCCTGAACGCCGGCCTCGGCGCGTCCTCCGGCTGCTTCTCCATCGCCGCGGTGAACCAGAAGGTCGAGCCCTTCCCTTCGACGCTGTCGGCGCCGATCCGGCCGCCCATCAGCTCCACGAGCTGCCTGGAGATGGCCAGCCCGAGGCCCGTGCCGCCGAAGCGCCGGGTCGTCGAGCCGTCCACCTGGGTGAACGGCGTGAACAACCGCTCGAGGTTCTCGCGGGAGATGCCGATTCCCGTGTCGCTCACCGAGAAGCGAACCTCGGCCCTCGCCTCGTCTTCGTGCTCGAGCGTGGCGCGGATGATCACCTCGCCGTGCTCGGTGAACTTCACCGCGTTGCCCGCGAGGTTGACGAGGACCTGGCGCAGCCGGCCGGGGTCGCCCCGCAGGAACCCGGGCACGGCGGCGGAGATGATCCCGGCGAGCCGCAGGCCCTTCTCGTGCGCCCTCGGGGACAGCAGCTCCACGGCGCCCTCGAGGGTGGACCGCAGGTCGAAGTCGAGGCGCTCGAGCTCCATCTTCCTGGCCTCGATCTTCGAGAAGTCGAGGATGTCGTTGATGATCGACAGCAGCGACTCGGCGCTCGTCCTCACGATCTCGGCGTACTGCCGCTGCTCGTCGGTCAGCTCGGTGTCGAGGAGCAGGCCGGTCATCCCGATCACGCCGTTCATCGGCGTGCGGATTTCGTGGCTCATGTTCGCGAGGAACTCGCTCTTCGCCACGCTGGCGCGGGCCGACTCGTCGGCCAGCCGGCGCGCCTCACTCGTGGTCTGCTCGAGCTGCTCGTTCGTGAGCCGGAGGACCTCCTCGGATTGCTTCCGCGCGGTGATGTCGCGCCAGGTGACGAACAGCGCCCGGTCGTCGCCGAGCGGGATGGGCGTCAGGACGACTTCGACCCAGAACTCGGACCCGTTGATCCGCCGGTGGACCCACTCGAAGCGCGATCCGCCCGCGGCGTGGGCGCGGGTGATCACTTCCCGCGCCTTCACCGCTGACGACAGGCCATCCGGCTGCTGAACGGGGGAGAGGTCCACCGGCGAGAGGCCGACCACCTGATCCCGGGTGGCGCCCAACATCGCCAGCGCCGCCTTGTTGCAGTCCACGATCAGGTTGTCGACCAGGAGCAGGTAGGCTTCCGCCGACTCGGCGAACAAGGTCCGAAACGTCCGGTCCGTCTCCCAGGGCCGTGTCACGCGATCGTCCGCGATCTGCTCAGGCATAGGACGCGAGCGCCAACCCCGCGGGGCACACGGGCAGAGGACCGCCGTCCCGGTGCCGGTACCCTTCTCATCGGCATGAGAGGGCGGAATCTTCAGGAGGCACGGGGTGAACCCTCGAGAGTCAAGAGTCAACGGTCAAGGGTCAAGAGTTCGCAGTCAGTAGTCCACAGTCCAACAGTCCACAGTCCACAGTCGGCAGTCCACGGTTCCACAGTCGGCAGTCGGCAGTCCATAGTCAACAGAGTCAACGGTCCCGAGTCGGCTGGCGCGTGCCCCTTCGGCTCTGACCGGAGCACGGCGACCGGCTCAATAGCTGTAGCGCACCGTGACGTGCAGCCCGGAGTTCCGCCGGTACTGGCCGAAGAAGTCGTCAGGCGAGCCGCGAAGGACGTCGGCGCGCGCGGTCGCCCGCCAGTGCTGGCCCATCGCCTGCGAGTACTCGGCCTTGAGCCACCCGCCGGCCGCATCCCGCCGAATCGCGCCCTCGAAGGCCAGGCTCCTGAGCGGGTCGATCGTGTAGGCGGCGCGGCCGAGAAACGTGTTGGCGAGGCCGCGGTCGAAGGCGTAGACCGGAGAGGAGACGATCGAGCGGTGCTCGGTGACGAACTCGCCGGCATAGCCGCCGACGAAGAGCCACTCGCCGTGCTGACGCTCCACCTGGACGACGTAGAGGCCGTAGTCGTCGACCTTCGCATCGGTCGTCCAGAAGTAGCCGGCCTCGCCCTTCAGCGTGAACCAGGGAAGCGGCCAGGCGGCGTCGCCGCCCGCCATCCGCATCTGCGGGTAGAGCCGCCGGACCTCCGTCCGGCCGAGCGCCGGGTTCGGCGCGATGTCGATGCGCGGCAGGTTGTTGAACCCGTCGTAGATCGACAGCGAGTGCTCGAAGCCGGACGCAACGCGGTTGAAGCGAACACCGGCCGGCGGGCGCGACGGGAAGACGGAACCGAGGTCCGCGAGCGGCAGGGGCAGCGCCGCTGGCGGCGGAAGCTGCGTGGCGGACCAGCGGCTGCCGGGCAGCGGGACGCGGCTGGGCGTGAAGAGCGGCTGCCACACGAGATCGATGGTGTTCGGGCCGCGCTCGTAGGTGATCCGGGCGGCGGTGACGCCCAGGAAGTCGTTGTCCACCACCTCGAGGAAGTCGCGCGGGGCGAAACGGTCCGTGGGATTCAGCACGTCCGCCTTCCCCCATCGCACGAACTGCTTGCCGGCTTCGAACGTGAAGCCGCCGCGGCGCAGCGCTCCGCTCGCCCGGCGGATGCTCAATGCCGGCCGCTGCAGGCCGCGGTCGGACCAGTCGATCGCCCACGTCCGCTCGACCCAGTCGTTGGTCGCCGCCCTCGCGTCGAACGCGCCCGAGAGCGTCAACCAGGCCGCCGGCCGCCAGGACGCCTCCTGGCGAAACAGCGCCTCGCCCACCCACTGCTCGTCGCCTGGATTCGACTTCTGCGGGTAGACGATGCCGGTGCCCTCGAGGAAGCCGCGCTGGCTGATGCTCGTCGATTGCGCGCCGGCCCCCGCGGCGCCAACCAGCAGGAGGGCGAGCCACAGGGCGATGGCGCGCGGGCCCGGGGTCATCGTTCCTGGCGGAGCGCCTGCAGCGTGAAATCGTCTTCCTTCAGCGGCACGTTGTACTTCAGGTCCTCGAGCTTCAGGACCGTCCGGCTGTTCCTCCGCAGGTCGGTCATCTCGAGCGTGCGGCCGGTCCAGATCCCCTGGACCTGCTGGATGTCGCTGTACTTCGAGCGGCGGACCACCTCGGACTTGATGAAGCTCTCCACCTGCTGGTAGGCGTAGTTGTCCTTGCGCACCCACACGCGCGACTGCGTGTACTGCGACCGCTTCGTCGTCCGCGGCCGGGCAATCACCCGCCAGCAGGGGGCGCCGTTGAGGGTTTCCTCGCCGTCCATCGAGAAGTCGTACTGGTCGACGTCGCGTTCCTCGAGGTCCTCGAACGAGAAGTCCGTGCCGAAGAACCGCTGCGATCGGTCCTGCAGCGCCACGCGACGGTCGCGCTGGATGGCCGGCGTCCACATCCATTGGTCGGACGCGCGGTCCGGATGGTTGACGACGAGCAGCGCGACGCCTTTGACCTCGGGCGGCGCCGTGAAGCGCAGCACCGACTTGCTGGAACCGTGCGACCCGAGCCGGTCGAAGATCCACCGCTTGTCGCTGATCTTCCCCTTCGCGTCGAATACCTGCAGCGTGCCCTCGTAGTGTTGGGACGACGCCTGCGTGCGATGCTGCGCCTCGGTCATGATCTGTCGCGCGTCCTGCGCGGCGACGGGCATCACGGAGAGGGCCGACAGAACGATCAGGAGCGCCGGGACCGGCCAGTTCATTCGTACTCCAATGCCTGCACCAGCGATCCGCGCACCGCGGACTCGGCGGGCCACAGCGCGGCGACGAACGCGGCGCCCAGGATGGTCGGAAACAGCCACAGCGCGATGCGGACGGGGAACCGGTACGGCAGGAGCATCCCGCTGATGTCCCGATGCGTCATCTCGAGCACGTAATGGAGGTTGATCGCGCCCAACGCCAGGCCGATGACGATCCCGACGAACCCGATGCTCAGCGCCTCCATCCAGATCGTGTAGCGAATCTGCCGGCGCCGGGCGCCCACCGCCTGCAGCACGCCGAGCTCGCGGCGGCGGTCCATGATCGAGACGGTGAGCGTGTTCATGATCCCGAGGATCGCCACCAGCACGGCCACGGCGATCTGCGAGTACGAGAGCGCGAGCCACTGGTCCGTCAGCCCCGTGATGTAGCTGCGGACCTCGTCGTTCGTGAGGACGAACAGGCGGCGCGTGCCCCCGAGCCGCTCCAGGATGGACTTGCGGACCGCCGGGAGGGAGGCGTTCGGGCGGAGGTAGACGCGGAAGGTGTTGACCCGGTCGTCGTTCCACCACTTCCGGTAGACCGCGCGGTCGATGAAGATCGCCCCCTGCTGGTCGGACCAGTCCTCGATGACGCCGACGACCGGCAGGCGAAGCGTCCCGGACGGCGTCGGCAGGTCCACGACGTCGCCGGCGTGCAGCCCCTTCATCGCGGCTAGGTTCTGCGAGAGGATCGCGCCCCGGCCCGCGGCCGCCTCCCGGTACATCTGGTCGGCCCGCCCTTCGACGGGCTTCCTGCCGGCCCTCGCCGCCCACTTGTCCACCTCGACGGTGATGAGCATCACCGGCGTTCCCCGAAAGAGGATGCGCGGCGTGCGGACGCTCTGCACCTCCGCGACGCCGTCGACCTGCATCAGCGTCGGCCCGATGTACGCCGGGAAAAGGAAGCTGCGGCTGGTCAAGGTGGGCGACGCGGTGACGAAGAGGTCGGGATTGAGCGCGGTGCCCATCCACCCGGTGATCGACTCGTAGCTGGCCGCCGAGACGCCGCCGAGGGCCACCGTCAATGCCAGCGACAGCATCAGGGCCGACACCGTGGCCGAGGTCCTCCGGGGCGCCTGAATCAGGCTGTCGGCCGCCAGCGCCCCCTCCACGGGCCACAGGCGCTGCAGCACGGGGCGCAGCGCGCGCGTCAGCCAGAGGGCCAGCGCCGGCGTCAGCAGCAGCGCCGCCAGCATCGCGAGGAAGAAGCCGAGGTAGAACGCAACCTTTCCGGCACCGGGGATCAGGAGGCACGCCACGGAGACGGCGGCGAACGCGACGGCCACCGTGCGGCGGAGGCGGTTCTCGCCCGCCGACAGCACCTGGTACTTCCCCTTCTGGAGCGCCTGCACCGGGTCGACGCGGGCGGCACTCCTCGCCGGGATGAACGCCGCCACCATGCTCGTCACGATCCCCATCGCCACGGCGAGGCCCATCAGCCAGGGGCCGGTGGCGACCTCGTCCACACGCTGGGCGATCCCGGAGATGCCTGCCAGCATCTGGCCCACGTAACCGGCGGTGCCGTGCGCGAGCAGGTACCCGAATCCCAGGCCGACAATCGACCCGACGAGGCCGGCGGCGGCGCTCTCGACGAGGAAGATCGCGCGGATCTGCCGCCGCGTCGCGCCCAGCGCGCGCAGGATCCCGATCTCGGCCCGCCGCTGGGTGACCGCGATCGCGAACGAGTTGTAGATGATGAACATCCCGATGAAGAGCGCAAACACGCTGGTGATGCTCATCGTCACCGAGTAGACGCGGAGGACCGAGTCGAACTGCTGCCCGCGGCTGGCGGGCGTCTCCACCTGGAACCCGCTGCCGAGCATCGTCTCGAGCGCCGCGCGGCACTGGTCGACGGAGGTACCCTCGCTCACCGCGAGGTCGATGCGGTCGAACTTGCGCCCGCGCCCGAAGACCTTCTGCGCGGCGTAGACGTCCATGATGGCCAGGTTGCCGCCGAACGCCTTCGCCAGGCCGGTGGATTTCATGATGCCGCGCACGACGAACTGCTTCGGACCCTCCATCGTGCGCATCGGGATGACGCTGTTCGCCTGCAGGTGGTTCTGGCCGGCGAACTCGCGGGTGACGATGAGCGAATCGGGCTGCGCGAGGAACACCAGCGGGTCGTCCACCACCGCCTCGTCGCCGCTCTCGAAGGCGTAGTCCCGCAGGCTCCGGTCGCCGGTCATGTCCACGGCCAGGATCATCACGCTCCCCTGGCCGGGCAGCGCGGTGTCGACGACCGCCTCGATGACCGGGACCGCGACGCGCACCTCGGGCATCGCCTGGACGCGCTCGAGCACGTCCTCGTCGAACCCGCTCTCGCCAGCCGTGATCTGCAGCTGCGTGGCGCCCGCGATCCTGTCGACGGTCTCGTGGAGCGCGTAGAGCACCGACTGGTTGGCGGAGTGCATCCCGACGAACACGCCGACGCCGAGGACGATGCCGGCGGTCGTGAGGATCGTGCGGACCAGGTGCCGGCGGGTGTAGGGCCAGCTGATGAGCCTCAGCAGGATCATCGCCGTTCGTCTCCCACGACGCGGCCGTCGCGGATCGTGATCGTCCGCGGGCAGCTTCGCGCCACGTTGGGATCGTGGGTGACGATGAGGACGGTGGCGCCCAGCCGGCCGTGAAGGTCCTGGACGAGGCGGAGGATCTCCGCGCCCGTGGCCGTGTCGAGATTGCCGGTCGGCTCGTCGGCCAGGAGAATCGGCGGGTAGACCGAGAGCGCACGGGCGATCGCCGTCCGCTGCCGTTCGCCGCCCGACAGTTCGTCCGGGGTGTGTTCGATCCGCCCGCCGAGCTGCACGAGGTCCAGCAGTTCCTTCGCGCGCGCGACCGCCTTCTTCCCGGGCCAGCCTCGCAGGTGCAGCGGGAGCGCGACGTTCTCGAGGCAGGTGAGCGACGGGAGCAGGTTGAAGAACTGGAAGATGAATCCCAGCTTGTCGCGGCGGACGAGCGTCAGCTGGTCGTCGGAAAGGCCGCTCAGCTTCTGGCCGTCGATCGACACTTCGCCTGCCGACGGGCGATCCAGGCCGCCGACGAGGTTGAGCAGGGTGGACTTGCCGGACCCGGAAGGGCCGACGATCGCGACGAGCTCGCCCCGCCCCACCTCGAGGTTGACGTCGGCAAGCGCCGTGACGCGGCGCTTGCCTTCGAACTGCTTGCCGACGCCGGTGAGTTCGATCATGGATGCGAGCCGGGGAGTGCGACGGGCTGCCGACGGCAGCCCCGGAGCTACACGCCTCACGTGCCGCCGAACCCGATGGTGACCTTCTCGCCGTCCGCGATGACCGGGACATCGCGGCGTCCCTTCGTCAGGGCGAGCATCCGCTCGAGCGCGGCGCGGTCCCTCTTGACGTTGACGTACTCGAACTGCACGTGCCGCCTTTCATGGTCTTCACGGGCGGCCAACGTGTAGGGTCAGGTGTCCTTGCCGTAGATGTAGATCATAGTGGCCTCGTGAACATGGGCGGTAGACAGTAGGCAGTCGACAGTAGGCAGTAGGCAGTGAAGCACTGCCGTCGAGGCGCAAGCCGGACTGCCGCATGTCAGTCCTCGGTCCAGTACTTGGCGTATTCGTCGAGGAAGCAGAGCGTTTCGAGCGATTTCATCCGGTCGATGAAGAGCACTCCGTCCAGGTGATCGATTTCGTGCTGCGCGACGCGGGCGGGGTAGCCTTCCAGGTCGAACTCGATCCGGCTGCCGCGGCGGTCGAGCGCCTTGACCTGGACCCGATCCGGGCGGGTGACGCGGCCGCGCAGTTTCGGCAGGCTCAGGCAGCCCTCCCAGTCCTCCGCCGTCGTCTTGCCGACCGGCGTCACCTCGGGGTTGATGACCGGCAGCACCCGGATCGCCCGGTCGTCGCCGCGGCCTTCCTCGATCCCGATGAGCGCCAGGCGGACGCTTTCGTGCACCTGCGGCGCCGCCAGTCCAATCCCCTCGTACTCCCGCATCGTTTCGATCATGTCGTCGACGAGCTTCTGGAAGACGGGCGTCTTGATCTCGGCCGGGTCGACCTTGCGGGCCACCTGACGCAGCACGGGATGGCCCATGCGCGCAACCTTGAGGATGGACATATCCTCCCATTATAAAACGGCTCCCCGGGTTCGGGCTTCAAGCGCAGCCCGCGGGGCTGCGGCCCGACACTATGGCGCCGGGCGTCGGAGGTCGCGGGCGCGTCGCTCTCGGCCGCCGCACTCAGGCCTGCTTCGGGAAGACGAACTGCTCCTGCTCGGCTTCGTCGGCCGCCTGCTGCACCAGTTCCGCGACGGGAAGTTGGCGTTCGGCCTCTTCGACGGCCTCCAGCGTGGCGCGCGTGGCGGGGTGCCTGGGTGTGAACAGCTGGCAGCAGTCCTGGTCGGGCACGATCGAGATCTCGAACGTGCCCAGGCGCTCGGCCTGCGCCACGATCTCGTCCTTGTCCATGCCGACCAGGGGCCGCAGGATCGGGAGGTCCGTCGCCGAGGCGATGACCGACAGGTTCTCGAGCGTCTGCGACGCGACCTGCCCGATCACTTCGCCGGTCACGAGGGCGCGGGCCCCGTTTGCGCGGGCGATGCGGTCGGCGATGCGCATCATCAGCCTCCGGTAGATCACGACGCGAAGGGCGGCAGGGGCCGACAGAACGACCTGGCGCTGAATTTCGCCGAACGCCACCAGGAACAACCGGCTCCGATACTGGTAGGTCGTGAGCAGCTGCGCCAGCTCGCGCACCTTCTCCTGCGAGGCGCGCGACAGGAACGGGTAGCTGTGGAAGTGGACCAGGAGCGTCGTGCAGCCGCGCTTCATCATCCGCCACGCGGCGACCGGCGAGTCGATGCCGCCCGACAACAGGCACGCCACCTTCCCGCTCACGCCGGAGGGCAGCCCGCCCGCCCCCCGCTCCTTGGCAAAGGCGTAGAAGGCGTGATCCTTCATGATCTCGACCGTGATGGTCATCGCCGGGCGGTCGAGATCCACGTGCCAGCCCTTGGCGAGCTTGATCCGCCCGCCCACCTCTCGCTCGACCTCGGGCGACTTCATCGGGAACCGCTTGTCCGCTCGCTTGACCGTCACCCGGAACGACGGCGTTTCGGTGTCGCCGAGGTCCGCGAGAATCGAGGAGGCGATCACGTCGATGTCGAGCGGCGCCCGCGCGGCGCGGGAGAAGTTGGCGACGCCGAACACGCGCAGCAGCCGCCCGCGAACCTGCTCGTACGTGGCCGAGGGGCCGAGCACGATCTCGAGGCGCCCCATCAGCGGGCGCACCGCCTGGATGTCGAGGTCGGCAGTGGCCAGGCGGACGTTCTGAACGAGGCGCGCGATGAACCAGGGCCGGTTCTTGCCCTTCAGCGCGATTTCCTGGTAATGGACGACGACTGATCTCATAGTTCCGTTTGCGGGTTGCGGCCCGCGGCCGTCGTGAACCCTGGGCCTCGACCCGTGGGCGTGCTAGGCGAGCGCCAGGAGGGCCGCGCGGTGGCCGCTGACGACCGCACCTTCGATCGTGGCCGGCAGCCCGGTGTCGGTCCAGTCGCCGGCCAGCAACAATCCTCTCACAGGTGTGGCGGCGGCCGGGCGTCGCGGCTGCCCCGGAGCCAGCGAGAACGTGGCGCGCCGTTCTCGCACGACCACGCTGCGGAGCAGGCGGGCGCCGCGGGCCCCGGGCAGCGCCGTCACCAACTCGTCGTACGCCCGGCCTGCCAGGTGGTCGTTCGATTCGGCGACGACGGCCGCCGCGCCGCTCGAGACGAACGACAGGTGCGACGCAGAGTCGCCGAAGACCTGCCGCTTGTCGAAGACCCACTGGAACGTCCGGCCGGGCAGGCCGACGAACGAGACGGGCAGCACGCCCCGGTCGAACCACAGGTTGACGGTGACGATGGGCGACGAGGCCATGCGGGCGGCGGAATCGAGGGCGCCGGCAAGCGGGGCCGTCCGGCCGCCCACCGCGTCGGACAGCGCGAACCAGGGTACGGCGCAAATCACGGCGCCGGCGTCGATGCGCCCGCCCTTCGTCTCGACGCACGAGACGCGCCCCCCGTCCACCATCGCGCGCGCCGGGCTCGACGTCCGCACCTCGCCGCCGTGCGCGGCGATGAAGTCGCGCGCCGGTTCGGCGTAGACCGCCGGCAGCGGCCGCAGCGGAACGGCCACCGCGGAATCGGCCCGGTCGGGGCCGAGCATCTGCGCCAGCACGCGCACGAACGCCGGCGCGGCCGCCTCCTGGATCGGCTGGTTCAGCGCCGCCAGCGCCAGGGGTTCCCACAGCATGTCGCGCAGCCGCCGCGTCTGTCCGTTGCGGATGAGCCAGTTCTCGACCGTTTCGCCGTCCGACGCCGGCAGCCAGCCCTTGCCCGCCCGGAAGAAGCGCTGCGCGCGGCGGAGCGGCGCCGCGAGATGGAGCGCCGAGAGCCTGTCCAGGAAGCCGAGGGCGTCCCACTCCATCACCCCGGCGAGCAGGTGGAGCGGGGACGGCAGCGGAGGACAGCGAAGCGTGGTCAGCGCCCCGGCGGGATCGACGAGCGGCACCTCGAGGTCCGGCTGGATGCGGACGCGGTCGGACGCGCCGACGCGCGCCAGGAAGCGAAACGTCTCGTGGTAGCAGCCGAGCATGAGGTGCTGGCCGTTGTCCACGGACTCGCCGGTCGCGGGATCGGTGAACGCGGACGCGCGCCCGCCGAGCGCCGGCCTCGCTTCGAGGACGAGCGTCCGTGCCCCCGCCTCGGCCAGCGCCGCGGCGGCGCTGAGTCCCGCGAAGCCTCCGCCGATTACGACGACGTCGAATCTGGTCACAGTGTGCCAGCCACCGCCTCTATCGCCCCATCGCCGACTTGGCCCAGATGGCGGCGGCAATCGCGGCGCGGCCGGGCCGCGGCACGCGGATCTTCCCGCCGAACACGTCGTATCCCGACAACTCGATGCGGTCGAGAATCGCGCGGTAGATCCCCGCCATGATCCGCGCGGCGACCATCCGCCGCCGGTCGGCGGGCGGCAGCCCGCGGTCGGCCTTTTCGTAGAAGCCGCGGGCGCGCCGGCACTGCTCGGCGAGCAGGCCCCGCAGGCGTTCCGTGAGGATGCCGGCCCGGAGGTCGTCCTCGGAGCAGCGGTGGCGGCGGAGGTCCTCGAGAGGGATGTAGATCCGCCCCCGCGCCAGGTCGGTCGCGACGTCGCGGATGATGTTCGTCAACTGCAGCGCGATGCCGAGATCGCGCGCGTAGTCGCGGGTCCTGGGGTCGGTGTACCCGAAGATCTCGATGCACAGCAGCCCGACTGCCGAGGCCACCCGGAGGCAGTACTCGCGAAGGTCGTCGAAGGTCTCGTAGCGCGTGCGGTCGAGGTCCATCGCGACGCCGTCGATGACCGCGTCGAAGGCGGCGCGCGGCAGCGAGAACCGCGTGACGAACGGCGCGAGGTTCGCGCCCTGCTGCGTCTCGGGAGCGCCCGCGTAGCAGGCCGCGAGCTCGCGCCGCCACCGCGCCAACTGCGAGACGGCACTGCCCGGGTCGCCGCTGGACGCCGTCGCCGGCGCTTCGTCCACGGCGTCGTCGACAGCGCGGCAGAAGTCCCACACCGCGACGATCGCGCGCCGCTTCTCGGACGGGAGCACGAGGAAGGAGTAGTAGAAGTTGGTGTCGCGCCCGCTCATCGCGCCCGCCACGTCAAGGCCTGCCACAACATCGGCGCCGCGTCGGCGGCGCCGAGCGCCGGACGCGCGCGAAACACGTCGTAGCCGCCGCTCTGGAGCCGCGACAGGATCCGCCGGCCGCCCAGCCACGTGAACCGGAGTTCCCACCGCAACCGCCCGCTCACCGCGTCGCACACGCGGCGGCCCTGCTCGAACAACTCCGCCGTCCGCGCGCCGGCGTTCTCGATCACCGAACGCCACGCCGGCGTCAGCGTGCGCGCGTCGAGGTCGCGAGGATCCGCTCCCGCCCGGCGGCACTCGGCGAGCGGCAGGTACAGCCGGCCCTTCAGCCAGTCGCGTTCGAAGTCCTGCCAGAAGTTGGTCAACTGCAGGGCCGTGCACACGGCGTCGGAGGCGCGATTCACGCCTTCGTCGCGGCACCCGGCGATGCCCAGCACCAGGCGGCCGACCGGGTTCGCCGATCGCCGGCAGTAGTCCAGCACGTCGTCCCAGGTCTCGTAGCGCGTGGTGGTGACGTCCTGGCGAAACGCGCCGAGCAGGTCGTCGAGCAGCGCCACCGGGAGACCGCAGGTGCGGATTGTACTGCGGAGCGCGCGGAAGATGTGCGGGGTCTCGGGCGGAAGCGACCGACCGGCGGGGCCGTGCGACTCGAGGCCGTCGCACGCCTGCCCGGCCTCAGCCGACGCGCACCGCTGCAGGCAGGCTCGCCACGCGTTGAGCAGCGCCAGCCGCGTATCGGCCGGGCGGTCGCCTTCGTCGGCGAAATCGTCGGCCACGCGGGCAAAGGCGTAAACGGCCGCCACGTGCGGCCGCATGTGACGCGGCAGGAGCCGCGACGCGACGGGGAAGTTCTCGTAGTGCTCGCGGGCGAGCCGCGCGCAGGTTTCGTACGCACGCGTCCAGGCTGCTCACCATTCGAGTTCGGGCGCGCCGGCCCGCCGGTTGACGGCGCGGGCGGCGACGAACAGGAAGTCCGACAGCCGGTTCAGGTAGGCGAGCAGTTCGGCGGGCACCTCGCCGGCGCCGAGCAGCACGACGCGTCGCTCCGCGCGCCGGCAGACGGTCCGCGCGAGATGGAGCGCCGCGCCGGCGCCGCAGCCGCCGGGCAGGATGAACCGGCGCAGCGGCCGCAGCTCGGACTCGAGCCGGTCGATCCACTGCTCGAGGCGCGCGACCTCGGCGGCGCCGACGTCCATCTTCTCCACCCGCTCGGCGACGCGCCGCGCGGGATCCGCGAGGCGCCCGCCAACGGCGAACAGGTCGCGCTGGACCGCCTGCAGCATCCCGGCGATGTCCTGGTCGACCGCGGCAGCGAGGACCGCGCCGATGGCGGCGTTGAGCTCGTCCACCTCGCCGTACGCGTCCACGCGCAGGTCGGACTTCGAGACGCGCCGCCCGTCGAACAGGCCCGTTTCGCCGCCGTCGCCGGTTCGGGTGTAGATCTTCACCGGCTGCGATTATGTCATGCTTGGTGCTTCGGCCCGCAATCGCGGCCACGCGGGTCGATGCTGGGCCTGGACGGTTGTGGTTGCACAGCTCTAGCCTCGATGCGGCAGTCCGGCTCGCGACCTGCGGCCTTGCTGTGTCAACGGGTGGTCTGCCTGGATCGTACCAGTCGAGGGGGGGAACGCGGGGAGTGCGGATGGCGAAGCGGGTGAGGCTCGGGGTTCCGGCGGCGGCCGCGCGGGCGGCGTTTCGCCGCCGGCTGCTGGCGTGGTACGACCGTCACGGCAGGGACCTGCCGTGGCGGCGTGCGACGGATCCGTACCACATCCTCGTGTCCGAGATCATGCTCCAGCAGACCCAGGTGGACCGCGTCCTGCCGAAGTACCGCGAGTGGCTGACGCGCTTCCCGTCGCTCGAGGCGCTCGCCGCGCGGCCGGTGGAAGACGCGGTCGGCGCCTGGTACCCGCTCGGCTACAACATCCGCCCGCGGCGCCTTCATTCGATCGCGTGCGAATCGGTCGCGCGCTACGGCGGGTCGCTGCCCTCGGACGAGGCGACGCTGCTCTCGTTCAAGGGAATCGGCCAGTACACCGCCGGCGCGATCAGGAGCTTCGCGTTCGGCCAGCGGTCGGCGATCCTCGACACCAACGTGGCGCGCGTGCTGTTCCGCGTGTTCGTCGGCGCGGGAGACCCGAAGGCGCACGCGATGCGGAAGCACCTGTGGGGCGTGTCGCGCGCGCTCCTGCCGAACAAGCGCGTCTTCGATTTCAACCAGGCGCTGATGGATTTCGGCGCCATCGTCTGCACCGCGAGGAAGCCGCAGTGCGGGCCGTGCCCGATGCGACAGGCGTGCGCCGCACGAGCGAACCCGGGGCTTCGCCCGAGGCTCGAGGCGCGGCGTTGACACCCGGGGGGCTGGAGCAGGTGGAGAGGTCCAACCCGACCATCGTGACCGCAGCCGTCATCGAGCGCGACGGCCGGCTGCTCGTCGCGCGCCGGTTGAAGGGCTCGCACATGGCCGGGTGCTGGGAGTTCCCGGGCGGAAAGTGCGAGCCGGGCGAGGCGCCCGAGGCGTGCCTGGGCCGGGAACTCATCGAAGAGCTCGGCGCCGCGGCCACGATCGAGGAGGAGATTTACCGAACGATCTACGCGTACGACGATCGCGTCCTCGACCTGCGGTTCTTCAGGTGCTCGCTCCGGTCCGAGCCGCGTCCCCTCCTCGGGCAGGAGATCCGCTGGGTCGCCAGGGCGGAACTGGCCGCTCTCGAATTCCCGCCAGCCGACGCGGGGCTGGTTGCGCGGCTGGCGACGGCGGCGACCTCGACGCGGCCGCAGGCCGCAGGTCGCAAGGCGCAAGCCTGATTCACCCGTCGAGGTCAAGGCACGAAGGGCAGCGTCGAGATGACGGCCGCCAACTCCTGGCCGCCGTGGTCGATGGCGACGGGGGTGCCGGGCGCCTGGAAGTCGCGGTGCAGCATCGCCAGCGCAACCACCGCGCTCGCGCGCGGCGACCACGCGGCGCTCGTGACGCGCCCCGCCTCGCGGTCGCCGGCTCGCACCGCGTCGCCGCGCGCCGGCACCAGATCGCCCGCGACGCGCAGCCCGGCGATCTTGCGCGCCACCCGGCCCTGGCCCCGGTGCAGCACGCGAATCACCACCTCCTGGCCCGGGTAGCACCCCTTCGTGAAGCTGATCGCCCGCCCCTCGATCCCCGCCTCCAGCGGAATGGTCTCGGCGTCCATGTCCACGCCGAACGCCGGCTGGCCCGTCTCGATCCGCAGCGCGTCGGCGGCCGCCTCGTCACCCGCGACGGCGCCCGCCTCGACGAGGCCTCCGATCAACGCTTCGGCGTGCGGGCGCTCGACGTAGAGATCGAACCCCGGCACGCCCAATTCGCGCGACGCCGCAACGACCACCGTCTGCCCGTGAAACGCCGCGCGCGCGTTGCGATACTCCGGCCACGTCCCCAGTTGCTCGCCGGTCAGCCCCGCCGCCGGCTCCAACACGGCCGCGACGACGTGCGCGGCCGCCGGGCCGGCCACCGACACCTTGGCGAAGGTCGAGGTCAGGTCACCCAGCTTCACGTCCTCACCGAAGACGAACTGGTCCAGCTTCTGGAGCACCGCGGGCGCCACGCGTTCGTCCAGGTCGAGCAGCACCAGGTCGCCGAGTTCGAGCACCCGCATGTCGGCAATCATGCGGCCCTGGGGCGTCAGGTAGGCCGCGTAGCAGCCCGAGCCGGCCGCGAGCGCTGCCACGTCGTTCGTGAGCATCGCGTGCAGGTAGGCGCGCCGGTCGCCGCCCGCCACCGCTATCTTCCCGCGCCCCGAACGGTCGAACACCGCGGCCGTTTCGGTCGCGGCGCGATACCCCGGTGCTGCCTGCATCGTCTCCTCCAGCTTCCCGCTGTTGTCAGCGGCCCGCCGCCCGATGCTATCCTCTTAAGGCCATGCGTATAGGACATTGTACCGCCGCTCTTGCGCTGCTCCTGCTGGCGTCGGCCGCGCGCGCACAGACGCCGGCCGCCGCGCAGCCGGTGGATTTCACGGTGTTCCTGCAGGGGGTCGCCATCGGCGCCGAGCAGGTGACGGTCACCGAGACGCCGCAGGGATTCACGATCGCCGGCAACGAGCGCATCGGGCCGCCGCTCAACATCATCGCCCGGCGCGCCGAGTTCCGATACTCGGCCGACTGGCGTCCGCTCGAGTGCGTCGTCGAGGGCAGCGTGGGCGACCTGCAGGTGCTGATCCACACCACGGTCAGTGGGACGACGGCGGCGACGGCGAGCACGCAGGGCAGGAACCTGACCGACAAGTCGGACGAGATCGCGCCGAACGCGCTGCTGCTGCCCAACATCTTCTTCGGCGCCTACGAGGCGGTCGCCGCGCGGCTCGTCCACGCCAGGGTCGGCGATGAACTTCCCGCGTACGTGCCGCCCCAGGCGTCGGCGAAGATCACGGTCAGCGGCGTCGCCGACGATCGCGTGCGCACCCAGGCGGGACTGTTGCTGGTCCGGCGATACACGATCGAGATCTCGGGCGCCAGCCAGCCGGCATCGGCAGAGATCTGGGCCGACCTCAACGGCCGGCTGCTTCGCTTCGCCCTCCCGGCAGTGGGATTCGACATCGTCCGGCGGGACATCGCGTCGGTCACGTCGCGTCGTGAGCCCGTGGCCCGGCCGAACGACGAGGCGGTGCACATTCCCGCCAACGGCTTCACTCTCGCGGGCACGCTCTCGCAGCCGTCCACCAAGCCGACGCCGAAGTTCCGCTATCCGGCCGTCGTGCTCGTCGGCGGGGCGGCGCCGACGGACCGCGACGAAACGTTCTCGGGGATCCCGGTCCTCGGCCAGCTGGCGTCGGCCCTCGCGGACGCGGGCTACGTGGTGGTCCGCTACGACAAGCGCGGCGTCGGGCAAAGCGGCGGGCGCGCCGAGTCGGTGACGCTCGAGGACTACGCCGACGACGCGATTGCGGCGGTGAAATTCCTGGAACGGCGCAGGGACGTGCAGCGCGTGGCCCTCGTCGGCTACGGCGAAGGCGGCGCGATAGCGTCGCTCGCGGCCTCCCGGGACGGGGACATCGCGGCCCTGGTGCTGCTGGCCGCGCCGGGCGTCACCGGGGCAGAACTCGTGCTCGAGCAACAGCGCCGGCTGCTGTCGCTGATGAACATCAGCGACGACGAGAAGCGCGTCAAGTTCGAGTTGCAGCAGAAGATCCAGCAGGCGGTCATCAGCGGACGCTGGCCGGACTCGATTCCGGCGCTCATGCGGCGGCAGGCGGATACGCCGTGGTACCGCAGCTTCCTGCTGTTCGACCCGGCGAAGACGTTGAAGAAGACCTCGCAGCCGATTCTCATTGTCCACGGCGAGCTGGATCGTCAGATCCCGCCGGCGAACGCCGACAAGCTGGGCGAGATCGCGCGGTCGAGGAAGGGGCGCGCCGGCCAGGCCGTCGAGGTGGTGAAGCTTCCGGGCGTGAACCACCTGCTCGCCGCCTCGAAGACGGGCGAGGCGGACGAGTACGAGCGCCTGCCCGAGAAGAAGATCAGTCCCGAGGTGGCCGCCGCCATCGCGTCGTGGCTCGGCACCACTATGAGGGCCCGTTAGGATGTGGATTCTCAGGACGACCGCGGGCAAGGACGGCCAACAGCTGACGTTCAGGGTGACGCCCGGCGGGATCAAGACGCTCGGGCGCGCCGTCCGGGCCGACTTCATTGTCGATGCGCCGCTGGTGTCGCGGGTTCACTGCCGCTTCACGGCATCCGAATCGGGCGGGTTCGACGTGGAGGACTTGAAGAGCACGAACGGCACGTTCGTAAACGACCGCCGCGTGAAACGCAGTCCGCTGGCGCCGGGCGACCGCGTTCGCGTCGGCAGGGTGGAGATGACGGTGGAAAGGGACAAAGACAATCAGTAGTGGCTGGTGACTCGTGACTAGTGTGTCACACGAGCCACGAGCCACTAGCCACTTCGGATCGCTACCTGCCCCTTCCCACCAGGAACGGGTTCGTCCGTCGCTCCTGCCCGATCATCGTCTTCGGGCCGTGGCCCGAGAAGACCTCCACGTCGTCGGACAGCTTGAACAGGACGCCGCGGATCGAGCCGATCAGCGTGTCGTAGTTGCCGCCCGGCAGATCGGTGCGCCCGATCGAACCCGCAAACAGCGTGTCTCCGGCAAACACCTTCTTGCCCGGCTGTCCGGCCGGCCCGACGAGCAGGCATACGCCGCCAGGCGTGTGTCCCGGCGTGTGCAGAACGCGCACTTCGTACTTCCCGAACGCGAGCGGCTCCAACGTGTCGTAGAAGCGATCGACCGGCGGAGGCGCGTCCACGCGGAGGCCGAACACCGCAGCCTGCTGCAGCGCGGCCTCGTACAGCGGCAGGTCGTCGCGGTGCAGCACGATTGGCGCGGCGGACGCGGTCTTCGCGGCGGCCGCGCCGGCGATGTGGTCGATGTGCGCGTGCGTCAGGAGGATGTACTTGATCTGCAGCTGCTGCGACGACACCACCTGAAGCAGCTGCTCCACCTCGTCGCCCGGGTCGATGATGACGCCTTCGCGGGTGTGCTCGCAGCCGAGAACGAAGCCGTTCTTGTAGAACGGGGGGGCGTCGCGAGTCTCGAGGAGCATAACGTTATGATAGCGTCAAAATGATCGTTGCAGCCCTCGACGACTGGATGTTCACGTCGCGGATCCGGGCGGCGGCCAAGGGGGTCGGCGCAGACGTCCGGTTTGCCCGAACTACCGATGAGGCGGTGGCGCTGGCGCGGGGCGAAACGCCCACCCTCGTGCTGCTCGACCTCAATGGCCGGGGCGCCGATCCCCTCGGCACCCTCGCGGCCTTCAAGTCCGACCCCACGCTGTCCGGGGTTCGCGTGATCGGGTTCGTTTCCCACGTGCAGGCGGATCTGATCGCGGCTGCACGGGCCGGCGGCATCGACGACGTGATGGCCCGGTCGGCCTTCGTCGCCCGCCTGCCGACCCTGCTCGAGGGGCGGCCATGACTCCCACGATCGACGACATCCGGCGCGCCCGCCGGCGCATCGCTCCGCTCGTCCGCCGGACGCCGCTCGTGCGGTCGGACTGGCTCAGCGAGGCCGCCGGCGGGCACGTGCACCTGAAACTCGAGACGCTGCAGGTGACCCACTCGTTCAAGGCGCGCGGGGCCCTGAACGCGGTGCTGGCGCTGCGCGAGCGCTGCGGAGGCGCGGCGCTGCCGCGGCTGGTCACCGCCTCGGCCGGCAACCACGGCCGGGCGCTGGCCTGGGCCGCGGCGAAGGCCGGCTGTCGAACCGTGGTGTTCACGCCGAAGAACGCGCCGTCCACGAAGCTCGACGCGATTCGACGCCTGGGCGCGGACCTGCGCGCCGAGGCCGACACCTACGAACACGCCGAGCGGTTGGCAAAGACGTTCGCGGCCGAATCGGGCAGCGAATTCATCTCCGCGTACAGCCACCCCGACCTCCTGTCGGCGATTGGCAGCATCGCGCTGGAGGTCGTCGAAGACTGCCCCTCGGTGACGCAGATCGTGGCGCCGGTGGGTGGCGGAGGGCTGCTCGCCGGAATCGCCGCCGCAATGCGGGCGGTGCGGCCCGACGCCGAAGTGGTCGGGGTGGAAGCGGAAGCGTCGCATCCCTTCGCCGCGTCGCTCGCGGCGGGGCGCATCGTCGAAGTGGAGGTGGGCCCGACAATCGCGGACGGGCTGGCGGGCAACATGGACCCCGAGAACATCGCGTTCCCGATCGTCCGGGCGCTCGTTCACCGAGTGGCCGCCGTCGCGGAGAGCGAGCTGCACGAGGCCATCCGCGGCCTCGCCCGCTACGAGCACCTGATTGCCGAAGGCGCCGGCGCCGCCGGGGTAGCCGCCGTCGCGACAGGCCGGGTGGCGTGCGCCGACCGGCAGACCGCGGTGATCCTCTCCGGGGCGAACATCGACCTGCCGGTGCTCGTCAACGTGCTGGCCGGCGGCTGAGGACCCGGGCAGACTCGGGGCTCAGGACGTGGGTCCTGGATTCCGAGCCTGTTTCTTTGGAGGGACGGGCAGCCGCTTCGCGACCTCGTCGCGAAGCCGGGCCAGGCTCTGGGCGAGCGCCGCGCTCGCCTGGGTGAACGGTCCCGACGCCTGCACCTTGCTGAACGGGTAGAGGTGCTGGCGGAAGGCGAACGACACGCTGAAGACGGCCTGTCTCGTCCACAGCCGCAGCGCCCGATCATCGCCGGACAGCCTCGCGAGCAGGCCCGCCGCCTGGGGACCGTCGCCGATGGCCGCCGCGGCGACGACCGCGCACTGCAGGATGCCGGGCCTCGCGTCGGCCGCCGACGCGCGCGCGTAGATTCCGTCGGCCACCAGGCGCGCCTGCGCCTGCGCCTTCGAGTCCGCATCCGAATCGAGGCCCGCCGACACCGCCAGCGCCTCGCAGTAGCCGGGGAAGCGCCCGCCCAGGCGCGCGGCGTCGGCGCGCGCGTCCGAGTCGCGGCCGGCCATCTCGAGGGGAATGACGCGGCCGAACAGCCAGGCGGACGGCGTCGTTTCGGTGGCCGGGGCATTCGCCATCAGCGCGACGGCCCTGTCGAAGTTCCCCCGCACGATCTCGAACCGCGCCTGCATCTGCGTCCACCACGGCCGCTCCGGCCTCATCAGTTGTCCGGCGTTCAGCGCGCTCTCGGCGTCGGTCATCCTGCCGAGCGTCTCGTAGGCCGCGGCGATGTCGCGCAGATTCGCGTCGTTGCTCGGTTCGAGCTCGAGCGAGCGCCGGTAGAAGGCGATGGCGCGCTCCGGATCGAACTCGATCACGAGGTCGCCCGCCTGGTGCCACGCATCCCCGTTGCTCGGATCGGTCGCGAGCGCCCGTGCGAGCAAGGACGCCGCGGCGACCGTCGTCGGCGCGGACAGCGCCGCAACCAGGTTCGCGCGCGGCATGTCCGGGTCCACGGCCAGCGCCGCGTCCGCCTCCTCGCGGGCGCGCTCCATCGCGGTGTTGTCGCTGCCGGCGCCCGAGTAGAAGTCCTCGAGGTAGAGCGCCTCGGACAAGCCGACCCGGGCTTCGACCAGCTTCGGGTCGATGCCCAACGCCTGGCGGTAGAGGCCGATGGCCTTCGCGCGGTCGCGGTGCGCCGCGGCATCCCGCGCCTGCAGGTAGAAATCGTAGGCGCCGGGGTCCACCTGCCGGACCAGCGCGCTGGCCCAGCGGTTCCCCGTCGGCATCTGCAGGCCGAGCCGGTCGGCGACATCCCGTGCGATCTCGACTTCCACCGCCGGCGCCCCTCGCGGCTCGCGGGCGTACCGTTCGCTCCACAGGACCTTTCCGGTCGCGACATCGACGAGCTCGGCATCCACATGGAGCTGGTACGGCCCCGGGCGCGTGCTGCCCCTCAACGCCAGCGTCGCACCGAGCGGCTTCGCGCGCTCCGCGATCGACCGCGCCGGCGGCTCGGTGATCGTCGACCGCCCGACGACCGCGAGCCCGGGCGTTTCTCCCAGGCGGCCCGCCAGGTCTTCTGCGAAGCCGACGCCGAAGTAGGCCCGCGCGCCCTCGTCCTCCGTGGTGGCGAACGGCATGACGACGAGGACCGGGTTCTGAACGGGGGCCGGCCGGAAGAAGAAGCGACGGATCGGCGTGCGCCAGTACCAGCCGGCGGCGCCAATCCCCGCCAGCAGCACGAGCGCCAGGGCGGCCGCCGCCACCCGCTTCAGCGTGCCGGATGGCTTGGGCGCCGGCGCCTCCGTCCACGGACCGACCGCGGCGCTGACACGAACGTTCAGCTGGCCGGCCAGCGCGCGCAGGTCGGCCGCGAACGGCACCGCGGACGGGTATCTCGCCTCGAGGCTCTTGGAGAGCGCGCGGGCGATGATGGCGTCGAACCCGGCGGGCAGCGCGGGGTTCTGGCGAGCGACGGGAATCGGCGTGCCCTGCAGGATCTTCACCGCGGTCTTGCCCGGCGTGTCGGCCGCGAAGGGCGCGCGCCCCGTCAGCATCTGGTAGACCACGACGCCGAGCGAGAAGACGTCCGAGCGGGGATCCGGGCGTTCGCCGAGCACTTGCTCGGGCGACATATAGGGCACGACCGACGCAACGTTCGGCCCCGGCGGTTCCACGCCGGCGGCCAGGTCGGACGCCACCTTCTCCCTGGCGATCCCCCCGGCCGTCCACCGGGACAGGCCGAAGGCGAGGATCTTCGTCTGCTCGCTGGGGGTGATGAAGATGCTGGACGGCGAGATGTCGCCGTGCACGACGCCGTGGCGATGACCCTCGGCGAGCGCATCTGCCAGCTGGACGGCGAACTCGAGGGCGAGCGTGAGATCGAACGGCTTCTCCGAGAGCAGCGCCTTCAGCGACTGGCCCGGGACGTATTCGTGCGCCAGGAAGACGCGGCCATTCTCTTCGCCAAAATCGAACAGCGCGGCGATGTGGGAATGCGAGAGGGTGCTGGCGAGCGAGCAGTCGGACAACAGCGCGTCGCGGCGGGCCGGGTCGGCGGCGACCTCGGGCGCAACCACGCGCAGCGCCACGGTGCGGCCGAGGCGGGTGTCGCGGGCGCGGGCCAACTCGCCAAGCGCGCCCGTGCGCAGCCGCTCCAGGATCGTGTAATGGCCGAATGTCTCCATGCAGACGCCGCCCTCTCGCGGGCGGACACACCCCCCGCTCCGGCTATCGGCCCGATGCACGCACCGCTACAGGGCCCCGCTACTTCTTCGGCATCGATGGACGGATCTCGACGCGGCTCGGCAGGCTGCGCGGGTCGTGGTCCACCAGGTCCACCACCACCCGTGCCACATCCTCCGGGTCCAGCTTCCACTCGCTGCCGGCGCCGGCATGGGTGCCGGCGAACTCGGTCCGCACCGAGCCGGGGAGCACGTAGCTGACGCGGATCCCCTCGTATCGGACCTCCTGCATCAGCGTTTCGCTGAAGGCGTTCAGCCCGGCCTTCGACGCGCAGTAGGCGCCGCCGCCGGGGAAGGGGTTCTTCCCCGCGAGGCTGCTGATGTTGATGATCCAGCCGCCGCCCCTGCGCCGCAGATGAGGGATGGCCGCATGGCAGCAGTGGAACACGCCGGTGAGGTTCGTGTCGACGACCTCGCGCCACTGCTCGGGCGTCTGCTGGGCGACCTCGCAGAACGTGCCGACGCCGGCGTTGTTGACGAGGATGTCGAGGCCGCCGAACGCGTCGGCCGCCCGTGCCATCGCCTTCTCGACCTGCGCGTAGTCGCGCACGTCGGCCGCCGCGCACTCGAACCGGCCAGGCTTCGGCACGCCGTCGGGGGCGACGCCCTTGACGGCACCGCGCGCCTCGTCGAAGTGCTTCTTGCTGAGCCCGGTCGCGAGAACGTCCACGCCGCGCGCCACGAACGCCGCGGCAATCGCCAGGCCGATGCCGCGCGTCCCGCCCGTCACCACTGCGACTTTGCTCACACGCCACTCCAGTCCGGCTTGCGGCTTGCGGCCTGCGCCGCCACTCCACTGCGGCTTGCGGCTGCGGCCGGCGTGCCGGCGGCTCGCGGCGCGCCGGAGCCGCCAGCCGAGTCAGTATTTCACCCTGACCCTGTACTTCAGCACGGTCGTCCCGTCCTTCGCCACTGGAATCTCGAAGCGGGCGGCGAAGGCGCCGGTCTTCACGAACTTGTGCGTCGAACTCAGTATCTCCCAATCGCCGCCGATCGGCTCGTTCACCTCGACCGTGATCGGGGCGTCCTTGTGATTGCGCAGCGTGATCTCGAATTCCATCTCGAAGATCGTGGCGGAAACGCGTGTGAAGTCCAATTGCTTCCGCTCGCACACGATGTCGAAGGCGTTGCCGGTGTGGATGTCGAGCGTCTCGTCCTTGGGGGTGTGGCCGATGCGATCTTCGCCGGCGAACTGGATGCCGCCTTTCGAATCGGCCTGGTACACGCGGACGACGCCGGCAGGCATCGGCATGCCGAGGCCCGACTTCTCCTCGTTCTTGAAGCGGTAGTAGACCTTGACGTCGCTCCTGACAGGGGCGCCGGCCTGCGGCGCGTGGTAGTAGAAGGACTGCCCGTCGACCACGAAGCGCTTCTCCACGGGCACGCTCGGGGAGGTGAGCAGCGAGATCTGCTTCGTCTCGTTCTCGCCGACCGACGTGCGCCGCTGCAGCGTGTAGAGGTGGTACTCCGAGAAGGCCTCCTGCTCCATCGGCGGCGGGGCCAACGCCGCTTCGTCGGCCATCCGGGCCATCCCTGCCACCAGGGGCCTGGGTGCGACGACGCGGTTCACTTCGCCGGCGATGAGCTGGAGCTTGGCGTTGTTGTAGCTGGTGCCGCTCTGGTTCTTCAGCGTCACCCATCCGGCCAGGTCGCCAGACCTGTCGTCGCGCCCGATGGTCAGCACGTAATCGGCGTTCCAGGCGAGGCCTCCCGTGAGGTAAGAGGCCTCGACACGGTGCCGCGCCGCGCCGCCGTTCTCGAGCATCCACACGAGCGTCGGGTGGCTGTAGAGGTTCTCGGGCAGGTCCGGGAAGCGGTACTCGTCCGCGCGCAGCCCCGTGACGATCTCGCTGCGGATCTTCCACACCGGCCCGTTGTTGTAGGCCAGCAGGTGCGCCGTCACCTCCTCCGATCGCGTGGTGCCGCCCTCCTGTCGATCGCGGACGATCGTGATGTCGCGGCCGACGTACTTCCGCAGCAGCTTCTCCGGATCGAGCAGATCGTATTCGTAGTTCTGCTCGAGCACCGAAAGCGCGGTCGGCTCGGTGAGCGAACGGAAGTGCACGGTGGCCGGGTTGATCGATGCCGCGACGTCACCGAAGCGCAGCGTGGACGTGCCGGCGGGCAGCGTCAGCTGGCGGACGTCTCGGATGAGCGCCAGGTTCGAGTTGTAGACGGTGAGCGAGAGGTCCACCTGGTCGCGGACCGTCGTCGCGGCCGTGGCCGCAGGAGGCTTCGCCGCGTCCTGCCGATCGTCGGCCGGCTGCGCGCCGCCGGCGACAGGGAGAAGGGCTGCGACGAACAGGCCGGTCAGGCAGGCACGGCGGAACGGTAGGACTGGCATGCATTCCTCCTGATTGCAGCAGGAGGAGCGCGGTGGCTGGCGACCGCCAACTCCCTGCTGTCTACTGACGCTTCTGCCACGACCGCCCACCGTCCGTCGTCGCGAACTCCGAACCGTCCGCCGACCGGATGGTCGCAACGTCCTGCGACGAAGCAGATACGGAGACGAGGTTCGAACGCGTGGGCGAGGTGAGCCGCTCCCAGGTGGAGCCGTCGGCCGTGCGGAGGGTGACGCCGCCGGCGCCAACCGCCCAGCACGCGGTGTCGCTCGGCGCGGAGGCGGCGGTCAGGGTCGCGGTGATCCCGCTCGCCTGCGGCCGCCAGGTCCGGCCGCCGTCCGCCGAGCGGTCGATCGCGCCGCCTGCGCCGACGCGCCAGGCGACGTGGCCGCTCGGGCTCGTGGCGACGGCAGGAATCGACGAAACTCGGGATTCGGCCTTCATGACCACGGTCCTGGACGGCGCGTCGGTCGGCACCGGCGAGGCAGCAGGCGGTGCGGCGATGGCGGCGCCTTCCTCGACGCGACCCACCGTGTCCGCGGCCGACGGCTTCCCGGCCGCCGCGCCGCTGGCCGCACCACCGAGAACGGGCACGCTTGCCGCCTCCTGCGGCCGGGCGGCCGTCTTGTCCTGCGCGTTGAAGCCCAAGCGCTCCGCGGCAACGTCCGCCCGAGCCGGCGCCGCTTGCGCCGGCGGGGGCGGGGCGGCGGGAACGCGTTCGGCGTTCACCGCACCACGGCCACGATCCGCGTCCTTCGCCTTCGCGGCCTGGGGCGGAGACTCCAGCCGCGTGTCGGCTGGGACTCCGCTGCCAACCTGGCCCGCGAGCGGGACCTCCGGGCTGGCCGGCTCGGCCGCCGCCTGTCGGGCGGCCGCCGCCGACGCCGGCGCGCCGTTGGGCGCCGGCGCTCGCAGCGTGCGCGCCCCCACGACGACGATCACCGTTGCGGTGGCCACCGGCACGAGCCACCGCCAGTGCCAGTGCCACGGCTTCGCTGGCGCGGGCACCGGCGCCGCGCGAACGACGGGCGGCTCGGACCGGGAGAGGTCGGCGAGTATCCGTTGACACGACGCGCACGCCGCCGCATGGGCCTCTATCCGTTCCGTTTCCGACACCGACAGCGACCGGTCGAACCACGCCGCCAGGAGATCGGCGTCGGGGCACGCGTTGCCCGTCGCGTCGGTCTCTTCCGCGAGGCCGCGCGCGATCAGGCGGTCGAATGCCAGGTCGCGATCAGCGTCTGTCGGCTTCACGTGGCGCTCCTTCCCTCAGAACGATCCTCCCGCCTTTTCTTGCCGGTCGACGAACCGGGCGTCGCGGCTGCGCAGCAGCTCGTCGAGGTCGAGCCCCGTGTCGTCACGGGCGCACTCCAGGCACGCCTGCACCTCCGGATCGGTCAGCTTCTGCTCGTCGCGCAGCACCTGCACGACCGCGGCGCGAAGGTCGCGCCGAAGCCGGTCGAGCTTCCGCGACACCGTGGCCTCGTGCTCGCCCATCAGCCGGCCTATCTGGGCGAGGGTGAGCTTCTGCAGGTAGTACGAGGAGAGCCGCAGGCGATCGGGCGGCTGAAGGGCGCGAATGGCGACGGCCAGGGCATCCTGCGCCAGCCGTGCGAAACGCGCGCGGTCCGGGTCGGCGGTCGTCGCCGCGGGCCGCGGGTCGGCCACCGGCCGCTCGTCGTCGTCGAGCGAGCGCAGCCGCCGGTCGGCGCGCAGGCGGTCGACGTTGCGTTGAGCGAGGAGCGAACGCAGCCAGGTGCTCAGGCGGCTCCGGCCGTGGAAGTACAAGAACAGCGAGCGGCGTGCGCCGTCGCGCTCCTCCAGGCCGTAGAGCTCCGCGTAGATCGAGTCCGCCAGCTCGGCGCCCGCCGACTCGCCCGCGATCACGCGCGCGGCGGCGCGCAGTCCCGGGCGATGGCACTCGATGAAGTAGGCCCAGGCCGACACCTGCCCCTCGGCGCAGGCGCACGCCAGCGCCAGCTCTTCGAGGTTGAGCGAGTCCACGTAGTCGGCGACGACCGCGGGCGTCTTCACCTCGGTGGCGAAGCGGCTGGCGATGCTGCGTTCGAGGGCGTGCCCGAACGACTCGCGGCTGAGATTCCAGCGCGGGGCGTTCGAGCGCTTGAAGGCCCGTTCGAGCAGGCGCTCGTCGACGAGCGGGGCGCGAGAAGGAAGTGCGGGCATGTGACCGGCCGCGGCGCGCGACGCGCGGCGACACCGGTCATTCTAGCGCATAGGCCCCGGAGGTTCTGCGGAACGACGGAACGTCAGTTCCTGGACTCCAGCCCCTCGCGGCGCAGCGAGAGCCCGTCGGCAAACTCCGCGAGCTGGTCCCTGAGAATCATGCGGCCGCGGTGCAGCCTCGATTTCAACGTCTGGTCCTTGACGTTCAGGGCCGCGCTCGCCTCCCCGGTCGTCAGGCCGCGCACGTCGCGCAACAGGACCGGAACGCGGTAGATTGGGGGCAGCCCCGCCAGGGCCTTCATCAACTTCCGGCGCAGCTCGCCGCGGTGCACCTCGTCGTCGCCGAGCGACGACCAGTCGGCAATGTCGGGAACGCGGACCCCGTCGCTCCCGGCCGGCTCGACCGCAACCAGTTCGACTTCGTGCCGGCTCGCATGGTCCGAGCGCAGCCGGGACATGGCGGTGTTGAAGGTGATCCGATAGATCCAGGACGACAGCGCTGCATCGCCCCGAAAGGCCTCGATCTTCTGGTAGACCTTGAAGAGCACGTCCTGCACCACCTCGTCGGCGTCCTCTTGGTTCTTGACGTAGCGAAGCGCGAGCTGGCGGATGCGGGCGGAGTACCGGGACGCCAGATCGGAAACGGCAGAATGGTCGCGAGCCCGCAAGCGCTCGACCAGGTGCCGGTCACGGGCAGTTTCGTCGAGCATATTGGCCACGTCTGAGTAAACACCCATTCGGCGACGAATATTCCGACTGATTCAGTCTTATTTAGGGATTCTGGAATCGGGGCAATGGTTTCGAGCGAAGACGGAGGGTTCGGCCGGTCGAAGGCCGTCGTCCGGCCCGTCCACGGCCCGCGGGAGCAACGAGTTAAACATCTGTGTCAAATAGACTTCCAGCACGCTTCGTCTCTTTCGACCTGGTGGGCACGCTCATCCGCGGCACGAAACCGATCGGCGAGCAGTACGCCGACCAGGCCCGGCTGTTCGGCGCGGCTGCCGACCCGGACACGCTGAACCGATCCTTCCGCTCGGCGATGTCGGCGGCTCCGCCGATGGCCTTTCCCGGGCGATCGTTTGTCGAAACGGTCGCGCTCGAGCGGGCCTGGTGGAGGTCGCTGGTTCGCGACGTGCTGGACCGCGCGGGGATCGCGGACCGTCTGGCTGGCGAGACGTTCGACCGTTTCTTTTCTTCCCTGTACGAGCACTTCACCACGGCGGCCGCGTGGGAACTCTATCCGGACGTGCTGCCCGCCCTCGGGCCGTTGCGCCGGCAGGGCGCGACCATCGGGCTCATCACGAACTTCGACGCCCGGGTCTTTGCCGTCCTCGAGGCGCTCGGCCTTTCTGCCCTGCTCTCGGCGGTCGTGATTCCAGCGCACGTCGGCGCCGCCAAGCCCGACCCGGCGATCTTCCGGCACGCGCTCGCTCGCGTCGGGGCTGCGCCCGCCGAGGCGCTCCACGTCGGCGACGAGACGAACGACGACTACCGGGGAGCGGAGGCCGTCGGCATGCAGGCGGTGCTGATCGACAGGGCAGGGGAATTCCGAGGGGAGGACGGCCTGCGCCGGATCGACAGGCTGACCGATCTCCTTTGAACCCTGGCTTCGGCGCGGTCCGAAGTGCCCGCCGAGGGCCGCCGGTGATTCAGTCGGCGCGCGGAGGCGCGAGTCCTACTTCTGGATGATGTCGCGGAAGGCCTCGGCCACCACGTCTTCCACCGCGTCCATCGCCGGGTCGCGGCCGAGTTCGCGCGCGAGCGACGTCACGCCGCGGTCCCTGATGCCGCAGGGAATGATGAGGTTGAAGTAGTCGAGATCCGTCGTCACGTTGAAGGCGAACCCGTGGCTGCTGATCCAGCGCGAGATGCGGACGCCGACCGCGCCGACCTTGTTGTCGCCGACCCACGTGCCCGTCAGCCCCTCGATGACGCCGGCCTCGACGCCGAACGCGGTGCAGGCGCGGACCATCACCTCTTCGAGGTTGCGGACGTATTGGTAGACGTCGGCGCGGTCGGGCTTCAGGTCGAGGATGGGATACCCGACCAGCTGGCCGGGCCCGTGGTAGGTGACGTCGCCGCCCCGGCCCGTTTCGCACATCTCCACGCCGAGCGCCTCGAGGCGCTCGGGCGTCGCGAGCACGTGCGACCGCCCGGCGTCGGACCGGCTCCCGAGGGTGATGACGTGGGGATGTTCCAGCAGCAGCAGAACATCGCCGACCTCGCCGGCCCGCCGCTGCTCGACGAGCGCGCGCTGCATTTCGAGCGCCTCGCGGTACGGCACGCGCCCCAGCTTGCGGACCTCCAGGCGCTTCACTTCTACAGCCCCGCCGGGTCGAACGTCTCGAGGTGCTTCTTGACGGCCGACATGAACTGGTCGGCCACCGCGCCGTCGATGATCCGGTGGTCGTAGCCCAGGGTCAGGTATGCCATCGGCCTGATCGCGATCGCATCGGCCACGACCACCGCGCGCCTCTCCACCATGCCGATGCCGAGGATGGCCACCTGCGGCTGGCTGATGATGGGCGTGCCGAACAGCGCGCCGTACACGCCCGGGTTCGTGATCGTGAACGTGCCGCCCTGCACCTCGTCGGGCGTCAACTGCTTGGCCCGCGCCCGGTCCGCCAGGTCCTTCATCGTCCGGCTCAGGCCGAGGATGCTCTTCTCGTCGGCCTGCTTGACCACCGGCACGATCAGGCCCCAGTCGAGCGCGACCGCGATCCCGATGTTGATGTCCTTGTGGTAGACGACGTTGTCGCCGTCGACGGAGGCGTTGACGATGGGCACCGCACGGAGGCCGGCCACGACCGCCTTCACGATGAACGGCAGGTAGGTGAGCTTGGCGCCGGCGCGCTCGTACTCGTCCTTCTTCGCGTCGCGCAGCTTCGAGACGCGCGAGAAGTCGATCTCGAACACCGAGTGGACGTGCGCCGACGTGCGGCGGCTCGCGATCATGCGCTCGGCGATCCGGCGGCGCATGACCGTCATCGGCACGACCTCGTCGCCGGGCCTCACGACGCCCGGCGGCGCGGGTGCGGCCGCTGGCTGTGGCGCACCGGCGGGGGCGGCCGCCGCCGGCTTCTCGATGAACTCGAGGATGTCCTGCTTCGTCACACGGCCGCCGATGCCCGATCCCTCGATGCGGCTGATGTCGACGCCGTGCTCCGCGGCGATGCGCCGGACGACGGGCGACGACTTCTGGCGGCGCAAGTCCTCGGTCGTCCCGTCCGTGTCGGCCGGGGCCGGGGCGCTCGGGCCGACGACCGCCGACGCGCCGGCACCCGCCGGCGCTGCCGGCGGGGCGACCTCGGGCGCCGCGGGCGCGGCGGCGGAAGGCGACGGCGCCGCGGCGGTCGCGCCGCTCGCATCGTCGATGACGGCGACCACGTGGTGCACGGCCACCGTTTCGCCTTCCTGCGCCCGGATCTCGGTGAGGACGCCCGCGGCCGGGGACGGGATCTCGGCGTCCACCTTGTCGGTCGAGATCTCGAACAGCGGTTCGTCGCGGTCGACGCGGTCGCCGACCTTCTTGACCCATCGAACGATCGTGCCCTCGGCGATCGACTCGCCCATCTGCGGCATGACGACGTTGGTTGGCATGTGCGTGACCCTCGTAGGATTCGGGAGTCGGGATTCGGGATTCAGTCGAACACGCTGACTCCTGAATCCTGACTCCTGAATCCTGCTAGCCGAATCCTGCTAGATGTGAATCGCCCCGCCGTGCAGCGCGTGCGCGGCCTCGCCCACGGCCTCGGCAAACGTCGGGTGGGCGTGGATCGTCCGAACCAGCTCCTCGCCGGTGCACTCGAGCCTCAGCGCGACCGACGCTTCGGCGATCAGGTCCGTCGCCCGCGGCCCGATGATGTGCACGCCGAGCACCTCGTCGTACTTCTTGTCGGCCACGATCTTGACGAACCCTTCCACCTCGCCGGCGATCTTCGCGCGGCCGAGGGCCATGAAGGGGAACGTGCCCACGGCCACGTCGTAGCCGCGTTCCTTCGCCTTCTGCTCGGTGAGGCCGATGCTGCCGATCTCCGGGTCGCAGAACGTGCAGCCGGGCACCTGGTCGTAGTTGATCGTGCGCGGCTCCAGCCCCGCGATCCGTTCGGCCACCGCGATGCCCTCCGCGCTGGAGACGTGCGCCAGCTGCGGGTGGCCCGGCGTGCCGAACGAGATGACGTCGCCGACGGCGGAGATGCCCGGCACGCCGGTGCGGTAGAACTCGTCCACCACGAGGTAGCCGCGGTCGGTCGCGAGGCCGGCCTCGGCCGCGCCCAGGCCCTCGGTCAGCGGACCGCGCCCCGTCGCGACGAGCAGGAAGTCCGCGTGCATCTTCTCGATCCTGCCGTCGGCCAGCTGCACCTCGAGGTCCACCGCGTCGGCACCGGCCGTCGCGGCCGTCACCTTCGCCCCGGTGTGGGTCTTGATGCCGCGCTTCTTGAACGCCTTCTGCAGTTCCGCCGACACCGCCTCGTCTTCCACGGGCACCAGGCGCGGCAGCAGCTCGACGATCGTGACGTCGCTGCCGTAGCTGCGGAAGATCGACCCGAACTCGACGCCCACCGCGCCGGCGCCGAGGACCACGATCGACTTCGGCACCTCGCCCAGCGCGATCGCCTCGTCGCTGGTGATGATGCGCTTGCGGTCGATCTCGACGCCCGGCACGCTGCGCGGCTGCGAGCCGGTGGCGACGATGATCTCCTTGGTCGCGTGGAGCGTCTGGGGCTGCTCGCCGGTCACCTCCACGTTGCCGTTGCCGGTCAGCCGCGCGGTGCCCTTGATCCAGTCGATCTTGTTCTTGCGGAACAGGAATTCGACGCCCTTGGTCAGCGTCGTGACGACCTTGTCCTTCCGCGCCTGCACCTGCTTCATGTCGAGGGTGACCGCGGCGCCGTCGATGGAGAGGCCCCATTCCTTCGCGCCCCGTGCCACCTTGAGCGCGTGCGCGTGTTCGAGCAGCGCCTTCGTGGGGATGCAGCCCCAGATCAGGCAGGTGCCGCCGAGCGCCTTCTGCTTCTCGACGACCGCCACGCGCAGGCCCAGCTGCGCCGCGCGGATTGCGGCCGGGTAGCCGCCGGTGCCCGCCCCGACCACTACGACGTCGTACTCGTTCGCCACGGTGACTCCTGTGTGAGGGCCGGCGAGGCGGGCCTCGGAGGACCGCCAACCATGTCCGGCGATGACGCCCGCCGCGCTAGCCCAGAAACGCTGTTGGCTGGCCCCGCGCGTGCGCGGGGCTGTAGACGTCTTGAACAGCCGGGATCGACATCGAGAGAACTCGACTCATTCGCGGCACCTGTGGCCGTTCAAGACGTCCATCTCCGGACCGATGACCGGGGACGAAGGACGCGCCCGGCCCGCGTCAGGGCCGCCGTCGCCGCGAGGAGCGCCACGCCGGAAACGAGCCGCAGCAGCATGGTTTCCACCGCCTGCACCAGCCTCTTATCGTAGCCGAACGACCGGCCGGCAGTCACCCTCGCCCGGCCTGCCACGGGCGGCTGGCGGCCGTCCACGCTGGATCGCTCGCCGGCCGGCTGTCGAGGGGCCGGCGCCGTGTTCGGCCCGCCGGCGCCGCCGCAGGTCGCAAGTCGCGAGCCGTTGTACAGATCCGCTCCGTGACCAAGCAGAAGACCGTGCTGGTGGTGGACGAGGACGGGGCGACGCGCCTGCGGACCGCGGCGCTGCTGCAGCGGCACTACCGGGTGCTGTCGGCGGCGAGCGGCGAGGCGGCGCTGGCGCTGCTGGCGCAGGACGAGGCCGACCTGCTCATGGTGGACGCCAACCTGCCGGGCATCAGCGGCCTCGAGCTGCTGCGCCTGGTGCGCGAGAACTACGCGCTGCCCGAGGTGGTGATGCTGTCGGCCGACGGCCGTGTCGAGACGGCCGTGCACGCGATCAAGCTGGGCGCCTACCACTTCCTGCAGAAGGGCGGGAGCGGCGACGAAGTGCTGTCGGTGCTGCGCAACGCGAGCGATCACCAGGACCTGAACCGGCAGGTGCTCGCGCTGAGCGCGCAGGTCGCCGAATCCGACCGGGAGTTCGTCGTCGGGCCGAGCCGCGCGATGCAGGAGGTGTTCGACATCGTCCAGCGGATCGCGAAGCTGTCGGCGACGGTGCTGGTGCTCGGCGAGAGCGGCACGGGGAAGGAACTCGTCGCGCGGCTGATCCACAGGCACAGCGAACGGCCCGACGGCCCGTTCATCCCGGTCAACCTCGCGGCCATCCCGCGCGACCTCGTGGAAAGCACGCTGTTCGGCCACGAGAAGGGCGCGTTCACGGGGGCGGTGAAACAGCAGATCGGCAAGTTCGAGCTCGCGACCGGCGGCACGCTGTTCCTCGACGAGATCGGCGATCTGCGGCTCGAGCTCCAGGGCAAGCTGCTGCGGGCGGTCCAGGAGAACGAGGTCGAGCGCGTCGGGGGAACGCGGCCCGTTCGCACCGACTTCCGCCTGATCGCGGCGACCAACGTCGATCTCGAGAAGGCGGTGAAGGAGGGTCGATTCCGGGAGGACCTGTACTACCGGTTGAACGTCATCCCCGTGCGGATGCCGCCGCTGCGCGAACGCATCGAGGACATCCCCGACCTGGTCACGTGCTTCGTGCGCCGCTACGCGACCCGGTTCCGCCGCAACGTGCAGGGCGTCGCGCCGCCCGCGATGAAGCTGCTGCAGTCGCACTGGTGGCCGGGCAACATCCGCGAACTGGAGAACCTGGTGGAGCGCGTGGTCGCGATCACCGACAAGGAGTTGGTGACCGACGAGGACCTGCCCTTCGAGTACCAGGTGCCGGTGCCCGCGCCGGAAGCGGGCGACGAGGACGAAGGGAAGCTGCTGGCGCGCGCGTGCCAGACGTTCGAGCGCAACTTCATCCTGAAGGCGCTCGAGCGATCGGGGTGGAACGTGACGGCCACCGCGCGCCACCTGGGCATCCCGCTCTCCACGATGAAGCACAAGATGGACAAGCTGGCGATCCGGCCGCTGGCGAGACGACTGCGCGGGAACTGACGCTAATCCGGAGACACGAATGGCGGGCCGACGGGCAGGACGTCGCGAAGACGCCCTGCCGCACGACCCGCCAGACGGAGTCGATCGACGCCATGAGCCCGGGGGCGCCGGCACCCGGCACACCCCGGCGTGCAGCTACTTGCGCGGCAGGACCGTGTCCTTGAGCGGCTTCGCAATCTTGGCCTTCACGACGGTCTTGGCCGGGATCTTGATCGCCTCGCCGGTCGCGGGATTGCGCCCCATCCGCGCCTTGCGCTTCTGAACGACCAGCTTCACCATCCCGGGCAGCACGAACTCGCCGGACCGCTTGAGTTCCTTTTCGGCGAGCACGGTCAGCTCGTCGAAGAACTCACGCGCCTGCGCACGCTTCATTTCGAAGCGATCCGCGAAGTGCGCGAAGAGCTCGGATTTGCCCATCCTTCGGGCGTCAGCCATCGGCGTCCCCCTGACGTTGGGCGCGCATGATATCCACCGCCACCAACCGCGCGCGCAAGCGGTCCGTGCGGAAACAGGCCGAAATTTCGTCGTATGCTAGCGCGCGGCTTCGGAGCTTGTCAATTGCGATCGCGCAGGTTTCCCGGCTCCGCGCACCGTTTCGCCGCGCCGCCGCGGTAGAATCGACGCATGCCCACGCCAGACATCGAAACCTTCCCGAACCCGAATCCGGCCCGCGACTACGAAATCGACATCTCCTGCCCCGAGTTCACGTCGGTGTGCCCCAAGACGGGGCTTCCCGACTTCGGCGAGATCCGGATCACGTACGTGCCGGACGAACGCTGTATTGAACTGAAGGCTCTCAAATATTACCTGATTGGCTTCAGAAATTCAGGCGTTTTCTACGAGGCGGCCACCAACCGCATCCTCGACGACCTGGTGGCGGTCTGCCGGCCGCGCCGGATGACCGTGGTCGGCGACTTCACGCCGCGCGGGGGCATCAAGACGGTGGTGAGGGTCAGCTACACGAAGGAATAACGCCGACTTGCGACCTGCGGCGTGCGGCCGGTCACGCGTGATTCGCCCGCCTGCCCCAGGTCGCGAGCCGCAGGCCGGACGACCGCATGCACGCCCTGCGCCTCCCCATCGACGGCACCCTGGACCTCCATGCGTTCGCGCCCGCCGACGTGAGGTCGGTGGTCGAGGAATACGTGAACGAGGCGCACGCCGCGGGGCTTCGCGAAGTCAGGCTGATCCACGGCCGGGGCCGCGGCGTCCAGCGGGGCATCGTCCAGGCGGCGCTGGACCGCCATCCGCTCGTCGCGGAGTTCTGGGACGACACGGCCTCGCACCTCGGCGCGACGATCGCGCGGCTGGTCGAGTAGACCGTCGCCGCGGGGGCTGCCCCTAACCATTTCGCTCGTCCATCCGTCCAATCCACCAGATGGACCCGAACGACGTCCACGACGTGGCCCTGGCCCGGTCGGGCGACGAGCAGGCCTTCCGCCGGCTCGTCGAGCGGCACAGCCGCGGTGTCTTCCAACTCGCCTTTCGCCTGACAGGAAGCGAGCCGGACGCCGAAGACGTCGTCCAGGACGCCTTCCTGAAAGCCTACCGGGAACTGGCGCGGTTCGAGGCGCGGTCGAGCTTCAGGACGTGGCTTCACAGGATCGCCGTCAACTGCTCGTACGACACGCTCCGGGCGCGGACGCGCCACAAGGCCGAGGCGCTCGACGCAGACCAAGGCGGGGCGGCGGAGGGCGGGCAGGCGGGAAGCAGGATCGAGCCGGAGGCGGATGACGCGGCGCGCCCGGACCGGCTCGCGTTCGGCGCCGAGGTTCAGGACCGGGTCAGGACGGCGATGACCCTGCTGACGCCAACCGAGCGGACGGCGTTCGTGCTCCGGCATTTCGAGGGCCGGTCGCTCGAGGAGATCGGCGGCACGCTTGGCCTCCGCACCGGGGCCACCAAGCACAGCATCTTCAGGGCGGTGCAGAAGATGCGCCGGGCGCTGGCGCCCGTGGTCGGACCTGGACACGTCGAGGTGGCGCGGGCGCTCAGGCCCGCGAACGGATCATGAATCACCTGAACGAAGAACAACTCGTCGTCTACCACTTCGGCGACGCCGACGCGGGGGAGGCCGGCTCGATCGAGGAGCACCTGCACGCGTGCGCGGCGTGCCAGGCCGACCTCGACACGATCCGGCGGACGCTGACGGCGGTGGACGAACTCCAGGTCCCCGCCCGCGGCGACGGCTACGGCGCCGAGGTCTGGGCCCGCATCCAGCCGGCCCTCGGCACCGCCGCGGGCTCGTGGCGGCAACGCGCGCTGGCGTTCTTTGCGCCGCAGCGGCTCGCGCTCGCGGGCGGCGTCGCCGTCCTGCTGGTTGCGGCGTTCGTCGCCGGCCGGATCGCGCCTGCCGGCCGGTCCCACGCCCCCGCTTCGCCGGCCTCCAACGCCGCGCCCCAGACGGCGTCCGCACCCGCCACGACGGCCGCGCCCGCCGCCGCCGGGCCGCAGGCGTCCGCCGAGCGAGAGCTGGTCCGGGAACGCATCCTCCTGGTCGCCGTCGGCGATCACCTCGAGCGATCGCAGGTGGCGCTGATCGAACTCGTCAACAGCCCGACGGGGCCGACGGTGGACATCTCGGGAGAGCGGGAACGCGCGCGCGACCTGGTCACCGAGAACCGGCTGTGCCGCCAGGCGGCGCTCACGGCCGGCGACCCCGGAGTGGCCAGCGTGCTCGACGATCTCGAACGCGTGCTCCTGGAAATCGCCAACAGCCCGTCGACGATGACGGAGGCGGAGTTCGGCAAGGTGCGGAAGCGCATCGAGCAGCAGGGAATCATCTTCAAGGTCCGCGTGTTCGGCAACAGCGTGCGCGAACGGGAGTACCTGTCGGCGGCGAATGCCGGAATCCGCGGATGACCGCAGGAACGAGGACACGACCATGGTGGGAAGAACATCGCTCGCACTGACCTTCGCACTCGTCGCCGCCACCGCAGCCGCCCAGACGCCCGCCGCCCCGCCGCCGCCGGCGCCACCCGCGCCGCTGGTTGCGCCGGTGATCCGCCGAGGCCCTGATGAAGCTCGACGCGCTCGGCGTCGAACTCGAGGGGCTGAAGGCGCTCGATCTCGGGGCGCTCGAGCGCTCCGCTCACGCGATGGCGCTGACCACCGTCGACATGGCGCTGGCCGACACCGACGTCCTCTTCGGCCCCGACTTGCAGGAGGTCGTCCTTCCTCGCGGACAAGCGCTGACGATAGGGACGTCAGAAAGCGCCGACTACGACCGGGGCACGTCCTACCTCGATTCCGGGCGTTACGACCGGGCCATCGAGTCGTTCGACAAGGTGATCGCGGGAAACGGCAAGAAGGCCGACGGCGCAATGTACTGGAAGGCCTACGCGCTCAACCGGCTCGGCAGACGCGACGAATCGATCCGGACGATCGAGGCGCTGCAGAAGAGGTTTCCGTCGAGCCGCTGGAGCGGGGACGCGAAGGCGCTGCTGATCGACGTGCGCCAGGCGTCCGGCCAGCCGGTGTCGCCCGACGCCGCGGGCGACGAGGAACTGAAGCTGATCGCGCTCAACGGCATCATGCAACGCGACCCCGAGCGCGCCATCCCGATGATCGAGCAGCTGCTCGGCGGCTCCGCCTCTCCCAAGGTGAAGGAGCGCGCCCTGTTCGTGCTCGCGCAAAGCGCGTCGCCCCGCGCCCGCACGCTGCTCGCCGACGTGGCGAAAGGCAAGGGCAACCCCGACCTGCAGCTCAAGGCGCTCGACTACCTCGGCGCGTTCGGCGGCGGCCCCGACGTGCCGCTGCTCGTGGACGTCTACAAGACGAGCGCGGACATCGACGTGAAGAAGCGCGTCATCCGCAGCCTCGCGATGACAGGGCGCCGGGGGATCATGTTCGGCCTCGTCAACGGCGACTTCGGGCCCATGGTCTACGGCCAGGCGATGGAGCAGGCGCGGGCCGCGCTGGACCGGGTGCGCGTCGACATGGAGCGGAACCAGGCGCTCTCGGAGGCCGAACGGGCGCGCGTGCAGGCGGAAATCCAGCGGGAGATGAGCCGCATGCAGGACCGGTACGCGCCCGCACCGCCCGTACCACCCACATCACCCACGCCGCCGGCGCCGCCGGCCCCGCCGGCGTCGAGGGCCGGCACCGGCGTGGCCTTCCAGCGGTCAGAGGCGGGCGCCGAACGCGAGAAGGCGCGCGAAGCGAAGGCCAAGGAGGCGGGCGACGCGCTCTGGCAGCTCTACCAGGGCGAAACGTCGGTCGAGCTGAAGCGCGAGATCCTCCGAAACATGCGGTTCTCGGCCCAAGCCGACAGGTTGACGCAGATCGCGAAGACCGAAACGAACCCCGAACTGCGGTCGGCTGCCATCCAGGGCCTGATGGCCGATCGGTCGCCGAAGACGGCCGAGACGATGCTGGCCATCTATCAGAGCGAGAAGGACCCGGCAGTCCGCCGCCAGATCATCGACAGCGTGTCGTCCAGCGGCTCGGCCGCCACCCTCGTTCAGATGGCCCGGCAGGAGAAGGACCCCGCCCTCCGCAAGCGCCTCGTCGAACGCCTCTCGATGATGAAGGACAAGGAGGCGGTGGACTACATGATGGAGATCCTCAAGAAGTAGCTCGGCGAACTGCGCAACTGGCTGCAACTGAACAACTGAGTCACCAGACGTTGCCCAGTTGCCCAGTTGTCCAGTCCAGTTGTCCAGTTGCCCAGTTGTCCAGTTGCCCAGTTGCCCCCAGTTGCCCAGTTGTCCAGTTGACGCTCCCGCCAACGGACCGGTCGGCCGTCGTTGCGGGCCCCGCTCGGCAGACCTCGCAGGTGGAGGCCATTCCAGGGGGCCACTGGGTCGGAGAAGACTACCGGGGCGGGCGCTGCGGCACGGTCTATCTCGAGGGGCGACGGCCGAACTCCGGAGAAGCCGGCGGCGAGGCCGGGCCGGGCGTGACGAAGCCGATGGCGCTCCTGTTGCGGGTGGGAGGTGCCTCGGCGCAGAGGATTCGCGTGAGCTCGGCCGACTGCGACCTGGATGCCGGCGGCCTTGCGGTCCACTGGCTGACCGGCGTCGATGGCGCCGAGAGCGTCGCGATGCTCGCCCGATACGTCGAGCCGGGCGACGACCCTGCCGCGCGGCAAAGGCCTTCGTCGAACTCCGCCGTGTCGGCGCTCGCGATGCATGCGTCGCCGGCCGCCACTCGGGCCCTGGAGGGATTCGTGGAGGCCGGCCACCCAGCCTCGGTGCGCAAGAGCGCCGCGTTCTGGCTGGGCTCCACGCGCGGCCCGTCAGGCCTTGCCACGCTGCGGCGCTACGCGGAATCAGGACCCGATGATGGCTTTCGAAAAGAGATCCCCTTCGCCTTGTCGGTGAGCAGGGAACCCGAGGCGAGCGACGTGCTGGTGAAGATGGCGCGCAACGACCCGAACGGCGAGGTGCGTCGCCAGGCGGTCTTCTGGCTCGGACAGAAAGCCGGAGCGAAGGTGGCAGGCACGCTGGCCGAGGCCGCGGCGAGCGACCCGGACACGGCGATCAAGGAGCGCGCGGTCTTCGCGCTCAGCCGGCTGCCGGACGGCGAGGGCATCGAGAAGCTGATCGAGGTCGCGCGGACGAACCGGGACCTCGCTGTCCGCAAGCGCGCCATCTTCTGGCTCGCGCAGTCGGCGGATCCGAGGGCGCTGGAGTACATCGCCGGGGTGCTGGGGAAGTAGAACCCGACGCGGCCCGACTGGCGGCTCGCGGCGGTCGGCTACCTCCCCGCCGCCTTTTCCACTTCCCCCCACACCCGCAGCAGGTTGGCTCCCCAGATCTTGACGATCTGCTGCTCGGTGTACCCGCGCTTCACCAGTTCGATGGTGACGTTCAGCGCGTCCGAGTGGTCGTTGAAGCCCGGCACGCCGCCGCCGCCGTCGAAGTCGGTGCCGATGCCCACGTGGTCGATGCCGGCCACCTTGACGGCGTGGTCGATGTGGTCCACGAACTCCTTGATGGTCGCCGTCGGGTACTTCGCGTCGATCTGCTTCATCCGCTCCGCGTAGAGGGCGTCGCGCTTTGCGGCGGCCGCCTTCTCCTCGGGCGTCTGCAGCCGCGGCCCGCCGCCGCGCGCCGGCATGCCCAGCTCCAGGCGCAGGTCCGCAATCGCCTTCGTCCGCTCGGGCGGCGTCGCCTTGAGGTACCCGGCCAGTGCCACGATCTGGATGACCCCGCCGTTGTTCGCCAGCGCCTTCAGCTGGTCGTCGTCGAGGTTGCGATCGCTCGGCGACAGTGCCTTGCAGCCAGAATGCGACGCGATGATGGGCGCCTTCGACGCGGCAATCGCGTCCCGGAACGACTTGGCCGACGCGTGCGACAGGTCCACCATCATGCCGAGGCGGTTCATCTCGGCCACGACCCTCTTGCCGAGCCCGGACAGGCCGTTGTTCGGCGGCGTCCCCGTCGGCGTGGAGGAGTCGGCCAGCTGGTTGTGCTGCGAGTGCACCAGCGTCATGTACCGCGCGCCGCGGTCGTAGAAGGTCCTGAGATTGGCGAGGTCGTCTCCCGCCGGGTACCCGTTCTCGACGCCCACCAGGATCACCCGCTTGCCGGTCTTCTCGATCCGCACCACGTCGGCCGGCGACCGCGCCAGCTCGCAGAGATCCGGGTGCATCTCCTGCAGGCGGTCGATCGCGTCGAACTTGGCGATCGCCTGGTCGTAAGCCGCCTTGAAGCCGACAGCGGTCAGCTCCGGGCGCTGTCCGACGAACGCCGCCAGGAAGACCGCGTCGAGGCCGCCGGCCTTCATCTTCACGAGGTCGCACTTGAGGTTCGTCGGACCGCCGGGATCGAGCGCCGGCGTGGCGTAGTCCGCGCCTTCGATGTCCACGTGCGTATCGATGGTGATCGCCTTGGCGTGAATCGCCTTCGCCTTGGCCAGCAGGGCGTCTTCCGTCGCCGCCTGGCCAGCCGCGAGTACGGCGCCGAGCGCGGGGCACAGACCGATCACCAGCACGGTTCCGATCAGCTTGGCTTGCATGAGCAGGAATCTCCGCGGGCGCGGGGCCGCGCGGAATTGTCCGCCAGCCACTGCCCGCCGACAGGTGTCAGGCCAGGCACGTTCGAATCACGGCAAGCGCCTGGCGGCAATCGTCTTCGTCGATCCCGTGGTGCGTCACCATGCGCAGGCGGCCGGCGCCGAAGTCCGACAGCAGCACGCCCGCGTCGCCCGCCGCCGCCTGCAGCCTCTCGGCGTCCGCCGCGCTCGGCATCTGGAAGACGACGATGTTCGTCTGCACGGTGCGGAGGTCCAGGGCGACGCCGGGCAGCTTCGCCACGCCGGCCGCCAGGACCTTCGCGTTCGCGTGGTCCTCGGCCAGCCGGTCCACCATCGTCGTCAGCGCGACGATGCCCGGGGCCGCGATGACGCCGGCCTGGCGCATGCCGCCGCCGAGGATCTTGCGCATCCGCCGAGCCCGATCGACGAACGCCGCAGCGCCGCAGATGAGCGAGCCCACCGGCGCGGCCAGTCCTTTCGACAGGCACAGCTGGACCGAGGAAACGTGCTGCGTCCAGTCGGTCACCGGGCGCCCTGACGCGACCGCCGCGTTGAAAAGGCGGGCGCCGTCCAGGTGCACCGGCAGATCGTGCTTTCGAGCGATCGCCGCGACGTCTGCGAAGTACGACGGCGAGACCATCGCGCCGCCGCAGCGGTTGTGCGTGTTCTCGAGGCAGATCACCCCGGGAGGCGCCCAGTGGTAGAAGTGATAGTGGTGCGAAGGCGTGTGGATCGCCTTCTCGAGCGCCTCGAGCGGGAGGGTCCCGTCGGGGTTCGTCGGCACCGGGTGCATCACCATGCCGCCGACGGCCGACGCCGAGCCGTTCTCGTAGATGTAGATGTGCGACTCGTCGCCCAGGATCACTTCCTGCCCGCGCTGACAGTGCGCCAGCAGCGACGCCAGGTTCCCCATCGTCCCGCTGGTGACGAAGAGCGCGGCCTCCATACCTGTCATCCGCGCCGCCAGCGCTTCGAGCTCGTTGACCGTCGGGTCCTCGCCGAAGACGTCGTCGCCCAGTGCTGCCGTCGCCATCGCCTGCCGCATCTCTGGCGTCGGCAGCGTCACCGTGTCGCTTCGAAGATCTATAGCCATCGTTGTCTTCCCGCCGTTACTTCACCCACTTGTCCATCCACGCGAGGAACTCCCGGTACCAAAGGGCGCTGTTGGCCGGCTTGTTGATCCAGTGCCCTTCGTCGGGAAAGTAGACCATGCGCGACGGCACGCCGAGGCGCTGGAGCGTCGTGAAGAGCTGCAGCCCTTCGCCGATCGGCACGCGGAAATCGAGCTCGCCGTGCGTCACCAGCGTGGGCGTCTCGAAGTTCTTCGCGTACGTGCTGGGCGAGAACCGCGCGTACAGGCCGGGGTTGGTCCACGGCGTTCCCTCGAGGTCCCACTCGGGGAACCACAACTCCTCGGTCACGCCGTACATGCTCGTCAGGTTGTACACCCCCGCGTGCGTCACGATCGCTTTGAATCGGGTGGTGTGGCCGAGGAACCAGCCCATCATGTAGCCGCCGAACGACGCGCCGGCAGCCCCGGTTCGGCCCTTGTCCACGTAGGGCAGCGCCTCTGCGACGTCGGCGCCCTTCATCAGGTCTTCGTACACCTTGCCGCCCCAGTCGCCGCTGATTTCGTCGGTGAACTGCTGCCCGAAGCCCGTCGAGCCGCGCGGGTTGGGCATGAAGACCACGTAGCCGGCCGCGGCGAAGACCTCCGCGTTCCACCGATAGGTCCAGCCGTCGTGCCACGCGTTCTGTGGCCCGCCGTGAACCAGGTAGAGCAGCGGGTACCTCTGCCCCTCCTTGAAGTCGGGCGGCCGCACCACCCACGCCTGGATCTTCGTCCCGCCCGCGCCATCGTAGGTCACGTTCTCGCCCTGGCGCAGCTTGAAGGCCAAGAGGCCGGGGTTGGCGTGCGTGAGCGGCGTCGACGCCGCTCATCCCTTCAGCGCCCAGCGTCCCCTTGAACAGGTCCGCCGGCGACGCGAGCGTGGTCTGGGTGAACACGAGGGTCCTGCCGTCGCGCGAGAGTTGCAGTTCCGCGTTGGTCCCCGCCGCGAGGACCGGCTTGGGGTCGCCTCCCGCCAGCGACAGGCGGAAGATGTCGCTGCGGCCTTCGTTCTCGGCCGTCAGATAGATCGTGCTCGAGTCGGCCGACCACACGTAGCTGTCGGGCGAACGGTCGAACCCGGCGGTCGTCGAGCGATGCCCGCCGCTCCTCCGGTCGTACAGCATCAACTGCCAGCGGTCCGCCTCGAAGCCGGCCCGCTGCTGGGCGCGATAGGCGATGAACCGTCCGTCGGGCGAGTAGGAAGGCCCCGCGTCCGCCGCCGGGTTCGTCGTGATCTTCCGCGGCCGGGCCGATGGGCTGGCGAGATCCAGCAGGAAGAGATCGCTGTTCGTGCTGATCGCTTCGACCGGGTCCGTCTTCCGCGTGAAGGCGAGCTCGCGCGAATCCGGCGAGAAGGCGTAGTCGACGGGGCCGCCGAGCGAGAACGGCGGCACGTCCGCCGCGCCCGGCGTGAGGTCGCGCGGCGCCGCGGAACCGTCGGAGGGAACCAGGAACAGGTGGCTGAACCGCCCGTCCTTCCACGAAACCCAGTGCCGGAACATCAGGCCGTCGAACACACGCGCGCGGCTCTGGCGGCCCGCGAACTTCTCGAGCTCCTGCTCGTTGCACGCGTTCGTCGTGCAGGCGGGGAAGACGTCGGACGCAAACACCAGCCACTTGCCGTCCGGCGACCAGACGATGCCCGACGCCTCCGTGACGAGGCTGGTGATCTTGCGCGGCGCACCTGCCGGACCGGCGGGACCCATCTCCACCGTCCAGACCTGTGAACTGCCGTCCCGCGTCGAGATGAACGCGAGGCGCCGGCCGTCCGGGGACCAGCGCGGCGTGTCCTCGGCCTTCTCGGACCTGACAATCGAAACCGGCTCGCCGCCCGCCACCGGCACCAGCCAGAGGTGGTTCGCCCGGGTGTTCTCGTCCAGGCTGACGTCGGTCATCACGAACGCGACCTGCCGGCCGTCCGGCGACAGGTTCGGATCCGACACACGCCTGAGCTTCAGCATCTCCTCCACGGTGAAGCGCCGGCCGGCCGCACCCTGCGCCAGCGCCGCGGACTGCGACGCCAGGACCAGCAGGACCGCCGCCACGCACCATCTCGGTCGAAACATGAAGCCTCCTCGACAATCGGCCAGTATACGCCAGCACCTGCTCTTGCATCAGGAGGAGGCCCGGTGGGCACGGCCGGATGCCCGCCAACCGGCGTTTCGGCCGCAATTGGCGGGGTGCACGCGCGGCGCGCGGTCGACATCGGGCCGTGACGCTGCAGGAACTGCGATCGGAGTGCGCGCAGATGTCGCAGGAATCGCTGTCGCTTCGGTCGGGAACGCTCGTCGAGGCGCGGGGAGAGCGCTGGCGGGTTCTCGAGTCGATCGAGCACGGGGGGTGCGCCACCTGCCGGCTGATTGGCGTCGGCAGCTCGAACATGGGCGCGCGACGCGCGCTGCTGCTTCCGTTCGACCATCCGCGCCCTGTCGTCGCGTCACGGCGCTGGCGACGGGTCGGCCGGAGGCGATGGGTCGGGGCGCTGCGGGCGCTGCTCGCGTCGGACGCGACGGCGAACGGCCTGCGGGGAGCGGCGCGCGCGCGCCTCGACCTGCTCGAATACCAGCTGGAACCCGCCCTTGCCTGCGCGAATGGCACAGCGCGGCTCCTGTTGGCCGACGAGGTCGGGCTGGGAAAGACCATTCAGGCGGCCTTGATCCTCGCAAACCTGTGCGCACGGTCCGATTCGGCCCGGGCGCTCGTGCTCTGCCCGGCAAGCCTCTGCGGCCAGTGGCAGGAGGAACTATCGGCGCGATTCGACCTGTCCGCGACGATCGTGAACCTCGGCGCCCTGCGCGGCCTGTTTCGCGGCGCCGGCCCCGAGCACGTGCCGTGGGACCGCGTGCCGCTGGCCATTGCGTCGGTGGACTTCGTCAAACGGCCCGAGGTGCTCCAGGGGATGGCGCACATCCGATGGGACCTGCTGGTGGTGGACGAAGCGCACCTCTCTGCGCTCGCGCCCGAGCGCGCGGCGGCGGTGAACTGGCTCGCGCGCCGGTCGCGCCGGGTGGCGCTGCTGACGGCCACGCCGCACCCGGGCGAGGCGGGCGCGTTCGAGGCGCTGTGCCGGGTCGGCCGCCTCGCGGGCGAGGGCCCGATCACCCTGTTCCGCCGGACGCGAGCCGGGCTCGGTCTGCCCGCGGACCGGCGCGTGCGAATCATCAGGGTGCGGCTCTCGCCGGCCGAACGCCAACTTCACGCGGCGCTTCGCCGCTACACGTCGCGCGTCTGGAAGGGCGGACCCGAGACGCCCGAGGCCGCCGACGCGCGGCTGGCCATGGTCGTCCTGTCGAAGAGGGCGGCGTCCGGCCCGGCGCCGCTCCTCGCATCGCTCGAGCGCCGCCTCCGCTGGCTGGACCGGGCCCACGACGCGACGGCCAGCCAGCTGCTCCTCCCGCTTGGAGAGCCGGATTCCGACGACGCGGACGAGGAGCCCTCGTCCGTCCTCGCGGCGCCGGGCCTCGCCAGCCGGCAGGCGGAACTCGAAATCGTCGGGAACCTCATCCGGCTGGCCCGCGACGCGCTCTCGTTCGACAGCAAGGGCCGAGCCCTCACCCGGCTGCTTCGCCGCGTGCGCCAGCCGGCGGTCGTCTTCACGGAGTATCGCGATGCGTTGAGCCGCGCGGCGAGCCTGGTTGCGGAGGACGACCGGGCGGCGATCGTCCACGGCGGCCTCGACCGGCGAGCGCGGACCGAGGCGGTTCGCGCCTTCACGCGGGGGAACGCGGGCCTGCTTCTGGCCACCGACGCCGCGGCGCACGGCCTGAACCTGCAGGCGCGCTGCCGGCTCGTCGTCAACCTCGATCTGCCCTGGAACCCGGTCCGCCTCGAGCAGCGCATCGGCCGCGTCGATCGAATCGGTCAACGCCGCGTGGTTCACGCCATCCACATCGTCGGCAGGGGAACGACCGAGGCGGTGGTGCTGGACCGGCTGGCCGTCAGGACGGCGCGCATGCGTCGGGCGTTGGGCGATGCGCCGAATCTCGGGACGCCGGCCCCGGCGCCCGATCCCCGGGCGGCCTTCGCGCCGGCGAGCGGGGAGCCAGACGCGGAAATGGCGGTGGCGGATACGGTGTTCCGCGCGCGCCATCCGCGCGCGCGGCGGGCGGCGGACGGTGGCGTCGGCCGGCCGGCGGTGTCGTCGTCATCCGGCGAGGAGGAGGGCGAGGCGCAGCTCCCGAGCGGCAGCCTCCGCGCGGAAGCGGACGCCGAGGTGGAGCGGCTGACCTTCTTGCGCGAGTTGCAGGAGCCGAAGCCCGGCAGGCGGCGGCACGATGCGAACGATCTCGCCGGCTTGGGCGCGCTGTGGACGCGGCTCCGGTTCCGCCGACCCCATCCGGCTCGCCTGCTCGCCATCTTCCGCGCGGAGGTCGTGGACGGGCGCGGCTTCCTCCAGGAGCAGCTGCTCGTCCCGCTCGAAGCCGGCGTCGATGCCGTCTTCTTGCCGTCCGGATCGGCCTGGCTGGAGCAGCTGCACGCCCTCGGCAGGGCGCTTCAGCCTCGCGCCTCTGCGGCTGCACGAGAGGAACTGGCCCGCCTCGAGGCCGCCGTCCGGCCCAGGCTCGAAGCGGAGCGCGCGCGAGAGGCGGCCTTGTCGGCGGTCTCGGACGCGGTGCCCGTGGCCGCCATTCAGCCGGGGCTCTTCGACCGCCGGGCGCTTCGCCGCGCCGAAGCCGAAAGCGACCTCCGCGCGCGCCTGCTCGAGGAGACCCGGGGGCGCCTGCTCGACGTGGACCGCGCCGCGCACCTGCAACTCTCCATGCCGCCGGAACTCGTCCTGCTGGGACTCGTCCGCGGCCGCTGATCCTTCCGCATGCTGGCCGGCTTCTCTGGCTCGCTCGTGTCGGAGTACTTCGTCGTGACCGGGCTGCGGGACAGCTTTGCCGGCGAACTCGGCGAGTCCACCCGCGAGACGGCGCGCCGCGAGATGCTCCGCTGGCGATCGCGGCAGGCCGCGGTCCTGGGCCCGGTCCACTCGGCGCGCGGCGTCTACGACGCGGCGGCGGCGCCGCTGCTTCGCGCACTCGGCTTCGAGCCGGTGATCGAGGCGGCGGAGGCCGACGGTCGTTACCTGTTCTCCCGCCTGGGGCGCGAGCCGGGCGCGCCCGTCCTGCTGACCGCCGGCTGGGGGCAGAGGCTGGATGCCTGCTGGCGGCTTGCCGTCGCGCGCGTGCTCGCCTCGCGCGCGTCCTGGTGCTTCTGCTCGAACGGGCGGGCGCTCCGCCTGGTCGACGCGCGGCGGGCGCTGGCCCGGTCTTTCGTCGAATTCGACCTCGAGTTGGCGCTGGACGACGACGCGTCGTTCGGCGCGCTGTGGGGGGTGTGCCGGCGCGACGCCTTCCGGGCGACGCCGTTGATCGAGCGCGTCGTCCTGGCCTCTTCGCGCCACACGGCCGGCGTGTGCCAGTCGCTCCGCCACGGCGTCCTCGCGGCCACGGGCGACATCCTCAACGGCTTCGTTCGAGGCCGGCGCCTGGCAGCCTGGCAGGGGGGCTGGCTCGACGCCACGTACGAGCAGGCGCTGACGATCATCTACCGCGTGCTGTTCCTGCTCTTCGCGGAATCGCGCGGCCTGGTTCCCCTGTGGCATCCCACCTACCGCGACAGCTACTCGGTGGAGGCCCTGCGCGACCTTGCCGAGCGCCCGGCGGCGGCCCGAGGCTTCTGGGAAACGCTGCAGGCCATGTCGCGGCTCGCTCACGCCGGCTGCCACGCCGGCAGCTTGCACGTGACGCCCTTCAACGGCCGCCTGTTCGCGCCCTCCGCCACGCCGCTGGGCGAGGACCGGTCACTCGACGACGAGTCGGCGCGACGGCTGGTGCTCGCCCTGTCCACGATGCCGGGCCGCCGCGGCGCAGGGCGGGCGCGGATCGCCTACCGCGACCTCGGGGTCGAGCAGCTGGGCGCAGTCTACGAGAGCGTTCTCGATTACCGCCCGAGCGTGGACGCCGCCGCGCCGTCTTCGGCTCGCGGCCCGCGGCCTGCGCCAGCGCAGGCGGGATGCCCGCAAGCCGGGAGCCGCAAGCCGCCGCGCGGCAGCCCTTCCTCGCGGGTCTCGCTGGTGCGCGGGGGCGGCGCCCGCAAGGCAACCGGCACCTTCTACACGCCTCGGGCGATCACGACCGGCCTCGTGGCACGTGTGCTCGGGCCGCTGGTGGCCGAGGCGACACCGGACCGAATCCTCTCGCTGCGGGTTCTCGATCCGTCGATGGGCAGCGGCGCCTTTCTCGTGGCCGCCTGCCGGTTCCTCTCGGCGGCGTACGAGGCAGCGCTGACCGACCGCGGCGGCGTCCACCCGAGCGACATCTCGGACGAGGACCGCCGTGGCTTCCGCCGGCTCGTGGCGCAGCGGTGCCTCTACGGCGTCGACCGCAATCCGATGGCGGTGCAGGTGGCGCGGCTGTCGCTCTGGCTCTGCACGCTTGCGCCCGACCGTCCACTGACGTTTCTCGACCATCGCCTGCTCGCCGGCGACAGCCTGGTCGGTGCATCGCTCGACGACATTCGCCGGCCGCCGCCAGGCACGGCACCCTCCGGGCGGCTGTGCGCGCCTGGCCAGTCGCCGCTGCCCCTGTTCGACGGGGAAGGCGCGGGGCCGGCGCTGCGGGCGGTTCTTCCGCAGCGGGCGCGCGTGGCGGAGGTGCCGGACGACAGCCTCGCGGCGGTTCGCGAGAAGGAGCGCGTCATCGGCGCGCTGGCCGGCCGCGATTCTCCGCTCGCCGTCTGGAAAACGCTGGCGAACCTGTGGTGCAGCCTGTCGTTCAAGGACCGCGGCACCGCCGCCGATGCCGGCGTCTTCTTCGCGGTCGTGGACGCGGTCCTGCGCGGCCGCTCGTCGTTGCCGGACGGCGTGCTCTCGTCGTGGCTTTCCGATGCGGGCTCCGCGGCGGCGGACAGGATGTTCTTCCACTGGACGCTGGAGTTCCCCGAGGTCTTCTTTGCGGAAGACGGCCGCCCGAGACCGGACGCCGGTTTCGACGCCGTCGTCGGCAATCCTCCGTGGGACATGGTGCGCGACGACAACGAAGGGGGCGGGCGCGCCGGCGGGGCGCCCGGCGAGGCTCGGCGGCTGCTCCGCTTTTGCCGGACGTCGGGCATCTACAAGGCCCAGGGCGAAGGGCACGGCAACCTGTTTCAGCTGTTCGTCGAGCGCGCGTTCCGCCTCAGCCGCGCCGGCGGGCGGCTGGGCCTCGTGGTCCCGTGGGGGCTCGCGGCCGATTGCGGGTCGGCCCGCCTTCGCCGGATGCTGCTCGACCAGTGCCAGATCGACGAGGTGACTGGATTCGAGAACAGCCGCGGCATCTTCCCGATCCACCGCAGCGTCCGCTTCATGCTCTTCAGCGCCACGACGGGCGGAAGCACCGGCGGCCTGCGGTGCCGGCTCGGCCTTCGCGACGCCGACGCGCTCGATTCGACTCCCGACCCGCCCCCGGTCGTCCTCCCGCGGCCGCTCCTGGAGCGCCTGTCGCCAGGGGATCTCTCCATTCCCGACGTCCGGTCTGCGCAGGACCTGGCGTTGCTCGAGAAGATCGCCGCACGGGCGCCGGCGCTCGGCGCGAAGGAAGGATGGGGCGTCGGCTTCGGCCGCGAGTTGAACGCGACCGACGATGCGCGCCATTTCACGGGGAAGCGAGATGGGCTGCCGGTGCTCGAAGGCAAGCACGTCGAACCGTTCTCGGTGTCCATTCCGGACGACGTGCGCAGGCTGCCCGTCGCCCTCGCCGACGCACCGTCTGGGATTCCCGGCCGGTTCGGACGCGCCCGGCTGGCCTACCGGGACGTCGCGAGCGCCACGAACCGCTTGACACTGATCGCGGCCATCGTGCCGGCCGGCTGCGCCACCGTGCACACGCTGTTCTGCCTGAAGACGCCGCTTCCCCTGCGCGACCAGGCCTTCCTGTGCGGCATCCTCAACAGCCTCGTCGCCAACTACCTCGTCCGCCTGCGGGTCACGACCCACGTCACCGTCGGCATCGTGTCCCGGCTGCCGGTGCCCCGGCCCCCCGAAGACTCTCCGCTCCGCCGCACGATTGCGGCCCTGTCGTTCCGGCTTCAGCGGGCGCCCGCGCCCGAGGCCTCGTCCGACTACGTCCGTTTGCAGGCGCACGTCGCCCGACTCTACGGCCTGACCACGGAGGAGCTTGGCTGGGTCCTCTCCACGTTCCCGCTGATCGACGGGGCAGCGAAGGAGGGCATCAGAGCCGCGTTTGAAGAGCAGCTGAACAACTGGGCAACTGGATAACTGGGGAACTGGATAACTGGACAACTGGGGAACTGGATAACTGGGGAGCTGGGCAACTGGGCAGCTGCGGCAACTGGGCAACGGAGCAACTGGACAGCTGCGAAAGGCAACTGATGGAACGAGATGAGGTTCAGACGCGTCGTGGACCCGGCGGACCCAAGGGCGAGGCCCTCGAGCGCCGGACGAGGAGTTTCGCCGTCAGGATCGTGCGGTTTGTCCGATCGCTGCCATCGACGGCCCCAGAAGTCACGATGGCCGGTCAACTCGTTCGAGCCGCGACCTCCGTCGGCGCGAACTACCGGGCAGCCAGATGCTCACGCTCCGGCAGGGAGTTCGTGGCCCGGATTGGCGTCGTCCTCGAGGAGGCCGACGAGGCGGCCTATTGGCTCGAAGTGCTTCAAACGACCTCGAGTGCGGCGGAGGAGATTGCAGAACTCCTTCAGGAGGCCAGGGAGTTGCGTGCCATCTTCTCGGCCTCCATAAGGACAGCAAGAAACACGATCGGCCACAAGCCAACGCGGGACCCACGCTGATTCGACGCAGCCCGTCACTCAGATACTCCGTTATTCGGATGCTCGGTTACCCAGTTGTTCGGTTACCCAGTTGCTCGGTTCCCCAGTTGCTCGGTTACCCAGTTGTTCGGTTACCCAGTTGCTCGGTTCCCCAGTTGCTCGGTTACCCAGTTGTTCGGTTACTCAGTTGTTCAGTTGTTCAGTTACTCAGTTACTCAGTTACTCAGTTACTCAGTTGCCCAGTCGCCCAGTTGTCCCGTTCCCCTCTTGCCCCGTTTCTCAGTTGGCCATTGCGACGAACAGGCTCGTGAGCAGTGTGATCAGGACAGCGCCGGTGATCGACGCGAAGAGCCAGTCGCGCGAGAGGAGGTACTCGCCCACCGAGGCGGCGACGCGCAGCAGCGGCGTGGCGAGCAGGATGATCAAGCCCGCCCTCGTGAAGCCGGCGGCAAGAGCGGACGGCGCGCCCGACACTTCGAGCAGCAGGCCGGCCGCGAGCAGCGCGGCGCTGAGCATCGATCCCCCGCCGAGGATCCTCGCCAGCCAGCGTTCGAGGCGGCGCGTCTCCGCGTCGTTCATCGCGGCCTCGCCAGCATGAGCAGACCGACTGCCATCAGGATGGCAGCCAGGAGCAGCTTGAGCCACTTGGCCCGCGCCCGTTCGCCGAGCGCGAACCCCGCGCGCGACCCGGCGAGCACGCCCAGCACCGTGGACGCCGCCATCCACGCGACGATCTCGCCACGGCCGTAGTAGATGATCGCGCCCGCCGTCGCCGTGACGCCGATCATGAAGGCGCTGGTGGCGGCGGCCGCGCGCAGCGGGACGCCGCACCAGATGTTCAGCACCGGCACCTTCAGGATGCCGCCGCCGACGCCGAGCAGGGAGGACACGCTGCCCGCGACGAACGAGACGGCGAGCGCCAGCGGCAGGCGCCTGACACGGTAGGCCACGACGGCGCCGCTTTCCTCTTCGTAGAAGCGTCCGCCCAGGCGGCCCAGGTCCACCTCGGAACCCGCCAGCACGTTCCGCCGCTCCAGGCGCGAGATCATCGCGAGCGCCGCGAGCGCGGCGACGACGCCGAACAGGCGCTGGAGCGTTGCCGGCGCGAACATCGCGGCTGCGATTCCGCCCGTCAGCCCTCCCGCGGTCGTCGCCACCTCCAGCACCATCCCGAGCCTGATGTTGACGAGCGAGCGTCCCAGCCGCCCGGACGTGACGACGCTCGACGTCGCAATGACCGTCGTCAGGCTGATGCCGACGGCGAGGCGCATCGGCAGGTGGAGCACGAGCACGAGAAACGGGACCAGGAAGACGCCGCCGCCAAGGCCGAGCAGGGCGCCCATGGCCCCGGCGGCAGCGCCAGCGACGAAGAGCACGACCGACAGCAACGGGGAAAGCTCGGGGGCCATGACGCTCAGCGTGGCGCCGGCGCGCCGTGCTCGAACGGCTTCAGGATGCCGTGCAGGGTCGCCATCACGGGCGTCGGGATGCCGGCCGCGCGACCCCGGCGGACCACGGTGCCCACGAGCGCCTCGAGCTCGAGCGGCCGGCCCGCGGCAATGTCCACCATCATCGACGTCCGCATCGTCGGCGGGCTGTTGTCGAGGTAGTGCATCTTCCGCTGCCGCACGTCGGGCGCGACCGGGATCCCCTCGTGGCGGGCGATCGCCTCGATTTCGGCAGCCGCCCGATCGTACGCGTCGCGGAACTCCGGGTGCCCCCAGACGGCACCGATGGACAGCCGGGCCGCGGCGGTGAGGCCGGCGATCGGCGCCAGGAAGATGAACTTCTCCCAGATCGCGATGCGGCTGTCGGCGGCCGCCTCAACCTCGATGTCGGCCGCGGCGAGCGCCCGGCGAACGCGCTCGACGCGCGGCGTGACGACACGCCCGCCGAACGCCTCGCCGAAGACGATGCGGCGGTGGGTTCCGACATGTTCGACCAGGCCGGGCTGCACGAGCGTCACGCCGATGTAGGTGGTGCCCGCGAGCATGGGCGCGCGCCCGAGGATCGCCGCCAGTTCGTCGGCGCTGTCGATGCCGTTCTGCAGCGTCAGCACCGCAGTGTCCGGGCCGACGAGCGGCCCGACGAGGGGAAGCGCCTGCGAGTTCGAGTACGTCTTCACGGCGACGACGACCAGGTCGACCGGCCCGACGAGCGCGGGATCGGACTCCGCGCGGGCGGCGACCGAGATGTTGCCCAGGCCGCTCTTCACGCTGATGCCGTGCGACCTGATGGCGTCGAGATTCGCCCCGCGCGCGATGAACGTCACCTCGTGCCCGGCGCGAGCCAACCGCGCACCGTAGAATCCTCCGACCGCTCCCGCGCCCAGGATCGCAACGCGCATGCACCGAATCTACCACGGACGAGCGCGCTCTCCGTCGCGCCGGCGCCTGCCCGCCGCGGACGGGCGAACTCGCCGGCCCCACGGGAGGGCCGCGTGGCGCGGGCCGACGCCGGGCATCGGCCGTGAGGGGCCGCGCTACACCGCTACTGCAGCGGCCGCTGCATGCGAATCACCCGCGCGACCGTGTAGCTGCCCGGGCCGGCGGGCCGGAGCAGCGCAATGTCCGAGGTGCTGCCGACGGCGAGCGGACGATCCGTCTTGAAGGCCGCCCAGTCGGCCACCCGCACGGTGTCGCCCTCCTTCCACGCCTGGCTGTTCACGGCGAACAGGCCTGCGGCGTCGACCGTGTCGAGCGATCCGAACACCCGCATGTCTCCCAGGTCGTCCAGTCGGAGCGCCTGGATCGCCTGGCGGCCCGACGCCGCGTCGGTTCGCACGACGCGCGACGATCCGAGCGCGATGTCGCCCGTGAACGGCGCGATGCCCGTGCCGGCAACGATTGATGCCCCCTTCACGATGACCGAGTAGAGGTTCGACTCGTTCTTCGGCAGCGACTCGTACAGGCGGGCGTCCGCCCCCTGCACCGCTCCGGTGGCCAGCGCGTCGAGGGCCGTCAGGATCGCGACCACGTTCAACTTGATCAGTTCGCGGTCCGCGTTCGGGCCCGGGTAGGGGCCCGTTTCGACCAGGACGACCGGCGTGCCCCATTTCGTGATGTTGTCGCCGAACGCCCGCTCCTCGAACTCGTCGTCGTAGCGCGCCACCTGGCCGGGCGCGAGCGACTCGACCGCCTGCCGGATGATCGAGCACGTGCGCTTGGCCAGCAGCCGGCCAGGGCTCTCGGTTCGCGCTTCGTCGAACGCCACGGCGAGCAGCGAGATCGACGCCGGCTTCATCTTCCCCGCCGACGTCCGCCAGTTCTCGTTGTGGAGGTTGAAGCCGAGCGCCGGCTGAAGCCGGTCGCGAAGGGCCTTCAGCACGCGGCCCTCGGGGCTCTGCAGCAGGAGCGCGTCGCGATTGATGTCGATCCCCTGCGCGTTGCGGCGCTGGAAGCGCTCGGCGCCGTCGGGGTTGAGCATCGGCACGAAGTGGATGGTGAGCTGGGACAGCAGGCGCCGCAGCGGCTCGTCGGCCTGGTGCCGGCCGAGGATCCGCAGGATGTCGAGAAGGGCCGAGGTCGCGGTCGGCTCGTCGCCGTGCATCTGCGACCAGAGCAGGACGTGCGTCTGGCCGCTGCCGAACCACACGTGGTTGATCGATCGCCCTTCGAGCGACTGACCGACCTCCTCCATCGTGTACAGCCCCGCTGCGTCGTTCACCGCCGCCTGCAGGAGGGGCAGCAGCCTGGCGTGGTTCAGGAGCGCCGGGGGGCCGTAATCGCCGTGTTCGGCCTCCCAGATTCGCGCCAGGGCCAGCGCGTCGCTGGCCGGGTCCTGGGCGGCCGCGGGAGCGGCGGCGAGTGTCGCTGCGCACAGGATCAGCAGCGCGACGGCTTGCGAGGTGCGACGAGGTGAGCGATGAGACATGCCGGAAAGTATAGGAGTTTCCGGCTCTTCATCCCGCATGTTTCGTCGACGGCCGGAACGCCGCGGTTGGCCCCGCGCTTGCTTTCTCTCAGCCCGGTAGACGAGCGGGCGCGCTCATCCGCTCAGGAGGTACTGTCGATGAAGAAGATGCAAATCGCAGCCGCAGGGCTGGTGGTATCGATGACGTGGGCGGCCTCCGCGTACGCGCAGCCGGACGCTGCGCGCGCGCACTCCGAGGAGGCGAAGCGCGTGCGGATGGCGGCAGAAGCGTTCCAGGACATCATGCGGGCGCCCGACGACGCCATCCCGCAGGCGATACTGGACAGGGCCGAGGGCATCGCAGTGTTCCCGAGCGTGTTCAAGGTCGCTCTCGGGTTTGGCGGGGAGCACGGCAAGGGGGTCCTGAGCGTCCGCAACCGGGAAACCAACACGTGGTCGGCGCCGGCGTTCCTGACGTTGACGGGCGGAAGCTGGGGCGCGCAGATCGGCGGCGAGTCCGCCGACATCGTCCTGGTGATCATGAACCGCCGCGGCCTCGAGTCGCTGATGGAGAGCGAGTTCAAGATCGGCGGAGAGGCCGAGGCGGCGGCCGGGCCAGTGGGCCGCCGCGCTGCCGCATCCACGGACGCGGCGATGCGCGCGCAGATGCTGAGCTACTCGCGGTCGCGGGGCTTGTTCGCCGGGGTGTCGCTGAGCGGCGCCTCGATTCACGAGGACATCGACGCGAACGAGAACTTCTACGGCCGTCGCCTGCACACCGAGGAGATCGCGCTGCACCACGCCACCAGGACGGCCCCGCAGGTCGTCGCGGTGTGGCGTGACACGCTCGAGAAGTACTTCATGGCCGACCGCGCCGCCACGTCCGGCAAACGGGACGACATCAAGCGGTGACGCTACGCGACGAGGCTGCGGAGCGCGTCCGCAGCCTCGTCGTGTTCGAAGCGGTAGCCGTCGGCGAGCACGCCGGCCGGGACCATCCGCGTGCTCGCGAGCAGCAGCGGCGCGGCCATTTCTCCCACCGCCATCCTCAGCGCGAACGCCGGCGCCGGCAGCAGGCTGGGCCGCCCCATCACCCGCCCGAGCGCCGACGAGAACTCGCGGTTCCGGATCGGATGGGGCGAGCCGAGGTTGCGCGGACCGGCGACCCGTTGGTCCACGACCGCCTGCCTCGCGATGCCCACCCAGTCGTCCAGGTGAATCCACGACATGAACTGCCGCCCCGACCCGAACGGTCCGCCCGCGAAGAGCCTGAACGGCAGGAGCATCCTCGGCAACGCCCCGCCCGCGGCCGAGAGCACGATGCCGGTCCGCAGGAGAACCACGCGGGTCCGGCCCTCGGCCGCTCGGGCCTCGCGCTCCCACTCCCGGCAGACCCCGGCCAGGAAGTCGCCGCCGGGTGCCGCAGACTCGGTCAACTCCTCGTCCCCCCGGTCGCCGTAGTACCCCTGCGCGGACGCGCTGACGAGCGCCGACGGCGGGCGCTGCACCGCAGAGATCGCCGCCACGAGGCTGCGCGTGGCGAGGACGCGGCTCTGCCGAATGGCCTGCTTGCGGACGGCCGTCCATCGACCTTCTGCTATCGACTCGCCGGCGAGGTTCACCACGGCGTCGGCACGGTCGAGGGCCTCGGCCCAATCGCCGGCTGTGCCGTCCGGCTGCCACGAGAGCTCGGCCACGGACTGGTCCCACGGTCGTCCGGGGGATGTCCGGCCGCGCGTGAGCGTCAGAACCCGGTGCCCGTCCGAAGACAGCCGGTCGGCAAGCGCCCGGCCGAGGAAGCCCCGTCCGCCGGCGATGACGATGTTCATGTGACAACGACACTCCAAGTGCGCGGAAAAAGCAAAGCGAAAAACGGATGCGCCGGGCGCCGGCCGCGCCCTCTGGCCGCGGCCGCCCTGCCGTGCTACCGTCGTCGATCGTGAAGACGGAGAAAGGCCGCGAGGCCACCCCCCGAAGGGAGCCGGCGCAGGGCCGACTGCTCGACCCGCCACCGCCGTCCGATCACTTCTCGGGCACCGTCGAACGGGTCACGTTCCACAACGAGGAGAACGGCTTCTCGGTGCTGCGCGTCCAGGCGCGCGGGCGCCGCGAATTGGTGACCGTCGTCGGTCACGCGGCGTCCGTGTCGCCGGGGGAGTTCGTCCAGGCCGAGGGCGGCTGGGTGAGCGACCCGGTCCACGGCGTCCAGTTCAGCGCGCGGGTGCTGAACCCGGTGGCGCCGACGACGGTCGAGGGGATCGAGAGGTACCTCCGCTCGGGGCTCGTGAAGGGAATCGGCCCGAACCTCGCCCGGCGCCTGGTGAACGCGTTCGGCGCCTCGGTGTTCGACGTCATCGACGCGACGCCGGGAAGACTGCGCGACGTCGACGGCATCGGCCGCGTGAGGGCCCAGCGCGTCGTGGACGCCTGGCGGGAGCAGAAGGCGGTGCGCGAGATCATGGTCTTCCTGCACTCTCACGGGGTGGGCACCTCGCGGGCCGTGCGCATCTTCAAGAGCTACGGCGCCGACGCGATCTCCCTCATCTCCGAGAATCCGTACCGGCTTGCCGCAGACATCCGGGGCATCGGGTTCCTCACGGCGGACCGCATTGCCGGCACGCTGGGGATCGAGAAGACCGCGATGATCCGGGCGCGCGCGGGAATCGGCTACACGCTGGCCGAGGCGCTCGACGAGGGGCACTGCGGCCTGCCGGTCTCGGACCTCGTGCCCAACGCCGCGAAACTGCTCGACATCCCCGAGACGCTGGTGCGCGAGGCGCTGGGCCTGGAACTCGCCGCGGGCGCCGTCGTGGAAGAGCCGGTCGGGGGCGCGCCGTGCGTCTTCCTCGCCGCCCTCCACGCGGCCGAGCGGACGATTGCGGCCCGCATCCGCACCCTGGCTGCGGGCCAGGTGGCGTGGAAGCCGGTCGACGCGGCCCGCGCCATCCCGTGGGTGGAAGCGCGGCTGTCGATGACCCTCGCCCCGACGCAGGCCGAAGCGGTGCGGCTCGCGCTGTCGTCGAAGTTCCTCGTCATCACCGGCGGCCCCGGCGTCGGCAAGACCACGCTGCTGAACGCGATCCTCTCGATTCTCGGCGTGCGCAGGGTGCGCATGGCGCTGTGCGCCCCCACCGGGCGGGCGGCCAAGCGCCTGTCGGAGACGACGGGGCTCGAGGCGAAGACGATTCACCGGCTGTTGGAGGTGGATCCGCGCAGCGGCGGCTTCAAACGCCAGGAATCGCACCCGCTCGACTGCGACCTGCTCGTGGTGGACGAAACGTCGATGGTGGACGTGCCGCTGATGCACGCCCTGCTGCGCGCCGTGCCGCTGCAGTCGGCGGTCATCCTCGTCGGCGACGTCGACCAGCTGCCGTCGGTGGGCCCCGGCCAGGTGCTGGCCGACGTCATCGACGCGGGCGTGGTGCCCGTCGTCCGGCTGACCGAGGTGTTCCGCCAGGCATCCGAGAGCCGAATCATCGTGAACGCCCACCGCATCAACCGCGGAGAGATGCCGGAGGCGTCGGCGGCCGGGGAGGCGTCGGACTTCTACCTCTCGGAAGTGGACGATCCCGCGCAAGGGGCGGCGCGCGTGCTGCAGATCGTGGGCGAGCGGATCCCCGCGCGGTTCGGCTTGGATCCCGTGCGGGACGTGCAGGTGTTGTGCCCGATGAACCGCGGGGCGCTTGGCGCCCGCGCGCTGAACCTGGCGCTGCAGCAGCTGCTCAACCCCGGGCGCGAGCCGCGCGTCGAACGGTTCGGGTGGGTGTACGCGCCCGGCGACAAGGTGATGCAGATCGAGAACGACTACGACAAGGACGTCTACAACGGCGACCTCGGGTTCATCAGCGCCATCGATGCGGACGCGTCGGAGCTGGTGGTGGACTTCGACGGCCGCGCGGTCGTCTACGGCTTCGCCGATCTCGACCGGCTGGTCCTCGCCTACGCGACCACGATCCACAAGGCGCAAGGCTCCGAGTACCCCGCCGTCGTGATTCCCATCTCGACGCAGCACTACCCCATGCTGCGGCGCAACCTCGTCTACACGGGCGTGACGCGCGGGCGGAAGCTGGTGGTCCTCGTGGGCGAGAAGAAGGCGCTCGCCATCGCGGTGGCCGGCCGGCAGTCGCGCCGCCGGTGGTCGAAGCTGGGCGAGTGGTTGAGCGGCGGCCCGCGCCGAAGCCCGTAGAAGAACGTGCCTGCGAGTTCGACGCGCACGCGAGCGGAGCCACCCGCGCCCCACCGGGTCGTTCGCTCCTCAGGATCCTGCCCATCTTCGGCCGGATGGAAAGCCGGGCTCAGAGAGGGCACCAAGGGCAGACCGGCACCCGTCGCACGTGAGATCCGGTGACCGTGGGCATCGGCGGGCGGCCGGGCCGGACGCATCGGGCGGCGTGGCTTGACATTGCGGCGAGCCGCGTGTTAACTAACTGGTTAGTTTAACCGATCGGTTAGTTGGCCTCGACGCTGCAGCCCGGCTGGCGACCTCCGGCCGGCGGCCCAGTTGTGGAACGACGCGGCGGCCGGCCGCACAGGAGCCCACGTGAAACGAGTCCCCGGCGACACGCGCACCGCCATCATCGCCGCCGCGGCCACCGAGTTCGCCGCCCACGGCTTCGCCGGCGCCTCGGTCGACGCCATCGCCGCCAGGTCGCGCTTCAACAAGGCGATGATCTACTACCACTTCACCAGCAAGCAGGGGCTCTACGTCGAGATCCTCCGCGACGTGTTCCGCACGGTCGGCCGCCGCACCGCCGCCATCGCCGGCTCCGACCTCTCCCCGGCCGCCAAGATCGAGGGCTTCATCGACGCCTTCAACGACATGGCAGCCACCCGTCCGTACATGCCACCGATGATGATGCGCGAGATGGCCGAAGGCGCCATCCGGCTCGACACCGACACCCTCCGGCTCATGTCGCGGCTCTTCGACAACCTGCGGCGCATCCTCGACGAGGGCGCGCGGCTCGGCGTCTTCCGCCCCGCCGACCCGATCCTCACCTACTTCACGCTCGTCAGCCCCGTCATCTTCTTTCGCGCCTCCACGCCCGTTCGCGAGGCGCTCGCCAGGCAGCACGTCCTCGACGTCGGCCGCATCGACGCCGCCAGCTTCACCGCGCACCTGAAATCCGTCGTCCTCACCGTCCTGGCCGCCGGGCCGGCGGCAAGGGCGGCGGCCGGCGGCGCGAGTTCGAAACCGGCACCTCGAGCGGGCCTGAAGATCCGCGCCGCGCGGCCGCGCACCCGCGCGTCTCGCCCTGGAGATCACGCATGAAAGCGACTGCTCTCGGATCGGTGGCCGTCCACGCCCTCGCGCTCGCCGTCCTCTCGGCCGCGTGCCAGCCGAAAGCGCCCGCGGACCGGGTCCGCGCCTCCGGCAGCGTCGAGGCGACCGAGGTGCAGGTGTCGGCGCAGGTGGGCGGGCGCCTGCTCGAGCTCCTCGTCGCCGAAGGCGACCGGGTGACCGCCGGCCAGGTCATCGCGCGGCTCGACACCACCGACGCGCAGCTCGCGCTGCGCCGCACAAGGGCGGACCGCGACCAGGCCGCCGCGCAGCTGGCCCTGCTCGAGGCCGGCTCCAGGCAGGAGGACATCCGACAGGCCGGGGCGCAGGTGAAGGGCGCCGAGGCCGACGTGGCCGGCGCCCGCGACGACCTGGCCTCTGCCGAGTCCGACCTCGCGCGCTTCGAAACGCTCCTGGAGGCGAATTCCGGGTCGCAGAAGCAGCGCGACGACGCGGCAACCCGCCGGGACGTGGCTCGGGCGCGCCTGCAGGCGGCGCAGGAACGGGTGACGGCGGCGCAGGAAGCGAAGCTGCGGCTCGACCACGGGCCCCGGCCGCAGGAGATCGCCGCGGCGCGGGCGCGGGTGGCCGCCGGCGACGCGCAGGTGGCGACCATCGAGCAGAACATCAAGGACGCCACCGTCGTGTCGCCGCTGGCGGGCCTCGTCACCCAGAAACTGGCGGACGCCGGCGAGATCCTCGCCCCGCGCACGCCGATCGTCAACGTCGTGGACCTCGACCACGCCTGGGCGAACATCTACATCGACGAGCCGCTGGTGCCCCGTCTCCGCCTCGGCCAGCCGGCGACGATCTTCACCGACGCGGGCGGCGCCGGCCTGAAAGGCACGGTGACGTTCATCTCGCCCAAGGCCGAGTTCACGCCGCGCAACGTGCAGACCGCGGAAGAGCGGTCGAAGCTCGTCTACCGCATCAAAGTGTCGGTGGACAACTCGCAGGGCGTGCTCAAGCAGGGCATGCCGGTCGAAGCCGACGTGCCGCTGGCCGCGAAGTGACAGCCATGGCCGACCGGGCAGTCGAGCTCGCTCGTGTGACCAAGCGGTTCGGCGCCACCGTCGCCGTCAACGACCTCTCGCTCGAGATCCGCCGCGGCGAGATGTTCGGCCTCATCGGCCCGGACGGCGCCGGCAAGACGACGACGATCCGGCTGGTCTGCGGCCTCCTGCGCGCCGACGGCGGCTCGATCGCCGTCCTCGGCGCCGACCCGATCGCGCAGCACGCGGCGGTCACGCGCACGGCCGGCTATTTCTCCCAGCGCTTCAGCCTCTACGGCGACTTGAGCGTCGACGAGAACATCGCGTTCTTCGCCGAGATTCACGGGCTGACGCGCTTCGAGGAGCGGCGGAACCGCCTGCTGGAGATGACCCAGCTGACGCCGTTCCGCGACCGGCTCGCCGACCGCCTGTCGGGAGGGATGAAGCAGAAGCTGGCGCTCGCGTGCACGCTCGTCCACGAGCCGCAGATCATCCTCCTCGACGAGCCGACGACGGGCGTCGACCCGGTGTCGCGCCGCGAGTTCTGGAAGCTGCTGTCGGAGTTCCTCGCGCAGGGCATCACCATCGTGATGGCCACGCCCTACCTGGACGAGGCGGAACGGTGCTCGCGCGTGGCGCTGCTCTCGAACGGGCGCCTGCTGGTCGTGGACACGCCCCAGGCGCTTCGCGACACGCTGCCCGGCACGGTCGTGGAGGTCCTCGCTCGGCCGCAGGGGGCCGCCATCGACGCGCTCGGCGCGCTGGCCGGCGTCGCCGAGGTCGAGAGCTTCGGCGAGCGCATCCACGTGCGGTGGACGGGTGGCCGGGGCGAGCCGGTCGAGCGACAGATCGAGCGGCGGCTGCGGGAGCGGCAGGTGGCGGTGATCAGCGTCAGGCAGATTCCGGCGTCGCTCGAGGACGTGTTCATCAACAGGGTGGCCGCATCATGAACTCGCTCAGAACCACGCTCGTCGCCGCCTGCTCGACGGCGATCCTCTCTGCGCCGGCGTCCGCGCAGGCGCCCATCCGCCTCACCCTCGACGACGCGGTTTCGCGCGGGCTGGCCACCAGCCACCGCCTGGGCGAACTCGCGGCGCGCCAGCAGGGCGCGGAGGCAGCCGCGCAGGGCCAGGGCGCGGCGTCGAAGCCTCAGGTGTCGGCGCAGGCCGGCTATACCCGCACGAACCACGTGGACGAGTTCCGAATCCTGATGCCCACCTCGCCGCCGTCCTTCGAGGTCATCTACCCGGACATCCCCGACAACCTGCGCACCCGGCTCGACTTCCAGTGGCCGATCTTCACGTTCGGGCGGCTCGACGCCCTCGAGCGCGCGGCGCGGGCCGAAGCCACCGCGACCGGACTGGATCTCGCGGCGGCGCGCAACGACCTGAAGCTGGAGATCACGCGAGCCTTTTGGGCCGTGGTGACGGCGACCGAGAACGTCCGCGTCCTGGACGAGTCGATGAAGCGGATGGATTCGTCCCTCGCCGACATGCGCAACCGTTTCAAGGTCGGGCTCATCCCTCCCAACGACGTCCTGTCGATGGAAGCGGAACGGTCGCGCCAGGAGATGCTCTCGATCGTCGCGCGGAACAACGCGGAGCAGGCGTTCAGCGACCTGCGGCGCCTCACCGGGCTCGCGCCCGACGCGCCCGTGGACGTCGACGCGCGCCTCGACGTCGCACCGAGGCCGTCGGCGCCCGTCGACCAGCTGGTGGTGGCGGCCCGCGACGGGCGCCCCGACCGCAAGGCCCTCGAAACGCGCGTGCAGGGCGCCGGCAACCGCGTGGACGCGGCCACCGCGAACAAGCGACCCGTGATTTCGCTCGGCGGCGGCGTCGACTACGCCCGCCCCAATCCGAAGATCTTCCCGAAGACCGAGGAGTGGAAGACGTCGTGGGACGCGAGCGTGAACTTCAGCTGGACCTTCTGGGACTTCGGACGGACGCAGGCGGACGTGGCGGAGGCGCGCGCCGGCGAGCGGGCGGTGCGCGAGCGGCTCGCGGAGTTCGACACGGTGCTCGACACGGAGGTGCGCCAGCGCCGGCTCGACCTCGAGTCGGCGACCGCGGCCATCGCCCCGGCCGACGCGGCCGTGCGCGCGGCGACCGAGGCACGGCGGGTCGTGAGCGAGCGCTATGCCACCGGTGTGGCGACGGCCACCGAGGTGCTCGACGCGCAGGTCGCCCTGCTCCAGGCGTCGTTCAACCGGACGCTCGCGCTCGCCAACGTGCACCTGGCCGAAGCGCGTCTGGACCGGGCGCTGGGCCGGTAGCCATGGATCGCCCGACCCCTCCGCCCACCGACGCCATCGTCGTGCGCGACCTGACGCGGCGCTTCGGGAAGTTCGTGGCCGTGGACCACGTGTCGTTCACGGTGAGGACCGGCGAGATCTTCGGCTTCCTCGGGAGCAACGGCGCCGGCAAGTCCACGACGATCCGCATGCTGTGCGGCCTGCTGCGGCCGACGTCGGGCGCGGCGACGGTCGGCGGCGTCGACGTGAGCCGGGACCCGGAAGGCGTGAAGGCGCGCATCGGCTACATGTCGCAGAAGTTCTCGCTCTACGAGCTGCTCAGCGTGGACCAGAACATCCGCCTGTACGCCGAACTCTACGGCGTGCCGCCCGCGCGATTCGCCGAGCGGCGCCGGTTCGCGATCGAGATGGCCGGCCTCGAAGGGCGCCAGAACGCGCTGCCGCGCGATCTTCCGGGCGGCTTCCGGCAGCGGCTGGCGCTCGGCTGCGCGATCCTCCACGAGCCGCCGATCCTCTTCCTGGACGAGCCGACGGGCGGGGTGGATCCCATCTCGCGCCGGCAGTTCTGGCGGCTGATCGACCAGCTCTCGCGCTCGGGCGTCACCGTGCTGGTGACGACGCACTACCTCGACGAGGCGGAGTACTGCCACCGGCTGGCGCTCATCCACGCCGGCAAGCTGGCGGCCCTGGGCACCACGAGCGAGTTGAAGCGGATCTTCGCGGACCGGCCGATTGTCGAGATCCGGACGCCGCGGTCGGTGGACGTGATGCGGGCGCTCGACGCGATGGACGAGGTCGAGGAGAGCAGCCTGTTCGGAACGGCGGTGCACGCCGTCCTGCGTTCCCGGGCCGTCGCCCCGTCGGACATCGTCCGGCGGCTGGACGCACTGCAGCTGCACGTCGATTCGGTGGAGCCGGTCGAACCGTCGCTCGAGGACGTGTTCCTCGACGTGGTGGAGAAGGCGGCGCGCGAATGAAGAAGGCGCTCGCGGTCGGCAAGAAGGAGTTCAGGCAGATCCTGAGGGACCGGCGCACCCTCATGATCCTGCTGTTCATCCCGGTGTTCTTCCTGCTGCTGTACGGCTACGCGCTGAACTTCGACATCAAGCACGTGGCGTTCGCCGTGGAGGATCGCGACAACAGCACCGAGAGCCGGGTGCTCGTCTCGGCGTTCCTCAACTCCGGCTACTTCGACCTGGTGGCCAATCTCCGGTCGCCGCGCGATCTCGAGCGCGTCATGGACGACAACACCGCGCGGGCGGCCCTGATCATCCCCGAGAACACCGGGCGCGCCATCCGGCGAAACCAGGTGGCGCCGGTGCAGATCATCATCAACGGCGACAACGCCAACACCGCCGCAACCGTCCTCGGCTATGCGACCACGATCGTGCGCAGCGTCTCCGTGAGCTTGATCGTCGAGCAGCGCGGCCTGAACCTCTCGCCGCCCGTCGTGGCCGAGCCGCGCATCTGGTTCAACCCCGAGCTGAAGAGCGCGCTCTTCCTCGTGCCCGGGCTGATCGGCTTCATCGGCATGATCACGGCCACGATCTCGACCGCCCTCTCCGTCGTCCGCGAGAAGGAGCGCGGGACCTGGGAGCAGGTGCGCATGGCGCCCATCAACACCGTCTCCTACGTCGTCGGCAAGACGCTGCCGTACCTGGGCTTGTCCCTGATTTCGTCGATGGGAATCGTGGTCGCCGCGATGTGGCTGTTCGACCTGCCCATGCGCGGGTCGTGGTGGTCGCTGCTCCTGGCGACGACGCTGTTTCTCCTCGGCGCGCTGGGAACGGGGCTGCTGGTGTCGACGATTGCCGATTCGCAGCTGCTCGCCTTCCAGGTGGCGCTGATCCTCGCGTTCCTGCCGACGTTCCTGCTGTCGGGGTTCATCTTCCCGATTCAGAACATGCCGCGGCCGATCCAGATCGTCACGTACATCGTGCCCGCCCGCTACTTCCTGGTCGTGCTGCGGGGCATCGTGCTGAAAGGGGTGGGGCTCGCGACGGTGTGGAGCAGCATGGTCGCGCTGACGGTCTACTGCGTCGCGGTGATGGCCCTGGCGTCGCTTCGGCTGGCGCGGGAGCGAGGATGACATGAGACGCCTGGTGTTCATGATCTGGAAGGAGCTGCTCGAGCTTCGGCAGGACAGGCGCATGCTGCCGATCGTCTTCGTGGCGCCCGTCATCCAGCTGATCGTCCTCGGCTACGCGGCGACGACGGACGTGAAGAACGTGCCGATGGTGGTGGCCGACTCGGATGGGTCCACGGCGAGCCGCGATCTGATCCGGGCCTTCGACGAGTCGCCCTACTTCAGCGTCGACGCGGTGGTCACGAGCGTGAACGAGATCACGCCGTACCTGGAGACCGGGCGGGCGTGGATCGCGCTGGCGATCCCTTCGGGATACGGCCAGCAGGTGGGCTCGGGCGGCTCGGCGACCGTCCAGTTCGTCGCGGACGGCACCGACGCCAACTCCACCGGCATCGCGCTCGGCTACGCGACCAACCTGGTGGGCGCCTATGCGCAGGAGCTGCTGGCTGCCCGGCTGCCGGGCGGCCGGATCCCCGGGGGACTGGAGGCCGACGTCCGCGTCTGGTTCAATCCCCAGCTGGAGAGCAGGTTCTTCATGATCCCCGGCGTGCTGGCGATCCTGCTGATCGTCATGACGATCGTGCTCGCGTCGATGGGCATCGTTCGGGAGAAGGAAACCGGAACGCTGGAGCAGTTGAACGTGACGCCGCTTCGCCGCTGGCAGCTGATCGTCGGCAAGCTGCTGCCATACGGGCTGATCGGCGTCATCGACATCTTCCTCGTCGTCGGCGTCGCGCGCTTCTGGTTCGAGGTGCCGCTGCTCGGCAGCTTCTGGCTGCTGTTCGGCCTGAGCCTGGTGTTCCTGCTGAGCACGCTCGGCCTCGGCCTGTTCGTCTCGACGATCTCGGACAACCAGCAGCAGGCGATGATGACGGCCGTGTTCTTCTTCCTGACGCCGATGATCTACCTGTCGGGATTCGTCTTCCCGATCGAGAACATGCCGGCGGTCATCCAGCCGGTCACCTACCTCATCCCGCTTCGCTACTACCTGGTGATCGTCCGCGGGATCTTCCTGAAGGGCGTGGGCCTCGACGTGCTCTGGCCGCAGGCGCTGGCCCTGCTCGCGTGGGGCCTCGCGATCCTCGGCCTCGCGACGCTGCGGTCGACGAAACGCGCCGCGTGACCGAGTCGCTCCAAGGAGCGCGCCCCTCAGAAGATCCCGTACCCGATGCCGACCGTGAAGAGAGGCGACGACATGTCCACCTGGCGGCGGAAGGTGCCGGCGGTCGGCGTGGTCGTGATGACGTCCGGGCGCGCGTAGAGGTAGGAAACCGACGTGAGCAGCCCGAACCTGTTTCCGAGCTCCCACCAGATCGAGAATGCGGGCCGGTAGGCGAAGCAGTCCGTCACGTCGAACGTCGTCCCCGGCTGTCCGAGGTTGGCGAACGCCTCGGACGCGGCGCCGGTGTGGCGCAGGCCGTTGAACGCGCGGCCCGCGACGAAGGAGCCGCTGACGGCGAACTTCGCGTATTGGCGGGTGTAGGCGACTCCCACCATCAGCGGCCTGACGAGCATTGTCCCCAGCCGTGTTCTTTGGCCGCCGATGTCGGAGTTCACGTCGGCCTTGAACCAGTTGAGGCCGATTGTCGGGCCAAACCCCGTACTGCGCCTCAGCCGCGCGACCAACCCGACTCCCCAGGAGTTGTCGACGGCGGCATCGGTCGGACGGTAGACGGACCCGGCCACGCCCAGGGCGAGGACCGCGTCCTTCTGAGCCGCGGCCGGAACGGCGGTCCCCAGCAGGCACAGGAGCACGGCAACGGCGGCGCCCGACGGGCGGCCCCAACGAGAAGCTCCGATGCCGACGCGGAAGGCGGCAGTCGTCAGGCTCGGAGCGCCTGCTCCAGACCGGCCGTGCCGTGCAAGCACCGGGTCGCCGTCAGCGGGCGCAGATGCGAAGGTCCGACGCGAAGGTGTCGTAGGCAGTTAGTGTCGCAAGGCAGGGCGGCAGATGTAAAGTGGGAAGGGGCGGATCATGGGTGCTCAGGCTGGCAGCCGTTCGCCGTGACCGGCCGCCTGGGCGCCCGTGATCCGCTCCGAATCGACCTACTTGCCAACCTTCACGTCGCCCGAGAACGTCTTCAGGCGAACCGGCCGCTGCGGATCGCCGCCGTTGAGGTCGGCGCGCAGGTGGCCCTTCCGCTGCTCCTGGAGCGTCAGCGGGAAGTCCGCGGTCATCCTGCCGCTGAAGGAGTCGAACGACAGCGCGGCCCGCGCGTTGTCCGGCAGTCTCAGCTCGATGCCGCCCGAGAACGTTTCGAGGTCCGCGTCGGGAGCGGCCGCGGACATCTTCACCGAGACGGCGCCCGAGAACGTCTTGCACGCCACGCTCGACGCCGCGTCCTCCACGTGCGCTCCGCCCGAGAACGTCTTGATCGACTGCTTCGCCGAGACGCCGCGCACGCGGACGTCGCTGCTGAACACGTCGACGTCGAGCGCGGTGCTCCGAGGCACCTGGATGTCGAACTCCGTCTTCACGACGTTGTTCTTCTCGCCCTCCCCGTCGCCATCCTTCTTGTTGGCCTCGATGGTCACCGCGGACCCGGACGACTGGATGTCGAGCTTGATGCGGTCGAGCCGGTCGCGCGGCGCCGTTCGCACGGCGTCGATCGTCACCTCGTTGACGTCGGCTCCAACGATGCGGACCTCGCCAGAGAAGTTGTGCAGCGAGAGGGTTCCGCCGGCCCCGAGGGGGACGACCTTGTGAACACGCTCGGTCTCCTGGGCCATGACGAAGGCCGGGAGCAGGCAGACCATGAGGGCGGCAATCCAGGCACATCGAAGAGGTTTCATCGGCACGCTCCTTCCGCTGCCTGGATAGACGGGATGCCGCGGCGGAACGTTGCCCGAGCCGTGGAACCGGAGTCGCTAGCCGCTCGTGCCCGGCTTCTTCGGCGCCTCCAGCTGCAACGCCCCCGTGTAGATGGCCATGCCGACGACCGCGTCGATCCCCCTGGCGTCCAGGTCGTCCACTTCCGCCTGCGTCGTGATGCCGCCGGCGGCAGACAGGTGGCGGACCGTCGCGGTGCGGATGGCGTGGACGGCGGCCATGTCCATCCCCTGCATCAGGCCTTCGTGATCGACGTCGGTGTAGAGGAACTCGTCGCAGAAGGGCTCGAGCGCCTTCATCGCCTCGATCGGCGTAATGGCGAGCGTGGTGCGCCAGCCGTGCGTGACGAGACGGCCGCCGCGGGTGTCGACCGCCGCCACCACGCGCTCGCGCCCGACCGCTTCGCACACCTTCGCGGCAAACGCCAGGTCCGGCTTTCCGTCCTTGAACAGGGCGGTGCTGAGGATGATCTTCTTCGCGCCGGCGTCGACCACCTGTTTCGCGCGATCGACCGACCTGATGCCGCCGCCGACCCGGCAGGCGAGCTTCGCCGACACGCGGCGAACGAGGTCGTCGTTGTTGCCGGTGGACATCGCCGCATCGAGGTCGATGAGCTGGACCACGGGAAAGTGCTGAAAACGCCGGACCCAGCGGAACACGTCCGAGCTTTCAATCGCCACCCGGTCGCCCTGGACGAGCTGGACGACCTTGCCGCCTTTCAAGTCGATGCTGGGGATGAGCATGGAACACTAGCATCGCACCGGGACGCCGGCGGCAGCAAGGTGTCGTTTGAGGTCGCGAACGGCGGACTCCTCGTAGTGGAAGATCGAGGCTGCCAGCGCGGCGTCGGCGTGGCCGCGCGTGAAGACGTCCACGAAGTGGTCGAAGCCGCCGGCCCCGCCCGACGCGATGACCGGGATCGAAACGGCGTCGGACACGGCCGCCGTCAGCTCGCAGTCGAACCCCTCGCGGGTGCCGTCGCGGTCGATCGACGTGAGGAGGATCTCGCCTGCACCCCGCGATTCGGCCTCCCGCGCCCAGGCCACGGCGTCGCGCCCGGCGTCCAGTTGGGCGCTGCGGGCATAGACGGCGAAGCCCGCCCCGCGCCGTGCGGCGTCGATGGCCACGACCACCGCCTGGCTGCCGAAGCGGCTGGCGATGGACGTGATGATGGACGGGGCGCGAAGCGCGGCCGTGTTGACGCTCACCTTGTCGGCTCCCGCGCCAATCACGGAGTCGGCGTCGTCCAGGCTGCGGATGCCGCCGCCGACGGCGAGCGGGATGAAGAGCTCGGCGGCAACCTCCTTGATGGTGGACTCGATCGCGCGGCGCGACTCGATGGTCGCGGTCACGTCCAGGATCACCAGCTCGTCTATGCCTTCCCGGTTGTATCGCCTCGCCAGCTCGGCCGGGTTTCCGGCCTGCCGCAACTGCTCGAACCGGACGCCCTTCACGACCGACCCGTCCCGAACGTCGAGGCAGGCGATGATTCGCTTGGCCAGCATCGGTGCCCTCCCGCGTCGCGTCACTCCCGCACGATCGAGAGAAAGTTCCTGAGGATCGCAAGGCCGCAGTCGCCCGACTTCTCGGGGTGGAACTGCGTGCCCCAGACGGCTCCACGCTCGACCACCGCCGCGAACGACTCGCCGTGCGTGGTGACCGCCACGCAGTCGCGACCGACCGGCGCGGCGTAGGAGTGCGTGAAATAGGCGTGCGCGCCGGCCTCAATCCCCTGCAACGCTGCCGACGGCCGGACGCGGTCGAACTGGTTCCAGCCGACGTGGGGCACCTTGCAGCGAACGTCCCCGGCCGGCGGCGTGAGACGGAAGCAGGCGCCGGACAGCAGGCCCAGCCCGGGGCAGCCGGGCGCCTCGTCGCTCGCCTCGAACAGCCACTGCATCCCGAGGCAGATACCCAACAGCGGGCGTCCCGCCCCGACGTGATGGCCGATCGCCTCGCGCCACGCGGCGCCCAGCGCCGCGGTCGCGCCGAAATGGCCGACGCCCGGCACCACGATGGCACGCGGAGAGGCGAGGTCCGAGGCGTCGCGCACCACACGCGCGTCTGCCGCAACCGCGTCGAACGCCTTCCGGACGGACGCCAGGTTCCCGGCGCCGTAGTCCACGATCGCGATCACAGCAGCTCCTTGGTGGACGGCAGCAGCCTGCCGAGCTGGCGATCCTTCGAGCACGCCACCCGCAGCGCCCGGCCGAACGCCTTGAAGGCCGCTTCGACCCGGTGGTGGGACGACCGGCCGTAGAGGACCTTGACGTGCACGTTGCCGCGAACGCCGCGGGCGAAGCCGTCGAAGAAGTCGGCCACCAGCTCGGCCTGCAGGTCGCCCACGCGCCGGGCACGGACGCCCACCGCGACGACCGCGTGGGCGCGGCCGCCGAGGTCGAGCGCCGCAACCGCGAGCGTCTCGTCCATCGGCATGACGAAGTACCCCGCGCGGTTGATCCCGCGGCGGCTTCCCAGCGCGGAGGAGCAGGCTTCGCCCAGGGCGATGCCCACGTCCTCGACCGTGTGGTGCTGATCGACGTCGAGGTCGCCAGTCGCCTGGACGTCCAGGTCGAACACGCCGTGCCGCGCGACGAGCTCGAGCATGTGGTCGAGGAACCGTATGCCGGTGGACACGCTGGAACGGCCGCGGCCTTCGATCCGCAGGCGGATCCGGACGTCCGTCTCGGCGGTCCTGCGCACGATCACTCCGCTTCGCACAGCGCCTCCTCGACGGCCGCCACGCAGGCGCGCGTGTGCGCCACGACGCCGGCCGTGATCCGCACGCACCCCTCGCAGCCCGGCTCGCTCGTCCTGTCGCGGATGAAGATGCCGCGCCGCGCGACCGCTCCCACCAGGGCCGCCGCGCGCGGGCCGACCCTGATCAGCACGAAGTTCGCCTCGCTGGGCCACCACTCCAGCCCGAGCCGCCTGCACGCCTGGTAGATCAGCTCCCGCGATTCCGCGACCTGGCCGCAGTACCAGCGGTGGTGTTCGCGGTCGGCAATCGCCGCCAGCATCCCCTGGATCGCGCAGACGTTGAGGCTGTAGGGCGGGATCGCCCGCTGCACCAGCGACACCGCCTCGGGACGGCCGACGACGCAGCCGATGCGGAGGGCCGCCAAGCCGTACGCCTTGGCGAACGTGCGGCCGACGACGACGTTCGGAAAGTCCCCGAGGAGCGGCAAGAACGAGCCGCGGGCAAAGTCGACGTAGGCTTCGTCCAGGAACAGCAGCGCCCCGGGCGGCAGCGCCGCCGCCACGGCGGCGACCTCGGCGTTGCGAATGGCAAGGCCGGTCGGGTTGTTCGGGCTGCAGAGGAAGACGAGTCGCGTTTGCGGCGTCACCGCCTGCAGGATTGCGGCGAGCGGGAGCGCCAGGTCGGCCCGAGGCGGGACCGCCACCAGGCGTCCGCCGGCCGCCTTCACGCACGCCGCGTACATGTCGAAGGCGGGTTCGGAGATGATCGCCTCGCCCGCGGCGTCGCCGGCTCTCAGGCACGAACTCGCCGCGGCCCAGATGCCTTCGTCGAGGCCGTTGGTCAGCGCCACCCACGCGGGATCGACGCCGAGAAGCGTCGCGCAGGCCGAGGTGGCGGGTCCGTAATCGGGGTAGAAGGACACCTGCGTGGGCGTGATCGCGCGCAGCGCCTCGAGCACCTTCGGCGAGCAGCCGCCGGTGTTCTCGTTCAGGTGCAGCCGCAACCCGTCGCCCGGCTCCGGCAGTCTCTGGTAGTCCATCTCCTACTGCCTCCTGACCTCGATCGAACGCGCGTGCGCCTCGAGCCCCTCGGCGCGAGCCAGGCTCGTGACCGTCGGCGCGAGGCGCGCGAGCGCCGGCGGCCGCACCTGCTGAACCGCGATCACCCGGACGAAGTCGGCCGTGCAGAGACCTCCGCGGAAGCGTGCGGCACCCGCCGTCGGCAGGACGTGGTTCGACCCGGTCGCGTAGTCGCCCGCCGCCGGCACCGTCGTGGCCCCGACGAAGATCGTCCCCGCGCGGGTGATGGCGCGCGCCGTCCGAACGTCGTCGCACAGCACGTGCTCCGGCGCGAACCGGTTGACCAGGTCGAGCGCCTCCTGCCGCGATCCGGCGACCACGATCGCGCCGTGCTCGAGGAGGGCCGCGGCCGCGGGACCGGACGCCGGGACGTTGAGCGCGACTTCCCGCGCGACCCGTTCGGCGTAGCGCCGCCGCGTGGTGATCAGCACCGCCCTCGCGTCCGGGTCGTGCTCGGCCTGCGCCAGGAGGTCCGCGGCCGCCCAGGCGGGCGGGATCGTGTCGGTGACGATGACCACCTCCGAGGGGCCGGCGTGGAAATCGATGGCGCAGTCGGCCGACACGAGGTCCTTGGCAGCCGCGACGTAGCGGTTGCCCGGTCCGACGATCTTGTCGACGCGCGGCACGGATTCCGTCCCGTAGGCGAGGGCGGCCACCGCCTGCGCGCCGCCGACCCTGAACATCCGCGTCACGCCGGCTTCCCTCGCGGCGGCCATCACGAGGTCATCGGGGCGCGGGCAGGCGGCGATCACGTCGGTCACCCCCGCGACGCGAGCCGGGATCGCGGTCATCAGGAGCGAAGACGGCAGCGGGTAGCGCCCGGCGGGGACGTAGCAGCCGACCCGGTCCAGCGGGACCACGCGCCCGGTCACGGTGAGGCCGGGCGCGACCGCGATGCGAACCGATCGCGGCCGCTGCCCCTCGGCGACCCGCCGGATGTTCGCGGCCGCCCGCGCGAGGGCGCGCTGCACGTCCCGGGGCACCCGGCGGGCCCCGTCGCGCATTTCCGCCGCCGTGATCTCGAGGGGCCCCTCGAGATCGTCGAACCGCTTCGCGTAACGGCGCAGCGCGGCGTCCCCCCGCTTCCGCACCGCCGAGACGATGCCCGCCACGGTCCGGCGGACGAGCGGATCGCGGGACGGCCGGCGGTCGAACAGACGCTCCAGCGAACGCGAGTCGGACGAGGAGATGATCGCGAGCATAGGCCTCACAGCACGATCTTGTTCAGCGGGTACTCGACGATGCCCTGGCCGCGGGCGGCCTTGATCTTCGGGATCAGGTCGCGCGCCATCCGCTCTTCGATGATGGTGTTCACCGCGACCCAATCGGGGTCGCTCAGCTGCGAGATGGTCGGGCGCTGCAGCGCCGGAAGCAGCGTGAGAATCGCCGGCAGGTCGTCCTTCCGCGCGTTCAGCATCAGGCCCACCCGGCCGTGCGCTTCGATCGCCGCGCGGAGCATGAGCGAGAGGTTGTCGATCTTCGCCCGCTTCCACTCGTCGGCGAGCGCCGCCTCGTTGGCGATCAGCTGCGTGTTCGATTCCATCACCGTGTCGATGATCCGCAGGCGGTTGGCGCGCAGCGTGGAGCCGGTCTCGGTGGCCTCGACGATGGCGTCCGCGAGCACCGGCGGCTTCACTTCCGTGGCGCCCCACGAGAACTCGACGTTGACGCCGACGCCGAACCGCGCGAAGTACTGCTCGGTGACCCGCACCAGCTCCGTCGCGATCGTGGCCCCGCGCAGGTCGGCCGGCTGCTGGTAGGGCGAGCCGTCGGGCACGGCCAGCACCCAGCGGACCTTGCCGAAGCTCTGCTTCGCGTAGACCAGGTCGGCTATCGGCACGACCCGGCCGCGCGGGTTGGCGGCCGCCTGCTCGGCGATCCAATCCTGGCCGGTGAGGCCGGCGTCGAGCACGCCGTCGGCCACGTAACGCGCCATCTCCTGCGCGCGAATCAGCAGGCACTCCAACTCGGGGTCGTCGACGCCCGGCGCGTAGGACCGCGTGCTCACGTAGAGATTGAACCCCGCCCTGGCGAACAGCTGCACGGTGGCGTCCTGCAGCGAGCCCTTGGGGATGCCGAGCTTCAGTTTCATCGCGCACCGCCGTCGGCGCCCGCAGGCTGGAGCGCCAGTTCCGAGAAGAAGCAGCTGCGCTCGCCGGTGTGGCAGACCCGACCGGCGCCGCGCCGTTCGACCTTCAGCAGGACGGTGTCGCGGTCGCAGTCGAGCAGGATCTGGCGAACGTCGAGCCGGTTGCCCGACGTCTCACCCTTCGTCCAGAGCGCGTTCCGCGTGCGGCTGAAAAAGGTCGCCGCGCCGGTGCGACGCGTGACGGCCAGCGCCTCCTCGTTCATGAAGGCGACCATCAGCACCTCGCCGCTCTGGGCGTCCTGCACGACGGCCGGGATCAAACCTCCGAGCTTGCTGAAATCGATCATGTCTTCTCCCCTAAACAAAAAGCCCCGCCGTTTCCGGCGAGGCTTCATGAATCGTCGCGTTCAGCTGGTGCGAACTACCTCATGCGTGCGCCTCCGCCGGCCCGCTCGTGGAGCGGTGATGGTGATGGCGGTGGGACCGATGAACGAGCTGACGCATTGGTTCCTAGCCTAGCGGGTCCGGGGTCGGCTGTCAAACGAGTGTTAATATCGAGGTCGTCCGCGATGCGCCGCCTGCGTTGCCTGATCCCGATCGTTGCCGTTCTTGCCGCGCCGCTGGCCGGTCGAGCCGCCGTCCCCGGTGGGGCGGAGCCGCCGCAGGAAACGCTGGTGGTTTCGGCGGCCGTCAGCCTGAGCGAGGCGCTCGGCGAGCTGGCGGCGGCTTTCGAGCGCGAGCGGGGCGTGCGCGTCCTCCTCAATGTCGGCGCGTCGAACAGCCTGGCCCGGCAGATCGTGGCGGGCGCACCGGTCGACGTCTTCATCAGCGCCGATGCGGCACAGCTTCGGGTCGTCGAGGCGGCCGGCAAGGCCGTGCCCGGCAGCCGCGTGTCCCTTCTCTCCAACCGCCTGGTCGTGATGGCCGACCCGCGGAGGGCGGCGCGCCTCCGTGCGGTCGGCGACCTGCTCGACCCGGCGGTCAAACGGATCGCGGCGGGAGATCCGGCCGCGGTGCCGGCTGGCGTCTACGCCAGGCGCGACCTCGGATCGCTCGGCCTCTGGTCGCGCATCGAGCCGAAGATCGTTCCCGGCGTGTCCGTGCGCGCCGCCCTCACGGCACTCGAACGCGGCGAGGTCGACGCGGCGATCGTGTACCGGAGCGATGCGACGATCGCCCGGGGATTGGTCGTCGCCTTCGAGTTGCCGGAGGACCCCGCGAACCCGATCGTCTACCCCGCGGTCATCGTGGCCGCGTCGCCGCGGATCGAACGCGCCCGGGACTTCCTCGACTTCCTGAGGACCCCGGCGTCCGGCGCGGTGTTCGAGAAGTTCGGCTTCGCGGTGCCCGGCCAGGCGCCGCCACCCCCGAACCAGGGCCGCCCCGCACGCGAAGGAGCCGACTGGGCGGCACTGTGGCGCATCGCGCTCTTCACGGTCGGCGTGGCGCTGGCGGCCACGCTGGTGATGCTGCCGCCCGGCATCCTGCTCGCCTGGCTGCTGGCGCGCAGGAACTTCCCGGGAAAGGTCGTCCTCGAAACGCTCGTGTCGCTGCCGCTCGTCCTGCCGCCGGTAGCGACGGGCCTCGTGCTGCTCTACGTGCTCGGGCACCGCGGGCCCTTCGGCGCCCTCCTCGCCGCCGGCAACGTGGACGTCGTCTTCACGTGGAAGGCGGTGGTCGCGGCCATGGCCGTCATCGGGTTCCCGCTCGTGGTGCGAACGGCGCGGGTCGGCTTCGAGCAGGTGACGCGGCGGTACGAACAGGTGGCCGAGACGCTGGGCGCAGGACCCGCCCGCGTGTTCTTCACGGTGAGCCTGCCGCTCGCGTCGCGCGACGTGCTGGCGGGCGCGCTCCTCGGATTCTCACGCGCCGTCGGCGAGTTCGGCGCGACAATCGTCGTCGCCGGCAGCCTCCCCGGACGCACGCGGACCGTCGCGGTCGCGATGTTCAACTACATCGAGACCGGCCAGGATGCGCAGGCCGGTCTGTTGCTGGCCGTCTCGGTGGCCATCGCGTTCGCGGCGGTCTGGGTGTCGAACGTCCTGGTGAAGGGGCGAGGCTGACGTGCGCACCCGCCTGCAGCTCGACTTCGTGCTCCGCCAGGGCGACTTCACGCTCGAACTGCACGAACAGCTCGACGTCGTGGTGGTCGCGCTGTTCGGCCCGTCCGGCTCGGGCAAGACGACGGCGCTGGAGGCGGTCGCCGGGCTGCGCCGGCCGGCCGCTGGCGTGATCGCGGCGGGCGGGCGGGCGTTGTACTCGTCGCACCAGCACGTGAACCTGCCGGCGCGGGACCGGGGGATCGGCTACGTTCCACAGGATTCCGTGCTCTTCCCGCACATGAACGTCCGGAAGAACGTGCTGTACGGCGCCAATCGGGGCAGCAGCATCGCGCTGGCGACGGTCCTGGAGATCCTCGAGATCGAGAACCTGATCGACCGCGAGGTGGCGTCGCTGTCGGGCGGCGAACGGCAGCGCGTGGCGCTCGCGCGGGCGCTGATGTCGTCGCCGAAGCTGCTGCTGCTCGACGAACCGCTTGCCGCGCTCGACCTCTCGCTGCGCCGCCGCATCGCTCCCTGCCTGCGACGCATCCGCGACGAACTGGGAGTGCCGATGGCTTACGTCAGCCACGACGCCGGCGAAGTCCGAGCCGTCGCCGACCACGTCATCGTGCTCGACCGGGGACGTGCGGTCGCATCGGGCGCGCCGGAATCGGCCTTTGGCGGGTGACCAGCCAACTGGGGAACTGGGCAACTGGGGAACTGGGCAACTGGAGAACTGGAGAACTGGATAACTGGGCAACTGGGCAACTGGGCAACTGGATAACTGGACAACTCGGGAACTGGATAGCTGGGGGGACGAGTCGGGTGCGGGGGGACGAACTATGCTTGCGACTGTCATGAAGGCCCGCCTTGCCGCCCGCTGGTTGGCGTTCCCAGCTTTCCTGCTGGCTCTCGTCGGTGTCGAACCCTCGCTCTTCGGCCCTGCCGCGGCGGCACAGCCTGTGAAGGAACCGCTGCTGCTGGTCGGCGCGCGAATCCTCGACGCCCGGGGCGGGCGCTACCTCCCCGCCGCCGCCGTCCTAATCGACGGCGATCGGATCGAGAGGATCTCGGCGTCGACCCCGGCGACCCTCCCCCCTGGAACGCGGCGCATCGACCTGTCCGGCGCGACGCTCGTTCCCGGCCTCGGCGACATGTTCGCTGCCGCGTCACCCGACGGGGCGGCCGACGCCGACTTCTACTACGCGATGGCTCTCGCGCACGGCGTCACACAGGTACAGGGTCGTCAGGGCTCGGCTTCCCTGGGCCGCGTCGGAGCGCCAGCGGGCGGCGAATGGAGACATCCTCGCGCCTCGGCTCGCGATCTCGGGCCCGCGGCTCGACCAGCGGCCGACCATGTCGTTCACCACCAGGACCGTGGGCGACGCGCCGTCGGCCCGCCGCGAGGTGGCGCAGCAGGCGTCGCTCGGGGCGGAGTGGGTTTCTGTCGGTCCGTCCACTGGCGCGGACGTCGTCCGCGCCATCGTGGCGGCCGCGCGCGCCGGACGGCTGCAGGTGAGCGCCGAGCCTGGCGCGACGGCCATCGCGGACCTTCTGCGAATGGGCGTCGACGCCGTCGACCGCGTCGGCTTCTACACGCGAAGCGTCGAGGATCGCGAGAACGAGCTGAAGGCGCGGCCGGACTTCCCGGCCGGCGACCGGGACGCGGCGCTCGACTACCTCTGGCGCAGCGCCGGCCCGGCAGACCTCCGCCCGGTGATTCCCAAGGGCCTGCGTCGGACGCCGACCCTGATCCCGCTGCTGGGTTCGTTCAATGGGACGCTGGACGCCGAGGAGCTGAAAGCCGACCCGGCGGTCGCCGTGCTGCCCGCCAGGTGGCGCGAGGCGCTGATCGCCCGGGCGCACCTGCCCGGATGGCCGCGCGGCACTGCCGCGGCGGCCGCCGCGGACGCTCGCTCCCGACTGGTCAAGGCGCTCTTCTCGGCCGGCGTGCGCCTGGCAACGGGCGTGGATGCAGAATCGACCGGCTACACCGTGCCGGGCGCGGGCGTGCACCGCGAGCTGTCGCTGCTGGTGAAGGCAGGCCTGTCACCGGCCGACGCGATACGCGCGGCAACGATCAACTGCGCGGAGATGCTGGGAACGGGTACGACGCTGGGCGAGATCCGGGCCGGCTTCAAGGCCGATCTCTTCGCCGTCGAGGGAGATCCGCTCGCGAAGGTCGAAGACCTGCGGCGGATCAGGCTGGTCGTGCGCGGCGGCGAGGCGCTCGACCCGGCCGACCTGCTCGCGCAGGCGCGGCGAGCGGCGCGGTAGGTCTCCCGGCGCGCCGGCAGGCCGCCCCGCCACACCTGCCCGAGCGACGACACCCCGCTACACGGTGAAGCCCGCGAGCAGGTTCTTGGCCAACTCCCAGGCGCGGGCCACGTGGCGCTCCTCGGTCCGCAGGTTGCCCACCGCCAGCCGCAGCGTGAACCGGCCATTCAGCTTGGTGTGCGACAGGAACACCTCGCCGGTGGCGTTCAGCGCATCGAGCAGGCGCTGGTTGAGGGTGTCGAGTTCGGCCTCGGCCCACTCCCGGCCGCGCGGACGCGCACGAAAACAGACCACGCTGAACGGGACCGGCGCCAGCCGCTCGAAATCGGGCTCGGCGTCCACCCAGGCGCCGAAGAGCCGCGCCAGCCGCATGTGCTCGACCAGCCGCGCGCGAATGCCCTCGGCGCCGAAGAACCTCAGGATCATCCAGAGCTTCAGCGCGCGAAACCGTCGGCCGAGCTGGACGCCGGTGTCCATCAGGTTCTTCACCGCGCCCTCTTCGGTCGTTCGCAAGTACTCGGGCGTGAGCGAGAACGCCTGACGGAGCAGGTCCATCCGGCGACAGTAGAAGGCGCTCAGGTCGAACGGCGTGAACAGCCACTTGTGCGGGTTCATCACCATCGAGTCGGCGCGCTCGACGCCGTGCAGGATGTGGCGATGCTCGGGAACGATCGCCGCCGACCCGCCGTACGCGCAGTCCACGTGCAGCCACGCCTGCTCGCCGGCGCAGATGTCGGCGATCGCGTCCACCGGATCGACGCTCGTCGTGGACGTCGTCCCCACCGTGGCCACGACCGCCATGGGCACCAGTCCCGCCGCGCGGTCCTCGGCCATCGCGCGCCCGAGCGCGTCGGGCCGCATGCGGAAGTCGGCGTCCGACTCGATCCGCCGCAGGTTCTCGTGCCCGAGGCCGAGCAGGATGACCGCCTTGTCGATCGACGAGTGCGCCTGATCGGAGCAGTAGACCCGGTATCGCGGCAGCTCGGGCCGGCCGGCCATGCCGGCCTGCCGCACGCGGGCAATCGCCGCCTCGCGCGCCGTCGCCAGCGCGTGCAGGCTGGACATCGACGCGGTGTCGTAGATCACGCCCTCGAACGAGTCGGGCAGTCCCACGAGCTGGCGGAGCCACCCGAGCGCGACTGCCTCGAGCTCGGTGACCGAAGGTGACGTGCGCCAGAGCATGCCCTGGGCGTTCAGCGCGGCCGACAGGAACTCGGCCAGCACGCCGGGACCGCTGCCGGTGATCGCGAAATACGCGAAGAAGCCCGGGTGGTTCCAGTGCGTGATTCCGGGAACGATCAGCTTGTCGAAGTCCGCGAGAATCGCGGCGAAGTCCTCGGCCTGCTCGGGGGCGTGCGCGGGCAGCGACCGCTCGATGTCGCCCGGCTTCACCCGCGACAGCACCGGGTACCGTTCCGGGTGGGCGAAGTACTCGGCAATCCAGTCGACGACGCGATAGCCTTCCCGCCGGAAGACCTCGGGGTCCATGTCTCCCGTGTCGCGCCGACCGTCCGTCACGGACGCCCCTTGGCGTGCGCCTTGATGTAGTCGAGGATGAACGTCCGCAGCGGCTCGCTGGCGTTCTTCGACAAGTCGGGAAGCTCGTTCATCGCCTTCTCGACCGGCCAGCCGTCGATCAGCACGCGCTTGACGGCCCAGAACTGCGAGGCCCGGGTGCCGCTGGCGCAGTGCAGCATCATCGGCTGGTTCTCGGGAGCCGCCACCAGCCTGAGGAACTCGTCGAGCTGTTTCGGATCCGGCTTCGCGGTCACGAAGGGCAGGTGGTAGTACTTCAGCCCGGCCTCCTTCGCGTACTTCTGTGCCTCCTCGACGTTCACCCCCGCCTCGGACGCGTCGCGGAGATTGACGATGGATGCGTAGCCGGCCTGCTTCAGCGCGGCATAGGCCTCGGGCGACAGGGCGCCCCCGCAGGCCAGGGTGGCATCGACTTTCGTGTAGTTGCGGACGCCGGCCACGGCGTCCTTCGCGGGCGCCGGTGCTTGTGAGGCGGCCTGCGGCGCGGCGGCCTGGCGCGCTTCGAGCGGCGCCGCGGCGCCGATCAGGGTGAAGACGGAGAGGAAGAAGAGGACGGAGCGGGCATGGCGGTTGATGGTCGACATGCCCGCATTGTAGCCAATCCGGCGGCTACTTTTCGACGGTCACCGCGATCGGCGCCTGGGTTCGGACGCTCACCGTCGTGCCGGCGGGAAGCACGACGGCCATCCGGTCGGAGGTCATCGCCGCTGCCGTGCCGCCGGCGGCCCCGATGCCGCTGCCTATCGCCGCGCCCTTGCCGCCGCCGATGATCGCGCCGATGATCGCGCCGCCAATCGCAGCGCCGCCGATCTTCGCCGAGGCCTTGTTTCCCGGCGATTCGCTCTCCCGGTAGAGCGTGTCGGTGCTGATCGGCATCTTGGTGCCGTCGGCGAGCACGAGCGTGTGAAAGCGGATGCCGATCCGCGCCCGATCCTTCATCTTGCCGCCCCGCTCCACCAGCATCACCGAGCCGACCACGCGAGCGCCGGCCGGGATCGCCACCCGGCCCCTCACGCGCACGTCGCGCGTGACGTGCGCGTCCACCCGGTCCTCGAGCCGAGCCTGTTCGGTGTTCAGCGTCGATTCGAGCTGCAGGCCCAGCACGGACTCGGCGGGGACCACCAGTTCTTCCCACAGGTTCACGTTGTCGTGCACCTGGGCGTCGAGGTCGGGCCGAACGGGCTCGGCGCTCCCGAAACCGCCGGAAACGGGCACCGCGGTGGTCGTTGGGGGACCCGGCCACGGCCGCTGGGCGACCGAGCCAGGATCGACGGGGACCGGCTGGGGCGCCGGCACGGCCACCGGGCTGGTGCCCTGAGCCGCCAACGGCAGATCGGTCGGTTGGGCCGTCACAGGGGGAGCCTCTACCTTCGGTTCACGCCTCGCCTGCGCCTTCTGGTCGGACTTTGCGGGCGTCGCCCGCGTCGGAGCGCTGGCGGCAGGCGCTTCAAAACCGCCAACCCGGGCCGTACCCTGGTCCCCGGCGGCACTCGGAACGGTAGGAATTGTGGACGTCGCCTGTCCTGACTCTACGGGTAGGGGCGCAGAGGGGATGGCAGGCGCGCGCGCCGACGCCGCCGCCGACGCCGCAGAGCGGGCATTATGCAGTGTGGCGACGTAGGCGCCGCCTCCGGCCGCGACCACGCACGCGCCAACGAGGAGGCCAAACGCCAACGGCTTGGATACCATGGAGAACTCCTGACATCTTCCGCCAGAGCAATAGCCGTACCCGGGCCCGCCGCCGGATTCCCGCGGTTTTCGCAAGCCGGAGGCAATCTTGCGAGGTTTTCGGTCAATCGGTCGTCACCCTCAGTGGTCAGCCTGTCTCCGGCGGGGGAATGGGGCGTCGCCTGTCCCCGTCGCCCCCGATTCGTGCGATCATCGTGTGGCGTGAAGCTGCTCGACGAGATTCCCCGTTCCGGCGACGTGCTCTTCCGCTGGCGGGGCCAGCTGCCCCTCCTGTTGCTGCCCCTGTTCCTGCTGGGCCTGGCCGACGCGCGGCTGCCGGCGACGCTGCCGCCGGCGCTGCGGGCGTGGCAGCTGGTGTCCCTGGCGATCGCGCTCTCGGGGCTCGCGGTGCGCGTCGCCGCCATTGGCACCGCCCCGGCGGGGACGTCGGAGCGGAGCACCACCAACCCCCGCGCCTCGATGCTGCGCACGACGGGGCTCTACTCGGTGGTGCGGCACCCGCTCTACCTGGGCAACACGCTGACCGCCATCGGCTTCGCCTGCTTCACGACGACGTGGTACGTTCCTATTCTCGTCGCGCTGCTCGGCATCCTCTACCACGAGCGGATTGCGGCGCGCGAGGAAGTCTTTCTCGAGGGCCGGTTCGGGGACGCGTTCCGCCGGTGGGCCGAGCGTGTGCCCGCGATGATTCCGCGGTGGTCGCTCTTCGAGCGGTCCGCCACGCCGTTCGTCTGGCGCCGGGTTCTCGGACGCGAATTCCACGGCCTGCTCGTGATCGGATCGGTGCTCCTCGTCCTGGACCTCGCGCGCTCCGCGATGGCGACCGGCCGGACCGTGTTCGACCCCTTCTGGACCGGCTTCTTCCTCCTCACCGCCGTCGTCTTCGTCGTCTGCAGCCTGCTGAAGAAGCACACCGCCGTTCTCAGAGTGGACGAGCCGGGCGAAGACGCACTGGCCGCAGGCAACCAGACGTGATTGGCCGGACCGCTCCTTGAGGCCGACGTGCTCCTGCGGCCCGCGAGCCGCTTTCGAGGTCCCCATGTCCCTGCTGACTCCCGACGACATCGGGCGGCGCTTGGCGTCGCTCGCCGGCTGGCGCTTCGACCGCGGCGCCATCGTGAAGACGTTCACCTTCGGCGGCTTCCCCGAGGCCGTCGCGTTCGTGAGCCGGCTGGTACCCGGCGCCGAGGCGGCCGACCACCATCCAGACATCGAGATCCACTACAAGCGGGTGACGCTGAGCTACTCGACGCACAGCGAGGGCGGCGTGACGGAGAAGGATCTGGCGGGTGCCTCGATGGCCGACGGACTGGCGGCGGCCTGAGCGGCGGGCCCGGTGAGGTTGGCGCGGGGTTTTCCCTTGTGCTATAACCCGCGGGTCTGACTTTCCCCTTGCGGACAACAGGAGGTTTCCGATGCTCACGCGCCTCGAGCGCTTGTTCTTCATCGTCTGCCTGCTCGGGCTTGCCGTCGGCGGAACGCCGGTCGGTACTGTCGGGCACCGGCGCCCTGCAGGCCAGGCCGGCGGCGGCCGGGCAGAAGATCGACGCCGAGTACACCGCCAAGATCAAGGAATACACGCAGGATCCGCGGATCCTGACCGAGCTGGTCGATCACCTGCCCGCCTCGGCCACCGTCCCCAGCCCGATGAAGTTCCTCGGACGAATCGTCGGGACGCCGGACGAGCTGACGTACTACAAGGACATCAAGGCCTACTTCGAAGCGCTGGCCAAGGCCGCGCCCGGCCGCGCCAGGCTGTTCACGATCGGCAAGAGCGAAGAAGGCCGCGACATGATCGTGATGGCGATTGCCGACGAAGCCACGATCAAGGCCCTCGACAAGTACAAGAAGATCCTGGCCGACCTGACGGACCCGCGGAAACTGACCGATGCGCAGGCGAGGGCGCTGGTCGCGTCGGGCAAACCGATCTACTGGGCGAGCGGCAACCTGCACTCGAGCGAGACCGGCAGCGCCGAAATGCAGATGGAGCTCGCGTATCGCCTGCTGGTCGAGGAGACGCCGTTCATCCAGAACATCAGGAACAACGTCATCGTCTTCCTGACGCCGGTGGTCGAGGTGGACGGCCGCGAGAAGGTGGTGGACAACCTCTACTACCAGAAGAAGACCGGCAAGCGCATGCCGCTGATCTGGTGGGGCCAGTACGTCGCGCACGACAACAACCGCGACGGCCTCGGCCTCGGGCTGAACATCACGCGCACCTTCCTGAAGACCTACCTCGAGTGGCACCCGACGGTCCTGCACGACCTGCACGAGTCGCAGGACTACTTGTATGCCTCCACCGGCGCCGGGCCCTACAACACGGCGGTGGACCCGGTGCTCACCAACGAGTGGTGGCAGCTCGCGGAATACGAGGTCGCCGAGATGACCAAGCGCGGCGTGCCGGGCGTGTGGACCGGCTCGTTCTACGACGGGTGGACGCCGAACTACCTGTTCTGGATCGCCAACCTGCACAACTCGATCGGGCGCTTCTACGAGACCGAGAGCTACGGCCCGCAGAACCGCGAGCTGACGACCGACCTGAGCAGGGAGTGGTATCGCCCGAACCCGCCGCTCCGGACCATCAAGTGGGGCCCGCGCAACAACGTCAACATCCAGCAGTCGGCGCTGCTGCTCGCGCTGCAGTTCACCGCGAAGAACCGCGAGATGCTGCTCGAGAACTACTGGCTGAAGAACAAGCGCGCGGTCGAAATGGGCAGGAGCGAGACGCCGAACGCGTGGGTAATCCCGGCCGGCCAGCGGCGGCGGGGCGAGGCGGCGAACTTCGTGAACCTGCTGCGGCTCGAGGGCGTCGAGGTCCACACGGCCAACGCGGCCTTCACGGCCGGCGGCATCAGCGTCGCGAAGGGCGATTACGTCGTGCGGATGGATCAGCCCTACAGCCGCTGCGCGGTCAACTTCCTCGACACGCAGTTCTTCTCGCCGGCCAACCCCAGCCCGTACGACGACACCGGCTGGGCCATCCCGCTGGCGCGCAACGTCAAGGTGTCGAAGGTCGCCGACAAGACCGTGCTCGATCAGCCGATGACGCTGGTCGCTGCCGACGTGAAGATCCCCGGCGCCATCGTCGGCACCGGAAACGTGATCATCGTCGATCACAACGGCGACACGAGCGTTGCGCCGTTCCGCTTTGCCAACAAGGACGTGAAGATGCTGGCGGCGGAAGAAGCGTTCGAGGCGGGCGGCCGGAAGTTCGGCGCCGGCGCGTTCATCATTCCGAACGCGGACCGGGCGAAGATCGAAGCGTCGATCGACCAGTTCGGCCTCAGCGCGGTCGCCGTGGCGTCGGCGCCGACGGTCAAGTCTCACGAGCTGACGGTGCCGCGGATCGCGTTCGTGCACTCGTGGTCGAACACGCAGAACGAGGGGTGGGTGCGCCTGGCCTTCGACAAACTGAAGATTCCCTACACCTACATCGGGGACACGAAGCTGCGCGAAGCCGGGCTGCGCCAGAAGTACGACGTGATCATCTTCCCGCACGTCGGCGGCACAGCCGAAGCGCAGGTGACCGGCGTGCAGGGCGCCGAGCCGATCCCCTACAAGAAAACGGAGTTGACGCCCAACCTCGGCGTGCAGGACTCCGCGGACGACATCCGCGGCGGGATGGGGTTCGAGGGGCTGATCAACGTGATGAAGTTCGTGCAGGACGGCGGACTGCTGATCACGGAGGGATCGACCTCGACGATCTTCCCCGAATACCACCTGGTGAGCGGCGTCACCGTTGAAGAGCCGGCCGGCCTTTTCGCCCGCGGCGTGATCCTGAAGGCGCAGTTCGCCGACCGCAAGAGCCCGATTGCCTACGGGTACGACAGCGACACCCTCGCGGTCTACTTCAGCCAGGCACCGGTGCTGAACGCGGGCGGCGGCGGATTCGCAGGCGGCGGCGGACGCGGCGGCGGCGCGGCCATCCCCGGCGTGGGGATGAACCTGAACCCTAATGCCGTGGCGCCTACGCTTGCGACGCTGGACGGCCCTGTCCCGGCGGCGGGCGGCGGGGGCCAGCGCGGCGCGATGCCTGGCGCTGCCGCGACGGGCCAAGGGCGGGGCGGGGCCGGCGCGGCGCCAGCCAACGCGTCCACCCGGCCGCGCGTCGTCCTGCGCTTCCCGGCCGATCCGAACGACATGCTGCTGAGCGGCGGGCTCGTCGGCCAGCAGGCTCTCACCGGGCGCGCGGTCGTGGTGGACTCGCCGCTCGGCCAGGGTCACGTGGTGATGTTCGCGAGCCGCCCGTTCTGGCGCTACCAGACGCACGGCAGCTTCAACCTGGCCTTCAACGCCATCCTCAACTGGAACCACCTGGAGGCGGGGCGGGAAGCGGCGCCTGCGGCCGGGCAGTAGGCGGCAGGCAGCAGACTGGCTGCCTGCTGTCGCTTGCGGCCTGCGGGCTGCGACTTGCGGCTCGCGACTTGCGGCTCGCGGCCGCGTCGCGTTCGTCGGCTGCGGCTCGGGCCTTCGGCCGGCTCGACATCGCGCGCAGGCAGATCATCACTCGCGGCCAGCTGACGGCTGACTGCTTTCCGGCGGACCCCGGCCCGCGCTGCAGAATCGTCCGCGGGCCATGCCGCCCGCTCGAAGGAATCTTCCATGGACCACAAGTACGTCGTTCTCGGTGCCGGGCGCCAGGGTGTGGCGGCGGCCTACGATCTCGCGGTGTTCGGACGCGCGGAGAGCCTGGTCCTGCTCGATATCGACCCTGCCCTGGCGCAGGCTGGCGCGGCCAGGCTGAACGGGCTTCTCGGGAAGAAGGTCGCCTGCGGCTACCGGGTGGACGCTGCCGACGTGGCGGCGGTCGCTCCCCACCTGGACGGCGCAACCGGCCTCATCAGCTCGGTGCACTACACCTTCAACCTCGAAATGACGAGGCTCGCCATCGCGAAGAAGGTCCATATGACCGACTTCGGCGGCAACACCGGCGTCGTCCGCCAGCAGTTGGCGCTCGACGCGGAGGCGGCCGCGGCGGGCGTGACGATCGTCCCTGATTGCGGCATGGGCCCCGGCCTGAACATCTCGCTCGGCACCTACGTGATGGAACTCGTGGAGGTGCCGGAGGAAGTGTTGATCTGGGACGGCGGCCTGCCGCAGGACCCCCAGGCGCCCTGGAACTACGTCAGCACGTTCAACCTCGGCGGCCTGACCAACGAGTACGACGGCGACGCGTTCTTCCTGCGCGACGGCACGGTGACACCGGTGCCGTGCTTCTCGGGCTACGAGGTGCTGGAGTTCCCCGAGCCGCTCGGCAAGCTCGAAGCCTTCGTCACGTCGGGGGGCCTGTCGACTTCGCCGTGGACGTTCGAGGGCAAGCTGAAGCGGCTCGAGAACAAGACGCTTCGCTACCCGGGCCACGTGGCGCAGTTCAAGGCGTTTTCGGACCTCGGGCTGCTCGGCCTCGACGCGATTGCGGTCGGCAATCAACGGGTGGTGCCTCGCGATGTCTTCCACGCGCTGCTCGCGCCGCAGATCTGCAGAAGCGAGGTGAAGGACGTCTGCGTGATGCGCGTAAAGGGCGTTGGGACCACGAAAGGCAGGAAGGCCGAAGCCGTGGTGGAACTCGTCGATCGCTACGACGAGAGGACCGGGTTCACCGCCATGCAGCGCCTCACCGGCTGGCACGGCTCGATCGTGCTGATTGCCGCGGTGAACGGCATGGTGCGCCGCGGGGCGGTGCCGGTGGAACTCGCGGTGCCTGGGAAGACGGTCGTGGACCAGTGCAAGCGTCGCGGGTTCGCGATCGCGGAACGGGTGACGGTGGGTCTGTAGAGGGGGGCTGGCGGCCGACGACTTGCGGCTGGCGGCCGATCGCACGCGTGACACGCGTAACGCGGCCGCAGGCCAAAAGCCGCAGGTCGCAGGCCGGACGGCGGCCGTAAGATGGTGCGATGACATCCGAGGTAGCGGCCGCGACCGGGGAACTGCTGGAGGAGATCCTCGACGGGACCTTCCCGGTTTGGGGGGAAGGTCTCACGCGGGAGGCCTACGGCAGGTACAACCGGGCCCAGCTCGCCACCCCGTGGGGCGCCGCCCACCTGCAGCGCGTCGCCCTCGTGGATGGCGGCCGGCTGCTCGCCACGGCGAAGCGCTATCGGCTCGAGGCGCTCGTCGAGCACCGGCCCGTGAAGATGCTCGGGCTCGGGGCGGTGTTCACGCCCGAGGCCAGGCGCGGCCACGGCTACGCGGGCGAGCTGCTGCGCCGCATGCTCGAGAAGGCGGCCGAAGACGGCTACGGCCTCTCGCTGCTGTTCTCCGAGATCGACCCGCACTACTACGAGCGCCTGGGCTTCCGCCGGCTTCCAGTCAACCAGGTGGCGCTGTCCGTCGGTCCGCTCAGGCGGCCGGGCACGCCCGCCATCCCGATGCGCTCGGGCGACTTCGGCGACCTCCCGTCTATCGTCGAGATGAACCGCGTCCAGGCCGGGCGATTCCGCTTCGCGCTGTCCCGCGAGCCCGACTACGTCCGCCACGCCATCACCCGGAAGCGCCTGCTGGCCGCGTGCGGCCCCCCCGGCCATCGCAAGGTGGAGTTCTTCGTCGTCGAGGAGGGCGGGCGCGCGGCCGCCTACGTGGTCCTGCTCGAGGTCGGCGAGTTCTTCATGATCACCGAGTGCGGCGACCGCGACCCGTCGGGCGCGCGCGTCGGGGCGATGCTGCAGGCGATCATCGCGCGAGACCCGGCAAGGGTCATGCGCCTGCGCGGCTGGCTGCCGCCGGGGTTCCTGCCGCCGCAACTCGAGATCTCCGCCCACGAGCTCTCGCCGGTAACGATGATGATGCGCCCGCTGGGAGCGAAGGTATGGCCCGCTGCGCCGCTGGGTCCGCACGAGATCGCGTGGTGGCACGCGGACGCCTTCTGAGCGACCTGCGGCTTGCGACCTGCTTTCGACCTGCGGCAGAACGACCTGCGGACTTCGACACTGCTCAGGTGGAGGGCGCCGGCCGGCCGGCGACGTCCGCCTCTCCGCTCTCTGGTATCCTGAAGTTCCAGGCATCACCTCGGACCGATTCCGGCGGAGGCGCGAATGTCCCCGGCCAGCGTTGCCCTCGAGTCGATCGGTCAGATCTCGATCATCGTGAAGGACGTCGAGCGCGCGAGGAACTTCTATCGCGACACGCTCGGCATGAAGTTCCTCTTCGAGTTCCCGGGCATGGCGTTCTTCGACTGCGGCGGCGTGCGGCTCTACCTTGCGCGCGCCGACAAGCCGGAACTCGGCACCTCCATCCTCTACTACCGCGTGGCCGACATTCGGGCCGCGGTTTCGGGGCTGGAGGCGCACGGCGTCACCTCCCTGCAGCAGCCGTCGAAAGTCCACGAGGACGACCGCCACGAACTCTGGCTCGCGTTCTTCAAGGACTCGGAGGAGAACACGGTCGGGCTGATGAGCGAGGTGGCCAGGTAGCGTTCCGGTCGGTCGCCACAGACGGGGCCGGTTCCGGCCTTCCTGTTGAGCGATAATGGGATGATCCCATCGTCAACCGGGGACGGAGGAGTCGATGGCCAACGAGCAGCTCGCGGCGTTCATCGATCGCCACACAATCGCATGGAACCAGCATGACGCCGCGGCGCTCTGCGATCACCATGCCGAGCACGGGGTGGTCTACAGCCCGATGTTCGCGCGCATCGAGGGGCGGTCGCAGAATCTGCGGGAGCTATTCGGCGCTCTTCGTAGTGTTCCCGGACTGGCGCCTCGACTTCGGCCCTCCCATCATCGACGGCAATCGCATCGCCTTGCCGTTCTCCGTCACCGCCACCCACAAGGGAGACTTCATGGGATTGCCGGGCACCGGCAGGCGGTGCGAGTTCGAAGGCGTCTCGCTCATCGAGCTGGACGATGACCTGCTGATCCGTGAGGAGCGGCGGGTGTACGACTTCACGGGTCTCCTGACGAGACTGGGCGTCCTGAAGGTCAAGCCCGGCGTCTGACGCGCCCCACTCCATCCCCTCGATGTCGCCGAGGTCCGTCGCCCGTCCGGTGGCCCGTCACCCTGGGACGTCCGTGGAGGGACGTCATGGGCGACGAACGCTCGCACCTATCCGCCGGAGATCATGTGGATGACCTGCACGTCCGCGCCGTCGGGCACGACCGCCTTGTCGTACGTCCCCCGCTTGACGAGCTCGCCGTTCACCTGCACGGCAATCATGCGGAAGATGTAGTTGCGGATCTTCAGGATGTCCGCGATGGTCATCCCTTCGCGCCACGGCATGGGTTCGGTGTTGACGGTGATCATGGGAGGAGTCGGGAGTCGGGAGTCAGGATTCAGTTCGCCCTCAGCGCCTCGGCTTCGTAACCGTCTGGGCCTCGGCCAGTTCTTTCAATCGACGAATCAGGCCGTGGAGCATCCGACCGCATTCGGCGGCGGCGGCGAGCACCTCTTCCGCTGCAGGCGTCTCCGCAAACCCGAGTCGGACGGCCAGTTCGACCTGCGTCTCGAGCTCCATGAGAGATCCGTGAGCAATTGCGAGGTGGTGCAGGTACTCGCGCGTGATGGAACGGCCGTGCCCTTCGGCCACATTCGATGGAACAGACACGGCGGACCGATGAATCTGGGCGCGTAACCCGAACTGTTCATGCGCCGGAAACGGCTCGGTGAGCCGATAGGCGGCCACGGCGAGGTCCATTGCCTTCTGCCACACCTCGAGATCGCGATAGCTCTCGACCTTCCCTGGCATTGCGAGAACCTCGTCGTGACTGGCCTGAATCCAGTATCCCGAATCCACCTGAATCCTGAATCCCGACTCCCGAATCCTGTCAGTGGTCTCAGAGATGCGGCGTCACCACCGCGACCACGTCGGGAAAATCGATCTTGAACTTCTTCAGCGTCTCGAGCGTCGGGATGGCGTTGTTCGTCCAGCCGCGGCGGGCGTAGACCGCGTCGCACAGCTTGTTGTAGCGGTCTTCACGCCACTTGCGGTGCAGCGCAATCTTCTCGTCGGTCGACTTGCCCTCCGGATCGATGCCGATCAGGTCCGCGAGCTGCTTGTCGTAGCGCTCGGCGCGCGACTCGTACTCTTCCCTGGTCAGCGGGCCCATCGAGCGGTAGGGCGGCCAGTCGCTCTTGCGCCCGCCCATGCCCATGCGCAGGTTGAACACGCGCTGGAAGTTGTAGACGCCTTCCGACATCCGGATGAAATCGTCGATCGTCGCTTCCTGCCCGGTGATGCCGGCGTAGAGCTCCTGGTAGTTGTGGACGTGCTCGGGCACCTTCGCCGCGTTCTTCCCGTGCTTCGCGTTGTCCTCGGGCTCGATGTCGTTCCACGGCAGCTTGCAGAGGCCCATCAGGCCGAACCAGGTGCGGAACAGCGGGAAGTAGTGCAGCGCCTCCGCCTTGTCCTCGAAGGTCGGGATCTGGTTGTTGACCATGTCCATGAAGATCAGCCAGGCCTCGTCGTGCTGGGGCCCCTTGTTGGTCAACGCGTAGCCGCCCTGCTGCGCCAGCGACTCCTTCGACTGGTACTGCGAGTACTCGAGCCCTTTCACCTGCATGCCGAAATCGCGCATGAACTGCAGGTCGCCCCAGCCCCGCTCGGCGAAGTGCTCCTGCATGTCCTTCACGCCCTGGCCGACGACCAGGCCGAAGCCCTCCCCGCGCGCCATCTGGTGCAGCAGCTCGACGTGCGACTCGCCGTTGCCCCAGCTGAGGTCGAGGCCGCCGGTCCGCTCCGCGTTCAGGATGCCGCGCTGCCAGCACTCCATCGCGAACGCGCAGCAGGTGCCGAACGAGATGGTGTCGATGCCGTAGGTGTCGCAGTAGAAGTTCGATTCGAGGATCCAGTCGGGTTCGAAGATGCCGCAATTCGACCCGAGGCCGGCGCACGTCTCGTACTCCGGGCCGTCCACCGTGACGATGTGGCCCTTGTAGGGGCCGGTCATCACCTTGTGGCAGTCGGCGCCCTTCGCGCACGCCATGTGGCAGCCGTACCAGCAGCCGTCGAAGATCCCCTGCGTGAACCGCTTCTCCCACACGGTCGACTGGATCTTGTCGATGTCCGGGTGGCTGCCGTACTGGAAGTTGTGCACCGGCAGGAGGTCGTAGGCGTCCATCACTTCGACCAGGTGCGCCGTGCCGATCTTTCGCATCTTGCACTGCTGGTCGTCGAAGTCGTGGATCTCCTTCGCCAGCACCCGGCCGACCTTCGTGGTGCGCGCGACATCGGCCGCGCGGTTGTGGTCGCCCTTCATCTTCGGCCCGTGCACCACCAGCGCCTTGATCTTCTTGTCGCGGAACACCAGGCCGATGCCGCCGCGCCCCGCCTGCTTCAAGCGGGCGGCGCCGCGCCTGGGGTCGAACCACGAGAAGTTCAGGCAGCCGATCCGGCTGTGCTCGGCCCCCTTGCCCGCCGACACCACCGACACGTTCACGAAGTCCTTCTCGTCGTCCGCGTACTGGTGCATGAACACTTCGGACGCGACGTGGCTGTCGGGGTTCTCCTCGGGCGCCTCCTCGATGGTGATCGTCTTCTTCGGGCCGTCGATCACGACGATGACGTCGCGCGCGGCCTTCCCCTGGATCTCCAGCGCGTCGTAGCCGCAGAACTTGAGGAGCGGGCCGAAGTAGCCGCCGACGTTGCTGTCGATCGGAATGCTGGTGAGCGGCGACAACGTGACGACGAGCGACTTGCCCGAACCGGCGTACGCGGTGTTCCCGGCGAGCGGCCCGGGGCTGATGATGATGTCGTTCTCCGGGTCGTTCCACTTCGTCGTCGGGGTGATCGCGTGCCAGAGGTACCAGAGGCCGAAGCCGCGCCCGCCGATGAAGATGTCCTTCATCTGCTGGGTCACCGCCTTCTCGCTCACGGTCAGGGTGGAGAGGTTGATGTGCAGCGTACGATTCGTGTAGCCGCGCTCCGGCAGGCTCGGTTCGAAGCGGTGCTGCAGCAGGACCTTGTGCGCCGCTTTCTGCGCGGCCGCGTCCTCGGTGTACGAGGTGCGGGTCTTGTAGTCGTACCCGACTGACATGGCGACTCCTTGCTGGTCTGCCGGCCGTGGTCCGCCGCGCGTCGAGAGAGCGCCCGCTCGAATGGCATGTTTCTCGGGAGCGCGGCCGGAGAGATCCCCGTGGGGAGGGTGAACCGGCCGGACGCTGCTATTTTCCGCCAGAAGCGGGTGGTGCGGCAAGTCTCGGACAGGGCGGAAAACGATGCCGACGTTCCTGCGAGGCCGAAAACTGAACGGCCGAACGGCCAAATCACCAAAAGACTGACGGAATCGCCGCGTTCCTCGGGCTGCCAGCTCTTCAGCGGCCTCGCCTATCGCACCCTGGTCCTGCTCTGTTCGCGGAAGAACTGCTGCAGGTAGTGCGGGCCGCCCGTTCCCTTGCCCGTCGAGCCGCTGGCCTTCCAGCCGCCGAAGGAGTTCTGTCCCGGCCACGCGCCCGTCGTCGCGCCGGCGCGGCGGTTGGCGTAGGTGACGCCGGCCTGGATCCGATCGAAGAACTCTTCGATTTCCCGCTCGTCCTGCGAGAAGATGCCGGCCGTCAGGCCGTACTCGGTCCTGTTGGCCAGGTCGATCGCCTGGTCCAGCGTCAGCACGTCGGCGACGACAACGATGGGCACGAACAACTCCTCGGAGAACAGCGGGTGGGCGGCCGGAAGCCCGTCGATGACGGTCGGCTCGACGAAGTAGCCGTGGTTGAACGGCTCCTCGGTGATCCGATGTCCGCCGACGATGACCCGGCCGCCGTCCCGCTTCGCGCGGGCGATGGCGTTCTCGAAGTTCCGGACCGCCCGCTCGTTGATGAGGGGCCCCGCCCACACGTCGCGCTCGAGCGGGTTGCCGACCTTGATCTTCTTCGTCTTCTCGACGAGCAGCTCCACGAACTGCCGGCGCACGTCCCGGGACACGTACACGCGCGAGCAGGCGGAGCACTTCTGGCCGGTGGCGCCGAACGCCGACCGCAGCACGCCGTCCGACGCCTTCTCGATGTCGGCCGACGCCATGATCAGCGCGGGGTTCTTGCCGCCCATCTCGATGATCAACGGGCGCGGGACCGGCCGCGCCCCGTTCTCGCGCAGCAGCTTCATCCCCACCGCCATCGATCCCGTGAAGACCACGCCGTCCACGCCGGGGTTGTCCGCGATCTCCTGCCCCACCGGCACGCCCGGCCCGTTCACGAGGTTGAAGACGCCGGGCGGCAGCATGTCCGCCAGCAGTTCGTAGAAGCGGACGCCGACGAGCGCGGTGTCCTCTGCGGCCTTGCACACCACGGTGTTGCCGGCGAGCAGCGCTGCCGCCGTCGGTCCGGCGGCGAGGGCGATCGGGAAGTTGAAGGGCGCGATGATGCCGAAGACGCCGTAGGGCCGGAGCACGCTGCGGCTCTCCTCGACCGAGCCCGGCATGCCCATCAGGTTCTGGAAGCCGTCGGTCTGCTCCATCCGGTCGCAGTAGTAGTCGAAGAAGTCCGCCGCCTCCTCGACTTCGCCGACGCACTCGAGCCGGCTCTTGCCCGTCTCGTAGCCGACCAGCGCCGACAGCTGCGCGCGACGCTCGCGGATTCTCCGGCCAATGGCGCGGACGCTGTGGACGCGTTCTCCCCAGGGGAGGCGGCTCCAGGCGGGAAACGCGGCGCGCGCGGCGGCGATGGCGTCCTGCGCCTGCTCGCGGGTGGCCGAGGTGAAGCGCCCGATCAGGATGCGGGTGTCGATCGGGCTGCGGTCTTCGAACGTCTCGCCCGCGCCCTCGACGGCCCGCCCGTTGATGAACATCGGGTGGGACTGCCCGAACCCTTTCCTCGCCTCCTCGATCGCCGCGTCCAGGTCGCGGTGCAGCCCGCTCATCTGGTCGACGCTCATCGTCGCGTAGGTGACCTTCGCCTGTGCCGGTCTCACGCTCTCCATGGGAGCCTCATTCGTCCGCGGGTTCGCTGGCAGCCGGCCGGCCGACGGGAATGGCACGAGAGGACGCAGCAGGGCCGAACGGGTTCCGTGTCCGCTGAAGGGGGCCGGCAGATCATGGCTGAGATCTCGATGATACCATGTCACAGGATCTCGACATCTCGACAGTGGCTGTTTTCATGAGCAATTCACAGGCTTTTCGCGACCCGTCCGCCCGCCGGCGCCTGTTCGCCGCGGCGGCATCGGCGATGTTCGTGTTCGGCATGATCGTCTCGATGCTCGGCGCGCTGTTCGGCCTGCCGGCCATGCGAGAGCGCCTGGGCGTCGACCTGGCCCAGCAGGGCGACTTGTTCAGCGTGCTGGCCATCGGCCTGCTGGTCTCGACCGCGGTCGTCGGCCCGACGCTCGACAAGTTCGGCAGCAAGCTCGTGCTCGTGTCCGCCTCGGCGATGGTGACGGTGGCGCTGCTCGCGTTTGCGCTCGCGCCCGGGTTCGGGGCCGCGGCGATGGCGGCGCTCCTGCTCGGCGTCGGCGGCGGCTGGCTCAACACCGCCACCAACGCGCTCGTGTCCGACGTGTTCCACGACGACCGCGGGCGCATGCTGAACCTGCTCGGCACGTTCTTCGGGTTCGGCGCGCTCTTCGTCCCGGCGGTCATCGCCGTCGGGTTCGGCGCGCTCTCGGTGGCCGGGACGATGGCGCTGTGCGCCGCCGTGGCGGCGGCCAGCACGGCCTTCTGCGCGGCGTTGCCGTTTCCGCCGCCGCACGAAGGCGCCGCGTTCTCGTTCGGAGGCATGCTGGGCGTGGCGAAGGATCGCGGCGTCCTGCTGTTCGCCGGTCTTCTGCTCTTCCAGGGTGGCAACGAGGCGGCGCTGAGCGGCTGGACGTCCACCTACGTCAACTCCGTCGGATGGTCTCCGCGCGTCGCGACGCTGATTCTCCTCGGCTACTGGGTCACCGCCATCGTCGGGCGCGCGGCGTCGTCGCGGGCGCAGGCCTGGACCGGGAACGAGCGCCTGGTGGTGATCTGTGGCGCGCTGTCGATGGCCGGCTGCCTGGTCCTGCTGGCCGCCGCGGGCTGGCTGCCCGGACTTGCCCTCGGCGCGCTGGTCACGTCGCTGGGGTTTTCGGCGATCTTCCCCACGGTGCTGGCGATGGCCGGCGACCGCTACCGCCGCTTCGCCGGGACCGTCTTCGGCTTTCTCTTCACGGTCGGGAACGTCGGCGGCGTCGTGTTCCCGTGGGCCCTCGGCCACCTTTCGCAATCCTTCGGCGTGCGGCTCGGGATGCTGGTCCCGATGGCCGGCACGCTCGGGGTGATGGGGTGCGCGCTCGCGGTGCGTGCGAACGGCAGGCGGAAGGCCGAAGACAGGGAGAGGATCGAGACCTCATCGCGGGCACCCGATCCCCTGTAAGATCCCCCGATGCGGATCGCCCTCGTCCAGCAGCGCGCCACTCTCGACAAGCAGGCCAACGTTGCCGCGGGCCTCGCCGCCCTGGACAGGGCAGCGGCCAACGGCTCGCAACTCGTGTGTTTTGCAGAACTGGCGTTCGAGCCGTTCTACCCGCAGCACCCCGCCGGCCCCGACTTCGCGAGCCTCGCAGAGCCGGTGCCGGGCCCGATCACCCGGGCGTTCCAGGCCAAGGCCGCCGAGCACGGCGTCGCCGTCGTGCTGAACCTGTTCGAGCGGGACGGGGCCCGGACCTTCGACAGTTCGCCGGTGATCGATGCCGACGGCGGCCTCCTCGGCCGCACTCGCATGATTCACATCACCGAGTATCCGTGCTTCCACGAGCAGGGGTACTACACGCCCGGCGACACCGGCGCGCCCGTCTACGACACGGCGATTGGAAAGCTCGGCGTGGCGATCTGCTACGACCGGCACTTTCCCGAGTACATGCGGGCGCTGGGGGTCGGCGGTGCCGAGGTCGTGGTGGTGCCGCAGGCGGGCGCGGTGGGCGAGTGGCCCGCGGGCCTGTACGAAGCCGAGATGCAGGTGGCCGCGTTCCAGAATGGGTACTTCACGGCGCTGTGCAACCGGGTCGGCGAGGAGGAGTGCCTGACGTTCGGCGGCGAGTCGTTCGTGTGCGCGCCGAACGGGGAGGTGATCGCGAAGGCGCCGGCGGGAGCGGACGCCATCCTGTACGCCGACTGCGACCTGCCGAAGGTCGAACGGTCGCACGCGCGGAAGCTGTTCCTGAAGCACAGGAGGCCGGACCTGTACGGGCGGTGGATTTGACCGGCTGACGGCTGGCGGCCTGCGGCTGGAGACAGTGCCGCGTCACCGGTGCCTTCGCCGCAAACTGCAGGTCGCAAGCCGTGCGCGGGCGCCAGCCGGCGCTACAACTGCGCGAGCGCGTCGATCGTCCGGTCGACGACGTGCGCGGGGAAGACGCCGCCGGCCTCGAACGACGCGCGGCGGTCGCGCAGGCTGTCCGACACCTCGACGAAGCTGCGCGGCACGGGCAGCGCCGATCCCTTCTGCGCCAGGGCCGAGGTCTGCTCCAACAGCCGGTCGAGGTCCGCGATCCCCCGCCCTGCGATCATCGTCTGCGCGATGCCTGCAAGCAGGAGGTGAGGGTGTGCCGATCCGTCCGGGAGCCGGAACTCGACCGTTTCCGGGCTGACCGAGCGGCCTTCCTCGTCGCTGGCCACGATCGGCAGGCGAATCAGGGCGCGGCGGTTGTAGCGGCCCCACGTCACCGTGCTCGGCGCCTCCTTCGCCTGCAGCAGGCGCACGAACGAGTTGGTGGCGCGGTTGCCGAACGCCATCAGCGCGCCGGCGTGCTGGACGAGGCCGGCAATCAGCCAGCGGGCGACGCCGTCGAGGTGTCCGTCCGGCGTCGAGTGCTTCTGGTGCACGCCGTCCACGACCGGCGAGAAGTGGAAGTGCAGGCCGCTGCCCGCGTGGCCCTTCCGCAGGATTGGATCGAAGCTGCAGCGCCAGCCGGCCTTGTGCGCGAGGTTGCGCAGCAGCCACTGCGCCACCAGCACCGAGTCGGCCGCCTGCGGCAGGGGCTGCAGCGCCAGCTCGATCTCGTGCTGTTCCCAGATCCGCGCGTCCACTTCGTCGGGCTGGATGTAGCCGACTTCGCTGTGGCCGTACTTCACCGGGATCCCGATCTCCGACAGCATGACCATCGCCCGTCGTCGCAGCGGCTCGCCGAAGACGAACGGCGAGCTGGCGTGGTAGCCGCGCTCGGTGGCGCCATAGATGTCGGTCTCGTCGGGCCGCTTGCCGAGGAAGAACTCCACCTCGCCCAGCGCCTGCAGCTCGACGCCGACCTCCGACTGCAGCCGGTCGGCCGCCCTTCTGACGATCGTGTCGGGCGACTCGGGGAGCGGCGCGCCGTCGCGCCCGAAATGCGCGCAGAACACCACGAGTGTCGGGAACGTCGCGAACGGATCCACGAACGCCGTCGAGAGCCGCGGGCGCAGCACGACGTCGGACGCCGTCACCTGGACGCCCATGCTGCCGAACAGGCTCGACCCGTCGGCCCGCTCGCCGAACGACAGGACCTCCCGGAGGTGAGGCAGGTCGCGCGGCACGAAGTCGAGCGTCTTCAGCCAGCCGTCGCCGCCGACGTGCATCAGGCTGACGAGCCGGATTCCCAGCGCGCCGACGACGCCGACGAGGTCGTCGACCGTCCACTGCTCCGAGGGCTTGCCAATCAGGCGGGTCAGCCGGCACGCGGGCCACGGCTGCATCTCGGTGCCGGCCGGGCCGGCGGCGTCGATCCTGGCGGTGTCTGTCATGTCGGGCGCCGTTTCGAAAGACCGTCGATCACGAGTGCAGCATGCGGAGGCAGAACGGCTGGTCCGTTCCGCGGCCTGCCGGGGAAAGCATTATATGCCGGTGGAGGACCGGGAGCGCCCGTCCCTGGCGGCTACTTCGCCGTCGCCATCTTGAACCGCGCGTCGTCGATCGGGACGTTGAGTTCGACCTTCTTGAAGGTCATCTTCTGGCGCTGCGGGCTGCCCTTCTGCCACGATTCCATGGCAAAGGCGATCATGAGGCCGTCCACGTCCCTGTAGTCGCCAATCGACGATTCGCTCTGCATCTCGGTGCCGCGAATCTTCACCGTGGCGTCCATCCGGACCTCGAGGAACCGCTCGGCGTCGATGTAGTCGTAGAGCGTGTCGCCGCTCTTCAAGGTGATCTTCAGCTTGTACGCGTCGCGGCCATCGACCTTCTCCTTGCCCATCAACTCGACCTTCGAGCCCTTGGCCTGGTAGTCGACGAGGGGGCCGTCGATGCTGTCCGCCTGCAGGTCGATCTGTTTCAGCGCGTCCTCCGGCAGCGGCTCGGGCTCCTTGCGCCCCTGCAGCGGGTTCGACTGCCAGGCCGTCTTGCCGTCGTACGCCTGGACGACCGTCATGCCCTGGACGGTGACTTCCATGCGCATCGAGTTCGGCCGCTTCAGTTCCATCGTGAACGGCACCTCCATGCCGGGCCCGATCGTCATCGTGCCGACGGTGCGGGTCGTCTTGATCGCCTTGATCTTCTCGAGCCCGCCCCTCGCCTGGACGTTCTTGGCGATGATCTCGTCCACCGTCTGGGCGGACGCGGGAACGGCCACCAGCATGGCCAGGGCGCCCAGGGCGATCCCGGCGAACATCTTGCGGAACATCGAACGGCCTCCTTGATGAGTCGGGAAACCGGGGTCGGAGCGCATTCTGCTACGGACAATCCTGTAAGACAGAATTGTCGCAATCAGAATGCGCTCCGACCCCATTACAGGACGAAAGGGCCACGCGCGCAAGGCGGAACGCCACGCGGGGAAACTGCCGCAGCAGGCGGCGTCGCGCCCGGCGGTACGAAATCGTCCCCATGGCGTAGGCGACGATCATCTCGGCCACCTCGCGAAAGTCGGAGGCACCGGCCACGACGCCGTCGATGCGCGCCGGCTCACGGAAGAGGTATTTCTGGATCAGTACCGAGTCGCGGAGTTCGGGGCCGATCTCCTCGCGCCAGGCGCGACCGTATCGTGCCGCCGCCGTCGTGCCGCGGCGCGGGTCGTCGAACGCCGCGTCCTCGAGGATGGCCCGGCCGGCCAGTTCCCCGGACACCATCGCGTAGTAAATGCCTTCCGCGGTGTAGGCGTTCACGAAGCCCGCCGCATCACCCACCACGAGGACGCGCCCGCGGGCGGTCCGTCGGATCGGCCCCCCCACGGGGATGTGACACGGCGTGAAGTCGCAGCGGCTCGACGCGCCTTCGACAACGCCCCGCCGCCGAAGGTCGTCCACGAACCGCTGCTGCATCTCGTAAGGCCGCGGGCCGACGGCCTCCCGGAAGCACTCGAGCAGGCAGCCGATCCCCACGTTGACGTGGTGGCGCTTGGGAAAGATGTAGCCGTAGCCGCGGGTGCCGCCGGCCCCGTACGACACCCACAGCGTGTCCGGCTCCAGCGTCCGGAGCCGCTCCTGGGGCGTCTCCTCCATCATGTCGAGCGCGAGGCCCGCCCCGTCCCATCCCGCGTGCATGCCGAGCCGACGCGTCATCACTCCGTTCACGCCGTCCGCCGCCACGAGGTAGGGCGCCTCGAACGCCCGGCCGTCCCGCGTCGTCACCCGCGCGCCGTCGCCGTCCGCCAGCGCCTGCGACACCCACGCGTCCTCGACCAACTCCGCGCCGGCCTCCACGGCGAGATCCGCGAGCAAGGCGTCGAACTCGATTCGCCGGACCAGGACGACGGCTGGCGCCGGCGACGTCAACGTGACGCCCTGTCCCGAGGGCCCTTCGAGGTAGAGCTTCGAGACCCAGTGGGTCGAGATTCGCCCAAGTGCGGCTTCCAGGTAGGAGAACCGGCGGAGCGCACGCGTGGTGATTCCGCCCCCGCACGGCTTGTTGCGCGGGAAACGCGCGCGCTCCAGCAGCCGCACCCGCGCCCCGCCAAGCGCGAGCGCCCGCGCGGCGGTGGCGCCGGCCGGCCCCGCCCCCACGACGAGAACATCGGCGTCGGTCATCACTACCGTGGCGACACTACTTCGCCCTGCCAAGACTGATCAGGTTGGCGAGCAACTGGTAGGCGCCGTCGGTGCCGGCCGGCAGCTGCCGCCACAGCCCGAGCGCCACGTAGACCCAGTGTCCCTTGCCCACCGTCGCTTCGACGAGCGCGCCGCGCTTCACGCCGGCGTTCGCCGGGAAGGGGTCCTGCATCTGGACGAGGTCCGTGTAGTGCGGGTCGTCCGTCCCGAGGAAGTAGGTGCCGCGCTCCTGCACCCAGCCCTTCCACGCGGCGTCACCTATCCTGTTGGGGAAGGTGAAGATCGGGTTCGCCGGCTGCAGCACGTCCACCGGCGCCGTTTCATCGGTGACGCGGTTGTTCGTGATCTTCGCGGGGTAGGGGCCGTACTGCGCCTCGTTGAATCCGGTCCGGTTGTACTGGAGGATCAGCGTCCCGCCCTTTGCCACGTAGTCGAGCAGCCTCTGATTGCTGGCCTTCAGGTCGGCGCGCTTGTCGTAGGCCCGGACGCCCGTCACGATCGCGTCGTACTGCGCGAGGTTGCCCCAGGCGAGCGCGTCGGCATCGAGCAGGTCGACCTGCGCGCCGAGCTGCGCAATGGCCGACGGCACGTCGTCGCCGACGCCCATCACGTAGCCGACCTTCAGCTTCGGGGCGACCTTCACGTCGATCAGCTTGACCCTCGTCTCGGCCGGGACGATGCGGTGGCGCCGGTGGATGTGCGGGTATTCGATGACCTCGTAGCCCTGGCTGAACGACTCGCCGCCGGCCTTCACCACCGCCTTCACGTCGTACTCGCCCGGCTTCGCCCCGGGCGCGGGCGTCACGCGGAATCGGACGGTCTCCGCGCCGTCTTCGCCCGCGAACGCCATCGGCGCCGTCGCCGGCGACACCTTCCACCCGGCGGGCACCTCGAGCGACGCCACTGCCTGCGCCGGCCCCTTGACGGCGCTCGTGACCGTCACGCGCAACTCGCGGTCCGGCACCGGCGGAGCGCCCTTCGCCGCGCCGGCGTCCGCCGCCGCGCCCGACGACCGCGCCGCCAGCGGCACGATGGCGATTTCCGGCGTTTCCCTCACCGAGAAGCGAGGCACGACCAGCAGTTCCATCCGCTTCTCGCCGCTGAAGATGTTGCCCGCGTATCGATACTCGACCGGCTGGTCGACCGTCACGTCGGTCCCGCCGCTGTCGAGGACGATCGTCGCCCTGAACGGCGTGGGGCGGAAGGGAAGACCGAACGGCGCATCGGCGTCGAACTCGTAGCGCTCCGCATCGGGCAGCGGGTGCCAGTAAGGCGTGCTCAGCCTCGCGCCAGCGGGGATCCTGAGGCTCGCGTCGCACCGCGGCATCACGGCGCCAGGCTTCACGACGGCGGACGGGCACGAGGCGGTCCCGTCGAATCCCGACAGGGAGATGGATTTCACCGAGAGGTCCGAGGCCCCGCGATTCGCGACGATCGTCTGCACGCGAATCGGCTGGCTGCCAAACACCACCCCGTCGTCCGCGAGGACGTCGATGCGCACCGCCTGCGCCAGCACGGCCGCTTTCTGGAACTGGTCCTCCTTCGTCTTCAGGCGATAGTCGATTTCGTACCGCGCCGTGTCGTCCAGCGGAAGCGACGGAAGCTGCGCGCGCAGCGCCCTGACGGCCGCAAGGCCGGCCAGGATCGGGTCCCGCGCGGCGGCAGGGCCGTGGGCGTTGAACGCGTCACGCGCCCGGTCCACCTGCACGCTGATGGCGGCGAGGCCCGCGACGAGCGCGTCGGGCGGGGGCGCCTTCGCGAACTGCGCGAGGCTGCCGATGCTCGTATCGACGCCGTCGAACATCGTCGTCTCCGAACGGCTGACGCCGCCGGGCAGTGTGGTGTCGCCGAGCCGGTAGGTGGAGGAACTCGGCGACCCGGGCAGGAAGAGCAGCTGGGCCATGCCCTGGCACTTGTGGTTGCTCCTGGCTTCGAGGCCGATCTCCGCGAAGGTCTGGCCGAGCAGCGGGTCGTAGACGTCGGTCCTGACCATGACCTGGCCGGGCGGCGGCGACGCGTTGTCGGCCACCATGAAGGATTCCTGGTAGTAGAGCTTGCGAGCCTGCCATGGGCGCAGGCCCTCCCTGATCTGGTCGGGGAACGCCGCCGGGTCGGCGGCGAGGCGGAATGCGTCGCCGGTGATGCGCGCCTGCGCCTGGTGGTGCGCCCCGCCCATTTCGCCCTCGGGCCGCATCGTCACGATGACGTCCGGCCGGATCGTCCGGATCATCCGCACGTAGTCCGAGAGGATCTCCTGGCGACCCCACTTCCTGTACGTCTCGTCCACGCTGAAGGAGTAGCCGAAGTCGATCGCGCGGGCGAAGTACTGCTCGGTGCCGTCGAAGCGGTGCACCGAGGCGAGTTCCTCGGTGCGGAGGACGGCGAGCGACTCGCCCAACTCCGGGCCGATCTCGTTCTGGCCCCCGGTGCCGCGCGTGGCGGTCAGCAGTGTCGTGCGGATACCCTGGCCTCGGGTCAGCATTGCCAGCAGCGCGCTGTTCTCGTCGTCCGGGTGGGCCGTCGTCTGCATGAAGATGCCGACGTTGCCCAACTCGCGGAGGGCGAGGCCCACGCCCACCTCGCCGCCGAGGCCGGCAAGGCCGCGCGGCTGCGCCTTCATCGGCGAGCCCAGCGCAACGAGAGAGAGGAGGAGCACCAGGGGGAGGAGGCGGTCGAGTCTCATAGTCGTCTCGAGTGGCAGGCGGCAGACGCGCCTACCGTCCGTTTCGTCGTATTGCCATCACCGTGATGTCGTCGGTCCGCCGCGCGGCCTTGCGGAACGCGGCGACGTCCGCCACGCACGCATCGACGATGACCTGCGGGTCTTCGCGGGCCGCGCGTCGGACGAGCTGCTCCAGGCGGTCCTTGCCGTATTCCTCGTCGGCGAGGTTTCGCGCCTCGGTGACGCCGTCGGTATAGAGCACGAGGACGTCGCCCGGGGCCATCGTGAAGGTCCTGACCCCGTAGTCCTTCACGCAGAACAACCCGACGGGCACGCCGGTGGCTTCGATCGCCGCGACCTGGCCGCCGCCGACGTGAAGCGGCGGGCAGTGGCCGGCATTGCAGATCTCCACCGTTCCCGTGTCGGAGAAGCGGGCGGCCACCAGCGTCGCGTAGTGGTTGGCCATCGTGCTTTCGCAGAACACGCGGTTGGCGCGCTGGATCAGCTGCGGCAGCGGGAGGCCGAATCCCAGCAGCGTGCGCAGGCTGGCGTGCAGGTGCGCCATCAGCATCGAGGCGGCCACGCCCTTTCCCGAGATGTCGCCGAGCATGACGACGAGGCCTTCGCCCGAATCGGCCGCACGGACGGCGTCGCAGTAGTCGCCGCTGACGAGGCCGAGCGGCTGATACTGGTAGGCGAGTTCCCAGCCGCAGTCCACCATCAGCGACGGCGGCAGCAGCGTCTGCTGAACGCGGCCCGCGAGATCCAGGTCCTGCTCCAGGGCGCGGGCTTCGGTGGCCGTCAAGTGGTCGATGCAGAAGCGGACGAGCGGGTCGGCGACCAGGCGGTCCGACTCGATTGGGTCCCCGCACGTCTCGCAGATGCCGTAGGTGCCGTTCGACACGCGCTCCAGCGCGCGATCGACTTCCCGCAGCAACCCCTCCAGCTGCACACCGTCGCCGCCGCGGCGCATCACGTCTTCGAGTCGGTCGCGGCGCAGCAGCAGCTGTGCCTGGACCTCGGTTGCAGGCGTCGCCATGAGCTGAAACCTCCGGGCCAGTTCCTCTATTCTACGCCGAGCTCTCGGAGCGGCCGGACGGCCGTCTGGCGGATGAGCTGGCGGCCAGATCGCGCTCGATCTGCTGCAGCCGCTCCTTGCGGGAGGTTCCCCAGTGGTAACCGCCGGCGCCGCCGCTCTTGGCCACGACGCGATGGCAGGGAATGACCAGCGCGGCATGGTTGGACGCACAGGCGCGGGCCACGGCCCGCGCGGAACGGGGCTGTCCGATGACGCGCGCGACCTCGCCGTACGATTGCGTGGTGCCCAGCGGAATCCGGCCGAGCGCGGCCCAGACCCGGCGCTGAAACGCCGTGCCCTGGACGTCGAGCGGGAGGTCGGCCGGCGGCCGGCGGCCCGCGGCGAACTCGACGAGCGCCGTCACCGCGGGCGAAAGCCTGCCCAGGTCGCGCGTGATCGTCGCGTTGGGATACTCCCGCCGCAGGTCTTCTTCGAGCGGGCGCGGCCCGTCGCCCATCTTGATGCTGCAGATGCCGCGCTCGGTGGCCCCGACGAGCAGGTGGCCGAGCGCCGATCGAACGACGACGTAGTGGATGTGCATGCCTCGTCCTCCGCGGCGGTAGACGTCGGGTGTCATGCCGAGTTCCGAGTCGGTGCGTTCGTAGAGCCGGCTGCTGGACCCATATCCGGCTTCGTAGAGCGCGGTGGTCACGGGTTGGTTCTGCTTGAGCAGCGCCTTCAGCCGGCCGGCGCGGAGCGCCTCGGCGTACTGCTTCGGCGTGATGCCGAGCGCGGCCTTGAACGCGCGGTGCAGTCGCGCCGCGCTCACGCGCAGGCGTGCGGCGAGCGCGCCCAGCGAGAGCGGCCGGTCCGCCCCGGGCTGGGCGAGGAGCCGGCAGGCGCGTTCGACGAGCGCGGTGGCCGGCAGGTTTTCGGGTTGCGGCCGGCCGCCGCAGCGCGCGCACGCGCGGAAGCCGGCCCGCTCGGCGTCTGCGGGCCCGACGAAGAACCGAACGTGGCGGCGAAGCGGCCGCCGGCTCGAGCAGGAAGGACGGCAGTAGATCCCGGTGGACTGGACGCCATAGACGAACATGCCGTCCGACGCAGAATCGCGGTCGAGCACGCGCCGCCACATGGTGTCACTGGTCACGAACCCATTCTGGCCTGCCGGCCCCTGGTGGTCTATCCGGATCTTGCCGGCAATTCGTCGGCTCGGCTCGAACCACAGAGTGGGCAGAACACAGAGGCGCCCAGTGATGGCCAAGAGGCGCGCGGCAGACGACGGCTACTTCGTCCGCATTGCTGTCACCTGCTGTGCGGCGGGCTGCGCCGCCGCGCCCGGCGGTGAAGCACCGGTGACCGAGAACGCGATCTCGTCGCCGGACGGGGACATCGTTCCTTTGTACGTGGTCTTCACCGGCCGGTCGGTGCCCGTCCAGACGTAGAACGAGATGGTCTCGCCATCCACCTTCCCGCCCCAGACCTCGTCGTTCACCGGCGAGTTGGTCCCCGCGTCGATCCGCACCGAAATCGTCCCGGTGACGACGTCGCCCGCCTGAGTCAAGGTCAGGACGGTTGGCTCGCGACGGCCCCCGCCTCGGCCCGATGGGCCCTGGATGGCCCACTTTCCCGAGAAGTTGGCGGCCGATGCCGGGATGGCGGCGGCGAGAAGCAGGACACCGCACACGATTGTTCTCATGTCTCGACCTCCTGGCGCCTACTTTGCCCGCACCGTCAGGATGACCCGCGCGTAGCGCGTGATCGGCGGCTTTCCCGAATCCGTGACTTCGGCGATGAAATGGATCGTCTCGCCCGGCTTTGCGTCGGCCGGTACCTGGGCGTAGGCCACCGCCTTGTCCGCGTCGCGAATCGCGGCCTCGCCCCGGTAGGTGCCGGGCTCCCGGTACTGCCACCAGTTGAATCCCAGCTTGTCGCCATCGGGGTCGGTGGACCCGGCCACGCTCAGCGTGACGGTGGCGCCGGGGGCGGCTTCCACGTCCTTGGCCACGGCGAGGTTCACGATGGGCGCGTGGTTCGCCTCGCGGTAGGGCTTCACGCACCAGTCCGCCCGCGCGGCCCAGTCGTTCTGGAACGCGTCGGCCCATCTCCAGATCGGCTTGAACATGTCGCCGTCGTCCCCGACGTTCGTCCAAACGTTCGTCTTGCCCGGCTTCTCCTCGACGAACCGGCCGCCCCAGCCGCCGTAGCTCGGCTTCTCCGTGCTTCGCAGGCCGACGTCGATCTGGTGCATGTACGAGGGCGAATCGCCCTCGGAGCGAAAGGCCCCGTTGTTGGGCACGTATGCCGCGGCGAGAGGGCCGCGGTCCACGGTGATGTTGCCCTCCAGCCAGGGCCGCTCGAAGAAGATCCTCATCGCGGGCGGCATCCCCGTCGCCCAGCTGTAGGCCATCACGCCGAACTGGCGGAAGCTGCCGAGGACCTGCAGCTTCGGCCAATTCGGTTCGATGTACTTCCGGAACGTCTCGTCCTGGTCGAGGATGATGTAGACGACGGCCTTCTGGCTGACCCGCTCGACCTCCGACGGATGGTTCTTCTGGATGGTCGAGAGCGCCTTGGCGATGGTGTTCGTGCCGCCCCAGGCCTGGAGGTAGACCGGGCCGGGCTGATCGTCCAACAGGACCTGCACGATGCGGTCGGCGCCGGGCGAGTCCTGTTCCATTTCCCCGACGTTGGTGATGTTGCCGACATAGACCTTCCGCTTCAGGTCGGCCGGAGCCGGGTACCCGTCGGCATTCTGCCGGAGGTGATCGTAGACTCTCGCGTACTGATCGACCTGGTTGTTGATCCACTCGACGCCCGACCATGTCTGGCCGAGCCAATGAAACCTCGAACTGCTGTGGATCAACCCTTCCACCTGGAACTCGTTCGCGTACATCAGGAAGCGGACCATGGAGCAGAAGTCGTCGATCTCTCCGTCCGTCGTGACGATGACGCGCGGCTTGGCCGCGGCTGCCGGATAGCGGGGCCCTTGCGGGGCGCCCTGGGGGGTCGGCGCCGGAACCTGTGCCCGGGGGTGTGCACCGAGCGCCAGGACCAATACGGCGATTCCCGCCAGGCCGAGGCTCGAGCATGCCAGCGCGGACCGTGTCTTCCCGGCGCCCGCCGGCGTTCTTCGATGATGGCTCATGCGGAGAACGATACCCCAGAATCCGGGCCGCGGCGATCAGTGACGAACCGCGGTGGTCGAGAGCCCGACCCTACTTGATGTCGGGGCAGAAGCCCTGGTCGAACCCCCGGGCGTTCTGGCGCCGCGCAAGCGGGTCTGCCGGCAGCGGGGCGGGCAGCACGCCAAGCTGCACGAGTTGCCGGCGGTACTCGTAGCGAACGTCGATCGACGCCGCCGGACGCTCTTCGAGGTCGAGGTGCACCATGGCAACCGGGTGGTCGGTCCGTTCGCCGATGCCGGTGGCCGCGAACTCCTCCTGGTTGGCCAAGGCCGACTCGGCCTTCGCCACACCGCCCGCCGCTCGCTGCTCCGCCGGGGCCGGCGCGTCCCGTGCCGCGTCGCGGCGCCCCGCGCCGCCCGCCTGGCCGAGCGCCAGGGCCGAGACGAGGGGCCCGCGTTCGCGGAAGAACACCGCGCTGATCACGCCGATGTTCTCGGGCTGCCCGAGCCGCCCGGCGTAGGACCGCTCCTCGCTCGTGAAGAAGAACCGGCGGGCCTGGGCCATCGACGTCTGCCATCCCGAGATGGTGATGGTCTGGTGCGGATCGATCACCCACTTCCGGCCCGCCGCGGCGGTGGTGCGCCGCGCGTCGATGGTGTTCAGGCCGTCGACCGAGAGCGCGACCGCGACGCGCACGTCGAAGGGGTTGTGGAGGCGGATGGCGTAGGCCTTCCCTTTCACCGCCTCGACGTAGCGCGCGTCGGGCGTGCGATACTCGGCCGCCACCCGGCCATCGACGAGGACTTCGAGACGGCACGCCGACACCGGACCGGCCGCACGGAGACCGGACGGCGCCGCGGATGCCAGGGCCAGCACGGACAGGACAGCGGACGCTCGATGGATTCGAATCATGGACGACCTCCTCTTGTCCTCAGAACGAGGAGGCCGCCGAATCTTGCATCCACCGAGTCTGGCGCAGCCCTATGTCTTGAAGTAGCGCGCTGCCGGGTGGTGCACGAGCAGCGTGGCCGTGGACTGCTCGGGCACGAGCTGGCCGGCGCTCGTCAGCGACATCCCGAGGTCCTTCTCGGCTGGCAGCAGGTCGAACACCTTGCGGTGCTCCTCGACGTCGGGCAGCGCGCCGAAGCCCCAGGCGAAGCGCACGCCGCGTTCGGGCGGCAGGCCGAGCTCGCCGCGCATCTGCAGGAACAGGTGCTCGGTGGCCGCCTCGGCGGTCTGCACGGCCAGCCCGTGGAGGAAGAACGCCTCGCTGTATTCGTTCTTGGCGTCCATCGCGTCGAAGCGGGCTGTGGCGGCAGCCCCCACCGTCACGACCTGCAGGGCCAGCACGTCCATCGCCTCCGAACCGATTGGCAGGAAGTAGTCGGCCAGGCACAGGCGGTCCTCGCCCCGCTGCCGCGGGAACGAGAACCGCGCGATCAGCTTCGCGCGGTCGCCGGGGTCGAACACCAGGACCTGGTTGCCCTCGGACTGTGCGGGGAAGTAGCCGTAGACGGCGGCGGGCGCGAGCCAGCCCTGGTCGACCGCCTGCTGCTTCATGCGCGCCAGGCGCTCGACGAACCCGGCGCGCAAGCCCTTCCACTCCGGTTTCGCCTGCGCGCGCACCTTGCCCATGAGCGCGGCGTCGCCCCGTCCCTGCGATCCTCCCCCGCCCCACGTCGTCTTGAAGAGGCGCGTCTCGTTCAGGTGCTGAAAGACCTCGTCGAGCGGCATCGCGCCGACGGTGCGCGTGCCCCAGAACGGCGGCACGGGCACGTCGGCCGCGCGGGTCTCGACAGCCGATCTGACGATCGCCGCCTCGTCGCTTGCCACCGGGATCCTGCGCACCTGTGCCGCGCGCCTCTCGCCCTCCAACAACTCACGCCGAGCGGCCGGATCCACCAGCCGGTCCACCGCCTCCAGGCCCTCGAACGCGTCGCGGCAGTAGAGCACGCCGCCGGAGTACGGCCGTTCCTCGATGAAGGTGATGTCGCGGCCGAACTCGCGGTTGATCGCGGCGCCGCCGACGAGCACCGGGATCGCCAGGCCGCGTCGATCCAGCTCGCGCACGACCAGCGGCATCTGGCGCGACGTGGACACGAGGAGCGCCGAGAGGCCGATGACGTCGGCCTTCAACTCAACCGCCCGGTCGACGATGTCGTGCACGGGCACCTGCTTGCCGAGGTCGTGGACCTCGTAGCCGTTGTTCGCGAGGATCGTCTTGATCAGGTTCTTGCCGATGTCGTGCACGTCGCCGTACACCGTCGCCAGCACCACCCGGCCCTTGGCCGTTCCCTCGTTCTTCTCGAGGTACCGCTCGAGGTGCGTCACCGCCCGCTTCATCGACTCCGCCGACTGCAGGACGAACGGCAGGATCAGCTCCCCGCACCCGAACTTGTCGCCCACTTCCTTCATCGCCGGCAGCAGCACCTGGTTCAGGACGCGCACCGCCACCTGCGACGTGTCGGCGTTCGGGTAGGTGTAGCCCGGCTGCATCGGGAAGTTCGCGATGCCCGTGACCTCGCGGACGCCCTCGGCGACGACCGCGTCGATGTCGGCTTCGCAGCCTTCCGGCTGCCGGTGGAGGATCCGCCAGCGCAGCCGCTCGGCGGGCGGCATGCTCGCGGTCGCGTCGGCCGCGGCCGCCTGCCGCTGCTTCGCCCCCTCGAAGAACGCGATGAAGCGCGCCGCCGCATCGGGCCGGCGGTTGAACAGCAGGTCCTCGGCCAGTTCGCGCTGGGCGGCCGGGATGTCGGCGTAGGGCGTCACCTGCTTGGGGTTGACGATCGCCATGTCGAGGCCGGCCTGGACGGCGTGGTACAGGAACACCGAGTTCAGCACCCACCGCGCGGCCGGCTTGAAGCCGTACGACACGTTCGACACCCCGAGCGAGGTCAGCACGCCCGGCAGTTCCGCCTTGATGCGCCTGATGCCTTCGAGCGTCTCGACCGCCGTGACGGCGCTCTCCGCGTCGCCGGTGGCCAGCGTGAACGTGAGCGCGTCGAAGATCAGCGCGTCCGGCCGCAGGCCGAATTCGCGGGTTGCGATGTCGTGGATCTTCCTGGCGATCTCCACCTTCCGGTCCGCCGTCCGCGCCATGCCGTGCTCGTCGATGGTGAGCGCGATGGTGGCGGCGCCGTAGTCCCGCACGAGCGGCAGCATGGCGTCGAGGCGCTGTCGCCCGTTCTCCATGTTGACCGCGTTGACGATCACGCGGCCGGGCGCCGCCTCGAGCGCCACCTCGAGCACCTCGGCCTCGGTGGTGTCGATCACGAGCGGTGCTTCCACGGCCTGGCTCAGCTTCCTGACCACCTGCGACATCAGGTACGTCTCGTCGCGGCGCTCCGTCATGGCGACGCAGATGTCGAGCGTGTGCGCGCCGCCATCGATCTGCTCGCGGCCAAGCGCGACGATGCCGTCGTAGTCCTCCGTCAGGAGCAGTTCCTTCATCTTCTTGCTGCCCTGTGCGTTGAGCCGTTCGCCGATGAGCATCGGCGGAGGATTCTGGACGAGGGCGGCCGTCGTCATGCCCGAAGACACGAGCGCGAGGGGCGCCTGGACCCGCGCACGCGGCCGGCGCGAGGCCAACTGCCCGGCCAGTGCGCGGATGTGCGCAGGCGTCGTCCCGCAGCAGCCGCCGGCGGCGTTCAGGTTGAATCGTTCGACGAAATCGGCCATCTCCCGCGCGAACTCGCGCGGCTGCAGCGGGTAGACCGCCCGGCCGTCGACGTTCTGCGGGAGCCCGGCGTTCGGCAGGCACGACACCGGGCGGGACGAGTGCTCGCCCAGGTATCCCAGGGGCGCCCGCATGTGTTCGGGCCCGGTCGCGCAATTGATCCCGATCACGTCCACGGGCATGCGCTCGAGCGTCGTGAGCACCGCGGCCACATCGGTGCCCAGCAGCATCCGCCCGTTCGGGTCGAGCGTCACCTGGACCTGCAGCGGGATCTTTCGGCCGCTGCGCGCGAAGGCGTCCTGGACTCCCATGATCGCGGCCTTCACCTCGAGCATGTCCTGGGACGTTTCGATCAGCAGCAGGTCGCAGTCACCGTCGAGCAGCGCCTCGGCCTGCTCCGCGAAGACGGCGGCCAGGTCGCCGAACGAGATGTCCGACAGCTCGGGGTCGGACGACGAGGGCAGGCGGCCGGTCGGGCCGATGGAGCCGGCCACGAAGCGACGCCGGGCCGGGGTCGAGAACCGGTCGGCCGCGCGGCGCGCCAGGGCCGAGGCGGCGCGGTTGATCTCCGGCACCCGATCATCGAGGCCGTACTCGGCCATCGTCAGGCGATTCGCGCGGAACGTGCAGGTCTCGATCACGTCGGCGCCCGCCTCCAGGTAGGAGGCGTGAACGCGTTCGATGACCTCCGGCTTCTGGATCACGAGGTAGTCGTTGCAGCCGGCCAGACGTTCGCCGCCGAAGTCGGCGGCGGTCAACTCCTGCTTCTGCACCTCGGTGCCCATGGCGCCGTCGAACACCAGCACCCTGGTGGCCAGCGCATCGAGGTAGCCGCGTTCCGTGAAGTCGGCGGGAGGACGAGCCGCGGCTCGCGCCGCCCGGCTCCTCGTCCGGATCGTCAGTGCTTCGACGGCGGGATCCGTCAGGCGCGCGGGCAGTTCCTTCAGGGACGCCTCCCGGACCAGGCGCGGCACGATCAGCTCCCACCCGACGGCCATGATGTGCACGCCGCGGACACCCTGGAGCTTCCGGATTCGCTCGATGATCTCGAGCGAGATCTGGAAGCCTTCCTCCTGGGGGTCGGGGGAACGTTCGAGACGGCTGATCAGTGCCTCCGGAATCTTGATCCCCGGCACCTGCGTCATCATCCGCGCGGCGCGGGCGCTGCGGATGGGCGTGATGCCCACGAGGAAGGGCGTGCGCGACAGCGCCCCGCTCTTGTCGAGCGCCTCGAGGTACTGCTGGAAGGCGTCCACGTCGTAGACCAGGTTGCTCTGGAAGAACTGCGCTCCCGCCTGCGACTTCTTCAGCTCGCGCTGCGCCTGGGTGTGAAGCGTCGAGGCGAAGGGCGACGCCGCGGCGCCCAGGAACAGTCGCGGCGGATTGGCGATGCCGCGGCCATCGAGCCACATCTTCGCGTCGCGCATGCGGCGGAGGATCCACAGCATCTGAATCGAGTCGAGGTCCCAGATGTCCATGCGGCCGTGGGGCGCTGGCCCCATGCGGGAGTGGTCGCCGGTCAGGCAGAGCACGTTGCGCACGCCGAGCGCCGCGGCGCCGAGGACCTCGGCCTGCAGCCCCATCCGCGTGCGGTCGCGGGCGGCGATCTGCATCACCGGCTCCACCCCCTGCTGGATCGCGAGCGCCGAACAGGCCAGCGACGACATGCGCGGCGTGGCCGACGGGTTGTCGGTGAAGTTCGCGGCGTCGATGTAGTCTCGGAGGATGTTCAGGGTGCGGGTCAGTTCGTCGGGGGCCACCGACAGCGGTGGCGCCACTTCGCTGGTCACGACGAACTGTCCGGCAGCCAGCTTCTGCTCGAGCGTCGAAACCGGCTGGTGCGGCGGCGCGGGGTGCGGCTGGTCGTCTCCCATCCACCAGACCGGCTGCCGGATCTCGCGGAAGATGGGGTCCCAGAATTCGCGACGCGTCTTCGGCGGCCTCGCGAGGCTCTTGGCCGCCGCGCCGAGGCCGCGTTCGCGCGCCTTCTGCAGGACCTCGGCCCACGTCTCCCGGCCGGTCCTGGACCAGTCGAGCGGCGGCAGGACCTCGAGCAGCCTGGAGGTCGTGCCGCGCCGCTCGGCACGCTCGTAGATGCGGTGCCAGATACAGGGACGCGTGGGATCGACGTAGCAGCCCTCGGGACTCGAGCCGCCGCAGGGGCCGTTGCGCAGGCCTTTCGGGCACTCCATCGGACAGATGAACGCCGTCTCCTGCAGGAGGCAGTTCCCGCACATGCGGCAGCCGAACAGGGCGCCCTTGACGCGGCGCTCGATCATCGCGAGCGCACGTTCCCAGAACGGGCGGCGCGAGAACGGGAAGTAGGGGGGCTGGAAGCGGCGGCCTGGCGTGAGTCCGGGCATGCGGTCTCCTAATCGGCTGCGGCAAACGGGCGGGCCGCCTATTTCACCGGGCTCAGCGGCAGCGTCTGCCGTTTCGCCAGGCGAAGGAACGGAAACAGGGCACCCTGCTCGGGAACGAGCTTGAACGCGCGGTACCGGATGAGGCCGAACGCGGCCTGCGGTTCGAGCAGGTTCGGGATGAGGTTCGCGGCCGCCTGGGCGCCGCTCACGTAGTAGTCGCCCCTCCGCACGGTCACCGTCACCGCCTTCTTCGTGACCGCGATGCTCTCGGGCGCCACGTAGTCCTCGGCGGCCGGCTTCACGGCGTCCACCCGGTACTGCTCGACCTGGACCGGCGCGTCGCTCGCGAAGGACCGCACCACGATGCCGTGCGCGCGCAGCGTCTCGACGACCGCCTGGTGCGCAGCCGGAATGATGTAGCCGTAGGCTCTCGGAACGGACAGCGTGACCTCGACGGCCGGGAACCAGTTCCGGACCGCCCCGCTGACCACCGTCGGCGGCGCGGCCGCCGCCGCGCCACCCGCGGGCCTGTCGAACGCTTCGAGCACGATCTCGGGCTGCTTGGGGTCGCGCGCGTAGACCATCCGAAGGTAAACGAGGTCGTTCGGGGCCGGCGCCTGCGCCCTCGCCAGCAGCGCCGCCCTCGCCGACTTCACGATCTGCAGCACCTGCGCGGCGTTGCGCGCCGTCGACTGCACGAGCGCCTTGATCCCGAGGTACTGGTCGGCGGTCCGATCCTGCAGCGTGGGGATGTCGTGACGCGACGCACCCTCCTGGATGAAGGAGATCGTCTCGTAGATGCCGAGGCTGTTCCGGCCGTCGTTCAAGTCGGTGGTGCTCGGCCGCGTCAGCGTCTCGCGCCGGCTCTCGTCGGCCTGCGCGGGCGCGCCGGCCGCCCCCTGGCTGCCCATCGCCTCGGTGACCAGGTACTCGTGCCAGGTCGATCCGTTCGCCTCGACCAACGCCTCGGTGTCCTTGAAGACCGTGTCCATCGAGAAGCGCCGGATGGCGGCGGCGATGTTGGGGTTGGTCACGCAGCCGGTGGTCACGCGGTAGTAGTCGTCGCCCTTCTCGTGCACGTCGAGCGTGACCTCCGGCGTCCACTGGGCGAAGACCGCGTGGATGGCGCGCGTCTCGGGCGATTCGAGCTTCACGTGATCCCGGTTGAGGTCGAGGCCCTGCTCGTTCGCTCGCCGGTCGACGAAGTTGCCGTAGGGATTGGTCTGCGGCATCACGAGGACGTTCACCCGCTTCAACAGCGGCTGGAGGTCGCCGACCGCGAGGTCGCGGATCAGCGCGAGCGCCGCCTCCTTCCCCGACTGCTCGTTGCCGTGCTGCGCGGCCATCACGAGGATCGTCGGCTTCTTCCGGTCCAGCTCCTGCGGCGACGCGGTGCCGTTCTCGGAGATGACCGCCAGATAAACGGCGGCTGGCGGGAAGTCCGGCGCTTCAGCGGTCCTTCCCACCTCCAGCACCCTCACCCGCCGCGATGCCCCGCTCACCGTCTCTAGAAACGCCCAGATGTCGCGGTTCTGCGTGTAGCGTCCGAAGTCCGTCTGCTCGGCGGGCGTGCGGATCGGCGGTTGTGCCGAGGCGCTGGACCCGACGGCGGCGGATGCCGCGAGGATGAATGCCGTCAACGCTGTGCGCACGATGGTGTCTCCGGGGGGCCCGGTTCGGCCGTCTCGAACCAGTTGAGTTTCTCGCGTAATCCGACCACGTCGCCGATGACGATGAGCGCCGGCGGCTGGACGCCGTTCGCCGCCGCCAGGTCCGCGATCTCGGTCAGGGATCCTGTCACGGTTCGCTGCGTCTGCAGCGTGCCGTTCTCGATGACGGCCGCGGGGCACCGGGGATCGCGGCCGCGCTCGAGCAGCTCTCGGGCGATCGCGCGGAGATTGTGGAGGCCCATGAAGATGACGAGCGATGCCGACGACCTCGCGTAATGGCTCCAGTCGACCGGCGAGGGATTGGTCACGCACTCGTGGCCCGTGAGGAAGACCAGCTCCGAGGTGACGTCGCGGTGCGTCAGCGGGATCCCCGCGTAGGCCGGGACCGCGACGCCGGCAGAGACGCCGGGCACGACCTCGAAGCGGATGCCCGACCGCCGGAGCGCCTCGGCCTCCTCGCCGCCGCGGCCGAAGATGAACGGGTCGCCCCCCTTGAGGCGCACGACTCGCCGGCCGGCTCGCGCCTCCTCGACGAGCAGCGAATTGATCTCGTCCTGCGGCAGCGTGTGGCGCTTGTCGCGCTTGCCGACGAAGATCCGCGCGGCATGCGGCGGGCACAGGTCGATCAGGCCCGGGTCCACGAGCGCGTCGTAGACGACGGTGTCGGCGCACTCGAGCAGCCGGCGTCCTTTGACGGTGAGCAGCTCCGGGTCGCCAGGGCCGGCGCCGACGAGGTAGACGACGCCGGCCTGCCCGGCTTGCGCCCTTCGACTCCCGCTCGAAGCGGCCCGCGCGCGGTCGAGGGGCGGCTCGTGACCGGCGACTTGCGGCATCGCATCCGGCGTGGCGCGGGCCTTCAGGCCCGCGAGCCTCTCGTCGCGCTCTCTGCCCGCCTCCTCGACGAGATCGGCATACTCCGGACCGAACTGCCGCTCGAGGTCCTGCCGGATCCGCCGAGCAAGCCCAGGGCAGCGCCCGTTGGTCGAGATCGCGATGGTCAGGTTTCCGCGCCGCACGAGCGCCGGCGTGACGAAGTCGCAGAGCTCGGGCTGGTCGACGGCGTTGAGCCAGACACCCTCGACGCGAGATTCCACGCGCACGGCCCGATTCACCGCGCGGTCCGACGTCGCGGCGTACGCCATCCTGAAACCGCGCAGGTCGCCCGCTCGATAGGGGCGCGCCTTCCAGTCCAGGCGGCCTGCACGGGACCAGCTGATGATCGGCCCGGTGGCTTCCGGACTGACGACCGTCACCAGGGCGCCGGCCTCGAGCAGGTTCTCGACCTTGCGCTCGGCCACGGCCCCCCCGCCTACCACAATCGCGCGCTGCCCCGTGAGATCGACGAAGATCGGGTGGAGCCAACTCATGGAACCCTCATATCCGGCTTGCGGCTTGCGGCCTGCGGCTGCCACGTTGAGGTCAGGCCTTCAGCCGCGAACGATACCTTCGCGCCGCGGCGGCCATGCCGTCCGCCCACTCCGGCAACCCCGACGCGTGAACGTGCGCGTAGCTCGCCCAGACGCTGCCGGCGACCAGCGCGTCGCGGCCGGCGCCGCAGCCCGTTCCCCGCACGACCGCGCAGGCCGTCGGCGGCAGCGGCGAGACGATTCGCGAGTAGTGGAACTCGTGCCCGCGAAGCAGCAGCCCGGGGGCGAAGAACGGGTTCGCCGCCTCCACCCGCAGCGACATATAACCGTGGCCCTGCGGCGACGCCGCCACCTCGACGTCCGCGTCGAAAACGCCCGCCATCGCGTGTCGCTGGCCGCGCCACGCCACGCTCCTGGCCAGCAGCATGAGGCCGCCGCATTCGGCGTAGATCGGCAGGCCGCCGGCCGCCGCGTCGCGAAGCGACCGCAGCAGCGGGGGGTTGGCGGCGATCGACTCGGCATGCGTCTCGGGAAACCCGCCGCCGATGTAGAGCGCGTGAAGCCCCGGCGGCAGGCTGGCATCCGTCAGCGACGAGATAGGGACCAGTCCCGCACCCCTGGCCTCGAGCGCCTCCAGGTTCTCGGGATAGTAGAAACTGAAGGCAGCGTCCGCAACGTAGCCGATGACCACGTCGCGCTCTGCGGCCGTCGACTGGTTGCCTGCGGCCTCGCCGCGACCGGCGCCGCCGACGCTTGGCGTCGACGCACGCGGCGCCGCCGCGCGCACGATGGCCTCGAAGTCGAGATGGTCGCACGCAACCTGCCGGACGAGGCGCTCCGTCCGGTCGAGGTCCTGGTGTTCGCCCGGCGGCACGAGGCCCAGGTGCCTTCCGGGCAGGGCGGACGCGTCGTCGAATCGAGGGATGGCGCCGACGACGGGAACGCCGCAGAGGCCCTCGATGGCCTCCCGCGCCACCGCCTCGTGACGCCGCCCGCCGACGTGGTTCAGCACGACACCCGCGAACCGCAGCGTCGGGTCCAGCGCCTGGCAACCCCGGACGAGCGCCGCGGCCGTGCCCGTCGTCTTGCGGACGTTGACGACGAGCAGCACGGGCGCGTCGATCAACTCGGCCAGCGCGGCCGTGCTGTGCGTGCCGGCCGCGTCCAGCCCGTCGAACAGTCCCCGGTTTCCCTCGACCACGTTCAGCGCCCGCCGCGCCTGGCCGGCGGCCTCCACCGCTGCGTGGCGGGCGAACGTCTCGGCCACGACCGAGGGCTCGGCCAGGAACGTATCCAGGTTCCTCGCCGGCGTGCCGGCCGCCCACGTCAGCCAGGCGGCGTCGATGTAGTCGGGGCCCTTCTTGAACGCGCGAACGTCGAAGCCCCGCTGGCGGGCGGCGTGCACGAGCGCGAGCGACACCAGCGTCTTGCCCGAATCGCCGGAAAGTCCGGCTACGACCACCCGAGGCGCGCGAATCGCCATCACCGCCCGTCCGCCCTGATTTCCGCGGTGATCTTGAAGAAGCCGGTCACCATGGCCGCGCCAACCGCCCAGATGCCCACGGTGATCGCCGCCTCGCGCCACGTGGGCGCGTAATCGGAGACGCGCCCGAGCGGCGAGGGCACGAATCCGCCGACCACCAGGCCAAGCCCCTTGTCGATCCAGAGCGAGACGAACAGGCAGGCGCAGGCGGCGGCGAGCGTGGCGTGACGCCGGCGCGTGCCGGGCACGAGCAGCAGGGCGAGCGACACGATGGCCAGCGCCGACGACAGCCACATCCAGGGCGCGAGGCCCGCCCCTCCGTCGAGGCCCGCGTAGAGATATCGGAAGTGCGCCTCGGGGTCGGGCACCTGGCTGTAGAAGACGGTGAACACCTCGAGCAGCACGAAGAACACGTGCACGGCCATCGCGTACGCGACGACCACCGCGATGGTCCGAATCGCCTGGTCCGGGACCCGCAGCTGCCACCAGCGGCGCGCGGCCAGGCACACGAGGACGAGGAGCGCGGGGCCCGCGGCGAAGGCCGAGGCGAGAAACCGCGGCGCGAGGAGGGCCGTCAGCCAGAACGACCGCCCGGGCAGCCCGTTGTAGAGGAATGCCGTCACCGTGTGGATGGCGATCGCCCAGGGGATGGAGATCACGATCACGGGCGTCAGCCAGCGCGGCGGCGCCACACCGTTGCGCTCGGCATCGAGGGCGATCCGCGTGATGACGACGTTCAGCGCCAGGTAGCCGCCGAGCGCCACCAGGTCCCAGAACATCATCGACCGCGGCGACGGGTACAGCATCACGTTCAGCACGCGCGAGGGCCGGCCCAGGTCGACGAGGATGAAGGCCATGCACATGACCACCGCGGACACCGCGAGGAACTCGCCGAGGATCGTCACGCGGCCGAACACCTGGTGATCGTGGAGGTAGTAGGGCAGGACGACCACCACCGCGGAGGCCGCCACGCCGACGAAGAAGGTGAATTGGGCGATGTAGAGGCCCCAGGTGATGTCGCGGCTCATGCCCGTCACGCCGAGCCCGGTGCGGAGCTGCTCCGCGTAGGCCCAGGCGCCGAGGCACACGAGCGCCGCGAGGGCCGCCATCCAGGCCCAGTAGCCGCGCGAGCCGTGCAGTGCCTTTTCGAACATGTCGGTCAGCCTGCGGACCTCAGCGGATCAGATGAAGTAGGTACACCTGCGGCCTCGTCCCCAGTTCCGCCTTCCGCCGGATTGAGTACCGCTCCTTCAGTGCGGCCGCGATCCCGGACGAGGGATCGCGCAGATCGCCGAACAGCATCGCCTTCGCCGGGCACGACTCGACACAAGCCGGCAGACGCCCGGCCGCCAGGCGCTCCTCGCACAGGTTGCACTTCTCGACCACGCCGCGGGCGCGCGTCGGGTAGTCGGACGTCGGCCGCGCGAGGTACGGCCGCGGATCCACCCAGTTGAAGCTCCGCGAGCCGTACGGGCACGCGGCCACGCAGTACCGGCAGCCGATGCACCGGTGTTCGTCCATCGCCACGACGCCGTTGTCCCGCTTCCACGTGGCCTGCGTCGGGCAGACGCGGACGCACGGGGGATTGTCGCAGTGGTTGCAGAAGACGACCACGGGCCCTGCTCGATACGGCTCGGCAACCGCGTCCGGCTCTTCGACCGCGAATGCCCGCTCGAACGGCTCCTTCCAGATCCACTTCACCTCGTGGGCGGCGTCGGGAATGCTCGGCACGTTGTGCGCCGAGTGGCAGGCGTCGATGCAGGCGCGGCAGCCCTCGTGCTCCAGGCAGCGGCGGACGTCGATGGCGATCGCGACCCGGCTGCGCGACGACGCTGCGGGGCGGCATCCCAGGGCGGCGCCGGCCGCGGCCGCGGCGGCCGCACCGCCGGCCATCCGAAGGAACGAGCGGCGCGAGCCGCTCATCGCGCGCCCCCGGTCTGCAGGTCCAGCGAGGCTGGCCTCGGACCGTCGAGCATGTCCGGGCGCGCCTCGCTAGACCTAGAAACGCTGTTGGCTGGCCCCGCGAAGCGCGGGGCTCTAGATGCCTTGAGGGGCCCGGATAGCAGCGCGAAAACTTGACTCATTCGCAAGGATTCCAGCCCCTCAAGGCATCTAGCGAGGCGGGCCTCGGACCGCCAAGCATGTCCGGCGACGCCGGCCGCCTCGCCGAGCCCGAATCGCGCGGCACGCCCGCCGGCTGCCCGCTGCCGGCTGCCGGCTCGCCGCTGCCGTCCAGGTGACAGTCCCAGCACGTCGGCCTCACGTCTGCGTAGTCGTGGCAGCGGTCGCAGAACTTCCTCTTGTCGGTGTGGCACTGGCGAAGGCAGGTGCCGGTCAGGCTCATGCGAAAGGTCCGCCCGTCGGCGGCGGTGTAGGTTCGCACCCCGTTCCGCACGACCGCCTCGCGCCACTGCCCGAGCAGCACCATGTGTGACGCGCGCATGTAGTCGGTCGGCGCGACGCACCGCGTCGCCTGCGCCGGCCGGGCGAGATCGGGCGGCACCGGCGGCGCCGAGGCGAGCGTCCGCCACGCGGGCCAGGTGAACGCGCCCAGGCAGAGCGCGAGGCCGCCGAGGATCAGGGTGCGGCTACGCATCCGCGCCTCCCCCGGGCAGCGGTTCGCCGCGCAGGTCGGTCGTGCGCGGCTTCTCGCCTTTCATGACCAGCGCGTTCCCGAGCAGTTCGTGCACGCCCGCCACCTCGACGCCGGGCACCCAGAACTCCAGGAGCGGCGGCAGCGTGGCCTTGTCCACCGCGCAGATGCAGGCGAGGCAGTTCGTGCCGTGGCGCTGGCGGACGTCGTTCACCGCCATCGCACGCGGCCGCCCGCCGCGCATCCGCATCTCGAAGTTCTCGTCGGCGCCGAGTCCGGCGCCGCTGCCGCAGCAGAGCGTCCGCTCGCGGATCGTGTCCTCGGCCATCTCGTGGAAGTGGTTGAGGACGCCGCGCAGGATGATGCGCGGCTCCTCGTACAGCCCCATCCCGCGCGCCGGGTTGCAGGAATCGTGGAACGTCACGTTCCAGCGGTCGTTGCGCGCCTTGTCGAGCGCCAGCTTCCCGTGCGCGATCAGGTCGGCGCTGAACTCGCAGACGTGGACCATCTTCGTCGAGGCCGCGTGGTCGAACCGCGTCCCGGTCACGGGCGACACCGGCACCTCGAGGAACTCGGCGGGGCCGTTCATCGTCCCCATGTACTGGTGCACCACGCGCCACATGTGGCCGCACTCGCCGCCGAGAATCCACTTCACGCCGAGCCGTTTCGCCTCCGCATAGATCTTGGCGTTGAGCCGCTTGGCGAGTTCGTGCGACGAGAACAGGCCGAAGTTCCCGCCCTCCGACGCGTAGGCGCTGAACGTGTAGTCGATGCCCGCCTCGTGCAGCACCATCAGGTAGCCGAGCAGCGTGAAGTAGTGCGGCGAGCCGAAGTAGTCGGCGGAGGGCACCACCAGCAGCACCTCGGCGCCCTTGCGGTTGATCGGGATCTCCACCCTGACGCCGGTCAGCTCCTCGCAGGTCGGCGGCGGCGAATTCCAGGCTGTCCCTGAACGCGTGCGGCTGGATGCCGAGGTGGTTGCCGACCCGGTCGCAGTTCGCGGCCGGCTCGACGATCCACTGAATGTTGCAGCCGACCAGGTTCAGCAGTTCGCGGGCGACCATCGTGATCTCGGCGGTGTCGATCCCGTAGGGGCAGAAGACCGAGCACCGGCGGCACTCCGTGCACTGGTGGAAGTAGTAGAACCACTCCTTCAGCACGTCCTCGGTCAGGTCGCGCGCGCCTGCGAGCGGGCCGAACGCCCGCCCGGCCGCGGTGAAATAGCGGCGGTAGACGGACCGGAGCAGCTCGGCGCGAAGGACCGGAGTGTTCTTCGGGTCGCCCGAGCCCAGGTAGAAATGGCATTTGTCGGCGCACGCGCCGCATCGCACGCAGATGTCCATGAACAGGCGGAACGACCGGTAGCGATCGAGCCGGTCCTTCATCCCGTCGAGGACGATCTGCTTCCAGTTGGACGGCAGCTTCCAGTCGATGTCGGCCGGCCTCCAATCGCGCGGGTTCGGGAGGCCGAGAGCCTCGGCGTGCCGGCGCGGCGCGGAGTGGCTGTAAGTCCCCTTGCGGAACTCGACGCGCGGATCCTGCCACCCGCGTCGTGGAGGGGTGTCGTCCACGTGCGCCAGCTGCGCCGGATCCGGCTTCTGCTGCGCCATCTATCCGCCCGAGCCCCGAGGCCAGAGCCCCGAGCCGCGAGGCTCGAGCCCCGGGCCTTCGACTGGCAGGCGCGCGACGTCGAGCTTGTCGCGGAACTCCTGCTCCCACTCGCCGTACGTGTGATAGGGGGCAGGCCGGTTCCACGGGTTGACGTAGCGCCGCCTGCGCGTGTCGTTCGGCTGGTTCCGCGTGGGACTGAGCCACACGCCGGCCGCGTGCATCATCTTGGTGAACGGCATGATGGCGAGCAGGAAGGACACCGAGAGGAGGTGGACGACGAACCACGGCCCCGCATCGGGCATCACCGGCCAGGCCGCGGCCCCGACCGGGAACGCGGCCAGGCCCAGGCTGTAGGTTCGCAGCGCCACCAGGTCGGTCCTCCCCACGTATCGCATCCCGATCCCGGAGCCCACGACCACGAGCAGCGTCCCCAGCGCCAGGTAGTCCGCGGGCAGCGACAGGTACCGCAGCAGCGGGTCGCGAAGCCGGCGGAGGAGCAGGTAGAGCAGCGCCACGCTCACCACCACGTCGCTCGCGTACCAGACCGGCAGGCCGGCCTCGAAGAACCCGTCGGCCGCCGCGGCAACGCTCGCGAGCGCCGGCACGGGGTCGACGAACAGCCGCAGGTGACGCACCACGATGACGAGCAGCGACCAGTGGAAGGCGAGGGCGCCCAACCACAGGCCCTTGCGTTCGAAGAACACCGGGGGCGGGCACAACGCCGTGGAATCGCTTCGGCCGGGGGCCGAGTTCCGGAACAACGAGCGGAACAGGAGCACCTCGAGGAGCATCCTGCCGACGACGCCGGCGTGGGTGGCTGGGCTCTCGATCCGCGAGTGGCGGATCCCGGCCACGCTCCTCTGCTGTCCGCTCGTGGTCGGGATCCGGAACGGCTCGGGCGTGCGGGCCCATCGCGCGACCCGCCACGCCAGGCCACAGAGGAAGATCGCGGCGCCGAGGTAGAGCGGACCTGTCAGCACGGCGGGGTCCTCTGGGCTGGGCCCGTGTCAACGCAGAATGAAGAATGCAGAATGCAGAACTCTTCGTCATGCGAGCCCGTCGCGGCGCACGCGTGCTGGCGTTCTTCATTCGTCATTCTTCATGCTCCATTGACGGCGAACGCAGAGGACCGTCGCGCTCCTGTCTGCCATCCTGTGTCTTCTGCCTTCTGCCTTGCCCTACACGCACCCTGTCGGCTTCGGGAGGCCCGCAACCTTGCACGCGCCCTTGGCCGGACCCGACGGGAACATCTCGTATATCTCGTTCAACTTGAACCCGGTCTCCTTGCACACCTTCCTGATCATCGGCGCGATGCCGAATTCCAGGTAATAGGTGCGCAGGTAGTTCACCAGCTTCCAGTGGCCCTCGGAGAGCTGCGCCACGCCTTCGGTGGAGGCGAGGTCGACGGCCACCTGTTCGTTCCAGACCGCGGGGTCCTCGAGGAAGCCGTCCTCGTCCACCGCGTAGGCATGTCCGTTCAATTCGATCGTCGGCACGTCGTGCTCCTCCTCAATCCCTCTTCCCTCTTCCCTGTTTCAGTTTCAGTCCTGCCCCTTCAGCTCCGGCTGTGGCAGCTCGATGTAGCTGCCGCCGAAATACGTGTAGATGCAGCGGCCCGAATCGATCAGCTCGCGGATGGCCTCCTTGCAGGCGCCCTTGCCGCAGCGGTTCGCGCCGAAGCGCTCGATCATCGCCTTGCTGACGTCGTTCGGCTTCAGCTTGCGCACGCCCTGCGCCTCGCTGATCATCCTGAACATCGCGTCGGCGAGTTCGGTCACCGTCACCGGTTCCATCACTGTTCTCCATGTGGCTCGAGACCGGCGGCCTGCAACGGGCGGCCTCGTCACGCGTGACGCCGGCCAGGCCGCAAGCCGCAAGTCGGCAGCCGCAAGCCGTCCTACCCCTTGAGGTGCGTCGACCGCTTGAACGTCGTTTCCGCGTGGCGGAAGTCGTCGATGTGCTGCTTGGTGAACTCGATGCCGGTCAGCCGGAAGAAACGCGGCCAGCCGATCCGCTCGATCCACTCGCCCATCCGCTCGTAGGGCCTCGCGTTGGCCGCCCACACGTCCACCAGCTTCCGCACCGCCGCCACCACCTCGGGCCAGCGGGGCGGGTTGTTCGGCAGGAAGGGGATGGCGAGCTTCGAGAACGCCGGCTCGGAGCGCGCGTTGCTCACCTTGCCGCCGACCCAGATGGACACGCCGTCGTTCAGCGGGTCGTTGAGCGGCATCGCCGGGCAGACGGTGTAGCAGTTGCCGCAGAACATGCAGAGCTCCTCGGCCACCTCCACCGTTTCCCTGCCTTCCCTGCGCACGGGCTTGATGGCCGCCGTCGGGCACGACGCCACGACCGTCGGCAGCTCGCACACCTTCGGCAGCCGGTCGTGCGCGATCTTCGGCGGGCGCCGGTGGACGCCGAGAATCGCGATGTCGGAGCAGTGGACGGCGCCGCACATGTTCACGCAGCAGGCGAGGGCCACGCGCAGCTTGCCGGGCAGGTCCCTCGACGTGAAGTGGCCGATCAGCTCGTCCATCAGCGCCTTGACGATGCCCGAGGCGTCGGTCGCGGCGGAGTGGCAGTGAATCCACCCTTGCGTGTGCACGATGTTCGAGAGCGCGTTGCCGACGCCGCCGACGGGGAAGCCGGCGGCCGCGAGGTCCGCGATGAGCGGGTCGATCTTCGCCGGATCCGTCAGCAGGAACTCGATGTTGTGGCGGCTCGTGAAACGCAGGTAGCCGTCGCAGTAGGTGTCGGCGAGGTCGCAGATCTCGCGGATCGTCTGCACGCTGAGCAGCCGCGGCGACCCGGCCCTCACGGTGTAGAGGCGATCGCCGGACTCGCCCACGTGGACGAGCACGCCGGGGCGCGGGATCTCGTGGTACTTCCACTTCCCATAGTTCGCCTTGACGATCGGCGGCAGGAACTGTTCGTAGTGCGGCGGACCGATATCCGTCTTGCGCCTCGCGGTGGTGTCGCTCATATTCGGCTCTCGGCGTGCGGCCTGCGGCTTGCGGCTCGACTCTCGACTGTCGACTCCCGACGCGGGCCGCTATCCCTTGGGCTCTTCCTCGTAGTACTCCTCGTAGAAGACGTACGGGTTCTCGCGTGGATGCTTCACCATCTCGGGCTTCGGGTCGAGGCCGATCGCCTCGAGGAAGTTCCCCAGGCCGACGCGCTGGATGAACTCGCCGACCCGCTCGCGGTTCTTGCCCTCGTCCGCCCACAGCTCGAGGATCTTCGCGACGAGCTCCTTCAGCTCGGCGTAGGGCGGCTCCATCTTCATGAAAGGCACGAGCACCGCCGACAGCATCGCGCCCGACACGATGGGCGCCTTGCCGCCGATCAGGATGCAGGCGCCCCGCTCCCTGCCGGGCCGGAGCGCCTTGGGCATCACGTTGATGCAGTGCATGCACTTCGCGCAGGCGCCGCTGTCGACGGCCAGCGTCCTCCCGTCCCAGTCCATGCACTTCGACGGGCACCGCTCGCAGACGGCGGCCTGCACGTCCAGGCCGCCGGCCGCGTACTCGGCCACCGCCGCCTGGTCCACCTGGATCGCATCGCGCCAGATGCCGATCACGCTCAGGTCGGCGCGCGCAATGGACGCGACGCAGTCGTTCGGGCAGCCCGACGCCTTGATCTTGAACTTGTACGGAAGCGACGGCCGGTGGATCTCGTCCTGGTAGTGCTGCGTCACGTCGTAGGTGAAGTCGAGCGTGTCGAAGCACGCCCACTCGCAGCGGGCCGGCCCGACGCAGCAGCTCGGCGTGCGCACGACGGATCCCGACCCGCCGAGGTCGAAGCCGTTCTCGGTCAGCTCGGCGAACGCCGGCTCCAGTGACTCGGTCTTCGTCCCGAGCAGGATGATGTCGCCCGTCGCGCCGTGCAGGTTCGTCAGCCCCGACCCGTGCTTCTCCCACAGGTCGCAGATCTTGCGCAGCGCGTCGGTCGTGTAGAACCACCCGGCCGGGTGATTCACGCGCATCGTGTGGAACTGCGCGATCTCCGGGAACTGCTCGGGCACGTCCGAGTAGCGGCCGATGACGCCGGCGCCGTAGCCGCGAACGCCGACCACGCCGCCGTGCTTCCAATGACCGACGCGGTCTTCGTACGAGAGTTCGAGGACGCCGAGCAGTTGGCCCGCCATGGCATTCCCCTCGGCGGCCCGCTTCATCTCGCGCACGAAGCTCGGCCACGGCCCCTGTTCGAGATCGTCCAGCTTGGGTGTTGGCTTCATCCCTGATCCCCGATTCCCGATCCCTGATCCCTGATCGATCCCCAACTGAATCCCGAATCCTGAATCCCGAATCCTGCCTACCGCATCTCGATGTAGTTGGTCGGGCACTGCTCCGCGCACTTGTTGCAGCCCTGGCAGAACTCCAGCTTGAACCGGTACGGCTGCCCCTTCTCGAGCGGCCTGACCACCGCCTGATCGGGGCAGTACTTCCAGCAGTTGTCGCAGTCGAAGCACGCGCCGCACGTCAGGCATCGCTGCGCCTCGTGGACGGCCGCCTCGGGCGTCCACGTCTCGCCCGCCGCCTCCGTCCGCGGCGACCTGGCGTGGTAATCGAGGAGGATCTTGCTCTTGTCCACCGGCGGCAGCCCCGGCCTCGGCTGGATGGCGGCGCCCCGGGCTTCCGCGTCCAGGAGCTCCGCGGCGTGCCGGCCGAAGTGGACCGCGGCAGCGATTCCGCCGAGTGCCACGGCCGTGCCGCTCTCGTAGACACTCGTCTTGATGACGCGGCCCGGCGCCGTTCTCTCGGCTGCGGCGACATCCGACGAGCCGGCGAAGGTCACGCCCAGGGCGAGGATGCGTTCGACCTCCGCGTCGAGCACCGGCCGCGGCAGCCGTTCGGCAGCCACACCGTAGCGCAGTTCGCCGCCCGCCTCCGGGTGCGGATCGGCCAGCCTCACCTCGTGGCCGCGCCGCGCCAGCTGATACGCGGCGGACAGGCCTGCCGCGCCCGCCCCCACCACGGTCACCGTCACGGGCGACGGCGCCGGCTCCAGCGTCCGCAGCGGCCAGGCGGCGTTGATCGCGGCCTCGGCAATCGCCCGTTCCACCTGACTGATCGACACGCCGCCGTCGTACGGATCGCGCGTGCATCCGGTTTCGCAGTGGTGCGGGCACAGGCGCCCGAGGACGGCGGGAATGGGATTCCTGTCGGCGATGACGTAGAACGCCTCCTCGATCGCCTGCGCCTGGGTCAAGCCGCGCTCTCCGCCTTTCGCGAGCGCGGTGAGGAAGCCGCGCACGTCGGTGCCGCACGGGCAGGCGTGCGAGCACGGCGGCTCCTTCGCCACGAACACCGGCCGTGCCGACGACGTTTCACGCGCGCCAGCGCCTGCGCCCCCCCGCGCCCCCAGCTTCCTGACCTTCTTCACCAGCGCCATAGTGGTCTCACCTTCTCCGAGCAGCCGCGGTTCAGACCGCCGGGCCGCGCCTCGCGATTCGCCCCGCGGCCAGGCCGGCCGCGTCGCCGGTCCGCCCGCACACCCACACCATCCTCGCTTCGTCGGTCGCCGAGGGGTTCAGCCAGCGGTGGCCCTTCGTGCTCTCGAACCAGAAGCTGTCGCCGGTCCCCAACTCGAAGTGCTCGTGCTCGTCGAGCCAGATCTCGATGGACCCGGACAGCACGTAGACGAGTTCTTCGCCGTCGTGGACGTAGGGCCCGGCGGTGCCCGACCCCGGGGCCGCCCTGAACAACATCGACTCGAGCCGGCTCGATGAGGGCGCGAGCAGCTCGATGTTCACGCCCGGCTGGGCCTGCAGCACCTGCCGGTCCGACGGGCGAAGCCGGCGCCCGGACCTGCCGGGCAGGTCGAAGAACTCGAGCACCGACGTGCGATACGCCGTGCTCAGCCGCTGCATCGTCGACACGGACGCGGTGGCCAGCGATCGCTCCACCGCGCTCAGGAAGCCGGCCGAGATCCCGGCCGCGCGCGCCGCCTCGGCGATGCCCAGCCCGCACCGGCGACGCGCCTCCCGCAGCTTGCCGCCGAGCGTCGCCAGCTCGTACCGCCCCGGGTTCTCGGCGCCGGTCCTGCCCAGCGCCTCCTTGATGGCGGGCAGATTCAACCGCCGGACATCGCGAAGGTACTTGATGCGTTTGAGGACGGCGAGCGATTCCGGGTCGTAGAGCCGGTAGCCGCCGGCGTTTCGGACCGTGCGAACGAGACCCGCGTGCTCCCAGAGGCGCAGCGTCGAGGCGCTGACGCCGACGATTCGCGCGGCCTGTCCAACGGTGAGGAGACGGCGGCGCGGGGCGCGTCGAGCGGTCGGTCGGCGGGTCGGTCGAGCCACGGTTTGTGGACCTTACCATAAAAATGCAAGGTCGCGGTGAGCCGCGTGCCGAGACCCGCGTGGCACGGCCGGCTTCGGGCCCGGAGGCCGCGCCCGGCGGCGGCCGCGCGCGCCTGCCGCTCCGCCTGTTGCTCCGCCTTCCGCCTCCCGCTCGTTAGTGGTACGCTGACCTCTTTTCGGAGGGCACCGATGGCCAGGCTCGTTGAATGCGTCCCCAACTTCTCCGAGGGCCGGAACCGCGCGGTGATCGACGCGATTGCCGACGCGATCAAGGGCGTCGCCGACGTGAAGCTGCTGGACGTCGACCCCGGCGCCGACACCAATCGCACCGTCTACACGTTCGTCGGCCCCCCCGACGCCGTCGCCGACGCGGCAGTCAGGGCCGCCCAGCGCGCCCACGAACTGATCGACATGGCCAAGCACCGCGGCGCGCACCCGCGGATGGGCGCGATGGACGTCTGCCCGATCGTCCCGATCTCGGGCGTGACGATGGAGGAGTGCGTCGAGATCTCGAGGGGTATCGGCCGGCGGATCGCGGCCGAGCTCGGCCTCCCGGTCTACTTCTACGAGTACGCGGCCACCTCGGAGGCGCGGCGCAGCCTGGCGAACATCCGCGCCGGGGAGTACCGAAGGACTCGAGCGGAAGCTCCAGGACCCGGCGTGGGCCCCCGATGCCGGACCCGCCCGCTTCGACCCGAAGTTCGGCGCGCCGGTCGTGGGCGCGCGCGAATTCCTCATCGCCTACAACGTCAACCTCAATACCCGCGACCGGAAGCTGGCCAACGAGATCGCCCTCAACATCCGCGAAGGGGGACGGCTCGAGCGCGACAAGGCCGGCAGCCCGGTGGTGGATGCACGCGGCAACCAGGTGAAGGTGCCGGGCAGGCTGAAGGCGGTTCGCGCCATTGGCTGGTACATCGAGCAGTACCGCCAGGCGCAGGTCTCGATCAACCTGATCAACTACAAGGTCACGCCGCTGCACGTGGTCTTCGAGACCGTCCGCGAGGAAGCCGCGATGCTCGGGCTGATCGTCACCGGCTCCGAGCTCGTCGGCCTGATGCCGCTGCAGCCGCTGCTCGAGGCCGGCCGGTTCTACCTCCGGAAGCAGGGAAAGTCGGCGGGCGCGCCCGAGCGGGAGGTGGTGGAAACCGCCGTCCGCTCGCTCGGCCTCGACCAGCTCGGGGCATTCGATCCCGACAAGAAGGTGATCGAGTACCAGTTCCGCAAGCGTGGGTCGCTGGTGTCGATGGCCGTGGACCGCTTCGTGGATGAAGTGTCGTCGGAGTCGCCGGCGCCCGGCGGCGGGTCGGTGGCCGCGCTGGCGGGCGGCCTGGCCGCCGGCCTGGCGGCGATGGTCGCCAACCTGACGGTCGGCAAGAAGGGTTACGAAGCGGCCTGGGGCGAGCTGTCCGACCTCGCCGAGCGCGCGCAGGCGGTCAAGGATCGGCTGCTGCGTGCCGTCGACGACGACACGGACGCGTTCAACGCGGCGATGGCCGCGATGCGAATGCCGAAGGCCACGCCCGAGGAGCAGGCGGCGCGCAACGCGGCGCTCGAAGCGGGTTACCAGCAGGCGGCGCGCGTGCCGCTCGAGACCGCCAGGGCCTGCCTGGAAGCGCTGCGGCTGTCGCTCGTGGTCGCCGAAAAGGGCAACACGAACTCCGCCTCGGACGCGGGCGTCGCGGCGCTGATGGCGCGGGCGGGCGTCGAGGGCGCCGTGCTGAACGTGCTGATCAACCTCGGCTCGGTCAAAGACGACGGCTTCAAGCAGGCGTGCCGCGCGGAGACGGAGACGCTCTCGAACGACGCCGCCGGGCTCTGCACGCAGGTGGTGGCGCGAGCGAGGGGCACGTTCCAAGCGTGAGGGGAACCATCGAGATGCTGGAGCCGGCCGTCCGCTGACCCCTTCGCCATGCAGTCGTCCGCATCGACCCACCCGTACCTCGTGCTCGCCACCTTGACCGCCGTGTGCCTTGCGGCGTTCCTCGCGGCCATCCCGATACCGAGGGCCGACGGCCAGTTGCTGACCGCCGACGGCTTCGGCTACTACGCCTACCTGCCCCCGCTGGTTCTCGACCACGACCTGGATGTCCGAGACCAGTTCGCGCCGCGCGCGGAGGCGCGGAGCGGCACCGCGGGGCCCGCTCGAGCACAGGCCGCGCCGCCCCCCTGGACGATTGGCACGGCGCTCCTGTGGCTGCCGTTCTTCGTGCTCGCCCACGCCCTGGCACTCGCGCTCGATGCGTTCGGCGCCGGAATCCGGCTCGACGGGTTGGGCTACTGGCACCAGGCCTTCGTGCTGGCCGGCAGCATCGTCTACGGGGGCCTTGCGCTGGTCTTCGCGTTCGACGTCGCGCGTCGCGTCGCGTCCGCGGCAAGCGCGTTGTGGGCGACGGTGCTGCTGCTGTGCGCCGGCAACCTCGTCTACTACATGACGGCGGAGCCGTCGATGGCGCACGCGGTCTCGGCGTTCGCCGTCGGCCTGTTCTACGTGCTGTGGATGCGCTGGCGGGGCGCGTGGGGACCGGGGCGGTGCCTGCTGCTCGGCGCCTCGCTCGGCCTGATTGCCCTGGTGCGGACCCAGGAGGTGCTGCTGGCCGTCGTTCCGCTCGCGACGGAGCTGGGGGACGCTCTCCGTCGGCGACCGGCGGACGGCGGGAAGGCTGTGAGGTCCTGGCTGCGCGGCGTGCTGCTGGTCGCCGCGGCGGCGTGCGTCACGTTCCTGCCGCAGGCGATCGCCTCGCACGCGCTGCTCGGGGCCTGGTGGCGCCTGCCTCAACTCTCCGCGTCATTCGGGCCGAACCCGACGGCGTTCTCCTGGTCCGCGCCTCATTTCGCCGACGTCCTCTTCTCGGCCCGCCGCGGTCTGTTCTCCTGGCACCCGGTGTACCTGATCGCGCTGCTCGGACTGGTCCCCCTGTGGCGCAGGGACCGGGCGCTCGCCGCGGCCGTGCTGCTGGGGGTGGCCGGACAGGCGTATGTGATTGGCTCCTGGTTCTACTGGTGGCAGGGCCGGTCTTTCGGGGGACGCACGTTCATCGGGTGCATGCCGCTCTTCGCGGCCTCGCTCGCGGCGCTGCTCGATTGGGCCTTGGAGCGGTTTGCCAATCGACGCAGGATGCTCGCGAGGCTCGGGGTGGCCGTCGCGGGGTTGCTGGTGCTCGCGAACCTGCTCCTCTTCCTCGAGTACCGTGTCGTGCTGTCGTGGACGGACCGCGCGGCGACGTGGCACGACCTGGGGGTCGGCAGGCTCACCTTTCTCTCGCGTCGTCCCTGAACTGTCAGGACCTCTGGCCCGTGGTGCCGGTCATCTTCATCAAGTGCCGGGCGGCGGCGCGTGCGCCGTCGCCGCGCACCGCAGCGGCGATGGATTGTGCGCGGCCGGCCACGTCGGGTCGGAGGGCGTGCTCGAGAGCGTCCGCCAGCGAGTCGGCGGTCGGGGTTCGGGGTGCGTGCGCGGTTCCGATGCCGAGGTGGTCGACGCGTTGGGCCCAGTAGTGCTGGTCGTAGTGCTGCGGGATGACGACTTGCGGTGTGCCGGCCCGCGCCGCTGCCGTCGTGGTGCCCGCGCCGCCGTGGTGGACGACGGCCGCGACCCGCCGGAAGAGGGCCTGCACGTTGACCTCGCCGATGGCCAGGCAGTCGGGTGCGTCGTCCACGGGCGACAGGTCGGCCCACCCCCGGGACACGATCGCACGGCGTCCGAGCGTCCGGGCTGCGTGGATCATCACCTGGCCGAGGTCCTGCGGCGCGCGCGTGCTGCCGAAGCCGAAGTAGACGGGCGGTTCGCCGGCGCGGAGGAACGCCTCCAAGTCGGGTGAGAGTGGACGCTCGTCCGGCAGAATCCAGGCGCCCGTCTGGAGCACGGCCTCGTCGGCGGGGTCGGGCCAGGGCCCCAACGTCGGGTCGGCGGCCAGCCAGGGCCGGTCGGTGAGGATGTAGCTGCGCACGTCACGGACGGGGGACAGGCCGCGCGACGCCCGGTGGGAGTTGAGGGCGGCGCCGAACGAGGTGTTGAAGCGCTCGGCATCCCGCGCCCACAGCCCGGCGTAGTCGGACGGTGCAGCCGCCGGCGAGTCTCCCAACGTGGCCAGGACGGGCGGGGCGTGGTGGAGCGACGGCAGAACTGCCGGGCAGTAGGCGGCGAAGACGTAGGGGATGCCCATCATCTCTGCAACCGACGGAGCGGCGATCTGGAGGGCCGTGGCTCCCACGATGACGTCGCAGTCCCGGGCGGCCGCGGCGATCGTCTCGAATTGCGTGGCGACCGTGCCTTCCATCATCTGACGCCGCTGCTCGGGCGAAGGCGGCGCGGCCGGTCGGCCGGCGACGGCGAAGCTGCGCACCTCGGGACCGATCGGCGCGACGGCGATGCCGAGGCCCTCGATCCACTCCCGGAAGTCGGGGGGCACGCAGAGGCGGACCTCCTGGCCGACGGCTCTCAACTCCAGCGCCAGCGCCACCAGCGGCTGGACGTCGCCCCGCGACCCGATTGTCGACAGCAGTGCGCGCATGAGCACTCCCTCTCGTGACGCCAGGTTTCCGTCCTACCGCGCCAGCACCTCGACCTTCTTCATCGCGTCGCCCTCGAGGATCCGGTCGACGACGTCCATGCCGCGAACGACCCGGCCGAAGATCGAGTACCTCGTGATCGAGGCGCGGCGAGTCGACGAGGTTGATGTAGATCTGGCCGTCGCCGGTGTCGCGGCCGCGGGTGGACATCCCGACCGTCCCGCGCACCTGCGAGTCGCGGCCGGGCTCGTCGACGATGAAGCGGCTGCCGCCCGCGAACTCGTTGGCGCCAGGGCTTCCGCCCTGGATCAGGAAGTTCGGCAGGATGCGGTGGAACGTCAGGCCCGTGTAGTAGTTTCGAGCCGCGCGGTCGACGAACGCCGCCCACGACACGGGTGCCAGGTCGGCCAGCGGCTTCACGTCGAATTCTCCGCCGCTCGACATGGTGATGCGGACGGTCGTCTTGGACAGCCGCTGCAGGTCGTTCTCGGTCAACAACGCCGGCGGCGCGGCCGGACGGGGGCGGGGAGACGCCGCGACGGCGGTGCCGGTCCACTCCGACAGCGCGCGCGCCGCGCGTTCGGCCACGCGCGGGTCGACGTCGGCCAGATACGGCTTGAGGGCGTCGGCGTTCGCGGCGGAACCCAGCTGCTGGAGCCGCTCGAGGATCGCCACGCGCGGGTCGCGCGAGGTGTCGCTGTCGAGCGCCGTCAGGCGCGAGAGCGCCGCGAGCAGCGCGGGAATGGCGGCTGCGCGGTCGGGCGTGCCCGCGAGAGAGGCTGCCGCCGTCATCACCACCTGGAAGTCGTTCGCCGCCAGCGCGCTCACGTAGACCGCATCCGCATCGTGCCCGACGGTCCGGGACAGGCCGGCGATCGCCGCGTCGCGCACGTTGTCGTTCGCGTCTCTCGCCAGGCGGCGCAGCGCCTCGGCGTCGCCAACCTGCGCGGCCGCCCGTGCCGCGTACATTCGGCCCTGCCACGGCCCGCCGTCGACAAAGCGCTCGACGTAGGGCCGCGCCCTCACCGGGGCCGCCGTTGCCAACGCCACCAGGGCGTGCGCCGGGCGATGCCACTGCGGTTCGGGCCCCGCCAGGGCCAGGTCCAGCAGGGTCTCGACCGCCTTGTCCTCGGGATGGCAAGGATTGGCGAGCAGGTCGATGGCGAGCAGCGACACGTGATCGGTCTGGTTGCCGATGGCGGCAAGGATCGGCGCGCATCCCTTGGCCTGCTGAAAGCGGCGTCCGTAGACGCGCAGCGCCTCGTAGCGGACGAGCCAGGCCGGGTCGGTCAGGGCCCGTTCGATGGCCTCGCTGTCCGCCGCGGCCGCCGTGACCGCGAGCCTCCTCACCTGGAGGTCGGGGTCGCTCGAGGCGCGCAACGCGAGCGCCGGGTCCACCGCGTTGACCGGCAGAAGGCACAGCAGCGCCAGGCGCCTGGCGCGGGCGGCGTCCTCCTGGCGGCTCTTGCCCTGCGCGGCGGGGCCGGTCGTGGAGGGATCGACGGTCACCACCTCGCCCAGGCGGGCGATTGTTCGAGCAGAGAGCGTCTGCTGCGCGCGGGCCTTCGCCCGCGCGAGCGATTCCAGCCCCCGGAGCGCGCCGAGCAGCGCCGGCATGGGGACGAGCGCCTCGCGGGTCGGTGTCAGGGTCAGCCCCACGATCCGCCCGCCGGCCGCCTGCTTTTCGAGGCGGCTGGTGACCTCCCTGAGCGACGCGATGTCCACGAGCGCTCTCTCGACCTGCTGCGCCGCCGCCGGGGTGTCGAGCGGCATCCGGCCCAGCGCTTCGCCGATCGCGCCGCGGACGTCCGCATCGCGCTCTCCGACCAACCGCGCCAGCATCGCCTCGCGCACGCGGCTGGCGGCAGCCGGATCGTCGCCGACGGACATGGCGAGGGCGTCGGCGGCCTCCGCGCGGGCGCCCGGCTGCTCGGCCTCGAGGATGGGGAGCAGCGTGTCGATGAGGCTCAGGCGTTCGAGGCGACCGAGCGCCCTCACGGCGACCGGCTGCAGCCGCGAGGCGGACGTGGCAGCGCGGATCAGCAGCTGCAGCTGCTCCGGCGTCGCCGCGCGGGCGGCCTCGGCCTGGATCAGGGCGGGGCGCGACAGCACGAGACGGTCGCGGTCACCCTGCGCGTGGGGATGTGCGCCGAGCAGGGACAGCACGAGGATCGGCAGGAGGAGCGCCCAAGGTCGCATACGCCGAAATCGTGGGCGGTGGCGCGCGGATTGTCAATGGCGCCACCCCGCGTCCGATGGGTTAGGCGGGACGCTTTCCCGAGTACTCGAGCATCTGCGCCGCGAAGTCGAGCGGGTAGGTGATCGCGACGTCCTCGATCGCGCCTGCCGCGCTGCGGACCGGCTGGAGCTTCGGCATCACGAATCCGGTGTACGACGGCAGGTCCAGCTCTTCGACCCTCGCCACCACCTCGTCCCTGAGCGCCGGATCGAAGTGGACGCCGTGGGTTTCGAACAGGCCGGCGGCCGCGTCGTAATCCCCGGTGGCCTTGATCCGCTGCACCTCGGCCAGCAGACGGCCCACGCCCTGGCGAAACGCCGCCGCGTCGGTCATCACGTAGTAGGTCTTCCCGTCACGCTTGCGCACGTCGATCGCCCTGGTGTTCGCAATCAGCCAGTGGACGACCATCTGGCGGTTGCGCATGTGGTCCTCTTCGATCTGCGATCCCTCGCGCATCCGGCGGAGCTGCACCAGCACGTTGCGAGAGTAGGCTTCGTATTCGGCGAGGACGACCTCGGCATGGTCAGCCGCCGATACGAGGCCCAGCTCGACCACCTTGGGGTCGGCCATGAAGTAGAGCCCGACGAGGTCGGCGCGGGTCTCTTCGAGCGCCGAGAAGTGCTCGCGCAGGAACGCCTGGGGATTGCCATTCAGACGCGGCTCGACCTTGCCCGACCCGTGGCCGATCACCTCGTGCATGTTGGTCATCAGCTCGCCGGCGAACACGGCCCACTTCTCCGCGCGCTCCGCCTCCTCGGGCGTCCACGAGAATTCCTTTCGGAAACCGCGCGGGGTCGCCTTCTCGTGGGCCTCGGTGACATTGGAGAGCGACACCGACTTGCTGCCGTGCCGCTCGCGGACGTGCTGATCGTTCGGGAGGTTGATGCCGACTGGCGTCACGGGGCCGGCGTGGCCGCTCTCCACCACCACCTCGACCGCGTTGCCCGTCACGCCGCGGACGCCCTCCTTTCGGTAGACGGCCTCCCACGGCATGTGGTCCTCGAACCACTGCGCCTCGCGCGCGAGGGTGCGGATGGCCTCGGTCTTCTCGTGGTTGACGTAGTAGACCAGCCCCTCCCACGCCCCCTTCACCCCGCGCGCGTCGAGGTAGACCTCGATGAACCCGTTGATGGTGTCCACCGGCGACTCGCGGTCGGACACCCAGGCGATGTCGTACGCCTCGCGGTCGGCGGTCTCCCCGGTGCGGTAGAACCTGACGAGCGCCGACAGAGCCGCCGCCATCGCCGGGCTGGCATAAGGAACGGCCCGCTCGAGGTGGCCGACAATGGCGTCGATCTCCTTGCCGTACTTTCCGCCCGACCGGTAGACCTCCTCGACGAGGGTGTCGCCGCGGCGAACGAGCCGCGAGTTCAAGGGGTAGCGCTCCGCAAAGCCCGCGAGCCGCGCCATGTTCACACCCCGGTAGAGGTTGTTCGCGCTCGCCTCGAGGATGTCGCGGCCCCCGCCGGGTGTCTTGCTCGTGCAGAGGGGTTCGAACGCGAGGTCGAAGAACAGCGGCTGCAGGCGCGCGAGCATCTCGTCGAGGGACTCGCCCTGGCGCGACGGAAACCGGGCGCCGTTCTTCCGGGCCCTGCGGGCCGCGGCGGCGAACGCCGCCGGCGCGCAGCGCATCACGAACTTGCGCGCCGTCAGGTTGTTGAACGGGCCGGTGTTCAGCCAGAACAGCTTGGTGTAGCGCAGGATCTCGGCGAGCGTCGCGGCGTCAATCCCCTCCTGGTGCGTGAGAATCTCCTCCAGCACCTCGCGCATCTCCAGGTTGTGGGCGTAGCGCTGGTCGTAGAAGATGTCGCGCCCTGCGAGCGCCGCGTTGTAGAGATGCCAGACGAGGACCTTCTCGCGGAGCGGCAGCGCGGAGAATCCGTCTGCGTAGAGCTGAGCGACGGCGGCTTCGTCAACTCGTTCGAGAAGGTAGGAACGGTCGGACATCGGGGCCTCGGCGACCGCCACAGGGGAACCTGTCGGCGCAGAAGTGAAGGATGCTACGGCAGCTCCACCGCCTGCAGGTAGTCGGGCACGACCACCGGCCAGCGCAGCTCGCTGCGGATCTTGCCGGCCAGCGCGTCGGCCGCGGCGGGCTCGCCGTGCACGACACAGGTCAGCCGGGGGGGGCGGGTGAAGCCAGACAGCCACCGCATCAACTCGGCGGCGTCGGCGTGCGCCGACATCGAGTGCAACTGCGCGATCTCGGCGTTCACCGCCACCATCTCGCCGTGGATCTTGACCGCGCGCTCGCCCTCGAGCAGCCTCCGTCCGCGCGTGCCCTCGGCCTGGTAGCCCGAGAACAGCACCGTGTTCCGCGCGTTCGGCAGCGCCGCCTTGAGGTGGCCGAGCACGCGCCCTCCCGTGGCCATCCCGCTCGACGAGACCACGATCGACGGGACGCGGGAAGCGGCGAGCTCGGCGGATTGGCGCGGCGTGGCGACGGTCTGAAACCGCTTCGTCATGAACGCCGACACCTGTCCCCGCGCCGGCACGATGTCGGGGTCGAGCTCGTCGGCCCGGTCCGAGTAGTGCTCGAGCGCCTCGACCGCCATCGGGCTGTCGAGGTACACCGGCACCACGGGGATGCGGCCCGCGTCCTCGAGCTTCTTCAGCCAGTAGATGACTTCCTCGACCCGGCCGATGGCGAACGCCGGCACGATCACTTTTCCGCCGCGCTCGACGGTCCGCGAGACGATCGACGCCAGCGCCGCGCCGTCGTTGTCGGGCTCGTGCAGCCGGTCGCCGTAGGTCGACTCGACGATCAACGTGTCGGCATGCTCGACGCGCAGCGGGTCGGGCAGGATCGGCCGGTCGTATCGCCCCACGTCGCCGCTGAACACCACCTCGCGGCCGCCGTCCACGTCGAGGCCAAGCGCTGCAAAGGCCGATCCGAGCAGGTGCCCGGAGTTCACGAACCGGACGATCACGCCGTCGGTGACGGGAACCGGCCGGTCGAAGCCCACCGGCTGCAGCTTGGCCAGCACCCGATAGGCGTCGGCCTCGGTGAAGAGCGGCAGCGCGGGGCTGTGCTTGGTGTAACCGTGGCGATTCGCTTCGCGCGCGTCTTCCTCCGCGATCCGTCCCGCATCCGGCAGCACGATCTTGCACAGGTCGGCCGTGCCCGGCGTGCAGAAGACCCGGCCCTGGAATCCCTCGGCGAACAGTCGCGGCAGAAACCCGCTGTGATCGATGTGGGCGTGGGTGAGCACGACCGCGTGGATGGTCGCTGCGGGCACAGGCAGCGGCTGCCAGTTCCGCTCCCGCAACTCCTTGAGCCCCTGGAACAGGCCGCAGTCCACCAGCACCCGGCGGTCGTTGACCTCCAGCAGGTACTTCGAACCGGTGACCGTGCGCGCGGCGCCGAGAAACGTCAGCGAAGGCATGCGCCACTATAACGCGAAAATCCCGACCTGCCCGCCCGTGTGCCAGAACAGCGCCGTCGCGTCGGCCGGGACCCGCCCCTCTCGCAGCCAACCGATCATGCCCGCCAGCGCCTTGGCGGTGTACGTGTGGTCCACCACCAGCGCCTCGGTGCGGGCCAACAGCGACTGCGCCTCGCGTGACGCCTCGCTCGCCACACCGTAACCCTCGCCGACGAACCGGTCATCTGCCTCGACGGGCCGCGACGCCGCGAACGGGGCGCCGTCGACACCGAGCAGGGCGCCGATGCCCGCGACGATGCCGCCGACGGTCGCCTGGAGGCTCGCCACGGTCTCGTCGGCGCTGATCCCGATGACGCGCGTGGCGAGCCCGCGGACGGCGCAGCCTGCGACCAGCCCGGCTTGCGTCCCGCCCGACGAGGTGGAGTGGAAGATGAAGTCCGGCGGCTCGGGCAGCTGCGCCACCAGCTCGCCGACCGCGCGGACGAAGCCGAGCGCGCCGAGCGGCGTGGACGCGCCCAGGGGAATCACGAACGGCCGCCCGCCGCGTTGGCGCCACTCGGCCGCCGCCCGCTCCATGCCGGGCGCCCGATCGTCGCGCGACGCCACGTAGCGCACCTCCGCGCCGTACATGGAGTCCAGCAGCGCGTTCCCCGACAGCGTGTCGGGACGAGCGCCGTTGGCGACGATGACGCACCGCATGCCGAGGCGCGCGGCCGCGGCGGCCGTCGCGCGGCAGTGATTCGACTGCACGCCGCCCGTGGTAATCAGCAGGTCGGCGCCCTCCGCTCGCGCGCGCGCCGCCACCATCTCGATCTTGCGCACCTTGTTCCCGCCGAACCCGAACGCGATCGCATCGTCGCGCTTGACGAGCAGGCGGGGACGGCACCCGAGTGCCGAGCGGAAACGGGCGACGTCCTCGACGGGGGTCGGGTAGTGGCCGAGCGCGAGCGACGGCACCCGGTCGAGGGCGGCGAGCGCGGCGGCGTCGGGGGTCGGCATCTGGCGGTATTGTATACTCGCGGAATCGTCCGTTCCGCCCGAAGGGAAGCCGTCTTCCGTGAATCTGTTCCTCGAAACACTGCAATCCGACCGGCTCGTCGTCGCGGCCGAGCTGCGCCCGCCGCGCGCGGAGCTCGCGTCGGCCGACGGCATGGACGCGTGGATCGACACCTACCACGCGGTGCGCACGCTCACCTCGCGGGACACGTTCGTCTTCCTGACCGACAGCGCGGTCGGCGTTCCCGAGGAAGACAACCTCCGTCACCTGATGGTCAACCTGGGCGACGACGCGCCGCTCGATCGGGTGGTGCCGTTCCTGACGAGCAAGCACCCGCTGGACTACTGCCTCGCCTATGCGGATCGCGCCAGCCAGCACGGCTTCGAATCGCTCGTCGTGCTGGGCGGGGATCATCGGGTGGGCGTGCCGCGCTCGGTGGAGCACGCGTGGCAGTTGCGCCGGCAGATCCGGAGCCGCGGCACCGGGTTGACGCTCGGCGGGTGGGCCAACCCCTACCGCGAGGCGGCGCGCCAGGCGGAGTACCTGGTCGACGGCACGTTCAACGGCGAGTTCTACCTCACCCAGGTCGTGTCGCACCACGACCCGGCTCCTGTCGCGTGCTTCCTCGCCGAGGCCGAGCGGCGCGGCGTGGCGATCCCGGGCGTGTTCGGCGTGTTCTACTACCGCAGCGCCAACCCCCGCACGCTCTCGCTGCTGAGGGACTTCATCCCGGTGCCGGTGGACGGCCTGACGCGCGAGTTCGGCGAAGGCGCGTCGCCCGAGGAGGTGTGCGCGCGCACGATCCGGACGATGCTCGAGCTGGGCGCACGGCGCTTCTACGTCAGCAACCTGCCCTTGCGGGGAACGTATCGGACGCTGGCCGGGATACTGGATCGCGTAGTGGCTAGTGGCTAGTGGCTAGTGGCTAGTGGTTAGTGGTTGGCGGTTGGTGGTCTGAGGTTGGTCGTCGCGCGAGATCTGCCAGCCACTGGCCACCAGCCACTGACACGGTCAGCGAAGCACCCATGTCCCACTTCTTCGACACCGTACCCTTCTCCGGGATCATCCGCATCCGCGACATGATGTACGCCGTCGACCGGCCGTTCCGCCTCGACCAGGGCGACGTGAGCTTCGACGCGCCCGAGACGGTCAAGGCGGCGATGGCCCGGGCGATCGCCGACAACCGGTCGCACTACCTGCAGACGGCCGGCGTTCCGCGCCTCCAGGAGCTGCTGGCGCGGAAGCTCGGCGAGAAGAACGGCATCCCGGTGGCCACCCCCGACGAGGTGCTGGTGACCAACGGCGGCATACACGGCCTGTTCATCCTGTTCCAGGCGCTTCTCGATCCCGGCGACGAGGTGATCATCCCGGACCCCCAGTGGCCGCCGGCGGCCGGCACGATTCTGTCGGCGCGGGGCGTGGTGGTGCGCTGCCCGGTCCACGAGGCCCTGGGCTGGCGTTTCGACCTGGAGGAACTGGCGGCGCGCGTCACGCCGCGAACGCGGGTGATCTACCTGAACTCGCCGCAGAACCCGACCGGGGGCGTGCTGACCTCCGCCGACCTCGAGGGGATCGCCCGCCTGGCGCGCGAGCACGGCTTGTGGGTCGTCTCCGACGAAGCCTACGAGGACGTCGTCTTCGGCGCGCAGCACGTGAGCGCGGCGTCGCTGCCCGGGATGTATCCGCGCACCATCCCCGTCTACACCTTCAGCAAGTCGTACGCGATGACCGGCCTGCGCCTCGGCTACATGGCGGTGGCCGATCCGGCGCTGCGGGACCGGATCAGGAAGGTGCTGTTCTTCACGACGAGCAACGTGTCGTCGGTCGTGCAGTACGGCGGCATCGGGGCGCTCGAAGGATCGCAGGCGGTCGTGGAGCAGTATCGGGCCGAGCTTCAGATCCGCCGCGACTTGTTCTACGCGGGCATCGAGACGCTGGGCGGCGTGCTGAAGGGACGGCCCCCGGCCGGCGCCTTCTACGCGTTCCTCGAGTTCGACCCGGCGTGGAAGGCCCGGCGGGCCAAGGGCGCAGGCCGCGCGACGCCAACATCCGGCGGGAGCGCGGCGTCCGCCTCGTGGGAACTCGCGGAGTACCTGATCTCCGAGGGGCGAATCGGCTGCATCCCGGGCGCCGACTTCGGGCCTGCGGGCGAGGGGTACCTGCGATTCTGCTTCGCCCGCGACCGCGCGGAACTCGACGGCGCGCTGGCATCTCTGCGCGGACTGTTCGTGTGAAGGCGTCCTGGCAGCCCACTCCACGACCCGGTCGCGCGCCGGCCGGCTGCTACGACGTTCCTCCGCCGGCGGCTACTCGAGGTGCCGGCCGCCGTCGACGCGAATCACCTCGCCGGTCATGAAGTCGGTCTCGATCAGCGCGATCACGGCCTTCGCGATCTCGGCGCCGCCACCCCACCGGCCCAGCGGCGTCGCCTTCTCGACCGCCTCGAGTTCCGACTCCGCGAGGTCGGGGGGCGGCAGGATGGGTCCTGGTGCGACCGCATTCACCAGGATCTGATCCTCGGCCAGTTCCAACGCGAGCGCCTCGGTCAGGCCGATGACGGCCTTCTTCGCCACGTAGTACGACAGGAATCCCTTGTAGCGCGGGCGCTGGCTGACCGCCAACCAGTCGGAGAAGTTGATGATCCGCCCGCCGCCGGCGGCCCGCATGTGCGGCACCGCCGCCCGCGCGCACAGGAACGCCGACGAAAGGTCCACGTCCAGGTTGGCCGTGAACTGCTCGGCCGACAGCGCGTCGAACGGGATCGAGCGGTACATCGACGCCATGTTGACGAGGACGTCGAGCCGACCGAGCTGCTCGACGGCCGCCGCCACCAGCGCCTCGCACTCGGCGGCATTCGCGACGTTGGCCTGCCAGACGATCGCACGGCGGCCGGCGGCCCGCACGGCGTCGGCCGCCGCCTCGGCCTCGCCGCGCGACCGGTTGTAGCCGAGCGCCACGTGCGCGCCGCGGCGCGCCGCCTCGACGGCGACACTGGCTCCGATCCGCTTCGCCCCGGTGATCAGAACGACCCGGTCCCGCAGGTCCATGTCCCGCTCCTTCCCACTCGGGCGATGGACGCGCGGACGGCCGTCGATCACGGCCCCTGCCGCATCTCGCCTCTCTGATCGTATAGTAGTGCCGACATCGGATGAACACCCGAAGCGATCGCCACCTGACGCAGGACGGCGGCGTCGGACCACCCGGTCAGGCGCCGGTTGCCGACTCGGAAGACGCGGGCCCGCTGGCGCGTGGCGGCACCGCGCTGCTGTGGGTCGTCGGCCACACCCCGAGGGTCCTTCCCGTCCTCGTCATCGGTGTCGTCGGCCTGCTGTCGTGGGGAGCCTTGAGGTCGATTCGCCCGCGCGACGTCCGCGCGGCCCTCCACGCGCTCGACCCGTTCTGGCTGGGCGTCGCCGCGCTCGCGACGCTGCTGAACATCGCCGTCATGGGGCTCTACGACGTCATCGTCTTCGAGCACACGCGGTCGCGCTGGTTCGAGCGGTGGCGGTACGGCGCCGTGGCGTTCGCCTGGAGCAACTTCCTGACGCTCGGCCCCCTGGCCGGGCCGGCCATACGTTTCTGGCTGTACCGCCCGGCGGTCGACAAGCCGTCCGATCTCGAGGGCGGGGTGGTGTCGGTCGCCACCGCGTTCACCGCCGGCCTGGCCGGCTGGACGCTGGCTGCGTGGCTGCTGCCGGCGGCCGGGACGCCCCTGTGGGCCGCAGTCCTGGTGGCGACGGCGCTCGGCCTGACGCTCGGCTCGGTGTACGTGGCCCGGGCGGTCATCAACCGGATCGAGAGGCTGGCGACGCCGACCGGCGGCGCGGTCGCCGCCATGCGCCTCGCCCTCGTCGGCTGGCTCGACTGGCTGTTGGCCGCATTCGCGTTCACGGCGTGCCTGCGGGCAACGGACGTCCCGCTCCCCCTGATCGAGTCGATCCGCACGTTCTTCTTCGGCCAGGCGATCGGCCTCGCCAGCCTCGTGCCCGGCGGCTTTGGCGGGGCGGACGCGTTCTGGATCGCGCGGCTGAGGCTGCCGACCAGCGTCGCCACGGGCACGCTGATCGGCTACCGGCTGATCTACTACGTGATCCCGTGGATCATGGCGTCGCTCCTGCTCCTCAGCTGGGCGACCCACCGCGCCGTCAAGCGGGTGGAGCTGGCGCGCCGCGTGATCGCGGGAATCGTGGGCGCCGCGGGGCTGCTGATCCTCCTCAGCGCCGCGTCCTTCTCGATCCACTGGCGCATCGCCCTGCTCGACGAGTACGTGCCGCTGCCGGTCGTCGAGGCCTCTCACCTGGCCGCAACGGCGACCGGCATCCTGCTGCTCGTCCTGGGTCGCGGCATCGCGCGCGGATACGCGGCGGCGCTGCACGCGACGGTCGGGCTCCTCGTCATGGGCAGCGTCTTCTCGATCCTGAAAGGGCTCGACTGGGAGGAGAGCGTCGTCCTGGTGATGGTGGCGGTGCTCGCGGCATCGCAGCGGCCGCTGTTCACCCGCAGGGGGCGCGGCGACGAGTGGCTGGAGCGGCGGGACGCGGCGGTTGCCGTGCTCGCCCTGCTGGTGTTCCTGGTGTTCGGCACGTTCGCCTACCGGATCACGACGGTGTCGGACATCGGCACGTTTCGCTCGGCGCAGTGGGCGGAGATCGAGCGCAGCCGGTTCCTCCGCTCGGCCACGACGCTCATCCTGCTGGTGTCGGCCGGCGCCGCCTACGTGCTGATGCGGGTCCCGGTGCGATTCCGGCGCCTGCCCGACGAGGACATCGATCGCGCCCTCGACCTTCACCGCGCGTTCGGCGGCGACACGAACGCGATGCTGGTGGCGTGCGGGGACAAGGACCTGTTCGTCGAGCAGGATCAGGGCTTCTGCCTCTACCGCACGATCGGGCCGTACCTGGTGGTCTTCGCCGACCCGGTGGTCCGGAGCTCGGCCGGGCGGGCGCCGTTCCTCGACGCGCTGTTCGACCACGCCGGCGAACTGGATCGGCGGCCGGTCTTCTACCAGATCTCGCTCGACTGGATCCCGCCGCTGCACGACCGGGGCTACGCGTTCTTCAAGCTGGGCGAGGAAGCGCGGGTCTCGCTGGAGACGTTTTCGCTCGACGGCCACGAGGGCAAGGAGTACCGCCAGTTCCTGCGGCGCGCCGAGCGCGACAAGGTGACGTTCCGCGTGGTGCCGCCCTACGAGGTGGAGCGGCTGCTGCCCGAACTCGCGCAGATCTCCGACCTGTGGCTGGAGAGCAAAGGGGTGCGGGAGCAGCAGTTCTCGGTCGGCTTCTTCGACCCCGACTACGTCGGGCGCTTCCCGTGCGCCATCGTCAGGGACGAATCGGGGCGCATCATCGCCTTCGCCAACGTGCTGGCCGGCCCCAAGCGCGAGGAACTGTCCATCGACCTCATGCGCTATCGGGACGACGCCCCGCGCGTGATGGATTTCGTGTTCACGTCGCTGTTCCTGTACGGAAAGGACCGCGGCTACAAGCGGTTCAACATGGGGATGGCGCCGCTGTCGTCGGTCGGCGAGTTCCGGGGCGCGCACACGCGGGAGAGGCTGGCCAACGTCTTCTTCCAGCACGGGGAGACCTGGTACAACTTCCAGGGCCTTCGGCAGTACAAGGAAAAGTTCCACCCCGAGTGGGTCCCGCGCTACATGGCGTACCAGAACGCGTGGGAGTGGCCGGTGGCCATCGCGAACGTCAGCGCCCTCATCGCCGGCGGCTGGGACAGACTGGTGCGCACCAAGCAGCGCTGACCCGCGCCGGCCCCTCAGTCTTCCTTGAGATCCAGCCCGAACCGCTCCGCCATCCGGTAGAGCGTGCGCCGGTCGATGCCCATGATCTCGGCGGCTTTCGTGCGGTTGCCGCCGACGCTGTCGAGCACGTGCACCAGGTAGCGCCGCTCGATCTCCTCGAGCGGTGGCAGGCCGGCGAAGAGCTGGTCGCCCAGGACCGGCGGCGTGCCGTGGAAGTGCGGCGGCAGATCGCCGGCGTCGATCACCGAGCCGCGGCTGAACAGCACCAGCCGTTCCACCGTGTTCTCCAGCTCGCGCACGTTGCCGGGCCAGGTGTAGGCGGCGAGGGCGTCGACGGCCGCGGGGGTGAACTCCACGTGGCGCCCTGCACGGCTGCACGCGTTCAACAGGAACTGGCCCACGAGCAGGGGGATGTCGGCCCGACGGTCGCGGAGCGGCGGGACCCGGATCACGATCACGCTCAGGCGGTAGAAGAGGTCCTGACGGAACCGCTGGTCGGACACCTCCTTCTCCAGCTCGACGTTGGTGGCCGCGACGATGCGGACGTCGACGCGCGTCGGCCGGCTGGCGCCCACCGCGCGGAACTCGCCTTCTTCCAGCACGCGCAGCAGCTTCACCTGCAGCGCCGGCGACGTCTCGCCGATCTCGTCGAGGAACACGGTACCGCCGCTCGCCTGCTCGAAGAGGCCCTTGGTGTCGCTGACCGCCCCGGTGAACGAGCCACGGACGTGCCCGAACAGCTCGGACTCGAGCAGGCTCTCGGCAATCGCGCCGCAGTTCACCGGCACGAACGGCCGGCTGGCCCGCGGCCCGTGCGAATGCACCGCCCGCGCCACCAGTTCCTTGCCCGTTCCGCTCTCGCCGATGATCAGCACCGGCACCGACGCGTCGGCGGCGTGCGCGATCTGCTTGTACACCGCGAGCATCGGCGCGGTGCGCCCGATGAGGCCCGGCGGCCGGACGTCGCGCGCCGGGGCGGGCGACCGGCCCGACGGGGGCACGGCCTGCGCGAGCGCCCGTTCGACGGTGGCCTTCACCTCGTTGATGTCGAACGGCTTGCTGATGTAGTCGAACGCTCCGGCCCGCACCGCGTCGATGGCGGTCTCGAGCGTGCCGAACCCGCTGATCAGCAGGACGTGGCCTCGCGGGCTCGATTCGCGGAACGCCCGCAGGATGTCGAGCCCCGAGCGGTCTGCGTTCAGGTTGATGTCGGAGATGACCAGGTCGAACTCCCGGCCGCGGACCAGCGCCAGCGCGGTGGTGGGATCGTAGGCCGTCTCGATCTGGCGCCCGGGCTTCTCGAGCAGGTCCGCCATGAACCGGCACGTCTCGCGGTCATCGTCGACGATCAGGATGCTTGGCATATCGTCTCATGGCGCGGGGCGGGCATCCGTCTCGGTGACCTCGGCGCCCTCCGTGGCCGGAACGGTCTCCTCGCGCGGCGCGGCGGGCAGCTCGATCGTGAAGACCGATCCGACGCCCACTTCGCTCCTCACCGCGATCGTGCCGCCGTGGCCCGTCACCACCTCGCGGGTGATGGAGAGGCCCAGCCCCGTGCCCCGCCCTGCGGCCTTGGTCGTCACCCAGGGTTCGAAGATGCGCGGCAGCAGGTCGGGCTCGATGCCGGTGCCGGTGTCCGCCACCTCGACCCTGACGTTGCCGCCGGCCGACGATTCGACGGTGATGGACGTCCGGCCGCCGGACGGCATCGCGTCGAGGCTGTTGGTCACCAGGTTGAGCAGCGCCAGCTCCAGCTGGACGGCGTCGGCCATCACCAGCGGCACTTCGGCGACGCGCAAGTCGAGCTTCACGCCCTGGGCGTCCAGCTTCGGCTTCGCGACGTCCGACACGCGGCGCAGCAGGCCCGCGATGTCGGTGGCCGTCTTCGGTGTCGGCCGCCGCGCGTGGTCGAGCATCGTCCGGACGATCGCGGTGACCTTGGCGATCTGCTCCTGCACGATGCCCAGGCGGCGCGTGACGCGCGAGTCGACGCCTTCGTCTTCCCTGATCATCTGCACGTAGCCCGAGATCAGGTTCAGCGGGGTCCCCACCTGGTGCGCCACGCTCGCGGCCATGTGGCCGACGGCCGCCATCTGATCGGCGCGGGCCAGCGCCTCGCGGAGCGCGAACACGCGCTGGTAGGTTTGCACCAACTCCTCGTTCTTCGCCCGCAGCTCGCCCGTCGCTTCGCGCACGCGCTCCTGCAGCGCGACGTTGAAGCCCTCCATCTCGGCGAGCATCTCGTTCAGCCCCTGCGCGACCGCGCCAATCTCGTCGGTGCGCACCACGGGCGCGCGGGCGCCGAGGTCGCCCGCGCGCACCCGCCTCATCGTCTTGCGGATGCCGGCAATCGGCCTGTGCACCATGCGCCGCATGAGCAGGTCCAGCAGCAGCGTCATCAGGACGACCGCCGCCGGCACGAACCAGAGGACGACGGTTCGCCCCTGCCGCTGCAGTTCCTCGATGGAGGCGAGCGAGTACGTGACGACGACCGCGCCCCAGACGCGGGCTTCCCGCTTGATGGGCACGCCGACGAGGTGGATCAGCTTGACCGGCTCCGACGTCACCACGTCGTTCTCGGTGATCGCCTGGCGGGCGAGCGCCAGCCAGTCCTTGCCCTCGTCGGACGAGGTGCTGGCGACGACGACCGGCTCGCCGTTCTCGAGCGTCACGACGGAGATGCCGCGGATGGACGGAAACGCGTAGGTGAACTCGCGCAGGCTGTCGTGCAGGTCCTCGCGCCTGGTGGGCTCCTCGCTGACCTCGATGTCGTCCGCCACCGCCTGGCCGGTCGACCGGGCGATGTCGGTCAGCGACGCGGTCATGCTGGCCTCGAACAGCTGAAGTTCCCAGTAGGCGGCCGCGCCGATGACGACCGACAGCACGAGCGCGACCAGCAGCGGCAGGCGAACCCGGAGCGGCGCCAGCAACTTCGCCACGCTGGGGCGCGATTGCGGGCCCCGGGCCGCCGCGACATCGGTGGGCGGTGTCATCTAAGTCTCTAGGCAGGAGTAATTTAACTCATTTCCTCGCTCATGGGCCAACTTGGTACAACTCTTGGGGATGCAAGCGATGCCGGACGCAGGTGGCGACCGGATACTGGCATCGATGGCATCACTGGAGGCAAGACCATGCGTCGTGTGTTTACCGTTCTGACCGCTGCGTTCGTCGCGTTCACGTTCAGCTCGATGGCCTTCGCGCAGGCCCCGGCCACGACCGAGAAGAAGCCGGTTGCGAAGACCGAAAAGGCGCCGGCCAAATCGGCCGCCGAGAAGCCCCTGTCCGCGAACGGCAAGGTGGCGAAGTTCGACGAGGCGACCAAGACCCTGACCGTGACGACGAAGGCAGGCGAGAAAGAGTTCACGATGGCCCCCGAGGCGAAGATCACCGCGGGCGCGAAGACCGAGATGGCTTCCGACCTGGCTGGCAAGAACGTGAAGGTCACCTACACGGTGGTGAATGGGAAGAACGTGGCGTCGAAGGTGACGGTGCCGGAGGCCAAGCCGGCGACCGCAACCAAGCCGGCGACGGCCGCAACCAAGCCGGCGGCCGAGAAGAAGTAGTTCGAGTTCTCCTTCGCGAAGACGGTCCCTGGATCGGCTTCCGATCGCCCGCGACAACGGCTCCGCCCGGGTGGGGGAGACCGGAGGGCCGCGATGGCCGGAAGCGGTTTGGGGGCCGTTTCGCTTGTACGGCGGCGCGCCGCCTTTTGTGCTAGATTCCCGCCATGGCCATTCGCACCGAACTCACGCTGCGCCTGCAGAACAGCCCGGGGACCCTCGCCCGGGTGTGCCAGGTGGTCGCCGAGGAACACATCAACATCGTCGCGATCAACCTGGCCAGCCCGCTCATGGTGCGGATCCTGGTGGACAACCCGACGCACGCGGCCGGCGTGCTCAGGGAGCGCAACTATCACGTCGAGGAACGCGACGTGATCTACACCACCGCCCCCAACGACCCCGGCGCGCTGCTCCGCGTCGCGCTCCTGATCGCTGAAGCCGGCATCAACATGGAGTACCTGTACGCGACGGCCATCGAAGGACAGCCGATGGCGAGTGTCGTGGTGGGGGTTCCAGACGCGGAGCGGGCGGCGGCGGCGGCGGGGCTGTAGGGCGGCTCCCGGCCGAGGGCGCGAAGAAGAGAAAGGGCCGACCCCGGTGCCCATGATCCCGGTGCCGGCCCCTCCATCCGCGATGCGTAGGCGCTGCTTTCTCCTTCAGCGCCGGGCGCACACCCAGAGCGCATCGCACACCCGCTCGGCCCAAGACGTGCGGCTCGCGGCGTGCGGCCAGTGGAAAGCCACCCGGCACGCCGCAGGTCGCCAGCCGTCCAGTTACACCAACACCTTGACCACCACCCGCCGGTTCTTCGCACGGCCGTCCCGGGTGGTGTTCGGGGCCACGGGCTTGTCGGCGCCGTAGCTGATCACGCTGATGCGGTGCAGCGGGATCTGGTGCTCTTCGTAGAGATAGCGCTTCACCGCCTCGGCGCGCTCGAGACCGAGCTGCTGGTTGTACTCCTTCGGACCGCGGTTGTCCGTGTAGCCTTCGACCTCGATGTAAGCGCCGTTCGGGTTCTCCTTCAGCTGCTTCACGACCTCGTCGAGCCGCGCCTTCGCGTCGTCGGGCAACTGCGCCTGGCCGAACTTGAAGTTCCCCTGGTCTTCGCTCAGCGTCACTTCGTAGACGATCCGCTTGGTGGCCTTGTCGACGGCGTCGGCCTTGCTGGCCGCGGTGTCGGCCGCCGTGCGCGCGGTGGCCGCCGCCTCGTTCGCCGCGACAGCCTTCTGATCCACCTGGACGATGTGCTGGTTGGCCTCGACGATTGCCGCCTCGTTCTTCCGGGTCCGCTCCTGCGTCTCCTCGAGCGACTTGGAGACGGACTCCACCTTGTCGTTCACCTCGCCCACTCGATTGCGGACGAACCCCTTCGTCGCGCAGGCCGTAGAACTGCCGGCCGCAAGGGCCGCCACCGACAATGCCAGTACGAACTTCCTCATGATCTGCCTCCTGAAACTACCGACTTGCTGGTCCTAGAGACTCGGTTCTTGGTTGTCCCGCCATGTAGCCGCTCCGGGCCCTCACCACCAGTTGCTTCCCGCGGGCGCGCACCTCGAGCGGGTGCCACCCGGGCCGGCTGGCAGGTTCGAACGCCAGGACGTACTGATGGCGGAGTTCGTCGACAATCTGCCGGGCGGCCGCGCTGGTCTGCGCTGGAACGCTCGTGACGAAGAACTCGCCGCCGGTCCACCGCGCCAGGTCGGCGAGGTCACCGACCGGGATCGGACGTTCGCTGCTCACCGCGCTCGCCGCGCCCGGCTGGTCCAGCGGGGACACGACGGCGAGAATGTAGACCGGGACGTCGATCGCGCTGGCGATACCGGACACCTCACCCGCCGACAGCCGGCTGTTGTTGTCCACGCCGTCGGTCAGCACGATGACCGCGCGGTGCGAGTAGGGCCGACCCGCCAGTTCCTTCGCCGTCATCGCGATGGCGTCGTGAAGCGACGTCATGCCGAAGGGCTCGATGTTCACCATCGACCGCTCGAGCGAGGCGTCTTCGCGATAGGGCGAGAACGGCTGGAGTTGGCGAAGCCCGCTGTCGAAGGAGTAGATCGCCAGCTCGTCGACCCCCGGTTTCAGCCAAGCCAGCACGTGCCGCGCCGCCCGACGCGCGGCTTCGATCTTGGCGGAAACCTGCATGCTTCCGCTCGCGTCGAAGAGCAGCGCGACGCTCACCCCCGCCTGTTCGGCCCGGAAGTCCGTGATCGGCCGCGGCACCCCGGCGTCGAGCAGCTCGAAATCGGCCCGTGTCAGGTCGGTCACCACACGCCCCTTGTGGTCCCGGACCACGGCGGACACCGTCACGAGGTCGATGCCGCTCTTGAACGTCGTCACCCCGGCTGGCGGCGCAACCGTACTCGTCTGGGCCGTAGCCGACCCGCCCATGAGAATCATCAGCACGGTCGAGAACGCCCGCTGCCACCGCATCCGTCCGGCCAATGAGCAAGGCGTTTGCCACGGCGATAAAGCGCTGTATTTGAAGTACTTCCGTAATCTCATGGCGATACGTTCCTGTGGCTGAGCCGTCGATTCAGCGTAAGAGTTACACGGTTGCGATCCAAACGGGTGTTTTCGGGTGTAAAGAGTGCTCGGTGCCCGCAAATCCCGTGTGATTCACGCAATCGTCCGGGCGCCGCTTGCTCGGAAGGCGCCTTCCGAGCCGCCTCGCCGGACCCCTTTCCACGAAGGAGGTCGGCCCTTTTCTGGTTTCTCGGTCCGTTTGTGGCGCAGCTCCAGCAACCCGGGGAGAAATCGGCCAGGCCACCGGTCGGGCGAAACGTCAACCTCTTGGCACAGAGCTTGTTAGGGGATTGGCGGTAGGGACATTTTGGCGCGGAAAGTCACCTGACGGGAAGAACAAAGATGTTCCGGCGTTGGATATTCAACCGATCGCGGGCATCCCGTTTCGGCGACGGGGTGGTTCTGGCGTTCCTGTTGGTGCAGGCGCTCGACGGTGTCTTCACCTACGTGGGAGTGTCGGTCGGCCAGGCGGGGGAAGCCAACCCGATGGTGGCCGCGTTGATGGCGGTCTTTGGCGTCGGGCCGGGACTCGCCGGCGCGAAGCTCGTCGCGGGGATGCTCGGCGTCGCGCTGCACCTGTTCGGAACCCACCGCCTAGTGGCGCTGCTCACGGCGTTCTACCTCGCGGCGGCCATCTTCCCGTGGGCGGCGTTGCTGGCGACCTACTAGGGGGCGGTGCCCGTCGCGCCCCAGTCAGACGATCCCCAACTCAATCCCCACGCGCTTCAGCGTGTCGAGCGCGAACTGCAGCTCGTCCTTCGTGTGCGTGGCGGTGACGATCGTGCGAATCCGCGCCTTGCCGCGCGGCACGATCGGAAAACCCATCCCCTGCGCGAACACGCCTTCTTCGAAGAGGCGCGCCGAGAACTTCATCGCCGTCGCCGACTCGCCGACGATCACCGGCGTGATGGGCCCCTCGGTGGCGCCCGTGTTGAAGCCGATCGCGCGAAGCCCTGCCTGGTAGAAGCGGGTGTTCTCCCAGAGCCGGTCGATGATCTCCGGCTCCTCGAGCAGCACCTCGACGGCCGCGATCGACGCGGCCGCCACCGACGGCGGGTGCGACGTGGAGAAGATGAAGGGGCGCGCGCGCTGCCGCAGGAAGTCGATGAGCGTGCGGCTCCCGGCCACGTAGCCGCCCAGCGTCCCGATCGCCTTCGACAGCGTCCCCACCTGGATGTGGACGCGGCCGTGCATCCCGAAATGGTCGACGGTGCCGCGGCCGTTGCGGCCGAACACGCCGCTCGCGTGGGCATCGTCCACCATCATGATGGCGCCCGCCTCGTCGGCCACCTCGCAGAGCGCCGCGACCGGCCCCAGATCGCCGTCCATGCTGAAGACGCCGTCGGTGATGAGCAGCTTGCGCTGGCCGGCCGGCAGCTCGCGCAGGATCTTCCGCGCGGCTCCGACGTCCTTGTGCGGGAACACTTTGATCGTGGCGCGGCTCAGCCGGCAGCCGTCGATGATGCTCGCGTGGTTGAGTTCGTCCGACACGACGACGTCGTCGCGGGTGAGGACGGACGACACGGTGCCGGCGTTCGCCGTGAAGCCGCTCTGGAAGACCACCACCGCTTCGGTTTGCTTGAACGCGGCCAGACGCCGCTCCAGCTCTTCGTGCAGGTCCATCGTGCCGGCGATCGGACGGACGGACCCGGTGCCCACTCCGTACCGCTCGATCGCGTCGAGCGCCCGTTGCTTCAGCTTCGGGTGGGTGGTCAGGCCGAGGTAGTTGTTCGACGACAGGTTGACGACGCTCCGCCCGTCGATGCTGCAGCGCGCCGCCTGCTGGCCGTCGAGAACCCGGATGTCGAGGGCCCCGCCCTGCTCGCGGAGCGATTGCAGTTCGGCGCCCAGGTAGGCTAGGGGATCGAGCATAACGCGAGTATATCGTGTTAGACTCCGGCTCGCCTCGGTCGTGCCCGGCCCCTTCCACGGCGTGAGACCCCGGAGGCCTTCCATGGAGTCAACGCTGCCCGGCGCCGTCGACTACGAACTCCTGAAGCAGACCATCACCTGGGACGTCTCGAAGCGGGCACTCGGGTACGAGGACGGCAGCTCGCTGAACATCGCGCAGTTGTGCGTGGACCGGCACGTCGACGCCGGGCGCGGCGACAGGCTGGCGCTGATCCACGAGAACCACGAGGGCGAACTGCGCCGCTTCACGTATCGCGACCTGATGCTGCTCACCAACGGGTGGGCGACGTTCCTGCGCGGCTGCGGCATCGGGAGCCTGGACCGCGTGTGCCTGTTCCTCGACCGCGTGCCGGAACTCTACGTGGGTTTCATGGGGATCCTGAAGGCGGGGGCGGTGGTCGAGCCGCTGTTCTCGGCCTTCGGCGAGGACGCGCTGCACTCGCGGCTGGAAGACAGCGCGGCCGTGGCCATCATCACGCAGCGCAGGCACCTCGGCAAGGTGCGCCGCGTGCGCGAGCGCCTGCCGTCTCTGAAGACGGTGATCGTCGTCGACCGCGAGGAGGACGGGCGGCCGCCGCGGGAGGGCGAGCTGGCGTACTCGATGATGGACAACCGCGTCGGCTCGTTCGACGTCTTCCGCGCGTACGCCGAAACGCCCAGCGTCCTGCACTACACGAGCGGCACCACCGGCAAGCCGAAGGGCGCGCTGCACGTCCACGGCAGCATCTTCGCACAGCACTTGACGTCGAAGGTCGTGCTCGACCTCGAGGACGACGACATCTACTGGTGCACCGCGGATCCCGGGTGGGTCACCGGCACCAGCTACGGGATCATCGGGCCGTGGGCGCTGGGCGTGACGCAGGTGGTGCTCGACGCGGGCTTCTCCAGCGACCGCTGGTACGAGACGATCGAGAAGCACCGCGTGACCGTGTGGTACACCGCACCGACCGCGATCCGCATGCTGATGAAAGACGGCCTCGACCCGGTCGGGCGACACGACCACGGCAGCCTCCGACACCTGTGCAGCGTCGGCGAACCGCTCAACCCCGAGGCGGTGCGCTGGGGCCGCGAGGCGTTCGGCCTCGATTACCACGACACGTTCTGGCAAACGGAAACCGGCTCGATCGTGATCGCGAACCTGCCGGGCATGCCGGTGAAGCCTGGCAGCATGGGCCGGCCCTTCCCCGCCATCGAAGCAGCGATCGTCGATCCGGGAAGCGGCGAGCCGGTGACCGACCCCGGGCGCGTGGGGCTCATCGCCATCCGTCCGCCGTGGCCCAGCATGATGCGGGCGTACTGGAACAACTCGGCCGCCTACTACGGCAAGTTCCTGAACGGCTGGTACATCTGCGGCGACCGGGCCAGCCTCGACGCCGACGGCTACTTCTGGTTCTGCGGCCGCGACGACGAGGTGATCAACACCGGCGGACACCTGGTGGGGCCGTTCGAAGTCGAGAGCGCGCTGCTCGAGCACGAGGCGGTGGCCGAGTCGGCGGCGATTGGCAAGCCCGACCCGGTGAACATGGAAGTGGTGAAGGTGTTCGTGGCGCTGAGGCCGGGCTTCGCGCCGAGCGAGGACCTCGAGCTGAGCATCATGAACCACGTGCGGAAGCGCCTGTCCCCGCTGGCGATGCCGCAGGAAATCGCCTTCGTGGACGCGGTGCCGAAGACGCGCAGCGGCAAGATCCTCCGCCGCGTCCTTCGCGCGCGGGAGATGGGGCTGCCCGCGGGGGACGTCTCGACGATGGACGACGACTGATCCCGGAGCTCCTCAGGAATGATCACATCCGGCATCAGTCGTTCGACGGTTTCAACCACGAGCCCGCGGAGCCCACAGAGGCTGTCACGCCCGATGGCATCGCGGCTCGGCCACCGGCTCCCACGCCCCCGGTGGGCGAGCCGGGAGGGGCGGATGGGCGGCGCCGGCACGAACAGCACGGGCGCAGGTCGCAGGGCCCAAGCCCGATTCGCGCCCCGGGGCGCCCGGCTACGCCTTCAGCCGCTCCGCGATGGCATCGAGGAACTCCTCGCTCCCCACCACCCGCTTGGCGGGCGGGTCGGCGAGACGGGCCAGGTCGCCCGTCATCACGCCGTCGGTGATGGTCTGCAGCGACGCGGCCTCGACCTTGTCGGCGAACGCCACCAGGTCGGGCAGGGTGTCGAGTTCGCCGCGCTTCCGCAGCGCGCCCGTCCAGGCGAAGATCAGCGCCATCGAGTTGCTCGACGTCTTCTCGCCCTTCAGGTGCTTGTAGTAGTGCTTCTGCACCGTCCCGTGCGCCGCCTCGTACTCGAAGACGCCGTCGGGCGACACGAGCACCGAGGTCATCATCGCCAGGCTGCCGAACGCCGACGCCACCATGTCCGACATCACGTCGCCGTCGTAGTTCTTGCACGCCCACAGCATGCCGCCCTCACCCTTCACGATGCGGGCGACCACGTCGTCGATCAGCGTGTAGAAGTACTCGATGCCCGCGCCCTTGAACCGGTCGGCGTAGGCCTTGAACTCGTCCTCGAACAGCAGCTTGAACGTCTGGTCGTAGATCTTCGAGATGGTGTCCTTGGTGGCGAACCACATGTCCACCTTCTCCTCGAGCGCGCAATTGAAGCACGACTTCGCGAAGCTGCGGATCGACCGCTCGGTGTTGTGGATGCCCTGCAGAATCCCCGGGCCGTCGAACTCGTGGATCAGGACGCGCTGTTCGGTGCCGTCCGCCCCGGTGAACACCAGTTCGCCCTTGCCCGCCCCGGGCACCTGGATCTCGGCGTTCTTGTAGACGTCGCCGTACGCGTGGCGGCCGACGATGATCGGCTTCTTCCAGCTGGCGACGCTCGGCGTGATGTTCGGCACCAGGATCGGCTTGCGGAAGACGGTGCCGTCGAGCGCGGCGCGGATGGTGCCGTTCGGGCTCTTCCACTGCCTCTTGAGCGAGTATTCCTTCACCCGCTCCTCGTTCGGCGTGATGGTCGCGCACTTCACCGCCACGCCCAGCCGCTTGTTCGCCTCGGCCGCCTCCAGCGTCACCCTGTCGTCAGTGTCGTCGCGGTGCTTCATCCCGAGGTCGTAGTAGTCGGTCTTCAGGTCCACGTAGGGCGTCAGGAGCTTGTCCTTCACCCACGCCCACAGGACCCGCGTCATCTCGTCCCCGTCCATCTCGACGAGGGGAGTCTTCATCGCAATCTTCGGCATATGTCTCCTCACGCCTTCCGATTCCTTCACGCGAACGCGCGCCACGCGGTCACGCGCGCCCTTCGATCCGTGTCGTGATCCACGGCAGTTTGCCGCCCGCCTTCAGGATCTGGGCGTCGAGCGGCGAGAGCGCGTGCACCAGTTCGGCCTCGGTGCCGTCGGTCACGTTCCGCAGCAGGATCCGGCCCTGCAGGTTCCCGACCACGACCTGGATGAGGTCGCCGGGCTCCAGCGAATCGGTACTCCGCCGGGTTCTTGAACGTCAGCGGGACGATGCCGAAGTTGATCAGGTTCGCGAGGTGGATGCGCGCGAACGACCGCACGATGACCGCCTTGACGCCCAGGTACTTCGGGGCGAGCGCCGCGTGCTCGCGGCTCGACCCCTGCCCGTAGTTGTCGCCGCCGACGATGAAGCCGCCGCCCGCCGTCTTCGCGCGTTGGGCGAAGGTCGAATCCACCGCCTCGAAGACGTACTTCGAGATCTCGGGGATGTTGCTCCGGAGCGGCAGCACTTTCGCGCCGGCGGGCATGATGTGGTCGGTGGTGATGTTGTCGCCCACCTTCAGCAGCACCTGTCCTTCGAGGACGTCGGGCAGCGGCGGGAACGCCGGCAGCGGGGCGATGTTCGGCCCGCGCAGGATGGCGGCGCCCGAGGCGCCCGGCTCGTCGAGCGGCGGGATGAACAGGTTGTCGTTGACGAAGAAGCGCTTGGGCAGCTTCACGGCCGGGGCGGCTCCCAGGTCGCGCGGGTCGGTCAGCACGCCGGTCACCGCCGTCGCGGCAGCCACCTCGGGCGAGACCAGGTAGACGGACGCGTCCTTCGTGCCGCTGCGCCCTTCGAAGTTGCGGTTGAACGTCCGCACCGAGACGGCGCCGGACGGCGGCGCGGCCCCCATGCCGATGCAGGGTCCGCAGGCGTTCTCGAGGATGCGCGCGCCGGCGGCCACCAGGTCGCGCATCTCGCCGCTCTCGACCAGGTGTTCGACCACCTGGCGGCTGCCCGGGTTGATCGTGAGGTGCAGAGTCTCGGCGATCGTCCTGCCCTTGAGCACGGCGGCCGCCACCTTCATGTCCTCGAGCGACGAGTTGGTGCACGACCCGATGCAGACCTGCTGCACGTCGATGCGGCCGATCTCGCGGATCGATTTCACCGCGCCCGGGCTGTGCGGCGTCGCCGCGAGCGGCTCCAGGGTGTCGAGAGCGATCTCGATCACCTCGTCGAAGCCGGGGCGCCGGTCGGCTTCGAGCTTCACCCACTGATCCTCGCGGCCCTGCGCCTTCAAGAACGCCCTGGTGACGCCGTCGCTCGGGAAGATCGAAGTCGTGCAGCCGGTTTCGGTCCCCATGTTCGTGATCGTGGCGCGGTCGGGAACCGAGAGCGACTTCACGCCCGGCCCGAAGTACTCGTAGACCCGGCCGACCCCGCCCTTCACGTCCACGCGGCGCAGCAGCTCGAGGATCACGTCCTTCGCCGACACCCACGGCGGCAGCGTCCCCGTCAGCTGCACGCCCACGACGAGCGGCACCTTGATGCGGAACGGCTCTCCCGCCATCGCGCACGCCACGTCGAGGCCCCCCGCGCCCAGCGCCAGGCACCCGATGCCTCCGGCCGTCGGCGTGTGGCTGTCGCTGCCGATCAGCGTGCGGCCGGGGCGCGCGAAGCGCTCGAGGTGCAGCTGGTGGCAGATGCCGTTGCCGGGGCGCGAGAAGACGATGCCGTGCTTGGCGGCGACCGTGCGCAGATAGCTGTGATCGTCGGCGTTCCTGAAGTCGCTCTGCAGCGTGTTGTGGTCCACGTAGCTGACCGACAGCTCGGTCCGCACGCGCGGGATGCCGATCGCCTCGAACTGCAGGTAGGCCATCGTCCCCGTCGCGTCCTGGGTGAGGGTCTGGTCGATCCGAATCGCGATTTCCTTCCCGATGGCCCACTCGCCTTCGACCAGGTGCTGGCCGACGATCTTTCGCGTGACAGAAGAACCCATCAGCTTCCCCCCGATGCAGCTGCGCAACCGGGCACCCGTGTCTCGGCTCGCCAGTCGCTCAGTTATCCAGTTATCCAGTTACTCAGTTACTCAGTTACTCAGTTACTCAGCTGCCCAGTTGCCCAGTTCCCCAGTTGCCCAGTTGCAGTGCCCCGGCTACGTCCCGTACTTCTCGATGATCCCCTTCTTGTCGAGCCCGAGAATCCCGTACTTCGCGCCCACTCTCTTGAAGGCCTCGAGCGCGTCTTTGAGCATCGGGATGTCGTGGTCGGCGGACATCTGCGTCCGGATGCGAGCCTGGCCGGCCGCCACCACGGGGAAGAAGAACCCGATGACGTAGATGCCTTCCGCGAACAGGTCGCGCGCGATGTCCTGGCTCAGCTTCGCGTTGAACAGCATGATCGGGACGATCGGGCTGTCGCCCTCCTTGATGACGAAGCCGGCCTCGGGCACCGCCTGGCGCCAGAACCTCTGGTTCGCCTCGAGGCGGTCGCGGCGCTCGGTGCTGCCGCTCAGAATCTCGAGCACCTTGATCGCCGCGGCGGTGATCGGCGGCGGCACGGCGTTGCTGAACAGGTACGGGCGGGCCTTCTGGCGGCACAGCTCGACGATTTCCCTGCGCCCCGACACGCAGCCGCCGCTCGCGCCGCCGAGCGCCTTGCCCAGCGTCGTCGTGATGATGTCGATCCGCCCGAGGACGTTGAAGTGCTCGTGGGTGCCGCGGCCGGTCGTTCCCATGAAGCCGCTCGCGTGGCTGTCGTCGACGAACACCATGGCGCTGTACTTCTCGGCCAGCGCGACGATCTCGTCGAGCGGCGCGAGGTCGCCGTCCATGCTGAACACGCCGTCGGTGATGATCAGGCGGACGCGCTTGTCCTGGTGCGCCTGGAGCTTCTGCTCCAGGTGCTTCATGTCGGCGTGCTTGTAGGTGTCCTGCATCGCCTTGCACAGGCGCATGCCGTCGACAATGCTCGCGTGCACCAGGCGATCGGCGATCATGACGTCCTGGTCGTTCAGGACGGCTTCGAACACGCCGCCGTTCGCGTCCATGCAGCTCGGGAAGAGGATCGTGTCCTCGGTGCCGAGGAACGCGGTGAGCTTCTGTTCGAGTTGCCGGTGCAGGTCCTGCGTGCCGCAGATGAAGCGGACGCTGGACATGCCGTACCCGCGCTCGTCGAGGCCGCGATGCGCCGCGGCCACCACCTCGGGATGGGACGAGAGCCCGAGGTAGTTGTTCGAGCACAGGTTGACCACGCGCCGGGGCGCGCGGCCGCTCGGGAATTCCACCGAGATGCCGGCGGCCTGCGGGGAGTGGATGACCCGCTCCTCCTTGAAGATGCCTTTGTCGCGGATCGCGCTGAGCTCGGCCTGGTAGGCCTCCTGGACCGCAGAAGGGTAAGCCATCGGTGCCTCTCGCGACGTCCTACTTCTTGGATCTCTCCACCAGCCGGATGATGCTGGCGACGGAGTTGAAGGCTTCTGGCGTGGCCTGGTCGTCGGGGATCGAGATGCTGTACTTCTTCTCGAGGAACCGCTTCAGGCTGACCATGCTGAAGCTGTCCACGATCCCGCTGCTGATGAGCGGCGTGTTCTCGTCGAGCTTGATCTCGTCGGCCTCGTCCTCGTCGATGTACTCGTTCTTGATGTAGTCGAGGATGACGTCCTTCACGCGCGCACTCCTTTCGCGGGGCGTCGCCCCGCGTCCGTGGCCACCCGCCGGAAGACGGCGGCGGCCCCCGTCAGCGTTCCAGCATCACCGCCGCCGCGGCAACGTCGCCGGTCGTCGTGATGGCGAGATACACGCGGCGCACGCCCTGCCGCTCGGCCTCCGCCGCGACGGCCCCGCCCAGCATCACGCGCACCGTGCCGGGGCCGTCGCCGGGGACGACCTCGATGTCGCGCCACGACATCGGCCCCACGAGCCCGGTGCCGAGCGCCTTCAGCACCGCCTCGCGGGCGGCGAACCGCGCCGCGAGATGACGGTCGCGGTGGCGCCGCGCGCCGCACCACGCAATCTCCGCGGCGGGGAACAGGCGCTCGATGAAGCCGGGGTCGTGCCGCGCCGCAATAGCCGAGAAGCGGGCGACGTCCACGAGGTCGATGCCGATGCCGAGCATGTCGGGCAGACGCTGCCGAAAGTCACCAATCGGGGCAGTCTAGCATACACTCTAGGTGTGCTCCCTCGGGGTCGGCCCCGCGACGCTGCACTTCTCGTCGTGCTCCGGGGTCGGGTCCGCGAAGCGTCACGGAGTGTGGCTTCGCGAACCTGACCGCCCGCAAACGACCCCGGAACCGGCCGGCGCTGCCTGTCGTCTGTCTAAGGTGATAGGGCGAGCCATGCCTGCCAACAAACCGAGTCTCGCCGACCGATCGCGCGCATTCCTCAGCGCCTACACCCACGGCCTGAAGCGGGAGGACCTGCAGCGGCTCTTCACCCGCGACACGCGGGAAGCCTACCGCTTCTTCGCCAAGAACATCGACGAGGGCGCGCTCACGGGCCTCTCGCGCCACCGCCGCTGGATGGCCCGCGCCCGGCTGTTCTTCTGGGCGTTCACGCTGCGCCTCTCGCCCGCCCGCCGCGTCATCTACGGCGTCGGCCTCCTGCTCTGCCTGCTCGGCTTCCTCCAGCTCTTCAGGGGCATCGACGGCGGTCGCGTCCCGCTCTTCTTTGGCCCGGCCATCATCAGCCTGGACTTGCCGCTCCCGCGCTGGGCGCCCGGGACGGGCAGCCTGTTCCTGGGCTTCCTGCTGGTCAACCTGCTGATCCTGCTCGAGGTCGCCGATCGCCTGTCCCTCAAGAACGACCTCGAAATCGCCCGCGAGATCCAGTACGCGATGCTCCCGCAGGCCAAGTACGACTCGCCTGCGTTCGAGGCGTTCGGCCTGACCCGGCCCGCCAACACCGTCGGCGGCGACTTCTACGACGTGCTGCCGCTGCCCGACGGCCGGGTGATCGTCACGATCGGCGACGTGTCCGGCAAGGGGAGCCCGGCCGCCCTCCTGATGGCGCTGCTGCTCGCAATGTTCCGCACGCTGGTCGACGAAGGCCTCGAGGCCGCGGCCCTGGCCGAGCGCCTGAACGTCCAGGTGTGCCGGCATTCGCCCGCCTCTCGCTTCATCACGCTCTTCTTTGCCGCGTGCGACCCGGCCACCGGGCGCATGGTCTACGTGAACGCGGGCCACATGCCCGCCCTGCTGCGGCGGCGCAACGGCGCCTTCGAACGGCTGACGGGCGGCGGCATCGCGCTGGGCATGTTCGAGCCGTCGACATACGAGGCCTGCGAGACGACGATCGAGCCGGGGGACACGCTGGTGCTCTACAGCGACGGCGTCACCGAGGCCGAGAACCACCGGGGCCAGCCGTTCGAGGAGTCCGGCCTCGAACGCGTGGTCGACGTGAACGCGCTCGCCAGCCCGCCCGATCTCGCGCAGACCATCCTCCGCGTCGTCGAGCTTCACGCCCAGGAAACGTTCCTCGCCGACGACGTGACGCTTCTGGTGGTCAGGCGCAAGGTGGTCGCACCCCAGGGCGTCCCGCCGTCGCCCCAGCACCTTGCCGCGGCCCCATGAGCCGTGTCGCGCCGGTCCTCGTCGTGCTCGCGGCGCTCGCATCGCAGGCGCACGCGCAGGAGGCCGTCGGAGGGCCCGACCCGGTCGCCCCGCTGCTCGCCCGGCTCGAACTAACGCTGCGCAGCGGCATCCCGGACCGATACCTCGAGTTGTTGACGCCCTCGGCCGACCGGCGTTCCGCCCTCGAGTTCGCGCAGGCCGTCATCACTCCCGTCCTCACCCGGGCCGTGGTGCGCGAGCGCGACCGCGTCCCCCTGATCGGCGTGCTGCCCGGCGACGGCTACTCCGTGCTCGTCGACGTCCTGCTGGAATCCGCGTCGCGCGCGCGCGTGTCCACCTGGCGGCTGGACGTCAGGCGGCGACCGTCCGGCGCCGATGCCGACTGGGGCATCGTCTTCCAGGACCAGCTCTCCACGCTCGCCGGGCTGTACAGGCTCACGCTGAACGCCAAGCGGCAGATCGCCGTGAAAGACCTGGTCATCACGGCCGAGGATCTCAGGCTGACCGTGGCAGACGGCTCGCTCTTCGTCGCCGAGACCGAGGACGGCCCGACGGCAGTGGTGGTGCTCGGCCGCGGCGACATGACGTTCTCCCCGGCGCCGGCGGCGGAACGCTCGCAGATGCGCGTCATCGCCGGCGACGAGTCCCTCCAGACTCCGTTCGACGGGGCCTTCCTGCGCGTGAACCCCGGCGAGTTCGGGTCGCACTTCTCGGCCCGCGAGATGTCGGACCGCCCCGTCGTCGATCCGCGCGACTTCAAGCGGGCGGACGAGATCTTCCGCGAGGACCTGCCGAAGTCCTTCAGCCTCGAACTCGCGGACCTGAGCAGCGAGACCTGGTCGCTGGTGCCCTCCAGCGAGGATCTGATCGCCGAGATTCGCACGCGCCGCTTCGACGATCTGACGTACGCGAACGCGAGCAGCGAGATCGAAGACATCTCGCTCTTCGACCGAAGGAACCGGCACAACCTCTCGGTCTACTCCTCCCGGGCGCACCTCGCGCGATTCTCGCGCTTCTACAGCGAAGACCAGACTGCGGACTACATCGTCCGGTCCTACGATCTCGACGTGGCCTTCGACCCGAGCCGGGAGCGACTGCAGGGGCGCGCGCGGCTGGCGATCCAGACGACCGCGCCGTCGCTCAACTCGCTCACGCTCAAGCTGGCCGACTCGCTGAACGTCCAGGCCGTGGTGTCTCCCGAACTCGGGAGGCTGCTCTGCGCCCGCATCCGCGACCGGAGCAGCCTGGTCGTCAACCTGCCGGCGACGCTGGTCCGGGGCTATCGGTTGAACCTCGAGGTTCTCTATTCGGGCCGTTTGGCAGCGCAGACGCTCGACCGCGAGGCGATCGAACTCCAGCTGCGGCAGGAACCGGGCGTGGAGGACTTCGAGATCCCGATCGACCAGAGCTTCCTGTTCAGCAACCGCAGCTACTGGTACCCGCAGGCGGCCGTGCTGAACTACGCGCCGGCCGAGATTCGCATCACGCTGGACGAACCGTGGGTGGCCATCGCCAGCGGCCAACTGGTGTCGGCGACGCTGGCCCCCGGTCCGGCGCCGCGAGGCGTCAGGCGCCGCGAGTTCACCTACTCGGCGGCCGAGCCCGTCCGCTACCTGGCGCTCGTCGTCGGCCAGCTCACCGACGTGAAACGCGAGAAACTATCGTTGGCCAGGATGGAGGACCCTCGCCGGGCCTCGGCGGCCGGCGCGCCGAGCGAGGAGGTGGAGCTGCGGGTGGCGACGAGCCGGAGTGAGCGCAGCTGGGGCCGGGATACGGCCAAGACTGCGGCCGCCATTCTCAAGTTCTACAGCTCGCTCATCGGTGATTGTCCCTATCCCTCGCTGACCGTCGTCGGGGTCGAGAAGAAGCTGCCCGGCGGCCACAGCCCGGCCTACGTGTCGGTGCTGGCCGTTCAGAGCCCGCTGTCGACGCTCCGGTGGGCCGACGACCCCGGCGCCCTGCCGTTCCCCGAGTTCTTCATCGCGCACGAACTGGCGCACCAGTGGTGGGGGCAGGCGGTGGGGTGGAAGAACTACCACGAGCAGTGGATCAGCGAAGGGTTCGCGCAGTACTTCGCCGCGCTCTACGCACAGCGGGTGCGAGGCGGCGCCACGTTCGACGCGATCATCCGGCGGATGCAGGCCTGGGCGCTGGACGAGTCCGACAAGGGCCCCATCTTCCTCGGCTACCGCATCGGCCACGCGAAGGGCGACACCCGCCTGTACCGCGCCGTCGTGTACAACAAAGGGGCGATGGTCCTGCACATGCTCCGGCGCCTGGTGGGCGACGATGCGTTCTTCCGCGGCCTGCGGCGCTTCTACACCACGTGGCGTTTCCAGAAGGCCGGCACCGACGATTTCCGCCGAGCCATGGAGCAGGAGTGCGGGCTGGACCTTCGCCGGTTCTTCGAGCAGTGGGTGCTCGGGGAGACGGTGCCCCAGGTTGCCTTCTCGTGGAGAACCGAGGAGCGCGGCGGCGTGGTCGAGGTCGTGACGCGATTGGAGCAGACGGGCGAGGTGTTCGACGTGCCCGTCACCATCACGCTCGAGTACGAAGACGGCAGCACGTTCAACAAGACGGTGGTGCTCACCGAGAAGACCCTCGAAACGCGGATCCCCGCCACCCGGAGGCTTCGGCGAGTGGACGTCAACCGCGACCGGGCGGCGGTCGGGGTGTTCAAGGCAGTCGCCGGCGGCGACTGACGGATCGCGGGCGCAGCCGGCAAGTCGCGTGTACGGCGGCCGGGCAGGGGTCGGCCGTCGGGGGCCGGTTGCCGGCTTTGCCCCGTGATATCATCGAAATCCATGGAAACCGTCAACATCGCGATCGACGGCCATTCCCTTACCGTCGAGAAGGGGAAGACCGTTTTGCAGGCGGCGATCGAGGCCGGCATCCAGGTCCCGTACTACTGCTACCATCCCGCGCTCGGTGTGGACGGCTCGTGCCGCGTGTGCATCGTCCGCGTGGAGAAGATGCCGAAGCTGCAGACGGCCTGCTCGACCGTCTGCACCGAAGGCATGGTGGTCGACACCCGGTCGGACGAGGTCGTGAAGGCCCGCCAGTCGGTGTTCGAGTTCCTGCTCATCAATCACCCGCTCGACTGCCCGGTGTGCGACAAGGGCGGCGAGTGCCCGCTACAAGACTACTCTTACGCGTTCGGTCCCGACGCCAGCCGGATGGACTTCCCGCGGCGCGTGTTCGACGGCGAGGGCGTGAAGGGGGACGTCGACTTCGGCCCGACGCTGATGCTCAACCGGAACCGCTGCATCCTGTGCACGCGCTGCGTCCGGTTCATGCGCGACGTGGACGGCGACGCGCAGATTTCCATCCAGGACCGCGGCAGCGGCAGCCAAATCGAAACGTTCCAGGAAGCAGGCGTGCACTCGCTGCTCAGCGGCAACCTGATGGACGTCTGCCCGGTCGGCGCGATCACCACCAGGGACTACCGCTTCAAGTCGCGGCCGTGGGACAACCCGGTCGCCGTGGACACGGTCTGCACGCTGTGCTCGAGAGGGTGCAGCACCACGGCGTGGCTTCGCGCGAAGCCGGAGTGGGCGAAGGGGCCGAGGATCGCCCGCATCACGCCGCGCTTCAACGTGGACGTGAACGAGTACTGGATGTGCGACATCGGCCGGTTCGACTACCACTTCGTCGAATCGGACGACCGCCTGCACCGGCCCTTGATGCGTGACGCCTCTGGGACCCTGCAGCCGGCCGGGTGGCACGACCTGCTCGTGCGGCTGCGCGAAGCGCTTGGCGCCGCCAACGAAGCGTCGCGGGCCGGCCTGCGCTTCGTGACCTCCGCGCACGCGTCGCTCGAGGAGCTGGTGCTGCTCGGCCAGATCGCGCGGAGCCTGCAGGGGGACGGCGCCGAGCAGCGGATCGCCGTCGGCTGGAGCGTCAGCGACAAGAAGCAGCCCGCCGGGACGAAGTTCGTGGTGCCGCGCGTCGACGCGCCCAACCTGAACGGCGTCCGCGACCTCGGCCTGCGCGCGGCAGCGCGGGAGGACGGCTCGGCGGATTACTCGGACCTCCGGGAGGCAGTGGCGCGCGGCGAGGTGTCTGGGGTCTACGTGCTGGACCCGGGGCCGGCCGGATCGCTTGGCGACGTGTCGTGGCTGATCGAGGCCAGGAAGACGGGCGCGCTGAAGGCGCTCGCGGTCCAGGGCGTTCTGCTGAGCGACCTCGCGCGCGCCGCCGACTTCGTGCTACCGGGCGCGAGCTACCTCGAAAAGGACGCCTGCTACACCAACGACAAGGGCATGGTCCAGGCGGGCGCGCAGGCGGTGACGCCGCCGGGCGACGCGATGGAGGACTGGCAGGTCCTCGTGAACGTCGGCGTGACGCTCGGCGTGGCGCTCACCTACACGAGCGCCGCGCAGATCCGCGCCGACATCGCCGCCGCGATGCCGGACCGCCCCGGCTACGCCGGCGTCGCGCGCATCGCGTTCGCGCGCCCCGTCGTCGCGCGCACCTCGCTGCAGACGTCGAACCCCTCCGAACGCCAGAAGTGGGAGACGCTGTTCAAGGACCAGCCCCCGGTGAAGTCCAAGGGCAGCGCGGCGCCGACGGCAGAGGCGACGGGCAGGAAGTAGCGGCACCCCGCAGCGGACCGCGGATGCGGCAACCGGCAGCGGGCCCGCGTGGCGTCGACACGCTGTCCGCGCGGGCGTCCGCGATCCACCGTCGGCCGTCGCGGGTGGTCGATCCTTCTTGCGTCAGGCTGGCTGTGGTCGTATAACGATCCCGTCATGAAGAACCCCATCCTCAGGCTCGCGCTGGTCGTGCTGGCCGTCGCGGGGCAGGCGGCCGCCGGGTTCTTCGTGTTTCAACAGGAGCAGGCGCAGGCGGACGCGCGAAGCGCGCAGGCCGTCCTGACGCGCGAGGCCGGGCGGGTTCACTCGATGATCGGCGAGCTGCGCGGCGCGCAGGCCGGCATGGTGGCGCCCGACCAGGACGCCGGCTTCTGGGTGCCGAAGGTCGGGGCGCTGGTGCAGGACGCCGCAACCAGTCTGAAGAACATCGACCGGAAGCCGCTCGGCCCCGAGTCGGCGCAGGACCTCGCGGCGGCCACCGAAGCGCTGGCCGCCTTCAGCCGGACGAGCGACCGCGTTCGCGATGCGCTCGCCAACGGCCAGCCGCTCACCGCTTCGTCCCTGGCCTTCGGCGAGGCGGCTCAGCACCTGTCCACCGCGTCCGGAGCGCTGGCGAGCGTCGGGCCCAGCCAGGCGCTCGCCGTCGATCGCGAGTCTGCCCGCCGGCGCCTGCTGGAGGCATACGCCCTGCTCGGCGCCGGCGGCGTCACCGTGCTGGCGCTGCTGCTGCTGCTGCCCCGGGTCAGGCAGCCCGAACCCCAGACGATCGAGTCGCAGCCGCTCGCCGGCGGTCTCGGCTTGTCGCTCGCCGCGGCAGCCTCCACCGACGCGGACCCGCTGGGGAAGAGCGGGTTCGACCTCGACATCCCGCGCCCGCCGGCCACCGCGGCCGGCGACGCGCTTCCCGAGCCGCCGCGCAAGTCCGAGGTGGACATCGTCGACGACCTGCAGCGCGAGTCGCAGCTGACGCTCAACACCGAGGCGCCGGTCGACCTGGCCGAAACCGCGAGGTTGTGCGGCGACCTGGCGCGGGTGAGGGACGGGACGGAACTACCGGCGCTGCTCGCCCGCGCTGCCGAGATCCTGGACGCCTCGGGCATCGTGGTGTGGATTGCCGAGCCCCGCGGGTCGGTGCTGCGGCCGGCCGCCAGCTACGGCTACAACGAGCACACGCTGGCGAAGATGAACGCGCTGGCGGTGGACGCGGAGAACGCGGTGTCGGTGACGTTCCGCACCTGCCGAAGCGAGGTCGTGCGCGGCACCCGGGAACGACACGGCGCCGTCGTCACCCCGATCAACGCGTCGGGAGGCTGCGTTGGCGCGATGGCGGCCGAGATTCGCCACGGGGCCGAGGCCAGCCCGGCGGTGCAGGCGGTGGCCGCCATCATCTCCGCGCAGCTGGCGTCGCTCGTGGCAGAGACCACCACCCCGGCGTGACGGCGGGGCGGTCACACGTGCCACCTTCCCTTCGCGCTCCCAAGCTTGACCTTGATCGTGAGCGGGCTGCTGCTCCGCACGATCGAGAGTGAAACCTCCATCCCGTCGGGCATGCCCCGGATCATTCGCAGCAGCTCGCTCGGTGCGTTCACGCTCTTGCCGTCCACCGCGGTGATCACGTCGCCCGCCTTCAGGCCCGCCGCCTGCGCGGGCGATTCACGCGTGGCGCTGGCGACGAGCACGCCCCCCTTGACCTTGAAGTACTCGGCGAGCTGTGGTCCCAGCTCCTGCACGACGACGCCCAGCCGGTCGGCGCCGGGCGACCACTCGAACAGCGGCCAGCGCGGCTGCAGGGCCGGCGGCCCGGGTGTGAGGTCGGGAGGCTGGGGCCGGTTCCCCTGGTCGGGCGACGGATCGCTCCAGAAGAAGTAGCGGCCCCCTCGTCGAAGGTCGCGGCGAAGTTCGTCCAGCCGCTGCTGAACGTCGGGGTCGAACAGGCCGTAGAGGCCCGGCGACGCCGGGGCGGGCACGACCGAAAGGGCCAGCGTCTGTCCCGCGCGGAACACGCTGAGTCTCGCGGCCTGGCCCGCTGGCGTTTCGTTCACCAGCCTCCGCACCTGGGCGATGCTCCGCGCCTGCTCGCCGTTGATCTCGAGGATCACGTCGCCCGGCCTGAGGCCGGCCTTCTCGCCGGCGCCCTTCGGATCGACGGTTTCTATCAGCAGCCCCGCCTGCGTCGGCAGCTTTCGCTCCTTTGCGACCTCGGGGCCCAGCTCACGAAGCGCGACGCCGAGGCGGCGCGCCGAGGCGCCGAGTTGCGGCAGAGCATCTGACACCTCCGCTGCTGCTCGTTGAGACGGACGGGGCGGCGCCGCAGTCTGGCCACCGTCACTGCCCGAGGTCAGCCGTTCGTCTCCCCGGCAGGACGGCTCGGCGGGCGGCACCACCAGGTGCGCAGAAAGAGGCCTGTTTTTCGCGACTCTGGCGCGGCACAGGTCTTGATGAACGGAGGGTAGGTCGCGCGGAATCGGCGGGGTGCACAACAACTCGGCAGGCGCTGGCATCGTCGCATCCCGAATTGTCTGGCAGGGCATCCGGTTCCGCGCGATTGGTGCGTACGCCGGCGGGCGGCGGGGTCGCGAGCGGGTGGGTTGGCGACCTCGCCGAGCGCTACGCCGTGATCCTGATCGCGACGGCCGTCATGTCGTCGTTCGGCGGGTGGCCGCCGCGGAAGGCCTCGACCTCCGCGAAGATCCGGTCCACGATTTCCCGCGCCGGCCGCGTGCGGACCGTGCGCACGGCCTCGAGCAGGCGCGCCGAGCCGAATTCGCATCCGTCTGCGTTCATGGCCTCGAACACGCCGTCCGTGCAGAACACGAACACGTCGTCGTGCGAGAGGGCGAAGCTCACCTCGTCGTAGGCCGACCCGGCGAACGATCCGAGCGGCACGCCGGCAATCTCGATCGGCGCGACCGAGTCGCCCGAGCAGCGGATGGGGTATGGCAACCCCGAGTTCGCCATCGTGACGGTGTGCCGCTTGAGGTCGAACACGGAATAGGTGAGCGTGCAGTAATACTCCTCCAACTGCCGCTCGTGGAGGATCGTGTTGGCCGACGACAGCACCGTTGACGGGCTCAACCCCTGGGTCGAATGGCGGCGGCGGAAGGTGCGGGAGCGGATCAGCTCCCCGGCGAACGCCCCGTACAGCGCCGCTGGCACGCCCTTCCCCGAGACGTCACCGACGGCGACCACCAGGCAGTTCGCCTCGGGCGACAAGTAGTCGTACAGGTCGCCCCCGAGCTCGCGCGCCGGCGCGAACCGCGCCGCGACGTCCACGCCCTTCATTCGCTTCGGCAGTTCGGCCGGCAGCAGCGCCGCCTGCACCCGCTGGGCGAACCTCAGTTCGTTCTCGAGGCGCTCCTCGTTGGCGACGATCGTCTCGTAAAGCCGCGCGTTGTCGATGGCGACGGCGGCCTGGCTGGCCAGCAGCGTCATCACCTCGACGTGGCTCTTGGTGAAGGCGTCGAGCTCGGGGCTCTCGAGGTCGATCGCGCCGATGCACCTGTCCTTCACGAGGAGCGGAATCACCAGCTCCGAGCGCACGTCCTCCACCAGCTTGACGTAGCGCGGATCCGCCTCCACGTCGGGCACCAGCACGATCTCCTTGTGCCGCACCGCGTAGCCCACCAGTCCGTCCCCCATCCTCGCGGGCGGGACCACCGTGTGCTCGTTGTACTTCAGCGCCAGCTTCATCTCCAGCTCGTTGGTCGCCTCGTTCACGAGCAGGATGCCGAAGGTGCGGTAGTCGATGACGCGCTTGGTCAGCTGGGCCAGGCGGGTGAGCAGCGCGTCGAGGTCGAGGATCGACGACACCTCGCGCCCGATCTCCGCGAGGGTTTCGAGCATCTCGCCGTACTGCCGTTCCTTCTCGAACAGGCGCGCGTTCTCGATGCCGACGGCGACGGCGGCGGCGAACTGCCGGAGGATCGCCACGTCCAGCTCGGTGAAGTGCTCCGCAGCCGGGCTGAGCAGGTTCAGCGCCCCGATGACCTTCCCCTTCCGTCGGAGCGGCACCACCAGCTCCGACCGCGTGCCCGGGACGATCTCGACGTAGCGGGAGTCTGCGAGCGCGTCGTGGACGAGGATCGGATGCTCCTCGGCTACCGCGCAGCCGACGACGCCCTGGCCGATCTGCAGCCGCACGTTGCGCATCCGGTCTTCGGGATAGCCGACCGAATACGCCATGAACAGGTCGCGGCGCCGCTCGTCGATCAGGTAGACGGCAAACGCGGCGAACTCGGTCAGGCGGCTGATCAGCTGCGGAATCCGCTGCAGCAGTTCGTCCAGGTTGAGCACCGACGTCACCTGGCGTCCGAGGTCGAACAGGGTGTTGACGAGCTGCTGGTCGCTCGGGCGGGCCGGTCCGGACGTCGCGGGTTCTGCGGGAATCACGGGCCGATCGGTTGAGGATGCATCCATGGCGTGAGAGGAATTTAGACTCGGGTAAACCAACAGGATTATACTTCTCAATTCCTCGTTGGGCCTGGAGAGCTTCGCCTCATGGACCTGCACCTACCCCTGGACTACGCCGCGATCGAGCGGATTCTTCCGCATCGCTACCCGTTCCTGCTGGTGGATCGCATCACCGAGTTCGAGCAGGACAAGCGGATCGTCGGGATCAAGAACGTGTCGCTGAACGAGCGCTACCTGGTGAACTCGCCGGGCTACCCGCCTGTCCTCCCGCCCACCATCCTCACCGAAGCGGTCGGCCAGGTTGGCGCGATTCTCATCCTGGCGAAGCCCGAGAACCGCGACAAGCTGATCTTCTTCATGGGCATGGAGCGCGTCCGCTACAAGCGGCCGGTCGGGCCGGGCGACGTGGTCGAGATCGAAGCGAAGGTGCACCGCCTGCGGAGCCGGATGGGCGTGCTGCGCGGCGTGGCGCGCGTGAATGGCCGGGTCGTCATCGCGGGGACGATGACCTTCTCGCTGGGCAAGGCCTTGCCGCTCGACACCCGCTAGACATCTTCCAGGGCAGGATCGTGAACGGTCCCGCGCAGTCGAGCGCGGGGCGCGTCACCGCCTATCTCGGCCCCTTCCAGAACACCCGCTCGAGCCTCGAGTGGTAGCCGGTGAACTCCCCGTCGCCGGTGTCGTCCCTGATGGCATGCCGCACCATGTTGACCTTCGCGTCGAGGTCGTCGACGAACGACAGGATGAACGCTTCGACGGTGATCGGGACGACTGGCGACCCGTACTCGAGGCATCCGTGGTGCGACAGGATCAGGTGCAGGATCTCGGACAGCAGCAGCGGCGGGAATCCCTCGATGGTCGCGGCGGCGTCGCGCACGAGCGCCGAGCCGAGCATGATGTGGCCGAGCAGCCGCCCTTCGCGCGAATAGCTCGCCGAGAGCTCGTACTCCAGTTCCTGCAGCTTCCCGATGTCGTGCAGCACCGCGCCGGCCAGCAGCACGTCGGCGTTCGCGCCGTAGGCCGCCGCCAGCATCTCCGCGACCCCCGCCATCTGCAGCACGTGCTCGAGGAACCCCGCGCGGTACGCGTGGTGCAGCGTCTGGGCCGCCGGCCACACGCGCAGCTTCTGCTCGTTCGCATCGACGATTCTCTGGAGCAGCTGCTTGACGAACGGGTCGTTCGCCTTGGCGATGCGGCCCTGCAGTTCGGCCCACATCTCGTCGACCGGCCGCACCGACGACATCACGCAGTCCTCCTCGCGGAACCCGTCGTGGCGATCCTGCTCGGGGTGGACGCGGCGGATGTTCTCGACGATGAGCTGCAGGCGATCGTTGTAGACGTTCGCGCGCGCCTTCACCTTCACGAACTCGCCCGCCTCGAACTCCCCTTTCAGCCGCTCCACGTCGTCGAACGCGCGCGCCGCGATGCGGCCTGTCGCGTCCTGGAGCGTCATCGAGAGGAACTCGCCGTTGCGCCCCGGGCGAATCTCCTTCTGCGTGCAGACGAAGAACCCGACACCGGATGATTCCGCGTCGAGCCGGCGGATGGGAGGAAGCATGGCCACAAGCATACGGGCTCGGGGCTCGGCGCTCAAGGCCGAGGCGCGCAGCGAAGGTCCCGATCAGGGCAGTTCCGGCTCCGGTTCGTCGCCGGTGACGTCGAGCACGCTGACGGCGGGCGGTTCGTTCGGCGCCGTCGCACGGACGACGGCCACGCCGGCGAGGACGATCGCCGAAGCCACCAGGCTGCGGACACCGAACGGCTCGCCCGCGAGAGCGACGCCGAGGACGACGGCGATGATCGGGTTGATGTAGGAGTAGAGCGAAATCGTCGAGACGGGCAGGTGCTTCAGCGTGAAGATATAGGCGGAGTAGCCGACCACCGAGCCGACGAGCACGAGGTAGGCGAACGCGGCGCCGCTGCGCACCGAGACGCCCGCACGGTGCCACTCGCCGGCGCACGTGCCGATCACCGTCAGCACCAGGCCGCCGATCAGCATCTCGACCGCGGCCCCGCCGAGCGTGTGCTCGCCTTCCGATCCCCGGCGCCGTTCGTACGCGGAACCGAGCGACCACGTCACGCAGGCCAGCTGCAGCCCGACGACGCCCTCCAGGAAATGGCTCCCGGCCGCGCCGCTCGCCGTCAGGTCCGGCCACACGAGCAGCACGATCCCCTGGAACCCGATCGCGAGGCCGAGCCAGGTCCATCCGCGGGGTCGCTCGCCGCGGGGCAGCAGCGCCTCGATGCCCACCATCCAGAACGGCGACGTCGCCAGCAGGACGGCCGTGAGGCCGCTCGGCACCCACTGCTCCGCCCACACGACGAGGCCGTTGCCGCCGACGATGAAGAGGAGGCCGATGACCGCGAGGCCCGGCCAGGCGGAGAACCGCGGCAGCCGATGGCCGCGCGCGAACTCGATGGCCGCGAGCACCGTTCCGGCGGCGAGCCAGCGGAGCCCGCCCATCAGGCCGGGCGGCAGCGTCTCGAGGCTGATGCGGATGCCGAGATACGTGGTCCCCCAGATCAGGCAGATGGCTGCCCACGCGACATAGGCCGCCGCGGGCGGAGACGGAGCGGACGGGCGGCGATTCGACACCGGAGGATTGTACTCGGCGTTGCGCTGGCCGGCACGCCGCGCACGCCGAGGCTCGTTCCGGCCGCGATCATCGGAACGCAGATCTGCCCTTCGTGCTCGATGCCGTCGGGCCGCGCGGACACGCCCCCCTGGGCGGGGATGCTACTCGAGCCTGTCCTTCGCGTTGATCAGCTTCGTGACGACTCCCTTGACGGCCAGTTCGGTCGCTTCCCCCAGGACGGTCTCGCGGAAGCTGGACGAACCGAACTCGATGCTGCCTCCGGCGTGATTCCCGGCACCGCCCAGCAGCAGCCCGCTGCGGCTCGACGTGCCGTCGGCCTTCGCGACCGCCATGATCTCGCCCGTCGAGGTGTCGATCATCCGCGCGGCGATGGCCACCGTCGCCTTGCCCTTCTTCGTGCCCACGTCGCCCACGCCGTACTTGCCGCCGCCCCAGGCGCCGCCGCCAATCTTCATCCCCTTGTCCTCGATGCCGAACTTGGTGATGGAGCCCACGACGATGTACTTCACGCCGAGCGCCTTGCCGATCTGGGCGACTTTGGCCGCGGAGGGGTCGGCCCGGTCGCTGTTCGAGAAGTTCTGCTCGGCGAGGATGGCGTCGATCCGCTTGCGCTCGATGACGCGATACGAGCCGTCTTCCACGAGACCATCGACGATCAGGTCCGCGATTCCCTTGCCGATGTCCTGGTTGCCCCACCAGCGGTCGATGGTACCGAAGTCGAAGTTGAGCAGGGCAACGGTTGGACGCTTGCTCTGCGCAGCGGCCGGCGACGCCAGGACGAGGGCGGCCAAGGCCGCAATCACCCAGGTCACGGAAGTCAGTTTGCGCATGATGATCCTCCAGAAAAGCTTCTGAACTTGAATCGTAGCGTATTCCCCTGTATATCGGCCGTCAAGGTGGGTGCGGAGCGCGAGGGGCGAGGCGCGAGGACGGCCAGGGCTCGGCGCGGCGAGAAAACCGCCAGCCGCGCTGGTGCAGGCCTCGGACGTCCGCAACGTCCAGCCTGCTTGGTGAATCTCTCACGGAAAGGGTTGAAGGGACAGCAGGATGTAAGATCCGTCAAGGGGGTTTCTTGAACGCTACTGAACAAGGCAACTCCACCGAGAGCGTGTCGCTGCCCGTCACCGGGATGACGTGCGCCGCGTGCGCCCGCACGATCGAGAACACGCTGAAGGACACGCCCGGGGTGACGAACGCCTCGGTCAACTTCGCGACCGGCCGGGCCGTCGTGTCGTTCGATCCGGCCGAGGTGGGCCTGACGGACCTCGTCCACGCCGTGCGGGACGTCGGGTACGACGTCATCGAGACGGCCCCGAAAGGCGGCGCTCGGGCGGCACGCCCGGGCGGAACGACGGGGCAGGCTCAGGAGGAAACCCTCGAGGACCTCGAGCAGAAGGCGCACGAGGCCGGTTACCGCGCGCTCCGCAGGAAGTTCATCGCCGCCGTGGCTCTCAGCCTGCCGATCATGGCCGTCAGCATGGCGCACGTCCATTTCGACGGGGTGAACGCCCTTCAGTTGCTGCTGGCGATGCCGGTCGTCGCGTATTCAGGCGGGCAGTTCTACCGCGGCGCCTGGAAGAGCCTCCGCCATCGCGCCGCCGACATGAACACGCTGATCGCCGTCGGCACCGGCGTCGCCTTCGCCTACTCCGTCGTCGTCACGGTGGCCCCTGCCCTGCTGAGCGGGACGGCGCCCGCCGGCGTGCAGGCGATGAGCGGGGCTCACCACGGCGCGCCGGTAGCGCCCCCCGCCGTCTACTACGAGGTATCCACCGCGATCATCGCCCTGGTGCTGCTCGGCCGGCTGCTCGAGGCGCGCGCCCGCGGTCGGACGTCCGACGCCATCCGCCGCCTGATCGGCCTCCAGCCGCGGACGGCCCGGGTGGTCGTGAACGGCGTCGAGGCCGACATCCCGGTCGGCGATGTGGCCGTCGGCCACGTGGTTGTCGTGCGGCCCGGCGAGCGCGTCCCCGTGGACGGCGAGGTACTCGAGGGCACCTCGGCCGTGGACGAGTCGATGCTGACGGGCGAATCGCTCCCCGTGGACAAGTTGCCCGGCGCCACCGTCTTCGGCGGCAGCGTCAACAGCACCGGCAGCTTCCGGTTCCGCGCGACGCGCGTTGGCCGGGAGACGACGCTGCAGCAGATCATCAGGCTGGTCCAGGAGGCGCAGGCCAGCCGCGCGCCCATTGCCCGGCTCGCCGACGTCATCTCCGGCTACTTCACGCCCATCGTGATCAGCCTGGCCATCGTCACGTTCGTCGCCTGGTTCGACCTGCTGCCGGCGGGCAGCCGTTTCGCGCCGGCTCTCGTGAGCTTCGTGGCCGTGATGATCATCGCCTGCCCGTGCGCGATGGGGCTGGCCACGCCGACGGCCATCCTCGTCGGAACCGGCAAGGGCGCGGAGAAGGGAATCCTGATCCGCGGCGGCGAGATTCTCGAGCGCGCCGGCCAGATCACGACCGTGGTGCTGGACAAGACGGGGACGATCACGTCGGGGAGGCCAGAGGTCACTGACGTGGTGCCGGCCGCCGGCGTGCCCGAGGCCGAACTGCTCGCGCTCGCCGCGTCAGCCGAGGTTGTCTCCGAGCATCCGCTCGCTCACGCGATCGTCCGCGCGGCGACCGAGCGGAACCTTCGCCTCGGCGAGGTCTCGGACTTCCAGGCGCTGCCCGGCCGGGGCATCGAGGCGCGCGTGGCGCGCGCCGGACGCGTGCAGCATGTCATCATCGGCAACCAGGCGCTGATGGGCGAGCGCGGCATCGAGGCCGCGTGGGCACGCGACGCGATGCTGCGCCTTGCGCGGAAGGCCCGCACGGTGATGATCGTTGCCGCGCAGCCCGCCCCCGCACCGTCAGAGCCGCCCCCTTCGGGTCCGGGCCGGCCGCCCGGCGTCGGCTCCGCCGCCTCGGCGTCGGTCCCGGCCATGGTGACCGTGGGCCTGATTGGCCTGGCCGACACGCCGCGCGCCGAATCCGCCGACGCCATCTCCCGCCTGAAGGCGATGGGCCTCGAGATCGTGATGATTACCGGCGACAACGCGGCAACCGCCGAGGCCATCGCACGACAGGTGGCGCCGGCCGGCCAGATCGATCGCATCGTGGCCGCCGTCCTGCCCGACAGAAAGGCCTTCGGAGGTGAAGGCGCTGCAGGAGGCCGGGCGGGTGGTGGCCATGGTGGGCGACGGCATCAACGACGCGCCGGCGCTCGCGCAGGCCGACGTGGGAATCGCGGTCGGCTCGGGCACCGACGTCGCCATCGAAGCGGCCGACATCACGCTGATGCGAAACGACCTGAACGGCGTGGCGGAGGCGATTCGCCTGTCGCGCCGGACGCTGCGGGTCATCAAGCAGAACCTGTTCTGGGCGTTCTTCTACAACGTGCTTGGCATCCCGATCGCCGCCGGGGCGTTGTATCCTTTCACCGGCTGGCTGCTCAACCCGATGATCGCCGCGGCCGCCATGTCGTTCTCGTCGGTGTCGGTGCTGACGAACAGCCTCCGCCTCCGGCGAGCGTAGCCAGGCCTTCCGACCGATCGTCTTCGAGCGCCGTGCATCGCGCGTTGAGTGCTTGGACCGCCCATGGACACCGCCCAGATTCTCGTCACCGTCGGCGGCGGCCTGCTGATCGCGACCATCCTGGCGTTCTTCTTTGGCCCCAGGACGCGAAAGCGCTGAGGAGCAGGCTGGCCGTCGAGGTTCGGACATCGTTGACTGTCCTCCCCGACTGTCGCGAAGGCCGGTATAATCCCCCCGTGCCATTCCCTTCCGCCGAGCCCCGCGGTCAGCAGTGCGCGCAGCTCTTCGACCACGTCCAGGTGGGGGCGTTCGTCGGCGTCCTCACCGACGGGACCGACCGCACGCTGGCGTGCAACCAGCACCTGCGCCTGATCTTCGGCTACCCGGTCGAGACGCCGGAGCACGAGCTGCTGCCATTTGCCCTCGAGCGCTTCATCGACCCGCTGGCGCGTCCGAACCTGCTGGATCGCCTGCGCCACGACGGCTCGATCACCGACTTCCTGGTGCGAGTCCGGCGGTCGGACCTCACGCCAATCTGGGTCGAGGTCACCGGCTACTCCGAGGAGGCGCCCGATGGCGGCGTCCGGCTCGAGGCGCTCGTCCGCGACGTCTCCGACCGAAAGAAGCTCGACGACCAGACGCGCGACCTCTACCACCAGCTGCTGCAAGCCGAGAAGCTCGCCTCGCTCGGCCAGACCATCTCGGGCATCGCGCACGAGCTGAACAACCCGCTGGCCACGATTCTCACCTGGGCGGAGCGCCTGGCGCAGCGCCAAGTCGACGACCAGACGCGCCGCGGGCTCGACGTCATCCTCTCCGAAGCCGACCGCTCCGCGCGCATCGTCCGCAACCTGCTGACGTTCGCGCGCAAGCGGCACACCACCAGGACGATGGTGGACGTGAACACGATCGTGGAGGAAACACTGGCGCTGCGATCGTACGAGCAGCGCGTGACGAACATCGCCGTGATCTCCGCGCTCGCCGCCGGCCTGCCGCAGGTGTTCGCCGATCCGCACCAGCTCCAGCAGGTGCTGCTCAACCTGGTGATCAACGCCGAGCAGGCGATGTTGACGGCCAACGGCCACGGCACGCTCGTCGTCCGCACGTGGCACAACGGCGACAACGACTCGGTGGTCCTCGAGGTCAACGACGACGGCCCGGGGATACCGGAAGAGGCGAGGACGAAGATCTTCGACCCGTTCTTCACGACGAAGGAGGTCGGCAAGGGCACGGGCCTCGGCCTCACCGTGGCGTACGCGATCGTGCAGGAGCACGGCGGGCGGCTCTGGATCGGCGCGCCGGAGAGCGGACCCGGGGCGTCGTTCTTCGTGGAGCTGCCGACCGGAAACGCGGCCGCGGTGCGGCCCCCGCAACCCGCACCCGAGATCATCGCGCGCGACCTGCCGCGAGGCGCGACGGTGCTGCTGGTGGAGGACGAACCGGCGCTCGCGCAGGCGGTGGGGGACGGGCTGGCGGACGCGGGATTCCTGGTGGACCGGGCCGGCGACGGAGAGGAGGCCCTGGCGCGAGTGGGCGCCAGGACCTACGACCTGGTGGTGTGCGACCTGAAGATGCCGCGCGTGGACGGCATGCAGTTCTACCGCGCGATCGCCGCCACGAAACCGTCGCTGGCGCGCCGTGTCATCTTCGTGACCGGCGACGTCGTCGGCACGGAGGCCGAGCGCTTCCTGGAAGAAACCGGCTGCCGCTGGCTGGCCAAGCCGTTCAGGCTTGCCGACTTGCTGCGGTCCGCGCGCGAGGTCCTCGAGTAGGTCAGCACGTGTGCCGTCTCGGCGTGGGCCGGCATCTCGGCCTTCGCCATGACGGGGCGCGCGAACGGCAGCACCGGGCGGGCGGCCATCCGCGGCACGCGTGGCGTGAGCGCGGTGATGATGGGCGCCGGCTGCGCGGCGCCCGTCGGCCTCGCGGCACGCGACGGCTCGAGCGCGGCGCGCAGGCGCTGGATGGCGCGCGCGTGCAGCTGCGACACCCGCGACTCGTTGACGCCCAGCTCCGCGCCAATCTGCTTCATCGTCACGTCGCCGAAGTAATACAGGTTCACCAGCCGCCGCTCACGGTCGGGCAGCGTCGCCATCGCGCTGCGGATCCGCTCCTGCACCTCGCTTCGCTCGTAGGCTGAATCGGGCGACTCGGGCTCGGACGGCACGAGCGCCGCGGGCAGCGACGTCTCGTCGTGGTGATCGCCGGAGGAAAGGGGCGACGTCGACTCGATCGTGTTGATGCGGAGGATGGTGCGGCCCAGGCGCTTCTCGTCGGTGCCGACCTTCGCGGCGAGGTCGGCGAGCGACGGCTCGTGGCCCAGATCGCGGCGCAGCGTCTCGCGCGCGGCTTCCAGCTCGCGGCGCTGGCGGCGCACGCCGCGCGGCCACGCCTCGCGCCGCAGCGCGTCGATCATCGCCCCGCGCACGCGCCGCTCGGCGAACGTCTCGAACTTGATCCCGCGGTCCTCGTCGAAGCGGTGTGCGGCGTCGATCAGGCCCAGCACGCCGTCCTGCACCAGGTCGCCGATGTCGATCGAGTGCGGCATCGACGCGGCGAGGCGCCGGGCGAGGGCCTCGACGAAGGGAAGGCCGGCAACGACGCGCTGGCTTTCGTGGGCGAGAATCGGATGGGCCTGCATGTGCTCTCCTCAGCGATGAGTTCGCTCGACCTGATGAACCGTTCGGGGGATGTCGCTGGCTCTGGTTCGTGGCTGCCTGAGGCCGGTCTTCCCTCGTCCCTATGCCCCTTGTCCCTCGTCCCTGACTTCCAGCACCCCATGCATTCGCAACCGTAGTGCCAGAATTGGACACGAGGCGCACGCGAGCGCATGGGCGCGTCTCAAAGATGGACAAACGGCCGTTTTGCAGTGGTTTAGGGCTGGCCGCCGCACTCCAGGCGGGCGCGGGACGGGGTGCTTCGAGACGGTCCGAGCGTCAAATTGTTGACGGGCTTGAACGGAAGGGCTGCCAACGATTTGACGGTCGAGCTGAATCTGGGCCAGATTCGCACCCTGGAGGGGTGATCGGGGGGTTGCGCGAGGTCTGTCCGTGCCTCGCGCGCTTGTGCCGGTTCTCGGACACACCCATGACGAGCGCCAGATAGTGCCGGCGTCGCAGAATGGCACAACCGGTAGCGTCGCGTGCGGCCGGAGGGCGGCGCGGGCCGCGCAGCAGCCTAGGTCATCAGCCCGAAGCCAAGTCCGTAATCTGGACCAATGGCTATTTCGCCACCGTCAAATCGCTGACCTGTGCACGGATCTGCCTGACCGTCCCCATCGCCTCGAGCGCCGCAGCGACGACCTGCGCGGCGCGCGAGCGGTTCTTGTCCTGATCGCACTTCGCCTCGAGCAGTTCGGCGTGCGAAAGGATGATGCCCAGCTCGTTGTTGAGACGGTGGAAGAGCGCGCTCAAGTCTGCGTAATTGTTCTGGTTGAGAGCTTCGGACACGGCATCCTTCCACGACACGTCGCACGCCATTCGAGAAATGTATCGGAGCTGTTACTCGGAGACTGTAGGAGTCGTGGCATTTATTGCTTTTCGGCTGAGCCCGGCTGTGTCAAAATGTTGGCGCTCAACTAAATGGCTGACACGTCTAAACATCTGCTCATCGTCGAAGACGAAGGGCCCCTTCGAGAGGTTGTCGCCGAGCGGCTGACCGACGAAGGGTTCGACGTCGTCCAGGCGGCCAACGGCGAGGAGGCGCTCGAGCGCCTTGCCGAGTTCGCATTTGACATCGTCATTACGGATCTGCGCCTGCCCGGCATCGACGGCGGCAAGGTCCTCGAAGCAGCCGTCGCCCGCTACCCAGACATCATCGGCATCGTCGTCACCGGCCACGGGACGGTGAAGGACGCGGTGGGGGCGATCAAGCGGGGCGCGACCGACTTCGTCACCAAGCCGTTCCAGTTCGACGAGCTGCTGCACGCGCTCGGCGTCGCCCTGGAGCAGCGGCGGCTGCGGTCGGAGAACGCCTACCTGCGGTCGCAGCTGGAGCGGCGCTACAGCTTCCAGGGCATCGTCGGGCGCAGCCGGCCCATGCGCGATCTGTTTCAGCTGCTCGAGACGGTGTCGGTGACGAACAGCACGATTCTCATCACCGGCGAGACCGGCACGGGCAAGGAGCTCGTGGCGCACGCGATTCACCACAACAGCCCGCGGCGCGGCAACCAGTTCGTGGCGCTCAACTGCAGCGCGATTCCCGAGACGCTGCTCGAGGCCGAGCTGTTCGGGCACGTGCGCGGCGCGTTCACCGGCGCGGTCGGCAACCGCGTCGGGCGCTTCGAGCAGGCGCACAAGGGCACCCTCTTCCTCGACGAGGTGGGGACGATGGGCGCGCCGCTGCAGATGAAGCTGTTGAGAGCGCTGCAGCAGCGCGAGGTGGAGCGCATCGGCGACTCGCGCACGATCAAGGTGGACGTCCGCGTGATCGCGGCGACCAACTCGGACCTCGGGCGGTTGGTCGCCGAGGGGAGGTTCCGCGAGGACTTGTACTATCGGCTGAACGTCATCCCCGTCCATCTGCCGCCGTTGCGCGATCGCAAGGAGGACATCCCGCTGCTCGTGCAGCACTTCCTCGAGCGGTTCTGCCGCGAGCTGAGCCCGCCGCGCGAGACGATGACCGTGTCGCAGCAGGCGATGCGGCAGCTGATGGCCTACGGATGGCCGGGCAACGTGCGCCAGCTCGAGAACACGCTGGAGCGCGCGGTGGCGCTGAGCTCGGGGAGGCTGCAGATCGAAGTGGCCGACCTTCCGCCCGACCTGCAGGAGGGGGGCGACGCGCCTGTGTCGACGCTGTTCGCGCTGCCCGAGGACGGCATCGAACTGGCGGAGTACATCGGGGCCATCGAGCGCGAGCTGATTCGGCAATCGCTGGAGCGGACAGGCGGGAACAAGGGCCGCGCCGCACAGCTGCTCCGCCTCAAGCGCACGACGCTGGTGGAGAAGCTGAAACGGATGGGAGAGGCGACGATCGATTGAGTCGTCAGCCGATCGTCAGCCTCTGTGCGAGAATCAGGGCTTGGACCGACAGCCGTGTCGAGTCACGTCGACGTCGGACTTTTGACCTGGGACTTCTGACGTCGGACTTTCGACTCTCGACTTTCGACTCTTGACTCTCGACTCTCGACTCTTGACTCTTGACTGACTATGCCGCCCCGCTTTTCCTTCTGGACCATCATCCTCGACGGGCAGCCGACGGCGTTTCGCGCGGCCGACCCGCAGGAGCTGCAGCCGACCTTGAAGCAGCTGCAGGCCAAGAACCCCGGCGCCGAGATGAAGTGGTTTGCACGCGGGCGGGTGTGGGACTCGCCCGACGCGGCGCGGCACGCGCGGTCGGAAGAGGAAGAGACGGCGCGCGCGGCGCTGGTGAAGGAGCGCGGCCGGGCGTGGCGGCCGGGCGGCGAGCACAAGGACCCGCGCGAGAAGTTCAAGAAGGAAACGTTCCAGGCACATCGCCGCCGCGAGAAGAAAGCGGCCAACCTGGTGCGTGAGGCGGCGCGGGCGTTCAAACCGGCAGGCCACGAACAACAGAAGCCTGGGGAGACTGGCGGCAAGCCCGGCGAGGCGCCTGCCTTCAAGCCCGCGGAACGCGGTCCCGGCGGCCCGCCTTCGCGCAAAGGCTTTGGCGAGACAGGCGGCGGCTTCGCCGACCGCGGGCCGCGAGAGAACCGGGGCCCCGGCGGCGACCGCCCGCGCGGTGATCGCCCGTGGGGAAACAAGCCGGGCGGAACGGGCGGCAAGCCGGGCGGGGCGGGCGCCTTCGGGCCCCCGGACCGCAAGCATCGGGGCGGCTTCGCCAATCACGGCCCGCGCGAGAATCGCGGTCCCGGCAGCGATCGGCCGTGGCAGGATCGCGGCGGCGCCGGGCGCCCGCAAGGGGCGGGCGGGCGTGATTCAGGCTTCCGCCCGAAAGGGCCCGGCGATCGCGGCCCGCGAGGTGATCGGCCGTGGCAGGGCGATCGCGATCAAGACCGCGGCTTTCGGCCGAAGGGCACGGGCGAGCACGGCCCACGAGGCGATCGTCCCTGGCCGGCCGATCGCGATCAGAACCGCGGCTTCCGCCCGAAGGGTCCCGGCGGCGCCGGCCCGCGCGAGAATCGGCCCTGGGGCGGCAAGCCAGGGGCACCTCGGGACGACCGCGGCGGCGGCCGCGACCGTGGTGGCGGCGGTTCCAGCGATCGCGGCCCGCGCGAGAATCGCGGTCCCGGCGGGGATCGGCCGTGGCAGGACCGCGGCGGTCCCGGCCATTCCCAAGGGGCCGGCGGGCGAGATGCTGGTTTCCGTCCGAAAGGCCCGGGCGAGCACGGCCCACGAGGCGATCGTCCCTGGCAGGGCGATCGCGATCAGAACCGCGGCTTCCGCCCGAAGGGTCCCGGCGGCGCCGGCCCGCGCGGCGACCGTCCGTGGGGCGGCAAGCCGGGCGGCGGAACCGGCGGCGGCTATCGTGGCGACCGAGGGCCTGGCGCCGGCGGCCCGCGCCGCGATCGGCCCTGGAGCGGTAAGCCGGGCGGACCTCGGGAAGACCGTAGCGGCACCTTCGGACGCGACCGCGGTGTCGGCGGTTTCGGCGATCGCGGCCCGCGCGAGAATCGCGGTCCCGGCGGCGACCGACCGTGGCAGGACCGCGGCGGCTCGGGTCGGCCCCAGGGCCCTGGCAGCGGCCGTCCGCCCGCTTCGGGTGTCGGCGGGGCCGGCAGACCGCCGGGTCGCGAAGATCGCGGCGGCTTCGGAGATCGCGGCCGCGGTCCGCAGCGTCCGTTCCCACCGCGCGGCCGCGCCCAAGGCGAGGAACCCGAGGTTCCGCATCGGCCGGCGCCATCCGAACCACAACGCCGCCCGCGCGAGGATCGTCCTCCCGCGCCGCGCGAGAATTCGACTCCGCCTCCGCCGTCGGCGCCCGACGTTCCGACGCCGGAGCGAATCCGGGTCATCCCGGAACCGCCCGAGCGCGCGACACCCCAAGCCGAGCCCGGCCCGCCCGCCCCGGCGCACAAGACCAAGATGCCGCGGCTGCGGCCGCCGAAGAAGTAGAGAAGCGGCGGTTCGAGGCCCGCCCAGTCAGCGCCAACTTCGACTGCTCGTCGTCAGCTCCGACTATGCTCTTCCACCTCGTCTTGTTCCGTCCCCGTCCGAATCTCTCCGCGCAAGAGACCTCCGATTTGGTCCGTGCGGTGGAGGACGCGCACCGCGCCGTCCCTTCCATTCGCCGTTTTCACGTGGGCCGCCGCGTCGTACACGGCGCCGGCTACGAGGCGCTGATGCGTGAGTCGCTCGACTACGCCGCGGTGATAGAGTTCGACGACCTCGACGGCCTGAAGGCGTACCTCGAGCACCCGGCGCACCGGGCGCTTGGTCGCCGGTTCATGCAGTCCCTCGAATCCTCGGCGATCTTCGATTACGAGATGACGGACGCCGGCGCCGTGGCTGCGCTCAAACCTGCTTCTTAGCCGCCTCCTGGTCGAGCAGCGCGAAGAGTTTCGACGCCCACAGACGCGCATCCTTGGACTTGTCTTCGATCGTCTCGAGAATGCTCAACGTCCGGTGTTCCAGGTCGGCGTCCTGCCGGTCGAGGTGCTTGTCGATGCCATCCAGGCGGCCCTCGACCCTGTCGAGCCGCGAGGCCAGACCGGCCTGGCCCGCTTCCAGCCTGGCCAGACTCGCGTCGATCCCCGCGGACCTTCCGTCGATCCCCGCGAACTTCGCGTCCATCCCGGCGAACTTCGCGTCCATCCCGGCGAACTTCGCGTCCATCCCCACGAACTTCACGTCCATCCCCGCGAACTTCTCGTCCATCCCCGCGAACTTCTCGTCGATCCCCGCGAACTTCTCGTCCATCCCCGCGAACTTCTCGTCCATCCCCGCGAACTTCACGTCCATCCCCGCGAACTTCTCATCGATCCCCGCGAACTTCTCATCGAGGTATGTCCGCAGGTCAGGCTGTTCTTGCTCGTTCACGGCGCGTCCTCCGCCTCACTCTTTTGCACGTCGCGTGCCCGATGCCCGCACTCCGATTTCTCCGAGCGAAATCGGAGAATGGGACGACGACAGCCCCCGACTGGTGGCAGCTACGGCCTTCCGATGCGAACCACCTTGTTGGACTTCTTGCTCGGTGGCGCACCTCCTGTCGTTGCATCCCCGGGACGACGACGATACCGTCGTCCGAGAAGGGGCGCAAGAGAAGCGGAGGGCGAAGCCGATTGTGGCGAAAGGAACGCTCACCCCAAGGAGACGGCAACCGTTGGGAAGGACGCGGCGCGCGGCGCTATTCGGCCTTCTCGGCCTGCTTGGCCTGTGCCTCGGATACGGCGACGTCGATCGCCTCGAGGTTCGGCGCGGGGCGCACGTAATCCGGCTGATCCTTTGGCCGCACCGGTTCGGAGGTCACGGGGCCCCAGCCGCGCCAGCCGCAGCCATGGCAGCGGTGGACGCGGTCGAAGGTGAAGTTCTTGCGCAACCGCTCCCAGATTGTGCGGGTGCGCGAGCGATGGATGCGGGGCGATCCGCATTTCGGGCAGTTGAGCACAGGGCATTCCCCAGCACCGAGGCCGAGCAGGCAGACCGGCGGCAGGCGGCGCCGCCGGCAAAGAATAGCACTTTGCCGCCGGGGTTTCACGCGACGGGCTTCGCGGTCTACTCCGAGAGGTCCCCCGGACCGCCGCCTTCGTGATCGTCGTCGCCCGCCGCACCGCCGGCCATCTCTTCCTCGATGGCCTGATCGACGTCCTCCCCGAAGTTCTCGCCCATCTCCTGCCCCATCTTCTTCATGTAGCGGGCGACGCTCTTCGGGTCGGACTCGTCGATATCGCCCATGGTAGATGGATCGGCGAGTGATTCCAGGCGCGCGTCCTCGGATTTCGGCGCCGCGAAGCGCGACCACAACTTCTCGAGGCGGGCGCCGCCGCACTTCTTGCAGCGCACCTCGCCGATGCGTTCACGCAACATGACGAGCGCGGTGGTCTTGCGATGGCAGTCGAGGCACTCGAATTCGTAGATCGGCATGGTGGAATGTGATGTGCCAGCCCGAGGTCCCGCCCTGGGCCTATTCTACCCGCTTCCGGGCACACCTTCGGCTTGGTCGGTATGATGGCGTGTGTCCGCGCGGCGTGAGGCGTGCGGCGGTGCGGCGTGCGGTGGCGTGTGGCGGTGTGGCGCGGGCCTTTAGGCCCGCGATCCCACTATCTTCCTGAGCTTCGACAGCAATCCCGGCTTGGGGGCCGGCGTGGCGGTGAGCAGGTCCAGGCAGGCCCCGATGCCGGCCACCGGCTCGATGCCGAGGCTACGCGCGTTGGGCGGGAGCGCTGCGGGATCCCCGTTCCAGATCAGAATCGCGCGGGCGCGCGATTCGAGCTTCACGTCGAGGCAGTTCTCGGGTCGATCGTCGACGACGACGTCGAGGGAGAGGGCCTCGGCGACCTTCCCGCGCGTGCTCGTGATCACGTAGACGCTGGGCAGTTCGTAGCCATGCGCGGTCAGCCAACGCTGCGTCTGGAGCTGAGTGGTGTCGCCAGCGCTCGATGGTCGCTGGGTGATGAAGATGACCTCCCAGCGCTGTTCCCTCGCAACCTGCGCGAGACGGGCGACGATCCCCGGCTCGGTCTCCTGCAGCGTCTCCCAGAAGTTGTCGGTCTGGCAGACCGCTTCCCAGAGGTCGTGCTGCTGGCGGCGGGTCAGCGCGCGGAACTGCGGCGGCGCGGCCTGGACTTCGTCGGCCGTCAGTTCGCCGTTCTCCGCGGCCGACGAAACCTCACCGTCCTTCTCCGCGAGCGCGCCCGGTGCGTCACCGAAGAGCCGAATCGACGTCTCTTCGAGAGCAGCCGCAAGGTCGGCGATACAGCCGTCGCAGTCGAAGGCGATGCGCAGAGACACGCTGACCAGTGTATCAGCCGGCCGGCTGGCCGTGGAGGGCGGTTGCGTGCGAGGCACAGCGGTTCACTTCACAAACGCCGCCGGGTCGTTCTGGAAGTCCCGCTTGCACTCATCGGAGCAGAAGTAATACGACTTGCCCTTGTACTCGACCTTGCGCGCGGCCACGGAAGGGTCCTTCGGATCGACGTCCATGCCGCACGCAGGGTCCTTCACCGACGCCGACCGCGTGGCGCCCGACTGTGCCGGAGCCTTCGTGACCGTCGTTGCCTTCGACGTCGCCGGCACGGGCTGATGGCCGTCCCGCTCGAGGTACTGCGCCGGCCCCGCCTCGAACTTCTTCTTGCACTCGTCCGAGCAGAAGTAGTACGTGTGGCCCTCGTGTGTCGCCGAGCGCCCGGCAGCGGCCACTTTCTTCGCGTCCACCTCCATCCCGCAGACCGGGTCGAGTTCGGGATTGAGGAGGCCGGCGGAGGCCGCCGTCATGCGGCTCTCCGAGTTCAACAGGAAGTTGGCGGCTGCCACGACGCGCTCGCCCTCCATCAGGCCGCGCGTGACCTCGACGCGATCGCCGAAGCGCCAGCCGGTTTCGACGCGCCTGGGCTCGAAAGTCCCGCCGCCGCGGTCCACGAACACCGTCTTGCGAAGGCCGGAATCGAAGACGGCGTCGGCGGGAACGGTGATCGCGGGCGCCCTCTGGACGTCCAGCTCGACGTCCACGAACATCTCGGGTTGGAGCAGGTTGCCCGGATTGTCGAGCTCGAAACGCGTCTTCAGGGTCCGCGACTGCGGGTCGAACTGCGGAAGGGCGTCGGTCATGCGCGCCTTGAGCCGGCGATCCTGGTACACGATGGTGGCTTCCGCCCCGGCCTTCAGGAACTGGCTGTCCTTCTCGAAGATGTCGGTCCACACCCACACGCGGCTGATGTCGGCGATGCGATAGAGTTCGGCGCCCCTGTCGAACCACTGCTTCGGTGCGATGGTGCGGTCCAGCACGAACCCGGCGACGGGCGAGTAGATGTTGACGTGCGGCGCAGCCGTCCTGGTCCGGTGGATTTCGTCGATCTGCAGGTCGCTCATGCCCAGGCCGCGCAGGCTGTCGATCGGGAACTGGGGGTTGGCGCTGCCCGAGGTGCGGATGGAGGCCTGGCTGAAATCCTTCGTTTGGTTCGGCAGCGGTTCGTTCGCAGGGACGCTCAGCAGGAACAGCCGCTCGGTGGCCAGGAGGTCGCGCGTGTAGTACGACCCGAGCAACTGGTCCTTCTTGACGAAACGCCCGACGGTGTCGTCTCCGAGCGTGAGAATGCGGCCATCGACGGCCGCGACGATTCGGTAGAGCCGCTGCTGGTCCACCGCGATGCGGCCCGGCACCCGAAGCACCTGGGATGAGGGTCCTCGTCGCACCTCTTCGGTCCGAATCCCGATCAGCTGTTGACTCGCCTGCCCGACAACCACTGCGCCAGCGGTGGCTGAACCCGCCTGCCTTCGGGAACCGTTACCGGCGACCGGCTCCAGGCGCATCCCGCACAAGGGGCAGTCGCCGGGCCGGTCGGACGTGTACTGCGGGTGCATCGGGCAGGTGTATGTGGCCGCCTGCTTCACCGAACCAGCCGAGGCCACGGGCTGCGGCTGGCGAGCGAGATACCCGGCAAAAAAGATCCCCGCGGCGAGGACGATACCGATCAGCACCCTTGCGGGCCGGCTCATGGGTCTTTCTCTCTGTTGACGTGGAATAGCAAAAGGGGAGGAAATCGATCCCTCCCCCCAAAGCATACCATTTGATTCCACTCGGTTGCGCCCGGCTCCGATCATCGAACAGAACCGGACAGGGACGCTGCTGGCGACCCTCTTAGGCGGGTTCAGGCGATAGGCTGGTTCGTCAGCATCAAGCCTCAACCTCTACGCGTCCTGTTGCTCGAAGCGACTCGTGGTTGTCGAGGAACCAGGCGTACGTGCTGCGAATACCGTCCGCCAGCGCGATGCGGTGCCGCCACCCCAATGCATGGAGCCGGTCCACGTTGAGTTGCTTTCGGGGCATACCATCCGGCTTCGACGGATCGAAGCGAATCGTGGCGGCTGGATGGACGACGTCTCTCACCATGGACGCCAGTTCCGCGATCGTCAGGTCTTCGCCGGTCCCAATGTTGATGTGTTCCACCGCGTCATAGTGCCGCATCAGATACAGGCACGCGTCGGCCAGGTCGTCCACGTGGAGGAACTCGCGGCGTGGCGACCCCGTGCCCCAGATCTCCACCTCGGCCCGGCCTTCCTTCTTCGCGTCATGGAACTTCCGCATCATTGCCGGCAGAACGTGGGAACTCTGGAGGTCGAAGTTGTCATTGATGCCGTAGAGGTTCGTGGGCATTCCTGAAATGAAGCTGCAACCGTACTGCTTGCGGTAAGCCTGACAGAGCTTGATGCCGGCGATCTTCGCCAGAGCGTACCACTCGTTCGTTGGCTCCAGCGGGCCGGTCAGGAGTGACTCTTCCTTGATTGGCTGCGCGCTGTTCCGCGGGTAGATGCAGGAACTCCCGAGGTAGAGGAGCTTCTTCACGCCATAGAGGTGCGCAGCGTGCACCACCGTGGCGTGAATCATCATGTTGTCGTAGATGAATTCCGCCGGGCGCGTGGAATTGGCCAGGATTCCGCCGACGGTTCCGGCGACGAGGAACACGTATTCGGGCCGGTTCGCCTTGAACCAGTAGTTGACGGCGGCCTGGTCGCGCAGGTCCAGCGCTTCGGGCCCCACCGTGAGGAGTCGCTCGTAGCCCGCCGTCTTGAGGCGCCTGATCGTCGCCGAACCGACCAGTCCTCGGTGGCCGGCGACGAACACCCGTGCGTCGTTGTTCATCT